>NZ_JAJTSZ010000010.1 GCF_021440195.1 Dyadobacter sp. CY356
TATGAACTAATCTCATCACTCGTTTTTCCGGTAAGATAAGATCAAAATGAACCGTAAAAATTTCCACTGATATGACTTTAATTCTCATAGAGAAAAGCTAGCCCTTACGTTCAGCATGTTTTGAAAAAATAGAAATACAAAAGATCTTATTGAACATAAAAGTATATTAACTTATTTTCGGGGAACTACTTACAGCAGTTTTGGGGCGAGACTCAGTATGTTAACCAATAAACTTATATGCCACCTTGTCTCAAAAAACGATAAAAGTGACACGCTGTCACTTTTACAATAGTCTCAAAAAACGAATACAAGTTCGGTTGTCCGGAATACTACATTTCAGATTAGAATTTTTATAATGAAAATGTTTAACACCAGCTTTAAGTGACAGGCTGTCACTTGTAAACGATAGTCTCAAAAAACGAAAGGGATTAATTACGATAGTCGTTCAATGAAATTCAAAATAATGCTAGACGTATTGTACTATGTAGTGCTGAGATATTACTCTCAAAAAACCATACTGGATAAGGCGGTAGACCAGCCTGGCATATTATGTATGTAATTATAGCTACAAATAAGATCAGCCCGGAGGATAAATTATTCAGGGCTGATCTTAAAGAATCTTAAAGTGCCTGCCATTTATATTGCATAAGATGTAACATTTTATGCCAAAAGTCCCTCCATTCCAAATGCTGTCAAAGCATTTGAATACTCAACATTGACAGCGTCGTTGGCTCTTTTAATAAATGCTCCTGTGGAGGGGTCAACAACTGTTCTTAACGGCCTTTGCCCTTTTGGCAAATTGATCAGCTGTACCACTGCATCTGCCACATCCTGCGGATCGGGTTTGACAGTTTCAAAAATCTGACTGATGGCAGCTAACATTTTATTCGGATAGTCCAATATCGCTTTGTAATCGTCGACGACAGATGTGTCTGAGCCAGACTGTATTTTCTGGGAAATTTCGGTTGGAAAAGTGCCGGGTTGAATAATTGCTACATCCACTCCCAGAGGTCTTAGTTCGTAATGCAGCCCTTCGCTTAATCCTTCCAAACCAAATTTAGAAGCACTATATACCGTAGAAAATGGAAATGAGACTGTTCCAAATCCACTTGAAACATTGATGATCAAACCATCTGACTGCTTGCGCATGGCTGGTAAGACTAACTTAATCAGTCTCCAAGGGGCGAAAACATTGATATCGAACATTCGCTGTACATCAGCAGTAGTAGAGCTCTCAGCCACACCGAACATTGCGGCACCTGCATTGTTGACAAGCACGTCAATCGCGCCTTCCGCTGCAATAATAGAATCAATGGCATTATTTACACTCGCTTCGTCTGTAAGCGATACATCCAGAACAGTCACGTTTTCTATTTGTGCCAGGGCTTTGGCTTTATCAGCGTTTTTTCCTTCGGTATCTCTCATGGTTGCATAGACTTTGTGCCCCAAAGCTGCAACACTATTTGCTGTAAGCCATCCAAAACCGCTATTTGTTCCTGTTATTAATACGACTTTTTTGCTCATTATTTTATTGATTAAGTTTATGATGCAAAGGTCGGCATCAAAAAGGGCCCACCTTTTACCAAATGGTAAAAAGTGACTTTAACGGATGTTTCTTCTTATTCTGCTTAGTGATTGTTGTGTAATTCCCAGGTAAGAAGCAATATGAGAAAGCGGAATGCGATTGAGAAGACCGGGGAATTGTTCTATGAAAGATAAATAACGGGTGGTGGCATCTTCTGAAACCAACGGACTCCTTCTTCCGATCGTTTTTAGCAAACAATTTTTTAGGATCAGATTTGCAATCGCCTCCCAGCCAACGATTGTATTTCCGATCTGGTCCCAATCTTTTTTTGAAAAAACAAGCATTTTGCAATTGGTGACTGCCTGTATATACTCGGAAGTTACCATTTGTGCCTCAAATTTTTGCTGGTCCGAAACAAAGTTGTTTTCGTCAACGAAATGATGCGTGATCTCTTCTCCTTTATTGTTGTAATAACAAAAGCGGACGACACCCTCAGTTAAAAATCCAACGTACCTTGGGACCTTTCCGGCCTCAGAAAAATATTCTTCCTTATGAAGTTCCAGCATTTTTACTTTACTCATAATGAAATCTGTTTGCTGCCTGTTCAGATTCCCAAACTGTAATATGTAATTGATGAGCTCTTCCATAAATTAAATTTCGAAATTGTTGCGGATTTTTCATTTACCATATGGTAAAAAGTTCAGTCAGCGATTCAACCCATTATCTTTTCAAGTCGGCAATTGTCTGTTGTTTTTAGAATATTGCTCAAAATTTATACCGTGATTCAGAATAATAATTGAAATTTCGGTTTTAATATCCTTTTTAAGCATCGGGCGTATACGCCCCTGCTTACTTGCGAGATATAATCGGCATGTAAATTTTTGGTTTGAGCAATTCTTCTTTTGCGTAACTTGCCTTTATTCTGTCTATCGCTGGTTAGTGTCTACTGCTTATTAGCTAAATGATTACAAATGATTAGCCCCATAAGTATCATTTGCAGCATGCCCGTTGTATGGCATCCACCTGGTCAAATTCGTAGATAAGACTTGCAACAACAGGTTAAGTGTTTTTTCTGACCGTTGAAACAAAGCAATGAACATTGTTTCAATGGAGAATAAAACAGAAAGCCCATGCAGCTCACTTCAAATCATGATCGACAATGCAGTGAAAGTACCGTTTAAACTGACAGGTAATGATCTGCTGTTCAAGCTTTGTATGGTCAGGTGCCGTCCACTGGCAGAAGTAGGGTCATCCTAGTGGAATTTCATTAGAATAATGAATTTATCTGAGATTTGCGTTTATTTATAGCCCAAGATTGCTTTAAACAGAGTGTTTTATGATACATTCATTAGTTTGCATATTTTGTTAAAACTTCACAAACAAAAATCTGATCTGTTATGTTGCGAACTAGCCCCTTTCTTTTGTTTGATGGTAACTGCGCCGAAGCAATGAGTTTCTACCATCAGTGTTTAGGTGGAGCATTGACACTTTCCAAGACAGGTGATACGCCTATCAAAGATCAATTTCCTGAGCAGAAACACGAAAGAATTATTTATGCACAATTGAAGGGGGATACCTTTGATATCTCTGCTGCTGATTGGATGGCTTCGCCTGTTTTTGAGCCGCAGCAAGGTAATACTACAGCTATATACCTTACCGGCAGTTCCTACAAAGAACTTAAACCAATATTTGATAGTCTTGCGGATGGAGCGGATAAAAATGAACAAACCTTTATGGAATTAAGAGAAGTTCCCTTTGGGGTCTATGGCCAACTCACAGACAAGTACAACGTCTCTTGGGTTTTTAGAGCAGAAGCGTCCTGATTTTTCACTTAAATTTTATTTACCGTAATAGATGTCCATTTTCATGCATTTATTTGGTGTTTTTTAGTGTGACTTGCTAGAAGGCTTGCAGCTTTGGTAAATTCTATTGAAGTAAAATTTAAGCTTTATTGTTCATTCGTTTTATATACAAAGTAAGTTAATAGAATATATAGTTATAAAAAATCATCATTAGTTAATATTCTTCCAACTTTTTATCTTAAATTGTGTCTGGTATTTTGGTAAGTAATGACCAGATAGTGACTTGTACGCAGCCTAGCCACAAACGATATGAAAAATCACTTATACTTCACTTTCATAGCCGTGCTTTTCCACAATGTATCGATTAGTTTTGCTCAAAGATCGGCACAGCTGGCTATTGACCCTTTGACAAATGCGTATAGGCTGATCAAAATCAAGGATCGCCCGGCAAACGCCAGAACTGCCGATTTCAATATAGTACAAACCGTGACACCATATAGTGTCCGGCCGGAAAGTATGATTAATATACACCTGAATTTTGGCCTCGATTTGGATATAAACAATGTGTCTACCATCGACTTTAACCTGTCACCGGATTGTGGAGAAAATTGTAATGCCCAATCATTTGCCGACTCATGGCTTTCATCCAAGGCAGTGAATAAAACAGCCAGGACAGTTGATTTTGTAATGGGTGGCATGCTTCCAGGCAAATCTTACCGCTTGCGGACCTTTATCTTTGGCCTGGAAGGAATGCCATGCACGGGAACCGAACTTCCGATTATCACTTTCAGCACCCACCCGGCTGGCTTTTCTCAAAAGAAAATGCTGTTGGTAATTAACCGCGAATGGGAAAGTACTGCCTCGGTTCAAAATAAACTTGACCAGTATATTTCAGACGTGCAAAGCGCAACGGCAAATTTGATCGTTCAGAAGTATTATATTGATAACAACAGCACCGACAAGATTGGACTTTATGAGTACATTAGGCAACACTTTTTGACAGATAACATTTCGTACCTGTTTTTTATCGGGGATAATGCTTCTACATACTCCTTCCGATATCTTCTTGATGATCTAGGTAATGTGGCCAATTCTTCTGGAACCATCACTTTTCAGCAGTATACCCACCCACTTTATCAACATTACACATATGATCCGGCATACTATTACCTTCAAAGCTGGAAGTATCAAAATACTTGTTTTGATGCACCTGAGGAGGTAAGGGATGCTGTTTTTCAGCAGCGCAATTCGCTGATGTCGGTCGGGATGGTCATACCGGCATCTAATCTTACACCGGAAACCAAGGCAGAATATCTTGTGAATTATTTTGAAAAACTGCATCGTTACCGGCGTAAAGAAGTCACATTTAATAAGTCTGTTTTATTATCTGACGGGTTTGCCAATGAACAAAATGCAGTAGCGATGGCAGAGGCAAATGGCCGTTGGCAATCGGTCGAAACTTTAAGTTTTGGACGCCCCAAGGATAGGGATTATTCGGGTGAAGATCCTGTCTGGAAAGGAGATTTTCTAAATAAACTGGAAAATAATTCCTATGAAATCTTGAGTTTGAATTTGCACGGAGCTCCTGATTATCAGTCTTTTGGTGTATACAAACAGGATATCAACAACCTGACAAAATTAAATACGCAGCTGATCAGTCTGAGTTCATGCAATATTGGTAATTACAAGGCTTACAGTTATTTGGGAGGAGAATACCTGGGTAAAGGAAATGTGATGAATGTGCACGCATACTCTGATTTCCTTTTTCTGTTTACATCAGATGATGATAGCGGATTGGAATACGAATACAGAACCAATGGCGCATTCCCACTGATGGCCGCCGGGCATACCGTAAGTGATGCATACCGCTATGCGGCCGGGTACGCGGAAAGTGAGGTGATCCTGGGAGATCCACTGGTCAAATTTCAGGATGCAGTTCCGCTGCCGGCCGTTCTTGCAAATTTCACCGCGATTAAAGAAGGGCAGGCCGCGCAGCTAAACTGGTCTACCACTTCTGAAAACGGCAGTGCATACTTTCAGATTGAAAGAAGTACGTCGGGCACAGACTGGAAAGTACTAGGCAAAGTAATGGCAGGCGGAGCTTCGGGTTCGAATAGCATTTATCGTTTTTTAGATATATTTCCACAAGCTGGCGAAAATCTCTACCGGCTTAAATTGGTCGACGGCGATGGATCATTTGCCTATTCACAACTACGCCGCCTGATCTTTGAAAAGAGCTTTTTTGTATACCCAAACCCGGTTTCAGATCGCATCCTTTTCAGTCCAGCATTGCGGGATAGAGCCATCTCAGTGACAATAACCGACAAATCAGGAAATATGTTGCTGCAAACATCGAATATACCCAATGAGGGGATTTCTGTAAAGTCGATTGCATCAGGTCTTTATGTGCTAACAATCTTCTATGACGACGGCAGTGCTGAGGTAAACAAACTTGTGATAACAAGATGAATAAACAGGATACTACCTGTTACCCGCAAATTTCCTGAATCCAGGCTGTTAACGCAACAGTTATTTAGACCGGAATCAAATGTCTGGCTCCCTTTATGCTTCGAATCGTTATTGTCAAGAACTTATTTCTGATCCTATAAAACAGAATTACAAAGAATGGCTAACAGGACTTTCTTAGAATATACGTATTAGTGAGAAGGCCAGAGGATAGGATGCTTGCAGGCAAAACTTATCAATATACAAAGCAAGAAGGGAGCACAAGCAAAGCCTCAGAAGTGCTAATTGATATTGGCTTTGCTTTTTTTATCAAGGCAACATACGAGCTGCAAGGGTACAGATTTAATCAAGGATGGCTTCTGTATCCTGAAAATACAAATGTGTTTTGGGGGTGGTGACTGTTTATTTCACATTTAATGACATGTCAAAGGCTTTGGAATTATATTATGATGAATGAAGCAAGAATCCTGAAAATTTCAATATTCTAACAGACATGGCTACTATTTTTATGAAAAAATATTATCAAGGTGGAGACTGTAAACTGAATCGTGTCAATTTTTGCTGGCTAGTAAAAGATAATTTATTAATGAACCTGCATACGTCAACCTGGACAATTCCAAAATCCGTCTCAAAAAGACGAATATTTAATTTATACTTTTCCGATCTGGCTAGAAATTGGAAAAAACTAGTAAGTAGTTCGTGAAGTTTTTAACTGGCAAATAATAAATAGATTTCCGTAAGACAATCCAGCCGCACGTTTACCAGTTAGTGCAAACCAAAGTTACGAAGTGAAAAATGACGGTTTCAAGCCTTCACTTCGTCATCCGGCTATTTACCGCGGCCTGCGGTCGCTCCTTAAACCGCCGTCTGGGCCTGAATCCTAGGGGGTAAACCCCGTCATTTTTAATTCGAGTGGGACATGCGATTGCCCTTTGGCACAAAGCCGGGGCGGCCCAGCCGGGCTTAGCTAATTCAAATGTTTTCACTCATGAAAAATCAAGCAAACAATCCAAAAATTTATGTAGGTACCTATGGAATGTACAATTCAGGATCGCTTTTCGGACAATGGTTTGATCTGTCAGATTATGCTGATGCAGAACAATTCTACAAAGACTGCTATGATTACCATAGAAATGAATTTCTCAGCGACGGCTGCCGTCCGGAGCTAATGTTTCAGGATTGGGAATGTATTCCAGGCTTTTTGATTTCAGAATGCAGTCTGCACGAAGATACTTTCAGATATTTTCAAGCTGTTTCGGAGATGGATGTAAACAGCGCAGAGGCTTTTGAATTATACTGCTCAAATATCATATCCTGGCCAGCCAATGGAAATGATCTGGAAGAAACACTTGAAGGTTTTAATGAGGCCTATCAGGGATATTATGGTGGAGTAATGAAAGATCCGAAAACCGAATTTGCTTACCAGTATATTGAAGACATTGGCCTTTTGGAAGGAGTGCCACAGATGTTGGAAAGATATTTTGATTATGAAGCTTTTGGAAGAGATATGTTTTTAGGAGATTACACCGAATACGAAGGTCATATTTTCCTTGATATATAGGAAAGATTATAGAGTCTGACGGCAAAATCGTTGTCAGACTCTATTGATTGTAATTTTCGTAGCGATTGAATATATCATTTGATTTTTCATAAACAACTACTTTGCTGGTTGACAATTGAGCAAAAAGCTAACATTTATCGAAGTGAACGGCTTGCTTTGGGCAAATAATCATGCTGACCGGGCATAGCGCGCTTCTTTTAACAATTAAGTAGCGTGATATTCTCAAACAAACAGTTGTATGATTTGGTCTGGCCCAGATTCTGTGGCCGCTTTTTCGAGGAAATATTTTATTTAAGATAATGGATTTGGAAAGGCCTTTCATACCTGTGGGTAGTACTCTGCCGGACCAGGGCTGTCTATAACCGATATCAACAGGCCAGGCATTATTTCGATCCCTGGTTACAGCAATTTCTTAGTTGAAAAATTCTCGCAGTTCTTTGGCTTTTAGGGTCATTATGACTTATTGAGCTAATTGACACCAAACATTAAGCTTGTTCTGATCCTTCGCGCAGCTCCGGTTGCGATGTTAGTAAAAAATGTCTTTACCTAAATTCACTTTGGTTTATTATAATAGATTTTCAATCACCACGCGCCGGTCTGGTATGGCTTAACGCGTGGTGAAATCATTTGCAGCCTACACTATTCTTTGAGAAGCAATCCAGGATACAAGGTGCCATCGGCAGTTGGCAAATCCAGTTTTAGAAGTTTTGCAACTAGGGGCGCTATGTCCTGCAAACCCATTTCCGGAACTACTGCGCCTTGCTTGATACCTTTTCCAAAAGCAACGAATCCGGTTTGTATTTCTTTAAAATCCGGGAAAAACCCGTGGGTGCCTCCGCTGGCTGCACGCATGAAATCGCCGGTGGCAGCGCCGCTAATCGTAATGCCCTGCACAGGGGCTATGGCCAGTGAAGCGTTTGGATCCGAACCAACAAGATCTAATGCAACGCGATCTTTTACTGCGAAAAGACTTTTTTGGCTAACAGGCAACTGATCCAGGATCTGCTTTACTTTTTCAAGCGTTTTTGTATCATTTTTATCTTTTAAATGTAAAAATGCAGAGCCGCCTGAGCTGTGGAAATAGGCTTTCCAGTTTGTCTTGTTATTCGGATCATAAAGTCCGGCTTTTGCCAGCAGAATGTTGGGAGCAATCGCGGTGTGGATGTTGACAAATCCGTGATCGCCGGTAATGATAAAAGTAGTTTTGTCTTTAATGCCGGCCTTTTCCGTAGCCTCAATAATGGCCTTAATGCCGCGGTCAACACTTGATAACGCAGCCCTTACTTTGTCACCGTCGCGGCCCTGCTCATGTTCGAAATGATCAACCGCAACCAGGTGCACAGCCAAAAACGAAGGTTTGTACTGGCGGATCAGATAGCTGCTGATCCTTGACATATTGTCGTCAATGCTCAGATAATCGCCATCGAAATCAATTTCTTCAAGCTTGCCGGTCGCATTTTTCTGAATTTCTTCGTAAAGGCCTTTGGGAAATGAGTTTTCGGAAAGCGCTTTGCCCATGCTGCGTTTTCCGCCTTTTGTTTCAGGCAGATACCAGAACTCTGGAATGTTATAGGTGGCGGGGCTACCCACAGAAACCGGCCAGAAAACCGAAGCTGTTTTAAGTCCTTTTTCTTTGGCAACACTAAAAATCGTAGGTACTTTGATCGTGCTGTAATCCCAGATCCATTTCCCGGTTACTTCAAGTGGTTCAGATGGGGTATTGTAGTAAACACCATGTTTTATAGGTTTTACACCTGTAATGATGGTTGTGTGCGAGGGGTAGGTAACTGTGGGAAAAACGCCTGTAACGCCGTCAGAATAAGCACCTGTCTGCATGCCCTGGCGCAGGTTTACCATCGACCAGTTTGCGTCTTTGTAAAATTCAGGTCTTAACCCGTCAATACTGATCAGGATTACGTGAGAATCCTGGGCAAAAGAAGAAAAGGACAGGGCGAAAAGACCTATTGAGGCAAATATCTTTTTCATTTTACAGATTGGTTATTAGAAAGAAATGTTGCCGGCCACAATGACCGGCAACATGTAATAAAAAAAGCTTATTTTAAATTAAAACCCGTATCTCAAACCAAGCTGAATCTGGTAAGGGTTACCGTTCAGGGTGGATACACCTGTTCCGGCGCTCAGGTTGTACACATATTGGTTTGTGGCCTTATCGAAGCTTTTGATCGAGTAAAGATTTTGTTTGCCAAGGTTTTTACCAACGCCCCAATCTTTGTTCAAAAGGTTGGCAACATTGAAAATATCTACCGAAGCTTCCAGGCCATGATTGCCAAACAATTTAAAACGTTTCGCAAGACGAAGGTCAAATACGCCGTAGAAACCATTGATACCACCATTACGCTCAGCCATTTTGCCTTTGTCGCGGTTGATATAATCCTTAATACTTTGCTCAGCGTCCGGATTGTCCAAAATAGCCTGAAGTCCTTTTTTGATATAATCAGGTGTAGAAGAACTATTTGGATCATAAATATAAGCCAGGTCATTTGAGGATACAAAGTCACCGTTTATATTACCATTAACTGCCATAGAATAGCGCGTCCCACCAATTCCTGAGTAGCGAAGACCAATCGTCACGCCATAAATGCTTGGTGCAGTACCATAGAAAACGACCTTGTTTTTGAATTGGTTGTTGGCATAAGCCATCTGGCTCAAATTACGCGGATCGTCAGCAACCATCAAGTCAAGTGTTGCAGTGTTGGCTACGTTTCCGTTGTAGGAAGTATTGTCTTTCGAATCGTTCCATGTGTAAGACGCAGTAATTTGTCCGTCTTTGAAGTAACGGAATGTTCCGTCTATCACGACTGCATATTGATTTTTCTTTCCGTCACTGGTCAGTTCAAGAACGCGGCCAACATTTTTCGTTTTACGTCCGTTCAGCCAGTTTGTTGCGCCATTGCTCGCGTTAATACTTGAAGCAGGTACAAAAACGCCACGATTAGCTTCGGCTGCAATTCGGAAAAATGGATCTTCAACCATATTGCGGTCCACATACATATAATTGTTACGAGCCCATGAAGCATAACCGCTCACACCTACACGCAGACGGTCGCTGAAAAAGTGGTTATACGAAAGGTTTGTTTTGTAAAGAACAGGAATCTTGGCATCAACATTGTTCATGTTGATTGTCACCAAACGCTCTACGCCAGGAATGTTGAATAAATCAGCGCCGGGAGCCGTCGAAGGATCTGCACGGTAGCCTGGGAAGTTTGGTTTTGGCACCAGACTGCCCTGCAATTCAACCGAGGCAACTTTCGTACCATCAAACAACATGTTGTTGATCATCGAGTACGGGTTTAGCTGTGAGCCAAAAACACCTGCACCAAAACGGACGATATCTTTGCTGCGCTCATTTACGTCCCAGGTAAACTGTACACGAGGCTGCAATTGCGTTGTGTTAATTTTGTTGTCTGTACGAAGGTTAAGTTCGTCATATACTACCTGGCTGAAATTCGCTTTATTCAGGTACTGCGTATTATCCAGACGTAATCCCGCCATCATTTCAAGACCGCGTGCGAGTTTGGTATCCATTTGGGCGTAAAGGCCAGTTGCCAGAGAGTTCACGATCGAGCTTGGATCAGCACGAAGGTTGATCTCTCTTGCGTAACGGTATGGAGTCTGGTTATTGAAGTTATCCAAACCTGTGAAGTAGAAACGTCCATTCATTTCACTACCGTAAACCGACTTCATGCGGTTAAACATTAAGTCAATACCGAAAGTAAAGTTGATTTTTCCAGTGTTGTAGTACAGGTTGTTGACAGCCTGATACGTTTGCCCTTTAAACCATTCAGGCGAAAAACGCTGACCACCGATCTGGATTGAAGTGTTGTAGTTATTTGTTCCCGCTGTCGATGCTACGTTTTCAACAATCGCGCGTGGAATGCTGGCCGATGGCAACTCCGAGCTAGGGATAACCGCTTCATCCTGATAGAAATGCTGCAATTTCAACTCGTTCGTAATTTTTGGACTTATAATCGTTCGAAGGGACGCCATAATGCTGTTATTGAAACGCTTACGGTCGATATAAGATTCGTACGCATTAATGGCCGTGTTGTCGCCTTCCGAGAGTCTGTCCATTTCTTTAATAAAGTTATTGCGGACCGTCAAAAGGTTTTTCGCGTTCAGCTGCCAGTCAATTCTTGCGAAAATAGCATCAGTTCCTTTTTTCTTTGGAAACGAACCAAATTGCGGGTTGTCCGACACACCATATTTGGTTCTTGCAATATTCAGGAAGTTATCCAGCGTCTGCTGTGTAACACGGTTAGCAGCAACATCTGCGTCTGATTGCAGGTTTGCAATAAGAAGAGGACGCTTATCAGCCTGGTGATCCCACGCTACAAAGAAATGCGCTTTGTCTTTTTTCAGTGCTCCACCCAGCGACATACCGAACTGGTTTGTAGAGAAATCCTGTGTTCTTTTGTTTCCTCTCAAATCATATGGACTTGAAAGCCAGTCCGCACGCATAAAGTTAAATACGCTACCGGTCAATTTGTTTGTTCCCGATTTGGTCACCGTGCTGATCGTACCACCGCCCGCACGACCCAGTGTAACGTCGTATTCGTTGGTTATTACCTTGAACTCGCGGATTGCCTCCATTGAAATTGCGTAGGCACCTCCGGTTTCGCCACCGGCAATTGTGCTCCGTGAGCTCATACCATCAATGGTGTAGTTGGTAGAAGATCCCAGCTGCCCGCCAAGGCTGTTACCGTTGCTCAATGGCGAAAGTTCAATAAGCGAGGTGAAATTCCGGCCGTTTACTGGTAATTTGGTTAAATCTTTCGCCGTGATTTGCGTTGATGCGCCCAGCGTTACGATTGTGTTTTTAAGTGAGTTTGCCTTGATGTCAACAGCCTGCAGTTCAGTTGCGCTGCTTTCCATTGCAAAATTCAGTCTGAGCTGATCTCCCTGATTCAAGGCATAACCTGTTTTCTTTTGTTCTCCAAAACCAATAAACGAAACAGTTACCGAATAGGGTGAGCCTAGTGGAAGCTGTTTGATAATGTAGTCACCGTTGACATCGGTAACCGTACCGGCTTGAAAACCGGTAGATTCATTTCGTACCAAAACGGTCGCGCCCGGTATCGGGCCTGCACTTGCTTCTGATACTTTTCCAATGATTGTTGCTTCATTTCCCTGGGCGTTAATGTCTGGCGAGCAGAGCAGCATTGCAAGGGTCACGATGAGTCCTGTAATTAATCGTTGCATTTTGGGTGAGTTAGATGAGTAATAGTAGTTTTTAAAGTTCTTTAAGGGTTTTTCAAGCATAGACAGTTGCGCAGCTACTATGGATGAAGGGGGGAGGGTTACTGGGTGCAAAAGTAGGTAGCCAGTGTTAAGGCTACGTTAAGGGTGGATTAACCAACAATTAACCTTTGAGGTTTTTAGTATTAAACCAATATTGCCATTTGCCTGAATCATGGAAAAGCCATTACTTCGGCCTCTACATATCTTACCTAATGCATGGAAAGCAGACCATATCTCAGAGAGATCCAACTACCACCTGATGCAGTTCCGTCCTTAGACATGTATCCGTTTTCCTTGCCGGTTATCAGAACCTTTTCCTCTTTGCAGTTTCATCCGGATATGACTTTTTTTGTAGGTGAAAATGGAACCGGCAAATCCACGTTAATCGAAGCCATTACATTAGCCTTTAGCCTCGAAGGTGGGCCAAAAAGTATTCAACATATAACGCACGATAATGCCTCGTCACTATTTATGCATTTGAAGTTGGTTCGAAGCTTTAAATTGCCGAAAGATTATTTCTTTCTCCGGGCAGAAAGCTTTTATAACATTGCGACTTGCATGGAAGAAATGAATAATCCTGATTATCTCAGGGGTTACGGGAGAACATTACATGGACAGTCTCACGGAGAGGCGTTCCTTGCTGTTTTAACGCAAAAATTAAAAGGTAACAGGCTCTATATTTTTGATGAACCTGAGGCGGCATTATCACCCAACCGGCAGATGTCTGGCCTGGTTGCCATTGATCAGCTCTTTAAAAAACGTTCTCAGCTAATAATTGTCACCCATTCACCTATATTATTAGCATACCCAAATGCTAAGATTTACCATTTAGACAAAAATGGGATAAGGGAAATGGCTTATGAAGATAAACCTCAATATCAAGTTACAAAAGGGTTTCTAAACGATTATAAACGAATGTTAGATATTCAATATGATAGGTTAATCTGAGTTAAACAAAATAATTAAGAAATACTTACTTATATCTAAACGAGAAAGGAAAGAATGTAATCACATTTCGGCCGTCCCGAACTAAACATCTGCCAGACATTAAATATGAAATTAGAAGAACTACAAAAGAGTTTTTTACCAAAAGAAATATTTTTAAAACTTGTTCGCGACATTCCCAGAGAAAACTATGCTGAAAAATTAGAACTATTGGATGATTATATAAATCAGGTAAAAGATTTCTTTGATCCGGACATACTATTTGTCCGATCCAATAATGAAATAGGATTTATCTATTGGGAAGCTGAAAAATATGATCTAGCCATCATACATTATGAAAAAGTATTAGAGATTCTTGGCCCTGCTGATTACCCATTCTTATATTTTAATATCACATATATTTTAATTGTGTGCTATCGTTCATTAAAACAATTCAGCCCTTCGATGCAGTGGGCCGATATCGCTATAAATAACCTGACTTGTACAGAATCTACATTTAGTGATAAGCTAAGTACTTTGTCTGCGTATATGGACTTACTAAATGACGCTGGCAGGCCTTTCAATGAAAAATACACTCCAATAATTGATAATGTAATCCAGGAGATGGAGTTTCCACCAGTTTCTGTTGTTGACCCATTGGAGAGGATAAAAATAATTAGCCAGGAACACAAAAAGTGGAATCAACGATTAATGAAGGTGAGCCTAATGAGTACGGAAAACAAAGAAGAAAATATAACTGCTCTAAAAGATTATATTGCTACTTGTGAAATTGGCTGGTATAAAAAGTATGCTGCCCGGAAACTTCAAGAAATAGAATATATAAGCTAATCATAAACTGAAAACACTCAGATATTGCGTAGTGAATAATGGCAGACCCATGGATATGGATGTGTATGATGCAGTCACGTGGAGCTCAGTTATACCATTGTTCGAAATTTCTGTAAGCAAAGGAAATATCCCTGTAAAAATTCCCTGATTTACCCGGGGAAGATGGAAGGAAGGCCGCGAGCTTGCCATCATGAAAAGCATTTGATTAACACGTCTACAGACTGCATCTTACCCCGTTGATGAAAGTTAGCGGGGTAAGATGATCGTTTGATAATTGTCAGGCCAGCATTAATATGTAGTGGAGCTTGGCATTGTTTTATGACACACAGATGATTAATTGATAATCATGGCTCTGCCCTTTTTAAGCAAAGAAAAACACTATTTAGAAAGATTTCTGCATGCAAATTTTGGTTGCATTTACAATTAAGGGTCTTTTCTAAAACATTTTAATTCTTTTTCCCTTATTATTTATTGGCAGATACTAAATGATTCAAAACCACTGTCATTCATTGTTTGATGATCGTTAAGTAGTGCTATTAACGCTGTAATTAGGCATTTATCTGTAATTAAATTTCTTTCACAGATTTCAGTTTTGTAAAATGATGCATGCAAGATGTTAATAGCCAAGACCTTTCAGAAAGTAGGGTTCGATAATGTAAAGTTTGAATAAGTTAATATTCAAAGATGATTTTACTTGATGAGCTCAAAAAGAAAAAATTCTTTGATTGATTCCTCAGTCTGTATTGTTACCATTAATTTTCCGAATCTAAAACTGTATTCAATACCTAATTCTTTCAAAGCCTTAGTCGTCTCATTTAGATTCAGGTTCGAAAGGATATTTTTCTGATAATATTTTAATACTTTATCTTCCCAGTCCGGATCTGTGAATGTATTTAAATATAGAAGATATTTCGTACTATCAATCAGGCCTAAAATCTTCTCCATCTCAGATTGTAAATTGATCAAACGGCCTTCGCTTACTGATAGTGTTTGTGCATGCTCTTTGGCTGGTTTTTGCTGCTGATAAGGCGTAGCAATAAATCCCTTCTTTTCAGCAATGCCTGGCCATTGTAAGCGCTGAACCACCAGATAGCAGGTTTTATTCCGTATTAAATCTTTAAACAGCGGAAGATTTAAAGGCTCAAATGGGTTGTAGGGCACCGACATAATGGATTGTTTATTCTAAGTTCAAGCGTCAGCATTTAATTTTTCATTTATTTGAAGTTTCGGCCAGAAGGGAAAATCTCGGTTTGTACCGGCTTTCGTACCTGTGTTTTCCGGTTGACAGCCTGGGAAGCATACTCGTCTTTTTCATCCGCTCGTGAAAGTGTCTGTACTGGTGGATCTATGTTGGTCTGGTTCATTTCTCTAAGAAGATGTGACATATCAAAACAACTCCTGACGATCACATGCGTTACTTCACCCTCCCTTTGCAGTTTACCTTCCACCATAAGAAGTCTTGCCCTCAGTATTTCCTTTCGGTAAGTTTCAAAAAGATTCTGAAAAACCACCAGATTGGCAAAACCTGTTTCATCTTCAATGGTAATAAAACAGACCCCGCCCGCTGTGCCGGGCCTTTGTCTGATAAGCACAAGCCCTGCAACACATAGGATCATTCCATCCCGGTAATTAGCCAGGTTACCGGTAGCGACTGCATGCTGAGCAGAGAGTTTTTCTCTGACAAAGCTGACCGGATGCGCTTTTAACGAAAGCGAGGTTGAAGCATAATCCTGCACCACGTGCTCGGATGCGCTCATCTTAGGCAGCTGTACCGTAGGTTCGAACAGGCTCTGCGACTGCTGCCCGCTGAAAATTCCCATAGGCCTGTCAGCCAGCGCGGAGGCATCCCACATCGCTTTTCTTCGGTCCATGCCCATGGATCGGAAAGCGTCCGCATCCGCCAGTTTTTCAAGTGTAACCTGAGAGACGCCCGCATCCCTTATTTGATGAATACTTTCATAAGACTGGTCTCGGCAGGATAAAAGTGTCCAGATTTCATCTTCACGGAGCCCTTTGACTTGTCTGAAACCAAGACGAACAGCGTGGTACTTTCCAGCTTTTTCTTCGAGCATATTATCCCAAACTGAAAGATTTACATCTACGGGCCTGACTTGCACTTCATGCTTTTTGGCATCGATGACAATCTGTGCTGGCTGATAAAATCCCATCGGCATGCTGTTTAAAAGTGCAGCGGCAAATATTTCAGGATAATAGCATTTAATCCAGCTGGAAACATAGACCAAAAGCGCGAAACTGGCCGCATGGCTTTCTGGGAAACCATAACTTCCAAAGCCTTCAAGCTGTTTAAAAACCCTGCGTGCATATTCTTCGGTATACCCGTTTTTAACCATGCCTTCCACCAGTTTTTTCTCATATTGCATGACCATACCTTTAACCTTAAATGTTGCCATACTACGGCGGAGCCCGTCGGCCTCTGCTGGGGTAAAACCCGCCGCCACAATAGCAATCTTCATGGCCTGCTCCTGAAAAAGGGGAACCCCAAGGGTCCTTCCCAAGATATCTTCAAGCTCTTTAGAAGGGTAGGTAACCGCTTCCTCACCATTACGTCTTCTCAGATAAGGATGCACCATATCACCCTGAATGGGCCCGGGACGAACAATGGCTACCTCAATGACAAGATCATAAAAGCACTTTGGGCGCAGCCTTGGCAGCATCGACTGTTGGGCGCGGCTTTCAATCTGAAATACCCCGATAGTATCGGCCTGGGTAATCATCTCATAGACGGCCGGGTCGTCCTGCGGAACGTTGGCCAGTGTCAGATCCTGGTTATAATGCTTTTTGGCCAGATCAAATGCTTTGCGGATACAGGTCAGCATGCCGAGCGCAAGCACATCTATTTTTAAAAATCCCAATGTGTCAATATCGTCCTTATTCCATTCAATGTTGGTCCTGTCGGGCATGCGGGCATTAATGATCGGGCACAGATCGGTGATCTTTCCCTGGGTAATTACAAAGCCGCCGGTATGCTGGCCAAGCTGCCTTGGAAAGCCCATGAACTGCGAGGTCAGATCCAGTACTTTTCTTAAATGCGCATCATCGGGATTAAAGCCGTGCTCACTGATTTTTTTTCCGTCAAACCACTCGTCAGTAAATTCCCATATTGAATTAGATAATCTGTTAATAGCATCAACAGACATACCCATCGCTTTGGCCACATCGCGGATAGCACCCTTCTGATGCAGCTGGGTTACTGTGGCCACAATCGCAGAACGGTCACGGCCATACTTGCTGTAAATATATTGAATAACCTCCTCACGGCGTTCATGCTCAAAATCCACGTCTATGTCCGGCGGCTCGTTTCTTGCCGAGGAAATAAAGCGCTCAAAAAGAAGGTCAAATTTTGTAGGATCGACTGAGGTGATACCCAAGCAAAAACAGACGGTGGAATTTGCCGCTGAGCCGCGTCCCTGGCAAAGGATCCGCTGCTGCCGGGCAAAACGGACAATATCATATACCGTAAGAAAATAGGCAGCATAATCCATTTCTTTTATAAATTCCATTTCATAATGGATGGAAGAGACGATCTTTTCTGGCAGTACATCACCATAAATTTCTTTTGCGCCTTTCCAGGTAAGGTAAATAAGTTCTTCCATTGGGCTCCGTCCTTCGCTGGTGATTTCTTCGGGATACTCGTATTTCAATGAGTCCAGTGAAAACATGCAGGCATCAGCAATCTGGCGCGCGCGAAGAATGGCATCAGGATATTTACGAAACACCCGCTGCATTTCCTGACTGGTCTTCAAATGACGCTCGGCGTTCTGATGAAGGCGGAAGCCGGCATTGTAGATCGTGCATTTCTCGCGGATGCAGGTCATCACATCCTGGAGTTGCCTTCTGAGCGGATGGTGGTAATACACATCGTTTGTTGCGGCCATTGGAATATCAAACCGCTGGGATAGTTTGTATAAGCGGTAGAGTATTTTGGCATCATCACCCAGATAGCAGCGGCTTGCCCCCAGAAACAAACTGTCTCCCAGTTCTTTCTTATAACGCCTTAGACTTATTTCAAAGGAAGGGGCCAGCTCAAAATGTTCGTTGAGATGATCCGGTGGAAGTACGATAAAAAGCATCCCTTCGGCATGCGCATACACATCTGTCTGATACAAATCACATTTTCCTTTTTCAGTCCGGAGATTGCCCAGTGAGAGAAGGCCACTGAGCCGGGCGTATGCATCCTTATTGGTAGGGTAGGCCAGAAGACTTGGCCCGTCAATAAGATTAAGCCGGCACCCGACAATTAACCGGATATTTTTAAGCTTGGCTGCCGCGTGAGCTCTGACGATGCCTGCCAGCGTATTGTGATCTGTGATTGCGATCGCATCATAACCAAGCTCTGCGGCGTGCTCGACAAGCTCCTCGGGATGTGAGCCGCCTCTTAAAAAGCTAAAATTGGATGTGACCTGAAGTTCAACGTAGCTCATAACTTATAACTTATAGCTGTTAATCATGAGAAAAATCCGTGAATAAACCACTCAGGGTTGTGCTCGCCATAATTACCTAACCTGAAAATCCAAAAGCGGGCACCGTCCTGATCCTCGACGCAGTAGTAATCTCTGTGAAGGCCTTCCTGTATCCACCATTCCTGCTCGATCCGCTCTGGTCCATCTGCTTTTTTGATGTGATGAATCTCTCCTTTGTACCGGAATAACATGGGCGGATAATCCGGTACAGGTGCAGTCACTTGAATAATTTCTGGCTTAGCCAGCAGACTTACAGGTCTTGGCCGGTCGGTTCGCCAGTTGCACTGGGGTTTTTCTGCCAGAGATGTTGCTGTTTTGATAGCGCGCTCAGGCCAGTAATGCTCCTCTGGTAAGTAACGGTGGACAATATCCATTCCGCCGCGCCCGGTCAGCCGGTCAAGAAGCTCAGAGATTTCAGTCAGATCGCTGGTGCCTGAAATGTTCCAAAGTGTTTCCTGGACAGCATCAAGCTGCTCGGTTACAGGTGCTTCCAAAATAAAAAGCTCAAAACCAAGATCTGGGCGAAGGGATGAAATTTTAAGCTGGAAAAGTTTAAAAAGGTGTTCCAGATTACAGCAGGCATTATTAGTACCGATCTCGATAAGCTGCTGGGCACCATCCATCCGGAAACCTTTGAATACAGCCTTTCTCAGCCCTTTATTTTCAGATGTAAGTCTGGTGCAAAGCGCTTCGAGCAATGTTCTAAGCGCGATTTCAATGCTGGAAGCAGTCCGGATCGGTTCCAGACAGGGAAGCCTGTGCTGGTAGGGAACAACCGGGCAAATAGGTTCAATAGTTTCCTGCATGTAGCCAAGTGCCTGATCAAGGCGGTTCAGTAACTGCTGACCAAAACGGCGGCGTAGCACCGAGCGGGGCATGTCAATAAAACTTCCGATCTGGTAAAACCCAAGCTTGTTCATACGATCAAGCGTTACTTCTTCCAGTCGAAGGGCTGCGGGTGGGAGTGCAGAAAGGGCATGCTTCTGGGTGTGTGATTCAATAACCGGTGTGATTCTTCCGTAGCGGCATATCGCCCAGGCTGTTCCGATGGTATCTGCAGCGGCGGCTCTGACATGATAACCAGCACCACGGAGACGACTTGTGATATCTTTCAAATAGGCCCTCTCACTTCCCCAAAGATGCGCGCATCCGGTAATATCAAGAATCAGCCCACTGGGCATATCTGTTGCTACAACAGGTGAGTAGCGAAGACACCACTGAGCAAGCCCTTTTAAAAGTTTTCCGGCAAGTTCAGGTCTGTGCTCAAAGACCTGCAAACCTGGCAGAACAGCGCGGGCATCAGCCAGCACCATACCACAGACAATGCCCTGTTTTTCTGCTTCTGAACTAGCTGCTTGGATGAGCATTCTTCCGCGTTCAGGGGATGCCAGAACAAATGGCATGTCCTTTTGAGCCGGGTTGCGGATCACCCAGCGGTCTGTTAACAGATGAGAAAACCAGATTGAAACATAGCGCCTTGTCATATCATCCCGTTTTTAATAGATCCTTGTCCGGCGCCGTTTGCACTGGCTTCTCTACATGATCAAAGCTTCCGGATGTCCACTGGATCTGCCAGTGTCCTGGCTCCCCGTTGCGTACTTTCAAAAGCTGTACATCCCAGCGGAAGAATCCCATTCCTGGCATGTCCTGCTCCAACGCGCTTGCAATAGGTGCGACTTTCCATCTTGCCGCACAGGCCGTACTGCCCATCGT
Organism: Dyadobacter sp. CY356; assembly: GCF_021440195.1. Taxonomy (GTDB): domain Bacteria; phylum Bacteroidota; class Bacteroidia; order Cytophagales; family Spirosomataceae; genus Dyadobacter. The sequence goes on from NZ_JAJTSZ010000010.1 coordinate 20,581, forward strand.
TCTTGGATTCATGCGGTGCAAAAGCCCTGTGACCCGGCTCTTTTCAACGGCTAGCTGCAAACGCCGTGACGCGGTCAAATCCATATCCTTGATTTCGGCGATGACTGCCGAAAGTGCCTGGCATTTAAGTGCCTCTTCGCTCATCCAAAGCAAATCCTTTTCATTATTTACATCAATGAAAATAACCCGGTCAGGATCAATCCCAAAAAATTTAAGAGCAGGTGGGTAAAGTGTTCTTTTCTGGCTAATCCAAAGAGACAAACCGCCTCCTTGCATCAGTTTACCTAATAGTGCGGCCATAAACCCGGTTGTGGCCGCAGCATCCACAGGGGAGCTGCTGATTAGCTCATGAACAGCGCCTGTTGGGAAGATCTGGTTTGGGAAACTATTCTCAATGAATCCCAGCCCAAAATTGACGCGTTTGCCCTGGGTAGGCGCAGTGAAACCCTGCAAAGAATAAATCTGTTTTTGCAGGGTTTCAAAAATGTCGTTTTTGATGGCTGGCTGTTTCATAAGTTGATTATTTAGTTTACATTTGATACGATTTGTATCAAAGTGATGATTGTAATGATAACAAACTAAAAATGAATAGTCAAAAAATATTTTTCGGCATTAACATTAAATTCCTCAGAGAGAGGCGTAAAATGAACCAGGAGTCGCTGGCTGAAAAGCTGTCTCTGACGCGCTCAAAGCTGAATGCATTAGAAAATGGGCATACCAAAGCGCCTCAACCGGATGACTATTTACGCTTCTCGGATTTCTTTAAAATAAGTGTGGATAGTCTGCTGCGGGTTAACCTTGCCAAGCTTTCTGAGCTTAAACTCCGGGAGCTGGAAGCGGGAAATGATGTGTACATGACCGGCAGTAATATCAGGGTTCTGGCCATTACAGTCAATGATCAAAATAAAGAGAATGTAGAGTACGTGCCTGTGAAGGCAAAAGCCGGTTACCGCAGCGGATACAGTGACCCGGAGTTTCTGGCAAAACTTCCCAGGTTTAATCTGCCTAACCTTCCAAAGTCAGGAACATTCCGGATGTTTCCGACAGTGGGTGACTCGATGCTTCCCATACCCGAGAAAAGCGACATCATCACAGAGTATGTGCAGGACTGGAAAAGTCTGAAACCTGATACGCTTTGCATCGTCATTCTTAAAGGGGAGCAGGATTTTGTTTTTAAGCAGGTTACGGTAAATGAGGATGGGACTATACTGCTGCGCTCTATAAATAGTCTTTATCAGCCTTATACAGTTTCAGCACATGATATTATAGAGATATGGAAGTACCGCAGTTTTTTAAGCCAGTCCATACCAAATGCGACCACAAATCAGGATCAGATGATGAAAGTTCTTTTGGATGTGCAGCAGCAGATCAGCAGGATTAATAAAAGAGGGTAAAAGGTTGTTTCCATGGTAATACTGCATAAATTTTAATTGAAATCTATCTGGTTAAATGTTGCACAGATGTTAGCCAAAGTTAATTACATTGACTATAACGATGATTGAAAGCCGTTTTGGTATGGTTCAGTAAATTATTACGCTTGGTTTTTGGAAGTATCGTACTTAGCAAGCTATTAATAGCTTGCTAAGGTAATTGAATGTACTTACTGTCTTAATTATAGCGGACTAGTTCTCCATGTAACTAATGATCATATTCACTTAAAAACCGCGGGTGAGCTCTTATCTGGCGGCAGCGGCTGCAAATCTTTACTTTTGTTCTTATGCTACAACGGCCTGGTTTGTGTTGTCTTTAAATTTTTCTGCCTGCAAACTTACAACATCTTGTGCCAGGCTCGGCCGCCGGACTGCTTACAATGAAGCCAGTATTTTCTTATCTGCAGATTTAAATAACCCGGTTTTCTGACTAAATGGTTTGCAATAGGGGAGGTGAAAAAGTGCCGCTTTTCCTTTATAAAATAGTGATTATATCATCATGCCAATCAAATTTAAATGATATAGATGCAGGGTGAACTTTACATTATAGCGTCTATATGATTACCCGCAACGTGCCGGGTAAGGCTGTTAAACTGCAATCAGAGCCTGTCTTCAAATAGTTTATTAACTCTACTATAAATCCGATGTATCAGCGGTACAATATGTTGGTCAAAGCAAATGTACAGACTCTAATTTTTTTGTTATTTGTTCACTGCGCACAGGCCCAAAAGGTTGCCCAGCCTGTTCTTGGATACCGTTCTGTAAAAATTTTGAAAGAACGCGGGCTTACCTTTAAAGACCTTAATAAAAATGGCAAACTGGATCGTTATGAAGACTGGCGGCTTGCTGTCGATACACGGGTCCAGGATTTGCTTTCCCAAATGAGCCTGGAAGAAAAAATAGGTTTTATGCTGATCAGTACAACCCGTATGGTTGGTGATAATGCGTTTCAACAAAATGCGCCCAAAACCGGCCCGGTAGAAATCACCAGTGATTTTAATGAAGAGGATCTGATACAACCCAACAATATATTCACAAGAAAGCCGCTTACTATACCGATCATGTCTGCTGCCGGGACAACAAAAGGGGTTACACAGTATCATCTGCGGCATTTTATTCTCAGGGCCAACCCTCCGGCAGCCATTATTGCCCAGTGGGCTAACCGCCTTCAGCAGCTTTGTGAAAACGATCATTTGGGCATACCCGCCATTGTCGCTTCCAATCCCCGCAACCATATTACGATTGATGCCGCTGTGGGGCTGAGTGTGGGAACCACTGCATTTTCAAAATGGCCCGGAGAGCTGGGCCTGGCAGCCATGCGCGATTTCAAACTGACCCGCGAATTTGCAGATATTGCACGGCAGGAGTGGACTGCTGTGGGATTGCGTAAGGGCTATATGTACATGGCTGACCTTGCCACAGAACCCCGTTGGCAGCGGATCGAAGGTACCTTTGGCGAGGATGCGGATTTAGCTTCCCATATGATCCGCGAGGTGATTTTAGGTTTTCAGGGGATGCGGCTTGGAACAAACTCAGTGGCCATGACCACAAAACACTTCCCGGGCGGAGGGCCTCAGGTGAATGGTATGGATTCTCATTTTGACTGGGGGAAATTTGCACATTATCCCGGCGGCAATTTTGAGTATCACTTAAAACCGTTTAAAGCGGCTATTGCGGCTGGCACTTCGGCCATTATGCCTTATTATTCAAGCCCCAAGGGGAAGGACTTTGAAGAAGTTGGCTTTTCATATAATAAAGCAATCATTCAGGATCTGCTTCGGGGAAAGCTTGGTTTTAAAGGCATTGTCAATTCTGACACCGGTCCGATAGAAATGATGCCCTGGGGGGTTGAGAATCTATCGCTGCACCAGCGTTATCAAAAGGCATTAACTGCCGGTGTTGACCTTTTTTCAGGAACTGCGGACCCTTCCATTTTATTGGAAACAGTCAGCCAGGGTCTTGTGAGTGAAGCCCGTATTAACGAGTCGGTTCAAAGACTACTCAGAGAGAAATTCGAGCTTGGGCTTTTTGAAAACCCGTATGTGGATGTTGAAAAGGCGAAGGAAATTGTTGGCAGTACTTCGTTTCAAAAAAAGGCAGATCTGGCCCAAAGAAAATCGGTTGTATTGCTTCGTAATGATGCAAAACTTCTTCCTTTGAAAGCCAAAACCAAGCTGTACTTTGAAACTTATTATGACAACGGGCGGGCTTCTGGGCCCATAACCGTGCACAAAGCTGCCGAATCCTCTGCATTTGAATTTGTTTCAAGTAAACAAGAAGCAGACGTCGTGCTGGTGTGGATTATTCCCAATGCCGGAGGTTTGTTTGCTTCGGGTAATAAACCGATTGAGCTGAACTTGTCAAAAAATAAAATAGATGTGCCTCACATCAATGAGCTGATCAGTAGCAAACCAGCTGTGCTTGTCATCAATTTTTCCAGCCCCTGGGTGCTCGATGAGATCGACAGTAAAGCAGCCAGCACGATCCTTGCTACTTTCGGTACAACGGCTGATGCCGTTCTGGACGTAGTAAGCGGGCAATTTAACCCAACAGGCAAACTGCCATTTACCATTCCGGTTTCAAACCAGGTCGTTACCGATAACAAATCTGATATTGCGGGCTCTATGGAACCGAAAGGTTACGCCTTGTTCAGTTTTGGTGCAGGTCTAAGTTATTAACCATCATTTCAAAATAAAAAATAAACCCTGCACCGCCATGAAACCATGGCAGTGCAGGGTTTTCATTTTTTTAATCTTTTCGGCCGCTCACCAGGTGCCTCTAGTATTTTACTGTTCCGGTATAGTCTGAACTCCTTTGAAACAACGCCAATCGGCAACAGCTGGTCACAGAATCTGACAGTTTACCGTTCTTTTTATATCAAAATATATACAAAAAGCGGCTACTTATATACAAAATGCCTCACCCGCTGGTTCAGATTCAGTACCGTCAACATATTCCATGTTGTATACCACCGGGTCCACCTATGATTTCACTTTTAAACGGCAAAAAAGCCTGGTTACTTTTTGTTTTAACATCCAGTGTCATTTTGCCCTCAGTAGCACAGCGGGTATTCGTTCAAAATATTGAGGGGATCAACAGAAGCTATTTATTTTACAGCAATACAAGCAACTACGATCGTAACAGCAACAGACCTGTGATCATTGTGCTGCACGAAAATGGTCAAAGTGCCAGGGATGCATTTTCAAAGGCGCCATGGAAATCGATCAAAGAGCCCACCATTTTTATTTTTCCAAATGCTGTAAACGGAACCTGGAACTGTAAAGATCAAAGTTCAGCAGCGTCGGATACTAAATTTATTTCCGCTATTCTCTCAGACCTGTATGTCAATTATCATAACGACAGAAACCGGATTCATATTCTGGCAAACCAAAGCGCTGCTTGTCTGGCAGAAAAGCTCAAAAGTGAAAATTTATCAATCAGTGCAACCTTTAATGGTTCGGACTGGAAAAGGACAGATTCGTTGACTGTGATCAAAGACATTGAAAAGGTCTTAAAAACCAAGGTTCAGGCCGATACAACCTTTAATCTCTGGGAAGATCCCCTGTATGTAAAAAAGATCAGCCCGATCGATTCGCTTAAAGGTTACCGGCTTCATAACCGGGCGGTTCTGGAAGTACGTTACGGCACGTTTGCCATGCTTGGATCTGTAAGGACCGGCATAAACGATGGGACCTATACTGACTTTTTCAAATCACATTCTTTTATAGATATCCATTTTACAAAATGGATGAATGATTCGATTGCCTGGTTTGTCGATGTGGGGCGTCTGAAGGTTCCCATGAAACAAGACCCAAGCAGTGACGGTGTTATTCGAAGCGGAGGCGGGATGATCATTCCTGTTACGGTTGGGCTTAAATATGCATTTCCAAGATTAAAAGGCAGGCCCTATCTGATGTTGGGTACCGGTGTTATCCAGGCCATGGCATTTGGCGGAAAAATACGGCCCGGAGCAATGAGCTCGGGAGCCAGGCCCAATTTGGATGCCGAGGTAAGAATGGTTTTTCATACGACCATTGGAACCGGGGTTGACCTTCGTTTTTCCAAGCGATTTATGGTTGGCGCGCATCTGCGGTACCTGCATTCAGCACAATTCAAAAGCGCTGCCAAGGTCGATGCGATCAGAGGTTTTAATCTGAATTTCGGGCTGGCCTATATCATCAACGCAAATAGTATCAAGAAACTGCCGTTTCCATTAACTTCAAATAAATGACAATTTTTATATTCTGCCGGAAAAAAAAGATGACGAAAATCACCATCGTGTTTTTTCTTTTTGCAAATATTCTCGCTTATGGTCAGAATAATTTTACCATCAGCGGAACGATCAAGGATCGTTCAAATGGTGAAATGCTTATTGGAGCCAGCGTTCTTGTATTAGAAAATAAAACAGCTGGCGGAGCGGTTACAAACACCTATGGCTTTTATTCGATGACTCTTCCCAAGGGCAAATACACGGTTGAATATAGCTACATCGGTTTTGAAAAGATTGTAAAACAGATCGATCTGAATACCAATCTTGTCGTTGACATACCTTTGGTGCCTTTGTCAAGAGTGCTTGATGAGGTAAAGATCGTCGATCAGAGCCGTATTTCTGGCGCGCGTAGTTCTGAGATGAGCGTAAACAGGCTTGATATTAAAACGATACAAAAACTGCCGGCATTAATGGGAGAGGTCGATATTGTAAAAAGTCTTCAGTTTCTGCCAGGGGTTAGCCAGGTCGGTGAGGGCTCCTCGGGCTTTAATGTCAGGGGAGGAAGCGTGGGTCAAAACCTTGTTTTGCTCGATGAAGCGCCGGTATACAACTCCTCGCATATGCTGGGATTCTTTTCGGTATTTAATCCGGATGCTGTTAAGGATGTCAAATTGTATAAAGGGGCAATCCCGGCCGAATATGGTGGCAGAGTCAGCTCGGTTCTTGATGTAAGGCTTAAAGAGGGCAATAACAAAAAAACCGAAGTGGAAGGCGGTATCGGGTTTATTTTTAGCAGGCTCGCCGTGCAGGGCCCTTTGATTGAGGATAAATCATCTTACCTGATCGCGGTCAGAAGATCCTACGTAGATGCATTGTCGACGCTGCTGACCAGCAATAATTTTGGTTTGAATTTTTACGATATTACCGCGAAGACAAATTACATAATCAACCGTAAAAACCGTCTTTATTTGTCTGGTTTTATAGGACGTGATAATTTTGGGCTGTCCGACGAGGCAAAATTTAATTGGGGTAATAAATCAGCCACGCTCCGCTGGAATTCACTGATCAGCAGTAAATTGTTTTCTAACGTTTCAGCTGTTTTCAGCAATTATAATTATCAGCTTGGTTTTAATCAGGATGCAAACAATAAATACGACTGGCGTTCATCGATTACCAATTACGTTTTGAAACCTGATTTCAGTTATTTTATCAGCAGAAACTCGGAGCTTAAATTTGGCCTTGAAAGTTCCTACTACCGGTTTAATCCGTCCAACACAGTGGGCACAACCAACGGAGAAACAGTCGACAGCAGTCAGCCGCTAAAATATGCTCTTGAAATGGCGGGGTATATCAACCATAAGCTGACGGTAAGTCCAAAACTTGAATTACAGTACGGGTTGCGTTTGTCCTATTTCAATTACCTGGGGCCGGGTACGGCCTATCAATATAATGATACCATACCGGGCGCAAAAAAGACAGTGGTCTCAGAGCGCTCCTATAAAAGCGGTGAATCAATTGCTTCTTACAAAAACCCGGAACCCCGGATATCTGCCAAATTTCAGGTGGATGAGAAAACCTCGATCAAAGCCAGTTTCAGCCGTACCGCCCAATATGTACATTTTATTTCCAACACCAGCGCGTCAAATCCTTTGAACATCTGGACACCCAGCACCAATAACATCAGACCTGCGGTGGGAAACCAGTACACGCTGGGCTACTTTACCGATCTTGGAAAAACGGCCAACTATGAACTTTCAGTAGAAACATTTTACCGCAACACTTCCAATGAAATTGACTACATCAACGGTGCCGAGCTTTTGAATAACGACAGACTGGAGGGTGATCTTCTCAGTGGGAAAGGCAGGGCCTATGGTCTTGAACTGTACCTGCAAAAAAAGAAGGGGCTGATCACAGGATGGGTCTCCTACACACTAAGCCGGTCGGAATTAAAAGTAGACGGCATCAACAAGGGAGCCTGGTATCCGACCCGTTTTGATCAGACCCATAACCTGAAAGTGGTAGGTTCTTACACGATCAATGAAAAATGGTCAACCACAGCGGATTTCGCCTTCACAACCGGTACGCCTACAACGTATCCCAACCAGCGTTACCTCTCGCAAGGCGTTTTGATACCATATAATTCAAAGGATTCGCGCAATGATGCCCGCCTGTCGCCCTATCACCGGTTGGATCTGTCGCTGAGAATGGAAGGGAAAACCAAACGCAATGACGGTACACCCAAGAAGAATACGAGCTACTGGGTGTTTTCCATCTACAATGTTTATGGCCGAAGAAACGCTTTTTCAACCTATTTTACCCAGTCATCTGACAGGGTCACTGCCCTGCAGCCTATTCAGACACAGGCATACCGGGTTTCGATCATCGGATCGATGGTGCCGTCGGTTTCTTACAATTTTAAATTCTAATCTCAGCATGTTTAGCAAGGACAAAATCAGATCTTCGGCCCGGCTGTTACTTATTTCACTATCCGTTTTGCTTTGTGCCTGTGAGGATGAGGTGACACTTGATACCGGATCGGCCGAACCCATTTTAAATATTGATGCCTGGATCAACAACAAAGCTGAAACCCAGATCATCAATCTGACACTCACACAGGATTATTTTGATAATGACAACCTTCCGCCGGTGGCTTCGGGTGCCAAGGTGCAGATCACCGATCAGGATGGAAAAGTCTTTGAATTCATCGAGGATTCCACCAGCAGGACCGGTGCTTACCGGTGGGAGCCTGTCAATGGTCAGGTGCTTGGCGTGGTAGGCAACTCGTATATTTTGGAAGTGAGCTATAAAGGTAATGTTTACACGGCCAGCTCCACCATGAAGCGTGTTCCGCCTGTTGACAGTATGACACTTTCTTTTGAAGAAGGAAGCGGAATGATCGATGATATGTACAGGGCAGAGTTCTGGGGCTCAGATTTCGCAGGTAAAGGGGATACGTACTGGATCAGAGCATATAAAAATGGCCGCTTACTGAACAAGCCCAGTGAAATAACCACAGCCTATGATGCGGGTACTTCTTCGGGCAGCGGATTTGATGGTGTTACCTTCATCACACCGGTCAGGCTTGGTGCAAATGCCAATGATTTGGATGATGACGACAGGCCCAAGTCTCCTTTGGTAAACGGTGATTCTATCTATGTTGAAATTCACTCGATTAATTTGTCAGCATTTCAGTACCTGGCAGAGGTCGTTACCCAGGCTGACAGACAAGGTGGTATTTCTGAGCTTTTTACTTCCAGCCCTCTGGCCAATGTATCGACCAATATCAAAAACAAAAGTGCAGGTTCGGCTGCGGTCGTCGGATTTTTCAATGTTGCCGCAGTTTCCGGGCGGGGTAAGAAATTTTATTTTTAGGATTACCATAAACTCATATTGCAACAATATAGGCTTGTTGCGAGTATTAGATGCCGTACTTACCTTTTGATCCCCGATGTCTGCCAGGTTGTTTGATTTGAAGGCCATATCTTTTCCACACCAGCGTTTCTGGCTCCATGTATGCGGCTGGCTGGCATTTTTTGCCACTCCGTTCATTTTGCCCGTACCTGTTTTTAAACAGCTGCCGGCTTATCTTTTTTACTATTTGGTCATCACCAAAATTATCTTCAATTTGGTGCTGATTGTTATATTCTATTTAAACCTGCTGGTTTTGGCACCGGGCCTGCTGCGGACAAAATTGTCGGGCAGGTATTTCACATGGCTGGCTGTATTGTTAACCGGTGTTATTCTTCTGGACTATGGGTTTATATGCGGTATCCGCGATGATCTGTGGGGTTTCTTCTCACGTGAGCAATTGTCTGATCCGGTTCTTCGCAACGTTTGGAGCAGGGATTTGTTTAACCCTTTTCATATAGTTGCAAACCTGATCCTTTTTTCGCTTGTCATTTTAGCCAGTTCGCTGCTGGCCGTATTATCTGACCGATCTGAGCAGAAGGCTTTCAGCCAGCAGATTCAGCTTGAAAAAACGAACACAGAACTTTTAATGCTCAGACAACAGATAAGTCCGCATTTCTTTTTTAATACGCTCAATAACATCCGGTGGCTGATCAGACAAAAATCAGAAAGGGCTGAGGACTCGATCATGGAGCTTTCTGATATTTTAAGATATATGCTCTACCAGACAAGCCACGATAAAGTAGAACTGGCCGGCGAGATTACCTATCTGGTAAGATATATTAACCTACAAAAGCTTCGACTGCATCCTGAGGCAAAAGTAGAATTCTGTTTTCAGACTGATTTTAACAGCATTGCCATCGCACCGCTTTTATTTTTGCCCTTTGTTGAAAATGCATTCAAGTATGGAATCGATCATGAGCAGCCCTCCTTGATATCGATAATTCTGACCAGATCCGGAACCGATTTATTGTTTAGCTGTACCAATCAGATTTTTCATCCGGCAGCTGTATCCGGCTCTGAATCAAAAGGAATCGGGCTTCAAAATGTTCGCCGCAGACTGGAAATGTATTATCCGGATGCATACGAGCTCAGCATCAGCGCGCCTGGCGATTACTACGCGGTGGAATTGACCATTAACAATCTGATACATGAATAAGCTCCGCTGTCTTCTGGTGGATGATGAGCCGTTTGCGCTGGAAATTTTAGCGGACGACATCAGTAAGATCCCTTATCTGGAACTTGTGAAAAGTTGCAGGAGTGCTTTTGAAGCGGCAAGAGTCCTTGAACTGCTCAGGATCGATCTGGTTTTTTTAGACATTCAGATGCCCGGGCTTTCGGGCCTGCAGTTTCTTACCCAGCTCAAAGATCCACCCATGGTCATTTTTATAACGGCCTTTGAGCAGTTTGCCGTAACGGCCTTTGAGCTCAATGCGGTGGATTATATTCTCAAACCTGTCCGTTTTAAACGGCTTCTTGCCGCTTCTCAGAAGGCGTTAACATTACATCAGCTGCGTCTTGGTCCGCCTGCAAGCCAGCATGATCAGCAATATCTGCTTGTAAAATCAGAATACAATTCAGTCAGGATTCCATACAACGATGTTTTATACATCGAAGGAATGAAAGATTATGTGAAAATATTTTGCGCCTCCAGAAGCCAACCCATTTTAAGCAGGATCAATGTAAAAAATATACATGCGCTTTTACCCGAAGAACTATTCTGCCGTGTTCATCAGTCATTTATTGTTTCTGTTGGCAGGGTCAACACATTTCAAAAGAAAAAGTTGTGGATACAGCAAAAGGAAATTCCGATCGGAGGCCGGTTTGTAGATCAGGCCAAGCGGTATTTTGAGATAAAATTAAGCTAGGCAAAAATACAGATACTCAGATTTGTTTGTGCTGTTACCCGGTTATTTACCGGCACCATTAACCAATATCACAAACGGAATCTGTTTATTGAAGTCGGGTCTGAACGGAAGCTGGTTTAAAAAACCCTGCGCATAATTTCCCAGGATAATATCCTGGTCGCCGTCACTGTCGTAATCCGCTACATCCATGCATATCCAGCGTCCATATTCGTTAATTGGAATCGCAAAAGGTGTAAAACTGAGCTTATGATTATCGGGTTTTTTCTGTTTAAAATAAAGAAAAGTCTCCCAGGGATTATTTTTTAAATCGGCAAAAAAGGAAATGAGGGCAATGTCGGTAAGACCGTCTTTGTCAAAATCTGCCGCTAGCGCTTTTGTGCTCCCGTTAACCGGATAAAAATAACTTTTTTCAAACTTGAAATCTCCCCGGTCAGAATAAATGTAAAGACCGTGGTATGGTTTTAAAACTTTGGAATAATCGCTGTTATCGCCGCTGGTATAAATAATCTCGCTCACTCCGTCCTTGTCGATATCAACATAATCAAAGCTGCTGCTGCCAAATACGGGAGGAAATCTAAGGATGTTTCGCTGGGTAAATCCACCTTTTTTGTCATTTAAAAAAAGCCAGATCCCTTCATCACCATGTGCAAAAAGGCTCATGATATCCAACCAGCCATCGCCATTAAAATCACGGATAATGCTCTGGGTCGCTCCGGGAACCTCCCTTACAGCAGACCTTATAAAGGTCTTTTTCTCAGATTGTAACAGCAGATAAAGTCCGCCGGTTTCGTGCCCGAAACTACTTACCAGATAATCTTCCAGCCCGTCTTTATTAAAATCTGCCCTGAGCGTTTCAATGGGACGAACAAATCCTTTTGCTACCTCTTTCAACCCGCTTTGCGGCTGGCTCGTAAGCTGCTGAACGGAACCGGCGGCCAGATCCACAGCCTTCATCTGCCCGATTAGCGTTAGTACAGGATCCTGATCTTTGGCCAAATTCATGTGTGTGGCAGGGGAGGGAAGCGCTGTAATTTTATAATCAGTCAGATTGTTCTGCCACTGGAATAGTCTTGATGTGGCCGCATCGCTGGTATAAAGAAGCTTTTTATAAGGATCATAACGCACCAGTGTCGTGGTGGCTACACCAGATAGGTTTGCCAACGGCTTTTTTAAAGAAAAACCTGCCCAGCTCTGCAATGGTTTTGCCGGCCGCTGTTCTACGAGCTTTGCCGGAGCCAATGAGTCATAAAATGCTACAATTTTTTGCCAGTCCTGAACAGAAATAGCGGATTCTTTTTTTGAATAATAAGACGGTCCACGCCAAACGCCCAGGCCTAACTTTTTGGCCATTGCCGGTAGAACATGTTCTTTCCAGGTTTGTTTATCGAGCATAGAAGGCTCCACTGCAAGATGACACGAGCCGCAGTGCGTTTCAACCAGCCGCTGCTGTTCTGTAACCATTTCCAGCTTCTGGGTTTTAGTGCAGCCTGCAAGCAGCAGCCAGCACAGCAGCAATGAGAACAAGGGCTTGCCTGAAAATAAAACGAAAATCTTTAAAAAGCCGGTATTCTTGGAATAGTGCAAAATGATAGCCTTTTTAAAAGAGCGCATACGATAAGGTTATTGAAGGAAAACGGTGCTGAATGGATTATAAATGAATATATGGTTACAAGCCAGACAATCTATGGTGAATTAATTTAATGCCAAAAATAGCCAGGCATCATACTATACGTTTTTACCATGGGCAGGACATAGTTTATACGTCTGATTTTTTGGGATCAGTCAGGATGGTTTTTCCTTGATACGCCAGAATTTTGTCAAATGATGCATTTTTTCAAAAAAATAAAAAATGTAAGATTAAAAGTAAATATTTGATGTCACTATTTGTGTATTTATCAACAGATCACAATTTATACATGAATATATACCAAAAAGTAAACCTGAGTCGTTGACAAAATGTAATAAAATTAAATTTTTGTTATTTATTTTATTAAAAATAACCATATTTGAGTCCTATTTTCAAAGGCTCACGTAATATAAGTCTGGAAAAGAAAAAATTAATATTATACTTAAAATAATTATAAACACGATTGATGCCTATGTAAAAAAAGAGTGCCCTTAAACAGACCCGGATCATGCTACCAACATTTCCGAAGTTTGTCAGAATACTCAGGCTGTTGTCGAAAAAATATCCTTTCGGAATAAAGGGAAATTGACAGTCTTACCAAATCTAACCAAAATAAAACATCATTTCTATGACCAAAAGCTCTAATGCTAAATTATGGCTAAGAGGGGTGCGTTATCCCGTCATGCAGTCCATGCTGGCCCTCTGTACGCTATCCGCAGGTGCTGCAAATGCCGCCGCCGCAAAGACGTTTCCGTCTGAAAAAACAAGTTTAAACAGTAAGAATAACAAAGCTGAAAATTTTCTACTTCCAAGTAAAAGCGTAAACAGTTCAGTATTATCCGTCTCGCCGGGTGTAGGCGTTGAGCGGACTATTACCGGAAAGGTACGTGGTGATAAAAACGAAGAACTTCCGGGCGTAAGCATCATTCTGAAAGGTACCCAAAAGGGGACCACTACGGATGTGAGCGGGAATTATTCCATCGTTCTTGGCGATGAGCCAAATCCTGTATTGGTATTCTCTTTCGTGGGCTCTGCAACGCAGGAAGTTGCCGTTGGAAACAAAACCGTGGTGGATGTTGTGCTGGTATCAGATGCCAAAGCGCTTAATGAGGTTGTTGTCGTAGGTTACGGAACACAGAAGAAAAAAGATCTGACCGGCGCGGTAGCGATTGTGAACGTGTCTGAAATGCAGCAGCAGCCTACTGCGCAGATTACAAGCCAGTTACAAGGCCGTGCATCTGGTGTTACCGTACTGGGTTCTGGTCAGCCGGGTGAGGCCCCACAGATCCGTATACGCGGTATCAACACCTTTGGAAACAACGCGCCGCTTTACGTGGTTGATGGAGTGCCCACGCAAAACATCAATGATATTAACCCGAATGATGTTGCTTCCATGCAGGTTTTAAAAGATGCCGGATCAGCATCTATTTATGGTTCAAGAGCAGCCAACGGGGTTATTATCCTGACAACAAAAAGAGGAAGCGGAAAAATCAAGGTGCAGTATGATGCCTACGCAGGAACGCAGCGTCCGCAGTCGGGAAACGTATGGAATCTTCTGAACCCGCAGGAAACTGCGCAGCTTAAGTTCAACGCGCTTAAAAATGTAAATCCAAATGATCCGATCTCGGATCCTTTATACGGAAGCGGAACTACGCCGGTGTTACCCGACTATATTGCGCCCCAGGGACTAAAAGAGGGAGATCCGCTGACAGACCCGTCGCTTTATAACGTGAATCCAAACTACACGAGCACGGACGCTTATAACAGCTTTTACAGAATCACCAAAGCCAATAAAAGCGGTACTGACTGGTTTCATGAAATTTTCAAGCCGGCTTCCATCACCAGCCATAACCTTTCGGTAAGCGGTGGAGGTAATCAGGGCAGTTATCTATTTTCGGTTAACTATTTCAACCAGCAGGGTACGCTTCTGAACACGTACCTTAAAAGATATACTGTCCGCTCAAACAGTACCTATAACATCACAGAACACATTCGTGTGGGTGAGAACATCGCATTTTCTGTGACAGATAACCCGCGCGTGAACTCTTCTACCGAAGGAAGTGCGATCGGGATGGCTTTCCGTCAGCAGCCGATTATTCCTGTTTATGATATTATGGGTAATTATGCGGGTGGTTATGGCCAGGGACTTGGAAATGCGAAAAACCCGGTTGCCATTCAAAACCGTACGCGCAACAATTCCGGACAAAGCAACCGTCTTTTTGGAAATATGTATGCTGAAATTGACTTTCTGAAAGACTTTACTTTGAGATCCAGTTTCGGAGGCGAGCTTTACTCGGGAGCATACCGTTCTTTTGCTTACCCTGAATATGAAAACCAGGAAAACAATACGATCAACTCATACACAGAAAATGCCTTTAACGGATTTAACTGGACATGGAGTAATACGGTCAATTACCAGCACGTTTTTGGTGAGATCCATGATGTGAAGGTACTTGTAGGGGTTGAAAATTACAGAAACCGTGGAAATTACCTGGGTGGAACCACGACAAGTTATTTCACTTTTGATCCTGACTACACAACGCTTTCCACAGGCTCGGGCACACCAACCAATTACAGTGCAAGATTCAAGGATGGACTTGCCTCGCTGATCGGAAGGATTGATTATGGCCTGATGGATAAATATCTTTTGGGAGTAACAATTCGCCGTGATGGTTCTTCAAGATTCAAAACCTACCGCTACGGCTGGTTCCCGGCTGTGAGCGCAGGATGGAGAGTATCCAAAGAAAAGTTTTTGCAGGATGTGAACTGGCTAACGGATTTGAAAATTCGCGGGGGATATGGTGTAATGGGAAACCAGCTTAATGTGGATGCTGCCAACGCCTACACAACCTATGGCCAGGACCGTACTTCTTCCTTCTATGATGTAACAGGGTCGAATTCGACAACCATGATGGGTCTTCAAAGAACGCGTATTGGAAATCCGGACGCTAAATGGGAAAAGAACATTAACAGCAACGTGGGTGTGGACGCCACCTTGTTTGGCGGAAAACTGGATCTTACCGTGGATTACTATCGTAAGGAAATCCGCGATCTTTTATACAACCCTGAACTTGCAGGTACTGCCGGACTTGGAACTGTTCCCTATATCAACATTGCCCGCATGAGAAATCAGGGTATCGATCTGGCCGCTTCAACGAATCTGAAAGTGACCAATGATCTTAAATTCAATGCTACGCTGACTTTCACTACCTACAACAACAAGATCATTTCATTGACTGACGGGGTTGATTACTTCGATCAGGAAGGAAGAAGATTTAGCGGTAGTTACGTGGTTAGAAACTCGGTTGGGCATTCGATCGGTCAGTTCTTTGGCTATAAAGTGGATGGCTTCTGGAATTCTCAGGAGGAAATCAATACAGCCAACGCCCAGGCGCAGCAAAAATCCGGAAATTCTGCAACCGTTTATCAGTCAGATGTGGCTGTGGGACGTTTCCGTTATGCGGATACAAACGGTGATGGCATAGTGACTTCCGATGACCGTACCTACCTTGGAAATCCAAATCCTAAATTCAGCTACGGCATCAACCTGGGTGCTAATTACAAGAATTTCGATTTCAGTATATTTCTATACGGCTCGCAGGGTAATGACATCTGGAACAACGTGAAATGGTGGACTGATTTTAATTCAAATTTCCAGGGTGCCAAATCTCAAACAGCACTTTACGATTCGTGGACTCCGGAAAATCACAATGCCAAGGCGCCGATCCAGGAAACGGTTGGATCTTTCAGTACTTCCAATGTTCCTAATTCCTACTTTGTTGAAAAAGGTTCTTACCTGAGAGCAAAAAACACGCAGCTTGGATATACATTCCCGGCCGGGGTGCTTAAAAAGATCAAGATCGAAAAACTACGCGTGTATGTGCAGGCGGCCAATTTGTTTACGATCACCAAATACTCTGGTCTTGATCCTGAAATTGGTACAACTTCGAACACCAACAATACCTCGGGCGGAAGTTCAAACCAATCGTTTGCAACAAGCACTTCCTTTGGTATTGACGAAGGGGTTTATCCAAACCAGCGCCAATTCCTGATCGGTCTGAACCTGACTTTTTAACATTTAACTCGCAAAGACATGAAAATCAAACATTATATATTAGCATGCAGTATTCTGATCAGCGGCGTGATGCTCGACGGCTGCCAGGGTGATCTTGATATCGCTGCGCAAGGTGCTTTAAGTGAAGAGCAGCTTTATAACCGGGCCGGTGTTGACGCGCTTCTGGTTGGGGCATATGCTGCATTGGATGCGCAGTATTATGGAAATGGCAGTGCTTTGAACCTTGCTGGCACAAATGCCTGGGAGGCCTCTCCGGACAACTGGACCTTTGGCAGTATTGCCGGTGGTGATGCGCACAAAGGAAGTGACGGAAGTGATCAGCCAGCCATTGATGCGATCGCCAAATTCTCGGCAGACCCAAGCAACAGCTATTTTAACAGCAAGTGGAGATCTGTTTATGAGGGTATTAACCGAGCTAATTCGGTTATTCGTGTGCTTGCGCTGGTGCCTGAGATCTCGGAAGCAGACCGTCTGAATATAAACGCTCAGGCGCGTTTTCTTCGCGGACACTATTATTTCGAGCTTAAAAAAATGTGGAACAATGTGCCCTGGATCGATGAGACGATCGCAACGGCCGACGCAGCTTCTCAAACCAATACGGTAGATATCTGGCCGAAAATTGAAGCAGATTTTCAATATGCTTACCAGAATTTGCCAGCGACACAGTCGGAGGTTGGTAAAGTGAACAAATGGGCGGCGGGTACTTATCTTGCCAAATCATATTTGTACGAGAAAAAATATCAGGAGGCAAAAACGCTTTTTGATGCGGTAATTGCGCAAGGTGTGACAAGCAACGGTTTAAAGTACGCACTTACCAAACGTTTTGAAGATAACTTCGATGCGGCAACAGATAACAGTTCAGAATCTGTATTTGCCATTCAGATGGTAGCCAACGACGGGACCAACAACATTGCCAATGCCAACCAGGGCGATATGCTAAACTTTCCCTACGGTGACAGCCCGTTCCGCTGCTGCGGATTTTTCCAGCCAAGTCAGGATCTTGTCAATTCATACCGCACAGATGCTAGCGGGCTTCCATATGTGGATGATTACAACACGCATGCTGTGAAAAGTGACCAGGGCCTTGCCTCAACGGCACCTTTCACACCAGATGCCGGTACGCTTGATCCTCGTCTGGACTGGACGGTAGGACGCCGTTCGCTTCCTTATCATGACTGGGGATATCACCCTGGCGCATCCTGGATCCGTAGCCCGGGCGGAGCTTATGCAGGTCCTTATTCACCAAAGAAGAATATTTACTGGCAGGCTACTCAGGACATTTATTCAGATCAGAGCTCATGGGCACCTGGTACTGCCATTAACTATAATGTGATCCGTTTTGCCGATGTTATTTTAATGGCCGCAGAAGCAGAGGCTCAGCTGAACAATCTTACACAGGCTGAAACCTACGTTAATTTGGTTCGCGCAAGAGCTGCTGATCCGGTAAATTACGTATACAAATATGCCAACGACAGCGATCCTGTGGCAGGTTTCTCGACCACGCCGGCAGCCAATTATAAAATTGCACTGTACCCGTCAGGATCGTTTGCCAGCCTTGGTCAGAGCGGTGCTTTGAAGGCAATTTATTTTGAGCGCAAACTTGAACTTGCCATGGAAGGACACAGATTCTTTGACCTGGTACGCTGGGGAACTGCTCAGACGACTTTAAATGCTTACTTTACTTATGAAGGTACTGTGGCAACCGATATCAGAGGGGGAAGTTTTTCTGCTGCGAAAAACAATTATTACCCGATCCCACAGCGCCAGATCGATTTAAGTACCCAGAGTGGCAGCTCATCGCTTACGCAGAATGCAGGATATTAAGTTGCCTTGCATTGCACAGTGACATAGAAAAAGCATAGTTAGATTTTTATAACAAAAGAGGATATCTTCAAAAGATGTCCTCTTTTGTTATATATAACGGTGATTTACTTTATTATTTGAGCCCATTTATGATCTGAATAATTTATAAATTCGGCTATTTGGTGTTTTTGAATCCGCATATTCTGAAATTTAAATTTTAAATTCAATATCAACTTGCTAGACATTGGGCAGCACCCTAAAATCATTGGCATTGACCTGACCGGTTCCGAGCAAAAACCATCCGGATTTTGCCTGCTCGAAAACGCTCATGCAATCACATACAGGATTAAACAGGATGAGGAAATACTTAACCTCGTTCAGAGCCATAAGCCTTCTGTCATTTCACTGGATTCTCCCTTGTCTTTACCTTTTGGCCGGATTTCGCCATTTGATGATGATCCGGGCAGAAAGATTTATGGCATCAACCGTTCCTGTGAAAGGCAGCTGCTCGCGCGCGGAATAAGATCCTATCCGCCACTGATTCCCAGTATGCAAAAACTGACCCAAAGAGGAATAAAACTTGCCGGGATTCTGCGTGGACTGGGTTATACAGTCATTGAAAGTTACCCGGGAGGAGCTCAGGATATACTGGGGATACCCAGAAAAAGTAAGGGGCTTGACCAGTTAAAATCCGGATTACGCATGCTTGGCATTTCAGGAGAATTTATAAATGCAAAGGTGTCGCATGACGAAATTGATGCGGTAACCTGCGCGTTGGTTGGGCTTTTTTATCTAAACGGGCAATTTGAAGCTCTGGGTAACGAGCAGGAGGGATATCTGATCATTCCTAAATTAGTTTGAAGATGACGCTTATTGGGAACCATGTAAAAGAAAAAAATCTCAGCTGATTATTCTATTGATAATCAGTTGAGATTTTTCAAATAGTTCTAAACACCTGGTCAGTTATTTTGTTTTAAGAATCACCTGACCATCCGGATAGTTGATGTCCGCTTTGTTTTCTGCGGTAATAAAAAAGCTTTCCGGCTCAAAAGGAGTGGCCGTATTAAGCTCACTTTTTAGTCCTTTTGAAAATAGGCCGGATTCATTTTTTAGCTGGCCAAGGTTTTTAATGCCGTTCCCTTTTGTATTGGCCCACAGCACATAGGTATTGCGCGATTCAACCAGATTATCTGCCGGTGCTAAATTTTTCACCGATAATTTAACTTCATAGTTGTCGTTTTTATCTTTTTTCATTTTAATGCTTCCTTCCGCAGCAGGAACAATAGCTGAGTTATTAAATACAAATTTCTTACCGCAAGAGGTAAAAAACAGCATCATGGCGAAAAAAACGGAGTAATATAAAAAAGTGGATTTGAATGATTTTTTCATTTCTGTAATATTAAAGAATAGCTTAAAATGGTGATGATATTAATTATTTGATCATCACGCTAATTCAGTCTTACTATTTTTATGCCAGAAAATGTTTGGGTGCTATAAAGGATTCATGCACAAAAAGAAAAGCCGCTACGAATTTTCATCGTAACGGCTTTTCTTTTTACTATAAGGTCAAATCAAAAGTTTGAAGCCTTGCCTGTATCCCACCATAGGCGTGATGCAATATCATCTTTTGCTCCCGTACCCATTTTAGATACTGCATCTGTCACAGCAGCGGTATTACCGGTTCTTTCCGCATTCACAAATGGCATTCTTTTGATCCATTCATTTGCAGGAATAACGCCCCAGTCGCCATTGCTGTCATTTTTTGCGACAACAGGTATTTTAGGATAGCCGGTTCGTCTGAAATCTACCCATGCTTCCAACGTGTTGGTGAAAGTGTTCAGGTATTTTTGTGTGATGATTTTTTCAAGTTTCAGCTCGTTTGAGTCTGCCTCGTTCCAGGCCACAGTTATGGTTGAAGACGCAGTGAAATTGTTACGCGCATCAATCGGATCTACATAATTGATAGGTTTGCTTGTCGCATCGGCGATATAAGCATCCACGCCACTGGCACCCCAGTCAGCGAAAGATAATTTGATACCATTTTCGTAATTGGTTTTTGCATCACCTGCGCCTGCCCAGCCTCTCAGACTTGCCTCTGCTTTAAGAAAAGCTACTTCTGCTGCCGTAAAATTTCTTCTGGTCTGAACAGTTTGGAAACTTTCTGCAACTTTTGAGAAAGGCACGTGATCCGCCTTGGCTTTGATGTATGCACCATTGCGTATCCCTTTGTAAGGCATTGTTGGGTGATCTGCATACAAGGCCGCGTTGGCTGATGACATAGGCGCATAATATTGTGAGATCCTTCCGTCTTTCAACCCGATCAAAAACGATTCCATCGGTGCGCCCATGCGCGTATCATCCCATTCATAACTGATCTGGGCAACAGGTATTTTATTCCCGTTCAAAGAATTGATAAAATTGTCAGAATTGGCGGTTATCAGTCCGGCAGGATCACTCAGCGCTTTTTCACCTTCTATTTTGGCAGTGGCCGGATCAACTTTTGAAATACGCATAGCCAATCTCAAACGCAGCGAATTAACAACTTTCATCCATTGTGGTACGCTTCCGGCATAACTTGTCGGATCAAATTTTTTGAAACCGGTATAGGTTTTATTAGCCCCAAGATCTGTCTGGATAGAATCAAGCTGTTTGAAGAAAACCGGGTACAATTCAGATTCTTTATCATAAAGAATTGAATTGGCAGTGCTTCCGTATTGAGAATAAATGATCGGGCCGTGAACAGCTGTTAATTTGGACATAGCCAAAATACGGATCAATTTAGCCCAGGTTGCAAACAATGGTAAATTATTGTCTTTTGCCAGTTGTATTACCTGTTTGGCCGGAGACATTACACTACCATATTCGCGTCCCCAATAAGAGTTCCAGCGGATATAATAGGTTGTGTTATTGACATTACCCACAAAATCGGTAGGTGTACCCATGAATCCCATCCAGTTGTCTGCGCACAGATCTTCCTCTACCTGGTGGCCGTTCAAATTGAAGATCATGTTGGAAAATGGAGAGCCTACCAGGTTAAAATCTTCTTTAAGCAGCTCATCCGAAATCTGATTCGGGTTCTGGTTTGTCTCGACAAAATTATCCGTGCAGGCTGCCAGCGCAACCAGGGATACCAATGCTATAAATATCTGTTTCATGTCAATGATTTTAAAGTTTTTAGAAAGTAAACTTCAGGTTCAATCCGTAAGATCTTGTCGATGGTAAGCCAAACACGTCAGTAGACTGCAAAGCGTTGTTTGTACTCATAGCCTGCTCAGGATCGAATGGTGCTTTTTTGTAGAAGAAGAACAAGTTGCGGCCTACAAACGAAAGAGAAGCATTTTTGAACACCGGGTTGCTGCCTTTGCTTTTGAATGTATAACCCAAAACAAACTGTCCTAATCTTACGTTAGTCCTTGAAAATACATAAGGCTCCATAATCTTGTTTCTGTCACCAATGGCAGAGTAATAAGTATAAGGTGCAATGGAGGTAACAGCTGCGCCTTCAGGTGTAACCGCATTGATCGGAACTGTTCCTGCATCTCTTGCCTCAGCAGATCTTTCACTCACACCGTATGAATCCAGAAATGCTTCTGTTTTAGAGAATGCAACACCACCGAATTTACCATTTACCAGTACGCTTGCAAAGAAGTTGCCATAATTCAGGTTGTTGGTCCATCCCACAAGAAGTTTAGGATTCACATTACCCACAAGTGTCTGGGTTGCTGCTTTGGTTGGAACACCATTTTTGTCAAGAATAATTTGCCCGGCATCATTGCGGGCAAATTTGTATACGTAAACATCATTGAAAGAACCACCCGCTTTGATGATTGATGCAAAACCCTCGTTATCGCCGCCTACCTGATAGGTTGGATTGGAAGCGATCAGCTCAACAATCTTGTTTTTGTTCTGGGAAGCATTCAGCGTCGTATTCCATGTGAAATGATCGGTACGGATCGCCTCTGCATTCAGGGTCAGCTCAAATCCGTGGTTTTCAATTTTTCCTGCATTAACATAATAAGTTGTGTAGCCTGAGCCGGATGGGGCAGTCAGTTCAAGGAACTGGTTGGTACTGGTGCCGTTATAATAAGTGAAATCAAGTCCCAGCTTGTTATGGAAGAACTTAGTTTCAAGACCGTACTCGTTGGCTACGATTTTTTCAGGCTTCAGGTTTGTAAAAGGTACCTGTGTTGGTCTGTTGATACCACCAATACCGCTTGGCCCGCCTGCGCCGCCGATAGAACTTAAAGGAAGCACTCTGTTATAAGGCACTTCGTTGGCTGTTTGTGAAAACGATGCCCTTACTTTTAACAGTGAAAAAGCCTCAGGCAAATTAAACATCTGGCTGATTACAGCAGATCCACCCACAGATGGGTAAAAATACGACTGGTTGCCGGTAAGAGCCAGTGTAGATGCCCAGTCATTACGTCCGGCCAGATCAAGGAACAAAAAGTCTTTGAAGCCCAGCGACAAGTTGGCAAATACGCCTTGTTTGATCGTATTGCTGTAATCCGGAATGCTTGTGAACATTACATTGTAAGGCATGTTGGCAAACGTAAATACGTTTGGATATTGCAGCGATACTGTACCATTGTTTACTGTGATACCATCATAGTACTTGTTTTTCTGATAACTGGCACCCACAAGCGCGTTCACGCTGAAATCACCAAAATTCGTATTATAGCTCAGAATACCGTCAGAATAAATGGATTGGTCTGTGTATTTACTGTAAGCCCAAGTACCGTTCGGGCTAACGCTTACAGAGTTACCACCGGCTGCGTAGCGCTTGTCATCCAATACATTGTTGTAATCCATATTCGCCCGCACGTCAAATTTAAGATTTTTTGCGATCTCATAAGACAGTTTCACGTTGGCAATAATACGGTTGTAAGTTTGCAGTTTTGGGTCTTTGTGAAGTTCCCAGTAAGGATTGTTCTGCTTCTCTTCGGTCGAATACCAGTTCATTTTATCCATGTTCCGGTCCGGGTTGAAGACTGCATAATTTTCCTTGTAGCTATTAAAGTCGCGGTCTCTTGCAAAAAGATATAAACCAGTCAGCGGGTTGTTATAATAACCTGCACCCGGGCGGTTTTTAGATTTTTCAGAAGACAAGATAATACCAGAGCTTACTGTGATCTTGTCATTCATCAGTTTGGTACTTTGTCTGAACGAAAAGTTATTTTTACGGTAAGTATTCGTTGGCATTATACCATTGGAAGAAATATTGGCATACGAGAAATAAACATTTGTTTTGGCATTGCCGCCGGTAATGCCAACCGAATTGGTAAAGGTTGCACCAGTATTGAAGAAATCTTTGATGTAATCCTTCTGATAACTGTCAGATTTAACCTCAGCTGTTCCGGTTGGGGTCCAGCTGTAATCTCCACCCACAGATCCGTAACGGTACTGGAATTTAGGAAGTCCGGATACTTTTTCAAGTACTGCGCTTGAATTGAAATCCACAGATACCTTACCTTCCTTACCCTTTTTGGTCGTAATCAGGATTACCCCGTTGGCACCCTGGCTACCATAAAGAATGGATGCATTGGCTCCTCTAAGAATGCTGATACTTTCGATGTCAGCAGGGTTAATGGCAGAAAGACCATCACCACCATCTGTACCGCCGTAAGAACCCGGCTGCGCGCCTTTGTTATTTACCATCGGAATACCGTCGATTACATAAAGGGCTTCACTTGACCCTTGAAGCGACTTGTTTCCTCTCAATACTGCCCTTGTAGAACCACCGGCTCCGGAGCTGCTTACCTTGATGTCAATACCTGCTGCTTTACCATTAAGGGCATCAACAAAGTTAGTATTGGACGCTCTTCTTAATTCTTCGCCACCAATCTGCTGTGTTGCATAGGTAAGCGCTTTTTTATCTCTTTGGATACCAAGTGCCGTTACGACAACTTCACCAAGCAGCGCAGAAGATGATTCCAGAACGATGTTCAATATACTGAGTGTTCCAACCGGTACTTCCTTGGTATCATAACCGATGGATGAGATCGTCAAAATAGCTGCATCGCTGGTGATCTCAATTGAAAAGTTACCTTCTGCATCCGTAATTGTACCTTTTTCGCTACCTTTTACGATGATGGTAGAGCCTGGTATTGCTTCACCTTTGCTGTCGGTAACTTTACCTGTGACAGGTCTTACTGCGATTTTTGATTTGACTGTACGCGTAGAAACAGCTCCCGCTTTCATCGGTGCAGCGGCAACCGAAACATTCATGGAAGCTGTAAAAAACACAATTTGGCAAAAGGCAAGTTTCGTCCACAAGGGACACTTTATTTCCTGCTTTTTCATTGTTCGGATAGTTAATTGGTTAGGAAAATTTTGACATAGAGACTCCGTTCATTCAGGAAGAATGATTAAATCTGTGAAACCTGTAAGCGTCAGTGCAGAGGTTTCTTTGCGCGGCGGGAATTTAATGTAGAGGGTTTAGGGCATAGGCATTAGCATAGGTTTTATGAAACAGCTATTTTATTTGGCTATTTTCACAGTGAACAGATAATTGATTTTGTAATTTTTTTCAAAGTAATCATTTAATTAGGTAATTATCATATTCTGTAAGGGATTAATTTTTATTTTTTTTTAATTAATTGATTTTAAGCATCTCAGAGCATTATTTTGTGAATATAAATTTATACTATTCCAAGTTGTACTTTTACTGGTCATTGCAACACCTGAATTTTTTTGAATCATAGATTGACTATGCGGCAGTTCTGCTGCACGCGGTATAAACCCTATGAATCTATTGTCTGGCAGGTCAGGAACCTATGTTCCTATACGAGATTAAAAGCGGAGTGCTATTTTTTGTTTGAAGATATCTTATTATTGAAATATTACTATTTTAATCTTTCAGCTGATGCGCCAACTTCGTTTAATTACTTTTTATAAAAGATAGATTCCAAACCAGCTTCGGGGGCGGAAAAGATATATTACCTGGTTATGTTAAAAAATTTAGCCCGACGGAATTTTTCTTGCAAACAAGAAAGGAATAGTTATTTTTGCATATTAAATCTAGCAACTAACTAGATTACTACTCATCCATAACAAATTTTAAATAGTCAAGTTTACCCATGAACACCTGTTTATTTTCTTCCAAGTATTTTCTTACTAATTATTTCAAGTCCGGCTGCCACAAGCGCTGTTGAACCTGATCAACTTTCACCCTGCTTCAAATAAAATTTCCGGATCGTTATATCTAGCAAGACCAAGGTCCGGCCAGACAGCTCATGGATAATTTTTTCTGAAAGCTTCATCCATTCATTTATCCATACTGTAAACATGAAAAAAAATCTAGTCTATTTATTACTGGTACTTTTCGCCGGGACACTCAGTCCTGTCTTAGCCCAGAGCGACATAACCGTTACCGGTCAGGTAAGATCACAAGTTGAAAATGAAGTTTTGCCCGGAGTTTCTATTTTAGTAAAAGGCACATCACGCGGGACGGCCACCAATGCCGAAGGGAATTATGAACTTCAGGCGGTACCTGGCGCAACGCTGGTGTTTTCCTTTATTGGTCTTAAAACAACGGAGCAGCTTGTTCCTGCTGATGGGAAACTGAATGTGATCCTTGAAAGTGATAATACGATTCTTCAGGAAGTTGTTGTTACGGCCCTGGGGATCACCAAAGAGAAAAAATCGCTTGGTTATGCGGTGCAGGAGCTTAAAACCAAAGACCTTGCCGAAGCAAGAGAAGGCAATCTTGTCAATGCACTTTCTGGGAAAATTGCCGGTGTCAACATTACCAATAGTCAGGGAGGCATGGGTTCTTCACGGATCGTTATTCGTGGCGAGACCTCGATCGCCGGCAATAATCAGCCTCTTTTTGTTGTAGACGGTATTCCGGTAGATAATTCCCAACTGGGTGCAGGTGCGAACGGATCACGGGATTTTGCAAACGCAATTTCTGATATAAACCCTTCTGATATTGAATCGATCAGTGTTCTGAAAGGGCCTAATGCCGCAGCTTTATATGGGTCCAGAGCTTCCAATGGCGTTATTTTGATAAAAACCAAATCGGGAAGATCTGCGCAGAAAGGTCTTGGCGTCTCACTTAATATCGGCTATACCTTTGACAAACTTCTGGTGCTGCCAAAATATCAGAACGTATTTGGCCAGGGTACAGGCGGACAGTTTTCATACAAAGATGGAAAGGGTGGCGGAATAAATGATGCCACAGATGAGAGCTGGGGCCCTAAAATGGACGGTCGTCTGATCCCGCAGTTTTTCTCTAATGGCCAGGCTGTTCCCTTTGTAGCGCATCCGGACAATGTCAAAAATTTCTTTGAAACAGGCCATACCCGTTCAACTGGTGTTTCAGTATCGGGATCAAATGAAAAAATTGATTTCCGTTTTTCATTCAACAACAGCAAACAGACCGGCGTTATACCTAACACGGACATTTCCAAAAATTCATTTGGTGTAAATTCCACTTACAGGATTAACGATAAACTCACCCTTTCTACAAGCGCTAATTTTATACGCACCGCATCAGATAATCTTCCCGGAACATCCGGTCGCGGCAGCAGCGTTATGCTCCAATTCTTATGGTTTGGACGTCAGGTGGATACCGGGCTTTTGAAAGATTACAACAAAGGCGGATTTGATTATAACTGGAACCATAGCTATTATAGCAACCCTTATCTGCTGCAATACGAAAATACTGTGCAGCAGCGTCGTGACAGATTCTTTGGTAATGTAAACCTGAACTACAAGATCACCGACTGGCTAACTGCCACTGTGCGGACCGGTAATGACTTTTATACAGACAAGCGTAAATTCAAGGTTGCATACGGAACCAATGGTACGCCATTCGGTTCGTATACTGAGGATGGTTATGTTGTAAATGAAAATAATACGGACTTTAACTTCAACCTGCATAAAAAACTGGGAGCTGATTTTGAAGTGGACTGGCTTGTGGGGGGAAGTCTGAGAAGCAATTTCAACGAACAAAATTATCAGCAGGCACCAAAGCTGGCTGTAAGTGATCTTTATACGCTGAATAACTCACGTGATGCATTGATATCTTATAATCTGCTAAGAAAACAAAAGGTTTACAGTGGATTTTCATCAGCTCAGATCGGTTTCAGAAACTATGCTTTTTTAAATCTTACTGCAAGAAATGACTGGTCTTCAACGCTTCCGGCTGGTAATAATTCTTATTTTTATCCTTCGGTTAATGCCAGTTTTATAATCACTGATGCGTTTAACATCAAAAGCAACGTGCTGACCTTTGCAAAGATCCGCGGTGGCTGGGCAGAAGTTGGGAAAGATACCGATCCATATCAGCTTATCAATACCTATCCTTTCAATCAGCCCTTTGGCAGCAGCCCGCTACTTACGGTTTCTGATGTGCTGTTAAATTCAAATTTAAAACCGGAGATTACCCGTTCCACAGAAATAGGACTGGATCTGGCTTTTTTCAGAAACCGGGCGCGACTTGATTTTAGTTATTACAATACCAATAGTTACAACCAGATTTTAAAGGCCGATGTAAGTCCGACAACCGGTTACAAGCAAAAACTTTTGAACGCAGGCCATATCAATAACCATGGCATCGAAGCGATGCTTACCGTAAAACCGGTTGAAACAGCATCAGGTTTTAAATGGGATGTGGGTATTAACTTTTCAAAAAACGTTTCCAAGGTGATTTCTTTGGATGATGAAGGTTTTTTGAATGACTATAAACTGGGTTCGAATGGTTCAGCAGCTGTTTATGCAAGCAAAGGGCTTGGCTATGGTGCCATTTTTGGAACTGCTTTTTCAAGGGATGCCGCAGGGGATATCATCATAGGAGCCAACGGGCTGCCGGTTCGTGATGCAAATCTGAAAGTACTTGGCCATTACACGCCAAAATGGATAGGGGGCATAACCAATTCGTTTTCTTTTAAAGGATTTAATTTAAGTGTGCTGATCGATACCAAACAGGGCGGATCGCTTTATTCCGCAACGAATGCAACCGGAAAATATACCGGTGTTCTGATTGAAACGCTGGAAGGCAGAGATGCTGAACACGGAGGCTTGACTTACTATTTTCCAGGCAATAACAAAGCTGCGGCACCTGTGCAGTTGGCTGCCGGCGGTTCTGCGCCCGGGAATGCGGTTGTATACGAGGACGGCATCATTGCGAAGGGCAATACTGCGGATGGTAAACCAAACACAGCCATTGTTTCGGCTGAGCGTTATTACAAAGGTGTTTACAGCAACAGTGCCGGGATTAACGAAGCCAGTGTTTTTGATGCTTCTTTTATCAAGTTAAGGGAAGTAAAACTTGGCTATACCATTCCACAGTCTTTGGTAAGCAGATATAAATTGCAAAATGTGACTATATCTGTTTATGGACGCAATCTGGCCTTCCTGCAAAGAAAGGCAACAAACATAGATCCGGAAACCGCGTTCAGTACGGCCAATACCGGACAGGGGCTTGAATCACTTCAGCTTCCGACAACCAGTTCCTACGGTTTTAACCTGAACATAGGATTCTAATTTATTCGCAAAGCGGATCTCTCATTTTAATAATTGAAACGATGAATAATAAACATATCATTTTAAAAAGTGCTTTTGTCTTTGTTTTAGCCGGATTGCTTACAGGCTGCTCGGACGATCTGGAAGACATTAATAAAAATCCAAATGAGGCCATTATTGCACAGCCTGATTATTTACTGGCCAATGCAATCAAGTCCAATGCGGACATAATCCTGGGATCGGATGCAAGTATGGAAACAACCACATTGTATGTGCAGCACTGGGCCAAAATCCAGTATACCGACCCGGATAAATACACGGCCAGTCTGACTAATATCCAGAATGTGTGGACTAATTTTTATTCACAGGGGCTTACTGATTTTGCGACCATTATCGAACTGGGAGAAAAGTCTGGCAATACCAACTATCAGGCTGTCGGTTTGATCCTTAAATCGTGGACTTTCCAGCTGTTAACAGATCTGTATGGTGATATTCCTTATTCTCAGGCAGGAAAAATCGAGCAGTATCTAACACCAAAATATGACGCGCAAAAAGATGTTTATATTGGTCTGCTTGCTGATTTAAAAAAGGCTGGTGAGCTGATCAACACAGCTTCAAACCCGATTGCTGGTGATCTGGTATACGGAGGGAATTTAACCAAATGGAAAAAGTTTGCCAGTTCGCTCAGGCTCAGGATTGCTTTAAGGATAGCTGACAAAGATCCTGCTACTGCAAAATCAGTGATCGCTGAATTAGCAGCTGATCCTTCACAGCTGATCGCGGGTAATGAGGAGATTGCACAGCTGGTTTATCTGAGTTCCCCGAATCAGAATCCTGTTTCAAAAGACCGCGAAACACGTGACGATTACCGCGTGAGTAAAGCCGTCATTGACAAACTTCTGGAATTAAAAGATCCACGTCTGGCTGTTTTTGCTAATAAAACCGTCGATACAACCCCTTTGGGTTATGTCGGTGTCACCAATGGTTTGCCAGCTGATTCCGCTGCAAAGCTCGGCTTTACAAAAACGTCAAAACTTGGTGATTACTTTACCGCCGCGAGCTCTCCAGCCGTATTTTTAAGTTATGCTGAGGTTTTATTTAATCTGGCAGAAGCGGCTCAAAGAGGTTTTATTTCTGAGAATGCGGCTGTTTTATATCAAAAAGCAGTCACGGCTTCTTTGCAGCAATTCAAGGTAGGCAGTGCCGATATCGCACTTTACCTGGCGCAGCCCGCTGTGGCCTATGATCCTTTAAATTATAAAAAATCAATTGGGGATCAAAAATGGCTCGCCTTATTTAGCCAGGGTCCGGAAGCTTACGCAGAATGGAGAAGACTGGATTATCCTCAGCTAAAACCTGCTTATGCTGGTGTGCTCGGGGGGAAGTTTCCTGTAAGATTAACCTATCCAACCGGCGAGCAGGCTTTAAACCTTGCAAACTACAAAGCTGCGGTAGCCAGCCAGGGTGAAGATAAATTAACGACCAAACTCTGGTTTGACGCGCAGTAATATGGCAATGCAGGGACGGGTTAGCACCGTCCTGTCATATTAAAAAATCTCAGGCACCAGCTTTTATTTAGTAAAATAAATAAAAACTGTTGGCTGAGATTTTTATTTGCGGATGTTTAATCCCGCAGCTTATTGAGGCGAATCGAAATAAAAATCGGACTGCTCTTCTGTCCAGTCGGTAGTAATTACATCCTTAATGGTCTGTCTGTATTGGTCCATAGATGCAGGTTTGGTGATGTAACCATTGGCTCCCAATATTTTAGACTGAGATACATGGTAATCAGTATTGGAAGTGGACAGCATGATCACAGAAACGGGCAATGACTGTTTACGTATTTCGGTCAGGCATTCCAATCCATTCATCAGGGGCATATTAATATCAAGAAAAACGATGTCAATATTTTGCAGCGTCGTCAGCAGTCTGATGGCTTCAACACCATCTTTGGCAACGTGCAGATTTATTGTAATTTGAAAGTCAGAGATAACTTCCTTGAAAACCAGAACATCCTCACTGTCATCTTCGGCCAGCAATATGTTGAGGGTCTGTAAACTGAATGATTGTGTGAAAATGTCCAAATGATGTTGAGCTAGATTGGCAGTAATAAAAGTACTAAAATTAAAACAAGTTCCGAAACTTAATCAGGATTTCAGCGGGATTGTTCCGTTAAAGGTTTTAGTCATGCACTGATGGTGGAACATATTTTGTATTGATCATTTAAACAAAAAAATATCGTCAACCCTGATCAGGCAAGTTCTGGTTTACAATGATCTGAATTATCAAAATGTCTATTTCTGTTTTAACTATTGTTAAATCCCGTCTGCCGGCCCTGGTTAATCTTTTGAAAGGCCTGGAATTGAATACCACTTTACCGCAGGAACTGGTTGTGGTGCATATGAATGAAAAGAAATCAGATCTGAAATCGGATCTGTTTGCTGTCCGCAGTTTTGAGCTTTGGTCTGATGTTGCATTACCACTGGCAGAAGCCCGTAATTTTGCCAGGCAAATGTCAGCTTCCGAGAATATGATCTTTATCGATGTTGACTGCGTCCCGGCTGGCAATCTTATCCGGATTTATTCGGAGTCCTTTTTAGCCAGCAATAAACTTTGGGCCGGACAGGTAAGGTATCTTAAAAAGTCTGCTACCCAAACGCCTGGTTTTTTAGAAAAACTCGATGCGTTAAGCACACCTGATCCTGTCAGAAGTAATATTGATCAGATGAGTTATGAATTGTTTTGGTCTTTAAACTTTGCCTGCAATAAAAAAACCTATGATCGTATTGGTGGATTTGATCTGGGTTTTCAGGGTTATGGGGCAGAGGATACAGACTTTTCATTTTCAGCCAGAGAGGCCGGTGTGCCAATAGAATCTTCCATGTCCGTGGTTTATCATCAGTATCATCCGAGTTATGATCCGCCTCTGAATCATTTTAAGGACATAGTAAAAAATGCACTGCGGTTTTATTCCAAATGGAAACACTGGCCGATGGGCGGATGGCTTAAAAAATTCGAAGCTTTGGAGCTGATTCGTTGGGAAGATGATAATATTACAATTCTCCGTTCACCCGACGAGCACGAAATTCAGCTGGCGCTCAAAGTCTGATTTGTACCGGTTTTTTTTCTTGTGAAAAGCATATCCCACTGACAGAAAAGATGCTTCGCAATCAGTGATAAAGCATCAGGATCGATCACACCTTCCCAGCAATTGTCAGGAAGATTTTGTGCTTTTAGAATTAAATCCTGCCAATCATACGTTGAAAGATTTTCGTGGGAAACGACAATGGCCATATTGTGGGCTTTTAGTAAAGCGCCTTTACAGATCTGTTCTTCAAAGGGCCGCTCTTCGGTGATGCAGATAAACTTTTTGTTTAATTCTGCCATTTCCATCACCGTATTATGACCAGCGTTTCCAATCACAACATCAGCCTCAGCCAGCAAGCTGACCGGATTTTCTATCAACCCATGAAAATACAGATTTTTTGGTAAAGAATCGTGTTCATGTTCGGTTAGATTTCCAAGAACATCAATCGCTTTTTGCGGACATTGTGAAGCAAGTTCGATTAAAAATGAAAGGTCTATCGAGGTTCCTCCGGCCCCTGTAATAACAGCGATCTTACCTGTTGACCTTTTTGACGAAGGTATTGTAAAACCTGAAAAACGAGAAAATCCGCCGGAAAAAAATGTCTTCTCGTTTACCCAGTCATTGGATGGCTGATCCATTAGCTTCTGCGGTCCGGGTGATATAAGCAGCTGTGCACCCTGATAAGCATGCACATGCGCTAAATCATCTCTTTTTCCATTTTGTCTGATAACCACAGTAGGTATGCCGCAGAGCGCAGCCAGCATCGCTATTTCCACAGATACATCAACAATCAGCAGGGCTGGATATGATAATCTTAATGCCCTGATGATTAGCTCGTTGCGTTCAGGTATGGTCTGAACGTTTAATGGTGCGTAATGAATAAAATCCAGCCCGCGTGTTTGGGCATATAGATCCGACTGGGCAATAGTATCCTTTGGTAAGTGCATACAATTGATATCTGCCGGAATTATTTGCCTGAAACGTTTTAAGTCCGTACCAAGAAAGGTTACATGAGCATCCTTCAACTGCCTGGCGATGGCGATTGAACGCATCAGATGGCCCGATCCATGGTGATGGATATAAAATGCGAAGTTAGTTTTCACTGGAAGTCAATTTAACTGAATTTGTATTTTCGACCAGTTGTTCAAATAATTCCTCATAGCGATCAGTCATTATCTCAACATCCAGATATTTTTCGGCCCTGTCACGACAATCCTTTCTGTTTAATTTAGCAGCCAAAAGGATTTTTTCAGCAAGGTCTTCGATGTCATTACCCATTGAAAGGCAACCTGTTTTCTCACATACCAATGTAGGCAAAGCTCCACGTGCTATGCCGGCAACCGGCGTTCCGCATGCCAGAGATTCTGCCACCACCAGGCCAAATGGCTCTTCCCAGCACGGTGTTATCAAACTAAGTTCAGCATTACCAATCAGCTCATTGAGCATATTGTGATCGCAGTGCCCCACAAATTCAATTGATTCATCAAACAGCGGGACAATGTGTTCGCGGTAATAAAACTCATCGCTGATAGCACCTGCTATTTTCATTTTTTTTCCGGCGAGCTTCACAGCCTGAATGGCCAGGTGAAGGCCTTTGTCGGGATGGATCCGGCCAAACCACATCACATATTCCTTATTGTTTTCAGGATAATATTTCCAGTGTTCCAGATCAACGCCATTTGGGATTACCCCGCAATCAGGCGCATAGGCTTTCCAGTTGTCGGCATTGGTAGCAGATACGGATATGTATTTTATTTTTTTGTAACTCTGCTCCTGGCGAATGGCGTTTTTCAGCTCAAAGATCGGTGGTGTGTGCAGCACCGTGACCATAGGAGCCGATACCAGTGCTGCCATCATGATGGGCACGTAGTTCAGACTGTTATTGAAAATGATATCCAGTTCGTCATTATCAATCTGCTGCATCAGTTCAACGTACGCATGATGGGTGGCTACAAACTCCATGCAAAGCTCCCTGGAAGTAAACTCTGATGATACAATAGGGTTGTGGTCCTGCTCGGATAAAATGGGACGGACATTTAGAATCGGATCTGAGGCAGCACATGCATAAAGCAATACATCATGACCTCTTGCAAGAAGTCGTTGGCAAATATCATAGGTAAATGCTTCCAGTCCGCCCTGGAAAGGCTTTGAAATAGGGTATTTCAAATGTGCAATAATTCCAATTTTCATAACAGATCGAGTAAAGGTTTGTTGATGGCAAGTAAGATTAAGTTTTAAGTGTGGAATGTTGTAGTCTTGTAACGTATAGTAAAAAATTGTACCTCAGAGTTTACCCGGTTTTTGTATTTCTGTGTTTATTAGTACTGATTCAATAAGTAAAGCAAAGTCTGTTTAAACCGATACCCAGGTTAAACAGACTTTGCTTTACGAAGCCGAGGTCTTATATGTTGAAACGGAGGCAGGATTAAGTATCCCGTTTTTCTTGAAATATAAACTGTGATATTTGGGAAGCGCATCAGTACAGTGATCGGTAACAACGATCAGTCACTGTCGGGTGGAGATTTTAACGTTTTGCAGCCAGTCTTTTCCGGATACGGCTAAGCGAGGGAGCTTTGACACCTACATAGCCGGCGATATAATATTGCGGGATTCTTTGAACAAGGTCAGGATATTCAGATAGAAATTTCAGATACCGGTTATCCGGTGTGTCGGTGTATAGGGAGACCACCTGGCCAATTACATTGACAAAAACGTATTCAATGGCCAGGCGGCCAAACTTTTCACCGTTTGTTACCTGGCGATAAAACTGCTGGATCCCTTCCGAACTGATTTGATAAACGACCGTATCTTCCAGTGCCTGTATATTGACTGTGGATGGGACTTGTGGTAAAAAACTTATATAATCACAAACAAATTCACCTTCTTTATTAAAATAATGCGTTTGTTCTACACCATCATTGTTGGTATAATACCTGACCAGGCCACGCTCAATAAAGATAATATTTCTGCAAACTTCGCCTGCCGAAAGAAGATGCCCGCCTTTTTTTAGCAACTTTTTATGAAACAGACTTTCAATAACGAGAATATCTTTCTCTGTTGTTTCAATCTGATCTTTAATTGTTTTAATCAAAAGCTCCATAAAATTAAACCAGTTACTCAGGCAACTCTTCAACATTTAAATTTGTGCGCTTCAAGATAATACATTGAAAAAGTAGTTTCCTAATTTCCACAGATTATCACGCTTAAAATCAATAAAAGCATGGCGGCAGTTAAAAATGCAGCTCTGTAATTTATCACACTTTCCCAGCGGATTTGCAGCGCCCGGATATTATCCGGATAACTGTTTTTTACCGCAGCTTCTGACATCATTTGATTAACAGGCTTTGCAACATTCATGTATATGTTAAGATGAGATAACAGCATGAAAAGGGCTGCACAAAGTAAACCCAATGTATATACGTTTACAAAATTGATGATAGCACAAATCAATGTGGTCACGATGCTGGTAATTCCAAAGGCCGGCATGCGTTTATCTGCAACCAAATGTGTGTGTCCGATTAGGTCAATCAGTGAACTGTCTTTACTTAAAGCAGTGGCTTTTCTGACCACAACCGCATGAAACATATCTGTTCCATAGATCACACCTGTACTTAAAATTGCGATCGTCAGTAGTATCTGACTTATAATGGCAGTATTCATATTAGTTGTTTTTTGATTGGTGGAGAAGGCCGTAAAACAAAAGAAAGCTGGTGGTGGCCATGACCAGGGCGGTTATACCATGGATCAGCAAATGAGCGGCATCGCTGCTTCCATTGTAAAATAAAATGATCAGAAAATCAAAAGCCGGAACGACAATTGAGGCGGTAAAAACCCATGCAACGGCCTTACGCATCCGCATCCATAGAAGCGGTAAAAGTACAATGCCCGAAAAAATATCGCGGATACCTTTGATTTGTCCATAAGCAACATCGCTGTTATTTTCAAAAGCAATGCCATATCCCAACGCTCCGGTTTGCGGGTGGATTATGAAACGAATTCCAATGAAGATTATGGCCGATGCCAAAAGAAGCACACTCCAAAACGACACTGATTTTATTCCCCAGGAATGCTGACTGATCTGTGTTTTCATATTTTCTAGATTTTTGATATGCAAAAATCCTATATAAAAAACTGCGAATCGTTCACCTGGGTTAATAAATGATTCCTGGCAGAAAGAAGTGTTGTAATTTGATTTGTTCCACCAGCCTTTCAATGAATGCCTTACATTGCCGGGCTGAAATAATCGTGTTAAATCCTTCTAACCCGAACCACATTAAAAGCACGTATAATGAAGGAATTTAATTTTAAATGATATTTTTTTAATATTTATTTTGACGAAGAAATACCTGGAAATACTGTTTTTAATGCGGTCAGGAAACAATTTGCAATTAAAAACCAGTAAATGAAACTACCCGATCATTTTTAATTTGAAATAAATATGTCACCGTGGCAAGGTTTTTAACCTACAAAAAGATATTAGCCACAGGATTTTATTGCATCTATTGTTTCCCCGATGTGACCAAAAACCAGAATTCCATTTTTGAAGATTGATTTAATACAAAATTACAAATCCCGTTTATTAGCGATGATACAACCTAAACCCATCTTAATTATTGTGTTATGCTTTGTTTTTGCCTTCGGCTGCCAGAGCAATCAACAGGAACGGGAGCAGCTACTGGTCCAGCGGGAACTGGCGATATCAAAAAGGGAAAAGGATTTCGCTCTAAAACAGGCAGATTATAATGCACTGATAAGATTAAGAGATAGCTTGCTCGTCAAAAAAGATACGGTAATGATTAAGAGCTGGCCTGAATCTTTGCACGGGCTTTGGAGCAGCCGGTCGGTATGCCGCGAATCCAATTGCAGCGAATATGTCATTGGCGATCAGCGGGCCAATCAGTGGGAATTTGTAAGTGATTCATCGGGGCTTTTTACCCGTGTTTCAGATAAAGACGGAACCCTGGTTCGTATCTATTCGGCCAGCTATGACAGCACGGGTATAAAACTGCATTTTTCCAGCGATTCATCTGCCGCCAAAAATCTGGCCATCCATGTGGATCTTGGCCAGGCCAATGCGGACTTATTAAAAGGTATGCAAACGATTCAGGTTAACAAGGCCTGTACTGCAAAATTTTCTGTTGAACTTACCCGCGCTACCAAACGCTGATTTATGCTGCCACTTAATATTCATATCAGCACTTTACCGATTGAAGATCCGGTATTAAAGTTTCTGCTCGAACTTATCATTATTTTGAGCGCGCCTCTTTTACTCAATAAAATTAAAGTCCCTCATTTGCTTGGACTACTGATTGCCGGTGCGGTAGTAGGCCCGAACGGGCTGAATCTTCTGGCAAGAGATAGCAGCGTAGTTGTTACCGGTACAACCGGGCTGCTTTATATCATGTTTCTGGCAGGACTGGAAATTGATATGGGCGATTTTAAAAGAAATAAGTGGAAGAGCATAACCTTTACGGCTTATACATTTGCAGCACCTTTCATCCTGGGATTTATAGGAGGTTATTACATCCTGCACTTTTCGTTGCTAACCTCTGTGCTTTTTGCAAGTCTTTTTTCGTCTCATACGCTGATTGCCTATCCGATGATCAGCAAACTGGGAATATCCAAAAATCTTTCGGTAAACATCACCGTTGGCGGCACTATGCTCACCGATGTACTTTCCCTTCTTGTACTGGCAGTGGTCGTTGGTATGACGCAGGGAGAAGTCAATAGTGCTTTCTGGATACGCCTGACTTTATCTGTGCTTGCATTTGGAGCAACTGTTCTTTTTGTTTTTCCCTTGATCGGCCGTTGGTTTTTCAAAAAAGTAGATGACAAGATCTCGCAGTATATTTTTGTTTTGGTGATGATTTACATGGCATCTGTACTGGCAGAACTTGCCGGTATTGAAGCGATTATTGGCGCTTTTTTTGCAGGACTGGCTCTGAACAAGCTGATTCCGCACGCCTCTTCGATGATGAACCGTGTTGAATTTATTGGTAATGCCATTTTCATTCCATTCTTTTTGATCAGCGTTGGGATGCTTATAGACTTTAAAGTTTTTTTCAAAAGCCTTGAAACTTTGGGTGTGGCGGCGGTTATGCTGGTAGCTTCCATTGGAGGTAAATACTTGGGGGCCATTGCGACGCAGAAAACTTTCCGGCTGACCAAAGACGAAGGAAGTCTTATTTTCGGGTTAAGTTCGGCCTCTGCGGCTGCTACGCTTGCTTCGGTGATGGTCGGATACAACATCATTGTTTCAGAAACTGCCGAAGGTGAAGCGGTAAGGCTGCTGAGCGAACATGTTTTAAATGGCAGTATCCTGCTCATTTTGATATCCTGCACCATTTCTTCTTTTGTATCCATGGCAAGCGGACAGCGGATTGCAGAAAGTGAGCAGGAAGATACGGCCTCAGGGATAAACCGGGAACAGGAGAACCTATTGATTGCAGTTAATTATGAAGAAACGGTAGAAAAACTTGTCAATCTGGGGCTTTTGATCAAAGCGGCACACAACAACAACCGGCTGTTTGCACTAAATGTGATCAACAGCGAAAAAAATGAATCATCTGTAAGGAATGCAAAAAAGACACTACATATCGCTGTGGACACGGCTGCGGCAGCAGATGTGAACATTCAACCGCTAACACGCTATGATAACGATGTGGCGACCGGTATCGGTAATGTCATTAAAGAACAGGAGATTACTGATCTGTTAATTGCCTTGCAGCCTGACCAGGGCCTGACACCTTCTTTTGTTCATAACTTATACAATGGATACCTTCAGAATGATCAGGTTAATACGATCATCTATCATGCGGCTCAGCCTATTGCAACTGTAAAGCGATATATCATTTTAATACCGGCAAATGCAGAAAAGGAGGCAGGGTTTTTCAGTGCGCTTCTCAGGGTATGGAATATTGCACGGAATTCAGGTGCTCAGATGAGTTTTTATGCCGATGAAACCATTATTGATATCCTGCAAAAGGTTGTTAAAAAATCAAGTATTGAATTATCGCTTCATCCGGTCGTATCATGGCAGGATGCTGAACTGGCTGCCAAAAATATGCCGAAGAATGAGGGCCTGATTATATTGATGGCCAGGCGGGGGATGATTTCCTACTCTGCTGAAATGGGCACAACTCCCGGTTTTTTAAACCAGTATGTTACACAAAACAACTTTATTCTGATCTTCCCTTACTGTCTGACTATCGAATCAGATCAGGAGAAAAGATCAGTCAGCAATCATGATGATTTTGTTGAAATAGGGCAGCTGATCAGCAGAATTTTTTCCCGTTAGACTATTCAACATAGGTATCCCAGATGAATTCATTCAGGCTTTTAAAATAAGATAACGAATCGTTCAGATCTCTGGGTTTGGTTATATAAGCGTTGGCCTGACGCTGGTAACAGGCCTTGATATCATCCTGATGTGCGGAGTTACTGAAAATAATGATGGGAACCGTAGACAGGTTATTATCTCTTAAAAATTTTCTGATTTTTGCGAGCAGTTCCAGTCCTTGCTCTCTGTTTGGGATACACATATCCATCAGGATGAGTTGTGGTTGCCTTGCCATCTGGTGCCATTCGTTTTCAAGAAATCTTAGTGTGCTCTCACTATCCTTCATTCTTGTGATGGCGGCATAGGGCATACTTTGACGTAATGCAGCGCGCATAAGCTCCCAATGCTCGGGATGATCTTCAATGACAAGAATTGACTTTGTCCTGGCTTTTTTTAATGGCAATTCGATCAGAGAGGAAGGGTAATTATTTAAGAAACACACATTGACCGACTCGGCCATATGCGTGTAGTCAATAATTGAGACTGGCTTTTTCAGGTAGGCATTAACACCGATTTTGTATGCATTTTTTACATGCCTTGGATCAGTTGAAGTAGAAAACATGATGACTGGTATGTACTCGTTATCCGGATCAGACCTGATCCTGGCAAGCGTTTCCATACCATTCATGCGAGGCATATTGATATCAAGCATGATCAGGAAAGGCTCTGAGCTATTGGCCCTGAGTTTTAATAAATCAATTAAATCCTGGCCGTCAAGTACTTCAATAATTTCTACCTTATCAATCACATTTTCTAGTGCTTCCCGAGCCAGCATCCGGTCATCATCGTCATCATCTACAATGTAGATCGTCTTCCCGCTATTCATACCCGTCGAAGTAAAATGTGTCCATGGCCCGGAGAATTCCGGGTTTATATGCAGCAAAGATGCAATAAGACCTAATGTAAGGTAAGTCTTTTTTCTTGCAATAAAGTTAAAAGTATTCCTATTGATCCTATCGCTTGCTTCTTAATCCTGTTTTACCTGACCCGAACTTTGAAAATTGTTTGGTGCAGCGCATTTTGTCCAATATTCCATAATCACTTTTATGGTATCCAGCATATCTTCAAATGATGTTTGTTTCACAAAAAAACCTTGTGCGGAAGTACTGTAAGCATCAATAACGATCTGCTGGTTTAAGGCTGTCGAGAAGAAAAGATAGGGGATACATTTTAGTTTTAATTCTGCATCAGTGTGCAATTTATTTCTGAGCTCCATCCCGTTAAGTTTGGGAAGATTAATGTCAGAAAGTATTATAAAAGGTGATGAACTCTCCTCGTGAAGGTAATCCAGGGCTGCCACGCCATCAGGGAAATATTTTCTTTTATTTGGGTAGTTAAGTACAGTGAAAACCTCTTCTAAAAGAAATTGATCATCCTCATCATCTTCAATGATTATTATTTCTCCGTTTTTATTCATCGGTTTGTAACGTTCGGTTTCAAATTTTTTATAAAATAATCAAGCCACAACGGGGTTTGATTATGTCTCTGACCGATTAATTTATTAAACGTAATTTTTACTCCTGTAAAATCCGGTAGTTTCGATAGGACGCAGCGTTTTATTTATTTGATTAAAACCGAAGTTTATGACTTTCAATCGTGTTCAATTTGGATGGTTTGGTGTTTCGCTCATGCTTCTATTGGGGATTTTACTTCTTTTTGCTGACTACATGTTATATAAAGATGCTGCCTCAGATGACCAGATAGCGCGCAGTAGTCCTGTGGTTTGCATGAAAATTATTGACAGAATCAAAGGGATGGGAACACTTAAAAACCCTGATAAAATTGATGCGGTGTACAAGGGTAAAATCTACAAACTTTCAATCGGCAGAAAGTCTTTCCGAAGTCTTGCAGGAGTGGACAGCGTTGCTGTCTCATTTGATAAGGCAACTGACAGGGCTGTTATGCCAGCATCCGGGCGCGTCCGTCATCTGGCATTTATGTTTGTGATGATTGCAGGGGTAGGAATCATGGTGATCTGGGGAAGTATAACAGAATACATCAGGCTAATAAAATCCTCGCGCAAAAGCCATTCATATAACTGAGACCACTGATTTAGAACGTAATCTCGTGAAAAGCCAGAAATCATTTTCCGGAAAAAATCCGGAAAATGATTCTGACTGAATTTGTCTGCATTAAAATTGCTAAAATATATTTATTCAATTTCCATTGCTGTCACTTTCCCTTCCTTAATGGTGTAGGTATGAACGACATGGCTGTCGCTGAGCAGCTGACCATTTAGATCCTTTATAACCTGATGAATATCTACCGCAATCCGCCCGTCAGGTTTTATTTGAAAGGAGACTGGCATCACCTTCGGATCAATCTCACTCCACTGGCGCAGCCAATATGCCCTGACATCATCAAGCCCCTGCATATAACCTCCTTCCCATCCGTTGGGCCATTTTACATTGGTATGAAAAAGTGCAAGTACCGCATCAATATTTCTGTCATTAAAATCCTGATAGAGGCCGGTAAGGTTTTTTTCAAAGTCCATATTTACAAATCGTTAAGAATAATGAATAGATCGAACAAAACTAAACATGATCTATGTCGTTGCACGTCAGCATGTCTTGAGAATATGTAGGAACATCTTGAGAACCGCTCAACGGATGGAAATATTAATCGATGCTGATACTGTCAATTGCTTTTTTCATTGCATGTTCTTTTATCCCTGTTAGTTTTACACCCTCAGCCCGGAAGACCGAAAGATCTGTCATACCCAGCGAGCCAAGGAAATTTTTTAGATAAGGGGCAACAAAATCATTAGCCTTTCCGGGACCCTCTGAAAAAATACCTCCTGAGGACATCGCCACATAAACTTTTTTTCCTGTCACTTTCCCGACCGGGCCGTTTTCTCCATACCCAAACGTAATCCCCGCCCTTGTAATATGATCGATCCAGGCCTTTAAAGATGATGGAATCGTAAAATTGTAGAGCGGGGCGCCCACAACGATAATATCCGATTCCAATAGTTGTCTGACAAGTTCATCTGAGATACGTATGGCTTCTTTTTGCTCGGTGGTCAGCTGGTCAGCTGGGATAAAAAATGTCGGGAGCACACCAGGGCTAAGATGCGGAATTTCATTATCTGCCAGATTCAGTTCTTCAACGGTACTGCCAGGATATTTATCCTGGATTTTTTCAATAATGGCATGACCGAGTTTGATGCTGTAAGATTGGTTTCCTTGCAGACTTGAAATTAAATGAAGGATGCGTTTCATAAAAAAGTTAAATTTTAATTGGATATAATTTTAAGATTTCCGGGGTAACACACCATGTATTTACCGCGCTCTATTGAGCCTTGAAAACGATACTTTTTTGCTTCGGTTGTGCTTTTCTGCACCTAGATAATCATAGACAAATGTATGATTACCAGGTGATCAAAGGTTAGTACTTTCCCAAAGGAAAGCGGTTACTTTTGGGTAAGTGCTTATCTTTGCAGCCATGAAAAATGAAGTAAATGACACTTTCCCGGGCATCGCAGAATGCGCGGGATCTTTGAAAAATGTAATTGATGCGCTTTACGTGCTTAACGGAAAATGGAAGCTTCCTTTGATCCTGAGTCTGGTGCAGTCCTCAAAGCGATTTAACGAGATCCAGAATGAGGTCGTAGGTATATCTTCCAAGATACTGGCGAAGGAATTAAAACATTTGGAACTGAATGATTTTATTACGCGCACGGTATACCCGACTACCCCTGTTACTATTATTTATCAGGCAACTGATTACAGCCGGACTTTACAAAATGTAATGAGAGAATTAAGTGCCTGGGGTGGGCAGCACCGTGAAAAGGTTAAGCAAAGTATGCGGGTGCACTAAACCGATTACCGGCTATATTAATAAATGTTAAATTATATTTTATCTTTATTTAACTTAATTGCAAAATGATTTTAGTATTATTGAAAATCGTTGGTTGACCAGGTTTTTTATTGCTCTTTGGACAATCTAAATTAAGCTCGAACAACAGCCGGACCGCATTACTTTAAATCATTTAACTTTTTGATTTTTATAACAATTAATTTTTAAAAGATGAAAACAAAGTTCCTATCAATGATTATTGTTGCCGTTTGCATCTTTTCTGTTGCGGCGCAACGGATAACTGCCAACGACATTTTGGGTACCTGGGCATATAAGATTTCGGACGTTCCACCGGAATATGAAACAGGCTTTTTTGTCTTTGAAGAAAAAGATGGTAAAACAGTAGGATATACTGGTCAGTCGGAAAAGCAACAAATGAAAAACCTGGTTATTGATCAGGGAAAAGTGACATTTTCAACGGATTTTGACGGCGGTTCAATTAAATATACATTGAATCAAAAAGGTGATTCGCTGACTGGCGCGGTTTCAACACAGTATGGTGACTTTGCAGTGAATGCAGTAAAGGAAAAGAAATAGGGATTGGTTGTCAAAACCGGAAAATACGGTTAAAAATCTTTTTGTAGTTCTATAAAAAAAACCGTTGCGGAATTATTCCTGCAACGGTTTTTTTTGACACTAATAGCTTTACATGAAGTGGACTGAGGGAACTCTGACCGCAAAAACATAAATCATTCCGGTCATATAGTCTTGATTTAATTAATCGTTTACATAATTATCAACGCCCCGGCTGAGACTAATAAAAGCGATACCAATGCTGAAATGACAACGATAAGCGCAGGTTTCTGCTGCTCTGCATCAAGAAAAGATGCAAAGACAGTTACATTGGTGGCAACGGGAAAAAGTGAAACCAGAAAAAGCATTTTGTAATCGTCATCTTCCAGGCTATTAAACAATGTATATTCAGCAAATATTAAAATCCCGATAATTATCATGGCGGCAAATGTTCTAACACCGATCAGTTTGAGGTA
Source organism: Dyadobacter sp. CY356 (assembly GCF_021440195.1). GTDB lineage: Bacteria > Bacteroidota > Bacteroidia > Cytophagales > Spirosomataceae > Dyadobacter. The sequence continues at coordinate 64,746 of NZ_JAJTSZ010000010.1, forward strand.
ATAGGGCAGTTTAATTTCTTTCAAATCTACATCAGCCAATTGAAAGCCCACGATGAGCATACCCGCGCAGGACACAGCCAGACTGATAAATTTTAATACACCTTCAATGGCTTCGGGCGTCTGCATACCTGCTGATTTTGCAATCAGTCCTGCTACAAAAACGTAGAGGAAAGGTATTTTCATCACCTGTTTAAATGCTTCTTTGGTATCAAATTTGGTTTTGGCTACCTGAAAATAACCGATCGTATCGCCATAAAGTGCTGAGCCCAGATATATACAGATCAGCGTACTGACTTTATCTTCCCCAAACAGTGCCGTTACAGTAGGAATACCAAAAAAAGCGATATTGAAAAATGAAAAAGATGCACTGAGCAGCAAAGGATCAAAGTCAGGAGCGAGGCGTTTTTGCGTAAGTTTTGCAACCGGAACCATACTCAATGCCAGAATCAATGTAAAAACAGGTAATACATAAAGTTTCTCCGCTTCGGCATCCAGCATATTGAAAAAAACCAGAATAGGCAGCAGAAATTTAATCAGCGGTGTGCTGATGTATTCTGGTTTGATATTAAACTTTCTTTTCAAAAAATATCCCGCAGGAATCAGTGCCAGAATTGGCAGTAGTTCAGCGTATAACTTAAAGAGTATTTTCACTAAGAATATTATTGATAAGGTGGTGGCTTAAATTGCCAATCGTTTTTACGTTGAACCAAACCGCATTGACATCAAGAAGCAATCCGTTGGCCAGGTGACCAAGCGCATAAAAATTTGGTACAGATTTTCCTTGCTGAATAAGCTGCATGGTTTCTGTATTAATTTTAACTCCACCGGTCTTTTCAGGTTCGATCAGCCCCGTTTTGGCCAAATGCTGCACCAGTTCGGATTTCATGTCCTTAACAGCTGATGCCGGTCCGGTTGCATTGATTAGATATTCAACCTTGTCAGATTTATCCTGATAGGAGAGTACAAATGTCTTATCTTCCTGATCATAAGCTACATCGTCAAGTTCTGAAACGACATGCAGCTGACCACTGTTAAATAATTTTTCAATACGCAGCGCATTTACCATTGGCATACAATGGCGGTTGACTGCCCAGTAATTTCCAAGCCATTTTTTAAATTTCAGCCTTGCGGCCTCATCCAGCATATTCCACATCGGAGAGCTGTCATATCTTAACGCGTAGGGGATGTTGATCAGCGCATCGCCGCCCGCCTGTGAAATGGCAATGTCTTCTTTCAAACGTTCATGCGGGGTCTTATCCAGGCGGGCTGCGTTTTTCCAGTCAATTTTTTCCCCGGTAAAGTGCTCCGCTTCTTTGATAAATAGCCGAAAGACTTCGCTAACCATTGGACTGCGTAATTTAGTGCGCTGGATTTTATGAAGGTTGCTTATGGTCAGATACTGACGTTCATAAGCCTCTGGTTTTTCCACCTGCACTTTGGGAAGTAATCCATCCAGCGAATAAAAAGTGATCTTTCCTTTATGGCCATTGTCTGCAAGGGTCATCAGCGCATCAATAGCACTGAGACTCGAACCAAGTATGGCAACAGGTTCTTCTCGCGGTACATTTTCGAGTATTTTGGAAGATGGCCAGGGTGAATCAAAGTAATTTTTATGTTCAAGAAGCTCGCCATACAGGTTGGAAACAGGTGTTCCCAAAGCCAGAACGAGGTAGTCACTGCTTATTTCATTTCCATCCGAAAGCTGTACTTTATAAGAATTATTCAACTGGGTCACGCCAACGGCACTCGCCTTGACAAGATTCAGTTGCATTCCTTCTTTTTGAGCCAGCTCAAAATAATAATCGAACTGCTCCTGAAGGTAATCGCCGTAAAGCCTACGGGTAGTAAAGGCCTCACCCTGTCCCTGGTTATCCACCACCTCAGGCGCCACACGCTTGTTATGTTCTTTCAGCCAGTCACTAAAATGTTCCGGTTCAGCATGATGAATACCCATGAGCTGAGCTTGTGTATTAAGTATATGGCCGGGTTGCCTGGTGCCAAAAGCAAGCCCTTTGCCAACCTGCTGATTTTCTTCAATAATGTGGATAGAAACGTCCTGATGGATGCCTGCAATGCGTAGCTGAAGAAATAATTCAATAAATAGGGAGATCCCGCAGGCGCCTCCACCGATGATGGTAATGTTTGTTGACTTCACGTTTTTGGAGATGAGTGTTTATTTTAGTGTAGATTATTTTAAATAATCATGCTAACACAGCCAGACTTCCGTGCTATATGCCTTGGATTTTGGCTGGACACCAAACCATTTTAAACGTGAATATTTCTGGCCCAAAAAACTTTTTGGACCTTCCGTTTTAAGGTTTACCTATTAAAGCTGACGGGATGAAATATTTTAATTGGCCATTATCTTTAAAAACTGAGCTCTGCCCTGAAATCAGGTTTGTCATAGGAAAAAGAAAACTTTGCGCCAATCATTTCAGCGAGCCTGCTGACAATCCATAGACCCAGCCCAAATCCGTCACCATAAGAATCCTGTTTGCTGAATTCGTTGGAGAGCAAGATAATATCGTCTATTTCAAATATGGACGGATTTTGAATTTGAAGTGATACAAAACCCAAAGCTTCTTTTATCTCAATACGTATGACAGATTCCGGGCGGCCATGTTTTAACGCATTTTCAAGTAAATTTAAAAGAATGGTTTTGAGATGTGACCTATCTGTGCAGATATCGAATTCTCCATTCTCAGGCGTCAGTACGATTTTAAAAGTCTGCTGTTTTAACTGCGCTTTTGCAGCCAGTCGTTCTAAAATTTCTATTGCAACTTCGGGCAGGTTAACAACCGTTTTATTGAAAACCAACACGCCTGATCTAAGCTGGCTCATTAATAAAAAATCGTTCACAACTTTATTAAGCCGCTGAACTTCTGTGATCTGATTTTCAATAACGGGTTTTACTTCGGATGGTAAGCGGTCGTTTTGAAGTATTTGTAATTCTGTCAGCATCACACTCAATGGTGTTCTGAGCTCATGTGAAGCTGAGGCGAAAAAGGCGTTCTGCTCCTGTGCCTGCTTTTGGATCCGGGTCAGCATCTTATTGAGCGAACCGGTTAATTTATGTAGTTCATCTTTTACAGAAGGCTCTTCAAGCAATATGATCTGATTTTGTAAACTGATATCGTCGGCCTTTTTTACTATGTTTTCGATGGGGCGCAAAAGAAATCCGGAAAGGAAATAGCCAATAAAAAAAGCGGGCAAAAACGAAAGTGGAAAATATAGGAACAATATGATTTTAAGCCTGTTAATATCCCGTATTAATTCTGTGGCAGGAAGCACGTAAAGTATCCTGATAATACCACCTGTTTCCGGTTTTGTTGTTAATTCTTTCCAGCGCCAAAGCAAAAGACTAGCGGCATTTTCTGATTTTTGAACCGAAACGGGCAGATTATTAAAAAGGGTATCCTGTTTGTTATTGGCCTGATAAATCAACCGGAAATATTCTCCCTGGGCCGGAAGCGGAATGGTAAGAGGATTAATATCGGTTTCCCGAAGAATGGCGTTTCCCTGTGTCTGAAGCCGGGCGTCGAAGCTTTTTTCAAACTGGCTTTTAACATTTGAATATAGTGTAATACCGGTGACCAGTAAAAAGCAAAGAAATACAAACCCAAAAATAAGCCCGAACCTGAATCTGAGACTTGAATAAAATGGGTAGGCTACATGCGTTTTCATAACGATGATTTCGTTCCGGTGAGTTTGTAGCCCACACCGATAACGGTTTCGATAAGCGAATTTTCAAAACCTTTGTCAACTTTTCTGCGCAGCTGGTACATGTATACCTCAACAATATTGCTTTCAGGATCAAAATCCATATTCCAGACATTTTCCAGAATCTGGTTTTTGCTGACCACCCGGTTTGTATTTCGCACCAGATATTCCAGCAGCGCAAATTCTTTTGCGGTCAAAAGAATTTGTTTTTCTCCACGCATTACCTGGCGCGTCATCAGGTCAACGACCAGGTCATTAACGCTGATCCTGGTACTTTCCACAGCATAAATTTTGCGTTGTAAAATACGTATTCTGGCCAAAAGTTCTTCCCACTCAAAAGGCTTTTTGATGTAGTCCACCGCACCCAGATCCAGCCCTTCCACAATCTGGGACGTGCCGCTCAGTGCGCTGACGATGATGACCGGACTTGAAATTTTGAAAGCTCTCAGGTTTTTTAAAATATCAATACCAGTCATGCCTGGAAGCATTAAATCAAGAAGTATCAGATCAAAAATTTCCGATGCGGCTTTGTTGAGTGCCTCGGTGCCGTTATTGGAAAGCTGAACCTGATAGCCGGCCTGTAAAAGGCCTTGCTGCATAAACCCGGCCAGTTTCGGTTCATCTTCAACGACTAGTATTTTCATGAATGCTGGTTTTTATGTAATTGACAAATTCAGACTAACGTATCTTGTAGGTAACACTGTCAATCTGAATAGAACTGGGTTTTACAATTTTCTGTCGTGATAATGATAGAAATCCTTCGGTCGAATCCCGCATCTGGCCCTTCACAATGATTATTTTTGCCTGGCTTATTAAAGGTAATAACGTGCGCGCCATATGCGGAGGCAGCGAAACGAGTTTTCCTTCTAGTACGAAGCTATTTTCCCGGCCATCTTCTATACTAAAATCTTTGGATGGCTTTCCTTTTATTTCAACTTCAAGCCCTTTTCTGGGCAAAGGCGCAGGAATCTGGCTTAAATCCAATAAGATTTTGGAATCTTTACTTTGTAAATATTTTAGTTCATATCGATCTTGCTTATCGTGGCCGGGAAGCTCTTTCTGGCTTACTGTTGCCTCAATTGTATGATTGATTCCGGCAGCTGCCGTTACCTGTCTTGCCGTGTGAGGAGGAAAATGCAGCCAGACTTTTTTATCATCTTTTGATAGTAATATTTTATCAATATCGCCATCGTGGTTACTTCCATATTTTAATATAACTCCGCTGATGATGAGCTGCTTTTCAGGCGAAATATGATGCTGCGGATGTTTTTTTTCTGATAATACCGTTTTTTTTGATTTGTACACAAGCCATCCTGCCGCCAATAAAATCAGCAGCAGGATAATTCCTTTTGATTTTGATATAAACTGTTTCACTCCGATTCAGGATCGTATGTTTCTTTCATGAAAAGCAGGCAGATCACGAAGGCTAATGCTGCAACAGCGCTAAGAAACAAAAAAGCATACCTGAAAGAAAACATATTGGCAATATATCCTCCGGTTACATTACTCAGTGAAGCGCCAAGTCCTATCGCAGTGATTAATATGCCATTTGCAAGATTAAAATGTCCTGATCCTTTTGTCAGATCGGCGATAATTAGAATGCTTACCACTCCGAAAATGCCTGCCGAAAGACCATCAAGTATCTGTACCGAGGTGATAAAATACGGATTTGGACTTAGTGTATAAAGCATTCCGCGCACAGGCAGGGCTGCAAAGCAGATGAGCATAAGCCATTTTCTTCCGTTTGTCGATTTTCGGCTTGACCACGCTGCGGTAGGAACCATCACCAGCTGTGCAATGACAATACAAGCAGACATATAAACCGAGGCATCTACTTTATTTGCAGAAACAATGTATTGCCCGGCAAGTGGCAGCATGGCTGCATTGGCAAAATGATACAATACACAGCAGGTGGTGAAAACCAGGAAAAGCGGATTTGATATGATGGCCGAAAGTGAGCCCGAATCCTGTGCTTCGTCCTTTGATGAACTGCCTCTGGAAAGTCTGTAATCAATTTGCTCATTATTAATGAAACGAAGAAAAAACACACTGGCAAAAGAAAGTAGAAGCGTGAAAATGAATATCCCCCTAAGCCCCAGATAATAACCGATCAGTCCTGAAATCACGGCTGAGCTCACATTGCCGCTATGGTTAAACATCTCATTGCGGCCCGTTCGCTGTTCCAGTTTTTTATAACCTACAAGTCCTAGTGTCATTGCGGCAATCGATGGCGCAATAAATGTGGCAGCGATACCAACAATAACCTGACTGACTACAACAACAGTGAAGCCGGGTTTTATCAGAATCAGAAGCGTTCCGAAACCTATCAGCAGACTGGCAATGGCGACAATTATCTTTTTATTCTTAAAACGGTCAACGAAAGCACCTGCCGGAGTCTGTACGATAACACCTGCAAAGGTTGCAATCGAGGTTACAATACCGATATCTTTCAAATTCCAATGCTGGGATGACAGCAGATAAATACCCAGAAAAGGGCCGATACCGTCGCGCACATCGGCGAGTGTGAAATTGATAAAATCAAGTCCACGAAGCGACCTGGATTTAGCACTTTGTGTCATGCTTTAAAAATAAAATAGACAGCACCGACCAACAGCACAAACCCGATCAGATGATTGGTTGTGAACTGTGTATTTTTAAAAACCGTTACTGAAAATATCATAAAAATAATCAAAGTGATCACCTCCTGAATAATTTTGAGCTGCACCAGCGAAAATGGTCCTCCCATTTCAGATGAGCCGATACGGTTGGCCGGAACCTGGAAACAATATTCAAAAAATGCCAGTCCCCAACTCAGAAGAATGATCATCCAAAGCGGTGTGGAAGCATGGTTTCCAGCCTTGCTGAAAAATTTGAGATGGCCATACCAGGCCATAGTCATGAAGGCATTTGAAAGAATCAATAGCCCGATCGTTGAAAGATATTTGCTCATAATGTTCGTGTTTTGAAAAAATAAGGCAACAATTATGCCGCCTTATTTTTAGCTGATTTGTGGATTATCGCACCAGATATTGCTGTCCATTGATCGTGATTGTGGAGCAGCGGATCACCTTATAATCTTCCAGCGCAACTTCTCCCTGCTGCTTTGTTTTCTGGCTTCCGGAATAGGCAATGGCTGTTCCTTTCGTAACCGAATTTTCAATTTGCGAAGTTACATGCGGTGGCAGCCGGAGCACTGTTTTGTTGTCGACAAAAAGTCCGTTTACTCTTCCTTCCCGGTCTTTTTGTAAGGCTGTTACTTTCCCGTTTCCTGTAATTACGGTTTCCTGAACTGGTGCAGGCAATGCAGCCGGAGGTGTATCCGTTAATGTTTTGCCTCCGGCAGTCAAATTTACCATTCTGATTTCTTTGGGGCCTAAAGGCGGGTTTTCCAAAACACCTGAAACGGTTACCTGTGAACCTGGTTTTGTTAAGGCAGAAATCTGCGTTCCCATGTGCGCCGGGAATTTAACCAGCAAACTATCAGTTCCGTTAAGTATGTAAAAACCATCAAAGGTAAAATCGTTGTTTCCCTGCAATTTGACAACCTTACCCTGAAAAGTCGTCACGGCACGGAGTCCGGTTTCACCCGGTACAGGTGCGCCATGGACCGGACGTGGCCCTGGACCCGCTGGCCCTGCCAACACTGGTCCGGCAGATGGGCCGGCAATTTGTGCAAATACGTTTGTGCTGCAAGTCAGGCCTGAGATGAACAATGCAGCTAATGCTAATTTTTTCATGATTTTTTTTGTTGAAATGATTCTTGTTTTATTTTCGAATCAAAAGTAGGAATGGGTGATAAGGCTGATATGAGCATCAGATTAATTTTTATTCATATGAAAAGCATAATTCATTTTGAACAATTCCTGACCGGCGCCCAATATGATTTTTTAAATAAAAAACCAAAATATTGCAAGAGGTTGAGGCTTGAACTTAACTTTTGTTTTGATGAAATTTTTAACTTTGAACATGGATTATAAAGAAAGAGGGAAGGATATGAATGGAAGGATTGTTAATCTTTATGTAAGAAGTATTATTTGGCTGGCTGTTTCCTGCATATTTTCAACTGCTTCTTTGGCGGCTGAAAGTGGGCGTGTATTGAGGTATTCAATGAAAGAGGGTTTGTCTTTTGGGATAGTCAACAGCATTGTGCAGGATGATAAGGGCCTTATGTGGTTTGGAACCGGCGACGGGCTCAACCGGTTCGACGGTTCATCATTTAAAGTATTCAGAAACAACCCGGACAACAAGCAAAGCTTGTCGGGTAACTACATTAAATCCGTTTTTAAGGATAAGGAAGGCACAATCTGGACTACATCCAGAAACGGGCTAAACGAGTTTGTTTCGGATAAGGGGATATTCAGACGGTATGTGCCAAAGCCCCGCCAAAATGAAGGAGGAAGTGATGTCAGCGATATTTCTCAGGCAAGCGGCGGTAATCTGTGGGTCTCGCTGAATGGAATGGGTTTTTCTCTATTCGAAAAAAAGACCAGGCGTTTCACTTATTTTAACCAGAAAACGCTGCCGGAACTTGGTACCAATTCTATATTAAATGCTTTTGAAGATTCGCATGGTCTGCTGTGGCTGGGAACCCGGGAGTCGGGGATTGAGGTCTTTAAAATCGCTGAGAAAAATAAACTCGTCAAAGCCAGACTGAATCTTCAGAATATTCCTCAGACGCGGATTCACAGCATTTATGAAGACCACCTGGGCAACATCTGGATTGCTTCCTCAAAGGGTCTTATACTCTTCAAACGCGATCAGTCCAGATTCTATGTTCTGCATTTGCCTGCCAATGTCAAGAGTGATATTTATTTATCACTGCTTGAAAATAACCACGGGCAGCTGCTGATCGGTGTTCAGGAAGCCGGGCTTTATAGTCTGGATCTGGCTCAGTTAAATAACGTTGAGCCGGAAAAATTTTCCTTTGAAAGCGTTAATGATTCGCATAATGAAGGTATTACAAGAAGATCGGTTCAGTCCATTTATATGGATAAAGACAAAAATATTTGGTTTGGGACCTATGGCGAAGGTGTATACCTGATCAGCAGCATCCCGGAAAAATTCAGAAATTTTGAAAAGAAATTGCAGGATTCGCGCGCGGAAAGCTACCTGCGTTACTATGGAATGTGCGTTGATTCCAAGGGGAACATGTGGCTGGGAACCGATGGGGACGGAATTTACAAAACCAGTAGTGCGGGTGAGGTTATCAAACATTATTCAGCTGGCTCCGGCGCTGGAAGTCTTAGTGATGGTGCCGTAATTGCAGCCTTCGCGGGCCGCGATGGGTATCTTTGGTTTGGGACCTATTCAAAAGGCCTCTTTTTATACAATCCTGCCACAGATTCTTTCAGACAATATGCCAATGTTGCCGGAGATCCTTCAAGTCTTTCAAAAAATGATGTCAGGGTGATTTTTGAAGACAAAAAGGGCAGGGTTTGGGTAGGGACGAATGGGGGAGGCCTCGGCCTTTTGAACAGAGCTACCGGGAAATTTACTCATTTTAAAACCACAAACAGTACGATCAATTCCAATGATGTGCGTGCTATTGCAGAGGATCAAAAAGGGAATCTGTGGATTGGTACCTATGGAGGCGGACTTAATTATCTGGATGTAAATACGATGATTTTTAAATCCTTTTTCAGCGATCCTGCCAGGAGCCCTTATCTGTCGAACCATATTGTTTTATCACTGTATTTTGACAAAAACGAAAGACTCTGGGTGGGATCGGATGGGAACGGCCTTTTGATTTTAAACACAAAAACCAAAAAAACTAAACACTACACAGAAAAAAACGGCCTGGCCAATGGTGTCATTTACGCAATTCTGGCTGAAAGTGATGATAAAGTCTGGTTTAGTACAAACAAGGGCATTTCACGTATTGATCTGAGTACCAACAGAATTGCTCATTATGATCAGAGTTATGGCTTGCAGGGTGGACAGTTCAATCCCAATGCTGCGCTTTATAACAAAGCCGAAAAATCTATGGTTTTTGGCGGAACCGAAGGGTGGAATCTTTTCTATCCTGAGGCCGTGAAACCATCCTCCTACAAGCCACAAGTGATGATAACAGGTTTGCAATTGTTTGGTCAGCAGGTAGAAGTAGGAGAGAGAAAAGACGGAAAGGTCATTTTGAGCCAGGGGATTGGAAACCAAAAGGAGATTGTATTGCAACCAAACCAGTCTGTTTTTTCGATACAGTATACCGCGCTGAATTATGCCTATCCGGACCGAAACAACTTCGCATATATGCTTGAAGGGCTTGATAAGGATTGGAACTACGTACAGAATGACCGCTCGGCAACCTATCGTTATCTGCCTGCCGGCGACTACATTTTCAGGGTGAAATCTACCAATCAGGATGGTGTTTGGTTTGATAATGCTGCAACGCTCAAAGTAAGCATATTACCTCCCTGGTATCGGACCTGGTGGGCTTATTTGTTATACGTAGTCATTTTTGTAACTATAATCTATTATTACCAACAGTACCGCATCCGGCAGACTGAACTAAGATATGAAGTTCAGATGGCACATTTTGAAACAAGAAAGGAAAAGGAATTAAATGAAAAGAAACTGGCCTTTTTTACCCATATCTCCCATGAATTCAGAACACCGCTTACGCTGATAATCAATCCGGTAAAAGAATTGTTAACAAAGGCCGATCAAAGAAATACTGATAATCAAAGCCTGAATATTGTTTACCGCAATGCCAAACGCTTGCTGAGTCTGGTGGATCAGCTGCTGCTTTTCAGGAAAGCTGATCTGAAAGCCGACAAACTAAAACCAGCGCAGCACAATATTGTAAAACTGGCGTTGGAAGTCTTTCATTGTTTTACCCATCAGGCCGAACAAAAAAATATAACCTATCAGTTCGAAAGTGAAAACCAGGATCTGGAAATTACAGCAGACCGTGAAAAAATCGAAATTGCTCTTTTCAATCTGGTATCTAACGCGATCAAGTACACACCAAAAAACGGCGTAGTAAATCTGCAAATTTCTGATCTTGGTGACAAAGTTCAGATTCTGGTGCGTGATTCCGGGTCAGGAATTGCAAGCGAGGCAGGCGATAGCATCTACACAGTCTTCAACCAGTTTCAGGACAGCAGATTTCCATCCAAAGGCGGTTTTGGTATCGGGCTTTATCTGACCAAAACATTTGTAGAAAGTCATTTTGGTGAAATATCCTACGAGTCGGTCTTGGGAAAGGGAACTTCATTTAAAGTATTACTTTGGAAAAAACATCCTGAACTGATCGCCGAAAATGTAGTAAACCAAATCACGGAGGGCGATTCTGTTCTGCTGGGCGAATTGTCAGAAGACGATATCCTGCTAGCTTCGTCTTCTATTTCCAAACATCAGATGGTGGTTGATGAGCTGAGTTCCGATATTAAATCCATGCTTATTGTGGAAGATGATGAAGATATCAGACAATATATCGGGCAGGCGTTTGCCAGTAAGTTCAAACTTCTTCAGGCAGATAATGCAGAAGAGGGGCTTGTGCTGGTTCGCAAACATTTGCCGGATATGATCATCAGCGATGTGATGATGAGCGGTATGAGCGGGATTGAAATGTGCAGCCAGATCAAAGCTGATATGACATTGAGCCACATCCCGGTCATTTTGTTGACAGCGAGTACCTCTCAGGAAACAAGATTGAAAGGTATTGAAGGTGGAGCAGACGATTATATCAGCAAGCCTTTTGACAAGGCCATGCTCATGGCGCGTGTGGATGCAATCCTGAAAAGCCGGAATGATCTGCAAAAGTACTTTTACAATGAAATCACCCTTCAGGCCAATGATTTTAAGATATCCGCTGAATACAAAGAATTTTTAAAAGAATGTATCCGGGTGGTCGAAAGCCATCTGACTGATACGGGTTTTTCTATAAAAGTCCTGGCTGCCGAAATAGGTATGAGCCAGTCAACCCTGTATAACCGGATCAAGTCAATTTCGGGGCAGTCGACCAACAGTTTTATTCGATTTATCAGGCTTAGAAGAGCGGCACAAATACTGATTACAACGGACATTACAATTTCAGAAGTTGCCTATCAGGTTGGGATTAACGATATCAAATATTTCCGGGAGCAATTTCACAAATTGTTTGGTATGAAACCTTCTGAATATGTGAAGAAATTTAGAAATCCGTTCCATGAAAACTTCCAGGTAAACAGAGGGGTTTTTCAAAATAAATTGGATAATTGATCGATTAAATTAAAAATATCAAGTTCTAAATGGCCGATTTTCTCCGAATCGGCCTTTTTTTGTTTAAATACCCCCTTCTTAATGTGAGAATGACCCCCGCCTGTAAAATACAAATAATCATACTTTTGATTGATCAGTTTATAAAATCAGCAGGGGTTATGTTATGATGTTATTATTCCAAGATGAGCCTGTTTTAAGGTTTTCAAAAGTTTTGAGATTATCTAAGTTTCATTTCTTAACCAGGTCTGGCAGCCAATTATCCTAATTATTCAATTATTTATCTATGAAGAAATCTTTTCAAAAAAGCGTAGTGTTTTCTGGTTTTCCGTTGCGGAACACAGGTAAAATACTAAGGCAGTTTCAGCTCTGTGCGCTGCTGCTTATGATGTCACTTTACAGTTTTGCCCAGACCAGCTTTGTTGTCAAAGGGGTGGTAACTTCTGAAAACGGCGAAGCGCTGCCTGGCGCGAGTGTGATTCTAAAAGGTACTTCCACAGGGACAACGACCGACATAGACGGGAAATTTACGCTGAATATCACAGATGGAAACAGTACGCTCGTATTTACTTACATCGGTTATATCAACCAGGAAATTGCCGTTGCAAACCGAAGCCAGATTGATGTAAAGTTGTTGAACAATGATAAAACGCTGGACGAAATTGTGGTTGTAGGGTATGGTACCCAGAAGAAAGCCACACTGACAGGCTCAGTTTCCGAGGTGAAAGGTGCGGATATTGTTAAAAGTCCGCAGCCCAATCTTTCCAATTCCCTTGCAGGCCGTTTTTCCGGATTTGTAGCCAATAACCGTGGTGGAGAGCCGGGGTATGATGGTTCGAGTTACACCATACGTGGTTTTGCCTCTACCGGAAATAATGACGTTCTGATCGTTGTGGATGGTATTCCCGGCCAGGTTGGGGGTTTGGATCGTCTTGATCCTAATGATATTGAAAGCGTTTCGATCCTGAAAGACGCTTCGGCCGCAGTGTATGGTAGCCGGGCTGCCAACGGGGTTATTCTGGTAACAACCAAAAGAGGGACCACCGGAAAGCCTCAGATATCTTACAGCTTTAATCAGGGTTTTTCTTCTCCTACCAGATTGCCGAAACTGGCTGATGCGCCAACTTATGCGACAATTTTGAATGAAATTGATTACTATAATAACCCTTCGGGCGGTATGAACCAGTTTTATACACAGGAGGAAATTGAGAAATTCAGAAACGGGTCAGATCCTTTGAAATATCCGAATACGAACTGGCAAAAAGAAACTTTGAAAAGTTTTGCGCTCCAAAATAAGCACAACCTGGCTATCAACGGAGGTACGGATAATGTTAAATATTACGTTTCGCTTGGGACTATTTACCAGGACGGTCTTTACAAAAACGGAGCTACAAAATACAAACAATACAATTTCAGGTCGAATGTTGATGCCAATATTACCAAAGATTTTCAGGTAACTCTATCGCTTTCAGGTCGTCAGGAAAACCGCGAATTTCCGGTTTCATCCGCAGGAAATACCTTCCGTTCTATCTACCGGGCATATCCGACAGTGATTGCACGTTATCCAAACGGATTTTACTCGACTGGTGTGGAAAACAGCAACCCGGTTGTTTTGGGAACAGACATGGGCGGTACGACAAGCAATCCGACTTCGGTGTTTAACGGGATTGTGCGCGCCAGTTATAACCTGCCATTTGTGAAAGGACTTTCTGTTGATGGATTTTATTCGGTTGACAAGTCGTTTAATTTTTCTAAAACTTTCAGCGTTCCTTACACGCTCTATAATTATGATCAGGCAACAGATGCTTACACTTCTGTGGTAACAGGCGGGTCTGCGGGCGCGGCTTCATTGTCGCAATCACAGCTGAATATCACCAATATTACCCAAAACATCAGAGCGAGTTTTGTTCGCCAGTTTGGTAAACATAATGTAAATGCCTTTGTAGCTTACGAACAAAACAAACGTAATGAGATTTCTTTTGGCGCTTCAAGGATTAATTTCCCGACTGTTTCAACGCCGGAACTTTCTCAGGGAGGTGCTGCGGCCACAGACAAAAATAATTCAGGAAGCAGCTTTAATTTCACGCGTAAAAGTGTAATTGGACGGATTGCTTATAATTTCAGTGAAAAATATCTTGCAGAAGTGCAGGCTCGGATGGATGGTTCTTCTGTTTTTCCAAAAGGAAATCAGTATGGTTTCTTCCCTTCTGTTTCAGCCGGTTACCGGATTTCAGAGGAAGACTGGTTTAAAAACAGCGTTTCATTTATCAACGACCTGAAATTAAGAGCATCCTACGGTTCTTTGGGAAATGACAATGTTGGGCAGTTTCAATACTATAACAACTACTCCTTTAACAATCAGTACGTAACCGGTGCCAATGTGATCACGCCGGGTATCGACCTGACTAAACTGGCTAACCCTGATATCACCTGGGAAGTTGCCAAAAAGATGGATCTTGGTATCAACGCGGTTTTCCTGAAACATTTCAATCTGGAATTTATCTATTTCCAACAAAAACGTTCGGATATTTTGGCTTCCAGAAATGCCTCGATTCCTAATACTTCGGGTATCGTAAATCCTTTTAAAACTGATTCTAATACGCCATTGGTACCAGACCAGAACATTGGAAAAGTGAACAGTTCTGGTGTTGAGGCTACCCTGGGTTATAACCATTCAGGAACATTCCGGTACAGCATTTCGGGAAATGTGACTTATGCAAAGAGTAAAATTGTTTTTATTGATGAAGCTCCCGGTGCATTGGAATATCAACGCCAGACCGGTGGGCCGCTTTATACCAATTTACTTTATAACGCAACCGGCATTTTCCGTACACAGGCAGAACTGGATGCAACACCGCATCTTCAGGGCGCTCAGCTTGGTGATTTGATTCTGGAAGATTACAACAAAGACGGTAAGATCACCGCAGATGATCAAACCAGAACACCTTATGGAAACGTTCCTCTTTTGACTTACGGAGTCGTTTTTAACGGAGGTTACAAAGCTTTTGATGCGTCCATCGTGTTTGCAGGACAGGGCATGGTGAGCCAGTATGTGCTTCCAGAGTCGGGTCAGGTTGGTAATTTTTACAGCAGCTGGGCAGATAACCGTTGGAGTCCAACCAATCAGGACGGTTCTTTTCCAAGAGTCGACACACGATCGTCTTCCTCCATTAACGGTGGACTTTACAACAATACTTTCTGGCTTCAGAATGCATCTTTCATTCGTTTGAAAAATATCGAAGTGGGTTATACATTACCAAAACCAGTGTTGTCAAAAATCAGAATTTCTTCACTAAGAGTCTATGCCAGTGCCTTTAACCTTTTCACCATCACAGGTGTGAAGGATTATGATCCGGAAGGCAATAGTAATAGCGGTCAGTTTTATCCTCAGCAAAGGATACTGAATCTTGGTTTAAATATTAAGTTTTAATTGAAATCATCATGAAGAAATTAAAAAATATCTCAATTGCCATCCTGTGCGCAGCTTTTGTCTGGATGGTCTCAGCTTGTCAGGAAAATTTCCTGGATGTAGTGCCGACAGACCGCGTTTCGGACGCGTCTATCTTATCAGATTCTGTTCTTTTTGAAGCTTATGTGATCAACAGATATCTTGGTACAAGACTTACGGACAAAGAAGCAGAAGGAACCCTGCCAGGTTTTGGACGAGGTTTTGAATATGCCATGTGGTCATCTTTGACAGATGAATCCATTTATAACAATGATGACAATACCTGGCTTATTCAACGCGGACAGATTGCTCCGGAAAATACAGGTATTGCAGGTGCATTCTGGGGGAGAAGTTACCGGAGTATCCGCGAGATCAACTACGCGCTGGCAAATGTTGACAAGGTCCCGATGAGCCAGGGCAAGAAAAACAGACTGAAAGGAGAACTTCAATTTTTAAGAGCTTTCCGTTATCACGACCTGATCCGTAATTATGGAAAAGTAGTATTGCTGGGAGATAAGGTTTATGAGCTCAGTGATGACCTGACGAGCCAGGACCTTTTTACCCGCTCTGATATCAAAGCAGGTATAGACTATGCCACGTCGCAACTTGACCAGGCTGCTGCTCTTTTACCGCTGGACAATGATAATAATGCATGGAAACTGGGCAGGGCTACAAAAGGTGCTGCGCTGGCTTTGAAGGCAAGATTGTTATTGTATGGTGCGAGTCCTCTTTATAATGCTGCTACCTGGCAGCAGGCAGCTACTGCGGCAAAAGCGGTGATGGATCTTAACAAATACAGTTTATATACTGGCGGTTACGGTAAAATATTCACCACAACAGACCATTCTGAGATTATCTTTGGTCGTCTTTATGCGGTGGGCGCACGTCATGTGTGTCTGGAAATTGCCAACGGGCCAAACAGTTATAACGCCTGGGGAGGAAATGTTCCTGTGCAAAATCTGGTGAATGATTACGAAATGATGGACGGGTCGCGGATTACAGACGCCGGGACAAGTTTTGACCCGCAGGATCCTTACAAAGGAAGGGATCCAAGGTTTTATGAAACTATCCTTTACAATGGTGCAACCTACCGAGGAAGTACGATTCAAACCTTCACGCCGGGCGGAAAGGATAGTAAAGACGGTCCGTCTAACTGGAACACTTCAAAGACAGGATATTACCTGAAAAAATTTATGAACGACAACCTGCCGATTGATAATCCATGGGATGTTGCCGGTACGCAAACCTGGATCTATTTCCGTTATGCTGAAATCTTGCTGAATTATGCAGAGGCGCAAAATGAGGCTTCCGGACCTGACGCATCAGTTTACGCGGCAATTAATTCGATCAGACAGCGGCCGGGTGTAATGATGCCTGTAATTCCTGCGGGATTATCCCAGGCGCAGATGCGCGAAAGGATCAGAAATGAACGCAGGATCGAGCTTGCTTTTGAAGAACACCGTTATTATGATGTCCGCAGATGGAAAACTGCTCCTGTAACTGAAAATGTACCAGCCTATGGAATTGAAATCGGAAAAAGCGGAAATGCTTTTACCTACACCCGAAAAGAGGCTTTAACAGGTCGCACATTTGCTGATAAGCAATACTGGCTGCCCATCCCACGCGGAGAAATTCAGGCTTCCAATAACAAACTCGAACAAAATCCAGGTTACTAATACACCAGCCATCTTTTCAAAATCAGAAAAGGTGGCTGTTTTTTTTCATCCCTGATTAAAATTCTTATGTCATTATTTTTTCAATTTCCCCCTAAACTTTTTCTATCTGCTTTCCTGATATCCATAACATCATGCTCCGGTAATGATTTGGAAGAGAAAAATGTTCCGGCAAAAGCAGTTCCGGTAACAGTTACGATCAATCCTGATAAAACCTATCAAACCATCGATCACTTCGGAGCATCTGATGCGTGGTCGTGCCAGTTTGTAGGCAACTGGCCTGATTCTAAAAAGAATGCGATTGCAGATTTATTATTCAGCCGTGACACACTTGGCAGCGGGCAGCCCAAAGGAATCGGATTGTCGCTTTGGAGATTTAACATTGGGGCTGGTACTGCCGGGCAGGGCGAGGCAAGCGGTATAAGAGATGAATGGCGCAGGGCAGAATCATTTCTGAATGCTGACGGAACCTACGACTGGAACAAACAGGCAGGGCAGATATGGTTTTTGAAAGCAGCCAAAGAACGTGGTGTAAATGAATTTCTGGCGTTTCCAAACAGTCCGCCTGTTCAATTTACCACCAACAAAAAAGGATATGCAAGCAATGGAAAACCAAACCTGACTGCTGAAAATTTTGGAAAATTTGCTGATTTCCTGGCTGAAGTGGTTCAGGGTGTCCGCGAGAAAACAGGAATTTCTTTTGATCATATCAGTCCTGTAAACGAGCCTCAGTGGGACTGGAGTGATGCGGGGCAGGAGGGAACTCCGTTTTATAACAACGAGATTGCAGGAATAACGCGTGCGCTAAGTGCATCTTTGATCAAAAAAAATCTATCAACTAAAATTGATGTGGCCGAAGCGGGACAGATTGATTATTTGTATTCTGATTTCAACAAACAAGGTCGGGGCAGTCAGATCGACGCATTTTTTAATCAGAAGTCTGCTGATTATATTGGTAATCTCCCCAATGTAACACAGGTAATTTCCGGCCACAGTTACTTCACAACGTCTCCTTACAAAAGTGCAGTTTCAAAGCGTCAGGAAATTGCCAGGGCCTTACAGAAAACGCCTGGCATAAAATACTGGATGTCTGAATATTGTATCCTTGGCGATAATGATGGCGAGATCAAGGGTGAAGGAAAAGATCCGGGGATTGATCCCGCGCTCTACATTGCCAAAGTGATACACAACGATCTGGTTAATGCCAATGCGTCTGGCTGGCACTGGTGGACTGCTATATCTGCGTATGATTACAAGGATGGTCTTATTTATATTGATAAAAATAAAACGGATGGTGATTACAAAGCTTCCAAAATGTTATGGGCATTGGGTCATTTCAGCCGTTTTATTCTGCCGGGTGCAAAGCGGCTGGAAGTTACTGTTTCATCGGGAGGTGAGGGTTTACTGATTTCTTCATACAAAAACACTGACAACAAACTGGTGACGGTGATAGTCAATCCGCAGTCAAAACCAGCTGAATTTGCATTGGATTTGAAGGGGAATAAACTTTCAGGTTTGAGGTTGTATAAAACTTCTTCCAACGCAGATCTGCAAGCCATAGGCACCATACCTTCCACAGGGATTGTGACCATGGAGGAAAAAAGTATTTTAACTATTGTTGGTGAGATGAAGTGAAATGATGAAAAACTGGATAAATAATTCTTTCTGACGAAAATATTTTATTAACCTTGCCATTGAAATCAAGGAGAATAAAAAATATTTACCCGAAACAAAAGTATTATTAAACAAAAACCAATGGAACAAGGAGTGTATTCCGTGATTGCAGGCAGTGGGAGCTACATTCCAACACGCAGGATTTTAAATGAAGATTTTCTTTCCAACGTGTTTTATGAGCGATGTGGCGAAAGGATCGCGAAAAAAAATGAAGATATCATTCGGCAGTTTAAAAATATTACCGGCATTGAGCAGCGCCGTTATGTTACCGACGAACTGATTTCATCGGATATAGCTTTTCTGGCTGCCAAAAATGCTTTCGAAACTTCCGGGATTGATCCTGAAACGATCGATTATATCATTGTGGCGCACAATTTTGGTGATATACCTGCTGATAACCGCCGCAGTGAAATGGTTCCTTCGCTTGCTTCGAAGGTTAAAAACCATCTGCAAATACAAAATCCATATACCGTTGGCTTTGATCTGATTTTTGGTTGTGCAGGTTGGTTGCAAGGTATGATTCAGGCTGATACTTACATCCGATCAGGTCTGGCCCGGCGTGTGCTGGTGATTGGTACAGAAACACTGTCTCGCGTCTGCGATCCGCACGACAGGGACGGTATGATTTATGCTGATGGCGCAGGAGCAGTCATTATGGAAGGTATTAAAAGTGAGCAGCCGGTTGGTATTATCGCGCATACTGCCAAATCTTTTACGGACGACCTGGCTTATGTGCTGCAAATGGGTGCTTCATTTAATCCGGAATATAGCGGGAATGAAACATTCCTGAAGATGAATGGCAGAAAACTTTACGAAGCTGCCTTGAAAACAGTTCCGGTCATTATCAAAGAATGTATTGATAAATCAGGCCTTTCTGCCAGCGATATTTCACAGGTACTGATCCATCAGGCCAACGAAAAGATGGATGAGGCAATACTGTCGCGTTTGTTTGCCCTTTATGGTCTGGAAGCTTCTCCAAAGGATATCATGCCCATGACCATTTCCTGGCTGGGTAACAGTTCAGTGGCAACGCTGCCAACGCTTTATGATCTGATCTCCAAAGGGAATTTTGAAAATCAGGCATTTGAAAAAGGTAGTCATGTTGTTTTCGTATCGCTTGGAGCGGGTATCAATATGAATGTGGTAGTTTACAAAATACCTTGACTGTTTTAACAGACTAACAGGCTTACCGCTACAATTAATCTAATTTTAACAAACAGGAGCAGAAACACAGAGATGCAGCTGATCACGTATCAAATGCATCTCTGTGTTTGGTATCGTCAGAGACGTTTCCGATTATTATCCAGTCAATCAATCTGAAATTTGTTGAATTGATTATAAAAAAGCTCTTCTGGATCAAAATTTAACTTTTTTGTGATATTATTTAGTTATTTGTAGTCTTATAATTGAGTAGTTTTAACAAAAAAATCAGAACTACGAATGAAAAACAGCAAAGTATTGGTTTGGTCAATCGTTGTGGCACTTGGAGGTTTTCTCTTTGGTTTTGACACAGCAGTGATTTCAGGAGCAGAAAAAGCCATCCAGATTTTATGGCAACTCACAGCCGTTGAGCATGGCTTCACCGTATCCATCGCGTTAATCGGAACAGTTATTGGCGCCATGCTTGGCGGTATTCCAGCAGACAGGCTGGGGCGGAAAAAAACTTTATTCTGGATCGCTGTATTATATCTTGTCTCATCTCTGGGTTCAGCTTTGTCCAATGACTGGTATTTATTTCTGTTGTTCAGATTTATGGGTGGTCTGGGCGTAGGAGCTTCTTCTGTGGCTGCACCTTTGTACATTTCCGAAATCTCACCTGCCAAATCGCGTGGGAAAATGGTGGGCCTGTTCCAGTTTAATGTGGTTTTCGGAATACTGATCGCTTACTTTTCAAATTATTTCATGCAGGATCTTGGAGAAAATGCCTGGCGTTGGATGCTTGGTATACAAGCCATTCCTTCCTTGATTTTCCTTTTGGCAATACTGTATGTTCCGGAAAGTCCGCGCTGGCTGGTTATGAAAAAAGGTAACCTTGACCAAGCGCGCCAAATTCTGGAACTGATCGATCCCGGAACAAGTGAAGAAACGCTTTCCGATATTTTGAAAAGTACAGCAGAGACACAAAGTCAGCCCAAAGCGCGGTTATTTTCAGCTAAATATAAATCACCTGTAGGACTGGCTGTGATGTTTGCTATTTTCAACCAGGTATCGGGTATTAACGCAATTATTTATTACAGTCCCCGTATTTTTGAAATGACAGGACTTGGAACGAAGTCTGCCTTTCTTTCCTCGGCAGGTATTGGTTTTGTCAACTTTGCATTTACGCTGTTGGCTATCAATTTTATTGACCGCTTCGGAAGAAGGACCCTGATGCTGATCGGTTCTGTGGGGCTGATTATTACTCTGAGTCTTGTAGCAAGAGCATTTTTTATTCAGGATTTTTCAGGCGTACCTGTTTTCCTTTTTGTATACATCGCCTTCTTCGCTTTTTCACAAGGTGCTGTGATCTGGGTATTTATATCAGAGATCTTCCCAAATGAAGTACGTGCAAACGGCCAGGCACTTGGTAGTTTTACCCACTGGTTCATGGCTGCAGTGGTCGCCTTCTCGTTTCCGATTATTTCTGAATTTTTAGGGGGTGGTATCACCTTTTCTTTTTTTGCGGTGATGATGGTTTTGCAGCTGATTTTCGTCTGGCGTGTAATGCCCGAAACAAAAGGTACTTCATTGGAGGGACTGGAAAAAACCATGGTTTTACACTAATTCCATTCTACAAAAATTGCAATAGCAATTGTAATTTTGGAGAAATGTTATAGGATATGTTTCCATCAGGCAAACAGCCCGGTGGAACACCCATGATTGTGGTGACTCATTTAAAAAATTTTGGCCTGACCCCGACTTTTATCAGCAGGTATGCTCATACGATCTTTGCGAAGGGCTTACAGACTATCTTAAACAAAAGGGATCATAGACCAAATTTGTCTATATCTGACACACGCATCTGATTGGTATTGTTAAAGTTAATCTGACAAATAAAAGGAAATAGCTTGCAACATTGCAGAGTCTGTTGCCTGGGCTTTGAAAAATGGCATATTAACCCAAAGACGATTTCCACTCAGTTTTCAGTTTTGCATATTTAGCATTACCCTCAGCTTCTTTCCATTTTGAAAAAAAGACGGCTGCCGCCTGTGCTTTTTCCTGTTCGCCCGTTCCCTTTTCTAAAAGCTGATAGTCGTGTTCTTTATCATATTTTTTGCCTCCTTTGTAATTGGCATACCGGCGGGCGCGTGTAAATCCCATTTGTAAATATTTACGCGCCATATCGGCTCCAACGAAATCATTCTTTTCCAGGTATGTCAGAAAAATGCGGTAAATTTTTTCACTGCTTTCCTCCGCAATTATTTTAGTTTTAAACCTCCAATATTGACCAATTTCTGATTTGTAAGGCTCACATATCAATACACCCTGCTCACCTTTTCCAACCCGGTATTGTTCAGGATGTTTTTTATAGTCGACATCGGGCTTCCAGGCATATGCCGGTTTATCAAAATTCAGGTAGGACGGGCTGTCGCTCATTGCAGTTTACAAAATCATTGATAATAAATTAGTTGTCATACCGGGCATCAATTTTCACTCAGCCACATTTTTAGGAAATAAAAAAAGCCACCTCTTTCGAGGTAGCTTTGATTCATATCCTTCCTTAATTATGCTTTTGCAGCATCTCTAAGAGCCTTAATATGATCATGCGCTGCATTGATTCCTTGCGCCTGACTGCTTATGATTTGCTGAGCGTCATAACCAAGTTCTTCGCTTAGTGCATCCTGGTAAGCTTTTTTGATTGCGTCCTCTCCGCGTTCAGCTTCTGATAAAATACTGGCACGGTCGTCACCACCAAAGATTGATTTTACGTCAATCCATGCACGGTGTAAAGTGCCGCTTACACTCGTTTCAGTTTCAAGATGTGGAGCGGATCCCACAATAGCAGACAATTCCTGCGTGTTTTTGCGGCTTTGCTGAGCATAAGATTCAAAAAGATCTTTCAAATCAATATTCTCATCCTTAATATCTGCAATTGCCTTTTCAAAACCGGCAGTACGGTCATTATTAATTTCAATCAAATCACTAATTACACTTGTTGCTTTTTCAGTCGCTGACATAATTTTTCATTTAGTTGATGTAATTATACCGATCTCTAATATCGTGCCAATGTGCGTCATCAATCAAATGAGTGCGGTAAATGGTGCATTGGGCCATGGGTATTTTTACTTTTTGTAGAGAAAAATCATAAGTGTGATGTGGTTGGGTATTATTGAAATCTATGATGATTTTCTCGCAGTTATTTGGCAGGATCAGACAATGCGATCAGAACTGCTCCGCCAATTATTAAGACTACGCCAACAATCAATTGCCAGGTAATTTTTTCTTTTAAGAATAATACAGAAAGTAGTACCGCTATAACCAGAGAGGATCTTTCGACAGTTGTGACATAGGAAGCTTTCCCCATAGATAATGCCTTAAATGAGAACAGGGTTGAAAGTGTGGTTGCCACACCGGCAAGCCCCAAAAGTACCCATGCCTTGCTATCGATTTCTTTAATTCCGGAAACTGTTCCCTGAAAGGTAACTACGCTCCATGTGATAGCAACAATGATTATAGATTGAAGGGCAAATGCCAGACTTGAATCCACATTTTTTAAACCTGCTTTTGTTAATACCGTCACCAGCGCCGCAGTTATTGCTGCCAGAATTGCCCAAATCAGCCACATATTGTTCTTTTCAAAATTAAATCGTTTCTTCATTAAGATCAATTTGACGCGGGTCTAAATAACCATACCATATAAAGATTGACAGTTACACAACCTTCCGCCTACTTTGATACATGCTTTGTCAAATCGTGACAGAAATTGCAAGCTGTTTATATCAATAAAATATGTGTGGCACGTTTTTATATGTCAATACATTAAATCACAAAACTTAAAAACTATGAGAACTGATCACCAGGATTACGAAAGAGAAGATTCAGACAATGCCGGCTTTGCAACAGGTCTTTTTATTGGTGCCGCAATAGGTGCTGTACTTGCGCTTTTATATGCTCCAAAATCAGGTGAAGAAATCCGTCAGGATTTGAAAGATTTGGCTGATGAACAGAAGGATAATTTAAAAAACCAGTGGGACCGCACCAAAGAAAAAGCTGTTGAGGTTGTCAATACTGCAAAAGAAAAAGTGGATTCAGTAGCTCAGCGCGCAAGTAATTCGGTTGATGTATATGCTGATAAAGCTGTAAACAAGGTAATCCAGGTAGCGGATGAAGCTAAATCAACGGTGGATAAATTTCGCAATGACACTGATAGTGCCAATCAGTATTAATTAGAAAATAAAATAACGATAGCTATCAATTTTTAATTAGCTATTGACAAAATAAAGGAAATGGTCAGTATGGTTATAATCAACCACGCTGACCATTTTCTTTGTAATGGTGTTTTCAATTTCTTTATAGATAAATATCCAATTCCTCAATTCAGCAGCTGGTAATACAGCAACATCAACAGTGTTGGTAACGACTTTTGTCCTTCCGCACAGGTTTTAATTGAAAGGGCATGAGCCCAGAAATGATGCAATCCTGAATAAAACCATAGACAAAGTGTAGACAATTCATCAACCAAAGGGAATTTGGTTGTGAAATCATTTTTAAAACCTAACATTCGTAGCCTGATAACGAACAATAAGTTTCTGCCCGGATTACTTAGTGGTCACATAAATAAAAATTTAAGTTTTCAAAGTTTGAGATAATCCTTGTCTCGGCCCTTCCTCACACTGATCTTAACCGTTTAATAAATAATCATCAATAATTCCGGAATCTTCGAGGTAAATGGAATTTGGTATATCCTTTGTCCATCTAACCAATCAATTTGTGTCCTTATTTTACACTCAACGATCTTTATGAAAAGAAAAATTTCTACTCACCATTATTTACTTCTTTTATTAGCGCTGCTTTCCATCCAGCAGGTGCAGGCGCAGCAAAAGGGAGAATCAGTCGTTACTACCAAAAAGCAAGAACTCGAAAATCGTTACAGGCTCGCTAAAACAAGCTTTGATAAAATTATTGAAAAAGCTTCAAAAATAGTGGTAGATAGTAAAAGTTTGAAGTTATCAAAAACCAGATTTGCAAATTCCAAATTGACCAGATCTTCCGCAATAGCCAGACACCAGAATGAAAATGGTAGTAAAACATTACATGACAGTCTGGCCAAAAACTGGTTGAAAAGAACCGTTATTGCTTCAAAAAAAAGAAACCGGGTAGCTCGGCCACATATGTCTGCGGCAAGGAAAACTGCGATCACCGACGTTCCCGGGACCTTGTTTGTAGATTATCAGGCGTCAGGATTGAATGATGGTACCAGCTGGGAAAATGCATTTGTTGAGCTGGCAGATGCTCTGTTTTATGCAAAATATAACCCGGGTGTTTTAGAGATCTGGGTCGCCAACGGTGTTTATCACCCGCTTTTTGATCATAATTATCAGGACGAGGGAGACGATTACAGTCCCCACGACAATGTCTTCATGATGCTGCCGGGTATTAAAATATATGGCGGTTTCACAGGTATTGAGGAATCTGTCACACAGCGTAATCTCAGAATATCTTCCGGTTCCGTATTTACAGGTAATGGCGGAGGCGATTTTGCGACCATTCTCAGCGGAGATATACTTGATGATGATTACACTACCGGAACACTGGATAATACCTATCATGTAGTTTTCTCCGCTGGCGACGTAAATGGTGCCAGCCTGGACGGCTTTGTAATCGCGGGGGGGATTGCAAATGGCGCAGAGTCGGTCATCGTGAATGGTGAAACGATTGCGAGGAATGTTGGCGCCGGCATTGCGGTTTTTAATTCCTCACCATCACTGAGTAATCTTCTAATAGCTGACAATTCATCGGCTTTTGGCAGTGCTGTCTATGGTTTTCAGTCTAACTTTGTTATGACTAATGCGCTGATTATTTACAACTATGCGTCAAAAGAGGGGCCGGTTTATATTGACAATTCCTCACCAATAATTACAAATGCCACCATTGCATCGAATACTGCTGCTGAAAACGGTGGTGGTATCACTTTCAAAGGAGCCAACACAGCAGCAACAGTCAGGAATACAATTGTTTATGCAAACGATGCGCCGGTTAATCCAGATATATTTTTCTCTGACGCTGACGCTGAGGCGTCCTTTGCATACAGCATCATTAAAGGAAGTAAAACGGGCGGTGTCTGGAACCCTGGTTTTGGGACAAACGTGGCTGGAAATCTGGATACGGACCCACAATTTGTAAATTTATCATATGGCTATTTTGCCTTGAAGCCAAACAGCCCAGCCATTAATAATGGTAATAATGAATATTTTCAAACGGGAGAGTCGCCGGATCTGTCAGCTTTGACAACAGATCAGAGAGGGACAGCACGCATCATCAAAGAAACGGTTGATATTGGAGCGCTGGAAAGTCTGTATGGAATCCTCACTACAAATCTTGTCCCCAATAATGCAGGAATATTATTTGTCAGACAAGGAGGTTCCGGTTCTATGACGGGTGAAAGCTGGGATAATGCCGCGGCGGAAGTTGCTGATGCACTTTTGGCTGCCAACTTAAGGCCTGAAATACTTGAAATATGGGTGGCAGGCGGCAAGTATCTGCCGCTTTACAGACCTGATAATTTAAGCAATGAGGATCCGAAAAGCCAGTATAACGCATTTTTACTGGTTGATGGGGTGAGTTTATATGGCGGTTTTGCAGGGACGGAGACATCCCGCGATCAGCGTGATTTAAGCATTTCCACGAATGCAAGTGTTTTAAGTGGAGACTTCGACGGAGACGACGATTTTAACTTCTCCGACATCAAGACCAACGGCCCTGGTGAAGAATCCGAAAACGCATATCGGGTGGTCAATATCATAGGGCTTCGCGAATATGGCGCAGCACTTGACGGATTTACCATTGAAGGTGCGCATAATCTGTACGGTGATATTAATGAAACGATACTTGTAAATGAAGCAGAAGTGCCCTCTACATTTGGGGCAGGCGTTTTTGTATTAGAGGCTGATCCTTTGATTGAAAATGTAATTATCCGAAACAATATGGGGCTTTTGGGAGGCGGATTGACCGCGGTTAATTCCGGCACAATTATCTCAAATTCGATTATATATCATAATCTGGATGTAGTAGCTGGAAGTGGAATAGTGCACTATTTATCGACTCTTCCGATGGTTATGTTCAATACAACAGTAGCGCAAAACCTGTCTCTGACGAACGGACCTGCGGTAGGTATTGCAGGGGCGAAAATTGCAATTGCCAACAGCATTATTTTCCATAACATATTGTCTGACGATTCACCAAATGGTGGTGGAATTCCTCCGGAATCCAATTTTACGGCATTGGGTGCTGTTGGTTCAATTGGGAATAGCATCATCGGAGGCAGTGGGGGTAGTATTAACTGGAAACTTGAGGTGGCCAATACGGAAACATATCTGGAAGACCTGGGTGGAAATCTGGATAAAGACCCGCTATTCCAAAACATGGACAACAGTGACTTTTCTCTTAATCAGTGCAGCCCCGCAATTGATGCCGGTAAGGAATTTTATTATCAGGAAGGTAGCCTTCCCCAGAAAGATATAGCCGGAGAAACAAGGATATTTAATGGGAAACTGGATATGGGTGCCTTGGAATTTCAGGGAATACGGCCAGCAAGCGCAACTGAACTGGCAGGAAACGGAGAGTCAGGTTCCTTTGTTTTCGAGGATATGGAGCCGCATACATTTTCTGTGAATGGCGAGGTGTGCGGATCGGACCTTTTAACGCTGATTCCGGAGGTTTTGAGTGGCACGGTAACTGCCAAAGTATGGGTGGATTCTCAGGTGAATTCCTATGGCGGTGCTTTTTATCTGCAAAGGCACTATGATATCTCTCCGGCTGACAATGCTGAAAGCGCTCTGGGGCGTGCAATTCTATATTTTACGCAGGATGAATTTGATGCATTAAATGCAAAACTGACCGCTTCTGCCTATTTACCAACTGGAAACCCAAATGGAGAGCAGGCCAGAATAGGCAATCTTCGGATATACCAGTTCCACGGACCAAGTGCAGGTGACACCGGCAGCCCGTCATCTTATGGAGATTCAAGGACAGTCATTGATCCGGATGACGATGATATCGTTTGGAATAGTGGTAAGAATCGCTGGGAAGTGGCTTTTAATGTAGATGGTTTTAGTGGTTTTTTTGGTGGAACTTTAAGCCAGAATCCGCTGCCTGTCCGTTTAGTCAGTTTTGAAGGCAAGCGCACCAGTGAGCAAGAAACAAAGCTTTATTGGAAAGTTGTCGAACAGGAGGATATTAAAACTTATCAGGTAGAATACAGTGCAAGTGGTAAGAATTTTATCAAAATAGGTCAGGTAAAAGCCAATTTACTGGCAAGTACTGATTACAGCTTCACAGACTCGCTCGTGCATGCCGGAAACCAGGCTTATTACCGTTTGAAAATTATAGAACTGGATGGAAAAATATCATATAGCAGAATAGTATCGGTGAAGTTATCGGCAGCAGAGGCAATGATCGCCTATCCGGTTCCTGCCAAAAATGATCTTTGGATAGATTGGAAAAAAACGGCTGACAGCAAGGTGCAATTTGTTGATTTAAATGGAAGTGTTTTGAAAACTGTAACCAAAACCTCAGCCTCTCAAAAAGTAGATATATCAACCCTTCCGTCAGGTGTATTCTTATTAAAAACGAATGGCAGCGAAATCATTAAAATAGTAAAAGAATAATTTATAATGTGGGGCAGATTCTCAGCGGTTTGCCCCGCATTTATTTTCTTATCTTCAAAATTTCTGCTGTCAGAATTCTCCCAAACATAACGGTTCGCTAATTCGCGCGACTAATTTAAAGTTTGATTATCATAAGTTTTGGTTTGATATTCTTTAACAAAAGCAAATACTTCCAGACTAACTTGCGGTGCAATAGGCAACTTCCGGATCGCCGGCGAAGGATGCATTGAAAATGGTATCCGCCACGATTCTTCACCCTAAGATATTATTTTTCAATGAGCTATTATGATTGGGCGGGTTTAGGCTGGTCCGATCTTTTTAGTTTTCCTTCTATCCCCAATGGTTGCATTTGCGGGTAAACATGGAATTTCCGGGTTGTACGTGTCTGGATTTTTTTTATTAAGAATTAAACTTGTGAAATCACTATGGCCAATAAATTTTCCACAGATAAACCCGAAAACGAATATGGCAGTGAGTCAAGGCGGGATTTTCTAAAAACAACATCAATCCTGACTGCCATTGCGGTTGCTCCATTGACCGTTGCCAAAGCGGCTGAATATAATCTGGGAGAAAAAATCGTTGAGGCATTTGAAACTACACCAGTCAGCCTGACTGTAAATGGGGTAAAAAAACAGCTTGCCGTAGAGCCGCGATCGACACTTCTGGATGTACTGCGCGAACAACTGGATTTAACAGGGACGAAGAAAGGCTGCGATTATGGTCAGTGCGGAGCATGTACGGTACATGTAAACGGGCAACGGGTTTTATCGTGTCTGAGCCTCGCTGTCATGCAGGAGGGGAAAGAGGTTACCACCATTGAGGGACTTGCAAAAGGAGATGAACTGCATCCGATGCAAAAGGCATTTATCAAACACGACGGTTTCCAGTGCGGTTACTGCACACCGGGCCAGATCATGTCAGGCATTGCCTGTATCAACGAAGGACATGCAGAAACGAAAGAGGATATTAAAGAATTTATGAGCGGCAACATCTGCCGCTGCGGGGCATATCCCAATATTGTAAAAGCGATTCAGGAAGTTAAAATGGGAGGGCAGAAATCATGATACAGTTTCAATTTGAACGCACTGCAACAACAAAGGCTACGTTAACTGCGCTGGCCAACAATAGCAATGCCAAAATCATAGCCGGTGGTACAAACCTGGTTGATCTGATGAAACGCAACGTGATGGCTCCCACCAGATTAATTGACATCAATACGGTTCCTCTTAAAAATATCGAATATAAAAATGGTATGACCAGAATTGGGGCGCTGGCTTTAAACAGTCAGGTAGCAGACGATAAACTCATACTTGAAAAACATCCTTTGTTATCAAAAGCACTTAATGCAGGAGCATCCGCACAGATCAGAAATATGGCAACGGTGGGTGGTAATATGATGCAACGCACACGGTGTTCCTATTTTTATGATACCGCATTACCCTGTAATAAACGCCAGCCAAACAGTGGATGCGGCGCGCTGGAAGGTGCAAACAGAATGCATGCTATTTTTGGTGCCAGTAACCAGTGCATCGCAGTTCACCCAAGTGATATGTGTGTAGCCCTCGTTGCCCTGGATGCATCGGTAATTGTGGCTGGGCCAAAAGGAGAAAGACGAATTCCATTTGGTGAATTTCACCGCTTGCCGGGAGAGCATCCGGAAAAGGATAATACGCTGCAAAATAATGAGCTGATTATCGCAGTAGAAATACCTGACAATTCTTTTAACAAAAATACCCATTACTTCAAGGTTCGCGACCGTGCTTCGTATGCTTTTGCACTGGTTTCAGTAGCAGCTGCGCTGCAAATGGAGGGCAATGTTATCAAAGAGGCCCGGCTTGCCATGGGTGGCGTGGCGCATAAGCCATGGCGGTTGACGGAAGCTGAAAAATCGCTTGCCGGCAAATCTGCCACAGAAGAAACATTCAGACAGGCTGCGGAAATTGCCATGCAGGGGGCAAAAGCATACAAACACAATGCTTTCAAACTAAAAATGGGTCCAAATGTGATTGTCGAAGCGTTAAAAAACGCAGCTGGTTTGGTATAGGCGTATTCCTGATTCCTTGAAAAAAATATTATGAACGAAGCATTTTTTGATAAAAAAGAATATTTGCCACTCGACCGTGTCGACGGCCGTCTGAAAGTAACCGGCGCAGCAAAATATTCTGCTGAATATGTCCTTCCTGACATGACTTATGGTGTGTTGGTTGGAAGCCGGATTGCAAAGGGAACTATTAAAAGTATTGATTCCAAAGCAGCGGAGCGGGCTCCAGGCGTTTTGGCAGTCATATCGCATACCAACAGAATTAAAGTCCCGGGTTACGAACCTTCTGCTGATGCTTCAACCGGAGCACCTTCGGCTAACCAGTCGCTTCGTGTTTTTTATGACAACAAAGTGTATTCTAATGACCAACCGGTTGTGATCGTTGTGGCAACGAGTCTTGAAAAAGCGCATTATGGAGCATCGCTGGTCGAAATTCAATACGATCAGGAGAAGCACAAAACAGATTTTGAGGCCAATACGGATGGTGCTGTTTTACCGGTAGCAGCGAAAAAGAATCCCAAATCCCCGACAGCGGACTATGACCGCGGACAAACCGATGCATTTCAATCGGCACCTTATAAGATTGAAGCGGAATATGTCCTGCCAACTGAAATGCATAACCCCATGGAATTGCAAGCCATAACTGCGCATTGGGAAGCAGACGACAGGCTTACGATTTATGACAAGGTGCAGGGAACAAAATCGACCCAAAAGACATTTGCGAAAGAATGGAATATACCTGAGCAAAATGTGAAGGTAATTGCCACTTTCGTTGGAGGGGCTTTTGGAAATGGCCTTCATAGCTGGCCGCATGAATCTGCCGCAATCATTGCTGCCAAACAGGTTAAAAGACCGGTGAAGCTGATGCTGACCCGCGAGCAAATGTTTACGATGGTTGGCTACCGTCCGCGTACCTGGCAAAAAGTGCAGATGGGTGCTACAAAAGATGGCAAGCTGGTGGCTATAAATCATCATTCCATCGGGCAAACGTCAAGTTATGAAGAGTTTACAGAATCAACTTTGCAGCAAACAAGGATGATGTACGCTTCGCCAAACGTGAGCACCCGGTATCGTTTGCTCCCGCTTAATGTGGCCACGCCCATCTGGATGCGTGGACCGGGAGAAGCAACCGGTGCTTTCGCGTTGGAATCTGCCATGGATGAAATGGCGCACGCGATCGAAATGGACCCGATCGATTTCCGGCTTATGAATTATACTGAGACCGATCCTGATAAAAATATTCCCTGGTCAACAAAGTTTCTGAGGGAATGTTATGAAGAAGGAAAAGAGAGAATCGGTTGGAAAAACAGAAAATTAAAACCGGGTTCTGTACGTGACGGAGAGTGGCTGGTTGGATATGGAATGGGAACCGGAACTTTCGGTGCAAACCGTAGTTCTGCGACCGTACATGCAGAGCTTGATATAAATGGAAATCTGGTGATGCACTGCGCGATCACTGATATTGGTCCGGGAACTGCAACAGCTATGGTGCAGGTTGCATCAAATACTACCGGCATTGCTCCGGAAAAAATAACTTTCCATTTGGGTAGTTCAGAATTTCCAAATGCCGGTTTACAGGGCGGGTCGTCAACTGTAAACAGTGTCGGGCCTGCTGTGCAGGCTGCTTGTAATGCCCTGAAAGAACAATTGATCACCTTGTCAGCTTCAAAAAACGGTTCTGATTTCAGTGCTGCCAAACCTGACGACGTAATGTTTGAAAAGGGTGAGATCCGGCTTTCGGGGAAGTCGTCGGGTACACTTAGCGATTTTTTCAAACAAAATAAAATACAAAAAATCGAGACCACACAGGAATCAAAACCAAGCGAAAATGGTAAAAAGTACTCCATGAATGCTTTCTCCATGCACTTTGCTATGGTTCACGTGCATCCTTATACGGGACAGGTGCGGGTCAAAAAAATCGTTTGCTGCGCAGATGCCGGGACGATCGTCAGTCCTAAAACAGCGGAGAGTCAAATGATTGGCGGAGCCACAGGTGGCATTGGTATGGCATTAACAGAAGATGCTGTGATGGATCACCGTTTCGGCCGTTATGTCACCAAAGATTTTGGTGATTACCATGTCCCGGTTCATGCAGATGTTCCCGATATCGAAGTTTATTTTGTGAACAAACCTGATTTGCTGGCTGATCCGGTAGGAAGCAAGGGTTTAGGTGAAATTGCTATTATCGGTGTTGCACCTGCCATTGCCAATGCTGTTTTTAACGCAACAGGAAAGCGGGTCCGTACATTGCCCATTACGCCGGACAAGCTAATTTAAGCAATTCTCATAGATTTGAATTTCTTAACTTTGTGAGATGGATAAAGAAAATACTGTGACTTCATTAGATTTTAATGCTGAATTGAAATTGAAAGGGTTTAATGTCTTTCAAATAGAGGGTGATAGTAATATCACCCGTTTTTATAGCCGGAAGGATTTCTTTAAAATCTGTCTGACAACAGGTAAAAGTATCATACACTACGCCGACCGTAGTTTTGAAACTGACGGGACTGTTTTGTTTTTTGGTAATCCGCATATTCCATATTCCTGGGAGACACTTTCTGCAAGTTATGTTGGCTATACCTGCCTTTTTTCAGAATCATTTTTAAAAGCTTCGGAGCGTTCAGAAAGTTTGCAGCAGTCTCCTTTGTTTAAAATCGGAGGTACGCCAATTTTAGAAATAACCGAAAAACAGCGTGAATTTCTAAACACTATTTTTCTGAAAATGGTTGAGGAGCAAGGCTCTGAGTATACGTATAAGGACGATCTGATCCGAAATTATATCAACTTAATCATTCATGAGTCACTAAAACTGCAACCCTCTGAAAACTTTGACCATAACAAAAATGCGGCATTAAGAATTACTTCCGTTTTTCTTGAACTTCTTGAAAGGCAATTTCCTATCGAAAGTGCAGATTTTCCACTTCAACTGAAGACTGCTCAGGATTATGCAAAAAGCATGAATGTTCATGTAAATTATTTAAACCGTGTCGTGAAAGGAGTTACGGGCAAACCCACAACAGCGCATATTTCTGAACGTATTTTTAATGAAGCAAAAGCACTTTTGCAACATACCGACTGGAATATCGCTGACATCGCCTATGCGCTTGGCTTTGAATATGTAACCTATTTTAACAGTTATTTTAAAAGAATAGCCGGTACAAATCCCAAAGCGGTCAGAGAATCAAAGGTTTGAAATATGTAATTACTGATTCAAATATCAGAGATACGCAAAAGTTTTTAGCTGCAATATCAATTAATCATACTTCTTTGCTTACGGCATCGAACAAATGACTGGTTTTATATACCGAAGGTTTGCAGGCCGTTTGACAAGTGTACTGATAACACTTTTTTTACCAGACGGATCATTATTGCGAGGCGTTGGCAGCCATAAACTGTAATTAATGGTATGCCTCACTCTTTTTAACTGGTCGGTTGTGAATGAATTATTATGGGAATAATAATAATCCATGATATTGGTGCAGGTGTAATGAACACCGGCGCAAGAAGTTCTCTGATATCTTTTATCAGGATCCAGATTATCAATATATAGATTACGGTTATAATATGGGGTATCTGCACAGTAATCAGGATCCGCTGTGTTACATCCGTTATAGTCGTAATTATTCCCGTTGAATACGTGGTACAAGCCCAGTACATGGCCGGCTTCATGCGCCAGAACTTCCTCGGTTCTTCCTCCCTCATGGTTGATCGACACATGATTTCCATTTAGAAAAATTCCGTATGGAAAAAATGGCGAAGTGCCCTCTTCAACTGTCAGTAACCCATCCATCGGCACGGTCACACTCGGATAATATGCCCAGGAAGAATTTGAATATTCACCGGTTATGTTTGGATAGACCCAAATGTTCAAATACCGTGTCGGATCCCAAAAAGAAGTAAATGCGTCATTAAATGCATCATTGGAAGTAAAAGAATTCTTTGCACTTACAGCCTGGTGAAGTCCCGGCGAACTAAGTTTTTTACCGTCAAGACCAATTTCAGCAGGATAAAACTCAATAAAAATATCTTCTGCGTTTGGATCTTTTTCTGCCTGGTTTATATTAAACTGATTCCGGTATGCCCGGCTCATATCTTCTGTCAGTTTACGGATCCGGTCTGCGGTGAGCACTCTTGCATTGATTTCATGAAAAATAACCGGCAAACGTACTACCGGATACGTAGGCTTGGGAAGTGCATTAATGGTGAGTTCATTACTTTGGAGCCCCAATCCTTTTACCCGGAATTTATACACACCTGAAATTTTTGTTGCAAATTTTCCGGAGCGCTGCTCTTTATCGTTCACGTAAAATTTATACGGAAAATCAGGGTTAACAACCTTTCCACCTTTCAAAACATTAACTTTGAAATTCAATGAATCCTTACCGTTGGCATAAAATAAACCGGGCGCATTTATAGTACTTAAAGAAAGTGTAAGTGATGATGGTTCCCAAACCCTGACAATCAAAGTATCGCTCACCCTTCCAGCCAGCTTTCCAACAATTGCATATTTGCCCTCTTTTTCGGGCAGGAATGACTCTCCGGAAAGTTCAACGCCGTTACTGTAAAAACTTATTACTTCCTCCGGAACATCGATCACACTTCCTCTCTGATCAAAAGCCGTGGCGTCCAGAGGGATTTCCGGATTGTCAGTACCCAGAAAAAAATCAATTTGTTTGGGCTTTTGAATGGTTAACCGTTGCAGTTTATCAAAACGGTAGTGTTCATCTGTTTCCAGAGGAACCACTTTTTCACAGCCGGATATAAAACAGGATGATAAAATCGTGCACAGGAGCAGCGCAGAATAGATAATTTTATTTTTCACGCCAGTTTAGATAAAAAAGGACACGATAAGAGAACGGTTTTTTATGTCAGATGAAGTGGATACGGAATGTAAACCTGCCTCATAACGAATCTCAAAAAGCGGCCTTTTTCGAATATTAATACCGGCAGAAACGGAATATCCATAATCATTCTCCACATTGAGATTATTCGCCGTCATCGGATCATTCTCCCAATTTTCCTGACCGGTTTTCGACCTGGATTTAATTCCTATACGGCGGGCGAAATATCCACCCAGGGCTATATACGGGTTAATCTTTTTATCTCCGGTTTTGATTACAAGCGGCAGCGCACTTAGCTGGACATAGTGTAATCTGTTTGTGCTTTGTATGGCTATGCGATCATTCTGAAATGTTTCTTTTGCGCCTTTGCTCAGGTAAGACAATTCTACCCTGGCATTGTAGTTTGCTTTTGAAAAAAAATCCATTGCAGCTCCTGCATGAAAGGCGGGCATGGATTTCTTTCCCGGAGAGGGAATCAGTAAACTGCTGCTATGGCTGAAAGAGCTTGCCAAACCGCCAAATCTGAAACCGATATAGTTTATAAAATGCTTTTTTTGATCCGTCGCAAGGCTATGGGGCTGACTATGTTGTGCGGTAAGTATTAGCGGGAAAATTAGAAAGAGGTAGGTAAAAAGTATTTTCATAGATGAAGGTGTTGGCTCCAATTGACAATCATACTTCCAAAAGTAACCCATTTATACTTAATTGTTGCATAAAAAGTAGTCGTATACGTTATTTTTTTTACTTCATTTTTAATTGGTTATGTCAAATCATAATTCGTCGCAGCTTCTTTAACCAGACGCGATCAGTAAAAGATAAATCTTGTGATCTGATTTTCTGAGAACCACATAAAAAAGCCATTAAAATTACCTTATACATGGATAATTTTAATGGCGTTTTCTATTGATGCTTTATATTGAAATCAATACAAAGTCATCGCTATAAACTTTAGAGCGTTGCAATATCGATTACAAATCTGTAACGGACATCACCTTTCTCCATACGCTCGTAGGCAGTTTGTATATCTTTGATATCAATCATTTCTATATCTGAAACGATATTGTTCTCTGCGCAGAAATCCAGCATTTCCTGAGTTTCAGCAATACCGCCGATGCCAGATCCACCAATACTTTTTCTGCCGCCAAGCAAACTGAAAGCTGCAATTTGAGCTGGTTCCGGTGGAACACCCACACAGATCAGCGTACCATCAGTTCTTAACAGGGAAAGATACATGTTGAAGTCGTGCGGAGCAGAAACCGTATCCAATATAAAGTCGTAGGTCCCTATGGCAGCTTTCACCTGAGCTTCATCCGTAGTCACAACAAAATGATGTGCACCTAATTTTTTTGCATCTTCTTCTTTTTTTGGAGAGGTACTTAGTACTGTTACCTCAGCTCCAAAAGCTACACCGAATTTTACAGCCATATGGCCAAGTCCGCCAAGACCAAGTACTGCCAGCTTATGTCCTTTGCCAACTTTCCAATGCCTTAAAGGAGAATACGTGGTTATCCCTGCACATAACAATGGTGCAACGGCAGCCAGATTAAGTTTTTCTGAAATATGTAAAACAAATTCCTCGCGAACCACGATGGTATTGGAGTAGCCACCATAAGTAGGCGTTTTGCCATCACGCTCATAACCATTGTATGTCTGGGTGTTGCCTTCCAGGCAATATTGTTCAAGATCTTTTTTACAGTTTTCACATTCCTGACAAGAATCAACCATACAACCTGTACCAGCCAGATCACCCACTTTGAATTTTTTCACATGGTCGCCCACTTTCACAACGCGGCCAACAATTTCATGACCAGGTACCATAGGGAAAATTCCAGGGAACCAGTCGTTTCTTATCTGGTGTAGATCAGAGTGGCAAACCCCGCAAAATAGTATATCAAATTGTACATCGTGTGGGCCAACTTCTCTGCGTTCAAAGTCCCAAGGTGTCAAATCTGCGGCGACGCTCTGCGCAGCATATGCTTTTGCTTCTATCATTTTATAGTTTTGTTGAATTGAAAAAATAAAGGTAGAAACTTCTTCAGTCAACGGATTGCAAGAATCAAACAATTACTTTCAGGTATCAAACATTTAATGATATGTTCTGTACTTCGTTCCGCTTTACTCAGCTGGCTTTACAATCTGCATATTAAATATGACATTGTCATAATTGAAAAACCCGTTGCCAAACTTGATTTGACAACGGGTTTTTATAAGAAATAAATTAAAAATCTTACCAGAGCGGTTGTTTCAATTTAATAAAATAGATTCTGTTTTTATCCAGTTTACCTGTTGCCGGTAGTATTTTTGAAGTGTAAGTACCAGTTCCGGTAACCCCGAAATCATCATCATTTGAAACCGCTATGGTAGTGGAATTAATAACAGCCAAACCTTCCGCCTTATCATGTGGATATAGTGAAGCAATGTCTGTCATAAGATCCGCCACCAATGTTTTTGTAACCGGGGTAATGCCGTTTGAAGCAAGTGCAGCAGCAGTTTTAAGCTGCTCAACCGTAGAACCGCCATAAAGTTTCCCTGTTGCGGAGTTCATCGGATCAGAAATATCAGTAGCGCCCGTAAGGCTGATTTTATAAATTTTCTTGATAACCGTTGATCTGTTAGCATCGGTTGCATATTCACCGTCGCGTTCCAGAACTAAAAATTCTGTGTTATTGACTGCTACAATTTCACTGTTAGCCTGAAGGTTGGCACGGTCGATTAAATAAACATATTCCTTGCTTGTTCCCGCAACAATGTCATAAGCCAGAATACGGGTAACCAGTGAACCTGAAACTGCCGCAGAAGATGGATTATACAAAGGGAATTGCATGATACCAACCAGTGTTTTTCCATCAGGTGTGATTGTCAAACCTTCCATACCGCGGTTAGGTCTTCTGCTTGCAAACACCAGCGGGATTTTGCGTCCGCCTTTACCGCTTCCAAATGGATTTATTCTTTCAATCGTTTTTCCATCTGCATCAAAATGTACCAGGTGAGGGCCATATTCATCACTGATCCAGAAGGTACCATCTTTGGCCATAGCCATCCCTTCTGAATCCAGACCGTCTGCGCTGTTCGCAAGTGTGTTACCCGCCAAATCCAATGCAAGTTCGCCACTAAATCCCTGACCAACCGGGTTTGGAAGACCGTTTATTTTGACTCCGTTTTCGTTTTTCAGTTCAATGATTTTTTCAAGCGTAAGCTGGTGACCTGATAACCTGAATTTTCCAATTTGGGGAGTGAAACCTGGTGAAGCAAACACTTTTGAATTGGCAACGGTGCCATCAATATTAGGTCCGCGGTCGGTTAGAAGAAAGAAGATATTGTGATCGTTCGGATCCTGAACAAGTGCCGAGCCAAAACCTCCGTTGTAAACATCAATGCCATTGGCATTTGTAAGGACAACAGGATTGCTGGCTTCCGCCATTTCAGGATAAGTGACAGTTTCAATGTCATGATCGGTACATCCCAGGCACAGAATAACCGTTGAAAGTGTGAAGAGTGCAGGTAAATTCAGTTTCATATTTTGCCGGTTAATTTTTTACAAAAATAAAGCAGTCTACTTTATCCTTATGTTAAGAAATGGGCTTGAAAATGAACAAGATGTGAATTTTGACAGTGTTGTAATCTTAACAAACTGATAATACAGATTTAATTTCCAGGCGGCCCGGATACGTTTACTTTGTGCGTAATTATAAACTACTCACCATGCTTACGAAAAAACTTTTACTCCCATCCACAGCCCTTTTCAGCCTTTTAGTTCTGGCAGGTTGTGAAGACCACCGTATGGCCGACAGTCCGGACATCGTCGTACAAAACCGTTCGGTAACACCGGTTCTTGCCAAATTCCTTCCCGGCGCAACTAACGGGCGCATTGGTGCTAACGCGCTTTCCATGTATTCTTTGCTAAGCAGTGATGATGTATTGGAACAATCGCCAAATTACGTTTTTGGAGGCTCGGCAGATGGTGCCGGTATTTTCCAGAATCCGGATGGAAATTACACGGTTTTGGTTAATAATGAAGACAATTTCGCGGTATCACGCATCACACTTGACAAAACATTTAAACCTGTAAAAGGAGAGTATGTATTAAATTCAGACGGAGGAACCTGGCGTTTGTGTTCAGCAACTCTGGCAACGCCTCTGGAACATGGATTTGGTCCTGTGTTTTTGACTTGCGGAGAAAGCGGACAGGAATCGCGTACACATGCACTTAAAGTGGATGCGAATGTGAACCAGTCAAGCATATCAAGAGAAGTTGCAGGTCTTGGTCGCTGGAGTGCAGAAAATGCGCTTCCTTTGCCAAAAACAGCCTATCCGGGAAAAACTATTATCATGATTGGTGATGATGATTCTGATATCAACGGAGGACAGCTGGCTATGTATCTTTCCAACACGGTTGGAGATCTTGAAAATGGCACGCTTCATATGCTGAAACGCTCAGACAACAATCAGAAAGAAATGGATATGAAACCAGGTAACGTTTATGATGTTGAATTCACTAAAATTGATAATCATAAAACGCTTACCGGTGCGCAGATCAATGCCAAAGTAAATGAGTTGAAAGGCATTAAATTTGGAAGAGTAGAAGACGTTGATTACCGTAAAGGATCAGCAGCCAACGGACGTGAAGTGATTTTCGCTGTAACCGGCCAGGATAATTCAGGAGTAAATGCTGATTATTCACGTTCGAAATACGGTCGTATCTACCGTTTGGTACTGGACGAAAAAGATCCTTCAAAAGGAAAACTGGAAGTTTTACTTGATGGTGATGACCGCTCAGGTATCGCTAAAACGTTCCAGGATCCTGATAACGTTTGCGTGACTACGAACTACGTTTACATCATGGAAGATCCAAACGGATACGGTGATGAAAAACATGACGGATATGTGTATCAGTACAACCTGAACACAAGACAACTTACTCCGATCATTGAAATTGATCACCGTCGTACGGCATCTGACGCTGCGAAATACAATGTAGGCGGTACATCTAAATTTGGTTCATGGGAATCAAGTGGTATGATTGATGTTTCTGACGTAACTGGTCGCCCGAACACATTTATGCTTGGTATCCAGGCACATACATGGAGAGGTGACAAATACAAAGGCGTTGACGGAGGTTCAATTCGCAAGAATGAAGATCAGGCAAGTCAGTTAATTCTGATTGAAGGTTTGCCACGTTAATTTCTATTGCAGATAAAAAGACGCCTGACTGTATATAACCGGTCAGGCGTCTTACGTATTTCCAATCTCACATTTCTTTCAAACCGATCTATGTTTTTTAAGTCTTTGCTGTCTGCTAGCAGCGGAAAGTGCTGGTCGTTTATTATCCCGGTTTTGGCTATCTGGCTTGTTTCATGTCAGTCTGGTTCGGAAAATGGCTCAGATCTTTCCGGTTCAAAATTGGTCAAGCAGTCTTTTATGCAGGACATAAACAGCCTCGATACTGCGGTAAGTCAATTACAGCGTGATCTGAAATCTAAACGGCCCGATGCTGTTATTCAAAAGGCTTTTCGCAGCGCAAGACTGGCTTACAAAAAAGTTGAATTTATCTCTGCCTATTACAGCCCGGAAACCACCAAAGCGCTGAACGGGCCTAACATTCCGGAGGTCGATGATGATCTGAGAGTAAACCCGCCACAGGGATTTCAGGTTTTGGAAGAACTTGTTTTCCCGGTTGTGGATTCGTCAGCTTTTTCGGAAGGACTACAAATTGCGACAGTACTTCGCTCCCAGGTAAACCGTCTGCGCAAGATTTCAGAGAGTAATGAATTAACCGACAGCCATGTTTTTGATGCCATGCGACTGGAAATTTTTCGTATCCAGACGCAGGGAATTACGGGATTTGACTCGCCGGTAGCTTTTCATTCGTTGCCGGAAGCTGCCAGTGCGCTTGAAAGTATGCGTGATCAGTTACAGATTTATGCGCTTGATAAGAAAAATAAAAATCTGGCAGATCAACTGGAAAGTGCCTTCGAAAAAGCAATTGTCAATTTAAAAAGTGGTCAAAATTTTGATGATTTTGACAGGCTGGAATTTATTAAAAACAATGCAAACGAATTGAGTTCGCTTTTGCTGGATGCGCAAAAAACGCTGAAAATTCCGGTATTCACAGAAAGCCGGTTTTTGTCAGCTTCTGCCAGGACACTGTCTGATTCGGGTGTTTTTAACAGTGATTATTTTGTCAATCTGGATGAACAGCATAGTACGCCGGGAAAAGTTGCGCTGGGGAAAATGCTTTTTTTTAATCCTGTACTTTCTGCCGGTGCGGGTCGCAGCTGCGCGAGTTGTCATCAGCCAGATAAAGCTTTTAGTGATGGTGAGACCAAAAGTTTTGCAGTTGGTTTTGACGGGAAGCGCATCAGCCGTAACGCGCCGACACTTTTAAATGCTGCTTTTCAGGCCGTGCAATTCGCTGATTCCAGGGTTACTTTTTTGGAAGATCAGGCTACGGACGTGATACAAAACAAGCAGGAAATGCATGGCTCACTTCCGCTCGCTATAAAAGCACTAAAAAAGGATCCGGAATATGCCGGGTTATTCGCTGCAAATTATAAAGACGGAGTCAGTGAAGAATCGCTGAAAAATGCAATTGCAAGTTATATCCGCTCACTCAGGATGCCTGAAACCAGGCTGGATACTTATCTTCAGGGAGAAACCAAGTCATTGACGCTTGAAGAAAAAGCAGGTTTCAATGTTTTTATGGGAAAAGGAAAATGCGCGACCTGTCATTTTTACCCCTTGTTCAACGGTACAGTTCCTCCTTCCTATCAGGAAACGGAAAGTGAAGTTTTGGGCGTTCCCTTAACAGTACAGGGTAAAGAGGTTGATACCGATGTCGGTAAATTTGTACTGACAAAACGCGAGCCACATCTGTATGCATTCAAAACACCAACGGTCAGACAGGTTTCCAAAACTGCTCCTTATATGCACAACGGGGTTTATAAAACGCTGGAACAGGTTGTAGACTTTTACGATCAGGGAGGTGGAAACGGGCTTGGTTTTAATCTTCCAAACCAGACTTTGCCATTTGATAAGCTTAATTTGAAACCCGCTGAAAAAAAGGCACTGGTTGCTTTTATGAATGTTTTGTGATCTGCTTCACATAAGAAGTGCGAGCACTAATTCTGGCTATTTCGTTATGAGTGAAAAATAATAATCTTCACTCATAACACCCTTTCTAATAATTATAATACTTTTCATCAAAACTTCCGTCGGCATAAAGATCGATCAGACCATAACCGGGAGCTG
This sequence comes from Dyadobacter sp. CY356, assembly GCF_021440195.1. GTDB lineage: Bacteria > Bacteroidota > Bacteroidia > Cytophagales > Spirosomataceae > Dyadobacter. The sequence goes on from NZ_JAJTSZ010000010.1 coordinate 107,393, forward strand.
TCTGCCGGTTATTTCCATTCCACCATGCTCCGCTCACCGCTCCGTTACAAATATAATTGACGCTGTTATATTCAACTTTATCCCGTAAATGGATATGCCCGCTCAAACTCAGTTTCACGTTTGGGTGCTTATAAAACAGATTGATAATTCTGGATGTATCCGTGTGCATATCACCACCCAGCATTTCCCATTTGTTGATCACCTTATCGTCAATCATCAGCGTGGCTGTCAGGATCGGGATGTGAGATAGAATCAACACCGGTGTTTGAGCGTCCGTATTTTTCAATTCGTTTTCCAGCCAGGCAAATTGCTCTTCGCCAAGTTTTCCAATATACCAGGTATCATCAATATCCAGATGTACACTGTCAAGGACAATGAATTTCCAGCCTTTTTGCATGAAACTGTAATAGGGCCGGGATAGGCTGAGCTGGTCCATGGCGTAATGTTTGCCATAAAAAGTCTGGCTTTTGCTGTTTTCGTTCCACCATATATCGTGGTTGCCGAGGCAGTATTTTACAGGGATATCACACTCTGTTTTCATAATGCCATGGACAAGTTTCCATTGTGCGTTGATGGTGTCAATATTCTCCTTGTTCATATCAAAAACAATATCGCCGCCATTTAAAATCAAATCAACTTTTGGCGTTTGTTTCTGAACGTGATGCAGACATTTTACAAATTTATCCGGTGCTCCGAATTCATTTTTCAGGTGAACATCAGTCAGATGCGCTATTCTTAAAACAGGCTTTTTTTCTTTAACAGTTTCAGTAACCAGTCCGGGTGTCAAAAACAAATCACCAATATTTCTGAGCGCAGATCTTCTTTTCATGCTGACTTTTTTTTACAAAGTTAGAGCGTGATACTGATCTTTGAACTTCTCTATATTATCAATTTATTAAAATCCTGAATTTTTTGACAGTGGTTCTATCGGACTGACTGATTACCGTTTACTAAAACAAATGCTCCAAATGGCACGTAAGTTTTTTGCTTCTTAATTTTTTTATAATTTGTTATTGTTATCTGTAAATCAATGCTTTGAGCTTGATTTTTTCAGAATTTCATGAACAATATCAATTGTATAAAACAAGAAAAATGGCACATATGAGATTTCTTTATTGGCTAATATTCATTACAGTTGTCATCAATTTCCGCTGTTTTGCGCAGCGTAACGCTGATCAGGATATACAGGATAGTGTAATCGGCTGGTGGAATAATAACCGGTTCGACCATCTGAAACCTCAGACTGATGCCATTGGAAAAAGCAAGGAAGTGATCGTGAATGATATGGTCAGGTGGATGAAGGCAAGTTACACACCGGTGGGTGGTCTGGGGACTTCTTCCAGGTATATTGGCAGCAGAGGCTATGGTGTAAACTTTCTGGTCTGGAACGTAAGTCACGACAAGCTGTGGACAGAACCTAACGGGAACTTTAAGCCCATACCAGAAGAAAATACAAAATTTGCTATGGCGGCCAATCAATTGTTCGGCGCTTTTCCAATCAGTTTTATCAATACAGCCAATCAATTTTATTTTACTATACAGCCAGAAGGATATGCTGATAATGACCAGTTAATGGCTTGGCGAAAAGGTGCAGATCCGCGCATTCATCCTAATGCTTATAAATATATCACCTGGGTAAATGACTGGTGTACAGTCTATCTGGCACCGGATAACAAACTTCCCTGGATACCGGTAAGTAAAGGAGAATTGCTGCAAAAAGCCGAAGAAGGTTTGCTGAAAGTGCTGGCAGATAAAAGGAAACAAGTGGCCTCTCAATGGCCGGATAACAAAAAGAATCAGGATGAAGCGCTGGATTATTTTGAAAAGGGAGATCTGGCCAAATACAGAAACAAGATATCGGAATTAAAAAAACGGCATGCTAATACATTGAATGAACCAGCGCTCTTAAGTAGCATGCAAACGACGATGTATAGCTTTGAAACGGATCCGGATATTTTTAGAATCGATGATTTTGCAAAAAATCTGAATCAGGCTTTTCCGGTTTATAAACTGGATTCGGCAGCATTGGCCAGAATCAGAGATATCAAACCTTTGTGGGTAGCCGTTGCCTTTCCATATGAAAATAAGGAAAGGGGCAATCAGAAGTATGAGTTGTTCACTGCTATGTCAGAAAACATCAACTACGACTATATCTACAATTATTTTTATGAACCAGAAAAAATAAAAGGCCAGTCTTATATACCGTCTAACGCTGCTGGTTTAAAAGCTAGGCTGGATTCTTACAGAAGTAAATCTTCCGGGACGCAAAAGTTAATCACGAAAAAACAAACAAATTTGCCAGCGAACATTGCGTTGTTCGACGACTTTTCACAGGACAAAGTAGGGGAGAAACCGGCAGGCTGGTATTTTAATTCGGTTGGGAAGAAACATGTAATCGCAAAAATTGAAGGAGAAAGCGGGAATTGGTTAAAATTGGGATATAGTAATGAATTGACTTCCATAACGCTTCAGACTTTTCCTGAAAATTTCAGTCTGGAATATGACCTGGTCACTTCAGGGTTTGATGGCCGGTGGGGCGCAAACCTTACTGTCGAATTGAAAGGAAGTAAAAAAGGCAGCGATGGCGTCACTTACAGTTCAAATTTAACAACCAGTATTACAGCCGGAAACCAAAGCGCCCTGGATTCGAAACACGATTATAGAGGAGAGTTAAAAATTGATCTTTTAAACTCGCCTTCCAAAATGGATTATAATGATAAAGGTGGTTATTTCGCTGACTCCCAGCCAGTATTTACCAGTACAAAACGCAAAGTTCATGTTCAGTTGCTAAAAAAAGATACTCTGATTGCCTTGTTCCTCAATGGAAAGGAAGTGACTAATTCAATGCAGTTTAAAACCAGATATGGCAAACCTTGTGGCGATTGCAGCATTCCGGCTGGAATGGTTTATAATAGTTTTGTTATCAGAAATTTTACGCAGGAACCGGATGCTGTGGCTTGTTATATTGGAAATGTTGTGGTTTCAAAGATTTAGCATGACAGCAGGATTTAAGATAATTATCAATCCAAATTCATTTCTAGGGTAGAAAATGAAATCATTATAAAAAATGACATATAATTGTTTCTTTTATATACATTTGAGGAGAAAAGCTAATTACCTGCCACACCTCAGATGCTGAAAATTACCAATTTCAAAAAATCATATAATAAAGATATCGTTCTTCAAATTGACAACCTGACCATCGAATCAGGCATTAACTGGGTACGGGGCGCAAATGGATCCGGAAAAAGTACCTTTCTTAAATCTGCGGCTGGCATCATCGGTTTTGATGGAGATCTTTTGCTAGGTTCAGCCGTCAGTATAAAAGAACAACCTGTTTCTTACCGGAAGCTGGTCAACTTCGCAGAAGCTGAGCCGGTTTTTCCGGAATTTTTAACCGGCACGGATCTGATCCGCCTGTTTATGAAAGCGAAATCTGCACCTGTCAAACAAGCTGATTATTTTATTGAAACAATGAAAATGGAATCCTATGTGGGGGATCCGGTCGGAAGTTTTTCGAGCGGTATGCACAAAAAACTTTCCCTTTTACTGGCATTTATCGGCAATCCTCAACTTATACTACTGGATGAGCCTCTGATCACCATGGATAGTGAGTCGCTTGAAACTTTGTATGTCTGGATTACAGACTATCACCTGAAACTGGGGACAGACTTTTTGCTCTCGTCACATCAGGCTTTTGATAAATCCTTATTGCCCGGAATAAAAGCGTTAATGGTTGCTGATCACACTTTAAAATACGTATGATCTTTTCTGCCATGACCAGAATTCTGATAAGAACTTTTGCAGCAGGGTTTTATAAGGTGCATGCAGGTCTGCTGCTGACTTTATTTGTAACACTGTTCATCAATTTCTTTTTCACCAATGTTCTAAACCAGACACATCTTAATCAGGAGCAAATTCTTTTAAATAACCTGAAACTTGTCCTTACGTCGGTCAGTAATCCGGTTGCGATGGGCGTGCTTTTTTTGATCTGGCTGGGTTATACTTTAAAAAGTTGTCAATATGTGGCCGCGCAACTTTTGCTGATTCAATATCAGTTTTTGTTTTACAGCACTAACGCCATGTCTTTGCGCAAACAGTTTCAGACCTGGTTTGTTGTTCAGACTGTTATTTCAATTCCCATATTGTTGCTGGGCATTTTTGCAGTCGGCGTGGGATTTTCTTTTGACTACTATTTTATTCCTTTAATCATTCCCTTTTATCTTCTGATCCTTATTTCGGGCAGCGCAATATTCTATACAAAGTTATTGAACAACCTGAGCGAAAAAACGGCGACATCATCTATTCCTGAATTGATAAAAAACTTGCCAAAGCCACTTTACAGCCTGTTTTTTTACCAGATTGTATACAGATTCAAACTTACTTATGGAATCACAAAAGTGATTTCGACAATCCTGATTATTGGCATGTATGCTTTATTTCGTGACCATCCGGATGACATCCGAATTGCCGGTATCAGTATTCTGGCTGTCATCGCTGCTCATAGTGTTTTGATTTACGAGTCAAATGAATTTGAGCGTTCCTACCTGAGCTTTTCGCGTAATTTTCCTTTAACAAGAACAGTGTTGTATTTTCAATTTGCAGCATTATATGGACTGATGATATTGCCGGAAATCATTTTGATATTTTGTATCAATCTCCCCTCCATAGCTGCGATGGTTTCGGTCCTCGGTTTAGGTACTGCACTGTTATTCAGAACAATATTATACTGGCAAAACCAAAAAATGGGAGTGTATTTGAAAACCGTTTTCGGTTTGTTTATTTTATCTGCGCTTGCAGTAATGTTCGGTGGCTTATTATGGCTGATTGTTATTTACATGGTAGTTTCCGTCGTACTATTTAACCGTAATTATTACAAGTTGACGGAATGATTTTATTTATTTTATCAGCATGATTTTGAAAAATTAGATTAAAGCTTAACAAGTAATACCTCCGGTTTGGACACAATTAAGTCCGATCTGGAAACATCGGTCAATCATTCTTACCCGAATTTTGCATTATAAAATTTTAAAAAATGAAAATGCAAAAGACAATATTTATTACAGGCGCATCAACAGGTCTGGGAAAAGCGACGGCCAGGTTATTTCAATCAAAAGGCTGGAATGTTATCGCCACCATGCGAAATCCCGAAAATGAAACCGAATTGAGCCAGTTAGAAAACGTGACACTGCTGCCGTTGGATGTAACTGATCCGGAGCAAATAAATACCACAGCGGCCAAAGCAATTTCCCTACATAACATCGATGTGGTATTCAATAACGCCGGTTATGGATTAATGGGTGCCTTGGAAGCATTCAGTGACGATCAGATTCTGAAACAAATTAATACCAATCTTTTGGGCGTCATAAGGGTAACGCACGCCTTTATACCACATTTCAGGGAAAAGAAAGGCGGTTTATTTATCAGCACCACATCCATGGGCGGACTTTTGGGATTTCCTTTACATTCCATTTACCACGCCACAAAATTTGGCATAGAAGGCTGGTCAGAAAGTATGTCATTTGAATTAGGTGTGCATAATATTGGTATCAAAACGATCGCCCCGGGTGCCATTGCAACGGATTTTTTATACCGATCGCTTGACAGGAATTTGCATCCTGCCTATCAGGATCTGGAAGATAAGTTATTCGCCCTCACAGATGCCATGATGAATGCTGCTGTTACGGCTGAAAAAATTGCCGGAATCGTATTCGAAGCAGCAACAGATGGTAAAGACCAGATTCGTTATATTGCAGGTGATGATGCAAATGCGATGTATGCAAGAAGATTGGAAATAGGCAGCGAAGAATCCAGAAAAGAGATCCGGAAACAGATTCTGGGATAAGTTGAAAAACACATAGACTGAATGAAAACCATCAACTCCATAGCTGAATTTTATCGTCTGGTATCTTTGCCAGAACCTTTGCACCCGCTTGTCAGTATTGCGCGTGTTGGGGATATGCGTTTTTCAAACAGTACGGTCTGGGAGCATTTCTCTTTAAATTTCTATTGTGTGTCTTTAAAAAGAGATGTTTCCGGAAAAGTAAAATATGGTCATCAATACTACGATTATGACAAGGGTTTGATGACTTTTATAGCACCCAGACAGGTTCAGGCGATGGATACTCCTCATGAGGAAACACTGGGTCCGGAATCCGGGAATGGACTTGCACTGTTAATCCATCCTGATTTTTTATACAAACATCCGCTTGCGGCAACGATTAAGAATTATCAGTTTTTTTCCTATGCTGTGCATGAAGCGCTGCATCTTTCTGAAAAGGAAGAAAAAAACATCGTTGAGATTTTCGAAAAAATTGAAGCGGAGTATCAGCATATCGACCGGCACACGCAGGATATCATTCTTTCCCAGATTGATCTGTTGTTAAATTACAGCAATCGTTTTTATGAAAGACAATTCATCACCCGTAAAGCTGTAAACCATGATGTGCTGACCAGAATGGAAATACTTTTAAATGAATATTTTGACAAACAAAAAAGCCTGGAAAACGGGCTTCCCACCGTGGAATCCATAGCGGAGCAGCTCCATCTGTCGCCTCATTATCTGAGTGATCTGCTTCGCTCTCTGACCGGGCAAAGTGCCCAGCAGCACATTCAGGAAAAGTTGATCGAAAAGGCAAAGGAATATCTTTCCATAACAAATCTTTCTGTCGCCGAAATTGCCTATCAGCTTGGATTTGAATACCCGCAGTCGTTCAACAAACTGTTTAAAAAGAAAACCAATATTTCTCCGCTGGAATTCCGCCAAATGTTTAATTGATGATTATCTTTTGCTGATTCCTACTGCAAACACGATTAATTTCAGAAAAAACATACTCTGTATTGATTCATGATGTAGCTTTGCGATTGTATTACGGTGATGATTATCGGTGGAAAAATTCAGACAATGGATAGCGCTTGGTTTACTGGGCCTCATGCTTATAAAAGTGTGGGTGATTCCTTTGTTGTATCTGGATTTCCATGTTCGCCGTGATTACATTGTAGCCAATCTTTGCGTAAACCGTAACAGGCCACAGCTGCACTGCGACGGAAAATGTTATCTCGCAAAAAAACTTGCTGCGTTGGAAGAACAGGAAAAAAAGCAGGCTGAAAGAGACTACATGTCCAAGCTGCTTTTTCAACCTATGGAGCTTAAAAGTTATTCCCTGGAAATGCCGTCATGCAAGCTTCGCGAGTCAAATCTTGTGTCTTACAATTTCCTTGGGCAAGTAAAAGTTTTGAATCACTTCCCGGATATTTTTCATCCGCCCGCAATAATCTAAATTCATTTTAAGGAATTATCGTCTTTGCTAACCAGGATTTTTAATTCTGCGATGCAGGAAATCAGGTTCATGTCTTTTGTTGAAAAAGATTGCAAAACCGTTGATTTTGAACATTCCTGTAAATGAAAAACCCCATCCAGAACATTTTACTTCTGTCACACAAGTTCGGGCTTTCCCGGAAATTGTAGGACTGCCTATTTCTGCTCATACAGAAATAATAATATTTTTTTTATCTCTTTAACTGCCACAAACAATTTGTTTGCAGTGAGAATACATGAAGATTTCCCCATTAAATTTATGAAACTGAAATACATATCAACATACCTTTTGTCTTCTTTTTTAGTTGCTTCCATTGCTTTGGTTTCCTGCTCAAATGATGATGACGTAGTGATCGATCCGACAACAAAAGGAGATCTTCGGATTGAGTTCGACAATGTCGTAGGCGACCGTGACCTGGCATTGAATACAGGCAATTACCAAAACGCAGCGGGTGAGGCATTTACGGTGACAACGTTGAACTATTACGTTTCCAATATCAAACTTTTGCAGGCTGACGGCAGCAGTTATACCGTACCGAAAGATTCAAGCTACTTTTTAATACGGGAATCCAATGTAGAATCCCAGACAGTTACACTGAAAAACGTACCGGCTGGTGAATATACCGGCGTGCAATTTATTATTGGTGTCGACAGTCTGAAAAGCGTATCGGATATCTCGCAACGTACCGGAATTCTGGATATTGGAAGTGGTCCAACCAATGATGAGGCCATGTATTGGGACTGGAATCCGGGTTACATTTTCTTAAAGCTGGAAGGTATTTCGCCCGTTGCCACTTCGGCAAACAGCAAGTTCTACTATCATATAGGCGGATTTGGCGGACGTACTGCAAAAACGATCAATAATCTGAGAACAGTAAAGGTTGATTTTGCTGGAAAAAAGGCTTCGGTGACCAAAGATCTTAGTCCCGAAGTCCATCTTTTGGCTGACGTTTTAAAAATATTCAGCGGCTCAACACAGCTGAGCATTAAAGCAAATACAGGCGTAATGTTTACGGACTATTCGCAAAACATTGCCAATAATTATGTCAACATGTTCACTTTGGATCACATTCATGCGGATTAATCTTAAATACGGATTTCTACCGAGGCGAAGTGTATATGCGCTTCTGATGGTTCTGTTTGGATTGATTGTTATCGGCTGTAAATCAGAAAATGACACGCCGGATCCCGAAACAGATACTCCAAAACCTGTCAGCTGGGTGAAGCCTTCTCATTTTCCTGAGCCCGTTTATGATATGTCAAAAAATCCGTTGACCGCAGAAGGAGTGGAGCTTGGGCGCTTTTTATTTTATGACGGGATCTTGTCGCGGACCAATGATATTGGCTGTGGTACCTGTCACCAGCAGTCTGCCGCTTTCACACATCACGGCCACGACCTGAGCCATGGTGTTGATGATCAGTTGGGAACCCGGAATGCGCCTTCGGTACAGAATCTGGCTTGGAGCACCTCTTTCTTTTGGGATGGAGGTGTTCATGATCTGGATTTTTTGCCGCCATCGCCGATACAAAATAAGGTGGAAATGGGAGAGACAGTCAGCAATGTCATGGTCAAATTAAGAAATACGCCGGTCAAAGGAGCGGCATTTCCGGTTAATTATCCGAAAATGTTCAAGGCCGCTTTCGGCTCGGAAGAAATCAATACCGAGCGGATGATGAAAGCCTTATCACAGTTCATGCTTTCGATGGTTTCTGCGACTTCGCGTTACGATTATTATGTCCTGGGTGATGCAACTGCAATCACTGCGCAGGAAAAAGAAGGGCTGGTGCTCTTCAAACAAAAATGCGGCAGCTGCCATGCAAGCGAGCTTTTTACCGATTTTAGCTTTCGGAACAATGGTATTGCCCCAAATAAAATCGACGATCAGGGCCGGTACGCCATAACACTCGATGAGGCCGACCGGCTGAAATTCAAAGTGCCAAGCCTGCGAAATGTCGGACTCACGTCTCCCTATATGCACGATGGTCGTTACAAGGCATTATCAGAGGTTTTGGATCATTATGCCAATGATCAGAACAGCAGCAAAACAGATAGTATTTATGTATCGCCAACTCTGGATACTCTCTTGATTCCGGCCGGTCAAAAACGCGGCATTCGATTAACGGCGCAGGAAAAACTTTCGATCATCGCTTTTCTGAAAACTTTAAATGATCAACAGTTTATTACGGATAAAAGATTTTCTGACCCCGGAGTTGGTACTGTATTATAAAAACAGAATTATGAAAACCAGACATATTGCCCTTTATTTTCTTTTATTATGGTCGCCGGCAACCTTCGCCTGTGATGCCTGCGGCTGCTCAAACAGTGGCGCGTATTTTGGGCTGATGCCGCAGTCGAATAAGTCTTTGCTTGGTATACGTTATAACCGCATGAATTTTGTAACGCATCCGGATAGTCATGTGCTCAGGACCGAGGAAACGTTTAATGTTACGGAGGTTTACGCACGTTTTTTTCCGATCAAAAGAGTGCAGGTTATGGCATTTCTTCCATACCGTTTTGCTCAGCAGGTTACCACATCGGATACCAAAAAACAAAATGGCCTCAGCGACGCGACGGTTTTGGTCAATTACAATGTAATCAATACGTTGATGGACAAAGAAAAAGCTTCAAGTTTCAATCATACGCTGATGGTTGGAGGTGGAATTAAACTTCCGACGGGAAAATTCCGCTACGATGAAAACAACGTCACAGATGTCGCCAATGCCAATTTTCAGTCGGGAACCGGTACCACAGATTTTATATTGAATGCTTTTTACACCATCAATAAGGATCAGTGGGGACTGGCCATGAACATTTCGCGCAAATTTAATACCACAAATTCTGACCATTACCGCTTTGGCAATCAGCTTTACGGAACTGCGGATCTGTACCGTTCCTTTAAAGTAGGATCTTATTCGCTGACTCCCAACGTAGGTGTATATGCTGAAAAATCAGAGCTTGGTGTCCGGGATGGGAAAAAAGTGTTGGAAACCGGCGGAACATTACTCAGCGGAACAGTAGGGTTGACGCTTTTTGCAAACCGCTGGACTGTCGGTGTTAGTGGACAAAAACCTTTAAGCCAGAATCTTTCAACCGGTTTTGTGCAGGCGCGTTCGCGTGCACTTATTCAGGTTGGTTTCTTATTTTAATTGCGTTAATGGGAATATTTTTTCCTGGGTTTTCCTGATTGCTTAAAAAGGGAAAAACCAGGAAAAATATCAGTTTGGTGATTGTAGTAGAGCTGATGGATATCGGAGATGCAATTGATATCAGATTAATGTGAGATCGAATTCAGAAAAAATTCAGAATTGGCCGGTAAGTTTGGCGGAATCACCCAAACCAGAAAAACGTTTACTGTGCTCAGTTCAAATATATCAGCATCTCCTATTACTACTTCCGCAAGCAAATCTAAATCAGCGATTAATAATTCATTCGCGCTGGCGTTAATCATGATTTCACTCGTTGTTACCCTTTCGCTGGTAACAAGAATTGCGCTGCTTATTAAATCCGAATCCGCTGTTGATCTTACTGTTTTTAATTTGCTTGGTATTTTTGGTATTGGCCTGTTTTATGATCTGATCAATGCGCTGTATTTCGTTTTACCTCTGATGCTCTACATCTGGCTCATGCCGGCAAGATTCATGAAAAAACGCTGGCAGCGGTTCGTACTTTTTGGAATTTTTGCGTTTTTCGTTTTTGGTCTTCTTTTCAATATCGTATCAGAATGGTTTTTTTGGGACGAATTCAGTTCCCGGTTTAATTTTATTGCGGTTGACTATCTGGTATATACCAATGAGGTAATTGGAAATATCCGCCAGTCTTACCCGGTTGAAATCATTGTTATAGTGCTGCTACTGTCTACTGCTGCAATCGTTTTTCTTCTCAAACCGGCAGTTGAAAAAGCAGGCAGCCAGGCAATTGCTTTCAAATTCAGGTCACTATGGATGCTGGGTTATCTGGCGATTTTACTGGTTCTTTATTTTTTTGTTGATAATAAAACCAGACAGTTTTCAGATAATACATATGTCAATGAACTGGCTGGAAACGGGCTTTATGAGCTTTTTGCAGCTTACAGGAATAACGAGCTCGACTATGCCCAGTTTTATAAAAAGATCCCTGATAAACAGGCTTTTAAAATGATCCGCCAGCAGATAAAAACACCGGAAAGTCATTTTATCAACAATGATCCTTTCAGTATTGAAAGAAAAATTGTAAATCCGGGTGCTGAGAAAAGAATGAATGTCGTGTTGATCAGTGTCGAAAGTTTAAGCGCAGATTTTCTGGGTGTTTTTGGAAATAAGCAAAACATCACACCCAATCTGGATTCGCTGGCCAGTCACAGTCTTCTTTTTACCAAATTATATGCAACAGGAACGCGTACTGTCCGCGGCCTGGAAGCACTGTCGGTCGGGACGCCGCCAACGCCCGGTCAATCCATTGTCAGAAGGCCGAAAAACGAGGGGTTATTTTCTATGGGACGGGTTTTTAAGGAAAAAGGCTATCAGAACAAATTCATTTATGGTGGTTATGGCTACTTTGACAACATGGGTTATTTTTTTGAAAATAATGATTATCAGGTTGTTGACAGAAATAAGATTGCTAAAAAGGACATCGATTACGAAAACATCTGGGGCGTGGCTGACGAAAATCTTTTCACACTCGCTACCAAAGAAATTGAAAAAACGATCAACTCTGGTAAACCAGTTTTTGCCCATATCATGACCACCTCCAACCACCGGCCGTTCACTTATCCAAACGGAAGGATTGATATTCCATCGCACACAAGCAGGGAAGGTGCTGTAAAATATACGGATTATACGATTGGTAAATTTATTAAAGAAGCCAGGACCAAACCCTGGTTTAGAAATACATTGTTTGTCATTGTGGCCGACCATTGCGCCTCCAGTGCTGGCAAGGCAGATCTGCCCGTAAACAAATATTTGATCCCGCTTTTGATTTATTCGCCCGGAAACATTAAACCAGCCAAAATGGACAGGCTTATGAGCCAGATTGATCTGGGTCCGACTATTCTTGGTTTATTAAACTTTTCTTACACCAGTAAATTCTTCGGTTACGATATTTTCAAGCTGGAAGAAGGGAGAGAAAGAGCATTTATCAGTACTTATCAAAGTCTGGGTTTCATCCGGCGCGACAGCCTTGTCATTTTAAAACCGCAGCGTAGTGTTACTACTTTTTTACCGGATTTTAAAGATGGTACAGCAAAACCGTCTCAATCCAATGAAGCACTTACCAACGAAGCGGTTTCCTGGTATCAGACCGCCAGTTATCAGTTTAAAAACAAACTTATGAAGTGATTGAAATTGTTACTATAAATCAATGCCAGCTAAAAAATAGTAATAGTAAAAATTCTATCATCCTGGTCGTGTTTTAAACAAGCCGTTTACACATATTATCATTCTGTTAACTCCTTCATACTGATTTATACATGTTTAACTTTGCAGCGGGATTGAATTAATTCTTATCTCGTTTTAAAGTTTTACTGGTTTGATGATGAAGTGGATTAATAAAAGAGAGTGGTTTTACGTTGCGGTTACCTTGCTTCTGCTTATTGGCGGAGTAATTTATGTCGCGCTGCAACCTACATATGACGAGCATTACATCAATAAACTGGACAGTCCGAAAAGTTTCAGGCTCTTATCAGAAAAAGAAAAAAAGGATTCTATTTTGATCCGTGTTGATGGCTTATCAACGGCAAATTATGGCCTGAGACTAGATCTCTATGTTCAGGATCACGGCACTAAAAACAGCAAACGGTTTTATTCAGAGCTGATAAAAATTCCGGCCGGGGAAATTCACGCCGCTTTCAAAAGAAAAATTACAAAAGATTCTTCCGCTGCCCAAGTAACATATATACCAGGGCAAACTGAAAATGCAGCAGGGCAAATTGTTTTGAAAACCGGATTTTTTTAAGCAAAAAAATAGCGGCCAAAATATTGGCCGCCTGTAATCTGCAACAGGAACCGGGCGCTGTTAGCTGGTATGTTCCTGTGGTCGTGGACCAATCTGTACAGGTAAACCTGTTATTTGCACGGCGTTCATTCTTCTAATTCATGGAAAACGGCAGTTCCCTAAGATCTGCGGGCTGGTTGCCCAGCGTCCCATCGAGATGGTTCCAATAAAAGAATGAAAGAGACTACACCCGAAAGTTAGTATTATTTTGATTAGATTGAAACTGCTGAATCATTTTTTAACTTTAATATCGAGCTGTTTATTTTAAACAAATTAGGAACTTAACAATTAATTAAATAACATATAAAAGGTCATAAGTATTCTGAATTTGGGTTCAATGCTGATTTTAGCGCTGAGATGACTATTTGCGGTACGAAGCTTTTTAGGAAAACTAAGATCTGGTGGTAACTTGCATAGCGATTCACTCAGGGCTGTTACGATGATTACTTTGGAAATTAAAAATAAACCCGGATACTATCTTATCAATTTTTTTCTATTCTTCCTTGTATCTGCAAATACTTGCTGTGCGCAGACGCCCGAGTTTTATACGCCATTGGATTACAATGAATTAAAGACAAATACCAGTTTTTCCAGACCGGATTCAGTGCTTTTGGTCCTGAAGGAAAATTACAATAAAGCCGTAACCAGCAACAAGGAGCTTGCAGCCGCTGGCTATTTAAAGCAAATCGGCGAACTGCTATATGTTTCCGGACACTATCCGCAGGCATTGGATTATTTGCTCCGGGCAGATAAAATTTACAGAAATTATCCTGATAAGAAAGAGTTGGCGGAAAACCTGGTGCTTTTGGGTGAGCTTTATTACCGGAGCAGACAACCAGCTCAGGCGAGAAAAGAATTTAATGAGGCGCTCAGCCATTATCAACAACTCAAACTCACTTCCGGTATGGCACTTGTCTATGGCCATATCGGGTATTTATATGAAAAAAAGCAACTTTATGACAGTGCTTTCTATTTTCAAAACAAAGCGTTACTAGCCTACAAAACAATAAAAGAGGAGCAGGGAATTGCAAAGATCTATGAAAACATTGGGAGCATATATGAGGATAAGGAAAAATATGATTCTGCTTATGTCTATTTTAACAGAGCTTACCTGTTAAATACTCGTAGCGGAAATCAAACCGCTCAAATTGAGATCCTTAACAATCTGGGCGATGTGTTGCGGAAGACCGGGAAGTATCGTCAGGGCCTTGGGCTGAGTTTGCAGGCACTGAATCTGGCCTTGAAAAAAGGTGAGTATTACCAGCTTTCAAGTGCGAGTAATGATGTGGCCAAAGCCTATAATTTCTTAAATAAAAATGACAGTGCTTTTTATTATCTCTCACAAAGTCGTCAGTATCTGAACGATATCTATTCGCAGGAAAGCAACAAGCAGCTTGCTCTGCTTCAGACATTATATGAAATTGAGAAAAAGGATAATGAAATAGAAAGTCTCGTGCACGCACGTCAGACGGATCTGCTTGTCAATATATCTGCCGGGGTCGTAATTGTTTTAGTCCTTTTGCTGACAGGTTTGATCATCAGCAGACAGCGGCTTAAAATTAAAAACGAACAAAAACTGCACGCGCAAAATAGTCAGGTTTTTCAGGCTCAGGCGCAGCTCATGGAGGCAGAACTTGAAAATAAAAGGCTTTTGGAAGAAAACCTTACCCAGCAGCTGGAAATAAAAACCAAGGAACTTACCAGCTATACCTTACACGTGATCCGCAAAAATAAGCTGCTTGAAGATTTGCAATCGCAGCTGGAAGCGATGGTCAAAGAAGAAAAAAGAGATCAGAAAAAACAGATCAAACAGCTCTCGGTTCAAATCAGTGAGGGGCTCAGCGACGATCAGCATTGGGAGGAGTTCAGAGGAATTTTTGAACAGGTCCACCAGTCCTTTTTTGACAGACTTCAACAGCAATCCGATGCACTCACTTCAAATGATTTGCGGCTGATCGCGCTCATTAAAATGAACATGACCCCTTCGGATATTTCTACATTACTTGGGGTTTCTCAGGACAGTCTCCGGGTTATGCGACACCGCTTAAGAAAAAAACTGAACCTTGCGCCAGGCGATAACCTTTCTGCCTTTATTCAGACAATCTAGTCTCTTAACATTTGGGTAATAGTATGTTAACAGAAGCTTAATGGCTTTTTTGATATAGTTAATATGCTATAAATCAGCAATTTACATGATAAAATCGGTTATTGTTTCTTTCTTGTAACGCTTTAAATTCCGCTGTTTCCTTTTTGTAACGCGCCTTATTTGCATCGCTGCAATTTGTTTACCCACCTTCGTATCGTCATCGGAGGAAACAAATAAATGCTCCGGTTCTTTAACGCTTGCGAATGGAAAACATGGTTTACAGATTTTACTTTTTGATAGCAATTTTGCTGTTTTCAATTTCCGCATCTGCCGGATCTTTAAAAGGGAAGCTACTAGAAGCAGCTACCGGCCAGCCCGCACTTGGCGTAGTGGTAATGATCGAAGGAACAAACTTTCAAGATGTATCAGGACTAGATGGAAGTTTCGCGATTGAAAATATTACAGAGGGAAATTACAAGCTGGTTGTAAGACATATTTCTTATCAGACCTTAATAAAAGACATTACCATAACCCAGACTCAGAAGCTGCAACTGGATATATTTCTGGAATCTGCCAGTGATAAGATGCTTAATGAAGTCGCCGTGATCGGAAAAAGAGATAACACGACCGATCAGGCGGCCAGATCTATGGAACGCAGTGCGAGCCAGGTTATGAATATTGTCTCAGCCAAAACAATACAGATTTCGCCGGATCTTACGGTGGCAAATGTAATCCAGAGAATGTCCGGAGTTTCTATTGAAAGAAACAGCAATGGCGACGGGCAGTATGCGATATTACGTGGGATGGACAAGCGGTATAACTACACGCTCGTAAACGGTGTGAAAATTCCAAGTCCGGATAACAAATACCGGTATGCTCCTTTGGATATTTTTCCTTCGGATTTGCTGGACCGGCTTGAAGTATACAAAGCCCTGACACCATCGATGGAAGCAGATGCTATCGGTGGTGCCGTGAACCTGGTGATGAAAGATGCACCCGACCGGTTTATGTTGTCGGCCAATGTTTCCAGCGGGTATAGTGAGCTTTTCATGCAGCGTGATTTTAAAAGTTACGATTATAAAAATATTCAGTCCAAATCGCCTTATGAAAAAAACGGAAACCAGTATAACGCGACACCTTCTGATTTTTCCAAAGCACCTTTGCAATACAGCTCAAAGGCACCATCGCCAAATCTGCTGGGAAGTCTTGCTATCGGGAACCGTTATTTTGACCGGAAATTAGGTGTTCTTCTTGCAGGAAGTTATCAGAATACTTACCGTGGAAGCAATAGTTTATTTTTTGATTCTGAAACGGTTGATACGCTGAGAGGAGAAACGCTTACCAAACGAAATGAAAGACAATATTCTGAACAGCAGACCCGCTACGGTCTTCATTCCAAACTGGATTTCAGGATCAATGACCGGAACAAAATCCAGTTCTACAACGCCTTGATGAGCCTGACGAATGTCCAGGTCAGAGATGTGAAATCAACCCAGCTGACGATCGGTGGTTATGATCCGGTTCTTGGTAATGCAACGCTGGGTTATTCCCCACGCTCACGCCTGACCCGTCAGAAGATTTTCAACAGCACTTTACAGGGAAAACATCAGCTGACTGAACATTGGGGTCTGGACTGGTCCGCAGTATATTCAAAGGCGACCAATGAAGTTCCTGATAATGTAACGATTCCACTTTTGGGAATCCGGGAAAATTTTGTTGACAAGCCTACTACGGTAGAGGATGCAAGCAGAAGATGGGAGCATAATTCGGATCGTGATCTGGCCGGATATCTGAATGTCAGCTACAAACAGACCGTGGGATCAACTGATCTGGAATGGATGGCCGGAGGACTTTTCAGGGATAAAAAACGTTCGAATTTTTATAATAATTATCAGTTAAGGCCGGCCAATCTTTTTGCGGAATATGGGGTTGATTTCAACAATTATTCAGAGATAAATTTTACCATCCAGAATCCAAGAGGCTCCGTTGCTACTGCCCTTAATTATGACGCAACCGAAAAAATCAAAGCCGGATACTTTCAGTTAAAAGCAGAGTCTGCCATGCTTGAAGTTTTGGGTGGAGTTCGTGTAGAAGCAACTGATCAGGGATATTCCATGCTGTTTCCGATAGGTGAGGACAGGCCAACGGGCAGCCAGGTTTATACTGATATTTTGCCAAGCCTTCATTTGAAATACAAAACTGGTGGTAATGTCAATATGCGCGCTTCCTATTTCCGCTCGCTCAACAGACCTGGTTTCTTTGAAATTGTGCCATATCGTATTGTAAACGAAGAATATCAGGAGCGTGGAAATGCTGATTTGCAAAGAGCAATCGCTGATAACATTGATCTTCGTTATGAGCTTTTTTCCAAACCTTCCGAGCAGTTTATGGTCGGTCTTTTCTACAAACATATCAAAAACCCGATTGAGTATACTTTGCAAAAAGACGTGATCCGTGGCCAGGATATATATTACTCTCCGGGAAATTTTGGAAACGCCAATAACTACGGACTAGAACTGGATTTTATCAAGTACATCAAAATGTTTGGTGTCAAAGCAAATTATACCTACACCCATTCGCAAATCACCACGCCAAAATCCAAACGAATCCGTAATGAAAGTGGTGATCTTGAAACAATCAGCGTTGAGCAATCCAGACCGCTTTACGGGCAATCAGCGCATGTAGCAAATCTTTCTCTCTTGTTCAAAAACGCGAAAAAAGGGATTGATGCGCAATTGGCAGGAGGTTTCACCGGAGAGCGGATCAATACAGTTTCACAATTTCTGGATAATGATCTTTGGCAAAAAGGCTTTGTCCAGCTGGATGCATCTTTTGAAAAAACACTTAAAAACGGGCTGGGGATTTTCGTAAAAGCCAATAACCTTCTCAACACGCCCATGGAAGTTTTTATGAAAAATTTCAGTGCTGCAAACAAAGATGTTGCTGATCAAAACAGCCAGAAAACAACCCTGATGCGCCGCGATTATTACCAGCGGTCTTACCTGATCGGAATACGTTACAAATTCTAAAACTTTTTATAAAAATTAATTATCAATCTCGAATTCAAATGAAAAATCTATTTATTTCTTGCGCACTGGCTATGTTGGCCCTGGCATCTTGTAGTGACGACAGTGAGGATACTGCACCGGTAATTGATGTACCGGTAGTGCAGGAATCCGTTGCAGGTGAAGTTTCGGGTGTCTGGACCAAAGGCGGCACTTACAAAATCACCGGCCATATTCAAATTCCGAAAGGAAAATCGCTGACCATTCAGGAAGGTGTAACTGTGCTTTTCAGTGATTCTGTTGTGAAGCCTGAGGTTTTGGTTTTGGGGAATTTGTATAGTCTTGGTACTGCCGAAGCACCTGTAAAATTCACTGTGCCTGACAGCTGGAAAACAGCAAAAAATCTTTACGGAAATCTTTGGGGCGGTCTGGTTGCAGGTCGTGAATCAGCAGAATTTGTATTAAGTAACACAATCCTTGAATACGGTGGCGCGGTTACAACAGAAGAATCTCCATCTGTGAAAGCTGGTTTATACAAAGCATTGGCGGGTGAGCACGTTCCTGTGTTATACTATCCGAATGTGAGCGGAAAATTAGTCGTTACGGGAAGTACGATCCGTAATTTTAATGAAGATGGTTTTTACATCGAAGGTGGCCAGGTAATTATTGCAAATAATTATTTCTATACTACCGGCGTTTCGGGTGGTGATGCTATCAACATTAAATCAGGAGTTCAGGCTGATGTCGCGTTCAATGTTGTGTATAGTCCTAATACCAATGCACTTAAACTTTCCAGCACGGGTGACCGTACTCCGCAGGCTTACGTTGTAGGTTATAATAACACGATCATCAATGCAGGTTGGAGAAGACCAACAACAAAAGGCGGATCGATCTGGCTTGAAAAGGCGGTTCGTGTTGATCTTTATAACAATCTTCTTGCCAACGATCGCTACGGAATTAAAAGAGACGCAGGAAATCCTGAGGATGCTAGATCGGTCATCAGCAATACTTTTTATTATGGTTATGATCAGACTACAACAAATCAGTTTCAGCCTACAACCGAAATTGTTAAAGGCATTAATGATATTATTTCTGCCAAAGCAGGTGAGAACGATCCTAAATTTGTTAATTATCCGCTGACAACCGCCACTGCGAATGCTACTTACGATAACACCTGGGACTTTCATTTACAGGCTGGTTCGCCGGCGCTGACCAAAGGGAAAACGGACTTTACTCGTCTTTATGCCAATGGTATCGTTGTGAACGGTATTACCTATAAATCTCCTGCACCTGCTAGTTATATCGGCGCATTGGGCACTAAGTAATTTTTTAACTCCCGGAAAAGTTAAGTTTTCCGGGGGCTTTTAATGATTTATCAATTGATTCTGTGAAAAATCTGATCTGCCCGATTGCCGTGCTGACGCTGCTTCTATGCGGTTGTCAGGACAAAAAGCAAATGTCCGAGCCATCTTCCACAAAGGGAAATCTGACATCTGTTATTGAGCCTATGTTCGAATCCGACACCGTAGCTAACGATTCGGATGACCCCGCCGTCTGGATCAATCCGCAAGATCCGGCTCAAAGCCTGATACTTGGTACGGATAAGGATGAAAAAGGTGGTTTGTATGTTTTTGATCTTGAAGGAAAAATCAAAAATGATAAAGTTGTTCATGGACTTAAGCGTCCAAACAATGTTGATGTGGAGTATGGTTTGGTGCTGGGCGGGAAGTCAACTGATATCGCTGTGGTAACCGAACGTCTAACCCATAAAATCCGGATATTTTCTCTACCTGATATGGCACCCGTTGATAATGGCGGAATTGATGTTTTTGTAGGTGAAATAAAAGATGGAGAGCGTGATTTGATGGGTATTGGTCTTTATAAAAACAAGTCAGGGAAGATTTATGCGATAGTTGGTAGAAAAACCGGTCCAACGACCGGGAGTTATCTCTGGCAATATCTTTTGGAAGACAACGGAAACGGAAAAGTTAAAGCAACACTTGTCCGTAAATTTGGATCTTACAGTGGTTTGAAAGAGATAGAATCTATCGCAGTTGACGATAATCTTGGCTATGTATACTATTCTGATGAAGGAAAAGGGGTTCGTAAATATTTTGCTGATCCTGAAAAAGGTAATAAAGAATTAGCTCTTTTTGCTACGACAGGTTTTACGGAAGACCACGAAGGAATTTCAATTTATCAGCTGACAGATTCAACTGGTTATATTCTGGTTTCAGATCAGGGTGCAAACCAGTTCAGGATTTTTGACCGTCAGCCGGATTTGGATAGTACGGGGTCGCAAAGGCTGCTCAAAACAGTGAAGGTAAAGGCAAATCATAGCGATGGTTCTGAAATGGTTTCCATTCCTTTAAACCAAAATTTCAAAAACGGACTATTTGTGGCGATGAGTGATAACAAAACGTTTCACCTGTACCGTTGGGAGGATATTGCTGGAAAGGAGCTGTTAAAAATTAAGACCAAATAATAAAATCCATTTTTCTTAAAAGTGCAAAACGGATAACATAACGGTATTGAACCGGATGTTATCCGTTTTTGCGTTATGGAATGTTAATTCGTGTGAAGATAATTTAATATTACCCGGGCTTTTGTAACCCTTATTTATTTACTTAATTGCAGCTTATTCAGTTTTCAATTCCCTCTTAAAATTTCAAATTTTATGTTTCAAAAAATCCGAACAGTATCAGTTGCATTATTTTTTTCAACATTATTTATTTTATCATCCTGCACAGACCACAACATTGCGCCAGGTCCGTTAGCTTTGACCACACTAAAATCTTTTGGAACATCAGGCTACCAGATCCAGGTCGATGAAGTGGGAGACAAGCCTGTTACTGAATATGGTATCGTATACACGGCTTATCCTCGTGGCCTTGGCGACCATAATATACAACCGACTATTGCGGATAATAAAATCATATTTACTTCGCCGATTGCTCCGGGTGTAAATACATTCACAGGAACAATTCGTGATTCCGGGGCAACTTTTTATTACTATCGCGCTTATGCCATTGTCGACGGTAGCCCGGTGTATGGTACTTACCTGGCTTATACTGTTCAGGCTCCTTAATTTGCTATTATATAAGCTGATGTGTTTCGGCACGGACAAAAGGTTTCTTATCAAATAGTCTGTTTTGATAAAATTTTTTTGAAGTCGGAATCAGAGACAAAAATGAAAAAGTCAGAAGAAGTCTACACGGCAACTTCTGGCTTTTTCGTTTTAGTGAACAGAAGGTGTGGCAGGTTAAACCAACCGATTCAACCTGAAGGTTTGCTTGCCGCCGGATAAGTCTTG
Source organism: Dyadobacter sp. CY356 (assembly GCF_021440195.1). Classification (GTDB taxonomy): domain Bacteria; phylum Bacteroidota; class Bacteroidia; order Cytophagales; family Spirosomataceae; genus Dyadobacter. The sequence continues at coordinate 129,083 of NZ_JAJTSZ010000010.1, forward strand.
TCTTTTGCGTATTGAATTTGTTCATTTACATTTTATGCGAGAATAAAATAATTATATTTATAAATGTTCGGTACCGTGTAGTTTTACACTGGTCATCTTATTTTACAGTCACCAAGTATAATCTGAGTATGGAAACATTAGTGATAACTACAAAAGGAGGCAAGTTGAAAGCATTAAAGGCTTTTCTTGTTGCGCTTGAAATCCCATTTCAGGATGAGAGTCTAAATTCACATGGACAGGAGGAGTTCGTGGCAAATATCCAGGCGGCGGAAGAAGATATAAAAGCAGGTAGGATTATGACGGTAAAAGGGAAGAAAGAACTTCATTCCATGTTGGATAGTTTATGAGTTACGATCTTCAATTTACGGATCAGTCTTTAAAAGATATTCAGCGAATTAAGCAGTCGGGAAATAAGCCCTTATATAAAAAACTGGTTGCTTTATTGGATGAGCTTGTTGATCATCCGGAAACTGGTACCGGCAAGCCTGAATTATTGAGATACTATGCATTACCAACTTGGTCCAGAAGAATATCTCAGGAACATAGATTAATATATCGAATACATGAATCAACCGTAAGCGTCATAATTTTATCGACCTGGGGTCATTATGACGACAAATAGGTGTCCTTAAACCATCATCTCTCAAACCGTCTCTCTCCAATCTGCTGTCTCCACATTGCATAATACAATCCCTTTTTATCAAGCAGATCCTGGTGAGAACCTGTCTCGACAATTTTTCCTTTTTCCAGCACATAAATAACATCGGCGTGAAGAATTGTAGAAAGCCTGTGCGCAATTAGAATTGTCATTTGCTGTCGGTCAGTTGAAATATCACGGATGGTCTGGGTAATATCCTGTTCTGTCAGCGAGTCTAGTGCTGATGTTGCTTCGTCGAAAATAAGCAGTCGCGGTTTTCTTAAAAGTGCCCTGGCTATCGAAATACGCTGTTTTTCTCCGCCCGAAAGTTTCATTCCATTTTCACCCAAGATTGTTTGCACTCCGTTTGACGCCTTTGCTATCAGCGCAGTCGCTGACGCTTTTTCCAAGGCCGTGGCAATGTCTGCATCCGTGGCGGAAGGGTTGGCGTAAAGAAGATTTTCCCGGATGGTGCCTGCAAATAATTGCGTATCCTGGGTTACAAACCCGATCTGTCTTCTCAATGGATTGTATCGAATGGTTGAAGAATCGTCATCATTGAAATAGATATGTCCTTCGACAGGTAAATACAGTCCGATCAAAAGTTTTACCAAAGTGGATTTTCCGGAACCGGACGGGCCGACAAAAGCAATTGTCTGGCCTGATTTTACGCTAAACGAAATATCGTCAATGGCATTATATCCTGCGGATTGGTGACGGAATATGACATGATCAAATTTTAAACTTGTCAACGGACCAACTTCCACAGCATTTTCAGGCCGTTGTTCAATAGGTTTATTCATCAGCTGATCAAAAATCTTCACCGAAGCGTCAACCTCTCTGTATTGAAGTATCAAGTTACCAAGATCCTGCAAAGGACTGAATATGGCGGTTGAAATAAACTGCATGGCGATCAGCTCACCTGTGGTGAGTATCTTTCTGAAAATCAGCCATAACAAAATAAAAAGAATGGATTGTTTGAGAAGATTCAGCGTCACACCTTGCAGAAACGTCAGCATACCGACTTTGCGGGCTTTAAACATTTCAAGCTGAAAAATTTCCAGCGTTTGTTTGTTCAGTCTCCGGATTTCAGAAAAGGTCAGCCCAAGACTTTTAACAAGTTCAATATTGCGCAGACTTTCGGTAATAATCCCGGCCTGCGCGTTGGTTTGTTTGTTGATATTTCGTTGGATACTTTTTATTTTCTTGGATAACAAGCCTGTCAATGAGCCAAGCACGAGCACGCCGATCAGGAAAACAGGAATCAGCATCCAGTTTTTGTTGATGCTATACCAAAGCAAAAAACCAATGGAAATCAGCGAAGAAAAAAGAATATTGATAAACGAATTGGTAAAACGTTCAGTATCCGTTTTTACTTTTTGCAAAACGGACAAAGTCGTGCCGCTTCTGTTTTCTTCAAATTCCTGAAAGGAGAGACGAAGCGTTTGTTTCAGTCCGTCATTGAAGATGTTCATACCAAAATGCGCAACCGCTTTTCTAGTCAGATATTCCTGATATGACTTGGAGAGTTTTGCAACAATCGCAATACCAACCGCTATTCCCAGCCAGTATAAAACGCTGTTTATAAGTTCTTTTTCAGAAAGATTTTTGGGATTTCCTGCATAATTATCTACGATTTTGCCAAAGATCAGAGGATCTAAAAGTGTAAGCAGCTGAGCAAAACCTGCCAGTAAAAGTGAAAGAATTATAAGTCGCTTTTGTGGCCGAAGGTATTTCCAGAGAGTTTTCATATGATATTTGAATGTACTTTTCGTGTACAATTCCTATGCCGTAAGGTAACATATGTCCTGATAATTTCTCCGCGCCGAACCTATTTCAGTTATAATTTAGTTTTGTTATTAACTTTCAGGGATTTGGAAAAGTATGGATGAAAACAATAAAATTGGATTTGGCGGGAGTTGCCACTGGTGCACGGAAGCTATTTTTCAATCATTAAAGGGAGTGTCAAATGTAGAACAGGGATGGATCGCTTCCGAAAGGGAAAATTCAAACTTTTCTGAGGCTATTATTGTGCATTTCAATGACAGCGTTATTTCTTTGGAAACGCTTATTGCGGTTCATCTGCATACCCACAGCTGTACCTCACAGCATAATATGCGATCTAAATACCGGTCTGCGATTTATGTTTTTACGCCTGAGCAAATTGTACTTTCCATGGGCGCAATCAGCTTATTGCAAAGCGAATTTGATAACCCGATCATCACTACGGTTGAAACATTTTACGATTTCAGGCTCAATCAGGAAACGTATCTGGAATACTTTTATAAAAATCCCCGGAAACCCTTTTGTAAAAATATTATTACGCCCAAGCTCCGGATATTATTAAAACAATTCAGCGGCGTGGTTGATCACAATAAACTGACTGAAGAATCTTTGAAGGGTTGATACCCTTCGAAATGTAGTCTTTTCGGGTTATCGCATCGAAAAATTATCATAATAAAAGTTACGCCTATCAAAGTCATAAGCATCAAGTCCTTTAAGAAGACAATGTGCGAAATCTTCTGGCCCGCAAAACCAGATACTCACAAGCTCGAAACTACCAACGGCTTCATGAAGCATCTGCGCTGTCAGGTATTCCCTTTTGTTTGAATTTAAATGATAAAAGCTGACACCACTTCGCTGACATAAATCTTCGATTGATTCCGGAAAAATTTGTTGTCTTTCTGTTCGTGTCGAATACCATAAGTCGATAAGCTCCGAAGTTTCCTTTTGATTAGCAAGTTGTTCCAGTTTTGAAATAAACGGTGTTATACCAATACCTCCGGCAATCCAGATTTGTCTTTTTAATGGCGAATTGAAAACAAATTCACCATAGGGCCCTTCAATTTGAACATTCTGCCCTATCTGTATATGCCGAGTCAAATTATCTGTAAAATCACCCAGCGATTTGATAACAAAGCGAACAGCATCCGGATCATCGCCGCAAGACGCAATAGTGAACGGGTGCGGCTCGCGGTCATGTTCAAAGCGAAGAAAGGCATATTGACCTGTCTTATGAAAAAATGGTTTTTGAGTTGTGGAAAGTCTTATATCAAGAACGCCATCCTGCGGTTTTTCAATTTTGGTTACAACGGTTTCGGTTTTCCGCGCCGCACCAATTTGCTGAAAAAGTGCAATAAAGGCCGCGGCAGTACCGATCGTAACCAAGCAAAGTAATAAATATCCTGCTGGCGTGGTTAACCAGTGTTCTTTGAGTTGGGCAGTAGCTCCGTGATATGCTGCTAAAAGAAATACTACCGGAAATATTTTATGTGTTTTACGGAAAATATGGTAAGGGATTTTTTTAAATAAGGCAATAATCACCAAAATGATCACGACGTAAAATATCCATTCGACCAAAAAAACACCGCTTTGGAAAAGACCGATTTCCAGATCTGAAAAACTGCTTCCGTCCGTTAATTCTCCGGGATCGGTAATGATTCCGGATTCGACCAGCAAATGCGGCACTTTTTCGCCCAGCCAGTGAAAAATCATAAGCAGGGTTGAGCAGATACCGGTCCACTTATGTATGATATAAGCTTTGTCCAGGCCGTGCATCCGGTGATTTAGCCAGGGATTACGCAAGGAAATGACCATAGACAAAACCATAAGTGAAAACGCGGACAAGCCAGTCAAAAAAACAAATTGTTCTCTTAATTCCCATCCATCCGGATGTGCCATCAGGTTGCCGGGACCAGGAGAAAGGGCGTAGATTATCCCGGTGATCACCAGTGTACCGGTGATCCACTTGGTTGTGGGTTGCATACTTGTGAGGATTAAAAGTGCATTAATTCATTTCAATCACCAGCCTTTTGCCATCTGGAATTGAAGCATCATAAATAGATTCAATTTGCTGAAATGGAACATTTACCGTTTCAATAACAAGCTTTCCGTCCACTGCAAGCTGAAACATTTCGGGCAAAACTTCTGTAAAAAATTTTCCAATTTCCGTTCGGGTAAGGCTGCCAAGGCCAGAGCCTGTAAGATGCAGGTCAATGCTTCTTAGAGTTGATGAAGATAATTTAAGATTCTCTCCTGCAATACTGCCCACGGAAACAAATCTTGTTTTAGGCGTAAACATTCCTTTTGCTTCCAGCGCGCGTAATACAAGCTCGGCAGAAGACCCCCACAGGTAATCAATGATCACGTCAAATGGCGTCTGACTGTGAATGGATTGAAGACTGGCTACAACCTCTTCATCAGACTGTTGAAGGGATATTACTTCGTCGGCGCCCATTTTGAGCAATGCTTTCAAGGATTCAGGATTCCGGCCAGTGGCAATGATTTTTTTTGCTCCGTAATGCCGCGCAATCTGCACGGCCAATCTTCCGGTAAAACCAGTGGCGCCATTGATTAATACCGTTTCTCCGGGTTGCAGGGCAGCTTTGAATTTTAGTCCCATCGCAGCTCCGATCACGCCGTTCGGGAGCGCAGCAGCAGTGGCAAAATCCAGATTATCTGGAATAATTACCATTCTGTCCTTCTCAATGACGGCCATTTCTGCGACCATTCCGTTCATACTAATAGCATAAACACGGGTTCCATCGGGCAAAATTCCAACACCGTCACTTCCGATTATCCGGGCTTTGGGTACATTTTCTGTGTCGGCGGAATAGTGACTGCCACTGGCTATACTTCTGTCAACATTTTTGATTGCCGCCGCCCTGACATACAGTAACAGATCGTCCGGTTTGCTTACTGTCGGTTCAGGCCATTCTGTATATCTAAGTATTCCATCTTGCGGATTCATGATTGCTGCTTTCATCTTTTGTTTCGTTTAATTGTTTGATGAAACAAAAGTAGCATGACGTGATTCCGTCAAACGATAACATTTGTTACCAAATTCAGGCTTCTGTTATTTTCCGCGGGCCATTTTATTTTTAATCCGGCTCAAATGTACCCGGCTGATTCCCAGGTAGGAAGCGATGTAATGTTGCGGAACGCGCTGAATAATGTATGGCTGATTATGAAGCAGGTTCTCATATCGTTCCTGTGGTGTGTCGCGGACAAAAGAAAGAAAATGCTGCATGTAATGCAGGGTACGTTCAAATAGAATATTTAAAATTTGATTACGCATCGACGGAATTTCGCTGACCTCATCTAATAAATTATCAACGTCCTTTTTGTCAATCCACCACAATGTACATGGTTCGGTCGTTTCCAATGTAAACAGGCTGGGCGTGCCTTTTTTAAAACTTTCGATAGACGAAACGGTACTATTTTCAAAAAAGAATTGAAAGGTAACTTCCTCGCCTTTGTTATCAAACCAAACCCGGATACAACCTTTTTCGATCAGATAAGCTTTGCGGGAAATCTCGCCTTCCCGCAAAAGAATGGTTTTCGCCGGAACTTGTACACGATGAAATCGACTGGTATATTCCTCCCATTTTTCAGATGACACAGGGAAATTATCTCTGAATTTTTCAAGAATTTCTGAGAGTTTGACAACGTCATTATGTTTGGCGGACATAGGATTGTTTTATTTTAGACTTCTAATATCAAAAGTTACCCGAACAATTCCATTTTATTGGCGAGGCATATTGGAAGTTTATGAAAACGGTGATATTTGTCATACCACATGATCAAATTATGTAAATTCGGTCTCAACCCCTGATCATTTTTATGAAGTTTATTTTTACCATCATTTTTATTTATCCTTTCCTTTTATCTGCCCAGATCTCAAATGTAACCAGAACTGATATCCCAAAACAGTTTCAGGAAGCGAGAACAAAGTTTGCAGCTTTTGAAAAAACGCACGGTCATTTTATAGAAACGAAGAATGTGAGGATGCATTATTTGTCCTGGGGCAAGCCATTGGGTACGCCACTTATCTGGATACACGGTAGTTTAAGCAACGCGTACGAAATTTTGCCATTTGCGGATAAGCTGGTTAAGGCGGGGTATTATGTTATCGCGATAGATTATTACGGTCACGGCCAGACCAGTATCCCGGATCATGAAGTATCACTTTACCATGTGGCTGATGATGTTAAATTTTTGATGGATCATTTAAAAATTTCGAAGGCTGTCGTTGGTGGCTGGTCACGTGGTGGTTTTATCAGCACTGCCTTTTATGATGCTTATCCGGAAAATGTATTGGGATTAATTTTGGAAGATGGCGGGTCGGTTTCGACCAATACCCATTATCATAAAATGGATTCTACAATGCTCATCAAAAGAGTTAAAGAAATTGCTGCCCAAATTTTTGAAGATATTTCATATGAAACAGCTTTTGACGCATATTCTGCTTTTTATGACAAAAGCCAAAACGATGATCAGTTTGAATTACTGACCTGGATCAGACAAGATAATACCGGGAAATGGGTTTTTGGCCCTGGATTATGGAAGTTGTTTAATATGAGTTCAGCGGAGCAAACGCTGGATAATATCTTACGCCCAACGCGTGCTCCGCTTTTTGCAGAATCTATGTCTGTTCTGGAACCTAAAATTATCTTTCGCAATCTGAAAATTTCTGTGTTGATACTTGACCCGATAGGTAAGGACGATTTATTTCCTTTTGAAAAAGAAAATGATGCATTGAAAAAGCAACATCCAGCTTTGATAACCCACGAAATTTTTGAAGAAACGGGTCATAATATCCATTACCAACGTCCGGAAAAATTTACCGAAAAGATTATAGCCTTTCTCCAAACCATAAAATTACCTACCCAAAAATAGATTTGACTATAAAAGAATTAAGATTGTATTGAATTTATAGAGTAGCGACCGGGCCGGATCTGCCTTTTATCTTTCAATCTGCCATATCTAAAACTTACCATTATGTTTATTGATAGAAAAACATTTCTGAAAGAAGTTTCTTTATTAGCCGGGGCGTCCATGATATCAGCTGACGTGCTGGCAAACTTTGGTCTGCCGGTTAAAAATGAAATTAAACTGGGATTTGTCACTTATCTGTGGGGTAAGGATTGGGATATTGCCACGATTATTAAAAATTGTACGGCTGCCGACATTCACGGAGCAGAATTGCGGGTTGAGCACGCCCATAAAGTGATGCCGGACCTGAATGCCGGACAAAGAGCAGAAGTGAAAAAACAGTTTTCGGACAGTCCGGTAAAAATAATTGGACTCGGTACTAACCAGCAATACGATTATCCTGATCAAAATCAGCTGAAAGCGTCTATTGAGCGGACAAAGGAATTTATTCGTTTAAGTGCAGATGTGGGTGGATCGGGCGTAAAAGTAAAACCTAACGGACTGCATAAGGAAGTTTCGGTTGAAAAAACACTGGCGCAGATCGGAGCGTCACTGCATGAACTTGCCCGGTATGCGGCAGATCTCGGTCAGCAATTAAGGCTGGAAGTGCATGGTGAGGAAACACAGGAGCTCCCCAATATCAGGAAGATTATGGAATATGCGGATCATAAGAATGCGAAAACTTGCTGGAATTGCAATCCTCAGGATTTAAATGGAAAAGGTTTTCAGTACAATTTTGATCTGGTAAAACAATATTTCGGTGATACCTGTCATGTGAGGGAACTGGATAGGACTGACTATCCTTATAAAGATCTTCTCGCAAATCTTACTAAAATGAATTATAATGGTTGGGTTCTTTTGGAATGTCACACCAATCCCGACGATAAATTGAATTCGATGATCGAACAACGGAAAGTTTTTGATCGTATGATTTAAATTCGGGAGGTATACTTTTAATAACTGCCTGGATTATAAATTGTTGTGTACTTTTCTCACCAGAAAAGATAAAGGCCTGTAAATTACCGTTTAGTTATCCCAAGTAAATACCGGTTAATAAAAAACACATATTTAAAAATCTTTGGCCCGGAGAAATGTATTCATGTATTTTCACGAAGCCTTTTTCTATACATAGAATACATTTTAAATGACAATCCGACAATAAGCTGTCTCACATTACATCTCTGAATACGACGTTTATCACTGACGATTGAAAGTTATAAATGCTTTAATTATATTCTCTCTTGATTACGCAAATTTAAAGAGCTGTTTTCTCTGCGATTTTAAATTTAAACGATGCTCGTATAAAGGTGATGGTATATTAAAATTTTCTGATTTGAAAGTCGAAACGATTCTCTCTACATTCGTTTCTTATAAGTCAACAACCTGAAAAGTCATAATATTTGCCCTGCGATTTTAAAAATCGCTTGCATCGGTATGGCTTTTTATAGTTATGTGCAGACTCCCGACAGATCATGAAATATCTCATCTATGCGTGAAAACTACCAGCACCGGATTAAAATGCTTTTCTTACTATTTCTGCCTGTTTTGGGTAGTCTGGTTTGGTTTTTTATTAAAGTCTTTCAATTTCAAAGTAATCAGGAAGAATTTACAGATGGCATGCTGGCTTTGCAGCTGAGCAGAGGGTGGCTCGAAGAGCGACCCGTACTTTATGATAACTTTTACGGACATCATGCCAGACAGCACAACTATTACTTTATTCTGCTCACAGGTTTCTTGACCAGATTCACAGGGATTTACGGATTGTTTCTTACCTATTTAGGCCTTTTTGGAGTGCTTTTCTGGCAGTGGTTTGGTGGTTTCAGTAAGTTTGGCCGCCCATTCTGGACATCAAACTGGTTGGCTGTTATCTTTTTTGTTTTTGGCCCGATGGGCTATTTCATTTATCTTGATTATTTTGGCTGGCATCCTGAGCACTATTTTCTTTCGTTGATGGCGCTTCTTGCGCTAAGTCTTGCCAAACGGCAATATGCCCTGGCCATTGTCTGGCTACTGCTTACTTTTCTGGTAAAAGAGACTTCCAATATTCTCATTTGTAGTTTGTTACTGTTTTGTTCAGTGGTGGATCTCATTCTTGCCGATTCGTCTAAGCCCTGGATAAATTATTTTATCAACAAACGAAATGTAATTATTACCACGGTCTGTCTGGTATTATTTGGCCTGAGCATGTGGTGGCTCTCTCATTTGAACGGGCCGCAGCCCAGCAGGTTGGGAGTAGCGCTAACGCGTATCGGATAAAGTGCAACGCCGGCCAAATTAGCTCTGTACTTTTTTTTATATGTGGCGATTGGTGCTATAACTTTTGTTATCGGATTACTTCCATTTAGTATCTGGCTCAAATCATCACCACGAAAAGGAGTGATACTTACGATACTTGCCGCTGGTTACAGTCTGTTATTTGTTGTTTATCTTTTTGAAACGTTATATTACTTTCCTACCATTTATCTGAGCGTTTCTTATCCGCCCAGGATTGGTGGATTGTGGGCTTTTCTTTTGAGTTCTTACATATTTTTAAGCTACCGGTTTGCCCGGGCAGGTATAATACCTTCTGTACACTCATTGAGCCTGATCCTTACAGGCCTTACTCTTCAGTTTATTTTTGGCTCCTTCATTGTTTCACATCATTTTAGTATCGATTCAGATTACCGCAGTGTCGGAATTGCAGCAAACGGTTTTATAAAAACCGGACTAGGACTAATGCCTTATCCGGCTGGTACAGCTCATGAGCTTTATACGCTTGCAAAAAAGCTTCCCGAAGGTTCCGACGTGATGGTTCCCAACCAATATATTTCCTATTTCCAAAACGTTTATCCCGGCTCATGGAATTTTGAGGAGAAGACTGAAAGGCTTCTTCGCCGGCCTCTGCTCTATGTTTATGAAAAAAACAAGATCGGTAAAGTGAGCTATTACCGCTTTCCCCGTAAAGGATATAATGTCATTCCTAATCAACAACTACTAATTCTGGCAGATTCAAAATGGTACAACCAACATTTCAAATGAGTGGAGAGCAACGGGAAACCTGGATCCGCAAAAATGCTTATTACTACAAATGTCTGATTACCTATCTTAGATTTATAATCCCGGAAGGGTCTTCCGTACTGGAAATTGGCTGCGGCACGGGCTTTCTTTTGGAGCAGTTGAAGCCCTCACGCGGTGTAGGTATAGACATGTCACTTCAGATGCTCACTTATGCAAAGGAAAAACGGAGCGGATATGCCTATCATCTGATGGATGCTGAGGATATTTCTCTGGATGAAACTTTCGATTATGTATTGATCAGTGACACGGTCGGCAGCTTTAATGATGTTCAAAATGTATTTGAACAGGTCCAGAAAGTCTGTAATCCGCAAACCCGTCTGGTTATTACTTCAACCAACTTTATCTGGCGGCCTGTGTTGAACCTGGCTGAAAATCTTGGCTTGAAAATGCCCCAGAAAAGACAGAACTGGCTGGATATAGGAGACATTACTAACCTTTTGGAACTGGCAGGATTTGACGTGATAGACAATTACAAAAAGACAATTTTTCCAAAATACATTCCCTTTATTTCAACATTTCTGAATAAATATGTTGGTAATCTGCCTTTATTCAATGCGCTGGGATTGATCACTTGTTTGGTGGCCAGAAGCCAGAATGAAATGTCCAGGCCCGTTGATGCATTAAGCGTCAGTGTTGTAATTCCTGCCCGGAATGAAAAAGGCAACATCGAAGCGCTTATCCGCAGAACTCCGCAGATGGGAAAACACACTGAAATTATTTTTGTGGAAGGAAATTCTACTGACGATACCTGGGCCGAAATCCAGCGGCTTGGAACCTATTACAAGGAATTTTACGACATCAAATGGATTCAGCAGGATGGTAAGGGGAAAGGTGACGCTGTCAGAAATGGATATAGTATAGCAACGGGTGATGTATTGATGATTCTGGATGCAGATATGACAGTTGAACCGGAAGAGTTGCCCAAATTTTTTAACGCAATCGCCTCCGGGAAAGGAGAGTATATCAATGGGACCCGCCTTGTATACCCGATGGAAGATCAGGCTATGCGGTTTTTAAATTTACTTGGAAATAAATTTTTCAGCATGGCTTTTTCCTGGCTACTCGGACAAAGCCTCAAAGATACTCTTTGCGGGACAAAAGTAATGAGCCGTGAAAATTATCTGAAACTCGCCGCAAATCGTGCTTACTTTGGCGAATTTGATCCGTTTGGTGATTTTGATCTGATTTTTGGTTCTGCCAAACTTAATCTTAAATTTATTGAAGTCCCGATCCGTTACAAAGCCCGTACCTATGGAGAAACCAATATATCAAGATTTAAACACGGCTGGCTGCTACTAAAAATGACCTTTTTTGCATTGAATAAAATCAAATTTGTTTAAGCGATTTCAAAGTTATTACATGATAATGCAGGTATAGCTGTTTTTATCATATTGATCACTATTTTCTTTCAAGTATAACCTCCTCCGTTTCCAGAATCGTTTTGCCTTTTTTGATTTTTCCTTCTGTTTTTGCAAGTTTCAAAAGCTTTCCATCATATCTGACAAGATAGGGGATTTTGGTTTTTTTGATTTTCCCGATGTAGAGATTTTTTCCTTTCATACTTACCGGAAGTTTTTCGCTGTGTTTACCAAATTCCTGGCTAATGGTAACCGTACTGTTTTGCGAAAATTCAAAGAATTTTTCGTCAGGTTTGTATACTTCTTGGTTTTGCCCGATGACCTGTCCATCCGATTTTTTAATCTCTATTTTTGACAATACCTTCCATGTCCCAATCAATGTTGAATAACCAATACTTGCAGTAGTCTGAGAAAAAGCAACAAGGCTCTGTGCGATAAGTATTAAAGTGAATAGTAATCTCATATTTTTTTAACTGTAAAGAAACTTTGAATGGACAGAACGGTATGATTTGAAAATCGCAAGTGGTTAAGTGGTAAGTATAAAAAGTATTCCAACCAGATCCCGGAATTTATCTTTTCAGACCTGATTTCAGGAATTTACCGAATTGTCATTCGGCAAAAACACGTTAAAAACAGATCCTTTTCCTTCTTCACTTTCAAACCAGATTTTGCCGCGGTGCGCTTCCACAATTTGTTTGGAAATGTATAATCCCAGCCCGAAAGGCTGCTCTCCCGCAGTTCCCTCACGTTTGGATGATGTAAAAGGATCAAAAAGTTTCTCCGCATAACTTTTTGGAATGCCGAGCCCACGGTCTTTTACAGAAATTGTAACGCCTTCTTTCGATCTGGAAGTACTGATCTGGATTGTCTCACCCTCCGGACTGAATTTAATTGCATTGACGATGAGATTATTTAATACCCGCAGCAATTTATCACGATCGGCTGTAACCGTGGCAGGTTTTGTATCATGCAAAACCAGTTTCTGATTTTTATCACCGGCTCTGAAATTCAGAAGTGTTAAAGCCTGCCGTAAAAAAGCTGAAAGATCGATTTTTTCTTTCTTTAATTCTGCTTCATTAAAACTAAAATCAGTCTTTAACAGATCGCTGATCAAACGGAGACAGCTATTGCTGGATTCCTGAATCAATTCTACAAATTCCTGCCTTTCTTCCGAACTGAGCGATTCGTCCCGGAGAAGTGTTGACAATGAGCTGACTGCACCAATCGGATTGCGGAGATCGTGCGCCACCATTTTTATAAGTTTTGCATAGTTGTGATTACTAACCTCCAACGCCGCTGAGGTAGATTTCAACTGCTGATATTGCAGGGTTAAAATACTGTTTGTTTTGGAGCTCAGTTTCCAGTTTCTCCACAGGAAAACAATACTCAGCAGCGTGAGTATACAAACGGCGATGGCAAGCCACAGCTTTCTGGCATCATATTCGGCTTTTAAATGTGCAGATATCAATTCCTGATCCTTGACTGCATATTCAATATAATCTATCCCCGAAATTCTGTCGATTTCTATTTGTCGCTCAAAAAGCCGGAGTAGTTTCTGACTGTAAATAAATGCGGTGCGGTCGTCGTGTTTGTCTAAATAAATCTCGTATAATTTCTTGTTGACATCCTTTGCATACATACGGTAATTTTTCTCCTCTGCAATTGCAAGTGCCTTTTTGTAATAATCAATACCTTTTTCCTGATCCCTAACTAAATAATGGTCGCCGAGATCCATCAGGATATCCATACTCAAATAATAAAGCTGCCTGTCCAGCGTCTGTCCAAGCGTTTTTTCCAGCAATTCAATACCTTGTTTTGGCTTGTTGCCGGCGATCAAATCATTAGCTCTTAGCTGCTGCACAGCCAGTTTCAAACGGACGTCATGATATTTATCAGAAATTCTGTCCGCCTTTTCAATGAGTCCGGCTTTCATTTTATCCGTAAATTTTCCCGGATAGCTCAGGATATAATTATAGATAACCAATGCCGTTATCGAGTCATGAGAAATCTGGTTTCCCAGACGTAATGCCTTATCAAAGTTGGTAACAGACTTTTCTCCCTTGCCACTGACAAAATAAACAGTTGCAATATTCATTAGCGTCTGGACGATGTTGGAAGAATCTTTTTGCGCAGTATATTGATTATAGGCGTCGTTATAATAGCGAAGCGCAAGCTGAATATTGCCCTTGATGTCATACACAATGCCCAGGTTATTGGTTGCATCCGCAAGTCCTTTCGGATATTGATGACGATACGACATTTCCCTTGCCTCCAATGCGTAAAACAAAGTACTATCAGCATTCTGCTCATAAAACAGCAATGATATTCTGTTGAGCTGATCGATGTATTGCGTACTGTCCTTTATGGATGGTAGATCTTTTTGAAACTTACGGATTTTTTCAACCTGAGCACTTGCCGGAAAAGGTATAAAAGTGAATAAAATAAAAATGGCAATAACTTTCATTAAGGGTTATAATAGGGTTACAATGCAAAGTAGTAGAATTGATAATATGAAATAAACGCTGTAAAACGAAAAAACGATTCATTTCTACGAAATGTAAATGATATAATACCGGACAATGGAGGAAAGTTTTAGAGAAATAGTTTATCAACTATTGTAAGTAACCGTATTAAAATTTAACCGACATGATTAATCAATAAACATTCATTCGGTTTTTGACTTACAAATAACTGTTGTTCAGGTTATTATTTGTCAAATAAATTCTATTTTTATACCCTAAAATTTCCTATGAAGTCCAATTTTAAGAATAATTATAGTATAAATTCTATATCTAAAAATGATCTAACAGCCCTGTCAATTCGTAGGCATAGTACTCTTAAAAGTTTTAACAAATATTTTGAAGCTAAACTGGTATCTGAAAATTATCTCACTCTTATATGGAATACTCGTTAAAACCATCCGTTGCCATAGTTGATGACAGTAATGTGGTCCGGACATTTACCGCTTTTCTGCTGGCCAATCATGATATAGAGGTCGTGTTTGATGCGGAAAATGGGCAGGAATGTATTGACAAGATGCGCCAGGCAAAGCAGCTTCCCAATATCATCATTCTGGATATTGAAATGCCCGTGATGGATGGTTTTCAAGCCGCAGAAATTTTAAGGACGAACTGGCCCGATGTAAAAATCATAGCATTTTCAAACAAAAATGACCCGTCGTCAATGGAAAAAATCATGGCAGCCGGCGCAGTAGCCTTTGTGACTAAGGAGTGCGATATTACAGAAAAGCTCATTGAGGAAATTAACAGGATTTGGGGACAGAGGGAAGTTAAGTTTGTGGAGTAGTTTTTGAATTGGTTTTCTTGGTTTGGCAGTAGCACACTTCCTGATTAGAATTTGGATGAGGTTGTTTATTGAGAGCAGACTGTTTTTGGAAGTTGGGAAATAAATGGGGTAAATGGACTTCTACGGAATAGGCTGGTTGGATCATATGGCTTCTCTACCCAAAGTGCCGTTAGTACGGCTACGCGCCCCGGGCTGACGTAGTAGCAACGGAATTCATTCCGTTGGAAATGATGATTTGATAATCATTAAAAAAAATGCCTTAAGTACGACTTCATAGCATAGTGACCCAATTAATTTCTGATTGTCCTAACAGAAAGTTAGATAACAGAATTTAATTCCAATCATCATGGCAAACACCTATCATCAAATGTACGTCCAGACCGTTTTCGCAGTCAAATATCGCGAGGCCTTAATTCAGCCAAAATGGAAGGCTGAACTTTTTACAATTATTGGGAATATTATTACAGAGACAGGTTGCAAATCGATTATCATAAACGGAGTAGAAGATCACGTGCATTGTTTCTTTGCATTAAAGCCAACCGCTTCGGTTTCAAATGTCATGCAGAATGCCAAAGCCAAATCTTCCAAATGGATCAATGAAAGGAGATTGTTGCCACATCGTTTTGAGTGGCAGGAGGGTTATGGTGCTTTTACATACAGCCAGTCACAGATCGACGCAGTTTACAAATACGTCCAAAATCAGGAAGAGCATCACAAAAAGCAGGCGTTCCGGGAAGAATATATTGCTATGCTTGTGAAATTTGGCGTTGATTTTGATGAACGATATGTTTTTGGGGATTTGGAATGAAGCGCCGTAACGGACGCGTTGCCTCAGTTGCCCAGGGTTAAAACCCTGCGCTACAATGTCGGTCGGGCCTAAGGCCCTTTTACGTAGAAATGCCGTAGGCATGGCTGAGCGGCCCGGACCGACATTTTAGCAACGGAATTTATTCAGTTGGTTTGGGGAAATGAACAAGCCGAAATCAAAAATGCCGTGGGCATGGCAGAAATTGTAGCAATGGAATTTTATTCCGTTGGTTTAGGAAAATGAACAAGCCGAAATCTAAAATGCCGTAGGCATGGCAGACATTGTAGCAACGGAATTTTATTCCGTTGGTTTGGGGAAATGAACAAGCCGAAATCAAAAATGCCGTAGGCATGGCAGACATTGTAGCAACGGAATTTATTCCGTTGGTTTGAGAATGACCAAAAATTACTCTCCGAACGTGATATCTGTACAAAATTCATTTCTCCTGCGATTAAGCAGGCTGGCTGGAATAAATTAACCCAATACCTTGAAGAAGTATTTTTTACAGACGGGAAGATATATGTTAAAGGTAGATTAACTGCACGTGGTTTACAACTTTTGACGGATCACTTGCGTCACTCACTTTTCAAACAAAGCATCCGGCCACGCTGCAAAGATCAAAGTAAATCTTATCCAGGAAAAATAATTTGCGGAACGTGCCGGCGTTCCGCTTACTGTGGTCCGGAAAATAGAGCAGGCGAAAGAAAATCTGAATCTTTAAAAGGTAAATCAGGTTTTAGCGATGTTTGAGCATAAATTGGCACCAATTAGCATCAAGGAGTCGACTTAATCAAAAATGATTACAGCAATGAAAGCATTCCTCCAAATCCTTATCATTGCAATTCTAACCCTCCACCTCCAACCCCAAACCCCCACCCAAAAAATCTACCACCAAACCTTCTCAGACCCCACCAATTTCACCATTATGAGTGAAATGGAAAACATCCAGCCAGAGCACATTTATTTATTGGATAAAACAAGAGGCTGGCCGTCGGATATATTTTGGTCAGAGTATAATAAAAGATTGAAAACCGCGGAGGAACGGGGTGAAGTGCATGAAAGTTATGATCCCGATTATCTATACCGGGATCCATTAATTTCCAGATTATTTCCCATGAAAGAGCGGGTTGCTTTGCGGAAAAGAGCCGGAGCAATGGAGTCGAAGAAAATCAGTTTGAAAGGTAAAAATTACTCGACCGTAAGTTCAGGTAAGAATATTAAGCGGTTTTATGTCATGACTTCCGAGCCAGTTTTTACTACGAACGGGAATTATGCTTTTATTTATTTCCAGATATACGATAATGACAATAGTGAGACTTTCGTTTATCCGGATGATGGCCCTCCCTATGATTCAACGCTCTTCGGGATGGTTACCATTATCTTCAAAAAACAACCTGATCAATCCTGGAAAAAGATCAAGCTGATTAATCAGCTGCTTTTATAATTTTTTCTAATCAAGTTGTAATCATAAAATCAAGATCCGCCTTTTCTTCCCCATTCACAATAATCGAAAGCTGATGCAGGCCAGGATAGAAAGTCCGCGTGGTAATCAGTTTAAATGATTGTTTTCTTGAAATGTTGATTGTAACACCGGCTTCATATTCTTTTTCACTGATCTTAAACACCTTTCTGGCCAGGTGCCCTTTGGACTTCATATAATAAATTCCATATTCAAGCCTTACCATTCTTTTACTGTCGTTTTCGTTTGTAATAGAAAATGAAAATTCCAGACTATCTCCGATTTTGACTTCCGGCGTCGCTATTTTCAGGTTTGAAACGTTCAGGTTTTTTCCATCCAGACCATAAATTTCCAGAATTTCTGAGTGTCCCTGTTTCAGCAAAGTCCGGCTGCCGTGTTTGATGATCGCATCGGTTTCTTTGCTGCCGCCCCTCCATTTTTTCGCGATAGAAAGTAAAACATCCGGATGATCTTTGGCGATATCATTGAGGTTATTGGCTACACTTCGTCTTACAAATTCAGAAGGGTCATTTTTCAGATTTTCCAGAAGTGGCAGGAGTGGAGTTGGGTCTTTCTTCAATGCCGGAATCGCCATCGCCCAGGGTAACCTTGGCCGGCTGCCTTCGCTTGAAAATCTGCGCACTTTATGATTTTCATGTTTTGACCAAAGTACCATTTGGTCAATCATTTTATCACCATACTTTAAGATAAACGGTCTGACAGCAAACTCACAGCTGATAAACTGGGTGATAAATTCCAGTGCCTTCACAGAAGTTTTAAAATCATCCAGTCCATATACCTCCACATAATCAGCCAGGAAAATATAAGCAAGGCTGTCCTCGCCTGTATTATTTTGACGCAATTTGCTGATGATCTTTTCAATTAACTTTATTGCCGCAGGATAATCGTAGGGAAGAAATTCATGAAAAACCCGGGTCGTATGTTTCATCCGCTCTTTCCATTCCATCGTTTTGAATGCATCGGAAAAAATTTGTCTGATAAATTCCTTTTTGTCAAAATCCGGAACGGTTTGTTCCATCACATCAGCAAAACGATCATAAAAAGCAGGGGAATATATATCTTTAATCAGGCTCATGGAAGGTATGGTTTGTTGATTGTGCCACCAAAGTTAAGGTTTAGATTTTAGAAGTGTGACAGGGAAAAATTAATCATCATAACGTTAAAGCGGAAAGTTTCGGGTTATCGGATAAGGCGGTCAGGACCTAATATGAACAAATCGTGAAGTCAATTAAAGAGCGATAAGATTTTTTACTTTTGCGCCTCTAACAAATTCACCTCATGAAAAAAATTATTACTTCCTGTCTTTTTGCGTACCTGGCAATGGCCGGTTGCCAGACTTCGAAAGTTACAAAAACTACATCCGCCAATTCAGAAGCAGTTACAACCATTGCCTTCGGTTCATGCAGCGATCAGAAACGTCCGCAGCCGCTTTGGGATGATATCGTGGCCCAAAAACCGGATGTCTGGATCTGGCTGGGCGATAATATTTACGGCGACTCGGAAAGTATGGATACGCTGAAAGCAAAATATGACAAGCAAAAATCAAATCCCGTTTATCAGCAGCTACGCAGTCAGACCAAAATAATCGGCGTGTGGGACGACCATGATTTTGGTGTAAATGACGGCGGCAAGGAATACCCGAAACGTAAAGAAAGTCAGCAGCTTATGCTGGATTTTATGGATGTGCCGGCAAATAGCCCGTTGCGTACGCAGGAAGGCGGGTATTCTTCAAATACATATGGTCCGAAAGGGCAGCGCGTAAAGGTGATTTTGCTCGATGGACGTTATTTCCGTGATCCGTTGATGAAAAAAGACAAGGATAATATTCCTAATCCATCGGGCGATATGTTGGGCGAGGCGCAGTGGGCCTGGCTGGAAAAACAGTTGACTAATTCGGATGCAGATGTGCATATAATCGGCTGCGGTGTTCAGTTCATTGTTGATGAACATCCATATGAAAAGTGGGCGAATTTCCCGGTTGCCCGGAAACGATTTTTAGATCTGCTTGGCAAAACCAAACCAAAAGGAGCGATGCTGATCAGCGGCGACAGACATATCGCTGAAATTTCAAAAGTGAAGGTTCCCGGATTGAATTATGATCTTTACGACATCACAAGCAGCGGACTAACCCACGTTTCAAAACCGCATGAGGAACCAAATAAATACCGCGTAGGTGAAATGATAGCAAAATTGAACTACGGCCTGATCACAATCGACTGGAAAGCAAAACCGCTGAAAGCTGAGGTGAAGATTAATGGTGATAATTCGGAAACTTATTTGGTTCAGGAGGTTAAGTTTTAAAGGTATTATAGTGCATTTTAGTGGTTAAGGTATTCTTCTGCCAACTAACCTCAAAGTTATAATCGTCACAATCCCATATTCCTATGGTTTTTGTGACGATTTTTTTATTGATGTTTTTGAAGACTGGCCCTGTTATAATAATCAACACATCTGTTCGTACTAATTCAGGAATTTGTCGCGTTTTGCCCGTTTATCCGCTTTGAATGCATTCAAACGAATAAATGTAGGACGCAACCAACAAATATCTTTATATTGGTGACCAATTAGCCTCAATACAATATTATAATCGATGAAGAAATATTTTTATTTGCTTGCTTTGTTATTCCTTGCTGTCAGCTGCTCGAAAAAAGAGCACAAGGAAGAAAAAGAACCTGTTAAGGAGGTTGGCAAGATTAACTTTTTTATGGAAACCTCAGCCAGTATGGCTGGTTATTTCAGCGGCTCTACGCAATTTGTAAAAGACATTCCAAATCTTCTTGTTGATATCGAAGGAAAGGAATCTTTTGGAAAAGGACCTCTGAAAATTTACTACGTTGCTGATTCACTAACGCCATATAAAGGCTCCACAAAAGATTTTATACGGGAGATTTCTACAACAAAAGTTGCAGGTGAGAAAAGCTCGGAGATGCACAAAATCCTGGAAATGATCGCCAGTAAGACTGATTCCAATGATATTTCGCTTTTTGTATCCGACTGTATTTTGTCCTATCCGGATAATGTGATTAAAACGAATTCCGAAATCAATAAACAAAAAGCACCGGGAGAACTGAAAGCGTTGGTAAAATCTACTTTTTTGAAATTGAAAAGAGATAACATTTCGGCTTCCTTGTACGGGTTCAATTCTGCGTTTTATGGTAATTATTACACGTACCAGAATACGAAATTGAAGCTTGATGGGCAGGAAAGACCGTATTATTTATGGGTGATCGGCAACAAAGAACTGGTCAGCAAATTCAACAAAAATCTGGCTGATCTGAATAATTTCAAACCTGTGCTGGATCTCAACTTTGGATTGTTTGACAAAACCATTGAAGATTTCGAAACTTTCTATACCTATGAAAGAGTGGGAAACTGGAAAGCTGAGGATAAGAGCATTTCTGATCTGGAAGCAATCAAAAAGAAACCTTCCACATTTGCTATTGCCGTAGATTTGTCTGCGCTGCCAAATTCGATCAGTGCACCGGATTATTTGACCCAACACCTGAAAACTTCATCTGAAAATCTGGAATTTAAGATCAAAAATATTCTATTGACCAAGGATCTTGACAAGTCCGTTTTAAAGCCAAGAGAGAAGGAATTTCTGGAAAATAATACGCACGTGATCGTCATAGAAGTTTCTGATATCTACAAAGACAAAGGAAATATCGACCTGAAACTTCCGTTGGTTTATGACAATGGATATAAGGCAATGTCTATCATGGACGACAGAAATCTGGATTCTATTCCCGGAAAAACCTTCGCATTCGAGCACCTGATCGATGGCGTTCGCGAGGCTTATGAAAACTCAAATGATAACTTTATTCACATTTCAATACCTGTTAAAAAATAGCTTCCATGTTTGAATTTCTTTATGAGCTGCTTTGCGGACAAAATCCGGATCCCATTTTTGCGTCAGATATTTACCCTTTTGTCGGCCTGTTTACGCTGGTTTTCGCATTTGCGTTTGCCGTTGTGTTCTACATCGTGCTGGGCAGAGCGAGGCCGGTATGGGATAAAACCGTGCATTGGGTCATCACAATGATCATTTTACTGATCATTGCCTTTGGCCTGGCCTATAATCATGCGCAGACAGTTACAGAGGAGGAAGAGAATTCTTTCTTCTACACTTTTGCAATGGTCAACACGCTCTATGCGTTTATTTATTACATACTTTTTTCAATCCTTTTGAAAAGGTTCTCAATTTTCGCCAAACGCACTCCGTTTTAACCCGTCGATTTAGCACAAATTATGCCTACAAGAAATACGTTTGTTTTTGGAATTGGAGGAACAGGGGCGAGGATTGTTCGATCGCTGACAATGCTGCTTGCCGCAGGTACAAAACTTAATGATACCAATAAAATTATTCCCATCATCATCGATGTGGATGCTGATAATGCCGATACAAGCCGGGCACTGGCAGCACTCAAAACTTACAAATACATCCGTTCTCACGGTTACAGCAATACCGAAGAAATTCGAGATGGTTTCTTCAATGCGAACCTGAATACGCTGAGTTCTATTACCAATGAAAACGATTATTCAGAAGGTCTGGATGATTCTTTTCAGCTTCAATTTGAAAATCTTGAAAAGTCGTTCATCGAATATCTTGATCCGAGAGGCGAGCTGGTAGGTGATATCAATATGGATCTGCTGGAAGCACTATATGACAATTCCGGCCACGACGATCCGAATACTGAACTCAATCTGAAACTTAATCAGGGTTTTAAAGGAAATCCAAACATTGGTTCTGTTGTTTTTAATAACCTGGCGAATACCAAAGAATTCAAGTTTGTATTAAAAAGCATTGGTGAAAATGACCGGATTTTTATTGTCAGTTCCATTTTTGGCGGAACCGGTTCTTCCGGCTTTCCGCAGCTGGTGAAACTGCTGCAACAGGAAGAAAAACTGCGTGGCAATAAATACGGTGCGCTCACGGTGATGCCTTATTTCAACGTGACGGACGATAGCAAAAGTGCGATCAACTCGGATATGTTTAATTCCAAAACAGAGGCTGCACTTTCTTATTATCTGAAATATCTGAACGGAAAAATTAACTGTTTCTACCAGTTGTGGGACCGGCCGTTGAAACAATATGAAAACAAACAGGGTGGTATTGAACAGAAAAACAGCGCACATTTGATAGAATTAATTGGCGCGACTGCGATTATCGACTTCGTGAATAAACCGGATGGAAATTTTGCATCCAAAGGTCAAACGCAGTATTTTGATTTTGGTATTAAAAAAGAAGATCAGGTTATTGATATCAGGCATTTTTATCCAAATACGGCAAAAACAGTGATGGAGCCGCTTACGCTGCTGACTTACGCTATGAAAATTTATCTGGAAACATTGCCTGAGTTCCGTAATGAGGCGTTTTACAAGGAATTAAATCTCGCTGATAAATATTCAAACAATGAATTTTATCAGAATCTTACCGCATTCTTTTCAGTACATTATAAAAACTGGCTGGTAGAAATGTCTGGTAACGAGCGGACTTTTCAGCCTTTCAACCTGACGCAGGATTTGAATGCGTTGGTGCGGGAAAAACCGATTGAAGTAAAAAAAGTTTTAGGGATCGTAACCAAGCCGGGCATTTCAGAAGCATTTTTGAAAACCGAACTTGGGAAACTGGAAGACGAACTGAAGAAAAGTATACCGGATCAGGATAAACGTTTCTTCAAATTGCTCAACCGTATTGCTATGGAGTGCTACAAAAAACTGGAAGCACTTCCATCCATGATCTAATCTTACAGCCATGTCTTCATACATTTTTAGAAAATATCCGGGTTATAACCCCAATGAAATACAGGATTGGAGTCAAAGCACGGGCATCGATCCCGCGAGTTTTGATCCTGAAAATATAGCTTTTGGCAGGGGAGCGTCCAAAGCAGGAACGTCGATTCCGTCACCAATGGCGAGGCTCGAACTTTTTGATACGGCCTTTCAAATCGTCGCTTCGGACCGTGGGAATCTGGATGGGAACACCATTTATCATCAACTGGTATCGGATTGTCTGGATGTTTTTCAACTTTTGTTTAATTCCAAAAATTCTGAAATCGGGTCTGGTAAAAAGATCTGGTTCAAGGAATGGAAAGTTCAGGAAAACATCGGCAGACTGAAAGAAAAGGGTAAAGATCATCCGCATACTTTGCTGGCCAAATCGCTGGATCAGATTTTTAACGACAGAGACAACAGCAGATTTTCAGAAATGGATAGTCTGTTTCTGATCTTTTATGAAAACAAATTATTAGGCGGAACTTCCCCGTTATCCTTGTTTTTTACAACGCCAAACTGGGCGCGGTATATCAAAAACAATGATATTAAATCCGTTCCGCAGAGCTCCGACGGGAAGGTATTTTTCAGCAACGATTACCGTCCGCTGTTTAAAAGAGACCATGAGTTCATCGAATATATTTACAAACTTTCGCTTCAATTTAAACCTGCATTTGCGAAAGCAGACGGCTTTCGAAAGTATCTCAACAAAACGGTAGACCGCTATTTTCCGGATTTCAGACATCAGTTTCCGGATTACCAGCAAGCTGGAACAAGTCTGATGGATAATGAATACAGCAAAATAAAAACGAATGTTGATGGGAAATTTCTGACTGTCAACGGACTTTTCTTTTTCCATCAGAAGGAAGAAAAAGAAAAGGAAAAAATCAAGTCGGTCAGTGATTTTATTATACGGGCTACCGAGACAAAATACCGGGATCAATACAATGACAAAAATGAGCAGCAAATTGTAGAGCCGCCGTTGGTGCTGGTGGATGGGATGAATATTCCGGGTGACTATATGGAGAAAAATATTCCATGGAATTCATCAACCCGAATTAAAGATTTTTATCATCGCGGTGTGCCTTTGTTCGAAAGAAAATTGCCTCAGGGAAATGCATTGACGACTGTTACTTACCCATTTCTTACCATCGATGATTTCCTGGAAGATGCATTGGTAGAAATGCCGTATAACATCAACAGAGGAAAGTTTTATACTGGCTTTGGCGGAGATTTCAAATATCTATTGCCGTTAAAAAAGGAGTATTTCAACTTTTTCAACCTTGCGGATTTAAAGTATAACCTGTCTACCGAGGTTAATGACGGGCAGGTTACCGTGAATCTTAAAATACCGGTAAAAAACCGCAGAGGTGTATCCGAAATCGTGTTTTCAAGAAAATATGAAAAAGGTAAATCCATTGTGGAGTACCGTTCAGATTTAGGGATTTTTCCTTTTTATCAGATCAACGATCCGGATCCAAGATTAAAAGATCTGAACGATTATACCATTCTGCTGGCGGAACGGAATGAGCGAATGACTCTGAAAGCATTGGAATTTTATTCATTTAAAAATTTCGCTTCTGATACCACAAACCTGATCACAAGCGTTGAGGAGCGTTCAAACTGGGCGGATATTAATGCTGGAAATTCTGGCTCAACTTCCAGATTTTACAAAATAAAGGAAGCTTTTGACTATATCCAGTTGGCTTACACGGATCCAAACGGCATCGATTCCAGCGGGTTGATCATCCCGAATTTTGAAACAAAAACTTTCAATAAAGACAATCTGACCAAGGCATTTACTTTTGCCATAGATTTCGGAACATCGAATACGCATATTGCCTACATGCAAAATGGCGAAGCTTTGCCAAAACCATTTGATATTGGTGAGCTGGATCAGCAGATGGTTTTGCTGAATGCTCCGGGAAAAAATGAGTCTGGGGGAAATAAATTCGATGTTTACGGCAGCGCAACCTGGATGGATTTGACGTTAAGAAGAGAATTTTTGCCGCCACTTTTAGGACCAGGTCAAAACATTTCCTATCCTTTCAAAACGGCAACCTGCGAGATTGTTTCCTTCAACAACATCCAGAATAAATCCCTGTTCAGCCACATCAATATTGGCTATTATATTGATCAGGAAGAGGTTCAGGCAAGCAATATCAATTACACAACCAACCTGAAATGGTTGTTAGAAAATAATAATAACGATTCAAACAAGAGCCGCGTCAGTGCATTTTTGAAACAGCTTTTGCTCCAAATCAGGGCAAAAATTATTCTGAATTACGGTAATCCTGCTGACCTGAAAGTGGTATGGTCTGTTCCGTTGAGTATGGAACGGGGGATCAAATCAGAATTGCGAAAAGTATTGGACGGCGCTTTTAAGGATGTGTTTAAAAATTCTGGCGCCAAATTACTGGATCCAATCCCGGAATCCGTGGCGCCCTATTTCTTCCTGACAAAATCTGATACGGATATTCAGGATACAGCCAATGTGGTAAACGTAGATATTGGTGGCGGAACGACGGACGTGATGATGTTTATGGAATCATCCGGTAACCGGGCTGATAAATATCTGACCACTTCATTTCGTTTTGCCGGAAGTGACATCTGGGGAAATGGCTATCGTAATAAATTGAAAGACAATGGTTTTATCAGAAATTACCTGAGTTATCAGAAGAAAAATTACATCAGTCCGAATGAGATAAAATATTTCAATAAAGTAAAGGATGATACCAATCTCAGCGCGGACGATCTGGTGAGTTTACTGTTCCGTTATGATGATTTCAAATTCAGTGACTCCATTACGATCGGAAATCCGGATCTGCTGATTATTCCTTATCTGCATTACAGCGCCATTATTTTCCATTTGGTACAACTAATTGAGATCAAGGATTATCCGTTGCCAAGGTATTTGTCATTTACCGGAAAAGGTAGCCAGTATATCAAATTGCTTTGTGGCGGAGATGAGCGGGATCTGGAAGATTTTACGCGTTTGCTCATCAATGCGTACACAACCAAAACGCTGCAATCCGGATTCAAAATTCACCTGAATACGAATCCAAAGGAGATTACTGCGAATGGTTCGATTCTGTATGCGCTGGCGTCGGAGGATGAGAAGGAAAAATATAGAAAAAATATGGATTTCATTCATCCGGGTTTTGATCCTAAAACGAATTCGGAACTTGAATTGAAGCTTTCTGCCGGCTCCGGCAAATTTAGTATTTCCGAGACTTTTGAAATTGATAGTCCGCTGAATGTGGCTGTGCTGAATAATCTGAATTCGTTTTTGGAGAAAACACTGAGCAATACCGAAATCACAAGGTTCCTGAAAGACTTCAAAATCAACGGACTTAAAGAGTCCTTGAGACTTTTGCAGTGGAACAATAATATTTTCAACGGTGAAGGTTTGATCTACGACAGTTACCGTAAAGTTTTGCAGGATTTACACAAACAGGAAGGTGAAAATGAAATCTCAGAATCACTGTTTTTCTTTGCTTTGAAAGACGCCTTATATCGCCTTTCAAAAAGTATTACGGAAATTAAACCAGTAGTTTAATGAAGAAGTGGGTGATTTTGGTTGTGCTTTTGATTTGTCAGATTTCTGTTAAGGCTCAGGGCAATGCAGACAAGCAGATTTCGGAAGCAAAATTTCAGATCGTAAAAGAAACGGTCGAGTTTCTGGCTTCGGACAAAGAAACTTTCAAGGATGTAAAAGAAAAACAGTGCACGAATTGCAAAGGATATAAAGATCTTTTGCAATTCGTAGAAAAAAATAAGATCAAAAAAGCGGATGGCTTGATTGCTGAATGGAAGAAAATTAAAATTGATACAAGTTTTGACGGATGGAAAAACAGCATTCAAAAATTCAAAAATCAGGTAGTTGGCGATATAACTTCAGGAGCGAAAAGTAAGCGGAAGAATTTTCAGAATTATAGTGCATACGTGGGCCGTCTGGAATCAACTATTGAAAAAGTATCTATTGCTGAACCGATTGAAGATGTGCCGGATATTCAAAAAATAGAGGAAGAGCCAGGCCCTGTTGTTGAATCAAAAGTAACAGAACCAGAAAAAGTTATGTCAGAAAAATCATCAGAATCAGCAAGTTTTTTTGCGTTTTTACCAGACCTTTCGAAGGATATGTCATACACTATTATTCTGCTTTTGATAGCCGGAATTCTGTTTTTACTGTGGGTACTCCGAAACAAAAATCAGGTTATTGAAAGAAACGAAAAAACTTTGAACGACCATCTGCACAGGAGCGGAAGTACAGAATTTCAGTCCAAAAATTTAAGTAATGAGCTGAAATCTGTTAAACAAAAATTAAAAGAGGCGGAGGCGGAAATTGCGATTCTTCAGGATAATGTAAGAGCTGAAATGGAGAGGAATGAGCGAATTTCTGTCGTGCCGGAAGTTGAAAAGCCCGTAGAGCAAGTGCCGGTTTTGCCGTTAGAATCTTCTATAAAATATGCCCGGTACGCCGATCTGGGAGATGGATTTTCGGTTCAGGAATTGCTGAACGGAGAAGATAGCGAGACCATATTTGAGATCAATTTAATAACCCCAGCTACGGCCACTTTTAAAATATCCGGTAATCAGAACGCCCAGCGTTATGCACTTTCAAACTCACCTTATTTTCTAGGGAGGACTAGTCAGTATGATACTTTTCCATCCGGTAACAGTTTGATAAATACGGATATACCGGGTGAATTAAAACTACAAGGTAACAAATGGCTGATCGTTAAGCCGATCCAGATTAGTTTTAGTTAACAGAAATATTCAACGAAAATGGCGTTATTAGAAAGCCTGAGACAGCAATTACGGGACCTGCTTATTTTAAATCATGGCGATATTAAAATAACAGAATATCCCAATCTGGTGTCAGACGGTAGGGAACTTGATCTTACTCTGGGACAATTAAATCAACTTATTCAGCAGATTTATTCAGAAATTGACTGGCGGCCATATGAGATAATCAATGCAAAACTTGAACTTGTTTTTCGCAAAGGTATCCTCACTACGGATCAGTTTGAAGAGATCGTATTCCTCGTTAGGGATAGCGTTAACAGAAACATTGTTGAGCAATATATTATTTCCGAATTAGGTAAGCGAAATTTTAAACCACGTGAAGTCAACCATGCTGATCCGTTATCGATCCAAAATAAATGGATGACGGATTCCATCTGGCTGGAATATAAAGAAAGTCTGATTGAGGTAGAATGGCTTGGAGAGAAGGCAAATACGCTGGGCAAACTCGGTGATATCACATTCAACAATAAGGACGATGCAAAGTATTTTCTGAGGAATGGGAATTATCTGCCAGGTCTGGTAACTGCGCTAACAAAAAGTGCATCAAAAGCGGATGAATTTGCAAGAATAATTGAAGAGGAATTTGATTCGGAAAAACGTTATTTACGCATTCTCTATAAATTAAATCCCAATTTACCGTTCCGTTTCGAGGACGAACTATATACTGATGTTTCCGTTTTATTGCAAAAAGCATGTGAAACTTCTAGGGGTTACGAAGCATTACTGGAAACGTATAGAAAAGGAATTCTTCAGATATGGATTCAGGAATCTGATCCGACAATAGCCGTAAATCTTTCAAATCAGTATGATCTTAACAGCTTTCTGAGATTTCTATATAAAACTGATCCGAGGCTTCCTTTTTTTATTGAAAATCAAAGATTTGCGACACCGGAGGCTTTGGCGGATTATGCCAAAAAAGATTTTTCGATCTGGCCGGCAGTTGCTGAATCTATGGCCGCTAAGAACATTCAGGAATGGTTTATTGGTCTTGGAAAAGAAGATTGGAATGATCAGATATCCGATAGTTATGCTTTTATTCTACATACCAAATATTATACGGAGCCGGAAATCAGGCTTGGTATGGTCCAGGCGTTGTTTCACATTATTAACCTGCTTTCGGACAAACCGAGACTTCAGATCGATCAGCAGAGAGTTCAGCTTTTGTCCATCAATGGTGGCGTTACGGTGAACCATCGCATTCATATCAATCTGAAAAATGAAGGATATGTGAAGGCAAAATTGTACTTCAAATTTTTAAAAGAAGGGATTTCGCTGAGCAAGGATATTCTGGAATTCAATAATCTGGAAGGAAAGGTGATTGAAAATATTGACATCATTATTGATACTGTTTTACTGCAAAAAGAGGAGCTTTATCATCTTGAATTGGTAGTTTCCTCAGTTTACGAAGACATTGTCATACCGGTTGAAATAAAAGTTGTTTTCCCTAAAAAAGCCTACATCACAAAACTTGCCCTTTACGGTTTTCTGACGGCCTGTTATTTTGGTGCTTTCAGGTTTCTGCTCGGCATTTTTACAGATTATAAGGGCTGGCTGGTTCACAATCCGGAGATTGGAAATCCTGACGACATCATAGGTGCTTCTCCGTTGCTGTCCTTTTTTCTGTTTGTCCTGTTTATTTTAGGGGGGATAATTTCTTTCAGTCTGGTTAAAAAATATGAGAAGATATGAAAGACGGAAAATCTGTATTTGTGGTATTGGTGCTGATCGTATTTGTGGTTTATGTGATGCGTAATTTCCTTGGGCGGGTGAGCGCTTTTTTCTTCGTTCCGATAGACAATTTACTATTCATATCCCATAGCATTCCACCGGTTCTGATGTGGATGATTTTCGGGTTGATGATTGGAGTTATCTATGGTTCTTTCGTATCGATTAAGAAATTTAAGCTTGATTATAAGTTACTTATGTATCCTGGTTTAGCGTTGCTGATTGCAGTGAGTTTGATTTTACTTGCTTCATTTGTTGTGAAAAAAATGGGCGTAGATAACGATTCAGACGGTAAGGAAGTCGATAGCGAGTATCACGGGTATCATAAGTTTTTAAATGATGCAAAAAGTGCTGAATTGAATGAAAAGTTAGAGAAGGGAATTCAGGCTGTGGAGCATGAAGAATACGAAACCGCGAAAGATCTTTTTGTAGAAGCTGCGTCAATTGGAAAAGGAGATTCTCGGCTGGATAGTCTGGCTAGAATTTACACCACAACAGGAAACAGCAAATGCAAACTTTATAGGCGCGATTCTCAATTAAAATACATACCAAACTACTACTATAAATACGCAGCTGCTCTCACAAACCAACCTCCCCAAATATGCAAATAAAGCTCTACTCCCTCTTCATTTTATCGTTTATTTTCCTCTCCATCACAAGCAAAGCACAAGAATTATTTCCAAAAAAGGAATTGTATCACGTCTGGATTCTGGCAGAGCAAAAGCTGGATGCCGGGCAGTTTGATGATGCGCTCCGTTTGTATAATACGCATAAGGAAAATCTCAGTTTCGCGATGAAAATTCGCCAGACAGGTCGTATAAAAGAAATTTCTTCCGAAGCCGAAAGGCTGCGAAAAAGAGGAAATTACGCCGAAGCCGTCGATAAATACAAAGAATACCGAAAACTTAAAGATGTCCCGACGCTTGGTATATTTGAAAAAAAAATAGAAGAATGCCTCACTCAGATCAACAAAGGTAAACTGACTGAATTAACCGTACAGCAACGGGTGATCACAGGTTTTGAATGGGCACATCGCGGCCGGGAAAAACTGAGCTTACTGGATACAATAGGAGCAAAGCGCGATTTTAATAACGCCAGGATCTTAGGTGGTAACCGGAATAATATTCTTCGTGAACAGTATATTGAAGGAAACAGGATAACTGAGGCGTTAGCAAATTGGGGACAAGCGAAACTCAAATTTGATAAAGTAAATCACACCAAAGTAGAAGAACTTGCTTTTCTGACCACTTACCGTGACATCAGGAATGTGGATATTCCGGAAGTTGAGTTAGAAATAAAAGCATTAAGAGCCGAAATGGATGGACAGAATTCCTTGGGAAGAATTGCCAAGGTCTGTGATACGGATCTGCTGCTGAGTTATGTAAATAATCATAAGGAAAATCTGCCGGTATCGTCCGCATTAATAGCCAGACTAAACGAATTCAAAAGCACACAAAAGAAAATTAATCTGCTGAAGGCCAATAAGGATAATGCTGCAACGGTCAATAGCGCCTATGAAAGTTTACTGACCTGGACAGAAGATTTTCCGGAAGAAATCCGTGATGATATTAAGTTTTGTATTGATAGTGAGTACAAGTCTTATAAAGCAACCATTCCGGAAAAAGCAAGCTTGCCCAGTACGAGTTGCTCAGGATTAGCTGATTATTTAAATGGAATTGTTTTAATAAGAAGAGAATTGTCCAACTGCAACAGTGCTAACGCACAGGTGCTTTGGAAAAAGAATGTTGCCTACATTAAAGAATGCAGGGATTCAAGGTCGATTTTATCATCCAATAAAAGTCTGAAAGATTCGGTTTTTAGTATGGTTAAAAACGATAGTCTTTTGGCGGTTTATAGGGTGAAGATTCAAAATTCTGTTCAGGCTGGAAACTGCTCGGAGACGACCGAAATTTATAAACAAATGAAATCCCTGCGCGTGTGCAATCAGGATGTGCTGGATGAAGAGATCGAAACCGGCCTGGCAGAAGCAAAAAATTGTCAGAATAAATCCTGGTGGCGACCGGAGCTTACCGGAAGTTTTGCAAGGAATCTGCCCAAATATTCAATTGCAGGTGTAGCTCGGAAAATGGGAAATGGCTGGTCAAGTTCTGCGGGTGCCCAATTTACTTTCATTGATCATAAAAATCCAGTCGATTTTACTATCGGCGTTGAGTATTTCAATACCAATTATTATTCCGAGCAGTCCGCCGGATCGGTTATGGAAAATTTCACTTTGAGTGGCGCAAATGCATTGGTTGCCATTAAGCTGCACAAACCAAACACGAATCCGGACAAGATCAGACCTTACTTGAAAATTGGTACAGAAATGCTTATTCCAACTTCTTATGAATATGAAAGCTTTTCAGTATTTCAAAAAGTAAGTGGGACTGAGCAGTTAAAGAAAACGATGTTATCTGTTACAGGAGCCTTTGGACTGGAAATTCAGAAAAAACATTTTGGTGCTTTTGCAGAGGTATTTGGGAATTACGGTTTAGGAAATAGTATTTACAATTCCAGTTTATCCCATGTGGTCACGGCTCAAAATCAAAAAGTAGAAGCCAGAATCGTCAAGTTTGGTTTAAGATTTGGTATTCGACTTTGGTGATTTTTATGTAAAATGAAATTGATCCGTCAATATCTGACGGGTTGATTTTATAATGAAAAATTATCACCCGCAGTAAAAATACTAAACTGCAAATCCTTCATTTTAATCAATCCCCGATCTGTTACTTTTAATTCAACCGGCCGTTTCATAACAATGACCTGACTTTCCCCAACCACCTTCACCTTATTTCCTGTCACGATGATGGCGGTCGCTTCGTCGATGCCGATACAGGTCAGATCCGGATATTTTGCGATAGCAGATAACAACCGGTTGTAGCGACTTCTGACCACAAAATGCTGGTCGATAATTGCGTTAGTCAGCAGACCAAGTCCTGGTTTTATATCCAGGTTTTTATCCCGAAGTTTTCTGAATGTGGATTTCAAGGTTGTATCGCCAACCAGTTCATTTCCGGTGATCATTAATTCACTCATCACAGCCGCACCTGCACTGCTTCCGGCAATGGTGGCTCCTTTCTGGTAGGCTTTGTGAATGGCATTGTAAATGGGCGTATTTAAAACGATTTTCATAAATCGCTCCTGATCTCCGCCGCTTATGAAAATTAATTTTGCATTTTCAAGCGAATCAAGCCACTTTTTGTTATTGACATCTGATGATTTAAAATTCAGATTTGCCAGAGTGTTTTTGCATACCAGTTTTAAATCCTGATTGAAATAATAATAGGAGGTATTGGGATTGGCGCCGGACATAGGCAGCAATACGACATAGTCAGCAGGCTTTAAACGGGAAGTGGCGACCATCTCCTGCATTAATGATGCAGGCCGGTCGCCACCTCCTATGATAAACAAATTTCCCTTTGCCACTTGCGCATTAACTGCGCCGGGAAAGAATGTTAGTGCTGTAAATAACGCCGCTACAAATTGTTTCATGCCTCAATATAGCAGAAAACGGAATTATTTAGCTTATCTTTTTATGGAACTAACAAAAAGTGCCGGACAAAAATGATATCTATTTGGTTGGTTTTTTGAAAATTGACTCATCAACTTTTCCGTTTACGATCACCTTGTTGGTAACAAAAGTCATCGTTCCCATTTGCGGGTTAGCGATATCCATGGCGTTTGGAAACTTCACACCATCCACTTCTTTGTAATCAGAGAAATCGATTTCACCATCCTGACCATTCATGTTTGCTTTCACTTTTGTCAAAAGGTAAGTATTGGCATCCAGGTATTCATCCATTGCCTGGCCGTCTTTTGTAGTTAGTTTAAGGTGATAAACGTCTTTTTTGTCAACCTTTTCTTTTCCAATCAATTCAACCTTATTTCCTTTTTCTTTATAATTTACCAAACCACCAAACGGATCCAGCTGTCCAACTTGCTGTTTTACCTGATCCGCCGGCATATCTTCGGGTTCGCCAGTTCCTCCCATCATTGTAGGACGTATCATCCAGCCTGTCGTTCCGTCTACAACCTGAACCATCGAATTTCCCATAACAGTAGATTCACTGCGCATTGATTTTCCAACAACAATTGTCGTTTTACTTGGAATTTCCATGCCCTGCACTGAAAGTGAACGCTCGGTAACTACGTTGTTCACAGCCTTAATTTTATCCAGTCCGCCAATGGCTGCAACATGTTTGTCAACAATTTCGTCTACCGTCTGACCGAAGGAGTTTGCTGACATCAAAGCAGCAACAACCGCTACAAAAAGTTTGTTTGTTTTCATTGTGAAGTTGATTTAAGTATAGATTAGTTTGTTCTTCCGGTTCCAAAGTTATAAGATTATTTCGGTGTACCACCGCCAGGTGTGCCGCCTCCGGATTGCGTCTGTCCGCCGCCTTCACTTTTCACATCGTCGTTATTAACCGACTTCGCTTTTCTTTTCGGTGTATCCATTGTCATCTTTCCTATTTTATAACTGAACGTCAGACGGATACCGCGGTTGTAAAGATGGACATCATTAACCTGGTTGAATAATTCAGAGTTAAGTTCGGTATGAATCGTGTAACGTTTGGCCAGGAAATTTTCCGCAGCTATACCGACACTTCCTTTTTTGTTCTTGAAATCCTTTTTCACACCGACCGTGTAAAATCCAAATCCTCCTTGTTTTCCCTGTAATTGTATCGTATTACCCTGCATAAAACCAAAAGCCTGCGCGCCCCAGCCATTTTTGAAAGTAGCCTGTGAGAAAATACCGCCACTGATGTTCATACCGGAGTTGGTTATTTCCTTCGACAATCCGTCTCTGCCGGATGTCTGTCCTGTCAAAGTGGAATAAAATGCGTTGGTGAAAAGTCCTACGTTGATCTTGGTTGTCGCTGCAAGATTCGCAAAAAGGTTAACACCATAGGCATGTTGCTTTCCAACATTTTGATAAGTAGTTACCACCGCTCCTGAAATAGAATCTGACGGCTGACGAACCTGGGAAATCGCATTGTTGGTAATTCTTCCAAAAAAGGTTGCATTCACGAAAGTTTTCTTGATGTTTTTACTTACGCCAACTTCAAAGTTATTGGTAAGTTCAGGACGTAACTTCGGGTTTCCTATTGTAATATTCTGCGGATTGGAAGCATTGTAGTTAGGGTTCAATTGCTGCAATCCCGGACGCTGGATACGGCGGTTGTAGCCCAGTTTCAGTGTTGCGCCCTTAACTGTTTTCGAAGCATTCACACTTGGAACCAGCACACCATAATTTCCCACACCCAACGAGCCGCCATCTTTTGTACTTGCGTCAATAAATGTATGTTCGTAACGAAGACCTCCTTTAAAAGTGTAACGTTTTTTAGTTGTATAAGTATAGGAAGAATATCCTGCTGCAATGTTCTGGTGGTATAATAAGTCACCCTCAGGTTGGCTTGCATCGGTTTGGTATTCACCTGTTGGCGACGCAAGCAGATAACTGTAACCGCTCGTTACTTTTCTGAAAATACCTTTTCCACCAAATTCAAGCAACTGGTTTTTCTTGATAGGTGTCTGGTAATCAGTCTGCAAAGTAAATTCCTCGTTGATGCTTTTGTTCAGGTTGCGCTGGCGTGTGGCTATTTCGTTGTTATTATTTAATATATCAGCATCAAAATTATTCGTCAGATCATTTCGGCTGTAAAGCGTAGAAACACTCCATTCCTGCTGAGGTTTGAAAGTATGCAGATAATCAATATTCGCATCCACCGTTCCGGAAAGATTTTTGGTATCCACATTTCTGCCGGACGTTGATGTTTGTTTACTGTTTTCATACAGTTTAGTGATCAGATCCTGCTGGCTCAGCATATTTCTGACACCATAACGCACACCGGCCGTGATACTCTGGTTTTTAGCCAGGTCATAATCAAATCCTAAATTATACTGGCCAAAAAGTCCTTTACTTGATCCTGTGCCTGTTTGGCTTGTTAAGGTAGTCACGTCATTTACAATACTGGTCTGTTCCAGTGAAGTAGTCGTTTTTGTATTATAGTTTCCGCGGCCGAATCCCCCAAGGCTGAAACCGGCTTTTCCTTTACGGTAACTCCCGTTCAGCGAAAGCATCGATCCCCGGTTACCAACACCCGAATCCAGATTGAGGCTCAATCCCTGCAAGCTGTTCTTTTTGGTGATGATATTGATGATACCACCCGAGCCTTCCGCATCATACTTCGACGATGGGCTCGTGATCACTTCAACCGTTTTTATCTGGTCAGCAGGAATTTGTTTCAAAGCATCCGCGACACTGCTCGCAATGATCGTACTCGGTTTGTTGTTGATAAGAACCCTGATGTTCTGGCTTCCGCGGAGCGAAACGTTCCCGTCAAGGTCAACGGTCAAAAGAGGCACTTTACGTAATATGTCAGTTGCGTCACCGCCTTTGGCTGCAATGTCTTTTTCGGCATTGTAAACAAGTCTGTCAACTTTTTCTTCAATCAGCGCAGATTGTCCGGTTACTGTAACCTCTTCAAGCGTTTTTGTGTTTGAAGCAAGTTTTATAGTCCCAAGATCAAGTTCCTGGCCCTTACCGAGTTTGATATTGTCGATGGTCTTGTTTCCGTAACCAATGAAGGAAATCAGAATTTTAAAATCTCCATTAATGATTTTGGTCAAAGAAAATTTACCTTTTTCATCCGCAACAGTTCCGTCAATGGCCTGTCCGGTTGCTTTATTGTAGAGCGCGATGCTGGCAAATTCAACACCTTTGGAAGAAGTGGAATCGAGGATCGTTCCACTGATTTTAGCAGTTCCTTTTGGCGTCTGGTCGCCGGCTGTGCCTGGTAATGCTTTTGGCGTTGCTGCGCCGCCAGTTGGAAACTGGGCAAATGCAGGTGAAATAAAAACAGCCAGAATAATAATGAGAGTCAGGAAATATTTCTTCATGTTCATGAGATTGGTATTTAACGTGACAAAGGTGCGAGAGAAACCGGTCAGGTGGAAGAAAAATGTGACCAACGCCACAATTAATCGGATGGATAACACATTTTCAGAGATGGGCGATTTTTTGCTTTTTAGCACTTTTGACGGGAAAACTTTAAGATAACATACTATTTGTAACCTCACTTTGCTTTTGGAAAAGTTCCTTACTAAATTACAATTGATTGAATATAGGGCTTTGTCCAGAATTTTAATTGCATTTCTTTGATATTTGTAGTATAAAGTTAAATTGAAAAATAAAGAATTACAACGCTTAATTTTTGTATTGAATGAATCAATCTGATTCCCGAAAAGGGACAAATTCTGTATGGGGCGGAGAAACGGAACACTTTCCGAACGGTGCCGTTACCTCTCCGATTTACAATAGTGTAGCTTTTGCATACGATGACCTTGACGAGTGGCATGCCGTAGCAACCGGAAAAGCCGAAGGGCATATTTATAGCCGGAACACTAACCCGACAGTCCATGTGCTGGAAGAAAAAATCCGCATCCTGGAAAGTGCCGAGGCCGCAACTTCCTTCGCCACGGGTATGGGCGCAATCAGCAATACTTTGTTTTCTTTGCTGGGGCCAGGAAAAAGAGTGGTTTCTTTAAAAGATACCTATGGAGGCGCAAGCCGCCTTTTTCTGGATTTTCTCCCGGCTTATGGAATCAATGTAACGCTTTGTGAGACCATTGATCACGAAGAGATTGAATCGGAAATAGCAAAAGGCTGTGATCTGGTTTATCTGGAAACACCTACAAACCCAACACTAAAAGTGGTTGACCTGAAAAGATTGTCGGCGGCTGCGCATAAAGTCGGGGCTGTTGTGGTTGTGGATAACACTTTTGCCACACCAATCAATCAAAACCCGCTTTTGCTGGGAGCTGATCTGGTGCTACACAGCGCTACCAAATTTCTTTGCGGACATTCGGATGCCATGGGCGGAGTTTTGTGCGGAAAGGCTGAGCTGGTAAAAAAAGTTTTTTCTTTCAGAGAAATAAACGGTGCAAGTTTACAGGCAGATCCGGCCTATATGATCGCACGCGGGATGAAAACGCTGGAATTAAGAATTGAGCGTCAAAATGCATCAGCGTTAAAAATTGCAAGATATTTGAAAGCACATGATGCGGTAGAAGAAGTTTTCTATCCGGGATTGGAAACCCATCCGGGACATGAAATTGCCAAAGAACAAATGTCTGGATTTGGCGGGGTGATGAGTTTTGCACTGAAAGGAAATTATGATACCGTGAAGGCATTTTTACCAAAACTAAAACTGGTACATCTTGCCGCCAGCCTTGGTTCTGTGAGCACGCTGGCCGGCCCTCCGAGAACGACAAGCCATGTGGAATTAACGGAAGAACAGCGTGCGCTGCTCGGTATTCCTGAAAGTCTGATTCGCTATTCTGTTGGAATTGAAAATGTTGAAGATCTTATCAATGATTTAGAACAGGCACTCGCTGCCATCAAAACCGAAGAATTGGCTGTATTATGATCCGAAAAAGTTTAATCCAAACCCTTAAAATTTCTGTCATCTGCACCTTGCTCGCCCAACCTATGGAAGGCATGGCGCAGGCGGTACAATCTGTTCCAGCAATATCAAACGTCGTAAATCCGAGACTGGACCGTGAGCTTGAACGAATTGCCAAACTTGCCAAAGGTAAAGTCGGCGTGTCTGCGGTACATCTCGAAACCGGAAAACATATCAGTCTGAATCTTAAAGAATTATTTCCTATGGCCAGCACTATCAAGGTGGCCATTGCTGTTCAGCTTTTTACCAAAATTGAAAAAGGAGAGCTTTCATTGATGACGATGGTTGATCTTCAGCCTTCTGATTATCATCCCGGCAGCGGAACGCTGGATGTACTTTTTGCCAAGCCGGGTGTACAGCTTTCTGTCCAGAATCTGCTGGAACTGATGATGGTGATCAGTGATAATTCTGCAACAGATATTTTACTTCGGCTGGTTGGTGGCACAAAAGCCGTCCAGGAAAGAATGAACGCGCTCGGTATAAAAGGCATGTCCGTGGATCGGACTATTATCCAACTGATTGCGGACGAAGAAGGAATTACATTACCACCAGAGGATCAGTGGACGCTAGGTTTTTACGACAAATTATGGAAAAATACTACCCGGGAATCCAGGGATGCAGCGGAGTTAAGGCTGCAAAAAGATCCGCGTGATACTTCTTCTCCGGAAGCCATGGTGAATTTGCTGACGCAGATTTATACGGGCAAGGCGTTGAAACCAGAAAGTCGCGACCTTCTACTTGCTGTCATGGAAAGATGCAGGGGAGGTGCTGCCCGTCTGAAAGGTTATCTGCCAGCCGGAACTGTGATTGCTCACAAAACCGGGTCGCTCAATGCAAGTGCTACGGATGACGTAGGTATTATCACCTTGCCGGATGGGGCGGGTCATATCGCCATTGCCATTTTTGTTGCCGAATCCGGTGCTGAACTTCCGGAAAGGGAGCAGACAATCGCTCACATTTCCCGTAGTATTTATGATTATTTTTTGTTCAATTCTCCGGTTTTAACAACATCATCACGTTAGTATGAAACATTTGCTGTTATGCATGTTGATGTTTTTTGCAGGTTTTTGCTTCGCCCAGAAAAAAACAGTAACACCGGCACAAATAAAAGAATTTGACAAATACGTGGAGATGGTCAGGAAGCAATGGGAAGTGCCCGGGCTGTCAATAACAGTCGTAAAAGATAATCAGGTAATTTTCAAAAAGGGATATGGCGTAAGGGAGCTTGGGAAACCTGAGCTTGTTGACACCCAAACATTATTTGCCTGCGCTTCCACCACTAAAGCAATGACAGTCGCGATCATGGGTATGCTCGTGGATGAGGGAAAAGTGAAATGGGATGATCCTGCGACAAAATATTTGCCTGAGCTTCAGATGTACGATCCCTATGTGACGAAGGCAATCACGGTGCGTGATCTGCTCACGCATAATACGGGCATTCCTGGCACCGACTTTTTTACGGGGGCCATGAACATTCCTGTCAACGAAATGCTGAAAAGAATGGCGCTTGTGAAACCTATTTATCCGTTTCGCGGTGGTTTTGAATATCAGAATATTATGTATTCGGCGGCAGGTCGGATTATTGAAAGACTGTCTGGGAAACTTTGGTCGGAGGTAATGCAGGAAAGGATCTTTGACAAACTTGGCATGACGCAAACCGCACCAAAGCGGAAATTGATCAAATCGGAAAATGTAACCAAACCGCACTTTAAAGTCAACGATACAATACAGGTGATCGAATATGGAGCGGATAGTGAAATCGGTTCTGCCGGTGCCGTCTGGTCTTCTGCGGATGATATGAGCAAATGGATTATTTGTATGCTGGACAGCAGCAAGTATGCCGGTGGCCGATTATTAAAACCGGAAACCTGGACTGAAATATTTAAACCGCAAAGCTTTTTTCCGGAAGATGAGTATCCGACAATGCGTTTGATAAAACCCAACTGGCGAACGTACGGTTTAGGCTGGTATCAACATGATTACAAAGGCAAAAAAGTCAATTTTCATACGGGTAGTCTTTCTGGATTAACGGCCATAACCGCACAATTGCCTGATGAAAAACTGGGTGTTTATATCTTTGGAAATTATGACCACGCAGAAGTCCGTCATGTTTTGATGTATAAAACACTCGACTGGTTTGCTTTGGGTGAAACGCGTGACTGGAATGCGGAATTTAAAACCCTGTACACAGATATTGCTGAAAAAGGGAAGAAAAGAAAACAGGATTTTGAAGCCAGACGCGTTCAGAATACTTCACCGTCCTTGGCTTTGGAGAAGTATACTGGGAAGTATACGAGCCCGTTATACGGTGAAGCGAATGTGGCTGTTGATGGAAATAAAATGTCGGTCAATATTAACGATGTCTTAAAAGGAACATTATCTCATTTTCATTATGATACTTTCACTGCAACTTTTGATAAGGCCTGGTATGGAAAGGTTATGGCACAATTCACCTTAAATACCAGTGGAAAAGCAGATGTGCTGATAGTGGATGGAATGGAATTTCAAAAAAGCGATCTGTAAGTTGTCAACCCTTAAACCCTTAGTTAAAAACGATATGATGAAAAAATCACTCCTTTTATTATTTCTGGTCATTTTAAGCAAATCGCTCTCCATGGCGCAGGCTTTTAAAATGGAAGATATTATCAGTTATCCGCTGGCTTCGGATTTAACATCCTGTGCTTCCGGATCCAAAATTGCCTGGACGTATAACGACCAGGGGAAAAGAAATATTTATGTTGCCGAAGGGCCGGAATTTAAGCCTAAAAAGCTCACAGCTTTTGATGAAGACAATGGTCAGCAGCTGTCAAGTATTTCCATTTCACCAGATGGTAAATGGGTTGTTTTTGTGAAAGGTGGCGAACACAGCGGCAACCATGACAACAGCCTTACGGTAAATCCGTCGTCTTCGGTTACAATGCCAAAAGTTGAAATTCTCAGTATTCCCTTTAAAGGCGGCGATGCGAAAGTACTAGCGGAAGGTGACTATCCTGTAATCTCTCCAAAAAGCGACAGACTTGCTTTTGTCAAAGGTGGGCAAATCTGGCAGGTTAGCCAGGATGGTTCACCTGCAGCGAAGATTTTGTTTGAAAGTAAAGGGACAAACGGCGCAGTGCAATGGTCGCCGGATGGTTCCGGGATGGCCTTTGTCTCCTCCCGTGGCGATCATTCATTTATCGGTATTTTTGCTGATACCGATAAAACAATACGCTGGATCGCTCCTTCTTTCGCCAAAGATGACTCGCCAAAATGGTCGCCGGACGGTAAGAAAATTACTTTTGTCAGAAGACCGGCAAGTGGTGGCTTACCGGATTCCATTTTGCCAAGAAAGCATAATCCATGGAATATTTTTGTAGGTGATATAGCAACATCTGCGGCACAAAAAATCTGGTCGGCTCCTAAAACTTTGAGCGGATCGTATCCCACTACGGATGGAGGTGCTAATTTGATGTGGTCTTCTGCCGGCAGAATTACCTTCAGTTCTTATCAGGATGGATGGCCACATTTATATTCAATTAAACCGGAAGGTGGTGAAACTTTGCTATTGACGCCGGGCAATTTTATGTGTGAGTATATTGAAATGAGCCATGATGGAAAATGGCTGGTTTTTGCGGCAAACACAGGTCCGGATGTTCTGGATCTTGACCGGAGACACATTGTAAGAGTTCCCGTGGATATGGCAAAAATGGAAGTTTTGACACCAGGAAATGGCATCGAGGCATTTCCGGTTATGACAGGTGATGGTACTAATATTGCTTTTATAGGTTCGTCCGCGATACTTCCGCCACAGCTTGCAGTGATGCCTTTTGGTATAAACCAATCCATAAAAATCCTGGATAAATCTTTGCTCCCGGCCAATTTTCCAACCGGGAAACTGGTTGTTCCTAAGCAGGTAAAATTCAAGGCGTCGGATGGAACGTTGGTCTACGGACAATTATTCGAACCGGCTGGCGGAGTAGAAAAATCTAAAAAACCTGCTATTGTATTTGTACACGGCGGGCCGCCGAGGCAGATGTTACTAGGCTGGCATTATGGTGATTATTACGCCAATACCTATGCGATTAACCAATATCTGGCCAGTCAGGGTTTTATTGTTCTGGCTGTAAATTACAGATTAGGGATTGGTTATGGCTATGAATTTCATAAGCCGGCCAACGCAGGAAGTAATGGCGGAGCTGAATATCTGGATGTGAAAGCGGCCGGAGACTGGCTGGCTGCGCGAGCTGACGTGGACAGGAAAAAAATCGGGATTTATGGTGGTTCCTACGGCGGATATCTTACTGCGATGGCATTGGGGAAAGATTCAAAATTGTTTGCCGCTGGTGTAGACGTGCATGGCGTGCATGACTGGGCATTTGTGAATGAAGGTAGTAAAACGGCTCCCGACGCTGCACTTGCAGCCAAAGTGGTCTACAAATCTTCGCCCATTGCCTATGTCAATACCTGGACATCGCCGGTTTTGTTTATTCATGGTGATGACGACCGCAATGTTTATTTTTCCCAAAGCGT
Source organism: Dyadobacter sp. CY356 (assembly GCF_021440195.1). Lineage (GTDB taxonomy): Bacteria > Bacteroidota > Bacteroidia > Cytophagales > Spirosomataceae > Dyadobacter. Next base: position 171,726 of record NZ_JAJTSZ010000010.1, read on the forward strand.
AGATTTAGCCAGAAGACTGGAACAAAGAAATATTCCATTTGAACAACTGATCATCCCCGATGACACGCACCATTGGATGAAGTTTTCAAATCAGGTCAAAGTAGATGAAGCGATCGCTGAATTTCTGATCAGGAAATTGATGAAGTGAGCAGAAATAGAGTGCGGAAATCTTTTATAACCCGTCGGACGGCTTTTTTCTGCCGTACGACGGGTTATAAAAAATTGTTTTAAAAGAAAATAAATCAACAGACCGAACAACTTTTCATTCATCACTTTCCAGCCAAATCCTTGTAAGAAATCAGCTGAATACCTTTCTCTTTAATTGCAGCCTTCACCTTTTCACTCGTAAAAAGATCCGTAACACCTTGCCTGTCTTCCGCAACATTTTCATAGCCGATGTGTGAAACGGCTTTTAATTCAGCATCATCAAGTCCCGGATGATCAACAAAAATGTAGGTTTTGCCGGATTCCAGTTTATTCAGCATGGATATGAAACTCTTAACCTTTTCCTCAGACGTTTTGCGCGGACCGTCATAGCTAACATATTTATCTATTTTTGGCTCCGGATCGACTGGTATTTTGTATTCCTTCGCCAGCTTTCTGGTTAATGCCTTTACTTCTTCGGTAATACCAGCGCAGCCCATATGTGAGGACAAATGACTGATCCGCGGTAATTTTTTCAAGGCCATTTCAATCTGTGCACGAAATTCTTTTTCTATATCAGCAAGCTGCCAGTTGTTTTCAATAACCGAACGTTTCGGGTAATTTTTATTGGGATAAATCATCGGGTGAAAATATCCGTCCTCGTCTTTCAAACTGGCACAGTCTGTCAGTGGACGCCATTTTACATTATCCCATTCGCTTGTAATGGCCAAATGAACGCCTACATCAGCGGCAGGATTTTCTTTCAGCATTTTAACAGCTTCCGGAAACCAGGGAGAAGGAACAATGATCTCAATCGAAGTTTGAAAACCTTCTTTGTAACATTTCAGTAAGGCGATATTTCCGGAGTGGGAATAGCCCATGTCGTCACCTCTGACAACAAGTCTGGCACCTTTTTGTGCGTAGGAAGTAATTGCAAAAAGAAAAATTGACAAGAGAGAAAATATTTTTTTCATAATGAATGAGCCCGAGTGAGTTACAGATAAAAATATGCTTTTCAATTATTCTATAAAGTAAAAACCATTCAAAATCTATGCTCTTTTCCCGAAACTAATATAAACCTGATGATCAATAAAAAGCAGGTAGCTTCCCGGATAAGGAAACTACCTGCTTTTACGGATCTGGAATGGATTATGCTCCCAATTCTCCTAGAATCCGTTTCGTGATCATAACATGTTCAGAAAAAGTGGCGTGTGCCAAGGTAGCCAGATGTCTGCCCTGACTTTCAGCAGGATCAGTTTTTCCAGCTGCATGTGTCAAATAATTAGCTGCAAGATCTCTTAAAAAAACATGATTTTCATATTGAGCCTGAATGAAAATCTTATCAAATTCAGCTCCTTTTTTGGCCATCTTGATTTTTTCAAGCGTTCCTTTTGCTTTATCATCCATTGCAGGCATAGGTGTTGCAAGATCTTTAAGTACAGCTGTTACAGACTTGGCTTCTTCCAGTTCAAAACCTGCAAATTCCCGGGCGTTTTTCTGTGTACATTTTGAGACGGCAATTTGGCTTGTTTGCAGTGATAGTGTTGCCGGTCCAAAAACTTTCATCCTAAATTCTTTATCTGTTGCAGCTGTTGGCGCATCCATAAAAGCAACTTCCATAGCCTCGGCGGTAAAAGAAGGTAATAATGTGGCTACCAAGGATATACCGGCACTAATTGCCATTGTATCATAAAGTGACTTTCTGAAGAAAGCACGACGAGGTGTTTTTTGATTTAAGTTCATAATGAAGCTGTTTGTTGATGAAGTGAAATTTTTAAATTTGATCTCGCACTGGTTAAATCTATGCCAATCAGCTACTTGTATATTGGCACATGATATTAGAATAACTTACAACCTGAAAGAATGTTTAAAGTAAATCGGGATGTTTAAAGTCTCATTTTGGGAAATGAAATGAATGGAATGGCTAATTGTGATCTGCCGCAATGAAGTCGCATTACTTTTATATGAGATTCAATTTTTTGTTCGGATGATATTTTTGAGAATTATTTTTCACTCCTTCATCCTCAAATTCCTACTTTTGCCTTTCGATTAAAAAGACTAACAAATGGATATTAAAGTAATAGCTTTCGACGCGGACGATACGTTGTGGCTCAATGAACCCTATTTCAGAAAAACAGAAGAGCAGTTTTGTGAGTTATTAAGTGAATATCTCGAACGCCACGCGCTTGAACGTGCGTTGTTTAAAACCGAGATCGATAATCTCCCTCTTTATGGATACGGTGTGAAAGGATTCATGCTTTCCATGATAGAAACGGCCTTGAAGATTTCTGACAAAACGATCAGTCTGGAACATATAGAAAAAATCCTTGATTTGGGTAAAAATCTGCTCAACGAGCCCATTGACATTCTGGATGGCGTGGAAGAGGTTTTGGAGAAACTAAAAGGAAAATACAAGTTGGTGGTTGCTACAAAAGGCGATTTGCTTGATCAGGAGAGAAAATTGAAAAATTCGGGACTGAGCCATTATTTTCATCACATAGAAATCATGTCGGAGAAAGATGATGCAAATTATCTGAAACTGATTAAACACCTGGATATCATGCCGGAAAATCTTTTAATGGTTGGCAATTCCCTGAAATCCGATATTCTTCCGGTTTTGAATATTGGCGGTTATGCTGTGCACGTGCCATATCATATTACCTGGGCGCATGAACAGATCGAGAATACGATTGAAAGTGACAAATTCAAAAGTGTGGAGCATATCCGGGAAATTTTGCAGGATCTCTGATCATATCCTTATCCTGTTTTTTGATTGGTTTAATACAGGCACTGTATTTTAAAGCGGTCATTATAATACAGAGAATTCAGTCGTGTTAGGAATAAAATAGTAATCAGGTCACTTCATCTTTTTATGACAACAAAAATCAAATCACTTGTTTTAGTAGCATTATTAGCTCCGCTTTCTGTGCGTGCGCAACAGTTGATTACCATGTCAAACAAGTGTTACAAACAAGTTCAGGCAGGAAATCAGCAAAATGATCAGGGGCAATATCAGGAGGCATTAAATACTTTTACCAAGGTATTAAAGGATTGTTCTGCAAAAGATGCCAAAGAAGAAGGGAACGTTGGTAAAGCAATTGCTTTCAACGGTTTAAAACAGTTTAATGATGCCATTACTGCGGCAGAAAGCGCAATTAAGGTTAGTAAGCAAACAAATGTAACGGCTTATTATGCAAGAAGTTATGCGCTCAATAATGTTGGGAGAACAGAAGATGCCAAAGCCGATATTGTTAAAATCACTGAACTTACAAAAAAGAATAAAAATATAAAGGCAAGGGCAACGATGTACGCCCAGCTTTCCCATCTTGATTTTCAGCTTAACAAATTGGCGGAAGCCGATACAAATCTTACAAAAGCGATTGAGCTGGATCCTACAAATCCTGCCTTCTTTGTTCAAAAAGGAGATATGATGGTCAAGATCAATAACTATGACGATGCGTTCGTGGCGTATGATAAAGTATTGGAACTTGGAAAAAATGACCTTGAAATTTATCAGATCAGAACGGAAGCAAGACTCAAACAGCTGGAACAGAAATATGTGACTACGGATATCAAGGAGTTGTCAAACAGAATGACGAAACAGGAAAAAAGCAGTTTGTGTGCAGACATGAAAAAGGCGCTGGATATGGGTCTGCGGAACTTGCAGCTTGACTTGTTATCGGCTTCGATTTGTGAGTAATTAATTCAAAAATTAAAAATCAACATTGTGAAAAAAAATAGCATAGTTATATTATTACTAATATTTGCACTGGGATGCAAAAGTTTAAATAATACACAAAAAGGTACCGGAATTGGTGCAGCGGGAGGTGCCGCAGCCGGTGCTGCCATCGGTGGACTTACAGGAAAGAATAGTGTGATCGGTGCCTTGATAGGAGCAGCTGTGGGTGGATCTGCGGGTTATTTTATTGGTAAACATATGGACAAGCAAGCCGAAGAATTAAAGCAGGCAATTCCGGATGCCACGGTTGAGCGAGTGGGAGAGGGAATTAATTTAACTTTCAATTCAGGATTGCTTTTTAAAATTAATTCTGCCGATCTAAGTGATGATGCAAAGCAGGAACTTAAAAAAGTTGGCGGGATTCTGGCAAAATATGATGATACGCAGATATTGCTGGAAGGCCATACAGATGATACAGGCTCTGATGATTTAAATATGAAGCTATCAGAACGCCGCGCGGAAGCGGTTTCTTCTTATCTTGAATCAGAGAACATTCCATCATCCAGATTAAAAACAAAGTGGTATGGTGAATCGCAGCCAAAGTTTCCAAATGACAGCGAAGCAAACCGTATAAAAAACCGTAGGGTTGAAATTGCAATTTTTGCGGATCAGGAGATGAAGAAGGAAGCTGAGAAGGGAGAATTGAAGTAGGAAAGGTTTCACGCAAAGGTACTAAGTTAAAAAACGCAAAGGGCGCTGAGTTTAAAACTTTGCGCCCTTTGCGTTTTAACATTCCTGCTTTACGTAAAACCTCTTACCCTAAACTCACTTCATGCGGCGAAGTAATTTCCGGTTTCTTCTTTTCAAAACGGGCTTTAATCCTATCCACAACCAGATAAGCCGAAGGCACGAGCAATAATGTCAGAACCAGGGAGCTTGTCAATCCACCAATAATTACCCAGGCCATACCATTCTTGGTTTCAGCACCGGCTCCACTTGCAAGCGCAATGGGTAGCATACCAAATACCATCGCCAAAGTTGTCATCAAAATCGGGCGAAGACGTTCTTTCCCGGCTTCTACCAGAGCATAAACCACATCGTGCCCCTGTTCTTTTAAATGATTGGTAAAATCGACAATTAAAATTGCATTTTTCGCAACCAATCCAAGAAGCATGATCATCCCGACAATCGCGAAAACGGTCAGACTTTCCATGGTTAAAGCTAAGGCCAGAAGTGCACCAATTAAAGCAACCGGAATTGAAAATAATACTACGAATGGATAAACAACACTTTCGTAAAGCCCAACCATAATAAAATAAACAAGCAAAATCGCGATTACTAAGGCTAGTCCAAGACTTCCAAAGGCGTCTCCCTGCTGCTGCATTTGTCCTAAATACTGGATAGTTATCCCGTTTGGTAATTTCAGATTTTCCACCTTTGCCTGTATATCAGCACCAACCGTTCCAACAGGACGACCTACAACCTGTGCATTTACAGATATAGAAGAAAGTCTGTCAATCCGCTGTAAAACGCTTTCACCGATTTGTTCTTCAACGGATGCAAATTGAGATAACTGAAAAGATTGTCCCTGATTATTCACAAATAGCAGCTGACGAATGTCGGAAGCATTGGTCCGGTCAAACTGATCCAGACTTACCAGAATATCATATTCTTTTCCGTTTTGTTTAAATTTAGAACGGTCGTCACCACGAAAACCATTTTGTAAAGCAACACCCACTTCGGCTGCGTTAATTCCTAATTGTGCCATACGATCGCGATCAAGAATTACTTTAACCTCCGGTTTCGGATCCTGCACGGAGTATTTGACATCCTGAGTACCCGGAATGGATTCTGCTACCTGTTTCACCATGGCCGAGGCTCTCCTGATCGAATCAAGATTGGTGCCTTTTATAGCAATCTGAATGGGCGCTTCGGATGTTCCAACCAACCCTGTTGGGCTAACAGTTACCTTTGTCCCAGGAATTTTCGCAACCTCATTTTTGACGACAACGCTAAAATCTTCTGTTGAAATAACCCTCTCTTTTTTATCAATCAATTTTACGTTTAAAGTTGATAAATTACTGTTAGAAGAAGATGTCAGGTTATTGCTGCTGTATCCGATATTGCTGAAAACGTTGGTCACTTCCGGATGTTTAAGCAACATTTGTTCGGCGCGCTGGGCCACTTTATTACTCTCATAAATGGAAGCAGTTGGTGCCAGTTCAATTTGAACCGTGAATTCGCCCTGATCACTTGCCGGCATGAAAGCTGCGCCAATGAATCCTGCCGGAACGAGTGCAATTGCACCAATCAGCAGTGCAAGAACGCCGAGAAACACATATCTTTTATGACTTAAAACTTTCAAAAGGATCCTTCCGTAAGCGTTTTGCAGACGGGTCAGGAAATTTTCAAAACCCAAATTTAATCTACCCCACAAAGAAGTTTTGCTTAATACTTCCAGCTTTCCAAAACGTGATACCAGAAGTGGTGTCAAAGTAAACGAAACGAACAAACTCATTAAAGTAGAAAATACTACAACGAGCGAAAACTCACGAAGAATATTACCGATCAACCCGCCTGTCATGGCCAGCGGAACAAAAACCACAACGTCAACCAGTGTAATAGCCAGTGCGGTAAACCCAATTTCACTACGTCCGTCCAATGCGGCCTGCCAGCGGCTTTTACCCATTTCCAGATGTCGGTTGATGTTTTCCAACACCACAATCGAGTCATCCACCAAAATACCAACGACCAGCGAAAGTGCCATCAAGGTCATCAGATTCAGCGAAAATCCTAAAAGATACATTAAAATGAATGTTGGGATAATCGATGACGGAAGCGCTACCAGAACGAAAAGCGACGAGCGGAAACTATGTAAAAACATAAGCATAACCACAGATACGATCGCCACCGCCAGAAATAAATCCTCAACTACTGCATTAGCCGAAGCGAGTGTGTAAGTAGACTGGTCCGCAGCGATATTAAATTTCAACCCTGTTGAAGCATATTGTTTTTCAAGGGAAATAATTTTTGCTTTTACCTGCTTGCTAACTTCTACCGCATTCGCATCGGATTGTTTCAAAACCTGCAATCCAATAGAAGGTCTGGCATTGATATGGTTTATGGCTGTTGGTTTAGTGGTTGCATCTACAACTTCTGCAACATCTTTTAACAAAACTTCACCACCATCTGTCGTTCTGGATACCACAAGGTTTCTGAATCCATCTGTATTGGTAACCGAAGCGTCAAAGCGTATAGATAATTGCGATTCCCTCGTTTCAAGCTGTCCGGCCGGATAACTTGTATTTGCATTATTAATAGCCGCTGCAATTTGTCCGATCGAAAGATTGTAAGCTCTCAATTTTTGCGCATCTACATTAATCTGGATTTCTCTTTCGTTACCGCCGATTAAATCAATCCGGCCAACACCGGCAGCGTTTGATAGCTGTGGTTGCAGTTCGTCATCAATCAGATCATAGAGTTTGGCCGGAGAAATGTTCGCTGTCACACCCATCCTGAGCACAGGAAGTTCGTCTGTCGAGAATTTATTAATCGTAGGACGATCCGCTTCATCCGGCAAAAGATTGATAATCTGCTCTACTTTACGCTGTGCATCCTGTTGCGCAAGCGTTACGTCAACGCCGTTTTTCAGCTGGATCACAACAATAGAAGCACCTTCCTGAGAGGTAGAATTTATACGATCCAGACCTTCAATCGAAGCAAGTGCATCTTCGATTCTTTTCGTTACGTTTGTCTCAACCTCATCTGCCGATGCCCCGCGGTATGTGGTTGAAACACTGATCACATTTGCCTCAAATTTCGGCAAAAGATTATAGGAAAGCTGCTGGTAACTGATCACACCGAAAAGTATCAATACGGTGAAAATTGTAGTAATCAACAGCGGTCTTTTAACTGATAATTCGGTTATAGACATATTTGTATGTTTTAAAGATTTCCGGAATATACTTCCGGTCTATTTTGATATCTGAACAGGTTTACCGTCAGTTAGATTTAACTGGCCCGTTGTCACAACCTGATCGCCGGGCTGCAATCCACCACGTACTTCTATAAGGTCTCCCAATTCACGACCCACAGAAATTTTGCGTTGTTTGGCTACATTGTTATTAACCACATACACATAAGGATTTTTGATACTTTCCACCAAAGCAATCCGTGGAATCTGCAACGATTTTTCCTTAGATTTTTGAGAAAAATCGACATTCACAAATGTTCCGGCTTTGAGCGGTCCGGCGTTAGCTACGGTGATTTCAACCTGATAACTGTGCTCTTCATTCCCTCGCGGTGCGATGTAGGAAATCTGTCCGGGATATATTTTGCCTGAAAGAACATCTGCACTTACTTTCACTTTCTGGCTTTCATGAAGCTGATAAACGTCTTTTTCATTCACCATAACCTGCACTTTTAACCGCGAAACATCCAGGATTGTACCCAAAACAGTACCGGCATTCACAAACTCTCCAACCTCAATATCCTTTTTCACAATTCTTCCGCTGATCGGTGCTTTTACAGTCGCATCCTGAATCTGTTTGGTAATTTGCTCTGCCTTATTAACAGCATTTTCGTAATCATATTTGGTCTGGTTCAGCTGTAATTCCGTCGTTGCGTTTCCGGCGTAAAGCGTGTTATAACGCGTTACATCTTTTTTCAATTTATCAATATTGAGCTGCGTTGCCTGCAAGGCAAGCTGGTTCAGTTTATTGTCTATCTGAATCAGTGTGGAGCCTTTGGAAACTTGGCTTCCAAGATCAAAATTGACATTCAAAACCTGTCCCTGACTCGTAGCCATGATGGAAGTTTCACGGAAAGGGATCAAATTCCCGGTTTTAAGCAGCATTTGACTCACCGTATCTTCACTGACCGAGATCACCGTAACCGGTATCGGTGCGTTTGTGATGGTGACAGGTTTATTCTTTTCATCAATATTTTTCTTATTGGAAACCAGCCTGGCACCTATTAAAACTACAATGGCAAGTATAGCCAGTGTTATAATTAATGTTGTTTTTTTCATTGCCTTATACTATTTGTAATGTCAAAGTTGATTAAAGAAAGGTATCAGTGTGCCTTGCGCCTGTTCCAGATCCAGCTTGGCCTGATAAAAATTGATCAGTGAATTCACGTAATCCGTTTGCGCCTGGCGGTAAGAATTTTCAGCGTTGATCAAATCTGTGAGCGGCGCCGTTCCCTGTTTGTATTGAAGCGTCGTCATGTCATACACTTTTCGTGCCAATTTTACATTTCGATCGTCATTTTCTACATTAATCTTTGATTGCTGGATTTGGGACTGAGAATTGTTAAAGGCAAGACGGTAGGACTGAACATTCATTTTTTGCTGTTCTTCCTGAGTAACCACCTTAATCCGTGCCTGCTGGATTTGCGCACTTCTGCTGAAACCATCAAAAATTGGAATATTTAATTTCAATCCGATCGTCCCGAAACCGATAAAGTTTTTGAAAGAATTGCCAAATTCATTCGTTAGCGCCATTTGACCGTAGCGGGCATTAAAACTCAAACGTGGCAAATATCCCGCCTTTATTCTATCCTGATCCAGACGGTTCAGCGTAAGTTGATTTTCGTTTAACTGATAACTTGTAAGATTTTTAGCATCAAACGGAGATTCTGAAACCGCAGGAAGCTGAGTCAGTATCAGAGAGTCCTTTAAAACTAATTCCTGATCCTGGTCGAGCCCCATTTGATATTTCAACCGGTTTAATGCAAGTGTTACATTTGTTTTTGCCAGAGATAGCTGAGATTTATTACTATTATAATTTACATCTGTCCGGTCATAATCAACTGGTTGAATGACGCCGTTATCGCGTTGCAGTTTCAGAATGTTAAGTACCTGCTGCGTTCTTTCAAGGTTATCCTGCAAAAGTGAGATTTGCTGCTGAGAGACAAATACCTGATAGTAATTTTTCGATACCTGATAAATGATTTCTTCTTGTGTTTGTCTGTCATTCAGTTCAGCACGTTGTTGATTTGGCTTGTTCGCCTTGATGCCGGTCAACAATGCCTGATCAAAAATTACCTGCTCCGCGGAGGCCGTAAAGTTTGTCTGGTATTTAGAACCAAGGGCAATCCGGGTTGGCTCGGGGCCAAAAACACCGGCAGGCAAAACCGTAGTCTGTAATTTCAGGTTATCATCAAAAGTTCCGGTTCCGGAAATCTGAGGCAGATAGGTAGCCAAAGCCTGCCGCGATTGCTGCCGTGCATTTTCTTTTTGATACTGAGCAATGCGTACGGTACCGAAATGTTTAAGACCATAATCTATGCAATCCTTTAATGACCAGGCTGTTTGTGCCTGCGATATCACTGGTAAAGCGATCAGCATAATCACTTCACAATAAAATCTTCTTTTCATACTAATAAGTTGATGTGTCTACTGTGGATATATCAACTATATATCCAAATTTTTTTATTCTTTTATTACATTTGAGATTTTTCTGACAATGGAAATCAGAGAATCTATTTCCTCCTGACTGATGGAAGCAGTCATACGTCTGTCAATATCTTCAATTGATTCCATCATTTTTGTTACGACCATTTTTCCGGCCGGAGTTAGCTCTATCAGGTTTTTACGACGATCATTTGAATCACCTACAATCTTGATATAACCATCTCTTGAAAGCGTTTGAATGGAGCGCTGAATGCCTCCTTTGTCCTTCTGAGTAAAATTAGCTATCTCTTGCTGTGATGGAGAATTTCCCTCGCGCAGGTAAACGACAAATAAAATCTGAAGCTGCTCCACCTGTAAAGTATAGCCCATTCTGGCCAGTTCTTTATTTGTATTACGACCAACAAGATGCGAAACGGTGATAATGTTGAACAACATCATTTTGCTCAGACGCTCATAGTTTGCTTTGTTCAGTTCTTTAACTTCTATATCCATGGTACAAAGATAAAATAGGTAGACATATCAACCAAATTAATTTTGCTAATATTTATTTTATATTTTAAAGTGCGAGAAAAATATACTTATACCTGGATTAAGTTGAAAAAAAAATTTAAAAAATCAAGAAATGGGTGGGTGAAATTGGTAATTTAACTGTTGTATTTATTTAACTTACGAAGTTATTTGAATTCGATGGCGACGGATGGTTTTATCCGTTTGACTTTCAAGAACAAATCCTGAATCAATTATTAACTATTTTCTTTTGAGATGAATCGTAGAGAAGCCGTTCAAAAATTGACCCTTCTGATGGGAGGCGTCATTTCTGCACCTTTAATGGCTGGTGTGATGGGAGAAAGGCTGAATTTTGGCCCATCTGTCGAAGTTTCTGCTGAGCAGGAAGCACTGCTTGCCGATATTGCTGATGTTATTATTCCGACTACAAAAACGCCTGGTGCGAAAGCTGCCGGGGTTGAAAAATTTATCACGCGTGTGATGCGTGACTGTTATGTGGAAGAGGAACAGCAGAAGTTTTATGCCGGCGTTGAAAGACTGAATAAAAGCAGTAATGATGTTTATGGAAAAGGATTCGCAGCACTTGATGCGACCCAGAAAAATGATATCGTAAAACGCAGTACGACCGCAGACAAACCTTTTTTCCTGCAAATGAAGGGGCTTACAGTAACCGGTTATTTCACATCCGAAATCGGAGCGACACAGGCGCTGGATTATCTGCCGATTCCTGGCAGATTTGAGGGTTCTTATCCGATGAAAGAGGGACAAAAAACCTGGGCACTTTAAGATCTTAACCTTTCTAAATTATTAAAAATTAATTGTCACCATGGCGAATTTAAATGTTAATGCAGTAAAAGATATGACCTACGATGCCATCGTAATCGGTTCGGGTGTTTCCGGCGGTTGGGCAGCGAAGGAGTTGACGGAAAAAGGATTAAGAGTATTGATGCTTGAAAAAGGGAAACCGCTTGAACACGTTACCGGATACGAAAACGCGTTGAAAGATCCCTGGGAAATGAAATACAACGGTCGGTTGACTGTTAAACAAAAGGAAACACATCCATTTCTTTCCCGTGATTATCCGTACAATGAGATGACGGAAAAGTACTGGATGAACGATTCAGATTCTCCGTACGAGGAAAAGAAAAGATTTGACTGGTTCAGACCAAATATTGTTGGTGGTAAATCCATTATGTGGGGGCGCCAGTCTTATCGTTGGAGTGATCTGGATTTCGAAGCAAATCTGAAAGACGGAATTGCGGTCGACTGGCCGATCCGTTATAAGGACGTTGCGCCTTGGTATTCTTATGTTGAAAAACATGTAGGAATCTCTGGTGAAAAACTGGGTCTGCCACAGCTGCCGGACAGTGATTTTTTGCCGCCGATGGAAATGTACCATGTTGAAAAAGAAGTCCGTAAGAGACTGGAAAAACAATTTCCTGGTCGTACCATGACCATTGGACGCGTTGCAAACCTTTCTCAGCCTGACAAAATCCAGCTGGAAGGTGGCCGTTCTCCATGTCAGTATCGAAACCGTTGTTCGTATGGTTGTCCATACGGCGCCTATTTCAGTACGCAGTCAAGCACATTACCACCGGCTGTGAAAACCGGACTTTTGACACTTCGTCCGGATTCGGTTGTCAGGGAAATTGTTTATGATAAAGTAAAACAAAAAGCGACCGGCGTGAAGGTTACCGATTCTGTGACTTTGCAGGAGCGTGAATATTTTGCCAAAATTATATTTGTTTGTGCCAGCGCAATCGGTACTTCATTGGTTCTTTTGAATTCGACCTCGGATCGTTTTCCAAATGGTTTGGGTAATGATTCCGGCGAACTTGGACATAACTTGATGGATCACCATTTCCGTACGGGTGCTAGTGGTGTTTGGGAAGGCGATCTCGACAAATATTATTTTGGGCGTCGAGCAAACGGTATCTATGTGCCGCGTTACCAGAATATTGGAAACGATAAGCGAGATTATATCCGTGGATTTGGATATCAGGGAGGCGGCGGACGTCAGGGCTGGCAGCGAAATGTTGCTGAACTCGCTTTCGGTGCTGATTTCAAAGAAGATCTGACAACGCCGGGACAATGGACGATGGGTTTCGGAGGTTTTGGTGAAACATTGCCATACCACGAAAACAGGATGTTCCTGAATAAAGAGAAAAAAGATAAGTGGGGCATGCCAACTGTCGTTTTTGATGCAGAATTACGCGAAAATGAAATGAAAATGCGTAAGGATATGAAAAACGACGCCGCTGAAATGCTTGAAAAATCCGGTGTTAAAAATGTGAAAACGCATGACAACGGATCTTATCTTGGTATGGCCATTCACGAAATGGGAACGGCGCGTATGGGTCGTGATCCAAAAACTTCGGTTTTGAATGGAAATAACCAGCTGCATGCTGTGAAAAATGTATTCGTTACGGATGGCGCTGCAATGGTTTCGGCTTCCTGCGTGAACCCGTCACTGACCTATATGGCGCTTACAGCCAGAGCTGCGGATTTTGCAGTGAAGGAATTGAAGAAGAAGAATATTTAATTGTTTAGATTAGAACATTTTTATCCGCCAATCGAAATTCTTTGAATTTTGGTTGGCGGATTTTTTGTCCCCAGGGTTGGAAACCCTGCGCTGCAATGTCGGCCATGCCTACGGCATTTGTTCGATTAATTCTGTTTCAATTTTTATCGATTTAATAGGATTACGATATTGACAGGACGTTGTTAGTTGTCTACGGCGTTTATTTTTAAAGATAAATTTCCAACAAAAAATGCCGTAGGCATGCCTGCGCGGCCCGGACCCACATTGTAGCCCTGGAATTCATTTCGGAGTTTATGATGCGGCCGATATTTACCTTCAACAAATCTTCCAAATTGATAAAATCATATCAAAATGATACGCCATTATTTGGCTTTAAAAAAATGCCACACTTTAAATTAATTGACCTTCAATAAGTTAATCTCTAATAAAAATTCTGGTTCCTTTTTGGTATTCACCTTTCCATATCAATTTACAAAAACGATGAAAAGGAAAATATCCAGAGGGATTTACAAGCAAATGCAGAAGTTCGCAGACCTCACCCAAACCATGATTGTCAGAGGAAATATATCGCGCGCGAAAAAATGTTTCGCTGTCGCTGAAAATCTGTTTATCAACGGAAATAAAGAAACACAAAGAGCAATTTCAAACGTCTACCTATATTCTGTTTCAGGTATGCTGGAATTGAAACATTTCAACACCGAAAAAATACTTCCAAATGCCTTGAAAAGGGAATACATTAAACAAATCAACGCCTTTTAGGTCATGGGAAAGCTTGAATTGCTGCTTCACTTCAAACCTTTCATTCTGATAAAATCCTATCATTTTGAGTTGCTTTTTTCAGGGTTTAGGTTGGTGTTTATGATGTTATCTTTTTGATTTAAAATGAGTTACGTAATGTCTGTTTAAGGCGGAATAAATTTGGTATTAATAAATGAAAACTCTATCATTCAATAAATTTTAAAATAGTATGATCACAATCCTTTTAGTATCTGCCGGAATTTTATGTTTCGCGCTTTTCTACAAAACAGTAAACTTCTTTGAAAATATCTAATCATGGCAGCGCTCTTCATAGTCTCAATATGTGTGTTTGGTTATATCTGTTACGTATTGATCAAACCTGAAAAGTTCTAACCGGATCGAAAACCGGAAAACGAAATCGAATTAAAAAATAGAAAAAATGAACACTGAATTATTTGGAATCATTGCTATGTTTGTCCTTACGGTTGCCTTCGCAATACCGTTCGGCAAGTACATTGCAAAAGTTTATGCAGGCGAAAAAACCTCCTTCGATCCTGTTTTTAACCCTATTGAAAAGCTGTTTTTCAAAATTAGCGGTATCGACCAAAACGCTGAAATGAACTGGAAACAGCATATGTTCTCGCTTATCACGATCAACATGGTCTGGTTTGTACTGGGTATGTTTGTTCTGATGAATCAAGGCTGGTTGCCATTAAATCCTGACGGAAATCCCGGACAAACGGCTGATCTGGCTTTTAACACAAGTATTTCATTTGTTGTAAACTGTAACTTACAGCATTACTCGGGCGAATCGGGACTTAGTTATTTGTCTCAGTTATTCCTTATGTTCTTGCATTTTGTAACGGCAGGAACAGGTATGGCGGCGGCGGCGGTTTTGTTTATGGCATTACGCGAACGCACAACAGACAAGCTTGGTAACTTTTACAATTTGATGGTAAAATCCTGCACAAGAATTTTGCTTCCGCTTTCAATTCTTGTTGCTTTCATTTTGGCTTTCAACGGAACACCGATGACTTTTGATGGAAAAGATACCATCATTAATATGCAGGGAGATACCGTTCAGGTTTCTACCGGACCGGTTGCTGCCTTTGTTGCGATCAAACATTTGGGTACGAATGGTGGTGGATTTTACGGAGCAAATTCTGCTCATCCTTTGGAAAACCCGAACTATCTGACCAACATGGTTGAAATGATTGCACAGATGATTATTCCAATGGCCATGATCTTTGCTTTCGGCTTCTTTCTGAAAAGAAGAAAAATGAGCTGGATGATTTTTGGAGTGATGACAATCGGATTTTTACTTCTGACCGTGCCAACAATAATTTGGGAAAACGGAGGAAATCACGCCATCACCGCCATGGGAATTGATAACAGTTCAGGAGCAATGGAAGGTAAGGAAGTCAGGTTTGGTAGTACGGCTTCTGCATTTTGGAGTATAGCCACCACCGTTATTTCAACCGGATCTATTAATTCCATGCATGACAGCTTCACGCCACTTTCCGGTATGACCCAATTGCTGGCGATGATGACCAATGCTTTTTATGGTGGTGTCGGTGCTGGTATGCTCAATTTTTTTATCTTCATTATTCTGGCTGTGTTTATCAGCGGATTGATGGTGGGTAGAACACCTGAATTCATGGGCAAAAAAATTGAAGCGCGTGAGATGAAAATTGCGATGATCGTTGCTTTGCTTCATCCATTTCTGATTCTGGTTGGTACCGCTTTGGCAGCTGCATTTCCTACGATTACTTCTGCTACGCTTGCCAACCCAGGCTTTCACGGATTTACGGAAATGCTTTACGAATATACCTCATCCTCGGCGAATAACGGTAGCGGGTTTGAAGGTTTGGGCGATAACAACCCATGGTGGAATATCACAACCGGTTTTGTTCTGATCCTGTCACGTTACATTCCAATCATCGGCCCGATCGCCATTGCTGGACTTCTGGCCAATAAAAAATACATTCCTGAAAGTGCGGGAACTTTGAAAACAGACTCTTCAACTTTCGGCATTATGATCCTGGCCGTTATTGTGATTATCACAGCATTATCCTTTTTTCCGGCTCTTACGCTCGGTCCGATCGCTGAATATTTCACATTACGTTAAGAATCGAATAATAAAAAAATAAAGGCTACAAGAAAATCTGTTCAGGCGACAGACTTTCAAAGATCAATAAGTAGTCAATACCTAATCGCTAACGGCTAAACGCCATAATGAAATGAAAAATCAAGATACGTCCTTATTTCAGAAGGACTTGGTTAATGAGGCCCTCAAACAGGCATTTGTAAAATTGAACCCCAAAATAATGTTCCGTAATCCGGTGATGTTCACCGTGGAAATCGGAACGGTGATTATGCTGGTGGTAAGTATCTGGACTTTGATGGGTGAAAAATCCCAGGGCAGTTTTGCCTATAACTTCACTGTTTTTCTTATTCTTTTGCTGACACTGCTTTTTGCCAATTTCGCAGAAGGAATCGCGGAAGCAAGGGGAAAAGCGCAGGCGGATAGTTTGCGTAAAACAAGAGAAGAAACACCGGCAAGGCTGGTTATAGAAAACAAACCAGGTTTCTCGGTTTCAACAAGACAGGTAATGTCTGCTTCCATGAAAAAGGGCGATGTATTTATCTGTGAAGCGGGTGATAATATTGCAACGGATGGTGAGATTATCGAAGGTCTTGCAACGATTGACGAAAGCGCGATCACAGGTGAAAGTGCGCCGGTAATACGTGAAGCTGGCGGTGATAAAAGTAGTGTGACGGGAGGTACCAAAGTTTTGTCTGACAAGATAAAAGTGATGGTAACAACCGAGCCGGGCGAAAGTTTTCTTGACAAAATGATCGCTTTGGTAGAAGGTGCCAGTCGGCAGAAAACACCTAACGAAATTGCGCTGACGATCCTTTTGGCTGGTTTTACCCTTGTGTTTATTATTGTCTGTGTTACTTTGAAACCATTCGCTGACCACGCCAATACGCCGATAACAATTGCCGCTTTTATTTCTCTTTTCGTGTGTTTGATTCCAACAACGATTGGTGGTTTGCTTTCAGCGATTGGTATTGCCGGGATGGACAGAGCACTTCGCGCCAATGTGATCACGAAATCAGGGAAGGCGGTAGAAACAGCCGGTGATATTGACGTATTGCTTTTGGATAAAACAGGAACGATCACGATCGGTAACAGAAAGGCAACAAATTTCTATGCAGCCAAAGGCGTGACTGATAATCATTTTATCAAATGCGCCGTGCTAAGTTCAATTGCTGATGAAACACCGGAAGGAAAATCAATTCTGGAACTGGCGAATTTGAATCCATCCACTTATGCCAATCTGAACAATCCAACGTTCATCAAATTTACTGCTGAAACCAGAAGTTCAGGTGTTGATTTTGATGAAACCAGAATTCGCAAAGGTGCCTTTGATTCGATGAAAAATCTGACAATAAAAGCAGGAAATAATTTCCCTACTGATATTGAAGAAAAAACAAAGGCCATTTCAAACAACGGTGGAACGCCACTTGTGGTTACTGAAAATGAAAAAGTGCTGGGCGTGATCGAGTTGCAGGATATTATCAAACCTGGTATCAGTGAACGCTTTGAACGTCTTCGTAAAATGGGAGTGAAAACGGTGATGGTAACGGGTGATAATCCTTTGACTGCCAAGTTTATCGCTGAAAAAGCTGGTGTGGATGACTTTATCGCAGAGGCCAAGCCGGAGGATAAAATGAACTACATCAAAAGAGAACAGGAAAGTGGAAAACTGGTTGCGATGATGGGGGACGGTACCAATGACGCGCCGGCACTTGCACAGGCTGATGTTGGAGTAGCGATGAACAGCGGTACCCAGGCAGCAAAAGAAGCAGGGAACATGGTGGATTTGGACAATGATCCAACCAAACTGATCGAGATTGTTGAGATTGGAAAGCAATTGCTGATGACACGTGGTACGTTGACAACCTTCTCTATTGCGAACGACGTTGCCAAATATTTCGCCATCATTCCAGCTTTATTTATCGCTTCAATTCCAGCGCTTCAAGGTTTGAATATCATGGATCTGCATAGTCCGGAAAGTGCAATATTGTCGGCTGTTATTTTCAATGCGATCATTATTCCAATCCTGATCCCGTTAGCCTTGAAAGGTGTTGCATACAAGCCAATCGGAGCCAGTGCATTGTTGAGAAGAAACCTTTTTATCTACGGTTTAGGCGGTGTTGTTGTGCCTTTTATCGGAATTAAGGTGATTGATATGCTGGTGAGTATCTGGTTTTAATTATTGATCGTAATGTCCATGAACACTAATAACAAGGATGTCGTTTTCAGCGACAGGTTTATAAATCAAACGATGTTCGTCTGTAATTCGTCTGCTCCAAAATCCTTTGTACTGATGTTTCAGACCCTCAGGTTTACCAAGTCCTTCGAAAGGGTGTTTGTGGATATCCTTGATCAATTCAAAAACTTTTTTAACAAGACGAGGTTCGCTTTTGGACCAGTGTGTGAGATCTTCGATTACCTGAAGAGAGAAAATAGTATTATTCATTCTTGCGAGATATGTTTGACAAACTTTTCAAAGCTGTCTCCATTAAACGAAACAATATTTCCGCTCTCGAAATCATCGATGGATTTGTCAAGTCGCGAGAAATATTCTTCCCGGCTTTCCTCCCGCAATATTCCAGCAGATATCTTATCAGTTATACTGATCGTAACCTCACTGTCTTTTGAAACACTTAGTAGCGCTCTGATCTTCGAAATCAATTCGTCAGTAAACTCAGAAGATTTAATTTTTAGTACAGCTTCCATAAATATGAATTTCTATAAAAAAGGATTAATGATAGTAAGCCGCTTATCAATAACCAAGCCGTGTTGCATATCTTCTGAATACAAAGTATTGCAACCGGCCTCTAATGCAGCTGAAATTATCTTGGAATCAAACGGTTGTAGCAAATACTTGTTAAAAATGGATAATGCATTTGTTACAACCGATTCGTTCTCTGGCTGGATAAATGAAGCACTTATTAATTCGGAAACAAACCGAATAGCGACACTTCGATCCATTTTATATTTTCTCAGGCAAACATTTAAGCATTCAAAAATAACCTGTGGGCTAATGAATGGTACATTTAGTAAAAGCGACGATGCAATTTCTTTCTTTCGGCTGTCATTTAGATCAAGAAGATATAATGCGATGTTGCTGTCAATGAAAAAATTATCTCTCATTAGCCTCGTCACGATCAAATTTAAAACCACTCATGTCTATTTGTAAAGTGTTAAAGAATTGAATCGCATTTTGAGCAGCTTTCTTTTTATTTAAATAAGCTGAATCAAGATTGTCATCTATCTCAAAGGCAATAACTTCTACACCTTTATTGAGGTATTCAATAGGCAAGTTTATGGTCAATTGAGAAGCAGTTTCAGCAATAAATACTTTACGATACATAAGTCAAATGTTTATTATCAAAAATAACGAAAATTTAATTATCATGAAAACGAACCTATTTCCAGCAATCAAATTAACCGCAATCACGCTGGTTTTCTTTGCCGGAGTTTATACAATCATAATCTGGGGAATTGCTCAACTTGCTCCAAACCATGGAAATGGCGAGGTGATAACTCAAAACGGAAAAAAATATTACACCAACGTTGGTCAGGCTTTCACTCAGGATAAGTATTTCAATTCCCGCCCTTCTGCTGTGGATTATAATGCAGCCGGTAGTGGTGGTAGCAACAAGGCGCCTTCAAATCCTGAATACCTTCAAATGGTTCAGGCCAGGATTGATACATTTTTAGTGCATAATCCCGGAGTTCAAAAACAAGACGTGCCTGTGGAACTGGTAACGGCAAGTGGCAGTGGACTTGATCCGGATATTTCTCCAAATGCAGCCATTGTTCAGCTTAAAAGAGTTGCCAAAACCAGAAATCTATCAGACGATAACGTGAAAAAACTGATTGATGAAAACACAGAAGCTCCGTTATTAGGACTTCTGGGGCCAGCAAAAGTGAATGTGTTAAAGCTTAATATGGCACTTGATCAGCTTAAATAAATGCCCGGATCACGCAACGTTTTTAAAATTTAATTCTCAACAAAAAATCAAGAGTTCAGTACACTTATTAGTATTACAATGAATAAATTAATTTTGTTTGCCGCAGGAATTTTTTCTATTCCTGCTATTGCCCAGGATACCATTTCAATTGAAAAAGCAAAACCAAATCCATTGACTTTTTCAGGTTACGTTGAAGCTTTTTATAGTTATGATTTCAATAAACCAGCCAACCACGAACGTCCTGGATTTTTATATAATTTCAACAAACACAACGAGGTCAATTTAAATCTGGGGCTTTTTAAGGTTAACTATAACACTGAAAATGTAAGGGCCAATCTGGCTGTGATGGCGGGTACTTATCCGCAATATAATCTGGCTGCGGAACAAGGATTACTGAAAAATATTTTTGAAGCCAATGTGGGATTCAAAATTTCGCAGAAAAATAATTTCTGGATTGACGCCGGAATAATGCCGTCTCACATTGGGTTCGAAAGTGCAATTGGAAAAGACAACTGGAATTTGACGCGCAGTATTCTGGCTGAAAATTCTCCATATTATGAAACAGGTGTCAAAATTGGTTACACCAGCAAAAACGAAAAATTATATGCCGCAGCCATGTATTTGAATGGCTGGCAGCGTACCCAGAAAATTCCGGGAAACCAGACGCCTGCCTTCGGGACGCAATTAACTTACAAACCGTCTGCAAATGCAACATTAAATTGGAGCACTTACATTGGGAATGAGCAACCGGATAGTACCAGACAATGGCGTTATTTTAACAACTTTTATGGTCAGTTTCAGCTCGCAGATAAATTTGGTCTGACTGCGGGATTTGACATTGGAATGCAACAAAAAAGTAAAGGAAGCAGCAGTTACAATGTGTGGTATACGCCGGTTTTAATTGCCCGGTATATGCCGAATGAAAAGGTCAGGATTGCAGCCAGAGGAGAATATTATGCAGACGAAAAAGGGGTGATTATCAGCACAGGAACGCCAAATGGATTTAAAACTTTTGGTTACTCTGCAAACTTCGATTACCTGCCTGCACAAAATGTAATGTTCAGACTCGAAGCACGGGCTTTTAACAGCAAAGACGATATATTTACAAAGGATGGCCGGGCCGACAACCAGAATTTCTTTGTTACAACATCCGTTGCACTATCATTTTAATGACTGAAAAAGAGAACAACGTAAAACATTTTCTGGACCTGATCAAAAAATCCAGAAAAGGAAAGTTTAAAATCTACATCGGCATGAGTGCCGGTGTAGGTAAAACCTTCCGGATGCTGCAAGAGGCCCACACATTGATGCGAAACGGCATCGATGTAAAAATCGGTTATATAGAAACCCATAACCGAAAAGAAACACATGAGTTGCTGGAAGGCCTACCGATAATTCCAAGACGAAAACTTTTTTACAAAGGTAAAGAGCTTGAAGAATTTGATTTGCAGGCTGTTATAAGCCTTCGGCCGGAAATTGTGATCGTCGATGAGCTTGCCCATACCAACATTGAAGGCAGCAAAAACGACAAGCGCTGGCAGGATGTGATGGAAATCCTGGATGCGGGAATTAACGTGATCAGCGCCGTCAACATTCAGCATATTGAAAGTCTGAATGAAGAGATCAAGCAAATTACGGGTGTCGAAGTAAAGGAAAGAATTCCGGATAGCGTGCTGCAACAGGCCGATGAAGTGGTAAATATTGACCTTACCGCAGACGAATTAATTACGCGTTTGAAGGAAGGCAAAATTTACGCTGCGGAAAAAGTGCCGACTGCCCTTAACAACTTTTTTACATCCGGAAATATTCTGCAACTTCGTGAGCTTGCACTGAAAGAAGTGGCCAGTCAGGTGGTCAGGAAAGTGGAGACGGAGGTAACTTCCCGCAGTGTGACGGCTTTAAAAGCGAATAAATTTATGGCCTGTATCAGCAGCAACGCACAAACTTCTAAAAACGTTATCCGTAAAACGGCCCGGTTGGCCAGTTATTACAACAGTCCCTGGGTGTTGCTTTATGTTCAAACACCAAATGAAAGCACCGATAAAATTGCGCTGGATAAACAACGCCATCTGATCAATAATTTTAAACTGGCGACTGAACTTGGAGGCGAAATAATTCGAGTCGAAAGTCCGCATGTATCCCGTACGATCATGGAAGTTGCCGAGCAAAGACAAATCACAACAATTTGTATTGGTAAGCCGCATATGAGTTTGTTTAAAGTAATTTTGGCCACCAATATCTTTAACCAGTTATTAAAAAAACTATCTGTTTCCGAAATTGACCTGGTCATTTTGTCCTGATGAAAATAAAAACCAAATTAACCCTCGGCGTTGGCCTGCTGTTCCTGATGATCATAATCCTTTCATTGGTTGCAGCGCGTTATATCAACGTATTGAAAAATGATACCGAAAATATTCTGGTTGATAATTATAACACACTGGAATATTCCCGTAATATGCTGATGTCGCTGGATCAAACACAGCGTGGAACAAAAGCTTTTTTAACGTTTGAAGATAACCTGAACAAACAACGGGAAAATGTAACGGAAATAGGGGAGCGGGAGGCAACCGATGCTATTTCCGAACATTTGACACAGCTTAAACAGGATCCGTCCAATTTGCTACTTCACCAGGTTATCCGTAAAGATATCACAGAGTTGATGCGTTTGAATATGGAAGCGATTCAGCGTAAAAGTGAGGTTGCCAAGGAAACAGCTCGTTCAGCCAATTTATGGATTGTGATCACGGGTACTCTGTGTTTCCTTTTTGCTTTTACTTTGCTGGTCAATCTGCCAAGTAATATTGCCAATCCGATCAAAGAACTGACGGAAAGTATAAAGGAAATTGCTGCAAAGAATTATTCTCAGCGGGTGACTTTTGGTAGTAAAAATGAGTTTGGAGAACTCGCGGGATCTTTCAATACGATGGCTGAGAAACTGGAAGAATATGACAGCAGTAATCTTTCTAAAATACTATTTGAAAAGAAAAGAATTGAAACCCTGATCAACAACATGCACGAGCCTGTTTTGGGTCTGGACGAAAATAAGAAGATACTTTTTGCCAACAATGAAGTGTTGAAAATCTCAGGACTTCTGGCAGAGGATATTGTTGGCAAAGCGGCTGTGGATGTTGCTTTGCACAACGATTTGATCCGCTCACTCGTTCAGGGATTGGTAACCCCAAAACCGGATCATGAAAAAGAGAAGCCACTTAAAATATATGCGGATAATAAGGAAAGCTATTTCGAGAAAGAGATAGTTAATATCACAATTACGCCAACAGGAGAGAAGGAAAAGATATTTATTGGTCAGGTGATTGTGTTAAAAAATATAACACCGTTCAAAGAACTTGATTTTGCCAAAACCAATTTTATCGCCACGGTTTCTCATGAATTGAAAACACCGATTTCTTCAATAAAAATGAGTGTTCAATTGTTGGAAAATAAACAAACTGGTGAGGTAAATGAAGAGCAGAAGCAATTGATTGAAAGTATAAAAGACGATAGTAACAGGCTACTGAAAATTACAGGAGAACTGCTGAATCTTTCGCAGGTTGAAACCGGAAATATACAATTAAATATTCAGCAAGGAAGTCCCTATAAAATTATTCAATATGCAACAGAGGCGGTAAAAGTACAGGCCGACCAGAAGCAGATCAAACTGGTGTTGAATGCAGATGAAAATCTCCCGGAGGTAAAAGCGGATACGGAAAAAACGGCTTGGGTATTGATTAACTTTCTAACCAATGCGATCCGGTATTCATCTGAAGAAACTAAGGTTGAAATTGGTGTTAAGAAGGAAAATAACGGCATTATATTCTCTGTAAAAGATCAGGGAAAAGGTATCGAAAGCCGTTACCGCGAGAAAATTTTCGACCGCTATTTTCAGGTTCCGGGAAGTCCGAAAACCGGAACGGGACTTGGGCTGGCGATCAGTAAAGAATTTATCGAAGCACAGGGTGGCAAGATAGGGTTGGATTCGGAAATTGGTATGGGGAGTACTTTTTATTTTAGTTTGAATACCTGATTGGTTAAGAACAAAAGGCAATAGAATGGTTTTAATTTGATGATAATCTTTTAGACAACAAAACACTTTTTCCTTTGAATAAATGTAAAGTATCACATTTATTCAAAGGAAAAAGTGTAATTTAGTACATATTATCATACGAATAAATGTACTCTAAGAATGGAGAGGAAAGAAATTAGCCGGTTGATAGCGTGGAAAAATTCGGAAAACCGTAAACCATTATTGATACGTGGAGCTCGTCAGGTTGGTAAAACATGGTTAATGAAGGCTTTCGGGAAGCAGGAATACGAACAATGCGTTTATATAAACTTTGAAAGTAACAGGAGACTAGGCACCATATTCGAAACTGATTTTGATATCAAACGAATAATTCTCGCTCTGCAAATAGAAACCGGGATCATTATCAATCCTGAAAACACATTAATTATTCTGGATGAAATTCAGGAAGCACAAGGTGCATTGACGTCACTGAAATATTTCCACGAAAACGCCCAGGAATATCATATCATTTCTGCCGGTTCATTGCTTGGAGTTGCACTTAACAGGCAAACTTCATTTCCTGTTGGTAAGGTTGAGTTTCTGGATTTACATCCTTTAAGCTTTATCGAGTTTCTACACGCCCTTGGCGAAAGTCCCTTACTTCAACTTTTAGAAAGTCAGGATTGGTTATTGATAAAGACATTTAAAACGAAGTACATACAGTTATTGAAACAGTATTATTATGTTGGTGGCATGCCGGAAGCCGTATTGTCATTTTCTAAAAATTCTGATTTTGATAAAGTGAGAGATATTCAGAAGCGAATTCTGGAATCATATGAGCAGGACTTCTCAAAACACGCTCCACGGGAAATTGTCCCCAGAATCAGAATGTTATGGCAGTCAACTCCTGCACAGCTTGCAAAAGAAAATAAGAAATTTATTTACGGAATTATTAAGGAAGGCGCCAGAGCCAAAGAGTACGAATTGGCAATGTCATGGTTAACAGATTGTGGACTAATCTATAAGGTGAACCGGATAACCAAACCTGCTATACCGTTGAAGGCTTATGAAGACTTTGGTGCTTTTAAATTATTCATCGTGGATATTGGCCTGTTAGGCGCAATGGTGAATATGGATGTAAAAACGCTCTTGGAAGGAAATGTTTTATTTGAGGAATTTAAGGGTGCCTTAACCGAGCAGTTTGTGATGCAGCAATTAATCACCTTCAAAGAAACGTCTACCTACTACTGGTCAGCAGAAAATGCAACCGCGGAAATAGATTTCCTTATCCAATTTTCAGGAAAAATTATTCCTGTTGAAGTCAAGGCGGAAGAAAATCTGAAGGCGAAAAGTTTAAAAGTATTTTATGAAAAATACAGTCCGGCGTTATCAATCAGAACTTCAATGTCTGATTTTAGAAGAGAAGAATGGTTGGTGAATTTACCGTTATACGCGCTTAGCGAGCTAACTGCGATAATTTCAAAGAGCTAGTTAATAGTAACTTACTAGTTGTTTTGTCGCAAAAGAGCTAACACCGATTTGCAATCGGTGTTGCATTGTCCAGCGTTTGCAACGCGACTAAAAGTAAGGCTTTATAAAGAGCCTCGTCAAAAAATAGAATATTTTAAACATTAGATAAAGTTTGTTTCAACCAGCCCTTTCAATCCGGCATAATTCCGAGCAGAACTGAACAAGTAATTTTCAGCCTCATCTACAATCGAAGCTCTGACAGGATTTTGATGTATATAATTCAGCTTCTGTTTTGTGAATTCATAACTAAAACATTCCATAGCATGATTTCCATCCTGCCAGAATTTGTAGTCTTTTACATTCACCTTGAACTTTCCGGCAAACTCAAAACGATATAGCATCCAGTCTTTACGAATTTCTACTTCACTATTTATTGCCGCAACGATTTTTTTTGAGGTAAATTTCTTGAAGTCACGAAGAATGTCTGATAAATTATAGCCGTCTTTTGCTGATGCTAACAAATGAAGATGATTGGACATCAAACACCAGCCATGAATTTGAAGACCTTTTTCTTTCTGGCAATATATTAATGAGTCTGTTATCAGAAATTTGTACTCTTTTCTTGTGAATACATCGATCCAATCGACTACCGTCATTGTTAGAAAATAAATTGCGTTTTGATTCCTGATGAAATACTGGTCGGATGCCATCTGTTTTTTAGTTGGTGTTTTGGTTTGACGGAGTGAAGATGGGATCGTAACTGATTATTAGTATTTAAGAAATATAGATTGGTGTTGTCTTGATTACTTTCTCGCGTTGCAAACGCGAAACCAAGCAACACCGATTGCAAATCGGTGTTAGCAGCCGTTCCAAAGCGAACGAACAGTGTTCATTATCGGACATTGTTCGTTCGCTTTATTTTTTGTAACTAATTGATTTTTAGGTTTTTGTCTTATTGAAAAATACCTGGCAAACTATTTGAACGGCAAGGGTAGAAAATCAATTATAGAGAAAGATATGATCAGCAACTATTTCAAAATCGCAAGAAGGAATCTTGTTAAAAACAAGGTTTATTCTTTTATTAATATTGCTGGTCTTGCCACTGGTCTGGCCGTAGCCATGCTTATCGGGCTTTGGATTTTTGATGAACTTTCATTTAACAAGTCATTTGAAAATTATGATCGTCTTGCGATTATTAAGCAAAATCAGACTTTCAATAATGAGGTCAGTACCCAAAGTTCTATTCCCTACTTAATGGGCGAAGAAATTCGTAATAAATATGGAAGTGACTTTAAACATGTAGTGATGTCGACCGGATCATCCACCCGGATTTTGGCTTTTGGAGATAAGAAAATTTCGAAACAAGGAAATTTCATGGAGCCGGGGATTACAGAAATGTTGTCTTTGAATATGATAAAGGGAACAAGGGCAGGTCTGAAAGAAATTAATTCCATTATGCTCTCGGAAGAAACTGCAAAGGCCCTTTTTGGAGATCATGATCCGATTGACGAGATAATTAAAGTTAATAACAAACAGGATTTGAAGGTTACGGGCGTTTATCAGAATATTCCTTACAACTCCGATTTTAAGGACCTGGCATTTATCGCTCCCTGGGATCTTTACATTAACAACGAAAACTGGTCAGAGAAAAAGACAAATCCGTGGCGTGCCAATATGTTTATCACTTTTGTGCAAATCGCTGACAAAGCGGATATGGACAAGGTTTCTGCCAAGATAAAAGATGTGAAACTTAATAAGGTGACACCGGAAGATGCAGCGTTTAAACCAGAAATTTTTCTACATCCGTTAAGTAAATGGCACTTATATTCTGAATTCAAAAATGGGAAAATTGCCGGGGGAAGTATAGAGTTTGTCTGGCTTTTTGGCATTATCGGTGTTTTCGTTCTGCTATTGGCTTGCATCAATTTTATGAACCTTAGCACAGCAAGAAGTGAAAAGCGTGCGAAGGAAGTTGGCATCCGTAAGGCGATTGGTTCTTTGAGAAGTCAGTTGATCACACAGTTTTTTAGCGAATCGTTACTTGTTGTGGCTGTTGCCTTTATTTTGTCCTTGATTTTTGTGCTTTCCGCTTTGCCATATTTTAATGAGGTTGCGGATAAAAAAATGATCTTTCCGTGGAAAGAGCCACTATTCTGGATTGTCAGCATCAGTTTCAGTATTCTCACAGGACTTATTGCGGGAAGTTATCCGGCACTTTATTTGTCGTCATTCCAGCCAATTAAAGTTTTAAAAGGAAGTGGTTTTGCTAGAATGAAACTTGGAAATTTCGCCGCTGTTCCCCGTAAAGTTTTGGTTGTAGTTCAATTTACAATTTCTATTGTTTTAATTATTGGCACAATTATCGTATTCCGTCAAATAGAATTTGCCAAAGACCGTCCGGTTGGATATGATAGAAATAATTTGCTTATGGTTGCCATGAATACGCCTGAATTGCACGGACATTATGACGCCATAAGAAGTGAATTGCTGAAAACGGGTGCAGTCAAAGAAATGTCTCAGTCGTCTAATCCTACCACGAATATCGCTGCAATAAATAATGGTTACGAATGGGAGGGAAAGGATCCGGCAACGCAAGGAAATTTTGCAACTATGGCCGTTTCTCATGATTTTGGCAAAACAGTGGGATGGCAGTTTAAAGAAGGTAGAGATTTTTCGAGGTCTTTTTCTACGGATTCTTCCGGTGTTGTGATCAATGAGACGGCTGCGAAATTTATGGGACTAAAAAACCCTGTTGGTTCACTTATCAAAGTAGATGGAAAACCTTATCAGGTTATTGGTGTGATCAAAGATATGATCATGGAATCACCATATAAAGCTTCCTTCCGCACTGTTTTTTTTCTGGAATATGGTTGGGCCAATGTGTTCAATATCAAAATAAACCCTGCATCAGGATCAACCGAAGCCATAAGAAAAATTGAAGAAGTCTTTAAAAAGTTCAACCCGGCTGCACCTTTCGATTATAAATTTACCGACGAACAATACGCCAAAAAATTCGGCGAAGAGGTGAGAATTGGTAAATTAACCTCATTCTTTGCCGCTCTGGCCGTACTCATCAGTTGTCTTGGGTTATTTGGAATGGCAACCTTTATTGCAGAACAGCGCACAAAAGAAATTGGAATCCGTAAGGTTTTGGGAGCTTCTCTTGCCAATTTATGGGGTATGCTTTCGAAAGAATTTGTTTTGCTGGTTGTTTTATCCTGCATCATTGCCGCACCGATAGCCTGGTATTTTATGGGCAACTGGTTGAACAAATATGAATACCGGACAGAAATGTCGTGGTGGATATTTGCAGCTTCCGGAGCCGGAGCTTTGGTAATCACTCTGTCAACGGTAAGTTTTCAAGCCATTAAAGCAGCATTGATGAATCCTGTAAAAAGTTTGAAATCCGAGTAGGGGCGGCCCTCGTGGCCGCCCAATTCCAGGCAACCAACCCGTACGATCAATTCGAGACAATAAACCCGTACGCCCAATTCCAGTCAACAAACCCGTAAGCCCAATTCCAAACAACCAACCCGTACAACCTATTCAAATCAACCCAATACTATCCACCCAAATTCCAACAACTCCAAAAAATTCATTTAAATCCATCATAATCAGGTAATAAAAGGCTTATGATACTGAATTATTTTAAAACCGCCCGAAGAAATCTTTGGAAAAACAAGACTAATACGGTCATCAATGTTTTCGGACTTGCGCTCGGAATTACATGCTGTCTGGGCATTTATGTGTTTGTAAATTACCAATTAAGTTTT
Source organism: Dyadobacter sp. CY356 (assembly GCF_021440195.1). GTDB lineage: Bacteria > Bacteroidota > Bacteroidia > Cytophagales > Spirosomataceae > Dyadobacter. The sequence goes on from NZ_JAJTSZ010000010.1 coordinate 201,048, forward strand.
GACAATTTCCATACAAATGCTGACAGGACCTACCGGATTGTCGAGCACAGTAAAAAAGCAGATGGAATTCAACATTGGCCTACCACCGCATATCCCCTTGCGGAAGCTTTACGGAGGGAATTTCCTAATGTTAGCGTTACCCAAACCGCAGGACCAGATAAACGGATCATCAGTACGAAGGATGAAAAGGGTGAGATACGCAGGTTTGAGGAAAAGAGGGTCATGTTTGCCGATATGAATTATTTAAGGCTTTTTGATTTTAAAAATGCTTTTGAAAAGGGACTTTGGTTATCAGGGAATGTAAACACCGCATTCAGTCAGCCCAATTCTGTTATTTTAACAGAACAAATGGCTGAACGTTATTTCGGTTCATTTTCAAATAATTATGACCAATTGTTGGGTAAAATTATCAAGTTGAACAACATTGATTTATTAATAGTATCAGGCATAATCCGTAACCCGCCCACGAATACAAATCTACCCTTTGATATTCTGATCAATTATGACTTTTTTAAGGCAAACAATCCTTACCAGGCCAATAACTGGTCGGGTAATTATCAGGGCACAACATACGTTGCACTGCCTTCCGGCATGGATCCCGCCAAATTTGAAAAAGCCATCGACAAAATAAAAAGTAAATATCTGAACGCAGAGGATAACCGGAGGATCAGCTATTTCCTGCAACCGCTTTCGGATATTCACACCAATTCATTGTATTCAGGTGAGCCAGGTACTTATGTGCTGGGAAAGGAGGTTTTGTGGGGATTGAGCAGTCTAGCAGTTTTTTTGATATTGATTGCTTCTGTTAACTTCATCAATCTGAGCACCGCTCAAGCCATGCAGCGTCAGAAAGAAATTGGCGTACGGAAAGCCATTGGAAGCACAAGATATCAGTTGTTTTTTCAATTTATGAGCGAGACATTTTTATTAGCTATTCTTTCCGGTTTTTTGTCTGTCAACGGCCTTTATTTTTTGCTTTGGATTGTAAACCAGAAATTGTCTTTTATTGATTTAAACCTGACACCTAACATTCAGACCTGGTTTTTCGGTACAGGACTTATTGGTATCATAACATTACTTGCCGGAAGTTATCCGGCACTGGTTTTATCAGGTTTTAAACCTGCGATGGCTATCAAAAACAACGTTCAGCGAAAGTCAAACGGGATTTCGCTGCGTCAGGGGCTTATTGTATTTCAATTTGGGATAACCTATTGCCTGCTGGTAGCCACCTGGATTTCTTCTGATCAAATGTCGTTTTTTCAAAGAAAAGGGTTAGGATTTACAAAGGATGAAGTGTTAACGATCAATGCTCCACGAAACAAGAAGCTGGGAGAATTGGAAACCTTTCGGCAGGAATTACTTCAATACCCTGATGTAAAGGAAGTGAGTCTCGCGTCAGGAGCTCCATTAACCAAAAACTGGTACGGAACAGATTTTCGCTTAAAATCTGAACCGTTATCGATGTCGCGTCAGGCGGAAATGAAGACCACGGACGAAAATTATCAAAATCTTTTTAATCTGCAACTACTTGCCGGACAATGGTTTTCAACTTCCAACATCGTTCCGGACAGCATTCGTGTCAACGGGTTTGTGATTAATGAAACTATGGCGAAGATGTTGAATCTGACACCAGAGAAGGCAATTGGAGAAAGATTAGTAATTAATGAAGGCGAGGCACCAATTATTGGTGTTGTAAAAGATTTTCACAACGCATCTTTGCAGCAGGCCATTCAGCCCTGCGTATTCATGTATCCCAATGCGCCTGAGCAAATTCACGTGAAATTGCTCGCAGCCAATGGCCAGCCTTCCAATTTATCACAGACGCTTGGACATTTGGAACAAACCTGGAAGCAGTCTTTTCCGGACGATGTATACCAGTTTACTTTCCTGAACGAGTCCCTGGCTAAAAATTACTTTGTAGAGCAACTGGTTTTTGACGCTTTTAAAACATTTGCAGCCATATCCATTTTTATTTCCTGCCTTGGTCTCTTTGGCCTGATCACCCTTACTGCCGCACAGCGAACCAAAGAAATCGGAGTACGGAAAGTGCTTGGTGCATCAGTGTCCAGTGTAGTCGGTATGTTGGCTGGTGACTTTGTCAAACTGGTGCTTTGCGCAATTGTGCTGGCCTTGCCAATTTCCTGGTGGGCCATGCATCAATGGCTTCAGGGTTTTGCTTATAAAACAGATATTAATGGATGGGTTTTTGTCCTGTCAGGAATATTTGCAATCGCTATCGCTTTATTAACGGTCAGTTTTCAAAGTATCAAAGCAGCATTAATGGACCCGGTGAAAAGCCTGAAAAGCGAATAATTTTTTAGCTTTTGGCACTGATTCATGGGCATCAGGAAAATTTTTGAATCAATAAATATATTGCGAACGAAGCTATCCACTCAATGCTCAATAGTTAAATTCTTACATACTTATGATACGGAATTACTTCAAAATCGCTTTTAGAACATTGATGCATAACAAAACTTATGCATTGATCAACATCACAGGTTTGGCGCTGGGATTAGCAGCCTGTGTTGTAATTTTTCTAATTGTCCAAAATGAATTAGGGTACGATGATTATCACAAAAATGCGGATCAGACCTACCGAATTACACTTCATGGGAAGGACTATAATCCGAGCGTAGCCTTTGCCATAGCTCCGGCTTTTAAAAATGAATTCCCCGAAGCAGAAGTATCACAATATTTGGCTGAGCAAGGCGGGCTTGTAACTGTGGATGATCAAAAATATAATCTGAAAGTATTTGCTTTTGCCGATCAGAATTTTTCAAGAATTTTCGATTTTTCATGGTTAGCCGGAAATCCGGAAACCGCATTAAAAGAACCAAATACCGTTGTTCTTACCGAAAGCGAAGCACACAAATATTTTCAGGATAAAGATGCAATTGGTAAAATCATCAAACTTAATAATGAACACGATTTGCGTGTTACGGGCATAATAAAAGATCTGCCTTCCAATACACATCTTGTTTTTTCTTTTTTGGTATCCTGGGAAACCATTAGGAAAAAGGTCAATACCTCAAACTTCTGGTCAATTCAAGGTGGAATGGTGTATATCACTTTGCCAAAAAATGAATCAGCAAAATCCATAGAAGCAAGGCTTCCTGCCTTTGTCCAAAAAAACTGGGCAGCCGATATTGCCTGGGAAAAGGGACTTTTGCTTTTACAACCGTTAAAGGAAATTCATTTTGACAGACGTTATCTCAACCAGATATCAATGCCAAGATCAAAAGAAACCATCTATGGACTGGCAGGAGTGGCACTTTTTATTATACTGACGGCTTGTATCAATTTTGTAAATCTCGCCACTGCTCAATCTTTAAAACGCGGAAAAGAAGTCGGGATACGAAAAACCCTAGGTGCTTTCAGAAAACAACTGATCATGCAGGTCATGGGCGAGACTACCCTTCTTGTATTGGTTTCGGTTGTTATTTCGCTGGTTGCCGTCATACTATTTTTACCGTATTCAGAGACTTTGCTGAATATCAGAATCGAGACCACGAATCTTTTTAAACCCAAAATGGTCAGTGCACTTCTCGTCATTGTAATCGTTACCATACTTTTAGCCGGGTTGTATCCTGCTTTTATTCAATCCGGATTTCAGCCTTTGAAAGCATTAAAATCCGGTGTTGCTGACAATTCAAACGGTAAATCTTTTTTACGTAAGAGCCTTGTAGTCGTACAATTTTCAATAACCCAGATTCTGCTTGTCGGGACTTTGATTGTTGGGAGCCAGATGGATTTCTTTTTAAATAAAGATAATGGTTTTGATAAAGATGCTATCGTTACATTTTCAACCGGCGAAAAGCCGGATGTGCTGCGTCAGAAATTATTGGATAATCCAGGTGTGCAACAAATCAGCTTTGCTTCGGGCGGCCCTGCTTATAATAACAGTTTTGCGCCATTTACTTCCCCGGAATTGGGCATGACAGAAAATGATGTGACTGAGATTAAGCAGGTTGATGAAAATTATTTGTCAATGTATCACATAAAACTGCTTGCCGGCGAGCCGGTTACCAAGGTAATTACAAAGGATACTGTTGCCAATCTGATTGTCAATGAAACACTGATCAAACGTTTAGGAATTAATAATCCGGAAAAGGCAATCGGTCAGCGGTTTTTTATCGGCGATCAACCCATCAGAATAAGAGGTGTTGTTCGGGACTTTCAGAGTGAATCAAAACACAAAAAAATCAGAGCTTGTGTGATTATGTACAATCCCAATTCATTCTGGCAGGCAAGTGTAAAACTTCGTCCTGAAAAAATGCGTGAAACCCTGGCTTCCATTGAAAAAGACTGGTCAGCGCTGAATCCGAAATCGCTGTTTTCCTATGAGTTTATGGATGACCGAATTGCCAGTCTTTACACTCAGGAATATAAAATGTATAACGCCTTTCGTATGTTTTCGGCGATTGCAATCCTGATCGGTTGTTTGGGATTATACGGACTTGTTTCCTTAATGGCAGTCCAGCGCACCAAGGAAATAGGGATTCGTAAAGTTATGGGCGCTTCTATTCCGGGATTAGTCGTGCTTTTTGTCAATCAATTCATCTGGCTGATACTGATCGCATTTATTGTTGCGGCACCGATTGCCTGGTTTGCCATGGACAAATGGTTGCAGGAATTCGCATACCATATAAATATAGGTCCGGATATATTCCTAATTTCAATCATTACGACAATGATTATTGCCGGTTTAACCATCAGTCACCAAAGTATGAAAGCAGCATTAATGAACCCAATAAAAAGTTTACGAAGCGAGTAGGGGCGGGCCTTGTGTCCGCCCAATCCGGCGCAAAACGGCGCGCCAATCCGGCACAAAGCCAACCGCCAAATCCAGGGCATATCAAACCCGCCAAAACCAACAAAATATTTAAAAATAAAATCCAACAAACACAACCCCATGCTCCGCAACTATTTGAAAATCGCATATAGAAATTTGTCACAGAATAAAGGATATTCCGCGCTGACAATTTTCGGCCTGGCTTTAGGGTTGGCGGTCAGTTTGCTGAGCATACTTTATGTAAAAGACGAATTGGCATACGATCATTTCAATACCAAATCCGACCGTATATTTCGTATCAATAGTGACATTACCTATTCCGGAAAAAGTGCAAAAGGCGCACTTGCGCCGACGCCCATGGGACAAACAATGAAACAGGATTTTCCGGAAGTTGAAGCGTTTACCCGACTGGGAAAATACGACAGTCAGATTGTGAAAACAGGCGAGACAGCGATTCGGGAGGAAAATGTTTTATATGCAGATTCAACCGTTTTCGATGTATTTACCCTTCCGATGCTTGAAGGGAATTCACAAAAAGCACTGGCATCGCCAAATTCTGTGGTTATTTCCAGGAGTATTGCCAGGAAATATTTTGGTACGGCCAATTCGATAAACAAAACCTTGACATTTAATAATGATGAAGTTCGCCGGGTTACCGGCGTGATGGAAGATATACCTGAACAATCACATTTTCATGCCGATTTTCTTTTGCCTTTGTACGAAACCAGAGATGCGAAAGTGAATAAGTGGGGAAATCATATTTTCAATACCTATGTACTCCTGAAACCCGGGACAAGCCGTGAATCGGTTGAAGCAAAATTTGAAAAAATCCTTCAGACTTATCTTGATCCGGCGTTAAAGCAATATTTTCAAACTACACTTGCCGAAACGAGAAAGGCCGGAAATAATTTCAGCTATTCGCTGATGCCGCTTACCGATATTCATTTGTATTCCGACCGTGAGGGTGAGCTTTCCCCAAATGGCAGTATTCAGTATATCTATATTTTCCTTTTGACAGGTCTATTCATTCTTTTAATTGCAGTTTTTAATTTTATCAATCTAACGACTGCACGTTCTGCCAAAAGGGCAAGAGAAGTGGGCGTACGGAAAGTGATGGGTTCCGATAGATCAGTGCTCGTATTTCAGTTTCTGTCCGAATCTTTTCTCACCACTTTTTTGGCATTACTGACAGGACTGGTTTTGCTGTATTTATCACTTCCGGCGTTTAATAATCTTTCTGCAAAACATCTGTCATTAAAAACAGAAATTAATCTCACTTCAATACTCTGTTTATTAGCCGGAACTGCTTTGGTAAGCGTAGTTGCGGGCATATATCCTGCATTTTATCTTTCTTCATTCCGGCCGATTAAGGCTTTGAAAGGTATCATGGTGCACTCGCGGTCACAAGGTTTCCGGAATTCACTAGTTGCTTTCCAATTCTCTTTATCGGTTTTATTGATCATTGGAACGCTGCTTGTCAACCAGCAGCTTCAATATATTCAAACGAAAAAAATAGGTTTTGACAAAGATCAGGTCATTGTTATCAATACTTCTCAATCGACAAAATCCCAGGTTTTGACATTTAAAAATGAAGTTTTGAAGTCTCCGGCGGTAAAAAACGGGACAGTAAGTGGCTTTTTGCCCGTTACTTCCAGGCGGTGGAATGACATGTGGTATCCGCAGCTGGAAACCGATCCGAAATATTCGGTCAACATGCAGGAATGGATGGTTGACCCGGATTATATTTCAACCCTTCGGATGGAAGTGGTATCAGGAAGAGATTTTATTGACGGCAGGGCGACTGATAGTTCGGCTGTCATTATTAATGAAAGTGCTGCAAAACAATTCGGCCTGGAAGATCCGGTTGGAAAAATAATTCATAAAACGGGAGGTGAGCAGCTCACCATTATCGGTGTTGTAAAAGATTTTCACTACGAATCATTAAGGTCAAAAATTGCTCCTGTTGGCTTGGTTATAAATGGAAAGGCAATTGACAGACCGCTCGAAGAATCATTTTTAGAGGCTGTTTCATTTCGGCTGGATGCTTCCGATTTAACTTCCACACTAGCAACAATTGAAAAAAGATGGAAAGAAATTTCGCCGGCACAACCGTTTGAATACTCGTTTTTGAATGAAGATTTTGATGCCATGTATCGCTCGGAACAGCGGATCGAACAATTATTTACCGCATTTTCCGGTGTCGCCTTACTGATCGCCTGTCTGGGACTATTTGGCCTTAGCGCATTTTCAGCCGAACAGAGAACGAAGGAAATTGGCGTGCGAAAAGTCCTGGGTGCTTCTGTGGGCAGCATCGTTTCTCTGCTTTCAAAGGATTTTTTAAAACCTGTTTTTGCTGCAATCTTGATTGCAATTCCCGTTGGTTGGTATGTTATGCAAATCTGGTTACAGGATTTTGCTTATAAAATTGAAATTCAATGGTGGGTTTTTGTCATTGCCGGTTTATCATCCCTCGCTATCGCAATCCTCACAGTAAGTTTTCAAAGTGTCAAAGCCGCCTTAATGAATCCGGTGAAAAGTTTGAAAAGTGAGTAAAGCTGCCATCAATCAGCTGTTGGCCTATGGCACTCCCGGATATTAAATAGATCTAATGAAAATTCAAATTGCAAAAGCTAAAACCTAAAAGTTAACAGCCATTATGATACGTAATTATTTTAAAATTGCTTTCAGAAACCTTATCAAAAATAAGGTGTATACGGGAATAAATATTTTCGGATTGGCGCTTGGTTTGGCGACTTGTCTTTTGATCATACTTTACATTTCCGACGAGTTCAACGTGGACAAACACCATCAATACGGCAATCGGATATTTAGAATTGCGAGTAAGTCTGATGGAGAAACCTGGGCAGGCACTGCGGGTCCGTATGCACAGGGTTTGAAAAACGACTTCCCGGAAGTAGAGTCGGCAGCGCGTATTTTGAAATTTCCCGGTTTTGAGGATATGCTTTTAAGAACAGACGGAAATCAATCCGTCAAACAGTTTTATGAGCCCAATGGATTTTATGCAGACTCGACCATATTTGAAATTTTTTCTTACAATTTTAAGTATGGAAAGGCTGAAAGTGCCCTGAGTCAACCAAATACAATAGTTCTCTCAGAAAAGCTTGCGGGAAAACTATTTGGTAATGAAAATCCTATTGGCAAAATTGTAAAGATCGGTCTTTACTTTGGCGACTTTAATTACACTGTTTCCGCAGTCTTCAAAAATGATCACAAATCCCACATCGACGCCCACTTTTTCCTTTCAATGCAGAACACGGATTTAGGTCCATGGATTGCAAACCAAAAAAACTGGTCTGGCAATAATATTTTTCATACTTATTTCAAGTTACACGAAGGCTCAGATGCTAAAATTTTTGAACAAAAATTGCCTCAGTTTCTTGACAGGAATGGTGGTGCAGATCTTAAAGCAATGGGTGTCAGCAAACAACTATTTATTCAGTCGGTACCCGATATTTATCTGAATTCTGATCTGGATGGAGAAATCGCACCTAATGGAAGCATGACCTATCTGTACATTTTTGGGATGATTGCTGCGCTTTTACTTTTAATCGCCTGCATTAATTTTATGAATTTGTCTACTGCCAGATCTGAAAAAAGAGCCAGAGAAGTTGGTGTCCGAAAGGCTATGGGAGCGTTCAGAATGTCTTTGATTTATCAGTTTTTGGGAGAATCATTGGCTATGTCTGTCTTGGCACTTTTCCTCTCACTAATTTTCATAAACCTTTCCCTTCCGTTTTTTAATAATCTTACAAGTAAAGATCTAACCATCAGCGGTAACCTGAATTTTGTCAGCTGGATTGTCGGGATAACGTTACTAACGGGCTTACTTTCAGGTATATATCCGGCATTTTACCTGTCATCTTTTCGGCCTGTCAGCGTACTTAAAGGGAAACTTGTCAACAATATATCGGCTTCGTTTTTAAGAAAAGGTTTGGTTGTATTTCAATTTACGATTTCAATTATTCTCATTCTGGGAGCCATTGTGATCTGGAAACAATTATCCTTCCTTCAAACTCAAAATCTGGGATTCAGTAAAAATCAGAAAATAGTTATTCCACTGAAAACACCTCAATCACAAAATAATTTTGTCGCATTGAAAGAGGAAATCGAAAAGAATTCTGTTGTCGTTTCTGCTTCGGGCGGATCAGCTTATCCCGGAATTCCGAGTGTTGAGGATTTGCTTTTTTATCCGGAATCAAAGTCAGTCAATGAAGCCGTAGACATCCATTTTGCTGCGGTTGAAAATGACTATACCGAAACGTTAGGTTTTCAAATACTTTCAGGGAGAGGTTTTTCAAAGCAGTTCACAGCAGATTCTAACAGTATCATTTTAAATGAAGCTGCTGTTAAAGAGCTGGGTTTTGATCAGCAAAACGCATTGGGAAAGAAAATAAATTACGAACTCCAAAATGTCCGGAGAAGTATGGTGGTTGTGGGTGTAGTCCGGAACTTCAATTTTGAAAGCTTACATAATGAAATTAAGCCTTACGGATTTACCACAACCATTGCCAATAAACATCAATATTTTATTGCGAATGTAAAGTCTCAGGATTACAGCAGGTTGATTGGAACATTTCACGAAACCTGGAAAAGGCTAAATCCCGACACTCCTTTCACATATTCATTTCTGGATCAGGATTTTCAAAAAAATTATGAGAAAGAACAACGGACTTCACATATTGTGATTTACTTCACTTTTATAGCGGTTGTCATCGCCTGTTTAGGTTTATTTGGTCTGGCCATTTTCTCTGCTGAACAGCGCACAAAAGAAATTGGAATTAGAAAAGTATTAGGTGCGTCGGTGATGAGCATTATTGGCCTGCTTTCCAAAGAGTTTCTGCTGCTGGTTCTCTTTGCAATTCTTCTCGCGACACCGCTGGCCTGGTATGGAATGAATCGATGGTTACAGGATTTTGCATACCGTGTTGAAATTCAGTGGTGGATTTTCGCAGTCTCCGGTTTTTTAGCTTTGGCCGTAGCGTTGCTCACAGTATCTTACCAAAGCATCAAAGCAGCCCTGATGAACCCAGTGAAAAGTTTACGAAGGGAGTAGGGGCGGGCCTTGTGTCCGCCCAATCCAGCGCAAAAGCCAGACCGCCCAATCCAGCACAAAAGCAAACCCGCCCAATCCAAAACCATAATTCGAATTAAATCAAAACAAGCTCATGATACGTAATTATTTCAAAATCGCATTTCGGAATCTTGTCAAAGGTAAATGGTATTCAGCTTTGAATATTGGGGGATTAGGTTTGGTACTGGCAGTCAGCATTCTGCTTTTTTGGTGGGTGAAAGATGAATTAAGTTATGATAATTTTCATTCAGACATCGAACAAATTTACCGGCTTAATACACGGTTTGGTTTAGAAACTGCGGAGAACACTTTTCCGGATACTCCGGGAGCTGTTTCTTCTGCGGCTTTAAAATCAATTCCAGGCGTTGGTTCCTCTGTCCGTGTATCTCGTTTTTGGGCAACGTTATTTCGTGCAGGTAACAATACATTTACCGAAAAAGGCGATCTGGCATATATTGATGCCAACTTTCTGGAATTTTTTGACGGCTTTTCCTTGCTTTATGGTGATAAGAAAAATCTGTTTCCGACACCCGCTTCGGTAATTTTGACCAAAGACCTGGCGGTAAAGTTTTTTGGTACAGCAAACGCAGTAGATAAAATTTTCAAGAATGTAGAAAATAATCAGATACTTACCGTAAGTGCTGTGATTGAAGAAAGTCCCGACAATTCCTATTTTAAGCAAAAGATGTACTTGCCGATGCAGGCAAAGGAAAAACCATTCAGGGAAGAAAATAATGGAGATGATCTGGATGGAAGCTGGATTGCTTACGACTTTGAAACTTTTGTAAAACTGGATAAAAATACAAATCCTGAAATTGTAGGCCAGAAATTAACATCAATTAAAAAGGCAGTAAGGAACAAAGAAAACGATGCCGCGCAATACTTTTTGCAACCATTCAGCCAACTTCACCTGTATGCACCGGATGGGAAGAGCTCGGGAATGCAGCAGGTTAAACTTCTGGGTCTCATTGCATTTTTGCTTTTAAGTATTGGTTGTATCAACTATGTAAATTTAACAACGGCCCGTGCTTCCCGTCGTAATCGCGAAGTTGGAATCCGTAAAGTGGTTGGTGCAAAGTCAGGTCAACTGGCTGGACAATTAATGGTAGAATCACTATTGACATTAAGCCTGTCCTTGATTTTTGCCCTGTTTTTGATAGAAATTTTTCTACCATTTTATCGGGAGATGACCGGAAAAAGCGGACATTTTTCATTACTTGATTTAGATTCAATACTTATACTGACAGGGGCCCTTGTACTGGTATTTCTTCTTGCCGGTATTTATCCGGCACTCATGATTGCCGGTTTCAATCCCATCCATATATTTCGTGGACGATCAAATCAGCGTCAAACATCAGGTTTAAGGCAAGGACTTGTTGTGACGCAATTTGCGTTATCAACAATATTGATTACCAGTACCTTGATCATTGGCAGCCAGCTACGCTTTATCCGTGAGCGTAATCCGGGATTTAATCGCGAACATGTGTTTTCTTTTGATGGAAAAAAGTTTGCTCTGCCTTTGCAGCAGGCATTGTCTGGTGAGCCTTCTATAAAAAGTATAACGACTGCCAGTGATTCCCCTGTCGATGTTTTAAGAGGAACGGGCACAGTTCAGTGGGAGGGTAAAGATCCAGACGCGATGCCCATTTTTGCCTACATTAGTATCGATCCGGCATTCATTCCAAATTTTGGGATTAAAATTCTGGACGGAAGAAATTTCGATGGGAGCCCATCGGATTCGGTTCATTTTATGTTGAACGAGGCGGCAGTCAGGCAGATGGAACTTAAAAATCCTATTGGAAAACGTATAAAAGTGGAAGGTAGAGAAGGAGAGATTATAAGCGTTGTCAAAGATTTTAACATTGCCTCCCTTCATGAAACGATCAGGCCCTTGATTTTATCCTGTCGCTCAATGAGCAATAACATATTACTTGTTAAAACTACGGGTAAATCGGCTGCGGAAGCTTTGAACGTCACACGGAAATTATGGGAAAAATATGCACCTGAATATCCTTTTGACTATAAATTTCTTGATGCACATTACAATGAACATTATAAATCGGAAGAACAGACAGAACGTTTATTCAATTTTTTTGCTGGAATTGCCATTGTCATTTCCTGCCTAGGGCTTTTAGGTCTGGTTTCGTTCACTGCCGAACAACGTACAAAAGAGATTGGTGTCAGGAAGGTTCTTGGCGCTTCCGTAGCCAGTATTACCGCGTTACTTTCAAAAGATTTTTTAAAACTGGTATGTATTGCGATCGTCATTGCAGTACCCGTTGCCTGGTATTTCATGAAGAAATGGCTGGATAACTTCGCATTTAAAGTGGATATTGATTGGAGACTATTCTTTTTTGCAGGTCTTGCTACAATCCTGACCGCTGTTCTTACAATTAGTTTTCAAAGCATCAAAGCAGCCCTGATGAACCCGGTGAAAAGTTTACGAAGCGAGTAACCTAAGGCTCCACTAAAAACTAATATTGTTAAAACTATATTTTTAATACGTCGGGCAAAAAGATGTCTTTTGTCCGACGTCGTTTTTTAATCCTTTCACATTGATAAAATACCCTATCAAATTGAAATGAAATATTTATTATAATCCTGATTGTGTATGCGTAATTTATTCATAATTAGATTGTTGAATTTACGTCCGGATTTTGGTACAGGTTTGGTATGATACATTTTTTTAAACCAAACAATATTGATACTTAAACCATGATCTCGCAGTACGAAGGCACAAAACTTATTGAATCTGAGTTTCCGCAGTTGACTAATTTATATAAAAGAAGTTCTCTCACCACTGATATTAACAAAGCGGTTCAGCGCCTTCTGGATTTCTCCAGGGAAGCCGTTCTGGATTACAATTTAAACCTTTCGCGAAAATGTTTTTCACTTGCCAAATACCTGTATAATCAGGGCGATATGATCATTCGTAACGCAATTGAAAAAAGCTTTATTTTTTCATTCTCAACCTTTTTTCAACAAGATGAGATGGAGAAAAAACGATTGCAATTCTTTATACCGGACGATTTTTATAACATCTATTTAAAGGAACTAAATCATCTTCCAAAACCTGAAAAGATTGTTGAAGTACCTGATAGTGAATGTTTGACAGACATAACCGTACGGCTAGCAACCTGTGAAGATGCCAGATATGCTAAAATCATAACGGATGAAATGGAATCTTCGGCACGTACACGTGGCTGCGGAATTTCAAAAAGATCGCCTGCGGCTATTATCAAAAAAATGAAGGAAGGGAAGGCGGTTATCGCATTAACTTCAAAAAATGAATGGGTAGGTTTTTCTTACATTGAAGTTTGGCAAAACAGAGAATTTGTATCCAATTCAGGTCTGATCGTTTCACCGGAATTTCGTAAATGTGGTGTTGCCAAGGCGATTAAGGAGAAAATATTTGATTTGTCGCGTCAACGATTTCCAAATGCAAAAGTCTTCAGCATTACAACCGGTCTTGCTGTAATGAAAATGAATACCGAGCTCGGTTTTGAAACTGTAACCTTTAATGAAATTACAAAAGAGAAGAAATTCTGGGAAGGCTGTAAAAGTTGCGTAAACTATCAGACTTTGAAAAGTAAGGATTGCAAAAACTGTTTTTGTACTGCCATGTTGTTCACACCGGAAAATGTAAAAATCAAGGAAAACTGATTTTTTTGCTTCCTGTTTAATATGTAGGAACAAGCACGGTTTTGTGCTATTTCAGGAGTATTTTAGAAAGTATGATTTATATCCTTTTTTATTATCTGTTTTACACAGTTAACGAACCGGATTATCTGAAAACTTTCTGGAATACTCCTTTCTTTTATTATCTTCGTCTGTCGCCGAAATGTCTTTGCCAAAGTTGGTGAAAATAGGATTTTAGCCGAACATCTGTATGAAGATTTTGTTGGAATGATAATTAAGAAATCAATACACAATGAAATATTCAGCCAGATTATTTTTTAATCAAAATAGAATTGATAATGAAAGTAGTGATCATAGGCGGCGGATTTGCAGGAGTTAATTTTGCACTTTCCCTTGCCAACCATAATGAGTTTGAAGTAATACTTGTAGATAAAAATAACTACAATTTTTTTCCACCGCTGATTTATCAGGTAGCCACAGCTTTTTTGGAGCCGTCGAGTATCAGTTATCCTTTCAGAAAGTTATTCTCCGGGAAAGATAATGTGCATTTCCGGCTTGGTGAATTGCAAAAAGTAATCCCTTCCGAAAATAAAATAGTGCTTGACAATGGAGAACTTACCTACGATTATCTGGTTTTCGCCACTGGTGCAGAAACCAATTATTTCGGCATGGAGAACGTCAAAAAAAATGCAATTCCGATGAAAACGCTTGACGATGCCATTGAAATGCGTAATAAATTATTGCAGCAAATGGAAATGGCATCGATTTCCACAGATCCGGAAGAAACCAAAAAATTGCTCACCATTGTGATCGCCGGTGGCGGCCCTACGGGTGTGGAAGTTTCCGGTATGTTTGCTGAAATGAGGAATGGGATCCTTCGGAAGGAATATCCTGAACTGGCAGGGAAAGGAAGTGAAATTTACCTGGTTGATGGCGGTGATGCCTTGTTATCGCCCATGAGCATAAAATCACAGCAAAACACGCACGACGATCTTCGCAGACTGGGCGTAAAAATAAAATTGAATACGCACGTTAAGGATTATGTAAATGATACTGTCGTGTTTGATAATAGTGAGCCTATTGAGACAAAAAATCTGATTTGGGCTGCCGGTGTTACTGCCAAAGTTTTTGAGGGCATACCAACCGAAAGTTACGGCCGTGGCAGAAGAATGATGGTGGATCAGTTCAATAAAGTTCAGAGCACCCAAAACATTTACGCCATTGGAGATACCTGTATTCAAATCACCGACCCGAATTTCACGGGTGGGCATCCGCAGGTTGCTCAGGTAGCCATCCAGCAAGGTAAAAAACTTGCGAAGAATTTTAAACTGATTGCAGATGGAAAATCGCCTGAACCGTTTGAATATTTTGATAAGGGTTCCATGGCGATTATCGGTAAAAACAAGGCAGTAGTGGATTTGCCAACACCAAAATTGCACTTAAATGGCTTTTTTGCCTGGTTGATCTGGTTGTTTATCCACCTTCTTTCATTGATAACGTACCGAAACCGTTTCAGGACTTTTTATAACTGGACAATCGCCTATTTTACAAAAGACCAGTCGTTGCGGATGATTATAAAACCTTCAAGGCAAAATAAGACTCAGTAAGGAATTCAATAGCCGCGATTGTTGTTCATTTTAGTATAGTCAAGACGCTGACGTCGGTAAGATTATTTCTTAGGACTTCCGGCGTTTTTTCTATAATGAATAAAACTCAAAAAATTAAAAAGTAATTGGCTCTGTCATTCGTCTTCCTGTTTATAACTGGAATGATAAACAGAATTGAATTCACTGAAAAGATACGATAATGAAGGAAACCATATTAGATATATCGCAAAATATTCCAGTGGAAATCGAGCAGATTGATGTATCGCTCTCCTTTAAAAAATTTATTGATTATATAAAAGTAAGGATTGCGGGAGAGACAACAGTCAAAAGGAAATTTTTCGAGTTTGTGCTAGATCGTTTTACCGAAAATCCAAGATTTGCCGGTAATGTAGAATTGTCAGAAATCGGTGATTTTCAGGAACAACTGAGTCTGGTTTACAATATGCTCGTTCCGGTGATTGCAGATGAAAAGGAAACTTTATGGGCGCTGAGTGTGCCTTTAAAACCAACTATTTTTTACGAGACTTCTGCATTCCATGATCTTTTGGCAGATCGGGATACCGGACTTGCCAAATGTGATCTGCTCAGGGATATTGACATAAGTATTGAGAAGAAGCAAAAGGTGCAGATGTTATATTCATTTATCCTTGAACGTTTTTATGGAATCCCGTCATATCATAATAATGAAATGATTCTTTCGATCCGGGATGATAAAACCTGCTTGTCAAAATACTATAAACTGGATCTTGGAAAGGACTTTATTGAAGTAATACCGAAAGGCCCCTTGCCTGAACTAACCATCGAGATTCTTCAAAAGCAGTCTCAGCGGGATTTTGACTGGAATTCTCTGGCAGAGATTTTACCTCTCTCCATGTTTAAATTCGAGGGGTTTTCTGTTATTACCTTAACAGATGTAACGGCAGAACAGGCAGTTGAAAACATTAAAAGCATAATACTGAATCCAGCCCGTGATACGGCAAAGTCTTACTACGAAAAAATCATTGCCTCACTTAGTTTGCTCATTGGAAGCCATGAGGTGAAATTTGGACTTTTACCTGAGTTGCGGGTTAATGAGAAGCTGGTTTTCAGCGAGGATCTTTGTACGCATAGTATTCTTGTCCAGACATCATTGGAACAGGGAATGGAAGAAGATGATTTTTTGCATCTGGCTGATAGATTTTTCAAAAACCCATCCATCTGTTTCTATAAAAACTTATATGACGGAGAAGATCACGGCGATTTTTTAAGTATACTGAAGGGTCACGGTGTGCATTCTTACGCATTGCTGCCGGTTTACAATGGATCAGGGTTAGTAGGCGTTCTTGAGGTCTACTGCAAACAAAAAGATTTATTGACTGAGCACTCACTTTCGAGACTCAAACCAGCTCTTCCTTTAATCGGACAGCTTTTGCAGAATAATATCGATGAATTTGAATCGAGGATTGAGAATGTAATCAAGGAGAAATTTACATCATTACAACCTGCCGTTCAATGGAAATTTAAGGAAGTGGCCTGGCATTATTTGCGCGACAATACCATTCAGCTCCCAAAAACGCCGATTGAAAGCATACATTTTAAAAATGTTTATCCGCTGTATGGTGCGATCGATATCAGGAATTCCACCATTGAAAGAAATACCGCGTTACACACTGACTTACAGGTTCAGTTCGGTGCTTTGATCAAGGTTCTGAAAACCATCAAAGAGAATGTCGGGCTTGGGCTGGCAGACGAAATTATCTACAAATGTAAAAAGTGGATGGAGCGGATTTCTGACCAGTCTACTGAAAATGATGAAGTGAAGGTGCTGGATTTCTTTGAGTTTGAGGTATATCCGTTTTTGCAGCATTTCAGACAAAGCGAACAGAATCTCGTTGAAAGCATTGACGCTTATTATCAGGTAGTTGATAAGGAGAATGGTCTTGCGTATGCCAATAGAAATGCGCTGGAATCTTCCATGCAGACGATAAATTCGGCTGTTAATCTTTATCTAGAACTCTTTAAAAGTGAGATCCAGCAAAGCTATCCATGTTATTTTGAAAAATTCAGAACAGATGGTGTCGAATACGATATTTACATTGGTCAGGAAATTGCGCCGGAAAAAAACTTTAATATTCTTTATCTGAATAATATCCGTTTGTGGCAACTTACCTCGATGGCGGCGATTGCGAAAATTACGCACGAGCTGATCCCGCAGATGAAAAATCCGCTGGAAACAACGCAGCTTATCTTTATCAATTCCAATAGCATTGATATCAGTTTTCGTGATGATGAGCGCCGTTTTGATGTGGAAGGTTCATACAATATTCGTTACCACGTTATTAAAAAACGGATTGATAAGGTGCATGTCAAGGAAACCGGTGAACGGTTAACCCAGCCCGGAAAGATTGCACTGGTATACTTCAATAGCAAATCCGCGGAAGAATACGTTAATTACATTAAATATCTTCAGGAGAAAAACACTTTGAAAAACGATCTTGAATATCTGGAACTCGAAGAATTGCAGGGAGTTACAGGATTGAGAGCTTTGCGGATCGGGGTGAATCTGGATGGAGAATGGAGTTGAAAGTTTGAACCCTCACAATATCAGAAAATTAAAAGAATTATATGAATTACGATAAGGTCCTTGAACATGTTCAGAATCATGTAAAACACTTTTTCAAGACGCAGCAGATTGAAGAATTAGTTTATCACAATCTTACGCATACCGAAGAAGTCGTGGTACACGCGATTGATATTTCCAGGCATTATGAGCTGCATGAAAAGGATAACTTTGTGGTAGTTGCAGCCGCATGGTTTCATGACATCGGTTATTGCACCGGTAGCGCAGAAGGACATGAACAGCGGGGTGCGGAATTGGCAAAGGTTTATCTGGAAGAAAAGGAAGTTAAAGAAGAAGTGATTCTGGCAATCCAGGGTTGTATTCTAGCGACAACCATACCGCAGCGGCCATTGGTATTTCTTCAGCAAATAGTTTGTGATGCAGACTTATACCATTTGGGTACCGAAGAGTTTGCTGATAAAAACAAGCTGATGCGCAAGGAAAAGGAAATGTGGCTGGGCAAAAAAATAGATAAAAAGGACTGGCGCAAACACACCATAGAATTTCTGGAAGCGCATGTTTATCAAACTGATTATTGCCGTGCTTTGCTGGATGCGGTGAAAAATAAAAATATTCAGAAATTAAAAGATAAAGAAACGGAAAAAGTGAAGGAGCCGGAACCGCAGATTAATCTTCTCAAATACATAGATGATTCAAAAATGGCATCAGAAACGGAAGAGGAAAAGGATAAAAAAGTGAAGTCGGACAGGCCGGACAAAGGAATTGAAACGATGTTTCGTATCAGTTCAAATAACCACCAGCGGTTGAGTGATATGGCTGATAATAAGGCACATATCATGATCACGACTACATCCATTATTATATCAGTTTTACTTAGTATTCTGCTTAGAAAGCTGGAAGACAACGCCTATCTGATATTCCCTACAATATTACTGCTAACGATTTGCGTGATCACGATGGTGTTCTCCATTCTGGCGACTCGCCCGACAATTCCGCACGGAACGTTTACAGAACAGGATATAACCGATAAAAAAGTGAACCTGCTGTTTTTTGGTAATTTTTACAGAATGGCATATTCAGATTACGCAGCCGGCATGCAGGCGATGATGAATGACCGCGATTTTTTATATGGAAGTTTAACAAAAGACGTGTATTCCCAAGGGGTGGTTTTAGGTAGAAAATACAGATTATTACGCGTAGGTTATAATGTTTTCATGTTCGGGATTGTCGCCTCGGTGGTCTCTTTTGTAATTGCTTCGATGTTTTTTGGTAAATAATTCATTGTCGGGGTGGAAAATTACCAATACAATTTTCGGTGTTATTAAACACAAATAGAAATTAGATTTATATGACCAGTAATTTTTACAAAATATTGATTTCAGCCATTTTATTACTTACTCTTTTTACGGGTTGTTCAAATTCGCATGAAAATGAACAAACGCTGAAAGACTACAATCTTGAAAGTCCGGAAAAGTTTTTCATGCCGGAAAGTCTCTTTGAAATTTCAGGAATTACTTTTGAAAAAGGTAATCCGGATACTATATATGCTATTCAGGATGAAGAAGGCAAAGTTTTTCGCCTGGCCTGGGGTGTAAAAAAACAGTATCATGCCAAATTTGGGAAAAAAGGAGATTATGAAGACCTGGCCATTATTAATGACCAGGTTGTCGTGCTTAAAAGTAACGGAACCTTATATTCATTTCCATTTTCGGAGTCTGTTTACGAAGAGGTTGACAGCACAAAGGAATGGAAAAAAGTTTTGCCAAAAGGTGAATATGAAAGCATCTATGGCAATGAAGAGACGGATAGTTTGTATGTGCTTTGTAAAAACTGTGCGCAGGATGATTCTAAAAAAAGCATTACCGGTTATGCTTTTCACACCGACGACAGTGTTGCAATTGCCCAGCCTTTTCAGATCAATGTAAAAGATATAAAAGCGTTGTCAGGGAAAGTGGAAAGAGGTTTCCGGCCTTCGGGTATGGCGCAAAACCCGTTTTCGAAAGATTGGTATATCATCTCCGCTGTGAATAAATTATTGGTTATAACAGACAAAAACTGGAAGGTTCAGCAAGCCCTTGCCCTCAATGGAAACATGTTCACACAACCAGAAGGGATTGCTTTTGATAACGCTGGTAATCTTTATATATCAAATGAAGGAGATGATTTTGCGGAGGGTAATATTTTGAAATTTAAGAAGTTAAGTAAATAACAAAAGTGAACTTACCTGAATCTGGTATGAAATTAAAATTCTCCTCAATACTTTTTATAGTATCGCTGGTTATCATTTCTTCGTGTTCCAGTTACAAAAAGCTGCAATATTCCAGGGAAGGAAAAAGTTGGGAACAAAGTGCTCCTTCTCCTGATCTTGTCTTAAAACATACCATGTACCTGGTGGGTGATGCAGGAAACGACAAACCTGAAAATAAGGCTCCGGTACTTCTCTATCTGAAAGAAAAACTTGCCAAAGAATCCAAAAATAGCTCAGCCTTGTTTTTGGGAGATAATATTTATGAGTACGGTATGCCGCCCTCGGATGATACCGCCAAAAGAAAAGTGGCCGAATACCGGATCACCTCTCAATTGGAAACGCTTGATGATTTTAAAGGAAGACCATTTTTTATCCCGGGTAATCATGACTGGCGGGGTTGGGGGAGGAAAGGGCTGAAACGTCAGGAAAATTTTATTGAATCTTATCTTAATAAAAGAAAAGGAAAAACGGATAAAGACGATTACGAGACTTATTTCCTTCCACAGGACGGATGTTCAGGGCCGGAAGTGATAGAACTAAATGATAATGTGGTCGTTATCGCTGTCGATTCACAGTGGTGGCTGAGTGACTGGGATAAAGATACCAAAATCAATGATGGCTGCGAAATAAAAAACAGGGCAACTTTCAAGTTTATTTTTGAAAATGTGATCCGTAAATACAGGAATAAAAACGTCGTGATCGCAATGCACCATCCGCCGTTTACGTATGGCCCGCATGGTGGGAAATTTACGATCAAGCAGCATATTTTCCCGCTCACAGAAATGAACCCGAATTTGTATATCCCGCTTCCGGGTATTGGAAGTTTAAGTGCGCTTTTCAGGGGAACAATCGGATCTCGTCAGGATACGCATAACAAACTTTATAAGGATATGCGCGACGGAATCCTGGCAGCGGCAAGGAAAAATGGAAATTTCATTTTTGCCAGTGGCCATGAACATGCGTTGCAGTTTATCGAAAACGACGGACAGGAATTTATTGTGAGTGGAAGCGGATCTAAAAACAGTCCTATCGGAATGGGTAAAGGTTCGCAATTTGCTTCCACGGCTTTGGGTTACAGTACGCTTTCTTTCTACGAAGGCGGTGAAACCTGGGTACAATACTGGGAAGTGGCTGAACATGGGAAAAGTGCAAAACTGGTTTATCAGAAAAAGATAAAGGACAAACTTCCGGTTGTGAAATCGGAGCCGGCTATCGCCTACAAAGAATATGAAGAACATCTGGATAGCACCAGCCGGTTTGTGCTTAAAAATGAAATAAAGCCGGTTAAGGGTTTCCATAACTTCCTGTTTGGCGAACATCACAGGAATCTTTATATGGAAAAATATCCTTTCCCGGTTCTTGATTTTGATAAATATCAGGGGGGCGTAATTCCGGTTAAACAGGGTGGGGGAAATCAGACGAATTCGCTCCGTGTCCGTGCAAACGATGGGAAGGAATATGTGCTTCGTGACATGACAAAAGATGTCAGTCGTTTTTTGCCATATCCTTTTAATAAAATGCTTGCGGCGCAATTTCTGGCTCAGGAAAATTTCCTTTCCACGCTGCCATTTGCACCATTGGCAATACCCAAACTTGCTGATGCCATTCAGGTTTATCATACCAATCCTAAAATTTATTATGTTCCTTCACAACCCGCATTAGGCGATTTTAACCAGGTTTTTGGTGGAAGTCTGAGTTTGGTGGAGGAACGCCCGGATGGTAAAAAATGGAAGGACGCAGCCTTTTTTGGAAATGCGGATAAAATAATCAGTACACCGGATTTGCTTGAAAATATTCTGGAAAGTAATAAATATAGGGTCGATGAAAAGTGGGCATTGAAAACCCGCTTTCTTGATATAATCATCGGTGACTGGGACCGGCATGATGACCAGTGGACCTGGGCTGATATCAAACAGCCGGATGGTACAAATCTGTATCGGCCAATTCCACGTGACAGGGATCAGGCGCTGTCAAAATATGACGGACTTTTTACCAACGCTGCCAGGCTAACCATGCCGTTTTTGCGTCAGTTACAGGTTTACGGCCCGGAAGTTCCAAGTATGAAATGGACTACATGGAGTGCGCGTTTATTTGACCGGACCTTTTTGAATTCACTTAGTTGGGAAGATTGGGAAGAGCAGGTACGGTATGTTCAGAAAAACATGACTGATGAAGTTATTGAAAATGCTTTCACAGACTGGCCGGATAAGGCAAGAGAAATGGCCGCACCGCTTGTGATCAAAAGCATAAAAACCAGACGGGATAATTTACTGGAACTGGCCAGAAAACATTATGAATTTGTGAGCGAGTCGGTGAATGTTATAGGTACTGAGGAAAATGAAAAATTTGAAATTGAACGTATGGATGACCAACATACGCGGGTTACGGTTTCGGAAATAAACAAAAAGGGCGAGATTAAACAACAGAATTACAGGCGAATTTTTGATAATAAAATCACCAAAACAATTAACGTTTATGGTAATGGGGACGACGATGAATTTATTGTTACAGGCGATGTCAGCAAGGGTTCTAGGGTGAGATTAATCGGTGGAACTGGTAAAGATATTTTCACGGACAGCTCAATTGTACACGGTGGAGGTAAAAAAACGATTGTGTATGATGATCTCGGCAAAAATAAAATAAATGGCGGGCCGGAAACAAAAGATAAACGGACTTCTCTTTACCGGTATAATGTGTACGACCGCAGGAGTGCAGAAAGTGATTATGATATTACTATTCCACTTCCAATTGTTGGGTACAACCCGGATGACGGCTTTTTGATTGGTGCCAATTTCAATATGATCAGGTATGGTTTCAAAAAAGAACCTTATGCCTCACAGCAACGGTTTGGCGGGAGTTATTCCTTTGCCACCAAAGCTATCAAGCTTTATTATACCGGGGATTATCTGAATGCTTTCAAAAGTTTCGACTTTTACCTGGATACTTATTATCATGGCCCTGCCTATGCATTTAACTATGCCGGTTTAGGAAATACTTCTGAACGTCCGGTTGACAACCCTAACTTTTACCGGGTGCGCCAGAGTGCTTTTCATGTATATCCTGCCATCAAAAAACATTTTGCCGGAAATAGCGGTTTTGTGACATTGGGACCGGTTTTTGAAGTTTCAGATGTACAATCTACCGCCGGTAGATTTATTACCAGTGATGCGAACCAGCTTAGTGACGATGTTTTCAAAACAAAATATTACAGCGGTGGCCAGCTTTTATTTAATTTCAGCAGTGTTGATAATATCTTTTCTCCACATTCCGGATTACGTTTTAATGCCGGAATGAACTATACCAAAAACCTGAAAGAGGATAAAAGCTTCTCGGGTCTGAAAGCGCAGATAGCGTTTTATTTCAGTCTGGATACAAAGGAGAACATCATTTTTGCCTCTCAGATCGGAACAGGTCTGAATTTCGGTAAAGGATATGAATTTTTCCAGATGCCAACCATTGGAGGAAATCAGGGATTGCGTGGATATCGGACGCAACGGTTTTATGGCAAAAGCAGTTTGTGGCATTCAAATGATCTGCGTGTTAGATTGGGAAACAGTGTAAATCCTACCTTGCCGTTAACTTACGGGCTTTTTGGTAGTTTTGATTACGGCCGTGTCTGGCTTAATGATGATATGAACAAAGACTGGCATTATAGTTACGGAGGGGGAATCTGGGTCGCTCCCGTAGATATACTGACTTTGTCAATAGGCGCATTTATTCCAAAAGAAAAACAGGAAGAGAAACCAAGAATTGCCTTTCAGGTCGGGTTTTGGTTTTAATTTTATATAATAGCCGAAGTATAATTTAATCTTAAAGTGATCTGTTGAAATGAAAGAACAAAAACGAATAAAACCGCAGACCCTTTTCGTTGTGACAGCTTTTTTGGTATCACTGGCCAATTTTTTGTTTTTTAAATCAGATATCTCCATTCAACTCTACGACACGTATTATGTGATTTCTCAAAAATTCGTTGCACAGTTGCTGTCCATGATTTGTATTGCATGTTTCACGATATATTATGTTTTTGACAAGTTTATCTGGCCGCTACAAAATCCATTGGGTTATGTACATTATTCGCTGACGGTTATTCCACTTTTGATTTTGTTAGTAAAACCAATTGAAGATATTCAAGTGATCACTCTGCTCGCCATCGTTGCAGCAGGCCTTTTGTTACTTGCTCAAATTGTGTTGATAGTAAATATTATCCGTACAAAACGAGCACAAATTCAGAATTGAAATCAGGATTTGAATCAACTATTTACAAATAATCATACGGCTTTTTAGGAAAGTTACGGCTAGTGCGTTTAACTTTATCGCTACTTAACAATCTTAAATTAGCCGATGAAAATTACTTTATGCCAGAAAAGAGTAATACTGTTTTTTTGCTTTTTTCTTCTTGTTAATGGTGCTTTTGCACAGCGTTACATTTTCTTTCTTCATAATAAGTTTATTGAAGAAAATGATTTGTCTGCAAAACATCCGGACTACGGAGTAGCACAATATGAAGAGATTCTGGATTATTACACGAAAGAAAATTTCGTTGTAATCAGTGAGAAACGTCCTCTGAATACGGATGCAAAATCGTATGCCCAAAAAGTAGCTTTGCAAATTGATAGCCTGATCACCAAAGGTATCAAGCCGGAAAGAATCACTGTTATTGGTACATCCAAAGGAGGTTATATTGCTCAGTTTGTTTCAAGCATTGAAAAGAATAAGGACTTAAATTATGTTTTTATTGGAAGCTGTGGGGAAGAAGATGTAACCAAAATCCCGGATATAAATTTCAGAGGCAACATTTTATCAATATATGAAAAAAGTGATATTATAGGTCAGTCATGTACAAGCATGAGACTAAGATCGGTAAATACAGTCAGCAGGTTTAAAGAAATCGAATTGAACACAGGATTGAAACATGGATTTCTATTCAAAGCATTACCCGAATGGCTCGAACCTTCGGCGCAATGGGCAAGACGGGATTATGGAGTCAGACCTGTTACCGGAGATGCTAAGTCAAAAAAAACGATTGGCGGGAATAATGACAATACCAATGGAAAAATTGACGACTTGCTTTCTTCGTCTACTCAAAAACATTTCAACGGAATAGTTCTAATTGCAAAACATGGTTTTACCAAATACGTTAAGGTCATTGGATTTTCAGATATTGAAAAAAGGAAACCTTTGAAATTTGACGATCAGTTTGTGATTGGATCCATCAGCAAACAATTTACAGCAGTTTTACTTTTGCGGGAATATGAAAAAGGCAGGGTAAAGCTTGATATTCCAATCCGAAACTATCTGCCTGAATTAAAGCAGTCATGGGCGGATTCTGTCACTGTTGACCAGCTTTTGACGCATATGAATGGAATATCCGCCCTGGACAAACCACTTGATTTTAAACCAGGTTCGAAATATTCCTATTCTCAGATCGGTTATGATCTGTTGGCAAGAATTATTGAAAATACATCTGGGAAATCTTTTGCGTCTTTGTCTGCAGCACTATTTAAGAAATGTAAAATGTACAATACCTTTCATCCGGACGTGAAGCAGTATCATAATCTTGTAAAAGGTTATACCGAACAGGAAAATGGAAAATTTGCGATTGAAGCTAAAACATTTGAAAATTATGTGGCGGCCGGCTCGTTCATTTCTACCGCGCACGATCTGCTCTTATGGAATAATTGTCTGCACGAAGGAAAACTTTTATCGCAGAAAACATACCGTTTAATGATCTCCAAAAAGCCGGAGGCCGTCAGGAATCACCCTATTTTTGGAAAGGTGGAATATGGTTATGGGATTACCCACGACACCAAGGAGGGCATTTTACAGCTCGGACAAACTGGTTTCGCCCCAGGGTTTATTTCTATGGATTTTTATTTTCCTAAAACAAAAACCAGCTGTATTGTGCTCGACAATGTTGTTTATGATGAAAATGATCTGCAAAAGGCGTTTTCATATCATTCACATATACTTAAAATTATAAGAGAAAGCAATCTGGTCAAATAAAATTGAAAATGTCCGGACTTTGAAATAATTCGAGAGTCCGGATAATCTATTTTAATACGTCTAAGGCTACGCTGACAATGTCATTGTA
This sequence comes from Dyadobacter sp. CY356, assembly GCF_021440195.1. Classification (GTDB taxonomy): domain Bacteria; phylum Bacteroidota; class Bacteroidia; order Cytophagales; family Spirosomataceae; genus Dyadobacter. The sequence continues at coordinate 227,080 of NZ_JAJTSZ010000010.1, forward strand.
AATATCCTGATCCACAGCGGATTTGGCAGCTATTCTTAAACCGGAAATTGTATTAAACAAAAAACGGGCAATAGCTCTCGGATTTTTATCCATTGAAATTTCCCCGGATTGCTGGCCTTTGGTTATCAGTTGAAAAAAGGCATCTTCAATATCCTGCATGTTTTGACGCACAATTTTGTCGATTTCTTCGTCGTGAGGTGCCAGTTCCACAGAACTGTTAACCATAAAACAACCCTTGGGAAGTTTATCAGTAAAACTGTCATGAACAAGCATTTTAAAAATCTCCTGCAACGAAACCATCGTGTTTTTGGAGTCATTGACCATATCAATCAATCCACCCGCTGCCTGTGCACGGTATCTCTCCAAAGCGGAGATATAAAGCTTACGTTTATCACCAAACGTATCATAAATACTTGACCGGCTCAACCCAAGCGCATCCACCACATCCTGCATGGAAGAAGCGTGGTAACCCTTATACCAAAATAGGTCAACAGCTTTATCTAAAATCGCTTCCTGATCGAATTCTTTCGTGCGTGCCATATTGCTAAAAAACTTTGCTGATGCGTCAGCAAAGTTAATTTATTTTGGAACAATTATTCCGAAAATAATGCTCAAATTAATTCAATACTGCATTTACAGTCAATCCGCCGTCAACTACAATCTCGGTTCCGGTAATGAAGGAAGAATCATCAGATGCCAGGAATAAAATAGTTTTTGCAATTTCTGAGGACTGAGCAAAACGATTCAATAGAATTTTTTTACCCAAAATCTCACCAAAACCAGATACTTCTTCATGGCTCAAACCTAATTTTCCGTAAAGCGGTGTTTCAACCGGACCGGGAGATACCGCATTTACACGGATTTTTCTTGGTGCAAGTTCAGTGGCAAATACTCTGTTCAACGATAAAATAGCTCCTTTACTTCCCGCATAAACCGCTGAATTAGGCATACCAACGTGGGCATTTATAGACGTATTAAAAATAACTGAACCTCCGTCGTTAAAAATAGGCAGGAACTTCTGAACCGTGAAAAAGGTGCCTTTTACATTGACGTTCATAATGTCGTCATAATGGTCTTCAGAAGCGGATTGTAACGGAGCAAAAGCGGCAAGTCCGGCATTGAGGAACAGAATATCGATTTTGCCAAATTTGTTTTTTACATTATCTACCAATTTATCAATGGAGGAAAGATTACTTTGATCAGCAACTATCCCAGTTGCACCAAGTTCTTTAGCTGCCTGATCTAATAATTCTTTATTTCTACCTGTGATGATTACTTGTGCACCTTGTGCTGCAAATTCTTTTGCTGCGGCATAGCCAATTCCACTATTGCCCCCGGTTACTACTGCGACTTTGTTTTGAAGATTGTTCATTTGATATATGTTTAAAAATTATTAATGGAATGATTGTTCCGTAAAGGTAATAATAATGGAATGATCATTCCTAATTAACTTGAAAATATTTTTATTCGAAAATATGTATCTTCAAATAACACCAGTGAAAGTTGAAAGTCCTGATTTTCTATTTTTAAAAGTATAACGTTACTTGTTTCAATTCTTAATATTTATAATATGCTAATACAAAGATAGATAGGGATCTGCCTGGAATAAATGTACAGATTCGTGTTTAACATGTCCATTTTATCGGTTTAGGTTTTTTTTAAGATTGAAAATCTTGAATATTTTTAAAATCGTTGATTTATACCATAGATAACTTCATCTGTACTTTCGTGACCAATGTATATTGCTGACCTTTGTTACAAGTTAAATGAGGAGGTTCAAGCTCATAGAAGTATCGGAAGTAAGAGTTTCCGATAAAGGATTTGAAACAAAAAATAAGGGCTTCTAATTTTTAGAAATCATGAAGAATAACAGAGTTTACAGCGTATTGTTTAATAAATGTCCACGATGCGGTCAGGGCGATTTTTTTGTCACTAAAAGCGCTTATAGCTTCAAATTTGACCAAATGAATAAAAGCTGCCCCCATTGTGGTGAAAATCTGGTGCCGGAACCTGGCTTTTATCAGGGTGCGTTATACATGAGCTATGCGTTTTATGTGGTTTTTATGTTGATTTACTTTTTTGTTTTTATTCATTTTTTTGAACCCTATCTGGATTATTTCCTGTATAGTATTATTCCTGTTTTGATATTTTTAACACCTCTATTTTACCGCATGGCCAGAAGAGCGTGGCTGGCAATATTTATTTCACCGACACAGGAAGAAGTGGTTGGGAAATAAAATCAGGTAAAACAGTTATAGATTTTAAGCATTCATCTTGTGATCAGCCATTAGTAAAATTGATTGCAAGGTGAATTTTTTACCCATACTAAAAGTCATGGAATCGCAAAAAATCAATCTACAACAAAGGAAAACAATTTGCTTAGTGGATCGGTTGATAAACAAACGATGCTGCGTTATGCAATGATTATTATTCCATCATTTGTTGCATTAATGTAGGTTTAATGCTGCTTATTTCGCTTTAAAGTTATCTAACTAGGACGGTTTTAAATGTTCGGCTATTGCAGCCGGTGCCATTTTAAGGGATGTTCATTAATGTTTCCCACTTTCCAGAGTTGATTTTTTTCTAAAAACTTCCGGGCTCATTCCAACTTCTTTTTTGAAAAATTTGGTAAAATATGAATTGTCATTAAAGTTTAGTTTGTAGGCAATTTCCGAAACACTAAGTCCCAGGTTTACAAGTAATCTTTTTGCTTCCAAAACTACACGGTTTCTTATTACTTCACCAGCCTGCAAACCCATATTTTCCTTGCACAATGCATTCAGGTGATTGGGAGTAATATTCAGCAGTTCTGCATACTCACCCGGTAAGCGGATTTCGACAAAATTTTTCTCAATCAACTTATGAAAATTACTTAACAGGATATTTGTTTTGAAAGGGATATTTTGATCACGGTTTATTGATGTACTCTGCTCAATACATATAAATATTTGTAACAAAAGCACGCGAATCATATCTTCCCGTAATACATTTTTGTCGATATAGTGTTCAATTAAATTTTCAAATAGCTTATTAACAGTTTGATGAGTTTTTTCTGAAAGGTTGATGACACTTTCCTGCGAAATCCCTTTAAAGAAAGAAAAGGAAGCCAGATATTCAGGACGAAGCAGGAATGACTGGAAGAAATCGCCCGAAAAATTGACTACAAAACCATCCACATTACCTTTAAAATCCCAGGAATGAACCTGTCCTGGAACCATGAAATAGATCTGATATGGCTTTACTTCAAAATGGTTAAAATCAATCGTATGCATTCCGCCGCCTTCGGTGAAAAACAGCAAGTGATAAAAGCTATGTCGATGTGGAAGTGTCAGATTAGGATGTATTGCCAGATATGCTGCAAACCGGCTTATCAGAATTTCGTCTTCTTTGTGCTCTGAAAGCGAATCAATGTCGATTCGTGGAATGTTGGTCTGCATAGGAGTGCCCAAAAGATGTTTTTCAAATCTAAGAATTTTGGCTCAAATCCGATATTAATAATTAACTTTTGTGCTTTATGACAAATTCTGTTGTTTGAACAGGTCAGAGAAAGAGGACTTTGTCAAAGGCATTCTTGCCGGTGGTGTGAATAGGGAAATTCTGAATTCATAATTACCTAAAAATTAGAATTTTAGATAGTTTATCTCAAATATAAAGCAGTCAAAATATAAATCTAAATTAAATAATGGCCAAGGTTGTCGCAACTATCGGAACCGAATTGTATAAAACAGAAATTAAAACAGCAACGCACAGTCTTATTGCTGATGAACCCGTTTCTGCCGGTGGATTGGATCTTGGATTTTCACCGGAAGAATTACTGGCTTCCGCGTTGGCAGCCTGCACTTGTGGAACGCTGCGTATGTATGCTAACCGGAAGGGCTGGTCTGAACTTACAGAAATCAATGTAGCGGTTGATTTTTCGAGAGATGTTCAGGCTAATGTTTCACAGATGAACCGGAAAATTGAATTGGTCGGAGATTTAAATGAAGAGCAGAAAACAAGATTATTGGCCATAGCCAATAAATGTCCGATCCATAACGCGCTGACGCATACGATCACAATCGATACAACACTAAGCTGATTATTTGTTGGAAATCATAAAACCTTCTATCTTACTATGTCAAAATAATTCCTTCAAATTATTACAAAATAAAAGTGCTGATAATGTTTAGTTTACTCGTTTAATCTTCATAAATTAATCGGTCTGATTTAGAGTTGATGCTGATATTACATCATTTTCTGTCAGGTTCTGTTTTAAATTTATCACCTTATCGTTTCAATTAAACTTCCTGTAATCATGAAGAAAATCTCCCTTGTTCTATTATTATCTGTTTTTTCGATGGCCGGTTTTGCTCAGACCGTTTGGAAATCTGACAAAGCGCACTCTCAGCTGAAATTTGACATTACCCATAATGGCGTTTCTACCGTTTCAGGTGCTTTCACCGATTTTGATGCAACCATTAAAGCTTCAAAGCCGGATTTTAGCGATGCGTCATTTGAATTATCGGCTAAAACTGCCTCCATAAATACGGGTGTCGACAGAAGAAATGAGCATTTGAAATCGCCTGATTTTTTTGATGCAACTGCCAATCCTGAACTGACTTTCAAAAGTACCGGCGTTAAGAAAACCGGAACGGATAAATACCAGCTTACAGGAGATTTGACGATGCACGGTGTTACAAAGCCGGTTACACTGGAACTATGGTATCGCGGGACAATCACAAATCCGATGAATAAAAAGGCTGTGGCAGGATTCCGGGCTACTGGTTCGATTAAACGTGCTGATTTTGGTATAGGGCCAAAATTTGCTCCGCCGATGTTAAGTGAAGAGGTAACTATTACCGCAGACGGTGAATTTGGTCAATAAGTATTAAAATCAGATATTCCTGACGACTCAGTTTTGCATAGCTTCAAAAAGATAGCGCATTGATTTCATGCTTTCGAAATCAATGCGCTATCTTTTTTGTGGCAGTTCGCTTATTAATCCGTCGCAAAATCTACTTTCTTTTTTTGAAAACTATAAATCAGATAAAACAAAGCTGGCAGGATAAATATACTTCCGATCAACAATGCCATGGCAAGTGCCTCAATTGTCTTTTCATGACCACTATGTTCGATCAATGAAAGATATCCGCCGTTTTTCAGAATAACAATGTTTGGATAATGACGATAGGTAGTTGTTAACAGAATCATGGTAACCTGAAATCCAGCCAGAATACGCAGGATATTTGCCTGTCCTTTATACATCAGATACCAAAGAAGAGCCAGCGATAAGGTGGCAGCGGAAATCGCAATGATTCCGACAACATTACCAAACACCCAGTCAATCAGCGGAATTCCTTCAATCAAGGATGATACAAATACAAGCGAACCACAGATCACCGCTGCAATGTTGAAGGCCTTTGCTTTTTTGATAAAACGAAGGCGGTCATGGTCATTATCTGTTTCTCCTATCAGAAAAACTGCGGCCAGAAATCCGCAAATGGCTACGGTAAATAATCCAACCGAAACTGAAAACCAGTGCAGCCAGCTGAAAATGTAGGCGTCTAAAAAATTATCCGCTTTCAGATCAATATGTCCTGAAACGGCGCTTCCGGCAATAATGCCAAGGAAAAACGGAGTTACAAAACTTGAATAAGCAAAAATCGGATTATAGATATTCTGCATATCGTCTTGCACGGCATCATAATGCCTGAATGTAAATGCAGTCCCGCGGGCGATAATTCCTAAAAGCATAATCGTTAAAGGAATATGCAAATAGACGGACATGGTACTGTAAATGACCGGAAAACCTACAAATAAAATTACGATCGCAATGATCAGCCACATATGATTAGCCTCCCAAATGGGCCCGATTGCTTCATAAAGCGTTTTACGGGTCTGCATTTTGTTGGCCTTCGAAGTAAATAACTCAATAATTCCTGCCCCAAAATCTGCCCCGCCCAGGAGCAGATAGAGCAGGATAGAAGTCCAGAGATAAATGATGACTACGTATAACATGGCGTTAATGATAGAATGATAGAATTTTGGTATGATAGAATGTTGGAGGATCTATCTATTTTTGTGCTTTTTCGGGTAGGTCGTAGAGCTTGGGTACCATTTTGATCTGCCGGTATAACATAAAAATAACAATGGCTGCCAGCGAAAAATACATGAGCGTGAACATATAAAAAGAGTAACCGATTCCTGGCATAGGCGTGACTGCATCAGCTGTCCGCATGACATTGTAAATAATCCAGGGCTGCCGGCCAACTTCTGTGACCGTCCAGCCAGCTTCCACAGCTATAAAGCCCAGCGGTGTGGCAGCCACAAAAAGTTTAAGTAGCCAGTCGCTCTGAAGCCAGTTTTTCTTTTTCCAGAGTGCAAGGAAATATAAAAAAGAAATTGCCATCATAGCCATTCCCAAACCGACCATAATCTGGAATGCATAATGCGTGATAGGAACCGGTGGCTGATCTTTTTCAGGAAACTTATCAAGCCCTGTCACTTCTGAACTAAAATCTCCATGCGCCATAAAACTCAGCAGGCCAGGGATTTTAATACCATAATCTACTTTTTTATTTTCGGGATCCGGTATTCCGCCAATGACCAGTCCGGCAGATTTCTCTGTGAAAAAATGAGCTTCCATGGCTGCGAGTTTAGCGGGTTGTCTTTTCGCGACATCCTTTGCAGAAATATCACCGCTTAATGGTTGAAGTACCGCAGCCACGCAGCCAAATATTGCGGCAATTGTGAATGATTTGGTATGAAAATAAACATTTTGTCTCCTGATAATCATCAGCGCATGAACACCGGCAACCGCAAAACCGGTGGCAGCAAAAGCGGCAAGTGACATATGCAGCGATTGTGAAAACCAGGCTTTATTAAACATGGCTTTAATCGGATCAACGTTGATATACTGCCCGTCCACAAAATCAAAACCGGCCGGACTATTCATCCAGGCATTGGCAGCGACAACCAGAATTCCGGAGGCCAGTCCACTCACGCCGACAATGACACCTGTAAACCAGTGAAACCATTTATTGAACCGGTCCCAGCCATATAAAAAGAAACCCAGTGCAATGGCTTCAATGAAAAAAGCAGTTCCTTCCAGGGAGAAAGGCATACCGAAAATGGGGCCTGCATGTTCCATGAATTTCGGCCAGAGCAATCCAAGTTCAAAAGATAAAACTGTACCCGAAACTGCACCTGTCGCAAAGAAAATAGCCACGCCCTTACTCCACGCTTTTGTTACATTTTTATAAACAATTTTATCGGTCCTAAGGTAGTAATAATGTGCCACAGCCATAAAAAACGGCATCACCATACCAATGCAGGAAAATATGATGTGAAAGCCCAGAGAAAGGGCCATTTGAGATCTTGCAGCCAGGAAATTATCCATAGGTGAGTTGCAATTAGGTATGTAAAACTGAGTTAAAGCCAGGGTGGAATTGAAAAATTAATCTTTGTAATTTTATATTTTCTTTTAAAATAAAATTACAAAATTCTCACTTCCCGGAATCGCCCCAAAGCTACTCAACTATGATCAGAAGAACCATCTTATTTGATAAAAAAACACACAAATTAATATAACTTTTGCAGTAAGAACACAGGTTAACTTCTTTTAAAATGTATCAGTTGTGCGGATTTGCTGATCTGGGAAAAGTAAAATAAATCCTGAATTGAAATTGTCTTGTTGATGCTGCGTTTTTATATTATTTTTCTTCTCTTTGCTACAACATGGTCTGCCTATGGACAGGTTGATAAACTGTTTGTTGCTACAAATGGGAAAGATAATAATCCCGGAACTTTCGAAAAACCTTTCAAAACCTTGAAGAAAGCAATGTCGGTCAGTGAAAGCTTTTCGGGCAAACAGGTTAGTATTCAAATGAGGAATGGCACATATTACTTACCTGAAACGATCATCATAAGCAACGCAGATAAGCGGCCGGAAAAGCTTGAAATTACAGCTTATGGTAAAGAAATGGTTGTAATTAGCGCTGGCAGGAAAATTAAGACAGACTGGCAATTATTCAAAAACGGAATATACAGAACTGCTGTTTCACCTGAAATTGCATTTGATATATTATATGTAAACGGCATTCTGCAAACCATGGCAAGATATCCGAATGCAGACACAACTGCCGGAATTTTTAATGGTTCTGCTGAGGATGCTGCTTATTATGTTCGGGTATTGAGCTGGGGAAACCCCTTTGGTGGCTATTTACATGCTTTGGATGAGCAGAAAAAAGGAAGTTTGCATTACAGAATTACCGGCGTGGACGATACCGATAATGTGGAACTGGACGGCGGATGGCAATACAATAAGCCACTACATCCTGATAAAGCCATACGTTTTGTTGAGAATATTTTTGCAGAACTTGATGCACCAGGGGAGTGGTATTTTGACAGGACATTCCATTTTCTATACTTCTATCCGAGAAAGAAAACGGATTTGTCAAAGGCAGTTGTGGAAGTTTCTAATTTGAAAAACAGTATAGAACTTCAAGGTTCAGCCGCAAACCCAGTGAGAAATATAATGCTCAAAAATCTGCATTTCAGGCACAATGAAAGATCTTTTATGGAGAGCAACGAAACTGTTTCCGGTAGCGACTGGAATGTTTACAAAGGTGGCGCTGTACTCTTCAACGGCACCGAAAATTGCAGGATTGAAAATTGCAGTTTTAGTGATCTCGGAGGAAATGCAATGACATTATCCGGTTATAACAAAAATGACACGATTAAGAATTGTTTTGTGGATCATGTGGGCGCCAGTGCCATTTCTTTACTTGGAAATGGTAATACGAAAAATGACGTTTCCAGTCAGGTTTCAATTAGCGACAACACAATTCATCACACAGGAGAAATTGAAAAACAAGGAAGCGCAATTCATATTTCAAACGCACAACAAGTATTGATTCAGGATAATAAAATCTATCATATTCCAGGAAAAGCTATAAAATTTGACAGCCTTTCTTTGAAGGAAATTACGAATTTAAAAAATACTGTTTACGACGAATTCAGGGAATTGAAGCATCAGTGAATTTATAGAAAGCAAATGATAATCTTTCTTCGGCATTTTAAAAATAACTTTGACAGACAACAATTGGCTAACCAAAATTTCATTTTCCGATGGGAAGTGGTTATTAAAGAAATCTAAAATATTTGTTATAAAATCCCGATAAGTTAAAATCTATTACCTATTGATTTATAAAAGATTAACAGAAATCACTGGTTTTGTTGCTGCTGTTGTTGCCTTAATTTTTGTTTAACAATATCTGCCGGATAACGCAACGCTATTTCCCGGATCTCATAAGCAAATTCAGAAAATGTCTTCTGCCACATAGCCGCTTCACCAGGTTCATAATCGTAAAATCCTTTAGAATTGGCAATACCTTTGCCGCCTTCCTCCACAATTTTTGAAATCAATTCCGGCACCTCCGAGCTATTGTGCAAGGTGGGTAACAGATTCTTCATCACGGTATGATAAGCAGGAACTCCTGTTAAATCCATCCATCGAAAAATACCAACGAAAGTCATGAAATAACCCGCATTGTTTCTACAAGACCTGTCTATGTCTTCAACAGTCGCATATCCATTTTCAACCAGATGAATTGCTTCACGATACATAGCATACATCAATCGGTTGGTGATAAATCCTGCAATATCTTTCCGCACCAATATGGGTTCTTTTCCCCACTGGTGTGAGAGTTCATACAGATATTCGCCATAGGAAATATTGGTGTCGTCGCCACAGATTATTTCCAAAAATCGGGTGGTATGCGCAGGTTCTGTCCAGTGAAGTCCCAGAAAACGTTCGGGATGTGAGGTTAATTTTTGAAGTTGACTGATAGGAATAGCGGAAGTGTTACTTACCAGAAGCGCATCAGAAGCAATAACGGCTTCTGCTTTTTTATAGACAGATTCCTTGACATCGATGTCCTCAATCGTGCATTCAATAACAAGTTTGCAGGCAAATAATTCTGAATAATCCTCAGTGATCAGGAGATTTTTCAGATAATAATCGGGGGTATGCGGGATAATCCTATTTTTAAACGCTTTTTCTAAATGGTCAGTAATCCGTTTTTCAGCAAACAAGAGATCGCTGCTTAACGGTGCCAACGCGACAACGGGATGCCCGGCAATAAGCAAACAAGTAACTATACTGGAACCCATCAGTCCAAGGCCAATAACGGCAACTGGAATTTCATTCGTTTTCATAGGTGGTTTAGGATTAGATTTGTTTTCAAAGAGTTCGGCAAGAGTCGTAATTAAAGTTATTCATTACAAATTTGATTTGCCAAAAAGTGGGATTTTTCTTTATGGACGTTGGGGTTTGAAGGCGTTATTTAATTTATTAATGGAATAAAGCTGGAAGTATTTTCTATAATATTTTACTGCTTGGTTCTTAACATCATTTCCCGCGGAATAAAGACCGGAGACATAACCTATAAGCAAACTACATCAAAATGAGATACCACCTAAAATGAAAGATGCCCGGAAGAAATTATCTCCCGGGCATCTTTCATGAACCTTAATAATTTAGTCTATTTTGACCAATCGCTTACTTCTGATTCTACTTCTTCACGGGTTTTACCCAATTTTTTTTGAAGTTTTCCCAAAAGCTCGTCTTCTTTTCCTTCTTCATATAACAAATCGTCGTCAGTAAGATCTGCGTATTGCTGTTTGAACTTACCTTTCAACTCTGTCCAATTTCCTTTTACTTGTTGTGTGAACGCGCTCATATCTTTAATATTTAAAGTTATAGATTTATGAAAACTGCCTCATGCAATTATCTGATATAATAAATAAATTGTGCCAAAAAAAGATCAGCTTTTTATCTTCACGTTTAATTATCTGGTAACTCAACTCTCGAATTTTGAAAATTATTGATAATCAAACGTATAACATTAAGAAAGCTGAAATGAAACCGGGAAAACCCATTCCATTTCAGCTTTTACCTCATAAATCTGATTGATTTATACCCAAATTCCTGAGAATACTTTTCCCAAATTTGAGTATCAGACGAGTCAGATGTCGCCCATTTTACCCATTATTCCGGCAAATCTTTGCTTAATAATTTGTCCAGTCTGACAATACTTTGCACCATTGCCCGTACCGAATGGTAATTTACTTTCCAGGAATGGCTCATATGTTTCCATATCGGTTCGCCCTGACGGGTAAGCAATGGCAGCCATTCTCCAACTTGGTGGTTAATCATTTTATCAAAAACAAAACGATGGGTGGCGTCATAAGCTTTCAGGTATTTTTCATCACCATAAATCCGGTAGGCGTCCAGCATTCCAATCAATACCTCCGCCTGCTGCCAGAATTCCTTTTCCCGGTCATAAACCTCTCCTGCGTGGGAGCCTTCGACATACACACCGCCAAACTCCCAATCTATACCATGTTCTATCGCATGATCAAAAGATTTTAACAATTGCGTTTGATAATCGTCATAAGGAATGCCGGCAATGTCGAGGGCATGCATGAGCAACCAGGCAAATTCAACATTATGACCATAACTGGTGTTATCCTCAGCTGAACTTTTCAGTCCATCCTCCGAAAATCTGTCCCAGCCCCATATAATTTCAAACTTGATTTGAGGTGCCACAGTCCAGTCTGCCCAGAACTGCGGAATACCCGTGCCATAAACCGGATGCATTATTTTATTGATCAGAAGCTGAATTATTTCAACCAGCTTTCTGCGGTGAACTTCCTTTCCACTGGCTTCATATAGCGTGGTGAAAGCCTCCATCAGGTGCATATGGGCATCCAAAGTTTTCCTGTCGCCACCGGCTGCACCAGCCCCTTTCAATTCCCACTGACGGTTAAACATTTCAAAATATCCGCCGTAAAATGTATCAGCTCCATGAATTTGAAGCAGGTCAAAAACCTTTTCAGCATATTCCAAACCTCTGCTGTCACCCGTGGCCAAAGTATATTCACTTAAACTGTAAATAGCGAAACTAAGCCCATAGACAATTTTTTCATCGATTTTGACATTGCCTTTTCTATCCATCAGCCAGTAAAAACCGCCGAACTCATTGTCCCACATTTTGTCGATTAAAAAATCGACACCGTGTTTTGCGATAGCCGCATATCTGCCATCACCGTAACCCGCCCGGTGTGCAGAGGAGAAGGTAAATACAGTTCTGGTCTGGGCAATTAATGATTTTTCGTCTTCGCCAGAGTCGTTTCCGGCATAATCAAAATGTGTGATGAACCCGCCATTTTCCTTATCAACGCATCGGGTTTCCCAAAATGGGAGTAATTCGGTAGTAAGATGTTGAGTAGCTTCGTCGCGGTATCGTTTAAGCTGTTCTATGTTCATGTGCGGTCAAATAAGTTTCAGGTGTTTATATTGAAATAAGGTTATGCGGATCATGTATAGTACGTCACCATGATGAAGAATGGCTATTGGATTGAGTTATATCACTATAAATATTTTTATCAGTATTATTATTCTTTATTTTCATTGTTTCAGCCATTTGTTATAAAGGAGTATTTTTATATTTAAGGGAATGTTTGTCAATAACTACTTGAATTCTGACAGTAGTTGAAAAGCTAAAACTTCTTTGTTTTATCAGAGCATACTTTTATTGTGGTGAAAGTTATTCGGATTGAAAATAAAAATCAGTCTTCATCTTATTTGCATTTACTCGCTGTTCCGTCGTAATTCGCAGATTAATATAATTTAAGCATAACCATGAGCAACGCCGAAATTGTCGATATACTTGAACTTACTGCCAAATTACTTGAACTGCACGGCGCTGACCCTTTTAAGGTGAAAAGTTATGGTGTAGCTGGTTTTTATCTGGATAAATACAAGGATGGCGAAATAGCAGCGCTCACCCTTGAAGAATTGACGAAACTTCAGGGAATTGGAAAAAGTACAGCGGCGAAAATCATCGAAATTGTTCAGCGCGGAACCTTCAAAGAGTTGGAGGAATTGCTTGAAAATACACCCCTTGGTGTGCTGGAAATGTTCAGTATCAAAGGAATTGGTGCTAAAAAAATTGCGGTTTTGTGGCGCGAACTTGGTATCGACAATCTGCACGAACTTGAACTGGCCTGCCTGAGTGGTAAGATTGCAAAAGTAAAAGGGTTCGGAGGAAGCACAGAACAGAAAATTCTTGAATCACTGGCTTTCCTGAAAGATCAGGCAGGGAAATTGCGCATGGATAAAGCAGAATCCATTGCGCAATATCTTTCGGAAGAATTGAAAAAAAGCTTCGATAAAGTTGAAATTGCGGGTGACGTCCGCCGAAAAGCGGAAATTGTAGAAAAGATCCGTTTGCTTGTGGGAACAGAATCTCCAATGCTTTTGCAACAAGCGTTAAACGCGATAGAATTTTTGGTTCAGGATGAAAAGATTTCTTCACCATTTATATGGCGGGGAAAAATGCAGGACATTGCCGTCGAAATTGAGGTATTGGCTGTGAAACCTGAAAATATGGTCAATGAATTATTTCTTGAAACTGCTTCTGCTGAACATTTAAACAAAGTAACGGTTTCAGGAACTTCGTTGTGGAGACAAACAAAATACGAACTTTTCGATAGTGAAGAGGCTATTTATGAAAAGGCTGGTCTGCCTTTCATAGTCCCTGAAATGCGGGAGGGAGCGGATGAGTTTATCTGGGCCGAAACCCATACATCTGATCAGCTAATAACCTGGGATGATTTAAATGGCATTTTACATAACCACAGTACCTATTCTGACGGGCAGCATACGCTCGAACAAATGGCTTTGTTTTGTCAGGAACTGGGTTTTGAATATCTGGGAATTGCTGATCATTCACAGACTGCATCTTATGCAAGCGGATTAAAGCCGGACGATGTTTTTCGTCAGCATGAAGAAATTGCTAAACTTAATGAACGGTTTGCTTTGTCCGGAAGCGAAAAACCTTTCAAAATTTTAAGGGGGATTGAATCAGATATTCTTGGAGACGGGTCTCTGGACTATTCGGATGAGATTTTATCAAGTTTTGATTACGTTGTGGCTTCTGTACATAGCAATCTGACGATGACTCTGGAAAAAGCGACTTCACGTTTATTGAAGGCAATTCAAAATCCATATACAACAATTCTAGGCCATCCAACCGGAAGGCTTTTGCTGTCGAGAGAAGGGTATCCGATTGATCACAAGGTAATTATAGATGCCTGTGCGGAGCACAAAGTGGTGATAGAAATTAATGCTTCACCCTGGCGGCTGGATCTCGACTGGCGATGGATTGCCTATTGCATGGAAAAAGGTGTGTTGTTGAGTATCAACCCCGACGCACATAAAAAGGAAGGATATTACGATATGCATTACGGAGTAGCCGTAGCCCGCAAAGGCGGATTGACGAAGGAAATGACTTTCAACGCGTTTACTTTAAACGAAATTGAAGAATATTTGAAAATGAGAAGAGGATAATATTACTCACCGTAACCTTAAATAAAATGAAAAAAAATTTACTCAGCGTAATTCTAAGTTTTGCCATCTTTTCCTGCAACCAGAATGAACCGGAAGGTTTAGTCAAAACGCCGGAAAAAATTACATTCTCAGGAATTTTAGTAAGAGACGAGAGAGGTCTTCCGTTAAGTGAGGTTGATCCGGACGATTGGAATATCAAAGATACATGGGTGGAGCAAGAGATGAGTCTTTTTGGCACTAACCTTAAAACAGATTGTCCTGCAACTGATTATGAAATAATAGCTTACCCAAATCCTGCAAGAGATAAAGCTGCAATTCATGTTTACAAACCCGATTCGGTTAGGTTGGCCATCAGAATTGTCGACAAAAATTTCAAGACACTTTTTGCAAAGGATTCTCTATATTCAAAAATTAATATGATCGATTTCTCCGCATTTGGGATAACAGATACCGTGCGGGTTTATTATAAATTCATAAATGGAGGCTGTGAATTCCGTGGTCACGGTGATGTGGTTATCCGGAAATAACAGTGGGTTTTTGACAGTTAATCGACTCAGCATTTCTGTCATCGTAGTTGAAAGAAAGATTAAGATCTGATCGCTAAAAGCCGGAACAAGACCCAAGACATCGAGCTTCGATTTGCAAAATATTTCAGCTCAATGTCTTTGCGGCGGATCTTTAACGGGTTTGGAGAATAAAACACAGCAATAATCTTTGTGCAGGTTCCTCAGTTGATTTCATAGAAATCTAATATCCGGACCTGAAAGCTGCTTGCCTGTTCAACGCTCCAAAATTTGCGGAGAAGGGTTACTTGTTAATCCTTAATGTTGGTGTATTTTTAATCATTCTCTTCTCGGGAACCACCAGGTTATCCCTAAGGTTTTCGCTGATAAAGGATTGCACACGAGTAGTTGCCGCCATTCTGGTTGTTGTTGGTGCAGGAATTCCAATTACGTCGAGCGCTTTTCTCAACAAAGTTTCGTTCTCGCTGCCAAAGGGTTGATATGGAACTGTTGTATCTTCAACAAGATAATTGGGTGTCATCCCGTTTACTGTTCCGTAATCAGACTGATCGTTTGCATTTGCCGTTTGTCCGAGCATTACATACAATCCCCATTTCCAGCGGTTCTGGTCGTCACTGAACAATGAACCGAAAAGATTTTTTCCATAGGTATGCTCTCCGATCGTAACCACACTCATGTATGGTTTCAGACCATTAATCACAAGCTCGCTGGCAGAAGCCGTACCGTTAGAAGTAAGAACAAAAACGCGGCTCAGGTTTGATCCAATATTATTTGCCTCATTCAGGAAGTTGTAATTCAACGCATTTGCACCGTATTTGCTTTGCCAATAGCTGATGTATTTGTCGTTCCATTGTTCCTTGTAAAAAATCTTGGAACTTGAAATACCTTTACCGATCAGAGAAGCCAGTGTTTCGGCAGAGCTTATATAGCCACCCGGATTAAACCGCAGATCAAGCACAAGTTCGTTAACGCCCTTGCTTTTGAAATCGGCGAAAACCTGGCGAAGTTCGTTGTCATAAATATTTGCATTAGCGGTTGTGCCCGGAACAAACTGTGTATAAACCAGATAACCAATCGTTTTGTTATAATCCGGTTTTGAAATTACGGTAGAAAAGAGAACCGGATCTTCACTGATTGTCGCCTTGGTCACTGATATTGTTTTGGTGTCATCAGCAATGATTGTCGTTCCAACCACTTTGCCAAGGGTGAAAATTTCAGTATCACTGCTTGCAAAAAGTGAAACGTAATTGGTTGCAGTTAGCTGGGTTCCGTTAATTTTCATGATTATATCACCACGTTTTAAACCAGCGGTCTCGGCAGGACTTCCTTTTACAACATAACTTAAAAATGCGCCAAGATTTGTTTTGGTATCATCTGTGTATGACAAAGTGTAACTGATCCCGAAAATTTTTCCAACACCGTTAAATTCATCGGTCAATGCGTCAATGTCATCTGTAATTGTTGAAAAACGATCGACCGTGGTACGGTTATAAATAAGCTTTTCGAAAAAATCCGTTGGGTTGATTGTCTCATCAAGACTGCTTTCCGCAGGCATATTTTTATACCAAAAATAGGCATCATTCATTATGCCGTAAACCCAGCTATTGACGGCGCTGTAACTTGTTGTGTCAGTAGTGGTTGTGGTAGGTGTTACATCCTTATCTTTGCAGCTTGCCAGAAATACGGCAATCGCGATAAACCCAATTTGGCTGATCTTTTTAAAATTTAGCATGTTTAGTCAGATTAAAATTGAGTAAATTCTTCGTACATAAATTGTGAGGTTAATTTTGGTATACAGATGTGCACAATTGATATTACGTAGGAAAGAAAATAAGTGTGGCGCGGGGATAAAACTTATTTTCGTTCCTGAAATATTCTTAAAAAGCAATCTGTTTCAATGAGCCGCACTGAAACCTGCTTTTGGAAAGAAAGGGTAAAGTAGATTAGAAGAAACACAAAAGTACTGACCAACAAAAAAGGCCGGCATTAGGAATATCCCTAACAACGGCCTTTTTTACTGGTAATTGTAATTTTAAATTGCAGTCAGTTTTTTGAAGAATTTACGTGCAATAATCGCATACTCCAACGGATTTGCAACCGCAGGATCCTGCTCAGCTTCCAAAACAATCCAGCCCTGATAATCGCTTTCTTTTATTACATCAAACAAAGCTGGGAAATCTATGCAACCTTCGGCATCACCCGGAACTGTGAAGACGCCCTGTTTCACTGCCGTCAAAAAACTTAGTTTTTCATCATGAACACGCTGCAAAACATTTGGCCTGATATCTTTTAAATGGATATGAGCTGTTCTTCCGATGTATTTTTTCAAAGCTTCGACCGGATCTTCGCCTGCAAAATAAAAGTGACCGCAGTCATAGTTCAGAAATACATTTTCTGGATCAGTTTCCGCCATTAAACGATCAGTCTCGGCGATCGTTTGAATACAAGTTCCCATATGGTGGTGAAATGCAAGTTTCATTCCTCTCGAACGGGCAATTTTGCCCAGTTCATTTAAACCATTAGTGAAAGATTTCCATTCCTCATCGGTATTCAGCATCCCTTTTCCTTCAAAAACAGGTACTGTCATTTCTCCCTGACAGCTGTTTCCAACTTCTCCGCCACCAATGACTTTCGCTCCCATGGTTTCCAGAAAATCCAGCAGTGCTGTGAAGTTTTTGATATTTTCTTCCAAAGATTTTGTGGTCAGTTCATAACTGTTCCATTGATTGCAGATTTGCAATCCGCGTAGATCGAGTGCTTTTTTTAATAATTCTGTATCCCGTGGGAATTTATTACCAACTTCGCAGCCGGTAAATCCTGCCAGAGCCATCTCGCTGATACACTGTTCAAATGTATTTTCGCCGCCAAGTTCAGGCATATCGTCGTTTGTCCAGTTGATAGGAGCAACACCTAATTTTATATTTTCAAAATTCATTTTAGTCAAATTATTGAAGTTGATCAAAGAAAAATCCGCTGCGTTTTTTTATTCTCAACATAAGTATCGTAAGCCTTCTGAACAGACGCCGATTCAGAAACCTCGGCAATCGGAACTTCCCACCAGGCATTGTAGCCCTTGACGGTGCGGTACAATGAAGTCTCAATATAAATCACCGTCGTTCTGGTATTGATTTTGGATTGTTCCAAAGCCTCTTCAAGCGAAGTTCTGTCGGTTGCTTTAATCACGATAGCACCCAGACTTTCCGCATTTTTCGCCAGATCAACAGGAAGAAAATCACCTGATAATAATCCCGAATTTTCATCACGATAATTATACATCGTACCAAAACGCTCGCTTCCGATACTTTCTGAAAGTCCGCCGATGCTGGCGTAACCGTTATTATTCAAAAGTAAAATCGTGAATTTCACACCTTCCTGAATGGAGGTCACGATTTCATGATTATTCATCAAATAACCACCATCTCCACAAATCACATAAACCTCACGCGTCGGGTCCGCCATTTTTGCGCCCAAACCGGCTGCGATTTCATAACCCATACAGGAGAAACCGTATTCCAGATGGAAGTTTTTAGGATCAGTTGCTCGCCATAATTTATGCAGATCTCCCGGCGCACTTCCTGACGCGTTGATCATCACATCGCGACGACCCATAAAGTTGTTTAACGTACCAATGACAATTGCCTGATCGATAGGAGGGACGGAGCTGTTTCCTTCCATATAAATCTGGGTAACTTCTTCGTCCCAGGCTTGGTTATAATCAGAGATTTTATTGCGGTAATCGGCATCCACTTCGAAGTCTCCAAGCAAATCTGAAAGTTCTTCCAGAATCACTTTTGCATCACCGATAACCGGTAAGGCAGCGTGTTTGAATGCGTCAAACTCGCTGATGTTGATATTGATAAATTTAACGTCCGGGTTTTTAAATATTGATTTTGACGCTGTTGTGAAATCACTGTACCGTGTCCCGATACCGATCACGACATCCGCTTCGTTGGAAATTTCAATGGCGTATTTTGTTCCGGTTGCACCAAGTCCTCCGATACTGTAAGGCTCATCAAATTTAACTGCACCTTTTCCGGCAAATGTTTCACCAACAGGAATACCAGTTTTGGTAGCAAAATCATGAAGGATTCCATCTGCGCCACTATAAATTGCGCCACCTCCGGCAACGATTACCGGTTTTTTAGAAGCACGGATCCATTCTGCTGCTTTTTGCAAAGTGGGCAGATCCGGTCTCGGACGACCGACATGCCAGACTCTTTTCTTAAACAAATCTTCCGGGAAATCATACGCGTGGGTCTGCACATCCTGCGGCATGGAAAGCGTTACGGCACCCATTTCAGCCTGTGAAGTCAGGACGCGCATAACTTCCGGCAGAGAATAAATCAGTTGCTCCGGACGGTTGATTCTGTCCCAATATTTGGATACCGGTTTGAAACAATCATTCACAGAAATATCCTGAGTGGATGCACTTTCCAATTGCTGCAAAACCGGATTTGGCTCGCGGGTTGAAAAAATATCACCCGGTAATAACAAAACAGGCAAACGGTTAATCGTTGCCAAAGCGGCACCGGTGATCATATTTGTAGCTCCGGGACCGATTGAAGTGGTACAAACAAAAGCACCAAGGCGGTTTTTGATCTTAGCATAAGCCACGGCGGTATGCACCATGGATTGTTCATTACGGCATTGATAATAACGAAAGTCAGGATTTTGTTGTAAAGCCTGTCCTAATCCTGCCACGTTTCCATGACCGAATATTCCGAAACATCCGCCGAAATAAGGTTCCTCAATACCATCGCGCTCGATGTATTGATTTTTTAGAAATGTTATAGTAGCCTGGGCTACGGTTAATCTTCTGGTCATGGTTTAAGGGAATATTTTTAATGATTTTAACGAAGTGTTGGGTTATGGGGAAATATTTTTGGTTGAAAACCGGAAATATTACGGTAGGCTGCACCTTTTGATGATTGAGACGGAGACGCTTTTCTACAAGTATTGTGGTGCTGTGCACCGTTAGTAATTAGGTGCACAGCACCACAATATTTGTAGAATGCAGATCTTTCGTTCGATCTATGAGGTGCAGCGCACCGTAATAAATTCTATCAATAATGCTCTATGTCAATCTTTAAATCAAACTAATATAAAAACTCATCCGCCTTTCCAGCACACCCGAACAACTCAAATTTCTGTAACATAAAACGCTTATACTCTTCCATGAAAATCTTCCCGGGTGTTGTTGGTGCAAACTCATCGGGGTGATCACGGAAAAATTCACGGTTCACCATTGTCCATAATAAACGGGTATCGGTGGCAATATTAATTTTACAAATTCCCAATGGAATTGCCTTCAAAATCTCATCTTCCTGGACACCTTTTGCGTCTGTTTTAAGATTTCCTCCTGCCGCATTAATCCGCGCAATAACCTCTGAACTCACATTGGAACCACCGTGTAAAACCAGTGGAAAACCTGGCAAACGTTTCTGAATTTCTTCCAGAATGTGAAACTGCAAACCTTGTCCGCCGGAAAATTTATAGGCGCCATGACTGGTTCCAACGGCAATCGCCAGACTGTCGCAACCGGTCGCATTGACAAAATCCACCACCTGCTGCGGATTGGTATACGACGAATGTTCAGCATCTATCGTCAAATCATCTTCTACACCAGCCAAAACGCCCAGTTCAGCTTCAACACTAATTCCGTTGGCGTGTGCTCTTTCAACAACATCCCGTGTTCTGGCTACATTTTTATCAAAATCGTCATGTGAAGCGTCGATCATTACCGAACTGTATCCACCACTTCCGATGGCATCCCAGATATGTTCTTCAACCCCATGATCAACGTGAACCGCAAAAACGGTTTGCGGATATAATCTGGCGG
This sequence comes from Dyadobacter sp. CY356, assembly GCF_021440195.1. Lineage (GTDB taxonomy): Bacteria > Bacteroidota > Bacteroidia > Cytophagales > Spirosomataceae > Dyadobacter. The sequence continues at coordinate 247,838 of NZ_JAJTSZ010000010.1, forward strand.
CGGATTGGATCATGGAAAGAAGCATATCCGCTTTGGCATAATCTCTTGCAAAGGGAGTCGTCTGCACGATGAACGGCGCATCTGCTTCCTGTGCTGCGGCAAATAATCCATGTATTTCCTCCATGAAAAATACGTTGACCGCAGGAATTGCGTAGCGGCCGTAGCATTGATCAAAAAGTTGTTTGGTCGTCAACAGCATAATAATCAATTAATCAATTGCACAGATTTATCTGGTTCTATATCTTACCAGAAAACAGTATACAAAGCACCAAGAATACCAAAAATCAGGATCGAAGTGATCATAAAGCCGGTGCTCACTTTGAACATCGAGCGGTCAATTTCAAGTCCTTTTGGATTGTTCTTGCTTTTTGGATCAAGCAGCGTAACCACGACAATAACTGCCACGAGAATTAAAAATATTATCCCCATACGGTTCAAAAAAGGAATTTCTTCATACCAGAATTTGAAAGCAGTCGAAAGTGGTATGGTTAAAAGTGCTGCAACCAAAGCCGCATTTCCAGTTGTTCTTTTCCAGAAAAAACCAAGGAAAAAAATCGCAAAAACACCGGGTGTGATAAAACTTGAATATTCCTGAATGAATTGATAGGCTTGTTCTAAAACACGGAGCTGGGGCGCAATCAATGCGGCAATACCCATAGAAGTCCAGATGGCATAACGACCCACGCGGATCAGGTGTTTTTCCGATGCGTCTGGTTTGATATATTCTCTGTAAATATCGAGCGTAAAAATCGTAGAAATACTATTCGCTTTTCCAGCCAGAGAAGCGACGATTGCAGCCGTTAATGCTGCAAAAGCCATTCCTTTCAAACCCGATGGAAGAAGGTCAAGCAACACAGGATACGCATGATCCGGTTTTACGACACCGTTTACATCCAACATTTCGGTCTGAAACATGCCGTTTTGGAAAAGTACATAAGCTGCAATTCCAGGAATTACAACAATAATTGGAATGATCAGTTTCAGACCCGCAGCAAATAAAAGTCCCTTTCGCGCTGTTGGGAGACTTGCACCCAAAGTTCGCTGGATGATGTATTGATTACACCCAAAATAATTCAGGTTATTGATCCACATCGCCCCGATGATCACTGACAAACCTGGCAGATCTTTGTAATAAGGGTTATCTTTTTTCAGGATCATATGAAAATGCGGTTCAGCCTGTGCTTTCAGCGTACCAAATGCACTGAAAACATTAGGGTTTCCAAACTGTTTCGCCACAAGATCCATAGCAAGGTAAGTAGTTACCAATCCTCCTGCAATGAGCACAACTACCTGAACTACATCCGTATAACCAATCACTTTCATTCCTCCGACAGTAATGATGATAGCAAAAACCGCCAGTGCTGCGATTGCCCAGGTAAAGTCAATACCTGCTGTAACTTCCAGTGCAAGTGCGCCGAGATACAGGATTGAAGTCAGATTGACAAACACATACAAAAGAAGCCAAAACACCGCCATGGTGGTTGCCACTACCGGATTATACCGCTGCCGTAAAAATTGCGGCATGGTATAGATCTTATTTTTCAAATAAATAGGCACAAAAAATACCGCGACAACAACAAGTGTTGCTGCTGCCATCCATTCGTAAGATGCTATGGCCAAACCAATTGCAAATCCGGAACCAGACATGCCGATAAAATGCTCGGCTGAAATATTAGACGCGATCAGAGATGCTCCAATTGCCCAGAACGTCAGCGAACCTTCGGCCAAAAAGTAATCGGTAGAACTGGTTTCCTTGCTTAATTTCTTTTTGTAGATCCAGAAGCCGTAAGAGGAAACAGCAATGAAATAAATGAAAAATACGACGTAATCAAGTAGTTGCAGGCCTTGTTTCATGAGGTTGGTTTAGGGTATATTCTTCTTATACCAATGTGTGACTGATAACTTCTTCCAACTTCACTGGTCTTCCTTCTTGCAAGGATTTCATCGCTGCGATACCAATCGCCGTGGCCATTAACCCATCATGCGCATCAACCGGGGAAGGCGTGTCATTGAGCACACAATTAACAAATGATTTCAGACAAACCCGGTATGCCGTTTCATATCTTTCAAGGAAAAAGTGTAGCGGGAGTGAGATATGGCCGCCGCTACTGTCGAAATGTACCAGATTATCAGCGGTATTATTCTCCGCTTTGGCCATTCCTTTTGATCCGAAAATTTCCAGTCGTTGGTCATATCCATATACCGCTTTTCTGCTGTTATCAATGACGCCAATCGCTCCGTTTGCGAAAGTCAGCACAATCACTGCCGTATCAATATCGCCAAATTCTTTGATTTCCGGGTTGATCAAAGCATCGCCTTTTACAAACACTTCGGTCACTTCGGAGCCGACAATGTAACGGGCCATATCAAAATCATGAATGGACATATCCAGGAAAATGCCGCCTGATATTTTTAAATATTCAATAGGCGGCGGTCCCGGGTCACGACTGGTGATACGAAGAATTTGCGGATCTCCGATTTTATCATCTGCTACGATATTTCGCACGTTGGTAAAATTAGCATCAAAACGACGGTTGAACCCTAACATCAATTTTACACCATTTTCACTGACCGCTTTTTGTGCAGCATAAATCGCGTCCAAAGTTACGTCCAGCGGTTTTTCACAGAATATGTGTTTTTTCTGATTCGCGGCTGCTACCGTGTACGGGACGTGAAAAGGAGTAGGGGAGCAGATAATAACGGCTTCCACATCCGGATGATTAATGACGTCATAGGCATCCGTAGTCACTTCTTCAACACCCAGATTTTTAGCAAAAGCATGCGACTCCGGAGAAAGATCCGACGCGATAATTACTTCCGCACCAGGAATGTGATGCAGCAGATTGCTGAGGTGTATCTGCCCGATACGCCCCAATCCAATCACTCCAATTTTTAATTTCTTTGACATGTCTATTTAGGTTTTAGCGGTTAGCTATTAGCAGTTAGCTTTTTGCCAATCCGAGCTTGGTATGTTTCTTAATTATTTCGTTACAGTTTGAATGTCCTAATGAGCCAAAAAGCTAATCGCTAAAAGCTAACAGCTAACAGCCAACTCAGAATTTCCTGTTCCACTCTTTCAACCACCGCTCAATAACCACTTTCGTCTGGGTGAAAAACTCAACAGCATGATTTCCTTGTCCATGCAAATCGCCGTAAAAACTGTCTTTCCAGCCTGAGAACGGGAATTGGGCGACAGGGGCAGCCACGCCGATGTTGATACCAATATTTCCTGCTTCCGCCTCGTGACGGAATTTTCTGGCGTTCAGACCGCTGCTTGTGAATATGCAGGCCATGTTTCCGTAGCGACCGGAATTGATAAATCGGATTGCTTCTTCAATGGTATTGATATGGACAAGGCTTAGTACCGGGCCGAAAATTTCAGTGGCTGCCAATTCGCCGTCCAATGGAATGTCTTCAATTATGGTTGGTTCGATAAAGTTACCGTTTTCAAAACCTGGTACTTTTGCATTACGGCCATCAACCAATAATCTGCCGCCCTCGCTTAATCCTTTGTCGATTAAGTGATTGACACGGTTTTTACTCTCAGCAGTAATCACCGGACCCATTTGAACGTCACTTTCAAGTCCAAAACCCGTCTTACGATTTTTCGCAGACTCAACAAGACTTTCTGTGATATCCTTATGTTCACCAACGGTAATAATCGTTGAAGCGGCAAGGCAGCGTTGACCGGCACACCCATAAACGCTGTCTATCACGATCTGCGTGGTCATGTCAATATCCGCATCCGGCAACACGATAACAGGGTTTTTCGCTCCACCTTGTGCCTGAACCCGTTTTCCATGTGCTGCGCCTTTGGAATAAACGTATTTGGCAACATTGGAAGAACCAACAAAACTGATTCCTTTGATAACCGGATGTTCAAGAATTGCATCCACGACTTCACGACCACCCTGAACAAGATTTAGAACTCCTTTCGGCAGATCCAGTCTTTCCATCAAAGCGACAATTTTAGTCATCGTCAACGGTACTTTTTCCGATGGTTTGATGATATAGCTGTTTCCGCAAGCCAGCGCATAAGGCAAAAACCAGAACGTAATCATCCCCGGAAAGTTGAACGGCGCGATACAGGCACAAGGGCCAAGCGGTTGACGGATCATATATTCATCAATTCCTTTGGCAATATCTTCGGAAAATTCGCCCTGCATCAAAGCCGGCATTCCGCAGGCATTTTCAACATTTTCAATCGCCCGAACCATTTCCGCTTTGGCTTCCAGAAAAGTTTTTCCGGATTCAAGCGTAATCGTTTTAGCGATATCGTCGAGGTTATCTTCCAGCAACGTTTTCAATTTGAAAAGATACTGCACACGTTTCGAAACCGGCGTGCTTCTCCATTCCTGAAATCCTTCATGGGCAGCCTGCGCCGCGTCCGCTACATCCTGCGCACTACCGATCGGAACCTGCATCAATATTTCCTGCGAAGCCGGATTTAAAACGTTGGTAAATTCGCTGGAATGACTATCCACCCAACGGCCATTAATATAATTCTGTAACTTCTCCATTATGATATTTTAATTAAAATCTAGTTATGTCTAATAGGTTACACAGAGGTTCACAGAGTTAAAAAGAGGGACACGGAGTTTTTTCTTTTAACTCTGTGCTTAACAAAATAAAACCTCTATGGCTCTCTTTTTACCTCTGTGGTTCTCTGTGTAACCTAAAAACCACCTCGGCTTTCTACGAACTCAGTTACCTCCGCATACGTTGGCATGAAGTTCGCGCAGCCTTCTCTTGTTACGATGATCGCGCCGCAGGCGTTTCCCATTCTTACACTTTTATATAAATCCCATCCATTCAGAATTCCGTAAGAAAAACCGGCGCAGAATGCGTCTCCGGCACCTAATACGTTTAAAACTTCCACCGGAAAACCAGGCACTTTTACTTCTTCTTTTCCGGGTTGGAAAATCGATGCGCCGTCTTTTCCGCGTTTTACAACCAGGGTTTCAACGCCGGATTTTAGGATTTCTTCGATAGCGGTATTGATGTTGCCACGGATTTCAGGCGCTGAAATCTGCTGGTGTTTGATCAAAAGCTGTTCTTTGTCTGTCAGATAGGTGGCCAGAATTTCTTCCTCTGTGCCAACTACCATGGTAAAACTGCTCAAAGCTGCCCGAAGTGTCACCCCAAAAGCGCGGGGATCGTCCCATTGATCGGCACGGAAATCGATATCTAAAAGTGTTTTCAGCTTATGCTTTTTTGCTACTTCCAAGGCGTAAAACATGGAAGTGCGGCTCGGGTCTTTGCTGAATGCAGTTCCGGAAAATGCGACTGCTTTGAATTCTTCAAAAGGAATTGCATTAACGTGGTCGATGGTCAGATTGATATCGGCGCAGTTTTCCCGGTAATAAACCAAGGGGAATTTGTCCGGTGGTTCAATGCCTAAGATTACTGCTGAACTTCTTGTTCCTTCAATCGTTGGTATGTATTCAGTTGCAATTCCCTCTTCATCCAAAAAATGTTTGATGAAATTTCCCACCTGGTCATTCCCGATTCCGGTCAGGATTGCAGTTTTCAGGCCCAGTCGTTGTGCGCCGGTTGCGATGTTCAGCGGACAGCCGCCTACAAACGCGTTGAAGGCACTTATTTTTTCAAACGGACTTCCAATGTTTGCAGAATACAGGTCAATGGAAGAGCGCCCGATGGTTAAAAGATCGTGTTTAGGCATGGAAGAAAATGTTAGCCAGGTTACTTGATACCAGATTTAATTCGTGTTTCCGACGAAAATTATTTTGAATTGTTCATTTCCAAAGTGACGATCGGAAGTCTTGGATCCTGACCTTTCCAGGAATTGTAAATCCAGTCATGATCCGGGTCAGAAGTGTTGGCGAGCGATTGATCGCTCCCAGCCAGAAAGTTTAGATAATAAACATTATAGCCATGCGCCGCCGCTACCGGATGATATCCTTTTGGCACTAAAACAGCTTCATTGTGATGCACACGTACAATCTCATCAAGCGAACGGTCATCCGTATAAACCTGCTGAATGGCGTATCCCTGCGGTTTGTCTATTTTGTAGAAATAAATTTCTTCCAGATTTGCTTCAATCAACGTTCCATCCGCGTCCACTTTGCGTTCGTCATGTTTGTGTGCAGGAAAAGAAGACCAGTTTCCTGACGGCGTATATACCTCTACGCAAACAATTTTATGACAGTCAAAACCTGGTTGTAATAAGCTGTTGATCTGCCGGTTGGCATTGTCTCCGCCGCGAAATTCGATCGCTGCTTCCTCCGGGCGCTTCATGTATAGCGGGTGATCTTCGTCGGTGGCAACCCAGCAAATGGCGATATCTGTTTTATCGGTTTGAGCGGTTAACGTGAATTCAGTATTTCTTGATAAATACATGGCATGACCAATTCCGCTGAAAACATCCTTCCTTCCGTTTCTTGTTTCCCATGTTCCCTCCGCCGTTTCAACTTTAAAATTTCCACCCAATAACGCGATGCAATATTCGTAATCTCCCGTGTTCAGTGTATATTGTTCGTTCAGGTCAAAAACTTTGGCTTCGAAGTTTAAATAAGTCCAGCCGGCTTGTTCGCTTGTTAGCGAATGATACGTTTTTTGATCCGTTTTTGGTTTTACCAGTAGGTCGCTCATCGTTGATTTTCTATTACATTTGCACAATGATAGCGTGGTATAAATTAAATACAAAGTGTAAATATGTTAATAATGTATGCAAACGTTTGAAAAAATTTAAATAATTAATTGTAATTGTCCTACTCATGAATTCCTCTCGCCCGGTTACTATCAAAGACATTGCCCGCCGCTTCCGTTGTTCTCCATCGACAGTTTCCAGAGCGCTCAATGATCATCCGGCAATCAATGAAGACACCCGGAAAAACATTCAGGAATACGCAAAAGAGGTAGGTTATCAGCGTAACGAGGTGTCTTTGAGTTTGTTAAATAAGAAAACAGCGACACTGGGCGTGGTGGTACCAACGATCGGAAATTACTATGAAACTGCTGTCATTGAGGGACTTCACACGATTTTACAGCCATTGGGTTATACGCTCAATATTTGTGTAACAAACGAAAATTATCTGCTTGAAAAGGAATATTTATCAAAATTACTTTCCAACCGTACCGAAGGGATTTTCCTGTCCGTTTCCCAGGAAACCTACGATGCGGGTTATTATGAACATTTGGAAAGTGTGATCCAGAGAAAAACCCCGCTGATTTTTATCGACCGGGAATATGAAGATTTTGAAACAAGCCGGGCGACAGTCGACGATTACCACGGCGCATTTGCGGCCGTTGAGCATTTACTTACCATCGGATACAAAAACATCGCCCATCTGAAAGGTCCAAACGGACTGACGGTTTCCGAACAGCGATTCAAAGGCTATCGGGATTGTTTAAAAAAATATGAGATTCCGATACGTGAGGAATTGATCATCAATACCAACTTCAAGGTTGAAAGCGCCATTGTGCCCACAAAAAGATTGCTGGATCTGGATTTCCCGCCCGATGCGATTTTTGGTGTCAATGACCAGGTGGCGATAGGGGCGATGCGGGTGATCCTTGACCGCGGTCTGAAAATCCCGGGTGACGTTGGTATCGTTGGTTTTGACAATTCTCCAATCTCCGCTTACACCTATCCATCACTCACCACAGTTCATCGCCCCGGCAGAAAGATCGGAATGGAGGCCTCCCGTTTGTTTTTAAACCAGTTGAATGGTTCAGGAGATTTTGTGCATGAGAATATTGTCTTGCCTACGGAGTTGATTATTAGGGAGTCTTCTTTGCGGATTTCGTAATGATGTGATTTATCAATGGTATTCAAGCAAATAGCTCGTTAGAATTCCTTGGGATGTAGGCAACTCAGCTAGACGTCATTCTCAACTAATAGTTATTTTAGTATTATCGAATACAATCTTTTTTAACTCTTGTTTTGTAACAAAACAATCGATAAATTTATAAAAACGCACACTATAAGATATGAATCTATTTACTATTAGAATGCGTCGTGCTGCACTAAGACAGTTATTAAGAGATAGATCAGAATGGATGTCTCAAAAAGAAATAGATAAGATAATTGATCAGATAAATCTATTAACGACGCTTATCGAAATAATGGAAAAGTAAGAAAATAAGTAAACATATCGCTTTGATATTAAAATTTGACTATGGAAACACGAGAAGAATTTAAAGCACATTTACAAGCACTCATTGCTGATACAGATCTTATGATCCAGGATGCGAAATCCTATCTAATCAGCCAAGGTGAGGTTGTTGATCTTACTGATTGGGTTACGATCAAGGAATATTGCAAACGTTTTGATATTAGGAACACTGAAACTGTTACGAATTGGATTAGTCGAGGAATTATTCCTACTGAAAATGTACGTACGATTGAAGAGTTCAATAACACGCGGTTGGTAAAAGCTGTCCAATATCTTGTAAAAGAGCCAAAGTAAGCTCGAAATGACTATATCAAAGTAGTAAATCCAAATTCTATTAAAATTGACCCCACAAACAACCCAAACCTACAAAATCGGCCACGACACCTTTATCCACAGCTTCTCACCAACCCAAAATTTCGGTGTGGCTTTTGAGGATGATATGACGACCGGCGTTTTTTATGCAATCAATAAATCAGAACAGCCGGAAGTTTTGGATGGGCTGCATATTTATAATGTTGCCGATATTACTGAAAAAACATTGCCTACGGAGCTGCAAATCGGTTGGAGCGATGATGGTTGGATTGCTTTTCTGATCATCAATAAACACTATCATGCCATTTTTGATTTCGGCCTCAGAGCCGGATATTGCAGAAATGGTATTCCGGAAAACACCGGAGACTGGGCTTTGGTCAATGAAAGGCAATTGACGGAAGAAGTCATGGCAAAATATCTGGTGCCGGACGAGAAACGCTCCTGAAAATTGCCTGCATTTGCCAGTTTCTTCTTTTAGTCCTGGATTTTACTTTTGAATATGGTGAATCAATATCTCAATATTTCAGATATTAAAAGTTTGGTCGATAAATTTGTGTCAAAAACGCTTCCGGAAGAAGAATGGTCTCATTTTGCGCATCTTACAGTCGGACTTTGGTTTGTCTCAAATCATGGTTTGGAGGAAACATCAGTATTGATGCCAACTTATATTGCGGAGTATAATGAGTCGTTAGGAAAGGAAAATACAGATTTCAGCGGTTACCACGAAACGATTACGCAATTCTGGATATGGCTTTTGGATTGTTATTGGAATGAGGTTCAAAAGGAAAAATCATTGTTAAATGCGGCGAACGGTTTAGCAAATAGTCCTTACGGAGATCCATCCAATTTTCTGAAATTTTACAGTCGTGAGTTGATATTTTCGATTGAAGCAAGAAAGGGATTTGTAAAGCCAGATTTACGGGATCTGGATTTACAGTTGATTGGATAACGTGCCGATTGTAAGTGCTTTTAAGCACGTATTTTTCGAATACTTTGAAAAATTTTGGATAACTCAGGTCTGTGAAGACACAGACCACGGAAGAGCATTTTATTATGCACGTCTGATCAAAGCAATTCCATATCTTGTTAAGGAAGGAAGAGTGGCATGACCTAAAACGCCATTTTAACTCCAAACGATAAATTCACAATATCGGAAAGTTTTAAATAATCAAGATTCTGTACATAGCTGATCATCAGCAAGTCATAACTTCCAAGTTCGTAATAAAACTCAAACTGCTTCCTCCGATTATTAATGATTAAATCCCGCCCTACTTTCCCACCGACGTATGCGCCCGGCCGGAAGGATGTGGCCCACCAATAATATCCTGCGGGATAGTATGACGGCCATTTGGTATCAAACTGTGGTCCAAACGTGTAACTCAAATAGGCGCCAATAGAAAATGGGCGGATATAATAATCGTTTTTAAGATGAATTTTCCAGGGAGAATAAGTCGTTTTTGCGGAAATTGTAATCAAGGCATCACCGCCGAATTTCTTTGGCAGAAAACCAAACAACAGGTCTGTTTCAAGTGTTTTGTTTCGGGATACATAACCTGGTCCGCCGGACAGAAATCCTATATTCCCCGCAAAATGCAATTTTAAATGATCTGGTATAAACCATTTCCGGTTACGCAGACCTGGTTTGTCATTCTGTGCCAAGGCTGCAAGATTAACCAGTAATAATAACGGTAATAATACTTTTTTCATAACGGTTAAAATTCAATACGTTCCACTTTATATCCACCTTTCCAGCTTGTTATGACAAGATATCCACGAGCTCCCATACTCGTTGTGAGATAATATTGGACACCATCATCATAAAATTCACCTTCCTTGAAAGCATGCTGGTGGCCATAAAGTGTAAATTTCAGGTTGGTGTCAGATGCAAGCGCGCCGGTGTAATCTTTTTCCAGATTACGGTCAAAATCGGCGTCAAAAGGCGGAACATGCCCTATGACAATGGTTTCTTTTTTATCCGGGTTGTCGGTCAGCTGCGCTTTGAGCCAGGGAACATTTGGTGTACTGCCATCCAGTCCGTATTCAAGGGAATTTGTATTAATGAATATGAATTTATAGTGGCCGTAGACAAAGGAATAATCTAAAGGGCCAAACATACGGACATATGCGTCAGAACCGTTAGCCACGATATCGTGGTTCCCGATCACGGTCAGATATGGATACCGGAGATTTTGCATGATCTCATTGATCCATTTCAGCTCTTTTGTAATTCCAAAATCCGAGATATCTCCGGCGTGCAGAACAAAGTCAATGTCGCGCTGTTTGTTTGCGCTTTCAACAAATTTTACGGTCTCATCATACCAACGTTGTGTGTCACCCATAAGAATGAACCGAAGTGTATCTTTGACAGGAAGACTTTTGATTTTTTCAATATTTTTTGCATTCAAGTCCCTTTCATCATCTTTCAAAAGAATCTGATTGGGGTTATATTGAAATAATCCGTCGCAGGATGTGAGCAATATCCCGAAAAGAATCATTGTCAGTCGCGGAAAATTTTTCAAAGTTTTAAATTTTAGTTGAGTTTGTATTAAGACTATTAATAGTTAACGGTAATACGGTTTCTATAATTCACAAAAGTTTAACTAATCAAATATGATTGAATTTTCGAACGCCGTCTGATTTTTGTATTAAATTAATATACAGTACTGTTAAGAGAAGTAGAATTTTTACAGCTTCTTGATTTTAAAACACGGCATATTTTGATTTTGGATATTAAATTGTTGGATGTTGTTGTATAAAACAAACATGCCAATCCGGCAGGGATTGTTGCAGAAGTTGAATAATTTGAAGTAAGGAGGATTTGTTTGTACAGAGGAATGGTACAACAAAAGCAATAATTGATACTATAGATGTCGGGTATCAATTTACAAGTTCAAGTCAAAATTCTCTTTATAATTTTTATACTTTGAACAATAAATTTTTAACGATTCTACTGGTATCAGATGAAGTAATTAAAGACTTTGCTGATAAAAAATCAGGAAACCCAGGTATCAAAAACCTTGAAAACTTTCCATCCATTTGAGGTTTTTCGAACAATGATTACATATCCAACGCCGCATTGTGGCCGGCAATCGTAGGTTCCGGTTAATATGCCAAAATCTTTCTTTTCATCAAACTGGATTCTTGAAAATGAAACGCTTATGCGCCAATCGTTTATTCCATCTGTATAAACTTCACTTTCCTCTTCGTGAGATTTTGAGAAATACTTGAAAATATATTTTTTATTATTGTAGACGGGGAAAACAAGTTTGTGTGCAATCTTACTCTTCGGAATTTGAATTTTCAAGTTGTTTGATTTGATGATTAGCTGCAATGATTCTATGTCATTCTGATCAGGAGGATATAAAATCTCTGAAACGGCAACAACGATTTTCTTACGGCGATCTGCCCGGGAAGGTGCCTTATCGATTTGTGTTGAATCAATTTTTTCACGCCTTAAAGCTTCCTGAAAATTCAGATAAATTTCAGGATCTTTATAAATAGCATCAACCATTTCCGGTAACAAAGAAGCAAATATCTGATGTTCAACAACGGAATCGTTATTTTTCTTTTCGCAGCATAGCAGTATTGGCACAAGGCATATAAAAATGCAGAACATTATTTGCTTCAACATAATCAAAGAAATGTGTGAATGAGAAGATATCTCTTGTTAAAGATAGAAGATATGGTATTATTGAACGAGGCCTCTACGGGGGATCGATAATAATTCTACAATCTCAAACCAAAGAAGTGTGGGCTCTTGTTTGAGTTCTGCCAATTCCGGTTTTCTGATATATTTGTTAATTCAAGTAAAAAACTATTTATCAATCCTTTTCTCTTTTCTTCCTTTTAACCACAACAAATTTTCAGATTATTCGATATTAATTTGTTAACTGTTGGTTACTTACATTTCTGACTTGCCATTCATTGTAAAACCATATAATGTCAGTCAGTCATTTACATTCAAAAAATTATAAAGACATGATTGAAAAATTATTTCCCTGGCTTGACAAACTTTTTCGAGATACAGATAGAGAGCATATCAGAAGGACTAAAAATATCAGGCTGATTCCTGATTTTAAAAATAGAAGAGGTGGTAAATTATCCTATGCCGAGTGGGCACATGTGATTGGTATTTTTCAAACGATAATTTATCAAAATCTGAATGAAAAAACTGGCAATAATATTCTGGATATAGGTTGCGGAACTGGCCTATTAGGAATTTCTTCTGAACCTTTTGTATCCGAAGGTGGCGAATATACCGGTATTGATATCATGACAGAGGATGTTGATTTTTGTAAAAGTCATTATAAATCAAGTAATTATAATTTTATTCATCTGGATGTTGCCAATCCAACTTATGCCAGTGATCAGTCGGTCATACTGAAATCCTGGCCAATTCCGGATGCATCACAGGATATGGTGACGGCGCTTTCCGTCTGGACACATATGAGTGAAAAAGATGCGATATTTTATTTTACTGAAATTTACAGAGTTCTGAAAAAAGGCGGGAAAGCGATAATTACCTTTTTTTTGCTGGATGAGGAATATGAAAATTCACTGCCCAAACGGAGCGACCAGCCTGGAAGATATCATTTCACAACACAGAACGGCTGGATTTTTGATTTGTCGGCCTACAATTCAGAAAACTGGTTTACCTTGAAAACGGCCAAACATCCTGAGGATGCTATTGCTATAACAAAAGAAGGTTTGCGTATTCTTCAGGAAAAATCCGGTCTGAAACTGGTTAATTATTATCCGGGAAACTGGAAAGAAATACCGGGTGTTTTCTTTCAGGATATTTTGATTTTTGAGAAATAGAATATTGGAGAAAGTACTTTTCAGATTTACCTTGACTTGGTGCAAGGGAAAATGATTATCGGTTTGGTTTTGAAAATCAGAATCTACGCCAAATTGTTGAAAGTAAGGTAAGCATTCTCCCTTGGAATTCCGGTCATTATGTAGCAGAGCACCTAAAATACTTAGCTATTTCAATTGTTTTCTATATATTCCTTGTTTCCTTATTGAGAAACTTATTCATTTGTTTAAGAATATAAGTACACACCTATGGAAGAGAAGTTTAAAGTTGAATTATTGCCGGATGCTGTTTCTTTTCTTAATAAACTTGACGAGAGGGCAAGGGAAAAAGTGTACTATAACATTAAAAAATCCCAGTTTATGACAAACAGTAATCTTCTCAAAAAGCTTACCGGAAATATTTGGGAATTCAGGACATTATATAATCAGCAAATTTAAAGGCTCTTTGCCTTCTGGGACAAGACAGGTGATCATCAGACGCTTATAATTGTTACTCATGGCATCATTAAGAAAATGCAAAAGACACCATTGAAAGAAATAGAAAAAGCCGAAAATTTAAGGAAACAGTATTTTAATCAAAAATAAATGAAAAAGGAATTAAAAACAGTTTCATTGGACGTCATGATTGACAGACATATAGGTGAACGAGGAACTTCAAATCGTGAAATTTTTGAATCTGAGCTGAAAATAGGACTTTTAGGAGAGGCAATAAAGCAAGCCAGAAAGGAAAGGAATTTAACCCAGGAAGAACTGGGAAAATTGGTTGGTGTTCAAAAAGCTCAGATTTCAAAACTAGAAAATAGTATTACAAATGCGCGTTTTGAAACCATACTTAAAGTGTTCGATGCATTAGGTGCCAGAATAAACTTTAATGTTGAGCTTCTGAATAAGCCTTTTAAATTTTCTTGATAACTCTTTTAAGATAACATTTTCAAAGGCATTTATTGATTGAACAAGCAACTTGACAAATGTCTGAAATAGAAATTCGCCCGGCCAAGCTGTCGGATCTCCCAGCATTACTTCTTTTTGAACAAGGTGTCATCCAGGCCGAGCGGCCATATGACAGTTTGATCAAACCGGATCCGGTATATTATTATGATATTGAAGAAATGATAAAGGCTTCAAATATCGAACTTTTGGTTGCGGAAATTGATGGAGATGTTGTAGGTTCCGGGTATGCACGAATAGAAAATGCCAGGCATTTTTTGAAATATCCGATGCATGCTTATCTGGGATTTATGTATGTGGATCCGTCGCATAGAGGAAAGGGGATTAACCGTAAAATAATTGAAGGACTTAAAGCCTGGGCTATTTCACAGCATATTTCAGAATTAAGACTGGACGTTTACAGCGGGAATTTGCCTGCGATCAATGCCTATGAAAAAGCTGGATTTAAAAAGCAGTTGATCAATATGCATATGGAAATTGGTGAAAAATAAAGTTGTTTATAGAAATCTTCGCTGGCAGAAGTTGTCAGCGAAGATTTTGTAAAGGCCTGTACGTTAGAAAATCCCTTTTTCATGTTTTGTAAGGGACGAAGCCTGATCCGGCGTCAAGCCAAAATGATCCGCCAGCAGTTGGCCGGGATTTGAATTAAGCCAGTCATTTAACGATAATTCTTCGTAAACCGGACTGTTAAAAAGTATGATCAGTTTTAACGTTTCGGTGCCAGTATTTTCGATATAATGTCCATAACCCTGTTTGATAAAGGAAACCATTCCTTTATTGTAAGGCATCGTTTTTACTCTACCATGTGATCCGAAAATACTTACATTTCCTTTTCCACTCATCACATATTGCCATTCATCAGCGTTTGGGTGCCAGTGTAACTCACGAATTGCGCCTGGTTCAATATTCATTCGTAATGCAGTCAGTGTAGTTTGAATTGGAAATTCTTTGGAAGAAACCAGTTTCGTATATCCGCCTTTAAAATCCTGTCTGATTGCATCGCTTTCCATTCTGAATTTGTGAGAAGATCTGCTGACCGGAATATTGGTATTGATATTGGCAGGTTTATTTTCCACGGCAATTTTACCTGTTCCGATATACAATTCTTTCTTTGGCATTTTTGCAAAAGCACTTATCGGCAGGCCTGTATTTTTAGCTAAAATTTCAGGTGAAAGATTATGCAGCCAGTCCGTCACGCTAAATGTCCCGAATTCTGAAAAATGACCACTATCAAAACCAAGCAGGAAATGACAAGGTTTATTGCCAATGCATTGCAAACTATGTCCGTGACCTTTTGGGAAATACCACACATCGCCAACTTCAAAGTCGTCGGTAGATGTGCTTCCGTCCGGAGAAATAACGGTGGTCCTCACTTTCCCTTCCAAAACATAAGCCCATTCCGCTGCGATTGAATGCCAGTGCAATTCCCGGAAACTTCCCGGATTTAATCGCATTGTCACGCCTGCAATACTTTGCGAAACCGGGAATTCTTCCACGGTGGCTTCTTTGGCTGTTCCTCCCGCACTTACATAACCTTCGCTTCCATTTTCGATATCGTAAACAAAATCTTCCAATTCTTCCTTAGGTTTTTCAGTTTTTGATTTCGGTATTGCAGCAACTGCTGTTTCTGCCATTAAAGAACTGATACTAGTAGCAGCGGCAACAAGGCCGGCCGTTGATAATGATGCTGCGGAAAGAAATCCGCGTCTTGTAGTGTCCATAGCTTTTCGTTTTATTACACTACAAACGTATCAAACAAAAGTTTCAGATTCAATCAAACATCATATGTTTTAATAAAACATATGATGTTTTGATGTTTTTCTAATCTGCACTTTTCGATCCCAATTGGGGATTTAATAATAAAACGATGATATAATTACGATCGGACAAGAATTTCTGTTGTAAAACATCGTATGTTTGTTTTCAAATATTCCAAATACGTTATGAAGCTTTACGACAGGATTGTTACACAGATAAAGGAAGACATTGACAATGGAAAATATCAACCGGGAGAAAAGATACCGGCTGAACCGGAGCTAATGAAAATGTATCATGTGGGCCGGTCTACGATAAGGGAAGCTATCAAAACGTTAGCGATTTCCGGAATTCTAAAAGTGCAGCAGGGTTTTGGGACTACCGTTAATAATAGTTTTCAGGCGGTAAGTATGGAGCAGCGACTGCGCCGTGCCGATTTTGATGATATCAATGCAGTGAGGGCATTGATTGAAAAAGAAATTGTTAAACTGGCAACGCAAAATCATACAGAAGAGCAGCTTTTGGTCATCGAAAAAAATCTTGAAAAACGTAAGGCGGCGATACATTCAGAAAAACCTCAGGAATGTGCCGATGCTGATATTGATTTTCATATGGCGATTGCAGAGGCATCGGGCAATATGGTTCTATCTGATCTGTACCATAGTTTTACTTTGATTATGCGCGGTTTCTTTTCAAACAGAGAAGTTCAGGGAATAAGTCATTTTGCAATGAATCATCATTTGCACGAACAACTCTTCAAAGCAATAAAAAGTAAAAAAATAAATCTGTCGCAGCAGGTTCTTCAAAAGATTCTGGATAACAATTATTGATCCAATGAATAGAAATATCTTGCTTGGGCCATAGAAATAACTGTCTTCTAAGCTGTTGCCAATTACTCAGGTCAATTTTCAATCTCTACATTAAATGAATCCTGGTGAATGGAATCCCGGATTAATGCAGATTTAATTGCACTTCTATTCTTATTCGTGGTATAAAATATATTTTCTTTTCAAAATGTGTCTTTCTGGCATAATCTTAGTCTTATGACTACAACCGCGACAGCAAAACGCTTGTTAACAGGTTCTTTATCAACAAAATTAACGTTCATCGTAAAAATATTAAAAATCATGATACACGAAAAAATATTTATCCTGGCCGTAGACAGAGAGGCTAAAATTATTGTCAAAGGAAATGTGGCTAATAATAGCAAACAGATCAATATTGACTTTGAATTTTTAATTAAAGAAAAACACGATAAATATTTCCGATCACCTATCGGCGTGAATCATCCAAAATACTGGAAACTTCAAAGTTTGACACCTGAAAAGGCTCAGTTAATGCAATTGGTATACAGTGGAGTTTCAAAAAAACAGCTTGATACGGCGATCAAAGAATTTAAACAGTTTTTCGGACCAGGATATGTTTTTAGTAACGGTATCAAAATTGAAGAAAGATTAAAAACCCTGAAAGGCATAAGACTAACTGACATAAACAGAAGACTTTTGATGTCAGTTTAAAATAAGCAAACAAATTCATTTCATCAACTGAACAGAAATAAGTCCTTCACGAGCCAAACCTCCTGAGGGACTTATTCATTTCCGGATAAGCCATTTAAATTCATTATTCGAAAAGTTTCGATCTGGCTTTTTGGCATACTGAAATTGTTGTAATGGACACATTGGCACAAAAAAACTACTGGATAAATTTTTGATGTTCAGGTTTGTACTAAAATTTACAGACATGGATACCTTTTCGAGTATGATCATTGGGGCTGTGGATAAAACGAAAAACGCAGTCGTTAAAATAGATGTTTTTAAAACTGATAAAGGAAAACTGCGTCCGGCCGGCTCAGGCTCGGGATTTATTTTCTCTTCGGATGGTTTGATCTTTACCAATTGTCACGTCGTGGATGTTGCGGAAAAGATAATGGTTAGCTTACTGAACAATAATGAAATAGAGGCTGAGCTGATCGGAAAAGATCCGGATACTGATATTGCCATTCTTAAAATATACACGCAGGGATATTCGGTTGCAAAACTTGGAGATGCCAGTCAGTTGCAAATCGGGCAATTTGTGATTGCAATTGGAAATCCATATGGCTATCAGCATACCGTAACCACCGGTGTCGTGAGTGCTTTAGGGCGTTCTCTGCAAACGCAATCGGGAAGATATGTAGACAATGTAATTCAGTCGGATGCGGCGTTGAACCCCGGAAATTCGGGTGGGCCGATGATCAATACCGATGGAGAAGTGGTAGGTGTCAATACCGCAGTAATCCAGGGGGCGCAGGGTTTGAGCTTTTCGGTAGATATTAATACCGCAAAGGAAATTGCCAGACAACTGATCAAGGACGGAAAAGTTTTTAAGGCATATCTGGGTTTGCAGTTGCAGGACGTGCAGATCAATGAAAAAATCCGCCAGCACTATAAACTTTCAAATCATAAAGGAATTTTCGTTACACATATCGAAGCAAACTCTCCTGCATCCCGCTCTCAATTGTTGGAAGGCGATATCATTGTGTCTTTTAATAATAAACCAGTAAGCAGCAGCAACGAACTTTTTAAAGAGCTGACACACCGTGAAGTGCTTTCAGTAGTTGACATTTCAGTAATCCGCCACACCGAATTACTCAACTTCATCATCGTTCCATCAGAAAAAAAGTAGTTGTTTAAACGCAGAGGTATTGGAGTTTTACGCAGAGTTAAAGGAGTAAATTTTTCTCAGCCCAACTCATTTTGAACTCTATATTTTACCCATCACCAGCCCAGCAGAAAAAAAGTAGTTGTTTAAACGCAGAGGTATTGGAGTTATGCGCGGAGTTAAAGGAGTAAATTTTTCTCAGCCCAACTCAGTTTAAACTCTGCATTTTACCCATCACCAGCCCAGCAGAAAAAAAGTAGTTGTTTAAACGCAGAGGTATTGGAGTTATGCGCGGAGTCAGGAGGAGAAAAAATAAACTCTTTCTACTCAGCGTCCAACTCCTAAAACTCTGCGTTTAATTTATTGCTGTCCTAAAAGAAAATATGGTTGTTCAAACGCAGAGGTATTGGAGTTATCCGCAGAGTTAAAGGAGTAAATTTTTCTCTGCCCAACTCATTTTAAACTCTGCATTTTACCCATCACCAGCCCAACAGAAAAAAAGTAGTTGTTCAAACGCAGAGGTATTGGAGTTATGCGCGGAGTTAGTGAGATAAAAAATAAACTCTTTAAACTCAGCGTCCAACTCCTAAACTCTGCGTTTAATTTATTGCTGTCCTAAAAGAAAATATGGTTGTTTAAACGCAGAGGTATTGGAGTTATGCGCGGAGTCAGGAGGACAAAAAAAAACTCTTTCAACTCAGCGTCTCACTCATAAAAACTCTGCGTTTAATAAAATACCGTCACAATAGAAAAAAAACTCTTTTAACTCTGCGCCCAACTCCTAAAACTATGCGTTTAAACAAACACCGTTTGATAACAATTTCGGGTCCTAATTGCTTGATAAGTAATTTGTTGATAATTTTCTTTTATTAAGTAAGCAATTATAAAAGCTCCGTTATGAAAAGGAAATCATTTATTAAATTATCTGTTGGCGTACTTCCGGGTGTTTTGTTTGGAATGAAAGCAGTTGCTGCGGGAAGATTAAAAAAAGGTATTAAAGTTGATATCGGGAAAGACAGGTTTGAAAAAAGTATCAGCTTACTGGAAGGTGATACTTTTTTCACGAAAGTGTCTTCGGAAGATACCAATGGTGATCTGTACATATTCGAGTCAACCCGCGTTAAAAAGGGAGGACCTGCACTTCACCGTCATGACGATCAGGATGAATGGTGGTATGTATTATCCGGGGAATTTTTAATCAGGGTAGGAGATGAGACCTTTACAGCAAAGGTAGGTGATAGTGTTTTTGGTCCGAGAGGTATACCTCACGCTTTCAGTAAAACCAGTGAAGGCGAGGCGAAGTTATTGATGTCGTTTCAACCTGCAGGCAAAATGGAAACTTTTTTTAAGGCGGTGAGTGAAGGTAAGATGGCAAAAATGTCGGAGCAGGAACAAGACAATTTTCGCAAAGCGCACGGTTTTGAAAGAGTTGGCCCACCTATTGACTATATGAAAAAACCTTAATTTGAACGGGTTAAACGCAGAGGAGTGGGAGTTGCACGCTGAGTTACGCAGAGAAAATAAACTTTTTCAACTCCGTAAAACTCACTTACCTCTGGGTTTAAATCCTTTAAACGCAGAGGTAAGAGGAGTTATGCGCTGAGTTACGCAAAGAAAATAAACTTTTTTGACTCAGCGCAAAACATCCAAAACCCAGCGTTACACTTCTAAACAACCAGAAAAATAAACTTATCTAACTCCTTGTGGAACTCCCAAAGCACTGCGTTTAAGTCCTTTATTTTTTCACTATTGGTAATATCATTTTGGATGGATATTGGGAATTATGAAGAATTTTATTATGGGCGATGACGCCTTTAGTTTCGTCAAAATTATTTCTGCCCGTATTCATATTTCTGTCAAAACGAGGAAAATTACTGCTTGAAATTTCCACCCTTACACTATGTCCCGGTTCAAAGAAATTACTAGTTGACATTGGGCTCAACGTTAGCTTGTAAACCTTCCCGTTTTCCATCATAACTTCTTTGTCAAAACCTTCGCGGTAGCGGGCGCGCAGAATTGTTTCGTCCAGATTGAATGCGCGTCCATCAGGATAGACGTCAATCAACTTAACGGTGAAATCTGTGTCTTTTGCATCAGAAGAAACAAAGAGTGTCGTTTCAATTGAGCCGGTCAATTCGACACCATCTTTGAATGGCTCTGTGGTATAAACAAGAATATCCTGGCGTGTTTCCATCTGGTGCTGATCCCAGGAACCACCCTGGATCGCGGTACCGGTACAGCATACATTTCCGCCATAAGAAGGAACAGGGAAAGCCGGATCGTAAGCAAATGCGTCTGGTTTTTCATCTTTTCCTGGTGTTGTTGGAGTTAATTTTCCATCTCCATACAAACTGTTGGCACTTCCTTTACTGGAAAAGTAATAGGTTGTTGGTTCAACATTTGCCGGTGGCCAGGTTTCCGATTGCTGCCATTTGTTCGAACCCATCGTAAAATACTGAACCCGTGGTGTTTTTTTAAGTATACCATTGTCTTCACCTTTCAGCCAGTAGTCAAACCAGCCGTAGATCAGTCCATCGTAATCCAGTCGGGCGTCACCCATACTGCGTTCGCCCACTACCGTATTTTCGGTAGCACGCTTATAGGCACAATGTAGCGTAGGAGAGATCACAAGAAATTGCCCGTCACGCACTTGCTGGTCAACTCCGTTTTTTCTGACATGATTGAAAAGTGCAAGATTTGGTCCGCTTGAAACGTCATACCATGAAACAAACCAATAACTCGGTACGCCGAATGGCATATTGTCATGATATAATCCACCTTTGTACCACTCCGGATCATTCGGTTTTCTGACGATCATTTTTTCATATGTACCCTTTGGTCCGTTCACATTTTGAATAATATCCTGAACCGGTAAATGTTTCAAACCCTGTGCCCAATCTACTTTTGGCATTTCAGGAGCCAGGTCATAAAAGCGCGAAACTCTCTTTAAATCTTCACTGGTAGCCGTTTTAGGGAATATCGGGCGTGCCATATTATCAGTTTCCGTTCCGTAAAGCCAGGTGGTGAAAAGCATTTGCTGGGCACCACCACGGTACCAGTTTCCCTGCTCAACAAACGGGCCAACTTTCCCAACACCTGCTCCAAAACCCATCGGGACCATAGCTGCATGGGAGGGATGATCCAGCGCTGCAACGGCCATCTGCCATTCTGCTGTGGAGGAACAGCCAAGTGTACCAATTTTTCCATTTGACCACGGCTGGGCTGTCATCCAGGAAAAGGCATCATAGCCGTCCGTTGTTGGCGGACCTAATATTTCCCAGTTTCCTTCAGAGAAGAATTTTCCTCTTTCATTTTGAACAACATAGGCATATCCGCGTTTGACTGCGTCCAGTGCATCCTGATAGGTGCGGGGTTTCAGTTCGCCATCTCCCCAGGAATTGAAATTATATGGTGTTTTTGAAAAAATGATAGGTACTTTTTTATCTGTTTTAGGACGGTAAACATCGGTTGCCAGTCTGACGCCATCGCGCATCGGCATCATGATCTTCTGCTCAATGATTGCAATCTCCTGTAATTTTTTCAGGACATCTTCCTGAGCAAAAAGTGAAGCTGAAGAAATGAGAAACGATAAAACAAAACTTAATAATGAAGTAATCTTATTTTTCATAGAAGGATAGTTAAGTAATTGGAAGTGAGTTTGAAGCTAGCAATATTTTGTGAAAAACTGAATTTGAATGGACAGTTTTTTAAATCAACCTAAAAACAAAAAAGCAGATTCCCGGGAATCTGCTTTTTTGACAAGTAAAAAATTGAAACTGATTATTTCTTCTGCTGGGAAAGGAAAGTGATCAGCGAGGCAAATTCTTCATAAGACAATGCACTGGCAAGTCCGGTCGGCATCATGGAATCTTCGAGCTCCTTACGGGAAACAATGTCTGATGTTTTGATGGTATAAAGTTGTCCGGTAATATCCCTCATAACAACTTTTGCCGCAGATTCCTGCGTGATGAAACCCATGTAAGTTTTATCACCTTTCGCCGTAATCACCACAGAGGCAAATCCTTGTGAGATGGATGCATTTGGTTTAAGAATAGATTCTGCAATCTGCTCACGGTTCATTATCGATCCGATCTGGCCCATAAACGGCCCTTTCATCGTTTCACCTTTTGTTAAACTATGGCAGGCAACGCAGCCTTGTCTGGTGAATAAAGTCTTTCCTAATGCAGGATCTCCGTTTATTTTTGCCATTGCCAACATCACATCTTCAATCGAAGATTCACCAACCTGGCCTTTTTTATTTCTGATTTTATCAAGATCAACTTTTACTTCTTCTTTGGCAGCCGCAATTTCTTCTCCGCCGAATTCAGTAATTTCCATACGGTTCCTGGCATTCAAATCGGCAAAAAATTGTTTTCCTGCCGCATCTGATTTATTCCATTCTCCTGTCAAAAAAGTTTTGATTTCAGGAGAAGATTCCCAGGTAACAGCTTTGTAATAAGGTCCGTGTGAATCCGGTCGCGTGCTCCACCACCATGAACCGTCATAGTCTGCTTCCTTTTTGTATAACCTACCCAAAGTAACGAGGATCTGTTTTTTCAATTCAGGATCACTTGATTTTTTGTAAGCAGCAATCAGTCCGTCGACCGCTTTTGGATCATGCATATAACGCAATGCCCAAAGTGCAATAGTCGAATTTTCTGTTCCGATCGCTTTTACCGATGCGTCGACAGCATTCAATTTAATCAGCGAGCGAACAGCAATATGCGGCAAAATAATTGGCGAGTTGGGCGTCGCATGCGGTCCTTCCACATCTTTTGCCGGTGCAACAAATGAGGCAGGAACCTTAACCTGAAGCAAAGCTTCAGCCGCTTCAATCCGTCCCAAACGGCCAAGTCCGATGGTAGCAGCAAGCTGTACGCGCGGATTAGTATCCTTCATTCCGGCAAGAAATAATTCTGTCGGAACGTTTTTAAGATTTCCTTTGCGATCCGTTAAAGCGCGTAAAACGTATTCTTTCACATCATTTTCAGAAGCGAGCTTAACAAGATTAGCCACTCCGCTTTCGCCTGCAATTTGTTCGTAGGCATATATTCCGGCTACACGCGTGTATAGCGGTAAAGATTTATCAGAAGCGAGTTTCCATGCAGTCTCCGTTGCTTGTTTGGCCGGACGAGTGATCAATTCCTGCTGTGCGTCAAGACGAGCCGTTGCACTTCCGGATTTCAAAATTGTTACCAGTTCTTTAATGGATAGTTTTTTAACCTCTGGGAAAGCTTTGTATTTCCAGTTTTTTGGAACTGCGCGAACAACAAATCCTTTTGAAGGGCTGCCTGAATATCCCGCCCCATCCCAGGCAGCAAGGTATAGTCGCCCGGAAGCATCCACGTCTAAATCGGTAATCTGCGACAACTTTATAAAATCTTCTTCTTTTTGCGTGTAAGTAGCTCCGTCAGGTGTAACCCGGTGGATATATGCCTGGCTTCTTCCCCAGTCGGCCATCATCGGTACGTGGTTGTATTTTGCAGGCCAGGTATCTTCGTCCATGTATAATGAACCTGTTCCTGAACCGCCGCCAAGATCAATCAGTGCCGGAATGATTTCATCCGTATGATGCTGAAAAAGAACAGGATATCCATATTCTCCGGACTGGATCTGGTTGCTGAAACGGATATTCCAGCCGCCACCGTCATTGGTATTGTCGCGTGTGAAGATATTCATGTACGGATCAATAGCGACGTCATAAATATTACGCATACCATGTGTGTAAATTTCCATTTCAGTGCCGTCAGGGCGTACGCGAACAATACCGCCACCCAGCATAGTCAACTTTTTGCCTGAACGGTCAATCGCATTATGAAAACCAAAATCACCAACTGCGATGTAAATCCAGCCGTCAATGCCCATCCGGATTCCATTCGTGGCGTGGTCTGTACCGCGGCTTTGGAGGAATTTCGGGTTACTGATATGTTCAATCAAAGGTTTTGACGGGCCGTCAGCCACGCCATCTTTATTTTTATCTTCAAAAACAACAAGATCCATTCCTGTTGCCAGGCCATTTTCCTTTGAAAAAACAGTGTGAAGTACATACACTTTATCGCCCATCGCGATAATTCCGCGTGGATCATCTGCCATAGCGAAGATGGTATGTTTGTCTACTTTACCATCGTTATCACTGTCAACTAGTTTGACGATACTGCCTTTTCCCGGATCTTTTCCAAGCGATCCGATCATATCAACACCGACATAAACTTCTCCTGTGGAAGCCACCGCAAGACAGGCAGGACTGGGTGTAAGATCTGGTCCGGTAAAGTTGGTAAGAACCAGCTCACTCGGCCAGCTTGATGCGTTGGGTAAGGAATCAATACGCGTTTGCGAAGTTTTCCGGGGTTCGGTATTCTCATGCAGCGGATTGTACCAGGCAAACATAAGAAAGGCGGAAAACAGACTTAAAGTAATTTTCAACATAATGAAACAGGGTATTCGGGAATAGTTTGAAAAGAAAAAAGAATGTTAATATTAAAAGCATTAGTCACCGATAATTACTGTCGAAGTTGTGTCTTTACAACACATTTAGCGATAATCAGTAAATGTGACCGAATTTAGAAAAGAAATCGTTCCTGTTCAACGGATTTTGGTTTTAAGTACAAATGCAGTTGTAAGTATATGCTGATTTTCCCTGGCGGCAGAGTTTCCAATTTTTGGAAACATTATCATTTTAATTCAGGAAAAACATAGTGCAAGAGCTGATTGTTTATTCTAATCAATAACTTAGCTTTTTGGTTTGAAACCGAAATATTGTTAGAAGTGATTGATCAGAAAATAAATTGATATGTCTGCCAGAATACTTGTTATTGGGAGTTCGAATACCGACATGGTGATTAAAACCAAAGACTTTCCCCAGCCCGGGCAAACGGTTTTGGGGCAGACTTTTTTGATGAATCCGGGCGGGAAAGGAGCAAATCAGGCGGTGGCTGCGGCTCGTCTGGGTGCTGAGGTGCGCTTTGTTGCAAAGGTTGGAAAGGATATTTTTGGTAAAGAAGCGTTGGAAGGCTTTAAAAAAGAAGGTTTAATAACTGAAAATATCCTTCAGACTGCCGATTTTCCATCCGGCGTGGCATCCATTATAGTGAATGAAAAAGGTGAAAATCAGATTGTGGTCGCTTCGGGTGCCAATATGAATTTAAAACCTTCGGATTTGCGGGATGATATTTTTGATGAAGTTGATCTTGTTTTACTGCAACTTGAAATTCCGCTGGATACCATTCAATATATCATCACAAAATGTAATAATCTGAATATCAAAGTAATACTCAATCCGGCTCCGGCTGTAAAACTTGATGACGAATTGTTAAACGGCCTTTATCTGATTACGCCAAACGAAACGGAAACCCGGCTTTTAACCGGAATCCTGCCAGACTCTCCGGAATCCACGAAGGAAGCGGCACTTTTTTTCCGGAATAAAGGAATAGAAAATGTCATTATCACTTTGGGCAAAAACGGTGTTTACCTTTTTAATAAAGAATATTCGGAAATAATACCTGCTGTCGAGGTAGTACCGGTGGACACAACGGCGGCCGGGGATATTTTCAACGGAGCCTTAGTAACCGCCCTGGCAGAAGGGAAAAACTGGATTGATGCCTGCCAATTTGCATGCAAAGCCTCAGCCATTTCGGTTACCCGGATGGGTGCACAAAGTTCTGCTCCTTATCAACATGAATTAAATTAAAATGAAAAAAATACCAGTAATAATAGATTGCGATCCAGGCCTTGACGATGCCCTGATGCTTATGCTGGCTTTCGGAAGCGGCAGATTTGATGTAAAAGCCATAACGACTTCGGCCGGGAACCAGACCCAGGATAAGACGCTTTTCAATGCCTTGCGACTTATATCTTTGATGAAAGTGAACGTTCCGGTTTACCGGGGATGTGAAAAACCCTTGCTTCGTGAATTACTGGTTTCAGATCATGTGCATGGCGAAAGTGGTCTGGATGGAGCCGTGTTTCCTGATCCTGTTTCGGAAGCTGAAAGTATCCTGGCTGTTGAAGGCATCGCCAATATTCTGAGGGAAAGTCAGGAGAAAATCACCATCGTTCCCACGGGTCCGCTGACTAATATCGCAGCTTTTCTATTGGCCTTTCCTAATCTGAAAGACAAAATTGAACGAATTTCTTTGATGGGCGGTGGGATTTTTCGTGGGAATATGACGCCGTTAGCTGAATTTAACATTTACGCTGATCCGGAAGCAGCAGCAATCGTTTTTGACTCAGGAGTACCAATTACGATGTGCGGCCTGGATGTTACGCATAATGCTGTGGTCTTTCAGCAGGATATCGAAACTTTCAGAGCTATTGGTAATAAATCAGGTATAGCGGCAGCGGGTTTGCTGGAATTCTTCTCCATTTTTTACAGAGAGAACCGGCTTGAACTGGAAGGCGGAGCGGCACTGCATGATCCGTGTGCGATAGCCTGGCTGATGAACCCGGAAATATTTAAATCAAAACCATGTTACGTAGCTGTTGAAACTATGGGAAAACTCACAAGCGGAGCAACCGTGGTGGATTATTACAATGTGCTGCAAAAAGAGCCAAACGCCGAAGTTGTTTATGATATTGATCGTGAGAAATATATAGAAATGCTTGCCGATGCAATTAAAAATCTGCCGTGATTGGTAGATCGGTTTAAGTATTTGATGGATTATTGGTAAAACAATGAACCGGCAACAGGTATTCATTGTAAAGTGTGATACTTTTGCGCAATCAAAAGAATCAATGATTCTGAGAAGTGAATTGAAATTTATTTTATGAAGGAGCAATTAAGAAAAGAACAGGCACTGGATTATCATGCCAAAGGAAGACCCGGGAAAATTGAAGTTATTCCAACAAAAGATGCGAAAACCCAGCGTGATTTGTCTCTGGCGTACTCTCCCGGGGTGGCTGAACCCTGTAAAGAAATTTTCAGAGATGTAGAGGAAGTATATAAATACACTGCCAAAGGAAATCTCGTTGGCGTGATCACAAACGGAACCGCGGTACTTGGTCTGGGAAATATCGGAGCGGAAGCCAGCAAACCGGTAATGGAAGGTAAAGGGGTTTTATTCAAGATTTTTTCTGATATCGATGTTTTTGATATTGAAATAAACGAAACGGATCCTGACAAATTTATTCAGATCGTGTTGGCTCTGGAACCTACGTTTGGCGGAATCAATCTCGAAGATATCAAAGCGCCTGAGTGTTTTTATATTGAAAAACAATTAAGGCAGAAAATGAAAATTCCGGTCATGCATGATGACCAGCATGGCACCGCCATCATCAGCAGCGCGGCATTGCTTAATGCATTGGAGTTACAGAAAAAAACGATTGAAACGGCAAAATTTGTCATTAGTGGGGCAGGAGCGGCAGCCATGTCCTGTGTACTTTTGTATACATCATTGGGAGCAAAACCTGAGAATTTTATCTTATTTGACAAAGATGGCGTGCTTCATGCTTCCCGGACGGATCTTGGTGAGGACAGAATACCGTATACCATTTCAGCAAATGCTGACATGACACTCGCGTCTGCTATGAAAAATGCAGATGTATTTTTAGGTCTGAGTGTGGGAAATGTGGTGACGCCGGATATGATCAAAAGCATGGCTAATAATCCGATTGTTTTTGCAATGGCAAATCCGGATCCGGAAATTTCTTATGAAGCCGCAACCGGTGCAAGAAACGACGTGATTATGGCAACGGGCAGAAGCGACTACCCAAATCAGGTTAATAATGTACTTGGTTTTCCGTTTATTTTTCGTGGAGCGCTTGATGTAAGGGCAACGCAGATCAATGAAGCTATGAAACTGGCAGCCGTAAAAGCGCTGGCAGATCTGGCGAAAAGTGCTGTGCCGGATATTGTGAATCTGGCATACAATGAGAAGACGATTTCTTTTGGTAAAGATTATATCATTCCAAAACCGCTTGACCCGCGGTTACTTGCAACGGTTGCACCGGCGGTAGCACTTGCAGCGATGGAAAGTGGCGTGGCAAAAAAGCATATTCTGGATTGGGAGGCGTATAAGGAGGAATTGAATCACCGCCTTGGTCTGGATAATCAGTTACTTCGTGTGATAGGAAATAAAGCCCGTCTGGATCCGCGCAGAGTTGTTTTTGCAGATGCTGACAATTGGAAAGTATTGAAAGCGGCCCAAATTCTTTTTGATGAAAAAGCAGCTTTCCCGATTCTTTTAGGCGAGGAAGATAAGATAAAGTCACTGGCAGTAGTCAATGGAATTGATTTGGACGGTATGATTATCGTTGATCCAAGAAGTGATGCGCAGGCGGAAAACAGAAAGAGATATTCAAAACTTTATTTTGACAAACGTCAGCGTAAAGGAATTAATGAATATGAAGCGGAAAAAGCGATGACAGACCGGAATTATTTTGGCTGTATGATGGTAGAAACCGGTGACGCGGATGCCATGATTTCGGGTCTAACCAAAAACTATCCGGATACGATCCGTCCTGCCCTTCAAATAATCGGGACGGAAGATGGTGTGAAAAAGATTGCGGGTATGTACCTTTTGATAACAAAAAAAGGTCCGTTATTTCTTGCCGATACTACGGTCAACTTCAACCCGACAGCGGAAGAGGTGGCCGATATTACAGCACTGGCAGCAAGAGAAGTTCAAAATTTTAACCTGACTCCCCGTATTGCGCTGTTAAGTTATTCCAACTTCGGGAGCAGCGATTCTCCGGAGGCTAAAATTATGTCGGATGCCAGAAAGCTGATTAAAAAGCGAATGCCATCACTTATTGTGGATGGTGAAATGCAGGCAAGTGTTGCACTAAATCCGAAAAACCTGCAGGATAGTTATCCTTTTAGTGAACTTGTAAACCAGGATGTGAATACACTTATATTCCCGAACTTGGCCGCTGGTAATATTGCATATAACTTAATGAAGGAAGTAGGAAATGCCGATGCGATTGGCCCGATTTTGTTAGGCCTGAAAAAACCGGTACATGTGCTTCAATTAGGTAGTTCTGTTCGTAGTATTTATAACATGGCTCTTGTAGCTGTGATTGATGCACAAATGAAAAGTAAGGCAAAGGATATATAAGCAACGGAATTTTGAAAATCGTGATTAAATCCTGTCTCAACTTGTCTGGGGCAGGATTTATTTTGTTAAGGATAATTCCTTCCTGCGCAACAATTTATGGGTGCTCATCGTAATTAATTAAAACACAGTAACTCTCCTCGCCCGATTAATAGTTTTTTGTTGCTCGACCCAACGTTTTTTACAAACTTTGTGTCGTATTAGTTACACCATGATCCTAATGAATTTGCACACTTCATGAAATATATGTTAGATTTTTTTCCTGAGAGAAGAGGTTTTTCAGCCACTTGCCAGGTGTGTATTTTTCTTATTCTGTTCCCTTTTTGTCTGAAAGCGCAGATCATTGTCACCGCACCACTCGAACGTGCGATTCATCAGAGGGACTTAGACAAATCAGCAAATGTTACCATAAGCGGAAGTTATACCATAGCTGTCGACAAAATTGAAGTACATGTTATACCGGTAAAAGCCGGGCAAGGTGAAGAAATTCCGTGGAAAACTTTACAGGATAATCCTATCGGTGGTGTTTTTAGCGGTACCATACGAATCGCTGGCGGTTGGTACAGCATAGAAGTCCGGGGCTCAAAAGGCGGGGTAATCATTGGCAACCCTTATTCAATTTCCAGGGTAGGTGTGGGAGAAATCTTTATTATTTCCGGCCAGTCCAATGCTCAGGGCATAAATTACACAAGTCCGGTAGCCAACGATGAGCGTGTCAATTACATCGATCACAATAATGAGATAAGCAATTCTCTGGATAATCTTCCACCTCCACTATTTACCCAACTGAATAAAAGCAACATAACCATGGGCCTTAGAGGTCATGGAACCTGGTGCTGGGGAATTCTTGGAGATCTTTTAACTGCGAAATTAAATGTTCCTGTACTTTTTGTAAATACTGCCTGGGAGGGCACAGCTCTGTTGAATTGGAATAAAAGCAGCCGGAATGAACCTACATCTGACGTAGCCAGTGGTTTAATTCAGTTTGCGCCACAAATGCCCTATGCCAATGTCCGGCTTTCCATGCAGCATTATGTCAAACAGTATGGAGCAAGGGCAATACTCTGGATGCAGGGAGAATCGGATAACTTTCCTCTCAATACAACTTTTAACGATTACAAAAACGGACTTCAGGATCTGATTTCAAAGCTTAGCAGTGATGTTAATACCAGAATACCCTGGGTTATTGCGAGGACTTCCAGAATTGCCAATCAAAATAACGTTTCAGTAACAAGTCCATCGGTAATTGCGGCACAAAATGCTGTAATCCAGGATCTTCCGGGGATTGCGTATGCAGGTCCCGAAACTGATAATCTATATGTAAGCCGGGGAGGAGACGGAACTCATTTCCAGGGAGTTGAGGGAACAACGATTCTTGCCAATGCATGGAATGATGTTTTAAACGATACTTTTTTCAATACTGTCAATCCGGTTTCAGTGTCTGACGAGCCAAGAATTGCAAGTACGTGCGATGCCAATAATAATTCCGTAAATCTGACTTTGCCGGATGGTTATTTAAATTATTTCTGGTATACAGATGTCAATGGAACACTAAGAGATCTGGGTGGCGGAAGGACGATTAATATTTCTACTCCTGGTACGTATATAGCGCGTGTCAAGGACGCATATGGCAACACACTCCGAAGCCAGAAAATGGTCATAACTACCTCTGTCAAACCAGCTACGCCAACCATTATTCAATCCGGTTCGCAGCAGGTTTGTGCGGATTCTTCCTTTACTTTTTCCATCAATCCCGGAAATGATGAATATACCTGGTACAAACAGGGAGCAGCAGAAACAATACAAAATGGTACCACAATTACGGTTTCAGAAACGGGTAATTATTTTGTAAGAAGCCAAAGCGTATTTGGCTGCGTTTCCGATAATTCAGGTATAGCCGCATTGATTGTCCGCCCTGAAATACCTACGCCTATTGTTGAAAAAACCGGGCCTTTCACTGCCACCGCTAGCATTAATCAAACAGGTTTTAATGAGTCGTATGACTGGAAAAGAGATGAGACGATTTTGGAAACTCCTGCTACAAACAGCATCAGACTGACAGTGACCGGAGCATACTCAGCCCGCGCCAGAGAAACATTTGCGATCGGTACAAATTTACTAACGTGTTATTCGGCATTTTCCAATCAGCTTGAAGTTATTACTGAAGGCGAATATGATATCGTAGTGTTTCCTAATCCCGGTGCCCGGGATGATATCTATGTTGAGTCCCGCGACGATATTATCAGTGCAGAAATTACGGTTTATGACCTTTTAGGCAGGGTCATGACTTATCAGAAACAAGACATGAAAAGCCGGGTGAAAATTCCAGTGAGAAACCTCTCGTCCGGAAAGTACATCGTTCGGATAAAAGGTTCAGGTATTGATGTGACCAGACAGATCGTAGTGTTGTAAGTGCGTTTTGAGTGAAACAAATTAATTTTTACATATTTGGCCCTCCTCCAATAAATCTTTGATTTTTACGCACAGCTTCTTCGATTATTTTTCAACGGGTAAAATCGGATAAAAACTTATTAAATACATACGAGAAAATTCTGCGGTTAAAGTATAAATTTGACAAATTGAACATGATTAGTTGTTGTTCATCATTTATGTCGAATCAAAATTTAACCTTCTGCGAAAGCCGTATGAAATCATACCTGCAAGCAATCGGGCGAAGAATCAAAATTGCCAGGTTTATATTGTCCATATCTATTTTATCATCGTTCTTATTTACAGGTTGCAAAACTCCGTCTTCGAAAGAAAACGATGGTACGTCAAATAAAGCTTTCGAAGATTATTCGGCATCTTTTATTGAAGCATTATGGAAACAGAATCCGGACTGGGCCACTACGGCAGGATATCATAAATATGACAGTATATTGGTGATTCCGGATCGGAATTCGATTAATGCGTCTTTAAAATTTGCCAAAAACCAACTGGATTCACTCGCTGCAATGGATCCCAAACTGTTATCCGCTGCTAATCAAACCGACTTTTATCTAATTCAAAATTTGCTTAAAGAAAGTCAATGGAATTATGATACGTTAAAATCATATCAATGGGATCCTTCATCGTATAACGTTAGCGGAACCTTTGCATTCATTTTGACAGAAAATTATGCCCCGCTGGATAAAAGGTTAAAAAGTATCAATGGAAGACTGGTAAATGTTCCGGAATATTATAAAGCTGCAAAAAACATCATTTCAAACCCGGTTCCAGAGCTTTTAAATCTTGCAGTTGATCAGAATTTGGGCGGATTGTCGGTATTTGAAAATGATCTTCTGGATTCCTTAAAAGTATCTACACTTAGTGCATCTGAAAAAAAACAGATTACCGAGAGATCAGCAAAAGCTGTTGCGGCTATAAAAGATTATACAAAATGGCTTAAAGAATTGAAAAGTGAAAAGCCGAGAAGTTTCAGGTTAGGAAAAGAGCTTTATGGTCGAAAATTCGCACACAACATTCAATCCGCTTATACAGCAGATCAGATTTATGATTCAGCAGTTGCCAGAAAGGAAGAAGTACAATTAAAAATGGCCTTAATTAGCAGACAGTTATGGCCAAAATATTTTGGGACAAAGCCGATGCCCAAAGATTCACTTGAATTAATTGGAAAGATGATTGACACACTTTCTGTGAATCACGTTAAACAGCAGGATTTTCAAACTGCCATTTCTGACATTATTCCCGGCCTAAATAAATTTATCAATGATAAGAAACTGATTACGCTTGATCCGACAAAACCACTGATTGTTAGAAAAGAACCGGCTTATATGGCAGGTGTTGCAGGGGCTTCCATCAGCGCGCCTGGTCCTTATGACAAGGGTGGAAATACTTATTATAATGTGGGAAGTATAACAAACTGGCCAAAGGAGAAGGCTGAGAGTTATCTGCGTGAATACAATCATTACATTATGCAGATCCTTGATATTCATGAAGCAATTCCGGGTCATTATACTCAGCTTGTTTATGCCAATCAATCACCAAGTCTTATTAAGTCACTTTTAGGAAATGGTGCAATGATCGAAGGCTGGGCAGTTTATACCGAGCAGATGATGCTGGAAAATGGGTTTGGTAATAATCAACCAGAAATGTGGCTGATGTGGTATAAATGGCATTTGAGAACCGTTTGTAATACAATTCTGGATTATAGCGTTCATGCCGGGAATATGAGTAAAGATGAAGCGATGCATTTATTGATTAAAGAAGCGTTTCAGCAGAAAGCAGAAGCGGAAGGGAAATGGAAAAGAGTCAGTGTGAGTAATGTACAGCTGACAAGTTATTATACCGGTTATAAGGAGATTATTGATTTACGCCGGGATTATAAAGCAAAGCTTGGTGATAAGTTCAATCTGAAATCTTTCCATGAAAAATTCCTGAGCTACGGAAGTACTCCGGTGAAATACATAAAAACGTTGATGTTGGAAAAGTGAAATGGGTTGGAACAGAATTAAATGATTGTTATTTAAAATACAAAAAGAAGATGTTTAGTACTGATGTATATAAGGATAGAAGAAATAAGCTGAAAAAAGCAGTTGGCAGTGGGCTGATTCTCTTTTTAGGGAATGAAGAGGTAGGAATGAATTATAAGGATAACACCTATCATTTCCGCCAGGATAGCAGTTTTCTGTATTTCTTCGGATTGGATAAGCCTGGTTTAGCGGCAATCATTAATGTGGATGAAGATATTGAAATCATCATTGGTAACGAACCAACGATAGATGATATCGTGTGGATGGGAACGCAGCCATCCTTGACGGAAATTGCCGCGCAAACGGGAATTTATAAAGTAGCTGAATCAAATTCACTTAAAGTTTTTATTCAAAAGGCTTTGTCGTCCGGCCAAACCATTCATTACCTGCCACCATACCGATCAGACGCGGTTATCAAACTGAGTGATATTTTACAAATTACAATTGCGAAAGTAAGTGAAGAAGCGTCTGTTAAATTGATTAAAGCGGTAATCGCCCAACGTGCCTACAAATCTGCTCTGGAAGTTTCAGAAATTGATAAGGCTGTAAATATGAGTAACGAAATGCATCTTGCCGCAATCCGTTATTCCAGGGAGAGTGTTACTGAAAAATATGTGGCTGGTATTGTTGAAGGAATTGCGCTGAGTGCTGGTGGGAATATTGCTTATCCTGTTATTTATACCGTAAACGGGCAAACGCTGCATAATCATCCGACAAGTGATATTTTGAAAAAGGGCCAGCTAGTTTTATGCGATTGCGGTGCTGAAACTGCAATGCATTATGCAGGTGACCTTACCCGAACTTTTCCTGTTGATCAGAAATTTAGCTCCTTACAAAAGGAAGTTTATGAAATTGTGCTGAAAGCCGAACAGGCAGCAGCCAATGCATTAAAACCAGGAATCAGGTTTCTGGATGTTCACAAACTTGCGTGCGAATATTTGGTTGATGGATTGAAACAACTGGGATTGATGAAAGGTGATGTTAAAGATGCCGTGATGGAAGGAGCCCATACCTTATTTTTCCAATGCGGACTCGGACATATGATGGGTCTGGACGTGCACGATATGGAAGATCTGGGTGAGCAGTATGTTGGTTATTCAGAAGGAATGGTCAAAAGCAAAGAATTTGGTTTGAAATCATTAAGGCTTGGGAGAGAACTGGAAGCTGGTTTTGTACTTACCGTAGAGCCTGGATTGTATTTTATTCCTGAATTAATGGATATGTGGAAGGCGCAAGGGAAATTGAGGGATTTTATAAATTATGACAAACTGGACGCGTTCCGCAATTTTGGAGGTGCCAGGGTAGAGGAGAATTTTTTGATTACTGAAAATGGCTATCAATTATTAGGTGAACCGCTTATCAAATCAGTAGCTGATATTGAAGGATTGGTTAGATTGTAGTAGCAAGTATATAATATATGGTAAACCGGTAATGAATTATTTATACAATCCATTCCCGGTTTTTCCTTTTATGGAAAGTGGTTCCTATACAGTCATTGACAATTCAAAGACCTTGAAATTTTCTCAGTTCCCTTGGGGCTCCCTGTTTCTATCAAAAATCAAATCCCGTAATGTGCCAGGCTCCCTCGGAGCCACCTGTTTATAGCAAATAAATTCAACCAAGTTTCTTAGGGCTCCCTCGGAGCCTCCTGTTTATAGCAATCAAATACGACCAAGCTTCTTAGGGCTCCTTCGGAGCCACCTGTTTATAGCAATCAAGTACGACCAAGCTTCCCACGGCTCCTTCGGAGCCTCCTATGAACCATCCGCAAACTGCCTTGCTGAACAAAACATCCCCCTTCCTTATATATAGGAACAAAAACCACAAACAAACCCACCATCAAACCCAACCTCCCCACAACCAGAAAAAGAACCCACAACCGCATTCCCATCCATTCCAGCCCCATTTCCTGATCCGCACCCAACCCCGTAAAAAAACTTCAAAATATTTTCGGGGCACATTTTCCTCATTTTGAGCTTTTTACAAATTATTTCAAAAAAACTTTCAAAATACTTTTGCCTTGTACTTGCGTATGAAAAAAAAGAGGTGCACCTTTGCACTCCCAATCGGGTAGTACGGCGCTGAGAACGATCAGCGCATCAAGTTTCGGAAGACGCGGAGCACAGTTCTTTGACATGATGAAGAGAGTAACAAGATAGTACGTTTAAGAAGATAACGTGGAATCTTTCGGGATTACCACAAAACAAAATTTACAATGGAGAGTTTGATCCTGGCTCAGGATGAACGCTAGCGGCAGGCTTAATACATGCAAGGCGAGGGGGCAGCAATGTCACCGTCGTACGGGTGCG
>NZ_JAJTSZ010000011.1 GCF_021440195.1 Dyadobacter sp. CY356
CGAAACTAGCCCGAAGATGAATCTTCCACACAAGGGTCGTTGTAGACTACGACGTTGATAGGCTGCAGGTGTACGTGTAGAAATACATTCAGCTGAGCAGTACTAATTACCCAACAGCTTGCACAACTTTTAACTCATTCTCTTTTGCTTCCAATATGACATGAAATTCAATGAAGGAATTTTGAATAAGTGAATGATTGAATATTCTATCATTCCAACATTCTCTCATTCAATCATTGTACACTCACAAAGATCTTGTTGGTGACTATTGGAATGGTTCGGAGCCACGTTGGCTTCACTTCTTCCCTTAATCACAAATCCAACAGAAAATCTTGTTGGTGACTATTGGCCTGGTGTTCACCTCTTCCCATCCCGAACAGAGAAGTTAAGCCCAGAACCGCCGATGATACTTGGGTCAAACCTGGTAAAGTAGGTAGTCGCCACAATACCATTACAATCAATCCCATCTTCACAAGAGATGGGATTTTTTTGGTTGTGGCTACCGCTTCCGGGACGCGCAGTCCCAGTTGGTATCGACTCCGACCGGCTATGCGCTCCGGTCAGAGAAGTTAAAGGGTACGCCTAGTGCACGGGTTGCCTAAGCCGGGTGCACCCGGCCTGTCTATACCATTTATAACTAATTTCAGCTTCAAAGGGAATGAATTTTTTTAGTCGCGATTAAGATAAATAAAACATTTCTTATTTAAAGCTGCGTGCTCAAACAACACTTCGGACAGATAAATAACGCTTCAATTTTCCATTTGCCGCCCCAAAAAGTTACTGGATTGTTATTTTATTGTCTTAAACGCTAGCCGTTATCCTCTCCTAGCCTAAATATCATCGATAAAGCCTGTTATTATGGGCTCTATACAAATCTTTACATGTATGTAAGGCGTATTATATATAACGTTTATCTTGGTTTGAACAAACAGCAGTATATTTGAATTATTGACAAGGACGATTTGTCGGGTGGTACTGTATTAAACGGTTTAAACACGATTTCAATGACCAATAAAATAGATAGAACCAGATTGATATGATCTAAACAGAAGTACAGGCAATATAGATGTCGAATTATCTCATAACTGTTGTCTAGTGGAGAACATGTTCAGTTGCAAAACGTTATTGTATATAAAGCAAAAATCTCTAAAACAGCATTAAGCTATTTTAGAGGGTTACAAAATCTTATAATGCTATAATTAAAAACTAACTGCCGCACCAGTATGCATTAAAGAGCGTATGGCTGCGAGAATCCCTTCCTTATCAAAACCACACTCACGGTGTAATTCATCCGGCTCGCCGTGTTCAACCAATGCATCAGGAATACCAAGTCGTTTTACATGCGAATTATATCCGTGATCGACCATAAATTCAAGCACAGCACTTCCAAAGCCACCTTGAAGGCAACCATCCTCTATTGTGATAATCCTGTCAAACTTGCTGAAAATCTCATGAAGCATCCCTTCATCAAGAGGTTTGACAAAACGCATGTCGTAATGCGCTGCACTAATTCCTTCCTTAACCAGCGTTTCACAGGCATCGACAGCATAATTACCAACAGGCCCTAATGTTAGTAAAGCAATATCATTACCCTCTTTAATTTTGCGGCCTTTACCGATTTTTATTTCTTCAAATGGAGTCTGCCACTGCGGCATTACGCCATTTCCACGTGGATATCGTATGGTAAATGCCTGACGACCCTTTTGTATAACGTCAAGTTGCGCCGTATACATTAAATTACGTAACTCCTCCTCATTCATGGGTGAAGAAACGATCATATTTGGTATACACCGCATAAATGCAATATCATAAGCCCCATGGTGCGTCGGACCGTCAGCACCAACTAAACCGGCTCTGTCAAGGCAGAATATTACAGGAAGTTCCTGCATACAAACATCATGTACAACCTGGTCGTAGGAACGCTGCATGAATGTTGAGTAAATATTGCAATATACCACTTCACCTCGTGTTGCCATACCGGCAGAAAATGTTACCGCATGTTGTTCCGCAATTCCTACGTCGAAAGCTCTGTCAGGCATTGCTTTCATCATAATATTCAGAGAAGATCCCGAAGGCATTGCCGGCGTTACACCAACAATTTTTTCATTTTTCTCAGCCAGTTCTACCAAGGTATTTCCAAAGACGTCCTGGTACTTTGGAGCTTGTGGCGTATCGTAAATTTTTTTCTTTATTTCTCCGGTAATCTTATCAAATATACCAGGTGCATGCCATTTGGTTTGATCCTTCTCGGCAGGTCCGTAACCTTTTCCTTTAACCGTCAAACAATGCAAAATTTTTGGACCCGGAATACTTTTTAAATCATTCAGAACTTCTGTCAAATGTCCGATATCATTTCCATCAATCGGGCCAAAATAACGAAGGCCTAACGATTCAAAAAGATTACTTTGACGAAGAATCGCAGTTTTCATCATTGTTTCCACTTTTGAAACAACTTCTTGTGCGCTCTTTCCAAAATTGCTCATTTTACCAAGCATATTCCAGACTTCGTCTCTAAGTTTATTGTAGGTATGAGAAGTGGTAATATCTGTAAGATATTCTTTCAATGCACCAACATTTGGGTCAATGGCCATGCAGTTATCATTCAGGATAATCAGCAGATTGGAATCTGTCGCGCCTGCATGATTCATTCCTTCGAAAGCCATACCAGCTGTCATAGCCCCGTCACCAATGATAGCAATATGCTGACGGTCATGATGATTTTGTAAGGCGGATGCAACGGCCATGCCCAATGCCGAAGAAATAGAAGTAGATGAATGACCTACTCCAAATGCGTCATAAATGCTTTCCTTGCGTTTTGGAAAACCCGAAAGTCCGCCATAAGTACGGTTAGAATGAAAGTTGTCACGGCGACCGGTAAGTATTTTATGGCCATAAGCCTGATGCCCTACATCCCAGACAAGCTGGTCGTCAGGTGTATTAAAAACGTAATGAAGTGCTACCGATAATTCTACAACACCCAGGCTTGCACCAAAATGACCTCCGTAAACAGAAACATTGTCAATAATAAATTGACGTAACTCATTACAAACCTGTGGAAGTTGAGTTCGGTCCAGCTTTCTTAAATCCTCGGGAGAATCAATCTTAGCAAGTAGTTTTCCTGGTGTAATAAGCATATAGAAAGCTATTGAAAATCAGATTAGGCAATCAGCCTTAACATAAAAAGATACGCAAAATTAAGCAAATAGATGTTCACTACTGCTTTTTATTTTTGCTGACTCGCCTTGAACAATTTTTGCTTCTCTTCTTTGGTCAGACTCTCGTATCCTGACTTGGAAATTTTGTCCAAAATCGAATCAATTTCGTGTTGGTCAGGCATTTCTATTGTCGAAGAAGTTGTCGAAGACGAATAGACACTAGTGCTTCTGTATACCTGTTTTTCACGATACGTAACCTGCATCGAAGGGCGTCTGCGGAAAAGTCCGGTCCACCCGTTCATGATAGCGTAGACTGGTTTACCCAGGTCGGTACCGTTTTGCAACAGTTTGATAAAAATGTACCCAACCAGAGCCCCACCTAAATGGGCCAGGTTACCTCCTGCATTTGGCCCTACGGTTTGTGCAAGCGATAAAATAATATAGAAAAGTGCAATGAATTTGATTCGGATCGGCCCTAAGAAAATCAGGTTGAAAGTATAATTGGGAAGAAGCGTAGAAGCTCCTACCGCTACGGAAAATGCCGCTGCAGAAGCACCGAGCATGGTTGAGCTTTCAACCTGTGCCTGGAAAAATGGCAACAAATTGTAAATCAGCATATAAACCAAACCTCCTGCAATCCCTCCTAAAAAATACAGGGCAACAACACGTTTAGCGCCAAGATATTCATCTATCAGTTTACCAAACCAGTAGAAGAACAACATATTGAATAAAATATGGAAAATATCTTCGTGTGTGAAGAAATAAGTTATCAGCGTCCATGGCTTCCGGATAAATTCCTGAGGGAATGCAGGAAGCTCAAGCATATCAATAATCCAGCTGTAAATATTGGATGACTGACTAAGTGTAAAAATGATTTTTACCAATAACAATACCAGAAAAACGGCCGTATTAATTAAAATAATTTTTACGAGCGAATTCTCCGATTTCTCGAATTCTCTCTTAATGTCGTCAACAATATTGCTCATCTTCTTCTTTCAATAAAAATTTTCTCTTTGTGTGCCCCAGTAACGCAACAATATATATGCAAATAGCATTCCTCCAACGTGTGCAAAATGCGCGACATTATCCGATTGCGCATTTTGTATCCCTGAGTATAGTTCATATAATCCGTAACACGCAACAAAGTATTTTGCTTTGATCGGAAACGGAATGAAGAGCATGAAAAGCTCCGTGTTTGGAAACAACATTCCAAACGCCATTAAAATCCCAAAAATTGCCCCTGACGCCCCAACCATTGGCGTGCTAATGCTTGCCTGGTAAACGCTTTTTACAGCAACAATACTATTTTGAATATACGAAGGATTGGTAGGATTTTCTTCAAAAGCATTAAAAAAATCCAGGTTGGCCTGATAAAATCCTTTTGCATGGTGACTCATAAAGTCAACAAGCCCGTCCGGCGTTGGATATTGAACATAGACTTCAACAGATTTAAGCAGTTGTGCATTTTCATAATATCCGATTCCTGAGAAAAGCAATCCTGCACCAATCCCTGTAAAAAAGTAAAAAAACAGGAATTTTTTTGGTCCCCACATTCTTTCCAGTAAAGGTCCAAACATAAATAAACCGAACATGTTACTGAATAAATGCCCGAATCCGCCATGTAGAAACATATAGGAAACAAATTGGTAAGGCATAAAAGCAGGCGACAGGATCGGCATTAAAGCAAATCTGTTGCTGATTGGTAAAATGTATGCGTCAACAATAAAAAACAGAACATTCAGGATCAGTAAATTTCTAACCGTTGGCGTTATTTGTAACATTCTAATTCAAAATCAAAAGTTTGTAATCTATAACTCTTTAAGAAATATTTTCGTTTCCTTATCCCTTAAAGATACTGCTTAACTTATCCATCGTCAATAAAACGATAATCGCTTCACCGCTAGGCGTTCTGTTAGGATCGGTCGAGGCAAAAAGCTGATCTATCAAAGTATGAATTTCAAGAAACGAAAGTTTGACGGCATATCGTACCGAAAACCTGCGCGCCAAAGCACGTGATAAACTTTCGGGTTTGTTCAATTTCAGATCAGAATAACTTTGCTTCAATTGTTCAACCAGCTCTTCAAAAA
Organism: Dyadobacter sp. CY356; assembly: GCF_021440195.1. Taxonomy (GTDB): domain Bacteria; phylum Bacteroidota; class Bacteroidia; order Cytophagales; family Spirosomataceae; genus Dyadobacter. The sequence continues at coordinate 5,243 of NZ_JAJTSZ010000011.1, forward strand.
GATCCTGCTCGCTTTCTTCGGGCAAATCAGCCGGGATTCCACGAATAATTAATTCATTAGCACCAAATTCATCAAACTCAAAACCCAGACTCCGGATTTCCTTTTTTGTCTCATTCACCAGCTGCATATCCGAATGTGTCAGACGGATCGTTTTTGGAAACAACAACTGCTGACAGGCACCATTTCTGTTCGTAAGCATTTTGCGATATCGCTCGTACAAAATGCGTTCATAAGCCGCTTTTTGATCTATCAGCATAATACCGTCTTTTACCTGCGAAAGAATATACCGGTTGTGCAATTGAAATAACATCGCATCACTCTCAGGCGCAGAAATCACTTCCGAAGCCATCCGGTTAACCTTACTGGCAATGGTCATTGGCTGTTCCTGATAGGAAGTTGGCCGTGAAACCGTGGTAGAATTCATTTCAAAAGCAGCAAGTTCCCGGCTTCTGTCATCGGTATTTTGCAGTCCTTCAAATAATTTATTCCAATTGGTAAGGTTCGTTTTCGATGGACCATTTTCCGCATGTCTCGATTGCGCAGCCCAATCCGGCATTACCGTACGCGGAATGCTGTCATGATTCTGATCTGACTTTGACGGATTTAAGAAGTTTATATTATCCTCAAAATCAATTGATTGAGAAAGGTTATATACCCCAACTGCTTTTTTAACAGCCGCCATGATAATGGCATAAACCGAACGCTCATCGTCAAATTTTATCTCCGTTTTTGTCGGGTGAATGTTTATGTCGATATGAGCGGGATCTATTTCAATAAACAAAACATAAAACGGATGACTTCCTTCCGGAATGGTTCCATCAAATGCACTCGTTACCGCATGGTGCAGATAATTATGTTTGATATACCTGTCGTTTACAAAAAAGAATTGCTCACCTCTGGTTTTCCGGGCGAATTCCGGTTTTCCTATATATCCTCTTACGCTGATGTAAGATGTATCTTCCTGGCAGAAAGCCAGTTGTTCCCTATAATTCCGGCCATATATATCAATGATACGGCGGACCAGTTTTCCGGGAATCAGATTAAAAACTTCGGTATCATTATGATGTAAACTAAAACCAACCTCCGGGTGCGCGAGTGCTATTCTTTGAAATTCATCCAGAATATGACGCATTTCTACTGAATTTGATTTAAGAAAATTGCGCCTTGCCGGAACATTATAAAAAAGATTTTTCACACAAAGATTCGTTCCCGGCAGGCAGGCAACGGATTCCTGTGTTTTTATTTCTGAGCCTTCAATTTTTATCAAGGTACCTAATTCATTTTCTGCCTGGCGGGTGCGCATTTCCACTTGTGCAATCGCAGCAATTGAGGCAAGTGCCTCACCACGGAATCCCATGGTACGGATCCTGAATAAATCTTCTGACTGACGGATTTTGGAAGTGGCGTGGCGTTCAAAAGACATCCTTGCGTCTGTTTCGGACATGCCAGATCCGTCATCAATAATCTGAATAAGTGTACGGCCTGCTTCACGTAAAATAACCTGAATATTACCAGCTTTGGCGTCTATGGCATTTTCAAGAAGTTCTTTCACAACCGATGCAGGGCGCTGGACAACTTCTCCGGCAGCGATCTGATTGGCTATGGAATCGGGTAATAATTGAATGATGTCGGAAGACGTCATATTTTAATGATGTAGGTTTGCTTTACTATAACAAATAAACAAATTTTTTTCTACACGATGGGTTATTTTGACAAGTAGCTGCTAACCGGAAATTGCTTTGTTAGTAACCGGCATCGAAAAAATTACATTATTTATTCGAATTTTGAATTTTATAGAAACCTTTAATTTAGTGTTAGCGTTGATAATTAGTAAATTATAGTTAATTTGTGAATCGAATTTTAGTCCAGTGTAACTAACCCGATCTTTATGAAAGCACCCATTTTTAAAAAGTTCAATTTTGGAATGGCCTTACAGTGGCTGATTTTTTTACCTGTGATATTGCCTCTTTGCATTATTTTCGGAGCAGTCCAGGGTGTTTTGAGCATGGTTGAGAAAATGGCTCAACGCATGTGGATTGACATGGAGCTATGAAGCCCTGCAATCCTTATTAAATTTTCATTCTGTTATTTCCAGTTATGAAATCCATTCGCACAACTATTCAGGATACACACGGAGTAAGATATAACTACTAACAAAAAAGGAAAGAGCTGCAAATCAAATTTGCAGCTCTTTCCTTTTTTACACTTTATCCATTAAAACTTCCAGCGAACGAAAGCTTCCATTGCTTCGTATTCTGCAAGACCTAAATTGTTATACAATTTAGCGGTTCCCTGATTACGCTCTTCCGCACGCTGCCAGAATTCACGTGCATCTTCACCCTGGAATACCACACCATCTTTTTGAGATTGATGCTTGAAAATTCCCTGACGTTTTTTGAAAACCTGATCCGGACTCATTGGCACTGCCATTTCAATTTCGTAAATATCCCACTCAGCCCAGGCGCCGCGGTATAACCAAACCCAGCAATCTTTCATAAAGTTCTTGTGTTTCGAACGGCCAAGTGCAGCTTCGATCGCGTCCCAGCATACTTTATGCGTTCCGTGTGGATCGGCAAAGTCACCAGCTGCATAAATCTGATGAGGTTTGATTTCTTCAATCAGATTTTCAATGATTTTAATATCTTCTTCCCCGATCGGGTTTTTCTGAACTGTACCTGTTTCGTAGAAAGGCATATTCAGGAAATGCGCGTTAGAAGTTGGTATGCCAACAAAACGACAAGTTGCTTTTGCTTCTCCACGGCGTAAAGCTCCTTTTACATGACGAATTTCCAAAGTATCAATTTCGCTGTCCTTCGTATGTCTTAAAAATTCTTTCGCATCCGTAAATATTTTCGTTGCTTCCGGACTGTCGATGCCAAATTCTTTATTGAAATCAACTACGAAATCTATGAAACGAAGTGCTTCATCATCGGCTACGGCAATATTTCCCGAAGTTTGGTAAGCCACATGCACTTCATGTCCCTGATCAACCAGACGCTGGAAAGTACCACCCATCGAGATAATATCATCATCCGGATGCGGACTGAAAATCAGTACGCGTTTTTTGGCAGGCTGTGCACGTTCCGGACGGTTTGTGTCGTCAGCATTCGCTTTTCCACCAGGCCATCCTGTAATGGTATGTTGTAATTGATTGAAAACATTGATATTGATTTCATAGCATGCACCATATTGTGCAAGCAAATCGCTCATACCGTTGTCATTATAATCCTTATCTGTAAGTTTCAGAATTGGCTTTTTAAGGCTTTGCGACAAATGTGTCACCGCCTTTTTGATCATTTTATTATCCCAAACAACCGAATCAACAGCCCATGGCGTTTTTACGCGTGTCAGTTCAGAAGCGGCACTTTCATCTAAAATAAAAGCAACATCCGGATGCGCCTGAAGATAAGATGCAGGATTACGTTCCGTAACCGGTCCTTCCACTGCGCCTCTGATCACCGAAGCTTTACGCTCACCCCAGGCAAGCAGAACAATACGGCGAGCACTCAAAATCGGCGCAACACCTAATGTGATTGCTTTACGAGGTACTTTATGCAACCCGCCAAATTCCATTGCAGCCGCAGCACGTGTAGAATGATCCAGTGTGATCAGCCTTGTGCGCGCATTGATTAATGAACCTGGTTCGTTGAAACCGACATGGCCGTTTCCACCAATCCCTAAAAGCTGGAAATCAAGTCCGCCAACTGCATTTATTTTATTTTCGTAAGAATTGCAATAGTCACGCACCATAGCTGCCGGAATTGTTCCGTCTGGCAGGAAATAGTTTTCTTTTGGTATATCAACATGATCGAACAATTGTTCTTTCATAAACCGGTGATAGCTATGAATAGAATCCGGCTCCATTTGATAATATTCATCCAGATTGAATGAAATAACATTTTTAAAGCTCAGGCCTTCTTCCTTGTGCATTTTAACCAGTCGGGCATAAACGGTTTTTGGAGAAGATCCCGTAGCAAGGCCAAGTACACAATTTTTACCTTCTTTTTGCTTTTGACGTATAAGGTCCGCAATTTCCTGTGCTACGGCATTAGAAGCATCCTTTGAATCAGCAAAAATCTGGGTTGGTATTTTTTCGTATGTAATAGGTTGTCCTACACTTCCGCCTGAGAGTGCGTTGTCCGCCGCCTGCATTAAAATTGTTTCCGGATTGAGAGATTGTTGGTCCATGTTTTTAATAAAATGAGATTTTAATCAAGAGCTTAGTAATAAAAAAGAACAGTTGATTTGAGATAGTACTGACAGACAGTAAATTAATACCACGGCATTATTGCTGAGTTTAATTACAACAAAAGGTAATGATATAAATTTCGTCTACAAAATTACAACACAAAGTGAATATTATTAAAAAAATTTAAAAAATAACTTATAGTTAACGTATTGAAGTGCTCGTACACGCACGTTGGAAAGCAGGAATTCAACATAAAGTGTGTGTGAAAATTTCATAACCGAATAATCTATTGTATTTTTGTTGCCTGTTAAGAAAACATCACATCATTTCAAGAGAAATACCATGTCTACACTCACAAGCGTCGTACGTGATACCCAAATTTTTGACCTTATTAATAAGGAAAAACACCGTCAGGAATCAGGTATAGAGCTGATTGCTTCCGAAAATTTTACATCCAAGCAAGTGATGGAAGCGTCAGGAAGTGTACTAACCAATAAGTATGCAGAAGGACTTCCGGGAAAACGTTACTACGGAGGCTGTGAAGTAGTCGATGAAGTGGAACAAATTGCGATTGACCGTTTGAAAGAACTATTCGGCGCAACATGGGCAAACGTTCAGCCTCACTCGGGTGCTCAGGCAAATATGGCCGTTTTTGTGGCTTGTTTGAATCCCGGTGATAAAATCATGGGTTTCAACCTTGCGCATGGTGGCCACCTTTCTCACGGATCTCCTGTAAACATTTCAGGTAAATATTTCCAACCGGTGTTTTACGGAGTTGAAGCGGAAACGGGTCTTATTAACTGGGACAAAGTGGAGGAAACTGCTTTGAAAGAACGTCCGAAATTGTTGATCTGCGGTGCGTCTGCATATAGCCGTGACTGGGATTATGAAAGACTTCGTAATATCGCTGACCAGATCGGTGCTATTCTTCTGGCTGATATTTCTCACCCGGCTGCACTTATTGCAAAAGGTTTGTTGAATGACCCGATGGGACATTGCCATATTGTTACCACAACAACACATAAAACATTACGCGGCCCTCGCGGTGGTGTGATCATGATGCGTGACGATTTTGAAAACCCTTTTGGTATTACAACACAAAAAGGACAACTTCGTACGATGTCATCTTTGCTTGATTCTGGTGTTTTCCCAGGAACACAAGGCGGACCGTTAGAACATATTATTGCTGCCAAAGCGGTTGCTTTTGGTGAAGCGCTCAGCGAAGGATATTACAACTACGCTGTGCAGGTTGCTAAAAATGCACAGGCCATGGCAAAAGCATTTGTAGAAAAAGGGTATCAGATCATTTCCGGTGGTACTGACAATCACTTGATGCTGATCGATTTGCGTACTAAAAACGGCGTTGCATCTGGTCTTACCGGTAAACTTGCTGAAAATACTTTGATCAAGGCTGACATCACGATCAACAAAAACATGGTTCCCTTCGATGACAAATCTCCGATGGTTACTTCGGGTATGCGTTTGGGAACTGCTGCGATGACTTCCCGCGGTCTGCTTGAAACAGATATGGAACGTATCGTTGATTTGATTGATACTGTTTTGATTAACCATGATCAGGATGCAAAAATTGCAGCTGTGAAACAGGAGATCAATAACTGGATGGCTCAGTATCCATTATATAGCTAGGATTTCAATTTCTGGCAGAGATTTAAACTGCGTAACGGTACTGAAAATGTATTCGTTACGCAGTTTTCTTTTTGTTTGAAATAGATTTTTTAACTTATTTTTTGAAGAAAAATTGTGGTTAAATAATAAAATTTCAAACTAAAAGTTAATACAATAAGTAAGAGCAATTTAAATGATGTGTAAAGAATTGTGCGAGAAGTGTTTTGACTTAAATAAGTTTTCATAACTTTGCACTCCAAAATACGAATTAATTGACATGAGCAAGAAAAATACGGACGAGTCCGGGTTTGAAATTATTGAAAAGCCGGAGGCACTAGCCGGACAAATCAATAAGGCTGAGGTTTTTTTCCTTAAAAATCGTAAGGTACTTATTGGTATTGGCGGGGCGATCCTTGTGGCCGTTGTAGCGTTTGCAGGATATCGTTTTTATATAGATGGACAGGAAGGAAATGCGCAACAAGCACTTTCATCTGTTGTTTATGATTTCGAAGCTGATTCTTTGTCAAAAGCATTGAACGGAAGCGGAGGAAATGAAGGACTATTGTCTATCGCTGATAATTACAAAGGAACGGACGCTGCAAACCTGGCTAATTTTTATGCCGGTGTTGCTTTGCTTAAACAAGGAAAATATGATGACGCCATCAGTCATCTTGAATCTTTCAGTTCTTCTGACCTATTGGTTAATGCCCGTGCTCAGTCATTGATCGGTGATGCTTATCTTGAAAAAAATCAGCCAGCTGAGGCGATTTCATATTATAAAAAAGCGTCTGATTATGAGAAAAACGAATTTTTTACACCAGTATATTTGATGAAGCTTGCACTTGCTCAGGAAAAAGCAAATCAGGCTGCTGATGCTGTTGCTTCTTATAAACGTGTTATTGAAGAATTCCCACTTTCATCGGAAGTTGTGAATGCGAAGAAATACATGGGATTGTTAGAGGGACAAGTCGGCAAATAAATGGTAATACATTATTGTTCCAAAAAAGGATAAAGCCGACACTGGTTTTATCCTTTTTTTATACAAAATATTTTAACTCATAATCGAACATTAACAAGTACTTATATGTCCAGTGCAGATAAAAATCTAAGTGTTTTCAATACGACAGGACTTCCTGATATCAGTAATAAAAAATTCGCGATCGTGGTTGCAGAATGGAACAGCGAGGTCACTGAAAAACTTTTTGAAGGAGCCTATCAGACTTTAATCACTTATGGTGCTTCGGAATCCAATATCGAAAGAGGAAATGTTCCGGGCAGTTTTGAGCTTACCCTGGGTGCTCACTGGTTTGCACAGCGTGAAGATATTGACGCAGTGATCGCCTTAGGCGTTGTAATCCAGGGAGAAACGAAACACAACGATTATATCAATCACGCCGTTGCGCAAGGCATCACAAACATCAGCATCCAAAATAACAAACCTGTAATTTTCGGTGTCTTAACGCCAAATAACATGGAACAAGCGATCGACAGAGCGGGTGGAGCTTTTGGAAACAAAGGCGACGAAGCTGCGATGACGGCGATCAAGATGGTGGGGCTGAAGGATCAGGTTGCCGGTAAGTAGTATTGGTCAGGTATAGTCAGGAAGTGGTCATTTATTGCGGCCGCCGCGCGGTCAATTGTAGTAAGGAAATAGTCAGGATTCGTTATGGCAAATGCAACCCCTGACAACTTCCTGACTATAAATGACAATCCTTGACGCTTCAAAAAATTTAGTAAATCAAAAATTTCAATATTTAATAATTATGCAAGTCTGGAAATTTGGCGGCACTTCGGTTGGGAAACCTGAACGTATGCACTCAATCCGTGAACTTCTTTTGACGGATCCAAGTCGGAAAATTGTAGTATTATCCGCTTTGTCGGGTTCAACCAATGCGCTGATTGCGATAGGGGAAGCTGCCAAGGTAAATGACGATGCGTCAGCTTCAAAGCAGATCGATGATTTGAAGTCGCATTACGATGCTTTTATCAAGGAGCTATATGCTACCGAAGCAGGTCTTGCCAAGGGACAGGAAATTATTGATAATGAATTTGGATTTATCCGTTCGCTGGTTGGTATCAAACCTTTTGCTTCCAAACAGGAAAAGGAGATTGTAGCAGAAGGAGAATTATTAAGTACTCAGCTTTTCCAGGGATATCTGGAAGAGGTAGGGGATAATTCTGTGTTACTTCCCGCTTTGGAATTTATGCGCATTGACGCAGATAACGAGCCGGAACTTGACAAAATTGAAGAAAAACTTACTGCGATTTTAGCACAGCATCCGGACAAACAAACGATCGTTACCCAGGGATTTATTTGCAGAAACCCACGTGAGGAGGTTGATAACCTGAAACGCGGCGGTTCTGACTATACTGCATCTTTGATTGGTGGTGCCATTCGTGCTGAGGAAATCCAGATCTGGACAGATATTGACGGAATGCATAACAACGATCCTCGTATCGTGAAACGAACTTTCCCTATTCGTGAACTTACGTTTGAAGAAGCTGCTGAACTGGCTTATTTTGGAGCAAAAATTCTTCATCCAAGCACGATCACGCCTGCGAAACTTCGTGGTGTACCAGTTCGTTTGAAAAATACAATGCAACCGGAAGCTCCGGGAACACTTATCGCCACGCAGTCTTCTGACAGAGAAATAAAAGCGATCGCTGCGAAAGATAATATTACAGCGATATACATTCATTCGACCCGTATGCTGAATGCTTACGGCTTCCTGAGACGCGTTTTTGAGATTTTTGAAAAATACAAAACGCCGGTTGATATGATCACCACTTCGGAAGTTTCTGTTTCGGTAACGATTGACAATTCTGAAAATCTGGAAGCAATCACCGCTGAACTGCGTGAATTTGCAGATCTGGAAGAAAACGACAGCGATCAGAACATCATTTGTATCGTAGGAAATTTCAGTGCAGATAAAGAAGGAATCGCTTTAAAAGTGCTTGAAGCGATGAAAAATATTCCTATACGAATGATTTCGTATGGTGCTTCGGAGCATAATCTTTCGCTTTTGATTCATTCGAAATACAAAGCTGAAGCACTTAATGTGCTAAACGAACGTCTTTTTTATTATGAAGATGCGATGAAAGATATTTTCACGGCACCGTGATATTTCACACCTGATCATTTATCCGGCGATTAGCTGTTAGCATTTAGCTAATAGCCAATCGCTAAAAGCTAATAGCCAAACATGTTACAAACCACTTTTATCCGCGAAAACAGAGAACTGACAATCGCCGGATTGACGAAAAAACATTACAAAGATCCGGAAGCGGCTGTTGACCGGATTATAGAACTTGACCGTTTGCGTCGTGAAACACAGCAGGAGCTTGATGCTGTATTGACGCAATCCAATGCAAAAGCAAAGGAAATTGGTGGTCTGATGAAAGAGGGCAAAAAAGCCGAAGCTGAAATTACAAAGGGTGAAACAGCTGCTTTGAAAGAAAGATCAAAATTATTGGAAGAGCAGCATAAGGCAACGGAAGAAGAGTTGTTGGCTGAGCTGGTAAAACTTCCAAATCTTCCGCACGAAAGTGTTCCGGAAGGGCGTACGGCTGAGGATAATGTCAATGAACTGGAAGCAGGTGACAAACCGGTACTTCCGGAAGGTGCTCAGGCGCATTGGGACCTGATCAAAAAGCTTGGTGGAAAACTGGCTCCGATCATTGATTTCGAACTTGGTAATAAAATTACTGCTGCCGGCTTCCCGGTATACAAAGGAAAAGCGGCTCGTTTGCAACGTGCCATGATTGCTTTCTTTTTGGATGAAGCGGGAAAAGCTGGTTACAACGAAGTACAGGTTCCTATTCTTATCAATGCAGATTCAGGTTTTGGTACTGGACAATTGCCCGATAAAGAAGGCCAGATGTATCATGATGCGCAGGACGATCTTTATCTAATCCCGACAGCAGAAGTTCCGGTGACGAATTTGTACCGTGACGTGATTGTGGCAGAAAATGAATTACCTGTTAAAAATGTAGCTTATACACCTTGTTTCCGCCGTGAAGCGGGAAGTTGGGGAGCTCACGTTCGCGGTTTGAATCGTTTGCATCAGTTTGATAAAATCGAAATTGTACAGATCTGCAAACCGGAAGATTCTTATCAGGCGTTGGCAGATATGTCAGACCACGTAAAGGGTTTGCTGGAAAAACTGGAATTGCCTTTCCGCATTTTACGCCTTTGTGGTGGTGATATGGGTTTCACTTCTGCGTTGACTTTCGACTTTGAAGTTTGGTCTGCAGGACAGGAAAGATGGCTTGAATGCAGCTCTGTTTCTAATTTTGAAACATACCAGGCAAACCGCTTGAAACTACGTTACAAAACAGCTGACAAGAAAACGCAATTGCTGCATACGCTTAATGGCTCTGCTTTGGCATTGCCACGCATTCTGGCAGCTTTGTTGGAAAATAACCAGCAAGCAGACGGAACGATCCGTGTACCGGCTGTTTTGGTGCCCTACTGTGGATTTGATACGATTGAGTAAGGGATCATTTTAGATTTATGTATTACGAGCCTTCACATTTGTGAGGGCTTTTTTATTAATATTTTTTTCTCAGAAGCTCCGGAATCCCAACCTTCTTCAAGATCAACTGACCGATTTTCTCTGACGCAATGCCTTCTTCAATCTGAAACGTATTTTCAAAATCCGGGCCAATGATTTTTGTTTTGAAACAACGGAAGGAAATGGAGCCGGAACTCTTATAATTTTCAAGCAATTCGTAAAGGTGCGTTGATACCAGAAAGATGGAATTTATATGATTGGAAAATCCATCAACAACTGTTTTGGAACAATGAAAAGCATCTTCCTGATTGGTACCACGAAAGAGTTCGTCGATGATGACAAAACATTTTTTGCCCTGACTCAATGCTTCGGAGATCTGTTTGATCCGCATGATCTCATTGTAAAAATGGCTGTACCCTAATTCCAGATTATCAGATAGATGGATTGAGGTAAAAAGCTGATCGAAGTATGAGATTTTCATCTTTTCAGCCGGAACAGGCCAGCCCAGATGTGCCAGATAGACGGCCACACCACAGGTTTTCAGAAAGGTTGTTTTTCCACTCGTATTAGCACCGGTTAACAGACAAAGCGGTGTGTTAGGATCAACTACGAAATTGTTCGGAGTAGCATTTTTTATCAGCGGATGCCAGATTTTTTCTACTTCGAAAGCAATGCCGTTATTATAAAATTCAGGGAAATTGAGATTGTACTTTTTTTGTGTCAGCACAATGGAAACATAGGCATCGAAGGTATAACAGGTATCCAGAAGCCGCCGAAATGATTCCTTATGTGTAATCCTGAAATAATAGTCCCGATAAAATACGGAGCTAAGAGAAAGCTTGTCGTCCTTAACTTTTAAAAAAGAATGGATGCTGTCCGAAAATAAAAACTTTCTCAGAAAGTCGAAATCATCCTTTGCATCTTCCGGAATTGTTTCTTTTTCAAAACGAGAAAGAAGATCCCTCATACCACGAATCAACATTAAAGTTGCCGTTAATCCGCTTTGCACAAGATAAAATTCAGCTGGATGCCGGCGTGAATAAAGAAATGTATCAACCCAGTGTTTAAAAACATCCTGGGACATCGTATACGAGATATTGGAGGCGTAATAACTTTCGGCGGCTGCTATGTAAGCTCTCGACACATTCAGTTTCCATGATTCGATATTTTGGGATATCGATTTCAGAAGCAGTTGAAAAGATAGAATTTCTGGCAGGGAGGCTTTCGGTTCGGCAATCAGTTTTTTCAGGATATCTTGTCCGCCCTGTGTTTTAGTCTGATCAAAAAAATGGAGAATACTTCCATCTTTACTATTGCGGGCTTGAATTTGCAATTCATCAAGCGTATGATTGTCGATAGCGTGCATACCTGAGGATTTTGGCTGTCACCAAAAGTATGCAGATCCCTGAAAGTAATTTTCTTAAAAATAGTTAAATGTCAATTAGTTAACCCGTTCTTTCAACTGCTTTTTTGGAAAAGCAAGCCAGACAAAATAGCCGGTCAGGATGATAATACTGATTTGAAACACGTAATCAATTAGAGAATCAGTCGAAGCGGTAATATCGGCAGGTTTCAGGTAGCGAGGCATACCCAATCGCCACCAGTAGGAAGGATGGACTACACAAAGTACATTGAAAATCAGTAGTAGAATTATCTGTTTTTTGTTCGTCCAGTCAAGCACATAAAATACCAACGGAATCAGAAACAGAAATATATAATTACTATAAGCACTTTGCTGAACAACCATCATGGTCGCATAGAGAACCACCCAGACCCGCGACAGCATAATCCGAAAATCAGCATTTTGCAAACGAAAAGCAGCAATACAGGCAAGCCCGACAGACACAACCAACCCAACCCAGTTCCAGAATTTTTCACCCACGCCAATTGCATTAAAAAACCAGGGATTGATAATAGCAAGGACGTTGGGCGCGCGCAACACTTTTGCTTCGTCCAGCGGCTGCATGAAATCCATACCCACAAGCGGATACAATATTCCCAAAGCAATAATTCCTACAATCGCCATTGGAATGACAAACTGTATTTTTTGTTTTTCAAGAAGAAAAATTGGTACAAGGATCAAAACGAAAATCGCTTTTGTCATCAATAAACCGATTCCTAAAACCACAGCAAACCATTCAACACGGACTGTTTTTTCTCTAACCAGATAAGCAAGCACAACAAATAGCCACATCCAGACATCTTCCTGCGCGCCGATGATGCAGAGTACCAAAGAGCCGGGAAGTATCAAATAAACCAGTGCTTTAAATAAAAAAGATCCGCGTGATTGAAACGGACGGAAAAAATGCCAGGAAACCCATAAAGCAACGCCATCCATGACGGCCATGGTAAGTACGATCATTTTCGGATCATACCAAAGTTTCAGCCAGATTCCTACGAAATAGGCATACAGAGGAGAATACGGTGACCAGAAATCACGGTACACGATTTGTCCCATGGAAGCTTTACTGCCTTCATCCCAAAAACCTAAAACATCCGAAGTGGGTGTAATATTGGCGACAAGATAAACGGCGAGGAACGGAATGAGTCGGAAAATGATCCAGCCGACGATCAGTGAAACCCGTACACTTTTAGTTTCAAGCCATGAAGAAATCCTTTTCCGTTGAGAAATGACGATGATCAACAGGACAATGGCGGCGAGGCTGATGCCTAATTTTGCTAAAACAATGTTCATGCCGTTGCCAGTTTATTTGGGTTTACCACGTTTTGATACGTTTGGCGCAAAACCCAGACATAACATAACACATTGAGAATTTGTAAGATGTATTCAAACAAATTCGAAAGATTTCCGAACATGCTGAAAGTAGTATAGGAAGGCTGGCCAATATAAACCCAGACAAAAGGCTGAACGACGGTAAGCCAGTTTAAAACCAGCAAAACGGCCATGTGCCAGGTTTTTCTGATATCAATAATATCAAACAGAACAGCCATCAGATAAGCGATCAGATAAGCACCCATGGCACTGGCCTGGAAAATCATCATACAAACAAAAACAGCAATAAATATTCCCGGAAGAATTTCACTGATATGTCTGTGACGCGCTTTGAAAGCCATATAGGTTGGAATGAAAACGGTAAAAAGTAAACCGATCCAGTTGATCATGGTCGATTTTTTCTCATTGATATGGATGAACAATTCGACAAAAGGGCGGCTTGTTGAAAAAAGATTTGGCGTCATTAACTGTTCCGTATGCCGGATGGGCATCAGGAATAAATCGCCGATTTGCCAATACAAAAATCCGACAGCCGGAATCCCAACAGCAGCCATAACCAACAGCATTTTGACCGGTTTTTTGACAACAACAAGAATCGCAGGCAATAAAAAGATAAATGTTACCTTAATCGTTAGCAGGGTCAGCGCAAAAAGCAGCCCGATACCGATTTCATAATTGTCTTTATGTTTGATCGTATATCGCCAGATTAATAATGCCGCACCCCAGAACCATACTTCCTCCTGTCCGTCTACCAGAATATACATAAAACCGGCTGGCAGCATTAAATAAATGACTGCAAGCTGCAACGCCCGGCTGCTTTTGACCTTGTAAGTTTGATAGGTCAGCCAAAGAATAGCGCTTTCCATAACAACCATAAACAGCACAATAGCACGTGCATTATGCCATATCCAGATTGGAATGGTAATGATGTAGGCATAAAGCGGTGCATGGTAAGACCAGAAATCTCTGTATACAAATCCGCCGGCTTTGGCGGCTTCGGCTTTGTAAAAGAAAAAAGGGATATCGCCGCGTGGCTCTTCGTTGGCAATAAGAAAAATAGCGATCCATGGAATCAGTCGAAGAAGAACGAAAGCAATCGCGAAAATTGATTTTTCTTTGTCCTGCTGCCATTTTGAAAAGAGATCAGACCTGATTATCACCCAGAAAATTCCCAGAGTCAAACCCAGGTTGATGATAAGCTTGATATAAAAAACCGTAAGAATGGGCATGTTTTAGTAAATGTCTTTTATGAAGTGTGCTGATGTAAGTCAGAGTAAATGAATACCAAGCCGCAAACTTAAGATAACTTTTTTTCAAAATGATCAGCAAAACACAAAGTTTTAATAAGTTAGAAAATGGTATGCTTGCATACTATTAGTGAAAATGTTATTTTTGATCGATTCATTAGAAATAAAAGTATTTTTCTTATGCCATACAGTGCACAGTTGACCGGAATGGATTTTAATCTCAGCGAAGAACATGAGGCAGTGCAGTATGCCGCCCGGGACTTTGCCCAAAATGTGTTATTTCCTGGCATTATAGCGCGCGATAATGATCAGAAATTTGATAAAACGCTGATTAAAAAGATGGGCGATCTTGGCTTTTTAAGCATGATGGTGAAGCCTGAATATGGCGGAGGCGGTATGGACACTATGTCCTATGTGATAGCGATGGAGGAGATTTCGAAAGTAGATGCATCGGCGGCCGTGATTATGTCGGTTAATAATTCTTTGGTTTGCTGGGGAATTCAGGCCTATGGAACGGAAGAACAAAAGAAAAAATATTTAACGAGATTGTCGTCTGGCGATGAAATCGGCGCATTTTGTTTATCTGAACCGGAAGCTGGTTCAGATGCGACTTCCCAACTTACTACTGCGGAGGACAAAGGAGATTACTATTTATTAAACGGCACTAAAAACTGGATCACCAATGGTAATTCTTCGGAAATTTGTCTGGTTATTGCACAAACGCATCCTGAGAAAGGGCATAAGGGTATCAATGTTTTAATCGTGGAAAAAGGGTCGCCAGGATTTACGGTGGGTCGCAAAGAAGATAAAATGGGAATCAGGGCATCAGATACGCATACTTTGATGTTTTCGGATGTAAAAGTGCCGAAAGAAAACAGGATTGGGGAGGATGGTTTTGGATTCAAGTTTGCGATGACTGTTTTAAATGGAGGAAGAATTGGTATTGCTGCCCAGGCGTTGGGAATTGCTTCAGGAGCTTTTGAGTTATCGCTGAAGTATGCCCAGGAAAGAAAAACTTTTGGAAAGCCGATCAGCGATCACCAGGCCATTCAATTCAAGCTGGCAGAAATGGCAACGCGGATTGAAGCAGCGAGATTGCTCGTATATAAAGCAGCGAGATTGAAAGATGAGGGAAAAGATTACATTCAGGCAGCCGCTATGGCCAAGCTTTTTGCGTCCGATGTTGCCATGTGGGTGACAACGGAAGCCGTTCAGGTTCACGGGGGTTACGGCTATGTGAAAGAATATCACGTCGAACGGATGATGCGCGATGCAAAAATTACACAAATCTATGAAGGTACCTCTGAAATCCAAAAATTAGTAATTGCACGTGAGTTGCTAAAATAGGCTGTTTCAGGCATTTTCCTGCATATTGTTCTAAATGTGGGATTAATTTCATCTTAAAAAGATACTTTTTTTATATTTTTTGTTAATACATGCTTGTATTAGTTTTGTACAATTTATTAGATTTGTACAAAAATTGAATAAACGGTCTTTTCGGGCCCTAAATATATACATGTATGGAAGACTATAATAAGATTATCGAGTCATTGGGTGTGAAATTTGTAAAAGCGAGACATATCCGCATTTTACAACCGATCACGATCAAGAATTTTTACGACGTACAGAATTCACTTACAATTTTGTACGATGGAGAAGTTTCGTTTGGTAGCGAAGAATCTCATAAGGTTGAGGAAGGCGACATGTTATTTATTCCGGGCGGAAAACATGCTACTGTAACTTACGGTAACACGCAGACTGCCAAAACGGTGTCGAATGAAGAGTTCATGACAAACCGGGATAATTATATAGAAGCCGGACATGACCCCGCTTTAATCGGTAAATTGCCAAATTCATTTGGTTTGATCTCATTTGAGGCAAAAGTGTTTGATACGGTTAACTTCTTTACTTCACTTGACGTTCCGCCATTTTTGATCAAAAGAGACGATCAGATCGCGATTACGATCAACCAGATCCTGACAGAAGATATGCTTGATATTCCTGGTAAAGGACGTATCATTAAAATTAAAACAGAAGAAGTTGTAATCGAAATTATTCGCTACATCCTTAAAAATAAATTGTTTGTTGAACAACTTGTTACAAACAGTACATATTTCAAGGATCCTCGTTTGATCGACATCTTTGCTTATATCAAAGACAACTTGGGTGGTGATCTATCCAACAAAGTCCTGGCAAACGTTGCAAACGTATCAGAAGATTACGTTGGACAATATTTCAAAATGCTGACTGGTATCAATCCTCAGGATTATATCGAGTACCAACGTATGGAGAAAGCAGTTGACTTGCTTCGTACTTCGAAGAAAAGCATCCGCGCCATCGGTTCTGATGTTGGATACAAAGATACTGCTTACTTCTGCCGTCGTTTCAAAATGATGTTTGGTATTCCAGCCGGCAAAATGCGTCGTCGTGAATCTTTGATGAACGTTTAGTTTTAGCGAAAGAAATAATAAAGAATTGGAGCTGTCTGAAAAGGCAGCTCTTTTTTGAGTAATTTTTAGGTTACACAGAGAACCACAGAGCAAAAAAAGAGAGCCACAGAGAAAATTGAAAAATTAACTCTGTGGCTCTCTTTTTTCTCTGTGGAACTCTGTGTAACAATATTAGAAAAGCAGAAATATCAAAGTTGGTTTAGAATTAGATACTGATTTTCAAATTGTCAATCAAAAAAATAAGTTATTGACGATATTTTATTGAACCGGAGTAAGCTGTACAGTTGCTACTTTCCAATTCCCGCCTTTTTTTACAGCAACAACCGTATAGGTCACTTCATTTTGAAAACCGTTGGATTCAATTTTTCCCTTAACATTCCAGGTTCCGGTCACCACGCCAACATCGCCATAATTGCGTGTGCGCGAACCTGAGAGCATTCCGGTTTCTACGGTGATATAACCTTGTGCAACGGCCTGCGCGAGCATGTCACGGTCAATCTGTCGTCCGTCAAAACTAATGATGGAAAAATCATTAGCCAAGACATTATTAAGTGCGTTACTGTCTTCCTCTAAAAGTGCCTTGAAGAATGTGTTGGAGCATTCTGTCGCATCCAGTGGCTGCGAAAAACTAACCTGTGCATGAGCTGAAAAAGAGCCAAAAGTAAGGAGGCCGAAAAGCATTAATCTTTTCATAAGTCTTTTATATAGGTGTAAAAATAATGTTAATGAAATCTGCAAAAAACGGTATTCATGTGCAAATGTTTAGTAAAATCTTAATGATTTTCTAACAGAAGGTAGCAGGAGATTTTTTTGGTTTTAGTGAATACTTAAAATGGTTTCCTGCCTTATGATTATATAAGTAAATTCGCCCTTGATTTAGAATTATAGATGAACATCAATTTGATATGACAAAAATAAAATCACTCCTTTCAGTTTTAGGGCTTTTTGTATTGCTGGCGGCCTGTTCTACACCTCCGGACAAACTTGGCAAGCTGGATGTTAAGAAATGGCGTCAGGACCGCGGAGGATGCAAAGGAGATCGCGTAGCGCTCATATCTGATTTAAAGACAGAGCAGAAACAATTGCTGGGAAAGTTTGCAGACGATATTGGGAAGATTCTCGGACGCCCCGACATTCACCAGCTTGGCGAACGTAATACGAAGTTTTACATCTATTTTTTAGAAAAAGGTCCGCAATGTGATGACATTACTGAAAAGTCGGATGCCAGGAAAGTGATATTGAAATTTAATGCGATCGGGTTGATGTCAGAGATTACTTATCAGAGCAGGCCTTTGTGAATTGTTTGATCCTAGATTTGAGGTGGCAGCTTGTTGATTTGAGTATAAATCATTAAAGTTTGAGTTAATTTTAATTATCATTGGCAACAAAATCAACCGTCTACTAATGTAATCAGGAGGCTCCTAAAGAGCCAAATTCAGCCAATTCTATATTTCTTTCTATAAACAGGATACTCCTCCGGAGTGACTGGACACATGATTTTAGAGCCAGGAAAATCTTTATATCTACGATTTGTTCCATAGGAACATCCTGTTTATAGCAAATACAAGTATACCAAATATGGCATGGCTCCATCGGAGCCACCTTAATTAGTGCAAGAGGCAGTTATAACATTTTCAAAGAAGTGCGAAACGGAACATGTAATTACGAAGGATAGGACGTTTATTTAGTTGTAGTCGAGCTTAATGATTGTGCCGAAATAGCAGCCTTTCTTTTTTCCACCCAATCACTCATTGACTTAACGTCCTTTTCTGAACGAACACTTGAAAATACCATCATACCGCCATCACCTGCGGCTTGTTCAATTGTTATTTGCTTGGTTTTATTGTTTTTAACTGCTCCTTCCATAATTTAAAAATACGAAATTTAAAAATATAAATCAACTAATTTTTTGGCTTGATCGGGTTCAATAACCATTCTCAGTCCAAAGATTAATTTTGCTCCAAAGCGCTGGTAATAAGGAACCAGTCTGTTCTTGGCATCAAAATAGATAAATCCTTCCATGCCATTATCTATCGATATTTTACAGCATAATGCTATAAGAGCCTTACCGACCCCGTTGTAAACCGCATTATTGTGCTTATTGAAGTTATTAGTTTCCATGTTGGCACATTCTAAAATCCCGGGTGTTTGACGAAAGCCAACGAATCCCTGAATTATTTCGGGTTCGCTCGTAACATGTAATTTGTAAATCGTGTAATTCTTGGTAAGGCTGATAAAATCAAAATTGAAAGATTTATTATGCTTTATAATTTCGCGGTCAAAAGTTGGTGAGGCAACCGCATCAACTTTCAAGCCAGTCGCGTTTAAGGTCAAAGCATTTCTTAGTGTGTATATTTCAGTCATTTGAGGAAGTAAGTATGGAGCAAAGAAATACAAAGATTGAGATAAGAAAAAATGACTTCGGTAAGTGTCAATTTTTAACCTGATAGTTATGGTTAAAAAGCAGATATTATTGTTGAGCATTGAATTGCCAATATTTTTGAAAATTAATTTAAATTAATCTCGACATATCAATGAACCTAAAAAACTTCCACCAGGAAATCCCACGGATAATCCTACAACGCGGAAAAGACTATTACAACGAAGGTGCTGTAATCAGCCTGGAAGAAGAAGAGGCCGGATTATGGAATGGGGTAGTGGAGGGGGCAGAGATTTATCTTGTGGAAGTGGTGTTGGGAGAAGGTGGTGAAATCGATTCGTTTTTATGTGATTGTCCTCATGAGTGAAACAAAAGAAGATCTGTTTTTATTCCTGAATATAGAGCTCGGTAAGGATGTTTATTTTGACTACGGAGATTTCGGTTATGAGCTTTTCAATATATTTAGGTATCTGGCAATTCAGCTTGGAAAAACAGAGGATTTTCTGAAATCTGCCAGTAGAATAACGAAAAGCGATTCAGAAGAGGAGGACGATAATTACAGATCCGAATATTTTGCTAAGAGCAAACTATCCGAAAAGAGCCGCAATGATTGACGAATTGAAAAAAGTCAGATAACTGGCTCTGCTTACAAATAAAACTTCTTAATCCGAATCATCTCCTCAACCGGCTCAGAAACCATATATCGAATTGATTTTCCACTTTTAAGGCAAGCTCTTAAAAATGTGGCAGAAATGTCCAAAAGTGGTGCCTGAACAAATTTCACGGCCGGGTGATCTTTGAATTTATGAGGTAGGGAATTCGGGCGGGGGTATACGTACAGACCTACATATTCCAGTATTTTGTCATGGTTTTTCCAGTTTGGAAACTGTGCAAGATTGTCTTCGCCCATGATTAGCTTGAATTCGTGCTGAGGATATTTTTCTTGTATTCTGATCAGGGTATCAATGGTAAAGCTGGGCTTTGGCATATGAAACTCTATATCAGTAACTTTCAATAATGCGTTATCAGCAACCGCTCTTGACACCAGATCAAAGCGGTCAAATTCATGCAACAGACTACTGTTTTTTTTAAAAGGATTTTGAGGACTTACCACAAACCAGACCTGTTCAAGATCGGTACCCGTAGCCATGGTATTGGCGATTATCAAATGACCAATATGGATTGGATTAAAGGATCCGAAAAACAGACCAATCTTCATAAAATTTAAAAAATTTGGACTGATAGAGGAGAAATACCTGAGGGGATTTTGAAAATAAATTTCATGACAAAAATGACAAAATACTGACAAATATATGACATGGATTATTTTCGGGCATTAATAAATTCTTCAATAAGATTTTCGGCTTCCTGCAAAGCATCTTCCAGATTATCGTTAATCACCACAGTATCAAACTCATGTTCAAAACTTAATTCATAACGAACTTTTGCAAGTCGTGTAGCCAGTGTTTTTTCTGTTTCAGTTCCGCGTCCTCCAAGTCGACGTTCAATTTCTTCTTCGGACGAAACTTTTACAAAAACCGCAAGTGCATTTTTTTCGTAAGCTTCTTTTAATTTCAACCCACCTTTCACATCTACATCAAAAACGACATGTTTTCCTTCGTTCCAAAGCCGCTGGATTTCTGCTTTCAATGTCCCGTAATAGTTTCCGGCATATACTTCTTCCCACTCAGCAAATTCCTGATTTGCAATGCGCTGTCTGAAATCGTCAATAGATAAAAAGTAATAGTCTTTTCCATCTATTTCATATTCGCGACGTGGACGTGTACAGGCCGAAACCGAAAACGCTAATTGCGAGGAATATTTATTTAAAAGATGCCTTACGATGGTGGTCTTCCCAGAACCTGATGGGGCAGAAAATATGATAAGCTTACCTTTCACGCGGACCTCTGACTAGCTGTTTACTTTGGATAAAATAGTATCCATAATACTCTGGGGGCAAGGTTTCTTCACCAATTTAAGACTTAGTGATTCCTTAATGCATTTTTCAAGACGGTACGCCTCGATACAAGGAAGGCATTTATCCATGTTTTCCCTGAAATGGTCTTTCTCTGCTTCCGTAGCTTCGTCATCAAGAATTGACTGAATGATTTTCATGCATTCAGCATGATGATCGCAGCTGTGCTTCATGGTTTGTTTTTGCGCTTCTTCTGTAACAGAAGGCGTATGGGAAGATGCATTCATCACAAATTATGCTGGTAAGTTGTTTTTTGGAATATATATGTACGACTGTACCCTATAACCCAATAGTGCATAAAAAAAGTTTCATGGGTTATGAATCATAGCCCATTGAACTAGCATAACTTTTTAGTTTTTCTTTCAAAAGGTTACGCGCACGGTGCAATCTTGACCGGACAGTACCGATTGGAATGTCCAGAATTTTGGCCATTTCTTCATAGGTAAAACCTTCAATATCACATAGAATAATAACCGTCCGGAAGTCAACCGGCAGTGCGTTCAGCGCATTGGCAACTTCATCACCAATAAGCTCCTGAACAGCATCAGCGCGAAGGTCAACCGTGTAGGTAGTATCGGACGCTTCCTCTGAATTGTAGGTTGTTTCAACTTCCTGATAATCTACTTTGGACGGCTCTTTACTTTTTTTACGATAATCGTTAATAAAGCTGTTTTTGAGAATCCGGAAAAGCCAGGCTTTGGCATTTGTGCCTTGCTCAAAAGAAGAAATAAACCGGAAAGCTTTCAGGTATGTATCCTGCACCAGGTCATTTGCATCGTCTTCATCCATGGTTAGGCGGAAGGCGAAGTTGTACATGGAGTCTATGTGTGGCATGAATTCACGATTGAAAATCTCGTAACGGAGATCGTCTGTGTATTCATTAGTGGTGATTGATTCTGACATGGCAACTGACATAGGAATGCTGAATTTACAAAGATTATCAACAGCTCCAAATCGTACAAAGCAAATTTTGATGAACGGCACTTCTAACTTCCTGAACTACCATTATTTCGGGATGCACATTTTTTCGCTGAAAGGACTTTTACCTGACATTAATGATCTCGAAAAAAGCGTGATCATCGTTAATTCATGTATCAACATCAAATTTCGAGCCAGGTATGGAGGGTAGGTCAAATTGTCATGTTACCTTCTTGAAAAAAGTTCCACGAGTACTATCATTATTAATGTAAACAGGGCACTTGCCGCAATTCGGAGCAATGTATGCAATATCATGCCAAAATTATTCATCTCCATTAAAAAAAGCATTGCGTGATGAATTAAAATTAACGGTAATATATAAGCGAGAAAGGCTCCAATCCCCTGACTCCTTATGCCAATATCGGTTCGTTCTGCTCCCTTGGATTCCATTTGGTATTGGATGAGAAAAGGGCGGAGGTATGCGATCAAAACCGTAGCTGCGGCATGCATTCCGAAAGTATTGGAAAAAATATCAACAGTAAATCCAACACCAAATGCAATGAAAAGCAAATACATTCTGCTGATTTCAGTTGGAAGAATCAGTATTCCGGCAATGTAAATGAAACAAAAGGCATAGTTAAACAAAACCATGTTGCGCATGAAAAAGATCTGCAGCAGCAGGTATAGCAGAACCATGAAGGAATATTGAATTACCTGGCGTAAGCTCATTGACGGTCTCCTATGCGTTGTTTTAATTTTTCCTGTTCCCCAAGTTGCCGATTTTTAACCACGTAAACGTAAGACAGGTTCCTGAAATCCGTTGCAAGGTCAAGACTGATGTTGTAGAACGTCTGATCCGGATGAACAGTGACAGATTTAACTTTTCCAACCATGATTCCCGGCGGAAAAACTGAATTCATATTAGACGTTACGGCAGAGTCTCCCTTAAAGACTTTGGTATAACGGGAAACGTCAACAAGATCAAGAATATTCGGGTCTTTTCCCGGCCATTTGGCAGTACCGATTTCCTTACTGCGAACCAGCTTGGATGAAACCATAAACTGGGAATGCAAAATGGAAGTAATAATGGAATAATTTTCCGAGCAGAACCGAACCTTACCAACAACACCAGTGGCAGAAATAACACCCATGTCTGGCTGAATGCCGTCAGCAGTGCCTTTGTCTATTGTAATATAATTGTTGGTCCGGTTGATTTCGTTATCAACCACTTTGGCAACGGTGTAAGTAAATCTTGAATTAAACGCTGAATCCGGAACATAACCAAGAGGCGCGTCTTTTGCATTTTTCTGGCTTAAGGTAGCTACCAGTGCATTAAGCCGGGCATTTTCAGCGGCCAGATGCGCATTTACTTCATCCAGATGTGTATATTCCTGAGCCGAGCTGGACAGAGCAAGCGTTTTGGCAACGTAATAATTTGAAGTATTAAAATACGTGGCTCCCCAATATGAATTACTGCGCACAATTAGCCATCCGCTGAAAACTTCCAGCAAGATAAATACCAAAAAGAAACGATTCCGGGCAACGAAATCTACTAACTGAAGCATGGGCTAAGATATTCACACGCAACGTGTCAGCTGAAATTTCAACTGACACGTTGTGAACGATCCTATACTACGAAATCAAAACAGGTTTATACAATTCCAGATTTTTAAGGACCTCACCGGTACCTTTTACCACCGCTTTTAGCGGATCGTCTGCGATGTGTACGGGTAACTTGGTTTTTTGGGAGATACGTCTGTCCAAACCGTGGATCAAAGCACCGCCACCTGTAAGCCAGATACCATTCTTAAATATATCAGCTGAAAGTTCGGGAGGAGAAATTTCCAGCGCTTTCATCACGCCTTCTTCAATTTTAGAAATTGATTTATCGAGCGAATAAGCGATTTCACTATACGTTACACGAATTTCTTTTGGAATACCGGTCATTAAATCACGTCCGCGAACCTGATAATCTTCCAAAGCATTTTCCAACTCGGGAGAAGCAGATCCAATCGCCATTTTGATCAGCTCGGCAGAACGCTCACCAATCAAAAGGTTGTGTTCACGACGCATATAATCAACGATATCTCTTGTGAAAACATCGCCTGCAATACGTACGGATTGTTCACAAACGATACCCGAAAGAGCGATAACGGCGATTTCAGTAGTACCACCACCAATATCAACGATCATCACACCATTTGGCTGAGTAATGTCAATACCGATACCAATCGCAGCGGCGATCGGCTCATGAACCATGTAAACCTCTTTTGCTCCGGCATGCTCGCAGGAATCTTTTACTGCACGTTTTTCAACTTCGGTAATTCCTGATGGTATACAAACAACCATGCGGTGGGATGGAGTGAAAAAGCGGCTGCCAGTATCGATCATCTTGATCATACCGCGGATCATCATTTCCGCAGCGGTAAAGTCGGCAATTACGCCGTCTTTTAGTGGACGAATGGTCTTGATATTCTCATTCGTTTTTTCGTGCATTTGCATAGCCGTGTGGCCGATCGCTAATACTTTGCCTGTGGTTTTATCCATGGCAATAATCGACGGTTCATCAACAACTACTGTATCTTTATGGATAATAAGCGTATTGGCCGTACCCAAATCTATCGCGATATCACTGGTCAAAAAATCAAACAATCCCATATATATTTTTAAAATTTTCGCTCACTTTGATTTCAGGTGTGCAAAATTACAGATTATTACCCACAAACAAAGGCATTTAACAAATTTCACTTTGGGGACGTTTTTTGGCCTGTATTCAAGTGTGTTTTAGGCTTGTAGAATAGAATTTATAAATCCTGTGTACATTTGTTTTTAATATGGGAATCAAAGCACTTTTGAGCCATCCTTTGGCTAAATACATTGTTGAAGAACAGCAGAACTGGATCGCCAGAAGCACGCAGGTGCAGGAAGAATGGCGTGAAAAACTGGTTGAAAAGGCCATGAACACGCAGTTCGGAAAGGATCATTTCTTTAAGGATATTCATTCTTATGAAGATTTTAAAGAAGCCGTTCCGGTTCGTGATTACGAAGATCTGAAAGGGTATATAACACATTTGAAAGCGGGAGAGTCTGATATTCTCTGGCCAGGAAAACCGCTTTATTTTGCCAAAACCTCGGGTACGACTTCGGGCACCAAATATATTCCGATCACAAAGGAATCGATCCCAAATCATATCAATTCGGCCAGAAACTCGATTTTATGCTATATAGCAGAAACGCAGAAGGCAGAATTTCTGGATAACAAGCTGATTTTTCTCTCTGGAAGCCCGGTGATGACAGAAACTGGCGGCGTGCTCACAGGACGTTTGTCGGGCATTTCAAATCACCATGTTCCGGCTTATTTACGAGCGAATCAGTTACCAAGTTACGAGACCAATTGTATTGAAGACTGGGAAACAAAACTTGATAAAATCATTGATGAAACGATAGACCAGCCGATGTCGCTGATCTCGGGAATTCCGCCGTGGGTCCAGATGTATTTTGACCGGATTATTGATAGAACAGGAAAGAAAATCAAAGATGTTTTCCCGGATTTTTCTCTTTTTATTTATGGCGGCGTAAACTTTGAGCCTTACCGGGCAAAACTATACGAATCCATAGGAAAGAGGATTGATTCCATCGAATTGTATCCGGCTTCGGAAGGTTTCTTCGCTTATCAGGATTCTCAGAAAGAAGAAGGTCTGTTGTTACTATTAAATTCCGGCATCTTTTTCGAATTCATTCCGGTTGAAAACTTTTTTGATGAAAAACCGAAAAGGCTTTCGATCAAGGAAGTTGAAATTGGAAAAAATTATGCTGTGGTAGTAAGTAGTAATGCCGGTCTATGGGGTTATTCGATCGGTGATACCATCAAATTTGTTTCAACGGACCCGTACCGTATTTTGGTTACCGGCCGGATCAAACATTTTATTTCTGCTTTTGGAGAACATGTCATTGGTGAAGAGATTGAAAAGGCGCTTCGTTATGCGATGGAACGCCATCCGGAAGTCGAAGTTGTAGAATTTACGGTAGCGCCCATGGTAACACCAAATCAGGGAAGTTTACCTTATCATGAATGGTTTGTAGAGTTTGCGACCATGCCTGTAAATATGGAGCAATTTGTAAAGGATATTGACCGCAGGCTTACAGAACTTAATGTTTATTATGATGATTTGATTAAAGGAAGCATATTGCGTGAGTTGGTAATGACTCCGATGCGTAAAAATTCCTTTATTGATTATATGAGAGCCAGCGGAAAATTGGGCGGGCAAAATAAAGTACCCAGACTTTCCAACGACCGGAATATTGCGGATGCGTTGACGAAAATAAATTCGTAGTAAGTCTTTTATTAAAGAAATTATGTCAAAAAAAAGAATAGCCATTTTAGGCTCCACAGGTTCTATCGGGACGCAGGCTTTGGATGTCATTGAAGCCAATCCTGAAATTTTTTCGGTGGAAGTACTCACAGCCCAGAACAACGCCGATCTGCTGATTGAACAGGCCGTGAAGTTTTTGCCAAAAGTGGTGGTCATAGGAAACGAGTCTTTTTATGACAAAGTGTCCGCTGCGCTTTCTTCTTTCCGGATTAAGGTATATGGCGGAAATGCGGCTTTGGTTTCTGTTGTGGAATCCGACGACATAGATATTGTACTGACAGCCATGGTTGGTTATGCGGGATTATTGCCAACCATTCACGCCATCAAAGCTGGAAAAAACATTGCCCTGGCCAACAAGGAAACACTGGTTGTTGCCGGGGAATTGATCACAAATCTGGCGAATGAAAATAACGTTAGTATATATCCGGTAGATTCTGAGCATTCCGCTATTTTCCAGTGTTTGGTTGGCGAAGAAAATAATCCGGTTGAAAAAATAATACTAACAGCGTCCGGCGGACCATTCCGGGGAAAAGACAGTGCTTTTTTAGCTTCTGTCACCAAGCAGCAGGCACTCAAACACCCGAATTGGAGCATGGGTGCCAAGATCACGATTGACTCTGCCACGCTGATGAATAAAGGGCTGGAAGTGATTGAAGCCAAATGGCTGTTCGATCTTTCTGCCAGCCAGATTGATGTCATCGTACATCCGCAAAGCATAATTCATTCTATGGTGCAGTTTGAGGATGGCAGTATCAAAGCACAAATGGGTTTGCCTGATATGAAATTGCCGATTCAATATGCACTTCATTATCCATACCGATTGAAATCTTCTTTTCCAAGATTTGATTTTACAGCATATCCATCGCTGACATTTGAAAAACCGGATCTTGAAACTTTCCGGAATCTTGCAATTGCATATCAGGCTTTGGAGAAAAAAGGAAATGCGGCCTGTATTGTGAATGCAGCCAATGAAATTGCAGTGGAAGCGTTTCTTCAGGACAGGATCGGATTTCTGGAAATTTCAGATGTGATCATCGAAAGCATCGCCAAAATTGACTATGTTGAAAATCCGACCTATCTTGACTACGTGAACACCAATGAAGCTACAAGGCGCTTTGCTTTGGAAATGATACAAGTAAAAGTATAGATGAAAGGAATTTTTTTAAAATATATATCAGTCGCCCTCGCCAGTACGCTTAAATTTTTTGGAGGCCCTATTACAGGCGTAATTTTAAACCTGACCTGGATTGAAACCGCACTGTGTTCCATTGCGGGAATGATGTTCAGCGTTTTAGTGGTGACCTTTGTAGGAAAAGGGATCCAGGCACTTTTGAAAAAACACAGAAAAGGAGAGCCAAAAAGATTTAGTAAAACCAACCGCATGGCGGTACGGATCTGGAAGAAATTTGGTATCATAGGTATTGCACTTTTGACGCCACCGCTATTTACTCCGATTTTTGGAACAGCACTGGCCGTGGCCTTTCGTGTGCCGAGAACTTCCATTTTTCTTTATATGACATTAAGTGCGATAGGATGGGGCTTTTTTGTATCTTACATCGCTCACAAAATGACTTTTATTCAGGAATGGATCAAATAAAAAAGCGTACATCAATGCAAGCTTTCTACAAATGACATATTCTGGAATTATCTGCTAACTTCTTTTTTCGGAGCTACTGACTTTTTCATATAATCACCACGGGAGAAAAACTTTTCGATAAAGCAATACATCAGAATAAAGAAATAGCGGCTTCCCATTTCTTTGATCTTCAATTTCGACTCGCCATATTTCCTGTTTGTCCAGCTATTTGGTACAACCGCATAATTATAACCACGAACGATCGCCTTCAATGGAAGTTCAATGGTAAGATTGAAATGCGGCGCAAGAAAAGGTTTGATACCTTCAATTGTTTCTCTTTTGTAAAGTTTGAAAGCGTTGGTTGTATCGTTGTATTTGATACCCATGATCATGCGTACAATGAAATTTGCCACGCGGTTGATTACTTTTTTCAGAGCCGGATAGTCTATTACCTTTCCGCCTTTTTCCCAACGAGATCCAAAAACGCAATCATAATCGCCTTCCAGCATCTTGAAATAATATTTCACAAGATCCTCAGGATCATCCGATAAATCGGCCATAAATACGGCCACGCAATCTCCTGTGAAACGTTCAAGACCATAACGAACAGCATATCCAAAACCATTAGGCCCCAGATTGGTCTGGTAAACGAGTGTTGGAATTTCGATGGAAAGTTCATCCAAAACACGGACAGTACCGTCTTTTGAATTATCGTTCGTTACGAAAATTTCGTGTGGGATATTGTACTTCTTCAAGGTTTGATAAAGTGACCTTAAAGTGTCAGTGATCGATTCTTCTTCGTTATATGCTGGTATTACAACACTTAGCTTCATCTATGTTCGGATTGAAAAACAGTACAAATTAAAGATTATTATATTGAACTGCCAATTTTTTCTAGTTTTCGTAATTGTTCGTTATAGCTGGCAACGGTTTTGATAATCGTATCATCATACTTTTTATCAAGCCAAAGGTTCACATTTTCGAACATTTCCTTTCTGTTTTTCAAAAACCATACATTCACATTGGAGTGAACATTGCTAAGCCCGGCACTGTGTTTTCTATACACGCCCATGGTTTCCGGCAGGTAGCCAATTTTTCCTTTTGCAGCCAGCTGAATACTTAATGCCCAGTCGCCTGCGGCAGCCAGTGCATGCCAGGAAGCGAAATCTTCTGTCAGGAAATAATTCCGGTACATCCAGCTTGCAGTGGCCATAAACCAGCGATCCTGAATAATGTCGTCAATTGAGGAAACAAGTAGCTGTGAATCTTTATTGAATGTGTGGCTGGGGGAGCCGTCCTCATAGGTTACCAGCATATTGTGGTGGCAAATAGCAAAATCCGGATGCGCGTCCAGAAAATCAACCTGTTTTTGAAGTTTGTGCGGATCTGTCCAGTAATCATCACCCTCACACATGGCCACATATTCGCCTTTGCAGGCTTTCAACAATTGCAGCACATTATTTCTTCCGGCAAACTCCCGCGGACTGGCTGGTCCCTGATTTTCCTTATGCAGATAGGCTCTGATTATTTCCGGATATTGTTCGGCATATTTTTGAATAATCTGTTGGGAATTGTCCGTGGAAGCATCATCACCAATCACAATTTCAAACGCAAAATCAGTTTCCTGCATGAGCGCGCCTTTCAGCATTTGCTCAATATATTCTTCGTGATTGAAGGTCGGCACACAAACGGATACTTTTATCATAGTCATCCAAATATTATTCAATGACTTGACTGGCGAAAGCGATAAGGCAAAAGGGCAACAAAACTATATGCACTCATCAACCATTTTGGCAAAATATAATCGCGCGTTACTTCTTTGCATTCTGTGAGATCTGCACCTTTGAGAAGAAGATAATTTGCAGCCAAACCTGCCCTTCTGAAATAACTTCTTGACATCTGTCTGGCATCCAGCAGCATACGATAATATCTTGCAATATTTTTTCGTAAGGATTTATCAAACTGATGATTTGTCTCTTCGTTGATACCTTTGTACATCATAATCCGGTTACGCAAAAAACGGACGTCGCGGTAATGATCTTTGAAACTGACGCCACCTCTGTTTTTTCTGTAAACCGACATAACACCCGGAACGTATCCTATCGGGCCATGTTTGGCTAAAATTACGTAACGGGGAATATCACCGCTGGTTGATTTCAAAAACCATTCTGGATAATACATCAGATGGTTTTTGAACATCACAGCCGAAGTGGCCATAAACCAGATCTCATCTTCACCAATGAGATCTTCCATTTCAATTTTTGTCTTTTGATTTGGCGGATTTACTTCAACCGAAGGTGAGCCGTCTTCATAAGTAATAAGCGCATTATGAAAACAGGCAGAATAATCCGGATGAGAATCCATGAAATCAACCTGTTTCTGAAGCTTGGTAGCGTCTGTCCAGTAATCATCGCCATCCAAAGGTGCAATGTATTGTCCGTCAGCTAATTTCAATGTTTCAATGGTATTAAAAAGACCGTTCTGTCCAAGGTTTTTGGAATGCAGAACGGCCTTTACTATTCCGGGATACCGGTTTTGATAATCTAAAATAATATCTCTCGCTCCATCCGTTGAGAAGTCGTCGCCGACAAGTATTTCGTAATCAAAATTTGTCGTTTGATTCAAAGCACTTTCTATCGTTTTACCAATAAAAGCGGCCTGGTTGAACGTAAGTATAACTACACTTACCTTATTCATAATTTTAACTGTCAATGGATTAGCTGATGTTCTTCACGTTTCGTCATAAAAATGGCAAAGCCATTACTTTCTCAGCTAAATACCTGCTGTAATTGCTGAACGCTTGGGAAATCCGGCGTCACCAATTCTTTTTCCGGTGCGTAAATGTAAGCCATCGGATATCCGCGCTCAATAAATGTTGGTTCGTCCAGATTGTTATACCGCAACTGAACCGACCAGCGGATATTATTTGTAACATTATTTCCGGACTGATGTACCAGAAAAGCAGAAAAAATCAAAATATCGCCCACCGAAAATTCTGTCTGAACAAAATCTTCATCTTTGATTCCTGCTGTAATTCCACCCTGGTAACCAGAAGTGTTGGATTCTTTCAAACCTGTTTTGTGGCTGCCCGGAATTACCTGCAAAGCACCAATGTCAGCACCTGCATCTACCATAGGAAACCAGATCACCGTGCTGTCCAAAGATCCCTGGCCAGTGCGCCAATCCTGATGCGCATCCAGTTTCCAGTGTTTGCTGCCATCTTTTGACAAAAAACGGCTGTTAAACTGCATTGCCGGACGTGCTCCGATAATCGGATTTGACACACCTACCTGCTTTAACAAATCTTCAATCTGCGGATCAACACCCAGTCTGTGTAAAGAAAATGAATGCTGTACCGTTTTTCCTGTGTTGACAAAAGCATTGAAATCCTTTTCGAAAAATTCAAACATTGCATTTTCGAAAGCGTCTTTATCATCAATATCAACCGACTTTCCGGTTACTCTTTTTATCTGGACTGCAAAAATTTTGCGTGCCTCGGTATAAATTGAATTGATTAAATCCTT
Organism: Dyadobacter sp. CY356; assembly: GCF_021440195.1. Lineage (GTDB taxonomy): Bacteria > Bacteroidota > Bacteroidia > Cytophagales > Spirosomataceae > Dyadobacter. The sequence goes on from NZ_JAJTSZ010000011.1 coordinate 36,749, forward strand.
ATCTAAAAAATTACGAAGGATGACAAACCCGTCGTTATTAAATTGCTGCTGAAGTGTGCTCATTTTGTTGTTGATTTTCGATTTATAAAGTGAAAAACAAATTGTGAAACAGAATTTTTAATTCTATGTAACTAATTGATAATTAATTTTTTAAACTTAATTTATCCTTAGTTTCACTTGTTATTCACAAATTTATAATTCTTTTCCTGGTCAAATAATGACTTTGGTTATTCTTTTTTGTGACAGAAAATTAATCTTCCCAAACTGCATAGGCGAAACCTGCTGCACCAAATCCATTACCATTATACAGCAAATATTTTTTGCCGTTATGTTCATAATAGTTGGCATAATTGATCATCTGATAATCGAAATCTTCCGGGTTGTCGGATTTTCCAATTCCTACCAGATTGTCTTTGCGTTCCCAGGTTTCTCCATCTGTTGATTCTGCGTAACCTAAGCGATAACTTTGGTTACGGTCGGTGCGGTAATCCGTCGCGTTCCGGTAAGAATAGTACATTTTGTAAATACCATTTTCCTTAAAAACACTCGGGCGCCCAACGGCATGCAGGAAATCGTCAAAATCCAGTGTTGGAATATCACTGATTTCCCAATGAATACCGTCTTTTGACGTTGCCGACTGACCGCGATAAAATGGCTCAGGATAACCGTGGATATATTCGCACTTATGTCCTGAAATGTACCACATTCTCCATGTACCGTCCTCTTCGCGCATCACAGAAGGTTGTGCCGCCCAGATTGGATTTTGAATGCTGCGGTCCATAATCGGGCCTTTGAACATTTTTTCAAACGTTAATCCGCCGTCTTTACTCACAGACAATCCCATCGACAAACGATAAGAATTATGTGTTCGGTTCCAGCCGGTATAATAAAGCCAGATATCACCATTTGGCATATCAACAAACCAGGCTGGCATTGCTCCGGTTTCGTCATATTCGCCGGGACCGCCTAATTCTAGGACCGGTTTGTCGTGGATATAAAGAATCTTCGATGGATCTTCATAATCCACGTCAATGAAAGTAGGTCTGGATTGACCGCTTGCATCGCGGGATGAAAAATAAACGCGTAAAAAATCTTTATGCTTGTAAGCGAACGGAACCTGTGCGTGCGAAAGACTGTGCGGCAAAGTTCCATCCGGCTTGTATACTACTCCTTTTTTAACCCACATATTTTATTGAATTCAAAGTCTGCCTTTTGGCAAATTATTGACACAAACTAATTTGCTCTAAAACCGACTACAAAATTTCAGTTAAGCGTCCGCTTTATCAGCGCGCAAACGCCAGTTATCAACGAAATCTTTTCCAGGAATCGGAAGATCGATATCAACTTCCGGAGCTTTTGCTGTAACCGTATATTCCATTACATAAAAAGCATTCCCGAAAACATAGTGCAATTTGAAATTCTCAACATTAGCAGGAACATCTTCAATCGGTACCTCAGCACGGAACAAAGGGTTTGCTTTCAATAAAGTAGCATAAGTCGGTGTATTCCGCAACCATGGGGCAACACTTTCATCACCAACCACAACTTTTCCACCGGGGCGGACAACGCGGGTAAGTTCGTCAAACGCTTTTTTTCTTTCAGAGAAAGTATTGATACCACCGAAATGGAAAACTGCGTCAAAAGTATCGTCGGCAAATGGCAGATAAGAGCCATTTCCTAAAAAGTAATGAACGTTGACATCCTCGGTAGAAAGTTTTTCCTGAGCCAGTTTCAGCATATTTGGAGATAGATCCGACAAAACAGCAGTTCCGCCTGGTTTTACTTTTTCCAAAATCAAGGCAGAATCTTTTCCGGTTCCGGCACCAACTTCAAGTGCTTTCATACCTGGTTTCAAATCCATCAGATCAATAAAAAAGCGGCGTGTGGCTGCTTCATCGGAGTGATTCAAAGTTTCGAAAACCCAGGATACACCTTTGTCGTAACGAAGGAATGCCTGATCGTAAAGATATTGTTCGTGTGCGTCGCCTGGTAGTAACTCCTTAGGATAAAGCATGTTGACAATTCCTGTGTCACCTACTTCATATATTGTACCATCTTCACTGGTAAGCGTTTTGCCGTCTGCGGCGATTGTTAATGGACTGCCGGTAAGCGGACAAACCAACGCTTTTAGAAAATCCTGATGCGTCATTACGTTTTTTGCTATATTGATGTGTTAAGCCAAAATTACTTTATTTTCTTAGAAGTACTTTAAAATTAGGCGTTGATGTTACTAAAAGGACGATATAAATCTTTGATTTTTATCAATCCCCGTTTTCCACATTCTGCCCGATTCTATTTCTTCGTACCTTTGCAGAGCATATACCGGAAAAATTATCAAATCCGGTTTTGCTCATTATATTCATTTTCTCTTTGTACATATGTTTGACCTGCAACAAAAAATAAAGTCACTCGCGAAGGAACAGGCGGCGAGCGTTATTGCCAATCGCCGTCATTTACATACCAATCCGGAATTGTCGTTTGAAGAATTTAAAACTGCACAATTTGTTGCAGAAGAACTTCGTGCATTGGGATTGACGCCGCAGGAAGGTATTGCAGGAACCGGACTTGTTGCTTTGATTGAAGGAAAAAATCCCGGAAAAAAAATAGTTGGTCTGCGTGCGGATATGGATGCTTTGCCGATTGTTGAAGCCAACGATGGTCCATATAAATCGCAGGTACCGGGGGTTATGCACGCTTGTGGTCATGATGTACATACAGCTTCGTTACTTGGAACTGCCAGAATTTTAAATCAAATAAAGGATCAGTTTGAAGGAACAATAAAACTTGTTTTTCAACCTGCTGAGGAAAAAGCACCGGGCGGAGCTTCTCTGATGATAAAAGAAGGCGTTCTGGAAAACCCCAGGCCGATAAGCATGATGGGGCAACACGTTGCACCGAATATTCCGGTTGGTAAAATCGGTTTTCGTGAGGGGATGTACATGGCCAGCACCGATGAATTGTATGTTACAGTAATTGGAAAAGGCGGTCACGCAGCAGCACCAGATCAATTGATTGATCCGATTTTAATTGCCTCACACATTGTCGTGGCTTTGCAGCAAATTATTAGTCGTTATAGAAAACCGTCCAATCCGGCTGTTTTATCTTTTGGCCGTTTCATAGCAGATGGCGTTACGAATGTAATTCCGAATGAAGTTACCTTGCAGGGAACATGGCGTTGTATGGACGAACAATGGCGTGAAGACGGGTTGAAAAAAATGAAGAAAATGGCAGAGGGCATGGCCGAGGCCATGGGTGGAAGCTGTGTTTTTGAAATTGTAAAAGGTTATCCATTTCTGAAAAATCACCCGGAATTAACCCGCCGGGTAAGATCAGCGGCAACGGAATATATGGGTGTAGAAAATATTGTAGACCTTGACCTGTGGATGGCAGGAGAGGACTTTGCGTTTTATTCGCAGGTTGTAGATTCCTGTTTTTACAGATTAGGTACGCGCAATGAAGCCAAAGGAATTATTTCAGGCGTGCATACCCCCACCTTCGATGTAGACGAAACATCATTGGAAATTGCACCCGGATTGATGAGCTGGCTGGCTATTGCTGAACTTGCCTGTTAGCAGGAATATATCTTTTAAAATAACTGTTGATTTTAAGACTTAATACGCCCAGAATTGCTTCCTTAAAAATCCCGCGGGACATTTTAGAGGCTCCTTTTGTCCGGTCTGTAAAGATGATTGGAACCTCTACAATGTCAAACCCGTACTTCCAGGAATTGAATTTCATTTCAATCTGAAACGCATAACCGATAAACTGGATCTTGTCCAGATCAATCGTTTCCAAAACTTTTCTTGTGTAGCAAATAAATCCGGCGGTAGGGTCCATAATTGGCATCCCTGTAATTGTCCGCACGTAATATCCTGCAAAGTAAGACATTAAAACACGGTTGATCGGCCAGTTTACTACATTGACACCTGTAATATAACGTGATCCAATAGCGGCGTCATGACCTTTTTCGGCACAGGCTTCATGCAGGCGGATTAAATCTTCCGGTGGGTGAGAGAAATCCGCATCCATCTCAAAAATGTAATTATAACCTCTTTCAAGTGCCCATTTGAAGCCATGAATATAGGCAGTTCCTAACCCAAGTTTTCCTTTACGCTCCACAAGATGGAGAGATCCGGCGAATTCTTTTTGTAATTCCTTTACAACCGCGCCGGTCTGATCAGGTGAGCCGTCATCAATAATTAGTACATCGAAAGGTTTTGAAAGGCTGAAAACCTTTCGGATTATCGCTTCAACATTTTCAATTTCGTTGTAGGTAGGGATTACTACAATACTTTGGTTCACTGGTAATTAATTTATAGTTAAAGAAGTATTTAACGTTGCCGTTCAGGGCTTTATATTTTTCGTTTTTTCCCTCTGCTCAATTTGCTTCGCCACTTTTTCATAGATACGCGTCATATATTGAGGGTGTGTCATGTAAAAAGAATAACTGTTTTTGTAAAGAACGGTATCCACTTTATTTTTTTTCCACACATCCTGTTTTAGCTGATCAAATATAAGAATAGAAGAATCCAGAGATTTTAACTGCAAACGGGTAACACGCGATTCTGCGATATGAATATCGGTCAGAATATCTGCCATTTTTTCCTCAGAAAGTGTACCTTCCGGCGGGGTCTCTTCTTTATAACAGCCCGCTAAAATGAATGACATACTTCCCGACAGCAGCAAACTGAATGAGAAATTAATAATCCGTCGCGTCATAATTCCCAAAATACCTATCTTTGTTTAGGTGCAATAAGTTGCAAAGGTGGTAATTTTTTCGGAAAACACATGTTTGAACTGTTTTTGGGGAAACTCCGAAAGTACGAAATACGGATGCGAAAAGCGGTTACGAGTGAGAGACATGGAAACTTTCATTCCGTTTTTAAAGGCTCCGGACTTGAATACGACGATCTACGTCTGTATCAGTATGGCGACGATGTCCGTGCCATAGACTGGAACACGTCGGCAAAAGGTCATGGAACATTTATAAAAATTTTTAAGGAAGACAAAGAGCAGACGGCATTTTTTATGCTGGATGTAAGCGCCTCCCAACGTGTTGGCGAGGTAAATAAATTAAAAATTGATATTGCCAAAGAAATCTGTGGCGTTTTGACCTTATCCGCCATTCAGGAAGCCAGCCGGGTTGGTTTGTTGTGTTTTTCTGATAAAAATGAAAGATATATCAGGCCGTCCGACGGTATGAAACATGGGTATAGCCTGCTCTCAGAACTTTATAAACTGATACCGGAATCTACAAAAACCAGTATCTCAGAAGCTATTTTAGTTGCCCTGAATGTTTTGAGACGACGCAGCCTGATTTTTCTGATTTCTGATTTTATTGATACAGATTATCATCATAACCTGAAGGCACTGGCAAGGAAACATGATTTGATCGTCATTCATCTGTATGACCTTCGGGAAACCAGTTTACCAAAGCTGGGAATTATTCCGCTTTATGACGCGGAAAAACAAAAAACTACCTGGGTAAATACTTCATCCAGCCAATACCGCGAGGATATGGCAAATCGTTTTCAAAGCAGAAGTGCAGAATTAGAGAAAATTTGTCACCAAAACCGGGCAGATTATATTTCAATCAATACGCAGGAGGATTACGTCCCCGCGCTGATCCGCCTTTTCAAAGTCAGACGTTATGCGAAAGGCGGAATGGCTTCATCTTAAATTATTTACGGCTCAGCTTAAAATCCATAAACTTTGTTTTCCCATTTTTTCCAAAATAATGAATTTCCCCTTTTGCGAACAATATTTTTGTTTTGCGTGATCGTATCAGGAAATGTATCGGGTCAATCGCTGCCAAAGGGAAAATTTTTGTCTGATAGTATTGAAATTGGAAGGCCATTTTTTTATTCACTGAGTTACAAACATTCACCTAAAACGGAAGTTTTTTTTCCCGATACCACCTATCAGTTTTCTACATTTGAAGTTCTTTCGAAGAAAAATTTCACGTCAAATACGGATCTGAAAGGAAGTCTGGATAGTGCGGTATACCAATTGGTGACCTTTAATATCACGCCTGCTCAAACACTAAAAATACCTGTTTTTATTTTTAATGGAAAAGATTGCACAGCGGTCTTTACAACTACGGATTCCATTTTTTTAAGAAAAAGTAATTTTAAAGGTATTACGGATACAACCTCCTTAAAACCGGAAGTGGGTCTGCTGCCATTAAGCAACGAATTTAATTTTTCGATATTTATCGGTTTTTTTACTCTGGCCATTGGGGTTGCAGGTAGCATATACTGGCTTTTTGGAAGTGATATTTATAAACAATGGCAACTGATCAAGCTGCAACGGAGGCACATGGAGTATAACCGGTCTTATAACCGTTTGCTAAAAAACGCCAGAGAACATAATGACATTAAGGATGCCGAAAAAGCAATTATTGTCTGGAAAAATTATCTGGAACGTTTGGAAAAAAAACCTTTTGCAACCTATACAACAAGGGAAATTATGGATAATATGCCCGACGAAGGACTTGCTGTTGCCTTAAAAAATATGGATGGAATTATTTACGGACAGGTCAAATCCAAGGAAATGGATAAGTCGCTGGAAGTGTTGAAAATGGGAGCGATGCGTCTCTATCGGAATAAACGCAGGGAGATTTTGGAAAATAATACACCGGCTGAGATCTGATTATGGAACAATGGTTTTCGCTGAAATGGTTTACACTGGATATGTTCAGGTCATACGAATGGGTATATCCCTACTTTTTGTATGCGCTTCCGGCTATTCCGTTTTTGTTTTGGCTTAGGAGTGCATTTCACCGGAAACATCGTCAGCGGCTTGTCATCACTTACAACAAGGAGCGGTCAAGAATGGACTGGCTTACCGTTTTACGGTTTTTTCAACCGGTTTGTATAGCACTGGCACTTGCTCTAATTCTTATCGCGCTGGCCCGCCCGCAAATTGTTTCGGAAAGAACAGACAAGTTTTCGGAGGGGATTGATATTATGCTTTTGATCGATATTTCGGATTCAATGCTGGAAAAGGACCTGAGTCCAAATCGTTTGGAAGCGGCGAAAAAAGTGGCAAGAGAGTTTATCCAGGGACGTTTGCAAGATCGTATCGGGCTCATTATTTTCGCCGGCGAAGCCGTATCACTTTGTCCGCTTACCACGGATTATGAATTGTTGTACGGTTTTCTGGATGAAATTGAACCAACCATGATTCCCACCGCCGGAACGGCAATTGGCAGTGCGCTGGCCGTTGCGGTAAACCGGATGCGTGAGACTTCGGGTGAAAGTAAAGTGGCTATTTTAATTAGCGACGGTGATAATACTTCCGGAAATCTCGGACCAACCACCGCTGCACAATTAGCGAAGGCTTTTGGCGTTCGGGTATATAGTATTTCAGTGGGTAAAACCAGAAAATTTGTAAAAGCGTCTGATAGTCTGAATGTATCAAATGCGGTTGTGGATGAGAGTGAACTGCAAAAAATTGCAGATTTAGGAAATGGAAAATACTTCCGGGCTACGGACAATACGACGCTGGGCTCTGTTTTCACACAAATAAATCAGATTGAAAAAGTAAAATCCCGGAATGTAGTTTCCCGGGACGTGAGTGATTATTACCGTGTATATCTCTATTGGGCTGTGACGCTGCTCTTGATCGCTTTAAGCACAAAGAGTACCTTTATGGTTAATATTCTTGAAGACTGATGTTAAAATCGTATTACAACAAAGACGTCCGTGAAGCGGGATTGGATGAAGTAGGACGCGGTTGTCTGGCCGGACCGGTCGTTGCTGCGGCTGTAATTCTGCCATTAGACTATACCCACGAATTTCTAACTGATTCAAAACAACTTACCAGGGTTCAGCGTGAAATTTTGCAAAAGGAAATCATGCAGGAAGCAATTGCCTGGGCAGTTGCGGAAGTCGATAATTTTGAAATTGACAGGATCAATATCCTGAAAGCAAGTTTTTTAGCTATGCACCTGGCTGTGGATAAGCTGCATACAAAACCGGAACATTTGCTCGTGGATGGAAACCGCTTTACGCCCTATCCAATGATTCCGCATACCTGTATTATCAAAGGAGATGCGCATTATTTGTCAATAGCGGCTGCGTCAGTTCTGGCCAAAACATATCGTGACAATCTGATGAGTGAGTTGGCACTCCAACATCCGCATTATGGCTGGGAAACAAATGTAGGCTATCCCACGATTCATCACAGAAAAGCAATCCGTATGCACGGAACCTGCTCACATCATCGAATGAGCTTCCGCTTGTTAAAAGAAGAAATCGAAGAAATTGGTATGAAAGAAGAAAATTCCGAAGCCTAAACTTTCGGTTTTTTATAAAGCGGAACAGTGCTGCAAGGTTCGCCAAACATCAGGCTTTGTGCCACAGGTTTAAGCAGATTTGTAATTTCAACATATGCTGAAATCGGAACCGGAAGTTTGCTGCAACCTTTGATCACCACTTTTTTTCCACGGAATTCTTCTGCGTCAATTTTGCTGATTGCATCCGCAAAAAGTTTGTCTTCCAAAGCATTCAAATCACCAAAAACAACTGCGTTAGCATAAGGTTTAAGCTGAATTGCCAAAAGCATATAGGCCCAGGTTGGCACGATGGCATCTTCTGAACAAATAATGGCTACATTTTTACCTGTATATTGTGACCAGTCATTGGCTTTCAAAAACTCACGAAAATCTTTTTCACGAAGGATCATGCCCATGTAAAGGTTATCTTTCAAATCATAAATGACCCTTTCACCAGGATGAAAAAGTTCTTCAAGATCAAATGATACAATGCCACTGGTGGCTACACGGTTAACAATTTCTTCGGTTTCCATAGATTTTACTGTGTTTGAAAGAATAACACAAATGGAAGAAAGTTTGTTTTCGACAAATCAATAAATCTGAATATCCGGTTAGATAGCAGGCGTAACTTTGCGTGTTGGTGGGGCCATAAAATCTTTCAGATAATAAGGCTCAAAAGTTACAACATCTTCAAATTCACCTTTTTCAAAAGCCTTAATTCCCAGCATTCCAACCGTTTTTGCTGATGGACGAATTTCAGTGGAAAGAAAAAATGCGTTGGGATTTTGTTCAAATAATGGTTTACACTTCGCTGCTCCATCACCGAAGAAAACAACTTTATTCGATTCAAGAATATTTTCAAAAGAATCTTCCTGTAAAATAACGGCTTTGGTTGGCTCAATAATGTCAAGATTCGAATTGAAAACAGAAGCGTAAACTTCCATACGCCGTGCATCGATCATTGAACAAAAAAGGAAATCTTTTCCAAAAAACGGCATAACCTGAAGAGCCATCGCTTCCAGCGTATTGATAGCAATTAAAGGTTTATCAAGTGCATAACACAATCCTTTGGCAGTGGAAACCCCAACGCGTAATCCGGTATAGGAACCGGGACCTTTTGCTATAGCAACAGCATCCAGATCCTGTAATGTATAACCAGAATGTTCCACCGTACTGCTTATCAAAGTAGTCAGCATGGCCGAAGACGAGCGGTCGGTATATAATTCATAATCAGCTAACAAGCCGGCATCATGATGAAGCGCCACGGAACAACCGCGCGTTGATGTATCGATACTAAGTAAGAGCATGAATTTAATTTATTACTTCGGCTTTCGGCTGTTGGCCATAGGCTTGGCAATTTGCTGAAGTCTTAATGTTGGCCATAGTATGACAGCCGACGGCCGATTGCTGACAGCCTACTTCTTTGTTCCCTTTAAAATTTCGTGGTAACGGGCATTATCTTTAAAAAGTTTGATCGCTTCTTTCACTTCCGGATCATCATTAAAAGAAGCCTCGCGCATTCCTTTTTCCAGATAATAATGTTTAAGGATTTCTTCTTCCAAAATCATTTTTATTTCCGTTTTGGAAAGCTGCAAATCATTATCCTTGCTATGCGCCAGTTTGGATCTCAAACCTTTAAGCTGATCCTGAATTACATCAATCGATTTTTCCTTTTTTGCAGAGGCTTCAAGATCGTTCAGATCTCTTTCAACCTGAGTGGTATAGTCGTATTCTTTATTGCTCAGCCATTTGGCAAAATCACTATACTCCGCATCGGTCAGGTGAAATTCTTTTGCCGGTTTGATTGTCTTATGCTCAAAATGGTATTTCATCGCATAATCAAAAAACAAACGATTTCTGGCAAGAGATAAAGCAAGAGGAGAATAGGTTTCCTTTTCAGTAAGGATATCCGGCAAAATTCCGCCGCCATCATAAACCACACGACCATTCCGCGTTTTAAATGCCGTCATCAAGGAATCTGGAAGTTTTCCTACGCTGCCATCTTCATTGCGGTGCGCATAGTCAATCGCCTGAATACAGCGGCCGCTTGGAATATAATATTTTGCAGTCGTGATCTTCATTTTGGTATTATAAGAAAGGTCACGGGTAGTTTGTACCAATCCTTTTCCATAAGTTCTTTGGCCGATCAGAACACCCCGGTCATAATCCTGAATTACGCCGGAAACGATTTCTGCTGCCGACGCACTTCTTCCATTTGTCAAAACCGCGATAGGTATTTCAATATCCAAAGCAGGATTGTAGGCCGTATAGGCTTTATTCCACTCTTTTACTTTTCCTTTTGTCGTTACAACTTCTTCACCTTTTGGAATAAAAATATTGGAGATTTCAATCGCCATATTCAATAATCCGCCCGGATTGTCACGCAGATCCAGCACCAGATGTTTCATTCCTTTTCCTTTCAATTCCAGAAAAGCAGTTTTCACTTCCCGGGAAGCCGTTGCCGTGAAATCTTTAAGATCAATATACCCAACATCTTCGCTGATCATACCGTAATAAGGCACGTTGGTAACCTTCACGATGTCACGATTGATTGTTACCTCAATCGGTTTTGGAATTCCATAGCGCTGGATGGTCAGTGTTACGCTCGTTTGCGTTTGTCCTTTTAATAATTTACCGGTATCAAAATCTTCACGGGTTGAAAGATCAATTCCGTTGATTTTTGTGATTTCATCTCCTAGCTGAAGGCCTGCTTTTTGCGCGGGTGTATCTTCATAAACCATCATCACCGTATGTTTCCCATCCGCAGAATTAACCATGGCACCGATCCCGTTATATTTTCCGGTAGTCATTGTCATATAATCCTCGATATCATCCTCAGCGTAATAAACAGTATACGGATCCAGGGATCTTAACATACCATCAATACTGGTTTTTATCAATTGATTTGGATTGATCTCATCAACATAGTATGCATTCAGCTCTTTAAAAAGCGTGGCATAAATATCCAGATTTCGTGCAATTTCAAACAAACGGTCGTCTTGTTTGAAAGACACAAATGCAAGTCCGGCAACCACCGGCGTAGCAAAAAGTAGGGAACGAAGATATTTTTTCATCGATTGTCTAGGATCATTGACCTTGGTTTTTCCGGAGTGCCGGAGGCAGTTTCAGCAAACGATTGACCGATTGCTTCATAGATGATTCAATAACGTCAAAAGTTGATATTTCTTTCGCAATATACAAAAAAGCAATGTATGATGGCCGGGATTCGGGGGGAAGGGCAAGTAGCGCGGCTTTGTTGAGGCGATAAGCTTCGCGGCAGCGTCTTTTTACCTGATTTCTGTCGACCGCTTTTTTGAACTGGCGCTTTGAAACGGAAAAAAGAAGTTGTGGAAATAGGGGAGGTGTGGTATCGTACATATACAATACGCGAAAAGGAAAGAGGTAGAACGTATGTACATCCGCACTACCCCTTTGAAAAAGCCTTCCAATTAATGTCGGGCTGCATAAACGCTCATTTTTACCAAATGTTTGTTTCAAGTTCTCGTAGAAAAAAAACGTGTATTAAGTTTGAGAATTAATCGAACTTAATACACGATTAAAGACAAGGAGTCTCTGATTTGATATTACCAACCAGGTATTATCCTACTCAAACTTTCAAACCTTGATTATTGCTTATGACGTTTTTCGTCTGAAACCGTTAGTTTCCAACGACCTTTCTTGCGACGGGCCGTTACAACTTTCCGGCCATTTGCCGAAGACATTCTTTCACGGAATCCGTGCTTATTTCTCCTCTTGCGATTCGATGGTTGATAGGTACGTTTCATCTCATTATCAAATTATTGCGCTGTAAAATCTCTGCTACCCGTAATTTTGGCTTGCAAAGGTAGAAAAAAAATTGAATTATGACAAGACCTGAAAACTTTTTTCTTTTCATAACATGCAGTATGAAATTTAAAGAAAAATTGGGTAAGATTTGTTGAAATATAAGCACCTGATTTTTCTCTTAATCCTGATCTTCATGCATTATAACGTCCATACACATCCTCACGCGCATGATAGCGATGTGGTTTTTATTGAAAATTTGTACAAAAACTTTGATCAGAGTATTGAAGGAAGCAAAGTGAGTATGGGACTGCATCCCTGGTACCTGAACGCTGAAAATCTGGCAGAACAGTTGGAAATTTTAAGGAATAATATAACAAAACCGGAAGTTCTGGCTGTTGGCGAGTGCGGATTGGACAAACTCTCTACTACGGATTGGGCATTGCAAATCAAAGCGTTTCAGGCCCAGATCACTTTGGCAGAAGAAATCAATAAGCCGATCATTATTCATTGTGTAAAAGCATTTAATGATGTTTTGGTTATGTTGAAAAATATAACGGTTCCGGTTATTTTTCATGGAATTAATAATAAACTATCACTGGTTCAGCCGGTTATCGACAGCGGTTATTATTTATCATTCGGGAAATCTTTACTTGGATTGAATGATGCAATTTTGAATACTTTTCGGGAAACACCTTTGGAGCAGTTATTTTTAGAAACCGATGATGCCGATGTTGCTATTAAAGAAATCTACAAATCAGCGGCCGGAATTAAAGATATTTCTGAAAAAGAGATTGTTTTGCAGGTTGAAAAAAACTTTTTAAACCTGTTTCAATCATAATGGAGGATTTTGCCTGGCTTTCCAGAACCGAGTTATTAATAGGAAGAGAAAAACTTGTCAAGCTCAGTAAAGCGCATGTGCTGGTTATCGGTTTGGGTGGCGTGGGCTCTTTCGCTGCCGAATTTATTTGCAGAAATGGAATCGGAGCGATGACCATTGTAGACGGCGATACGGTTGATCCTACAAACAGAAATCGTCAGTTGCCAGCTCTCTCGACCAATCATGGTGTTAGCAAGGCGGATATTATGGCAGAGCGTTTAAAGGCGATTAATCCTGAATTGACTTTACATGTTGTCAAAACATTTATAAATCCGGAAGCGGTTGATGAAATTCTTTCAGCCCATCCATACGATTATATCGTTGACGCAATCGACAGTGTTACGCCCAAAATCACTTTTTTAAAGGAAGCCTTTAACCGGAAAATGCGGATTGTAAGTTCGATGGGCGCAGGCGGGCGCATGGATCCGACGATGATACGGGTCGTTGATATTTCTAAAACTTTCAATTGCAACTTCGCGCAGCAGGTTCGGAAAAACCTGAAAAAGGAAGGTATTTACAAAGGAATCAAAGCCGTGTTTTCTTCCGAAGAACAAATCAGGGAATCGCTTATTTTAACCGATGGAAGCAATTACAAGAAATCTGCTTATGGTACGATGTCGTATTTACCGGCAACTTTCGGTGCAACCTGTGCTTCTGTGGTAATCCGGGATCTGATTGAAGATTGAAGTAAATCCTGGTTTTGGTATTACCAGGATTTACCAAAACGATTATATCTCAACCACAATTTTTCCCTTCGCCTGATTGCTTTCCATGTAAGTATGTGCTTCTGAAATCTCGTCCAGTTTAAAGATTTTATCAATATTGAGATTGATTTTTCCTGCTGCAACGGCATTGATAAATTCCTGAAGTAAATCTTTTTGCAGGTTTGCTGAGTCGCCCATATAAACGGTCAATCGTCCTAATGAAGGGATATCGCCCATTGGGGTAAATTCCTGCATAGTCCAGGAACCGCCTAAAATTCCCGTCATACAAACAGTTCCTTTTGGACGGATACATTGTAAAGAATCCTTTAAAGTTTCGATGCCTATCAGTTCAAGTACTTTATCAACGCCATTTGGAAACAGGTTTTTTAGTGCATGGTGAATTTTTCCGTTATCCAAAAGCACATAATCGGCGCCGTTTTCTTTTAAGTGATTTTCTTTGTCAGGATTTCTGGTCGTAGAAATAACGGTCAGCCCTTTTGTTTTTGCCAACTGGCAGGCAAGCATACCAATGGACGAAGTACCGCCGCGGATCAGCAAAGTTTCACCTTCATTGATTTCCAAAGCCTCGTTCAAGGAGCCGGATACAGTCTGAAACATTTCCGGGATAGCACCAAGAACAGTCCAGGGAAGATCACTTTCAAAAGGAAAAGCAATTTCCAGTGGTACAGTTGTAAATTCTGCATATCCTCCGTCAAAATTCCGTCCCAGGCCGCCCATAATCGCAGCAACCTTCTGGCCGGTTTTATAGGTTCCTGATAGATCTTCCTCTATTTCTCCCACACACTCAATACCCTGAATTCTTGGAAAAGTGACGTCTGGCGAATGACCCTGCCTTGTAAATATTTCGGATCTGTTCAATCCAAATGCCTTTATCTTTATTAAAACCCAGCCTTCTTTAATCTGTGGTTTTGACCTTTCCTGAATTTCTATCACATCAGGATTTCCTGCTTTCGTCGTTACTGCCGCTTTCATTTTTGTGTGAATTAATAGTTTGTTGATGTATCGTGTTCTACCACATGTTCTATATTTCCCCCGGAGGTCAAAAATTCCCAGACCTCATGAAGTGCTTTTTGCGATGCCCCGGAATAAATATTTGCCAATGGCCAAACATGTGTCTGATTTTCATAGATGCGCAATACCGCATTATTTTGTATCGGTTTGATATAATTGTAAAAATTTATGCTGTCGTCCAGCAAAATCTCATGGGTGCCAACCAGAATCAATACCGGTGGAAATTTATTGAAAAGGACATTTTCCGGACTGGATATTTTTAACGAAGTTTCGCCGGAGTAATCAGCCGCTGCATTTTTCAAGTATTCAGGACTGAGAATAGGGTCAATATGTTTGTTGCTTTCCATAGAAAGATTATTCCCTTCCAGACTGATCCATGCCGAAATAAAGACTACTTTTTCAGGCAATTGAATTTCCTGTTTCAGCATTTCACCTATGGAAGAAATGATCAGGCCGGCGCCGGCACTGTCGCCTATAAAAGATATATCGCTTTCCGGATGAGTATTGATTAACTCTTTGTATACCTGAACAATGCCGTTTAAAGCCGCAGGGAAGGGGTTTTCCGGTGCCAGTGCATAGTCTACAAACAAAATTCTTCTTTGAAGTCTCTCTGAAAAGTGACTGATCATACTTGCGTGTGACCGAATCGAGCCGACGGCAAACGCGCCGCCGTGCAGAAAAATGGTTAAATCTTTTGAGGTTACATTTTCAGGAATAAGCCAGTAGCAATTTATGCCGGCAATATTTTCTTGTTCAATACTAACCCCGGCTGCTTTGGGATATATATTTCCTAGCTGGTCAAATCCACCTCTTCTTGTTTCTAAATCTTCCATCGTTATCTTATTTAATTGCTAATCAATTTTTGATAAGACAAAGGTGATAGTAAATGAAGAAGCGGACTTATAAGTAAGTTCAAGAAATAGTCTTAAGATAGTTTAAGGATCATATGCCTTTCTGTGTAATTTCCTTTCTGATTTTACTCAGAAACTCCGGAGTAATACCCAGGTATGAGGCAATTTGTGTATTGGGAAGTCGTTGTGAAAGTTTTGGATATTGATTTAAAAAGGTAAGATAACGCTCCTCGGCCGTTGAGCTGATTGCCTGCAAAACACGGTTTTCAAGCTCTACAAACCGGTTTTCAATGATCACCCGGAAGTTTCGGTTAAACTTTTGGTTATTTACGAAAAGGTCCAGTAGATCGGGTTTGGTTATTTGTAAAATGACAGACGGCTCGATCGCCTCAATAAAAACCCGGCTTGGCTTTTCATTATAAAAACTGTCAATTTCCATAATCCAGTCGTTTTCAGCGATGAATTGAAGATTATGTTCCGTGCCTTTTTTGTCAACCTGAAATTTTTTGAAACACCCTTCTGCCACAAAAGTATAGTGTTTGCATACATCTTCTTCCTGCAAAATAAACTGCCTGCGTTTAATTTTTCTTTCAACAACTCTTTTAGAAAGATCTTTCCGCTCGTCTTCGTTGAGCGGAATGTAGTTGTCAAAATTTGCAAAGAGTTTTTCCAGGCTCACTTTGTAATAATAAGGGTTTGATAAAATCAGTTAATTATTGATGTGAGTAAATTAGCAAATTAATAAGTGTGATCCAGTTTTTGTCGAGCGAAGATGGCCATATAAAATGCTGGAGGTGATTTATTTTCATCTCCGCTCCACAAGAACATTCAGTTTCCAGCCAAATACTTGTTTAGGCTTAATCGCAACTCCCTGTGAGTTTCCTAAATTTTTTTCCATTGTGTCTTTCGCGAATAAAGGAGGCTCCGAAGGAGCCAAACCTTTGCCTGATGATAATTCTTTCTATAAACAGGAAGCCGTTCCGCGGCTGGCAATTCCTGAATTTTTAGATTAATTACCGTTCAAAAATCTCTTTTCCTATTCTCACCGGTCCATCGGAGCATCCTGTTTATAGAGATATCGATTTGAATGCTTCTGTCGTAATTCCATCAGAGTTTCCTGATATTCCGGGAGGCTCCGATGGAGCCGGTAAATTTTAAAGTTTGGTGTGATGCTATAAACAGGATGCTCCTATGGGAGCGAAAATAAACCAGCCCGGTCGAATCAATGATCTTTGGATTAACGCCCAACGAACAAAATTCTTATGATTAATTAAACGCCCCAGAAACGCAAAAAAGCCACCATCTTTCGATAGTGACTTTCTCTTCTTGTAGCGGGAGCTGGCCAGGATCGCCTGCCCGGTCGAACCAACGATCTTTGGATTAGCGCCCGACCAAATATTTATAATACTTAATTAAAGATGCCAAAAATGCAAAAAAGCCACCATCTTTCGATAGTGACTTTCTCTTCTTGTAGCGGGAGCTGGACTCGAACCAGCGACCTTTGGGTTATGAGCCCAACGAGCTACCAACTGCTCCATCCCGCGGTGTCGTTGAATTGGAGTGCAAACATACGACTAATGTTTCAATAAAAACAACTATTTTTGTAAAAAAGATTAAAAAATATTTTCAACGACCTCCTGACATCATCAAATAATTTATGAATTTTTCTTTGTCTCCCGCCGCAATATGGGGACGTATTCACGTAGTAATGTTGCTCAGAATACTCTGGATCATGATTTTGTTCATGGTTTGCCGTATTCTGTTTTATATTTTAAACACTGTTTTTTTTCCGGATATTTCTTTTGAGCACGGATTAAATTTAATGGCGGGCGGAATCAAATTTGACACTGTCGCCGTTTTTTATGTAAATATTCTTTACATTTTTTTGATGTGTGTCCCTTTCACATTCAAATACCGGAAAGGTTACCAGAAATTTCTTGATTACCTTTTTGTCATAACCAACAGTATTGCTTTAATGGCAAACTGCATGGATATGATTTACTACCGTTTCACAATCAAACGCACTACCTGGTCTGTTCTCAAAGAGTTTTCGCACCAGGACAATATGGGATCACTTTTCGGCGGTTTTATTTTGAGATACTGGTACGTTGCTCTGATCTGGATCTTGCTGGTGTTTTCTCTGGTGAAAATCACCCAGATTGTAAAAGTTAAAGAACGGGCAAATTTTCCTTTCTGGGCATTTTTTCTGATTCACGCAGCGATCATGTTTGTTACGGTAAAACTTTTCATAGGCGGCGTTCGGGGTGGTTTTGCACATAGCATTCGCCCGATCACATTGAGTAATGCAGGAGAATACGTGAAAAAACCTAAAGAAATGTTTCTGGTTCTCAATACGCCATTTTGCATTATTAAAACCTTACGAAGGACGGATTATGAGCGCGTGCATTATTTCCCGGGACTGAAAGAAGCCGGACAGGTTTTTAATCCGATGCACCAGCCAGATAGTATTCAAGAACCATTCAGACCCAAAAATGTGGTTATTCTCATCTGGGAAAGTTTTGGAAAAGAAATGGTTGGCACTTATAATCATGATCTTGAAAATGGCAACTACAAAGGTTACACGCCTTTTATTGATTCCTTGATGCAGTATAGCCGTGTCAACTGGTATTCATTTGCGAATGGAGCCAAGTCTATTGAAGCGATTCCTTCGGTGCTCACGAGTATTCCAGGTATTAAAGAGCCCTTTGTGACCATGCGTTATACCGATAATAAATTGCCGAGTTTACCAGCCATTTTGCAAAGCAAAGGATATTCAACTTCCTTTTTCCATGGTGCTCCAAATGGCTCCATGGGTTTCCAGGCTTTTGTCAATTTAATTGGCGTCCAAAAATATTACGGCAAAAATGAATATAATCATGATGCTGATTATGACGGAATCTGGGGAATCTGGGATGAGGAATTTTTACAATATTGGGCCAAAACGATGAATTCCTTTAAAGAGCCCTTTATGAGTACGCTCTTTACGGTTTCTTCGCACGATCCATACAAAGTGCCGGAACGTTACAAAGGCAAATTCCCGACGGGGCCATTGCCTGTTTATGAAACGATGGGTTATACCGATAACGCTTTACGTGCATTTTTTGCCAAAGCCAAAACGATGCCCTGGTTCAAAAACACGCTTTTTGTAATCACGGCAGATCATGCCGCCACTTTTGCACATTATCCAAAATATCAGACATCCGTCGGAAACTTCTCCATTCCAATCCTTTTTTATGCACCCGGCGATAGTACGATGATTGGCCGTGATACGACCACTTTGGTGCAGCAGATTGATATTATGCCGTCAATTTTAGGATATCTCCATTACGATAAACCCTACTTCGCTTTCGGGAAAAATATCTTCAAGAACCCGCCGCTTAACTTTGCTGTTAACTATGATGGTGTATATCAATGGTTCAACGGTCCATATATTTTGCAATTTGATGGCCAGAAAACCGTAGGTTTGTATAATTATCAGAAAGACAAGCTTCTGAAAAATAATTTGAAGGATAAATTACCGGCCGTACAAGGCCCGATGGAGTTGCAGGTTAAAGCTTTTGTGCAGCAGTATACCAACCGTATGCTGGATGATAAGCTAACCTTGACACCTTAAAATATTTCGTTGTTGTTTAGTGCAAACAGTACTTGGTCAGCGAATTACAATAATAAGTTATGAGCGAAAATACAGAAAATCCAGTCTCACTGCGCGACTTTCGTGCCGGATTTGTGAGCATAATTGGCAAGCCAAATGTCGGCAAATCGACATTGATGAATGTGCTGGTAGGGGAGAAGATGTCTATCATCACATCCAAAGCGCAGACAACCCGTCACCGTATCATGGGAATTTTGAACGGAACACATGAAGAAATTCCTTTCCAGCTTGTTTATTCGGATACTCCGGGTGTTGTAAAACCTGCATATAAATTGCACGATTCTATGATGACCTTTGTAAAAGGTTCTCTGGAAGATGCGGACGTAGTGCTTTTTGTTACAGAAGTTGGAGAAAAAGCAGCGGAACATGAAGTAATTCCTTTGCTTCAAAGAACAAATGCACCGATTATTTTGGTGTTGAATAAAATTGATCTATCGAACGAAGAAGAACTGAAACGTAAGACAGAAGAATGGGAAAAGGAAATTCAGCCTGCTGCAATTATCCCGATCTCGGCACTGTTAAATGCCAATGTGCAAACTTTGTTTGATGCAATAATTACCCGGTTACCATTTCATCCACCATACTTCGATGAAGATGAACTAACCGATAAACCTGAACGTTTCTTTGCTTCGGAAATCGTTCGCGAAAAAATATTTCTGAACTACCGCCAGGAAATTCCATACAGCAGCGAGGTGGTTATTTCAGAATTTAAGGAACGCGACGATATGATTGTGATCCGGGCCGAGATTCTCGTGGAACGTAAAAGCCAGAAAGGGATTATCATCGGGGAAAAAGGCGCGATGCTGAAAAAAATCGGCAGCGAGGCGCGCAAGGACATGGAAGATTTCTTTGGTAAAAAAGTTTTCCTTGAACAACATGTAAAAGTAGAACCGGATTGGAGAAGCAAGGAGAACAAGCTTCGTCAGTTTGGATATGAAGAGTAAGGAACGTCATTCTCAGTCCTGAATTCAGATCCTGACATCCGCGGTTCTATTATTAAGAATAAAATAAAATGGGTTTCTGTCCAAAAACTTTCGGGCAGAGATTAGAAAAATAAAAATGGCAAATATTATATCAATCGTAGGGCGCCCAAACGTGGGTAAATCTACACTTTTTAACCGTCTGATCGAGAGCCGTAAGGCCATCATGGATAACCAGAGCGGCGTTACACGCGATCGTCACTATGGTTATGGCGAATGGACGGACCAGTATTTTACCGTGATCGATACGGGAGGATATGTAGTAGGATCAGAAGATATTTTTGAAGGAGCAATCCGTGATCAGGTTGAGCTGGCGATTGAAGAATCGACGGTAGTTTTGTTTATGGTCGATACCATGACAGGACTAACTGACCTAGACAAAGACTTTGCAAACGTATTACGTCGTTTCAACAAACCGGTTTATCTGGTTGCCAACAAGGCTGAAACAACAGATCGTTACCAATCAGCAGCTGAGTTTTATGAATTAGGTATGGGCGACGAGATCTATCCGATTTCTGCACAAACCGGTTTCGGAACAGGTGATTTATTAGATGAAGTAATCAAACATTTTGAAACAGCGGGTGTTGAAGATCCGGAAGCTGGTATTCCGCGTATCGCAATCATGGGCCGTCCAAATGTTGGAAAATCTTCTTTCCTGAATGTTTTGACAGGCACTGACCGAAGTATCGTTACCGATATCGCCGGAACTACGCGTGACGCAATCCACACGCATTACAATGCTTTTGGAATGGAATTCATTCTGACGGATACGGCCGGTTTGCGTCGTAAATCCCGTGTGAATGAAGATATCGAATATTATTCAACGCTTCGTTCGATCAAAGCGATGGAAGAATCTGACGTTTGTATCATTCTTTTGGATGCAACCTTAGGTTTGGAAGGACAGGATATCACGATCATCGGTCAGGCCGATAAGGCTAAAAAAGGTATCGTGATTATGGTGAACAAATGGGATTTAGTAGAAAAAGATTCTAAAACAGCTGATACTTTCAAAAAACAGCTGCTTGAAAAACTAGCACCGATGAACTATATGCCGATCATTTTTGCATCCGTTGTTGAAAAACAACGTATTCACCAGGTGATGGAAATGGCAATGCAGGTTTATAAAAACAAAACGAAGAAAATCACGACTTCAAAACTGAATGACGTGATGCAGGCAGAAATTGAAAAATATCCGCCGCCGGCACATCGTGGAAAATATATCAATATTAAGTATATGATCCAGTTGCCAACACCTTCGCCGACTTTTGTGTTTTTTAGCAGCAATCCAAAACATGTGAAAGATCCGTACTTGCGCTATCTGGAAAACAGGATGCGTGAAAACTTTGATTTCGCAGGAGTACCGATCACGATTTTCTTCCGGGAAAAATAAGAAGGTAACCGCTTCAAATTTGATAATTAATGCAAAATGCCGGCAAATCTCTTGTCGGCATTTTGCATTCTATCGCCAAAAGGATATGGTTTGGAGACCGAATAATCACTTTCATCTTTTTTTATTTCCAAGGTGCAACCTTTGTTACTAATTTTCCATCATTAAAAAAGACGGATTAAACCGCTTTACGACCGTTTTTAACAAATTGAAAAAAAATATTTCAAAAAAAATGTTAAAAACAAGGTACTATGTATTGCAATGTACCTGATAAAACATATATATTTGTACTGTCAATTAGTTACAAGGATTTAAGCACAACGATTTTCTCTAAAAGACTGAAATAACATAGCCATGAAAACCATAAAATTACTTATCGTCCTTTTCCTTTTCAGCCTTCAGGTTAATGCAACCGGCTATTCTCACAACATGTTTGTAGCGCATAAAAAGCTTCAGGCCGGTAAAGAATATCGTGAAGTAAAAGAACGTGTTGCTAAACAAGTTCCTGCAAAAAGTGTTGTAAATAAAACAGTGATTATTCAGTCTTCAAACACAGCTGTTTTGTATACAAAAAACTTTGCGAATAAAGTTAGCAGCATGGTAACGCTGAATGAAAGAATGCTGGAAGAAGGTCCGGCAGCTTTTTTTGAAAGCGAAGAAGATGAGAAAAGTAATAATTCAATTGCAACAAAATTGGCAGGTTTGATCAAACAGGTTATCTACGCATTCGTTGGATCTTCCTCTTTATCAAAATCTTGAAATAAAAAAATCGCAGATATTACGAATTAAGTTTAGCAGGTATGATTTCAAAATCATACCTGCTTTTTTATGTCGGTTAACCAACGGTGTTCGTGAGCGTTCCGATAGGTTCGATGGTAATATGAACGATATCACCAACCTGCAAAGTAAAGTCGGATGGAGGAATAATTCCGGTTCCGGTCATCAGATAGCAGCCTGTTGAAAATGATAATTCCCGGTATAAAAACCGCAGCAACTCATCCGCCTTGCGTTTCATTTGTGAAAGGGTGATTTCTCCGTTAAAAACCTCTTCGCCATCACGAACGATGGAAAGGTCGATAACAGTTTCCGGTGAAAGCGGCTGTTCGGGAACATAAAGACATGGGCCAAGTGCAGCACTTCCTGTATAAGATTTTGCCTGTGGTAAGTAAAGGGGATTTTCACCTTCAATACTTCTTGAACTCATGTCATTACCAATCGTATATCCAACCAATGTTCCTGATTCAGAGGCAAATAAAGTTAATTCAGGTTCCGGAACATCCCAGGTTGAGTCACGACGAATGCGGACCGTTCCTTTATGTCCCACAACGCGTTGTGCAGTTGATTTGAAAAATAATTCGGGACGCTCGGCATCGTAGACACGGTCATAAAAACTTCCGCCACCAGCTTTTTCAGATTCTTCCATTCGGGCTTCACGGCTACGGAAATAAGTTACTCCCGATGCCCAGACTTCCTGAGAACCAATCGGTGCCAATACTTCCGGCATCGGAAAATCGTCAGTAAAAGTTACAGGAATTAGATTTTCCGTTTGTAACAATAGCCAGTCGTACAAGTCGTCACGGTTAACTACCTTATCCCAATCCGTATCTGGTATACGGTAGAAAAGATCTTCTTTTTCAAGTAATATCCCGTGTTCGGTTTTATATAATTTCATGGTTTCAAGATTGGTTTTGCTTCAATAAGCCACAAAAGTGATACCTATACTTTAAGATAAGTACGAATTTTGAAGTATTTGGGCTATCGGGTCATGAATATTGGGCGAAAGTAAAAAACGCGTCTAATTAATCGTGCCGCCACAAACGCCTGTCAATTGGGATTTTTTCCTGCGCAATTAATCGAATTTCTGAAAAAGAAGAGTGTTTTGGGTGAAGCAAAATGTTATAAGAAAAAGGAACAATTACGGACGGCAGCGCAATGGCAGGAATGTCAGGATTTTGCAACCATTCTTTCAGTCAGTACTGTGTTCTTTCATAATTTTTATCCTGCCAAAACGGAGGCATTTCTTCTCTTTTGTAATATTTGATTTGATCGGGAATTTCAATGGAAGAAAGCCAGTAAACCGGCAAATCTTCATAACGAACGCCGGGAGCGTGCGCAAGGGTTTCAATTAAACCTAATTCAGGCGTTGAAGTTGTATACAAAATTCCTGTTCCTTTCGGATTCCAGCGGGCACCAAACAAGCGGCTTCCTTCCGAAGATAGGGCCTGATCAACAAACTTTTCCCGTACAATTCGATAAACGATCATAAAGTAACAGGATCAGGCAGGAAGACCATAATCCAAACGCCCAAGGACATCATCTACCAGAGAAAAGCCAGTAACGGTATCCATCATTTGCAACGGCGTTTGGTCATTAAGTTCGGTTATAGAAGTCCTGAGCCAGTTTCTGACAACATCTTCTTTTCCTTCAAAAGTATCCAAAGCATGGATTAAAATGTTTTTCAAAAGCAAAAGCCTTTCAGAAGCATCCGTTCCCAAACGCTTTTCCGGTGTGATACGGTGAAGATTTCGCGGCGTCATACCAAGTAAATAGGCCATTTCATTATCTGTAAGTTTGACCATTCCTGACACATTATCTACCACCGAACGCAGAACACCTTCCCTTGATTTTTTGATAACCGACAAATCAGATGACGGGCTTGCGCTGTAATGAACAGCACGATCGGCAAAAGCTTTTAATTTTTCCATACCTCAAACATAAAAAATGGAATTGTGTCATAAATCTATGTGACTTATTTCGCAATTCCAATCTTTAATCAAACTTCAACTAAAATAGTTGAAGCCAGTAACCATCTGATCTTAAAGCTTTTCTTTCAAAAAGTCAGCTGTGTAGTTTCCTTCCAGTTTCGCCATATCTTCCGGCGTTCCGGCGAATGTAAGATATCCGCCGCCTTCTCCACCTTCCGGACCAAGGTCTAAAATCCAGTCTGCACATTTGATCACCTCCATATTATGTTCAATGATGATCACACTATCACCCTGATCTACCAAAGCATTAATGGCTTTTAACAACTTTTTGATGTCATGAAAATGAAGTCCGGTTGTTGGTTCATCAAAAATGAATAACATTTTCCCTTTATGACCCGAACCTTTTCCCAGGAATGATGCCAGTTTCACGCGTTGGGCTTCTCCACCCGAAAGTGTATTGGATGATTGCCCCAAACCGACATAACCTAAACCAACTTCCTGCAATGGCAATAATTTATCAGCCAGCTTAGGCTCCGATTCCCTGAAAAACTCAATCGCTTCATCAACCGTCAGATCCAGAATGTCAGAAACATTTTTGCCATTATACTGTACTTCCTGAATTTCCTGTTTAAAACGTTTTCCGTTGCAGCCTTCGCATTTCAGATAAATATCAGCCATGAATTGCATTTCAACTTTCACCTGGCCTTCGCCCTGACAAATTTCGCAGCGTCCGCCATCCACATTAAATGAAAAATGGGAAGGTTTATAACTCCGCGCTTTTGAAATAGGCAAATCCGACATCATCTGACGGATATAGTCATAAGCTTTGATATAGGTTACCGGATTGGACCGCGATGATTTTCCAATCGGATTCTGGTCAATCATTTCAATCGCTTCCACACGGTCAAGACTTCCACTGAGGTCATTGTATTTTCCAACTTCCTCACTGAATTCACCTTTCAGTCGCATAAGGGCCGGATATAATATTTTCCGGATCAATGTTGATTTTCCTGAACCACTGACGCCGGTTACAACGGTCAGATTGTTCAACGGAATTTTTACATCAACATCTTTAAGATTATTTTCTCTTGCACCTTTTATTTCAAGAAAATGCAAAGATTTTCTTCTTACCGTCGGAACAGGAATTGAATCATGACCTAACAAAAAATCGAGCGTGTGTGAATTCAAACTGTTTTCTTCACCACTCAGTTTCAGTTCACGGATTTCATCCCAGTTTCCCTGAAAAACCAGATTTCCGCCACCAGTTCCCGCTTCCGGACCAATATCTATAATCTGGTCAGCGGCGTGCATGACTTCTTCCTCGTGTTCAACAACGATCACGGTATTTCCCAAATCACGAAGCGATTCCAGAACACCAACCAGACGCTGCGTATCTCTCGGATGCAAACCGATACTTGGCTCATCCAGAATATACATCGAACCAACCAGCGCACTTCCCAGAGAAGTAGCCAGTTTGATACGCTGAAATTCACCTCCTGATAAAGAATTCGTTAACCGGTTTAAAGTCAGATAACCCAGACCGACACGGTTCATATAATCCAGACGGGTTTCGATTTCTGTCAGAATCCGTTTGGCAATACTTCTGTCGTGCTCGTTAATATCAACGGTTTTGAAAAATTCAATTACATCGTTGATCGGCATCAAAACCAGATCCGTAATGGAAACGCCGCCCACTTTTACATAAGAAGCATCCTTTCTTAAACGCGATCCTCGGCAATCCGGACAAGTCGTACGGCCTCGGAAACGTGATAACAATACGCGATATTGAATTTTATAAGTCTGCGTTTCCAGTTCAGCAACAAAGCTGTTGATTCCCTGGAAATATTGATTTCCGGTCCAAAGCAATTCTTTTTGCTCAGCCGTAAGTTCCTTATATGGCTTGTGAATTGGAAAATCAAATTTGGCACCATTACGTACCAAAGGTACCAGCCATTCGCTCATTTTCTCTGTACGCCAGGGCGCAATAGCACCATCATATACAGAAAGATTTTTATCAGGAATAACAAGTTCAGGATCAATGCCTAAAACTTTTCCAAAACCTTCACAGCGTTTGCAAGCACCGAAAGGATTATTAAAACTAAAAAGATTTACAGTCGGCTCTTCAAAAACAATCCCGTCCAGTTCAAACTTATCAGAAAATGTTTTCTGTTCACCATTGACAACCTGAACATAACAAATGCCTTCTCCTTCAAAAAATGCAGTTTGCACGGAATCAGAAAGACGATACTGCGTGTCTTCGTCGTCCTTATGGACCGAAGCACGGTCAATTAAAATATAAATTTCTTTTCCTTCCAAAGGAAAATCTTCCGGTTTTTCCAGAATTTCTTCGATATAAGCTACCTCGGTACCGATCATAATCCGGTTGTAACCTTTGGAAAGAAGTATCGTTAACTCTTCATAAATGGACCTTCCGTCACGGACCAGTAATGTTGTCAAAATTAAAACGCGCGCGCCTTCTTCGTGGTTTAAAATATAATTGACAACGTCAGTAACAGAATCTTTTCGAACCAATTGTCCTGAAACCGGCGAATAAGTATGGCCGATTCTGGCAAAAAGTAATTTCAGATAATCATAAATTTCAGTGGAAGTTCCAACCGTAGAACGCGGATTTCTTGTATTGACTTTTTGTTCAATCGCGATTGCCGGCGAAATTCCTTTGATATATTCCACCTCAGGTTTTTCCATTCGTCCCAAAAACTGGCGGGCGTAACTGCTCAGACTTTCTACATACATCCGCTGGCCTTCGGCAAAAAGCGTATCAAAAGCCAAAGAAGATTTACCCGAGCCCGAAAGTCCGGTAATGACTACCAGCTTATTTCTTGGAATGGCGACGTCAACGCTTTTCAGATTATTAACACGCGCACCTTTAATCAGAATGTATTTTCTTGGATCTAGTTCATCGAATTGAGAAGCGTCAATCCGGGTCACAGGTAATTGCATCATATATAGAAAATCAGGTCGATTTGCGCGGGGATTTTTGGTAATCCCCGATCATTATTTAACCCAAAAATCGGCGAATTAGTTTGCCTTTCCTAATCTGAAATGGTAGTCGCCAAATGATTATCCAAAAAATTGCAGGATAATTTACGAAATACATTTTGGGCGTATATTCCTATTTCGAGCCAACTTTTGCCAAAACGATTCCATATTTTTCATAGTAAACCGTGTCAATCGGATATTCTTTCAAACGTGGTTTTCTTCCAAAAACAATCTCACCCGCTTTGGGCTCACGATCAGACGCATATAGTCCTGAATAAAAATGA
The DNA here is from genome assembly GCF_021440195.1 of Dyadobacter sp. CY356. Classification (GTDB taxonomy): domain Bacteria; phylum Bacteroidota; class Bacteroidia; order Cytophagales; family Spirosomataceae; genus Dyadobacter. The sequence continues at coordinate 64,285 of NZ_JAJTSZ010000011.1, forward strand.
AAACTTGGATTATAATGATTGAAGATAACCATGTTGTCAAAGCTGTTTTTCTTTGCCATCAGCGCGGCATCTTTTACTGGTTGCTGCAATAATGCGCCCAGTCGCGGCATCCATAGAATATTAATCGTAAATAGAATAATCAACCCGACAACACTCATCCTGATTTGCAGATCCCAGTCTTTTTTTACCCAAACAATAATCAAAATCGTGATCAGCACAAGCATGACAATTGCATAGAAAATATCAAATTCAGAAGAAACGCCTTTCATAATTTCGACAGCATATTCATCATCAATTTTTGGAATAATACCTTGAATCAAAAAAGGAATTATTGCTAACAAAACCAGTAAAATAAAGGAAGGCCAGACAATGGGAAGACGTTTATTATTGGCTGCAAACCATCCACCCAAAATGCATAACGGCGAGTAACCGTAAATGATGTAATGATGCAGTTTGGTGCCGGAAAGTGAAAAAAGTATAAATACAAAGGCAAACCAGATCAGCAAAAATGAAAAAAACGGATCAGCCCATATCATCCGGATTTTGGAAAATGATTTTAAAACAACTGCGGTAAAAGGAAGAAGACCGAGCAGAAGAACCGGAACAAAATATAAAATGCCGCCATAATGTCCTTCAAAAGCAGTTTGAAAACGGTTTACATTATGGTTCAGGAAAAATCCGCTGATAAATTTTTCACCGGTTTGAAGATATTGCAAAATATACCAGGGCGCCGCAATGATCAAAAATATCAACAAACCCGGAATGTTGAATAAACGTAGAAATGGTTTCCAGGTTTTATTTTTCAACAAATAAATCAAAAAAACGGCTCCGGGGATCAAAACGGCAATCGGGCCTTTGGCGAGAAAACCGACGCCTGTAAATGCGTAAAAAAACCAGATGTATTTTTTGTGGTTTTGATTTAATATTTCAAACAAACAGAACATGGCACCGGTTAATGCCATATTCAAGAGTCCGTCTGCCAGGGCAGCTTTCCCAACGATTGTTATTTGTAAAGATGAAGCAGCAATAAGTGTTGCGAAAAAGGCAGTTTTTTCACCGAGCTTTCTTTTAGTAAACATGTATATCAGCAACATCCAGATCACAGATGCCAGACAGGAGGGAAGCCGCATGGCGAATTCATTCCAGCCAAAAACCTGCGCACTTCCGAATTGAAGCCAGTTGGTAAGCGGAGGTTTGTCAAAACGTTGTTCCTGATTGACAAAAGAAGAAATGAAATCACCGCGGACAACCATTTCTCTGGTTCCCTCGGCAAAAAAACCTTCATCTTCATCAAACAAAGGCGCATTGCCGATTCCCCACAAAAAGCTGAAAAAGATAAAAATGGCAAGAAATATTTTTCGGGTATTTTCAGGATTTGGCATTAAATATTTTGGCTAATAGTCTGATTATAAATACTTCATCAAACCGCCGCCAAGCCTTGGGTTAGACTGCGACTGCCAGAATTGATTCAGATAAAAGTATACGATTACAGAAAAGGAAATCCCGATAAATGCCCCAAGATATACATCGCCCAGAAAATGCGCTAACAGATACATCCGGGAATAGGCTACGAGAAGCGGAGGAATAAGCAGTAAAACTTTTAAAACCGGAGACTTACATTCCAGAGCCAGAATCGTAAAAAGGGCAAAAGCAGCAGTGGTATGCCCCGAAGGAAAACTGTTGAAATAATATAAATCAACACCGTCTACTTTATGAAGCTTTGGCAATAATGCCGATAATATTTTTGGCGGACGATAAATTTCAGCAAAAACCATTCGTTTCAAAAACTGTACAAAAAGGCCTGTTATCGCATAACTGAGAACAATTTTGACCGCAAGCCGGTAAGAATATAATGTGGCTAAAAGTCCGGCGATTAATATAAAAGCACCATCGCCGACAAAAGTCATCCATTTGAAAAAATGGTCTGCAAATGGAGACCAGAAGTGATTAACATGAAGAATAATGTAATTCTGTGTAAAAAGCAGCTGAAGGAAACTCAGTGCCGCCCAGATGATTATAAAAGGTAAAAAATAAAATCTGTGGCGGAATAGGAAGAGTTTCATAGGTTATTATTAGATCTGGATTTCTTTCGAGGTTATAAAACGGACGCCTTTTTCCTTTGCTTCTTCAAAAATGGGATCGGCCAGATAGCCAAAATTTGTTACATCCGAAACACAATCAGTCAGTAATGTAACTTTTGGTATAAGCGCAGGCGCATATTGTAAAATCTGTTTCACACTCGTTGCCACGCAATGCGAACGCGCTTCGCCTGCTATTAAAACCTGGTCAAAAGCTTCAAGTTCAGCCAGAAATTTCTGGTCAAGCTGTGTTTCCGGCGAGCCTTCGATCGGCACCTGGGCACGAAATACGCCAAAATGCTCTGTCAGCGGATTCGTTCCTTTGATAACCGCCTTGTAATCAGTTCCTGTGCGATGTGTCCAGGACAGCAGAGCGTGCAAAATAGTATCATCCAAAGCTGCCCCACCTGAACCGATCAGGCAATGCTCCGGCCAGATGAAGTGTTTGAATTCACCTTCCTTTTCAAGTTTTTCCAGATATTCCAGCACATAATCCTGGTTATAGCGCGGCTTCCATTTTCCGGCTTTCACAGCGGCAGCTGTGATCAAAGTAAAAGGAGCGACCGTATTGCCATTAGGATCTTCCCAAAAAAGAGGATGTGCAATATCCAGAACCCGGTGTGTATCTAGCGTGACAAAAATCTCGTCAATTTCTGCTCCATGCGTTGCAATTAATTGTGCAATTATTTCGACATCCTTTTCAGCCCCAGGTACATACAAGGTTCCTTTTGGATTGCAAAAATCAAATTGAGCATCAATAATAAGCAGCGCTGTGGATTTGTTTTTCATTACAAATTACAATTCAGATGTGAAGAAATAGAGAAAATTAAATAAGTCTGTTAAGCTAGGATTAACTTAAAATGATGTTATTCCCAAATCTCCGGAAGTTCCAGTTGTTTCGCATACATTTTGGATGCCAGCTGATGAACCTGTTTAAGCATTTGATTCACATCCCGTTTATAATCAACATGATAATCTTCATCCAGTTTATTAAATCCGTTCAATGTTGTCTGTGCTTTTTTTGCAATGTAGAGTGCAACTTTGTCCGTTCTGGAACTGTATCCGCGCAGTTTGTCGGCGTACTTTTCCAAAAAAGTATTGAGCAAAAATAGATTGAGCTCCAATGCGCCTAATTTGTCTTTTGTAACCTTTACATGATAAGTAATATCCCCGCTCAAATTCCGCATATCCATCAAAATCCACCCCGGCGAATCCTGAATTATTTTTGAAATTCGGGTAATGCGGCCCATGATCGCCTCCCGCCTTTCCGGAATGGTGGACGAATCCTCGATCAGTTCAAAAAATAATTTATCGGTTAGTGTGCTGTCTTTGGTAATCAGCCGCAGCAGAAGTTTATCTTTTTCTTTCTGAGGCATTTGTATGATGGCTTTTTTTAGTTGATCAGGTATTGGCATAAGCTGTACGCTTTATTTTTTAAATGTGATGTGGTCCGGACTTAAATCCTACAAAAATTGAAACTTCTGATCAGCTTTCATAATCAGGATTTTTTGTAATTTCTATATCTTATATTCTTATAATGATTAGAATTCAACTGATTATGCAACTTTAAAATTATGAACGTTAAAATAAAGATACGTTCACTATGTATAAAGCTAAATTATGTGGAAAAGACATAATAGGCTCTTAACTTGCACCGTTTTTGTAATATAAACGGATTTATACACTATATGATTTCAGTGGCCATGTGCACTTACAACGGGGCAAAGTATTTGCCCGAGCAGTTGAAGAGCATTGCCAATCAGATAATCCCTGTTGATGAACTGGTTGTGTGTGATGATGGATCGAATGACGATACCATCCAGGTTTTAAAAACCTTTTCAGAGAATTCTTCTTTCCCGGTTTTTATTCACCAAAATGAAAGTAACCTGGGGTCTACTAAAAATTTCGAAAAATGCCTTTCGCTTTGTAAAGGAGATATAATTTTTCTTTCGGATCAGGATGATGCGTGGAGAGCCGATAAAGTAGAAAAACAAATAGCCTATTTCAATGAACATCCGGAAATAGACGCGGTTTTTTCAGATGCCATGATGATGGACGATGATTCCAGGCCAACCGGACGTACCATTTGGCAAGAGATTGAATTTAATGCTGAAGCTCAGGCCAAGTGGATCAGGGGAGAAGGACATGAAATTCTTTTTAAAGGATTTGTAGTGACCGGAGCAACGTTGGCAATAAGAAAAAAGGTACTGAGAAAATTGATGCCATTTCCTACGCATGTGCCGGATCTTATTCATGACGCGTACATTGCGATGGTTTTGAGTTTACAGGAAAAAATTGCGTTCATTAATGATACGCTGATTTCTTACCGGATTCATGCCAGCCAGCAGGTAGGTTTTGGTTCAAAAGTGGAATATGTGCGCTTTAAAGACCGCTTTTCCAGAGACAGAAATGAAAAACTTATTCCATTAAAAGAAAAAGCGGACAAATTATTCAAGCTTTATCTTCTGTTGATGGAAATTCCTTTTATTCCAAAAGAAAAGCTCAGGAAACTGCGGATGTCTCAAAAGCATTATCACAAGCGGGCAACGCTGCCGGATAATCGCCTGAAACGTATTGCGCCGGTTGTGACGGATATAGTTCAGGGCAAATATGCTTTTAGCAGCAAGGACTGGTGGCTGCCGGCCTTTGGTGATATTTTTGAATAATTAACACGGAGTCGGTGAAAAGTAAAAATCAGGATCCGGCCGTAGCCGTTGTCATTCCTATATATAAGTCGGCATTGAATGCGCTTGAAACTGTTTCATTCAGACAATGTATGAAAGTTTTAGGCCGATATTCCGTCAGGATTGTGAAGCCTCAAAGCCTTGATATTCAAAACCTGAAAGAAGAATTCCCGTTGATTGAATTCATTTCGTTCGATGATTCTTTTTTTAAAGATATCGATTCCTATAACAGGCTGATGATCTCGGTTGATTTCTACAAAGTATTTACGGATTTTGAATTTATCCTGATCTATCAGCTCGATGCCTATGTTTTCAAAGATGAGCTATTGGATTGGTGTAACAAAGGTTTTGATTATATAGGAGCGCCATCGCTTCACCGTGAAGAATTTGACAGATTACCAGCCGGTTCGGAAAACACTTTTGCTTCTGCACTATCCAGTAATCGATTTGTTCTGAACGGCGGTTTATCGCTCAGGCGAATTCCGGCATTTTTGCGTTATCTGAAAATCTACAACACGTTTTATCCCAAATGGGTTGGAAACGAAGACATGCTTTTTTCTCAGGAAGCCACCCGGCTGATACCCATGAAAATGTTTCTGAAGCTGCCGACATGGCAGGAAGCACTCAGGTTTTCTTTTGAAAAAAGTCCGGCCGCTACTTATGAAATCACCAATCACCAGCTGCCTTTTGCCTGCCACGCCTGGGAACGTTATGATCCTGAGTTCTGGAATTCTTTTATTCCGGTGAAATAAATACGAAAAAGGAGTTTAACAATTTTTAACAAACTATCGAATCCTTACGGAATTTTTGAAGTTAATTTTGTGAAAAAATTAACCATAACAAACTATGAATTATAAATCGCTTTTGGCCTTTGCTTGTGCTATTGTGCTTTCATTTACTGCTACTTTCGGGCAAATAACTGAAAACCCGAAAGTAGAGGAGCAATCAGCGGAATATGTAAAAATCAAGCGTGTAGAATTGACGGACCAGTATACCATCGTCTACATGCAGTTTGAAGAAAAATTAACACCGGGCTTTAAAGATTTGCAGCCTTATCTAAAAAGAAGACAGGGCGGCCAGCAATTTGAAATGCCATCAACCAGTACAATCGGGCTGGATCCTGAAACCCGTCTTTACAAACCTGGGGATGTAAATGTAAGATTCAAATTAATCAAGACGAAGGATATCCCAACAGAAATGCGGAAACAGGTTAATCCTGGCGATGTTGTGGATTTTGTGGCTTATTTTGAAAGACTTTCTCCGGGTATTGAAGTTTTTGATTTCTATGAAGGCCGGGCAAAAAGCAAATACGAAAAGACGTGGAATTTCTACGGAATCCATGTCAAAAATCCTTTGAAGAAAAACGGTAAAACAACCGCGAAAGTTATTCCAAAAACTGAAAAAACGGCTCCGCCGATAATTGAGGAGAAGAAGGAAGAAAAAATCGAAACCAAACCAGTGGTACCGGAAGAAGAATTGGTGATGATTAAAGGGACTGTTTATGATTCAAAAACCAGGAATCCTGTTCCCGCCCAGATCAGCTATCTTGAAAAAGGTGATTCTCTTCAATATAAATCGTCATCCGGAAATTACCGGATTGGTATAAATCCAAATGAAAGATACGATTTCAAAGTATTTGCGAAGGGTTATTATGGAAGTAATTTTAGTTTGAATGCGGCGGATTCTGCTTCCAAAGGATCTTTTGTAAAAGATTTTTACCTTATTCCGCTCACCGTAGGAGAAACCATTTCGCTTCCCAACATTTATTTTGAGACTTCCAAATATACCTTACTTCCGGAATCATTTGCTGAGTTGAACCGGCTCGCAGATATGATGAAGGAAAATCCAGAGATCAAAATCCGTGTGGAAGGACACACCGATAATGTTGGTGATTTTGACAAAAATCTTGAGCTTTCAACAAGCCGTGCTTTATCGGTAAAAACTTATTTGATCAATAAAGGGATTGACGAACAGCGTATTGAAGCGAAGGGTTTTGGAGCTACAAAACCGCTGGCTAAAAACGGTTCAGAGGCAGAAAAAAGAAAAAACCGTCGTGTTGAATTTGTGATTACGAAGATTTAATAATCAGATATAAAAAACGGGTTCCGGAAATAATTTCCGGAACCCGTTTTTTTATAAGCAAAATTATCTTGCTTTGATAATATTGGTAAACTCACGTGATTTAAGAGAAGCACCTCCCACAAGTCCTCCGTCGATATCCGCAGAAGCAAAAAGCTCATCAGCACTTGCAGCTGTAACACTTCCACCATACAGAATAGAGATTTCTTCGGCAGTTTCAGCTCCGTATTTTGTTGCGATATGTGCACGTAAAGCAGCATGCATTTCCTGAGCTTGTTCCGCGCTTGCAGTAAGTCCTGTGCCGATAGCCCAGATTGGCTCATAAGCAATCACAACAGAAAGCAATTGCTCAGCTGAAAGGTGGAAAAGACTTTCGGTGATCTGGTTTTTTACAAAACCGATATAGTCTTCATTTTGTCTTTGATCCAGGGATTCTCCGCAGCAGAAAATTGGAGAAATGCCGTATTCCAAAGCGATATTAACCTTGGCGGCAAGTAATTCGTTGGATTCATTAAAATACTGGCGGCGCTCGCTATGGCCAACAAGCACATATTCAATACCGATTGACTGAAGCATGGCAGCAGAAATTTCGCCTGTGAATGCACCAGAAACTTTATCAGAGCAATTTTGCGCAGCTAATGCAAAATTCGGAGATTCCTCAATATATTTTTTTAGGGTTGTCAGATAAATGGCCGGAGGGCAAAGAATCACTTTTACATCTCCTTTTACTTCATCATTCGCCATGTTAACAAGTTCTGAGGTAAGGGCAACTGCCTCATCCATAAGCTTGTTCATCTTCCAATTACCGGCAACTATTTTTTTTCGCATAATTATTTTATTGTGTTAAATCTTCATTTTGCGCTACAAAAATACCATAATTTCGACATTAACCGTATTCTATTTGCCTTTTAAAAAATATTCAGATTAATGATGAAATATAAAGATTTATTTGTGTTTATTATAGAAATTAGAATTAATTTTACTTAAGAAACTGATTTTGTTAAAATGACCACTTGCATTATTTCACAAGGTGTAAATCATTCTGAATGAGACCGTTTAATTAATGAAAATATAAATACTAACAAAAGTTTAAAAGAAAGGAGGCCAAGATGAAAACGTTTATCTGGTTATGTTTATTCAGCATGGTTTTAATTGTAAAACCTGCCATGTCGGCATCTGCCGACGGAATTGAACTTGCTGATTCGGAGAAATACGGTTATTTCCTGGAAAAAAATCATAAATCTGCACGTATCCCTTTTGAGCTGCACTCAAATCTGATTTTAGTTTATGTCAAAGTAAATGATGTGGACTCGTTACGCTTTATTCTTGATACAGGTGTAAGCTCAATCATTATTACTGATCCTCATATTTTGAAACCGGATAAGCTTCGTTTGACCCGTAGTGTAAATCTGGCCGGTGCAGGGGAAGGTAAATCCATAGCAGCCCATGTAGCCATTGATAACCGGTTTTCCATGGGGCGTTTAAAAGCAAACCATCAAAATATTGTTGTTATCGAAAAGGATTTTTTACGTCTCTCAGAATATGTCGGCGTGCCGGTTCATGGTATTTTTGGTTATGATGTTTTTAACAATTTTGTTGTAACAATCGATTTTGCCAGAAGAGAGCTCGTCCTTGTACAAAACGGGAAGTATAAATACAAAGCCAGCAAGGGCGATAAACACGAGATAACAATAGAAGATGCCAAACCCTTTACCAACGCCGTAACATTATTTGCAGACGGCCGTGAAAAACCTATCCGGGTTTTGATTGATACCGGCGCAGGCCATGCCTTATTGTTGAACAATACGCCAACTGAAACTTACCGGTTACCGGAAAAAGTAATTCGTGCGCAATTAGGAAGAGGTTTGAATGGTGTTATTAATGGCAATTTGGGCCGGGTTGACAGGATGCGTCTTGGAAAATTTGAACTGGACAACATTGTTGCTTCGTTTCCCGATAGTCTTGGATTTAGCGCAAAAATGAGTAAAGGCGTTGAACGTCAGGGTAATATCGGTTGTGAACTATTAAGAAGGTTTAAAGTTACAATGAATTATCATGAAGGTTATATGGTTTTGAAACCCGTGAGAAGAACAATGCGGGAAAAATTTGAACACGATATGAGCGGTATGGAAATCAGGGCTGATGCAGCTAATTTGCATTCTTATTTTGTCAATCATGTGCAGGAATCTTCTCCTGCATTTAGTGCGGGTTTAGTGGAAGGAGATCAGCTGCTTTTTATTGATAATCATGCTGCTGCTGAACTGAATGTAAGCGAGATCTATAAACTCATGCAAAGAGGTGATGGCAGAAATATTGATTTGCTCGTAAAACGCAACGGAGCCATTTTCTTTACCAAAATTACACTGAGAAGAATGATTTGAGTATTTTTAGACTCTAAACTAAATAGTAGTCTTGATTTGGAACGCCTAAGAGTAACAGAAGACGGATCTCATTCTTTATACAATTCCCAATACAATCAGCATTATCATTCTGTGTCTGGAGCTCTCAAAGAGTCCAGACACATTTATATGAACCTGGGCCTGATTCCTGCACTGGAATCATATCAGGAAATTATTCGTGTCTTTGAAATGGGCTTTGGAACAGGTTTAAACGCATATCTTACCTGGCAGGCAGCCGATCAATATAAAAAGAAAGTTCTCTACACAGGTGTGGAGGCGTTTCCGGTTTCTCATGAGGAAGCTTCTAATTTAAATTATGAATCAGTCATTTCCCAACCCGGATTTTTGCAGCTTCATGAATCCTCCTGGTTCACCAATCATTCTTTTTCAGAGTATTTTCAATTCAGAAAAGAGCAATTAACCTTACAGGAATTCTCTACGGAAAATCTTTTCGACGTGATTTATTATGACGCCTTCGATCCCAAAGCTCAGCCTGAACTTTGGACAGAGGAAATATTGCAAAAAATAGCGGCCCAAACCAGATCGGGCGGCGTATTAGTTACATATTCTTCCAAAGGAATTGTGAAACGGGCGCTGGCCGCAGCCGGTTTCAAAGTTGAAAAACACAAAGGACCCGGGAAAAAATGGCATGTTCTCCGGGCAGTAAAACAATAGGTTAAATCTGGTCTGGTTTTATAATGCTTTGCCGGACGGAGCGTTAATGGATACATTTGTGGAATTATTAAAAGTGTTAGTTTAAAACAGTATGACATATCAGGATATTATTGGTCAGGAATTACGGGAAGCACAAACAGTTCTCGATACATTTTTAAGCGATCCGGTTCAAATAGAAAAAATTGAAAAAGCAGCCTCCTTAATGGCGGATGCCATTTTAAATAATCATAAAATAATTTCCTGTGGAAACGGTGGCTCTCATTGTGATGCGATGCATTTTGCAGAAGAATTAACAGGCCGCTACCGTGATAATCGCCGCTCATTACCTGCTATCGCAATTTCTGATGTGAGTCATATCAGCTGTGTGAGTAATGATTTTGGTTTTGAATATGTCTTTTCAAGATTTGTTGAAGGTCTGGGTCAGGAAGGCGATGTACTTTTGGGATTGAGCACAAGCGGAAATTCGGCCAATATTATTCGTGCTGTCGAAGCTGCAAAAGAAAAAGGAATGAAGGTAGTGATCTTGTCCGGGAAAGACGGCGGAAAGCTGGCCGGCGTTGCGGACGTTGAAATCCGTGTTCCGCATTTTGGTTATGCCGACAGAATTCAGGAAATACATATCAAGGTGATACACATTTTCATGCTTCTGATTGAAAAAATGGTGATTGAAAAATAATTTTTAGTAATATGCTTCCAGGTTTAAATTAAGATATTCTGTTTTCATGAAAGTACGTCCGGCGGTTGTTATAGTTAAAGAAGGTACTGTTTTGACCATGCGTTATGTGTATGGGGAAAAAGAAGTTTACGCGCTTCCGGGTGGTAATCCCGATCCTGACGAATGTTTGCCGGAAGCACTTCTCAGAGAACTTATGGAAGAACTAGGCGTCACGGTGGAAGTTGGTGAAATGGCGTTTTGTGGTGAAGTTTTGTGGGGCGGTATGAAAAAAGAAACACTGCATATGGTTTTCAATGCAAGAATTGTGTCGGGAAATCCTGCTCTCAATCCTGCCGAAACGACAGCATTGGAGATGATCTGGCTGCCTTTTGAAGAGCTGGATCAAAAACTGATGTATCCAAATGTTGGAAAACATATTCTTCAATATCTTAATGGCAATTTAAAATCTTCTTATGTTGGTGTGATCGACCAGCCATTTGTCCAGTAAATAAAAATTTATAAATGGTTCACTCACTCGTTATCAGAAGAATCTGAAATAAATTATTGCGGAAAATTGCATTTTCGGGGGCATTTAAAGGCTATTTCCATTATACTTTTATTTCAGGCTTCACAAAAACAGAAACAAACCGTACTTTTGCGGTTTAACGAGTTTCAAGGATCAATGGACAACGAGAGGAAGGAGCGATTATCACAGTTTTTGAAAAGAAACTCTGAAGGCCAAACATTATCACAAGGACGCTCAATTTTCAGCAGTGGAGGTTACAGCATTGTGAAATTGGATTACAATGGAGGAGGTTACGCCGAATTCAAAGTGAAAAGTGATTACTCGGTCCGGGATTATGTTATCAAAATCCAGGATTTTCTTACCCCGAATATAATTACTTCCTGTACCTGCACGCATGATTACGGCGGGCTGTGCAAGCATAGAATTGCAATGACGCTGTATGTGCTGGATAAAATGCCGGCTTATGTAAAGCCAACCGAGCACAACATGGCCGATACTATGGTAGTACTTCCTTCCTTAAAGGATGTTTACCTGGAAGATTTTGTACAGCGTGAATCCTGGAATAATCGGAATCAGCCTGTTAAGGTGGATATTTTGGCAACGCGTGATGGATTTGCCGAGTGTAAAGTAAACCTGCGGGACAACGATTATTCTGTTCAATTCACCAAAATTCCCAACTCCAATCAGATTCAGACAAGCTGTTCCTGTGAGCAGATTCTTTACGTTCCCTTATGCGAGCATAAACTGGCGTCACTTCTAAAACTGCGTGATCAGTTTGGTGAGCGTGCGTTTGACATGATGCGTGACTGGACGGAAGATAAAACCACACTTTTGGCAGAATACGGTTATACGCTGGAAGATAATCTGGAAGGGAAATTTGATTTTAAAATTGATCAGAGCGGGACTTTACAATTAATCAGACAAGATAAAGGGATACAAAAAGTCGGCGTTTTCCAGAACTGGCAAACACTTCGGAATAAGGTAATTCCTGATTTGCAGCCGGTTTATCAGGTAAATGATTCAGATTCACATTCCGGAGACGAAAGGCTTTCCCTGTATGTCTTCTGGCCGAGAGGTTTTGATAGTTTGCTGGATGTAGGTTTTGGAATTTTTTCTGCCAAGAGCAGTTCTAAAACACAAAAATATACCCATATCAGAAGTATTGCCGGTGGATCAGGAACCGCTTATTTACCAGAAGAAATTCCGGTTTTTACGGCCAGTGATTCACGTCTGGTTCGTATTGCGCGTCATTTTAGTCCGGAAGGTCTTCAAAAATATATGAAGAGCCAGGGGCAGTCAGCAGCTCATTTGAGCGACGAATCTTCTGATTATCAAAATGAAGCAAGAAAATGGGTTGGCCGGCAGATCGTCCGGATTTTTAAAGACCTGAGTGGTGAGCGTTTGTTTATTACTGAAAGCGATTATGTAACAAATCAGAATCAGCTTCAGGAAGTAAAAATTCACCCAACACCTGCAAAATTATTTTTTGTATTAACCGAGGATCAGGAATTCATCAGCCTTAATCCTTATGTTGAAATTGAAAAAGGCCGGCCGATCGATTTGCAGCAGGTTGCTTCTTCTTTTGACAGTTTTTGGTTGGGCATTTATAAAGAAGATATTCTTTTCCGTTGGGCCAGTATCAATGACGCCGAAATGGTAGATTATCTGCGTCAGAACGGTTATAAAATCCGGGTTAGAAAAGATCACGCCGAGACTTTTATGAAGGATTGGGTGATGCCGGTTACCGAACATTTCGAAGTTGTTTTCCAAACACGTCATGCTTTGGAAACCAGTGCGATGAAATATGAAAAAGGCCGGGTTTATCTGAAAGAAGATGATGCCAATTTGCTCATCGTCCCGACTTATGTTTATGAAGGCGACGCAGAATCGGAAGAAACAGAATTGATCCACGATAACCAGCGAACCAAAGCCAGATTTGAAGATAATCATATTCATTTGCTGGAACGTGATATGGCTGCCGAGAAAGCGCACTGGGAATGGGTGAAATCGTTGCATCCTGATTTTGCGCAGCAACCTGAACAACCTTTTTTCTTCATACCTTTTGAAGAGGTGATGAAAGACGGCTGGCTGTTCCATTTTGTTGATACGGTCGAGGGAAAGGAAGTCCAGCTTCTAGGTTTCAAAGACCTGAAAAAAATGCGCATTAACCCAAACCGGGGAAAGGTGCAGATCAGAGCTTCTTCGGGCATCGACTGGTTTGATATGCAGATCGAAATCACTTTTGGAGATCAGCAGGTATCACTCGCAGATGCTAAAAAAGCCTTGCTGAAAAAACAGAATTACGTGGAGCTGAAAGATGGCTCGATGGGAATTTTGCCGGAAGAATGGATCCAGAAACTTGAACCTTTGTTGAAATTCGGACGTGTGGATGGTGACGAAGTGCATTTGTCAAAATTCCATTTTTCGCTGATTGAAGAACTTGCTTCGCAAATTGATAATGAAGAAGTTTTGCAGGAGCTTTGGGAGAAAAAACAAAAACTACTGAATTTTAAAGAAATTCCAAGTGTGCCGCTTCCTGAAAATATCAATGCGACGCTGAGACAATATCAGGAGGAAGGATACAAATGGCTGAATTTCCTTGAAGAATTTGGCTGGGGCGGATGTTTGGCGGATGATATGGGTTTGGGAAAAACCCTGCAAATGCTGACTTTCCTGCAACACCAGAAAAACAAAAATCCGCTGGCTACGAATTTAGTCGTAGTTCCTACCACATTGATTTTCAACTGGCAAGCGGAGTCAGCCAAGTTTACGCCGGATCTGAAATTGTATGTTCACCGTGGGATGGACCGCCGGAAAGATCTCGAAATTTTCCAGGATTATGATATCGTTTTGACAACATACGGCACGATGAGGAGTGACGTGGAATTGTTGAAAAAAATACAATTCAACTATATCGTTTTAGATGAATCGCAGGCAATCAAAAATCCTGATTCATTGACTGCAAAAGCATCCAGATTGCTGAGATCAAATAATCGTCTGGCCATGACGGGTACGCCGGTTGAAAATAATACGTTCGATCTTTATTCTCAGTTTGAGTTTTTGAATCCGGGATTGTTAGGTCACGCTGACTTTTTCCGTGCAGAATATGCTACGCCGATTGACAAGTTTCAGGATAAAGTAAAGGCAGAAGAATTACGTCGTCTGGTATATCCTTTTATGTTAAAACGGACGAAGGAAGAAGTTGCCACTGATTTACCTGATAAAACTGAAACCATCTTGTATTGTGAGATGGGTAAGAAACAACGGAAGGTATATGAAACCATTCGTGAAAAATACAGATTACAGATTGCAGAGAAGCTGGCGACCGATGGTTTGAACAAAAGTAACTTCTTAATCTTCGAAGCATTACTGAAACTTCGTCAGATCTGCGATTCTCCGGTATTACTTTCGGATGATGTGGACTATGGAAATGAATCTGCAAAACTGGAAGAGATTGTAAGGGAAATTGAGGAAAATGCTTCTAATCACAAGATTTTGATATTTAGTCAATTCCTTGGAATGCTGGATTTAATTCGTCAGCATCTGGAAAAAGTAAATATTCCTTATGAATATCTGGACGGACAAACGGTTGATCGTGCGGGGCGTGTAAATCGTTTCCAGAATGATCAGAATTGTCGTGTTTTCCTGATGAGTTTGAAAGCTGGTGGAGTAGGACTTAATCTTACCGAAGCGGATTATGTTTATCTGATGGATCCTTGGTGGAACCCGGCGGTTGAACGCCAGGCAATTGACAGAACGCACCGGATCGGACAAACGCGTAAGGTATTTGCTTATAAAATGATCTGTAAGGATACAATTGAAGAAAAAATATTGCTGCTGCAAGAACGCAAGCAGGAACTAGCAGAAGATTTGGTAGGCGGCGAAGCCGGATTCATCAAAAAACTGAGCCAGGATGATATCATGGCATTATTTAGTTAGAAAAGAATGGTCTACGATTTATTTCGTAGACCATTCTTTTTAATATTATTTACTCCACAACAGCAGTAAATTCGATTTCAACAAGATAGTCAGGCGACACTAATTTGCTGATTTCATAAATTCCGGTTGTAGGTTTTATCTCTCCAAAATATGCACCATGTGCTTTGGCGATATCGTCAAATTTGGTGATATCCGTTGTAAAGATTCTTGTGCGTACAACATCTTTCAGCGATACACCAGCTTCTTCAAGCACTTTTGAAATCCTTTCAATGATGTTGTTGGTTTGTGCATAAGCATCATCCGCTTTCACAATTTCTCCGTCAACAATAGCAACAGTTCCTGATACTTCAATAATATTTCCGATGCGAACGGCACGGCAATAACCCATCTTATCTTCCCACGGCGAACCGGTAAGGATATTTTGTCTTGGCATGGTAAGGTATTTTAAATTTTTATGGTGTAAATATATTGGTTGAATTTTAAAGGAAGGTGTTGACGAAAGATTTATGGAAAAATTTTGAGCAAATAAATGACTGCATCGCAGTCCCCTGTTTATAGCAACCATTTCGAAGTACTAAATCCTGGCTCCTTCGGAGCCTCCCGGAATGAGCAGGAAACTCCCATGGAGTTAGGGCTCTGGCATTGGATCATTTTTCTATAAACAGGAGGCTCCAAGGGAGCCGTTTCAGAAATTTTATTTTAATCAAATCAACCACCCATTTGTTTAATGGCTATATCATAAATATTTCGATTATCAACGACGGCCTCGCCGTCTCCTGTTTATAGCTATAATCGAAGTACCAAATCCTGGCTCCTTCGGAGCCTCCTCGAATGTGTAGGGCACTCCGATGGAGTTAGGGAATCTGGCATTGGATCTTTTTCTATAAATAGGGTGCTCCAAAGGAGCCGTTTTAGAAACCACCCATTTGTTTAATGGTTATATCGTAAATTTCTCAATTATCAACTACGGCCTCGCCGTTTCCTGTTTATAGCTATAACTTTGATGTGCCAAATCCCGGCTCCTTCGGAGCATCCTGAGATGTGCAGGAAACTCCGATGGAGTTAGGAATCTGGAATTGGATCTTTTTTCTATAAACAGGGGGCTCCAAAGGAGCCGTTTTAGAAACCACCCATTTGTTTAATGGTTATATCATAAATTTCTCAATTATTAACGATGGCCTCGCCGTCTCCTGTTTATAGCTATAACTTCGACGTGCCAAATCCCGGCTCCATCGGAGCCTCCTCGAATGTGTAGGGCACTCCGATGGAGTTAGGGAATCTGGAATTGGATCTTTTTCAATAAACAGGGTGCTCCAAAGGACCCGTTTCAGAAACCACCCATTTGTTTAATGGTTATATCATAAATTTCTCAATTATCAACGACGGCCTCGCCGTCTCCTGTTTATAGCTATAACTTCGACGTGCCAAATCCCGGCTCCATCGGAGCCTCCTGAGATGTGCAGGAAACTCCGATGGAATTAGGGATCTGCCATTAGATAGCTTTTCTATAAACAGGAGGCTCCAATGGAGCCGTTTCCTGAAACTCATTCCTTACCTCAAACCTTTCTTTTTCAAATATTCAATCAACGCTTCCGGATGATCTGTTTGTAAACCTTGCACGCCTTTATTTATCGCCTCATCCCACGAAGCCGGCCCTTCCGTTGGACTTTGAACGTCGAGCCAGGTTGAAATGCCTTTTTCTTTTATCATTTTCTCCATGTCCGGATTCACAACATTATCAATAACGCTGATGTTAATTTCGGTTAAAAAGGAGGACAACTGTTCAATATTTTTGATCTCGTCCGGAACACTGGTCATTAATGGCATTTGAGGTGCTATCGATTTCCATTGCGGATATTGTTCCTTTTTATTAATATAGACTACAATCTGTTTTTCCATACCTGCCTCCTGTATCTGTTTCCAGGTTTGCGCCACATCTGCATCTTTAAAATCCAGGTAAATGTTGATCTTGTTTCTACACAATTTCAAAACATCTCTGAATTCCGGGATTTTGTGTGTTTTGTGGTTATGATTAAAAACCTGGAGCTGCTTGATTTCGGCCAAGGTATGATCAGTTATATTCCCTTTTCCGTTCGTAGTACGGTCAACAGTTCCGTCATGGTGAATGATCAGATGACCATCTTTTGTGGAACGCAAATCCACCTCCACATAATCCACGCCATATTTAATGGCTTCATCAATTGAGGCCAGTGTATTTTCAGGAACGTTAACATGATTTCCGCGATGAGCAATCACAATCAGCTTGTGCTTACTTGCAGGTAAATTCTGCGCTGTTGAAAGGGTTGAAATAAAACAGAAAAGTATCTGAATCAGAAAAAATTTAATTTTGTAGGCGGGCATTATAAAATTGATTTGTTGTTTGAAAAACGTGAAAAACGCCTTTTCAATACTAATTTTTTAACAATAGAGGCTACTCATACGTATTAAGAAAAAAGGTCTAAGCATTTAAGATTTTATCTCCCAAATACTAAGACCTTTTATATTGTTCAGCAATCACTATTGAGCCAGGCTAAAAGCTAACAGCCAACAGCTAGTTAAACTATTTCAAAACTCGACAATTTTACAAATTCCTGAACGCGCGCATCAATTTCTTCTTGTGTAAGATTTATGATACGTTCGGTACCGAATTTCTCAACACAGAAAGATGCCATAGCAGAACCGTAAATGATAGCGCGTTTCATGTTTTCAAAAGAGATATCATCCGTTTTGGCAAGATATCCGATAAACCCGCCTGCGAAACAGTCTCCTGCTCCGGTTGGATCAAAAACAACTTCTAATGGCAAAGCCGGTGCGAAGAAAATTCTTTCTCCCTGGAACAAAAGTGCTCCGTGCTCTCCTTTTTTGATGATCAAAGTTTTTGGGCCCATTGCCATAATCGTAGAAGCCGCCTTACGCAAAGAATATTCTCCTGAAAGCTGCCGTGCTTCCTCATCATTGATCGTCAAAACATCAACCAACGAAATAACGTCTTTCAAATCGTCCATGGCAATGTTCATCCAAAGATTCATTGTATCAAGCATGATCAGTTTCGGACGTTTGGCCATACGCTCAATAACAGATTTCTGTGTAGCAGGAACCGTATTTCCCAACATCAGATATTCTGTGCCCTGATAAGATTCCGGGATAACCGGATCAAAATCAGCCATTACATTCAACTGAGTTTCAAGCGTATCACGTGTGTTCATATCCTCATGGTACTTACCCGACCAGAAGAAAGTTTTACCGTCAGGGATTGTTTTTAAACCTTCGGTATTAACGCCGTGTTCTACAAGCAGGTCAACCATTTCCTGAGGGAAATCGCCGCCTACAACGGCTACCAGATTATTTTTTTTGGTGAAATACGATGCAGATAGTGTGATATAGGTTGCCGCGCCGCCAATGATTTTATCGGTTTTTCCGAAGGGTGTTTCAAGGGCATCAAACGCCACAGAGCCAACTGTTAATAAACTCATAAAGTAGTATAGTATTGATTTTTAGTAAGTTTCAATTTTTGATTGGAAGACAAAAACGCTGCGAAGATAATAAAAACAGCTGAATAGCATATTTATAAGAATGTATAATGCTAAACAGTTGGCGGTCAATCCTGAGTTATTTGCTATTTTTGTCAGGCAACGTTAAATAGGATGTAAATCTGAGACGGAAAATTACTATCATTGAAACGATGCAAATATGATTGCCATTGACAAAGCAAGAGCGCAAATCGAAATTGCGAAAGAACTTCTTAGAAATCATGCAAAGCCCAAAGATGGATTATTTCAGAACAAAAAGTATGTTAAAAAAGCCGGACTTACTGCTTATAAAGGTCTTTTCTTGCTGCTTGTCGAGTTGTTGAAAGAAGACAGTAAAGGCCAAAAAGTTATAATAGAGCAGGATTTATTCAAATTGAATAAAAGAATATTTGCTGACTTTATCACCGCTCAACAAGTTCTGAGCAAATCAAGGGGAGTTTATGGAACAAGGAGTCAGGATTTAGCCAAACTTGGAATTCTGGAAGCTGAAAACATTATAACCTGGGTTGAAAAGTGCCTTAACAAAAGACAAAAAAGAGCAGAAATGCTTTTTAAAGATATGCAGACCAATTACTAAATTGATTACAAGAAAGTAAAATATTCATGACTGATAAAACTTACCAGCCCCTTAAAATATTCAATACGCTTTCCCGTAAAAAGGATTTGTTTGTGCCAATCGCTGCGCCTTATGTAGGTATGTACGTCTGTGGGCCAACGGTATACAACAACGTTCACCTTGGAAATATCCGGACTTTTTTATCCTTTGATATACTGTACCGTTATCTGACGCATATTGGCTACAAAGTCCGTTATGTAAGAAATATTACGGATGTCGGCCATTTGGTGGGTGACGGTGACGAAGGCGAAGATAAAATTGGTAAAATGGCGAAGCTGCAACAGCTTGAACCGATGGAAATTGTTCAGCGCTATACGAATGATTTCCATGACGTTACAGCTGAATTTAATTTGCTGCCGCCAAGTATCGAACCGACGGCAACGGGACATTTGATTGAACAAATTGAAGCGGTTAAATCACTAATTGAAAAAGGTGCAGCTTACGAATCTAACGGTTCAGTTTATTTTGAT
The DNA here is from genome assembly GCF_021440195.1 of Dyadobacter sp. CY356. Taxonomy (GTDB): domain Bacteria; phylum Bacteroidota; class Bacteroidia; order Cytophagales; family Spirosomataceae; genus Dyadobacter. The sequence goes on from NZ_JAJTSZ010000011.1 coordinate 83,936, forward strand.
ATCACAAAATATAATGACGCCGGAAATGAATATGGAAAACTTTCTGGAAGAATTCTGGAAGATCTTCTGAATGAAACGCGTGATCTGGACGGGCAGTCTGAGAAGCGCAACCCGCTCGACTTTGCGCTCTGGAAAAGAGCCAGTCCTGAGCATATCATGCAATGGGATTCTCCATGGGGAATGGGTTTTCCTGGCTGGCATTTGGAGTGTACTTGCATGAGTGCCAAATATTTAGGCAAACAATTTGATATTCACGGCGGTGGAATGGATTTAAAATTCCCGCACCATGAATGCGAAATTGCACAGGGAAGAGCTTTGACTAATATTGAGCCGGTTCGTTACTGGATGCATACGAATATGCTGACGGTAAACGGACAAAAAATGTCAAAATCACTGAACAATTCATTCCTTCCAAGCCAGTTATTTTCAGGAGATCATGAATTGCTGGACCAGGCTTATAGTCCGATGACCGTTCGCTTTTTTATGTTGCAAAGTCAGTATAGAAGTACGCTTGACTTTTCTAACGATGCCTTAAAAGCGGCTCAAAAAGGATATAAAAGATTGGCAAATGGTATCCGTTTGGCCAAAATGCTGAAATATTCTGACGAGGAAGTTGCTCGTGACGATAAGAAAATTGAAGATATAGAAAAATCAATTCAGGGTTTCTATGACGCCATGAATGATGATCTGAATACGGCTGTGGCCATCGCCAATCTGTTTAATATGCTGAAATACATCAATATGCTGAACATGAATCAGGTTAAATCAGCCGCTTTGGGTGAGTCAACTTTTACATCTTTGCTGGAAAACTTTATTGTTTTTATTGAAAACGTACTTGGCGTCAAAGAGGAACTTAGCGAAGGACACGCGGTGCTGGACGGCATGTTAAATCTTTACCGCGAATACAAAGCGGTTCAGAATTACGAAAAAGTGGATGAGATCCGTACTTATTTCAAACTTCAGGGACTTGCGATCCGTGACAGCAAATTGCGCGTGGACTGGGCATATGAAGAGTAGGAAAATGAGAAAAAGTGGATTTTTGAGTTCCGTTTTGATGGCTTGTTATTTGACTTTCATATTATTTTTGTACAGCTGTAAGTCAAAAACGAGTTCAGAACAGGCCACAGAACAAATAGAAAAGTTAGTAGCAAGTCCGGTTTTTAATGCGGATTCAGCCTTTCAATTTGTCAAAAAACAGGTTGAATTTGGAGCTCGGGTACCCAATTCGTCTGCGCATAAATCCTGTGGCGATTATCTGGTTGCGACTTTCAAAAAGTTTGGACTGGAAGTAACGGAGCAAAACTTTACGCCTACGACTTACGATGGTAAAAAATTAAATGCCAGAAATATTATTGCCAGTTTCAACCCAAAAGCGACTAAAAGAATTTTGCTGACTTCGCACTGGGATTCCCGTCCGTTTTCTGATCAGGATTCTGTTTTAAAGGATAAGCCTGTTTTGGCAGCAAATGATGGTGCGAGCGGAGTAGCGGTTCTACTTGAAATCGCAAGAGTGCTTTCTTCTTCCGGAAATAAATTAAATCTCGGGGTAGATATTATTCTTTTTGATGCCGAAGACTGGGGTAATTCTGAAAAGGCGATGGATAAGTTTGGTGGATTTTGTTTAGGATCTCAATACTGGGCTACGAATAAACATATTCCAAATTACACAGCTTATTTTGGCGTTTTGCTGGATATGGTAGGAGCTAAGGGAGCTACTTTTCCGAAGGAAGGTTATTCAGTGAGTATGGCAGAGGGCGTGGTTCGCAATGTTTGGGGAATTGCCAGTCAGCTCGGATATAGTAATTATTTTATTGACAAAGCAGGTCCATCCATAACAGATGATCATATTCCAGTCAACGAAACGGCTAAAATTCCGATGATTGATATTATTCACATCAAACAAAATGATCCGGAACGGACGTTTTTTGATCAATGGCATACAGCGCATGATGATCTCGAAAATATAGATCCGAAAACTTTGCAAGCAGTTGGGCAGACTTTGATCCAGGTTTTGTATCAGGAGAGTGAAGCTGTGCTTTAAGGGGTTTCACGCAAAGGCGCGAAGGTTAAAAAACGCAAAGACCTCAAATTTTTCTCTTATTGGTCTTTACGTGAAACTTTTAACGTGATAATTACAGTGCGCTGCACCTTGGGTTTATGAAGTTTGATTTTTTCTCTACAAGTATTAAGGTGCTCTGCACCTAATCTATTATGAGAGCATATTAAGAATTATCTGCGATGCGAAGGTACAGAGTACCGAAATATTTGTAGAAAACAATACAAATCTCCAGGCGCCTAAGGTGCAGAGCACCGAATAACTTATGTTAAATCTTCTTAACCAGGATCGTTATATCCGAATTCCTCCCCTTATCATCACTACAAGAAATCTTAACCTTTCCGACCGACGGACTAATAAATACCGCTTCATGCGGCGCAGAACGTTTCACGAGCTTATCATTCACATACCAAAAAACCTCCTGCACATCATTCCCTGTCTGGCAGCTTAACTGAATTTGCTGCGGCTCACTCGTTTGTATAAAATACTCACTTCCATCATTTGGACTAATAATCAATGGCGCTCCTTCTTGGAAAACCCTTTCGCAGGAAGGATTATGTGGCGGCAATTTCTGATATGGAATTTTCTTTGATTCGTAATATGCAATTAATTCCGGAGCCAGATTGAGGTATGTTTTCTTGACAAAACCACTTATAGGAAGACAATAAGTACAATAAGTGATTTTCGAAGCCTGATCGGTAAAGACATATCGCAGGTGCTGACATTTCCGATAAGGAGAAACACCCATAATGAAGTAATCCGTAATCTGGTGATCACAAAAATCACTTGGAATATCTCCGCTCACGGCGCATATTTTTCTTAAAGACACATTCTCCGGCATTTGATACCAGCTATTGGTAGCATTATAATCCAGCGAATTGAAGATTGAAAACAATAATGGCGTAGCAGTATTCGCACCACTTAACTCAGGAACACCTTCACCGGAAAAATTTCCAACCCAGACACCAATCGTATATTTTCGATTATAGCCAATACTCCACGCATCCCGCTTTCCATAAGATGTCCCAGTTTTCCAGGCAATTTTTGGTAGGTGATAGGTATTGTCAAAGTTAGTAGGCAGGTCGGGGCGGGTGACTTGCGTTAAGATGTTGTTTAACAGAAATGTCGCTTCTTTTGAAACAAGTTGTTCGCCTTTTTTGGAGACCGGGTTTTCTGTGGTATATCGTAATTGTTTTAATTCCCCTTCGTTCGAAAAAGCGGCAAAAAGTCGTGTAAGTTCTTCAAGCGTAACACCGCAGCCGCCCAGAATCATTGATAATCCTAAATCTTTTGATTGTTTTCTGATTGTTTGAAAATCTGCTTTTTTTAATTTATCAATCAAAACCGGTGTACTTACTTCCTTCAAAATCTTGACTGCCGGAATATTCAGGGAATTGGCCAAGGCAAATTCCGCAGTAACCTGACCGTTAAAATGCTGGTCAAAGTTTTCAGGTTCATAACCACTGAAATTTGTCGGCACATCATTTAAAACGGTTTTCGGCGTAATAATCCCTTTGTCAAAAGCAGTCGCATAAAGTATTGGTTTCAACGTACTTCCGGGAGAACGGATTGCCCGGATTCCGTCCACCTGTCCGCCGTCATAAGGATTGTTAAAATCAGCCGAACCGACATAAGCTTCAACCGCCATCGTTTCATTGTTAATAACCAAAACTGCGGCATTATGAATATTCATACTTTGCAGCCTGTTGACATAATTTTTTACCTGTTCTTCAATCTGTTTTTGCGTCTGGATTTTTATGGTGGTATTGATAATTGGCTCGTCAGGAAAATCTTTTTTCAAACGCTGCGAAAGGTGAGGTGCCTGTTTTGGCGCGGTCAGCCTTTTGACAGTCAGAGGCTCTGCCATAGCATCCTGAATTGTATTTTTATCAAATAAATTTTCATTACCAAACCGTGTCAGCCATTGATTTCTGGCCGTTTTCAACGCATCATTTCTCGTTCCTGGCCGTAAACTTGATGGCCGGTTTGGCACAATGGTAAGTGCAGTAATTTCCGCCAGACTTAACAGCTGAGGAGTTTTACCAAAATAGAAAAGTGAAGCCGCTTTAATTCCTTCAATATTCCCACCATAAGGCACCAGATTTAGATACAGTTGAAGAATTTCATCTTTTGAATAATGTAATTCCAGCTGCACAGCCCGGAAAGATTCAGTCAATTTGTTCAGATAAGTTCTTTTTTTAGGCTCCAATAACCTGACAACCTGCATGGTAATGGTTGAAGCACCTGATGTTCTTTTACCACTAAGAATATTTCTCCCCGCCGCACGAAACATTGCAAATGGATTTATGCCGGGATGATAATAGAAATACTGATCTTCTTTATGGATAAGGGTTTTTTGCAAAAGCGGCGTGATTTCAGAAATGTCGGTATAAAGCCGCCATTTGTCGTCCGGACTTAAAAACGCATGTAAAACGCTTCCGTCGCTGACTGTGATCTGGGTTGAGTATTGGACTTTTGGTTTGAATGGGAAGAGGAGGTCGAGGAGGAGGAATGCAGTGATAAAGCAGCCCAATGTAATGGCTGCCTTTTTTATAAAAGATTTATTAACGGATTTTAACAACAACAATTTGATTTAAATTATAAAAGAGAGTTTCAATAACAGCTTAAATCAGAAAAGATCAATCAGGTTCGTGAAAATATGATTTAAGGATTTGAAGTGTATAAAAATAAATATTACCATCTAATTTCCTTCCATTTGCCCATCCCGTCAAAATTTCCTTATTTACTGACATATTACAAATAAAGACAATCATAATACCAATATGTCAAAATATATTGCGGCTATTGACCAGGGAACAACGAGCACACGTTGCATTCTATTTAATCATCAGGGAAATATTGTTTCCGTCGGGCAAAAGGAGCACGAACAGATTTATCCGCAGCCGGGCTGGGTGGAACATAATCCGGAAGAAATATGGAAAAATACGCTGGAAGTCATTGCCATTTCCCGTATAAAAGCCTCTGCCACAGCCGCTGATATAGCTGCCATTGGTATTACAAATCAAAGAGAAACAACGGTTGTCTGGAACCGCCGGACGGGGAAACCTTATTATAATGCATTGGTGTGGCAGGATACCAGAACGACGGATCTGGTAGCAAAATATGAAAAAGAAGGCGGATTAAACCAGTTTCGGGATAAAACAGGCTTGCCGGTTTCAACTTATTTCAGCGGTTTAAAATTAAAATGGCTTTTAGAAAATGTGGAAGGCCTGCGCGCAGATGCGGAAAAGGGCGAAGCCATTTTTGGAAATATTGATACTTTTTTAATCTGGAACCTGACAGGCGGAGGCCATGGCGGAATTCATGTAACGGACGTTACCAATGCCAGCCGGACGCAATTGATGAATCTTCGGACTTTGCAATGGGATCAGGATATGCTGGACGCCTACAATATTCCTGCAATTGTGTTGCCAGAAATAAAAAGCAGCAGCGAGGTTTATGGCACGGTGAACAATGAGGTTTTGCCAGGCGTTCCTGTCGCCGGAATTTTGGGAGATCAACATGCTGCGTTGGTCGGACAAACCTGTTTTGAACCCGGTATGGCGAAAAATACCTACGGAACAGGTTGCTTTTTGGTAATGAATACGGGGACAGAATTGAAAATGTCTGATAACGGTTTATTGACTACCATCGCTTATAAATTTGGAGACGAACCTGTCCAATATGCTTTGGAAGGCAGTGTTGCGGTAACCGGTGCGCTGGTTCAATGGGTGCGGGATAATTTGGGATTAATTAAAAAAAGCAGTGATATTGAAAGTCTGGCGAAGACAGTTGAGGATAATGGCGGTGCCTATTTCGTTCCAGCGTTTTCCGGATTGTATGCGCCTTACTGGCGGAATGATGCACGTGGCGTCATTGCCGGTTTGACCCGTTATGTTACGAAAGGACATATCGCCCGGGCAGTTTTGGAAGCAACGGCTTATCAGACGCTGGATGTTGTCAATGCGATGGAGCAGGATTCCGGTATCAAATTATCTTCCCTGCGTGTCGATGGCGGGATGGTTTTGAATGAATTGTTAATGAAATTCCAGGCGGATATGCTCAATACCCAGGTTGTTTCTCCGGCAGTTGCAGAAACAACGGCATTGGGTGCTGCTTATGCGGCAGGACTTGCCGTTGGTTATTGGAAAAATACAGACGAACTGAAAAGTAACTGGGCCATTGCACATACCTGGAACCCGGATATGGACGAAACAAAAAGAGAAACATTATATAAAGGATGGCAAAAAGCGGTAACAAAATCATACGCCTGGATGGATTAATAAAAATTTAATGGATGAATGAACTATTTTATAATCTGTATAAACTAAACTCTTTTGTTGGCCTGTGTTCCTTTAAAGCGTAACTTCGCGCCGCGAAAACCTAATTAAAGTAGCCTTATGCATACCCTCCATCTTAAAAAGCCGCTCGCTTTTTTTGATCTAGAAACTACCGGTGTAAACATTGCCCGGGATCGGATCGTAGAAATTTCGGTGGTGAAGGCTCTGCCTAATGGGGAAACGGAAATTCGCACAAGACGCGTTAATCCTGAAATGCCTATTCCACTGGAAAGCAGTCTGATACATGGCATTTATGATGAAGACGTAAAGGATGCACCGACCTTCAAAATGTTTGCAAAAAACCTTGCAACGTTTCTGGAAGGCTGTGATCTGGCTGGATTTAACAGTAATCGTTTTGATATTCCAATGCTTGTTGAAGAGTTTTTGCGGGTTGGTGTTGAGTTTGATATCAAAAATCGCCGTACAGTAGATACTCAGCGGATTTACCACATGATGGAGCCGAGAAATCTTTCTGCTGCCTATAAGTTTTACTGTGATAAATCCCTGACAGATGCACATAGTGCCGAAGCTGATACGATAGCAACTTTTGAAGTTTTGCAGGGTCAAATCGCTCGTTATGAGGGTCAAAAGGTAATTGATTCACACGGAAAAGAACTGGGAACGGTAGAAAATGATGTAGCCGCTTTGCATGCCTTAACAGCATCAAAGCTTATAGATTTTGCCGGAAGAATGGTTTATAACGAGAAAGGCGAAGAGGTTTTCAACTTCGGAAAACACAATGGAAAACGTGTTGCGGATGTCTTGAAAAGTGAACCTTCTTTTTACGATTGGCTGATGAAAGCGGAGTTTCCATTGGATACGAAACGCAAGCTGACAGAAATAAAATTACGCGCTTTAACACAGAGATAATATAATAGGTACGCTTAACATTTGAGTAAGCGGTATTTATGTCTATTTTTGCCCGATAAGTTTCAGTGATGAGTCTAGAAATTAACTGATCCTGAAAATTTTAAATCATTGACTATTTTAAACGAATACCCATTTAGGTAAATCTGCTATGATCCCGAACCCGAATATACCAGAGGTTATTCAGAATGTCCCGCTTCAATATTATCTCATCCTCAGCACATTACTTTTTGTGATTGGCATCATTGGTGTACTTACGCGTCGTAATGCGATCATCATTTTCATGTCTGTTGAGTTGATGTTAAATGCAGCCAACATTTTATTGATTGCTTTTTCTTCCTACCGGTCGGATCCTTCCGGGCAGGTTTTCGTGTTTTTTATCATGGCTGTGGCCGCAGCAGAAGTAGCCGTTGGTTTGGCGATTATCGTTATGATTTACCGAAATACGCGAAATACGGACATCGGTTTCCTTAATAAATTGAAATGGTAAGCCTTATTGGTTAATATACAAAATATAGAATATGTCTGCTTCATTACTAGTTCTGATTCCTTTATTACCTTTTCTCGGCTTTCTGATCAATGGTATCGGATTCCGTACTATACCAAAAGGTGCAGTTGGAATAATCGGGTCATTAGCTGTTATCGGTAGTTTTGCTCTTTCTCTGAATGCATTTAACGCATTTGTAGCTGCGGGAAGCACCCCATTCGTTCTGCCTCTTTTTGACTGGATCACGGTTGGCGATCTTAACATCCCATTTTCTTTCCAGATTGACCAGCTTTCGTTATTGATGCTGATGATCATTACCGGTGTAGGTTCGCTGATCCACATTTATTCAATTGGCTACATGAAACATGATGAAGGTTTCGGTAAGTTTTTTGCTTATCTGAATCTCTTCCTTTTCTTCATGTTGCTGCTCGTTCTGGGTTCCAATTATGTGATTATGTTTATCGGTTGGGAAGGTGTAGGACTTTGTTCTTATCTGTTGATCGGGTTTTGGAATAAAAATACAAACTATAACAACGCTGCACGTAAGGCGTTCATCATGAACCGTGTAGGTGATTTGGGTTTCCTTTTAGGAATTTTTACAATCATCGCAACTTTCGGTTCAGTAGAATATCTTGAAGTATTTAGTAAAGCCACAGGTTTTCAGGTTGGTGATCCTGTAATCATTGCGATTACCTTGTTCCTGTTTATTGGGGCCATGGGAAAATCAGCACAGATTCCGTTATATACCTGGTTACCAGATGCGATGGCGGGTCCGACACCCGTTTCTGCACTTATTCACGCAGCAACGATGGTAACGGCCGGGATTTATATGGTGATCCGTTCCAACGTCCTCTATTCTCTTGCGCCTTCGACGCTTGAATTCGTTGGAATAATTGGTGGTGCGACTGCACTTTTTGCTGCATCGATCGGACTTTTACAAAACGATATCAAAAAAGTACTGGCTTATTCTACGGTGAGTCAGCTGGGTTATATGTTCATGGGTTTAGGCGCGATGGCTTATTCTGCCTCGATGTTTCACGTAATTACCCACGCATTTTTCAAAGCATTATTATTCCTTGGCGCTGGTAGTGTGATCCACGCCATGTCCGACGAACAGGATATCCGTTCAATGGGTGGTTTGCGTAAAAAACTTCCGATTACGTTCCTTACATTTTTAATCGCAACCATCGCGATTTCAGGTATTCCTCCGTTTGCAGGTTTCTTTTCAAAAGATGAGATTTTAGCGCATGTTTTCGAACATAACAAATTACTTTGGGTCGTTGGTGTGTTGGGTTCGTTGATGACTTCCTTCTACATGTTCCGTCTGCTTTTCCTTACTTTCTTTGGGAAATTCCGCGGAACGCACGATCAGGAGCATCATTTACATGAATCGCCTGCTTCGATGACAATTCCTCTGGTAATTTTGGCCGTTCTTTCGGCTTTGGGTGGATTTATCGGAGTGCCGGAAGCTTTGCACGGAACGCACAAACTCGCTGAATTTATGAGTCCTTTGTATGAAGGTTCTCGTCAGGTTAATCCGGAGGCTTTCCTTCCAACAACTTTATCGCATTCAGAAGAATATATTTTAATGGCTGTTTCCGTTGGTGTTGCTTTAATTTCTCTGATTATAGCATACGTGATGTATGTTCAAAAAGAAAGTGTTCCGGCTCCGGACTCGGAAGAAAAATCAGCGGTTCAGAATTTGATTTACAACAAATATTACGTTGATGAACTTTACAATGCTGTTTTTGTAAAACCAATTAAATCATTATCCAACGTCCTTTACAGTTTCGGTGAATTTTTCATTGATCTTTTTGTAAATGGCACAGCAAGGCTTATTGCTTTTCTGGGAGGATTATTACGTAAAACACAAACGGGTTCAACCGGAGATTATGTATTTGCCATGGTTCTTGGAATCGTAGTCATTCTGTTCTGGAAGCTGTTGTTATAGGCATTTTGTTGAAACTGACATATTAAATATTTATACCGTTCACCATTTAGTGCTGACCGTTGACTTGAAAATATGCTTACTCTTCTTTTAATACTTTTGCCCATTGTGGCCGGCGTTATTACCCTCTTGGTTGGAGCTAATCTGGCGAAACAGGTAGCCTTAGTCGGCGCTCTTGCTGAGTTAGGACTTGCTCTTTTTGTCTGGTCTCAATTTGATCCGGCAGCTGGGGTTCAGTTTGGTTTTAAATATCACTGGCTTGCATCCGCAGGAATTTCTTTTGCGGCAGGTTTGGATGGGATCAGTTTGGTGCTGGTGTTATTAACTGCTTTTCTGACACCACTGATTATCCTTTCGACTTTCAGTCATTCTTATAGAAACAGTGCTGCATTTTATTCGTTAATTCTGTTTATGTCGGCTGCGCTTGTGGGTGTATTTACAGCAACCGATGCATTCTTATTCTATCTTTTCTTCGAAGCAGCACTTATTCCGGTTTATTTCCTGGCCGCTGTTTGGGGTGGAGAAAATCGTTTGAAAGTAACTTTCAAGTTCTTCATTTATACCATGTTCGGTAGTTTGTTCATGCTTGTTGCATTGATCTATTTATACTACCAAACGCCGGGAACGCATACTTCTGAAATAACTGCTTTTTATAATTTACAATTATCTGCCAAATCACAAGGATTCATTTTCTGGGCTTTCTTTGTAGCTTTTGCTATCAAAATGCCATTATTTCCTTTCCACACCTGGCAGCCTGATACCTACACAGAAGCGCCAACACCGGCAACGATGTTACTTTCTGGTATTATGCTTAAAATGGGGGTTTACGGTTTGATCCGTTTACTGCTTCCAATCGTTCCGCTAGGTTTACAGTCTTATGGAATGCTTGCTGTGGTTCTATCGGTAATCGGAATTATTTACGGTTCGATCATCGCCATTCAGCAGCGTGATATGAAACGCCTGATCGCTTATTCTTCTTTCGCTCACGTTGGATTGATGGCCGCCGGTGTTTTTGCAGCTACAACAAATGGTTTGCAGGGCGCAATGATTCAAATGCTGGCTCACGGTATCAACGTGGTTGGTTTATTCTTTGTAATCGATATTATCCTTTCCCGTACCAAAACGCGTAGTCTGGATCAATTGGGTGGTATTACGCAGGTTGCGCCTCAGTTAAGTGTATACTTTTTGATCATTCTTTTAGGAAGTGTTGCATTGCCTTTGACCAACGGATTTGTTGGAGAATTTCTGTTGCTTTCCAGTGTTTTTGCATTCAACGGTTGGTTAGGTGCTATTGCAGGTCTGACGATCATTCTTGGATCAGTGTATATGCTTCGTCTATTCCAAATGTCTATGTTCGGGCCAAAATCCAAATGGGTTGAAGGTTTCCAGGATCTGACATTCAGTGAAAAAGCGGTTTTATTGCCTTTGGTGATTATGGTATTATGGATTGGAATTTACCCAAATACATTTTTGAGCATTTCCGAGCCAGCTGTAAATAATCTTTTGCAATTCGTAGGGAAATAGTTTCTAAGGAAAAAGAATAATTAATATAGTCTGATAGCCGAAAGCGGACCGCCGAAAGCTACTATTAATGACAAACGATAATAAATAATTATGTATCCCATTGTTTTGTTGTCAGTTCTTGGAATCGTAACACTCTTCTTAGGGTTCTCGAAATCGAAGAATATCTTATTGCCAGCTGTCCTGCTTTTCCTTGCCATTGCTTTGGCAGGTAATTTCTTTGAGTGGAACAAAGGGCCGTTGTTATATTTTTACGATATGTTCCGGGTTGATAACCTGACACTGGCCTTCAACGGCATCATTCTCGCCTCCGCTTTCATGATCGTTGCGATCTCCGGAGGTTTTCAGGATAACGCAGAAGCGGAACCGGCTGAGTATTATGCTTTAATGCTTTTCTCTCTGGTTGGTGCGATTATGATGGTAGGTTTTGAACATTTGATCATGCTTTTCCTTGGTGTCGAAATTCTTTCTGTTGCGATGTACGTATTGACAGGTAGCAACAAACGTAATTTACGTTCGAACGAAGCCGCATTGAAATACTTTTTGATGGGTGCATTTGCAACCGGTATCATGCTTTTTGGTATGACATTACTTTACGGAGCTACCGGTTCATTTGAATTGAGTGAAATTCAGGCTTATGTTTCTACAACACAGCAAGCGGTTCCTTCCTACATTTTATATGCGGGATTATTATTGCTGCTGATTGGTATGTTGTTTAAAGTTTCCGCCGCACCTTTCCACTTCTGGACACCGGATGTTTACGAAGGAGCACCAACGATCTTTACAACGTTCATGTCAACGATTGTAAAAACAGCCGGTTTTGCAGCACTTTATAGATTATTATCACATTCATTTACCGGAGTATATGGTTTCTGGTGGCTGGTAATCGCAATTATTGCTATTCTTACTTTGCTTGTTGGAAATATCGGAGCGACTACACAGAACAGCTTCAAACGGATGATGGCATATTCAGGGATTTCCCACGCAGGATATTTGCTGATCGCATTAACGGCCCTTTCTAAACCAACGCAAAATGCAATCGTATTTTACTCACTGGCATATTCACTTTCAACAATCGCCGCTTTTGGTGTGTTGATCTTAGTATCAAAAGAGAAAACATTCGAAGGCCAGCCGGACGAACGTTATGACGCATTTAACGGATTGGCTAAGAAAAATCCTTTCCTTGCATTTGTGGTAACAGTTTCGATGTTATCTCTGGCCGGAATTCCACTAACAGCAGGTTTCTGGGGGAAATTTTTTGTGTTCAGCAGCGCGGCTGACAGAGGAATTATCTGGGTGCCGGCGATTGCAGTTTTAATGTCGGTTGTTGGTATTTATTATTACTTCCGTGTAATTATTGCATCTTATTTGAAAGAAGGTGATATCGCAGAAATTCGTGTTGCACCGTTTTATAAAGTTATTCTGATTCTTGCAACCGTGCTGACTATTGTATTTGGTTTGGCTCCTGGATTGTTGGAGGGGATTTTTTAAGATATAATTTTAATTAGTCGAAAGAGCTTCACTTCTGTGTGGCTCTTTTTTTTTGTTACTTTTTAATTAAAACCACGTAAGAATAAAATAACGCCCCCAACGTCTCTGAAAATCTTCATTAGTCTATAATTACACGTTTAATTATTGTTACTATGACAGATTTCTCCTCGAATGAAATACCCCAGTTTAATGAAGATTTTAGGAAATCTCATTATCATCAAAACCTTCTGAATTTTAAACTGGAAGATCTTTTGGACCGGGAAGCTATCAACCTTGATAATAAGAATATCAGTGAATTTATTAAGAATAAAAGAATCCTGATCACAGGCGCGGCCGGATCAATCGGGAGAAATCTTGTGAAACAGATTATTTTATTCAAACCAAAAAGACTCATTTTACTTGATAAATCGGAAACTGCTGTTTATGAACTGGATGAAGAGATCAGGGAAATGCGGATTTCTGGAATAGAAATAGTTTCATTCATAGGCGATGTTTCAGATGACAAGCGGATGAAACCTTTGTTTCAAAAAAATCAACCTCAGATTATTTTCCACGCCGCTGCTAACAAGCACGTGCCTCTTCTTGAAAGAAATGCATACGAAGCAATCAAAACGAATATTTTTGGAACAAAGATACTGGCAGATCTTGCTGTTGAATTTTGGGTGGAAAAATTCATTTTGATATCCACAGATAAAGCGGTTAATCCCTCAAACGTAATGGGCGTTACAAAGAGATTTGCAGAGATAATTTTACAGAATCTCAACAAAACAAATAATACCACACAATTCATCGTAACACGATTTGGCAATGTATTGGGGACAAAAGGCTCTGTTGTTCCTGTCTTTAAAAGACAGATTGAGAGAGGCGGCCCGGTTGAAATCACGGATGCCAAAGTAAAACGTTATTTTATTACCATGAGTGAGGCATGTCAGTTAGTGCTTGAAGCAGGTGCGACCGGTCATGCCAATGAGATATTTACTTTGGATATGGGAGAATTGGTATTACTGAAAGCACTGGCGGAGAAAATGATTCGTTTAACCGGTCTTCAGCCAGATGTGGATATTGAAATTATTTATATCGGTCTGCGGGCGGGGGAAAAGCTTGTGGAAGAGAGGTTGGGAATAGATGAAGAAGATACGCCTGCGCATCATCCGAAATTAAGAATTGCCAGGCTTGCAGCTTTGGATGGATTTGAAGTTGACAAAGTATTGACAAAACTGGGAAAAGCACTTGATGCCGGAGAAGACAATGAAATGATACTGATTTTGAAAGAAGCAATCCCGGAATATATCAGCCATAATTCAGAATTTGAAAAACTGGATATATTCCGGGCTGCAAAAGTTGAAAAGAATATTACGGAATAAACTGATTTGTTTTCATCCAGTTGATACAGCGGGTAAACCATTCATCAAAGGGCGGCGTTTTTAAAAATCCATGTTCTCCATTTGAATAAATGTGAAGTTCGGACGGACTCTTGAATTTACTTAAAGCCTCATAAAACATAAGACTGTTTGAAACCGGTACAACCGTATCATCTCCGGCATGTGTAATAAAAGCCGGCGGTGTTGATTGATTCACCTGTAATTCATTGGAAAAATATTTAATCTGATCGTCAGTCGCTGTTGGTCCCAGCAAATTACTGCGTGAACCTTTGTGCGTTGGGGCTTCCAGAAAGCTGATTACCGGATAAACCAAAACCATAAAATCTGGTTTGATGCTGGTTTTTTCTTTATTGTCAATAACGGATTTATCAAAATGAGTACCTGCTGTGGAAGCTAAATGTCCGCCAGCTGAAAAACCCATAATCCCGATTTTACCCGCATCAACATTCCATTCCTTTGCTCTTTCCCGAACCGTTTTTATCGCTTGCTGCGCATCCTGCAATGGTCCTATTGACTTATCTTTCATGATTTTATCGCTTGGCAGACGGTATTTTAGAACAAAAGCCGCAATACCCAAACGGTTAAATGCCTGGGCAACTTCATAACCTTCCCGGTCAATAACCAGCACGCCATAACCGCCGCCCGGACAAATAATTACCGCCGCCCCATTACTCTGCCCGACGGGCGGAAGAAAAACGGAAAGCGTCGGCTTTGAAACATTTCTGACTACACCTTTTGTATTGGTTTCTTCATATGCCGCCTCCTTCGCATTCGGGATTGCACCTGTATAAAGAGGAATTTCTTTTTGAGCAAATCCGGTCAAAAATGATCCGGCCAAAAGAACGAAGGAAAAAAGAAATTTATACATACCAGATTTGAAAAATATGCTGCTAAAAAAGTTTTAATCAGTAATTGCGCGGTCCAGATGAACATAACCGCCATCTACATGAATAAGCTGGCCTGTTGTATGACTTGAACGCGGAGAAAGCAAAAATGCCGTCATGTTTGCAATTTCTTCGGCTGTCGTCATTCTCTTTTCCAGCGGAATTTTACTTTCAATGGAAGCCAGTTTTTCCTCAGGATTTGGTAAGGTCCGGATCCATTTTTCATACAAAGGCGTGTAACATTCTGCCACGATAATTGCATTGACACGGATTCCATATGGCAACAATTCAACCGCCCATTCGCGCGTCAAAGCACTGCGTCCGCCATTTGCAGCGGCATAAGCCGAAGTTCCGCCTTGTCCGGTCTCCGCAGTTTTTGATCCGATATTTAAAATTGAACCCCTTGATTTTTTCAGGGCTGGCAAAGCATGATGGACAATCAGATAATAATGAACCAAATTACTATGAAGGCTTTGGATAAATTTTTCATAACTGCCGTTTTCCAAGCCTACACTGTCGTTCACGCCTGCGTTGTTGACAATGCCTTCTATTCTTCCAAAAGTATCTTCAATCAGTTTTACAGCTCTTTCACATTCTTCCGGTTTTGATAATTCCGCTGTAACCTGAAAGGCACGGCCGCCTTCCTGTTCTATTTCTGAAACGGCCAGCAAGTTATCCTCTTCATTTCTGCCAATGATTACAGGTATCGCACCTTCCCAGGCCAATACGTTTGCAATTCCTTTTCCAATTCCCTTGGCACCGCCTGTAACGATTATTACTTTATCCCTAAGCTCTAAATCCATGTTTTTAATGGTTTTGATATTTTTCTGATTTTGATATAAATTACTTATTATTACATGTAGACTACGCAAGATCGCTGCAAATGGGTCTCTTTTACCGCTGGCTCTAACCACGTTTCAGAAATTATTTCCTTTACTCAGTTAGTCACAAACAAATTAAGACAATTTGAAGTAAAATTTACCCACAAAGTTTGACATCGATTTAATAAGGGCAGAGTTGCGGGAACTATTATATCAAATTGCACCTTTCTATGTAAATTGTATTAATAACGATTAATTAATATAATATTTACAAGAAAATAAAATGCTATTAATTGTCTTTTAGCTTCGGACAATCTAAAAAAAAGAACTAGTTTTGTGTAACGCCGAAAAAGATATATTGTTTTTCTAGTACATTATTAATAGAAATAATTAAACTTTTTCGTTTTGAAAGAAATTGTGAATACAAAATAACCCTTGATATTAGAATGAAATATACGGTACATGCAGAGGGCAAGTTTCAATTTATCGACGAAGGAAAGGGCGAAACATTATTGCTGTTGCATGGCCTGTTCGGTGCATTGAGTAACTGGGATGGGATCATTGAATGTTTTTCAGATCGCTACCGTGTAATTATTCCTTTGCTGCCAATTTATGAACTTCCGCCTCGTGAGGCTGGTTTGGATGCACTTCTGGCCTTTCTTGAAGAGTTTGTTATATTTAAAAATCTGACAAATGTGACAGTTCTTGGAAATTCTCTGGGCGGTCATATTGGTTTGTTATATACCTTAAAGAACCAGGAAAACGTTACACGTCTGGTGCTTACCGGAAGTTCAGGACTTTTTGAAAATTCAATGGGCGGCTCTTTTCCAAAGAGAGGAAGCTATGAATATATTCGTGAGCGGGTTGCCTATACATTTTATGATCCGGAAGTTGCTACGAAAGATCTGATTGATGAAGTTTTTGAAACCACATCAAGTATTCCAAAATGTATGAGTATTGTCGGAATTGCAAAGTCTGCTCAGCGTCATAATCTGGCAAAAGATCTTCATAAAATCAAAGTGCCAACATTACTTGTCTGGGGCTTAAATGATACGATTACGCCGCCTCATGTGGGTTATGAGTTCAACCGTTTGATCGCCGGATCGGAATTGCATTTTATAGATAAGTGTTGTCATGCGCCGATGATGGAACATCCTGGCAAATTTAACGTTATAGTAGAAAGCTTTTTAGAAAAACATGCATCAGTTCCGGTGGAATAGTCATTTTTTAAAGAGCCTTTAACGGCTCTTTTTTATTTTACAGAATATTCTTTTTCATGAAAGTTGACAGGTATTTGATTTTTTCATAGATTCGATAAAAACACTATTTTAGTTATGCTAGCTGCAACGTTAATTAATCCCATGATACCGATACTGAAACTTACCGATACGGTAGGGACGGCATTGGACTGGATGGATGAGTTTCGTACCCGGCAGCTTGTCGTGGCCGATTCAGGTTTTTATAAAGGAATTGTTTCTGAAGATATTCTTTTTGATATATCCGATACCACGCAGCCACTTTCAAGAATCATCATTCAGCATGAGGATGTTTTTGCAACGGAAGACAATCACCCTTATGAACTGTTAAGACTTGTTACCCAGTTTGCACTGGATATTGTTCCAGTCGTTAACGAAAATAAAAACGTTACCGGCACCATTCTGGTAAGGGATCTGGTTGAACGTTTTGTAAGTGAACTCGGAATCCAGGAAAAAGGAGCGGTTGTTGTTTTGAAAATTGCTGAGAGAGATTATTCTCTGTCTGAAATCAGCAGGCTGATCGAGTCAAACGGAACCAAGGTTTTAAGCAGTTATTATTCTTCCAGTGAATCACTTCATCCGGCAGATGCTTCTTTGCTGACATTAAAATTAAACCGTACGAATATCAATCCGATCATCGCCACCTTGGAACGCTTTGGATATGATATTGAAGAAGCACATGCCAACGATCCGATCGAAAGTGTGGATCAGGAACGGCTTGATATGTTACTTCGGTATTTAGCTACATAATATTCTCGGAATAGTACATTGCCAATCGGCATTTTGTCCCGTATCTTGCGGACTAAAAGGATCACATACTTTTCTTTGCATGAAAATAGCAATTCACGGACGCAACTTCAATGAGTCTGCCCGCCCGTTTATAGAATCTATGTTCAATGAGCTGTCCCGTCGGAAAATCGACGTTCAGCTTTCCGAGCCGTTCCGGTCCTTTTTGGATAAACAAGGCATACAGCATTTTTCAAATATGGTTTACGGAAACCCGGATGAACTTTGCAATGCCCGGATGGTTGTGAGCATGGGCGGGGACGGGACTTTGCTGGAAACTATTTCTCATGTTGGTAAAAGACGGATTCCTGTCATTGGTATCAATGTAGGCCGCCTGGGCTTTCTGGCGACGGTTTCTCCCGAGCGGATTTCTGATATGATAGAAGCGTTGGAAAATAACCAGTATAAAATTGACGAAAGAACGCTCGTAAAAGTTGAATCTAATATTGATTTGTTTGAAGGAAGAAATTTTGGTTTGAATGATTTTACAATTACAAAAACCGATACGGCTTCCATGATCACGGTTCATACTTACCTGAATGACGAATTCCTGAATTCTTACTGGGCGGATGGACTGATTATTTCTACACCAACCGGCTCAACAGGTTACTCTTTAAGCTGTGGCGGTCCGGTTCTGGTGCCGCATTCCCAAAA
Source organism: Dyadobacter sp. CY356 (assembly GCF_021440195.1). Classification (GTDB taxonomy): domain Bacteria; phylum Bacteroidota; class Bacteroidia; order Cytophagales; family Spirosomataceae; genus Dyadobacter. Next base: position 102,429 of record NZ_JAJTSZ010000011.1, read on the forward strand.
TTTTATTATCACGCCGGTGAGTCCGCATAACCTGAACGTACGGCCTTTGGTTGTAGAAGATTCTTCGGTGATCAGGCTGGAAGTGAAAAGTCGCAGCAATAATTTCCTTGTTTCGATGGATTCGCGTTCCAGAGTTGTGGATGAGGTAACAGAACTCACAGTTAGCAAAGCAGATTTTACCGCCCGCCTTATAAAAATGCGTGACGACAGCTTTTTGGATACCTTGCGCAGTAAATTATCCTGGGGACTTGATATGAGAAACTGACCGGTTTCTTTTCTGACATCAATTTAAGAAAACATGCAGCTGATATTCCATTCCTTTAATCTTGAATTAAAACACACTTTCACCATTGCGCATGATTCCCGCGATATGCAGCAGACATTGATTGTTGAGATGAAAGACGGTGATTTCAGCGGTTTTGGTGAGGCAACTTCCAATCCATATTATGGTGCCACGATTGAGAAAATGATCACTTCTCTTGAAAGCATCCGTTCAATGATTGAGGCTGATACACTGAATTCTCCCGAGGAATTGTGGGCAAAAGTAAATCCTTACCTTAAAAATAATTCCTTTGCACAATGTGCTTTGGATGAAGCTGCACATGATTTATTTGCCAAGAAAAAAGGTCAGAAATTGTATAAGAGCTGGGGTTTATCCATTGATCGTAATCCATTGACCAATTTTACGATTGGTATTGATACCGTTGAAAAAATGGTTTCAAAAATGCAGGAACTTCCCTGGCCGATTTACAAAATAAAATTAGGTACCGATGACGATCTTCGGATTGTAAGAGAATTACGGGCGCATACCACGGCTGCTTTTCGTGTGGATGCAAATTGTGCCTGGTCTGCCGAACAAACAATTAAATTTTCCGGTGAATTAAAAAATCTGGGTGTTGAATTTATTGAACAACCCTTACCGGCCGATGATATTGAAGGTATGAAAAAGGTTTTTTCCGGCAGTGTTTTGCCTGTGATAGCCGACGAAAGTTGCATTCTGGAAAGTGATGTCATAAAATGTTACGGACTTTTTCATGGGGTTAATATAAAGCTTACCAAATGTGGCGGATTAACGTCTGCCCGGCGGATGATCCAGGAAGCGAAAGATTTAAATATGACCACGATGGTTGGTTGTATGACTGAATCCAGCGTAGGAATTTCTGCCATTGGCCATTTGCTCCCTCTATTGGATTATGTCGATATGGACGGTTCTTTATTGATCAAAAACGACCCGGCAACGGGTGTAACTTTTGATTTTGGGAAAGTGATTTATGCGTCCGAAAATGGTACTGGCGCAGTATTAAAATGAAAATCTATCCCACCAGTCATTTGCCAGGCCGAAAGGTTTTACTGAATAACGGGAAGGAATATCTTTATTTCAGTGGAACGGATTATTTGGGAATGGGCCATCATAAAGGATTTCTAACTTATCTGAAAGAAGGAAATTCGATTTACGGAACACATTTCGGAAGTTCGAGGAATAATAGTCTGAGGCTGGAAATTTATGAAGAAACTGAAACAGCCCTGGCGAAGTTTTCCGGTGCTCCTGCGGCATTAACAACGTCATCAGGTATGTGGGCCGGGCAGTTGCTGATGAAAGAATTACCAGGGATTATTGCTTCGGATTTACAACATACAAATTCCCATACATCAAATATCCGTTATTATTACGCGCCAAGGGTTCATCCAGCCTTATGGGCAGCAGAATTTTCACCTGAAACTTCAGGTTGGGAGGATTGGGCAAACAATACCATTCAAACAATTCAGGAAAGCCATTCAGATTGTATTCACATTATTTGTTCAGATTCCATAGGTTCTCCTTTTGTTGAGAGGTTTGATTTTTCAGTTTTTAATAAGCTCCCATTTCATAGAAGAATCTATCTCATCGTCGATGACTCGCATGGATTGGGTGTTTTAGGTGAAAATGGGGGAGGGATTTTAAGAACATTGTCTTCAATTCAACAGGTTAAATTAATCGTTTCTTCTTCCCTGAACAAAGCATTGGGAATTCCAGGCGGTGTAATTCTGGGAGATTTTGATAGTATAACTTCTATCCGGAAAAGTCCGTTTTTTTCAGGTGCATCTCCTTCACCGCCGGCGTACATGTATGCACTCAACAAATTACTTGAATCAAACACTTATCCAATTGTTCATCAGCAGCTGCTTGACAATATGGCTTATATTTCTGAAAAACTGACTGAAACCGGACTTTTTGTGAGCACATCAACTTATCCCGTTTTTTGCAGTATGAACAGTAAGCTATTTGATTTTCTGGAAGAAAATGGAATTATGGCATCCTGTTTTTCTTATCCACAGCCAACAGATCCACCCATCACAAGAATCGTGATCAGCGCGATACATCAAAAAGAAGACCTCGACCGATTGGCCGAGGTCTGTATGAAATTTTAAGATTTCTTCTTTTAATTCATGCTTGCACTCGTCTTATAACGGCCCTTGCAAAGCTTGTTCTTCACGCAATTTCTCTCTTGCAATCTTTGCAGAAACAAATATACTGATCTCGTAAAGCATTAATAAAGGAATCGCTACCAGAATCTGGCTGTAAATATCCGGTGATGGTGTAATTATGGCCGCAACAATCAAAATAACAATCATGGCATGTTTGCGATATTCACGCATAAAACTTGGCGTTAAAATGCCCACTTTGGATAAAACAAATACAACAATCGGTAACTGGAATGCAATACCGCAGGCAAGTGTTAAAGTTGCTACTGTTGAAATGTAAGAGGATATATTGAATTCATTGGCAATGGATTCATCCAATTTATAGTTTGCCAAAAAGTTGATTGCCAGAGGTGTAACCACAAAGTAACCAAAAAGAACACCTGAGAAAAACAGAAGCGTTACATAGAAAACGGCTCCTCGCGCAGATTTACGTTCTGAGGCTTTAAGGCCGGGTTTGATAAATCGCCATATTTCCCAAAAAGCATACGGAAATGCGAAAATTAATCCGACAATAATAGATGAAGTTAGTCCCATGGTAAACTGGTCTCCAACACCAATACTCTGAATCTTGAAATCAAGTGATTTGATACAAAGATCTTCGTAACCAACGATTACGGATAATTTACACATCATTTTGTAAGTCCAAAAATCTGGTTTTGCCGGAGCAAGAATTACATAACGATATATTTCTTTGATGTATATGTAAGCAATGATGGCGAAAACCAAAATAGACCCTACCGCACGGATAACGTGCCATCTAAGTTCTTCAAGATGTCCAATAAAAGACATCTCCTGGCCAGCTCCTTCTTCTTCTTCGTGCTCAAATTCTTGATCTAAGGGCATACAATTTTTAGGTATTAATCACACTATATACGGGCGAAATCGATATTACGATCTTTTTTATTAACGAAAAGTCAAAATTACTCAAAAAACCCGCCGGATCGTTTCGACGGGTTTTTCTTAATAAATTTATAATCAGGACTTAGTCCATGATAAAAGGATAATCATTTTCTGCGTAAACATCAGTGTAAGCTTCAGATGCATCCGGAAAATCCGAATCTTCGGCGAACTGAACAGATTCAGCCACGATTTCTTTTACTTTTTTGTCAATCGCTTCAAGATCTTCTGCCGTAGCAAGTTTGTTATCCAAAATTACAGCTCTGATTTGTTCGATCGGATCGCGGTGTTTGTATTCCTCAACCTCTTCTTTTGAACGGTATTTCTGAGGATCAGACATGGAGTGTCCACGGTAACGATAGGTACGGAATTCCAGGAAAGTTGGTCCATCGCCTTTACGTGCGCGTTCTGCGGCACGTGAAACGGCTTCATGGATCGCTTCCACACTCATTCCGTCAACTGGTTCCGAAGGAATGTCGTAAGCTTCTCCCAAGGTATACAATTCAGTAACGTTAGATGAACGCGCAACCGAAGTTCCCATCGCATATCCGTTGTTTTCAACAACGAAAATAACAGGCAGTTTCCAGTTCATCGCCATGTTCAGCGCTTCGTGGAATGCACCCTGGCGAATTGCTCCGTCACCAAAGTAACAGATGCAAAGTTTACCTGTTTTGTTATACTTTTCAGCAAAGGCAATACCTGCTCCCAAAGGAATTTGAGCACCAACAATACCATGTCCGCCGACAAAGCCATTTTCTTTATCGAAAATGTGCATTGAGCCGCCTTTCCCCTTTGTTGTTCCTGTTTTCTTTCCGTAAAGTTCAGCCATAATTGCTTTTGGATCTGTTCCCAGAGCCAAAGGAATACCATGGTCACGATAAGCAGTGATGTATTTATCTCCTTTTGTAAGCGCAGTGGCAGCTCCCGAAGAGCATGCTTCCTGTCCAATATAAAGGTGACAAAAGCCGCGGATTTTTTGCTGTCCGTAAAGCTGGCCAGCCTTTTCTTCGAATCGGCGTTGTAATAACATGTTCTCGAACCAGAACATATAGCGTTCTTTCGAATGCTGTAATTTGGGTGCTGATGCTTTCATTTTTTCAGTAACGGTGGCCATGTATTTGGTTCTCGTTTATAAAGACAGAACTTTGTCTTAAAGTTAGTGGTTTGAACAAGATCTGTTTTTGCCGGTAAACAACGCAAATGATTTGCGAAAATAAGCATAAACTATATAACAAAGAAGTTCATGTGGTTAGAAAAGCTCCATCTTACGTACTTTAAGAGCTATGAGGAGAAAGGTTTTGCGTTTGGAGAGCGTGTAAATTGCCTTGTCGGGGAAAACGGAAGTGGGAAAACAAACCTATTGGACGCGATTTACTTCCTGACACTCACCAAAAGTGCATTTCATAACCAGGATGCTTTGGGTATCCGGCATGGACAGGATTTTTTTATACTGGATGGAATTTTTAATGAATCTGAAAGAAATATTCAGATTACATGCAGTTTTCAGCGCGGCCAACGAAAAATTTTTATGGCCGACAAGAAAAATTACGATAGACTAAGTGATCACATCGGACTTTTTCCTTTGGTTTTAATCGCACCTAACGACACCGATCTGATCCGCGATGGGAGTGAAGAACGCCGAAGATTTTTTGATGGCGTATTGGCACAGGCAACTCCGGAATATTTAAATGATTTTTTACAATACAATAAGATATTAACCCAGCGGAATGGTTTACTCAAACTTTTCGCTGAGCGAAATTATCTGGACGAAGATTTGCTGGATACTTACAATGAGCCATTAATCATTTTAGCGATACGGATTTACCAGCACCGCCGCGCTTTCATGGATCGTTTTCTTCCTTTGTTCAGAAAGTATTACGAATTTTTAAGCAGCGGAAAAGAACAGGTTGATGTGTCCTACGAAAGTGAAGTTGCATCAGAAGATTTCGCCCAGGAATTCAGGAAAAACCGTTCGCGCGATCTTCACGCGCAGCGCACCGGAAAAGGTGTGCATAAGGATGAATATGTTTTTGAGATTGATGGAATTACCTTAAAAAAATTCGGTTCTCAGGGACAGCAAAAATCATTTGTGATCGCACTGAAACTTGCCCAATTTGAATTACTTAAAATTGAAAAGGAAAAAACACCGATTCTTTTGCTGGATGATATTTTCGACAAACTTGATGACCGAAGAATAAATAAACTAATTGAGTTGATTGATGACGGTTTTCTTGGGCAGGTTTTTATAACGGATGCAAGACCGGAACGGTCACAGAAAATTTTAGAAAAAGTAAAGGCAGACGTGCGCTTCTTCGAAATAAACCGGTAATTGTTTAAACGCAGAGGTCGGGGAGTTGGGCGCGGAGTTTGGGAAGTTTTTATTTTAGTTTTAAAAAGAGAGTTAAGCATATCTTTCGGTTAATAAACCGTGGAACTCGCGCCATACTCCTTTTACTCTGCGTTTAAACAAAAAATAAGCCGCGAAACTCCATGCCTAACTCCCTTTACTCTGCGTTTAACTAAACGTATTTGGTATGAAGCTCTTTCGCTTGCGCTACGAATTCTTTTACTTTTTGTTCTTCGTCTTTTTTGCAGATTAACAGAACGCCGTCATATTCGGCTACAATGAATCCGTCCAGGCCGTTAATTACCACAAGCTTTTCCTGAGGTGTTTTTATGATACAATCTGTTGTGTTATGCAAAATGAGATTTCCCTCAGTCACATTCTGGAATTCGTCTTTTTTAGAAACTTCATATAGAGATTTCCAGGTACCCAGATCTGACCATCCGAAACTGCTCAATACCACATGCACATTGTCAGCTTTTTCCATAATTCCATTGTCGATAGAAATGCTTCCGCAATGGGAATAGGCTTTGCTGATAAAAGATTCTTCGGTTTCTTTATAATAATGGGTATCCCCACTTTCAAAAATCTCTGCTATATCGGGCTGGTATGCACGTAATGCGCGTTTGAAAGCCTGAACGTTCCAGACAAATATTCCTGCGTTCCAGACAAAATCCCCGCTGTCGAGAAACTGCTCTGCTAATTCCAGATGAGGTTTTTCGGTAAAAGATTTTACTTTTTTTACCGTCAATTTGTCCGGAATATACTGGATATAACCATAACCGGTATCAGGCCTGGTTGGTTGAATACCCAATGTTATCAGCACATCATCATTTCTGGTTGCACCCAGGGCTATTTTGATCGTATCCTTGAACGTTTCTTCTTTTAGAATAATATGGTCAGCAGGGGCAACAACAATATTGGCATCAGGATTTTGTGAAGCAATTTTGTAACATGCATAAGCAATACAAGGTGCCGTATTTCTTCTATGCGGTTCCAGAAGAATCTGGTCGTCCGACAACATTGGAATTTGCTCTTTGATTATATTTTTATATTCCTGACTGCTTACTATATAAATATTTTCCGGAGGACAAACGCCATCAAAACGTTCAACAGTCTGTTGTAAAAGTGTTTTTCCGGTTCCGAGCACATCATGAAATTGCTTAGGAAAATCAGTACGGCTGAAAGGCCAGAAACGTGTACCAACTCCTCCTGCCATGATAATCACAAATGTATTTTGCATTGTAGAAGTGTAAAGTTATTTATAGCGTATTAGATGCGGTAAAGCTAAGGATAAACAATTGATGATGCCAATTCTGCGGATTTGTTAATATATTTTTCACCAATTGGTATTAATCGCTTTCCCTAATTAACAAAAAATAAAGTGTCTGATTCCCATTTATTCTGAATTCGATTAACATTCTATATTTTATTAATAATATAAAGAAAAAATAGTACAATTATACTAGGATGTAACTTAATTCATTTAAATTGCTAATCATCAAACTATAACCCATTAAGTATATGTATCCAAATTTTACCCAAAAGGTATCATGTTTTGTCGTGATACTTTTACTGTACTCGGGCTTTGCTTTTTGTCAAACCAGTATCAGTGGAAAAGTAGTAGAGGCTTCTACAAATGAACCTCTGACCGGAGTCAGTGTTCAGGTTAAAAATAAAATCATTGGCACGATTACCAACGCAGAAGGCAATTTTAATCTGGCAACAACTTCTCTTCCGCCTTTTACACTGGTTGTTTCTTCAGTAGGCTTTGAAACACAGGAAATAAATATTACGGGAGGAATTTCAAATATTGAGGTCAAGCTTGTTGAGCAGGCTATTCTGGGAAAAGAGCTGATCGTTTCCGCTTCAAGAGTAGAAGAAAGTGTAATGCGCTCGCCGGTTTCAATAGAAAAAATTGATATCCGCACCATTCGTGAAACGCCTCAGGCATCTTTTTATGACGCGCTTCAAAATTTAAAAGGCGTTGAAATGAGTACCCAGTCGCTGACATTTAAGTCAGTCAGCACGCGCGGGTTTGGAGCGAATGGAAATACACGTGTTGTTCAATTAATTGACGGTATGGACAATCAGGCACCGGGGTTGAATTTTTCGGTTGGTAACGTAGCCGGCATTCCAGAACTCGATGTGGAAAGTGTTGAAATCCTGCCAGGCGCAGCGTCTGCCTTATATGGCCCGAATGCGATCAATGGGATTATTTTGATGAACAGTAAATCTCCGTTTACGTATCAGGGGCTGAGTGCTTACGGAAAATCAGGTGTAATGAGCGCTTCCAACCGTACCAAAACAAACACGCCTTTTTATGATATGGGTATCCGTTATGCCAAAGCGTTTAATAATCGTCTGGCATTCAAAGTAAACGCATCATATCTGACAGCAAAAGATTGGCAGGCAACAGATTATCGAGATCAAAGCCTGGTAAATGGTACCTCACTTGAAAATAATAACAATAATGTTTTGAATAACCCATATTATGATGGTGTCAACCGATTGGGGGATGTTGGAGCCAATGTCTATAATGTGCTGTACGCCAACGGTATTCCCGGTACCGGTGCTAACGGAACCTCCGCAGCCCTGGGGGCTATCTATTCAACACAAATTCCGCAAGCAGGAAACCTGACACTTCCACAATTACTGGGAGGCCAGACACCGCTTCAACAGTTAGACATAGCCAGATCTATATTCAGCAAGGTTGTGCCTCAATATTATTTAAACGCGCCCGGATATGCGGAAAATGCTTTAACCAATTATCCTGCTAAAAGTCTGAAACTGAATGCTTCGCTACACTATCGTTTAAATGATAATGTTGAAGCGATTTTGCAGGCAAACTGGGGCAAGGGTTCTGCGGTATATACAGGTGCGGATCGTTACAATATTCAAAATTTTTCTATTGGGCAATATAAGGCAGAGGTCAAAGGAAGCAACTTTTTTGTGCGAGCTTACATGACGAGGGAAAATTCAGGAGATGCCTATGCCATGGGCGTTTTAGGAAGTCTGGTTAGTCAGAGTTATTTGCAAACGGCACTGGGCGCAGGACTTCCTTCTTTTTTAAATACGGCTTTGACACAATACGGAGGTGCATTACTTCAGGCTTATCAGGCCGGGCTTGCTGGTGGGTTATCGCAGCAACAGGCCATTCAGGCAGCTTCCGCAGCCGCCAATGCTTATGCTGGTGCCAATAATACTCAATGGTTAACCACTGCGCTTGCGCCTGGAATTGCTACCGCTAATCAACAATATTTGCCAGGCGGAACCCAGTTCGAATCCACGGTTTCTGATATTAAAACCAAACCAATTCCGAACGGGGCAAAATTCCTTGACAAATCGAATTTATACCATGCGGAAGGAATGTATAATTTCACAAAGCTGATTAACCCCAGGGTTATAGAATTAATTGCAGGTGCAAATTACCGGATTTACGATCTTAATTCGGGTGGGACATTATTTGAAACTCAGGACGGAACACCAACGGGAAAAGAGTTTAATATCAAAGAATATGGCGCATATACCCAAGCATCCAAAAGCTTTGGTGATGTTTTTAAACTGACTGCATCTGTTCGGTATGATAAAAACATGAATTTCAAGGGGCAGTTCAGCCCGCGTATTTCCGGAGTTTACACGGTTGCTAAAAATCATAATTTCCGTGCATCTTTTCAGCGTGGTTTCCGTATTCCAACCACTCAAAATCAATACATCAATTTGTTGACACCGAGTGTAAGGTTGGTAGGCGGACTTCCTCTTTTCCGTGAGAAATACAATATGGTAGGGAATGCGGTATATGAGCAAACGGCCATAACTTCGTCCAGTTTACAAGATGGAAGTTTGAAACCATACAAGTTCCGCGAATGGCAGCCTGAACGCGTGCAAACTTATGAGGTTGGTTATAAAGGTGTTATCAGAAACAAATTATATATAGATGCATTTTACTATTACAACCGTTTTTTAACTTTTGACGGAGTTACAGTTCTTTTGCAAAGAAAAGATTCTAATGGTCCGCTTACCGATCTTCTGGATCCGACCAAAAGAAATACGTACAGTATGCCGGTGAATGCAACACAAACGGTGAAGAATTCCGGTTGGGGCGTGGGGCTGGATTATGTTTTGGGAAAAGGATATACTTTCAACGGAAATCTCACCCAAAATATTCTGAACAACAATGCGGAGCTTTTGAAGAATGATCCTTCGTTTGTCACTTTTTTTAATTCCCCAAAATATCGTTTCAATCTGGGTTTTTCAAATCGTGACATCAACCGGACTGGCTGGGGCTTTGGTATTACGTTCCGCCATCAGTCAAGCATGGTTTGGCAGGCTTCTGTGGCGAGCGTAGCGGCTAATGTTCAGCAAAAAACGGTGATTCCGGCTTACTCAACTTTAGATGCACAAATCAGCAGAAAAATAACTTCTATTAAATCAATAGTTAAAATCGGCGGAACCAACCTGACCGGCAAACTTTATACAACAGGCTGGGCTAATCCGTCGGTAGGAGCTATGTATTATGTGTCCATCACTTTTGATGAATTATTGAATTGAAAAAAATCCGTACTACGGTTTTGGGTCGTAGTACGGATAAATATTTTAATCAAAGTTTGATTATTTATAAAGATTATTTTGATCCAAAAGACAGGTCGCCGGCATCTCCAAGTCCCGGCACAATATAATATTGTTCATTCAAACGTTCGTCCAGAGCTCCAACCCATAATCTGCATTGTGGAACGCGTTTTTGCAGGAAATCAACACCTTCAGGGCTTGCGATCACAGATGCAATATGTGTCTGTGCGGGAATGCCGAAACGTAAAAGTGCATGGTAAACTTTCTCCAGTGAGCGGCCTGTTGCCAGCATCGGGTCAATAAGAATTAACGTTTTTCCACTAAGATCGGGACTGGTGATATAGTCCATTTCTACTTCAAATTCATCATCTTTAAGATTATGTCCGCGATAAGCACCAACAAATGCATTATCCGCTTTGTCAAACATATTCAAAAAACCCTGATGTAAAGGAAGTCCGGCGCGTAAAATCGGGGCGAGTACAACGGTTTGAAGCAAAGCTCTTGAAGGTGCTTTTCCCAGAGGCGTTTCCACCGATGTGGAGCGATAGATCAAAGATTTTGAAATTTCATAAGCGAGCAGTTCCCCGACACGTTCAATATTGCGGCGAAATCGCATTCGATCTTTCTGGATGTCAGAATCGCGTAGTTCGGCAATGAAGTGGTCAACAATGGAAGGCTTCTGGGATAGTAAAAACATAACTTTGATCTTATTTAACCTATTCGATACAAGATATTACAATATGATTGACGAAATTTGACACTTTCGTTCAAATTAGTTGCATTAATGCCGATTTACCCGCATAATAGAAATATTTATCTATGAATCAACGCTTCGACAAGTTCTTCTTATGTGTTTTTTTTATATTGATTACTTCATCATATGTTTTTTCCCAAAGTACCTTCGCTCCAATCAATGATGACTATTACCATCTGATCGATCGCCTTGAAATTAAACGCGGAAAATTTTCGGAAGGATTTCATTCAAATGTAAAACCATTTGAGAGAAAGGCAATCGTTGAATTGACGGATTCTATACTAAAAGAGGGAAATGTTTCGCTTACGGAAAGGGATTGGCAGACTATCGATTATTTAAGGGAAGATAGCTGGGAATGGACCAAAGGTTATGTTTCAACAGATTCAGCCCGTTCATCCAAACTTTCCCGACTGGATCCCGGAAATAAATTCAGGCTTTTCAAAGGGAAAATGAGTAACGGACAAAGAAGATTCTGGCAGCACCCGGCCGATTTTTATAGTTATCACGACAAGGACTTCGATCTGCATTTAAATTTTACTACCAACAATTTTATAGGAAGCGATAACAACGTTGATTCTCCACTTTGGCTGACAAGTCGCGGCGTTGAAATTCGCGGTATGATCAATGAAAAGTTGGGATTTTATACTTATGTAAGTGATAATCAAGGTGTTTTTCCTAAATACGTTATGGATTATACCAAGGCGTATAATTTTCCGGGTGAAGGTTTGGCCAAAAAAATCCAGAATGATAAGGGCGTTGATTATTTTTCAGGAAGAGGTTATATCACTTTCAAGCCATTGAAGGCTATCAATGTTAAATTCGGTCATGATGTCAATGTTTTTGGCAGCGGTTATCGATCGTTATTGCTTTCGGACAATAGCAGCCCATATTTATTTTTAAGAATTGACACACAGCTTGGTCGCTTTCACTATACCAATTTGTGGTCGAGCATGATCAATAATCAGAAGGGAGCCAGCGAAGGTCTTTTACTTAATAAAAAGTTTTCAGCCATACATCATTTGAGTGTTAATGTCACCGACAAAATCAATATTGGTGTTTTTGAAGCTGAGGTTTTTAGTCGTGATTCTACTGGTGGTGGTTTTGACTTAAATTATTTAAACCCGATTATCTTTTACCGTTACATCGAATCTTACATCGGAAGCCAGGATAATGCTTTGCTGGGGTTTGATTTCAGATGGCTGGTTGGAAAAAAGGCATCTATTTACAGTCAGTTTGTTTTAGATGAATTTTTGACAAAACATATGTTTAATGGCGACGGATCCTGGACCAATAAATACAGTTTTCAGTTAGGCGGGAAGTATATTGATGCTTTTGGAATTCCTAATCTGGATTTGCAGACTGAGTTAAATATTGTGCGGCCTTATACCTACTCGCATAAAGACGGTGGGCGAAATTATGTTCATTATAATCAATCGCTGGCGCATCCGTTGGGAGCCAATTTTAAAGAGTTGCTGGGCATTGTAAGGTATAAGGTTACGCCGCGACTTTCGATCTACGGCACGCAAATGTTTGCGAAACAGGGAAAAGATCCGACAGGATCGGGGGCAAATTTCGGGAGTAATCCCTTGCTGGATTATGATACCAGGACAGCTGTAATCCCGGGGAATAATAATCTGGGCCATAAGATAGGGCAAGGTATGCTGGCAAAAACATCCTTTACTGATTTACGTCTGACCTATTCACTGGCACATAATTTCTTTCTGGATGCCCGTTGTTTGTTCAGAAATTTAAAATCAGAGGATGTCAACGTTGCGGAAAAGTCTAAAATTTTCTCTTTTGCGATCCGTTACAATATGGCATACCGGAATCAGACCTTCTGATTTTTTGTGACTTCATTATTAAAAAAACGTATTCATAAAGTATTGAAGATGACGAATAATTTCTGTTATGATTTTATTTAATTCTTCAATACAGATCATTCTCAAAATATGGAAACCAACCCACACGTATTACGCGATTTAATTCAGTTGGCATTGCTGGAAGATATCGGCGACGGAGATCATTCTTCCCTTTCCAGCGTCCCGGCTGGTGCGATGAAAAAAGCGCGTTTATTGGTAAAACAGGAAGGAATTTTGGCGGGTGTTGAAGTGGCGCTTGTTATTTTAGAAGAAACGGCAACTTTATACAATCATCCAAAAGCGAAAGTTGAAGTGTTAATTCACGACGGAACGCGGATAAAAGTTGGTGACATTATTCTGACGATCGAAGCAAGTGCGCAGCTGATCTTAAAGGCAGAAAGATTGCTCCTGAACATTATGCAGCGTATGAGTGGTATTGCCACTTACGCGAGGGAAATGGTTGATATCATTGGTGATCTGCCGGTGAAATTACTGGATACGCGTAAAACGACGCCTAATTTCCGTCTGTTTGAAAAAATGGCAACAAAAATTGGTGGCGCGGTAAATCATAGAATGGGCCTTTATGATATGATTATGCTGAAAGATAATCACGTTGATTATGCCGGAGGCATTGAGGCGGCCATTACCAACGCAAGAAATTATCTGAAGGCTACGGGAAAAGATCTGAGAATTGAAATAGAAACACGTAGTCTGGCTGAGGTGGATGAAGTTTTACGTGTCGGCCAGGTTGATATTATTATGCTTGATAATTTTTCTCTGGAAAATATGCGTGAAGCTGTGAAGCGGATTAACGGCCGTTTTGAAACAGAAGCTTCCGGAAATATTACTGAAAAAACTTTACGCGCAGTCGCAGAAACCGGCGTTAACTCCATTTCCAGCGGCGCATTGACACACCAGATACAAAGTCTGGATTTAAGTTTGAAGGCTTTCTAACCCTGCTAAACAAATCCGTAAAGGATGACGAACGATAAAGAAAAATCGCACATGAAGCCGCAATACAGGCATTCATGTGCGATTTTTCGGTTAGGTGTTTTAACACTTTTTTGCATATTTTTTCTTGCCACAAAACTTTCCGCCCAGGAACCGCCACGTCCGGAAATTGACATCAACCAGTTTATTCAGGATCTTATTCCGATTGCTACGGAAGAAAATAGTAATGAAGGTTTGTATGAATTGTTATTTCAATTATATACCAATCCGCTGGATCTGAATACTGTTACGACGGATGAATTAACGGCTACACTAATTCTGTCAGAAGTACAGATAAGATCATTTTTTGATTACCGTCAGAAGCTGGGGCCATTTTTATCGCTTTATGAGTTACAGGCAGTGCCGGATTTTGATATCATTACGATCAGAAAATTAATGCCTTTTGTAAACGTCAGACCGAAAGCATTGCCTTTTAAGGAATCCTTACAAAATCCGTCTCAGCATTTTTTATTGTTAAGGTCCGGCCGTGTACTGGAAAAACAAAAAGGATTTACGTCGATCGATACGTCTGGCCGTTCAACTTCCCGCTATCAGGGAAAACCCTTGTATGGAAATATCCGTTATCGTTATGCCCGGGCGGGTTCATATAGTTTTGGTTTTGTCATGGAAAATGATGCCGGCGAAGTTCTGAGCTGGCAGCCGAAAAAACAGATTTTTGGTGCTGATTTTTCTTCTTTTCATGCACAGATCATGAATCGAGGCAAATTAAAAAATCTGATTATCGGAGATTATCAAATGCAGGCCGGTCAAGGTATGATCATGTCCGGCGGATTTTCTTTGGGAAAAGGCTCGGAAGTGATCAGGACAACTTATCGCAGCACGTTGGGATTACGACCTTTTACTTCTGTTTTAGAATCAGGTTTTTTCAGAGGTCTTGCTGCAACTTATGCGCTCAGAAAACAACTTGATGTTACATTATTTTATTCCTACACAAGACGTGATGGAAATCTGGAAAACAATGCCACTATTCAGGACGAACTTACGGTTTCATCGTTACAAATTTCCGGTTATCACCGCACAAAAACAGAGCGTGAAAACCAGGGAACGATTGGTGAGCAAAATGTAGGTTTTCATGCGCTTTACAAATTGTTATCCCAACGCGGACAGATTGGAATTACGGTTTTGAATACCTTTTACAGTGCAACTTTACATAAAAAGGATGAGCTCTTTAATAAATTTGAATTTGAGGGAAACCAAAATACCGTAATAGGAGTCCACGGAGATTATCGCTGGCAGAATATGCACTTTTTTGGAGAAGTTGCAAGATCTAAAAGTGGCGGATTGGGTGGAGTTGGAGGTTTGATTGCAGGCTTGGGAAGAACGATCGATTTCACTCTTTTGCTCCGGCATTACGACCGGAATTTTCACTCCCTTTATGGCGGTTCAATCAGTGAAGCAACACGTCCAATCAATGAAACCGGTACTTACTGGGGACTCCGTTATTCGCCAAACCGGCGCTGGCAATTCAGTGGATTTTATGATCGTTTTTATTTTCCATGGCTGAAATATCAGATAAACGCGCCTTCGGACGGGGTTGATTATTTCCTGCACGCACTTTGGAAACCGAATAAAAAGCTAAATATGTATGCCGTTTTTCACGAAAAACACAAAGCGCATAACGAGCCGGATTCTCCGTTTCCGATACCGCAGGTTTTAACAACGATTCGGCGAACTGCGATGATTAATTTTGAATATGAAATTCCGTTAAAATTCTCAGTTCGTACGCGCTTGCAGGGTGGTGATTTTTGGTATGAAGGAAAATCGAAATCTTCCGGATTTACCATTGTGCAGGATATCACTTACCGGCTTTCCAAACTGGAATTGAGCGGACGAATTGCTTTTTTCAAAACAGACAATTACGATAGTCGGCAATATGTTTATGAAAAGGATATGTTGTACGCTTTTTCACTTCCGGCTTATTATGACCAGGGAACAAGGCATTATTTGATGCTGCGTTATCCATTGACACAAAAGATGAAACTCTGGCTCCGATGGTCTCGGACGAATTACTCAAAACTGGAAACGATCAGTTCCGGACTTAATGAGATTGAAGGTAAAAAACGGAGTGAATTGAAAGCGCAGGTCATGTATCAGTTTTGAATCGTTACTTTTGCGGATATTTTCGTTTTATAATAAAATACATACCGGATTTGACATTAGGAATAATCCCTGAGTTCGAATTTATATTGGCTTACCGCTTAGAAACCACTTCATCATGTCTATAAATAAAGAACAGGCTCTAAAACAATATTTTGGCTACGATACTTTTCGTCCACAGCAGGCCGAAATAATCGATACCGTAATGGCCGGAAAGGATTGTCTTGTACTGATGCCAACTGGTGGAGGAAAATCGGTTTGTTTTCAGATCCCCGCCATCATGCGTGAAGGTTTGACAGTTGTGATTTCTCCGTTGATCGCTTTGATGAAAGATCAGGTTGAGGCACTCAGGGTAAATGGCGTTAATGCAGCTTTTCTGAATTCTTCACTTTCTTCGGCAGAACAGGATCAGGTGATGTGGCAGGCAAAAATCGGAGAATTAAAATTACTTTATATAGCACCGGAACGGTTATTTTCAGGAAATACATTTGAGTTTTTGCGGGAGTGGAATGTTTCTCTTTTCGCCATTGACGAATCCCATTGCATTTCTTCCTGGGGCCATGATTTTCGTCCGGAATATCGTCAGCTGAATGCGTTGAAAAAATATTTCCCGGAAGTCCCGGTAATAGCTTTGACAGCCACAGCCGACCGGGTAACCCGCCGTGATATTTTAAAACAAATTGGTATAGAAGAGGCACAAACTTTTGTCGCCAGTTTTGACAGACCGAATTTGAGTTTGAATGTTTTGCCGGGAAGAGGCAGGATTCAACAAATTCAAACCTTTCTAAAAAAACATAACGGTCAGGCCGGAATAATTTATTGTCTGAGCCGGAAAGGTACAGAAACAGTAGCTGCCAGTTTGCAAAAAGCAGGATTTGAGGCTGAGTTTTATCATGCCGGACTAGCCTCCGAAAAACGATCCAAAGTTCAGGAACAGTTTCTTCGGGACGATATCCAGATTATTGTTGCAACAGTGGCTTTCGGAATGGGGATTGATAAATCCAACGTCCGCTGGGTTATCCATTATAATCTGCCTTCCAACGTAGAAAGTTTTTACCAGGAAATCGGCCGGGCAGGGCGTGACGGGTCGCCTTCTGATACGGTTTTGTTTTATAGTTATATGGATATCATCACCCGCCAGGAAATGATAGCGAATTCGGATCAGTCCGAAGAACAGAAAGAATTATTGAACGCGAAACTAAACCGGATGAAGCAATATGCCGAAGCGGATATTTGTCGGAGAAGGATTTTGCTAAGTTATTTTAACGAAGCCGTAGATCATGATTGCGGAAATTGTGATGTTTGCCGGAATCCACGGTCACGTTTCGACGCGACTGTAATTGCGCAAAAAGCATTGTCAGGAATTGCCCGTACAAAAGAAAAAGTGGCAATGGGTATGCTGATTGACATTTTGCGTGGCAGCCGGAATAAAAATGTTTTGCAATATGGTTATGACAAATTGCCCACTTTTGGCGTAGGTCACGATCTGCGCGGGGAAGAATGGGCGGAATATATCAGCCAATTATTAAATTCCGGAGTGATGGATATCGCTTATGATGAAGCGCATTCCTTCAAATTAAATCCTGCAAGCCAACAGGTTCTATATGGAAAAAGGAAAGTGGAACTGGTAAGATTTATCCCGCTTTCTGAAAGAAAAGCGAAAGAAGAAGCGCAGCTTCCAAAAGAAAAACCGAAACAGGAAATTATTCGTGATGCCTTGTTTGAACGTTTAAGAATGCTTCGCAAGCAAATTGCAGATCGTATGGGTGTTCCGCCTTATGTCGTTTTCACAGACTCGACGTTATCTGAAATGGCACAAAAAAGGCCTGTATCCGAAGCACAGATGAAGGCAATTTCAGGTATTGGTACGGAGCGTTTCCGGAATTATGGAGAAACTTTTATCAAGGAGATTGTTGATTTTGCAAGGGAAAATACCAAACCCGGAACACGTGTAGCCAAAGGAATGACTTACGTTGAAACCTGGGATTTATTCAAAGCGGGTTATTCTTTAAAAGTAATAGCAGAAAAACGGGACCTGAATCCGGTAACGATCATTTCTCATCTGGTGAAATTAAAGGAAGACGGCCATGAGATCAATTTGAAGGCATTAATAGATCCGAACGTCTATAAAATCATTGTAACGGCTGCACAGGAATTAAGTATCCGCCGCGACGAGCCTCTGAAACCTCTTTTTGAAATGTTGAATGAAAAGTATGATTATGGGCAGATTAAGCTGGCGTTGGCGGTTTGGGAGGAAGAAAATCAAAGATAAAAAGTAAATTTACCTCAACTAAGGCCACAGTACTAGTTATATTTATAGTTTTGAGGTAAATTTACCTCATTATGATAGGAGATATTCTAAATAGAAGTTTTTTGGTCGAAAAATCTATTAAACAATTGTTTAATAGTAAATTGGATGAGGCTGGTCTAAGTAAAACACAGTTCGAAAAGCTTTCCGGCATTCAAAGAAGAAGCCTGGATGGTATACTTGATAAATCATCAAAGCAAACTGATATAATTCATTTGCTAAAATTGAGCGAGTTTTTGGAGCTTAGTGTTGATGAAATTTTAGTTTATCATTTTAAAGACAGAGCTTCCGAAGAAATCAGAGAATTACAAGAAGCTATTGAAATAACATTTATTAATAAATACTTTGACTTGAAGGCCTTGTCTAATCTAGGTTTTTTCGAAAAAGAATCTTCACTGTCAGCGTTAAAGGATCGTATCTGCAAGTTTTTTCTATTCGAGACTATTTTCGACTTTGAGAATGACTTGAATGGGGTTCTTTATAGTAGAACCAAAAGGTCGTTTAGTGATAAGATGAAAGATTTTTGGATCAAATCATCATATAAATACTTTGAGCTTATAAATAATCCGAATGAATATTCAAGAAAGGATTTGGTTGAGCTAATTCCTAAAATCAAACCTTATACACAAAATATAGAAAAAGGGTTAATTACAGTTTTTAGAGCCTTGTATAATGTGGGTGTTACAGTTGTGTTCCAACCCTTGTTACCTAAAACACAGATAAGGGGTGCAACTTTTATCGTAAACAAGAAGCCCTGTATAGTAATAACTGATTTCAACAAAAATTATGCAACGATATGGTTTTCATTAATTCATGAGTTACACCATGTTTTGTACGATTTAGAGTTGTTGGAGCGCATAAAATATCATCTTACAGGAGAGCCCGATTTATTTTTAATCCAGGAAGATAAAGCAAATAAATTTGCAGGAGAATATTTGCTGTCGTCTGAAAAATTGCAATACATCGAGCCAATGATACATAACTCGTTCATGGTTAAAAATTTTGCATCTGAATGTCAAATTCATCCTTCGATCATTTATTCTCAATATCAATTTAGACAATCCGAAATTGGAAATAATTACTGGGCTGCTTTTAAAGATTTTTTTCCTGATATGGAAAAAGTAAAAAGAGGCTTAACTGTCAATAATTGGGACACCGAATCATTAGAAGAAGCAGCGGTCAAAACGAAGTCGTCACTCACTATTTAATCATTCCAATGGCTAAAATAATTAAGAAACGGGATCTGACAAAAGAGGATATCGAGCGGCTTGAATTACTTCAAAAAGCGGAGGAAGTAAAGGGAGAGCAGCTGCAACTGGATTTGAGTGAAGGTGTACGCATTGAAAATGAGGCAGAGAGACTAATTGGTCAGAAAATTGATGACCCGGTAGCAAAATTTCAGTTGTATTATAAGGGATTAAATAATCTTTTAAGGGAAAATCTGCCCTCTGGAAAGGATAATGAGCTCGTCAGGAGAGTTATTTATGACGAAAAGAATATTCTGATTAACAGAGGTGCTAAAAAGGATGAAAAAGGGATAAGGGGTAGTGATGGTCGAATGGCGTACCTTGAAGATTTGGAATTAGCAATCCAGGTTGTAGCACAATGGCTTTCTAGGAGAGGTACATATCAGGATTTGTATCTAGCCTTTTGGGATAAAAATGAAGAGCTGAATTATGGTCATCAAGATTAGATTATTTTAAATTTTCCTAACCTCCAAATACACCGGACACCCAACACTATGCGCACCAGGCAAATACCCGGTGCTCATGAGGAATTCATTTACAATTTCTCCGCCAACAAATTTGAAATTCTTCTTGAATAATTTCAGCCAATCGGGTAACGTTAATGGATGATGCGCATCCAGCCAACCTTTAAAAGAGCCGTATTCCAGTTTCAGCAAAACAATTTTTTGTGCGTTAAAAATGGCTGCGTTAATCTTTAACCGATTACGGATAATTCCCGGATCAAGTAACAGTCGTTCACGATCTTCTTCTGTACAGGCCGCAATTTTTTCGATACAAAAGTTACTGTAAGCCTTTCTAAAACCTTCTTGTTTTCTTAACATCAACGTCCAGCTCAAACCTGCCTGATTAATTTCCAGAATAAATCTGCCAAAAAGCTCATCATCGTCATCAATCTGAAAACCATATTGATGATCGTGATAATGCTTGTGCAATAAATAATCCGGAAGTTCGGATGGATTGTTGTTGACGTAATCGCAGTAAGACATAGAATTTTAATGCTCGGTAATCCCTATTTGAATTTCAGTAATATTAGCTTCCGGATTTTGAAAATCCATATTTAAATAAATTTCACGATTTTCTCCACTCATGTTCAATCCGCCAGAAATGATGGTCGGAATTAATGATCCGTATGTTTCGCCTAATTTATTCCAATCCCCTAAATGTTGCTCCGAAACGCATTGAAATGCACGGAGGCTTTTTAGTTTGAAATCTGAGTTTTCAAGATGTTTTTCTTTAAACGAAATTGGCAGGGC
Organism: Dyadobacter sp. CY356; assembly: GCF_021440195.1. Lineage (GTDB taxonomy): Bacteria > Bacteroidota > Bacteroidia > Cytophagales > Spirosomataceae > Dyadobacter. Next base: position 123,231 of record NZ_JAJTSZ010000011.1, read on the forward strand.
AATTGTCAGTGAAAAAATAGTTTCGGGATTTCCATCCATACCTTCATAAACCCAGTAAACCGGTCCGGTGATTTCAAGGTCATTTTGGACGGCTGTCTGATACATCTTATGCGCAACCACGCGAACAAATTCTCCAATTTCTGAAAGTTTAGTTTTTGTTTCAAAACATAAAACCTGCATTGGATGTATTTTCTTCAATTCCATAATCATTTATTTTGTTTGTTGTTCAGGCAAAATAAACGACGCCTACCGACAACCCTATGTCAGCAGGAACTTAGAAATGGAAATTATTTTTATTTATTTCTTCCGGATTCGACGAACCTTCTGTTTCAACCACGGATAACTGATGTAAACGACTTTTGTCGCAGCAATACCAATTCCTGCACCCATCAGCACGTCCGCAAGCCAGTGTTTATTTTTAAGAATACGCATTGTACCAACGGTTGTTGCGGCAGTGTAGCCACCTACGCTATACCAAACACTTCGTTGACCATACTCTTCATGCAATATTGTGGCACTCGTAAAAGCGTTGCTGGTATGTCCTGAGGGAAAAGAATGGTTATCTTCTCCGTTTGGACGAGGATATTTCGATATCAATTTTAAACTGCCGGTAACACCTTGGGCAACAAGATTGGAAAGCAATGCAAGAATAAGCTGATCGCCAAAAGAATGTTTTCCCTTCACACCGGATGCGCCCAGACTTAAACTGACTACGGCCGGTAAATAGTGGAGGTAATTATCAAAATTTTTTGTGTTGAAATTTGGATATTCACTTACGACATGAGATTGCAGGTGTCTGCTGATAGATCCTTGCGTCACAAATGCTGCCAACGCGAGCGAAACTGGTGCTACGGCTTCAATAGGCCTAAACTGCCAAAGTTTTTCTTCTTTTTTCTGAACCAGCGTATCGTGATAAACCGAGTCAATCGCCTGAGCAGCTACCTGATTTGAAAATAACCCCTGACAGATAAAAGTTACAAGAAAGATGCAACGTGTAAACTGTTTTTTCATAAAAGAGTTTCTATAAAAATAAGATTGCGGACTGAACCACAATCTTATTTTAAAAAGCAATGATTACAAAATGGACTCTCTAACCCGCACTAATTTTTCCAATAATCCTTCAAGCTGATCAAGCGGCAACATATTGGCTCCGTCTGATTTCGCTTCTGCCGGGTTAAAATGCGTTTCGATAAAAAGCCCGTCTGCACCTACCGCAATGGCTGCTTTGGCGATTGTTTCAATTAATTTAGGCTTTCCGCCGGTAACGCCGGATTCCTGATTTGGTTGTTGCAATGAATGCGTACAATCCATAATAACCGGAACATCAAAAGCACGCATGGCGGGAAGATTGCGATAATCCACGATCAATTCGCCATAACCAAAACTATTGCCTCGATCGGTCAGTAAAACCTGGCAATCCGGATTCGTTTCATTTATTTTTTCAACCGCAAATTTCATTGAAGCACCTGAAAGAAACTGTCCTTTTTTAACATTTACAGCTTTTCCGGTACGTGCTGCCGCTGCAATTAATTCGGTTTGACGACATAAAAATGCCGGAATCTGCAATACATCCACATATTCCGCCGCAAAAGCCGCTTCATGTGATTCATGAATATCGGTAACGGTTGGAACACCAAAAGTCTGGCTGATTTCCTGCAAGATTTTTAAAGCTTTTTCATCACCAATCCCCGTAAAAGAATCGACTTTAGTACGGTTGGCTTTACGGTATGATCCTTTAAAAATATAAGGTATTTTGAGCCTGTCTGTCAGAGTAACAATATGTTCCGCAATACGCAATGCCATATCTCTTCCCTCAATCGCACAAGGGCCTGCCATAAGGAAAAACTGGGGAGAATCAGTGTTTTTTAATTTCGGAATTGACAACATAATACGAATAATCAAAAATTAATAAAGTTCTGTAAAGGTACGGTTATCTGCAATCTTCTCTATGTGATTCGTTGTATTCGTGGAACTTATATGGTTAAGCATTTGATATTCTGTTTCTTTTATTTCCCTTGCTTTTGGGATAGTATTATTACACGTTTTAAAAAAATGTTGACAAAGTGAAGTAGAATATCTTTCTTTGTTGCGATTTTAACCAAAAAGTGTTTACAAAATGTCAGCAATTGCAGAAAGAGTTAAGCAAATTATCGTCGAAAAACTCGGCGTAGAAGAGTCGGAGGTAACGCCAGAAGCAAACTTCCAGAACGACTTGGGAGCGGACTCTCTAGATACCGTTGAGTTGATTATGGAATTTGAGAAAGAATTCAATCTTTCTATTCCTGATGATCAAGCCGAGAACATTGGTACAGTTGGTCAGGCTGTTGCATATTTGGAAGAAAACGTAAAATAGTTTTACGCCTTTCCAGTATCATCTTCTTTTTCTGTCCCTATTTTATGAGTTTTAAGCGAGTTGTAATTACCGGTATGGGCGCTTTGACGCCTATTGGAAATGATGTTCCTACCTATTGGAAGAATTTAGTTGCAGGCGTGAGCGGTGCTGCGCCTATAACAAGGTTTGATGCCGAACGGTTTCGGACCCGATTTGCCTGTGAGGTAAAAGGGCTGGACATACATGATTACATTCCGCGTCAGGAAGCTCGTAAAATGGATCCATTTACCCAGTATGCCGTAATTGCAACTGACGAAGCAATGAAGGACGCCGGCTTTGACGCAGATACACTTGATCTCGACAAAGCCGGTGTAATTTGGGGTTCGGGAATTGGTGGTTTAAAAACATTTGAGGACGAAGTTTTGAACTTCTCAGATGGTGGGAGAAATCCGCGTTTCAATCCATTCTTTATTCCTAAAATGATTGCTGATAGCGCGTCGGGAGTTCTTTCCATTCGTTATGGCTTTCGTGGACCAACTTTCATTACGGTTTCAGCATGTGCTTCCGCAACCAATGCCCTGATCGACGCATTTAATTATATCCGTCTGGGTATGATGAATGTGTGTATTTCAGGCGGTTCCGAGGCGGCAATTACGAATGCAGGTGTGGGTGGATTTAATGCTTTAAAAGCATTATCAGAAAATAACGCTTCACCAGAAACAGCGTCACGTCCTTATGATAAGGATCGGGACGGATTTGTTTTGGGAGAAGGTGGTGCAGCATTGATTTTGGAAGAGTATGAGCACGCCAAAGCTCGCGGCGCAAAGATTTATGCCGAAATGATTGGTGGAGGTATGTCATCTGATGCATATCACATTACTGCTCCGCATCCGGAAGGTCGCGGTGCCTACATGGTAATGAAAAATACGCTTGAAAATGCAGGATTACAGCCAGAAGATATTGACTATATCAATACCCACGGTACTTCAACACCTATTGGTGATCCGCAGGAAATTAAAGCAATCGAGAAATTCTTCGGTGAGCATGCCTACAACATGAGCATCAGTTCTACCAAATCCATGACTGGGCATTTGCTTGGTGGTGCGGGAGCAATTGAGGCAGCTGCATGTATCATGGCGATCCAGGATCAGATTATTCCGCCGACAATCAATCATTTTACGGATGATCCGGAGATTAATCCCCGATTGAACCTTACTTTTAATACAGCACAAAAACGCAAGGTCGATATAGCCCTAAGTAATACTTTTGGTTTTGGCGGTCATAATGCTTCCGTTATTTTCAAGAGGTTCGAGGAATAATTAACTTATTGATTTTGGCAAAACGAATTCTTTTACCGATCCTCGCCCTTTTTAGAACAGGGAGTCCCGAGGATAAGAAATTTAAGGAATCTATTGCGCATGTAATTGGCGACCGCCCTTCAAACCTGGGCGTTTACCAGTTGGCATTTCGCCATACGTCGGCCTCCCGTGAAACAGCTATTAAAGGTTTTCGTGAATCGAACGAAAGGCTTGAATATCTGGGTGATGCGGTGCTGGGAATGGTTGTTGCCGAATTTTTATTTACCAAATATCCTTACAAAGACGAAGGTTTTCTAACTGAAATCCGCTCACGGATTGTTAACCGTGAATCGCTTAATCAAATTTCCCGGAAGCTCGGTTTAGACCGTTTGATCGAATACGATGGAAACCGTCGCGGTATGTCGCCGAGATCTTCCATGTATGGTGATGCGCTGGAAGCATTTGTCGGAGCAATTTATCTGGATAAGGGATTTCGTTTTACACGAAAATTTATCATCAGTAAGCTTTTAACGCATTACGATCTGGACGATATCATCCAGAATAATATCAACTTCAAAAGCCTTATCATCGAATGGGCGCAACGGGAAGGAAAGGAAATCCGCTTCGAAATTCTTGAAGAAAGAGGAACTCGCCATCACCGCGAATTTATCTCCCAAATTTTAGTCAACGAGCAGCCATTTGCTACTGGTAATGGTTTTACCAAAAAGAAAGCGGAACAATCGGCCTCTGAAAGAGCTTGTGAACAGCTTGAATTGAAATAAAATCTTCCAATCGATTTATGAAAATAAGTCACCTTTCGTGAATTAATGCACTGATTTGGTTTTGCTTGCGGTATTTCAGAATCGTAATACTCTCTACATAATAAATTGCATTGCTACAATTTCAATTGCGTTTATGCAATTGCTGCATCTCGTTTTCATGACCAATACGAATTCTAACCATCCTGATCTTTCAATCTAATCTTCAATTATCAAGAAAATATTGTCAGAAATTCTGTCTTAAAATAAAGCTATCGGCCATTGTGTCACTAAAATTTTACTTTTAACTAATTTAGTGTCATTTTGTCTTGTTTTTTAGTCGTTTTTTCTCATCGGTACAAAAGTTTTAAATTCCTTCACATACCGCAACGGTACTTAAACTTTAAATCACAAAAAATTAAAACCTATAAAACCATGAGCACATTAGTAAAAACCCACTTCGCGAATCCTAAATTGTATAACGGATTTTTTGGTAAAGAAGCTTTAAATGAATTTTTCGCACCAGCTTATGCGGGCAGTGTTCCAGCAGTTAATGTCGTTGAAAACAAAGAAGGTTTCAGAATTGAAGTTGCAGCACCTGGCCTTCAGAAATCTGATTTCAAATTGAACCTGGAAAAAAATCAGTTGACAATTTCAGCTCAAAAAGAACAAACTGAGCAAGAAGCAAATGAAACATATTCTCGCAGAGAATTTAAATATAGTTCTTTCCAAAGGACGTTCACCTTACCAAATTCGGTAGACGGTGAAAAAATTGCTGCAACTTACGCGGATGGTATCTTAAAAGTAGAACTTCCAAAACGCGAAGAAGCAATTGAAAAACCATTGCGTGAAATTGAAATTGCTTAAAATTTAATTTCGGAAAAGGCGTTATTTGTCATGAATAACGCCTTTTTTGCTGTATAAATAATTAAATATTGGCGGTGAATATATTACAGTGAATTTTCAGATTCATACCTTTGTTAAAATATGTTAAAAGGCTTAGGAAAGGGAATAGTTTGCAGGTTCGTTTACGTTATTTGTTCAATATAGTTATAACCCCAACATATGGAAATGAAAACAAACTGGAAAGCTTTGGTATTGGTTGGGCTGCTTTCGAGCGCATCAACTCTTGCAGGCTTTAAACTTTTAAATTCAGATAGTGATAAGGATGTTATTTTTAAAGAATCTCCTTCCGAATCACTGGCACGTTTCACCTCGACCGGCGCACCTGCTGGCGCTCCGGGTGATTTTGTATACGCAGCAGAAGCAACTACGCCAACAGTAGTGCATATTAAATCTACGATGACAAGATCATCACGCGGCAGTCAGGGAGACATTCCTGATATTTTCCGTGATTTCTTTGGAGATGATTTTGGTGGCGGCGGTTCTCGTGGACCACAATCGTCAGAAGCTTCGGGATCGGGTGTTGTGATCTCTGCGGACGGATATATTGTAACCAATAACCACGTTGTGGAAGGTGCTCAGGAACTGGAAGTTACTTTGTCGAATAAAAGTAAATTCCGTGCAAAAGTTGTAGGAGCTGACCCATCAACAGATATTGCAGTAATCAAAATTGAAGGCAAAAATCTTCCTGCTATTACCTTTGGCAGCTCTGATGCAGTGAAAGTAGGAGAGTGGGTTGTAGCCGTTGGTAATCCTTTCAATCTGGAATCAACAGTTACTGCCGGAATTATCAGTGCAAAGGGACGTGGATTGGGAATAATTGGACAATCTCAGAATCGTCGCGGTAATGCAATGCCTACTTCGGCAACTACCGGCGATGTTCCTTTGGAATCATTTATTCAAACGGATGCGGTTGTTAACCCAGGAAATAGTGGTGGTGCCTTGGTAAATTTAAAAGGTGAATTGATCGGCATCAATACAGCGATTGCAAGTCCGACAGGTAGTTTTGCCGGATATGCTTTCGCAGTTCCTTCAAGTATTGTGAAAAAAGTTTCTGGTGACCTTATCAAGTTTGGTAATGTTCAGCGCGGATATCTAGGTATATCTCTTGACGAACTTGACAGTCGCAAAGCGGAAGAATACGGTGTGAAAGTGAACGACGGTGTATATGTTCGTGATTTCACAGAAAACAGTGCAGCCAAAGCCGGTGGCGTTACGAAAGGTGACGTAATTGTGAAAGTGGATGGAATGAATACACATTCAATTCCTGAATTGCAGCAGTCAATAGGTTTACACAAACCTGGTGATAAAGTTACTGTGACCGTAAACCGTAATGGTACTGAAAAAGATTTGAGTGTTACATTACGTAACCGCACAGGTGGTGCCGAAGCTTTAAAACGTGATGAATCTGCGGTAGTAATGAGCGTTTTAGGAGCTCAGTTTGGTAATATCAGCGATCAGGAAAAACAACGTCTTACACGTTATAAAGTGGAAGGTGGCGTAAAAGTTCTTTCTATCGATGGTGGAAAACTGGCCAGAACAGGAGTTGAAGAAGGTTTTATCATTACAAAAGTGAATGGCAAACCGGTAAAATCTGTAAAAGAACTGGAAGCTTCACTTGCCGGTAAATCTGATTCTATGGTTCAATTTGAAGGTTTATATATCGATGCTCCTTATGATGTTTATTCATTCGGATTTAGATTTTAGAATAGCTTTTAGCGATTAGGTGTTGGCTTTTAGCTGGTACAAATCGCTTAGGTTGTAGATAAAAAATGGTCCCGGAAAATTAATTTTCCGGGACCATTTTTTATATTTCGTGTTGAAGATTGCTCGATTCATTAAAGCATAAACTTCAATCTAACCACTTCTTTTTCACTTAGGAAACGCCATTTTCCGCGAGGTAAATCTTTCTTGTCTAATCCGGCAAAAACGGTACGATCCAGTTTTTGTACTTCGTAACCAAGGTGTTCGAACATACGACGCACGATACGGTTCTTTCCGCTGTGAATTTCCAGTCCGACAACCATAGCATCCGCAGTGACGATTCCCAGTTCATCAGGTTTCACAAAACCATCTTCCAGTTCTAATCCTGCCTGAAGTTGTTCGAAATCCTCTGTTGTAATTGGTTTGTCAAGTTCAGCCTGATAAATTTTCTTGATTCCGTTTGAAGGGTGCGTCAGCTTTTCAGCCAGTTCTCCATCATTTGTCATCAAAAGTAATCCTGTTGTATTTCTATCCAAACGACCTACGGGATAAATTCGCTCAAAACAAGCCCCTTTAATTAAATCCAAAACTGTTTTACGTTCCTCCGGATCGTCAGTTGTCGTGATATAATCTTTTGGTTTGTTAATCAATACATAAACCAGTTTTTCACGGCTTAATGCTTTCTTGCCAAATTTAACTACGTCAGATGGTTCAACTTTATGACCCATTTCCGTAACAACTTTTCCATTTACAGAAATTTGTCCGGATGCGATCAAATCATCTGCTTCGCGACGAGAACAAATACCCGCGTTGGCAATATATCGGTTCAACCGCATTTCAGAACTTTCCTGCTTTCTTTTTGCGCCTGGTTTTTTATCGTAACCACTTAAATTATAACGTGGTGCAGTTTCAAATCTTCCAACACGGCGGTTGGCTGCTTCTTCAATTGCACGCTGCTCTGTTGTTGGGTCTTGATCAACTACCTCTTCGAAATCACTTTTTTTTTTAAAAGCCGGTTTTTCGTGTCTTCCGTTTGAAGGAGTAGGTTTGAGAGAACGTGGCGCATCGCTGCTTCTTTCTGAACGAGGTTTGTCGAAGCTTCTTCCTTCTCCTCTCGGAGCAAATTCACCTCTTGGCTTAAAGCCACGGGAATCTCCATCACGGTCTGACGAACGTGGTTTGTCGAAAGAAGCTCTTTCAGGTCTGTCTGATCTCTCAAAACGAGGCTTATCAAATCCCGGCTTATCAAAACTTCTTCCTTCTGATCTTTCTCTTGGTGCAAATTCACCTCTTGATCTATCCTGGCCGGGTCTAAATTCACGGGAAGCTCCGTCACGGTCCGAAGAACGTGGTTTGTCGAAAGAAGCTCTTTCAGGTCTGTCTGATCTTTCGAAACGCGGCTTGTCAAATCCCGCCTTATCAAAACTTCTGCCTTCTGATCTTTCTCTTGGTGCAAATTCACCTCTTGGTCTATCCTGACCGGGTCTGTCAGAACCAGATCTTTCAGATCTTTCGAAACGCGGCTTGTCAAATCCCGGCTTGTCAAAACTTCTTCCTTCTGATCTTTCTCTTGGTCTGTCCTGACCGGGAGCAAATTCACCTCTTGGCTTAAAACCGCGGGAATCGCCATCACGATCTGACGAACGTGGTTTGTCAAAAGAAGGTCTATCTGAACCTGATCTGTCAAAGCGAGGGTTGTCAAATCCTGGCTTAGAAAAACCCGGTTTGCCAAAATTCGGTTTGTCGTAACGTGGACGTTCCGAGTCGAAGCGAGGTTTGTCGCCGCTTGGTCTGTCGCTATAAGATCTTGATGATTCAGCACTTGGGCTGGCTACTCTAAGACTGGATTTTTTAATACTTGGCTTGCTGAAGCGGCTTTCTGCTTCCGGACGTTTTTTACCAAATGGGCGGCCTGAGGCATCACCACTTCTTCCTGGAGCGCGCGAAGAGATCGCATCACTCGATTTTGTTATTCTTTTTCTCATTAGGAATGCAGTATCACTACTGGATTTTTTTTCCTCTCTACAAACTTGTCGTTACTTCGGTTAGTGATTTTGATGACCGTTGTCATAACAAAATGCCACTAAAACGCATTTACAAACGTATCTGATGTTCAGAGTACTTATGTGTTATTTATGTTTTGAAATGCAAAGATACACTAATTTTTATTAGTAAATATTTTCGTTTCTTTTATCCGAAAAGTGTCATTACGACGTTACTAATGATCGTTACCTGAATCTTGCTTACCGGCAACAAAGAAAATGCGAAGAAGAGTTCCGGTCAGCAGAAATTTGATTGACGTTTTTTATCTAAAAAACGTCAGTTATTACCCGATATTCATTAAATTTTGCATGTCCTATGCCAACGAATACTCAGTTACAACCACTTTGGAAACCAGGCAAAAAATTAACGGAACAGTCTAATCTCAAAAAATACATGGATTGGCTTTTCGTAAAAAAAGGACTTTATTTTCGTGGATATCATGATTTATGGGAATGGTCGGTGACGGATCTGGAAGATTTCTGGGAAAGTCTCTGGCAATATTTTCATATCAAATCGCATGATATTTATCTGGAAGTTTTGCGCAGGCCAAAAAAGGGAATGATTGGTACACAATGGTTTAGAAGATCAAGCCTTAATTATGCCGAACACATTTTCAGAAATAAAACAAAGGATCATCCTGCCATACTTTTTCAATCTGAAACACAAGGATTAACAAAAATTTCCTGGGAAGAGCTTGAATTGCAGGTAGCTGCTGTTTCAACATGGCTTCGTCAGCGGGGTGTTCGGCCGGGAGACAGGGTAGCGGCGGTTTTGCCAAATATCCCTCAGGCGGTTGTAGGATTTTTGGCTGTTAATGCAATCGGCGCGGTCTGGTCCAGCTGCTCGCCGGATTTTGGAAAAGCAGGAATTGTAGAGCGGCTCTCTCAAATTGAACCCAAAGTATTGTTTGTTACCGATGGATATCATTACAACGGAAAAACCTTCGACACTACGGCGACAACCATGGAGCTTGGATCTTCTCTGCCGTCCGTAAAAGATATTGTCATGATTTCCAACATCGATTCCCGGTCAAAACCCGAAGGTATCAGATCCTGGGAAGATATTTTACATTTACCCAATTTTGGAATTGATTTTGAAGCCGTTCCCTTTGAGCATCCGATCTGGGTTTTATATTCTTCCGGAACCACGGGGAAACCGAAAGCGATCACGCACAGTGTTGGTGGCTGTTTACTGGAACATTTGAAGATATTAGCAATTCACCAAAACGTAAAACCTGGCGACCGCTATTTCTGGTATTCTACCACCGGCTGGATGATGTGGAATTTTGCCCTGGGCTCCATGTTATGCGGAGCGACGTTGGTGCTGTATGATGGTTCCCCCGCATTTCCAGGTACTCAGGTATTATGGACATTAGCAGAACGTGCGAAAATCACACATTTTGGAAGCGGTGCAGCTTATTTTATCAATTGTATGAAAAGCGGCACGACTGTTCCTGTTGAGAAACTTTCGCATCTGGAAACCATCGGGTCCACAGGTTCTCCGCTTCCGCCGGATGTTTACGAATGGATTTATCAACATGTGAAAAAAGAAGTATGGCTAATTTCGCTGAGCGGCGGAACGGATATTTGCAGTGCTTTTGTCGGTGGAAATCCGATGGAACCCGTTTATCCGGGAGAAATTCAAAGCCGTGCATTGGGGGCGAAAGTTGAAGCTTTTGATGAAAACGGAAATTCCGTTATTGAAGAGTTGGGAGAAATGGTCATATCTCAGCCAATGCCCTCTATGCCGATTTATTTCTGGAATGATGAAGATAATGAGCGTTATGAAAGCAGCTATTTTGAAACCTATCCAAACGTCTGGCGCCATGGCGACTGGATCAAAATCACATCCAGAGGTTCCGTTATCATTTACGGAAGGTCAGACGCAACCTTAAACCGTGATGGAATCCGGATCGGTACTTCCGAAATTTACAGCGCGGTTGAAAGTCTTCCTGAAATTAAAGACAGTCTGGTCGTTTATCTTGAAAAGGAAGATGGTGGAGGGTTTATGCCTTTATTTGTTGTTTTGGAAGAAAATAAAAAATTAACCGAAACATTAAAAGAGGAAATCAAGCATGCGTTAAGAACGCAATACAGTCCACGTCATGTACCTGATACCATCGAAGCGGTTGCCGCCATTCCCTATACGATCAATGGAAAAAAGATGGAAGCACCGGTTAAGAAAATACTGATGGGTATGGATCCCGCAAAAGCGGTCAGTAAGGATACAATGCGGAATCCTGAGGCTTTGGATGGGTTTGTTTGAAAGTTATTAAGTTTCGTAAATATTGGTGCTGTCTTTAACAATGGTCCATTTGTCTTTTGATTTAATTAAAAAATAATGGGCCCAGACACCTTCGTTTGGTATACGAAGCGTAACCCTGCATGAGGAGGGAGTATAGTTTTTAATCTCATAAAAAACGAACAAAGTGTCTTTTACGGTTGGTTTTTCCTCGGAATGATCATCATAATAAAAGCCTCTCGGTGGTTTTAAGTCAGACATTGATTTTATAGATATAGGTACCGCTCTTTTTCTATAACTATCTATAAAATAATTATTTAACATAGAGTCCGCAATAGATGTTTCTATAATAGCGGTACTGTCAGAGGGGGATTTTTTAGCATCGTCTTGACTTTGACAGGAAAAGATAATTATTGTAAGAAATACAATGTATATCCAATTTTCATAAAAAAATTTATCTGATTTCATTGCCGCTTTTGGAACAGTTTATTTAACGTTATATAAAGCTATTCAATTAATTAAATCGTTTCCCAACCGAAATAGACAAGTTTGTTATTACATCGCCATTCGTATCAGCCTGGAAATTTGCAGTAGCTCCCAGGAATAAAGATTTTCCAATGGAATGGTTATAAAATAATTCCGGTGATACTCCAATAGCATAAGTCTTTTGTGGCGAGGTGTTTATAATATATGTTGCCGGATAAGGAATACCAGTTGTTTTTGGATCGAAAATAATAAATAATTGGTCAAAATAAGATGAAGATTGATAACGCAAAATGCCATCAATTTTTAAACCTAACTCGTTTCTTTTTGTCTTTATAAAATTATATCCAAGGCCAACAGAAGTCTGAATCCCCCCGGCAGTATATCGAAAAGAATGATCCAGAACCGTACCGTCGGATTGTGTGGTGCTACTACGAAGTGAACCATCATGAATAGATGCTCCCACTGAAATAGACCAGACTAGTTTTTTTCTAAAATATTTACCATAGGTAATTTTTTGTGAAATTCCTTTCATATCTCCTGTTCCGTGTGTGCTCCGTCCCGCGGTTATACTTGCGTATTTAGTAAACTGATTTGGGTTGGTTTGGGCATATAATGTCTGAGACAGACAGATTATAATCAATAAGTATAATACTCTCATAAAATAAATGTGTGTTAAAACCTTCTTCCAATCGTAAATGCCAATTGAGGGAAAATGGTATCTCCATTCGTATCCAATTGCAAACCAGTTACTAATCCAAGAATTATTTTTTGCTTAATGGTGTAACTGGCAAAAAGCTGTGAGATCCCGCCGACGGAATAAGTTCGTTGCGGGGAGGTATTTTCATTGATAAAGACGGGTACGGGTAAGCCTGTTGCAATAGGGAATAACATGGTTACGTCATCCGGAACTGATGAAGACTGATAACGAAAAAGTCCGCCAATTCGAATTCCTGCATCCCAAGATTTTGTTCGAAAAAAATGGTAACCTATTTTCCCGACCAGTTGAGCACCCGAGGTGGTATATCGATAAGACAAATCATGAACCTCGCCGTTCGCTTCGGTAACTAGTAGAAGATCTGATCCATCATGTATTGTCATTCCCAATTCGGCAGACCATGATAATCTTTTTTGAAAAAACTTTTCATACTCTACGCCAAGCATTAAGCCTTGTATATCACCGCTTCCAAGTCTTCCTCTACCAATGTTGAAGCTAAGCGATTTAGTTGGCAATAATCGAGTACTTTGAGAAATTGCTTGTTGGAAATTGCAGATAAGAAAGAATACGAGAAAGAGATTTTTTTTCATAGTTTTAGAAAAAGCGAACTGGTCTTTATAGACAAGTTCTGAGTACAAAATTATTTTTCTTAAAATTTTCTTTTGAAATTCATATAACTAAGTTGGTATAGCTGTGTCAAAGGGTCGGTAAATTGAACAGTTGCTTTCCCAAGATCATTATCCCAAGAGCCGTGATTAATGGTATAAGAAAAATTCGGACCTCCATTTGTAGAAGGTATGCCAATGGTAGAAGTGGAAGATGAGCCTCCAGGCTTTAGATGGGTTTTTGTAACATATAACCTTGCAGTCGGGGTTCATCAAGCCGACTGCAAGATTATTACTATTTATGTCAAGTACATATTTGTGCTATCTTTAACCACTTTCCATTGGTCTTTTGATTTTATTAAAAAGAATTGGATGTATAACCCCCGTCCAGGTATGATAAGCTGGACTCTAGATGAAGAGGGAGTATAGCTTTTAATATCTTGAAAGATAAAAAGAGTATCTGTCATATCGTAATGGCCTTTTCGGTAGTCCCTAAAATAAAATCCCTTTTTTAGATTCATAAGTTTTATAGGTTTTACATATATGGGTATTTTCTCCTTTTTATAAAAATTTAAAAATTTATAATTTAGTACAGAATCTAAAAGAGCTGCACTTACAATCATTTCGCTGTCTTGCTTGTATGTATTTTTAGAATTATTCTCTTCGTTTTTACAAGAAAATAGAACCAAATGGCAGAGTATTACCAATAATTTATTTTTCATAATGTCATTTTGGACGTCCATAAAGTTTTATAAATATGTTATCTGCATTAGTTTTATCAACAGATACTCCAAAGACTTGAAGTTCAAAGGCATCACCCATTTCTGTATTAAATTCTAATGCGGAAAGATTACTACCATAATGAACATATTCATGGAGAAGAGTAACAGCCAATAAGAAGGCGGTTGCTTTTCTCGTGGATTCATAAGTGGCCTTCTCTAATCCAAGAACATAATCCTTATCTATTCTTACTACGTTTGGTTCATATGCATTAAACTTCCCATATTGCTTCTTCCCATATATATCGACTAAGTGAACTATTGTTATTGATGGTCCACTGCCAAAAGTCAAATGAGACAATATCTGATCTTGACTTAATCCTGTCCAGTCTTTTAAACCCGTCATTATCTTAGGATCGTCAACTACCATTGATTTAATATTTTTGAACATTTCCGTAAACCTTGGATAAGCGGTCTGATCAGTATTAGACATAACATATTGGCCGACAGCCGAGTATAAGGTTAAGTTTGAGTTGGGATTAATAACAGTAACTGGCGTCAGAGTTGTACCGCATGGCAATGCTTGATTAGTCCCTACCGAAGTTCCAGGAGCAATGTTTGGATTGCAGTTCAAAAGGTAATTTCCTCCAATAGTATTCCCTCCTCCTCCATTCAGACTTCCCGTATAAGTAGTTCCGTCACCAGTTCCGCCTGAACCATTGACAGGAACAACCGGATCAGTAATTAATGTTACAGTAAAACAAACATATGGAGCACAAATTTCGCACATATCGCAATTGTTTTTATCCTGGCAGGTACAAGTTGCGTTTGATCTCATGTTCATACATTTGGTGGATGTTGTGGAAGCACTTACTTTCCCACTTTTTAAATCCTTGGAATTTACAACGTTATAGGGCTGAATGGAACCATTCTTTTCATATCTATAAACTTTAATAAATTCTCCTTCCCAATTCCGCACTAGAATATCACCCGTGTATATATTCCTGTTCCCATAAAACCATGAAGAATCTGGCATTAGCGTTACCCATTCTGTTCTTACAGATTTTTGCTTATCCTTATAAATCATTAAGTAATTCAATTGGTTATACGGAACATAAGCACGTGTTTTCTCATCAACGACTAAATTTAAATTTTCGAATTCCATAGGAACGATAACAGCTTCTCCAAAAGATATTTTTTTATAGCCAGCTTTGTCCCATTTGAGAGTTTTATTTTTCAAGCTACCTTCTACTGTTCTTTTGTTTTCTTTTCCCACAGTTGCAGAACTAAAATTTTTATCAAAATAATCTTTTGCTTCTTCGATGGATACTGACATCGAATCCGGAACTTCACTTAAATCACTTTTTTTAACAACATCGTTTTGATCATCCTGGCAACCTGATAATAACAACATACCAGACACGCAAATAGCCGGAATTAAACGGCAGATGGAGTTGACAAATTTTTTCATAATTTTGTCTTGGTTTAATTGTAGAAACAGTTGGACTCTGCAAAGTCACCTGCTGCCCGTGGGGACCAACCGAAGGGTGAAGGTGGCTTTGCTTCTTGTAAACGTAAAGCTTAAAAGGTGGCCTGTCAATAGCCAAGTAGCTTTCTCAACATAAGTTGATTCATGTACCTACATTAATTTTTGCAGCGTTTTTGTAAGCCTTCCAGGCAAATTCTCTTCGAATGCGAGAAAGATGAGTAGGTGTAATTCCCAGATAACTGGCAATGTGCTGCATTTTAACTCGATTGGCAATATGCCGGTGTGTTTCTATGAAATCTTCATAACGTTTGTAAGCTGTCTGCATGTGAGAACCATAAAGACGTTTTTCTGATATATGCAGATAACTTTGAAGAAGATGAAAGGCTGGTTGATAAAGCTCAGGGAATTCTTCCATTAAGGTTTGGTAGTCTTCTCTGGTTATTTGATAAAGTATTACCGGAGTACAGGTTTCAATATATTCAGGTGACGGATTGCCATTCAAAAAGCTTTCTGTCGAAAAAATCGGGCTTTCTTCCGCAGCAAAACAATTTGTCCATTGCATTTCCAGCGACTGATAATAGCAACGAACAACGCCTTCTTTTATAAAATATAAATTTTGCTGGTATTGACCGGGAGAAAGAATCGTTTCTGATTCTGCTAATTTTTTGACGGTAATTTTGGAAAGAATTGCTTCAAGTGCTGATGGACTAGCAAAATTTTGCAGGTCGTAGTTTAAAAGTTTTAACATCTCGGTATGAGTAGTAAGTGTGGAATTTTTATTCAGAAGACTTTCATACCGTTGCGTAAAAGTATTTAATTAAAAATCACAAACTGTTACTACAAGTCACCTTTTTTAATCAAATATTGACTATCTCAAATTTATTTTTATTGCTTAAAACCGCTAACAGTATTAGTCTTAAAATCATAGAAAACTGCTTTGCCATTATATTTAAAACCAGCACAAGGATTTATCCCGGCCAATCGTTAGTGACATGTTTATATACTCAAATAAAATTTTAACTTTACTTATTAAAAAAGTAATTTATAAATGAGCCAGGAAATTCCGGAAAAGCCCGTCAGCAATTCAAAATCTGTCATCCGTTTACCCATTATTATCAGCATTACGCTGGCTGCCGGTATGTTACTGGGCAGTACTTTTTTTAGCGGAGGCAAAAAGCTGACCGACGTGGCAAAAGGTTATGCCAAATTCCGGGAAGTTTTGCTGCTGGTGGAAAATAATTACGTTGATTCTGTCAATACTGAAGAGCTTGTGGATTATTCAATTTCTAAAATGCTGGAAAAGCTGGATCCCCATACGGCGTATTTTAATACGGAAGAAGCGACAGCGGCGAGGTCGCAGCTGGATTCAGGATTTGACGGCATTGGTGTAGAATTTAACATTTATAATGATACGGTTTATGTCGTAACACCATTAAGCGGTGGCCCTTCTGAAACTGTTGGTGTTCAAAGCGGCGATAGAATTCTTAAAGTAAATAAGGAAATACTTTCTGCGCCAGGCGTTACCAATGCCCAGGTCTACAAATTACTGCGTGGCAAACGCGGAACAAAGGTTACGCTTACCATTGAACGGCTTGGTTTAAAAGATAAATTAAACTTTGAAGTGGTGCGTGACCGGATTCCTACCTACTCCGTCGATGCGGCTTACATGGTTGATAAGGAAATTGGTTACATTAAAGTGACCCGTTTTTCGGAAACAACTTTTGACGAATTCAAAACCGCGTTAAGTACGCTGAAAGCCGCCGGTTTAAAAAAACTTGTGCTCGACCTTCGCGGAAATCCGGGCGGTTATATGGAGCGCGCCACTAGTATTGCCGATGAATTTATTTCGGGCGATAAATTATTGGTGTACACCGAAGGAAAAGACAGTCGCTTTGACCGGAAAACGCGTTCGCATGTAGAAGGTGGTTTTGAGCAGGGAGCATTGGTGGTTCTGGTGGATGAAGGCAGTGCGTCGGCATCTGAAATTTTGGCCGGTGCGTTGCAGGATCATGATCGTGCGCTGGTAGTAGGCCGCCGTTCCTATGGAAAAGGATTGGTGCAAATGCCGATCAAACTTTCGGACGGTGCAGAATTACGTTTGACAATTTCCAGATATTATACGCCAAGTGGCCGCAGTATCCAGAAGCCTTACCAAATGGGTAAAGGTGAAGATTATAACCAGGATCTGACGCACAGATACGACAGCGGTGAGTTTTTCAATGCGGACAGTATCAAATTTGATAAAACAAAAGCATATAAAACAGATGGCGGAAGAACTGTTTATGGCGGCGGCGGCATTATGCCGGATGTTTTTGTACCGCGCGATACGCTTATGAACAGTAAGTATTTGTTTGAGCTTTATGCCAAAAATATTATTCGTGAATATGCACTTCGCTATGCGAATGAAAATCAGAAACAACTTGAAAAACAGACTTTTCCGGAATATTTAAAAACTTTCCAGATTTCTGATGACATGATTTCCGAGCTTGTAAAAGACGCAACAAGATCCGGAATCAAGTTGAATGAAAAAGAGTTGAACCGCTCAAAACCAGTTATTCAATCGCAGACCAAAGCCATTATTGGTCGTTATGTCTGGGGAAGAAAGCATAAAAATGGTTTGAACAACGAGATATACGAAGTGCTGAATCCAATGGATAATGTGTATCAAAATGCTTTGAAACAGTTTGGCAAAGCTACTGAGCTGGAAAATGGGAATTTCAGCAGTTTGAACACGAAAAAAATTGATAAATAGTTAAAGTGTCGGCTGGGAATTTCTGTCTGATAAATACAAAATTTAGTTAAATAATGTCCCGAATTGCATTAATAACCGGAGCAACATCCGGCATAGGAAAAGCCACGGCAGAAGCATTCGCTGCGGCAGGAATCGATCTGATACTTTGCGGCCGTCGCCAGGAAAAACTGGAAAGTTTAGTAACTGAACTGTCTGATAAAGTGAAAGTTACAACTTTACTTTTTGACGTCAGAAATAAAAAAGCAGTATTTGATGCCATAACGTCTCTTCCGGAAGAATGGAAAAATATTGATATCCTGATTAACAACGCCGGAAATGCGCACGGACTTGGTTCGCTGGATGAGGGCGATACAGACGATTGGGACGCGATGATCGATGGAAATGTAAAAGGATTGCTTTACGTATCAAAAGCAATTATTCCAACACTGTTAGCAAATAAAAAGGGACACATTGTCAATATCAGTTCTGTTGCCGGAAAGCAGACTTACATTAACGGAGCTGTGTATTGTGCATCAAAAGCAGCGGTTGAGGTATTGAGTGAAGGTATGAGGCTGGAATTGACCGAACATGGTATCAAGGTGACAAATGTGGCACCGGGAGCTGTGGAAACAGAATTTTCACTCGTTCGTTTCAAAGGTGATGAAGAACGCGCTGAGAAAGTTTATCAGGGTTTTGATCCGTTACAGGCAAGTGATATTGCAGATATGATTTTATATGCCGTCAATGCACCTGCACGAGTAACGATCGCTGATGTGACCATTCTTGCAGGCGCGCAGTCTGCCGCAACAACGATATACAGAAAGTAACAATTCGCGGGTTTTGCGTAATAAAGGGAGATAAACCAAAATTTTATTTGGTATATCTCCCTTTATTTTTTGTTAAAATAAAATTCTTCATACCTTTGAAACATCAGATGATATGATGAATAAAGAAAATATTATAAAACGGTTAAGTCTGGCAGATGATGTAGCCAGCAGATTACAGCAAAAGATCCAGGATGGAGATTTTGTGATCGGCGAAAAACTGCCGACAGAGCCTGAATTAATGGAAATTTTTGGTGTTGGAAGGTCAACGATTCGGGAAGCTGTAAGAAATTTATCAAACGCCGGACTGGTTCGCGTGCAGCAAGGTTTGGGCACTTTTGTCGAACAAAAACAAATTGCCTCAGAATCTTTAACCGACAGGTTTTTAAGAGCAAAAGGGCAGGAATTAAATGAAATCCG
The DNA here is from genome assembly GCF_021440195.1 of Dyadobacter sp. CY356. Lineage (GTDB taxonomy): Bacteria > Bacteroidota > Bacteroidia > Cytophagales > Spirosomataceae > Dyadobacter. The sequence goes on from NZ_JAJTSZ010000011.1 coordinate 142,499, forward strand.
CCAGCTGTTTGAAATAAAAATTGCTGAAAAAGCGGCACTTAACCGGACAGAAAAGGATATTTCAGAAATGAAAAAATATCTGGCAGAACGCAAAAAACTGGCATTGGCCAACATTCCGGATGCCTGTATCGAAGCCGATATAAATTTCCACTTATGCATTGCCACAGCATCTCAAAGTGAAATTCTGCTCGATTTGTATAAAACGGTAGCGCGTAATATGAAAGAGTATTTTTCGGGAATATATGTTGATACAGAGAGTTTTATCAATACGCAGGAATATCACGAAGCTTTGCTTCAGAGTATTATAGATCAGAATCCACAAAAAGCATGGGAGTGGGCCGCGAGAATAACCGGTCAACCTGTTTAGTATCCGTTTTTTAAGCATAATAGTTATGAAAACCATCGAAAAAAATCCCTCAGAACCTTATCAACAACCGATTGTCAGCGCAGAACAGGCCGTATTTCCAATCTTATTGGCATTAAGTTTTTCTCATCTTTTAAATGATACACTACAATCACTCATTCCATCGATTTATCCGATGGTGAAAGATTCTTTTAAACTGAGCTTTTCTCAAATTGGATTAATCACATTTACATTTCAATTAAGTGCATCCGTATTTCAGCCATTAGTAGGGTTATATACCGATAAAAAACCTCAGCCATTTGCCCTCGCAATCGGAATGTGTTTTACCATGCTTGGCCTGGTTTCATTGTCTATGGCACCTAGTTTTGAGTTTATTCTTCTTTCTGTTGGATTGATCGGAATTGGTTCGGCCGTTTTCCATCCGGAAGCGTCGCGTATTGCGCGTATGGCCTCTGGTGGGCGTCATGGTATGGCGCAGTCGCTGTTTCAGGTGGGCGGGAATGCTGGTAGTTCTCTTGGGCCATTGTTAGCGGCTTTGATTATTTTGCCATACGGCCGTCATCAGATTATCTGGTTTTCGCTTGTAGCACTAATCGCCATCATCATTTTGTCAAAAGTGGGCGGCTGGTATAAGAAAAATATGCATCTGAATCTTAAGAAAGCAGGTGCGGCCACGGGACAGGAATCTTCTCTTAACCTTTCAAAAGGCAAAGTAGCTTTTTCCATTGGTATTTTATTGATGCTTATTTTTTCAAAATACATCTACATGGCAAGTCTGACGAGCTACTATACTTTTTACCTGATCAATAAATTTGGTATTTCAGTACAAAGCTCTCAAATCCATTTATTTATATTCTTGTTTTCTGTTGCAGCCGGAACATTCATTGGTGGACCGGTAGGAGATAAGATTGGCCGGAAATATGTGATATGGATTTCAATTCTGGGCGTTGCGCCATTCGCTCTGTTATTACCTTATTGCAATCTCTTCTGGACAGGCGCATTAACCGTGATTATCGGTTTGGTATTGTCATCAGCATTTTCGGCAATCCTGGTTTATGCACAGGAATTGATTCCAGGTAAAGTCGGAATGGTGGCCGGTTTATTCTTTGGATTTGCCTTTGGAATTGCTGGTATCGGATCTGCACTTTTAGGGAAATTAGCAGATAGTACGAGTATTGAATACGTATTTTATGTTTGTTCCTTCTTGCCTCTTATTGGATTATTAACAGGATTCTTGCCAAATCTTGAACGTAAAAAGGGTTAAACGCAGCGTTAGGGGAGTAAAAAGGAGTTTCGCAGAGATTTTTATTATTCTCTGCGAGACTCCTTTTATCTATTAGAGAATATTTAAAAATTCTTTGAGGTTATAAACCGGAAGTGAGGCGATGGCAGATTTTTGAAGGATTTTATCTCTGCTAATAAAAAAATCTATCTTATGGTGAATAGCAGTATAATATTGAAGGGCGTCTTCAATATCATCAATTCTAGAGTTTAGCGCAGTTAGTGTAATTTCATGTGTGCAATCAATCACTGTAACATCTGCTAATAAAATCAGGAGCAACTGTTTTGTTTTTGTAATTCCATATGCCTTAGTTACCCAGTATGCAACAATATGAACAATAGCCGGAGTTACAAAACCACGTATCTTTTTTTCAATAATAAGTTGAATTAATTTTTTTGCATCGTTGTAATCTTCTCGTTTTAATAAGAAATCGAGCAAAATATTGGCATCAAGAAAAATTTTAGAAGCCATATTTTCCAGCTTGTTCTTCGTAAAATATTTTCTTTAAATCTGTGTCCTTATTGAGTATTGGAGAATCCAGTTTTTCAACTATATCAATAATGCTTTCTTTCTTCGGAGATGGCTGGGTGATATTTTTGAAATAATCTTCCACCATTTGAGAAATACTGATTTGCTTTGAGGCAGCATATTCCTTGACATGCTGAATTAGAGAATCCTCAATTGTCAGATTCAACCTTGTTTTCATAAAATAAATATACGCATAATTTATTTTAATACGTATAATATTGAATCAATAATCTTGATTTGAAAAGCAATAATTCCCTGCGAAACTCCCTTTTTAACTCAATTACCTCTACGTTTAAACTCTCAAGATCAAATTCGGATCAGGACACAGTTCAAGAAAATATTCCCTTTTTTCCAAACTACTCACACCTGGAAAATCTCCTTTATATTCTCCTATTTCACTTATAACCTGAAAATGGAGATGCGGTGGCCAGTCGCCATTTTCAGGGAAATTGCCAATTGAAGCAATTTTTTCTCCGGCATTTACAGGTTTTCCTTTGTATAAGCCGTCCAAAGATTCAAGCGAAAGATGTCCGTATAAAGTATAAAACTCAAATCCACCTAATTCATGTTTTAAAATGATCGTCGGGCCATAATCCCCGAAGTTGTTATTAAATGCAAAACTGTGGACTGTTCCAATTAAAGGCGCATAGACTGCTTCTCCCGCTTCTGTCCATATATCAACGCCTAAATGAACACTTCGTGGATTTTCCTGATTTGTAAAATGATCGCGTTGCCGGTAAATCACACGGTTTTCATCATAACCACCAATACCGATGTATTCATTTTTTGAAAGCATTACCTCAAAAACATAATCAGAAAATACAGCTGTTTCCGTCAGATCCTGAGCCAGCAAATCTTTATTTGATTCCGAAAAATCAAGTTTTCGATATGGCTTTGGACTTGAAATTATTTTTTCAAAACGAGGATGTTCGCGTAGTATTTCGGCTAGTATTTTCATTTTATATCAAATCTAAAAAAATAAAAAGCAGATCAAACCACGCACAGTGAATTTGATCTGCCTGTTTATTTTGAGTTGTTATTTAGGATCCAAGGCTAAATCAATTCTTTGCAAAAGATCTTTTAAATGGTATTTGCTCAATTTATCGGTTTCCAGTGGAATTGCCTTTTTAATTGAGGCTTTGAGAATCTCCAAATGTCCGCGTGCAACAGAAGGAAGATCTGTCTTATCGAGTTCTACAACGCGTGAATTTGACGCATAGAGCGCTCCCGCAGGTATCGACACAACAGTTGCCTTGCCAGGTTTTAACAGATCAATCAATTTATCAACATGAATTTTTTGCAGATTTCTACGATAAATATCAATTGCCTGTCCGCTTTTCACCTCCGACCAAAGTCCTGTATCAATGTCTGTTAACAGATCATCAATGGTATAGTATTTAGCAGAAATTCCTGTTTCCATCAAACGAACCGCTCTGTCGCCGGCAAACAAGGAAGTAAGTGCATATTCCTGTAAAGACTTAATAGCTTCCACACCCGACTCAGGTTTTATCTTTTTTAATACATTCTGGTCCAACAGCCAGGTTGGTGTTTTGAACAGCTGTGTGTTCAGGAAATTCATAGCTTCCTTTTGCGTGGATTTTGGAACAGTAGTGAATCCTTCTTCTTCCATATCGTAGGTAACCGGCGTATCATAAATTCCACCAATATTTTTAATGACATGCCCCAAATACCGGCGATACTGAGCAATAACATTACCATACAATTCGTCCAGTTCCTTATAGCTTTCTCCGTCTTCCCTGCTCCACGTAATTAAATTTGGCAAAATTCTCTTTAAATTTTTAATACCATATTCAGAAGCTTTCATCGCATTATCGCTTAGGTCTTCTGTTTGGTATCGCGGATCATACGGGCTGTTTTCCGTTCCAAAATGTAAACTCTGATCCTTGTAAGCCTCTTTCGTCCATTTGTTCAAAATGGCTTTTTCCTCCTTCAAACTGGTGTTGGGTAAATGGCTATATCCCCACTGAATGGCCCATTTGTCATAATTACCAATTTTTGGAAAAAGATTAGTAATACTGTCTTCTGGTTGGGCTACATAATTGAAACGGGCATAGTCCATGATCGAAGACGTATGTCCGTTTTTTTCAAGCCAGGCTTTGTCCCGTAATTTTTCCACCGGCGTTGCGAAACTTGCACCCATATTATGTCTTAAACCTAACGTATGCCCAATTTCATGTGACGAGACGAAGCGTACTAGCTGCGCCATTAATTCGTCATCAAATGTCTTTTTCCGTGCCGCAGGGTCAACCGCAGCGCCCTGGATCATATACCAGTTACGCAGCAAGCGCATCACATTATGATACCAGCCAATATGGCTTTCAATAATTTCACCACTTCTCGGATCGTGCACATTGGGCCCATAGGCGTTTTGTATATCCGCCGCAAAATATCTGATTACAGAAAAACGGGCATCTTCAAGGCTCATTGTTGTATCTTTTTCCGGCCAGTATTCTCCGCGTATCGCATTTTTCCAGCCTGCTTTTTCAAAAGCAACCTGCCAGTCGTCAACGCCGGCTTTTAAGGCTTTTCTCCATTTTTCAGGTGTTGCAGGATCGATGTAATAGATGATCGGTTTTTTAGGTTCGATCAGCGCTCCGTTTTTCTGACGTGCGGCATCTTCTGCATTTTTCGGTTCCAAACGCCAGCGAACTGCAAAAATCTCGTTTTCCGATTTCTGGGATTCTTCTCCAAAAACAGCGTACTGATTGGCAAAAAAACCGATTCGATTATCAAAGATCCGCTTGCGCATCGGTGCTTTTGGAAGAAGAATTAAGGAAGTATTCAATTCCAAAGTAACCACGCCGGCATCATATCCGGATGGTAAATAAGAGCCGACCGTTGGAGTTGGCGACAAAGAAATGGCCGGCGGAATAACTGTAAAAGTTTTTACCGTACGGATTTCTGTGTTGATAGGATAGGCGCTCATTTTTTCAATATATGAGGCTTCCTTTTTAAATGTAGATAATTTGTGAATCTGTTTTACGATCGGACTTAATGAAAACGTCTGATTGTCAGCGTTAAAAAAATCTGTTACTTCAATCACAGAAGATTTTTCATTGTCTCCCTTTTTCAAAGCTTTTATGTCAAAAACACCAATTATCGGATCGGAATTTGAATTTTTTACAGCCTGGAAAATGGGTTTAGTACTATCCGGACTAGCCATTACAACGGTTTCGGAGCGAAGCAAAATGTTATTATCCTGTCCTTTTTCCCAGCGCAGCATCTGTCTTTTTACTTCTTCCCCGCCAAAAATCCCGCCACCGGCTGCTGCTTTTGAATAGCGGGTCACAGCCATAATATCTCTGTTCAGCAAAGTATCCGGAATTTCGAAATACCACTTTTCAGCCATTTTATAAACTGAAATCATCCCTTTCTGACTTTTTGCAGAATCGTCGATAAAATCTTTGAAATCTTTTGGACTTTTTTTCTTTTCGTCTTTCAACTTGTCTTTGACAGCATCTGCAACGGCATCTACTGCCTTTTCAACTTTTTTTTCGTCTTCTTTTTTATCTTTTTTCTTTTGAGCCTGGGCAAAAGTAAATGTTAACAGGAAGCATAGGAGCACGAGGACTTTTTTCAATTTCATGAAGTTTGAGAAAGAGTTTTAGGATTGATATAACAAAAATAGGAATTTGATTGGTATGACAATTAAGTTTTGATTTTGTCAAATAAAAATCCAGGAGATAATTTTGATATCTCCTGTTAAAATCCTGTAATTCAGAAGATTATATATTTAATAATTTTGCCAGAACACCTTCTTTTAAGGCATGACTGGAAACCTGGATCTGCGGAATATTGTGGTTTTTTAAAACATAATCCACAAGACAAACCGCCACAACAATCATATCTACACGTAAGGCGATCATTCCGGGAATTGCCATTCTGTCGTCATGACTTCCTGAAAGAATCAACGCATAGGCACGATAAAACTCTTCGAGCGAAAGAGGGAAATCTGTCCGGTCTTTTGGAGGCCATTCTCCCGTCCGATACTGATAATCTATATCAATCAATGTATCGAAAGTCCCGGAAGAACCGACAAGTTTTGTAGGTGCATATTGATGAACTGCGTTGGCTAGCGGAATCAGGTTTTCATCAAAATAATTATATAAACGTTTTTTATCGCTTTCCGAAATCGGATCATTTTTCATGAACTTTTCCATCAGACGCTGTCCGCCGATTTCAAAACTTTGTTTCCAGAATATCTGCTTTTCGTTACCGATAATAAATTCAACACTACCGCCACCGATATCCATAATCAGCGAAGGTTCTTTTCCCAACTTCACACCGGTCCTGACACCGTTGTAAATATATTCCGCTTCCTCGTTACCGTCAATTACGGTAATTGTTATGCCGGTTTCCTTTAAAATCGTTTCACAAAAATCATTTTGATTATCAGCATTCCGGATTGCACTGGTTCCAAAAGCAAAAGTGTTTTCTTTGGAAACTTCAAAAATATCCAGTTGTTCACGAAAATACAGAAGGACTTTCAATGCACGGGCCGTTGCTTCCTCAGTGATCACTTTTTTATTGATTCCACCCAGGCCAATCTGCGTTGGCTGACTTTTATGGAAAAGCGTAGTGATATTTTCACCGTTTTTTTCAACAATCAGCAGATGAAATGTATTCGTTCCTAAATCAATAATACCCAATCGGGAGCTCATAGGCGATGGTTAATGGGTTAATCCCTTCATTATAATGGGCAAGTTGCAAAAAATACCTAATCTTTAATGAGTTATTTCTTGATTTTCTGTTTAATAAGTCTTTTCTTTGCAGTCCAATTTCAGAAAACCAGTTCAAAGAACATTATATCTTATAAGCATGCTTATTATTAACATTAAGGACAACGAATCGATCGATCGCGCTTTGAAGCGTTACAAAAAGAAATTTGAAAGAACTGGCACAATGCGTCAGCTTCGTTCTCGTACCGCATTCGAAAAACCATCAGTAAAGCGTCGTTTCGAAGTTTTGCGTGCGGTATACAAAGAAAAAACTTACGGTCACCTGGAAGACTAGTTCTTTTGAATTGTTTTTCTGTTGAAAAGTAGGATGGGAAAGTTATATCCCATGCAATAACATTACGGAAAAGGGTTATCTTGTATAAGATGACCCTTTTTTGTACGTTAGGGCTATGATAGAGCCATTTTTGGAATTTTTAGCATTTGAAAAACGATCCAGTGCACACACGGTAACCTCTTACCGGACTGACCTGGACCAGTTTAGAAAATATTTATTGTTCCAATACGAAGTGGATAAACCCGAAACTGCAACTGCGGTGATGCTTCGTTCCTGGATTGTGAGTTTGATGGAAGAAGGATTAAATCCAAGTTCTGTTAACCGGAAAATGGCATCGCTCAGGTCTTACTACGGATTCTTACGCCGTAGAAAACATATACTCAAAGATCCTTCAACCATTTTGTCTTCCATGAAAACACGGCGAAAGCTTCCCGCTTTTGTTGAAGAAAAAGCCATGGAATCACTTTTTGATTCGGAAGGATTTACGGATGATTTTGTCGGTAAGCGGGATCGGGTGATCATGGAATTGTTATATGGCACAGGGATGCGGCTTTCGGAGCTGATTGATCTTGAAGTGAATAATCTTGAACTGGAAGCCAGGATAATCCGGGTAACGGGTAAAAGAGGAAAAGAAAGGTTGATTCCCATTTCCAGTCTCCTTGTTCAGTTCCTGAAAGAATATCTTCCACTGAGAGCTCCGGAGGAATCGACGAAAGCGTTGATTTTAACCGATTCAGGTAAAGCTGCTTATCCCGTTTTTATACAACGAACTGTTAAAAAATACCTTTCAGAAGTTACTACATTGTCGCAGAAAAGTCCGCACGTATTACGTCATACTTATGCAACACATTTGTTGAACCGCGGTGCTGATCTGAACGCAATTAAAGAACTATTGGGTCACGCAAATCTCGCAGCCACCCAGATTTATACACATAATTCCATAGAAAAACTTAAAAAAACGCATCAGCAAGCCCATCCAAAGGCCTGATCCCGATTTTTTAAGGTATATTTGTTTTGCATTGCCAGTCTCAAAATAAAATTTTGTCACGCCATTATGAATAACAATTTCCAGGACGCAGTTGTTACCAAGTACAATATTTTCAATAGCCTTTTTCTGAGTTTGCCTTACCGGGGTATCTTTCAGACAGGCTCATTGCTTCCATTGCTGACACAGCATAGTGAGGTAGGATTTCAGGAAGGGAAATCTCCTAAGCAGATAATTGAACTTTTCTTCGAGGAGTTATTGGTAACGGCCACACCTAAGGAAAGAACAGATCTTTTGTTTGCCTTTATTCAATATATTGAAAGACAGGTAGTTTTGTTCGATTCGGTTGAAGATGCAGCTTTTGATCAGACGCACGAATTGAACGGGAAAGGATCGATAACATATCTGACGGACCGTCTCGACAATGATTCTTTAAAACAAAAACTCTTAAATAAACTGGAAGATTTTAGTGTGCGTATCGTGCTTACTGCGCATCCGACACAATTTTATTCCGGTAAGGTTTTGGGGATTATCAATGATCTTGAAGATTCAATCAAGGTGAACGATTTCACCGAAGTGAATCAGCTTCTTCTTCAGCTTGGGAAAACGGCATTCATTAATCATGAAAAACCGACTCCTTTTGATGAAGCGGTGAGTTTGTGCTGGTTTTTGGAAAATGTATATTATGATGCAATTCCTGCGATTCTTATCAAATTGATCGACGGCCTTGGTATGAGCGCGCACGACTGGCCTTATCCGAATGTCTTCCGTCTGGGCTTCTGGCCGGGTGGCGACCGTGATGGTAATCCTTTTGTAAGTGCGGGAACAACTTTGCAGGTAGCTGACCGTTTGCGTGAAACGCTTTTGAGAGGTTATTATCGTGATATCCGCAACCTGAAACGTCGTTTGACTTTCAAAGGTGTTGAAGATACGATTGCACTTGCCGAGCGCAAAATGAATAGTACCATCTTCGGGCCTTTTGAAGAAGGATATAAAAATGCTCAGGAATTAATTGATGAACTTTTGCTTGCCCGCGTTGTGCTTGTTGGCAAACATCAGGGACTTTTTGTTGAGCTGCTGGATAATTTTATTTTGAAATTAAATCTTTTCGGATTTTTCTTCGCCAGTCTTGATGTACGTCAGGATAGCCGGAAACATGGAAAAGCCTGGGAGGATATTTTGAAAAGGCTTGAAAAGAAAATTCCGTTATTGAAATATAGTGAGTATGAAGAATGGGAAGAAAGCAAAAAAATTGATTTGCTGCTTTCTCTGAATATTCCTTTGCGTGTTGAAGATTATGAAGATGAGCTGACAAAAGATATTTTGGGCTCAATCAGTGCAATTAAAACCATTCAGGCCCTTAACGGAGAGCAAGGTGCGCACCGTTATGTGATCAGCAATAACACTTCTGCGCTTAATGTGATGCAGGTTGTTGCTTTGGCGAAAAACCTGATTGCCGATGAAAATGGATATCTGGCTCTGGATGTAGTGCCGCTGTTTGAAACAGTGGACGATTTGGCCAATGCGCCGGAAATTATGCGTACGCTTTATACCAACGAATATTACAAAAACCATTTATTGAAACGTGATCAGCACCAGACGATCATGGTTGGCTTCTCGGATGGAACAAAAGATGGTGGTTACCTGCGCGCCAACTGGTCAATTTATCGTGCAAAAGAGGAATTAACAAAAGTCTCCCGCGAGTTTGGAATCAAGGTCACCTTCTTCGACGGTCGTGGAGGTCCTCCGGCGCGCGGAGGTGGAAATAACCATAATTTCTATTCTTCATTAGGGAAAGATATTGAGGATAAGGAAATCCAGTTGACTGTACAGGGACAAACGATCAGTTCGAATTATGGAACGGTTACTACTGCCATGTACAATCTGGAAAGACTTTTCACAGCCGGACTGGAAAATCACCTTTTCCGCGGGGATAGAAAGGAAGAAGAGTTAAACGCCGAGGATAAGGAATTGTTGGAAGAAATGGCAACGGCTGCCTATACTTCCTATCTCGATCTGAAAAACCATCCGATGTTTGTAAAATATCTGGATAAGAAAACGCCGTTGCGTTTTTATGGCCAGACCAATATCGGTAGCCGCCCAACGAAACGTGGAAATGACGACGAAGGGTTGAAATTTGAAGATTTGCGTGCAATTCCGTTTGTAGGATCCTGGGCGCAAATGAAGCAAAATGTACCTGGTTTTTACGGATTTGGTACCGCGATTCAGGAACTTTCAAAAGATGGCAAAAAGGAAGCGATTAAAGATTTGTACAAGAAATCTTTATTCTTCCGTACGTTAATTGAAAACTCGATGCAGTCATTGTCAAAAGCGTTTTTCCCGGCAACGAAATATCTGCGTGATGAAGAAGATTACAAAGAATTCTGGGACAAAATGTATGCTGAATTTAAACTGACGCTGGATACACTACTCGACGTTTCTGAACAAAAGGAATTACTTGACAGTAACAATGTGACGAAGGTTTCTATTAAAGTGCGTGAGCGTATCGTTTTGCCTTTGATCACGATTCAGCAGTATGCCTTGCAAATGCTGGCAGAAGATCCGAAAACATTACCTGTTGATGTTGAGACCTATAATCAGCTCATTATGCGTGCTATGTTTGGAATTATTAATGCGGCGAGAAATTCTGCGTAGTCAGATTTCCGTTTATCCATATTTATACCGTTAAATAAGCCAGACAATTTATTTTTGTCTGGCTTATTTTTTTGTGACTATTTTAAGAAAATTACGTTCAAAGTTGGTGTTGTATAACTTTGAAATATTGCGAGTATGATGAGAAAAATGAGAAAAGCTTAATCAAATGCGTGGTAAAAGGATTAATTGTTTAAAATTTGTTTCAATATTTACATTATAATTATTAGTAGACCAATTGTCGGACAATAACGATGGCATTTAATAATTACTTTTGAACATTTTTAATGAATTTATAAATGACACACCGCTCCGATCATCGTGCCTATTTTTTTAAAATTGACACAACAATAAAAAAAATCCGAAATGCGCTGCAAAAACAGTTGATCGACGCAGGTTTTGATCTGACCGTTGACCAATGGGTTTTAATCGATCATATATACCGCGAACAGGGAATCAGCCAGAACGGCCTGGCAGAATTAACTTTCAAAGATCCGCCGACAGTAACCCGCATTATTGATTTATTAGAAAAAAAAGGTTTGGTAGAACGCGGACTTGCCGTTGGCGATAGAAGAAAATTCAATCTTTTCCTTACCGAGAAAGGACAAACAATATATAACGAGGCTTTTCCAATTGTTGCTGAAATTCGAAGAAAAGGGTGGGGCGATCTGGACGAGGCAGATTATCAGCATTTTGTGAGAATTATGGACTCGATATACAGCAATTTCACTTAACGGTAAATGTTAACAGATGTGAATCTTTAAATCGCTGTTTAAACCTTTCAGCCAGTTTTGGCATCTTATTATCGTATTTGCAGAAGTAAACGGCATAATCATGAGCCGGAACTTTGCAGATACGATAATTTTTTATCAATCAATTTATTTATTACGCCATGAAAAAGGTCATTCTTTTTAGCATTTTTTTTATCACCGCTTTGTCATCATTCGCACAAACTACCATCGTTCAGCAGCCGTTGCAACGTAAAATTGAAGTATCCGGTTTTTCTGAAATGGAAGTTGTTCCGGATGAGCTTTATTTTAGCATTTCATTGAGAGAATATTTCAATGATGAGAAAAACCAGAAGGATAAGATCATTATAAGCACATTGGAAAAGCAGCTATTAAAAGCCGTTGCCGAAGCCGGATTACCAAAAGAAGCACTGTCAATCAGTTCAGTAGGAGGTTATCAGAATTATGTTGATAAAAAGAAAAAGCCAGCCAGCTTTCTTGAAAACAAACAATATGAACTGAAAGTAGATCGCGCGGATAAGCTGGATGGCATTTTGTCAAAGGTCGAAAGCCGTGGAATCCAGTATGCTAATATTGCCCGTGTGGATCATTCGAAAAAAGAGGAATTTAAAAAACAGGTAAAAATTAATGCTTTAAAAGCTGCCAAAGAAAAAGCTGCTTATTTATTGGAAGCGGTGGATCAGAAACTTGGGCCGGTTTTGGAAATCAGAGAAGTGGAAGACAACGTGAACTATCCGCAGCCAATGTATGCAAAAGCGAATATGCGCATGATGGCGGCTTCGGAATCTGCGGATGCAGTTCAGGATAGCGATATTCAATATCAGAAAATAAAGATCAGTTATCGGATGCAGGCGGTTTTTGAGATAAAATAAGGTGGAACAATATTTTAATACAAGCAACTTGTTTTAAATATTTGTATATTCATCTTGTCAAACGAACCACATAAAACAATGAGCATCAACGCAAAACACCTCGCAACATTTATTCTTGGCGCAGCCGTCGGAGTAGCTGCACATAAATATTTACAAACCGAAGAAGGCGAAAAACTTCTGGAAGATTTGAAAACCAAAGCAAGTGATTTAAAAGCAGAAGCCGAAGGCGCTGTGGATAAAGCACCGGAATATTTTCAGGAATTGAAGACAAAAGGATCTGAAGCGATCAAGTCAAACTTCCCTGATGCAGAAAAGTTTTTACAGGATCTGATCGATAAATTCACAACCGCAAAAACGACCGCTGAAAACGAAGGAGATATAAACACCGCAACTCCTTCAACGGCTCAACTATAAAATATCTAACGGCGAAGAATTTTCCCTTCGCCGTTTTTTTATGATACCAGGGCATGAATCTGTGCATACTGTAAAAGCATAATTGTTTTCCCGTCTTTGATCTCTCCTGAACTGATCATTTGAAGGGCTTTGTCAAAAGGAATCTCCATTACTTCAATATTCTCCTGCTCAGTCTCACAACCGCCTCCGTCACCTACTTTCATATCAGCAGAATATTCTGCGACGAAGAAATAAAGTATTTCTGTTACTGATCCGGGAGACATATACGCTTCAAAAATTTTCTTAACAGACTTGATTTTATATCCGGTTTCCTCCTCCGTTTCCCGTTTAATACAGTCTTCTGCATTATCTTTATCGAGCAATCCGGCGCAGGCTTCGATTAACATACCGGTTGTGTTACCGTTGGTATAAGTAGGCAAACGGAATTGTCTGGTCAGGATTACGGTTTGTTTTTCTTTATTATAAAGTAAAATGGTAGCCCCGTTTCCGCGGTCATAGGTCTCGCGCGACTGTCGTTCCCAACGACCGTCGGGCAGCATATAATCGAAGGTAAATTTGCGTAAGGTGTACCAGTTATCGGAAAGGATTTCTTCGGAAACGAGGTTGACTTTATCATTCATAGCTAATTGATCGTTTTTGATTAAAAATGATTATATTTGAACAAATGTACAATTTCTTATGAACTTTCAAAAAAGAAAGAATATTATTTTAAATATTCTGGATGAACGTGGTGAGGTGACTGTGAAGGAATTAGCAGACGAACTTGCTATTTCTGAAATTACCATACGCCGTGATTTAACGATTTTGACAGCCGATGGGCTTGTTTATCGTACGCACGGCGGTATCATGAAAGTGGAACTGACCAAAATTCCATTTCATTTTGCCAATAAGGCTGCGGTTAATGTGGAAGAAAAAGACAATATCTGCCGGCTGGCGGCGAAAGAGATTCAGGAGAATGATATTATTTTTATGGATTGCGGAAGTACGGTATTTCGTTTATGTCAATTTATTAAAAACAAAAAAATCCATGTGATCACGAATTCTTTGCCTGTGGTTTATGAATTGATGAATTCGTCCGTTAAAATAAATTTGATCGGTGGAGAAATTGATCCGGAGCGACAGGCTGTTCATGGCCGTATAGCAGAAGAACATATCAGGCGCTACAAAGCAGACCGCGCTTTCATAGGTGTGGACGGGATTTCGGTGGAAAATGGACTCAGCGCCTTTAGTGAAATTGAGGCTGGAATTACTTTGGCGATGTTTGCCAATTCAAAAATTTCTTATCTTTTGTGCGACGCGTCAAAAGTTGGGCAGGATAAATATTTCCGGTTTTCTCCGCTTGACGCGCTGGATGTGATGATCACAAACAAAAAAACGCCGGAAACCGATAAAATCAGGAAGAAAGGAATAAAAGTTATCGCTTTTGACGAGGTTGAAAAAGCGGTTAAATCAGGCAAATAAATAAAGCTACAAACTATGAAAAAGGCCAGCTACTGGATTGAAAAATATAATCTTCTGGATCATCCGGAAGGCGGGTATTATGCTGAAACCTATCGCTCATTCGATACCATTCCGCAAAATGCATTACCAGCAGGTTTTACCGGAAACCGGTCATTCTCAACCGGCATTTATTTCCTTTTGGAAAAGCATAATTTTTCAGCATTTCACAAAATTAAATCAGATGAAATGTGGCATTTTTATCAGGGCGAAGCGCTGGATATTTTCTTGATTTATCCCGTTTCAGGTAAACTGGATGTGATTAAGCTGGGTGATAATCCGGATAAAGGAGAAACCTTCCAGGCTGTGGTTCCGGCAAATACCTGGTTTGCATCGCGCCCGGCATCAGGAAGTAAATATGCGTTGGTAGGTTGTACCGTTGCGCCGGGATTTGATTTTGAAGATTTTGAAATGGCTGACCGTGAAACATTACGGGCCAGTTTTCCGCAGCACACAAAGCTGATCGAAGAACTGACCCGTTAAGTTTTTTCACAGATTAATAACCAATACTCGTATCGTCGCCGCGCGGATCAGATCCGCCTTCGAGCGAGCCGTCCGGGAGCACAAGTATACAATCCATCCGACCGATAGAATTGCGTTGTTGTTCAATGATATAACTTCTGCTTTGCAATTTATTAATCGTATTGGGAGTGAAAGCTCCTGCTTCAAAAACGGTTTTGTCGGGAAGCCACTGGTGGTGAAATTTAAAAGCATTCACGGCCTGTTGCATCGTCATGCCATGTTCCAGCACATTCAGAATGGTTTGGTAAACAGAGGTGATGATTGTAGAACCACCAGGCGTACCTACGACCATAAACAGCTTTCCGTCTTTTTCAACAATCGTTGGCGTCATAGACGATAACATCCTTTTTCCCGGTGCAATCGCATTTGCTTTGTTTCCAACCAAACCATACATATTGGGCGCTCCGGCCTTTACGCTGAAATCGTCCATTTCGTTGTTCATAAAAAATCCTGCACCTTTTACAATCACACGACTGCCATAACCGCCATTTAAAGTCGTGGTTACAGAAACTGCATTTCCTTCTTTATCAACCACCGAAAAGTGCGTGGTTTCGGTACTTTCATAACCGGGGAAAACACCGCCGCTTATATTCTTGGAATCCGTAGCTTTATCAAAAGAAAAATCTTTCCAGCGTTGCTGTAAGTAATCCTTACTCAGCAAAGTTTCAGTCGGGATTTTGACAAAATCAGGATCGCCCAGGAATTTCGCACGGTCGGCATACACGCGTCTTTCCGCTTCAATCATCACCTGAACCGTTGAATCCGTATTCCATCCCCATTTTTTCAAAGGATAAGGTTCCACCATTTTCAAAAGCTGAGCCAAAGCAATTCCGCCGCTTGAAGGCGGAGCCATGGTGATGATTTTATAGTTTTTATAGCTGTCCGAAATCGTTTCCCGCCATTTTGCATGATATTCCGAGAGATCTTTTTTGCTGATAATCCCTTCATGATTATACTTCATGTCCTTTGTCAGCAGCCGGGCTACTTTTCCGGAGTAAAATCCTTTACGGCCTTTTTTCTGGATCCGCGTTAAGACTTTCCCCAAATCTTTCTGCACCAAAGTATCTCCTGCTGCCCAGTCTTTTCCATCCGCCCGCTGAAAATATTTTGTACCTGGATTTAGTTTTATAATATCTGTTTTAATTGAATTAAGACTTCGCGCTTCTCTTTCAGTTTGAACAACGCCTTTGGTTGCCAGATCAATAGCCGGCTGCAAAATTTCTTTCCAGGAAAGTTTTCCGTATTTGGCATGCGCTTCAACCATACCATCCACAGAGCCCGGAACACCGGAAGCGAGCCTGCCTAAAATGCTGAGCTGGGGAATTACGTTACCGTCCTTATCCAGATACATATCTTTAAAACTTTTCGCAGGCCCTTTTTCGCGATAATCGATACTGGATGTTTTTCCTGATTTCTCACGAATTACCATAAAACCTCCGCCGCCAATATTTCCGGCAGAAGGATGCACAACAGCCAGCGCAAACTGAACGGCTACGGCTGCATCAACCGCATTTCCACCTTTTTTTAAAATATCAACTCCCACGCGTGAAGCTTCCGGGTGTGCGGAAGCGACCACACCATTTTTTGCATAAACGCCGACACGGTCGTTATAAAATGGTTTTTGGTTAGGATCGTCGGTAAGGAACTGATAAAAACCCTGCGATTCTTTAACCGGCTGCTGAGCCGCCAAAAGACCTGATAACAAGCAAAAGGAGGAAATTAGGACGTAGCGTATAGTCATATTTTGGTGATCAGAGATTGTAATGTAATTTAGTAAATGTAAATTAGAGGAATGTCATGATCGGCGATATTTGAAATTATTTCTAAAAATTATAGTATGATTACCACCTCATTAAGCTGTTCAAACGCTGAAACTGCCTTTTATACTAATTTGCTTCTGAGGACAATCCTTTTCGGTTAACTTTTCGAATTCAATATTTTACAGGACAAATTTTACCCTAAGAGGCCACTATGAAATTTCTACGGCAAATATTTGAAAGTTTCCGGTTTGCCTGGCAGGCATTACAGTCGAATATTACCCGCACCACACTTTCACTTTTAGGTGTTACCGTTGGTATTTTCGCTATTGTAGCGGTTTTTACCATTGTGGATTCCCTGGAAAAAAGTATTCGTGACAGTATGAGCGCGATTGGTGAAAAGGTTTTATATGTTCAAAAATGGCCCTGGGGTTTTGGGGGAGAATATCAGTGGTGGAAATATTTTCAATGGCCAAGTCCTTCCAATTCGGAATATAAATATCTGTACGACAATCTTGAAAATGCGAGCGCCGTTGCCGTTATGGATTTCAGGGGGAATATCACTCTAAAAAACGGATCCAATAGTATTGCCTCGTTGATTCAGGGTGTTTCTTATGAATACAATCAAATTTCTGATGTTCCATTGGCAACAGGTCGTTATTTTATTCCGCTTGAAACAACGAATGCGAGAAATGTAGCCATCATTGGTGCGGACATTGCACAGGCACTTTTCCCTGGCCAGATTGCTGAGGGAAAAGTTTTTAAGCTAAATGGAAATAAATTTACAGTTATTGGTGTCCAGGTCAAAAAAGGAGAAAGCCTCGTAGATTTTGGAGGAAACCCTGATAAAAAATGCATAATCACCTATGGCGCTTTTGCAAAACTTTTTCAATCCGGGCGTCCCGATCCGGACATTGTCGTAAAAGCAAAAGAAAGTGATGAAGGTATGAAAGAAGTGGAAGCAGAAGTTATTGGCCTTATGCGTACCAAGCGAGGGATAAAACCAAGGGACGAAAATAATTTTTCAATCAACAAACCCGAGGCTGCTGCACAGGCAGTTTCCGGATTATTTTCCGTTTTATCGCTGGCAGGATGGGTAATTGGCAGCTTTTCGATCTTGGTAGGAGGGTTTGGAATTGCCAATATTATGTTCGTTTCAGTCAAAGAAAGAACCAACCTGATCGGTATCCAGAAATCACTTGGGGCCAAAAATTATTCTATACTTTTCCAGTTTTTATTTGAAGCAGTTATGCTAAGTCTGGTCGGCGGACTGGTTGGCATCTTTTTAGTATATCTTTTATCGTTCATGCAACTGGGGACTTTGGTGATCATTCTGACGCCGGGGAACATCATTCTTGGTTTGTCTGTGTCATGCATCATCGGTGTTTTATCCGGTATTGTTCCGGCCATGCTTGCATCCAGAATGGACCCTGTAATTGCGATCAGAGCAAAATAAGGAATTGGAAAAATCATTCAGTTTTCCGTAGTTGCCTCAAATATCACACAAACACATATAACTAACGAACTAATTATGCGTAAATGGGTCATTATCATCGTTCTCCTTGTCATTGTTTTTGGAGCTCTATATTATTTAACATTTGGGTATTACAGTGAAGGTAAAAGAGGCGGATTTGTTACTCGTCTGAGTAACAAAGGATATCTTTTCAAAACCTACGAAGGAGAATTGAAAATGGGCGGTTTGTATGAGGGAGACGGTTCTTTGAATGCATCCGAATGGACTTTCTCTGTAAGCGGGAAAAATAAAGATGCGATTGAAAAACTGGAACAGGCAATTGCAAGCGGGCATCGTGTTTCGCTTACCTATGAAGAAAAATTCTTCAATCTTCCATGGAATGGAGATACGAAATTTTTTGTAACGAATGTAGAAGTTTTGGCAGGCGGTGCAACCCAGAATCCAACAAATTTCCCAAAAGTCCAGCCTGAACAGCCGACAGAAATTGACACAACGAAGGTGCTTTAATTTTGAATGATAGAATGAGTGAATGATTGAATGATAGAATGGGGGATAGGAACATAATAGCTTGAACTGCTTTTTAGTTTGGATATAATTCGCCCTACTATGTTATTCATATCAGAAAAAATTGAATGAGCCATCCCATTCATTCATTCTATCATTCACTCATTCAAAATTAATTATCCTCCCGCTTTTTTAGCTTTGTAGCCCTTCCCCACCAGCCAGGCAATTACCTTTTCCCGGTGATCTCCCTGGATCAGGATTTCTTCATCTTTTACCGAGCCGCCGCTACCGCAGAGTACTTTAATTTGTTTTCCTAAGGCTTCCAGATCTGCCAAGGTTCCGACAAATCCTTTCACCACGGTAATTACTTTTCCGCCGCCTTTTCTGTCAAGCCATACGCGTAGATCCTGCTGTGCCGGTGCCAATGTTTCTGCTTCATCCTGGCCGGAATCGGAATACTCGAAATCTGGATTGGTTGAATAAATAATCCCTGAGCGGTTCTTTTTTGACATAATCAGATTAGTAAAGGAGATTTTGACAAATCAATTAAACGATAACCCTTAAACTTTTAGGTTTGATCTTTATTTCAATCCTCGTTGTTTCCAATTGCAAAGGTTCGCCGTCATAATGGATCATCGGAGGTTTGTCGGCCTCAACAATTGCATCCTGGGCTAACTGATATGAAATATATTTTGAAGGTTTCAGCGTTTTTGTAAATAGCCGGTAGGTAAGATTTGAACCATACCATTTTGGAAAAGGAAGGATAGTACAAACATCAAGCAAACCATCATATAAACTTGCCTGAGGAGCTACCCACGCATTATTTCCATACTGCCCTGCATTGGCAAATGACAAAGAAAATACTTCAACTTTCTTTCCATTCAACTTATACGTTTGCGGTTTGTAATTCCAGTAAGATTTTAAGGAGACACTCATGTAGGTGGCCAATCCACGCGAATTTGCTTTGCTGAACAAATCACCCACATAGGCGTCAAAACCCATTCCGGCAGTACAAAAAAACGGAATCCCGTTAAGCTCGGCCGAATCTATCGTATTAATTGAACCTGAGAAGAGTCTTTTCAAACCTGCTTCCAATGTTAAAGGTAATCCCAAATGGCGGGCAAGTCCGTTACCAGATCCAAGCGCCAATATTCCCAGAGGGGTCGAACGGTTTACCAATGCTTTGGCCACTTCGTTCACTGTTCCGTCGCCGCCAACGGCAACAACCGCTTTCCAGTTTTCCTTGTCCAGGTTTTCTTTAACCAGCTCTGTGGCATGCCCGCGCCCTTTCGTAAAAATAATCAGCGATTTTCCACCTTTGCTTTTTACAAAGTTTTCAATTGCATTCGAGATTTTTTCAGGGTGCTGTCCGATAGAAGTTCCGGAACTTGGGTTAATGATAAATAGATAGGAATCTGCCACGGATCAAGCGAAAAATAAAAAAAGAATACCTATGAAAATGATAATGAAAAGGTAGTATAAGCCGTCGATAAAAGGATATTTTTGTCGGTCAAGCTTTTTAAAAATATCATCAAACTTGCTCATTTTGCCAGTCAATTTTGCTAATTTTTGGGTTCCGGGACTAATTTAAACTTAACTATCCCGGAAAGAATCTTTCCTGTATCTTTAAACGAAAGAAACATTTTACAAAAATCCGTAAAAAATATGAGAAACTGTGTTTTAACATTACTTCTATTATCACTGACCACTTTTGTAATGGCCCAGTCGAAGGCTGACCGGGATGAAATTTATTCTATTTTGAAACGCCAGAATGCAGATTGGAACCGCGGTGATGTAAAATCTTTCATGAATGGATACTGGGAATCCGACTCCCTGATGTTTGTGGGGAAACCCGGCGTTACTTATGGCTACAAAAAAACATATGAAAATTATTTAAAGCGTTATCCTGATCGTGCTTCGATGGGAACCTTGACATTTACGTTTATCAATTTGACATTTCCTGCAAAAGATATGGCTTTTTTGGTTGGAAAATATAGTTTGAAACGACCGGTGAAAGGAGATGTAAGCGGCCACTATACTTTGCTTTGGAAAAAATTAAAGGGAAAATGGACGATTATTTGCGATCATTCGAGCTAATAAGCGGTTATTAATAGAAATTGTTTGACTAAACAATACCAGATTTGAAAAAAGTACGATTAAAAAAGATATTAATACATCCAATAAGGGATCTTGCAGATACCGGTAGATTGTCGGGAATACTTTTGCTGATTGCGACAGCAATTTCTTTGCTTTTGGCCAATTTATCCGGGGGAGAAAATTACCTTTCTTTTTGGCATAAAGAAATCCACATCGGACCACTGGAAAAAAGTATCGAACATTGGGTCAATGATGGATTGATGGTTGTGTTTTTCTTTTTTGTCGGACTGGAAATAAAAAGGGAAGTTTTGGCCGGTGAACTCGCATCGGTTCAAAAAGCACTATTACCAACCCTGGCGGCCGTAGGAGGTGTGATGATGCCGGCGATTATATATTTTTTATTAAATAAAACAGGTCCGTCATCCCACGGCTGGGCTATTCCGACAGCAACTGATATTGCTTTTTCATTAGGCATTTTATCGCTTTTGGGAGATAGGGTCCCTTTCAGCCTGAAAGTTTTTCTTACTGCACTTGCGGTCATAGATGATTTAATTGCAGTACTTATCATTGCTGTTTTTTATACGAGCAATATCCAGACAGATATGCTATTGTACGCAGCGGGTATTGTTGCGGTGCTTTCTATGCTGAATTATTTTAAAGTGGAAGGAACGATCTGGTATCTTTTGCTTGGAGGAATTCTCTGGTATTTTGTATTAAAATCCGGAATCCATGCCACCATTGCGGGTGTGCTTTTGGCGATGACCATGCCGCTGCACAAAATTCCTAAACTGGAACATATATTGCATCAGCCAGTTAACTATCTGATTATGCCCATTTTCGCATTGGCCAATACGGCAATAATCCTGCCCTCCAATATTTCTGAATCACTGGTTTCGCCGTTGAGTTTTGGTGTGATACTGGGTCTCATTGTTGGGAAACCTTTGGGTATTGTGGGTTTATCCTGGTTGGCGGTCAAAGCAAAACTTGCCAGATTACCAAAGGGAATTAGCTGGAAACATCTGATTGGCCTTGGTTTTACGGCCGGAATTGGTTTCACAATGTCCATATTTATTGCTTCACTATCTTTTAAAGATATCGAACTTCAGAATAGTGCGAAAATTGCCATCATCGCCGGAACATCACTTTCTGCCATTATTGGATTGATCTGGTTGACACAAATTGGTAAAATGTCCGCCAAAAAAAATTAAATCGTTTATGGTTTTGATATAAAAAGGCCGGATTTGTTTGACAAATCTGGCCTCTTCAATAAAGCAATATTCTTCTTTAAAGTCTCTTCAAACTTAGAACTGCGTTTACAGGAGCACCTGTTCCGGTTGTATTTGTATTGACAACGATTTGCATATCGTTCGTATTTTGTGTCAAACCAAATGTATTGGTTGTTGTTCCGTTTGTCAAAGTCAATTTTCCACTATCAACTTTCCATGTTGTCGTGCTTTCAATTTTTATCAGTCCACCAATCAAAGTTACTGCCGCGTCACAATCCGAAAGGGCTACTTTATTATCTGATGTAAAAGTAAATTTCAAACTATAAATACAGGGAGCCAAAGCAGGAAGTAAATCAAGGCCGGCGATTGTAGTTCCGGCTGTTTCCGGCGTAATAGAAGTCAGCTGCCATTTTCCAACAATTGGATTGTTATCAACAGGTGTTGTTGTTTTATCATCGTCGTCTTTGCAGGCAACAAATGCAAAAGCAATAAAAAAGAAAGCAAGAAAGGCCGTTTTATTGAAATAGTTAAAAATCTTCATGGTGAAGGAGTTAAGCGTTAAATGTTCAATATGATATTCAAACTTCAAAAATACTGTAAAAATTGTGCTGAATGATAATTTCAGGCAGAATGAGTCGTAAATCTGAGTTAATGGCGAAGAATTGCCGCCGGAATTGAAGCGGATTTATTTTGTTATAGTTTTCCTGAAAATATCCAGCAATCTTTCAGCGGCTGCCACAGGAAGTTCGTTTCCCTCTTTTACGGAATTTTCTGAGGTGGCGATAGCTTTTTTTATGATGCTGTTTTCATAAAACTGATCTTCCAGCGTTTGCCGGATATAATCATGCATCCATTCCAGATTTTGCGCTTGTCTGTTTTTTTGAAAATAACCGTTTTTAATTGTCGCTTCCTGATATTCTGTAATCAATTCCCAGATTGAAGAAATTCCGAACTTTTCCAAAGCAGAGCAGGTTAGCACTTTTGTGATAAAATCAGAATCGGATTTTGGAAATAAATGGAGGGCATTTTGATATTCTGATACCGCCAGTTCCGCAGCTGTTTCATTGGCACCGTCTGCTTTGTTGATTGCAACGGCATCAGCCATTTCCATAATCCCTTTTTTGATTCCCTGGAGTTCATCTCCCGCACCTGCAAGCATAAGCAGAAGGAAAAAATCACTCATGCCTTTCACCAGCGTTTCGGATTGTCCAACGCCGACGGTTTCAATGATAATAATTTCATAACCCGCAGCCTCACATAATAAAATGGTTTCCCGCGTACTTCTGGCAACACCACCAAGAGACAATCCGGAAGCAGACGGACGAATAAATGCCAACGGGTCTCTGGCAAGTTCTTCCATCCGGGTTTTATCCGCCAGAATGCTTCCGGCGGTTTTTTTGCTTGAAGGATCAATTGTTAATACTGCAACCTTTTTTTTCAGGGATGTGATATGTTTTCCAAAAGCTTCAATAAAAGTGCTTTTTCCCACACCCGGAACGCCGGTAATACCAACACGTATCGATTTGCCTGAATTAGGAAGAATATTTTCCAGTACCGTTTTAGCCAGAATTTTGTCGTTCCTGAGTTTACTTTCAATCAGCGTGATTGCGCGGCTTAGAATAATCCTGTCGCCGGAAAGGATACCTTGTGTATAGGCTTCAACAGTAAGGCGATGGCGCATGAATTGGGCGTTATTGATAGGAAGTTTGTAAAATTCGCTAATGAATAGCAATAATGAAACCTTTTTTGTTTGGAAAAAGGCTAAAAGCCGTATATTGTTCGTTTAGAATTAATATTTTACTTTTCAACAATACGAATGAAAATCTTCTCTTCACGCTTATGGGTGATGGCCATGTGTTGCCTTGGGACCATAAGTGTTTCTGCTCAGGAAGCGGACAAGCCAAAGTATGATGCGCATGTGCTTTTTCATCCTTTATTTAATTTCCAGCCAGGAAGTGAGTATCGTACGGGTAGCGGTGCTCCTGGTCCTGCTTATTGGCAAAACCGTGCAGATTACAAGCTAAATGTTGCTCTGAATGAAAAAGAGCAGACAATAACAGGTGATGTTGAAATTACCTACAAAAATAACAGCCCCCAGGCACTTGAATTTATCTGGCTTCAACTGGATCAGAATTCTTTTAATACTGAATCCCGCGGAGGAAAATCAACGCCAATTACGGGTGGCCGTTTTGGTAATGTTAATTTCAATGGGGGAGATGCCATCAAATCCGTCTCTGTTCAGCAGGGAAAAGATAAGGCGGTTGAAGCAAATTATATCATCACGGATACACGTATGCAGATCCGCCTGACCAATGCTGTGAAAGCAAGCGGGGATGTGATCAAAATAAAGATTGCCTATTCTTTCAAAGTACCTGAATACGGTTCTGACCGTATGGGAACGCTGGAAACGAAAAACGGTATTGTTTATGAAATGGCTCAGTGGTATCCGCGTGTTGCTGTTTTTGACGATATAGAGGGCTGGAATGTGCTTCCATATCTTGGTGCCGGTGAGTTTTATCTGGAATATGGTGATTTTGATTATGCGGTTACTGTGCCCTGGGATCACATTGTTGTAGGTTCAGGAGAATTGGTTAATCCGGCAGAAGTTTTGACCGCTGACCAAAGAAAACGTTTGGCTGATGCAGCAAAAAGCGATCAGACAGTAATGATCCGTACGGCTGAGGAAGTTACCAATCCTTCGTCGCGTCCAAAACAATCGGGTACGTTAACATGGAAATTTCATTGTACCAACGCGCGTGATGTGGCCTGGTCTACCTCAAAGGCATTTGTCTGGGATGCGGCACGTATGAATTTGCCAAACGGGAAAACAGCTTTGGCGCAATCTGTATATCCTGCTGAGGATGGCGGATTGGAAGGATGGGGGCGTGCTACGGAATATGTGAAAGGCTGTATCGAGTTTTATTCAAATTATATTCATGAGTATACTTACCCGGTTGCAACCAACGTGGCTGGAATCGTAGGTGGAATGGAATATCCCGGAATCGTTTTTTGCAGCAGCAAAAGCCGTAAAGATGATCTTTGGGGTGTAACGGATCATGAATTTGGTCACAACTGGTTTCCAATGATCGTGGGTAGTAATGAGCGTAAGTATGCCTGGATGGATGAAGGTTTTAATACTTTTATCAATTTTCTTTCCGGCGATAATTTTAATAATGGAGAATACAAGGATAACCAGATGGGGGATATGCACCGCCTGGCACCTGTAATGTTCCGTGATAATGCAGATCCGATCATGACAATTCCTGATGTGGTTCAGCCTTCAAATCTTGGTTGGGAAGCCTATTACAAGCCGGGTTTAGGTCTGAAAATATTGCGTGAGCAGATTTTAGGAAAAGATCGTTTTGACTATGCTTTTCATTTGTATGTAAAACGCTGGGCATTCAAACATCCTACGCCTTACGACTTTTTCCGTACGATGGAAGACGGAGCAGGTGAAGATCTGGGATGGTTCTGGAAAGGCTGGTTTTTTGAAAATTACAAACTTGATCAGAGCGTAAAGGAAGTCTCTTATGTTGAGCAAAACCCTCAGAAAGGTTCTGTCATCACAATCGAAAATCTTGACCAGATGGCCATGCCGGCAAAAGTTGATGTTGAAGAAATCAGCGGTAAAAAGACAAGAGTAGAATTGCCCATAGAAGTTTGGCAGCGTGGTGGAAAATGGTCTTTCCGCGTAGATACACAGCAGCCAATCAAGTCGGTTACGATTGACCCGGATAATCAGCTTCCGGATATCAATCCACAAAATAATACATGGAGGCCGGTTAAGTTTGCTCCAACGGAGGCGAATTAATCGTAACAGACCAATTTCAAAAAATAAAAATACCTCGCAGATTTCTACTTCTGCGAGGTATTTTTATTTAAAAGTATATCAAATTGTTATCAACATGGCACCATAGGAATATCCTCCGCCAAAAACGGTAATAACAATATTTTCTCCTTTTTTGAATTTTGATCTGTTTTCAGAAAGTGCAATGGCGCAGCCTGCACAGCCGGTATTTCCCAGATACTGAATATTGGAGATTAACTTTTCAGCCGGAATCCCCAAAGTATTGATCACATTCAGACTAATCCGGTGATTGGCCTGATGGGGAATCAGGTAATCAAGATCATCGATCGTTAAACCGCAGGCCTGCAAAACCTGCTGACTAACCTTTGGCATATATATACAGGCATTCTGAAAAACATCACGACCAAAAGGCATAACCACACCACGGTCGTTCGGGCGAAGTACAACTGCTTCAATGGCTTTTCCACTGGTAGCTGCACCACCGGTAATCAGTTTCTTGATAAACATATCCGATTCGGACTGTCTTTCTTTTGAAATCAACATGGCAGAAGCACCGTCGCCCCACAAATGCCCGGAAACGGTATCGCTTTCGTTATAATAAGCTGTGTTATGATCGGAAACAATCACCAGCGCTTTGGATGCTTTACCCATGGCAAAATATCCCTCGACAATTTCAATGGCGTTCAGCAAGGAAGAACATGCGGAAGAAATGGTTACGACAGGAATATCCGGCAACGAAAGATGATGCTGAACCGCGTGTGCAACAGTTACGATGGTGTCGTAAGGTGTGTAGGTCCCTCCTACGATCAAATCAATTTCATTTTTGCTATATGGGACGTTATCATCAGCCAGTAATAAATTTACAGCTTCAATTGCCATGGTTGCAGTATTCTCACCTTCTCCGGCTTTGCGACGCTCGTAAATTCCGGTGCGTTCTACAATCCATTCGCTGGAAAGATTATTAAGTTTTGTAAAATATTCATTACCAATTACTTCACTTGGTAGATAATGACTGAGTGTATTAATATACATGGTTGAGAAGTTGACTTCGCAATCTACTATTCTGTTTAATTCCGAAAGTTAAATATTTCGTAGAAAGCATAGTACTAAATATTTGAACAATTCAATAATAAGTTTATAAAATTATACAAATATTTAAATTGTTAAAAAGTATGATTTTTTAGGTTTCAATAAATTTGTATAAAAATTAAGCAAAATCTTTTCTTCGTTTGCCCAATTGTAATAAGTTTCTGTTGAGATTCTACCCTTTCGGCCCATAATCCCGGCTTTTTCCGGATTTTCTACGAGCCACTCCAATTTCTTTGCCAACGTATCTGAGTCGTAGGGTGATATACAAAAACCACACCCTGCGTTTTCTACCACATCCCGGTATAAGGGAAAATCGGAGGTGATCACAGGTAATTGCATGGCCATGTATTCAAATATTTTCGTAGTATAAGAATCCGTATAATCTGCAACCGGTTTTAATAATGCAATTCCTGCTGTTGCTCCTCTGGCAAATGGCAGCGCATTTTTCAGATCTGTATAACCGTGAAAAACGATATTTGACTGGATTTTGAAAAAACCCGGTAACTTTTCTGCATCCATTATATCAAACTGTAACTTACCAAACATATGCATCCTAAAATCCGGATGTCTGGATTTTAATCTGATCAATGCTGCTACCAACACATCAAAAGACCGTTCCATTGAAATTACGCCGCAATAGAAAAATACAGGCGGCTTTGTTATTTGCTTCTCATGTTTTCCATAATAACGGTCAATGAACGGCAATGCAACATAGTTATGAACAACTGCGGAGGTGAGAGGCAAATTTTTATATTCATTCAAATAAGCGTGTTCGGTAAAAAGGCAATAAAATTTTTTCCTGGCGGCCCGATCGAAAAATTTAAAAAGTAGTTGAAAGACAACTGCTTTGTTAAACTGTTTGATAGAGAATTTTTTATAAAGGTTTTCCTGTACTTCATAAATCACTTTCGCACCCAACCAGTGAAAAAGAAACGCTATCGGTATCAATTCGGGCACAAAGATATGCACAATTGCCGGACGAAAACGCAAACATCTCCAAAGTAAAACCGGGTGGCAAAGTAAAATCCTCAGCAGTAAATTTCGAAAAAATGGTAAAGATATCGTTTCAAAATCCTTTTTACCCATAGCTCTTTCCAGCTTTGGTAAAACACAAATCACAGCATAATCCGTAGCAAGCGATGGCGCAATCTTGTACATAATACGCGGATCGGTCGGCGGATGCACTGTGCTTAGCAGCAAAACGCGTGGTTTCATTGTGCTGTCATCATCATAACACCTGATGAAGTTCCGATTCTATCGGCTCCGGCTTCTATAAACGCAAGAGCCTGGTCGTAAGTCCTGATTCCTCCCGATGCTTTTATTTTGATTTCAGATGGCAGGATTGAACGCATCTTTGTGACCGTTTCAAGATCCGCACCGGCCGGTGCAAATCCTGTTGATGTTTTTACAAAATCGACTTTTGCTTCGGCACAAATTTCGCAGGCCGTGTAAAGATCGAATGAATCAAGATAAGCTGTTTCGATAATGACTTTTAATAATGCATTGTGCTCATGCGCCAAATCAGACAATTGCCTCAATTCTTCCCGAATGCTCAAATAAGCCATGGACTTGAATTGAGCAATGTTCATCACCACATCCAATTCTGTCGCTCCATCCCTAAGCGCGTTTATTGCCTCTGCAATTTTTGTTACCGTTGTTGAATAACCCAACGGAAAACCGATAACGGACACAATTTCAATTCGTACAGGACAAAACTCAAACATTTCCTTAGTGTAGGCCACGTAAGTAGGCGCAACACAAACTGCCTTGAACTGATGAATCCAGGCCTCCTCACAAATTTTCCGGATATCCGTTTCGCTTGCGGTTGGTGAGAGGAGTGTGTGGTCGATGTATTGGGAAATGTTTGTCATGAGCGGAGGAATTCGTATAATGAAGATAATGCAAAAACCCCGTCTGGACGACGGGGCTTTGCTCAATCTTATACAATACTATTTTTACATTTCAGTTTTCGGCGTCTCAACCTCAGCTTCCGCTTCAATTTCCGGAGTTTCTTCCGCACCGGCTACAAAAAGCTCAGGGATATATTTCGACAACAAATTATACCAGGTAATTACCTTTTTAATATCAGAAACATAAACTCTTGAACGGTCGAAATCAGGAAGAATTTCATTCAAAAATTCAATAAGATCTTTGTCTGATGCGCTCTTAACCTGCAAAGTGATTTCTTCGCCATGTACTTCTCTGATTTTAAGAAATACATCTGCCAAAGGAATTGATTCTTGTTCACCTTCCGTAAAAATAGAAACGTCTTTCAAAACAGAAACACGTGCAGTTGGCCCAATTAGTGATTTTTCGTGTTTTTCATCCAGGCTCTCAACTATAACACCTGCGCGACTTGGTTTCAAAATACGGAACAATCCGCCTTTCCCTGAAACATTAGCTATCTCTTTCAACAATTCCATTCCTGTTGATTCTACTTTCTCGCTCATCCTTAGTTATGCTATTAGTGGTCTCTTTATTTATAGACTATGATTGCCAAATTATTGAATATACAATTGTGACAAAATTAAATTTTCCGCAAAATAACGGAAAGATTGCTCGGTAAGCAAACCTTATTCCACGCCAGGTTTTTCAAACGTTTGATTATAAGATTGTATTGTGTCAAGAATCCCGTCACGGCCTTCTCCTTTTTCAGCTGACGTCACAAACATTGGTGGAATCTCTTCCCAGATTTCTGCAAGTTTTTCAGTATATTTTTTTACTTGTTCAGCCTGCTGATACGGTTTTAGCTTGTCTGCTTTGGTGAAAATAATATGAAAAGGAATGCCGCCCTGACCAAGCTCTTCCATAAATTCGAGGTCGGTTGCTAGCGCTTCATGACGAATATCAATCAAAACAAACGTACAGATAAGATTTGGACGGTTATGTAAATAATCGCCGATCATTTTTTCCCATTTTTCGCGTTCTGTTTTGCTTACCTTTGCATATCCGTATCCCGGTAAATCAACGAGGTACCAAACCTGGTTTATGAAATAATGATTGATCAATTGTGTCTTTCCGGGTTGCTGTGACGTTTTTGCCATGCCCTTTTTTCCGGTAAGCATATTAATCAATGAAGACTTTCCTACATTTGACCGACCAATGAACGCATATTCCGGCAAATCAGGCTTAGGGCATTTCTCATAATCGGAGTTGCTCATAAGATACTTTGCTTCTTGAATTTTCATGGTGGTAGTTTATAATTTGAATACAAAGGTACTGGTTTTCTTTTTAGCAATAAATTCGGTGTTAGGCTGATGTCTGTTTCTAATTGCAACTACACAAACATTCTGCAAAAAATAACTCAGTTCAAAAACATTGGTATGCGTATATCCTTAGTAGTTCGGATTTGTTAACGAAGTACATCCTGATAATGCGCCAAATAATTCTACAAATAGATTAAAATAATACGTGCAACTTTCCAATTTCTTCTTAACGCATTGATAATTAATGAATTTAGTTTTGCAAACCAGAAATCTGTGACAGCGGTTGAATAGCCTTTTTAGTTGAATAATTTAATTCGTAGACCCCGGACTTGTAGAAAAAATTAGATAAACGTTATTATTTCTCTTAATTTAATCCGCAAAGTCACAGTATAAGAATTTAAATAATGAATCAGTTTATCCTGCGTGGAACGCCTCGCATCGAAAATTTTCTAGCAAAATTTAGTTTGATCTTACTGGTTATCTGTATGGTTTTAGATGTTAAAGCGCAAAGTTTTTATGCCAGCGGCGGAACAATTCATGATTTTAAGGGCGTATTTAAAATCGATTCGTTTCCTGTAAAGGTATCGGGACTAGACTCGAAGACAGGACAGGATTTTGGTATATCAAAGATCTGCTTTACAATCGTTCATCCGCGGGTTTCTGATTTGAAGATTGAGTTGTTAAGTCCGGATGGCACCAGTATATGGCTTACAAACCGTAACGGTAAAGATTTTGGAAGTAATTATACCAATACTTGCTTTCGGTCAAACGGCTTTTCAGGGTATGTACATCAGGCAGTTGCACCTTTTACGGGTGAATATATTCCGGATGGAAGAATAAATTTTTTGAATAACGGACAAAATCCAAATGGTACCTGGTTTTTGCTGGTGCAGGATTTAAGATCGGGAGAAAAGGGCACGATTAATTTTCTGACACTTGATTTTGATAAAAACCCAACCCCGAATCTGGACGTAAGTCCTTGTTCCATGGAAGATGGCACTGCCTGTAAATGTGCAGATGGGACCTCGGATTGTGAACTTTTACCGGATTTGGTAATACTTCAAAGGCTTACCACGGATCAGGTCAAAGAATATCCCTGGAATGATCCATATTATCCGGGACAATTGCGACTGGCGGCCTCCATTGCCAATATCGGAGATGGGCCAATGGAAGCTTTTGGTAATAATAAATGGTACTGCAACACACAGGAAGTAAAAGATTCGACGGTGATCTGCAAAGATAAAACGCATCCGCGTCAGCAGATCAATCAGCGGATCTATAAGAAAAATGGCAATAAGCTGATTGCATCAGATCGCATTGCCGGCACCAATTATTATGATGATAAACCTGGTCACAATCATTACCATGTTGACGACTGGGTGGAATTTAGAGTGGTAAAAGAAATCAAAAACAAGGCTGGAAAAGTTACAAAGCGGCAATTGGTTTCAAAAGGGAGCAAAGTAAGTTATTGCCTTTTTGATTCCGGGATTTGTAATAACAATGATAGTTTGTGTGTGCTGAACGGACAAACTTACGGAGACAAAAACCTGCTTAATTATGGACTAGGTAATTATGTCGATTGTAAATCATTGAAGCAGGGAATCAGCGTTGGCGGTTATGACACCTATGGAATGATGTATGAAGGTCAGTTCGTTACGCTTCCAAAAGGTTTAAAATCAGGAAATTACGTGTTGGAGATTGAAGTAGACCCGACCGGCATTTACAAGGAAAAAAATAAGTCAAACAATACCTTCAAGATGCCTATCCTGATTTCAAAACAGGAATAAGCATTTTTTCAAAATATAACCAGCAGCATGTAGTTCCTCTGATTGAAAAATCGGAGGCCAGGATTTTATTGTGCTGATGTTTACGATCAGCAAGCAAAATATAAATAACCAGCATTTAAATAGAATAACACAGCATCTCTCATTGTAACTACCTCAATTATGAAAAAATTATTTTACCTGTGGTTTTTGCCTGCCATAATCCTCCTTCTGGCAAATCAGACTTTTGCACAATGTCCTGCTGCTGATTTTACCGCAGTAACCGGTGGCAATTATAACCTCAATGGAAACAAAACACTTGCTATCACTTCCTCTATCGGGGACATTAACATTAATGTAAGCGGCACCGGAAACGTGATCTGCATAGCTAATGGCGCAAGCTGGACAAAGACGAATGGAACAAACTTCGATGGCTCTGTAAGTATCAATGTTTACGGAACTTTCACTTATAACAGCAGCGATAATTTTAACGGAGGAAATACTTCATACATCAATGTTCAGGAAGGCGGTTTTTTAAATACGAACACCAGCGGTATCGGAAGCAATTTGTTGATCAATAATCAGGGAACTACCACTTTTACGAATACAGGTACCATTCAATTCAGAGATTCATTCTCGTTTTACAATATGGGAGCGAAATCAAAACTGGTTGCGACTGCACCTTCTATGATTGTTTTTGGTACGAACAATGTGATCGAAAATTCCGGAGTTATGGAATTCAGCAGTCTTGAAAATGCGGATGCAAAACGTTTTAAAAATGAAGCTTCCGGTGTGATTAATATCAGCCGTTATTTTTATAACCACGGAGCCATCTTGAATGATGGAGAAATAAATACGTTATGCGGGAGTTTTGGTAGTTCTGCCTGCCAGTTTATCATTGGAGATAAGGGTCCCGGAAAAGAATTTCAAAATAATGGATGTATGAACGTAACCGGTGATGTAAATATTCGCGGTGCAGCTTTCATCAACGGGACGCTGACGATCAGCAATGGTAATCTTACTATTGACAAGAAAATATCCGGAAACAACGGTTCGATCATCGTTACAAATGGGGTGAGTACTATTTCAAGCGATGGGGGTTACAGTGGAACGAATATGAAGTTCTGGGATGAAAATACGGGTAACCACGATTTTGACCAAAAAAATAATAACAATCCGGGTGTAACGACAGTGTATTCGGTTGAGAAAAGAACTTGTGTGAAAGCGGAAGTATTTGGATCAATCGGTGATTATGTCTGGTTTGATAAAAACAAAGACGGAATCCAGAACAATGGTGAACTTCCTGCAACGGGTGTTAAAGTTCAGTTGTACGAATATGTTTCGGGAAGCTGGACTCAGGTAATAACAGCTGTGACGGACAGTTATGGAAAATATCTTTTTGATGAATTGACAAGTGGTAAATATAAAGTGACTTTCATTTTGCCAAGCGGTGGTAAATATTTCTTCACGTTAAAAAATGCCACGACTTCTGATCTGGATAGTGATGTCGACATGGAAGGTAACAGCGGAGAAATTACGATTGATACTTCTTTTCCTGCCGGAAATGTAAATCGCGATAACCTGACGGTAGACGCAGGTATGTACGAAGGAACTACGCCACTGCCTGTTACATTGATCAGTTTTAACGCTGATAAAGAAAATGAAACAGTACAACTGCAATGGATTACTTCGGCGGAAACAAACAGCGAAAGTTTTGATATTGAAAACAGTCTTACCGGAAAAACCTGGCAGAAACTTGATAATGTAGTTGCAGCGGGAGAAAGTTCAACAAAAACAACTTACGCTTACGTTGACAAAAACCCATCAAATGGTGAGAATCTATATCGTCTGAAAATGATTGACAAAGATGGAACATTTGCTTACAGCAGCATCCGCAGTGTTACAATTGAAACGGGTAGCCAGGTTACAATTTATCCAAATCCTGTTTCAGAACGTATTCTCTTCAAAGTAAATGACTGGTCGAAAATTGGTAAAGTTCAGCTTCTGGATCTGAACGGAAGAGCAGTATATCAGTCTATAAAAGCGTTAGTGGATGGTATTGATGTAAAAAATCTTCCGGCCGGATTGTACGCGGTGAGCCTTACCGGCACCAATGGTTCGACAAATAGTTATAAAGTTTTAATTGCTAAATAAACATTGAAGATTCTTCTCTTGCCATTAGAAGTTATTATAACCCAGCAAAAGTGAAACGCCCCCGTCAGATGCATATCTGCGGGGGTTGTTTTTTGTTGAAAAAAATAGTTATGTTCGTCTATATTTTCAACGTTATAATTTGAACCTATCCGGTTAGAAATGGTTTAATAAAATAAACCGGTTAGGTATTTTCGTTATGTATTTATTCAAACTATAATATAACCAAAGCAATGAAAGGGTTTAAACACATTATTTATTTGCTTGCAGTGGTTGCACTGACTTTTTCAATAGCAGAAGCAGCTGATGGCAGAAAAAATGAAACAAAAGTTAACGCAGATGCCGGAATAAAATTTACAGGAGGGAATTGGGCTTCAATTCTTAAAAAAGCAAAAGCAGAAAATAAAATTATTTTTCTTGATGCCTATACAACCTGGTGCGGACCTTGTAAATTATTGCAGAAAAATGTTTTTACAAAGCCGGAAGTTGGTGCATTATTTAACCAGAAATTTATCAATGTAAAAGTTGATATGGAAAGCGGTGAAGGTCCAAAACTGGCTCAGAAATATCCTTTGGAAGGTTATCCAACACTTTTCTTCATCGACGGAGATGGGAAAATCGTTAAACAAGTAATCGGATACCAAAATCCTGAAACGCTCGTAAGTATCGGAAAGGCAATTTAAGTTATTGTCAGGGGATTTTGGATACTTGAAGTAAAGGTCAGGTTTTGTCATTTATTGTCAAGTGTAGTCAGGGGATTTTAGATAATTGAATTTGTCTGAAACAAGTCATTTATAGTCAGGTTTTGTCAGGTATGGTCATTTATTGGCCATACCTGATTTTGTTTTATAGGACTGTTAAACCATATCTACAAAGCTGGAATAAACAATCCCTGACCATACTTGACAAAAACTGACAACAAATGGCAATTCCTGACTTTTCCAGAACTTGCTTAAAAACAAAAATTGTCAAGTTCCGTACTAAAGTCAAGAGCAAACACCCCCTGACTAAAAATAACAAAACCTGACAAAAAGTGACTTTATAAGAAATTCTATTCGTAATAATTCATTACCCTATGACCGCTATTTTCAAGTAGCTGATCTTTTTTGAATAGCGTCACATCGGCGGTAACCATATCTTTTACCAATGCTGCTAAATCGTATTTAGGTTTCCAGCCTAATTTGGTCATTGATTTTGTCGGATCACCGATCAACAGTTCAACTTCTGTCGGGCGGAAATATTTAGCATCGATTGCAACTACTTCCTTACCAATTTCAATCTGGAAAGCAGGATCATTACATTTGGCAACTTTCGCAATTTCCGTAACACCTTCTCCTGAAAATTCAAGTTCTATACCAACTTCGGCAAATGCCATACGAACGAAATCACGGATACGTGTGGTGATTCCGGTAGCGATAACAAAATCTTCGGCAACTTCCTGCTGAAGAATCAACCACATGGCTTCAACGAAATCTTTTGCATGGCCCCAGTCACGTTGCGCATCAAGATTCCCAAGATAAACCTTATCCTGCAAGCCCAAAGCAATTCTGGCAACAGCACGTGTGATTTTACGGGTAACAAAAGTTTCTCCGCGTAATGGCGATTCATGATTGAAAAGAATACCATTCACCGCAAACATATCGTAAGCTTCACGATAATTTACAGTAATCCAGTAACCATACAATTTTGCAACGGCATATGGAGAACGTGGATAAAATGGTGTAGTTTCTGACTGAGGAACTTGCTGAACCAGACCATAAAGTTCAGAAGTGGAGGCCTGATAAATTTTGGTTTTTTTAGTCAAACCTAACAAACGAACCGCTTCAAGAATACGAAGCGTTCCGATTCCATCCACATTGGCAGTATACTCAGGTTCTTCAAAGCTTACCTGCACGTGGGACATAGCGCCCAGGTTATATATTTCGTCAGGCTGTACTTCCTGAATAATACGAATGATGTTGGTAGAATCACTCAGATCACCATAGTGTAAGTGGAAACGTACATTTGTTTCGTGCGGATCCTCATAAATATGGTCGATGCGCTGCGTATTAAACAACGAGCTGCGGCGTTTGATACCATGAACCTCATAGCCTTTGCTCAAAAGCAATTCCGCCAAATAGGCCCCATCCTGACCTGTAATACCTGTAATAAGTGCCTTTTTCATTATAAGTTAGTATGTATATAAAATACAAAGGTAAAATTATTAGTCAATTCTAAAATTTAATCTATTCAGTGGGCAGACGAATTAGCAAACTGCGCTTTATTTCAACGCGGTCAGCAAGTATCACTGCGGAGGAATATTGTCCCCGGATTTGTTCCAGATATTGTTCTGCATCACTGCGATACATAAAGTCACCTGCTTTGACACGGTATGTTGGCTGAGAATAGGATACGTAAGGATTCAGGTCGGGGAATGACTGGTAAATGTATGATTTGGCGTTATCCGCTTCCTGGCGGACGTTGCCCACATAAAGTTGTATTCTGAATCCGCTGATATATCTTATGGCTTTATTTTGCTGAGCCATAGTATCCAAAACCGTCTGGAGTTTTTTATTGACATTTAACGGTTTGTCGCTGTTTTTATAAACATTGTCAACTGGTTTTGACTCTGTTTTTTTTGTGACAACCGGTTCAACATAATCAAACCTTGGCCTTACCAAAGTCAGATCTTCACGGTAATCAGCTGATGAAATGTTGGCAGTCGTTTTCTTGCTGCATCCCGACAGAGCCAGAAAAGCAAAAGGGATGACCAGCAAAAATATTTTCTTTTTCAGCAACATGATGAAGTGATTGGTAATAAACTTACAAACTTAACCAAAAATGGATAGATAAACCATCTTCCTGTGCTATTTTGAATCTAATACCTAACTTTGTCCTGCTATTACGATCCACCATTTCACACCATGCAAGAAAACGTTTCTCTACGCAATTATAATACCTTCGGTCTGGAATCCAGGGCTCAGTTTTTTGAAGAAGTACAATCAACCGCTGCACTGACTGAAATTATTAAAAATCCTCTTTGGAAGGAAACGCCCAAATTTATTTTGGGAGGCGGAAGTAATATTCTGTTTACGCAGCATGTTGATGCGCTGGTAATTAAAATAGCAATAAAAGGAATTGAGCTCATCAAGGAAGATGAGGATTTTATCTGGCTTCATGCAGGGGCCGGTGAAAAATGGCATGACTTTGTGACGTATTGTGTGCAGCATGATTACGCAGGTGTTGAAAACTTATCGCTAATCCCCGGGACAATCGGCGCGGCGCCTATGCAAAATATTGGTGCATATGGGGTAGAAATAAAAGATGTTGTGGAAACGGTTGAAGCCATTTCTGTTGAAACGGCGGAAATGAGAATATTTTCGAAAGAAGAATGTCTTTTTGGATATAGAGAAAGTGTCTTCAAACATGCTTTGAAGGGAAAATATATTATCACCGGTGTGGTATTTCGTCTGAATAAAAAACCTGTATATCATGTTGAATATGGCGATATTCAGAAAACCCTGACGGAGATGCATGTCGAAAAACCTTCCATAAAAGCAATCAGTGAAGCTGTAATCCGCATCCGTGAAAGCAAACTGCCTGACCCGGCCAAAATTGGTAATGCAGGCAGCTTTTTTAAAAATCCGGAAATCTCTGCGGAGCAGTTTGATAAATTAAAAATAGATTTTCCAACCGTCCCGGGTTATCCAACCATTCCGGGTTTTGTAAAAGTGCCGGCTGGTTGGCTCATAGAACAAGCAGGATGGAAAGGTTATCGCGATGGTGATGTTGGCGTTCATGCGCGGCAAGCCTTGGTTTTGGTCAATTATGGTGCTGGTACCGGCGATCAGATTAAAGCACTTTCCGAAACAATACAGAAATCTGTTTATGAAAAGTATGGTATTAATCTGAGCGCCGAGGTGAATTTTGTATAGCCAGCCAGTATTAAACTATTTCATTATCATCACTTTACGCCCGATATATTTTTCCCCGGCCTGAATTTTGAGAAAATATTCTCCATTAATCAGGTTTTTCAAATTCACTGTAACCCATTGTTGATCAGTATAGTAAAGCGTTTCTATTTTTGCGCCGCTGTTTGTAAATATTTGAATTTGACGAATTTTTTCTGTATCGGAAGTTACGTTTACCAGATCAGCAGCAGGATTTGGATAAATCGTAATATCCGGATTTGATGAATTGTCTTCGCTTTTCTTAGTCACTACAAGAGATGTTATTCCGGATTCTGATGTTTCGGTATAACCTCTTATTTTGTAGGTGTAGTCAATTCCCCTTTTAGCGGTGATGTCTGTGTATTCCGTATCAGTATTTGGCAGATAAATAATTTCATGAGATCTGGATGGTTCTTTTCCATCAAATCTTTCCAGAATATAGCCTGTAGTTTTGGATAACGGATTCCAGTTTAATACCACATTGTTGTCAATTTCGGAAGAACTCAGTGTTATTGTTCCAAAATCTTGGTAGGGGCCGATCTTCTGATGATGAAATGCGAAAGCTCGAAATCCTTTTGTATTCTTCAAAAACGGGCCAATATAAACCCAGGGCGCACTCAGCAAGCCAGCGTAATGATATTTTGAAGGTAAATATTTAATCAAAGAATCACTGCCAACTTCTTTTAGTGTAACAATGATTTTATTTGCCTCCGCTCTGCCGGATTTTAATTTTTGCCATTCCTTGTTCAGGTAAAAGAAGTCCTTGACGGAATACGTAGAAATAGGCACCTGACTTCCCTCGATGTTGGCGGCAATTGTATCGTTTGGATAAACCATTTCCTGATAATCTTCAAAAACCATGGTGATTTCATCCTTCTGTGGTGTGGAATAAAAGACCTTTTGCAGATTTGGAGAACTTATTTTTTCTTTTTCTCCATAATGATGGTATCCTGCCATTTCAGCAAGATCCTGGCCGATTTTCATATATCCATCCAAACCATAATGAAATCCATTCCATCCTGGTGCTCCCAGTGCTGCATAAGATTGTACGATTGGGTGATTGGTTTCCAGCGTTCGTTGCTGTTCACGGAGCACTCCGATACGGTCGTCATAGGCACCGCCGCCGAATAATGGTAACTGGAAGACATAAATTTTCTTGGTTGCCGGATAATCCTCTTTCCATTGGGAAATTATTTTTTCAAAACGCGGCCCCCAAATTTCCGGATCATTGGATGATGCTTCGTTTTCACCCTGCCAATAGAACATTCCTTTTATATAGGGAAGCAAACCAGTCTGTTGCGTGATATTGAGCAGTGCTCCATACTGGCTGATCGGGTCTGAGTGATTGTCTTCATTTCTTGCGGTTAGCTGCACAACGGATGCTCCCGCGGCAGAACCGTTGATAACGCAGGTAGGTATCTGATATTTTTCAGCAATTCTTCTTTGAAATTCAATACCAAAAATACCAACACGCTGCGTCAATTCATTGGACAAACCCCAAAGAAACGGCCCTCCTGCTGAGCCATAAGTACGGGCATATTCATTTCGGTAAGGGTAATCCACCTCCCAGGAAACGGCATTGGACTGTCCGTAAATAATAAAGAAATCTCCGGCAACTACATCATTTCTGCGTACAATAAGCGTGGAATCCTTAGCT
Source organism: Dyadobacter sp. CY356 (assembly GCF_021440195.1). Lineage (GTDB taxonomy): Bacteria > Bacteroidota > Bacteroidia > Cytophagales > Spirosomataceae > Dyadobacter. The sequence continues at coordinate 182,059 of NZ_JAJTSZ010000011.1, forward strand.
GACTTGCAGGCATATACTTCAAACGCATATTCTGCGAGCTCAGCTTTTATTCTGGAACTGATCGTAAACGGTGCCTGAGTGGAGGAATAGGAGAGGTTGCTTTTTTGATAACCCGTTTTGACTTTGTTTCTATATTTTACAATGGAAACATAAGAATAGCCGGGAACCTGTATTTTTCCTGCAATGGTTATGTCAGCAAAATCAGTGCTGTCTCTTGCAAAAAGCTGTTTGTCTTGAGGTAATCTGTCAAAATAAGCCAGGTCAAATTGTTGGGCAAAAGTGGGAGATATTGCTGAAACTACATAGCAAAGACACAAGGAGAGTATTACCTTATTCATTTTATTAAGAGGAGGATGGTGTGTGTAAAAAAAGCGGGACTTTTCAACAGAAATGTCCCGCCCTCAAAGCAAAAATATTTTTATCAATCAAAACATAAAGACGCAGCTCCCAACAGTCCGGCATCATTGGCCAGGGTCGCACGCTTGATGCTGATTGTTTTCATGTAATAGGGAGTAAGCCAATAAGCAAATCTTTCATTGATTGCTGGCAGAATATATTCAAAAGAAGCCGAAATACCTCCGCCAATCAGGATGGTTGTAATGTCAAGAATACGGATCATTGAAACAAGTCCTTCTCCTAACAAATAACCCATTTCCTGAAAAATCTGCTTGGCAAGTTCGTCACCTGCCGCCGCTGCTGCTACCAGACCTGTTGTAGAAATGGTACCGTTGTCTGGCAATTGCGTTTTTCCAGTATAAGTCGCTCGCATGGTATGTGCCATGTCAAGAAGCTCTTTTTTACCGATATTACGTTCCAGAACCTTTCCGCCTTTCGAAGGTACGTGTCCTGGCTCCATGGCATTACCGCCGCCGCCTTTGAAAACTTTTTTATCAATAATGGCTGCTCCGCCGATACCAGTACCCAGGGTAACAAAAATATAGTCTTCCGGAAGTTTGTCTTCACCAAAATAATATTCCCCTAATGCCGCGGCATTGGCGTCATTTTCAAGATAAAAATCATGCTGAGGAAAACGCGCTTTCAAATCCGGAACAATGGTAATACCATCAATTTCAGGGATAGCTGTGATTTCCAGTAACGTGGTACGATCGCGCGATATCAGGCCGGGAACGCCTATGCCTACTCTTTTAACTTCAGGATATTCAACCAGTTGCAAAGCGATTGCATCACCAAGTCTTTCTATAAAATGTCCTGAACTGCGCCAGCTGGCGGTATCGTGGCTATAAAAATTAGAAATTCTCCCATCTGTAGCATCAACGATCCCCATTTTTACGTTAGTACCGCCCACGTCTATACCAAGGTATTGTTCCATGAAATGAAATAAGGGTTTTTATAAATAATTTTAAAAATGCGGCAATTTAGCAAAAATGCTTTATTCTTTACTAATCAATCCAGATCTCCAAGCTGTGGTCTTATCAAAATTTCTTCCAAAACTGCTCTTGGAGAGAGCAAATAAGCTCCCCAGATCGTTTCTGCAACGTCTTTCGGATCAATAAATCTTTCCTGGGGAAGATCAGTTCCTTGCCAGCTATCTGTTAAAGTTGCACCAGGAAGTACAGCGGTAACTTTTACACCATGCGGTTTCATTTCCTCACGCAGCACTTTTGTCATGCCGTATAAGGCAAATTTTGATATGCAATAAGAACCTCCGTTTGGATATGCTGTAATACTTGCGGTTGAACAGATTGTAAAAATATGACCTTTTTTAGATTTTATCATTTTGTCAATTACACCACGCGTCAAATGATAAGCACTGTAAAGATTTGTTTCCATCGTTTTTTCCAGCGTACCTTCCTCTTCGTTATGGATCTGTCCGGGAATAAATACGCCGGTATTATTGATCAGCACATCAATCGGACGCTGCATATTTTTTATAAAACCGATAAAACTGTCAAGTTCGGGACGCAGCGATAAATCTGCTTTCTGAAAAAAAACTTCTGAATCAGGAAATTGTGCTTTCATATCACTTTGCAGCGATAAAAGATCGTTTTCGTTCCTCGCGCAGGTAATAACATCAAAACCTTCAGCCAAAAACCGTTCTATCAATGCCCTTCCAATCCCTTTTGTGCCACCTGTTATTACTACTAATGGATTCATTTTTCTATTTGGCTCTTTTTTTGTCTAATTTTCCCGAAAATATTGAATACAATTAAGATATGATGTCGGTAATCGGAAAATACTTTCTTTTTTTAGGATCACTGTTTGGCAAAGGTGAGAAATTGTCTGTTTACTGGCGGCGTTTTATGGAAGAAAGCGTCGGAATTGGCGTAAGCTCGATTTTTATCGTGGCCATCGTTTCAACATTTATCGGAGCCGTTTCTTGTATTCAGACGGCTTATAATCTTGTAAGTCCTATTATTCCTGTTTCTACCGTAGCACTTATTGTACGCGATATGCAGATACTTGAACTGGCACCGACCATCACCTGTATCGTGCTTGCAGGAAAAGTGGGCTCCAACATTGCCAGCGAGCTGGGTACAATGCGGATTACTGAACAGATTGATGCCCTGGAAGTTATGGGGATAAATTCGTCTTCCTATCTGGTAATGCCCAAGGTGCTGGCTGCCATGTTCACGTTTCCGATGCTGGTAATTCTAGCTGCATTTTTAGGGATTTTTGGCGGATATCTGGCGGGAACACTAACGGGTGTGATTACTGAGCGAGATTATTTATATGGTATTCGTGATTCTTTCGTACCCTATAATTTGTTTTTCATGTGTATCAAACCTTTTGTATTTGGATTTCTGATTGCTACAATTTCTTCCTATCAGGGATTTTTTACTACCGGTGGTGCGTTGGAAGTTGGAAAGGCAAGTACCCAGGCTGTTACCAATAGCTGTATATCCGTTTTGATTGCAGATTATTTACTGGCGCAGCTATTGTTGTAAATATTAGTGATTATTTTCTTTCCAAATTTTGGAGCAATTGAAATTTATTTAGCGGAAAATGATTGAAATAAAAGATATCAATAAAGCATTTAATGGCAAAGCAGTTCTCAAAGGCGTTTCCAGCATTTTTAAGGAAGGTGAAATAAACCTCATTATTGGTGGAAGCGGTACCGGGAAAAGTGTATTGTTAAAATGTATGATCGGTTTGATCAAACCCGACCAGGGCAATGTGCTTTACAACGGGCGTGATTTTTACAATTCAGATAAAGATACGAAACAAGCTATACGCCGGGAAATGGGCGTTTTATTTCAGGGAGGCGCGCTTTTTGACTCTCAGACAGTTGAGCAGAATGTACGTTTCCCACTCGATATGTTGACTGATATTTCTCCCGCAGAAAAAAAGGAACGTGTCGATTTTTGTCTTCAGCGGGTTGGACTCGAAACATCCGGGAAAAGAATGCCTTCTGAAATCAGTGGCGGGATGAAGAAACGTGTGGGCATTGCGCGCGCCATTGTAATGAATCCTAAATATCTTTTTTGTGATGAACCAAATTCGGGACTGGATCCGCTTACCTCTGTGAAAATTGATGAACTGATCAAGGAAATTACAGAAGAATATAAAATAACAACGGTTATCATCACCCATGATATGAACTCGGTAATGGAAATCGGGCAGAACGTGATTTTTCTCTATCAGGGCGATAAATTATGGGAAGGCATTAATTCTGATATCACGAAAACGACGGTACCGGAACTGAATGAATTTATTTTCGCCAATAAATTACTTCGTGATGCTGCGAAGGAGAATAATTGCTGATCTGAATCATCTAAGTCCCAATGCCTTTTGGAAACGCAGTGGTAGCGATTTCCGCTCTGCGAATACCACGATTACACAAAAGAGAATGAAGAAAAGCATATGATAAACTAATCCGGCGGATGAATTTGACGGAATTAAATAGGCATCCAGCAATATAAATAAGCTGCCTCCAAAAATGTATCCCAGTGCAGAATTGAGTTGATACGGAATAGGATAATATTTTTGCCCATAAAAATAACAAAGCGCGGTCATGACCAGACCGGATGCAGCAAATGCAAATCCACAACCGAGGTAACCTATTTTTGGTACCAACAAGACATTAAGCAACACGGTAATACTTGTTCCTGTCAATGTGATGTAGGTACCATACTGAGTTTTATTGGATATCTTAAACCAGGTTGCCAGGTTATAGTATATTCCTAAAAATAAGAATCCAAGCAAGAGCCAGGGAACTACGGCCAAACCTTCATGGTAAATTTTCTTTCTCAAAAATAATTCTGCCAACAAGTGGAGGTTAAGGCAAATACCAACCCACATAGTGGCGCAAATGACGATAAACCACTTCATAACTTCTGAAAATACTTCCGGGGCATTTTTATCTTCTGCTTTTGAATAGAAAAAAGGCTCTGCCGCATATTTAAAAGCTTGTATGGCAAGATTCATGAAAATTGAAAGTTTGAAGCACTGTCCATAAATTCCAATTGCCTGTTTTGTAGTTCTTTCGGGATAAAAATTTGTGGGAAGTAAATATTGAAGAAAGGTTCTGTCAAAGAGTGTATTGGTTACAGCAGCCAAATTCATGATGAAAAGAGGAAATGCATAAACCCAGACAGGCTTTAATAGGGTAGTGTTAAAAACGAATTTGAAGTCGATGAACTCTTTATACAAAAATGCAAAAAATGCCAGATTTGCTAATAAATTCGCCAGGATAATATAGCCGACTGCGGTATTGGGACTATAAAATAAATCAACTACCGGTTTGAATACGGCCAGATATTTTTGATCAAAGATGTCACGGCAGATGATTAGGAAAAAGAAGTTAAGACCAACATTCATAAGAATATTACTCACCTTGGCGGTAACAAACTTCTTGGCCTTTTTTTCAAGACGTAATCGGGCAAATGGAATTGCAACGATTCCATCAATTGCCATAATTATTGACATCCATCGGACCAATTTAGCTTCCTCAGGATAATCGATTAATCTCGCTACCTCCTCTGAAAAAAGAAAAATGCTTCCTGAAAATAGAACACTGACCAGTATTACCGCGCTTAAAATGAGATTGTAATATTTTTGGCCATCTTTTTCCTTTCGTGCATAATAGAAATAAGCGCTCTCCATACCGAACGTGTAGACCACCATGGATAGGCCGGCATAAGTGTAGAGCTGAACCTGAGAGGCTAACTGTTCGGGTAGAAACAATTTTGTATGTAACGGAACAAGCAGGTAATTGAGCATTCTTCCCAAAATGGTACTAACTCCGTACATTACCGTATCACCGGCCAGCTTTTTAAGAACACTCATATACTAATATTTCTTTGGCGGAGATGAGGAGTTTCTTTGTTTGAAATGCTCTCCGGCATACAAATATACGTGAACAGGTACCGTTTTATTGATATTTACCACAAAAAAGAACCCTTCTGAATTTTCATTCAAAAGGGTTCTTTTTAAGCAATTTGTTTAGGCTACATTAACAATAATGCTTTCAATAACGTTTTTGATACGTTTCCAGCCTTCGTCCGAATGTAAATCAACATCGATTATTTTTTCACGATAGTCACTTGAAATAGTCAGGTAATAAATACCGGCTGTAAGAAATGCCATTAATGCACTGGTATCTTTACAATTTGGCAAGTCACCAATTTTATCAACAATGCGTGTAGCAATCTGATTTCTCGCATCTGACAGCATAGCCTTGCCCGTGCCGATTTCCCATCTCAAAAGATCACGGGTAGCCTTACGTTCGCGCAAATCGCTCAGAACCGTGTTCATAAGGCTGGTCAATGCCTTTGCACGTTCTTCGGCCGGGATGTTGCCCATGTTATCTATATAATCGTCTCCCATCGTGGAAACGTATTCTCCTGATTTTACATATTGTTCCATCAAACCATCTACGCTTTCAAAATATCTGTAAATCAGTACTTTGTTAACTCCGGCTGTTCTGGCAATCAGATTTACCCCAACTTTTTCAGTTCCAAATTGCTCGATGACCTCACCAACGGCCTTCAGGATTTTTCCTTTGGTCCGTTCCCGGTCTCTTTTTTTAATTTTTGTGTCGATTTTCATTTACGGTGCATTTAGGTTATACATAGTAAATGTAACATTTCATCGGTAAATAATTATCATTTTGTAAAAAGCATGTAACCTTTTTTGCTGTTTTGTTTCGTAAAATCTAGTGAAAGGAAAATATTGGATTAAATGTCATATAGTTTTGTGAAAAAAGCGGGAAAAACTGGGGATTGAGGTGGATTTTGAAGGGAGAGGAGGAATAAATAATTTGGGAAAAAAGCTATAAAAAAAGAGCTCATTAAAAAATGAGCTCTTTGCTAAGAAAATGTTGGCCGACAAGGACTCGAACCTTGAACGAGACAACCAAAATGTCCTGTGTTACCATTACACCATCAGCCAATACCGTGTTAGTGGGTGCAAAAGTAATACGAAATTTTAAGTTGTCAAGTCTTTTTGAAAAAAAATTTCAAATACTTTTCAATTCTACGCCTCCCGCTATTTTTTTCACTAATCCCTGTAACACTTTTCCTGGTCCGCATTCAATAAATAAGCCGGCTTCGTCCGCCACCATTTGCTCAACAGATTGTGTCCACCTTACAGGTGCCGTTAGCTGTGCTATAAGATTTTCTTTAATAACCGAAATTTCAGTAGCTGGTTTTGCATTTACATTTTGATAAACCGGGCAAAGTGGAGGCTGAAACTGGGCTTCGTTGATAGCCGCAGCAAGTTCTTCACGTGCCGGCTCCATTAGCGGAGAGTGGAATGCGCCGCCCACCTGTAGTATTAATGCGCGTTTGGCACCAGCAGCTTTTAACAGCTCACATGCTTTTTCCACACCTTCTATCGTCCCTGATATTACAACCTGGCCGGGGCAGTTATAATTAGCGGGAACAACAATTTCATCCGTAATTCCTGCACAGATTTCTTCTATCGTTTTATCATCAAGGCCAAGAATGGCAGCCATCGTTGACGGACGCAGCAAACATGCTTTTTGCATGGCATCTGCGCGTTTGGCAACCAGGCGCAAACCATCAACAAAAGAAAGCGCTCCGGCGGCTACCAGTGCCGAAAATTCTCCAAGTGAGTGGCCGGCGACCATGTTCGGGGTGAAATCCTGACTGATTTTTGCTAATACTACGGAATGAATAAATATCGCAGGTTGCGTAACATTGGTTTGTTTAAGCTCCTCGTCCGTTCCTTCAAACATGATTTTGGTAATATCAAATCCCAAAATATCGTTTGACTGGTCAAAAAATGATTTGGCTGAATCGGAGCTTTGGTATAAGTCTAAACCCATTCCTTTGAACTGTGAACCCTGTCCCGGAAATATGTAGGCTTTTTTCATAATTGGTTGATTTAAAAATTGGTCATGGTAACAAAATCCGTAGCCCGGCTGGAAACCAACCGGGCTACAAATAACGTACTAGAAGTTGAAAGAAAAAAAGTCTGTTTTTTTGACGGGCTTAAAAATTAGTTTAATGATTATCTGAGCAGCTG
>NZ_JAJTSZ010000012.1 GCF_021440195.1 Dyadobacter sp. CY356
TATTCAAATCCAAAAGGGATGACAGTATTGTAAAAAGACATCGGCCTGAGCGGATATTCAAATCCCGAAGCGATGACAGTATTATAGAAAAGACATCGGCCTGAACGGATATTCAAATCCCGAAGGGGTGACAGTATTATAGAAAAGGCATCGGCCTGAGCGGATATTCAAATCCAAAAGGGATGACAGTATTGTAAAAAGACATCGGCCTGAGCGGATATTCAAATCCCGAAGCGATGACAGTATTATAGAAAAGACATCGGCCCGAGCGGATTTTCAAATCCCGATGGGATGACAGTATTATAGAAAAGACATTGGCCCGAGCGGATATTTAAATCCCGAAGGGATGACAGTATTGTAGAAAGACATCGGCCTGAGCGGATATTCAAATCCCGAAGGGATGACAGTATTGTAGAAAGACATCGGCCTGAGCGGATTTTCAAATCCCGAAGGGATGACAGTATTATAGAAAGACATCGGCCTGAGCGGATATTCAAATCCCGAAGGGATGACAGTATTATAGAAAAGACATTGCCCTGAGCGGATTTTCAAATCCCGAAGGGATGACAGTATTGTAAAAAGACATCGGCCTGAGCGGATATTCAAATCCCGAAGGGATGACAGTATTATAGAAAGACATTGCCCTGAGCGGGTTTTAACCCCAACGGGGTGACATAACCATGCTGAAAACGGATTTTGACAAATGATTTTTGATAACACATAATGTTGTAAAAAACATGGCTGAAAATAAAAGAAGACCTAAACCGACACCGGAAAAACCGCCTAAACCGCGCAGAGAATATAGTTTGTTCAACTGGTTGAACAAATTTTTTCCCCTGGATAAAGTTTTTGGAGATAAGTTGCCCGGAAAAGAAGAGCGCGTTCCGGTCAAATATTTCTATTATTTTGGATGGATTGTGATCCTTTTAGTAATTTATGAAAGAATCGGTTTTCAATCTGAGGAGTATGTCAGAAGCAGTATCAAACTAAAAAAAGAAGTTGAAGACTTACGCGCAGAATACACTTCAATCCAGGCTGAATACGAAAAAAGTGGAAAACAATCCGTAGTGATTGAAAAAGTAAAGCCGGATGGACTGGAAGAAAACCTCAATCCGCCAAAGAAAATTATTATCAGAAAAGAATAACACTTCATTCCATCATTGTAACATCCGGTATGAAAAGCGATATAGACAGCGGCCAGAATAATAAAAAAGCACTGATTTACCGGGCTCGTATAGTAGCCCTGTTTCTGATTGTTTTTGCCATCATGGTTTTCGGGAAACTGATTCAGGTTCAGTATTATGCCAAATTTAAAGGGAAAACCTGGGCGGAGTATGCAGAAAAAAATGACCTGAAACTGGATACAATTCCGGCCATGCGGGGAAGTATTTTTTCGAGTGACGGAAGTTTGCTGGCCACGTCGCTGCCTTATTATTATGTTGGATTTGACACCAAAGTGGCTGACTCAACATATTTTTATGATAACGTTGATCAGCTGGCAAGGCTGCTAGTAAAGAATTTTGGTGAAAATACTTTTGATGGCTACCGGGATAAAATTATCCGATACAGAAAAAGTAAAAACAAACGATATTTAAGATTAAAAAATAAGGAAATCGGCTATCTTGAAAGGGAAAAAGTAAAGGAATGGCCATTCTTCACCCGCGCAAAAAAGGGTGGGGGAGGAAAGTTTGAAATGATTTATAAACGCTACAAACCTTTTAGTCCAATGGCCGACCGTACCATTGGCGGAACGGATCCTAAAAGCGGCCGTGGATATATTGGAATTGAAGCAAGTTTTGACCAAAAACTGGAAGGAAAAGACGGGATAAACTGGGTGGAACTGGTGGAAGGCGGAATAAAAATTCCTGTGGGCGACAATTTGAATATTCAGCCTGAAACGGGTAAAGACGTTTATACAACGCTGGATATGACTTTTCAGGATATGGCAGAAATTGCGCTAAGACGGAAATTAACCGAAGCGCAGGCGGATTTTGGCTGCGTGATTGTGATGGAAGTGGCAACCGGCGAAATCCGTGCGATGGCTAATCTGACAAAACGCCCTGACAATAAATACGAAGAAGTTTTTAATTACGCTTTGGCCGGAAGTACAGATCCGGGTTCCACTTTCAAGCTGCCCACCATGATGGCGCTTTTGGAAGAAACCAAAATGGATCCGAACAAAGTCACGGTCAATACCGGTGCGGGCTCTATTCGTTTCAGAGGACTTTCCATTAATGATTCAAAACGAGGCGGACATGGTATTTTAACAGCTGCACAGGTTTTTGAAAAATCATCCAATATTGGTGTTCATTTGCTGATGCAGCGTTATTTTTTCTCAAAACCTGATAAATATCTGGGTTACCTGAAACAATTCCACCTGACTGAACCGACGGGGATTCATATGAAAGGAGAAAATCCTCCTTACATTAAAAACCGCTCTTCAAAGCAGTGGAATAATTATTCGCTGACTTTTATGTCATACGGATATGAAATGCGGATGACACCTCTTCAAACGCTTGCCATGTACAATGCCGTTGCTAATGATGGCTATTGGGTTAGGCCGATGGTGGTAAGAGAAATCCGGAGTGCAGAAAAGGTCGAAGATAAAATTCTGCCTTACGTATCAGAAAAGCCAATTTGTTCTCCCGAAACTTTACGCAAAATAAAGATTATGCTGGAAGGGGTGGTTGAACATGGTTCTGCAAAAAACATCAAAACAGACCTTTACAGAATAGCCGGCAAAACGGGAACTGCTCAGAAATTGATCAATGGGATTCACACCGCCGGGAAATATTATACCTCTTTCGCGGGTTATTTTCCAGCTAACAAGCCAAAATATAGCTGTATTGTAATCATTGATACGCCGCGTGGTGCCAAAGAAAATTATCAGCTTTATGCGGGGAGTGTGGCTGCGCCGGTTTTCAAAGAAGTTGCCGACAGGATTTATGCCCATGATGTCAGCATCCAGAAAACCCAGAAAGACACTACAAGCGGTGAGGATAAACTCGTAAGATGGGCTGGCCGGACTTCTGATTTAAAGGTAATTGGTGAAGAATTGAAGCTTGCCGCGTTGCCGGAAGATGCTCAGGAATATACAGCAGGTTCGGTGATCGCGAGAAATAAGGCAAAATGGAAGTCCCAAAATATTGAATCAAAGGACATCCCCGATTTGCAGGGAATGGCGATGCGGGATGCGTTATATATTTTGGAAAATAAAGGGTTCCGGGTCACCTTTAAGGGCTCCGGGAAGGTAGTGGAGCAGTCACTTCCGCCTGGCAATAATAAAAGCGGACTTAAAACGATCCTGTTAACATTACAGTAAAATCCATTTATGGAAAGTATTCAAAAATCAATTCATAGTATAGTAGATGGGATTGCAGATGTAGTAATCCACGGATCTGAAAATGTTGTTGTCAATAAAATTATAATCGACTCGCGTCGCGTCCTGCCGGGGAGTTTATTTGTTGCATTAAGAGGCACGCAGGTAGATGGGCATCAGTTTATGGACACAGCGGCCGATTTAGGCGCGGTTGCAATTCTTTGTGAAGAACTACCAAAAACATTACGTAAAGGAGTTTCTTATATTCAGGTAATTGATTCGGCCGAGGCGATGGGATATGTGGCTGCTTCTTTTTACGATCAGCCTTCAAAGAAAGTAACACTTGTAGGGGTTACCGGTACGAATGGAAAGACCTCGGTCGCTACCTTTCTTTTCCAGCTTTTTCGCGCTTTGGGATACCGTTGCGGGTTATTATCGACGGTTCAAAACCAGATTGAAGACGAAGTTATCCCTTCCACGCATACCACACCAGATGCCGTTGCGCTTAATGAGCTGCTGGCATTAATGCTGGAAAAAGGCTGCTCACATGTTTTTATGGAGGTTAGTTCGCATTCCGTGGCGCAGCACAGGATTACTGGTTTGAAATTTGCCGGCGGGATATTTACCAATATAACCCACGATCACCTGGACTTTCATAAAACTTTTGATAATTACATTAAAGCCAAAAAAGGATTTTTTGATCAGTTACCGAAAAATGCTTTTGCCCTTGTAAACATTGACGACCGCCGTGGTTCTGTGATGGTTCAGAATACCAAAGCACGGATTGAAACTTATTCATTGCAAACTGTGGCAACTTATCACGGAAAAATCCTTTCCGATACGCTGACCGGGATGCATATGGAGATCAACAATCAGGAAGTATGGTTTCGGGTAATTGGCCGGTTTAATGCATACAATCTGCTTTCTGTTTATGGTGCGGCACTGGCGTTGGGCGAAATGCCGGAAGAAGTTTTAACTGCACTTTCGAATCTTAACAGTCCTCCGGGAAGATTTGAACAAATCCATTCTGCCGATAATATTGTTGGTATTGTGGATTATGCCCATACGCCGGATGCTTTGGAAAACGTACTTCAAACAATTGCACATTTACGTCATGGAAATGAGCAGGTAATTACAATTGTCGGCTGCGGCGGAAATCGTGATGCTGAGAAAAGGCCAAAAATGGCTGAAATTGCCTGCAATTTAAGCACAAGGGTAATTCTTACTTCTGACAATCCGCGTTACGAAGATCCACAGGATATTTTGGATCAGATGCTGAAAGGCGTGCCGCCTTTGAAATATAAAAATACATCTGTTATCCCCGACCGTCATGAAGCGATTTTCAAAGCCGTAGCGGAATCAAATCCGGAAGATATCATTTTGATTGCCGGAAAAGGTCATGAAACTTATCAGGATATCCGTGGTGTGAAACATGATTTTGACGACAGGCTGGTATTAAAAGAAGCATTTTTAAAGTTTCATTCCTAAAAAGAATAAAAATACAGGCCTCCATTGCGTAGTCTGCAAGAAAAAGGCAACTTTGCAAGTGCTAATCAAGATTTTACATGCTCTATTACCTATTCGACTACCTAGACAAGCAATTTAACATACCCGGAGCCGGCGTATTTCAATATATTTCTTTCCGTGCCCTTGGAGCAACGGTACTATCGCTTTTTATTGCGGCAACCTACGGAAAATGGATTATCAACTTTCTGCGCAGACAGCAGGTTGGCGAATCTATCCGAGATCTGGGTCTGGAAGGACAAATGGAAAAAACAGGAACGCCAACCATGGGTGGATTTATTATCCTCGCTTCGCTCCTGATTCCGGTATTATTGTTTGCCAAACTTTCCAATGTTTACATTGTTTTGTTGATCATAACAGCAGTATGGACTGGTATGATTGGGTTTGTTGATGATTATCTTAAAAAATTCAAAAATAATAAGGAAGGTCTCCACGGAAGATTTAAAATTGTCGGCCAGGTTGGACTTGGCCTGATTGTCGGATTGACTCTTTCTTTCAACGACCATGTTAAAATCCGTATTTACGACCAGCCATTATTGAGCTCTTCACTTGGCGAAGTGCAGCGTTACCGGGATGTTGTCCATCCGATGGTAACAACGCTTCCTTTTTCAAAAAACAATGAATTTGACTACCGGACTTTACTTTTCGGCTGGCTTCCGGAAGAATATACCTGGGTGATCTACACGATAATAGCCATTTTCATCATCACCGCCGTTTCCAACGGAGCCAATATTACAGATGGAATTGACGGTCTTGCGGCTGGTGTTTCAGGGATTATTGCACTTACATTTGGGGTTTTAGCATATCTGTCAGGAAATACACGTTTCTCTCAGTATCTGAATATCATGTATATCCCGAATTCTGGTGAGCTTGTAATTTTCTGTGCTGCTTTTGTCGGGGCTTGTGTCGGATTTCTCTGGTATAATGCCTATCCTGCGCAGGTTTTTATGGGCGATACCGGGAGTTTGATGCTTGGAGGTGTTATTGCAGTTTTGGCACTTGCCATCAGAAAAGAATTAATGATTCCGATTGCATGCGGTATATTTCTTGCCGAGAATATATCTGTAATCATGCAAGTCAGCTATTTTAAGTATACCAAAAGAAAATTTGGAGAAGGCAGGCGGATTTTACTCATGTCGCCGCTTCATCATCATTACCAGAAAAAAGGTATACATGAAGCAAAAATCGTAACACGCTTCTGGATCGTCGGTATCATTCTAGCTATTATGACACTGGCAACATTGAAATTAAGATAAAACAAATAAGCCCGTCAGAGATTCTGGTGGGCTTATTTATTTTTCGTTGCTATCAGCTATCTTCCGACAGCCTCGCTATATCTTCTAGGATCATATCCTTTTGCAAAAAGCGGATATTGATCAAAAATCCTTCTTACAACACTCCGGTAATGATTATTTGAGTTTTCAACACCTTTGAAAATACCCGACGCATAACCTCTCCAAACAACCTGATCGCTTTCCGCATCAATTAAAGAAACGATCAATGTTCCTTTGTCGAGGGCATATTTTATTGGCTCATACCGGAAACCATCATTTTCAGTATCTACCCAGTTTTTAATGACCGGCTGCATATAACCCTGATACCGAAGGTTATCATAGAAAATACCATAATTCACTAACAAAGTGGGTTTTTCGGCGGTAAGCTTGTAGCCCCTTACCTGCATCTGGCGACGAATAGCCTCGTAAATCTCTGTACAAAGATTGTTAGTATCCCGCTCACATTCCAGAAATGTATAGGAAGAGTAATCTTTAAAGTTTGTTTCATAACTGTAGTCGTGTTCAACAAATACTTTACGACCACCCGAACAACCCGCTAATATCAATATCACTAATAAAGCGGCATAAGGTTTAATAGACTTCAGCATAAGCAATTAATTTGTCAGGTTATGAATAGATATTATTTACTCTAAAATTGAAAACCCACTAATCAATAGCTTATGCCGTCCTGTCACCAGATCTACCCCATGTAATAAGCTACTGCTTTACGCATTTCTGAAACGGAAACCACGATGTCATACCCACATTTCCCTGCTCCTTCCAGAAGAGAAAAACGAATCTCGTTTCCTCTGTTCTTTTTGTCTTGTCGTGTCAATGCAATAATTGCTTCAACATCTGCCTCCTTAATCACAACTCTGCCGTAAGTAGCAAAGATAAATTCCTCAATATCAATCAAGGTTTTATGATCAATAAGACCTTTTTTATAGGAAAGGTAACTTTCCATGACCATACCAACTGCAATTGCTTCGCCGTGGTATAATCTTTCATTCTCACTTTTTCCAAGGAAATACGTTTCAACTGCGTGCCCAAGCGTATGTCCGAAATTCAAAATCTTCCTTAATCCTTTTTCCGTCGGATCCTGATTTACAATTTCCTGTTTGATCTTAACCGAATGTGCGATAAGATCGGCCCAGTTTTGTTCTTCAAAATCATTCTGACGTATTACTTTCCATTTATCTGCATCCGCAATCAGGCAATGTTTAATTATCTCTGCAAAGCCCGAACGTATTTCTCTTTCCGGTAAAGTTTTTAAAAAAAACGGATCAATCAATACACTTTTTGGAATATTAAAAACACCTAAATGATTTTTAAATCCCTGAAAATCAATTCCCAGTTTTCCACCCACACTCGCATCCACCTGTGAAAGCAAAGTCGTCGGCACCTGTATAAAATCTATTCCACGCTTGTAAACTGCCGCACAAAATCCCCCCATATCCCCTATCACACCACCACCGATATTGATCACTAACGAGTGTCTGTCAAGTTCTGAGGCTGTCATGGATTCCCAAATGGTTTCGCATGTTGCCAGCACTTTGTGTTTTTCTCCGCCGGGCACAGTTACAAGTTTGTGTTTCCCTAAAAGAGGCTTAATCAATGAATAACAGTACTTTCTGGTATTGTTATCTGCTATTACAATTACTTTTGAATACTGCCCGGAATTTATAAACTCTGGTAAACTTTCGGTAATGGGTGCTAAAACTACGGACTGAGTCATTCTAATAATTCAATAAAAATACAATGCTCATCAAATATACGATGATGGGCACTTAATGGATGCGTGAAAATTTAAAAAAATTAATATATTATTTTGAAAATCTTGCTTTAAGGTATGAAATATTGGGTTGAAAGTCAAAATATTACTGATTTGTATATTAATGACTTTTTCTAAAAGTTACTCCATATCCCTGAAAGACCTTTTTTCTCTTCCAAATTTAAGCGCCAAAGTAATAATATGTGCATTCAGGCCATTAGAACGATGGAAATATGTATATCGCAAATTTAATTCATCAAAGGAAATTCTCCTGGTTAAATATTGAGAAGGAAGAAATCTCAGATTTATGCCCGGCTTGTATGTTTGGAAAGATGACAGATCATAATCTGATGTGTAATATTTCTCTGCGATATTATGTTGTTTGTAAGGCTTGAAATAATCAGAACCAGACTGTTTGTAATATCTGAAAAACGATGCGATGGTCCATTGGTGAGAAAGTTTCACAGCCGCTTCAAGCTCAATACTATTACCGAGTATATCAAAACTATCCCAATAAAAACCATAATTTAATTTCAGAATTGTGCGGCTGCCCATGAAATAATTCAGTCGCAGGCTAACCGGAAATTTAAAACGATCACCCGGCAGGTTTTCAACTTTCAACGAATCATTGTTGAAATATACCCGGTGAAAAGAAGTTGAAAGTAATCCTTTTTGATAAGCAAATTCAGGAAAAATACCGAGTACAAGCCGAGGATTTATGCTTTGGGTAAAACCGAGTTTGACATTATAAGAATCCCGGCGGTAATTGTCAAACCACTTTTTATACCGGAGCTCAACGGGATAAATTAATTTTACCGCATGATAATAATCCGGATCAAGTCTTCCCCATCTTAGATCATCAAAATATGCCTGTAAATCAATAGAAAAAGTTCTGGTTTTTGAAGGATTAACGTAGTCCGCCGAAGCAAAAAACGGAATGGACATATAATCTGATTCGATTGAAAAACCGGAACCGATCCCCAGTCTGATATCCTTTTTTTTCAACTGCCGCTGGTAATTCAGTGTACCGTAAGACCGCGTGTCTCTTCTTGATGCGGACGACATGACAAAATCAATATTATCCACTGATGCAGAACTGATTACATCTGCACCGCCGACAAACCGGATCGTGTTAAATTCTTTGAAAGTATGAGCAATGCGCACAGACGGAGAATAAACAGTCATTTTCTCAGTACCTATTCCACCAGTAACCGCCGAGTTATGCCCATTCTGAATATAATGCGAATAAACAACTTCAATATCGGTTTTTGAGATCGTACTTTTTTGATAGGCACTATCAGCAGTCTGTGCCTTCGCCTTAAATAAAAATATACTAAGTAACCCTGCCAGTAAAAATTTTCTTTTCATAATACGCTAATTACATCCGCAGCCGCCACTCGATTTTGTACCCGCAGCCGGTGTATCGCCCTCCCGGATACTTTCCACGTATTCCTCAAATTTTTTCCCGGAATTGCCTCCCATCTGCATTTCCGGATCGTTCAGGTATACGCGCTGATAGGGTTTTACAGGTTTGCAGCTGAATCCAATAAAGATCAGCACGATACCTGAAATAAAAATATATAGTTTATTCTTCCGCATTTTTAAAGTTAAGGTTTCGTGAGGGAAACACTTCATTTTGGTCATTAATAATCAGGCAATGTGTTTGTGGAAGCTGGTTGATGAAATGCAAACCAATATCAACACCCATCACATAAACAGCAGTTGCAAGCGCATCACATAACTCAGCACCCGGACTAATCACGGTCACGCTTTTGATACCGCTCACAGGCTTTCCTGTTCTGGGATCAATATTATGCGAAAATCGTTTTCCCTTGTGCATAAAAAACTGCTCATAATCTCCGGAAGTAGCAACGGAAGCATTTTCAACCGGTAAGTAACACAAAACTTCATTGCGCGCATCCGGATTGGCAATACCAATCTGCCATAGTCTCTCTTCTGATTTCTTGCCAATCACCGTTAAATCTCCGCTTGCATTGATCACGCCATTTTGCACGCCCTTTGCGAGCCATAATTGTTTCACTTTATCGGCAGCATAACCCTTTCCGACTGCTGCAAAACCTATGTGCATTCCTTTCTTTTTTAGAAAAATAAAATTATCGCCCAAAAAAGAAATATGCTGTGAGCCTACAAAAGAAGCTGCCTTTTTTACTGCGTGTTTTTCAGGATAGACAAATTGCTCATTCTTAAAATTATACAACTTTTTTAACGGTCCGACAGTAATATCAAAAGCACGTTGCGTCAGGTTTGAAATGTTGACGCATCGTTTGATCAGTTCATAAACTTCAGTATCAACTTGCACAGGTCTAATTCCTGCATTTTTATTAAGCTGAGAAGTAAAAGATGATTCATCAAATTCGGTAAGCAACCTTTCCAAACGTTTGATTTCGTCTCTCCCTTCCTGCAAAAGTTCTTCCGCTTTTAATTTATCATCATCAACAATGATCAGTTCAAAGGCCGAACCCATCAACTTTTCGACCAGCCGGAACTCAATCATTTAAGCGTTGCAAATGATTTTTCAATTCGCTTACAAATTCCTGTGGCGTCTGGTTTGCATATTCAATAATTTCTGACTGAGATCCATCCGAAGAAATAAGTACCAGATTGGGGAAAACACCTTTGGGATTATATTTTTCTGCCAGGGCTTCGTTTTGCTCAACAACATCTTTGGGAAGTTTTGTTCTTTGAGGAAAGTCAGCAACCACAATATCCAGATTTTCTTTCGCAAATGTTTCAAATGCAGGATCACTCAGTACCTTCTTTTTAAACTGAATACAACCTTTACACCAATCAGAACCCGAAAAAACGATAAATTTTGTTTTTTCAGACGTGGTATTTTGAGTAGTTTCAATCTTCTGCTGCTTCGTAAAACCCGTAGAAACCGGATTAACAATATGTGTCAAAAAAACCAGGACCAGTGAAATCATATTTGTCAGGAGTTAAGGTCATTCTTTTCAAACAGCGAATGGGTGGGTTAGTTCCCTATTATTTGAAACGTCATTTTTTAAATTCAATGTATATCATTTGTTCTTAAAAAAGCAGGCACTCCGCATCACTCTACGGAAAAAATTCTATTCAAAGTTGCGTGCTCCAATCAATTATTTGGTTTTGCCATTTAACTTCCTGTTTATTTTGTAAAATTGCGGTTTCTTTGTCCGCACAAGAAAAAGTCTTTTGCTCATATCTATTCTACCATAACAAAAAAATATTTTCCTTTCATGAATGCTGCACTTATTTCCGGAATTCAGCAAGTTGGTCTTGGTGTTCAAAATGTACCGGAAGCCTGGCTATGGTATCGCCGTATTTTGGGTTTTGACGTGCCTGTTTTTGACGACAAAGCAGAAGCTCCATTGATGACTCCATATACAGGAGGTGCTGTGCATCAGCGACATGCAGCATTGGCATTAAATCTGGCAGGAGGTGGCGGACTTGAAATCTGGTCATTTACCAGCCGTGTTTCGCAGCCTGCCAATTTCAAACTTGAACTGGGAGATTTAGGAATTAATGCGATTCGCTTTAAAGCACCGGATGTGAAAAAAGCGCATGAATGGGTAAAATCACAATCAAAAGAAGCCGTTGGGCCACTGGTAACACTACCGGAAGGAGAAGGTTTCTGGGGAAAAGACCCTTATGGCAATATTTTTCAGATCACCAGTGATACTTCCTGGTTTCAAAATACAGGAAAACCGGTTGGTGGCGTAGCCGGGGTTGTTATGGGAGTTTCAGACATTCACAAATCGATTTTATTCTATCAGACTCTGATCCAAAACCTGGAAGTGGTTTATGACAAAACCGGCGTTTTTGATGATTTGCAGACCACTGTTTCAGGCCAACGTTTCCGCCGTGTTTTGCTTCGTAAAAACTTTACTCCCGAAGGCGCTTTCAGCCGTCTTTTAGGAAATATCCAGATTGAATTGTTACAGGCATTAGACCGTGAACCTAAAAAACTTTTTGAAAACCGTTTCTGGGGCGATTGCGGCTATATTCATTTGTGCTTCGATGCGCTGGATCTGGCCACTTTAAAAACAAAAGTTCAGGCGCAGGGATATCCTTTTACGGTAGACAGCGAGTCCTCATTTGGTATGGAATCAGCAGCAGGACGATTTGCTTATGTGGAAGATCCTGATGGCACGCTAATAGAAATGGTGGAAACGCACAAACTCCCGATACTGAAAAAAATAGGCTGGTTCCTTGATATTCAAAAAAGAAAACATCAAAAACCTTTGCCCGACTGGATGTTGAAAATGATGGGACTGAACCGGGTAAAAAACTAGCGGGTAAAATTATAATAAAATAAAAATGCTCTGATGCTTTCTTAAATTGAAAACATCAGAGCATTTCTATTTATCAGCGTTATTAAGTTTTTATCGATAACGATTTCCTAGCCAAGCTAATATAGGCAAAGCAGCAAATACCGCAAGTGCAACTTTAAATCCAGCAAATATGCCAACAATTCCGGCAATTAAAAGCACGATAACGGGATAAAGATAAAGAAGCAAACCAAACAAAGCTGAATCATAAAAAACGGATCTTGCCGTTATTTTTGATACTTTTTTATCAAAAGCACGATAAATCGGCCGATGAATAAGGCGGCCAAACCAGCCTAATCCTTGTAACAAAAAGTTGCCTTTTGAAGGAATTGAATTGGGGCCAAAAAAATGATCAAAAGCCCGTTCCCGCTCTTCTTTTGTAGCTGTTTCAGGAATCGTCAGAATTTCCTGATTCATCTTGAACTGCAAAATTTCGTTAAATTCCCGAAGCCATTTTTCATAGTCTTCCGGATCGGTTTTGATATCCGTATGATGAATTGCATCACCAAAACGGATTGCAGTTCGTTTCCCGGTACCACGATAATGTTCATAGTTCATCCCGATCGGAATCACCTGCATTTCCTTCAGATTACTTTCACCAAACCACGCCTGATGTGCCATTCTCGCCGTTCCTTTTCCCAACGGACGCAGTTTCCACTCATTCACACAAACGCCCTCAGAAAAGATAATGACGGTATTTCCGTTCTTCATCGCATCCAGACTTTCCTTCGTCGTAACATCCAGACTTAAAACAGCCTGTCGTCCTTCCGAGCCTCTGAAAACCGGAATCAGATTGATCTGTCTAAGCCAGAAAGCTACTGCGGGTTTTTTAAAAGCATCTCCACGGGCCAGGGTAAAAATGGGCTGACGCAGTGTTGCACCGATCACCAATGCATCAAAAAATGAATCCGGATGATTCGAGGCCAATAACAAAGGTCCCTTATTTGGCACTTGATCAAAATTGATAACAAACAACCGGCGAAGGAAAATTGGCAGTGCCAGACGGATCAAAAAGCGGGAAAAGTAGAAAAAATACAAAATATTAAATGGTAAGTTTCGCTGCAAAAATAATGTTAAATTCTATGTTAAAGAAGTAACACAGAATTTCAATTCTTATTTCTGCTGAATATCAATATTTTAACGATTTCCGATGTTTGCTACTCATAGTGACAAACATACATCGTATCAGTGAAGTTGTTAACTTTGTAACACTTTATCACTAAAAAGTACCCGATTCTATCAAGAATCTAACTAAAAATATTAAGTAAGTTCATGCGTATAAAAAACTATCCGGCCATTATTGAAAAAGCGTGGGCGGGATTTGATGATTCTATTTCCATTAAGTTGGTTGAAGATATAAGTGCGAAAGTTTCTACCAATCACGTTTTCCGGGTGACGCTGGACAACGATGATACCGTTATTGCCAAACTTTCCTATTTTGGAAAATATGAACATTTCAAGGAAGACCACCGGATCATTCAGGCGGCTTCCAATAATTTGCTTTATCCTTTTGAAAATGTTCTGGCAAAATCACTTCTGAAAAATAACCAGGTTTATACCTATCGTTATCAGGAAGATTTTCTGGATACCTGGGTCGTTTTTTACAATCCGATCCGCGCGATGCACCGTATGCCAAAGAGGCTGGATGAGGACCATATCCGGAAACTTGGCCGGGAGATGGCTAAATTTCACCTTGCATGCCTTCGTGTGGGGAAATCACTTCCAAAATCTTCGAAAAAATTAAGAACTGATATATATCATTTGCTGGATATCCTGGATACCGAAGCTGGCCAGTATGAACACCGGATGCATGTTGATTTTCTTAAAGATCAGTGCGAAACCTTTTTGAAAAATATCAATAAACTCGGTGTTATTAACTTTGATATGATGCCGGTTTTTGTTGACTGGAATATTGGAAATTTCTCAGTTACCGACGATCAGCATTTGTTTTCACGCTGGGATTATGACTGGTTCCGGGTATCTTCCCGGATTCTGGATTTCTACTTTTTCAGCAGGGTTGTTTCCAATGTTGGCGACCGTACTGTGTTTAGTTATCTGATCACGCCGCTGATGGAAGACCGTTTTATGATTTTCCTGGAAGAGTACCATAAAGTGTATCCGCTTTCAGAAAACGAGGTGCGGTTTATGAAGGAAGCTTACCGGTTTTTTATACTGAATTATGTAATAAAATATGGAAAATACTTTTTTCATAGAACTTACTCCACCAAATTGCAGCGAGAAGCCTACGAGCTTTATTTTCCTTCAATTGATACTTTTGATCCTGAAAAAATCCTAAATCATCTGGGTATTAAGTCAGAACCAAAATTGAGCAGGAAAAAACAGATACTAGATAAACAGTAAACCTTGACACCAAATTCATGATTTTAGACAACTTCAAATCCGTGCTTTCAAAGTACGAAGTCATATTTTTCGATGCATTTGGTGTTCTTAAAACTTACAACGGGCTGATTCCGGGAATCGAAAATACATTTGCTTACCTGAAAGAAACCGGAAAAGACTTTTACGTTGTTACAAACGACGCGTCCAGAAGTCCGGAGCAACTGGCCCAGTCGTATGTCAAACTGGGAATAGATGATGTCACGCCAGACCGTATTATTTCATCCGGCATGCTAGCCCGTGAATACCTGGACCTGAAAGTTAGAAATGGATATGTAGCTTATCTGGGAACAGAGAATTCTGCTCATTATATCGGTACCGCAGATATTAAAACGTTATCCATCAAGGAGGTAGATTTGAATGATATTTCAGATGTAAATGCCCTGGTATTTTTGGATGATGAAGGATTCGACTGGAATACTGATCTAACAAAAACGCTTAATTTATTACGCAAACGCAATATTCCTGTCATTGTAGCCAATACGGATAAAACATATCCGGCCTCTAAAACACGACTTTCAATTGCGGTTGGTGCTTTGGCAAAAATGATTGAGGATACCATTGGCAGACAATTTATCCGCTTTGGAAAACCAGATCCGCAAATGTTCATTTTCGCCTATCAGCATATCAAAAACTATCCTAATGTGAGCAAAAGAGATATTCTCATGGTAGGAGATACTTTACATACCGATATTTTGGGGGGAAATAAATTTGGACTGGATACTGCGCTGGTACTCACAGGTAATACCCAGGCGATTGATGCAGAAGTGCGCATCAGAAGCACCGGAATAATCCCGACTTATATTTGCGTATCGGCGGTGGTGGAATAAATTGATTATGAGACATTAGTGTTGAAATTAATGGATTTATATACTGATGAAAGTGGAACGAGTTTAGAGAAAAGCTTTTCCCTAAACATTTCACGTGTCAGATTTTGTATATGTCTATTGCTTTCAAAATATGACGCCAAATTTGACGTTATGCCGGAACTTGAACTTGAATTATCCGGCGGACGTGCAAAACCTGATATTTCAATTTTTCAAAATCTGGTTTTCAATTGGGAAGAGGATATAATCCGTTATACCGAATCTCCAATCACAGCCATTGAAATCCTTTCTCCAACGCAAGCTTACGATGCCTTAACGGGAAAAATCAGGAAAATATATTTCCCAAGTGGTGTGAAATCCGCCTGGATTCTGATGCCTTCTGTTAAAGCCGTTCAATTATTTCTGCCTGACAACTCCGTTCAGTATTTCACAGATACAATTTTTACAGATCCGGTTACTGACATTAAGCTTGATTTGAAGAAGGTATTTAAATAAAACTATTTCTTAACCGAGAATTTGACATAAAATTCTGTTACCCGTTTTTCCTCTTCTCCGGCTTCTTTTTCCTTACCCAACAATCTTAACAATAGCACTCTGTTTGCGTGACAATCCGCCGCTACGTAAGAATCCGGAAAAGAACGTGCCGAGCGGGTAAACAGATCATATGCCTGTCGAATGGATGTCGTGTCCGTATTTTTCATTAATGCCTGCCCATCCAAAAAATCCTGGTGCCAGCGACGGGCAATGTCATTCATACGCGCGGCTTCCTCGAAAACCAAAAAAGGCGGAACAGTAACCAATGAATTTTTGGCAATTATTTTTGGAATCGGTTTACTAAAAAAGACTTCCAACGCTTCTGTATAGGCAGCCGCTTCTTTACGGTTATACTCCTCCTGCTTCAATTTCTGCTCCTCTTCGGGATTTGAGAAAAATGCAGCTTCTGCTAAAACGCCCGGAATTCCATATGTTCCCCTTAAAACCTGGGCTCCTGCTTTTGGAAAAATACTGAAATCAGAAGCTACTGAAACCGGACTATTCCCGTTGAATAAACTTTTCGTAATGGTCGTGGCCAGTTCTTTTCCCAAAGCAACTCCGGCAAGATTTTCACTCGAATTTCCGTGAAAATAAATGATCGGGAAATCAACTTTGGAATCGGCAGTAGCATTATGATGAATGGAAACAAAAAGATCTGCCTTGTTATCAACCGCGATTCTGGCACGTCGCCATAATGCGATGGTATCGTCGGTCGTCCTTGTCATCAATACCTTTGCACCTTTCTCTTCCAGCATTTTCTGCAAAAGTTTGGCTACACGTAAGTTGATCCATTCTTCGCGTTCACCACCCGGGCCAACGCGGTAGCTGTCTGTGAGTGCCGTCCCGCCATGCCCTGCATCAACACAAATGATCTTGCCGGAAAGGGAACCGGATTTTTTTTGAGAAAAGACATTTTCTCCGGCGAAGAGAAAAAGAAACACTGCGATTAAATACTTGGTCATGGGAATAGGAGTGATTAAATAAAAAACCTGCGTAAGGATATAATTTCAATTTTTAAATTTAATGTTTATTCAGCCACAAAGACGATTTGTGTGACGTTTTTGTAGCGTTTTAATCAAATTACGAATATCAACATTTTACGTCCCGCTTATCTTGATCAGCATATACAAGGTTATCACAAATCCTGTTAATTTTGGAAAGGATTTGTCTGCTGAATTCCACACACTATCAAATCAAAACCAGTATTATGCTTGCAAAAACTTTCGGAAGTGCGGTTTATGGCGTCAATGCCAAAATGATTACCATTGAAGTGCAGGTTGGACAAGGAATGCATTTTCATATTGTCGGGCTTGCAGACAGTGCGGTCAAAGAAAGTGAGCATCGGGTTGAAGCTTCTTTAAAATACTGCAATTATAAAATGCCAAGGCAAAAAGTAATTGTCAACATGGCACCTGCCGACATTCGAAAGGAAGGCTCTGCCTACGATCTTCCCATCGCACTTTGTATTTTACAATCTTCCGAACAGATTTCTTCGGTTCACAACCTGGAAGATTATGTCATCATGGGCGAATTATCTCTTGATGGAAAGTTGCGGCCTATAAAAGGGGTATTACCGATAGCGATAGAGGTTAGAAAACAAGGTTTCAAAGGATTTGTTTTACCGGCTGAAAATGCACGGGAAGCAGCAATTGTTAATAATATTGACGTGATTCCGGTTGAAACACTAGAAGATGCGATCGCATTTTTCGAAGGCAAAAGTTCGATTGAGCCGCTTTTTGTTGATACCCGGGATCTTTTCTTCACTACACAAAATGAATATGATGCAGACTTTGAACATGTTCAGGGTCAGGAAAATATAAAACGCGCTTTGGAAATTGCAGCGGCTGGCGGGCATAATGCTATTATGATCGGGCCTCCGGGTGCAGGAAAAACCATGCTGGCCAAGCGTATTCCAAGCATACTTCCTCCGCTTAGCTTACCCGAAGCACTCGAAACAACAAAAATTCATTCCGTGGCTGGCAAGTTAGGAACGCACATGGGGCTGGTTTCCCGCCGGCCATATCGTGCACCGCATCACAGTATCAGCGATGCAGCTTTGGTAGGAGGTGGCAGTTTTCCTCAGCCGGGAGAAATTTCACTGGCGCATAATGGAATTCTTTTTTTAGATGAACTGCCTGAATTTAAAAGAACGGTACTGGAAGTAATGCGGCAGCCTTTGGAAGAAAGAAAAGTAAGCATTTCAAGGGCAAAAATGACGGTAGAATTCCCGGCAAACTTTATGCTGATCGCCAGTATGAATCCTTGTCCGTGCGGTTATTATAATCATCCTGATAAAGAATGCGTTTGTGGGCCAGGTGTAGTTCAAAAATATTTAAACAAAATCAGTGGACCACTATTAGACCGGATTGATCTGCACGTAGAAGTAACGCCTGTGACTTTCGACCAGATCGCTTCGACACGTAAATCTGAAAGCAGCGCACAAATCCGGGAGCGGGTTATCAAAGCGCGGGAAAGACAAACAGAACGCTTTAAGGATAACAAAGAGATTTATTCAAACGCGATGATGCCTCCGGAAATGGTAAAGAAAATCTGTACGATTGAAACCGCCGGAACTGCACTTTTACGCACCGCCATGGACAGGCTCGGATTGTCCGCACGGGCTTATGACAGGATCCTTAAAGTATCGCGCACAATTGCAGATTTGGCTGGAAGTGATGATATCCGGGTAGAACATCTGGCTGAGGCCATTCAGTACCGGAGTCTGGATCGGGAGAATTGGGCTGGGTGATAAGTTGTTAAATCTTCATAACAGTGGTGTTTAATAGATATCTAATTCATTATGAATAACGCCATTCTTACCAGGATAATGAATCAACCTGATGCACACCTTTTGCTTCAAAAAGTTGAGGCTATACTTCATGAAGAAGAAGAGAGACGACAATTATTTTACAAAGAAATTAAAGAAGGTGAGAAAATAGAATTCATCAATGGAGAAATTGTTGTTCATTCTCCTGTCACTAAAAGACAAAATGTAGCAAGCGGTCTTCTTTATAGACTATTAAGTATTTATTCAGGCAAGAATAATCTTGGTTTTGTCGGTATTGAAAAAATAATGATAACACTCACCAGAAATGATTACGAACCGGATATCTGTTTTTTCAAAAGAGAAAAGTCGTCAGGTTTTACCGAAAACCAAACACTTTTTCCAGCTCCTGATCTCGTTATAGAAATCCTGTCAGACTCAACGGAAGTACGAGACCGGGGTGTAAAATTTAAAGATTATCAATCCCACAAAATCGAGGAGTATTGGATTATTGACCCTGAAAATCAGACATTGGAACAATATCATCTCAAAGAAAATAGCTACGATCTTATTCTAAAATCCTCACAGGGAAATTTTGCAAGTTTTGTAATTGAAGGCTTCCAAATTCCGATTTTGTCGATTTTTGATGAGGCTGAGAATTTGAGGACGGTTCTGGGTTTTTAGCATTGCAGAATATGAGATCTATGTTCTGTTTCAAAATATTGACAAGTACGGGTATACTCACTAACCTTTTATGTCAACATATTTATGAAACATAAAGCCAAAGGATGCACTTAGTATACAATACCATATAACAACTGGAATAGATTCAGGAATAGTTAATACAACCAGAACAGGTACAAGTGCACTTACAATAATTGACCTTGTTATTGATTTTGGAAAAGTGAAGGAGATACAAATGTTAATAATTATCCAGGAGAAGTAAGCAACTATCCAGTACCAGAAAGCGAAGAATAAACGAATTTCAATCGTTTCAAAAATTGAATTTAAGGTTAAAACGACTGACCCATGATCTCTATTCAAGTATATGGGTATCCAGGATCCTGTGATATCCAGAAGAATAAAAAGTATTGATAAAAGAATAAGATTCCGCATATTATTCGATTTAAAGATAGATAGTAAGTCGTTTCTAAGCGTATTGTATCAAGTTGTCACTAATGAATGAGATAATATTTATTTCTCATAATCCTCCTTAGCGGAAAATCTGACCAATAGGCCATTCCGTTGCAAGAAATTATATCCAAGATCGACAGTTAAATACTTGCCGTCCTTCAATTTCATCTTATAATAACGACCATCTGTCGTCGTTTTAATCGATCCTTGCTCGCCAAATGCCTGCAAAGTGTATTTTTCGAAGAAAATCTTATTGACAGGAATTGCTTTTGTAACAGATCCGCCAGATAAAAACCCTCTGATTGAGCGAGTCTGATGAGCTTTTCGTCTTTTTCAAATGAAAAAATTTTTCGAATATAAAAATTGGTATTATCGGATAAACTTTTAAGTATCAGCTTTTGATCCAGAAAAATTACCGGTAAGTATGCCCAATACAATTCCGACGGGGACTGACTGCCGTAATCACTAATCGTTTTGTAGATTCTTCCATTTTGAATTAGTGAAATTGTTATTTCATTGTCATCTGTCCAACTCGCTGCATATTTATCTTTTAACTTGTTCAAATCAGTTTTTCTGAATCTTTTTTCTATCTCATCAAATTCGCTTAAAGTTATGCTGGAAGAAAAAACTCCCTCTCTTTGCCTGAATCCTTCATTGTTAAAAATAACTTTCTCATCTCTGGATATGATCACATCATTTATCGGGCAACTCCCAAGGCATCCCGAAGAAGAAACTATTATTTTATCAAACGGCACTTTGGGAGCCAATTCATAATGGCTTCTTTCATAAATTGCATTTACAGAATCGTTTAAAACAAGCTTTAAAGTCTTATCATCAAGCTTTAAAATTTGGTAAGACCTCCAAATTTTATATGCCAAATCAAAAATCTCCAGGTGGTTATTTTCAAGACGAAACTTCGTTTTAGTACCTAAAAATTGAGTATAATTTCGATTCAATCGATTGAAATAGCCCAGTTTATCTTCACAAATGCCGTCTTTACTAAATACATATCCAGATTTAAATCCGGCCTTGATGGGTGGAGCTGTTGTTGAATGGATTTTTTCATGATGTAGCAGTTCTTCACTAACAAATGTCCACTCGCCAATAATAAGTTGATTTTGTTTCTGGTTTTCTGCTGATTTACAAGGTAAAGTCACTACATAAATCGTCCATAATAAATAATTTACCAGTGCCATTGTACTCTCACATCAGTTTGTGTTTTTACTAATTTCACTTTTTCCACTTAACAAACGCAAACAAATCCCAGGCAAAATAAACAGCCAATAATCGCCCTGAATTTAAAATGCAGAGGAATTGTGTCGCTAGAAGCATTATATAAGTAGCTTAAATATACGCATTTTTAGCATAACCAAAAAAATTATTTGGTTATGCCAAAATCAAAATTCCTGAAGAATCAACAGATTAAAAATTGCTATAATTCATCCACACTAACCCCGCCCAACTCCTGGAAAAGCGTTTGCCAGTAATGCGTTACATGCGGATTATTTTCTTTGGAGGAAGCTGTGGCCTCGAAAGGAGAAACGATGGTAACCTGAGGCGAACCGATCGCATATTGTTCCAGTTTTTTTACATCTGATTTTGCCTCATCTTCGGCTTGCGCGTCAGAAACCGGGGGCTGTTTGTGGAAATCGCGGCGGTCTGCGCCTTTTACGCTTTCTATCATATCGCTGAAATAGTATACGCTTACCTGCGCGCCGCTTTCTCCCGCCTTGGCAATTACAGGTAAACTTGCCCAGATATCTGTCGACTGATTGGAAGATCCTGTGTTTTGCTGATTAAGTTTTAATAATAATTGTCTCAAATAAATACTTTTTTCCCTTTGCAGTGAAAGTTGAAAAGCTGTTTCAATCGCTTCACGATCTGTTGCGTTTGCGCTTTCATTTACCTCCTTTTCGCTACGAATTGTCAGTGATAGTGCCCGCGCTTTGGATGTATTTTCATGAATAAAGTAAACTTCAAGTTTATCGCCCTTATTTTTCATGTTATTTTCCATGATATCAGTCAGCGTCTGACGATACTTTTCATTAACATATGCTTTATTCACATTTACGCTTTGTGTTTTGTCTAAAAATACCAAAGTGTAAATTGGCGTATCCGCGGTTTTTGCTGTCGTTTTATCTTTTTCGCCTCCGCATGAAGTAAGAAAAAGCGCAATTCCTGAAAGAAGAATATATTTTATTTTAATCGAACGGTGCATAATACAGCTGATTAGTGGGGAATTCATGGCATTGGATTTACAGCACGAAACTACTCAGTTCGTCATAACCATACAACGCCAAACGGGACAGACGGTTTAATTATTTTATCAATACACAAAAATCCCTCCAGAACTGATCGTTCAGGAGGGATTTTTACATTTCCATAAAAAACAAACCTTGTCTTTTTTAAGCTTTGTTTTGATTCTGAATCATTTGAACCAGTTCTTCTGAAATTCCGGTTGATGAATATCCGCCGTCATGGAAAAGATTTTGCATCGTTACCATACGTGTAAGATCAGAGAAAAGAGAGATTGTATAGTTGGCACAATCGTCTGCCGTAGCATTTCCAAGCGGACTCATTTTTTCTGCAAATTCATAAAATGCATCAAATCCACCGATTCCTGAACCTGCTGTTGTTTTAGTAGGCGACTGAGAAATTGTATTTACACGTACATTTTTAGCTTTTCCATAACGGTATCCGAAACTGCGGGCAATACTTTCTAACATTGCTTTTGCTTCCGCCATATCGGTATAGAAAGGATAGGTACGCTGTGCAGCAATGTATGACAAAGCAACCACAGAACCCCATTCGTTAATGGCATCCAGTTTTTCGGCAACCTGTAAGAATTTGTGCAGAGAAAGTGACGATACGTCAAGACTTTTCAGGTAATAATCATAGTTAAGGTCACCATATGGTTTTCCTTTACGAATGTTTGCGCTCATGCCGATCGAGTGCAATACAAAATCAACTTTTCCGCCCAATACGTCCATCGACTGGGTATATAGCTTTTCAATATCTTCAACAGAAGTGGCATCCGCAGGAATAATTTGCGCATCACAAACTCTGGCCAATTCATTGATTGCGCCCATACGCATAGCGATCGGTGCGTTTGTCAATGTGAAT
This sequence comes from Dyadobacter sp. CY356, assembly GCF_021440195.1. Lineage (GTDB taxonomy): Bacteria > Bacteroidota > Bacteroidia > Cytophagales > Spirosomataceae > Dyadobacter. Next base: position 22,996 of record NZ_JAJTSZ010000012.1, read on the forward strand.
ATAGCTCCCTCTTCTTTTGCTTTCAGCGCAACTTTCCAGGCAATTGAATTTTCGTCCAACGCGCCGGATATTATTCCTCTTTTTCCTTTTAATAAACCGTATGCCATGATTTCCTTTATTGTTAATTACGAGTTAACGCCCTTTTTGGCCGACAAAGTAACAAAATTTTGATTGCTTAAACCACATTCTTTTATATTCGAAAATAACTGGTTATTTGATGACAAGGTTATTTCTGAGCGGTTTCTACTGGTTTTAGTCCAAGCTTTTCTTCTAAAAACTGTTCCGTGGCTTTATAAACACCTTCGACATCTTTTGAGCGGAGGTAAGATCCAATCACATGGTCGCCACTGTTGGGAAATGCTTTTTCCACTTTCAGATTAGCCGGCGTTCCCAGTTTTGAAAACATTTCCAGCATGGCTTTTACCGAAACAACTTTATCCTGCTCTTCTTCATTCTTATAATAATAAGCAAGGAAAACCGGCACCTTCACCTTTTCATAAACTTCTGGTTTAGCCACCGCATTGATGGTTTCCTGCAATGTGAGCAGGCCATTGGTATGATAACTTTGCAGCCAGAAATTGGCCCTTTCAGGAATGGTATCCGAAGATTTTCTCCTCTCGCCCATAATGCCGTGCAAAATTTGTTTTCCCCAGGGCCCGGTGATCAATTTTATAGCAGGCGAGGCAACAGCCATACACGGCGAATAAAGTACAATCCCTTTCAGATCCGGATTTGTTGAAGCCAGATAAACCGTTAACAGGCCTCCCGCGGAAGTTCCAACAACAATAACACTATCACCAATTGCTTTTCCAATAGCCAAAGCACGTTTTGCACCAGCAATAAAATTATCCGGCGTAAGGTCGTCAAAAGCATTTGAGTCGCTGATACCGGCATCATGCATCCGGGCAAGGTATAAGTTGGCACCATAACGTTTGGCCAGATCTCTGTGAATCGGCTCGCCTTCTGCCCAGCTCGCGCCAAAACCATGAATATAAACGATACTATATTTTGTCTTTTCTTTTTTCGAACTATCTGCCCAGACAATACGCGCCTGGTTGTCTCTTTTCATATCCTTCACGGCTGCCTCAGATTTGTTAATTTCCGCTTCAAGTTCCGGCAGATTTTGCGATACAATCGGAAGCTTAGGGTCTGGTATTGCAGGAGTTACTTTCGGTCCAACGAAATATACAATGGTAAGTACCGCAAACACGGCGACGATCCACACAATAATTTTTAACATATATTATGATTTTTGAAGGTTTCTTTGCTCCGAAAGTTCGTTAGTTTTATGCTGCATTCCAATTGTAACCATACTGCAACATTTCAATGTGCAAAGCAGTATTTAAGTAGCAAGTGAAAGTAGAATCATTTCTAATCATATAGCCAGGAAAAAATGCCCAACCTCTTACTCGTTGAAGACGACACCAATTTAGGAGAATTACTTCAGGAATATCTTATCGACAAAGGTTATCCGACAGATCTTGCTACGGATGGACAAAAAGGCTGGCAATGTTTTGTGGACAACCAGTATGACCTTTGCATTTTTGACGTGATGATGCCGAAAAAGGACGGGTTTTCGTTGGCAAAAGAAGTCAGGATGACAGGCCGTGATGTCCCGATTATTTTCCTGACGGCTAAATCGATGAAGGAAGACACCATGCAGGGATTTCGGTCGGGTGCGGATGATTATGTAACCAAACCTTTTGACAGAGAAGAACTTATACTCAGAATTGATGCCATTTTAAGAAGGTATAGAAAACAATCCGACTTGCCGGAAGAAGAAAAGAGTACTGTTTTTCAAATTGGGAATTACACATTTGACTACAACCACCATCAACTTATTATTGACGAAAAGGGAAGCCGGCTTACCAGCAAAGAGTCGGAGCTACTTAAACTATTTTGTGAAAATCTAAATCAACCCATCAGCCGCAGTTTTGCTTTAAAGACCATCTGGGGAGACGATTCTTATTTTAATGCCAGAAGTATGGATGTTTATATTACCAAACTTCGTAAACATTTTAAAGAGGACGCCTCTATCCAGATTATGAATTTGCATGGGGAAGGTTTTAAATTGATGGTAGGATAGAAGACATAATAATCACAAAATCTATCTCCGTGAAACTCAATTTATTTCTCTGTGGTTCTCTGTGTAACAAGTTTATTCATTCATTAAGCTGACAGCCGACAGCCGAAAGCTGATCGCCATAATAAAATGATCTATTTAAACCGTCGCCCAAGACGTAACAGAAAATCCTCGGCTATCCGGGATTTGGTACAGGAAACTACACTTTCAGTTTCGGATTTTATTTTCCCCATGTTTATTCAGGAAGGCACAAACCAGAAAGTTGAGATCAAATCAATGCCTGGAATTTACCGCTTTTCTCTGGATACGATACTTGAAGAATTGAAGGAAGTGACGGATCTTGGAATTCGCGCGATTGACCTTTTCCCGAATTATCATGAGGATAAAAAGGACAAATACGCGTCTGAAAGTTATAAAGAAGACACTTTTTATCTGAAAGCCATTACAGCCATTAAGGAAAAATTTCCTGATCTGGTGATCATGACAGACATTGCCATGGATCCATACAGTTCCGACGGGCACGACGGGCTGGTTGAAAACGGTGAAATCGTCAACGACTCGACGATTGAAATCCTGGCCAAAATGGGTATTGCACAAGCAAAAGCAGGTGCGGACATTCTGGGTCCAAGTGATATGATGGATGGCCGGATTGGATATTTACGCGATACCATCGATCGGGAAGGTTTCACGAACGTGAGCATTATGTCTTATTCGGCTAAATACGCGAGTGCATTTTATGGTCCGTTCCGCGATGCTCTCGAATCTGCGCCAAAATTTGGTGACAAAAAAACCTACCAGATGAACCCGGCCAATAGCCGTGAAGCCTTGCTTGAAGCACAGCTTGATTTTGCAGAAGGAGCGGATATGCTGATGGTTAAGCCCGCCTTATCCTATCTGGATATTATCACCAAACTGGATCAGAATTTTGATATTCCAATTGCCGCTTACAACGTATCAGGGGAATATGCCATGCTAAAAGCTGCTGCGCAAAATGGCTGGCTGGACGGTGACCGCGCAATGATGGAGGTGCTAATGAGTATCCGTCGCGCCGGTGCGAAGTGTATCCTGACTTATTTTGCGAAGGAAGCGGCGGTCATACTAGGATCTTGATTTTAGGATTTTTTGATTTTATGGATTGAAATTTCGTATTATTTGATAGTCTTTTATCTGAATTCAATTACTTGTAAATGATTGTTACGTCTTATAAATGTAGCCTTACTAATGCTTTAAGGTGTATTTATGAGATTTAATATTTGTTTAATGGATTTGGATCAAATTACTTATAAAATTATTGGTGCCTCGATGAAGGTACACAATACGTTGGGAAATGGTTTTCAAGAGGTAATTTATCAACGTTGCTTGGCTATTGAACTAGGACGTTTAGATATAGAATTCGTAAGAGAACAAGACCAGACTATATTTTACGAAGGTATTCGCGTTGGAACCCGAAGGGCCGATTTTGTGGTCGAAAATAAGGTAATTATTGAATTGAAAGCAGTGATGAACTTAGAAGATGCTCATCTCGCACAAGCCAAGAATTATCTCATTGCTTACAATTTTGATATAGGACTACTAATTAACTTTGGATCCACGAGTTTGCAGTACAAAAAAGTATTTTACTCAATTAAAAAACCTGTTAAAAGACAAAACTAATAGGATTACATCCCAAAGAGGCTTTCTTAAAAAAGTGAGCCTCTTTTTTTAATTTAAACTACTCAAAATCGTAATTATGTTATTGCTCATAACTTCGACAAAAATTACCTACTACCTTTGGTTAAAAGGTTAACAGTTAATGCCAATCAAAAAAATAAAAAGAGGAATTAACAAAATTACTTTTTTACCAATCCTCTTAATCTTAAAATCCTTAAATCAAGATCCGATGAGAAAATTACCTCTACTTCTTATTTCAACCTGCTTTTTAGTCAATTATCAGGCATTCTCTCAAAAGAAAACCGCTCTTCCCCCCGAATTCTCCATCAAAAAATCAGACACAGAAGCACATATGCGGTTTTTAGCCGCCGATGAACTTTTAGGTCGCCGGACTGGCGAACAGGGAAATCTGGTTGCTGCAAGATATATAGCAGAGCAATTCAGAAAATTGGGCCTTATTCCTGTTCCGGGAAATACGACATCCGGTACGTCAACCTATTATCAAAATGTTCCCTTTGAAAAAATGGGCGCAAATGGTGGCGGAGAAATCCTTGCCGGCGAAGAAAAGCTGAAAAATGGGGAGGACTGGATTTTAATGAACGGCGAAGCAACCGATATTACAGCTCCCTTGGTTTATGCTAGTTTCGGTTTAGAAAATGCTGCCAAAGGGTGGGATGATTATAAAGATCTGGATGTAAAAGGAAAAATAGTTTTGCTGCAAAGCGGAACGCCTGATGTACAAACGCCATCTGAAATCATCGCTTCTTCTACCGAAAAAAGAAAACTGGCGGCTGAGAAAGGAGCTGTTGCCGTTATAGAATTATTCAATGCACCGATGCCCTGGAATATGGTCAATCGCTATTTTGCAGGTGAAAGAATTGCTTTGGCTGATGCAAAAGATGGCTCTAAAAAATCAATTCCGCATGCCTGGGTGAATGGAAAAGAAGCAAAAATAACTCGTGCATTACGTGCAGTCCAGACGGTAACATTTAAAACCAGCGGCAGAAAAAGCCAATTGGTGAACAGCTATAATGTTGCAGGATATATTCAGGGAACCGACCCTGCGCTGAAAAGTGAATACATTCTTCTTTCCGCCCATTATGATCATGTGGGTGTAGGAAAACAAGGCGGACAAGCTTACACACCAGAAGATAGTATTTTCAACGGCGCACGCGACAATGCTTTCGGGACTGTGGCTTTACTTACAGCAGCAGAAGCCCTGGCAAAAAATCCGCCGAAACGTTCTGTTTTGATTGTTGCTCTGACTGCCGAAGAAGTTGGTTTGTTAGGAGGTCGATATTATGCTGCGCATCCATTATTGCCACTGAACAAGTGTATTTTTAATCTTAACTCAGACGGAGCAGGATATAATGATACGACCATCGTCTCTGTGATGGGTTTAAGCCGTACCGGTGCTAAAACCGAAATTGAAACTGCCAGTAAAGCTTTCGGATTAGGTGTGTTCGCTGATCCGTCTCCGGAACAGGGTTTATTTGACCGCTCAGATAACGTAAGTTTTGCAAAAGAAGGAATTCCTGCGCCAACATTTACACCCGGTTTCAAAGAATTTAATGGTGATATCATGAAAAATTATCACCAGGTTTCTGACAATCCTGAAACTGTTGACTTCAATTACTTATTGAAATTTTGCCAGGCTTATACCTACACTGCTCGATTAATTGCAGACCGAAAAACAGCTCCTCAATGGATTTCGGGTGACAAATATGAAGCAGCAGCAAAAAAACTTTATTCGAAGTAATAGGAAAATTACAATTTGCTCAATGTATTGAGTAAATTTACTCAATACATTGAGCAAATTGTGAAGCATGTACGAACGATCTCATTTAAAACTACTTACAGAAAGAATGAATGAACCACGAAGGTTTATTCAGGTCTTGATGGGACCACGTCAGGTTGGAAAAACTACCGTTATTTCGCAATTACTTCAACATAATGATGTTCATTCTCACTTCGTCTCAGCTGATTCTGTACTAATTTCTGATGCTTTCTGGCTTGAACAGCAGTGGGAAATTGCACGTTTAAAAATAAAACCATCTCCTAAAAAGGAATTTCTTTTGATCATTGATGAAATTCAAAAGATTGGTAACTGGAGTGAGAAAGTCAAGCTGTTATGGGACGCCGATACACGTGAACAAAGAAATATCAAAGTTATTCTTCTTGGGTCATCCCGACTTCTCTTACAACAGGGTTTAACTGAATCTCTGGCTGGCAGATTTGAAACCATCTACATGGGACATTGGTCTTATGAGGAAATGCACACGGCCTTTCATTGGTCCACAGATCAATATGCCTGGTTTGGAGGATATCCAGGTTCAGCAGAATTAATAGACGATGAAAAGCGTTGGAAGTCCTATGTTACAAATTCGCTGATTGAAACCAGTATTAACCGCGATATCCTCATGTTGTCCCGGGTTGCCAAACCGGCATTGATGAAAGTGCTGTTTGAATTGGGCTGCCATTATTCCGGTCAGATTTTGTCATTCACAAAAATCATGGGACAATTGCAGGATGCCGGAAATACAACAACCCTTTCTCATTATCTCAACCTGCTTGATACAGCCGGATTATTGGCCGGGTTTGAAAAATATGCAGCTGACATTATCAGAAAAAAATCTTCCAGCCCAAAATTTCAGGTTCATAATACTGCGTTGATCAGTGCTCAAAGAGCAGAAAACTTTTTACAGATCAAGTCTGACCCTACCGAATGGGGACGTATTGTTGAATCTGCTGTCGGCACCCATTTGTTAAACAATTCCCTTTCCGAAAATTACAAGGTATATTATTGGCGCGACAGAGATCAGGAGGTAGATTTTGTAGTTGAATATAAAAATCAGATTGTCGGTATTGAAGTTAAAAGTGGGGCAAAACAATCCTCTTCCGGAATGGCTGCTTTTCAAAAACAATTTCAACCAAAAAAGATTTATCTGATAGGAGACACCGGATTGCCCTGGCAGGAATTTCTAAGAATAAACCCTATAGAACTATTTTAATACGAAAAGCCCGACGATGGACGCCGGGCTTTTCGTATTAAATCTCATAGCATAACGTATCATCGCGCACCCGGAGGGCAATTCTTTTTCAAATAATCAGTGAACAATGTTCTTAAATGAAGCGATGTTCCTTCACCTTCAAAAATCCCGTGTGAACGGTTTGGATAAGGCATAAACTGGAACACTTTGTTGTATTTTATCAATTCATTTACCAACATTTCTGCATTTTGGTAATGCACGTTATCGTCACCTGTTCCATGAATATACAGCAGGTTTCCTTCCAGATTTTTAGCGTTTGTGATCGGTGATCCTTTTACAAAATCTTCCAGATTTTCCTGAGGAATACCCATATAGCGCTCCTGATAAATGTTATCATAAGTCAGCTGATTTCCCACTGCCGCTACCGCAATTCCGGTTTTGAAAACCTTCGGATATTTAAACAAAAGATTTAAAGTAGAAGAACCTCCACCGCTCCATCCATGTACTGCAACACGGCTTGTATCTATAAAAGCATATTGTTTGAACATGGAAATTGCTGCCCCGGCGATATCGTTGATGTTAATTGTACCAATGTTCCGGTAAATTGATTTTCTCCACGCACTTCCTTTTGGCGAAGGTGTTCCACGGTTATCCACAGAGGCATAGATATATCCATCCTTAGCCATACTTCCCGTGTAAAGACGGTTTCTGCCCGTGCCGTAGCTGTCGTGAACGGTGCTTGATGCTGGCTCGCCATAGACCATAAATACGATCGGATATTTTTTGGCAGGATCAAAATTGTCCGGTTTCACCATCCATCCGTCCACCTCAACATTTTCAGCAGTTTTGATTTTGAAGAATTCAATATTCATAGCCGCCGGGCGGATCCGCATCATTTTCTCACTGATCGAATTATTTGGATCCACTGCTTTATGATCCGGCAACGTGATCCACTCCATCATGGAAGGCAGGTGCGCGTTTGAAAAACTATGCGTCGCGTATTTTGCCAAAGGCGAAATTTCGTAACTATGCGTTCCTGCCTGATCTGTTGGCGATAAACGCTGTGGTTCACCTTTTCCATCCAGGGAAGCACGGTACAGATATTCCTGAGTCGCATTATCCGGTGATGCTGTGAAATAATAAGCGTTATTTTTTTCGTCGATCAAAACAGGCGTGATCACATCATACTTTCCGGAGGTGATCAAAGTTTCCTTTTTCCCATCACGGCTTACTCGATACGAATGTCTCCAGCCATCTTTTTCACTTACCCACACAAATTCCTTTCCGCCAGCAATCCAGTCCCAGCCTTCGTTTCCGTCTGCCCACCGACTTTTGATATCGATCCATGCTTTGTCGGTTTCTGTGAAAAATGGTTTTGAAACGCCATCTTTTGTATTGATATAAAACAAAGTGCTGACATTTTGCTTCCGGTTCAATTGCTGAATAACCAGCTCATTGGCGCTTCCAGCCCATTCCATGCGTGGCACGTAGGTATTTTGCGGGTCACCCGGAATGTTCATCCATTTTGTTTTGGCAGTAACCACATCCACCACACCGATTTTGTAAGGTGACGGCGTTTGTCCAACTTTCGGATACTCAACAGGAATGGTATAAGAATAGATTGAATCCGTTGTATTGATCATCAGGAAGTTGCGGATCTTACGTGCATCAAGCTGCCAGTATGCGATTGTCTTGCTATCCGGGCTCCATCGGAATCCGTCACGGCAATCGAATTCTTCTTCGTAAACCCAGTCAAACGTTCCGTTAATTACGCGATCCGTTCCATCCAGCGTGACTTGTTTGATGACACCAGTTGCAAGATCTTCTGAATAGATATTGTGTTTGCTGACGTAAGCCACTTTTTTTCCGTCAGGAGAAAATTTTGCAAACATCAGTGATGATTCCGGACGGCCTTTTCCCAGTTGTTTCAGGTTGTTAGTCGCCAGATCCAAAACCCAGTAGTCGCCGCGGGTATCTCTTCTCCAGACTCTTTTTGAATTGGTATAGATCAAAACTTTCGTACCGGCGTCATTGAAAGTATAACTGCGTACCGATAAGTTTTTGTCCGAGCCTTTTGGTGTCAGTTGCTGTTTTGAAACAAGCGTTCTTGGCTCGTTGCCAGGAAGTTTAATTTCAAAAATTTCACCTTCTGCCACATCTCTGTAACCGCTGCCATCGGGCAACCATTGAAAACTGGCAGGGATTTGTGCAAATAAAGGGGAGGAAATAATTACAAAGACTAGTGCTTTGATCAAATGCTTCATTTGTGAATAGATATAAATAAATATTATACGAACAATTGCTAATGCAATTTTAACACTTTGCTTTGCAATTTCCGACGCGCTGATCATAATACAATAATAATAAGCGAGTTTTGGTAAATTGTTTTGCCAAAACCCGCTTATTTCAATACTGATTACCAGTCAATTCTCCGACTCAAAATCTGATTTCGTATCTTTTCCACGTGAACGCTTTTGTTTTTTTAAAGCATCACTGAGCAGATATTCGATCTGTCCGTTCAGACTTCTAAAATCCTGCTGCGCCCACGCTTCCAGTTCTTTCAGCATTTCAGGATTAATCCGTAAAACGAACGCTTTTTTTTCTGCCATATCAAGGATACAAAGTTCCGGCGTTCAATACGGGTGTCACTGATTTTTCACCACATAAAACGACTAATAAATTACAAACCATCGCCGCTTTTCGTTCTTCATCCAGGTTTACAATTCCTTTTTCCGAAAGCATTGCCAAAGCCATATCCACCATACCAACGGCACCATTCACGATTTGACGGCGCGCAGCCACAACCGCAGACGCCTGCTGACGCTGCAACATAGCTCCGGCAATTTCCGGCGCATAAGCCAGGTGACTAATACGTGCCTCGAGAACATCCACTCCAGCCCTACTCAGCCGCTCAGTCAGCTCAGCTTCAAGCATTTCGTTGATTTTTCCACTTCCGTCCCGCAAGGTGAATTCCGGAATTTCTACTTCTTCCGCTTCCATGGTATCGTAAGCATATACGCCGGCCAAATGACGCACCGCAGCTTCGGACTGGATCTCCACATATTTGGTGTAGTCATCCACTTCAAAAGAAGCTTTGGCAGTATCACCTACGCGCCACACGACAACGGCCGCGATTTCAATCGGGTTACCAAGTTTGTCGTTGACTTTTAATTTCTGACCATTCAGGTTTCTGGCACGCAGACTGATTTTTTTTCTGCGGAACAAAGGGTTTACCCAGCGCAAACCGCTTTGTTTCATTGTTCCCATGTAATCCCCAAAAAATGTGGTTACCACAGCTTCATTCGGGTTAATGACAGTTAATCCAATCAGAATAATAAATCCAATGATCGAAACGAGAATACCAAAATTAGGACGCCCTTCAACGACCGAAAAAATGATACCTCCAAATAACATGATCAAACCAATCGCAAATAGCAAAAAGCCTGACATCGAGCGTAATTCTTTTTCATTCATAGCTTTATTGTGATATTAAAATGATATCACAATGTTATCAAATGAAAATCATATTTCAATATAAATTGTTACAAAAAAATCCCAAAGCGTTTGATTGGCTTTGGGATTGGATGAGTGGTTATTAGTATAATCCAAAAATAATAGGCAACGCATACTTGACTCTTACCTTCCTTCCGCGCTGTATACCTGGCATCCACTGACCATTCATACCTCTGATTACCCGAAGTGCTTCTTCATCCAGACTGGGATATAAGCCTTTTTCCACTTTTACATCTTCAACAGATCCATCAACACCCACAACAAATGAAGTATAAACTTTTCCCTGAACACCGAGTTTGGCAGCATCTTTGGGATATTTTGTATTCCTTCCTAAATATTTATACATCTCTGAAAATCCTCCTGAAAACTGAGGCTGAGCTTCGACTTCCGTATATTCATATTTCTTGCCATCAGCAAAAGATGTTCCTTTAATTAAGATTCCATCTTCATAATTTTCCTCAAAGTAAAGGGCTCCTTTCTTTGTGTTTTCCGTCCCTGTATCCAGGTTATTGCCGTTTTTCCATATACCTTGTTTATGACCATTTTTGACTGCTCCACAACCATCAATGCCTTGCACAGTATAAGTTTCAGAGGGAAAACACACATATCCATTTCCATTAATAACTTGTTGATCGCCATTACGCTCCCGAACATCTGTAATCACATAAATAAATGGGTTTTTGTATACCGGTGGGATAAGGACGATAGTTGCCAATTGCCCGTTATTGTGCCAACCTGTTACTTCTACCATTTCATTTTGAGAAGCCCTTAATTCTTTAAGTAATCCATTGAGATAGTAATAGTTCCTGATCGGATTTTTTTTAGAAGCAAATTGCTGAAGAGATAATAAACTACCATTCTGTTGTAACACAGCAATTTGTTTCCAGATTGTCTCTTTTTCCTGAAGGGAAATATTAATGCGAATAGCTTTTACAGAATCTACTATTCGAGATTCATAGATTTTCTCCCAAAATTCTTCTTTTTCTACCTTAACAATTGATACGTCCTTCCATTCATCGCCATTTTTCTCCTGGTATACAACATTTCCATTCACAATCCCAAATACATCAACAGGAATTCGTCTTCGATATTTAGATTTCTCAATATTATAACTCTCTGACCTGTTTTTATCGAAATAAGTTAGTAGGGCTTTTTGGTCTGGGTCATAATCCATTCTCAGCTCCGTTTTAAACCCTACCGGAATTGTAACGGCTTGACGAACCGGAACAGCTTTAAGCAAAGCAGGCTTCCAAGCTTTAAAAAGATTTATTACACGCATAGCCTCTGCATTGCATAAACTGTCAACTCCTTTTAAAATCTTCAAATCAGAAGTACTTCCGTCTACTTCAACTGTTGCAGTAATTAAAACTTCCTGATCACTGGACTTTGAAGCCAGGGTAAGAGGGACTCGAAGATTGGCAGCAATAAAAAGATCAAAAATTTCTTTTCCGCCGACTGGCTCAGCTGCTTTATCAACCTCCGTACTTTGATAAATTTGTGCAAAGGAGTTTATTGTCAAGGAAATAAATAGAAGGGGGAGAATTATTACTTTCATTTATACTTAAATTAATTTAGGATTTACAGTGAACTCAAATAGAACTTATTGCAGTGCAAAATTTACCGGCAAATTATACTTCACCCGAACTTTTTGCCCGCGTATTTCACCTGGCTTCCACCTTCCGCTCATTCTTTTGACAACCCGAAGTGCTTCATGATCAATATCATCACGAACCCCTTTTATGAGCTTGTAATCGCATAAACTTCCATCTTCACAAACCACAAAAGAAATAAAGACTTTGCCTGAAATCCCCTTTTTAGCAGCATCCGGCGGGTAATTGATATTGTTTGAAAGAAATTGGTAAAACTCTTTAATACCACCCTCAAACTGCGGCTGTACAGCACTTTCTTTGTAAACAACCTTTTCCCCGTTCACAAACGAGGCGCCTTCTTTTAACTTTCCAACATCATATATTTCATTGTAATAAAGTGTGCTGTCAGCAAGTTTACCGATCCACTTTCCATTTTTTAAACCATCAACGACTTGTCCTTCTTCGATCAATAATTTTTGGCTTCCTTCATATACAGAAGTCACATTTTTCCACCAGCCATTCCCGTTTTTGACCATTTGCCTGCCATCGTAGGTCCAGGCGCTCAGGATTTTCCCTTCCTTGTATTGCGCCACATTTGCTTTCGGATTTTCACTGATGTTTTTCAGCTGTCCATTGTTAAAATAAGCCAGGCGGATGCTGCTGCTGTCCGAAAATGTTTCCATTTCTTTAAGCATTCCGGTCAGATAGAAAGATTTTTTAAGTGCCATTTTGCCAATAGAAAAGTACTCTATATGAGACAAAAGTTTACCATTCATCTGAAATGTGAGAAAGGGTATATAACTCGTTTCGTAATTATTTTCGGCCGACAACTGGTAGGCCTTTACTGAGTCAACTCCTGCTTCTCCATTTACACGATACCAGAGCTCTTTCCTTACAAAAGGAATTGTGGATACCTTTTTCCATTTCCCTCCCGTTAATTCTTCATAAATGATATCGCCTTTTACGATCCCACGCTCGTCAAGCGGCATAATACTCCTGTAATGATATTGAGCAGGATCATTGACTACGCTAAATTTATCGTTGTAATAATGGATAAAACTCCATCTTGTACTATCAAAATTTTCCAGCGGAGCAGCATCAAAAGTCAAATGGTAAACCGCCGTTTGCCGAACTTTTTCATTCTTCAAAACTGCCGGTTTCCAGGCTTTGTAAAGGCTCATCACACGTATTGCCTCTTGGTTGCAAAGTGAATCAATACCCTTTATGATCTCCAATCCCGACATGGTTCCGTCCGGCTCCACAACACCTTTGACAAAAACTTTTCCTTTAACACCTTTAATCGAAGATTGAAAAGGTATTTGAAGATTGGAAGCAATAAATTGATTAAGCAGACCAGCCCCACCAGAAGGAGTGGCAGGTATTTCTACATCGCTTGACTGGTAAACTGTCTGGCTAAGGGCTTGATAGCCAGTTAAAACAAAAATCAAAAGTAGTATTTTCATCGGTCAGGTGAGTTTGCTGCATTCAAATATAGAGAATCCTTTATTTACCATTATTATACTTAGAAGTATTATTATTTATATTCTACACCAGATTTGTAGAACTAGTTTATCTTGAATCTTAATCAACTGATAACCTGTAAGTAACATCCAGGTAACATGAAATGAGAATATTTGTAACATGGGAGAAACAACTCATTTTAGAACGATTATTATTTCTGACTTACACCTCGGAGCAGGTGGTTCCAAGGCAGAAGAAGTTACCAATTTCCTGAAAAGCTATTCATGCAAAAAGCTTATCCTGAATGGTGATATTATTGATGCCTGGCAGCTGAAAAAATATGGTGTCTGGAAACGGAAGCACACTATGTTTTTCAAAAGGGTTTTGAAAATGATCGAGGAAAACAAAACCAAGGTGATCTACATCCGTGGAAATCATGATGACTTTCTGGATCAGATCATTCCGCTGCGTCTGGGGAAACATTTCCAGATCAGAAAAGATTATATCCTTAACTCTTCTGAAAAACGGTTTTATGTTACGCATGGCGATGTTTTCGACTCCATTACAACAAACTTGAAATGGCTTGCTTACCTGGGCGATATCGGTTATACGTTTTTGCTTTGGGTAAACAAATTTTATAATAAATACCGCGCCTGGAGAGGATTACCTTATTTTTCTCTTTCGCAAAAAATAAAACAGTCGGTAAAACTGGCGGTGAACTACATGTCGGATTTTGAAGAAAAACTGACAGAACTTGCCCGCTCACGTGATTGCGATGGTGTGATCTGCGGACATATCCATCATCCGGCCATCCGTGATATCAATGGAATTACTTATATGAATTCGGGCGACTGGGTGGAAACATTAAGTGCACTGGTTGAAGATTTTGAAGGAAACTGGAATCTTATTTATTACAATCAGCAGCATTATGATGAAAAACCTGCCGAAGAAAAAGTGGTCAAAACATCCCGGATCGATACTTTCCCGACCGTCGACAAGCAGGTTGCTTTCACCGGGATTGTTTTAGGCGATGATAAAAGACGAATGATCTGATACGGCATATGAAGATTTTGTTTTTGGTTCAGGGTGAAGGAAGGGGACACTTAACGCAGGCGATATCCATGAGCCAGATCCTTCGCGGAGCTGGTCATGACATTGTTGGCGCAATGGTTGGCAGTGCGGTAGGGCGGCTCATTCCTTCCTTTTTTGAAGAACAAATTCATTCTTCTATATATTATTTCAATGCACCCAGCATCGTTTACAACGGTGGCGGCATGAATGTAAAACGGACTTTGCTAAGTCTGGTTACGCATCTTCCGCAATACATCAAAAGCTTACGCTATATACACCAGACGATCCGCGACATTCAGCCGGATCTGATCATAAGTTTTTACGAGACATACAGCGGCCTATACAATGTCTTGTACGGTACTAAAATACCGATGATCTGTGTCGCGCATCAATATTTAATTCTCCATCCTGATTTTACTTCTCCCAAAAACAGCGGCATCAGCCGCATACTGATCAATCTTAATTCCAAAGCTGCTTCCTGGAAAGCAAGTCAAAGGCTCGCTTTGTCGTTCCGGGAAATGGAATCACTGCCTGATGAAAAACTGATTGTGGTGCCACCACTTTTGAGACAAGAAGTCCGGGATCTGTATCCTTTGAAAGAAGATTTTTTCCTGGTGTACATGACCCATCATAGTTTGAGCGAGCAAATTATAGCATGGCACCAAAAACATCCGGAGATACGTCTGCAATGCTTTTGGGACAAGGCAGACGTTCCGGATGAACATAAAATTGATGAAACGCTCACATTTCACAGGATCAACAGCCAGAAGTATCTATCCATGCTGGCCAGCTGCCGTGCGCTGGTGACCACGGCCGGATTCGAATCCGTTTGTGAGGCCATGTATCTTGGGAAACCTGTGATGATGGTTCCGGTTCCCAACCATTATGAGCAGGAATGTAATGCGCTGGACGGCGTTATTTCCGGCGCCGGTGTAACTTCAAAAAGCTTCAATCTTTCTGTATTGCTGGATTATCTACCACATCACATCGACCAGTCCGAAAAATTCAGAAACTGGTATCATAGAGGCGAGGCTATGTTTATTAAAAATGTTGAGGTTTTTGATAAAAATCCGTCTGCTCCAAAGCCAGCTCTTGCAGTCCAAACTAAAAGTTAAGTAATACTAGCTCTTTTTGAAAGGGATTTTGCTAAGCAGGCGAAGGTTTCTGGGATCCGTTGCATCCAGCTGATAAATTCCGTCGGTTGCAGTGATGATTACTTTTTTTCCTGAAATAAAGACATCGTTTGCTTGAATATCTTTTTCATAGGAAAGCAAATGCTGATCGATTGTGGCGGTATCACTTACGTCGAAAACCTTAAATCCTTTAACGCCTTCACATATAAATAAAATAGGAAAATCCACACTCAGTGCGCGAGGGCCGTCCATTGCATATTTTTTAATAAAACGTGGTGCGCTGATATTGCTGATATCAAAAAGTCTGAGCTCATTTTCACCTCCACAAATAAGACCATTTCGTCGCGCGATGTATGCAATATTATTTTGTATGGCAATTTTATCGCATGCAGTTACAGAGTCAAATCGGGAAACAAATTTGGGCTCCAAAGGATTTGAACTGTCGTAAATAGCCAGGTCATAAGCTTTCCCGATAAACAATTTATTTTGATAGGAAGAAAAGGCAAAATTTGCCTGATTTAAGACAATTGAAGAAACAGGTTTCAGATTGACCGGATTATCCAAATTGAAAATTTCAAGAAGATCAATTGAGGAACTATACATGTATTTGTCCTGAATAGAGAATCTGGGTGGCGTTTTTGCATGTGTTAATGCCTCAGGACTAGCTCTGTCAATATATACATATGGTTCCGGTTCAACCGTATTATTTTCACAATCAACAGATACCGTTTCCGTAATTGTATCCTTTTTGTATTCATTAAAAAACAGTCCGCCGTACTCAACCGACCACCAGATTCCATTGAACCAGCCGAACTTATACAGCTCATTTGAGCGGCCAATTTCTTTGACATTACCAGGATCCGTTATATCCAAAGAAATCAAATCACAATAACTGTCTGCATAAAGTATATTTCCATTGACTGTAAAATCTCCATTTCCCGGAATTTGAATAAATGAAACAGGAATTGGATTTGCAGGATCACTATTATCTATCAAATGAATACCTTCTTTTATTTCAGTGACAAACAGATATTTCCCATTTATAATAACTTTCCCAGGATCCTTTATATCCCGGGCTGGCAGGGACTTAACACTATTACGGATTTCAGAAAACGGATGTGCCACCGGCACGTCGCGTATGACCATCCTGGTTTCGGTACATTGATCTTTACAAGACCAGAATCCGCCAATCAGCAGCATTAACAGTACTATATTTTTCAAGACGTTGAGTATATAAGAAAATATGACTTCTTTAAAATCAAATTGAATTTAATAAAAAAAGATGTGTAACCGTATGAAAAAAATCCCGTCTGAAATATTTTTACAAACGGGATCAATATTCACACCAAATTGAATTTCAATTTATTACTGATAACAAATCCCACTCAAAAACTTATCCCAATCCTGGCTGCAATCCGGTTATAAACGCGTTCTTCGTTACGTTCAGTCTGATTCCAGAGCAATGGCTTTTCAGCGGAAACTTCTTGTCTTTTATAAGTAAGCGAAAGTGTGAAAGAAGATGTGCTTACATTCCCGATTCTCAGCCCGATACCGGGATTAACCATCCAGCCGCCCTTAGTTTTATATCCGTCTGAATCCTGATGAAGCCATGTAAAACCATAACCAGCGTCAGCAATAACGAAGAAACGGGCATTAGACCTGCCTGAAAGGTCATAACGGATTCCGGCTGCCACAGGATTTATCAGCGCACTTTTATACCAGTCAGCGCCAATTGTTATTCCGGCACCCAATTTTCTGCTTAATTGTATTCCGTTAAAAGTCTGGAGTGTCAGGCTGGTTCTGCTTTCTACCGTATTTTGCTGAGAGCCGTTTGAATATTTAACCCGCCCAAATAACCCTCCGAATTCCGTGTGGTTAACAAACCTGTTTTTAACCACGACATCCTGAGCGTTGGCAGAATTTAAAGTAAGTATTGATATGAATAGAGAAAAAAGAATTTTCATCGTGCTTATGTGATTTGAAGGTGAGTAAATAGTTCAATAGATCACAGCAATCATGGAATGGCCTTATTCACCGGAATTTTACTCAGTTCACGAATATTTTTTGGATCTGTTACATCGAACTGATAAAACCCATCCTTGCCGATCAGCATCAATGTCTTGCCAAGGGAAATAACATCATAAGCATCAATATCTTTAAAATGCGAGATCTGATGTTTATCAATTTCCATTTTATCAGCCACGTCAAAAACTTTCAAACCTTTATCTCCTTCACATAAATACAAAGTCGGGAAATCGATACTTAAACCATGCGGGCTCTCCATCGGATAGGTTTTGATCAATTTGGGATTGGCGGGGTTACTGACATCCACCAGATCTAATTGATTTTGCGTTCCCTGACAAGCCGTTCCCGTTCGCAGGGTTACGTACGCGATGTCGTTATGTACAACCACAGGATCGCAAGCCCGCCCATGCTGGAATACTGAAATCTGTGTTGGAGCAGCAGGGTCTGAATTATCAAAAATGATCATTCCTGTTGTTGTTCCAAGAAAAAGTTTGTTCTGATAGGGAAAAATGGTTTCGATATTAAAATTTGTGTTAACCGTGGTGAAGTCGGTTGGCTGCGATGGATTTGATATATTGAATAAGTGCAACCGGTTTTGCTGGACGGTATATAAAAATTTGTCATATAAGGCAAAACGCGCCATAGATCCAGCCTGGCCATTAGGCTGAGCCGAAGAAGCAGATCCGGAAGAATTGAATGAAGCAGACGACAAGAACCCAGAGTCAAACGATGTAAGCATTATAGGCGAAACATTTTCCTCGCAGCTTGTCGTCACAGTTTCCGTTACAAAATCAACTGTAAAATCCTGAATTGAGATGAATCCCTCAGCACTATTCTGTCCCATCAAAGACCAGCTTACACCATCAAATTGCCCAAACTGAAAAACATTTTGCACCCGTCCCACCTCCTTTGCATTGGCAGGATCTGTAATATCCAGCGAAACAAGATCTGAATAGCTGTCTGCATACAGAATATTGTTACGAACAGCGATATCGCCATTGCCAGGAATATTTATAAAGGAAATAAATTTTGGATTGGTTGGATCGCTATTATCAACCACATGAATCCCTTCTTTTATTTCATTGATAAACAGATAATTACCTTTGGTATAAATTTTACCCGGCCGGACCAATTCCCGTTTTGATTCCGCTTTTACACTGCTTCTGATCTCAGCAAGCGATCGGGTAAAGGGAGTGAGCCTTCGCGTTATGCGCGTCTCTTTACATTGGTCATTACAGGAAAATAATCCAAAAGAAAAGACGGCGATAATCAGTGGAAGTAGTTGTGTTTTCATGACCGAAGCGTTTTTCGTTAGGTGATCTGAGTTTATATTTTTTCTCAGTTTTATCCTAAGACACAATGTTTGTAAAAAAGGTTGTAACCTTTTTTACAAATTCGTCTGAAAATGAATGGAATAGGTTTTAAAATTTAGTATTCGTCACCGGAATTCGGCTTGGTGTTTTCAAATTTTAGGGTCGCTGACATCAAATTGGCGGAGCGCATTTTTAATCTGGCCAAAACCATGAAGCTGCCTAAAACAAAATCGTCCGCAAGCAAAGCCAGCGGACGATAACGCACCCCGAAAACGTCGATTGACACCAACGTTTATTATCTTTTAGCTGTTGGCTTTTAGCGATTAGGCGTTACGGTGGATAATTGATCCACTTTGCCAAAAACTAATTTTTAACCTGCAACACCTTAATTTCTTCAATGTCTGGAACTTTCGCCAAAGGCCAATTCCTGACAGTTAATAGCTATTTACTGTCCGGATTCATGATTCTTCCCATGAAAAGGATTGTATTTGATGTTTTTTCGCTGATGATTATACCGAAAGGGCGGTCGCAGATGATTTGCAATGGTTCGGTAGGTCCCGCAGAACCAACCATACCTATTGTCGTTACCGCCGCCGCTTCCGTACCTGTTTCGTCGATGCCCAAATAAGTGTCCTGTTTTATAAAACTTACCGCTGTTGCAGCTGATTTACTTATTTTGCCAAATTCTGCCGCACTTGTAAAAACTTTATTGATTCCCATTTTTGTCAACGTTGAATTTAGCATTACGCTATAATCCAGTTTAAAACGCGGCAAACCAACATTCACTTTTTGCTCTCCGAGCGAGGACTGGATTTTGCCCCATTCCGCTGTTGTAAAGGAATTTAAAAGATCCGTTATTACTGTTCCTGTCTTAGGTAATACAATTGTCATTTCAAATTGGCCATTGCCATAAGGAAGCTTCACTGCAGAATATTTATCAAAGCTCCCGGCGGTATAGTCATCATTATTATACATCATCTTCACATTCGTGTCCGTTCCGGTTTGAAGATGAAACGCTTTATCCTGAGTGTTTTTAGAATCGAATTTTGCTGCCCAATCTCCTTTAAAATACAGCGCATTCAATAAATACAAAACAGCGTCAGGATCAAGCTGATCAAGCACTTTTTTAATTTTCCCGTTGGTTTTATCACTAGCCCACTGGTTAATTTTACCCAATGCGGCATTATTAAATTCCAGCGAGGTAACGTCTGCGTTGAATGACTGGTTTAATACATTTTTAAAATCGGTTTCAACCTGAACATTATTTCTGAACCAGACCGAATTGGCAAGTCCAAGCGTTACTTTGGAGTCTGCAACCGGCATATCATTCAAAAGTGTTTTGTAGGCATCATTAAGCTCAGAAAGCGAAACACCTTCCATTTTCAGCGTTTTAAGAATTTCCGTAGCAGTTTCATTTTCAGCTCCATTCAGAAGCATTCCTAACGCCATGTGAAGACTTAGCGGCGATACGAACAAATTAGCATCCGCCGTTTCAGTTTCCTGAAGATTTTTGAAAAAATCAAAAGCAAAATCATTGGTTCCGGCAGAAATCCGTGCAGGAATTTGAACCGGATGCACTTCCCCTGGTGCAGTATCGATATCATCGTTACTGCACCCTAAAAGAATTCCTGCCAGAAGAGCAGGAATTAACATCTTGATTTGAAGAATTTTATTCATGGCTAATAAATAAAATGCGTAAATGATTCAGCTTCTTCAACCTTTGTAACCGGTTATATTACAAAGAGTCAATTTTCTGCTGATTGGTTGGAACGGATAAAATCTTTTTTTAAAAAGAATACCTCACACCCCAGGCAACACCATATAAAGATGGATGTGATTCCAGTGATTCGCTGGTTTTGAATCCTGAAAGCAGCGACCGCTGATAAGATCCTGAAAGTGTTGCTTTTAATTTTGCCGACAGTTTATAGTTAAAACGAAGACCTGTTGTTGCTGAATAATTCAAATTCCGGTATACATCGTCTTTCGGTGTTGAGGTGATTATTGATCCCGAAGCCGACTCAAATTCATTGTTGATAAAGAAATTGGTTATTACCCCACCCACAACAGAATAGCTTAATTTCTTATCAGGATTTAATGTAAAACCAGCCTGAACCGGAACCTGAACAAAACGGTAATTATTAATGACTTCTTTATTTAAATCAATATAAAGTGTATTGGAGGCAGAATAGGCAGCACCACCACCCGTAGTAGGGCTGTTAGGAGAAGCATTAGATCCCGATGCCGTTTTATCTGCTAATGCACTTTGCAAAACATTTTCCGACTGGCTGTTCACTGCATTCAATAAATAACCCCCACCTTCATAGGTCGAATTTCCCTGCAAATAATTCAGACCCGTTTCAACCGACCAGTGTTTGGAAATACGTTTCGCTCCTTGCGTCTGAAGCGCGTAGGAGGCGCCTGAACGGCTGCTTCCGGATAATGATTGTCTGGATGCATTCGCAGAGGCATAAGCAGACGGTGCATTTACAACATTGATATTTGGGTTAAAACTCGCAGGCATCACATTTACATCAGCCCAATATTCCTGTTTCTTTTTTTCCTTTTTTGGGCTCTTGTTACTTGCTATCGCATCAGGCTTAAAAAATACATAACGTTTCTGCACATAAACATCCAGATCTTTGTAGCCGATCGGTGTTAATGCCTCGGCCAGAATTTGGCTTGCAGCATCCGGATTTGACATTACAAACGGTTTTTCAGGATTATTATTCAAATCAGCAATTTCATCTGTTTTCTTTAAATCGCTGGCTAACAATGATTTTCTTTCTTTATTAAATCCGGACGAAGCAGCAATATTGTTCTCAGCAGAAGGCTGAACGTCATTTCTACTTTCCGAAAAAGCCGGTTTTTGCACCGCTAACTTTTCACCCGCACTTATAAAATCATTGTCTTTTTCTGACAGTTCTTTTCTTCTCTCAACATTTGAAACTGCATTTTCAGAATTTAAAATCTGCGTTTTTCCGATTTGCTTTTCAGTTTGAATAACACCTTTCTCTTCTTCAATAATCGCTTTCTGACTATCAATTAATTGTTTATCAGTAGCTGCGATCTGCGAATTTGCTTTGTTGTTGTTCACATCATAAGAACCATCCCACAAAGCAATACCAACCATAAGCAAGGCTGCAACCGAAGCTGCGGCATACCAGTAGCGCGGTGTTTTCCACCAAAGCGGAATCACCTTTTCCTTTTCTTCCTCATCAAGGCGAGCCTCTATACCTTTCCAGGCAGACAGAGGGGGCGTTTCAGTAGAGTCCTGAAATGCCTTTTTCCATTGCTCTTCAAAGCTATTTTGTTTGGACGGATCCATCATCAAATCTTGTTTCTTTGTTCAACTTTTCCTGAAGAAGCGTTCGGGCACGCGAATACTGCGATTTCGAGGTTCCTTCGGATATACCTAATTTCTGGGCTATTTCATTATGCTGGTAACCTTCAATGGCGTACAGATTAAAAATTGTCTGACAGCCGATAGGCAACTCCTTGATAAATTCCAGCAGCTGCTGCCACTGAAAATCTGCCAAAGTAATATCCTTTCCGGCCAAGCCATTTTCATGCGTATCAATGTCGTCGAGCTGCTTAAGATATTTATGCTGCCTCAAATGGTTTAACGCTGTATTGACCGCGATGGAACGCAGCCAGTATTCAAGCGGACTATCATTTCGAAACGTACTTATATTCTCATAAATTTTTATAAAAGCATCTTGTAAAACATCTTCTGCATCATCTCGGTTTTTGGTATATCGCAAGCATATAGCAAACAATTTGCCGCCAAAAACATCATATAGCTGTTTCTGGGCGACACGGTTGCGCTGTTGACAGCCAATCACCAATTCCTGTTCGTTAAAAGTCATCCGAAGTTTAAGGGGGTGCTACTTTCGGTTTGATTTATATATTCTGCCTTATAAATAAGGATTATGTCTTGTTTTAAACCTGCTTCACTATCTTCCTGAATAAATAATTTGCCAGCCTTTCAATAAGTTGACACCTATATTTGAAAAATGGTTGGAACATAAGTTTAAATAATTAAAACTTTTTTTAACTTACCTGAGTTCAAACACGGGATTCATAAAATCGTTGATCTGTTAATATGCGTTAAAGAGTGCCGGGCCAATTATCCCGCAGGAACTATTACATTGCGCATATCCTTTTATAAGAGTAAAGATAGATTTTTCACGCACCTAACCTCTTTCGCTCATGAGTCAATATATGGTTGAAATCCAACTTCCGGCTGTTATGACGGAAGAATACACTGAGAAAATACCGGCGCAGAGAAAAAAAATCAACGAGTTGATGGAGCAGGGACGGCTGATGTCTTATGCTTTATCAGAAGATCGTCTGAAACTTTGGTGCGTTGTAAGAGCGGAAACTGAATTTGAAGTAATGTCCCTGGTTTCAGAATTTCCACTGATTGATTATATGGACCCAACCATTTGCAAACTGATGTTTAATAATGTCGTAGCACTGAGGCTGCCCATGTTTTCGTTAAATTAAAAATAGTATAATTTAAATTTATAAGAACCTCATTGTCTGCACGATGAGGTTCTTTATGTAAAAAGTCTTTATTATATTTTCAAAAATTATGATTTCAAAAATCAGCTACACCCCGTTTTCTTCCTGGCTTAAACAAAGCATTTTTATCTTTGCAACGTTGTTTGCCGTGGCCTGTTCAGGCAATGGAAATAACACGTCTCAGGAAAATTCTCCGGGCCGGGAGCAAACAGAAGCCAAATCAGGAAAACCGGAAAAACTTACCAGGAAATCTGACAAATCGCTTTTAAACAAAAAACAAAAAGGCGAGATTCCGCAAAAGGTTTTGAATGTTTTGGCATATGTCCGGGAAACTGGCAGGGCACCGGAAGGATACCAGGGCGGCAGAAAATTCGGGAATTTCGAAAAACATCTGCCACTAAAAGACGATGCTGGAAGTATCATGCAATACCAGGAATGGGATGTTAATCCTAAGAAAAAAGGGAAAAACAGAGGAGCCGAACGTTTGATCACCAGCAAAAATAAACGCGCCTGGTATACGCGGGATCATTATGATTCTTTTATCGAAATCGAATAAGTTTCCCCGGCAGGTTTTTATCTTTGTATAACATTTTACTTTTACATCTGATTTGATCAGTATAACACCATGAAAAACACACATTTTCTTCTTGCAAAAAAAGATACAGATCTGCGAAAATCGTTTCTGGGTGCGTTTATTGCCAAGGTTGACGGGCAAAAAGCTACTTCTCTAAAAGATTTTCATGAGCAAATTGGCGAGGCGCTAAACTTCCCTGATTATTCCGGAAAAAATCTGGATGCTCTGGATGAGATGCTGAACGATCTGGAATGGATCACGGAAGAAAAGGTGATTTTATATATCACAAATTCCAACGACTGGCTTTCCAAGGAAAAAACAGACGATAAAATTCTTGCCCTTATTGACATTTTTGACGCCACGGCGGAAGACTGGAAATGGATGGATGAAGAGGAAGATGTTGCTAAAAAAGAGCTCCGGATTATTTTTGAAGATTCGCCAAGGATAAGAACAATCCTGGAAGAACAGGAAATTCCTTTTGGTGATTGCTAAAAATTGGCATTTGTCAGTTTCTTCATATCTTTTTTCCATTGAATATATCCCAGAACAGCCAATGCCAGAAAAACGGCATACAAAATGGCTGTTAGGTATAGATCTTTGTAAAAATACATGATGGTATAACAGGCGTCAGCCACAATCCAGACAATCCAGTTTTCAAGATATTTTCGCACCATCATCCATTGCGCGATCAAACTGGCAATGGTTAAGGCAGAATCAACATAGGTAAAACTGGCATTTGTAAAACGGCCGAGGAGAAATCCCCAAAGCAACGTTCCTGCTAAAAAAATAATGGCGAAAATTACATAAAGCTTTGATGGTGTATTACTTACAGAAATCCCGTCGTGACTTTTACCGCCATATAACCACATCCACCAGCCATAAATACTGGTAAAAAAATAATAGCCCTGCAAACTCATATCGGCATATAACTTCACCTGCCAAAAAACGATCACATAAAGTACGGCATTGATAATCCCGAAAAACCAGCCCAATACATTTTGGCGGGTATTGAGATACACGCAAATTGCGCCTGTCAGAAAACCCAGGATTTCAAGAACCGTTGTGGCTATGCCCGCGAAAGTTATGGATTGATTGAGCCAGTCGATCATGAATGTGAAAAAATTACCATGAATTTGTATCCAAAGAAACCAAAAATTAAGCAGACGGATATTTTTTGTATTGACTAATGTGGTTAAAATGAAAATTTCCGAATTCTATTGTCACTCCCTTTGCATTTAAACATAACGATTCTTATATTTATTATACTTTTATCATATCTCAAAAACTTTGTAAGTCTAACATTTCATCAAACTTTCATTATGAAGTTCAAACACACCTTCCTCATTGCATTGTTCTTCATATTCATTTTTACCGGTTGCAGCAATCACTTGCGGCCATTGGGATATGTTGCGGTTCAACCTTACGCAAAACCATTTCAGAAAAAAATCATCCAGCCTTTGAACATTGTCTTAATGGAAGATGTGAGAGATAGTCTTGTAATGGACGGTGGCGGAATTAAAAAAATGGAAGTCCGTGATTTTAGACTAAGCGTAATTAATGGGTTGAAAAGTACTTTCAACAAAAATTTTGAAACTGTTAATTTCCTGGGAATAGCTCCTGAGAAAGGTTTAGTACTGGTTGTCTATCGAATCAGGCCGTTCTGGAAGGTTGGGGGATCGTCTACTTCGGCTGTTCTTGCAGGAAATGTGGCAGTTCCTGTCACTTCAAATAATTCCTCAGCGGCGTTCCAATTTGAATCTTCATTGTTCCTGAATAATAAAAAAATACAGGTTGCCGACAGTCAGACTTACAGTGATGAACTGACAGGAAGTGCGAATCCACATAAAATTTTTGAAGATGGTCTGCGAATTACCTGTGAAACCATTAACAAAATGATATTCACTGACGAGGTTTTGGAGAAAATAAACTGATTTCAAATTAAGACATTTCACAAAAATTTTACGTTGTCCCTGACTCATTTCACTTTATCTTTGTAAATGAATAATAACAGTAAACAAAACCGAAAAAACTGTTGTTGTTAAGTTAAAGCCGACCGGGAAAATCCCTGGAACGGCTTTTTGTGTTTGATAAAGTTTATAAAACCGGGGGAAATTCCTCTAACAATTAAGATATACTTTTGGAAGTAAAAGATTTATTGACGCTATATGGAGGTGACAGTTATCTGGATCTGTTCATTTCACAAATTGCTTCGAAGAAACAGGATGCTGCACATATCCAGATCAAAGGATTGGTTGGCAGTGTAGATGCGGTAATTGCAGCCGCTATTCAGCAAAAAAAGAAAAGTCCGGCTTTATACATTTTGAGCGATCGGGAAGAGGCTGCCTATTTTCAGAATGACTTGCAGAATTTGCTGGGCAAAACGGAGGTTTTATATTATCCGACATCCTACAAACGTCCATATCATTACGAAGAAGTTGACAATGCCAACGTTTTGATGCGGGGCGAAATCCTGAACAAACTGAACGTTGCCAAACCCGGACCTTTTCAGATTGTAACATATCCCGAAGCACTTTTTGAAAAAGTGATCAACAAAAGATCGTTAATTGCCAACACTTTTTCTGTGAAAGTAGGCGAGAAGCTGGATCCGTCATTTCTGACAGAATTCCTGACCAGTTATGGGTTTGAAATTACCGACTTTGTTTTCGAAGCCGGGCAGTTTTCTGTGCGTGGAGGTATTCTGGACGTTTTTTCGTTTGCAAGTGAACATCCGTTCCGTATCGAGCTTTTTGGTGACGAAGTGGAAAGTATCCGATCTTTTGATCCGGATACACAACTTTCGATTGAAACTGCCAAACAAATTAATATCGTCCCGGATATTCAGCAAAAACTGGTTCATGAAACAAGGGAATCCTTCATGGATTTCCTGGACGAGGATTCTGTTTTGTGGTTTAAAGATGCTGAGCTGACGCTGGAAGTAATTGAAAGCTGTTTCGAAAAAGCGGAGAAAGCATTGCAGGAAGTGACGAGCGGCGGTATTCAGATTGTTTCAAATCCTTCTGATTTATTTGAAACAAGACGTGGTTTTTTAAATCAGATCAAGAAATTTAAAACGGTGGAATTCGGTCGCAGGTTTTATTTTAAAACTGAAAGCAAACTCCCCTATTCTTCCAAACCGCAACCGTCTTTTAATAAGGATTTTAAACGGTTACTGGACGATCTTTCTGAAAATCAATCAAAAGGTTTTGTCAATATCATAGTTGCTGAACAACCGAAACAGCTGGATCGTTTGGAAAGGATTTTTGAAGATCTTGATCCGTTTGTCAAATTTCAGCCTATACCGAACATTTCACTCCGGGAAGGTTTTATTGATGAAAATCTGAAAATCGCCTGTTATACCGATCACCAGATTTTTGCCCGTTTCCATAAATATCGTTTAAAAGAGAAATTCAGCAAATCAAAAGCGATTACGCTGAAAGAGTTAAAATCTCTGCATGTCGGTGATTTTGTAACACACGTGGATTACGGTATCGGCCGATTTGCCGGAATGGAGCGGAAAGATGTGAATGGAAAGGAGCAGGAGGCAATCCGTTTGATTTATCGTGACAATGATCTGCTTTATGTGAGTGTGCATAACCTGCACAAAATTGCCAAATACACCGGCAAAGAGGGAACACCGCCTGCGATGAGTAAATTGGGTTCCGGTGAATGGGAAGCGAAAAAATCAAGAGTTAAAAAACAGCTTAAAGATATTGCCCACGAGCTGATTGCGCTTTATGCAAAACGTCGCCAGGCACCAGGTTTCCAGTTTTCTCCAGATAATTATATGCAGGCAGAACTGGAATCTTCATTTATTTATGAAGATACCCCGGACCAGGCAACGGCGATCGCCAGCGTAAAAGATGATATGGAAAAAGGCCATCCAATGGATCGTCTGGTTTGTGGTGATGTTGGTTTTGGAAAAACGGAAGTGGCAATCCGCGCTGCTTTCAAAGCGGTTTGTGATAGCAAACAAGTAGCAGTTCTGGTGCCAACGACGATTTTGGCCATGCAGCATTTCAAAACATTCAGCGAACGTTTGGCTGATTTTCCGGCAAAAGTGGGTTATATCAACCGCTTTAAATCAACAAAACAGATTAAAGACACACTGAAAGAAGCAGCGGAAGGCAAAATTGATATCCTGATCGGGACACACAGGATTTTGAATAAAGATGTGCATTTCAAAGATCTGGGTCTTTTGATTGTGGATGAAGAACAGAAATTTGGTGTAAAAGCAAAAGACCGTTTGAAGGAAATGCGCGTGAATGTGGATGTTCTGACATTAACAGCAACGCCTATTCCAAGAACGTTGCATTTTTCTTTGATGGGCGCGCGAGATCTTTCCGTTATTGCAACTCCGCCGCCAAATCGCCAGCCGGTTACTACTGAAGTTCATTCATTCAGTGAAGAATTTATCCGTGATGCGATCAGTTTTGAAGTACAGCGCGGCGGACAGGTTTTCTTTGTGCATAACCGGGTGAATGATATTGAGTCTATCGCTAACATTATTATGCGTCTGGTGCCGGAAGTAAGGATCGGTGTGGCGCATGGACAAATGGATGGCGACAAGCTTGAAAAAGTGATGGTTGATTTCATTGAAGGCGAATATGATATTCTGGTTTCAACCAACATTATTGAATCCGGAATTGATATTGCCAATGCCAATACGATCATTATTAACTCGGCCCATATGTTCGGACTTTCAGATCTGCACCAGATGCGTGGCCGGGTAGGGCGTTCCAACAGAAAAGCTTTTTGTTACCTTTTAACGCCAAACGCGTCTACCTTAGCCAGTGATTCCAGAAAACGTTTGCAAACTTTGGAAGAATTTTCTGAACTGGGGGACGGGTTTAAAGTCGCAATGCGCGATCTTGATATTCGTGGGGCCGGAAATTTATTAGGTGCTGAACAAAGCGGTTTTGTGAACGATCTGGGTTATGAATTGTATCATAAAATGCTGGATGAAGCAGTTGCTGAATTGAAAAATAATGAGTTCAAAGATCTTTTCTCCTCAGCTTTGGGATTGCCGTCAAAATTATTGCCGGATTGTCAGATTGAAACCGATTTTGCAACGTTAATTCCAGAAAATTACGTCAAGAATATTTCAGAAAGACTTTCGTTATATACCCGTCTTGATGATATGAAAACGAATGTGGAACTGATTGGTTTTGAAAAAGAAGTAGCAGACAGGTTCGGGCCGTTGCCAAAGGAAGTCGAGAATTTACTCAAAACGGTTCGTTTGCGTTGGGAAGCAGAAGGTTTGTATTTCGAAAAATTAACTTTGAAAAGCAATACATTGAAAGGATACTTCGTTACATCGCAGAACGACGAGTTTTTTCAGTCTCCAAGATTTGGGAAAATTATCGATTATATCAAAATGCATCCAAAACAAGGCTCATTGAAAGACCAGAAAGGGAAACTGATGCTGATCTATGAAAATGTGCAAAGTATTGATCAGGCGCACAAGATTTTAGTTGAAATGTGTCAATAATGGATTTATAGCAAATAAGTTCGATTGATTTCATACATTTGCAGTTTCGCATACTATTAAATACCAAACACTCTAAGTCACTTTAAAGCAATGATTTGCATGCATAAGATGGGTATCCGGTCGATCGCGTTGATACTGATTGTGTTATTAGCGGCTACTTCGTGTAGTAAGAAAAAAAGGCCAACGAGCTTAAAGCCTGGAAAAGAAAGTTCAAAAACAGGCCTGGCGTATAACGGCAAGGATGGCTATCAGGTGAAACAATACAAAGCATTACCTGCTGGTCCTGACTTGGTTTATATTGAAGGAGGCCGTTTCACGATGGGATCTTTGGAAGAAGATGTCATGAACAGACGCGATAATCCGAAACGTACGGTAAGTATCCAGTCGTTCTATATGGACCAGACGGAAGTTGCCAACGTTCACTATCTTGAATACTTAAATGCTGTTCAAAAGGATTCATCCGAAGAATTTTACAGCAAAGCCTTACCTGACACAGCTGTTTGGTATAATGAATTGTCATTCAACGATTCATACGTGACTATGTATCTTCGTCACCCTGGTTTCCGTTTATACCCTGTTGTAGGTGTATCATGGGTTCAGGCTAACGACTATTGCGCATGGAGAACTGCCGCTGTAAGTAAGAGCAATACGGCAATTGGTAACAAAGCCGGACAGAAGAAAAAAGGATTTGCTATCGGCAAGAAGAAAAAAGCTGCCAACGCTGCGGAAGCAGAAGCGGTTGCATCAGCGGAACCAACACAACTTAGAATTGAAAGTGGTTACGTAATGCCTCCTTACCGTCTGCCAACAGAAGCAGAATTTGAGTATGCTGCGATCGCGATGATCGGTACACAGTATGCTGACGAAAACCAATCAAACCAGCGTATTTATCCTTGGGATGGTTCAACGATGCGTCAGCCTCGTGGCCGTAAACAAGGAACAATGCTTGCCAACTTCAAACGCGGACCTGGGGATTATGCAGGTATCGCTGGTAAATCAAATGATGGCGCGATTATCACGCAGGAAATTCGTTCATATCCTGCTAATGATAACGGTCTTTATGATATGGCTGGAAACGTTAGCGAATGGGTTTATGATGTTTATCGTCCGCTTTCCAACAATGATGTAAATGACTTAAACGCATTCCGTCGCGATGGATACCAGGATGATGCGAAAAACTACGATAACAAAAACAGCAACTCTCTTATCAACGATAACCTTCGTGTTTACAAAGGTGGTTCATGGTCTGATGTAGCTTACTGGTTATCTCCGGGAACACGTCGTTACATGGATCAGGATTCTGCAACTGCATCAGTTGGTTTCCGTTGTGCAATGATCGCAACTGGTAGTCATAAATAAGATTCTTTTAGAGAAAATAATATAGTTAAAATCAGGATCAGGCTTTAAAAACCTGATCCTGATTTTTTTTGTGCTTGTTTTCTTTTAATGCTGAGTTGAAGCAATCGTCAAAATGTGAAATTGTATACATCCTGCATTCTTCAAAACTTCCATACAGGCTTCCAAAGTTGCGCCGGTTGTTAAGATATCGTCGATGATAATAACGGTAAGTCCTTCCATATTTCCATTGACCTGAAATACTCCTTTAACATTTTCCCAGCGTTCGTTACGGGTCTTTCCCGTTTGTGTTTCTGTGAATTTTGTCCTTTCCAATACCTTTCCTGACCAGGGAATATTTGTTGCATTTGAAAATCCTTCGGCCAGTTTATCACTCTGGTTATAACCGCGGATCTTCAATTTCTTTTTGTGCAAAGGAACTGTAACAATCAGATCAGCCTCAGGCAAATTTCCATTTGATAACATTTCCTGCCCGAACATAAAACCGAGTAAAACACCAATTTCAGATTTACCGCGATATTTCAGCGCGTGTAAAAGTTTTTGTACTTTACCTTTTTTGGTAAATAATAAAAATGAATTTGTCCCGGCCACTTCATGCACATCAACAAATTTTTGTTTGACAGACGCACTAAATACACTATCCTGCTCAATCCTTGGAAGTCCGATTCTGCATGATGTACAGATAGTTTCCTCATTACCGATCAAACCTTTGTCACAAGCCTCGCAACATCTTGGAAAAATCAGATCAACGAAATCAAACCAGAGAGAAGCCATGACAATTTTGAATGATTGAATGAGAGAATAACAGAATAATTTTGAATGAGAGAATGATTGAATAAATTAGCTGGTCAGAACAGACCTTGTTAACTTTACAACATCGACATCCTGGTTGTTTTTTGACTTTTTATAATTAGCATTTTCCTCATAAGCAATGAATACCCTTATCCTGAATGCCCGAATTGTCAATGAAAATACGATACACGAATCTGACGTATATATCGCTGATGGTCACATCCAACGCATTGGAAAAGACCTGCAAAATCTTCCTGCTGATCGTTTTATTGACGCTAAGGGCACTTATTTGCTACCCGGTGTAATTGATGATCAGGTTCATTTCCGCGAGCCGGGGTTGACTTACAAGGCTGATATTCATTCTGAAGCACGGGCCGGAGTTGCGGGCGGTGTAACGTCATTTATGGAGATGCCAAATACGGTTCCCAATGCGCTCACCCAGCAACTTTTGCAGGATAAATATGATATTGCCGAAAAAAGCTCTTTGGCGAACTATTCGTTTTTTATGGGTGGTTCTAATACCAACTACGACGAGGTAATGCGTACAGATCCTACGCAGGTTTGCGGAATCAAGATATTTATGGGTTCTTCTACCGGAAATATGCTTGTAGATTCGCCGGAAGTTCTCGAAAAGCTGTTTGCTAACGCACCAATGTTAATTGCGACACATTGCGAGGATGAAGCAACAGTTCGCCAGCGGATGGAGTTTTTTAAAGAAAAATATGGTGATAACGTTCCTTACGATATTCACGCTTTGGTCAGAAATGAAGAGGCTTGTCTGATTTCCTCCACTTTCGCAAGTGGCCTGGCACATAAACATAAAACCAGATTACACATTCTTCATATCTCGACTGGGGATGAAGTGTCACTTTTTGAAGTTGGAGAGCGTAAAAATGGTAAGATACTGCTGGCAGACGGATCTCCAAAACTTGTCACTTCCGAGGCTTGTGTGCATCATTTATGGTTTGATGCAGAAGATTACCGGACGCTTGGAAACAAGATCAAATGCAACCCGGCTATCAAAGCACCACATCACAAAGAAGCGATTTTACAAGCGGTTTTAGATAATCGCATTGATGTAATTGCAACAGATCATGCGCCGCATACTATCGAAGAAAAGGCATTACCTTACTGGCAGGCACCTTCCGGGTTACCTTTGATTCAGCATACACTAAATGTGATGTTGGAATTCAGTAAACAAGGAAAGATACCTTTGGAAAGAGTAGCTGAAAAAATGAGTCATGCCGTGGCAGATTGCTTCCAGATTAAAGACAGAGGTTATATTCGTGAGGGATACTGGGCAGATCTGGTTCTTGTTGATCTTGATGGAATCACTTTGGTTGAACCTTCCAATATTTATTCAAAATGCGGATGGTCACCTTTTGAAGGGACAGATTTCCAGTCTGTCATAACACATACTTTTGTGTCCGGCCATCTGGCCTACGAAAATGGTGTTTTTGATGAATCGGTTAAAGGAAAAAGAATGTCATTTACCCGATAGGTAGGTGTAGTAACTTTTAATAATGTCCAGATCCCCGGACGTCCAGTTTAATGACAGCAAATCTTGTGGATCAAGCCACATGATTTGCTCATGCTCCGATAAGGTCATTTCAAAAGTGCGCAGTTTACAAACAAAAGGCACCAGAATGATTTCTCTCCAACCCTGATCTTTTATCGTCACCGGCAATTTTTGAATTATTTCAATATCCACATCCAGTTCTTCACGGATTTCGCGAAAAAGGGTTTCCTCATCATTTTCGTTTTCCTCCTGCTTTCCCCCGGGAAACTCCCATTGCAGCGGAAACGAAAGTGCCGCACTACGCTGTCCTGCCAAGACTTTTCCATCATGTTCAATAATTGCACAAGGCACTCTCACAACCAACTTTACAGCAACAATACTTTCTATCATACCAGCAGTGACACAAAATTTCACGCAAAAGTACGCAATTATCGAAGAATATACAATGCCATTGGATCAATTATTGTCTTGTTGACACTATCTTAACATAAGCGTAAATATCTTAAAATCAGCTTTTCTAGCGATAGGATTTTTAAAATAACTCCCCTGAGCGATGCCTTGGCAGTATTCCCAAATGACGGTATGCTTTTTCGGTTACTTCACGGCCTCTGGAAGTTCGTTTCATATAGCCTTCCTGAATCAAAAATGGTTCATAAACCTCTTCAATGGTTTCCGCTTCCTCTCCACAAGCCGTAGCAATAGTGGAAAGTCCAACCGGGCCGCCTTTGAATTTCTCAATGATGGTACTCAAAATCCGGTTATCCATTTCATCCAGACCGTTCTGGTCTACATTGAGTGCCAACAAAGCCATTTCGGCGATGGCTACCGTAATTCTGCCATTACCTTTCACCTGCGCAAAATCACGCGTTCTGCGTAATAGATTATTGGCTATACGCGGGGTTCCACGGCTACGGCGGGCAATTTCATAAGCGGCATCATCTTCTAGTGGCGTTCCAAGAATTTCGGCTGATCTTTTTAAGATTGATTTCAACAATTGGGCGTCATAATATTCCAGTCGCGCATTGATACCAAAACGTGCCCTTAAAGGCGACGTCAGCATTCCGGCGCGTGTGGTTGCACCAATCAGTGTAAAAGGATTCAGACCGATCTGGATACTACGGGCATTCGGACCGCTATCCAGCATGATATCGATTTTATAATCCTCCATGGCAGAATACAGATATTCTTCGA
This sequence comes from Dyadobacter sp. CY356, assembly GCF_021440195.1. GTDB lineage: Bacteria > Bacteroidota > Bacteroidia > Cytophagales > Spirosomataceae > Dyadobacter. Next base: position 57,268 of record NZ_JAJTSZ010000012.1, read on the forward strand.
CAATCGGATTCAGACGATGGATCTCGTCAATAAAAAGTACATCATGTTCCTGTAAGTTGGTCAGCAAACCAGCCAGATCACTGGGTTTGTCAAGGACAGGGCCTGAGGTGATTTTAATTCCCGCAGCCAGCTCATTGGCGATGATATGCGATAACGTCGTTTTTCCAAGACCGGGAGGGCCATGCAATAGTACGTGATCCATGGCGTCACCCCGCTGCCGGGCTGCCAAAACATATATTTTTAAATTTTCAAGAATTTTTTCCTGTCCTGTAAAATCATCAAACGAAAGCGGGCGTAATGCCCGCTCTACATCTTTTTCAGTATTAGAAAGATTTTCTTTATCTCCGGACAGATAATCCTGGCGCATAAGCTTTTCGACAATATTTATAGCGCTTCAACAAAAAACGCACACATGTTACCTGATCAAAAATAACCGTTTTTATTGGCAAAACCGAACAGTTAACGAATCACCATGACAGAGCCACGCAACACAACAGGATTTCTTTCAGGGAAATATTGGGCTTCGTAAGAAACAATATATGGATATACGCCCGGCTGCACTTTCATGCCCTTATAAGTCCCATCCCAACGGCTTTCAATCGAATTGGTTGCATATATCACCTCACCCCAACGGTTGTAAATCCGGATGGAATAATTGGTGTAATATGCTCCAAAAACTTCCAGTGTTTCATTTTTACCATTTCCATCTGGTGTGAAAGCATCAGGAATAAAGAACCGGGGTTCACATTGATCTAAAACGGTTGTCGACTTCTGTGCAATACAACCTTCCTTATTTGTCCCCAAAACGGTGTAAACGCCTTTTTGATTTACCGTTATTGTTTGTGTAGTATCACCGGTAGCCGGCCATTCGTAATGGATAACCCCGACACCTTTGGCATCCAGCACGGTCGATCCGCCATCAGGTATACAGATATAGTATTCAGGCGCAAGTCCCAGGAAAGGTGATGGAAGTTCTCCAACCTGAATTGTATCCGCATTATAACAGTCGTTCCCGTTTTTAACCTGAACAAAGTAAGTACCCGGCTGACGAACGGTTATACTCCTTGTTTTTTCACCGGTATTCCATAAAAACTCTCTCCACGTAAGTCCCGGAGCCGTAATTAAAATAGAACTGTCGCGGCACATGGTTGTATCTGCCCCCAGATCAAATGCCGGCGGCTTTCGTAAGGTGACTTCGGTAGTATCAGCCGTGAAACAATCTCTTTGCGGACCATTATAGGCAACGGCAATGTAGCGACCAGTGGCAGTAACTTTCAAAGTCCTGGAACGGCCAACAATTCTGCCTCTGTTATACCATTCATAAATTTGCGCTGTGATACCCATGTCCAGCTGAATATATTGTCCGCAAGTATCGATGTTCGCACGAAGATTCATAGCAGGTGGTGTTTCATAAATAACAACGGTATCTTTTGTTACCATTGTCGTACACTCATTTGTCTGCGAGAGCGTTACGAGATAACTACCAGGCTGCGTGTAAGTATGGGTTGCCTTTTGTTGTTGTTTTGATGGAGCAGTAGGAGCACTTCCATCACCGAAGTTCCAGCTATACGTATCTTCTTTGGGATCGCAAATCGGTCCGGCTTCAAAGGTTGTCGGTTCATTGGTACAAAAACCATCAGCAGTAAAGCCTGGCCCGGATGATTCCTGAGAGAAATCCTGAACCATATTAGGCAAACCTAATCCACTTTTTTTGCCACCAAGATTTGCACCTTCTAATTTATATTCAATCGTACTAACAGAATTTCTTTCCGGTTTTCCAATCACACCCAGATAATCACTTCCGTCAACAGCCATGTATATCTTCCCATCAGAAGCCATTTGTAAAGCCCCGTACTTCTGCGTGGCAGAACTGTCGATAACCAGCGCGGATTCTACCAGCGTACTGTCGCTAAATGTAAGATCGTATTGTTTTAAATATGATTTGGTTTTCCCGTCTCCCTGAAAGGTGACGTACATTTTTTCACCACTGGAAGAAAATTCTATCCCATACGCAATAGGCGGGGCAGGCCCGAGATTTATTTTTTTGTCATAGGTAAGAACACCTGTTGAATCATTGAATTTGAACAATTCAACATAATTGGTAGGCGGTCCTGGTATGACAATTGCCAATCGCCGGTCACCGCTGGTACTGTCCGGTGAAGAGAATTTCATATATCCTTCTCCTTTATTCAAGGAATCGTGCGCCATACCCAATTCAGGAGAACTGGTCTCTGTAAGACCACCGGTTGTAGCGTGAAAAATTCTGAATTTATTGGTTCCGTAATCATGTGAAACAACCCAATAGGTGGTATCTCTTTTATTTTCAACCGCTGCAATTCTTTCCGTTGTTGGCTGCTGTAAGGTTGTATTTTGTTCTATAATGGCACCTTTACCATTATTCCGGCGCATATCTACCACACTTACTGTAAGATATTTCGTACCCTGAATATCTGTTGTTGTAAAAACATTATACAAATATTCACAACCGCGGCAGGTGGGCTGCGGAACAATTAAAACCGATTCTGTGGATGTATGACTACCTAAAAGCGGCGCGCAGTTGGCGATCGCAAAGCAATCCATCTTCTTATGGTCCTTATTATAGATGGTGATACCATCAGAATAAAACAGCAATTCACCTTTTGAATTTGCTATGGAAGAAACCCCTTCTGCCGTATTTACCTGACCATCCGTTAAAGGTGATGGCGGAGAATTATTAAAATCAAGCCCCGCATTCGCTCCAAAATACCATTTGGCACCTTCCGAATTGGTAGGTTCCATACAAATCTTCACATTAACCTTATCCTGGAGTTTACAACCATTTGGCATAATAACCTGAACGGAATAACATCCGGAGCTGTCGACTTTTAAAATCTGTGTTGTATCACCTTTTGGATACCAGATATATTTTGCGCCTGCGGGTGCATTGGTAGGATAAGGATTCAAATCAATACTTTGTCCGGGACAGATGGTAGTATCTGCTTTCCATTTCTGAAATGCAGGTGGAACTTCTCCAATAGTAATTGCCTGCGTTTCCGTTGTCTTCGAACCATCAGCAAAAGTTCTGGTCAATGTGACATTAAAAGTCCCGGCAGTTTTGTAAGCATGCAAAGGATTTCGTACAATATCCGTTCCTCCGTCTCCAAAATCCCAGGCCCAGGCCGTAGCCTTGCTATTGTTGTCTTCATTAAACACAGTTCCATCCTCCGCGCACGCCGGACTTGGCACGCACTTTTCTGTGACCGTGAAAGTTTGACCTTTTGCAAATCCCGTTACCAGAAAGAACAAAAAGAAAAATGAATAAAATATTTTCCGATGTGTATTATAAAATTGCCTCATGTTTCGTTACTAAATCAATCATCCCTACCGAGCCACTTTAATATTCTTGTTACCTGATCATTCTAACGAAAATAATATGTTAAAATTTTGTGTGGTAATGTCTTAAAAACCATGCTAATTTGAATATAATTACGCAATGTGGCGACAATTTGTGAATTAAAACCTGTAATTTTTTATGTCACTATACACAATTCGCCGTAAATAGCGGACAAAGTCTATTATTGTATGATAAAGCGTTTACTCTCTCTTATTTTTATGACACTGCTCAGCCTCGAAGGTTGGAGCCAGGACCCGCAATTTTCCCAATTTTATGCTAACCCCTTATACCTCAATCCCGCTTTGGCAGGTGGGGCATTAGCTCCGAGACTTACAGCCAATTACCGGAATCAATGGCCGGCTCTTTCTGCCAATTTTGTAACGGCATCTTTTGGTGCGGATGTTTTTCTTCCAAACTATAACAGTGGGATTGGTATTCAGGTCACAACGGATAGCCAGGGTTTGGGAAATCTAAAAGCAACGGATGTCGCTTTACAATATGCATACCAGATTGCATTGAATGAAGTAACCTCATTAAGGCTTGGTATTCAGGGCGGTTTTTCTTCCCGTTCTCTTGATTATTATGGATTAACTTTTGGTGATCAGTATAACAACGGCGGACTGACCGGCACGCCATCAACTGATCCTTTTGCACAAGGAGGCCCCAATGTTAGTTATGCTGACTTCTCAACCGGTATGATGGTGTATTCTGACTGGTACTGGGCAGGTTTATCGGCACATCACATTAACCGGCCGAATCAGGCATTTAGTGGTACCGAGGCAAGGCTTCCGGTAAAAGCTAGTTTACAGGCTGGTTTAAGAATACCGTTTGCCGGCTATACGTATTTGGGAGATGAGATTGATAAAGAAAAAACTATCTCTCCAGCCATCCTTTACAAGAAACAAGGAAAATATGATCAGCTGGATGTAGGTATGTATGTAACCATTGAGCCTTTGGTATTAGGAATGTGGTACCGTGGAATTCCTTTCAAAAAATATGAGCCGACGATAAATAATCATGAATCACTGGTTTTTCTGGCTGGTTTTCGTCAGGACAAATTTTCGATTGGATATAGTTATGATCTGACAATATCAACGCTGGGCGCTGGCAGCGGAGGTGCTCATGAGATTTCATTATCCTATATTTTTGAACCACTTACACCTAAAAAGAAAAGATCAAGAAGCAGTAAACATCAGCTTTCCTGTCCTAAATTCTAAAATAACATAAATTTTATTGTATTAAATCTGGCGTTTCGTTACAGTAAAATCCTAAACTGCTCCTCTTTTTGATATATACCAATCCTAAATATCACAGAGCAACAATTTTATGAACAATCCACAAAAACGAAATTTTATTTTAAGCATTTTAATGCTTGTTGTTTTATCAGTTAGTGCAATGGCGGCTCCGCCAAAAAGAGAATTTTATGAAATAAAAATATATCACCTGAAAGACAAAACGCAGGAAGCAGCGGTTGAAAATTATCTGAAAGAGGCTTATGTACCAGCCGCGCATCGTGCCGGAATTAAAGATGTTGGTGTATTTAAACCGGTTCCATCGGATACTATGAGCGGAAAACTGATCTATGTTTTGACACCGTTAAATTCACTGGATCAGTTACTTTCACTTCCAAAAACACTGGAAAAAGATGCAAAATACCTGGAAGCCGGAAAAGATTATCTTGACGCTTCTTACAAAACGCCTCCTTACACTCGTTTTGAAACTACAATCCTTCAGGCATTCACAACGATGCCAACGCATGCAAAGCCAAATTTAAAAGGTGCTAAAAGTGAGCGTGTATATGAAATGCGCAGCTATGAAGGACATACTGAAAGAAGATATCAGAACAAAGTAAAAATGTTTACCCAAGGTGGAGAAGTTCCTCTTTTCGTAAGATTAGGCTTTAATGCAGTTTTTTACGGAGAAGTAATTGCCGGAAGTCATCAGCCAAATTTGATGTATATGACGACTTTTGAAAATAAAGCTGACCGGGATGCACACTGGAAATCTTTTAGCGATGATGCTGAATGGAACAAATTGAAAGTTAATCCTGAATATCAGAACAACGTATCAAAAAATACAAGTTTCTACATGTATCCGACTGAGTATTCGGATATTTAATTGTTAACAATATTTTGAAAAAGGTCAGAACTATCGGTATACTTCCGGTTATTCTGACCTTTTTCTTCTCCAAAATCTCCTCCTGACAGGCTTGTCCTTTGCTATGGAATTGGAAGTAACTGCGATATTATTTTCAAAAAATATTTGTTTAATTTCATTTACAGAACAATCAAACTGAACGGCCAAAGTCTCAATTTCCAGACATTTGTTTAGATATTTGTTTATTAATTCCTTTTTTCTAAAATCTGTAAATACTCTCTTTCTAGGGTGATTCTTCCGGATTTCTGATTGATAGCTTACTAAGATTTGAATAATCTCATCCAAGTCAGACGGCCTTATCCTGATATTTGATTCTATTGTATCCAATTGATGAACAAATATGCTCTGACCAATTGAGACATAAAATAACCCGTTTGCGGCTTTTATCAGTTCGAGATTATATCTGCTTTTCTCCGTGTTGATAATTTCGGATTTTAATATTTCCTGCATAAGTGTATGTCGTAAAAGTGAAATCCCTTGATAAATCATCAAACGGATAATTTATTAAGGGATTAATATACAATTTACTCTACACAAAATATCTCAGCATTATACTCTAATCAAACAATTCATATGATATGAAAAATTTGATTAGCAGCTACTACTTCCTCACCGCCTCAATCGCGCCACGAACACTGCCATACTGATCCAGCAATGATTCCGCCTCATCCGGTGAAACACCTAATTCATCTATAATCATATGGATCGCACGATTTACCAGTTTTTCGTTGGTCATCTGCATATCCACCATTTTATTTCCTTTTACTTTTCCCAAACGGATCATCACAGCAGTTGAGATCATATTCAGCACCAGTTTTTGCGCAGTACCCGACTTCATTCTTGTACTTCCCGTCAGGAATTCCGGTCCAACAACCACTTCAACGGGGAACTCACAAGCGGCTGCGATAGGGGAACCGCCGTTGCAAACTACACAACCTGTCAACAAGCCAGCTTTTTTCGCTTCATTTAATCCACCAATCACGTATGGCGTACGGCCGGAAGCGGCGAGCCCGATTAATGTATCGTTTTCATTTAAATTATACGGAGCAAGATCAATCCAGGCCTGCGTCCAGTTATCCTCAGCATTTTCTACTGCTTTTCTAATTGCGATATCCCCGCCGGCAATAATTCCTACAACCAAATCGAATGGCACGCCGAAAGTTGGCGGACATTCCGACGCATCTACAACCCCCAGGCGACCGCTCGTTCCGGCACCGATATAAAATAAACGCCCGCCTTTTTTCATACGCGGAACAATCTCTTCGATCAACGCTTCAATTTGAGGAATTACCTTTTGAACGGCATTAGGCACGGTCTGATCTTCCCGGTTTATTGAGTTCAAAATTTCATTGACACTCATTTGATCGAGATTATTGTAGAGAGATGATGATTCGGTTGTTAGCATGGAATGTTGCATTGATTGAAAACCAAAATTAATTATTTTCTGTGAACGAACCTTTACCAAATAAATAATATGGGATTTATCTAAGTATATCCGCAAATATTTGGCCTAAAATTTGGAAAATAAAAAGATAGGCTCCTAATTTGTAACACCAAGTTAGAGTTAGCGAAATTTCGCTAAAACAAATATTTTCGTTTTTTTATTGATTTATGTTAATCGTACGTTCCATCTTCCTACTGATCGTAGTCACGTCTTTGACGTGAGTGAGATGTTAACGGCATATATCCGCACCTCACTCACCCGCTGAGTGAGGTGTTTTTTATCTTACAATAATTCACCATGGCGACAGAACTAAACAGATTTTCGAAAACCTTAACTCAGGAAGTTACTAATCCGGCAGCTCAGGCAATGCTTTATGGCATTGGATTAAAAGAAGAAGACATGGCAAAACCACAGATTGGTATTGCCAGTACAGGTTATGAAGGAAACCCTTGTAACATGCACTTAAACGGTCTTTCTGTTTATGTAAAACAAGGAATTACGGCTAATAACATGGTCGGCTTGATCTTCAATACCATTGGAGTTTCTGATGGTATGACCAACGGAAATGACGGGATGCGTTATTCACTTCCAAGTCGTGATATCATTGCAGATTCTATTGAAACGGTTGTTGCTGCGCAGTGGTATGATGGTGTGATCGCTGTGGTAGGTTGTGATAAAAATATGCCTGGTGCTGTTATGGCGATGGCGCGTTTAGACCGTCCTGCGATTATGGTATATGGTGGAACGATCCGTTCAGGTCATTATAAAGGACAAAAACTGGATATCGTTTCTGCTTTTGAAGCACTTGGTAAAAAGTTCGCCAACAATATTTCTGACGAAGATTATAAAGGAATCATTCAAAATTCAATTCCTGGTCAGGGTGCCTGCGGTGGTATGTATACTGCTAATACTATGGCTGCTTCCATTGAAGCGATGGGATTAAGTTTACCTTTCAGCAGTTCTTATCCGGCTACACACGAAGGAAAACAGGAAGAATGCAAAAAAATCGGTGCGGCAATGAAAAACTTGCTGGAACTGAACATTACGCCGAAAGACATTATTACAAAAAAATCGCTTGAAAACGCTTTGACGGTGGTTATGGCATTGGGTGGTTCTACAAACGCAGCATTGCACTTTCTTGCGATTGCTCGTGCAGCAGATCTTCCTTTAACATTGGATGATATTCAGGCAATTTCCAACAAAGTGCCGTTTATCGCCGATCTTAAACCAAGCGGTAAATATTTCATGGAAGATATTCTTGCCATTGGCGGAGTACCTGCGGTTATGAAATATTTGTATTCAAAAGGACTGATCCACGGTGAATGTTTGACAGTAACCGGAAAAACTTTGGCTGAAGATTTGGCTGAAGCACCGGATCTTAATTTTGACACACAAAAAATTATTTTCCCGCTGGAAAACCCCATTAAGTCATCAGGACATATCCAGATTTTATACGGCAACCTTGCTCCAACGGGTTCTGTTGCAAAAATTACTGGTAAAGAAGGTTTGACATTTGATGGCGAAGCAAAAATCTGCGAGCATGAAACGGAGATTATTACCATGCTTTCCAAAGGAGAAATAAAAGAAGGTCACGTGGTGGTTATCCGTAATGCCGGACCAAAAGGCGGACCAGGTATGTCAGAAATGTTGAAGCCAACATCTGCGGTTATGGGAGCCGGACTGGGTGATAAAATTGCACTGATCACAGATGGTCGTTTCTCAGGAGGAACGCACGGATTTGTGGTGGGGCATATCACTCCGGAAGCATTTGACGGTGGCCCGATCGCACTTGTAAGAGATGGCGACAGAATCACAATTGATGCAAACACACGTCAACTGATTGTGCATATTTCTGATGAGGAAATGGCAGCACGCAAAGCGGCATGGGTACAGCCAGCACCGAAATTTACAAAAGGTATGTTGGGAAGATATATCCGCACGGTGAAATCTGCCAGTGAAGGATGTGTTACTGACGAAGCGTAATATTTCGTGCAAAAAGTATTGACAATTATGCAAGTCACATACACCAGCAAATTACCTGACACGCTACTCAAAGAATTAGAGTTAGTAGCGGCTAAGTTGAAGACGAGCAAAAAAGATGTCATTGCTGCGGCTCTTACCCATTATTTCGAAGAATTAAAAAAGGCTGAATACATAGCGTCTTTTAAGAAAGCAAAAGGTGAGCCTGAGATAATTGAAATGGCCGAGGAAGGCTTCGGAGATTATTCAAAATTGAGATTAAAAAATTCATCCGACTAAATAAGTAGAGGTCATGGAATTTAATGAAAACCAAACACAAACAACCGGAATCGCTGAGCAGCCTGTTTCGGTAGCAGCACCAGAACTGATCAACGGTTCTCACGCACTGATCCAGTCATTGATTATCGAAGGCGTCAAAACGATCTTTGGATATCCGGGCGGCGCGATCATGCCGGTCTACGATGCTATTTATGACTATCAGGAACAAATTGATCATATTCTCGTACGTCATGAGCAAGGTGCCGCACACGCTGCTGAGGGATTTGCCCGCATTACTGGTGAGGTTGGAATATGTTTGGCAACATCAGGTCCTGGTGCTACGAATCTGGTTACAGGAATTGCCGATGCAATAATCGACTCAACACCAATGGTATGTATCGTTGGTCAGGTTGGATCTCATTTGCTGGGAACGGATGCTTTCCAGGAAACTGATATTATGGGTGTTACGATTCCAATTACAAAATGGAATTACCAGATCACCAATCCGGATGAAATCCCTGAAATCATTGCAAAAGCATTTTATATAGCAAAATCCGGGCGTCCTGGTCCGGTGCTGATTGATATCACAAAAGATGCCCAGCTGAAATTGATGTCAAAACCATTTGACTATAAAAAATGCGAAAAACTGCTGAGCTATCGTCCACGCCTGTCGCCAAAAGAAGAGCAGGTGGAAGCGGCTGCAAAGCTTATTAACGAATCTAAACGTCCGTTTTTATTTTTCGGCCATGGCGTACAAATTGCGCATGCGGAAAAAGAACTATTGCAATTTATTGAAAAAACAGATGTTCCTGCGGCTTCAACCTTATTAGGACTTTCCTCTGTTTCTGTCGACCACCCGAATTATGTGGGCTGGTTGGGGATGCATGGAAATTATGGTACCAATGTTCTTACCAACCAATGTGATTTAATTATCGCGATTGGTATGCGTTTTGATGACCGCGTGACAGGTGATTTGAGCCGTTATGCAAAACAAGCCAAGGTTATCCACATCGAAATTGACCCTGCTGAGATCGATAAAATCAAAAAAGCAGACGCGCCGGTTGTAGGTGACGCCAAACGTGCTTTGGAAATGCTTTTACCACTCGTGAAAGAAAATAATCACGAAGCATGGAGAGCGGAATTCAAGAAATTTGATTCGATTGAAGATGAAAAGATAACGCAGCCGGAACTTGCTCCGACTACGGAGAAAATAAAAATGGCGGAAGTTATCCGTACCCTTTCCAATAAAACAAAAGGAGAGGCAGTTGTGGTAGCCGATGTTGGTCAGCACCAAATGATGACAGCGCGTTATTATCAGTTTAAAAAACCAAATTCGTTCATCACTTCCGGTGGTTTGGGAACGATGGGATATGCGCTTCCAGCAGCCTTCGGAGCGAAAGTAGGAGCACCTGATCGTGAGGTTGTAGCGATTATCGGTGACGGCTGTTTCCAGATGACGATTCAGGAATTAGGAACCATTGCGCAAAGTGGTTTGCCTGTTAAAATCATCATATTAAATAACAATTTCCTGGGTATGGTTCGCCAGTGGCAACAGCTTTTCCACCAGAAACGCTATTCATTTGTGGAACTTCAAAACCCCGACTTTATCACGATCGCAAAAGGTTTTGGTATCGACGGACATACATGTGGCGCAAGAGAAGATCTTAACGATTCGCTTGATAAAATGCTTGCTTCCGACAAACCATATTTATTGGAAGTATTGGTTGAAAAAGAAGAAAACGTATTCCCAATGGTTCCAACAGGAGCTTGTGTAGCGGATATCAGACTGGAATAATGTAAATGAATTTTCAGAAATCACTTGCATTTTTTCACTAGACATTAAAGAATCATGACAACTTACACCATTTGCGTATTTACGGAAAATACGATTGGGATATTAAACAAGATCACAACCATTTTCACCCGTCGCCGTATTAACATCGACAGTCTGACTGTTTCGGAAACGGAGCGTAAGGGTATATCCCGCTTCACCATCGTCATTCGTCATGAATCGCGTGAGGCTGTTGAAAAACTGGTTCGCCAGATCCGTAAGATCATCGAAGTGCTTGCCGTTTTTGGTTATCTGAACGATGATATTGCTTACAATGAAATTGCGATGTTTAAAATTTCAACGCCAATCGGAGCAAAACCTCTTGATATTGAAACGATTAACAAAGTATATAAAGCCTGGGTAGTATATTGGCACCTGACTTATGTGATCATTCAGAAAACAGGTACGGAAGAAGAAATTTTCGAATTCTTCAACTATATCAAACCACACGAAATTCTTGAATTCGTACGCTCAGGACGAGTTGCAGTAAGCAAATCTCCTCAGACACTGGTGGATTACCTGCCGGAAGCGGAATGGGAATATTATATGTAGGAGTTGTGTTTGTGTCTTATCCTAAATCAGGAGGCTATTACAGAGGCCATTTTAGAATAACAATCATGATTGCTATAAACAGGATGCTTCTCCGAAGCACTGGATTAAGCAATTTAAATAGCAAATTTTGAGTAGAAAGCCCTGGAAGGGCTGCCTGTTTATAGAACCAAATAATTCCCGACTTGACAAAACTCCGTAGGAGTTGCCTGTCTGGCAAATGTTAACAAAGAAATATCAAATCCATTTTTAGTAATATTGTCCTTTAATTAAGTAATCAATAATTCAATTAATAATCAATGGCAAAATTAAATTTCGGCGGGGTCGAAGAAGAAGTAGTTACCCGCGAAGAGTTCCCACTAGAAAAAGCCCGCGAAGTACTATCTACTGAAACCATTGCCGTGATCGGATACGGTGTTCAAGGTCCTGGTCAAAGCTTAAACATGCGTGACAACGGATTTAACGTAATCGTTGGACAACGTAAAGGTGGTAAATCATGGGATAAAGCGGTTGCTGACGGATGGGTTCCTGGCGAAACACTTTTCGAACTTGAAGAAGCTTTGCAAAAAGGTACTATAATTTGCTATTTGCTTTCTGACGCCGCTCAAATCGAATTATGGCCAACTGTTAAGGCTAATTTGACTGCCGGAAAATCATTGTATTTCTCACATGGTTTCGGTGTAACTTATAAAGACCAGACTGGAATCGTTCCTCCTGCTGACGTAGATGTATATCTTGTAGCGCCAAAAGGATCAGGAACTTCTCTTCGTCGTTTGTTCGTAGAAGGAAAAGGTTTGAACTCATCTTTCGCTGTGTTCCAGGATGCAACTGGTAAAGCACGTGAAAAATGTATCGCAATGGGTATCGGTGTTGGTTCAGGATATTTGTTCGAAACTGATTTCTACCGTGAAGTTACGTCTGACCTTACAGGCGAGCGTGGTACTTTAATGGGTGCTATCCAGGGAATTTTTGCTGCTCAGTATGAAGTTCTTCGTTCAAACGGACACACGCCATCAGAAGCTTTCAATGAAACAGTTGAAGAATTGACGCAATCATTGATGCCTCTTGTTGCCGAAAACGGTATGGACTGGATGTACGCAAACTGCTCTACAACAGCACAACGTGGTGCTTTGGATTGGTGGAAACCTTTCCGTGACGCTACAAAACCTGTTTTCGAACAACTTTACAACTCAGTAAAATCGGGAGAGCAAGCTACAATTTCTATCACGCGTAACTCACAACCTGACTACCGTGTGAAATTGGAAGAAGAACTAGCTGAACTTCGTGAATCAGAAATCTGGCAGGCAGGTGCTACGGTACGTAGCCTTCGTCCGGAGCGCGGATAATTCATTGATTTTGAATTGGATTTCTTTTTTGAAATTTGAAAAATATATACCCCTGATTTCGTTAAGAGTCAGGGGTACTTTTTTAGCATTGAAATCTGTTTGTTTATCCTCCACATTTTATCAATTTAGATTTGTGGTTGATTGTGGTTTGCCCTGTTGTTAATGCGAAAGCTCAAATTGCTGTCTGATTCAAAAAAATGTATATTTGGTAAGTAACAAAGATGAAATCATGAAAGAGATCGTTTTCCTAATAAACGAAGCCGAAGAAGGCGGATATACAGCCAGGGCATTAGGCGTATCCATTTTTACTGAGGCAGAAACTATGGAAGAACTGAAAAGTAATATTCAGGAAGTTCTTGAATGTCATTTTGATGATCCTGCCGACAAACCTAAAATCGCTCATCTTCATTTTGTAAAAGATGAAGTTTTAGCAATCGTCTGATGAAAATCCCAACCGATATTTCAGGAAGAGATTTATTAAAACTTTGAAGCAAACATTTTGGATATGAAAAAACCAGACAGGTAGGTAGTCACATGAGAGCAACCACTACTTTAAATGGTCAGCACCATATCAGCATTCCTGATCACAAACCCATAAAAATAAATACTTTACGCGGTATCGTTAAAGATATTGCCGAACACCATAATAAAGATCCAAAACTCATTTTCGAATTGTTTTTTGGTCAATAAATAGTCATTGCACTCCGAAATAATGAATCCTTCATCTCAGACATCCCCAACACTCGACAACATTTTCCTCGCTGCCGAAAGGCTTCGTGGAATCATAAATCACACTCCATTACTTTATAACGCTCATTTATCGGAGCAGTATGAAGCTAATATCTATCTAAAAAGAGAAGATCTTCAAACAGTTCGTTCCTATAAAATCAGAGGCGCTTATAATAAAATGGCAAGTCTGAGTGCGGAGGCATTAGCGGGAGGTGTGGTTTGTGCGAGTGCGGGAAATCATGCGCAGGGCGTTGCTTATGCGTGCCGAAAAATGGAAGTGAAAGGTGCCATTTTTATGCCAACCACTACGCCGGCCCAGAAGGTGAAACAGGTTCGTTTGTTTGGAAAAGAGTGGGTTGATGTGCATTTGGTAGGCGATACTTACGATGATGCTTACCATGCTTCGGTTGAATATCAAAAAGAAAATAACGCCACTTTTGTTCATCCTTTTGATGATTTACAGGTTATTGAAGGACAGGGAACGGTAGGTTTGGAAATATTCAAAGATGCCAATTTCAGAATTGATTATCTGTTAATGGCCATTGGCGGCGGGGGATTGGCTTCTGGCATTTCGACGGTTTTCAAACAACTTTCTCCAAAAACACAATTGATCGGTGTGGAGCCACTTGGTTCTCCAACGATGCAAAAATCAATTGAAGAAGGCCATGTGGTAACTTTGGATCACATTGACAAATTCGTAGACGGAGCGGCCGTTCGTCGTGCCGGAGATATTACTTTCGACATTTGCAGCAAAAGTCTGGATAAAGTTTTACTGGTTCCGGAAGGAAAAGTTTGCTCGACTATTCTTCAATTATATAACGAAGAGGCGATTGTAGCCGAGCCAGCCGGTGCATTAACCGTGGCTGCACTCGACATGGTAAAAGATGAGATTAAAGGAAAAAATGTCGTCGCATTAATTAGTGGCGGAAATAATGACATTACCCGCACGGAAGAAATTAAGGAACGTTCGCTTCTTTACGAAGGATTAAAACATTATTTCATCATCCGTTTCCCGCAACGTTCCGGCGCATTTCGTGAGTTTTTAAATGTGCTTGGACCAAATGACGATATCGCACGATTTGAATACGTAAAAAAAACGAATCGCGAACAAGGTCCTGCATTAGTAGGTATTGAATTGAAAAACCGTGAAGATTTTGAGCCGTTGATCGAGCGGATGAATGAGAATAGGGTTGTGTATGAATATCTGAATGATCAGCCGGATTTGTTTCAGTTTATGGTTTAAATAGCTGTATTTAATTATAAAATATTAAATTTATATTTTATAATCTACAATTAGGCATGGTGCAGAACAAACAAGAGGTTTTTAAATTGATTCAAAATCACAAACCTGCTATTCAGCAACTAGGCGCTGAAAGGATCGGCCTATTTGGATCATTTGTTCGTGAAGAGCAAAAAGATGGAAGTGACGTTGATCTTATTGTTGAATTTAAGGAAGGCAAAAAAACCTACCGAAATTTCATGAACCTCGCTGATTATCTGGAAACTTTACTAAATAGAAAAGTTGAACTTGTGACTTGGGAGTCGTTAGCCTCATTTGTTAAAAGAAACGTTCAAGAAGAAATAGAATATGTCACCTTCACTGATTGAATTTTTGCAGCATATAGAAGGTGAGCTTATTTTTATTAAAAAAAATACGTCTGATCTTGACTTCGAAGAGTTTGTAAATAACGATTTACTTACAAAAGCAATTGTAAGAAGTTTTGAAATAATAGGCGAAGCTTCCAAAAGAGTGCCGGATGATGTCAGAATTAAGTACCCTCTATTTGACTGGCGGGGATTTGCAGGATTGAGAGATCGTATGATTCACCATTATTGGGGAATTGATTATGCCCTTCTCTGGGACGCCATTCTAACAGAGGTTCCTTTCAATTTACTTTGGATAAAGTTAATCATTGAAAGAGAACAATAATTAAAAAAAATTGCTACGCGTCCCTTCCCACATAAGCTCCCAGGAATTTGAATCCTTAAAGATTCAGGATATGACTTTTGTTGCTTATCGCAATGAAGTATATCCATCCCGTTACGAGGTTTTCTTTGAAGAACATGCAGTCATTGTGGTTCTGGAAGGTGAAAAAAAATTCAGCAGCCCGACGCAGGAAGTTTATGTTGAAAAAGGAGATATCCTTTTTATTCAGCGTGGGTTTTATCTGATGTCTGAATCAATCAATGAATCGTACAAAAGTCTGGTTTTCTTTTTTGATGAAAAGTTGTTGAGGGAATTTGTGAATCTTCACCCCGAACTTTTTAATCCTGACGAAGCAACAAATACCCTCGAAAATCCTATTCTCCCGCTGAAATCAGATGAGAATTTTGAAAAATTTATTCAATCTGTTTTTCCATATTTCAAATCAAGAACAGAATTAAAAAACCATTTTCTCCGGCTGAAATTCCAAGAATTACTACTTCATTTACTGGAATTGGATAAATCGAAACAACTTAGAGCGAATCTTTACAGTTTGTATATTGGAGAGAAAGTGGATCTGTCATTTTTAATGAACAGTTATTACCTCAAACCGCTTACGTTAAACGAACTCGCCAGATTATCCGGCAGAAGTCTATCCGCTTTCAAACGAGATTTTCAGGAAGAATTCAAAACCTCACCTGCGCTTTGGCTGAAAAATAAACGATTGGATTACGCTGACTTTTTGTTAAGGAATAATACCAAAAACGTGACGGAAATCAGTACGGAAATTGGGTATGAAAGTGTGTCGCATTTTATAAAAATGTATAAGGAAAAGTTTGGAGTGACGCCGAAGAAGCATGGGTAGTTTCCAGCGTAATCATATTCTCTATCAATTTATTATCTTTGTTTATACTTTCAAAGACACACAGTATGGAAACGCAGCCAATTCTTCAGACACTTCAAAAAAACAAGAGCCATTTCTTTAAAAAATATCCTTTAAAGTCAATGGCGTTGTTCGGATCCTACGCGAGGAATGAGGCAAAGGAAAAAAGTGATGTCGATATTATGGTGGAATTTTCAAGCCCGGTAGGTTTCGAGTTTATCGATTTGGCTATGGAATTAGAAGATGTATTACACCAAAAAGTCGATTTGGTAAGCAGGAAGGCAATAAAGCCGTCAATGTTTCCACACATAGAAAAAGATTTGATCTATGTCTGAGCGCATTCCAAGATTATTACTGGAAGACATGCTTGATTCAGTGACTCACATCTATAAATATACAGAAGGTTTTAACTTTGATGATTTCATTGCAGATCGTAAGACGAGAGACGCAGTCATAAGAAATCTGCAAGTATTAGGCGAAGCCGCAAATAGAGTTCCTAAGGCTATCCGCGAACTTTATCCTGAAATCGAATGGATGAGAATCATCAGATCCCGGCATATTTTAGTTCACGATTATGCGGGAATTGATTATGAAATTATATGGAGAATTGTTGAAATCCATTTACGTCCACTTCAAGAAACCTTGACTGTCATACTTGACAATAAATAGTACTCACCCAATCTATTTTTAAAAAATTCCCAGAAAACGATAAAGATTTCCGCCCAACCCACCTCCTCAAACCAAAAACACTATTTTTTGAACGTTTCCCGTCATACTTATTTGAAGTATTCTGGTGAAATTTGTTTTCCTGATTATTTTACCGGTCGACTTCCGGTCTAAGCAGTCTTTTAGCTGTCAATCAGTCACAAAAATATTAGGTACCTATTTCACCATAAATTGAGAATGAGTAATCAAGCGAGTACCCTTTTTGACAAAGTGTGGGATTCACACGTTGTTCGTAAAATTGAAGATGGCCCGGACGTATTTTTTATCGACCGTCATTTTATCCATGAAGTAACCAGTCCGGTTGCATTCCTGGGACTTGAAAGCAGAAATGTTGGTGTTATTTATCCGAACCGTACTTTCGCAACGGCCGATCATAACACGCCTACTATCAACCAACACCTTCCTGTACAGGATCCACTTTCTGCAAAACAGCTGGATGCATTGGAGTCAAACTCTGCGAAATACGGTATTTCGCATTGGGGACTTGGTAATGTAAAAAATGGTATCGTTCACGTAGTCGGTCCTGAAAACGGAATTACACTTCCTGGAATGACGATTGTTTGTGGTGATTCACATACATCTACACACGGTGCATTTGGTGCTATTGCTTTCGGAATTGGTACTTCTGAGGTTGAAATGGTACTTTCTTCTCAGTGTATTATGCAGCCAAAACCTAAAAAAATGCGTGTAAACGTAAATGGAAAATTAGGTAAGGCGGTTACTCCAAAAGACGTTACGCTATACATTATTTCAAAACTGACAACAGCAGGCGCTACGGGTTATTTCGTCGAATATGCTGGTGATGTTTTTGAAAATATGTCGATGGAAGGCCGTATGACGGTTTGTAACATGAGTATCGAAATGGGTGCCCGTGGTG
The DNA here is from genome assembly GCF_021440195.1 of Dyadobacter sp. CY356. Taxonomy (GTDB): domain Bacteria; phylum Bacteroidota; class Bacteroidia; order Cytophagales; family Spirosomataceae; genus Dyadobacter. Next base: position 75,345 of record NZ_JAJTSZ010000012.1, read on the forward strand.
GTATGATTTCTCCTGATCAGACTACTTTCGATTATATCGAAGGCCGCGACCAAGCTCCAAAAGGTGAGAAATGGGACAAAGCGTTGGCTTACTGGAAAACTTTGAAAACAGATGAAGGTGCTGTTTTTGACAAAGAATATACTTTTAACGCAGAAGATATCGAACCAATGATCACATACGGAACAAATCCGGGAATGGGTCAGGGGATTTCATTGAATATCCCAACGGCGGAATCAGTAGAGGGCGGAAAAGCGACATATGACAAATCGTTGATTTACATGGGCTTCCATGAAAATGAATCGATGTTGGGCAAAAAGATTGACTATGTATTTATCGGGAGCTGCACAAACGGCCGTATCGAAGATTTCCGCGCTTTTGCATCGATCGTAAAAGGACGTAAAAAAGCGGATAACGTAACTGCCTGGGTAGTACCCGGTTCACATATCGTTGAAGCGCAAATCAAAGAAGAAGGAATTCTTGACATCTTAACCGAAGCAGGTTTCGAACTTCGTCAGCCTGGCTGCTCAGCATGTCTCGCGATGAATGATGATAAAATACCAGCAGGTAAGTATGCAGTAAGTACCTCAAACCGCAACTTCGAAGGTCGTCAGGGCCCGGGAGCACGTACGCTTTTGGCTAGTCCATTGGTTGCAGCGGCAGCGGCGGTAACGGGAGTTGTTACTGATCCGCGCGACTTGCTTTAACCGGTGAAGGTTACACAGAGGTTCTCAGAGTCAACAAAGAGAACCACAGAGGTTGTGTTAAAATAAACATTACTAGTCTATCCTGTGTGACCTGAATATCAGTTTGTGGTATATGATGTTGAATCATAACCACAAGGAATAATGGAAATTAATGAAATTACCGGAGAGATTATTGGGTGTTGTATTGAAATTCATAAGGAACTAGGTCCTGGGTTACTTGAATCTGCTTATGAAGAATGCCTGGCTTACGAGTTAAGCAATGCGGGTTTGTATTTTGAAAGACAAAAGGCACTACCAGTTCGATATAAAGAAATTCAAATTGAATATGGTTACCGAATGGATTTCATAGTTGAAAATCAGGTAGTAGTAGAATTGAAAAGTGTTGAAGTTATTAATAACGTTCATACAGCTCAAATTCTCACATATATGAGATTTTCCGAAATGAACGCAGGCCTGTTAATCAATTTCAATGTTTCAGTATTAAAAAACGGTATAAAAAGATTCATAAACTGACCGTGACACAGAGAACCATGGAGTTAAAAAGAGAGCCACGGGGAGCTTGGGTTTGATAAAAAACAGAATTTCTGTGTCCCTCTTTCAACCTCAGTGAACCTCTGTGTAACCTAAAAAAATAAAAATGGCTTACGATAAATTCACCATATTAAAAAGTACGGCAGTTCCTTTGCCGATTGAAAACGTTGATACGGATCAGATCATACCAGCGCGTTTTCTCAAAGCTACAAAACGTGAAGGTTTTGGAGATAATCTTTTCAGAGACTGGCGCTACAATGGCGATGATACTCCGAAACAGGATTTCGTATTAAACAACCCGATTTATTCCGGTAAAATCCTTGTAGGCGGACGCAACTTCGGAAGCGGATCCAGCCGTGAACATGCTGCCTGGGCAATTTACGATTATGGTTTCCGTTGTGTAGTATCAAGTTTCTTTGCAGATATTTTCAAAGGTAACTCGCTGAATATCGGAATCTTACCAGTTCAGGTAAGTGAAGAATTCCTTGACAAAATATTCCAGGCTATTGAAGCAGATCCAAACGCAGAACTTGAAGTAAATCTTCCGGAACAAACGATCACAATCGTTGCATCGGGCGAAAACGAAAAGTTTGATATCAATGGCTACAAAAAACACAATATGATCAATGGTTTTGATGATATTGATTATTTGCAGGCGATGAAAAGCGATATCACGGAATTTGAAGCACAGCGACTATACTAAATAGCTATCAGTTATCGGCAATCGGCAATCAGCGTTTTTGGCTGATAGCCGACTGCCGACTGCCGAAAGCCGACTGCCCCATGAATAAACGCTACATAGAAATAATGGACACGACACTCCGGGATGGAGAACAAACATCCGGTGTGTCGTTTTCCGCATCTGAAAAGCTGACGATAGCTCAGCTCTTGTTGCAAGAAGTAAAAGTTGACCGCATAGAAATCGCTTCGGCACGTGTTTCCGAAGGAGAATTTGAAGCGGTTAAAAAAATTACAAACTGGGCAAATCAAAACGGTTTTATTGATAAAATCGAAGTTTTGACTTTTGTTGATGGTGACGCGTCCATTAACTGGATGCTCAATTCGGGTGCAAAAGTGATGAATTTGCTAACAAAAGGATCTTTAAATCACCTCACCTTTCAATTAAAAAAGACTCCGCAGCAGCATTTTGAAGATATTGAACAGGTTATTGAACTTGCACAATCGAATGGCATAAGCTGTAATGTTTATCTTGAAGATTGGAGTAATGGTATGCGTACCTCCCGTGAATACGTTTTTGCTGCGCTCGACTTTTTGACAAAACAACCTGTAAAACGGATTTTACTGCCCGACACGCTGGGAATCCTTACGCCTTCTGAATCTTATGAATTCGTAAAATCAATCGTCGATCGATATCCTGACAATCATTTCGAATTTCATGCCCATAACGATTATGATCTGAGCATTGCCAACGTAATGGAAGCAATTCGCGCAGGTGCACATGGACTTCATTTAACCGTTAATGGTATGGGCGAAAGAGCTGGAAATGCTTCTTTGGCGAGTACCATAGCCGTTATAAATGATTTCATGCCGGAAGTTGAGACTTCGGTTGTTGAACGGTCCTTGTATAAAATCAGTAAGATTGTTGAGACATTTTCAGGTATAAGAATTCCTTCTAACCGGCCGATTGTTGGCGAAAGTGTTTTTACGCAAACTGCTGGTATTCATGCAGATGGAGATAAGAAAAATAATCTCTATTTCAGTAATCTGATGCCGGAACGTTTTGGAAGATTGCGTTCTTATGCATTGGGTAAAACTTCGGGAAAAGCGAATATTGAGAATAACCTGAAAGATATCGGAATCACATTATCGGATGCAGATATCAAAAAAGTTACTCAGCGGATCATCGAGCTGGGCGACCGGAAAGAGGTTGTAACGCCGGAAGATCTACCGTATATCATCTCTGACGTGCTTGATAGCAACGCGATTGAAGAGAAGGTTGTCATTCTGAATTATGTATTAACACATTCGAAAAATCTGAAACCATCCGCAACTTTGCAGATTAATTTTGGTGATGAGATTTTTGAGGAAAATGCACAGGGCGACGGTCAGTATGATGCGTTCATGAATGCGCTGAAAAAGATCTATGCGAAAAAAGGAATTTCATTGCCGATGTTGACGGATTACACCGTACGGATCCCGCCCGGAGGAAAAACGGATGCGCTTTGCGAAACAATTATCACCTGGGAAATAAACGGTAAAGATGTAAAAACCAGAGGTTTGGATTCTGACCAGACCGTTTCTGCGATCCAGGCAACACAGAAAATGTTGAATTTACTGGGTGTGCCGAGTGCGCTAAATTTGATCCCAAAGTTGGAAGAGGTTAACTCGGAATTTCAAAAAATATAAAATATCAAAGTAGATTAGGTTATGTCACCCTTTCAGGGTTAAAATCTTAGTTCGATCTATCCATTTCTATAATAATGTCATCCCTTCGGGATTTTCAATATGCGATTTTAATCCCGAAGGGATGATATTATTATAGAAAAGTGATTCGCCCCCAACAACTTTTAAGCCCCGTAGGGGCGGCCTATCACCTTGATACTGAATACTATAAAATTTAAATCAAAAACCATAATAACCCGTAAAGCCAACTAGCCGGCCAGCGGATTATAAATTTTAACCATAATAATGAAGAAGAACATCTTAATAGTACCTGGTGACGGAATCGGGCAGGAAGTTACAGAAGTTGGAAAAAAAGTTTTGATTAAAATTGCTGAGAAATTCGGACATGAATTTACTTATGACGAAGCATTAATGGGCCACGTTGCGATTGAAGCAACAGGAAATCCACTTCCGGACGAAACTTTAGAAAAAATGCGTGCTTCTGATGCGATTTTATTCGGAGCCGTTGGTCACCCGAAATATGATAACGATCCAACTGCAAAAGTTCGCCCTGAGCAAGGTTTGCTTAAAATGCGTAAGGAACTTGGTTTATATGCCAATTTACGCCCTATCAAACTTTTCGATGAGCTATTGGGTGCTTCTTCGATCAAACCTGAAATCCTTAAAGGTTCCGATATCCTTTTCTTCCGTGAGTTGACTGGTGATATTTATTTTGGAGAGAAAGGCCGCAAAAATGATGGAGATACTGCTTACGACATCGCTGAATATAGTCGTTATGAAGTAGAACGTATAGCGCGCAGAGCATTTGAAGCAGCCCGTACACGTGGTAAAAAATTATGTTCTGTCGACAAAGCAAACGTTTTGGAAACAAGCAGACTTTGGCGTGAAGTGGTTCAGGCGCTTGCTCCTGAATATCCGGACATTACGGTTGAACATCAGTTTGTTGATTCGGCTGCGATGATGCTTATCAAAGATCCACGCCGTTTTGATGTGGTTGTAACAGCGAATTTATTCGGTGATATTTTGACAGATGAAGCAAGTCAGATCGCTGGTTCAATGGGCATGTTGGCTTCTGCCTCGGTAGGAGACAGCACAGGCGTTTATGAGCCGATCCACGGTTCAGGACATGACATTACTGGTATGGGTGTTGCTAATCCAATGGCTTCGGTACTTTCTGCCGCTTTGCTGCTTGATATTTCTTTCGGTTTGAAGGCTGAATCTGACGCCATTATCTCGGCGATCGACCAGGTTTTGAAAGCTGGTTTCCGTACACGCGATATCGCTGATTCAACCACTGCACCAGAATTTATTCTTGGAACGGATGCGATTGGAGAAGAGATTTTGAAACGTATTTGATATAAAAAATAAGATTCATTATAAAATACATCTTTTTTTGAATTTTCATTAAGAATGATTTGTGCAACCAAAATCTTCTTAGTACTTTGCAGAAGAAAATCGCAGTCAGCGAATTTTCGCAAATAAAATAAAGATGAAACTTATTGACAATTGCATTTTTCTACTCATTCAGAGTAACCCGTAACAAGGAGAAAGGCATTGTCTTGAATAGATCAAAAACCCTTTCTCTAACACGGAAAGGGTTTTATATTGTCCTAAAATTAGTAAATTCGTAATTCAATCTTTAATCACAGTACCCACAATGAGTCAACGAGTTCAAATCTTCGACACAACATTACGCGACGGCGAACAAGTACCGGGAAGCCAATTGACAACAGAAGAAAAGATAATTGTAGCTACACAACTCGAAAAACTGGGGGTAGATGTTATTGAAGCCGGATTTCCTATTTCAAGTCCAGGTGATTTCAGATCAGTAGTAGAAATTTCAAAAGCAGTTCGCGAACCAATTATTTGTGCCCTTTCGCGCGCTGTAACCGGCGATATCGATGCTGCCGGAGATGCACTTGAATTTGCAAAAAGAGGCCGCATCCATACCGGAATCGGCTCATCAGATATTCATATTCAGCATAAATTCAATACGACAAGAGAGAAGATTCTTGAAAGAGCAATTGCTGCTACTAAATATGCAAAAGGAAAAGTAGAAGACGTAGAGTTTTATTGCGAAGATGCAGGAAGGGCAGATCTTGTTTTCCTGGCACAATTGGTTGAGGCTGTGATCGCTGCGGGTGCAACGGTGGTAAATATTCCTGATACAACGGGATATTGCTTACCGGAAGAATATGGTGCCAAAATCAAATATATTTTCGAAAACGTAAAAGGAATTCATAACGCAACAATTTCTATTCACTGCCATAATGATCTTGGTTTAGCGACTGCTAACTCATTGGCTGGTATCCGTGAAGGTGCGCGCCAGGTGGAAGTAACCATGAATGGAATTGGTGAGCGCGCCGGAAATACTTCTTTGGAAGAAGTAGTAATGGCTTTAAATGTTCACAAAGAACTAGGTTACGAAACGGGTGTAAATTCGCAATTGATTTACCCTACCAGCCAGTTGGTATCAAAAATGATGCGCATGCCGGTTCAGGCGAATAAAGCGATTGTTGGACGTAATGCTTTCGCACATTCGTCAGGTATTCATCAGGATGGCCACTTAAAAAATACGCTGAATTACGAGATCATGAACCCGCAGGATGTGGGTGTTGATAAATCGGATATCGTATTGACAGCACGCAGCGGCCGCCACGCTTTAAAACACCGTTTAGAGCTTTTAGGCTTCTCTTTTGAGAAAGCAATCCTGGATGATCTTTACAAAAAATTCCTTGATGTAGCCGATTTGAAGAAAGAAGTTAACGATAAAGATTTAGTGGATTTGGCACGTACGGTTGTCGTCGCTTAATATTTTTCATACATCATTTTGGATAATTACCTGAATATGAATTTGATGTTACAATGCTTTTTTGTAACATTACATATCAATAACATCCATCAGATTACAAAAAGCCCTCGGTGAGTCTGACTAAGGGCTTTTTTCTTGTTTATAAAATGATGGTCCGGTTGTTATGAATGAAAACGCGGTCGTTGAAAACCAGCTTTAAAGCAGACGTTAATACCCGTTTTTCTGTATCTCTTCCCAACGTTGACATATCACTTGCAGTTTGTCTGTGGTCAACAGATTTCACGTCCTGAGCAATGATCGGACCTTCATCCAGATCATTATTCACAAAATGCGCCGTTGCGCCAATGATTTTCACACCACGTTCGTATGCTTGCCGATAGGGATTTGCACCGATAAATGCCGGTAAAAAGGAATGGTGGATATTGACGATTCTGTCCGGAAAATGATTGACAAACTCAGGCGTGATGATGCGCATATACTTTGCCAAGACAAGATATTCCGGACGATAAACATCCAGTGTTCTCAAAATCGCTTCTTCGTGTTCCTCACGGGTTTTGTTTTCATGTGTGATGAAATGAAAAGGTATCCCGAATTTGCTGACCAGCGGCTGCAATGTATTATAATTACTGAACACAGCCAGAATATTGGCATCCAGCTCATCAAAGGCATATCGAAGCAATAATTCGCCCAGACAATGGTGTTCCTTTGTTACCAGAACAACAATATCCTTTTTCTTTTTTGGATTTAAACGCAGATTAATTCCAGCCGGCAGTTTCTTTTGTAGGATTTGCAATAATTCAGTCGCATCCGTTTCCCCTTCAAATTCCGTCCGCATAAAAAAATACGCTGACGGACTTACATATTCATCATTTCGGATGATGTTTTGATTATGCTCAAAAAGTATACGTGTTACCTGATAAATGAGCCCTTTATGATCCGGGCCGTCCATCAGTAATATATGGCGGTGATTCATTTGTTCAATTGATACGGGATAATAATGTGCTAAATAACACAATTTTAGCGTTTGGCTTACGAAAATTACTTCCTATTCGTCCAACTTTTTAAAAGAAACTACTGTTCAACTTATCAAATAGTACAACCTAAGAAATGGCTGAAGAATTAATAATACCCATTGGAACGGATCGTAAGGAAATTTACGACGCTTTGTTACCACAGATCAATGGTTTAATCGAAACAGAAAGCGATCTGACTGCAAACCTTGCCAATATTGCTGCTGCACTAAAAGAAGCTTTTGGATTTTTTTGGGTTGGATTTTATGTGGCAAAAGAGGGACAACTCGTTCTGGGACCATTCCAGGGACCGATTGCCTGCACACGTATACCTTTCCACAAAGGCGTTTGCGGAGCATGTTACTCGCAGCAAAAAACGATTATTGTACCGGATGTAGATCAGTTTCCCGGACATATCGCCTGTGCTTCTGCTTCGAAATCAGAGATCGTTCTTCCTGTTTTTCATAGAAACGGGACCGTAGCCATGGTTCTGGATGTCGACAGCGATCAGTTGAATGATTTCTCCGAAACAGATGCACAAGGCTTGCAAAGCATTCTAACGCTTTTGGAAAGAAAGTTATAGCTATTTGCTATATCGTTTTCTTAGCAGGTGCATCATAAAAACATTGATTTCCCATTGATTCGCTAACGGCTGATTCGTGAAAGGAACGGTTGGCATATAATGCGGAGGACCAAATTCTGTCAAAAACGTAATTTGTTCTCCGCTTTTTATTTTCCTCTCCACAACAACGTCCCACCAGGCCAAATGTGCTTTCAGCGCAGATTCCCATTCCGGAGCGCGGGGATCATTTACTTGCGGACCTTCCGGGTGTCCGATACGCGCATGGATATGGCCAGCCCGTGAAAGTGCCAGTTTTACCGTTTCCTCCTGATCTTCCAATAAGGTTTCCGCCACATTACACCAGTGCGAAATATCGAGCGTTAACTTCAATTTTGGATCTTTCTCGATAAAATTTTTTGCAATATGTGCAGCAAATAGCATTCTTGCACGATGCGTTTCATGATAGATCGGAATGCCACTTTTATCCGAAGCTTCGCTGGTATGGTCTATAAATGCTTTATTTTGATCATAACTGAAATGGTCTCTTCCGCTATGACAATTGATATAAAGTGGTTTGATTTCTGATTTTGTTGTCGCAGCATCAATAGATTTTTTGAAAAAATCCAGATGTGCTACGTAATCTTTTAATCCCGAACCGCATAAAAATCCCACTTGCAAATCGTGTTTTTTTAATGCTGCAAATAGCTCGTCGCGATCCTTCTGATTCTGCGGCCACCAAAACTCTGCGCCATCATATCCTTCTTTTTTTGCAGCTGCGCAAAAGGCATCTACGGTTCCTTCATAACCCCAGTTTGTAGCCAGGATTTTTATAGAACCAGCATTCACTTTTTCAAACGAAGGAGCATGTTCTTGCGCGATTGTTTCTATGGCTGATAAGGTGCCTAATCCGGTTATTGCAGTGCTCATAAATTTTCTACGATTCATTTCGTAATGGAATATGGAAACAAATTAAATTATGGTAATCCATTGATATATTGCGGATAATGTTTATTTCAGTGCGCTGCACCTTTTCCTGACTTTGGGAAAAATCACATCTACAAATATTTCGCAGCGCTGCCGCTGTGCTTTTAGAAACTACCTGGCTGCGACAATTTTATTTGGTTTTCGATATTTCTGCTTGCTTCAACGTGTCACCTGCTTTTAGAAACTCAGCAACCTTGGCCTCATTAAATCCATTAATAATATGCAGATCCGGATGTAATTTTTGTACTTCGGCAACGCCATTTTCCGTGACCGCAGATTTCCAGATATAGATGTTTTTCAGACTTTTCGAAGAGGCGAGGGTTCTTAAACCAGCATCGGTAACTTTTGTACCGACCAAATTAATGTATTCCAGGTATTGCAAATCTTTCAACAAAGTCAAACCTGCATCGGTAACATCCGTATATTCCAAATGTAGTTTATTTAGATTTTTTAACTTGCCAAGTTCTTTCACGGATGTATCAGTCACCTTGGTACCGCCCAGTTTTAGCCAGATAATCTGTTCCGATAAAGGTGAAAATAAATTGATTTGTTGATCCCCAAAAGCTGAGGCATTCACAGCACTCACTTCCAACAGATTCTTGTCATGCGAAATCGGCATAACCAGTAGCCCAGCCTTTTTGACAGCTTCCAAGGCTTTTTCATTAGGTGTTGGGACCTGTAAACTTAAAACCGGGGAGTCTGCACTTTTTGCATTTTCGCTTCCTGAACCAGAAGTTAATGAGGTAAGAGCTGGCTTAACCTGTTCAGAAATTTTTAAATCAGAAACTTTTTTATCTGCCGAAGCACCTTGTTCAATCCACCAGCTGAGCAGCGTAATTTGCGATTCTGACAGCTGAGGTTTTCCTTTTGGCGGCATATGGTCATCATCACTTTCAGGAAGCAGACAGCGCTTGATCATGGCACTTTCCAATGCTTTTCCAGAAACAAATACCGGCCCGTCTTCACCGCCTTTCAACAACATGACCATATTATCCATCCGTAAACCACCTTTTTGCTTATTCGCATTATGGCATTGCACACAGCGCATTTCTAAAATTGGCTGGACAATATCTTTGTAAACAATTGCCTGATTGATATCAGTAATAGGTTTTATTTCTGTTTTGTCCTCAGTTCTTGGTGGAATTCCTGCCAGCGACCGGAATGGTTCAGGTGTATATTGTGTCAAATATCCGTCTCCATGCGTGAGCGAGCCGCCGTCATGTCCCGCGGTAAATGTTAGCAGCGTAGAGAGTCCTAACGCGGGAAGATAAATAGCGGAACCGATCAAAATCTTGCCTGACTTTAATAACCACGCAATCCAGGCAAAAACAGCAACGCCGATTCCCTGCCATTGATGATCACTCAATAATTCTTCATCATACCCTCCGCCGAGCGATAAAAGATAGCCTGCAATACAAGCCATTGTCGCGCCAATAGCAGACCAAAACAGTATAAAAGAGATAGATGAATCGCTGACTGAGATCTTTCCGATTCGTTTGCCAATTTCCAAAAGTGCCGCGATCAGCAAAAATCCGATGGGCAAATGCACCAGAACCGGATGAAATCGTCCGATAAAATAAGTCCAGTCTGAAGCTTGCAAGAGGGTTGACATAGAAAAATTAAAACATTGAATTATTGTAACCGGAAAACTTCCTGGCAAGCGACAATTTTGGGAGAATTATCCGGATTAACTTCCATCAGATCCGCCATATGGTCCCACCATTTTTTCATGATCGGCAACGAAGATAATCCGGAAGTATCTGCATCTGGCGAAAGCTTTTGAAAGGCAAAAAGTGCCAGGGTAACCTCGTCCAGAAAAATATAATATTCCTGAATGCCGGCATTTTTCAAGAGTTCAGATAACTCTGGCCAGATTTCATCATGTCTTTTTTTGTATTCAACTTCGTTTCCCTTATTTAATTGCATGCGGAAAGCAAGCACGGTATCATTTTGCATTGGATTAAAGTTTGATTTCAGGCTTAAGACGACAACTGATCGATTATATCCGGTTAAGCAATAATATTTTTCACCACTTTTCCTTCGGTATCGGTTAATCTGAAATTTCTTCCCTGGAACGGATAGGTAAATTTTTCATGATCGAAGCCCATTAAATGCAGAATCGTAGCTTGTAAATCGTGCACATGAACACGGTCTTTTACGCCGTAATATCCCAGTTCATCCGTTTCACCATGGGTATAGCCTTTTTTGACACCACCGCCAGCCATCCACATTGTGAAAGCTTCCAAATGATGATCGCGGCCCATATACGGCATTACAACACCGTTCCTGTTTTCCTGCATCGGTGTCCTGCCAAATTCTGCTCCCCAGATAATTAAAGTTTCATCGAGCAAACCACGCATTTTCAAATCCTGAATTAAAGCAGCAACAGGTTTGTCTGACAGCCTACATTTATTTCTTAAACCTCCTTCAATATTATCACCTGCCGTGGTTCCGTGGCCATCCCAGCCCCAGTCAAAAAGTTGTACAAAACGCACATCATTTTCAATCAGTTTTCTTGCCAGAAGACAATTCATTGCAAACGTTCCCTCGCCTGGTTTTACACCATACATATCCAGAATAAACTGCGGTTCTTTGGATACGTCCATCACCTCGGGCACAGACATCTGCATCCGGAACGCCATCTCATACTGACTGATCCGGGTCAATATTTCCGGATCTTTTACGTCATCGTAGGTTTGTTTATTAATTTCATTGATCGCTTCTATCGTCTGTTTCCGCATATTCCGGTTCATACCATTTGGGTCGGTCACATACAAAACCGGATCTCCTCCCGTTCGACATTGCACGCCCTGATAGACTGATGGCAAAAATCCACTGCCATAAACACTTTTTCCTGCATCCGGTTGCCTGCCGCCGGAAGCCAAAACAATAAATCCGGGCAAATTCTGATTCTCTGATCCTAAGCCATACACAGACCACGCACCCAAACTCGGTCGACCTAACCGCGCGCTTCCGGTATGCAATAACAACTGCGCAGGAGCGTGATTAAACTGATCCGTATGCATGGCTTTGATGAATGTAATTTCATCCGCAACGGTTTGTAAATAAGGAATATAATCTGACATCCAGGCTCCGGATTGTCCATATTGATTGAATTTCCCCTGCGGTCCCAACATTTTTGGAACACCCTGGATAAAGGCAAATTTCTTTCCTTCCAGGAATTCAGCAGGACAATCTTTCCCGTGATATTTTTCCAGTTCAGGTTTATAATCAAACAGTTCAAGCTGCGAAGGCGCACCTGCCATATGGATATAAATAACCCGTTTTGCCTTTGGTGCAAATTGAGGAATCTTCGCTCCCATTGCTTCGGCTGTCGCACTTGTTTCTGCATTAGAATTACCACAGGATACTAAAAGCGAACCTAATCCCAAAGCACCCAGGCCAAAACCGGCCGACTGCAAAAAATGCCGGCGCGTCTGGCTGTGCAGATCAGCGTGTTGTAATTCTTTTAATAACTTTTCCATAGCTGTAATCAGTATTAGAATCAGAGAAAATTTCTCCGGTTATTCCTTGGTCACCACATTATCCAGGTTTAGCATCACATTGGCAGAAATTGTCAGCGCGGCCAGTTCAGGCGATTTTCTTTCTTTTCCGTAAACTAAAATACTATCCACGTCAGATGGCTTGGCCCGGTAAGATTTCAAGGCATCCCCATATATTTTCACCAAAACCTGTAAACTTTTATCGTTAATCGGCTGGAAAGTTAAAAGTCTGTAACCTTCCCGAAGCTGCTGTTCAGGTGTTTTTCCGCGTTTTTGCATGGTTGTTGCAAGCTTTTCAGCCGCTTCCAGATACACAGGATCATTTAAAGTAACCAAGGCTTGCAAAGGCGTATTTGTCAAAATTCTCCGCGACTGGCAAAATTCACGGCTTGGCGCGTCAAAAGTTGTCATGGAAGGATAGGGCGCCGTACGTTTCCAATACGTGTAAACCGCTCTCCGGTATTTATCTTCCCCTTCGCTAACCTTCCAACTTTCACCGCTGTAAGGAGATAACCAGATGCCTTCCGGCTGCGGCGGCATTACGCTTGGACCATACATTTTTTTGGAAAGCAGACCACAAGCAGCCATCGCCTGGTCGCGAACCTGTTCAGCACTCAATCGTACCCGCGGACCTCTTGAAATAAACCGGTTATAAGGATCCTGCTCTTGTCTGGCTTTATCCGATTTTGAACTTTGCTGATAAGTCGCAGACATGACCATCGTTTTCAGAAGCTTTTTAACGCTCCAACGATTTTCCTCCATAAAGTTTACAGCCAACCAATCCAGCAATTCCGGATGCGAAGGTTCGGCTCCCTGTGAGCCAAAATCTTCGACAGTTTCCACAATGCCTCTACCAAATAACTGCTCCCAAAAGCGATTTACAATAACTCTTGATGTAAGAGCATTATCACGGCTGACCATCCATCTTGCCAGTCCAAGCCGGTTTTTTGGATAATCCTTTGGCATGGGTGCCAATAATTTAGGAACATCCGGTTTTACTTCTGCTCCTTTCACCGACCAGTTTCCTCTGACAAAAACATTGGTTTTTCTGGCGAAATCTCCCGTTCCTTCCCAAACCACGGGCATACTTTCTGTTGATTTGGTTAGAATCGTTGAGTAATCTTTCAGAATTTCAGGATATTCCGGTTCACCAGCTCCGGGCAAGGCTTCCTGGAAAGCCAGCCAGGTAATCCGTACCCATTCTGTCGGATTTTTGGGACTTTTCAGCGTCAGAAAAATATCGTGTTTTCCTGAAATTTTTGGAATTGGCGTGACCAGAACCGTATCTTTGGTCGGAACATTTACGGTAGAAATAATTTGTCCGTCAATTTTATCCAGATGAAAAGTCATAACGGCATTTTCCGCTTTGGTAGAAATATTCATCACCAGATTTCCCGCACCAGTCAGGTTAACATTTGGAATTTTGGCATTTCCCTTATCCTTAACACCATAATAAGAAATCAGCAAAACGGTTGATTCGTCTCCTTTGATGATACTATGCGCATTAATTTTGGGCTCCATCACACGCATAAACTGCGTGAATTTTTGTGTCTCTTTTGGATCATGTTTAGTGATCCAGGATTTCACTTTTTCAACCCTTGCTGAATCATCGCCTTTATAAAAACGAAGTTTAGGCCATTCATCCCACACATCTTCGTCGCGGGAATTGTTGAAAAATGCCATGTATTTGTAATAATCCTCATGCGGAATCGGGTCATACGGATGACTATGGCATTGAATACAGGCGAAAGTGGTTCCCTGCCAAACTTCCCAGGTAGTGTTAACCCGGTCAATCTGAGCGGCTATGCGGAATTCTTCATCGTCCGTTCCACCTTCATTGTTGATCATTGTATTCCGGTGAAAAGCAGTAGCGATCATATTTTCATCGGACGGCATTCCCGTTTTCTTTTCCGGCATCAGATCACCGGCCAATTGCTCAATCGTAAATTGATCGAATGGTTTATCCGCATTGAAAGATTTCACCACATAATCCCGGTAACGCCAGATATTTCTGCCGCCGTCACTTTCGTAACCTTTGGTATCGGCATAACGCGCCAAATCCATCCACATGGAAGTCCAGCGTTCACCGTAGGAAGGCGATTTTAACAGCCCGTCGACCACTTTTTCAAAAGCGTCCGGCGAGTTATCTTTTTCAAAATCAGCAACTTCTTTTTCAGTAGGAGGCAAGCCGGTAAGATCCAGGCTTACACGACGGATTAAGGTCGCCTTATCTGCTTCGGGGGAAGGTGAAAGTTTTTCCTGTTTTAATTTTTGAAGAACAAATTCGTCAATTTCGTTTTTAGGCCAGTTGGCATTTCCCGTATTGATCAGTCCAAAAAGATTCCAGAGATTTTTATTAGAAGGGACTTCCGGTTTTTCAATTCTTTTATAGGCCCAGTGCGTTTCCCATTTTGCACCCTGGTTAATCCATTTTTTCAAGATTTGAATATCCTCTTCTTTCAAAGGAGCGCCACCTTTGGGCATCATCTCGTCCGGATCTTTTGACAAAATCCGTCGTATCATTTCACTGGCATCGGCATCACCACGAACCACAGGAATTTTACCAGATTTTCCGGGTTCCAGCATTTCATGTTCAAACAGAAAACTGACCTCGCCAGCCTGCTTGACACCGCCATGGCAGCCCATGCAGTTTTTGTTCAATATTGGCTTAACCTCCTCATTATAATCCACCTGATGGTCGAAAAATCCCAGCCATGAGAAAGATGATAACAAAATCACCGCCACACCCAAACCAATAAAATGCCACTTTTTCATTGTCAGGAACTGAATTTTAACTTGACTTACTAATCATTTAAAAGAATCAGCTTCTATAAAAATACTTCCCTACCCTTAAATTCTGTCAAATTTTATTTCAATAAGTTATTAAATCCATCTATCCAGCGTTTATCAAAATAAAATATGGAATTTCAGCTCATTAGTTACTTTTTAATATAACGCTCCCACCGGCTTTACATTTCAATTCTACAAAACCATCTTCCGAAGCATTTATAGTTACTAGCCTGGCTGACAAAGTGTGATATTTTTTAAAGGGCAATTTTAAAGTAGCAACCCCGTCTTTTTCCGCTTCTATTTTAACTTCCGTGACCTGGCCATTTTCCTTTTTGGCACTAATCAAAAACGCACCTTCTGCCCGGAGTTTTTCAAAAGCAATATCCCTCCAAGTTTCCGGAACTGCTGGCATGATCTCGATAAATCCGGCATAACTTTGCAGCAGCATCTCCTGCAAACCGGCCGCGAAAGCGAAATTTCCTTCCAACGTAAAAGGCCGGTAAGTGAATTTTGACAACCCGGATTTTGTCTGGTCGCCGTTGACATGAAAACTGTTTGGCAGTACAAAAGCTTTGGCAAAAATAGACAGATCTTTGGCGGCACCTTCACCATCTTTGGCACGCGCTTTCATATTGGCCAGCCACGCATAGGAATATCCACACCAATAATCCGGACCAACTTTATCCAGTAACGCAATGGTATTTTTGATAATGGTCTGCGACTTTTCGCCGTCTTCCCATTTGATCAGACCCAAAGGATGAATGGCCATCATATGTGAAAAATGGCGATGAGATTCCTGGTAAGGCAAATTTGGTGCAAACATTAATTCATTGTTTTCAGTAACTGCATAGTCACCAAATTCAGAGAGAATCTCCTTCCAATGATCTGATTCCGCTACCAAACCCAGCTCCAAAGCAAGTTCTGCACCGGCACTGAAAGCAAATTTCATCAGTGCCAGATCATAATTTGTATTTTGTGGAAACCAGGCTTCCAGACTGTTATCCTTAATTTCCGGACTTGAACTGATCGGAAGTTTTCGCTGCCCATTTTCGTCTTTGACCGTTATCTTTTCTAGAAAAGTACAAACTTCCTTTACCCAGGGATAAGCCCGGTTTTTGAGAAAATCAGTATCCATACTATACCGCCATTGCAGATAATAGTGATGTGCAAGCCAGGATGAAACCGTCGGCGAAAGTGAATATTGAATCCAGCCGCCCATTTCCGTTCCGTCCAACGTGGTTACGCCGGGAACGGCCAGCCCGTCAACGCCGAAATACATTTTGGTATAACGTTTGTAATTAGCCAGATTTTCGTCCAAATGGTCAAAATAACCTAACCCTTCTTCAAGGTGATTACCGCTGTAACTTGGCCAATAACTCAGCTGTGTATTCAGATCATGATGAAAATCGCCTTTCCACGGTGGGATTCTGCCGTTATCTGCCGTCCAGACAGCCTGCAAAGAAATCGGAGGCGCACCACGACGGGCAGCTGAACCGAATTTATATTGTTCAAGATACCATTGTTTTTCAATAACAGGGTCGGGGACATGGATTGCCGACTGGTTCCAGAATTTTTTCCATCAATTCGAATGACTAACAAAGTCTTTATCAAATCCATGCAAAATAGTTGTCTTGACAAGTGAAGAGGAGACAGGATTGAGATTTTTCTCAGGGTATTGTGAAGAAATACTCCATACACCTTCAATTGTTCCTGTTCCGGTTTTTTTCCATTGAACCGTTATCTCATAAGTAAATCCTCCCCAGCCCTCCTGTTTGTAAATAATGCTGTTTCCTTGTCGATTTACCGTCCCCTGTTTATAACCCAATCTGGCCAGATCATCTCCTACCAACGAATTCACCTCGCCGCCAGATAATTTGCCATCATATTTTGGTGCGATTAATTGCGGAATGATATCGGTTTTTACGTTTTCAAACTTAAACCAACATACTGGCTCTGTCGCGTGAACAAAGGTTTTAAGCGTCATTCCGTCTTCCCATCGAATCTCACATAAAGCTTTATCCAAAGAAAGATGAACGGATTTTACATTATTTTTTCCTGTAAAACCAAATTCCAAAGCACCTGCCGGGATTTTTGATGGAGCCGGTTCTTTGTCGTAAGGTGCGTCAAAATATTGCTGGACGGCTTTGTAATCTTTCTTTTCAACCTGCTCCTGTACCCATTTATAGCTAAATTCTTTCCGGTGCAATCCGGCCATAGGACGCATATCCCATATATCGGCGCGGTCGAGGGAAAAGCGTAATTTGTCGCCGTTCTTCCAGATCAATGCCCCGACGGTTCCGTTTCCCAAAGGAATTGCCTCATCCCAAACGGTTGCCAGGGAATCAAATTGGAGGTCGTGTCTTATTGTTGGTTGCGCATGGAGATTTATCACCGCCAGCATTAAGAATATTGAAAAGAGAATTTTATTCATATGTTTTTTGAAATATTTAGCAAGATCAGGAGGCTCTTATGGAGCCCGAATTTGTCATGGTTACAAGCGTTTTCTATAAACAGGAAGCCACGAAGTGGCTGGGAAACTTCCGGAATATGACAAGCATTTTAGAATCAAAACATTCTATTATCAGGCATTCAGAATTATTTCGCTCCATAGGAGCATCCTGTTTATAGCTGGCATTTACCCTGGCGGATTCCCGACTCCGTCGGAGTCTCCTGGAAATATTGGCGGTTTAGATTTTTCGTACACTTCTTATTTTTAAGAAAATATTTAAATCATATTTCCCCAAAAATTGATATTAAATATATTTGATTTTCATGAGTTAAATGAATAATTAGATCAAGCATCAGGAGGCTCCTACGGAGCCAGGATTTGTCGTAGGTAGCATCGGATTCTATAAACAGGAAGCCACGAAGTGGCTAGGAAATTTCTGGAATATAACAAGCATTCTTTAATCAAACGTTTCTCCTTTTTAATTGTGATATAGGAATTGTTCGGCTCCGTTGGGAGCATCCTGTTTATAGCTCAAATCTCTTTATTTGTCTTTCCTGACTCCGTAGGAGTCGCCTGGAAATATCGACGGTTTCCTTTTTTAGATTTTTCCTCCACTTCTTACTTTTTGAGAAAACATTTCAATCATATTTTCCCAAAAAATGGATCTCTAATATATTTGATTTTCACCATTAACAGAATAATTAGATCAAGCATCAGGAGGCTCCTACGGAGCCCGGATTTGTCGTAGGTAACAGCGTTTTCTATAAACAGGAAGCCACGAAGTGGCTGGGAAACTTCCGGAATATGACAAGCATTTTGGAATCAAAACATTCTATTATCAGGCATTCAGAATTATTTCGCTCCATAGGAGCATCCTGTTTATAGCTGGCATTTACCCTGGCGGATTCCCGACTCCGTAGGAGTCTCCTGGAAATTCCATAAACTCCTAACAATAATTGGGTTTCATATTTTTAACATAGAATCCAGACTATCCTAATGCTCCAAAACAACAAAAACATACTAACTCACGAAAATGCATCTTCAATATGTTTGATATTGATCCCGCCACTGGAAAGAATTAAAATGGACACAATATCAAACCGGATATCAAAATGC
This sequence comes from Dyadobacter sp. CY356, assembly GCF_021440195.1. Classification (GTDB taxonomy): domain Bacteria; phylum Bacteroidota; class Bacteroidia; order Cytophagales; family Spirosomataceae; genus Dyadobacter. Next base: position 94,170 of record NZ_JAJTSZ010000012.1, read on the forward strand.
CAGTCTTTCGTGTAAATGTAATTTTCTGCCGCTTTCATGATTAGTTTTGCTTTGGTATAATTGACAAATTCTTCCGGCATACCGAAACCTGTGCCGCTTCGGGTTTTCACTTCAACAAAAATCAACGTTTTGTTTTTCCTGACGATCAGGTCAATTTCCGCATGTTTGTGGCGGTAATTTTTTTCAATAATTTCATAACCTTTTCCTTCCAAAAAGGTCGTTGCCTGAGTTTCACCCCAGCTTCCGGTAGTGTTGTGTATAGCCATTCGAACATTTTTAGTACAAAATAGTGTTATTGTATAGTAAGTAAAAGAAATTCCAAATCGATTATGTGTTTTAATCGATCTTCGATTAGACAAGCATTATAAGACATTGATTTCCACAGCCGGAAAGGCGTAATTTGTTTCAAACCATTTGATTTGATATTTTCCGTGATCAAATTGATTTCCTTCAGACATGAATACCCTCATTAATAAACAAGCAGAGTTCCAGAATTTAGGTCTGATCGATTATCAGGAGGCCTGGGATTACCAGGAGAAACTTTTTGCAGAAACGCTTTCGATAAAAACACAAAACCGTTCACTTCCCGCTGACGAACAATTAATTACACCAAACCGTGTAATTTTCTGTGAACATCCGCATGTTTATACTTTGGGGAAAAGTGGCAAACTGGATCATTTGTTATTGAATGAAGAAGATCTGAGCCAAAAACAGGCGAAATTTTACAAAATCAATCGTGGCGGAGACATTACTTATCATGGTCCGGGTCAGCTGGTTGGATACCCGATTCTTGATCTTGACAATTTTTTCACAGATATTCATAAATATATGCGGACGCTGGAAGAAGCGATCATTCTTACCCTGGCCGATTATGATATCAATGCGGGAAGGATCAGCGGATTAACAGGGGTATGGCTGGATTTTGTTGAACAAAAAAATCCTAGAAAAATTTGTGCAATGGGTGTAAAAGCGAGCCGTTGGGTTACGATGCACGGTTTTGCCTTAAATGTAAACACGGATCTGGCCTTCTTTGGAAACATCGTTCCTTGCGGGATCGAAGACAAAGCCGTTACGTCGATTTCTCAGGAACTTGGTCACGAAGTCGACTTTGATGAAGTTTCGTCACGTCTGAAAAATCATTTAGGTAGTCTTTTTGAAATGAACTGGACAAATCCATATTATTCAAAAACAGATATTTTAGAAAATTAAGCATTTAGAAAAAGAATGAAGAAGGATATTATATTTCATCCGGTGGAAGGTGTGAAAGTTGCTATTGTTCGTAAAATAAACGAATTAAATGAGGCCGAGTGGAATGTCATTGTGCTCAATAAAAATAATCAGCCGATCACCGGCGTTTTTGTGACTTCCAAAGGATATGGAAATACTGAGTCTGGTGAAAATGCAGGGATAAAAACTTCAACCTTACGTCACTTTTTTCCGGAAATCAAGGCGCAGGATCATGTGGTTGTAGAACCGATCATGCCGGAAGTTTTTCACCTGAATAACGAGTTCTGGATCAGCTATTTCCTTGGAAATCAGATTTATGATAAAAAGTTTATATTCGTGCCGGACAGTATCGTGGAGGACAATATCATTGAAATCGAGCCGCTGGGACTGGAGGGCGTCCTGCACGACTAGCGGATAATCAATAACACACTATGACAGATGAATTTCGCCGCAAGGCAAAAAATTTCCTTCTTCTCGACATTGAAACCGTAGCAGGATATGCTTCGTATGACCAGCTTCCCGAGCGGCTGCAAAAGCTTTGGGACAAGAAAGCGACCACGTTGAGAAAAGGTGATGAGAGCGTGTCCAATGAAGAATATTTTTATGACCGGAGTGCCATATATGCAGAATTCGGCAAGATCGTATGCATCGCTTTCGGTGCCTTTTATTGGGATGAAAATAATGAAATTGCCTTTAAAGTCCGCAGCTTCTCCGGCGACGACGAGGTTAAACTTTTGCTTGAATTTAAAGCATTAATAGAGAAATACCCGGCAGAGCAACTGATTCTTTGCGCTCATAACGGCAGAGAATTTGACTTCCCGTTTCTTTGTCGACGTATGCTGATCCTTGGCATTGAAATTCCAAAAGCATTGCAGATTGCGGGTAAAAAACCCTGGGAAATTCTGCATCAGGATACTATGGAACTATGGAAATTCGGTGATTATAAGAGTTACACCTCACTCGATTTGCTGGCTGCGGTTTTTGATATTCCTGGCAGCAAAAATGAAATGAGCGGCGATCAGGTCACGCGCGTTTATTACGAGGAAAACAATCTCGAAAAAATTTGCCGATATTGCAGAGAAGACGTGGTTGTGCTGGCACAATTATATCTAAGGATGCATTCCTTTCAGCCGGTAAGCACTGAAAATATTACAAGAGTGGAATAAATCGATGTTTAATAAGATGATTATTCCACCTTCCTTAAACAACAATTACTCATAAACTTCATGAGAGAGAAAAAACCAAATAAAGAATTTAAAGAAAACAAAATAGTCAAAGCACCGCATGGCATTGTTTCCTATATCGATAGTTTGAAAGCAGATATTGCCGCTTTTTTCGATTTAAATAGTGAACATTCCTTTCGTCCTTTTGATGTACACGCGCATTTTGGCGTCGAAGACCGGAAGGTCCGTGCGCTTTTTAACGAGATTTTACACGAACTTCAGGAATCCGGCCAGATCCGTTCTAATGTGGACGGGACGTTTACAGCCGCTCCTAACAAACCACAGGCCGATCCTGGCCTTATCGGCCGCGTCGATCGCGTAAACAAAGGTTTTGCTTTTGTGATCATTGAAGGTCGGCCGGATGATATATATGTGGAAACTGAATTGCTGAATGGCGCCTGGGATGGTGATATCGTGAAGGTTCAGATCCTTTCCAAATCAGGAAGAAGACAACAAACGAGCCGCGGAGATTCAGGAAAAACCAGAGTGGAAGGCCGTGTTGTTGAAATCGTTGAAAGATCACAAAAAGAAATCGTCGGGATTATTGAAGTATGGCCGAAATATGCTGTGGTTCAGCCTGATCATAAAAAATTATTTGACCCGATTTTCGTGGAACCGGAGCAGCTTCATGGTGCTTCGAATGGCGATAAGGTAATTATCAAAATGATTACCTGGCCAACAAGAACCCGGCAGCCGGAAGGTGAAGTTGTACATGTTTTAGGACAGGCAGGAGAAAACGATGTAGAAATGCACGCGATCCTGGCTGAATTTGGCCTGCCATATGAATTCCCGGAATCTGTTGAAAAAGAGGCTCAGAAAATTCCGGATACCATTTCAAAAGAGGAAATTTTAAAACGCCGCGATATGCGCGCGACTTTAACTTTTACGATTGATCCGGTTGATGCAAAAGATTTTGATGATGCGCTTTCGGTGCGTTATCTGGACGAGGGAAATGTGGAAGTTGGCGTTCATATCGCTGATGTATCGCATTATGTGCGCCCGGGAACGGAGCTGGAAAAAGAAGCATTCCGTCGCGCTACTTCGGTATATCTGGTAGATCGTACCGTGCCGATGCTTCCTGAAAAGTTGTCGAATAATCTGTGTTCACTTCGCCCAAATGAAGACCGTTTGGCATTTTCAGCTATTTTTGAATTAAATCCGAAAGGGAAAATTTTAAAAGAATGGTTTGGAAGAACAGTTATCCATTCCGAACGACGCTATTCTTATGAAGAAGCGCAGCAGGTTTTGGATACCAACGAAGGGGATTATCCAAATGAATTGACGTTGCTGAACAGTATCGCCAAAATTCTTCGGAAAGAACGTTTTAAAAACGGCGCGATCAATTTCGAAACTGCCGAAGTACGTTTTCGTCTGGATGAAAATGGGAAACCGCTTGGTGTTTATCAAAAAGAACGTCACGATTCGCATAAGCTGATTGAAGAGTTTATGCTTCTGGCGAATAAACGGGTTGCTGAATTTGTCTATTCTCTTTCCAAAGGGCCGGATAAAAATACGATGATCTATCGTATACACGAAGCACCCGATGCAGATCGTTTGAAAACATTTGCTGCATTTGTTGCCAAACTTGGGCATGAACTGGAAGTGGACGATGAGAAAATGATCGCGAAGTCCATGAACAGTATGTTGCAGGACGTGGCAGGAAAACCGGAACAAAACCTAATCGAATCTTTGGCCGTGAGAACGATGGCGAAAGCGCGATATAGCGTTGAAGATCTCGGTCACTTTGGGCTTGCATTCAAAAGATATACACACTTTACTTCACCAATCCGCCGGTATCCTGATGTGATGGCGCATCGCCTATTACAGCATTACTTAAACGGGGGCGAAAATGTAAATGACGATCCGTATGAAGAAGCCTGCAAACATTCGTCTGAACGTGAGAGACTTGCCTCTGATGCGGAACGTGCTTCAATAAAATACAAGCAGGTAGAATTCATGAGCACGATGGACAAAGATCGTGTTTTTGATGGTATCATTACCGGCGTAACCGAGTTCGGGATTTTTGTTGAAATAACAGAAACGGCTTCTGAAGGTTTGGTAAGAATGACGGATTTAGGTGATGATTATTACGACTATGACAAGGAAAATTACCGCCTGATCGGACAGTCGACAAAAAAGATTTACACCTTCGGAGACGCTGTCAAAGTGCAGGTAAAAGATACAAATCTTGCGCGCAGAAGTATGGATCTGTATCTGGCCGGTCACACAACATCATCCAGCCGTTCCCGAAATGGTGGTGGATTTGACGAAAAAAGCGGGCGAAGTTCCCGTGGATCTTCTTCAAGAGATTCCGGGAAACCATCTTCTTCGAGAAGAAGCAAGCCCTCAACGGCTGCGCCAAAAGATAAACAGCGGAGAAAAAGGAGATAGTCAGGCGGGCGTTTTTTCTTTCACCGTTTGGTGCAGGGCTTTTACCCTTTCTGATAAATTTAATACTCCATCCAATAAAAGTTGGTTAAGAATTTCAGGTGAAAAACCACTTGTATTTTTAGCCAACTCTTTCCAAAACTCCGCCTTTTCTTCTTCGGTTTCTAAAGTAGAAAAACGATTGAAAGCTTCCTGTAATAATTCCGGCACTTGTGGTTCTTGCTTCATAATCACTATTGTATTTTGACAAGCGCCCGGTAAGGGCATCCTGTTTATAGCCCGAAGTATCTCGGCATCAATATAACTCCTTTTGGAGTTTCCTTGAAATATACTAAGGCTCCGATGGAGCCAGGGAATTACCGATTAACGAGCTCTCTATAAACAGGAGGCTCTATTGAGCCGGTCAAGATCAATCTTAATTGCTGACAATTTCCAGTAGGAAAGTTAGTTCATTACCTTTTCGAAACAAACAATATTCGATTATGCCCAAATTCTGCAAATTTCTATCTCTTTTCCTCATACTTTCCTACACCACCTTTGCCCAAAATAACCCTGACAAAGAAGAGTGGCAATCCTTATTTAATGGAAAGGATCTGAAAAACTGGGATATTAAAATAGCAGGGCATAAGGTTAACGACAATTATAAAAACACCTTCATCGTCGAGGACGGTATGATCCGGGTGAATTATAAAGAATACAAAACTTTCAGCACAGAATATGGGCACATCTATTACAACAAACCATATTCTCATTACCGACTGCGTTTAAAGTATCGTTTTACAGGAAATCAGGTTCCGGGCGGGGCTTCCTGGAATGTTCGCAACAGCGGAATTATGCTTCATTCACAATCTGCTGCCAGTTTAGGGCTTGATCAGGATTTTCCGGTTTCTTTGGAAATGCAATATTTAGGAGGATTAAATGCCGGCGAACGTACGACAGGAAATCTTTGTACGCCGGGCACCATCGTTGAGGTTAATGGGAAAATTGACCAGGCACATTGTATTAATTCCACTTCAAAAACTTATGATGGTGATCAATGGGTTTCTGCCGAGGCTATTGTTCTGGGCGATTCTATTGTTCATCATATCATCAACGGTGATGTTGTTTTCACATTTACCAAACCTAAAATCGGCGGTGGATATGTAGGTAAAGATCACGATTTCAAAGCCGGACATTTCAGCAATGCCGAAGAATGGATCAAAAAAGATGGGACGCCATTAACGAGCGGTTATATTGCCTTACAGGCTGAAAGTCACCCGATTGATTTTAAAGATATCGAAATCCTGAATCTGCAAGGCTGTATGGATCCCAAAGCTTCCAACTACAAATCATACTACCAATCGGCTGATAATAAAAGCTGTAAATACAAGAAATAGTCGCCTGCCGTAATAACTCCGTTTAGTTTTTATATTTTTGCTGAAAATCGGGCGTTACTGCTTCATGAAAAAAACAATTTTCAGATTCTTATTTTTATTGATCATCCTGGCCGGACTCAACTGGCTGGCTTCTCTGTTCTTTTTCCGCTGGGATTTGACAGAAGATAAGCGATATACCATTTCTGACGCAACCAAGCAGTTATTAAGCAATCTGGACAAAGACGTAATCGTGAACGTCTACCTTTCCGGTGATTTTCCTCCTGGTTTTGAACGTCTGGAAAGTGCTACCCGCGAAACACTTGAAGAATTTAAAACTTATTCCAACGGACATTTATCATTTCAATTCTCGGATCCTTCTGACGCAGCGACCGAAGACGAACGGAAAAAACAATATCAAAATCTGGTTGATCGCGGATTAACGCCGACAAATCTTTTTGCCAACGAAGATGGAAAACGTACGGAAAAACTGATTTTTCCTGGAGCCATCGTTCAGGCTGACACGCTTGCGATTCCAGTTCAGCTTTTGAAAGGAAATAAAAGCAGCTCTCCGGAAGAGCAGCTAAATCAATCTTACGAAAACGTAGAATTCCAATTGGCTTCCGCGATTCGCGTGCTTGATAATCCTGCGAAAAAGAAAGTTGGTCTACTTGTAAATCATACCCAAAAACTCCCCCCGGCGAGGCTCAGCGATCTGATCGCCACCATGCAGCAAAGTTATGATGTATTTATGGTCGTAAACGATCCGGAAACTTACGAAGGACTGGATGCTTTGATGGTTTTAAAACCGGATGTTCCGTTTTCTGAGGAAGAAAAATATAAACTGGATCAATACGTGATCGGAGGAGGAAAGGCACTTTTTTTCGTTGACGGAGCGAAAGTGGATAGTGTAAGTCTGGAAGGAAATTATGTGCAACCACTTGATTTAAATTTGAACGATCTCTTTTTCAAATGGGGAGTACGGATCAATAATAATCTTGTAAAGGACTTAAACAGTGCAACAATTCCAATGAATGTTGGAAATATGGGCGATAAACCCGAGATCAAAGCGGTTCCATGGCGGTTTTTTCCTCTACTGAATAATTTTGGCCCAAGTCCGATTACCAGAAATACGGATGCCGTTTATTCCCGGTTTTTAAGTTCTCTGGATACGGTAGGAGGCGCACCAGGAATTCATAAAACTCCGCTTTTGATGACTTCGCCGTATACAAATCTTGTTAATACGCCTGCTTTGGTTGGCTATAACGAAGCACGTCAGCAACCTGATCCTTCTGAATATAAAGGTGGAGTAAAACTCGCAGCAGTGCTTTTGGAAGGTTCTTTCAATTCACTTTTTGAAAACAGGATCTTGCCAAACGATCCGCGTTCCAAAACTTTCAAGTCAACAGGGAAGGGGAAAATTATTATTTGTGCGGACGGCGATGTTGTTGTGAATGACTTTGATTACCGCAGAAATACGCCGCTTCCACTAGGTTACGACCGCGCTTCAACCAATATTTTTGGCAATAAAGATTTCGTTATGCACGCGCTGGATTATATGACAGACGAAAACGGGATCATCAATTCACGGAGTAAACAGATCAGTATCCGGGCTCTGGACAAGATTGCTGTGCATAAAGACAAGAAATTCTGGCAGGTACTGAACCTGCTTTTGCCATTGCTTTTGCTTGGTATTTTTGGAGCAATCCGCTACTATATCCGCAAGCGTAAATTTGCCTGATAATAAGTCGGCAGAGTACGTTTTTTTTCTTACTTTTGTTCCCTACCAGACAGATTTCCGGACCTGCCTGGATTTTTTATATTTTTTAATTAACTACTTCCGTCACGAATTATGAAGTTTGTCGTTTCGTCATCGGTACTGCTCAAGCAACTGTCTGCAATTAATGGTGTCGTTTCAACGAACCCTATCGTACCTATATTAGAAAATTTTCTACTTTCCCTTGAAGGTAATCGCCTGACTGTTACTGCATCTGATTTGCAGACAGTTATGATTACTGAAATTGAAGTGGAATCCACAGAAAAAGGCGCTATCGCTGTTCCTGCAAAACTTTTGCTGGATACATTGCGCGGTCTTCCTGAGCAACCTATAACGCTTCAGGTAAATAGCGAGACTTTCGGAACAGAAATTATTTCGGATAATGGACGATATAAATTGTCTGGAGAAAACCCGATCGATTTCCCAAAAACGCCTTCTGTAAACCGCGGACAATCGGTTGATCTGTCTTCTTCCGCCTTGGGAGCTGCAATCGCCAACACATTGTTTGCAACCAGCACAGACGATCTTCGTCCTGCTATGACAGGGGTTTTTGTTCAGATGGGTGTTGAAAATGCAACATTTGTAGCCACTGATGGCCACCGTTTGGTGCGCTATCGCCGTTCTGATATCAAATCGGATGTTGATACTTCGATGATCATTCAGCGTAAGGCTTTGAATTTGCTTAAATCTTGTCTGCCTTCTGACGATGTTCCTGTAAAAGCTGAATTTACTGCCTCAAACGCATTTTTCAGTTTTGGAAACATCCGTATGATCTGTCGTTTGATCGATGAGCGTTTCCCGGATTATGAAAACGCGATTCCAACAAACAATCCAAATACATTGACAATTGGCCGGATGGAAATTCTGAGCTCGTTACGTCGTATCTCCATTTATTCAAACCGTACTACACACCAGGTTCGTTTAAAAATGTCTTTGAATGATCTTGTAATTTCTGCGGAAGATCTTGATTATTCAAACGAAGCGAACGAACGTTTGATGTGCGAGTACAACGGCGATGCTATGGAAATTGGTTTCAACGCTAAGTTCCTGATTGAAGTTCTTGGAAACTTATCCAGCAAAACCATCACATTTGAACTTTCTGCGCCTAACCGTGCCGGTTTAATTATTCCGGTAGATCAGGAAGAAAATGAAGATATTCTTATGCTGGTAATGCCGGTCATGTTGAATACTTACGTCTAGAAGTTACATCAATCGAAATTGAGGTATTCAATTATCTTAATTTTTGTTAAAATATCAAAAAATGCCAGTAGGAAATTCCTGCTGGCATTTTTTATTTATCTGTAAGTCAGAAACTTAAACTTCATAAATTAAATTTTTATACCAAAGTACGAAAATAGTCGTAATAGACATTTGCAAATACGAATCTTTTCGTACAACTTTGCTACGAACTAAATCGTACATAGTCAATTCAGGCGATTGAATTGAAAATCAAGTTACTAAAATTTTATTAGCCATGATCATAAAACCAACAGAATCCGAACTGGAAATTTTGAACTACTTATGGAAAGAAGGCCCTTCTACTGTAAGACAAGTTCATGATTTCCTTTCCGCATCCAAGGACACAGGTTACACAACAACACTTAAACTGATGCAGATTATGCATGACAAAGGCGTTTTGTATAGAACCGAAAACGGTCGCTCTCACATTTACGTAGCCTTATTAGACGAAGAAGAAACGCAGCAGGATTTGCTAGGCCGATTTGTTGAATCAACTTTCCGTGGCTCAGCTGCCCGTTTGGTGATGCAGGCTTTGGGAAATCATTCAACTTCAAAGGAAGAATTAGACGAAATTCGTGAATTGTTAAACAACCTCGAAAACAATAAATAGCCATGAAATCATTTTTTAATTTATTCTCTGACGCGCTTGTTTCTTCCTTTGGATGGATGCTGGTTCATTCTTTATGGCAGGGTGCCTTACTGGTTTTGATTGCCAGTATTGGTCTTTATTTGTTAAGAAAAAGCCCGGCTGCAATACGCTACAATGTAGGAATTCTGGCTCTTTCAGCTCAGGTTATCTCTTCAATTGTTACATTTTTTTATTATTACCTCAATACAACGCCCAAAGTTTTGAGCAGTGCATTTAAGAATACCGCACATAATGTAGCTGACTGGAAAACATTAACTTACGAACTTTCATTGACTTCAAAAGTTCAGCTTTGGCTCACTACACATATCCAGGAACTTGTTATTTGCTGGCTTATTGGCGCGGCTGTTTTGGTCGTAAGATTTCTGGGCGGATGGATTTATACAGAATATCTCCGCCACAATTCACGGTTAGTCATGAATAAGGAATGGAGAGCCAGATTTGGGGTTTTAACAGCGAAACTAAAAGTTTATCAATCTATTGAACTGAAAGAATCTTCGAAAATCCTGACACCGATGGTGATCGGGACTTTGCAGCCGGTAGTATTAATTCCGATTGGATTATTGCTGGGTTTTCCAACAGCTCAGATCGAAGCCATTCTTGCGCATGAACTGGCGCATATCCGCCGCCATGATTATCTGGTTAATATGCTGCAATCTTTTGTAGAAGTGGTTTTCTTCTTTCACCCGGCACTTTGGTGGTTATCGGAGCGTGTCCGGATTGAACGAGAACATTGCTGCGATGACCTGGCCATTGAAGCATGCGGAGATCGCCTTTCATTGGCTCATGCACTGGTAGGAATTGCTGAATTTAAAACAAATCATTCATTAGCTATGGCTTTTGCTTCTAAAAAACCACTTTTATTACAACGTGTAAAACGCGTATTGGGGGTTGCTCCCAAGTCGGTCAGGATATTTGGTGGCTTACCGGTTACGATGTTATTTATTGCTGCATTGATCGGTGTTTCTGTTTATGCCGTTGGACAGGATACAATTAAAAAGAAAAAGGCAAAAGCAAAAACACATCAGGTTGCTTCAAGACAATCTAAATATGTTACTGTAAGAGATGAATACAGGACAGTCGTGGATGCTGAACAGGAGACTAATATTGAAATACCGGAGATCGATGAAAATATCAATGTAAACATTAATGAAGATTTTGATGGATCAGAATTTCTGTTGATGAACGATTCTCTTAAAAGTAAGATGAATGAATTCCATCAGAAAATGGCTGTTTTACAGAAACAAATGGAGCCGTTGCAAAGCCGAATGCATGAGCTGCAACTGGAAATGGAAAAACGTCAGTTTGATATGGAACATTTTGACAGAGACCAGGAGAAACTTGATTGGAAGAAAGATAATGCCAATGAAATTCGACAGGGTTTACTTGAAAAACGTTCTGCTCTGTTACATCCGGACAGTAAATCCAAAACAAAGTTAAATGAGGCCGATATGGAAAAACAATTGGCAGATTATGAACAGCAGATTAAGGCACAGGAGCAAATCATAACCAAATTAAATTCTGAGCTCGCCAATAACTTAAAAGAAGCAGAAAAAGCGGGAGAACCTTACCGGGAAATGCAGAAAGAAATGGATCAGTTGAGCGGCAAGATGGATGAGATTGGCAAAAGTATGGGACTGGCGTCTTTGGGAATTGAAAAATTATACCCTGCACCGCCAAGACCGGCAAGGGCACCAAAAGCACCAAAAATGAAGGTAAAGTCCGCTGCCATAGCAGCACCTGCTGCCCCGGCAGCTCCTGCAACTTCTCCAAAATCTCCGCCGGCTCCACCAGCACCGGCTAGAAAATAATATTACTGTAATTAAAATGGCTTACTGCAAACAAATGCCGTAAGCCGTTTTAATTACTTTTCAATTTGTATCTGACCAAACAGGAAATACAGTTATTAGATTATTCCACCTCAATAACCACATCATCACTCATCGGATGCGCCACACAAGTCAGGATGAAACCTTCATTTAATTCTGCTTCTGACAAGGCATCTTCCTCATCCAACTGCACTTTTCCGGATACGCAACGGCCCATGCAGGCTGTGCACATACCAGCCTGACAAGAATACGGAAGATCAATATCCATATTCATCGCAGCTTCCAGAATGGTCTCATGAGGTTTCACAGGCACTTTGTATTCCGTTCCTTCATAAAAGAGCGTAATCTCATGCGTTTTCGGTGAATCATCTGTTTCTTCCAAGGTTACTTCTCCGTGACTTGGTGTGGTGGCAGTTAAAAAACTCTCTTGTCTTATTTTATTTAAGGTTACACCGCGTATGGCCAAAGCACGGTTTGCCTCTTCCATCATATCTTCCGGTCCGCATAGAAAAAATTCGGCTTCATTAATCTTTAAATCCGGCAAACCTTCCATAATTTTCAAGATATGGCTTTTGTTCAAACGGCCACGCTCGCCTTCCCAGTTTTCTTCCGGTTGACTAAGGGTGTAAATCACTTTAAAACGCTCCTTATATTTTTCCCGAAGAATCCTGATTTTTTCCTTAAAAATGATACTTGATTCTGTACGGCTTCCGTAGATAAGTACAACTTCACTTTCCTGCTCCACCATCAGAATGGATTTGGCAATTGAGAACAGAGGCGTGATTCCGCTTCCCGCGCCAATAAAAACAACCTGACGGGTTTGGTCATCCTCCTGTTTTGGAAAAAATATTCCCATGGGCTCCATGGCTTCAAGCACGTCGTCCACTTTTATAGTATCCAATAAATAATTGGAAGCAAAACCACCAGGAACACGTTTAATAGTGATGGCCAGGGAAACATCAGTATAAGGAGAACTGGACATGGAGTAGGAACGGCGCACTTTCTTGTCTCCATCCGGCAAAAGCAAAGTAATAAATTGTCCGGGACGATAAGCTACTACTTCATTCAGAGGATGCCAAAAATGGATTGTAGCTGCATCTTCCGTTTCCTTTTCTATTTCTTTAACCTTTAAAAAATAATATTTGCTCATGGTGATTTGGCGGTCGGCTTTCGGCTATCAGCAGTCAGCTTTTTGATATTTCAGAGTTTATGGTGCTTTTTATCTCTAACAATAAATGAATAAAGGTAATTCGCTTATCAAAAGAAAAAGCCTCATGGAGTTGAAAATCCATGAGGCCCCGGAATAAATTTATTCTATGTTATTTCAAAGTTGCAACCGCGTCTTTGATTCTTTGCACTGCTTCTGCCAAGGATTCGTCAGAGGCTGCTGTTGAAATCCGGATGCAATTTGGCGCACCAAAACCTGAACCAGCAACGGTTGAAACGTAAGAATTATTCAGCAACCAATTACAGAAATCATCCGAATCTTTGATAAGATTTGTGCCGTCCGATTTACCGAAGTAATAACTTACATCAGGAAATGCGTAAAATGCTCCGTCCGGTACATTTACTTTAAAACCAGGAATTTCTTTCAGCAAACCAACAACAAGGTCACGACGACGGGCATATGCTTTTGTCATCTCTCTTGTCGTATCCAAAGGCCCGTTGAATGCAGCGGTAGCCGCTTTCTGAGCTATTGAATTTGTTCCTGATGTAACTTGCCCCTGCAATTTCTCAACACCATCAGCGATCCATTTTGCAGCACCGATAAATCCGATTCTCCATCCCGTCATAGCGAATCCTTTTGCTACTCCGTTCACGGTAATCACGCGATCTTTCAAAGCAGGAATTGATCCCATGCTGAAATGTCCTTCTTCTGTGAAGTTGATATATTCGTAGATCTCGTCAGCCAAAACATAAATTCCTTCATGTTTTTCCAAAACAGCACCAATTTCTCTCAACTCGGCTTCTGAATAAACAGCACCTGTTGGGTTATTTGGAGAAGCATACATCACAACCTTCGTACGAGGCGTAATAGCAGCTTCCATTTGTGCAGCCGTAACTTTGAAACCGTTTTCAAAAGCACCTTCCACAATCACAGATTTTCCTTCTGCAAGTTTTACCATTTCGGAATAACTAACCCAGTAAGGAGCGAAGATCAATACTTCGTCGCCCGGATTAACCAAAACCTGGATCACGTTGGCCAGAGAATGTTTAGCTCCCGTAGAAACTACAATATTTTCAGGTTTCCAATCTATATTATTGTCGCGCTTTAGCTTATCAGCAATCGCCTTTCGTAAGTCAGGGTAACCTGCTACCGGCGAGTATCCATGAAATCCATCGTCAATTGCCTTCTTGGCAGCCTCGCAGATGAATGCGGGCGTTTTGAAGTCTGGCTCTCCCACGCTCAGACTGATCACTTTGTGGCCTTGGGCAGCCAATTCACGGGCCATTTTCGTCATTGCCAACGTTGAAGATTCTTCGAGGGCATTGATACGGTCGGCCAGCACCTGGGTTTGCTCTGCTACTGCGGACATTGCAACAAAAATTAAGTTAAATGAAAATATTTCATTTGAGATTCAGACCTGTCGCAGGTCAATATCAACAAATTGCCCGCAAAGTTAGGGCTTTTTTGGAAGAGTTGAAGAAATAGGAGGTCTTAAAGAAAAAAAAGAATTTATGCCTGACTATTTCAAGTATCATAAACCAGATATTCGGAGATAAAATATTCGTCGTGAATTGGTTGGCTATCTTCTTACTTCAATAGAATTTTGTGTAATTACTTTTAATTCATCAGGGTTAAAAATTAACGGTTCAATGGCATTATCGATGTTTTCAAGTTTGATAAGAATACCATTTAAAGGCTTTTCTTCGATTTGGTTAACGATTTCTCCAAATGACCGGATTGTGTCAATACTTTGTGTCGCTGCAAAAACCTGAACGTTTAAACGTTCAGAAATTTCAAAAATCATATCCCACATCGCTTCCTGCACTGAATAATGTATGCCATTTTCAATTTCATCGATCAATATGATTCCATTTTCGGAGGTACTTAAAGCGAGTAAAACAGTAAGGATACGGTGAATTCCATTTCCCATGCGCAAGAGCGCAACATTTTTACCATTTTTGAATGTAGCGATCGGGTTTTTTAAATTATCTGCTACAAAATCAATTTCCATGATCCGGTCATCCATAATTTTTAGACATTTCAAGGCCTTTTCACGAATAAGGTCAGAAAAGATATCAAAGGTATTTTGTCTTAAAAAACTCTGGATACTGGAATGTGAACCAATAAACTTCACATAAGAGGAAAAAAAGATTTCATCTTCAGACAGCAGACCAGGAGCCAGATCGTCGATGATAAGTTTATCCTCGGGAAGGAATTCATTTTGAGAAGAATAGAAATTTATTGATTCAAGGAAATTCGTTTTACCTGTATTATTCTTGCCAATAATCAGATTAACACGACTTAATGAATCGATATTGAGATTTTTAAGATTGCGGAAATTCTGTATTTCTATCGAAGTGATCATTTCTTTCAAGTTTCCTGATCACCAAATCTAATTAAGAACAAGTTATATTTAAAATACTTCTCCCAGATTTACAAACAAACCTCTCGAACCGTTTGCCCCAAAACCATAATCAATAGCAATATTTGTTCTGGAAGCTTTATTGATTTTAACACGGATACCCAAGCCAACACCAGGCGCAACTTTATCGAATTTTTTGGTAGGCCAGTTGGAAAAACTTTGCGCATTCCCAAATACAACACCACCAAGCAATCCGTTTTGAGTCAATGAAAATCTATATTCTGTTTCAAAATATAACATATTAGGACTGCGGAATCTACCCTGGATGTATCCCCGGCCGGTGTTATTTGAAGGATCCCAACTTGTGCTAGGCAAATCAAGATACGGTGGTTTTCCGGATAATGTCAACCAGTTAAAATCCCAGAAAGCCAGCGTATTACGGCTTCCTCTCGGAAAATTTACATATTTACGTAACTCTAAAACCAGAGATTGCCAGTTTGTATTACTGCCTAAAACAGTCAGATTGTTTCTGTAACGCGCATTGGCATAAAGTCCGGCGATCGGATTTATCGAATTTTTTCTGTTATCAAAAAGGATATTGGCAACCAGTCCGGAAGATACTGATTTGGGACGCAGTCCATATCTGGAGACATCTTCGTTGCTTCCTTCCTCTTTGATTTTCCACCGATAATCCAGCAAATAACCGATTCCCATATACAAAGAGCCGCCTACTTTTTTTAAAACCGTTTGGTGCATTCGAATATGAGAATAATCGATTCTGTCTGCATTGGCTATAAGGCTATGACCTCCAAGACCATAAGTATCCTGTGGATATTTGAAATATCGCCAGTCGAAAATAATATTATAGCCATTATCTTTCGTCCAGATGTTGGCTATAACCGGTATCGTGATCTGATTGTATTGAGTATAATTGAAACTTGTGCTGATACTTGAAATGTTGGTCGTAGCAGTATCGCTTAAATAAAATGCCGCATTTGCACTTAATAAACCAACCACGCCGGTTGATAAAGTATACCCAACAGCGGGAACCATGGAATAAAGAATCTTCCCCGATTTTTTCTCTTTCAGTTTAAAACTTTCCCTTTTACTCTTTTTTCGTAACTGTCCGAGCACGTCCATAATGTCCTTTTCTTCTACTTTTTTATCAGCAGGAGCCGAACTATCAGGATTAACCGTTGTTTCAATCCCTATTGAATTATCAACGGGTGCTACGACCTGTGCCTGAACTTCAACGTAGAAAGCCCCACAAAATAATATAATAATAAAACTGAAAAAGGCTTTAAACAAGTCGGGAATTCGGTTAAATGAGATCAAATTTAGTTCAAAATAAAAAATCCATGCCTGGAATAAAAAGATCTAAGTATTTTCTAACTGTAATTTAAGATGACAATTTCAATAAATATAAAATAAAAAAGCTGCCAGCTCTATAAAGAACCGGCAGCTTTCCATGATATTTCTAAAATAATTTAAGCCAATGCAGCTTGCAAATTATCGTTAATCGCTTCTAGGAATTCCTCTGTATAAAGATAATGCTCTCCGTGATTCACTTTGTTTCCGTGAATACAAACAGCCAAATCTTTTGTCATTTTACCGCTTTCAACCGTTTCGATACAAACTCTTTCCAAAGTCTGGCAGAAATCGATAAGCTCCTGGTTGCCGTCTTGTTTTCCACGGAATTCAAGTCCACGCGTCCATGCAAAAATTGAAGCAATTGGATTTGTAGAAGTTGGTCTTCCTTTTTGGTGCTCGCGGTAGTGACGTGTCACCGTTCCGTGTGCAGCCTCAGCTTCCAGTGTTTGTCCATCCGGAGTCAACAAAACAGAAGTCATCAAACCAAGAGAACCAAATCCTTGTGCAACTGTATCTGACTGAACGTCACCATCATAGTTTTTACAAGCCCAAACAAAGTTACCTTCCCATTTAAGTGCAGAAGCAACCATGTCATCAATCAGACGGTGCTCGTAGTGTACTTTTCCTGCAAATTCAGCATCGTAAACTTCCTGGAAAATATCTTTGAAACGACCATCGTATTTTTTCAAAATGGTGTTTTTTGTAGAAAGGTATAAAGGCCATCCTTTGCCCATTGCTACATTGAAACAAGAACGCGCAAATCCACGGATCGACTCGTCCACGTTATACATCGCCATGGCAACACCTGGTCCCTGGAACTGATACACTTCGTGCTCAATCACTTGCCCGTCTTCTCCTTCAAACTTAACGGTAAGTTTCCCTTTTCCTGGTACAACGAAATCTGTTGCTTTGTACTGATCACCAAAAGCGTGGCGACCAACGATGATAGGAGCAGTCCAGTTTGTTACCAGACGAGGCACGTTGCTCATTACGATAGGCTCACGGAAAACAGTTCCATCCAAAATGTTACGGATCGTTCCGTTTGGAGATTTCCACATTTGTTTCAGATTGAACTCCGTTACGCGGTCTTCATCAGGCGTAATGGTAGCGCATTTGATACCTACACCATATTCTTTAATCGCATTCGCAGCGTCGATCGTAACCTGATCGTTGGTTTCATCGCGATATTCAACACCTAGATCGTAGTATTTGATATCTACGTCAAGGTATGGTAAAATAAGTTTTTCTTTGATAAACTTCCAGATGATACGAGTCATCTCATCTCCGTCCAATTCTACTACGGGATTTGCAACTTTAATTTTGCTCATGATTATTATTTACTATTCGAAAGTTAAAGATATTGAAATGCGACGGTGAAAGTACAAATAATAGACTAAAAAGGCGAAACAGAACAGGAAGTTAGTTTGAATTTATCATTCATTCTTTCAAATTTTGCAATACCTCAGTGCAATTACTATCCTTTAAAAAGCAACTGTAAACCTGATCTACCCGGTTTCTTATAAAATGTAAATCATCGCCGGATAAATTTTTTAATATTGACGCCCAATATCATTTCACACCATTAATTTCTGCCCCGCTTTATGAAAAAATCCTTTCTGCGTTCCGAATTTTTAAAAAAGCGAAAGGAGCTTTCTGAAAACGAGATTGAAGAAAAAAACGAAGCTATTTTAAAAAATTGTGCGCTTTTTTTCAAAAGCAGTGTAGCCAAAAAAATACACATATTTCTACCCCAAACCGGTAAAAATGAAATTGATACCTGGCGTATTATTTCTTTTCTTCAAAGTTTTGATCAGATAAAAATTATTTCTCCGCGAATTATTTCGGGCACTAAGGAAATGGAACATTATCTGTTAACCCCTGAAACCATACTAATCAATAATCAATGGCAAATTCCGGAGCCAGATCCGGAAACTTCACTTAAAGTGTTGCCAAATGATATTGATGCTGTGTTTTTACCACTTTTAGCATTTGATAAAAAAGGGTTTCGGGTTGGTTATGGAGGAGGTTATTACGATCGTTTTTTAGTGCATTGCAGGCCAGATGTTGTTAAAATAGGATTATCATTTTTTGATCCGGTGGATGAAATTACTGAAATTGATGCTTTTGATGTGCCTATGGATTATTGTGTTACACCTTTGGAGATTGTGCAGTTTTAGTAAGTGTGTTTAATATTGAGGAGAGATTAATTGATGGTAATTATGATTTTGCCAAGGTTATGTCACCCGTTCCGGGTTAGGGAAAATCCTTGCATAATGAGCTACTATAATAATTTTATCCCTTCGGGATTGTGATGTGAAAGAATATTTATGCTCACTTATTTTTTTATCAAAATCTCAACCTTGATTATAAAGGAAATTTGGTTGTGGTTTTTTCCGATATAAAATTTCATTTCGAAATTCAATTATCTGATTTTTTTTTCGTGTACAACAATTCGCCCTTCTCACAATCCCGAAGGGATGACATTATTATAGAAAAATTACGAACCTGAATCCTCTAAAACCCCAACGGGGTGACATATGAATTATGGAATAATCAACTTCATTTTCCAACAAATTGAAATTCTCAAATTTATCATCCAACGCATTTGTACAATAAAAACATTATTTGTTATCAATTTTCATCGTAAATTTGCACCACTTTTCGGAAAGAGCTTATTTTGACTAAATCCGTTGAGTTACAACAATTTTACAAATCACATTAATCCTGGTTTTAGAATGAAAATCGCAGTAGTAGGCGCTACCGGTCTGGTGGGCGGCGAAATCCTCAAAGTGCTCGAAGAGCGTAATTTCCCGGTGACGGAATTATTGGCCGTTGCATCTGAAAGATCTGTTGGTAAGGAAGTTACATTCAAGGGTAAACAGATTAAGGTAATCGGATTTGAGGATGCCATTGCAGCTAAACCTGAAATTGCGATATTCTCGGCTGGTGGCAGTACTTCTCTAGAACTGGCTCCAAGATTTGCTGCGGCTGGAATTACTGTTATCGACAACTCATCTGCATGGAGAATGGACCCTACGAAAAAACTCGTAGTACCAGAAATTAATGCGGTGACGCTGACAAAAGAAGATAAAATTATAGCGAATCCAAACTGCTCAACCATTCAGATGGTAGTGGTTTTGAATCCGTTACATCAAAAATATAAAATTAAACGGGTTGTCGTTTCAACTTATCAATCTGTAACAGGTACTGGTAAAGCGGCTGTCGATCAGCTATTTGCAGAACGTTCAGGCGATAGCAGCGTATCAAAAGTTTATCCGCATCCGATCGACTTAAACGTATTGCCGCATATCGACGTTTTCCTTGACAATGGTTATACCAAAGAGGAAATGAAGATGACGAATGAGACGAAGAAAATTATGGGAGACGATAGTATTGCTGTAACGGCAACAACTGTTCGTATTCCTACAATCGGCGGTCACTCGGAAGCTGTTAATATCGAATTTGAAAATGAATTTGATCTGGAAGAAGTTCGTCAGATTTTGAGCGAAGCGGAAGGCGTAATTATTCAGGACGATCCAAAAAATTTCCTTTATCCAATGCCACTGACAGCACATGGAAAAGACGAAACTTTTGTAGGTCGTATCCGTCGTGATGAATCTCAGCCTAAAACTTTGAACTTGTGGATCGTTGCAGATAACCTTCGTAAAGGTGCTGCGACAAATACTGTTCAAATCGCAGAATTTCTTGCAAAACACGATCTAGTTGGTGTGGCTCAGGAAGCTTAAGATTTTCCCAATAGATTATAAAACGAAAAGAGCGGCCTATTGGTCGCTCTTTTCGTTTTATATGAAAATGATATTTAATTATGCGACCAAAATTTCATCATTCAAATCGCTCCATCGGAGCGCCCTTTTATAGCATTAGGATATTGAATCCGGTAATTTTCACGCCATATGAGTGTCCTGGAAATCACAGGAGGCTCCGATGGAGCCAGGAAATATATTACTTCAATTCATTTCTAGAAACAGGAGGCTCCAAAGGAGCCATTTGTAATCGATGTTTTTGATTTAAAGAAATAATATTATTACCTATCAACCTCACCCATTACCACATCTATGGAACCAATAATTGCTATCAGATCTGCCAGCAAACCACCTTTCGCCATTTCTCCGATCACGGACAAGTTATGAAAACAGCACGAACGTGCTTTGCACCGTACCGGAATATCTGACCGGCCATCTGTACGGAAGAAAAATCCTAATTCGCCTTTCGGACTTTCTCCACGTGTATAAAAATCCATTGCTTTCGGACGGATTTTTTTGGGAACCAAAGCCTGTGGATCGAATGATGGCGTCCTTTTATAGTCACCCTGCAATTGCACCAGACTTTGCTCAATTATTTTCACCGATTCCCAGCACTCTGCCACACGCACCCAGGTTCTGTCCCAGCAATCACCTACTGTTCCCATTTTGCCTTCTCCGATCGGAATATCAAAATCTAGTTCAGGATAAACTGAATAGCCGTCTACTCGACGTAAATCGTAACGAAGCCCGGAAGCCCGAAGCATTGGGCCTGTACATCCATAATTGATGGCAACGGGCAGTGGAAGCACTCCTACATTAGCAGTACGCTGAACAAAAATTTTATTATCGACCACCAGTTGCTGTAATTCAACCAGTTTTGGCTTTAAATATTGAATAAATTCAGAGCACCGCTCTTCAAAACCGACCGGCAGATCATAAAACAAACCGCCGATCCAGATATAATTATAGAGCATTCTTGCACCACAGGTCCATTCGAGCAAACGAAGGATTTGTTCCCGGTCGCGCATCATCCACAAAAAAGGTGTGTAAGCACCAATATCCATCGCGTAAGTTCCCAGGGCTACAAAATGAGAAGCCAAACGATTTAATTCGGCAACTACTACACGGATATATTCAATTCTTTTCGGAATATCATTTTCAATTCCCAGCATTCTTTCCACGCCCATTACATAAGCATGTTCGGAATTCATAGAAGCGACATAATCAAGCCGGTCAACATAGGGAATGATCTGATTGAAAGGAAGAGATTCCGCATGTTTTTCAAAACACCGGTGCAGATAACCAATATGCGGAACAACGTCTACCACAACTTCACCATCGGTCACAACTTCCAGGCGCAAAACTCCGTGCGTTGAAGGATGTTGAGGCCCCATATTAAGCACCATTTCTTCCCTGCGGAGCGTTTCGGCGTTGTATTTATTTGGAGCAGAGATGGAAAGATATTCCGGTCGGTATTCGTATTGAATCTGTTGACTCATTTTTAATTCTATTTTTCTTCCGCGAGATTATTCAAACTTGTGAACAAACACAGGATGGAATTAATCGCACAATCCTGTCAATTTATTAAAACCGTTGTAATTTCTGATCCAGTACCTCAACTTTTAACGGGCCAATCGGGCGACCTTCATTATGTAAACGATCTACTGCGGTAATATAATAAACATATCTGCTTCCGGATTGAACTGTGGTATCCACAAATTTTTCACCTTCATAAGCCATGCCCAGAATTTTTCTTGGGTCATATGCCGAGGGTTTTTCATCCGGTTTGAAACGATAAATTACATAATACGTTGCCGTTTCTCCATCGGTCGCCGGATCTGGTTTTTCCCAGAACAATTCCAGACCGTTTGTAAGCAAAGTCGCTTTCAGACTTTTTGGTGTAAGTGGCGGTATCGCATCTTTCCAACTCATCGTCGGCACCAATGCAGGATATCTGAACAAATCGTTTCTTAATGAATCAACAAAACCCAGATTATTATTTTTGAGTGATCGGGAGCTGAAAAAGATCGTTCCCTCTGCTTCGTTTTCCCTAGAATAACGAACCTGGCCTGGTAATTCTGTCGGATTTTGCCATTGACTATCCTTTTCTTTACCTCCTACACGATAGGCACCCAATCCTACATAAAAATGACGTCCATAACAATTCTCCGACCACCAGTCCACAAGGTTTTTATATGGAACCCGCCCAAATCTCGACGAGAAATATACCTGTGGTGCTATATAATCCACCCAACCTTCCCGAACCCATTTCCGGCTATCAGCAAATAAATCATCATAGGATGCGAGTGCTCCATACGTTTTGGAACCTTCTGAGTCGGTACCTTTATTTCGCCAGACACCACATGGACTAATACCAAATTTGATCCGGGGATTCACTGCCATCAGGGCATCATGAATCTGTTTTACAAGTAAGTCAACATTATTTCTACGCCAGTCGTTTTTGCTGGAAAATGATTGTCCATATTGCCTGAATGTAGCCTCATCATTGATAACCTGTCCGGCAACGGCATATGGATAAAAATAATCATCAAAATGGATTCCATCCACATCGTAATTTTTCGCTACGTTGACTGCTATTTCAGTGATAAACTGACGAACGGCAGGAATCCCGAAGTTGAACAATTTATATCCATCGTAACTAAGAATCCAGTCGGGATGAGTTTTGCTTATATTCTCAGAAGAAACGCTGGTTGAAGATTTGTGTACCAGACGATTTAAATTCAGCCAGGCATGAAATTCAAGTCCGCGGCTGTGTGATTCATTGATCATAAATTCCATAGGATCCCACATTGGATCCGGCCGGCGGCCTTGCTGGCCAGTAAGCCATTCGGACCAGGGCTCATTACTTTTTGCATAAAACGCATCACCAGCCGCGCGGACCTGAACAAAAACAGCGTTCATTCCATTCCTTTTATGGAAATCAAGAAGATTAGAAAATTCTTTGCGCTGTTCATCCGGCACAAGATTTTTACTGCTGGGCCAGTCGATGTTATCAACCGTCGCGATCCAAACTGCCCTGAATTCCCGTTTGGGAGGAAAAATTTCTTCAGATTCTGAGCTTTGGGCTTTACAGCCTTCCAGTGAAAAAAGGGCTAACAGCAAGGTAAACGCAATAATTGGAATTTTTTTCACTATATAACAAATGCAAAATGTTAATCCGAGCAAAGTAACGTATTTTAGACCAAAGTTAGCCGAGAAGTTCTTTAATTTGTCTTCGAAGCAAATAAACATCTCAGTATTATTGTTATTGTGAATAATTTTTCTGGATATTTATTGTGTAATTACAAGGAATTTTTGTGACGAACTCCCAAGAAATTACCAAAAGATATACTGCTATAACGTTTTAACCTATCTCCCATATTGGAACCATTTGTAAAAACAACTAAAAAAAACGTCCTTTTTGAAATAGCCTGGGAGGTTTGCAATCAGGTCGGTGGGATTTATACTGTTATCAGAACCAAGGTGCCGGCGATGGTCGAGAAGTGGGATGATAATTACTATTTGCTTGGGCCTTATTTTGAAAAAAAGGCATCGGCCGAGTTTGAAGAAATTACAGATCTGGATGATACCAATGTTGGTAAAACAGTGCGCAGGCTCCGTGAAATGGGCTATACCGTGCATTACGGATTTTGGCTTGTAACCGGTAAACCGCGTGTTGTGCTTTTTGATCTGGAAAGTATCAATCACGAACTGGATACGATCAAGTTTAATCTCTGGGAAAAAAACCGCATTTCCACCATCAATACCGAACCTTTGGTAAACCAGACCTTATGTTTTGGTGAAATGGTGCGTATTTATTTGAAAGAATATGCAGAAGAAAATGCGCGAAGAGAGGATATTTCTGCTCAATTCCACGAGTGGATGGCGAGCAGCGGTCTTCCTGACCTGAAAAGAGAAAATGTAAAAATTGCTACCACGTTCACTACCCACGCAACCATGCTGGGCCGTTATCTGGCACAAAATGTTGACGGGTTTTACAGCAAACTTCCGTTTTTTGACTGGGAACAGGAGGCAAAAAATTACAATATTGTCACCCAGGCTTCTATCGAAAGGTTTGCCGCTTTAAGTGCGCACGTTTTGACTACGGTTAGTGACGTAACGGCGAGAGAATGTGAAGTATTTTTAGGTAGAATGCCAGATCTGGTTACGCCAAACGGATTAAATGTTGTTCGTTTTCAGGCTGTCCATGAATTTCAGAACCTGCATTTGAAGTATAAGGAACGGATTCATGAATTTGTGTTGGGCCATTTCTTCCCGAGTTATTCTTTCGATCTTGATAAAACGCTTTATTTTTTCACATCCGGCCGTTACGAATTTAGTAACAAAGGTTATGATTTGACTTTGGAAGCATTGGCAAGACTGAATTACAAAATGGTTCAGGCAAATATGGATACTACGGTTGTGATGTTTATTGTAACCAAACAGCCCTATTATTCCGTAAATCCGGATGTATTGCAGTCGAGAGCGGTTTTAAATGAATTGCAGGAAACCTGTACGGCGATCGAAAAAGAGGTTGGCGAAAAACTTTTCCTTGCAGCCGCTTCTGGTGTTGATCACAAAATGCCTGATCTTAATAATTTTGTCGATGAATATTGGCGTCTTCGTTTACGTCGTACGATTCAAACCTGGAAAACGGATAAATTGCCCGCTTTCGTTACCCATGATTTGAAGGAAGAAGACGGGATCACTGATTTTTGCAGAAAAGCAAATCTGGTAAACAACGAGCGCGATCGTGTAAAAATCGTTTATCATCCTGATTTTATTTCCTCAACAAATCCATTATTCGGACTTGATTACGGACAATTTGTACGTGGATGTCATTTGGGTGTTTTCCCTAGTTATTACGAACCATGGGGATATACTCCGCTTGAATGTGTTGTCCGTGGAGTGCCTACGGTAACCAGTGATTTATCAGGATTTGGTGATTATATCATGCAGATCATGCGGGATTATGAAAATCGGGGGATTTATGTAATCAACCGTAAATCTCAGACTTACGCGCAGGCAGCTGAACAGATGGCAGATATTCTTTTCAAATTCGTAAGAATGCAGCGCCGCGACCGTATCATGCAGCGTAACCGAGTTGAAAATATTTCGGACGTTTTTGACTGGATGAATTTGAGATCGTATTATGATACGGCTCATGATTTGGCAACGAAGAGAAGGAAACCTTGATGACGTTAAGTTCGTTACGACGACATAAATAACAATTTGTTTAAAGCCTGATTAAATTTATATTGTTGAAGATTTGTTTCTTTTCCAGTAGAATTTTAATCAGGTTTTTATTTGTAATACCAACGCCCTTATGAATAATCTGCAAAATTTACAACACAAGCTTGCCGGCTTTTGGAGCGATAAACCTGTCAAAAAGGCTTATTTATTTGGCTCTGCGGCAAGACAGGAATTATTACCGGGAAGCGATATAGACATTTTAGTAGAGCTTGACCAAAGCAAACTCATTGGTATGATCGAGTATATTAAAATAATTGAAGCTCTGGAAAGTTTGTTGGAAAGAAAAGTGGATCTGGTTACAACTGATGGACTATCTCCCCATATTCAACCGTCAATTGACCGCGAAAAATTGCTGATTTATGAAGAGTAATCTAGGCAATCCGGAGCGGTTGGTACATATTCTTGAAGCCATTGAAAACATTGAAATGTTCCTTCAAAAATATGGATTTCGCTCAGTTTGAAATCAGCAAATTGCATCTTTCAGCAACTGAACGTCAACTGGAAATAATTGGAGAAGCTACCGCATCAATCTCTTCTGAAACCAAATTAAAATTTCCCGAAATTGAATGGCAGCCTATCAAACGGTTTAGAAATATTATTGCGCACGAATACTTTGGCGTAAGTACTCAGATTTTATGGGGTGTGGTAAGAAAAGAATTGCCGACGCTAAAACTTCAAATCAAAAATGCTATTGACAAATTGAACAATTAGCTTCTAAACATAACATTCATAATTCAATAACCTGCACTTCCAGCCTTGTCTCTTGAATTTATAAAAAAAATCAAGACCTTCACTGTTGATTATCTTATACCAACAAATCATGAATTACGTAGAAGTACAACTGGAACTTGAATCTGACTATACAGAAATATTAATTGCAGAACTGGCAGAGGCTGGTTTTGAATCTTTTGTTGAAACGGACGAAGGATTGCAGGCCTATATCGTTGAGGAAGATTTCAATGAAACTGTTTTAAAAGAGCTGATTGCCAAATACAGTGAGATAACCGCAATTTCCGGTTCCTGGAAATCGTTAGAAAGAAAGAACTGGAATGAGGAGTGGGAAAGAAGTTATGAGCCCATTGAAGTTGGAAAAGACATCAGGATACGTGCAACTTTTCATGAACCAGACCCGACTTTTACTTACGATTTGCTTATACAACCAAAAATGTCATTTGGAACAGGCCACCATGAAACGACCTGGCTTGTGATGAGTGAGCAACTTAACTTGTCGCACGCAGGCCTTTCTATAATGGACGTCGGTTGCGGAACCGGAATTTTGGCCATTTTAGCGTCAAAATTAGGTGCAGCAAATTTACTGGGTTTTGATATTGATGATTGGGCGGTCGAAAATACTATGGAGAATTTCTTAATGAATGGTCTGGGCGATGAGGCAGAAGTGTTTAAAGGCACCATCAACGAAGTACCGTCAGAAAAACAGTTTGGCGGCATTCTGGCCAATATCAATAGAAATATTTTGCTGGAAGAAATTCCAAAATATGTAAAACATTTGTTGCCTGGCGGCTGGCTTGTTACCAGCGGATTCTATGAAATGGATCAGGCTGATATTGAAAATTGTGCCGCAGAAAGCGGATTAAAAAAATTAAGATCCAATACACGAAACCAGTGGGCAACCGTTGTTTTTGAAAAAGAAAAATAGATCGTCCGGATTAAGCTATTGACGTCTTTAATTCGTTAGACTTCAATAGCTTAATTTGAAATCATAAGGCCAACTTCGACATACTGCATGAAGATCACTCGTTACTTCCTGTTAATCTGCACTCTACTATTCATCGGAAAAAATATATCCGCTCAAAGTATCAAGGCTTCTGATGATCCCGGACAGTTTATGGTCCAGATCCGGAAGCTTATGGACGGCAGCAAAAACCCAGTTTACATGCGGTCCACCGCTCAGCTTGACAGTATCTGGATGAGCACAGTCACACCGGCACAACAAACCAAGTTCATAAACATAGCAAAAACACAATTTTCAAAAGGCCAGAAAGCCGGTCCGATCCTTCATTTGCTGATCAAAAACACCCAAACGCTTGCCAAATCCGGAAATGATGTCAATGGATTTCTGGATATGGCTGCTAAATCGGGGGACAGGTATGATGCTAAAACTTTTCAGCGTATTCTGGAAACGGTTAAAAATACGATTGAAACGAACAGACTTTACACATCAAATTTCAATTCACTTTATCTGCTGAGCGGTACCTACAAATTCCGTTTTGATACGACAAAAGCGGAAGTCGTGGAAGCGCAAAAAGTGGCAGCCGCTGATAACTGGGATACACCGGTGGATTCCAACGAAGTTATTTCTCCAAAGTCTGCTCCTGTTATTCCGGTTTCCGGCGCCATCATTGATTTACAGAATGTGATTTTCGGAATGACTGGTTCCGGAGACTCCATCGCTTTTGGACCTGCGACAGGAAGCGTTTCGCTAAAAGATGGAATTTTTGCCGGAAAAGGTGGAAAATTCAACTGGCAGGCGGCAGGTGATTCCTCAGTTTATGTTGATCTGGATACTTATTCTTTCAACATTACTCAACCCAAATTGCTTGCCCAAAATGTCACTCTACATGATGAAAACCAGCTTGCCAATCCTATAAAGGGAACTCTGGAATACCGGAGCGTTAAAAAATCCAGAAGCCAGCCTGCACCTTACCCTCGTTTTGTATCTAATACGAATGATGCCAAATTAAAAGCCTCCCGCAAAAATATTGCTTACAAAGGTGGTTTCACGCTGATTGGAAAAACCATGTACAGCACTTCGCTTAGTGATGAACCTTCAAAAATTACCGTTTCTTACAAAGATAAACCTGCTTTTACGGCAGTCAGTAAACGATTTTCTTTGAGAGATTCTGTCATTTCTGCTCCGCTGGCATCTTTTTCAATGCCGTTGGGTAAAGATTCATTGACACATCCGGGCGTGACTTTTATTTACAACGATACCGAAGGACAGGTAAAACTTGGCCGTGCTGAAAAAACGGATTTTGGCCCGTTGCCTTATCTTGATTCTTACCACAAAATGAGCATCTGGTCGCAGGCTATGCGCTGGACTTTTCCAAATAATAAAGTTGAGTTTTTCCGTATTGATGGAAAATCTGTTGTACCCGTGAAACTGGAATCTTTTGACTTTTTCAAAAAAGAACGATTCAGAGGAATCAGCCAGGAATTTGGTTTTCAGCCGCTTTTGATGGCTACGAATTATGTTCAAACTGAAAAGAAACCAACTTTTCTTGCAGAGGATATAGCCAAAAAATTCAAACAGGATCCTGTAATCATCCGTCGTGCACTGCAAAGACTGGCACTTGACGGGTATTTTATTTATGACAAAAAAACGGATGAATTTGCAGTAAGCAAAAAGGGAGTTTTATATGTTTTGGGTAGTCTGGATAAAACGGATTATGACAATTTCCAGGTTACGTCTCAATTTTCAGCCAGTGACGAAGTTGCGAATGCGACCATCAATTTGCCGGATACGCTGCTTACCGTTATGGGTGTCGGCAGATTTATCGTCAGTGATTCATTAAAAATCTCCGCTATTCCCTCAGATAAAAAACTTGTCATTGGCCGCAACCGTGACTTTACGATGAATGGACAATTGGTGGCCAATAACTATCAATTCAGAGGTCAGAATCTCAAATTTAACTACGGTCAGTTTTTTGTTAATGTCAATCCAAATGACTCGATCACTTTTACGCCAAAGGAAAAATTTGCAAAAGGACAATCCGGAGAAGTTGGGGGACACGTAAAATATGAAAAAGGAGGTACGTTTTATCTGAGTGATCCTGCTAATAAATCCGGTATACAGAAAGGTAAAAAATCACCTAGACTGGTCGTTCCGGATGGTATGATCGTTTATTTTGATCAGCCTGAGCGTGGCACGATCCTTTATCCGCGTGAAGTATTTTTCAAAATTCCGAAAATTGATATGGACGGACTGGATCAGCGTGATGTCATTTTTGAAGGAACTTTTAATTCAAATGGCATCATTCCGCCTATCCAGACCATATTGAAAAGTATGCCGGACAACTCCCTCGGCTTTGAATACAAACCGCCCGTGACCGAAATGAAAATCTATGGCGGGAAAGCGATGGCCAGGTTTACGGATACGCTGGTGATGGATAATGCAGGTTTGAAATCAAAAGCGGTTTTGCGCTATTTGTCTGCTTCCATGACGGCTAAAAATATTTTGCTTGCTTCTGATTCATTATACGCTTCCGGGGAGCTGGCGAGTATTAAAGAAGCCACCATTGGCAAAGGATATTTCCCTGCGGTTGAGCTGAAAGATTACACTTTGCGGTGGACGCCAAGTACGGATAGTATGTTTATCAACACTACCGGAAAATCGTTCTCTTTTTATAAAGGCACAACAAGCCTGGAAGGTGGTTTGCTTTTGCGTTCATCGGGTTTATACGGAAACGGAAAACTGAAACGACCGGATTCTGAACTTACCTCACAGGATATCAAATTTAACAAAGACGGATTCCTCGCAAACCGCTCCCGGTTCACAGTTAACAGCGGACAATTGAAAGACGCAAAAAACATTCTGACCGGTAAAAACGTCAATATTGATTTCAATATCAAAACTTCCATGGTGAATTTCGTTACCGATTCAACCGGTTTTGACAGCGATTCTTCGGGTATGGAAATTCCGGTTGCTGCTTATAAAACACTGATCGCATCAGCGAAATGGGACATTTTGAAAAAAACCATTTTGATGAAAGGATTTGGCGAAACTTCATCCTATACTTCTATCGCACCCGAGCAGGAAGGCCTGACTTTTGAAGGTTCCGAAGGAATTTATGATGTTGAAAAAGTGACATTGAATGTTCGTGGCGTTCCGTTTATCCGCACGGCCGATGTGAAAATTATTCCGGATAAAGGAATGGTTAGTATTGCCAGTAATGGAAGAATTGTTCCGTTGAAAAAGGCCAGAATTGAAATTGATACCTTAAACGCTTCGCACCATTTACGCGACGCCGATATTAAAATTGATTCGAGAAACCGTTTTGAAGGCTCTGCAACTTATCAGTACATCACCGCCAGAAAAGATACTTTCAACATCAAAATGCAGAATTTTGAACTGGTAGAAATCGGAGCTGCGGCGGAAGGAAAAAAAGTAAAAGGAAATAAAGATTCCGGTCCGATCCGGTATTACACCACGGCCAGGGCAGAAATTAAAGAAACGGAAAACCTGATCCTTTCGCCAAGAATTCAATATAAAGGCGGTATCAATCTTATTGCTTACCAGCCTTCATTGCAACTGGATGGTTTTGTAAAACCTATGCTGAAATTCCGTAAAGATTTCCAGAGCTCCTGGATCGTTTACAAAGAAGCACCAGGCGAATCAGTTTCAATCAAGATTGATAAAAACCTGAAAAACGAACATGAACTACCACTTTCGGTCGGTTTGCATTTCAACGAAACACGTGGCATGTACATGACATTTTTGTCGCCAAAAGAATCTGATGGTGATGAGGATATTTATCTTGCTCAGGGTTCTATGGCTTATGATGAAGATAAAAAGGCGTTCAAAGTAGCCCCGCCGGTTGGAAAAGATAGTCTGGTGGATGAAGCTAACACTTTGACTTTCGATGACAAAACCGGCATTGCTTCGTTTTCCGGACCTATGAAGCTGGCCTCAGCCGATTGGCTGCAGTCTACTGCCATTGCTGATGTTCAGGTGGATAGTTCCAGATTTTCGTTTAACGCGATGTTGCTGATGAAGCTTTCATCGCTAGTTCCGGTTCTGCCTCAGCTTTCAGCAAAAATTATTGAAACAAATCTTGAAGAACAAAACAGCACGGCAGCCGATGATGATGCCGAACAATTAAACAGAAAACTAGCTGCGCTGATCGGTTCAAAAGCGACGGATGCCTATGTGAAACTTTCTGCTGCCGGTTATAAACCTTTGTTTGACGCTTCGCCGGTGCTGGATGTACCGCTTGTGCTTTCGAGTGTTGATCTGCACTGGTCGCCGGTCCATAATGCTTATTTTTCACAGGGCCCGATCGGTGTCTCCAATTTTGGCAGGAACAATATTAATGCACAAATGGACGGCGTACTGGAAATCCGGCGTTCAGAAGCGGGAGATGAGTTCAGTCTTTATATTCAGGCATCACCGGATATCTGGTATTATTTTGATTATAAAGAAAAAGAGCTGGGCGTAATTTCCTCTCAGGTTGACTTTAACGATCTGGTCACGGCAAAAGGTAATAATGCAAAATCCAAAGATATGTCGCTGGTCTCTTTGGGGGTTGAAGAAAAGGATATGTTTGTAAGTCGTTTTGACGATTTTTATCAGCCTGCCTTGAAAAAAGCCAAATTGGCGGCTAAAACTGTGAAGAAAAAAGCGGTTGTAGCAGAAGAGAAAAAGAAAAAAGAAGAAAAGACAGAAGGGTTCTGATAATCAGACAGTTAACATCAAAATTTGAATTTTTAAATAGTTAAACCTATTTTTGCATTTTATTGTTTTAGTCCTGTTTGCTTGCTAAAGAAATAAAAGTGTCGTATTTTTAAGAAACTTTTAAAGTTCAAATAAACCTACTAATAATACAAAATGAGCATAGCCTTATTGATCATTACGATAATAGCCGCCTATTTGTTAGGTTCCATCCCGAGTTCTGTATGGTATGGGATTGGTTATTTCGGCATTGATGTGCGGAAACATGGAAGCGGGAATGCAGGTGCTACCAATACTTTCAGAGTGTTAGGTAAGCGTGCAGGTACAATTGTGATGCTAATAGATGTGATGAAAGGATGGACAGCAACTTGCCTGGCATCTATGTTGTTTTATATGGGTGCAATTGCCGAAACGGACATTTTGATGTACAAAATTATCTTCGGTGTGATCGCGATTGTCGGCCATATTTTTCCGGTTTTTGTTGGTTTTAAAGGCGGAAAAGGAATAGCAACATTACTGGGTATGGTCCTTGCCATTCATCCGGAACTTGCAGCTATGAGTATTACCATCTTTTTACTGACACTTATCACCTCTCAATATGTTTCTTTGAGTTCAATGCTGGCCACACTGGCTTTCCCGGTATTATCCTTATTGAGGGTTTTCGGGCAGCCCGAAACTTTGCTTGTCATTTTCGGATTTGTGATGTTCGTCTTGGTGGTGATAACACACCAGAAAAATATTGTCAGATTATTGAATGGAAATGAAAGCCGTGTGAATATTTTCGCAAAATCAAAGTCGAAAGGAAATTCCTGAGAATTAAAAAATTGAAATACCAACCCCTAAGGCTCCAACCTTAGGGGTTATTTTTTTATATTGGGCACCGATAAAATCTTACAGGGTTTCAAACCGGATTAAGGATTGATTTTAAAATAATAATGCTTGTATCAATGAATAACTACATCGAAAAAAACCGCGATAAATTTTTAAATGAACTGCTGGATCTGATCAGAATCCCTTCGGTAAGTGCTGATTCGAAATTCAAAGAAGATATGATCCGTGCGGCAGAATTTGTACGCGACCGTATTTCAGAAGCAGGAGCAGACAAAGTTGAAATTTACCAGACGCCTGGCCATCCGATTGTTTATGGTGAAAAGATAATTGATCCGGCATTACCAACCGTGTTGGTATATGGCCATTATGACGTACAGCCAGCCGATCCTTATGAACTTTGGGATTCTCCGCCGTTTGAACCGGTAATCAAAAATGAGCGGATTTATGCACGTGGTGCTTGTGATGATAAAGGCCAGTTTTATATGCACGTTAAGGCACTGGAAACCATGCTGGCGACAGATTCTTTGACTTGTAATATTAAAATTATGATTGAAGGTGAGGAGGAAGTGGGTTCTTCACATCTTGAAACATTTGTGAAAGCAAATCGTGAATTGCTGAAATGTGATACCATTCTGATATCTGACACCAGCATGATTGCCAATGACGTACCTTCTATTGAAACCGGATTGCGTGGATTAACGTATCTTGAAGTGGAAGTTGTTGGAGCCAACAGAGACCTTCATTCCGGTGTTTATGGTGGTGGTGTTGCTAATCCGATTAATATTTTGTGTGAAATGATCGCATCGCTAAAAGATGAAAACGGTCATATTACAATTCCCGGATTTTATGATAATGTAGAAGAACTGACTGGTTCAGACAGAGCAGCTTTAAACGCTGCGCCTTTTGATTTAAATGAATACAAGAAAGATCTTGGTATTGAAGATGTCGTGGGAGAACGCGGATATACAACCATTGAACGCGTTTCTGTACGCCCGACGCTCGATGTAAATGGAATCTGGGGCGGTTATATCGGCGAAGGCGCAAAAACAGTTTTGCCGTCAAAAGCAAATGCAAAGATTTCCATGCGTCTGGTACCAAATCAAACGGATCAGGAAATCTGTGATCTGTTCACTGCACATTTCAAATCCATTGCTCCTTCTTCTGTAAAGGTTTCTGTCGTTCCTCATCATGGTGGTTTGCCTTATGTGACTCCGACAGATTCCCTGGAATACCACGCAGCAGAATTAGCCATGGAAGAATCTTTTGGCAAAAAACCAATCCCGACGCGCGGTGGCGGAAGTATTCCGATCGTTGCTTTATTTGAGCAGGAATTAGGAAGAAAAAGTATTTTGATGGGTTTTGGACTCGATATTGACGGTTTGCATGGACCTAATGAAAGTTATGGCCTTTTCAATTATTTCAAAGGTATTGAAACGATACCTCTATTTTTTAAACATTACGCTAACTTGAAAAAAGGGGAATAAGAAGTTCTTGTTTATTAGAAGACTTGAATCATAACTCTTCGTTTTTGTTATCCGTCGGACGTCAGAAAAAACCGTCCGACGGAATATCAGGTTATTTCCTTCTGTTTCTGCGCTCTTCACGTTTGAGCTTTTTCAGCGCCTCAATATGTTTTCTTGCTTCTTTCTCCTGACTTGATTTTTTGTCAGCCTTATCGTCAGCGAGTTTATAATAACTAAGTGCCTCGTCATAATTTTTCTGCATCTCTGCAATTTTACCTAAACCTAAAAGAGACGAGACATAATAACCGGCATTCATCGAATTTGTCTGTGTTGAAAAATCAACTGCCTGTTTGAAATACTTGCCCGCCAAATCATAGTTACGGTAATACTGTAAATTGTAAAAACCTAAAACATAGGCCGCATTCCGGCCGCTTACACCTTCATATCCCGGAATTCCCTGACTGATCTTATCAAGAATATTCTGAGCCGCTTTTTCGGCTTCCGCCGTTTTCCCCGTTACAAATGCAGTACGGCATAAGTATCTTTCAAAATATGGATTGTTGGGATAAGTCTGCCACATGTACTTCGCCATTTCATAAGCTTTTCCATATTCATTTTCCATACTGTAAATCTGAAGCAGGAAATATCTGGCTTCAACCCGGGTATAAAAGGCATTGTTAGCTACGGTTTCCAGCTGCTGCTCACCAAGTTTTTTATTTCCTTTTGGAAAAAAGGCCAGAATTGGTTTCAATAACGGATATTCATTTGGAACCCACTGCGCGTAATAATTGTAAATCCCGTCCCCAAACAATAATTCAGGCGTCAAATCTCCGTTTCCTTTACAGATATCCAGATATTTCAATGCATTTTTACCTGCAAAAGTCGCCTTTGTCCACTGTTTCCGTTCAGAATAAAGCCTGCCTTTGAAGGCATATGCCGCGGCCAGGAAAAACGCCGGTTCTATTTTATTTTTTTCATTATCATAAAGCTCTTCGGCCAAAGTGATTGTAGAATCCATCTGGGCAAGAAATCTTTTATCATACGTTTCAATTTCAGTATTTGGTACAATTTTCCACCACTCCGCCAAACCCATCAAAAAATGGGGCATAGGGTGTTTTGGATACCGGTATTTCAGCCAGCGAAATTCTACATCAGCTTCGGCAAATTTGAAGTTATACAACATGTTAATTGCCTCTGTTGCTTCGATCTGTACGCTTGGATTTTTGATAACCATATCATAATTCTTATCCAGTTCGGCCGAAGAATAAAGCTGGGCGACGGCCGACGAAATGGACAGAAATATAACAAGACTGAAAGCAATAGGTTTAATCAGCACTATTCTCATAATTAAGCTTAAAAATCTGACAATATTAACGTTGGATTCATATTTTACGTTTGTGTGCTGTCGTGTTTTTGAAAAAAGAGTTAATATTACTGTCCAAGAAAATTCTGACATGATTACGATTCACGATAAAACTTTTTCTCCGTTCATTTCCCGGGACGACATTGAAACCCGGATTGCTGAACTGGCAGCGCAAATTAATTCTGATTATGAAGGTCGAAATCCTTTGTTCATAGTAGTGTTAAACGGTGCATTTCTGTTCGCTTCCGAGCTTGTCAAAAATATCCCTCTTTCCTGTGAAATTACTTTCGTGCGGCTTTCTTCTTATACCGCAACAGAATCTACCGGAAAGGTACGCCAAATCATTGGTTTAGAAGAAAAGCTTACCAACCGTGATGTTATCATTATTGAAGACATTGTTGACACCGGGCTCACCATGCATCAGTTACTACTCCAAATCCAGGCTTTAGAACCATTGTCTGTCGAAATTGCCACACTGCTTCATAAACCGGAAGCAATTAAAAAACCTGTTGACCTCCGGTATGTTGGTTTTGAAATAGCCAATCGTTTTGTTGTAGGTTATGGTTTGGATTATGATGGCGTTGGCCGGAATCTCAACGCATTGTATGTTTTGCCGGAATAATTAATTCTGTAAAGTTACGGATTGTATCTTTTGATGAAAAATTTTAATCAATTCACATTTATCTGATTGAAATTTTTCAAATTGAATTTTCAAATTCAACAAACGATAAGCCGATATAACACATGCAAATTCAATTTTTTGGTGCCGCACGCACCGTAACAGGCAGCAAGCATTTAATTACAACCGAAAAAGGAACAAAAATATTACTGGATTGCGGTTTATTTCAGGGAATCCAAACGGACGATTTCAATCAAAAATTTGGATTTGAACCTTCGGAAGTAGATTATCTGATACTTTCCCACGCCCATATTGACCATTCCGGCCTGATTCCAAGATTAGTAAAACAAGGTTTTTCCGGGCCTATTTACTGTACAACGGCGACGGCAGATCTTTGCAAGATAATGCTTTTGGACAGTTCTCATATTCAGGAAAAAGATCTGGAACGAATTAACAAACGCAGGCAAAAGCAGGGAAGGCCATTGATTGAGGAACTGTATAATTCCGAAGATGCGGAGAAGGCACTGTCTTTATTCAAAGGCGTACAGTATGGAGAAAATTTTCTGGTAGGAGAAGACATGGTTTCTGTTTTCTTCACAGACGCCGGACATATTCTGGGAAGCGCGGCTGTACATTTAAGTATTCCGGACAAAGGCACTATAAAAAAACTGACTTTCACAGGAGATATTGGCAGGCAGGAAGATAATATTTTAAGAACACCACAGGTTTTTCCACAAGCCGATTTTATCATCAGCGAATCCACTTACGGAGACAAACT
Source organism: Dyadobacter sp. CY356 (assembly GCF_021440195.1). Classification (GTDB taxonomy): domain Bacteria; phylum Bacteroidota; class Bacteroidia; order Cytophagales; family Spirosomataceae; genus Dyadobacter. The sequence goes on from NZ_JAJTSZ010000012.1 coordinate 131,232, forward strand.
TCATCCAAAAGAAAATGATATGCAGGCGCATTTATTGCGGGTTGTAAGTGAAACTTGTGTGGAAAAAAAGGGCAAAGTGATCATTCCTGCTTTTGCTATTGACCGGACGCAGGAGTTAATTTACACGCTGGACAGATTGTCAAGTTCAGGAAAGCTGCCGCGGATTGATGTTTATATTGACAGTCCGCTGGCTGTGCGCGCCACCACAATCATGAAAGATCACGAAGAATGTTTCAATCCTGCAATTCTGGACTATATTGAAAGAGACGGCGATGCTTTTGCCTTTCCAAATCTTCATTATATTTCTGAAACCAGTGAATCCATTGCTTTAAATGATCTGGACAAACCTTGCATCATTATTTCGGCTTCCGGAATGGCGGAGGCGGGCCGGATTAAACATCATATCAAAAACAATATCGGTGATCCGGATTCAACGATTTTGCTTGTAGGGTATGCTTCGTCCAATACCCTGGCCGGTGCTTTGAAAAGAGGAGATAAGGAGGTTAATATTTTTGGAGAAACCTTTGAAGTCAAAACGAAAATTGAAGTTATGGATTCGTTTTCCGCGCATGGCGACTACAATGAAATGCTTCAATTCCTTTCCTGCCAGAATCCGTCAGAGGTTCAAAAGGTATTTCTTGTGCATGGCGAGTACGATACTCAGCTTTCGTATAAAACAAAACTTGAAAATGCAGGATTTAAAAATGTCGTGATTCCTGAACTATATGAAAGTGTGGAAATCTAATACTTTACTTACAACAAAAACGAGGGCTTTTCCAGTTGGAACAGCCCTCGTTTTATATTCGTCAATAAAAATTCCTCAACCGGGAGTTTTATTTAACTGAATCAGTTTACTTTTTAAAACAAGATTATCTGTTTTAGCTGGTGATTTATCTATCCATTCCAGTACGAAAAATGGAAATGACAGTATCGCTGTTAATACCAAAGCCAATAGCATTACAAATGCAAACCAAACTTTCGCGATGAAGTATATTATCTTATTTATATAAGTCATAATCGTTGAGATTTGTATATTAGACATAAACATTTTGATATTTAAAAGAACTATACCAAAATAATCTAACGTACCGGAAGCTTATTTAGTTGCCTTTCTAAGACATAAATGTCACAATACTGTGGAAAGTTATTCACTAACTTTCTTTTCTCGAATCTTTTTCACAATTCTGACCGCTGACATGATGATTACGGCAAAGGCAATGAGCCCAAGGACGCCCCAGATCCAGTCAACCGAATTTTTTAACACCACCAGGAAAACGATGGAAAACAAAAAGATTGTGGCAACTTCATTCCACAGGCGCAGTTGATTAGAAGAAAAACGGAATCGTTCTTTTTGAACTTCAAGAATCAGTTTTCTTGTAAAAAAATGGTATCCGATCAATCCCAGCACAAAAGTCAGTTTCATATGCATCCAGCCCTGGCTCAGCCAGCCGGGCGTAAGGTAAATCATAATACTTCCTGTGATTAAGGTCATCCACATGGCCGGAACCATAATCGCATTCCAGAGCAGTTTTTCCATCTTGATAAATTGCTCATTCAGAACTTCTCTGGCAGCTAAAATTTTATCCTGCGCTTCTGTATGATAAACCAGCAGACGCGGCATGTAAAAAAGGCCTGCAAACCAGCTCACAACGAAAATGATATGAAGTGCTTTAAAATGTAAATAGGTCATTTGAAAAATAATCGAAATTTTTGTTGATAATCTGTAAGGAAAACGAAAGCCTTTCGTCTAAACAAACGGGAGATTATTTATATCATCATTAAACACTTTTCAGGTTCAATTGTACGTCGTTTGATCGTCCGATTCGTTTCAATCGTATATCTGAAAGAGCCGGATCATTAACTCACAGACGTTCAATTTCGGTTTGAAATGTAAAATTACGGTATAAACTTTCTGCTGTAATTAGTTGTTTACCTAACATAAGTTTAAAATTAACTATATCCTTTCGATGAAACCAAACATCCCGTTTTTCACTTTCATATTAATGTGCTGTATGGTCGTGATTTCGTGCGCACAGTCAGATAAAAAGAATAAGAAAAAAATGAATAATGAATCGTCCGCATCTGCTGCGATTGATACTGCAAATACACAAATCGCAACATTTGGAACTGGATGTTTCTGGTGTTCAGAAGCTTTGTTCGAGACACTGGACGGCGTGAAAGACGTGGTATCCGGTTACTCAGGCGGTCATGTTAAAAACCCTGGTTACAGAGAAGTCTGCGAAGGAACAACCGGTCATGCGGAATGTATTCAGGTAACCTATGACCCTAAAAAAATCACTTACACGGCTTTGCTTGAAGCATTTTTCCGTGGCCACGATCCGACTTCTTTAAACCGTCAGGGAAATGATGTCGGTACCCAATACCGTTCGGTGATTTTTTATCAGAACGATGAACAGAAAAAACTGGCCGAAGACGCAAAAAATGAGTTGAACAAATCGGGTGCATATGCCAAACCAATTGTGACGGAAATCGTGAAAGCTGATAAGTTTTATCCTGCCGAAGATTACCATCAGGATTATTTTGCCAAAAATCCTGATCAGGGATATTGTGCATTTGTCATCGCACCAAAACTTGATAAATTCAAAAAGGTTTTTCATGATAAATTGAAAAAAGATAGTTGATTTGGAGAGGGAATAACCCTTAAATCAGCCGCTCATCAAGTAAAAGCCCCCGAATAATAAGTAGTAATGGCACAAGTTTTGAAGCGATTAAATAATAACTTTAATTTGTGCCATTATTATACTTCTAACAATTATTCAAAATGAAAAAGATTCTATCAACGCTAATCGTTATCGCTATTTTGAGTGTTACTTCGCACTCGGCTTTTGCACAGTATGAAAAAGGAGACAAGCTGCTAAATGTTGGACTTAACCTTGGCGGTACTTACGGCGGGGGTGGAGTTGGTGTTGGCGCATCTTATGAGGTTGGCATTCATGATTTTATAAGTGTCGGCGGGCAAGCTGATTTTACGACCTGGAATTATGGTTTTAGCGGATATAAATGGAGATATAACTTCTTTACAATCGCTGCCCGTGGTTCTTATCACTATGGAAAACATTTCCTGAAAATGGATAATCTGGATCTTTACGCAGGACCTTCTCTTGGCTATCGCGTATCTTCTTTCAGCAGTCCGGATGGTTATAACGGGTTTTACGATAACGGCTACGGTAGCGGTGTGTTTGTTGGTATTTTTGCGGGTGCAAAATATTATTTCAAACCTACGACCGCTGTTTTTGCAGAGGTTGGTTACAATGCAGCACCTGTAAAAGTTGGTATAAGCTTTAAATTCTAAGACATTTCATATTGTAAAAAAGCGGCCTGGGATACCCCAGACCGCTTTTTTGTATCTTCCGGTTGATGTTATCAGAATTTCAACCTTAAAGAAAGGTACCCGGATTGTGTTGCAGGATTAAATCCAGGACTAAGTCTCAAAGAAAATGGCTCATTTCTCCTTCTTAATTCCTGTTGCGCATCAACCGCTTTTCGGGCGTAACGCTTAGCTTTCACAAATCCAATGATTGTGAGTGGTATACCTGCTCCAAGGCCCGCTGTGAACAGCAATGAACCCGCCGTTAGATTTGATTCTGATTGGTAATATCCGTAGGTATTGTAATAATTTACCTCATCGGAAACTTTGATAAATCCAATAACAGTAAATAATATCCCCGCTGATAAACTGATGATACCAAGTTTCTTGTAAGACCTTGACTTTCTTATGTACAAATTATAGTTTTCTCTTAACTGATCAGCGTTCAGCAATGAAGACTGGCTGTTATTACCATAAATTCTTTCAGCGGGTTTGTTATAAATAACAGGAGGCTCCACTTTACCAGGAGCAAAATACTCTTCCGTAGCGTTATCCAGTTTTTCAACCTCCCCATTTCCATAAAAAATGGAAGAAATTTCCTTTTTTTCTATTGTGAAAACGGGGCCCTCAGGATCACTTGCTTTCTTATATTTAACTTTTCCGGAATCAACTTCCTGGATGATCGCCTCTATCTTCTCGTTCGTACGGGTTACAATCACATCGTTTTTTCTAATATTCTGAGCTTTGGCAAAGCTGATCAACAAGATCAAAAAACAAAATGTTGTTATCAATATTTTTGAAGAAGATAAATTTGATTTCATACAATCCCGGATTTATAAATTACTGGAAACAAAGCTTTTACACCCCAAATTTATTCAATTGTTTTACCAAAACTTCAAAATCTTTTGGATACGGAGCTTCAATTTTTACTGGTTCTCCGTTCATTAATGCAAAAGAAAGCGAAAACGCATGAAGCGCAACACGTTGAATGAGCGGCTGTTCTTCTGTTTCTTTTTTCAGATTAAACTTGCGCTTTAAAGTGGAAAGGAAAATTGGTTCACCACCATATTGAGGATCGCAAACGATTGGGGCCTTCAAACAGGAAAGGTGAATCCGGATCTGGTGCATGCGGCCTGTAATGGGGATACATTCCACAAGTGTGTAACCTCGATACACTTTTAGTGTATTAAAAATTGTCTCCGCTATCTTTCCTTCCACCCTATCAATTTTTACGGCCGTTCCATTTTTAAGAGCCAGAATAGGAAGATAAACAGAAATGCTTTCCAGGTTGTGAATACCATTTGCCACAGCGTGATATCTCTTAGTGACTTCACGATGCTCAAACTGCATCGCCAGATGACGGTATGCAGCAGGATTTTTTGCAAAGGCCAATACACCGGAAGTTTCTTTATCCAGACGGTGGGCTGCCTGTAATTCAGAATTATATTCTTTGGCAAGGCGTAAAACACTTCCGCCACGGTCGGCGGTACGTTCATCCAGCGTGGCCAAATGAGGTGGTTTATTAACGAGAAGAAAGTCCTCGTTTTCAAATAAAATTAAGTCTGCGAAATTGATTTTCATAAAGGTATTAACTAAAAATAATCCGAATAAATTACATCGATACTGTAATTCATCCGGATTTTATTTTGATTCTTGTATTTCTATGGTAAAAAAGCGGCTTGGAAGTTCTGTGGATTGCTAATCTTGGCTCAGCAGTTTTTCCCTTACATCATTCCAATCAAAACACTCTTCGTCCTTTCTTGATTCAATTGCTATTTCATCTTCGATATCTTCCAAAATCTCGATCAGATACCAGAATTCTTCCATTTATTCTCTCTTTTTCTCAAAGTTACTAAAATTATATCAAACGACATTTATATCCTCAAACCAGGTGACCAACCTTCGTCGGATTTGGATTAATTGAATCAGATTCTACCAGACCATCCCGTAATCGTATGATCCTGTGGGCATAATGTGCAATATCTTCTTCGTGCGTAACCATGACGATCGTATTTCCCTTGCTGTATAACTGGTCAAAAAGATCCATGATTTCATAAGAAGTTTTTGAATCCAAATTTCCCGTTGGCTCATCCGCAAGCAAAATACTTGGATCATTAACCAAAGCGCGGGCAATGGCCACACGTTGACGCTGACCGCCTGAAAGTTCGTTAGGGCGGTGTCCGGCGCGGTTTTCAAGACCTACATTTTTCAAAGAAAGCATTGCTTTTTCCGTTCTGTCAGATTTGTTTAAACCGGCATAAATAAGCGGAAGAGCAACATTATCCAAAGAAGACATCCGTGGCAGCAAATTGAAAGTCTGGAAAACAAAACCAATTTCCTTGTTCCGGATTTCGGCCAGCTCGCTTTCCGTCATATCACTGACGTCCTTATTATTCAGAATGTATTTTCCGGTACTGGGTGTATCCAGACAGCCGATAATATTCATCAAAGTGGATTTCCCGGAACCGGACGGCCCCATAAAAGCAACATATTCTCCTTTGCTAACGGAAATAGTCACCGATTTCAGAGCCTGGATAACCTCACTTCCCATCACATAACGTTTTGAGATATCGGTCGTTTCAATGATTTTCATACTGACATTATGGTTTGATAGGAAAGTTTCAATTTATCAGGCATAACCAGACGCCGCTGCCGCCATTTTTTGAAAATAGGAATAAACAAAAAGTCCGGTAAGGATAATTGCCGGAGATATATTTTCTGCTTCAATTTCTCCCTTATTTTTCCAGAAACTGGTTTTGGAATAACGCGCATGGTTTTCCCCGTTTTTTACATTCCAGGTTTTGCGCATCCACGAATCGAAAGACCAGTCATAAGATTGGTTCTCATAGGTAATAACCGCGGTAGTTTTCCAGGAATTGTATTTAATATGCCCTAGTTCCCGGGTACCTTCGATATCCAAAATCTTCGTGGTAGGATTCCAAAAACCTGTTGTTTTAAACCGGATCATGTATCCGTTTAATTCTCCCTGCGCGTCATCTTTCCAGGTACTTCGTTTAATTAATCCGGCAATCAGCTTTCCACGAAAGATACGCGTTTCATTTCCACTCATCGTTGATGTCCACTGTAACGTCATAGCTCTCTGGATTTTTGTGAATTTAGCCGGTTAATGAAAATAAAATACCTTTCTTACGGCTACTAACACATTTCAAATGCTAAAATAAAAAATCACTTAAACTCCGCCCTTTGTTTTTCGATGAGAGCGCGCATAGGCTGATAGCGAGCGGAAAAAGCCTGATAACCGGCAGGAGAGGAGATTTCTTTCACCATAGCTTCTCCCTCATCCGCCTGACCGATAAGGCCTTGCTGCAAACTTAAAATTGAATATTCTTCCCAAAGCAATGGCGCACGATCATTAAATTTCAATGCATTTAACACAATACCATATGCTTTGGAAATCTGCTTTTTCTGACGATAAAAATTCGCACTTGCCGATACGATTTTCTCGTCAAAAGGGTTGGCATGAACAGCTGTAGTAAAATTCTTTTCCGAAGGTGATTTTTGAGCAATTGCAAAAAGGGAATCTGCTTTGGTTTTGGGAGCTTTGATATTGGCCAGCGTAGCCTGCAAATTCTGCAGTGCCGGACTTTTCTCTTTTTCCTGCAATTTTTCCAATAAAATCCCGCCAATAGCCTGCTGGCCGGAGAGGGCATAACCAACGGCCTGTCCAAGGGTTCCCTCGATTCCATCAACATTGGTAAGATGTTTGATTGCCAGATCATATAACCCAACCTGCAATAACCAGTGACCTAAAATTTTATGATAGATTTTGGCCTTTTCACCACCTTGTTCGGCCCAGGTTGAAAGTGTTTCAATTGCTTTTAATTTATCACCACTATAAAATTCCGGATAAAGGGCCGCCAACAAAAGATCCTCAGCAAGTAGCTGATTTTTATTCGCAAGTTTTGACAGAATCAGCGCAGGAAGACTATCTTGTCTCGCCTGGTTTTTGGCATAATTTACCAGATAAGCCAATCCGGCAACATTCAGGGACGAATCCGGTTTGATCGCAGTTTTGTTAAAATCCTGTTTTGAAAAATCCTGACGCAGATTCTGCACAGCGAGCCAATTTGCCTGCCAGGAAATATACTGATGCCTTTTGGTATTATTGGCCAATGAATCCAGCAGGCCGGAATCTGTGCTTCGTGCCCAGATTGCTAATAGATTGGTAGCCGGGACTTCTGGTTTTTTGCTTGTTTTTTCAGCTTTGTCCAGATAATAATGTGCTGAATCAGCAACATTGGTTTTGGCATAAAGCATACCCAGGTTATTCAGCAATTCTCCACTCTCCGGAAAAGTGCGAAGGCCTTCCTGCAAACTGAAAATTGCATCAAAAAACAAACTTTCCTGCATTAACACACCGGTTAATCCTACATAGGCCTGCGGTGATGGATTTTTTAACAAAGCCTGACGAAAGTAGTATGCGCCAGCTACTTTATCACCCTGCTTCAATGCCAGTGAAGCCAGAGCATAATTGGATTTATGATTTTGAAACTCCTGCTGCAAAGCCATTTTGTAATATTGCTCAGCCAGCGGATACTCCCCTGTGTTAGAATATAAATCACCTAATCCATTAAAGTATGCCGCAATTCCCTGATGTACCGGTAGTAATCTTTGGATTGAAAATAAAATGACAACACCAGCAAAACCAAATAATCTTGTTTGGGTCAGGCCGAAGCGCATGGGTTTATACAATACTTTATGAACAGCCAGATTCTGTTTAAAAACCGCGTAAAAGTTGATAATAATATAAAAAAGAAAAACGATACCCATCGCTAATTGTCCATTAACGACAACATCTTCAAGCACTTCCAGCAGCGGGTCGTTAGCAGTACCTGCTGCATATCCGGCAAATGCGCCTGTGATTATGAACATTCCTGCATATAACCAGAAACCTGTTGAACGATAGGAAAAAATGCTGCGCTCAGAATCAGCCCGTTTTTTAAACCCCCAGATCCCAAGTATACCTGCTGCAATGGCCAGATATATAGGGCTTAATAAAGTTAGATCCCAATCTATCTGTCTTGTATTTTTCAGATATAACAGGACAAGCGAAAGAAGGTAAAGGATCGTGATGACTAAAAAATTAGTAAAACCTGATTTCCCGGCTTTCATCTGCCCACTGGTACTAAGCCAAACCAGGCCGGCAATAATTTCCGTAGCTGAAATCAGCAGGAACAAAATGGAAATCAGAAGCCAGATCGGCATGGAATAAGACGCCGCAGTAAGTGCAGGAAAAGCGACCTGCGACAAAAATGTAACAAGCAATAAAAGGAAAATGGAAACCCCTGAAAGCCCCAGAATCCTGAATCCGATACCAAGGTCCGGGCGAAAAGCATGAAAATAATAACTTAGGCCTGCATATAATGACACAGTAAGAATAAATAAAACACGACTTCCTTGTCCGAATACACCAAGGGTTTCCAGACGGGCAGAGGCAATTAAAACGATAAAAGCCACCATGCCGGTCAGATACCAAAAGCGGGGCAAGGTGGTTAATGAGGCAAGCAGGAAGGATAAACCTACAATAATAAGCCCCCAGAATATTTTAACAGTTAGAAAATCGGTTTGCATCGTTGAAGCCACAAACTGCTCTGTGACAAGATTGGAAGGGCCAGAAATTCCGTATTGCCACTGATCAAATTTCAGCATATCGACAACCGTAGAAACGTCCGATAATTCACTCAAAACATCCCACCGGATCACATTGGCAAGCGGATCAATACCTTTGATTATAAAGAAAAGAAGGGCCAAAACGATCGTGACAAAAGCTGCAATAACAATGCGACGTTCAGAGGAAGACCAGACTTTCCAGAAAAAAAGTTCTTTCATAAATATTTTTTAACCCGATACGGAAAGATTACCAACGCCGTTTTGTGCTGTTTTGATATAATGAGTTAAAACTAACATTAACGTCCGGTAATTTCTATTAATCGGCTTTTTGAAGGGTTTGAAGTTTAGTTTACAATTTAAGGGATTCATATAAAAGGCAGGCTTTTATATCATTTATTTCAAGCGAAGGGAATTCCTCATTAATTATTTGATCCGCTGTTAAGCCATTTGCCAATAATTCAAGAACATCTGTAACTCTGATACGCATATTACGAATGCATGGTTTTCCACCGCACTGGTAAATGTTGAATGTGATACGGTTCAAAAGTTCAGCATTCATATTTAGTATTATTTCGTGTGTAAGTGTTTAAATATCGATCTGAATTTCATTTAAATCGCAGCCCGACGAAAATAAAATATAACTTAAAGCTTAATAACATTTGTCTTAACAAGAAAGAAAAAGTTCATTACAAAACTGATTTGGATAGCGATTCTGATAATTTCTATACACTTTTCACAGATTTTGGGCGATTTTCTAAAAAATATCCTATAAATCAAGTGTGACACTATTGGTACTGACCAAATTATCTCCTACTTTTGCGGTTCGAAATAACCTCTCATAGACTATACTAAAATTCTTATAATGGCAAACGCAACAAACTTAGGAAAAATTACGCAGGTAATTGGACCCGTTGTAGACGTATCATTTGAAGACAGCGAACGCATCCCGGCTATTCTTGATGCATTAGAGGTCATCAAATCAAACGGACAAAAAGTAGTTCTTGAGTGTCAGCAGCACTTAGGTGAAGACAGAGTTCGTACCATTGCGATGGACAGTACCGAAGGTATGTTCCGCGGGATGGTTGTAACTCCGCTTGGTTCACCGATCACAATCCCGACTGGTGAATCAATTAAAGGACGTTTGTTTAACGTAATCGGAGAGCCTATCGACGGTCTTAGAGCAGTTGACGCAACGGACAAACGTATTTCTATTCACCGTGCAGCACCGAAATATGAAGATCTTGCAACGGCGACTGAAGTACTTTTCACAGGTATCAAAGTAATTGATTTGCTTGCTCCTTATGTAAAAGGTGGTAAAATCGGTTTATTCGGTGGTGCTGGTGTTGGTAAAACAGTATTGATCCAGGAATTGATCAACAACATCGCAAAAGCATATGCTGGTCTTTCAGTATTTGCAGGTGTTGGAGAGCGTACCCGTGAAGGAAATGACTTGATGCGTGAGATGATCGAAGCTGGTATTATTAAGTACGGTGACGATTTCAAACACAGCATGGAAGAAGGCGGATGGGATATTTCAAAAGTGGATTACGAAACTTTGAAAGATTCACAAGCTACTTTTGTGTTCGGTCAGATGAACGAACCTCCTGGAGCACGTGCGCGTGTTGCCCTGACAGGTCTTACAGTGGCTGAATATTTCCGTGACGGGGATGGCGAAGGACAAGGACGTGATATCCTTTTCTTTATCGATAATATTTTCCGTTTTACACAAGCGGGTTCTGAAGTATCGGCTCTTTTGGGTCGTATGCCTTCGGCGGTAGGTTACCAGCCAACGCTGGCTACCGAAATGGGGCAGATGCAGGAACGTATTACTTCAACAAAACGCGGTTCTATTACATCTGTACAAGCTGTATATGTACCTGCGGATGATTTAACGGATCCGGCTCCGGCAACAACATTTAATCACCTTGACGCAACTACGACACTTTCACGTAAAGTTGCTGAAAAAGGTATTTATCCTGCTGTGGATCCACTCGATTCTGTTTCACGTATCCTGAATGCTGAAACGCTTGGCGACGCTCATTACGACTGTGCACAACGTGTGAAAAGTATTTTGCAGCGTTACAAAGAATTGCAGGATATCATCGCGATTTTGGGTATGGAAGAATTATCTGATGAAGATAAACTGGTTGTATCACGCGCCCGTCGTGTAGAACGTTTCTTGTCACAACCTTTCTTTGTGGCTGAACAGTTTACAGGTCTTAAAGGTGTGTTGGTAGATATCAACGATACAATTAAAGGTTTCAACCAGATTATGGACGGCGGATACGATCACCTTCCTGAAATGGCATTCAACCTTGTTGGTACCATCGAAGATGCTCAGATCAAAGGTGAAAAAATGATGGCAGAAGCTGCTAACAGATAATCACAATATTGATTAACAGCTGATAGCAAGATTTTTTATCAATGCTAAAAGCTGATTGCTAACAGCCAAAAGCCAATTAATATGCATTTAGATATCATTACCCCAGATAAAAAAGTGTTTGCCGGAGAGGCAAATGCTGTTACTTTACCGGGTACCGACGGACAGTTTCAGGTTTTGAACAACCACGCACCGCTTGTAAGCTCGCTTAAACGCGGAGACCTGGTTGTCGATATCAGCGGCGCCAAAACAACTTATACCATCGATGGTGGTGTGGTTGAGGTACTGAACAATAAAGTTTTGGTTTTGGCTGAGGCGGTTTTGTAGGGTAAAAAAAGATAAATTTTTAGTAGGGTGCACGCTTTCGGCGTGTACCCTATTTTTTTATACTGTTTAAGATACTCATCTTGAACAAATAGAAGTGACGTTTCTTAACTTTCTCTAAAGTTTAACTATTTTCGGAAAAGTACTTTTCCTGATCACTCCTATGACACAACCTTCTCCCAAAAAAGAACTTCTCAAAATACTTGGCGTCGGCTTTGGTATTGCCGTAACCATCGGTGGTACCATTGGAACCGGAATTCTTCGAAAACCAGGCCCCATCGCAGCGCAACTGGGAGAACCCTGGCTCATTATGGGCGTCTGGATTGCTGTAAGTTTATATGCTTTTCTGGGAACATTATGTACGATTGAACTCGGTACTTCTGTTCCAAAAGCTGGTGCCTGGTATGTTTATGCGCGCCGCGCTTTTGGTGATTATGCCGGGTTTGTCGTTGGAATAAACAGCTGGATGGGCACCTGTGCCGCATTGGGTTTCGGAGTTTATACCATGAGCGAATATCTCGCACTACTGATTCCCTCACTTCTGGGTTATGAACCTTATGTCGCCGCTTCAATATTACTGATCCTGACAGGAATACACTGGATTGGTCTGGCATTGGCCAGTACTTTTCAAAATATAATGAGTTTCCTGAAAGCTGTGGGACTATTTACCTTTGTGGCCGTTTGTTACATTTATGGAAATGAAATTTCCTCAGCCGATGCAACTTTAACAACGAGTAAAATTATCCAGAACGGAAGTGTTATAGGACCGGTCATATTTTCGCTGCAAGCCATTTTTTACACTTATGATGGTTGGCACACAGCCGCCTATTTCACCGAAGAAGATGAAAATCCGACAAAAAATCTTCCTAAATCAATGATCGGTGGTGTTTTGCTGATCATCATTATTTATCTGCTTTGCAATCTGGCAATACTTTACATTTTGCCAATGAATGAACTGGCCAACTCAAAACTTGCGGCCGCGGATGCGATCAAACTGATATTTGGGGAAGGATCTGCGAAAATTGTTACGATATTTTTGATGGTTTCCATACTCGGGATTGTGAATGCGCAAATGTTATTCAACCCAAGAGTTTTGTATTCCATGAGCCGGGATGGCTTGTTTATCAATGCTGCAACCTATGTAAACAAAGGCGGAACACCTGCGCTCGCCATGCCGATAACGGCTGCTGTGGCTATTGTCCTTATTCTGGTGGGGAAAGAAGCTTGCGAAAAACTGTCGGATATTGCTACTTTCTTTTTTGTATTGGGCTATACTTCCGGATTTGCTTCCTTGCTTATGTTAAGAAAAAAAGAACCGCTTTTGGCACGGCCCTGGAAAGTGCCGGCTTATCCGGTTTTGCCAATTCTGATGTTAATCATCTCATTAGCTTTTTTGGTTTCAGCTGTCGTGCAGGATATTTCAAGCAGTAAGTATTCAATTTTGTTTTTGGTATTGAGTTATCCGATTTTCCTGTCCGTTCAGCGGTTGAACAGAAGGAATTAAATCTCATTAATTAACACACACTAAACTTAATATTGACATGGCAGGTACTTTTTCACAATTGTATGTTCAGGTAGTTTTTGCTGTAAAAGGCAGGGAAAATTTGATTAGAAAGGAATTCAGGACTGAATTGCACGAATACATTGCCGGAATAATTAAAGGCAAAGATCAGAAACCCATTATCGTTAATGGCGTTGGTGATCATGTGCATGTTTTCGTTGGGCTCCGATGGTCAATGTCCGTGTCTGATTTGGTAAGAGATATCAAGAATAATTCTTCAAACTTTATCAATTCGCGGAAATTTGTCAAAGGTAAGTTTGCATGGCAGGAAGGTTTTGGCGCATTTACTTATGGACAATCGCAGATCGATTCGGTTTTTAAGTATATTAGTAACCAGGAAGCACATCATCAAAAGAAAACCTTTAAAGAAGAATATATTGATATGCTGGCGAAATTTCAGGTTCAGTATGATGAGAAATATTTGTTTGATTGGATTGAGTAATTTTTCAAAATATTTTTGATTTTATGATATTTGGTCGGGTTGGTTATGTCACCCGTTCCGGGTTTGGTTTTCGGCTCGATCTAACTTGCTATAATAATATCATCCCTTCGGGATTCAGGATAAAGGAAAGTTTATTAAATGTAGGCTTTATAATCCTGGGAAATAATCTAAACCATTTCATCTTAAAATTCGAATTGCAAAATCCCGAAGGAATGACATTATTATAGAAAGGTAACCACCAGCTATTTGTAAATCCTGAAAGGCTGGCACAAGGAATTACATAAATACATTTAAACCTAAATCTCACGAATCGAAAAATCCCGAAGGGATGACATTATTATAGAAAGGTAACCAAATTCAACCGCTTAAACCCTGAAAGGGTGGCATAGGAAATCTTAACCAAACCCATTCAAAAAACCCAAAATATAACCATGATAAAATCACCCTTCTAACCCTTTCATAAAAAATCAAAATTCATTATTAGCCATGCCCTTTAAACTCACCTTTCTAAAAACCATCGCTCTCGTTTTCGCAGTTTTTCTGCTTGCCTCCTACAAATGGGCGGACGATGATTTTTCAAAAATAATTCTTAGCCGTTTACAGGAATATCGCCGCATCTTTCCTCAGGAGAAGGCCTATTTACATCTGGACAAACCGTATTACATCACCGGCGACACACTTTTTTTTAAAGCATATCTGGCAGAAGGCTCCGTACATTTTGCGGACAGTGCAAGCCAGGTTCTTTATGTGGATCTTATTGATAAGAGAACCGGGAAAAACATTTCGTTAAGAAGAGTAAAACTCGACGGAGGTATTGGGAATGGCGATATAGTGCTCAACGATGATCTTCCAAAAGGAGCTTATGCCATCAGAGCCTACACCAGCTGGATGCGCAATTTTCAGGAAGACTTCTTCTTTCATAAAGACATTTATCTTTTCAATGACGATATTGAAAAACCTGCAAGTCCCGTTTCCGGGCTGGATGTCCAGTTTTTTCCTGAGGGTGGCCAGCTGGTAGCAGGCTTAAATACCCGTATTGGCTTTAAAGCGATTGATGAGTCAGGTTTGGGGCCGGATGTTGAAGGTTATATTCTGAATCAAAATAATGACACCATTGTCCCTATCAAAAGTGAGCACCTGGGTATGGGCAAATTCCCTTTTCAGCCTTTGGCTAATCAGAAATATACGGCTTATTTAAGAAAAAAGTCGGAGCCGTTTAAAGCTTTCAATCTCCCCGAAGTAAAACCGGAAGGCTTTATCATGATGGTGAATAACCTGACCACAACAGATAAAATGCGTGTTCTGATTTATGCCCACTTTGCTGATAATACGGAGAAGGAAGTGAATATTATTGCACACACAAGGGGTTTAGTCGCATTTGCGGCCAAAGGAAAAGTAACAAAAAAAGGGTTGCAGCTTAACGTTCCAACATCAGCATTTCCGGATGGGATCACACAGCTGACTCTTTTTGACCATCTGAATCAACCTGTATGTGAGCGGCTTGTTTTTATTGACCATGGTGACCGCCTGAATGTCAAAATCAATACCCAGAAAAAAATATATAAAATAAGGGAGAAAACGGAGGTTGAAGTGACGGTGACAGACAGCGCCGGAGCTCCTGTGGAAACCAATTTATCGGTTGCTGTTACCGATGCAGGGCAGATCGCTCAGCAGCCTTTCGACCAGAATATTGTTTCCTACCTGATGCTTTCTTCCGATTTAAAAGGAAATATTGAGCAACCTGCATATTACTTTGATCTTACAAAAGAAGACAGAAAAATGAAAGTGGATGTGTTGATGATGACACAGGGTTGGCGCAGGTTTGACTGGAAAGATGTTTTACAGGAAACCCATACTGCACCTGCACGTTTTGTTGAACAGGGATTTTCTATCCAGGGCGAAGTTAAACGAGGGAAAAAACCTGTTGAAAATGTAATGCTTTCGGTTTACCTTTCAAATGACAGTATCAATACTTTTCTTAGTACCGAAACAGGACCGACCGGATTGTTTTCACTCGACAATCTTGTTTTTAAAGATTCATTGAATGTCCGGTTACAAGGAATGAGCCCTAAAAACCGGGATGTGCTCAACATTCTTGTCGCTCCGTTTGACCCGCCTAAATTCACCATTTCCCGCATACCTTTTTACCCGGTTACGGTGGACGCATTACAAATGGCCGCTTATTTGAAAAGGGCAGAAGAATATCTGGCCATTGAAAAGAAAATCCGCGATAGCAGGGAAAAGTTATTAAAAGAAGTGACGATTCGCGGGCAAAAAGAGGTGCAGCGGGATTCCAGGAAATTATACAGTCGTGCAGACGCAACAATCAAAGTTTCATCCATGCCAGCCGGTGGTGCTATGACTGTTCTGGATATGTTACAGGGCCGCGTGGCTGGTGTGGTCGTTTCAGGATCGGGATCCAACGCTTCGGTGCGTATCAGAAATAGTAATTCAGAACCTACGTTTTTACTGGACGGTGTTCCGGTTGAAAAAGATTATATTACCTCTATCAATATTTTTGATGTTGAGACAATTGATGTGTTAAAAGGTGCCTCAGCTGCAATTTATGGCAGTCGTGGGGGAGGTGGCGTTATTTCCGTACTGACCAAACGTGCCAATGCGAACTATGATTATTCCAAAGATATCGTTCCGGGCGTGACCGTTGCCAAAATTGCAGGTTTCAATACGCCACGTGAATTTTACACACCACGTTATGACCTGGATCTGCCAAATAATAATATTCCTGATTACCGTTCAACTTTTTTCTGGGCTCCCATGCTCAGAACTAACAAAAACGGCAAAGCCAGGTTTAGTTATTTCAACACAGATGCCAATACAAATGTTACAATCCGGGCCGAGGCATTGACAGCCTGGGGAATACCAGGATCAGGTGAAGGAAGCTATTCCGTGCGATAAATGATTTTCTTACACGAATATTTTCCAATATCCGTTACTAAGGAGAAGGTCACGGGATTTCAGCCAATCAACACGAAAAAAATGGTACCTTTGCTGTTTATATTGAAATAGATGATCCGTCGAGATCGCTGATGGGCAACAAGATAAAATATGAGGATAGAATTATTCAGGATATTTTTGCTGACAAGCATTTTAATGGCTTGCGGGATTGCGCGTGTCGATGCACAGCGCAAAAGTAAAACCAATGAAAAAGAAAAATCCGCAGTGGTTTCAGGATTTCGGCTGGAAGAAGAAACACTTACCTCCGAAGGCATGAAGTTCATGATGACCGATCAGCCAGCCCGTGCACTTCCGGTTTTTGAACAGATCATCAAAAAAAGCCCATCCGACGGAGCCGGGTATTATTTGCTGGCCACCGCGCTGCTTAAACTCGATAAACAGGATGATGCACTTGTTCCTGCTAAAAAAGCATATGATCTGGATAAAACAAATCCGTTTTATGCCCAGCAACTAGCGCAGCTTTACGCAAAAAAAAGAAAATATTCCGATGCTGCTCAAATCTACGAGCCACTTGTCACCAAAAATCCTGAAAATCTGGAATACGGAATTGAGCTGGCTGCCATTTATGTTTTCAACGAACAATTTGACAAAGCGATCCAGACGTATGACCTTCTTGAAAAATCAATTGGTGTAACCGAAGAAATTACGCATCAGAAAGAACAACTTTATTTACGGGAAAATAAACTGGATAAAGCGCTGGCCGAGGCAAAAAAGCTGATTGACAGCGAACCCGGAGAAGCAAGTTATCGTGTTGAAATTGCTGAAATGCTGATTGCCAACGACAAAGTCTCGGAAGCTATTGGCCCCTTGCAGGAAGCATTAAAAATAAACCCGGATGAAGCCCAGGCGCATGTGCTTCTGGCCGATATTTATCGTCGGAATGGTGATGTTGAAAAATGTAATCAGGAACTGAAACTCGTTTTTGCTAACCCAAACCTGGATGCAGATCCAAAAATCCGTGTACTTTCAGGTTACCTGAAAATGCTGAAAACGGATGAGGAAATGAATGAAGCCCTGGTTTTGGCAAAGCAATTGGCAGATACACATCCAAATGAAGCACGTACTCAGGTCATTTATGCTGATCTATTAATGCGTCGCGGACAAAAAGCGGAGGCGCGTGATATGTATGCAAAAGCAGCCAGGCTGGATGGTTCTGTGTATGAGGTCTGGGGTGCGATTATCCAGTTGGACGGGGACTTAAATCAAGTGGACAGTTTATTGGTCCACTCTGAAAAAGCACTGGAAATTTTCCCAAATCAAGGCCTGTTGTGGTATTCAAACGGAACGGCACTTTTGATGAAGAAGAATTACAAACAAGCCATTTCATCATTTGAAGAAAGTCTGAAACTGATCACAGACAAACCGGATATGATCCCTTATATCCACGCTCAGCTTGGTGACGCATATAATGGCCTTGGAGATAATGTAAAATCAGATGCAGCTTATGATCTGGCTTTGCAGGAAAACCCTGACAATGATCACGTTTTAAATAATTATAGTTATTTCCTTTCTCTGCGTAAGGAAAAGCTGGATCTGGCATTAAAAATGTCGGAACGTTTAGTACAGCAGCACCAGGACAATCCTACTTATCTGGACACTTATGCCTGGGTATTATACATTCGTAAAGATTACAAAAAGGCAAAAGAATCGTTAGAAAAGGCAATTCAGGATACTTCCAATATCAGTGGCACGATTGTTGAACATTATGGAGATGTACTTTTTAAACTTGGCGAACGTGACAATGCCGTTCTCCAATGGAAAAAAGCGAAGAAAATGGGGGAAACAACTGAACTACTTGACAAAAAAATAGCAACCGGAACATTACATGAACAATAAGATTACAGTATGGTTCCTGGCTTTGGGCTGCATCTGGTTTACTTCATGCCACAAAAAACATCTTTCAAAAGGAACGACCAGGCCAACACTTGACTCGTCCTTCGTAGTAAAAGATTCTTCAAAAACGGATTCAGTAGTTGCTAATTCCGTAGCACCTGTTACGGTGAAAGAAGTTGCGTTTGACTATCTTTTGACAAAATCCAAATTTTCATTTCGCAGCAGCACACAGGATTTCGATAACACCAATGTCAACATCAGAATAAAAAAAGACAGCCTGATCTGGCTTTCAGTGACCGGCGTTGGTTTTGAAGTAGCGCGTGGTTTAATTACGCCTGATTCTATTGTTTTCGTTGATAAATTTCACAAGGAATACTTTGTTTTTACCTACGCACAGCTCAGTAAACAATATAATTTTGATCTGAATTTCAAACTTTTGCAATCGATCATTATAGGAAATCTGCCTTTCGCACCTACTGCCGATACAAAGGTTTTAAAGGAAAATGATTTTGTTGTCCTGCATCAGGAGAATGCCCGGATTATTTTGGATAACTATATTGATGAAAAAAATCTGAAACTGCAAAAGCTTAAAGCGGTTGAAGTACCTACAAAAAATACTTTTGTTTTAAATTATGAGGACTTTAAGGAGGTAAACGGTTTTCTGTTTCCTTTTGGCAGCCTCATCAATCTCGACGTCCAGTCTCAAAAAGACAAACAATTTTACCAGACTACCATGCGAATCAAGCATAACAAGGTAGAATTGGCAAGTAAAAATCCTGGATTCCCTTTTAGTATCCCTTCCAGCTATACCCGCAAAAGGTAAAAATCCAGATTCTCCACGCATTTATAGGCACAAAAACGTGAAGTCTGCTTAACTTTACACGCCCTTTAAGGTATTTTGGCAGCAAGAAAAATAAATATGCCCTTTCATCAACCGAATTATCGTCGTTTATTTTTGGTACTCACACTTCTGTGCGGTACTTCTTTTAGCGTATTTGCCCAAAAAACCCGGGAACAGCTCGAACGGGAAAAAAGTGAAAACCAGAGCAAGATGAATGAAATTCAGAGTATTCTGAAACAAACATCTTCCCAAAAAAACGTCAACCTTGGCCAGTTACGTGCCCTGAATCAGCAGATCAATAACTTAAAGAAAAAGATTGATCTGCTTTCGGATGATATGGCGATTCTGGATAAGGAACTTAAAACGCTTGAAAAAAAGCGTCAGGTTTTGGCCAATGATCTGGGTAAATTAAAAGCCGAGTATGGCGATATGATTTATGAAGCTTCAAAAAGAAACGTTTATCTGAATCAGTTGGTTTTCCTCTTTTCATCAGGCACCTTCAATCAGTTTGTTTTACGTTACAAATATTTAAAACAATATACTGATGCCCGTCAGGGACAGGTAAAACAGATGGAAGTTCTGGAAAAAGAATTGATGGCCGAACGCCAGCGTATTACTTCCAAAAAACAACAGCAGCAAACGGTACTTGTAACCCAGGTTTCGGAAAATACAAAACTCGAAGGACTGAAAACCAAACAGGATGAGGTTGTAAAAGAGTTATCCCAAAAGGAAGTTGAGCTGAGAAATCAGTTAGCCGAGAACCGGAAAGCGACTAATTTATTGGAAGCCAACATCCGCCGGATTGCGGAAAGAGAGAAAAAGGAAAGAGAAAGAAGGGAGAGAGAGGAACGTGCTGAACGTGAGGCAAAAAGAAAAGCTGAACGTGAACGTGTAGCACGAGAGAATGCAGAAAGAGAGAAAAAGGGAGAGGCAAAAGTAGTGGTAGAAGAACCAAAAGATGAGCCGGTGGTTTCGTCAAGCGGAATGAGTGATGAAGAAGTTACACTTGCATCGTCATTTGCAGCTTCGCAATCACGCTTATCATGGCCAACGAGAGGGTTTATTTCAGGTCATTTCGGGCAGCGTCCACATGCTGTTTTGAAAGGTGTGATGGTTGATAACCTGGGGGTTGATATACAAACCAATGCAGGAGAAACGGTTCGTTCGGTTTATGACGGCGTTGTTCTGGATGTAACACAAATGCCGGGAATGGGTAATGTTGTGGCCATTCAACACGGAAATTACATGACTGTTTACGCAAAAATGTCTGGTGTAACGGTTCAGGCCGGACAGAAAGTAAAAGCCAGGGAAACCATCGGGCGCGTGGCGACGGATGGTGACGGAACTTCTGAACTTCAATTCCAGATCTGGAAAAGTACTTCACGCCTGAATCCGGAAAGCTGGCTGATAAGGAGATAAGTTTTAATGATTAATTGTTAATGGTAAATTGTTAATGTCTTAGCATTAACCATTAATAATTGACAATTAACAATTAAAAAAAATGTCTATACATAGTTCTGATATAAAACGCGTTACGACCCACATCATTCAGGAAATGAAAACGCGGGGCGAAAAAATTTCCTGTTTGACTGCTTACGATTATTCCATGGCAGGTATTGTGGATGCAGCCGGCGTAGAGCTGATTTTGGTTGGCGATTCGGCTTCCAATGTAATGGCGGGTCATGAAACAACATTGCCGATTACGATCGACCAGATGATCTATCACGCCTCATCGGTTGTACGCGCTGTGAAGCGTGCTTTGGTGGTTGTGGATTTGCCTTTTGGTTCTTACCAGGGGAACTCGGGAGAAGCGTTACGCTCAGCTATTCGCATCATGAAAGAGTCCGGCGCACACGCCGTGAAACTGGAAGGCGGGCTTGAAATAAAGGAATCTGTAATGCGGATTTTGAGTGCCGGCGTTCCTGTTATGGGACATTTAGGTTTGACCCCACAGTCGATCTACAAATTTGGTACTTACACCGTTCGCGCCAAAGAAGAAGTTGAAGCTAAAAAGCTTTTGGAAGATGCCAAAATGCTGGATGAAATTGGTTGTTTTTCCGTTGTGCTGGAAAAAATCCCTTCGGCACTTACCAAACTGGTTTCGGAAAGTATCGCCATTCCGACTGTTGGGATAGGAGCTGGTCCTCATGCTGACGGACAGATATTGGTTCTGCATGATGTATTGGGAATAAACAAAGGGTTTAAACCACGTTTTCTTCGTCAGTATGCCAATTTAAATGACATCATGAACGAGGCAATCACAAATTATATTAAAGACGTTAAAGGCAAATCTTTTCCAAACGAAAAAGAGTCTTATTGATCACCTCCCTTTTGTTTTCTTTTATTAAACAAAAGTTTTAAAAACAGAAAATTATGGCAAAGCGCCCATTTCAGATTATATATGAAGACAATCACTTACTGATTGTCAACAAAGAACCAGGTATACTTGTGCAGGGCGATTCTACGCGCGACAAGCCGTTACTGGACATGTTGAAGGAATATATAAAAGAAGAATATGACAAACCGGGAGCAGTGTTTTTAGGAACCGTTCACCGTCTGGACCGTCCGGTTAGCGGATTGGTTGTTTTTGCCAAAACGTCAAAAGCGCTGGAAAGAATGAACGAGATCTTCCGTAAACGCGACGTTCAAAAAACATATTGGGCAGTTGTAAAAAACCGTCCGCCGGAAAAAAAAGGAAAACTTGTTCACTGGCTAATTAAAGATGAGCAAAGAAATGTAACCACTGCTTATGATTACGAAGTGCCCGGATCACAGCGTGCTGAGCTTAGCTACAGGCTTCTGGGTGATGTCAACAAATTCAATTTGCTTGAAGTAACACCGGTAACCGGCCGTCCGCATCAGATCCGCGTTCAGTTGGCCTCTATGGGTTGTCCGATTCGTGGTGATTTGAAATATGGTTATCCAAAACCAAATCCGGATGCAAGTATAAACCTTCATGCCCGCCGTCTTTTCTTTGAACATCCTGTAAAAAAGGAACCGATTATATGCAAAGCAGGCCTACCAAACGATCCGTTCTGGGAAGAATTCCTTCCTTTGGATACAGAAGTCATCAAAGCTGATCACCTCGGATTTTTATACGAATAAACCTGTATGATTGAAAAGTTAAAGCAGCGCTGGAATGTTAAAAATGGATGGGACGTATTAATCATCTTACTGGTTTTTGCCTGTACCGGATTTTCCATTTTATACATCAAGCGCGCACTTTTTAATCTGGTTGGCATATCGACAGAAACATCACCGTCCTGGCTTCTCTGGACGGTTAATATCCTGATCATTCTACCTCTTTACCAGGTTGTCTTACTCGCCTGGGGCTGGATCTGGGGCAGGTTTTCTTTTTTCTGGGAATTCGAGAAAAGAATGTTCCGGAGGATTGGGAGCTGGTTTGGGCGGAAAGGGTAGACTCCTATGATATAATTATACAAACGCTTTACTCTTCAATTGATTAACTTCTAAATTAAAATATTTGTAAAAATTGTAACCTCTTGGGTTTCACTGTATCTTTGTAATAATGATTGAAACCATTGCGCATAAAGGGCTTCGGTTACTTTGGGAAAAGAATAATCCTTCCAAGTTACCCGCTGAACAAGTGGAAAAGATCAAACGTATTTTGTCGGTTTTAAATACCGCAAAAACACTTGATCCGATTAAAGCAATTCCAGGCTATCGGTTACATCAATTAAGTGGTGATTTGAAAGGATACTGGGCAATTTGGGTTACAGGCAATTATCGGATTGTATTCCAGTTTGAAGAAGACAATGTATTTGATATCAACTATATTGATTATCACTAAAATAAACAGTAATGGAAAGTGAAATGAAACCGGTACACCCTGGTGCCGTTTTGCGGGAAGATGTTTTAAAAGAAATGAAAATATCCATCACAAAAGCGGCCAGGGAGTTAAACGTCAGCAGGAAACAGTTATCAGAAATTGTTAATGAAACATCTTCTATATCTGCTGAAATGGCAGTACGGCTTGAAAGTGGATTTGGAATCAACGCGGAATTTTGGCTGGATATGCAGAAAAACTTTGACATTTGGAAGGTCAAAAGTAGCGGCCGTGTCCAGGGCATTCACCGTATTCTGTCACAAGCGGTTTAAACGGGCACAAATCTTAATTTATGTATTTAGCTTAAACCAGATTAACCTCACCCCGCACTAAGCAATAAAACAACCACTATATTCACCCCAAAACCAATACGCCAGTTAGTCCAAACCTTACGCTGTTTAATCTTTTTAGCGTTTTTGGAATAACTTGCGTTATAGGCAGGCTGCTCATCCCTTCTTCTTCCACCCCTTCAATTTCCATGCACTCACGCCAACATAAGCCATACTTCCTCTCGCTCCACCACTTTTCATCAGTCCATTAATATTACTAAATCCAATAAAAATCGGCCCGAAATGCGCCAGAGCCCCGATCGCTACTCTTTTGTTCCCCTGAATAAACGAGATTGGAAAAGCAAAGTCAGAATCTTCATCCTCAAAACGTGGCGTGATGGTAAAAACGTTAGGTTGGGCCACACCAAGTATATTATCCGATTGTTCTTTAAAACGTTTTGTCTGGGATAACGTAACAAAAAAACCTTTTACCAATTGCACATCCGCTTCCCAATGTACCGCTTGCGGCAATTTCACTTTACTATTAAAAGTCGTATCAGAGCTTGCCGGATACAAATTCATGAGTCCGTCAGCACCTTCATTACCAATTATTTCCAGTTCCTTTTGACCGATGATCGTTTGTTCCTGCTGCCCGCCGATAACCCGGCTTCCGGTTGTTTTGTATTTTATGGATCCTATATCAGTTAATGACGCTGCAAGGCGCAGAATGTATTTCGGATTCTGGTCGAACGCCTCATCTTTATTTTGCCAATAATTACCTAACTCATAAGTCACACCCAGATCATATGCCCAACCTGCTGCATATTTATCAGAATTGAACAAATCGCCTAATTTCATTTTTTGATTTTGCTGGCTATATCCGGTTTCATATGAAAAATTATTCAAGACCAGTTCACTTTCATCTTGCGATCCGGTTACTTTTCTAACCTGGAAATTATCAACAGATCCTTTCAGATACCCGATTCTGGCACCAAAAATCCTTTTTCCAGTTGCTCCCACACGTAATTTATGCGCATCCAGATCAAGCAACTGTACCCCATAAGAAAAACTCATTTCAGAAAAACTCTGCTGAACCAAATTGAATTTTCCCCAGTCCGTACTTGCCACATTGTCCATTCCGGTATCCAGCCGTTTGAAATAAAGATTCCGGATATCATCCGGCACATTATTTCCTGTAACAAAACCTCTGGTTCTAAACTGAATGGCAACACCCTGATATTTTCCAATAGAAAACATGGCCGACGGCCACCGGATTTCACTGGTCAGATATATCGGATCTTTGTCAGTAAGCGAGCCCATGGTACGCGAACGGCCATATAATTCATCTTTGGAATGTGCGGCCAAAAGTGGATAGAAAAGAGAGTTTTTGCCTAAAAAAACAAAATAGCGGTGATTGATACTGCTTCCGATCGTACCAATGTTGACCTGCCACTTAAATCTTGAACCGGCAATAGCCGATGGATTTTCCGTCGCCCGGTATAGTCCGCCATAATTACTTGCAGCAAGACCCGGTATTTGTTGTGCGTAAGCTGATTTTGCCAGAAGGCCAAGTGTTATTGTTAGGTAGTAAAGTTGCTTTTTCAAGAATGATACTTGCTGTTTAAGGTCAGTTTCCCAACCTGGTCATAGTTTATAATTTCTTCGTCAATCAAATATCTTAACGTTTGCAGAAAAGGTTTTTCATCTACATTTTCAAATATCTGGCTCAAAGCCCGGGGCGTAACGGATCCGAAACTTTTCAAATAAAGCAAGATCTGGTTTCCCAATTCTTCATCAACTTCCGGCTTCGGTTCATTCTTTTTGTTTTTCAGACAAACGTCACAAACCCCACAATCTTTTCCATCCATTTCATTGAAATATTCCAATAAAAGTATGGTCCGGCAACGGTTTTTGTTTGAGGCATACTGAATAACCGCCCGGGCTTTCTGCCTGTCGCGCTCACGCCTCCTTTCGATTTCAAAAACATTGAGCGGCAATTGTTCCGCATCATATCTTGGTGTCAGGAAAGTGAGCTGCGGTTTATCTCTTCTGGGTTCATAATCCGCAATACCGCGTTCTTTGAGAAACGACAGTTTTTTAATGATTTCAGATTCTGTTGCAAAATAAATTTGCCCCAGCTCAGTTTCGGAAATCCGGACATACTCTGTAAAAAGTTCTCCCCCATAAATCCTGAGCAACAATTTCACAAACGAATCAAACTCGGGATTACGTATCTGAAAATCGTATAATTGCCGGTTATCTACTTCAAAATGCAGTCGGGCAGGATTATTAAAATTCTCACTCAATTGAATAAAACCTTCCTCTTCCAGCAGCTTTAAAGCATAATGTGTCTCATTTACAACAAGGCCAAAAGTCCCCGTAAACTTTTGTATATCAAAATCATAAGCCGAAAACTCGCCGCCGCCAACATGGATTTTGTAATAATTTGCCAAAGACTGGTAAACACGTCTTAAAACATCCATGGGAGGATATTTTTTTTCCACATTTTCCGCCAGCTCTTCCAGATCAATTTTATTAAAAAGTGCTACTGCAAATGCTTTTTGCTCATCACGCCCGGCACGGCCGGCTTCCTGGTAATAGGCTTCCAGATTATCCGGTAAGTCAAAATGAACCACGGCCCGTACATCGGGCTTATCGATTCCCATACCAAAAGCATTGGTGGCCACCACAACCCGAACCTGGTTTTTCAGCCATGCCGTTTGCCGGTCTGATCTTTCTTTATAAGGTAAACCCGCATTATATCCAGCCGCACGAAGGCCTTGTTTTGTGAGCCAGTCAGCCAATTCCTTGGTACGTTTTCTGGTTCTGACATAGACAATGGCAGTACCGGGCACATTTTTGAGAATCTGTAACAATTTCCTTTCCTTATTTTCTTCCAAAAAAGTAGAATACGACAAATTTGCCCTTGCAAATGACTGTCTGAAAACCCTGACAGGTTTCATTTCCAGTTTGTCAATAATATCAATCTGAACCTGTTCCGTGGCAGTGGCGGTTAACGCCATTACCGGCACTTTGGGAATCAGTAATCGGAATTCGGAAATTAACAGATAAGATGGGCGAAAATCATAACCCCAGGCAGAAATACAATGTGCCTCATCCACAGCCAGCAGACAAACTTTCATTTGCTTAGTCCGCTCAATCATAATCTCCGTACGAAGGCGCTCAGGAGAAACGTATAAAAACTTCGTTTGTCCATGAATACAATTGTCGAGCGTGATATCAATTTCGTGCCGGTTCATACCGGAATGAATTGCCGCCGCCGGAATATCACGTCTTTTCAATTGTTCCACCTGATCTTTCATTAACGCAATAAGTGGCGTTACTACAATACAAATACCCTCCATCGTCATCACCGGAACCTGAAAACAGATCGATTTTCCACCACCCGTTGGCAGCAGCAAAAGCGTATCATTTCCGTCCAGGACCGACCGGATGGCTTCTTCCTGCACAGGCCGAAACTGGTCATAGCCCCAGTATTGTTTCAGGACAGCTTGAAGGTTACTCATAGTATGCGTTTACAAAAGACTTGTGCTAACAACGCGCAAATTACTAAATTCAATGGAGTGATCGTTTCGAAAAAATTCGGTCGGGTTAAAAACTAAGGTTGTGCTTTCTTCGTTTTTTAGCCGAAACCACTAACTTTACAATCTATTTTTAACAGATTTCTATGCGCACGCTCCTCTTTCTGATTACATTAGTTTCATTGTCTGGCTGCTCGGTTTCCCATTATTTAAATCATGAAATAAAAAATTCCCCGGTTTTAAGTCAACAGCATACCGGTGTATCTATTAAAAATCTGACAGGCGATAAGGCATTAGGTTCTTATCAATCCGACAAATATTTTAATCCGGCTTCCAATACAAAATTATTCAGTTTCTATGCTGGTTTATGCGCATTGGGCGATTCGCTGCCCGGAATTGAATATCTGGAATGGGGCGAATTATTGATAATCCGCGGAACTGGTGATCCGTCTCTGTTGCATCCTGACCTTCCCAAAAGTGCTGTTATCGATTTTTTGAAAAGCAGAAAAGAACAGATATTTTTCTCTCCTGTCAATTTTAAAGATGAAAGATATGGGCCAGGCTGGGCGTGGAGCGATTATAATGATTACTATCAGCCGGAAATTTCCTCGATGCCGGTTTATGGAAACATAGTCCGCTTTACAGGCATAACGGACAAAATCTTCAAAGTAAGGCCGGCTTTCTGGAATAAGTCTATGGTGGCCGACACATCCATTCAAGGTATTAAAAGAGAAGAGTTCCAGAATACATTTCATTATTCCGAAAAAGCCATAACGTCAGGAAAATCAGTTGATATCCCGGTTCGTATGTCCGATCAGGTTACCGTTCAGCTTTTGAGTGAGGCCTTGAAAAAGGAAATCAAGCTGATTCATATTCCGCTCAGTATTGAGCTGAAAACCGTTTACAGTATCCCTTCTGATTCTTTATACAGACGAATGATGTATGTCAGTGACAATATGCTTGCTGATCAGCTGATGCTTTTGTATGCCTCAGCGAAAGGTCTGCCTTTAAACACGGAGCAGGCAATCAGTCATATGACAAAAAATTACCTGAGTGATTTGCCTGATAGTCTGGTCTGGAAAGATGGCTCAGGATTAAGCCGTTATAATCTTTTTACGCCAAGAACAATTACTGCTCTGTTACAGAAGATTTATGCAAAAGTGCCGCAGGAGCGTTTATTCAAAATTTTGCCAAATGGTGGAAGTACAGGAAACTTACGGAATTCTTTTAAAGGTGAAGCACCTTTTGTTTTTGCCAAAAGCGGAAGTTTCAGTAATAATTATAATTTGAGCGGTTATCTGCTTACCAAAAAGGGCAAGATGATGACTTTCAGTTTTATGAACAACAATTTCGCTCATCCATCGTCGGAGGTGCGGAAGGAGGTTGAAAGGATTTTAACTGAAATTCACCGTAAGTTTTAAGACAGAATCATTCTTCTGTCCAGGTTTTATTGGTACAAAAAATCGTATTTTTTCCGCCTTTTCTTACCAATAAATAAATCCTGTAAAACCCGGGCTCTACGGTTGCCGTATGAAAAGAGGCATAGGCTCCTTTGTTGAAATACATCATTCTGCGCAGTGTTGTTTTAATTGGCACGGCAGACTGCGTTTGTGGAGCGGCGTAGGTATGCTTATTGGATTTCAAAATCACATAAGCACCATCTGAATAATCCTTCTCTGCCGCAAAAGAGCCATTTTCAAAATTCACGACCAGATAATTACCTTCTTTTTTGACGATATCAGGCTGATAAATTTTCGAGCAAGTTACAGAATCAGAAAGATTTCGTGGATTCCATCCTTCCGCCAACGGATCATCGGAATGATAATATGCACGTATTTTTTCAAAATGTGCCTGATCCATTGAAAACATTCTAATACCCAACCAATCTGCGTTATAACGCGCGTTAAATTCTTGAACGATTGCTAACCGGCGATTATTAACGGCCAGCACAAAATTACTATCAAGGATAATCAAGTTTAAAAAGATCGTTAACGGAACCAATGATGTGATAGCGATACGAAGTTTTTGCCGGGACGTTAAAGACAGCAGACCAAAATACAGCGCAATACACCAAAGCGTGGAATACATCCGGTAACGGCCTTTGAACATACCTTCAAAAGTGTCGGTTGGGATACGTTTGTAGACCAAAGCCAAGGTCGTGATAGCTACAAAAGCCAGAATTCCTAATGAAAATAATGCACCAGGATTGACGTAATCAGTTTTCCGCCAGGCAGCGTTCCAAAGTGATATCCATTGTTTTCTAAATAAAAACAAAACGGAAAAGATCAGAACAAATCCAAAAACCACTGCCGTCGTTAAAACCGGAGAGGATCCATCATAAGCTGAAATGGTTGCGATGGAGCCGATAAAACCAAAGTATCCCAGAAAACCTTCCTTTACCTGTTTTGGATTTGAGAAATCAAGATTTTGAGTAATTGGCGTGAAGTCAATAAAATAGATAATGGCGATAACAGCCGAGACAAAAACGGTTATGAAAAAATCCCTTTTCCGCCCCATGAGCCAGGCGATCAAACCGATAACCGGAAAAACCATGAGGCCGTTACCATAGGTAAACGTGGCGATAACCGCGAAAATAAGGGCTATATAATGTTTTTGAGGATGATGTGTTGCAAAGTAAACAGCACTTATTACAAACAATAAAACACCATAATTACAAAGAGAACTGACGCCCCAGAAAATATTTTCAAAAGACTGAATATTGAACCAGAGCCACATCACCGGCACAAAATACCACAAGGACAAATGCAGCTTTTTAAACACATAATAAAAAACATATGCGCAGCCAGTCCAACAGATGTTGGCCACAATCATAGGCCAGACCAGATTTATTCTTCCAAAAACGGAATGCAGTAAAAGAATAATGGAACGGGAAAAAACAAGGCGGTGTTCGGGAAAAAGTTCGGTTAGCCGGCGCCAGCGGTCCGGCCAGGATGCATCTTCAAAACCAGGAATAATTCCCAAAATTAAAATATCGTCAAAGGCAACATAATTGATATTCAAAGCTATGACTTTGAAAACAAAAATGTAAATAATTACAGGAATCAGGCAAAAGACTAGTGCCAGCCAGGTTTTAGTCCGCGCAAAATCCAGGAAAGCTTTAAACATAAATGAAGTAGCTCGTATCGATCAAAGACACGAATAAAACAGAAAGAGGGGAATTTCCCCTCATGATCCTTATTAATTTTCAGTTTCTTCCTCGGCGGAAGCGCGGGGATCTTTGGTATAATCGTAAAGAAGTTTTCCTTTTTCGTCCCATTCCCGCAATACAAATGGATCAAATTCTTCGTCCCAGCTTGATTTTGGATGCTGAATTTCTTTTTTCCGCTGACGACGGTACTGGTAATATTCAACCCAGCGGCCCACTTTTTTGCCGTGATCATATTTTCCACTGGTCTTCAACTGTCCCTCATCATAAAATGAAGCATATTCTCCGCTGGTTTCCCCAAACATAACCGGAATCACTTCCTTGATCTTTGTGTGGGTTGAATCGTAATAAGTTATACGTGACTCGGCAGGAAAACCTTTGTTCCAGATCGCCTTGTCAACCAGATTGAATTTGGAGTCATACTTCACCCAGCGCCCATCCTTTACGCCCATGTAATAAAATCCTTCTTCGATCAGGTTTTCACCGTTATACTTTTTGTACGAACCGTGAAGCAAACGCGCTTTTTCCTTGTCCTTGATCAGCGCAGAACTTAATTTTTTACTCTTTGTATCATACCAGCGCGTTTCAGTTGCCCGGGCATAAATATCAAGCGGTTTGTATTCCTTCAAAACATGAAATAATTCCAGGTTTGCACGGTCCCCGCTACCATATCGGATCGACATCACTTCCATCGGAATGCCTTTGTACATTACTTTGGCCAGTCTTGCCTTTTCCTTTTTTAATTTTCTGTCAGCTTTCTGACTTTTATATTCCTTTACTTTTAATCCCAGATCAGGAATTGTTTCTCCAAAAAGTGTAGAAATTGATGTCGTTTTTCCATTTCCTCCGGGCAAGGATGAACTCACCGCAGGATCCAGTCCTGACACGAAAGATTTCAGATCCTTTGACCCCTTTTTAGCATTTACAGAATCCGTATTGGCTGCTTTGGGAAGCCAGGATGGTGGTGAATCTTCTTTTTTATCAGTCTGCGCCACTGCCCCTTGTACAAGAAAAACGGTGACAATATACCAGACCAGCATAACTCTTTGCATGTGTATTGAATTTTTCTTCAGGGTAAGATTGTTACTTTTGTAACGAATTGGGTATTAAAGATATTGATTTTTCAACATACAAATTTACATAACACATTGGAAAAAAGCGCTAAAATTTATATTGCCGGTCACCGGGGTATGGTAGGTTCTGCAATTCACCGCAGATTGCTTGCAGAAGGCTTCAATAATTTTGTATTCCGGATGTCATCAGAACTTGATTTGCGTGACCAGGCTTCTGTTAAGGATTTTTTTGAAACCGAGCGCCCTGAATACGTTTTTCTGGCAGCTGCCAAAGTAGGAGGGATTATGGCAAACAATATTTATCGGGCCGAATTTCTGTTCGATAACCTGCAAATCCAGAATAACATCATCGACAGCGCTTACCGGGTTAATGTAAAAAAACTGCTTTTTCTGGGTTCTTCCTGTATTTATCCAAAGCTTGCTCCTCAGCCTTTACATGAGGATTCTTTGCTTACCGGTACTTTGGAATCTACCAACGAGCCTTATGCGATAGCTAAAATTGCAGGAATAAAAATGTGCGAAGCGTATCGCAGTCAGTATGGATGCGATTTCATTTCGGTTATGCCAACAAATCTTTACGGCCCGAATGATAATTATGATCTGAACAAATCGCACGTTCTGCCTGCGATGATCCGTAAATTCCATGAAGCAAAGGAGGAAAATAAACCAGCCGTTGAGCTTTGGGGCACCGGTTCGCCTTTGCGTGAATTTTTGCATGCCGATGATCTGGCGGATGCATGTTACTTCCTGATGGAAAATTACAGCGAACCGGGATTTCTTAATATTGGTGTTGGCACAGATGTAACCATAAAAGAACTTGCAGAGCTTATCAAGGAAACTGTGGGTTATGAAGGCGACGTTCACTGGAATACGGATAAGCCTGACGGAACGCCCCGGAAACTAATGGATGTTAGTAAACTTCATGCCCTGGGATGGAAACATAAGACCGATTTGACCGAAGGAATTAAAATAACATATCAGGATTTTTTACAGAAAATAGAGGCTTATTCCGTTTAATGAAATTAGTATTAAAGGGCTGTTTAAAAATAACACCCAACAATACAGCACTAAAACGCTGTTTTACCTATTAAAATTCTTTTTTTTGACAAATTTTCAGTATAAAATTACAATTATCTTCGGGAAACTAATTAGTTTTGCAGCGTCCTAAAAAATGGGGCTAACTATAAACCATGTTATAAGCAATGTCTGCTATCATTAAATTAGACCAGATAGACCGTAAAGTACTGGAGATCTTACAAACGAACGCCAAAATAACGAACGCACAACTTTCAAAAGAAATTGGGCTTTCTCCGGCTCCTACACTGGAACGTGTAAAGAAACTTGAGCAATCAGGGATTATCAAAAGCTACCATGCGCAGCTGGAACCTGAAAGAGTTGGCTTAGGTGTAAGTACTTTTGTACAGATTTCTCTGGTTGGCCATAGAAAAGCTGTTACTGAATCATTTGTTGAAAAAATACATGCAATACCAGAAGTAATTGAATGTCACCACATTACAGGTACAGGCGATTTCTTGTTAAGAGTAATTTCAAAGGATATCAGTACCTATCAAAAACTGATGTTGGAAAAAATTAATGAAATTGAAGAAGTGGCAAGTACGCAGACAATGGTGATTTTGTCTACTTTCAAAGAAAGTAAGGTTTTACCAATTCCTTGAAATAGTACCCCTGACAATCATGATATTCCGGAATTTATTCCAATAAAAAACGTCGAAACCGTAATGGCTTCGACGTTTTTGTTTTTATAAATGTTATTCTGACACTACTGATGCTGTTCGCGGAGTAAGTCATTTACGGTTTTTACCGGGTTAAAAGTGATCAGTGGAACTTCAACAAAAAGTGTATTCCAGTTTGCCATTGATCCGTTCCACAAGCCGGGTAATTCCTGCGCTTTCAACTCTTTCCCATCTTTGGATTTGTAAGTAATAAATCCTGTCAACGGGTCACGGAATTTTTTCAGATCATACAATTCTCCGTTTTTATTCTTGATTGCGCATACCAGATCAACCGGATTAAAGTGGGTTGAATTCTTGAAAATGCCATTTTGCTGTTCATTGTCGACATCAACCTGCGCAGATTCTACGATTTGTAAAGAAGAAGAGCCATCCGCATTTTCCGCCCAGAAAGGTCCGCCACCAGGTTCTCCCTGATTTTTTACCATACCGCAGGCGCGCAAAGGACGATCCAGTTTGCCAATAAAATATTCTGTTTTCTGTTCGTCTGACCAACTTTCATATGTAGCCGGAGGAACTACACATAGTTCCTCACGGAAAAAGGTATCAAGTTCTGAGAACAATGAAGCATCTGCTCCTGCACTCAATTTATCAAGATAACCAAATATTCTTTTCTGGAATTCAAGAACAATACCCGCCAGTGCTTTTTTGTAAGTTACGGTATCTCCTTTAATTCTGTCAGGAACGACGTTATCAATATTTTTGATGAAAATAATGTCTGCATCAAGCTGACTTAAATTTTCCAGCAAAGCACCATGTCCAGCCGGACGGAACAACAATCCACCATCTTTTTCACGGAAAGGCGAGTTGTCCATGTTCACAGCGATGGTATCGGTAGAGCTTTTTTGCTCAGAAAACGATACCATATAAGTTACGCCGAATTCGCTTTGATAACTTGGAAGCACTTCCACAACCAGTTTTTCGAATTTATCCCGGTGTTCAGGAGAAACTGTAAAATGGATCTGCACATGACTTCCCGCGTTTGCATAATGTGCGCCTTCTACCAAATGTTCTTCCAAAGGCGTACGTGAGCTGCTTTCGTAATTATGAAACTTCAACAGTCCTTTTGGCAATTCACCATAACCTAAACCTTTGTTATTCAGGAAATAAGATACAATCGTATTTTCATCTGCGGTTGTAATGTCTATGCCGTCCGAAGCAAGGGCAGTTTTCAAATCTTCGTAAAAAGCAAATTCTGTTAATCTCGCAAAAAACTCGTCAACCGATTTATCTTTTTTATTTTCCTGTAAAAAACTAAAAAGCGATTTGAACATCCGCGTAGCAGCACCAGATGCGGGCACAAATTTCAGTAAAGCAATTTCTCCGTCAGCAGAACTTTTGTCAAACGCCGTAACTACAAGTTCAATCTGTGCGTCTGACAGACGAATAATTCCGTCTCCAACCGTTGCCGCTTTTGAGAGATGAAGAAATGGAAATCCATTTACAAAATAATGCACTTGTTCTTCCACTGTCGTGGCGTCGCTTCCGCGCTCCTGAATTTGTTGAAGGTCTTTCTCGATGAACATAATTAAATTGGTTAAATCAATAATTAAAAAACATCGCCACAAGAGTATTAACAAGTTAATAAAGTCCTGTGGCGGTGTCGGTTTATTAGGTAAAGTCTTCGTTGATCGTACTATAACTATGCAACACGATTTATTTCACAATTCTCAATTTGGCAAAACTGAGCAATAAAGTTTTGTCACCAACTTTATCAAATTTCACAGTTGCCTTGCGGTCTGTTCCGTTCACATCCATCTTAACAACCGTGCCAAAACCAAATTTGGCGTGTTCTACCTTATCACCTTCGGCAAGATCGTAGGTATCACTTGGCACAAAATCGGAAGAAGGTATATGTGATGATGCGGCAGTGGCCGGCCTTGGCTCTGTCGGTCTTCTCGGACTCAGGTTTTTAACAAAAGACATGGGCGACGAAGACGAGCCTTCACGGCCAATTTCTCTTTGGAAAGACTGAGAAATATTCAGATATTTTGCATCAACTTCCAGCAAAAACCTGCTTGGTTCGCACATTTTCAGCCGTCCCCACTGGTAACGGCTTTCCGCATAGGAGAAAGTAAGTTTCTGTTCAGCCCGGGTAATCGCAACATAAAACAAACGCCGTTCTTCTTCCAGATCCTGGCGGCTTTCCAGCATCATCTGACTTGGGAAAAGATCCTCCTCCAAACCAACGATAAAAACATTCCGGAATTCCAGCCCTTTTGCCGAGTGGATCGTCATCATCGTAACGCGGTCATTATCCTCGTTTTCATCCGGTTCATCGGCATTGGTCAAAAGCGAAACGGATTGAAGAAAGGCACTTAATGTTTTGTCTTCATTTTCTTCGCTATCGACGAATTCCTTGATCGCATTCAGCAATTCCTGGACGTTTTCATAACGCGAAAGTCCTTCAACGGTTTTATCTTCATACAATTCCCGAAGAAGTCCGGATGTTTTTGCGATATGTGCTGCAACTTCAAAAGCATCTTTGCCGGCATCAAGCATTAGCATAAAACTTTTGATCAATGTCCCAAACTGATCGATCTGCGTAACGGTCCGGCCGGTCGCATAATTGGCAATATTGCTGACCACTTCCCAGATCGGAACATTATTTTCGGCAGCTGTTACTGTAATTCTGGCAACGGTAGTATCACCTATCCCGCGTTTGGGAAGATTAATAATTCTTTTGAAAGCTTCTTCGTCACGCTGATTTACCGTAAAACGCAGGTAACCTAAAATATCTTTAATCTCTTTTCTTTGATAAAAAGATTGTCCACCGATAATCCTATATTTAATTCCCAGCTTTCGAAGTGCTTCTTCAAAGGAACGTGACTGCGCATTGGTACGATAAAGAATTGCAAAATTTTCGTTTTTAAGCGCTTTCTGCATTTTTTCTTCAAAAATGGCTCCAGCTACCAAACGGCCTTCTTCATTATCCGAACCCGCTTTGATGACATCAATCATCGAACCTTCCTCATTAACAGTGAAGGTTTCTTTTTTCAACTGGGATTTATTTCGGGCAATTACTGAATTTGCAGCATTTACAATCGTGCTTGTAGAGCGGTAATTTTGTTCAAGTTTGATGGTCTGAACATCCGGGAAATCCTTTTCGAAATTCAGAATATTCTCAATATTGGCTCCGCGGAAAGCATAAATACTTTGCGCATCGTCACCCACCACGACAATATTCCTATTAACTGCTGATAATTTTCTTGTAATTAAGTATTGCGAAACGTTCGTATCCTGAAACTCATCCACCATTACATGCTGGAATTTGTGCTGATATTTGTACAAAACATCAGGAAAATCACGGAACAGCACATTTGTATTAAAAAGCAGATCATCAAAATCCATCGCATTCGCCTGAAAACAGCGCGTTACGTAAGTTTTGTAAATCCGCCCGATTTCCTTCATTTTGGCCGCTTCGTCATCTGCCTGGATTACGGCGTTGTTGATATAATCGTCCGCAGAAACCAGCCTGTTTTTCGCTCCTGAAATCCGGTTGTAAACCACATTAGCCTTGTAAACTTTATCATCCAGGTTATATTCCTTTATAATACTCCGCAATAAAGATTTGGAATCGTCGGTATCATAAATCGAAAAATCGCTGGTATAACCAAGATATCTGGCCTCGATCCGTAGAATTTTGGCAAAAACGGAGTGAAAAGTACCCATCCAGATATTTCTCGCTTCTGTTCCGACAGCCCCTTCGATACGTTTCCGCATTTCGCCGGATGCCTTATTTGTAAAAGTCAGGGATAAAATACGAAACGGATCTACACCATTTTCTATCAAATGGGCAATCCGGTAAGTAAGTACTCGGGTTTTTCCTGAACCGGCACCGGCAATAATCATTAGCGGACCATTACCATAAACCACAGCCTGGCGTTGCGGTTCGTTCAGTGTATCTAAATATTCTGGCTTGCTCAATCTATCTCCCTCCTTATGTATATTATTCGTATCAGTATTCTTCATTCGTATCGCACAAAACCCAAAGTTAGGAAAAACCGGCAAATGCACTCTTTTCTATTCTATATATGATCAAGAGTTTACAATCATTTTACAGGAAAATTAAAACATCATGACAAATAGAACGTCCGCCTTCTGTTATTGGTTTTGATAAAACGGAAACAAACCGGAGATTTGATAAGTAGTCAGCAATGCCCTGTGTTTTCCTTTCCTATATATAGATGTAAATTATTGTATCGGTTTAACATGTCCTCGGGCTGGATTTGACTGATACGCATTAATAGAACAAGAACTTATATGAGCACATTAAATATAGAAGACCAACCCCTGGAAGCGCAGTGGGAACATTTGCTTCAAACGTTGGAGGAGTTATTAGGCAAACGCCCCGCTGACCTGAATGGCGTATTATTTCTGATAGGCGTGCAGGAATTGGGACAAGGTGCCAAAAGATTTACAAAAGAACAAAAACAAGATCTGATGCATATAGGTATATGTAAGGTATTAAGTCTGTCGTCTTATTATCTGTTTGAAAAAAGGGACAAGGACGGCTGGCCCCATTATATATTGAACCGTGCCTTGCCGCAGGGAGGTATTGACAAGCAGGAAGCATTGTTGAAGATGCATGTAATTGAGTATTTTAAAAATATTTAAGCTGCTTGAGGTTTTACAGTTAGTATTACTTGTAATTATTAATCCTGAATTATTTTTGTACACCCGGAATATTATTTAAATATTGCATCTTCTTTTTCACACACAATATCTTGCAATATTTATATGATGAATAATTCCTCTGTATTCCGCTGGGTCTGCATTTCACTGGTGCTTGCTTTTTCTGATGGATGCTCTCCCCGGAAGGGCGAGGTAAAGCAACCACAGTTCAAGCTGCTTTCTTCCGAAAAAATAGTATTCAATTCTTTTGTGGATTGTAATATGGCCGAAGCCTGGATTGGCGATACCTTCAGAATCTTCCCTGGGAAATACGGCGAAGATCCTCTTTGGGGCAATGCAAAGGATCTTAAATTTGCCAATGGAAGTAATGCTGATGAAGCATTTAAGAGTAATCCCAGCCAATTTTCAGATCCTGTGCTACCAAAAAATGCTCCGGTTGGCAAACCCGGTTTGCATGGGGCAATATGGTTTGAAACCGTTTATCAGGAACCGCACGATAAATCAGGCAATACCCTTTACGCTGTTTATCATAATGAAAATTATCCTTCGACACTTCCCTATGATTCATTAACCAAAGAAGGATACAAAAATGAAAAATGGCCTCAGGGGTTGAGAGGGCCGGAAAGCCCCGCCGCAGTTTGTAGGATCGGGATTATGAAATCAACAAATGGAGGAAAAAGCTGGTACAACAAAGGTATTTTCATCGAAGATCTTAATCCCCGGATGATTTTAAAACCTAACAACATCTCCAACACATTTGGAGGGGGCGTTGGTGACCCGTCCGCAGTGGCGAGCGGAGAATATCTTTACCTTTTCTATGGTGAATACGGCTATCCCGGTATTTATGATCAACATACCTATAAAAAGGAAACGGAATGGGGAGGGCAGTGCATAAGCGTAGCCCGTATTGCATTAAAAGATTTGGATAACCCTCAGGGTAAAGCAAAAAGATGGGATGGGACCAGCTTTGAAGCAGCTTACAATAGTTTTGGTAAACCCATAAGCAGTTTGCAAATACCGTTAAAAGCCGGAGGAGGCCCTGCATCGTCTGCAACAGGAGGATTTTATTGGGGGCCATCCGTCAGCTGGAACACCTATCTGAATTGTTGGGTTATGTTAATGGCCAAGGTCGTTGGAAAATCATGGCAGGGCAGTCAGGTGTATATTTCCTTTAATACAAACCCTGATCTCGGAATTGATGCAAACAGCCAAAACTGGTCAGAACCACAGCTTCTGTTTGAGAAACCAGGTTATATCCTTTGGTATCCTTCTTTACAGCCGCTTGGTACACAGGAACATCTCCTGGCAAAATATACAAGCCTCAGGCTCGGTAAAAAGGCTCGTTTTTTCGTTAAAAGAATAAAGCCTGGCGACGACCAATATGCTTCTGAACACACAGTCGAGTTTTTCCGGTAGAATCAAACATATAAATACTCGCTTTCTAAGCATGCTAATAGTTGTCAAAAAAATTTGACAACTAAACTTATGATGATTAGGTAGTTATAAAAAAAGATAAAATTATTTTGATTTTTTTTCTTCCAGGACTTGCATCTTAAAATAAAATGGAGGACTTTTGCACTCCCAATCGGGTAGTACGGTGCTGAGAACGATCAGCGCAACGAGTTTCGGAAGACGCGGAGCACAGTTCTTTGACATGATGAAGAGAGTAACAAGATAGTTCGTTTAAGAAGATAACGTGGAATCTTAGGATTACCACAAAACAAAATTTACAATGGAGAGTTTGATCC
>NZ_JAJTSZ010000013.1 GCF_021440195.1 Dyadobacter sp. CY356
GATAGGTCTAAATTATCAATCTGGACTGCATCAGAGTCTAAAAACCAAAATCCAGATCAATGTATAATTCAATTTTAAACTTTATTCATAATTTTAAACTGAAGGCAACCTATTTTAGGCAATCACAAGTATGCCTGATTGTTAATTTAGTTGAAATATGGTATTAATTATTCAGAATTAATGGCGATTTGTTTAATAAACTATCGATTTCTTTATCATCATTGATCAGCAAAAACAGATGATTATTAGCCACTCGATACGAGCATCATTAACAATTAACCATTAATCATTAACAATTTTAAATTATCTTTGCGGTTTATTTTTGATCACCGTGAGCTGGGAAGCCGAGTGTAAAAATTCTCTTTTCCTTTGCCCAAAGTCTCGTAATATTTACTGTCAAATATTGACCAATGTCTAAAAAAATCCAATCTGCTCTTATCTCTGTTTATTATAAGGACGGCCTTGAACCGCTTGTTCGCGTTTTACATGAAAACGGTGTAAAACTTTATTCCACAGGCGGCACGCAAACTTTCATTGAAAACCTGAATATTCCTGTTACCGCAGCCGAAGAGCTTACAGGTTACCCATCTATCTTTGGTGGAAGAGTAAAAACTTTGCATCCTGCCATCATGGGTGGAATTTTGTATCGTCGTGATGATGAGGGGGATGTAGCGCAGGCGGCTCAGTATAATATTCCTGCTATTGATATGGTTGTAGTTGATTTATATCCTTTTGAAGAAACCGTTGCATCTGGTGCGGGCGAGGAAGATATTATAGAAAAAATAGACATTGGAGGTATTTCTCTGATTCGTGCGACTGCGAAAAACTACAAAGATACGCTGATCGTTTCTTCGCGTAAACAATATGAAAGTGTTGTAACATTGTTGACTGAAAAATCAGCAAGTACGGATCTTGACGACCGTCGCTGGTATGCAGGTGAGGCTTTTGGCGTTTCTTCTCACTATGACGGAGCGATCAATAATTATTTCCTTTCCAAAGATTCAAGTGCGGATGATGCCTTGTTCAACTTTACAACATTACCGTCACAGACACTTCGTTATGGTGAAAATCCGCATCAAAGCGCGGCGTTCCATGGTGATCTGGATAAAATGTTTGACAAGCTTCATGGCAAAGAATTATCCTATAACAATCTGGTAGATGTTGATGCCTGTATCGGTTTGATCGATGAATTTGCTGACGCTGATCCGACGTTTGCAATTATCAAGCATACCAATGCCTGTGGTGTTGCAACCGCCGCAACTGCAAAAGAGGCTTATTTAAATGCTTTGGCTTGTGATCCGGATTCTGCTTTTGGCGGTGTTGTGATCACTAATGTTAAAGTCGATCTGGCCACAGCAGAGGAGTTGAACAAACTTTTTATGGAAATTCTGATTGCGCCTGATTTTGAAGATGGTGCTTTGGAATTGTTAAAATCAAAGAAAAACAGAAATTTATTGAAACGTAAATCTGTGGATCTTCCAGGGATTATGTTCAAAACAATATTGAACGGTGTATTGGTACAGGACAAAGATCTCGCTACTGAAACAGCGGAACTGATGACAACTGTTACTGAAAAAGCACCAACTGCTGATGAATTGAAAGCACTGGAATTTGCTTTAAAAGTTTGTAAACATACCAAATCAAATACAATTGTTCTTGCCAAAGAAAACCAGCTTTTCGCAAGCGGAACAGGACAAACTTCCCGAATTGACGCACTTCGTCAGGCAATTGAAAAAGCAAAACATTTTGGCTTTGATCTGCAAGGTGCGGTAATGGCTTCCGATGCGTTTTTCCCGTTCCCTGATTGTGTCGAAATTGCAACACAGGCAGGAATTACAGCTGTTGTTCAGCCGGGAGGTTCTATCCGCGACAAAGATTCTGTTGCCTATTGCAATGCCAATGGTGTGGCGATGGTTACTACCGGAATTCGTCATTTCAAACATTAATTCTAATTTTAAACACGGCGTTTCGTTCTTTTGAAACGTCGTGTTTAAAACTAATTGCCTTAAAGCTTGCCTCATTGAAAACCAACTTTCTATCAAAATCCCGTCTTGCTGCTCTTGGCAAATTTCTTCTGATCGGGTTGGTTTTGGTTATTCCCGGTTATTTTTTCCTTTATCCTCAGGTCCTGCAATGTCAGCTGATTGGTCTTTCAAATTTTGAAAAGGTCAATGATTATATTTATTCCAGTCCTTCTCTTGAACAAAATCAGCGCAAAAATATACTTGGCGTGATCAAAAAGGCAGAATTGCGGATTGATTCTTTTTGGTTTGGAAAACAGGCAGAACCAAAAATAATTGTTTGCGGAACTCCACAGGAATATCAGAAATATTGCCAGAGTACAGAAGGAGCAGGGTGCAGTCTGGGTACGCCCTGGGGAGATTCTTATGTAATTTTGAATGCGCAGGGTTTAAATGTGGATGTGATCAGTCACGAAATGTCTCATGTTGAATTACTGGGCCGTTTGGGCTGGTTGAAAACGACCCTGGATGTTCCTCAGTGGTTTAATGAAGGGACAGCTTTGATGCTGGACAGGCGTTTTGTAAATAATCCCGATTCTCTGGGCCGGTATTATGATTATATGGACGAATGGCTATATCAAACCGGCGGCGGACAAAATATTCTTGAACTTAAAAACATAACTTCCGTAAAAGGATTTTTTAACGGTGGTTCAAAGGAGGTTATGCTCGCATATATGACTTCCGGGCTGGAAGTATCTTACTGGCTGGCTTTTTGCGGACAGGCTGGGCTTGTTAAATTGGTGGGGGAGATGAAAAACGGCAGATCATTTAAGGAAAGTTATCT
The DNA here is from genome assembly GCF_021440195.1 of Dyadobacter sp. CY356. GTDB lineage: Bacteria > Bacteroidota > Bacteroidia > Cytophagales > Spirosomataceae > Dyadobacter. The sequence goes on from NZ_JAJTSZ010000013.1 coordinate 2,806, forward strand.
GGATATTGAAAATCGTGCGAAGCAAAATAATACATTGAAACTCCCTGATAATCCCCTCCGCTTACCGGATTCTATGAAAATGGATAAGTGAAAGAGTGCCATACTGCCACAGTTTATGCATTTTTGATCCTCGATGAAAAATAAAGGCGAACAATAATAGGGAACATGATTTTTTTACTTGCACTATTTTTCGAAAATAGTGTACCTTTCGGATTGAACAGAAATCGCTTATCCATTCATCTAATATCATAAATTTGAAATGCAACAGTTACAAACCCTGGATTACATAGTATTCTTCTTTTATTTTATCCTGGTATCAGGTTATGGATACTGGATCTACCAACGAAAAAAATCTACTACTGAATCTACACAAGACTTTTTCCTGGCAGAAGGATCGCTTACCTGGTGGGCAATTGGTGCATCGCTGATCGCGTCAAACATTTCAGCAGAACAATTTATTGGGATGTCTGGTAACGGATTTTCGATGGGTCTGGGGATTTCAACCTATGAATGGATGGCTGCTGCAACGCTGATTATTGTTGCGGTTTTCTTTATGCCGATCTATCTGAAAAACAAGATTTACACAATGCCCCAGTTTTTAAGTCAGCGTTATAATCCTACCGTAAGTTTGATTATGGCTGTTTTCTGGCTGGCTTTGTATATTCTGGTAAACCTTACATCAATTCTTTACTTAGGTGCGCTTGCAGTTTCCGGTATTTCAGGACTTGATTTCACCTTCTGTATGATCGCATTGGCAGTTTTTGCCATTATCATAACAATCGGTGGGATGAAGGTTATCGGTTTCACCGACGTTATTCAGGTTTTCTTCCTGATCATTGGTGGTTTGGCAACAACTTATCTGGCTATCAATTTAGTTTCAGGAGAAACCGGTATTGACGGGGTGATAAGCGGGATGAAAATGATGCGTGAAAATCATGACGATCACTTCCATATGATTTTCCCTAAAAGCAGTCCTTTTTACATGCAGCTTCCTGGTCTTGCAGTTTTGTTAGGCGGTATGTGGATCGTTAATTTGAACTATTGGGGTTGTAATCAATACATCACACAACGTGCATTGGGTGCAGACTTAAAAACGGCCCGTAATGGTATTTTGTTTGCAGCCGGTCTTAAATTGCTGATGCCGGTTATTGTTGTTTTGCCCGGTATCGCTGCTTATGCCTTATATAGCAAAGGTCTTTTTCAGGCTGAAATGCTAGGTGCAGATGGAGCAATTAATCCGGATAAGGCATATCCTGTTCTTTTAAATTTACTTCCGAGTGGTTTGAAAGGTTTATCTTTTGCTGCCTTGACAGCAGCGGTTGTGGCATCGTTGGCCGGTAAAGCAAATAGTATTTCAACGATTTTTACGCTGGATATTTTTAGGAATTATATCGGTAAAAACGCAGACGAAAAGAAGCTGGTTTGGGTTGGACGCTGGGTTGTAGTGGTTGCCATGATTCTTGCCATTGTTGTTTCTCCATATATGGGAATCGATAAAAAGGGTGGTTTCCAATTTATTCAGGAAATGACCGGGCTGCTTTCACCGGGAATTTTTGCTTCATTTATTATGGGCTTCTTTTGGAAAAGAACAAATTCAGCGGGGGCATTATTTGCGATTGTAGGTGGCTTCCTGATCGCCCTTGCCATGCACAACAATTATTTCCCATTTGCTGACTGGACTCAGGTTCCTTTCCTGGATAGAATGGGATTGGTATTCCTGATCTGTGTAGCCGTTATGTTTGTGCTGGGACTGGTTTTACCTGACGAGAAAAAAGGACTGCAAATTGACGTGTCGATGTTCAAACCACATCGTAGCTTTGTGATTGGTGCTTCGGTTGTTATCGCACTGATTGTAGTTTTATATAACCATTTCTGGTAAAAGAATTTGGATTGAAACAAAACAGGCCCGGATAATTTCCGGGCCTGTTTTGTTTTGTCAAAGAAAATAAAGCTTAGGCTTCTTCTTCAATGATAGTAATTTTCTGGATCTTATCGCCCTGACGAATTAGATCTACTGTATCCACACCTTCAACCACTTTGCCAAAGCAAGTATGGTTTCCGTCCAAATGAGCAGTATTAGTACGGCTGTGGCAAATGAAGAATTGAGATCCACCTGTATCACGTCCTGCGTGTGCCATGGATAAAACACCACGGTCGTGATATTGTTTTTCAGCTTTCACTTCACATTTAATTGTGTATCCCGGACCTCCGCGTCCTGTTCCCTGAGGATCTCCGCCCTGAATCATGAAATCAGGAATAACGCGGTGGAAAGTAAGTCCGTCATAAAATCCTTTTTTAGAAAGATCTACAAAGTTTTTCACAGCAATAGGTGTTTCCGCATCATAAAACTCGATAAGCATAGTACCCTTATCGGTGATCATTTCGGCCTTTGTCATATTCGTTTGACTGGTATTTGGTAAAAAATAAATGAAGTTTATACAACTGTTTTGTATATCATAACAAATGCAAAGAAAAGCATATTGCAGTTTTTCTTTGCATTGTCATGGTTATATAACCAAAGAATTTAAGAATCAGTTGCTACTCGTGCCAATTGTTTCGAATCCGGTTTTAAATCAGATAGTTTTTTCTCTTCTCTGATCTGTACCATTTTATCTAAAACATCACCGCTGCCCCATTCCTTGCTTCTTTTAGGATTGGAAAACCACTCTTTAACTGCCAATAATTTATAAATGTACTTAGTTGTTTCTGTGTTTAACCGAAGTTTAAAATAGTCGTCTTTATTTTGTGAGTTCATTCGGTGTTGAATATGTGTTGGTCCTGCATTGTAGGCAGCGGCTACAAGTGTCCAGGAACCAAGCTGGCGGTGAAGTCCTTTTAAATACTTACCTGCTGCATGGGTGGATTTAACCAGATGTTTGCGATCGTCAACCGTTCCATTTACGGTTAAGCCAAGAGATTTGGCTGTTGCGGGCATTAATTGCCAGTATCCGCTTGCACCTTTGTGAGAGGTAGCTTCGTGGCTCATAGCACTTTCTATGATGGGAATATATTTAAAGTCGGATGGCACTCCGTACTTTTTCAGGATGGGTTCAATAATTCGCATCCTTTTTTCTGCGCTCGTCATCAGTTTACGGAAAGAATCGGTGTCGTAATTTCTGATCATGTTCTGGTACCGCTCGGCTATGCGCATTTCCGTAAGAGGCACCTTTTCGCCACAAAAATTGATGGCAAGAAGGTTGGAGTTGATTGTTAGTTCAGACTTCAGCTCCTTCTTTTCTACCTTCAAGTTGCTTAGGGAAAACATCCCCATTGATGCAATTGAGAAGGCAACAAATATTAATCTAATCATCCATGTTTAATTTCGTTCAACATAATTTTCGGTGGTATTCCACGGGACAAAGATAACGCTATTGAATTAATATTGTTTCATTTTAGGGTAAAAAGTTGATTTATAGGTAATTGACTGATTTTGAATTAGCACTAATTCAAGTTGATCTAATTTTGGATTCTGATTCGGTTCGAAAATAATTATTATGTTTAAATTCAATTTGAAGAATAATCGTTGGAAATCACCAAAAGTAACAAAATGAATATTTTTAATTGAAAATTGAACTTTTCTAATACAGGATTTGGAAATAATTGAAATATAAATTTTTAGCTCTCTCATTTTTAGCCGATTTTTATTAAAAATGAGGCTCTTTTTCCGTTGTAAACAGCTGTAAAAAATCACAGATTGTCATCCTGGTATTATACCTTCGGTTCAATTTTTAAATACTATCTTGCATTGTTGGACTCATCATTTTGAAAATGGTCACAGTAGCAGAAGCTAAAAGAAGAATTACGGAAAATACAGTTGCTTTGTCTTTGGAGGCAAAAGTGGTATCAGAGGTATTGGGTTATGTTTTAGCTACGGATGTCACGGCGGGTTTATCTCTCCCGTCTTTCCGGCAATCATCTATGGACGGGTATGCGGTTTTGCATACCGATATCAATAACCAAAATATTTCCTTACCTGTCGTTGCAGAATCAAAAGCTGGTGGAACTTCGAAAATTACTTTAAAATCCGGTACCGCGATCCGCATATTTACGGGCGCTCCTGTGCCGGCTGGTGCCACAGCTGTGATCATGCAGGAGCGGACGTCTGTTGAAAATGGTAATGTGATTATAAAGGAATATCCGGTTTTGGAAAATCTTAATATCCGTAACGTAGGGCAGCAGATTCGGGAAGGTGATATTGCCCTGGCGGCCGGAACCTATCTGTCTGCCGGAGCAGTTGGTTTTTTAACCGGTTTGAATGTTCAGGAGGTTGAAGTATACCGGAAACCGAAAATTGGAATTTTGGTGACAGGTGATGAACTTGTAAAAACCGGTGAAGCATTAGGTGACGGACAGGTTTATGAGTCTAATTCCGCGATGCTGGTTGCAGCATTGAAAAAGGAAGGAGTTTATCAGGTTGAAGTATATTATGCCGAAGATGATCTGGCTGCAACAATCAGCAGCCTTGAATTACTGGCAACAAGAAATGATGTCATCATAGCTACCGGCGGTGTTTCTGTTGGAGATTATGATTATGTGGGTAAGGCGTTGGAAGCCATAGGTGCAGAAACAATTTTCTACAAAATCAGACAGAAACCGGGTAAGCCATTGCTGTTTGCAAAAACACAGCGAAATTATTTTTATGCATTACCCGGAAATCCGGCTTCGTCACTGGTATGTTTTTATGAATACGTTTTGCCGGCATTGAGGTTGATGTCAGGCCGGAAAGATAACTTTTTGCCATCTTTCAAGCTGCCGATTTCTCATGCTTATTCTTTTAACGGCGAAAGGGACGAATTTTTGAAAGCCAGTGTTTCTAATGGACAGGTAACTTCCCTGGAAGGCCAGGAGTCTTTTGCCCTGCGTTCTTTTGCGGTCGCTAATGCGCTGATATATTTGCCGGTAACCCAGCAAAATGTTTATGCGGGTGATCTTGTGGAGGTACATTTATTGCCTTTGTAAAATTATAACCAATAAAAAATGAGCATCAATATTTTATATTTTGGTATGCTGGCGGAAATTTCAGGACAGGCAAATGAACATTTGGCTGGAAAAGAAAATATGACGGTTAATGATTTAAAAGGGCAGCTGTTTGAAAAATATCCTGAAATGCGTGAGAAAAAATTCAAGATCGCAGTCAATCAGAAAATAGGAGATGATGAGACCATAATACCTTTGTCGGCAGAAATTGCATTGTTGCCACCTTTTGCCGGCGGATGAGAAAAACGAATCATTTGATTTTGATCAATATATAAGATTATTAAGGAGTAATGGATAAAATTCATAAACCTAAAAAGGTATTTGTGCCGGGTGCCATCAGTCCTCAGTTTGTTGCGGATTCAATTGCCAAGCACCAGAGTAAAACAAATATCGGTGCCCATGCCATTTTTCTGGGACAGATTCGGGCCGATGAAAAAGCAGAAGGTCATGTAACAGGAATTGAATATTCGGCTTACGAGGAAATGGCCGAACAGACTTTCCATGAAATTCGTGAAGATGCATTTACAAAATTTGACCTGATCTGTATGCATATTTATCATAGCATCGGACTAGTGCCGACGGGCGAAATCAGTCTTTTTGTTTTCGTTTCCTCAGCCCATCGCCGTGCCGCTTTTGAAGCATCTGAATATATTGTTGAACAAATAAAAACGAAGGTCCCCATTTTTGGAAAAGAGCTGGTTGGCCCCGCCGGGGAATATATCTGGAAAGAAAACAAGTAACCGCATATAATGGTAGATATTACGCACAAGACAAATACCCTCCGGATTGCAACCGCACAGGCCATCGTTCAGGTCAGCAGGCCGGAAACTATTCTGGCGATTCAAAACAGGACTGTTCCCAAAGGTGATGTTTTTGAAATGGCAAAAGCTGCGGGATTATTGGCAGTCAAAAAAACACCTGATCTATTACCGGACTGTCACCCGATTCCTGTTGAATATACCGGCGTAAATTATAGAATAGAAGACCTGACCATTGTTATTGAATTAACGGTCAAAACAATTTATAAAACAGGTGTTGAGGTTGAAGCCATGCACGGGGCTTCGGTAGTAGCACTCACGCTTTATGATATGTTAAAACCGATCGACAAAGGTGTGGAGATCAGAAATATTAAATTGCTGGAAAAAAAAGGAGGGAAAAGTGACAGAAAAGCAATTCCTGAAAATTTGAAAACAGCAGTGATCGTTTGTTCAGACAGTATTTCCAAAGGTTTAGGAGAAGACAAATCCGGGAGAAAAATTATTGAAAAACTGGATATGCTCGGAATTGTGGTTAACGATTACAGCATAATTCCGGACGATAAAAATACTATTCAGGAAAAAATAAGAAGTCTTTGCAGCCTTTCATATCAATTGATTTTAATTACCGGAGGAACCGGATTGTCAGATCGGGATGTTACACCCGAAGCCGTCAGTGAATTGATTGACAGAGAAATTCCCGGAATCGCGGAAACGGCCAGGCAATATGGACAGGAGAGAATTCCAACTTCCATGCTGTCCAGATCGGTTGCCGGTTTAGTCGGGAATACCTTGGTTTTAACAATGCCTGGAAGTACAGGAGGCGTAACCGATTATATGGATGCCCTGTTTCCGCACGTTCTGCATGTTTTCAGCGTTATGGATGGAAATAAGCATTAATTACAAAAACAATGTCTCAACCCATTCTGGATACTTTTGGTCGAAAGCATACTTATCTGCGGATCTCGCTGACAGATAAGTGTAACCTGCGCTGTACCTATTGTATGCCACAGGAAGATATGCAATTTATGCCTTCAAAATGGCTGATGCAGGCTGAGGAAATTCAGACGCTTGCAGGCATTTTCGTTGATATGGGTGTTGAAAAGATCCGTTTGACCGGCGGTGAGCCATTGATAAGAAAAGATGTTGGCCAGATCATCCAGAATCTGGGCACCTTGCCAACTTCTTTGACCTTAACAACCAACGCAGTATTTGTTGATCAGTTTATCAATGATTTGAAAAGTGCCGGCGTGCGTTCCCTGAATGTAAGCCTGGACACTTTGAACGAATCCACTTTTAAAAACATCACAAAAAGGGATCATTTTCACAAAACGCTTGACAGTATCAAACTTCTGATTGCCGAAGGTTTTCTTGTCAAACTTAATGTCGTGGTAATGAAAGGTGTTAACGATACTGAGGTTAATGATTTTGTAAGATTAACGATGGACGAGCCTAATATTCAGGTTCGTTTTATAGAATTTATGCCATTTAACGGGAATAAGTGGGATATGTCAAAAATAGTTTCTTACAATGATTTACTTGCTGATATCAGTTCGCAGTTTGAATTTGAAAAACTGGAAGGTGAATTACACGACACCGCGCATAGTTTCAGGGTGCGTGGGGGGAAAGGAACCTTCGGGATTATCGGTACTGTGACACATCCTTTTTGTGCAGGCTGCAACCGGATCAGGCTTACTGCCGACGGAAAGCTGAAAAATTGTCTTTTTGATACTACTGAAATTGATCTTTTAACGCCATTGCGTCGTGGAGAAGATATCCGCTCACTTATTTATTCTCATTTCCATAAAAAACATTTTGCCACCGGCGGGCATATTGATTTCAGTGAAAAAGAAGCAAAAGCGGATTATGAACAAAACAGGAGGATGATTGCTATTGGTGGGTAGGTAGTTTGTTTTGAAAAATTCTTCTGCAATATGACTAATGCGTTAATACATGTGCTATAATTTCACTTAAAATTTATAACATCGCTCCGATTTTTTATCACTCCACCGTTCAACCCGATTTTTTACCGTTCAACGATTTGCATGCAACATGCACATGACTGGGGCCATCATTGGTAAAAATTTAGCCATAAATCTTCAATCATGAAAAATTTCAAAACAACTTTCGTTGCCGCTATGATCGGCTTATTGGTAAGCGGATCTGCTTTCGCCGGACAAACTCAAAATGCATCAGGAAATAAATATTATGAGCCTTTCCGGGTGGGAATGTATCGTGTGAAAAATACCTTAATGATGAACGTATTAGTTGAGAAGGAAAAAAATGCCCGCATCCATATCAGACTTGTTGATAGCAAAGGAAAAATTCTTCATCAGGAATTTGTTGGCAGAGGAATCGAAAAAATCGGTCAGAAATTTGATTTTTCAGAGATAGGTGATGGAGATTATAAAATTGAAATCGTGAGTGGAGAAGAAAAAATCACAAAGAACGTTAGTTTGGCCACAACTGAAATTGCAGAAGTGGCAGGAAGGAAATTAGTAGCACTAAACTAAATTGAACATCGGGTTACAATCATAAAGATTTGTAACCCGATTGTTTTTATTTCCCCCAGCCATTTGCTTTTAGCCAGCCGTCCATCGCCGCAGGCCAGTTCACCAAAGATCCTTTTCCTTCTGTTCTCAGCCCAAAACCATGTCCGCCTTTTGGATAAAGGTGCATTTCTGCCGGGGTTTTAAATTTCTTCAAAGCCAGGTAATAGGCAATGCTGTTTTCCACCGGCACAGCCCCGTCGTCCATCGCATGTACTAAAAAAGCCGTTGGTGTTTTCTCGCTGACCTGCAATTCATTGGAATAATACCTGATCAGTTCTTCCGATTTTTCTGATCCTAATAAAGCATCACGTGAACCGCCATGCGCGATTTCAGGCATGAATGATATTACCGGATATAGCAAAATCGAAAAGTTAGGTTTTGCCTCTTCTGATGCCTGCGCTCCCATATTATAATGTGTTGACAGCGTAGCAGCCAAATGTCCGCCCGCTGAAAAACCCATCACACCGATTTTATCAGTTTCAATATTCCATTTCTTTGCCGACCGGCGGATCAGTTTTATTCCCTGCATGGCATCCATTAATGGAACTTCGTGCTGGTGCGTCATCGCTTTTGCATCCGGCAGACGATATTTCAAAACAAAAGCAGAAATTCCTCTTTCATTAAACCATTTGGCAAGATCACTTCCTTCATGGGAAGCCGCCAGAATTCCATAACCGCCACCGGGGCATATCATAACCGCAGCACCGGTCGATTTTTCTTTTGGAACAATAAAAGCAGTGATTGTCGGGACTGTAACTCCGCTTATTCTTAAAATTCCGGTTGCGTCCGTTACCGATTTTTCCTCAACTTTATTGGCTATGGAACTGGGTACTTTTCCTTCCGGCCAAAGCGGAATAACTTCATTTTGAGCCATTGATTGTAATGATAAGGCAGTCAGGCCAATGGCCATGAGTATTGATTTCACTTTTTTCATTGATTTAAATCTTTCGGATAAAGGACGATATTTCCTGATCTCTACCCCAAATCCGAATCAGATCTTTGATATGCTGATTTATATTTTTTATCTGCATATGGAATGATTACCAATATTTTACATGCTTAAAATCGAATTTTATATACTTTATTCGCACAAGTTCCTGTTAAATAATTGTGCTGGCTGATAAGCGTTGGGGAATTGACTTTTTTTATTAATACAAAAACCATAATCATTCAAAAGTTTATGATCATCATCCGCATCGTTAGAATGACCTTCCTTCCTGAAAAAACCAATGAATTTCAGCGCATTTTTGAACTATGCAAAAATGATATCCAGAGCATGCCAGGATGTTTGCACCTTGAACTTTGGCGTGACGTTGATGATCCCAATACTTTTGTAACACATAGCCACTGGGAATCCGTCGAAACCCTTGATGACTACCGGAGAACTGAGTTTTTTGGTGTAGTCTGGAAAAAAGTCAGAGTGCTTTTTGCCGAAGCTCCTCTTGCCTTTTCTGTTGAAAAAATATCCTGAAAACCTTCGTAATCGCTTCTTATTTTTTAGCAGGATTGATCATAATATGGGCACGATGCGTTCCCGGATCCATTATCCACGGCATTCCTGGCATGTCAGGTTTTAACGGAAGTCCGGTACTTTCAGCGGTTGCGAAAGGTATGTACACCACATAACGCATATAGCCGTCTTTTAAAGCACCGGTTTTTGAATCATAATTTTCAGCTGATCCCGAAAACGAATAAAGTGTTGCAGGTTGATTCGGCATCAGCAACTTTTTGCTTTTCACTTCTTTTTCACGGATATCAAATATCTCCTTCTGGTTTTTTCCTTCTTTTGTCAAAACCCGTCCACGTTCCATAAAAGGTTCCAGGTCTGCGTGATAGCATGATACGTTAATTCCATCTTTTGTTGGATCATCAGCAATACATACAAAATCATTTGTACCGTTTCTCAAAACCTTAAAAGTCCCATCGGCAGCATAACCATATACTTTCGCCGCAGCCTGCTTGTCACTTGGTGCGGCCAGTATAGCGGTTTTGATCTGGATATCTTCAGGCGAAATTACGGTTTGTGCTTTTACCCCAAATGCAGCGCATAAAAGAGCAAAGCTGAAAATAATTCTGTTCATGATAGTAAATGATAGGTGGCTGTTTTCTTATAATCTAAAATTAGTAATCTTTATGAATAGAAACCTAAATCGGTTGACTTTGTAAAGTTTTATTGTGCCCAACTGATTAATCATATCACCGATGAACTTTAAAAATCCGGTAACATTATCAATTTCTGGTATGCTTGCCCTGGGAATGCTCGCCGCGTCTTACATGCGGACCAACCCGACAACTGTGAAAAGTTCAGGTCTTGATAGTCTGTACGACAATCTGACGACTGAACAAAAACATTCTCCAAAGTACGCAACCGCAGGACTAACCGTTGCCAATGGTCTTGAAGCAACGCTTTTTGCTTCTGAGCCAACCTTGACAAATCCTACCAATATTGATGTAGATCATCTGGGTCGGGTTTGGGTTTGTGAAGCGTATAACTATCGTCCGGCAATAAATGGTAATCCGACAAAAGGCGAAGGTGACCGGATTTTGATCTTGGAAGATACCAACGGTGATGGAAAATCAGACAAAACAACCGTTTTTTATCAGGGCAAAGAATTAAATTCTCCTCTCGGGATTTGGGTAATGGGCAATCAGGTAATCGTTTCCCAAAGTCCATATGTATGGCTTTTTACAGATGCAGATAATGATGGAAAAGCGGATAAAAAAGAAGTAATTTTTGAAGGCGTAGGCGGAGAGCAGCATGATCATGGTATGCATGCTTTTGTTTTTGGTCCGGATGGAAAACTGTATTTCAATTTTGGAAATGAAGGCGGACACCTGCTGGATGGAAAGGGAAATCCGGTAGTCGGCCAGGATGGAAAACCTGTTGACTTTAAGAAAAACAAACAGGGAATGGTATTTCGCTGTGATCCTGATTTTAAAAATATCGAAGTTTTGGGAAATAATTTCCGGAACAATTATGAAGTAGCGGTGGATAGTTATGGCACCATGTGGCAGTCGGATAATGATGATGATGGAAATAAAGGTGTTCGTATCAATTATGTGATGCAATACGGAAATTATGGTTACACAGATGAAATTACCGGTGCCGGCTGGCGCGCAAACCGTACAAATATTGAAGATTCCATTCCTTTCCGTCACTGGCATTTGAATGATCCGGGAGTGATCCCGAATCTTTTACAGACCGGAGCAGGATCGCCGACGGGCATGGTTGTGTATGAAGGGCGGCTATTGCCTAAAATATTCTGGGACCAGATGATCCATTGTGATGCAGGTCCTAACGTTGTTCGTTCTTATACGGTTGCCAAATCCGGCGCAGGTTATTCTGCAAAAATTGTAAATCTTTTGGAAGGAAAACGTGATCAATGGTTCAGGCCTTCGGATGTTTGTGTGGCTCCGGATGGCTCACTTATTGTCTCTGACTGGTATGATCCCGGCGTTGGCGGACATCAGGCCGGTGATCAGAATAAAGGTCGGTTGTATAGAATTGCGCCGGAAAACACACCTTATAAAATTCCTTCGGCTGATTTCTCAACAGCTGCGGGAGCGGTGCAGGCATTGCAAAATCCTAACCTTTCGGTCCGTTATCTTGCCTGGAATGCTTTGATGAAAATGGGAGATAAATCACTTCCGGAACTCAAAAAGCTATTTGAAAATACAAAGGAAAATCCCCGTATGCGAGCACGCGCTTTGTGGGCAATAGCAACCATTGACATAGTCAGTACCGAAAATCTGGAATCTGCCTTGCGTGATGCAAATCCGGATATGCGGATTATGGCAATCCGTGTGGTTCGTGAAAAACGAAATGCAGATCTGGTGAAATATATCAAATTACTGGTTAACGATTCTGATGTTCAGGTTCGTCGGGAATGTGCTTTGGCGCTTCATGGAACGGTTTCTCCCGAAGCTGCAAATCTTTGGGCAGAACTTGCGCAGCAGTATGATGGGCAAGACCGCTGGTATCTGGAAGCCCTGGGAATTGGTGCCGAAGGAAATTGGGATGCTTTTTTCAAGGCCTGGCTGTCAAAAGCTGGAGCAAATCCGGTTGCTACGGATGCCGGAAAAAATATTGTCTGGCGTTCAAGAAGTAAGGAATCAGTTAATTTATTGGCATCGCTTGCCAGTGATCCCGGTGTTGATCTGAAAAGTCGTTTAAAATATTTCCGTGCCTTTGATTTTAATCCTGCGGCCAGGGAAAAATCGATTGCTTTGGTCAAAATCATGAAGGGGAAAGCCGAAAATCAAAATGAGATCAATGAACTCGCGCTTCGTCACCTCGACCCGGTTTTTGTAAAACAATCACCGGAAGCACTGGCATCTTTGAAAAAATTACTTGGTGCAACGTATGGCACTGCAACTTATATGGAACTGGTGACCCGGTATGAGCTTCCGTCTGAGAATAGTCGTTTGCTGCAACTTGCCTTATCTAAATCTACTTCAAATATTGGCCGTTCTGCCGGACAGCAGCTTCTGAAACAAGGCGGAGCACCATTACTTTTAACAATGATTAAGGGAAAAGATACAGAAAAAGCAATCGCTGCTTTGGCTTCTATCAAGGGTGTGGGAAGTAAACAATCACTCGATATACTGAAAGCCGTTGTACTGGATAGCAAAGAACCTATTGAGATTCGCTCTGAGGCAGCCCGCGCATTAGGCGGTACGATGAATGGAGAGGATTTGGTTTTGGTATTATTAAAAGAAGGGAAAATTGCCGGCGATCTCAAAACTCCGGCAGTTCAGGGACTAAGCGGCGCATGGCGGAAATTAATCCAGATTGAGGCTGCAAAATACCTTGACGGAAATGCCGTAGCTGCTAAAAAACATCCGGATCTGAAAACGCTGGTTTCGATGACTGGAAATGCTGCAAAGGGAAAAGAGATATTTTCAATGTACTGTTCCGTTTGTCATCAGGTAAACGGGCAGGGAATGGATTTCGGCCCAAAACTTTCTGAAATTGGCAGCAAACTTCCGAAAGAAGCAGAATATGCCGCCATCTTTGAACCAAGCGCAGGAATCGGTTTTGGTTATGAAGGTTTTGAAGTGCAATTCAAAGATGGTTCATCGGTTACAGGAATTGTTTCTAGCAAAACGGAAACCGACCTGATCATGAAACTTCCGGGTGGTACCACGCAGGAATATAAAATGTCGCAGGTGAAATCGATGAAACAGATGAAAGATTCTATGATGCCGGCTGGTCTTCAGGATGCTATGAGCACCGACGAACTTGTTAATCTGGTAGAATATTTAAGTAGTCTGAAGAAAAAATAATTACGTTTTATACAAATCATTCATTACAGCCCGCTGAAACACTTTTGTTTTAGCGGGCTGTTTGTTTATCGTCATTTTTTCAATTTAAGTAAAACTTTGTTTCGTTAATCTGAAAAAGAACTGGTAATTTTGAAATTGTCCAATAGTCTTCTGCTCCATTGAATTACGTTTTGAAACGAATTAAATACATTAAGTCTGCCCTTCTGGTTGCCGCAAATCTTTCTTTTTTTAGTTTGAATGGGATCTGTCAAGTGGTGGATACCCTGGCGAAAGTTCATCCTGATAGTTTGTACGCGACCTTTTCTGAACCTGAAAAGCGGTTTTCGAGAAATGCCGTTGCTGGTCTTGAATCTGCTGACGGCCTTGAAACAACGCTGTTTGCGTCGGAGCCACTCATCACCAATCCAATCAACATCGATGTTGACCATCGCGGAAGAGTCTGGGTTTGCGAGTCTTATAATTATCGTCCGGCCGTTAATGGAAAATCCGAACTGAATGTCGGTGACCGGATCGTTATTCTGGAAGATACAACAGGTGACGGAAAGGCAGATGTTACCAAAATTTTTTACCAGGGTTCCGAACTGAATTCACCTTTGGGAATTTGGGTGATGGGCAACAAAGCCATCGTTTCCCAAAGTCCTTACGTATGGCTTTTCACAGATACGGATGGTGATGACAAAGCGGATAAAAAGGAAGTTCTTTTCAAAGGAATTGGCGGCACGCAGCAGGATGCCGGCGTCCATGCTTTCGTATTTGGACCGGATGGGAAGTTTTATTTTACCTATGGAAATGCAGGAAAACAGCTTGTTGACGGAGAAGACAGGCCGCTTCTGGATAAATACGAAAGGCCGATTGATTTTCGTCAGTATCGTCAGGGCGTTGTTTTCAGGGTTGATCAGGAATTTAGAAATGTGGAGATACTGGCTGAAAATTTTCATAATGGTTTTGAAATTGCCGTTGATAGCTACGGTACCATGTGGCAGTCGGATCAGGAAGAGCCTGGCAACGGTGCTGACCGTGTAAGTTATGTCATGGAAAATGGAAATTTTGGTTATATAGATGAAATGAGCGGAGCCAGCTGGCGTATCAATCATACCAATCTTGAAGACGAAATCCCGCGTCGCCACTGGCATCAGAATGATCCGGGCGTTGTTCCGAATTTGCTGGAAACCGGTTCAGGTTTGCCCATGGGTATGGTGGTTTATGAAGGTGATTTACTGCCAAGACGTTACTGGGACCAGATTATCCTGGCCGATGCCGGGCAAAATACAGTAAGGGCATTTCCGGTGGAGCCAGATGGCGCAGGGTTTAAATCGACAGGAATTCTTCCGCTTTTGGAAGGAAAAAGAGATAAATGGTTTAGGCCAACGGATGTTTGTGTGGCACCTGATGGGTCGCTGATTGTATCAGACTGGTATGATCCGGTGGCGGGTTCGCATAAAATGAAGGATAGGAGCAGAGGCAGGATCTTCAGGATTGCGCCTCCGGGAACGGCTTACAAAATTCCTGTTTATGATTTATCTTCTCCGGTTGAAGCGGTAAAGGCTTTACAAAGTCCTAATCTTTCTCAGCGTTATCTGGCATGGAATGCCTGTGTTAAACTGGGCATGGCGGCAGAACCGGAGCTCGAAAATTTATTCCGGTTGTATAACGGAAATCCAAAACTACGCGCACGCGCACTTTGGGTTTTGAATAAAATTGAAGGTTTCAACCACAGAAATCTGGATATCGGTTTTAGAGAATTAAATCCAAACTTACGTATTACTACATTGAGAGCGGTTCGCCAGCGTAACAGTGATCCAACGGAATACATCAAAAGATTAACATCTGATCCTAATCCGCAGGTACGCCGCGAATGTGCTTTGGCGATTAATCACAACCATACTTACGAAGCGCTGGATGTATGGCTGCAATTGGCTCAGCAATATAAAGGAAATGACCGCTGGTCGGTGGAGGCGCTAAGTATTGGTGCGATTGGTCAGTGGGAAAGGATTTTTCCTGCATGGCTGGCAAAGGCAGGAAAAAATCCAGGCAATACGGATTCCGGTAAAGATCTGATCTGGTTAGCCAGAACAAGACAAGCGATCCCTTATCTTACGGATCTGGCATCAGATACTTCAGTTACTTTTAAAAGCAGATTACGTTATTTCCGTGCATTTGACTTTTTCCATGCAGGCTATGAAAAATCGCAGGCACTTATGCACGTGATGGACGTAAAATCCTCTGACCGGATTGAAGTCAGTAAGTTGGCCTTACTGCATTTGGATAAATCTTTCGTAACCAATTCCCAGCAGGGATTGACCGCTCTGAATAGGCTGCTCGATGAAACATATGGTACCGAAGATTATATTGAACTCGTAACCAGATATACCCCGGAATCTGAAAATGCACGACTTTTTCAAATGGCCATTGAGAAATCAGGTAGCGTTTTAGGACGTGATGCCGGGGCTTTGCTTTTGGAAATTGCAGGTGTTTCTTTTATTACTGATAAGTTATCAACCTTAAACGACTCCAAAAAATCAGCTTTGTTAGCCTCGCTGCAAACGGCTGGAAGTGCTGAGTCTGTTTATATTCTGCGCTCAACTGTGCTGGATGTAAGTCAAAAAGAATCAATTCGTGCGGATGCAGCCCGCTATCTTGGCGGAAGCTGGCCGGGAGAAGACGCGGTTGTTAAATTGTTAAAACAAAATCAGGTTGACGGAGAAATTAAGGAAGCCGCTCTGGAAGGTGTGAAAAATGCATTCAGGGATGATGTGAAAAAGGAACTTGCACCATATTTTCCGAAACCTGTCGAACCGATTATCGTAGCAGAAGACACTGAACAGCCGAAAAGTAAAAAGGAGAGAAGAAGAAAGAGAAAAGGAAACTAAATTTCACGCCAAGCAGGTAAGAAAAGGGCAAAGAACGCAAAGTTAATCTTAGCGTTCTTTGCCCTTTTCTTTTTTGCTTCGTGTGAAATCTTAAAATTGAACTTCGTAATCGGTATAAATCGCCAAAACTTTTCTTTATCTACTAAAACCATAACAATATCCTTAAATCATGCTCCGCAGAAATTTTGTTAAATCATCCCTTGGAATAGCTGGTGCCGCAATGGCAGCGAATGAGGCCTTTGCAACTCCAACTTCAAACATGGCAAAAAATACTTTTAAACTAAAATACGCTTCTCACTTCGGTATGTTCCAGAACAGTGCCGGAAAAGATGTGATTGATCAGCTGAAATTTATGGCTGATCAGGGTTTTATGGCTTTGGAAGACAATGGCATGATGGGCCGCCCGGTTGAAGAACAGGAAAAAATCGCCAAGGAAATGACTCGTTTAGGTATGGAAATGGGTGTTTTCGTTGTGGATAAAGGTGGAAACGGAGCAAATACATTAGCAACGAACAAAAAAGAACATATCGATATTTTCCTTGCAGGCTGTAAAAAAGCAGTAGAAACGGCAAAACGTGTAAACGCAAAATGGATGACGGTTGTGCCTGGTGATTTCGACCGTAGCCTGCCGATTGGTGTACAAACCGGAAATGTAATTGACGCGCTTCGCAGAGGTGCCGAAATTTTGGAACCGCATGGGTTAGTAATGGTTTTGGAACCATTGAGTGATACGCCAAACTTGTTTTTACGTACTTCTGACCAGACGTATGAAATCTGCCGTGGTGTAAACAGCAAATCTTGCAAAATCCTGTATGACATTTATCACATGCAGAAAAACGAAGGGCGGGTGATCCACAATATCGAAGCCACGTGGAGTGAAATTGATTATTTCCAGATAGGAGATGAGCCGGGAAGAAACGAGCCAACAACGGGAGAAATCAACTATAAAAATATATTTAAATACATCTATAACCGGAGTAAAAAGGAAGGGAAAAGCTTCATTATGGGTATGGAGCACGGCAATTCTCAAAAAGGAAAAGAAGGAGAAGCTGCGTTAATTAAAGCATATGTTGACAGCGATAATTTTGCAATTTAAGGGTAGCTATTAGCTTTTAGCGGTTAGGCTGCGAATAGAAAGTTATTGGTCATTAAATATGTTCATTAATATTTAATAAAAATGCCGGATAAGGAAAATTATCCGGCATTTTTTTACTGTTTAACAGCTAACAGCAATTAAAGAACTACAACTGAATTTTCTTCTGCATTTACTCCCGCAGGAACATATTTATCAGCTTCCCAGTCATTCGCCCAGATTTCGTTATCTAACAGATAACGGAACTGGTATTCTTTACCAGGAACCAAGTCAAGGCTAGCCTTGAACGAACCGTCTTTTTGTTTTTTCAATGCCACCGCTTCTTCCGGATTCCATCCATTAAACTCGCCCACAAGCGCAACTTTTTCAGATTTTTCAACGGCTTCGGCAGGCAAGGTGAACGTTACTTTTACAACGGGCTTGCTTTTCAAATACTGTTTAGTAATTGCCATAATTTGTAGTGTTTTTTAAGTTGATGCGTCAAAGATACAATCAAAAATTATACAAATAAATGACTATCAGCATAATAAATTTTTTCTTTCTTTGAATAGTTATATGATTTTATTTGAAAAAGCGCTCTCAGTGCAATTTTTAGCGGATTTTTCCGGTATTTCAAATCTAATATTTTTCCATAATTCAGATCATGAAATCGTATTTAATGGTTGGATTATTCTCAGAAACCCGGCTTGGCCGCAATAAAAAATGCTACAAAACGGATTAACGTCATGTAGCATTTCTTTTAATTATATTCATAAAGTAGTCTACTGCGACCACTCCGTAGGTTCACGGTCCCAACGGTGTTTTTTTAATTTTTCCAGCTCTTTTTCTGACAATCTTTTTCCGTCACTTGTAGCAACATTTGATTTAACATGAGCCAGTTTTCTCATTCCCGGAATCGTCGTGTGCACATCCTCGTTTTCAAGAATAAATCTTAAAGCAGCTTCCGGCATCGACATATTTTCTGGTAAATCGGGGCGCAATGCTTCGGCGTGGTCAACACTGCTGTTCAGGTTTTCCGGCACAAAATATGTAGACCGCCAGTCGTCTGCCGGGAAGGTGGTTTCCTTTGTCAGATGTCCGGATAATGTCCCTTCATCCAAAGGAACACGCGAAATAACGCCAATATCCAGTTTTTTGCAAAGCGGAAAAAGCTGATCTTCAGGAGCCTGATCAAAAATATTGTAGATAACCTGCACTGCATCAATCAAACCTGTCTCCAAAGTTTTCAATGCATTATTTGGCTCCCAGCGGTTGATACTGAGTCCCCAACGTTCAACTTTACCCTCCCTGGTAAGTTTCTGAATGGCTTCTTTCCATTCATCTTCATGCGCCCAGGCATCTTCCCAGACATGGAATTGTAAAAGATCAATGGACTCAACACCCAGGTTTTTTAAACTTTTTTCGGCGTATTCAACAATGTAGTCGGCAGGAAAAACGTCTTTTAAAAGAAAGGAAGGTTTAGACGGCCACTGGCGGTTTTTAGGCGGGATTTTTGTTGCGGCGTATAACTTTTTATCCGGATTTCTGCGGATAAGGTCACCCAGAATCATCTCACTTTTACCTTCGGCATAACCCCAGGCTGTATCAAAAAAGTTACATCCTGATGCTACGGCCAGGTCAAGAGAGTCCTGGATTTCTTTAATATCAGAGCCAGTCCAGCCGGCAAGTCCCCACATGCCATAACCTATCTCGCTGATTTTCCAGTCACTACGTCCAAAACGGCGGTATTGCATTTTTGTAAAAGTTTAGTTGTTTTTTCTTTAAAGGAATTAATAGTACAATTTTAATGCTATTGAAATACATTTGTTTTAATTTATTACATTTAGAAGATACTGCGTTTGTTATTAAAAAAAATGTCATTTAGCGGGAGAGTATTGTTGGAGGGTACCATGAAACGATTGGTTGGTTTATTATTAATTTTGGGAATGGCAGGTTGGAATACACAAACGTTGCCCAAAAATAATATGCTTTCTTATTGCATCGCCTTTCGTCAGATACAGGAAGATATCAGAGACTGCGCCATTACTCCTGATTCGGCGGCTCGCGCCTGGCAGGAAAATATGAGAAATATCAGGGAAACATTTCATAACGGAGATACCTGCCGGATGGGCGATTCAACTTATTTTGTTTTCCCGATCCGCGGTTACACACCTGAAAAATCAATTGGCGGAAAAGGGATGGGGTATCGTTCAGATGGTTTCGATCTGTTTGACATGGATGTTAAAGGTAGTCATCCGGCGCATGATCTTTTTGTTTACGATAAAAATCAGGACAATCTGGATGACAGAACCTGGAAACCAGTGGAGGTTTTAGCATTTACTTCCGGTGTAGTGGTTGCGGTTGAAAATAACTGGAAGTATGACAGTGATTTGCGTGGCGGAAACTGGATATGGATTTATGATCCCTGCCTAGACGGACTATTTTATTATGCTCATAACAACGTTTTATTTGTAGAACCCGGACAATGGGTAAATGCCGGCGATAAAATTTCGGAAATGGGAAGAAGCGGTTTTAACGCATTCAAAAGAAGATCTCCGACACATTTACACCTGATGTTTTTAAAATTAAACAGCGAGGCGTTACCATATCCTGGCGATACTTACGACTGGTTGATGAATTCGATAGTGAAACAATAGCCTTGTGCATAAGCGGGTTGGGAAGAAGGCTTGATTGAAATTACGAGAAAATATTTGTATATTTTATAAATCACTCCCTTAACTATTCCTAATTTCCTGAATTATGAACAACCGCCGGTCTTTTATCAAAAAAAGTGCTGCCCTTGGTATGGGTGCCTTTGGAATCAATAGTCTATTTAATGAATTACATGCTGCTGATTTTCAGTCGGCTGAGAGATTCTGGAAAGATGATATTGGAAATAATGAAGATTACTGGGCGGTGATTCAGGAAGCCTATCAAGCTAGTAAAAGCGATATCATTATTTTAAACAATGGTGGCGTTTCTCCCTCGCCGTTGGTTGTCCAGGAAGCACTGGAAAAATATAACAGACAAGCTGCACAAGGCCCTTCATATTATATGTGGCGGATTATGGATAAAGGACGCGAGCCTTTACGCCAGCGTCTGGCTGCACTTGGCGGTTGTGATCCGGAAGAAGTTGCGATCAACAGAAATGCCACAGAAGCTTTAAATACCGTCATTTTTGGTTTGCCTTTACAAAAAGGTGACGAAGTGATTGGGATGAAATTCGATTATCCCAACATGATGAACGCCTGGCGTCAGCGTCAGCTGCGGGATGGGATTGTGTACAAACAATTGTCATTTGAGTTTCCGATTGAAAATGATGCCATGATTGTCAAAGCTTATGAGGATGCTATTACGCCTGCCACGAAAATTATCCATCTTACGCACGTGGTGAATTGGGTCGGACAGATTATGCCGGTTAAAAAAATCTGTCAGATGGCGCATAAAAAGGGTGTTGAAGTGATTGTGGATGGAGCTCATTCCTTTGGATTACTCGATTTTAAAATTGCAGATCTTGAATGTGATTACTTCGGCACAAGTCTGCACAAGTTTTTGAGCGCGCCGGTGGGAAGTGGTATGATGTGGGTGAAAAAGGATAAAATCGCTAAAATCTGGCCATTGGTTTGTAATCATGAACCGACGAGTGCCGATATCCGCAAATTTGAAACACTGGGAACGAGAAGTTTTTGTATTGAACAGGCGATCGGGGAAGCCATTAATTTCCAGGAAGCAATCGGTATAAAACGGAAACAGGAGCGTATCCATTATCTGAAAAAATACTGGGCGGAAAAAGCACGACAAATTCCTGGTGTGAAAATCCATACTTCATTGAAACCGGAATATTCATGCGCCATTGCCGGAGTAAGCGTGGACGGCTTAAAACCGACAGAACTGGACGGTAAACTACTTAACGATTTTAAAATCCATACCGTTGGCATCAGTTATGAAAGTGTGCAGTGTGTCAGGGTTACTCCGCATGTCTACACTAAAATAAGCGATCTGGATAAATTGGTTGGTGCTTTGGAGAAGATTTCGAAGAAGGCTTGAACGCTTAGAAAATGATAAAATTTTTCAAATCCTTTGAAGGCATTTTAGTTGCATTTCAAGGGATTTTATTTTTTCAATCGGTTCTGGCGATTAACCATTTATCAAATTAAATTGGCCTTAAAAGTACCTAAAACATTTATTGAAGCTTTTATTCAACCGTTTGACAAATTTGCTGTCACTGCTGAGTTCTAAACCATTACATTTGGTTTATTCTTCAACATGGAAATTTATTTAAAACTATGACCAAACTAAGAAAAGGTTCTTTTATCAAAAGAGCCAAAGATATAACATTGAGCAGTGCGTTAACCCTGGCGATTTTGTCAGGTACTTCCATGATCAGCAGCTGTTCTTCCAACGACGATGAATCGGATTACAGTTATGAAGAAACGACTTATACAAAGGGGATTCGTTCGCATATCAAAGAAGTGAAACCGGGAGAATTCAAAATCACAGATGAAGAGAATGTGGCCGCAGATAAATCGCTGGCCATCGTTACTTATCTGGATGGCCACACGGATTCGTTGAGTACTACCGCCGCCAAAGCGTTGATCGACAAGGATATTCAAAATAATCAAACCTACGTTGGCCATCACAGCGGACTTTCCAGTATGCTCTTGTACGGTGGAATTGGTTATATGCTTGGCAGAAATAATAACAACGGTTACATGAATACCTACCGCGATCAAAACAACTCCCGAGGAAGTGTTTACAGCAGTCCTGGTGTTTTTAATAAATCACAGAATGCAGTGAGTGCTGTAAATGCCTCGCGTTCAACAAGAACAGTAACGTCACGCCCATCAGGAGGCAGAAGCGGATTTTTTGGTCGCTCGGCAGGGAGAAGTGGAGGCTGATTTTCATTTTTGGAAAATTTGAAAATCTAACCTGAAACGACGATGATAAATCTAAAATCTCTTCCGCAAAGTCCGGAAAGCGCACTTCAAAAATTAGGCTGGAACTGGATGCTGGGTACTGATACTACGCCTTATCTGGTAAAAGATGTTGTTGTGGTAGATGAAAACACAGCTACACAATACTACGAAGCCGCTGCAACACTCTATGATATGTTTGTTGAGGCTGGTCAATACGCCATTGATAATCAGCTTTTTGACGAAATGGGCATAGCGCCCAACCTTGTTGAGCTCGTAAAACTTTCATGGGAAGAAGACCGTAATGTTCATCTTTACGGCCGTTTTGATCTTGCCGGTGGTTTTGACGGACAGCCTGTCAAACTGATAGAATTTAATGCGGATACTGCCACTTGTCTGCCGGAAAGTGCGGTGGTGCAATGGGCTCATTTGCGGACAAACAATGAGGATGATTCAAAGCAGTTCAATACCTTGTATGAAACGCTTGTAAAACAATTTCAATACATCAAACTTGTCAACAATGACCTGACAGCGTCCATCCTTTTCTCAACCATGCGAGGTTTCCCGGAGGACGATACGAATGTGAATATCCTTTCAGAAGCGGCCAAAGAGGCTGGTTTTGATGTTGATTTCGCCTATATAGATGAGGTTGAATTTTCAAAGGAGGGAATTTTTAAACAGGATAATTCAGGCTCAGGAGATTTTGTCCGTTTTGACTTTTGGTTTAAACTGGTTCCCTGGGAATATATCGGCGGCGATGAACCCGAACTTACCGCTATATTGACTGAAATTTCCAGGAACAGGCTTGCTGTAATTCTCAATCCGGCTTATACCTTACTGTTTCAGTCAAAATATATTCTCAAAGTTTTGTGGGATCTGTTCCCATATCATCCGCTTTTATTACAAACGGAACGGTATGTCATACCACATAAAAAATCAGTTAGTAAAGTTTTGTTTGGGCGGGAAGGTGCCAATGTTTCAATTATCGAAAAGGGCGGAGAGGTAATTGAAAAAGTAGACGGTGACTATGATGAGCAGAAAAGGATTTATCAGGAATACGTAGAATTTCCGAAAGATCAGGAAGGTTTTTCTTATCAGGCGGGTATATTTTATGCGGGAGAACCTTGTGCATTAGGTTTTCGCCGTGGCGGGAAAATTCTGGATAACACTGCTCAATTTGTAGGGCACATGGTTGAATAACCGGTTCTGACTTTTTATGAAAATTGCTTTTACTGTTTTTTTTGGGTTTGCTTTCATCTTTGCTTTTGATATTAAATCTTTCGCTCAGGAAAATGAGCAGCCAATAATTTTCAAAATTGATACTAAAAACAGGGCTCAGGTTATAGAAAATTTTGGTGCGGCAGGTTGCTGGTTTTCAGAAGGAATTGGCAAATACTGGCCTGAACAGAAAAAGGAACAAATTGCTGAATGGCTTTTTAGTAAATCTTTTGATGAAAAGGGAAATCCAAAAGGTATCGGACTTTCTGCCTGGCGGTTCAATATCGGCGGTGGAACAGCCGAACAAGGCGATAGCAGCGGTATTAAAGATTTTCGGAAACGCGTTGAATCTTTTCAAAATCCCGACGGAAGTTACGACTGGACAAAACAAGCCGGCTATGTCTGGTTTGTCAAAAAAGCAAAACAGTATGGTGTTGAAAACCTGATCGCTTTTTCGAATACGCCTCCGGTTCAATTCACGCAAAATGGACGTGGTTTTAAAACTGAAAAAGATTATAAATCCAATCTGAAACCGGATAAGTATGGAGCTTATGCCGGTTTTCTGGCAGATGTGATCAACCATTTTGACGCGGAAAATTTACATTTCAACTACATAAGCCCTGTTAATGAGCCACAATGGGACTGGTCGAACAAACCCGGGCAAGCCAGTCAGGAGGGTACGCCGTGGCGAAATGAGGATATTTACAAAGTAACAACCGCGCTGGATAGTGCACTTACTGCTCAAAAGCTTTCTTCCAAAATTATGTTGGTTGAGGCCGGAATGCTGAATTATTTATACGCAGGCGCAGGAAATGCCAATCGTCAGATTCAGAATTTTTTTGGTAGTGACAGTAAGTTAAAATTAAGAAATTTGAAACACATGTCTGACTTCATTGGCGGGCATAGCTACTTTACAGAAAACGGAGACAGCAGTCTGGTGCAAATCAGAAAAAATGTGGCAGATACTGCCAGAAAATATGACGTTAAATTTTGGCAGACTGAGTATTCCATGCTGGCCGATGGCTTCCGTGAAGGCACAAAAGGAAAACGTTCGGCTATTGATTGTGCGCTCTTTCTGGCCAAGGTTATTCACAATGATCTGGTTGTTGGTAATGCATCAGCCTGGCAGTTATGGAATTCTTATGAGCCTGGCAGCCCGGAATTTGATACGCGTTATTTTCTGATTGCGTTAAAACCTAATGAAAAACATACCGATGGTGAATATTTCCAAACCAAAGGTTTGTGGGCTTTGGGGAATTTCAGCCGTTTTGTTCGTCCTGGTATGCACCGGTTAATTGTTGATCGAAGTGATAAAATAACTGATCTGAAAGCTGCACAAAATGTGATGTTATCGGCTTATACGGATGGAAAAGGGAAAGTTGTTATTGTTGCCATTAATTATACAACGTCAGAAAAACAGATTAAGCTTGATCTCGCAAATGCCGGTAAAACTTCAGTTTTAACAAAGTATATTACCAGTGCTTTGGAAGGCGATAATCTTAAATCTTATCCTGTTCAAAAGTTAAAGGATGCAGTGGTGCTACCGCCACGGTCGGTTGTGACGATGGTGGTTGATTGAAAGTATTAATATCTGATCAGACCAGTTTTAAGTGCTGATTTTCCAAGGTTACATTAAAATAAATATTTGCATTTAACGCTCTGAATACTTTTAAGACGGTATCAATGCTGGCACTATTTACACTGCTCTCCAATTTTGAAATTTGAGCTTTTTGTACACCTATAAGTTCTCCCAGCTGTTCTTGCGTTAAATTGCGCTCCTTTCTGGCGACTTTGATCATTTGCCCCAAAACATCCATTCTTAATTCATATTCGTAATCTTCTCTTTCCACACTCCCTGCTTTCCCGATATATTTGTCTTTCATCTCGGCAAGCGAAAATGACTTTATTTGATTGTCTGCCATAACGTTATTTTTTTAGTTTACTTTCAAAGTATTTATTCCTGATATTGATAGCTCGTTGAATTTCACCGGCTGGCATTTTATCTACCTTTTTTATCATGCCGTGGGTCGCAAAAACCAATGTTGACGCTTCATTTTTTTATCCCAAAATGCTAACAACCTAATTTGTTGCCCTTCAAACCGTGTCCGGAATTCCCAAATATCAGCTTGTAGTTTTTTAAAAAGTCTTGGATCATTAGTCTGTTGTGCAAGTTCAATATTATAAAATATTTTCCTGACTGCCTTTTTATTAAGGCTAGCCAAAAACTGATCCGCTTCTTCCAAAAATCGCGTGTGGAAATATTGCAATTTGTTTACCAAGACAATAAGTTTCTAAATATAGAAACTTATTGTCAAACGAAAAAGACATATTCCAAATTTGAATTCAATATTTCCCTCTCATTCCCTACCTTTGCCCCAATGAAAATATTCAAGCTCATATTAAGCCTTTACATTTTACTTTTGTCGTGCTTTCCGTGCGGTGACGGGTTGGATTGTAATGGGGAAGATGAGCTGAAAATTAGTTCTTCTTTGGAACATAAGGATCATTCTCACGAGACTGAATCCTGTACACCATTCTGTACTTGCAGCTGTTGTTCCGCGTCTACTTTGGCCCGATATGCAATTGCCGCAGTTAAAATCCCCAAAACCGTTTTCGCTGCTGTTAAATTTCCTGCGTACGCCGATCGTTTCCGCCCGGAATTTTCCTTCTCCATTTGGCAGCCGCCAAAGATTGCCTGATAACATCTTATTTTTTTGGTAAAATTTTGAGGTATTGAGCCGTTCAGGTTTTATGTCAAAACTTTGCCTGTTTGTTATTTGGCAATTTAAATTTTCATGTTAGATAAAATCATTCATTTCAGCATCTATAATAAATTTATTATAGGGCTTTTTATGCTGGCATTGATCGCCGTGGGCGGTTATTCGCTGAGCAATTTGCCGATTGATGCCCTGCCCGACATTACCAATAATCAGGTGCAGATCATCACCACTTCTCCAACGCTGGCAACGCAGGAAGTGGAGCAGTTTATTACCTATCCGATTGAACTGGCGGTGAAATCAATTCCCAAAATTGTGGAGCTGAGATCAGTAAGTCGGTTTGGACTAAGTGTTGTTACCATCGTTTTTGAAGAAAATGCGGATATATACTGGGCCCGGGCGCAAATTTCCGAGCGATTGAAAGAGGCTGAAAGTAAAATTCCAAAAGGCCTGGGGAATCCTGAACTGGCACCGATCAGTACCGGGCTTGGTGAAATTTATCAATACGTGGTTTTCCCGCAAAAAGGTTTTGAAAAACAATATTCTGCAACGGAATTAAGAACAATCCAGGATTGGATCATTCGTCCGCAATTGATCGGGACGCCCGGTGTGGCCGAAGTGAATACACTCGGCGGAAGTCTGAAACAATACGAAATCGCGATTGAGCCAGACAAGTTGAAAGCGATGAATACCACAATCGCTGAGATTCTGGATGCATTGGAATTAAATAATGAAAATACCGGCGGTGCTTATATCGACAAAAAACCATACGCTTATTTCATTCGTGGAATTGGTATGGTCAACGGAATTGATGCGATAAACAAAATTGTAATCAAAACAAAAAATGAAATCCCGATTCTAATCAGGGATGTCGCTACTGTTCAAATAGGAAGCAGTATCCGTTATGGAGCTGTCACAAAAGATGGAAAAGGCGAAGAAGTAAGCGGGATGGTCATGATGCTCAAAGGCGAAAATAGCGCCGAAGTAGTATCCCGTGTCAAGGAAAAAATGGAGCAGATCAAGAAATCTCTGCCAAAAGGAGTTTCCATCGAAGCATTTGTTGACAGGACAAAACTCGTAAACCGCGCCATTGGTACGGTTGAAAGAAATCTTTTGGAAGGCGCATTAATTGTGGTTTTTGTGCTGATCCTGCTGATTGGAAATCTTCGAGCGGGATTAATTGTGGCTTCCGTTATTCCTCTGTCTTTGCTGTTTGCAGTCAGTATGATGCATTTATTTGGCGTTTCCGGAAATCTGATGTCACTTGGTGCTATTGATTTTGGCTTGATCGTAGATGGTGCTGTGATTATTGTTGAAGCGATCATTCATAGATTACAACTTAGCGTTAAAGGCAAATTGACGTCTCAGGAAATGGATGCAGAAGTATATGAAGCTTCTGCCAAAATTCGGAGCAGTGCCGCCTTCGGTGAAATAATAATCCTGATTGTATACCTGCCCATTCTGGCACTGGTTGGTATTGAGGGCAAAATGTTCGGGCCGATGGCGCAAACCGTTTCGTTTGCAATTCTTGGTGCTTTCATTCTTTCACTGACCTATATCCCTATGATGACGGCGTTGTTTTTGAAAAAACAAACAGGACATAAGATCAATATCAGTGATAAGATCATTCATTTTTTTCAGCAGATTTATCAGCCGCTTCTGGCCAGGTCATTGAAGTTAAAAGGGTTGGTATTGTCAATTGCAGTAGTGCTTTTAATAATTTCCGCATTCATTTTTAACACCTTGGGAGGAGAATTTATCCCGACTTTGGACGAAGGAGATATCGCTACAAATCTGGTTATCGCTTCGGGAAGCTCACTGTCTCAGGAAATCGAAGCGACCACAAAAGCGGAGCAGATACTAAAAGCCAAATTTCCGGAAGTAAAAATGATCGTCACTAAAATTGGAAGTTCCGAAATCCCGACCGATCCCATGCCTATGGAAGTGGGTGATATGATTATCATTTTGAAAGATAAAAAAGACTGGACCTCGGCCAGGACCAAGGAGGAATTGATGGATAAAATGTCAGAGGCACTAGAGGCCATTCCCGGTGCTTCCACAGAGTTTTCGCAACCGATCCAGATGCGTTTTAATGAATTGATGACAGGTGTAAGAAGCGATGTGGCGGTCAAAATTTTTGGTGAAGATCTTGAAATGCTGGTCAGCAAGGGTGATGAAGTATTGAAAATTATCCGGAATGTAAAAGGCGTTACCGAAGCCAAAACGGAAAGGGTTGCCGGATTACCGCAAATTACGGTGCGTTATAACAAAGACAAACTTGCTTTATATGGATTAAATGTGGGAGATCTTAACAAAGTAATCAGGACTGGTTTTGCCGGAGAAGTGGCAGGTGTGGTTTACGAAGGGGAAAAACGTTTTGATATGGTTGTCAGGCTGGCGCAGGAAAAACGCCAGGATATTTCAAATCTGAAAACGCTGTTTGTTTCACTTCCGTCCGGGAGTCAGATTCCTCTGGAACAGGTTGCTGATATAGCTTATGAACCCGGTCCGATGCAGATCAGCAGGGAAGATGGAAAAAGAAGAATTGTTGTAGGATTTAACGTGCGTGACCGGGATGTAAAAAGTGTAATCGAAGAAATTCAGAAAAAGCTGGATCAGCAATTAAGTTTGCCGGCGGGTTATTATGTGACTTACGGCGGACAATTTCAGAATCTGATTCAGGCCAATGAACGTCTGGCGGTGGCAGTGCCTGTGGCTTTGCTACTGATTTTTGTCCTGCTGTTTTTTACTTTCCGTTCTGTAAGCCAGTCGTTGCTGATCTTTTCGGCCATTCCTTTTTCAGCCATTGGCGGCATATTTGCGCTTTGGATCCGGAATATGCCATTCAGTATTTCGGCTGGTGTTGGTTTTATAGCATTGTTTGGCGTGGCGGTTTTAAATGGTATCGTTCTGATCGGTTATTTCAATCAGTTAAAAGCCGAAGGATTATCCGATATCATGCAACGAATTAAGGAAGGCACCAGCGTTCGTTTGCGACCTGTTCTGATGACTGCTGCCGTTGCCTCGCTTGGTTTCCTCCCCATGGCGATTAGTACAAGTGCAGGAGCGGAAGTGCAGAAACCGCTGGCAACTGTGGTAATTGGCGGCTTGATCAGTGCTACTTTGTTGACGCTGATTGTTTTACCAATTCTTTACTGGTATCTGGAAAGTAATTTAAAAATCAAAAAATCAGGTATTACCGCTTTGATCATTTTGTTTTTTATCGGATTTGAAACAACAGCACAACCGATCCCAAAACTGAGTTTACAACAGGCTATTGAGTTGGGATCAAAAAATAACCAGTTACTGTCAGCAGGAGAACTGGAAATAAAAATGCAGTCGCAACTTACCGGAACAGCGTTTGACATCCCCAAAACGAATATTGGTGGTATGCTGGGACAATACAATACCAAAGCTTTTGATCAGAATTATGAGGTTTCCCAAACTTTTAGTCCGTTCCAATATGGTGCCCGGAAGGAAGTATTAAACAATAATCTCAAAAGCAGCCAGATCAGGCTGGAACAGTCGAAGAAGGAAATCACCTATTCGATCCGGCAAAACTGGACTTCACTTTTGTATTTGACCAAACTAAATAATTCACTTACAAAACAAGACAGCATTCTTGGCCAGTTTGTCAAAGCCGCTTCATTGAGATTTCAAACCGGTGAAACAAATCTACTCGAAAAGACCACGGCCATTACCAAACAGCAGGAAATCCAGCAACGTAT
Organism: Dyadobacter sp. CY356; assembly: GCF_021440195.1. Lineage (GTDB taxonomy): Bacteria > Bacteroidota > Bacteroidia > Cytophagales > Spirosomataceae > Dyadobacter. Next base: position 32,894 of record NZ_JAJTSZ010000013.1, read on the forward strand.
CAGGCAAAATGAAAGTTTGGTGGCAGTTGGAAAATCAAAAGTCAGATTGCTGTTGAATCTCAATACTGATTTTAATGTCAGTGATACCACGTTTACGGCGTTGCCGGTTAGTACTTTATTTGATACAACAGCCATCAATCAAAATCCCGTTTTTCTACATGCTTTACAGCAGGTAGAAATTGCAAGAGCTAATAAAAATCTGGAAAAGGCATTGCTGATGCCGGATTTTACCGCCGGATATTTTATTCAATCGCTTACAGGAAATCAGGACATTAACGGTCAGAACATCAATTATAATGGTGTGCCACGTTTTCAGGGTTTCAAGGCTGGTATTGCTATTCCGGTTTTTTCAAAAAGTTACCGGTCAAAAGTTCGGGCTGCGGAAACGAATATTCAATTGCAGCAAAAAAATGTGGATTACCTTCAATCCCAACTCCAAAACCAGTATCAGCAGCAGCTGACCCAGCTTTACACGTACCAATCGCTGATTGAATACTACCAGACTTCTGCTATTCCCAACGCAAGGACGATTTCTGCCAATGCTTCAAAAAGTTACCAGAGCGGTGAAATTTCGTATGTGGAATATCTTCAGGGAATTCAGACAGCACTGGATATCGATATGAATTATCTGAAAGCGGTTGCAGATTTTAACCAGGCTTTTGCGAGCCTGCAATATTTATTGAATCAATAATTGAAATCATGAAGAAAACGACCAATATATATATTCATATTTTGCTGGCATTTTTAGTTGTACAGCTTGCTTTTTCCTGTAAAAATAACTCAGGGGAGAAAACTGAGGAACAGGAAAAACCTCAAACGGAAAAGAAAATTGACGAATCAGAAAATAAGGAAGTTTCCCTGACGCAAGCCCAATACGATGCTTCTGATATTGAGCTGGGTACTTTTGAAAGTAAAAATCTGAGTGAGGTAATCAATGCCAATGGTTACACTAAATTACCTCCGCAAAATCAGGCTGACGTTTCCGTTTTTATGGCAGGTATAGTCAGGTCAATCAAAGTGATAGAAGGTGAATTCGTCAAGGCCGGGCAGACCATAGCAACTTTGGAAAGCCCGGAATTCACCAGGCTTCAGGAATCTTTTCTTATTTCAAAAAGTAATACTGAATTTCTGGCTGCTGAATTTGAAAGGCAAAAAATCTTGTCGGATGAGAATGTCAATGCAAAAAAGGCATTTCAAAAAACAAAAGCGGATTTTGAAACGGAAAAGGCACGTTATAACTCTCTTCAAAAACAATTGAACATGTTGCATATCAATGGATCGGGTTCCGGAAATATTGTTTCAACAGTTTCTGTTACAGCGCCGATTTCAGGTTATATCACTGAGGTTAATATCAAAATAGGAAGTAATGTCCAGCCGGGAAATGTGCTTTTCAGTATTGTGGATAATACCAAAATGCATGTTGATTTGCTGGTTTATGAAAAAGATCTGCAAAAGGTAAAACCGGATCAAACGGTGCGTTTTGTACTTACTAATCAGGATAACGCAGAAATTCGCGGCAAGATTTTCAGTGTTGGAAAAGCATTTGAAAATGAAACCAAATCGGTTGCCGTTCATGCTGATATATTGAATGACAAGCAGATATTGATTCCGGGTATGTATGTAAATGCGCTCATTGATATCGGAAAAAATAAAGTGGATGCTTTACCTGTTGATGCCGTAATCAAAGCAGATGGCCGGGAATTTATTTTTGTTTTGGAAGATGAGGAGAAGAAAAAGAAATCTGAGGAGAATTCATATCATTTTCAGCGGATCGAAGTGAAATCTGGTACTACACAATTGGGTTATGTCCAGGTGACTCCGTTACAGGTTTTGGAGAAAAATGCCAGAATTGTTTTAAAAGGCTCTTATTATATTCAAAGTCATCTTCTTAAAAGTGACGGTGGCGGCGGGCATGAACATTAAATTTTGCTGATGCGTTGGTAAAGGATAAAAGAGGAAATTATGTACAGTATCATTACAGCAGCAATATTATTAGGCCTGGTGCACGCACTCATTCCCAATCACTGGTTACCGTTGGTAGCGGTAGCGAAAGCTGAAAAATGGGAGCGGCCGGAGCTGCTCAGTGTTGCTTTTCTTATTGCATTGGCGCATGTTGCCGGAACAGTGGCGCTGGGGATTATTCTGGGAATCATAGGAACAAGACTTGCCGGGACATACAATGAGTTTGTAGATATCATCGCACCGGTTTTGCTTATTATTTTCGGTTTGATCTATTTTTCTGTTAACCTTCCCCATCATCACCACGGTGCACAGGAAGATGTAAAACAGTATGAAAAGTCACGTACAAGATGGATTTTGATTTTTGTAGGGATGATGTTTTTATCACCTTGCCTGGAAGTGGAAAGTCTGTTCCTTTCCGCAGGAGCGTTCGGTGTTAAAGGTGTTCTGCTCCTTGCCGCCGCGTATGCGGTTACAAGTATTGCGGGTATTGTCGGCCTGGTTATGCTGGCTTTTAAGGGAATACATCTTGTTGATACCCATTTTATTGAACATAATGAAAAACGTATTACCGGCGTAATCCTGATCTTGGTTGGGATTATCACCTTTTTTCTGCACTGATATAAGAAAAGCCAGGTTCCGATGTATGAGCAAAGGAACCTGGATTTTTTATTTTTCACAGCTTAATATTTTCAATTATACCTATGCAATCGACTGAAATGTTTCAACCTTATTCATAAGATCCACTACGTTCGTTACCTGCATTTTACGGTAAATTTTGAATTTTACAGTACTGATCGTAGATGGTGCCAGTTTTAATTCTTTTGCGATTTCAGCAGTACGAAATCCTTTCAAAAGCAACTGCATAATTTCTGATTCGCGGACAGAAAGCAGGTTTACAAGATCGTTCTCCACCATTCCTTTTAATAAAAAGTCGGTAAGTCCGTCGTCCATGTATTTTCTGCCTTTGATAATGGTATTAAACGCGGACTGAAATTCATGTTTTGTCATTGTTTTCAGACAAATCCCGTCAACGCCTTTTTTAAGATATGGAAGAGCCCACACTTTTTCGTTTTCTTCACCAAGAACAAGAATTTTGACAGAAGGCTGTATCCGGCGTATTCCCTCAAAACTGTTTAAGTTCGTCAGGTTTGATAAACGGATATCAACAATAAGCACATCAAAATAAGACTTTCTTAAAATACCTGGAATACTTTCCCAACTGTCGGCTTCTTCGATATGAACATTGCCCGCATATTCTTTAATGGAAGCCGCGATTCCTAATCTGAAAAAGTCATTTTTGATTAAAATTAATATCCGTGTCATCTCGTTTCTGATTTAAAGTGTATGGAATTGATGAATGAATTATCCCGGATTCTATCGGGATAATTTAAATTGATAGTGACCTTTTGTTATACTTTCAATTTCTTTGATTCGAGTATATTACTGACAACTTCATTGATTTGTGTTGTAACAATAATGTTTACCGGAATTAAAGGTTTTCCTGTTATGAGATTGAGTTTTTCTAACCATTCACTACTTTCAGAAGTGTACAAAACGATCCGTAGGGCGGGTTTACTTTTATGGAGATAGCCCAGGAAATCAAGAACTTCCATATCCGGAACATTCAGGCGGACAACCAGCAAATTATTTCTGTCTTCTGACAAAGGTACTTTTTTTCCAAAGGCCAGTTTTCTGAAAACATCGCTGATGCCAACAGCTTCTTCTATGTAAACTTCTTCTTTATGTACCTGTAACAAATCAACCAGTTTGGCAGGTGAATCACTTTGCAGGTCATATGCAAGAAGACGTTTCATAACGATTAAAGTTTTATTTCAGGTTTTGGAAACTATGATTTGCAGAAAGAAAACCTGAATTTGACAGGTTCAAACTTTATGGCATATCATAATTTCTTAGATGAGGGTAGTCTTAGTTTGCTTTTTTGCCGGGAGCTATTTGAACCTTAAGGCTACGGGTCCAAATAGCTTTGTTGCCAGGCATTAGTGTGTGTGCAGCGCAGCCGGATTCGTAAATTTGTTTTTAATCATAGATGTGTGTCTGTTAAGTTGTAAATGATACTGCTTGTTCTTAATATCAAAACTAAGGGAGATTTTTAAATGTATTTGTCGAGATGCAATTTCCATTTTATAGAAATATCTCTATGTCGTCTCTATTGTTTTTGACGCTAAATATATCTAAACAGACATGACGAGATGCATTAAAACGTATCTATTTGTTTTAATAGTCAATTGTTTATGAATTAAACGCATAAAATAAAACACGATACAGGCGTGTATGAATAATTTTATTCGTGGCGAAGCGCGAATAGAAATTATTTAACGGTAAGCGATTAGAAGTTTCTCAAAAGAGAAACCTTTTTAGATAATTCAATTTCGTCCGTTACATCAAGTTTATCGAAAATCCTGCGTTTGTAGGTGCTGATAGTATTTTCTTTAACTTTTAAAATCGAGGCGATTTCTTTTGTCCACTTACCTTCCGTTAAAAGCTGCATAACAAGCATCTCTCTTGGAGAAAGGGTCATAATGGGATTTTTTAGTTTTTTGGAACTGTTATCTCCCAGATTATTTAACAAGGTTTGTTGAATACGATAACTAACATATTTTCCCCTGTTCATAAGCGCTTTGTAGGCAGCCTGAAATTCATCGTGAGATGCCTGTTTTGAAAGAAATCCGTCTGCACCTGCCTGCATATACGGTAAGGCATAAACCTGTTCGTCATAGCCGGAATGTATCAGGATTGTAATATCAGGCTGTCTCTGGCGCACCATTTCCATCATTCTGATATTCTCACCTCCCGGAATATCAATATCAAGGATCAATAAATCAAACTTTTCCTTTTCCAGCATGGCAAGTCCTGAGGGGAAACTATCAGCGGGGGTCACAATTGCTTTGGGGTCAGTATCTGAAATCAAATGTCCAAGACCCATTCGGATTAAGGGGTGATCCTCAATAATCAAGATATTCATAAAATAGTGCAGGTATTGTTTAGCTACAAATCTAATTATTAAATATTGTTAAAAATATCGAAATGTATCTACAAGAGTTATACACTATGTGACAGTTTTAGACGAAAGTATAATCTAATTTATCAGTAAACAATTTCATCAATTCATTTTTTACATCCGAAATGGCATAGTTATTGCGTATACGGGATTTTGAATTCGTACTGAACACGTAATAACTCATTTGTGCTGAGTAAGTCTATACACAAAAATTCCCCAGAATGACTTATCACAAACGCCGAATTTCGAAGGTTTACAACCATTCATTCTGGCATAATTGTTATAATTGATCCAATCGAACTTTGATTGATGCTGGTATTTATGGGAGATGACCCAAATCAGATCATATATCATAGTCCTGGTAATACAGATCTGGTTTAGCTTACCAGAATTCTCAGACATTTTTAAGCCTGATTTTGGAGCGTAGATATAACGGCCGCTATACCTGCACCAAATTTCAACCCTATGGATGTAACACATTTTACGTCCTGATACCACACGCTATAATTTTAAGAATATATACTTCATTCAACAACTGATCACTGATTATTTATTTCCTGACAACTATGATTAAACTACCTAAAAACCTGCTGTGTTTTTCACACTTACGTTGGGATTTCGTTTATCAGCGTCCACAACATCTTATGACGCGTTTTTCTGAATTTTCGGCTGTATATTATCTTGAAGAGCCCATATTCGGATCATATGATCATGCATTTATGAGCTTTTCTGAAAGACAGCCAAATCTTTGGGTTTGTGTACCTCACTTACCACACGGATTGGACAAAGCGGAAATAAACAAGGAGCTTAAATACCTTTTAAATATATTTTTTGTCAATCGTGATACCAAAGATTTCATGTTTTGGTACTACACGCCCATGGCTCTTGAATTTTCATACAAGTTCGTTCCAGGCCTGACAGTCTATGATTGTATGGATGAGTTGTCGGCTTTTAAATTTGCTCCTGACGAATTGAAAGATTTGGAAAGAAGGTTATTTAATAAAGCGGATGTAGTTTTTACAGGTGGCCAATCATTGTACGAAGCCAAAAAGCATCAACATTATAATATCCATCCATTTCAAAGCAGCATTGATAAAAAACACTTCGCAAAAGCCAGGTCGAAAGATGCAGAACCTGCCGATCAGGCCGCTATTGCAGGGCCAAAATTGGGTTTTTATGGTGTCATTGATGAGCGCTTTGATACAGATCTAATTAAAAATATTGCCGATGCGCGTCCTGACTGGCAAATTATGCTTATCGGGCCTGTGGTTAAGATTGATCCGGCAGGTTTGCCTAAAAATAAAAACATTCATTATCTGGGATCCAGAAATTACGATGAACTTCCATTGTACTTATCCGGATGGGATGTTGCATTGGTGCCGTTTTTACTGAACGAATCAACCCGGTTTATAAGTCCGACTAAAACGCCGGAATATCTTGCAGGCGGCAAACCAGTTGTTTCTTCTGCGATCAGGGATGTTGTAACACCCTACGCTAAAAATAAACTTGTTTCCATTGGTGTAGATGCAGATGATTTTGTGATAGCAATTGATGCATTATTGGCGAAACCGGAAAACGAAGCCTGGCTCACCAAAGTTGATGAATTTTTGGCTGACAACTGCTGGGATAATACTTTCCAGTCTATGATGGGAATTATGGCAAGTACGCTCGAAAGCAAGATAGCCCCGGTTTTATTGGCAGGGGAATAATTTGACTTATTATAAATTTTAAGAGATAACACATGTCTGATCAAAAGATCGAAAACCCGTTTGAATCGTTCTGGATGGCTGGATTTGAATGTACGGATCAATTAAATGCTTTTGGAAACCGTGTTGATTTTCTTCACATAACCTCTCATTACGAACTACTTCAGGAGGATTATCAAAATCTGGGATTGTTTAATATCAAAACGGTAAGAGAAGGTTTGCGTTGGAGCCAGGTTGAAAAATCACCTGGCACATACGATTTCTCTATTTTTAAAAAAATGCTGGAAGCTGGCAAAGAAAATGGTATCCAGCAGATCTGGGATATTTGTCACTTCGGATTTCCGGATGATTTAAGTCCGGTACATCCTCATTTTACAGGAAGGTTTGCATCGTTATGTACGGCGTTTGCAAAATTCTACAAATCATTAGGTTATGCTGAGCCTCTTATTGTAACGCCTATCAATGAAGTTAGTTTCATGTCATGGCTTGGAGGAGATGTAGCCGGTACTTCTCCATATTGTCATCATAACGGTTGGGAGGTGAAATACTCTTACATGAAGGCTTATATTGCTGGTGTAAAAGCACTTAAAGATGTAGATCCGATGATTAGGATCCTGACCACAGAACCCCTGGTTAATATTGTAGCCAGACCAGACGCGACACCATGGGAAATTCAGGATGCTAAAAATTATCATGAACTGCAATATCAGTCGCTGGATATGCTGAACGGAAGAATGTGCCCTGAACTGGGAGGAAAGCCCGAATATCTGGATATCCTAGGATTTAATTATTATTACAATAATCAATGGATTCTTAATCCACATCAGATTTTAGGTTGGAATGATCCTGTTCCACATCCCTATCTGCGCGAGCTTTCAGATTTATTTCAGGAGGCTCATTTACGCTATAATCGTCCGATCGTTTTGGCAGAAACAAGCCATCCGGGTAGCGATCGCCCGCTTTGGATCAACTATATTTCTGCACAGGTTTGCAAAACATTACAAATGGATATTCCATTGTGGGGTGTTTGCATTTATCCAATTATTGACAGGCCCAACTGGGATCATTTGGACGACTGGCATAATTCGGGAATATGGGATATGGATCCAAAGATTAGTATCAAGAGCCGGATTTTGCATCAGCCTTCGGCAACCGCATTGCTGAAAGCACAGGATCTGGTGTCGGTAGAATTACAGGCTGCAAATAATCATCTTCATTTTAGTATCACTGAGAGTCAGATGGAGCTTGCCTGAAATGTAGGTTTTAGAATTAAAAACATAATTTAAAGTCACACATTATGGATCAGATATCAGCATTACACAGCCAGATTGGCCAGATGAAAACTGTCAAAGTTGAAGAATTTGGTTCCAGCCTTATTGTTGCACCGCATCCCGACGATGAAACCCTTGGCTGCGGCGGAACGGTTGCTTTATTACGAAAAAACGGAATTCCGGTTCATTTTTTGTTTGTGAGTGATGGGAGTATGTCTCATCCGAATTCAAAAAAATATCCGGCTAAAAAATTGACGAAGGTTAGAGAAAAGGAAGCAAAAGCAGCAGTTTTAACACTTGGTGGAGAAGTGGATCATATGGAATTTTTACGATTGAAAGATACCAGAGTACCTCACGAAAATGATAATCAGTTTCAGGAAACGGTAGAAAAGGTTGTTAAAATTATTGACGATTTACAACCGCAAACTGTTTTTGTTCCCTGGCAGAAAGACCCGCATATTGATCATCAGGCAACCTGGAAAATCATGTCAGAGGCGGTAAATCAGTCAAAAGTAAAACCGAGGTTTATTGAATATCCGATCTGGCTGTGGGAATTAGGCAACCCGGAAGACATGGAATTGCTTGACCGCATGGAGAAATTTACGGTTAATATTGAGGATACAATGGAAATGAAAAATAAAGCTTTGGCAGCGCACACCTCGCAGGTCACGCATATGATTGATGATGATCCCGAAGGTTTTATGTTAAGCCCGGAAGTGATTGCTCATTTTGATATCCCGCGGGAGTTATTTTTTGAAGCCACTATATCATAACGTTATGGAAAAACCGACCAAATCTCTTGATGCTGAGTTTTTTAATGAAATGTATCAACGAAACGAGGATCCCTGGGATTTTGAAAATAGTCCATATGAAAGGGAAAAATATGAGGCGACATTGGCTGCAATTCCTAATACCTCATATGAAAATGCATTTGAAATTGGATGTTCAAATGGCATATTAAGTGAAAAACTTGCAGGGTTATGTAAAAATCTATTAGCCGTTGACGCAAGCAAAATCGCCATCCAAAATGCTGAGAAACGTTTGGCAGATTATCCGGCCGTTGAGGTTCGTGAGATGACCATACCTAACGACTTCCCTGATCAGAAGTTCGATTTAATATTATTTTCAGAAGTGGGCTATTTCCTGAGCAGAGAAGATCTTGAAACTGCAAAGGACAAAATGATCCATGCTCTTACACCCAAAGGACATTTACTAATGGTCCACTGGACACCATTTGTTGAAGAATTTCCTTTAACAGGAGATGAGGTCCATGATCTGTTTATTGAATCCGCAGGTGATAATGCATCAGATCCTCTGATACATTTACAGGGAAGCAGAGAAGAACAGTATCGATTAGACTTATTTGGAAAGAAAACGGAACTATAAGTTCCGTTTTTTATTGAAGCTGTAAGTTTTTAATTTTTATTTTCAGGTCATTAATTACATCCACAACGTCCATTTTTGGCCAGGCATTCGTCCACTCACCGTTTTCAAGTTCTTCCTCTATTCTTTCCCACAATACCCCAAAATAAATTTCGGAGTCGACCTGAGAAATCAGCCATGACAGATCCAATTGGAGAATCTCAGCTACAACATTCAGCAGGTGTAAGTTATCCGGCTTATGATCGCTGTCACAATTCCAGTATTGACGAAGCAGCCTTTTGGCCTTTAATTTTATAAATAAAGCCTCTGCATGTTCTACTAAAATCGGATCTCTCGCCTCGTTCATTTCACCCCATTGTTTTAATTGAATCGAAAAGCCAAAATCGACCCTGCCTTGTATACGGGTTGAAGTAATTACCTTTACCAAAGGGCTTAATCTGATTCTGGCGTCTATTCTGGTAAGTGCCCTGTGAAAGGCCATATCTTCTAAAAATGGCACCACGGGCAACCTTCCTGACAGATCATAAATACTGCAAGTAACAGCAAAGCTGGCACCAAAACATTGAAAATGGCGTGGCCATGGATCATTAGCAACCGGATCCAGCAGTGCTTCAACTTTGGAAACCAAGTGTTTGTAAGTAATGTCACGAAGATAATAAACCCTGGAAATGCTGTTTTCAGGGCGTGTAAGAATCCGTCCACCTACTACATCATTTCCTTTTTTTATTTCTTCAATGGTATTGAAAACCCAGTATTTATCCACTTCGCTATCGCTGTCGGTGCTGGCGATAATTCCCTGCGGCCGATTCAGCGAGGCAAAACGATTGTAGGCCGCATCCATCAAAAGTCTGCGAACGGTACCAATATGGGCAACATCGGGAGTCAGTTGAATTTCCTCAACATGAAGACTGAATTCCGGATATGTTTTTTGATATGACCTTGCAAATTCTGCGGACTCATCCGTGCAGTTGTTTGCTAAAAGCAATACCTCGTATTCAGAATAAGAGAGTTGGAGCCCTTCATTATCTTTCTGATTACGAAGTGCTTCCAGAGTTTTAAAGAGATTGTCTTCCTCATTTCTTACCGGCAAAATCACCGACAATTTCAGATGTTGAGAAGGTGGTATGGTATAAAATAAAGTTGAAGCCACAACAGGCTCATCCTCTTCGGTTTCCTCAGAAAAAGTTTGCACCATAAATGATTTGAACAATTAAATTGAGAGATGTCTGCTCACTTAAATTATAACCATTTGGAAATAATTTCGACACTAATTAGTAAAAACTATGCCAATAGCTTTTGCCAGGCATTTTCAGTATGGGTAAAAGAAATTAGCAGGATAACAAGGGTTTATCGCCGGATTCCTTCGGCACACTTTTTGAATTACGTGTCGGAATTTATTTTCATTATTATGATTGTTAATTATACAGAAAGTGGCTGGAATATCATTTCCCAGCGGGCACATGGGTTATTGGCGGGTCAAATTTGTTTTAATTTAAAGGCAAAACTCCGTCAGGAAATATGGATGGAAACCATTGTAGCAACCATTGAACATGACGATGTTTTTTATGAATATGAAAACGATGAAAGTCTTCTAAATAATAATGGTGGACCGATTAACTTTAAAATGAGAGAATTTGAGGAAAAGAAGTGTGAAAAATTGCTTCAGATGGCACTTTCAAAAAGTACGTATATCGCATTGCTGACTTCCCGCCACATTCAGTTTTTGCATGACGATTCAGAAGATCAGACTGCCCGGAAGTATTGTCAGAATTTAAAAAAAACGGATAAAAAATGGATTAAAATTGCGGCATGCACTGCGGACGAAATCTCAGATGCTTATGCCATTCTGCAATGGTGCGATGCCTTTTCATTATTGATTTGTCAGCAATTGATTCAGCCTGAGAACAGGAAAATAGAAATCAGTACAGGTACGGGAAATCTGTGTTATATGCTGTATACGCCTAAACCAAACGTACTTACGGTGGATCCATGGCCTTTTGAGACGGACAGTTTTGAAATTCATTATGAGTCTAAAACTATTTCAAAACTTGAATTTAAAAGTGAAAAAGAATTCAGGAACTTGCTGATCAGCACAATGCCGGTCACCCATCGGTTTCAGTTGACTAAACATTAAATATCAGAGATTTATATTAATTTGGTGCCATAAGACTGTTAATCTATCTTTTGATCAATAACTCACATCACTAACATTATAAAAATGGCCCTTCCTGATATTTTTACCAAACCTGTTACAGAAAAACTAATTGAGCGCATTGATAAGCTCACGGCCGCAAGTTTGCCATTATGGGGAAAGATGTCGGTTGCGCAAATGCTGGCGCATTGCTGCATTTCCTACGAGTATGTGTACGACAATAATCACAAACCTCCCGGCACATTCATGAAGTTTATTTTGAAAATGTTTGTGAAAAATAAGGTCACTTCGGAAGAGCCGTATAAGAGAAATAGTGGCACCGCTCCGGATTTTATTATAAAAGGAGATAGAAGTTTTGAAACAGAAAAAGGGAGATTAACAGAATATATCAGAAGAACACAGGATTTAGGTTTTGATTTTTTCGATGGAAAAGAATCGCATTCGTTTGGGAAACTGACCGGGCAGGAGTGGAATAATATGTTTTACAAACATCTGGATCATCACTTGACACAATTTGGGGTTTAGGTTATATAATTTTTATTATCATTTGGTATCACATCGTTCTTTTCCCACGGAATTATTTCGTGGTTCATGATCGATTTGTCGAATTACACCCAAGATTCAAACAATATTTCTTGTTATGCCCGATCTCAAATTTGGTCAATAACTAACTCCTGATACTCCTCACTAAAACTTCGTTTTTTACGATGCTCCTCCTGGTTCCGGATATTTTTGTAAATAGTGTTAACCTTAGAATGGCTGTACGACCTTCTGCCAATCAAATCGATCCTGTAAAAGCCCACTTTTATGGTTAAAGCAATAAGACCGGAAATTCTTAAAATGTCTCTTTAAGTTTAGGGAAGAATGCAAAAAGGACACTTCGGGGAAATCAAAGTGTCCTTTTAAGCGCATTATAAAAACCTATTTCAAATTCTTTCTCGCCTTATATTCCTTAAATCTTTTATTATATTCCTCTAATTGTTCCGCCTTAAAGCTCTTTTTTAAATTTTCCGGCAATTCCAGGCGTTCCTGCATTTTAAGTGTTGTGGACAATTCTACCAAGGTATTCTGACCTTTTTTGTCTTTTTCAAGATTGAAAGAGTCATACAAATCACCGCTAACTGTGAAGGCTTTAAAAGAAAGCAAAGCGTCATTTACTGTAATAACCTGATACAATTGTGTATTGGACGCCGCCCGGTCCATCCAGTTTTGGAGCCCGATATCATACATTTTTGGTCCGCTGACAGAGACTACGTAAATCGGTCCGTCGGGTTTTTTCCTGCTTTGTCCCAAAGGCATATTAATTCCACGACCGTAGGTGTGATCATGTCCCTGTAATACCAGATCAACTTTATGTTTTTTGTAGAGAGGCTCCATTTTTGCTCTCCATTCATCATTGTCACGCCCGTTTTTAGTAGAATAAATTGGATGGTGGTGCATCACGATCGTCCAACGCATATGATGTCCGGCAGCAACTTTTTCAAACCAGGCGGCCTGTTTTTCCAAAACCATTGAATCAAGAATTGCTTCCTGAGAATTTAAAGAAATAAATCGTATGCCTTGGTAATCAAAATAATAAGCAGTTTCAGCTAAGCCTTCCGGGCCGTTTTCCGGCAAAGCAAATTGCGGTCGCCAGTGCATGGAAACGTGTGGTTTTTTTGCCTTATCCATATAATACTCATGGTTTCCGGGAGTTGACAAACTGGGCACCATACCGTTCACCCAGCCACCTGCCTCAAACCATTCACCCCACTGATAATCAGCATTAGAACTATTAATAAGATCTCCGGCGTGAATCATAAAATCCGCTTTTGGCAAAGTTGAATAAGCACCGCGGATCGCTCGGGACCATAACGACCGGATATCATTTTGTGCATCTCCAAAATAAAGGAAAGATACAGGATCATTTTTATCGGAAGCCGTTGTAAAATGAAACCATTCACTCCAGTATTTTCCATCGCCAACACGATACATATACTGGGTCGCTGGTTTTAGTCCGGTGAAATCAACCTCATGGTATTTTACCTGTTTCCCGTCAAGAATTATTTCCTGTGTTTTTGCCTCGACACTTTTTGCATTAGATTGAAAATCAGGTGAAGGATCTGCCTCGTGGATCATCGCCACAGCTTTTGCAACGGTAGAATCTGTCCGCCAGTTTACTGCCTGAGAATGAGCGGCATCGCCTTTCCAACCCAGGATAATCCGATCAGGAAATTTGGATGGAGGATAGGATTTGTTTTCCTGAGCGAAAACAGTAGCCGGCAAAATGGCCAGCAATGAAATTATAAATAAAATAAATGGATTATTTTTTGAAGAAAACGACATTGACAGTTTGCATTAAGTAAAATAGTATAAGCTGCAATAGTACTTTTAATGTTTAATAGTAGGCTATCAACCCATGTTATGATAATGTAAATAATCATTTTGTTAAAAAATAACTGCAACATTTTTCACTTAAATCCATACAAAACTTCCCGTACCTTTGTACTGTGAAAATTGAGATACGCAGTGCTTTGAAAAAGAAAACTTTATTTATAACTCCGCCATTTACCCAGCTGAATACTCCGTATCCAGCCACTGCATACCTGAAAGGTTTTTTAAATACGTTGGGAAGAGAATCACATCAGGCAGATTTGGGTATTGACGTCATTCTGGCACTTTTTTCTTCAAAAGGACTGCGTCAATTATTTAATTTGCTTGAAGAATCTGACACAGAACTGACCGATAATAGTTTCAGGATCTATTCGCTCCGGGATGAATACATCAGTACGATTGATCCTGTCATCCGCTTTCTTAAAAATAGAAATCCTACCTTGGCGCATAGTATATGTGACAGAAGTTATTTGCCCGAAGCGAACCGTTTTCAGCAACTGGAAGATATGGACTGGGCTTTTGGGACAATGGGGATTCATGATAAAGCAAGGCATTTGGCCACTTTATATCTGGAAGATCTTGGCGATCTGATCCAGGAAGCCATTGACCCGCACTTTGGTTTCAGCCGTTACGCCGAGCGACTTGGCCGTTCAGCTTCGCATTTTGATGAAATGTGTGAGGTTTTGGAAATGCCGGATACGCTTCTGACAAACCTGTTGGTGAATTTACTTGAAGAAAAAATTCAAAACTATCAGCCAGATATTGTTTGTATAACAGTGCCATTTCCTGGTAATCTTTATGGCGGGATGAAGTGCGGCCAGTATATCAAAAAAAATCACCCACATATTTCTGTCGTAATGGGCGGAGGTTTCGCCAATACCGAATTGCGTTCATTGAAAGAACCACGGGTTTTTGATTATATCGATTTTATTTGTCTGGACGATGGCGAAGCACCGCTTTTATCCTTACTGGAATATCTGGATGGCGGCAGGGAAAAAGAAAAATTAAAGCGGGTTTATGCCCGTACCGATGGCAAAGTAATTTATTATAACGGAGCCAGGGAACGGGATGTACCACAGCGGGATACCGGAACGCCGGATTACAGTGATTTGCCATTACATGATTATTTGTCGGTTATTGAAATAGTTAACCCGATGCACCGGTTATGGAGTGATGGACGCTGGAATAAACTGACTTTGGCACACGGCTGTTATTGGGGGAAATGCTCATTTTGCGATATTTCTCTGGATTATATCAAAAGATATGAACCAATGACGGCCGCACTTTTGTGTGACCGGATAGAGGAAATCATAGAACAAACCCAGCAAAACGGTTTTCATTTTGTTGACGAAGCAGCACCACCGGCATTGTTGCGCGATCTTGCTTTGGAAATCATCCGCCGTAAATTAACAGTAGTTTGGTGGACGAACATTCGCTTCGAAAAAAACTTCACACATGACCTTTGTCTGTTACTGAAAGCATCCGGCTGTATCGCCATTTCCGGTGGATTGGAAGTTGCATCGGACCGGCTTTTGGAACGTATGAAAAAAGGCGTTACCGTCGCTCAGGTTGCCAGAGTGGCAGATGCTTTTACGCAGGCAGGCATTATGGTTCATGCTTATTTGATGTATGGATTTCCTACACAAACAGCGCAGGAAACCATTGATTCCCTGGAAATGGTGCGTCAGTTATTTCATTTGGGAATTGTCCAGTCAGGTTTCTGGCACAGGTTTGCGATGACCGCGCACAGTCCCGTTGGACTTCATCCGGAAGAGTTTGACGTGATGCGCATTGGTCCGGAGATCGGAGGATTTGCCAATAATGATCTGGAACATGATGATCCGTCGGGTGCAAATCATGATTTATTCGGAGATGGTTTGCGGAAATCGTTATTCAATTATATGCACGGCGTATGTTTTGATTTCCCACTGTCAAAATGGTTTAATTTTAAAATTCCTTCACCATCCATTTCGCCAAAATATATAGAAAAAAGCATCAGCCAGTTTCCTGATGCCATTCCGCGTACCAATGCGATGGTTGTCTGGATGGGAAGCTTGCCGACACTTTCTGTTTTTGAAGAAAAAAGAGGAAAAAATATTACAGAAATTGCCGAACTGGTTTTTTATAACAAAAAGCAGGAATGGGCTTTGGAAACCAGCGTTCCCGTAGGAGAATGGCTGACAGAAATAATGCCCGAACTCCTTATTGGAAAACACGAACCATATCCATTGGATAAAATGAAAAGTAATTTTGAATCACAAGGATTAGGTGAATTCGAAACTTTTATGCGTTCAAAGGTTTGGGATGAGCTAAAAAGTGGTGGACTATTAGTAGTATAAACAATTAACCGCAATAAACATTTATCGCATTGCGCCCATTGCGAAACATATGGCGTCTATTGCGGTTAAAAAAATTCAGTTCAAAAACTTAGTTCAAAACCTCAAACTTCTCCAACAAATCATCAAAAGATGTAAACACAGCAGGATACCCAACCGCCAGACTTCCAATTTTATCCCCAAGCCCAACCGCCATGGCCGGCCGAATCGTAGCCATCTCAATAGCTTCCTGCAAAGGAATCCCGACTTCACGAACAGCATTTCTCACAGCATCAGCCAAAGAAATAGTAGCTCCCGCCAGATTTCCTTCTGAATTATTATATTGACCGTCTTGCAGATAGGCGTCAAACTCGCCCCACTTAAATTCCGTTACCTTTTCGCCAACAAATAACGCATCAGATATCAAAAACAATTTATCTTTTTTGGCTTTGTAAGCAATTCTAGCCGCTGCATAATCACAATGAACACCATCGATAATGATCGGGGCGTAAACTGAATCATTGTCAAATGTAGCACCGACCAATCCGGGTTGGCGGTGACCAAATGCTGACATGGCATTATATAAATGGGTTACTAGTTTAATTCCCTGATCAAATGCCTGGCTAGCTTCCTGATATGTTGCATTGGAGTGCCCGGCCGAAACCGTAATTCCCGAAGCTAAAAGCATATCAATCTGCTCTGAAGTAAACATTTCCGGAGCTATCGTAATCAGCTTGATCACATCTTTCCCATGACTGATAATTGCTTCCAATTCCGTATCCGAAGGTTTTCTAACATATTCAGTAAGATGTGCACCACGTTTTACCGGATTTAGAAACGGACCTTCCAGATGCATTCCAAGGACTCCTGATCTTGGATTATTCCTGATATAATTCCGGGTAGCTTCAATGCCTTTCAGTATATTTTCAAGCGATGAAGTAATCAGCGTTGGTAAAACATAAGCAGTGCCCAGTGCTTTGCTGGCTTGATATATATCATCGATCGTTTCTTCATCAGCTTTTTCAGTAAAATGAAAACGCTCTCCTCCGTTGATATGCACATCGAAAAGGCCGGCACTAATATTTTGAACTTTCAATGCTCCTTCAACGAAGCTGGAAGAAGTTAAAGAAGATATTATACCATTTTCGACAGTAATAAGTTGGCCGGTCAGAACGGAATTGCCGGTATAAACTTTCTCAGCAAATATCTGATAAGAAGACATAAGTTAAAGACGTTTTTATGAGGTTTAGGAATAATGACGAATCAGATAAACGTCATTTTATTATAATATCAAATTTAGTCAAAAGACCTGCTAAATCGGAAGAAAGGAATTTAGCTTTTTTGACATTATTTATTGCCGGATCTATCGTGAAGTTCTGGCTTGTTGTGAAATCCACACCACTAAGATTGGTATAGGAAAAAACAGAACCCATTAAATCACAATTAATAAATTTTGATTTGGAAAGATCGGCCTGAGTAAAGTCTGCACCGTTAATTTTGCAATTTACAAAGGCACTTTTATTCAGTTTTTTATTGTCGAAGTTGGTATAATCCAAAAGACATTTTTCAAAACGAACTGAAAAACCGAAGTCCTTCGTATCCGAAAAATTGACACCGATAAGTTTGCAGACAACAAATTCAACATCAAACATTTTGCAGTTTGTCATCACAGCATTACTCATGTTGCAGCCAATAAAAGAACAGTCGGTGAAATCAGTGCCCGCGATATTGGAAAAGATACAGTTTGTAAATTCATACTGTTCAAAACTTTGCTGCGGAAGATCCTGAACTGTGAAATCGATATTACTGATTGCCTCGACGTTTCTTTTATTAAACATTAAACCTGAAAAATAAGATTACTATAAATATTTTTTGATCACACTTTGCAACTGATTGGCCTGCACGACACCAGACTGACGCCACATTACTTTGCCATGTTTAAAAACAATCAGGGTAGGTACGCCTTGAATTTTATATGCTTTTGCAGCGGATGGATTTTTGTCCACATCCACTTTCACAATCGTTGCTTTATCACCTAAATCTGCTTTTAATTCTTCCAGAATAGGTTTCATCATTTTACAAGGTCCACACCATTCGGCTGAAAAGTCGACAAGAACCGGTTTATTGCTGTTAATTAAATCCGAAAATGCTGACATGATTTACATTGGATAGTTCATCATGATAACCAATCTGAGAGGTGATTGGTTTAATATTATTCCTGAACTTGTCCCAATTTTGGAATAATAAATAACATACAGATCTATAAATCAAATTTTGATTTCAGGTATTTTCCAAATCTTTTTTCGATCAGTTCGTATGTAAAATGTGAATAAAGTATTGTAAGAGAAATCGAAATGATCAACGAAAATACAATCATCGGTTCTGTCGGTTCCGCTTTCAATACCCTGAAAATACAGATATTGATAAAGATCAGAACAATGGCGTGGTTCAGATAAATAGAGTAGGAAATCTTACCAAGATATTGAAAAGGAGCACTGGAAAGCAATTTCGTAACGATGCCGCTTGAACTGGCAAAAATGATTATGCCAATAGAGAATAAAATCGGGAAGATAAGCCGTATCAGATTCCATTCGTAATGGTGGGTCGCATACATCGCTGCCACAAGCAAGAGAAGAAAAGGAATTTCCAGAAATGTCAGTTCAAATGATTTATTCTTTAAAAATGAAAAAGTAAATATGCCCATGCAAAAGCATAAAAGACCGCGGACAAATCCGTAATCATAAACAAGCATATATTCGTTTTTTGAAATGATAAATCCTACACAGGCAATACTCAGAAGCAGGAAAATGAAATATTTTTTTGACGGTATAAATAAAAGAACGAGACCGAAAATAACGTAAGATATCATTTCGGAAGATATTGACCAGGCAGGATAATTTATGCCCATCCAGTCGCCGAGAATAGGCGTTGAACCCATAAAAGTAAGGGTGTCAAGTCCTGATTTTAAATAATATGACAGCCTCATATCCGTCATATTTTTAAACGCGCTATGGTCCCCGATAAGATTGGCAATGATGAAAACGACTTCTGTGTAGAAGAGTAACGGGTAAAGGCGTACAAATCGTTTTTTAAGAAAAGTGACGAAATCTTCAGCAGTGTGAATTTTTTCTATGTAATTCATCGCGATGACAAATCCACTCAATACAAAAAAGAAATCAACAAAAAGGCTGGAATTGATTACGAAGAAATTGTTATAAAAAATGGAATCTCTGAACGCATTATGATGATGGGCAATGACCAGAATTGAAAAAATCCCTCTCAATCCATCAAGCTGTTCTACTCTGTTTCTCATTGATAAATGCAATGTCATCAACCCTGATATTGCATTTATCAGGGTTATGTCAAATGGATAATTAGGAACTGGCAGCGGCTAATCTGCCGCTTGCTGGTTGACGGGATAATTTGTAAAAATAATCAATACCCAGAAAGCGGATCATCACAGCATAAGGAAACCAGTAAGCAATATCGTAAGGCCGTCCGCCGGAGATCAAAAGCACTATCAGCGAAATAAAGAAATAGGCAAGAAAAGTGGAAAGCGGAGTCGTGTTTCTTCTAATTTCCTGAATGGAGTAGATGAAAAGGAAAAAGTTGAATCCGTTAAAGAAAAGAAATCCCAAAATCCCGTGATTAACCCATGCTTCGAGAATTGGAACGTCGAGGAAACCGCTTTTGTAGCCTCGTCCTAAAAACACATCCCATGAATAAATCGTATCCAGAAATGTTCCAAAACCACTTACCCGCCCCATTGCCGAGGCATCAATATCAGCAGTATCAGATAATTTAACCCCGAAAGATGTGAAAATTACATCCATGATACGGCCTTCAAATATATCCCAGTAGTTGAGAAGGCTATCTAATACACTGCCATACTTGCTAAGGAAGTAACTGATCCCGAGTATGACGAGCACGACAAGCATTATATTTTTGAAGCTGAAAAAGCTTCCAATGGCTGAAAATATTTTGGTGACTTTGAAATTGTAAAAAACATATAAACCCAACATCATACCAACACCCAGATAACTAGATTTTGCAAGTGAAAGTACGATAACCGCAAGACTAAATAATACAGAAAAATAAAGGAACAATCTGGGGAAAATACTCTTGTACTGCGGAATAAGAACCATTGCAGTTAAAAGGCAAATAATACCATTTCTGGCTGTAATGTGGGGATTTCCACCTGCCTGAGCACCTTCGTTTGAGAAACTTACCGCAGCCCGCATACCTAATGTCCAACTCGGATCGGTCATCAGCGAATATACCAGCGTAAGATTTGAAAACAGGGAAAAAAGGAAAAGAACAGGTACCAGCGTATCTTTTACATCGCTGGGAATACTCATTAACAGCAGCAGAAATGCAAAAATATAGGCATAGTTACCAATATCGGTAACGCCCATTCCCATGTTGTTAAAAAACAGGAAATAGTATACTGACAAAAGCAAAAACCCCACTCCCAGATTGAACAAAACAGGATTAGGATTGTAAAATCTAAGAAACAGATTCGTTGGGACCATCAACAAAAGCGCCAGGGCAAAGAAAATAGCCGTAAAAGTGCTGCTTGCCGGCCCTATTCCTAATGTATCACGGAAAAAGAATATAAGAGGGAACCCGTTGAATAGCATTGCTATACCCACGGAATACCTCAGATAGTTAAAGTTCTTCAATAAATTGCCTAGACTCAAATTCATCTTGATAGTCTGAAACGTATGTATTTGAAATCGAATCGAAAAGTAAAATAGGCTATTTTTCTAACCTTGCACCAAAGATACCTGATTTTGTTCAGAGCCGGGAATGTTAACGCAGAATTGTACAATTTTTGTATCCTCAAATGTTCCTCCGAGCCTACAGATGCAATGGTCGAGGACTTGGCATCTGCATGTACACGAAGCGCTCCACCCAGTCCTTCCACTTTCCTGATCAGGGTAGAATCATGCATGGTATAACGTGTGATAAATTCATAATCAAACGCAAAGCGATAGGATTCATCGAACTTCCCGAATCTTTGAACCAGTGATCTTTTGAAAAATAATGACTGATTGTGAATCTGCATTCCCTCCAGAATCTGGCAGGTCAAACTGTATGACGTGGTTTTCAAGATTTCCGTCACTTCGTCATCCGTCGTGATCATAAACAAATCGCCATATAAAATATCCGCCGGCTGTTCCAAAGCTGCTTTACCAAAACTCTTAAATGTGCCTTCAAAATATACATCGTCGGAATTTTGGAAACTGATCCATTCACCCGTTGCCATTTCCAGCGCCTTATTAATGGCATGAACCTGTCCCCGGTCTTTTTCCGAAACCCAGTAGGTCAGATAAGATTCATATTTTTTTATAACCTCAACGCTTTTATCAGTGGAGCCGCCGTCAATAATTATATATTCCAGATTGGGGTAATTTTGATTTAAAACGCTCAAAATAGTCCGTTCGAGGAAATCTGCCTGGTTATAAGATGGCGTAATGATGGTAAGCTTTGGAAAACGTGCAGTTTCCTCACCACTGAAAGTTTTTACTTTTAGTGCACTTATAAAATTGCGGAGTTCCGTTGTACTTTCCTGTAAAGGCTTCATACTTTTTATTTCTGTTTCCTGATCCTAAAACTGATCAATGAATGTTGTGATAGCTTTTAATTTGCCGGTTAAATTTTTCCGAAGTAATCTTTGATCACTTATTTCAGGAATTTTACCATAACCTGGCTCTCTGTCCGGTAATCCCTTATCAAAAGTCTTAACCGTTTCTGAATATTCTTTGAATAACTTTTTGAATGCCGGACTTTGATGGGCAAGCATTTGATGATTAGACCAAACCGGATCAAAATGCGTCATTCCTGCAAAATCTGCTGAAATTAGTTTTTCATTTTCAACCGAAAAACTTCCGTTCTTTTCGGTCAACGTTTTATTCAATATACTTTGTAAACCGTAATGCCATCCGGGATGCGTGATTTTTGTCGTTTTTTCGACCCACACCGGCGCATAATTTAACCAAAGCTGATCCATACACATTCCATTGCAAAGGTCAAATTTCGCCCTGTCTATTGTACGATGCGCCCACCATTCAAGCATTTTTAACGTGACCGGATTTGGTTTTAAAGCCCAGCCTCCGGAATGAAACATACCAATATTCAAAATTCTCTTATCATCCAGATTTTTTGAAGCGGCGAGCGGTTTTGTAATATTGGGTGTTAAAAATAAATCAGCAGCAGGATCATTAATTTCCTGCATAGCGTCATAAAGTATGGTTGTTGGCGACAAAAATGTTAATGAACTACAATCAGGATTTGCCTTCAGAATTCCCTTGGCAAACCACGGACGCGAAGCTGCGACGAGTTCAAAGTCATAATACCGTGCGCACATTTCCCCCCATTCCTGAATCCCCAGTTTTTCAACAGAAATCGCTTTTATATTTTTAGGCAGGTTTGAAATTGGTGATTTATCTGCCCAGCCTATATAAAAAAGATAGTCGGGATGATGGCGCAACACGGAAACACCCAGCGCCAGGGCGTTGGGTAATTGAGTTCTGTTGCAAACGGTAAAAACGATGTTCATTGTGGTGTGCTTTCTTCTATTTATAAAAGGGAAGATGATCAATATTTTTGGTGGTTACGCCGGTAATCCCTGTTGGCCACGCGTCACGGTTATCGGGAAATAATGCCGGCCGGTTTTCAATATTTTGAGAAAAACGGGTTTGTACAATTGCTGTCGGTTTTCTCAGATATGGCCAAAGCCGGTTGGCTTCCAGTTCCCAAAATAATGAATCTTTATTCTCAAAGTTATATTGATCTCTGTAAAGATGCGCTTCCTTTTTCTTTGCGGATAAAGTACTCATCATCCGTCTTACGTGACAAAGTTTTAATCCGTCATTTTCAAATCCTTTTCCCAGTGCTTTTTTCTGATCTTCATTAAGACCTAAAACTCGTGAAAAGTCATTAACCTGACCGTTTTTGAAAACAGAATTATCTAAAACCGGATTTGTATGCAAATAGTCATAACCTTGTTTGCACCAATAGTGAATTTCGTCCTTGACTATCCAGCTATTTAATTCGTGAATCAAAACAAAATCGCTCCATGTAAATCTGTTATAAAAATCTTCCATCAGGAAGAGATTGGCCAGCGTCTGTCTGTTTTCGAAATATTTTGGTCTGAAAGTTAAAATTTCAAGACGATCATGATTTTTTTCTATTTTGGATAAATCTGCACCCTCATAAGTAAATAAAATGACCGGATATTTTTTCAGCGCTTCAAGGCTGTGTCTTAAAATTAACTCTTCCAGAACGGTAAGTTCAGGATTTAATATCGGGATCAGAATGGATACAAGTTCTTTCATTACATTGTATCAAGCTGATCTTTTAAATAATTAAATGGCCTTTTCAGGAGTTTCCTGACACGTTGATATCTGAAAACTTTTGGCGGTTTAATATAGAAGCAAGGGAATTTGCGATAATAGGCATTCCCGTTTTTAATCAGACTTTCTCTATAAATTTCAAATAGCGGAACAGCATCCGGACGCTCGGAAAGTTGGAAACGATCCTGGTATTTTGATAAAACAGCAGGTTTTTCAGGGTCGTAGCCGCTATAATGCAAAAAAATCAATGGATTGGTTTCATTGACATAAAACACATTTTCTTTATGTGAAAATATACGTTCATGCAGATTCCAGTATGCGGCGTTATAACCAGGATTTCTTTCAATATGTGTATCAGGAACAAAAACGGGAAGAAAGTTCATCCAGTTTTGATCCACAAATAATCCGTTACAAAGATCAATCAAACATTCATAACGCAACTTTTCTTCCCACCATCTGATAAATTCAGTATTGACAGTACTCCTTCGGAAGGCAACAAATCCCAGATTATAAATTCCGGTATTTAAGTGATGCAATTCGTTGGGCGTCAGCCTGTCTTCAATCGGTGAATTGATATGTGGTGTTAAAACCGCTTCGTGATTTTTTAACGAAGTCAGTAAGCCGGTTAACGGCTGATAAACAATAATGTCGGGATCAAAATAGATAACATTTTGAGCCTGTGGGTATTGTTTGAAAAAATATGTGAAGTAAAAAGGTTTAACGGCTGTGTTAAGCTCGGTAATATTATATCTGGCAGCGATTTCGTCTAATCCATCAATGCCTATTTTATCTATTTCAACCATTGGGTATTTTGGCTGATAAGATTCTTCAAAAGCTACGCCTTCCTGATTGTCAACCAGACCGATCACAAAAAGAATTTCAGGATTGGTGCTGGCAAGGGAATCTCCGAGTGTTCGGGCCTGTGCAAGGTAATTTATTGAACAAATTGTAAAAGCAATGGTCATTGATTGTGTTTTTCAGAGACCTGCAAAGGTAAGTACTTTTGAATTATGGTTTCAATTTTTGAAACGCTCTTGTCAGTATTATGGCGTTCCAATACTTTTTCACGTCCTTTACGACCCATGGTTTCCCTCATGTTTGGATCCAGGACTAACTTGATTATAGCTTCCGAAGCAGCGGAAATATCCATATAGGGAACCACAAATCCGGCATCTGATTCTATCAGCTCCGGAGCTCCGCCCGCTCCGTCAAAACACACCACGGGTGTTTCATTTAATGCAGCTTCCAGCACTACGAGTGGATAGGGATCCTCACGGGAGCTTAACATAAGCACGTCAAAACGACTGATATAATCCAGGGCCTGCGGAGTAGGAGGTATCAGAATGATACGATCTTCCAATCCCATCAGGTGAATGTCACTTTTTATTAATTCATAAATCTGATGTTGCGGACCAGCACCAACCCAGACAAAATAAACAGGTAACGGGCTGGTTTTTTGAATAGCCCGACGGGCGATCCAGTTAAAAATGTCATTTCCTTTTCTCCATTCCGCATTTCCGCAGCCTCCAATAATGACGGCGTCGTGTGGTATGTTATAGGTTTTTTCCAAAAGATTACGTTGTGCATTTTTTAGCTTTTCATCAATATGATCGTGATCAATCAGTGTAAAAGTACTGACCTGATCAGCCGGAAAGCCATAATCACAAACATAATGATCGGCTACTGCGTGCGAAACTGCAATCAAATGATCAGCCTTTTTTAGTAAATATTTGAGGTGATCTTCGAATGTATATATTTTGACCGACATGCCCAGTTCATGAACAAACAGGACGACAGGTAAATGATGTAAAAACTTTAAAGATTCGCAGTAAACTTCGGCATTGGCAATCGAGTTTACAAAGACCAGTCCAATATTCTGACTTTCCAGTTCTGCAACAACACGCTCACGGTCTTTTTGGCCGGTATGTTGTTCGTATAATTTATGAAGTCTGATCTTCCTGAGAATTTTTCCGGACAAAGGTCTGGATACGATATTGTCCGTACTGAATAACCGCGTAATGGTTACTACTTCCTCAAATTCCTTTTCAAGCTCGCCGCCATTGCATAGCAGCAAATGCATGGGAACTTGTCGCTCTTTCAGCAAACGCAGAAGTTGAAGCAGTAATAACTGGCTTCCTGCGCGGTTTGCATCGTGGCTTATAAAAAGTACTTTCTTTTGGGTCATTCGGTAATAAGTTGATATCTCAAAAATCAGATCTCAAAGTCGCGTTGGAGGGTTGCTTAGTATGCTTCAAAACTCTTTTTCCCGGGTACTTTTTTGGCGGGATTTCCAATATAAATTCCCCATTCCTCAGTTTCCTTCGTAATAGCTGACGCCATTCCGACAAGCGTTCCCTGAGCAATGTTTGTATAATCTCTGATTGTACTGTTAACTCCGAAAAATGAATAGGATTCAATTACACAATGTCCGGACATGACCACATGTGAAGTAAAAAAAACGTGGTCTTTTATCTGGCCGTGATGACCAATATGATTTCCACTCCACATCACCACGTTGTTTCCAACCGTTGTAAAGGGCTGAATGGTATTGTCTTCGAGAATAAAGCAATTGTCGCCAATCACATTTCTGTCCAGGATTGTGGCGTGCGAACTTATGTAGGATATAAGTTGATATCCTTTGGCTTTAATCTGGTTGTAAACAGCTTCCCGGTTTCTGTTCATATTGCGTCCAGTCATAGGAGCAAAAAAAGAAAATTCAGCCGGAGGGAAAATCGTTTCAACATCCTCAAATGCTACCAAAGGCAGGCCGCGAAATGATTCTTCCTGTATATATTCCCGATTTACTGAAAAAGCTACTACTTCATGTTCCGAGTCGTGTTCCAGATAATAGTGCGCAAGTTCCGCTGTATCCAGAACTCCAAAAATAATAACTTTTGCCATTCTTATATAAGTTCGAATTCTTTTAGAAGTTTACCGATACTTTCTGCATCGTTAAACATAAGTATGTCTATAATGGATAGCCAAGGTACGAAAGCATTTTTAAATTGAGGATAAGCACTGGCCGTACTTTTTATGAAATTCAGCTTGATACCCTCATTTTCAAATTTATTCTTATCGTACAATTCCATTCCACCAATCGGATTAATGTAATGATCAGCTTTTTCCTGTTTGCAAATATCCAGAATCCGATCCTGTGCTTTCAGCTCTGTGTTTTGATAAATGGAAGAGGACGGAACAATTTCTGTCATGATTTCCATATACGCACAAACTTTCTGTAAGGCATGAAGCGTAAATTCTGATATCGTTTCTGCATTCGAATTTACGATTTCTTCAATCAGAAGAAAAACCTTTTGATAATTTGGCGCTTTCAGATATGATTGCTGAACAGTCTTCAGAAACTTTTTCTTCCACGGGTCGTTAATCGACAGCTCAACTTCGTTGATCAGCTTATTCTGACTCGCATCTTTGAGCGGAATAGTAAAAAGATGTGCCTGACCAGAAACCAAAATGTTGTTTCTATTGATCCAGCCCTTATTTATGAAATTGACATCGTCATATATAACAAACTTATCAACAGCATTGATCAGCTGAAAATACCCGATATACGGGAATATATAAGGCTGCATGATGGCAATGGTCATGGAAGGAATTTTATGATGAATAATAAAAATGTGTGCTGTTTAACTCTGCGGCGTTATTAAAATAATTTCCCGGTTTACTGAAATCTTTTTCTACCTGTGCATTATTTCAGCTTTCTGAGGTAATAATCCTCTCCTTTAACTGCCAGACCACGATATTTGGCTGCAATGGTATCGCTGCCTAACCGCAAATCCGTTGGCAATGCCTTGATTTTGCTGGTATCGTTTACAACACTTCTGTCGTAAAACAGATAATCGGCCTCTTTTGGAATTGGCTTTAAGCCTTTTTCAAAAGGGTTTATGGTGATCAACCGGCGACTTAATTTCGCTCCATATAATGGATATTCAAAATCATCATTAATTGTAGCAAGTGCAACAACTGCATCCTGTGGGACAATGGAATCATACGTTTCATATGCTTTTGTAACATCCGGACGCGCAAATGTCTGGTATTTGATACGACTCATTGTCAACGCAGATTCTGCGCCATAAGCAGGAAACGGCAGGCAACGGATATTCAGAAAAACAGCCATGATCGCGGAGGTACAGGCCAGCAAAACCACTATCAAAACATAGCCTTTCCAGATTTTCCGTCTTGGTTTTAAAATGGATAAGCGATGATTTGAAAAAAGAAGAAGCAGGAATAATACGCCGAATAAACCAGGCTCTATGAAATATCTTCCCTTAAACGGATCATAAACTGCCGAATAAGAAATCGCTATAAAATCAAGAATAAAAGCAAGCGCAAGAAACCAGTGCACACGCGATGAAAATATTCTTAAAAAAACCAGCAGTAACAAAGGCAGAATTAAAGCAAAGCCAAACACACCCCAATATGGGTTCGCGTTATAATTGTCAAAATGTCTTTGGAATGAGAAAGGAACAATGGCGTAGGTAGTTTCTTCGTCCAGCCTTAAATGCATTTTATCTTCCAGTGCTACGATCGGTTTCCTGATTTGTGTGTTGAGATCATAACCCCATTGTGCATTCCGGATTCCATCCAGATTGACAAACTCGTAGCTATATCGGAAAACATTTCTTGTACCTTGTTTCAAAAGATTCCGTACCGATCCAAAACGTTCCACGGATTGATGTTTCAAAGCGGTTGGAGGGCCGATCGGATGCCCGAAAACCTGCATGTTTTTGATATATCCGGTTGGCAGCGTATAAATTAAAACAGCCAGGAATATAGCAGCAGCCAGTTTGATAAACCGGTCAAAAAATACTTTCAGGTTTGGTGAAATGAAAACCGCATAAATCATAATCACAAAAACCGATGGCAAAAGAAATGCAAACGTGATTTTATGACCGAATACAATACCAAATGCCATACCGGCCAGATATAAATACCGGTTGTCGCGGGTAGTGTAAAAAGTAAATATGAAATAAAGCAGGCAACTCAGATATGCAGTTAAAACGATATCTGTTTCAGTAGTAACCGCCTGCATTAAAAAATTCAGGAACATACTGTAAGCCAGCGCACAGAAAAAACTTGCTGAAAGATTTCTGCCAATTCTTTGTGCTATTCCAAAAACGGAAACAAGTGTAATCCAGAACGATAAGTGATGGATCAGCTTAAAAGCATTTTCAACTTTTCCTGTGATCAGATAAGAATAAATCTGGATTGTTGTGACACTTTTGGGATAGGTGTCCATATTCCAGTTCGTGCCCCCGAAATGTTCCATGGTTCCCCGCTGAATATATCGGACAGCGCGGTTCAAATGCCCGGTCATACTATCCCATTCATTAGGAACAGTAAAAAGTACTAATATCAGATTGGTAATTCCAATGATGGCGAGCGTCCCGAACATCATTACAAAAATGATTTTCAGATATGGTGATAATTCTCTGGTCCATAATCTAAAAGTACTGATCCGGTTACTGATTACTGCACGTACAGAAAATACCGGTTTATTCGGGAGAAGAATTTTCGACCAAAGTATAAAATGCAGGCAGATTGCTATAAAATTACCGGCAATCCAGGCAGGAACATTTGCGGTAAGATCCAACGCCGAAAGCACAAACCCTGTTGGGATTATGCTTCCGACAAATAGAATAAATGATGTGATGAGCCATTCGGTCAGTGATGGTTGTGCTATTTTTTTTGAAGTGTAACCAACACTATATATAAACAGAAAAAAAGAAAGCAGATAAAGAATAGCCATGAGACTATGGAGCTATGTGATCGTTGATAATTTTACTGATTCGCTCTACATCCGGAAGAGGCAGGCCGACATAAAGCGGCAAACTTAACACTCTTTCGGACATATCCTCCGAAACCGGGCAAGGTATTTGTTTTGGCATAAATGCCAAAGTATTCAGCGATGGGTAAAAATATCTTCTAGGTATTATGTCTTCGGCTGCCAAGGCTGCCTGTACTTTTCTCAAAATCTGTTCTGAGGGGAAAACTACCGGATAATATGCGTAGTTATATTCGATCTCGGAACTTATTTTTGGTTTTGACAAAATATCCCAATTCAGCAGGCTGTCGTACGAGTCAAAAATTTCTTTTCTGGCAGCAATAATATCCGGGACGTTTGGCAGATTACACAAACCCATGGCAGCATGGAATTCCGAATTTTTACCATTGATTCCTGCAAAATAATATTCCTCATCTCCTTTGTGTCCAAATGCACGTAAAAGATGTAATTCCTTATCAAGTTCGGGATGATTTGAAATCAATGCACCACCTTCAGTTGTATGAAAAACCTTGGTCGCGTGGAAACTGCATGTGCTTAAATCACCATATGAAAAAAGAGAACGACCCTTGTAAGTGACGCCAAAAGCGTGCGCTCCGTCGTAAATTACTTTCAGGTTATGCTTTTTTGCAATTGCTTCAATTTTTTCAACATCGCATGGATTTCCATATACATGTGTTGCCAGAATCGCCGAAGTTTCCGGCGTTATGGAAGCTTCAATCAGATCCGGATTGATATTAAAAGTTTCGGGATCAATATCTACAAATACCGGCAGACAATTTTCCCAAAGTATAACATTTGAAGTAGCAACGTAAGAAAAAGGCGTAGTGATCACTTCTCCTTTTATTCCCAAAGCTTTCATGGCAATCTGAAGCACAATGGTGCCATTACCACAAAAATAAAGATAATCTACGCCGAGATATTCTTTCAATTTGGCTTCAAGTTCCTGAACCAACGGACCATTGTTGGTCAGGTAACCACGGTCCCAAATCTCACGAACATATTTAATGTACTGCTCCTGATCTGGTAAATATGCCTTAGTGACGTTAATCATTCACTATATGTTCAGTTTGACGAATAGAAAAATTAAGTTTCGGGCGAATATACCCAGGCCATTTGCCATACCAGGTTACGTTTTCACGGTAATCTTCTATGTCAAAAATCAGCGCTTCTTCCATGTTGTAAACAACAGTACTCGTGTCTTTCACGATCATCATGGAAACTACGTAAGAACCATCATTTAAAAAGTGTCCGGGAATTTCACAGGTACCTGTTACCAGTCCTTTGCCAAACTCCTGTGATGTTGTTCCCACGTTAAATATACATTCACCGGTGAAGGTGTAAAGGTGCATACTTAAATTCAGATTAGCACCTTCTTCCATATTCCAAAATTCAAATTGGAAATTCATAGGTGTGCGCACATCGATGTGGACAAGGTTATCCTGATAGTCGGCAAGAAGTCTGAAACTTTTAATACGAACCTGATCATTACCCGGCGCATTGTTGATATCATCCCAATGGCGCTCCAGTGTTTTGTGCGAAACCTTGCTCAAATAGTTGGTGACAATATGCGTAGTATCGCCCTGATCAATCAGTTTACCTTTTTCAAAATAAAACGATTTGTTGCAAAGTGCCTGAATGGCGGTAAGGTTGTGGCTTACAAATAAAAGAGTTCTGCCGCTTTCTGAAACATCCCGCATTTTACCAAGACATTTCTTTTGGAATTCTGTATCACCAACGGCAAGTACTTCATCCACGATCAAAATTTCCGGATTTAAATGCGCTGCGATGGCAAATCCCAAACGCACATACATACCTGAAGAATATCTTTTTACCGGCGTATCAAGAAATTTTTCAACGCCTGCAAAATCAACAATGGCGTCAAAGGATTGTTTGATCTCGCTTTTTGCCATGCCAAGAATAGCACCGTTCAGATAGATATTTTCACGGCCCGTAAGTTCAGGGTGAAAACCTGTCCCCACTTCCAGCAAACTGGCAACGCGGCCATCGATAGTGATTTGTCCGGTACTTGGTTCGGTGATACGGCTCAGGATTTTGAGCAACGTAGATTTCCCTGCTCCGTTATGGCCCACAATACCAATCCGGTCGCCCTGATCGATGGTGAAGTTTACATCTTTTAACGCCCAGAATTCTTCTTTTTCATCAAAGTGAGAATGACTTTTCTTTTTTGATGAAAACATTTTGTCAAACGATTCGCTGAAAATGTCACGAAAAGTTGACGGACCACTGCTTTTTTGCTTGTGGTCAATAATATATTTCTTGCTGATATTTTCAGCTGTGATTACAGACATGGCCAAAAGTAACAGGTTCTAAATATGATCAACGAAGGTATTTTCCTTTTTACGGAAGTAAATTAAGGATAATATCAGAATAACAATCGAAATTATTGCTGTGGAGTAAACGCTATTAGGATTGAAATAAGCTTTGTCACCTAACAAACACCACTTAAACCCATCAATAATCCCAACCATTGGATTCAGATTATAGTATTTTTCATACCACGTTCCCTGTGCAAGTCTGCTGCTGTAAGCGATAGGGCAAACATAAAAGCCAACCTGAACGATAAAAGGAATCAACTGTCCGATATCTCTGAAACGCACATTTAAAACTGCAAAGAACAGGCCGAAACCCATTGAAGTAATAAAAGCCAATAACAAAAATGCCGGCAGGAAAATGATATTCCAGCTAAGTGGATGATGAAAAAATACTGTAAGAACAAGAAAAATTCCGAGTGTTATCAAAAAATCAACAAATCCTACGGCCACTGAACTAAGCGGCATCAGAAGCCTTGGGAAATATACTTTGGAAACAAGATTGGAATTAATAAGTATACTGCTGCTGATCTGCGAAAAAGTATTGGCAAAGAAAGTCCAGATCGTTATTCCGCATAAAACCATCAACGGATAGGGGATACCTTCATCGCCTTTTAATTTTGCCACGTAACTGAAAACAAAAACCATTACAGTCATCGTCATTATTGGGCGTAAAAGGCTCCACGCAACTCCTAAAAGAGTTTGTTTATAACGAACTGATATATCTCTTTTAGAGAGAATTAATAACAATTGTTTATTTTTCCATAAATCTTTCCAGTAATCTTTTTCCGATCCTCCGGCTTTAATAGTAGTCGTATGCTGCATTATTTATGCTTTAGGCAATGGTGTAGTATCTTGAACAATGGCGCTGTAAACGCTTTTCACATATACATAGATCAGGGCTAGCATCAGGCCAACCAATGCCCCGATTTTTGCTCTTTTTTTGCTTTCAGATTTAAGATCCAAAGGAACTTTAACATCTTCAATCAATGTGAAAAGTGGTGCTTCTCTTACAAGAGATACCCGCATTTTTTCTGCATTACCCATGGCTTCGTAGTAAAGCTGCTGTAAGAAACTGGTATTTCTTTCAAGTTTACTTACAGAAATTTTTGCCTCAGGAACGATCAGCTGCGTGCTATAATCCATTTCTCTTGCCAGCTTATGTTCAGTTTTACCCAGAATTAAGGCAAGTGAATCAGCACGTCTTTGTAACAATGTTAATGTATTACGCGATTTTTTAGTCTGCTTTTCCGTGTAAACTTCCTCCACCGTTTTCAAAAGTGTCTTTGCCCATAAAGCTGCCAAAGTTTCATTCTGAATCGTTGCTGTAAGTGCGATGAAGGATGACTTACGTTCCAGCGTTGCAATGTCAGTAAGTGATTTTAATTTAATCACCAACTCATTTAATACAACACGTTCGTCCATGCTGAGTGAATCCGGATTGGTTTTGGTGAAACGGAAATTATGAAGTGTCTCCCGGTCTGCCCATTCGTCATCCTTGATACCGCTGGAATCAATTACGAAATTTGCCAGAATCATAGGTTTGCCATGAACAACAACATTTTTCAGTAGGGTTCTTTCCAAAACAGGGCGCGATTCAACAAAATAGAAGAAATTTTCCCCTGTAAAAATATTGGCATCTGTTGCGGAGCTCATACCAAAAAGAGCACCGAGATTTCCCATATCGCTACCAGGAGCACTGCCTCCCATGTTAAAAACGATAGTAGCTTCGTAAGAATTTGGTTTGATCAGATATACATCCATGGCATACCCGATTCCAAAACCCAGCGCAATAAGTATTATAAAAGCTTTCCAGCTTTTCACTAATGCATTTTTTGCTGCAACAACTTTTAATATAACTTCCCTCGGTGTAATTTGTTCCTCAGAAACTTGATTAGTCATATTCGACATTCTATTGTGGTTTACTTTAAGGTACGGAAGGCGAGAATTGTTACAATTAATGTCATTACAGAACTCAACACGCCAATAGTTGTCTGAATAGCCTGCTGTGGAGTTAACGAAGGAGCTCCTCGTGACGGAACAAAGATTTCAGATCCCGGCTGAACTTTTGGATAAACATTGAAGAACATGAATTTTCTTGTTCTGTCCACGGATCCGTTTGGATATTTGATGTAAGAACTTTTACGTAACGATCTTGTCGTGAATCCTCCTGAATGAGAAATGTAATCAGCAAATGACAAGCCTTTTCCGAATTTTACAGTTGTCGGATAAAGCACTTCACCTGTAACCTGAACCGTTTCAAGTCTTTTTGGTATACGAATAATGTCACCTTCCTGAACAACCAAGTCTTCAAATGAACCCGGGTTTTTCATGATAACACTTAATTTGATACCGATCGATTCTTCCTTTACATTTGGAAGAGCAACTGCTGCTCTGCCTTTTTTGATAGTTTCCTGACTTGCTTCTTCCTGCTCATAATTAGTAGCCTCCGTCACATTTGTCACGATACTTCTTCTCAATAAGGTAGCACCTTCCGGAAAAGCAAGCTCAGTTAAACCGCCTGATCTTTTGATGATATCACTTATTTTATCGTTTTTATTGATGATCGTGTAAGAGCCTGGCACCAATACTTCGCCTTCAAGGAAAACGGACTGCTGTTCAACGTAGTTCGGCGATTTTCTTACAATAATCTGATCAAATGGCAGCAGTACAAAATTGGTTTCCTTGTTACCGATAGAAAGATCACGGTTCACATTAAATTTGAAGGTTTCCGCGATTTGCGCATTTGCAGCTCCCGGAATACTGTTTCTTTTTCTTCTGATCACCTCAACTTCCGTAGTAAAAGCAGATTCTCTGAAACCTCCTGCTTTAACAAGAACATCTTCAAGTGTCATATTGGCAACGTAAGGGTATTTTCCATCGTTTTCGCCAAATTTAGGATTGTTAACTTCACCTTCAACCGTTACGATGGCGGATTGTGCCATATCGAATTTAGAAGGAATCACTACCTGATCAAGGCGAGTCAATACCAGATCCGGAACAGTTCCATTCAGGACATCACCAAGGTTCAGCTGAATACTTTCGATCGTTAGGTCTGGTCTGGTTCTTAAAACCGAGATTCTTCCTGTAAAAGCATCTTCTCTCAAACCTTGTGCACTTTCAATCAAAGTCTTTAATGTAGGGCTCGTGTCAAGTGAGAAATTTCCCGCACGCATCACAGCACCTTCAATGGTTACAATATTTTCAACACGGTCAAGAACTGTTTCAACATCAATTAAATCACCCGTTACAACTTCTGCCGTAGCAAACTGATCCTGAGGGACATCGACAATTTTTCTTTCTTTCGCTGTAATACGTTCAATTTTTACACGCGATTGGTAGGCCTGATCCGTAAAACCACCCGCATATTTAATTACATCAGCCAGTTTTTCTTCTGGTTTCAATTCATAAATACCAGGTCTTTTCATTTCACCTGTAACTTCAACTCTCTTTTTATAAAAGCCAACAACGATATTGTCATTGTCCTGCACACGGATGTCACCGTCAATTTTTCCGTTGACCAGGTAATCGTAAATATCCATATGCGATATTACTTTACCTGCACGTACCACGCGAACATCACGGAACGAACCAATTTCGTTAGGTCCGCCAGCCTGATAAAGTGCGTTGAATGCAGATGCCAGAGAAGTAATTTCATATGTTCCCGGATTGATAACTTCCCCGGTTACAAACACTTTCACATTTCGTATCTCACCAAGCGTTACCATCAATTTAGTTCTTGCCGTTTCACCGTTTTCGCCAATAAGGCCAGGGGTAAATTTCGAAAACTTATCAATTAATATTTTTCTTACTTCTTCAATGGTTCTTCCGCTCACATAAATATTTCCCAGACGGGCAATGGTAATGAAACCATCCCTGCTTACAATTGTTTTATAAGTAGCCTCGGCGTAGTTGTAAAGGTAGATGTTCAAATTATCACCAGGCCCAACTACATAGTTGGTTGGTGTAGCAATTTGTAAATCAGGGATCGGATCGAATTTTTTATCCGCGAAAATTGAATAACCGTAGATTTTCTGACGAAAAGCAAGTTTTTCCTGATCCGCCGGAGACAATGTTCCGGTAGTTGAAGTATTTATTTTACTTTGATCCGTTGAAGCATCTTTTGGTGCGTTGGGATCTGCGTTGGCTGCTGCTGCCGCTTTTGCCTTTTCTGTTGTCTGTGCGTCGCTGGCCTTCGGTGTGTTAGATTGCTGATTGGAATTTGCAGGCTGGTTACCCTGTGTTCCCTGCGGATTAGTACCCGATGGCTGGCCACTCTGGGTATTTCCTGCTCCGGTAGATGTAGGTGCGCTAGTGGGTGCTGATGGGGCTACAACCTGGGCTAAAGCGGGTAAAGAAATAATTAGGCTTAAGAGATAAGGTAAAAAAAATTTACAGCTTTTAGCCAACTTGAATGTGTTCATAT
Source organism: Dyadobacter sp. CY356 (assembly GCF_021440195.1). Lineage (GTDB taxonomy): Bacteria > Bacteroidota > Bacteroidia > Cytophagales > Spirosomataceae > Dyadobacter. The sequence goes on from NZ_JAJTSZ010000013.1 coordinate 68,989, forward strand.
GAAGTTTATTGTACTATGAAATGCAACCTGTTCAGTGATAATATGTGTTTGTACTGCTATTTTTACACTTAAATTAACCTTAAATTCGATGTGCTGTTTGTATAATTAAGGCAAAGTAAATTAGATTTTTCTTATTTTTAAAGAATTTCTAGTATTCGGTTTGAAACTAGCATACTTGCAAAGATACAATAGGGTAACGATAAATGACCCAAAATATTAAAATACAACATTAAAATCATAAATATCCAAACTAGAGTATTCGTAGATTATGGAAAATACGGTCAGCATACAATACGACGAGGATAGCATTAAGTCACTGGATTGGAAAGAGCACATCCGCCTGCGGCCGGGGATGTACATTGGGAAGTTGGGTGATGGTTCTTCGATTGATGATGGTATATATGTACTGGTAAAAGAAATTGTAGATAATTCCATTGATGAGCACATGATGGGAAATGGAAAGACCATCGAGATCAAAATTTCTGAACATCGTGTGGAAGTACGGGACTATGGCAGAGGGATTCCATTAGGGAAGGTGGTAGATTGTGTTTCTAAAATCAACACCGGTGGAAAGTATGATTCGGGTGCTTTTCAAAAATCGGTCGGTTTGAATGGCGTGGGTACAAAAGCGGTGAACGCCTTATCTAACTATTTCAAAGTGCAGTCGTTCCGTGAGGGAAAATCCAAAAATGCCGAATTTCAGCAGGGTGTTTTGGTGAAAGAATCCAAAGAAGAAGCAACAACGCAGCGAAACGGAACGCATATTGCCTTTGAGCCGGACGGTCTGATTTTTAAAAATTTCAGATATATACCGCAGTATCTTGACAACATGATCTGGAATTACTGTTACCTGAACGCAGGTTTGACGGTAAATTTTAACGGACAAAAATATATTTCTCACAACGGTTTGCTCGATCTTCTGGTAAGTAAATCAGATGCGGAAGCGATCCGTTATCCGATTGTACATCTGAAAGGTGAGGATATTGAATTTGCCATGACCCATGGTAATCAATATGGCGAAGAATATTATTCTTTTGTGAATGGTCAGTATACAACCCAGGGTGGAACCCATTTATCTGCTTTTCGCGAAGCAGTGGTGAAGGCAGTTAGGGAACATTTTGGCAAAGATTACGCACCGGAAGATATTCGTTCTTCGATTATTGCGGCTGTCGCGATCAGAGTTCAGGAACCGGTTTTTGAATCTCAGACAAAAACAAAACTGGGATCCAATACCATTACGCCGGATCCAAACAGTACCACAATCAGAACTTTTGTTAATGATTTTGTAAAAGAACGGCTGGATAATTTTCTGCACATGAACCCTGAATCCAGGGATGCGCTGAAAAAGCGTATTGAGCAGTCTGAAAGGGAACGCAAAGAATTGGCTGGAATTAAAAAACTCGCCAACGACCGTGCGAAAAAAGCAAATTTACACAACAAAAAACTTCGTGACTGCAGGCTGCATTTGACAGATCTGAAAAATGACCTGCGCCATGAAAGCACCTTATTTATAACAGAAGGTGATTCTGCGAGCGGATCGATCACCAAATCCAGAAATATCCAGACACAGGCCGTATTCAGTTTGCGGGGAAAACCGTTGAACTGTTTCGGGCTGAACAAAAAAATCGTGTATGAAAATGAAGAATTCAATCTTCTTCAGCATGCACTGGATATTGAAAATGGCGTTGAAAATTTACGTTTCAACAGGATCGTGATTGCAACTGATGCGGACGTTGACGGAATGCATATTCGCTTGTTGTTAATGACTTTTTTCCTTCAGTTCTTTCCTGATCTTGTACGAAACGGGCACCTTTATGTTTTGGAAACACCTTTGTTCCGTGTCAGAAATAAAAAAGAAACATACTATTGTTATACAGATGATGAAAAAAAGGCTGCCATTGCGAAATTAGGCAGCAAGCCGGAAATTACCCGTTTTAAAGGTCTGGGAGAAATTTCACCGGAAGAATTTGGTAAGTTTATCGGAGAAGATATGCATCTTGAACCAATCATTTTGCAAAAGGAAACTTCAATTCAGAAATTGCTTACGTATTACATGGGAAAAAACACACCGGAACGCCAGCGATTTATTATTGATAATCTTAAAATAGAAAATAATATTGAAGAGTTGGCCATCGTCAGTTAACCTGCTCTGATTACAAGAATAATACTGTTTAATAAATTAGATTATTTGTGGATTTACAACAATTAAGAGAACGGATTGATACACTGGACGACGAGCTCCTTAACATATTAAATGAAAGGATGGAACTGGTGAAAAGTGTCGGAGATTTGAAACGCTCTTCAAAATCAATGATTTATCGTCCGGAGCGTGAAAAGCAAATTCTGGATCGTCTTGAAAAGAGAAATACAGGACTTCTGACACGTTCGGCCATTGATGCAATCTTTTTTGAAATCTTTGCCGTTTCCCGAAATCTGGAATTGCCGGAAAGGATTTCTTACCTCGGCCCGGAGGGAAGTTTTACACATCAGGCAGCTGAAAGCCGTTTCGGGGGTATGAGTGAATATCTGGTATTGCCGACAATACATTCGGTTTTTGAAAGTGTGGAAACAGGTCGTGCCAAATTTGGTGTAGTCCCTATTGAAAATAATCAGGAAGGAATAGTTGTTGAAACCGCAGATTATTTAAGAGAAAAAGGCCTGACCATAGTTGCAGAAGTATTATTACAAGTTCATTTTACTTTTGCCACGCAGTCGGATTCTCTGAAAGATATCAAACGCATCTATTCAAAAGATATCGCGTTTCGTCAGTGCGGGAAATTTATTGGGGAATATCTTGAAGGGTTGGGCGTTGAGCTTATTCCGGTTGAATCAACATCAAAAGCAGCCAGGCTGGCTGCGAACGAGCCTGATTCAGCAGCAATTTGTTCATCCATATCTGCCCATATTTTTGGAGTGCCGATTTTATTTGACAACATTGAAGACAGCGATCAAAACCGGACACGCTTTTTAATTCTGTCAAAAGATGTATTGAACGAGAAAAGCGGTGATGATAAAACTACCATTATCGCAAACCTTCCAAATACAAACCGTCCGGGTGTTTTGTATGAATTTTTGAAAGATTTTAACGACAGAGGAATCAACCTTACAAAAATTGAAAGTCGTCCGTTGCGCGGAGAATCTGTTTTCCGTAACTGGTTTCTGGTAGAGTTTTTAGGCCATGTAAATGATCCGGGCGTTCAGGAGATCATGCACAAATATGGAACGCACCTGAAATGGCTGGGAAGTTATGTAAGAGTTTCAGATTTATAATCAGGAAATAGAAAAGCCTGAATTTGTGACGAATTCAGGCTTTTCTATTTTATTTTTTCAAAGTGCCGCGGTATAAAGCAGGCCAGTTTCCATAAAGTGATATGGATGTTTTTTGTCCATCAGGCAATCTTACCGTAAGCTTTCTGGTAGCTGTTGGAGATTGAAAACTATCCACACCCAACACAACAATTTTATTTCCTTTCACGATTGCAGAGACAAATGGCTCTTTCTTGTCCGCTACAATGGCCGCCTGCCCTTTTTTAGGCTCAATCCAGCTTCCGTTCATTTCAAAAGCCAGATCCTGATTTGTTCCGCCAACAATTACATCTTCTACCTGTTTGGCCATCCAGTTTCCAAGTACATAAAATTCCGTCGGATAATCCCAGTACCTTGGTGCTTCACCATCCGGAATTGTTTTATTGAAAACCGAAATATTTGTCTTAGCGTCCGCAGGATACCATTCTTTACCCCAATCCATGGATTCTGGTGTGATACGGTAAGAATTTGCACCTCTGCCCGCTGGCTGACTATCATGCCAGATATAATAACCATCAAACAGGATCAGCGAGAAAAGTGACATACTCAATGCCTGACTTGCCGGCATCATTTCAAGCTGGCCAAAGATAAGATCTCCTTTTGGGTTGGTCGTTTCCAAATGCCATGGCACCACCGGATCTTTATAAAGCGGCATATATCGGTTCCAGGCGTAAAATATAGATTTGTTCTTCTTTTGAAAAGGAATCAGTTCGTTGATACGCAAAGAATGGATTGCCGAAAGTAACGTGAAATTATTAGGTGTATTTCCCTGTTCGTCCACACCAAAAGAAGGGCGCGGGTATACATCCGTTGGAGAAACATTATATACATTTTGAAAACTGTCACCATTTGGTAAAACATCAAAATTGGTATGATTTGGAGCCGGATTTTCGTAATCTTTCAGAAATGAACCCGGTTTTTTATCGTTCATCGTATTAAAATGCGGATTGGTATAAGCACTTCCTCCCCAATAATCGAAAAGATTCATGTTTGGGTTATTTTTTCTGATCTTTTGAGCAAACCAGATTAAGCGTTGTTTTACTTCCGGAGTATATATCTGATTCCAGAATTCAAAGTCAAAAGCATAAGCTCCGAAGCCAGGAACTTCGTTTCCCAGTTTTTCAACTTCTGCCTGTGACAAGCTTGCAAACCAATCCTGATTTTTATCCTGAAAATGACCCGGAGATGCGGTCCAATGCATTTTGTCGCTCGGGATATTTTTTTCCCAGGCCGGTAAATGTGTAATCCCCCGATTAAAATAATTTTGCGCAGGTACCCAGTTATTAAGCCGGTATTGCATCACCAGTTTCCCTTCAATAGGTTTAAATTCCGGGAAATCCGTATCAAAATGGACATTTATATCTTTTTTTGGTGCATACCAGACCGGAATGTCAATCCGCGTCAGAGTAGATTCTTCTTTTTGGGTAACACCATTCGGGCTGATCCAGATATTTTGCTGGCGCACGCTGCGGTTTTTTAAACTATTCCACCAGTCGTTATAAGGCGCGTCAATCCATTTGGCGGTTACATTATATAAATAACCAGGCTTTACTTCCACACCATTCTCCAATCCGGTTACCATAATATTATCAATCATGACAACATGCGTTCGGCCATCCTGGAAGTTGGCAAAATCTTTCAGGTAAATGCGGTTATTTTTAACAACCGGACGAACATCAAGCCAGTTGTCCTTGCTGCCCTGCCGCACCCATTTGGACTCATCCAGAATCTGGGTTCTCAGGGAAATGTTGTAATTAAATTCTGCCTTTGTCTCACAACCGGGCTGTCCAAGACTGGATACTTTAATTGAAGTCTTTCCTTCGTTTAAATTAATGTTGCTCAAAGTAAGCCAAAGGCCAAGCCGATGCGGCACTTTTTCAAATCGCTGTACTTTTCCGTTTTGAACAATTTCAACATTATATGGCGCAAGTCCTCCTGCATTGGCTGCGAGTTCAAATTGCATTTCCTTACCAATTTGCCGATACCGCCGCACCGTCAGGTCACAGGCATTGGACGCAGAATCGATCGTGATGGCAACAGGCAGCTCCTCAGTCGGCACCTCTGTAAAAACTTTACCCTCCGACGGCCCATATCTTTGCCAGGCCCAGATACCCGCTCCTGAAAAAACCAGAAGAAGTGTACTGATCCAAATAATTGCTGATTTTGACAAAATGTTTTTTTTATGCAAAACTGAAAATTAACTGTGAATCGCTAAATATAGGTTACCACCAACGGTAAAACAAACCTATGGAAGTATTGAGTGATGAAATTCCGCTGGTGAGATAATCATATTTAAACGATGTTGCAGCGTATTTAACCCGTACATCAGCACCAAAAGAGCCGTCTTTCTTAAACAGAAATTTAGAACCAACGCCAACGCCGTATGTCGGGCGGATTTTCTGCCTCTGATCTGCCAGACTTCCGTAATAAACGGTGTAGTCAAGAATACTGCCTCCGGCACTTAGCTGAACATAAGGCTGAATGGCAGAACTTTTCGGTAAAAAATGATAATTCACAAATGCCTGAATCGGATATTGAGATACAGTTCTGGTCTGAATGGCAGAAATTGTCTGATCACCTGACGTGTAAAGTGCTCTTGGCAATCTCTGTTTAAAATAAGAATATCCAATTTCACCGCCTATTGAAAAAGAATTTTGAAGAACCCATTCAAGAGAAATGGAGTAATTTTCAAAGGACGCTTTATCAATATAATCATTTTTGAAAGACCCTATCGGTACAGCTCCCGTTAAACGTGCCGTTACAAGATAAGTGGTGTAACGGTCATATGGAGAGGGCAAGGTATATAACTTCGGTGCTTGTTCCTGAGCAAAAGCGGGCGCAAAACCTGCTAAGAGAAAAGCAGCAATAATTAGTTTTTTCATTTTGGAATAATGTTTTTGAAATATTTTTTTTCTGATCACATCAGAAAAAAGCTTGTCTAGTTAATTTTAAGATATGCGGATTGATCGAAAACTGAATTGATCATCTCACTAAAATAATCAGTATTTGCCAATCCGGATCCACGGATCTGGGCGTTCCAGATCACATTTAAGGTTTTGGTCGTCGCATTTGCATTTTTCAGATCAAGCATGGAAACGGACCAATAGCTTTCGCTTGTTTCGTAATATGAGTAATAACTCGGATAGCCATAACCGTAACCTCCATAAAAACCGCCATAATATGAAGAATAAGGCGTTGAGGCTACATTCAAATATGTATTTGTGATTCGGGCTATGGTAATTCCAACATCAGGTTTATTGCTGGCAGCGACACAAGTGTAGCCCTGGCTTTGCATTTTTGCTATGACGCTGGATAACATCTGCCTGTCCAGGTCGGTCAGTGCTGTTCCTGATCTGTCATCTTGTACAACAATGACGGAATCGGCGATACTAAAAGTCTTGAATTGCTTAAAATTTACGCTTTTATCAAAATTTGTAATGAAAACCTGAGAATCCAGATCAGTTAAATCGTTGACCGGATCTTTGGTGCAGGATGTAAGCCATATAGCGGCAAAAATGATAAGAAATGAAGCTTTTTTTAACATGATGATTATTTCTGTTTTTAGTCTTCTAATAACGAATTTTAAAAATGATCATTTTACTTTTCCGTATTTAACACATTTATTTTTTTATATAAGCCAAACACGTTTTATAATTATGACCATCAGGAACAGATTTTGGTTGTAACGATTTCAATAAAATAACATTGGTAAATAAGTTTAATTCAGAGAGAATTATGTAGTTTGGGAGAATGAAATTCTTGATGCCGAACTTTATTTGAATTTGTCCCGTTCGTTGTTTTATTTTAGTAGTAATAAAAATTTATTACATAGCCTAAGTGTAATTTTCCGGATTCGAACCAATTATATATGGAAACAAAAGAAGAGATTTTAAGGATCATAGATGTACTCAACGATACTTATGAAAGTGAAGAAGCCTGGTATGGCCCGTCCGTAGTAGAAGCTTTGCGGGATGTTACGCCAAAAATGGCGGAGCTAAGACTTAGCACAAACACACATTCTATCGCAGAAATTGTATATCATATGACAACCTGGCGAATATTTACTGTGCGTAAAATCCAGGGTGATGCAGAATTCGATATAAAAACAGAGGATAAGGACTGGAAAAAAATTCCTGTGGTGGACGAGTTTGAGTGGGAAGCCATTCAGATGGAGCTTAGCTTGTCGCAGGAAGAGCTTATTTCTGAACTTGAAAAACTGGAAGATGATAGTTTCCTGGAGGAATTCGTGCCGGGAAGAGATTATTCTTACTACACCATGATACATGGTGTGATACAACATGACGTATACCATGCAGGCCAGATCGGTCTGATCAAGAAGGCTTTAAAGGGAATGCAGCTGGAAGAGGAAGATGATTTCGGTGCATTTGATGACCGGGCAAATTTTGGTGGCAGCGACGATTATTATTGATCCCACTTACAGAATATTTTGTATTTCTTAGAAACATAGTGTTAAATACTAAGAAAAAATTCTATTTTGCGTAATAATTGAAGGTAGTATTCCTGGAATACATCTCTTTAATGGTGTGGATATATGTCAAAAAGCCATTCGGTTCATCGAGTGGCTTTTTTTATGAAATGTCTGAAATCTGTGCCACATTTGATAGATTTTTCAGAAAAACCCTTAGCGTATGAAAATATTAGTTGTAGAAGATGAGCCAAAACTGGCTGGATTCTTAAAACGCGGTCTTGAAGAACAATCCTGGGAAGTTGAATTAGCTTACGATGGTCAGGTTGGTAAGAAAATGGCGTCGAATTACAGGTTTGATGTAATAATTCTGGATGTGAATCTGCCATTGCTCAATGGATATGATTTGGCTAAACAGCTAAGGAACGACGGATTGGCGACGCCAATTTTGTTTTTAACGGCATTAGGTACTATTGATGACAAACTGGACGGTTTTGAAGCGGGCGGTGACGATTATCTTGTGAAGCCTTTTGAATTCCGCGAATTGATCGCACGTATCAAAGTTTTATCCCAAAGAAACAGTAATCGCGAGCAGTCAAGCCAGATATTGAAACTGGCTGATCTGGAATTAAATCTTGATGAAAAAGTAGCAAGAAGGGCTGGCAATCGCATCGACCTTACTGCCAAAGAATTTGCTTTGCTGGAATATCTGATGAGAAACCGTGGCAGGGTGGTATCCAGAGTTGACATTGCCGAACAGGTGTGGGATATCCGTTTTGATACGGGTACAAATGTTATTGACGTGTACATTAACTTTTTACGTAAAAAAGTGGATAAAGATTACACGACTAAATTGATCCATACGGTTGTTGGAATGGGTTATATTTTTAAGGAAGAATGAACATAAAAACCCGTCTTACCTTACTGTTTACCATGTTGGTTGGTTCCATCATGGCTCTTTTCTGTCTGGCGATTTACTTCTTTTATGATCAGTACCGGGAAAAACAGTTTTACTCTTTCCTGAATGAGCGCGGGCAGACAATCGCACAGTTGGTGGAGGCTAGTAATGGGATAAGTAAGGCGGATATTGCAAAAATTGAAAAGGAAAATAATACCGTGTTGCTTGATGAAGAAATTACGATTTACAACGGTTCGGATTCTGTAATTTTTAATAGCGGATCTTATGAGTTTATCCTTTCCCGTCAAATGCTGAACGAAGCGCGGAGTGGACGGGAAATTCATACCAAACATGAGAAAAAGGAAGTAATTGTTATACGACATATTTTGCAGGATCACCGCAAACCCTGGGTAGTGGTTGCTATTGCTAATGATCACCTGGGCACAAATCAATTGCAGCGATTGCGGGAAATTTTAGTCATTGGCTGGCTTCTTTCTCTTGTTTTGGTGGGAGTGGCAGGCTGGCAATTTGCTACGGATGCCATAAAACCGGTTTCAGATATTATTGCTCAGGTAAATAATATTTCAGCAGGAAACCTTCACGACAAAGTTACGGTGGGACGGGAAAAGGATGAACTGGCTTTGCTTGCCCAAACATTCAATCTTATGCTCAACAGGCTCGAAATTGCTTTCGTGGCCCAGAAGAATTTCGTTTCTCATGCTTCGCATGAACTGCGCACTCCGCTTGCTTTAATTATGAGTGAGGTTGAAGTGGCACTTATGAAATCACGGACAGGTGCTTACTATGAAGATGCTTTGAAAGGTATTCTGGAAGAAGTGAAGCAAATGAACGAGCTGGTGAGCAGGCTGCTGGAACTGGCAAGAACTGAGGAACATGCGTTTCGGGTTACGTTTTCCAAAATCAGGATAGACGAGGTTTTGTGGCAGGCACAATCATCGATCCAGCAAAAAAATCCGGGCTATCAGGTACATATCAACTATGACCAGATTCCGGAAAATGAAGAAGAGTTACTACGTTATGGTGATGAAAGTCTTTTAAGAACTGCGTTTATGAATCTTATGGATAACGCCTGTAAGTATTCTGATAATCATAGTGTTAATGTATTTCTTGAAATTGATAAGGATCTCATCAAGATATCTTTCAAGGATGTAGGGATGGGTATTGCCGCAGCAGAATTGCCATACGTTTTCGATACTTTTTACAGGAGTGCCACTACGATGAGCAAGGCCGGTTATGGTATAGGTCTGGCATTAACAAAACGCATTATTAACATGCAGGGCGCAAGTATTGAGGTGGAATCAAAAATTGGCCTCGGAAGTACTTTCACATTGAAATTCCCCCCTTTTTAAAGATTATTTCTTTTTAATTCGTTTTTAATTTGGCGTTAATCTGACTTTAACAAGGTCTGAGGTCATTTGTATCATAAAATTGCTCTAAGGCATTTTGTGATATGGAGGCTTATGTTACAGCCAAATTTTTACAATGGCTTGTGTAGTTTCGGATATAGCATATTAGTTTCTGCTAATTATTGGCAAAGGATAGTCAGGCCGCAAGACTTATTGCCGGATTTTCACCAGAAGCTGTGCTATTATATCTGTAAAAGAACTGACATAATATATACCGGCAAAATAGTTGCCGCAGTTGATATATAACCATTTTAACATGGATTGTTAAATGGGAAAACGAGATTGATAGTTTTTAAATGCTATCGTAGCTGTCAAATATCATTTTGGCGGCCTTTAAGATTCAACGCTTAACTTGTAATAAGTTAAATTGAGAGGTGAGTAGTAAGACAAAAAATGGCCATCGGTTTTCGATGGCCATTTTTTTTGATTTTCATGTTTTCCGCGGGTAAAACAAGAAACGGGTTATTCCGTGGTTGGTAATTTTCCTTCAATCATCAATCCTGGCAATGATTCCGGATATTCTTCCCGTATAAATTCAATGATTTTTTCCCGGACCAGACAACGCAGATCAAATGCTTGTGAGGAATTTCGGGCAGACATGATCGCACGGACAACCATAAATTGAGCCTGCGTATCAGTTACCTGCAATGCCCAGGATTTTCCATCCCAAAGAGGCGTATTCAACAAAATTTCTTCAAGCTTTTCACGTAATTTTTCAACCGGCGTGTGGTAATTTAGATTGAAGAAAGCAGTACCGATTAATGTACTATCATTTCTGGTCCAGTTTTGAAATGGCTTTTCAATAAAATAAGTTATTGGTAAAACCATCCTCCGCAAATCCCAGATATTGACAACGACATAGGTAAGATTTATTTCTTCAATTCGTCCCCATTCGCCTTCTACGATCACAACGTCGTCAATTTTGATCGGTTGGGTAAAGGCAATTTGAATACCGGCCAGAAGATTTCCAAGTGATTTTTGTGCTGCAAAACCAATGATCACACTGACAATTCCGGCAGATGTCAAAATACCGACACCATACTGGCGCACACTATCAAAACTTAGCAACAAGATTGAAACGCCGCAAACGATTGTTAAAATGATTACAATCCTTTTAACAAATTTGATTTTGGTGTAAAGTTTTCTTGCTTCATTATTATCCGGCGAATCAAAATCCAGTTTATCGATCAGGATCTTTTCAACAATGATCACAATACGCGTCATCAACCAGGTGCTGACCGCAATGAGCGCTATCTTACTGATTCCGTGGGTGAAATAATATTCCTTGTGAGAAGCCGAATAGATTTTTGTTATTAATGTAGTGATCAGTAGCGGTATGAAAAAATACAGAACACTGGTCTGATTTTCATGAATTGCCCTGACAACCGGCCATTCCTTTTTTCTTGCGGTTATCGCAATCGATTTAATTACAATTGCACTGATCACAATACCAATCACTGCTGCCAATAAGATGATCAGCCAGGGAGAGTTTTTGTAATCTAGTAATTCCAGAAAATTATTCATTGTTTATTGTTCTGTGAGCCGCGCCACGATCATGCCCGTATGTTTGGGAACAGATGCCACGTATTCAGCTAATGGAAGGCTGGATAAGATTACTTTTTTTCCTGCCAGCGATGCGTGTATCAAGTAGGCACGGTTCCCTATTTTTGTAATAATTCCCATGTGGTTGCAATCAAGACCTTCTACTGATGAAGTGAAGGCAACAATATCTCCGTCACGCAGCATAGGTTCTGTTTTTTGCAGCGATGCCTTTGGAATATAAGAATATTCTCTGCTGTTGATGATGTTTTCCTGCTCCTTAATTTTTTCCCAAACCTCCGTATTATCCAGAGCCGGATAAAAATTCGCGTGTGTGGACATAAAGTTTATTTCCTTTTTATATGGTATACCGCCCACTTTGGATGTTATATCTTCCAGCCGTCCACGTTTTTGATTTTCATACATCCAGTCTAACACATAATGTAATCTGGAAGGATAACCGTCGATGATACCATCTCTGTAACGGATTTTGGTAAGTTCTGTTTTAAATCCGTCATAATTCAGATTTTCACTTTTTGCAATGGCAAGGGCAATTGAACTTTCCACAAGGGTTGTACAATCCAGTCCGTCGAACTTACACACAAGCTTTTCTGTCGGATTTCCTTCCAGTGTACTTGCTACGTAAGGCATTCCCAGGAAAGATTCTGCCATGCGTAAAGTCTGCGTACCCAGATCGCCATTACCGGGCAGATCCATTTTCTGGTTAAAAACTTTTTGCGTGGCTAACTGTGCCTGTGTTTCTTTTGAAAAAAATAGCAGTAATGAAAATGTGAATAATTTTAAAAAAGCAATTCTTATTTTCATTGCAGGTAATACTTTACCGCTCTTCATAACGTGATAATCTTTTGGGAGAAATTATTTTTGACAATAAAGTGAATTTTGTGCAATATCTATATCGCTCAGGCCACCAAAACCGCTATTTAAGACAAATTTATCATATTTTGGAAATATAATTGTCTTCCTCAAAACGACTTCTTTTTACAACTTTCACATCTAACGGTTAACAAACGCTTCGGGTAGCTCTTCATTGCTGGCAGCGGGCTCTTTAACCGGGAAAAAGAACGCGGAGCCGTGATGAAAAAATTGCCAGGAAAGATTTCCTAACAGACTTTTCACCTCACCAAATTTCGCATTTCTGGATTTTAGAGCAAAGGCAATCGAAAGCCCGAAACTTACGAGCACGTTCATGATACCGATACAGGAGATTCCAATGATGGAATTAATCCAGAGATCTGTTGATATTTGGCTGTGCAGTCCTGCAAAAGCCAGTCCGAAATTTCCGGATGCAAACGTGATGTGACGGATATCCAGGGGGATACCCAACGTAAAACCGACAGCACTGGTAGCTCCCAGAAAAAAACCAAGGGCAAAATTTCCGGCCAGTGCGCCAAAATTATGTTCAAGATAAAGTGCTATCCTGTTCAGTTTTTCCTGTCCGAAAAACCGGATAAGACCGGGATGACTTTTGATCCTCAAAGTATACTTGTCATAGATCCATTTATTCTCATAATACCCTGAAATTAAACCGGATACCATCAGATAAACACCAGCAATTGCAGCATGCGGAATAGCCAGACTTTCCCAGACATTCAGTTCTCCAATGAGTTTGATCGCTTTTGCGGCATCTGCAATATGATAACCATAGACATAATAATAAATCCTGTCCAAGCCATATGCAACCGGAAAAGCGATTGCCGCATTTCCTACCAACGATATAAACTGACTTCTGATAAGCCGGATCAGGAGCTGGGTAGTCGTTTCGAGCCAGTTGGGGTTTTCGCCGTTATTGCTCAGATTTGCCGCAATGGTTGAAGCCGTCATCGCCGGCTGCTTGGTTGCAATTGTAAAACCAAGTATGTGGATCAGCATGAAACCGAGTGAGTAGTTCATGCTGTAAAAAAATGCTTCCCAGAAAATCGGTAAGTGTTGGAAGTATAACCTGGTTTTATTGCAGCATAATAAGCCTACAATAACGCCTCCGCCCAAAGCCCGCCGGAATAATTTCCAATAACCGGCCCTGTCCGAGGAAATGTAGTGCTGACCTGTTTTGGAAGTATTTTCAATTACCTTGAAGGTCAGCAATTGCAGATTTATTGAAAAATGTTTTCGCAGGCTGTATTTTGTATTTTCTGCGTACACAAACTCTTTGAGCAGTTGTGTAATAATCAGCCATTGTCTTGATTTTTCATTGGTTTGCAACAAATCAAGTAACTGGGTTAACCTTTTTAAGTACTGTTCCAGCTGCCGGATAATGGCTGTAAGCTGAAGACTTATTCCAAAAAGATCTTTGTGTTTGTAGATATAAGTTACCTGAGTTTTGCACTGGTTGATCATCACCAGAATATGTTTGTAATCATTAGCCCGGTCTTCATTTTTATAATCAAACTGGTTTAATGTTTTCTCAACATACATCATTACTTCACGATTCAACCCAAGAAAAGGAGAGTCCAGATCATCGACACGAGGGATTTTTGAGACAACTTCGGGTTCTATTCCCAGATTTGCCGCGCGTTGTGCCAGAACCAGAATCGAGTTTAAAAGCTCTTTTTCGATATACTGGATCAGTGTCGGACTGTTTTCTTTGAAAATATCGGCAAAGAAATTACACCAGTTTTCATCCGGTATGGCCTGTACCCAGATGTAATCTTTTTTGTGATCAAAGAGATTATCAAATTGCGTACGAAGTTCAGTTTCTTCATGAACTGGCGGAAGGAATTTAAAACCCAAACGCGCAAATGCGTCAGAGAAAAAGCCCCGGTTAGCTCCGATTTCAGATTCAGTAAGTAATGAAACAAATTTTGTTGATATAAGAACCGAATAAATTTGCTCAGCCAAAAGATCTTTTTCACGGCGGTCCATCAGGATAGTTGTGAGGATTTCGGAAAAAGGTTTACTCTCGCTGGCTTTTACCTGAAATGAACTTCTGATAAGCTCTATAAATTTCCCAAGATAATTAATACGGTTTGAATCTAAAACGCTGCTCATAAGTTAGTAAGATTTAAGCGTTTATGCCGGTCAGGAATTATGTTGGCCGATCCGTAAATTCGGGATTTTGATAAAAGATATAATATTTTCCTTTTCAATAATTAGCTGTTTCGTTTCCGGCCAGTATAAATAAATGCCGTGCCATTGAAGTAAATTTAATACTTCTTTTAATTCGGATAGGACTTTTGCTTCAATAGTGCAAGGATGTATTGGGATATTTAAATTTTCAATATGACAAAAGAAAACCCGCTTATCTTAATTTTAAAACTAAAAGATAAGCAGGCTTTCCAATTAGGTATTGATTCTAATTTATAAGAATTTCAAAAACATAAACGGATACCGGTGGTAATGTAAGCGCAATTCCGGTAGAAGTGATTTCTGATGGCTTAATATTCGGTGTCAGATTAAGCAATGGAAAAACCTGTTTGAGCGTATATGAACTTGTTGATTTGAGCTTCAATGAGTCAGTCCAGGCATCCTGTGGAATACGAACATTGGTATGGCAGGTTTTATCTCTGTCAAAATTATAGACAAACAAAAGTTTCTGTTTATCAGTGTAGCGCAGATAGCTGTAAATCCGGGTTTTATCATAATCCAGGCTTTGCCCATCAATATTTACATATTGAAGATCATAAAAATTCCCGGCATAAACGGCTTCATTATGGGTCACAAATTTGTTCAGGTTTTCATAAAAAGCGCGAAGTTTTTTCTGATCGCTGCCTAACAGTGCTCCGTCAAATTTTCCGCCGTTGGCAAATTCCTGGAATTCGGGAACACTCCAGTAATCAAAAATGGTTGTCCGGCCATCCTCTCCCTGAAAACCTTCTGACACGTTTGGATTCACGCCCAGTTCCTGACCAAAATAAATCATCACAGGTCCCGTGTGTAAGGTAGCACTAAGCGTCATAGCCGGTATGGCAATCCATGGATCACCGGCAAAATATTTGGAGGCAATCCGCTGTTCATCATGATTTTCCAAAAACCGCAACATATTTTCAGAAATGTCACCAGATTCCTGCTGCCATAATCTTGTGATATCTTCCACGGATCCGCCTCCCTCCATCAATTTGCGGAGAGCATTATACAATCCAACTTTATCGTACAAATAAGTAAACTGACCGTTCTTCAGATAGTTATGATATTGGGCCGGATTATAAATTTCAGCGATAAAAATGATGACAGGATTTACTTTTTTAATTTCCGGAATTACCCAGCCCCAAAATTCCACAGGCACCATTTCGGCCATATCGCAGCGAAATCCGTCAACGCCTTTTCCCGTCCAGAATAACAGGATATCCCGCATTTTTAACCATGTCGAAGGAATCGGATCAAAATAGGTGGTGTGTCCGTTCTGGTAATCAACTCCATAATTCAGTTTGATCGTTTCATACCAGTCGTACTGGCTTGGCTGCGCACGAAAAACGTCATTTCCTGTTGCTTTTGCCGGCCGCTCCATATACGGAGCCGTAACGTTAACAGGTGCTTTATGCCCTTCCGGAACAATAAAATCCTGGTTTGGAATGTAGTAAAAATTATTATTCGGACTAAAACTTACTGAGGTATCATCATCTTCGCCAAAATCTTTAATCCCGGCGGAGCGTGCAGTATCGGAATGGTATTGACGCGAAACGTGATTTGGGACGAAATCGATTATAACTTTTAGATCTGAGTCATGGGTTCTTTTTACCAGATCTTCAAATTCCTGCATCCGGTTTACTACATCAACAGCCAGATCCGGGTCCACATCGTAATAATCTTTCACGGCATAAGGCGAGCCTGCCATTCCTTTCACGATCAGCGGATGATCTGTTTTTATGCCAAATTCGGAGTAGTCTGTTAGCGTGGCATGTTCAATAATTCCTGTGTACCACACATGTGTGATACCAAATTTTTTAATCGCCTCCAGAGCTGTGGAAGTGATACCGTTAAATTTTCCGGAGCCGTTTTCAGAGATTGTCCCGTATATTTTGTTTGTTGTATTTTGATTATCAAATAATCGGGTAAAAATCTGATAAATGATATGTTTATCTTGATTGGTCGCAGGCATAGGAAATTTTCGGTGTTGTTAAAACAAAAGTACAAATATCAGGCACCGGGCTCATTATTTGTTTAAAATGAAAAGGAACGTTTCTTTCACAAGTAAAATTCGAAATGGAGCACTAATGTCAGGTTTATTGCTGATTATAGAATTACTTTTTTGAAATAACGTTGGATTACATGAGCGAAAACGCTCTTTTTACTATTTTGCAAGATATTAAATTTTGAAATAATATGCCGACTGTTCAAGCTTGCCTTTTTGATCTGGATGGAGTGATTGTAGATACTGCCAAATACCATTATCTCGCCTGGCGCCAGCTGGCCAATCAGCTGGGATTCGATTTAACACTGGAACAAAATGAGTTACTGAAAGGTATCAGCCGGATGGAATCTCTGGAAATTGTACTTGGAATTGGCGGGGTGAAATTAAGTGAAGAGGAAAAATTAAAGTATGCTGCCGAGAAAAACGCGCAGTATCTGGAATTTTGTAAACAAATTACTCCTGATGATGCGCTTCCGGGTGTTCGTGACTTTCTGGATGAACTGAAAGAGGGTGCGATAAAAACAGGTTTGGGATCTGCCAGTAAAAATGCGAAAACCATTCTGACAAATCTGGATATGCTTACTTATTTTGATACGATCGTCGACGGAAACCGCGCGACCATAGGGAAACCTGATCCGCAGGTTTTTTTAATGGGTGCCCAAGATCTGGGCGTTGCGCCTGAACATTGTGTGGTTTTTGAAGATGCAGTTGCCGGAATTCAGGCTGCCAAAGCAGGAGGCATGATCGGTGTCGGGATAGGGCAAGCCTCCGTTTTGACCGAAGCAGATTATGTCATGCCGGGTTTTGATGGTGTGACGGTAAAAGATCTATTCGATAAATTAAAATAAAACTCAACAGAATTTATACCGCCACAACTAATCGCTAAGAGCTGATCGCCAATAGCTGGAATCAATGAAGAACTACATAACACACGACGAATGGAACATTGTGGAGGATGGTTTCCATGCCGAGAACAATGAAATTACAGAAAGTCTGATGAGTCTCGGCAATGGCCGGATGGGTCAGCGCGGGAATTTTGAGGAACAATATACCGGAAAAACTTTACTGGGAAACTATGTAGCCGGTGTCTATTTTCCTGATAAAACACGTGTAGGCTGGTGGAAAAACGGTTATCCGAATTATTTTGCCAAAGTACTTAACGCCTGCAACTGGACAGGAATTGATATAAAAATCGGAGACGAAACGCTGGATTTGAATACCTGTCAGGTGGAAGATTTTCGCCGGGTCCTGAATATGAAGGAAGGGACTTTGGAACGTATCGCAACGGTTCAGCTTCCTGGCGGACGGCGTTTGAAAATCTATTCCAAAAGGTTTTGTAACATGGCTGATGATGAATCCGCGGCAATCCAGTATGCTGTCACGCCGCTGGACTTCACGGATACTTTTACGATTACGCCATATCTGGATGGAAATATCAGTAATAGGGATTCTAACTACGATGAAACTTTTTGGAATGAAATCCACAAAGAAACCAGTTTTTCAGAAGGTTATCTTGTTTTAGAAACAAAAGAAAATCCATACGGTGTTGAGCAGTTTCAGGTGGCAACAGGGATGGCTTTTGATATAAAAATGAACGGCCTGAAAACCGATTACCAATCGTTGCCTGCGCGTCGTGAAAAGTATGTGGCCGGTGTTGTACATATTGAAGTGAAAGAAGGAGACGAGCTGACGATTTTTAAGTATGCAGTTAATTTGTCTTCAACCAATTATGCAAAAGACCAGCTGATTCCCGAAGCCAAAGCCTATATTAAGCGTATTTCGCAAAAAGGATTTGCACAACTTTATGCTGAACATGTGCAGGCCTGGGCGGATAAATGGGAGAAAAATGATATTACCATTGAAGGAGATATTGCTGCCCAACAGGGGATCAGGTTTAATATTTTCCATTTAAATCAGACCTATACCGGAGAAGACGAGCGCCTGAATATTGGCCCGAAAGGTTTTACCGGTGAGAAATACGGCGGAAGTACTTATTGGGATACCGAGGCTTATTGTATTCCATTCTATCTTTCAACGGCAGACGAAAAAGTTGCCAGAAATCTGCTTGTGTATCGTCACAAACATTTGCAGAAAGCCATTGAAAATGCTGAAAAATTAGGATTCAGCGGCGGTGCTGCACTTTATCCTATGGTAACGATGAATGGGGAAGAGTGCCATAATGAGTGGGAAATCACATTTGAGGAAATTCACCGGAACGGAGCCATTGCTTTTGCCATTTATGATTACACCAGATATACCGGCGATGAAAGTTATTTGTCGCAATACGGACTGGAAGTTCTAATTGGTATTTCAAGATTCTGGAAACAGCGGATTACCTGGTCTGCTGATAAAAAGCAGTTTGTAATGCTGGGTGTTACCGGACCGAACGAGTATGAAAACAATGTCAACAACAACTGGTATACCAATTATATCGCCTGCTGGACACTCCGGTATACTTTGGAGGTGATCAGTAAACTATGGGGTTCTGAACGTTTGAATGAAATCATTTTCCAGACGAATTTTAACCTGAATGGTGAAATGGCGGATTGGAAAAACATTGCCGACAATATGCATTTTCCGTACGATCCGGAAAGACAGGTTTATTTGCAGCAGCAGGGATTTCTCGATAAGGAAATTTTGACAGTAAGTGATATTGCAGATCATCGCCCGATTAACCAGAAGTGGTCATGGGACAGAATTTTGAGATCATGTTTTATCAAACAGGCTGATGTTTTGCAAGGGTTGTATTTGTTTGAAGATGATTTTTCTGTCGACGAAATCAAACGGAATTTTGAGTTTTATGAGCCTATGACGGTGCATGAATCTTCACTTTCGCCTTGCGTCCATGCTATTCTTGCGGCAAAAATCGGATTGAAAGAAAAGGCATATGAAATGTATGTCCGCACTTCCCGGCTCGATCTGGATGATTATAACAACGATACTGAGGACGGATTACATATCACTTCCATGGCCGGAACCTGGATGAGCGTTGTAAAAGGTTTTGCCGGTCAGCGGGTGAAAGACGGGATGTTGATTTTAAATCCATACATCCCAGAACAGTGGAATTCGTATTCTTTCAGGATTGGATTCCGGGGTGCATTGCTTCGCGTTGAGGTAACACAGGAAGGCGTGGCGGTGGAAAACATTTCAGATCACGACGTTACAATTTTGATCCATAATGAGCCGCTGCTTATTGCCGCGAATTCAACAGAAAGAAAATAATTTTATTTGGGATAAGTCAGTATTTTATTGATCCGGTTAACTTGTGTTTACCGGATCAATAAATTTATTTTATCATGCGCAAATTTCCTCAACTCTTCTGTTTTCTGCTCTTACTAAGTATTCAGGTAAATTCTCAAAGTTTAAATACACTTACTGCACAGGAAAAAAAGGAGGGCTGGAAACTGCTTTTTGATGGTAGGGATTACAAGGGATGGCATGCCTACGGCGCCAAAGAAGTTGGTCCGGCTTGGATCGTTGAGCAGGGAGCTATTAAACTTAATGTGCCGGAGCGCGCCGGAAATAAAGCAAAGGGCGGAGGAGATATAGTCATCGATGAAGAAATCAACAGTGATTTTGAATTTAAAGCAGAATGGAAGGTCAGTAAATATGCGAACAGCGGGATATTCTTTTTTGTTAAGGAACAGCCTCAATACAAAAATATGCACGATACCGGCCTGGAACTTCAGGTAATTGATGACAAGATCTATGAAGGAGCCAAGGAGAATACACACCGCGCCAGTGATTTTTTTAGTGTGGCCAATGCGCGTTTAAGAGAAGGAAACCCGGAAGGCGAGTGGAACCAGATTCATTTTATCGTTAAGAAAAATAAACTGACGGTATACCAAAACGGGTTTATGGTTCAGGAACATGACCTGGCAGGAGCGGACTGGAAACAACGTATTGCCAGCAGCGGACTGAAAGCTGCGCCAATAGCAAAAGGTTCTTTTACCGGAAGAATTGGCTTGCAGGACTGGGGAAGTACGGTTTGGTATCGCAACATTAAACTGAAAAAATTATAAGAGATTAGTAATAAGCTTATTAAAAGAAAAAATTAGATTAATCAACTATAATATGACGGTCAATAAGTAATTTTTGATAATGTTGTTCATTTATAGTACGTTAGTAATTGCGCTAGCCCATGGGTCATGATAAGGAAAGTTGTCCGCTCGTTCTTGATCGTTATTCCGATGATGTTTTTGGTGTGTGTAATACAGCCGGCATCAGCGCAGGATTTTAGTGCTTGCCAAAAACTTCTTAAAGATCTTCTCGTTACTTTCAACCGCTCCTTCGAAGAAAACAATCCGGCTTTGTTGAAAACGCCTGAATATCAATACCAGCTGCGGGAGCTTCAAACTGAATTTTTAAAATACGACAAGCAATCTTTTATGCCCTCAGACTCCGTTCAGCGTTTGAACAATGAGGCTGTTGTGCTGGCATTATCCGGAAGTTATCCCAAAGCACTGCATATTGTAGAATCACTTGAAATGTCGGGTCAGGATGCTCAGCTACAATATAACAGAGGTTTGTTTAATCTTTTAAGCCGCAAATTTCAGGCTGCCCGAGATGATTTTTCCAATGTTTCCAACCATTCTTATAGTATCGTAAATTCCATTGTAGCTTATGGAAAAGAGAAAAAATTCTCCGAGGGTTTGAGTTTTGCCCAGGGAAATCAACAAAAAAATTCTGCGGGGAAGTGGAGTTATAATGTAGGTTTGATGTACAAATATACCGGCCTGCTTCCCGAAGCTACCGACGAATTTTCCACTGCTATTCGCCAAAAGGATGAGATCATGGCGTATCGATTACAACGGGGCGATATTTTAATGCGTACCGGCAATCAGAAAAAAGCAGTCAAGGATTTTGAAAAAGTGGCCCGTAAACATGCCAAGGCTCAGATCCGGTATGCCAATGCGCTGCTATCGCTGAACCAGTTTGGAAATGCCAAAGCAGTTTTTGAAAAATATCTTGAAAGCGATGACAAAACATTCCGCGGGGATGCTTATCTGGGTATTGCGCACGCCTTTTACGGATTAAATCAGATCAGGGAAGCGCAGCAATATTATCGCCTGGCATCTACATTAAAACGGGAAACACCTGCTTTGTTATCCGGAATCGGTAATACGCATTTATCAAATCATGATTATCAATCTGCATATAATTCCTTTGACCGCGCCATAAAAAAGGATAGTTCATACCTGCCGGCATATCTGGGAAGGGCCGTTGCGCATTATGGTATGAAGCAGTTTGAGCTGACCATGGCAGACTTCAAAAAAGCTGAATCTATTATGGACCCGGACAATAAGTTTTTTGCTGATTTGTTTGTGACGCGTGGTTTTACACAGTATTATTTAAAAAAATCAAAGGAAGCGCAGGAAGATTTTACAACTGCAATCCGTCTTGATGGTGCACGTTATGAAGCGTTGGCGGGCATGAGCAGTATCATGATCGACCAGAAAAGATATTCAGAAGCGGGACAGTTTTTGAGCAAGGCACTGAATTACGAACAGAATTACGACCGGATGTGGAGTAATTATGGAAATCTGCTTCTTCATTTTGACATGTTTAAAAAGAGTTATAACGTGTTTAAAAAAGCCATTTCTCTCAATTCCAAAAATATAAAAGCACAAAACGGCTGGGGTGTTACGTTGCTTGAAAACGATCAGCTTGACAAATCCATGGTATTGTTTGACAGTTTGATAAAGGAGAATCCGGAGCTGCCCTATTTGTATAACAACCGCGGTATCGTGCAGGCATATCTTGGTAACCGTCATGAACAGCGGCGGCAGGTTGAAGATGCGAATGTGCGTTACGAAAATTCGTTTCAGGATTTTAAGACGGCCATGGAAGTTGCACCAGCGCGGAAATTCTATAATGTCAACCAGGGAAATGTTTATAAATACTGGCAAAAATATGATGAGGCATCGTTAAGTTATCAAACTTATCAGGACAAAAGCGCGCTGAATAATACCGCGGTGATGTATGCCGGACAGGAAAGAATGAAAGATGCTAAATATTATCTTGGCGTTGCGATACAAATTGATTCTTTACACCGTGTGTTTCAATACAATATGAACGTTCTGGTCAAAGGAAAACAAAAAGAAATGATGAAGCTGGTGGCATCGTCAGGTGATGACGGTCCTTTTGCCGACATTGGTATCAAATACAGTCGTGACGGCTTCGTAACAATTTATCTTTATGATTATGAGTACGATACGCTGGCCTTTAAGGGGAGACATTATATGCCTTTGCCGGTTGCAGAGTATAAGGAAGATTATTTCATACCGGAATACGATTTCAAATTCTTACCCTATCCTAAACATAAGGATATGGTTAAAACAAGGCGGGTCAGATATAAATCTCAGAAAGTGAAAATGCCGGGTAAAAAGGGGAAGAGTGGGACGCAATGCCCTGTTTTTTGACTCAAAGACGTCTGGAATCAAACAGATCAACCGGGTGTGTAATAATTTCCACAGTGCTATGCCTCAGTTACCCATTTCGGGATGGAAAGTTGATTTCCTGACTGATTATATAAATTAACTACTCATATTCAGGGAAAAGGTTCTTAACCTCGACAAAACTGATGGGTTTGTCAAGAAAATAATCTGCACCGTTCCTTAATGCCTCTTCGCGAAGGTTGGTCATGGCACTCATCATCACCACTTTTCGGTTATAAAGTTTTCCGCTGTTCTTGATCTGCTCAATTTCGTTAATTCCTTTTCCGTCAGGTAAATTATTATCAATAAATACCCAATCGGGATTTAACTGATTGATGAAATTAATGCCTTCAAGCAATGTAGTGGCAATTTTAACTGTATCAGGAGTTTTTACATTAAGTTGTTTAACCAGAAAATTGCGCATCAATATCCCCAAATCTTTTTCATCCTCTATTATTACAATTTTCATGGTCTCCAATCTAAAATAAACAGTCAGTAAAGTTTTGGAATTTGCGCTTAGTAGTTTTCAGTTTACAATTGAATAACCTGTATTACTTTTCTAATATTGATAATGTTGAATAGACAATAACCTTGCCATAATATTCTTACAAATTCAAATCAAAAATCAGCATAGGTTGATTCAAGTGTGGTTTTCGGAAAGCTCTTCCCCATCTTGTAGAACCCCATCCCAATTATGTATAGTAGGACTTTTGGTTTTTATAACTTAAATCCCCTTCTTATTTTTTGCTAATTTTAAATTCTTTGTATAATTCGTTGATTTTAAATATTTTATCAAAAATATTGATCGATTTGCTGTTCTTGGGTACAAGATTTTAGCTTATATTTATGAGTCATCAATTAATTTTTTTAAACCATCATCTAAAAAAACATTATCATGGTAAATAGTAAAGTGTTTTGGGGAATTGTAACAGCTGCGGCTGCGGGTGCTGTGATAGGGTTGCTTTTCGCTCCGGAAGAAGGAACGCAGACTCGTAAAAAAATCAAGAAAAAAACAAATAGTCTTGCAAGTGAATTGATTGATGCACTTGAAAAAAGCAAACAAAAAGCTGGCGAGACTGCCGAAGATTTGAAAGAAAAAGGTGAAGAATATAAAAATGAGTTCAAAGACAAAGCAGAAGAAGTTAAAGATGCTGCTGCCGACGAATTCGAAAAATATAACTAATTAAGGTCCGGGTGATATTAAATATCGCCCGGATTTTTTTCCATACTTATTACACTTCAACACATGAATACGAACAACACAAAAAAAGAAAAAGTAGAAGAGTCGTTGCATACGGCATCTTCTTACGTAAAGGAACTGTTTAGTGCTACTGCTCCCGGCGGACTGGCAGGTAAAGGTCTTGAATTGGGTGTAGGTGCCGCACTTGCAAAAACAGTTTTGAAACGCCTCCCTGTTCCTTTTAATTATATCGCCCCTATCATCGTAGAAAAGGTGATTCTTAAATATGGTGTTGAAGAGGGCCGCGAGGTTTTATTGAAAGGACTGAGATGGATAAAAAAATCGACTGACGAGAAAATTCCGTTTGAGCCGGTTTTTGATAAATAGAATTTATCAGTTAAGTAAAGATTCTGATGGAAGGTATATGTAAAAATTTGCACCATTGCCTTCCATACTTTCTGCAAAGATATAGCCGTTGTGATTTGACACAACGCGTTTGCAGATTGCAAGCCCAATACCTGTTCCGGCAAATTCATTTTGTCCGTGAAGCCTTTTGAAAATTACAAAAATCTTCTCTGCGAACTCTTTTTTGAATCCAATACCATTGTCGCTGACCCTTATCTGGTGAAATTGAATATCACTATGAGAGGGTTTGATTCCAGGAATAATTTCCCCATCAACGAGTCTGTGGGTTATGCGAATAACCGGACGGACATTTTCTTTGTGATATTTTAAAGAATTGGAAAGCAGGTTCTGAAAAAGCTGAATCATCTGTGAACCATAACCTTCAATGGTCGGGAGGTTGTCGGAATGAATTACTGCTTTATTTTCCAGAATCATTTCTGAAAGATTGGATCGGGCGTCGGAAAGGGCAGTATTAAGGTTTATCATCTTCACCTCCGTTCCGGTTTTCACAATTCTTGAAAATGACAGCAGATCATTAATGAGTAGCTGCATACGTTGAGCAGATACATCAATTTTACTCAACATGGTAAAAATTTCTTCCGAAAATTCATTTTGATATTTCGTCATAAGCCGGTCAGAAAATGACCGTATCTTCCTTAACGGTTCCTGCAAATCATGCGAGGCCACATAAGCAAATTGTTCAAGCTCACTATTGGAACGGTTCAGGTTTTCAATTTTATTTTCAAGATCAACCCGGTAAAACTTGTTGCGTCTGAGCTCACGATCCAAAAGAACAAAAGCAGAGGAAAGAAAAACAATAGCCACGAGCATGATTATCCAGTTATATCTGAAAACCTGGGCGGTATAATTTTCCCTGCTCCGTACGCGGTTATACATCAGTTGATCTTCAACACGCTTCATGCTGACAACCAGTTTTGTCATCGAATCAACTTCTGCATTTCTTCTTTTTGAAAGAACATAAACAATAGCCGGGTTTAAAGAATTACCTCCGTTTATTAATTTGTTCGTATTAATTTCAAATTGAGTATAATGATCCCGGAACGCACTTAGCCTTTTATGCTGCGCTTTGTTTTCGGCTATTAGCGTATCTGTTCTGATCGTAAGTGGAACTATCGTTTTTAATGAGGCAAGAGTTTTGTTTACATATGCGGTATCTTTTAAGGATAAATAGCTATTGGTATGTTGAGCCGTTTCATAAATTGCGGATGAAAGCTGATGAAGCCCGCTGATAACCCTTTGCGTCTGATTTACCTTTTCGGAATAATTGATCAGTTCCTGGTTAATTTCGTTGTAACTGTATGATAGAGCGATAATTAGTATCAGCGAAGTGCCGAAGAGAAATCTGGTTATTAAAGAAAGCGAATGCTCGCTAAGTGTACGGTTGAGGAGATAAAAGGTAGAGAGTTTCATGAATTAGCGTTGTGAGAAAAATCTACATTTCAAATGAATATACTCAGTCTGTGGAAATAAGTACGCAATATTAGCAATTTGCCATTCAGAGTTAAGTAAGTTAGAATAAAGTATAGTAAATTTATAAGATGTATGTAGTTACTCAACAAAGGGACCCTTTTGATGTTAAGTTTCGGAAATAATCCGAATATTTAAGGTTTCAATGAACGATATCAGTAAAGAGAACTTTTAATAATACAATTAATTGCTATATGCAAAGACAAACGCAGACGCAACGACAAACCCTTAAATATTCTCCTCTTCAGATTCAGATGCTCAATTTGTTGCACCTGACAACTATGGAGCTTGAGCAAAGAATTAAAGAAGAATTAGAGGAAAATCCTATACTGGAAGAGGGAAAGGAAGATACAGCTTCGGAAGATACAGCGGACGAATTTCAGGATTCTGATGATAGTGGCAGCTCTGGTGAAGACGATTATCCATCGGTTCAGGACTATCAGGATTGGGACGAATTCAGAGATGATGATATTCCTGACTATAAAACATATGCTAATAATCAGTCGGCTGATAATGAGCTATATACCCGCCCGATGGTTGAGTCTATCGGTTTCAGGGACGATTTAAAACAACAGGTTCATTTTTTACGGTTAGACGAAAGACAACAGCTTGTTGCTGATTTTATTCTTGATTCACTGGATGAGGATGGGTTTTTGAGGCGTGAGAGCGAGGTTATCGCGGACGATATTTCTTTTGCAAACAGCATGTTTATCGATACCGAAGAGGTTGAGATGATGCTCAGAGTTATCCAGCAGCTGGATCCTCCCGGAATAGCTGCCAAAGATTTGCGTGAATGCCTGCTGATTCAGCTTCATCGTATTGAAAATCAGGATGAGGTTTGGGGCTGGGCATATAAGATTGTTTCTGATACGTTTGATGAACTGGGTTCGCGCAATTATGACAAAATAATGCGTGTTTTAAACCTGGATGAAGAATGTTTGAAAAAGGCAATCCAGCTTATCACAACGCTGAATCCAAAACCTGCATCTGGCCTAAGAAATGATTCGCTTGTCAACGAAAGCATAAAACCGGATTTCATGCTTCGTTATATTGAAGATAGCGAAATTGAGGTTCAGCTTACGTGGGGAAATAGCCCGGCATTGCGTCTGAACAAATTGTTTACACAAATGGCTGAACAAAAAATTGATAAGGCAACAAATCAGTTTTTGAAAAATAAAATGAATTCTGCCAAATGGTTTATTGATGCCATCAAGCAGCGTGAAAATACAATGCTCAGTACCTTAAGAGCGATTGTTAAATTGCAGTATGATTATTTCCAAACCGGTGATATCAAAAAACTCCGTCCAATGATCCTTAAAGACGTTGCGGAAATAATTGATATGGATATATCGACAGTATCACGCGTTACGACAAATAAATATGTCCAGACTCCTTTCGGTATCGTTCTTTTAAAAGATCTGTTTACGGAAGGTGTTACAAATGAGGATGGTACGGAAGTTTCAAACCGTGAAATTCAGGAAGCAATCCGTGAAATAACGGCTGCCGAAGATAAGCGTCATCCATACAATGATCAGCAAATTACCGACTTATTGTCAGAGAAAGGTTATTCTGTTGCCCGCCGCACTGTAGCTAAATACAGAGAGCAACTAAATATTCCAACCGCACGTCTGCGGGTTACCATTTAATTAAGAAAGCACTTATTCCACATGAAAAAAATAGTAGTGGTCGATGATGAAGCGGATATTTGCTTCCTGTTAAAAAGATTTTTATCAAAGAATGATTTTATTGTTGAAACGGCTTTAACCGGAAAAGACGGGCTTGCGTTAATTGAATCTTTTGAGCCGGATCTGGTTATGACGGATTTCCGTTTAGGCGATATTACCGGTACAGAACTTCTGAATACGATCAAATCCAAGCGCCCCCATGTGCCGGTTTTGATCATCACGGGTTATTCTGACATAAAAATTGCGGTGAACGTTATGAAACTGGGTGCTTATGATTATATCACAAAGCCTCTTTTTCCGGATGAAATATTAGTGACAGTAAAAAAGGCTTTGGCAGATGCCGAAGCTGAAAGAACAGGAGAAACAGAATTTGTTCCTTCTGGAAATAGCTCAGATGTTGCTTCTCCGAAAGCTGTCCGCAAGACTTCTCATAAAATGAAGGCGGGTTATGTAATGGGCCAAAGCGAGGTTTCTGATAATCTTTTCCGCCAGGTTGATCTTGTAGCACCTACCAATTTCAGTGTAATTATTTACGGGGAAAGTGGTTCTGGTAAGGAGGCTATTGCTCAGGAAATCCATAACAGATCGCGCAGAAAAGATATGCCGTTTGTGGCTATGGATTGCGGTGCTATCTCAAAAGAACTGGCAGGCAGTGAGCTTTTTGGTCATGAAAAAGGATCTTTTACAGGAGCTTTGCAAACCAAGATCGGTCATTTTGAAATGGCAAACGGAGGTACTTTATTTTTGGATGAGGTTTCCAATTTGTCTTATGAAATTCAGGTTGCTTTGCTTCGCGTAGTGCAGGAGCGCAAGATGCGTCGTATTGGTGCTTCAAAAGAAATTGAACTTGACGTCCGGATCATTGTGGCAAGTAATGAGAAATTGCTTGAAGCAGCCCGAAATGGTAAATTCAGAGAAGATCTTTATTATCGTTTCAATGAATTTACGATTGAAGTTCCGGCGCTGAGAAACCGTAAGGATGATCTTTTGCTATTTGCAACAACTTTCCTTGATACTACCAACGCTGAATTGTCTAAAAATGTAAAAGGCTTTTCAGAGGAGGTAATGAAGGATTTTGTTAATTATTCATGGCCGGGTAATTTACGTGAGCTGAAAAATGTCATCAAACGTGCCACTTTACTTTCTGACGGGGAATTAATTGAAGAGAAATCGCTTCCTTTTGAGATTGTGAATCATAGCAAACTGAAAGATCTGGACGATGAAATTGCACCTTCGCCAATTGTTGCGGCACCGGTTATACTTGAACCTGCTGATACAGATGATACGAAACCAAGCCTTAAAACGGTTGCTAACGAAGCTGAATATGATATGATTATGCAGGTTTTGAGGGATGTTAATTTTAACAAAAGCAAAGCTGCGCGTTTGTTAAATATCGACCGCAAGACGTTATATAACAAGATGAAACAATTTGATATTTAATAGATTGAAAAATCAGTTATATCCATTTTCATTTCATGATATATTAAGTGCCTCGCCAACCGGATTTCTAGTTTGCGGAAGCGATGATGAATTATTGCCAAACGCAGATCCTGCATGTTTTTATGCAAATGATGCGGCTGGTGGGTTGACAGGATTAACGGATTTTGAAGGATTAACGTTGAAGTCGATTTGCGGGACGCATTTCGACTTTGACGCTTTAAGACAGAATGGAACTGTAACTTTTCAATTTAACAGATCAGGAATCTGGTGCAGAATTGATAAGTCGGCCATTGGTAAAGAATATAATTTATACACCATTACTGATATTTCTGCTGAGAAAAAGACGCAGAATCAACTGGCATATCTTCAAAAATTATCTGCCGAAGCCGAACAAACGATGGAGTTTGGCAGCTGGATCTGGGATATACAAAGCGCCCGATATGAGTGGACAGAAGGAATGTATAAGCTCATGGGTTATAGCCCTGAAAGTATACCTCTTGAAAAATTAACCAGTGCCACTTTCAAAAAGAACATCCATCCGGATGACATTGAGTTTATAACAGAAAAGCTAAAAAATGTACTTTCATATACCGATGCATACATTCTTGAATTCAGGATTATAGCTGAAAATGGAGAAGAGAAATATCTGTATGTCCGCGGACACAATTCAATCGATGAAGTAACAGGTCATAACATTTCGATCGGAACCGCGTTTAACGTGACCACGCTAAGAGAAATTCAGAGCGAACTGGAAAGGAAAGTTAGTGACCTCAATAAATCCAATGAAGATCTTGAACAGTTTGCCTACGTCGCCTCACATGATTTGCAGGAACCGCTTCGCAAAATTATTTCATTTGGCGAGCGTCTTGAAAGTAAAACGAAGGATGTTCTGGATCAGGAGCAGGGGGTTTATCTAAGCAGGATTTTGAGTGCTACGAGGCGCATGCAAAAGATGATTAACAACCTGCTGGAATTTTCAAGAGTTTCGAGTTTGTCAAACATTTTTGAGCCAACAGACCTGAATAGTATTTTAAGAAGTACACTAAGTGATCTGGAAGTAAGTATTCAGCAAAATCAGGCCATAATAGAGGTTGATAAACTTCCGGTAATCGATGCCAATCCAACCCAGATGTCTCAGCTTTTTATCAATCTGATTTCTAATTCTTTGAAATTTACAAAACCGGATACGGTTCCTGTAATTTCCCTTCGTGTATCAGATTTACCGGTTGCCGAGGTTCTTAAAAGAAAATTGCCGGTTGATAAAAATTATATCAGGATTACTTTGAAGGATAATGGTATAGGATTTTCAAATGAACATGCATCCCGGATTTTTACGATTTTTCAACGTCTGAGAGGCCGGTCTGAATATGAAGGAGCAGGCATTGGTCTTTCTGTGTGCAAAAAAGTTGTTGAAGGGCATCACGGAATTATCGAAGCATTTGGTGTCCCGGATCAGGGTGCCACGTTCGAAATTATTCTTCCGGTAAGCCAAAATTAATTATAGATTTATACTCATAATTTTAATGAATAGTAAATTGATTAGCGTCCTTCTGGTTGACGATGATGAAGATGATTACTTTCTTACGAGGGAGTATTTCAATGATCTTGTAAACTGGAAATTTGATATAACCTGGTGCGCAACCTACAAGGAAGCGATTCACGCCATCCAAAATAAGAAATTTGATCTTTACTTTTTCGATTATCTGTTGGGTGAACGCAACGGGATTGACCTGATCGAAGAAGCCACAACGCTTGAATGTGAGGAGCCAATGATCCTGCTCACAGGAAAAGGAGATACGAAAATTGCAGTTGAAGCATTACGCCTGGGTGCAGTTGATTATCTGATCAAAAATGAACTGGATCCTGAAAAGCTGGAACGTACGATACGTTATGCACTGGAAAGAACTTCCGTTTTAAAAGCATTGCGTCACAGTGAAAGACGGTATCGCAGAGTTTTTGAGGAATCTAACGACTTCCTTTTCATCAGTGATCTGGAAGGTGTCATTACTGACTTTAATACATCAGCCTGTACACTCACCGGTTATTTGCCAAAAGAATTGAAAGGGAAAAACATCCTCGAAATCGTAGACGATCCAAGTTTCGGCATGGTCTGGGATGGTATTCAGGATCGCGCAATACAGGATTTTGAGGTAAGAATAGCTACTACGGACGGGGAAAAGAAATATTGTGTTTTTTCTGCTTCTATGGAAATGGATGAGGACAATCCTTATGTACAGGGAAGATTACATGATATTACGGCCAGAAAGCAGTCAGAAAGAGAAAGGCTTTTTTCTGAGAAACTGGCTGTTACCAGCAGACTTGTCAGGATGTTGGCGCACGAGGTCAGAAATCCGTTAACCAATGTAAACCTTTCAGCAGAACAGCTGGAAATGGAATTGGTGGATGAAGATCAGAAATTTTACACCCAGATCATCAAGCGAAATTGTACCCGTATCAACGATCTGATCACGCAGTTGCTGCAACCTTCAAGTTCTTCGGACATTGTTTTGGTTGAGAAATCCATTCATTCTGTTCTGGATGAAGCCATCGCAACCGCTTATGACCGTGTACAGCTCAAAAGAATTAAAATTGTCAAAGCCTATGCGGAAGAGGATTTCTTCATTCCGCTGGATTCAGTTTCACTGCAAATGGCATTTCTGAATCTGATTACCAATGCCATTGAGGCAATGGATGAGGACAAGGGGATTTTAAGAATTACAACCAGAATTCAGGCGGATTCTTTACAGGTTATTTTTGCAGACAACGGTTCCGGTATCAGTCAGGAAAATATGGATAAGGTTTTCGAGCCTTATTTTACCGGAAAGAAAAATGGTATGGGACTTGGTTTGGCCACAACGTTAAACATTCTTCACGCACATCATGGACGTATCGATGTCCAGTCGGAAGTAGGAGAGGGAACAACCTTTACCGTAAGTTTTTCTGATAAGCCGTCTTAACGAAAGTCGTTTCAGATCACGATAACTATCAAGATTCCAAATCCCTCAAATGAGGGATTTTTTTATTTAACACAGTGACGGGAGATGTAATTCTGTGTCAAACAACAGAAACGTTATCTCCTCTATAAATCCTGTTGTTATGAAAATGATTATTTCAGAGTTAAGTATTCTATTATCGGAAGGGAAAGTCATTTCCGGTAAGAATCAGTTTTACCTTCGGTTGATAGAATTTCTTCGCATATATCTGCTGGCATTACTGCTCAGTTTCTTTTCCGGAATACTGCTTTTCACTTTTTTTGAAGTTTTCAACATAGAAAAACCTGTAAATGTTTTCCTGAATTCTTTCAGGCAAAAATCCTGGGTTTACCAAATTGCACTGGCCTGTTTATATGCGCCCATTGTGGAAGAACTTCAATTTCGTCTTTGCCTTAAATATTCCAAAATTAATTTCGCAGCATTTTCAGGTATATGGTTATTTTATTTTTTAAAGAAATTTATGACTGGATATGGCCTTTTTGGAGAATTAAATCATACCTCTTTGGCAGTTGGATTGAGTCTGATTTTTATGGCTATGATTTATAGTTTTCTGCATGAAAACGGAGACATAAATAATCGGCTGGAGAAATTTTGGCGCAAACGTTATAAAGTAATTTTTTATCTTTCAGTCATTGGTTTCGGTTTCCTTCATATTACAAATTTTGACTGGCGTTTATCTACACTTCTACTAATTCCTGTCCTTACCCTTCCTCAAACATCTTTGGGTTTTATGTTAGGTTATGTCCGCCTTAAATATGGGTTTTTATACGCCATCTTACTTCATGCAGGATTTAACCTGTCTCTTTTATGTTTTCAGATTTGAAATGATCACTTCAAAACCATACTAATACAACAAAAATCCCTCTAACTGTTTTCAGTTGAGGGATTTGTATTTAGAGAAATAAAGGATTCTAAAAGCTGATTTGACCCGGCTTAATTTCTTCCGTTATTTCCACGTTTGTCGTTTTTGTTATCACGACCGTTGTTGTCACGACCATTGTTGTTATTGTTTCTTGCATTATTATTTCTTGAATTATCTCTGTTATTGTTATTTGATTTTACAATAACCTTTGTTTGTTGTTTTTCCCATTGTTGGTGTTGCGGGTGCTGAGCACTTTGGAAATATTTCTGGTCTCTGCTGTCACGAATGATCTGTTGATTGTGCTGACCTTTGTATTTCGCATATTTTGCAGCATATACATTATTGCGTAAATAAGGTCTTGCTTCGTTTACAACCACTTTGTAACTGTTGTAGATATCAAAATTGCGGTAGCGTGCCGGAAGGTTCTGGCCATATACCCATTGATTTCCATTTGGATAAACATACTGCGCTCTGGCCACATCATAATAAACATTGATATCCGGCAGGTAATAAAAATCTACGTGGTCATAACCGGTTGGCCCCCATGCCGGTTGCTGGCCAATATTGATACTTAAACTAATTTGTGCATTTACTTTTGGAGCAGAGAAAGCTGCAATAAAAACGAACATTACTACGATTATCTTTTTCATGATTTCTGATGTTTACAAGGTTAATTTCTGCGTTTTGTAATTCTATGATACAAGAATAACCCGATTGTTTAATCAATGATTTGCAATGTCGACATACAGTTACTTTTTGTCGACGTACAGCCGTATAAGCTCTGAGAATCATGAAACAAAAAAAATCCCTGCTCAGGATAAAATTCAGAGCAGGGAGAAATAAGTCCGGGTTAAATCAGGAATGTACCGGTGTTTTCTTTTTATTGAAGAATCCGTAAATGATCGGGAAAATTAATAAGGTCAAAACAGTTGCCGTGATCAATCCTCCAATTACCACAATCGCCAGCGGTTTTTGTGTTTCTGATCCGATACCGGTAGAAGTAGCGGCCGGAAGCAGCCCAATGGCGGCCATGAGTGCGGTCATGACCACCGGCCGGATTCTTGACTTGACACCCTCACGAATGGCGTCGTCGAGGGGCATATGGGCTGCGAGATTTTTATTAAAGACGGAAATCAGAATTACCCCGTTCTGGACGCATAATCCAAAGAGTGCGATAAAACCTACGCCGGCCGAAATTCCGAAATTCATATGCGTAACATGTAGCGCAAGTATACCTCCGATCAGCGCAAATGGCACATTGACCAAAACCAGACCGGCATCTTTTGCGTTGCTGAACATGATAAAGAGCAGAATGAAAATACCAACAAGACTGATCGGAACCACTTGGCCTAATCGGTCCGTAGCACGAACCTGATTTTCAAATTCACCA
Organism: Dyadobacter sp. CY356; assembly: GCF_021440195.1. Taxonomy (GTDB): domain Bacteria; phylum Bacteroidota; class Bacteroidia; order Cytophagales; family Spirosomataceae; genus Dyadobacter. Next base: position 103,551 of record NZ_JAJTSZ010000013.1, read on the forward strand.
ACCCACTCAATGGAATACCCTTTTGGCAGATTGGGCAATTTTTCTCTTACCCGTTGCTGGGCTTCTGCGATTGTACCTCCAAGATCACGGCCACGAACAGAGAATTTTACACCAATAAATCGTTTATTATTATCACGATAAACAAAAGCAGGACCGGTCACTTTACGGATCGTTGAAATTTCTTTTAAAGGAATTTTACCACCTGTTAATGTCGGTACCATCAGTTGCTGGATATCCTGTTCATCGCGGCGATATTGTTGCTGATAACGCAAACGAATATCAAATTTCCGCTCTCCTTCGTATAATATAGAAGCCGTTTTTCCACCAATCGCCATTTCGATAACCGCCTGAACATCAGCAGTACTTACACCATACTGAGCCATTTTATGATCATGTAAAATTACGCTGATCTCCGGCTGACCGATGTTACGGATAAGTCCCAGGTCCTTGATACCATTCACATCCCGAACCGCATCCATAGACAGGTTCGCATATTTTTCAAGTTCTTCCAAATTTGGACCGAAGATTTTGATACCGTTACTTGCCTTATATCCAGCCACAGCTTCTGCCACATTATCCACAATCGGCTGTGAGTAATTGTATAAAACACCAGGATAAACACTCAGCAATTTGTTCATTTCATCCGTAAGTTGTTCGTTGGTGATCTTACGTTTCCATTCTTTTTTCGGAACCAAATCCACCTGAAACTGGCAGAAATAAAATCCGTTCGGGTCAGTTCCGTCATTGGAACGGCCAACCTGTGAAAGTACCTGTTTCACTTCTTTAAAAGTGGCCAGATCTTTCCGGATATCACTTGCCATTTTTACACTCTCAGGAAGCGACATACTCATCGGTAGTTCGGCAGTAACCCAAAGAGCACCTTCATTCAGCTGTGGCAAAAACTCGGTTCCAAGCCAGGTTGATGAGAAAAGTGAGACACTTAAAAATACAGTAGCGAATATGAAGCTGATCTTTTTATGACCAAAACACCAGTTGAAACCGCCCATGACAATTTTGTCAAAGAAATTAACAATCGGATTATTTTTCTCACGAACGTTTTTGTTCAACAGAAAAGAACACAAAACAGGAACCAGCGTAAGCGTATAGAACAAAGCGCCTAGCAAGGCAAAACCCAACGTAAATGCCAGCGGACTAAACATTTTACCTTCCACTTTCTGGAAACTGAAAATAGGCAGAAGGGCAGTGATGATAATCAGTTTTGAGAAAAATATGGCTTTTCCCATTTCACCACCCGTCTTTTTGATCAGTCCGAGCTTGGAAAGTTTGTTATACCGATCCATTCCGTTTTTGTGGGCGAGATGATCAAGCGCCACAAATATTCCCTCGACCATCACCACGGCACCATCGATAATGATACCGAAGTCAATCGCCCCCATCGATAGTAAATTGGCAGACATTCCTTTCAGTTTCAAACAGGTAAAAGCGAAAAGAAGCGCCAGTGGAATAATGATGGAAACGATAATTGTGGTCCGCCAGTCGGCCATGAAGAGGAATACGATGACGGTTACGAAAACAATTCCTTCAACGAGGTTATGTTTAACGGTATCGGCACAAAACTCAATCAGATTATCACGGTCGTAAAAAGTGACCATTTTGACGTCCGGTGGTAATATTTTTGTATTTAACTCACCGATTTTCTCTTTGATCCTGGCCAGTACCTCACTCGGATTTTCACCCTTGCGTTGTACCACGATTCCTTCAACGACATCATCATTTTTTCCCAAACCAACCTGACCAACACGTGGCAGATCTGATTCTTTTACATCGGCAACATCTTTTACCAGAACCGGATAATCCTTTACATATTCAACAATGATATTTTCAATATCCTGCGTCGATTCCAGCAAACCAATTCCCCGTACCACATAAGCCTGGCCGTTTTTTTCGATCACATCACCACCTACGTTTACGTTACTTTTTGTAACCGCTTCATAAACTTCAAGCGGCGTGATATTGTATTTTACCAGTTTGGTAGGATTTACCTGAACTTCATATATCTTTTCACGGCCACCGAAAGCAACCACATCGGCTACACCCGGAACACTGCGAAGCTGGCGGTCGATCACCCAGTTTTGAAGTGTTAATAATTCCCGGCTATCGCGGTCTTTACTTTCCAGGGAATATCTGAAAATTTCTCCCGTTGGCCCGTATGGAGGCTGAACTTCCGGATCAACACCATCGGGGAGAGAAACTGTTCTTAATTGATTATTTACCTGCTGACGGGCGAAAAAATCTTCCACATCGTCATCGAAAATAATTTTAATAACAGACAAACCAAACATCGTAACACTGCGCACATTGGCTTTTCGCTGCACTGAGTTCATCGCAATTTCGATTGGCTGCGTTACGAAACGCTCTATCTCTTCTGCACTCCGGCCATGCCATTGTGAGACGATAATGATCTGCGTATTGGTAATATCCGGAAATGCTTCCAAAGGCGTACTTCTGTAACTGACCACCCCAGCCACGATCATAAGGCCTGTCAGGAAGAAGATGAAAAACCTGTTTTTGAGAGAGAAACCTACGATTCCCCGAATGAATTTATTCATTAAAATAAATTTTGAATGAGTGAATTTTGAATGATAGAATATTGACCGGGTCGACGGTGTGATGATAGAATGATAGTATGGGTCAACATTCACTCATTCTATCATTCACTCATTCTATCATTTTATTAATCATTAATAGCATTGTAAACCAGAAGCTGATTTTTGGAAATGACTTGTTCACCGTCTTTCAAACCGGTTTTGATGTATGCACGGTTAGTTAAAGTACGGTAAACTTCAACTGCGCGTGCTTCAATTTTGGTGCGGCTGTGGAAAACCATAACCCAGTTTTTACTGCGGTCAAAAATGATCGATTGAGATGGAATGGCCGTCATTCTGTCCGTTTCTTCAAAATTCAGATTTACGGTTGCATGCATTTCCGGTTTCAGTTTATAACCAACATTGCTGAGCTGGATTCTTATCTGCATCGCTTTGGTTTCCGGGTCAAGTACGTTATATATTTTGTCAACTTTTCCCTTGAAAGTTTCATCCGGAAAGCTGATCGTATGCACGTCAGCACTCATTCCGACTTTGATCCGTGGAATATCACTTTCATTCACATTAGCCAAAACCCATACATCAGCAATTTGTCCGACTGTAAACAACGCCTCCGAATTATCGGAACGCAACTGCATACCGCGGTTTACATTTTTTGAAATGATAAAACCATTTATAGGTGATTTTACGGTATAATTTGTCGATTTACTTAAACCGTAAATAGAAAATATTTCCTTCATGCGACTCACTTCTGCCTGCGCTTTATCCACCATTTGTCTGGCGGTAATCGCGTCCCTTTCCGGTACCAGTTTACTTTCGTACAAGTCTTCGGTTGAGGAAAGATTTTTCTGGGCAATCAGTAAATCGGATTGCGCCTGGATCATCTGACGGTCAAAGTCAGCAACTTCTCCCGAACGGATGGTTGCCAGTTTTTGTCCTTTTTTTACATTATCACCAAGTTCCACATTCACATCTTCCACGTTCCCGCCCACCAATGGGAAAATTTTGATCACCTGATTTTCGTCGGGAACCACTTTGCCTACCAACGTCAGCTCATTTCTGACAATTTCTGTTTTTACTGTATCGATTTTGATGCGGTTCATCATCGTATCCGACAACATGAAAGCTTTTGATTCTTCCTGTTTCTCCTCTGTTTTGTGGCATGACGAAAACCAAAGACTCATAAAAGCCAGTGAGCACACGTACACCAAACTTTTCCCCGGGCCTGGCCTTTTGCCGATAATTGATAGATCTAATTGCTTTGTTTCAGCTTTCATCCGTATGTATGTAAGAAATTGAATTCGTTTATTAATTAAAAAGCTCTTCGCCCACTACGAAATTGAGCTCCTCATATACCTTAATCCGGTCCGCTTGCAGCCGGTTAAATTCTTTGATGCTTTCGTTGTAAGTTTCGATGAAGTCGATAAATTCTAGCAGGGTAATATTCCGTTTCTGGAAATTATCATAGAAACCTTTGCTCAGTAATTTGAATTGATTACTGAACTCACTTTCTACGCCCTTATAAGCTTTTTCAGCTACAAAAACTTTTTGCAAGGCTGCATTAACCTCATTGTTAATACTATTTTGTTTGGCAGTTTCAGCCGTTTTGAAGTAGGTTATGTTACTTTTTGCCGCACGGATATTTCCCTGATTTCTATTGAAAAATGGCAAATCCATCGCAAGATTTAAACCGAAATAATTATTGACATAATTACTGGCCTGGTCATACACTCCGCCGATTTGCAGATCCGGAACAGCCAGTGATTTTTGCAGCGTATAATTCAGTTCCGCCTGTTTGGTGGCAGATTCAGCAACTTTCAAATCAGACCGGCTTAGTATAGCTCTGTCGCGAAGCAGCGTCAGATCATAATTTCTTAACTGATACCGGCTGATATCCGTACTGTCCACAACCGGTTTTACCGGAAGTTCTGTATTAAGCAATGTCCGAAGATCGCGCTGATTGTCGGACAGTTCAAAGACGATATTAGCCCGGTCATTGGTAAGTTGAAAAAGAAGCGCTTTTAACCGAACCACTTCTTTCAGGGAGATATTCTGGCGGTTATATTCTTTGTCAAAGGCAGTCACGGTGGTGTTCAGTGTCGCGATCTGCGTATCGTAAAGCGCAATGGTCTGGCTCAGATAATAGGTTTCAAAAAACATTTCCCTGAGTTCAAATTTCAGCGTCCGGATCAGATCGTAAAACTGATATTCAGTTTTTCTGGTTGACTCCATATCCAGTGCAACACGCTTGTTTCTTTTTCCGGCAGTGGTAATCAATTGCTGGATTGTTACCGCTTTTTGTCCCTGACGGCCCACGTCAAAAGCACCACGTGAATGATTGTAGGCACTTAATTCAAGAGACAGCGTAGGATTAGCCCAGAGTTTATCCTGAATTTCCTGAGATTTGGAAATATCGATCTGATATTTTTCCGCTAAGATGTCAAGGTTTTTTTGTAAAAAGATACTGTCCGCTTGCCGGATCGTGAGCCGGAGTGTATCCTGAGCTCGTAAGCTGATAGTAAAAAAGAGTAAGACTACGGTGAAGTAAGTTCGCATAATTCCATTTTAGAAAGATGCGATATTCGTCACCGGGCATTACAGGAGGCTTAGAATAACCTTAGAAAAAAATTAGAATGCTAAACGTGCTTTAAACTGACCTGGAATTCACTGCCTTTGCCCAGTTCGCTGGTCACTTTTATGGTGCCGTGGTGCAGGTCAATAATACGCTGACAAATGGAAAGACCAATACCAAAACCAGGCACTTCGCTGGTGTGCGACGAACGATAAAAAGGGTCAAAAAGATAGGGGATGTCTTCCTGACTAATTCCGATTCCTTCATCAATTACTTTGACATAACATTCAGTTTCATTTGTATCTATCAATACACGCGCTGTATGGTTGGATGAATATTTACAGGCATTATCGATCAGGTTAAGCAGTACGCGTTTCAGCAATTCTTCATTTCCGTCAATCACCGTATCGTTCTCGTTTTCAGGAATGGAAATATAGTCGATCAGGATATTGTAATTTGGAAAAGAGGAAAGGATTTCTTCCTTGGCCAGAAAAGCAATGTCTTCAATCCGGACCGAAGTTGATTTCATATTGCCCATATTTTCGATGGAGCGCGCAAGAAATAACAAATTATTAGTGATACTGATCAGCCGTTCCGTATCAGAAAACAGGTTTTCAAAAACTTCTTCCAGTTCAGGATTATTTTTGGTAAAGCGCTGGCCGAGTTGTATTTCTGATTTTAGAGCAGCCAAAGGTGTCCGGAGTTCGTGGGATGCATGGGAAACAAAACTTTTTTGCTGTTCAAAAGCTTTGTTGAGCCGGTCCAGTACCGTATTGAAATTAATAGCAAGCTGGGCAATTTCATCTTTCCGGTTTCCTTCATCGAGCTTTTGGGCAAGATTATGTGCAGTAATCTGTGAAACCTGCTGATTAAATAAGCTGATGGGCCTCAGAGAATTACTCGCAAAATAAATACCAAGGGCAACTGTCAATCCAATACCACCCACGAGCCCCCAGGCAAGAATTTGCAAAAGATTGTCCAGTTTGTTTCGCCCGAATTTATCATAGGCAGAAGCCAGCACGATCAAAGGCTCGTCGCCCTCGTTATATAACAGACCGATCGTTTCACTATCATCCTGTAAAAACTCAATTTCTTTTTTATCCCTGACCTCTTTGAGTAATTCGGCATGATAAGTGATCAGTTTATCATCCACACTGGAATACACCAGTTCGTTTTTGGTGTTGAATATCAGCACTTTTTCATCCAGCATTTCTGTGAGGGTATTTTTGTCAATGATCTTTAAGAGATCTTTGTCAATACCCTTCACCTTAACCAGAAGCCGGCAGGTTGTTTGTGCTTTGCTTTTTAACCGGTCATAAAATTCTTCCTGACGATAACGTGCTGATAAACTGTAAATTGCTGCTGAAAATAGCAGTAATATCACAGCGACCATCAAGGTAAATTGCAGGGCGATCCGATCTTTTATTTTCACTTTTTATTCTTATTTCAGGGAGTGCTTTTGGATTTATATTTATTCAATGACCTATTCCTCTTTCATAATATAACCCAGTCCTGGCCGGGTATGGATCAGTTTCGTATCAAAATTTTTGTCAATTTTCTTTCGCAAATAGTTGATGTAAACCTCTACCACATTGGTGCCCGGATCAAAATTCAGATGCCAGACATGTTCTGCCAGATCCATCTTTGAAACCACACGCCCGCGGTGCAAAAGAAAATATTCAAGCAAGGCAAATTCCTTTGCGGTAAGTTCAATGGATTTTCCTGCACGGATAACTTCCTTGGTCCCAACGTTTAATTCAAGATCGGCAATACGCAAAGTCTGGTTTTCTGTTTCGGGATTATTGAGTTCAGAAACACGCAATGCAGCATTGATCCGGGCCATAAGTTCTCTGAAATCAAAAGGTTTTACGATATAGTCATTCGCTCCCTTATTCAATCCTTCAACTTTGTCCTCAATTTCACCATAGGCTGTCAGCATGATGATGGGAATGGAAGGTTTATAAACCCGGATTTGCTGGCAAACGTCGTAACCTTTTAATCCCGGAAGATTAACATCCAGCAAAATAAGATCAAATTTTTTACTCAAAGCCAGATTTTTACCTGTAATACCGTCATATGCAATTTCTGCTTCAAAATTCTCGGCATGTAATCCGCGGTAAATATTCTGGGCAATACGCCTGTCGTCTTCGACAATGAGTATGGTTTTCATGTATGGTCAGGTCGTTTCTTTAAAATTAAAGTAAGGTAATGATTAAGCCGGGTGACATTTATAATTAATCATTAAATTAAAACTTCCAGCGCCTGTTCAAAGTCTTTGATAAGATAATCAGGATCTTCAAAACCGATATAAATCCGTACTAAGCGGTGCTGCTCATTATTTGAATCGAAAAGCTCGGGCGTCAGCGCAGCGGCCTGCGGCATAATGAGCGACTCATGCCCGCCCCAGGATACGGCCACCAGAAAATGTTTCAACGAATAAGTAAATAACTCGATCTGATCCAGGGTATCAACTTTCAGCAAAATTGTAAAAAGTCCGCAGGCTCCCGACATTTGTCTGTGCGCAAGTTCCAGTTGAGGGAAGTCTTCGTCAAAGGGAAAAATCACTTTTTCGATTTTTGGATGCGTTTTCAGATAGCTGATTACCTTGCGTGTCGACTTTGAAATATGTTCGAGCCGCATCGGCAGCGTTCTCATTCCCCTTAAAAAAAGCCAGGCGTTAAAAGGAGAAATTCCTGATCCTGTATTTAACAATTGTTCGTTAAAAATTCTTTTAAGCATTTCTCTTGAACCGGTTAGCACACCTGCCAGCACATCGCTATGTCCGCACAGGTATTTTGTGCCGGATTGCAGACTTAGGTCAATTCCCAGTTCATGAGGTTTCTGATATATGGGCGTGCAATAACTGTTGTCAACAATGGTAACAATCCCGCGACTTTTAGCAAGTGCTGAAACGGCTCTCAAATCCTGCAATTCGAAAGTCAGCGTATTGGGCGTTTCCAGATAAATAACGGTTGTTTCCGGTCTGATGGCAGCTTCGAAATTTTCAATTTTAGTACCATCGATGTATGTGGTTTGCACACCAAAACGCGGCAGAATATTGTCAAATAAACGTGTAGCCCAGCTATATGGTTTCTGAACAGAAATAATATGGTCACCAGACTTGACATTGGCCATTACAGAACAATATATTGCTGATGCACCGCTGTTGAATACCAGAGAATCCTCTGCGCCATCCAGTGCGGCCAGTTTTTTACTAAGAATATCTACGGTAGGATTATTTCCGCGGGAATAAAGAAAGTTTGAATCTTCGTTGGCAAAAGCATTTCTTAACTCTTCAAAAGTATCAAATGCAAAATTACTAGTCTGAACGATCGGTGGGGCCACTGCATTAAAATATTGGCTGCGGTCTTCACCAAGTTCATTCAGAATATAAGAGATGTCCATTTATTTGAATTTATTAATTTTCCGTAGGCTGTCTGAATACAATTCCGGTTTCGATGGAATGAATAATAGCCTTATTGCTGTGAGAAAAATAGCAGGTGTCAATATTCATTTCCTGTATTCCCTTTAAAAGCGCTGTTACCTCTGATTTACTTCTTTTACGTGTCTGCCGTATGTAAACACTCCGGATATTGGGTGCATACATAGCGCAGATTTCTGCGTAAATTTCAGGATCCTTTTGAGAATCGTCGCCAAGCAAAATGAATTGTAATTCAGGGTAAAATTCGACAATATTCTGAATTTTACGAAATTTGTGCCCATGTGAGCCCGCGCCGGTCATAATAAAATCATCCAGACCCGATTTGATTTTTTTAAGTTTAAGTATTGCCTTTGGTAATCCGTTCAGTTCTGCAAAGCGAACGATCATATCATAAAGATTCCATTCACTGCTGGATACGTAGAAGAAAATATTATTTTGCTGCTGCGGATGTGTACGGCTTGCCAGAGACAAAAGCTGGTAATGTTTCACCACATCATCAAAAGGTTTTCTGGCCTGAACGTTTTTTGCCAGCAGCACAAATAATTTTTTGAACGATCGCCTGCTATGAGAGATCAGAAAAGTATCATCAATATCAGAAATGATTCCATATGAACTTTCGTAAGGTATGAAAAATTCTTCCTGCCTGGTTGCCTTATACTTATGTTTGCCAATTTCCTCGTCTACGCTTACCTCATAGGGATGCCATCCGCCTTCCATAGGTTCATGAAAAGGTATCTGAAAACGAAAATATCCATCTTCTTCTGCCACCGTTTCTGCCACCACTGATCCCACCCGCAGGACTACCCGTAAATTTGGTATAGTTTTTATTGAAAACAACTGAATAATGGTTCGGGCATATCTGAAACCGGTCCGGGTGTATTTTTTATCACCTTCGGGATATTTTTCAACGATATGGCCGAAAACAACTATTTCTTTTTTATTTGCGTAACCTCTGTATAATTTTAAGTCGCATCGTTTCATATTATTACAAGATCCTTATTCACTTGAAGTGCCTAAATTAGAGAATATGTTGTCAGAACAAAAAGTTTTGTTGGTTGTAAACCCAATATCAGGAGATAAGGATAAACAGGAAATTCTTTCAAAAGTTACCGCCAGGGCGGAAGAGGATGGTTATGTTTTGAGCGTTTTTTCAACAACCGGAGATGATGATCTGGCTCAGATACGGGAATTGGTAAAAAACCTGTGCCCCAGTCGTGTATTAGTAGCCGGTGGTGACGGGACAATATCGATGGTAGCCGAAGCTTTGCAGGGGCAGGATGTGATTTTCGGTATCATCCCTGCGGGCTCAGCCAATGGCTTGTCTGCGGATTTTGGACTTCCGGTATCCATTGAGGAATCAATTGAAGTGGCTTTTGGCGACAACTCTGTTCAAATTGATGCTGTAAAAATCAATGAAGATATCAGCCTTCACCTGAGTGACATTGGTTTGAACGCACTTTTGGTAAAAAATTATGAAAACGGGGATGTCCGTGGGAAACTGGGATATGCACTGGAAATGTTCAAAACGCTGAATGAGCATGAGAACTTTCAGGTAAGAATTACAACAGATCAGGGCGTTTTAGAAACGGAAGCGCTGGTGGTAATTATTGCCAATGCAAAAAAATATGGTACCGGAATTAGTATCAACCCTTTCGGAGATATGTCGGATGGAAAGTTTGAACTGGTGATCGCCAAGAAAATTGACTTCATCGAAACTGCTAAATTCCTGACAGGCAACACCGAATTCAATCCTGAGGTCATGGAATTTCTTTCCGTCGAAAAGGCAAAAATTGAATGTGTTGACCGGGAAGTTTATTTTCAGGTTGATGGGGAATATAAAGGCGAAGTGAAAGAGCTCAATGCTGAAATCCTGAAAGGCTTTGTACGGATTGCAATTCCGTGATAGCTTTCGGTAATCAGCATTCGGTTTTTAGTTGTAGAAAAAACTTTCCACGGCGTTTGTTTTTTTCTAAATGTTCTTCATCAAACAATCTGACAACCGACAGCCGATTGCCGAAAGCTTGAATTCATTTCTGACTATTAATAAGTAGTCCAAACCAGTTGTTTGTCTTTTCAGGTAATTACAAAACCGGTAATTCCTGAAAATGAAAATCTTAACAACTGTCCTGTTCAGCACGGCAATTACTTTGTCGATAAACTCTTTTGCCCAAAAAGCAGAACTTTGCCAGGGTGCCTACTTCACTGAGGCAGAGGGGAAAGCATTTTTGGATAGCCATGTGCCTGCTTCCAGGTTGGCGTGGGAGACAAGAGCTCAAAAAATAAAGGCACAAATTCAGGTGGGAATGGAATTGGAAACTATTCCTGCAAAACCAAAGTCTACCCCGATTATTCACAGCAAACGGACGATGGACGGTTACACCATCGAAAATGTTGCGTTTGAAAGTCTTCCCGGTATTTATGTGACGGGGAATTTATATCGACCCATAAAAAAGCAAAAATCTTATGCCGGAATACTTTGTCCGCATGGTCATGGAGAAAATCCGCATGGTCGTTTCCGCGAGCAGACCCAGAAAAGATGTGCAACGCTGGCACGTATGGGTGCTGTCGTTTTTGTGCTTGATATGGTCGGGCAGGGAGATGCCAAACAGACAGAACATAAGTTTTCCAAAGCACTAAAACTAAATACGATCGACAACATTCGTGCGCTGGATTTTCTGATATCTCAACCAGGCGTCGATCCTGAACGTATTGGGGTTACCGGCGAATCGGGTGGGGGTACTCAGACTTTTTTGCTGGCGGCATTGGATTCGCGTGTAAAGGTTTCTGCACCTACGGTAATGGTTTCAGCACATTTTTTCGGTGGCTGCGTGTGTGAAAGTGGTATGCCAATTCATAAACATGGAGATTTTCAAACAAATAATGTAGAAATAGCAGCGTTAACCGCACCAAGACCCATGTTGTTAACTTCTGATGGCGGCGACTGGACAAAAAATACACCGGAAGTGGAGTTCCCCTTTATTCAGAATATTTACTCTCTTTACGGGAAAAAGAACGAAGTTGAAAATGTCCATTTGGCAGATGAAAAGCATGATTACGGGCCAAGTAAGCGGAAAGCGATGTATATCTTTATGGCAAAACATTTGAAGCTGGATATAAAAGCAGTTTCCGACGCACAGGGGAATATTGATGAAATTCCGTCAAAAGTATTGGATCAGAAAGATCTGGAAGTTTTTAATGCAGCGCATCCACGGCCGGCAAATGCAATCATGGGTGATGAAGCTGTTTTGAAACAATTGTAATTAATTCAACAAGAAATTCCGGAATCTGCCGAGTTGAGAGTATGATCATTGTTATCGTTTTACTTGCCATAGTTTTTATAGTTTTAAGTTCGACAGTTTTAAAAATGCACCCATTAGCAGGACTACTGCTGGCAGCTTTGGGGGTGGGGATTTTTGCAGGCTTACCAATTGACAAACTGGCCGAAACAATAGGGAAAGGTTTTGGAGAACTGATGTCAAAAATTGGTTTGATGGTTATCCTGGGTTGTGTGATCGGGGCAATTCTGGATCAGTCCGGCGCAGCGATAAAGGTAGCTGATGTAATCTTGAAATTGTTTGGTGAAAAACGGCCGGCATTTGCGATGTCAATGATTGGTGCCATTGTCGGAATTCCGGTTTTTTGTGATTCGGGCTATATTATTTTACATAAATTAAACCAGATCGTTGCCAAAAGAACTAACAAACCACTGGCGGTGATTTCACTATCACTTTCAGGCGGACTTTTTGCAACGCATACCCTGGTCCCGCCAACGCCGGGCCCCCTTTCAGCAGCCGGGAATCTGGGTATTGCTGATTCTGTCGGTTTGGTTATTCTGATCGGTTTGATCGTCTCGATTCCAAGTCTTTTTCTATCAACATGGTTTGCTGCGAAGTATGCAAAAGATGTGAAAATTATTGAAGACATCAATCCAACGACAATTGAAATTGAAGACAGGAAATTACCTGTGGCCTGGAAAGCCTTCATGCCGATTTTACTTCCAATACTACTAATTACCCTCGCTTCTTTTGCCAGGATTTTACAATTCCCGGAAAGTGTTATGCGCTGGACAAGCTTTTTTGGCAGTCCGTTGGTTTCATTTTTACTTGCCATATTTTTCAGCTATTCTCTTTTCCCGGAAAAAGCATCAGAGAAAATGATTTCCTGTTTTAAAAGTGGCATCGAACATTGCGGAACGACACTCGTGTTAGTTGGAGCAGGCGGTGCTTTTGGAGCCGTTTTAAAAGAAACGCCATTGAAAGAAATGGTGAGTGAATGGCTGACAAGAAATGAAATGTCAGGAGTTTTTCTGTTGATAATTACCTTTTTCATCGCAGCCTTTTTTAAAACTGCACAAGGTTCTACTACTTCTGCGATGGTTTTGACAACGAGTATTATTGCACCATTGTTGGGAACGCTTGGATTTGTGACACCGTTACAAATTACCTTACTGGTGATGGCGACCGGGAGTGGGGCCATGATCGTTTCGCATACCAACGACGCCTGGTTTTGGGTGGTTTCTCAGTTTACAGGAATTTCCGCCAGGGATACATACCGGACGCATACCATTTTGACGGGATTGCAGGGTGTTGTCAGTTTTTTGATAACTTTGGTTTTGTATTTGATATTGGTTTGAAGCAGGAATTTAATGTTGATTAACTCAAATGAAATTCGATTCCGGTTTTTCTGATTTCAGTACCAAAGGGATTGTTTTCGGACATAAAATCCTGCATTGAAATTGGATGAGGCTCAATGCGTGTATCTATTTGCGCTGCAAGCAACATAAGATTTACCTGAACATTGAATTTTTCGAGGTCATTTAAATTATCAATGACCAAAGCTATGTCAATATCACTTTCTGTTTCATAATTATTTTTGGCATAGGACCCAAATAAAAATGCTTTTAAAAACCCTGGCTGGTTTTCGGATACAGAAGAGATATATTTCTCTATGGTGTTAATAAGCTTTTTATCCATTGTCTGTGCATTTTCAACTGTTCAATCCAAATACTTGTAAATTCCGGTGTACAGGTTTTTTGAAAACTCATTTTGTAATCGTCATACCTGCCGTTTATATTGAAAGCAGTAACGGAAATCAAGAATAATTTTTGACTCCCACTCAATTCCATATTACACTTTTCGGATAACCTAAGTAAGTTATGTATTAACGGTGGAAATTCATTATGTACCTTGACAAAATAAGCTTTTAATAATTTTTCTATCATCAGGTGTCCAACAAACAGACTCCAGCTATATCGTTTACTTTCAAACATAGCTAACATAGTCAGAAAATCTTCATCCGAAGATTCGATCCAATGATCAATAACTTTTTTCTGATCAAAGCCTCCTTGTTCCATATTAAAAACTATGTAATTACCTGGAGAATTTTATTGTGTAAATTAACAAAAAAGGACGACCTCACGATCGCCCTTTTTCTCAAATATTTTCAAAAGAACTATACACCCAAACGAGCAAGTGTTTCAGAAACTTTCGCAGCAGCTTCTTTAAATTCAATCGCCGACTGAACTTTCAAACCTGATTCGTTAATGATACGCGCTCCTTCTTCAGCATTTGTTCCTTGCAGACGAACAATGATTGGAACAGGAATTTCGCCGATTGCTTTGTAAGCCTCAACAACACCTGCCGCAACACGGTCGCAACGAACGATACCACCAAAGATATTGATTAGGATAGCCTTAACATTTGGATCTTTCAGAATGATACGGAAACCTGCTTCTACGGTACGTGCGTTCGCTCCACCTCCAACATCAAGGAAGTTAGCCGGCTCGCCGCCTGAAAGCTTGATAAGGTCCATAGTAGCCATCGCAAGACCAGCACCATTTACCATGCAACCTACGTTTCCATCCAGTTTTACATAGTTCAGGTTGTTAGCACCTGCTTCTACTTCCAAAGGATCTTCTTCATTGGTATCACGCATTTCTGCAAGTTCAGGATGACGGTACAAAGCGTTGTCATCCAGATCCACTTTTGCATCAACTGCAAGAATTTTATTATCTGATGTTTTTAAAACCGGGTTGATTTCAAACATCGCGGCATCGCTCTCAATATATGCTTTGTAAAGAGAACCGATAAATTTCACCATTTCTTTGAAAGCGTCGCCTTCCAGACCAAGGGCAAAAGCAACTTTACGCGCCTGGAAAGGTTGTAATCCAACTTTTGGATCAATCCATTCTTTCATGATTTTTTCAGGAGAATGCTCAGCAACCTCCTCAATATCCATACCACCTTCTGTACTTGCCATGATGACGTTACAGTTTCTGCCTCTGTCAAGCAGAATAGACAGATAGTACTCTTTGGGTTCACTGATACCAGGATAATATACATCCTCAGCAATCAAAACCTTGTTCACTCGCTTGCCTTCAACGCCAGTCTGGTGTGTAACAAGTACTTTTCCCAGAATGTTATTTGCGATTGTACGGACATCTTCAACAGATTTTGCCAAAGCAACACCACGTTGTTCGCTGCCAACAATTCTGCCTTTACCACGCCCACCCGCGTGAATCTGTGATTTAACCACATACCATTTGGTACCTGTCTGCTGGCTAATCTCACGGGCGACTTCCACCGCCTTGTCAGGGGTGTCGGCAACAAGTCCTTCCTGAATACGTACGCCGTATTTTTTAAGGACACTTTTGCCTTGATATTCGTGAATATTCATGAGTATAAAAGTAAATTGGTATTTTCACGGCAAATTAAGGAATTAATCAAAACGGGGGTAGCTTTTTACCTAATTATCTTTTCATAATATGAATTTACTTCGCGCAAAAGGAATAAAGCGCACGTATGGCGCCTTGCAGGTTCTGAAAGGAATAGATATTGAGGTCAATAGTGGCGAAGTTGTTGCCATTGTTGGTGCATCGGGAGCCGGGAAGAGTACTTTGCTGCACATACTGGGAACGCTCGACAGGCCTGACGAAGGACAGGTGTTTATTGGTGATACCAATGTCTCTTCCCTGGGAGATAAGGATCTTGCAAAATTCCGGAATGAAAAGATTGGATTCATCTTTCAGTTCCACAATCTGCTTGCTGAATTTACTGCTTTGGAAAATGCCTGTATGCCAGGATATATCAATGCCGGGCTTAGTGAAAAGGAAATAAAAAGAAGAGGAGAGGAGTTGCTGGGATTATTGGGTTTATCTGACAGGATCAATCATTTGCCATCACAGCTTTCTGGTGGAGAACAGCAAAGAGTTGCCGTTGCACGTGCCTTATTAAATAAACCTGCCATTGTTTTAGCTGACGAACCAAGCGGAAATCTTGACTCGCAAAATGCTTTGGATCTTCATCAGTTGTTTTTTAAACTGAGAGACGAGCTTGGTCATACATTCATCATAGTCACTCATAATGAGGATTTAGCGGAAATGGCAGACAGGCGTATCGTGATGCAGGATGGGAAAATGATATTGTAAAATACAGTTACGTAAACAAATTGTTATTTTTTTTTGTTTTAACTGTGACTTCCCTGATATGACCCCGTCATAATGGGGAAGTTTTTCATAACGTTGAGTAAAGTAAATAGCCGTTCGGATTTTCCGGACGGCCATTTTTTTTATCAATGTGTTATCGAAAAAATATTTTTAAAAATAATTTCAGAGGTAGTGTGACCAAATTATTATCAACCCGTCTAATATTTAAATTTCCTTAGGGTTGGAGATTTTCATAACGTTGAGTAAAGCAAATAGCCGTCCGGAGTTTCCGGACGGCTATTTTTTTGCCTGATCTATATGACTGAGGGATGATTACATCATTCCACCCATTCCACCGCCGTGTCCGCCACCCATTGGTGCCGCACTTTCTTCCGGATCGTCAGCAATTACACATTCTGTTGTTAACAACAAACCTGCGATAGACGCTGCATTTTCCAAAGCAAGACGTGAAACTTTCTTAGGATCGATGATACCAGCTTCTAACAAGTCTGTATAAACATTGTCTTTAGCATTGTAACCATAAGCACCTGTTCCTTCTTTTACTTTTGCAACAACAACAGATGGTTCCTGACCAGAGTTAGAAACGATTGTTCTCAATGGAGCTTCAAGCGCTACACGGATGATGTTGATACCTGTATTTTCGTCGTCGTTGTTTCCAACAAGTCCTTCAAGGGCAGAAGTTGCACGGATGTAAGCAACACCACCACCTGCTACAATACCTTCTTCAACAGCAGCACGGGTTGCATGCAATGCATCGTCAACACGGTCTTTTTTCTCTTTCATTTCAACTTCTGTCACTGCACCAATGTACAAGATGGCAACACCACCTGACAATTTAGCAAGACGTTCCTGAAGTTTTTCACGATCGTAATCAGAAGTTGTGTTTTCGATCTGCGCTTTGATCTGGTTAACACGGCTCTGGATGTCTTCAGAGTTACCTGAACCATTAACCAAAGTAGTGTTGTCTTTGTCGATAATCGCTTTTTCGCAAGTACCAAGGTAATCCAAAGTAACGCTTTCCAATTTGAAACCGCGTTCTTCCGAAATTACAGTACCGCCAGTGATGATGGCGATGTCTTCAAGCATAGCTTTACGACGGTCACCAAAACCAGGAGCTTTAACAGCAGCAACTTTCAAAGCGCCACGGATTTTGTTCACTACCAATGTAGCCAACGCTTCTCCGTCAACATCTTCTGCCAAAATAAGCAAAGGACGACCTGTTTGAGCAACTGCTTCAAGTACCGGAAGAAGTTCTTTCATAGAAGAAACTTTCTTCTCAGAGATAAGAATGAATGGACGCTCAAGATCAGCTTCCATTTTCTCAGTGTTTGTAACGAAATATGGAGAAAGGTATCCACGGTCAAACTGCATACCTTCAACAGTTTTAACTTCTGTTTCAGTACCACGCGCTTCTTCAACAGTGATAACACCTTCTTTACCTACTTTTTCCATGGCTTCGGCAATCATATTACCGATTTCTTCATCATGGTTAGCTGAAATTGTAGCAACCTGAGCGATTTCTTTTGAAGTAGAAATATCTTTTTTCTGAGTTTCAAGATTTTTAACAACGGCTGCAACAGCTTTTTCGATACCGCGTTTCAAATCCATTGGGTTAGCACCGGCAGCTACGTTTTTCACTCCGATAGAGTAAATAGCCTGAGCCAGAACTGTTGCCGTTGTAGTACCATCACCAGCTGAATCAGCAGTTTTAGAAGCTACTTCTTTAACCAATTGTGCACCCATGTTTTCGAAAGGATCTTTCAAATCGATTTCTTTCGCAACAGATACACCATCTTTTGTGATGCTTGGTGAACCAAATTTTTTGTCAATAACTACGTTACGACCACGAGGTCCCAAAGTTACCTTTACGGCGTCAGCCAATGTGTCAACACCCTTTTTTATTTTATCGCGGGCTTCAATGTCAAAAAATATTTTCTTAGCCATTTCAATTTTTGATTTTAATTTTTAAAGATTTTAATTACCGAGGTTGTCAGATGACTAGCCAATAATAGCATAGATATCTGATTCACGCATAATAAGGATATCTTTTCCTTCGTATGCCAATTCAGTACCTGAATATTTTCCGTATAATACGGTGTCTCCTACTTTAACAGTCATAGGCTCATCTTTTTTGCCTGGTCCAACTGCTACTACTGTACCGCGTTGTGGTTTTTCTTTTGCAGTATCAGGAATAATGATACCAAATGCTGTTTTTTCTTCGGCTGGGGCTGGTTCTACAAGAACACGATCAGCCAGAGGTTGTACGTTCACTTGTATTTCTGCTAAAGTTGACATAGATATTAAACGTTTATTTTTATGTTGTCAGTATTGATATGACTTGCAACCGTAAAGCACAATCTATGCCAGCCCGTTTCCTCTGACATTTTTACAGGGCTGTATGACAATTTTGTATGTAAACCGGCTTCGATATGAATTTTATAATAATATATATGTCAGGTAAATACTTTCGTTTGGTATATCGTCAGAATTGACTAAATTTTAGCAGGCATCAAAACAGGTAAATACAATGACGAAGCTTCATAACGATTGGTTGACGGAAGGTATTTTTGATTTTGAATATAAAAAGTATGTGCTGATGGCATATCTTCAGCATATTGATAAGGAATTTAATTCCAATCGCCTGTATCCTTATTTGCAGGAACTTAAAATACACCTGGATTCCTGCCAGAACCTGCAGGCAAATAAAAATGCGATTCAGGGCTCTTTTCCCAAAAAGTTGAAAGGAATGGATTTATCTGTTGCAAAGCTGGTGTATGAGGACACACTTCACGACGATGCTTATCTGTCTCAGTTGAATTACATCCTGGATTTTGCCATTCCCAGATTCTCAAAATCAATGGAAGAAGGCTCTGACCGCTTTTCTGAAGTTGGAGAGAATATTAAAATTTCACCGGTTGGGATCGTACCGCTACGTATTGAAGAAGGTTATCTTTTCTTTTTGAATAACTATGAAAGAATGATCACCATTTTTAGATATGAGCTTGCGCTTTATAATCAGATGCGGGAAAGAAGTCTGAAAACGGTTTATGTAGATTCTGTGCGCACAAGTGTTGGAACGACATTGGAGCAAATTAAGATTGACCTGACAAGAAAATTCCAGGCCTGGCCGAACCCGGCTACTTATATGATCCAGTCAAAATACGATTATCCTTTGGAAGAAACCTTGCTGCCGGTTGTGCAGCGGCTGATGGTGAAGCAAATGAATGTAGCATAATAAAGATTGCCGTCGGCTGCCTGGTCTTTGTAAACGGAATCAATTCCAAAACTTGATCCGCAAAATACAGTTATCCTTTTCATATCTCTTTTCTGACAAAATAGTACCACAAAAAAAATGCAGCTAATAAAGACAAATCAATCTGTCGATATTAGCTGCACGTAAAAACGCTACGTTTTTTTTATTTTGTTGTATCTGCAGGTGCTGATGGTGCAGTTTCTGCGGGAGCTGTTGAAGCCGGAGCAGCGGCACCAGGAGCCGGAGCTGTTGGCAATTTTGCCCCGGGAACTACTGTGTTTTGTGCTTTTTCAATGTTCACACTATTGATTCCGCCTGCATCAGAAGCGCCTCCGCTTGCAACGATATAGGAAACAAGTGAAATTACGATAATGCCCGCTGCCAATCCCCACGTGATTTGTTCTAGCAAATCTGTGGTTTTCTTAACACCGAACATTTGTGCAGTACCTGCGCCACTAAATTCGCTGGAAAGACCTCCTCCTTTTGAATTTTGAACCAATACCACCAAAATCAATAATACTGCGACGATCGCAACCAGAATAATCAAACCCAAATACATGCCTGAACCAATATTGAATGAATGAATGTGTGAATTTTCAATGAATACGAACCAACTAGTCCTTACAAATGATATAGTTCACTTAATTTTTTCGCAAAGTAATCCTTTTTTTCTGGTTTTTTCAAAATCAATTTTTGATAAATGTCAATTGCCTTATCCGTTTTGCCCTGACGAACCAGAATTTTTGCAAATGCTTCTGTCTCAATTCCTCCCCCGAAAGAATCAGAAGAATTGGATTGAGCCACCCTTCCGGTAAGGTCCAAAGCCAGCGGTTCAGCGTTCATATCCTGTTTTATCGCACCCATTCTTGGATTATTTTTGATAAAACCTTCAATGATCTGCTGCTGTTTTTTTTGTAGCTCAGAAATGCTGGATACCGGATTAACCTTTATTTCTTTGGCTTCCAGTACTTCAAGAATATCTTCACTCACAGTTGCAGGTAATTCTTCGGTTAAAACATCAACCTGTTCAGACGAAATTCCGGGATCCGTTGATTTGTACTTTCCTTCAACAAGCTGTTGTAGTGCAATCCGGCTCAAAGCATAAGCGGCAGCACGTGGCGTATTATCATTTAATTGATCTGTATCCGTTTGAACTGATGCTTTTGCCAGTAAAGAATATGAAATCTGGCAATACGGAAAAGCCTTGATAGTAGCTTCAAGACCGGGAATTACCGACACGTCAAGGTCATTAGGATATTTTACCAGACGACTGAACGTTTCCTTATCAACAATTGCCATTAACCGTAATATTTTAATTTTGAAAAATAATAACTGAATTTAAAACAAAGATAAACCGCTTACCAGTCCGCAGCAGATTTATTGAATATCTGCTGAACAAGGTTCTCCCTTATCGTAGGTAACAACCTCGCCTCATTCTGGTTCAGTGTTTGATCTTGTGGGAAATCCGCAAAATAAGTAAATGACTGGTCAAAGTTTTTGGTTTCATCTTTTGCATTCGTAAACCTCACTTGTACAGTCACATTCAAACGGTTAAGGCCTGCCTGGTCATTGGCGGTTGGAGCGGCCGCCAATACATCATAACCCGTAATTGTTCCTTCTATGAGCAGGTCACCTCCATTTTGCTGCAAAGTAAGATCTGTATTTTTCTGGAAATATTCTTTGACCTGTTCAGTCAGCTGCTGTGGTAAGTTTGAAGGCCCCCCGGCTGTTGCCATATTAAAGTTAATGATCGTAAATGTCTTAATATCAGGAGATAAACTTGTTCCCGTAAAAGAATAAACACCGCAGCTAGAAACAAGAAGAGAAACATTTAAAATAAAAAACAGCGACAGTAATCTCTTAGTCGCAAGAGAGGATGTGCTTAATTTATTCAATAAAATTTTACCTGAAAAATTCATTTTTGACATTTCAATTTTCATAACAAACACTTATTCTTCAATATCGTATTGCTTGATTTTCCGATATAACGTACGTTCGGAAATTCCCAATGCACTGGCTGCGTATTTTCGTTTGTTATTATTTTTGCGCAGTGCTTTAATGATCATTTCTTTCTCCTTGTCTTCCAGAGAAAGCGATTCTTCTTCGGCTGCTACATGCAAAACATCCTCAATTTCACCACGTTCGTCAGAATATCTGTCCAAATCA
The DNA here is from genome assembly GCF_021440195.1 of Dyadobacter sp. CY356. Classification (GTDB taxonomy): domain Bacteria; phylum Bacteroidota; class Bacteroidia; order Cytophagales; family Spirosomataceae; genus Dyadobacter. The sequence goes on from NZ_JAJTSZ010000013.1 coordinate 124,992, forward strand.
ACAACTCTCGGTTGCTGCGGGGGCGTGAGTAATCTTGTCGGTTCAGAAGTTGGTGTAGAAACAACAGGTTCAGGATTGTTTATTGAGCTGAACAATTCCTGATGATCTTTCAATATATCACCACCATACTTTTCATTTTCCAACACGTTACGAACCAGCTTTTTAAGCTCCGTCATATCGCGGCGCATATCGAATAAAACCTTATACAACAATTCTCTTTCCGAAAAAGAGGTCGAAGAATCGTCGCCCTGTCTGAGCGGAACAAGTGCTTTTCGGCTAGAAGGCTGCAACGGGTTCAGGTAATTATTCAAAGTCGCTCCGTTGATAGGCAAATCCTTATCTGTTTCAAGGATTGTGATCTGCTCGGCAATGTTTTTAAGCTGACGAATATTTCCAGGAAATTCATATCGCATCAACAATTCACGCGCATCAACATCAAGCCTGACCGCTTTGGTACGGTATCTTTCAGAAAAATCATTGGTGAATTTTCTGAAAAGTAAAAGTACATCTTCACCACGTTCGCGCAAAGGTGGTACGTAAATCGGAACGGTATTCAGACGATAATATAAATCTTCCCGAAATCTTCCGTTATTGACTGCTTCCAGAAGATTCACATTTGTGGCAGCCACAACACGTACATTGGTTTTTAAAACTTTGGAAGAACCTACACGGATATATTCACCGTTTTCCAGAACACGTAGTAATCTGGATTGCGTACCTAATGGCATTTCTCCCACTTCATCCAGAAAAATGGTTCCACCGTTTGTCGTTTCAAAATAACCTTTTCTTGAATCCAGCGCACCGGTAAAAGCACCTTTTTCATGACCAAAAAGTTCTGAATCAATCGTGCCTTCCGGAATCGCTCCACAGTTAATGGCTATAAACGGACCGTGTTTTCTTGCACTGATACTATGTATAATTTTCGAAAATGACTCCTTTCCACTTCCGCTTTCTCCTGTTATTAAAACCGTAAGATCAGTTGCCGCCACCTGAACCGCCACATTAATGGCATGATTCAACGCAGGCGACGTCCCTATGATCCCGAACCGGTTTTTTATTGCTTGTATTTCTGTTGGATTCATTAATAGCGATTGGCTGTTAGCTTTTGGCAATTAGCCTTTTGTTGGTTAATGCAACGGACTATTTTAATTAAGCTAACTGTATTATTTCTTCCTCAACTACTGCTTTTCCACGCAGGGTAGCTGAGGTTGCATCTGTAATTAACACATTAACATAATCACCTTTTTTGAAATTTTCTCTTGGGAAAATAACCACTTTATTTTGGTCACTTCTGCCTGAAAAATCTTGATCTGAGCGTTTTGAGGTGCCTTCAACCAAAACTTTTTGGATTGTTCCGATCAGTTTCTGATTTTTTTCGGTAGAAATTCTTTGCTGTATTTCTATAATTTCAGCCAGACGCCTTTGTTTTACATCGGCCGGGATATCGTCAGCAAATTTCTTCGCAGCTGGTGTTCCCGGACGCTCAGAGTACGAGAACATATAACCAAAATCAAATCGCACATATTCCAGCAACGAAAGTGAATCCTGGTGCTCTTCTTCGGTTTCGGTACAAAATCCGGCGATCATATCATGGGAAATTCCGCATTCTTCACCCAGAATTTTCCGGATGCTGTCAATTCTTTCCAGATACCATTCGCGGGTATAAGTCCGGTTCATAATTTCCAGCACACGGCTATTGCCACTTTGTGCGGGTAAGTGAATGTATTTACAAATGTTATCGTACTTTTTGATCGTGTAAAGCACTTCATCCGTAATGTCTTTTGGATGGGAAGTACTAAAACGAACGCGAAGTTCCGGGCTGATCAGCGCGACTCTTTCCAGTAGTTTTGCAAAAGAAAAGATTTCTGTTTTGTTATCAGGATTAGCATATTTATAGCTATCCACATTTTGTCCGAGCAAGGTTACTTCTTTGTAGCCATTGTTAAACAAATCCTGCGCTTCCTTCAAAATTGATTCAGGATCACGGCTTCGTTCTCGTCCTCGGGTATAAGGTACCACGCAGAAACTGCACATATTATCACAGCCACGCATGATGGAAATCAGTGCTGTGATACCATTAGAATTCAAACGGACCGGAGAAATGTCAGCGTAAGTTTCTTCTCTTGAAAGAAAGACATTTACTCCTTTTTGTCCCGTTTCTGCTTCTTCAACCAATCTTGGAAGGTCACGGTATGCGTCGGGGCCGGTTACGATATCCACCATTTTCTCTTCTTCAAGAAGTTTGGCTTTAAGTCGTTCTGCCATGCAGCCCAATACGCCGATCAGCATACCCGGTCTTTTTTTCTTATATACATTCAGCTGTTTGAGGCGTGTTCTTACGCGTTGCTCAGCGTTATCTCTGATCGCGCAGGTATTCAGGAACACAAGATCCGCATTTTCCACATCAGATGTTGTAGCAAAACCTGCTTCCCGCATCACGGAAGCCACAATTTCACTATCTGCGAAATTCATCTGGCAACCGTAACTTTCTATGAATAAACGTTTTTTATTAGATATAGGCTCATTTTCTGAAACACGCACTGTCTCACACGCTTCTTTATCCGTTTCAGTCAATATTTTTAAGCTCTGCGCAATTCTGTTCTCCATTTGTCCGTGAAATTGAACGATATGTATTTCTTTGTTCGGAAGTCTTCTTATAATGATTTGTAATCACGATTTGTTCCGGGGACGAACTACAAAGCTACAAATAAAACGGCATAAACTGACAAACTGGCAGTGAAGTTGGATGTTAAGATTTCTTAAATAGGTTGATAGTTCAAAGTGTGGCCTAGTCAGGACTGATTAAAAGGGGTAGCCAACGCCGAGGTTGACGTTCAGGAAGTTTTCCTGTCTTCTATTGAACAGTTTATTAAATTCCAGTTTGTCGAGGACGAATTTATTTGTGTAGGGATCATAAATTTTTGTTCCGAAATCAAATCTTAATATAAAAAAGGAAAGGTCATAACGGATACCAAAACCTGTTCCGACTGCAATTTCCTTTAAAAAAGTATCGGGTTTTAATTTTTGAGCTTCAGGAGCTGATTTACTCAGGCTCCATACATTTCCGGCATCAATAAAAAGAGCATAATTGATATCTCCGAAGAATTTGGCAAGATGCCCGCGCCATTCAAGATTTCCTTCCAGCAAAAGATCTCCCGGTGCTTCGAAGGTTAGGTTGGAAGAGGTTGAACTTGATATCACACGGGGAGCGGCAGATCCGGGTCCAAGACGTCTTGGGAGCCATGCGCGTAAACTGTTGGAACCACCTGCAAAAAAGTATTTTTCATAAGGGGTAACATTGCCGCTGCCATAACTGTAAATAGCCCCGCTGTTTACCCGGGCAATAAAGGAGGATCGCCGGCCTGTTGGCCAGTAACGGCGATAGTCAATATTGGCTCTTAAATATTTGTAAAATTGAAGTTCGCCAAATATATCCTGTATCCAGCGTTGCTGACCAGGTAAAATATTCAGCGTTGTTCCACCTGATTCCAGGGCAACGCGCAGGTAGTGTGCATTTTTCTGCGGTCCGATAATAGAATTGGTATTGTGAACAAATGTCAGGTTTACATCCGATACAAATGAGGGCTGAAAACTGTATTTAAGGTTATTCCCTTGATCAAATAAGGTATCAAGAAGAATCTGGAAATCCGTACTTTTTTTAGTAGTATTAAGAATGTTCAGATCGATGAAGGATAAAGTCCACAGTGTTTTAGCTGTTGGCTGCCAGGAATAACTCATAGCAACTTTGACATTTGTCCGGGTATATTCAGGACGCTCCACATAATTATAACCTAAGCCAATCTGCGTTCTCGGATTGTACAGGGCCGATTTTCTCTGGAAGGAATGGACAGGAATCAGCAACCGGGGAAAAGTCAGCGAGGTGTTCAGCCCGATTTCCTGGCTTCTGTAAATGCCGTTGTTTTCAACAAAACCGGGCACAAGCTCGATACCGCCGCGAAGGTTGGCCTCGAAGTTTTCAAGACCGTTAAATACGTTTCGGATCTTGTAGGATAAATTGGCAAAGGGCCCGGGAGCACCCTGAAGCTGGATCACATTTAAACCTACATCCGCAGAAACCTGGTATTTTTCCAGAGGAACTGCCTGATAATGCACTTTCAGATTATGCCCCGTTGAATCAAAACTATAATTTACAAACCTGAACTGATCGGTCAAAGAAAGCTGTCGTTGTGTGTCTCTTTCGTTTTTCTGGCTATATAGCTGACCCGGACGGACAACGATTTTGGTATCCAGTATTCGTGGAGCAAACTTTTTATCTGCAAAAATATATTGGATTCCCTGAGAATAAACGGTATCTTTTTTAAAAAGAGAATCAGGTAATCCGGCCGGAGGCAGTACTTCAAAACGAACCGATTCAATGGTATAAGGAACCGGATTTTTTTCTTTTGCAGGCAAACTGACATTCACATTTACATCTACCGTTCTGAAAATGCTGTCAGTTTTTGGTTTGGTAATGGTATCATTGATCAGGAAAGAAACATTCTGACGGGAAAAGCCGAAGTATCCCTGATTACGCAGCAAGGTTTCGATCCTTACTCTTTCTTCTTCAAAAGCGTCGCCATCATATCTTTTTTTACTGATTAATACAGCGTCTTTTGAAGAAGATTTCAGCAGACTGTCAATCATCTGGTTTCTTACCTGATAATTAATATTGTCCAGAATTGTAGGACGATTTTCATCAATAAAATATTTTACCTGAATCCGTTTGAATGTTGTATCGTTTTTAAAAGTAACCGAGCTCTGGAAAAAACCATTGTTGTAAAGATATTTCTGCATCTTTTCAGCATTCTTCACAACCTCACTACGGATGTAATATACCGGCGCTTCTCCCAAAACACGCATCCAGAAATTACCTTCGTCAACCCGTTTTTGAGCGCGGGCCAGTTTTTTGGCATATCTTCTCTGAATCTTTTCTAATTGCCTGACATTATTTTCGTGTAAACGAGATTCTTTCTGATAATTTTGCGTCACCTCGATGACCTTACGCTGCTTTTCTTCTTTTTTGTAAAAAAGCTCTCCAAACTGGTAAATCCCAACTTTTGGAAAAATTGGCAAACTAAGGAAACGGCTGTTTGGTCTCTGCGGAATCAGGGCATCCAGGTCAGAATCGCTGATGACTTTGTTACCTTTGAAAGTAGAAGTGCCCAAAAAGTACTGACCTGTCGAAGTGCTTGTTTTCCGGGCGCAACCTGTCACTCCCAGGAAGAAAAGGAAGAAATATCCGAAATATGTAACCCTACAACTAATATTCAATGTTGTCTAAAAATCGTGTAAAATATATTAATTCTCTGAAAATCAAGAAGTACCGTCAGCTTCAAGAGGCGTTTATCATTGAAGGTGCTAAAAGTGTACTTGAATTATTAGCCTCAGAGTTTGAAGTTGAATTTGTATTGTCTACTCCGGATTTTCAACAAAAATACTCAAGTATTTTATCTGACCATAAAACTCTTGTCGAAACTGTTACGCCAAAAGAACTGGAAGGTCTGGGATTATTTCAAACCAATGATTCTTGTCTGGCTGTGGCAAAGACGAAAGATAACGTTTTTTTAAGCGCAGATATGCAGGAATATGCATTGATTTTAGATGATATTCGTGATCCCGGAAATTTAGGAACTATCATCCGGATTGCAGACTGGTATGGTGTAAAGAAAATAATCTGCTCACCGGATACGACTGATTTTTACAATCCAAAAGTTATAGCGGCAAGTAAAGGCTCGTTCACCAGGATTGATCTTTATTATACCAATCTTCCGGAATACCTTTCCCAAAACGCAAAAGATCGTACAATTATTGGTGCTTTTCTGGACGGAGATTCCATTTATGAGCATAAATTTTCAGCAGAGGGTGGTTATGTGGTGATGGGCAATGAATCCAATGGTGTCGGCCCGGAAGTTGAAGCTTTTATCACACACCGGATTACAATTCCAAGGGTAGGAGAGGCGGAATCTTTAAATGTTGGGATCGCGACTGCGGTAATGCTGGATAATATGAGGAGGATTGTTGGGTGAGGAGCTAACCATAATCAATTTCAGATTGGTATTTTTAAAGCCGGTCCGACGGTGAAAAAACCGTCGGACCGGGCGACCCGTCGGACGGCTTTTTTCTGCCGTCCGACGGGTTTTAAAAACTGATTATTTATAATCTGGTTACAACTATTTGATAGGTTTACTTGTCTGGATTTATATAAACTCATTTCTCAATTTCGTATCATGAAAAATCTGTTATCCTGCATATCCCTGTTGATGATTTTCTTACTATCTGTTGGTTGTAAGGAGGATAATGTGCAAAGTAAGGATATTTTCCTTGGAGGTGTTATTGTGGTGCAAAGTACAAATATTAGAATCAGTGATAAGGCTGGAAATGATCTTTTGAATCCTGCGAATGAAAACAGGATAAAAGATTTCAAAGTTTTCTATGTGAGGGATGGACAGAAAAAATTGTTTTTAGTGCCAAACCTGGATCATCCAATGGGTTACCAAATTGTAAAACATGGTCTGGAAAATTACTATTATTTGAAGGTTTTGCTTGATGGGGGAAAGGGTGTTAAGGAGACAACGACTTATCTTCAGGTAGAAAATGGAGAAATTGATGCAATTAAGTGCAAATATATGGAGAACACTGGTGCAAGTGTGATCTCTGAAAGAGTTTGGTTTAATGATCAGTTGATGTGGTATGCAGGAAAGGGAACAGAAAGTAGCTTTGAAATCATAAAATGATAATAAAAATGGAGTTCAAATTGAATTGAACTCCATTTTTTTTAATTATTGGTTCGGACTTACAGCGAACTCACAAGACCTCCCCATCATGCGCAGCATGATGCGCCAGCTCCTCAGCATATTCCTTACCCAAATACCCGTCAATAAAATAGTGGGCGATATACAAAATCGGAGTCAGCAAAATCGCGACACTACCTTTGTATAAATAATTAATACTACCCACTGAAAGAATCTGTTTCATATCCCAATTGCCGAAAATATAAAAGGCAATAGTCAAAACCACAAAACTGTCGACAAGCTGGGAAAACATGGTTGAGCCCGTGGCACGGAGCCAGATATGCTTGCTGCCTGTTCTTTTTCTCAACCATGAAAAAACAAAAACGTCCAGAATCTGGCCCAAGAGAAATGCCACAATCGAACCGATCATGATCCCTAATCCCTGGTTAAAAATTTTGTTAAAGGCGTCGTTAATATTGAAATGATTTCCATGACTATCCGTACTATTTACATCCAGCCAGAATTGTGCAGGAGGTAATTTTGTAGCAACAAAAATGGTCAGGAAAGTGTAAACAATAAATATCGCAGTCAGATAGGAAATTCTTTTGACACCTTTTGTTCCGAAATATTCATTGATAATATCGGACGTAATAAAAACAACCGGCCAGTTTACTACACCTGCTGTCATGTTGAAATCCAGTTTGGTGCCGCCAATCGGTATCTGGGCAGGATTTATTCCCAAAAGGGATTCAACGGAAAATATTTTTGTGCCGATAATTTCTGCGATAAGCGCATTGGTCAGAAAAATTCCGCAGAGCACAAGAAAGAGTCGTTGTCTTTTTTGCTCTGCCACTGATTGTTGGATCATAGGGTTGGGTCAGCTGTTGGCTTTTCGCGGTTGGGCGTTAGCTTTCGGCTTGTTTTAAGTTAGTTAACAGGAGAATTTTAAGTTGTAAAATATTGGCAAAAAAATAGCCATTAGCCGTAAAAAGCCAATAGCTAAATTCCTAACTGCTAAAAGCTACCTATCAGGCGATCACTTCTTCCACTGTGCGGGTTGACAATACCCGTCTTGTTTCAAGAAAATATTCCAGTTTGTCCATGGCCTGGTTTAACTCATCCATTGTCGGAAGAAAAACAATTCTGAAATGGTCGTCGGAAATATAATTGAAACCGGTACCGGCTACTACCAGAACTCTTTGTTCGCTGAGCAGGTCATATACAAATTTCTCATCATTTTCCAGACCGAATTTTTTCAGATCGATTTTTGGAAAAACGTATAAAGAACCTTTTGGTTTCACGCAGGTAATCCCCGGAATGGCTACCAGCCTGTCGTAAATCAGATTCATCTGTTTGTGTAATCTTCCGGTTGGAACGACAAGTTCCTTTATACTTTGATAACCACCCAGAGCAGTCTGGATTGCATATTGTGTAGGAACATTGGCGCAAAGACGCATACTGGCCAAAAGCAATAAACCTTCCACATAAGACTTTGCTTTTTGTTTGGCCCCGCTCAAAATCATCCAGCCACCACGGAAACCTGCCGACCGGTAGTTTTTCGAAAGTCCGCCGTAGGAAACGCATAATGTATCATGCACCAAAGATCCCATTGGATAATGCACCGCTCCGTCATATAATATTTTGTCATAGATCTCATCAGAAAAAATAATGAGACCATGTTCTTCGGCCATTTTCGCGATGCGCATCAGCACATCTTTTTCATATACTGCGCCGGTAGGATTGTTAGGATTGATTAGTACAATTCCCTTTGTGCGGGAAGTGATCTTGCTTTCCATATCTTCCAGATCCGGGTTCCAGTCCGCTTCTTCATCACATACATAATGTACAGGTTTGCCACCGCTCAATGCGATTGCTGCCGTCCATAATGGATAATCCGGAGAAGGAACAAGAATTTCATCACCAGGATTCAGCAGGGCCTGCATGGATAACAGGATCAGTTCACTAACGCCATTACCAATAAATATATCATTGATCTCAACATCCTGAATTCCGATGGTCTGGGTGTAGTGCATCACCGCTTTCCGGGCTGAAAACAATCCGCGGGAATCGGAATAACCTTGTGCATTACGGATATTCATAATGATATCATGCACAATTTCATCAGGAGAATCGAAACCGAATGGCGCGGGATTCCCAATGTTCAGATTATGAATTTTGAAGCCAAGGCTTTCCAGCTCTAATGCTTTTTCATAAGTAGCCCCACGAATTTCATATTTGAGATTGTTAAGGCGCTGACTTTTTAAGAATTCCATGCGTTTTTGATAATAAAGTACGAGGTCCAAATATATAAAAAAACGGGCAAAATTAAATTTTGCCCGTTTCAATTATTGTAGTATTAACTCGTGATTAGAATTTGTCCCACCAAAGTTTAGTCGTTGCAAGGTCACCGCCAATTGCCGTTGCAGCTGCTGAGCGGCTTGCCGGGTTAAGCGTTTGTTCGTTGATCGGGTAGATAATTCTCACTGGAATAGCTAAACCAGCCTGAGCGTTTCCGCCTGTTGGAGGAGACAATTTTGGATAATCCAATCTTCTCCATTCAACCCAAGCTTCGTATCCTCTGTTGTAAAGAGCGATCCATTTCTGCGTACCGATTTTTTGTTTCCAGTCACCAGTTGCAGTTGTATAGGCAACTCCTGGCTGTGCAAGATAAGCAGCAGCATCAGCAGGGCCAGTTGTCAAACTTGCCTGGCTTGCCCAATATGTAATTGAAGCAGTGATGGCTTTGTTATAATGATCTTCTGCACTTCCTGTGATAAAACCTCTTTCAACAGCTTCTGCCAAATCAAATTCAACTTCGCTGTAATCCATGTAAAGACCTTCCAATGTTGGATCGATGATCTTGGTACCTGGGTGAGAGAAATCAGAATATGTGTTAAGGAATCCGTAGTTACCACCCACATAAGTTCCGGCAGTAGTAGGCGTGAAGTAAATCGGTCTTCTTGGATCGTTAAGCGCGTTAAGCTTATCAGTAAAAGTAGAAGCGATTACATAATCCTGACGGCTTGAGAACAAAGCGTTCAAATTTTGAGCTACAGGGTTGTAGTTCGGTGGTGTGCTCACATAAGCGAAAGCAGCTTTGTCTGCATTGGAAGTGAAAACGTTTGGCGCAGCGGCCGCAACAAGTGCTTTTGCTTTTGCTTCGTCACTATCAGCAATGATAAGAGCCATTTTCAATTTAAGCGAGTTACCAAATTTTTTCCACTTAGTCATGTCACCTTTGTAGATCAAATCACCAGCACCAAAAGCAGCACCTGTTGTATTGATTGTTGCAAGAGATGCATCCAATCTGTCTAACAAAGAATAATAAACAGTTTTTGCGTCGTCATAAGCAGGTAGTGGATTAGTTGGATCCATGGCCTGAGTATAAGGAATGTTACCGAAAGTGTTTACAAGGATAGACCATGCATAGATTTCTGTAATTTCCAACTGTGCCAGTTGGTTAGCTTTTGCATCAGCAGCTACCAGAGTATTTGCGTTCAGAATGCGTTTTGATTCTGTAATATCAGAAATTACATCACGGTAGATTGCCTGCCAGAACGACTGAGGAATTGTACGCGCAGTCAAATTGTAGCGAGGCTCATCTAAATACGTGGTCGTGGACCACTGCTGAACATACAGACGGAAATTGTTAGTATTAACACTAGGCGTCGTGATATCATCGATCAGCCCTTTTAAGGCATTGGAGAACAAAGTTGCCGCAGGAACTTCCGTAGCCTTTTTTGTATCCACATTGTAGTCGTCCAGACTGTCAACACAAGCGGTTAACATGAAGATGGACGCAACAAGAATTGATAATTTTTTCATAATTATTTCTTAGAAACGGAATTTAACATTGAAACCATAACTTCTAACAGCTGAATAAGCACCACTTTGGTATCCACCTGCTCCATTACCTGTACCTGAGCTAAGCCCGTCTTCAGGATCTGAATATTCCATGTTTTTGTGAATGATCCAAAGGTTACGGCCAATAAGGGCAACGTTGATTTCTTTGAATGCACGTAGTTTAGATACAATAGCGTTTGGAAGTGAATAGTTAAGAGAAACTTCTCTCAATTTCACATAGCTACCATCGTAGATGTAAGCAGCACGAGGACCATTTGCAGCATAACCATAAGCAGTTGCACCGTTACCGTCGATATTCTGCGCTCTTACTGTGTTTGGAGTTCCGTCAGCTTGTACACCTGGGAACAATACACCACCACCTTGTGAAACTGGATCTCTTTTAGGATTTCCAAGTTCGTTCAAACCAGCTGTTACAGGATAAAGACCAGTTCCTTCGCCATACCACTGATCCAGTGACCAGATATCGCCACCTTTACGAACGTCAACAAGGAAGCTAAGTGCAAGGGATTTGTATCTTAATGTGTTGGAAACACCACCTAACCAATCCGGGTTTGGATTACCAATGATTTTGTCAGAAGCCGCGGTAGGTTTGTAGATACCGTTTGTTCCAACAATTTTTTGCCCAGCGTCAGTATAGCTAAAGTCTGTACCTCTGATAATACCGTAAGGATACCCACCGCCTGTTGGTTTTCCTGTTACAGGATCAACTTTAAGTGCTGCGTTCACTGTTACACCACCCTGGAAAGAGTTAATCTGAACGTTTGTTACATCACCATAAAGACTTAAAACTTCATTACGGTTTCTTGTAAAGTTAACATTCATTTTCCATGAGAAGTTCGAAGTCTGGATAGGTGTTATGAAGGCAGAGATTTCAACACCTTTATTCTGCATCTCTCCTGAGTTAACATATCTTGCTGTGTAACCAGTCGCAGATGAAATTGTTACCGGGATAATCTGGTCAAGCGTGTTCGTTTTGTACATTGTCAAATCGAAACCAATACGATCCTGAAGGAAAGAAGCTTCTAAACCAACTTCATAACTTTTTGATCTTTCAGATTTCAGGTCAGCATTATTTCTCGTATTTGGAAGTGAGAAGTAAGGTACAGAACCGATACCTGTTGGTTTGTCATACGTATTGTAGATAGACAAAGGAGGAGCGTCGTTACCAACCTCAGCATAGTTAGCACGGATTTTACCAGCTGTCAACCAAGTACTTGTTTTAAGGAAGCCAAGGTTTGAGAAGTTAAAGTTAGCTCCAACAGATGGATAAAAATATGTGTTGTTCGATGTTGGAAGCGTTGTTGATTTATCTTGTCTTGCAGCAAGTTCAAGGTTAATTAAACCTTTGTAGTCAAATGCAGCATTGGCAAAAATACCATCCACACCAATTTTCTCAACGACTTCTGTCGGTGCCTGAATAGCACTAACTGAGTTTGATAAAGAATAAAGATTTGGAACAACAAGACCACCATTGGTAGCAGAACGCATAGAAGACATTTTTGATCTTCTCATGTTTGTTCCCAAGGCTCCTGTAAAGCTAAGGTCTTTGTTAATAGCCTTACGGAAGTTAGCCAAAAAGTCAAGGTTGGTTTCGTAGAAAGTACGGTCAAATCTTGAATAAGAAGAAGTTCCTGAGCTACCGATAGCTGTACGTTCTTCCTGGAAATCCTGAGTTCCGTCGTATGAATAACGTCCCATTACGTCAACCCAGTCAGCGATTTTGTACATCAAAGCAACATTACCCTGGATGTGCGTACGCGCATCGTTGTTGTAGTTCTGGTAACGGTTGAAATAAGCGTTATCCGCATAAATAGGACCTGTTGGTTTTGTAGGATTGTTCCAGTTCCAGGTTACGTTTTGTGAATTACGGAAATATGCTTCTTTTTGTTCAAGAAGGTCAACGTTAGTTTGTGTCCACTGTCTGAAAGCCTGATTAGGGTTTTTACCGCTATAACCAGTTCCGTAACGACCCATACCTGTGATCTGGCTGAAGTTAACCGCAGCTGTTGCTGTTAATTTTGAAGTCAAATCATAAGAACCACCGAAGTTGAAAAGGTTTTTCTTTAAAGTACTGTTTGGCAATACACCTTTTTCGTCATTTCTTGTAAAACCAACTTTGAAAGTGCTTTTATCTCCACCACCGCTGATATTAATGCTTTGGTTTGAAGTAACAGCTGTTTCAAAAAACTTAACGGGTCCGTTTGAAGCTGCAACCCATGGTCTCATTTTTTGGTAATTTGGAGAGAACGGATCATGTGCATCCCACTGATAAACCATCAGACTTGGATCAAATTTTGCTCCAAAAGAAGCATCATCATCGAAACGGGCAATCGGACCAGTTCCTGAACCAAGGTTACCTGTGTAGAATCTTGCAGGGTTTACAGCACCAGTAGACAATTTGTCCCCGCCGTAACCTCCACCGTATTCATTCTGATATTTTGCGAAAGTACTTTTGTCGATCGTACCCCATGTAACACCACTGTTAACAGTTACATCAAAACTGTTTTTCTTTCCTTTTTTAGTTGTGATCATGATCACACCATTCGCAGCACGTGAACCGTAAAGCGCAGAAGCAGCAGCACCTTTCAGTACGTTGATAGACGCGATGTTGTCCGGGTTGATATCCTGCGCAGCATTACCGTAGTCAGCACCTGCACCACCACCTTGTTGTGTTGTAGAGTTATTGTTTGCATTTGAAACAGGAACTCCGTCAATTACCCAAAGTGCCTGGTTGTTACCTGTCATCGATTTAAAACCACGAATAACAACGTTGGTAGAACCACCCATTGCATTCGAAGATTTAATATCCATACCAGCCACTTTACCAGCAAGAGCGTTCATAACGTTAGGGTTACGAGACTGCGTGATTTGTTCAGCAGAAACACCCTGAGCTGCATAAACAAGCTCGTTACGTTTTCTTTCAATCCCCTGTGCCGTTACCACAACTTCCTGAAGCTGGCTAACGTCATTTTTAAGGGTAACATTTAAAACAGATTGTGATCCAACAGTTGCTTCCAGTGTTTGAAATCCGATGAAACTGAAAACAAGTGTAGCTCCTTGTGAAACTGCAATCGAATACTCTCCTTTAGCGTCTGTTGTCGATCCCCGGTTAGTTCCTTTTACGGAAATATTCACACCCGGCAATGTTGAGCCGTCTTCTGCAATGACCTTACCAGTCAGGGAGCGATCTTGGGCGTACGCCTGTGTGCCCAAGAGCAGCAAGCATCCCAATAACGATAATAGAATCTTCCTCATACTTTAAAAATTAAGTTAGGTTTTATTAAGAAAATTTAATGTTGCAAAAGTAATTATTGTTTTAACCATTACAAGGTATTTTTGCAAAAATTCAAAATTTACTTTGGCACTAGACGTGGTTTCCTGATATAATATTATAATTCTTAGTAATTATCTAGTATTAAATGCGAAAATTGCAATTATGTCTGATGCCGGTTTTGGTATAAATAAAATAGGATTATTACTATAATGTTAAGAAAAATCAGTCGTATTTTCAGAACGGTACAGAAGATACGTAAAACAGGATTTTGTAGACAACATTGCGAATTGTCCAAAAAATGAGCGTAAACATTGCCAATTTTTAATTTAATTTTAACAAAAGCATTAAACTTCTATAATCTACGTTTAATGGTATAATTTGTTCTTCCAAGATTGGATACTTATCATTGAAAAAGCATAATGAGAACAGTTATTCAAAATTATATTTGGAGTTTGAGATTTTTTATGGAATAAAAGTAATTACTGAAATTTTCATTTTAAATAGTTTACATATTACAACTTTGGGTTACAAAAAAGAGCAGGAGTAGCAACACATATGATGTGCCGCTACTCCCGCTAGTCAAAAAATGCTTCTGTTATTTATAAAAAGTGTCTGTTATATTTCTATAAGCTGAGCCGTTAAACACTACATAATTAATCACAAATTTGGTGTTGTTTTCAGTTACGGTAATTTTTGGAGCCGTGACCAGAGTTATAGTTCCAACAGGATAAACTTCTGCCACATCATCAGGATCGATAACAGCAGTAAAGTCGGATAACACTCCATTTGTATTGGTAAAGGAAATTAGATAATGGGTGTTATAGTATCCTGTTGATACTTTGATTGTGGTAGGATCCACAGGAGAAAAAATGGTTGACTTCCCCTTAAAAGATGAAGTGCTGGCAACAGATTTATCCTGGCTGTCATACCGATCGTAATCCCACGAATAAGCACCACCAATCGGGTTGCCGATGGCGTGGAAATAGATATGGCCAAAATTTGAGCTGATGTCAATATTACCATCATTTGTTGCAGTAACCGGCAAAGCGAAATTTTTGGTAGCATCTATTTTAGAAGGATAGAAAATCACTTTGAACTCTGCTGATCTTTCACCTGCTTTGATTACCGCTGTTTTATTAATGAAAGTATAAAGACTATCCGGCATCAAAACATACTTAATAGAATCGCTGGCAAAATTATCGTTTGCAGCATTTCCATTAACCGTCAGATTGATGGTCAGATCTTTGCTCAGTTCTTTAGAGCCCTGAAGGGAAACTACAAATGTGGCAGTATCGGCCTCATCTGTTGCCGGATAAGTAAGTGCTGCATTGGCATAATAAGTCAGCCCTGAATTTATCGTAGTTCCTCCCGGAGGGATATACAGCAATTCAAGTATCGACTGTGAGGAGTCTGCCGGGATATTCTGCTCGTCGCCATCCAGGCAGGATGTTAAACTCAATGCCGCGGCCAGAAAGAAAATTGATTTTATGATGGATCGTTTCATGAATGTCATTTTTATTTTGCCCAGAAAATAAGTGTTGTGAATGGACTGATTCCTTGTGGTAAGTTCGCAGCGTTAAACGATGCCTCAGAAGCAGGATACAAAATTCTTGTAGGTAACCTGTCAGGGCGCGGACTTTGCGAAACGGTGGAAGCAAATGTTCCGCGTGCACTTGTTCCGCTCACGGCAGGGTAGCCGGTCCGTCGGTATTCGTTCCAGCCTTCATTACTGTTCACAAAATTCAATGCAATATATTTCTGCGTAACGATTGCTTCGATCTTACGTGCATCCGTTGTTGCCAAAGTGAAGTTTGCAAGATAATTTGTCTGGTTTTCAGCGATGTATTTTGCTGCATCACCAGCCGCATCACCTGAAAGTGTTTCGTCCGGTAATTGATATATATAATCAAAGGAAGCCTTGATGCCATTTTCAAAAAGAACTTTTGCATCTCCGGTTTTTAAAATTCCTCTTACAACCGCTTCGGATTGCAGGAAGTAACTTTCAGCAGCAGTAATGACAGGGTAGCCGGCATCAGGACCTTTCAAAGTGCCGGGTACATCACCCGCAGTTGTTCCGGTACGGTCGGTACCAGAATACCAGAATCCACCAGTTGGGCTTGATGGTACTGTGTTGTTTTCAACACCAAGCTGGTTTACACCAGTTGCGGGAAACTTGTAGTAAATGGCAGCACCTCTTCCTTCGTCTTTCAACTTACTTCCATCATAAAAACTCAGGATGAAATTGGTCGGAATCCAGGATTTTGTTGCCGCAGATCCCGTGTAAGTATATGCCCACTGGTTCCATTGCGGATTTTGTCTGTTGGCATCTCTTGTATAACCAGGGTTGATTAGTGCGTCGTCCGTTAAAAAACCTGCCGCATCAAATGCTGAATTTGCAAAAGTTGTTTTACCGGTTGCGCGTACAATAAGTCTTAGTTTGATTGTATTTGCCAGCTGCAACCATTTGGTCATATCACCTTTAAAAAGTACATCGGCCGCACCGAGGTTGATCATGGTTTTACCTGCTGCTTTTGCTGCATTTCCTGAATTGATGGTCGCAATGGCAATGTCGAGCTGTGCTGCAAGATCAGTGTAAATTGCTGCTGCTTCATCATATTTAGGCGTCAGGAGATTGGCTCCTTTTAAAGCGTCTGTATACGGAACATTACCATAAGTATCAACCAGCAACTGAAATCCATGTGCTTTCATGATCTTTGCTGCCGCATTGTAAAAACTGTAAGTCTCGTTTCCTTCGGTATTGTCAATGATATATTGAAAATCCTGAAGATTGTCATAGCTGTTTGGCCATAGATCTGAGAAGTTATTTGAATTGTAGTTATAAGTAACCAATTCATTAAAACCTCCGTATCCACCGGCATTGGCTCCATAACCACCGGTTTCCATTCCGTAGGTATTATACCGGTTCAAAACCTGGGCAGTTGCCGCGATTGCCTGCGGTAGCACGAGCTCCGGTGAAACGGTTGTTGCCTGATTGGTATTGGTATTTACGTCCAGATAGTCATTACATGACGTACCAAGCACAGTTAATATCAGAAAAGTAACTATATGTAATTTTTTCATTTTTTCAATTTTATTAATTCAAGATCTGAATTGGATCATTAAAATTTAAACGCCACAGTTCCACCAAAATAGCGTGTAGGAGGCGTCTGGTTTAAGCTGTTAAGACCACCGCCGTTATTTCCTGCACCTGCACTGCTGTATTCAGGATCTGTATACAAGTTGTCTTTCGCCATCCATAGGAACAAGTTTCTTCCCTGAGCACTGATGGTAACATCTTTAATGAAATTTGTTTTGCTCAATAGTGAAGAAGGCAGCGAATAAGAAAGGGAGATCTCTCTCAGTTTGATGAAATTACCGGAAGTAACATAGTTTGAAGTAACATTACGGTTGATACCATCAGACCAGAATCCGTTGTTTCCGTTTCCATTGGCGATAGAAATTGTTTTATTTTCTACATAACTTCCGTCAGCAGCCTGGTAAACCGAGTTTGGGAACACAAAACTTTCGCGGTTGTAAACAGCAGTTCTGTAACCTGTTCCTGACCAGTCCAATTCAGGGCCAATACCATTGAACACTTTGTATCCGCCGCGGTATTCAAACAAAACAGAAAAACGAATTGATTTGTAGCTGATGTTTGCGTCCATACCCACACGGTTTTTTGGCGTTGCGTTACCAAGTACCTGAAGGTTTTCAGTTTGTGTAGGAAGTCCGGATGAAGAATTCACAATCACGCGGCCCTGTGGATCTCTTACATAATCATAACCCATAATAACCGGGAACGACATACCTGCAACAGCCGATGATATAGCATTACCAGAAGTTGAAAGTGTCAAAGTTGGCAGGTCTGCGGAAATATAATTTACTGTGTTTTTCAGATAAGTATAGTTTCCACCCACAGTCACATTCCAGTTTTCTGTTTGTACCGGCGTTACGTGTAGGCTTAATTCAAGTCCTTTACTTTGTGTCTGGCCCACGTTGGTAAGCAAATTGCTGAAACCTGTACTGTTTGACAAAGAAGTTGTTACTGTCTGGTTATTGGTTTTGGTGTTGTACCAGGTAACGTTGGTTGTAACGCGGTTGCTGAGAAGATTTAAATCAAAACCGAATTCATAACCTTTTGTAATTTCAGGTTTCAGATTATTTGATACCAGGGTATTACTTAATGAATAACCGGCAAGGCTGCCATAAGGGAAACCATTGGCGGTACCATAACTCGTGTTACTGCTAAAAGTTGGCAAAAGCTGATACGCACCAAAGTTGTTAGGATCCGAGCCATTACCAAGGTTTACCTGCCCAACTTTCGACAAACCACCTCGCAATTTTAAATAGTTTATCACTTTACTTTCGCGGATCAGTGGAATTGCTTCATATGCATCAAATGCCAGTTCAGCAGATGGATAGAAGAAAGATCGGTTGTTTACAGCCAGTCTGGAATCCCAGTCGTTACGGCCCGTTGCGGTAAGGAAAAGGTAATCTTTAAAACCAACAGTTACTTTTCCATATGCACCCACCTGACGTGTTCTGAAATCTGCTTCGGAGTAAGTAGGTGAGCCGGTACCATTGCTCAGGTTATACAGATCTTTTACGACAAGACCGCTGATTCCGGTTACTAAATATTTAGCGTCGTTCTGTGTTAACTGGCCGCCTCCGATCACATTGAAGTTGAATGCGCCAACCGTTTTGTTAAATTGTGCCAGAACATCCGTTAAAAGCTGTGTCGTATTGTTGCTCGTTTCCGTCACAGAAGAAGGAATATCTGACTTCGAACTTGACTCCGTATTTTTCGCGTAGTCGGTATAGGTGAAGCCCTCAGTTGTATACTTATTGGTGTAGTATCTGCTGGAAATACCTTGGCGCGCGATCAGATCCAAACCTTTGATGGGTGAAATTTTGATTTCAAGGTTACCAGTCAAATAATCGTTTTTGTCAATTTCACGATTGGTTTCAGCTACAAAATATGGGTTTAAATACCATGGGTTGTAAAATCCATTCGGATTGGCAAACTTATCAGTACGCCAGTTTTTGTATTTCGTAATGTCCACATTCGACGGCATATTCAACATACTTGAATAAATAGATCCCGTCTGAGATGTGATGTCATAGCGGTTTGGAGCAAAAGAAGTACTGTAAGTCACATTCACGATTTTTCCAATTTTTCGTGAACCGTTAACACGTATATTGGCACGATTGAATTTGTCGCCCGGCGTAGTTCCCTGCGTTTTAACAAACTGGCCTGATACATAAAGGCTGGATTTGTCGTCGCCGCTGGTTAGGGAAAAGTCAGTCTGGCTTGTAAGTCCGATATTCCAGAACTTGTTGTGCCCATCCTTGTAAGAATATGACGTAGAATCCTGACTTCCATCTTCAAGCGGAGAGCCGATTGGCCTCACGACACCATCAAATGCTGGTCCGTAGGATTGGTTTTCCAAATAGCTATAAGTAGGAGAGCCCACGCCATTGAGTCCGTATGCAGATCCGCCCGCGCCAAATTTTTTCTGAATTTTTGGTAAAAAAGCAACTTGCTGGGCCTGAACTGTTTGTGATACGCTGATCTCGGTTCTTCCGTTTTTACCTCTTTTCGTGGTAATCAATACGGCACCATTAGATGCCTGCGAACCATAAAGCGCAGCCGCACCTGATCCATTAAGGATTACGACCTGGTCAACATCATTCGGGTTCAGGTTACTCAATACGTTTGACGGGACAATCACGTTGTCCAAAACAACAAGTGCCTGATTATTACCCGTTAAAGAACGTTGTCCACGCAGAACCAGACGAAATTCCGGATTCACACCACTGCTTGTTCCGCTGATCTGGAAACCTGCTACTTTGCCCTGCAAACCGCTGGCAATATTAACAGCTTTACCGGCAGTCAGAACCTGGGAAGTCACCACCGAAGCGGCAGTACCCAGTTCCTTTGTCTTCGTCTGAAAACCTCCTGCTGTTGTGATGACAACTTCACCCAATTGTTGAAAATCAGGTGCCAGACCAACGTCCACTACCGATTTGTTACCAACAACAAGTTCCTGCGTTTTAAAACCAATGAAAGAAAATGTCAGGCTGCCTCCCGCTGGTACACTGATTTTATAGGTACCTTTTGTATCAGTCGTTGTTCCTACACTTGTCCCTTTCAATACGACGTTAACACCGGGCAAATATGACCCGTCCTCTCCGGATGTTACAGTACCTGTAACTTGTCTTTCCTGAGCCCACAGTAAAGATGAGCAGGAGCATACCAAGAGGATGCTCCACAGTAAAACTTTCTTCATTTATAAATTTAAGTTAGGTTGGAAATACAAAATCATTGGTAAAAGGTATTGTAAAACGGCCTTGACAGATAAGCTCGTGCTCAATCTGAAATAAAGAAATAACACAATTTAAAAGTCCATCTCTAATTTCCTGATTAACCAAACTAAAACGGTTTAGTTTTTAGGTAAAAAAATATTGTAACAGGAAGGGAATTACGAGGAAGGGGAAAGCCGGTTTAAATTCTTAAACGCTGTTCCTTACCGCAATGATTGCGTGGAGCACCCCTAAGTTGCAGATGGATCTGTGCATACTGGCACAAGACATCCATTGAAGAAAGTATAATTTTTGTCATTGTTGAGTATAGGTAGATAGCTTACTTTTTGTGTCTTAACGTTACAAAAGTATGGATTGTTTTAACCTACACAAGGTTTTTTTTGAATATGTCAAAATATACTTTGGCATAATGTTATTTTGACTGCAATTATTTCATTAAAAGTTGTCTTTTAGCAATATGTATCTGACATTTCGAATTTTAAAGTTAATACAATTAAAACATTTTTAAATTGAATATTTTCAATACTGGCGGTAACGTACTTTTATATATGATTGAAAGCATCACTTGATTAATATTGCAATTTGTTATAAGAACTGATTCAATTGTTGCTGATTTTTAAAATATTGGGCGAAATATTGATGATTTGGTATAATCTACGTTTATGGATATAGGTTGTAAAGTAATTGTTAACCATAACATCGTTTATAGTTACATTTTGAGGACTAAAACGGAATTTTATTTGGTTCGCATAGCATTGATAAAATATTTTACTTATTTCTTATTTCATAGATAATTTTCCGGGTTAGTATAAAAACAAACGAGTTGCCTCGTCATTTGGAAGCAACTCGTTTGTTTTTGCTCAATTCTTTGAATAATACTACTTATCCCACCAAACCGGCGTGTAAATATCACTCACCACAGTTGCATTCGGATTGTTAACCCGTTCGTCCTGTGAAGTTGGTAAGCGTAGCGGGATCTGCTGTTTTGATGAATTCGGATTTGCTGTAAGTTTTGGAAAACCTGTTCTGCGGAAATCATTATATGGTTCAATCTGTGTGAAAAGCGCAACGTATTTCTGAGTTATCAGTTTCTCCAAGGTCAAAGACGAGGCAGTTTCAGAGGCAGTTGTTTTGGCAAAATCAGCTGAGATGGTGCTTCCCGTTACACGTTTAACAGATGAAGTAACGGCAATGTTGTAAGCTGCCGCAGCCTCTGCCGTTTTGCCTAATCTTAACTGCGCTTCTGCCTGGATAAATTTAGCTTCCGTATAGGTAGCCAATGGAATCGGCGAATCAGCAGAAGCAATGGCTGGTCCCGGATCCGAAGTAGTAGTCTGGTCCTGATCATCCACAGGTGTGCCTGAATACTTTCCGTCTTCATCAAGCGTAGCAAAAAATGGCAAACGGGGATCTTTGGTTGTCGCCATAAAATCAATAAAAAATTTACCCATTTTCAGGTAATTTGTACGGTTGTTATAGTAATCGTACCACTGATTGTAGGTATTTCCGGTATTGTAAAACATTGCATTCATGTCACTGGCAGACGAATCTACTTTGGCAAGATATTCCAATGCTTTTGTGGCACTTCCGGAAGGATCACTCTGGCTCAAACGGTTTGCATAACGCGACTTGATGATATAGGCTGCATTAATCCAGTTTTTGGTATTACCTCCAAAAATCAGATCGTCCGCGCCGGGAATAAATTTATTGGCTGTTGGCGCTGTGCTTAGCGCGACAATCGCTTCATCAAGCAATGTCTGGATGCTTTTAATCACATCTTCCTGTTTGTCATATTTTGGATTAAAGTTTCCGGAAAGTGCTTTAATGGCTTCCGTATAAGGGACATCACCCCAAAGATCCGTTGCTACGCCAATATTCAATGCAGTTAGAATTTTCGCCATACCTGCATAATAAGGATTTTCAGCGCCGTAATCATTGATCAGTGTAAGTGTGTTATTTAATGAACCATTATACAAATTGGCCCATTCGTTGGTTACATCCGCTTCTGTAATGGTGTAATTTGCAAAAGCCTGTGTCTGCGAGCCTTCAGAAGTTCCGGCAGTTTGCTGGACCAGCATACTTGAAACACGGCCGAGCTGTCCGCCATAAGCTGCAAAAGTTGAAACCTCCGCGCCCGTCAGAAGCGAAGCGGCCGTTACCGTTTCCGGATCGTTTGGATTAACGCCGTATTCATCAAATTTATCTTTGCACGACGTTGCGGCAACGGTCAGGGCAAGAAATGTTATTAATATCTTTTTCATAATAGTTACAATGCTTTGTGGAAATTAAAATCCGATGTTTACGCCGAAAATATAAGATTTGCTACCTGGGTTATTGAAGTAATCAAAGCCCTGCAAGTTGGAACCGGCACCCGTTAAGCTCGTTTCCGGATCTACACCTTTGTAGTTTGTATTGAGGTATAAATTGCGGCTTGTGAAAGAGACATCAACATAATTGACATATTTCTTGAATTTGAAACGGTAGCTCAAACCCACTTCACGCAAACGGAACCAGTTAACGTTTTCCACAAATTGTTCTGCCGCCGCACCGCCATCACCAACATAACTGCTGAAATAACTCAGTGCTGTAATTTCTTTTGTATTGGCTTCACCGCTTGCGGTAACACCTGGTATGACGTAAGTTCTCTCACGGTCAGCAGATTCTTTGGTCACACCGATACGGTTCAGACGTGCATAGGTTCCATTCCAGATTGCTCCGCCATGTCTGACATCGATCAGGGCAGTGAGGCTTATGCCGCGGTAAGTAAATGTGTTGCGTAAATTGCTAAGCCATTTTGGATATGGATTTCCAATATTTCCCTGCGCAGCTTGTTGTAATGGAATTCCGTTTGAACCAATAATCAGATCTCCCTTGTCATTGCGCTGCCATTTTGTACCATAAAGCACACCCAGCGGTTCTCCAACAATGGCATAACCGCCTATACCTGTGAACGCATTTTCAAGACTTAATTCCTGTACGCCTTCGGCCAGTTTTAAAACTTTGCTTACGTTTTTAGACCAGTTTAAACTGATATCCCAGCTGAAATTCTGCGTTTTTACTGCATTGGCAGAGATCATTACTTCCACACCGCGGTTGCGCAACTGGCCTGAGTTGGTATATTCTGCTGTAAAACCTGATGCGGGTGCCGTGGGTCTGTCCAGTAAAATATCCTCCGTTTTCTGGTTGTAAACCGTAAGATCCAAATCAAAACGTTGTTTCAGAAATTTCATATTCAACCCGATTTCATTCCCGATCACACGTTCCGGTTTAAGATTCTTATTTCCAACAATCTGGTTGTAGTAAGAGTAACCGTTAACGCCGTTATAAGGGAAGCTCAAACCGTTTGTAAATCCGTCGGTAAAAGATGGTTTACCAAAATAAGTCTGATTTCTGTAAGCGGATGGGGATATACCGGCTTCTGAATATGCGTAGCGTAACTTTCCAAAACTGACAATATCTGAACTGAACAATTCACTGAAAACCCAGGAAACGTTTGCCGATGGGTAAAAGAAATTGTTTTTGCTTTTCCCGAAAGTTGAAGACCATTCATTTCTTCCGGTAAGCGATACATAAAACTGACTTGCATAATCAAAATCCAGCTGTCCGAATACCGCCGTGGTAAACTTCCGCTGCGTATCGTTGGAAGCATAAAGTTCAGAAGCATTTCCAAGATTATAGAAATTCTGAACGGTCAGGTTCCGGCCTCTTTGGAAATTATCGTAGAAATTGGCAGAGGTAACATTGTGACCTACTGTATAATTGATACCAAATTTGTCGGAAGCTTTTACTTCTCCACGGAAAATCAAATCCCCGTAAATATCACGACTATTCACATTATCAAAATTAACCTGGCCATAACCAACCGAGTTGTCATCACCATTCGAGCTGATCGCATAAATCTGCTGGCGACGGTCGGAGTATGAATCGACGCCCAGTTTATAGGTTACGTCAAAATATTTATTGTGGTGATAGTTCAAATAGATATTTCCTAAAACACGGTTGATTTCGTCTCTGAAAGGATTTTCATAAGCTGAATACAAAGGATTGTCATAAGCAGAGAAATAGGTCCTGTTGTAACCATTATCATATTTATATTGCCTGATATCAAAAGAAGCCGGCGTCCGTAAAAGGCTTAGCATGGTTCCTGCCACATTACTTCCGTTCTGGGATTTGATCCCGCCCGAATTGATATAGTTCACAGTTCCACCCACCTTGAAATTATCAGTCAGATAACTGTCCGCAGTCAAACGGACTGAGTTTCTCTTATAATCCGTGTTTGGAATAATACCGTTTTGTGTCAGATTTCCCAGAGACAAACGGAAAGACGACTTATCGTTCCCGCCGGAAAGTGTTACGTTAGTATTATGAGAAACGGCGGTTTTAAAGAAGTTACCAGGATTGTCGTATGCTTTCAAAGATGGATCGGAAGAGATTTTTGGTCCCCAGCTGCTGGCTGTTCCCAAAGAAACGTCATCATCGGTCCCATGTCTTAAATCCGGCCCTGGATCTGCTGTTAAGTAATTGCCACCTGTTCCCTGTGCATATTCTTTTTGCAGCTCAGGTAATTTGTTGACGTCTGAAAGTTCAAGACGATAGTTAACTGTCACGCCTATACCTTTTTGTTTTTTGCCTCTTTTGGTAGTATACAGAATGGCGCCATTTCCGGCGCGGGCTCCGTAAAGGGCAGAAGCGGCCGGTCCTTTCAAAATGGTGACAGATTCAATATCATCAGGATTGATATCCAGTGCCCGGTTTGAGTTATTTACACCACCCAAATTGGCATTGAATGGATAATCGCCTGCCGAAGAAGTGACAGTTTCGTTGTTGATAGGAACACCATCCACGACGATAAGAGGCTGCTGCTCACCGGTAAATGTTGCAGGACCTCGTAAAACAATTTTACTGGAAGCACCCGGCAAACCAGATGAGCCTGTAACAATAACCCCGGCAGTTTTACCGGCCAGGCTTTGTACAATATTGGCTTCTCCGGATTTGGCAAGCTGGTCGCCATTCAAATCTGAAACTGCGTATCCAAGTGACCGTTTTTCCCGGACAGCGCCCAAAGCTGTCACGACAACTTCGCTCAATTGGTTAGGCCCGGCGGCTAGTATTACATTGATAACAGACTGGTTGCCGACAACCACTTCCTTTGATCCGAAACCTATAAAACTGAATATCAATGTAGCGCCCTGGCTCACCTGTATGCTGTAATTCCCCTGGACGTCGGTCGTTGTGCCGTTTGTTGTTGATCTGACAGCAATATTAACTCCCGGCAGTGTGGAGCCGTCGTCTGCTGTAACCCTTCCGGTTACGGTGACATTCTGGGCATAAAGCTGATGGCTAAGCAGCAGTGAAATACCCAATAGTGATAATAGAAACTTCCTCATACAGTAACGATTAAGATTGTGCTAAAATGAAAATAACTTTTGTTACAAAAATAATATTTACTTTATCTATTACAACGTATAAGGGTGTTTTCTCCGAAATAAGATTTGTGCTCGTTCGATCTGATCAAATCGGAAAAATCATAATTTCTGATTACTTTGGATGAGTAAAGAATTATTTCTACCTAATTTATAAACGTCACTCTTATTATGCGCAGGCTTTTACTTCTCACCAGCTTGACTTTTGCTGGATTTACTTCCTTTTCTCAATCCCCGCTTAGTGCAAAAATTGACCAGAAATCGAAAGCACTGGAACCTAAGGTTATCGAATGGCGCCGTGATTTCCACAAAAATCCTGAACTAGGAAACCGTGAATTTAAAACGGCAGAGAAAATCGCCGCACATTTAAAAAGTCTGGGCATTGAGGTGCAGACGGGTGTGGGACATACCGGTGTTGTAGGTTTACTAAAAGGCGGAAAACCTGGTCCGGTTGTGGCACTGCGGGCAGATATGGACGGTTTGCCTGTGACTGAACGCGTGGATGTTCCTTTTAAATCTACCGTTACAACGGATTATAATGGACAAAAAGTGGGCGTAATGCACGCTTGCGGACATGATACGCATATTTCCATTTTGATGGGCGTGGCCGAAGTTCTGGCATCCATGAAAAGTGATTTGAAAGGAACTGTCAAATTCATTTTCCAACCGGCAGAAGAAGGTGCTCCGGAAGGAGAAGAGGGCGGTGCAAAACTGATGATCAAAGAAGGCGTACTGGAAAACCCGAAAGTGGATGCAATTTTCGGTCTGCATATTAACTCTCAAACAGAAGTTGGAAAAATTGGCTATAAGCCTGGTGCAACAATGGCCGCGGTTGATTTTTTTAGTATTGATGTGAAAGGAAAACAAACACATGGCGCATATCCATGGTCGGGTGTGGATCCCATTGTAACTTCTTCACAAATTGTAATGGGTTTGCAAACGATTGTCAGCCGAAATCTTGATCTTACAAAAGCACCGGCGGTTGTGACAATTGGCGCGATCAATGGCGGTATTCGTCAGAATATCATTCCGGAAGAAGTAAAAATGATCGGTACCATCCGGACTTTTGATGAAGATATGCATGTGAAAGTTCACAAACGAATTACTGAAATCGCTACCAATATTGCCGAAAGTGCAGGTGCCAAAGCAGATGTTAAAATCGGAATTCTTTATCCGGTAACTTACAATGATATTCCGTTGACAGAAGAAATGATCGGTACGTTAAAGGATGTTGCCGGGAAGGATAATGTAAAACTGGTTCCGGCCGCATCCGGAGCAGAAGATTTCTCTTTCTTCCAGCAAAAAGTACCTGGCTTTTTCTTCTTTTTAGGTGGAATGCCGGTAGGAAAAGATCCGCTGACTGCCTCAGCTCATCATACACCTGATTTTTATATCGATGATAGCGGAATGTTGCTGGGTGTTCGCTCGCTGAGTAGATTAACGGTGGATTATATGGAGAAGAAAACGAAGAAATAAATATTATTGTAATATTAAATAGATAGCTTGTTTCAAAAATTTTGTCTGAATTTCAACAACATGGCTTCTCGGTTCCAAAAATTTCCTTTTAGTTTAGAAACTTCTCTAAGCATTCTGGCGGTGGTTTCCAGCTTTTGCGCAATAGGTATAACGCTCTATCAGGTTTACCTACAGCGGGTAGAGCATTATGCTGGTGCGTTACCTTATTTGATGGTTTCAATCACTAACTTTTCCGAAGATAAAACCCCGGAGTATGCGCTGGAAGTTAGTAATAAAGGTGTTGGCTTAGCAAAAGTTGAGAAGCTGGAAATTTGGTATAAGAAGGGAAAAGTGGAAAATGAAAGTGCTCTGATCAGGGCATTGATCAATAACGATACAGTCACTTCCCGCATTTTTTCCAGTCTATGGAAGGGGCGTGTGATTTCTCCCGGCGAGCAATTTAATTGGATCAAGCTGTCAGGCCCGGGAGCTCAATCGCTTCGTGATGAAATGGATAAAGGAAATATCCAGTATAGAATATTATTCTCGTCTATTTATGACGAGAAATGGTATTTTAATTCGATTGCGGGAAAGCGGTTGATAGAGGCGGTAGGTCATTAAGTTGTCTGACTGTATCAAAATCATCAAGTAATTTTCTTTTCACCTTAAAACTAGAAAACTTGTTGGAAGTTTATAAAAACAGAGACAGTTAATCGCAATTCCACAATTCGATTAATTGTCTCTGTTTTTCAATCTTGTCTACTTACAAGCAAAAAGGGCGGAATACTACACATTTTGAAGAATGCAAGGTTGAAAAAACTTAAAGTCTCCGGGCAATTAATCCTTAACAATTATTCTGGAATATTTTTTCTAACCTGATCAAATAATAAGTCTGGCAAGAATCTTTTCAAATAAATCGCAGCAACTTCCTTAAATCCGCCTATATAAATCTCCTTTTTATCTTTTTTAACAGCATTCAAAATTTGTCTGGCGCATTCTTCCGGGGCGATTCCTTTTTCCTGGTTAGAGTCCATTTTACCAAATTTCTCGCCTTTTTCATTAATCGCATTAACAGAAACATTGGTTCGGATATAACCCGGACAAATCGTAGTTACTTTGATATTGTCGTTGTAAGATTCCGCACGAAGAGAATCGTAAAAACCTTGTAATGCATGTTTGGAAGCATTGTACCCGGACCGCATAATCGTCCCGATTTTCCCTGCCACGCTGCTGATCACGATGAAATGTCCGCTTTGCTGTTTGATCATATGAGGCAAAACAGCTTTTGTAATGGCCACGGTACTGTAAAAATTAACATCCATCAATTTCTTATAAATGTCAAGATCGGTATCTTTAATATATGAACGCTGACTGATACCGGCATTATGTACCATGATATCAATTCTCTGAAATTTGGCAATGATTTCGGCAGTTGCGCCTTCGGCTTTTTCGAATTCAGTTACGTCAAAGGGGAGAATTAAAACGGAAGAATCCGGTAAGCCCGTCGCTATTTTTACACGTTCCAGTTCTTCTTTTCTTCTTGCTGTCAAAACCAGTTTCGCACCTTCCTTTGCAAAGGCCATGGCTATGGCTTCTCCGATTCCGGAAGATGCACCCGTAATCCAGACTACTTTATTTTGAAATGTATCCATGCTGAAAATTCAACTTTATATAATGGTAGGAGCGGAGGATAAAAAGTGGAGTTCCACGCCTTCTTTGTTCACATCAAGATAAGCATTCATGCCAACAGCAATAGCCCGGTTATCCGCCACATGGCCAATTGGGAAATTGAACGTCAGGGGATAATCGTACTCCGCAACGTGTTCATGAATGATTTCATAGGCAGTTTTTCCAAAAGAAGGATTCGTATTATCTTTCATATCTGAAAATTGCCCGACAATCAAACCGGCCAGATGACTCAGTTTTCCGGCACGTTTCATCTGGATCATCATCCTGTCCAGATTATATAAATATTCATTAAGATCTTCAATGAAAAGTATTTTGCCTTCTGTATCGATCTGAGTATTGGAGCCGATCAAATGAGCCAGCAAACATAAATTTCCGCCTACAATTTCTGCGACAGCACTGCCATTTCTATTCAGGGGATTTGGCTCAACAGAATATCCGGGCAGTTCACCAAAAAGTATCGATCTCAGTGATTCTGCCGCTGTTTCTCCACCTTCCTGCATGATAGATTTTGTCATAGGAGCATGAACACTGGCATAACCAAGCTGATATAATTGTGACAAAATCGCTGTTAGATCGCTAAATCCAACAATCCATTTTGGAGATTTTATAAAATCAGTAAAATCAAGCCTGTCAATTATTCTTGAACAACCATATCCTCCGCGGGCTGCAATAATGGCCTTGATCGACGGATCGTCCAGCATGGCCTGTAAATCAGCCAGACGCTCTTCGTCCGTTGCAGAAAATTGGTTAAAGGAAGATTTTAAAGTTTTTCCTTCAACAACATTAAGTTTCCATTCATCGCGAAATAAGCTAATTCCGGGAAGCAGATCTTCATATCGGACCACGCTGGCGGGCGCAACTATCCCAATTTTATCACCTGGCTGTAAAAATGGTGGAATTTGTATCGTGGGCATATTAAGTGAGTGCGCAGTTTTGGTATGCGTCTGGTGGTTGATTTTTCGGATGATGTTGATATGATTTCCTAAACAAAAACTACATCTTTCACGAGGTCAGATTTCATTTCACGGTTAATCAATTCGATGATTTTAGATTTTGCGCGAACCAGCTCGTTTCTTAACGGAGCAGATTCAATCTGGAGGAAGAGAATATTGTCTTTTATGTAAATGTTCTTTGTCCTGGAAGCAATGGCGGCTCCCATAATTTTGTCCCAATGTGCCACAACATACGACTGATCAAAACGGCTTCTCAGTTTGTAACGGTCAATCATCATATCAATCGCTTCTTTAAGCGGAGTAATCCCCGGTTTTCGGGAAGATTTTTCTTTGTCGAAACGATAATGTATTGCCATAGGGAACGTACTTTATACAAAGATAGAACAAAGGGAGGAACGCCGGAAGGGTAAAAGAAAAGAATGCTGAAAAAGTGTAAAACCGGTGTGACGAATTCGTGAGCGATGGAAGGTTTGACTAAAATTTGGCATCGATATTTGTTTTTCCCGGCTTCCGGGCTTAATATTGCATTATCAAGTCAATTTGCTTCACTAATTAGCGGTTGATTTATAAAGAAGAGGCGAGAGAATAGGCTCTATGAACCTCTGGCAACCTACTCCGGCGTTGGAGAAAGGTGCTAATTCCTACCTAAGCTGTTTTAGGAGATATAAAATCAAACGCGCATGAACTTAATTACTATTTCCGCAAGCCGGAGGGCTTTATCCTCGTATCTCCAATTGATAAGCAAAGCTTCTCAACAGAATTTCCATATGGTTTTTCTGATGAGGTTTTTTGCCCGTTTTCCTGAATTTTTTGTAGTCAGTTAATATTTGCCGCACAAATAAACATTTCAAAAAAGTATGTCAGACTCATCTTATCAATTCGAAACACTTCAGCTGCACGCAGGCCAGGAACCGGATCCGGTTACAAATTCCCGCGCTGTTCCCATTTATCAGACAACGTCTTATACTTTCAATAACTCAGAACACGGTGCGAACCTGTTTGCATTGAAAGAATTCGGAAACATTTACACCCGGATCATGAATCCGACAACGGATGTTTTTGAAAAAAGACTGGCAGCGTTGGAAGGCGGAGTTGCAGCTTTGGGTGTTGCCTCGGGCCATGCCGCGCAATTTTTAGCCATTAATAATATCACAACGGTAGGCGACAACTTTGTTTCTACTTCATTTTTATACGGAGGAAGTTTCAACCAGTTTAAGAACTCCTTCAAAAATATCGGTGTTGAAGCACGTTTTGCGGACGGCGATGATGTTTCAAGTTTTGAAAAGTTGATTGATGATAAAACAAAAGCGATTTATCTGGAAACGATTGGTAACCCGAGTTACAGCATTCCGGATTTTGAAGCTTTTTCTGCCCTTGCGGCTAAATACGATTTGCCGATTATTGTTGACAATACCTTCGGTGCCGGTGGTGCTATTTGCCAGCCGATTAAATGGGGAGCACATATTATTGTTGAATCCGCCACAAAATGGATCGGCGGACATGGTACTACTATGGGCGGGGTGATCGTTGATGCCGGAACTTTTGACTGGGGAAATGGAAAATACCCACAATTTACCGAGCCCTCTCCAAGTTATCACGGGCTGGTTTTGAATGATGTTTTTGGTAAAAACGGACCATTCGGGAATATTCAGTTTATTATTCGTGCACGTGTGGAAGGTCTTCGCGACTGGGGACCATCTCAAAGTCCGTTCAATTCCTTTTTGTTATTGCAAGGACTGGAAACGCTTACACTTCGCGTGGAACGTGCAAGTGAAAATGCATTGGCTTTGGCAACCTGGCTGGAAGGACATCCGGATGTGGAATTTGTGAAATATCCTGGCCTTGCCAGTAATAAATACAAAGCACTGGCTGAAAAATATCTTACGCGCGGAGCCGGATCTGTGCTTTCTTTCAAACTAAAAGCAGGAAAAGAAGCAGCAGATGTTTTCGTGAATTCTGTGAAACTGACAAGTCATTTAGCAAATGTTGGTGATTCTAAAACACTGATTATTCACCCGGCAAGTACAACACATTCCCAGCTTTCGGAAGCAGAGCAGGAGCAGGCCGGCGTTGCACCCGGTTTGTTACGTCTATCCGTTGGGATTGAACATATTGATGATATAAAAGCAGATCTTCAGCAGGCTTTCGAAGCTGCGAAGTGATGATGTGATCAGGAATTCGGATGTAACTTCCTGATTTTTAATAGTTTTAGTATTTAAATTTAGTGCTTTGGCACGTATGCAAGCGGAACATAAGATTTTTAGATATCCTTATTCCTATCCTTTGGAATTGGGTCGTGAACTACCAGGTTTTGAATTATCGTACTCAACATACGGTACCAGAAATGCGGAGGATGATAATATTGTCTGGATTTGTCATGCCCTGACCGGCAATTCTGATGCTGCCGAATGGTGGGACGGGTTGGTTGGTGATGGAAAGTACATCAATTCTGAAAAGGATTTTATTATTTGTGTGAATGTTCTCGGATCGGCATATGGCTCCACAGGGCCGTTGTCAATCAATCCAAAAACACTGAAACCCTATTTCCGGGATTTTCCTACCATTACGGTAAAGGATGTTGTAGGGACGCTGGAAATTCTTCGTCAGGAGCTTAACATACAAAAAATTAAATTGTGCATTGGCGGATCGCTGGGTGGGCAGCAAGCTCTGGAATGGTCGGTTGAAGCTCCGGATCTTTTTGAAGAAATGATTTTGATTGCTTCCAATGCCTTGCATTCGCCCTGGGGAGTTGCTTTTAATGAATCACAAAGAATGGCCATTGAAGCGGATCAGACCTGGAAAGAAGATCATGAAGATTCCGGGAAAATGGGTATGCGGGCAGCACGCTCCATGGCTTTGCTTTCTTACCGGAACTATGACACTTATAACTTTACCCAGGCCCGCGATAATCCCGATCAGATCGACGATTTCCGCGCGTCATCTTATCAGCAGTATCAGGGTGACAAGTTTGTGAAAAGATTTAATGCATATTCTTACTGGACGCTATCCAAGATTATGGATTCACATAATGTTGGAAGAAACCGGGGCGGAATTGTGCATGCATTAGGACTTGTAAAAGCCAAAACTCTTGTTTTAGGTATAAAATCAGATTTACTTTTTCCAATTTCTGAACAACAGTTTTTGGCAAGACATATTCCTGACGCAGTTTTTCAGGAAATTGATTCTCTGTACGGGCACGACGGATTTTTGATCGAATACAAACAATTAACACAAGTAATACGCGCATGGCGGGAAACCAACGGTCAATTGCAAACCGCAAAAATTGGCTGATTATAAGAACAGTATAAACGAAAAGTCCTGTGCAAAACGCAGGACTTTTCGTTTATAAAACCATTGCCGTAGATTTTTAATCCACTGGAAATGAATCCATTTTATCCCGCTGACATGTTTGTCACCAATTTTTATTTCAATCAATTTTTAAAATAATTCCTCTTGATCAGCCAAAACCGTAAATACGCAATAGCGATTATTCTGGTTACCATCATGCTGCTTGTTTCCTGTTTTCTATTTTTTAGAAAAACGGAGATCAATCCGGTAACCGGAAAAAAGCAGCATATTACCTTGACTGTTCAACAAGAAATAACACTTGGCTTGCAATGTGCGCCGGATATGGCAGCGAAATATGGCGGACTTGATGCTGATATTGAGATTCAAAATAAAGTAAAAAACATTGGTCAGAAATTGGTGGCGGTAAAGCAGGTAAGCAAATCCCCATTTCAATTTGATTTTCATGTGCTTTCTGATTCGCAAATTGTTAACTCTCTTTCTCTCCCCGGCGGACAGGTTTTTATAACAAAAGGATTGTTCAAACTTCTAAAAACGGAAAGTGAAATTGCTGCTGTTTTAAGTCATGAAATCGGTCATGTAATAGGCCGGCACAGTGCTGAGAAATTGGCGGGATTTAATATTTTGAGAGAATTTAGCGATTCAACCGATACCTCGCGGGAATTAAATTCCAATCAAATCCCGGAATACCTTTCCGATCTTCTAAAAATAACGTTCAACGCAAATGAAGAAAGCGAAGCGGATGAACTGGCTTTGAAATATTTGATTGGTGCAGGATACAAGGCGAACATTTTACCGGAAACGCTGGAACAACTTTATAAAAAACAGGAAGAATTAAATGTATCTGATTTTTTAGACAGACATCCAGTCACAGAAAGCAGAATCGAAAATTTAAAAAGCGTTGTCAGGAAGTTATCTAAAAATTAAATTTATTTTATTACAGATTTGAATTTCGTAATTTTGACTCATGCCAGAACTTACGAACTTACAGGATTTTTACAAAGAGGCCTCTCTGCTTATTCCGGAAAGGATACAGAAGGAAATCGGTCACTTTAATGTGTTTAAAACCGAGGAAATATTTGGCGCAAAGCAAATAAAAATGCCATATAACCGCAGAGCTTATATAAAATAAGTTTGATCATCGGGAGAAACCGGGCAGAGTATGCGGATAAGGTGATAGAGATTGAAAAAAATGCGCTGCTGTTCGCAACGCCGCAAATTCCCTACAATTATCATTCACTGGACGATAACCAGACTGGGATTTTCTGTATTTTTTCAGAGGATTTTTTTGTGCAAAGTAATACAGGCATTGTAATTCCTGATATGCCGGTTTTTCAACCAGGCGGAAATCCTATCTTCTTTCTTACTGATGAACAGATGGATGAGGTGAAAGTAATTTTCAATAAAATGATTCGTGAGCTGGAATCGGATTATGCTTACAAGTATGACCTGATCCGGAATTATGTCATGGAACTGATCCATACCGGACAAAAGTTGCAGCCTGTTTCTGCTTTAAATACAGAAACAAACGCATTTCGCCGGGTATCTTCCTTGTTTATGGAATTACTTGAAAGACAGTTCCCGGTTGAACCTCCACATCAGAAATTGAAACTTAGATCGGCTAAAGACTATGCAGATCAATTATCAATTCATGTGAATTATCTGAATAAGGTTTTGAAAGAAGTGACTGGAAAAACTACCACAGGACTCATTTTGGATAGGATTGTGCAGGAAGCCAAAATCTTGCTGAAACATACGGACTGGAATATTTCAGAGATCGCTTATAGTCTGGGATTTGAAGAACCTGCCCATTTTAATAATCTGTTTAAAAAACATACCAGTCTGACACCGAAATCTTTTAGAGCATAGATTTGATTTTTGTAATTCCTGATTTGAAATCTGCAATGTTTAGAATTTCATACGCATGTACCTTTGTTTTATCAAAATATAAACAAAAACAGATATGGAATCGACAAATAAAATTGCTCTTGTAACTGGTGGGAGCCGAGGACTTGGAAAAAATATGGCACTTACTTTGGCGCAAAAAGGTAACGACGTTATCATCGTTTATCGTACCAATGAAAATGAAGCCAATGAAGTAGTTTCTGAAATAGAAAAACTTGGCAGATCTGCCGCTGCTATCCAGCTTGATGTTGCTGATACCAAAGCGTTCACAGGATTTTTTGACACCGTCGCAACTTTATTAAAGGAAAAATGGGGTCGTGAAACTTTCGATTTCCTGATCAACAATGCAGGTATCGACCGTTATTCTGCCTTTGCTGATACCACAGAAGAGGATTTTGATGAACTGGTTAATGTGCATTTCAAAGGTGTTTATTTCCTTACTCAAAAAGCTTTGCCTTTGCTGGCAGATGGTGGTAGGATTGTCAACTTGTCAAGTGGTTTGGCCCGGTTTGCAACTCCCGGTTACGCGGCTTATGGTTCCATGAAAGGTGCCATTGAGGTATTTACCCGATACCTTGCAAAGGAATTGGGTCACCGTGGGATCACCGCCAACGTGGTCGCTCCCGGAATCATCCATACCGATTTTACTAAACGTGCCTTTGCTTCCCATGAAGGAATGGAGGAGCATATGAACGCTATTACGGCACTTGGTAGAGTAGGACAGCCGGAAGATATTGGCGGTGTCGTAGCATTTCTTTGTTCAAAAGAAGCAGGTTGGGTCAACGCGCAAAGAATTGAAGCGTCAGGTGGAATGAATTTATAACCTCATTTAATGAGAAAGTAAAAGAGCAGCGATATCCAATTGATAACGCTGCTCTTTTTAGTTTTTGAATATTTTTATTTTAATAATTCAAGCAATTGTTCAGGTTCGTTGGTGGTAATAAAATCCACTTTTTTGTCAATGAACCATTGCATCGTCGGTTTATCATTGACAGTCCAGGCATTGGTTGTCAGCTTTTCCTTGTGCATTTCTTCGATGTAATGCTCATTCTTTTTGTAAACGGAATAATGGTAATCAATTCCTGATAAACCCGCAGCTAAAATTTCTGCCGGTGTTTTATCTCCATTCAAGTATTCCACATGTGCCTTTGGGGCCAGCTCTTTTACTTTCAGACAAACATCATAGTCAAAAGCGATATAATCTGTGATCTTTTCAACTTTCAGATTTTTTACCATTTCAACACATTTTTTTGTCAAAGCCAGAGAACGCTCTTTATTGATGGAAGAAGTTTTGATTTCCAGAATCAAACGCGTTTTCTTCTGTTTTCCTCCCGTTTTCAGATAAGCTTCAAGCGTTGGTAAGGCTTCACCGTTACCCAATTTTATTTTTGATAGTTCCCCGGAAGTGGCTTTTTCTATATCGGTCCCCTGAATTGTGTGATCATGGTTAACAAAAAGTACAGAATCTGCCGACATATGCACGTCAAACTCGCTGCCATAACAGCCCAACTTAATGGCGTGCTCCAGGGCCGCTATGGAATTTTCTGTGGCACCCGTATTTTTCCATGCGCCGCGATGGGCGATAACTCTTGTTTTATCTTGGGACATACCTTCAACTGAGATCAGGCAAAATAGCGAAATGGCAAATGCCAGAATACTTTTTTTCATTTCAATAAACTTTAACTGTTAATACAAGTCATCATGTGGCGATTTCTACCATCAGGTTTTTGGAACCAGTCGCGAAAGTAGTGTATTTTGCGTATGGCGGTGTTAGGTGTGTGTTAAGAAATGTTATGTTGATATTCGGGATTGATACTGCAATGGCTAAAGCCCTGGAATTACTGAGCCTTGTTGCACCCAGGGTTGAAACCCTGTGTTAGTTTTTTTTGGTGCGAGAATACTAACCCAAGGTGCTGTGTTAAAAGTCAAGTAAAAGATTAAATATTTTTATAAATTACGCTTTCAGAAGCAGGAATTTATTCCATGCACGTTAGGCAGGGCAATTTAATATTGTCTCTGCCTTATTTT
>NZ_JAJTSZ010000014.1 GCF_021440195.1 Dyadobacter sp. CY356
CTCATGGTCTTAGAATAAGTTTGCCTTTTCTCGTCCTATACTGGCTTATCACCTTTCTGGTGAATCCTTAGGTGCTGTTGTGACTCTTAGCATTGGGTGGTGGGGAATACCTTGGGTGCTACATATCCTGCTGGATTGTTTAGGCTTCAATCTCCTCTCACCACTCAATACCAAGTTCTGAACTTAATCTTTATTAATCATGATTTTCTAAGACAAACATACGAGGTTTCAACCTTGGGTGTCGATACTCAATACAAGTTTCCGGCTTTAGCCAAAGTCCTCATCTGTATACCCCAGGCTAGTCAAAAAGATTTTATACTCCTCGCCAAAAGTCTGTTTCCTATGATGTTCCTGCTGATTATCAATATATTTTCTGACGATATCAATTTTATTATTACTCACAGATGATGCGAAATATTTATCTGCCCAATAAAGCCGGTCTTTAGTCAATTGTACTTTATTGGCCCAGTTTGAACTTTCACCTTTCAGTAATTGAACATGTTTTAATATTCCAAATTCAGGTTTCAGTATCATCAATACATGAATATGATCATCATGACCATTAATCCTGTCAATGTAAATTCCATTTTCCTTCGCGTAACCATAAATATGGCTACACATTTTCTTTAAGATATCAGGTTTTAGAACACATTCACGATTCCTTGTAGCCCAGACCGCATGAACCCAGATTTTAACATAAGACATAACAGCATGTTTTGATGAGAACCTTCGATATCCATTAGACTAGTTTTGTCAATCAAAGTTTCTTATTTCTTCAAAACATTATCCAAAATTTACCGTCGATAAATCTTCTTCAAGCCATCAATCAGAAACATCAAATCATTCAGCCGGATTTCGTACATCGTGCTCAGCATCATGCCCAGCTTACCGGCAGGGAAGCCCTCCCTTTCAAACCATTCAAGGTAGGATACCGGCAAATCAGTAATCAGCCAGTCTTTATATTTTCCGAAAGGCATCCTGTAAAGAATAAGTTCTTTCAGGATTTCGGTATCGGGTTTGGGGATTTCACCGCTCATTTCTAATCTTGATTTTAAATTATTTTGCAGCCCTTAATTTCACAATCAGATCCGTTTTCAGATCAAACAAATCCTTTTCAAGTCCTACCGGATAAGTATGGGGGTTCACAAACCGTTTAATTCCTTTATGAAAATGCGTCAGCTGTTGTTCAACACGTTCACGGGTTTCGTGTATGGATGGAAGGCTGTATACCAATTTACCTTTTAAAAAAACGGGCACAAGCAGATCTTCGTAAGACACCGTTTCGGAAAATGATCTGGTTTTTGTAAAATCATACGGATCTACCATCGTCGCTGTTTGGGAAAGCGGTGTTTCAATATTGAAAATCATATCAGAAATAAAACCCTTTGTATCTTTGAACCTGCGAACCTGTTGAATTCCAGGTGTTGAAACTTTGATCGCCTGTTCTGACAATTTAAGTTTATAATCCCACTCACCTGAGTCATTTTTTATAGCAGCCAGTTTAAAAACGCCTCCCAATGCCGGCTGATCAAAAGCCGTTACCAGTTTTGTTCCGATACCCCAGACATTAATTTTTGCACCCTGGATTTTCAAACTATCCATTATATATTCATCCAGATCATTACTGGCCACTATACTGGTTTTTTCAAATCCTGCCTCATCAAGCAATTTCCTGGCTTCAATGCTCAAATACGCCAGATCACCTGAATCTAAACGAATTCCGCCGAGCTCATAACCTCTTTCTCTTAGCTGCTTTCCAACAATAATTGCGTTTTTAACCCCCTGGATTGAATCGTAAGTATCAACAAGAAGCGTCACATTAT
Organism: Dyadobacter sp. CY356; assembly: GCF_021440195.1. Classification (GTDB taxonomy): domain Bacteria; phylum Bacteroidota; class Bacteroidia; order Cytophagales; family Spirosomataceae; genus Dyadobacter. Next base: position 1,824 of record NZ_JAJTSZ010000014.1, read on the forward strand.
TGGGCATGTATTTGGCATATGTTTCAAAAGATTCAAGCTCATTGTCAAAAGACATTACCCAGCTGTGCGCGTGCGTGCCCTTTACAGGAATATTATAAAGCTTGCCAGCCAAAACATTAGATGTTGCATCAAAACCGCCGATATATGCTGCACGGCTGGCAGTCATTCCTCCATCAGGTCCTTGCGCTCTTCTCAATCCGAATTCTAAAAGCGCATCATCATGGGCAATCAGGCGCATTCTGGCCGCTTTCGTAGCTATCAAAGATTGGAAGTTTAATAGATTTAATAGCGGAGTTTCCAAAAGCTGACATTGCAAAACTGGTCCCTGGATACGGAGCAATGGCTCATTGGGAAAAACGACAGTACCCTCAGGAATTGCATCAACACTGCATTTAAACTCCATAGTACGGAGATAATCCAGAAATCCAGTTTCAAAAAGCACCTTCCCGTCGCTCCCCGTCAGTGAACCGATGTATTCAAGATCTTCTTCATCAATACGATATTCGTTCAGATAATCGATCACACTGCTTAGACCGCAGGCAATTGTGAAACCGCCCTGAAACGGATGTTTACGAAAATAAAGATTAAAAACTGCTTCTTGTTCCGCTTTCCCTGATTTCCAGTAGCCATAAGCCATTGTTAATTGATACAAATCGGTAAGCAGACTTAATGAGGTGTCATATAATCGATTAATCATGTTATGTTTTCTTAGTTAAACAAAAAGACTAATTACAAAAAAAGACCCGATTTGTGTTTACTCAACAATTTTTTTTGAAAGCATAACTATAATTTGACCGGGAAATCTTAGCCTTAACTATCTGAATTGGGAAACTTTATATCTTCCTAAAGCTCTAAACATATTTTGGCATATTTTATTCCTGTTTGATCTGGCAGAACATCCTTGTCGTATATATAATATCAAAAACTTCATCAATAAACATAGATATCAACCTAACTTTTAAGTCGTTATGAAAGTAGTTGTGGAAGCAAAATTAAAAGCGGTGGCCACGAATATTAGAAAGATAAGGGAATACAGAGGTTACCCACAGGAATATCTGGCCATGAAGTTAGGTATCAGTCAAAATGCTTACAGTAAAATCGAATTGGCATATACCCGATTGACGGTTGAGCGGTTGCTTGAAATTACATCAATTCTTGAAATTGATATCGTTACACTTCTTAACAACACAAACGGAGACATGGTACAGCTGAAAACAGCAGCCATTCAAAACAATTAATTGATGATTATTGGTTATAATTAGATAGGTGGTAAGTATTGAACAAAAGGCAGAAAACTATTCCAAACGGAAGTTTTCTGCCTTTTTTGATTTGTAACATCAGATCTGGAATCATTCATTTCATCATAGAATTTTTGCCATTCAAACTTTTTTTCTTTCATCATGCAACATTCTTGCTTCCCTTTGTATCTATCAAGAGAAAGCCGGATACTTGGTTTCCGTTCATCCAACAAAACAACCTTTTATGTAATCTAAGGTTCTATGTTATACCAAGTACTTATCTTTGCAATGTACTCGATATTTAAGACTGCCTGAGTTAATACAATTCTGACTATTTGAAATATCAGTCCATAATATAACCATCTATTAGCCATGAAATTCTTTATTAATCTGACAGTAGCACTGCTACTTAGCGGTAGCTTTGTGCTTGCTCAAACCACAACGACAAAAGGAAAGGTGTCCGGGACTATTCTGGATGAAAAATCCCAGCCTTTTCCTTTTGTTAATGTTTTGCTTTTAAAAGCGAAAGACTCGACCTTATCAAAAGGAGTTGCCGCTGACGAAAACGGAAAATTTCTTTTCGATCAGGTTGATGCCGGCGAATACATGGCAATGGTTTCCATGGTTGGTTATCAAAAGGCTTACAGCAAAAATTTTTCTATTCAGGAAAACATCGTCGACCTCCCCTCTTTTACCCTACAACCGGAATCACAATCATTAAATGAAGTGACCGTTGTGGCCAAAAAACCTTTCATAGAGCAGCAAATCGACCGTACGGTAATTAATGTTGAGAACAGTATCGTCTCTGCGGGAGCAACTGCACTTGAGGTTTTAGAGCGCTCTCCAGGCATTACCGTCGACCAGCAAAACGATAAGCTGCAACTTCGTGGAAAAGATGGTGTCATTGTGCAAATCGATGGCAAACAGACTTATCTGAGCCAGGCTGAGCTTGTGAATCTGTTAAGAAATACGCCAAGTGATAACATTGAAAAAATCGAGCTTATCACCAATCCATCAGCGAAATACGATGCGGCCGGAAACTCGGGAATTATCAATATCAAGTTCAAAAAGAATAAAAATTTCGGGACGAATGGTAACTTTTCAATTGGCGGAGGTATAGCAACACCGGGATACGGACGAGGAAATGGTTCGCTGGCATTAAATAACAGAAAAGGGAAAGTCAGTCTTTTTGGAACAGGGAGTGCGTTTGAAGGTGAAGGTTTTAACAACCAGATAATCTACCGCGCTATTCCTTATGAAGGCAAAACGACCACTTTCAACATGAACTCAAAAAGTGACTGGCAGTCGAGAAATTATAATTACCGCGTAGGAATGGATTATTTCGCTACGGATAAAACAACGATTGGTGTGCTTTTCTCCGGCTTTTACAATTCCTGGAAAAATCCGATCCGCGCGACGGATGCAGAAATATTAAATGATGATTTGAGCCTTCAGCAAACTTATCATACGGATATGAAAGCGAACAATCATATGAATAATATCAGCGCAAATGTTAACCTGAAACATCAATTTAACGACAAAGGCAAAGAATTGACATTTGATGCAGATTATGTTCAATATGACAGCAAGGGATATAACTTTTTAGATACACGGTATTATAACCCGGATGGTTCTCCAACAGGAACTCCTGATATTGTAAGAAATAATATGCCGGCATTGATCAATATAGGTGTAGCGAAAATGGATTATATGCAGCCATTAGGAAAAGGAAAATTTGAAGCCGGATTGAAGTCCAGTTATGTGAAATCTGATAACAACATGATTTTCGAAACAAAAACGGATGATTGGGCGCTTGATCCGTCGCGTACCAATCAATTCAAATACACTGAAAACATCAATGCGGGTTATGCCAATTATAATGGTCAGTTCAATGCAAAAACAAAATACCAGCTTGGTCTGCGTGCCGAATATACCCACGCGGTTGGTAATTCAGTAACATTAAATAGCGTCAGAAACCGAAAATATCTGAATGTGTTTCCGAGTGTTTTCTTATCAAGAAATCTTGACAGCAGTAATGTTTTGAATTTGTCATACAGTTACCGGATCGATCGCCCGAATTACCAGTCGCTGAATCCGTTTGAATATTATCTGGATCCATATACTTTTTCAAAAGGTAATCCGAACCTTCGTCCGCAATACACGCATTCATTTCAGCTGGTTCACGTTTACAAAAATTTCCTTAATACAACATTGGCATACAGTCGTGTAAAAGATATGATAGCGGATGAAGTTCCGATGCTGGTCCCTGAGAAAAATCAGACTTATGTCACATCAGAGAACCTTGATAATCAGAACTATATCAGTCTTACAATTTCAGCACCAATTCCGATCACGAAATGGTGGAATGCGCAAACCAACTTATCAGGCGCTTACAACCATTACAAGACCTTTTACCGGAACGCGCCGTTTGACATGAAAATTTTCACTTATAACGCTTTTGTCAACAACACATTTACGCTTTCGAAAACCTGGACAGCAGAACTTTCAGGATGGTTTAACAGTCCGGCGATATATGGATTGCTTTCCGCGAAATCACAAGGTGCCATCAATCTTGGTTTACAGAAATCATTGATGGACAAAAAAGCAACGATTCGCCTGAGTGTTCAGGATCCATTCTGGACCAACAAATTCAGAGGGACTACGAAGTTTGAAGATATTGATCTGAGAGTAAAAAGCACATGGCCAAGCCGCCAGTTCAGACTTGTTTTCACTTACCGGTTTGGTAACCAAAACGTAAAAACAAGACAACGTAGCACAGGTTCTGATGACATTCAGTCACGTGTGAAAAGTTAATCAAAAGAGATAAATGACGGTCGAGGTTGTGACTTTATTTATAAATTAGTTAGGTTAATAATACGGACAATCCATTCTTCATTTGAGGAATGGATTTCTTTTTGAGTAGCTATTGGTGTTAGCGATTAGCTTCTAGTAATTAGATACTGCCAGAACCAAGTAGTAAGCGAACAGCAGTTTTGAATTTAATTTTTGGCACAAAAAAATTGAGAACCAAACGACAAGCGTCCAATTCTCAATTCCTCATCATTAACAATTAACAATTATTTTCCGTCATTAACAATTAATACTTAACCATTAACAATTAATCAAGGGCTGCAACCCCAGGCAAGACTTTACCTTCCATATATTCAAGTAATGCACCGCCACCTGTTGAAACGTAGCTTACGCGATCTCCGTAACCTGCGTTATTTACAGCAGAAGCTGAATCTCCACCACCAATTAATGAGAAAGCATCGTTTTCTTCCGTAGCAGCAACAACAGCCTCTGCAATTGCATTAGTACCGATTGCGAAATTAGGGAATTCAAAAACGCCCATAGGACCGTTCCAGAGCACTGTTTTCGACGATGCGATTATTCCTTTGAACAATTCAACCGACTCAGGTCCGATATCCAAACCTTCCCATTCATCAGGAATTTCAGCAGCAGGTACAGTCTGACGACTTGCATCATTGCTAAATTTATCAGCGATAACAGTATCAATCGGCAAAACAATATTAACACCTTTTTGTTTTGCCTTTTCAAGCAATTCAAGTGTCAAATCCATTTTATCTGCTTCAAGTAAAGATTTTCCGATATTTCCGCCCAGTGCTTTTGTAAAAGTATATGACATTCCACCTCCTATGATCAGGTTATCCACCTTATCAAGCAAACGTTCGATGATCAAAATCTTATCAGAAATTTTGGCACCCCCCATAATGGCAGTAAAAGGACGTTCTGAGTGTTCAAGAAGCCTTTCTGCATTATCAAGCTCAGCCTGCATTACATAGCCACAAACTTTGTCTTTGAAAAACTTACCGATTACAGCAGTGGAAGCATGGGCACGGTGAGCCGTTCCGAATGCATCCATAACCCAGACATCGCCAAGTTTCGACAATTTTTCAGCGAAAGCTTCATCACCCTTTTCCTCTTCTTTATAGAAACGAAGGTTTTCTAACAACAAGACTTCACCTGGCTGCAAAGCCGCTGCCATTTCCGTTGCACTTGCTCCGATACAATCGTCAGCAAATTTTACAGTTTTGCCTAAAATTAAAGAAAGAGGGTTAACCAGATGTTTCAGAGAATATTTTTCAGTAGGTCCATCTTTGGGACGCCCAAGATGGGACATCAAAATCACCGATCCTCCTTCACTAAGAATCTTGCTGATGGTGGGTATAGTGGCACGGATCCGGGTATCATCCGTAATCTCAAATTTGTCATTAAGCGGTACGTTAAAATCAACGCGTACCAAGGCTTTTTTGCCGGAAAAATTGTAAGAATCTAATGTTGTCATGGGCTCTAAATGTTGTTTTCCATTGGAAACAAATGTAAGTCAATTCTTTATAAAATACTACGTTATTATAAAATGGGAATAATTTGAATAGGTATAATACAATTTTTACTCATTATAATTTCAATTAATTTCATTTTAATATATAATCATACCATTTTTCATAAAAGGGCCTATAATCCTCGTTCTTACTATAATTGCTGCCCGATAAATATGGAATTTGTTGAATAATTTTTCTTTTGTCTCGTTATATTTGAATAAAGTTTGGTGGCAAACTGATTGTAACATCCACAATATTCACTGTGCAAATTAACGAGTTCCCGAAGGATCTTCCCCCAAAATATTACCACGATTACTTTGGCTATGTACTGGATTTTGTGCGAAAAATGTATGAATCCTTATTGAATGAAAATGAGCTGGAATTTCTAAATTCTTATACCGCACTTTCAGAGGAAGCACAATGTCTTTTTATTCGTTTTAGTAATCGGAGCAAATCCTTTTTTCGTGTCAATTCACTTTCCTATTCAGAAATCACGGATATTCCGGCGGCTCTGAATGAGCTTCATGATGCACAATTTATACAGCAGCTTTGTGAACTTCATGAAGAGCGTTTCGAAGAAGTGATGCATTTGTTTACCAAACCTGAACATCTGGAATTCGCTAAAATTCTGCAACCGGAAATAATGCCTTCCAAATCCATCAAAAAACAAGATCTGATCCGCTGGCTTCTTTATGAATATGATTTTAAATTGATATGTGAGATAATTCAGGAAACAGAACCTGTTGTGAAGGTTGCTTTTGAAGCAGAAGTCATGATGATGAAGTTTTTGTTTTTTGGAAATCGTTACGCGGATATGACTGAATTTGTGGTTCGAGACCTGGGCCATGTACGTTTTCAGTCTTTTGATCAGGAACATTTGTCAGTTCAGTTTGAAACGAGAAAAGATGTTGACGATACGCTGATGATTTCCCTGATGAAGGAAACTTTTGACGTTCTTAAAAATCAATTGCCTCCTGAAGAAATTTTTGACTGGTTTATGAACTGGCAGGTTGGTGTTTCAGGGAATCTTAGTCCCAAGTCACTCCCGCCCTATCACCTTTTTGTATTACGCGTTGGTGCCTGGCTTGAAAGAAAAAAAATGCTTTCACAGGCTTTGACCGCTTATCAACTTACCAATGATGCTCCTTCGCGGGAAAGAAGAGTTCGCCTTTTGTATAACCTTGGTGAAATTGAAGAGGCATTGGCACTTTGTGAAGAAATTGCAGAAAATCCGCAAAACGCAGATGAACGTTACTTTTCACATGACTTTCATGAGCGTATTGTCAACAAAAAGAAGCGGGCAGTAAAAAGAACGACGCAGGCTTTGAAAGATGCCAGCAGTATAGAAATTCCGATTTCCATTCGTTTTCGTGTTGAACGAGGTGCCATTCAATATTACCAGGATCTTGGCGCAGAAGCAGTTTTCAGTGAAAATGAACCCTGGCGATCGTTATTTGGACTTTTATTCTGGGATATTATTTATGATACCAATGTTAAAGCAATCCATAATCCTCTACAACGCGTCCCATCTGATTTCTTTTTGCCGGATTTTTATTACAAAAGATCAGAACAGCTTTTGGCCAGAATAAAAGATGCAAATACGCAGGAGGCCATATCGGCAATTGTAGAGAGAACTTTTCACGAAAAGTTTGGCATAACCAATGTGCTTGTGAGCTGGTATCCCGGAATGCTGGAAATTGTTTTAAAACTAATCTCGCTCTTAACACCGGAGCAGATCCATGCGGTACTTTTGGAAATATCCCAAAACCTCAGGGAGAATACAAGAGGTTTTCCCGATTTGCTGGTTTGGGATGAAACTGAATATTCCTTTATTGAAATAAAATCTCCCACCGATCATTTGTCTTCCCGTCAATTGCACTGGCTGCATTTTTTTGCGAACCATGACATCAAAAGCCGCATTGTAAGGGTGAAATGGATTAAGGAAGAATCATAAAAAAACGAAAAGGACCTCTCAAAACTGAAAGGCCCTTTTCTCATTAACACCCAAGTTCAGATTTACTTCTTCTGATAAGCTCTCTTGAATTCGCCTGCTTTTCCTTTTTTGACAGGAGCCGAATAGTTGATTTTATTTCTTCCCTGAGGAACACCTGCACAGTCACCTGCCACAATGGTTTCAACCGAAGTATAAACTGTTGTAGCCCATTTAGGAATAATGATACCAGATGTCTCTGCATTCAGATCAAGTTTCGAAGCATCGCAATTATCCCTTTTCACAGTTCCTAAAAGATGATATTGAGAAATAGTTTTCGACACTGTATCGATTGGACAAATACAGCCTACGCAAGATGTTGGCGATTTGCCGTACTTAACTCTTTTAACTTTAACCTTTTTGTATGCATATACTTCCAGGAAGCATTGTTTGAAACAACGGTCAACCGAATCGATGATTCTTTCCGGTTTTTGAACAGAGAAACCTGTTGTACTGGCTTCACTGGTACAGGATGCACAGGAAGAAATCTGCTGACTCTGCACCGTCACATAATATTGTCCTTCTACCGGACGGCCCGTTGCCGGATTTAAATATCCTGCCGGCCATGCCATCTTTGTTTCTTTCTGACAAACAACCTGAGCGATCACATTATCCATTCCGCCATTTAACTGATGAAGACGGGCGGTGAAAGTTTCACTTTTGGTTGAATCCAATATACTACGGCTTTTCCAGCTGATCTGGATACTATCAGCTTTTGTAGAATCAAGCGTACTGAAAACAAGTCCTTTGATTGACTTTCCGTTCATCATCAATTCCAGATCAGGCGCTTCGCATAATAATGGTGGCGTCGGATCTTTTCTGAAAGGAATATCGCGAACGAAATTGCGGCGAAAAGCAAGTCCGGCAGAAAAACCACCGTGTTTTCTCTGATAACTATAAATGGTAGCACCCGGGAAAATGTAGTTCACTTTTGTTCGAAAACCAGTTGCTTCGACCCCCCAGGACCAAAGTCCTTTTTTACTTGGAAAGAATAATCCTAATGTTGTCAGCACTCCTGCATGATAACGCTTGTCAGTAGCCGTTACAGAATAAATATTATTGGAAGTGGCCTGATCATAAACAAAAATAGCCGCTGGTGTTGTCCTGAAAAGTCCGCCACGAATGGAAGCCTCAATAAATGGAGATCTTGTTTTCTTTCCAAAGGCGTAACTAAGCACAGGCCCGGCAACAATATAATGATCCTCCGAAGCACCTTTTCTGATCACCGCATTACTCGAACCGGATTCAGCAATAATCTTATCCAGGAAATCGTCCAGATCATTTCTTAAAAAGAAAGTCTGCAAACCGGCAATGGCACCGACACCGAATTTCAGCTGTTTATTTTTCTTTGTATTGAAAAAATAATCAGCGTTCAGATTCGCATGATAACCAATACCATTGAAAAGTGATTTGTCGCGATATTTGTTTGAATTAAAAGTGCTTGACCACTTTCCACAAAATGCAACGGCAGGCCCGATAAAACCACCAACACGCCAGGGACTTACCCGATGTTCAATCCCGACTGTGTCACAACCTCCGGCAGGATTCGGGCAATTTGGTGTTCTGGATTCCTGCCCGTAGGACAAGGAAAATATTAGACAGAAGAAAACCAGTGGAAGAATTTTGAGTAAACAGAGTCTTTTCATAAAACAATGAATAAAAGTGAGCGAATAGTTGTGAAATTAAAGGCACTTTTTGCCGTATATCCGGCAACGCATTAACAATACAGACGTGCAAACTTCATTTTGGTAACTCACCAGTTTACCATTATTTTAATTTTCCAAAACAAAAACCCGCAGCGAAAGAATCGGTCTGCGTGCAGGGCGTTAAAGAATAAGACTTGATTAAGGAACGTTGATGGAATGAAAATAGAAAAAACTCTATCGCAAGCAGATTTTGTAATAAGGACTAGTTAACAATTGACAATTCTGCAAAAACAGGTAAATGGTCCGAGGCATATTTCTCGTCTATCACTCTGTGGCTTAATGTTTTAAATATACCAAAAGGTTTCGACATTATAAAATCTATTGTCTTCTCAGGCTTATCTGTCGGAATTGTGTGACCACAGTTTTTAACACAACTCCTAATAAAATACTTATCGAAATAATTTATGACTTTACTTTCCGGTTCTGCATTGAAATCTCCGGCGAGTATCATCGGTAATTTTTCGTTGCCAAAATGTTCCATAATGGTTTCAGACTGTAAAAGTCTGTTAGGTTCATTTAAACCCAAATGTGTACTGGCAAAAATGACTTTTTGTTTTGAAGGCAACATCACGGTGATGGCCGCAATGGTTCTCATTTCTTCAAGCAGGTCCTTTTTAATTGGAAGAGCAAACCGGGCCGAATCTACAATAGGGAATTTAGATAAAACCGCAACGCCATAATCTCCCCCCTGATGGTCAATTGCTTTTGAAAAATAGAACTTCATCCCTGTTAAACCGGCGATCTGTTTTGCCTGATTTAGTCCTTTCCCTGAACGCTCGGTGTTGATATCTACTTCCTGTAAAGCTACCAAATCCGGTTTTGCATTATTGATAACCTTCGCGATCGCCTCCACATCAATTCTTCCGCCAGCAGATTCTGGTGGATTGCAGTGATGAATGTTATATGTCATAACGCGCAGAGTTCGTTTTTGCTCTTCACTTCTGGTTTCAGAAACCTGAATTACAGGCGTTGTAAATGAGGAGATAGCAATTAAAATACAACAAAGGGATAGGATAGGTTTCATGATTTGTCAGGATTAATATTGCGGTGCGCTGCACCTTGGATTATACAAAAATATACATTGCTACAAATATTCCGGTGCGCTGCACCTCTGCCATGTTGAAATATGCTTTGTTGTAAATATAATAGCAGGCTCCCGGATGCCATTCATCAAAATGATGATTTCTATCACGGTTTTTTGTTTATTATTACAAAACAAAAAAACTGAATCGTAACTATGAAGCTACGCAAACTATTGCTGGGAGCAGCAATAATGACTGGAATTGGTTTTGCCAATGGCCAAAGTAAACCCGAAGATGTCAAAACTTTCACGCTGGCAAACGGCATGAAATTCCTCGTGCTTGAAGATCATTCCATCCCAAATGCCAATATGTATTTGTTCTGGAAAGTTGGATCAAGGAACGAAGTGCATGGAATAACCGGCTTGTCACACTTTTTTGAACACATGATGTTCAATGGTTCCAAAAAATACGGACCGAAACAATTTGACCGTACCATGGAAGCCAATGGCGGTTCCAATAATGCTTACACTTCCGAAAACGTAACCGTATATACCGACTGGTTTCAAAAGGATGCTCTGGAAACGATTTTCAAACTGGAATCTGACCGTATCGCGGATTTGACAATCGATCCAAAAATGGTTGAAAGTGAACGCGGCGTCGTTTTATCAGAAAGAAGTACAGGATTGGAAAACAGCAATTACCGTATGCTTGGTGAATTGGTACAATCGGTTGCTTTTCAGGAACATCCGTATATGTTTCCGGTGATTGGATTCGAATCGGACATCAAAGCGTGGACACAATCTGACCTTGAAAATTATTTCAAAACTTATTATTCACCAAATAACGCAACGGTTGTTGTGGTTGGTGACATTACGGTCGACCAGGTTAAAAAACTGGCTAACCAGTATATGGCGCCAATTCCTGCGAGAGGACTTCCTCCTAAAATACGCACGGTTGAACCAGAACAAAACGGCGAACGGCGGGTTACAACGTACAAGGATATCACAACGCCAAATGTTTTGCTTTCATACCATACCCCGCAAACCGGTCACGAAGATTATTATGCACTGGATTTGTTAAGCAGTTTACTGACGTCCGGAAATTCATCCAGACTGGTAAAATCGTTGGTGATGGATACCACGATCGCCTCCCAGGTTTTTACTTTTATAGGAGAAGGTTTTGATCCTAATTTGTTCAACATCTATGCGGTTGCAGGCGACAGCGTTTCAGCACCAACACTTGAAAAATCAATTCTGGATCAAATTGAACTTATCGTAAAAAGCGGCGTTACCGACAGCGAATTGCAAAAGGTAAAAAACCAGAAATTGATGGAATTTTACAGAAGTATGGAAACCATCAACGGCAAAGCAAATAGTATGGGCACCTACGATGTATTTTTTGGTGATTACCGAAAAATGTTTGATGCGCCAAAACTCTATGAAAAAGTGACTGTGGAAGATATCAAACGCGTTGCAGCTAAATATTTTACCGAAAGAAACAGGACTGTTGGCTATTTGTTACCTGAAAAGAAAGTATGATAACCGGCTCAGCACTTGTTTCCAATCTTTTGTATTGATCTAAAAAAATTCACAATGAAAAATATATTCCTTGTATTGCTTACACTGACGACTTTGTCGGTAGCTGCGCAAAACAATTTTAAAGTCCCGAAGTATGAAAAATTCAAATTAAAGAATGGACTTACGGTTTATTTGATGGAACAGCACGAAGTTCCGCTGATCAATGTTTCTGCGGTTTTCGATGCGGGATCAATTAACGACGGCGAACAATACGGATTGGCCAGCCTGACGGCAGATGCGCTGGTTTTTGGTACACAGAAATACACCAAAGCGCAAATTGAAGAAATAACGGATTATGTCGGGGCAAATTTGGCCACGACCGCCGGAAAAGAGGGTGCGAGTATCCGTTCTTCATTTGCAGTGAAAGATCAGGATAAGTTATTTGATGTTTTGCAGCAAATCATGATTCATCCGGTTTTTGATCCTGTTGAATTTGACAAACACAAACAGCGGACATTGCTTGAATTAACGCAAATCAAAGAACGGCCGCGTAATGTGATCGGCAATTATTTTAATGCTTTCATGTTTGAAAAACATCCGTACGCAACGCCAACCGGTGGTACCAAATCAACCGTTGAAAAAATTACTATTGATGAAGTAAAGAAATTTTATCAGAATAATTACACAACCGGAAAAGGTGCCATTGCCGTTGTAGGTGATTTCAAAACGGCGGATATGAAGAAAAAAATCACAACTCTTTTTGGAGACTGGAAAACGGCGGAAGCCAGAATGATTAAACGTGCGGTACCAGAACTGGCTTTTACAAAAAGTCGTGTATTACTGGTTAACAAAGATGATGCACGAGAAACTACGTTTTTTATTGGTGGCAAAGGAATTCCATATAGTTCACCCGATTACATTCCGGTTTTGGTTGTGAATACCATTTTGGGCGGACGTTTTACATCATGGCTTAATGATGCCTTGCGTGTTAATTCCGGTCTTACTTATGGCGCAAACAGCCGTTTCAGCAGATACAAAATGGCCGGTACTTTTTACATCAGCACCTTTACCAAAAATTCAACAACAGTTCCTGCGGTTGATATGGCATTGAGTGTGCTGGATAGTCTGCATAAAACCGGAATCAGCGAAACGGTTCTGGCATCAGCAAAATCGTATGTTAAAGGAGATTTTCCGCCGGATTATGAATCTGCCGGAGCTTTGTCTGGTTTACTTACGGATATGTTTTTATACAATTTCGACGAAAACTTTATCAATACATTTCAGGCAAAAGTGGACGGGATGACAACAGCTCAGACGAAAACAATTATTGAGCAATATTTCCCAAAAGATAATCTGCAATTTATTATGGTTGGAAAAGCAGCAGATATCCGGGAGCAGATAAAGAAATATGGTGAAGTGACTGAGAAGCAGATTAAGACGGACGGATACTGAAAAGGACTTCGGCTTTCGGCAGTCGGCTATCAGCTGGTGGCCTAAAAGAAATTTGATATGAATAAATAATCATCTGCTTTCGGTGGTGTTTTTAAGGCTAAAATTTGTCACTGCCATTTTTAGCCGAAAGCTGACCGCCGAAAGCCTATGTTTTTTTAATTTCTATAATCCAATGCCGGTTTACGATTTCCTACCATGGCTTCATATTTAAAATTAGCGCCTTTTGCTTTTTCCCAATCTGCGTGTGCTTTCTGGATTAAAGCCGGATCTTTAAATAAATCGATAGCCGTTAAGGCCAGTGTTTTTGAAGCGACCATCATTCCTTTTTTACCAATTTCAGTACCTCCTGCTGCAACGGCCTGCCAGCTATGTGCCGGAGTGCCAGGTACCCATGTTGCTGTTGAAAGACCAACCGTTGGCACGGCCCAGCTTACATCACCAACATCTGTCGAACCACCCATTCCTTCAATTTTTGTTGAAAAAGCAGGTACCGTTTCAGCTTCTGTATATTTTGGTTTGGCCTCTGTTGATGCCGGTAAGGTGGCAATAATTTTTTCTGAAAATGCAATTTCCTCCGGTGTATACTTAACACCACCCACAGTTTCCAGATTTTTAAACATCACACGGGAAAGTGACTCAATGGGAAGCAAATCATAAGCACCTCCGGTAATTTCCATTTCAACCTTTGTTCCGGTTCCCATTGCCGCTCCTTTCGAAGCTTCCACAATTCTTGCCCAGACATCCTTTACAACTTCACGGTTGTTATGGCGGGCATAATAATAAACCTCTGCAAATGCCGGAACCACGTTTGGTGCCTCACCGCCCCGGGTAATTACATAGTGAATACGGGTTTCCTGAGGAATATGCTCGCGCATCATGTTTACCATATAATCCATTGCTTCCACCCCATCCAGGGCAGAACGTCCGCGTTCAGGTGCTCCGGCTGCATGCGCAGCTACGCCATAAAAACGAAATTTTGCCGAAATATTGGCCAGAGAAGACGCCGGATTTGCCGAGTTTCTATCTCCCGGATGCCAGTGTAAAACAACATCTGAATCTTTAAAAACTCCTTCTCTTACCATATAAACCTTACCCGAACCGCCTTCCTCTGCCGGGCAGCCCATCAATTTGATCGTACCTGTTTTTCCATTTTGTTTAAGCCAGTCTTTCACTGCAATGGCAGCAGCGGTGGAAGCGGTTCCGAAGAGATGATGGCCACAGGCATGTCCGGCTTTTTGCCCTTCTATTACTTTTCTTTCCGGAACAGCTTCCTGCGCCATACCCGGCAAGGCATCATATTCCGCTAAAATGCTGATTACCGGTTTCCCCTTACCATAAGTTGCCACAAAAGCGGTCGGGATACCGGCTACTCCTTTTTCCAAAGTAAAACCTTCTTTTTCCAGTTCCTCTTCCAGAATTGCCGAGCTTTTCACCTCTTTATATCCAACTTCTGCCAAATCCCATATTTTTTTTGACACGTCACCATAGTGATCTTTTTTCTTATCCAGATTGGCGATTACTTCTTTCTGCTCTTTGGTAGCGGCCGCCTGGCCATAAGAACAAACAGCACTCAGACTCAGTAAAGCGAGAAAACTAAGGTTGATTTTTTTCATAAGTATGGATTTAAATCATAAAAAAAATTAGTGCATTTCGGGCAGAGATAAAAATATGAGCTTTAAAATAAGACAGGAAGGCAGCGCGCTGCCTTCCTGTGAAACTTATTGATCCTTTCAGATCAGACATTTTTTCAATTAAAAATTAGGGTTAACCGTAGCAACGCCTGTTGATGGATTCAACACAGATTCGTCTGCCGGAACATCCCAGTAATCAAGGAAATTATAATTGATAGTCGCTTTTGTATTAACAACACCAGCCGTGGTTACGATTGTATTTCCGTAACTGCCACCACCATTTGCGATGTCATACGTCCAGCCCCATCTTCTGTTGTCATAGAACGAAAGTCCTTTGTAAATCAGAGAGGTTCTTCTTTCTTTAACAAGTTGCGTAAGCGCACCAGCCAATGACAATCCTGTTCCTGCAACAGGAGCAACACCTGCACCAAAGTATGTTCTTACAGCATCAATATAACCAAGACCTGTTTCGATATTACCTAAACGAATATTTGCCTCAGCAAGCATAAGCGCATTTTCCTCGTAGCTTCCTGCAATGATCACCTCATATTCACCTACTGTTTTACTTCCATAAACGTAAACTCCCGCCTGTCCTGCCCCACCATCGATCTGGTTGTAACGGGTAGTATACGAGAAGTTGTTTTTGTAAGTAGTTGCAGTGCTGTAATTGTTTGTAAGTCTTTTATCGCCAGGTGTAAAATTCTGGATAAAGCGTTCCTGAACTTTGAAAGTCGAACTCGTATTTACACCCGTTGCCAATGCAGCGGCAGTTCCACCGGTAGCTGTAAACATTGCATTACTTGCAGTACTTCTTCCTGTAAATACAATATCACCCTTTTTGATACCCGCAGTTGCCAATGTCAAAACATTTGTCCAATCCGCAGCGGTCATCGTAGTTGTAGACGATTTTGCGATTTTTGCATCAGGATTTCCGTTTACAAAAGGAGCAAGTTTATTTACTACGATATTACGAGCAAGCATTGTATTGATGTTTCTTTTCCAAACATCCTTGCTAGGAATTCCACCATTTCCAACCTGTGTAAATTCAGGAATCAATTGTCCCAGAATAGCAGTGTAATCCGCTTCGCTTGATATACCATCCAGTGTCGTTGCAGTCAGTTTGAAATACTCATCCGATTTTGCAAGAATGGCGTCATGTAACACATAATTACTATTTGTCGTACCAGCCTCGTCGATGATCAGACCGGAATAATACTGTGAGCCGATGGAAGCATATGCATATCCTTTCCACCAGTAACACCATGCCTTTACCGTAGCAATCTTTGAAGCTGCGTCACCGGAAAAAGGAATTTTATCTACCAGACTTAAAACAGTATTACAAGCATTATTAAGTGCATACATATTCAGCCACTGGTAATAAATCGCATTGTTACCAGCTCCGGTAGCAGCACGTGTATTATAGGTTCTGATCAGACTGATGTTTGGTGAACCATTGGTTACTTTTGTTCCGTCATCCAGAATATAATAATTAGCTACACCAATGGTTGCAACCTGGTTGTTGGACGCATCAGCCGAAACGTTGTCAGCCAAAAGCTCACTGTATCCCCATGGTAAGGAAAAGTAGCTGTTTCCAAGCCAGTTATCTCCATTGTAGAAACCGTTGATGTAAACGCCACCCTGAGCAAGTGAGATCAAACCGGTTTCAGTATTTACGTTGGCATCAATTGTTGGTGCGTTAGGGTTCCCAACGTCCAGTTTGTCTTTGCAGCTAAAACTTCCGAAGATAAGCGTTGCTGCAAAAATCGTTTGAACAAATCTATTTTTATTCCTGATTTTCATTTTTTTAAATTTTAAAGTTTACAAATAGTAGTGAGCAATTCATGCGGCCACTACTGAATCCTGTGTTTTAAATTTTAGTAATGTTTCAGCGATCTGCTGACATCATCTTCTCTCGCCGCGAGCGGTTTTCCGCTACTTCTTAAAACCCAATATTCAACCCAACCTGATACGATTTTGTGTTTGGCAAAGTACTGTGATCTACTCCTCTGTCGAAAGATGAGTTGACAGATCCTGAACTTACCTCAGGATCATATCCTGTGTATTTTGTAAACGTTAGAAGGTTTCTACCTGTAAATACCAGCTGGCATCTGTTCAATTTAGGTATGTTGAAAAGTTTGGCAAGGTCAAGACCCAACGAAACGTTTCTCAATCTCATGAAAGATGCATCTTCAAGGAAGTAATCTTTTGTTGCATTGTTACCGGCACCACTTTTGCTACCCCAAAGAGCGTAATAGGCGCTACCATAGTATGAAGAGAAGGCACCTGTTTTTCCATCAATAGTAACTGGTTTTTCAAAATCACCACTGATACCGTCACGATACATCCATTCTTTTGTCTGGTTGTATAGATGGCTTTTATATACCCAGTCAAACTGGAAACCAAATGTCAGGAAGTTTTTATACGTGAATGAGTTAATGAACGAAGCATTGAATTTTGGGTTGGGATTAGCCAAAGCATACGTTTCGTTAGTAAACTGTATCTGGTAATCAGATTTTCTTACCACGCGTCCGTCTACAATTTCGTACAGGTTTTCGTTGGCTGCTTCAATATATCTTGATCCGTCTTTTCTTTTGAAATCAAGGCTTGTCAAAGCTTTGTACCCGTAAATCTGTCCGATTTGCTGACCACCCGTCAACACAAGCGAAGTACTACCTGCATTTGACGTAAGAATGATATCCGCACCACCTGCAACTGCATCAATTTGTGATCTCTGATGACCGAAGTTGGTTGTGAAATCCCATTTGAAAGTTTTAGAGCTGTAAACCGGCAAGTTCAAAGAGAACTGAACACCATTTGATGACATGTCGATTGCGTTCGTCAACTGACCTGTGGAACCATTTGACGGCGCTACACTGACCGTGTAAATTACGTTAGCACTTTTACGTTTCCAGTAAGTGAACGAACCATTAATGTTGTTCAACCAAGGACTGCCTTCAATTGCGTTGAAAGTAAAATCTGTACCAAATTCAGTTTCTTTCGAAACTTCCACCTGCAGGTTTGAATTGTTAGCCGTAGTTGGAATTGTGTAGATCAACTGGCTTCCAAGGTTACGCTGGCTTAAAACAGGATATCTGTCAAAAGCACCTGGCTGAATACCTGCTTCACCATATGCTGCTCTCAATTTGAAATAAGGAAGAATGTCAGTTAATCTGGTATTCTTGATGAATGAAAGAGGCAGAATGTGTCCGTCAAAGTGAGGGAATGTAAATGGTTTTGAACCACCACCGAAAGCAGACGACCAGTCACTTCTGAAACCTGCTGTAATTCCACCATAATCACCGAAATCTACTTTTTGGTTGATCAAATAACCGTATGTAACAAAAGGCTCTTTGTAATCTCTGTCAACAGCTTGAGATGAGGTTGCAGACAAGTTAGTTGGAGGCGCAAGAGACAGACCCAATCCGTAAGTATCGTATTCTTTGTACATTTTGTTACGATAGTCAAATGACACCTGAGTACTTGTCTGAATAGGAACTTTGATATGGAAATCTTTTTCGAAATCTGTTCTGATATAAGCTGTTGCCAGGAAGTTCTGGAATGTTGAGCTATATGACCAATCATCGATTTCACCTAACAAGTCCGGTGCGTAAGTACTTACATAACTATCGTAGTATTGGGCGTTCGCATTTTCAGACTGATTTTTGTATGTCCATCTTGAATTTTCAGTACGATAATTGATACCGTATTTTGCGTCAAGTTCCAAGAATTTGTTGACATTATAGTTGGCATCAAAATTCTGGATGATGTCAATTTTGTTATCAATGCTGCTAGCATAAGCCTGACGGTAATAAGGGTTACCAGCGTTGATACTTAAAAAGTCAGCTGTTTGATAATAAGGATAAGTTCCATCTGCATTTTTTCTTGTCAGATCGAAAAATGGAGAAGTATTAAGGAAAGAATAAACACCGCCATTGCTACCTAACAAATTTCCTTTACCGTAATCTTCTCCTCCGGCACCACCCAAACCAGGCACCAGGTCATTTTTGGTATATACCAATTGTGTGGTTGATCTGATCTTGAATCCTTTGAACAGCTCTGTTCCTACGTTCACACTTAGGTTACTTCTGTCAACAGAACCATTTTTCATTACCGGGCTCACCGTGTGGTTATTCGCAGCCGAGATTGAAAAATCGCTTTTGTCAGATCCACCGGAAAGACTTAAACTGTTATTGAAAGTAGTCCCTGTTTTGAATACTTGTTTGAAATGGTCATAATATTTCAAATTTGCATTGTAAGGCTTATCAGCAACGTTTAATGGGTCCAGCAAAGCAAGTCGTGCGGCACCGCCATGTGTGTAGGAAATCCCTGTGATGGATCCAACGTCTGTGTAATCCAAAATATTTCCTTTTGCATCAACAATATTGTTGTTAGCATCAGTCAGGTAAGGATGTAATTTTGCTTTGTGAACATCACCCGTATTCAAAAAAGTATTGGCAGAATAGCTGGTTGAAAAGTTGATGGCCAAGGCACCTTTTTTACCTTTTTTGGTAAAGATCTGGATTACCCCATTGGCCCCCTGAGCTCCATAAATAGAAGCAGAAGCGGCACCTTGTACAACTTCGATTCTTTCTACATTGCTTAAATCAAGTGAGTTAATATCTGTTGAAGCGATCTGAACCCCATCCACCATAATCAAAGGTTTTGTACCACCCTGCACTGTATTGATACCGCGGAGTACAATGTTTACAGGGTCACCAGGGTTACCTGATACAGATGAAATCTGAGCACCCGGAATTTTACCGATCAACGCCTGATCAATAGAAGCAGTTGGAGTCTGCGGAAGGTTTTTAGCAGAAATACTTTCAACTGCTATTCCCAGTTTTGCTTTTGTTGTTGCCACCCCACTACCTGTTACAACAACCTCACTAAGCATACGTGAGTCAGAAACAAGTTTAACATCCACAATGGCAGAATTGCTAAGTGCAATTTCCTGAGGAAGCATACCCACAAAACTGAAAACCAGCTTTCCTTTTGCAGGAGCCGAAATTTTGTAGTTCCCATCTGTGTCCGTAGTTGTTCCCATATTGGAACCTCCCACAAGAATGTTAACACCAGGCAGTGGCGATCCGTCGTCAGCAGATGTTACAGTACCCGTAACTTGCCTGTCCTGAGCCCATAGAAGCGATGAGCATGAGCATACCCATAGGATGCTCAGTAGTAAAAATTTCTTCATTCAAATTAGTTAGTTAGGTAGAAATAATACTGCACTGAAAACCAAATTTAAATAAAGAAATTACTAATACAAGCTTCTTCGAAAAGGTTTTTTTCAAGAATATAATTTGCCATATCTATTGAATGAGCAACATTTTATTTGCCAAATGGCATAATATTCATTATTTAATAATTATTATAGCTTAGATACAATAATTTTCCAGTGAATCGCTCTTAGGAGACATATTTTATATTGGTATCAGACAATTAAAACAGAATTAAAAAAATAAAAATTTTTTACATAATCTGGTGAAAAATAAAATTCTTGCAGAGAATCTGCACATTACATCAAACCTATTGCGAAAATTTGAAAAAATTGACAATAATGACTTGATCTTACTTATGTAGTAATTATTAGATTAATGACATAAAACAACTTTTGATTTCGAAGAAAAAATTACAGCAGCATCGGTAGAAATTCTATTCAAATTCCGACTCGGTCTATACGTTTACACATGAAAATGACCTAAGTAACCGATGGGTATATTCTTTTAACCTATTTACACCAAAATTATTTATCAGTATTTTTTACTTCGCCTCAGCTTTTGATTCATATTCTCAAAAGATTATTCTGTTTTGGGAAGCAACAGTTTCTGTACAAATTTTAAATCTTCATTATGAATAAAATAGCAATTTATACCGGTTTCATTGTCGCATCTGCCTTATGTCATATGGATGTTATGGCACAGAAAGCATTGTATACAAAACCAGTTGCGGCACAGGCTTATACTTTCAGGTCCAGTTTTCCAAAAGGAATTGAGGCAACGCTGGATTCGATCCAGTCGCTTGGCATTGTGGAATTGGAAGGCGGGCCGCAAAAAGGAATGACAACCGCAGAATTAAGAAAACAGCTTGACAAGCGCAATATAAAAATGCCATCCATTGGTGCAGGATATGAATCACTGGTGAGCAATCCTCAGCAAACGATTGATGATGCGAAAATTCTCGGAGCAACGTTTGTGATGGTTGCCTGGATACCTCACGAAAAAAATAACTTCAATATCGAAACTGCGAAAAAGGCGGTAGCCGATTTCAATAAGGCCGGAAAAATCCTGAAGGAAAATGGTATCACACTTTGTTACCATAACCACGGCTATGAATTTCTTCCTTATGAAGACGGGACACTTTTTGATTATATCGTAAAAAATACAAATCCGGAATATGTATCCTTCGAAATGGATCTTTTATGGACCGTGTTTCCCGGCCAGGATCCGGTTGCGCTGCTTAACAAATATGGAAACCGCTGGAAACTGATGCACCTTAAAGATTTAAGAAAAGGTGTTAAAGGAGATAATACCGGAGGAACGCCTGTTGAAAATGACGTAGCCCTGGGAACAGGCCAGATCAATATTCCGGCTGTTTTGAAAGCGGCCAAAAAAGCTGGTATTCAGCATTACTTTATTGAAGACGAAAGTCCTTCGTTTATGAAACAGGTCCCTCAGACCATTGCATATATTAAAGGATTGAAAGAATAAGGTTTTCCTTGCGTGACTGGAGAAGTTCAGACTTTCTTTTTAAATAAAAACGAATCCCGTATCAAGTTGAGACTTTGATACTGGATTCGTTTTTTAATCTATTGACCAAATGGCGGGCCACCTGCCAAAAGCTGATTAATTGACTTTCACAAAGCGAAGCGGTGCATTTTGATCACCATGCAAAACCTTCACGAAATAATATCCCTGACCAAGCTTCCCAACATTAATCCGGTAAGTGTTCTGGCCTGGTGTCACATTGATCGTTGAAGTAGACAACTTCATTCCTGCCATGTTATACAATTCAATTCCGCTATTCCCCGCAGTTTGTGAAGTAAATTGTACGTTCACAAAATCGACAGCCGGATTGGGTGAGACGAATGCTTCGGACAACAAATCAAATTTTGCTGATATAATTCTGCTTTTTGTAAATGTACCATCGTAATCGATTTGTTTCAACTGATAGTAATTAATTCCAGGTTCAGGATTTTCATCCAGAAAGTTATAATCACCAATTTTTTGTTCAGTTAACGCCAGCTTTCCAATTGTCTGCGATGCATTTAATTTACTATCGTTGAAACGAATGATCTCAAAACCCTCACCGTTTTTCTCGCTCAATACTTTCCACGAAAGATTTACACCTTTTGAAACCGGAGTGGCAGCAAAGTTGGAAACTTCAATTGGAAGCGGGACATTTAATGCAAAAGCTTTTGAGCTAGTGGCAGAATTACATGAACCACCCTGAATCTGAAGCTGATAATTTCCATCGGGCAGGTTTGTATAGTTTATAGTTGGACGGTTACTTTGCGGACTGACACTGCTTTCAGTAATCAAATCACTTCCCTTCATAATTTTCCAGTTGATCACATACACACCGTCTCCGTCAAACAAAAAGTTAAGGCTTGAATTTGTTATTGCCCCAATTTCGGTAACAACTGGCCCACGGTTACAGTTTGCATTGATATCAAAACTTTGTGAGCTCACAGAAGATACACAGTCACCACCTTGTATCTGAAGGGTGTAAGTACCATTAACAATGTTACTAAAAACCAGAGCAGCTGTATTGGAAGTAAGCGTTCCAGTTTTTCCACTGGCAAGGGTTGTTCCACCAACATTTTTAATTGCCCAGGTAAGAGAAGTAATTCCGGTTCCTGCAAAATTTACATTCAATCCATTTGATGTGATGTTGGTTACCGAAGAAATTGTCGGTCCACCTGAACATGCCGGTGCCGTCACTGTGAAAGCCTGGCTGGTTACGCTTGATGTACAATCACCACCTTCAATTTCTAATGTATAATTTCCCATATCAAGCGAGGCAAACGTCAGGTCGGCTGTTGTTGCGTTCGATAATGCGCCTGTTGTTCCTGACCTTACTTCTGCACCATTGGATTTAATTCTCCATGTAACGTTTGGAATACTAGTTCCTGCAAAAGCAAAGCGCAGTGAAGTTTTGGTGACATTTGTAATACTTTGCAAGGTCGGGCCAGAAGTACAAGCAGGTTTATCTTCAACAAGTGTTGCACTTTTTGGCTCCTCCGGCCAGAAACAATTTTTTATCTCTTCAACATTGAGCGTAAATCCCATATTTGGATTTTGTACACCTCCATTCCCGGCAATCGTTGTAAGAATAAGATTAAAACTCAAATCATCAAATTTACCAGGGTTAAAATCTTCACGTTGAAGATTTACTCTTAAACGACCGTTAATTATCCTGGCATACTGAAACGATCTTATTCCATCATCACCAGTGTAAACTCCCAAATAAAGCTTATCAGAGATCGGTTTATTATTACATGGGATAACATTACCAACCTGCTGTCCGAGATACCCGAGCGTATAAGTACTTGGGTCTGCCTTGTTAACACAAGTTTTGACAATATCTGCCTTTGGAGTCCCGATAGCAAATTCTCTTGTATCCAAATTAAACAAAACGTCTGTATTGTCATGAGCACGACCAGGCGTATTTTCTTTTTTGATGTAGATTCGATTTTCAACAATTAAAACCCAAATACGATCTCCATTATCTCTCCCGAGCAACTCTCCATCTTCCCATATCCGGCCACCGCAAGAAACCTTCACAGCGGCGACCCGGGTTGCTTTAAGACTGTCGTAGGGCGTTGCCGCGACTAATGCAAAAAATGCACAAACATAAAATAATTTTTGTAAAAGTTTCATAATCAAATTAATGGGAGTTGAGAAGTTAAAAAAATTGAAACAATAAGGTCTGGTCAGCTTTTGCTGACAATCGTAAATAGGAAACTGAAAAATTCAAGGAATACGGAAATGAACAACATCTATAAAAATGTTGGTATCAGTTCAATGTATTAAACAGGCATAACTGTCTGTCGGAGGGATTTTGTAAAAGCAAATATAAAACTATATGTTAAAAAACAATAGAATGTATTCTACAATATACTAGTATATTTTCTACTGAACATAAGTAACAACCTTATGTAAGTCTATAAAAAAATAAAAAATATGATCTGATTTGCTCCAATAGCAAATTTCAGGTCACACTTAGCCATCAAAGGAATTGGCAGAACCAGATTATCAATTTGTTAAATTAATCTGCTTCGTTACTCTTCACTCCATACCTTAACCAGTTCATTGGTTTTTTGGAGCCAGTAACGCTTGCCTGCAACGTTCCAGTGTCCGTCACTTTTGTGGAACCATTCAGGATGTTTCCGGATCGTTGCCTGTACTGAAATCATCGGCGTTTGAAGCAGAGGACTATTTTCTATGAGGGAGATTTGTTGGTTATATTGAAATCTGTTGTTCTCACAAACCGTTACTTTATTGGGGATAAGGCAAAAATAAACCTCTTCAAAACCACGGTTTTTGTAATGTGTTCTAATTAAATTAATGTGATGCACAACAGAATCAACAGAGGCCGGAGTGATTTCATGAAACGGAGAAAGTGGACTTTTTTTATCTGCCTCAACACTATAAAAAAGATATTCATGATTTCTGGAAATGATCGCACCGGTATGTGTGCGGTCAAACCAGGTGAGCATAATGTCTGATTTTAATTCTTTTAGTTTCAAAAAAGGATTAAAATTGAATAGTAGAAATTCTATCCGCTGATTGATCTGGTCACCAAACTTATCCCACCAGAAAGAACTTCCGCCATCCCTGCCTGCCACTGCTTTTGGATAAGTGTCTCCTTTAATCTGAAATCCTCTTTTGATATATAAAGCTTCGTAATCATTTAACAGACGTTCCTGAATGGTCCGTTCAATGATTTCAACTACAAGAATAGATTTTTTTGTAGTATCCAGCTTTACGGTATCAACGTTAACGCCCATCCATATATGGAAATTTTTATCTCCTGCATAATAACTCGTATCCATCGGCGTAAAACTATCACCAATGGTATACAGATCTACATCGCTGTACCTGACCTTGGGTTTATCAGTTTCTGTTAAGGAAGTACTTTTAGCAAAGTCAACTTCTTTAAATTTTAACAAATTGGAAGT
Organism: Dyadobacter sp. CY356; assembly: GCF_021440195.1. Classification (GTDB taxonomy): domain Bacteria; phylum Bacteroidota; class Bacteroidia; order Cytophagales; family Spirosomataceae; genus Dyadobacter. The sequence goes on from NZ_JAJTSZ010000014.1 coordinate 26,903, forward strand.
ATTGTAAAGATCTCCAAACCGGTACTGGTCAGGGATCAGACCTTTTGCAGCAATTTTGCGCTGCAAAGCGGGCGAAAGACTTACTACGAATATTATTCCGGAAACGAATAATAATGAATATCGGATCAACTTATTGATATATCCCATGGCTTAAAATTGGAAATAGATAAATTGATTACTGGTAAACACTCCAAACAAATAACAGCAAAAACAGATCAGCGGAAATAAGATCCAGAATAGCCGGGTGTCGGGAATATATCTTGCGAAATATTTATCCTTAACTATTAAAAGGAAAAGCAATCCGAGCGAAAAAATAAATTCACCGGAATTCATCGCGATATCCGGAACGCCGTAATCAGAAAAGTCAAAGATCTTTTTGATGATTTCAAAAGCTTCGGAAACGCTGTTCGCCCTGAAAAATATCCATGCAAAAGCCACCAGCAAAAAGGTCCATAAAATATGGAAAATCCTGACGGGCAACGGGCCGCCTTTGCCAACATGCTCGCGTCTGAAAATGGTATGGGTATTAAAAATCTGTGCAAGAATCAGATAAACGCCATGGATACATCCCCAGATAATGAACTTCCAGTCGGCACCATGCCATAATCCGCTCAGTAAAAAAACCACTAACGTATTAAAGTAAACTCTGCTTTTTGCCCGTCTGTTTCCTCCCAAAGGAATATAAACATAATCACGAAACCAGGTGGAAAGAGAAATATGCCAGCGTTTCCAGAATTCGGAAATAGACTCTGCAAAATAGGGTGCGTTAAAGTTCGTCATCAGTTTAAAACCCATGACTCTTGCGGTACCAATGGCAATATCCGAATAACCGGAAAAGTCGCAGTATATCTGAAAACAGTAGAAAAAAGTAGCAATTAAAAGTGCAGACGCACTTTGGTTCGGAACATCAGAATAAGCAGCATCCGTGACCAGAGCAAGCCTGTCGGCAATCACCACTTTTTTGAACATTCCCCAGGCGATAAGTGTTAGCCCGGTTCTTATATTTTCCCAATCATAATCGAACTTCTCACGAAACTGCCAAAGCACGTTTTGTGGTCTTTCGATCGGACCTGCCACCAGCTGCGGGTAAAAAAGAACGTAAAGCGAGTATATTCCAAAGTTGTATTCAGCTTTTTGATTGCCCCGATACACTTCAATGGTGTAACTCATCGATTGAAATGTATGAAAAGATAATCCGATTGGAAGAATCAACGCCGGAAACATTTCCCTCAGTGGAGGCATTTCGTTTTTCTGACCGATCAGTTGCAGCACCTGCGTTATGTTATTATTCAGGAAATCGAAATATTTGAAAAAGGCGAGAAATCCAACATTCGCGACCAGACTGAGAATAAGAAGCAGTAACCTTTTTCGCCCACTGGAGTTTTCAATCCATATCCCGGCAAAGTAATCGACAACGATAACGACACCGAGGATTATTAAATAGACAGGGATAAATGACGCATAAAAGTAGGCACTCGCAACAAGCAACAGAACCCATCTAAGTTTCCATGGGATGGTGTAATATAATGTGGTAACAAAAATGAAGAATAGTAAAAAGTGTAAAGAATTAAAGAGCATTTGCTTTGTTGTAAGTGTTAATATCTAAACCAGATCAAGACAAAACTGCACCAAATTCGGGTTTTACGCGGGGGCAAATATAGAGTGTTCTCTTTAAAATTCGTATTTCTTTAAAATATGCTCGTATTTTTTCTAGTAAAAGGTTGCCAAAACAATGGCGTCGTTAATATCTGAAAGCAAGCAGGTTGTTTAATCCGGAATAATAAAAATGAAGAAATCCGCAAATAACAAATTGCCTGCTATCTGCGTATCATCAGATTGAATGTTCGCGCGAATTAGTTGCAGGAACAACAGATTGTTTTATACTTTGCATAAAAAAAGCATTATGGAACCTGCATTATTAAATGAAGTACCCTCGCTTGACCTGGCGGATTACACCTCAGGAGATGCGACAAAAAAAGCAAAATTTGTGGCAGACCTTGGCTCTGCTTTTACCAATATAGGATTTGTTGCCATTAAGAATCACGGGTTAAGTGATGATTTAAGAATTAAGCTGTATGACGCCGTTCAGCGTTTTTTCTTTTTGCCGGAAGATGAAAAGAAGAAATACGAACATCCGGAACTATTTGGACAGCGCGGATATATCGGCAAAGGAAAAGAAACTGCAAAAGGTTTCAAGGTTGCAGACCTGAAAGAATTCTATCATGTCGGACAGCCTGAACCCGTGGGAGACATGGCACATAACGTTTTCCCGGACGAATTCCCGGAATTTGAAGAATATACCACAGCGGTATACAAAACTTTTGAAAACGCCGGTAAAACCTTGCTGAAAGCCATTGCCATTTACCTTGGTCTGGAAGAAGATTTCTTTGAAGATAAAGTTAAAAATGGAGATAGTATTCTGCGTGCTCTTCATTATTTCCCGATTGAAAACCCTGATCTGGTACCTGACGGTGCCGTTCGGGCTGCGGCTCATGGAGACATTAACCTTATCACCTTATTGATGGGAGCAAGTGCAGAAGGACTTGAAGTTTTGCGCCGTGACGGGAAATGGATTGCTATCACTGCCCTGCCTGACCAGATTGTTGTCAACGTGGGTGATATGCTGGACCGACTTACCAACCACAAATTGAAATCGACCATACATCGCGTTGTTAATCCGCCGCGTGAGAAAATGGGCACTTCACGTTTTTCGATACCTTTTTTTATGCACCCGAGGGCTGACATGGATCTGAGTTGCCTTGAAAGCTGTGTGAGTGTGGAATTCCCTAAATTATATGTGAACATGACAGCCGGTGAATTTCTGGATGAACGTCTGCGTGAACTGGGTTTAAAAAAATAAGCCGGTTTGCAGGAGCAGCATTTTAATTGGGATAAGGTAAATAAACTACAAATTTGCCCGTCCGGAACCCTTTACCAGCAATACCTTTGAGTAACCCGATCCGCAGGTTTCGTTATATCATTTACCTTTTGGACATCCTTTTGCTATCGTTTACGGCATTTGGAGGTCCACAGGTACATCTTATAATGATGATTGAAAGGCTCGTAAAAAAAAGAAGATACATTACCGAAGAAGAATTACTTGAATTACAGGCACTTTGCCAGATTCTCCCCGGCCCGAGTTCCACGCAAACAGTTACAGCCATTGGCTTGAAAATTGGCGGACAACCTTTGGCATATCTTAGTTTGCTGGTTTGGTCACTGCCTGCCATGTTGCTGATGACACTCGCTGCAATCGGAGTTCATCTTTTGGAACAGAAGAAAATATCACTTTCATTTACCCGCTTTGTCGGCCCGATGGCGGTGGCGTTTTTAATGCATGGAGCCTATGCCATTGCCAAAAAAGTAATACACAGTTTGCAGGGATGGAGTTTTCTGATCATTTCCACCATTCTCGCTTATTTATTTCCATCACCTTATATGACGCCGCTGTTGATCGTTTCAGGCGGGGTGGCAGCTTCCTTAAATTTCAGGCAACACGAAAAAATGGAACGTGGGCCAATTAAAATTACCTGGCGTCCACTTATCTTCTGGATATCCGTTTTACTTGTCGCAGCCGGAATTGGTACCGTAACGAAATCCCTACCCGTTCGACTGTTCGAGAATTTTTACCGTAACGGAAGCATGGTTTTTGGCGGGGGCCAGGTTTTGATCCCTATTCTTTATAACGAGTTTGTAGAATTTAAACATTACCTGACAGATCAGGAATTTCTTTCCGGAATGGCTTTAACACAGATTGTTCCCGGACCTGTATTTTCTGTCGCTACCTATGTGGGAAGTTTGTCGATGCAGTCATATGGCATAACCGGACAGATTGTTGGTGGCATTGTTTCGACAGCAGGAATATTTTTACCAGGTACATTTTTTATCTTTTTCGCCTACCCTATCTGGGGACAATTGAAAAAATACCGCGGAATCCGTGCTTCACTGGATGGGCTGCATGCCACAAGCTGCGGACTTACTATCGCCGCAGCAATTTCACTTTTTGAACCCATGGCTGTCAACTGGCAGGCGGTACTCACCGTCGCCGTCACATTACTGATCCTTTTTTTTACCAAAATCCCCTCCTATCTGCTCATCATTCTGGGACTTCTTCTTGGACTGTTTATATCATAATTCCTATCCGGAAGCAATCTTTCGGTATTTAATCTAATAAACCATAAGCTTTGTTTTAATCCATTTGTTTTCCAAACTTTGGACACTTGATCCTATTCTTTTCCATTTCATGAAAAAAGCTATAATTTTCTTCGTTTTTCACCTTTCGTTATTTGCTTTCAGCAACTCAAAAGCTCAGAATACGACATCGCCACAATTTTTAAATAAAAACCGCCAGTGGGTTGACTCTGTTTTTGCGACTTTAACGCCGGATGAAAGAATTTCCCAATTGATCATGGTTGCCGCGGTTTCGGATGTTAAACGGGCAGTAATCGATCCAAAAACAAGTAATCCTGCATTTATTGAAAAACTGATCAGGGAAAATAAAATCGGAGGAATTGTGTTTTTTCAGGGCGGACCTGTCCCACAGGCAAGACTGACAAACTTTTATCAATCTATATCCAAAGTTCCGCTTCTGGTGGCCATGGATGCTGAATTTGGTCTGGCGATGAGGATTGACAGCACGGTTCGCTATCCTTATCAGATGACTTTGGGGGCAATTCAGGGGAATGATGATTTGATTTATCTGATGGGCAAACAGGTTGCGCAACAGGCCAAACGCCTGGGTATGCACATCAACTTTGCACCCGTTGCTGATATCAATAACAATCCAAATAATCCTGTTATCAGTTTCCGCTCTTTTGGAGAAAATAAATATAAAGTGGCTGAAAAAGCACTCGCTTATATGAAGGGTATGCAGGATAATGGTTTGCTGACCAGTGCCAAACATTTCCCCGGCCATGGTGACACGGGCACAGATTCCCATTTTGACCTTCCCGTCATCCCACACAACCTGACCAGGCTTGATACGCTGGAACTATATCCGTTCAAGGTTTTGATGAACAATGGTTTGAGCGGTATGATGATCGCGCATTTGAGTATTCCTGCGCTGGACAATACGCCAAATTTACCATCTACGCTATCCAAACCGATTGTTACAGATTTACTACGTAACAAACTGGGTTTTCAGGGTCTGATCTTTTCTGATGCCATGAATATGAAAGGTGTCACCAAATATTTTGCCGATGGAAAAGCTGATGCCATGGGTATGGAAGCGGGAATGGATGTGCTCGAATTTACAGAAGATGTTTCCAAGGCCGTTGCAGAGATCAAAAAAAGTATTGCAGAAGGAAAGATTACACAGGCAGAAATTGATTTTCGCTGTAAAAAGGTTTTGGAGGCTAAAGCCTGGGTTGGTTTAAATCACTACAAACCGGTGGATCTTACTAATTTATACGAAGACCTGAATCCAAAATCTGCGGAATTGACAAATCGTTTATTGACTGAAAAAGCATTGACGATTTTAAAAAATGATGCAAACGTACTTCCGCTGCGTGAAATTGATACGATGAGAATTGCTTCAATTTCTCTTGGAGCTGATACGATAACTACCTTCCAGAAAACACTTGATCTTTATACAAAAGTGGACCATTACTATATTCCGGCAAAAGCAACACCCGCTCAAATGGATATGGTCAGGGCTAATCTGAAAAATTATAATCTGCTTTTGGTTGGCGTGCATTTGGGAAGTATTTCTCCAAAAGTTAATTACGGACTTACCGATCAGATGAGCTCTATGTTGCAGGAATTGATGGCTACCAAAAAAGCGGTGGTTTCGCTGTTTGGAAATCCCTATGTGTTAAACAAAATCCCGAATCCTGAAAATGCCAAAGCGCTGTTGATGGCTTATCAGCTCACGCCTTATACTCAGGATTTGTCTGCCCAGCTTATTTTTGGTGCGATTCCGGCAAAAGGAAAATTACCGGTTACGGTCAATGCACAATTTCCCTATCTGGCAGGTATCGAAACAGAGGCTTTGGGACGTTTGAAATACACAATCCCGGAAGAACTTGGACTGGATTCTAAACTGATCACATTTAAAATTGACTCCATTGCCAATCTGGCAGTTAATGAAAAAGCTACGCCGGGCTGTGTTGTGCAACTTGCAAAAGACGGAAAAGTCTTTTTTAGAAAAGCATATGGAAAACATACCTATGAAGGCACGACCAATGTAAAACTGACCGACTTGTATGATTTGGCTTCCGTAACAAAAATCACAGCTTCAACACTTGCTTTGATGAGTTTATATGATCAGAAAAAATTTGATCTGGACGCGACAATGAAAGATTATCTTCCGGAATTTAAAAAATCAAATAAAGCAGATCTTACCTGGCGCAGGGTTTTGACGCATAGTGCCCGCCTGAAATCCTATATCATGTTCTGGAAAGAGTCGAAAAATCCGGACGGAACTTTGAAAAAAGAAATTTTCAGTACAAAACAGTCGAAAAAATATCCGACATCGGTTGTTGGCGACAGTCTTTTTATTCGTAAAAATTACGTTAAAACACTTTACAAAGGCATTAAAGATTCCCCGCTTAATAAGGACGAAGGTTATGTATACAGCGATTTGTCTTTCCTTCTTTATCCAAAAATCGTAAAAAGTTTAACAGGCGTTGACTTTGAAGATTATCTTAAAAACAACTTTTACAGCAAACTTGGAGCGACATCTTTAACCTTCAATCCAAAACGTTTTTACAAACTGGAAGAAATTGTGCCTTCGGAAAGAGATACGTTTTTCCGCCAGACTTTAATTCATGGTCAGGTTCATGATGAAGCGGCTGCAATGATGGGCGGACTTAGCGGTCATGCCGGACTTTTTGGCGATGCAAATGACGTAATGAAAGTTTGGCAGATGTATTTGCAAAATGGCTATTATGGTGGTCAGCAGTTGATTAGCAAAGACGCGTTATTTGAATTTACCCGTTATCAATATCCGGAAATGGGCAGTCGCCGGGGATTGGGATTTGACAAACCTACTTTCAAATATTCAGGAAATGCGCCAAAATATGCACATCCAATGAGTTTTGGCCATACCGGTTTCACAGGTATCATGGTTTGGGCCGATCCGTCCAACAATCTGAATTATGTCTTTCTTTCAAACCGGGTTTATCCAACGAGAGAAAATCCGAAAATTTCGCAGCTGAATATCAGGACGGCAATTATGGACGTTGTTTATGAAGCATTGAGAAAGAAATAAAAAAGAGTTTGCAATATTTTAGAAGGAGGTCTTGCAGCCTCCTTTTCTATTTTAACCAATTACAAATTACAGTTTCTTATGAAATATTTTCTTACACTCCTCCTTACTTCACTTCTATTCAATTCATTTGCCCAAACACCTACACCGTCACCTGAGAACATTTCAAAACACATAAATTTCCTGGCCTCCGACAAAATGAAAGGCAGGGGCACCGGCAGTAAGGAAAATTTTAACGCTGCGGAATATGTAATAAAACAATTTAAAAAACACGATTTAAAACCACTGGGAACGGATGGATTTAAACAGCCATTTATCGCAAAAGTAAAACGTGTTGTCGTTCCTGACAGTTTAAGAAAAACAGAAAACATCATTGGATTTCTTGATAATGGGGCTGCATACACAATCGTTATCGGTGCTCATTTTGATCACCTTGGAATGGGAAATCAAGGAAGTTCAAAAGAAGAGCATCCTGAGGGAAAAATTCATAACGGAGCAGATGACAACGCTTCCGGCGTAGCAGGACTTATTGAACTGGCACGTTATTTTTCAGAAAATAGCGTTAAAGAACCCTGTAACTTTCTCTTCATCGCCTTTGGAGCTGAGGAGCTGGGACTTTTAGGATCAAAACATTTTGTTAACAATCCGACACTGCCATTAAATAAGATTAACTTCATGTGTAATATGGACATGATCGGGCGTTATAACCCAGATCGGGGTGTGGGAATTGGTGGCGTTGGCAGCAGTCCGCAGTGGTCTGCAATTTTTGAAAATATCAAAGGTGACGTCAAGTTTTTTACAGACGCAGCAGGAAGTGGAGGATCTGATCACGGGTCATTTTACGCGAAACAAATTCCGGTTTTGTTTTTCCATACCGGCGGCCATGACGACTACCATAAACCTTCCGACGATCCCGGAAAAGTAGATACAAAATCAGAAGCAGGCATTCTCAACATCGAAATAAAACTCATTGAGAAAGCCATGAAACTACCGAAACTGGATTTTACCGAAGCAAAATGATTTGTTTTGTCTATTGATATTAATAAACTGTAACCCTTTAATTTTTCAGGACTTGTTCGGATTTGTTGCACCCTCAGTTACATTTGGTCAATCGCTGACATCTCCCGAAGAGTTGTTTGGCACTTTTTTTAATGACGTACAAAACAGTCATATCTTCAATGACTCTAAAACTTTTGCAGACTGTATCCCCAAAGAGGATCCGGTATTGATTATTGAAAGATATTACCAGCAAAAAAATGAACAGGATTTTGACCTGAAAGAATTTGTAATGCAAAATTTCAGGATTCCGGCAGAAATCAAGGCTGATTATGTAGTGGATAACAGCCTCACAACCGAGGAACATATCCGTAAATTGTGGCCCTATCTGACCCGCCAGCCCGAAGATCAGGAACGTGGCGGTTCACTGATTCCCTTACCGCTTCCGTATGTTGTCCCCGGCGGACGTTTCAGGGAAATCTATTACTGGGATAGTTATTTTACAATGCTTGGTTTGAAAGAATGCGGAAGAGTTGACCTGATCGAAAATATGATCAATAATTTTGCGTATCTGATCAATACCTTCGGACACGTACCAACCGGAAACCGAACCTATTACCTGAGCAGGTCGCAGCCACCATTCTTTTCACTGATGGTGAGATTATACAGCGAAATGAGCGGCAAGAAAATCCTGAAAAAATACTTGCCCCAAATGAGAAAAGAGTATGATTACTGGATGGATGAGGGGAATTGTGAAAGTGGTGATTTCAATTGTAACCGCCGTGTTGTGCGTCTTCCTGACGGGGTTTTACTAAACAGATACTGGGACGATAAAGCCACGCCAAGGCCGGAAGCATTCAAGGAGGATGTGGAACTGGCAGAAGAGGCTTTTGAAAAACATAATGCATCAAAAGAGTCGGTTTACCGGCACATACGCGCTGCGGCAGAATCTGGCTGGGATTTCAGTTCGAGATGGTTTGATGATGAAAGCGATTTTTCAACCATACACACAACAGACATTCTCCCGGTTGACCTGAACTGTCTGATGTACCATTTGGAAAAGACAATAGCCGAAGCCTACATGCTGAATGAAGAATTTGAATTGTATCAGAATTTTGAACTAAAAGCTAAAAAACGCAGTGAGGCAATTGATACTTACTTTTGGGACGGAACCCGGAACTACTATATGGATTATAACTTTGTCAAAAAAGAGCACTCCAAATCAGTAACACTGGCGGGTTCATTTCCTTTGTTTTTTAAATTGGCCGGAAAACAGCAGTCGCACTATGTTCGCGCTTATATCCGTCTCAACTTCATGCGGTCTGGTGGTTTGTTGACAACAAAGTTAAAAAGTGGCCAGCAGTGGGATGCCCCAAATGGCTGGGCTCCGTTGCAATGGATTACCTACAAAGGTTTGCGCAATTATAATTTTCACAAAACAGCCAATGAGTTGAGTGACGAATGGCTGTCTCTCAATGAAAAAGAATTTAAGCGGACCGGAAAAATGATGGAAAAGTATAATGTTTCTGACACGAATCTGGAAGCGGGCGGAGGTGAATATGACGTTCAGGAAGGTTTTGGTTGGACAAACGGCGTGTATTTACGTATGAAAAACAGAAGAAAATAGGTTATGTCCGTTACTTTCAAGTCTGCAATTCATCATCTTGAACACCTGGCAGGAACCAGGTATTTACTTGTTCCGGGAGAAATTGTAGAAAAGCTCGGAGGTTCATTTTCTATCCGGCTTTGGTGTACGGTCAATGAAAAAATAAAATGGCAATGCGGACTTGTTGCCCTGGGTACAGGAGATGCCTACATCAGTATTAACGCTCAGCGTATCAAACAGCTGAAAGCAAAAGCTGATGAAACGTTTGACGTGGCTCTGGAAGTAGACGACAGTGAATATGGCCTGGAAGTACCGGAAGAGTTGAAAGAATTACTGGACCAGGATGATGAGGGAAACAGTCGTTTCAATCAGTTGGTTGCCGGTAAGCGCCGTTTTATTATTCGGCATATCACAGCAGTTAAAAGTAGTCAGCTCAGAATTGAACGCGCTGTGACATTAATTAAAAATCTGAAAAGGCTGCCAATAGGAAAAGAGGGTTTCAAAGAAATTTTGGGCAAATAAGCGTCAGACAGGATCAGGGCATAAATTATCTGATTTTAATATTAATCTTGAAAAATTCCATACACGACTACGATTTATCGAAAAAAAAATTAATACCTTGGAATAAATTAACACCTCGCAACTAATTACATGAAACTTAATATATACCAAATAGACGCCTTTACCGATCAGCTTTTCTCAGGAAACCCGGCTGCGGTAGTGCCGCTTGAAAGCTGGCTTCCTGATCACACGCTTCAAAGTATTGCAGCCGAGAATAATCTGGCTGAAACTGCTTTTTACGTTCCTAATGAAAACGGTTTCCATATTCGCTGGTTTACACCTACTGTTGAAGTGGATCTATGCGGCCATGCAACAATGGCGGCGGGTTATGTGATCTTCAATATTCAGGGTTATGAAGGAGATTTTATCAGGTTTGAATCACTGAGTGGTGAATTAACAGTTCATTGTAAAGACAATTGGCTGACGCTTAATTTCCCGGTTGACCCATATCACATTGCTGTTCCGCCGCCGGCATTAATGGAAGGTTTAAGTGATGCTTCGATTCTGGAAGTTTATAAAGGAAAAACGGATTATATGGTCGTGCTTGATACAGAGGCGGAAGTACGTGATCTGGATTTTGACATTATTGTACTTTCCACGATACCGGCACGCGGTATTATTGTAACGGCACCTGGTGACGAAGTTGATTTCGTTTCAAGGTTTTTTGCTCCGCAGTCGGGTGTTGATGAAGATCCTGTGACAGGTTCAGCACATACTACCCTGATTCCATATTGGGCTGAGAAACTTTCTAAAACTGATCTTACTGCAAAACAACTTTCAAAACGCGGAGGTTACCTGAAATGTAATCTGGACGGTGAACGCGTTAATATTGGTGGGCAAGCCCGTCTTTATTTGAAAGGCGAAATTGAAACTGAATAATCAGATTTTATAAAATATTTAAGATAGTCATTTATGGTCTGACAATCCATAAATGACTATTTTGTTATATTCTGTAATTTGGATTTTTGTCCGGCATATAAACCAGCAATAACCAATACTGTTCCGATTACGGTATAAATCGTGACGGGTTCATCCATTAACCACCAGGCAAAGAAAAAGCCAAATAACGGACATAGAAATAACCATAAAGAAGCGCGGACCGTATCAAGCCGAAGCAGATAAAACCAGCATATTAAACCAGCCACAGACACTGCAAGACTTAACCATATTACAGAAGCCCAGAATGTCAGATCCCAAGTTGTTGCACCAAAATCACTAAATGAAACCGTAAAAGGAAATAAAAAAATACCTCCAAGCATTACCTGCCAGCCATTAATCAGCAGATTCGGTAATTCCCATTTTACACTCGCGTAGTAAACACTGGCGGCAGAAACAGCCACCATACTGATCAAAAGCAGCGAAATACCTGTTAAGGTTGTAAAGCTGTTTTGTAATAAAGGATAAGTTGCAACGGCCACACCCGCCATACCCAGTACAATTCCCATCCATTCTGCTTTTGCCGGTTTTCGGCCGAGCCACCAGGCAGATAACAAAACAATGATCAGTGGATTTGTAGAAACTGCAAGACTTCCAATTCCGGCGGCGGTATATTTCATCGCACACACGTACAAGCCCAGATACAGCGTTGTATTCATAAATCCGAATAAGGCAAGCTGTTTAAATTCGTTTCGATCTGGAAGGCGAAATGTCGGATCTTTTTTAAAACCGTAAGAAAAACCGAGCAGCAATATACCTGCAATAAAAAAACGAACGTTTGCTAATATCAAAGGAGAAGCAGACTGAACACCAAACTTGGTTGCGACCGAAGCAGAGGCCCACAGAATGGAAAAGACAAGACCAATTAGAATATTTTTCACTTCACAACACAATTATGTTTCAAAAATACAAGATGCATTTCGGCTTCAATCTCTCTTTTTTATATTTTTGAAGATGATTAGTAAAAAAAACACGAAATGGCTTTTTGTAATTCTTCTTATCACCCAATATTACAATTCTGCTTTTTCACAAACCCAATGGACATACGATTTCAATAATGGCCTTTCTCCAATGGAAAAAGGTGGTCCGGTTTTGCATAAATTGGGGCAATCCGGGCAATTGATCAAGGAAAAAGTACCCGGAAGCGGAGAAAAAGGTGTTCCAGAAATTATCCGGACAGTATATCAATTTGAAAAAAATACGGGTTTACAATTCGACAACAAAGAGGCAAATGGATTTTTGAACAAATCCTTTACTGTTGAAATTTATTTCAAACTGAATGAACTTGACAGCTGGAAGAGAGTTCTGGATTTCAAAAACCGTAAAAGTGATTATGGCAGCTACATTTATGATGGCAAACTGAATTTCTACGATTTTGCCATAGGCGAAAAAGCACCGGTCAAAGCCAATCAATACATTCATTACGTATATTCCCGCGACTTTGAGACCAAAGCCATTAAAATGTATGTGAACGGTATTTCAAAAGTTGAATTCAAAGATCCCGGCACAGAAGGCGTCCTGGATAATGATCAGGTCCTGAATTTCTTCCAGGATGATCTGGTTGCAAATCATGAGGCAAGTGCCGGTTCGGTGGCACTGATCCGGGTATATGACAGAGTCATGACACCCGTATTTGTCAGGAGAAGTTATCAGACAATTAGCCGGGCACCGAAAGAGGTAGTAGCTGAAGTTGAAGCAGTAAAAGAAGAATCGAAGCCGGTTGAGAAGGCAACTCCCGTGATCAATACCAGTCTTGTGCAGGTTACCGGAAAAGTGTTTGAAGGAAAAAATCTTGCTGCTGTTGAGAATGCAGATGTTTCTGTTCGTAAAACCAATAATGATTCGCTGGTTGCACAAAGCAAAGTTCATAATGGCTCCTATGCTTTTCAGTTAAAACCACATGAATCCTACAAAATTTCTGTAAAAGCACAAGGTTATCAAACCAAGGTTATTCCGGTAAGAACTACGAACCGGGCCACAGAAGTTAAGTCCTTAATAAGCCTGAGCCCTGAGACATTTGATAGGCCGCTGGCGACATTATTGTTTACCCAAAGTACAGAAACATTGGAAAGCCCTGCAAAAACACAGCTTGACTCACTCGTTTCCTATTTTCAAAAAAGAACAGACCTGAAAATTATGCTGAAGGGACACACAGATAACATCGGCGATTTTGATAAAAATCTTTTGCTTTCAACGCAGAGGGTACTGGTAGTAAAAAATTATTTCCTTGAAAAAGGAATTTCAAATGAAAGAATTCAGGGCATAGGTTATGGCTCGACAAGGCCAACTCAGAAAAATCAAACAGAGGAACTAAGGAAATTGAACCGGCGGGTGGAAGTTTGGGCAGAGCCTCTAAAAAGATAAAGCCATCTCATAAAGACGGCTTTATACTGACTATTCCTAAACCCTTAACCTTTTCTTATCTTTATATTTATCTGAATAACAGAATATTAATCAAAACCGTTACCCAAATTAAATTATTTTTTCAATCTACATTATAAAGGCGTCTTTTCAACTCACAAACCTTCAAGTGACACCACTTTAATTCTTTTATTCCAATCAATAATCCGATCACCAAGTTTAAAAGAATCCTTTATTTGACGGCATTATTAGACAAAGTCACATACACATCAATAATACTCCAATTTTTTTAAATTAAACCAGGTATACATTGACAATATACGAAGCAAATCGAATTTCAGTTCAAAGTTATGTAAATATGCCTCAAATTATTATCAAGAGGCTTTAAAACTTTAAAAACCGGCAATATTAAATCCTTAATGAAGTTCGAATAAATAATTAACAGCCCGAAACTTCATGGATTTATTCAATTCTTACCGCTGTAAACCGATATACAAATATCACAATAAATTTTGATATTACAAATAATATTAAATCAACAAAACAAAATATTGTTTGGAATAATCAATTAAAAAAATATTCTACTGCGTCATTTTTAGCACTTTATGAAACAATAAATAGAATATTATTTTATGCCAAACTAAAAAACCAAATAAAGTAGATTCTTAAAATATTTATATATCTTTAAAAAGTACAATCATTGATTATAATTATTCATCGCAAACTGTATCCCCAAAGTACAAAAGGAAATAACCATATCTCCGGCAGTATCCAGAAAAATCGGCAATTCATCCATTTCTTCCTTGGAAAATGCTTTTAATACATAATCTACTTGCCTTCCGCGCGGAAAATTATTTCCAATCCCAAATCGCAGCCTGGGATATTCAGAACTAGCCAGGACTTCCTCGATATTTCTTAAACCATTATGTCCCCCGTGGCTTCCTTTTGGTTTGATACGTAATATTCCAAATGGCAATTGCAATTCGTCAACAATTACCAGAAGATTTTCCTTTGGTATTTTATATTGATCCATGTAATACCGGATCGCTTTACCGCTCAAATTCATGAAAGTAGTCGGCTTGATGAAATAGAACTGCCGCCCCTTATGTTTCCATTCCGCCACGAACGCCAGTTTTTCAAAGGAAAACTTAAAATCATTTTGAGCAGCAAGCCTGTCAAGCACCATGAAGCCAATGTTGTGCCGTGTGAAAGCATATTCAGGACCAATATTTCCAAGTCCTGCTATCAGGTATTTCATTATTGTTTTATTAAATTATTATGATCTGAGGAAAAATGAAAAACTATGCGACAGATCGTTATTTTTATTGACAGTTTCCTGATATTCTAAAAGTCAGAAAAGCAGAATTATTTTTCAAAATTAATTGAATAAGAAATAGGAACGAAATAACTTATCCGATGACAGCTTTTAAAGGTTGAAAGACAAAGATTATCTTCCGATTCTTAGCCCACATGATACATATTGCTTCGAAAAGTTTTACATTTCACAATTGTGAGCTTAATTTAGGCTTAAATTCAGTAAAATTACAAGATGTCCATTAAACGACTAATTTTAAGCAGCCCTCTGTTAGAGATCATGACCAGCCGGTTATGCCAGGAACTTATTGAAAATCACCAGGATTTTGACAATTCAGTTATCATGGGCCTCCAGCCCAGAGGAATTTTCTTTGCAGAACGTGTTGTTGCTGAATTAAGAGAAAGGACAGGAAAAAATATTCTCCTGGGTCATCTTGATGCCACGTTTTACAGAGATGATTTTCGCCGCCGCGACTCCCCGCTCCTTCCAAATAAAACAAATGTTCCGTTTTTAATCGAGGGCAAACGTGTCATCCTTATCGACGATGTTCTTGCCAGCGGACGAATGGTACGCGCCGCACTGGATGCAATGACAGCATTTGGCCGCCCGAAAATGGTTGAACTTATGGTTTTAATAGATCGTCGCTATAACCGGGAATTACCTATTGAGCCGGATTACGTCGGCATGAAAGTCAGTACTGTCGAAACCCAGCGCGTCCAGGTTGAATGGAAAGAACAAGGTTTCGAAGCTGATCATATTTGGATGGTTGATTAATTTTTAATGGTTAATTGTTAAGGGTTAATGGTTAGCACGTAGCCAAATACTTGCTGCTGGATCTTTATATTCATTTAAGATCTCACTTAAAAATTTTTATCCTTTTGAAAATGAAGCAATAATTGTTAAAGTACGTGCTTGCAAACACATTAACCCTTAACCATTAATCCTTAACAATTAACCATTAATCCCTCGGTACATTGTTGCTTTCGCGGTTCTCGGCCTTTTCAATTCCTTCTGTTTTGTAGGTTAGTTTGTTGATATAGAAAACTTCCCGGCCCAATCCTACTGTTGAAGGTCCGACGCGCTGCATGCCGTAGGCCAGAAAATACTGACCATACCATGGCGCCAGATAGGCATTTTCGTTTGTCAGAACTTTTTCAGACTGCGACTTTGCCGTTATTTCAAATTTTTCATTTTCTACGACAACCTTGCTTCTATTGATAACTTCGGTATGAATATTTCCATCCTGGGGATACGCCAGTATAAAATAGTCGTTGACAGGCGTGAGCTGCACCATTTCCTGTAACTCAAAACTGTTGAGATCTTTTATGGGAATACAATTATCCCATTTAAATTTCCCATTGCGGTCAAATCCGCACACAATGGCGTGTGTGTAACGATAGCCTTCTATACTCCGGCCAGAATAAGGTCTGTTTATTCCGTTGGTCACAATTGGCGTTCCTGCCCGCTGGTTGGGATAATAAACTTCTGCAACCAATACAATTTCATCATCCGTCTGGATCAATTCATGCACGAGGAGCCGATAACGGAAACGATTTTCTTTGCCAAGACTTTTACGTTTTCCAATACGTTCCATCACACGCTGACGGCGCTTGGGTTTCATAAAATTGAAAAAATTCTGAAGTTCAGAAAATTCAATAAATTCGGGACTATCCGGCTCGTTATCTTTCACATGTGTAATGTATAAACCTTGCGAATAAGGTGTACAACCAACAGAATAATTCCCGATCAGATAGGAGTCATCCTGATTTAATGGGACAATCTGTCCGGAAATAAAACTGTTTTTCGGGTCGCTTAAAGTCGTTTTCTTTACAAGTCTGCCTTCGTATGAATATGTTTTTATTTCAAAAACACAGTTCTTCTTACGATATGCATATGTAATCACGTTGATGATCCCATCCTGTTCGTTGATATCAACATTATTCAGCTCCGTATTTTTTTCATACAATCCAGGCAAAACTTTGCTGGTGTGATCAAAAAAGGAATGTACCACGACAACTGGCCGTGAGCGATGATATCCGGCTATAATGGCCTTACTGCCAATGACTTTGAACTGATGCACATCA
Organism: Dyadobacter sp. CY356; assembly: GCF_021440195.1. GTDB lineage: Bacteria > Bacteroidota > Bacteroidia > Cytophagales > Spirosomataceae > Dyadobacter. Next base: position 43,969 of record NZ_JAJTSZ010000014.1, read on the forward strand.
ATTCCGGAAAGAAGATCGCCTTTGAAAGTTTCAATAGCCCCATCGTTAAAGTTCATTTGAATAAACAGGAAATGATCTGTATCCGGCTGGGCAAAAAGCCAGTAACCATGATCTCTTCCCTGATGCGCCATAACCGGCGTATAGCGGTTGTCAAGCTTGTAACTAACTCTCCAAAGTGGATTTAAGGAGATATCATATTTCGTAAATTCCCAGGTTTCGTTACGGTTTCCTATAAAATCATCCCCGCGTACAAGAGAAATCAGCCCTCCGTTCCCCAGAGTAAAAACCTCAAAAACCTCCGAACGGGAAGAACTTGTAGGAATTTCAAGACGATCAGATTGTTCTAATTGTGCCCAAACCCTGGAGGGTAAGGCCAGACAAAATTGTATGATCAGACAACTTTGAATCACAAATAGTAAATGGTTCTTCATAAGTTCTTAGTCCGGGGTGTAAGTCTGTTCAATATTTACCCTAATTTTGCATCATAAGGATAACATATCATTAATATATAAATATTTTTATTCAAATAAAAACTTAGATGATTGTTATGTTGATTTTGATTAACAATCTGAAATACTATAAAAACAATATTCATGACGATTGAAGCCATACTGAAAGCGGACATTCAAAAAGCGATCCAGAAGAATTTTGATATCCACGTCGAGGATATCCTTTTGCAGCCTACAAAAAAAGAATTTGAAGGATTTTACACCTTTGTAACATTTGCGTTAACCAAGGCTACACGCCGCTCGCCGGTTGAAATCGGACAGATTATTGCGGCTGATCTGGAAGCAAATTCTTCAATAGTTGATAGCTGTAATGTCGTTCAGGGATTTTTGAATATCAGTCTTAACGATAAAACCTGGCTGGAATTATTCAGTGGAATTGTCTCTGACGCCGATTATGGAGATGCTCCGGCAAACGGAAAGTCTGTGATGATCGAATTTTCGTCTCCGAACACCAACAAACCGCTCCATTTAGGCCATTTACGCAACGACTTTCTGGGCGATTCACTTTCCAGAATTTTGAAAGCCTGCGGATATGATGTTGTAAAAACCTGTCTGGTTAACGACCGTGGAATCCATATCTGCAAATCCATGCTCGCTTACCGAGAACTGGCAAATGGAGAAACACCAGAGTCATCAGGTTTGAAAGGAGATCACCTTGCAGGAAAATACTATGTTCTTTTTGATAAAGAGTATAAAAAGCAAATTGGTGAGCTTGTAGAAAACGGCATGACTGCGGAAGAAGCAGCCAAAAAAGCACCATGGATTCTGGAAGCGCAAAAATTGCTTTTGTTATGGGAACAAGGTGATGAAGAAACGGTTGCGCTTTGGAAAAAGATGAACAACTGGGTTTATGATGGTTTTAATCAGACCTATAATCAGATTGGTGTAAGTTTCGATAAAACTTATTATGAGTCAAATACTTACGTTTTAGGAAAAGATATTATTGAAGACGGTCTGCAAAAAGGAGTATTCTTCAAAAAACCTGATAATTCTGTCTGGATCGATTTATCAGCAGAAGGTTTGGATGAAAAACTGGTTTTGCGTGGCGATGGAACTTCTGTTTACATTACACAGGACATTGGTACTACGGAATTAAAATTCGCAGATTTCCACAATGACCGTTATTTATGGGTAGTTGGTAATGAGCAGGATTATCATTTCAATGTTCTGTTTGCGATTTTGAAAAGATTGGGCCGTCCTTATGCTGAGGGTTGCTATCATATCAGTTATGGAATGGTGGATCTTCCATCCGGGAAAATGAAATCGCGTGAAGGTACGGTTGTGGATGCAGATGATCTTGTAAACCAGATGATCGAAACCGCTGCCAGCCGTACGCAGGAACTGGGAAAAATTGATGATTTTGAAAGCGAAGAGGCGACTGCTTTGTACCATACACTGGCACTCGGAGCCTTGAAATATTATCTTTTAAAAGTGGATCCTAAGAAAAGAATGCTTTTCAATCCCGAAGAATCCATTGATTTCCAGGGACATACAGGACCATTCATTCAATATACCTATACTCGGATGCGTTCTATCATGAGAAAGGCGGAACAATCCGGAATTGAAATTCAATTACCACCGGCAAATTACGAATTGCATCAGGTTGAGCGTGAACTGATCTATACTTTATCACAATTCCCCTTGCGTGTTGAGGCTGCCGGTAATGAATTTGCGCCATCCGTTGTATCGTTTTATATGTATGAACTGGCCAAAGTTTACAACCAGTTTTATGCAGAAGTATCTATTTTTGCCGATAGTGACCCGGTGGCCGTTAAGTTCCGTATCGCTTTGTCAAAAGTAGTTTCAGAAACGATTCATAAAGGTTTAGGGTTGTTAGGAATAAATGTACCTGAAAGAATGTAATAGCATTTTTTTACATTAATTTTATAGTGAAAATCTCTATTGACGATGGCGTATTTTTCTAAACATTTTTCATTCCAACTTAACCAAATTAATACATTATGGCCTTAATAAAATCAGTACTTATTATGATTACCAGTTTATTTACCGGACTATTCGCCGATAAAAGTGAAACAGCTGTAAAACCGGCAGAAGCAATGGTTGCAAAACAAACTTTGTACGACTTCAAAGTGAAATCCCTTGTAGGTGACAAAACGGTTGATTTGAGCAAATACAAAGGAAAAAAAGTAGTTATACTGAATGTTGCTTCAAAATGCGGATACACAAAACAGTATGCTGACTGGGAAAAATTCAACAAAGAACATGGTGACAAAGTGGTTGTATTAGGATTTCCGGCCAATAACTTTGGTGGTCAGGAACCGGGTACAAGTGAAGAAATCGCTACTTTCTGCTCAAAAACATATGGTGTTTCTTTCCCTATGTTTGAAAAAGTTTCAGTTCTTGGCCCGGATCAGGCTCCTATTTACAAATGGCTAAGTACAAAAGAATTAAATGGATGGAATGACAAAGTTCCAACATGGAATTTCTGTAAATATGTGATTAACGAAAAAGGAGAACTGACCAACTTTTTCGCATCTAAAATATTGCCGACTGATGCTGAGTTTTTGACTGCTGTTGGCATTTAATTCCAGCTTCAGATTAAACACACACTTACATGAAAGAAATACTTGAAGCAAAAAGGCACATCGAAAATGCAAAAGACATCCTGAGTGAAAAAGCCCGGAAAGAAAACGGGTATTATCAGGATCGGAAATATGTAAAAATGGCTGGTCACACAGCTTATTCCGGTGTACTTGTAGCATTGGATGCTATTTTAGGTGATAAAAAGAAAGGCCGCAAAAGTGTAGAATGGTATAAGGAAGAACTTGCCAGACTGGATAAAAAGATCCTTTCTGCATTTCTTGCCGCTTATGACACTTTACATTTGGCAATGAGCTATGACGGAAATTTAAGTTCCGAAGTATCTACTGCCGGCCTAAAAGACGCAGAGAAAATAATTGCCTGGGCTGAACAAAAAGCCCGGGCTTGATTTTAAGATTATAGTAAAATGAAGTTTTGGATCGAAGCAGCCCGGCCCCGTACATTGCCATTGGCGCTATCATGTATATTAATGGGCTGTTTTTTAGCAGCATCGACGGGTCATTTTAGCTGGCCCGTTGCTTTTCTAAGTGTGCTTACAACCACACTTCTACAAATACTCTCCAACTTTGCCAACGATTATGGCGATGCGGTTAATGGAAAAGATACCGAACTTCGTGAAGGGCCGATAAGAGCGGTTCATTCAGGCAGCATTCCGGCATCTACAATGTTGAAAGCTATCATTCTATTTTCTGTACTGTCATTAATTTCCGGCATTTCTCTTTTATTTATTGCGCTGAGAGATGCACCTGCGAATACTTTCTGGGTTTTTCTCGGCATTGGAATTGCGTGTATCATCGCTGCAATCACATACACAGCAGGAAAACGCCCGTATGGTTATGTAGGACTTGGTGATTTATCCGTTTTAATTTTCTTCGGATGGGTGGGTGTTTTAGGAAGCAGTTATCTGCATACGCTTGTCTGGAACTGGGACTTATTATTACCGGCAACTAGCTGCGGACTTTTTGCAGTTGGCGTGCTTAATATCAACAATATCAGAGATATTGAGTCGGACCGAGCTACCGGCAAAAACTCAATTCCTGTCCGTCTGGGACGCGAAAAAGCAATTATTTACCATTGGGCAATTTTGAGTGTGGGAATGCTGTGTGTGCTGGTTTACACCGTTCAGCACTTTTCAAGTTATACCAGCCTTATTTTCCTTCTTAGCTTTCCACTTTTTATCAAAAACGGACTTGCTATTTCCAGATTGAAAAAGGCAAGTGAGCTTGATCCGTACCTTAAACAAATGGCGCTTTCAACATTGCTTTTTGTTATTCTTTTTGGAATAGGCGTTATTATTTAGATGGCCAGATGAATCATTTTCTAATAAATGGTTCATAGGCTTTTCCTAAAATTGAATATCCTTTCGCATTTGGATGAAGCCCGTCTGAGAAAAGCGATTCGTCAATTTTCCCATCCTTACCTGCCAATACCAAACCAGGATCTACATAATTTACATTGGCTGATTTTGTAAGTTCCTTCAACTTACTGTTCAGTTTGGCTACACGATCTTCCTGCTGTCTTCTTGGATAAATGCCGGCCATGGAAATATTTGCCTCAGGCTGATGATATTTCATTGCATCAATCAACATTTGCCAGCCAGCCAGGATTTCTTCATCAGAATTCATTTGAAGATTATTGGTGCCGATATTTACGAAAATTTGCTGCGCTTTAAAGCCATCCAGTTCTCCGTGGTATATGCGCCACAGCACATTCTCAATCCGATCCCAGCCATAACCCATATTCCTTGCATTTACTCCAAAAGTTTTATCCCAGGAATCCGCTCCTGTTGAGCGAGGCCCTTTTGGCAGCCCACCCCAGAAATGGGTTATAGAATTTCCGATCACAACAACTTTTGGCTGATCAGATTTATTTGCTTTCAGAATATCAAAATGCCTTTTTTCCCAGTCATAATTGGCAAGCTCTCGCATTTGTGTACAGGGAATAGTTGTGGCTACTGTTCCTTTCTGCTCATGCAAAATCTCCCTGATTTGCTTTTCATAAGCCTCAGCATAACGCATCATTCCCAGATCCGTTGGGTGCGTGCCATCCACCATGGTTTCAATATCCTGATGAAAATCTTCCTTTGGAATTAAAAAAACACTTGTTATACCCTCTGATTTCAACTGTGCAAATACTTCTTTTATAATCACATTGACATCCTGATAACTTTTCCGGCTGACGGCATTGATCTCTTCATCAGTATAACCATCGTGTTCAGCTATTACTATTGGAGTTTCAGGATGTTTAGCCCTTAATGTTCGAATACCGTCCAAATATCTTTTCTTAATCTCTTCCACGGGGACATTTACACTCGCCACAAGATTTGGAAGACAGTCCAGGATATAAATTTTCGCATCAATTTCAGAAACCAGATCAACCAATTCTTTTTCCATTCGTCCATTTCCTGAAAAGCCAAGATTTACCAACGGATCATCAAGTTTGCGTCCAAGAATTGCGGTCCAGGCCATGCCCGGACGTGATGCACAAGCTCCTTGTGCGATAGACGTTCCATAAACTACAATGGGTTTGTCTGGCCTTAAAGACAAAGGCTCGAAGCGTGTCCCTTCCGGCACTCCCACTTCAAGCCATTTCACATTGTTGTAAAGTGGTAAAAAAAGACGGTATTCCCGACCTAATTTGTGGGTTGGATCTACCGGCTCAATATTTTTAAAATTGTACGTTATCGTATCTCCGAAAGCATATTTTCCTGCACACCAACGCCAGTCGCCATCATTTGAAATCGCATATAAATCTACCCCACTCACTCCGGTTGCCGGCATATGCGGCAGGGCCTGTTTCCCGCCAACAATATATCTGACTTTTATTTCACCTGAATTCGCCCGAAAACGGATCATCAGACCAGCAGCCTGAGTCGATAGATTCCATACCTGCTCACGAACGTTTTTTTCCGCACGGGAGGGTAAACGGTCGTATTTGTTTTTAACTTCGTCAGGCCATGCTTGTCCTTCCAAAACGGGAAAAGAATTGTCTGCAGGATTCCACCAGGTGAAAGCAGTATTTTGTGCTGTAACAAAATGATTGAAGAAAGTGAGGAAAAAGCAATAGAATAATCTTGATTTCATAAAAAAGGATCAGACACAGTTATTTGGTTACAAAAGTGTCTGTTTACCCGTTTCTTACTATATTTCTCGATGTATTTATTTGGTTTATGAAGGTGAATTTTGCTTTGGCTAAAGCCGGAAAGTCCTGGCATATTTCAAGACCTAAGGTTGAAACCTCGTATGTTTGTCTTAGAAAATCATGGTTAATAAAGATTAAGTTCAGAACTTGGTATTGAGTGGTGAGAGGAGATTGAAGCCTAAACAATCCAGCAGATATGTAGCACCCAAGGTATTCCCCACCACCCAATGCTAAGAGTCACAACAGCACCTAAGGATTCACCAGAAAGGTGATAAGCCAGTATAGGACGAGAAAAGGCAAACTTATTCTAAGACCATGAG
>NZ_JAJTSZ010000015.1 GCF_021440195.1 Dyadobacter sp. CY356
GACAATATTAAATTGCCCTGCCTAACGTGCATGGAATAAATTCCTGCTTCTGAAAGCGTAATTTATAAAAATATTTAATCTTTTACTTGACTTTTAACACAGCACCTTGGGTTAGTATTGTCGAGGAATGAATATCCAGTGAGACAAAAATTAACCCAAGGCTTCAGCCTAGGGTCAGGAATACCACTAGATATATCCGGGCTTTAGCCCGCAGCATTTTTTATTTCTTCTCAGGCATCAACACAACTTTGATAAAATTATCATCCGAGAAATATTGATTCGCTGCTGCTTTAGTACTCGCCACAGTGATTGATTTTAACAATTTATCTTCTTCAAGAACTTCATTCAAATCATCTCCAAGGAAAGTATTTTCATCAATATAGTTAATCCAGAAGCCATTTGTTTTCAATGCAACTTCTGTCTTGCGCTTAGTTTCAGCGACAAATTTTTCGATATCTTTTGGATCAGCACCGTTTTCTTTGATCTTTTTCATCTCAGCCAATGTACGGCTTACCAGTTTATCTACATTTTCAGGAGCACAGCCGAAACCGATATTGAAACGATAATGTCCGGTAGGGAGTTTGTCGACATCCTCGGAAACACGCACTCCATAAACACCGCTTTCTTCCTCGCGAAGTGCTTCGATCAGCTTAATTTGAAGTACTTCCTGTAATGCTTCAATCTGAATATTGTTTTCAGGTTTGTAGTCATATTCACCGCTGCTAACAATTGTAACGCGGCTTTTTGGTTCCAGACCTTTATATACTGTTTTTTCAATACGCCCTTTTGGTGGGAAGATATTTGGATGTTTGTAAGTATCATCGCGATCTGTTGACGGTAAACCACCGATGTACTTTTCAAGCAACGGCTTTATGGCATCTACTTTAAATGCACCGACAAATGTGAAAACAAAGTCAGAAGCGTCGGCAAACCGGTTTTTATAAATTTCAATACCACGATCCAGACTTACTTTGTCAATACTTTCCGGTGTCAGTGGACGGCGGTCGGGATTGTTGCTCGTTAAAACTGCATTCAGCGTATCAGAATAAACTTTATCCGGGGTCAAAGTTTTGCGCATATTTTCCAGATAAGATTTCTGGTTAGCAAGCATCCCACCTACAACTTCTGCATCCTTGCGAGGTTCGGTGAAATAGGTGTAGATCAATTGCAGCGTAGTTTCCAGATCTTTCGGGTTGGTACTGCCCTCTACACCTTCCTTTAATTCGTTCAGATATGGCTCAACACCAACCGTTTTTCCGGCAAGAAACTTTTGCAACTGGGTTTGGTTATACGGCCCGACACCACCCGACTGAAGCATATAACTCGTCATGATACCCGTTTCTCTCTCTCCCGGAAACAATGAGTATCCGCCTTTCCCGGTAGCCTGAATCAGGATTTCGTCATTTTTAAAATCAGTAGGTTTTAAAAGGACTTTTACGCCGTTTGACAAAACAAGTTCCGTTATCCCCAGTTTTTCATCTGTTTTTTCACTGGTCACTTTGCCTGGTTTCGGTTCTGTTTTAAGAAGTGGTGAATCCAGTACGTCGTCAACATATGCTTTCAAATCAGTGTTTGTTTGCGTCAGCATAGTCCTGATTTTCGCTTCGGTCGGCAGCGCATCTTTTCCTTTTTCCGGGCCCATGATCACCACAGCTCTGTTTTTATCTGTAATGTATTTCTTAGCCAGTGCGTTAACTTCTTCAAGTTTTATACCGCCAATGTTTTTTTGAAGAAAAGTATAATAATCTTCTATACCCATGTAAGGCTTCTGGTGTAAGAAATTGTCCAGATATTCCTGTACATAATTTGCCGATTTAGTTTTATCTTTTTCCTTCAAAGACTGCTCCATCTGATTCATGAAATCTTTCTTCGCCCTTTCAAGCTCAGGCGCAGTGAAACCAAATTTCTGAACGCGTGCATTTTCTTCCAGCAAAGCAGTCAAGGCAGTTTCGACAGAGGACGGATCTTTGGCAAGCGCAATTGAAGTATATGAATCAAGATTACCGAGGAAATCACTGTAACTGCTTGCACCATACAGGAACGGAGGATTCGCCTTTTGTGTAAGTTCCTGCATACGCTGGCCCATCATGGCATTATACAATCCCTGTGCAATGTTATTCCGAACATCAAACATCGATTTCTCCTTGGTACTTGGCTGTTTATAAATCAGCTGTATTACGTTTTGGGGATATTCTGAATCCGTAACGATCGCGACATCCGTACCTCCATTTAGCGGAATGGTATATTCTGTCCGCATTTTTGGTTTTGTTACGACGGGGATTTTACCAAACTTTTGAGCAATGATCGCTTCCACTTTGGCTACATCAAAATCGCCGACAGCCACAACAGCCATCAGATCCGGACGATACCAGTCTTTGTAAAATGCTTTTATACTTTCAGGTTTGAAAGTTTTAAGAATGCTGTCCTTTCCTATTGGTAAACGTTCTGCATATCGCGAATTATTCAGGATCATTTTTAAATATTTATCCCTCATACGCTGCTGTGCTCCGCGGCCCATACGCGATTCTTCCAAAACAACACCTCGTTCTTTTTCAATTTCGGCAGGATCAAGTAATGCTCCATGCGCCCAGTCATCCAGTACCTGCAAACCTTTTTCCAGTAAACCTGTTGAATCCGTCGGAATTGGAAGCATGTATACAGTTTCATCAAAACCTGTATACGCATTCAGGTCAGCACCAAAACGTACACCGGTTTTTTGAAGAAAATTGACAAGCTCATTTTTTGGGAAATTTGTAGTCCCGTTGAAGTTCATGTGCTCCATGAAATGGGCAAGTCCCTGTTGGGCATCCGTTTCTAAAACTGACCCTGCTTTTACGATTAATCGAAGTTCAGCCCGGTTTTTCGGCTCAGCATTTTTTTTAATATAATAGGTAATCCCGTTTTTTAATTTCCCGGTTTTGACGGTCGGGTCCAGCGGGATTTTTTGTGTGCGTAGATCTTGTGCAAAAGTTGGAATTAACGCCGCGGATATGCCCCAAACGCATAATACCAAGAGGGATTTTTTCATTTTACTGATATTAGGTTGATAAAATGTATGAAAACGAAATATATCGTTAATCAGTACGATTGCAAAGAGAGTGTATTAAAATATTTTAATCGTATTAGTCATAATGACTTATAAAAGGAGAATTGTTTTTAATTGAAAATGCAAATATCTGCCACAGATATTGTGTAGGATTTACCTGTGGCAGATAGAATTTATTGATATTTTTCAACCATTTTTTTCATGAAGGCCAGGCTGCCTTTTGCCAGATCTTCGGCATTGTATTTTGAAGGACGCCATAAGGATGTCGGGCCAACCAGTTCTCTAATTTCGGATGAGAAATTTTCCAGAACCAGGGCTCCGCTATAATCAATTTCCGATAAACCTTTAAATAATTCGTCCCAATGCACATTTCCTTCACCTAGCATGCCACGGTCGCTGTCTGTCATATGCACATGATATAATTTTGAACCTCCGGCCAGAACCGGATCGCGGAAATTACTTTCTTCAATATTCATGTGAAATGTATCCAGGTGCAAACCCAGATTAGTAGCGTTGACTTTATTGATCATCGTCATGGTTTCACCAGCCGCCGTGCAGATATAACTTTCATACCTGTTGATTGGCTCGATTCCGATTCTGATTCCAAGATTTTTTGCATAAGCTGCCACCTCGCTCCAGACCTGACAAATAATAACTTCCTCTTCCTTCGTTCGTGGAAGTCCGGTAAAAACCCCGATTCCTGAATGCAAAACCCCGCCCAGATAGTCAACTTCAAGAATTGCGGCCTTATCCAGCGCTGCTTTAATCAGTGTTGTTGCTTCTAACGGGTGGAAAGGTATGTGGCAATTTTTTGGCAGGTTCAGACCGCAAACAGCTCCGATGTTGTGTGCTTTTAATTGCTTTCTGACAGTTTCGGCATCAAAGTCCATGGAAACCGGGAGGAGTATTTCCAGTAGATCAAATCCAGTTTCTGCTGTTTTTTTTATGGCGTAAAGTCCGGCTTCCGGAGTCCAGACTGGCGGGATCCAGGATAAAATAGAAGCGCCGTATTTTGGGTTGATCATAACTTTATAAATTAAGTTTACTTCAGCAGCTTATTTTTAAACTGATAACTGGCCGTTTGATACCATGTTATGGCTTCTTTGGTCAATGATTTATTTTCCTGCGTTTCTTTTGCTGTCCCATCTTTAAAATCAGGAACAAAAGATTCCACTATACGCTGCGGTTTTAGGATAACCAATGTATCTTTTCTGACATAACCTAAACTTTGGTAAGTACTGATAAATGCCCTTTCGCGGCCTTCTTCCAGTTTGAAAATATCGTACCCGAAGAATTTACTGGTGTAAGAAAAGTTGAGCAAACCAAGGATCGTCGGCCCAAGATCGATCTGGCTCATCAACCGTTCCATTTTTGCAGGCTGAATATTTCCTGGCGAATAGATCAAAAGCGGAATCAGGTATTTGTTGACCGGCAGATCGGTTTTTCCGGCACTTGAAGCACAATGATCTGCTACGATAACAAAAAGCGTATTCTTGAACCAGGGTTTTGTTTTTGCTTCTTTGATGAATTTTCCTATCGCATAATCCGTGTATTTGACTGCACCTTCTCTGCTGGTATGTGAGGGAATGTCAATCCGCCCATCCGGATAGGTAAAAGGTCTATGGTTGGATGTGGTCATGATATGCGCAAAAACCGGCTTTCCGTTTTTAATTGTTTTTTCAATTTCACGGGTTGCCAAAGTAAACAGATTCTCATCAGCGACGCCCCAGATATTCTCGTAGGCAATATCTTTTTTAGCAATCTTCTTTCTGTCAACAACCTCGTAATCGTTGTTTTTAAAGAAATAACCCATGTTGTCAAAATAGCCATATCCGCCGTAAATGAATTTGCTTTCGTAACCTTTCTCTTTAAAAACCCGGCCCATTGAAAAAAGCCCTTCGTTTTTGGGTCGTCTTACTATGGATTGTCCCGGTGTTGGTGGCGTGCCAACAGAAAGTGCTTCAAGCCCGCGGACTGTTCTTGTTCCGGTTGCATATAAATGCGTAAATAGTAAGCTATGAGCCGCAAGGGAATCCAGATTTGGAGTAATTTTTTGTGTATTGCCAAAAGCTCCTAAAAAATCTGCGCTTAGACTTTCAACGCTGATCAGCACAACATTCATCTTTTTTTCTGCGCCCGGATTGATGATTTTTCTTTCAATACTAAATGGATTGTTATCCACAAAATGGCTCTCTGGAGTTTTAATTTTTTCACGGATTATTTTGAATGCTTCTTCATCAGGAATTTTGTGATAAAACTGGGCATAATCCAGCTCGTTATTTCTGTAAGCAGCAAAAAGCTCATAAAGCCCGTTTCCTGCAAGTTCGTTGACATAGGTGTTTTCGGAAAACTGTCTGGTTTTATTAGTAATCAGGAAAAATGACGCTGCCAGGAAAAATAAATAGACCAGCATCCAGACGGATCTTGTTTTAAAGGGAAGCGCATGATCAGCTGCTTTTCTGATCATCGGGGCTAAAAAATATACAAATCCCGCAGTTAACGCAACGAGAAAAATTATGATCAGTTCTACCGGATATGACTGACGGATGTTACCGATTACTTCATTGGTATAAACCAGATAATCAACCGCTATGAAATTAAAACGTGCGTTGAATTCGTCCCAAAAAAACCATTCAGAAACTGTATTAAATAAAAGTCCGAAAATGAAAAATGAGAAAATGCCATACAGCAAATTTCGCTGCCAGTTTTTCTTAAAAGCTTTATCTGACATCAGCCAGATATAAATCATAAACGGTAATATAAAATACAGGGCATTGACCAGATCATAAAACAACCCGATACCGAAAATGCCGGGGATATTTATAAATGTAAAGTCAACCGCAGAGGCAGATTTGACCAGAAGGGCAAGTCTTGTAAGTGTCGATAAAACAACAAGAATGGAGGTTAATAATGCGGCTAGTCCAAAAGAGTGATCATAAGGCTTTGGAAAGGATATACGTTTTGCTGTAACCGGATTTTCAGCGGATTTAATCATTAAAGGTTAGGGGAGAAGGGTGAAATTTATTTTAGTTAAGGGCAATTACTTTTTTTGAAAGTGAGGCCATTTTTGAAACTAAGTTTCGCTCTGTTTATAAAACTCACCTTATTATCAAGCTCCTGAACATCACCAAAACCCTCTATGAAATTATTGTCTTTTTTGATCATCACAACTTCCCTCGCCGAGGTTGAGCCTTCGGATAAAAATGTGTAATCCGCAATAAGCGTATCACCAAACATTTTGCCTTTGATTGTTCCGTTATTGCGGTCTTTTTCAAAGAAACGGTATTCCAGATTTCCTGACACCATATTTTCTACCACATTGATATGGAGTATTGCAGTATCCTTTTTTGCAGAAAAAGTGTAACAGTCAAAAGTTTCAAAAGCCCTGACGAGTTTGCCGGGAACATTGGTTTTAGTATAAGTGATCTCGTTGCCGTCTGTCTTTTTCAGAACGAGGATACTATCACTGACAGAAACGATTTTTAAAGTATCTGAAAATTCTTCTTTTGCTTCTGAATTTTTGGTGCCACGAAGAATCAGCAGGTCACCAAATTTTTCCCATTTATGATAAAGCTTGTCATTGAGATTAATTGAAGCGGCATTTCCTTCATCTTTCAATGTGAAACCTTGCTTATGTTGAGGTTGCTCATCCATGGATCTGACCCAACTTCCGGAAATAGATCCGGATTCTTTATTGCATGCAGTGAGCATGCAGCTAACTAGTGCTGTAAAAAGAATTATTTTTTTCATTAAAACCTTTATGAACGATTACAAACAGATAATGATGATTTTGCTGTTTTAACGTGCCAAGGTATGAAATATGATTCTGTTGAGGAAAATTGTGAGTGAAGAAAGAATTAGTCTAAGGATAAATGGTAAATGCAAACCGGAAGTAATATTTAGATTTTATCAATTTTGGAGATATTATTTACAGAATAATCTAAATTAATTAATACCATACCGATCAAAATAAATGGTATACTTAAAATTTGTCCCATGTTGATAATTAATTCACTTTCAAAGGGTTCCTGGTCGATTTTGAAGTATTCGTCGATAAATCTGAAAGTGAAAAGTAGTATGAGAAAAATACCCAATAGAAACCCATTGTGAATCTTGGTGACTTTTAATTTCCAGATTGTAAACATAATTACAAAAAGGAATAGACAGAAAACAGATTCATACAGTTGTGCCGGATGTCTTGGTATGGCATCAATAGTTGTAAAAATGAATCCCCATGGCATTTTAGTAGGAATTCCAATCATTTCCGAATTCATCAGGTTGCCAAATCTTACGAAAACGCCGACCAATGCAACGATAATCGTCATTCTGTCCAGTATCCATAAATAGTTTTCTTTATATTTTCTGCAAAAAAGATATACGGAAAGAAAAATTCCTATGCCTCCTCCATGGCTCGCAAGTCCTGACAATCCGGTAAATTCAAAATGTGGAGAAAGCCGGATAGGTAATATTTCGATGGGATGATGCCAGTAATAGATTGGATCGTAAAAAAGAATGTGGCCCAAACGGGCACCGAGTAACGTACCAATAATTACATACGTCGCCAGAATATCAAGTTGTTCGACTGGTTTTTCTTCCTTTTTGTAGATATAAAGCATAACCTGATACCCTAAAAATATTCCCAGTGCCCAGCATAGGCCGTACCATTTTGGGATTTCAAGTCCTGGAAATACATTGGACCGTACGTTCCAAATTATGTAAGTGATAGTTGCAGTAAGCATTTAAACATAACAATTTTGACAAAACAGAATCAGAAACGAGAATACAGCAGCATTTTTGAGCAGACGTTCTGTTGAGAAATAAAATGACGGATTATTCGCATTTTCAATGATATCCAATATTTCTTTATCATTGATTTCAATGGAACTATTCAATTTTTGAAAGGCTTTCCAGGACGATTTGTAATTATCTGAGTTCATTTAAGATGGTATTAAATGCTTCTTTGAGTTTAATTTTAATGCGGTTCATTCTTGTACTGATATTCGTGGCTGTCAGTTTTAATGTTTCCGCAATTTCTTTGTTACTGTATCCTTCAAAATGTAGAATCATGATGGCTTTATCAGTTGCTTCAAGTTGGTTGACAAGAAATAGCAGTTGCTGGATATCGTCATTTGTATCGAACTTATTATCAGGACTATTAAAATGCGACTCCGATAATAATTCCTGGGATGAATTTTTATGATCTTTTTTAGCTTTTGCCAGCATTGTATTGAGTGCCACTCTGTAAATCCAGGTACTGATTTTAGAGTCATTCCGGAATGTTGGCAGAGATTTCCAGAGCTGTAAAATAATGTCTTGTCTCGCATCTTTTATGTCCTCATCATCCGTATAATAAATGCGGGAGATACTATTGATAATTCCCTGATTTTCCTGGATGACCTGTACGAAGCAAGATTTATTTGTCGAATCCATTGCTGATACTTGTTTTAAAACATTAGTATGAATTGCAAGGAAAATGTCACAAGAGAAGTGATATTAATTTTGAAGTTACGAAATTCCCCATCACCTCAAAGCTAAATCCATCCGTACAATTTCAGTGACCTCTATACTTAAAAATCCAAACTCATCAATTACTTTTCCGTAAATCTTGTAAACTCCTTTGGTTGAGAAATTGTACTTTGCGGCTACCTGAGGGAAATGTACGGTATCGATAAACTGTCCTTCCTGATCCAGAAATGTTCCAAATTGCATTCTTTCCCCTTTTGATGTTCTCGTGTTTTTAACGGCCACCAGATATCCGTATTGAACAATATCCTGATTGATATATTGATGCAGATCTTTTGACATCACGCTTTTTGACATTGGCGTTTTAACGAGTTCAAAAGGATTGCAAAGCGGAAATCCCAGTAGTTCGATCTGGTCATAGGCTTCGTCGGTTCGGGAAGTTTCAAATTTTGGCAATTCAAAATCTTTAACTTCTACCTGGAATAATTGCTTTTGCGGGACTTTCTGAGGTGCTTTATTTAGTCTGAAATGTGCTTTCCACAGCAATGTTTTTTTATCAATTTTAGTAAAACGAAAAGCATTGATACGAATCAGGATTGTGATCTGTTCAATGGAAATAGACACACGGTCCAGAAAATTATTAAGAGATGTAAAATCTCCTTCTGCCTCCCGGGCCTCCAGAATTTTGATAATGGTCTTTTCTTCAATTTCATTTAAAGCGGACATCCCCAGATAAATGTCAGTTCCTTCAATCACAGCTTGTGCATGGCTATGATTGACACAAGGTGCCAGCACATTCCCACCCATCATTCTGGCTTCATGTACGTATAATTCCGGTGCATAAAAGCCGCCGCCATTATTTAAAACCGCCACCATAAATTCCAGTGGATAATAGGCTTTCAGGAAAAGTGTCTGGTAACTTTCCACCGCATAAGACGCAGAATGGCCTTTGGCAAAAGCATAACCGGCAAAACTGGCAATCTGCGCCCATATCTGCTCGGTGACTATCGGGTCATACTTTTTTTCTTTACAATTTTTGAAAAATTTTGCTTTTACAAATTCAAATTCATCACGTCCGCGAAATTTTCCACTCATTCCACGCCGGATCACGTCTGCTTCTCCCAGTGTCAGACCTGCAAAATAATGGGCAACCTTGATCACATCTTCCTGATAAACCATAATACCGTATGTTTCCGGCATAAGATCCAGCAAAACCGGATGTGCATCTTTGGTTCTGGAATTATCCTGATGCCGCAAAATATATTCCCGCATCATCCCGCTTTTGGCAACACCCGGACGGATAATAGAGCTCGCCGCCACCAGACCGAGGTAGTTATCAACCTGAAGCTTTTTTAAAAGCATGCGCATCGCCGGCGATTCCACATAAAAACAGCCAATACACTGCGCCTCTTTGATCAGGTTATTGATTTTCGGATCGAGCTTGAATTTCTTCACATCATCGATATCTATCTCAGGCGCATCGGGACGGTTATATTTAATAATTTCCAGCGTTTCTTTGATTTTTGCCAGTCCGCGCTGACTGAGAATATCATATTTGTTCAAACCCACATCTTCTGCAATCACCATGTCAAACTGCGTGGTCGGGAAACCTTTTGGCGGCAGATCAGTCGCTGAGAAATAATGAATCGGACGCTCTGAAATAAGTATACCACCGGCGTGAATGCTCAGGTGATTTGGCTGGTTATTTTCCTGAAAATATTGTGCATATTTAATGACCAATCCGGAAAGCTGATCCAGTTTTTTTGGATCATACTTCCCATCACTGAGCAAATCAATTTCATAGGTCGGCAAACCAAAAACTTTCCCCAGCTCCCTGACGGCCGCACTATGCTGAAAAGTACTGTAAGTGCCCAAAAGTGCCGCCTGGCCTTTTGTTCCAAATTTTTTGAAGATATAATCAGTAATATCCTCCCGGTCTTTCCACGAAAAATCTATGTCAAAATCGGGAGGATTTTTTCTATGTATGTTGATGAAGCGTTCAAAATACAAATCAAGTTCTATCGGGTCTACATTGGTAATACCCAGCAAATAAGCCACAATACTATTGGCACCGCTGCCGCGGCCAACGTAGAAATAATTCTTCCGTCGTGCATAACTTACAATATCATGATTTACCAAAAAGAAAGGAATGAAATTCTGTTTCTGGATCAGTTCCAGCTCCATTGATATGCGATCAAAAATCTGATCTGTTATATTATTTCCATACCGGTATCCAAGCGCATCATAACTTTTCTGACGCAGACGCTGGTAATCTTCTGCTTCACTTTTAGTATATATTCTTAAATTCTGATGTTCCCTGTTTTCTCCAAAAGTGAAACGGATACTACATTCGTCCATCAGTTTTTCGGTGTTATAAACGATGGTGTCGAAATTTTTAAATTGATATTTCAGGACATTTGAAGGCAGCATTTGTTCCGTTTCTTCTGCTGTACCAAAAGTGGACACTTTACTTAGTAAAGTGTTTTCATCAATTGAACGTAAAAGCCGGTGTGCGCTAAAATCCTTTTTATGCCGGAAACTGACAGGATGTAAAATGACAAATTTATCAAGCCGGTTACGCAAAGGAGAAAACTGAACGCGGTTGAGGTCCTTGATTGATATACCGATGTATTCGTTTGGGCTGAATATTTCCTTTTTTGTTTTTAATAACTGCTCAAAAGGGTAGATGAAAACAGCGTTTTCAAGCGCAGGTGCCTGATCCGGAAATTCTATTTTTTGATGTGAATGCCCTGACAAATATTCATTCAGCTCCTGAAAACCTGCGTTATTTTTTGCCAGACCAATAAATTGCTGCTCAATCCCGTTTCTGAAATCAATACCTACAATGGGTTTGATATCATATTTTTCTGCCAGGCGTACAAAATTCAGGCAGCCGGACGTATTGTTTATGTCCGTCAGTGCCATTGCACTATAATTATTTTGTACGCAAAGTTCCAGCAAATCCTTTTCCGGAATCATTCCATAACGCAGGCTGAAATAGGAGTGGCAATTGAGTAACATGGGTTTTGGGAAATTAAACTTTATACTTACTTTTATTAATAATGAAATAGTGAAGTCGTCTTCATTTAGACCCTGATTATTATGTCACGTGACGCGTTAATAAAAGTTGCAATAGATAATTTGTCGAAGCTTTCGGATCAAAAAATAAAAGAGGTAACGGATTTTGCGGAATTTCTTCTAAGCAAATCTGAAGACTCTATATTAGTTGAAGGCATTCAAAAAATGGCTAGTGAGTCAAAATCATTTGATTTTTTAAATGACGAGGAAGATATTTACACCATAGCAGATTTAAAAGAAGTTTATAAATGAAGAAGGGTGATATTGTTTTGATTCCCTTTCCTTTTACCAATTTGAAAGATGTAAAAATTAGACCGGCATTGATTTTGATTTCAACTGATCTTGATGTGACAGTAGCATTTATCACTACGCAAATCAAGTGGCAGGAAAAAGATGATGTTATGATCGAACCTTCCATATTAAATGGTCTTAAAAAAGCTTCTTTAATTCGATTAAGTAAATTGACCACAATTGACAAAACATTAGTTATTGGAAAATTCGGAGTTTTGGAGACGTCAGAATTAAAACAAATCAATGCCAGTTTGATTAAATTGTTTGACTTATAATACCTTCCATCTCTAAGCATTTCTATGCGCCGGAATAATAGGCGGTTCCCCGTTAAACGGATTTCCCATACTTGATATATTGGCGATTCCTATGGTTGTGCCCCAGCTTACAATTGCATTTCCACGTTTGTCTGTCCCATAGCGGTTTCGTAAAAGATCCATTGCCTGATAGAGGTTAAGTTTTTCTTCGGAATCGTCAAACAAATTAATTTGATAATTTCCCCCGGCCAGATCGCTGAATGTGACACCCACAAGTCTTACCATCATTCTTCTGTTATATAACTGATCAAATAATTTCTCCACTTGTGGAATCAGCAAATGATCCGCTGAGGTGTACGGGATTTTGAGTTGTTTGGAAAAAGTATTAAAATCGGCATACCGGATTTTGACCGAAATACAGGATGTCAGCTTCTCGCCATTCCTGAGCTGAAAAGCAAGATTCTCAGCCATGGCCCTGATCATTTCCCGCATCTTGGTTGTATCGCCCGTATCTCTCGCAAAAGTCCGTTCGTTGGAAATTGACTTTCGCTCGTGAAAAGGTGTGATTGGCGTATCGTCTATTCCATTGGCGCGGTTCCAAAGCACAACGCCATTTTTGCCCAGTACTTTACTCATCATTTCAACGGGCATTTCCTGGATTGTTCTCACATGTTTTATGCCAAGATTATATAGTATCTGATTGGTTTTATCGCCAACCATCGGTATTTTTTTGACGAGCATTGGTGCGAGAAATGACTTTTCAGTTCCAAATTCAATCTTTCTTTCATTATCCGGTTTTGCCGTTCCTGTGGCTACTTTCGAAACCAGTTTATTAGAAGACAGTCCAAAAGAAATAGGCAGCCCTGCGTCTTTTTTGATACGCATTCGCAGTTCGTGCGCCATTTTATAGGATGATGCATAAAACTTATCCATGCCTGACAGATCGGCATAAAATTCATCAATACTCGCTTTCTCAAAAACCGGAACGGCTTCACGAATGATCTCGGTAACTTCTTTTGAATGTTTTGAATAAACACCACCTTCACCCCGGATTACAATCGCTTCAGGACAGAGATTTTTCGCCATTTTCATCGACATACCTGAATGAACCCCATATGGGCGTGTTTCATAGCTGCACGCAGCCACAACGCCGCGGTCACCTGTCCCTCCAACGAGAATTGGTTTGTTTTCTAGCCGGCTATCAATCTTACGTTCAACCGATACAAAAAATGTATCAAGGTCCATATGTAGTATGGTTCGCTCCATGGTGAATTGGAATTTTTACTTATCAATGGAATATTTCCAAAATTATGGAATATTTCCTGATATAGCAATGGATTTATTCCAAAAAATTGTATCTTTGATATGATTACTCATTTAAGTACAAGTTTACCAGACATATGCCCATCGAAGAGGAAAGTAAACGTTTCAAACAATTAAGGGAAGAGCTGAACCTGACGCAGGCTGCATTTGCCGAGCAACTGGGTATCAGTATGACGACGGCCGACATTGAGCGGGGAAGGACGCGCATACCCGGACAGGTTGTTAAAGAGCTTTTAAAACAGCATAATATTAATCCGCTCTGGCTGTTTGGTGAGAGCGGACAGAAATATCTGCGCATTGGTGACGCTGCCATGAATCCGAAAGTTGTGACAGTTGATAATACGGGAGAAGAAAATATTGTGATGGTGAACGCAAAAGCGGCTGCCGGATATCCATTGAATCTGGGAGATACGCGCTGGTTTGAAAGTTTGCCGGCTTTCAGTATTCCGCTTCCTGAATATCGAAACGCCACTTTTCGTGGATTTCAGGTGGATGGAGATAGTATGATGCCGGTTTTACAATCCGATGAATGGATTGTGGGAAAAGCAGTGGAAGGCTGGGATGATGTGAAAAATAACAAAATGTATGTGATTGTAACGGCGGATAGTATCCTTGTGAAAAAAATTCAGAAAAGTGAGAAAAGCACATTTGTGAGCCTGATTTCATTAAATCCTGAATATGCTCCGATTTCTGTTGACCGGAGCGAAGTAAGGGAACTATGGCTGGTAAACAGTAAGCTGACGTTTGATATGGAAACAAATGCTGCGAACATCAGTTTGCAGAACATCCATCAGGAAATGAAGGAATTGAAAGAGGAAGTGAGGAAGCTGGCCAGATAATTTTGTCTGGCGGCGGGTTGGTAAAAGCCTTTATTTACTCAACGTTATTATTAAATACAAGATTATTAATGGCCAGATTGTTTCCTTATATGCATATTCATAACTTTTTTAGCGATGAATTAAATGCTGAGATATTGGCTTATGCTGTAAAAAGGCAACTGGATTTTAAGCAGTCTGTGATTTATAGCAGAGGTGTAAAAAAGATATTGGATTCGCGCATTTCATTGACTTTAAAAGATTTTGAACCTTATAAAACGATTATCCAGGAAAGTGTCAGAAAGCGGATCCCTGCGTTGATCGATGGATTGAAAATATCAAAATTTAACGCAGGAGAAATTGAAACGGAATTTGTGTGTTATGCAGACGGGTCACTTTTCAAGGCGCATATTGATACTGCTGTTCATAAGAAAACAGACAAACCCAGGGTGATCAGTGCCGTTTATTATTTGCACAGCCTTCCCAGAAAGTTTGAAGGAGGAAATCTGCGGATTCATACGATTTCTATTGGAGAGGAAAAAGAAAAATCAACTGATATTTCTCCTGATAATAATTCGTTACTGGCCTTTCCATCTTTTGCTCCGCATGAAGTAAGACCTGTAATCGCGCCTGGAATTGATTTTAAAGACTGGCGTTTTGCTATTAATTGCTGGATTTTGAAAGCCTGATATGGTTAAAAGAAATTGGCCTGATCAGCGACATCATGTCTCACTGATCAGGCCAATATTTTTGTAAAAAAAGACGTCTTAGAACTGGAAGCTCAAACGTGCGTAATAATATGCACCCTGATATCCCATCTGATAATTGTCGTAAGCGAAACGACCAGAATCTGTCAGATCAGCGCGTGTTTTTGTTGGATATGTGTTTGTCACATTATCTCCGCCAATTGACACACGAAGTGCTTTAATGATCTGATAGCTGACACTCAAATCCATTGTTGCACGGGCTCCCAAAGTATAATCTGCATAAGGAGACGTGATATCGTCGGTTTCATGATAGTTGCTGTAATAATTTACACCACCATAATAAACACCGCGGATCATCGCAGACAAAGGTCCTTTTGTGTAAACAATAGAAGCGATGTATTTCTGACGTGGATTACCTCTCTCGAAACTTCCGCGGGAGCTACGGTTCAGGTAGATATCAGAAAGATATTGAGCGCGTAGTGTAGGATCTGTTGGCAAAGTATTGTTTGCCCCAATATTAAGCGGAGCAGGATATACTTTTGTGAATGCAACTGTGTTCCAGTTGGCTGCAAGAGAGAAAGTCATTTGGCCGCCTCTTCCTACAACCGTACGATAATTCGCTACAAGGTCAATACCTTTTGTTTCAACATCTGCTGCATTTGTAAAGAACTGAGCGATACCGTCAGCAGTAATAATGTTACTGAAATTTCCACCAATCACACTTCCGCCGAAACCACCCGTTTGAATGATCTTATCTTTGATGTGGATATAATACGCATCCGCAGTTACTTCAAGTCCGGTAATTAACTGGGAAGTAAGACCGAAACTGATGTTTGTAGAACGTTCCTGTTTCAATTTTGGAATACCCAAAGCTTTTGCAGCCGTACTATTGTTTGTAAAATATCCCTGATCAAAAGGAACACCACCCGGAGTGAAACCAGTTGAAGTTTGTGCATAATACAATTCCTGAAGACTTGGCGCACGGAAACCAGTACTGATAGAACCGCGAACGGCAAACATATCAGGAATGATGGAATAACGTGTTGCAAATTTGCCAGTCAACACACCACCGAAATCGCTGTAATGTTCGTAACGTGCGGCGCCTTCAATCATGAAACGTTTGGTAACATCTACTTCAACATCCACATAACCAGCCATTACTGAACGGAAAGCGTTTGTTTCCTGCTCCGGAGCAAATCCGCGGAAACACTGACAGTTTGGAGAATATCCTTTGATATCCACTTTGTCACCTTTGTATGGAAGGATCAGATCAACATAAACCGTAGAATCTGCACCACTGATTGTTTTGATCGTTTGTTCAGATTTTACATCCTTGTTAACATTTTTTGTATAGTTGTAATTGTCAGAAGGTGCTGTGAAAGTACCGTAATCACCTTTGGTATACGATTCTTTCTGACCTGCCTTGATCTGGTAATTTTCAATACGCATTTCAGCACCGAAAGCCACATTGACACTTTTTAGTGCGCCGTTTCCCGGGTTTTCAAACAATTTTGTTAACCCTAAGTTGGTGGTATTCTGGATAAAATTGTTGTCTCCAAGACGCATCGTTGTTGGTGTAGATGGTCCGTAAGATGCATTCATCGTATTCACCATACCAAAACCAAACTTGCTGTTTCCAAAGGAATTGCTGAAATCAACATCAAAAATTCCTGCTTTACCTTTAACACCCATGGTTAAAGATCTGTCAGAAATGTTGGAAGTCAGCTGAGGCAAAAATCCGTTTGGATAAAGATCATTTAAGAAACGATCCTGCTGACGAGGAAAACGGTAATAACAACCACTTAAAGTATTACGATAGTTAAGTCCACCGAAAGCGTAAAATTCATTTTCTTTCATTGGCCCCAACGGAATGGCCATGTTCATGAAAATGGTACCGTTTTCAACTTTACTTAAACCGGTGATCATCTCAAAGTCTTTCTTTTTCAATCCACGTGCATCCTGTAATCCCTGATCGGTTTTCAGAGCTGCATTATCCGGATTTGCGATCAGTTCCGGATTTGTGATGATCGTTTGTCCGTATTCGTCTTTTCTTGTATTGTTCAAATAACTGTCATCAAAAACAGCTCCACTATATCCGCCTTTGGGAACACGGCTTGATTTTCCCTGCTGACTAAGTTCAAAAGTAAGGTTGATAAAACCACCTTTATCGCCTAGCGCAAAACCATAGTTACCCATGAATTGCTGCAATTTTCCGTCGGTACCGAATTTGTCTATATCCTTGTTTTTAGCCAAACCTGCATTTGCATAAAAACCGGTGTTATACATACCTGTAAAAACACCTACGCTTTTTTTCAATTCCATATTCACAACTCCTGCGATGGCATCAGAACCATACTGCGCTGCTGCACCGTCACGAAGAATTTCAACTTTTTCAACAGCTGCCAAAGGAATTGTGCGCATATCAACCGTTGTAGACGGGCCGGAATTATTGGCTACCAAAAGCAATGAAGAAGAATGACGGCGTTTTCCGTTTAATAAAACTAATGTCTGGTTAGGGGGTTGGTTACGCAGCTGCACGGCATCTACGTGTGAGGCAAGGTCGCCTCCTGGTATTTTAAGTGAGTTAAAAGACGGAGCAACTTGTTTCAAAAGCTGTCCTAGTTCCGTCTGAGGCATGTTTTGAGATATTTTCGCTACTGAAATTACATCCACTGGTGCGGGTGTATCCAGTTTTGTACGGGATGAATTCCGCGAACCGATTACAACCAGTTCAGAAAATTGTTTGGTATCACTTTCAAGAGATACATCGATTGTTCCCGATGATCCCACCGTTTTTTCCTGTGTTGCAAAACCAACAAAAGAAAAAGATAATATCGATTTTTCGCCTGGTACGGCGAGTTTGTAAGTGCCGTCAGCTCCCGTTATTGCTCCGATGTTGGTACCTTTTACCACAATACTAACACCAGGAAGCCCTGCTCCATCTTCTGTTGCAATAACCCGTCCTGAAACGGTTTTTTGCTGGGCGAATAAAATGTTTGTCAGTAAACAGCAAATGGCAACGAGAATTACAAACCTGACACTAAATGGTAATGATTTTGTCATGATGATTTAATGAATTAGTGAAATGGTAGGTCTTGATAAAAAACAATACACTAAGCCGTGATTTGGCCAACGATTTCCCTGACGGAAATATAAAAACATAGTAATTCCAGTAGCCGTAAATACAGTAACGACCGTTTTTTGCTCAAATAATTGAGCTTTACCAATAAAATCTGTTTGTAACCCTGCTTACAATCTTACTATGAAACAATAGTATTTATGCCCGCACGCATAGATTCAGGAAATGTTCATAGCTTCAACTCATTCTTTCAAAAATAGTTTAGGATTCGAAAAAAGAATCAATAAAGTCTAGCAACTCACGGGATGAGTCTGATAGCAAGCCAGACTTTCTATGATGCTAAATTCAACAGGATATTGTTTGTGTATTTATTAGAGCATTATATCAAACGTCCACAGGTGGGTCGTCGGTTAATTCTCTAAACTTTTAAAATTCATATTCTTCTGGTGCGGCTGGAAGATATATGAGGCTTGACTGGCTTTCGTCTTTTGGTTATCGACACTGTAAATGTATTGTTGTATTTGTAAAATACAAAATAAAAATACTTAATTTTTTCAAAAAGCCATATTAAAACATCATTCTTTGCGTTAAAGGCACTTTTGTATTACGAATTTAGAATCAATCAAAAAGTGCAAATAATTTATAGATATGAAATGTTTCAATTTATTATTTTAATAATGCAATAGCGGTAATTTTACTCCTGTAAATGAGATTTATGAATCGGTTATAAACTAAAAAAAGTCACTGAATAGTGACTTTTAGTATATTAGTAAATGAGGATTACACTTCTTCTGCCAGCAACTGCTTTTCGTACAATTCTTTGTAAGCTCCGTTTTTTGCCATAAGTTCCGTATGTGTTCCCTGTTCAACAATCCGGCCTTCGTGAAGAACTACAATTTTATCAGCCAGCTTTGCGGAAGAAACCCGGTGTGAAATAATCACCGAAGTGCGCTGATCCATAATTCGTTTCAGGTTATTCAGGATGATGTTTTCAGTATTGGTATCAACCGCGGAAAGACAATCATCAAGAATCAATATTTTTGGATCGCGTGCGATGGCGCGGGCAATGGAAAGTCGTTGTTTTTGTCCACCAGATAATGTAATTCCTCTTTCTCCCAAACGCGTATCAAATCCTTGTGGAAAATTCAGAATGTTCTGGTATAGATCTGCATCTTTCACAGCCTGTTCAATGCGGTCGTGCGGCATATTTTTTGTTCCAAAACGCACATTATTTTCAATAGAATCTGAAAAAAGAAAAACATCCTGCGGAACATAACCAAGCTGGCGACGGAATGCGTGGACATTATACTCTTTCAATGGAATGTTATCGATCAGGATTTCACCTTCCGTCGGATCATAAAGCCGGCATAATAAATGTGCTAATGTGCTTTTTCCTGAACCTGTTGTACCAAGAATTGCAACGCTTTCACCATGTTTTATTTCCAGATCAAAGTTTTCAATCGCCTGAATTCCAGAATCCGGATAGATAAATCCTACATTTTTGAAAGTTATAATTCCATCCAGTTCTTTTTCGATATTCTTGTCAGAAACAAGGGTATTTTTTTCGTTCAAAAACTCATTGATACGTGTTTGTGAAGAAGCAGCGCGCTGGATCTGGCTTGTTGTCCAGCCAAGTGCCATAACGGGCCAGGTCAGTATATTCACGTAAAGGATAAATTCCGTGATATTTCCCGGGGTCAGATTACCATTCATGATTTCTTTTCCTCCGACATAAATAATCAGGATATTACTGATCCCGATAAGAAGCACAATAATAGGGTAGAAGATCGCATCCACTTTTGCAAGACCGAGCGATTTATTCTTAAAATCTTCCGCCTCAGTCTGGAAATTGGTAAAAGAATGTTTTTCCTGAACAAAAGATTTGATCACCCGGATTCCCGAAAATGCTTCCTGCACATAAGTTGAAAGTGCTGAAAGCTGTTTCTGGATTTCCTGTGAACGTTTCATCATAATATTGTTCACCACATAAATACTGATAGAAAGCAGCGGCAACGGTATCAAAACGTAAACCGTAAGTTTGGTGCTCACGGTCAGCATGTAAGAAATCACAAGGACAAAAAGTACTATCAGGTTGAGGCCATACATTAAAGACGGGCCAACATACATTCTGACATTACTCACATCCTCCGAAATACGAGCCATCAGATCACCTGTATTATGGCTTCTGAAAAAACTGGTCGGCAGGGTTTGGTAATGATTATATACATCATTTTTCAATTCATATTCAATATGACGCGACATGACGATAATGGTCTGACGAACCAGAAAAAGGAAAATTCCTTTCAAAAGCGCCATAGCCAGAATCAGCAAGCCATATAGTAAGATCGTGAAAGCGAAGGTGTCGTACATTTCACTTTGCAGTTTGGAACCCGCAAACAAATAATACACATCCAGGGTTTCGCTTACCAGATCGAGCGCGTAACGCACCAGCTGTGCGGGAATAATTCCAAAAAGATTAGAAATAATGGTAAAAATTGTTCCTAAAATAAGATACCATTTATATTTCAAGAAGTACTTATTGAGGTACTTAAGTGCTTTCACGTGTTAATAGAGTTGATTTTGTGTTTGCGCTAATTTTCAGTGATTTATTTGGTAGTTATCCATTTCACACTTAAACGATTATCCGCATTGAGGTAAATACTTAAATTGATAAATCCCGGTTTTTTCAAAACAGTAGATTTTTGAACCGATTCAGGCATGCTTCAATAGCAACATTCAAATGTTTTAAAACGTTGCAAATGTAAAACCATCGCTTCGATTTTTCCATTTCTAAACAAAATAGTCTAATTTTGCGGTCAATTTTAAATATTATCGCGGGGGATTGTTAAAATAAAAACCTTGCTGAAAACGCAGACCCGTTCTTTGGTTTACTGTACCTTTTACCCAATTAGTATTCCGGCTTATGCTGAATAGAAGATTATTACGAACAAAAGCTGTTCAAGCTCTTTACGCACGCAAATTAACTGCTGATGCCAATCGTTTACTTGCTTTGGATCAGATTGAAGAAGCGTTTGCGCCTGATTTAAATTCCATGGAATTTCAGGACAAGCAAAAACTTACCAGCAACAAACATTTGGCAGGAGCGGCATTGGATGAACTTATCAAAAGCGGAGAATTAAAACCGAATGATGATGTTTCGGCTGATGTGGCAAAAGTTGCCGGCAGTGCGTATCAGGCATATAAAAGACAAACGGGAACGGACGGAGAGAAAATGGTTCGTCGCGTGCTCAATGAAACGGAATCTATTTACGTTGATTTTATCCGCGTTTTGTCCATGTTACTTGAACTTTCGTATCAGGCAAAACTGGATCGTGAACGGAAATATGATGATCCGGAAGCTCCTTTCTCAAAAAATGGCGGCCTGAATACAAACCGTGTCATTATGGTTTTGCAGGAAGATAAAACACTTGAAGAAGAAATAATCAGAAACGGTATCAACTGGAGTAATGACATGAACATGATACGCAAAACGTATCGTGAGGCATTACGAAAGGATGCGACCTATGAGGAATATTGCAATAAAGTTGAACATACGCCGGAAGAAGATCAGCTGCTGGTACAATATATATTGCGTCAGGTAATTTTGAAACATGAAGTTCCGCTTGAATATCTCGAACAACGAGATCTATACTGGGCTGATCATAGCGAACTGATCCGCGGCCTTGCAATCAAAACATTGAAATCTGCCGACAATGCAGAAACTTTCACCTTGGCTCCTTTGACAAAAGACTGGGAAGAGGACCGTTTCTTTGTTGAGGAACTTTACAGATATGTAATTGAAGAAAATGATCAGTATGATCTTTATCTTGACGAACAACTGAAAAACTGGGAACTGGATCGTATTGCTCTGGTGGATATGATTATCCTGAAAACAGCTTTGGCTGAGTTAATTCATTTTCCGGGAATTCCGGTAAAAGTGACGATCAATGAATTTATTGAGATCGCAAAAAGGTATAGTACACCCAAAAGTGGTAAGTTTGTGAATGGTGTACTTGATGTACTTTCTGTTAAATTAGCAGCGCAGGGTATTATCCGAAAAAGTGGCCGTGGATTGATAGATAATAAATAGGCATAGAAGTTTTAGGTTAATTGATTTTTAAAGTTAATCATCAACAGTTGCGGGTAACCGCTAAAATTATAAAGCCATGAGTAAATCGAGCCGTAGTTTAATTGCATTTTTGACTGGATGTGCAACCGGAGCAGCTTTGGGGATTCTTTATGCTCCTGATAAAGGAAATGTGCTTCGCACCCAGCTTACATACAGGTTGTCCAAATACCGTGAAAAGTTACAGGATGTGATCGAAGATTTAATTGACAAAAAAAATCAGCCTGACAGCTACGCAAGAACAGAAGGCGAGCGTGTTGTGACGGATGCACGTGAAAAGGCAGAAAAGCTGCTTGAAGATGTAGACCGTCTGATGGCACAAATAAAAAGTCAGACCAACTGATTTAAACTCAACTTATGAAAAAACTTGCTGCATTCGTGATTCTTTCGGGAATTGCCATCATGCTTGTAAATTGTTCAGGTGCTGAAAGTAAAAAAGATTCAAAAACGGGAGATATCAAACTTCCCGTTTTTACTTTGACTGACAGTTCCTCTTTTGATTTCGGGACCATTCAGGAAGGTGAAGTGGTAGAGCATACTTTTCATTTTAAAAATGACGGGCCTTATCCGCTGATCCTGAATAACATTACATCATCATGCGGCTGCACAACGCCAGAATGGCCGCGTGATCCGATTGCCCCGAATGCTGCTTCGAGTATCAAAGTTCGTTTTAACAGTAAAGGCAAATCCGGGCCGCAGGTAAAAACGGTTACTGTTTATGCCAATACAGACCCGGCTTATTCAGAATTACGTTTAAGAGGAATTGTTAATGCGGCGCCAAAACCGGAAGCAGCAAAATAAACCGGAAGCTATTTTCCGGTAATAAAAAGTTTAAATGATCTCGTTTTAACTATCTTAATAACCCTAATACAATAATGACACTTTCAATTTTATTACAGGCAGCAGGTGGCTCACAAGCTATGATTTATCAGGTGGTTATGTGGGTTGGTATTATAGGGGTATTTTATTTCTTCATGATCCGTCCTCAGCAAAAAAAGCAAAAAGAACTTAAAACACTTTTGAGCGCAATTAAAAAAGGTGATCAGGTTGTTACAATCGGTGGGATTCATGCAAGAGTTTACAATGTTGAAGAAACTTTGGTAACACTTGAACTGGATAAAGGCGTGAAATTGACTGTTGACAAATCGGCCATTGCCCGTACTGTTGCAGAATAATATCTGACGGAAGAACGTTATTTATTTGATATAATAATTTTGAGTGGTGTCAGGGGTGGCCTTTATATTTTTATATTGAGGTGATTACATCAAATCCTGACACCGCTTTTTTTGTATAATACATATTAACTGTATATTGAAAAGAATATACAATTATTTAATTAGCAGCTGTGAGTAACATTCCATCAGGTCGGAATAAGATTAAAACTTTTTTAGGTTGTCTTTTGGCGGCTACGTTTTTCTGGTTGATGAATGTGCTGAACAAAGAGGATTATTCTATCAGGCTCAGCTATCCGTTAACTGTTGAGTATGACGCTGCTGCTTTTGTGCCTTTACAACCTTTACCAAAAAGAATTTCAGTAAATGTGACGGGTGACGGGTGGAATTTGCTAAGAAAATCATGGCTGAATTTCAACGCCGCACCGGTTGTTTACAAAGTTTTGAATCCTACCAAAGCAAGTTTTATAAATTCCACATCTCTGACAGACCAGATCACGGAACTGTTTCCTGATGTGAAAGTTAACTACGTGGTTTCGGATACTTTTGAATTAAGTTTTGAAAGAAAAATCAGAAAGATCATTCCAATCCGGATTGACAGCGCGGGAATCAATATGCGGGAGGGATACGTAATTTCGAGTATTATCAATGTATCGCCATCACTGATTTCAGTTGACGGACCCATCTCTCTGATCCGCACTTATCCTGATACCATCCGGTTAGGAATCCCTACCAAGAAAATTCAAAATAATTACGACGAAAGTCTGCCAATCCCGTTAGCAGCCTCTCCGCTGGTAGAAGTCAGTCATCGCGACGTTTATGTCAGTTTTGAAGTAGCGCAGATCTTAGGAAATCTTAATAAGGATTAATAGTTAAGGGTTAATCATTAACCATTAAAAAAAGTGAATATTGGTGTAACAGGAGGCATTGGTTCTGGCAAAAGTATTGTTTGCAGGTTGTTTGCTTGTCTGGATATTCCTGTCTATGATGCTGATACCCGCGCTAAATGGCTTACGAATCATGATCCTGAAATTCGCGAAGCTGTAATTCATTTACTTGGAGAGGAATCTTATACTTTGGATGGTGAATATAATCGTCCCTTTGTTTCTTCGCAGGTTTTCAAAAATACTGATCTACTTAAAAAACTTAGTGGAATTATTCATCCTGCTGTTGGGAAGGATACTAATGCCTGGCTTGAAAAAAACGCTGATTCTCCTTACGTGATCAAGGAAGCTGCGATTATGAACAAGGCTGGCGATAATAACAATCTGGACTTTGTGATTGTAGTAACTGCGCCGGTTGAATTACGTTTATCAAGAATCAGAAACCGTGATAAAAACCGTTCAGAAGCTGAAATCAGATCGATAATCGAAAGGCAAATTTCTGACGAAGAACGGGATGCAATTGCAGACTTTAAAATTGATAATGGCGGGAATATTGCCTTGATTCCACAGGTTTTGGCACTTCACAAATTATTTCTGGAAAGAGCGGGAAGTTAATTTAAAAATCTACATCCAATCCCAAAGCTTGTTTTAACTGCAACAAATAAGGATTTTTCTCCGCCATATAATTGAATTTTTCTGCTGGCGTATAAGGCAAACGATTTACTTCATGTGGCGCCACCCGCGCATTTATTTCCAGTCTCGGGGCATTAAATCTGCTTTTCAGATATCCAAGCAAGTCATAGCGCATTCCCTGCAAGGCATCCATTTGCGGATCATTATCCAGTGCAATCTGAATGGTGAAATCGACCAGTTCAACGGCTCTGTTCAATGCAATTCCTTCCGTTGTTGAATCTTTTGTTTTCCTTCTGTTCTCTGCAAATTCATGCCAAACCTGCTGTAAATTTTCCAGCGTCAGTTCCAGAAGTTCTTTTGGAGGTGTTGCGGTCGAAACTTCATTGGATGGAACTGTAACTTCTTTAGCCGCTCCGTTTTGAGAGCTTGGATCTTGCGGGGTAAGCTGCGTTGTACTTCTAAGTTTCGACGGTCTTGCTGTCGCCGGACTTATTGGCTGTTGTAAGCTGGGTGCGATATGGCTGTTGGAGTTCGAAACCTCCTGTGACCGGTTTTCATAAACCGGCGTTGGTTCTTTTACTTCGTTATTACTTACAGATTGTTGAGGCTCAACTTTTTTTTTTGCCGCTTCATCAGCGGCAGCAAGAGAATGAAGTTGAAGTATATTGGGGAGATTAGCCAGTTTCATCAGGCAAAGCTCCACATGTAACCGCTGGTTTTTAGCAGCTTTGTAATTGATATCACACTGACTGGCAACACTTAATGCAGAAAGCAAAAAGCTCATATCTGCATCTCTGGACTGATCAACATATTTTCGCTCGGCAGATTCTGAAACCTGTAAAAGAGAAACCGTTGCAGGATCTTTACAGACCAGAAGATTCCTGAAATGTTCAAGCAAGCCGACAATAAACAAATGTCCGTCAAATCCTTTTCTTAATATTTCATCAAACAAAACCAGAGAACGTGCTACACTTGCAGCGGTCAAAGCGTCTGTAATTTTGAAATAATAATCGTAATCCAGAATGTGCAGATTTTCTAAAACGGCTGCATAAGTCAAATGATTATCGGTTGAAAAGGTAACATTCAAATCAAACATCGAAAGTGCATCACGCAAACCTCCATCCGCTTTCTGGCCGATCAGTTCGAGTGCTTCTTTTTCTGTTACAATGCCTTCTTTTTTTGCGATATCAGCGAGGTGATATGCAATGTCTTTTGGCTGGATACGGTTGAAATCAAAAATCTGGCAACGGGATAAAATCGTTGGCAGGATTTTATGTTTTTCGGTAGTAGCCAAAATGAAAATGGCATATCCGGGCGGTTCTTCCAATGTTTTCAAAAAGGCATTAAAAGCAGCCTGCGAAAGCATGTGAACCTCATCAATGATGTAGATTTTATATTTCCCCGTCTGAGGCGGATAGCGAACCTGATCGATCAGGTTACGGATATCTTCCACAGAGTTATTGGAAGCAGCATCCAGTTCGTGGATGTTGAAAGATGCATTGTTTTGAAAACTGATACAGGATTCACATTCACCGCATGCTTCCACATCATCGCCAAGATTCTGACAGTTAATCGTTTTGGCAAGAATACGGGCACAAGTCGTCTTGCCAACACCACGCGGACCGCAAAACAAGAATGCCTGTGCGAGGTGATTGGTACGAATTGCATTTTTAAGCGTAGTCGTGATATGTGATTGGCCAACTACCGAGTCGAAAGTGACCGGGCGATACTTTCTGGCCGAAACAACGAAATGATCCATGTGTGCAAGTTAGCTCCGTGAGCCGGAATTTCAAATTACTTTTTCTCAACCAACGGGTAGACACGGACATAATCAACTTCCATTTTCTGAGGGAAAATGCTGTCATCCACACCTTTCTGTCCGCCCCAGTCGCCGCCAACAGCCATATTTAAAATTAAATGAAAAGGTTTGTCGTACGGCCATTGCTCCCAGGTATAGCCTGATTCTTTATTAAACCTGAAATAGTCTTTTCCGTCAATGCCGATTGACACGTATGTTGGAGTCCATTCACACGTGTAGATATGAAAAGCGGTTGAGGCGTCCGTAAGTAAAGTATCGCCGCCCTTATTCGTTTTCAAAACGTGGTTAAATGCTTTGGTGTGTATGTTTCCGTGAATATGATTCTGGTCAAAACCGACGTGTTCCATAATGTCAATTTCGCCATTATCCGGCCAGCCTTTATTGCCATAATTTTGTTGGGAAAAAAGCATCCAGATTGCAGGCCAGGTTCCGCGTCCTTGCGGAAGTTTGGCACGGATTTCAAATTTCCCATATAAAAAATCTCCTTTGCCTTTTGTTACCAACCGTGCTGAACTGTAATTCTGTTTGCCTGATGTTTCTTTTCTGGCCTCAATAATAAGATTGCCATTTTCAACACGGGCATTTTCTGATTTGTCAGTATAGTTTTCCAATTCATGATTTCCCCATCCATCGCCGCCTAAATCATAACTCCATTTTTTCACATCTGGTTTTCCTGAATAATTAAATTCATCCTGCCAGATTGGTGTCGATCCAAACTCGTATTTCGCCGGTGGAGGTTGCGAAGGTGGAGTTTGGGATTGCGAGCAATTCGAAATAATGATAAGGCAAATAGAAAGAAGAAATAATTTTCCAGAAAAAAATTTTTGCATAGCTAAACTTTGTTTTTAGTGCGTCTGTTTATTAGTCCGGATAAATCCATCTTTTTTAAAACAGCATTGACTTCGTCCAGTTTCTTTTGAACAATTTGTTCTCCGGTAAGTTTCTTTACAGACTCGCTTTTCTTAGTTTCCATATCATTCCCGATTAGCATTTTGTCTTTTTGGTAATTTAGAAAGATCTACATCTTTTAACAATTCATTCATTTCCTTCAATTTCTTATTAACGATTTGCTCGCCGGTTAATTTGACCGGAATATCTCTTTTAATTTTTGCCATGCTTACTTAAAAGATATTAGATGAAATCAAATATTGAAATGATATTCAGATAAATAGCTCCTGTGGAGCTTCCTGTTTATAGCAAGGTAATTTAAGATTTATTTTTCTGGCTCCATAGGAGCCGTCTAAGATTTCCAGGAAACTCCTAAGGAGTTAGGGAAGTATCTGGAAATTAATATTTTTCTATAAACGGGATGCTCCGAAGGAGCGTGTTGATCTCGTAGAGCAAAACAAAATAAGGTAAATCGAATATTGATATAATAATCAGAATAAATAGCTCCTGTGGAGCTTCCTGTTTATAGCAAGGTAATTTAAGATTTATTTTTCTGGCTCCATAGGAGCCGCCTAAGATTTCCAGGAAACTCCTAAGGAGTTAGGGAAGTAGCTGGAAATTAATATTTTTCTATAAACAGGATGCTCCGAAGGAGCGCGTTGATCTCGTAGAGCAAAACAAAATAAGGTAAATCGAATATTGATATAATAATCAGAATAAATAGCTCCTGTGGAGCTTCCTGTTTATAGGAAGGTAATTTAAGATTTATTTTTCTGGCTCCATAGGAGCCGCCTAAGATTTCCAGGAAACCTCCTAAGGAGTTAGGGAGGTAGCTGGAAATTAATATTTTTCTATAAACAGGATGCTCCGAAGGAGCGTGTTGATCTCGTAGAGCAAAACAAAATAAGGTAAATCGAATATTGATATAATAATCAGAATAAATAGCTCCTGTGGAGCTTCCTGTTTATAGCAAGGTAATTTAAGATTTATTCTTGTGGCTCCATAGGAGCCGCCTAAGATTTCCAGGAAACTCCCAAGGAGATAGGGAAGTAGCTGGAATCAATATTTTTCTATAAACAGGATGCTCCGAAAGAGCGTGTTGATCTCGTAAAGCAAAACAAGGTAAATCGAATATTGATATAATAATCAGAATAAATAGCTCCTGTGGAGCTTCCTGTTTATAGCAAGGTAATTTAAGATTTATTTTTCTGGCTCCATAGGAGCCGCCTAAGATTTCCAGGAAACTCCCAAGGAGATAGGGAAGTAGCTGGAAATTAATATTTTTCTATAAACGAGATGCTCCGAAGGAGCGCGTTGATCTCGTAAAGCAAAACAAGGTAAATCGAATATTGATATAATAATCAGAATAAACAGCTCCTGTGGAGCTTCCTGTTTATAGCAAGGTAATTTAAGATTTATTTTTCTGGCTCCATAGGAGCCGCCTAAGATTTTCAGGAAACTCCTAAGGAGTTAGGGAAGTAGCTGGAAATTAATATTTTTCTATAAACAGGATGCTCCGAAGGAGCGCGTTGAGGTCGTAAAACAAAATCTTCGTAAGCAAATTTACCTATTCATTCAATTGCGATAAATTCAGTAATGTTATTCATAGCCGATAGTGGCGTTCCATTCCAGAAAGCCCACATTCAATTATTCTCTCATTCACCAATTCAATCATTATTCTTCAATTGTGTGTATATTTTTCAAATTTAACGTTTATATATTAATTATTGAAATCCTCTTCCTCAGGTTGTTTGTGCCGGACTGATCAAATATTTGTAATTTTGCATGCCCCATAATACAGACCGAATGAATCAATTAAAACTTACCACAGAACTCAACGTAATACCTTCAGAATGGAAAATAAGTCATCAATCTAAAATAGCGACCATCGGCTCCTGCTTTGCTGATGTGTTGGGAAATCAGCTTTCCGGGAATAAATTTCCGGTTTTAAATAATCCATTTGGAACCGTTTTTAACCCGCTGGCCATTGCAAAACTTCTTGATCTGTCGCTGGATGGCAAGCCGCCGCATGCAGCACTTTATCATCAAAACAGTGACATGATCTGGTTACATCATGATTTCCATTCTTCGCTCTGGTCTGAAAGCCGGGTAGGTCTGGAAGAAAAACTGATTGAAAAACAAAAGCAGGTTAATCAGTTTCTAAGGAATGCAGATGTGCTTGTGATTACGCTCGGAACAGCCTTTGCTTATCGTCACAGAGCAACCAATGTGTTGGTAGGAAATTGTCACAAAGTGCCGGCTGATCATTTTGTTAAGGAATTGCTGCATTTAGATCAGGTTACTATCGGATTGGAACATCTTCTTTTTAAATTACAATCAATAAAAAGAGATTTGAAAATTATACTGACGGTCAGTCCGGTTCGTCATACAAAGGATACGCTTCCTCTAAATCAGGTTAGTAAATCGACTTTACGCCTGGTTTGCCACCGTTTGTCTGAGAAGTTCAAACAGGTTAATTATTTTCCTGCCTATGAGATTATGATAGATGAATTACGTGATTACCGTTTCTACAAACCCGATCTTATTCATCCTAATAGCATAGCGGAAGATCATATCTTTCGTATTTTTGCGGAAAGTTTCATTGATAAACCGGCATTGGAATTTATGAAAAACTGGGAAGGGGTTCAAAAGATGTTGAATCATAACACCCAGCATGGGTTCACGCCAAGTCATCTGGCATTATTAAATACACTGCAAAACAGATTAAGCGATTTGGCAGATCAGGTTGATCTGTCTTTTGAATTGATAGAAATAAATCGAAGAATTCGTGAATTTCCAACGAATTCTTAAACTCATTCCGGGTAAATCTTGTTCAGTAAGATCAGGCGAAATATATAAAATCAAGATTTTGAGATAAATCTCAGGACATATCCAGTACGCTGCGGTTTCCGGGCGAAATTATTACGATGGGCGAATTTACAATCAATAAGGAAAAAGTATTACAAGCTTTGGGTACCGTTCAGGAGCCGGATCTAAAACAGGATCTGGTAACGCTGAACATGATTCAGGACATTGAGATTGGTGTGAACCAGGTGAAATTTACGGTTGTTTTAACCACACCTGCCTGCCCTTTGAAAGAACTGATCAAGAGAATGTGTGTTGAAGCAATTCATACACATTTGAATCCGGATGTTGAGGTCATTATTAATTTAACTTCGAACGTTACGAGTATCAGGCCATTGGGCGCAGCACTGATTCCGGGTGTTAAAAATGTGATTGCTATTTCTTCCGGAAAAGGCGGAGTTGGAAAATCAACGGTTACGGCCAATCTTGCCATGGCTTTGCATCGTTCGGGAGCTTCCGTCGGGATTATTGACGCTGATATTTCAGGCCCATCGATTCCGCTGATGTTTGGTGCTGAAAATATGCAGCCAACCATTACACCCAGAGACGGGAAAAATTATATTAACCCGATCCGTCAGTATGGTATCAAAATGATTTCTATCGGATTTCTGACGCCTGCCGATAGTGCAGTAGTATGGCGCGGCCCGATGGCCAGTCAGGCATTGAAACAGTTTTTTGGAGATACGGACTGGGGTGATCTGGATTATCTTTTAATTGACCTTCCTCCGGGAACAAGCGATATTCACCTTACTTTGGTGCAAACCGTACCGGTTACCGGAGCGATTATCGTTACAACGCCACAAAAAGTCGCTTTGGCAGATGCCGTAAAAGGAATATCTATGTTCAGGCAGCCCCAGGTTAATGTGCCGATTTTAGGTGTTGTGGAAAATATGGCATGGTTTACACCGGCAGAACTTCCGGATAGCAAATACCATATTTTTGGAAAAGGCGGCGGTCAATCGCTGGCTGATAAATTTGACGTACCTTTGCTGGGTCAGATTCCTTTGGTACAGAGTATTCGTGAGGCAGGTGACGAAGGTCGCCCGGCTGTAATGGATGTCAATCCGATTGTGAATGATGCTTTCCGCATTGCAGCAGAGGGTTTGGCACAACAAGTAGCCATTAGAAATGCAACGAAGGAGAAAACGAAAATGGTAGAAATTCAGGCTTGAAACAAGAGCACTGTTTGACTTTATCAATAAAATCTTGCATATTACCGAATAGACTTTTTAATAATGGATTCAAGAGAAAAAACATTAGAATTAATTGAGCAGGCATTGGAAACTGTTCGTCCGTATTTACATGCAGATGGTGGTGACGTGAAGTTGGTAGAATTGACGGACGATCTTACGGTAAGGCTTGAATTGCAAGGCTCCTGCCAAAGCTGCCCGATGAGCGCAATGACTTTCCGTGCCGGTCTTGAAGAATCAATTCGTAAAGCAGTTCCGCATATTAATCGTGTGGTTGCTTCAAATGTGCCTTCATTAGCATAATCGTTTGTCGTTCGCAGACAAACGCGGTTCAATTTGGCTGGAAGCAGCCAAATTGAAATAAATCTTTCCTATGCACCATTGGTTGCAATTGATTCATTTTAAATACTCCCTATATTGCAGGTACGTTTTAAAATGCACTAATCAGCAATAATATGCGCATAGGAGTTTTTTTTGGAGGTCCCTCCCGCGAAAGGGAAATTTCATTTGCGGGTGGTAAAACCGCTTTCGAGTACTTGGATAAATCACTTTTTGAGCCG
The DNA here is from genome assembly GCF_021440195.1 of Dyadobacter sp. CY356. Lineage (GTDB taxonomy): Bacteria > Bacteroidota > Bacteroidia > Cytophagales > Spirosomataceae > Dyadobacter. The sequence continues at coordinate 32,194 of NZ_JAJTSZ010000015.1, forward strand.
GTTCCCGTTTTCGTCGACAGCTTTGGTCGCTTTATAAAACTGGAACATTCTTTGATGTATGCAAAGGAAATCAGGGATTTCTACCCGGCAAAAGGTAATCAGACGGACGATTTCAAAACTTATATAGAGTCATTTCCTGAAATGGCAAAGCAGCCGGTTTCACCAGAAATCGGTATTCTTTTATCACCAGACCAATTTAAAGATCATTTTGATTTTGCATTTCTGGCCATGCACGGTCCTGATTGTGAGGATGGCGCTATCCAGGGTTTGCTGGAATGGTTTAAAATTCCTTACAGCGGCCCCGGCTTAATGGGTTCTGCGGTTGGAATTGATAAAATCCTGCAAAACGAAATGATCGCGCTCGTTAATAATCAGCAGAAAAAAAGCTGGACATTACGTTATGATCAATGGATTCCGCGCGAATACTCCATCCTTTTTACAGTTCTAAAAAAACATCTTGGTTTACCTTTGGTAATAAAGGCACCGCATCAGGGTTCTTCTATTGGCGTTGCCATTGTGAAAGAGGATTCTCTGGAAGCTTTTGTGGCTGCTATCAATCAATGTTTTTTTCAGGTTGAACTGGAAAGTAAAACATGGAAAGCGCTTGATGCTGCCGGGAAGAAAAATTATGTTCAGCGCATTGCCAATCTGGATGAGGGAATTGGATTTCCGGTTGTTGTGAACGGAGATAAAATCATTTATCATCCGGCAGATTTGCTTGAACAATTAAATAATATGTTCGTTGTTCAGGATGACGTTATCGTCCTGAGCAGTTCAAATGCAGAAGATCAGGTTTTGCTTGAAGAATTTATAGATGGACAGGAATTCTCCTGTGGTTGTATTCAGTTTGACAATGGTAAACCACTTGCATTGCCTCCAAGTGAAGTGATTAAAATGGTTGACGTTTTTGATTTTAATGCCAAATACAAACCAGGCGCAAGCCGCAAAAGAATTCCGGTTGATACTACGCTTGAAAAAAACCAGGAAATCCAGAAAGTGATCGCCGAAGTTTTCCAACAACTCGGGATCACAGTTTGTGTTCGTATTGATGGGTTTCTGACACCGGATGGTACCATTTTACTGCATGATCCGAACACAATTCCGGGTATGTCGCCGACTTCATTTATTTTTAAACAAATGGCTGAAATCGGATTGAGTGTCACACAAGCGTTAACTTATTTTATTCGTCAATCGATCAGGGAAAGAATTCGCCTGGGAAAAGATACCTGGAATCTGAGACATTTGCTTGAAGGTCTGGATGAAAAAATCACGGCTGAGAAAAATGTTATCAAACCGGTGAAGGGAATTCTTTTTGATGCCTCGGATGAGCACTATGCCTTGGCAAGACAAACCTATGGTAAATTGTTTGCGGAGGGAGTTTATAAACCGGTTCCTGTTTTTCACGGAACGGATGGTAAATACTACCAGCTTCCAAATCCATTTATGTTTAAGGAATACATTGTGGATGTGGAAGGTTTGATTACCCAGGGAAGACATCCGCTTTTAACCGAAACCGCAAAAAAGGCGAAGTCAATTACGGATTTTTTTGCAGGTGAAACAGACGATCAGATTCATGTTTTTGACAATGTAGAAGCCATAGAATTTATTCGGGATTGGGTTGTCATTAAAATTGACTAATAATTTATTTCCCATTTTTAAGGACAAAAAAGAGCTTGTTTAAAGCTCTTTTTTAGTAAATTTCATTTTCTACACAGGTTTTCAGGTTTTAAAAAGCTTGAATTTGGTAGCGTAACGATTTATAATTGAGTTTTTTGACCCCGATAATTTGACGAACCAATGGCAAATGGCGCAGAGAAAGTACGATTAAGCCTACAAAAAGAAAACAAAGGTTGGAAAAAATGGGGCCCATATCTGTCTGAGCGTCAGTGGGGAACTGTACGTGAAGATTATAGCGGAAATGGTGATGCCTGGAATTATATAACCCACGAAATGGCTTTATCCAAAACATATCGTTGGGGAGAAGATGGTATCGGAGGTTTTTCTGATAATAAACAACACATCTGTCTCTCTTTCGCATTTTGGAACCATCGCGATAAATTTTTAAAAGAAAGGATTTTTGGACTGACAAACCGTGAATCAAACCACGGTGAGGATGTGAAGGAAATGTATTATTATCTTGATAGTACGCCTACGCATTCTTATACTAAAATGCTTTACAAATATCCTCAGCAACAATTTCCATATGACAAACTTCGTCAGGAAAATGGCAAGCGTGGAAAAGAGGATCCGGAGTATGAAATCATGGATACGGGTGTGTTCGATAACAACGAGTATTTCGACATTTTCATAGAACACGCGAAGGCAGACGAGGAGGATATCATGATGAAAGTGACGGTGCATAACCGTGGCCCGAAAGATGCGCCGATTACTGTTTTGCCAACAATCATGTTCAGAAATACCTGGTCATGGGGATATGAAGCGTTCAATTACAAGCCCATGATGAACGGGATTTCCAACCGTCTGATCGAGGTGACGCACCGCAAACATGGAAAGTATAACCTGTATCTGGATAACGCAGATGAACTTTTGTTTTGTGAAAATGAATCAAATCTAAAAAAGTTATACGGGACAGCCAATAATACTGCTTACCCAAAAGATGGTATAAACGATTATATCGTCAGTGGCAAAAAAACGACGACGGTAAATCCAAATAATATCGGTACAAAAGCATCAGCGCGTTTTACCAAAACGATCAAAGCGGGTGAAAGTGTTGTGTTTCGGATGCGTTACGTAAATCATTCAATATCAGAACCTTTTGGTGGATTTGAAGATCTCTTCAACAAAAGGATCCGTGAGGCAGATGAATTTTATGACGATATTCAGAAAGATGTAGCTGACGCTGATCTTCGTTCAATTCAGCGTCAGGCTTATGCCGGGATGTTGTGGAGCAAGCAATTCTATTATTACAATGTATATGAATGGCTGAAAGGCGATCCTGCCCAGCCGGAACCTAATCAGGGACGAAAATGGGGACGGAATTCAGGTTGGAAACATTTGTATTCTGCCAACATTATCTCCATGCCCGACAAGTGGGAATATCCCTGGTTTGCCGCCTGGGATTTGGCTTTCCACTGTGTGCCGCTGGCCAGGGTCGATGCTGATTTTGCCAAACGCCAGCTCGAAATTTTACTACGGGAATATTACATGCACCCCAACGGACAGATTCCTGCATACGAATGGAATTTCTCTGACGTAAACCCGCCGGTTCACGGTTGGGCAACGTGGAAAGTTTATGAAATTGACCGGGAACAGAATAATGGTGTCGGTGACATCGAATTCCTGGAAAAAATATTCCACAAACTTCTTCTGAATTTTACCTGGTGGGTAAATCAGAAAGATGATACAGGTAATAACATTTTCAGCGGAGGTTTTCTCGGACTGGATAATATTGGTGTATTTGACCGCTCAACACCAATGCCATTCGGTGGGAAATTACAACAGGCAGACGCAACGGGCTGGATGGCGATGTACACGCTGAATATGCTTCGGATTTCTGTGGAAATTGCTTTGGTACACCCGGTTTATCAGGATATGGCATCGAAATTTTTCGAGCACTTCCTGCACATTGCCGGTGCAATGGAATCTATCGGCGGTAAAAATTCGTCGATCAGTCTTTGGGATGAAGAAGATCAGTTTTATTATGATGTAATCCATATCCCAAACGGACAAAGCATATTGTTGAAAGTGCGTTCGATTGTAGGTTTGATACCTCTTTTTGCGGTAGAAATCCTCGATCCGACTAATCTTGACAAAATGCCGGTTTTCAAACGTCGTGTAGAATGGGTTTTGGCAAACAGGCCGGATCTGGCCCGTCTGATATCACGCTGGTTTGAGTCAGGAAAAGGAGAAAACAGATTACTATCCATCCTTCGCGGTCATCGGATGAAGATGATCATGAAACGGATGCTGGATGAAAATGAGTTTTTGTCTGATTATGGCGTACGCGCTTTGTCAAAATATCATAAAGACAATCCGTACAAATTCTATATCAACGGAGAAGTTTTGCAGGTAGATTATACACCGGCCGAAGCTTTAACGGATATTATGGGTGGAAATTCCAACTGGCGTGGCCCAATATGGTTTCCGTTAAATTATCTGATATTTGATTCCCTGATGAAATTCCACGCTTATTATGGAGAGGATTTTCAGATTGAATATCCGACAAATTCCGGCAATCTGGTAACCATAAAAGATGCGGCTATGGCGATTGCAAATCGTTTGATCGATATATTCAAAAAAGATGCAGAGGGTAGAAGAGCATTCAACGGTGATGATGAGAAAATGCAGACGGATCCGAATTTCAGCGACCATATCTTATTCTATGAATATTTCCATGGAGACAACGGAAGAGGTTGCGGGGCAAATCACCAGACAGGCTGGACGGGTTTGGTAGCAGAGCTGATTCTTAAAACTTCACAGGAAAAAATGAAAGAAGTGGCCCGGGAAGAATTGCCGGTAAGTAAGTAATTCCGGATTATTTTTACTTTTATATTATTAATTACTCAACTGAGAACGATATTTTTAGTCTTTATACACAACATAAGCGTAATACCGCTATGTTGCCGACAACGACTTATTTTAAAATTAACTGTTTCTGAAATCCATCTTTCAATTTAATTATGACCGCACAATTAGATCCTACTGTTCTGGCCAAAGTAAAAACCTGGCTTGAAGGCGATTACGATATCGATACGAAACAATCAATCCAGCAATTGATTGATGAAGAAAATGATACTGAACTTACTGACGCATTTTATAAGGATCTTGAATTTGGAACGGGTGGTTTACGTGGATTGATCGGTGTAGGTTCAAACCGGATGAATCGTTACACGGTGGGAACTGCCACGCAAGGTTTGGCAAATTATCTTAATAAAGCATTCCCAAATCAGGAGATTAAGGTTGCAATAGCTTATGACAGCCGTATAAAATCGGACGAGTTTTCGCAGATTATTGCCGATATTTTTTCTGCAAGCGGAATCACGGTTTATCTTTTCGAAGCACTTCGTCCAACGCCTGAACTTTCTTTCGCAATCCGCCAATTGGGTTGCCAGAGTGGTGTTGTAGTTACAGCTTCTCATAACCCGAAAGAATACAACGGATACAAGGCTTACTGGAACGACGGCTCACAAGTTGTGGCTCCTCATGATTCCAACATTATAGATGAGGTAAACGCAATCAAATCGATTGATGATATTAAATTTGAAGGTGATGCGTTAAAAATTATCAAAATCGGAGCAGATATTGATGAAAAATATCTTGACCATATTCTGTCACTTTCAATTTCCAAAGATGCGATTGCCCGTCAGAAAGATTTAAAGATCGTTTACACGCCTTTGCATGGAACCGGTGTTACGCTTGTTCCGCCGTTGTTGAAAAAAATGGGTTTTGAATCGGTTACTGTTATTGAAGAACAGGCAGAGCCAAATGGTAACGGCCAGTTCCCAACCGTTGTTTATCCAAATCCTGAGGAAAGCGAAGCAATGTCCATGGCTGTGAACAAAGCAAAGGAAATTGACGCTGATCTTGTTTTAGGAACAGACCCTGATGCTGACAGAGTTGGTATTGCTGCGAAAAACCATCATGGCGAAATCCAGCTTTTAAATGGTAATCAGACTGCCAGTGTTCTGATCTATTATCTTTTGAATGCATGGAAAGACGCAGGAAAATTAACCGGAACACAGTTTGTTTGTAAAACGATTGTTACTACGGATCTGATTGATAAAATGGCTGCGTCTTATGACGTGAAATGCTACAATACATTGACCGGTTTCAAATACATCGCTCAGGTAATCCGTGAGAAAGAAGGTATTGAACAATTTATTGGTGGTGGCGAAGAAAGTTATGGTTATCTGATCGGCGATGCTGTTCGTGATAAAGATGCTATTGCTTCCTGCGCCATGATCGCGGAATTAACAGCTTATGCAAAAGACAAAGGTTTAAGTCTTTTCGATATGCTGATTGAAATCTACAAGAAATTCGGATTCTATTATGAAGGGTTGATTTCTTTAACCAAAAAAGGAAAAACCGGAGCAGAAGAAATCCAGCAAATGATGGCTGACTTCCGTGCAAATCCACCTAAGACGTTGGCTGGTTCGGACGTAATCCGTATGGATGATTACAAAGCCTTGACAACAACCGATTTTACTTCCGGAACAACAACTTCAATTCCATCAGGAGAAATGGGTATCGAATCATCGAACGTACTTCAGTTCTTTACGGTCGATGGTACTAAATTTACATGCCGCCCATCCGGAACGGAGCCGAAAATTAAATTCTATGTTGGTGTTCGTGCTGAGCTTGCAGGCAAAGACGAATTTGATAGCGTTTATGCCGGATTGAAGGACAAAGTGAAAGCAATAGGCGAGGAGTTGGGACTGAAATAATCTTATTATTGCGTTACTGAAAATTCCAACCGGGAAATATTTCCAGGTTGGAATTTTCTTTTGCAACATACCGTCAACATTATCAGTATCAGGATGAAGATTCCAAACTCCTGATTTATCTTTGAGTTGAAAAGCACTAACCCGTTAGTTATCCGTCAAATAATGTTTCGTTATCCATCTTTTTTTCAGAGATTGTTTTTATTAAGCTGCATTTTTAGCTTTATCATCACAATCTCCAATGCTCAACAGAATAATGCAGTTGTACTTACCGGAAAAGTTACAGATGGAAAGACAGGCAAACCCCTGCCTTTTGCCAATGTTTTTGTAAATAATTCTACGATTGGTACAAATGCAGATGAAAATGGGAACTATCGTTTGACTGGATTGACGATTGGTAGTATCGAAATGGCTGTTTCGTTTTTAGGATACGAAACGGTCAAGCAAACTTTGAGATTTGAGCAGCCTGGTATTAAAACGGTTCAATTCAAACTCATCGAAGGGATGCAGCTAAGCGGAGTAACTGTTTATGCCAGAAAAAATAAAAAACGTGAAAAACACCTGGCGATTATTACCAGAGAATTGTTAGGGAAGTCCCCGTTTGCCAAACTGTGCAAAATATTAAATCCTGAGGTTTTACGAATTTCTCTTGATGACAATGGTCATCTTAGCGCTCAGACAACTTCCGCGCTGATTATTGAAAATAATGCACTGGGCTATAAAATTTTTCAGGATCTTGATGATTTTGATTATTATGAAGGAAAGGTATACTATGGCGGCAGTACGCGTTTTCAATTGTTAACACCAAAAGACTCTGTTCAAAAAAATCTTTGGCGGAGAAATCAGGTGACCGCATATCAAGGCTCACTTAAACATTTGCTCGCCAGCATGGTTTCTGATAGTTTACAGGAAAACGGATTCAAAGTTTATCAGGAAATTCCTGATTCTTTGAGAATGTTTCGTTCTGTAAGAAGCATGAACGGATACAATTACATTTCCAACAATATCCATAACAGAATTGAACAGGTAAGAGGTGACAGGCTTATCAGAGATGGCGAATTATCTACTGAAAGGTTTGTGGTATCAAGAACTATGCTTGAAGTTTTTTATACAAAAAAGCGTGGAAGTTCTCCTTATTCAGATATGCCCTATGCCTATACACAAATCAAATTTCCACAGGGATACGCCGTGATTACGCCCCAAGGCTGGGTAGTAATGCCCATGGGATTCGAAATTGCCGGTTTTTTAGGCAATGACAGATATTCCACATTGCTGCCGGCAGATTGGAAAAGAGATATTTAATAATTGTTAGTGGTTAAGGGTTAAGGGTTAATGGGGCTGGTGAGTTGGTTCTTGAATTTTAACAATAAGAAATTGTTAATCAACCTGATCTTTCAAATTTCAAATCTGTGATTGCCTGAAATAGGTTGCCCTGAAACGGACAATTAAACATGAGCAATTCAAAATCTAATTCCAAAAAAAGTACAAAACTGAATATTCGTCCAAGACGAATATTCAGTGAACA
>NZ_JAJTSZ010000016.1 GCF_021440195.1 Dyadobacter sp. CY356
TCTTGTTGGTGACTATTGGCCTGGTGTTCACCTCTTCCCATCCCGAACAGAGAAGTTAAGCCCAGAACCGCCGATGATACTTGGGTCAAACCTGGTAAAGTAGGTAGTCGCCACAATACCATTACAAAAAAATCCCATCTTCATAAGAGATGGGATTTTTTTTGTTTATGCAAAGTTTATTTTATTTAACTATTGCAGGACTCATTTCCTTTTTAATATATTTGTACCGACTTAAATATGTCGAAAAAAAATATGACAACTACTTCAAATATTATATGGTGGTGGCGCGCACGTCTTAACAAGATGGACGAGTAGCCTCTATTGTGTAGTATTATGTAAAAATATACTTTCCAAGCGGCCCGCTGTTCATCTGACAGCGGGCCGCTTTTTCTTGTTACATCCTATAAAAAAACAATATGACTTCCTTAACCAAAAGTTACTCTATCACAACCCGGCACAAAAAATTACTGGCAGACACGCTGACACCCGTTTCAATTTATCTGAAACTCCGGGATCGTTTTGTTAATACAATTCTTCTGGAAAGTTCGGATTACCACGGTAATGAAAATTCGTTCACATACATATGTTGTGATCCGGTTTCCTCTTTCAAACTAAACAAAGATATTGTTACCCAGAAATATCCGGACGGTACGTCGGAAACATTTACCCTTGCGAAACGTAAAGATGCCGTACAAGCCCTTTATGGCTATGCACAGAGCTTTATTTCGGAGAAAAGTGCGTTTCCTTTCATAAGTAATGGACTATTTGGCCATATGACTTATGATGCGGTAACTTATTTTGAAGATATTGAAATTCAACCTACAAGTCCGGAAACTGAAATTGATCAGATTTTCTACCAGGTATACCGCTATGTAATCGCCATCAATCACTTCAAAAATGAGCTTTATATTTTTGAACATCAATATGGTGAGACAAATGAAGAGAGCGGTCTCGAACAAATTGAGGTTTTAATCAAAAACAGAAATTTCCCCAAATACGATTTTCAGATTACATCCGAAGAAACTTCAAATGTTACGGATGATGAAATGAGAGGTGTAATTCAAAAAGGAATTGACCATTGTCTTCGTGGAGATGTTTTTCAAATTGTGCCTTCTCGTCGTTTCAGTCGTGACTTCCAGGGTGATGAGTTTAATGTTTATCGCGCTTTACGCTCAATAAATCCTTCTCCGTATTTGTTTTATTTTGATTACGGCAATTACAAAATCTTCGGTTCTTCTCCTGAAAAACAGATATTCATCAAAAATGGTCAGGCAGAAATTCATCCGATAGCCGGTACTTTCCGCAGAACCGGTGACGATCAGGCTGATGCAGAAGCTGCGCAGCAATTACTAAATGATCCAAAAGAAACTGCTGAACACGTGATGTTGGTCGATCTGGCCAGAAACGATTTGAGCCGCAGCTGTGACGCTGTAAAAGTTACAAACTATAAAGAAGTTCAGTATTATTCTCACGTCATTCACCTTGTTTCAAAGGTTGTAGGCAAGATGAATGAAGGTGTAAATCCTTTACAACTGGTTGCAGATACTTTCCCTGCCGGTACACTTTCCGGAGCGCCGAAACATAACGCTATGAAGCTGATTGACCAGATGGAAACAAGCAATCGCAGTATCTACGGCGGTGCCATCGGCTTTATGGATTTTAATGGTGATTTTAACCATGCTATCGCCATTCGTACTTTCCTGAGCAAAGACAATACGCTCTTTTATCGCGCCGGAATGGGCGTTGTGGCCAAGTCTAACGTCGAAAGTGAGTTGCAGGAAATTAATAGCAAGCTGGCTGCGTTACGTAAAGCAATTGTGGTAGCGGAAGAAATTTAAAAATTGAACCATCAGGTTTTGCAAATATTAACCCTAACCTGATTATGTAACTTAGTTTAATTGACGCATTTTAACCCAAACTTTACATCTACAATTTCATATTCCACTCAGATGAAAATACTTGTTTTAGATAATTACGATTCTTTCACTTACAATCTGGTTTACATCCTGCGTGAACTTCATGGTGAGGTAGATATATTCCGGAATGATAAAATTACTTTGGAAGAAGTCGGGAATTATGACAAAATCCTGCTTTCTCCCGGGCCAGGTATCCCTTCGGAAGCTGGTATCATGCAGGATTTAATCCAGGAATACGGGCCTACAAAAAGCATTCTCGGGATTTGTCTAGGCCATCAGGCCATTAGCGAAGTATATGGTGCCACGCTTGAAAATATGACCGACGTTTTACATGGTATCAGCGATAAAGCCATCGTAACAGATCCTACCGATCGTATTTTCCTTGGTCTGCCTTCTGAAATCCAGGTCGGCAGATATCATTCGTGGACTGTCAGGCCGGAAACTTTTACAGATGATTTAACGATTACAGCATTGGATGAAGCGGGAAGGGTTATGGCACTTTCCCACAAAAAATATGATGTGAAAGGCGTTCAGTTTCATCCTGAATCCGTACTTACCGACCATGGAAAAGCAATGCTTCAAAACTGGTTAAATGTGTAATTTCATCGTTTTAATTATTTATAGCAGACAAAGGCAAAGCGCCTCGACGGATTTGATATCATGAAAAATATTCTTGGGCAGTTATTCGAATACAAGGTTTTAAGTAAAGATCAGGCAAAAGAAGTATTGATTGGCATTAGCACAGGTCAGTATACCAATTCAGAAATAGCCTCTTTTCTTACCATTTACGCCATGCGCAGTATTACGGTAGAAGAGTTGGAAGGTTTTCGCGATGCCATGCTGGAACTCTGCCTATCCGTTGACCTTTCCGCTTTTGATCCTATTGACGTTTGCGGAACGGGCGGTGACGGAAAAGATACTTTCAATATTTCAACGCTTTCCTGTTTTGTGATCGCGGGAGCAGGCCAGAATGTTGCCAAACATGGTAATCACGGCGTTTCTTCTCTTTGCGGATCTTCCACGATTCTTGAATTTCTAGGAGCGAAGTTTACTAACGATAAATCTGTTCTTGACCGTCAGATCAGTGAATCCGGCGTTTGTTTTCTACATGCGCCATTGTTTCATCCGGCGATGAAAAATGTAGCTCCGGTTCGTAAAGAATTAGGTATAAAAACGTTCTTTAATATGCTGGGCCCGATGGTAAATCCTGCCTCACCGGGAAAGCAATTGGTTGGTGTTTTTAGTCTTGAATTAGCACGACTTTTTGCTTATCTTTACCAACAGACTGATAAACAGTTTCTGGTTGTTCACGCCCTAGACGGTTACGATGAAGTGTCATTAACAGGTGCATTTAAAATCATAACAGCTCATTCAGAGCAAGTTCTGACTCCTTCTCATTTAGGGCTGGACACATTACGCGCCTCCGAACTTTCCGGCGGAGAAACAGTGGAAGCTTCTGCGAAAATTTTCATGAATGTATTGAATGATGAAGCTACCTCTGCCCAGAAACAGGCTGTACTGGCTAATTCTGCATTGGCCTTACATTGTGCTAATCCAAAATTATCATTGCTTGACGCAGTAGCAACAGCCCGTGAATCTCTTGAAAGTAAAAAGGCGTTGAACAGTTTTAAAAAGTTGGTAGCAATATGATAACAAACCTGGATCAACTCGATTTAAACGAAACTTACAGTTATGCCGATTATTTAAAATGGCAGTTTGAAGAGCGTGTGGAGTTGATCAAAGGAAAAATATTTAAAATGTCGCCGGCACCAGCCAGAAGACATCAACGAATTTCCAGTCGTTTTCAGGGAGAGCTTTATAGCTTTCTAAATAACGAAACCTGTCAGGTTTATGCGGCGCCGTTTGATGTTGGGCTTACACCGCGAAAAAGCGATAACACTAACAAAATTTACACGGTTGTACAGCCAGATATTTGTGTGATTTGTGATTCTGCCAAACTGGATGAAAAAGGCTGCATTGGTGCACCGGACTGGATTATTGAAATTCTTTCGCCGGGTAATTCCCAGGTAGAAATGAAAAACAAATTTGAAGTTTACCAGGACAATGGAGTGAAGGAATACTGGATTGCTGAACCTACTACTGAAACGATTTTTGTATATATATTAAACGAGGAAGGAAAATACATTGGATTACATCCGTTTACAACGGCGGATGTTATTACAAGCCATATTTTCCCTGATTTTGAATTAAGTGTTGCCGATATTTTTAAAGACTGATGAACATATTAGAAAAAATTGTTGCGCGTAAACTGGTTGAAGTAGAAGCGTCAAAAAAGATTAAAAGTATTTCTGATCTCGAAAAAGAGACGTTGTTTTCGCGTACTGCTGTTTCACTTTCTGATGCTTTAAAAATCGCTGTAACACCCAAAATTATTTCAGAATTCAAGCGTAAATCACCTTCCAGGGGAATTATAAATGGTGATGTTCTGCCTGAAATAGTAACAGCAGATTATGTTAATGCCGGCGCTGCTGCATTGTCGGTTTTAACTGATATTGATTTTTTTGGTGGTTCTTTTGATGATTTTTTGAGAGCCCGTAAGGCAAATCCAAATATCCCGATGCTTCGAAAAGATTTCATCGTAGACGAATACCAGTTATTTGAAGCAAAATCCATCGGAGCAGATATTATTCTTTTAATTGCCGCTTGTCTGGAACCGTCAGAGGTTGAGTCGCTTAGTAAAAAAGCGCATGATCTTGGAATGGAAGTTCTTTTGGAAGTACATAATTCAGAAGAATTGGCACAAAGTTTGTGTGACCATATCGACATTGTTGGCGTCAATAACAGGAATCTTAAAACTTTTGAAACGTCAATTGAAACGTCAATTCAATTGAGCGAACAAATTCCGGATTCTTTTGTCAGGATTTCAGAAAGCGGGCTGAGTGACGCAGAAACGATTTTACAATTATACAATCATGGATACAAAGGTTTTTTAATAGGAGAAACATTCATGAAAACAGCAAATCCGGGAGCCGCACTGGCGGATCTGCAAAATAATTTATCCCAAATTAGTAACAGAAACCCTCACGTTGTATGAAAGTAAAAGTTTGCGGAATGCGCCAGCAAGGCAATATTGAAGAATTGATTGAATTACAACCTAATTTCATAGGCTTTATTTTCTCGGAAAAATCGCCTCGGTTCGTAGGTATTGACCTTGATCCGGCTTTTGTAAAAAACATTCCTAATACGATTAAAAAAGTGGGTGTTTTTGTAAATGCCAGTCCGGGTTATATACTTGACACTGTAAAAAAATATGACCTTCAGTATGCTCAGCTGCACGGAAATGAGTTGCCGGATATGTGTCGCAGTATTCGTCAGAAAGGGGTAAATATTATCAAGGCATTTTCTATTCATGACCAGTTTAATTTCGCCATGTTAAACAATTACAAATCCTTTTGCGATATGTTTTTGTTTGATACAAAAGGCGACGCTCCGGGCGGAAACGGTAAAACATTCGACTGGAATCTGCTGAAAAAATATGATAATGAGAAGCCATTTTTTTTAAGCGGTGGGATAGGACCGGACAATATTGACGAAGTAATTGCCTTGTCCAAGTCGATGCCAATTTATGGTATTGATGTAAACAGCATGTTCGAAACAGAACCCGGTTTAAAAGATATTTCCAAATTGAAGGAGCTTTTTGAAAAAGTTCGTGTTAAGAAAGGTGAAGAGGCGCAAGCATAAATTATGGAAACAGTAGCAGAGAAGAAATCATATCAGGCAAATAGTAACGGATATTACGGCACTTTCGGTGGCGCATTTATCCCTGAAATGTTGTATCCTAATGTTGAAGAATTACGTAATAATTATTTACAGATTATTGCGGAACCATCTTTTCAAAAGGAGTATAATGATCTTTTGAAAAATTATGTTGGCCGCCCGACACCCTTGTATCGCGCCAACCGTCTTTCTGAAAAATATCAGACTAATATATTTTTAAAGAGAGAAGATTTGTGCCATACAGGTGCCCACAAGGTTAACAATACCATTGGACAGATACTTTTGGCCAAACGTCTTGGAAAACAGCGCGTGGTAGCCGAAACAGGCGCGGGACAACATGGTGTTGCTACGGCGACCGTTTGTGCACTGATGGATATTGAATGCATTGTATATATGGGCGAACTTGACATTGAACGTCAGGCTCCCAATGTTGCGCGTATGAAAATGCTGGGTGCAGAAGTAAGACCAGCAACCTGCGGTTCAAGGACATTGAAAGATGCAACCAACGAAGCCATGCGTCACTGGATCAATAATCCGGTTGATACGCATTATATCATTGGCTCTGTTGTAGGTCCTCATCCTTACCCGGATATGGTAGCCCGTTTTCAATCCATAATTTCAGAAGAAATAAAATGGCAGTTGAAAGAGCAAACAGGAAAGGAAAATCCTGATTATGTAATTGCCTGTGTGGGCGGCGGTAGTAATGCTGCCGGTGCTTTTTATCACTATCTGGATAATCCGGAAACCAAACTTGTAGCGGTTGAAGCGGCGGGCCAAGGCCTTACCAGCGGACATTCTGCGGCAACAACAGCTTTGGGAACACCAGGCGTATTGCACGGCAGCCGCACTATTTTGATGCAGACTACTGATGGTCAGGTAGTGGAGCCTTATTCCATTTCAGCCGGTCTAGATTATCCGGGAATTGGCCCTCAGCATGCATATCTCTATGACAGCGGCAGGGGTACTTTTTTATCCGCAACAGACGAAGAAGCGGTTCAGGCTGCTTTTGAACTTACCCGAATGGAAGGTATTATTCCTGCACTGGAATCATCTCACGCATTAGCCGTTTTAGGACGGTTAGGTGCCGGATTGAATGAAACTGTGGTTGTAAATCTTTCCGGGAGAGGTGACAAGGATATGTCAACTTATATGAAATATATTGATTAATGGCTGTTGGGGATTAGCTTTTAGCAATTAATCTTTGGTACCATAATTTTATCGTATTAATATCTACTTTAAACATTATTAAAATGGCTACATTAGCATTGCCGGAGGTTTTTGAAATGCGCCTGAAAGTGAAGGAACTTGAAGGCAAAGTAAATTCCGGAGAATTGTCTTTGTTTGAAAGATGTGAAATTGAAGATGAAATCCTTGAATTGAAAGAACAATTAGGTGAATTTGACCGCCTGAAATTTAGTGATGAAGGCGAATGTCTTAATTGCTCAGCATAATACCCTTCATACTCAACGCAATCATGATAGTATGCTCATCATTACCATCGATTGTCAATGAACACACGCACATTATTCACAGTTGGCCATTCGAGCCATCCCCCTGATTATTTCCTTGAACTGATAAAAGAATATAAAATCACTTGCCTCATCGATGTAAGAAGCGTTGCGGCAAGTGCTTATAATCCTCAGTATAACAAGGAGCCTTTAGCGGCCTTTCTACACAAAAACGGCATACAATATCTTCATTTTGCAAAGGAATTCGGAGCCAGGCATAGCGATCCTGAATTGTTGGATACCGACGGCAAAGTAGATTTTGAAAAAGTCAGAAACTCCGATTCTTTTAAGGACGGTGTTTCCCGGCTTATTCAGGGTCTTGACAAAGGTTACACGATTTCTCTTATGTGCTCAGAGGCCGAACCACTTGACTGTCACCGATTTTCCATGATTTCCGTCGCTTTGTCCAATGAAGGTTTTGAGATAAATCACATCCTTAAAGATAAATCCCTGGCTACTAACGCTCAGTTAGAAAATGCACTTTTCAAGAAGTTTTATAAAAAACTGCCTGTCCCTACTGTTTTTGAACCTGATGTCACAATTCAGGATCAGATTAAAGCCGCATACCGCTTAAAAAATCAGGAGATTGCTTTTTCTCCCTATACACACAACTCAGAAGAAAATTTATGATTCAGCTATACACCATTGGTTTTACCAAAAAACCAGCGGAAACATTCTTCACACTGCTGAGGGATTCTGGCGTTGATCGACTTATTGATACCAGGATCAATAATGTTTCCCAATTATCCGGTTTCGCAAAAGGAACCGATCTTAAATATTTTGCAGGAGAACTTGCTAACGTTTCCTACGAGCATAACATCGATTTCGCACCTACAAAAGAGCTATTGTCTCTTTACAGAACTAAAAAGCTAACCTGGCCGGAATATGAAACTGAATACCTGAATTTACTCGACACAAGAAAAATTGCTCAAAAAATAAACATCGAAAAACTTCATAAAAATTGCCTGTTGTGCAGCGAACATAAACCCGAGAAATGCCATCGAAGGTTGCTCGCTGAATATTTACAGCAGGTGAGAAATGACATCCGGATAACACATTTGATCTGACCCGGGTTAAATGACAATTCGTTTTGTCTGTTTAGCCAATTCTATCAAGGAAGGGGGAAGGTGCCTGGCAGGCATCCAGCTAAACAATAACAATGAGCCGATCATTGAAATAAATGGCCCGAAATGGATACGTCCGGTTTGTAAAACCCAACATGGTCAGATATACACGCATTGGGTTTCGCAAATTACTTTAATGGATATTGTCGAAATAGAAATAACTGGTTTTCCACTAAAACAATCATTTCAATCTGAAAATGCATTCTTTAAAGATGATGATCTCAAAGTAGTCGGCAGACTTGAAAAAGATAAACTGGACGCGCTATGCGACAATCATTATTATTTATTTGGCAACTGGGGTAAGGCACTTTCTATCGAAGAGGCAGCGGTTCTGGATCATTCGCTGGCGCTGATAAACGTTACCAAATTCGAGATCATTGAAAAAAATGATATGGAGAACCCAGATAAGAAAAAGATTCGTCTGCTCTTTTATCATAATGAAACTCAGTATGATTTTCCGGTAACAGATCCTGTATTTTTAAATTTGTATCGAAATAATCCTAGGATACTGAATGTCGTTAAAAGTTTATTTTTGTGCGTTTCAATAGGTATAAATTTCAATGGATGGCATTATAAGCTTGTTGCCGGAATAATTCCGGCTTCGTTAAATTCAAATTATTAATTTTACATTGCTTAACTTTTTTGTATCACCCAATATCAAACCTGTTCAAATGAAATACATTTCTCTGTTCCTGGTTGGTTTTCTTCTTTTTGGAACCATCGCTTATGCAAATTCTGATAAAAAAACAGCTCCAAAAAAAATGCTTCGTCACGCCGTATTATTTAAATTTAAAGACTCAGCCACACCGGCACAAGTAAAAGAAGTTGAAGATGCATTTCGCAAACTTCCTTCAAAAGTTAAAGAGGTAAAAGGTTTTGAATGGGGAACCAACAACAGTCCGGAAGGATTGAATCAAGGCTTCACGCATATGTTCTTTGTCTCATTTGACAGCGAGGAAGGTCGTGCCGCGTATTTGCCTCATCCGGAACATAAGGCTTTTGTAAAAGTTTTGGAGCCTCATCTGGACAAAGTATTAGTGATCGATTACTGGACACAGGAATAATGAATAGAATAACCAATCTTTTTAAAACAAAACCAGATGCAGGACTTTTGAATGTCTATTTCACAGCCGGATTTCCTGCTCTGAATGATACGACAAAGGTTTTAAAAGCATTACAGGATGGCGGTGCTGATCTGGTTGAAATCGGAATGCCGTATTCAGATCCTGTTGCGGACGGAGAAACCATTCAAAAAAGTAATGATCAGGCACTGGAAAATGGTATGACCGTCCAGGTGCTTTTCGAGCAGCTTGAAGGAATTCGCCAGACGATTTCCCTTCCGATTTTATTAATGGGTTATATCAATCCTGTATTACAATTTGGAATAGAAAATTTTTGTAAGAAATGCGCCGAGGTTGGTGTTGACGGGCTTATTTTGCCGGATATGCCAATGGATGTTTATCTGAACGAATACAAGTCAATATTTGACGCATATGGAATTCTGAATATTTTCCTTGTAACACCACAGACATCCGAAGCGCGTATCCGCCAGATCGACAATGCAAGTGATGGATTTATCTATACTGTTTCGTCTGCCAGCGTAACCGGTTCCAAAAGCGGTGTAAGTACGAACATGGAATCTTATTTCAACCGGATCAATGCGATGAATTTACGCAATCCACGTCTGATTGGTTTTGGAATTAAAGATAACGCAACCTATCTGAAAGCCTGTGACTATGCGAACGGTGCGATTATTGGAAGCGCGTTTATACGTGTTTTGCAAGAGACAAAAGATCTCGAAAATGATGTCCGCAATTTTGTGAGGGATATTAAAAATCCAGAGCCTGTTGCGCTGGACGCCTGAAAATCAAATTTGTCATTATTGATCTGATGCTAACAATTGGCTTTAAGCTGATTGTTAGCATTTTTTAATTATTAAAAAGTTATTATTCCACGTTTTGCAGGAACAATATGCATCTCCCTTTTTCTTGAAAAACTCCATAAAAATATGTATATTAGTCCGCTCTATGGTCAGCGGGGAAAGGAGTACTTTTTACTTTGTAAAATCGTTACCATAGTAATCATTAGATTCTCAACTATATGGCGGCTTTTACACCAGTAATGGAAGGACTTCTCCTCCGTATTCAGGAATATCGGCAAAAGTACTATCAGAATAAGCTTTTGAAAGGTATTATCTTTTCAGCGGCTTTGCTTCTGACTGTTTATTTGTCCTTCACTACGCTGGAATATTTCGGACGTTTCAGTTCTGGTGTTCGTGGTACGCTGTTTTTTGGGTTTCTGGCCGTTCTTTTATTCTCTTTTTTCCAATGGGTTGTTCAGCCGCTAATTCACCTGTTAGGTCTTAAAAAACCAATATCAGATGAAGATGCAGCCTTGCAAATCGGACAATATTTTCCGGAAGTAGGAGATAAACTGTTGAACACACTTCAGCTTAAAAATCTTTCCGGCACACAATCCGATCTGATTGAAGCAAGTATCCGGCAAAAATCCGGTCAGCTTTTAATCGTAAAATTTACCGATGCCATACGTTTTAACGAAAACAAAAAGCGTATTAAATATGCCATTTACCCCTTGGCAGCGATAGGTGTAATTTTGCTTTTCAATCCGTCATTTTTCACGTCAAGTTCTGAACGGATCATTCATTTCCGAAAAAATTATACTTACGCTCCCTTTTCATTTCAACTTGAAAATAAAAGTTTAAAGGCTTTCAGAAATGAAGATTTCACTTTGAAATTGGCTCTAAAAGGAGATGCTTTGCCTCAGGATGTTTATCTGGTTCAAAATGGTAGCCGGTTTAAACTGACACAGGAAGGTAATCAGCATTATTCCTTTGTTTTCAAAAATATCCAGCGCGAAGTTGCATTTTCATTCGAAGCGGCTGGTTTTATTTCTGATGATTATAAAATTAATGTGATTGAACGTCCTTCTCTGCTTTCCTTTGATGTCAATCTGCATTATCCGGCTTATCTGAACAAACCTTCGGAAGGACTCAGTAACGTAGGAAATTTATCTGTTCCGGAAGGCACCACAATCGAGTGGAACTTCAATACGTCGTCAACAAAATCACTTGGTATTCGTTTCGAAAACGATTCTCTTTTATACAAGGCAACAGAAAAAGAGGACGAGGATTTTCAGGTTTTGAAACGTTCTGTGCGTAAATCAGCTCAATATCAGATTCAGCTAAAAAATGATGAGGCGGCAAATTCTGATAAAATCGGATACTACATCAATGTCATTCCCGACAAATTCCCTGTGCTTTCCATTGAGAATTTTCAGGATACAACGCTTTACAATTATCTGGTTTTGGGTGGTTCCATTAATGATGATTATGGATTTTCCCAACTGAAATTGTTCTATTCAATTCAGCGGGAAAATGATAAAAAGGGATCGGCTCCGAAAAGTATTCCCATTCCTTTCAACAAAACGGTTAACACCCAGAGCTTTTATTTTCAGTGGTATGTAGACAGCCTCAAACTGGCTCCCGGAGATAAAATTGAATACTTCGCCCAGGTTTGGGATAATGACGGCGTGAATGGTGCAAAAAGTGCCCGTTCGAGGTCTATTCAATTTACTGTACCATCGAAAGACCAGCTTGAAGCGGATATCAAAAAATCCGAGCGGGAAACGGAAAATCAAATTGAATCTGCTATGAAAAAAGCGCAGAGTCTTGAAAAAGATCTGACCGCGCTGGATGAACGTTTGAAAAGTAATAAGGAACTTGATTTTAAAGAGAAAAAACAAATTGAAGATGTTTTGAAAAAGCGGGAGGAGCTGATGAAAGAATTGCAGTCTCTTCAGGAAAAAAATCAAAGCACGAATGAGAAGTCGAAACAGTTTGATCAGAAAAGTCCGGAGCTTCAGCAAAAAATGGATCAGCTTGAAAAGTTGATGAAAGACCTGATGGACAACGACACGGATAAGCTATACAAGGAATTACAAAAACTGCTCGAACAAAAGAAAAGTGAACGCATGTCGAGCACCATGGAAAAGCTGAAAAATAAAGAGCAAAATCTGGAAAAGGAATTGGAGCGTACGATGAAGCTTTTCAAGCAAATGCAGATGGAGCAAAAAATGGAAAAGCTGGTCAACAAGCTGGATAACCTTGCTGACAAAGAAGATAAGCTTTCTGAAAAATCTCAGGAAAACGATAAGAACAAAAGTTCTGAAGACAAGAAGGGTAAAAATGATGACCTGAAAAAAGAACAGGAAAAGATTCAGGAAAACTTTGATAAGGCAAAAGAAGATATCAAAGAAATTGAAGAGCTAAGTAAGGAACTTGAACAGCCTGTTGATTCAAAAGAAGAGGATCAAAAAAGCGCTTCTGAGCAAATGAACGAGAGCAAAGATAAACTTAGTAAGCAGCAGAATTCAAAAGCCTCAGAAGCTCAGAAAAAGGCGGCGAAATCAATGCGTGATATATCCAAAGCAATGTCAGAAGCAATGGAAGCGGCGGAGATGGAAAAGATGCAGGAGGACATGGATGCGATGCGCGATATTTTGGAAAATCTGATCACTTTGTCTTTTGACCAGGAAAAACTGATGAAGGATTTCCGTGGTGTGAATTTGCAGGATCCGCGGTTTGTAAAACTTGGTCAGCAGCAGCTGAAATTGAAAGATGATGCAAAAGTGGTTGAGGACAGCTTGTATGCCTTGGCAAACCGGGTGGTGCAGATCCAGTCGTTCATTACCCGTGAGCTGAATGACATGAAAATGTATATGGACGAAAGTGTGAAGAGTATAAAGGATAGAAGTTTGAGCGTAGCGACGTCCAAACAACAATTTGCTATGACTTCCATGAATAACCTGGCTTTGATGCTGAGCGATGTTTTTAAACAAATGCAGCAGCAAATGGCAATGGCTATGCCGGGAGAAGGCAAAGGCAAAAAGGGAAAAAAAGGTGAACAGCCCGGCATGGGCGAAATGCAGGAAAAACTGAATGGCCAGATGAAACAACTGGGCCAGGGAAAAGAGGGCCAGGGAAATCAATCCGAGCAATTGGCCAGAATGGCCGCTCAGCAAGCGATGATCAGAAAGATGGTTCAGGCTTTAAAAGATCAGCAAAAAGGCACAGAGGCTGGAAAAGCACTTGGAACTGAGCTTCAGGATATTATTGAAAAAATGGATGAAACGGAAACAGATCTCGTAAACAAACGTGTTACGCCAGAACTGTTTAAACGGAACAAAGAAATAACCACGCGTTTGCTTGAATCTGAAAAAGCGATGAAAGAACAGGATGAAGATGAGCAACGTAAGGCGCAAACTGCTAAACAACTGCCACGTAACCCACCTGCTGCTTTTGAAAAATATGTGCAGGAAAAGGAAAAACAAACCGAGTTGCTGCGCACAATTCCCCCGACATTTTCACCTTTCTACAAGCGGGAGGTGGATAATTACTTCCGTAAATACCAGTCAAAGAACTGATTAAACGCTCTATGTGTTATTATTCAGCCTATTTTAAGGATTAAGGCTAATTCTTAAAATAGGTTAAATTGAGCTCGTAACAGGCACATAAATAAATTGTAATTAGATACTTACTACCTTTACAATGAATTTGCTTTCAGGTTGTTAAAGCAACTCTAAGTGACATTTTTTGTAACTATTTAATATACAGTTAATTCTGAATTATATTATGCTTAAATTTTTCTCGGAAGAGATTGATTTCAAACTCAAATTTCCCCAGAAAACATCAAAATGGATCAAAACAATCTCTAAGTCAGAGGGTTATGATATTATATCTTTGAACTACATTTTTTGTACTGATGAATATCTGTTAGAAATTAACAAACAGTATCTCGATCACGACTATTATACGGATATAATAACATTTGACAATAGTGAGGAAGACGGGAAAATTGAAAGTGATATTTATATAAGTGTTGATCGTGTAAAGGAGAATGCAGAAACTTTTGGTTTCGATTTTGACATTGAAATGCGCAGGGTATTGATTCACGGGCTTTTACACTTGATGGATTACACCGATACTACAGAAGAATTAAAAGTTCAAATGCGTGCAAAGGAAGATGAATGTCTTTCACTTTTTTAAAAATTTCCACGTGGAACATTTTAGAAATTTTAACATTTCTGTTTCACAACAAATAAGAGTAAACTAAAAATTATGTTTCAGGAATATGATGTGATTGTAGTAGGGGCAGGACACGCCGGTTGTGAAGCTGCGGCTTCGGCAGCAACCATGGGTTCGTCCGTGTTACTCATTACAATGAATATGCATACCATTGCCCAGATGTCCTGCAACCCTGCGATGGGAGGTGTGGCAAAAGGTCAAATTGTGAGAGAGATTGATGCGCTTGGCGGACAGTCAGGAATTGTCAGTGACAAAACCATGATACAATTTCGAATGCTCAATTTATCCAAAGGCCCCGCCATGTGGAGCCCAAGATGTCAGAGCGACCGGATGATGTTTGCAAATGAGTGGAGAAGTGTCTTGGAAAATAATCCCAACGTAGATTTTTGGCAAGATACCGTTAAGGGTATTCTTCTCGAGGGTGACAAAGTATGCGGGGTAACCACAAGCCTGGGAATCGAAATAAAATCTAAATCCGTAGTTTTAACAAACGGAACATTTTTAAATGGCCTGATCCATATCGGTGAGAAAAATTTCGGCGGAGGAAGAACAGGAGAAAAAGCTGCCACCGGAATTACGGAGCAATTAAAAACTTTGGGTTTTGAATCAGGTCGGATGAAAACCGGAACACCCCCAAGAGTCGACGGACGTTCACTGGATTATTCAAAAATGGAAGAGCAGCCAGGCGATGAAAATCCATCCAAGTTTTCATACAAAGACACAAAAAAATTAACGAAGCAGCGTAGCTGCTGGATTACCTATACCAACAATGAAGTCCACGAAATTCTTAGAACCGGGTTTGAAAAATCTCCAATGTTCTCGGGACGAATCAAAGGACTTGGTCCGCGTTATTGCCCCTCAGTAGAAGATAAAATAAACCGTTTTGCCGATAAAGATCGTCATCAGATTTTCGTAGAGCCGGAAGGGTGGGATACAGTCGAAGTGTACGTCAATGGCTTTTCAACTTCTTTACCGGAAGATGTACAATATGCCGCACTTAAAAAAATCCCTGGATTTGAAAATGTCAAAATGTTCCGTCCGGGTTATGCCATAGAGTACGACTATTTCCCACCAACGCAACTAAAATCTACGCTTGAAACGCATCGGGTAAAAAACCTGTTTTTTGCCGGACAGATTAATGGAACTACCGGATATGAAGAGGCAGCCTGTCAGGGTTTGATGGCCGGGATCAATGCGCATAGAAATGTTCACAATCTAGAGCCATTCGTATTAAAAAGGTCAGAAGCTTATATAGGTGTTTTGATCGATGACCTGATCAATAAAGGTACCGAAGAGCCTTATAGAATGTTCACTTCCCGTGCCGAATACCGTACGCTTTTACGCCAGGATAATGCTGACATTCGTCTTACTGAAAAAGGTTTTGAAATTGGATTAGCCGATCAGGAGCGACTGAATAATGTTAGGAAAAAGATTCAACAGGTTGAAGAAATAATTTCCGAGTTTAACACCCTTAAATTACTACCTGATGAAATCAACGAAAAACTTGAAGAAGTAGGATCTGCTCAGATACGTGAAAAAACATCGGTCACACAACTCCTGAAAAGACCTCAATTAACAATCGATAGAATCGTTGAGGCAAGTCCGCTGATCGCTTCATTAATGGAAAAATATGGAGAAGACACAATCAAACAAGCTGAGATTCATGTCAAATATGACAGTTATATTGAGAAGGAAAAATTGTTGGTTGACAAAATGAACCGTCTGGAAGATCTTAGTATCATAGACAATTTCAACTATGATGGGGTAACATCTTTGTCATTTGAAGGTCGTGAAAAACTTAAAAGAACACGGCCATCTACCATTGGCCAGGCGTCCAGAATTAGCGGCGTAAGTCCCTCAGATATCTCAGTACTCATGCTCTTTATAGGAAGATAATGCCTTTGGAAACATTAAAAAACTGTCCTGTTTGCAACAATATCAGCTTCAACAATTATTTAAACGTTGAAGATTATACCGTATCTAAAAAGGAATTTACCATACAACAATGTAATTCCTGTTATTTTCTCTTTACAAATCCGCGGCCGGGTATAGAAGAAATAGGAGCCTATTACCAGTCTCAGGATTACATCTCACATCATGACGAGGCTAAGGATGTAATGAGCAGGGTATATACCTCTGTGAGAAATTATACGATCTCGCAAAAGATAAAACTCATTAACCAGCTCTATCCAAAACAAGGTTCCCTATTAGATATCGGCTGCGGAACCGGCAATTTTTTGCAGGCTACAAAACTGGCAGGCTGGAAAATATCCGGAACAGAACCAGATTCCGAAGCACGCAAACTGGCAGAAAAAAGAGTAGGGGAAACGATTTTTGAAACGATAAATGCGCCGGAATTCTCAGAAAAAATTTATGATATTATAACCATGTGGCATGTGCTGGAACATGTACACTTGCTTAATGAAACCATCGCATGGCTATCAGACCATCTTGCTCCAAACGGAAAAATAATCATTGCTGTACCAAATCCGCAGTCGCCGGATGCGGCTAATTATAGTAAGTTCTGGGCCGCCTACGATGTGCCACGGCACCTTTATCACTTCACAAAAGATTCGATAGCATTACTCATGAAAAATCATCATTTCAAGGTTGATACTATCCACCCTATGTGGTTCGATTCATTTTATGTGAGTATGCTCAGCACAAAATATAAGGAAGGAAAAACGAATCTGTTTGACAGCGTAAAATCCGGAATTACATCTAACTTAAAGGGGAATTCAAGTGATCCCAAAAGCCTGAATACCTCGAGTTTAATCTATGTAATTTCAAAAATATAATTTGCTTATAAAACCTCGAAGCCCTCAATATTGCCTGGCATATTGAGGGCTTTTACTTAACCGTTTTGACATGCTGAAAAAATATTTCCTGGCAGCCATATGCCTTATAATTTTTGCAAAATGTGCTCAGCAGGTAGCACCAACAGGAGGAAAAAAAGACATCATTCCCCCCAATCTTATATCCAGCGATCCACCAAACCGAACCATCAATTTTTCCGGGAACAAGATCTCTTTATTCTTCGATGAATATGTAGTAATCGATAATATAACGCAAAAATTAATCATAACGCCCGAAGCCGACAACCCGTATAGCTTCAAGCAAAAAGGTGAATCCATCGAGCTTAATTTTAAGAAAAAGTTTGAGGACAGTACCACCTATACTCTCAATTTTGGTGATGCTATTAAAGATTATGCTGAAAAAAATCCGGCAAAAAATCTTAAGCTCGTATTTAGTACCGGCAATTCCCTCGATTCAGGACGTATTTATGGCACCATAAAAGACCTTCGTTCAAATAAACCTATTTTTGATGCATTAGTAGGTCTATACAACATTAGTGATACACTCAATATAGCCAAGCAAAAACCATTTTATTTCTCCAGAACGGACAGTAGCGGGCGCTTTTCAATTGAAAATACTCAAATAAAACCATACAAGTTGATTGCCATGGACGACAAAAATCGTAACATGCTTTATAATACAAAAGACGAAAGAGTAGGGTTTATTGATGGCCCGGTCAATGCCGGTTCGGATTCCTTAAACTATTCTCTTGGTTTATTTTTGTCTGACAATACTCCATTCCGTGTACAAAGAACCATTCCAAAAGTTAACAATTACACGGTTGTTTTTAATAAAGGAATCGAAACGGTGGATGTAAACTTCATGAACAAGGATACGCTGCCTTACATTCTGGAAAATAATCTTCAGCTCAAATTTTTTAATGTTCAGCCACATCCTGATACAACCCTGATCAGAATGACTGTAACCGACTCACTAGGAGTTACAGCCCAGGATACAATAAAAATAACCTTTCAGCAGCAAAGGGGAAAAGACAGGCAAAAAGATCCGTTCGGTATCACCACCATACCTGCCCAAAATAAGCCGCTTGGAAGAAATTTTGTTTACGAGTTGCAATGGAACAAACCTGTAAGCTTTTTTGACGAAAAACGTATCCAGCTGATAAGCGATAGTTTAACCAGGGAGCCACTGAGCAATCTGAGCTTGTCCTGGAACAAGTACCACAACAATTTGAAAATAACAGGAAAATCAACAGCTAAGGACACCATTAAATGGGATTTTCCAAAAGGAAGCGTCATCAGTGTTGAGGGCGATACGCTTTCAAAAACACTCATAAAACATCAGGTTTTAAATGAAGATGAATTTGGAGTGCTATCCGGATCTGTTCTTCACGCGGATACCTTATCCTATATAGTCGAA
Source organism: Dyadobacter sp. CY356 (assembly GCF_021440195.1). GTDB lineage: Bacteria > Bacteroidota > Bacteroidia > Cytophagales > Spirosomataceae > Dyadobacter. Next base: position 18,623 of record NZ_JAJTSZ010000016.1, read on the forward strand.
CTCGTAGATGAACAATATAAAATCTTTCAGTCTCTGTATAGCTCACCTTACACATTCCGGCATATTCCTCAGGGAAACTATTATCTCAGGATTATTTTGGATGATAATAAAAACAGAAGGTGGGACACGGGTATGATAAGCAAAAACAAACAGCCCGAAAAAATTATCTATTATCCTCAGAAAATTCTTATAAAAGCCAATTTCGAGATTAATGATACCAATCTCGACTTGTCAACATTAAAGTAGCAAAATTTTCTTATGCACTTTATGTGGATAACTATGTTGATATCTCTGTTTTTCTGTGGGTAAATACCAAAATTTTGTTAACAATTATGTGGATAACCGATGTTTCATGTGGATAAAAAACAAAGTTTTGATCTGCAGTGCATAATCCACATCTAAAATGAAGTTAACAGTACGTTGATACACTATAGAAAATGTGAATAACTAAATCTCATCATCCATAACAGTTACCCACACTCTTATGTCTATAAATATTTTCCTATCTTGTAATTCAATAAGTTAAATGTTGATAATAATAATAACTCCAGTGGATAAACCATAATACTTATCCACAAAATGTGGATAAGTATGTTAATCTATAGTGGAAAACATACTTATCTACATATCCACAGTGCTAGAGAATGATAATAATTAAAAAAGAAATTTTTTTTATCTATTATGAAAAAGGGTTTGAGGTGGTTATTTATCTACATATTAATTTCCGGCGCGGCGGGGACGGCGGCCCGGGCGCAGAGTGAAAAAGAAATGGCTGAGGAGTATTTTAAGAAGGATGACTGTCCCAAAGCGCTGACTTATTATACCGCTCTCTTAAAAACTGGTTTTGAAAAAGGATATCTTAAAAATTACACCAGCTGCATTGTCAAAACAAAAAGCTGGAATGAGGCTGAGCAGTTCTTCAAAAAGCAAATTAAAAATGATGCATTCAATGCAGCCTGGTATTATATCTATTGGGGAACCCTCTTAGAGGCGCAGGTAAAGCCGCAGGAAGCAGCAAAGAAAAATGAACAGGCAATTGCTGTTTCGGGCTTAAGGATTGATCTGAAGCGCGATATGGCCGACGAATTCAGAAGCATGAGCCAGCCGTTATGGGCAAAAAATGCATTGCTGAACGGAAGAGAGGTTTCCAAACGAAGCGATTTATTTCAACTGGAGATGGCAAGTGTTTACCGGGACTTAAATGAGCCGGAAAACATGATTGATGAATTGTTATCCTATGGTACGAGGTATCAGAATATAGAGGTGGTCCAGAATATGCTTCAGGATTTTACGAAGGATGAAAAGGAGCAGGCATTACTGGAAAAAGTATTGTATGACAAAATTCAGAAATTTCCGAATGAAGGGTTTTATAATGAAATGCTGATATGGTATCAGATCCAGAAAAAGGATTTTTATAAAGCTTTCATTCAAGAGCGTGCTCTGGATAAAAGATTCAAATATAATGGAAGCCGTTTATACAATCTGGCGATGCTGGCTCTTCAAAACGATGACTACGTCAATGCGGCTGCAATATTTGATCATCTGGTTAAAGAATATCCCAAAGGCCAGATCTACCCGATCGCTCGTCGGATGGCGATTTTTTCAAGGGAAGAACAGGTTAAAAATACATATCCTGTTCAGCGTACTGAGGTTCAGAAATTACTCGCACAATATCAGCAGTTGGTAGATGAACTTGGTATTAATGCCAGGACTGTCGAAGCGCTCCGTAACATGGCTACCCTGAATGCTTTTTATCTTGATGATTTTAAAAAAGCAATAGAGATTATGCAAGCGGCTATTGAGGGAGGAAAGCTGGATAAAATGTTTGTCGATAAATGTAAGCTTGATCTAGGTGATATCTATCTGCTTCAGGGAGAGCCCTGGGAAGCCTCGTTACTTTATTCGCAAGTTGAAAAGTCACAGAAAGACGACCTGCTGGGATATGAAGCAAAATTGCGTAATGCAAAATTACATTATTACAAAGGTGATTTTGCGCTGGCCAAAGAAGTGCTTGACATTTTGAAAAAAGCTACTTCCCGCGAAATTGCAAATGATGCTAACGAATTGGGATTGTTGATCATGGATAATACAGGATTGGATAGTACCGAAACTGCAATGAAACAATTTTCGGCTGTTGAGCTTTTATTATTTCAAAATAAAAAATATGAAGCAATTGATTCATTAAAAGTTTTGTACGAAAGGTATAAGCAGCACAGTCTCTCAGATGAGATTCTTTGGCTTACTGCAAAGACTTACATGAAACTGGATAGCAATCAGCAGGCGATGTCAACTTTGAAATTGCTTTATTCAAAATATAGCGTCGACATACTTGGTGATGATGCTTTGTTTGCGATGGCAAAACTTGATCAGGAAAAATTGAACAATAAAGATGAGGCAATGAAATTGTATCAGGAGCTGATGGAAAAATATCCGGGAAGTATTTTCGTCGCCGAATCAAGAAAAAGATTTCGCTTGTTAAGAGGTGATGTCGTGAACTGAGAAATTTTTGAAATAAACCTAAAAAGGAAGAGCGAGGCTAATTTTAGCTTCGCTCTTCCTTTTTAGAATTAAATATTTGCGAACCAATATGCAGTTCAATCTATTTACGGAATTCTCAGACGCTTCTTTAATGAATTTTATTGAGCTAACTTACTAAATAATAGTGCTTTAAAGTCTGAATATATGGGTTTTAATTTAATAGAACTTTTTTCAATGGAAAGGAGCAATCTCAGTCTTTCCGGAATTTCTACCGGTTTCCCCAATGTTTCTTCAACAAGATCAATAAATTTGGCAGGATGAGCCGTAGATAGAAAAACGCCGGTAAAATTTCCGTCAGAATTTTTTCTGTATTCTTCAAGTCCGCGGTAGGCTATTGCCGTATGAGGGCAAAGTACATAATGGCTGTTTGAAAAAACTTCACGCATCGATTCCTGGGTTTCTTCGTCATTGAAAAAATAACCTGAAATTTTTTCTTTCACCAAATTCCAGTCGTCTCCGAAAAACCGCACCAGTCTGACAAAGTTGCTAGGGTTACCTACATCCATAGCGTTAGAGATTGTTTCGATCGACGCATGTGGTTCAAAGCTTCCTTCTTCCAGATATCTTGGAACTGAATTGTTCAAATTTGTAGATGCAATGAAACGCTCAACGGGTAAGCCCATCCGATAGGCTAAAAGGCCTGCACTCAAATTTCCAAAATTTCCACTTGGTACTGAAAAAACAATTGGCTTACCAAGTTTTTTCAGCTGTGCATAAGCTGCGAAGAAATAAAAGGATTGGGGAATAAGACGAGCAATATTTATTGAGTTGGCAGAAGCCAAATTAAATTTCTCGGTTAGTTCAGGATCTAAAAAAGCTTCCTTTACCAATTTTTGGCAATCGTCGAAAGTTCCGTCAACCTCTAATGCGGTAACATTATGGCCAAGCGTGGTAAGTTGCTTTTCCTGTATATCGCTTACTTTACCACTTGGATAAAGAATCGTTACGGAGATTCCCGGAACTTTGAAAAATCCCTGAGCCACCGCTCCACCTGTATCTCCGGAAGTAGCAACCAGAATTTGAATTTCCTTTTTTGATTTTACTAAAAAATAGGACATTAATGCTGCCATGAATCGCGCACCAAAATCTTTGAACGCCATGGATGGACCATGAAAAAGCTCTAAAACGTAGTCATCCGGTGTTATTTTTAGAACGGGAGCATCAAAGTCATATGAACTTTCTATTAATTTTTCAACGTCTTCCCTGGAAATATCATCACCTAAAAGCGTGTTTGTTATTTCAACAGCAATCTGTTTAAAGGACTTATTTTCAATAGTATCTAAAAATTCCTGTGAAACCTTTGGAATACTTTCAGGCATGTAAAGACCATTATCCGGAGGTAAACTTCTGAATACAGCTTCTTCAAGTGATGCTTTTAGCGAAGCAGTTTTTGTACTATAAAATATCATTATATAAAAAATAAGGTCGCACTGAAAAGTACAAATTTAGTTAAAATACCTGCGTGTCAGGTATATTGGAAGTGTAATTTTGAGAAAAGTATCATAACTTGCCTTGTTAAAACAAGTATTAATCAAACAACTTTTTTGAAGTGCTATTATTGTTTTTGAACCTACGAGCCCTAAAAAAGATTATTGTAATACAGAAAAGTATAACGTGTCTTAAACGTTTAAAATTTTCATATATTTTTAATATAATTGATTCATTTTCAAATTAATATAATAGATGTCACAAGGACTTTTTAATGTTCCGGCTTTAAGGAATGAGCCTGTTAAAAGTTATGCTCCCGGAACCCCGGAGAGAAGCGAATTGAAAAAGGCGTTGGAAGAAGCCAGGTCAAAACAGGTTGAGATTCCTCAATATATTGGAGGGGAAGAGGTGTTTTCTCAAAATAAAAAGCGTGTTTCCCCGCCTCATGATCATCAGCATACACTGGGATATTTTCATGAAGGAAATGCTGATGATGTTAAGAATGCAATTGATTCAGCCTTGGAAGCACGGAAAACCTGGGCGCTTATGCATTGGGAACAACGTGCTGCTGTTTTTCTAAAAGCAGCAGATTTAATTGCCGGACCATACCGTGCGGAATTAAACGCTGCGACCATGTTGGGACAGTCGAAGAATGCCTATCAGGCGGAAATAGATTCAGCCTGCGAGATAATCGATTTTCTTCGTCTGAATGTAAATTTCCTTACTGATATCTATAAACAACAGCCGGTATCTTCCGATGGTGTGTGGAATCGTATGGAGTATCGTCCTTTGGAAGGATTTATTTTTGCTATTACTCCTTTCAATTTTACGGCCATCGCTGGAAATCTTCCTGCGGCTCCTGCGCTTATGGGTAACGTGGTATTATGGAAACCTGCATTTACACAGGTTTATGCAGCCAATGTGATCATGAAAGTTTTTAAGGCGGCGGGACTTCCTGACGGCGTAATTAATATGATTCTGGCGGATGGCCCGGTGGCAGGTGATATTGTTTTTAAGCATGCTGATTTTGCCGGGATTCACTTTACAGGTAGCACAAAGGTTTTCCAGACAATCTGGAAAGAGATCGGTGAAAATATTGGTAATTATAAAACCTTCCCGAGAATTGTCGGAGAAACAGGAGGTAAAGATTTCGTACTGGCTCATAAATCTGCGAATGCAAAAGCTTTGGCGACGGGATTGATTCGTGGTGCATTTGAATACCAGGGACAGAAATGTTCTGCAGCTTCACGCGCTTATATACCTTCTAACTTGTGGGATGAGGTGAAGGGATACATGCTGGCAGATCTGGCTGAGATTAAAATGGGTGGCGTTGAAGATTTTGGAAACTTTGTAAATGCGGTTATTGACGAAAAATCCTTTGATAAAATTGCTTCCTATATAGAAGGTGTAAAAAGCAACCCGGGAGATGCAGAAATTGTTGCAGGGGGAACGTTTGACAAGAGTAAAGGATATTTTGTCCAGCCAACCATTATTAAAGCAGCAAAGCCGGATTACGTGACAATGTGTGACGAGATATTTGGGCCGGTACTTACTATCTATGTATATGATGCTGATAAATTCGAAGAAATTATCCCGATTGTAGATTCAACTTCTCCTTATGCATTAACGGGTGCTGTTTTTGCTCAGGATCGTTATGCGATTCAGTATGCGACGGAACATTTGGTTAATGCTGCGGGTAATTTTTATATCAATGATAAGCCGACAGGGGCGGTAGTAGGTCAGCAACCATTTGGTGGAGCGCGTGCATCTGGTACCAATGACAAGGCAGGATCTGTATTAAACTTGTTACGCTGGGTTTCTCCACGTGTTATCAAGGAGACATTAGTTTCACCAGAAAACTACAAATATCCCTTCCTTTTAGAGGAATAATTGGATAATTTTTTTGAATAGTTTGAATACTTTAAGAACTTTTAAAAATTTTTAAATATTTCTTGCTCACTTCTTGCAGCTAGAAATATTTTTTCTACCTTTGCAATCCCAATCGCAGACAGCGGAAACGAAAAGTGAGAGTGAAAGTTTGATTGGTACTGTTCTTTGACATGATGAGATAAACTAAAAGAGTAAGAAAAACTCGTTTAAGAAGATAACGTGGAATCTTAGGATTACCACAAACAAAAATTTACAATGGAGAGTTTGATCCTGGCTCAGGATGAACGCTAGCGGCAGGCTTAATACATGCAAGGCGAGGGGGCAGCAATGTCACCGTCGTACGGGTGCGTAACGCGTATGCAACCTACCTTC
>NZ_JAJTSZ010000017.1 GCF_021440195.1 Dyadobacter sp. CY356
CATCTACTGAAATTTTCTTTTCAATGGAGATCATGATAGCAAGCTGAATAAAGAGAGCAGGCATATAGTGCCAAAATTCATAGTGATATCCATTTGTGCCCCATACGTAAAATATCACTATGACTGTTAAGTATCTAAATAAACTAAATGCAACAATATTACAAAACACATAAATAATTGGGTGAATTTTTCTCAATTTACTGTTACGTTTAAATAAAATTCACGGTCTCTCAATTTCTGGGCAACTAAAACTTGAAAACTGGAATAATTAATTTCTTCCCAAAAGAGCTTCGTTTTTTGAGACAAAGAATTTCCAGATCTTAAGCTTATTTATTGTATAGAATGCCTTGTAATATTTTGATTGCCTAAACAATGCTGACGATATTGTTACCAATCATGCATTGCCAAGTCATTAATATAAAAACCCGTAATAGATTTCCCTGTACTAGTCATTCCACTAAATGTTATTGAATATCTATTATTTGAAATTCTTACAAGTGAAAATTTCAAATCTTTTTCTTGTGCTCCAAAGTCTTCATCATCGTTTATACTATAATGAAAAGAGTCTTCCCCATGGAGAACAAACTCCCCTTCTGGAATTCTCTGAGTGTTCTCAGGAATGTCAGTATATAAAATATTAATAGTACTGAACTGTGGCGCGCCTGGTTGACTTCTCAAATGAATTACAAGTCCATTTACCTTTCCTTGGTTATAACTTAACGTCACAAATCCAGTATCAAGTTGACCTTGCCATTTATTGGACGATACAATTTTACCCCCATTTTCTATAACAGGTTCGATATATCCACTACTCTTCTTGCATGAAATAATTGATATAAAGAATAATACAAAAATTACAGTAATCAACTTTTCGGTATTTTTAGCCATTTTATTGCGTGCCAACTTTTTCAATGAATTCGAGGAGTAAGTTTATAATTAGTCTTTTTGTTATTTTTTAACTCGTTTCGGCCAGAAGCGGTATATTTATTCAATTTAAAATTTCGTTTTTTGAGATTGCCCCTAAAAGTGACAGCCTGTCACTTTTAGGAGTTATATTTTGAGAATGAATAGTAAATTACAATTCCAGTGAATTAACCATTTCTTTAAGTTCACTAGGCTCTAAATCAACCTTTTCTCCCTTATCGTATATAGTAAGAAGGTAGACTGTTTCAGTATGAATATAACAGTATGTGATTACCCTTGCTCCGCCTCTTTTACCTTTACCTTTACTTGCGATAGCCAGGCGGATTTTATAACAGTTGTTACCAATGAAAGTGCCATACTCTGGATTGGAAGCAACTTCCTGACCCAACTCCGACAATTCGTTTTTAAGAGAAGGGAATTTTTTTGCAAGTCGCTTAAATTCTTTCTTAAATCGCTCGGTGATTAGTATACTATACTTCATTTAAAAAGTCGTCCAAAGATTGCAATTTTACTTTTCCTTCCTTGTGCTGCCGAACATCCATTGCAGCGTCTTTCAGATCATCCCACAAATTAACCGACCCATTACTCATGGCTTTGGCCTTTTTCACAAATGATAGGCTTCTTAGAACTTTCATTCCAAAAGTAGCATCGCTATCAGGGATTTCAATTAATATTTTCATACGGATTTGATTAGATATCTACATACAAATATAATCAATTTTGATTATATAGCAATATATTAAATGGCTTTGTTTTAAATATTTTTAACCTCAATTTTTTTTCCCACCTGGTTCAATATTTCCTCTATTTCAGCGACTTTTGTAAGAAGCTGCTTTTTATCCCTGCTTGATAATTCAACCCTTTTGCCTCTTAGCCTGGCTAACTGGAAAGGCGCAATATCTTCAATTGCATTTATAAGTTCTCCCATCATTTACGTTTTGTGAATGTGCCAGTTTTAGTATCTGTTTCTCGCAAAATTCGATAGAGTGTTGAGCGAGATCCAATATTGAATGCTTTCAAAATTTTTTTAGTCGGCTCCCCATTATCATAAGATATCTTAACCAAATTTTTTATGCTATTAAACTTATCCGAAAGACCTTTTGGCTTCCCTCCTTTCCGTCCCCTTGCCCTGGCTGCTGTTAACCCAGCTTTGGTACGTTCACGTAAAACGTTTCGTTCATGTTCAGCAAGCACACAGAAAATTTGCACAATCATTGTTCCTGTCGCCGTACTTGTATCAATAGGTTCAGTCAGCGACCGCAAATTTATTCCTTGCCTACTCAACTCCTCTATGAATTGAATCAGTTGCACAGTAGTCCGGCCCAACCTGTCAAGTCTCCAGACCACAACTGTATCACCTGATCGGGCATAATTTAGCAATTCATTCAGGTTCGGCTTTTCAGCTTTAACACCCGATACCTTATCAGTAAAAATTTTCTGTATCCCAACCTTACTGAAAGCATCCATTTGCAAATCTAAATTTTGCTCATGAGTGCTCACTCTTGCATAACCAATTTCCATTTGTACCGTATTGTTAACTAAATGCAATATAATGTACTTTGATTTAGGATACAATAAAAAGAAACAATGTTCAATCTGATTTAAATGTATATGGTGCACCTCAGGAACTAAATGGGAAGAAAATTTGAAAGGTCGGAAGTGTACACTTTAACCTCCGTTTTTATGGACTTGCAAACCAACGTTTTTAATACGGTTAGGGTTAGGAAAAGCTGCCATGGCAGCAAAGAGTTGAAATGCAATTAATGTTATTTATAAAAGATATTAATAGTTATAAAACTCAGGCAACCAAAACCATCCTTCATGTGTCTAGTTACAAACTAATCCATTTAATATGAAAGCATTGGGATTAATACTGTTTGCCTCCTGCCTAATTTTTGCATGTAAAAACAACGAGGTTGTTCCTAACAGTCTAACTGGAAAATGGAGGTTGATTTCCAAGGAAGTCTCACAGAATGATACAATAAAATGGCAAAATTTGCCTTCCACTGATTCTGTATTCCTTTTTTTTAGTAAATATGGAGAAGTAGTAAATTCCACTGGCTTTCTGACGCAGTGCGGGCCTGCCTCATTAAAGATTAATGGAATTATGCATAGAATTAAATTTCATAGTGAACCGGCTAATGACCCATTTGCAGTGCTTTGTGCAGAGTGTCTAACTTGGAACATTGAATTACAAGAAACAGAAATGATTCTTTATAGATGTTCACCAAATAGAATGAAGTTTACTAGGGAATAAGTGGGAAAAGTGAGGTCTCCTTGTACAAACCATGAACTTTGCAAAAAAACAGAACAGGCCCTGGTTCTGTGCTCCGTCAGTTAACATAAAATTGGTTATTTATCGTAGATGATTTTACAAAAAATTTGTGTGTGAGACATGCATCATATGCGTAACTTCAAATGGTTGTCTAAAATAAACGACTTTATTAGGATTCAATTCCAACAAATTCAAAGTCTTAAGTGTCTTGTGGAATAAATGCAATTCGACACTTAAACTTTTACAATGAAAAATTTATTATTTCTTACCGCTGTATTTGGAATCTTATTGTCTTGCTCTCATAAAGAAGATGATCCGGAAGGCTTGGCAGCAAAGTTTATTTCTGAAAAATTCCCACAAAAATGGCAGCTTGTTTCCATTCAGGGGAATATTTCTAATATGCCGCCTAAAACTGGTTCAAAAATGGAATGGCAGGAATTTTATCTTTTAAATGCTGATGGTACGCTTAGCAAGACAAGAGAAAGAGATGGTGTTATAAGAACGATAACTGGAAAATATTCATTTAAAAGTATTGGGATAGATAATTTTTTGGAGGTCACCTATGATAGTGACAGCGATATAATCGGAAATTGCTATGGGACGCCAACTGAGGAATTATTTATAAAATCGAACGTTCAATTTGAAAGCACATGGCAGGCATGCGATGGTCCTGGACTAGTTTATAATAGAGTGGAATAGACGTTGGGACGAACTTCCTGAATATAAAATAAAAAGCTGCTTGAAATTGATCTTTTACCTAAAGCTTCCCAAGTTCCGCAATGAATTAAATGGTCAAGATTGGAAGACCGCTCATGAACGTGGACCAGGCATCATTAGCCGATCTGCAATTCAAATTTTCCTTTATTTCGTCTTCCATCTATTCAAGTAGTATCCATTTCGCATTACCAAGGTAAGTTAGTATGAATTGGTGGTTATTGTCTCTAGGGTTTAAATACCCAAACATCTAGGAATTCCACCTACAGAGGTATTATTCTCAAAAAAATCCTGATTCATGAGACAGCGTTTTAACATCCTGTTACCACTCGAAGTCGCAAATAAACCACCGTTTTTGCAGAGGGTGTGGTAAAGACGCTTAACCAAAGGGGCCAAGAGGCACTTGTCAACTTCTCTTAACATTGCAAACCGGCTCGTAAAAAGACGTTTTGAGAAATTGATTTTTGGGACGGTATTTTAAAAGGCCTACTCACTTGCTCTATACCTAAAAAGTTAATGTTACTTAGTGCTAACGTGCAATTAACAATAGCTTCGTTAGTCTTAATTAAACTATTGTTGCAGCATAGTATTTCGACTTATTGAACGAAATATTTATGAAAATTATTTTAACGGTAGGATGTAGTGACATCTATCACTTATTATCTTGCGCAATCAACTAAACTAAATACAATTGATATGAGCATGATAGGCTACTATCTTCGGTTAACGGAGACGGAATTGAAAGATGTCCTTTCTGATTCTTCAATCTTGGAAGAAAAAGCATTTGAACAAGAAGGACAGGCGAACCTAATTGATATTGATAAAACTTGGGAAGCAATTTTCTTCGTATTGACAGGGCACGGACTTGCTGAAATTGACGAAGTGATTGCTCCTCTATCCTGGTTACTATTGAGTGATCATGTCGTTGATGAAAATCAGGATTTTGGTTACGGACCTGCATATTACCTGAAACCTTCTGAGGTAAGACAACTTAACGAAGAACTGAAAAAGGTCTCTAATGACGATTTTAAAAATCGCTTCAATGGTGTTGAGATGGACAAAGCTGGCATATATCCCGAGATTTGGCAAGAAAATGAATCCTTGGAATATGTAACTGAAAATTTCGAGCTGCTTAAGGTTTTTTTCGACACTGCCGCGGCTAATGGATATGCAATGATCACATTTATCTCCTAAAGACAATTGTGTTGTAAGCTAAAATGAAGGCAATTTTAATTCTTAAAAAAACCCTTTTATTTGAAACAGTAATCCTGTCTCAAATTCCCACCGTTTTGTGAACCCGCTTATGCAGGATATTTCTGTTAAAACAGTGCGAAAAGTTCTAACTTTAACTCTGTTGGAAGGGCGATAGAATATTGAAGACACTATCTAATTTTTCGAATAGAACGGATTCCGAGTATCCAAGACGAATATTAATAAATCATTGCCTTTTTCGAAGAGTTAGGAATGTCATGCTTTTAAGTTAATATTTATTTTTAAATGTGATCAATACTTACCGAAATGAGCAATATGTCGAGCTATGGCTTTGAAGTTCAAGTAAATGGAGAAAAGTTGTGCAAAGCAGGTATTGATAGCGATCGTTACGTAGTTACGTGCATACTCGATGCATTACGTCGTCTTAACGAACCTGATGAACTATGTCTGACAGTCTCCGGCCTTAATTCGGTTACGGGCGAATATCCTGAATGGGTAAGAAAGGAATTGAAGGATGGGGACACTATTACAATTAAAGTGATAACCCAAGATTTTGATGCACCGCACAGGATACGACCAACAATTTCAAAAGAGAAAATGCTTGATAACAAGTTACAGTATTATTACAAATTGAGAGAGGAATTGAAAGAGCATCTTTAATAAAACCGCAGATTAGGCTAGGAATTAACGGAGGATTTTAGCAAATTCCAGATTAAAAAACAGGCAGTAGCTCTCGTGAGCGACAGAGATATATTCTCAGCTGCTGATCAGATTCTCAGAAAAACGACCGTTTTTGTAATATTATAATCTTCATTTCCCCAAACTAGCAAGAAGATAACTTTTTATTGGTCTAGTTTGACTGGCCATGGCTATATATCAATTCAGTCAAAAGTTAATACAAAAAAATTCCAGATTTTAATTTTAAGTACCTTTTGACCAATGTTTTCAGAAGTCATTAAAATCCCGGATATCAATTTGGCTCTCAAAAGCATCATCCTGAAAATAAATACTTTTCAGATACAACCAATGAACAACTTTCATGCCTCTTTATACTGAAAGATAAAATAAATACTGCTTGACCGGATTGCACAGCGGCCAAGGTATGACCGGCACAAAATAGCGATGTACACATTGGCTTAACGCATCACGGGTAACTATGATGATGCAAATGATGTAACCCAGGATGCATTTCTAGATATGTTCCGGCACCTGGACCAGTTCAGATCGGAATTGTCGCTGGGCGCGTGGTAATACAGCCGATATTAAAGATCCTTTTTTTCGAATGACCAATTCGCCAGTGTGCAGATCTGAGGTGGCTCCAAAAAGCGGCACACATTTTTGCACATCGTGATGCAAGATGAAAGACAAAAAAACAGTTAAAATTCGTAAGAGTTATGATGCTGATTTTAAGCAGGAAGTGATAAGAA
>NZ_JAJTSZ010000018.1 GCF_021440195.1 Dyadobacter sp. CY356
GTAACGAGTTCATTGACATATTGAGAAGCAAAAGAGAATAAGATAATAAACGCGCAAGCGAATTAAGGGCGCATGGAGGATACCTAGGCTCTCAGAGGCGATGAAGGACGTGATAAGCTGCGATAAGCTACGGGGATCAGCACATATGATTTGATCCGTAGATTTCCGAATGGGGCAACCCAGTACCATGAAGTGGTATTACCCTACGGGGGGCGAACGCGGGGAACTGAAACATCTAAGTACCCGCAGGAGAAGAAAATAATAATGATTGCGCAAGTAGTGGCGAGCGAACGCGCAGGAGCCCAAACCGGCCTGGTTACGGCCAGACCGGGGTTGTAGGACTCACCAAGTGGGCATTGATTGAACTGGAATGGCGTGGGAAAGCCAATCGTAGAAGGTGAGAGTCCTGTACAGGTAAGAGAGATGTCTGAGTGAGTATCCTGAGTAGGTGGGGACCGGAGAAATCCCCTTCGAATCCGGCGGCACCATCCGCCAAGGCTAAATACTCCTGAGAGACCGATAGTGAACGAGTACCGTGAGGGAAAGGTGAAAAGTACCGCGAGCAGCGGGGTGAAATAGAACTTGAAACCATGCGCTTACAAGCGGACGGAGCCTTCGGGTGACGTCGTGCCTTTTGCATAATGAGCCTACGAGTTACGGTCACTGGCCAGGTTAATTCATTGAAATGAAGGAGCCGAAGCGAAAGCGAGTCTGAAATGGGCGATTAGTCAGTGGCTGTAGACGCGAAACTTGGTGATCTACCCTTGGTCAGGTTGAAGCGCTGGTAACACATCGTGGAGGACCGAACCGGTAAACGTTGAAAAGTTTTCGGATGAACTGAGGGTAGGGGTGAAAGGCCAATCAAACTGAGAAATAGCTCGTACTCCCCGAAATGTTTTTAGGAACAGCGTCGTGGTTGAGTCATGGTCAGGTAGAGCTACTGATAGGGCTAGGGGGAGTCAAATCCTACCAAACTCTGACAAACTCCGAATGGGCTATGATATACACGGCAGTGAGGGCTGGGGTGCTAAGGTCCCAGTCCGAGAGGGGAACAACCCAGAGCATCAGCTAAGGTCCCAAAATATATGCTAAGTTGAACTAAGGGGGTCCGACTGCAGAGACAGCCAGGATGTTAGCTTGGAAGCAGCTATACATTTAAAGAGTGCGTAACAGCTCACTGGTCGAGCGGGGCGGGCATCGATAATAAACGGGCATCAAGCATATTACCGAAGCTATGCGATAGTAATTTATTACGATCGGTAGGGGAGCATTCTCACAGGGGTGAAGGTTAGGCGTAAGCCTGGCTGGACTGGTGAGAAAAGCAAATGTAGGCATAAGTAACGATAATGCGGATGAGAAATCCGCACACCGAAAGACTAAGGATTCCTCCGCTATGCTAATCAACGGAGGGTTAGGCGGGGCCTAAGGTATAGCCGAAGGGCGATTACCGATGGACAGCAGGTTAATATTCCTGCCCCTGCGTTCAGTGTGAAAGAGTGACGGAGCAGTGTGGTATGTACGTACTGACGGAATAGTGCGTTGAGCAGAGCCTACGGGCGAAGCGAACATGCGAAACAGCTTCCAAGAAAAGCTTTTGAAACATCAGCTGAATGCAGCCCGTACCGTAAACCGACACAGGTAGTCGAGAAGAATATTCTAAGGTGCTCGAGTGAATCACGGCTAAGGAACTCGGCAAATTAACCCTGTAACTTCGGGAGAAGGGGAGCCTCCTCGCAAGAGAGGCCGCAGAGAAATGGCCCAGGCGACTGTTTAGCAAAAACACAGGGCTCTGCCAAAACGCAAGTTGACGTATAGGGCCTGACACCTGCCCGGTGCTGGAAGGTTAAGAGGGGATGTCAGCCGCAAGGTAAAGCATTGAATCGAAGCCCCAGTAAACGGCGGCCGTAACTATAACGGTCCTAAGGTAGCGAAATTCCTTGTCGGGTAAGTTCCGACCTGCACGAATGGTGTAACGATCTGGGCACTGTCTCGGCCGTGAGCTCGGTGAAATTGTAGTAGCGGTGAAGATGCCGCTTACCCGCCACGGGACGGAAAGACCCCGTGCACCTTTACTATAGCTTTGCATTGTTTTCGGGTCAGGGATGTGTAGGATAGGTGGGAGGCTTTGAAGCGGTGTCGCCAGGCATCGTGGAGCCAACGTTGAAATACCACCCTTCGCTGGCCTGGGATCTAACTGCTCAATGAGCAGGACCGTGCATGGTGGGTAGTTTGACTGGGGTGGTCGCCTCCAAAAGTGTAACGGAGGCTTCCAAAGGTCTGCTCAACACGCTTGGTAACCGTGTGTGGAGTGCAATAGTACAAGCAGGCTTGACTGTGAGACCGACGGGTCGAGCAGGTGGGAAACCAGGGTATAGTGATCCGGTGGTTCTGTATGGAAGGGCCATCGCTCAAAGGATAAAAGGTACGCCGGGGATAACAGGCTGATCTCCCCCAAGAGCTCACATCGACGGGGAGGTTTGGCACCTCGATGTCGGCTCGTCACATCCTGGGGCTGGAGAAGGTCCCAAGGGTTGAGCTGTTCGCTCATTAAAGTGGCACGCGAGCTGGGTTCAGAACGTCGTGAGACAGTTCGGTCCCTATCTGTGGTGGGCGTAGGAAGATTGACGGGGGCTGCCCTTAGTACGAGAGGACCGGGGTGGACCCACCGCTGGTGAATCGGTTGTCCCGCCAGGGGCATGGCCGAGTAGCTATGTGGGGAATAGATAAGCGCTGAAAGCATCTAAGTGCGAAACTAGCCCGAAGATGAATCTTCCACACAAGGGTCGTTGTAGACTACGACGTTGATAGGCTGCAGGTGTACGTGTAGAAATACATTCAGCTGAGCAGTACTAATTACCCAACAGCTTGCACAAC
>NZ_JAJTSZ010000001.1 GCF_021440195.1 Dyadobacter sp. CY356
CTCATGGTCTTAGAATAAGTTTGCCTTTTCTCGTCCTATACTGGCTTATCACCTTTCTGGTGAATCCTTAGGTGCTGTTGTGACTCTTAGCATTGGGTGGTGGGGAATACCTTGGGTGCTACATATCCTGCTGGATTGTTTAGGCTTCAATCTCCTCTCACCACTCAATACCAAGTTCTGAACTTAATCTTTATTAACCATGATTTTCTAAGACAAACATACGAGGCTTTAGCCTTGGGGTGAGCGAGCTATGATATTTCCGGCTTTAGCCATTAGTCGCTGCCAGTTCATGCACCGCTTCCCTATGCTTTTTCACTTTTAGTATCACCTGTTTAGAGGTAGGCGTATTACTTTTGTCCGCTACACTGCTTACCGGAACCAGCACATTTGTTTCAGGAAAGTAGGTAGCCGAGCAACCTTCCGGAATTGGATATTTGACAACGATAAACTTATTGGCAACACGCTCAATACCATCATGATTATTGATAAGATCTACAATATCTCCATCTTTCAAACCACGTGAAGTGATGTCATTTTCATTCATAAAAATTACCCGGCGTTCATTATAAATTCCCCGGTAACGGTCATTTAAACCGTAAATCGTTGTGTTAAACTGATCGTGGCTTCGAATGGTCATCATCATCAGATCATCTTTTTCCATCGGCAAAGTGGTAACCGGGGCAATATTGAAATGTGCTTTTTTTGTTGGCGTATCAAACGTCCCTTCCCGATTACAGTTTGGCAAATAAAAACCTCCGGGCATTCTTACGCGCTCATTATATTTTTCAAATCCCGGAATTGTTTTTTCAATCGCATCCCGAATGGTATCATAATGTTTTTCAAACGCATCCCAGTTAACAGTACTTTCCTCGCCAAACATTGCCTTTGCAAGACGGCAAACAATAACCGGCTCGCTCAGTAAATCATCAGAAATTGGCTTTAAAATACCTTTTGAAGACTGAATTACGCCCATTGAATTTTCGCAGGAAATAAATTGTCTTTCGCCATTTGTAGAATCAATATCACTTCTTCCCAAACATGGCAGGATAATCGCCTCTCCTCCATGAACCAGATGGCTGCGGTTTAATTTGGTAGAAACATGGACGGTAAGGCTGCATTGCCTCAGTGCTTCGGCCGTGTAATTTGTGTCAGGTGTGGCAGAAATAAAATTTCCACCCATGCCAAAAAAGATTTTGGCTTTGCCATCGTGCAGGGCTTTGATACTATTCACGACATCCAGCCCATGTTCTTTTGGTGGTACAAAGCCGAAATTCTCCTCAATCTTTTGCAGCAAGTCATCCGAAGGTTTTTCGAAAATTCCCATTGTCCGGTCTCCCTGCACATTACTATGCCCCCGAACCGGGCAAGTTCCCGCCCCTGGTTTTCCAATACTTCCTTTCAGCAAAAGCAGGTTTACAACTTCCTTAATGGTATCCACAGCATTTTTGTGCTGTGTTAAACCCATCGCCCAACAGACTATTATTTTTGACTTATGTTTTAAAATCTGGACAGCTTCCTTTATCTGGGCAAGCGGGATTCCGCATGTTTTTATCAGTTCATCAAGATTCTGCTCTTTGATATGCTGTTTAAAATCTGCAACACCAATGGTATTTTTTTCGATAAATTCCAGGTCTAAAACCGAGCCGGGATTTTTTTCATCTTCCTCAATCAACAACATTTGAATCGCCTTTAACAGAGCCATATCGCCATTTATTTTGATATGGAGAAAAAGATCTGTTAACGCAGTGTCAATATCCAGCACACCTTTCACGGTTTGCGGATTACTAAAACCCATCAAACCAGTTTCCGGAAGTGGGTTTGCTGAGATAATCTTCGCCCCGTTTTGTTTTCCTTTCTGCAAAGCAGAAAGCATTCTCGGATGATTCGTTCCCGGATTCTGTCCCAGAATAATAATCACCTCAGCTTCATAAAGGTCAGATAATTTTACCGATCCCTTTCCTATTCCTAACGATTCTCCCAAGGCAACACCGCTGCTCTCATGACACATATTACTGCAATCGGGCAGGTTATTGGTACCATATTCCCGTACAAAAAGCTGGTATAAAAATGCAGCTTCATTGCTTGTACGGCCAGATGTATAGAAAATGGCTTCATCCGGAGAAGCCAACTTTTTCAAAGATCCGGCAATTTTAACAAAAGCATTATCCCAAGAAATTGGTTGGTAATGCGTTGCACCTTTTGCCAAAAACATAGGTTGTGCGACGCGGCCTTTACTTCCAATTTCATAATCAGACAATTTGGCCAGATCTGAAACCGAATTTTCGGCAAAAAATGATGGTGTTAGTTTTTTCTGTGTTGCTTCTTCGGCTACGGCACGTGCACCATTTTCACAATATTCAGCGACAGGGGAGCGCTCATCGTCAGGATCGGGCCAGGCGCAACTCGGACAATCGAAACCTCCTTTTTTATTCAGACTCCATAATGCTTTCATTCCTCTGCTGAAACCAGCTTCGCCAACCACTTTTTCCATGCTGGAAACTACGGCCGGAACGCCAGCTGCGATGGTTTTTATCTTGCCACGTTTCAATCCCGTAAATTCTTCCGGATTTTCAGCACCGGGTGTTGGCGATTTCTTTTTGTCCATGGTTCAGCAGGTCTTATTAGGGTTTTCAAAGTTGTCCGATTGGTCTTCAGTTACGTTATCCAGGCATTTAAAATCTTTTTCCAACAAAAGATACAAACTTTCATTTTCACCTATCGGCATATTTGCTTCAAAGCCAACAACATTATTTCCGGGCCAATCAGACAGAAAAGTCTCCGGAACGAACATTGTAATTTTATCATTATCGTATGTAGCGGTAATTGTTTTGGCGCCACGTTCTTTTTGCAGGCAGTATCCAAAAGCGTTTTTACCAAAAAATGTTTTTTCTTCAATATATCCGATGGCAGCAAGTTTGTCAACTTCTGATTTCGACAAACGTATCCGGATAGAATTACCCTGAATTCTTATTTTCATAATTTTAATAAGATCAGAGCATTATTCTCTGACTTCCTGAATAAATATTAAATCTTTCTCTTCCTAAAAAACCGATCAGCGTAATGCCAAAATCTTCGGCCAGTTGTAATGCCAGACTTGAAGGTGCGCCAATAGCAGCTACAATTTTGATTCCTGCCATACTTGCTTTCTGGATCAGCTCAAAACTGGCTCTTCCGCTCAATAGCAAAATTGTATTTGTTAAAGGCAATTGTTCCGATAAAAAAGATGCGCCGATCACTTTGTCCAGTGCATTATGTCTTCCGACATCCTCGCGAAGTAATACGAAGCTGCCTTCCAGGTCAAAAAGTGCAGAAGCGTGTAAGCCACCCGTGTTTTGGAATACCTCCTGTTGATTTCTTAATGTTTCCTGCAAAGTATAAAATAACCCGCCAGACACTGAAATATCATCGTTTTCCCCCCGATAAGAAGATACCGTTTTGATAGCATCAATACTGGATTTGCCACACACACCGCAGCTGGAAGTTGTATAAAAATTCCGTTCTGATGTCTGAAGCTTTGGCGTTACGTTTTCGGCCAATGTTACGGTAACTTTATTATCATCAAATAAATCAGATTTAATATTAGTTACCTGATTTCTATCTTTAATAATGCCTTCGGTAAATAAAAAACCAACAGCCAGCTCTTCATCATTTCCCGGCGTCCGCATGGTAACGGAAATACTTTTTTTTGTCTGCTCTCCATCCAGGTCGTAGTTTATCCGGATTTCCAGAGGTTCTTCCACCGCCAGCTGATCTTCGGCATCAACAATACCATTTATAGAAACCTTTTTTATATTGATGTGTTTGACCGAATCTTTAAGCATGAAAAAGGTTGACTTAAATTTGAATTTTACGGATAATCGAGTCCTTTGCAATTTTGCAATCTTCGGGCGTATCCACACTTACCAGGTTTTTAGGACGTGCCGAGTGATATTTTCCAGCTTCATTTTCTTTTAAAAACTGCTGTAATGAAAATTCATTATTTCCATACATACGCTGAATTTCGTTTTTGGATTTATGAGAATACCAGCCAAGTAAAGGTTCGTAAATTTCCTGTTCCGGATTGTAAAAAGCCGAAGCCATTTCATCCGGTTTTACAGACTTCACAAATTCTTTCAAATCCTTAGTCGTGATGTATGGATAATCGCATCCAACGACCAGAAAATCGTGGTTGGGATAATAATTGAAGGCAGTCAGCAAACCAGCCATGGGCCCGATGTTTTCATATTGAGGCAGGTCTGGAAGTGATTTGTATTTTTCTGTAATACTCTCTTTCTGAGCATTATTGCAGCAAATAAAAACTTTATCGCATATCCATTCCAGCATTTCGTAAACGTAGTAACGCTGCGGTTTTCCATAATAGTCGATCAGACTTTTGTCAGTGCCCATGCGCTTGCTTTGCCCGCCGCAGATGACAAGTCCATACAATTCCTTTTTCATTTTATATGAATTAAACAGGAGTGAATCCAGGTTGTGCGTTTTTTAGTCAATATAACGGTACAAATTGGTATATGTGATTTGCTTGCCGGCATATCTTTCAATTTAAAACTTAACTTTATCGTTTTATAAGTAATCATGCCAATAAGATTCTGATTTCCAGATATTTTTAGAAGAATTAAATTATTATTAAATATTGATATGGAAAGCAGTGATGTTAAAATTTCCAGAAAAAAGCCAATTTATCCGGTAAGTACCGAGTTGAGAAAATATCTTCGTTCTTATCAAAGAGAAGCACGGCTTCCGGTTGGTTACAACGATTTGCTTAATTTTTACGAATCATTTCCTGTTATCGATAAAAACGGCAAAGACACACTTTGGCAAAGTCCGCTTTATCCGCCACACGATATTGATCGTCTTCATAACGGTTTGAAACGAGCCTATGCGATGTTGAAAGCTTCCGGAAATCTTCGCATTGTTGAACATAAGTATATTGATAAAATCGAATACTGTACTTTCGGGAATTCCAATCCTTTTCGGATCAAGATAGTTAACCGGCTGAATGATATCTACGATTATTTCTATGTAAAAAAGGCGGACGCCTCCCGGATTTACGGTCTGGAACTGGAAGAAATTTTTTCTCCGAATCAGGTTAATTATCTGGTGGACGGAAATTCGCTTATTGAAGAGCATATTGCGGGAATTCCGGGTGATGTGTTTTTAAAAACCCGCCTGGAACATACCGATTATAACCCGAAAAGAATAGCAAAGGAATTTGTCAAATTCAATGAAAGATGCATGATTACGCTTTTAGGGGATATGCGCGCATACAATTTTGTCATGCAGATAACACCTGATTTTGACGATTATCAGTTCCGTTTACGGGCAATCGATTTTGATCAGCAGTTTTATGAGGGCAATATGAAGGTATATATGCCTCAATATTTCAAAGAAAATCTGCCTTACGTTAAGCTGGCAATGGAACATTTGACTGACAAAACAGTTTTGCAATATCAGCAGGAAGAGCAATCTTCCATCGTGCACCAGGTGAGGAGTGAGCGTCACAGGCTCGCTGCTTTACGTGATGTCTCTAAAAAAGATAATATTTCAACTCCTGAAAAAATACTGGAACTACGCGCCGGACTGGCACAATTCCACAACAATCCGGATTACTACCGTTGCCTGACAATGACCGATATTATTGAACTGAATGTAAAAAACGTAATCAGACAAGTACGATTATAATTGTTAAGGGTTAATTGTTAATGATGGCTTGTTTCATATTTTGTGTTCCTAAACGCCTTATAGGTTTTATTATTCGATGTAGCACAAGTATTAGCTTCTGGCGACTCCAAATCAAACGCATTAACAATTAACCATTAATACTTAACCATTATTCCTCTATCTTTGCGGAACCAATCAGATATTTTTCTCTGTTTGAATTTTTCAAACTAATCAAAATCGGAAGGCGTTCAACCTTCGCAGATTCCCGCAATGAGTAAACACGGACGAATTTTAGTCGCGATGAGCGGCGGTATTGACAGCTCTCTGGCAGCGGTCATGTTACACGAACAAGGTTATGAGGTCATTGGAATGACCATGAAAACCTGGGACTATGCCAGTAGCGGCGGTTCCAAAAAAGAAACAGGTTGCTGCTCCCTCGATTCTATCAATGACGCAAGAAGTATTGCCGTCGAATTAGGATTTCCACATTATATATTAGATATCCGGGCTGAATTTGGCGATTATGTGATCGACCACTTTACTGGCGAATATCTGGAAGGGCGTACGCCGAATCCCTGCGTATTGTGTAATACGCACATTAAATGGGACGCACTTTTAAAACGTGCCGATCGTCTGGACTGCGAATTCATTGCGACGGGTCATTATGCCAATATGCAGTTTAATGATGGTCGCCATTATGTTTCCAAAGGAATTGATAGCTGGAAAGACCAGAGTTATGTCCTTTGGGGCGTTTCTCAGGAAAGTTTAAGCAGGACAAAACTTCCGCTTGGTTATTTGCACAAAAGTGAAATTCGTGAAATGGCGCGTGAAAGAGGTTTTATTGATCTGGTCAATAAAGCGGAAAGCTATGAAATCTGTTTCGTGCCGGATAATGATTACCGTGGATTTTTGAAACGCAGAATTCCGGGTTTGGAGGCAGAAGTAGCAGGAGGGAATTTTGTGTATGAAGATGGAACAGTTGTAGGAAAACATGAAGGTTATCCATTTTATACCGTTGGTCAGCGCAAAGGGTTAGGTATTGCTCTGGGCAGACCTGTTTTTGTGACTGAAGTCAGAAAAGATACGAATGAAGTTGTTCTGGGAGATTTACCCGATCTGTTCCGTGATGGAATGTATGTGAGTAAATTGAACTGGCAAAAATATGATGGCATTACTAAACCATTGGAAACCGTAACAAAAGTACGTTACAAACATGACGGAACGCCTGCGCTATTGATTCCTGATGAACCGGGAAAAATTAAAGTACATTTCCACGACGGCGTAAATGGTATCGCACCGGGACAAGCTGCTGTTTTTTATGAAGGTGATGATGTAGTGGGTGGTGGCTGGATTATGAAGAACTTCCGCCAGGATAAGGAATTGTTTTAGCAAAAAAAGTTCGCTAAAAGGTCAGAAGAGGTCGGGTGTTTAGCCTGACCTCTACTGACCTTTCAATAAGTATGATATTAAAGAACCTGAATTGCCCACTTTTCGGATGTGGAGGATTCTGTTTCTTTTGTGATCACATATATCTGATCTCCTTTTGAATTTACAAAAACGAAATAAGGCTCAATAACTGATAGTGGATTTCCTGCAAATTTTTTAACTGAGATTTTCTTCTGATAAGATAGATTAGTTGCATCGTAGATCCATACGTAGGGCATATTCGGTCTGTCCGACCAATACAAAGTATCAGTAGAAATAGCATATAATTTGTTGGAAACGACAGAATGATCCAGCGAAAAAATCTTTTTATTTTGATCGTATGAGTTTTTGATCGTATCAAGCCCAACGGTTCCATTGTAGGTCATGTCTATATTTTTTTCTTCTGAAAGTCTTAATGTGGTCTGGCCTTTAACAAAAACTCTTTTGCCATCTTCGCTAAACCATAAATCACCAGCAATCGGATAATCTCCATGGTATGGTGAATCATAGAGCCAGGTTGCTTTACCACCCTGAATATCATATTTGTCAATATCACTTGGAGAAAGGCCGTTATTAGTTACATAAATAAATTTTCCCGAAGGATGAAGTTTTGCTTTTGAACCGGCATACATGGAAGAGCCGGTACTTAAACTTTCATTCCCATTGGAGAGATTAATACAGTGAATATTTTGCCATTGATCTCTTTTTGGAAAAACGTATGCCCAATTGTTATTTCCTAAAACAATGTCAAATGCTTCACAGGTAACGTCGTATGTATTAATTATTGCTTTCTTATTTAAATCAATATGTGTAACATGTGCGTCATGGCCAACGATAACACTGTTTGCGTCCATTGCGATAGAAACGCTCATTGGAATGAAAGCAAGTGGAATAACTTCCGTTTTGTTTTGGCTGGTGTAAAATACATTAAGCTGATTTGGATTTGTGGAAACATAAACGAGAATATCTTTCTTTTTAGAATACTCTGCGTCGGTTATGGTTGTTGTTCTGGGTAATAGAATTTCACCTTCCGGTAATACGTCTTTTTTCTTTTTACAGGCACTTAAAGAAGCTGCTAATACTCCCAGATAAAGGAATACTGATATAGGTAATTTCATAAATTGATAGAGAATTGTCCGGTTTATTTGGGATTACTGGTACAAATATCTAAAATAAAATAATAATTATAGTCGATCGGTTACAAAAAAAGCCAGCCTTGAGCAAGACTGGCTTTTTTTGTAATAAGTTGATTTTCCTACAAAACCTTCCCAACAACACGTTGTCTCACAGCTTCATAAAGGATTACAGAGCTAGCCACAGAAACATTTAGAGATTCAACTTGTCCATTCAATGGGATTTTCGCACCGCTGTCGGCCAGAAGCAAAAACTCTTTTGAAATCCCATCTTCTTCTGACCCCATGATAATTACCGTTGGGATTGAGAAATCGATATCGTAAAGTGATTTGTCCGTTTTTTCAGTACTTGCTATGATTTGCAATCCGCTGTTACGCAGATACAATAATGTTTCGTAAAGATTTGGTTCGCGGCAAACTGGCAGGAAATTTAAAGCTCCTGACGATGTTTTCATTGCATCAGCATTGATCTGTGCACCACCTTTTGTAGGTACGATCAAGGCCTGCACACCTGCACATTCAGCCGTACGCGCAATAGCTCCGAAATTCCGGACATCTGTTACGCGGTCTAATAATAATAAAAGAGGCGTTTTTCCTTCTTCGTATACCTGCGTCAGTACATTATGCAAAGGCATATACTGGATCGGCGACACAAATGCGATTACACCCTGATGGTTTTTTCTGGTAACTCTGTTCAGTTTTTCTACCGGAACGCGCTGATAAGGAATTCCAAGCTCCTTGGCTGTCTTTTCAATTTCATTAAGACCTAACTCTCTCTGAATAAATAAACGTTCGATCTCTTTGCCGGAACGAAGTGTTTCAAGTACAGATTGTGTACCAAAAACCATGTCGGCTTGTGACGGACGAGGGGCGGGCTTTCTTAGCGTATAGTTCCGTTTCTCCATGCTTCTACTATAGGGTACCAGATCGGCTGATATTCGGCATAGCGAACAAGCTCGTAATGGTCGCCTACAAATTGATTTGTTCTGCGATTAAAAGTAAAATTAACATTTTGTGCGTTGGCACGCTGATCATACGTCCATACTTCCCGGTCTTTGCTTCTCTGCACTTTATCCGGTGGGCCAAGGACAATAAAGATCATTCCTTTATCTGTTTTCCAACCCTCTTTATAGCTGGTAAACAATTGATTAGCTTCTTCGACGCGACTATAAAACGACCGGATCGATTGCTGCGCCAAAGGTGCATTTCCATTCATCAGGGTCAGCCAGTATTTGTCGAGAGCTTTTTTAAATTCCTCTGCTTTTTTGATTTCCGCAATTTCTGTGTTGGTGCTCATGTAAACCAGCGGTTCCAGCAGCAATTCAGGTTTGGTAAGTTTTGGAAATCTTTCATTCACAACCAGTAGTCCCAGTCCTTCTGACTGTGTAGTATCAGCGAAAATATTATATAAACCTTCCTTGTCGAAATGAATGGTTTCGTTGGTATTAATAGTAAAAGTACTATCAATAGTCAGGGATTTTGAAACAGTTTTTGCACTAGTATTCATTGGCGAACCTGCTGGTTCAAAACTATGTGCATAATAGAACACGTGAAGCGTTCCCGGTTCCTGTGTAAGTCTTTTTACTGTAAACGGATTGCCTGCATTGATATAATGACGTTGCAATGGCTCAACACTTGCCTGCGTATAAATGCCATATAACTCGCTTGCTGATTGTTTTTTAAAATGAATCGTCAGATCGTTCAGTACCTTTTTCAAAGTTCCGGTCTGGCTGATTTCACTCAGCAATACACCCGTTTCTTTGTTTGGACTTTTTATATCAAAAGCTACAACAATCTTGTCGCCGACTTTGGACACATTGCTCGAATCCAGCTTTACGTTTCCGTAACCTAATCTGTCACGCGTTCCGTAATCAGAATAAATGACATAATTTAAATTATAGAGGCGGATGAAATCGGCCTTTTGCATCGGAGCTTTTCCTTTCAAGGCGTCAACATATAGGAATACGCGAACCTGTGTGGTATCCTTTAATAAATATTTGCTTTGAATGGCAAGCAGGGACAACTCTTCAGGTGCCGAAATTGTTTCCGGATTTGACATACGGACCTGAGCTTCAGGGATTTTTTTCACCGTTTTTTCGGAGGAGGCACATCCCGCAAAAAATAACGCTGACAGCAGAAAAAGGCCGATTCTAAAAGTTGTTTTCATATACCAGATATCTTCATTTGTCAAATAACGAACGAAGCAGCAAATTTACCCAATAAAAACGGAAGAAAATTATTATTCTGCTTTCTTACTGTTCCGATTGGCATTTTTTATTTGATCTTCGATGGCATCCCATTGGTCGTCACTGACTTCTTTCAGGAAATTGAACTGACCGGCAGACAACACTTCGCCACCGTCAAGCGTAATCACTTCACCAGTAATATAGGCAGAAAAATCGGAAATAAGGTATGCTGCCAGGTTTGCTAATTCCTGGTGATCGCCGACGCGCTGTAACGGAATCCGGTTTTCAAATGAGAATTTTTTCGCAAGTTCTTCCGGAAATAACCGGTCCCAGGCTCCTTTCGTAGGAAATGGACCCGGCGCGATTGCATTCAGGCGAATACCGTGATCAGCCCATTCGAAAGCCAGCGATTTGGTCATTGCCAGTACACCGGCTTTCGCCATCGCCGAAGGCACAACCCAACCTGAACCGGTCCAGGCATACGTCGTTGAAATATTCAGTACTGT
This sequence comes from Dyadobacter sp. CY356, assembly GCF_021440195.1. Classification (GTDB taxonomy): domain Bacteria; phylum Bacteroidota; class Bacteroidia; order Cytophagales; family Spirosomataceae; genus Dyadobacter. The sequence goes on from NZ_JAJTSZ010000001.1 coordinate 10,909, forward strand.
TCCTTTAATTTTATTTTCAATCCAGTATTTACCAAGTGCCAGCGTGAAATAATACGTCCCACGTAATACAATATCGACAACGGTGTCCACTGCTTTATAAGATAATCTTTCAGTTGGGCTGATAAAATTACCTGCTGAATTATTAACCAATCCATCTACCTGACCAAATTTTTCAATGGATCGGGCAATGACATTTTCAATTTCATCTGTTTTCCTGACATCACAAGCGACAGCTAAAACCTTTCCGCCGACATGTTCTTCAAGTTCTTTTGCTGTATTTTCAAGTACTTCCAAACGCCTGCTGCATATCACAATATTAGCACCCAGTTTTAAAAAATAAGTCGCCATGGATTTCCCTAACCCGGTTCCTCCGCCAGTCACGATTATCGTTTTGTTTTCAAGTGCTCCGTCGCGGAGCATTCCTTCTTTGTAGCTCATTTTTTTAGTTGAAAGTGGAAAGTTCAAAGTTTAATGAGTGAGCGGATTGATCAATTTTCTTAATTTTTAAAATCCGGAAGGCGTTTTTCTGTTTTGGCTTTGAACACTTCCTTAAAATCTTCCGAGATCAGCATAGCGGCGTTCCATGTTGCCATGTATTGCAAGCCATCTGTCACAGAATGGTCCCGGCTGTGATTCAAAATATGTTTCGTTCCACGAATGGAAACCGGAGATTTTGATGCAATCGTGTCAGCAATTTCGGTTACGCTGCTGAAAAGCATATCAACCGTTTCATAACATTTATTGACCAGCCCAATCCTTTCTGCTTCCGCGCCAAAAACTTCTCTTCCCGTAAATGCCATTTCTCTTGCAAAACCTTCGGGAATTAATTTCGGTAGTCGCTGTAACGTTCCCAAATCTGCCACCATACCCATATCAATTTCTTTGATGGTAAAAAATGCGTCCTGAGTCGCGTAACGCATATCACACGCACAGATTATATCCACACCTGCGCCAATACATCCGCCCTTGATCGCCGCAATGACGGGTTTGCTGCAAAGCTCAATAGCAGTAACTGACGACTGTAATTCAAGAATTAGTTTTCGGATTTTTTCACTTTGCCTTGCGTCAATGCTGTCTTCGGATTTTAACAGATCTGCCAGTAATGAAACATCAATTCCGGAGCAGAAATGTTTTCCCGAACCGCTCAAAACAATTACTCTAACTTCCTTATTTTCATCAAGTTCTTCAAAAATCGATTTAAGCTCTTTCCAGGCTGCTGCATTAAGCGCATTTGCCTTTTCCGGCCGGTTTAATTTAACCAGTGCAACATGATTGTCAATGGAAAAGGATATGGTTTCGTAAATCATTTTAGGTTATTAATGAAAAATAGTAAAGTGTAAATTGATGATGAATTGCAATTTGTTATGCATGCATACTATCACAAAGATATTCTTAAAACTCAATAATTTGCGTTATTGAAAGAAAAAATATTTGGCAACTAAGGAGTTGAAGGGAAGCATTTTTATCGCTTTGATTAAAAAAGCGAACGGTACAGAAACAGAAGTTTTGAGATCGAATTTTGTCTTAAAATTCGAATAGTAAAATATTTCAGGAGGTGGAAACTTTTATTGTTGAGCCAGCAAATACAAAGCCGCCATTCTTACTGCCACTCCATTTTCAACCTGATTCAAAATAATCGAATGTTCTGAATCCGCCGCATCCGATGATAATTCCACACCACGGTTAATTGGGCCAGGGTGCATCAAAATGATCTTTTTGTCAAGTTCGTCAAGCATTGCTTTGTTGATACCAAAATAAAGAGAATATTCTCTCAGAGACGGAAAATATTTGATCTGTTGTCTTTCAAGCTGAATACGCAATACGTTGGCAACGTCACACCATTGAAGTGCTTCTTTTACATTATGACCAATTTTCACACCCAAATCAGCCAGGAATTTTGGTATCAGGGTAGACGGTCCGCAAACCATAACTTCTGCACCTAATTTTTGAAGACAGAAAATGTTTGAAAGCGCAACGCGTGAATGTAAAATGTCACCAATAATCGCAATTTTCTTACCGGCAAGATCGCCCAATTGTTCACGCATTGAAAAGGCATCCAGCAAAGCCTGGGTCGGATGTTCGTGTGTTCCGTCACCGGCATTGATCACATTGGCAGGAATGCGGCTTGATAAATATTGCGGAGCTCCCGGACTGCTATGGCGCATCACGATCATATCCACTTTCATGGCCAGAATGTTGTTTACCGTATCCAGTAACGTTTCCCCTTTTTTTACCGAACTTCCGGAAGCTGAAAAATTTACAACATCAGCAGAAAGTCTCTTTTCTGCAAGTTCAAAAGAAAGCCTGGTTCTGGTTGAATTTTCGAAGAAAACGTTGGCAATGGTGATATCCCGGAGTGAAGGTACTTTCTTGATCGGACGGTTGATTACTTCCTTGAATTGAGTTGCAGTATCCAGAATTGTGTGAATATCATTCTCGTTCAGGTTTTTAATGCCAAGTAGGTGCCGAACTGAAAGTTTTGTCATTGCGTCTGTTTGGGAAAGTTTTGCAAAGATAATAAGGAAGAGCGCAAACAGAAACGGAAGAACAGGAAAACTTCAAATCACGCAGATCGTTAATTTTGCTTTGGTCTGGTTATCAGTTAGGATTTTCAAAATTTGGACTAAAATTTTTTCTGATTTGTTATGAAATGGCTTATGTTCCTGGTCGTACTATTTATTATTTCAATCAAAAAATTGGATTGAAATTTAGAGGGCCGTGACAGTGAAATCGTAATCTTCTTACTAAATTGTTTAATTATGCAGAAAATTGAAATACCCTGCAAAACACCAATATGAATAAGAAAGAATTAACAGAATATATGAAAGGCCTTCTGGATGCGCGTATGCAGGTGGCCTGGGAGGCGATGGAAGCGGCACAGGATTCTGCAAATGATCAAAGTAAAAGTTCGGCAGGAGATAAATACGAAACAGCTCGTTCCATGGGACAGCTCGACCGCAATATGCATGCGCGTCAGTATGAACAGGTGAGGCAGGAACGTGTTGTTTTGGAAAGAATAGGAGAATCGGAATCGTTGGCGAGAGGAGCGGTAGGGGCTCTCTTAGAGACAACTGCCGGATGGTTTTTTATTTCCGTCAGTTTAGGTGTTGTCAAATTTGAAGATCAAACAGTACTTGCAATTTCTTCGTCATCACCGGTAGGACTGTCACTGTTAGGAAAAGAAGTCGGTGGACAGTTTCAGTTTTTGAATAAACCGCATAAAATCACGGCGATATATTAAAAAGGTAATCGGCTTTCGGCGATCGGCTGTCAGTTTATGGACATGAATTAATTCTTCTCGATAACTGAAAGCCGATTGCCGAAAGCCGACAGCCTTTACGCCATATTATGATAAACGCGTTGCACGTCGTCGTCGTCTTCGATTTTTTCAATCAGTTTTTCAACATCTGCAATTTCTTCCTCACTTAACGATTTGGTATCACTTGGGATACGTTCAAAATCAGCTTCCACGATTTCAAAACCGTTATCTTCCAGGTAATGTTGCAGGTTACCGAAAGAAGAAAATTCACCGTAAATGTTGATCTGATTAGTCTCTTCGTCAAGGAAAACTTCTTCACCGCCAACGTCGATGAGTTCAAATTCCAATTCCTCCATATCACGTTTGCCATCATTTTTAACCTTAAAAATACATTTTCGGTCAAAAATGAAATCAAGCATACCCATGGTTCCAAGGCTGCCACCCAGTTTATTAAAATAGCTGCGAACATTTGCTACCGTGCGGACAGGATTGTCAGTAGTGCTTTCAACCAGAATCGCTACGCCATGAGGACCATATCCCTCATAAACGATTTCTTTGTAATCCTCCTGATCTTTCGATGTCGCCCGTTTTATTGCACGCTCAACGGTTTCCTTTGGCATGTTGGCAGCTCTTGCATTTTGAAGCAAAACTCTCAGACGTGCGTTGGTGGCCGGGTCAGCTGTTCCGCTTTTTACAGCCAGAACAATGTCTTTTCCAATTCGGGTAAATGTTTTTGCCATTTTATCCCAACGCTTAAACATCCGCGCTTTTCTATATTCATAGGCTCTTCCCATGCGTATTGTACTTAGGTTTTAATAGATTTTTGACTGATATGAAATTTTACTACTTCAAAAATGGTAAGTTCGAATCAAATTAATATTTAAAAAGGAAATTTATTTTGTCCCGATTTAGTATTAATAATCTGATAAACAGATATTTAAAATAGTGTCTGAGTTTTAGCCGGCGGCATACCGGCCACGAATAATTTGCAAAAATACAAAAGACTATGAAACTCAGGCAAAAATAAGAACCTTTCAATCTCTTTTTACTTAAAAATGAATCAAAAATTACATTGGGATATCAAAACCTTCGATGCCCTTTCGAACCATGACCTATACGAATTACTGCGTTTGAGAAATGAGGTTTTTATCGTAGAACAAAACTGTATATTTCCTGACCTGGATGGAAAAGATCAGAAATGCCATCATTTGCTTGGTTCAGAAAACGGTGTTTTAATGGCATATGCGCGGATTGTTCCGCCCGGAATTTCCTATGAATATCCATCAATCGGGCGGGTTTTGGTTTCGCCGCCGGGGAGAGGAAAAATGTATGGTATTGAGTTGATGGAAATGTCGATCGCCAGCCTGGAAGAAATCTATGGAAAATCAACGATTCGGATTGGTGCGCAACTTTATTTAAAAAAATTCTATGGCTCATTCCAGTTTGAGCAGTCTGGCGAAATCTATGTGGAAGACGGAATCGATCATATAGAAATGACAAGAATATCTGATTTTGTGGAATAATGGGATACGCGATTGGTCAATATGTGGAAAAATTCGTCAGGCACGCAGTTTCTTTTTTGATGATATAACGCTCATTTAGAATCTTCTGTTTGTAGAAAGTATCGCCAGATTGCGTGTTACGGTACTAATCGGCTATAAATTATAAATGCCTGACCATATTTAATTTTAATGCCGCTTTAATAAATCTCTGGCACGAAATTTTAACTGGTAGAAGTCAGTCAAGCAAACTGCAACTCGTATCTGACGCCTGTCAGCTTTACTTTGCAGTTTTGACGAACACTGATAGAGGAGGGTTTACGTGGAATGGCCTACTGTTATGCGGTAGGCCATTTTTTTGTTTTATAGGTTGGTTAGGTAGTATAAATGGTGTTCTTTTGTAAACGCATACGCAAACAAAGAACCTAGTACATGACCAAAGTTACCGACTACATCAGCCAGGCTCAGGGCAAAACACTCTTTTCAATTGAGATCATCCCACCTATTAAAGGTCAGAATATAACAGAATTATTAAATTCCATTGAACCGTTAATGGAATTTAAACCGCCCTTCGTTGACGTTACTTATCACAGAGAGGAACTTATTGATGTAAAAGGGCAAAACGGCCTGATCGAAAGAATCCCAATCCGTAAACGTCCGGGCACGGTTGGTATCTGCGCGCGATTGATGGAGCGGTTTAAAGTTGATGCCGTTCCTCATGTGATCTGCGGCGGTTTTACCAAAGATGAAACGGAAGATGTTTTGTTTGATCTGCATTATCTGGGTATCGATAATGTGCTTGTTTTGCGCGGAGATCCTGAAAAATCAGCAGGTGTTTTTAAAGCAAAACTAGGTGGCCACAGTTATGCTTCCGAGTTGGTAGTTCAGGTTGACAATATGAATAAGGGCGTTTTGCTTCATGCTGAAACAGAAGCTGCTCATACCAATTTTTGTATCGGCATAGCCGGATATCCTGAAAAACATCTTGATGCAGAAAGTCTGGATTCAGATTTTGAATATCTGAAAAGAAAAATTGACCTGGGTGCAAATTATATTGTTACACAAATGTTTTTTGATAACCAGAAGTATTTCCGTTTTGTCGACCGTTGCCGCGCAGAAGGAATTACTGTTCCGATTATTCCCGGTTTGAAACCATTGGCTACCAAAAGACAATTAACAGTACTGGCAGATATTTTCCACCTGGAATTCCCACAGGAACTTGTGAAGGAAGCCGAGAAATGCGCTACCGATAAGGAAGTGCGTCAGTTAGGTATTGAATGGGGTGTCCAGCAATGCAAGGAATTGATCGAATATGGCGTTCCCGTTCTGCATTTTTATACCATGGGAAAATCGGACAACGTTGCTCAGATCGCTGCAAGAGTTTTCTGATCCGTTATATTATTCCAGACAAACGGCGGTACCGTTGCAGCTCACCATCAGCATGGAACCACTGCCGCCGATTGTTTCAAAATCAAGGTCAACGCCAATAACCGCGTGGGCACCCAAACGTTGAGCCTGATCCATCATTTCACGTAATGCAATGCTTTTGGCTTCACGAAGACTTTGCTCATAAGCACTGGAACGACCGCCAACTACGTCGCGCACGTTAGCCATAAAATCCTTGACAATATTGGCTCCAATGATGGCTTCACCATTCACAAGGCCAATATATTTTATGATTTTTTTACCTTCAATGTTTGGGGTAGTAGTAACAAGCATGTAGATATTAGTTAGTTAAAGGTTTGAAGTTATTCAGATAACGGGCACAATTTACAGTTTTTTGACGTAGTCATGTAATAATTACTATTTCAACGGTTAACAGGGCTTTTATTTAGCTTTCAGACATTTTAAACGGATAAATTAATCAAAAGCAAATTTCATGAGTAGCGTTATAGATTCAATAAATCAGGTCATTCGTACCCGTCGCAGCATATTTCCTCCAAGTTATATTGACAAGGAAATTCCAAAGGAATTAATCGAAACCATTTTAGAAAATGCCAATTTTGCTCCTACACATAAACTGACCGAGCCATGGCGTTTCAGGGTTTTTACAGGATCAGGACTGGAAAAATTAGCGGATCATATGGGTGAGGCTTATAGAGCGAACACCAAACCTGAAACCTTCTCAGCGGCAAAGTTCGAGGGAGCCAGATCTAAATCATTGAAATCCGCAGCAGTTATTGCAATCATCATGGAAACCCATGCGGAAAAAATACCGGAATGGGAAGAAGTGGCAGCCGTGGCCTGTGCTGTTCAAAATATGTGGCTGACTGCCACGGCTAATAATATCGGAGCCTATTGGAGCAGTCCGGCTGTGAATGATGCTTTGAAATCTTTTTTAGCATTGAAGGAAAATCAAAAATGTATCGGATTTTTCTATATGGGTTATCACAATACAGGTGAAATCCCGGTTCGACGGACGCCAATTGCTGACAAGGTTACCTGGATTGATTAATGGCAGTCGGCTTTCGGCAGTCAGCTATCAGACTTTAAATGATCCGAAATCGTTAAAATTTCCAACATCTGACTGCTGATGGCCGACAGCCGAAGTAAATATTTTCTCAACATTTCTTCACTTCAAATATCTTCAATGTCTCTTCTTCGCGCTGATTCTGTATCAAAAAAATTCGACTCTAAAACTGTTTTATCAGATGTTTCACTGGAATTAAATCCGGGTGAATGGTTGGGGATTCTGGGCGAGAGCGGATCAGGGAAGAGTACGTTTTTGAGAATTCTTGGCAGATTTATGGATGCTGATCTGGGCGATGTTTTTTTTAAGGAAGAAAAATTGACTTCTGTAAAAGGAGAATTAATTCCCGGTCATAATGCTATAAAACTGATCCATCAGGAATTTGAGCTTTTTCCAAACCAGACAGTAGAAGAGAATATTTCATACTCCTTGCGTTTTTATGAGCCGGACTATCGTAAAAAGAAGGTTGAGGAATTGTTAAAGATTACCGGTTTGTCAAATGTCCGTGGACAGAAAGCAAAACTTTTGTCAGGTGGTGAAAAACAGCGGACAGCCATTGCCAAATCGCTGGCGGAGCAACCGGATGTATTATTGCTGGACGAACCTTTTGCGCATCTCGACAATAGAAATCGCCGGATTTTGGCGGAGGCCATTGAGCAAATGAGACAGGAACAGGATATGGCCTGCATATTTGTTACCCACGAAGCTTCGGATGCACTGGCGTGGTCAGACAAGATTGCAGTTTTAAGAGATGGAAAGGTAATCCAGTTTGGAACGCCGCAGGAAGTCTATAATCAACCCATTGATGGTTACGTTGCAGAATTGACAGGCGATATCAATTGGCTGGGCGAAAATCCCGAGCTGAAAAAATTTTTCATCAGACCGGAAAAAGTCAAACGTACCAAATTTCAGGAAAAAAGTAAATGGACAGGCATTGTCGAAGCGATTCGTTTTCATGGAAATCATTGGGAAATCCGGTGTGCCAACAAAAATGGATTATTGGTTTTCTATCGAAATAAAAAAGATATAGAAATTGGTGAAGAAGTTTTTCTGACTTATTCCGGCAAAGATTTACGGACGATTTAGAAATAACCTATAAGCTGAACCAGAATGAGATCTTCAAAGCAAAAGGTGTCACATTCGGATTGTTTTTATAGGTAAGCCGGTGAATCGCATCGATCCGGCCAAACTTGAAAATGTTGTCAATTCCATAACCCAATTCCAGATAAGGCGTATTTCCCAGTTCATTAAATGTCTGAATCGGATTTCCCTCCGCATCCACCGACGAAGCAAGTGCCAGGTTTTTCTTGCTAACCTGTCCGTAAAAAACCCGTCCCGTTGCCAGTAATCTCCATTTCAATTTTCTTACAGCAGGTATACGGTTCAGGATAAATCCTTCATCATTATGTTCCACCCGCAATGTCAGATAACGATCACTGATGAATTCGAAATATTTCATCAGGTTAAATGCATTATCAACATAAAATAAAGATTCATTACCCAAAGGTGTGTATAACAGCGTGTAAGGAATGGTTGAAGGTATATATCCGAGTGTAAGATTATAATAGGTACGACCAAAAACACCTGCACGGAAAGTTTGTTTCACATTAACGGCAAACTTGTGATAATTGAAATCGCCTTGCAGAAAATTCTTCATCCCCATGGTATACCGGAAGGTAAAAGCAGGTGAATTCCCGGTTCCCATACTGATACGTTCATTATCGTTTTGCAGGAATGTTTCGTTGCCGGCAAGCCGGGTTTCGACATTCAGTTCGGTAATTTCATACTTACTTTTCAATGGAGAATCTGCTCCGAGCTGTGGCTGGGAGCGATAGGCAAAATCGAATAAAGGATCAAAAGTCCGGTGGCGGAGCTGTACGTTTGCGGTAAATCCTTTTACAATTTCTCTTCGAAAATACATAGAAACATCTTCCTGATAATAAGCTCGTCTGAAAGTCCCGAATCTTGAAAAAGCACCGAAAAGCGTATTTGTCCCAATGGTTTCAGCCGAAAGACCTAATCTTTCCAGATCTTTTGAATAGGAAATTCCGGCCATTGTCCATGGTTTTCGTGAGAAAATATGGTCAATCCCACCGCCATATTTGAACTTCTGGTCTTTGAAACCATAGGCACCATAACCACTTACAATCCATTTCCGACTGAATCCCGGATCAGTTTTAAATCCCAGTCTCAGGCGGTTTCCCTCAATGTTGTTATTGGCGTATAAAAACAAATAGGGCCCGATATCAATATTCCATTTGTCAACTCTTTTATACCCGTTTACAAAGATATTCAGTATCTCCGTGTACGTTTTTACAACAGGCAGGACTTTCAAAGAATCAACAAGCTGAAAACTCAGCCGTTCAGATTTGGAGAGAGATTCCGGTCGGCTTTTATTCCAGAACGTGGAATCATGAACCATATAATCCTCTTTCAACTCAATGGCTGAGTCGAAAAATTTCGGTCCTTTGGGTACATTCAGTTTGTAGTTTGAATTGGAAGAATAAAACTTTAATAACAATCCAGCCGTTTGTTTTGTCGGTTCATCAACATCGATCAGTACACGGGTTTTGGTCGGAACCCAGGTACTGTCATCATCAAAAAGATCATAGGAAGTCTGGATCTTGATTCTTTCAATGAAGTTTAAATTCGCTTTTTTGCCAACATTTGCATCCATCTGCGTTAATGCATATGTTTTTCCGTCAATCCAGAATGACCCGCTAAAAGCAAGATCCTGTTCCTGGCGCGGCTCAAAATCAATCTGGTAATCGTAGTTCGTACCGTTTGAAATACTGTCCGCGAGATAATAATCATAGTACAGTTTCCAGCTATCCGAAATCGGAGAAATGAAATCTTTTTCGAGGACATTCAGCCAGTTATTATAAAAGTTATACTGCTGAAAAGAAGAACCAACGATTTGTGAAACAAAACTTCCGTCGGTCAAACCAACGCCGGAGACTTTTGTTTTGTTAATTATTTCTTTTTTCTTCTTAGGATCTCTTCTGAAATAGACATTGGAAACGGACTCAGAAATGAAAATCGGAATAACCGTTTGTCCGTCATCACCTTTCACCTCGTCATATTTATCGACAATATGCGTCATCTTTTTCACCGACCGCCGGTTTCTGAATTTCTCTGAAAGGTTATCAATATCGATCTGGATCTTGTTATAACTTTCATATTCATAGGCATCCAGATTTTCCGAATTATTCTTTTTTCGATTGGCTACAATCTTGCGCATGATCGCCCAGGCCGGATTTTCTCCGGCATATATTTTTACTTCCCTGAGCTGCAATGCACCAGGTGTAAGCTGAACATCAATGGTTTGCGTTACTGTATCGGCAATGGCTTTACTTTTTGTGGTATAGCCAATGTAAGTAACAAGAATAGAATCGGCGGGAGGCGTGAAGGTCAGTGTGTAAAATCCGTCGAAATTTGTCGTAGTACCGGATGGCGTATTTTTTATACCGATATTAGCAAAAGGAACAGGATCACCTGAAGTCGCATCGGTTATTCTACCCTTTATAGTATGCGTGTTTTGTGCGAAAGATCGGACAGATAGTAGTATTATTACAAAAATGATGATTGGTCTAATTACTTTCATATGGCATATCTCCGGTGAGTAAAATCTTTCGCTTCGTTCAGGGTCCTTTTTTCTTTTTTATCTCAACATTAGACGTAACATCTGCTTTTGGTCTCAAAATATGTACGTCAAGAACTGCTTTTGGTCTCGCCAGATATTCCCGAACCAGCGTACGGATGGAATAACCATCCGGAACATCCTGTGCAGCAAATGATATGGCATTAATGCCCTCGTTGTGTGCAATGTACAGGGCCCTCGCATTGTGGAAATTTTGTGAAATAACCGTAAAGTTATCCTGGTTAAAAACCTCCTTACAACGCACTACCGAATCAAATGTCCGGAAGCCGGCATAATCCAGAGTCATCACATTTTCCGGAATTCCCAAATTGAGCAGGGCTCTTTGCATATCCAGCGGCTCATTATAATAGGGTGAGTCGTTGTTTCCGCTCAAAATAATATACTTGATCTTACCTTCCTTGAAAAGTCGTGCCGTAGCTTCCATGCGGTATTTGAAGAACAGATTCTCTTTTCCTCTTTCGGTATTTCTGCTTGTTCCCAAAACCAGTGCGACGTCGTTGGAGGGAAGATCATTAATTGAAAAATAGTTATACTGTTTGGTACAATGCACAACCCAGAAATTGCACAGCAGGATAAAGACCAGGCTGGCAAAGAGAAGGGCAATAACTAATTTTATCAATTTTTTCACGAGAATCCTTAAAGTTAACCTCTAAGTTGATGTATATATTATGAGGGTATTGCAAATCTTCCACAGTTTGTCGTTTTATTTTCTATACGCGTGCAACATGGTATTTTGTTGCTGGTGGTCGAAAATCGTTTGAATAACATATGCGTTTAAAAGCACATGTTATTCAAACAGACCTAGTTGTGATTTTGGATCAGTGCCTTTTTTTGGTTCCTTCTTTGGTTTGGAATCATCCTGGGTCTCCTCGTCCTTCGTATTTTCCGATTCAGTTTCCTCCGTATTTATTTCAGATTCGCTGCTTTCAGATTCCTGTATTTCACTATCTTCTTTTGCCTCACTATCACCTTCTTCGGTTTCATGATGCAGATCAGGAATGTCGATAACCAACTCATCTTCCACTAAAACGGCAAGAGATTCGAGCCAGCGTATTTCTTTGTATTTATCAATGGATAATTTATAACCCATCGCTTTCCAGCCTCTTACATCAACAAGATCTTCCACCACAAATTCTTCATGAAGCTGATCACGCTTTTCATTTTTAGCATGAATAACCTCAAAACGAGGACGTTTGTCGGCAGAGGCAAGAATCAGCTTACTGTTTTTCGCATCACTGATAAAATGGAATTTCTTATCCAGTGATGAAGTTTCTATCGTGAAACGTTTGATGAAATAATGTTTTTGTCCACCGTCATAATACAAAGCCGTAACCGGAAGTTTGGGATCAAACTTTTTCACCAGTAAAACTTCGTTGGAAACATAATGGTTGGTGAGGTCAAAGTTGGTAAGCTCGTAAGAACCTTCTTTGTAAATAACGAGGATACTATCCGTTGATCCGAAATTACCCAGATATTCTCCGCGTTCATCACGGTTCAAGCGGCCGATGATTGGATCAAACCACATATCAACACCACCCAAAGTAGAGCGGCCGGCCTGTTTCATTACAATTTTACGAACCGGGTATTTTGTCAGAATATTTCCCATTGCACTCCGGTTTTTTATCAAAAGGTCTGCAAAGTTGAAATCAAACTGTTTCACTTTTGCTTTGCTCTGAGCCGTAAGACTGACGGTAATAATCTCGGCTTCACCATTTTCATTGGAAGTGAAATAGGTGATTTTAGATTTTGGCGTTCCTTGTGTCAAATCATATTCTCTGTCACGCGTTACAGCTGTAACCTGGAATCTTTTGATGTAGGAAACACCGGTTTTTCCATCAAGATAAGTAAGGTTATATACCTTCCGCTCATCATTTTTAAGGAAAACAGCGCAGTATATAATATCTTTCCCAACAAAGATTTTATCCTGAACCTTTGTAACCAAACATTTTCCGTCGGCTCTGAAAACGATGATATCATCAATGTCAGAACAATCCATGACGTACTCATCTTTTTTCAAACCAGAACCAATAAAACCTTCTGCACGGTTGACATAAAGTTTTTGGTTATTGGCAGCGACAACATTGGCAGAAATCTGGTTGAAGGCTCTGATCTCGGTTCTTCTTTCTCTGCCTTTTCCGTATTTCTTTAAAAGATCTTTAAAATAATCGATAGCAAAACGGGTGATATTGGCCAGGTTGTCTTCCGTTTCCGCAAGTTCTTCCTGCCATTTCCGCATCAGTTCGTCTGCCTTATATCCGTCATATTTTGAAATACGTTTGATCCGGATTTCGGTCAGTTCAACGATATCTTCGTCTGTAATTTCTCTGTAAAATTGGGGTTTAAAAGGTTCCAGTCCTTTATCGATCGTCCGGATTACATCTTCAAATGTTTCACATTCTTCAATATCCCGGTAAATTCGATTTTCAATAAATATTTTTTCCAGCGAGCCATACAGGATTTTTTCAAGTAAGGCCAGTCTTCTGATTTCCAGTTCACGTTTTAAAAGATGAACTGTTTGCTGTGTATTGTAACGTAAAATATCAGTAACACCGACAAAATGAGGTTTGTCCTCAATAATGACACAGGCGTTTGGAGAAATGGAAACTTCACATTCCGTAAACGCATAAAGCGCATCAATCGTAATATCCGGCGAAACGCCTGGCGCAAGATGCACCTGGATCTCAACATCGGCAGCGGTGTTATCAATAACTTTTTTAATCTTGATCTTTCCGCCATCATTCGCTTTGATGATGGAATCGATCAAAGAAGATGTGGTAGTGCCAAAAGGGATATCCCGGATAACAAGCATTTTCTTGTCTTCCTCTTCAATCTTCGCCCTGACCCGGACTTTTCCACTACGATGACCATCGCCATAATTGGACACATCAATTTGTCCGCCGGTAAGGAAATCAGGATAAATGACAACTTCCTTGCCTTGCAGAATATCTACGGAAGCCTCTATCAGCTCGCAAAAATTGTGCGGCAATATTTTGGTTGAAAGTCCAACCGCAATTCCTTCCACACCCAGCGACAACAAAAGTGGAAATTTTACCGGGAGCGTAACCGGCTCACGTTTCCGGCCATCATAAGATAACTGCCATTCGGTGGTATCACTATTAAAAACAATTTCTTTGGAAAATCTTGAAAGGCGCACTTCAATATAACGCGCTGCCGCAGCCCGGTCGCCGGTGCGTAAATCGCCCCAGTTTCCCTGCGTGTCGAAAAGAAGTTCTTTTTGTCCAAGGTTTACTATGGCATCGTTAATGGAGGCATCACCATGCGGGTGATATTGCATGGTTGATCCAATCACGTTGGCAACTTTGTTGAAGCGGCCATCGTCCATTTCATTCAGTGCATGCATAATCCTGCGCTGAACCGGCTTCAGACCGTCTTCAATCGCAGGTACTGCACGTTCCAGAATTACATAAGATGCATAATCAAGAAACCAACTTTCGTAAAGGCCCGAGACGGGTAACTGACTGTGTAATTCGCTATCTTCTACGTTAGGCGTAGCTCCGTTTTCGTCCATAAATTGAGGCGGAAACTAAGGGTTTATATGCTGTAAAAATTTTAGTAAGATCAGCCTCTTATCGGATTTCCGCACATGGATAATCGATTTTTTCAGGATTAAAATGCACGAAGAACGCCGGGAGGCATCGATGAAAATACTCGCTAATATACGAATAAAAGGGATTATTTCCCAGTTTCAGACTTCCAAATCTACGGTACCGATGACGGACAGAAGTTCACTGATCATCATCGCGGTTGCTCCCCAGATCTTGTATCCGTTTACTTCATAATGTGGCGCAGTAATTTGTACGCCGCGTATCTGGATTTCACTGCTGCCGATAATGGATGCGTCAGAGATTTCTCTCAGTTTGATCTGAAAAATATCTTCAACTTCTCTCGGATCAGGATAAAAATCAGGGCGATAGGGGATTGTGGCCACCACCGGCAAAACATAAAAATTGCTGGCAGGAATGTACAGCTCAGTTAATATGCCAAGCACTTTTACATCATTTAAACGTAACCCGATTTCTTCCTGCGCTTCCCTGAGTGCTGTCCGGATAAGATTTTCATCCGTTTTTTCATAACGCCCGCCCGGAAAAGCAACCTGGCCGGAATGTACGCCGTCATAAGCCGGACGCAAAATCAGTGGAAAATAGATTTCTTTTCCATAAGGATAAAACAAAATCAGTACGGCACTTTTTCGGGTTCTTTCGTTGGGCTTGACAGTAAATCTCAATTTGGAGGTTGACTGCATGACCTGATGTGCAGATTCACCGGGAAGCGGATCTTTTAATTTTTTATATATTTCATTCGAGAAAACCTGGAAAGATCTCTGAGCCATAGAGGCGAGTATTATTTAATTTTGATTGGTGTCGGTATTTTTTAACAGCAGAAGTTCAATGCTTCACGCATTTTAATAACGTTCCACGAAAGATTCTGGTGTTTGAACAATGATACTAAATATTTTGATGGAAGCCAAACCGTTAATTATGCTGAAGCGTATAGCCCGACAAGTTGTTCTGCACATCTTTGTCCATCCATCGCAGCCGACATAATTCCGCCCGCATATCCCGCGCCTTCCCCGCAAGGGAAAAGTCCTTTCAAAACCGGATGTTCACAGGTATCACGTTCTCTTGGGATTCTGACGGGTGAAGAAGTCCGGCTTTCTACCCCGATTAATTGTGCTTCTTCCGATAAATATCCTTTCATTTTTCTGCCAAAATCTGAAAAAGCATCTCTTAAAGGGAAAGCAATATTGGGTGGTAAAACTTCATACAAATCGACTGGCGTTATACCTGGCTGATAAGAAGTTTCCCGAAGCTCACCTGACATTTTTTTATTTACAAAATCCGTAACAAGTTGTGCGGGTGCCGCTTGTGTTTCGCCAGCGTATTTACATGCGGCCTGTTCAACTTCTTTTTGATATTGTAAACCAGCCAGTGCGCCAAATTCTTTATATGGAAGCAAATCTATATCCTCAATGGAAACTACAATTCCCGAATTGGCATAGGCTGAATCTCTGCGGGAAGGCGACATCCCGTTCACTACTACTTCTCCGGATGCTGTTGCAGCGGGAACAATAAATCCGCCCGGACACATGCAAAATGAGAAAACACCACGCTGAACGCCCTGGTAACGGGTTTGTGTGACAAGACTATATGAAGCAGCCGGCAGATAAGGTCCGCGGTCAGTCTGGCAGTGATATTGGATCTGGTCGATTACGCTTTGGGGATGTTCAATACGAACGCCCATCGCAAAGGATTTACTTTCAATCAGAATATTCCGCTGATCAAGCAATTCATAAATATCTCTGGCAGAATGACCTGTGGCCAGAATTACGCCAATTCCGGTATGCTCGGTTTTATCATCTGTTACAACACCTTTCAGCGTATTTCCTTCTAATATGAAATCAGTAACCTTGGTATCAAAATGAATTTCTCCGCCAGCTTCCAGAATGCTTTTACGCATTTCTGAAACCACCATCGGAAGTTTGTTCGTACCAATATGCGGATGCGTATCAATCAGGATTTGTTCGTTGGCGCCATGGCCTACAAATATTTCCAGAACCCTGCGAAGGTCGCCACGTTTGTTAGAACGTGTATACAATTTCCCATCCGAATAAGTACCGGCTCCGCCTTCTCCAAAACAATAATTGGATTCAGGATTTACGATATGCTCCTTATTAATGGCAGCCAGGTCCCGCCTTCTTGCCCGCACATCCTTTCCGCGTTCAAAAAGTATGGGTTTAATACCAAGTTCAATCAACCGTAAAGCTGCAAACATACCAGCCGGACCGCAGCCCACGATCAGAGCCTGTGGACGATTGCTAACATCCGGATATTCCAACGGTGTTTCAATCAGCGAAGGCGGCTTTTCATTCACATAAACTTCTGCCTGAACATTCACTTTCACCTGACGGCTCCGCGCATCGATAGACTGACGGGTTTTCCTGATAAATGGTTGATCAGTAATCCGAAGATTAAGTTTTTTATTGATATACTGACGAAAAGCGTCATCATCCAGAGCGATCTCCGGCAAGAGTGTAAGTATAAGATTGTGCTGCATTTTTAGAAAGGGATTTATCCTTTAATCATGCAAATGTAAGAATTTTAATATTTAAACCCGATCAAAAATCAAGGAAGGCTTTTGACCGGGTTTGGAGAACTATTTGACTTTTGACATTTCAGCGGCGTAATTACTAATATTGATTAATGGTATCTGAGCCCGATAACTGCTGTTCAAAACCTTGATCACTTCATTTGCCAAGACCGCCTGCCCAATGGCCGAAGGATAGATGCCGTCGGCAGAAAAGAAATTTCCATTTGGGTAGGATGGATCAATTTTGAAGCCGTCATCAGAAACGTAATTTCCGGCCAGGATTTTTTTGTACACAGCATAAAAATCGACCAGTGGCTGATTATATTGTTTTGACCACATGAGCAATAGCTCGTTATATTGTTCTGGTTTTGAGATTTCACTTTTTCGGATCACATCTTCATCAGTAAGATAAGCAGATTTAAAATTGCCGTTATAAATACTGACTACATTTGCAGTTGGAAGAAATATAACATCTGCTGTTGCTGCTGTGGGTGTTGAAGCATCGCTGGCCTGGATACCAATTTGCTTACCTGTTTTCCTGATCAGATTTTCATAAGTATACCATTTGAAATATGGAAAATCAAGCACTTCAGGCACCGTGGCTAATACTGATTTTGTTCCTTTTTCTTTCATATAATTGAGAATTTGTCGTTCCCAGGCAAATTCACTTCCACCGAATAATCCACTTCCGCCGCCACGCAAATTATTCAAAATATAAACATCAGTTCCTGTTTCAAATAAAGCTATTTCTGGTTTGATAGTCTTGGTGTAATCCCACGCAGAATTATATCCGGTTCCAACATACCGGCTGAAAAGCGATGCATTTACATAACCGTTCACCCACAAATAATTGGTATTTGAAAGATAGGCGGGCTGTGGATTATTGAGGTAGAAATTATTCTTATAGGCCAGTTCTTGCGCCGGGTCTGCAGCGAATATATTGCGGCCGCCAAAAGGAGCAGAAAAATTGTCCGTGTTTTTTCCCGTATAAGGTTTCATTAGTGTAGAGCCTTTTTCGGTATAAACCAGATTATTGGTGACCTCGTTGAAAACAGGAATTGTTCCGGTATTGCTCTTGACAAGATAACCTGTGCCATTGCCGTTTTCTTTTTCAAAAAGAGCCTGGTCAAAATCAGCGAGACCCATTTGGCGGGCAACCAGATTTGGATATGCAGTCAGCTGTCCCTGACGGTACAAACCACCATCACGATAGCCAGCTTCGACGCCTTCGCCAATAGAAATCATCAAAGGCTCGGTCGTAGAATTCGTTTTAAGATCGCCAAGATTTACAGAGCCGACGGCAGGTGCCCAGGAAAATGAAGGATCCGCTTTGACAGGCACTGAGATTTCGCCTGATTTTAGTGGGTTTTCAACATCTGTCGCCACCGTTGGTGACTCATTATCATTTTTATCTTTACAGCTTATTATATTAAGCAGAAGGCAAATGATGAAGGTAAGGACGGAGAATTTTTTCATGACTATCTATGGTTTACGTGAGTAGTATTATTAGTGTATTAAAAGTGACTAAAAATATTATTATTACCAAAAAACAGAATTAAATATTATGAAAATCAGTCGTTTAACAATTAATGTATATTATAAACGAGTTAAAAGATTAACATTTTTATGGCCAGATATTTTGCAAAGCAAATTTTGCACGATATTGTATTAAACTTTAACTCCTAAACTCAATATGACATTTCTTTCCAAGCAAAAATGGATCACTCCGTTTTTCCTGATTTTCTTCCCTTTTTTCCTGAATGCCCAATCCACAAAAATCCTGACCAATCATATTGGTTATGAAGATTCAAAAGCAAAAAAGGCCATAATCATTAGTGATAAAAAAACGGATTTTTCCAGTTTTCAAGTGGTGGAGACGGAAACCGGTAAAGTCGCATTTTCAGGAAAACCTGTATTCAGCGGGCCTGTGAATAAATGGAAAAACTGGTTGTTCTGGACAGTTGATTTCAGCTCGTTTTCCAAAAAAGGTAACTATATCATTAAAGCGGTAAGCGCGGGTAATACCATTGCTTCTTTTCCCTTTATTATTGATAAAAATGTTTTGGAGCAATCCACGCTTTCCAATGTCGTCTATTATTTTAAAGGGCAGCGAAGTTCTGGTTTATTAGATAAAGCAGACCGGAATTTGATACTATCCGGCCATCCAAAAGATACCATTGATGCGCATGGCGGCTGGTATGATGCCACGGGTGATTATGGAAAACATTTATCACACCTCACATTTTCATCTTTTTTCAACCCGCAACAAATATCGCTGACGGCCTGGTCACTTTTCAAAACATATCAACAATCAGCGCTAAGAAAAGGAAATGATTTTCGCCAGTATAAAAGAAGATTAATGGATGAGGCCATGTATGGCGCCGATTATCTGGTTCGGATGCAGGCCAGAGACGGATCTTTTTATCGGTCTGTTTCCGCGCCCGGTGCCGGGAAATTTGCAAAAGACAGAAGGATCCGGGCGGAAGATCAGAGTTACAGGATCAAAAAAACGGAAGGTCAGTCGTTTAGTGACAGCGACAAATCGGATGACCTGAAAAAATATCAGGTAAGTTATCGTTCGGGTGGTGGTGTAAGCATTGCTGCTTTGGCCATGGCTTCGGCATATGATTCGTCGGGTGATTTTACAAATAAAGATTACCTTTTAGCGGCCGAAAAAGCATTTGATTTTTTGGAAAAACATAATGTTGAAATGACCAATGATGGCAAGGAAAACATTGTAGATGATTATTGTGCATTAAGCGCTGCCACGGAATTATTTAAAGCAACGGGAAAAGAAGTTTACGCAAAAGCCGCTGCCAAACGTGCTGATCAGCTGATTTCAAGACTAACTTCCGGAAACAGGCAAACAAATTACTGGCGCGCGGACGATCAGGATCGCCCGTTTTTTCATCCATCAGATGCAGGGTTTCCGATTGCCAGTCTGACCTATTATTATCCCGTAGCCCCCGCCGCAGAACAAGCCAGAATTAAAGCGACTATCAGAAAATCTTTGGTGCATGAACTGGAAGTTACCGGAGAAGTAAATAATCCGTTTGGTTATAGTCGGCAGCTTGTGCAGGATACCATTGGAAACAGACGCACAACGTTTTTCTTTCCGCATGGCAGCGATGCCTCGCCCTGGTGGCAGGGAGAAAATGCAAGACTGGCGTCCATAGCAGCCGCCGCCAGACTTGCGGCTCCGTTATTCAGGGAAGATAAAACATTTAAAACCAGCCTGGAAACTTTCGCGCTGGATCAGCTGAACTGGATTTTGGGTTTAAACCCTTACGATGCCAGTATGCTTCATGGTTCTGGTCATAATAATCCGGCTTACGGGTTTTTCGGGACTTTTGAATATACCAATGCGCCTGGTGGAATTGCAAACGGAATTACGTCCGGATTAAACAATGAAGATGATATTGATTTCAACTTATCATATGCCAAAACGGGCGTGGATAACGACTGGCGGTGGGCCGAGCAGTGGCTTCCCCATGCCGCCTGGTATATGCTGGCCATTTCAATCAATGAATAGCTTTTGGTGATTAGCTTGACAAAACATGGTAAGTATGATTTAAATCTGGCTTTATGTTTAAAAGCATAACTTCTGTTTTAAAACATAAATAGTATGAAGTCTAACCGTCGTCAGTTTATAAATTCAGCTGCCATGTTAACTGGCTCTGCTATGCTTCCGGATTTTGTTTTTTCAAAGGAAAATTTAAAATCATTTCCAATTTCCTGTAATCAATATGACTGGATAACTTTTTATCAGCGGGAGGGGAAAGACTGGTTTGCAGATCTGGACGCATCCCTGGCCGATTTTGCATCAACGGGAATCACAGCCTATGAACCCGGCCTGAATACGGTTGAAGATGTGAAAAAGCTGATTCCATTACTGCAAAAACATAAACTTTCAATGCCATCGGTTTATGTCAACAGCTCTTTGCATGAGCATGATGAAGGACAGAAATCAATACAGACAGTCTTGTCTATTGCTGATATGCTGAAACAAACCGATACCAAAATTGTCGTTACAAATCCTAACCCGATCCAGTGGGGAGGACAGCAAAATAAATCTGATACCCAACTTTCCGAACAGGCCAGGAATCTGGATTTGTTGGGAGCGGAGCTGAAAAAGCGTGGAATGACTTTGGCGTATCACACGCATGACGTTGAACTACGTGCGGCTGGTCGTGAGTTTCATCATATGCTTTTGGCTACTAAGCCACAGAATGTTTCGCTTTGTCTGGATGTCCATTGGGTCTACCGCGGCGCTGGTGATTCGCAGATTGCTTTATTTGATATTGTTAAACTCTACGGGCAAAGGATCGTTGAATTGCATCTGAGGCAATCCAAAGAAGGAATCTGGCAGGAGACTTTTGGCGAAGGGGATATTGACTATAAACTTTTAATGAAGCGATTAACGGAAATAAATGTCAAACCGCATTTTGTTTTGGAGCAATGTCTGGAAAAAACATCACCGAAAACAATGAATGCAGCGGAGGCGCATAAAATTGACTTGAAATATGTTTCCGAAATTATTGGTTGATTAAACCCAACATTTTATAATTTCCGGTCAGGCTTTGGTAAGGTTTTTTTTCAATTGAAAAATTGATAAGTTTCAAATTCTTCTCCACTTAAATGAATGGCTTATGCTGACTACCGACTTTTTTCAAATAGAAGAATTACTCACGCCGGAACAGCGTTTGATTACCCAGGTTGTTAAGGAATTTACAGATATTGAAATAAAACCTGTCATTGAGGGATATGCGCAGCGGGCAGAATTCCCTTTGCAATTCGTAAAAAAGTTTGGAGAACTTGGCGTTTTTGGTCCAACAATCCCGAGAGAATATGGCGGTGGGGGACTGGATTATGTAAGTTATGGATTAATGTGTCAGGAAATCGAGCGGGGAGATTCTTCCATGCGGTCGACGGTTTCTGTGCAAAGTTCGCTGGTGATGTGGCCAATCTATCAGTTTGGTTCGGAAGAGCAGAAACAAAAATATTTACCAGGTTTGGCATCAGGAGAAATACTGGGATGCTTTGGTTTGACGGAGCCCGACCATGGCTCTGATCCGGGTGGGTTGAAAACCTATTTTTCCAAAACACAGGGTGGTTATATATTGAACGGATCAAAAATGTGGATTTCCAATGCTCCATTTGCCGATATCGCAATTGTATGGGCCAGGAATGAAGACGGGCGTGTACAAGGTGTGATTGTGGAAAGGGGAATGGAAGGGTTTACAACACCAACAATTCATGGAAAATGGTCGTTGCGTGCAAGTGCTACCGGCGAACTGGTTTTTAATAAAGTGCTTATTCCAAAAGAGAATATTTTGCCTGATGCCTTGGGTTTAAAAGCTGCTTTGCAATGTCTGGATCATGCCCGTTATGGTGTGGCCTGGGGAGGAATTGGGGTGGCGCTGGATTGTTATGAAACTGCTTTGAGATATTCCGGCGAAAGATTTCAATTTAATAAACCAATCAGTTCTTTTCAGCTGGTTCAGAAAAAGCTGGCAGAAATGCTTACCGAAATTACAAAAGCGCAATTGCTGGCCTGGCGTCTGGGGATTTTAATGAATGAAGGAAGAGCAACAACGACGCAAATTTCGATGGCAAAAAGAAATAATGTAGAAATGGCTCTGATGGTTGCCCGGGATGCCCGTCAAATTTTGGGTGCAATGGGTATTACGGATTCATTTCCGATTATGCGCCACATGATGAACCTCGAATCTGTGACAACCTATGAAGGAACACACGATATTCATCTGCTGATTTTAGGCGCAGAAATTACAGGAAATCCTGCTTTTAAATAGTGATTTCTTCGGAAGGGCTGTTTTTAAGAATTTCTTTTTGAAGCTCTTTGCTGGTTTGCCTGGAACCATCAGGCGACCAGCCAGGTGCTTTAATCAAATATTTAAGCTTGGTTTTGAAATCAACCGGCTGCTCAAAATCTTTTTTGATCTCCTTCCATTCATGAAAAACGGTTTCAGTCAAACCATCCGTTTCCGTATTCTTGGTCAGTCCGTAACGTGGCGGGACGGACGGTATTTCTTCCTGAAAAGTACCAAATATCCTGTCCCAGATAATTAGGCACATGCCCATATTTTTGTCCAGATATTGAACATTACTGGCATGATGAACGCGGTGATGAGAAGGAGTAACCAAAATATATTCCAGCCAGCCCAGTTTATCTACATATTCCGTGTGGACAATGATGCCATAAATTTGCGTCAGGGAATACATAATCACGATATCGGCCGGATTAAAACCGATCAATACCAGAGGAATGAAGTATACAAAACGATATAATGGTTGAAAAACCGACGAGCGAAAACCTGTTGTCAGATTGAAATGCTCCGAAGAATGATGCGTCACATGAACGGCCCAGAAAAGACGGCTGTGATGATCCACATAATGTAAGGTATAAAACGTTAAATCTTCAAAAAGAAACAAGGCGATCCAATAAACGTATGGATTTGCGATAGGTTCTATGATCCGGACATTGTAAAACCAGATCAATATACCAACATAAACTGCACGAAAAAGAAGATCAATGCCACCATTAAGCAGCATCAGAGCTGCGTTGGTGAAGGTATCTTTTAAGGTATAAGAAACTCTGTGGGAACGATACGTTATAAATATTTCCAGACAGATCAGGGAAATATAAAATGGCGTAGAAAGTTTTAAAAGAAGATCTTCAAATGCGTAGGTACCTGGCATAATGTCTGCAAATATTTTACAAAGATAGGATGGAAGGGTAACGTAACATGATAATCTCTTTTTTTTAAGAATATTCTAATAAATCCGTAATTGATATTCAATTGACAATTCCTGAATAATCAGTATGGATAATGCCATGTTCTTTTCAAACAATAATAAGTTTTTTTTCTCAGAATTCGTTCCTTAACAGATTAATAAGGATTTTATTAATATAAAATGAGTTTAAATATTTCTCCTGAAAATGGTTTAATCGTAACTTTTCCAGCCTAATTAATCAATCTTCGCAATGCTTTTCTTAGCTCTTCATTTTTGTGTTTTTTCTGTAAAATGACCGGCGCGGCGATTCGCTCCTTACAGTCGAAAAGAGAGCAGCGCTCACATGTTTCATTTACATCTCTTGAAGGAATTGAAGGGTCATCCAAAAACTTTATTGTTTTATGGGTCTGCTCGTCGAGATAAACGCCCATGGAAACACTTACGTTCAGATTAGGTGTTGTGGCTGTCGGCTGTGCAAAACTGATAATCAGATAATTGTCCTGTGTGTCTATGTATCTGGATTTCTGTGCTTTACAGAGGGTATTGACGTAAGTTTTATTCTGCACCGATTCTGCCAGATCATTCAAAACCGTCAGTGCGATCCATCTTCTGCAATAATGTTCATCCTTTACCGTATGCGGATTATGCTTGCGGGAAATGTGCATTTCCTTTGTCATTTCGAAAAGATTCTGACCGGCAAAGTTATTAAACCTGGAAAAGAAGATCTGTTTGATACCGAAATGAGTTGGCAAAACATTGCTTAACCGATAACAGAAAGATTCAGGTGTGGTATTAAAAGCCTCGACCAGCGCGACCAATTTCTCAGGTTGCCAGGTAGTAAGCTCAAAAAAATCTTTTAATTCAGGGATTAGTAAGCTGCGTTTAATAATGACTGCGCTGGCAAAATAAGACGCTTTGAAATTGTTCAATAATTGTTCAAAAGATTCTGCTTCTACAAGAGCCGTAGTATGCAGCCTGTTTTTCAATTTGAGATAAACATATCCGATTTCACGTCCATAAATAAATGCACGTTGTACAGACGAAAGATGGACATTGATAAGTAGACGATTTCCCTGTGGCCGGGTAATTGTTAAAGACCTGACACTGGCAAATTCAGGATTTTGTTTTTCATTGATATTCTCAATTTTGTAATTGTATTCAGTTTTAAGTACTTCGGCCAGATAAGTTTCGTCCAGTAATTTATCAGCCGGAACGCCTCTTTCTTCCATAAATCTTTCCGCTTCCAGCTCAATATCTTCAAAACAATTGTCATGCATTTCCTGATAAGTACGCAGGGCAGAAAAATAGAATTTCTCTACTGACATATTATAGTTCCGTGCAATTTCAATGAGCGTACCTACAAATGCGCTGATCTTGGTTGGCGCGTCTGACAATAATTCCAGCAAACTGGCCGGATCAATTCCGAAAAGTTCGAGCGGGAGCTCGGTAAGAATATTTGAGCTTAGTAATTCAGAGATCGGTTCAAGCCTTTTGCTGAGCTTTAATGAAACCAGAGTGTCATAATCAACATCCATCGCCCCGGCAAGCGCAATGATTTTATCTGATTTGGGATACTTTTTTCCTTTTTCAATTTCATTAATATAAGAAATAGACAACCCCGACTTTTGGGAAAGTTCATTCAGTGACAGCCCCTTATCAAGCCGAAGCTGTTTTAATTTTAATCCAAAAACCAGTCGTACGTTGTCGGTATTTAAAGCCACGTTTTATTTAGTAGGTTGATTTAATTGAAATAAAATGTCTCAATTTGAATAATTTTATTTCAAAATTACTTTATCCGTAGCAATTCCCTAGTCAACAAAATAAATAAAGCCTGATATTAGTGATTCAATCAATTTGACAAAACAAAAAGGGCCATTCGATTGAATGGCCCTTCTAAATATTTCTTTTAACTCTGACTCAGATCAGAAAATTGCAAAGCCCAAAGTAGCCTGGAACAAGTTGCTTTTTTTACCAAACTGAGATGCAGTTGTAGCATTGTTATAATTTATCTTAACAATATCGTTGAAGTTTCCTTCATAACGTACATCAAGACTCAAACGTCCAAAGTCAAAACCTACACCTGCCTGGTATCCGAAAGCAAGACGATTATTGAAGTCAGCTTTTGAATCAGAATTGGTAGCCTGATCAAATGAATCACTAAGTTTACCATTATTGGACAGACGATAAGAAGCCATTGGACCTGCATTGATACGGAAGAATTTCGCAATACGAACACCGAATAACACCGGCACATCAAGATTAGAGAATCTTACGTCAACTTTACCGTCATTTACTGAATTGTCGAAGTTAAATTTTGCACCCTTCTGAGAAAGCAAAACTTCTGGCTGAACATAAAAATTACGTCCAAAACGGAAAAATACACCACCTGCAAACCCTAACGTACGATCAGAATTATCTTTAAAATTGAAAGCATTCGAACCTGAACCCAAAGCCAAATCATTTCCATTTACATTGGATAAATTCGCTCCTGCCTTAACACCAAAACGAAAAGCCGGATCATATTGTGCTGACGCTGAAAAGCTAATTCCAATTGCGCAGAGTGCGATTAATAGTACCTTTTTCATAATCTGTTTTTAATTTGTTGATGAACTATAATTGGTTACAGTAATGATTTGTAAAAAAGCTATGCCCTAGGTTTAATGGGTGCTGCGGATCAAAATGTGTGAATTTCTTTCTACAAGCCATATTTGTAACTTTAAGCATATGATTTTTATTGAAATCAGTTAGTATACAAGGAAATAGCGATTTGGTCACATTTTAAAATAGGATCATAACAAGATGGAAAAGTTGTAAAGTGTTAATAATCATGAAAAATGGCTCCATATTTCTTACGAAAAAAATGAGATCAGGTGGGGCAAAAGAGGGACGAATACAATCAAAAGCACTATTTTTGCGGGCTGTAAAGGCCAAAGGTTAATTTTAGACTAAATTGTTGAGAAAGAATGAGTGAATATAGTCATCGGGAAATTGAGAAGAAATGGCAGAGTTTTTGGGAAACCAATGAGGTTTATCGTGTAGAAAATGCGTCAGATCTTCCCAAATATTATGTTTTGGATATGTTTCCGTATCCTTCCGGTGCTGGTTTGCACGTAGGGCACCCGCTGGGATATATCGCTTCTGATATTTATTCGAGATACAAACGCCTGAAAGGTTTCAACGTTTTGCACCCGATGGGTTTTGATAGTTTCGGTCTTCCGGCTGAGCAATATGCTATCCAGACCGGCCAGCATCCGGCAATTACTACGGAGCAAAACATTACCCGATATATTGAACAATTAAAAAATCTGGGTTTTAGCTATGACTGGAGTCGTGAAGTGCGTACTTCGGATCCGTCATATTATAAATGGACACAATGGATTTTTACCGAGCTTTTTGAAAGCTGGTATAATAACGATGCGCAAAAAGCGGAAAGAATTGAAACTCTTGTTGCGATATTTGAAAAAGATGGTAATCAAAATGTAAATGCTGCTTGTGATGAAGATATTCCCTCTTTCACAGCTGAGGAGTGGAATTCATGGTCGGAAGAGGAGCAATATAAGATCACACTGAAATACAGGCTTACCTATGTGGCCGATGCCACTGTGAACTGGTGCCCGGGTTTAGGTTCTGTTTTGTCAAATGATGAAGTAAAAGACGGCGTTTCCGAACGTGGCGGATTTCCGGTGATCCAGAAACTGATGCGTCAGTGGATGATGCGGATCACGGCCTATTCCCAAAGACTTTTGGACGGGCTGGATCAGGTAGACTGGACGGAATCTTTGAAAGAACAGCAGAGAAACTGGATCGGCCGTTCGGTTGGTGCTTTGGTTAAATTTCCGGTGGCTACGTCCAAAGATGGCGAAGCGGGTGAAGAAACGATCACTGTTTTCACAACCCGTGTTGATACCATCTACGGAGTTTCTTTTATGGTGATCGCGCCCGAGCATGAACTTGTGGATGTCATTACTACGGCTGAACAAAGAGCGGATATTGATGCTTATATCGATTTGACAAAAAAACGTTCGGAGCGTGACAGGACAAGTGATGTGAAAACCGTCTCTGGTGCGTTCACAGGTGCTTATGCGATTAATCCATTTAACGACGAAAAAATCCCGGTTTACATCGCAGATTATGTTTTGGCGGGTTATGGAACTGGTGCCGTCATGGCCGTTCCGTCTGGTGATCAGCGCGACTGGAATTTTGCAAAACATTTCGATCTTCCAATTATCCCGATCCTTGATTCGCAAAAGGAAATTGACGTTCAGGCTGATAATACCAAAGAAGGGAAATATATCAATTCCGGTATGATCAACGGTCTGACTTTCCATGAAGC
This sequence comes from Dyadobacter sp. CY356, assembly GCF_021440195.1. GTDB lineage: Bacteria > Bacteroidota > Bacteroidia > Cytophagales > Spirosomataceae > Dyadobacter. Next base: position 38,995 of record NZ_JAJTSZ010000001.1, read on the forward strand.
TAATAAAGTTTTGATACAGTGGCTGGAAGAAAAAGGTGTTGGGAAAGGGAAAATCAATTATCGTTTGCGTGATGCCGTTTTCAGCCGTCAGCGCTACTGGGGTGAACCTGTTCCTGTTTTCTATAAAAGTGACAGTACTGGCGAACCGTTACCCTATTTATTAAAAGAAGAAGAATTGCCGCTGAATTTGCCGGCAGTTGATAAATATTTGCCAACAGAATCAGGTGAGCCGCCATTAGGCCGTGCAGCCGGTTGGGCGCATGGAAGCGGAAACGGATATGAGCTTAGTACCATGCCCGGATGGGCGGGAAGCAGCTGGTACTGGTACCGTTACATGGATGCAAAAAATGAAAATGAATTTGCATCAAAAGAAGCGATTGATTATTGGAGAAATGTCGATTTGTATATCGGTGGAACGGAACATGCCACAGGACATTTGTTGTACAGCCGGTTTTGGAATAAATTCCTGAAAGACAGAGGTTTTGTGCCGGAAGAAGAGCCGTTCAAAAAACTGATTAATCAGGGAATGATTCAGGGAAGAAGCAGTTTTGTATATCGTGTCAAAAGTGATGAATACAGTAAACCTGTTTTTGTAAGTGCCGGATTGAAATCTCAGTATGAAGTTTCGGCTTTACACGTGGATGTAAATATTGTGGAAAATGACATTCTGGATATTGAAAAATTCAAAGCATCACGACTTGATATAGCCGGTGAAAATGCTGAATTTATTCTGGAAGACGGGAAATATCATTGTGGCGTGGAGGTTGAGAAAATGTCAAAATCCAAATTTAACGTTGTAAACCCTGATGATATCGTTCTGAAATACGGAGCTGATACCTTGCGACTTTATGAAATGTTCCTTGGTCCATTGGAACAGGCAAAACCGTGGAATACGAATGGAATTGATGGAACTTACCGTTTCATCCGTAAATTCTGGCGTTTGTTTTATAACGATCAGGGGCAATGGCTTGTAAAAGACGAGCCTGCAAAACCGGAAGAATTGCGCGTTTTGCATAAAACGATCAAGAAAATTGAAGAAGATATTGAGCATTTTTCTTTCAATACAGGCGTGAGTGCCTTCATGATGTGTGTGAATGAACTGGGAAGTTTGAAATGCAACAAGAGAGCAATTTTGCAGGAACTTGTAATTCTGATTTCACCTTATGCGCCGCATTTGAGTGAGGAGCTCTGGGATGCATTGGGTAATGAAAAAGGAACTGTTTCAAAAGCTGCTTTTCCAAAGTGGGAACAGCAATATGTTGTGGATGCGATTTTCGAATATCCGATCCAGATCAACGGTAAAGTGCGTGTAACTTTGCCATTTGCCCTGGATACCGCAGCAACAGAAATTGAAAAAGAAGTACTTGCCAATGAAATTGTGATCAAATGGCTCGACGGAAATACGCCTAAAAAGGTGATCGTAGTTCCAAAACGTATAGTGAATGTAGTTATGTAAAAAATAAGAAAGCAGGAATGGGGCCACCAGGTCATTTGATTCCTGCTTTCATTTTTTCAAAGCCTTAGTTAACGGTAATTGCACGTTCAGTAGTTTTTTCGGTTAACTGTAAAACTTTTGTTTGTTTTTCGCCTTTGCTCGAAATTTCAATGAGGTAATTTCCACTTTTCAATTGGTTGACGTCAATCTCACGTCTCAATTTTTTGGCAGCTCTACCGGCAGTTTCTTTATAAACAATATTGCCATTTGAATCCTGAAATAGGATGGCGGTAGCTGCATTATTGTACTTGTCAATATTGATTTTGATCTTTCCATCTCTGGAAGCATAGATACCAGAATCAAAACCGGTAACTTTTTTTACTTCTTTGTCTTCTGCGTTTGCAGAGAAAATTGTAGTGGCAGATAGTACAAATGCGATGATTGCGGAAGTGAATGTAATTTTCATGGCTAATAGAATTTAAAGTTTTTTGATTGATTGTTCTTAAAGAACATGATAAAGGTAAGGGTTATGCTAGGTACTATGCAATGCAAAGTACATGAGTGGCAAAATTCTGAATTGAACGGTTAAAAGGATGATTTCTGCTACTTGTAGAATTAAAAAACGCAAAAATCCGGTTCTTTAAAACAATTTCTGTTTTTTAGAACCGGATTTAAGTGTGTGTAAAATGGTAAGTAGTGTTAAAAAGCTTGTTGATGAAGTGTTTAAAAAGTGTGTGTAAAAGGTATGCCTAACTTTAATGATGTGTGTATAATGTGATTTTAGTTTTTTTGTTGAAATTCTCTATGTAGACGTTAGATCATTAGAAGCGTCACACGGGAGATAGAATTTTTTTTAAGGCATCTCCCAGGATAATAGTTCAGTAAGCGACATGCCGAAGAATTTTGCTATCAATGCCGCTCTTCCGATGGTCAGGCTTGTGTCGCCTGTTTCTATTTTGCTATATGCCGTCTGGCTAAGACCGATTTCACGGGCTATGATCTCTTGTTTATAACCGCGTAAATGGCGAAGTTTCCTGATTCTCCTTCCGATGGTTTCCAGATTTTCTTCCCTTAGTTCCGACTTATTAGTATTTTCCATAACCAAGAATTATCTATGCTACATTTGATTAGACTATTCTGATTTTAATGGGTCACTTAGTAAAATCGTGAATTGACATTATTTTGGCTTGTTTTGCTCTCTTAACCGGAATTGGATTAGAATATTCCATATTTGATTGAAAAACATCAAAATAGTAGGATGTTTTCTACAATTGTTGACGTTGAAAAGTGGTTCGAAGTGCACTTGAATTACGATCATGCGGTTGAGCATTCCTTTCTTTTTGTACTTTTACGAGCGTATGGCAAAAAAGAAAATGCAAAGCACCATGGCTGGTAAGCCAGACTATTTGAAACCGCTGCCGTTGAAAGGCTGGTTGATCATAGCTGGTATTTTAGTGCTGATAGGCGGATTGCTGTGGTGGAATGATAAAAAAGATGAAAATCGCTGGACATATATTGCAAAATTTGGCATCAAACTTCCGCTGAAATATGCGTTGCACGGGATCGATGTGTCGCACCATAATGCACGTATTAACTGGGATAAACTAAAAAAATCGCGAACAGAAGAAGTTGGGATAGACTTTGTGTATATCAAAGCCACCGAGGGAGCCACGCACCTGGACAGGGAATTTCAGCGTAACTGGAAGGAAGCAAGACGTGTGGGAATGAAACGCGGCGCTTACCATTTTTACAATCCTCGCGTGATGTCCGACAGGCAGGTCGACAATTTTATCGGACAGGTACAATTGCTTCCTGGAGACCTTCCGCCCGTACTTGACCTGGAAACTGATGCCAAAAAACCTAATGATATTATCGTGAAAGGTGTTCGTAACTGGCTTGTGTTGATTGAAAAACACTACGGCGTTCGCCCGATCATTTATGTGAATGAACATTTCTACAAAAAATACATAGCCGGAAACTTCGACGATTACCCTCTCTGGCTCGCAGGTTATTCACGAAACCATATAGACGATCTGGCCTCAGATGCCCATGTGCTTTTCTGGCAGCATAGCGAGAAAGGCTGGGCGGATGGTATTCATGGTTTTGTTGATTATAATGTCTTCCTGCACGAGCCCGCAGATTGGGCTGGGTTAAGCGAATAGTTCTCTGCTTTCGTGTTAATCAATTTTCTTCATCGTCAATTTTTGTAAATGAATATCGTCGAATTTTATCGGTGATATTCCTGGTCGGACTTTGGTTATTTTATAAAATTCTTACTTTTCTGCTTACCGAATTTTTATATAGTCGTGATTGGAATATTATAATCAAACTTTGATTAAAGTAGTGTAGTACAGCTAGATACGTTTTCAGGGAGAGTTTTTACATTGCGTTGCGAATTTGTTAGGTACATTTTCGTCAGGTTAACTATACACATGATCAAAATTTTATTCAAATTCCTCCAAAATCCTTACTCATCGTTTGGCAAAGATCAAAGGGAAACGGTGACAGAAAAACTTGACTTTGTGAAGAGGGCAATACTTTTCTGCATAGGTTCTGCATTTGTAGCCTTAATACTCGTTGTATTTTTAATCGAAATGCCGATAAAATCTTTATTAAACATTTCAATTTTTGCAAATCTGTCACACAATAGACATGCATTTCGAGAATCTGTTGGCCCCACACGTGCAGTTTTAGATATCTGCCTGGCTGCACCTTTTTTTGAGGAAGGTGCTTTTCGATTTATATTAATTGCAAAATCACGCTGTCTGCAAATTATCTCTCTTTTGTTGATGCTGGATGCGATTACTTCATTTCACAGCTTTTTCATTTCTTCTCTTCAATACTATATTGTTGTGATGCCGGTTTTATTTATGCTTTTTTTCTATAATCTGTTCTTAATCAAAACTGGTGAGCAGGTATTGCAAAGGGGATTTTACAACTTTACCTGTTGGTTTTCTATTATAAGTTTTGGCCTTGTTCACATTGGAAATTTTACTCCCATAAACGGATCGCTAATCTTTTTATACCCTTTTTATGTCCTTCCTCAATTAATATATGGCGTTGTCCTAAGCTATGCGGCAATTAATTACAAATCCATCATTTTGCCTTTTCTGATTCATGCCGGAATAAATTCTTTGATGGAAGTTTTAAAAGTGCTAACGGGTAACTGATATGAAGCATTCTTACACACTATTTTTAAATTTCGTATCCTTTGTGAGAAATCCCAATTACCCGGATTACCTCACAATTACAGACAAGAAAAAACTGATTGATGTTGGATTATATATTGCTGTATTTGCTTTTATAGCCAGCGAATTATCGTGGTATCTCGTAAAGTTTGCCGAGAAACTAAAATGGTATAATCCGCTTATCGAGATTGATAATGGTCAACGGGTTCTGATTTTAGTTGTCTCAGCCGTGGCTATTGCGCCTTTTATAGAAGAAGCGATGTTCCGCTTTCCCCTTGGACTGGTCCGTGGCAAGTCGTGTTTCAAATGGGTTTATTACTTGTCAGCAGTTCTTTTCGGCTGGGCTCATATTTTCACCTATGCCTTTGATAGTAGTCATTATTTTTTTGTTCCACTTATCACCCTGCCACAAACTTTTGCAGGCTTTATACTAGGCTACGTCCGAATGATATATGGATTTTGGTATGGTGTATTACTACATGCCGTTTACAACGCACTTTGTCTATTCTGGATTTACATTATTGATTTTAACTTATAACATTTACACAAGATGCTATCTTTTTCTTATAAAAAAATTGGCTACTTATTTATTTCCCTCGCCCTCATGGCCTTGCTTTCTACGCTTATTCCGATCTTTTTCAACTTTACAATGGATACAAAATCTTCAAGTCTATTTGGCTGGTTTTTGTTGGGCGGACTTATCGTCGTTACTTTTTCAAAAGAGAAATATGAAACGAATGAAATTGAAACGCTAAGATTAAAATCATTTTTTAAAGGATTCTTTGCCTCTCTTGGGGGAATTGTGGCGGGCTCATTATCTAACTTACTGATTCCGGGAAAGGTAATTTCAATGGAAAGCACAATTAGCTATCTGGAAGACAACAGTATTTTGAAACTATGCACGCTTACCTTGATTTTGCACTTGATCTTGTTCCGGAAAGAGTTAAAAAAGCTTTGATTTTCTATTAATAAATCATATTAATTAGTTGAGAATGATTCAGTTAAATACAAAACAAAAAAAGGTCCTCTACAATATATCTTTAATGTTGCTGGGAGCATTAATCGGTCCGGTGGTAAGTAAGACTTATGTTATTGTTAAGGGTTTTATTATTTCCGTTTTTCAATAAGGGTAGAAAATGTGTTACATATGACTGCCAAAGTTAACTTATACATACTTTGCTTAATCTTGTTGTTTATTCAGCCAGCTGCTTCAATCGCGCAGACTTTTTACATAACAGGTAAAATCGTAAATGGTCTGGGAGAAGCAATTCCATTTGGATCAGTTAAAATCGAAGAGAATCATGGCGGCACCGTTGCAAATGAGAACGGGTATTTTAAGGTTATGGTAAAAGATACTCACGGCAGAACTCTCGTGTTTAGTGCGCTTGGTTACAAAACATATACAACAACGGTTGATGTTAATCAAAAACGTTTAAATATTACTCTTGAGCCTGATACCAGGCAACTGGATGGAATATTTATTTTTCCTGATAGCTCATTAAAAGCTTTGATCGGAAAGGCTTACAGGAAAATAAGGGATAATTATCCACTAAATGTTATTGAGCTGACAGGATTTTACCGGGCATATCAAAGGTCTGTTCCGGATAACAGATATTTATATTTTTCAGAATCGTCATTACGGATCCAGCAAAACGGGTATGAAAATCCTGGTGAAACTGCTCAGATTGAGGTGCTTAAATTGCATAATTTAAGATTCCCTTACCGCGATAGTGTTGATAATATCAGATATTATGGAGGGCCGTTTATTGCCGATTGGAATGATCCGGTGAGACAAAAGGCGGTATTTCTGAACCCTTCCTCATTTAATAAAAAATATAATTATCGGCTGGAGACTATGGTGCAACATAACTTTGGTAAAGATACTGCTTACGTTATACAGTTTAAGTCGACGGATAAGGAGCAAACCTTGCAGGGCCGATTTTGGATTGATAAAGAGACATCATCCTACATGAAAATTGAATGGAGCAATAATAATCCTCAAAATTTAAATCCCTTAGTTCCAAGTCGAAAAATCACAAAAAACTATTTGACCATTTATCAAAAGCTTGGAAATATCAGCTTAGTAAATTACACTTCATTAAAAACTAAAATATATAATTCTAAGACCAGGAAAGAAAGCAATTCGGTTTTAGAATTTATTACGACAGATTGTAATCTGATGGGTCATTTAGAGCCAATCCCTTTTAAAAAACGTCTCCAATATGGTGTGCCGATCTCTGAAATGGAAAATTACGGTAACACCGATTTTGAGGGTGATTATCAAAAGATCAAAAGCGACTCATTGTCATTCTACAAATCAGACAGCTCCATTATTTATAATAATGTAAAATCTATCGGTGAGAATTTAGAGCGTGTAAATTCACGTGTCAATTTCAGAGCTAAGATATTTCGCTTTACAAAAAACATAACCACAAGCTATGCCTTAACCGGAGCGCTTTACAAATCTAGGGGTGTAGATAATTTTTACCTGAATTACGTGAACCAGAAAAACCAAGATCCCCGGGAAGTGCCAGGACGATTCATTCCTGGTACTTTGTTAGGTATTGGCTACAAGCTGGCACCATTATCACATGTAAGTATTAGTTTTTTATACGCATTATCGAAGGCCAATCTTTACAAGTTGACTTCAATTAAGTATCAACGATTTTTTCTAATCAAAAAAATTGGAAACCCGTTATTTCTGACCGCTTCTGTCGGTATAACTGCTGGCAAAACAGGCTTTTCCTTAGGCAAACTTTCCTCCGAAATAGATATCGTTTTGGATGATGAAAGTTTGAAACGTGATACTAGAATTTATTTAGGTAATAAGCTTACCAGTGCGCAAACGGGTATTGGCTTTGAATACAGAAAGAGAAAGATTTCTTATTTTGCTGAAATTCAATACATGGGAACTATCCGGGAAAAGGACATTCTTCAATTTAAATCAAAAGGGAATTTTTTTAAATCCAAAATAATTGTTAGACATTATCCGATTAAAGAAATTGCTGTTAATCCGGTAAACTTATATAGAAGTATCTCGCCCGTCACCATGTCAACCGGCCTGCGTCTGGGGTTTTGAATCTTTGGCAAAAAACCGAGCATCGTTATCAAAATAAGGCTATTCAATAAACTTTTTTTAGGTACGATACCGCTCACTCAACCAAGTAATTTTACGCTCAAAACCGGAAACCCAACGCTCTACTTTTGATAAAATTTAAACTTTTATCAAAAATGAAAAACTACAAACTTGTTGCCATTTTATTATTGGCTTGTGCTATTACTTCCTGTAAAACAACTGCGGTTTTGACTGAAACCTTTGAAAGTGATGTGGTGGGCAGTTTGCCAATAAAGGATATTCCGGGCGATCCGGTTGGTGACGAGGTAATTTATGAAACCGTATTGAATCCAAGGCTTCGGATTACGACGTCAGCAAACAATGCAGGTGAAAAGGCGCTTACATTCTCTCAGGCCCCTGCCACGGGGCTTGATTTGTGAAATCAATTTATTGGTTTTCGAGGCATTCCTACGGACTTAATTCAGCCCTTTGTGGTTCTATTACGCAGGGACGATTGCAGGTTATGGAAGCGATCTGACGATGGATATATCTGACGGAACAAGCGTACTTATTTTCCGAATGATTATTACAAATAGCGGTGATGTTACGCTAATGAGAAGTTTGTCTGGTGAGATGGAATGGGTCGGTAATATTCCACCTGGCACAATCCATACGGCGGTTATCTCCTTAAATATGAACACGAAAAGATACAATCTCACGATCGCAAAAGCAGGAGGAAATATAATAGCAAAAGATAGGCCGATAGTGTTTAGTGATCTGCTGTATTATACTAATCCAGCACATCCTTCGATCAATTTCCAGTTTAATGAAAGTACTTTTGAAATGAGGAAATTTATTATTGAGTCAGTTAATATCAGCAGAAAGCAGCCATGAAACTTCCTGTTTGATGACCGAAAAAGCCTCATCTTGAATACATTATGGCAACTCGGGAGTTGGTTTCACCTTAAGGACTTATTATATATGAGAGAGAACTCCAGTTAAATCTGGGGTTTGAGAAGCTTAGATAATTATACTTGATTTTTCAGAATTTTCATTACCATTTCTCTATAGGTGATTCCAATATCCACTTTTTTCCCGTCAGTTGTAATGATTTTATTTCCCACGATTTCCCCGATGACGTTTTTACGCACAATAAAAAAACGACTTACACGTAAAAAGCGATCTTCCGGAAGCATTTCCTGGATTTTGCTCATGGTGTTATGTGTAACGATAGTCCTTAATGGAAGGTGTATCTTAATGTAGTCCTTCATTGCTTCAATCAACACTATTTCGTCAATCATGAGTCTTATCAATTTCTTATCTACTTTTATTAAAAGAAAATCATCACTGTTAGTTTGTTTTTTTATTGTTTGATCAAGGACTTTAACGGGTTTTTCAGGAATCAAAGGGTTGGGTGAATAAGTTTGGAACGCTTGCTCTGATTTTGGCATTTGTTCCGCTACTCTATTCACAGCCCGCATGAAGCGCTCAAAAGCAATAGGTTTAAGCAGATAATCGGTTACCTGATGTTCAAAGCCCTCCATGGCATATTGCTGATAAGCTGTTACCAATATAATCTGAGGTCGATGCCCTTGAAGGGTACGTATAAATTGGAACCCGTTCATTTCCGGCATTTCAACATCGAGAAATACCAGATCTGGCTTTCTGTCATGAATCTGAAAAAGAGCCTCCAAAGCATTATCAAATTCACCAGTTATTTCAAGAAATGACACTCTTGAAATAAATTTTTTGATGACATCACGTGCATGAGGCTCATCATCAATTATGAAGCACTGTATGTTTTTATTCATGAGTTAATTTAATCTGTTCAGCTACACTTTACCCATGCTTGATCGAATATGGAATTTAATCGGTCGAAGTTCTTTTTTTTGAAAATTTCAACGGACTTACTTTGAATACGTAAGTATTTTTAGAAGTCACTTATTACAGACATTCTCATAAAATCAGTATCAAGCTTTTCAGCTGGAAGGTCGTAGGTTAATGCTGTCTTGTGAAGGCTTATTAGTTTGGCTTTTGAAGCGAGGGCCAAAAAGGCATATTAAAGTTCAAATCATTAGCAAATGGTTAATAGCATCTATTTCATCAACCCAAAAAATATGATCCTGACAAAATATTTTGAACGCTTTGATCGCCTCCATGGTATGATCCGCAGAAAGGCAACAGGATCTCCCGCTGAATTGGCCGTAAAATTAGATTTATCAGAGAGAGCTGTATTTGAATACATAAGGGCTATGCGGGAAATGGGTGCACCTATTTCTTTTTGCCCTCATAGAAGGAGTTATTATTATGAGAGAGAAGTCCGGTTTGAGATGGGGTTTCGAGAGTTGAATGATGATGAAATAAGTAAAGTGGAAGGAGGGAATGTAAATGTGGTTTCAAAAATATTTTACTGAATTATTTTCACTGCAGAAATAGTGCATTAACATTTTTTAGGTTTATTCCTTCACCGTCAAAAGCAAGTGTCTTTTTGACGGTGAAGGAATTGTATTGCACTAATAGAAATAATGAAAAAAATATTACTTTTTTATCCGGCCAATATTCAAAGTCATGTAATTCCCGCGATGAACCTGGCGAGCCACCTGAAAAACGAGTACGAAATTTATGTGCTTGTAATGGAAGAAAAACTGGCCGATATCGTCCGTAGTTATGATTTTCATCCCATTATGATTAGTCCTTTTAAAGTAGGTATTGGTCAGGAAGCGGGTTATCTTAAAGAAAAAGGACGAAAATATACGCTTTGGCATATTCTTCTGGCTATGCACCAAAACGTACTTTTTCATGATAAAATCGATGAATTTGCATCAATACTAGGTCATCTCAAACCTGCCGCGGTGATTGTTGATATTTTTAACAGTACAGAGTTGTTCCCATTGCATGTTATCTTTCCACAGACTGCCCTGGTTTGTTTTAACCCCATGCTATCAACGTATAAAGTGGGCGGGTTTCCAACAGTTTCTGAACGATCCTGGTCGACCGCTAATACAAAAGATTACAAAATTCATCAAATGGGACAGGTTTTTCAGGGTTGGACTACCTGGATTGGTTCCTTGTTCAGATGGGTTTATGCTAATCAGTTAAAAAAGCTTTTAGTGCATTCTAAATTGGGAGAAAAAAACAGGATGACGAAAAACGCAACCTATACCATTTTATTTGATAATATTCCAGAGGTATTACTTGCTCCACTTGAACTGGAACTATCTCCGAAAATCAAATTACCACCCCAACATTACCTGGGACTTTGTTTGAATAAAGATCGTGTGGATCTGGGTGTAGATGAAGGTTTTAATGAATGGTTTCAGCGTTTGCTTTATAAAAAGAAGAAAGATGTTAAAATCATTTATTGCAGTTTCGGCACGTTCTATGTAGACTCGAATCCAATGATTTTGCAATTTCTGAACAATTTACTTACTGCTATTGCAAATCTTACCATCCCAGTTGAATTTATATTTTCTATTAAAACCCAGATTAAACAAACGTTGCTTTATCAGAGACAGCTGGCTCCGAATGTTCACTTTTTTGCAAAAGTGCCCCAGCTCCAAGTGCTGGAAAACGCTGATCTGCACATTACCCATGGAGGTTTGGGTTCTATTAAGGAGAGTATTTATTACGAAGTACCCATGCTTGTTTATCCCCTTGATCTGGTATATGACCAAAATGGCAATGGCCTTAAAGTTGAACACCATGGGCTGGGATTGCGGGGCGTGTTTAATCAGGATAAACCGCCGGCGATCACTGAAAAGATAATTAAGCTTTTGGAGGATAAAACATTCCATGAAACTATAGAAAAATTCAATCACGATATAGAAGTTAAATATGCGGGAAATTTTATTATACACACCATTGATAAACTGATCAGTCAACATGAATCCATTTGAACAAAATGCACTTGATGCATTATCCGAATTGCTTAGGTCGGCTAATGTAAAAATTACAAAACAGACCCTGAGAAAAGCACTTTTGAGGCATCCGCATTTTCCTAGTCTGGCTTCTTTAAAAGATGTACTTAACGAATGTAAAATCAAAACAATTGCGGCACGGGGCTCGATAGAAAAACTAGCAGGACTACCATTGCCTGCATTGGCTTTTTTTAATATTGATGGAGGTATTTTTGCCCCTGTCCGTAAGGTATCTGAAAGCCAGGTGGAATGGTACCATACACAAAAGGGATGGCAAAATGAAACCTTATATGAATTTGAACAAAAATGGAACGGAGCAATTTTGCTTATAGAACCAACTACTGATTCGAATGAGAAAAATTACAACAGTAAGCGAATACAAGAATTACTGACCAATTCACTTTTTCCTGTTATTACCATAGGAATTTTGGCATTTATAGGTCTTCTGTTTTGGAATCGGCATCCTCTGTATTCAAGTGCGGAGAGCTGGCGGGCAGGTTTGCTTATGCTTATAAAACTCGGGGGTGCCGGATTATCCGGATTACTGATGTGGCAGAGTATAAATCCTGCGGAACCGGTTATAAGAAAAAACACCAGCTTAATTGTTGAAAAGAGAAAAAATAACAGCCTGTTAAATTCAAAAGGGGCCAACTTGTTTAACTGGTTGAGCTGGGCAGAAACAGGAGTTGTATATTTCGTTGGCAGTATCTTAGGAATATGTATTGCAGCCATATTTAATGAGAAAATCATCGACCAGTTATTTTTACTCAACTTGATATCTCTGCCATTTACGTTTTACTTAATTTATTATCAGGCGGGAAAAGCAAAAAAATGGTGTCTGACGTGCTGCATCGTATTAGTATTATTTTGGTTTGAATTTGCAGTGTGGTATTACTTTTTTGGGAATTTTAACTTTTCAGACAGTATTAAGGCGTATTCACTTTTGGTTTCTTATCTGTTCATTGCTGCGTTGTATGCACTTATCAAGCCTGTCATAGCCTCGCAAAAGCAATGGTATGAAGTAATCCGGGAAATAAAACGAATGAAGTTCAATCCTGATTATGTTGGGAGTATCTTTAAAAATAGTGCTCAATTACCGCCAGTTTTTGAAAATATGAAAATTATCGGAATCGGAGATCCGGTTGCTAGACATATTATTACCTTAGTTTACAGTCCCAGCAATCCGGAATCAGCAGAGATACACAATGGGTTGTCGGAATTATTCCTGAAAAATAGTAACATTTACTGGCGAATAATTTTTCTTCCTCTAAATGAGAAGGATATTCAGTTTATACAGGCTATTTTGAATTGTCCGCAGGAAACCGCATTAGAAGGTTTAAACAAATGGTTTTTAAATATTGATCAATCTATTGGGAAGTGGAAGAATAATTTGGAGAATGGATCTGGATTATCTGAGGAAGAAATAAAAACACAGGTTTCTTTACAAGGTAACTGGTGTAATCTCGCTAGGATAACAGCAATACCGGCCATTTTTGTGGATGGAAAGCCAATACCGGTAGTTTATCAGACCTACGATATTCCTCTACTTTGTAATTCAAAAAATAATGAGATTAACCATGTTGCTGAGAAAATATCGCAATATCTGGAAAACAGCGAAATAACTGTTATTATGAATATCTGGAAACGTGATCATGTTAAGGAACAGCTTCTGGCATTATTCAACCAAACCTTGAAACCTTCAGAAATCTGGATAATACAATGTGGTGACTATGTACAGTTGGATGAAATAAAAAGACAATACCCATTCATAAAAATATTATCATCGACAATAAATTTAAAATATTTTGGCAGATTTTCTTTCGCTCAATATGTCAAATCAAAGTATATCTATATTTTAGACGATGACGTTATCCCCTCAATGAATTGGTTGCATAAGTGTAAAAATTTATGCGAAGAAAAAAATGCAATTATTTCAAGTGCTGGTCGAATTGTTCCTCGAAATGACTTTTACCCCGAAAAGTTAAGCAACGTTCCCAGTTATTTTATCGGAGATGTTAGCCACAATGTCCCTTATAATTATTGTGAATTAGAGACACAAGTAGATTTCGGATGTAATAGTTGGTTTTTTAAATCTAGATATCTCAAAGACTTTTGGCAACTGCCGCCGTATTCATTAGAAACTGGTGAGGACATTCACTTTTCGGCTGTTTGCAAAATTATTTCTGGTATCTCCACCATTGTTCCTGCACAGATTGATGAAGTACTAAATGGAAATTTAAAAAGGTGGTATGGCCATGATAATATTGCTTCATGGAAACAGTCTGATTTTTTACCTCAGAGAGCAGATATTTTACGAAATATGATTGAGGAAAATGGCTGGAAACCTTTATTATGGATTTGACCGAAATAATTAAAAGTCCAATTTACTTTCACAAGAAGAGACAATATTAGACTAATCAATGATCACTCATTTTAATTTTTTAATCAGGCATTGTATACAATTTGTTAGAGATCCGAATCATCCTGATTATGCAATTCCACCGACAAGACAGAAGCTATTGCATGTTTGTTTTTATTATTTGTTTATATCGTTCATAATAAGCGGAATTATTCTTTGGTATCCGGTCGAAATTGCTGAAAAAATAGGCTTGTTTGATGAATTAAAGGAAAAGACTTTGAAGATGAGCTTACTCGTTAAGGTATTTTTAGTCATTATTTTCGCTCCGCTAATGGAAGAATGTATGTTTCGACTTTTCTTAGGCTTTTATCGGAATAAGAATTATTTCAAATGGTTGTATTATGTATCAGCTGTATTTTTTGGCTGTATTCATATTTTTAATTATCAGTTTAATAGCTCACATTATATTTTTATTCCTTTTATAACAATAAGTCAAACTTTTGGAGGACTTATGTTGGGTTATGTTCGAATTATTTATGGTTTTTGGTACGGAGTTTTGTTGCATTCTTTATTCAATATCTTAGAATTTATTTGGCAATACATTGTTGATTATGATTTATTTAAATTGTAAAGTTAAATCATATTACTAGTTAAGTAATAAATTTTAAAAAAATTTTACCATAATATAGACACTGCAGTAATAGTTCAGTGAGAGGGTTTAGCTTTACAGGATCATTACTTGAATGCTGTTGGCCAACAAAATATAGTGATGGTCTTAGTAAATTTTTATTACTCTAAATTTAAAAACAATGAAACAATTAGAATTAAATAACTTCGGATTTGTGGAATTGAATTCGGATGAACTGATAGAACTAGAAGGAGGATTTTGGTGGATTGTAATACCTGCGGCAATGATACTTATGGATAATTGGGGGGATATTCGAGATGGGTTTAGCGATGGGATGAATGGAAAGTCCAGATACTGAACAATAATTTTATTTGTATTAAAAGTATATAAAAACGATAAATAATTAACTCATTACAATAAAATGAATATCACAGACCTATATCAACATGTTTCTAAAATAATTGTCGAAAATAGATGGAAAATATTCATTTTTAGCGCTTGTTATATATTTATGAAATACGCCCCTTATTTATATCGTCTAATATTTAAAAAATAATTATATGACAAACATAACCGAATTTTCAAATAATTTAACTGAATTGACAGATATTGAGTTGGAGGAGGTAACCGGTGGTGAATCTGGCTGGTATTGGGTTGCATACTATGCCGGTAGTGCATGGCGTAGTGTTACTAAAACTGGTGGAGAAAGTATTGGTGTATCGGGAGCAATGAATTGATAGATTAGAGGATGTAAACCCATCTGTGTCACCTCCAAATTTAATAATGGAGAAAAAAGGTAAATTAGTTTAGCTTCTGGATACAGTGGAAACAAACGAATCATTCGATATTTTCATATTGAATCGTCTGTCATATAAGGAAAGCCAGTATATGACAACAAACGATCATATACTGACTTTCCTTAAAATCAGTATTTTGAGGTCCTATGAGAAGGAGATTATTTTTAGATATATGATAATAAGATTATTTTTTTGAGATTTGTTATATTCCTTGGCTGGATCGATTACTTATTTACTAATTTATTTCAGCTGAATGTTTCCCCAAGTTATTAAATCATATCTTTCAGTAGCAATAAAACAACTTATGATTCAAGACATTGCTACATTCTACCGTAATCCATACGCCTGCTTCCAGGTTGGTGACAGAGAATCAATAAAGGAAAGAATGGTGGCCCTAAGAAAGACTTACTTTTTCAGCCTTTACGCTGCAGTTATGATCATATTGATCATTGTAATTGTTGACGGCGTATTGAAAAATACTTTAAACATCTCAATCTATGAAAACTTGCACAAGCTGAGAGATGAATTCCGTAAAGCAAACTCGCCCGTAGATAGTTTTCTTAAGGTGTGCCTGATAGGTCCTTTTGTTGAAGAGTCTATTTTTCGTTTGCCTCTTTTAACTAGGTCTCTTCTTTCGAGATGTACTATATTCTTTGTTTTTATTCTGTATTTTTTTTCGGAGCTTTTTCACTTGGAAATATCCTTTTGGCTTTATAATTCTATTCTGGTATTAATTTTTGGTGGTATTATAGTTTTTAACAGGAGTTCTGCAAAAATTTCCACACCTATTTTAGGGGCAAAAAATTATAATTATTTATGTTGGGGATTGACAGTAGCTTTTGCTTTGCTACATATAGCCAATTTTATTCCTTTAAATGGTACAGTTTTTTATTTATACCCCATTTACGTTCTTCCACAGTTCGTGTATGGTATTATATTTAGTTATCTGGCAATCAGATACAACTCAATCGTATGGTCATTCCTTTTACACGCAGCGATCAATTCAACTTCGGAGGTACATAAATTATTAACTGATGTCTTTTAAACGGGTTGACAAAATCAATCATTCTTAATCTTGACCACACGTACACGCATCAAACAGCATGACATTACAGACTGCGGAGCAGCCAGCCTCGCTTCTGTGGCTGCTCACTACAAATTACATCTTCCCATTGCCCGTATCCGCCAATTCGCAGGTACAGATCAAAAGGGCACAAATATGCTTGGTCTCATTGAGGCGGCTCAAAAAATGGGGTTTCAGGCAAAAGGGGTAAAAGGTGCTGTCGAAAGTCTTCCAAAAATTCCGTTACCCGCAATAGCCCATGTTATTATCAGGAAAAATTCACAGTTAACATCTGAAAATTCACAAGCAGGCTTACATCACTATGTTGTTCTTTATCAGGTAAATGACAAAAAAGTTACTTACATGAATCCGGGTGATGGTAAGTTCCATTCCAAAACCATGGAGGAGTTTAAACAATTGTGGACGGGTGTATTGATGATACTTTTGCCCTCAGAGGAATTTAAGACGGGCGATCAGCGGATCTCTGTTCTGCGCCGGTTTTGGGCATTGGTCAATCCGCACAAAAGCGTGATGATCCAGGCTTTATTAGGCGCGGCTGTTGCAACTTTGCTTGGGTTATCTACTTCCATTTATATCCAAAAAATAACAGATCATGTTTTGCCTTCTGGTAATATGAATTTGCTGCGTTTACTGAGCGTCGGTATGCTGTTCATTTTGTTGCTGCAAACAATTGTAGGCACCATAAAAACCGTTTTTGTTTTCAAAACCGGACAGCAAATAGATGCTCAGCTTATTTTAGGTTATTACAAACATTTGCTGACACTTCCGCAGCAATTCTTTGATACCATGCGGGTCGGAGAGATTATTTCCAGGGTTAATGATGCTGTTAAAATCCGCTCTTTTATTAATGAAACGGTCCTGGATCTGGTTGTTAATGTCTTTATCGTGCTGTTTTCATTTATGCTCATGTTTACATATTACTGGAAACTGGCACTGATTATGTTGGCCATCATTCCGTTTTATGTATTGTTTTATTGGTTATCCAATCGGGTGAACAAACGTCTGCAAAGGGAACTGATGGAAAACTCCGCGGAACTGGAAGCCCAGCTCGTAGAATCGCTCAATGCAGCGGCTACCATTAAGCGGTTTGGTATGGAAAGTTACGCCAATTATAAGACAGAAACACGGTTTATAAAGTTGATCCGGACTGTTTCCAGTTCTTTTATGGCCTCCTTGTCTGTCGGTACAGCAAGCGGCGTCGTATCCCAGGGTTTTACAATTGTTTTACTTTGGGTGGGCACTTCCTTTGTGATTAGCAATGAATTGACGGCCGGAGAGCTTTTTTCTTTTTACGCTTTAATCGGATATTTTACCGGGCCTGCGGGAAAATTGATCAGTGCAAACCGAACGATACAAGATGCATTGATTGCTGCCGACCGATTGTTTGAGATTATGGATCTTGAAAGGGAAAAGACAGAAAACAAAATTGAGCTTACCAGGGATATGATTGATGATATCCATTTAGAAAATGTTACTTTCAGATATGGAACCCGGGCAATTATTTTTGAAAACTTAAATCTCACGATAAAGAAAGGAAAAATTACCGCCATTGTTGGAGAAAGCGGTTCAGGAAAATCTACCCTTATTTCTTTGCTGCAAAATTTATATCCACTTAAAAATGGTCGTGTCAGAATTGGAGATTATGATATTCAACATCTTAGTAATGAGAGCTTGCGCAGATTGGTTAGTGTAGTTCCCCAGCAAATTCATTTATTCGGAGCAACTGTTCTGGAAAATGTAGCGTTGGGTGAATTTGAACCGGATGTAAAAAAGATACTGTACTATGCCAGAAAACTTGGTATTCATGAATTTATCGAAGAATTGCCCAATGGATATGCAACGGAGCTGACAGAAAACGGTAATAATCTGTCGGGAGGCCAAAGGCAAAGACTGGCTATTTTGAGGGCTTTGTACCGTGAGCCGGAGATCATCATTTTTGATGAGGCTACATCGTCTCTGGATACCATTTCGGAGCAGTATGTGCAGGAAACGATCAGATCGTTGTGCGCGCTTGGAAGAACCGTTGTGCTAATTGCTCATAGATTGTCTACAATCCGGGATGCGGATGAAATTATCGTTGTTCATAAAGGTAAGGTTATAGAACAGGGTACGCATGAAGAATTGCTCCTGCAAAACGGGCAATATCAGGTGTTGTGGAAACAGCAAGGCGTAATTTTAACAGAGTCTTCAAATCATTCAGTCTAATTTTCAGATTTCATGCAACAGCAATTTTTCCCCGCGGACGTTCTTGAAAACAGTTTAGAAAGTTATCTGCCGCGAGTCGCAGTTAAAAGCCAATGGATATATACGATTACGATTTTAGCAGTTATATTGACTTTATTTTCTCTTCCGTTTCTTTACATTGATATTTCCATACCTAGTAATGGTAATTTAAGAACGAAAAATGAAAAGACAGAGCTTCGGTCACTTGTAAATGGTGTCATACAAAATGCCTTTGTCAATGAAAACCAGTCGGTAAAAAAAGGAGAGATTTTGTATGAAATTAACTCACAGGAATTATCCGCGAAATCTCAATTAAATACAGATCAACAGGCTGAAAGAACTTCTTTTGTTGATGATCTTGAAAAGCTGGTTCGCCTTAATAAAGCATCTCTATATGATGATCATTCCTTCGGTACATCGCTCTACGCGCAACAGTTTTTCTCGTTCCAATCTAAAATGCAGGAAAACCTGTTTCATCAGCAAAAGATAAAAAAGGAACTCGATGCCGACCGGAAGCTATTTAAGGAAAAGGTAATTGCGATGCGGGAGTTTGATGCAAAAGAGTTTGAGCATACCCAGTTGGTTGCTCAATACGAATCAACTTTTCGCCAGCAAATGGGACAGTGGCAGTCTGACTTAACAAGCCACCATACGGCATTGCAGCAACTATTGTCAGAAGCAAAACAGTTGAAAGAGCAAAGCAAAAATTTTACGATTAAAGCTCCGGTTACAGGAACGATACAGCAGATTTCCGGCAAATATATTGGCAGTATTATTCAGGCGGGGGAAACACTGGGTACAATTTCACCTGATGATTCGGTACTGATTGCCGAATGTTATGTTTCACCCCAAAACATAGGTTTAATCAAAAAGGGACAACATGTTTTATTTAGAATAGATGCTTTCAATTACAATGAATGGGGTATGGTAAAAGGTAAAGTCACGGATATAGCGCATGATTTTATTGTAATCAATGATCTTCCGGTATTCAAAGTTAAATGTGAATTATTACAGAAAAAGGTTAGGCTAAAAAATGGTTATACAGTTTCACTCAGTAAAGGGTTAAGCTTTCATGCTGAATTTGTCGTAACCAGACGGAGTCTTTATCAGCTTATTTATGATAAAGCGGATGACTGGTTGAATCCTAAAAATGTATAATCTTACCGCTCACTCATCTACGTAATTCTACGCTTAAAACCAGAAAGCCACCTTGTTACTTTTGATAAAATTTAAACTTTTATCAAAAATGAAAAACTACAAACTTTTTGCCATTTTATTATTGGCCGGTGCTATAACTTCCTGTAAAACCACTGCGGTTTTGACTGAAACCTTTGAAAGTGATGTGGTGGGCAGTTTGCCGGTCATGAATATTTCCGGTGCTCCGGCAGGAGATGAAGTTGTATATGAGCCTGTATTGACTCCACGGCTTAAAGTAACAACATCAACAAATAGCGCAGGACAAAAGGCGTTGACTTTTTCTCAGGCTGCCGCAACCGGACTGACTGCGCACAACCAGTTCCTTTCCTTTCGTGGTATTTCTACCAATTTTACAAAGCCATTATGGTTTTCTTTTATCGGAACACTATCGGGTTCCGGCAGTGATCTTATGATAGATATTGCGGACGGATCGGCTGGTTTAATTGCAAGGATGTATTTCAGGAACAACGGAGATGTTGAACTGGAAAGGAGCCTGGCCGGAACACCAGCAGAATTGATAGGTAACATACCGCTGGGTACCATTCATACAATTGTTTTTACGCTCGATATGAATAAAAAATCATTCAATCTGACAATATTTAAATCGGTCGGTAATATTATTGTGAAAGATCATCCGCTGCTTCTGGAAAACCCTTTGGCTTATGCAAATCCTGCAAACCCTCAAATCAGTTTTAGATTTGATGAAGCTAATTATGATACCAGAAAATATGTGATTGAATCAGTAAGTATTAGCCGGAAACAGCCTTAATCAGCAGAATACCCGTTTTTAAAAATGTTTTGACATCAATAAAAACGGGTGTTCTGATTTATAAATATTTATACAGCTGGCTCTTGCTGGCTCAAACAGTGAAAACTTCCTTGTCCCCAGATTATTTCAGAAGCGTCCAGCGGGATAATTTTCCGGTCAGGCATTGCTTTTTCTAAAATGTCAATCGCAATCTGGTCGTTTGGATTATTGAAAACCGGGACGATTACGCCAGCATTACACATCAGGAAATTGACATAAGAACCCGGTGTCCGGAAGTTGTCGATGATAACTGCTTTTGGCATAGGTATTTCGATGATATTCAGTTGCTTTCCATTCAACAAACGCATCTCCTTCATCATTTTAAGATTCGTTTGAAGAATCTCATAATTTTCATCGTTTGGATCGTTTTCTACGGCAGCAATTACGGTGTCTTCTCTGATAAAACGGGTAGTATCATCAATGTGTCCGTCGGTATCGTCGCCTGCAATGCCGGCTTCAACCCATAAAACCTGATCGATTCCATAATAATCTGAAAGGAGTTTTTCGATCTGACCTTGATTAAGATGCGAATTTCGGTTTTGATTTAATAAACAGGATTTGCTGGTCAGCAAACTTCCGGCTCCGTTAAATTCTACCGAGCCGCCTTCCATGATGATTCCGGGCGTTACGGCCGGCAGATTTAAATATTCGGCAATGGCTAGTGGCGTACGGTTATCGTCGTCATAAGGCGGATATTTCCCTCCCCACGCATTATGCCCCCAGTCAACGATCATTTTTTCTTTTGTTTCCGGATTGATCAGAAAAGCAGGTCCATGGTCGCGGCACCAGGCGTCGTTGGTAGGTTTTATAATGAATTCAATTTTTGATAAATCAACCTGAATTTTATCCAGTTCGGCTATTATGAATTGTTTAAGATTTTCATCATTAGCTATAATTCCAACATTTTCTCCCTGGCTTATCGCCTTGATGAAAGCCAGATATTGCGGATACATTTTGGAAAGACGGTCGCCTTGCCAGGAAGCGTCATTGTGTGGAAATGTTAACCAGGTAGCGCGGTGTTGATGCCATTCGGCTGGAAAAGTAAATCCTGATGCTTTCGGAGTGGGCGACGAGTGAAATTCTGACACGGTATGGATGCTAAAAATTATTGAAGTATATCGTTTGACCACGCAAAGGTCGGAAAGGTTTTTTAAAAAAGACAGGCATAGTAAAGAAAGTAGGGTAGAAGGGGGATTGGAAAATGAAAAATCCAAAGACACCGCTTTAAAACAGGCTCTGGATTTTTTCTTCAAAACGTTGGTAAAGAAAATAGCTTTTACTTATCTGATACGATTACATTTTCGATTAAATAGGAGCCTTCTTCTGTGGTAAGGTTATAAGCTTTGTCCACTTTTCTGGCATTTGTTTGTACAACACCTACTTTCCAGCTGGAAACTTCCCCCGTTTCAGGTTCAACATGATATAGAATATCATTTTTGGAAAGCTGTTTCATCGCCTTGTTTCCTTTGTTGGTCTGTACCAGATGGTGCGGTGTTGCTTCCAGAAGAAGTGCCGGAATTAGTGGCCAGGTATCATTCCTGGATTTTTTTTCCTGTGCGGGGCGAAGGTAAACAGCTGTAAGGGCAGCATCGGGATTGTAAAACACCTCTACGCCTTTCACTTTTGTTGTAATACTTTTCCCTTTATGGCAGGTTCTGACTTTTTCTCCTACCTGTACAGCATGAATGGGTTTTAAGGTGCCATCTGCCATGGTGACACTTGCATTCGCGCAAAAATACTTATAACGCTTTTTCTCTTTTGACGAAGCCCCATCCCTCACTTCCGTTTTTTTGCTTTCAGTATTATTTGCTGCCTGCGCAATGGAGGCAAAAGATAAAAGGGAAAGGAACGGAATAATGATTCTTTTACGCATAAATGTAAGTAGATCAGGCTTTTGATACTCTGACAAAAACTTTACTGAATAAATTTGGCAATCCTCCCAGAGCAATCAGCACCACACCAGAAATGATCAGTGTTGATAAATGTGTGAATAAAGCACCGGTTGACAAAATACCCAGGATAAGAATTGTTGAAAATGGCAAAGAGAATGCAAGTAGTAATACTGCAAGTTCCATGTCAAAAGTCCTTTTTTCTTTGGAAAGTCCCATGGCATCTTCACGCAGGTTGAATGCAGATATATGCGCTAACGGCCAGAAACTTGCTGCACTCAATGGAATAACGATAGCAAGTAAAATCATGGATTGATCTGTCAGATTCAAAACATAGATCATTCCTGCGCTGATAAGCATCGTACTTCCGGCTCTGAAAAGCAGAATACTGGCTACAATACGTTTTTTACCTTCTTTCAACTGAACAGCCAAACCTATGAATAATAACACCAACGGCGTCATCATGGCACTCGTTTTATCAAAAATTTCTGTGATTACAAATGGAAGTGTTTTGTAATTAATTCCAAAACCAAGCAGGATAAGTGCCAGGATAATCAAGACATTGATTGGCTCCTGAAGCATATTGCCAAAAAGGCTTTTAAGTTTTCCGCCGAGTTTTGTTTCTGTGTCATGACTGTTTTTAAGGAACATATTCATGGCCAGAATATACAGGGAGATCAATACAAAAAACTTGTTTCCCACATCCGCAAGTGCGGCAATCGCCAGACTTTTTTCTCCAAGAAACTCTGCAATGAAGGGGAAACAGGATAATCCCGGAGCCAATGAAGGAATTAACATCATCAGGGTACGGCCTGTCGGACTGTTTTTTTCAATACCAAAAAGTGCAAAAGCAAGAGGTGCCGAGAAGAACATCAGGAAATTGAAGACCAATGTTACCAGCGGGATGATGATCATTGACGAATCAATGTCAATTTTCATTAAGGAGATAAAGATCGTTGATGGCAAAGCAACAGAAAGAATGATTTCTTTAATACCGTTGGTTTGATCCTTACTTTTGAATTTTCCTCTGAGCAAAAGTCCGAGGCCGATTAATAAAAGTAAGGTGATGGTTTTTTGTAAGGCATCACTCATAATAAATACTTTTTTATTGACTATGTACCTGACAAGAAAATGTCCGGTGAAATGAATAAAAATCAAAAAAAGATTGGCTGGTTTTTCGGGTTCTTATCCGGTTTGGATACACGTTCCGAAAAACCAGCCATCGTTCAGGTTTCAGCTGATTAGCTGATTGTACCAAGTGCGCTTACGAAAGTTTTCATTTCGTCCATAGTACCGATACTCACACGGCACCAAGGTTTGTTCTGAATATCAAATGCACGGATAGAAATATTTTTAGCAGCCATTTTGGACAGCAGATCTTTACCTGACATGTTTACAGGGAAGATTACGAAGTTGGTATAAGACGGGATGTATTTGTAGCCCATTTTATCCAGGTTCGCGTATAAATATGTCTTCGCCTCGTGGTTCAGTTTGCGGGTCATGCCCTGGAATTCATTATCATCCATAGCGGCAGAAGCGGCAGCAATAGAAGTGTAAGAAATCCCCATTCCACCACGGGTAATTTTTTCAATTTGTTTGATGAATGCTGGTTGAGCAGCCATGTAACCTACACGGATACCGGCCATTCCCATAATTTTCGAGAACGTACGCGCAACAATCACATTTTTATTTTTTGTAAGCAATGATACCATACTTTGCGTATCAGCACCAACAGCCAGCTCTATGTATGCCTCGTCAACGAAAATAGGTACTTTCTCAGAAACACGTGAACAGAAATCTAATAGATCCTTACCAGATGTAATAGCACCGGTAGGATTGTTTGGGTTGCATATGTAAACAAGTTTCGTATCCTTGTCAACAGCTGCTTCCATCGCTTTCAGGTCATGAGAATGGTCAGCTGTAACCGGAACCGCTTTCCATGTTGCACCAACAGATTTTGCAACCTGAATCAATGACATATAACACGGATCAGCAGAGACGATATTTCCACCATTCATGAAAAGTACCAACGCCACTTTTTCAAGAAGATCAGAAGAACCAGGTCCCATCATAATATAATCTGTGGAAACGCCTTCTTTTTTTGCAATTTTGTCAACAAGGTCAGACATTTCTTTCCATGCATAACGGTTTCCACCCGCTACTGAATCACAAACAGCTTTCTGAGCAGTTTTTGGTGGTCCGTATGGATTTTCGTTAGCACCAAGGCGTACCATTTTAGAAAGATCTGGTTTCTTATCAAGGAAATGCTCACGAACCATTGGGCTGCGGTAGATGCGGTTTTCCGGGTCAAGGGATAACGGCATATCTGAGAATGCGCCGCCGAAACTCAAATGAGGGGCTAGCGTCATACCTCCTATGGCCATTAAGCCTGACTTCAATAAATTGCGACGGTCGATTTTCTGATTCATTTTCCTGTAAAAGTTAAGTAATAGTAATTGGAGTGATTAATATGATAAATTTAACTAAACATTTTATAATTCCCTATTTTGCTGTTACAGAGGTTTATAGAAATTTAATTCTGCAAGTTCTTATGCAATGTGATATGAGGTACGCTTTTTAAAATCTTAGTTATACGCATCTGGTATTGTCAGGAAATTTTTACCGTTCAAGAGTTAAAAGTTATGGCTGTGGTGTCCACGTTTCTGTGCGCCGCACACACGTTCACATAGACATTTCCAACAGCCATAATCTTGCAAAACTGCTTTTCCGGAAAGCAATACCCTCTTAATCGAGGACAAACAGCAACTTCAGACACAGAATAAACGTAAAAAATTCAGGTGCTGACAAAATGTTTGTCCACGTAGTCAGGTTAATAATTGACAAAATTATATTGTAAAAAAGCAGAACTTCTTTAATGTCTGGCTTTCGCACAGGATCAAAGACGATCATGTTCCCACTTCTTACATTCGGATATATTCATGTGCGGCTGGAATATATCTGGCAGTTTGAAAGTCCAGTCATTCGTTTAATGACATTTCAAATATACTGACAAAGTGGATAAATACAAGAGAATAAATCTAATACTTGTTATTTTTTGCAATAAAAATTGGTTGAATTGAAAAGTGAGAAAATATTATAGTACTATATTTATATTTTATTTCAATAATCAAGCTTAAATGCAATCTACAAAATATGTAGACTTACAATTCCATTTGTAATTCTGGATATTGATAATGGAGTAAAGAAGTTTGAAATGAGATGAATAAATTATTGAGTCTATATATTATTGATTAACAATTGGTTACGTATATTGTGAATTTTATTTTTTAGAAATTGAATCGGTAGAATGCAATAAAGCCAGAACACTCATGATTTATGAGGTTTCTGGCTTTATTGGAAAAGTTATATTTCTATGTTACGATTTCAGTCTATGTAGCGACTTAAAATAGGCTTGTAAGAATCCACTCTTCTATCCCGAAGGAAGGGCCAGGTGGTTCTGTAATGATCTAATTTTGCCAGATCTATTTCTTCAACATGTACAATTTCTTCTATGTGTGGCGCAAGATAGAGCAGGCGACCTTGTGGATTTGCTATAAAAGATCCACCCCAGAATTGCTGGTCTGCTTCACGCCCTACACGGTTAACCGAAACAACATATATACCATTGGCCACAGCATGTCCGCGCTGAATGGTTTGCCAGGCTCCGTATTGTTCATCATTAATGACAGGGTCGGTTTCGTTGGTATCCCAGCCAATCGCTGTTGGATAAAATAATATTTCTGCACCCATTAAACTGGTAATTCTGGCTGCTTCCGGATACCACTGATCCCAGCATATCAAAACACCGATCTTTGCGAATTTTGTACTGAAAGTCAGGTAACCATGCGTATCAGATTCTTCCTGCGACGCATCACCGGGGGTAAAATAAAATTTCTCATAGTATCCCGGATCATCCGGAATATGCATTTTACGGTATTTTCCTAAATATGAGCCGTCCGCGTCAAGAACTGCTGTGGTGTTATGATATAAACCGTGTGCACGTTTTTCAAATAACGAAGCAATGATTACGACACCCAATTCTTTGGCAAGACTGCTTAATGATTCCGTGGAAGGACCAGGTATCGCTTCTGCCAGTTCAAAGTTTTTGTGGTCTTCAACGTCGCAAAAATATAATGATTTAAAAAGCTCCTGCAAACAAACAATTTGTGCTCCTTTTGCAGCCGCTTCTCTTATTTTTGATTTAGCTTTTTCGAAATTATCTTCTACATCCGCAGAACAGCTCATCTGAACTATTCCGATATTTACTTTTTTGTTCATTCCGGTTTTTTATATTGATTGAGTAATCGGATTTAAAAACATTATTTACTGAATGGAAGTTCTTTGATATCAAAATCGAAGGAGAGCTTGTTCATGCAGTTGAAATGTTTTTTTGGACATTCTTTATAACCGATCTTAGAGCAGGGACGGCAATCGAGATCATTATTTTCTATTACTTCAAAAGCCGTTTTATAAGGATACATGCCAAAAGCCGGAACCGTATTTCCCCAAATCGAATATACCTTCTTTTTGAAAGCTGAGGCTACATGCATCAATCCGGTATCGTGCGAAAAGACGATGAATGACTGTTCTATCAGCGATGCGGATTGATTGAAATTATACTTTCCACATCCGTTAAAAATCAATCTGTCGCCAATTGCCTTTCGGATTTCTTCTCCTGCTTCGAAATCTTCTTTTCCCCCCAACAGGATGATCGGAAAATTGATTTTCCTGCAAAGTTCGATCATTTTGTGAACGGGAAGTTTTTTAGTTGTATGCTGTCCTCCGATAGCATAAGCGACAAAATCTTTCTGGTGCGTTTCAGGAATCCAGTCTCTTTCTACTTTGTCTTTATATGGAATAAAATAATCCAGACCATGGTCATCATTTTTGACGCCCAAGGGTAAAACCGTATCCAGATACCTGTCCACGATATGGATATCGGGCAGGTAATTAATCTTGAACTGGGTTTGCAGCCACTTCTGCGCATTTAATTTTTTAAAAGAAAACGATCGCTTGAAAAGTGCCAGTTTGATATGCAGTGTTCGTAAATTGGTATGCAGATCGATGATATAATCAAAGTTTTCAGCACGCAATTCCTTGATCATTTTATTCAGACTCCCATCAAGCAGCCAGATTTTATCCACGTT
The DNA here is from genome assembly GCF_021440195.1 of Dyadobacter sp. CY356. GTDB lineage: Bacteria > Bacteroidota > Bacteroidia > Cytophagales > Spirosomataceae > Dyadobacter. The sequence continues at coordinate 66,722 of NZ_JAJTSZ010000001.1, forward strand.
AGGATTATCTTTCAGCAAAAAACCGAATTTACTTTTGGTGAAGTAATGGATTTCAGCATCCGGATATTGCTGTTTCAGACAACGTATAACGGGAGTAGTCAGAACAATATCGCCGATCGAGGAAAAGCGGAGGATTAAAAACTTGACAGGTTTATTCACGATTTATCTTTTACTTCCAATGTTTGATCCCGGTGCAATACTTGCGGCCGTTTGTGTTTCCAACGTTTGTGGCTCCACAGCCAGTTGTCCGGTTGCCTTATGATATCTTCTTCTAAAAACGAAATTTGTTTTTGAAGAATATAATTCGTCGGCTCTTGTTTCGGGGTTTCTGTGATAAGCCGGAAATAGAATTTGTAAAATCCCCGCTTAAAATTATTCCTTAAAACACCCATATACAAGACTGGCGCATTAAGTTTTCTGGCGATTAGCTCAACGCCACGAAAAACGCCTGTGTCCTGATTCAGAAAAGTTGTCCAGTAAGCACGTTCCGGTGCCGGCGACTGGTCATTGATCAGGATGAAGAGAAACGGTTTTTCACGAGGACTTAATGCACGCTGAAAAGCTTCTTCCATAGGCACCATTTCTGTACCAAACTGCGTACGGACATCTTTAAACCAGTTGTCAAATGTCTCGTTGGCAAGCTGATGGTATACGACAACCATTTGATAACGAAAACGGACCGAGCCAAAAAGGTTTAGCATTTCCCAATTTCCGAGATGTCCGGCCACAACGATCAGGTTCTTTTTCTGCGCATAATAGTAATCCAGAATATCCGAATCGGCTTCAAAGCGACTTAGCAAATCAATCTTGGAAATGCTTCTTAATTTGATCGTTTCAAAAATAATATCGGTAAAGTTCTGATAATATTTTTTGGCGATTGCGCGGATCGTGCTTTCGTTTTCCTGTGGGAAACTGTTTCGCAGATTGGTTAATATCACTTTTTGACGATAATGAAATACATCAAAAATGAAAAATCGCAGGATGTCGGAAATACGATAAATGGATTTCCAGGAAAATCTGGAAACGCCTTCCAGGAGTTTAATGATGATGCGGGTAAGGAAATTTTCCATACAAGACTTGCTTAAAATGACTGTTCTGGTTTGAATAACCGCACTAGTCATTTTTAGAAGGAGATATGGAAATGGCCCGGAACTATTGCCGGGGTACTAAATCTAGTAATTGTTCAGGCTTCAGACATTCGGGTTTACAATGTTTCCAGCGTCTGTGGCTCCACAACCAATTGTGTGGCTGAAGTCTGATATCCTGTTCCAAAATCTGAATCTGCTTTTCCAGAATCCCGTTGATAGGGACTTCCTTCGGCTTCTCGGTTATCGTTGTAATGTCAACATGATAATAACCTCTTTTGTTCTCGATTTTGCTGAATTCTGCGTATAGTACCGGAAGATTCAGTTTTCTTGCAATTGCCTCAACACCACGGAAAATTCCGGTATCCTGATTAAGGAATTTTGTCCAAAAAGCTGTCTTCGGATTTGCAGACTGATCGTTTGCAAGAACAACTACAAAAGGTTTTTCGCGAGGTGTTAAGAGCTCTTTGAAAATCTTGTCCATCGGTACCAGTTTCGCCCCGAATCTTGTGCGGTAATCCAGAAACCATTTGTCAAAAATCTTGTTTTGCAACGGCCTGTAAACCACAATACACTCATGTGAAAATTCCAGGGAAGAAAACAAATTGGCAAGTTCCCAGTTACCACGATGGCCCATAAGGAATATGGCACTTTTATTTTGTTTATACAAATCGTTAACAATGGTCAGATCACCCTGAAGCCTTTCTCTTATCACTTCCGGAGACGCAGTGCGAAACTTTAAAGTTTCAAGGATCAGGTCGGTGAAATGGATATAAAAGTTTTGTGCAATAACTTCAAGTTCCTTGGCTGGTTTATCAGGAAAGCTGTTTTTAAGATTTTCAGCAATTACTTTTTTGCGATAACCTATCACATCAAAAATTAGCCAGCTAAGCGCAGTGGATACCCGGAATGTATTTTTCCAGGAAAGACCAGCGATGGAATTCAGAAAGAAAATTGAAATTTTTGCAACTAGTTTATTCATATATAATTTTTTGCAATATTACATATAACGTATGTGTATTAAAAATTAGCATTTGTTTTTAAAATTAGCTAGCTTCACTAGACGAATCAAAAGCGTATCTGTGTTAGAAAGCTTATTTGACATAAAAAATGATCGGCGCCTGAGCGTATACCTTTACCGAATGGGATTCGGTATGTGGCTGATGTATCTGGCACTTGGCGCACCTGCACTGCATGCTTATAAACACTACCGCCTGGATTGTGGTGTTTTTTCAGTTGTTTTAATGGTGGTAGGATTCTCTGCTTCGATGGTATTTGATTATTTTCATCACCGCGAAGCGTATGAGTACAAGAAGAAATGGCTGTTTGTAAGCTATCTTGTATTGGCGGGAATTGTTTATTTCTTTATCCTTTAAAGAAATCCGGAGAACAGATTAATTATGAAATCTGTTTGTTGACCAGCTCTTCAATTTTCTGGAATGTCAACCCCGGAAGCGCGGCAACTTTTCCGATGACAATCACGGCCGGAGATTTTATTTCAGCTTTTTTGGCAAGAGATAAAATGTTTCCAATGGTGCCTAGAACGATTTTTTGTTCCGGTAATGAGCCGTTTTGAATAATGGCAATCGGCTCATCAAATTTATCAAGATCGGCATAGATCGTAATAATTTCTTCCAATTTGTGCGTGCCCATTAAAATCACAACCGTAGCCGAGGAGCGTGCTGCCCAGGGAAGATCTGCGGATAATTCATGAGATTTGGTTGTGCCGGTCACAACCCAGAAACTTTCACTAACACCGCGGGAAGTCAACGGAATTCCAGCCAAAGCCGGAACCGCATAAGTACTGGAAATACCTGGAATCACTTCCGATTCAATACCGTGTTGCGCAGCATATTCAATTTCCTCATAACCACGACCGAAAATAAAAGAATCACCGCCTTTCAAACGGATAACTTCTCCATATTCACTGGCAGAGGCAACAATCAGTTTGTTAATTTCATCCTGTCCGCAGCTTACTTTTCCAAAACGTTTTCCAACATGAATTTTCAAACAATCTTCCGGACAATGATCAAGGATTGAAGGATGCACAAGCGCATCATAAAGTACAACTTTTGCAGTTTGTAATGCTTTAATTCCTTTCAAAGTGATCAAGTCAGGATCGCCGGGACCGGCACCGATTAATGTGAGTTTCATAAGGAAATGGCTGTCGGCTTTCGGCGATCAGCTGTCAGTGGGTTAGTTTATGCGAATTCCTGAATTGTAGGAAAGTTGGGGTTTGAGAGAAGGCTAGTTGTTGATGCAAGAAGTCAAATTAGAAAAATTGACTTCTTGCATTAAACTTAATGTTGGCTAACAACTGATAGCCGACTGCCGAAAGCCGACAGCCAAAATTTACGAATCTTTTCCAAACGACAACTCCTGCAAAACTGGCTCGCCTGTTTCCATAAGTTGAGCTCCGCGTGTATTACGCACGAAGTTCAAAAAGTCTTCTGCCGTATTTACAAAGTATGTTGCAAACTCTTCAGTTGGTTCGAATTTGTTGATACTGAAAGCAAGAGAACGGAAAGGAGTTTCTTCTGAATCCGGAAGAACGTATTCTGCCGGAATATTGTATTTAAATTCTTTTCCGAAGTTACTTTCAAAATCGTTGATGATGCCGTACTGAGTATTTGTACTCACATCTTTGGTCATCAATAATCCTTTTGCACCTGTGATCAAAACGTTATAAGCATGATAAATCGCATCAGCCCAGATTTTCGATTCGAAGTTTTCTTTGGCAAGGTTTAATTTTTCCTGTCCCTCTGTAATCGTAGTTGCTACTAAATCCACCAATACACTGGCGCATTCACCAACACCAATTTCAGTTTTGAACATTTCATCATGATCCCAGTCGCGGTAATCGTCTTCCTGAATTGTAGAAAGATCTGCGATTGGTTTCAATAACTGGAAGAAGTAATTTTTTGTCTGACGTGTGTAATATTGATTAAAATATTCTCCGTCGTACGCGTTTGATTCGTAATCATTGAAGATTGTACGAAGTGCTTCCGGTCCGCGTTTCGCTGGAACTTTAATCACCTTATCGCCAATCAAACCAATGCCGTCACCAGAAAAACCACCGCCTAACAAAACCTGCAAAGCTGGCAAAACCAGTTTCCCGTTTTTAATAGAACTTCCGTGGAAACCAATGTTGGAAGCATTATGCTGGCCGCAGCCGTTCATACAGCCGCTAATTTTAATCTTAATATCCTGGTTGTAAATCATTTCAGGAAATTCATCCTTCATGACATCCTCCAAAACACGGGTAATTCCGTAACTGCTCGTGATAGCAAGATTACAAGTATCTGTTCCCGGGCAAGTTGTAATGTCCATCGTACTGTCAAAACCAGGATTAACTAATCCCAATTTCGAAAGTTCGTTGTATATCGCTACAAGGTCTTCACCTTTAATAAATCGAAGAATATATCCCTGGTTAACCGTTACACGAATATCATCAGCTGCATATTGACGAACTATATTCGCCAATGAACGCGCTGTGTCCGAGCTCATATCACCCAGCAAAACACGTAACTGAACAGCATACCAACCTTTTTGTTTTTGTTCAAAAGTGTTGGTTTTTAACCATTTGGTGAATTCTGGAATGTCTGAAATATTTTCAGAGGCAATTTTCAAAATTTCTTCTTCGCTCAAAGATGGGCGAGGAGCGTGGTTGATTGATTCTGCTTCGTTGGTACCAAACAAATCATCCGGAATCTGGAATATCTTATTTTTAACCGCGGTACGTTCTTCTTCCACTTTTGCCATCATTCCTTCCAATCCAAGATCGTTCAAAAGGAACTTCATGCGCGCTTTATGGCGACGAACACGTTCTCCGTAACGATCGAATACACGAAGCAAAGCTTCAATGAAAGGAATAACGTCTTTTTCTTCAAGGAATTCAAAGGCAGTTTGTGCCGAGAACGGCTGCGCGCCTAAACCTCCACCAATCAAAACTTTGAAACCTTTAACTTCTTCCCCTGCTTCGTTTGTTCCCATTTTGGCGATAAGGCCAACATCGTGGATAAATGCTAATGCAGAATCTTTTTCAGAAGAAGAAACTGCTATTTTGAATTTCCGTCCCATATCCTGATTGATAGGATTACGAAGGAAATAAGTAAAAATCGAATGTGTTATTGGTGTAACATCAAAAGGTTCGTCCGGGTCAATACCTGCCACCGACGAAGCCGTTACGTTACGGATTGTATTACCACACGCTTCTTTTAAAGTAATTCCTGCATCTTCCAGATCGGCCCATAATTGTGGAGAATCTGAAAGTTTTACAAAGTGCAGCTGAATATCCTGACGCGTTGTGGCATGCAAATTTCCAGTGGCAAATTTGTCAGAAGTATCTGCGATACGAACTAGCTGATCCGCCGTGATACGTCCATAAGGCAGTTTTATACGGATCATCTGCACGCCTGGCTGGCGCTGACCGTAGACACCGCGCGTCAGACGAAACTTACGAAAAGCTTCTTCCGGCGTTTCACCCGTGTTAAATGCGTTGATCTTGTTTTGTAAATCAACAATATCACGTTTTGCTACGGATGATACTTTGTCTGAAATTACTAAATTATTCATGGTGATGTATTCTTATAACCTATCGGAATAGTATATTAACTTTATATCGGGAAAAAAGGTGCGGCTACACCACGCCTTTTATTCAACCATACAAGCGCCAACGGTCACGTTCGACGTTTCATCAATCAGAATAGCGGCGCCATTTGCTCTGTTTTGCTGATATGGGTCGTAAGCGATCGGTTGCGCTGTTCTTAAAATAATTCTTGCGACATCGTTTAATTTCAAACTTTCAACCTCATCCAGTTTTTCATAGGAGTTGATATCAATCTGATATTCTATACTTCTAACAGAACATTTTGTTCTTGCAGTTCCGTGCTGAAGAAGATATTTGTCGCCGGCTTTCAATGTTTTGCGGTCGTCCATCCAGCAAACCAATGCTTCAATATCCTGACTCACGATTGGTGAATTGTCAACTGAAACGATCATATCGCCACGACTGATATCCACATCGTCTTCCAGAAGAATGGTAACCGATTCAAAAACACCTGCTTCGATAATTTCCTGTCCACCGAATTCGATTCTCGCAATTTTCGATTCAGTTCCGGAAGGTAATATTTTAACAGCTTCGCCTTTTCTCAACGAGCCGCTCTGTAAACGACCTGCATAACCACGGTAATCATGCAATTCCTCAGTCTGAGGGCGGATTACATACTGAACCGAGAAACGTCCGTCTGTTGTGTTTTTATCTTTTAAAACATTAACGGTTTCAAGAACTGACAACAAAGTTTCGCCAGTATACCAAGGCATGTTTTTAGATCTGTCAACGATATTATCGCCGTTCAGCGCGCTAACCGGGATGATTGTCAGATCTTTAATGTTCAGTTTCTGAGCAAGATCCTGGTATGTTTTTGCAATTTCCAAAAACGCATCCTCGGAATTTCCAACCAAATCCATTTTGTTAATCGCCACAACCACGTGAGGAATTCCCAACATGGAAGCTATCAGCGAGTGACGGCGGGTTTGTTCGGCAACACCGTGACGCGCATCAACAAGAATAATTGCCAGATCAGCATTTGAGGCACCAGTAACCATGTTACGGGTATACTGAATATGTCCCGGCGCATCGATCGAAATAAATTTACGGTTCGGCGTCTGGAAATATTTGTAAGCGACGTCAATTGTAATCCCTTGTTCACGTTCCGAACGTAGTCCGTCTGTTAGAAGAGCAAGATCAATTTCACCATCATTACGGCTTTTACTAGCACGTTCAATGGCTTCCATCTGATCTGCCAATATATTTTTTGTATCAAAAAGCAAACGCCCGATCAACGTACTTTTACCGTCATCTACGGAACCTGCTGTTATAAATCTTAGTAAATCCACCTTGTTTTAATTTCGAATTTGTGAATGAGAGAGTGATTGAATGGGCTCATCACGAGCTTTCTGTCAGTTTCTCATTGTTTAGAAATATCCTCCTTTTTTACGATCTTCCATTGCAGCTTCTGTTTGCTGATCGTCGATGCGGGTTTCGCCGCGTTCGCTGATTCTGGAAACTGTGATTTCTGCAATTACTTCTTCCAATGTTGCTGCGCTTGATTCTACGGCAGCTGTACAAGTCATATCGCCAACGGTACGGAAACGAACTTGTCTGGTTACAATCTGATCTTCCGGATCTTTTTCGATTACCGGCGTATTGTATAACAAACGTCCGTCGCGCAGGATGCACTCACGTTCGTGTGCGAAATAAATGCTTGGAAGCGTAATGCCTTCTCTTTGAAGATATGCCCAAACGTCCAATTCAGTCCAGTTGGAAATCGGGAAAACACGTACGTTTTCGCCTTTATGAATACGTCCGTTAAATAGATTCCAAAGTTCAGGTCTCTGACGTTTTGGATCCCATTGTCCGAATTCGTCACGGAATGAAAAAATACGTTCTTTTGCACGCGCTTTTTCTTCATCACGACGGGCACCACCAATGCAGGCGTCAAACCCGAATTCTTCAATCGTGTCTAGTAAAGTGAAAGTCTGCAACCAGTTACGGCTCGCGTTTTTACCCGTCGGTTCTTTCAGATTTTTCGCTTTGATGGTATCTTCCACATAACGAACGATTAGTTTAGAACCTGTTTTTTCAGCAAGCATATCACGGTAATCCGTAGCTTCCACGAAGTTATGGCCCGTATCAATATGAACTAGCGGAAATGGGATTTTACCCGGAGCAAATGCTTTTTGAGCAAGACGAACCAGGGTTATAGAATCTTTTCCTCCTGAAAATAGTAACGCCGGACGTTCAAACTGACCAGCCACTTCACGCATAATGTAAATCGCCTCTGCCTCTAGCTGATCCAGGTAGTCCGGTTTTCTACGGTCAATATTTCCCTGGTTGCTAAGATCCGACGCCTCTTTTACTGAAATTGACATACTTACTTCATTAGACATTTAATACTTCTTCTTTATTTACGTAGCATTGGGATGCTTTTATTACTTCGCGTGCAAACCACATTCTTTCTTCGACTCATCTTCCCACCACCAACGTCCGGCGCGGAAATCTTCGCCTTCCTGAATGGCACGTGTACAAGGTGCGCAACCGATACTTACAAAACCTTTGTCGTGCAAAGGATTGTATGGAATACCATTGGATTTTACATAGGTTTTTACTTCCTCAAAACTCCAATCCAGAATCGGGTGGAATTTGATCAGGTCATGCGCTTCGTCCGCTTCGAGCTTGTGCATAGACTGACGATTTCCCGACTGTTCTGCCCGGATACCAGTTACCCAGATTTTTGCTCCTTTCAAAGCTCTGTTCAAAGGTTCAACTTTACGGATGAAGCAGCATTCTTTACGGTTTTCAACAGAATCATAAAAACTCAAAGGGCCTTTTGTACTTAGTAAAGCTTCCGCAGAATCCGTTTGAGGATAGTATGCTTTTATTTTAGTATCATACCGGTTGTTTGTTTTTTGAAGCGTCATGTACGTTTCATTAAACATTCTACCCGTATCCAGAGTGAAAATGCTGATATTCAGATTGTTTTTTAAAATAAAATCTGTAATAACCTGATCTTCATAACCCAGGCTGGTAGAAAATACGACCTGACCCGGAAAAAGATCTGCCAGAATTGTCAGCGATTCAATTTCGCTTTTGCCTTCAAGGGCGGCGGTTAATGCGTCTATGTTTGTGTTCATGGTGTTTCGCCTGCTATTCTGATTGCTTCCTCAATGATGTTAGCATTAATTCTGAAATCAGTTTTTAGAATTTTTTCAAGTATATATTTAGCTGATGGGATAGTTCCTCTTAATTTGGCATTTACAATTACCCCAATTGTTCCTGTAATCTGCAATCCCAGATTTCGAGTAACTTTCCTGGCTTTTAAATCGTCAAGAATAATAGTAGAATCAGGAATTTCGAAAGCAAGAGATAATGCAGTTGATTCGCCTAAATCCAATGAATTTTCAAATAACGCTTGTAACGTTTTATTCCTGACAGCAATTATTTCTATCCAATCCGGTACCGCTAGATTAAATTCAGTTGCAATCTCCGGAGTTATAAAAACCTTCCGATAATTGTCTTTCAAAATATTTAATTCATCAATTTTATTTAAAAGAATTAAACAACTGGCATCAGCAATAACCAGATTCTTATGCATTACTTATGTCTGCTTTAAGATCATCAATTGAATCCCCAAATAAGGAAAATCCAAACCGTCCCATAATTTCGATAAACGTAACTTTACTAATTCCGACAATATCAGCGGCCTGACCAAGGGTGACTTTTCCTCGTTCATAAAGCTGACCGGCGAGAAGCATCTTCAATTCAAATTCTTCTGATTCGACTGCTTCTGGCAAATTGATGGTTAGTGTTTTCATTTAAGTAATTGTTTACATCTATTAATCAAATCTTATTAAAATTCAATATAATACCTATGTTTGCCCTTGATATTCAATCTTTTCTCTCTCTGTTACCTAACTTTTATTTAAATCAAAATATGCAACTTCCAAAAAGTGCGTGTGCAGATGTTGAAAATCTTTATCTGTTGTTATCAATGTTGCATTCAAAACACTGGCCGTCGCTGCAATCCATAAATCATTCTTGCCCATATTTTTTGAAGAACTCTTAAGTGGTTTTTCTTCAAGTCTTCCCTGGCTGAAAGCGTCTATTTCTGCGTAAGAATTTATGATTTCCTCCGTTATAAAATCGATTATTGTAAATTCTTTTACGAATATTTCCAGCTCTCGCCTCTTGTTAAATCCCCATTTATTTTGAACAGCAAGCGATCTTAATTCTCCTATTACGAACGCTGGAATAAATACATCCGAATCTGTTTCAAATATTCCAAGCTGAAATTCAATTAAATCCCAGATTGAATGTTTTCTTAAATATGCCAGGATGACATTAGTGTCCAGGACATATCTCATTTTGTCAATTGCGAAAGAAGAACTTCAAGGGGCTCCTGAATATTAATTGCATCTCTCAGAGCTTCAAGCCTTTCTTTATTTAAACCGTTATACCCCTGTTTTTTTTTCAGTTTTTCAATCCGATCTTCAAATGACAATTTTTTATCTTCCGGATTGCTGATCATAGATTTCAAAGGATCATCATCCGAAAGCGTACTATAAACTAATTCGTTCATCGTAACACCCGCCAAATCAGTCGCCTGCTTTGCGGACAAGGCTCCTTGCTGATAAAGTTGGCCTGCAATAGAAAGCAATACCTTCTCCTTCTCGAAATCTTCCGGTAAATTGATGGTTAGTGTTTTCATTGTATGACCAATTTAATCTATTGATTTTTACTCTAATATATCACTTTTGACCGATACTTCCACTGCATTTGTGAAATCCTCGATCAGGTCTTCGATATCTTCCAGGCCGACAGAAATACGGATTAAGCCTTCTGAGATGCCTAATGCCAGTTTTTCTTCTGCTTTCAGTTTCGCATGCGTTGTTGTGAACGGATTGGTAACAATTGTTCTCGTATCACCGAGATTTGAAGAAAGAGAAGCAATTTCCAACGCATCCATAAAAGCAGAAACACGTTCAAATCCACCTTCCAATTCAATGGTAACAATAGCTCCGCCTGCTTTCATTTGCGCTTTTGCAAGTTCGTGCTGTGGGTGAGAAGCTAAAAACGGATACTTAACCAATTTTACATCCGGGTGTTTTTCCAGAGCAGTGGCCAAAGTCAAAGCGTTGGAGCAATGTTTTTCCATTCTCAATTCCAGCGTTTCAAGGCTCTTGCTTAATACCCATGCATTAAACGGTGCCATTGATGGTCCGGTGTGGCGGCAGAAAAAGCGTATATGTTTGATATATTCTTCTTTTCCAACTACAATTCCGCCCAAAACGCGACCTTGTCCATCCATATATTTTGTCGCAGAATGTACAACCAGATCCGCTCCGAAATCCACCGGATTTTGCAGTGCAGGAGATGCGAAACAGTTATCGACGTTATATATCAGATTATGTTTTTTACAAAGTCTGCCAATCATTTCAAGGTCTACAAGATCCAGGCCTGGATTTGAAGGCGTTTCTAGGTACACCATGCGCGTATTTGGTGTTACCGCCGCTTCCCAATCCGCTTCACTTGCGTCAGCGTCCAGATACGTATAGGTAATACCCCATTTGCTGATTATTTGTGTAATAATCTGATGCGCAGAGCCAAACAAAGCACGGCTTGCCAGTATGTGATCACCACTTTTCAGTAAGGCAGCCATACTTGCAAACACCGCAGCCATACCCGTAGCAGTCGCCACGCCATCTTCACAATCTTCAAGAACACAAACTTTGTCTATAAATTCCTGAACAGAAGGGTTAGAAAAGCGGCTATAAATATTGCCTTCTTCCGTTTCTTCAAACAACGCTTTTCCTTGTTCAGCACTTTCAAAAGTGAAGCTGCTAGTCAAAAACAAAGGCGTTGAATGTTCACGATATTGTGTTTTCTTCGTCTGGGTACGTATTGCTCTGGTCTGCTTTTTCATAGGTCACTGGTGTAGCTGTTGGCTATTAGCGTTTAGCCGGTAATTAATATTTCTAACTTTATGAGACGTAAGTCTTTTTTTCTTTTTCGATTCTAATTTTCCGGGTTCAAAGCTAATGGCTAAAAGCTAATTGCCAACAGCTAAAAAAGAACCATATAAATTATTCTCAAACTGACGATGATGACGATTGTTCCAACCATGATCATCATAGTTTTTATTGGCAATTTTCGAGATAGATTTGCTGCGATAGGCGCTGCCACCATTCCACCTAAAATCAATCCTAAAACGACCTGCCAATGTGAAAATCCAATCAGTGTTATAAAGGTTACTGAACTCGCCAGTGACACGAAAAACTCTGCCAGATTTACAGATCCGATCGTATATTTTGGGTGACGGCCTCTGGCAATTAAAGTTGACGTTACAATAGGCCCCCAGCCACCGCCGCCAATGGAATCCAGTGATCCTCCGGCAAAAGCCAGCCATCCGATTTGTCTGATTGGTCGCTTTTCAATCCGTTTCTTTAACGCTTTCTGGATGATAAGAATTCCCAGAACCAGGGTATATACTGCCACTAACGGCTTGATGATGTAAATATATTTTTCAAGTGATGTTAATAGATAAGCACCGGCAATAGCGCCAATCACACCCGGAATCAATATCTTCTTGAATAACTTGCTGTTAACGTTTCCAAATTTTAGGTGCATATAACCCGACACGCCACTTGTGAAAATCTCCGATGCGTGAACGCTGGCGCTTACAGCCGAAGGCGGAACGCCCAACGTAAGCAGAAAAGTAGCAGACGTTACGCCATAAGCCATACCCAATGCGCCGTCAATCATTTGCGCGATGAAACCACCAAGAATGTAATAGAAAAAGCTTTCGTTCAATTCCAGTTCATCCCAAAGAACAGAAAGTCGGTCGTAGGTGATGTAAGTAAAAATCAAATGTCCGACAATCATCAGAGCGATGGCTGCGAACAGATTCATACCAATTTCCGTCCGGCTTCTTTTACGCAAAGTTGCGGCCCAGATCTTGTCTTGGATCCGATCCCAGGAAAATGGTGGTTTTGTATTATTTTTAGTTAAGTCAGAGGATGTGTTTTGCAGATCAACCTTCTGCGCTCCGGTATTGAAACGGGAATCTGATTCTTCCGGCAGATTTGGTAAAAAAACTACTTTTCCCTGTTCTCTCGCAATAGTGGCCAAACGGCGATCCTCCTCAGGATCACCACTTGATATGTATGCGACCTGCAAGGATTCCCAATGATCCGGATCCTTAACTTCTGATGAGGGCAATGATTCTGACGCGTCCTTCAAAGTCTATCTAGTATAGTATTATGATAGAGTAAAGTATTAATAAAATAGCAAACTAATGTTTGCTAAATGAGGTGCAAATTTAGTATCAAAATGTTAGCTTTCAAAGAATAAAAAATGGCGGAGTCGAAGTTTGGGTTTTTTTGAAATGATAATATATCAGGAATCAGTTCTTTTAAGGTCCCAAATATTCAATAGTCAACGCCATTATTTTTGTAAAAAATGTCTTCCAAAACAGTAAAAAAGTGCGCTCCCACAGGAAACGCACTTTCGTAACTACGGAAGAAAATTATGATATACTCTTTTAATCCTTTGCTGGCTAATGGTTTCTTAAATCAGCAGGTAATTAATATTTTAATTCATAACGTGGATTGTTGTGAATAGGAAAAATTAAGGGTAGGAATAGTTTGAATTAATTCGCCGGGTACTGATCCGCACCCGGCAAATTGTTTGTTAAGGATTTTGTTTCAAAACATTGGATCCCATAATATCAATCTGCGCTTGTGGGATCGGGAAATATTCACTGCTTCCCTTTTTGAATGTAGCACCGTTCAGGTATGTTCTCTTTAACTTTTCTTTTGCCAGATAGGCATTTAAAATCACATCTGCATTTCCCCAGCGCACCAGGTCAAAATGGCGGTGACCTTCCATGGCCAGTTCAAGACGGCGTTCGAAACGGACTGCTTTTCTTGCATATTCCTGGTTCGCAAAAGCGGTATAGGGTTTCACAAGATAATTAGCTGCCGGAGTACCGTCATCCTTTTTGACTAATTCGTTTGCAGCGCGGGTTCTGATCTGGTTTACGATTGTCAAAGCAGTTGGCAGATCATTTTCTTCAACCGCAATTTCAGCACGCATTAACAAGAGATCAGCATAACGGATTGCACGGTAATTGTTTGCATTGGCACGAGGTGATTCTGCTCCGGCGTTATCACCGCTGTTGGCAAAAAACTTTTTGAACGTGTAAGGTCCTGCAAAGCTCTGATCGCGGATCCAGTTTTTACCAGGGTGAATTCCCCAGTTAAGGAAAGGCAAACCACGGCGACCAACGGTCCAGTCTAACCTAGGATCAAGGGTTCCCGTCTCGGGAGTGAAAGGATCGCTCGAAGCCAGACCTTCATCATTTTTTACATCAACATCATTGAAAGTATCCAAAAGTGGTAATCCTGCTGCATCGGTTTTGAAAGCATTGACAAGATTTTGAGAAGGCTGATAAAACCCGCAGCATCCGCCCGGGCCAGAGCCATAAGGGAAATTCAGGTTGTCGCCCCAGCTTCCATTTTCTCCACTTCCGCCGTCAGCAACTGACATTTGCACTTCAAAAACAGACTCGCTGTTGTTTTCGGTTGCAATTCTGAAATTGTCGTGGTAGTTGGCAACCAAAGAAAAAGGACCAGCAGAAATAATGTCAACTAGCAAAGGTTTTGCGGCTGTATAGTCACTTTGATACATATGGACTTTCGCCAGCATCGCTTTTGCAGACCATTTGCCTGCTCTGCCCACTTGCGATTTTGTTACAGAAAGATTATCAACTGCAAACTGGAAATCAGCTTCAATATTAGGCCAGATATCTTTGTCGTTTGGCAGGTTGATATAATCCGTTACCGTTTCGTCAACATAAGGAACCATGTTCCACATTTTCTTAGCCTCAAAATGGTACCAGCCACGAAGAAATCTTGCTTCGGCAGTTGCCTGTGTTTTTTCAGCTTCCGTCATATCGGTAGCTTTTGCAATCAGTCGCAAAGCATCATTTGAACGTGAAACACCATCGTACAACGCAACCCACTTATCGTTGAACCCACCAATATCGGCCTGCTGAATGTATTTTTCAATGGTAGTGATCTGGGCAAGATCACCAACGTCACTGCCTTTGTATCCATCGTCTGAGGCAACGGTACCGTAAATCCAGTTACTAACGGCAGAGAAATAAGTGCCGCCTGAACCAACTCCGTCCAACAAACTGTAAGCGCCGATCAAAACTGAATTAACACCGGTTTTGTTTGCCAGCATCGTTTCATTTCCTACGCCAAGCGGTGTTGTTTCCAGAAATTTATCTTTACAGGAATTCATCATTCCAATGCAAACCAATGCTGTCAATATTAAAATTTTCTTTTTCATATTTTTTGATTTAAAAAATCCGTGTCGGTTTGTTTTGCTTAAAATCCAAAGTTGAGACCAACCTGATACATTTTAGATCTTGGATAATTTCCCTGATCAACGCCCAAAACCGTAGTGCCCGGGGTCGATCCAACTGAGGTGACTTCCGGATCAATACCACTGTATTTCGTGATCGTAAACAGATTTTGTCCCTGCACGTAAATCCTTGCACTGGTCAGGCCAAGTTTAGACAAAGCTTTTGAAGGTAAAGTATAACCGATGGTCAGGTTTTTCATTCTGAAATAAGTACCATCTTCAATAAAGTAGCTTGATGGCTGCTGGCTTCTGCTGTCGTTTGCATCCAGAATTGGTAATACCGCGTCAGGATTTTCCGGCGTCCAGGAATCATTTAACATACGAAGACTTCTGTTACCCGCCTGGTTGTTGAAATCTGTCCAGCGTTTTACCATGTTCAGAATCTGGTTTCCTTTTACACCCTGGAAGAATGCTGAAAGATCAAATCCTTTGTAACCAAGGTTCAGATTGATACCATAAGTAAAATCAGGATGTGGATTTCCAAGGAATTTTCTGTCGGCGTCGGTGATTACGCCATCTTCGTTTGTGTCGTGGTATTTATATTTACCAACAGCAGCATAACCCGGATAGGTTGGTCCTGCGTCCACTTCTGCCTGATTTTGGTAGATTCCGTCAATCTGTAAACCATAAAAAGAATACAAAGGCATACCGGCAACCGAACGGCTCCATGTATAACTGCGAATTGTAGGTCCAAGAAGTACTGCCGAAGCACTGTTATTCAGTTTTACGACATTGTTTTTATATGCTGAAATGTTTGCGCCGATGGAATAAGTTAACTGACCGTCCAGTGCTTTATTATTAAAATCAATATTCAGGTCAATTCCTTTGTTATTCATTTCTCCCACATTTACAAAAGGAATTGTAGCAACGCCTTGTGTGGCCGGCAAACTTACCTGATACAACATATCAGAAGTGGTACGGTTATACAAATCAAGGTTAAGACCAAACATGCCTTTCAGGAAAGTAGCGTCCAAACCTACGTTTGTCTGCGTTGTCGTTTCCCATTTTGCATCCTGATTT
This sequence comes from Dyadobacter sp. CY356, assembly GCF_021440195.1. GTDB lineage: Bacteria > Bacteroidota > Bacteroidia > Cytophagales > Spirosomataceae > Dyadobacter. Next base: position 82,817 of record NZ_JAJTSZ010000001.1, read on the forward strand.
CCAAAAGCCTGCGTGTCAAAACCTGCCTGAACAGAACTATTTGATCCGTCGATGGCGTATGAAGACTGGTTCAATGTAGAACGGTAAGTACTGAAACCATTATAGTTTCCGATTTCCTGATTACCGGTTTGTCCCCAGCCTCCTCTCAATTTCAAATCGTCAATCCAGGTAGCCCCTTTCATAAAAGCTTCCTCAGACAAACGCCATCCCGCACTGAATGCCGGGAAAGTACCATAACGGTTGTTTTGTCCAAAACGTGAAGAACCGTCACGGCGAACCGTTGCTTCCAATAAATAACGATCTTTCAATGCATAGTTAACTTTTCCAAAAACTGAGAAAAGTGACCACTGATAACCTGCTCCCGAGTTGTTAATACCCGCAGAGCCGGCACTTAAATACATGTATTTTGGATCCTCCGAGTAAAATGATGTCCGCGTTGCTGAAAAATCTTTCCCGGTACCTTTAATCGCTTCTGTTCCGGCCAAAACGTTCAGTTTGTGTATTGTACCAAACGTTTTTGTATAGTTTAATGTATTTGACCAGGTCCAGTTAACGTCCCAGGCATAAGCATTTGTCAGCGAGTTGTTTGATTCAATTTCCGCTTCTTCCAAATCCAGAAGGACATAAGCTGTTCTGTTTGCATTGGTAAAATCAACACCTATACTCGACTTGGCGATTAGGTCTTTAAAAATGTCAACTTCCAGATATGCGTTACCGAAAGTTCTGAAAGTGTTTACGCGGTTGTCTTTTGTACGGTATAACTGCGCCACAGGATTCGTAGCAGGTCCTAAACCAGCAGCACGTGTAGCGGCAAAGTTGCCCATGATATCATAAACAGGAATAATCGACGGGATACGAAAACCGTTACCGATCGGGTTACCATCCTGGTTGTTGGTTGTACTGGCCGTTCCGTTATTGCTGTAATATCCTTTGTTTTCAGTATAACTTGCTTCAAGATTCTCTCCAAAACGAAATCTCTTTTTGAACAAAAACTCTGTGTTTGAACGAAGGGAATAGCGATTGAAAGAAGTATTTTTCAGGATACCATCCTGTTTGAAATAATTAAGGGAAAGCGCATAACGCCCTGTTTCACTTCCACCTGTTGCACCTACATTATATTCCTGAATGGCTGCATCACGAAGAATTTCTTTCTCCCAGTCTGTTCCCTGCTTGTTTGCTTTTACAATCTGGTAAAATCCGGTACGGTTGTAATTATAAAGAGATGGATTCGTTGCAGGATTTCCTTCTGACAAACCATACTGTGAACCCGCAAGAATATAATCCGGAACAACTGCGTTTATTCCATTGCCATATTGCTGATGTGAAGGATTGCCATTGGTAAGGACGCCGGCATTTCTGCGTTGTGTCCAAAGCAAGTCACCAAATTGCTGCGGATCGATGATCAATCCCAGATTAACTTTTCCTGTTTGTACACCAAAACGGCTGTTGAAAGAAAACTGAGGCGCACCTGATTTTCCTTTTTTTGTTGTGATAATGATTACACCATTCGCAGCGCGTGAACCGTAAATCGAAGCAGAAGAAGCATCTTTCAAAACCTGCATCGATTCGATGTTGTTCGGGTTGATACTGTTCAGCCCGCCTTTTGTAGGAACACCATCAATTACATACAATGGATCGTTGTTGTTGACCGTACCAAAGCCGCGGATACGAACCGTGGCCTCGCCACCAGGTGAATTATTTGAAGTAACCGTAACCCCGGCAACACGTCCCTGCAATTGCTGGGCCACATTGGGAGCGGAAACTTTCGTTAATTCTTTGGTATCAACCGTTGAAACGGCACCAGTAATATCTCTTTTGGACTGAGAAGAATAACCCGTAACAACCACTTCGCTCAATGATTTTACGTCAGATTGCAACGTGATTTCTATCATTGATTTATTGGCAATATTGACCTCCTGAGTCAAAAAGCCAATGGAGGAAATAACCAATGTGGTGCTTCCGTCCGGTAATTCCAGCGAAAAACTTCCTTCGCCATCCGTCGTCGTTCCAACACTTGAACTGCCCTTCAACACCACCGTCGCACCAGGAACTGTCGCGCCTGTAGCATCAATAACTTTTCCTTTGATTGGAAACAGAGCCGGTTTTATTGTCTGGATCGATGTTCCTGTACCTTCAATTGAGGGGTTGGAAGTTTTAGGTCCGGGAATTCTTTTTAATAAAATCTGTTTGCCCGAAACTTCGTAGGTTACCTTCAAGGGCGTCAGAAAATTTTCAAGAATTGCTTCCAGTTTTTCATCTTTTGCATTCAGGTTCACTTTGCGCTCCGATTGGATCAATTCCGGGCTGTACATGAAATTCACGCCTGACAATTTGCCAAGTTTTTCCAGTGCCACGCCAACTTTCTGTTCTTTCAGATTGATCGTCAACCGACGGTTCAGAACTTCCTGAGCATTGCTGTCTGTCGCAAAAGACATGCCCGAAAACTGGATTATAATAAACAATTGTATGAGGCTGATTCTCATAATTTTAGAAAGGCATTGGGGCCATTGTAAGGTTTTTTTCATACTTTTGAATGTTTTGATGGTTGTTAAAAAATCAGCAAAATAATTCCCTTGTCCCTCTTCGGGGGACTCATCTTAGTGCCAACATAGGTGGGGATTTTTAGTCGGGGTGAATGATGTTGACGCATCGTTCACCTTTTTTGTTTGTCTTCAAATAGTCTGGAGTTTAGGATTAAAAAATTATTGACAAGAATTTCCGGTAATGCTGATTTTGTTTTCGTTGACCTGATAATTTGCTTCAAGAATCGCACAAATCCATTTCAACTTATTATCGAGTGGCTCGTCGCCCAATGTCGCTGTTATGCTGCAATGCGACATTATTTTTTCATTATAATCTATTTCAATTCCGTATGCTCTTTCAAGCGAAGCAAAAACTTCTGCAACCGGCGTTGCATTGTATGTGAACTTCTGGTTTTCAATCGGGATTTTTAAAAGCGCGGCGCCGCTGATTGTTGATCTTGCCAACCGGGAAATGTCGCGTTCAAAAGCAGCCTGTTGATTACAAGTCAACAAAAGAGCCGATAAACCTTTGTTAGATTCATATTCTTTTGCCCGTTGATCGGTTTTTGTAAAGACAGAAACCTTTCCGGTTTTCACAGCCACGAGTACATTTTTATCACTTTCGTCCGCTTTGATGCTGAAACTCGTACCCAGAACTTTGGTTACCAACTCATTGGCATACACAAAAAATGGTCTTTCGGGATCTTTTACTACTTCAAAAAAAGCTTCTCCTGAAAGTATAACCACACGTCTATCAGCATCAAATTGTTTGTTATAACTTATCCGGCTATTTTTCCTGAGCACTACGGAACTGCCATCCGGCAGTTGTATGTATTTTACTTTATTATTCAGATTGACAACTTCAATAATCGTTTCAGCCGGTTTACCAATAGAAAGTTGCTGCTGATTTTCGATAAATAAATTCTGGTTTTGAAATTTGATATAAATACAAATCCCAACTGCGATCAGAATTAAAACGGACGCGGCGATGGCCCTGCCAAACGCGAACCAGCTATCACTTTTGGTTAAAGTTTTGTTAGCATTTTCTCTGCGCCTGGCAATTTCCAGTGCCTGATTTACTTTATAAGCAATATGTTCATCGGTTATCGGGAGGGTTTGATGCTGTATAGACAAAAGGCTAAACCTTGCCTGTTCCAAAGCTTCATTTTTGACTGCATCATCTGACGACCAGCTTTTCCAGTATGCATCAAGTTCCGAACGCTCTTCCAGTACCCAGGCTATGAAATCCGGGTTTTTAATCAAATCCTGAAAAAGTACGTCGAGCCTGGCATTCATAAAACAACAATATATTTCTGCTGGTATATTGTTATTATCTGATTAATTGGTCCGGATACTCACTTGCCAAACTAAATTTTTACTTTTCTTTAAAAATTATAATATTATTTCGAAAAATGAATAAAATATAAAAGAAAAGGAGGGGCTGATCGGCCACATGCTGCGCAGGGTCGATAAGGCGCGTTGGAGAATATTACTAACAGATTGTGGTTTAATAGACAACAAAACTCCGATTTCCTCAGATTTTAATCCTTGAAAAAACCTGAGATAAATAACTTCCCGCTGTCGTATTGGAAGCTGCGTCATCATTTCCTCCACCTGATTTTTTAGATTAAGCTCATTTTCATGTTGGATTATGACATCTTCGGAAGAAAATTCCTGCCATGAATCAGCAAATTCTTCTGTCAACTGCTCTTCTCCTGAAATTGGCTTTAATGTTTTGATTATTCTGTGACGATATGATTTTAGCAAGTAAAATTTGATCGATGGGGTAGCATTGAGATTTTGACGGTGGAGCCAGAGATGGATCAGTAAATCCTGTAAAGCATCTTCGGCAATTTGAACATTTGGTGTAAATCTTAAACCGTAGTGAAGTAAAGTTCGGTAGTAACGCGTGGCTAGCTCAGTATAAGCTGCCTCATTCCCGTTCCGGAAATTGTCCCAGAGTATTGAATCATCGGTATGTTTTATGATCTGAGTCAATAGTGATTCTGTTGATAGTAGACATCGTAGAATCAAAAATAGGTAATGAAGATATTATATAAAATACTATTTTGAATATTATTAGAATATCAAAATTTAATTATGTTATACTTCAAATTCATAACTTATTAGGAGACATTTGTAATAAAATTAGGTGAGGTAATATGAAAATTCAGGACAAAGCAGTAAACAAGTCATTTAAAGATACTTTCTTGTTTCTGTACTCAATTAAAAGTTATTTTCATGATTAAGGCTATCTATTTCCAGCTTATTTTGATCCTGTTATTTTCGATAAGTGCGAACGCGCAATCAACTTCTATCGATTATAAATCCAGAGTGGATGCACTTAATAAGAATATAAATTCAGTTTTCTTCGAGCCGAAAACCGGTTTGTACAAAGAGACTAATGGGAAAAATGACAAACCGCATTCTTATCTTTGGCCGCTTTGTGCACTCATACAGGCAGCCAATGAGGCTGAACAAATTGAGCCGGGAAAGGCGTATATGAAGCCGGTTTTAGCGGCCATTGCTCAATATCATAATGCAAATCCGCCTGCACCGGGTTATCAGGCTTATGTAACAAATGAAGGAAAAGATTCCCGTTTTTACGATGATAATCAATGGATCGCAATTGCTTGTCTGGATGCGTATAACCGTACAAAACTGAAATCATATCTTGATATTGCCGAAGAAATTTACCGTTTCCAGATGACAGGTTATGATGAAAAAGCGGGTGGGGGATTATATTGGAAAGAAGATGAAAAGAATACGAAAAATACTTGTTCAAACGGACCTGGAATTTTAGTGGCTTTACAATTATATAAGATTACCAAAAAGAAGGAATATCTGACGACAGCCGTTAAATTATACGATTGGACGAATAAAAACCTGCGTGCTGCCGACGGTATATTTTATGATGCGATCAAAATTCCGGTTCTGAAAATTGATTCAATGAAGTATACTTATAACACCGGAACAATGCTTCAATCCAATGTTTTGTTATACACAATTACAAAGGACAAAAAGTATCTTGATGAAGCTGAGCTGATAGCAAAATCGGCTGAAAGCTATTTTTATAAAAACAAGAAGCTGCCGGGTAATTACTGGTTTAATGTTGTTTTGTTAAGAGGTTATGAAGAATTTTTCAAACTGAACAAGAACAAAAAGCAATTTCAGTTTTTCGTTGATGACGCGGAGCGTATCTGGAAAGAAGAAAGAGATGAAAAAGGTTTGGTAGGTACGAAAGCAGCCAAAACGTTGATCGATCAGTCGGCGATGATGGAAATGTATGCGAGGCTAAACCGAATGAAATAATCTTACCAATATTTTCCGTTTTTACGCGCAAACCAGAAACCCCGCCAGAAAATAATTCCATGATTCCAAAGTGTTGGAATAAGTCCGAAATGCTTTTTTAAAACATTATAACGGTCTAATAATGAGCGTCGATGATTTTGGATTGACAGTCCGCCCATCAAATACCTACAAAGGACAAAGTCAAGATATTGCGTTTTCTTAGAATTTTTGAGGCATGAAATTTCCCAGTCAATGTCGGCGCTGAGATTGGTGTAATCATATTGCGGGGCAATTTCCTTTTTTACTATAAAGGATTGATGACAAACTTTCATCCCCAACGCAAAATCTTTCCATGTTAGGTTTTTAGGTAAATTGTGAGGGGTGAATTTACTTCTCAATCCAACTTCGCTGCCATCTTCACGCACCAGCATTGCATCGCTGTAATAAACATCAGCGTTACTTTCAAAGGCAGAAATTAACTGACTTAAAATATTATCATCCTGAACTTCGTCACCGGCATTTAAAAACCATAAATATTTGCCTCTCGCAGGATTTAAGCCCTTATTCATTGCATCATAAAGTCCGCGGTCTGGCTCAGAAACCACTTTCGAAATGAAGTCAAACCGGCTGGCAATATTCAAAGTTTGGTCTTTTGAGCCTCCATCAATGATCAGGTATTCAACCACGGTTTTATCCCCCAGTTTTGCCAATGCTTTCTCAACACTTTTTAGCGTTCTCGGAAGGTAGCGTTCCGCGTTGTATGTAATGGTGACGATTGTGAGTAAAGTCATTCGTTTATATTTTTTGAATGAGTCTGAATCATTCGTCTTTAATAATTTCCCAGTAACCACCTTTATCAGGCCCGATCCGGTTTATTATCTTTTGTTCTTTTAATTTTTGTATTTGCCATTCAATGCCTCGTCTGCTTAATCCGGTAATCTGTTGAATCGTTTTGGTGGTGATGCGAGAATCGGATTTAATCAAATTAATAATGATTTCATCGGTTTTCTCCACAGTTTTCTCCACAGTTTCCTCCACAGTTTTCTCCACAGTTTTCAGTACAGTTTTGTGCACAGTTTTTGTAGCAACGATAACTCGAAAACCGTGCTGAAAATTTTCAAAAACGGGAGCTTCCAGGCCATAACTCAGAAAAGCGTTTTGAATTCTTTTAATACCTGAACCATATTTTTCAATAACACCTGATTCTTTAAAAATCGAAGATACCTTTTTATTTCTTGCCTGCGAAGTGTAATCGCCACTGAGTAATTGTTCAATGGAAATTGATTGTGGTAATGGGCCAGGATTAAAAAACTCAATGTAATTGTCAAAAACTTTAACAGAGGAATCGCCATAATGCATATAGTCCCGGTGAACGATCATGTTGATAATGATCTCGCGAATAGCATTCAAAGGATATTCCCAACGTTCCTCCCGTTGAGGATTTCCGGTAATAATATATTCTTTATTGATATGTTTTTTAATAAAAGTCAGGACGTCTTCAATCTGAGAAAATAAATCGCTCCGGAGCGTTAAGCCATCTTTTATTAAGGTTGGAGCAGAAAATCTTCCCAGCTCAATAGTTGCCAGAAATACATCATTTTTTGCGAATAATAAATGACAAGCATTGGCAATTTTTGATTCTTTGATCAGCTCAAATTTATACAGAACCGTAAGAGGATCATCCTGTAACGGGCTTTCTTTAAGTAAATTTGATTTTTCAATAAAAGTGCTTACTTTTTCCAGCGAGATATCGTCCAGTTTATAATCGTTCGTTGCATAACTATCCCAACTCGTATTGAAAGTTTTGAGATGCATATCCGAAATCTCCCCCAAATTTAATTGATGATTTGAGTTTTGGACGCGTTTGAAATAACGCCCTCGAAATGATACTGGCTTAACCGGAAATTCTTTAATCGAAAGTACGACAACTTCATTCCCATCTATGTCAACTGATTCAGAATCCGGAATGACAGACGGCTGGGTTTTGTGTTTTATTTCATTGAGCCACTGCTGAACAGTTTCTTCCCGGATCACAAAATTCTTTACAGGTAAACCGTCGTCATTCAGGCCAATGAAAATTTGTCCGCCCTTGGTATTGGCAAAGGCTACCAACGTTTCAATTACAGCATCACTGAAACTGCTTTTATATTCGGTATTCGAGTTTTCAGACATAGGTAAAAGATATGAAAACTGCATTATCAATTGTTCTTCAACAGTGATTTGTACAGTGTTTCATATTGAGACGCGACAATATTTTCCGCGTAACTTTCCAGAACCTTTTCCCGCGCTTTTTGTGAAATTTCACCTTCTATATTATTCTCCAAAACCCAACGAATTCCCTTTGCCAACGATTCAACAGATTTATAATCTGAAAGATATCCATTTTCTTGATGATCGATCATTTCCGGAATCCCCCCTACACTGAAACCAACAGCAGGCGTTCCGCAGGCAAAGGATTCCATGATGGTATTTGGTAAATTTTCTTCCAGAGAAGGTGTTACAAAAACCGATGCTGCGCAATAGGCCAGAACAATCTGTTTTACATCGGACAAATGTCCAAGTTTATGTGTTTTAAATGGTAATTGATTTAACACATCATCTTCCACCTGGCCGAAAACCAGGAGCTCAATATTTTCTGAGAGCTCTGGATGCTGATTTTTTAGCAGATTTAGAGCCTCCTGAAAGTATGAAAAACCTTTCATCGGCGCGTTGACACGCATAGCCGCGAAAAGGATCAAATGTTTATCAGTATGCAAATTTAATTGCTGCCTTGCTTCTGTTTTTGATATGGGAGAAAATACGTTGATGTCAATCGGATTGGGGATCGATTCAATTTTAAATCCATTGAGCAAACTGCTGTTTCGGGCTCTTTTTGATAACCACTGACTACAACCAACAGCAGTAAATTGATTTGGCTGATAAGCTGATTTTTTGGAAAACCAGTCTTTCCTTGAAATATCATTTCCACCCGGATTTTTCAAAAACTTACAATTTCCACATTTAATCTGATAGTTTTCGCATTCACCACTATGATGACAGCCACCCGTAAAAGGCCACATATCATGGAAAGTCCAGACGACAGGTTTACCTAAGGCCAATAACTTTTTAATCGAACCTGTTGACAAAAAGCCAAAGTTAACCCAATGTAAATGAATGATATCTGCATTTTGAACCAGCGGATGTTTGCTGATATCCACGCCAACAATGCCCCGATTAAAGAGAAAACGAATTTCTACGGATCGCTCGTAGGATAAAAACAAAAGACGTTCCGCGATAAATCTCGCCCAGACAAATTGTTTTTTTAAAGTAGTATTGGCGATTGTTGTAACAGCCGGATTTTCTGTTTTTTTCTCCTGAACCAGAATATCGCCCTTGACAGACGAATGTTTTTCCAAAGCCTTTTGAAGCCGGGAACAGGCGATGGCCGCGCCGCCGCTACTGTCGCTGGTATTGATGAAAACTACGTTCATGCACGGGCTGTAATGACGATGTAAGGTGACAAGGCCTTTGTTTCAAACGGAAAGAATTTGGAAAACACTTTGAGTATGAACCACGTCGATTTGCGAAAAATACGAACCCAGGCGGGCTGTTTGCCCTCGTTTTCAAGCCAAAGCATGAAACGGCCTGAATAATAAACTTCGACATCCTTTAATCCCAGATTTTGACAAATATTCCGAAGATAGACAAGATCCATACTTTCGATGTAATGTTTGTCGTAATTATCGCGGTCAAATGTCTTTTGAAACCAACCGTTTAATCCTTTGAAGTTTGGTAATGAAATAAAAAGTGTCCCATTTTCAGAAAGGAACTGAGTATGTTTTTGGATAATTTCCGTAGTGTTTTGGAAATGTTCGATCAGGCCGTTTGACATAACCAGATCATATTTTCCAACGGGAGTATAATTGAATAAATCCGCTTCTATCGTCCCGACAGAGCCTTCCTGGATTTGATTGGCTTTTTCAAGATCATGCAGAATTTTCGGATGTATCACAAAATCCAGCAGATCCGTTTTTATTTTTAAATTCTTAAACGCCCAAACAGAATAGTAACCGGGAAATCCACCAATTTCAAGCAGGTTTTTGACCCGATTCGTTGTTACCAGTTTTTTTAAAAGAGACAGGAACGGATAATTATAGGGGATGCTAAAAACGAGTCCGGTTTTACTTTCCCAATAGTTCAACCAAAATTCTTTATCCGTCAGGCCATTCATATACTTTAAAAACAGATTATACTTATTCGAAACTTTGCCGAAACACCAAAGTTACAATTTCAGAATTAAGATGTCTTTAAAAAATATGACCGGAGTAGATTTATTCACGGCTATTTTTAAATCCTATGGTTTTGCGTTCAGGGTTTGGGGGATTTAATAGAAAATTCAGCGCTTCATAAATGTCTTTAAATTTCACCTGCATCTCATTTTCCAGACTTTCAATGCGTTGTTTCAATTCTGTTGAATCGGAATAATATTGACGGATCATAACAAAGGCGCGCATAATGGTGATATTTACTTGCAGTGCTTTTTGACTTTTCAGAATTGTAGAAAGCATTGCAACACCTTGCTCCGTAAATGCAAAAGGTAAATATTTGCTGTGTTCTCCTTTACCATTCTCTAAGGTCACAAATTGTGACCTTAGAGAATTATATTCCGCTCTTGTAACTTCGAACATAAAGTCGTCGGGAAATCTATCTCTATTTCTACGGACAGCTTGTTTTAAGACTTTCGTTTCAACTTCATACATTTCTGCCAAATCGAAATCCAGCATAACTTTCTGTCCACGAAGCGTGAACACTTTGTTTTGTATAGCGATCAGTTCCATAGATTCAGTGTTTAAATTATATGGAATACTGAAAATTCGTATTTAAGTCACAGCTCTTTCCTATTCTTTAAGGTCACAATTTGTGATCTTAAAGAATCTCCGTTCTGCTCATAATTTCACAAACCAACCCCACAGATTCCCCCAAAATTTCCTGATCATAATTAATATGGCTAGTTTTATGTCCTCGTTTTAAATTTTACCAGAATGTTGTCAGAAATTGCTGCAAGTAAAATTGCAATTATTGGTCTTGGTTATGTTGGTCTGCCGTTGGCGGTGGAATTCAGCCGGAAATATTCAGTGCTTGGTTTTGATATCAATAAGGAACGTGTTGCTGAATTGAAACGCGGATATGACCGAACGCAGGAGATTTCTTCGGAAGATTTACAACGTGTTCAGGATCTGCAATTTTCGGATGAATTGTCGGCATTGGCAACTTGTAATATATTTGTCGTAACGGTTCCGACGCCTATCGATAACTACAAAAAGCCAGATCTCGGCCCACTTTTGAAAGCCAGTGATACCGTTGGTAAAGTGTTAAAAAAAGGTGATATCGTCATTTACGAATCCACAGTTTATCCGGGTTGTACAGAAGAAGATTGCGTACCGGTTCTGGAAAGAGTAAGCGGATTGAAATTCAATGTTGATTTCTTCTGCGGATATTCTCCGGAACGTATCAATCCGGGCGATAAGGTTAATACGCTGACTAAAATCAAAAAAGTTACCTCGGGTTCAACACCGGAGATCGGTGAATTCGTTAATACTTTATATGGAACCATTATCACAGCCGGAACGCATTTGGCATCCAGTATCAAAGTTGCAGAAGCTTCAAAAGCAATTGAAAATGCCCAGCGTGATGTGAATATTTCCTTTGTTAATGAATTGGCGTTAATTTTTGACCGGATGGGAATTGATACTACTGAAGTTCTTGAAGCCGCCGGAACAAAGTGGAATTTCCTGAAATACAAACCAGGTCTGGTTGGCGGACATTGCATTGGTGTCGATCCTTACTATCTGGCTTACAAAGCTGAATCTTTGGGTTATTATCCACAGGTAATTCTTTCCGGTCGCCGTGTTAATGATACGATGGGCGTTTTTGTCGCCAACAAACTGGTCAAACTTTTGATCAAAAAAGGACATAAAATTGAAGGCAGCCGTGTCTTAATTTTGGGTATCACTTTCAAAGAAAACTGCCCGGATATTCGAAATACGCGTGTCGTGGATGTATATAAAGAATTGAAGGATTTTGGTATGGAGGTCGACGTGTATGACTCCTGGGCGTCCGCGGAAGAGGTGAAACATGAATATGATATTACACTTTCAGAAAAGCCAACAGGAAAATATGAAGCGGTTGTATTGGCCGTTGCCCACGATACTTTCAAAGAATTAAATCTCGCAGATTTCACAAATACAAACTCTGTTCTTTTTGACTTGAAATCAACTTTACCAAAAGATTCAGTTGATTCAAGACTATAATTTAATCCATAACCGGAATCAATTTTGACATGATTCCGGTTATTTTGCTTCTCCAATAATTTCAAATTTCCGTCTTCGGCGTTAGCTCAATTGCATTTAAGTAAGCGAAACATTTCTTCCCCTCTTAAAATTGTCTGCGAATGTGTACTTTTGCAGGAATTACCACAAGATTTCTGACGCATGCGTGTTTGTTTTGTTATGGCGGGGTTGCCGCATTATTTTGCCTTGATACTGAATAAAATGGTTTCCGACTATGGAATCGAAGTTATTCTCGTCAAACCAACCCAACAAAGCAAAGCCCTTGGCGCCGGTGTGAAGGAAGATAAGTCGGCGGCAAACTTCCGGTTGGTGGAACTTCCCGAGTTTACAACCTGGTATGGAAAGTCTTTTTTTGAAAATCTTATCCCTACTTTACTGGAAATAAAACCAGACATTATCGTAATGTCTTCCTGGCCATATTTTTTACAACTTGTACTGAATCCTCCTTTTTATTTTAAACTGAAAAAAATAGGTGCAAAGTTAATTTGCCGGGATATTCCCTTTAATACTGCGTATTGGGGGAAAAGTCAGGAGTATTATTATTCAGGTCAAAACATTACCGAAGATCTTGACGCAAATAAAAAAAACTGGAAGGGTGCACTTTATTTCCGGGCTATTACCTGGCTACGAAAATTATATCTTCCACTGGCCGACGCGCATATCAATTATTATGATGAAGGCCGGGATATCATCGGAAGTTATGGCGTACCCAAAGAGAAAATATTTATTGCTGCCAATTCTCCGGATACAGATGAATTGCTGGCCGCTTACGAAGAAGTTTTAAAACAACCTGAAATTCTGCCCAAAAATCCGCACCGCGTTATTCATGTGGGAAGACTGGTAAAATGGAAGCGCGTGGATATGCTGATCCAATCTGTTAAAGATTTGAAACGGTTTTTTCCTGATATTGAACTGGTGGTGGTGGGTTTCGGTCCGGAAGAAGAAAATCTTAAAAAGCTGGCTGAAAAACTTGGTGTTTCTGACAATGTAAAATTTGTCGGCGGAGTTTATGACGCACTCAGGTTGGGTAAATATCTGCATGTTTCGTCAATCTACATGTTAGGCGGAATGGGTGGATTATCCATTAATGATGCCATGTGTTTTGCCAAACCGGTTATTTGTTCGGTTGCAGATGGCACGGAAAGGCGCTTGGTGAGAGAAGGATACAATGGTTTTTATTTTGAAAATGGGAATCAGGAAAGTTTGAATCTGAAAATGAAAACGTTGCTCCAAGATCCCGAAAAAATCAGCACCTTTGGTGCAAATTCGTTACGCATAATAAAAGAAGAAATCAATATACACAGTGTGCTGAAAGAATACATGGTTGCCTTCAATTATGTTCTGGCGCACTGATCCGTTTAAATTCTGGTTGATTAAAAAATGAAAATCCTGAGTATTGTTGGTGCCCGTCCAAACTTCATGAAAGTGGCTCCGTTGCACCGTGCTTTTTTACAACATCCTGAAATCGATTCAAAAATCATTCATACCGGTCAGCATTACGATGCCCGTATGTCGGATGTTTTTTTTAATCAGCTGGAATTACCAAAACCGGATTATTTTCTTGGTATCGGCGGCGGTTCTCATACGCAGCAAACGGCAAAGATTATGATCGAGTTTGAGCAGGTTATGTTGGCTGAAAAACCGGATGTGGTGTTGGTTGTTGGTGATGTTAATTCAACAATTGCCTGTGCGATGGTGGCGGTAAAAGAGCATATTCCAGTCGTTCATGTGGAAGCAGGTTTAAGAAGTGGCGACCGTGGAATGCCGGAAGAAATCAACCGGATTATGACGGATTGCATCGCTGACGATCTTTTTGTTACAGAACAGGCAGGTATTGATAACCTTAAAAGAGAAAGCATTCCCAATGAAAAAGTACATTTTGTCGGCAATGTGATGATCGATTCTTTGGTATACTATCGCCAGAAAGCTTCGACTTTGACGCTTGTGCAAGATCTTGGTTTGGAGCCAAAATCTTATGTTTTGATGACAATGCACCGTCCAAGCAATGTGGATTTTCAGGAAGGTCTGACCAATATTTTAACAATCATCAAAGAAACCTCAAAAACCAAAACCGTACTTTTCCCTGTTCATCCAAGAACGTTGAAAAATATGGAAACCTGGGGTTTGCTGGATGAACTGCAAAGTCTTGAAAATGTGATTTTAATGGAACCGCAGGGTTATCTTGAATTTTTACATTTGATGGAAAATGCTGCTTTAATCATCACGGATTCAGGCGGAATTCAGGAAGAAACAACTTATCTGCAAGTGCCTTGTCTGACTTTCCGGGCAAGCACCGAACGCCCGGTAACCGTGGAATTGGGAACCAATATTTTACTTAGTGACCTGAATCCGGTTTCTGTTGCTGAAAAAGTGCAGGATATTTTAGCCGGAAGAGTGAAAGAGGGTATTATTCCTTCGTTTTGGGACGGTCATGCCGCTGAACGTATCGCAGCAATATTGATACAAAAATACGCTAAATAGACTTTCAGAGTGGGAATCGTTGTTCGTCAGAGTCTTAAAGCTGGTCTTGGATCGTACATTGGGGTAGGGATTGGTATCGTCAATCAGATGTACGTTTCTACGAAATTTTTATCCGTTGAGCAATACGCCCTTTCCCGTTTGCTATTCGAAAATAGTTTACTTTTTGCGGCATTTGCACATTTAGGAACTCCCTTTATTGCGGATAAATTTTTTAGTCTTTTCCGAAATGACGAAGAAGAACACCATGGAATTCTCGCGTTTCTCCTTTTACTCCCTTTTATAGGCGCAGTAATTTTCGGGATTATTTATCTCGTATTTACACCGGCGATCCATGCATATTTCGCTGAGAAGTCGCCGATGTTTTTGAGATATCATTTTCTGGTTATTCCGTTAACCACATTCTGGATATACATAACGGTCCTGGAAGCTTATTGCAGAAATAATTCGAGAATCGCCGTTCCCAATTTTATTCGTGAAGTTTATCTCAAAATAGCTAATGTTCTGCTGATCCTGATGTTCGGTTTAGGCTGGCTGAGTTTTGAAACGATGTTATATCTAGTGGTTGCCTCCTATGGTTTTGCTATTGTTATTTTGCTTGGTTACATAAAACAGCTTGGGAAACTATATTGGCGTTTTCCTGACAGAAGCATATTAACTAAGCCAATGATCCGGCAAATGCTCGGCTACGGCGGATTTACATTACTAGGTGGAGTAGGTGTGAACTTAATGCTCTTTATTGACAGAACAATGGTGGCCGGTGAAAAAGGTTTGATTAGCGCCGGGATATTTATCATTGCTTCCTACATCGCCGGTATCATTGAAATTCCGAAGAAAGCAATTTCGCAAATTTCAATTCCTTTACTGGCAGCTTCTTTGGTTAAAGGTGATTATGACCATGTGCGTACAATGAATCAAAAATCGGCATTAAATCAGCTGATTGCAGGCGGTGTTGTATTTTTATTGATCTGGGCGAGCATAGATGATATCTTCTTTTTGATACCAAAAGGTAGTACTTATGGCGAAGGAAAATATGTGGTTCTTTTTCTTGCGTTGGTGAAAGTGTTTGACATCGCAACCGGCCTGAATACGGAAATTATTATGTATTCAAAGTTCTTCAAATTCGCTACTTTATTTATTATTGCTTCGGCCGTTTTAGGATTTTTGTTGAATCTGTGGTTAATACCAATTCATGGCTTTCTAGGTGCCGCAATTGCCACGGCTTTAACAACGTTAGTATATTCGATTGCCAGAATGACCTTTGTTTGGAGTAAATTTGGTGTGCTTCCCTTTACCAATAAAACCTTACAAGTTGCACTCATTCTTAGCCTTTTATATTCGCTAACCTTTCTAACGCCTGATTACGAAAGAACCATACTCTCTGCTATGTCGATGATGGCTATCCGGTCATCAATCATTATCATTTTCTTCATAGTTTTAATTGTAAAACTTAGGATTTCAGAAGAAATAAACGATCTCGTAACGGGTATGCAGAAAAGGTTTTTGAAATAATTTCTATATCAAATCATCCCCCAATTTGATTTTTCTTGACGTCTTGATACGATTTTCAACAAAAGCCAGATCTCTGATATAAATAGTGTTTTCCGGGTTCGTAGCGGTTATTTTAGTCAGTTTTCTTTCAACAGGGAAATAATTATAAGGTACGAAACCGAGGCTCAAAAGTTTGTCGTGAATGTAATTCTGGCCGAATTCATATTGATCGGAAAGTCCGTTGGTTTCCATGATAATGATTTTCAGCTCAGGTCTTTCCAGCGTTTTTAAGGCTCCGTTGATAACATTGGCTTCAAAACCTTCCACATCGATTTTTAGTAAATTGATGTTTTTATCAACCAATAAATTATCCAGTGAATTCACAGGAACTTCCGTAACCGGACCGCCAAAGGTCGTATCATTGATCACGTGGTTGATCGCATCCAGGGAATTTGAAAAAATCAGCGTTTCTTCTTTATCCCCAACTCCAAGATTATAAAGCTCAGATCTGTCTTGCAGATTATTGTAATTAATATTGCGTTTCAGGTTCGCAAACGTAGAAGGGATCGGTTCAAACGACAAAGATTTCGCTCCTGTTATACCTGATGCCAGAACAGAATAAACACCGATATTGGCGCCCACGTCCACAAATGTATCTTCCGAACGCAGGTAATGCATTACGAAAAGCATTTCATTGGTGTCATATAAGCCAGTGTAAATTTGCAGTTCTGCGCTCGACATTCCCTTATCAACAACCAGCGAAACATGCTCGACAAACGGATAAATCATGGGATGTTTGTGCAGGCGAATGACCAGGCCTCTTTTGAAGAGTGTCATCAATGCTTTTACCTTTCTGTCCTTGTTTAAAGGGTGGCCCAGAACCGTCTTTATCGTTTTTAATTTCATTCTAAAACTGAGGGATTTTGAAATTATTCCCGCTATCAATGCAAATATTAAAATTGAGTGCTAATGTAGTATATTTGCAGCCCCTGTGCAAAATAGAGGTTTCGTAGAAAAGCCGTAAATCTTAATATTTCAGGGTAATAATTGTTATAAATATCTTTCGGAATAAGCGGATACATGGTTAAGTTTTTAAAAAAGCAAAGTTGGGGACTTCTAAATTCAGTTGGTTTTGGCGGAGCCGTTCAGCTATATTTAAAAAGTGCCTTGAAAGAATATGGTTGGTTCAGAAGTTTTCATTCCAAACAATCCGTTGACGCTGCCGGTAACCCGCTTCCCTGGTATACTTATTCATTTATCTTTTTTCTCGAACCAAGAATCAAACCGCATTTTGAAGTTTTCGAATATGGCTCTGGAAACTCAACACGCTGGTATGGAGCCCGTGTAAAACATATCGCAGCCGTTGAACATGATGCGCAATGGATTGAGATGATCAAACCAAAACTTCCTGCAAATTCCATCGTTTACTCCCGTCCGCAAGGTGATACTTATGTAGAAGCGGTTAAAAATGAAGGTAAAAAATACAATATTATCGTTGTTGATGGTCGTAATCGTGTAAAATGTACTGCATTTTCTGCGCAGTACTTAACAGAAGATGGAGTCCTGATTCTGGATAATTCGGAGCGTGACTGGTACCAGCCCGCGAAAGATTTTATGACCAATAGAGGTTATAAAAGTATTGATTTCCGCGGAATGCTTCCGATCGTTGGACACGAAAGCTGCTCGACTGTTTTTTATAAGGATGGCAATTGTCTCGGAATTTAAGGTTTTAAAGCACTTTCTGATAAGTAATTTTAACAGATTCTTCTCCACCAAGGTTTTTCTTGAATTTGAGAAGGCCAGGTTTTTGATTGCCATGATGATCCAGCGATAAGCCCATATCAAGTACCGCTATTTCTTCTTCCTGACAATAATTATAAATGGCTTCTGTCAGATAAACCGTCGGGCTGAAACATTTATAGGTGTAAAGGTCTGCTGGTAAAAAATTATATAGTACATCCTGACAAACGCGTACAGTTATAGCCAATGCGATTATTTTGCTTTGATCTGTAACCACAAAAAGCTTATACTGCTGAGGAAATTTATAGATCAATATATCAAGTTGCTCCTTTGTTATCGAAAGCAAATATCCTTTTGCATTTCGGCTTTCCTTAATGAAATCGTAAACAATATCAATATCCGGTTTATCATATATTTCTGTGCAAAACCCTGATTCTTTGCATTTAGCCAGTCGTCTTCTTTCGGCAGCGGTAATATTCATGGAAAATGGTGATGGAGAAATTGGGATATGGCAATTTATACACTTACCGATAACCTTATAGCCGGACATTTCATACGCACTGGAAAGCAAATCATATGTGCCATTAGCATAATAGCAGGAAGGAGCACCTTTTAATTTTACAGCGGGATTGCTTTGCTTTGAAAACCAATTTTCGACACAATGCAGCAGAAATTTTATTTCGCCGGCATTACAATTCTGATCACACTGAACTCCACCAAAAGGAGCGCGTGCGGGTGATATCAAATCATGACAATCTTTCGTAAAGTGAATACAAGCCCTTGCTGCAATTTCATCAGATCGAAACAGATAGAATGAAAATTTTTCATAGCTGCTTGTGACGTTCAGATAGTCTTTCGTTTGATACAAAAAAGGCTCAAAGGATAAGGGCATTTCTAATACCGAATATTGAATATACAATCTGGCTACCAGACTATTTTCCGACCATATAAAATCAGGATTCTTCAAATCTTTATAATTGTGTGTGTGATATTTGTTCTGATAAATCCTCATGTAAATAGTTACTAATAGGATTTTTATCAGTCTAACTGATTACCAAATGAAAATTACCAATTTTTATTTTAAATTTTCCTATAAGTAATTGTGGTAAAGATATTTGGTCCGATTTTCACAGAAGTTTTTTTTATTGTCTTTTAATCATTTTAAATATCAGATTGATAAAAAATTTAATAAATTATAATGAGTTGTGTATTAACAAATTAGTTGTAACATGAGCGTATGTAGGTATATAGTTCTTTTATTGTAGTCTCATTTCTTGTTTATTTGTAGATATTTCTTGCTTTTTTTGTCAAATTATCTTTGTAAATTATAGCCATAAAATTCTGGTTAGTAAAAGCGACGGCTAAATTTGTCTGAGAAGCCAGGAAAATATTTATTCCAAATTTGTTTTTTACAAAGTCTCAGATAAAATTTTTTCTATCT
Organism: Dyadobacter sp. CY356; assembly: GCF_021440195.1. GTDB lineage: Bacteria > Bacteroidota > Bacteroidia > Cytophagales > Spirosomataceae > Dyadobacter. The sequence goes on from NZ_JAJTSZ010000001.1 coordinate 102,109, forward strand.
AAAAATTTTATTTTAACTCGTAAATTGAAATTTCTAACTGAAACAAGTTTGAAATAAGCTTTTAGGTTAAAATAAGTCAATTCATTTATCTTTATTTTAAAAGTTATTGTATCTGTGTACCAAGCGATTAGAATTTATCTTATAACTTAGTAAATAGATAAATAATTAATTCTAACTTTGGGGTAATACTATTTCTACTGTCATTAGTATATAAAATTTTCATGAAGCACATACTTATTGCCGAGGATCACGCTGTGGTCCGCATAGGAACCAAACACCTCTTGAAGTCTCTTATTCCTGAATCTCAGATTACGGGTGTTGATACCTTTCAGAAGGTCTTGCTGGAATTGGGCAACCAGACATTTGATCTTCTTATTCTGGATATTAATATTCCCGGAGGAAATAATACCAAAATGATTGAAACGATCAGGATAAAACGTCCTGATATTCGGATACTTATGTTTTCGAGCTATGATGAGCAATTATACGGTTTATTATATCTGCAAGCTGGCGCAGACGGATATCTGTCCAAAGATGCAGCAGAAGATGAATTTAAAACTGCTGTTTTAAGCGTGCTCGATAACAAAAAATATATGAGCGCTGACATGCAGCAGATCAACATTAACAGACTTATCAATCCGAAAGAATTTCTTCCGGATCCAATTGTAAGTCTTTCTCCAAGAGAAAAGGATGTAATGAATCTGCTTAAAGAAGGATTTGGTACAGCAAAAATTGCAGAAAAATTAAACCTTCAGCTTTCAACCGTTAGTACGTATAAAGCACGTATTTTTGAAAAGATGGGCGTTAAAAATATAGTTGAATTGATTACTAAAATTAAGCTGATAGACAGTTGATACTTGTAATTTGATATTACTAAGAAGCAGGTACCCCGGTGTTTATCAGGTATCTGCTTCTTTTGTTTAGTTATAACCCTCATAAATCATAAATGAAATTTATTTCACTTATGATATACTCTAACGTATAATGAAAAGAATTTTAATTGTTGAGGATCATGCCATCGTGAGAATGGGTATTGATTTTCTTATCACCGATTTATTTCAGCCAGTGGATGTTCATCAGGCATCTAATTTTACTTCTGCACTGGCACTTCTTCATAAAAATGTATTTGACCTGATTGTACTGGATATCAATATTCCGGGCGGAGAAAACAGCAGAATGATCAACAAGATCAGAGCCATTCAGCCGAGTGTGAAAATTCTGGTTTTTTCCGGTTCAGAAGAAGAGATATATGCCTTGCATTATATACATGCGGGCGCAAACGGTTTTCTTTCCAAAGGTGCTTCCGAGGATGAGTATAGAATAGCGATTATGGCCGTGCTGAACAATGGGAAGTATATCAGTAGTAAGGTTCAGCAGCAAATGGTGAAAAATATTCTGGATAGTAAGTACGTAAGCTCTAATCCACTTGAAGATCTGTCGAAACGTGAGTTGGAAGTGATGCATTTGTTGGCTCAGGGCAAATGGACCAAGGAAATTGCTACTCTGTTGAATCTTAAAGAAACAACAATCAGCACTTACAAAGCGCGCATTTTTGAAAAACTGGAAGTCGCTAATATTATTGAAATGTTCAAGAAACTGGAATTGTATAAAACCAAGGATTTTGATCTGAATTAGCTTATCGTATATGGGATTGGGGGAAAATAAGATGGACCTGTGTCCCATTATTTTTCTCAACCCACAGATCAACTTTCAGCAGCATCGCCAATTCCTTTACGATGGTCAATCCAAGTCCATTGTAATGAATTGAAAAAGACTTGATCTTTTCAAATGAATCCGTTTTGGAGGGGGTGTTGAGCCAATGAAGCACTTCATCGGGCATCCCGGGACCAGAATCGGAAATGATTAGGCGCGTTTCTGTGCCGAAGGTGGCTGTCTGTATCTTAATGGCGGCATTGGAGGAGAATTTATTCGCATTATCTATCAGATTATGCACAATTATTCCAAGTAACTGGGCATTGGTAACAACATTAACCGTGGCATCCACCTCGTTAGTGAACAAGTTTGAGCGCTCCCGGATCACATGTTCGAAAATTTGAGATTTGTCAGAAAGTAAGTTAAATAAATTAATCTCTTCAAGTTCTATTTTACTGCCATAAACCTGTGTTTTGACATAGGTGATGAGATTTTCCAGATGGCTGTACATTTGATCAGTAGACTGTTCAATCGTTTTTCCCAGCATGACTACGGCATCTATCTTTTCATTTCCAAGCATGCTTTCAATTCTGCCGGCAGCCTTTGAAACAAATTTCAGAGGCGTTTTGATGTCATGCGACATAGAAGCGATCAGCCTCGTCTGGATGTGCATCTGACGTTGCAGTTCCCGCTCCGATTTCTCCAGAGCGCTGAATGTGTGTTTAAGTTTACGGGTGCGTCTGGCTATTCTAATTTCAAGCAAACGATTTTCTTTTTTAATAATCCGCAATCTCAAACGGATAAAAAGGTAAACCGCAAGCATAAAAAGAAGTACAGCGGCGATTCTGAACCACAGGGTTTCATACCAGGCTGGTAATACCACAATGGATAATTTTTTATACATATAATTATCCCGTCCAAAGCCGTTGTTTTTGCGAATAAGCAATGTATAATTTCCCGCATTTAAACTTCCGATCAGGATGGTTGTATTGGTCCCGTCAATATCAAGCCAATCCTCGGGCCGGGTTTGGGATGATGACATTTCAATAAGCGCATAGGAAATATTCAGATCAGCCGGGTTTCCAAAATAAGCCGTGGCAAGATTAATTTTAATATTCTGAGGGTTTGTTGGCAAAATAATCGAATCTCCTGATATGGCCGTCCGCTTTCCCCGAACCTCATACTGATCGAAAATGATGTTTTTGTCAGGCAGTTCTGCGTTTATATATTCAGGTTTAAACCATACGAGCCCGTCCAGCGAGGGTAGTGAGACATAGCCATTAGGAAGTCTCAGGGCACATGGCTGGCAACCTCCGTTAAATTCATTGGTATTGAATCCCTGCTCTTTGGTAAAGTGCAGGGAAAATATATTTTTACTTTCCAGGGCTAAATGATTTTCAGCGTATTCAAGTAAATCTTTTTTAGCTATCTGAAAAAGACCTTTGTTGGTTGTGAGCCAGAAGTAACCGAGCTTATCCAGAAAAATACAATGTGAGCTGGCCAGATATTTATGTTTATCCAGCGGAAATTTAATGAGCTTGTCTTTCGTGAGGAGAAAGAAACCATCTTCATAAGTTGTGATCCAGATTTCTTTTTCACCCGGATTTACTGTGGAGCCGGCAACCGGATCTATAAAAAGACTACGGATATATAAATCTTCAGTGCCTTTTATAAATTCAATTTTTTTTGAGGAAAGATTAAGAAAGAAAAGTCCGTGAGCGGTACCAATCACCAGCGTCTGCGGTGTTTTTTGGAGAATAAAGGATATTCTGTCTAATGGTCCTTTAACGAATTGTACGGGCGAAGGTTCTGGGTCCGATAAGTTGACACGGAACAAACCAGAGCTTCTTGTCCCTATCCAGATTGTTCCGTCATTGCCTTCATAAAGATGATTGACCTCCGTTTTTAGATTCCATCTCCCAAGTATTTTATTATTTTTAATATTATAACAACTAACGAAATCGCCACTTTTTCGCCAGATATTCCCTTTTTTATCAGTAAGGATGCCGTATCCGTCGGCTGACTTTTCGGAATAAATCAAGGGATAGTCTTTTAGTATAGCCTTGCCGTCTTTCGATGATTTTCCAAGAATATATCCCTTGGGTGTGACGACGGAATTTGAGTCAAATATAGCCTGCCCGTAGAACACATTTTCCAAATCATTTCCTTTGGTTCTGAGCATAAAAAATGACTTATTTTTTAAGACAAACAGACCTTTCGTAACGCTGCCAAGGAAAAACCGCTGATGGATATTGTCGTAATGAATGGAAGTAATATTATTTTTAACAAAATCAAAGTTGCTGATCAGCAATGTCGTACGTAAAATTCCTCCTGGTTCTTCTTTTAATGAATAAAGGTTTTTTTCGAGATAGATAAAAGCCTGGTCGGAAATATTATTCCAGTAAATCTTTCCATTCTGTGTGCCAGGAATATAATTTTTGTCTGCTTTTATATCGCCGGTAACCGTTAGATTTGTTAAACCCGTTTTGTCTACACGCGTAAATTTTCCTTGCGAATAGCTGTAAAGATTCTTTTGTATGGTGAAGAAATTCCAGGGTAAAGGCGTTTTGATTGAATAATCGTAAATTTTTTTCCAATTAGAATAATATTCGATTTTTTGATGCTCACAAATAAAGAAATTCCCTTCTCCTTCGGGGAGCGCAATAATATAGTAATCAGGATTGAGCCAATCTCTTAAATAATTTGGGGAACCATTGGATAGAAGAACATTCTCTCCTGACTTTTTCAAATGTGGAATAGAACGAATTCTAGTAGTGTAGAGAGAATCCATAGTCGCCTTTCCGTTTTCAATGCGAACAAACTGATAGCCTTCCGCGACAGCATATACTTTCCTGGATTTGTTATTTTTTCCACCGCTTTCGAGGCTGGGCTGCAACATTGAAAACCGGTTGTAAGTAATCGGAAGATTGGATTTATCAAATGTGAAAAAGTTTTTCCCATCGAACCTGACCAAACCTATTTCAGTTGTAAGCCATATAAAACCTTCTGAATCAGCGGAAATGTTTTTTATACTATTTTGAGGAAGGCCATTATCCTCCGTGTAATATTTTACTGTATAGGCGTCCTGTTCGTTTGTTTGCGGTTGTGCAAAAGTGTTATTGTCATATGCGAAGATTAAGAAAACTACGAGTAGTACATGGTATTTCTTCACTATTCTGAGAGTAAGATTTAATAACAATCCGATTAATTATCTAGTAGACGTCAGATTGTACTGCAAGTAACGATTGGATTATAAACACCGATCGTTATTATTTTTTTTAATAAATGTAGTAATATTTTTATCTGGTGGTAGTATAATATTGTATTCAGGGCTATTTAATTTTTAACTTATTGATAAACAGCTGCTAATTGCTTTTCAAGCATTTTTTATCATGCTGAAAAATAACATTTTAACCATTTTGAGGTATTTCATGGTAAGTTTGTTCGATAATTAATTATTGAAATTGTTTTAAAAAATCTATTACAATGCGTAAACTGCTCATTGAAGAAATGAACCGTTTGTCGGTTGAGGAATTTAAGGAATCGGACAAATTTCCTTTTGTTATTGTGCTCGACAATATTCGCAGCCTGAATAATGTAGGATCTTTTTTTAGAACAGCTGATGCGTTCCGGGCAAGGAAAATGATTTTGTGCGGTTATACTCCAAACCCGCCGCACAGAGAAATTACGAAAAGTGCACTTGGTGCTGAAAATGCAGTTATCTGGGAGAAGGCGGAAAATACTTTACAGGCTGTTTTAACACTGAAGGAAGAAGGATACCAGGTCTTCGCTGTTGAACAGGCGGAAGGAAGTTTTTTACTTCAGAATTTTGAACCAAAAATGGATATTCCCTGTGCATTTGTTTTCGGAAATGAGGTGGAAGGCGTAGCAGACAATGTAATTGATGTATGCGACGGATGCGTTGAAATACCACAATTTGGCACTAAACATTCCTTTAATGTGTCTGTATCCGCAGGAATCGTATTATGGGAATTTGTCAAGAAAAATTTAACATAAATATAACACGTTTTATTTGTTCTTCTGGATTTATTAAACGGTATTTGCAGGTTCAAAGACAAGAGTGTGATTTACTTAACAAGCGGCTGGAAGCAAGAATATTAGCCGGTCAGACTCCAGGTCTTATTATTATAAATAATTCATAAAATATGAAATCCGCAACAAAAAAACTTACTACCGAAATCGCAGAAACACTTGTTACGAAACTTGATACGGTAACTGCTGATTCAAAAAAAATAAAAAAGTCAATCGAAAAAGCATCTGCTAAATTGGCGAAAAAAGTCTCGAAGTTCATGAAAGATGAAGCTAAGAGAAAAGAGAAAGAAGCGAAGAATGCGGAAAAAAAAGCAAAAGCACCAAAAAAAGAAAAAGAATCTAAAAAGGATAAAAAGAAACATGCAGAAAAGGTAGCTACTTTGGTAGCATCGGCCTCGTCTAAACCAGCTGCTGTTCCTCCGGCTAAGACTCCTGCTCCAAAGGTTGCTACAACACCAAAACCAGCCGCAGCTCCTGTTAAACCTGCTGCAACAGAACCAGCGAAAACAGAAGAAAGCAAATAAATAAACGTCGCTTTAAGATATAATTGATCGAATTCAACTCAGTAACGGGTTGAATTTTTTTGTTTTAAGTCTTCCTGATCTGAAGTTATCCAAGTTGAAGTTACCATTACAATTTTATTCCGTATAGATTATATGTGGAATAACTATACGATATAATGGCTTTTATAAACTGGAAAAATACAGTAATCGTTATCTATCTGGTTTTTGTTCTTGATTTCAACTCTTTTGCTCAGACTTATAACAGCGTCGTTATTTCTGAAATCATGGCAAATCCAAATCCTCCGGTTGGCCTTCCCTCAGTTGAATATGTTGAATTATATAATAGAAGCGAAAAGGCAATAGCACTCAAAAACTGGAAGTTAACAATTGGTACAAGATCTGCAACATTTCCGGATTCAGTCATTTTTCCCGGTGAATATGTTTTGGTTTGTAATAAAGCAAATGCTGATCATTTGATTGGATTTGGGAAAATAATCCCACTCTCCACTTTTTCATTGCCAAATGAGGACGGAACAATCTCCATATATCAGCCTGGAAACAGTCTTGTATTTTCAGTCAGTTATGAAAATAGTTGGTGGCCGTCTGATAAAAACGCAGGTGGATATTCCATTGAGATGATTTATACGGATAATCCCTGCGGAGCACAAAATAACTGGAAAGTTTCGGAAGATATCCGGGGAGGAACGCCAGACAAAATCAATAGTGTAAAAAGTGACAACCCGGATTCTGAGCCTCCTGTCATTCAACGTATTGACATAGCGTCATCCACGGAACTACGTATTATCGCCAGCGAAAAACTGGATAGTCTGGCCTCCGTTTCAGGTACTCTTATAGAAATACCGGGGCGGAAGATTGTCAAAAGAAAATTGGAATCGCCCCAATTTCTTAATTTACTGGTTACTCTGGACATCCCTCTTTTGACAAATGAAACCTATCATTTATCCGTTAGGAATCTATCAGACTGCGCAGGAAATATTTTACGCCAGTCAGATTTTACAATTGGATTGCCGGCGATAGCTGATTCGGGAGATGTAGTTCTAAATGAAATTTTGTTCAATCCGCCGTTGGGAGGAGTTGATTTTGTAGAAATTTATAATCGTTCAAAAAAATATATAGATCTTAAAAATTGGTCTCTGGGAAATGTTAAAGATAGTCAGACCGATGTTGTTAGAATTATCACAACTGAAAATTATATTTTGCCACCCTTCGGATATCTGGCGTTGACTACCAATCCGGAAATGATTAAGAAGCTTTATCCGGCAAGCACAACCAATAATTTTCTTCGTCTAACTTCGCTGCCGGCTTATTCAAATACAGACGGTGGGGTTATTTTGAAGAATCAGGACGTGGAAATTTATGATCGTTTTGATTATAATGAGGCTATGCACGATCCTTTAATTTCAGACAAGAAAGGTGTTTCTCTTGAGAAATCAGATACGGATCTTTCTTCTGCCATTATTTCAAACTGGCATTCGGCTTCGGCTGTCGCGGGAAATGCAACGCCGGGATATGCCAATTCTCAAATTAAAACAGGTATCGAAAATGATCTGTTTGAAATAGATCCGGAAGCTTTTGCTCCGGATCAGACAACTGGTGGCTATGCCAGAATAAAATATAAACTGTCCCACTCCAACAAGATAGCAACGATCAAAATCTTCGATACCAGCGGCAGACTGATCAGGAATCTTCTTAGAAACCAGCTCATCGGAACTCTCGGAGAAATCTTGTGGGATGGAAGAAATGAAAATGGAAATATCGTAAAAACAGGATACTATCTGATCCTGATTGATATTTTTGATTCAAACGGTGAAAAAACGCAGTATAAAAGAAAAGTGATTGTTGTTCAAAATTAGAGGATAAAATTATTCGACTAATCCGATTGTTGCCAGCATCCTCCCGGTTAAACCATTTTCGAAACGATAGGAAAAATAATCAGCATTATTTAAAACCGTTGAATATGGTGAAATTTCCACATTTTCAGGTTTTATTCCGAAACGTAACAATTGTTCTTTATTAGCAGATTTCAAATCAACAAAAAACTTATTTTTCTGATCGTCCCAACGTTTGAATGTTGAATTGAAATTATCCGCAACATCTGCACCAACTTCGAAAGAACATTCATCAATACAAGTGCCAACGTACGCCAGGCAATCTCCGGGATCTGTTCCATATTCTTTTTGCATAGCCAAACCCGTTTTCAACACAATTTCCTGAGCCGTTCCACGCCAGCCGGCATGAATCGCCGCCACTGCCTTTTTTACCGGATCGAAAATCAAAATCGGGGTGCAATCAGCGATGGTAACCGCTAACTGAATATTCGGAATGTTGGTAATCAAAGCATCATAACCTTCAAAACGTCCGGCCACAGTAACAGTCAGAATATCAGCACCATGAACCTGATGCGATTTGGCTACTTTGTCAAAATCAATGTTCAGGGATTCAAAAAAACGCTTATTGTTTTCTAAAACATGTTCTTGTGAATCCTTTGTGGACCCGCCAAGATTCAGAGAATTATATGGAGCCGGACTAACGCCGCCATGACGCGTACTTTCACCGGTAACAAGATTTTTAAAAGGAGAAAAAATTTCCGGAACCCGGTATGAAGGCTTGAAATTCGAATTTGGCTGATCTTTCACAAAAAATGTTTTTTATTCTGAAAGCCCAAAAATAATACAACTCCGCCATGAAAGATATGACGGAGTTGTATTTTAAATTTTAATCAATTAAAATAACATTTCCTGCGGAGGTTTCACACCTTTCAAACGGATATATACGGTCGTTTGTCCGCGGTGATGTGTCTGATGTTCAAAGTCTTTTTCAAATGCAGTTTTGACTTTAAGATCTTTTCCAAAAACCTTTACGTCTTTTTCAAGATCAGCATCTTTCAATTCTTTCAAAGCATTGATAATGAAGTCGTAACTATCCAGGGTTGTTTTTGTTACAGCCGTTTTAGATTGATCCGCTGCTTTTTCCAGAGATTCTTTAAACGGACTTGCTTTTCCGGTCGCGGCTGAGACAAACGCGTAATTAACGTCTGCAATGTGATCCATCTGCTGTGCAAACGAACGCATATCCGGCGTAGGTTTGAATGCATATCCATCTTCCGGCATTGCATCCAGATACTGTTTTGTATACGTTTTGGCTCTTTCAAATTCCGCGATCATTTTGGTTGTTGCGGTTTGGGCAAACAAGGTCTGTGCTGTAAAAAGCAACAGGGCAGAAAGTAATAATTTTTTCATCATAACCGGGCTTTGTTAGTTGTAAATACTTGTGGAATATACGTTGAAGTTTATCAGAATAAAAGAACGATTGGTATGATATTCCAACGATTCATATATTGGCCTGAAATTTTTAGCTAACTTAAAACCTCAGGGTGGTTTTCGATAGAAGACTGCCAATTTCAAATCTAGAAAGCTGCTAAATTTTTAATTATTGCATGAAGGAAAAATCAGAAGAAAGGACCAAAAAATTTCTTGCCTTAGGACATAGTGAAGCTGAAAATCATGCGAAAACCCAGCAGGAACTTTATGAAAAACATGTAAAGGAAACGTCTACGGTCACCAATGTTATTTCCGAATTTTTCAAAACCAATTTGTTCGGTTTCGCCTGGCATTATTTGAAAAGCCGTTTTGGTCCGAGACATCCGTATCAGGCTTATCCAAGAAACGGGGATACAGGCGTTTATCAATTACAATCATCGGTTCCCAGCCGCGAAGAAATCAGTATCGTTTTACTTTCCGACTGGGCGAGTGACACGGCAGAATCGGATAAAGTAGCGCATCTGGTTTCACGTTATTCGCCGGATTACACGATTCATATGGGTGACATTTATTTTGTTGGGACGCCCAAGGAAGTGGAAGAAAATTTTACGGCTCCTTATGCTTCCTGGTATTATGGGGCTTCCGGAAGTCTGGCTTTATCCGGAAATCACGAAATGTATTCGAATGGAAATGCCTTTTTTCAGCATTTGCTGCCTGCCATGTATGTGAAGGAAGGCGAGGTTAAGAAAACACAGCAAGCAGGATTTTTTTGTCTGGAAAATGATCACTGGCGCATAATCGGGATTGATACCGGTTATACATCCGTAAGTCGGCCGTTGCTCGAAATTGTTTCTCCGCCTGACTGTCATTTGAAAAAGGAACAGGTTGAATGGCTTCGGGATATTGTTAAAATAGGTGATCCGGATGATAAAAGAGGACTGATCATTTTGAGCCATCATCCGTACATTTCTGCATTCAGAGAAGAGTATACCAGGCCGGGCACCCAGCTTCGGGAATTAATGGGCGATTTTGAAAGGCCGGTTGTCTGGTTTTGGGGACATGATCACCGTCTGGTGGTTTACAATAAAGACGTCAATGGAAAAGGCCCGGTCGCATTTGGCCGTTGTCTTGGTCACGGAGGTCTGCCGGTTGAAATAAAAATGCCGGATAATGAAACTGATCTTCAAAAAATATATTTGTACGACCGTCGCGTAAGGCTAGAATTAGGCCGGTATAAACTGGGATATAACGGATTTGTAAAATTACGTCTTGACAAGGACAAGGCCGTTGCAGAATATATTGACCTGGAAGATACCTGCGTTTTTGAAGAGGAATGGACAATAAAAAACGGCCAACTCGACTGGAAGGTTTTGAATGCTCTTCCTGAATTGGCCGTTCGTTAAATATATTATCTTTTTGGATTCCCTCAGGAATTAAAAAATGTCAGTGACCGTCTGCTGAGTGATCAGTATAAAATGCAGCAAATGTTATTACAAGACCGATAAGTCCGAAGATAAATGTAAAAAGATCTCCAAATACTGCGAGAATGATTACTAACAATAAAAATATTGCGATAGAAGCACCAAGTGAAGCTCCTTCTGGTTTGCTATGTACGTGTACGTCGTCAGCCATGGTTCAATAAAAATTTTAATAGTATTGATTTACTACTGCGAAAATAATAAAAATTAGTGAATGCTGATACCTGAAAATGCAGATTACGTCGATTTTTACAGATTTTAAATTATTCGTAGGTAATTCAAAGAACTAAGTGAGAGAATATAATACATTTGTCAGGTTATAAAATTCAATTTACGCTTCATTAGAATGTCATTTATAATTGGTGTTGATATTGGTACAACAAATGTAAAAACCACTGCTTTTGACACAAAAACAGCCGCGATTCTAGCTTCACATAGTGAGGGTTATGAAATGCTTCATCCTCAGCCCGAGTGGAGCGAACAAAATCCGGATGATATTTACAAAGCCGTTTGTCATTCCATCCGGGTTGTCAGTGAAACATGTAAAACTCAGGGAGAAACCTTGGGTGTGTGTTTCAGTACGGCCATGCACAGTATTATGGCATTGGATGAGGATGGATTGCAATTGACAAATCTAATCATATGGGCTGACAACAGAAGTGCTGAAATTGCTGAAAAGCTGCGGGTGTCGAAGGAGGGAAAGAAGATGTACCGTAACAATGGCACACCGATTCACGCAATGACACCGCTTTGTAAGCTGATGTGGCTGAAAGAAAATGAAAAGAAAATTTTCAAAGCCGCAAAAAGATTTATCGGCATTAAGGAGTATATCGTTTACCGTCTCACAGGCAAATTTGTTATTGATTATTCCATCGCTTCGGCAACGGGTTTATTCAACATAAAAGAAAAAAAATGGGACGACTGGACGCTCAAACAAATCGGGTTGGATGAAAGTCATCTATCCGAAGCCGTCTCCCCTTACCATATTGAAAAACTGCCAGCTAATAATGGGTTCAAACTTTCAGCAGGAATTCCTCTGATCATGGGCGCAAGTGATGGTTGTCTGGCAAATCTGGGAAGCGGAGCCATCCTTCCGGGAACAATGGCGATCACGATTGGTACAAGCGGCGCAGCCAGAATCTGCTCGGACGTGCCTTATCTTGACGCTAATATGAGGACATTTTGTTACATACTGGATGAGGATACCTATGTCGTTGGCGGGCCATCTAATAATGGTGCGGTTGTGTTTCAATGGTTAAAAGAGACCTTTTTTGCAGACAGTGATTTTAACCAGGTTTTTGATGAAGCTGCAAAAATCAGTGCTGGTTCGGACGGGCTTTTATTCTATCCTTATCTTTTGGGCGAACGGGCGCCGATATGGAGTTCAGCTGTGCGAGGTGGATTCCTTGGGCTGGATATTCAGCATACCAAACCACATTTTGCCAGATCGGTGATGGAAGGTATTTTGTTGAATCTGTACAGTATCGGGAAGATTTTGCTTGAAACACAAAAAGTGAAAACAATTTATGCCAACGGAGGCTTTGCGCACAGTCCGTTGTGGGTGCAGATGCTTGCGGACGTTTTCGGGATTAAAGTGGCTTTAAATGATACCGTGGATACAGGTACGGTAGGAGCGGCTATGATGGGATTGAAAGCTTTGGGTGTTGTCGATAAGTTGTCGGATCTGCATTATTTTACACCTGTCAGCACGATATTTAAGGTTGATAAAAATGTTCATAAAACGTATGACGAAGTTTATGACAAATTCGGTAAGGCAGCAATTGGGGTATTGACTAATGCAGGAATAGAGGATAATTGATCAATATTTCAACACAAGACCATTTTGCAGGCGTATACCCGAAGGTGGTTTTTATATGACTATCAAATTCAAATGAATGAAAAATCCCGGGCGAAATGACCGGGATCAAAATCCTGAATATTAAAAACTATTTTTTGATTGCCTCTACCATTTTGTCAGTCACCATTTTCTTACCAGAAGAATTGCCCCAGGAATTCAGAATGTAATTCATCACGTCAGCGATCTCAGCATTATCCAGTCCGGGGGATGGCATTTGATTATCAAATTCCAGGTTGTTAACCAGGATTTTACCCTGCAAACCATACTTTATGGCATGCATTGCTTTTTCAGGAGTTTGTGAAAGATAATCCGCTTTGGCCAATGGAGGAAATGTTTGAGGCACACCTTCACCATCGCCCATATGGCAGCTCATACAATTTTCAGCGTAAATACCTTTTCCTCTCGCGATGCTTTTTTCAAGTTCATCATCCTGTTTTGGTAAAACTGCTGAGCAGAAAATAATAAAGGAAAGAAATACAATTAATGGTTTCATCTGAACAATTACATAGATATCAGCAAAAAGGCCTTACCAAATATTCGATAAAGCCTTCTTGATTTTAATTATTTTAAGTCTTGGGCTACTGCGTACAACTTTTTCTGAATTTTCAGGAAAGATGTTTCAGGTGAATCATAGTAATGTCAGAGATAATTAATGTTCTAGGATAAGAACTTCGTGTTTAGTTTACTTACTTCACCAATTCCAACTCATTAAGATTCGCTGTAATAAATTCTATTTCTTCTTTGGTAAGGTCTATGTCCATTGCTTCTGCATTCTGAACCGAATGTTTAGCATCCCGGGCTCCTACCAAAGCAATGGTGATTCCCGGCTGTTCAACCGTCCAGCGAATCACGAGCTGACCCAGTGTTGCCTGTTTTTCATCAGCCAATGGTTTGATCTTATCCAGAAATTCATTTACACGTTTCAGGTTTTCATCCTTATAAAAATAGATTTCTGACCGGTGATCATCTGCTCCGAATTTGTAGCCGGGTTTCATTTTTCCTGTCAATAAACCGCGTTCGAGCGGACTGTATGCCAGAATAGATTTATTTTGTTCAATACAATAAGGCACTGTTTCTTCTTCGATATCGCGTTTTACCATACTATATGGCACCTGATTGGATACGAGGTTGATGTATTTTGCCGCTTCCTTCATCAATTCCGCGTCATAATTACAAACACCGGCATAACGTACTTTCCCTTGTTCGATCAGCATAGAAACTGCTTCCATAGTTTCCTGAATCGGGGTGGTTTTGTCGTTCCAGTGAATTTGGTATAGATCGATGTAATCCGTGCCAAGACGTTTTAAACTGTCTTCACATTCTTTAATAACACTTTCCTTGCCGGCATATTTATAAATGTCGATCTCTTTCCCATCATTGTTCTTGCTATGCATCGCCAGGTCTCCTTTCGCAAGATCCCAACGCATTCCGTACTTTGTCAGGATTTGAACTTTATCTCTGGGAATGTCTTTAATTGCTTCTCCAACTATTTCTTCGCTAAGTCCTTGTCCGTAAATGGGTGCAGTATCAATGGAGGTCACGCCATTGTCATGAGCGGCCTGAATTGCTTTTATCGCTTCACTGCGTTCTGTTCCGCCCCACATCCATCCGCCGGCTGCCCATGCACCAAATGTTACTACCGAAATTTCAAGATCTGAATGTCCAAGTTTTCTATATTTCATAAGAATGTAGATTTGTTTGGTTGTCTTATAAAACAACTATTCCACCGTTATGGGTTACACGGGTTTTTTAGTTTACACAGAGTATCACGGAGATAAAAGGAGGTTACACAGAGTTTTTTTAAATAAAATTATAATGCTCATTGTCTGCGCTTCTTTGTATATAAATAGAATTACAGTAAAAAAGAGGAGCACACAGATTTAATTAAAAAATCTCTGTGCCCCTCTTTTTATCTCTTCCTTCTCTGTGTAACCTAAAAACTACTTAGTAAGCGAGAAAGGCGCGGTTTCTGGTTTGATACCCCAGGCCTTTGAAGGCGCGCTGGCCATATTGAATTGAAGCGTTCCTCCGTTTTGGATATCCTTATGTTCAAGATATGTATTGGCGTAAGGCTTTCCATTCATCGTTGCACCATCCACATACATATTGGCATCACTTGTTTTTGGAGAATCAATAGTGAATTTTTTGCCATCTTCAAGGGTAATAGTAGCTTTTTTGAAAAGCGGCGAACCAATCACATACTGGGTTGTACCTGGTGTTACAGGATAAAATCCTAATGAAGAGAATACATACCAGGCAGAAGTTTGTCCGTTATCTTCATCTCCACAATATCCGTCAGGCGTGGCCTGATACAGTTTTTTCATTACCTGACGCAGCCAGAACTGTGTTTTTGAAGGTGCACCCGCATAGTTGTACAAATAAATCATATGCTGGATCGGCTGATTTCCATGTGCATAATTACCCATATTCATAATCTGCATTTCACGGATTTCATGAATAGGGAAACCGTAATAGCTGTCGTCAAAAATCGGAGGCATTGTAAATACTGAGTCCAGTTTTTGAACAAATGCTTCTCGTCCGCCCATCAAACCAACCAAACCTTTCACATCCTGGAATACCGACCAGGTATAATGAATGCTGTTTCCTTCCGTAAATGCATCACCCCATTTGAACGGATTAAAAGGCGTCTGGAATTTACCATCCTGATTTTTTCCACGCATCCATTTTGTCGAAGGATCGAAAATATTTCTATAATTCTGACTTCTTTTCAAATACAGGTCAATGTCTTTCTGTGGTTTTTTCAATTCTTTTGCCAACTGAGAAATACAAAAATCGGCGTAAGAGTATTCCAATGTACGGGCTGCATTTTCATTGATTTTCACATCATAAGGAACATAACCGAGTTCGTTATAATATTCATGTCCAAAACGCCCAACCGAACTTACCGGACCGGCATTTTCTGTATTTTTAATGATGGCGGTGTATAATTTTTCAATATCATAACCACGGATTCCCTTCATGTAAGAATCTGCAATAAGCGAAGCAGAATTGGACCCGATCATACAATCACGGTGACCAGGACTTGCCCATTCCGGCAAAAATCCACTTTCGTCATAAGCATTGGCCAAACCTTCCATGATATGCGCATTCATGGTCGGATACATCAGCGTGAAGAATGGAAAAACAGCCCGGAAAGTATCCCAGAATCCGTTATCGGTAAACATATATCCCGGACGAACTTCGCCATTATAAGGACTGTAATGCACTACTTTTCCTGCTTTGTCAAATTCGTAAAACTTTCTTGGGAAAAGCAAAACCCGGTATAAACAGGAGTAAAAAGTACGGATCTGATCAATGTTATCACCTTCTACTTTAATACGGGAAAGCTCAGTGTTCCATATATTACGTCCTTTTTCCTGTGTCTGGTCAAAAGTATCTTTGCCAAGTTCTGTTGTTAAATTTCTTTCAGCCTGTTCGTAACTGATGAAAGAAGAGGCAACTTTTAAACCTATTTTTTCACCCGTTTTTGTTTGAAAACGAACAACGGCACCGACGTGATTTGCTTTGATTTCAAGTGTATCTTTTGTGATCTTAAATTTGCTCCATGCAGATGAAAATTTGAAATCTTTATCAAAAATCAAGACAAAATAATTTTTGAAATTCGCAGGAACACCACCGCTGTTTTTGGTGGTATAACCAATAATCTTACGCTCAGAAGGAATCACTTTGACATAAGAACCTCTGTCAAAAGCATCCAGCAAAACATAAGAACTGTCTGATTTTGGGAAGGTAAAGCGGAATTGCGCAGCACGTTCGGTCGGTGCGATCTCCGTAGTTACATCATAATCAGCCAGATATACTTTGTAATAATTTGGTTTGGCCACTTCTGCCTTATGGGAAAACCAGCTTGCACGTTCGTTTTCATCAATCTTCAAAGCACCGGTAACCGGCATGATCGAAAACTGGCCATAATCATTGATCCATGGACTTGGCTGATGCGTTTGTTTGAAGCCGCGGATTTTTTCAGCATCGTACATATAACTCCACCCATCACCCATTTTGCTGGTTTGCGGCATCCAGAAATTCATCCCCCAGGGCATGGCAATGGCAGGATAGGTATTACCGGAAGACAAACTGAATTTTGACTGGGTCCCCATCAGCGGATTTACCAGATCGACCAGATTGGTATTAGTCGGTGCTGTCTGGGCAAAAACAATGGAATGTGTTAAAAGGGTAAAAAAAGCGAAACAGGAGATAATTTTCTTCATGTCAAGGGAAATCCTTTTGAGTTTATGGTAGCAGTAAAACAAAGATAGTGATCACGCGCTAAATCCTTTTAGTTTTCCTTATAGATTGAAATAGCTGGATTGATTTTATCAGGGTTGCCGTTTTCGGAAGGCAATTTACTAAAAAGATTTACGTGGAAAGAACGTCAGGAATTATTTAACTGTGGTATCATTTTTTTAAACTGATATCAACGAAGGAATATATTTGCAAAGAGAATTTTACAGGCTCGCTCGAAAACGTTTAGGCCTTGCAGTATCCCCGCCTTTTTTTACAAGAAATCGGTTTTCTCTTCGTTAAAGCAGACATTTAAGCTTATCTAGTAAAAGTATTTTATAAATCCCACTATGACTGAACACTTGAACCGCCTTACGCCACGACAAATTGTCTTTGAACTGGATCAGTATATAATCGGACAAAATGACGCAAAACGTAATGTTGCCATTGCGCTGCGAAACAGATGGAGGCGAATGAATAGTCCTGAAGATATTCAAAAAGAGATTATACCAAATAATATCCTGATGATAGGAGCGACGGGTGTCGGTAAAACCGAAATCGCGCGTCGTCTGGCAAAAATAGCTGACGCACCTTTTGTAAAAGTGGAGGCTTCCAAGTTTACCGAAGTTGGTTACGTTGGCCGTGATGTTGAAAGCATGGTTCGTGACCTGGTTGAGCAGGCTGTTGGAATGGTCAGGACTCAGAAAAAGGAAGAAGTAAAAATCAAAGCCGAGCAGGCTGTTGAAGATATAATTCTTGACGCGCTGATTCCTCCGATCCATGGAAATAACGCTGTGAAACCTCGCCCGGAAAATACAGAGTCAAACGGAACAATTCCTGAGGATGATAATGAACTGAACCAGCGTACACGTGAACGTTTTCGTGAAAAAATCAGGAATGGTGATTTGGACGAACGAAAAATTGAGATAGAAATCCAGCAGAACCAGTCGCCAAGTGTTGGTATGATCGGTGGAGCGATGGACGATATTTCGATGATGAATATCCAGGAAATGATCGGCAATATGGTACCGCGCCGTGGTAAAAAACGCAAGGTAACTGTTGGAGAAGCCAAAAAACTGCTTTTGGATGAAGAAGCGGGAAAACTGATTGATATGGACGAAGTGAAACTGGAAGCCATTCAAAAAGCAGAAAACCTCGGTATTATTTTTATTGATGAAATTGATAAAGTTGCATCAAGTCGCTCAGGCGGTGGAAGCGGGCCGGACGTTAGCCGTGAAGGTGTACAACGTGACCTTTTGCCGATCGTTGAGGGAAGTGCGGTTAATACCAAACATGGTGTGATTAATACGGATCACATACTTTTCATCGCAGCCGGAGCTTTTCATGTTGCTAAGCCATCCGATCTTATTCCTGAGCTTCAGGGCCGTTTTCCAATTCGTGTGGAATTGAACAGTTTGACAGAAAGCGATTTTTATCAGATACTGAAAACACCGAAAAACGCTTTGACAAAACAATATGAAGCGATGATGGAGGCGGAAGGTGTGGATCTTCAATTTGAAGATGGCGCACTGCGTGAAATGGCGCGGATTGCTTTTGAAGTTAATAGTGAGGTCGAAAATATCGGGGCCCGTCGCTTGCAAACGGTGATGAGTTTGCTTCTGAATGACTTTATGTTTGATATTCCGGATGTGATCGGGCCTGATTCTTCAATCGTGGTTACCGCAGATATGGTGAGCGAAAAATTATCCCATATGGTGAAAAACAGGGATTTGAGCCAGTTTATTTTGTAAATGATTTGAAAAGAAAAATGTCCCTGACCGAAGATTATGGCTTCGGTCAGGGACATTTTCTTTTAACAATAAAATCTTACTCTCCTGAATACAGCCACTTCAAAGCCTTGGGGAATTCTTCTCCCCAGCAGCTTTCTGAATGTGTACCTTTTTCATTTAAGGACGTTTTAATTTTAACACGACTGTAACCAAATCCCTGATTAACAAGTGTTTCTTGCAATTTTTGAATATTCGGGATCATTTCCGAGCCTTCTTTTCCGCCTCCGTACAGATAAATCCGCGTCTCGAAAGGTTCGAAAAAATGGATGGCGTCAAAATATATTTTACGGGAAATCCATAGCGATGGAGAAAAGATCATCAGTCTGCCAAAAATATTCGGATACATTAAAGCAGCATACAAACTCAACAATCCACCGACAGAACTACCCCCCATACCAGTGTTCAGTCGATCTGGTAATGTTCTGTACTTTTCATCAATATGTTTTTTTAATGTCTCGGTAACAAATTTCAAAAAGAGATTTCCAAGACCCTTTCCAAGATTCGGATTGTCGTATGGTGAAAATTCCTGAACACGCTCGTCTCCGCCGTGATCAATGGCTACAATGATCACATTTGCTTTATCTTCTCCGGCAAGTTCGGCAAGTTTCTTATCAATTTCCCAGTTTCCGTAAGGTGAACCTTCACCAAAAAGATTCTGAGCGTCGGTCATATATAAAACTGGATAACGACGGTCGGGCTGCTCATAATAATTGTGAGGCAATAAAACGTGTACGCGCCGTTCTCTTTGTAATTGTGGAATTTCAAACGTCTCGGAAAGCACTTCAACAATCGGCATCATGTCCAATTTTTTCGATTGATCTGTCTGCCATCTGATCACATAATCAGTGATGTTTTTTTCCTCTTCCGTGATAAAACGATTGGCATATGGCTGGCCGTAACGATCCAGCTCTACCTGGTCCCAACCGCCGCGGGTATACTTGTATTCCAGAGGAAATTCAAAATCAATGTCTGCGGGGAACTGAAAGGTGTAACGTCCTGGTGCCACTTTTGTCATCTGATAATCAGTCAGATCCGGCAACCACTTGCAAAAAGGACCTGTTATGAAAATGGGGCGATCGTCTGTATTCGGTGTAGTTAACGTTATAGTTATTGTTTCTTTTAACGTATCTATTTCTTTAAGCATTCTGTTAATAACACTGAGGTCGATATAAGTGTCAAATTTACAGTATTTTTACAACGAATTGTAACGGTATGAACAGATTAACGAATTTCTTCTATCATTCAATAGTATACTTCTATTCTCGCTAATTGCCTGATGATCATTTATTTCCTGATCATATCAACAAAGTCAAAAGAAAACTGATGCTTCTCATCCTGATTGTGATGTGTTCGTTCTGATTCTTTCCACAACTCAGGATTTTCTATTTTAAAAAATGTATCACCCTCAGTTTCAGTATGTACTTCTGTTATATACACGTTATCAGTAATAGGCTGTACCTGATTGTAAATATCTCCACCACCAATTACAAAGGCTTCATTCGTTCCGGTATTTCTTGCTTCTTCAATTGCTTCATTCAATGAGTGTACGACAATAGTACCTTCAAAAGTGAAATTTTGATCGCGTGTTATGATGATGGATTGTCTGCCTGGAAGAGGTTTTCCAATAGATTCGAAGGTTTTTCTACCCATGATCATAGGATGGCCAAGGGTTAGTTTTTTGAACCGTTTAAGATCATCCGGTAGACGCCAGATCAGTTGGTTGTTTAATCCTATTACGCCGTTTTCGGAAACAGCAACGATGATGGAAAGAAGCATTTATTGAAAAAGTAATGATTTATTAGATTGCTTAAAAAACGGGTTGTTGGGTTGTAAAAGGTTTTTTGTTTTGGTTCGCAGTACCCCGGATTTCGGATTTTTATGAATTTGTTTTGTACAAATATTACGGTGCGCTGCACCCTGAATTTCGGATTTTTATGAATTTGTTTGCTACAAATATTTCGGTGCGCTGCACCTTGGATTTTATCACCTATGTTTGATGCAAATACTTCGATAACCTTCTTCGTTTGCAATAGGTGCGGAGCACCGCAATATTTGTAGAGAGATGCAATGGAGGAAAGTAGTTAAAGGTGCAGCGCACCGAAATAAACACACTCAACCAAACAATTCGATCAAACAACAATTACAATTTTGCCCCTCTCAAAAAATCCCCAATTTCCATTTTTTTCTTCCCTTCCAATTGCAAAACCTCAATTGCCAACCAAAAATCCCCAGCCCGGAAATGCAAAAATGTTTTATGGTCCGTTTTAAATTCTCCCGGATTTGCTTCGCTGGAATCTTCTGTAATACCGGTTTTGAAAATTTTGCATGATAAACCATTCAAAATTGTCCATGCTGCCGGATAAGGCGAAAGACCTCTTACAAAATTATGGATTTTTTCAGCTGGTTGCGTCCAGTCAATTTCACAGGTTTCCCTGAAAATTTTTGGAGCCATTTTTATCTCTTTTGACTCATCCTGCGGTTCCTGCGGATAATTTCCATCTTCAATCGCCTGAACTGTTTTAACAACCAGCTTTCCTCCAATGTGCATCAATCTTTCATAAACAGAACCTGCATCATCGTCAGGTGTAATCGGATCTCTTTCCTGGAAAATAATTTTTCCGGTATCAATTTCCTTTTCAATAAAAAAAGTGGTGACACCAGATTCCGTTTCACCATTGATAACAGCCCAGTTAATCGGTGCCGCACCGCGATATTTCGGTAATAAAGAGCCATGTAAATTGAATGTTCCGTATTTTGGCATACTCCATACAATTTCCGGCAACATTCTAAATGCAACGACCACTTGCAAATCTGCATTTAATGACTTTAATTGAGCAATAAACTCAGGATTTTTGAGTTTTTCTGGTTGAAGAACCGGGATTCCCTGTTCTTCTGCATATATTTTGACAGGGGATGACATCTGTTTTTGTCCACGCCCGGCGGGTTTATCTGGCACGGTAATTACAGCAATTACATTAGAATTGCTCTCTACCAGGCTTCTTAAACTTTGGACAGCAAATTCTGGCGTCCCCATAAAAATGATTCTTAATTTATCAGGCATGGATTGTATCTGCTTTTAACAATTTGGTTTGTTACCATTTACAAATATTGCTATTTTTGTCGTTCATATTAAAAAACAATGGAAAAGATAAAAAGATATTGCTGTCGAAAAGCTAAGGTTTTCTAGTCCTCTACTATGGGTTATAACAAACTCTTGTAGGACGGTCTTTGAACCGTTCTTTTTTTTTACCCTAACCACCAATTAAAAATTTAAGGATATTTAAACATAATTAAGTCATGGCTAAAATTTCATACTATACCGAAGAAGGATTAAACAAGCTGAAGAATGAGTTGAATGATATGAAAACCAAAGGCCGCACCGCTATCGCTGCACAAATTGCAGAGGCGCGTGACAAAGGGGATTTGAGTGAAAATGCAGAATATGATGCGGCGAAAGATGCACAGGGAATGCATGAAATGAAAATTGCCAAACTGGAAGAAATCATGTCAAACGCCCGTGTGATCGATGAATCTTCGATTGATAATTCACAGGTTGCAGTGCTTTCCAAAGTGAAGATCAAAAACCGTAAAAACGGCATGGAAGTTACTTATACGCTTGTTTCCGAAGAAGAAGCTGATTTAAAAACCGGGAAAATTTCTGTTGGATCACCAATCGGAAAAGGTCTTTTAGGTAAAAAAGTAGGTGAAACAACCGAAATTAAAGTACCAGCCGGCATGATGGAATTTGAAGTTCTGGATATCAGCCGTTTCAGCGAATCCTGATTTTAGATAAACCGGATTAAGATCTGTTTATTAAATAATATAAAAAGAAGAATGTTGAATTGCTGAATGTTTATTCATTCACTAATTCAACATTTTTTGTTTAACATTGGGTGAAGATAAACAAGACCAATATGAAATTTAGAGGATATCTGCTGACATTTTCATTCCTCTGGGTGGATGGTATGGCTATTTTTCCTTTCATATTTTCAAAGTCAAAGATGCCTGGAAAAGTGCTTTTGTATCATGAAACTATTCATTTAAAACAGCAGCTTGAAATGGGTTTGCTGCCATTTTACATTTGGTATTTCCTGGAATACCTGATCCGTCTCTTTCAATATAAAAATCATTACCTGGCTTATCTTAATATTTCTTTTGAGCGCGAAGCCTATGCAAATGAACGCGAATTTGAATATCTTGTGGACCGGAAATTCTGGGCATTTTTGAAGTACTTATGACAGAAAATGTGACCCGATAAATACAAAGTGACAACAAATTTCAATTAAATTAGTATGACTGAAGAAAGTAAATCATTTTTATACAAATACCTGAACAATGCTTCCCCAACAGGTTTCGAAGCCTCGGGACAGCAAATATGGCTGGATTATATCAAGCCTTATATTGAAGAACAAATTATCGATGTATACGGAACGGCTGTGGGGGTGATCGGCGGCGGGCAGGATTACAAGGTTGTCATCGAAGCCCATTCCGACGAAATTTCCTGGTTTGTGAATTACATCTCAGATGACGGATATATTCACGTGCGCAGAAATGGCGGGTCGGATGCGGCTATTGCGCCTTCTATGCGTGTTAACTTACATACGGCTAAGGGTGTGGTAAAAGGCGTTTTTGGCTGGCCGGCCATTCATGTACGTGATACTGCCAAAGATCAGGTGCCAAAGGTGCATGAGCTTTTTATAGACGTTGGTGCTGCGAAAAAAGATGAAGTGCTCGAAATGGGAATCCATGTGGGAACGGTTGTAACTTTTGTTGACGGTCTGGATGAACTGAATGATAAATTTTACGTTGGCCGTGCTTTGGACAACCGCATGGGTGGTTTTATGATAGCAGAGGTTGCAAGAATGCTGCACGAAAACAATATTCAGCTCCCATTTACGCTTTACATCGTCAATGCAGTTCAGGAAGAGATCGGCTTGCGTGGTGCAGAAATGATTTCACGCAGATTGAAACCGGATCTTGCGATTTGTACGGATGTGACCCACGATACGCAGTCGCCTATGTATAACAAAAAAGAGCAGGGTGATTTGAAATGTGGAAACGGGCCTGTGATTTGTTACGGACCGGCGGTTCAGAATAATGTGCGCGATTTATTGATCAACGTTGCGGAAGAAAAAAGTATCCCATTCCAACGCCAGGCAGTCAGCCGTTCAACAGGAACAGACACGGATGCTTTTGCCTATTCGACAGAAGGAATTGCGTCTGCGCTGATTTCGCTTCCGTTGAAATATATGCATACAACCGTTGAAATGGTACATAAGGATGACGTTCAGAATGTAATTCAACTCATGTACGATGTGCTTCTTTCTTTGAAAGGCAATGAAGATTTCAGGTATATAAAATAATATTGAATTAAGACAACACGCAGTGGGAAAGGGAATAGCGTAATAAAAAACCTATTCTCTTTCCTTTTATTTAGCTGGCAGATATAAAGGCTGATAACTATTTTACACTTCATCAAATGGACAATCGGGCGAGAGGCAGGGGAGCCGGCATTAATACTGATAATAAATTTCGAAAGCAGGAAATTGAATATACTTCCGAAGACTGGCAAAATTGGGAAGAGCCTGAAACGAATGTTAAAACATTATTTATTGAGGAGATCTCTAAATCTATCCTGAGCAAATCGGATAGTCCGGATCTGCGGAATTTTAATTCTATCAATCCTTACAGGGGTTGTGAACATGGCTGTATCTATTGTTATGCACGCAATTCTCACGAATACTGGGGATTTTCGGCAGGGTTGGATTTTGAAACAAAAATTGTCGTAAAAAAGAATGCACCTCAGTTGCTTGAAAAGTTATTAAATTCAAAAAGCTGGGAGCCGCAGACAATATTCTTTTCGGGAAATACGGATTGTTATCAGCCTGCTGAAAAGAGATATGAGCTGACACGTCAGATGCTTGAAATTTGTCTGAAATACAGAAATCCTGTCAGCATACTTACCAAAAATGCGTTGATTCTACGGGATCTTGATATTCTTGAAAAGCTGGCGAAATTAAATCTTGTCCACGGAGCGGTTTCAATTACCACTTTGAATGAAGATTTGAGAGGGAAACTTGAACCTAGAACAGTAACAGCAAAACGTCGTTTGCAGGTTTTAAAAACATTGCACGAAGCTGGCATTCAGATGGGCGTCATGACAGCACCAATAATCCCGGGCTTAACCGACCATGAAATTCCTTCCATTATCCAGGCAGCGGCAGATGCAGGTGCAGTTTGGGCAGGTTATACAGTCGTGAGATTAAACGGAGCAATAGGCGAAATTTTTGTGGAATGGATCAATCACCATTTTCCCGATAAAGCTGCCAAAGTTTTAAATCAGATAAAGGAATGTCATGGAGGTCAGGTCAACGATTCTCGTTATGGTCTTCGCATGAGTGGTGAAGGCAAATTCGCTGAAAACATCAGACAGTTGCATGATTTTGCCTGTCGTAAATATTTTGCAGGCAGAGAAACAAAAGAGCTTGATACTTCGCTGTTCATAAGAGGCGGACAGATGAAATTGTTTTGAAACATTTATTTTTATACAAAGTCAGAATAACTCCTAAATCCATATGCAATGAAAAAAATAATTCTGGGCCTGAGTTTATTAGCTTCATTTGGAGCCGTAACGACAAGTTGCGCCAGCAGTTCCGGGACTAAAAGTCCATTTCTGTCTGTTATTGATTCTCTCGAAAATCGTTCTCCGTTGGTTGCAAAAACAGTGATTACCGGAGCGGATCAAACATCAGAATATCTGAAATATCTGAAAGGGAAAAGGATTGCCATGGTTGTTAATCAGACTTCCATTATAGGCAAAACACCCAGTGTGGACAGTCTATTGGCTCTTGGAATAAACATTGTCAGAATTTTTGGTCCTGAACACGGGTTTCGGGGAAATGCCAGTAATGGTGCAAAAGTGAGCGATGAAACGGATCCGAAAACAGGTATTTCAGTAGTTTCGCTCTATGGAAAATATAAAAAACCAAGTAAGGAACACCTTGCTGATATTGATCTGGTAATCTTTGATATACAGGACGTTGGGTGCCGGTTTTATACCTACATCAACACATTGGATCATGTGATGGAATCCTGTGCTGAAAATGGCAGGGAACTCATGATTTTAGATCGTCCGAACCCGAATGGTTACGTTGTTGACGGTCCGATTCTGGAAGATCATTTGCATTCGGGAATCGGTATGCACAAAATTCCGATCACACACGGAATGACCATGGGAGAATTTGCCCAAATGCTTAATGGAGAAAAATGGCTTCCCGGCCAATTGCAGTGTAAACTGAAAATCATTAAAGTAGCTAATTACGATCATGACACGCCCTATGATTTACCTGTTTTTCCATCACCAAACCTGAACAGCAATCAGTCAATCCTGCTGTATCCAAGCATTTGTCCTTTTGAAGGAACCATTGTGAGCCAGGGGCGTGGAACTTATATGCCATTTACTGTACTGGGGGCTCCGCTGTTGAAAGGAAAATACGAATTTTCGTTCGTGCCAAAAAGTATTCAGGGTATGAGCGAAACTCCGCTGCATCAAAATCAGGAATGTTATGGCCTGGATTTAAGAAAATACGACGTTGCATCTTTAAGAAAAAGTAAACAGATCAATTTGAAATGGTTAATTGAAATGTACAAAGCTTATCCCGACAAGGAGAAATTTTTCGATATGTCCCAGAGTAAGCAAATGGGTAATTTTGATAAATTGGCAGGAACTGAAAATCTAAAAAGACAGATCATTGCAGGTACCAGCGAAGCTGAAATAAGAAAAAGCTGGGAGCCCGGACTTACAGAATATAAAAATATGCGGAAGAAATATTTGTTGTATCCATAAGAAATCTTATATTATAATAACAAAAAACCCCTGAGGCATAGTCTAAGGGGTTTTTAAATTTACTCAACGAGATTAGATATTATTTTGTCAGATATCGGAACATCTATATAATTAAAGTGAGAAATATTTGCAGGCGTATATGCCATTTTCGCTATTTACGTTTTCTTATCACTTTTAGATCACTTGGATTAAAATTTATTTGAAATATTTTTCTATTTTTCGTATATGTCTGAAAATCAGACTTTTAAATCTTTATTATTTATAGATTTACACGAAAAAATACTCTGCCATTCTAGGCAAAGTATTTTTTTTGTATAAATATTTGACGAAATCAGTATTTATTGATCAGAATTTTGCTCCCAGCACCTTCGTATCGCAGCCCACTGCCCCATTGTTTACAAATCCGACACTAACGTCCGTAAGCCTGGTAGATTTTCCTGCCGGAAAATCCCTCTTAATGGTGATAACTTTCGTTGTTAGTGCTTCTTGTGTCTCAGACAGATATTTAAATTCCACCTCAATACTCTTTGCAGATTTGCCTGTTTTATTTTCAACAAGCATATTATGGATTGCGATTCCGCCAACAGAATGCCACTCGTTTTCAATAATTTTAAATTCCTGATCCACTTTGCTTTTTAATAAGGCATCCGCAATATTTATGGAATCTTTTTGATCTAATACCGTGGTTACCGACTTGGGTTCTTTGTCTTTTTTGAGAAAGTCGAGTTGGTTATAATAATACAGGATATAAATAAATGCACATATGGGTACAATTGCACTTACCCATTTAAGCCACTCAATCGCTACTTTTTTGAATTTGGCACTTTTTCGTTTTCTTGACGGCATTGTATTTGAATTGCAGTGAGACTTACAAATAAAAGCATCTTATGTAGTAAGAATACTATCCTGTGTCAAATTTTTACGGAAATGGAAATATTTTTTATTTGTAAAAGAGTGGATTTTGGATAAAAAGAAGTGTGTTAACGGATAAGTTAAACGAAAATTGATGTGGAAGGCTTGATATATAGAGGAGGTTGAAGGCGGAAATTGAAAATTTACCACCACACGTATTCTAAAATGTTATAAATAATAAAAACAAGTACTGAAAATAAAATTACAGACACAATAATTTTCCACCTGCCTGTATAATCAGGCTGGTCGTCACTCGAATTCTCCATGATATTCCAAATGTTGTAGAGGTAATGGTAAAATACTTTCTAATATATTCAACGCAGAATCACCAATTCTGATATTATTAGCGGGTGTATACTATGATCCAGGAAATAGGTGTGTGGTCTACATATGGTGACACAAGATTGGTTTTTTATGGTGTGACGCCAAACCGTTAAATAAGTTTTGTTGAAAATAGATGCATTTGTCGTATAAATACGATATACTGCTATAAAACTACTTGGAATAACGTTACAATTGTAAAATATGATTGTCTTTATTTTTTTTAAGTTTATTTTTAGGACGATTGACTGGGAAACAGAGAAAATTACCAGTTTCAGAAGGTGTAAATCAAGGATCAATATCAGGAATAAAATATTCCTTCATAGTTTTTAATGCATGTAAGAAGGTTGCATTTGTTACATTATATTTCAGAAAAAGTGGCGCACTCGGGTCACAGAGATTTGGATAACGGATGGACATAAATTAAAGCAAAGCGCCGTACAATTCGTTTTTAATCAATTTAACGTTATTTAACTGCGGTATAGCCAAAACTTTGTCTCTTGGAACGACGCCCCGCGAAATCCAGTTCTGGACACGGCTTACTTTCAAATTATGCATTCTTGAATAGTCTGAAATCGTAACCCATTCATGTAAGTCATATTCTGCCCCTGCAACAACAATCTTTACGTCATTTAGCAACCGAAGCTCATTTATAGCATCTTTAATATCTTTTATCGCTTGTCGTGCGGATTCTTTTATTTCTTGCCAAAACGGGTCAATTTCATTTCTTTCTTTTTCACTAAGTGAATAATACCATTTTGAAAACTCTGAGCGAAGTTTTGGAACTTCCAGTTTATCAGCCTTTTTCATTTGAGACAAATAATTGTCCAGTCTATTTTTTAAGTGAGCTTTCATCGTTATTGTAGATTTTAATCATAAAAATTTTAACATTTCCCGAAGCTTATTTGCTTCCGTTTTCAACTCCTCAAACTCCTTGTCAGTGAAATATTCTGGTGGTAACAGTAAGAGGTCATCCAGTTCTACGAGTCTTTGCGTAATGATTTCCATTAGCTCCTCTTTTCGACTTCGCTTCTTCATTGTAGTGTGCGTTATGGATATATAGTGTTTTGTAAACTAAGTATACAAAAACTTTTGTATATATACTATACATAGTGCTGAATTATTTGCTAACAGTTTTAGGGTTTTAAATATGGCAAGGTTCAAAGCGCTAAAAAAAAAGTTGACACCATAAATGATATCAACTTTGCTTATTAACATATTTATTCAAAACCAATTACGGTTTTTTCACCGTCGTCGTATCCGGATAAACAACACCTCCGGTCGTAATAACTCGTTTTTTCCTTCTAACCGTGTAGCCCGCTGTTGTATCTGCACCTGGCCGGCCGGTACTGCTTCTGCTGCCATCGACTGATCCATTAGAATTAACATTTCCGTTGTCGTTCAAAACCGGAGCATTTTCTTTTATGACCGGATCTTTTGACAAATTCACCCTTTTAGAGGTATCCATCACGGTCACTCTCTTGGAAGTTTTTGTTTTGGTAGCATTCTGTGTCTGGGAAAAACCGACAGCCGGGATAGCCAGTAATGTTATAATCAAAAAATTTTTCAACGATTTCATGCTGTAATTATTTATATATCAGATAAGAAGATTCTTATCTTTAAGTATTAAAAATATTATTCCAGTTATGATCCTGCTATGGAATAAATGACAGACTCACCTGATCTGCATTATTCTGTACTTCATCCATTTCTTCCTGCGCTTCGGTAAAGTTCAATTTTTCAGTGATTCGTAATCAATCAATTTTGACTTAAATCTAAAAAGCCTAAGGATGAAAACATTTTTACTTTCCCTCCCGATAATTTGTCTGACATTAACTACACTCGCACAAACAATAATATCCGGCAAGATTTCAGACCAAAAAGGATCTGGAATCCCTGGCGCTAATATTCTGATCAAAGGCACATACGACGGAACTTCCTCGGACGCGGATGGAAATTTTAAATTTGAAACATCGGAAACAGGAAAACATTTGCTGGTTTTTCAGGCAATGGGTTATAAACCGCAGGAACGTGAAATTGAATGCTCGGGTCTTCCAGTAAGTTTTCAGATTTCACTATCTGAAAACATCAATATGTTGACGGCTGTAACCATCACGGCGGGGGCTATGGAAGCTAGTGATACCAAAAAGGCAGTTGTGTTGAAACCGCTTGACATTGTAACTACGTCCGGAGCGATGGGGAATATTACAGCCGCCTTACTCACTTTGCCCGGAACGTCAACCGTCGGTAACGATGGAAGATTGTTTGTCAGGGGTGGTGACGCATCAGAAACTTCAATTTTTATAGACGGCTTACAAGTTGGAAATGCCTACGGAAGCACGGCAGCCAACGTGCCGACACGTAACCGTTTCAGTCCCAATTTATTCAAAGGCTCTTTTTTTAGCACAGGCGGTTATTCGGCCGAATATGGACAGGCACTCTCGTCTGCACTTGCTTTGAATACGCTGGATCTACCGCTTCGGAATCAGGGCGATTTGAGTATCATGTCTCTGGGTGGTGGATATACACAGACATTGGTAAAAGAAAATAACGCACTGACAGCAACTGCCAATTATTACAATCTGGCACCGTATCAATCGCTGATCAGCCAAAAATTTGACTGGGAAAAAAGTCCTTCGAACTGGGATACGGAGGTTTCGCTCAGACATAAGTGGGGGAAAGCAGGTTTTCTGAAAGCGTATGCGCATACCGAAGGAAGCGATATGACGATATGGCAACCGGTTGCTGGTGAATCGGGCAGGGGTGACCGGGTTCACATCAACAACCGTTATTCTTATGGCAATCTTTCATTTCGCCAGTCCGGGAAACATGATTGGTTTTTCTATGGCGGATTGGCCTATTCGCACAACCGTGATGCGATCAATTTAAATTACGTTCCTGTTCGTCAGGTGAATCAGCTTGGTCATGCTAAGGTGGTAGCTGTTAAAGATTTCAGTCCTCAGTTTTCGTTAAAAAATGGCATAGAATATTACTTGAAATCATATTCAGAGGAATTGGTTGATGACCATTTGAAACGCAGCATTACTGATAATCAGCTTACCCATTTTATTGAAACGGATTATTATTTCAGTAACCGGCTGATATTCAGAGGTGGATTGAGGTCCGGGTATAGTACTGCCGCAAAACAATTATGGCTGGATCCGCGGATTTCACTGGCTTATAAATTAAATAACCAGGGACAGTTTTCAATTGCTGCCGGGAAATTCCATCAGCTTCCTGATGAAAAATTGAGAGTGTTACAGAACAATCTTCAAAACGCAGAAGCCAGTCATTATATACTTAACTATTTCATTGTCAATAATAACAGGACATTCCGGGCGGAGGCATTTTATAAAACTTATGACAACTTGTCAACTTACAACGGAACCGATCTTGCACCGGTAAATATTACTCAGAAAGGCTCCGGATATGCAAGAGGTGCAGACTTTTTCTACCGTGACAAGACAAGTTTTAAGAATACGGATTTTTGGATTACATACAGTTTTGTCGATAGCAAACGCCGGTATTCAGTTTTTGAAACAAAAGTGCAGCCGTCTTTTGCGCCAAAGCATAATGGCTCTGTGGTTATCAAACATTTTGTCGGCGCTTTAAAGTCTCAGCTTGGCACTTCCTGGTCATGGAACAATGGCTATACCTACAACGATCCCAACCTTGCCGGCGAAATGCAGCGCAAAACCAGAGCGTATAGCGACCTGAGTATCAGCTGGAGTTATTTGCCTCGACCGAATATAATACTGCACGCTGCATGTTCAAATATTCTTGGAAGGAATAATGTGTTTGGTTATAAATATGCATCACAGCCTGATGAAGCTGGTTACTTTGCCAGAATTCCTGTTGGGCAAGGAGCAACCAGAATGGCTTTTATAGGTTTGTTTATCACCTTTTCTCACGATAAAAATGCAAATCAGCTCAATAATTTATAATCATAAACACAAAGATTTTCTCAATTCAGTTTCTATTAAACAAAAGTTCTAATCAAGTTTTTACAATGCTTTCCAACTTTTAAATCGATAAAAAATGAAAAAGTCACTGTTAACCATCATGTTTATTATTTGTGCGGTTATAACAACTTTTGCACAGGATTCTGCTTATCAAAAAGCCATGAAAAAGGAAATTGACAAACTGGATGCTGCTGATTCTTTGCATAAATTTCAGCAGTCAGCCAACGGTTTTGCCCGGATCAGCCAGTTAAATCCTAATGAATGGCAGCCATATTATTACAATGCTCTTGCCTGTATTTATCAGGGACTGGATAATTCACTGGACCTTAACAAAAAAGATGAAGTCCTTGCGAAAGCAGAAGAACTTATCAAAAAAGCTGATGCGATTTCACCCAACAATTCAGAAATCGTAACACTCGAAGGTTTCAAAATTATGGCAGAAGTAAGTGCAGATCCTGCCAGTCGCGGACAAAGCTTGTCGGGCGCAGTGATGTCAACTTTTGGAAAAGCAATGAAAATGGATCCTCAGAACCCAAGAGCAGCACTTTTGATGGGACAAATGGAATTTGGCCTGGCCAGATTTTTTAAATCCGGTACTGAAAAAGCATGTGGATTGGTGAAACAAAGTCAGGCTATATTTGCAGCCCAGGACGATGAAGCTTTGAAAGCAAAACTGGCGCCAACCTGGGGAAGACCACTTGCTGAAAAGTCTGCAAAAGCTTGTCAGTAAAACTTTGAAATATTACATTGGAAAAACAAACGGATCATATGGCATCTTCAATAAGAGGCTCAAAACAATTCTGGAATTTCTCCCCGGCCTTTTTTGGTGTGAATTTGATTATTGCCGCTGTAATTACAGTATTACTTTGTCCTTCCTGTTTTACCTCAACATCAGGCATATTATCCGTAGCCAGCGACTTTTTATACTCTTTTATTTTGTCATGCATATTGAGCTACGGTGGTTTTCTGGCAGAATATTATTTTGATAAGAAAATGCCCTGGATTCAATATCCACTCAAACGGCTGATTTTAGAAAGTACTAGCTATATTCTGTATGTTTTTGTTACAAGTTATATCATATTATTTTTAATCGAATTCCTGATAAGACAGTCTTTTTCGATCAATAATGTTCCCTGGAAATGGCTGATGGTACATACCAGATTGCCCATGCAGATTTCCGTAATTATTGCATTTGTACTGATCAGCCGGTCTTTTTTGCTGGAATGGCGTAAGTCGGCAATTGAGGCTGAACAATTGAAAACGCAGCAATATGCCCGGCAATACCAGACTTTGAAGGATCAGTTGAACCCGCATTTTTTGTTTAATTCCTTTAATGTTCTGAGCAATCTGGTTTATGAAAATTCGGATACAGCGGCCAGGTTTATCAGGCAATTATCTAAAATTTATCGATACGTTTTGGAAGTTCAACAAGAGAAACTGGTCAAACTTTCCAGCGAACTTGAATTTGCAGAAAACTTTCTTTCACTTCAAAAAATAAGGTTTGAAGAGGGTTTGCTATATACAATTGAAGTTAGTCCAAAAGCGGATTTTTATCTTCCACCGCTTTCGCTGCAAATGTTGCTGGAA
The DNA here is from genome assembly GCF_021440195.1 of Dyadobacter sp. CY356. Classification (GTDB taxonomy): domain Bacteria; phylum Bacteroidota; class Bacteroidia; order Cytophagales; family Spirosomataceae; genus Dyadobacter. Next base: position 135,595 of record NZ_JAJTSZ010000001.1, read on the forward strand.
AACGCAATCAAGCACAACGTTGCGTCCATGGCCGATCCGTTATTTATTGAAATTCTGCTGGAAGAAAATCAACTGACCGTTAAAAATAACCTGCAACTGAAAAGTAGTTTGTCCGAGGAATCCACAGGAATCGGCCTTTCCAATATTCGCAAAAGATATGAATTGCTTACCGAAGAGGCTGTATTAATTAAAGAAACGGCTGATTATTTCATTGTGAAACTTCCATTAATAAAAAATCCGCAAGTTTAAATTTTGCCAGACAACTAAAAAAATGCGAATACTGATCATTGAGGACGAAAATATGGCGGCCCGACGCCTGATCAAGTTGATAAACGATTCCATACCAGACTGTGAGATTTTTGGTAATCTGGATACGGTCACTTCTGCTGTGGATTGGCTGAATCATAATCCACAGCCCGATCTGATTTTCCTTGATATACAACTGGCAGACGGAATCAGTTTCGAGATTTTTGAGCACGTAAAAGTTACCTCGCCCATTATTTTTTGCACCGCTTTTGACCAATATGCGATCAAGGCATTCAAGTTAAACAGTATCGATTATCTGTTAAAACCAGTCGATCCGGACGAGTTGAAAAACGCTTTGGATAAATTTCAATCAGGAAGAAAAGCACCGGAAATTACGCTGGATCAAATTCGGGTTTTATTACAACCTGTTCAAAAGGTATACAAAAACCGTTTTCTGGTAAAAACCGGAGAACGTATCCAGACAATCGCAATTGACGAAATCGGTACATTTTATAGTGAAGATAAAGTCACTTTTTTGATGACCAGACAAGGCAAAAAGTTTATCATCGATTATACGCTCGACGAAGTTGAAAACTTACTGGATCCGGAATTGTTTTTCAGATTAAACCGAAAATACATCAGCTCAGTCGGTGCGATAAAAGGTGTTTTTACCTATTCAAACAGTAGGCTTAAAATACTGCTTGAAAATTCCAGTGATAACGATATCTTGATAAGTCGTGAAAAGATGGCTGCGTTTAAAAGCTGGCTGGGGCAATGAGTAATAGCAAATAAAAATCCATAAGATACCCGAAGACATTTTCCAAGCCACTCGTCCGACGGCTTTTTTTGCTGTCGGACGGGTTTAAAAACCGGCATAAATGTTAAAATCCAAAATTAAAACCCACAAACCCTATCTCAAATCCCTTCATAAATCCATTGACTTTTCTACAGTAATAATAGATCTTTACAAAAGCCAGGCGGTATTATTGTGGTTTGCCAACAAACATTAGTACATTAAAATGTAATCGCTGAAATTCCAGATCACTGGAACGAAAGTTGCGCTTATAACCCTGGTGAACTGTATCATTCAATAGAAATCAATACCTATTCATATGTCAAAAAAAGTAGCAGAACAACTGACGGATATGCTCGTTCAGGCAGGTATCAAACGGATTTATGCAGTAACAGGCGACAGTCTGAATGAGTTGAATGATGCGGTAAGAAAAAATCCGGATATAAAATGGATTCATGTAAGACATGAAGAAGCCGGGGCATACGCCGCCGCGGCAGAAGCCGAACTTAATGGTTTGGCTTGTTGCGCAGGCAGCAGCGGACCAGGTCATGTGCATTTGATCAACGGACTTTATGATGCGCACCGCGCAGGAGCATCGGTTTTGGCAATTGCATCAACTTGTGCTACCGTGGAATTTGGAAGCGGATATTTTCAGGAAACAAATACAATCAAACTTTTCGACGATTGCAGTTATTATAACCAGATAGCGGCCACACCAGCCCAGCTGCCAAGAATGACGCAAGCCGCATTGCAACACGCCATCCAGCAAAAAGGCGTGGCGGTGTTAGGTTTGCCGGGCGATGTGAGCGCTATGGATGCAGTAGAAAATATCACTGCCGACAAAAATTATTTTTCCAAATCCCAGATCAGGCCAAATGATGATGACCTTCTGGCTTTGGCAAATCTGATCAACAAACATAAAAAAGTCACGATTTTCTGTGGAATCGGTGCGTCGGATGCGCATGACGAAGTTGTGGAATTGGCTGCGTTATTGAAGGCTCCGGTCGGGTACTCGTTCCGCGGGAAAATGGGTATTCAATATGACAATCCTTATGAAGTTGGAATGACTGGTTTGCTCGGATTACCTTCCGCATATCACGCTATGCATGAAAGTGACCTGGTGATTTTGCTCGGAACTGATTTTCCATACACACCTTTTATTCCGCAGGATAAAGTTTTGGTACAGATCGATACGCGTCCTGAAAGACTGGGAAGAAGGGCGAAACTGGAAATGGGCTTGCATGGAGATACCAAATCGACAATCAAGGCACTTTTGCCACTTCTGAAAATCAAGGAAGATGAAAGTTTTTTAAAAGCGCAGCTGCATATTTATGAAAAGGTAAAAGATCATTTGCAGACCTACGTTGAAGACAAAGGCAAAAAAAATGCGATCCACCCGGAATCCGTTGCTGCCGAAATTAATAAGCTGGCTACGCAGGATGCCATATTTACGGTGGATACCGGTATGTGCTGTGTCTGGGCTTCCCGGTATATTCAGGCAACCGGAAAACGGAGTATGGTTGGGTCTTTCACGCATGGTTCTATGGCCAATGCCATGCCGCACGCAATTGGTGCCGCGCTGGCCTGTCCGGATCGTCAGGTAGTTGCTTTTTGTGGTGACGGCGGTATTTCCATGTTGCTTGGGGATTTGGCCACGATCAAACAATACAATCTTCCGATCAAAATCGTAGTATTTAATAATCGTTCGCTGGGCATGGTGAAGCTTGAAATGGAAGTGGCCGGTTTGCCTGATTCTGAAACAGATATGGTAAATCCGGAATTTGCATTGGTGGCAGAAGCAATGGGGATAAAAGGAATAACAATCAACGATCCGGACAATCTGGAATCCGGTTTGAAGGAAGCATTTCTTTATAATGGGCCGGTTTTGGTGAATGTGATGACGGATCCAAATGCGCTGGCCATGCCCCCAAAAATTGAATTGAAAATGATGACTGGAATGGCGCTGTCCATGACCAGACTAATGCTTGGCGGAAAGTTTGAGGAAGTTTTGGATACTGTAAAGTCTAATTATAAACATTTAGAAGGTTTACTGGATTAATAATTGATATAACAGAAAAAAAATGGTTGGACTAATTCGGTTTCCGGATTAATCCAACCATTTTTTACATGTAATTTTAATCAAAAAAAATCATGACAAAGGCATTCAAAGCTTTATATATAAGCCAGGAAGAGGGAAAGTTCAAAAAGGAAATTAAAGCGTTAAATATTTCTGATCTTCCGGAAAACGATGTGCTCATCAGGGTGAGTTACTCATCATTGAATTATAAGGATGCTTTATCGGCGTCTGGTAATAAGGGCGTAACCCGGAAATTCCCACATGTGCCCGGAATTGATGCCGCCGGAATTGTAGTGAAATCCAGCACAAAAGATTTTAAAGAAGGCGACTTGGTTCTGGTAACCGGATTTGACCTGGGCATGAATACCTGGGGTGGTTTTGGTGAATATATCAGCGTTCCCTCCTCCTGGATTGTGGCCTTGCCGGATGGTCTTTCATTATTGGAAGCGATGCGTTTTGGGACGGCAGGTTTAACAGCCGGTTTATCCGTTGAAAAAGTAATCACCGGCGGAATCACGCCCGATCAGGGCGAAATAATAGTAAGCGGCGCAACAGGAGGGGTTGGCAGTATGGCCACGGCCATTTTATCAAAATTGGGTTTTGATGTTGCGGCGATTTCCGGGAAAAACGAAAATGATTTTCTGACCTCTGCACTCGGTGCCAGTCAAATCTTAAAACGCGATGAATTTATTGAAAAATATAACAGTAAACCTTTGTCATCATCTGATTTTGCAGCTGGGATCGATAATGTGGGTGGTCCGACTTTGTCCGGAATTTTGAAATCTGTAAAGCAAAATGGAATTGTCACCTGCTGTGGGAACGTCTCTTCGGCGGATTTGAATACTTCTGTTTTTCCATTCATTTTACGCGGTATCACACTGACGGGAATCGATTCCGCCCAGGCTTCTATGGCTTTGCGAAAAAAAGTTTGGCAGTTGCTGGCAAAAGATTGGAAACCGGTTCATCTTGATATGATGGTTCAGGAAATTGGTCTGGATGAATTGGCAGATAAGCTGGAAGAATTATTAAAGGGACAAGCAAAGGGAAGATATGTGCTGAAACACGATTAGCAATCGAGTGGATTAGAAATAGCCAGGATATAGGATCAACGACCTATTACTCGGGCTATTTCTTTTTAGGATTATTTTATTTGAATATATGATAATTTATAAGTGAAAATGGGTTTGGTTAATCTTTTATTAAGCATTCTGTTAATCCCCTGCGCCTAACTTGGCTGAAAATTATTCCGGTTGCTATCACGACTGATTCGCCTTTTTACTTTTATTAAATATTTACAAATAAAAATGATTAGAGTATTCTTTTTCGATTCTTATCTAAGTGTCACCTTTCTTTTATTTTCAATCACTACTTTTTGATAAGGTATCTAATCATTCACATGAAAAATATTATTCTTTTCTTCACTGTTCTATTGCTTACATCCAAGGCATTTGCTCAGCAAACTGGTGCGCTGAAACTTTGGTATAACAAACCTGCGGGCAAAATCTGGACGGATGCACTGCCGGTCGGTAACGGGCGTTTAGGGGCGATGGTTTATGGAAATCCTGAGCAGGAAATTATAAAATTGAACGAGTCGACGGTATGGGCTGGCGGGCCAAACCGCAATGATAATCCCAATGCGCTTGCCGCATTGCCACAAATCAGAAAATTGATTTTTGAGGGAAAACATGCCGAAGCAGAAAAGTTGGCGGCACAGAATATTGAATCGAAAACCACCAATGGTATGATGTACCAGCCGGTTGGGAATCTTAATCTCGCTTTTCCCGGACATGAGTCGGTAACGGACTATTACCGTGAACTGGATCTGGAAAAGGCGATCACGACCACTTCCTATACCGTCGATGGTGTTCGTTACACCCGACAAGTTATTTCTTCGGTGCCTGACCAGATCATTGCAATTCGCCTGACTGCCGACAAACCCGGAAAATTAAATTTCACTTCATTTCTGACAAGCCCGCAAAAGGGACAGCGGAAAACGGATAAAGGTGGGAGACTGATATTTTCCGGAATCACCAGCGACAATGAGGGTATTAAAGGACAAGTTGCTTTTAATGCTCATGTGAAAGTGCTGAACGAAGGTGGGCAAATCACGGAAAATGATACTTCCGTTACCATTAATAAAGCCAATGCAGCAACGATTTATATTTCGATCGCTACCAACTTTGTCAACTACAAAACATTGACGGATAATCCCGTAGCCAAGGCAGATTTATATCTGAACAATGCATCTAAAAAATCTTTCAAAACAATTCTTGACAGTCACGTTCTGGCATATCAAAAGTATTTCAACCGTGTAAAGCTCGATCTGGGTATCAGCGATGCGGCTAAACTGCCTACCAATGAAAGAATAGAAAAATTTGCATCGGGAAATGATCCGCAACTGGTTTCCTTGTATTTCCAGTTTGGCAGATATCTGCTGATTTCGTCTTCACAGCCAGCTCAGAATGGTATGCCCGTAGGGCAGCCTGCAAATTTGCAAGGTATATGGAATGAACAAATGAGCCCGCCATGGGATAGCAAATATACCATCAACATCAACACTGAAATGAATTACTGGCCAGCCGAGGTTACCAACCTGACTGAGATGCATGATCCTTTGATTCAGCTGGTTAATGATTTATCTGAAACCGGAAAGGAAACAGCAAAAGTGATGTATGGAGCAGGTGGCTGGGTAGCACACCATAACACCGATCTGTGGAGAATTACAGGTCCGGTCGATCCGATTTTTTACGCCATGTGGCCCATGGGAGGCGCCTGGCTCAGCACGCATGCCTGGGAGAAATATTGTTATTCCGGAGATAGAAATTATTTGAAATCAGTATACCCGGCACTGAAAGGTTCTGCACAATTTTTTGTTGATTTTCTGGTTGAAGAGCCAACGCATAAATGGCTCGTTGTGGCTCCCGGTATGTCGCCGGAAAATGCTCCGGCTTCCCGTCCTGATGTCACAATTGGTGCCGGAAACACGATGGATAACCAGATCGTCTATGACATTTTTACCAGTACCTTACGCGCTGCCGAAGCACTAGGAACAGATCCGGAATTTGTCAAAATATTAAAGGAAAAACGTGCAAGACTGGCTCCGATGCAAGTTGGGAAATTTGGTCAGTTACAGGAATGGCTCGAAGATCTTGACAACCCGGAAGATAAACATCGTCACATTTCACATCTATATGGATTATATCCTTCACATCAGCTTTCTGCATACCGGACGCCTGAACTTTTCAGTGCCGCACGGACTTCACTGGAACATCGCGGTGATGTTTCAACAGGTTGGTCAATGGGCTGGAAAGTTAACTGGTGGGCAAGATTGCAGGATGGAAACCGGGCATATAAACTTATCACGGATCAGCTATCGCCTGTAAACGCACCTGGCAAAAAAGGTGGCGGAGGAACTTACAAGAATCTTTTTGACGCACACCCGCCTTTTCAGATCGACGGAAACTTTGGCTGTACTGCCGGTATTGCTGAAATGTTGATGCAAAGCCATGACGGCGCCATTCATCTATTGCCAGCTCTCCCTGATGGCTGGAAAACCGGCAGCATTTCCGGGATCCGGGCCAGGGGCGGTTTTGAAATTGTTTCTCTGGAATGGAAAGATGGTAAAGTTTCAAAATTGGTAATTCAGTCCAATCTGGGTGGGAATTGCCGTCTGCGGTTACCAAATAATTTACAAAGCCAGGGATTTGCTTTACGACCTGCAAAAGGAGAAAATGCTAACGTTTTCTATAAAACCGAGGATGCCGTTAAACCTGTTATCTCTTCGGCAGCAACGATCAATAAACTGAATATCAAAGAAACTTCCGTTTTCGATTTTGATACCCAAAAAGGAAAAATTTATACCCTAACCCTGTAAATGCTTAACCCATTGATTATGAAAAAATACATTTGGATCACCTGCATCCTGACAGCTTTTATACTGATCACCTGTCAGGTTTCACGTCAGAAGACAACTGACAATACGCTCAGGACGACGGATGCTTCTGTGGCTGCTATTCCGGCTTTCACTGCCAATCCTTCCCCGGAACATTTGACGCCGGAGCAAAGTCTGAAAACATTTAAGCTTCCAAAAGGATATCATCTGGAACTTGTAGCCAGCGAACCAATGATCCATGAGCCGGTTGCTGTTGCCTGGGACGGAAATGCACGGATGTATGTGGCGGAGCTGAATACTTACATGCAGGATGTGGAAGGCACTAACGAACATGCACCAACAAGCCGCGTGATGCTTTTGGAAGATACCAATAATGATGGCAAAATGGACAAAAGTTCTGTTTTTATTGATAAGATGCTTTTGCCGAGGATGTTATTGTGTGTCGGTCGTGAACTGCTTGTTAATGAGACGGATACTTATAATATTTATAGTTACAAAGATACAAACGGTGATGGCGTTGCTGATGATAAAAGACCGGTTTATACCCCAAACAAAAAAGCCCCCGGAAACCTTGAACATCAGCGCAGCGGACTGGATTGGAATCTTGATAATTACATCTATACAACCGTAGATCCTGTGCGTTTCCGGTATTCAAAGGGAATATTAGTACCTGATTCTATTCCAGGCGGATCCAACGGGCAATGGGGTTTGACGCATGATAATTTCGGCCGGCTTTTCTTTTCTTCTGCGGGTGGGGAAGTGCCTGCGCTTGGTTTTCAGATCAATCCGATTTATGGTAGAATGGAATACAACGATCAGTATACCCAGGAATTCAACGAGGTTTATCCAATTATAAAAACACCGGATGTTGAAGGCGGATTGAAAAGATTAAGACCGGATACGACTTTGAATCATTTTACAGCGAGCTGCGGACAGGTTATTTTTCGTGGCGACAGATTGCCGAAGGATCTTGACGGAGATTTACTGATCAGCGAACCGGTTGGCCGGTTGATCCGTCGCGCGAAAGTGATTGACAAAGGAGGGAAAATAACCCTGGAAAATGCATATCAAAAAGAAGAATTTATTGCTTCAACAGATATGAATTTCCGGGTTGTAAATATGTATACCGGTCCGGATGGCTGTTTATATCTGGTAGATATGAACAGAGGGATTATTCAGGAAGGAAACTGGACGGGACCAAATAGTTATCTGCGGCCGCAGATCAAGCGTTTAGGTCTGGATAAAAACATTCAGCATGGCCGTATTTATCGTCTGGTTTATGACGGAATGAAACCAGGTCCAAAACCTGATTTACTGGATGCTTCATCAAAAAAACTGGTATCCTATCTTAATCACCCCAATGGCTGGTGGCGTGACAATGCGCAAAAAGAATTGATCCTCAGAAATGACAGGTCGGTAATTCCTGCTTTAAAAATGATGGCGGAAAGCCAGAATGAATCGGAGAAATCTACTTCTTCACTAGGCCGTCTTCATGCATTATGGACTTTGGAAGGTTTGGGTGCGCTGGACAGTGCGGTTGTTCTGGGTGCGATGAAAGATAAAGATGCAGAAATAAGAAAAACAGCAATCCGGTTGACAGAGCCTTATCTGAAAAAGGATGATCAGATGATCGGGCATCTTGCCAGCTTGAAAACGGATGCCAGTTACGATGTGAAAATGCAGCTGATGTTATCGTTGACATACAGTAAATCGGATAAGGCAAAAAGTTTGATTGATGAAATTATTACATCCTCGAACGGAAATGAGGTATTGGCTCGTACACAGAAAAGTATTGAAAAAAATGAAGATGTTAAAAAGTTTGGTCAGCGGTTGGGTCGTTTAGATGAAGTTGACAGAAAACTGATACTGAACGGAGCAGTCATTTACAAATCACTTTGTACCGCCTGTCATGGTGTTGATGGAAAAGGTCTACAAAGCAAAACCGCTCCTCCGCTTGTAGGTTCGCCAAGACTTGGAAAAGGAAAGGATATGGCACTTCGGATATTACTGCACGGACTTTCCGGCCCAATCGACGGACAAACTTATCCAAGCGAAATGCCGGCGATGGGAGATAACGATGACCAATGGATAGCGTCAGTACTAAGTTACGTCCGTCATGAATTTGTAAACGCGCCACCGATCCGGCCGGCAGATGTCAAAACCGTCCGTGATCAGACCGCAGGCCGTACAAAATCCTGGTCATTATCTGAATTGTCAGGATTGTAGGGGCGACCCTCGTGGTCGCCCAGCATTGCATAGTCCTCTAATGGTCGCCCAGCATTGCATAGTCCTCTGATGGTCGCCCAGGACTGCCCGAACGCCTTTGATGGTCGCCTTTGACTTCATGAGCCCCTGATGGCCGCCCAATCCCAGAATTTAACCAAACGATCTGAGGAACCATACAAATTTGAATCAAGTCTGTTTGGAAGATATATTTAATAATCCAGGGCGACCACGAGGGTCGCCCTAACCTGCCCAAAAATAAATTCCTAAGCCGCCTATGAAAAATAAATTCCTGCCCATAATCCTTTTGTTTTTCCTGATCGGGAAGATCAACGCGCAGCCAGTATTCACCGGTGATAAAGTTTCATGGCACGGCTTCGACCGGTATGATTTCGTTATGGATGAGGCAACTTTAAAAATAATCCCATTTAAACCCGATACGGATGAAAAAAATGCGGTAAAAACTCTCGAAAAAGGCCAGCGCAGATGCATTATCGTTGTTCCGCAAAAAGCAGCAGCGGGAAATCCCTGGTCGTGGCAGGGATGTTACTGGGACCATGAACCACAGACAGAAGTGGAGCTTTTAAAAAGAGGTTTTTTCATCGCTTTCATTACTCCTGATCCGGGAAGAGAGTGGAATGCCTGGTATCAATTTTTGACAGAAAAATATGGTTTGGGAAAAAAGCCGGCTTTTGTGGGCATGAGCAAGGGCGGCGTAAATGAATACGACTGGGCGACTAATAATCCGGATAAAGTTTCCTGTATTTATGCTGATAATCCGGCAATACGTCAGACTACTTTCTCGAAGCTTGATGAACTTGCAAAAAATGATATTCCATTATTAAATATCTGTGGTTCAGCCGATTTTTTGTTAGAACGAAATACATTGGCTATTGAAAAACGTTATCAGGAATTAGGTGGAAGAATTACCGTTATGATAAAAGAAGGACCGGCGCATCATCCCCACAGCCTTAAAAATCCCAAATTGATCGCCGACTGGATTGAATCCAATATGAAACTTGCGCCGGAAAAAAGACCGGATTTCGCCATCGATAATTTTATCAAATCCTATTATTACAGCCTCCGGAATTCTTACCATTTTCTGCCTGAAGAAAAAACATATGCCATTAGCCGGGGACCGGGTTTTACAAAATGTTATGAACGATATGATCAGGAAAGGAACAGCCAGTGGGGTGTTACCGGCATAGCGGTTATCCTACCCGAAAATGCAGCTGCCGGGAAACCGTGGGTTTTCAGAGCTGGTAATATTAACCGAGACGATGTTGTTGATCAGCAATTACTTGAAAAGGGCTATCACATTGTCATTGCTCCGTTAACGGAACAATCGGGTGCAGTAAAAACTCAGTGGGACTCGACCTATAATTTCATGGTTCAGCATGGTTTTGCCAAAAAAGTGGCGTTGGAGGGAGAGGGTGCCGCAGCAGGTGAATGTTTTGCCTGGGCGATTGAAAACCCGGATAAAGTAATAGCCATTTACACTGAAAATCCGGTATTGATGAGTTTGATGTCAAAACAAATTTTACTTGATAATCTGGAACCTCTGGCCAAAGCAAAAATTCCTCTTTTAACGGTGAGCGGAAGCCTGGATCCTTGGTTGAGTGAAAATACGAAGGTTCTGGAACAGCGTTACAAAAAACTGGGAGGGAAAAATACAGTAATAATCAGGCAGGGGGAAGGCCATTTCTTAACCCTAAAAGAGCCGGAGGTTATTGTCAGTTTTATCACAAACAACACCAAATAATTCAAAATTTTATCTATCAGGCAAATGCGCAGGATTTTACTAATCGGCCAGCTTTTGTTAAGCATTGCGATGTTTAGCGCACGCGAAAAGGAAAAGTATTCCGGTCCGGGTACCGACTGGCCAACCTATGGTGGAAATAAGGCCGGAAACAGATATTCGCCATTGGACCAGATAAATACCGGGAATGTAAAGGATCTGCAAGTGGCCTGGATGTACGACGCTTCCGAAAAACCTGATCCTGATAATCCGGGCAGGTCGCGTAACAGAGCAATTCAGTGTCAGCCGATTGTGGTTCATGGGGTTTTATACGGGACAACCCCGGAATTAAAATTATTCGCGTTGAAAGCCGGCACAGGCGAACAGCTCTGGAAATTCGAACCTTCGAAAAATGATAGACTAAATTCCAACCGCGGCGTGGTGTATTGGGAGGATGGGATGGATAAGCGTATATTGTATACAGTTGGTTCTGGCCTGTATGCGGTTAACGCACAAAACGGTGAAATTATTAAAAGTTTTGGTGTCAAAGGGAAGGTCGATATTCATGAAGGATTGCAGACCAAAATGGATCATGATGTCAGCGTTTTGTCTGTCAATGCCACCAGTCCGGGTATCGTTTTTAAAAATACATTTATCCTCGGTTCAGCGGTTTCTGAATCCGGCGACGCGGCTCCCGGGCATATTCGTGCTTTTGATGTGATTACTGGAAAACTGAAATGGGTTTTTCATACCATCCCGCAACCGGGCGAATTTGGCTATGATACCTGGCCAAAAGACGCGTACAAAAAGATCGGTGCGGCCAACAACTGGAGTGGTATGAGCCTTGATGAAAAACGGGGAATTGTATATTTTGGAACAGGTTCGCCTGCTTCTGATTTTTATGGTGGCGATAGAAAAGGTACCAATCTTTTTGCCAACTGTATCATGGCTCTGGACGCGCAAACCGGTAAAATGAAGTGGTATTACCAAACAATCCATCACGATCTGTGGGATCGGGATCATCCAAGCCCGCCAAATTTAACTACCATAAACCATAAAGGGAAAAAAGTAGATGTACTTGTTCAGTCAACAAAAGACGGTTTGGTATATGTATTGGACAGAGAAAAAGGAACTTCCATTTTCCCCGTGGAAGAGCGGCCCGTTCCCACAAAAGGACTGACGGGAGAACATCCTTTTCCAACCCAGAGATATCCCGTTAAACCACTTCCATTATCGCGGCAGGTTTACACCGAAAATGATATAACCGACCTTTCGCCGGAAGCGCATGCTTATGTAAAAGAGCGCTATTTGAAAATAAAGACAGATAACAAATTCGCTCCGCCCAGTACTTCGGGTACTTTACTTTTTGGTTACAGCGGTGGTGCAGAATGGGGAGGAAATGCTGTGGATCCGGATGGTATTTTTTATCAAAATGCAAATGAAGAACCATGGGAGCTGATCATGATGGATGCTGCTCAGAAAAAGACAGATATTCCAAGAACGGCCGGAAATGCTTTATACATGACAAATTGTTCGGCTTGTCACGGCCAGGACCGGAAAGGAAGCGGAAACGAATTGCCGTCACTTATTGACATTGGTAAAAAACTGAATACGGCATCAATCAAAAATATTCTGAAAACCGGAAGCGGAAGAATGCCTTCTTTTTCTCATTTGTCTGACAAAGAGCAGGATGCAATTATTTCTTTTTTATTAAATTCAGAAAAAGACCAGAAGGAAGTTGTAAATAAAGTGGCAAAAACTCCGGTTAAAAAAGGCGGGTTTCCTTATACGCCGGCTTACGTCAGCAAAACCTGGCAAAAATTCACAGATCAGGATGGATATCCTGGTATAAAACCGCCGTGGGGAACGCTGAATGCCATCGACTTAAATACGGGGGAATATCTTTGGCGCGTACCTCTGGGAGAATATCCGGAGCTGGCAAAAAAAGGAGTTCCAACAACCGGAACAGACAGTTATGGCGGGCCGTTGGCAACAGCCGGCGGACTTGTTTTTATCGCCGGAACAAAGGATGAGAAGATCAGGGCCTTTGATAAGAAAACCGGAAAAGTAGTCTGGGAATACCAGCTTCCGGCCGGTGGTTTTGCTACGCCGATCAGTTACGAAATTGATGGAAAACAATTTATAGTCATTGCCGCCGGTGGAGGTCGTGGACAAAAAATTGGAGGAAATTATATTGCTTTGGCTTTGAAATAATAAACCTATAATCCTTTAAAGAGATGTTTAGATCAGAAAAAAATAGTGATGACAGCCGCCGTAAAGCGCTGAAATTATTAGCTGCCGGTTCAACAGCCGGCCTGTTTTCATTGTTTGAAAGTCCGGCTGCACGTGCTGAAAAATATGAGACACCAGCTTATGCAAAAGCAATGGCACCGGTAACAATAAAAAGTGTAAGAGCAATTACTACGGCACCGGGAGGCTCCAATCTGGTTATCGTAAAAGTGGAAACTTCCGAGCCTGGTTTGTATGGTTTAGGCTGTGCCACCTTTACACAGAGAGCGCTGGTGGTAATACCTGCGATCAATGTTTACCTTAATGAATTTTGCGTGGGAAAGGATGTTGACAACATTGAAGATATGTGGCAATCGACTTACGTAAGTTCTTACTGGCGGAATGGCCCAGTGCTTAATAACGCGCTTTCCGGCCTTGATCAGGCATTGTGGGACATAAAAGGAAAACGCGCCAAAATGCCGGTTCACCAGCTTTTGGGTGGAAAAGCGCGCATTGCTGTCGAAACTTATACACATGCGAGCGGCCCGACGCCGGAAGCGGTTGCTGATAAAGTGCAGCAGTATATGTCCGAAGGTTTCCGTCATATCCGGATTCAGCAAGGCGGTTACGGCGGGGTAGGGGCGATAGACGAAATTAAACCGGATTTCAAAACAGCCGGTTTCGGCCGTTCAACAGACGATTTCAGTGATCAGCGTACTTACCTGAAACGCGTACCAAAAATGTTTGATATTGTAAGAAAAAGATGTGGTGAGGATATCGAATTGTTACATGATATGCACGAGTTGGTAGAGCCCATGGATGCCATCAATATGATCAAAGGTCTGGAAGAATACCGTCCTTATTTTGTTGAAGATCCGTTTTCTCCTGAAAATATGGGCTGGTTCAGGCAGCTTCGCCAAAGCACTACGGTACCGATCGCGATGGGGGAATTGTTTAACAACATCAACGAATTCCGCGAACCGATGGCGCATCAGTTGTTTGATTATATCCGCTGCCACGTTTCTCAGCTAGGCGGAATTACACCGGCTATGAAAGTGGCGCGTTTGGGCGAATGGTTTAATGTAAAAACGGCCTGGCACGGTCCGGGAGATACTTCTCCGGTTGGCCATGCTGCCAATAATAATATTGATATCGCGATCTGGAACTTCGGAATTCAGGAATCTCAGAAGTTTAGCGAAAAGGTGCAGGAAGTTTTTCCGGGCTGCCCGACAATTAAGAATGGGTACTATTATGTCAATGAAACACCCGGACTTGGTATTGATATAAACGAAAAAGAAGCAGCAAAATATCCGATTAGCTCTAAATCCAGGTGGACAGTCAGGAAAAGTGACGGAACTTTGTTGAAACCTTAATTTAAAAATATCCGGTTATGATGAATGCCGGGGATCATTGTTCAATGTTGTCATTAATTTCAAATTTTATTGAAATTGTTAAAAAAATTATTCAAAAAACACCGTTGTTAATCGTTTATTAAGATTTTCTTAAGGCCGTCAATCTATGTTTGCCAGCGTTAATTATTAACCCTTTTGGCAAAATCATATGAATGACGCAGACTTGTGGAGAAGCTTTCGAAGTGGAGATGATCACGCTTTTTCCCTGTTGTATCAGTCTTACATCGAAGTATTGTACAAATATGGACATAAGCTTACTGTCGATTCTGAGTTGGTAGAAGATGCCATCCAGGATATGTTTATCGAACTTTGGAATAGTCGTCAGCGGCTGTCAGATACTGATTCTGTCAAATTTTATTTGTTTCGTGTCCTTCGAAGAAAAATTACGCAAAACCCGTTAGCCAGAAAAACTACGGATTGTGGTGTTGAAGTTATGGATCAAAAGTTCTTTTCAGGTTCTGCGGAGAATCAGCTAATTGCTGCCGAAAGTGAAAACACCAGAAAAAAAATGCTGGGCAGAGCTCTGCTGAAATTACCACCACGCCAGCAGGAGGTTGTTAATCTACGTTTTTTCAATGAATTCAATCACCAGCAAATTGCTGATATCATGAATATTTCTATCCAGTCGGTGCATAATACCCTTCAAAAATCCATGAAGGGTTTGCGCGAAATACTTTCCGATTACACCGAAATTATTTTAGTCATTACGCTGATTTGTTTATGTAAATGAGAACCGCTTTTGATATAATTTAAATATTTCAAAAAAAAATTTAATTCTTGGGGTAATCTGTTTCAAAATCTCCCATTTGATGGATGGATAAGAGAATCAAGATTTTCTATGAATTATTTGTTATTTGAACCGGAGGATTTTGCGCTGGATGAATTTTTCTGCCGGTGGGTCCTGGAACCCACGCCGGAATCTGAAATTTTCTGGCGTGACTGGTTGAATGATTTCCCCGGCAAGAATAAGGAAATAGAAATTGCAAGACAGTTAGTTTTGGTAGCAACTTGCGACGACGAGATTTCTCCCTCACAATTAACTATCGACAAAATCTGGGAAGGAATTCAAAATGGAAAGCAAACCAAAGTCAAAGATTTTCAGAATATCCGGTTCTGGATGAAACTGGCTGCTGCTATCACCATTTTATGCCTGGCCTTTGCCGGATATTTTTACAAACGTGTTCAAAACCATACTTACCGCACTGCATTCGGTGAATCCAGAAGATTGTCATTACCCGACGGTTCGCTGGTAACACTTAACGCTAATTCCAGATTGCGCATCTCAAACCGCTGGGGCATGGCCAAAGAGCGGGAAGTCTGGATAGAAGGTGAAGCTTTTTTTAGTGTGAATAAATTGAAAAGAAGTGGCGTTCCAGTAAAATTTGTCGTACACACGCCTGATCTCGATGTTGAAGTAAAAGGTACCGAATTCAATGTCAATACCAGAAAAAACCAGACTCAGGTGGTATTGAGTGAAGGTAGTATCAATCTTCATTTGTGGGGCATCGAAAAGAAAAATGAAATCCGTATGAAGCCCGGTGATCTGGTAGATTTTTCCCAAAACAATAAAAAACTTTTAGTCCGGCATTTGAAAGATGCTTCACCGGTTTTCTCCTGGAAAAATAACCGATGGACTTTAAATGATACGTCCCTGGAAGAAATATCTTCACTGATCAGAGAAACGTATGGCGTAACCGTTACCATTGAGGAGGATTCTCTGCGACGCAAAAAAATTTGCGGAATAGTCCCTACCGACAATATGGATGATTTGCTCAGCTCGCTTGAAAGTATTTTACCCATAACAATTCTGCACTATGAAAACCAATTAATCATCAGGACGCGATAGTACTAAACTAAATCAAAAATTTTCACTAAAACCTTAATTGAATCCCATGAAAAAAATTAGTCTACTCATAATGGGACTGACCTGTTTTTGTCATTCCATTGCTGATGCCCAGATATTTGCCCGCGGACAGGTGCCTCAAAAACCGCCTGTTTCTCAAACGACTTACAGAAGTCTGGATCAGGTTTTGAAAGATCTGGAAAAGAAGCATTCGATTTATTTCATGTATCAAAATGAAAAAATCAAATCGATGCAGGTTCAGTATCCTTTGAAAGCGGGAGAAGATGTGGATGCCACGCTCGACCGGGTCTTGAAAGCCAATGGACTGGAATATAAAAAACACGGAAAAATTTACGCAATCTTTCCAAAAGATGCTGATTCGAATGCTATTAAGGAATTGAAACAGTCGATGAAACATACGCAGGTGCCCGGAAATGAGCCGGAATCCGGTTCAACTGAAAATCAGCCTTCGGACCAGGCTTCAGAAAACAAATTAATCGGAATAAAAGGTAAAGTTACTGACGAGAAAAACGTCGGTCTGCCGGGCGTTAGTATCGTTATCAAGGGTACACAAACCGGAACAACGACAGATGCCGGCGGTGAATATCAGCTTGACATACCGGATGCCCAGGCATCCAGCGCTGTTTTGATTTTCAGTTTTGTCGGATATGAAAGTCAGGAAGTGGTCGTTGGCAGCAAAACTTCTGTCGATGTGAACCTAAAAGTGAGCGAACGCGGTCTGGATGAGATCGTTGTGGTAGGTTATGGGGAACAACGCAAAAGTGAAGTAACCGGCGCGACGAGTACTGTTTCTGCCAAAGAAATTGCTAAACGTCCGCTTTCAAGATTGGAACAGGCATTGCAGGGAACAACGGCCGGTGTGATGGTCGTGAGCCAGAACGGTCAGCCGGGACAAGGACTTCGTGTGAAAATCCGTGGAGCCAATTCGATCACAGGAAGCAATGAGCCACTTTATGTTATTGACGGAAATATTGGTTCAGGTTCCGATGTGAATGTCAATGATGTTGAATCGATCGAAATTTTGAAAGATGCGGCTTCCACGGCTATTTATGGTTCGAGAGGTTCTAATGGCGTTGTAATGATCACGACAAAGTCCGGGAAATCAGGAAAAATGCAGATCAATCTGGAATCGTGGGTTCAGCAGGCATCCATTCCAAGAAAACTTAAATTGATGAATGCCTATGATTTTGCCCGTTCAGTAAATGCTCAATTTGTTTCGACCGGAAGTACAGCGGCATTTAATGAAACGCAACTTCAGGCTTTTAAACAAAATGGCGGTACCGATTGGCAGGACGAATTACACACAAAACCTTTTGTCAAAAATTATCAGCTGGATGTATCCGGCGGTTCAGATGCGGTCAGATATCGTTTTTCTTTGGGATATCTTGATCAGCCCGGTGTGATTTTGAATCAATCTTACAAAAGGGCCTCTTTCCGGTCTAATATTGATGCGCGGGTTAATGACAGGATGAATATAAAATTTATTGTAGCAGCGACAATTCCTCAAAATCATAATAACAGTTACGGCGGTGGTTTGGGTGATCCTTTCAATCAGGCGGTGGAGTGGGACCCGACATCGCCCATCCGTGACCCGGTTACCGGAAATTATATTTCCCATTCATCTTATGCTTCGATTCAGTTCAATCCGATAGCGCAGGCCAATAACCAAAGGGTTGACAACACGAGCACCAATGTTTCAGGAACGGGAACATTTACGTATAGAATTTTAAACGATCTGACTTTTACTTCCACCAATGTCTACTCTCTTGGTTCAGGTTTTGGCCAGCAGGTTTTCGGGCCGGGAACGGGCGCTTATGACTCCAAATCGGATTATGCACAGGTGAATGCGAACAGATCTCACAGTTTTCTGAGCAGTAACTTTCTGACGTACAAAAAGAAATTCGGCGATCACTCACTTACTGTGACCGGTTTGTATGAAGTAATGTCGGGACAAAATACTGAAGTCCAGGCTTTGGCAAAAAACCTGTCAACTTATGCCCTGGGTTATTACAATTTAAGTCTGGGTGGAACACAGCAAACTTCTTCAACTTATTCAGCTGACGTTTTGCGGTCTTACATGGGGCGTGTTAATTATTCCTTCAAAGAAAAATATTTCGTAACGGCCAGTATCCGTACCGATGGCTCATCTCACCTGACAGATAAATACAGCTCCTTCCCATCTGTTGGTGTAAGCTGGAATATTGCTAATGAGGATTTTTTGAAAGATTCAAGAATTGTTAGTAATCTGAAAGTGAGAGCTTCTTATGGACAAACCGGAAACCAGGCAGTGGCGGCATATTCAACCATTCCGGTAATTTCTACGGGTGGATCTCAGCCTTCTTATTACTTCGACGGAAGTACGCCAAGCGTGGCAACACCACTCGGTTCGCCGGTTTCTCCTTCATTAAAATGGGAAGTAAAAACATCATATGATGTTGGTATCGATGCGGCATTCCTGAACGGCAGACTGACTTTTACGGCAGATGCTTACAAGAATACGATCAACGATCTTTTGTATAATTATCAGGCTCCGTTTTATCTGGGTGGTGGTACTTACAGCCGTAACATCGGCAGCGTTTCCAACAAAGGTCTGGAATTTGCTTTGGGTGGCACGCCGGTGGTAACTGAAAATCTGCGTTGGAATACCAATTTCACAATCGCTTTCAACCGCAACAAAGTGCTTGACCTTGGCGGACTTGATAACGTAATTACCGGCGGAGTTACTAACCAGGGAATTTTGAAGGTGGGTATGCCGCTGGGCGAATTTTACGGGTTCGATTTTCAGGGAACATGGAAATCAAATGAAGCCGCGCAGGCCGCAGAATTTGGTATGAAACCAGGCGATGCAAAATACAGGGATGTGAATGGGGATAAAGCATATACATCCGCGGATTATGTGCCGATTGGAAATGGTACGCCAAAATACAGTTTCGGATTTATTAACGACGTTTCTTACAAAGCTTTCACTTTAAGTTTCATGTTCCAGGGAACGCAGGGAAACCAGAAATTCTCCCAGACACAAGCTTATTTGTGGGGTGGACTGGGTGACATGAAAAACGCAACAACAGTGGAAGCTGTTCCTGAAAATCTATGGTCGCCGGAGCATGAAACCAACAATCCGGCCTGGAGCAACACCGGGAAAAACTATAATTTGAGCAGTCGTTATGTATATAACGCAAGTTATATCAAACTGAAAAACGTAGCACTTTCCTACCGCATTCCAACAGATTTGCTTAGCAAAATCAGAGTGAGAAGTCTGGAAGTATATGTCAGCGGACAAAATCTTTTCATGATCACGCCTTACAAAGGTTATGATCCGGAAGTTGAAAACGGAAACGATGCCATTTCGCAGGGACAGGAATTCGGGGTTATTCCAAATCCAAGAACTTACACCGTTGGCGTTCGGCTGGGACTATAATTCAAACCTTGCGGTAAACCAATTATTCTAAATTTTATTAAAGAATATAAAATGAAGACAACATATTCCATATTGACAGTGGTCCTTTCCATGATGATTTTCGCCGGGTGCCAGTCGCTCACCGAAGATCCGAAAGGCACTTTAACACCAGTCACTTATTTCAAAACGCAAAGTGATCTGGATGCCTCGGTTACTGCTATGTATATCCGGCTGGCCAGAGATGGTGGCTGGGGCTTTACAAGCAAAGAAACGTCGTATTTTGGTTCAGATGATTACACCACAGATCCGGGTTTGAACAAACAGGATATGCGTGATTTTGACAAACTGGCGGGCGGTAGTACCAACCAAAGTATGGTTTCGCAATGGCAGGGTCCATGGGAAACGATTTATCAGGCCAACAACGTCATCGCTAATTATGATAAAGTAACGTCAACAGCTGAATTGAAAAATGCTTCTGCCGGACAGGCTTATTTTCTAAGAGGCCTTTGTTATTATTATCTGGTAAGAACTTTCGGGCCTGTACCTGTTATTTTAGGAACAATAGACGTAAATGACCGTCCGCCGAGAGATGAAGTCGATAAGGTTTATGCTGCGGTTGTGAGTGATCTGCAAATGGCGAAAACGCTTTTAGGTACCCAACTGGAACAGGGAAAGCCAAATAAATATGCTGCAAGTTCACTTCTGGCTGATGTATACCTGACGATGGCCGGCTGGCCGCTTAATAAAGTCGAGAATTATGCGCTGGCTGCTTCCGAAGCCAAATCTGTGATTGATGCCAATGTCTACAATTTGAATACGCCTTATGACAAGGTTTTTTCAACAAACAACAGTTCCGAATCTATCTTTGCCTTGCAATATAACATCGGCGGAGGGCTTCCAAACCGTCGTTTTGGATCAAGTAATATTCCTTTGGACGAAGTGGCAGTGGATGGTTCCAGTGGATGGGATGATGTCTATCCTGAAATTGCTTTTTTCGAAAATGCACCAAAATGTACCCGTACGGATCTGACTTTTTACACTACGTTGAAGTTAAGACAGGAAGATAAAACCACATTCAAACTGGTTCCCTGGAGTTCGGCAGAAACACATGCGCAACATCCGTATTATAAAAAATTCAGAGCGGGTTTGAATGGTGACGGGGTTCGGGAAACGGATACGCAGCTGCTATCCATACAGCCAAGTACCAACAAGGCAACGGATATTATTCGTTATCCTCTTGTTTTGCTATGTTATGCAGAGGCATCCGCCATGGCATCGGCGCCCACAGCGGATAGTTATTCCGCAATCAATCTTGTGCGGAAACGGGCAGGTTTGCCGGATCTTGCAACGGGACTTTCCCAAACGGCGTTTCGGGATGCCGTAGTTTATGAGCGTGCCTATGAATTTGCCGGGGAATTTGGCGTGAGATGGTTTGATATTGTGAGGCTGCAAATGCTGCCTAAAATTATAGCCGCCAGAAATCCGGTTGAAAACCCAATTCCAACAGGTACAAATATCAGCCAGAAATACATAGCGCCCATTCCGTATACCGAAATGGTAAGGAATCCGGAATGGCAGCAGAATCCGGGATACTAAACTGTAAACCGGCATTTTAACAGATCAATAGTTTAATCGTGCGCAGGCATGGTTAAACTTTTTTCTGTTGATGATGAGCTTTTGGCAATTAGATATTAGGTTTTACATTGGAAATCTGGCTTGAATGAGAATTTTTTTCGTTGATACGGTTAATTTCAATCATGAGTAAAAAGCAAGTTTTGACAGGAAAACCGGCCATGAAGCCTGATCGGATCATCGCCTTTCGGGTGATTAGTATTCTGTTTCCTTTTTTGCTGTTATTTCTTGTTGAAATTGTTTTGCGCACTTTTCATTACGGTAATGACCTGAGTTTATTTATTGAATATCCGCAGGACAAAAGTTACCTTTTCCTTAATCCTGACGCATCAAAACGATATTTTTCGAATCAGAAAAATGCAACGACCGGAAACGTCGAACCATTTAAAAAAAAGAAGGAAGCAGGCACTTTAAGATTTTTTGTACTTGGAGAATCTACTACGATCGGTTATCCTTATTTCCATAATGGCTCTTTTCACCGCTGGCTTCAATACCGCCTGACGCATTCCTATCCGGATCAAAAGTTTGAAATCGTTAACATTTCCCTCACTGCCGTTAATTCCTACACCGTTGCAGGTTTTGCGAAGGAAGTAATCAATTATGAACCTGATGCTGTTTTGATCTATACCGGGCATAATGAATATTACGGTGCATTGGGAATAGGTTCAACAGAAAATATTGGTGGAAATCGTTTTTTGATAAAGTTGATACTCAAACTTCGGGACATTAAGATTGTTCAGCTGATCAGCAGTGTGTACGATAAAATTATCAACGCCGGCGGGAGCAATAACCGGGATTCAGATGGTACGCGTATGCAACGTATGGTATCGGAACAAAAAATCCCTTATCAGTCTGATTTGTATAAAAGAGGCGTTGAACAATTTCATGATAATATCGATGAAACGCTGGAAACGTTTAATGATAATCATATACCGGTCTTGATCAGCAACCTTGTATGTAATGAAAAAGATCTGAAACCATTCATAAGTTTCCCGGTTGACAGTGCCAGGTTTCCCGGTTTTTCCCTCAATTATAAACGTGGACTAAAAGCAATTAGTGACAAGGCCTACGGTTCAGCTTACAACTTTCTAAAAGCTGCTGATAAAAGTTACTCTGAAAATGCAGCTTGTAATTATTATCTGGGAAAACTGTCCTATGCTGCCAAAAACTTCAATATAGCAAAACAATATTTTTCCAAAGCAAAAGATCTGGACGGTCTTCGTTTCAGGGCACCTGAGGAATTAAATTGCATTTTGAAAAAACTGATATCAAAATATCCCAACACACATCTGGTAGATACTAAAAGTTTTTTTGAAGCACATTCGGCAAATAAAATTATTGGAGACGAATTAATTCTGGAACATGTTCATCCGGATTTATTGGGTTATGCACTGATGTCGGACGTTTTTTTTAATGAAATTGAAAAACAAAAAATCATCAGAACTACTGGTAAGATAATGAGGTTTGATGTATTGTTAAAGGAAATGCCGATCACCAAAATTGATTCTTTGACAGGTATCTACAAAGTTGCAAATCTTAAAAACAGCTGGCCTTTTACGGGTAAAATGCGTTCTGATTCTTTCAAAATAAGGTCATTTGAGGAGAAATTGGCATATGAACTGGCGAACCGGAAAATTTCCTGGCTGGATGTTATGGACCGTTCCTACAATTATTATGTTGAAAATCATGATTTGATAAATGCCAGAAAAACAGTTGAAACACTAAT
Organism: Dyadobacter sp. CY356; assembly: GCF_021440195.1. Taxonomy (GTDB): domain Bacteria; phylum Bacteroidota; class Bacteroidia; order Cytophagales; family Spirosomataceae; genus Dyadobacter. The sequence goes on from NZ_JAJTSZ010000001.1 coordinate 158,824, forward strand.
TCTGGAATATCCCGCAGACGGACAGTACTATCTAAAATCGGCTATGTTAAGTGGGGAAATGAAGGATGAAAAAAGTGCGGTTTTTAATTTAAAAAAAGCTTTCAGTATTACACCGTCTTTCGAAATAGCGCGATATCTTTTTGTCATTTTCCTTAAACTTGACAAACCCGCCGAAGCAATTCCATACCTGGATTATGCGATTGCAAACAACACTTCCCGTTTTGATCTTATTCCTGTTAAAAATTCCGTGGTTAAAATTACAGAACTGGAAAAAGCTTTTTCTCAAGATTCTACGAATAAATCTGCTCCGTTACAGATTGCTGATTTGTATTACAAAATGCAAAACAAGGAAGGTGCAGAGAAATATGCGCAGAAAGTTCTGACTCTTGATCCGGGAAATATGGATGCCAAAGTGATTATTTCGGAATTAGCGAAACGGTAATCCCTCATTTATGATTGGTATCTGATGACAGGATTTGCTGACGAATAGCTTCATAAGCTTTTATTCGTCTTAATGCATTTTGTAAAACAATCCCCTCAAAACGATCCGGATCTGGTTCATTATTGAACTGAATATCGATCCGGTTTGGCAGTATTTGGTATTCTTCGCATGTAATAAATTGTGTTCTCATAGTATCTTTTTTGATTTTATAATCTGCATTGTTTGTATCGATTTTTTGCTCAATTCAATTTTAAACAGGTTGCATCTATTCAAACCTGGATTGATTTTTGTTAATTTCTGTTATCATTAAAAACACAGAGATTATGGAAAATACAAATTTGCCCTCCGATCATGTTTCTATTCTTTTTACAGACCAATCCGGAATTAGTCACGAAGGAATTTACAATTCTGCTATCCATGCATTTGTAGAAAAAATTGGTGATGAAGGGCCGGAAGATAGTGGTATCACATATGCTGCGGAAGAAATCCGGGCGTGGGAATATCTGGATGACCAGATAAGTTCTGATCCTGATATTATTGATATTTTGTAAAACAGGTTCGTTCCGGTATCCTTCGAATGAAATACCGGGGCTGAAATGATCAATTAATTAAAAGGAGATTTGAATGGAATTATCAGATAAGCAGTGGGAGCTATTTGATTTCGTGAAGGAGCAGCATGGTGAGCAAAAGCGTAAATACACCGGTGAACCTTACTGGACGCATCTTATGTCTGTCGCCAACATTGTGAGTGATTACGCTACCAACCATTTTGAAGTTGAAATCGCTTTATGCCATGATTTATTCGAAGATACACCTTGCCCCCCGGATTTGTTAAATCAACATTTGATCAACCTTGGCTATGACAAATCGGGCCGGGACACCATACTTAGAGGTGTGAATGATCTTACAGATAAATTTACAAAAGAAGCGTATCCCAAATTTAACCGCAAACTAAGAAAGGGTTTTGAGGCGCAGAGATTATGGAAAATAAAACCTTATTGTCAAACCGTAAAGTATGCGGATATTATTGATAATACCATTTCAATTGTAGAAAATGATGCGGGTTTCGCCAGGGTTTACCTGAGAGAAATTGATTCTTTTATATGGAAAATCAATGCCGGAAATAAGGATTTGTATGCCCGGTGCTGCAACCAGTTTAGTGATGCAGTACGCAAATTGTTATAATCAGGAAGATAGCCTGATAAAAGGAAGGTCCTGGCTTAATTCTTTGTGACTCGCTGTATACATATTTGCATTTTGCCATTAAATAAGTTAATTATTTTATACTTATAAATTCAGATTATATTTACCAATAACGTTGAGTAGTAGTTTTTAAAAGGGCTTCGGGATTTTCGAAGTCCTTTTTTTGCTTTATGCAATCCGGCCGGATGGGTTGTCAGGGTAAACATCTAATTATTCGATACGACAATTGGATAAGTTTTTGTAAAAAGAATTTTGGGTCTTCTGAGGTTCTTTTTTGCATAAATTTATTAAAACAGCAAGGTTTTATGCGAGTTACGATTAGCTACATTTAAAAACAGACAAGTCCGGCAGTTTTTTCTCTTTTAATTATTCTATTGGTTACAAATGTTTTACTTTTGCCAAAACTTACAAATTGTGAGTTAGGTAGAAATAATACTTCAAGAACTTCGGAGCTTTCGGAGTTCTTTTTTGTTTTCTGATTCTTCACATTTTTGATGGCATATGCATTTAGAATGAAGGGCTGAGACTGGTTCCGGATTTTATTAAAGACCCGGATTGTTTAAAAATGTCGTAACTTAAAAAGGAAAACAAAAATTGTGCGTTATGAAAGTGAAGATCGTATCAAAGGAGGACCTGCCTGAACCTGGTTCAATATTAAAATTTAGAATAAAAAATACTACGCAATGGCGCCTTGGCCGCAGAGATGCGGAAGGGAGCGATTTCATCGAAGAGCCACGAGGCATCATATACAGATATTCCTGGAACCAGATCGACGAATATATGTTATGGACAATTCCGGAAGTTGAAATTTAAATGTATTTAGCCGGATTAATAAGGAGGCTGCCGGTCTCCTTTTTACTTTTATTGTAACAAAATTCTTTTTACTTCTGCTTTTTCATTTGATCCGGCATTTGGCATTACATATAAATAATAGGTTCCGCGGGGCAGACTGCTAACATCCACTTGCGTTTTGCTGTTCGACACGTTTGCGGTCATTGTCTTGTTGTTCAATATAGTGCGCACCACATCTGATCTCTCGTTATATAAAATAATTTGTTTTGGCTGCACCTCTTTATTAGAATTACTGCTATAATCCAGATTAATTACATCTCTTGCGGGATTTGGGTATACACTTAGTCCTGATTGCGTGCATTGCCAGCTGAAAGAAATTTTGTTGCTCATCGGGGTGGTTCCACAGGCATTTTTTACCGTAGCCTGTATAAAATGAGTTGTTCCACAATTTCCGCTGTTGATATCTTCTTCATTTCTGATACCGGTCAGTGCCAGATTTCCATCCAGATACCAGTTGTAAGTTGCATAAGGCACTTCCGTCAAAATGGCTGTGATTACACCATCAGCATTTGGCGTGTTTGCAGCAAACGAGATAACCGGAATACCTACATAAACCTCTTTGGTGACTGTGATCGGTGTACTACATACGTCGATGACAGCGGTTATCGTAACAAGGCCATTTTCGGTTCCAATTCTTTTGGCAACGCCTGTCGCAGGATTGATGGATAATAAAGTAGAATTACTACTTGACCAGGCAACCGAGGTGCCAAATAAGTTCGCTCTGAATGTTGTGGTGGTACAAACAGATGAATCGCCAAGAATTTCAAAATTATAATCCGAAGTAAGCAGACTGCCTTCGTTACCGGCTATCCAGGCGTTAATTTCTGATTTGGAAAATTCTGAGAACATCGGTGCGTCGTCAAGGCTGCTGCACATTAATGACGGTGCTTTTTCGCTGCAACCGGAAGCTGCGTCAGTGGGGTGCGAAGCGTTGAAATTATGACCGATTTCGTGTGCAATGGTAAGATATTCATTGGTAGTGCCGTAAGTCAAAGAGTAAGCCATGGAAGGTGTTTTGCCAATTACACCTTTGTTTGCGATACCAAGCGTGAATCCTTCAAGGAATTTGGAAGTGAACAAATGTGCCACATCTCTTTTCACATCTGTGTGATTCTTATTCCAGTAACTTGTAAACTCGGTAAGAAGTTTGGCCGGATTTGTAGAAGTGTAAGGATCGTTTGCCGTTGCATACACATGCTGGTAAGTAACCAGGATTTTGATATTAAAAGTGCTCAGGTAAATTCCGGCCACAATGTTCATATCGTTTAAAATACGTGCATTCGTGTTATCCTTGTTGTTTTTGTAAAATTCAAAATCTGCATCCGTAGCCACTTCCAGAATTCTGCATTGTGTTGAAACTGTCGCCGCTTCTCTTGCACTGCTCTGGGCTTTCGAAACAATCTGGCTCACAGATTCTTCAATTCCACATCCGGGAGCTGTTGACTTTACGTCTTTTGTATTATACACAACGTACCGATTGTCCGGCAGATTTGATCTCGTGATCGTTGACAAAGGCTCAATGGCGTAAAATCCATTTTTTCCGTCGCTTATGATCCCTTTGATCTGGTCGTTATCTATATAAAGACGAACAAACTGGTTTGGGTCGTTGTTTGCGTAACCTGAATAAGTGTTGATGGTTGTCGTTGAAGAGTCTGCTACTTCGCCATTGTCTGTGGTAATAGAAGCCTTATAACCAGCGCTTCTGATCTCATTTTGCTGAATGGTCAGATCCAGTGTCAGATTAGTTGATACGGCTAACTGAAATTTTTTCGCCTGCAATGGATTTCTTTTTACAAAACTGTTCAGTGAAGCGGATTCTAAATTTACTACGTTTAAAGATTTGGCAAAACCGTCCAGTGTCAATGTTTCTTTTTGAGATAGTCTGGCAGGCGAAGAAATAGGTGTGATGGTCTGTGCTTGTACTGTTTGGAACAGCACAATGAACATAATGAAAAGATTTTTCATGATCGTGAGATAAAGCTTATAAACTGATAGGGAATGAATGCGTAATCCTTAAATTATAACGAATGGTCGTTGGGTTTTTTGAGCCTTTAAATGCCTGAAACTAAGTTCTTCTACAAAGGGATATCGGAATCGATGTTTTGGGGTGTTTTCTGTTGCTCGAATCTAAGTACTACAACAAAATTTGATTTGCAATAGATTTTTGTAACTTTTTTCTATAAAGTATATACAATTCTACCAGCTTGTAGAATTTCTTATTTTGTTGATTACAAGCATTTTATGGTGATAACGTCAAGACAGCGGTCGAAGTTATGATTAAGATATGACCAAATTTTTGGATGAATTATAAAAGATGTTTTATATAAAAATACCGATGAATTTATATGCTTATAGCTTGAACTATTATTAATAATTTTGGTTAATTTAAGATCTTCAAAATTTAATTTTTAAGGCTTAAAAAACGTCCGGTTTTTGGGTATTCTTGCTGTACAATTACTACTAATTAAACGCGAACATTATAGTATATACGTTTGAGTACTAATGCTACTTTCATTTTTTCAATTTGTAATAACAATCTTACTTCCGGAATCGAAAATTGCTTGTGTAATTAACCTGGCTCAAAAAAGTAAAGTAATATCCAATTATCAGGTCATCTGAAACCAGATATTACTTATAGCAAAAGAAAAATGAGTAGGGACTATTTAATAATTTGGTACGAGGTGATTTCAAAAGGATTGGCAATGATATCTTCCAGCGTAATGTCTGGATAGGTTACTACATAACCGCTGACTTTCAGGATTAATCCGTTTTTTTTGGCTTCTTTTGGGAAATTGCAGGCACCGAGATAACCGGTGAAAATCTTTTTGAGACCACTGGCCCGGAGTATAAACATGCTGTCGCCAACTTGTTTTACCTCTGTTGTGTAACTGGTGAGCGTACTGTCAACAGTGCTTCCGGTTCGCCAGTTACAGGTAAGTCTGCTATCGATGGCCGGGCCATCCGGCTCTCCTTTTTGGCCGTTGGGAAGCGTACTTCCTTTTTCACAAGCCACAGAACTTAGCATTAATGCCAAAATTATGGCAGGATAATATTTAACGAATTTCATAACGTTGAGTGTAAGGTAACATTTGTATGTGAAATTAGAGGAAATAAACGCAGTATACAAGAACTAAATCACAGATTGTTTGAAATCTATAGGCGCTTCCGGTTTGGTCAAAATAACATTCGACCAAATAGTTATCAGACATTTATGAAAACAGAGTGCACAAAAAATTAAGCGATCTGTTTTTGATTAAATAAATAAAATGTGCAGTTTAGGTTAATCAAAATACACAGCTAAATAATATTGAAATGGCATTTGAAACAATAACCGTCGAAGCTACAATAGAAGCTCCTATTGAAAAAGTCTGGGAAACCTGGACCAAACCTGAGCATATCATACATTGGAACAATGCATCTGACGACTGGTTTACGCCCAAAGCAGAAAATGATCTGCGTCCGGGTGGAAAGTTTTCTTCACGAATGGAAGCCAGAGACGGCAGTTTTGGATTTGACTTTGAAGGGGTATATGATGAGGTAACGGATCACAAACTGATTTCTTACACGCTCGGTGATGAGAGAAAAGTTAAAATAGAATTTGAAGAAAAGGGAGATCAGACATTGGTTACAGAAACTTTCAATGCAGAAAATCAGAATCCTGTTGAGATGCAAAAGGCGGGCTGGCAGGCGATACTGAACAATTTTAAGAAGTATACAGAAGGATTATAAATCCGGGCATTGTTTATAAAGGAGCTGCTACATTAAAATAGCAGCTCCTTTGTAGTTATTTTTCGGAAGAAGGAACCAGTTTTGCTCTCAAATCAGGATCTTTCATGTCTTTGTCCAAAGGATACATCGGGTGCTGGATTCTCTTATAACCAAGTCTTTTTAAATCCTGGTCAACACCACCCGGTGTCAGTGCCAGCAGCCAGTCAGCGCGCATATTGTAAAGTTCAGGTTCAAGATACCCGATCTTGACAACAACAATGTCCGATTTGCGCGGATTCAGTCCAAGTCTGGTAAAATCTGCTTCTTTGTGATACGGTTTACGTTTTTTGGTAACAATCACATGCACACTTCCCACCTTTATCACGACTTCGGTCTCAGCATTTAAATCGCCATGCTCAATAGATTCAACCGTTCCCACGAGCCTTACCGGAGGAGCAAAACGGGCATCAACAGCCGCACCGGCCAGGGCATCAATTTTTCCACCTACACCAGCTTTCACAGCGGCCTCAATAACGGCAGGCCCCGGAATTGAGGCATAGATAAGCGAAGGTCCGTTTTCTGATTTGAACTCTGGACGTTTCAGGATTTCGGTTAGTGTCCACGTTACATCACCGGCCCCACCCGCGGTAGGATTATCGCCTGAATCACTGATAAAAAACGGGTGTTTCTGACTTTTTACAGCTTTGTTAAGTGCTTCATCCAACGTGGCAGTAGGTGCCACGAAATCAAACTGAGAACGTACATTCCAAAAATTTCCTGCAAGCTGCTCTGCGGTTTTTGTCACTTTGTCCTTGTCATCGCCCGTCACCATCACAACCGCATGGTTACGAGGCTCATCCGCCCATGCATATCCGATCCAGATTGCCGCATCAATGATCCCTGGTTGCAAAGAAGCTGGTGAAACTGCCGCATATAAAGTTTTTCCCGGCTCAATCCGCGTGCTGGTTTGCTCTCCCGGCAATAATATCGGGATTGGAATCCAGGCCTTGTAAGCAGGTTTTCCTTTGCCACTTTCCAGGCGGGACAGCATATTGGCAACTGCACGCCTCTTGGTCGCCATCGCATCTTCATGAGGGGCCATCCGGTAGCAGGTGATCAGGTCGGTGTTTTGTGCCAGACGCCAGGAAACATTTCCGTGCAAATCCATTGAGGTTGAAATGAAAGGTTTTTTGCCAACCACTTCGCGGATCCGGATCAGAAAATCACCTTCCGGATCGTCCATGCCCACCACGCTCATAGCGCCATGAATGTCATAGAAAATGGCATCATATGGAAGATTTTTTCTAAGCAGATCAAGTGATTGTTTTACCATCGACTCATACGCTTCTTTTGTAACCGTGCCACCCGGTAAAGAACGGCCCATGAATGCAGGAAGCCAGTTGGCACTTTTACGAAGTACAGAATCAGGCGAGAAAAAAGGATACGATGTAAAAATCTGATCGCCACGTTTTGGATGAAAGGCCTCTTCATTCGTACGTGCAGGAGAAAAAGTACTGGATTCAATGGCCAAACCAACAATACCTATACGGGGAAGTGGTTTTTGCTGTGCGTCAGAAGCTGATTTTTCTTCAACAACAAATCTTTCAACCTCCTTTGCGGCGACCGGAAGAATGGTTTGAGAAAAGGTTAAATAAATAGAAGTGAGAAGCAAAAAGGTTTGTTTCATATATAAAATTTGGTTCAGGGGATATTTTAAAATATTTTATTAAATATAATCAACTTTCAACATCTCTGGTGAATTTGTGATAAAACTTTCGTCAAACGCTGTTAAACTGTTGTTGATTGATTAAGAAGTATAGCATGCAAACTGCTATTTGGTCACTTTTAATTTGAATTTTATAAGTTTTGGATTGTTTTTGGCAAGCATCGGCATCTGTGCAATGTATATTTTTGTGAAACCAAAAACGAAATGGACATGATCATCAAATTAATCAGCGGAGCACTAATTGTGTTCACAGCTTACATGGGTTTCAAACATGGCTGGCAGGCACTTCATATCAAACCAGGTGATACAGGTCCCGAAGTAGATTTGTTTAATAAGTTGAATGTTAGTCCGGTTACCATAAAAATTATTGGAGTTCTGAGCATTTTGGGCGGTCTTCTTATTCTGGCTCCCCAAACATTTTTCATAGGAAATTTACTGAATGCTTTTGTGATCGTATTTCTGATGGCGATGTTTTTAAATGTCAATGAAATTAAGCCGGCATTGGTTGAAATACCATTTCTGATCGTGCCTTTGTTGCTGATTTATTTAAAATATCCATATGACTTTGGATAATGTAAAGTATAAAAAACTTGCATATTCAATCAACGTAGATAAATTTATGATCGATTTATAAATGTTGAGGTGAAATATTTTCATGAATAAACCAACTCCCGAAGAACTGCAAAGCTTTTTTCGTTCAGATATTTTCCGGTCTGAACGTGCATTGAACGGAGATTTTACGCAGGCCATTGAAGCTTTTTACGAACGATTTTATTCAGCATTTGATCAAAAAAAATATAATGAAATTGGTATTCACATTGACGACATCCGGCGTGAGCAATTGCTTTTCGATGAGCAAACGGATACAGATTTTAAAGTAATTATTGATTTTCATTTTATTCAGGAGCCAGAAAATAAACAATCATTTTCTTTAATTGGAGCTGAGGAAGAGAAGATGTTTTATGATCAGGATAAAGAAGAGCTTCTCAGTTTTTTCATATTAAGGTTTCGAAGGTATAGCCGGCTTTTGATTCAGTGAAGTCATCATTATTTTAATTTTATTTTCATAAGTCAAATCCAAATTCTGATTTGTATCGTACATAGATTATCCATACCTGAAAAGGTTTGGATAGAGGAGGGTTTAGAAACAGCTTCGGAAATTCCGGGGCTTTTTTTTATGCCCCAATTTTCTATGAAAATACGTTCAATAAGATTAGTTTAAAATTTAAATAGTTGCAGTCAGGAGAGTGCAGAATTTAAATTATTTTGCATAAAAAATAGAAATTTTATTACTGATCAGTTTATGGCCGACAGTTTTGAAATTTCCAAATACATGCCTGGTCAATGAGTGCTTCGGAAAAAGAAAAGGTGATGCTGGACAAAGTCAATCAGATTATTGAAAGAAATTTTAATAAGTCTGACTTTGGAATCGATGAAATTTGCCTGGAACTTGGTACAAGCCGGTCCCAATTATACCGGTATATAAAGGAGCAAACCCAGCTTTCGACTTCCCTGTATATCCGGCATAGAAAGTTGATCAAAGCACGAGAATTACTGGAAAGTTCGGAAATGAAAACGTCTGAAATTGCCTATTATCTGGGAATAGACAGTCCACAAAATTTCAGTAAATATTTTACCCAGGAGTTCGGGCAATCGCCAACTGCTTACCGGAAATTGATTCTGGAAGGGAAAAATAATGTAGCAGAGAAAACGGTTGATGAAATCCCGGATTCTGCATTACCTCCGGTTATTGAACAAAAGAATAACAAAAGATATCCTCATAAATATTTTTATCCGGTTATCGGATTTATTCTAGGTCTGGCACTGATCATTTCCTTTTGGAAACCTTTCTCTGGAAAAACTGAAAATGTAAGGAGTCTCCCAATATTTTCGGGAAATTCTATTGCCGTTATGCCTTTCAAAAATCTTGGTTCGCCGGAAACGGCGTACTTTTGTGACGGGATTATGGAGCAGATACATGGTTCGCTTTCGCTGATTCATAAACTAAAAGTTATATCCACAACTTCCTCAGACAAATATAAAAATTCTCAAAAACTGGTCCCGCAGATTGCCAGGGAACTGGATGTTAATTATATTCTTGAGGGTTCTGTTTTTCAGGTAAATAATAAGATCCGGATAAATGTTGAGTTGGTTAGAGCACGCGACGACCGGTCGGTCTGGACGAAAAGTTATGACGGGGATACAAAAGACGTTTTTAAATATTTAACCAATGTTTCCAGAGAAGTAGCCAGTGAACTGGATCAAAAACTGAGTGATGCCGCAATGGAGAAACTTGGCAAAGTACCAACCACAAATCCGGCTGCTTACAACGAATATCTGAAAGGGAGTCAGCTGATTGTGTCCAGAAAAAAGTCTGATCTTGAAGAAAGTATTGTCAAACTCAATAAAGCGATCGCACTGGATCCTGAATTTGCCGCCGCTTATGCGAGCAAAGGACAGGCATATCATCTTTTGGGCGAAAGCGAATTTATTGATAATGCCAAAGCGCTGAAAATGACCGAGCAAAATTCTCTGACCGCCATCAGGCTTGATGCAGAAAATGGACTTGCCTATGCAAATCTTGCGAATATTTATCGAAATCAATATAAATGGGAGCAGGCAAAAACGGCATATGAAATCGCACTGAAATATAATCCGAATGATGCTCAGATCAATTATTGGTTCAGCCTGTTATTGAGAAGTACCGGCAAAATGAAAGATGCGATCCGTTACAGTTCAAAGGCTGTGGAGCTTGATCCGCTGCATCATGTTATTTTTGGAGGTAATCTTTTGAATTATATATATGGCGGAGAACTTGATCTGGCCAAAAAAAGTATGGATGAAGGGCGTGTTCTTTTCAGTGATTCATGGGTATATTATTGGTGTGCAGGCTATTATTTTATTGCCAAAGGACAATACAAAGACGCTCTGAAATGTTATGCTCTGGCCAATCAGAAAAATCCCGGAATAAAATCAATTAAATACCAGACTGTCTATTGCCAGGCCATGGACGGGCAAACTGATAAGGTCGTTTCTTACTTAAAACAATTACCTGAAATTCCTGAAAATTATATTTCCAGATGTGTAATTTACGCCGGCCTGCACGACAAGAAACGCAGCTTGTACTATCTACGGAAAGCGGCTGACGCCGGTATTATGTCCACTGACATGAAAGTATCTTCCCTTTTTATCAGTCTTCGTGGAGAACGGGAATATAAAGCTGTTTTGAAGAAATTCGGTTTGTAAGCATTCATTTCTAAAAAATTAAATTACCAATTATTGTCCTCAATCCGGCATTTGACCAAATAGACTAAAGAGTTGGTCAAATAAACTAATCCCGAATCAATACGCCAAGTAATTGAACTGATATACCAACACGTGCAGAAACGGGTTGGCTAAATTTGTTTTATCAGTATACCTTCTCAAAGCTCCCGGAAAATTCAAGATGAAATCGATCATTCAAAGATCTTCTATGGACTTTACTTTCATTGTTATTCTGATGTTTATCGGAATAACGTGTAGTAGCGACCGTTCAATCAAGGAAAGCATTACAGAAGCTTCATCTGCCTATGGAATTCTGGCAGAAAAGTCGCTGGATCTGATGGCCGAATTTGATTTTGAAACATGGGGCACCATGTTAAGTGATAGTGTGGTTTATTATTTTCCTAACGGGGATGAAGCAAGCGGGCAAAAACTGATTGGGAAAACGGCTTTGCTTGCCTGGTGGAAAAATTATATTACCGTTTCTGGTATAAGATCCATGTCTATCGAGAATGCCAGTTATGTACCTATATGTATTGAAAAGAATGCCAGATCGGGGGTATTGCCCGGCAATCAGGTGATCGCCTGTTTTTTAAACAAAATGATCTATGAAAACGGTGTCGTATCCGTGAAAATGAACTTCATTATCCATTTTGATAAAAATAAAATGATTGATGGCTACTACACTTATTATGACATGACCGCAATCAATAAAATACAGAAAGTTTAAAATATAGCCGGGAATTTTAGTCTCCAAATTCTTCGGGACAGATTTTCATATTGCCAGAATACAATTTTTAACCCAGGAATCTTTTAACATAAACAGAAGGATTATGTATCAACTTTACATTATCAGAAAACGTGCGGGAAGGTGTTTAGTATCATTACTGCTCATATTTCCATGGTATTTTTCAGCATCGGCGCAGGTAACTTCCAGTTTGTATTTTGACAATGCAAACGGTCAGATCAGTTTTCTTGAATCAGCTCCCGGCCATCTTGTGAAACATTACCCGGCCAATTCGACGGGTATACAGGAAGGCGACATTACACTGTATGAAGGCGTGAGAACGATTCCTGGCGGTCCTGTAATAGATTGTATTGTCAAAACGGTGCGTTTGACCAATGTTGATACCTGGGAGTCCTTTGACGAAAACAGGACATCGCTCAATACGCCTACTGTATTTGCGAATAATTCTCCGGATTATTTTTCGCCCCAAATTTATTTTTTAACCGGTGGAGGAAATGTTGTATTCGAGTTTCAGTTCATTCTTGGCGGGACTTTCAATACTACATCACTTGCAGGTACCAATGTAACACTGCAAAACGTGAAGTTGAATACCTATGATCTTGATGGTAACAACTTTCCCGGATCTTTTCAATATAATAAGTTCACCGGTTTTAATTCCAGTCAGCTATATTCCAGTCCGCCTAACATCACACGTGTGACCCCCTCTTACGACGGATCAACTGGTCTGACAGTATTTACGGCAAACCAGATTGCAAATCTTAACCCCATCACCGATCCCCGTACCAGAGTTCTTGTCAGCAATAACAATTTAAGTAAATTTACACTGGTTGCAGGAAGCTATGGCGACGGAATCTCATTGTTTTTTCTGGATTTTTCCCAGGGTGCTTCTTTTGAATCTGTAACACTTCCGGCCCCGACAATTGACCTGAATACAACTGCAATCGGGGTTGATAACCTGGAATCTTCCTGTGATATTGAGCTCTCATTTTCAAAGGCTTCACAAACGAATATCTCCACGGCCAGTCAGCCATTGTTATCACTGGATATTTCTTATCCCTATTCAGGAATCCTGGATGGAGCCAGTGAGAAGCTGCTGATCAATGGTGCCACCGCCGGAACATCATCTTACGACCTGAATTTTGCAACAGAAGGTGCTCCTGCTTTTGTCACGGTTGGGGGTATGGTTTATACAGTGACAGAAAGTGTAAATACGGTTTCCGGTGTTATTTATAATAAATTATCATTTACGCCACCAGTAAGTTTTACCATTGATCAGGCCGAGTTTCTGTTGGATGCTCTACGGTATACTAACGTTTCAGCGGCGCCGGCGCAGGGAAAGCGTAATTTTGTCATAAATATCCGGGACGCTACGTTTAAAAGTCCTGATGCAATTTTCAGCGTTTCTTTGCCTTGTACGCCACTTCCCGTCACGCTGACGTCATTTGATGTTTTAAATGAAAATGAAACGGTGATGATTAGCTGGTCTACTACCGAAGAAAGTAATAGTGATTATTTTGAAATACAGCATAGCAGTGATGCCAGGCTCTGGAAAAAGCTGGGAACCGTTTTAGCGTATGGTGATACAAAAACCGTTCAGCAATATCACTTTACAGATAATTTTCCTTTGGCAAATATCAATTATTTCCGTCTTAAAATGGTTGACCGAGATGCGACTTATGCTTACAGCCGGATTCGGACGCTAAATTTTGATAGGGAGGCATCAGCCAGAATTTTTCCAAATCCGGTTTCTGATATTCTGACTATCGAAACGCCTGACTGGTCGTCTGTTTCCGGCATAGAGATCTACAATGCAGCTGGGCAAAAAGTATTTGGCAGGAATGGAAAAGATCTTCAAAAATCCATTGATACAAGCTCATTCAGTCCGGGGATATATGTTGTCAAACTTTTGAAAAATAATACTGAATCCCATTTTGATAAGATTATAATTAACAGATAACCAGTTTGTTATTACTTATTATGCCAAAATTAAAACCCAAATCCGAGTTCACATTAGTCTTATATCTTAATCATAACCATCTGTAACTATCTTTTACATTATGAAAACCAAACACTTCTACCCGATTTTATTTGCTCTTCTTTTTTTATCATTCGCGAGCCAGGCGCAGAGTTATTATTTGTACTACCCGGGCATAACGGTGGGAAAAGGTGTAAAAGGACATTCTGACGAGGTTTACATAATCGCCCTTTCAAACGGATTCAGCAAACCATCTCCTTCAGGTCCTCCTGTTTTTCAGGATTATACTCTGTCTAAAAATAATGATGTTACAAGTATTGATATTCTGAAATATGCAACACAAGGGACTGTTACTGATGGAGTTGAAATCAGAGCATATGCAACAGGATCGACCTCGCCTGTACTGACTATTCAGCTGAAAGGTGCTTCTATCACTTCGTATGCCGTAGGTGGGGCTAGCCAGGATGGCGGTTGTACCAATTGCTCAGGATTGACCGAAAATATCACAATAGCCTATGGCGCTATCAAAATCGGAACTTTTGTATGGAGACTTTCAGATAACACAGCAAATTTTTGATATGATCAGGCACGTAAAATTCAATCTATATCTAATGTTATGCCTGGTATTTACGATCTCATCATTTGGCGTGACTGCACAACAATATTCTGGTTTGGCGGCTAATATCCCGTCCTGGCAGGAGGATTTCCGTAAACTGAAAAAGTCGCCGGCACTGAGTAAACTGGAAGAAATACGGGCACGTACAGCTCCTGATTATTTTAATAATTTGTACGGAGCGAAATCCAGATATGCAAAACGGGAGGGTAATACTTTACGGACAGCGGCAGATTGCGGCAATTACGTATGTAGTGCCACGCCCTTGCCGGTTACCTTGATTTCTTTCAAAGGTGAACGGATAGATGCAAATCATGCTGGACTGACATGGGAAACTTCGTCAGAAACTAATAATGCAGGATTTGATATTGAAAGATCGCTGACGGCGGCCGCAACCTTTGAAAAGGTTGGTTATGTTGACGGCGGCGGGACGATTTCGAAGGAAAAATCCTATGCGTTTTCCGATCTGAATTCGAATGAAAACATAAGTTATTATCGTTTGAAACAACTGGATTATGACGGGACATTTGAGTATTCCAGAATTATTGCCGTCAACGGGTTTAAGGAATTATTATCGTTAATCACTGTTCCAAATCCGGGAACGCAAAACAATACTTTTTTTCAGGTTTCCGGGAATGATTCATCGGGGGAAATTGATTTGACCATACTGAATGTTAAGGGCCGGATAATTTATCAAAACCAGCGGTTTAAGACGAAAAATGACAAAAAGATTTCACTTGCCGGATTTCCCAAACTAACCTCAGGGCTGTATGTAGCGAAGATCATTTCGGCCGGCCAGCAATCCACTGTATCATTTGTGATCAGCGAGTAATAATAAATCTTAAAAGAAGGTGTAAGGCAGGATTTATCGTAAAGTCAGATTTGAATGGGTATATTTACTTTTAAAAAATCTGATAGAAATGCGTTGTTTACCGATTAAAGTTTATCAGAAGAAAACTTATAAAATGATGAAAAAGCTGCTTGTTTATCTGGTTTTGATGCTGTGTTTTCAAAATGTATTTGCCCAATCTGCATCACCAGTGGCCTCTAAAGCATTGTTTGGTAATAATTCAAAAACAGGTAAATATGCAGACATTCGTGGTTTTAAGATGTATTATGAAGTTTACGGCACTGGAAAACCTCTGTTACTGATTCATGGAAATGGAGGCTCCATAGAAAACTTCAAAAACCAGATTCCATATTTTGCCAAAAACTATAAAGTAATTGTTGCCGACAGTCGTGCGCAGGGAAAATCAGCGGATCCGGCAGATTCGTTGTCGTATGAAATGATGGCAGATGATCTTAATGAATTATTGAATAAGCTGAACGTAGATTCCTGTAATGTTGTAGGTTGGAGTGACGGTGGTATCGACGGTATTCTACTGGCCATCAGGCATCCTGAAAAAGTAAGAAAACTGGCCATAACCGGAGCGAATTTATGGCCGGATACTACGGCCATTGAACCCGGATTTGTAAAAATGATCGTAGCGGCCAAGGACAGTCTTTCCAAAGTGCAGCAGATTTCCGAGGTTAAAGCACAGGAGAAATTACTTAATCTGATGATCTTCAATCCAAATATCACCACAGCGGATTTGAAAAATGTAAAATGTCCAACGCTCGTTATTGGTGGAGATCACGATGTGATTTTGCCGAAGCATACCATGGTGATCGCTGAGGCCATTCCTAAATCCTATTTGTGGATTTTACCAAATTCGGGGCATTCAACGCTTGTCGTGTATAAAGATATGTTTAATCAGGTGGTTGGTGATTTCTTCAAAACACCTTACAGAAAACAAAAAGGTACAGCGCAACTCGAATAAAAAACGTATTTTACCTTCACCGGCAAAGATTGAATAAAGAACAGAACACGCTTGCCAAAGACGGTTATGCATTATGAGGATTTCGTAAATTTCGTATCTTGTGGTCATCGGAAGTCCTCAGAATATCAGCCAATATTTTCCGGGACTTTCAAAATCACACCAAACGATTTCAGGAACCTGTCTGTCATGGAAAAAAATACAAAATCGACCGCTCAAAAAGTGTCTATTGCTGTTTTGCCTTTTTTGAATTTGAGCAATGATCCGAAGCAGGAGTATTTTAGTGATGGCGTGACAGAAGAAATTATTAACGTATTAAGCCATGTGCCTGATTTACAGGTCGCAGGGCGCACTTCTTCTTTTATTTTTAAAGGAAAAAACCAGGATGTAAGGCTGATCGGTGAGCAACTGAATGTTAATCATATTCTGGAAGGAAGTATTAGAAAATCGGGAAATAAACTGCGTATTTCGGCGAACCTGATCAAAGTAGAAGACGGATATCAGATATGGTCCGAGAAATATGACAGAGAGCTGATTGATATTTTTGACATTCAGGATGAGATTGCGCTTTCGATTTTGAAAGAAATCAAAATACAATTATTAAGTACCGAACATGCAACGCCTTTTAAAAGGTATACCAATAATCCTGAGGCCTATCAATTGTATTTGCACGGCCGGTTTTTTCATAACAAATTTGCAGGAGCTGAGGAATTCAATAAAGCGATCGGGTATTTTCAGTTGGCCATTGAACTGGAACCAAACTATGCAATCGCATATGCAGGCATTGCTTCCTGTTATCTGAACATGTGGTTTTATCGCCTTCTTCCGGCAGCCAATGCTTTGCCACTGATGAAAATGGCAACCGAAAAAGCGCTGGAACTGGACGATAGCATTGCGGAAAGTTACCTGGCTCTGGCCCGGATGCAGATGTTATACGAATGGGATTTCACAAATGCCTCTGTCACGTTTAAAAAAGCGTTGGAATTAAGCTGGAACGCGGCCGAATTACATATACAATTTGCCTTGTACTCAGCTTTGACGGGCAGTCTGTCCCAGGCAGAGGAACACGTGATACAGGCTTTATCGCTTGAGCCGTTTTCACTGATCAACAATTTCTATGCGGCCTACGTATACTGGATAGCCGGAAACATTGAAAAAGCCGTCGCTCAGGGACGAAAACTTGTTGCGCTGGAACCGTCATTCTGGGGTGGATATATGATTACAGGCTTGAATCTGATCACGCTAAAAAATTATCCTGAAAGCCAGGAAGCGCTGGAAACTGCGCTGGAACTCAACTATAACGGAATTACGCTTAGTGCCTGTGGTGCATTATTCGGACTTTCCGACGAGACGGAAAGTGCCTGGGATATTCTAACGCAGATGGCTTCACTAAGCAAAACCCAGGTTGTGTCCAATTATGATAATGGCATTGTGCATGCCTGTGTGGGCGATGTGGATAAAGCTTTGCATTATTTTCAAACCGCAATTGAAAAGCATGAACCTCCAATGCTGTTTTTCAAATTCATAGTGCGTGACTGGCTTACCGGCAGATTACATGATGAACGTTATGAAGCACTCGTCCAACAAATTATTGATTAGGAGAATTTCTAATTGTATTAAAGTTTGTCATTTAGCACAATAAGGTAAAAAGGCTTGGGTCAACATAAAGCCAGGCCATATTATAAGAAACTACTTTTTTGGAATAACACGCCAGGAAACGCCAAAGGCAGTCTGCTGATTTTGACGTTTCGGTGTTGAATATTATTCGTTTTACTGACGCCTGTCCTTGTAATTGAGACAATAAGCTAAGTTTTTTCAATGGAAACTTGATATTGATCAAATAGACCAAGTTTTTGACCTAATAGTAAAAGTCTTTCCCTTTTTATAATAATACCTTTGACCGAATCTATTACACTCAACCAGATGAATGCTCAACCCGAAATGCTCCCGGAGCTTATGCTCAAACCGACCGAAAAAACGGATAGAATCAGCGCTATGGATACGATCCGGGGCATTTCGTTGTTGGGTATTTTATTGATGAACATCACCGGCCTTGGTTTATATCATGCCTATGATGATCCAACCGTAACCGGCGGAGCAACAGGTTGGGATTTAAAAGTATGGTGGATAAATTCAATGTTTTTTGAAGGTACAATGCGAGGCATGTTTTCCATGCTTTTTGGCGCGGGCATTGTGTTATTTAACAGTCGTTTGGCCGGAAATATAAATGGCGTTTCAGTCACTGACGCATTCTTTCGCAGATTGTTATGGATGTTTCTTTTCGGTATTATCCATACCTACATTTTATTGTGGAATGGTGAAGTGCTTTATCCATATGCCATCGTTGGTATGTTTGTATTTAGTTTCAGGCACTGGAAGCCGAGCCGTTTGATTGTTGCAAGCGCAGTACTTCTTGTTTTTATGTCACTGATTTATAACTACGACTATTATGATACCAAAACGGCTTTTGATAAGTACACATCCGTTGAGTTGAAAAAGAAAGAATTCAAGAAACTTACAAAGGAAGATTCGACGGCGATTGAAACCTGGAAGGGCAAAGTCTCTGATGCAAAACCACCAAAAGAAAAAATAGATAAATTTGTAAAGTCAATGCATAAGGATTATTGGAGCATTATTAAGGTAAAGGCTCCCATCGCTCAGTTTATGCAAAGTACCTACATGTATCGGTACTTCTTTATGGAAATGGCAGCGATGATGTTGCTTGGTATGGCCTTTCTTAAAACCGGAATTTTCAGAGCAGCCAAATCAAATAAATTTTATTTGATAATGGCTATTATTGGTTACGGAACAGGATTGACTGTCAATTATTTTGAAACCAGTTATGTCATGGATCATCATTTTGATATACTTTCAATGGCAGCAGTTTTCAGGACCTATGACGTTGGCAGAGTGCCAACAACGATTGGGCATATTGCAGTGATTATGCTTTTTATAAAATCAGGTATTCTTCCTTTTCTCCAAAAAAGTCTTTCAGCGGTGGGGCAAATGGCTTTAACAAATTACGTCAGTCATTCCATTATCTGTAATTTTATTTTCATGGGTTATGGCCTTTCCTTATATGGGATGCTGCACCGTCACCAGCTTTATTACATTGTATTCAGTATCTGGATTTTCCAATTAATTTTTAGTCCGATCTGGCTCAGATATTTCCGTTTTGGTCCGCTTGAATGGACTTGGAGAAGTTTGACCTACTGGGAAAAACAGCCAATGAAACGTGAAAATATTAGAATATCGGAAGAATGAAATATATTCTTATCGACAGCGACTTTGGTGGGCGTAAGCAGTCAATAAGAGGACTTAAATCTGGCGAAAAATACAAATTTTGAAAAACTGCTATCCGATTGTTAAATTTGGTTTTAACAATCAGTTGATCACTATGACCTCAAATTCCATCGATGATTTTTACAAACGGGCAACAGCCACGCTCCCGGAAGATATTTCGAAAGAAATAGGTCATTTCAATGTGTTTGAAATTGAAAAACTGTTTGACAAAAAAACAGGAACACGGATTATGCCTTACAGCCGGAGGTCATATTACAAGATCAGCTTTCTGCAAGGTAAAAACAGGGCGGAGTATGCCGATAAGGTTATTAATATAAACGGAAGTGCTCTGCTTTTTGCGACGCCTAAAATTCCCTATCACTGGATACCGGAAGACGATAACCAGACGGGGCTATTTTGTATTTTCACCAGTGATTTTCTTTCTAAAAACAGAGCGGGAATTATCCTCGATGATCTGCCCATCTTTCGTCCGGGCGAACTTCCTGTTTTTGAGCTTACCTCAGAGCAATCGGAAGAACTGGGATATCTTTTCAGGAAAATGCACAAAGAACTGCAAACGGATTACATTTTTAAATATGACCTGCTGCGCAATTTATTGTTAGAAGTCATCCATTTCGGGCAAAAATTGCAACCCGCTTCTTCGCTTAGTTCCGTACAAAACGCTTCTGACAGGATTTCTTCACTATTCATCGAGCTTTTGGAAAGACAATTTCCGCTGGAATCTCAGGAACAAAGACTCAGCCTTCGGGCCGCAAAAGATTATGCAGACAGACTAGCTGTTCATGTGAATCATTTGAACAAAGTACTTAAAGAAACAACCGGGAGCACCACGACTGAAATCATCAGTAACAGAATTGCCCAGGAGGCAAAGATTTTATTGAAACAGACCGATTGGACTATTTCGGAAATCGCATACATATTGGGATTTGATGATCTGGCCAACTTCTCCAATTTTTTCAAAAAGCAGACTTCCTTTACACCAATGGGTTTTCGGGCTTAAAGTTTTAGCTGAAAAAATATATTTACATTTCCCGATTTACCTATGACATAGGGCTGTCATTATGCATGTTTTTCTTTGTGGTGTTGATACAATTTCAATCACTAAAAAATAAAAATATGTTTAACGTTCTGTCTGAAATCTCCTGGTTAAGCGTTCTGCTGGCATTCGTGCCTTACTTTCTTCTTGGCGCTTTATGGTTCACTTTGCTTTTTCCAAAATCATATAAAATTTCATTAGGCAGAGAAAATGACACACCACAAAAACCGGCTCCAATATTTATAATTGGTCCAGCAATTTGTTGTTTTGTGATCACAGTTGCTACTGCCATTTTAATGTATGCTTTAAAAATAGATTCTTACGAAAATGCTGTGATTTTTGCAGTCATTGTTGGATTTGGTTATCTGGCGGCCAATACGGTCAATATTGCTATTAACCCTAATATACCAAAACCGTTGCTTTACGGTTTGATAAGTGGCGCATATCATATGGCTGGTATCTTGATTGTCAGCCTGATTTTAACCGCAATGAAATAAGTATCAGTTCGATTATGCTATTTTTGAGAAAATTCAGCCAGCAATCATGATTGAAAAAGAGTTAAAAACTTTTTATCCGGCAAACCGTCAGCAATGGAGAGCATGGCTGGAAGAAAACCACAATAATGAAAAATCCGTCTGGCTGATTTTCTACAAAAATAAATCAAACACGCCAACCATCACTTGGAGCGATGCCGTGGATGAAGCACTTTGTTTTGGATGGATTGACAGTATTGCAAAACCGCTGGACGAAGAAAAATTCATGCGGTTTTTTAGCAGGAGAAAAGTCAATAGTGTTTGGTCAGGAGTTAATAAAGAAAAAGTCAGGCGACTTATTGAAGATGGGGTAATGACGCAAAAAGGCCTGAAAAGTATCGAAACTGCAAAAAGAAATGGTTCCTGGATATCTCTTGACGATGTAGAAGCATTGATAGTCCCTGCGGACCTGGAAGAGGAGTTTCAAAAAAGGCCAAACGCAAATAGCAATTTTTCAGGTCTGAGTAAATCCGTTAAAAAGAGTATTTTACAATGGTTGAATCAAGCCAAACGATCTGATACGAGGCAGAAGCGCATTGTTGAAATTGTAGAACTTGCTGAACTGAATCTGAAACCACAAGCCATTCAGTGGACAAAAAAATAGCTAATGATTGACCCGGAAATAACGCGACTTTCACGTTTGGTTGCGTTGCTTACATTGCTTCAAACAAAGCGGATATTGACGGCCACAGAACTGGCGAAACGGTTTTCTGTCAGTACACGTACGATTTACCGTGATATTAGAACACTTGAAAGTGCGGGAATTCCTGTGGTGACGCAGGAAGGTAAGGGGTATGCGATGCTGGACGGGTACCGCTTGCCGCCGGTAATGTTTACGCGAGAGGAAGCCATAGCATTACTGACAGCTGAAAAACTTGCCGCCCAACTCACCGACGCAGCCACAGCACATCTCAGCGGGGCGGCGATGAACAAGTTGCGCGCTGCTATGCGGCATGCAGACCGTGATTATCTGGAAACAATTGATCCGCATATTTTTGTTTTGCCCAGCCAGCCCGGGCAATCGAATGCTTACCAGCAATTGGTAACTGCTGTCACCGCGCATCGTGTAGTCAATATTTTATATCGGGGTGCTGACAATGAATCTGCAATTAACCGCGATATTGAGCCGATCGGTCTCTATCTGAGTCAGCAATGGCACGTAGTTGGTTACTGCCGGCTCCGGCAGGCGTTCCGGGATTTCCGACTGGATCGTATTCAATATCTACGGTTAAGCGAAGAAATTTTTACCGCCCGCCCTGAAACATTGGAGCAATAGTGGGTTGACGAAGCCAAAAGAAGATCCAGAGAAAAGGTAACAATCCGCTTTCAGGCAGTTGCTATTTTGCCGGCTCTTGCTCAGCATTTGCACGATACCAAGCAACAGTATGGCTGGACACACGAGGAACTGTTGCCTGATGGAAGTCTGGAAATGATATTTTTAATCGGCTCATTACCTTACCTCGCTACCTGGCTGCTGCCATATGCAGGGGCAGTTACAATACTCGAACCGATTGAGTTAAGGAAACATTTGCATGACCTGGCTCAGCAGGCATATGATTTTTTTTGTAATTCGGATATGTAATTTTTATTTTAAATGACTGATTTTAAAATGTTTCTGGCTAAAAG
This sequence comes from Dyadobacter sp. CY356, assembly GCF_021440195.1. Classification (GTDB taxonomy): domain Bacteria; phylum Bacteroidota; class Bacteroidia; order Cytophagales; family Spirosomataceae; genus Dyadobacter. The sequence continues at coordinate 181,667 of NZ_JAJTSZ010000001.1, forward strand.
ATCAGAACTGTTCCAGCCCTGTCATAAAAAGATCAAACCCGCCTTTGCCGCCAGGACGGTCAGAAGAAAATATCATGAGCTGGTAATTAAAGTTATAAAGTCTTGGTAGAACCGGCCGGTATTCATTATACAATGTATTGATCCGCCCGCCTGCATTTACAGGTACAGACCATTTCCCGTTTTCCAGTGTGGAAGTATAAATATCAAATCCACCCTTTCCTCCTGGCCTGTCCGAAACAAATACCATCGTATTCTCCATTAAATAAGGGCATTTATCTTCATAAGGACTGGAAAGTTCATCCATTTTTCTGATCCTGAAATCCTTTGGATGAATCAGGTTCTCTCTCGTAATTTGTTCCGCGCCTGTCCGTGAAATCGTTACTTCATAAATGTCGAAATTACCTCCGCGGTTTGAACAAAAATAGATTTTATCACCTTCATACGAAAAAGTCGGATAGGCATCATCCTGATCAGAATTCAATATGTCAAACTTTTCTGGCTTTGGATTATTTCCGTATGTAAGATGTTTTATGTCGAGATTGCCAGAGGAATCGTCTGCATAAAATAAAATCATATCATTGTTGCCACCGGAATTAGCAAAATCTATATTCAGGATTACTGATTTGGGACCGAGCACGTTAAAATCCCCATTTGCCCGGGATGCAAGAAATTGTGCACCATCATAAGAATTTTCTGAATAGGTGCCTGGTATATTTTTATGTGGTTTCAATTCCAGCCGGTCGCCGTAGCTAAAATCTGCTTTGGAATAAATAAGGTTGAAAACATCCTTTTTTTCTCGTTTGGAAGAGAATAACAAATACGTAGAACCTGATCTGTTTGAGGGCATATTGGAATTATAGTCGTCGAATTCAGAATTAAATTCATCCAGGCGTACAACTTCTTCCAGAAATTCCCCATCCTCTTTATGAGAAAAAATCGGCCAGCAGCTTGTCAGGCAAACTACGGGTAAAATAAGAAAGATCAGTTTTTTCATAAAAAGGAGAGATGAGTTGCTTTGTAAGACTCAGATTTACGCAAAAGGGTTGGATAAGTTTTGGATTTAATGTGACTTTTTATTTAACCCATAATTTATTAAATGTCATAGCTGACAAAAAAATGCTCCGACTTACCAGCGGAGCATTTTTTCTAAATTTAAATTCCTAACCTATTAATCTAATTTACCTTCAATCTTACCTATCGGATTTGGATGCTCATTAAATTCTTTTCGCGCTTCCGACCAGGAAGAATTCTCGGGATATAGTGCACTGCGCAGATAAGCCAGGGAAAGTTGTTGTACTGCGGACACGCGTTCCGGATTTTCATCACTCGTTTCAGTAACCAGATATCCGGAAATCCCACCTAACAAATGTTCACCACCAAACAACGTTACCAGCCAGTCGGCTCCCGGACTCAAAGTAAAGGCATCTGTAAACCAGTCCCATCCGCGAATTGTCAAAGGTGAAATGTCTTTATCACCCGCAATGACAAGCGTTGGTGTTGTCATTGCGGCATAACTTGGATTCATAAACGGAAAATGCTCAGCAGCAAACGGGCTCAGGTCGCTGCCTCCTTTTCCTGCCGGGGTCAGCAGTACGCCAACCTTTATCCTGGAATCGGACATATCCTCGCCAAGCGTTCCGTCGGGGTTGATAACCCGAGCACCTAACAACATTCCGGTTGTTTGCGCACCAAAAGAGTGGCCAACTGCAACAATGCTGTCATGATCCAAACGACCTTTAAGGCCAATTACAGAATCTGCAATAAAGTCGAGCTCATCCAGGATTTGTTTCACATCTTCAACACGGAATTTCCAGATCAAAGGTGTACGCGGATCTTCTGGACTGAGGGCCAGTGTTCTTGAATCGAGAAAAGTTGGCTGGATCACAACGAAACCGTTGGCAGCCCAGAAATTTACGAGTGGCGCATATCCGTCCAGTGAAGAGCCATAGCCATGTGCAAAGATGATAATGGGTAACTTGATACCGCTTACGGGAGCTGAAACCCGCAATTGAATTGCTTCGCCACGTTCAGGTGCTGATAATAAAATGGGGCTGACAGACAAAACAGAAGTTGGAACGTTTACTGCTTTATCACTGGCAGTTTTGATAATCTCTGTTTCAATTGATTCTACTTGTTTCATGGATTTGTATTATAAAAAGTTAAAAGAACGACCAGCATGTTGTGGCTGATTGCCTTGTTTGTTTTGTAATACAAAGCTCCGCTTTAACGGATATTCTGAATAGAGAGAATCAAACCGAAAATTATGCTTTTCATACTTTCTCTTTATTCTTTCTGAAAGCGTTTGGGGTAAGAGCGGTAATTCTTTTGAAATAGTTATTGAAATAGCTGGGGTATTCAAAACCCAGAGCAAAGGCAACATCTGCTACACTCCAATTGGTATGTTGCAGTAGCGCTTTTGCTTCGGACGTAATGCGCTCGGCGATATGTACGGATATGGGTTTGCCGGTAATTTCCTTTACGGAGCGGTTGAGATAGTTGACATGAACAGCCAGACTTTCAGCGAAATCCTGGGCAGTCCTTAACCGCAACGGATCTGCGGCGGTTTCTACCGGGAATTGTTTTTCCAGTAATTCCATAAATAAATAGGTCATTCTCGTAGCGGCGTTTTTTTCTTTAATCTCAGTTTGAGGCTGGATACGCAGTGCTTCGTGAATGATGATATCTATAAAACTTCTAAGCATTTCGGCTTTTTTGTCATATTCACCACCATATACGGCTTGCATTCTCTCGAAAATGGATTTAATAAATGTCGCCTGTTCACTATTCAGCGGTACTATGGGTATGCCGTCAAATCGAAATAGGGAAGTGTTCAATAAACTGTCGGTCCGTTCTCTGCTTCCTATAAAACGCTCTGTAAATACGCAAGCGAATCCATTTTGCTCGGGCGATAAATGTTCATTGGAATAAGCAATGTGCGGATTGCCAAAAAACAGGAAAGTATCATTGATATTAAATGTCTGGTCACCATAACAAATATTAAAATGCCCGGTCGCCAAAACAATTTTGTAATAATCACGTCTGCCGTAAAAAAGTTTAGGATAGGAGGGGCCGCTTATCTGGTGGACTTTAAAGCCCTTCAATTTTATTGCGGAACTTTGGAATCCTGCAACCTGACATTCGAGGTTTTTATTCATTTTGTAAAGTTAATAGAATCAAACATTAATGAAAATTGTAGCTGTCAATTTTCATTAATGACCGGATGCGAATTTGTCCGGGTTCCTGGCAAAAGAAAGTTTGTTTAACTGTTTATGATTATTATTTAACGGTTATTTTCCTGCTGTTTTTTTTGTCTACTTTGGGTTATAAAAAATTCGAACATTCATTAGAAAATATTCTATTGACCCTTGCCCGTTTTCAACCCTCCTTCTTTACTGCATGAGTTGTTTTCCAAATCTTAATATTTTTTGACCGCGATGGCAGAACCACTACGGCTTGCTTACCTGATTTTTGTACATAAGGATCCGTCTCAACTGGCCCGTTTACTGAAAAGGCTTTACTATCCAACCAGCATGTTTTATATTTATGTTGATGGTAAGGCAGATATCAATCTTTTTAAGTCGGCAATTAACGGAATGCCTTCGGATCAGGTTATTTGGCTGACAAAACGGAAGTCTATTTCCTGGGGGAACTTCTCTTTGTCCGACGCTTATCTCACCAGTTTTCAGACGATTCTGAAACAAAATCCTGAGCCTGACTTCATCCTGACGGTCAGTGGACAGGATTATCCTATTGCAACCACAGAGACAATACAGAACTGGTTTTTGCAGCATGTTGATCAGACGATCATGGACCATTCTATCATTACTAATAATTCGCCGCATATTACTGAGCGCGTAGAGCAATATTATTTGTCAGTTAAACGGCATCATGCGATCAAATATCCGCATCCCAATCCCGATATACTTAGACGAAAGGTTTTTAATACTGCTTTGCGTTTGAGCGGCTTGTTTCCTTTACCACGAAAAATGCCGATGGGACACCAACTGTTTTTCGGCACAAATTGGTTTCAGCTAAAACCAGCAGCGGTGCGATATCTTCTTGATTTTTGTCGTTTACATCCTTCTTACCTTAAATTTTTTCGCACGACTTATGTGCCCGAAGAATTTCTGTTTCAAACAATATTACTAAACGCTTCTGATGCAGAGAGGGGTAAGATATCCAATCAACGTTTGACATATATGCAGTGGGACAGACCTTCCGGAAGTTACACTTCACCTATATCAATTGACGAATTGCCTTCGATATTAACATCCGCCAAGTTTTTCGCCCGCAAGTTTGACAAACAACATGGTGAAGAAGTTCTCGACCAGATCGATCGGTATCTCGATCAGTGATAAGAAACGAATAAGTTAATCAAGTGATCCATATTGATATTCCTGTAAAAAACCTTTTTCCCTTTTAACTGCTATACCAGAAATTATGAAAAATATTTCTATCGCGCACAGAATTAATTTGCCTTGGGTTGAGTCTCCGTTTTTTAACACCTTGATTTCAGAAAAACAACTTTCAGACCAGCAAAGGAATATTGCCAATCATTTTCACCATGAAGGTTTTATTGTATTGCCGCAATTGGTCAGTCATGAATTAATTGATCAGACTTTACAGGATATCAAAGGGGAGTATCCCGACAAAATCGGACAGGAACCAATTCGTCAGCAGGATTTATGGAAGAAATATAATAGTGTGCGTGAAATAGCAAGTTCACCACAAGTTATGGATGTACTTAAAATGTTGTATGACCGGGAGCCCATTCCATTTCAAACTTTGAACTTTAAGTTTGGGACCCAACAGCGAGCCCATTCCGACAGCATTCATTTCAGCAGTATTCCTGCCCGGTATATGTGTGGTGTGTGGGTGGCGCTTGAGGAAACTACATCTGACAACGGACCATTGTTTTACTACCCTCGCTCACACCGCCAGGAAGAATTTAATTATTTTGATATAGGTATTGAAGCAGAGAAGAATTATGCGGAATACTATAAATATGAGGAATTCATGGAAGAATTCATGGATGCAAAAGGCTACGAACGTCAGGAAATTCACCTGCAAAAAGGTGATGTTTTGATCTGGTCGTCCAATCTGGTACATGGTGGAATGCCCATTAAAGGTGACAATCTGACCCGCTGGTCCCAGGTCAGTCATTATTATTTTGAAGGATGTACATATTATTCTCCCCGTTCTTCAGATATGTTTTCCAACGACCTTAATCTGAGACGCGTAATCAATATTGCCACCGGAGAAACGGTACAGCACAGTGACAACGGTAAACCGATAGAAACAATAAACACAGGCAATTCGCGGTATGCAATCAGCCATAATTTCACACTGCCAATACTGGTGAAGGGGTTATTGAAGAAGGTGCTGGGCAGGAAGCCTTTTTAAAGTTAGAAGTGGGTTCTTGTGCAATAAAAAGTTGATTCAGTATTTCTTATTGAGGACTGATAGTTAAGATGAAACAAAAGTATTCTAAGGGAAATACCTGAAAAGGTGAGTTTGTTATGCAATAGATAAAAATTCAAGATATTATTGTTACAAATGGGTAGAAGGAGTGTAATCTGAAATGTCAAATCTTCGTCAATCAAATTTTATGGTCGTTTGCTGGCCATTGAGAAAGCCTTGTCTGTCTATGTGCTTTGACACTCCATTCAATACATTTTGCTCTTACTGTATCATTAAGTCTTTTATTGATAATGCGGCAATAGCTCTTGATTTTCATAGATCAGTATTCATCAGGACTTGCGTAAAAAGTGCATTCAGGATTTGGCTGGAAATCTTTAAAATCCGAAAGACTAACTCTGAATGGCATCAGTTTCGACAAAATTTGTCTAAATTCTGATAAGATAAGGTGATAGGTCGCTTCATTAGCGACAAAAAAGATTAAAGTGATATGTGCTAATGAATTTTCACTTCCATAAGGCCTTTTCAAGCGATCTCTTAATTTAACTTTAAATTCTTGAAAAAGTTTGATTGTTACATCATCAGGAGATATTGCTAAACAGTAAATGTCCATGTGCTGATTGTTGTCTTTATGTCTGCCCTATAAACATAAACATAAAATTTACGGATAAAATTTTAGCGTTAAACAAATATTTTAATAGAAATAATTTTCAAAAAGAGTATCGAGCAAATTTGTTGAAATTTAAGAAAGAGTGAGCCCCACTGTCTCTAATGATAATTCAGGGCCATTTTACCCGAAAAGTATCAAATTGTCAAGGAAGAGACTAGCTACAATACAGGTTGTTTGAAAATCTGGTATTAACCAAACCTCATTTTCATATTGAAACGAGCAATTCAAAAAATTTAGTAAATAGCTAAAACAAAAAAATGGCTCTGATTTATCATCAGAGCCATTTGTACCCGGAGCCGGAGTCGAACCGGCACGAGTGTAACCTCATTGGTGTTTGAGACCAACGCGTCTACCAATTCCGCCATCCGGGCATTGTGTTGTGTTGGGAGTGCAAAAGTAGGGAGAAAATCAGATTAACCAAACATTGTTTCAAAAATATTTTGAATAAATTTTCAGTGATTATATCAATATGATTTTTCTTCTTTCATTACTCATAACGCAACGCTTCGATAGGGTCTAAGCGTGAGGCTTTTATGGCTGGGTAGATACCTGACAGTACGCCTACAACTACGCAGACAACAATTCCCAAAGCCATCCATGCCCATGGAATAACAAAGGAACTTTCGGAGCTTATGGAGTTTGAAATCACATTTCCAATCAAAATCCCGAGAAATAAGCCGGCAATACCACCGATAATACAAACCACAATGGCTTCTATCAAAAACTGAAAACGGATAACACTTGGTGTTGCGCCCAGGGATTTTCGGATCCCGATTTCCCTTGTGCGCTCAGTAACGGAAACCAGCATGATATTCATCAGGGCTATCGATGCACCTAGTAATGTGATAATCCCGATACCAAAACCACCTATCCTTAGATAACCGGTAATATTTTCAAAATCTTTCGCCATGGCATCGGCTCGCTCGACCACAAACGAATCTTCGTTTCCGAGCCTGTCGTTTCGGATACGCCGCATAAGACCTCGCGCTTCTTCCAGAATCACTTCGCCATCTGAAATCTTTGAAGTGGAAGCGGTGATACTATACGTCAAAGTTCGGTTGGCAGCTAATCCGCGTCCGTTATCCAGAGGAATGATCATGATCCGGTCGGCGTCATTTCCGCCACCCATCGATCCTTTCTTTTGCAGCACACCAATCACCTTGTATTTGGAACCCATAAAGGTGATTTCCTTATTTAACGGATCAAGATTGCCGAAGAGATTCCTGGCAATTTCCTGACCAAGCAACACGACATTCAAAGAATTGTCCATGTCGTTTTTATTCAGATTCCGGCCAAAATCGATCTTATAACCATTGATACCTAAATACTGCTCGTCCGTACCAATCACATTACTGTTCGGGTTGGTTTTTTTTGATCGGTAATTGGCCTGAATTGCCCCGCCGATGCTGGATGATAAGGATACAGTTCCACCAAAATCATCCCGGAAACGTTGTGAAAATTCACTTGCCTCTCTGTAATCGATGACAGGATATCGCTTCCCGCGCCTTCCGCCATTCCGGAAATTATCTTCGTCGTGATTTTTGACCGTAAAAGTATTGGCACCTAAGTCAGCAAAACTGCTGTTTACTGAATTCTGGATACCTTCAATGGCTGTCAGAATTCCTACCAGAGAAGTAATGCCAATGGCAATAATAAGCGCAGTGAGCACCGTCCGCAGCAGGTTTGACTGGATGGAACGCAAGCCTTCGTCTACATTTTCTCTGATATTCATTTTATAATTATGCGTTACGTACCATATTTTGTTTAAATTACGTTAAATCAGACAGAATATATTCGTTGTAAAACGTATATTTCGTTGTGAACGCATTGAATTAATTTTGCGATTAAACCGAAATTTTTTTCAACGATCTGACCTGATTTGTAATTTGTATAAAGGTTACTTTGTAAAATAAAGAAACCTGTTTTTATCAATACGTAAAGCTGCACATGATGCGTGAAAGAATCAAACCAATGGTACGGCTCTTTGCCCCGTTTATCATTATTTTAGGAATTTCTGCCCAGAGTTTTGGGAACAGGCTATTGATTCCGATGGATGATTCGCAAAAAAATCATTTGAAGGCTTATGGGATCGCTTACTGGATACTGAAAAGCTATGAGATGGAAATGGACTGGCTGCTGAACTATCGCGGCGGTAGTTTTATGGTGGCTTATAATCAGCAATTTGCTTCGGAGATGACGGTTCGGGGGGTAAGTTTTGAAGTCATTTCGGAAGGGCAGGCTGGTAAAATACTGAGTGATATCAGCGCGCCGGATGTTAATATGGATGCTGTGAAATTGCAAAAAGCACCGAAAGTGGCGGTTTATTCTCCCAAATCAAAATCGCCCTGGGATGATGCCGTGACGCTGGTCTTGACTTATGCTGAAATTCCGTATGATGTGGTATATGATGATGAAGTACTGAATGACAAACTACCTGAATATGACTGGCTGCATTTGCACCACGAAGATTTTACAGGCCAGTTTGGCAAGTTTTTTCAATACAAGGATTATCCCTGGTATCGCGAGCAAAAACGTGAGGCAGAAGGCATAGCTGAGAAATTCCAGTTTGCCAACGTGCCGCAGATGAAGCTGGCTGTGGCTAAGAAAATTTCTGCATTTGTAACCGGTGGTGGTTTTATGTTTGCGATGTGTAACGCAACGGATACTTTTGACATTGCCCTGGCCGCCGAAGGTCTTGATATTGTGGAGGCTATGTATGACGGAACGCCGGCAGATCCAACGGCCAACAGTAAACTTCATTACGAAAACACGTTCGCTTTTCAGAACTTTAAAACCATTCCATATCCTTATGAAATCGAGTTTTCGGATATTGACAGTCAGGTTGAGGAACGCGGATTAAACGAATCGAATGACTTTTTCTCATTGTTTCAGTTTTCAGCAAAATGGGATCCGGTACCTAGTATGCTGACGCAAAATCACCAGACAATCATCAAAGGTTTTTGTGGACAAACCACTGCATTTAAAAATCGTTTTGTAAAACCGGAAGTGGTTATACTGGCAGAAAACAAACAATTACAGGAAGCCAGATATATCCACAGTACTCACGGAAAAGGCTTTTTTACTTTTTATGGCGGTCACGATCCGGAAGATTATCAGCACAGGGTAGGCGAGGAGCCAACTGATTTAAACTTACATCCCAATTCGGCCGGATATCGTCTGATTTTGAACAATATCCTTTTCCCGGCAGCGAAGAAAAAGAAAATGAAAACCTGAGATTCTTTAAATCTTCCTGTTCGTAAACACACAAACCGTGCTATTTCGCACGGTTTTTTCTTTGTTAATATTTCTTAAATTTCTGAAAATTAGTGTGTTAGCTTTTGGCACAATGTTGTAAATAATAAGGTATCGTCAGCCATGAAAATGAAGTTATCATATCTTAAAAATTTACAAAATGGATCGGGAAGTTGAACCGCTATATGTCCAAAAACAAAATAACCGGCGATGGATTGTTAGTGTTGCCGTCATTATCGCCATCGCTTTGGCTATTTATTTATTTCGCAACTCTTTGAAAGGAACCATTGAAGCGAGCAGGATCAGGACTGCGGCTGTTGAAACAGGGGATGTGGAAAATACGATTTCTGCCTCCGGGGAAATAATCCCGGCTTATGAACAAATTATTACAAGTCCGATCCGGGCAAGTATCCGCAGGGTTTTGATCAATCCCGGAACGCCTGTGTCACCCGGACAAGCCATTGTGGATCTTGACAAATCGCTGACGGAAATTGAGCTTGAAAAATTTCAGGATCAGCTTGCTCTGAAAAAAAACAGTATCGAACAGCTGCGAATGAAACTGAATAAAAACCTGTTTGACGCCGAAATAAGTGACAAAATCAAACTGCTGAATATCAATAAACTCAGAGCAGATTTTGAAGATGCAAAACGTTTGAAAAAAGTTGGCGGAGGAACGGGCGAAGATATCACCAGAGCAGAAAACGAGCTTAAAATCGCCGAACTTGAAAAAAAACAACTGGAAAATGATCTTTCCTATAATCGTGAATCCATGGGCGCAAGTTTGAAAGAAACCGAACTGGGTGCTCGGATTGAAGGAAATAATTTGAAAGAACTATCTCATAAACTAAAAATGGCCGATATCGTTGCAGACCGTAAAGGGGTTTTGACCTGGGTAAATGACAATATTGGATCGGCGGTGAATGAGGGAGAAATGCTTGCCAAGGTTGCCGATCTGGGAAGTTTCAGAATTGATGGTTCGTGTTCAGACGTATATGCCGAACAGGTTAAGGTGGGATTGCCGGTAATCATTAAACTAAATGAGACCATTTTACGTGGTTTAATTTCACAGGTAAAACCCTCAGTCAAAAATGGTATCGTCGAATTCATAGTGCAGCTTGATAATGCTAGAAACGAATCGCTGCGGCCAAACATGAAGGTTGAAGTTTACATCATTACCAACCGGAGCTTGAAAACACTGCGCGTGGCCAATGGACCTGCTTTTAATGGAAAGAGAAAACAATATGTTTATGTTGTGAAGAATGGTGTAGCCTATCGCCGCGAAGTCGAAATGGGACTATCAAATTTCGATTATGTTGAAATAAAAAATGGTGTGCAAAAAGGCGAAAGTATTGTTTTGTCTGACATGAGCCAATTTGAAAATCTGGAAGAAATCTCAATTAAATAATTATGAAAAAGAGATACTTCTACATTTTGCTTATCATTTTTACTGCCCGGTTGGCAGAAGCGCAGATACAACGTATTTCACTTATGGAAGTTGTTCAGCAAGCCCGGGAGCAATCAGTGGCTTCAAAGCAGGCTGTGACTTCCAGGAAAACCAATTACTGGCAATACCGGTCTTTTATGGCCGATTTTAAGCCACAATTGAGTTTGAATGGAACGATTCCGGGTTTTACCAATTCTTATATCCAGGTAATCCAGCCAGATGGAACGGTATCTTTTCAATCCGTTTCTTATAATAATTCAGTGGCAAACATTTCGCTGAATCAAAGTGTAGCATTGACTGGCGGTACTATTTATGTTCAGCAACAGATGCAGCGTTTTGATAATTTTGCCGGAAAAACGACCAGTTATAATGGTATACCTTTTGAGTTTGGGATCACTCAGCCCTTATTTCGATTCAACGCCATGAAATGGAACCGGAAAATTGAGCCGTTAAAATATCAGGAGGGAAATCAGCAATATATAGCCTCACTGGAACAAGTTGCGCTGGATGCTACCGGCTTATATTTTGATCTTTTGGTGGCGCAGGTGAACTTACAGATTGCAGGAAAAAACCGAAGTAACAATGATACACTTTATAAAATAGCCGGTCATAAACTGGAATTGGGGAAGATTTCCCAAAACGATTTATTACAGCTGCAAATGGGACTTTTAACAGCACAAAAAGATCTGGCTTCTGCTCAGCAGGCTGCCGCAGTGGCTTCGCTCAAACTCAAAATGTTTTTAAGTTCAAGAGATGAGCGGGAACTGGAACTGGAAATTCCGATGGAAAAGGATGAATTTCCAGTTAATCCACAACTGGCATTGGATCAGGCTTTTTTGAACCGGTCAACTGCAATTTCTTTTCGCCGCAGGTTACTGGAAGCGGAGCGAGATGTTGTTCAGGCAAAACAGGAAAATGGTTTGAATGCCTCGCTGAATGCCACATTTGGATTGTCAAATCAGGGATCGCGACCAGGTGAAGTTTACATAAAACCACAGGATCGTGAATTTGTTGAATTACAATTTACATTGCCGATTATGACCTGGGGACGAAATAAAGCCAGAACAGAAGTGGCGAAAGCGAATAGGGAATTCGCACAACAATCTGTTGAGCAGGATAAACTGACTTTCGAACAGGAAATTTTCACACAGGTAACACTTTTGCAAATGTTGCAGAAACAGGTAAAATTGACCAAACTGGCAGATCAGATTGCTGCAAACCGTTATCAGATCGCCCAGGATAGATTTATATTAAGTAATTTGAGCGTAACCGATTTGGGTATTGCGATGCAGGAAAAAGACAGAGCCAGGCGCGATTATATTTTAGCCTTGCGGGATTACTGGCAATCTTATTACACCTTACGTTTATTGACATTATATGATTTTGAAAATGACCGGGCCATAAATGGGTAGGGGCGACCCTTGTGGTCGCCCAATTTGGTCGCCGGAAAACGATATCTCGAACGCTATAACAGGAAGAATTCAAAAATAATAAATCCCAAAACCATAATAGCCATGATCAAATTACAAAACGTTGAAAAAGTTTACCGGACCAGTTCAATAGAAACATTAGCGCTCAACAACATCAATATTGACGTCAAAAAAGGAGAATTTGTATCCATCATGGGACCGTCAGGTTGTGGAAAAAGTACCTTGCTAAACATCATAGGTTTGCTGGATGCGCCGTCAAAAGGAACTATTGAAATTGACGGATTGAAAGTTGAAAAATATCATGACAAAGAGCTGGCACATTTGAGAAACCAGAAACTGGGTTTCATTTTCCAGAGTTTTCATTTGATCAACGATCTCTCCGTCGTTGATAACGTAGAAATTCCTTTGTTATACCGTGAAAGTAATGCCAAACAACGCAGGGAATTGGCCGAAGAAGCACTGGTAAAAGTAGGATTATCCAACCGGATGAAACATTTCCCGAAACAATTATCGGGCGGACAAAAACAGCGTGTCGCCATAGCGCGCGCCATCGTTGGAAAACCGGAAATAATCCTGGCAGACGAGCCAACTGGAAACCTGGACAGCGCTATGGGAAACGAAATAATCAGCATTCTTCAAAACCTGAATGAAAACGGAGCAACAATCGTGATGGTAACACACGACGACGCAATGGCAAAAAGAACACACCGGCTGATCAGGCTGTTCGACGGAACGCAGGTACTTTAATATAAATGAGTGAATGATAGAATGAGTGAATGATTGAATGTGTGGCTAAGTGAGACATTTTAATTAATGCAAAGACTTTCTCATTCTGTTATCAAAACTCAATAATATCCAAAAATCGGGATCTCGCCACATTCTCTCACTCACTCATTCTCTCACTCTATCATTCTATCATTAACTAACTCCCATGCTCGCTAATTATATAAAAATCGCCTGGAAGGTTTTGCTGCGGCATCCTTTCTATACATTTATCACCTTGTTTGGTATAAGTCTCACGCTTACGGTTCTTATGCTTATAACTTCATTTCTGGATCATTTAATTGGAGCGCATTATCCCGAGACAAAAAGAGACAGGACACTTTACATTGAAAGAATCGTAATGCAGGATTCGTCCCGGCAGTCGATGATGTCCAATTCCATGAGTTTTAAATTTCTGACAGATTATGCCAAAACAGTTAAATCAGCAGAGCGTGTCACTATTTTTTCATTTTTCAACGGATCAAATGCTTATGTAGGTTCTCAGAAAATTAAACTTAATATCACTTTTTCTGACGCAGATTTCTGGCGGGTTTCGGATTTTGAATTTATTGAAGGGAAACCATATAATGAGCAAAACATAGCAAACAGCGACTATGTAGCTGTGATCACAGACGACTTTAAAAAGCATTATTTTTCCAATTCAGATGAACCGGTTGTTGGCAAAAATGTTGAGATTGAGAGTATTAATTACAAAGTGATTGGTGTTGTAAAAGGCAGTCCCATAACCCGACCATATACCCACGCAGATGTTTATTTTCCTTATACCGCACCAAAAAGTAATTACCAGAACAGCGGTATGGTAGGTAATTTCATAGCCATGATTTTGGCTAAAGATCCCTCAGATCTGAAAGCAGTCCGGAGTGAATTTCAGAGTAATATCAGGAAAATTCCATTGCCAGGTAACCAGGATGGATTTAAATATGGTGTGCTCGAAGTAAGAAGTGATCCATATCTGGAAAACTTTGTAACGACTATTATGAACGGAGGTCCGGGGTTGAAAAATATTTTTTACGGCGTGATTGTATTTATTGTGCTCATGCTCATGGGGCTTCCGGCTATTAATCTGGTGAACTTAAATGTTGGGCGTATTTTAGAAAGAGCTTCTGAAATTGGTGTCAGAAAAGCCTTTGGCGCGCCGGTAAAGACGCTGATGTGGCAGTTTATTGTTGAAAATATTTTTATCACATTCATCGGAGGCATCATCGCACTAATCCTGACTTTTACAATTATTCAAATCATCAATGCAAGCGGCTGGATTGCCTATGCCGACCTTACGATCAATCTTACGGTGTTTTTAATCAGCGTATTTGTTTGTCTGATTTTTGGATTACTCTCAGGAGTTTTACCAGCGCTCAGAATGTCAAAACTTAGCATTATCGAGGCACTGAAAGCGTAAATCATATTTTGAATGAGTGACCGGGTCGCCGGTGCGATGAGAGAATAAGTGTCTCATTCGAAATATTCATTCATTCTCCCATTCCATCATTCACTCATTAATTTTCTCCCCATGATACGTCATCTTTTCAAATTAATATGGAATAAAAAGAAAACCCATTCGCTGCTGATAATAGAAATTTGGGCTTCTTTTCTGGTTCTTTTCGGACTGGCAACGCTGATTACCTTCAATGTGAAAAATTACCTGGAACCACTCGGATTTGCGTATGAAAATGTTTGGGCGATTAATCTGAGCAACAATCAGGATACTTTGGCAGTAGCAGAAAAGGTGCAAACTATATTTCAAAGCGTTAAGGGGTTTCCGGAAGTAGAATCACTTTCAAGGATGAGCGATGCTTATCCTTTTTCACAGAGCAACAATAGCCGGACGGTGAAGTATAAAAATTCAGATGTTCAAATGGGTGTTGTTTTTGCAGATGAAAATCTTTCAAAAACTATCAACATTCCACTGATAGCTGGAAAATGGTACCGAAATAAGGATAGTGTAGGTAAGTATATTCCGGTTGTTATCAACAAAATGGCAGAAGGTGCACTTTTTGATAATCAACCAGCGGTTGGGAAAGTACTTAAAGATTATGATGGAAAAGCAGTTTGGGTTGTGGCCGGTGTTGTAGATTATTACAAGGATAAAGGTGAGTTTATGCTCAACAAACCAATGATGTTTGAATTGTTGAAGGCTGATCAGATTTATAACAAAACATTGGTAATCCGTGTCAAGCCGGGGACAGATGCCGTATTTGAAGCCAAACTTGTAAAGGCAATTACTGGCATTGCAAAAGGATGGAGCACTGAAATCGTGTATCTGACAGACGCTCGTCAAAAACAACATAACATAACACTTATCCCGGTCATTATTTTTCTGATCATTTGCAGTTTTCTACTGATAAATGTCGCATTGGGCTTATTTGGAATTCTGAATTTAAGTATAGCCAGAAGACGTGGAGAAATTGGATTACGCCGTGCCATGGGAGCAACGGAAGGGAGCGTTACAGCACAGTTTTTAGGTGAAATATGGGTTCTGGCAACTTTTAGCCTCATATTAGGTTTGTTATTTGCGGTGCAGTTTCCGTTGATGAATGTATTTGATATTGCTGGTGGGGTTTATATCACAGCAATTCTGATCGCGATTGTAATCATTTTCCTGATCGTTACACTCTGCGCCTGGTACCCAAGCCGGCAGGCATCAAGGATTCATCCGGCGATTGCTTTGCATGAGGATTAAGGAAATTAATGTTTTAAGGTTTCACGCCAAGCAAAAAAGGAAGGGCAAAGGACGCTGAGAATCTTTTGCGTATTTTGCCAAAAATAAACACACGCTAATTATGACTGAGAACGAATTGTCTTTTAAGATTATTGGTATCGCTTTGGAGCTACACAGAAATGTTGGTCCGGGGTTATTAGAATCGTCTTATGAAAATGCCTTAGTATATGATTTAAGACAAGCTGGAATGGAAGTAAAACAACAGGTGCCAGTACCATTTCTTTACAAGGAAATAAAAATGGAAGTAGGTTACAGGTTGGATATAATTGTTGAAAACAAAATTATTATTGAAGTTAAATCAATTGAAACTGTTGCGCCAGTTCACTATGCTCAGCTGCTTACATATCTGAAATTATCGAACATGAAATTAGGGCTATTAATTAACTTCAATACTAAATTGCTTCGGGAAGGAATCCACAGAGTAGTAAATAATCTTTAAATCCAACTTTTGCGCCCTCTGCTCAACTTTAAACCTTTGCGTGAAATTAAACAGAACTTATGATCCTCATAGTTGACGACGACTTAGCCATTAGAACCTCACTCGCCCTTCTTCTGAAAAAAGAAGGATTCAGTGTCAAAGGCGCAGGCTCACCCGAGGATACTTTTGAAGTATTAAAACATGAAATCCCTGAATTAATTCTATTAGATCTTAACTTTTCTATTGAGACATCGGGCGATGAAGGCATGCAGCTATTGCAAAGATTACATAAATACAATCCGAAAATTCCGGTTATTTTAATTACCGGCTGGGGAACAATAGATCTGGCTGTGAAGGGCATGAAGGAAGGAGCCAGAGATTTTATCACCAAACCCTGGCAAAATGAATATCTTCTTCAATCCATCAACACGATTTTAAATCTGACAAATCAGGCACCGCAGTCTGCCAATCGACGTAAACTTGAACAAACTTATCACTTTCAAAACATAGTCGGAGAAGACCCAAAACTCCTTCAGATTTTGGAAACAGTCGGCCGTGTATCGTCAACAGATGCGCCTGTGCTTATCACAGGAGAAAGTGGAACGGGTAAAGAGCTGATCGCTGAGGCCATCCATACCAACAGCAAACGAAAAACGAAACCCTTTGTGAAAGTCAATTTGGGCGGAATTTCTTCAACTTTATTTGAAAGTGAATTATTTGGTCATGTACGAGGTGCATTCACAGATGCAAAAACCGATCGGGCAGGCCGTTTTGAAATGGCGCATAAGGGGACGATCTTCCTGGATGAAATCGGAGAACTGGATCTTGCCAGTCAGGTTAAATTGCTCAGGGTTTTGCAGGAAAGAACTTTTGAACCGCTGGGAAGCAGTAAAAGCCGGACGGTTGATGTCCGGATTATATGTGCCACAAACCGGAATCTGGAAGAAATGGTTGCGCAAGGTACTTTCAGGGAAGATCTTTTTTATAGAATAAATTTGATTACCGTAAAGCTTCCTGCGTTAAGAGAACGGCCTGGCGATATCCCAATTCTGGCGGAATTTTTTATGAATAATTTAAAAGTGATTTATGAAAGACCAGCTTTACAATTAAGTCCAACCGCGTTGAAATGGTTAAAAACTTTGACTTTACAGGGAAATATCCGTCAGTTAAAAAACATTGTTGAGCGTACCGTTTTGTTAGCTGGCGATGATATACTTGAAGCAGAAAATTTTAAGCAAAACATGAATTCTGATTCACCTTCCACTTCTAAAAATTCGTTGCCAGAGGTTGGTACAATAACTCTGGAAGAAATGGAGTATCAAATGATTACCCGCGCGATGGAATTTCATCAGCATAAAATATCCAAGGTGGCGAGAGCACTGGGAATTACCCGGTTTGCACTATACCGGCGACTGGAAAAATATGGGATTTCTTATGAATCTGAAAACTAATTTGAAGGCGTAATTATGAAAATTTCACTTCGGCTGCGCTATATTATTTTTATTGGTATTCTTCACGCCGTGTTGATATTGATGATATTCATTTTGCTCCGCGAAAAGAAAATATTTTTTATAGCATCCGAAATTTTAATTCTCGTTTCAATCCTGATCTCAATTCAGATTTATAGAGATTTTTTAAGACCAATAGAATTTGTTCGCTCTGGTATTGAAGCAATTAAAGATAAAGATTTCAGTATAAAATTTGTACCGACAGGGAAAAGCGAAATTGATATTTTAATTGAAGTATATAACCTCATGATCGATCAGTTGAGAGAGGAAAGGATCAAATTAAATGAGCAACATTTCTTTCTTGAAAAGTTGATTGAAGCTTCACCCATTGCGATCCTGATCATGGATTTTGATGACAAAATCGCTTCTGTTAATGAAAAGACAAAAAATCTGTTTCAAAAGAACGGGAATTCCTGGCAGGGCAAAAGGCTTGATGAACTGGATTTTGCCTTGTTTGCCCAATTGACAGATCTACAAGATGGCGAGTCGCGAACGATCAAAATTAATAGTGTTGAAACCTATAAGGTTCAACGTTCCCATTTTATGGATCAGGGTTTCCGAAGATCATTTTTGATGATTGAAGAACTGACAGCAGATATCCTCGAATCGGAGAAAAAGGCCTATGGAAAAGTGATCCGAATGATGGCTCATGAAGTGAATAATACGCTTGGCGCAACGGATTCAATTCTTCAGACAACAAGAAATTATCTGGCAGAAGATTCATTTCTGGATTTACGGGATGCGCTTGGGATTGCATCTGACAGAAATAAAAAGCTGGCAGTCTTTATGCGAAATTTTGCCGACGTGGTAAGACTGCCGGTTCCTTTCAAAGAAAACACAGATATAGGAAGATTAGTAAAAAGTGTAGGAACATTTATGCGGCCCATGGCTGAGCAGAAGGGCATAAGTATTGAAATGGATCTGTCTGCCGATACGGATTATTGGATGAACATTGATGCAGGGCAAATGGAACAGGTTTTTGTAAATGTGATTAAAAACGCCATAGAAGCTTGTGAAGTTGGAAATGTGATTCGAATGGAAGTTTCAGAAGACAACATTCTGATAAAAAATAATGGGAAACCAATTGAAAACGAAACGGCAATACAGCTTTTTAACCCGTTTTTTAGTACAAAAAAAGATGGACAAGGAATTGGATTAACACTAACGAAAGAAATTCTGTTAAGTCATGGATTTTCATTTTCGCTGGCATCAGGACCTGATGGCTGGACTATTTTTGAAATTTCAAATCCGAAATAAATTTGATCAAATCTTACGTTTTCGGATTGTTAAAACAGAAACCGGATTTCTTATCAGCAACTGATCTAGATCCGAATCTGTTAATCCTTTTGTTTTTAAAAGAGGTATAAATCTATCTGACAGATCCGTGAAACCTCTGAAATTTCCGCCATTTTCTTCACCCGGTTTATACCATCCGGCATCCTGAGAAATTAGCACTTTATTAAGTAGGTTATGATCTTTCATGAATTTAACCAGGACAGCGTTCTTTTCTAAATTATCCTTGCTAATCCCATCCAGACTTATCAAGGCTCCCTTTTTTGCGGCTTTCAGGAAATCATCAGGATCGTTACTATTTGCGTGAACCCATACAAATGCTTCTGCTGCAACGCCTTCTTTTTGTAATATTTCAATTTCTTCAAAAGCAGGTAAGGATGGCCCTGTGTGCGAATATATTGTTAAACCGGTTTCCAGATGTGTCATTGCTGCGGCCCGGACTAATTTCTGATGTAATGTCGAAAGAGAAACGGGATTTACACTTATTTTTATAAATCCGGGTTTTATTCCGGTTCCGTCAATTCCCTTATTAAATTCCGTTATCCAGCGTGACGATAATTGTTCCGCTGTCTCTTTGAATGCAAAGTCGGGAAGATACTTATTGTCCGATGCACCATAAAAACCGGTATTTGTCAGTATGTGCAAACCGCTTAATTCGGATAACTTTTTTAATAACAGGACATCACGACCCAGATATGCCGGTGTACATTCTACTAAACTTTTTATACCGCGCTCTTTTATTTCTAACAGATAGGGTAACACCTTATCAATCACTTTTTGATGGTCCCAACGGTTGGCATTGATTTTATCTGCACCAATAAAATCTACAAGAATATGTTCATGAATAAGCGTTCTACCAAGATCCCAAGCTTTGATTTCACCAAGGACGGTATTAATATTTCCTTCCTGTAAGGAAATATCAGGTAAAAAAAATGGAGCTGAAAGACAGAATTGGAGAAAACTACGGCGTGAATGCATTTCGCAGGAATTGAGTTCTTACGAAAGATAATCTTTTGAATTGTCTGTTGCGTAAAAATCTAGATTTTATTAAAAGCAGGAATGGCACCTTTACGTTCGTATTCGTTAAGCCAGGTTTTATGTTTTCCTTGAATGGTCAGGTAAAAATCAAAAACCGGTTTCAAATCTTTTTGAATATCTCCCGACAAAAAGATGGGCTGACTGATCACAAGCGCTTTACGAGGATAATCGAATCCTATAAGTATCAGAGGTACCTCAGCAAGAAGAGCCATATGATAAAATCCAGTTTTCAGTCTGTCAACATCTTTTCTGGTTCCTTCCGGCGTGATAGCAATATGTAATGTTTCATTTTGCTCAAACATCGCTGCAACGGCTTCTACCAAATTACCCGATTGATTTCTATAAACCGGATAACATCCCAAAGCCCGAAACAACCAGCCCGAATACCATTTGAAAAGCTGACTTTTGGCAAGAAAACCAACGTTGATTTTCATTTCCCCACGTGCACCCAGACATAACATAAAATCCCAGTTCGAGTTATGAGGTGCACCAACCCATACCGCCTTTCTTATTTCATAGGGTGGTATGCCGATAATTTTCCAGCCAGCAATCCGAAAAATAAATGCGGCGATGATATTAAGCATTTTGAAAAAGATCTATTAAAGCTGCTGGTTTTATGCAGACCAAAATCAAAGAACAATAAACGGTTTTGGACTAAAAGATATGATGAAGATAATCAATGCTATTATGCCCAATATCATACGTGCTGTACCGATGGGCTGATTTTCTTCTGTATCAGGATGGCGAATTCCCAAAAATCTTCCCAATATAAAAATAAACGGAAGGAATCCGGAATAACCTTCCCATTCCGGACGAAGGAATGACAAGCCAAATTGTCCAACGACAATCATTAAGCTGACCATCAGTGCATTGGAAGCATTTTCACTGATACGTCTCAGGCAGATATAGAGGAAATATATGTAAATGAACAACGAAAGTAAATGTTCATAAAAGACAGAATCATTGTTGATGGCAAAATCTTCTGCTCTGAACATGCCCAGTCCTGCATAAAATACAAAAACGATGTAAAGGGCCGGAGCTACGACATCAAACTTCTTTTTCCCAATCATCCCATACAAAATATGCCCTCCGTCCAGCTGACCGATTGGTATAAGATTCAGTGACGTAAAAAATAAAGCAAGGTATCCAGCAAACAGAAATGGATAATGAATAATCTCATAAGCATGAGGCATACGTGCCGGATCTGCTACGAAATTTTTGAAAAACCAGAAAAGTATGTTATCGCCCAGTACAATATTTCCGGCTGAGTTTTCATAAACAAATTGCGGATAACTTAGTCCGTAACGTGCGTATTCCGGATGGACCGAAAAAATATATTCAGCAGGCGGCAGATGCGTAAATCCATACCACAATACAACTATTGCAGCTACGAAACCAGCTAACGGACCGGCAATTCCAATATCAAAAAACTTTAAGCGTGATTTTACAACCGAAGTAATTCTGATAAAAGCACCCATGGTACCGATACTCTGTGAAATTCCGAACCACAAAGGAATGTAGTAGGGAAGCGTCACTTTTACCTGATGTTTTTTTGCCGTAAAATAATGGCCAAACTCATGAACGGTAAGAATGGTCAGGAAGGGGATAGAAAATTGAAATCCCATGAAAAACTCTGACCAACCCATGTATTTCCCTGTGTCGGCCACTTCATTTCCTGACGTTTTCTCTGCCAGAAAATGAATAAAAGTGCTGACAAAAGAAAAAACATTACCAAAAATCCACTCGGCACCGGCCATGGTGGTGGTGATAACCGTTGCAATAAAAAGTAAAGCCTGAATCAGGTGTGTGCGGGTATTAGGCGACATAATCTTTAAGATAGTCCAGTATGGTAACAGGCTTTTGTACGAGAATTGTGTCGATGCCTAATTTTGAAGCTGCTGTAATATTATCTGCGTTATCGTCCAGGAAAAGTGTTTCCTCCGCTACAAGGCCGGATTCTTCCAGAACCTGCAAATAAATTGCCGGATCAGGTTTCATCTTACCCATTTCATACGATAGATATACTTTTTCAAAGAGATCATCCAGTTTTTCAACCCCCGACGCGGCTTGCAGAATTTTATTGACTTCTTTGATATGAATCGAACTGGTATTACTCAAAAGAAATAAACGATACTTTTTCCCAAGTTCTTTAATCAGTTCAATTCTGGCAGGAGGAATATCAAGCAGTAAACTGTTCCAGGCCGTATCAATAATTTCTTCTGACCAATCAGGAAATTCGAGTACTTCCCTGACCATATTTCTGAAAGCAATTTCGTCCACCAGTCCGGTTTCAAACATACGGAAAAGCTCTTTTTCTTTGAAAAGAGTCAAAACTTCATGCTGTTCTTTACCACTTAATTTCGCAAAATTACTCGAAGCAAGAGGGACGTCAATGTTAAGAATGACATCACCCAGGTCAAAAATGATATTTTTTATACGGCTGTTTTTCATGAAATCCTAAAAGCTTGATTATTCAACAACAACACCCATTGCACAGAATTTATCGATACGCTGATCAATTCTTTTCTGAGGATTCATGGAAGAAAGTTCTTTGATATTGCTCAGAATTACTTTTTTCACTTCTGCGGCCATCCAGGCATGATCCAAATGAGCTCCTCCAAGTGGTTCGGCAATAATTCCGTCAATCAGCTTGTTGTTTTTCATGTCTTTCGCAGTGATTTTCATTGCTTCGGCTGCCTGCTCCTTGAAATCCCAGCTGCGCCACAGAATGGTCGAGCAGTTTTCAGGAGAGATTACAGAATACCATGTATTTTCCAACATCAAAACACGGTCACCCACTGCAATGCCAATCGCGCCACCAGAAGCACCTTCACCAATTATAATACAAATGACAGGCACTTTCAAAAGGAACATTTCCTTGATATTACGTGCGATCGCTTCACCCTGTCCGCGCTCTTCTGCTTCCATGCCAGGAAATGCGCCGGGCGTATCAACCAAAGTCACAATAGGGACATTGAATTTCTCCGCCAGTTTCATCAAACGTAAAGCTTTGCGGTAACCTTCCGGATTTGGCATCCCAAAATTGCGGTGCTGCCGCTGCTTGGTATTTCTTCCTTTTTGCTGACCAATGATCATGCAGGTTTGTCCGCCAACATTTGCCAGTCCTCCTATCATCGCAGGATCATCTCTAACCTGGCGGTCTCCGTGAAGTTCTATGAATTCATCGCAAATGAGCTGGATATAATCAAGCGTATAAGGACGATCCGGATGACGCGACAACTGGACGCGCTGCCAGCTAGTGAGCTTACCGAAAATATCCTTGCGAAGTTCAGTAATATTATTTTCCAGAAGGGTGATAGCGGAAGAAACATCTACGTTATTCTGCTGCGCTAATGTCTTCATCTCTTCGAGCTTACGTTCTAGCTCGGCCATTGGTTTTTCAAAATCAAGGTATGTTCTCATGTTATATTTCTTCTTTTTGGCTGAGGCTTAAAGTTCATAGGAGTGACCTCTTAACGGTATTTCCACCGTTTTGTAGCCTAGTTCATTAATTTTACCCTGGAAATCAGACATGCTTTGATGTTCGCCATGCACCAGAAAAACAGTTTTTAATTTCTCGGGATCCTGCATTTTTACAAACCGGATCAAGTCATTCTGGTCTCCGTGGCCGCTAAATACGTCAATTTTTTCAATATTAGCCAAGACTGGCAGCTTGTTTCCGCGAATAGATATGCTGTCCTGACCATTTAAAAGCCTCCATCCCAGCGTGCCTTCGCTCGCATAACCAATCATGAGTATAGTCGCATAAGGATTACCGATGTTTGCTTCAACGTGTTGTTCTACCCGCCCGCCCTGCACCATTCCGGATGACGAAATGATAATACAAGGTTCGTTATAGTTTGAAACGGCGCGACTGGCGTCAGAACTTTCCAGATAGATAAGATTGTCAAAGTCGAACAAAATATCATTATCGGCATGAAATGTTCTGGCTTCTTTATTCAACAATTTTACATAACGCTGATAAACTTTGGTACTGCTATGCGCCAGGGGACTATCAGAAAAGACTTTCAGATTCGGGAAAGCATGATCCGCATATATTTTGTTCAATGTAAAAAGCAAAGCCTGTGTACGGCCAACGCTGAAAGAGGGAATGATCAATCTTCCCGGAATATCGATACAAGTACGTTTTATCACATCAGCCAATGCCTCAGCCGGAGAAGTGGTATCTTCATGAAGACGGTTCCCATAGGTAGACTCACAAACCAGATAATCAACCTGCGGTATTTCTTGTGGATCAATTAGTAAGGGATAGTTACTTCTGCCGATATCACCCGAAAAACAGATCTTTTTCTTTTCTCCGTTTTCTGTAACTTCTACCACAATATGCGCTGCCCCAAGTAAATGGCCGGCCGCGTAAAATGTGATGGCTACGTTATCTGAAATGCGGTAACGCTGTCCAAAAGATACCGGGACAAAGTTATCAAGTGCCTCATTTACATTTTTTTCTACAAAATAATCGCGGGGAACGTCCTTCCGTTTTCTACCTCTTTTTTTGTTTGACGAGCTGTTTTGTGAATTCAGTCTTTTTTGGTGTAAATGAGCAGCATCTTTTAAAAGCAAAGCAGTCAGTGCCAAAGTTGGCTCTGTACAAACTACCCGACCTTCAAAACCTTCTTTGAATAAATTAGGGATATTTCCGGAATGATCAATGTGTGCATGCGTTAACAGCACCGTATTGATCATGCTTGCATCAAATGGGAAAACACTTTTTTGTTCATCATAGCGCGTTCTTCTGTCTTTCTCATCTAAATCAAAATCTGAGCCACAGTCAATCAAAATCCGGTAATCGTCTGTTTCAAGCAGAAACATACTGCCGGTAACTTGTTGGGCGGCTCCCCAAAATGTCAATTTCATGTTTTATGTAATACCGTGAATATCTATATTGCGATTTTTCTCTATGTGGGAAAAATCAATATTATTTCGAATCGTAAGGTCTAATCAAAGGATTAAATTAATGTAAATAAACCTGCTGTAAGATAATGCAAGTATAATAACGGCAATTGTTGCGGAATATCATGAACATAACTTAATCATTTAATTACAAAAGTATCAAAAAAGAGGCTTAGAATTGGTGAAGTCTGCATAGTTTAGCATAAGAATGTTAATTTTTTGAAGCAGACCCAGACCGAGTAAACAGTTATGAAACTTATATATACCTTATTCTGCATGCTTGTTTTCTTTGCAGGAAAGGCGCAACCGATTGATAGTTTGGCATTAATCGGTTTTAGTGATGCCGTACTTGAACTGCAAAACAGTGAGCTTATCCGTAACGGAACCTTATCTGTCAGCGTAAAATCAGTCGCAGATAAAAAAACGATTTTTGGAATAAATTCTGAAAAATCACTCCCTTCTGCTTCAATCCTGAAACTGGTTAGTACGGCATCAATCTTGTCTGTATTAGGGGGTGATTTTCGATACCAGACGTTTCTGGAATATGATGGATTTGTTAACAAAGATACCTTGGTTGGAAATATCTACATCCGTGGAACGGGAGATCCATCATTGGGAAGTGAACGGTTTAAAGATTACCCTTCGAGTGCTGCACTGATAGCGCGCTGGACTGCCGCTATTCAAAAATTTGGAATAAAATTTATTAAAGGCGATGTATTTGCAGATGCTTCCTATTTTGATTCAAATACGATAGCAGATAGCTGGATTTGGGGCGATCTTGGAAATTATTATGGTGCCGGTGTGTCAGGATTAAATTTTAATGACAATCAATACAGGATCAAATTCGAGCCCGGCATTCAGGAAGACGACCCGGCAGTATTTCAGGGAATTGAGCCTTCTATTCCTTATCTTATTTTTTCAAATAAAGTAACTACCGGCGAGAGAGGTTCGGGTGATAAGACCGTCGTGTATGGCAATCCGCTAAGCAATCAGGTTATTCTTACAGGAACAGTACCGAGAGGTGTGTCATCATTTTCTGTAAAGGGGTCTATTCCGGATCCTGCTTATTATGCCGCTTATGCGCTAAAACAAAGTCTTTCCGGCACTATCAAAATTATTCCGGAGTCATTAACATTTAAACTTACCAAGGCCGCCTCGACATTTGGACCAAAAAAAATACTGGACGAGTATAAATCTCCGCCTTTGCGAGAGATCTGTCAGCAGGCTAATTTCTGGAGTATTAATTTATATGCCGACTCATTTTTGAAAAAAGCCGGGAAAGTTTTAGAGGGCAAGTCGGATTACGATGATGCGGCAAAAGCGATAACTAACTTCTGGTGGAACAAAAAAGCAGATATGCGTGGTTTTTTTATCAAAGATGGAAGCGGTCTATCTCCGTCAGGTTCAATCACGACCAACAATCTTACTGACATTCTAAGCCTGGCGACCAAAGAAGCATCCTATCCAGATTTCTATAAAAGTATCGCAGTGCTGGGAGTAAATGGAACAGTCAGAAATCTTGGTAAAGGGACAAAAGCTTCCGGAAACATCCGCGCTAAGAGCGGTTCAATTGAAGGCACCAGAGCCTATGCAGGTTATGTCACGACAAAGTCCGGAGCTGTATTAAGTTTTGCCATAATTGCCAATAAATACCAGCAGGAAAGCAGTCGTATTGTTTCAGAGGAATTAGTAAGACTAATGACGCTTTTGGCAGGATTATGAATATTACAATGAGTATAGAAATTAAAAAAGTGCCGGTAAAAGATATTCTGCCAATCCGGCATAAAGTACTTTGGCCTGACAAACCGTTCGAATTCGTTAAAGTAGATGGGGATGAAGAAGGGATTCACTTCGGACTTTATGAAGATAATATTCTGGTAGCGGTTATCTCCTTATTTGCAGAAGGGCAAAGTATGCGGTTCCGCAAATTTGCTACGCTGCAAGAATATCAAAATCGCGGACTGGGCAAAATGATGATTTTGAAAGTAATTGAATATGCCAAAGAAAGTGGCTTCGAAAGATTGTGGTGCGACGCAAGAACGGACGCGTTGAATTTTTACGAAAGGGTAGGATTTAAAAAGATCTCTGAGCCTTTCTACAAAGAAGAAATTGAATATTATAAAATTGAAAAAATACTGTAAATGAGAAAGCGGCTGAAAGCCAACCGCCTTCTCATTGATATTATTAAACAACTTTTTCTATGACAAGATTATGGTTTGTATAAATACAGAGATCAGCTGCAACAGTTAGTCCTTCGCGAACCATCTCTTCGGCTGTCAGATGCGTTGCATGTTTTTTCAGAGCCTGAGCTGCTGACAAAGCAAAGTTTCCGCCAGAGCCAATGGCTGCAATTCCATTTTCAGGTTCCAAAACATCACCAGTACCGGAAATTACAAGAATCTCATCTTTATTGGCTGTGATCATCATAGCTTCCAACTTACGTAAATAACGATCCGTACGCCAATCCTTTGCAAGCTCGATAGCCGCACGTTTCATATTGCCTCCGTAAGCATTAAGTTTTTCTTCAAAGCGTTCCAAAAGCGTAAAAGCATCCGCTGTTGATCCCGCAAAACCAACAAGGATCTTGCCACCCATCAGTGTACGTATCTTTTTTACATTGCTTTTTGCGACTGTATTACCCATCGTCGCCTGTCCGTCAGCACCCAGTGAAACGGTGCCATTGTGAAGTACGCCAAGGACGGTGGTTGCATGTATTTTTTCCATAGTGTAATTGTGGATTCTAAATGATATCTGCCAAAAGCGCAGAAATTTAATCTGTCATTAAAACAAAAGTGCCAGGCTATAAAACCTGACACTTTTGACATTATTGTATTTTATGAACTGAAATCATTTCGAAAAACTAGTTTTTGTTTTTCAGAAAGTTTGAGATGGATTTAAGCTCCTGCCTGGATTTCTCATTTTCAATGAGTCTTCTCTTTATTTCAGAATTAGTATCCATTTTTACAACCGTTCGATCCGTTCTTTGATCTAATTTTTCAGCGGCTTCCTCTAATTTTTCAACAATTCCGCCTAGCAATCCAGTTATCTTATCTAACCTTTCATCCATTTCATCTAACCTCTTACCCATTTGAGCAATAAGCGTCTCGATCTGATTTAAACGGTCTCCTGATTTCATATTTAGTGTGTGTGTTTGTAATTACAACATTATACCAACATGCTCATAGGCTCTTCCAACAGCTTTTTCACAGTGTTCAGGAACTGCGCAGCAAGTGCTCCGTCAACAACACGGTGATCAGCAGAAAGTGTAACCTTCATAATGTTGGTTGGGTATACCGTTCCATCTTCTTTGAAAGCCGCAACTTTTTTGATACCGCCAATAGCCAAAATGCAAGAATCCGGTGGGTTGATGATCGCTGTAAATTCATCTACACCAAACATACCCAGGTTAGAAATCGAGAATGTATTACCTTCCCAATCCTTTGGCTGCAATTTTTTATCTTTTGCTTTACCGGCAAAATCTTTTACTTCCGCCGAAATAGTAGAAAGATTTTTCTTGTCAGCATCACGGATTACAGGAACCAAAAGTCCTTCGTCAACCGCAACTGCAACACCGATATTTACATAATTGTATTTTCTGATTTTATCTCCCAACCATGCAGAGTTAACCGCAGGATGTTGTTTCAATGCAATCGCACAAGCTTTGATCACGAAGTCATTGAACGAGATTTTGGCAGGGCTAACTTCATTCAATTGCGGACGTAGAGCCATCGCTTTGTCCATCACGATTTCCATGGTTACATAAAAATGCGGTGCAGTGAACAAACTGTCGCTCAAACGACGTGCAATCGTTTTACGCATTTGAGAAATCGGCGAATCAACGAAATCTCCGTTTGCAGGTGCAGCAACTGGTTGTGCTTCTGGTTTCGCAGCAGGTGCTGGTTCAGCAGCTTTTGCAGGCGCAGCTTCTGTTTTAGCAGCCGGTTTAAACTCATCAACATCACGCTTCACGATACGGCCATTATCCCCGCTTCCTGAAACCTGATCAATGTTGATTCCCTTTTCTTCTGCCAAACGACGTGCCAGAGGAGAGGCCTTAATCCGTTCTCCCGAATCTGCAACTGATGTCGTTTTGTCGGCTTCCGCGGGTGCACCAGCTTCTTCGGTTTTGGCAGCAGGAGCCGCTTCCTGTTCTGCTTCTCCGTTTTCACGGACAAGCAAAGCTTCAACGTTAGATCCTTCTTCACCAATTACAGCAATAATTCCGTCAACCGGAACCGCTTCGCCTTCTTTGATACCTACATAAAGCAAAGTACCGTCTTCATATGCTTCAAGTTCCATGGTGGCTTTGTCGGTTTCGACTTCCGCCAGAATGTCTCCTGATTTTACTTTATCTCCAACTTTTTTCTGCCATGAAACCAAAGTTCCTTCTTCCATCGTATCGCTCATTTTAGGCATACGAACCACGGCAGCATTAATTTTTTCAGTAGATTTTGCGGCAGGTGCAGCCGGCGCTTTTTCAGTAGTCGGTGTTGCAGTTTCTACCGCTGCTTCTGGTTTAGCTTCTTCTTTCGGAGCTTCAGCTTTTCCGTTTGACGCTCCATTTCCACCACCTTCTTCCAGTAAGGATTTATAATCTTCACCTTTTTCACCCACAACAGCCATTACGCCGTCAATAGGAACAGCATCGCCTTTTTTAACGCCTATATAAAGAAGAGTACCATCATAATACGATTCAAGATCCATAGTAGCTTTGTCGGTCTCGACTTCCGCTATAATTTCACCGGATTTGATTACATCACCAACTTGTTTGTGCCATTCTGCAATAACACCTTCTTCCATGGTGTCGCTCATCTTGGGCATACGGATTACTTCTGCCATATCGGTATTTGTCGTATTTTAGTTTCTTGGGTATTACAAATAGATTTGAGTCAAATTTACAACAAAAGGCTTACGAAGCACTTTCTTTTGTTATTAAATTATAACGCTGCTTTCGATTTAATTAATCTTCAATACAGCCATAAATGCTTCCTGTGGAATTTCTACATTACCAACCTGACGCATACGTTTTTTCCCTTTTTTCTGTTTTTCAAGCAGTTTACGCTTACGGGAAATATCACCACCATAACATTTTGCCAATACGTCTTTACGCATCGCCTTCACTGTTTCACGGGCGATAATCTTCTGACCAATAGCGGCCTGGATCGCGATCTCAAACATTTGACGGGGAATCAGTTCACGCAATTTCTCACACAGTTTTTTACCCCATTCATATGCTTTTGTTCTGTGAACAATGGCCGACAAAGCATCAACAGGTTCACCGTTAAGCATTACGTCCAGTTTCACCATGTCAGACTCTTCGTATCCGGCAAGGTCATAATCCAGCGACGCATAACCTTTTGAAATCGTTTTCAGTTTGTCAAAAAAGTCAAACACAACTTCGGCAAGCGGCAACCTGAATTGTAATTCAACGCGTTCGGCAGTCAGATAAACCTGATTTTTCAACATGCCTCGTTTGTCCATACAAAGCGTAAGGATCGGGCCGATATAATCAGATTTTGTGATAATCTGTGCGTTGATATAAGGTTCTTCAATCCAGTTGATAAGGTTCGGTTCAGGCATTTCTGACGGAGCGCTAATATTGATCAACTGGTCTTTTGTATTGGTTATCCTAAACTGAACCGAAGGAACCGTTGTAATAACCGTCATATCAAATTCGCGTTCCAGACGTTCCTGAACGATTTCCATGTGCAGCATACCGAGGAATCCGCAACGGAAACCAAAACCAAGTGCCGCAGATGTTTCAGGTTCCCAAACCAAAGCAGCATCGTTTAGCTGAAGTTTTTCCATCGCATCACGAAGTTCTTCAAATTCGGTGGTATCAACCGGATAAATACCAGCAAAAACCATCGGTTTTACTTCCGAGAAACCAACGATGGATTCAGATGCCTGGCGGTGCAAATGCGTGATCGTATCACCAACTTTTACTTCTTTGGCTACTTTGA
This sequence comes from Dyadobacter sp. CY356, assembly GCF_021440195.1. GTDB lineage: Bacteria > Bacteroidota > Bacteroidia > Cytophagales > Spirosomataceae > Dyadobacter. The sequence continues at coordinate 212,511 of NZ_JAJTSZ010000001.1, forward strand.
TACCCGAAATCAGATAACCTACGTCACCGCATTCAACAACTTGTTTTGGTATTTGAACAAGACCAAGCGTACCAATTTCATCGGCAAAATATTCTTTGCCGGTGTTCATGAATTTTACCTTATCGCCTTTTTTGATACTTCCGTTTTTGATACGGAAAATAACTTCAATACCGCGGTAGGAATTGAAAACTGAATCAAAGATCAGTGCCTGCAAAGGAGCTTCCGGATCACCTACCGGCGCAGGAACTCTTTCAATAATAGCATCGAGAATTTCTTTGATACCAATTCCTTCTTTTCCGCTGGCAGGGATAATATCATCACGTTCGCAACCCAGAAGGTCAACCATTTCATCCTTGATTTCCTCAGGTCTTGCGCCTGGTAAATCTACTTTGTTAAGTACCGGGATGATGGTCAGATTATGATTTATAGCAAGATATAAGTTCGAGATTGTCTGCGCTTCTGTTCCCTGGGAGGCATCTACAAGTAATAATGCACCTTCACAGGCAGCAATCGAGCGGGAAACTTCATATGAAAAATCGACGTGTCCCGGCGTATCAATCAGGTTCAGTGTGAATTCTTCCCCTTTGTAAAGATAAGTCATCTGGATCGCGTGGCTCTTGATCGTGATGCCGCGTTCGCGTTCCAGATCCATATTGTCAAGGAGCTGCGCCTGCATGTCGCGGTTGGATACCGTTTTGGTGAATTCCAACAGACGATCTGCCAGCGTACTTTTTCCGTGGTCAATATGGGCAATAATGCAAAAATTACGAATGTTCTTCATGAAAATAATTATATAGGCCGACAAAATTACATGCCTAAACTTTCAAATCCTACATTTCACTTATCCACTGCATCATAAGTGCCGAAAGATAGCCTCCGTAGGTGCCTATCGCATAACCAAGAATAGCCAATAAAATCCCGACAGATGCCAGCGAAGGATGAAATGCCGCAGCGACCACAGAAGCTGACGCGGAACCGCCCACATTTGCCTGACTGGAAACGGCCAGAAAGAAGTATGGAATTTTCAATAACCGGGCTACGATAATAATTAAACCTGCATGAACCATCATCCAGATTAAACCAATGGCAAAAAGTCCGGGATTGTCTGCAATCGATCCCAAATCCATTTGCATACCGATTGTTGCAACCAAAATGTAAAGAAATACACTTCCCAATTTTGATGCACCAACATTTTCCAGTTTTCGTAAAGGTGTAAAAGACAGAATAATTCCGATTAGTGTGACCAATCCGGTGATCCAGAAAAAGCTGGAAGTGAGACTGTATTTTTCCAAAGACGGATAATTCGTGCTTAAATAAGGTGTAATTATTTCTGCCAGAAAATGAGCAATTCCGGTAGCACCCAAACCGACAGCAGCCAGATATATAAAATCTTTTGTAGCCGGAATTTTCTGGTTATTCTGTTGATAAGCTTCGAGATGATTTTTAATTTCATCAATTCCACTGCTATCAGCTTTCAGAAATCGATCTATTTTTGTCGCAAAACCTGCACCATATATCAAAACGGCCATCCACAATTCGGCTGTGATAACATCAACGGCAACAATTTGAGAGAATAATCTGTCACTTGGTTTAAACACTTCCCGCAAGGCTGTCTGATTGGCACCGCCGCCGATCCAGCTTCCGGCAATGGTTGCTAATCCGCGCCAAATGGCATCCGGACCTTCTCCGGCAACGGTTTCAGGACTTATTTTTTCAACAATAAAAAGGGCGATAGGACCTCCAATGATTATTCCAAAAGATCCTACAAGCATCATAATAATGGCTGGCGGACCAAGTTTCGCCAACGCTTTCCAGTCCATGCCCAGCGTGAAAAGTACAAGACACGCGGGGAGCAGATATCTTGAAACAACCGGATATAGCTGAGATTCTGCTCCATTGATTATTCCGAACGAATTCAATAAACCCGGAATGAAATAGCAAAGAAGCAATGGCGGGAAAATGTTATAAAATCGTTGCCATCCTTTTTGTGGAAGTGACGCGGTATAGAAAACCATGGCAAGAATTACCATCAGCAGGCCAAGAACCGTTGCGTCGTTTTTTAGCATAAAAAATTAATTTTTATTAGGGCATAGGAGAATAATGTCCAAATATATACAATTCATAAAGCCGGCCTACCTACTTTATGACTTACCTGGATTTATATCATGTATTAGAAAAAGAATCCGTCAATTATCCAAAATTATTCAGAGTAAATCCAGTGACTTTATGGGTTTTACTGAAATGAGTAGTTTCCTAAACCTATAAATATTCAATGAGTAAAACATTACAAATAAGATCAGAATCAGAAAAGGAAAGACCCGTTATGGTGAGGGAAGGCCGTGCGCTTTGGATAAGCATGTCACTTTTTGTTTCTGTATTTTTCTTTTTTTTATCAATAAAACCTGCTCTTGCACAATCGGGAGGCAAGTTGTCTGTAACCGGGAAAGTTGCCGACACCCAGAATAACGGTGCTTTAAGTTATGCAAGTGTTCGTTTATTCAAAACATCCGACAGCACTTTTGTCACTGGTTCAATTACGAATGAGGCAGGTGAGTTTGTTATTGAAGTCGGCTCGGGGTCATATTATGCTTTGACAGAATTTATTGGATACAATGCAAAGAAGTCGTCTGGAGTGAATGTTACATCTCAGAATTCTCCTTTCAATATTGGCACAATCAAATTAAATCCTTCTGCAAAAACACTGGATGAGGTTGTGGTTCAGGGAGAGAAAAGTACGATGGAGCTGACTTTGGACAAAAAGATTTTTAATGTTGGAAAAGATCTCGCGAACGCAGGAGGAACCGGCGTTGATATTCTGACCAATATACCTTCCGTTGCTGTGGATGTGGATGGAAATGTTAGTCTGCGGGGAAGCAATAATGTACGTATACTAATTGACGGTAAACCTTCCGGACTGGTAAGTTTGAAAGGTGGGAGTGGTCTGCAATCATTACAGGGAAGTATGATCGAACGTGTTGAAATCATCACAAATCCGTCTGCCAGGTATGAAGCCGAAGGAATGGGCGGGATTATTAACATTGTTTTGAAAAAAGAAAGAAAAGAAGGATTTAACGGTTCGTTTGATATTATTACCGGCCATCCAACAAATTTTGGTGCTGCTGCAAATGTGAATTACCGCAGGAAAAACCTTAATTTTTTCGTCAATTATACATTTTCTTACCGAAATACGCCGGGTAAAAATTCACTGTATCAGGAATTGTACAGAAATGATTCGACTTTTATTACTGAAAAATACATGACGAGTCGTTTGAAAGGGCAGAACAACAGCGCACGTGCAGGGATTGACTATTATTTAAATGATAAAAATGTTCTGACGGGATCTTACACCTACCGGCTGAGTAAAGGGAAGCGTTTTTCAAATATTGATTATCGTGACTATCTGTCGAACCTGAATAATTTGTTGAGCACCACAAACCGCACGCAGGATGAAACTGAAACTGAGCCAAATTCTGAATATGCATTAACTTACAAAAAGACATTTAAAAGAAAAGGACAGGAGCTGACTGCTGATTTCAGGTATCTGGATAACTGGGAAGATTCGGATCAATATTACAGACAGAAAACGTTGCGACCTGACGGAAGTCCATCCGATATTCCATCCACTTTACAACGCGCTGTCAATTACGAAACGGAGAAGCAATTTCTGGCTCAGGTAGATTATGTGCATCCGTTTGCTAAGGAAGGAAAATTTGAAGCCGGCGGAAGAAGCAGCACAAGAAATATGACCAATGATTATACCGTTACGCAGCAAAATGATGATGGTAGTTTCAGCCCGATTCCAGGCCTGACCAACGACTTTTTGTATGAGGAAAGAATTAATGCGGCCTATGGGATTGTAGGAAACAAAACGAAAAAGCTTTCTTATCAGGTGGGTTTAAGAGCGGAGTGGACAGGGGTGACCACTACATTAAAACAGACCAATGAAGTCAACAAAAGAACTTACGCCAATTTATTCCCGAGTGTGCATGTGAGTTATGTTCTGCCGCGTCAAAACGCGCTTCAGCTAAGTTTCAGCCGGCGTGTGCGCAGGCCGCAGTATAATGATTTAAGTCCGTTCATGACATATAGTGATAACCGGAATTATTTCAGTGGAAACCCGGATCTGAACCCGGAATTTACGAATGCTTTTGAAATCGGTCATATAAAATATGTAGAAAAAGGGTCGCTCAGTACCTCTTTATATTACCGCCACACCAACGGAAAAATCATCAGTATCCGGCGTGTGGAAGACAACGGAGACTCTTATACAAAACCTGAAAATCTGGGAACAGAGAATTCTTATGGAGCAGAATTTACCGGATCTTATACTTTGTACCAATGGTGGAAAATGGATGGAAGTTTAAATTTTTTCCGTGCGGTAACAAATGGCCAGGGCGTTGATTCTGAGTTTCAAAGTGATACATACAGCTGGTTTGCGCGCACGACCTCACGTTTTACACTATGGAAAAATACCGATCTGCAACTTCGTGCCAATTACGAAGCTCCGCAGCAAACGCCGCAGGGAAAAAGAAAAGCTTTGGCGACCCTGGATCTGGCTGCAAGCCGTGATGTTTTTAAAAATAACGGAACCCTTGTTTTGAGCGTTACAGATGTTTTTAATTCCCGCAAATACAGATCAATTCTGGAAGGATCCAACTATTATGCTACTACCAGCTCCCAAGGCAGATTGAGACAAATTAACCTGACACTGAATTACCGTTTACATCAGGCTAAAAAGAAAAAAGAACTTAACGCGGGGGAATACTGATTTTTCCTGCCAACCGCGATCGTTAGTGTTGCTGAAATAATATTCCATCAATAAATTTGTATGATTTATTGATGGAATATTTTCTTTAAATATGAATCGAATCAAACTATAAGAGATTTGCCGGGATATGGCTAACCCGCGCAGTTCTTCTTTAAGGCATTCCGGGTAAGATTTTATTTTCAGTATTAATATTACCATTGGCACGATGTTAACAGCAGGTACACTGGAAATAGTACCCTTTACAATAAGTGAGAAAATAAGATATAAGTATGAATTTAATTGAACTTGATTTCGAAAGAGCCAAGGCAAAACACATCTTATTTAAAACACAACTCAGATCAATGCTTTATGGTGTTGAGGCAGACGAATTTTCTGTTACAAGTCATGAGGAATGCGAAGTAGGCAAATGGATTTACAATCATGCACTTGAAAGGTATGGGTACATTCCTGAGATGCACGACCTTGAAAAAGTGCACCATAAAATTCATGACTGTGCTAATGAACTGCTCGGTCTTTATAGAAATGGAGAGGTTGAAAAGGCCCGGGAAGGGTTATCCTCGATGGAATTGATTGCAGGTAATCTTACAACTTTATTATCTGTAATTAAGGTCAAGGTCAGTTCGGATAATAACCTTCTGCCCGAAAATGAAGATTCAGATCAACTGAGTATAAATTATAAAGAACTTCTCCAATTGCATGAAAAACTTGTTGCGCTAGACGAACGTGTAAAAAAGGAAATTGAAAACACCGCGAAAGCTAAACGACAGGAAAATAGCAGCGAAAGCCGTTTCAGAAATACTATGATGCAGGCGCCTGTCGGGATGGTGATTTTGAGAGGTCCGGAGTTCATCGTGGATATGGCCAATGCGGCATATTTAGAAATAGTTGACAGAAAAGAAGAAGAATTTACAGGCAGGCCTTTATTTGAATCTCTCCCCGAAGTAAAAGACCGCGTTGAACCGATTTTGCGGGGTGTATTAACAAACGGAATTCCATTCTACGGAAATGATTTTGAGATCACTTTAACGCGTGCCGGAATCCCGGAAATCTGTTGTTTTAACTTTGTTTATCAGCCTCTGCTGGATACAGATGGTACTATAAGCGGAATTATAGTCGTTGTCACAGAAGTGACAGGGCAGAGAAGGGCAAAAAAAGCCTTGCAACAAAGTGAGACCCGGTTTCGTAATCTAGTAACACAGTCACAATTTGCCAAAGCTATTTTGGAAGGTGAAGATATGGTGATAAGCCTGGCCAACGAGGCTATGTTAAATGATATCTGGAAACGTGAACTGAAAGATGTTCAGGGCAAAAAACTTCTGGAAGTTTTCCCTGAGCTGGCCGATCAAAAATTTCCACAAATCCTGAATGAAGTATATTTTAAAGGAATAACGCATAGAGAAAATGAAGCCGTGGCATATGTGGAAACGTCTGAGGGGCTTCAAAGATATTATCTTGATTTCCAGTACGCACCCATTCTGGAAGTTGACGGATCTGTTTCCGGCGTGATGATTTCGGTGAACAATGTAACAGAAAAAGTTGAAGCCAGACAGCAGGTGAATGACGCTGTGGAAAGACTGCGACTTGCCACCGAAGGAACACAACTGGGAACCTGGGATCTGAATTTGAAAACGCGTGAAATTGTTTATTCTTCGAGGTTAAGTCAATTGTTTGGTCAGCCGGAAACCAGACATTTAACGCATAAGGAAATGCGTGACCAGGTTTTCCCTGAGGACATCCGTATGATTGAACAAGCTTTTGAGAATGCTTTAATAACCGGAATTTATAATTATGAAGCAAGAATTGTTCATCCGGACGGTTCATTGCACTGGGTGAGGACACAAGGGAAAGTCATTTTTGACGAGGACGGCAGTCCACTCCGGATGCTAGGGACTATGATGGATATTTCGCAGCAAAAACAGGCAGAGAAAATTATTGAGGAAAGTGAGAAACGGTATAAGGACCTGATTGAAACTTTACCCGTTGCTGTGTATACCGTCGATGCTGAGGGTCTGGTTAATTTGTATAACAAAGCTGCTGTGAAATTGTGGGAACGGGAACCCGAATTAGGCAAGGATCTATGGTGCGGCTCTTACGAAATGTACACGTTAGAGGGAGATTTCCTCCCACATGCAGAATGTCCTATGGTACCTGCTCTGAGAGAAAAACGTGCACTGACAGCAGAAGCTTACGTGAAACGGCCGGATGGAACACTCCGGCATGTGATTGCAAATCCTCAGCCTATTTTTGACAGCGCAGGAAACGTAACCGGCGCGTTAAACGTCGTAATCGATATTACGGATCGGAAAGAAGCAGAATTTGCCTTAAAAACAAGTGAGGGGAAATTCAGAACTCTGGCAGATTCAATGCCGCAGTTTATCTGGACTGCTGATATTGATGGAAATCTTTCCTACTTCAACCGATCAGTCTTCGATTATTCCGGTTTAAATTTTGAGCAAATTGAAAAAAGCGGATGGCTGCAAATGGTTCATCCGGATGACAGGAAAATGAATGTTCAATTGTGGTCTGAGGCGATCCGTTCGGGTAAAGATTTTATTTATGAACATCGTTTCCGCAAGTTTGATGGCGAATATCGCTGGCAGCTAAGTCGTGCAATACCCCAAAAAGATGCGGATGGTGTAATCCAGATGTGGGTTGGAACAAGTACTGATATTCATGACAGCAAATTATTTATTGACGAACTGGAATTGAAAGTTCAGCAGCGAACCAGGGAACTTACTGTTATTAATGACGAATTGATCCGTACCAATATTGAATTGGGGCAGTTTGCCTATGTGGCCAGTCACGATTTGCAGGAGCCGCTTCGTAAAATCCAGACTTTTGCGTCAAGAATAATGGAAACTGAAAAGGATAATCTTTCTGATCGTGGTAAGGATTATTTCAATCGGATGCAGGCCTCATCAACCCGGATGCAGCGTTTAATTGTTGATTTGCTTGCTTTTTCGCGCGCGACTTCCGTAGAAAAGAATTTTGAACCTACTGATCTGAATATTCTATTGCAGAATGTGAAAGAGCAGTTGAGTGAAAGTATACAGCAAAAAGGGGCTATCGTTAATATTTCAGCATTACCTACGCTGAATGTAATCGTATTTCAATTTGAACAATTATTTACCAATCTGCTTGCTAATTCTTTAAAATTCGTAACGGACGGTATTCGTCCGGAAATTCAAATAACCGCCGGAATCATTGCCGGGAAGGATTTAGGATATCCGGAAGCTAATCCTGAAAATGACTATCATTATCTTTCCTTTGCAGATAATGGAATTGGTTTTGATCCGCAGTTCAAGGAGAGGATTTTTCAGGTTTTTCAGCGTCTGCATAATAAAAATGCTTATGAAGGCACTGGAATCGGACTGGCGATATGTAAAAAAATCGTTGATAATCACTCAGGTATCATTATGGCGAACAGTAATCCTGGCGAAGGAGCAACTTTTACTATTTATCTTCCAATTGTTTGATTTATTTATCAATCACAATACCATCAAAAGCTTCCAGTTTATCAATGCTGAATTCAAGGAATCCATCCTTCCAGGTGTAGACAAGAGGTTTTCCATTCGACATTGAAAATACCTTAGCGGGTTTGAAATCGGATTTCAGTTTAAATTTCATTAGATAAACAGGTAACGGAGGAAAATAGGTATTACCGCTAAATCCGGTCAAATTAATCAGGTGCAGGATCATGCCATTGTCTTTTCCTGTTGTATCAATGCCGTTAATATTCTTGCTGTATTTTTGGAGAATGGTTTCAACACGGGCAGGTGCGTTGGTCTGGATCGTTTGAAGTGCTTCCGGATAAATATAGTTTATTACATCAAGCAGAATATTCTTATGTTCCTCATATCCATGCATATAATACAACCTGCCAATATTTACAGGCATCAAAACAGCTTTACCTTTCGAATGATTTTTTATACCCAAGGCGAAATAACCAATCGGATCGTGGCCGCCGATAATTTCGGGAGGACCTGGTCTTCCTTTGTCCAGAACCGGCAGCAAAGTTTCATCCGCAGATTTAAAATCATATAATCCAAGATTGAATTTCCAGAAAAGCATTTTCTGTTTTGTGAAATGTTTAAAGATGTTCTTGTTTTCGGGATTCAGATAATTTCCGGCGCCGTCATTATCCATTGTCACAATTTTAGCACCAAACAAATCCATCAGAGTTTCGGGTGTGTCAAAAAAAGCTTTGTTGGTTGCTATTATATTTGTTCCGTTATCAGACGCTTGTTTAAGTATATGTAACGAATTTTTGCTCAGATAAGTAATCTCTGGTAAAATAATCAGTTTGTACTTTTTTACTTTTGTTTCCAGATTTTCAATTTGCGCATCTTCAATAATATCAAAAGGAATATGTGCTTCTTTTAACATCAAAACAATCCCGCGATATTCCTGCATGGTAGGTCCGCTGGGCCAGGAACCAGGAGCGATCACAGCAACTTTTGCAACTGATTTATATCTGCCAAAATATGGTTCATGTTTTTTGTGATATGCGTAAACTGACTTGATCACGTCATAATTTCGCTCGTCTTCATAACCGCGCATATCACCCATCATACTGATATCCAGTCCTGAGCCGTTTGCAATATTTTCGTATAACCGAATTCTTACCTCCTCGGGCTCAACAGCATTATAGCGAGACTGGAAGGAGATCTGCTGGATACTGGCGTTGCTGATAATATGATTGGGATAGGAATTAACAGCATTGCCAACATTATCAGACGCCGTATAGGGCCAGTAGGGCAAAACGGTACTGCTCTGGGATTCATGCCTGATGATATCAACATATTTGTCAAAATAAGTACAGACTGCAATGTTACTGTTTTTGGATTTTACTAAGGTATTGAGTCTGTGTGACCAGTCTTCAACGGTAAATTTTTTGAATTCCAGATACTTTTGAAATAGCGGATCGGCTTTATTTTCTTCCAATGGCAGAGTCTTTCCATTTGTATATTCGGCAAAGCGTTTTTTGTCATATTCGTTCTGATCAATGCCATGATATTTTTCCTCATAAGGATTATTGACCTGATAACCCGGCATATTCAGGAAAATGCCGTCAACGGGGAACTTATCAATGACTTCTTCTATAATTTTGAATGCTTTTTCCTGCACGTAGGGTGCATTAATGGAAACGACATACATATCGGTATTAATAATTCTTTCACCTTTTGGAGAGATGTAACACCAGTCGGGATGGGCTTTGAAAATACTTTCCTGGACACGGCTGAAATCGAAGCGAACAATAACCCGGATGCCTTTTTCGTGACATTTCCTGACTACATCGGCCAGCATGTTATTGTTTTTAAGGAACGGATTCCGGTAATGAAAGTCAAGTTCGGTAGGATAAAAGGCCATTATTCCGCCTGCATTGATCAGTAGTGTATTGGCTGAAAAATTTTCAAGATCTTTTAACAAAGAATCAGGATTCAGTGTGGCAGCTTCATATGCCGGTAAGTTGGTCTGGATAACACGCAGATTATTTTTCTTCCACCAGGCTGTTGTGTCAGGTTTTTGTGCAAATACGATGGTATTTAACAGGAGGAAATAAATAAGAAAATAGAATGATCTGCCGTTCATTTGCGCTTTATTATTTCTGTGGAATAAATGTAATAAAGACGCTTATTCTTGAATATACTTGCGCTTTTCTACTTAACCGCAATGGACGCGATGGGTTTACGCAATGGGTGCAATGGATTTTTTAAGCGGACAATTTTTTTCTTTTCAGAAAAGTGATTCCGATTCCGGCGAGAATGATGATGCCGCCAATGATCATTTGAAGTGAGACTTTTTCATTGATAAAGAGCCAGGCCAGCAAACCTGTCACCAGAGATTGACTGAGTAAACTTAATGAAACACGTTGTGCATCCAGTTTTTGAACTGCGTAACTTATCGTTAGCCAACCTAATAACTGACAAATTAAACCCTGAATGCTCAGCACGCCCCAAATTGCTGGCGTGAAATTCCATAATTGCTGGCCTGTGACCAGACAAATGATCAGTAAATAAATACTGGAAACGGACATACTGTAAACCATGAAACTGACGATTTTCATCCGGTTCAGGACTTTTTTGCTGACGATCATATAGCTGGCGTATAAAAGCCCGGATGTAAGAGCCATCAGAAATCCTTTGTCAAAACGCATTTGCGTAAAAGTGTCCAAACCCATCAGAATGACCATACCTGATAGCGCAACCAACGTTCCCATCCAGAATTGTTTTCCGGGTTTGTCATGGAGAAAAAGTGCAGAAGCGATTCCTACCCAAACCGGTGATAAATTGGTAAGTAATGTGGCCTGTGTTGCGTTGGAATAATGAATTGATAAATTCCAGATGGCAATATCACTTCCAAATAAAATGCCGCAAATAAAAATGGGAAGCCATAAAGACCGGTCAGGTTTTTGAAGCTGATTTTTGATCAGAACATAGGGTAACAGAAAAATAACCGCAATGGCCATTCGGTAAAATGCAGAAGACAATCCCGAAACGGGCGCCCATTTAACCAGAACAGGGAAAATACTGATACTAATAATGCCAATAAGAAGACAGATCCGGGGGCTAAGCATGAGCACAATGTAAAGTTATCCGATGATTTTTACTCGTCCAACTTCTCCGTTCATAAGTCTTACTTTAATTCCATGTGTATGTTTTGGTGCACTGGTCAATATATCTTTTACAATGCCCTTTGTCAGTTTTCCGGTACGCTGATCCTGCTTTAAAACAATTGATACTGCCAATCCCGGCGTTATATTTCTCCGTTCGGTTCCTGATACTTCATCCATATTCCTGTTTTTGTCTATTAAGAAAACATAAATTTTTTCAAAATTAGAACAAAATGGCTAGGGAACATCATCCTCAGTGATATTCATTGCTATAAGGTTAACGAATTATATTTTTCCAAGTTTTTGTTACGCAGGATATATTATTCAACTTCAAATCCCGACATAGTTTGCGGCATACAACGAATGTAAATATGTTAAATATTATTTCTTCTTTGAATATTCAAATTGGAAAAATGTTTCTAAAAATGCTCTTTCCTTCATCTTGAACACATTTCAAATTATAGACGTTACCTTTCCTTAATTATTGAAGTTTTTGCCAACATTTTAATATAGATGTCCAGACTTCTTAAAATCTTGCTTTTTGTTTTGTATATCAATTTAACAAAACAAAGAAACACCTACTGGAAATGTTATAAGAAATTGATATGAAAAAGAGCGTACTGACTTTAACCCTTGGTGGTTTTGGAATTGGAATGACCGAATTCGTGATTATGGGAATTCTGCCGGATATCGCAAAATCACTGGAAATTACAATCCCCGAAGCCGGGCATTTAGTATCGGCTTATGCGCTTGGTGTTGTTGTTGGTGCTCCTTTGCTTATCGGTTTTACAGGGAGCAAACCGCCGAAAACGATCCTGTTGTTATTGATGGTTTTGTTTACCGTTTTCAATACTATTTCAGCTTTTGCCCCAAGTTACTATATGCTCTTGCTTTCCAGATTCTTTTCCGGAATGCCGCATGGAGCATTTTTTGGCGTGGGTGCGGTAGTCGCCGGACGGTTGGCAGAACCCGGGAAAGAGGCGCGGTCTGTTTCGCTCATGTTTGCCGGATTAACAATCGCCAATCTGATTGGAGTTCCTTTGGGCACATTTATCGGCCATCATATCAGCTGGCGGATAACGTTTATGATCGTCGGTGTGATTGGTCTGCTGACAACCACCAGTATTAGAATCTGGATGCCTTCACTCGCTGTAACCAATACAAAAGGGTTGTTGAGCGAGCTTAAATTTTTTACACGCCTTGACGCCTGGTTGATCGTGGCTGTTATTGCGGTTGGTACCGGCGGATTCTTTTGCTGGTATAGTTACATCGCTCCGTTATTGACGGAGGTTGCAGGATTCAGTGATGATTCCATTATGTATATTCTCGTGTTAGCCGGATTGGGTATGGTCATTGGTAACTTTATCGGTGGCCGTCTTGCAGACCGGTATTCACCTTTAATCAGTTCCGCGGGGTTATTATTTGCAATGGCTGTGTCTCTAACTATTTTATTCTTTGTTTCCCACAACCAGGTATTGACATTAATTTCAACATTCGTCACTGGTGCCATCGCATTTGCCATGCTGTCGCCTTTACAAATGCTGATGATCAACACCGCCAAAGGTGCTGAAATGCTGGCTGCTTCTGTAAGCCAGGCAAGTTTTAATATTGGAAACGCGCTTGGAGCCTATTTGGGCGGTTTGCCCATTGCAGCTGGTTTAGGATTTAATTCTCCCGAATGGGTGGGCGCAAGTCTGGCAATCGGCGGCGTGTTGGTTTCATTTGTGCTGATGTTCCATTTAAAAAGAAACCGAGAAATTCGTCTACAGGCGGTTGAAGCATAACTAAACCTCAACGGAAATTTTATTCAGGATTTTAATTTCATCAATGGTAATGGTACTGATCAGTTCAAAAAGTCCATTAATGGTCTTAAAATCCGACAAAGCCTTTCTTGCAGGTGAGTGTGCAGATTTTTCAATACCCATTTCTTTAAGTTCTTTTTTCCGGATCGTTAGCAGTTCAATCAATTTCTGGTTTTGCGGAAGCGATTCTTTGATCACTTCATTTCCGATATGCTGCTCTCCGTCAATCACTTTAATTGCCGTTTCAAACTGACGGTCAATTTGACGGATCATCGGTTTGAATTCTTCCGATAAATAACTTTGTCCCACTGTTTGCGCGTAGGTAGAAAGTGATGCAATGTAGGAGGTAAGCATATGGCTGGTTGCCACAAACTGGTGGTGTTCTTCCATTTTAACCTGCTGCTTTTTGGGTTCGGAAAGCATACGCTGGAAATTGTCGGAGAGGTTGGCCATGGCAATAATGGCTTGTTTCCGATGCAATTTTAATTCCCCGATATTTAAGGAAACACCGGTGAAAATTGTTGAAACATTATCAAAATATTTTCGGTTTGCGTCGAGCGCTTCCTTCATATACTGCTTAATCTGCGTATGTTCCCATACCGGAAGCACATAGGAAGAAACAAAATACGCGATGATGGATCCAATGACCGTATCAATCACACGATCCTGTAAAACGGCCGTGATGTGATGCGGATTAAGAAAATTAAACCAGAGCAGCACGTAAAGCGTAATGCCGGTTGAGGCAACAAAATAATTGATCTTTAAAAAACTGTATGCCCCAATCATGGCAAGCATCATGATAATAAAAATCACAGTGTCATCTTTTACAAGATAAAGCGTCAGAAATCCGATAATCGCACCTAAAATCGTCCCGCCGATCCGGTATTTATTTCTTTGTTGTGTAATGCTGAATGCCGGTTTCATGATTGTTACAATGGTCAGCAAAATCCAGTATCCGTGGCCAACATCAAAAAACAGAGAGCCTAAGAATCCTATAATCAGAGCCAGTGTAACGCGGAAAGCATGGCGGAAATGACTGGATTTAAATGATAGATTATCCAGCAAAATTCGCGGCGAATACTCTTGTTTGGTTATAAAATCGTCCGTGTCAAGATTAGGTTTATAATCGTTGCTCAAATTGACATCGTAAGCGGTTGCCCTGTGAAGTTTTTTTATCCGTTCGGTTATATCCTGGATACTGTTCAATATCTGGCGCAGCATGATAAAATCTTCCACATTATCATGCGTCATTCTGCTTTCTCGAATTTTGTCAAAAGCCAGCTGGCATTTGTTGAAGGCTTCATCAAGGTCATGTTTTGATTTTGATGGAAACCCGCCCTGCACGGCCAATCCGATTTGTAAAAGTTCATCGGCAAGCCAGCTGATATAAGTACCATAAAGCCGCAGGATTTTAGTATTGTCGAAAGCTCTGTGCAGGTTTGAATAATTCTGCTGGGAATTCAGGATCCGCTCCATTAAATCAACACTATCCAAAAACATAAGCATCAAAATCCGGCTGGTATTTGTGGATTCTGAAACGATCTGTCGGGTTTTGAAAAGAATTTCTCTCAACGTTTCATGATTTTCCCGAAGGATCACCTGCTGGTGAATCATTTGATTAAACAGCTCGTCATAATCCGGTTTGGCGAAGTAATACCCGGCTTTGACAGAAAGTAATTTTCCAAGTTCAACAAAATTTTCTCCTAATAACTGCTGTATCAGTTTGTAGGGACGTATTTTTTGCAGAATAAGAAACAGGATCAGATACCAGATTCCGCCGGCAGAAAAAACCAGCGCATTATGGAGCACCATGTCCCGGCTGATGTGATCATCAATATTAAAAACAAAAACAAGCAGCGATATCAGACCAATGCTGTTTGCACGGTTCCCGTAAACGCCAACAAGCGAGAAAAACATACCGAAAAGTATGATCTCAATGAAGGAAATAAAGTGAATATGTCTTAGGAAACCTGTTACGCAGGCAACGAAGAAGCAGGTCACTATGGCGATCATCAGGGAATTTCTTCTACGATGCACAGGTCCCGGGTTATCCGTGGTGCCGATGAGCAAGGTACCTAACGGGAAAGCGATGAGGTCATTCAGGATACCGTAATGATGAAAGATAAGGCACGGGATTACAGCTCCTAACGTCAGACGGATGCCCGTGGAAAGGTAGTGGCTGGAAATAAATTTCTTAAACTCATCAAGGTAATTCATGCAAAAGCTAAACGGTGGCTGATTCGGTACTTCCAATATCAACTTTATGTATGACAAAAACGATACCTGAGCATAAATTTCTTGCTTCGGATCTCAGTCTTTTAGCCGCTGAGGTCTAAATTTAGAAATATTTACGAACCATAACCTTTGGGAAATGGTTTTCTTTAATACATTTTACGGAATAATTATATTTGTTTTGAGAAAGCATTTAAGGAAACATGCCAGAATGGCCCGGTATGTCATTTACAAGGAAACATTAATAGACTTCAGGGATCATTTCTGGACTTTTGTAGGTTCATTTGCAGGCATTGGTATTATAGGATTTTTAAATCAGAAAAGCTTTACACATATAGATAATCTGTTTTTGATCGGGTCATTTGGTGCATCTTCTGTTTTGATTTATGGTATTGTCAACAGCCCTCTCGCACAGCCCAGAAACCTAGTTGGCGGTCATGTTATTTGTGCTTTGGTAGGCGTAACGGTCCATTATATCATCCCAAATGAAATCTGGCTTTCTTCTGCATTTGCCGTTTCTATCTCCATCGTGATGATGCAGATCACGAAAACCCTTCACCCTCCCGGCGGCGCAACTGCACTTATTGCCAATATCGGATCTGAAAAAGTAACCAGTCTGGGTTATTTGTATGTGCTTAGTCCGGTTTTATCAGGGGTCATTATATTGCTTCTCGTTGCCCTAGTCGTTAATAATATGACATCTCATAGAAAATATCCAATTAATAAACATTGGTATAAAGTTCACAAAAGACGATATCTTTAGCTTTTCAAAACGATGATTTAGTTTTTGCAAATCAGAATTTATGAATACAAGTGCATTATCTCCTTATCGGCAAAAAAAAGCGAAAAGGACAATTACAGTTTTAGGCGCAGCTGCCATGATCGGTGTTTTTGCAGCTTTGGTGGCCGATACTTTGAAAGTGATTACAGAACATTATGAGCATGACTTCCTGCACCGGCTCGGAGAGAACAGATATCTGATTTTCTTTTTACCCCTGATCGGTTTTAGTACCATTCATATTTTGAGACATTTTTTGTTTCGAAATAAACCCAATAAAGGAATACGGGAAGTAATGGATTCTATTGTCAGAAATGGCAAAACGCTGCCGGCTTACAAGATTCCTTCTCATTATTTCAACGGGTTTCTGACCGTAATTTTTGGCGGATCCACAGGAATTGAAGTATCCACAGTGGTTGCAACGGCTTCCATCGGTGCACTATCCAGTCATAAAATTAACGATTTAAGTAAATACCGCACCGACCTTATTTGCGCAGGACTGGCTGCTGGCGTAACTGCTTTATTTAATGCACCCATTGCCGGATTTATGTTCGCCTATGAGGTTTTTACAAGCCGCAGAAAAAAGACGCATATTGCTGCGGTGGCAACGGCAATCCTGACCTCTTTTCTTTTGACGAAATACTTTTTTTACAAACAGGTTTTTGATTTTAATGTGACGGTCTGGCACAAAGAAGCCATCCCTTATTTTATATTGCTGGGTATCCTGGCTGGTTTTAATGCAGTGTTTCTAACCAAAAGTGTACTCTATTTCAAAAAAATCTTTGGATCCATCCAAAATGATTATGTCAAAATACTGGCAGGTTCATTGATAATCTCTACGCTCGTATTTTTCTTTCCAAGCCTTTATGGCGAAGGTTATGCCGGAATTAAAAGTCTGACAATCGTTTCTCAACCTTCTGATCTTTTGGTGTTGCTGCCTTTATTGTTTGTCTTGTTTTTAAAACCTATTGCCACCTCGGTGACGCTGGGAGCTGGTGGTGACGGAGGTGTTTTTGCTCCAAGTTTATTTATCGGTGCTTTTCTCGGTCTGATCACGGCAATGACACTAAATCATTTTTTCCACCTGAATCTTATTCCACTCAACTTTATTGTGATAGGAATGGCAGCCGTTTTAAGCGGAAGTATTCATGCACCATTGACATCGATTTTTCTGGTTTGCGCCATAGCCGACAATTATATTTTATTTGTACCGATTGTGATCGCCTGTCTGATTTCGCGCTTCGTGGCTAATAAAATTTATCCATTTACGGTTTATACGTATAAGCCCATGGCTTGATTGTTGTAACTGAAAATTAAGTTCGTTTATAGTACTATTAACATAAATTAAAAGGGTTTTATGAATATCAGAAAGGCAATTGATCAGGATCGTCATGAGGTTTGGGAAATTTTTACAGCGGTAATTCAGACGGGTGATACCTATGTCTTTGCCCCTGATACCGCAAAAGAGGATCTGGATAAACATTGGTTTTCGCCTTACATGGATACCTATGTTTTGGAAGAAAATGGAGAAATTCTGGGCACATACATTATCAGACCTAATCAAATTGATTTAGGATCTCACGTTGCCAATGCAGCTTATATGGTGCATCCAAATGCGCAGGGAAGAGGAATAGGAAAGCTGCTTTGTGAGCATTCATTGATGGAAGCACGCAAATTCGGCTTTTTGGCCATGCAGTTTAATCTGGTCGTGAGTACGAATGAGGCAGCCATAAAACTCTGGAAAAAATATGGATTTGAGATAATCGGTACAATTCCAAATGGATTTAATCACCTTACACTTGGCTATGTTGATGCGTTTATTATGTATCTTAAACTATAAATTTACATGAACTGGTAACTTTCCATGCTCACATTTAATTTTGAAACCTTCCCCGTCCTTGAAACAGAAAGACTGTTATTGAAAGCAATTTCAATGGATTTTGTAGATGATATTTTTCATCAGCGAAGCAAAAAAGAGGTTATGCAGTACATCGCAAGACCGATGCTTTATTTGAAAATTCAGGCAGAGGATCTGGTTAAAAATTATCAGTATTTGTATGAACAAAGAATCAGTATTTCCTGGGCCATCACGCTGAAAGATTCCGGCCAGATGATCGGTACGGTTGGTTTTCCAAGAATTAATAAGGACAATTACAGAGGTGAAGTTGGTTATTCTCTTGATCCTGATTATTGGTTTAAGGGCTATATGAACGAAGCTTTACAGGAGGTTTTAAGATTCGGTTTTGGAGAATTACACTTTCACAGTATCGAAGCGCTTATTCATCCGGATAATAAAGCTTCTTCTGATCTGGTTTTGAAACATGGTTTTGTGAAAGAAGCCTATTTTAAAGAGTATACTTATTTTGAAGGGACGTTTCTGGATGTTGAAGTATATTCTTTGCTGGCTGGAAAATAAATTTCAAGTAGCCATAACTAAAAAATCCGTTTGCAAACTGCAAACGGATTTTTTAGTTAAAACAGAACCTGTATCCTACTGAACTGCCAATTCGTTTGTTGTCGTTTTTAACGTAACTTCAACGTTTCCACGGGTGGCGTTTGAATATGGACAAACCTGATGAGCTTTTGCGATCAGATCGTCTGCAACGGATTGTTCCACACCCGGAATGTTGGCTTCCAGTGTAATCACCAATCCAAATCCGTCCGCCTCATTTTTACCAATTCCTACATGCGCGGTTACGTTCGTCATACCTGTTTTAATTTTGCTGCGCTGAATGATCAGGCTTAGTGCGCTGTCAAAACAAGCCGCATATCCCGCTGCAAATAATTGTTCAGGATTGGTGTAATCATTATTGGCTCCGCCCATTTCTTTTGGCAAGCGCACTTCCAGTTCCAAAACTCCGTCGGATGACGTTACTTTTCCATTTCTTCCGCCTGTCGCTGTTGCTGTCGCGGTATATACTGCATTGATCATCTTTGTTTCGTTTTAGTGAGTTATTCAATTAATTACTATGTACTGTTTCAATCTTGTTGATTTTATCAAGGAGGCCTGTCGCCAGTATTTTCATTTCAAGTAACTCTTTATCAGTGAGATCAAGGCTACATTTTATCTGTTCCGGAATGTCAGAAGCACTTTCCTTCAATTTTTTTCCTGATTCTGTTAAGGTGATAATGACCACACGTTCGTCTTCTTTTAGCCTTTTCCGCATAACCAGTTCACGGTCTTCCAGTTTTTTTAATAAAGGAGAAAGTGTGCCGGAATCAAGCATAAGTTTATGTCCAAGCTCCTTCACTGAAACGGAGTCTTCTTCCCAAAGCACCATCATCACAAGATATTGAGGATAGGTCAATCCAATTTTCTCCAGAATAGGGAGATAGTGACTTGTGATTTTCCTTGACAAAGCATAAAGCGGAAAACACAGCTGATTTGATAATTTTAGAATATCCATATCTTGTTATTGATTGTGTAAAATTAAATTGTATACAATTGAATTGCAAGTTTTGATTCAATTAATTTTTAGAAAACAAAAAAAGGAGCCGCACCATGATGATGCAGCTCCTTTAATAATCTTAAGATTTTATAATCCTAGTTTTCAGAATTTAACTTCAAAATAGCTTTATCGATGTGGTAGCGGCCAGTTCCTTCTTCACCTATCACATCAAAAAGTTCGATCGCACGACGAGCGTTGTCTTCTTCTTCAATCTGTTCGTTTACAAACCACTGCATGAAGGTTTCTGTTGCGTAATCTTCTTCGCGGCGTGTCTGCGTTACAATACGGTTAATTGATTGTGTAACCGCGATTTCGCTTTGTAGTGCTGCTTCAAATACACTTCTGAATGAAGCAAATTCCTGTTTTACAGCAGGTACCTCAGGAGAAACCGCAGTTCCGCCTACAGTCATGATGTAATTGAAAATTTTCAACATATGTCCGCGCTCTTCGTCGGATTGTTTAAGGAAATAAGCGGCGCTGTTTCTGTAACCATTGCGGTCGCACCATGAAGCCATAGCCAAATATTTAGCTGAGGCTTCTGCTTCCATTTTAACCTGGTTGTTCAATAATATTTCTATCTCTTCTTTTAAGGAAGTACGGGCTCTAAGTAGATCTCTCATGGTATTCGTGTTTATCTTTTGAAGTAATAAGCACAAATATCAAAGGAAAGTTCGTCATAACAAGACGAACGCTTAAATTTGGAATTGGTCTAATATGAAGGCCGTCAGCTATTTAGACTAATTCTTGTTCTACGTAAAGAATGGTGTGAAGAAGAGAATTTAGCTCGATTGCGAAGTGTGTTCCGTTCACAAGTTCTCTTAACTGGATCAGTTCGCAAAGGGTAAGTTTCTGATTGATATTAAGTTGAGGAGCTTCAACGAATTCGTAATCAGACTCGTCAGAAAGGTCAAATAATCTGCTTTTGATGTCAATATTGTTTACCAAACGACGAAAATTCAGGAAATCCTGGATACGAAATGAAGCAATCATCTCTCCAAAATGAATTACAATTCTTGAACTTTTATCACACTGAAAGCTGAAACCTTTGGAGGTACTGAACAATTCATTCGGGTTATTCACTGCAACTGACATTTAGATGACCTTGAAATCTGCCACAAAGATAAATCGTAACTTTTATCATTGCAAGTATTATTTAAAACCAATCTAATTATATGGAGTGTTTAACTGAATTTTAATCAAGAAAAAAACGTCGTTCCCTTTTTCAAGTAAACGACGTTTTCAAACGAAGTGGATATATAAATTCCTCTAAATTTTCAACCAAGCCAGGTAGAGGCATGAAAATACTTTAAGTCCGAAGGACTGATATTATTATAGGAGAAGTGAAATTTAGCGTATTTTGTTTCTCAATTTCTATAATAATAACATCCCTTCGGGATTGAAAACGACAATTTACTAACGTTTTAATTCTATTGCGTTTCGGTATGCTAACCAAGCCAGCTTTATTTGAAGAAAATCCAATGGCCATCAGCCAGCAGCTATCTACTTTTCCCCGGCCTTCGCCCAGTTGTCACGCAAAGTCACCGTACGGTTAAAAACCGGTTTCTCAACCGTACCATCCGGATCAGCTGCGAAGTATCCTTTTCTTAAAAACTGGAATGATTCGCCTGGTTTTGCTTCTTTCAATGCAGGTTCTGCAAATCCTGTGATGATGTTTAACGATTCCGGATTCATATATTCCTTGAAATCACCTTCTTCCGACGCAACATTTTCAACAGAAAATAAACGGTCATATAACCTGACTTCAACCAGAACACCATGTTTTGCAGAAACCCAGTGCAAAGTTCCTTTTACATTGATACCCGTCGTATCCTGCCCGCTTTTGCTGTTTTCAATATAAGTACAATGCACTTCGGTAACCTCACCGTTTTCATCTTTAACCACAGAGTTAGCCTGAATGATGTAAGCTCCTTTCAAACGCACCATTTTACCCGGCGCAAGTCTGAAATACTTTTTGGACGGAACTTCCATGAAATCTTCGCGTTCGATGAAAATCTCTTTTGTAAAAAGAATTTCCCGCATACCCGTTGCGATATCCTCCGGGTTATTTTCCGTAATGCAGGTTTCAGAAAGATCCTCAGGGAAATTGGTGATCACCAGTTTCAAAGGATCAAGAACCACCATTCTGCGAAGGGAAGTTTTGTTCAGATCTTCCCGCACACAAAATTCCAGCAAACCTACATCGATCATATTTTCCCGACGTGCTACGCCGATACGATCGCAAAATTCACGGATACTGGCAGGTGTATAACCCCTTCTGCGCAAACCGCTGATGGTTGGCATCCGCGGATCGTCCCAGCCATTTACGTGGCCATCCTGAACTAGCTGCAACAATTTTCTTTTGCTCGTAACCGTATAATTCAGATTCCTGCGCGCAAATTCATATTGATGCGACGGATATATTTCCAGCTTTTCGATCAGCCAGTCGTATAGTTCACGATGCGGAATAAATTCCATTGTACAAAGCGAGTGCGTTATGTTTTCAATGGAATCACTTTGTCCGTGCGCAAAATCGTACATCGGATAAATGCACCATTTGTTGCCGGTACGGTGGTGATGCGCATGTTTGATACGGTATAAAATAGGGTCGCGCATCAGCATATTCTGGTGCGCCATATCAATTTTTGCACGGAGTGTATGACTTCCATCCGGAAAATCTCCGTTTTTCATTTGCTCAAAAAGAGCCAGATTTTCTTCAATCGTGCGGTCCCGGAACGGACTGTTTTTTCCCGGCTCTGTTGGTGTGCCTTTCAATGTTGCAATTTCCTCCGAAGTGGAATCATCAACATAGGCTAGGTTCATATGGATAAGCCTTACCGCATAATCGTATAAGGTATCGAAATAGTCAGAAGCATAAAGTTCGTTCCGCCATTCAAAACCCATCCAGCGGATGTCATTTTTAATACTTTCAACGTATTCTGTATCTTCCGTCGTTGGATTAGTATCATCAAAACGCAGGTTGGTATAACCTGGAAATTTCTTTGTCAATCCAAAATTCAGACAAATACTTGAAGCGTGACCGATATGAAGATATCCGTTTGGTTCGGGAGGAAAACGGGTCACAATTTCCTTGTACTTACCCGTTTGCAGGTCCGCCTCAATGATCTCTTCAATAAAATTCAGGCTCTTCTCTTCTTTTTTCTCTTCCGTAATCATACAGTACTGGAAATATATTAATTGTCAAAGTTAATGTTCTTCACGTCAACCTCGAAATAATTTGTGTTCTTTGAATGAAATCTGTATTTAATTCAGTATTCTGTTGTCAAATTTATACAAACGCAACAGTTTTAAGAATATTCAAGATTTAGATTAACACGAAAAAGTACAAATCAGTGCCTGATCTAGCCCATCATTAATCTTTACTTTTAAACCTAAAAAGGTAAACTCACTACTTTCTCTTACTTTTGCTTCATGCGCTATTTTATAGAATTCAGCTACAAAGGAACAAATTACAGTGGTTGGCAGAAGCAAAACAATGCCATTTCTGTCCAGCAAAAACTGGATGAAGCACTTACGCTTATTTTGAGGGAAACGATTGAAACCGTAGGCAGCAGCCGGACCGATACCGGCGTACATGCCGAACAGCAATATGCGCATTTTGATATTATTGAGGCCGTTAAGGATTGCGATTTATTGACTTACCGGCTTAACAGTCTGCTGCCATTCGACATTGCTGTTCACCGTGTTTTTCCTGTTGAAGATACTGCCCATTCCCGTTTTGATGCCAGTTACCGGCGTTATGAATACCGGATCGTGAAAAGGAAAAATCCTTTTCTATTTGGTGAATCACATATTTTTCACAAACCGCTGAATATTGAGCTGATGAATGAGGCGGCATTGCTATTGTTTAAATATAAGAACTTCGAAAGTTTTAGTAAGCTACACACGCAGGTTAACAACTTTCTTTGTGATATTACTGAGGCAGAATGGTTTGAAAAAAATGGCATTCTGATATTCAGTGTGAAATCAAACCGTTTCCTGCGTGGTATGGTCCGGGCGCTGGTTGGGACATTACTGGAAGTGGGTACCGGCAAAAAAAGTATAGCAGATTTTGAAAAAATTATTCAGGCACAGGACAGGAGCAAGGCAGGAGCACAGGCACCTGCGGAAGGTTTATTTTTGGTTGAAGTCGGGTATCCGGAGTAGGAAATTTTACTGTATTTTTTCCAAAAGTTTTTCAACCTGCCAGTCGCCAAAGCCATAAATTCCTT
Organism: Dyadobacter sp. CY356; assembly: GCF_021440195.1. Taxonomy (GTDB): domain Bacteria; phylum Bacteroidota; class Bacteroidia; order Cytophagales; family Spirosomataceae; genus Dyadobacter. The sequence continues at coordinate 236,382 of NZ_JAJTSZ010000001.1, forward strand.
CCCGTTTGCCAAACTCTTTAAAGATCGTTTTAAAATCTGTCGTTTCTTTTTCCTGCATAATCTGCTTTAAAACCATTTCCGGTCTGTGAGCTTTCCGGTCAAGCTGAGCCTGGATAACCTGACTTAAAAATCGAAAATTTTCTGATTTCATCATTGCCAGTTCTGCGAATTTTTCACGGTTATCATTTTTGTAAGCATCCCAGAGATTAGCCAGCAGACTTAAATCAGCCAGTGAAAGTTCCTGTTTGTTTAGGTAAGCATCGGCCAAAGCATGACGATCCATCGGGCCAAATCCACGCCAATCAGGTTCCTGGCCGATTAGCGGCGGTTTGATGATATAAGATTTAAGAGTATGCGCAACAGGCAGCAGCAGTGAAGCGCAAAACCATAAATTTGCCTGGCAAAACAAATCATCCTCAAACCAAAAGTTAACTTCCGAGTTGGCAGGGATTGCTTTTATTTTTTCAAATTCAGTAACAACTTCTTCAAAATAAACTTCCTTCTCTTCACCATAAGTTTCCTGAATAAAACCTGCGCGGGTTTCCCAGAATGCTTCCGGTGTTTCGCCATTTACAGGTCCGTCAACCAGACATTCTCTTGCAATAATGATTTCGCCGGTTAGCAATTCAGCCGGGAAGTTATCCAGCAATGCGTCACCGTTAAGAATATGGAAGGTTTTGTTTTTTGTTGAAATCATGGCTTTGTCCTGAAAATAATTTAAACGCTTCCATCTGTTATTTATGGAAGCGTTTAAAGTTAAGTTTTATATTGAACGTTTGGTTGTCTCATTATTGACCAATCTGAAAATTCCCAGCGGATTGGCGTTTTTCAATTCAACAGGAAGTAAAGAGTCATCCCAATCCTGAAACGATTGCGGACGGACAAAACGAAGAATGGAATGCCGGCCAACAGAAGTGAATCGGGCATCCGTCGCCGATGGAAATGGCCCGCCATGATGCATGGAAGGACAAACTTCTACGCCGGTAGGAACGCCATTCATAATAAACCGTCCACAAATTTTGGAAAGCGTTCTTAGTAATTCAGGATAACGGGAAGCTTCGTCAGCGTCAGCCATCAGCGATGCAGTTAATTGCCCCTTCAAATGAGAAATGGCCGAAAGTAATTCAGCTTTATCCTTACAAATAACCAATAAGGAAAATGGCCCGAAGACTTCTTCATGGATTTTAGGGTTTGCAATGAAATCTTTGCCGCTCACTTTTGCAACCGAAGCCTGAGATTGATTTTCCTGTTCTTCCGTCAAATCGGAATAAGCCAGTTCGGTCACACCTTCTTGCCCGACCAGTTCATCTCTCAACTTATAAAAATTGGAACGGATACCGGCCGTCAACATTGTTGTTGAGGCGGTTTTCAGGATTTCGTTTTTATAAGCTTCCTCATATAAATTCAGCGAACCGGTTTCAATAACAAATACCAATCCGGGATTTGTACAAAATTGTCCGGCCCCCAGTGTCACAGAACCCGCCATGGTTTTGGCTAATTGCAGCGCATTCTTTTCAAGATATTCAGGTAGTATAACAACCGGATTCACACTTCCCATTTCAGCAAAAACAGAAATTGGTTCTTCACGTTCCTGCGCCATTTTGTGCAGTGCCATTCCACCTTTTATGGAGCCGGTAAAACCAACAGCCTTGCTGGCCGGATGTTTGACCAGGGCAGCGCCCACTTCAAAACCATCATCATACAACATAGAGAAAACGCCATCCGGCATTCCTGTTCTTTTCGCTGCTTTCACTATCGCTTGCGCTGTAAGATCACTTACGCCGGGGTGTGCCGGATGCGCTTTCACTACTACCGGATTTCCGGCTGCCAGAGCAGGACCAGTATCAACGCCGGCAACTGAATAGGCAAAAGGAAAGTTACTCGAACCAAAAACAATGATTGGCCCGATAGGAATAAGCATTTTACGCAGATCTGACTTGGGAATCGGCGTGCGATCAGGAATGGCAGTATCAATACTCGCTTCCACCCATGACCCCTCACGGATCAGATCTGCAAATTGTGTTAGCTGATTAATCGTCCGTGCTCTTTCGCCTTGTAAACGTGCAATGGGTAATCCGGTTTCAAGATTTGCTCTTTCCAGTAATTCATCACCGATGGCCAGTATTTCTTCGGTAATAGCAATCAAAAAATCGGCTCTCTTTGCCGCGGGAATTTGCGAATATTCGTCGAAAGCTTTTTGGGCAAGTTCCATGGCCTGGGCTACTTCATCAGGAGTAGCGGTATGAAACTTTTCAGGTAATTCTATATTTTGAGCCGGAACGTACGACTTGAAAGTATGTTCGTTTTGAGATGAAAGTGAGTAACCTATATAATTTTCTCCTTGAATTGTCATCGTTTCAGTATGGTTTTGATGTTGAGATTGGAATAGATGAATACCTGTAAAAGCAAAAATTGCGTTGATATCCTTTACAGATCAACGCAATTTTATATACTTTAAATTCCTTTTTCTGATTAAAGAAGGCGGGCGATAATGTCGTCAACCGATATGCCCTCGGCCTCTGCTTTAAAGTTTCTGATTATTCTATGACGTAACACCGGAAGTGCAACGGCCTTCACATCTTCAATATCCGGGGAATATTTTCCGGAAAGTAAAGCGTTACATTTGGATGCTAAAATCAAGGCTTGTGAGGCACGCGGGCCAGCGCCCCATTCAAGATAATCATTCGTATCTTTTATTGCGAGAGCAGAAGAAGGTCTGGTTTTATGGACCAGTTTTACTGCATATTCAATCACATGATCAGTAACCGGAACGCGGCGGACCAGATGTTGGAAATCCATAATTTCTTCCGCCGTGATCACTTCTTTAACCTGGTATTTTGAATCGTTGGTTGTGTTTTTTACGATATGAACTTCCTCCGCATATGACGGATAATCCAGCTGGATCATAAACATAAACCGATCCAACTGTGCTTCGGGAAGCGGATAGGTTCCTTCCTGTTCAATCGGATTTTGCGTCGCCAGTACGAAAAAGGGACGTGATAAAGCGTGACGTTGTCCGGCGATTGTTACAGAATACTCCTGCATGGCTTCCAAAAGCGCTGACTGCGTTTTTGGAGGCGTACGGTTTATTTCATCCGCCAGAATGATATTTGAAAATATGGGTCCCTGAATAAATTTGAAATTGCGGTTTTGATCCAAAGTTTCAGAACCCAGAATATCCGACGGCATTAAGTCCGGGGTAAACTGAATCCTGTTAAATTTTAAATCAAGCGATGAAGCAATGGTTTGAATAAGCAGTGTTTTAGCCAATCCCGGTACCCCAACCAGCAAACAATGTCCCTGACAAAAAATGGCTGTAAGCAACCTTTTAATAACTTCATCCTGTCCGACGATCACTTGACCTATTTCACTACGGATTTTCTCATAGGCCACTTTCATAGCCTCGGCTGCTTCAACGTCAGATTTATAATTCACAGTGAGTCAATTTTCAATTTTGGGGAATCTTAAATTTCTTCAATCGTTACGCTTTGAACTCAGGTATCGCTGCCGTTGGACAACCCCAGAATTTTACAATTTTTATATTCAGGTTCTACACTAATGAAAACATCACCCTGCGCTTTTTTGAACCACTCTTCCAGGGCATGATTTCTTTTATTACTCAACACGATCTGGGAAATTTTCTCATAGTCATCACGAAGATTGGCAGTATGCGGCTCAGACCGGCTTTTGTACCAAAGAATACGCATCGCACTTCTTCCATCCTCCGTACGGTAAGAAACCGGCACGCTTAAATCTCCAACTTTCATGGTATCAATAGCGAAATAAAGCGCAGGGTCCATTGAAGCATCCAGTGTCAATCGTCCAAGCTGTGTATTTCTGTCCTGGATAATTCCACCTGTTTCTGCGGTTTCTTTATCCTCTGAATTGTTAAGCGCCGCTTTCGCAAATTTCAAACTATCGGATTTGATAAGAATGCGTAAACTGTCAAGTACACGTAGCGCACTGCTCATGTCCGTTCCTTTGTTATAATCCGGGCGCAAAAGAATGTGACGCGCATGATATTCGGCGCCACGGGTTTCAATCAGTTTGATTAAGTGAAAACCAAATTGCGATTCCACGATGTCTGACATTTCGCCTGGTTTCAAACCAAGTGCTGTTCCTTCAAATTCAGGAACCATCGCACCACGTTTTGCAAAACCCAGATCCCCGCCATTTTTTGCAGATCCAACATCCTCAGAATAAATCGTTGCAAGCATGGCGAAATCTTCACCTTTTTCTGCACGTGCTCTCAATTCAAGAAGCTGGTTTTTTAATTTATCTTTTTGTTCTCTGGTCACCGTTCCCAACCGGACAATATGCCCGATTTCAACTTCTGACGGAATATATGGCAAACTGTCTTTTGGTATAGCGTTGAAGAATTTACGGACATCACTCGGTGTGATCTTCACATTACCGGAAATGGTACGCTGCATTTTTTCAACCACTTTCTGTTCTTTTACCTGCGTACGGAGTTCGGTTTTTAAGTTTTCTACGCTTTTTCCGTAAGCTTCAACCAGGTTTTTTTCTGATCCGAAACGCTGGATCATATAATTCATCTTTCCGTCCAGCTCATTATCAACATCCTTATCCTCAACAGTTACTGAGTCAATTTCAGCTTTTGCCAAAAGCATTTTGTTGATGATCAGTGATTCCAGGATCTGGCATTTTTCCGGTGCTTTCTGACCATTCTGGGCGTAGCTGTTATACATTTCTTCCAGCTCGGAATTGAGGATATAATGGTTATCCACACGGGCAATAATTTTGTCAATCATAACACCCTGCTGCCCTTGCCCGTAACCAACCAGACTTAAACACAATGTGCAGATTGCAAAACATTGCATTACTATCAATCTATTTATTTTCATATTATTTTAAGTGTTCCTAAGTTGAAATAGTAGGGCTTATCGTGATCCGGTTTTGTAATAAAAAGATAGTCAACCGGTTTTTAAAATGCTAATTTACGTTTAACGCTTAATTTTTTCTAATTCTTGTTGATTCACTTTTACAGGAAATTTCTGCTGAAGCTTTTCAAGCCACTGTTTTTCCAATACTTTCTGATATTCATTGATGACACCGCCCCGTGCTTCGGCGAATGTTTTTACTCTGGCCGGTTCAATTTTTTCTATATCGATCCAATAAGTTAAACCATTGGCAGTCAATGTTTGTTCACCGGCTTCCCATTTAGCCTGACCTAACAATGCATTATTTTTCTGAAAATATCCTTCCTGAATAATAACGGCATCCGGCGTCACTGAATTATAGACTTTCTCAACATCTTTTTTAGACTGACTGTAAAACTGAAAACTTATTCTTCTATTACGCTCAATTTCGGCAGATTGACGAAAAGATCCGTAATCTTTTTCAAGAATTTTAACAATGGATATATTTTTTGAGCTTAAATACTGAACCGCTTTTCTTATTCTGTCGGCTGAAATTGTTTCGGCTTCTGTTGAAGAACGATAACCGGCTACTTCAACAACATAATCCGGATTCTTTTGAAGAATGATATATACATCATAAAGTTTGTCGATCTGATCCTGTGTCAAATCGCTGGAACCTTCTTTGAATATCAATTCATTCGCTTTTCTTTCCAGTAAATATGGACTTTTTGCAATTGCTCTTTTTACAGCGTGAAGTGTGGCAGTATCCGGAGCCGTTACAATGGTTCCAAAAGCGCGTTCAGGATAACGGAAATGCTCCATATTTTTTTGATAATATGCCTGCTGACCGACAGAGTCTGTAAGTGAACGCTGTAAAACATTTTCTTCTGTGAGCAGGTCAAGCAAAACGCCCTGACGGATTTCTGTTATCTGGCTTTTAAATTCCGGATAAGTTTCTTCCAGGTGCTCTTTTTCGTAAGCAAAAAGACGATCCGTCAGATAATCATTATAATAATGTTTGAAAATAACCTCCGGTGCGGAGCCCTTTGGTCGTGGTTTCTGCTGTGTTTTGATATAATTTAAAAAAGAAAGTGCTTCGTATGGTCGCTTTTCGATTGTAAATAATACATTGGAAGCCCAGTCCGTTGATACAGCTTTCATGTAATCCCAGGAACCTGAAATTAGCGTACTGTCAATTAATGGATTAAATAAGGCATATTGATCGGCAAATTCCTGTACTGCATATTTGGTGCGAAGACGTTTTGCTGTGGCCTGATCCAAAACCTTTCCTCTGGAATCGGTAACCACTTTTTGTCTCAGAGTTGGTGCCATCACACTATATGGTTCCAGATTCTTTTTTTCAATCAGTTTGATGATATGCCAGCCGTAAGACGACAAAACGGGTGCGGCATAAGCATTTGGTTTTGTCAGTGCAAATGAAGTTTCTTCGACTTCCGGTACCATCTGTCCTGTGCCAAAAGGGGGTAGGAGTCCATGATTTTTGCTGGATTGTTTGTCATCAGAATAGCTTTCTGCAACAGCATCCCATTCCTGACCAGACTGAAGCTTTTTATATGCTTCGTCAATCTTAATTTTTGCAGCTGTTTTCTGCGCTTCCGTAGCTTTTTTATCCACTTTCACCATGATGTGCGCAATCCTCACCGTTCCCCGGCTTGCCCTGCGATCATTCACTTTGATAATATGATAACCCGTTTTACTTCGTACAGGTTGGGATATTTTTCCAACAGGCAAATTATAGGCAGTCGTTTCAAATGGATAAACTGTTTGAAAAACCGTAAAATAACCAAGGTCACCTTTGTTATGAACTGCCGACGGATCTTTGGAAAATTTTGCAGCCATATCACTAAAATCGGCACCTTCTTCCAGTCTGCCGCGTAATGCAACGGCGGCATTGTAGGCATCCATTGTATCTTTCGGTGAGGCATCTTCCGGAATCGCAATCAAAATATGAGAAGCTTTCACTTCCTGTTTCATCCTCGCGTATGCCTCTGTTGAGAGTTTTTCAACAAGCACTTTGTCAACCAAAAAGTTTTTGGCCAATTGGTCATAATACGAGTTTATTTCTTCCTTATAATCATTTGTCGTATCCAATCCCTCTTGCCGGGCAGCGAGCATTTTAATTTTCTGATCGCGGTAGACAGGTAAATATTCCTCTGCTGTAAGCTCTTTGACAGAATCAGAAGCAAATTTATTTTTGGTATAAGAATCTAAAAAATCAGTTGCGGTAAACTTTTCAGTGCCAATTTGAATAAGCGCAGGTGTTTCAGTAACTACTTGTGTTTTAGGAGCTGAGGTCTTACAGGAATTGAATATAACTGCGGAAAGCAGAGAAATCAGTATTGGGTATTTAAGCATACGTGTACACAATTCGTAAATCAGAGATTGTTCATCTCCGCATAATTTTAATCTAACTTTTTAATAATCTAATTATTGTATTTGCCCAAAGTTATGTCGTTTCATACGAGTATAAAAATAATACGCTGATGAAGGTTTATTTTGTACAGTTAAATTCCCCGGTATGGTGTGAAAAATAGTGGAAATACGCTACAATTCAGCAGTATGGATAAAGCATGAAATAACATGTAAAAACTGCCTTTTATGAAAATAAATTTAATCTATATGGTTTAAAGAATATTATCAGGAATTATCCTCGTGTTGTAACCATTAGGCATAGAATTTGTGCAAATTTGAGAATACCTTCACTTATTCAGCAATCGCGATGGAAGATTCCAAATTACATGAGTTCGTTCTGAAAATAAGCTCGTTATGGAACGAACAAAAAATTAGAGAAGTGCTTTATCTGGAAGCTTTGAAGAAAGATAGTATGGGGCCTCTCAGAAAAATGCTAACGCAGGGTCATTTCAGTGCCTTAATATTTCAGAAGGAAATTCATTCGATTTACGATTATTTTAAGTGTTTTCTTACAGACAAAGATCTGATAAGCGATAAGGAAGTAAATTTGAATACAATTGCAGGATTGTATGATCTGGAAGAAAAAGAAGAAGTAACTGACTATTTGAAAAAAACGGAAGGTAGAATTTTACAGTCTTATAAATCACTTTATAAATATCTGGATAGGGATTTGGAAATCAAACGGGTTGTTGATGAACACCTGAACAGAATTTCTGAATTTTATGAAATCCTGTCCAGGTATGACATCGTGCGGATTAAAGATTTAAAGCGCTCTGTTTCGGCCTGATCAGTCTTCGCTCGAAAGGAATTTGTAAACAATTCCTGCCAATGCTGCTCCAACCACCGGTGCTACAATAAATAACCAAAGCTGCTCTGTTGCCCAGCCACCAACAAATAATGCCTGACTGATACTTCTTGCAGGATTAACCGAGGTGTTCGTAACAGGAATACTGATCAGGTGAATCAATGTTAATGCCAAACCGATCGCTATTCCTGCAAATCCGCCTGCTGCTTTTTTATCAGTCGCACCAAGAATAATAATCAGGAACATAAAAGTCATTACGATTTCTGTAACAAGTGCTGCCGCCATGCTGTATTTTCCCGGGGAATGATCACCATATCCATTTGCGGCAAAATCTCCGATCGTGCTGCCATTTCCGGTTATGATAAATGATAAAACCGTTGCTGCGGCAATTCCGCCCAGGATCTGTGCAACGATGTAAGGCAATAAATCTTTCCCCGAAAACCTGCCGCCAATCCATAGCCCAACGGATACTGCCGGATTAAGATGCGCTCCTGAAATGTGTCCGAGTGAATAAGCAATGGTCAATACTGTTAATCCAAAGGCAAAGGAAACGCCAAGCAGGCCAATTCCTACATGTGGAAATGCTGCTGCAAGAGCCGCACTTCCGCAACCGCCTAAAACCAACCAAAATGTCCCGATAAATTCTGCTGCGTACTTTTTCATGTGTGTATAGTATTATGTTTAAAAGTGTGATAATTGTTTTTGGAATAATAGACGCAATTAGCGTTTGCAGGTCACAGTTAGCTGAAAATCAAAAAGCCCGGAAATGTAAATCGGGTTTACATTTCCGGGCTTTTTGTGTTAAATATCAGACTGCTATGCTTCGTAAAGTTCTATGGGAAGATCGTCAGGATCTGCAAAAAAAGTGAATTTTTTACCTGTGAATTCATCAATTCGTATTGGTTCCGGATGTACATCTCTTTTTTCAAGTTCTGCAATGGCCTCTTCAATATTTTCGACCTGAAAAGCCAGATGGCGCAGCCCTGTTGCTTCTGGTCGCGACGGACGTTTGGGAGGTTCGGGAAATGAAAATAATTCGATACAATATTGACCATTTAAAGAAAGATCAAGTTTGAAAGATTGTCTTTCCGCACGGTTCACTTCTCTGTCAATCGTAAAACCTAAAACATCAGTATAAAAACTTTTCGACTTTTCGTAGTCTGATGCGATAATGGCAATATGATGTATTCCTTTCAGTTGCAGCATTTGATAAGATTAAATTTTGTAAACAAAAAAAGAAAGTTAGTTTTTTGGATTTAAAATACAAATCCGCCGAACGATTTTATTCATCCGGCGGATAGAAACGCACTGTGTTGAGTAAAGTTAAATCTTGATAAATAGTTTCTTTTTGTACATCCAGTATAAGATCCAGAATTCTACAAGTAGTATTATGGTGCCGCTTACAAGCGTGCGATAAGCCTCTCCAAATATCAGATCATAATGCTGACTGATATTAGTACGGAAAGACTGGTCAATAAAATCATTTATTGTATGCGCAAAAATGTAGGCTGCAATGGAGTTGGTACCGATCACGATTAATGGCAGAAACCAGGATTTGTTTTCTTTTACATCGACAATAAAATAAAATCCTGCCAAAAGAAGGAAACACCATCCGCCACTGAACAACGTCCAGGCCGGCGTCCAGATACGTTTCACAATGGGATTAATTCCGGTAAGATTTAAAGTGATGGCAATCACAAAAAGTAGGGCTGCTGTTATCACAAAACGTTTGATAAGCCAGGATGAAGATTCCGCGTTTTTCAACCATTTTCCGGCAATTAATCCCAGCGTCATCGTTCCCAACGTAGGTATAAAACTGAGCGTACTATATCCTCCACCGTTAAAGTGGAAAGGACTTTCTCTCGGAAAAATATTCATAAACCACCGGTCGAACGCCCAGGCTGCGTTTGTATTTTTATTCCAGTGCGCCGCGAAACCTTGTAAATTATGTTCCCAATCCGCGGTAGTGCCCGTTTCTGCCCAATCAAAATAGGGGCCGGGAAGTGGGTAAACGGCAAAGAATATTCCGTAACCTAAAAGTATAAATGCCAAAGCCGTCCATTGCACACGCTCTGAGCGGAAACCCAAAGCAAACAGAAATGGATAACCAAGACCGATTTGCGTCAACGTATCTTCAAAAGTAAAGTTGGTCTGATCGCGGTGCATGGATCGTAAAAAGATACCAAGCAGAATTAATATCAACGAGCGTCTTAAAGTATGAAACCACATCATACCGGTTGTTTGCTGATTGCTGGCTCTGCTTGCCATGGAATAGGGCAGGGCAACACCAACTAAAAATGAGAACGATGGTTGTATCAGATCATGCAGTGAGCATCCGACCCAGGAAACGTGGCTTTGCTGATAGTGAAGAAAAGCCCAGAAAGCACTGTCAGGCAGAGCTTCCGACACTTTGTTAAAACTTAAAACTTCGCCCATCATGAGCAGCATTACAAAACCGCGGTATGCATCAACAGAGGAAACCCGTTGAGGAATGGCTGGCAAGGAAAAATCTTTCAATGTAAAGTGGGTTAGGATTTACAAAACAGGCTCATCCTTTGGGACGATCTCACAATGTACTACAAGTTATTTATCAAAAAAGGCTATTGGTGTCAAAAGCAAAAACCCCGCCGGATATACCCGGTGGGGTTTTTTAATCATATTAATACAAAAAAGATCCTGTTATAGATTCATCTTTTTAAGCTCCTTCACCGCATGGTCCGCAGCACGTGCTGTCATAGCCATATAAGTAAGTGATGGGTTAACACATGAAGATGATGTCATAAAGGCACCGTCGGTCATGTAGACGTTTTCTGCACCCCAAACCTGATTGTTTTTATTCAAAACAGAAGTTTTAGGATCGTTACCCATACGGGCAGTACCCATTTCATGGATACCAATTCCAGGATGTTTTGACTCATCGTTATATTTTGATACGTTTTTCAAACCAGCCGCTTCCAACATTTCAGCAGCATCGTTCATCATATCAACACGCATTTTCTTTTCGTTGTCTCCGTAAGCAGCATCAAAAACCACTACTGGAAGTCCCCATTTATCTTTTTTGGTAGAAGAAAGTGTGAAACGGTTTTTTTCGTCAGCAAGCATTTCGCCAAATCCACCAAGATTCATACTCCATCCGCCAGGCTGCGAAAGTTCCTTTTTGAATTCAGCACCGAAACCATCCATTCCGGCTCCGCGTCCCCAGCTGTCGCGGCTCGCACCACCCTGATAGCCAAATCCTCTAAGGTAATCACGTTTATCAGTACCCCAGTTACGGTAACGCGGAACGTAAACACCATTTGCGCGACGTCCGAAATAATATTTATCTTCATAACCTTCCATATCGCCACGGGCTCCAACAGCAAGATGGTGATCCATAATATTACGGCCAACCTGATCGCTGTCATTACCAAAACCATTCGGGAATCTTTTTGATTTCGAGTTCAAAAGGATTGACGCAGAAGCAATGGCGGAAGCGTTAAGGAAAATAACTTTTGCAAAATATTCCTTCGTTTCCATTGTATTCTGGTTGATCGTACGAACGCCGGTTGCTTTACCAAGCTTGTCGTCGTAGATCACTTCGGTTACAATTGTATCAGGAATCAAAGTAAGATTTCCGGTTTTTGTTGCAGCTGGCAAAGTTGCAGCCTGCGTACTGAAATATGCACCATATGGACAGCCTCGCATACACATGTTACGGAACTGACAGGCAGCACGTCCTAATTCTGTATGTACTGCATTTGGCTGCGTTAAATGTGCAGCGCGTCCCATGATCACGTGACGGCCTGCAAATTTCTTTTCAATTTCGCCTTTAACCGTTTTTTCAACACAGTTCATTTGCATCGGAGGAAGGTAATTACCGTCTGGTAATACATCCAATCCATCTTTTGCACCACTGATACCTGCGAATTTCTCTACGTAATCATACCACGGAGCGATGTCGTTATAACGGATCGGCCAGTCGATTGAGATACCATCTTTGGCGTTCGCTTCAAAATCTGCCGGGTTCAGGCGGTAGCTCTGACGACCCCACAAAAGTGAGCGGCCACCTACGTGATAGGCACGAATCCAGTCAAATCCTCTTGTTTCTTCGTATGGATTTTCTTTATCGTTTTCAAAAAGATATCTGTGCTCTTCATTTGCTGTGTAACCCGTACGCATTCCAGCCCAGTATTCTTCTTTGGCAACGGTAGTCACACGTCCGCGGTGTTCAAATTCCCAGGGAGCCAGTGTGGCGGTTTTGTAATCGGTAATATGTTTAATGTCACGCCCGCGTTCGAGCATAACCACTTTCAGTCCTTTTTCAGTTAACTCTTTAGCAGCCCATCCTCCGCTTATACCAGAACCAACGACGATTGCATCGTACGTTACTTCCTTTTGACCTTTCAGGTTTAAATTCATAGTGAAATGATATTATAACTTAATGATAACCAGTTTTTTGCAAGCTTCAATTACTTAAAGCTTTTTAAATTAAAACTACATAGCCCAGGCTTTCTGACCAGGTTTCAAGTCGATACAGCCATCGTAACGGCCCGGTACCGGAACGTAATCCAAAGCCAGCGTAGCACCAGGTTCAGATGTAAAGTATCCAAGAAGTGTAAGTTCTTTGATCAGTTTGAAGAAAGGAACACCCTGGTCATCAGTATATTCTTTTCCAGCCTCTGTGAATTTCTTACGTTCCTCGCTTGCTTTATCAGAATCTGTTTTGGCGGAAGCTTCCAGTTCTTTTAAAATCTTTGTCTGATCTGCCGGAGAAGCTTTCAGGAAATCTTTCTTTTCAAGTTCTTTCAACCCTTTGGCAAAACTATCCTGATCTTTTCCCGCATAACATTCTTTGATCATCTTCTCGATGAACTCGCCAACCTTGGCATCTTTTGCACCAGGGGTATCAGTTTTAGGGATAATAATTTCAGCAACTTCGGAAACTAAATTTTTTTGATCCGCCGAGAAAGGAAAAGTCAGCGCAGTCGACGTTTCTGTCGACGATTTGCAGCCCTCCAGAAAAGCCAGCATGGTCGGGGCGGAAAGCGTACCACCCATCAATAGTGCCACACGGGCAATTGCGTCACGTCTTTTCATTTTATATACTTATAAGGTTAACAATCCAAAGTGTAATTATACATTCGATTAATGCAATTAAGAACAACCCGGCTAATTTATGAAATATTCTCTATTATTGTCTGGTTAGAACAATTCTATATTACGGGAATATATTGTAACTAATTGATAATTAATAGTATAATGAAATAGGCTAAAACAGTCTATTTGTTTAATTTTTTTTAGAGAAGAGGGTTCTTGTAAACACAATTTTCACAGAACGGTAAACGACCTATAAAACCAGTAAATTGCATCCGCGGATATCAGAATTATCAAAACGGCCCATAACATAAAAAGTACCGGATTCTGCGCCGAATCTACCCAGATCCTGGGTTTCGATGAATGAGCAGCTGTCCAGATTTGCCAGATCAATAATATTGATGCCGCCGGTTTTTGAGCCTGCTAAATTATGATCATAAATGGAAAAAGGATCATTGACATCACGAAGCAGGATACGCATCGTAGTTCCGGGGTAGAATAATCCGTCGCCTTGAGAATAACTTTGAGAAAGCAGTTCGGTCATTCCATATTCTGAATGGATTTTTGAAACACCAAAACTACCGGTCAGTATGTCATGAACTTCCTCCCGAAGCAATTCCTGGCGGCGTCCTTTCATTCCTCCGGTATCCATTATTTTCAGATCCGGAATATTTTTAAGAAAAGAAAAGTCGATATTACTTTCAGCCAGGTCCAGAAGTGCGAAAGTAACGCCCATCAGTAAAATGCCGCGACCGTCCGGATTTTTCGCCAGCTTTTTCAGCTGTTCAATCATTTCTCCGGTATTATGAAGATAAAAATTGGACAGCGGAGAATTAGCCTGATCAATAAAATGCTGCATCATATACACCAGAGACGAGTTGTTTCGTTCAAGGTATGATGGTAGCAGAACAAGCATATGGAAGTCGTCCAGGTGCCCGTAATTTTGCAGAAAGATGCGCGTAGAGACGGATTTGTAGAGTGGAGCATCATACAAGGCATGACGGCTGGTGGCAGCACCGGTGGTTCCGCTACTTTCAAAAATAACGGTTGGTTTCGGCGGGTTTCCGGTTTTGATTAAATGATGTTTAAAGAATTGAATCGGAAGGAAAGGAATTTCCGTAAGTCTGCTGACTTCATCTGTTTTGAAGTGCAAATGTGATATATATTCTTTGTAAACCGGATTATTTTCAGCCTGGTATTTGAAAATTTGCAGTGCAAGTGATTCGAAATCAATTGGATCCAAATCAATAATTTGCTGGCGAAGTTCCTGACGTATTTCCAATGAAGATTTATTGCTTTGAAGTTTCAATCGTAGTACTTTCGTAAATAGAATAACAAAGTTAGAAGTTACAAGCCAAAACTTAGCGGCTTACTTTTGAAAACTTAGAGAATTAATAAGGCAACTTTATGTATTGCTGACTTATATCAACAGAAATTATAAACCTGATCTATGAAATTAAAAATCTTACTTTTTTTTATAACGGCTATTGCATTGGTGAGCTGCGTTGATATTCCTGATTTTGACGATACGCCAAAGATTTTTTATAACAGCATTGATACGCAGACGGAATTAGATACCAGTGGTAAAAAGATTCAGGAAAATATTACCGTAACCGTGGATTTTGAAGACGGGGATGGAGATTTGGGTGCTTCAGATGCTGAAATTGCTGATTCTGTAAAGTATAGGGACTGGGGTAATTATGAACTTGTTACTTCAACCCTTACCAATGGAAAATGGGTTGACCAAATCCTAGCCATTGATCAGTTCAAGTGGTTTCCGGATCTGAAACCAGATGGAAAGTCAGGTCCGATAAAAGGTAAACTGGATTTGCATACTTCTGCAAAATACTTTAACAGCTCTGTGCCTGTTACCATTAAATATAAGGTCCGGATTCGTGATCGCGCATTACGCGTAAGCAACCAGATTGTTACGGACAGTATTACGGTTCCCGGATTTAGATAATAACGAGAAAATTATAATTAAAAGAGGCCAATATCTGATTTGATATTGGCCTCTTTTTTTATAATTTTTGGTTTAATTTTTGCAACTAATATTGATATATTATCCTGTCAAATAGAAAACTGCACGATATGAAAAACGAAATTTTATCATTTTGTATGTTCGCTTTGGTAATTTCAAGCTGTGCTCTAATTTGTTTATAACTTATTACAGAAACTTAAACACATATTATATGCCTTACCTCTTCACATCAATCTTTGGATTTGGAAACCAGGAAATATTTTTTATTTCATGCTCGATTGCCTTATTTATATTATTCTTATGGGCAATCATTGATTTAATGTCAAACAAAGACAAGCTAATAGGTGAAAAATTGATCTGGCTTCTGGTTATTCTATTCTTTCCAATTATTGGAACGCTGATTTATCTATATTATGGCAGATCAGATAGAAATTTATCCAATAATCGCTGATTTCTGCTCAACGGCTTGTAAAATTGTATTTTTTTGAAGGCTATTGTTCCTGTGAACAGCTTTTACAAATGAGCTAATCTGCGGTTTGTTTGTACGACTTGTAAACCGCTACAATAATCTATTGCACCATTGTAGAGAATAATATTGAGATTCTTCAACAACGGAATAAAATAATATTTCGCGCAAAAGGGTCCGTGAGGGTATAGGCAAATATTGCAGTAATCAATTAATTGAGAATTAGGAACCTGCTTTTAAATAATCCCGCCGGAAACGTTATAAATCCGTTATTTTTAGCGTATCAAATCCAATCACTCATGCGACAAAAGAAACTGGAAATTGATTCAATTGATCTTCATTATTTACTATCGCTAGCCAGTCTGGCGAAACCACGACAAAAATTACTCCGTTCGATGGGGAATGAAATCCGGGATTCCGTGATTGCTTCCCTGACGGTTCCGCAGCGGGATACCCTGGTTGCTGATGCGGTGGAAGATGCTATCATTAAAATAGGGAAGTTCCCCGGAACACGTGAGGAGCTTGCCGATGATCTGGATCTGTCAAACCTGAATTTTAATTCGCTGATGTATACCCGGCTGAGTGCTGTACTTACCGACGTTATTCATTTATACGGCAAACCGGAAGGAAGTGTCGGCAGGGACGAGCTTATATCCGCTGCAACAGTTGGCAAAATAAAAAAACGCATCATCAGCAAATTGTAAGTATTTATGAGGGAAAAATTACGAATCATATTGGCTTTGCTCTTTATCGTGTCAACCCGTCCGATTTTTTCTCAGGCAATTTCCGGTGCAAAAATTTTTGAAAAATACAACGTTCAGCTGCGTCAGTCGTTTGAAAGTGCGGACACAAAACAGGAACCGGCAGCTTTTACGATTACCCTGCCACAAAAATCCGCAGGATCTTACCTGATTGATGGCGGAATTTCACTTGGATACGCCTTCAGGGATTCTTTGCAGCACGAAAGGCTTTATGTGAAGGTCCTGGCAGAATACCACAGAAATACGCTCATTGAAAAAACACAGAACAACAGTCAGTTCGGTATCGGTGCTCAGTACTTTCTGAAATCTCCCCAGGCAGTAAACTGGATTGTAAACGGTTCTCTAAAATATATAAACGATGCGGCTACAGACAAAGGGTCTTTGTTGTTATCGGGCGGTATGACCTATTACAACGAAACAGAAAAATGGTACGCCATTAACAGTCCTACCAATGTGGCAAGGATCGGCACAACACAGCTGCGCTCGTTCTTTACGCCGAGTGCCGGGTTTGAATATCAGCGTACCACCAAAGTGGCCGGCGATTCTTTGTATAATATTAAAGACAACGTTCTGCGGGGTATCGGAAAAGCCAGGTTGAGTTTTACGTTACACAAATTCCCTTCTATGGTACCGCTTTTTGAGCTTTACGGAGATGGTACGTTACGTTATGATTTTGTAAATCAAACCCAGGCATCAGGCGGCTGGCGTCCATACCTGGATACAGGAGTTCGCTATTTTTTTGCCGGGCAGGAGAATGTTTCCATCGGGCTGAGTTACGTTTCAGGAGAAAATCCGGTCAGTGGTTTTCAAAAGCAGAGGTATTGGCTGGTGGCTTTGAAAGTTTATATTTAATGGATTAAGATTTTAAAATAGAAGTAAATCCGCCAAAAGGTCTGTGAGGATACAGACCAAGGAGCAAAAAAATTATTTTCGGTTACCGATAAACATTGGGATGTATGCTTCTATTTTTCTCTCAGAAAGAAGTATCATATAGGGATAAGCAATTTTCAAGGCCTCATCAGTTAAAATACTCGGTACCAGTGTGTCCAGTTTTATATCTCCTTTAGTATAAGCAAACACAAAACGCACCGGGAGAATATACTCCCCCGTGTAGGCCGGTTTCAGATGAGGTAGATGGTGTAATGCTTTTATAACCTGATTATCAAAACCATAATCAGGCTGACCAGGATTTAAAATTGCTATATTCCCTACCCGACCTAGTGAATCGATTTGAAAATGAGCGTAAATAGTTGATCGCGTGTAGACTTTTGCTTCGGCGGCTTGCTGTGGATAGGTAATATATTTATGTAATACAGCATTAAATGCGAGATTTTGATCAAGGTTATGGAGTGACTGCGCATGTAAAAATTGAACAAAAAGGCATAATCCTGTTAACGTGCTGAACTTAATCATTTCAAAAGGATTTGGATTGTAAAAGATTTTATAATATAACGTTTTTCTATATACTTAACCTCTTTCAAAATATAATTTTTTGTTGTTTCTTAAAATGTTTTGCGCTGTCTTCTTTGAACATTTTGTACTCGCAACATTCAAGCTTTTTAACGATTTTCAAAATTAAAGAAAACTAATATTTAACCCGTGGTCTGTGAGGACACAGACCAAGAAGTAGTTACTTTTCAGGAGAAAATCCGGTCAGTGGTTTTCAAAAACGGAGGTATTGGCTGGTGGCTTTGAAGATTTATATTTGATCCGGAATTACTGAGCTATTTTATTATATCAGATTTGTATATTGAGTTAAATTAACCATTAAACAAACATTTTATGCCTCAACTTTATACAAGAATTCTTGGATTTGGGAATCAGGAATTATTTTTAATTTCTTGCTGGATCGTCGTTTTAGTAATGATCGTCTGGACGATTAATGATTTAATGACAAATAAAGACCTGATTATAGGAGGGAAATTGATTTGGCTTCTGGTTATACTTTTGTTCCCTATTTTGGGTACGCTCATCTATTTGTATTATGGCAGATCAGATAAGCATTTATCTAATAACCGATGATTTAACTTTTTTGAAGGAAATTTTAGTTCTTAACAATTGAATGCTTCATTATTCAGGGAATAGTTTTTCTGTGCTGGCACAAAACTTATTGTATTATTTTTAAAGATCGATCACAACTAAATTAATAAAATATGTCACCAGAAGAAATAGAAGACCAGGATTCGGAAAGATACGAGCAAAAGTTAGCCGAATTATTAGGCGTTACTTATGAAGATCTGTTAATGACCGAGTATGAAGTAACAGACAACATTGGAGATGATGACGTGGTGTATGAACATATTTTAAGATTTTCAGATGATTCTCCAAGGTCAGTTCTTGATAAAATTATTGGACTCAGCGCTGAAAATGAAATTACCATTCCAGTAGTTGACCTTGCGGACGAGGAGTAGGTTCTGTTTAATAATTCAATTCAAATATTAAGAATCGTTTAAAGTTTATAACGCGTGTTCACCCCATTTGCAATTGGGGTGAACATGGTCCAGCGTCCAACACAATAACCCAAAACCACATTGTAGTATTAAGTACAATTCTGTAAAACAACATTTTCTAACCTCAAAACCCCCTTAAAACCATAAACTGCCGTATATTTAAGATCTTTATCGGTCGCAATGTTTATGCAGGGAAATTTTACCAAAATAGTTAATTCTTTACTCTCCTTTTTTCTGACAGTTTTAGTTGTCAATGTTTCCTGTGCCCAAAAATCTCCACCTGGAGATAGTATAAAAATTGCCATTGCCCCTGAGTATAATGAAGTCGGTAAATCCCATCGTTTTTTTCTCGGTGAAAATTACCGGAAGTTATGGGCTATGCCCGTTCCAATGCGGATACTTGATTTTTCCAAAGAACGTGGTGGTTTGACGATTGTGAAATTGGGTGGCGGAATGCAAACCCGTTCCCTGCGATTGAAAGATGTTTCCGGTAAAGAATGGGTTTTGAGAACGATACAGAAATATCCGGAACGCGGATTAGCCGAAAATCTTAAACCAACTATTGCAAAAGATATTGTCCAGGATCAGGTCTCCACTGGCCATCCTTTCGGTGCTTTGGTTGCGCCCTCTCTGGCTGGTGCTTTGGGGTTATTACATTCCAATCCTGAAATTGTTTACGTTGGCAATGATCCGGGTTTGGGAGAATATCAAAAGGATTTTGCTGATGCAGTCTATTTATTTGAAGAAAGAAATCCTTTTGAAACCGAAAAGACGGACGCGACGGATAAGGCGCAGCGAAAAGTCAGGAATGATAATGACACAAATTTTGATGAAAAACTGACACTTCGTGCGCGTTTACTGGATATGGTTATCGGTGACTGGGACCGCCACGAGGATAACTGGCGCTGGCTCCCGGAAAAGTCCAAAGGTGAAAGGATTTACAAACCCATCCCAAGAGACCGTGATAAAGTTTTTTACAAAACTTCCGGACTTTTGCCCTGGTTTTTGTCTCATCAATGGCTGAAATCCAATCTGCAGCCATACAGTGAAAATATCAGGGATGTAAAAGGATATAATTTCAATGCCCGTTACCTGGATCGTTATTTTTTGAATCAGCTGGATGAAGATGACTGGAAAGAAGAAATAAAATATATTCAGGACAGGTTGACTTCTGAGCTTATTGATAGTACGATGAAGTTTTTGCCGGATCGTGTTTACGCCGATCCGAGTACCGCTGAACTTACGAAATCTTTAAAAGGCAGGGTGAAAAATCTGCCGGTTTACGCGTTGGAATATTATCAATTTTTAGCCAGCATTGTAGAAATACCTGCATCTGATAAAAAAGAATATTTTGATATCCGCCATACCAAAAAAGGTGATATTGATCTGAGGATTTTTAATATTAAAAAAGACGGATCAAACGGCAGGACGATTTATCACCGCAAATTTGATCACAACGTTACCAAAGAAATAAGGCTTTATGGATTTGAGGGAGAAGATGTCTTTGCTGTTAATGGCACCACAAAATCTTCTATCAAAGTCCGCATGGTTGGTGGTGATGATATAGATACATTTGAAATTGACGAAAACCTGAAAAATAAATACAAACAGTATGTCTATGACCGTTCGGATCAGGAAAATAAATTACCTGCGCCGTCGCTTGCCA
Source organism: Dyadobacter sp. CY356 (assembly GCF_021440195.1). Taxonomy (GTDB): domain Bacteria; phylum Bacteroidota; class Bacteroidia; order Cytophagales; family Spirosomataceae; genus Dyadobacter. Next base: position 256,897 of record NZ_JAJTSZ010000001.1, read on the forward strand.
GGTTGCGGTTATCTGCGGATACGTCTGTGAATCAATACAATAAGAGAAGTTTTCTTTTTGACAGGCTCGGGCCTCTTTTTCGTATTAATTACAATATCGATCAGGGAATTCAACTGGGAGCAGGTTTGATTTTCGAAAAGCAGGGATTTCGAAAGGAACCTTATGCCTTTAAAAATGAATTTTGGGCTAATTATTCGACTGGCAGAAAATCTTTTATCCTGGACTATGTTGGCGATTTTAAAAAAGTATTTGGGCTAAATGATCTCGAAATTGATGCACATTTATTAGGGCCAAACAATTTGAGCAACTTTTTTGGTATTGGAAATAATACGAAATTCCCTAACAAAGGAAACAGGAAAATGCCATATTATCGAAACAGGTATGATTATCTGACAGTAGATTTTAAATTGAAACGGAAAATAACAAAGGATCTAACTTTGTTCGGGGGTGTATCGACAGAGTATTATACCAGTAAACAAAACAACAATCTAACCCGGTTTCTGTTCGACTTTAATGAAACAAATCCGCAATATCAGGTTTTTCAGGATCGTGTTTATGCCGGTTTAATAGCAGGCTGGACTTATGATACCCGCGACAATATTTCTATGCCTTCAAAAGGACTTTACTGGAATACAACTTTTTCGGCAAAGGAAAAACTCAATGGATTTTCACAGTCCTACGGTAAGCTGGCTACCGAAATCAGATATTATCTAAGTAGTAAAAATGCTGATTTTGTAATGGCAAACCGTTTGGGTGGTGGTACCACTGTGGGTGATCCGGCCTTCTTCCAAAAAATGCAATTAGGAGGCGTTCGCAGTCTTCGCGGATATCATACCAATCGTTTTACAGGCAAAACGATGATGTACCACAATCTTGATATGAGGCTGGATGTCCTGCATTTCACTTCTTATATCGTTCCGGGAACGTTAGGAATTATTGGTTTCAATGATGTAGGGCGGGTCTGGGAGCCAGATCAATCTTCAAAAAAATGGCATGATGGATATGGCGGCGGATTGTATGTAGTTCCGGCAGAGCTGCTTCTAATTCAATTTGTGATGGGTTTTTCCAGGGAAGGGTCCCTGCCTTATATCTCAATCGGTTTTAGTTTCTAGCCTGGTCAGCTTTCCATATCCTGATTTTGCGCTTCCATTTCTTCCATAATTTTGGCAGGAATCATAATACGAAAAGTGGTTCCTTTACCAACTTCGGAGCTTTTGACAAATAATTTACCGCCGTGGTAATCTTCAATGATACGTTTGGCCAGTGTAAGTCCCAAGCCCCAGCCACGCTTTTTGGTACTAAATCCGGGATTGAAAATTTTATTGGCATTCGCCTTGGTCATTCCTTTCCCGTTGTCAGAAATATCAATCAGGATTTCCTTGCTCAGCGGCGGAGCCTGAAGTGTAACATGAATTTCACCGATTCCGGCCATTGCATCCACCGCATTTTTGCAAATGTTTTCAACAACCCATTCAAAAAGATTTTTATTTAAAAGTGCAGTCTGACCTTCCGCCAACTGGTCATGAATGTGAAAATGTACTTTGGAAGAAACCCGTTTTTGCAGGTAAGTGATAAAACTTGTAACGATAAGTGATACAGATTCCTGTTTTAAGGTGGGAACCGAACCGATATTGGAAAAACGTGTCGTGATCATTTCAAGACGTACCACATCTTTCTCGATCTCATCGGCAATGGAAGAATCAATATTGGGATCACTGCGAAAATATTCAACCCAGGCCATCAATGATGACAGTGGCGTTCCCAATTGATGCGCAGTTTCCTTGGCCAGACCAACCCAAACCCGGTTTTGTTCTGCTTTTCTGGCAGCACTAAAAGCCAGATATGCCAGATAGCCAATCAGCAGCATGACCGAAAGCTGTACAAAAGGATAATATCTGAGCTGCGTTAATAAAAATGAATTGCTGTAATAAATATAACCTACTTTGCCTTCTCCGATCTGTACAGGTACCGGAGTATGCTCACTTTTCATTTTTATTAACTGCGCTTCAATGATACGCTCCTTTTCACGAAGCGATGCATTTTTGGGAAAGTTGATATTTCTCTGGATGGGGAAATTATTTTCATCAACATAAATAACAGGAATCTGATAGAATGTAACTGCATCCTGAATCACGCCCATTACCACATTGAAATTCTCATCATCGGGGCTGTTAACAATATAGCGCAGGCCTTCTCCATATAGTTTTACTTCGCGCTCTTCTCTTTCTTCAAGTTTATCAACCAGATCGTTGGTATAAAACAATGAAGCTATACTCAAAAAGAGTAAAATTACCCCAATAGCATATTTTAAATTGCCTTTTTTCTCATACGTTTCAACCAGAGAACGACGCAGCTTTTCGCTGTTTATAAGCGCAGCCGGGTGTAATCGGAAACGGGGTTTATTTTTAGGTGTTTCTGCAATCATTTATTTTCAGACACTTAACAAATTTACCTGTTGAAATATTAAGGCTTACAAATAACGTAAAATAATTGTGCTTAGTGGATTTTACTATCAATTTCCTTTGTTGTGAGGTCAGGAATAAAGATGACCAATGTCATTTAAACGCCTCGGATTATAGCGGAAATTTACAATACCAGGCGAAGTTTTATTTATATGTTTTCTAAATAAAGATGTGCTCTTTGTTAAGCGTTCCTATTGTAAATTTTGTGCTGTATTTTTGTAAATCGAATTAGACCTAGTGATGTATAATCATTTCAAATCAATAAGTTTATCACATCGGAATGCCCCACTTTCCATCAGAGAGCAACTTGCGCTTTCAGAGGAAGGAGCAAAAGGAATAATGCTTCGTTTGAAGGATTTTTTCGAAGTTTCCGATGTTCTTGTCGTTTCAACCTGCAATCGTACAGAAATATATTATTCTTCCGCCGAAGATCTGAATGAAGAAATTATCAAACTTCTTTTAATTGAGAAGGGAATCTCTGATATACATTCTTTTCTGGATTACTTTGATCGTTTTTCAGAAGGTGAAAGTGCTGTGCAACACTTATTTGAAGTTGCTACCGGCCTTCACTCTCAGGTGGTTGGTGATATGCAAATTCCAAATCAGATCAAACACGCTTACCAGTGGACTGCCGATCTGAACATGGCCGGGCCATTTTTGCACAGACTTTTACATACCATCTTTTTCGCCAACAAGCGTGTAGCACAGGAAACGTTTTTCCGTGATGGAGCGGCTTCGGTTTCTTACGCTGCTGTTGAACTTTTGGATGGTTTGATGCCTAATCCTAAGATTCTGGTTGTTGGTCTGGGAGAAATCGGGACGGATGTTTGCCGGAATCTTGCGCAAAAAACAGGTGCGGATGTAACATTGGTAAACCGTACTTCGAGCAAAGCTGAGGCTCTTGCCACTGAGCTGGGTTTCAAAGTTGCTGATTTTGAAAATATTGAACAGGAAATTTCAAAAGCCGATATAATCGTTTCTTCTATTGCCCTTGATGAACCGTTTTTTACAAAAGAAATGATGGTTCGTCTGCGTGGTATGTCTTTCAAATATTTTATTGATCTGTCGGTTCCGCGTAGTGTATCACCGGAAGTGGAAGAAATTCCTGGTGTGATGCTCTATTCAATTGATTCAATTCGTTCAAGAGCAGACGAAGCACTGACACGTCGTCTGGAATCTGTTCCACGGGTGAGAGAAATCATTGGCGAAGCTGTTCTGGAATTTAATGACTGGTCAAAAGAAATGATTGTTTCACCGACCATTCAAAAATTAAAAGGTGCGCTTGAACAAATACGTAAAGAAGAACTGACACGGTTCACTAAAAATCTGAGTGATTCTGAACTTGAAAAAGTAGAACGTATCACGACAAGCATGATGCAGAAAATCCTGAAATTGCCGGTTTTGCAACTGAAAGCAGCCTGTAAGCGGGGAGAAGCAGAAACGCTGATCGATGTTTTGAATGATCTTTTCAATCTTGAAAAGCAAAGCGAAACACACTGACAAAGAATATTATTCACTATGGAGTTATAAAACCCTGATGACCGCAAGGAATTCAGGGTTATTTTTTGGATTATAAACAATAAAGAACGGGCCGCTTTTGCGGCCCGTTCTATGCATTACCTTACCCTCCACAATATTTTTATTTATTGCTGATTACATCGTTTTGATGAAAGGACCAGCAATTTTAAGAACTTCTTCCATAGTCAAAGGCTCATCAAATGATTCCGTAATGGCAGTGAAAGATATACCTTCCAAACCTGCAACACCAGGAAGATTCAAAGTACCCTGAACAACATTTCCTTCACCCGCGTAAACCGCAGCAGGAACACCAGTATCATTTGAAATCCAACCTTTGATCGTTGCATCACCAGAAATTTTCCCAAGAATTCTTCTTGCAATTGCAGCGTGACGCGCTTCAACTGAATGTATTTGAAGAGCATACTCCAACAAAGGTTTTGACGTGATAAGGTTACCAGCCTGTCCTTTGTATGCGCGTACTCCTGTATCTTCCAAAGCTTTTGAAACCGTGACAAACGTCGCGAAATCAGTGAAAACTGTTGGGAACACAGCAGGGAAATCAAAAGTTGGTTTTTTTACTGCTGCTGCACCAAGTGCAGCTACAAGAAAGTCAACGTGTGCTTTCTCATGTTTTCCGATTTGTGCGAATACCGGTGCATATTCAGCTTTGATCAGTCCGGCTGTACCGTTACCAATCATATAGAATTCGTTTTCCAGGTATTCAAGTGTCAAAGCGTAGTTCAAAACTTCCGTAGCAGTTGGAGTAGCACCAAATGCCTTGTTCACGATAGAACCGAAAGCAACAGGAACAGCAGCTGCTGCCAGTTTGCTACCAATACGGTTCATAAACATACGACGAGACGCATGCTCTAAACGGCCAACTGCATCGCCGTCAAATTTTTGGAAACTGTCAATTATATTAAAAATATTCATGTCTTCGTGATATTAGAATGTTGATGATTAAGATGGCAAGTTTGCACCACTGATTTTGTCCATTACAAAAGGCTGAACAGCCGGAAGGATAACACTCGGAGGAACCGCAGCATCAAATCCACCAAATCCCATGATCGAGACAAGAACATCGTCACCAGCAAAAGACATTGTGTTTGGCATCAACAAGTCACGGATGATAGAAGCGTGACGTGCTTCAACAGATACAATTTTTCCTGCAAGAAGCAAGTAATCAGCGCTCATAATCAATTTACCAGCACCATTGTAAGCCTGAACTCCTGTATCTTCAAACAATTTGGCAGCACCTAATACGCTTGCACGGTCGTTGAAATTGATAGAAGAGAAATTTGGGGTTAAACCTTTGATAGCAGCACCACCCAAAGCAGCTTTGAAGAATTGTCTGTGAATGATTTCATGATCACGAATGTCAGTAAGGATCATTTTTTCTTCAGCTGACATACCTGCATAAGGACTAGCCATTACCTGTGTGTAGAATGCAGCTTCCAATTGTTCCAGTGCATAAGCATAGTTAAGGATACCAACATCACCTGATCCTAAATCAACTGTCTGGTCACCCTGAATGTCATGGTCCGTACATGCGCCCAAGATAAATGCACCTGTCGCAGCAGCAACACCGGCAGATCTTAAAAAGTAGCGTCTGTTTACCACAGATAGCATTTGCTTATCTTCGGAAACTGGGTTGTCTAATAAGGTTTTTTTCATAATCTTGATGTTTCTAAAACTCTCGTTTGTTGAAAAGGTTGAATTTTAAACAGACTTACGACGACCTATTCAAAATAGATTAAACAATTTTAAAAATATTTGGTATTCACATTGTTTGGCAAAACTTGATTTTGCATTCCTACGCTATTTATTCAATTAAACGCCGGTAATGATTGGATTTTTACCAGAATGAAAAATGTCAAAACATTAAATTTTTTTTTGAGTGTAGAAAATATTGTAGATTCTTTCGGTTTTATTTTTTTGGATGTTGAGAATGAGACTTTTGTATTATGTCAAAGCCTGACTTTTTAAATCAATCATAATACATCTTACTAAGCATTATGCTATATAATTAATTAATTTGCCGCTGGCTTAACATCCGGTTTTAAATTTTCTGCGTATGTTTAAAATAATACGTAATCCGGCAAGCAATATATTAGTACATCTTTACCTCCATCCGATATGGCGTGCATATACGCTCAGAAAAGAGTAAGCCAGCATATATCCGGCATTTTGAAAATTTTCCGTTCTAACGGTTATCATACCAGCTTACTGCTGTCTGTTTTATTGATAAATGAATGTTTTACAGTACAGGCTCAAAACCAGCACTGGAGTCCGTCCGCCGAATTGGGAAGCTATATTGGCACAAGTTCAACAGCACCATTCTGGTTACGGTCTAACCAGTTCGGTACGGTTCCGCTAACCATGCCCGCATTAACCGGGCGCGTGGGGCTGACGTATGAATCTCAGATATATGCCGATACGATTAAAAAATCAAGACATGCTAAAATCCGTTGGGGCGCAGGTGCGGAAACGGTTTTTAACCTTGGGAGAGGCAATGAAAAAGTTTTGCTTCCGGAAGCGTATATTAAAGTAAGGTGGAAAAAGCTGGAATTCTGGGGCGGCAGGAGAAAACAAATTTTAGGAATCATTGACACGACATTAAGTACCGGCTCTTTTACCTGGTCGGGTAATGCGATGCCGGTGCCAAAAATTCAGCTTGGTTTCCCGGATTATGTCCCTTTGAAATTTTTAAATAATTATGTTTCCCTAAAAGGTTTTTTCTCACACGGCTGGTTTAATGTACCTTATATACAAGGTGCTTATCTTCATCAGAAAACGTTGCATGGAAAGTTTGGGAAACCGGGGGGTAAGTTTAGTATGCAGGTCGGCGTGGTACATAGTGTTACCTGGGGAGGTCATGCAGATTATTTACAAAGCAGTCCTCTTGCGGTTAATGGGCAACTAACGGATAATTTCGGAGATTTTTTATGGGGCGTTGTTATAGGCAAAATTCCAAAAGCATATCAAAATAGACGTTTTACAAATTTTGATGGTGAAAACAGGGTAGGGAATCATGTGGGGCAATATGATCTTGCTTTTGAGTACAAATTGAAAACTTCAAAATTACTTCTTTATCATAACCATCCGTTTGAAGACGGATCTGGTTTACAATTGCAAAATATCCCTGACGGATTATATGGATTGAGCTGGAAAAGGGCGTCAACTACCAAATCTTTTATTGAAGTTAGAGGGGTTTTGCTTGAATATCTTTTTAGTAAGGATCAGTCAGGTGCAGGCTTTGATCTGACCAATACACATTTTAAAGGGAATGATAATTATTTTGACCATGCCCAATATAAAGAAGGCTGGTCATATTTTGGAAAAGGCATGGGGACGCCGTTTATTCAGCCAAACAGTGAAATTAAATCACAATACTGGGGTGAGTTTTTTCCTGATAACCGGGTTGGCGTTTATCACGTCGGACTGGAAGGAACGGCGGCGAAATCAATTCAATGGCGGACCAAATTATCTTACAGTTCAAATTTTGGAACAAATAACAGACCATTCAATCCTACGGCAAGGCAATTTTCTTATTTGTTGATGGTCGATGCACCAATTTTTAAATGGGGAAATACAAGGCTGGTAACCAAACTTGCTTTTGATCAGGGCGACTTGTTGCCGTCATCTCTGGCGGGATATATAGGTTTCAGGTCTACGGCCTGGGGGAAATGGAAATAAATTTTCTTTATCAATATAAAAACTGAAAAGGTGGCCGAATTTCTCAGCCACCTTTCAGTTTTTACTTTTTCGCAGCCCGTTTAATCGGCCTTCCATATTTTGCCATTTTCTCTGCCGCATGGTCTCTGCGGACATTTACCTTTTTGTTCTTGTCAATTTTCTCATGAAAAGCCGCGCCAACAGTTCCTTTTTTAGGAAGTTTAATGTCGACCGTTTTCATATAGATATGAGGCTTTTCATTTTCAGTAAGGATATCCGATATTTTAAGATTTTCCGGCAGCGGAAGCATAGGAATTTCATAATTCATCAGTGCTTCAATACCTTCCTGAAATTCCTTTTCCTTTTCTGTTACAAATGTAATCGCGATCCCTTTTTTGTCAGCCCGGCCCGTTCTTCCGATACGGTGAATGTAATTTTCAGGTACTTCGGGAACATCGAAATTGAAAACGTGAGAAACCTCCGCCACATCCAACCCTCTGGCAATAATGTCCGTCGCGATTAGTAATCTGTAATTTCCTTCGTGAAATTGTTTGACACTATTGAAACGGTGGTTTTGTTCCTTATTAGAATGTATCACACCAATTTTGTCAGGAAATTTCCTTTCCAATTGTCCGAATAAAAGATCAGCCAAATGTTTGGTAGCGGCAAAAACGAGTACCTTGGACATATCCTCATTTTCACTTAAAAGCAATTCTAACAAATTTACTTTGGTGTAAAAATTAGGAACGTCATAAGCCATTTGCTCAATATTTTCCAGAGGCGTTCCGACAGGAGCTGCTTCAATGCGGACGGGATTATTGAAATATGTCTGCATCAATACTTCTACTTCCGGAATTAAAGTTGCAGAAAATAAAAGATTTTGTCTTTTCTGAGGCAGAAGATCCAGGATATTTTTGAGCTGTGTCCGAAAGCCAAGATTCAGCATTTCATCTACTTCATCAATAACCAGTTTCTTTATATTTTTTGTTTTTAAAGAGCCGTTCATAGCCAGATCCACCAAACGTCCCGGCGTTGCGACAACTACATCCGCTCCGTTTTTTAATTCGGCCATCTGTACTTTAATATTTCCGCCGCCATAAACCCCAACTGCGGTCAGGGTCATATAAGCAGCCAGTTTCTTCACTTCTTCTACCACCTGCACAACTAGTTCGCGCGTAGGAACAATGATGAGAAGCTGAGGCAAGCGATCTTTGGAAAACTGTATTTGACGAAGTGTCGGTAATAAATAAGCAAAGGTTTTTCCTGTTCCCGTCTGGGCAATTCCACATACATCTTTACCGGACATCATAACAGAAAAAACTTTTTCCTGAATGGTTGTCGGCGTAGTATAACCAAGATCCTCTAATGCGTTCAGTAGCGGCCTGGTGAGATTTAATTCTTCAAAAGTCATAACACAATCCTAAATAATCCGCAAAGGTAATTCTAATTTCCTGATTTTTACATTTTTGTATAAAGCCAGGCCCACCAGATCAATGCAAATTGTAAAGGTAAACGAAGTATGGCGATCCACAGATATGGATTTTGTTCTTTATAAAAAGTAACCGCCATTTGGATATTGGCAGGGAAAACGGCAATCAATAATAAAATTAAAAGCCAGGCTCCGATGTGTCTGGAGGCTGGAATGGCTAGTAGTATTGCAAATAAAATTTCACAAACTCCGCTTATGTGCACAATTTCGAGTGGGTAGGGAAGGAATTTCGGGACTATGCTCACAAACATTTTTGGCTTTGTGAAATGTGTGATGCCTGCAAAAATGAAAAATGCAGACATGAGGTAGAGGAAGAAGTGTTTCATAAGATAGATAGTGAAATTATATAAATTGAAATATTTACAAATGGCCATAAGCCATGAGAACTTTGGCATTAGTCAATTCCTATTCAATCCCCAATAAATAAAAATCCCCATCAGGAGATTCCCCGTCAGAAATAATTTCCCAGCCCTGGGAAGCATAAAATTTCAGGGCATTTTTATTTGCCTGTAAACATTTCAAAGTTGCTGGCCGGCCGGTTCTTGCCAGACAGGCCTTTAAAAGAGATTTGCCTACTCCATGGCCGATAAAATCCGGATGAATAAACAGAGAATGAATGAAATTATCAGGCAGCCACCACGCAATAAAACCTATTGGCTCGTGATCCGATAGGGCTACTAAAACCTCTTCTTCCTGTATTGCTGCGTCAAAATCTTCCAGTTTTAAAGTGTCAGCATCCAGCCATGGAAAAGCGAGTTTACGTGATTCCAGATAGATGTGGCGCAGCGATTCTCTGTCTTCCGGATTATAGTCGCGGACGGTCCAGAATATTTCGTTTTTGTTTGATTTCAATTTCTCCAATTTTCGCAAGCTGTATCATTTCTTATCTTGAACAGATATAGTAATTTATTTTCTAAAACTGTACCCAATGTTACGAATTTATAATCTTGTCAAATAAAGCCGCGTTGTTTCTCCTTCGTTCATTTTATTTAAATTAGATTTGCATTGATTTGCTGATCAAATAAATGAGCATCTTATAAGAAAGAAAGCCGGGTTGAAGGCGTTTTTAATAACATTCTCAGTGTTTTATTGGAACAATTATCGACCGTGATATCTTGTATTATGGCAGCATCTGTTTTGTTGAATTGCCGTTATGAAATGTTTTTAATTTTAGTGGAATGAAACTTGTCGGACAATTAAACCGGGTTGTAATTACCGGACTTGGCGCTTTGACACCGCTGGGGAATAATATAAATGACTTCTGGGGTGCGTTGGTTAATGGTGTAAGCGGTGCAGCAGAAATTACAAAATTTGATACTACAAATTTCAAAACAAAGTTTGCCTGTGAAATTAAGGGCTTCAATCCACAGGATTTTTTTGATAGAAACGACGCAAGAAAGTATGATCCCTTTACCCAGTACGCATTGGTTTCGGTTGCCGAAGCTTTAAAAAATGCGGACGTTGATTTTGACAAACTGAACAAAAACCGCATCGGAGTTATCTGGGGAAGTGCAAATGGCGGAACTTCAACTTTCCAGGATGCAGTTTCTGAATATACAACCGGGAATGGCATACCACGTTTTAATCCCTATTTTTATCCCAAAATGATTGTTGACATCGCCTCCGGTGTCATTTCTATTAAATACGGTTTACGTGGTGTAAATTTTACATCCGTATCTGCCTGTGCGAGTGCTAATACAGCGATCATTGAAGCATTTAATTTTATTCAGTGGGGGAAAGCGGATATGATTATCACGGGTGGTTCGGAGGCTTCTATTTATGAAGTTTCTATCGGCGGTTTTAATGCGACAAAAGCATTATCTACAAATAACGAAAATGCAAAGACTGCATGTAAACCGTTTGATCCTGACCGTGATGGCTTTGTAATGGGAGAGGGCGCAGGTGCTTTAATTCTTGAAAGTTATGAACACGCGGTAAGTCGCGGAGCCAATATCATTGCAGAAATTGTTGGGGGCGGAATGACCGCAGATGCGTTTCACCTGACCAGTACCCATCCGGAAGGAGCGGGAACAACAGCCGCTATGTTTCTTTCATTGGAAGAAGCGGGAATTTCTGCTGCACAGATTGACTATCTCAATGTGCACGGAACGGCTTCATCAGTGGGTGATATTAGTGAACTGCAATCGATTAAAACTGTTTTCGGACTGGATACCAATCTTAGTATAAGTGCTACAAAGTCGATGACGGGCCATTTACTTGGTGCAGCCGGCGCAATAGAAGCCATTGCCTGTATCAAGGCTGTCGAAAATGACATTATTCCACCGACAATCAATACGCAAAAACTGGAACCTGAATTTGAGGGAAGGCTTGATCTTACCTTAGGTAAATCGAAAAATAAAACGGTTCATTATGCCATGAACAATACGCTTGGTTTTGGCGGTCATATCGCTTCCAGTATTTTTACCAAGTTTAAGGAATAGATTTTCTAAAGTAATTTTGAAATAAATTTCAATTTGATAAAACCATAAAAAAAGCATCCGTTTCGGGATGCTTTTTTTGTTTATCGATGAAGTGTAATATTTTATCGTGTTCTCAACCGACCACTTTTTTTATCATAAGTACCCAATGGGAAACTCAATCCAAGATTAATGCCAAAGTTGCGATTTTGAATGTTGCTGCCCGTGTCTTTAGTTACATCCAAAAGTCCAAGTCCGTATCTAACATCAAAATTGAGCCACACTTTACGTGTCAGTTCATAGTTCAATCCCAGACCACCTGTTAGTCCCAGGTCAAAAACGTTATAAACACGACTGTCTGCATTGCCATTAATGTTATTTCCGTTGATATCTTTTGCACTAACAAGGAAGTTCAGACTTGGTCCAAGAAATACTTTTGGACGAAGACGGTCACCATATTGTCCGAAGAAGTAAGTGAAAAGCAACGGAACCTGTACGTAGTTCAAATTAATTTCATCTCTTTTATCATTGATTTTGGCACCAAGCTGTGTATATAGTATTTGTCCGCTGAAGCCAAATCCTTTTTTTGAACTGTAATTATAAAAAGCACCGATTGTCAAACCTGGTTTAACTTCTGTTTTACTTGTGCTTCCGTGAAAGTTAGCCAGCGAAACACCTGCGATCGGGCCTATGGAAACATTTTCCTGTGCAAATGCCTGGGATATTCCCAGAGAAAGAGATAATAGTAGAATAATACAATTTTTCATGTAGGTACGTTTAAGTTAATTCAAAACGTACTTATCAATTTATATTCCAGTGAAGCTATTCTCGGCGGATTTTACTTATTTAGTTTGTTATCAGCAATATAATTAATTAGCGGAATTTTTACAATAGTAGATAATTTAGAGAAATTGGGGTGTGTTATCCACACCTTATATCAAATTACCACATTCAGAAGTCATCTTCGTCATCAAAAACTGCTGTATTTGGTATCTCGTATGTCTTCAAAAAAGCTTTCAGGACACTGGGCTCTTTCCATTTTTTCAGCGTTAACTTAATTTCTTTTATCTCCGCCTTCACTTCATTAATGTTGGTGTTAAATTTAACAACAACTGTCGTCATCGAATTGGCGTGCTGAGGATTTAACCCGCATAAATAGGAAATCTGTTCTTGTATTTCTTCTTTCTCTTTTTCCAGTTCTTCAACCTGTTCTTTCAATACCAGATTGTAATAAGTCAGCTGCTCTTTCCCCAGATTTTCAAGGTGATCCTGATCAATTCTTTCAAACTCAATCTGTAACTTCAACAATTCCAGCAGGTTGTTTTCCTGATAGGTTTGTGTAACACGCTGCATGATTTCTGTTTTCCGGATTTTTTCAGCTTCGTCCGTTTCGCGGTCGGGATGGAATGCTTTCACCAAATCCATATAAACCGTTCTCACGGATTTTGTCGTTTTTTGCTTTGTTAATATCTTTCTCGCTTCCTTTGCCTGTTCTGCAAAAGCTTTTGCTTTTTCTGCTCTTAATTCTTCCTTGATCCGGATTTGTTCTTCCTCACTCAGTTCATAAAAATTTTCAGGAACAGTTTCTTCGTCTATTATGTCATTTTCTTCTGCTAGTAATTTACTGTCGATCAGCTGTGAATCAGCTCTTTTCAATTCGTTAAGCGCAGTATCAAAACTGACTTCACTGTATTTATTAAAAAGCGGAATGAGCTCTTCAAATTTATAATTGACGATCAGGTCAAAAGAAATTTCTGAGATCAGGTAGGCGAGTTTGGTCAGATATGCTTTTCTATATAAATCCTTTTCGTAAGTCCGGTCCATCAGTTTTACCAGCTCCACACGAAACGACTGATACTCCATCACGATCGGATTATATTCGTTTTGTACGCGCTCAATTAAAAGATAATAGGTTGCGCGTAACTCAGGAATCAATTTATCCAACTGTTCAATTTTTTCGGATAACTGATTGAATTCTTTTTGACGTTTATTCAAAACGGTCTTTGGCTGCCCAATACGCAGCACACTTGATCTTTGCATAATTTTATTTTAATGTATACAAATAACTTTTTTAGCTATTTGTAAGTTTCCAATATTATGGACATTCAGTTTTTCTTACCCGTCGGACGGCGAAAAAAGCCGTCCGACGGGCTGCCGCTCTGACCTTGAAAGAAACCTAATGAAGAACTTTTACTGTAATAAAGCCGGCTTACGAGCCACCGGACCGACGGTTTTTTCTACCGTCGGACCGGTATAAAAAGTTTCTAAATCTGAAAATAAATTAAAGTCTTAAAACCCCAACTCCTGATAAGAAATTAAAACAATAGCCACAACGGCCAAAGCCAAACCCAATCGATTCAAATTATTTAATTTCTCCTTATACAAAATCCAGGCAGCGAGAGAAGAAACGAGCATACTCAGAATATTATAGATTGGAAAAACAAAGGCGGCACTATTTCCAAATGATCCCAGTGCTAACAACAAAAAATAGAGTGAAAGGAAGTTAGGTACTCCCAATATCAACCCGCCGATTACACTTCTTAATTCCAGTTTTTCTCCGCCGAAAACAATTTTGTAAAGCAAAACCAGCGTTCCGATCAGGATAGCGCCGGAGCAGGCAATGATCATGAAAAGCGTGGTCTGCTCCGGACGGTAATACGACATGGTCAGATAATTGATCAGCGTATTATTTGTCCCGCTTGCCAGAAAAGTGAAAACCGGAAGAAGCCAGGCGTAAGAAATTACTGAAACCCGAAGCGGTTGGCCATCTTCAAATTCGGTTGTTTTTTGCTGTTTTTGAATCGCTCCCAGGGCCAGAGCCGCAAGCGCGATAAGCAGTCCGGCGTAATTAAGAAGAGTAAAATCCTTATTTGTATTTTTAAAAATTAAAAGCCCAAATAAAACCGGAATCACCAGCGACATATTTCCTGCCAGAGAAGCCGCTGTCACGCTTACTTTCTGGGCCGTTAATCCGATAGACATGAATGCTATCACAAACAGCGTTCCCAGTGCCAAAGTCAATAGGGTTCCTTCCGAATTCCACTGAATTTCCTGAAAAGCTTTCAGGTCCGGTGTGAGAAAAAGACCGGTTACGACACAGGAATAATAATTAAAAACAACCGCATGAAAAGAATTAACCTGATAGCGCGGATAGGCGCGCATGATCATGTAAAGCGCAACAGTAAAAATTACGGCCAGTAAAAAGTACAACATTGTAAGATTAACTTAACTCAGTTTTGATACGATTTCATCAATTACTCTTGGGAAATGTACATGTTCCAGCACCTGCACTTTTCTGGCAACATCGTCCGGTGTATCTGATTCCGCAACTTCACAAGAAGCCTGGAAAATGATATTCCCCTCATCGTAATTTTCATTCACAAAATGGATTGTTATACCTGATTCTTTTTCAGCGTTGGTAACTACCGCTTCGTGAACAAAATGTCCATACATCCCTTTTCCACCATATTTGGGAAGTAAAGCAGGATGGATATTGACCATTTTCTCTGAATAGGTTCCAAGTAAAGAAGCAGGAATGAGCATCATAAAACCAGCCAGAACGATTAAATCGATATGATTATTTTTTAATAATTCTAAAATACGGTCTGTTTCATAAAAGGTTTTTCTATCAAAAACAACAACAGGTATCTGGAACTTCCTGGCGCGTTGAATGACGCCTGCTTGTGGATTGTTTGTAAAAATAAGGTTAATCTGCACATCAGTGCGGCCTTCAAAATATTCACAGATCTTTTCTGCATTCGAACCCGAACCTGACGCGAAAATGGCAATACGTTTCATTTAGTTGAAAGTGGAAAGTAGAGAGTTGAAAGTTGCCTTGCAGTGATAAAGCCTGCATATGCTATATTGTATATTATGCTTTGAACTCCCTGTTTTAAATAATTTGGCAAAGCTATAAAAAAATGAACGGCTTTCCGGGAATATCGAAAGCCGTTCTCTCATTGGTTGCTGGTAACAATGCTGCTTTTAGTAAATTTTCGTCAGCTCGCTTCTGCTGATCAGTTTCCCTTTTCTGTATGATTCTGATTTAATATCCCACAAAACACCCGGTGCTCTCCACGAAATTGTGTTGATGTCGAGGGTGATACCAAATCCAATTTTAGTCTCCATTTTAATATCATAAGAAATTTTGAAGGCGTCATAAGTGCCGGCAGGAACCGTAACTTTTTCCTGGGCTTCAACATTCCGGTTATAAATGGTCATATTCATCGTCATGTTCATCGGGCCGGATGCTCCTTCACCTTTTAAGGAGGCGTCTTTTAATTTCTGTCCTACACTCAGTTTTCCTGGGTATTCAATATTGGATGAGGTGAATTTCATATTGAAATTTTCAATAGATTTCATTTGTTGCTCATTGATTAAAGTGCTGGCATCCAATAGCAATGTGTTGCCGTTACACTTCATTAGATACGTATTTTTATACTGGGATTTCCCTTTTGCATCAAACGTTTCCATATCAATTGTGATCACTGACATGTCAGCTTCTGGTACAACTTTCACAATTTTATAAGTCATGCTGCTTGTCAATTTTCCTTTTGCATCATAATTGGCCATGTCAAAACCACCACCCGCCTGCATCTTGACACCCATACAATCCTGTGCGAAGGAACCGGAAATTGTCAAAAGCAAAAATGCTATAATTAGTAAAAATCTGTTTTTCATATCGAAATAATTTAGGTTTTGTTAGTACGATGTAGATTGATTTTACAGAGAATGAACGATGATTTGTGCCGTAAAATATGCTTAAAATGTCACTTTCTGAGAATCTTGTTATTGAACGGTTTTGGCTCTTACGCCCAAAGCATCGTTACCAAGCCTAAAAGCATAATTAATTTGCAAAGGGAACTGATTTTTTTAAAATCCCGACGCGTATCTGATTGATTTAAAGAATAAACCAGCCAGCCAATAGGAATCAGTAACAATAGAAATAATACGGCCAGTACGTTGTTATTAAGCTTATCAGCCATGGCAAAAAGGGACGTAACGAAAACAAAGATTATTCCGTAAAGAAAATATTTCGTTCTGCGGATTCCCCAGATTATGGGCAGCGTCCGGCAGCCATGTGCCTCGTCACCACGGATATCTTCCATGTCCTTTACAATTTCCCTGATTAAAGTTATGAAAAAAGAGAATACGGCATAGATGAATACCAGCTTACGATTTGCCGGATAGTGTAGGGTGAGTATCAATAAGGTAGCTCCTGTCAAAAGTGATACGATAAGATTTCCAATGAATGGCGCGCGTTTGTAACGTTCAGAATAAAACCAGAGTGAGGTAATAGAAATCACATTAACCAGAAATATCCATGGACTAACGATCAAACCTAACGCAGCTCCCAAAACGTTTAAAACCTGGTGTGCGCCCATTGCCCAGCGCCGTTTGAGATATCGCCCCACCACAACCCGTTCTGGTTTGTTAACGATATCGATTTTTATATCAAAATAATCGTTAATAATATAACCGGCTGCGGCAATACATACGGTTGACAGTGAAAGAACGAAAAGGTCAGGATCGCTGATGATTTCCTTCCATTCACTTCTGGGGCCAATCAATAAAATACGTGTGAGATACTGTGTGATGGCCACAATGAGCAGATTACTCATCCGAACCAAACGCACACTCCCGGTAACAAAATCCCGAATTCTCACTCTCGGTCTTACAGACACATCCATTAAGGTTAATAAAAAGCAGGTTCAGACTTTAAAATTATTCATTTTATATCAATTATAGAATTAATAAAATCTTTCTCTTCCTGTACGGGATAAAAAGGCATGATTTTGTGTTAGCTATGCATAACTCCTCGGTATCGAAAGTTTGTCGGGCTTTAGGCTTAATTTATTTCACTAAGAACAAAGAAATTTAATATTATGAAAATAGGCATTGTTTGCTATCCGACTTTCGGAGGAAGTGGCGTTGTCGCTACCGAACTTGGAAAAGCGCTTGCAAAAGAAGGACATCAGGTACATTTTATTACCTATTCCCAACCACAGCGACTGGATTTTTTCAACGAGAACCTTTATTACCATGAAGTAAATATACCTGCTTATCCATTGTTTCAGTATCCGCCTTACGAATCCGCCTTGTCGAGTCATATGGTGCATGTTGTTAAAATGGCTAAACTGGATCTGCTTCATGTACATTATGCAATTCCACATGCTTCTTCCGCTTATCTTGCCAAACAGATTTTAGCACAACAGGGGATTCATATCCCGGTGATTACAACCTTACATGGTACTGATATCACACTTGTTGGAAAAGATGAGTCTTACGAGCCGGTTGTAACTTTTTCAATCAATCAGTCAGATGGCATTACAGCGGTTTCAGAATCTCTTAAAAATGATACATACAAACATTTTGCTGTAACAAAAGACATTGAGGTGATTCCAAACTTTATTGATCTGGATCGTTTCAGCAGACAGAAAAAAGATCATTTCAAACTGGCGATTTGTCCAAATAATGAAAAACTGATCGTTCATACATCCAATTTCAGAAAAGTCAAAAGGATCGATGATGTGATCATGATTTTCCATCAGCTCCGCAACATTACCCCAAGCAAACTTTTATTAGTAGGAGATGGGCCCGACCGTGCACGAATCGAACGTTTATGCCGTGATCTTGACATGCTTTCTGACGTCCGTTTCCTTGGAAAACTGGATGCAATTGAAGAAGTGCTTTCCGTTGCCGATTTGTTTCTTATGCCTTCTGAATCTGAAAGTTTTGGGTTAGCTGCACTGGAAGCTTTGGCTTGTGAAGTTCCTTTAATTACTTCAAACGCCGGTGGATTACCAGAATTAAATATTCCAGGTGTAACAGGATTTTTGAGCGACGTTGGCGATGTTGATGACATGGTGAAACATGCTGCTTATATTCTTGAAGATGAAAATCTTCCGAGATTTAAAGAAAATGCATTGGCCCGAGCAAAAGAATTTGATGTGGCTAAAATATTGCCGCATTACGAATCTTATTACGAAAGAGTTGTAGAAAATAGCAAGGCTACGGTGTAAGTCGTTGTAGGTATGGTATTTGTAGCGGGCGGTTTTGTCAACTACAAATACCAATGCTATGCTAGCGAATATTCCATATACCAATCATAAAAGAATTGTAATTATCGGCGCCGGCTTTGGCGGACTGGCTCTTGCACGAGAACTCGCTAAACGCGATGATTTACAAATCGTATTGATCGACAAAAATAATTTCCACCAGTTTCAGCCTTTATTTTATCAGGTTGCCACAGCCGGACTGGAACCAAGTTCGATATCTTTCCCGCTTCGGAAAGCCTTTCAATCCAAGAAAAACGTACATATCAGAGTTGCAGAAGTTCTTTCATTAAATACTGAAAGGAAGTCGCTGGAAACTTCATTAGGCGAAATTACATATGATTTTCTGGTGGTTGCAACCGGAGCCACAACCAATTATTTCGGGATGAAAGAAATTGAAGAGCGGGCTATTCCAATGAAATCGGTTTCAGAAGCACTGGCTTTGCGGAACCGTGTATTGCAAAACCTGGAAGATGCGCTGGCCGTTGAAACCAATGATGAGCGTGAAGGTTTGATGAGCATTGTCATTGTTGGCGGAGGACCAACAGGCGTAGAATTGTCCGGATCACTTGCAGAAATGAAAAAGTACATCCTTCCGAAAGACTATCCGGAACTGGATTTTTCTTATATGAAGATTTATTTACTGGAAGGTCTGGATAAATTGTTGGGCGTGATGTCGGAAGAATCGTCCACCAAATCAAGAAAATACCTTGAAGAAATGGGTGTTGAAATTCTTACCGGACAATCTGTTGCAGGATATGACGGAAAATATGTGACGACCAAACAGGGCATGAAAATTCGTACTGACAATTTAATCTGGGCGGCTGGGGTGAAGGCCAACGCATTAAAAGGAATAAATCCGGAAGTACTGGTAAAAGGGGGCCGGATTAAGGTTGATGAATTTAACAGAGTTCAGGGTTATGCTGATATCTTCGCAATCGGTGATGTGGCTTCGATGAGCGAAGGGAAATTTGAGAACGGCCATCCGCAGCTTGCGCAGCCAGCCATGCAGCAGGGTAAAGCGCTGGCAAAAAATATCTGGCGTGCAATGGATGACAAACCGCCTGTCCCGTTTAAATATAATGATCTGGGATCAATGGCCACAGTGGGTAGAAATAAGGCTGTTGTAGATTTGCCATTTATAAAATTTCAGGGATTCCTGGCCTGGCTGACGTGGATGTTCATACATTTGATTTCTATTGTTGGGGTTAAAAATAAGGTACTTACGTTCATCAACTGGTTTTGGAGTTATGTCACTTTCGACCAGTCGCTGCGTTTGATTCTTACACCGAAAGTACTGGCAACCGGACTAGTAGAGGAGGAAGCGAATTTGCATGCCAAAGCTGAGGGCGATTTGTAATTACTGCAAAGTTTGCCGCCCGTCAATAAGTTAAACCATTCTTCCAACCTATTGGATGATTTGTTACCTTTTCGTTATATTCGTGTGTTATTTTTTACAGATTGCACGTTATAGTGGAGATATAAACCTTTGAAAGATGAAAATTGTATTTAATATTCTTATCATATTCTTTTTGCTGATT
This sequence comes from Dyadobacter sp. CY356, assembly GCF_021440195.1. Lineage (GTDB taxonomy): Bacteria > Bacteroidota > Bacteroidia > Cytophagales > Spirosomataceae > Dyadobacter. The sequence goes on from NZ_JAJTSZ010000001.1 coordinate 277,054, forward strand.
GCTTTTGTACCGGTTTTCCGCCGTTTTATGTTTCATTTATTGGTTGGAAGACAATTGGTGAAGGAGCAAAAAAGACAGGCAAAAGCTTATGAACAGAAAACCAAAGCAGGGATTCGTGTTGATACCACACCGCCGGATGCGAGCCAGTCACGCTTCCGTGGAGGTGAATATGTTGATTATGAAGAAGTAAAATAGTAAAAAGATATATTTTAATTAAAATTTAATTGAGCCTGAAATCGTGAGATTTTGGGCTTTTTTATGTTTGGAAGTATATTAAAAATGCAAGGTGCTTCGCGTGATTCCTAAAATGCTATATTCCTACCCCTATTTCTTCAACAAAAGTGTTTTATCTTACTATATCAAAGTTACCATTCTCTAAAAGAACGTCCTAAATGAGATAATTCCAAGCCTGGTTTAAGATGTCAAAGCTGTGTAACTCAATTATTATTTTGATAGCAAAAATCTTCTTACTTTAGTAATCATAATTATGCCTGAATTATTGCGCTTGTTTGGATTGCGTTTTTTCTTTTATAGTAATGATCATCGTCCACCGCACGTTCACGTAAGAAGTAATGATGGCGAGGCAAGATTCTCAATTAATCCAGTAAGTTGCCTGGAAAATAATGGGCTGAAAAAGCCAGATTTAAATTTGGCCCAAGTAATAGTTGAGACGAATAAGGAGGAATTTCAAAGAAAATGGAATGAGTTTTTTAAATCGTAGGATATGAAATTTTTTGATTATAAAGCTAAAAAAGTTGAAGTAGGCGAAGAAGAAATTCGAGTGACTCTTGTAGATGGGAGGGTAGCTGCCTTATTAATTTCGGATTTTCCCCTGTTGAGAGAAGCAACTTTCCCTCAAAGAAAAAACGTAGAAATCATCAATGGCTATGCCCTTTACTGGCCTGAACTAGGTGAAGATTTAAGCGTTGCCGGATTCTTTGAAAAGGAAATAATAACCAAATAGTGCTATGATCTGTTTTATTGCCAATTTTGCACAAACAAAAAAAATCCCGGCTAATCACCGGGATTTTTCTATTCTATATTTTTCCTAAAAACCTACCGGCTCAGATACAAATTTCTTTCGCTGTAAATCTTTTGGAAGAAATCATCCTGCAAATCATCGATAAAGTAAATAGCTTCACCAGTTGATTTCATTTCCGGTCCTAATTCTTTGTTCACGTTAGCAAACTTGTTGAATGAGAACACCGGGATTTTAATTGCCCAACCTTTTTTAACCGGGTTGAAAGTGAAATCCGTCAATTTTTTATCACCCAGCATTAACTTCGTTGCGTAGTTAACGTATGGCTCCTGGTATGCTTTGCAGATAAACGGCACCGTACGTGAAGCTCTTGGATTCGCTTCGATTACATAGGCAATACCGTTTTTGATGGCAAACTGTACGTTGATCAAACCTTTCACATTCATTGCCAGAGCAATTTTGCGTGTATATTCGTTGATCTGGCGAATCACATCATCTGTTAAATCGAATGGAGGAAGCGCAGCGTGAGAGTCACCCGAGTGAATTCCGGCTGGCTCGATATGTTCCATCACTCCGATGATGTAAGCATCTTCGCCGTCACAAATTGCGTCCGCTTCTGCTTCAAGAGCACCTTCAAGGAAGTGATCCAGAAGGATGTTATTGTCAGGAATATCGCGAAGAATTTTCACAACGTGTTGTTCCAATTCTTTCTCGTTAATTACAATTTTCATATTCTGTCCACCCAAAACATAACTTGGACGAACAAGTAACGGGAACCCTAGCGAGCGGGAAAGTTCAACCGCTGCATCAGCAGTTCTTACAGTTCCGAATTTTGGATAAGGAATTCCCAGTTCTTCAAGCAATGGAGAGAAACGTCCGCGGTCTTCGGCCCAGTCAAGTGAATTATAGCTGGTTCCGATAATTTTGATACCGTATTTATCAAGTTTCTCAGCCATTTTAAGGGCAGTTTGTCCACCAAGCTGAACAATCACACCTTCCGGTTTTTCATGTTCGATGATGTCAAAAACGTGCTCCCAGAAAACCGGCTCGAAATATAATTTGTCTGCAATATCCGGATCCGTCGAAACCGTTTCAGGATTACAGTTGATCATTATCGTTTCATAACCAAGTTCTTTGGCCGCCAAGACTCCGTGAACACAGGAATAATCAAACTCAATTCCTTGTCCGATACGGTTAGGCCCTGAGCCTAAAACGATCACTTTCTTTTTATTTGACACAACTGATTCGTTGTCAGGTGTTTCCTGAGAAGAATTGAAAGTTGAGTAGTAATAAGGTGTTTTTGCTTCAAATTCAGCTGCACAGGTATCTACACATTTGTAAACGCGTTTGATACCCAACTCTTTGCGTCTGTCATACACTTTACTTTCTTTTGTTTGAAGCAAATGTGCAATCTGACGGTCAGCATAGCCTTTTTGTTTAGCCGTCAGGAATAATTCTTTTGGCAGATCAGTCAGGTCAAACTTACCGATTTCATGTTCCAGTTCGATCAATTCCTCAATCTGACGTAAGAACCATGCATCAATTTTCGTAAGTGACTGGATTGTTTTGAAAGACAAACCAATTTTGAAAGCATCATAAATATGGAAAAGACGATCCCAGCTTGGATGTTGCAAACTGTATTTGATCGCTTCCTGATCACGTAATTCACGTCCATCAGCACCAAGTCCGTTTCTGCGGATTTCCAATGACTGACAGGCTTTTTGCAAAGCTTCCTGGAAATTACGTCCGATACCCATCGCTTCACCAACCGACTTCATTTGTAAACCCAATGCACGGTCGGCGCCCTGGAATTTATCAAAGTTCCAGCGGGGAACTTTAACGATCACATAGTCAATCGATGGTTCGAAGAATGCCGAAGTACTTCCTGTGATCGGGTTGATCAGCTCATCAAGATTATAACCAATCGCCATTTTCGCAGCGATTTTTGCAATTGGATAACCCGTTGCTTTCGACGCAAGTGCAGAAGAGCGGGAAACACGTGGGTTAATTTCTATGGCGATGATCATATCATTCGCCGGATTTACTGAAAACTGAACGTTACAGCCACCTGCAAATTTTCCTATTCCGTCCATCATTTTGATAGCCAGATCACGCATTTGCTGGTATAATGTATCCGGAAGTGTCATGGCCGGAGCGACCGTAATACTATCGCCGGTATGCACACCCATCGGGTCAAAGTTTTCAATTGAGCAGATAATGATAAAGTTTCCGGCTCCGTCGCGTAACAATTCAAGCTCGTATTCCTTCCAGCCATATACGCTTTGTTCTACCAAAACTTCATGTGTTGGAGAGGCGTGCAAACCGTTATTCAACGCCTGATCAAAATCTTTTTCGTTTTCAACGATACCTCCACCTGTACCGCCTAGTGTGAACGAAGGACGGATAACAAGCGGAAAACCGATTTCCTGGGCGATTTCTTTTCCTTCCAAAAATGATCTTGCTGTGCGGCCTTTGCAGACATTCACATCAAGTTCGAGCATTTTCAAACGGAATTTCTCTCTGTCCTCAGTAGTTTCGATCGCTTTAATATCGACTCCAATAATTTCTATATCATACTTTTTCCAGATACCTGCTTTGTCACAGTCGATTGCTAAATTTAAAGCCGTCTGACCACCCATGGTTGGTAAAACTGCATCAATCGGCCTGCCAAGCGCTCTATGTTTTTCAAGAATCTCGATGATATACTTCTTCTCCAATGGAAGCAGATACACATGATCAGCACTGATCGGATCCGTCATGATCGTTGCAGGGTTAGAGTTGATTAGAACAACTTCTATACCTTCTTCACGAAGTGAGCGGGCTGCTTGTGAACCTGCATAATCGAACTCACATGCCTGACCAATGATGATGGGACCAGAACCGATAATTAGGATGGACTTGATATTCGGATTTTTGGGCACAGTAAATGGTAATTTGTAGAATTTTGGGAATAACTTTTAATAACTTCGGAGCGTCCCTGATACTTTTTTTCTTTTGAATAAAAGGGGTTCGTTCAAAAATTCCACAAAGTTAATTCACATATTGGAAAAAGAATACTGAATGACCAAAAAAAGTGTATATGGTTGTACGTACACCAGATCGTGCCCAATCGTTTTTGGTTATTCGGGCAGAAGCATGTTTGGTGAAGTAACTTATTGATAAATAATTATATGGGTGAAATTGACAATAAGTTGCTTTATCAACTTATTCTGGGTTTTTTTATTACGACGATTGTGGCCACGATCGTTCATGAATACGGACATTTTTTTACCGCAAAATTACTAGGTTACGATGCCAAAGTGAGTTATGGCTATACGACATGGACGAATACAGCCTATCAGGATTTTATTGACAGTCTGTCAAGGGATGAAAGAATCAAAATCAGGACTAACGAATATTTTTCCAAAAAGGAAGAATATGAAGCCTTATTGGAAAGGATTAAAAATGAAACATTTTTGATTACATTAAGCGGTCCATTATTAACAATAATTATTGGCACGCTCGGGTCTGTAATTCTGTTTTTCAATAGAAAAAGTTTTGATCAGCATCAACTTTCTCCGAAACATTGGGTCTTACTTTTTATTGCATTCTTTTGGCTAAGACAGCCTGCAAACTACGTATTGGATCTGCTGTCCACGATTAGCCGGGGGAGATATCCTTATGGTAATGATGAAACTGTTTTAGCAAGATATCTGGGTTTCGATATTTGGTCAATATCCTTTATTCTGGCTGTCGCAGGACTGGCGGTTGTTTATTTTATTTACAGGAAATTCATTCCCGACGAAAATAAAACAACCTTTCTACTCGCAGGTTTGATCGGCGGACTTGGAGGTTATATGCTTTGGCTGTTTATTCTCGGTCCTGCTTTTATGCCTTAAATTATTAAAACGATTATTGATACGGCACCATAGAAGGCGCAGCAATATCAAAATCCCGAAGTCTTAACGGTGTGTTTCCTTCTATTGCATACCGGATGGCCGACGAGGTCCCGGGAATATTCGGATAATATCCAAAACGGAATTGCAATGTATTGATAGAAAGATTTTCATTTCTTAACCTGATTCCAAGTCCGTAGCCCTGATAAACTGGTGTATTCCAAAGGTGAAATTTATCCTGAGTAACCAGCCCGAAATCTGCAAAGGCATAGTAAGCAATACGGAAACCCAATAAACTCTTTTCAGAAAAATAGACCGTTTCAAGTCCAATCGTAAACTTTTTTGTACCAATTAACCGGTCGCTGTTGATTCCCCGGATGCCGTTATCTCTGCTGATGTTAATATAATCGACCGGGTCCCTGTTGACTCCACGGGTATATCTAACCGTTACAAACTGCCTGAAATAGCTATATCGGAACGGGATCAGTTTACTGATATAGTTCACTTGTCCACTGATCACGCCGGGTTGTTTTGAGTGGTTTTTAAAATAGGAGCCAACATTGAGCAGCCCATATAAATAACCCGAATTATGTGGAAGATAATGTCCTGATGCGTACTGAATCCCGGCATAACCTCTTTGTCCAAACTCAGTATTTTCCTGCCCGCCCGTAACTGCCAACAAATTCCCGACCGGAACATCTTCCGTTCTACCAAAACCATAGATAAGAACGTCTCGTTTATAACTCCGGTTAGAATAACCAAAACTCACAAGAGTTGCACTCCGGTCCCAATAAATAATATTGGTATCAGCGCGGACTTCCGGGCGTTGGTTGTATTTATATTTGTTATGCCGCAGTGCAAAAACCAGACGGGATTTTTCACTCAGCGAAGAATTTTTGAATGGAAATTTAAAAGATCTTCCCAGCCAGGCATCGTAATAATAGTATCCGGTTTGATAACGACTTTCTTTGTCCAGGCTGTCAAGATCTCTTTTGTATTGCCGGAACACGGCATGGCCACCTTCCAGGGAGCCTGCGTATTTCGTTTCGGTTGTAAGAAAGGAGCGTGAGAAAACCAGATTCTGAACTTCCTGGTCTCGTTCAAAGATTATATTTGCCTGGCCGGTTATGAAAGTTTTTCCGATATATGGAATTGTGTAAATGGTCCGGAACTGAAATTTCTGAATCGAATCGCTGGCGTCATACCTGATTTTGGTAAGTTGCTGATGCGTGGTTCCGTTAACGTTGGTGTTATTAAGACCAAGGCTGAATTTATCAAACTTGCTCGGGCTCGCTGAAATATTGAGTGACCAGGAATCTTGTATAATCACAACAATATCGGCCATCCAGGTAACGTCGGTCCTCGGAACTACAATAATCCGGGCATCCGTAATTGTCCCGTTTTTTCTTAACAAACGCTCGTTATCCCTTAAAACACTGGCTTGGATTTCGTCACCTTCCGAAAATCTCAAAAAGGATTTACGGATGATGCGTTCACGGGTATTGGTGTGAAAGGTTTTGCTTAAAAAACGATCAATTTGTTTGCCGACACGGGTTGTATCGTAAACGGATTCTCCCAGAACATCAAGTTGTTTAATGATGATTTTTCTGATCACCATTCCTTCATACGGCGTAAAAGGATTGGTTTCAATGGCCTTAATTTCTCCCTTTTTACCCTGATTATATACGTCCCGAAAGAGCAACCGATATATTGACCGCGAAAATTTTGTTTTAGACATACGGATTTTAAGATTCGTATATCGCACACTATCCATGTTTACCCCTCCATTAGTCCTCAGGCTGTCATTTCTTTGCGCCAGAGTTATGGTTGAAACAAACAAGAAGAGTAACAAATATCTAAACATGGGCACATAGTAATGAACAAATCATTAGATAATATATAAACGTACGAATGTTAGATGTAGTCAGATTTAAGCTGATTTTTGTGCTGTTGACGTGTAATTCCTGTAAAACAATAATTATTAATTTCGTGCCTCGCGAATTGCTTTAAGCACCAACTCTGTCTGTCCCGGAGATGGTGCTTTTTTTGTTTCAAATTTACCGTTTGGTTTGATGATGGCATACGTTGCAGAATCAAGCGGATTAAGTCTGATCAGTAAATCTATGATTTGATTGCTGTTTATAAACATATGTATACCTTTCAACTGATGTCTTACGATGTATTGTTTAACCAGATCATAAGAAACCGGGTTTTCATCTGTTGGTAAATGAACATATATAAATTCTACGTCCGTAGGCAGCTGTGCGCGCAGGGAAGCGGCAAATTCCAGATCGTCCCGGCTTTTTTGATCTTCAATATTCCATTTAAGAATATAGAGCGTTTTTCCTTTGTATTGCTCTGTGATGCTGTTAAACCAGGCGTTTCCACGGCTGTCAGATTCTGAGAGCCAGATTTCAGGCAGCACTTCTGTGGGTGTGGCTTTCAGGCCGGTGAAAGAAATCATTTTATTGATATTGACACTATCCTTCACTTCCAGCCTTACAATTTCATCAAGCGACTGGCGGAATTGGGGCGATATCAAACGGGTTTGAATGTATTTATTGAGGTTAAGCTGATTTTTGTATGAAAGCTTATAGAAATTTTTCGGCAGATAACGCGCATTTAAAAAGTCGGAGCCGGTACTGTCAAATTGCGTATGATTTAATCGGCTTTCAGCTTCGTAAGCAAAGAGCAGATCAAGTAAAACAGTGTTTCTTTTGTAAAGATTATTCAGGAAGTCCATCTCGACTTTTTCAGCTTTTCCGCGATCAATGATCGCATCAAGTTTCTCCGATTCATCAGCAGTTAATCCGGGCGTATTATTTTTTATCATGGTGCCCATTAATCTTACCTGAAGTGAATTAACCTTTGGTGAAGCGCCATCCGCCCACATTTGTTTTTTTAAATCGGCATAAGAAGAAATCCGGCCGGCCAACGATACATGCTGACCGGTTAAAGGTGCCTTCGCAAGCCTTTTTAAATCAACAAGCCAGCTATCTGATTTTGGTACATCCAGCTGATTGCTCAACAAATATTCATAAAGATTTTGATATCGTTCGTCTTCCGCGATGGATTGAACCCATTGGGTAAGCGACTTGTCCGGAATGGAACTTGAAGTTTGAAGTAATGCCGATACCCGAAGTTCTGCTCGCGCCGAAGCAGCTTTGGTTGCCTCGGAAAAACTTTTATCCCAAAAGGTATCATAAAACCTGGTACCCAGAACGCTGTTTGCGGTAAGCGCATTATTCAAAGAAGCCAGATATTGGGGATACAAATTATTGGCAGTCGCATTTACGCCTGCAAAATAAAAAAGCTTCTTTGCCTTCGAAATGGAATCGCCGTTGAATGTTATTTCAACTTCACCCGGAGATCCCAGAAAGGTCGTAAAAGCCTTGCCGCTGTAATCCAGATAAATTTCTTCGCTAGAAAATAAAATGGGCAGTGAAACCCGGAAACTTCCGTCAGCCTGTAACGGAGCTTGTTTGCTAAGCTCGGATTGTGGCTGTAAAATATTGTTTCGGGAGAAAGTAATGGATGGAGCCTGCCGGTATAATCGCCCGGTCAGATTCAATATTCTTCCTTTGATAATCAGAGAATCCGTAACAGCAAATCCAGAATAAGAAGTGCACAGCAATATAACGAGAATTATTAGAGGTAATTTAGTTCGCATGTTGATCAGTAATTATTAACGAAAAATACTGAGCCTTTGGGAAGCAAACAAATTTGTCAGTTAAATTTCAAATCGGTGAAAGGTCGAAGAAGTTCTGGTGGAAGTTAATATATTGATTGTCATGAATTTACTATAAATAATTCAATTTTCAGACCTTACATTTATTCCGTGATATTTCTGCTGAGCCTCATAATCGCGGCGTAATGGATGCCCTTCCCAGTCTTCCGGAAGTAAAATACGGCGAAGATCAGGATGATTTTCAAAATGAATCCCCAACAAATCAAAAGCTTCACGCTCATGCCAGTCTGCCGTGCGCCAGATGTGACTTACAGTAGATACAGAAGGTAAAGGCTGATCCGCCGTATTCCTTGGGAAAATAATTTTAAGCATCAGATCATGACCATAAGGAATAGAGTTGAGGTTGTATATCAATTCCATCGTAGCCAGGCCAGGTCCGTTATCTATTGCAGTTATACAGGCTAGGTAGTCAAAATAGAATCTTTCATCTTCAAACAGATACCTGCAGACTTCCGCAATATTTTTTGATGGGAGGATGATGAAAGGTTGAAGGCCTTTCTCATCAGCACTGATTATTTCACCAAATTGTGCAACCAGAATATTTTTTATTTCTTCAAAAGTCATTTCTATATCAGTTTGGAATGAAGGAATTTTTATGCGGGAACACCTTCCTGCATCTCCAGAAACAATTCCGGAGCAAGCGGATGTTCTCCACGTATTTTTTCCTGCAATCTCATAAATCCGCCGATCAGTGCTTCCGGTCGTGGCGGACAGCCAGGAACGTAGATATCAACCGGAATGATTTTATCTACACCTTTAACGACGTGATAGCCATGTTCCCAGTAAGGTCCGCCACAGTTTGAGCAGCTTCCCATAGAAATAACATATCTCGGCTCGGGCATCTGTTCATATAAACGGCGGATACGGTCGGCCATTTTGAAAGTTACAGTTCCGGCAACAATCATAACGTCGGACTGACGCGGGGAAGGCCGCGGCAATATTCCAAATCGTTCAAGATCATAATGCGAGGCATACGCTGCCATCATTTCAATTGCACAGCAAGCCAGCCCAAACCCCATCGGCCAAAGCGATGAAAGCCTTGCCCAGTTCATAAGATCCTCTGCGTTGGTCAATATAATTCCACCGTCGCCGGTTTTTATTCTTTCACTCATCTCTCTCACTTTTTGGTAAACGTACTGGTACAATATTTGTTCAAAAAAGAACTAATCTGTCGCATTGCAAAAGTAGTCAATATTGACCAGAAACAGGCTTTCGTATGCACCGGATTGTAAACACTTCAACTTATATAAAATGAAAAACAAACTACTTTTAACAATTCTGTTTTCCGCTTTTTTTATTAACATTTCAAATGCCCAGGAGGTTTCCGACACTACTGTTACAGCACCCAAAAAATTCATGAGCGGCATGGCGGTATATGGAGAATTCGGCCTTTTATCCAACAGCAGTTTTAAGGCAATTCGGAACCAGATGAAGGATTTAAACATAAAACCTTTTGAAAATCTGATGGCCTCGATCGTTCTTGCCAAGAGAATTGAGACTGAAAAATTCTTCGCTGAAAGTCGCTTGATCTTAATGAATTCCACTAAGTACAGTAATGATGAAAATCAAAGTAAAGGTATATTCCGGGGAATTGGTATCGGGGTGGATGCAAGTCCGAAATTTGTAAATTCCACACACTGGAATGTTTTGATACCAATTGGATGGGATTTGATGTTATATCAGGTAAAGGTTAAAAATGACCAGACTGCAAGTTTTGCGCAAGTGGTTTCTAATCCGAATGGTTACAGGGCTGCCAAAATACATAATGGCAGTTTTAATTTGCATGCGGGGATTGGTGTTGATTACAAAATGAATCTTTTTCCAAAGGTTTATGACAAAGTCTACATCAGCAGCAAGCTGACTTATCATTTGCCGGTTGCGCGTATGGGAAGATGGAGAGGGGATGATGTGACAGTTACGGATTTACCATCTTTTAAAGCCAATCAGCTTTATGCACAGATCGGACTTGTCTTTTTTCCAAAAAACATGGGTAAAATGTGGGGGAAGATGCACCATAATTTCAAGTAAAAGTCATTGCACAGTTTTAAACAAAACAGGAAGTCCTGATCGGGCTTCCTGTTTTGTTTACACGCTTTATAAAATTAATATACGGTCAAGCTCTCTTATATTTTTCATTGATTTGCTTATATAAATCAACGGGAACTGGTGATTTAATTTCCGGGATTTTCGGTTCCGGACGAACCCAGTCCAGATATCCTTTTACCCAGGCATAAGCTAGTCCCAAAATTAAAATCAATACAAAAACGGTCATTTCTGCCATCGCAAACCAGCCCCATTGCCCATTGGTTTGTGCGATAAGATCCTCATTACCAAAGACAACCGCCCAGGGAAAAAGGAATAATAATTCTATCTCAAAAAGAACGAAGATCAGCGCAATGACATAAAAACGGACGTTGAACTGGACATTGGCATTTCCTAATGGATCTTCACCGGATTCATATGTTGTAAGTTTTTCTTCATTAGGACGATCAGGTCTTAGAAAACGTGCGATCGTCAGCATGAGTCCGATAAGGGAAACTGCGGCAATTATAAAGAGAAGTATATAACCAAAATCACTAAGCATAAGGCTGAAAACGAGTTTCTGCAAAGCTAAGGAATTTTGATTCAGTCATATCAAAGGGCAATGGAAAGTATATCCGGAATTCTGTATTTTCTGATAACTTGAAATCAGATAATGCTCAGGATAATGGTTCTTAAACTTAAACCAATAACCAGCGTTCCAACCATTAACATCAGTGGTTTGCGTTTTATCTTTCCAACCAGAAGTGCACCAAAAGGCGCTGCAATCACCCCGCCGATGATAAGCCCGAGTACTACCTGCCAGCTGTTGATGCCATTAAAAATCAGAAAGGTAATGCCGCTTGCAAAACTGATAACAAACTCAGCCGCATTTACAGAGCCGATCGTATAACGGGGATCGCGCCCCTGGCCAAGCAGGGTTGAAGTAACAATAGGTCCCCAGCCACCACCGCCCACAGAATCCATGAATCCTCCGGTTGCTGCCAGAATACCGATGCGTTTTGTTTTATTTTTGACCAGGTTTTTTTGAATGGCTTTTCGGATAATGATCACACCCAAAATCAGCATGTAAAAGGCGATGTAAGGTTTAATTACCGCTCCGTCGATAATGTCTGACAATAAATATGCGCCCGTAACTGCTCCCAGAACACCGGGTATGAGAAGTGATTTGAAAAGTTTCTTGTTAATATTTTTAAATCTGAAATGCGAGATTGCAGAGGCACCTGTTGTAAACATTTCTGCTACGTGTACACTTGCGCTACTCACGGCCGGCGTTACGCCAAGACTCAACAAAAACGATGTTGAGGTCACACCATATGCCATTCCAAGTGCTCCGTCAACCAATTGAGCTGCAAGTCCTACTAACAGATATAGTGCGAAATCACTGGCTACAAATGTTCCGATCCCTTCCTGAGTAATGGATATTGTTCCGTTCAAAAACAAGAAACCAACAAACAGAACAAATATACTGATTGGTAAAATATACCAGACAGGTCTTGTAGGAAGTTTAAGAGAAAGAACTTTTTCCAGCATGGTGATGGGATTTAATAATTCAGCAATTTGTGTGACAGTATGCAAAACTACTAAAACTATTAAATCTACCAAATTGATAGAGTAAAATTAATCTGAAATTAATTTTCCGAATTTGATGAAAAGAAATTTTACCAGCTGATTTTTATGAATGAAACGGCTTGACGCGGCAATGGGAATTTCATATCCAATTCCCCGTTTTTTACATTAACCCACTCAGGAGAAGTCAGAAGCTGTAATTGTCCGGCTTTTTCAAGCGTTGATATCTGTTCATCGGTTGGATTTTTTGGAGATCCCATTTTCTTCCATACTTCGTAAGAATTACTGTATTGCTGATCAATACGATAATGCTGAACCAGAACTCTTTGGGCAGTTATTCCTTTTAAATGAATATCGACAGGAGAATCGGGAGCTGGTTTATTATCATCATGGTAATTCCAGACCATCACAGCGGCTTCTTTTTGATCTTTGGAAGCAAAGGCATTAATGTCTGGTTCGCCGCGAACACTCCCATCGCGTACTTTAAGGAAATCATATGCCAGATTTTGTTTGACTTCCACACGTTTTCCCTGCATCATACCAAACATTCTGAAAACATTTAAAACCGGTTTGTCGACGCCGTTGGTGGCCAGATCACGGAATCCGCGAAACCAGGCCTGATCTTCAAATTCAAACGCCCACGTTACAGCCCCCATTAGATTGACGCCTCTGGCCTCGGCCAGATCCGATTTTCTTGCAAAGGACGCCGCTGTATAACTTGAATACATCGTCCCGTTCCGGTATGCATTCTGTGGACTTAAATCTTCCGAACAGGCCGCGCAGCCTTCCGGATCAGATTCTCCTATAATGATCGGCAAATTTTTTAGGGTTGGATACGAAGCTACAATTTCAAAACCTTTGTCCATATCACGCAGTTGCGTTCCCATATCCATCCGTACCATACCATCAACCAGTTTTGGCGCTCCTTTGGCGTGGAAAGTTAAAACGTCAATAGGCGATCCGATTTTGCCTGTGACATAATTTTTTCCTTTGGTAACATGATCCAGAAAGGCTCTGAAAAATTTGGCAGAAACATCCCAGTTAGGTCCGGTTACTTCCGGGCCGCCAACTTTTGCTGTGGGAAGGGCGCGTTTTACTGCATCTGCGGAATAATCATACATTTTGATATACTCTTCCGTCGTTCCCTTCCAGTAGCTGATATTTGGCTCATTCCATAATTCCCAATACCAGCTTTCAACTTCTTTTTTACCATATTTTTCAACTGAATGTTTAACCCATTGGTAAACGAGTTCTGCGAATTTGGCGTAATCTTTCGGCGGATATGCCCAGCCTGTATAAATGTCATTATAGTTATCGCCAGGTTTCCAGAAATGGCGATAGGGCTGAGGATGAGAAGATAAAGCTTCGGGCATGAAACCGATTTGCGCAATAGGTTTCATGCCACGTTCAATGTAAGTATCAAATATTTTATCAACAATCGTCCAGTTATAAACCGGTTTCCCGTCTTTATCTTCCGTGTAAGCGTTTGTTGAACCCCATTTCAAAGCGGCAACACCATCGCCAGTGACCAGCATACTGTGCGCGCGGACATAAACCGGAACCTTACTCAACTGTGATATTTCAGTAAGCAGTTTTTTCCCGTCTTTCATGTAAGTATAATTTGGCTCGTCGTAGCCAAACCAAGACCAGATCGGTTTTATTGGGCCCTTTTCTTTATTTAAATCGATTTCGATGGAGACAGGTTTTGCCTCCTGTGCAACAACCGGAAGTATTGCGAAAATCAGTAAGCCAGTGGATAATATAGATCTGAGAAAGTTGCTGATTTTCATAATTTTGATAGACGTTAGACTATTCCTGTGACAAAATCGATATAGTTGTCGCGTGTTATCCAGTTGGTCCGGGCCTCAGGGTACGCTTCGATGAAAGCCTTGGGAAACTTAATCTTACTGTCTTTCCATTTAAATTCATAAGCAGAAATTTGTTCATCCCTGAGTTCCAGCCAATCCAGTTCCTGCTGATCATAGGTTCGCCAGAAATAAGTGAAAGGAGATTTATTATCGTAAGCATTGTATTTCATACGTTCGGAAACAAGATAATTTTCCCAGAGACCACCAATATCCTTTCGTTGAATCACAGGTAAAAAATTATTAATCAATGCATTACGAATTCCATTGTCGAAAAAATACCACTTAGATGATTTACTAACTTCTTTTCTTAAATTTTTACTGAAACCTCCGACGCGAAAAATAATGAATACTTTCGAAAACAGATCGAGATATCGCTCCACAGTATTTCTGTCAATTTGGAGTGATTTGGCTAATTCTTCGAAGGATACTTCCTGTCCAACCTGATAGGCAACCAATTGCAGAAGTTGCAGCATTTTGTGTGAATACCGCACTTGTTCATACATCAGGATGTCTTTTAGCAAGTAGCCGTTTACCAATTCTTTGAGGTATTCAATTTGCTCATCCCTAGATTTCATTTGCAGAACGTCGGGGTAACATCCAAAAATAAGTCTGTTTTCCAGCTGCTGTTTTGTTTCAAGAAAATTTTCTGTTTTTGACAATTCCATTTGAGCCAGTGGGAAAAGCTGAAAACTTATTTGTCTCCCTACAAGTGGTTCGCCGGTTTGGTTTGAAAGCTCAAAAGCAGATGAGCCGCTGGCTAAAATGGTTAGTGATGGAAATGAATCAATCAGAAGTTTGAGCGATTTACCTATTTCAGGCACCGCTTGTGCTTCGTCAATTATTAATAAATCGATACCTGTTACCCAACGTTGATAGGAAGTTATACGACGATCCGTTAGTAAATCCTTTACATCAAGATCCTCTCCATTCATATACAGCGACTTTCCCTTGAAATCCGCTTTGATTTTATTTAGTAAAAAAGTTTTTCCAACACGTCGCGCACCTGTTAAAACGATCGCCTTATTAGACGATAATTGTTTTTCAATTATTGGAAGAATATATCTGTCAAATACCATTTAGCTAAATTCGTTGAATGGACTCAACAAATTTAGCTAAATTCATTGAGTCTATTCAACGAATTAACAATATTTTATAACCAGACTACCTTTTGCTCCGAAATATGCTCTTTTCCAATAATGTCCCGGTATAAGTTCGGTCGACGTGCTTTTAAATACCTGCTGCCACCTGCGCGCTCTAATTTTTCCGGCGTTAAAGTTGCAATGGCTATATCATTATCAAGTTCCCGACATTCGGCAATGATGTCGCCATAAGGATCAAGAATCATGGAGCAGCCATTTTTTAACTGATCATCATCCATACCGATCGGATTTGAAAAAACTGCGTAAATCGCGTTGTCATAAGCACGCGCCGGTAACCATTTCATCAGCCAGCTGCGGCCTTTGGCACCATCAAATTCCTGGCGAAGTGAAGTGGGATCAGCTTCTCTGTTTTCCCATAAAACCGGATCAACAAAACCTGCACCCGGGCGGGTTGAAGGTGTACACATAGTTACGTGCGGCATAAAAATAATATCTGCACCGAGCAATTTTGTCGCTCTGACGTTTTCGATAATATTGTTATCATAACAGATCAGAATACCGGATTTCCAGCCAAACAGATCAAAAACGACGTATTCATTTCCTGGTGTAAGATGTGGATTGATGAACGGATGAAGTTTACGGAATTTGGCAACCAGGCCATTTTCGTTCACACAGACATATGCCTTGTACATTTTATCATCCGCATCTTTTTCAAAAAGTCCGGCTAAAATGGTGATGTTATTTGACTTTGAAATTTCGGTCAGTTTCCGGATACTGGGACCGTCGGGAATGAATTCGGAGATTTCAAGCAATGCTTGTTTTGATAAATTCCGGGCGAAGGTATATCCGGTGACTGAACATTCGTGAAAGGCGATAACCTTTGCTCCCTTTGCCGCTGCCTGCTGCGAGAGCTGGTTGATCATTTCAAGATTATAGGCTTTGTCGCCGCTCCGGTTTTCAAATTGTGCAGTCGCAACTTTAAGATTTTCCATACTGATATCGTTTTTAGTTTAACGAATCAAAAATAGAAAGTGGTGAAACGACATGATTGTACAAACCCGACAGCAGCAATATTTTCAGGGGATTTGTAAGAAATTTGCAGCCAATAAATTCGGTTGATCTAAATACTGACCTGGTGTGATACCGGAAATATTTCTCATCTCACGAATTAAATGCGCCTGGTCGAAAAAACCTGCGTCGTACACCAGCCCTGTTTTTGGAATTTCTGAATTCTTACGTAGTAATTTCAAAAAATACTGCACCCGGATCATGCCGGAATATCGTTTCGGGGTAAGTCCGACATGTTCTTCAAAAGTCCGTTGTAATTTTCTCTCGCTGACTTGCAAAGTATCGGTAAGCTGCATGACCGAAAGATTTCCGTGGTACTGATGGATTAAACTTATAGCTTGAAATGGTAGCTGATTATTACGATCGTTTTCTGAAAGTTTAGTGATCAGGAAATTTTCAACCAATTGGATTTTGAAAAAAATATTTGAAAGGTTGAAAATTTGCTCAGCGAGATTTTGGGTTTCGGAAGTGTAAAATGTTTCAAGATCAAGAATCATGTTTTTCAGCTCAACCGCAGGAATTTTAAGTAAAGTGGATATTCCAAACGGGTGAAAAACTACGATTAGTAACTTTATATTACCCGTGGAAACGATATTTTGATAAGTATCCAACTGGCCGTAAACAAAGGTCGTCGGGAGAAATTCTGAAATGCTACCTCCGTTTTTCAGGTGCAAAAGCGGAGTTCCAAAATTGAAAACCATGCCAGTATTCCCATCTGAAAACAACCTCAGACCGACATTGGAAATCTGTTCATTTTCAATGATCAGAAAATGTTTTACAATATGCGCCAACGGAGGAGATGGGAGAATCTGCATGGAATCTACATTTTGCTATGCTTTTTTAACCCAAAAACTTTGTCCATCAAAACCGCTTTTTGCCAGTAATGTTGCAGCCATCCGGCTGCGTTTTCCGGTTGTACAATAAAAGACTATTGTTTTATCGGCAGGAAATAAGCTGACGTTTTCTGGTATTTCAGAAAGCGGGATATTTTTTCCACCGATGAAGTCTTCTTCAAATTCATAATTTTCCCTTACATCGATCAAATATAAATCTTCGGCTCCGGATTCGAGCTTTACTTCCAGCTCTTCAAAAAACATTTCTTCGATTTTGTTAGTAACCGGTTGTGTGGCCGGTATCTCATTTATAGTAAGTTCTTTAACTGGAAATGCAGAAGATCTGCTGAAACTGAAAATGTTATTCGTGTTACCAAGCGCATTCAAAACCAATAACTTTCCTGATAAAATCTCACCAATTTCACAGATTATTTTGATCGTTTCATTGGCCATGTAGGTGCCGATAATACCCGGCAAAATTCCGATTACACCGGCCACTTCACAATTATCACCTTCTTCGGCTTCCGGAAAAAGACAGCGGTAGGTTGGTCCGCCTTTATAATTAAAAACGGAAACCTGTCCTTCAAATCTTAAAATGGAGCCAAAAACCAGCGGTTTATTTAGCTCGACACAAATATCATTGGCAAGATAACGGGTAGGGAAATTATCGGATCCGTCGATAACCAGATCGTAATTTGAAATTATTTCAGCCGCATTCGATTCGTCCAAACGGACTGGAATAGCTTTCAGAATTACATAAGGATTCATCACAGCTAATTTCCTGACAGCTGTTTCTGCTTTCCCTTTGCCGATATCATCCGGCGAATACAAAATCTGCCGATGCAGGTTTGTAACATCAACCGTATCATCATCAACCACGCCAATTGTTCCAACTCCTGCCGCAACCAGATATTGCAAAACAGGACATCCCAAACCGCCCGCGCCGATGACAAGCACTTTCGCAGCTTTCAGTTTTTCCTGCCCGGCCATACCCATTTCAGGTAAAATAATCTGGCGGCTATATCTTTTTCTTTCTGGTATTTCCATATGTGTTTTATTACACAGAGCTACGCAGAGAAATAAAGAGAGGCACAGAGTATTCTTTTAAGAATTTCTCTGTGTAGCTCCTTTTAGCTCTGTGGCCCTCTGTGAAACCTACAAATCTCTGTGTCACCTATGACAAAACTTGATCCCAATCTTTCCAGACAGGCTCATATCCCTTTGATCTGATCATCTCCGCAATGACTTCCGGACTTCGTTCGTCTGAAATCTCAAACTGTTCCAAAGATTCAGGTTCGACAGCATATCCTCCCGGATTTGTTTTGGAACCTGCGCTGATGGAAGTTATCCCAAGCCGCACGCAATGATCTCTGAATTTTTCAGATTCGCGCGTCGACAAAGAAATTTCAACTTCTTCATTAAACAAACGATAGGCACAAATGAGTTGCACCAGTTCGCGGTCATTCATTTCTACTTTTGGTTCAAGGCCGCCGGAAAACGGGCGAAGTCTCGGAAATGACAGACTATAACGTGTTTGCCAATATGTTTTTTCCAGATAATTCAGGTGTAATGCTGTGAAAAAACTGTCCGTTCGCCAATCTTCAAGTCCAATTAAAACGCCTAAACCCATTTTATGAATTCCTGCCCGACCTAATCTGTCCGGAGTTTCCAAACGGTAATTAAAGTTAGATTTTTTTCCTTTGGGATGATGCTTTTTGTAATCTTCTTTGTGGTAAGTTTCCTGATAAATAAGGACCGAAGTTAATCCCAGCGGAATGAGCTCAACATATTCCTCAGTATCCAAAGGTTGCACCTCCATCGAAACCTGCGCAAAATACGGGTGAATTAATTTCAAAACTTTTTTGAAATATTCTGTGTGAACGGTTTGATTAGCTTCGCCTGTAACCAAAAGTACATGATCATATCCAAGGCTTTTGATCACTTTTACTTCCCGTAAGATTTCCTCTTCGGTCAGCGTTTTTCGGCGCACTTTATTATCCAGACTAAACCCACAATAGGTGCAGATATTGGTGCATTCATTGGAAAGATACAATGGAATATATAATTGAATTGTTTTTCCAAAACGTTTTTGAGTTAACCTTTGGCTTAGCTGCGCCATAGGTTCCAGGTAAGCTGCGGCGGCAGGAGAAATAAGGGCTTTAAAATCTTCCAGCGTCCTTTTGGAATTATGTATAGCATTCTCCACGTCATTTTTGGTTTTGGAATAAATGCTTTCCTTAACATCCTCCCAGCTGTATGTTTCAAATAAATCTTTAAAACTATTCATCTAAAAAAGCGGTTAACGGACTGCTTGCGATGGCAAAGTTTCCTTGTTTTGCTAACCTTGCGTGGTAAGCCATTCTTCCGGCTTCGACTGCCATCTTAAAAGCAATTGCCATTTGTACAGGATTTCCGGCAACGGCAATCGCAGTATTAACAAGAACGGCATCAGCACCGATTTCCATGGCCTTTGCGGCATCAGAAGGTGAGCCAATTCCGGCATCCACAATCACGGGAACGTTGCTTTGTTCAATAATAATTTCCAGAAAATCAATGGTCTTTAAACCTTTATTACTCCCGATTGGCGAGCCTAGCGGCATCACTGCGGAAGCTCCCGCATTTTCCAGGCGTTTGCATAAAACAGGATCGGCGTGGATATAGGGCAGGATGATAAAGCCAAGTTTTGCCAGTTCTTCTGTTGCCAGTAAGGTTTCAATCGGGTCGGGCATCAGGTATTTAGGGTCCGGATGAATTTCCAGTTTGAGCCAGTTTGTTTCCAAAGCTTCTCTTGCCAATTGCGCGGCAAAAACCGCTTCTTTTGCCGTTCTTACACCGGAAGTGTTTGGCAGCAGGTTTATTTTCGGATGGTTCAGATGCAAAAGGATATCATCATCCTGACTGTCCATATTGACCCTTCGCAACGCAACTGTAACAAGTTCGGAGCCGGATGCCACCAAAGCTTCTTCCATTAATTTTGACGAACTGAATTTTCCGGTACCGGTAAACAGGCGGGAACAGAATTCTTTGTCAGCTATTTTTAACATAATACTTTATTGATTTTGTAAACCAGATTTTTGGGATTTTCTGCGTTGATAATAGAGCCTGAAACAGCAACGCCATACATACCTGTTTCCAGAATTTGTGAAATATCTTCCTGTCCAATACCGCCGATTGCAATAAGTGGAATTGTATGTTTCAGTTTTTTAAGCGACTCTGCTATGTTCAGATAGCCTTCCAAGCCTAAAATTGGACTCAGATTTTGTTTGGTTGATGTAAACCGGAAAGGGCCCAGGCCAACGTAATCTGAGCCTTCTTTTATTCTATCCAAAATATTTTCGAGCGTATTGGCTGTTCCTCCGATGACCGTTTCGTTGCCTAAAATTTTTCTGGCTGAGGAAATCGGCATATCATTTAAACCAAGATGCAAACCATAGGCACCAACTTCTCTGGCAATAAACGGGAAGTCATTGATGATGAGTTTTGCCTGGTAATTATCACAAACGGTTTTGACTTTTTCTGCCAGTTTTAACACATCTTCAAAAGATTGGTTTTTTACTCGAAGCTGTATCCAACCGCAACCTGCGTCGAGCGCGATTTGGATACTGTCGAGGTGTGTCAGGTCTTTTGTTTGGTTTGATATGAATTGTAGTTTATCGATCATTTTATTTCTCTTTTGCTTCATGTACCTATCTCATATACCCTAAAACACCAGGGTATAAACCCCGGGCTAAGATATGTGACCCCGTTAGGGTCGTGGACGTGACGAACATTTAGGCCGTGATTGTTTTTTGCTTCATGTACCTACCTCATCCATCCCAAAACCCCGGGGTATAAACCCTGGGCTAAGATATGTGACCCCGTTAGGGTCATGGACGTGACGAACATTTACGCCGTGATTGTTTTTTGCTTCATGTACCTATCTCATACACCCTAAAACCCCAGGGTATAAACCCCGGGCTAAGATATGTGACCCCGTTAGGGTCATGGAACGAACGAACATTTAGACAATAATTAGGTTATGATTGTCCAAATGTTGGGGGTGCCCCAAAGCCCAACGGGCTTACATATTTTAGCACCGGGCATCGCCCGGTGGTGGCGTGATGTTCGTGTGATGCCGGTGTGTTTGTTTATATGGTAAATAATTATTCGTGGTAATTTTTACATTTCATGTTGATGAAATTCACCATCTCCCGTAATTTCCTAAAATTGGAAATTGCATTTTCCGGCTTCTCCCATAACGTTCCTAAAACAGCGGCACCGTCGAAATTCATCTTTCCTATTTGTTGAAGATTTTGTATATTAACTCCGCCCAATCCAATCATTGGTATTTTCTTAATATCCGGCTCAATAAAAAAATCATGACTCAAAACACCCTGATAACCTGATTTTGAAATACTGTTAAATACCGGCCCGAAAAATGTATAACTGAAATGCTCCGACAGATTACTTATTTCAGATAAATCATGGATCGAAGTGCTCAGTAGAAAATCATCTGACAGTAGTTTTTCCAGACTTTCCTGCGAAGCTAGTTTCCTTTCTTTTTCAGGAAAATGAAGTCTTTTAATTCCGAATTCCCCTGCCAGTTTATGATACTGGTGAATTGAAATTCTATCACGAAATTCAGGTTTGATGTTACTTAGCAAATTTCTAAAATCGTCTTCTTCGCTTTCCGGTTTTCTGATATGTAAACACACCAATCCTTCCCTGAAAAGACTGTTTATTATTTCAGCCTCGTCAGGGAAAAATTTAGGATTGGATATGGCTAATAGTTTCATTATAAATAGATTTCACTGCCCTTGTTTGCAAATTCTCTTGCTTTTTCCTGCATACCTTCTTCCAGTACAACCTCCTCCATCAAGCCATTTTCTTCGGCATAATCACGAACATCCTGGGTAATTTTCATAGAGCAGAAGTTTGGTCCGCACATGGAACAGAAGTGAGCGATTTTTGCACCTTCGGCTGGTAAAGTTTCATCGTGAAATTCTTTTGCCGTATCCGGATCGAGCGAAAGATTAAACTGATCTTCCCAGCGAAATTCAAAGCGCGCTTTGCTTAAAGCGTTATCACGGTATTGTGCGCCCGGATGTCCTTTTGCCAGATCGGCAGCGTGGGCGGCGATTTTATAAGTAATCACACCGTCTTTTACATCCTTTTTGTTTGGCAACCCCAAATGCTCTTTGGGTGTAACATAACAAAGCATCGCCGTTCCAAACCAGCCGATCATGGCCGCGCCGATGGCTGAGGTAATATGGTCATATCCGGGAGCGATATCTGTGGTCAACGGGCCCAACGTATAAAAAGGAGCTTCCTGACAATGCTCCAGTTGTTTTTCCATATTCTCCTTAATCAAATGCATCGGCACGTGACCGGGACCTTCGATGATAGTTTGCACATCATGTTTCCAGGCAATTTTTGTCAGTTCACCCAACGTTTCCAGTTCTGAAAATTGCGCTGCGTCATTGGCATCTGAAATACATCCCGGACGTAATCCGTCGCCCAACGAAAATGCTACATCATAGGCTTTCATGATCTCGCAGATTTCTTCAAAATGCGTGTAAAGGAAATTTTCCTTGTGATGGGCCAGACACCATTTTGCCATAATCGATCCGCCGCGGGAAACAATTCCGGTGAGGCGTTTGGCCGTTAATGGAATATATCTCAATAAAACACCTGCGTGGATTGTAAAATAATCCACGCCTTGTTCAGCCTGTTCAATCAGCGTATCTCTGAACAATTCCCAGGTCAGATCTTCGGCTTTTCCATTTACCTTTTCCAATGCCTGATAAATTGGAACGGTACCAATCGGGACGGGAGAATTACGGATAATCCACTCACGTGTTTCATGAATATTCTTTCCGGTTGAAAGATCCATAATCGTATCAGCACCCCAGCGACAAGCCCAAACGGCCTTTTCCACTTCTTCCTCAATACTTGACGAAACAGCGGAATTGCCAATATTGGCGTTGATTTTGACGAGGAAATTCCGGCCAATGATCATCGGTTCACTTTCCGGATGGTTGATATTAACTGGAATTACCGCTCTTCCGGCTGCAACTTCTGAGCGCACAAATTCCGGTGTGATGAAATTTTTAGGCGTGTTTGCTCCAAAACTATGTCCGGCGTGTTGATGACAAAGTGTATTGGTTTTGCCGTTTATTTCTTTGATCTGTTCCTCAATCCGCTGGTTTTCACGAATGGCGATATATTCCATTTCAGCCGTGATAATGCCTTTTTTTGCATAATGCAATTGAGAGACATTTTGTCCGGCCTTTGCACGGAGCGGTTTGCTGATATGGGCGAATCTTAACGAATCCAGACTGCTGTCATTTTTTCTTTTTATGCCATATTCAGAAGTAATAGAATCCAGTAGTTCTACATCACCACGGTTCATAATCCAGGAAGTTCGCAGCGGTTCCAGTCCTTTTTTTACATCAATTTCAATATTGGGATCAGTGAATGGACCGCTGGTATCATACACGGTAACCGACGGATTTTTTTCAGTCAAACCCGCTTTTCCATGCACTTTGGTATCAGTCAGCGCAATTTCGCGCATGGCTACGGAGATATCATGCAGCTGCCCTTTGACATAAATCTTTGTCGATTTTGGAAAAGGAGTACGGGTAATTACTTCTGTATTTGGTGTTTTTTCAATTTTCATGGGTAGTGGCTTTTGGCTATTAGCGGTTGGCTGTTAGCTGTATGGATTATAGAAATATTCTGGAAAGGGATAGTCCGGGGGATTCTTTATCCGCCCTGAGTAGCTTTGATCAGGGTGATTTTATCTTCGGGATTGAGGACATGGACTGGCCATTCCCTTTTTGGTATGATGGCCTGGTTGATCGCGATGGCAATTCCTTTTCTGGAATCTGCGAACAAAAAGGACAAAAGCTCTTCAACCGAAAAGTGTTCGGGAATTTCTGTACGTTGTTGATTAATGCTGATTTCCATTCTGAATAATGTTTTATGAGAAAAACTTCAGGAATGGACCTTGCGAAAGATTCATTAAGATACAATAGCAGTATCTCTTACTTTTCCCTATCGGCAGTACTAACTGCATCAGGTTCAAAGGGTATTATCTCAGTCCGCATACGGGACACCCCCAAAGTTTCCGTAAAGCTATTGGAAAAATCGGAGTTTCAAAAAAATAATATTTAAACCTGTTTTTTGAAGATTGTGAAACTGTGGAAGTTTTGGTAATTATGAAGTAACTTTGAATTTGTCATATTAACACCTCAAAAAGAATCTGCTTTTAATGGATCTTATTATCAGAAATGCTGCTCCGAAGGACTTGCCGGCTATATTGGAAATTGTTAATCAAGCTATTTTAGAAACCACTGCCATTTATGATTATGAGATCAGAACCTTGGAAGAACAGACTGCATGGTTTAATAAAATGATAGAAGATGGTATGCCGGTGATCGTAGCGGAATTTGAAAAGGAGGTGATCGGTTATGGGTCTTATAATATTTTCCGTCCAAAAATTGGTTACAAATTCAGCGTTGAACACTCTATTTATTTGAATGACAAATCACGTGGAATCGGGGTAGGAGGCAGGTTATTGGGAAGTTTGATACAGCGCGCAAAAGAATCAGGTTTGCATACGATGATTGCAGGGATTGATGCAACAAATCGTGGCAGTATCAAATTTCACGAAAAATATGGATTTGTTGAAAAAGGGTATTTGAGAGAGGTAGGTTATAAATTTGATCAATGGCTAGATTTGGTTTTTATGCAATTGATCCTGAAAGAAGATTAATTGAATGAGCCCTGAAAGGGCGTTATATCTTAGAATCGGGCACCGCCCGATTGATGCGGGATGTGGGCATTCTACAATTGCGTATTTCGAATTCCAAATTCACAATTCAAAATCGCGAATTCCGACCTCAAATCCATTCGATCATTCCGCCAATCGCCCATTCCGCCATTCCGCCATTCCAATAGGGCGTTGCCCTATCCTAAATTATGACGCCCTTTCAGGGCTAAAAAGGGCGTCATATTAATCAATGGGCTCTCCCGGTTTCCACATAAGTTTCCTCATCACCCGTCGGTTTTCTATGCCAATATGAAGCGAGGATAGATCCGGTAATATTCATCAAAGGCCCGAAGACGGCCGGTGCCAAACCCACAGTTGCCATTTTTCCCATTTCTTTTGCGATACCTGATGCCAGACCACCATTTTGCATGCCTACTTCAATGGCAATGGTGCGGCAATCGCGCTCGCTCATTTTGAATAGCTTTCCTGAAAAATAACCGAGTGTATATCCTAAAAGATTGTGTATCAACACTAAGCCTATCAAAGCTGGTCCGATTGTCAAAAGACTATCTCTTCCTGCTGCCGTGATGATTACAATAATAAATGCAATTCCAGACATAGATACCAGCGGCATGGCATCATCCAGCCATTTAGCTTTCCCACTGAATAATTTATTGAAAATCAAACCTGCGCCGATCGGAAGAATAACCATTTTAACGATATCCCACATCATACGCAGCATATCAATTTCAACAAATGCACCGGCATATAACTTCATCAGCATCGGTGTCATCAGCGGTGCCAGCATGGTTGAAATAGCGGTAATTGTGATTGATAATGCGAGATTTGCTTTTGCCAGATATGAAATTACGTTGGACGCCATACCATTTGGCGAACAACCAATCAGGATAATACCAGCTGCAATTTCAGCAGGAAAACCACTGACGCTTGCAAGGGTAAAACCCAAAAGCGGCATGATCAAAAAGTGACTAGTTACCCCGATAAAAACCCCTCGCGGCATTTTTACAACACCGACAAAATCCTCAAAACTCATCGAAGTTCCCATGCCGAACATGATGATCTGGATTAATGGTGTAATTAAAACAGCAAATTTGAAACCATCATATTGCTGAAAATATTGTGGATAATACAATGCCGTTGTAACAGCAGCGAAAATGATTGTAGTATAAGTAAATCCTTTTAACGTTTCCGATCCCCGGAAACTAATGGCGAGTGCTATGAAAAAGCCGATAAAAAAAGGACCTGCCTGCGACAGGTTTCCAGTTACTGTGAGATAAATTGCTACGACCAGACATAAGACAGCAATACCAGATAGGAGCTTGTAAATATTCATAAACTTATTTTAATTATGCAATTCAGGAATAGGTGCATTTGTGGAGAAAAGCAGGGAATACATTTTTCTTACTTTTCAGGAAGTGTAATTACCAGGTTCTTTTCTTCATGTATTCGTCCAGGTCTGAACGCTTCATAGGAATTTCCTTAGGATTTTTGTCCAGCCATTTCATGAAATCCTCTTTCAGTTTGTCTGACCATTGGCTATCAATTTGCCCTGGCGTATACTTTCCTTCTTTCAGCATCTGAATTCCGAATTTGTCGCGGATAGCAATAAATTCAGCGGTCAAAACGACTTTTTCGACCAAATGGGCAGGGATGAAGATGATACCTTCTCTTTTGGCAAGAACAAGATCACCTGGTAAGACAATGGCTCTCCCAATGCGTATCGGCGTATTAAGTCCCATCAAAACCACATCTTTCAAATAAGACGGGTCCCAATCGCGGACGAAAGCGTTAAAACCTTCAATTTTTGATAAACCTTCCAGATCTCTGGCAGAGGCATCAAAAACAACGCCGTTTCCCGATTTGGCGAAAATTGAATTTCCAAGGTTATCCCCGATCAATGTGCCCTGAGCGATTTTGCCAAAACCATCAGCAACATATACGTCACCTTTTGAAAGCTGATCGATTGGCCATGAATTGGTATTGCCAATACGGCCATTTTTTGCACCTCGTTCTTTTATATTTTTTTCAATATCCGGGCGGGAAGGCATGAATTGCGCGGTAAGCGCGCGACCGGCAATGGTAACATCCTGATGGATCATTTTCCAGTTAGCATCAAACTGGGAATTATAACCTTCATTTTGGAGAACAACCCAGGCTTCCTCTATGGCAATTTCTTTTGCCCTGCGAATCATGTCGTCCGACACTTTTGGCCTTCCGTCCGGAAAACGTTCGCCTTTCCATTCAGAAGTCAGAAAGGTTAATTCTTCCCTGGAAATGGTTTGCGCGTGAAGAGAATTATAAAAATTAAAACTTAAAAATAATGCTGCGGCAACAATGGATTTAATTTTCATTTCAATTGGATTGCAAATTTTGAAGGGCCGGCAAGATAAAATTTGGATTATATTCTGGCACGAATTGTATCAGATTATAACCCAAAAGAGAAAAGACCGGTTATCCCGAATTTTACTAGATTATATTATTTTTTTGAAGCGACAACCATCGGAGTTGTGATTCCATTCAGGTCATAAACAATCTTTCCGGCACGGATGGTCAGTTCACATTCCAGCTTTTCCTTGCCTGTGATTTTTGTTCCGGTATAATCAAAAAAGCCAAAAACACCGGTATCATTCATGCTGAAATTTCCTTTCAATACCCGTAAAACCGCTACATCAGCAAGTCCGCCAACGGTTAAACTTCCAAGTTTTTCTCTGTGGATTGCCTGTGCCGGAGCCCAGGTACTTGCCTTGATAACACTTTGCAGGTCCATGCCCATGGCCAGGAATTTTGACATGACATTCAGCATATCTTTCATCGCCGCATTCATGCTTCCCGTATGTATATCGGTGCTGATCGTGTTTGGATAAAATCCACTTTTAACAGCAGGGATTGCCTGAGAAAATGCAAAGCTGATTCCTCCATAACCCACATCAAATAAAATTCCTTTTTTACGGGCGTCGTAAACAAATGGCTTAATCTTTCCGGTTTTTACATCCAGAATCGGCTCGCGGCTGGCCAGTTGTCCGAAACAATGTGTAAAAATATCACCCGGACGAAGATGTTGCATAAATAATTCTTCGATGGAAAGTACAGGTGTACTTCCGCCAAAATCGATCATCACAGGAATATTGGCCAGTTTGCCGGCTTCCACAGCTTTGTCGGTCGGCGTCCAGTCATGACCGTTATAATGGGCCAGTTTTACACCCACAACATAATCAGGATTTTCTTTGGCTACGCGCGCCGTGTTAACCGGATCCATATCAGCAATATTCTGTTCATAAGTTCCGCCACGCATACCTTCTCCTACAATATTCAGAAAAGATAAAACACGGGTTTTTGAAATATCGATGGTTTGTCTTTTGAAATCCGGGAAAGATTTCCAGCCTGCGCAACCAGCATCCACAACCGTTGTCACACCCGTACGAAAAGTAAATCCATCCGGTGCCAAAGCGTTAGGTCCGTTGCTGTAAGTCTGATCCATTTTGGTGCCGTAGAAATTATGCGAGTGCATGTCAATTAATCCGGGAGTAACATACATTCCTTTGGCATCCACAACCTGTACGGCAAGTTTTGGATCAATGTTTTTGGCTACACTTTTTACCGTATCCCCATTCAAGGCAACATCCATAATACCATTGATGTTGTTTTTCGGGTCAATCACATGGCCGCCTTTTATGACGATCGTGTATTTTTGAGCATTGGCGGAAATGCTGCAACAGGCCATTAAAAGGCCCATGGAAAGAATAATTTTTTTCATTTTTAAGGTTTAGGAATTAAGTATCAAATTTACTGTTTTGTTACCGTTATCAAAGAGCGTGCGGTTACATTAAATGTTAATATTTTATCAGTTTGAAATCTGCTGAATAGGGATTGATAATCATTAACCAGGATACTTTTAATTGATTGAAGTGAGGTGTTTTGAACGGGTTGGTTTAGATACTTATCGTTTAATCAATTGATAAGTGAAGAAATGATTAAGGGAATAGGAATGTGTAAACAGAAAAAATATCACTGAGAAAAATCCGAAGACCATCTCAGTGATACTTTACTTTTCAGCTAGATATAGGCGATGCAATCTATTTCAACAAGTGAGTTTCCGGGAACGCCGCCATAAACGGCTACGGTTGTTCGCACGGGTGGTTTATCGCCAAATCTGCCTTTGTAAGCTTCGTTCATGGCTTTGTAATCATTCAGATCATGAAGCAAAACGCTTACTTTTAATACTTTTTGCATAGAAGAACCTGCGCCAATCAATTCTTTTTCAACCTCATCCAGAACATGTTTTGCGGGAGCCGTAATGTCGCCTTCAAAATGGGCGCCTTTGCCTGCTATAAAAACAAGATTGTTGAATTTTGTATGCCCTGAAAACAGCGGTATATCCTGGTGGTTCACAACATTTCCGGCTTCCTTTTCAGGTACAGCTTCCAATGCTTTCGCTTCTGAAGAAGAAAGGCCAAGTCCTGTTACACCGGCCGCCGGGGTAAATAATTTTTTGAGGATTGATCTGCGTTCTGTTTGCATACGGCTATTATTGGCTGAGGAAAAATTGAAATTGCGGCTTTTTTATTTATCCCACCAAACAACGCTGGAAAGATTGTTTGTGCCACCTTGTCTGGTTCTTGCTTCTATGAAATTTGTTTCATTATAAAGTCCTTCTGAATCCGGAATCTGGAATCTGGTCGGGATTTTTCCACCGGTAAGGTTACCCGGATAATTTGTCGGCGTCAGTTTTGGATATCCTGTCCGTCTCCAGTTAGAGAAAATTTCGTACTCGTCTTCCAAAAATAGCGCTACCCATTTCTGCGTGCTGATCTGCTCGATTTGTTCTTCAACAGAACCGGATGTTTTGTAAGGATTGGCAGTCAGGTAAGCATTGATTCTTGCGTCAGAAATATTTCCTGCACTTCCGAACAGAGCCCATTGTTTCATACCCGAAGTTACCGCGCTGTTGTATTCAGCTTGGGCCGTTGCACCAGTATACCATCCTCTAACCGCCGCTTCTGCTAAAAGCAAGTGAGCTTCTGCGCTTGTGAAAACCAGTAATGGTGCGCTGTATTTCAAAATCGTGTTCGGATTTGGCTCAGAGTAAGAATTGAAATCCGCTGGCAAGCTGTTGAAGGCTGCGTTTTGCATACCTTTTTGAAGAGCTGTCGTAGTATCTGCGGTGAAAGTTTTGCCATCTGCTGATGGTACCCAAACAATTGAGATCACATTCAAACGAGGATCTTTTGTTGTCTTCAACTGATCGATCAAGGTTTTTGAAAACTTACCTCCTTCAACATTATCACCACCCGGCGTTACATAGTCTGTACCCATCAAACCACTTGCAATGAAATTTCTGCTGGCAGTTACAGATCCGTCAACATATCCGATCGTTGCGATATCAGCATCACTGGTGATCACTCCACCTGCTATGGCTTTCTGAACCCATGTTTTAGCCAATGCTGCATCTACTTGCGTCAGGCGCATTCCCAGACGAAGCATCAAAGAATATCCGAATTTTTTCCATTTTGTGACATCACCTCCATAAATCAGATCAGCAGTTCCGAATGTGGCCTGAGCAGGATCAAATGCAGCAATGGCCTGTTCAAGTTCTTTCAGCATATCTGCATAAATTGCAGACTGCGTATCATATACAGGACTATAATTTTTATCCGTAAGTGCCTTTCCAGCCTGGCTGTAAGGAATATCGCCGTACAAATCTGTCAGTCTGTGATACATGTATGCTTTCCAGATACGTGCAACTGAAAGTTTGTTCACATCAGCAGGAGCTGTATTGACAGCGCTTATCACTTGTTCAATATCAATAACAGAACCTTGTGTGGTCATGTCCGTTCCGCCATACATTCCCCAGCTTCCTGTTGAATACGTATAGTTGAAATACTTATCTCCCGCAGCCGGTACTTCTTTGTATGTAGCAAAATGCTGCATCGAACCACCGATTGTCAGATACGCGGCACCGGTAAAGTTATTGGCTACTGTTGAAAGCTGAGCTCTTGTGAAAAGGAAACCCGGTACAACGGCTGTCGATGCGTTTGGATTCACGTTCATTTCTTCAAACCCATTGTCACAAGCGGCAAAGAGCAGGGCCATTGGGGCCAGATATAGTAATCTTAAAAACTTTTTCATATTCACTAAAATATTTTAATGATTAAAATTTCACCATCAGGTTTACGCCCAGACTTCTTGTTCTTGGCACACCAAATGCTTCAAGACCCTGTGCGTTACCATTTGTGTAGCTTGATTCAGGATCAAAGTAGTTGTTTCTTTTGTCTTTATAAAGAAGCAAAAGGTTACGTCCTACAAGTGAAACCGAAGCGGATTGCAGTTTCAAAAATGACATTTTGTTAACCGGCAGATTGTAGCTGAAAATAACCTGACGAAGTTTGATAAAGTCATTATTGAAAGTGAACATCGATGTGTAGTTCTTGTCGTTATCGTAATAAGTATCGATGTCAGCTTTCGCCCAGGTTTTCGAGAATGGAGCTCCTTCGGGAGTTACACCTGTTACTGTTAAACCATTGTCACGACCAGGCAGTGTTTCTTTTGGCAGACCGAAACGGTAGGCATACTGGTACATGTTTGAATAAACAATGCTACCGAATTTACCATCAACAAGAATGTTCAGAGAGAAATTTTTGTATCTGAATGTGTTGGTGATACCCATGGTCAGCGGAGGAATACCTCTTCCCAGTTTTTCAAGGTCACCTCTTACTGCATAACCGCTGGCTGTATTGAAAACAACATTTCCGCTGGCGTCGGTTTTTTTCTTGTAACCCCAGACTTCACCATAAGAACCTCCAACTACGTTACGGATTGTACCGCCACCTACACCATCACCAACAGTAAGGGTTTTAAGTCCTTCTGCAAGTTTCACAACTTTGCTGTCATTGTAGGCCATATTATAACTTACGTCCCAGGAAAAGTTTGCTTTTTTAAGCGGCGTTCCTGTCAGTAAAAGTTCAACCCCCTTGTTGCTAAGTTCACCCACGTTCAAAAGAGCAGATGTATAACCTGACGAAGCTGCGATTGAGCTCTGCACAATATCATTCGTAGTCTTGCGATTGTAAAGTGTGACATCCAGTCCAATTCGGTTATTAAGGAATTTTGCTTCGATACCGGCTTCATAAGTTGTTGAAGTCAATGGTCTCAGATCCGGGTTCGGTACAAGAGACGAGTTTAGCTGCTGAACCGGACGACCGTTGTGGCCACCTTGCGCCATGCTATAACTTTGGTAGATCTGGTAAGCCGCTACGTTCGCACCACCCACTTGTGCCCATGAACCGCGTAATTTTGCGAAACTCACAACCTCAGGCAATTTGAAAGCCTCAGACAGAATCAAAGTACCACCGATAGCAGGGTAGAAGATGCTGTTGCTGGCTGTGTTCAAAACTGAGAACCAGTCCTGGCGACCAGACATGGTGATGTAAGCAAGTCCTTTATAACCTAAATCAACCGAACCGAACAACGAATTGATACCGCTTTTTGAGTATGAAGGCGTAGTGGTAGAAGTTGCAAGGTTTGTAAAACTGTAAAAATATGGAATCGTAAATTCTGTACCGTTAAACGAAGTCTGGTCATAAATGCTTCTTTGCATGTTACCACCTGCCAACGCTGAAAAGCTAAGGTTTTCAAAGAAATTAGTGTTGTAATTCAACGTAACCATACCGTTGGTTTCAGAGGAAGTGATTTTTTTCGCTTCATAAACACCAAGAGGCTGGTAAGCATTGTTTGTTGGTACTACGAATTCATAGTTGAAGTTGTAGTAATCCTGACTTACACTTGCCTTCACAAAAAGGTTGTCAAGAATGTCGTATTTTATATTTGCCTGTCCAAGAAAACGATTTTTTCTGTCTTCGTTTTTGAACTTATTGATCACCATATATGGGTTTGGAGCAGCCGGAACCGGGTTCCATTCAATTTCCTTACCTGTTGTCTGATCATATCCCGGAGCAAGGCTTCTGATATCAACTGTGTTGGCGATCAAATATGTAGCCCAGTGCGGGTTGTAATCTGCATAACCAACTTTTGGACGGTTATGGCCGTTTTCAATGTTATATTGAACAACAGTTTCAATGCTCAATTTCTTACCAAGCATTGCATTCACGTTCAGGTTGGCAATTCTTCTGTTGAAAGTTGAATTTGGGACAATGCTGTTTGAGCTTGTATTGTTCAAACCAAAACGGAAGTTTACAGTTTCGTTACCACCTGTGAAAGAAAGAGAATTGATATAGTTTGTACCGGTTCTGTAAAAGTTTTTCAGGTTGTCTTTCTGCGGAGAATAGGGGCGCATCTGGCCATCGAACTGGATCACATCCGTTCCATCCATTTTCGCTCCATATGACAAACGTCCTGAACTTTTTGCCTGTGTCTGCGTCAATGGTTTTACACCATCCACACCCTGGCCATATTCATATTGCCAGTCCGGAATAATCGAAAGATTGTCTGTTGTGAAGTTGGTATTAAATTCAACACCAATACCTTTTTGTGCTTTTCCTTTTTTTGTAGTGATCAAAATAACACCATTGGAAGCACGTGCGCCATACAAAGCCGCTGCCGGTCCGCCTTTCAAAACGCTGATCGATTCGATATCATCCGGGTTAATACCACCGATACCGTCACCACGGTCAGTATTGTTACCATTACCGTCCGAGGCGTTTCCACCACCCGGAGAGCTGTTATCCATCGGCATACCGTTGATTACATACAAAGGCTGGTTGTTTCCGCTCAAAGATCCGTTACCACGAATGATAATACGGCTGGAACCACCAGGGCCCGTTGCCATACCTGTTGCATTCACCCCGGCAATTTTACCCGTAAGTGCGTTTGCCACGTTATTTTCACGAGCCTGTGTAAACTCGCTGCCTTTCACTTCCGTCACTGCATAAGCCAGTGCTTTTTTCTCTTTGGAAATACCAAGAGCTGTAACAACCACCTCGTTAAGCGCTTTCGCTTCCGGAGCCAATTGTACAGAAATATCGCCCTTGGAGCCAACTGCCGATTCCTGTGAAGTATAACCTACAAAACTGAAAATCAGCACAGCCGAGGAAAGTTCTGAATCAGGAATATCCAGTGAATATTTCCCCTCCGCGTTTGTAGAAGTTCCGCGCTGAGATCCTTTCACAAGCACACTTACGCCTGGAAGTCCGGATCCGGTTTCGTCCGTTACCGTACCCGTAACTACTTTCTTTGGAGATTCTTTTGGTGAAGAAATTTTCAACTCCGATGCAGCCTGTTCGCGTTTTAGAATGATACGGTCCTGAACTACTTCGTAAGTAACATTATGTGGAGCCAGGATTTTCCCTAAAACCTCGGATAATGACTCATCCTGAAACTTGAAAGAACCTTTCTGATTATTGAAAATCTGCGGATTATACATGAACTTAACCTTGGTCACATTTTCAATTTTATCGAGTACTTTATCGATCTCGGTATTTGATAAACGTAAGGTTACTTTTTGGTCAAGCACCTTCTGTCCATTCACATCGGCGGAGTGGACTAAGGTAGTGAAGATCACTGCAAGTAAAGCTTGATACAGACTCATACGCATGATTTTCTGCAAAGCGTGTTGATAATGTATTGATTTTGACATAATTTTGTTTTTGTCGGGTTAATAAATTCGGCAAAATGATTCCCTTGTATCCGCGCAACGCGGAAGGTGTAATGAGCTTACAAAATGGGGATGATTGGTCGTCGGTGATGTTGGCGCATCATCGACACTTTTTTTTACAGGAGTTTGGGACAGGTTATCGTCATAGGCATTTCATTCAGATAGTTTAAATAGTATAGGTTGCTTGGTTATTCTTGTTCTGCTAATAATCTTTCTATAATATTTTTTGTGATGAGTGTAATCTGACTAATGTGTTTTATTAATTACTGATTTTCAGGAGAATATGAGCATCCTTTGCTCGAAATTATAATACTGGCATCGAGCTGTTCATGCGTGGCATTGATGGTACGGCAAATCAGATCTATTTTTTCGAACAAAGGTTCGTCCGATAATGACGCTGTGAGGTAACAGTTTTTCATAATTTCAGCATCGAAAAGAATTTTTACCCCGTAAGAATTTTCCAATGCCGTAAATACTTCTTTAATCGGTGTTCCTTTAAAATTGAAAGACTGCTTTTGAATAGGCAGGTCAAGTAGTTCAGGATCAGCGATCAGACTTCGGGTGAACCGCATATTAAGCGGTGAAAAAACAATTTGCTGATTGGGTGTAAGCACCATACCGCCCAGTTTATTATCAGCCTGCTGCGTTTCCAGATTTTCATCCGTTAAAGCAAAAACGGATACTTTTCCGGTTTTCACAACCACTTTCACATCTTTTTCATTTTCAAAAGCACTGATGATAAAACTTGTTCCTAACACTTTCGTTACCAGTCCGTTAGCATAAACAAAGAAAGGCTGATCCGGATTTTTAGCTACTTCAAAAAATGCTTCACCGTATAGAAAAACTTCGCGTTTAGATCCTGTGAAAGATCTGGGATAGCTTATGTGACTTTTAGGTTGTAAAAGCACCGAACTCCCATCCTGTAATGCTACCAGTTTTGGCTTGTCGGTATTATTAACTTCCTGTATCAGCGGTTCTTTAATCTGGCTTATGATTTCTTTGTATAACGAATTTGTTTTTTCAGCAGGCGAATTTTTATTGATAAACCACCAGCCAAATCCTATGATCATCAAAACCGAGGCTGCAACACTATACCATTCAGGGCGGAATAAGAAAACTGACCGTGAAGTTTTCGCATTTTTCTCGCCAAGCGAATAAGACAAGCGGTGAATTTCTGTGGTCACTTCTTCATCTGATACGGTATCAAAAGAATTAAATACTGCATTCAGCAAGTGGGCTGCTTTATTTATCAATTCATGCTTATCCGGATTTTCTGACAGCCATTTTTCCCAGAAAATGCTTTCTTTTTCGTCATTGGATAATTTCCAAAGTCGGAATGAAGGATCAGTGGCTAGTTCTTCTGGTTGAAAATTTCTGTAATCAGGTTGCATGGATAAAGCGTAGTAATTGCGAATTCAAATAAAGGATGCAGAAAAAGTATGTCAATACTCTTTTTTGTAAAATTAATTCTTGACTTTTTTTGAAAGAGGGAAATAAACTATTGATTGTGAAAGGAGATAAATATGGGAAACGTCAATAGATCAACATGTAAATTATTAATAACCAGTTGCTTAACAATGGAATCTGACTTTTTAGTGTGGTTATGGCTTTGAATAACAAATTTGCCACCGACTGACGGTTGACCTGCATCAGATCAGCAATTTGTTCATTTTCCAGACCTTCGTAAAATTTCAAAAAAATGGCTTCTTTCTGGCGTTTTGGAAGTTCGTTGATTGCGTTTCTTACTTTACGCTGACTTTCATGATAGTGTTCTGTTTCTTCTATTTCCGATTCAATCGTATGATTATCGGTAATTTCCTCAATCTCATCCAGATCAAGATATGGATAAATATGCTTGTTCCTGCGGAATTCCTGTAAGATCTGATTGCGCAGCGATTTTAAGAAATAAATTGTAACAAACTGAATGTTAATCGTTTGTCTTTTTTCCCAGATATGAAGCATTAATTCCTGAATGGCATCCTTGATATATTCCCGGTCGTTGGTAAAACTTGTAGCGTAGTTGAAAAGGGTCCGGTATAATTTGTCGGCAAGCTGGCAAAAAGCACCACTGTCCCCGGCTTTTGATTGCTGCCAGAGATCCAGAAGAATTTCATTTTCTAAAAGAATACGTTGCTTTTTATCCAAGAATGTAGGTGGTTGCTATTGTAAATTAACAGTCAATTTATTGAAATAAGAAATTTATGGCGCAGAAAATATTATTTCCCAAAATAATATATCGATTAATTATAGAAATTCGAAATAAGGTGAAGTTTTGAAATGTTTAAATAGGTACAACAAAGAGAGAAGTCAACTTGTGGAAAGTTGACTTCTCTGTAATTTTAAAGTGCATAAAGAAATACTGAGTACTAAATATAGGCGATACAGTCAATTTCGATTAGTGAGTCGCCAGGAATTCCCTTTACAGCTACTGTTGTGCGGACAGGAGGTTTACTTCCAAAACGACCTTTATAAACTTCGTTCATAGTTGCCCAATCTTCAATTTTGTCAAGGTAAACGTTCACCTTAAGTACTTTTTCCATAGAAGATCCGGCTTTTTTCAATTCTTTTTCGATCGAATCCAGGACGATTTTCGTGTGTGATGTTACATCACCCGGAACATGTGCTCCTATTCCGGCTATGAAAACCATGTTGTTGAATTTAGTGTGACTTGCGAATAAAGGCACATCCTGATACATTACCACCTCGCCTACTTCTTTTTCAGGCGTCGCGTCAGCAGCCTTTGCAACACTACCTAATCCTGCTACTCCTGCTATGGACGTAAATAATTTTTTGAGAATTGATCTTCTTTCCGTTTTCATGTTTAAATTAATTAAGATTTATGTTAAGGATATTATGCTTTTTTTATTTTTTTCAAAACCTTGGCATCACCGGGTAAAGTGATTTTCCAGAGTGTTCCTCCTGATTTTGTACCACCCTGTTTGCCGCCATATTCAATAATATACATCTCATTACCAATCAGAATCGCATCGGTAGGGCTGGTAAAGTTATCGACAATCCTGGTAGTCTGAACTTTATAATTGTCAGCTTTTTTGTCATAGATCAGATGCAAATGAAGTAAATCTTTTCCTTGTCTGCGCAAAGCATTCGGATTTGCTGCACCCGCTTTACCACCTCCTGCATAACGCATTACAAATCCGTCTCCCTTAAATTCTTTTGAAAGAGCTTTGTCTTTATCAAAAATGAGCGCAAGTGGAGAAGAATGGGCATTAAAAGTTCCAACCGTAACACCCGTCGTATCACCATCCATAACCAAGCCGGTTTTACGGTCGCGGTATTCATTTGCATCCGGGCCAAGGTTCTGAACGGATGGTGTGAAAGTCACACCAACTGGTCTTTTTGGAAAATCCGGATCGTTATGGAAATATTTCATCAGCCAGGCAAATGCAAACTTACTCAGGAAAGGATCAGTATCCGGGTTTGGTTGCCAGTCCGGATATTGCTGTGGATTATCAATCCCGCCCATAACCCATGGGAAACCATAATGACGCCCCTGACGAACCCAGAACATATCTTCGGGATGATCATAATCACCGGAATTAGAAACAGCGAAAAGATTGCCTTTCCCGTCATAAGCCATATCGTATGCATTACGAATACCTTCGGCAAAAATGAAACCTTGTTCTTTTAATTTATCGGTATCATCGACCAGTAACAAATCTTTGGAGTCGATCGGGAAGCGGTAAATTTTTGTTGTTAATGCTTTGTCGCGGGCATTGGGATATAGGCCGCCATTGTCCTGTACTTCACCGTGATCGGTTCTGGCTCCGGAATTTACAACGATATATTTCCCATCCGGACTAATTTCCAGGGCATTCCAGCCGTGGTCAAAAGTGGTTTTATTTGCACCATATTCAACCGTATTAAACACAACCGTCATTTCAGGTTTTTCATCATTCCGTTTCAATTCATACCGAACCATTCTTCCCTTATTCCCTTTGTTGTTATTTACATTGATATTTCCGGTAAGAAAAAGGGTGTTTTTGTGAAAAGCGGCACCCTGCAAACGGGTAATTCCATGATCCGCCGCGGTCAGTATTTTTACGCTCGTTGGCTGTCCGTCTTTTTTGACAATGTGAAAAACATCACCGTCAAAACTGGTGTAATACAAATCGCCGCTTACCGGATTTTGGATTAATCTTACGGCCTCCGGCTCAACTTTCATGTAGGCTTCCACCTTGACATCCTCACGTAACGGATGGGGCGTTTGCGTAGGCTGGTCGCGGCCTCCCTGAGCAAAATTCAAATGTGGAATGGCAAATATTCCAAAAGCTAACAAGTTTACTTTTAAAAAAGGATTCAGGATTTTTTTCATTTTTCAGGTTTAGGAAGTATTATTCGGTCACGGATAATTTTCTGAGGTAGGCTACCAGCTGCCATCTTTGTTCTGCTGTAAAAACATCCTGGAATGGTGGCATATTCCCTTTTCCGTTTGACAATTTCCAGAACAATGCGCCATTGGTTTGTTTTTTAACTAACGGATCATGGAAATTGGCGGGCTTCTGGCCCAATGCCCCGCCGGCCGCGCCGTCTCCATATCCGCTTTCGCCGTGACAGGATGCGCAGTATAAACCAAATAGTTCTTCTCCATTGGCCAGTGTAAGCGGCTCATCGTGATATGGGCTCACCAGCGTATCTGCCCAGGCCGGTGCAACCCAGCGATCCTGACTATAAGCCGGTTGGTTGCTTCCGGTGAAGGAAGACAAACTTACAGCCCCAATCCCTATACAGCATAGTAAACTTGCGGCAATCTTTTTGTTTAATATCATTTGAACGAATTATTTTTTTGTTTAGGAATTTGTTGTTTTCTAGTCAGCCAGCTTTAATGATTTACGTTCTTTTTTTATATCATCCGCGTCAATAGCCGACGAATTATTTCCAAAGCTCTGTCTGATAAAAGTTAATACTTCGGCGATCTCCTCATTTTTCAGAAAGCTGTGATTCGGCATAATGTTGTTGTAAGGCTTACCTTTTACTTCAATTTGCCCTTCCAGACCTTTTAACAACACAGCTATCAGTTTTTTCTTATCTCCATTCACCCATTCGGATCCTGCCAGTGGCGGGAATCTTTGTGAATCACCTTGTCCGTTTCGCTGGTGACAGGCGGCGCAATAAACACTGTAAACTTTTCCACCGGCAACAGGTTTGTCTTTATCAAGATTGTCATTTACAACATCCGGCGTGCGGATATGTGGCATGGTTTTTCTCTTTTCCATCTGTTCCAAAGATGCAGCAGCAAATTTTGATTTATCTCCTTTGTAGGTGACTTTCCAGATTTTTCCTTTTTCCGTTTCGGCAAAATAAAGGGAACCATCCGGCCCCATGGCAATGCCCATTGGCCGGTAAGAAGCATCGCTGGTATTAACTATTGGATCAACTCCTGCAAAACCATCAGCAAAAATATCCCAGCCACCAGAAGGCTGACCATTTGAAAAAGGCACAAAACCGATGATGTAACTTGCCTGCGGATAAGGTGCCCGGTTTGTTGAGCCGTGAAAAGCGATGAAAGCACCATTTTTATACCGGTCGGGGAATTGATTGCCCTGGTAAAAAAGAAGGTCATTCGGAGCCCAGTGACCTGGAAATCCGATCAGTGGTTTTTCATAAATGCCACAGTTTCCAACAATTTTACCATCACCGCCATATTCCGGACCTAATACTTTTTTCTGTTGGATCTGATCATAATAACAATACGGCCAGCCAACATTGGCACCTTCTTTTATCCTCACAAATTCTTCCGAAGGCAAAACCGCACTTTGCCAGGGCGAGTAAACACCGGCCCATAAACGCAATAAATCATCGCGTCCGTGCTGCAACAAGTATAAATTGTCATCCGCATTATTCCAGTCCATGGCTACAACACTCCGGATTCCGGTTGCGTAACGATAACCGTCTTTTTGTGTTTGATTCAATTTATTAGCATCAAAACGCCAGACTCCGCCGTGATCTTCCAAAAACGGACAGGGCGTCATACCGGCAGAGCTTGGCATACGGAATAATTCTTCGCAGGCATTGGAAGGTGCTCCAAAAGGAATGTACATATTCCCCTTATTATCAAAAGAAATCGGTTTTGCGATGTGTTCATGCATGCCGTGCGCGTGATCGTCGGTCATGATGATTTCTTCTTTTCCTTCCGGAATCAGTTTACCCGGCGTAAGCTTTTGGCGATAAACGATCAGTTCTGAACTGTAATAAATGTAGCCGTTATGAATCCGGACGCCGGTTCCGTAGCCATGTTCCTTTTTAGAACCACCAAAACTTTTGACGATATCTGCACGACCATCGTTGTTTGTATCACGCAGGGCAATCACTGATTCGTTTTTATTGGCAAACCGCGCTTTGACATAAATATCACCGTTACCATTTACGGCAATATGCCTTGCACGACCGGGAAGGCTGTCAACGACAACGACGGCCTCAAAGCCGTCGGGTAAAAAAAGTCCTCCGTTTTTCGAATTGACGACGTCGGGCTGAGGTCTGGTTACAAATCCTGTAACCAGAATAATAAGGAAAGAGGAAGCAATTTTCAAGTTCACGATCGACGGGTTTAGGAATGCCGGGGATAGTTTTTAGCATTTAGCCATTTGCTTTAAGCTTATGGCCAGGAGGTGCTTTGGATCCTATTTCAATTCTACGATCATTTCGATTTCTACCGGGATATTGCCTGGAAGAGATCCCATCCCTACTGCTGAACGTGCGTGTTTTCCATTTTCTCCAAATATTTCAACCAGCAGATCTGAACAGCCGTTGATCACCATCGGATGCTGGCCAAAATCAGGACCGGCGTTAACCATACCAAGAAGTTTTACAATTCTTTTTACTTTGTTTAAATCACCGCCAAGAAAACCTTTAAGCGTTGAAACCAGGGAAATGCCTGTTAAACGGGCCGCTTCTTTTGCCTGTTCAATCGTCAAATCTGTTCCGACTTTACCGATTATTTGTCCACCTTCCGGCTTGTCCGGGCCATGTCCCGATAGGTAAACAAGATTTCCAACCTGAACCGCTTTTACATAATTGGCAATCGGTGCAACTGGTTTGATCAGTTTAATGTTTTTTTCTTTTATGCGTGCTTCATAATCTGTGACTGTTTGCGCGAAAGAGGAAATAGTGAAAATTGAGCAGAAAAATAATAAAATCAGCGTTGGGAATAGAGCGTTAGAGGTCTTTTTCATGTAGAGATTTGATAGTTCAGTGAGGTTGATAATATTTCTATTTTGCTGTCTGCATTGTCAGTCCGTTCAGGTCATAGACGATTTTTCCACCCATGATCGTCATTTCGCATTCCAGCTTTTGCTTGCCTTCCATCTTGTAACCCGTCCTGTCATAAAATCCGAATTTTCCTTCACGGATGGAGAAAATTGCAATGTCGGCAATCGCATTTTCAGAAAGATGACCAAGATTTTCGCGTTTTATAACCTGTGCAGGTGCCCAGGTACTTTCCTTGATAACGGTCGGCAGATCCACACCCATCACAAGGAATTTTGACATGATACTCAACATATCTTTCATAGAAGAATTCATGCTGCCCGTATGCAAGTCGGTACTGATCGTGTTCGGGTAAAATCCGGCGTTGATAGCAGGAATGGCCTGGGAATAATTGAAACTTGCGCCGCCATAACCGACATCGAAAATAATCCCTTTTTTTCGTGCTTCAAGCGCAAAGGGTTTTACTTTCCCGGTTTTTTCGTCAACAATGGTTTCCCTCACATTTCCTTCCAGATTGGTTAAGGCATGCGTAAAAATATCTCCCGGACGAAGATATTTTGTGAATAGCGTTTCAAGAGAAAGGGGAGGATTGTTACCCCCGAAATCGATCATAACCGGCATATTGGCCAATTTCCCTGCTTCCACAACGCGTTCAATGGGTTTCCAGTCGGCACCCACAAAATGGGCAACTTTAAATCCAACAACATCATTTTTGTTTTTCAAGGCAACCGCTGCGGCCATGTGCGCATCCATATCGCTGGTATCCTGCTCATATTTACCGCCCCGCATACCAGCGCCAACGATGTTCATGAAAGATAAAACACGCGTTTTGGAATTCAGAATTATGTTCTTTTTGAACTCAGGAAAAGATTCCCAGCCCGCGCCGCCAGCGTCTACAATGGTGGTAACGCCAACCCGGAAAGTAAAACCATCAGGAGGCAGTGCCACCAGGCCATTACTCAAATAATGGTCTGGCTGGGTACCAAAAAATACGTGACCGTGAATATCAATGAGTCCGGGCGTGACATACATGCCCTTTGCATCCACAACTTTTGCAGCTTCTTTTGGGTTAATGTCCTTCGCTACTTTTTTTATTTTCCCCTCAAAAATCCCGATATCCATGATCTGGTTGAGATTATTTTTCGGGTCGATAACCGTGCCGCCTTTTATGAGGACGCTGTAAGTCTGGGCGTTAGCAATAAAGCAATTAATACAAATCAGATAAAAAATCAGTAAGGATTTATGTTTCATATCACGAATCAGGGCTTAGGGAGATAGTTTGTTAAAGTCAGGATTAAACCGCTGCCTTTGACAATTCTTCTTTTAATCTTGCTGCAACAATCTTTTCCTCGCCTGATTTTAACATCCACGAAGTAATGGTTAACGAACTTCCATCGGCCGGCATAATTTCAATGGACGGATTTCCGTTGCGAAGGTTTTCCTGTAATGTTTTCACCGGAAGATTCAGTTTTGTCAGATCCCAGGATACTTTTAAAGTCGGTGTATGATTTCCGAGTTCCGGAACGAAAGTTTCAACGTTGACACCTTTTACACTTTTTGCAGCATTACTGATCAGCGCGATGCGGTCTTCCCACATTTTCCACTCTTTTTTATGATCCATTTTCACGAAGTTATCCAGCGCAACATACATGCCCAGGATTTCTTCCTTATTCACTTTCATACCGCGTCCAATCGTGGAGCCACGTGGAGGCATACTTAACCTTGCCGCTTCTATCAGATTCTTTTTACCCATCAAAATACCTGCACTTTGCGGTCCGCGCATTGCTTTTCCACCTGAAACACAAACCAGATCAAAGCCCATATCGTTAAATTTCCAAAGGTTTTCAACCGGAGGAACATCCGCAGCCATATCAATCATTGTTGGAATTCCTTTGCTTTTCGCAATTTCAATCCACTTTTCATGTTTGATCTGTCCTTTATCCGACTGGATATTAAGAAACCACATCAAAGCTGTTTTTTCATTGATCGCTTTTTCAAGATCTTCCAATGTTTCAACAGAAATAATCGTGCAGCCAGTATTCGTCAAAGCATGTGAATAACCAATATTATGGCCTTTCTGAATAATCACTTCGGACTTCATTCCCGTACCTTCAAGATGCGGTAAAGCT
The DNA here is from genome assembly GCF_021440195.1 of Dyadobacter sp. CY356. Lineage (GTDB taxonomy): Bacteria > Bacteroidota > Bacteroidia > Cytophagales > Spirosomataceae > Dyadobacter. The sequence continues at coordinate 320,868 of NZ_JAJTSZ010000001.1, forward strand.
TCAACTTTTTTAGGGTCCATGCCGGTCAGAACACCAGCCAGTCCAAGCGTCAATGCAGAAAAGCAACCGGCAGTTACTACCGCTGCTTCTGCGTGTGTAAGTGCGGCAATTTTTTCACCAACTTTGGTTTGTACTTCATCAAGGATCATGAATTCTTTGGAAGCTCCCTGGATTGTTTCCACAACTTCGTCCTGCATTAAGGAGCCAGTCATGAATGTGTAGGTACCCGCTGCGTTAATAAAAGTTCGGATGCCCAGTTCTTTTGCCAGATTTCTTACCGGAAGTTTTGCAGTAAAGCTTAAAGGATCAAGGCTAGATTGTCCCAAAATTCCACCAAGAAGAGGAAAAGTGGATAGATGTTTGATTAAATCTCTGCGGTTTAGCATAATGTAGATTTGACTGGATTAAGATGTTTAGGATAGGTCAAAATCAATTTGACAGATGAACAAATAAAGGATGCAGTAAATATCAAACTATACCCTTTTTGATGCAATTATTTTTTTCGATTGTCGAAATTATAAAAATATAGTTTGGTGTTAGGTGATTTTGGTAAATTTTTATTTTGAGGGCGAAAGTAATATTTATTGGCTATGAATTTTTAATTCCCTGGTCATTATCAGATACTTATTGCGAGAGATTATACACTCACTTCCGACTTATGGACAGTTTACGATTTTAAATGTATCTTTGTTTAAGTAACTCAAATTGAAAATCATGGTAACAGTAGTCGGGACATATCAAAATGGTTATGTGAAATTGGATAATGATTTTCCTTCGGACAATCCTGTTAAGGTTATAGTTACATTTTTAGAGAATGTGGAAATTAAATCGGATAAAGGCTTGTCACTATCTGATTTCTCTTTTTCAAAAAGTCAGAAAAATCTTGAAAATTATCAGGGATCATTTAGTGATGCTGTGATTGAGGAAAGAAGTTAAAAATACCATAGTTGAAATCATTTCTGAACGTTCCTATAAATTAGCAGCTGATTGCTATCAACCCAACAGCTCCTTAAATACCGGTTATGAAAAAATTTCTTCTATTTCTCATTTTCTTACCCTTTCTCACCCAAGCCCAAATCACCCAGAAAGCCCAAAAAATAGATTCTCTTCTTAATTATTTACAAGAACGGGATTTGTTTAATGGCACTGTTTTGATCGGAAATAAAGGAAAGATTGTTTTCAAAAAAGCGTACGGAATAACAAACACATCAGATAATAAACTGCTGACAACCGCATCGGCATTTAATCTTGCTTCGGTTTCCAAGCAGTTTTATACGATGATGGCGATGATTTTGAAAGAACAGGGGAAATTGAATTTTGATGATAAGGTAAACCGATATCTGCCTGAATTTCCTTATGATAATATTACAGTTCGCCAGCTCATGAATCACACTTCGGGCTTACCAGAATATTTTGATTTTGCCCAGAATAATATGGGGCTACTGGATACACTTACGAATGAATCTCTGCTGGAATTGATAGCCAATAAAAAGCCGGAAGTTGTTTTTCAGCCGGGAGAGAAGTTTGAATATTGTAATACCAATTATACAACACTGGCATCGATCATCGAAAAAATTTCTGGTATTCCGGCTGACCGGTTTTTTAAAAAAAATATTGCTGATCCTTTGAAAATGACTAATTCCTATGTCTACACATTGAAAATGAAAACCTATCCGCCGAGTCGTGTTTTTGGTTTTAAGGTGGAGGGCGGGAAAAAAGTTTTGAATGATCTGGTGCGGTTTGATGGTGTGGTGGGTGATGGAAATATTTACTCAACCGTTGAAGATCTGTACAAATGGGACCAGGCTTTTTATACCGAAAAGCTGGTGAAAAAAGCTACTTTCCAGGAAGCTATTACTTCCGGAAAACTGAATAACGGGAAGGAAACTGGTTATGGTTTTGGCTGGTTTATTACCAAGGCAGGTGAGATTGTACAGCATTCCGGAGGCTGGGTTGGTTTTAATACGATGATTGTCAGGCATATTAATACGAATGAAACACTGATCATTCTTGACAATTCCGGAAATTATCGGGCTGCCGGATTGGCTACCAGTCTTTTTGAAGTAAGAGAAATCAAAGTGCCGTTAACTACTCTAATTAGTAATGTAAACCTTATCGACGGAACAGGAACGGCAGGCAGAAAAGTGGGTGTGAGACTAATTGATGCAAAGATTCGTGACATTGGTGATCTGACCGCTTTTAAAAATGAAGAAGTAATTGATGGAAAAGGAAAAATACTGGCTCCCGGTTTTATCGACAGCCATAGTCACCATGACCGCGGACTGCAAGATAATCCGGAATCACTTTCTACAATCAGTCAGGGAATAACGACGATTGTGGTGGGACAGGATGGTGGCGGGATTCCTGTTCACAGCATTTTAGCACGATTGAAAAATAAACCGGTTAGCACAAATCTGGCAACGTATACCGGCCATGGTATGATGCGGTCGATGGTGATGGGAAAGAAATTGTTTCGTACTTCAAAGCCGTCTGAACTCGATACTATGAAAAGTATTTTAAGCCGGGAACTGGATAAAGGTTCGCTGGGTTTGGCAACGGGACTGGAATATGAAGATGCATTTTATTCTAACCGTGATGAATTAGTGGATCTGGCAAAAGTTGCAGCGTCAAAAGGCGGAAGATATATAAGTCATATCCGCAGTGAAGATATGAATCTGGAAGAGTCGCTGGACGAAATTATTCAGATTGGAAAAAGGGCAAAAATTCCGGTACAGATTTCACATATGAAGATTGCCATGGTCAGTAAGTGGGGGAAGTCTCATGATATTCTGGCTCAACTCGCCGAAGCAAGAGCGGAAGGTGTGAACATTACAGCAGATGTTTATCCTTACCAAATGTGGATGTCCACACCACGGGTTTTGTTTCCAAAAAAGGATTTTAACAACGAAGAAAGCGCCATTTTTGCCACCAAGCAATTATTTGATCCTGCGCAATCGTACATAACCAATTTTTCTGCCAATAAAGCTTACGAAGGAAAAACGGTAACTGAAATTGGGCAAATGAATCAGGAAAGCCCGGCCAAAGCATTGATGCGCATTGTGCGTGAGGCTGATGAAAAAGACGGATCTTCGGTAATTGCTGCAACGTCAATGTCCGAAGAGGATGTGATTAATTTCCTGGCCTGGCCAAACAGCAGCATTTGTTCAGACGGAAGTGTAGGCGGGCATCCACGCGGCCATGGTTCTTTCCCACGTGTGTTAGGAAAGTACGTAAGAGAGCAAAAAATTATGTCGCTTGAAACTGCCATTTATAAAATGACAGGCCTGGCGGCGGAAAATACGGGAATCAAAAACAGAGGTATCGTTACACCAGATTACTACGCAGATCTGGTTTTGTTTGATCCTGAAACAGTAAAAGATAATGCTACAATTGCTAATCCAATGGCATTATCAGACGGGATTTTGATGGTTTGGGTGAATGGGAAAGTGGTTTTTAAGGATGGGAAAGCCACGAAGGTTTTTTCCGGGAAGTTTGTGAAGAGAGGGGAGTAGGGGATAGAATTTCTGGATTTGAGAAGCATTATTTAATCAATAATAAGCTCAGTTTTCATGATATTATGTGAGAAGAGCTGCTGCATTATCATTATGTTTTTTGTTGAAAGGTATATTATTGTATATCTTTGTAAATATACATACACTATTTAATCGTTATCATAATAATGAAATCCTCCGAATTTCACAGGTATATCAGGCGTAATGGTTGGGTACATATACGAACAAATGGTAGTCATTATATTTATGAGAAGAATGGACGGAGATATCCAGTCCCATTTCATGGATCAAATGAAATTTATGAGGGATTGAGAAAGAAGATTGTAAAAGATTTAGGTTTAAAATAATCGATACATATTAAAATCATGAAAAAAATTAAAATCATAATTGCCAGAGGAAAGGATGATTATGCAGCCTATGCTGAAAACGTGGAAAAGATTTACGGGATAGGAGATACTATTCAGGAGGCAAAAATGTCAGCCCTAAATTGTATTGATATTGTTAAAACATTTTCTCCGGATAACATTCCAGCTGCCTTGAAAGGTGATTACGAAATTGTTTGGAAATTTGATGTTGAGAGCTTGTTAGCGTATTATAAAGGTATTTTCAATCAAACAGGAATTGCGAAACTGACCGGAATTAATGAGAAACAGTTAAATCATTATGCTTCCGGACTTAAAAAACCTCGTCAGGCTCAGGTTAAAAAAATTGAAGCTGCCTTGCATCGCCTTGGATCAGAATTGCTTGCAGTAGAATTGTAATATTTTCAACCAAAAACCCGCTGACCAGAATATAAAATCAGATCAGCGGGTTTATTATTATCAAATTTTTTCTACTTCAAAAATAACTGCTTCACACAAACCGGTGTTGGAATACTAATTTCCTTCTCAGTATAAGTTAACAAACCAGTTGTCACATTTCTTTTAAAGAAAACAACATTATTATTATCACGGTTGGTAACAATTACCAATTCTCCTTTCGCATCAACCATAAAATTACGTGGATGTTTTCCATGCGTTTCCGGAAATCCGACGGTTGTCAACTTTCCGGTTTTTGCATCTACGGCATATACTACAAGACTTTCATGACCACGGTTAGAAGCATAAAGGAATTTTCCATCCGGCGAAAAATGAATATCAGCGGCAAAACTTTTTCCTTTAAAATCTTCCGGCAGCATGCTCACACGTTCGATCGGAACCAGTGCCCCGGTATTTTTTACAATTTGGAAGCCATTAACAACTGAATGTAATTCACAGGCCGAATACCCGAAATTTCCATTGGGATGAATGGCAAAATGGCGGGGACCGTCGCCTTCCTTCACTTCTGCATAAGGCACTGCACCAGGTGTAAGTTTGCCGGTTTTCTGATCAACAGAATAAATCATTATGCGGTCAATGCCGAGATCAGAAGCATAAATAAATTTACCATCTGCTGAAGGAATTACCGAGTGCATATGCGGTTTTTGATTAGCTGAGCCCTTATCCTGAATCTGATCTGCCAGTTCGCCAATACTTCCGTCTTCATTTAACAAATAAACAGCCAGCAAACCGCTGCCATAATTGGAAACATAAATAAACCGTCCTTTGGGATCCACACTCACATGACATGGGCCTTTGCCAACAGATGATTTTTCATTAATCGGCGTAAGTTTGGCCGTTGTCTGGTCAATTTTATAGGATGATATCGTGCTATTATCTTCGTTTGCTGAATAAAGGAATTTTTTATTTGGGTGAAATTCCAAAAACGACGGGCTGTTTTTATTGGTCAAAACCTGCAATTCCTTGAACGACATTTTACTTCTGTCAAATTCATAAACATAAATTCCTTCGCCTTTTTGGGTATAAGTACCGATATAAAGAATTTCTCTGGGTGCAGGTTTTTGGGCAAATGTCATGGTTGCTGCGATTAGACAGATAAAAGTAAGAACGGTTTGTTTCATGGTTTAGTAATTATTTGATAAGCGTTTATTCAAAAATGAGTGTACCGAATTTCTTGAAATCATGGAAACTTCCGCTGGTTTTCTGCCAGGAATAATAAGCGGTTTCGGTGTCGTCATAATCAATACGGTAAAAATTTCCTTTCCATTGTGTACCAGATTTTGGTGTTGTAGGGATTATTGGGTTCATAAGCGCATATGGAATAAAAAATTCCGCTTTCCAGCCCTCTACTGCAGCCATGCTCTTCTTTTGTCCTAATGCGCTGGTTTCGTGCTGTACTTTATTTCGCTCGTCATAATGCCAGGGTTTCCAGCCGGTATTTCCACCTTTGAGATTTGGTACCAGAATCGCAAGTTCATAGTTCAATGGAGAAACTTCGTATTCCAGATAAATAGGAATAGCAGTATCCGGCCATAAAAAAACCTCCACAACATCTTCTTTAAACAAAAGCCCGAAATCTTCCAGGATCGTTGAAGTCAGTCTCTTATCTGTACAGTCGAAAAGAAAATATATCCCTTTTTCAGAATACATAATTTTGGCTTTCGTAGGAAATTGTTTGCCGGGTTTCGTTTGTTTTGGACCATTTTGGACCGTTATATCAAACCAGCTTGCACTCGCCCAGTTTGCCGCCGAACCTTCACCATTGACTTTAAAGTCGCTGGTCTTTTTGATAATAAGTGTGGAATCTCCTGAGCCGGCAATAACGGAGTTCTGATAAAAAACTCCGGCCGTCAATATAAACAGGAGTGCGATTTTTTGTAACATTTTTATGTGGTTTAGGAGATTCAGGAAACAGAAATCCGTTTGGATCAATGCAGGGCGGCAATTTCATGAGGTTTTTAGATAATACCAAATCTTAGTGTTATTTATGGTTCAAATAGTAAACTGACCTATCCTGATCAGGTTCTTAATAATATAGCCGTGGAAAATCCATGCGTTCATCTTCTACAAAAACGGATATTTCTCTACAATTAATTACAGATTAAGTTAGAAAAGCAACAGGTATGATTATTTAAAAATTGATATCAGAATAAGTTTAGTAGTCAACTTTTAAACTGAATGATCATGATATCGAAAAGAAAAGATCCGGAAATTATAGATACTAGTAAGTCATTGTTGGAACCGCCGGTTTATTCAGATAAGACGAGTGGTAAAACGCTTGGGACAGATTTGCCAAGTGAAAACCCTGATCTGTTGAGGGAAGATTATAGTGTTGATGATGTGACCAACAAAGCAGAAGATGAAACTGTGGTCGATTTGGAAAACGACGATGATGATGACGATTTAGACAGATAGCAGGCAATAAAGAGATTAAAATTTTAGGAGCCTTCCAATTCAATTGGAAGGCTTTTTATTTTATTATGAGTATTGAACCTGCATTTATGCCTTATCCTGCTAATTAATCATTTGCCGTATCAGGCAAGCCATCTCACGTTCAATACTTATTTTTTGCTGATCAATGAGTACACCCAAAGACAATGTTACACAAAGCATCACAAAAGTGATTGCAGCTTCCTCGCTCGGGACGTTAATTGAATGGTATGATTTCTACATTTTTGGAAGTCTGGCGGTGATTATCGGTCATCAACTTTTTCCAAGTGATGCCGGGGCGTCGGCGCTGATCAACACACTGGCTATTTTTGCTGCCGGATTTATTGTCCGGCCATTTGGCGCATTGGTTTTTGGTCGTTTGGGTGATCTGATCGGGAGAAAATATACATTTTTACTAACGCTCGTTTTAATGGGCGGCTCCACTTTTTTGATCGGGTTAATTCCTTCCTATTCCAGTATCGGATACGCTGCACCTATTTTGGTTTTGATTTTAAGACTTGTTCAGGGTTTGGCACTTGGTGGTGAATATGGAGGTGCGGCAACGTATGTGGCAGAACATGCACCGGCAGGAAAAAGAGGATTTTTTACAAGCTGGATACAGACCACCGCGACGCTGGGATTATTCCTCTCGCTGGGTGTTATCGTGGCCACAAAAAATATTCTTGGAGCGCCTGCTTTCGCGGATTGGGGCTGGCGGATACCGTTTTTGCTTTCCATTTTATTGGTAGGCGTTTCGATTTATATCCGGATGAAAATGCATGAATCGCCGGTATTTTCAAAATTGAAAGCGGAAGGAAAGATTTCGGCAAATCCATTAAAAGAAAGCTTCCAGAAAAAGGCCAATTTTAAAATGGTATTGCTCGCTCTTTTCGGTGCGACAATGGGGCAGGGTGTGATCTGGTATACAGGTCAGTTTTATGCCCAGTCTTTTTTGGAAAATACCTGCAAACTGGATTTCAACGAATCCCGATATATTCTGCTTTGGGCGATTCTGTTCGCAACGCCATTTTTTGTAATCTTCGGTTCATGGAGTGATAAAGTGGGAAGAAAATGGATTATGCTTTCCGGAATGTTGCTCGGGATTGTATTTTACCGTCCGATTTATCAATATTTTATTGATGCAACAAATGTCGGTGAATTTCAAAAAACGGAATTGAAATCAACATCGGTTCCGGTGATTACCAGGGAGTTTTTGGCAGAAAAATCAGATTCTGTAATTACTACAACGACCTTGAAAACGTTGAATAATGGAAGTACTTTCAAGGAAATAAAAGCAGTTACGCTTCACGCAGATGAAACAATGCAGCCAACTGAAAAGATTTCTTACACCGACGTAACACTGCCAAATAGCACGTTTTGGATCATTGTTGCCCTGGTATTTTTCCAGGTACTTTTGGTTACAATGGTCTATGGGCCCATCGCCGCTTTTCTGGTAGAATTGTTTCCAACACAGATCCGATATACTTCCATGTCACTTCCTTACCATATCGGAAATGGTGTTTTTGGGGGTTTGGTGCCGTTTATCGCGACACTGGTAGCGTCCTTTCAGGGCTCTACACCTTTGTCAGGATTGTGGTATCCGATCGGAATTGCTTCTTTATCTTTTGTTATCGGTGCTGTTTATATCAACAATAAAGGTGACCGGGATGTAACTGATTAAGCTTTCGGCGGTCGGCTATCGGATGGTAAGAATCCGGAGATTTGTGCTTGATAAAAACATTGTAAACAGCTATTATTGAACAAAAGATATGAATACTTTAAAAAGAGTTTTAGGAGTTGTCTGGATCATTCTGGGACCGACAATTATTTTGTTTTTATTTATGCAGGCTGCTGAAAAAATTGCGGCGGCAGCGGTTGGAATAGCCCGGACGAATACAACTTTACAATGGTCGATTATCATCATCATATTTATCCCGATTTGTGCCGGACTGATGATTTTTGGCTACTACGGATTAAAGGGAGAATATGACCGGCTACCAGAGCGTTCGGATGAACTTTGAAAATGTTTAAACCAAAATAAAGAACAGTTAAAAGAATAAAAACTTCTTCATTTCAGGACAGGTTCCTTATATTTATTGTTACAGAGATGAAAGTCTGGCAATAAACTTTGATTTGATATAACAAGTCAACAAAACCAAAAACCATGAAAGAAGACGTTTTTATTCTTGCTGCCGCCCGCACACCGATCGGTAGTTTTGGCGGGTCATTATCCTCCGTTCCCGCCACCCGCCTCGGAGCTGCTGCAATCCGGGGCGCATTGGAAAAATCTAAAATTGACCCGGCCTCTGTGCAGGAAGTATATATGGGAAATGTTATTTCATCCAATCTTGGACAAGCTCCTGCGCGTCAGGCCGCTATTTTCTCAGGTTTAGCTACTGACGTTATTTGCACGACAGTAAATAAAGTTTGTGCTTCCGGCATGAAAGCAGTTATGCTTGCTGCCCAGTCCATTCAGCTGGGCGATGCAGAAGTTGTCGTCGCGGGCGGTATGGAAAATATGTCTCAAATCCCTTATTATTTACCAAAAGCACGGACTGGATATGGTTATGGAAACGGGGAAATTATTGACGGATTGGTAAAAGATGGTCTGACGGATGTATATAACCAAAGTGCGATGGGACTTTGTGGAGATAAAACAGCTTTAAAATATAGTATTTCAAGAGAAGAGCAGGATGAATTTGCGATCCGTTCTTATAAATTAAGTGCAGATTCAACGGAAAAAGGATATTTCAAAAACGAAATTGTACCTGTTGAAATAGTTCCCCCAAAAGGTGGAGCTTCGACTTTTGTAGAAGAGGATGAGGAATTTAAAAAGGTCAAATTTGAAAAAATCCCGTCTTTAAAACCAGTTTTCTCGGCTGATGGAACAGTTACCGCAGCTAATGCTTCTACCATTAACGACGGCGCAGCAGCATTGGTTTTAGCCAATTCGGGTACGGTTTTGAAAATGGGTTTAAAACCTATTGCGAAAATTGTTGCCTATGCAGATGCAGAGCAGGATCCGGCCTGGTTCACGACTACACCGGTTTTGGCAACGCACAAAGTTTTGAAGAAGGCAGGGCTATCGGTTTCAGATATTGATTATTTTGAAATTAACGAGGCATTTGCGGTAGTTCCCCTGTATTATATAAAAGAACTTGAACTTGATCAGGAAAAGGTAAATGTCTTCGGTGGCGGCGTTTCACTTGGACATCCTTTGGGTGCTTCCGGTGCCAGAATTATTACTACTTTACTTTCTGTTTTGGAACAAAAAAACGGACGATATGGTCTTGCCGCAATTTGTAATGGAGGTGGAGGAGCATCAGCGATTATAGTCGAGAGACTATAATTATTACCAAAAACATTGTTGCCAAGAATACACAAATTGACACGAATGATTTTAAAAATATTTGTGAAAATTCGTGTATCCGTGGCAAGTTGTAATTTATCGGATCAGTACTTTCAACCGGTTATAAAAACCTGTGCTTTTGAAGGTGAAAGTTTTGTGAAGAATATAATTGCTGATAAAGCTGAAACCCATTCCCACAATATAACAGGCCATTTCATTAACATTGACATGTTTTTTTGACCAGGGAAGTAGATAATTATGCTGCTGAAAATAATTATCAGAAATGTAATATGCCGCGGTTGAAAATATGTAGGTTACAAAACCTGAAAAAACAGCTACCATTAAAAACTTTACCATTTCCCGTCTCGTCTGATTCGTTTTACGGGCGTTAAAGGCAAACAGTTTGGTAAGTGCAAAGCCGACTACAAAAGAAGCTGCGTAGGCGGGTAAAATTGATTGCTGAAATGTTAATCCAAACCAGTCTTTAAATAAACTACTACAAAGTAACTGAACGACAGCCCCGGTTCCGGCTACAAGAAAATAGGCAATTAAGTCTTTAGAATTAAAGATTTTACTCTTTGTATTATCAACCACAGGGCTAATTATTAGTTTACAATAATGAAATTTCAGCTCAATATTAGAAATAAATTGATCCTGAAACAAAGGCAGCCCGATAATTTGATTTAATGGAAACAATTTATACCTTTTCCCGGACTAGCTTTTTTGTGACTAATTTGCTACTTATTCGTCCTAACAAATATTCGTTTTTAGCTTTGGTTCGGTTTTATTAATGTGTGGTAAACGGTAGCCATTGTTGGGAACACAGGAAGATATTTTATAGTATTTATTTTATAGTAACACGTTTATGAAAAGATTTTTTTTACTCTGTACGTTGGTTTTTGCTTTTTCAATAGCCCAGGCTCAGCCAGAGAAATGGGCGATAGGTGTAAAAGTAGGGGAGCCGACAGGTTTCAATCTCCGGAAGTATGGGGATAAAAATGCACTGGATATTACGGTTGGTACTTATTCCAGTTTGTTAAAAAAGAAAGCTTACCGTGAAGGGGAATATGCGAGCATCGGATTTATGCTGAATGGCAGTTATTTATGGTTCGTCCCTATGTTTAACGACAGAATGATTGCTTATGGCGGTGTTGGGGTTCAGATTAATTCACGAAAATATTATCCGAATACCAATATCAAATCTGTACATACCAATAACATTTCAACTGGACCGTCCTTTACCGGAGGTCTTGAGTTTTTCTTCTCTCAGAAACCGACTTCCTTTTTTGTGGAAGGTGGAGGATATGTTGAATTACTTCCAAAAGTGCTTTATTTCAGTCCCAATTTGAATATAGGACTTCGACATAACTTTTAATTGATACCGCCATGCGTCGTATTTTTATTATCTCAGGAATTACATTTCTTGCTTTCTATCATTTTTCTTGTGCTAATCTTAAAAGCAGTCTGAGTAAAACGGATGGCTCGGATTACAGCAGGCAACAGCCGTATTCAAGCACTTCGGTACAGAGAGATACAACGACGGTGATAAAATCCTCGACATCATACAATCCGGGAAAGTCTGATCAGGCGGAGGTGAGATATAAAAAGGATTACCTGAAAACCGGAAACGAAACAGACTTACGAACTGGTTCAGATTCCCGAACTGGCAACAATTCAAGTGCCGAAGCAAACCAGCAATTAATAAATCAATATGCTGAAATGGATAAACTGGGTGGTCTTGTGCTTTACGAACTGGATATTGTTGAACGCCGCAGAGATGTTTTGCTCGACAAATTCAGATCTGCTTCCGCCTCGGAGCGAGAAACATTATCAAATGAATTGAACACGCTTGACGGAAATCAAATTGCGCTTTATAAAGCATATGTTAAAGTTTATAAGGAAGGCAAAACGGATTGGCCGGCTGTTCATAAAAGCGTGGAAAGTACACTGCTTAGTTTGAGAGGTATTGGAAATAAGTAATATGGATGAATTTCCATATTACTTATTTACCAGTCAGCACCTTTTGTATTTGTTTTGATCCTGCACAAATAGCCGTCAACAGTAATGTAAAGCGTTGATCCGTCATCTCCCCAGGCGCAGTTGGACGCGAGTTCTCCGTCTGTTTCAATTTTTCCTAAAAGTTTTCCTTCGGGAGATAAAATCAAGATTCCGCCGGGTCCGGAAGTCCAGATATTACCTTCCATATCAAGTTTAAGTCCGTCTGGCAAACCCTTCAAGCCGGATTTACTCATTGGCGTTGCATCAAAAAATAACTTCCCTTTTCGCACCGAGCCGTCTGTCTGAACAGGATATGACATAATGTATGCTTTTTCAGGATCTGACTGTGCGATGAATAAGGTCTTCCCATCTGCTGAAAATGCCAGTCCGTTTGGTCGGGTTAAATCCTTGATAATGATTTTGGTTTCGCCTCTTGGCGTAATTTGATAAACGCCAAAATAAGACGTTTCGCGACTGGAATCCATTTCATATTTTGGCAAACCATAAGGCGGATCGGTGAAATAAAAGCTGCCGTTCGCCGAATGCTGTACCACATCATTTGGACTGTTAAATCGTTTACCTTCAAAATTATCTGACAGCGTTATTTTTCCACCGCCGTTTAAAGGCATGGCAGAAATACGGCGGTCGCCATGTTCGCAGAAAATTAGTCTTCCTTTTTTATCAATGGTCAATCCATTACTTCCCGGTTCATTGCTATATTCACCCAAACCCGTATAACCTGCAGGTTTCAGGAAAACAGATAACTCATTTTTCTCTTCCCACTTGTAAACCGTATTTTTGGGGACATCCGAAAAAAGTAAATATCCTCCGTTTTTCACCCAGACAGGCCCTTCACACCATACAAATCCTGATGCAATTACCTCCAGTTTCGCATTCTTTGACAGCAGCTTTTCCATCTTCGGGTCGTTGACCGTGATCTTACCAAGGGTCGGATAAGTTTTTTGTGCAAAAGAAGAATATGCTAAAACCAGAAATAAACAGGATATAAATGATGTGAGGCGTAGTTTCATTTTTATAAAATTAACCGGATTGTCAGTAATTCTTTATAAAGATGGAATGGCAGGCTAAACTACTGGTGACCAGTTTATACCTGATATTGTTGTCGGTCTTTCCTTTAAAATCAGACTGCCATAAGCTGTGAGTTCCAATTCTCCACCCTGAGTAATGGAAGATTTATTTGTGGAAAAAATTAAATCCTGAAAACCCGCTCTGCTATCCGGCAGTCGTATATTTTTCACTTCACTGCTCAAATTATGAATGATCAAAACCGGCTCGGTTTCATGCGTACGGACATAGGCCATGATCGTATTGTCGAATGATTCTACTTCTTCAATGTTTGGCTTTAAAATCTGCCCGAGTGCCTTTACCGTTTTACGTAATTCAATCAACTTTTTATAGTGCGAATAAATAGAATCCGCATCCTTCATTTGGCTGGAAAGTGGTTCTATCGTTCTCAGTGTCGAGAATTCCGCATTTAACCAGTTTGTCTTCATTGAATCCGATTCATTTTCAGACCAGAGAAATGGCTCACGGATATATGGATCCGGTTTGGTACCGAGCATTCCAATTTCTTCTCCGTAATATATATAAGGTTGCCCTGGCAAAGTAAGTAGTAGCGTAGCGGCCAGTTTTATTTTGCCTTTATGATTCCCAACAACACTTCCTATCCGATCCTGATCATGATTTGTGAGCATGATCGCATCTATAAATTCAGGATTGAAAGCTTCAAATTGAGAATAACTGGCCAGTAACTGCTGAACCAAATTTTCATCTTTTTCCTGGATAACAATCCGCTGCAAAGCAAAACTCAGGTCAAAATGAAAAGTCGCATTCAGATTTTCCAGATAGGGTGCCACTTCCCAGGTTTCTGCCCAGACTTCCGCAACCGTATAGGCATCTGGTTTTGCTTTCCTGACCACATCATCAAAAAACTCCCAAAAACCCCGGTTTTTTTCTTTTTCCCAGATTGGATAAATATGCCTGGCAGCGTCCAGGCGAAATCCGTCGATACCAATTTCTTCAAGCCAGAAGGTTATGATTTTGGCCAGTTCTTTTCTCAACAGGTCCGAATCATAATTCAGATCCGGCATACCTTTCCAGAATAACCCGTAGTATTTTTCATTATCTCCAGGAATTTCATGCCATGGATATACCTCATCCGAATCGTCAGAAGTTTGTCGTTCAGCAATTCCCAGCTCTTCAATTTTTTCAGGAGATAACCACCAGTAAAAATGCCTGAAAGGATTATCCGGGCCCTTACTCGATTCTGTGAACCAGGGATGGTACGTGCTGGTATGGTTGACGATCAGGTCAAGATATACGACAATATTCCTTTTATGCGCCTCAGAAAGCAGTCGTTTGAAATCTGCCATCGTCCCAAATTCTGGTTCAATTTCAAAATGATCAACCGGGTCATACTTGTGATAACTTGGTGAAGGATTGATGGGTGTCAGCCAGATTGCCTCAATTCCAAGATCCGCCAGATAATCCAGTTTTGAAATAATACCATTCAAATCACCGATTCCATCTCCATTCGAGTCGCAAAACGACCGGACGAAAATTTCGTAACAGACCCGTGGAATAAATTTCGGAAGATTTGGATGCATCAGATTTTGGAAAGGTGACTGGCCAGAGAGCTGGTTTTCAGCTTTGTGTTATCAAAAACGGTTTCAATAATTGGTAAACCACATGAACCGGAAGTCCCATGATCGTATAGAACGAACCTTCGATCCGGTTTATTCCCACCATTCCGATCCATTCCTGAACACCATAAGCACCCGCTTTATCAAATGGTTTATATTCTTCAATATAGTAGTTTATTTCGGTTTCCTCTAATGTCCTGAAACTTACAAGTGCGGTATCGGAAATGGTGTAAACATGATCATCTGCCAGTAAACTAACAGCCGTGGTAACCTCATGCGTTTTTCCGGAAAGCATTTTTAACATCCTCACCGCGTCTGTAATATCTTGCGGTTTATTTAAAATAGTTTCTCCGATAATAACAACTGTGTCGGCTGTCAATATAATTTTTTCAGGATGAAGATTTCTGAAAACTTCTGCTTTTTGTGCAGAAATATATCCTGCTACTTCATGGGTTGGTATATTATCGGGGAATGATTCATCCGTTGGAATCACTTCCACTTCAAAATCAAAACCGGTTTCCTGTAATAATAGTTGTCTGCGTGGGGAATTGGAAGCCAGAATTAATGGCTTGGCTAATTGAAACATATGGTAATTAAATAATTATCAAATTTTAACTTATTGATAATAAGTGAGTTGTCTAAATGGTCTGTTTTTTGATACAAATATCTGTAAATACTTTTTACAAACCGGAACTTATAGCGAACAAATATATGTTCCAACATTATATGTATATACACGGTATTGCATAATAACAATTTAAGCTATGTCTATTGAAACCGATATAAAACAAAAAAAATTTCGAAGCCCTTATCAGCGAATGGGACTAAATCTGGTTTACACCAGTAACTGGATCCAATATCAGCAGATGGAGATCTTTCGGGAATTTGATATAACATCACAGCAATTTAACGTTTTGAGGATTCTAAGAGGGCAACATCCCAATCCAATAAAAGTGAGTGATATTGCAGACAGAATGCTGGATAAAAATTCCAACACTTCACGTCTGATTGATAAGTTGCTTGTTAAAAAACTGGTTGACAGAAAATCATGTCCAAATGATCGCCGCGCTGTGGATGTCATTATTACCGAAGAAGGTCTGGAATTATTAAAAAAACTTGACCCGGAAGTTGAAAAATGGGAAGCTAATATGACAGGAATTACACCCGATGAAGCGGACCTGATCAGTACTTTACTCGATAAATTACGTAATTCAAAAAACAACAATTAATACATATAACAAACAATTCAATTTAAATTAAATCATGATTACAATGAATTCTCTAAAATCGATTGCTGCTTCTGTTGCAGTTTCTTTGTTCGCATTTACTGCTGTTTCTGCTGCTGACGGTAAAGTTAAGGCTACAAACCTTAAAGTTGACGTTTCAAAAAGTGAACTGGTTTGGACTGGTAAAAAAGTTACAGGCGAACACACTGGTAAAATTGCCTTGAAAGATGGTACTGTTATTATGGATGGTACTAAATTGTCTGGTGGTAAATTCACTGCTGATTTGACAAGTATCACAAATACAGACTTAACTGACAAAGAATACAACGGTAAATTGATCGGTCACTTGAAGTCGGAAGACTTCTTCGGTGTTGAAAAACACCCGACTGCAACTTTCGTTACTACAAAAGCAGTTGCTAAAAGCGCAGGTGTTTATGATGTAACTGGTAACCTGACTATCAAAGGAATTACAAAACCTGTAACTTTCCCGGTAACAGTAAAACCAACTGCAACAGGTGCTGATATCACTGGTAAATTGGTAATTGACCGTTCGAAATACGACATTAAATACAACTCAAAATCTTTCTTTGATGCTGCTGCACTTGGTGACAAAATGATCAATGACGATTTCGTGATCGATATTAAATTGGTAGCTGTTAAATAATATTCAGTAGACCCGACTTTGAAAAAGCCTGCCGACAAATTTTGTCTGGCAGGCTTTTTCTTTTTGCATTTATTCTTCAATATTATTCCATTCCCGGTAAAAGGGGAAATCATCCAGAAATTTAATCTGACCGTTCTCAACCTTGAAACAATAATGGGCCATACCATTTGTCACAGCCAGATATGCAGGTTGTAAAGTGAAATTATAACGGCTGATCTGTGCAAAAGTGATTTCATTCACCGGAATGAAAGGGGCTTTGCATTCAACCAGAAGAAATGGCAGGCTGTCTTTTGAGAGTATCATAATATCCGTTCTTTTGGCCAAAGTATGATATTTCATACCTGTTTCAATGGCAAAAAGCGATTTGGGATATCCGTAGTGGTTTATTAACAAATGAATAAAATGTTGCCGAACCCATTCTTCCGGCGTTAGAGAGACAAATTTTCTTCGTATAATGTCAAAAATATAGGGTTTTCCACTTACGTCTTTAACTTTATATTCGAAAGCAGGCAAATTTAATGATTCCATAGGCGAAGATAATCATCACAATTACCGATGCCAATAAACCCGGAAAATTCATGACAACGAAAGAACAAATTGTAGAAAACTGGCTTCCGCGTTATACCGGTACTGCCGTAGAGGATTTTGGAAGTTATATTCTGCTTACCAATTTTTTCAATTATGTGACGATGTTTGCAGAAAAATTTGGTGTGGAGGTGAAAGGGCAGGGGCGCGCCATGCAAACGGCCACGGCAAACGACATTACCATTATCAATTTTGGTATGGGAAGTCCTATGGCGGCGACGGTCATGGATTTGCTGTCTGCCATAAATCCGAAAGCTGTTCTTTTTCTTGGAAAATGTGGTGGTTTGAAGAAAACGCAGGTTGGAGATTTGATCCTTCCCATCGCGGCTATCCGGGGAGAAGGAACCAGCGATGATTATATGCCAAGTGAAATTCCGGCACTTCCGTCATTCCGGTTACAAAGCACAGTTTCGGCCAGTATCGCCAAACACAAACTGGATTACTGGACAGGTACGGTTTACACAACCAACCGAAGAATCTGGGAACATGACGACAGTTTCAAGGAATATCTTCGCGATATCCGCGCCATGGCCATTGACATGGAAACGGCTACGATTTTTATAGTTGGTTTTGCTAATTCAATTCCCCATGGCGCTCTGCTTTTGGTATCTGACAATCCTATGGTACCGGAAGGGGTAAAAACGGAAGAAAGTGATAAAAAGGTGACGACCAATTATGTTACGATGCACCTGGAAATTGGTATAGAGTCCTTGACTGAATTGGCCAGATCAGGAGAATCCGTAAAACATTTGCGGTTTGAGTAACCGCTCCAAATTTATTTTGCCCAGGGTTTTGTCGCGTCGGTTATAACCAGAATCCAATCAGTTTCAGGGCCTGCTGCGTATGGTTTAAATTCGGTTACTTTATCATTTTTTATTTTACCGATTTTTACTTTTGTGGCATCCCTTGGATTGAACCAGTAAGCTGTCAGTGATCTAGCACTAAACTGATTGAGATCTATTTTTAAACTGCGGCCATAGGGTGTGTAAGCGATCAACAGATCCTTATTTTGGGAAAACGCTGAAACCTGATAACCTGCGTCTTCCGGATTTTCATTTTTAATTACAGATTGATCAGGAACAAGTGCTGTCCATGGAAGTGATTCTATAAATTTTTTCAGGTATCCCATCTGGAATGCACCCGGAAAGTCAACAGCAATCTTCCAGTTTGTTCTGGCTACGGAAACGGGTGGATTTTTGTCAAAATTGAAAAACTGCCAGATATCATGACAGCCATAAGTATGTCCGCATGCACCTGAAAGTACCGCCCAATATGCTGCCTGCCGGGTATCAAAATCGTTGAAATAACCCAGCTCAGGTTTCCAGTTAACCGGATGATCTTCATAACGCGGCTCCCCATCCAATGTAGGTTTTGGCGGGAAAAGGTTATAGTCATTACGGATCATCAGATAGTTTTTACTATTTTTTTCTCCATGACCGGATTGGAACATATTAACGTTCAGCCAGTTTTCCTTATGGAAATATTTGGATGAGTAACTGGCTCCCATTGGATGGTAACTGATAATCTGAGCATCTCCGACAGCTTCTTTAATTCCTGCCGCCATTGCTTCTATAATCTTTATATGGGTTTCGTTTTCCGGACTTCTGTCACCACCTAAAATCCAGATGATCTTTTTGTTTTTAAATTTCTTACCCAGATAGGCGCCATAAGTTTTAGCATTTTCAGGTGTGAATATTTCTGGTCCAACGCCCCATTTTTTATTGAATTTATCACCCCAGGTCGGTAAAAGGCCAATATATAATCCCAGTTGATTGGCTTTATCAATTACTTTTTCGACATGTTGAAAATACAATTCATTGGGTTTTGTTGGATCGTTATTGATCAATGGTAATTGTCCCTGCTGATCCGGTTGCGTAAGTCCGTCGAATTCTGCTAAGGCCACGCTTTGAATCACGTTAAATCCTTTCGAAGCTCTGTTTTGAAGATAAAATTCAGCTTCTTCAAAAGTGAGCCAGTGAAACAGTTCCCATGCTGTATCCCCAAGCCAGAAGAATGGTTTTCCATCTTCCTGCATGATATAGTGACTATCTTTTGGTATAGATAAATTTTGTAATCTGACGGAAGCTGCCGGTTGATTTTTCTGGGCAAAGTCGGGTTGCCAGATGCAGATTGAAAGTAACAGGAGAAATATACTTTTATACATTGTAGTAATATCTGCGCTGGAAATGAGGAAGTTTTCTGGTAGGATTAGACAAAAATAATAAAGAATTTAATTGTTGCTTGTTACTTATTGATGCAGGTAAAATTAATCCGATAGCTCTGCTAAAACTGCAAATTGACAGAACTGACCAGCATCATTTGGAAAACCGGCAGATCAAAAACGGATATAATATAACAGGAATCTAAAACAGCAGGCGTATGAGACGGAATATGGTAAGTGTAAGGTCATATAATCAACAAGGTATATAAAACTTGTGATTTGCATGAATTAATACCAATTTTGAGCCATGGAAGGTTTATCATTATACGACCGTATTGGCGGCGAAGACACTTTGAGATTGTTAACTGATCGTTTTTATGATCATGTATTTTCCCATGAACTGATTTCCCGTCTCTTCAAAAGTGACAAAGATGAAATTAAAGAAAAACAGCGGCTTTTTTTGACCCAGTTTTTAGGCGGTCCTGCCTTATATTCCGAAGTTTTCGGTCATCCAAGATTAAGAGCCCGTCACATTCCGCATCCGATTACCGAAGAAGACGCAATTGCCTGGCTAACTTGCATGGACAGAGCAATTTCATCGTTAACTATCAGTGACGACCTGAAAAAAGAACTATTCAGCAGATTCCCGCAATCTGCTCTGTTTATGGTCAATAGCTAGTAATTACGCTACGTTTAGCAATCTTACTTTTTTACAAAAAATAATTTCTATTATCTATTTATCAACAACTATTTGATATTCAATTAGTTGTTAATATCTTTGTATTACTCCTCGTTATTAATGTTCCTGAAAGTTACTATTTCAATAATTTTTAGACTAATTTTGATTTTAGCTAACTTCTCCTCGATCCAATCCTATTAAATAATCGTATATGTACATGTGGCTCAATAAGTCACAAGTACCAAATTTCACGGAAAATCCTTTCTATTAACATGATCATCGTTGCTGAATTTTTAATACGTACGCTTATCGGAATAGTCTTGCTGGCCGCTTTGGTCATCACAACGGTTCTTTTGGGACCGGTTCATCTAACGATTATGCTGCTATCCGGGTCACTTTTTGAAAAAGCGAATATGAAATCACAGTGGGTTTGGTAATTAGCTTTTCTATTTAAGAAAGTCCGCAAATTCAGAATCAATCTGAAAATATTTCACTCCGAAAGACGCCATTTTAATGCAATCGTCGTTTGCCTCTTTGTACATGTTTTCAGAATTTTTGTAGTGATATTTGTTGATAGCAGCAACAGTAATGATTCCATTATTATTTGCCCAGTCAACATCATCTTTCGTCATTTTTGCAGGACGTTCAAACAAGAAATAATCCGATGGTTTGTAATTTTTTCTGGTTATGTTTTCTTCCAGCTGTTTTCTGGTACAGCTGAGTTTTATCTTTCCTGTAAAAAATTCAGTAGATTCATCAGTTCCGATCATGAGTGCGTTTTCGCGTAGGTTATACCGGTCAAGCAGTGCCAGCAGTTGATTAAACAGCGCAATATTTAAACCTTCAATTTTATTGTCCAGCATTACATTCATCTGGTTTTTACTGCAAAATTCAAAAACTGATTCCAGTTTCAGCGGAGTATTTCCATCAATTTTGCTGGAAAGTTTTTCAACATCCGCCCAATTCATCTCCGTCACTTTTTGTTTTAAACCATAATATCTTTCAAAAGTCGCGTCATGATTTGCTATCAACACGCCATCTTTTGTAACGCGCATATCGGTTTCAATCATAGCGTATTTATATTCCTTTGCCTTTTTCAAAGCAGGAAGTCCGTTTTCGGTATAACTGCTGTCAACAACACCGCCTCTGTGGGCAATAAGCCGGATGTTTTTATTTTGGGCCCTTACCGTTAAATTGACAAAAAGCAGGAGTATTACTAAACCTCCGCAAATTTGGAACAGAGAAATTTTCATTCTAAAAAACAATTGAAGGTGTTTCAGGATTGAAAGTTAGTTTGCGTCAAAAATCAACTAAAATTCTGATTTTCATGCATCTGTTGTGTAAACTAAATGTAAAGATTTGTGGATTTATCTTTTGAACAGATTGACCGATCGGTCAAAATAGAATAAATATTGGTTTTAATTTTAAGAAGACGTTAAATTCGTCATAAATGTAAAGAACAAGAATTCCTTACCTTTGCGGCATGAATTTTAAAGAGCAGTTGATAAATTACCCCATACTGGAAATTGTGGCCCGGGCTTCGGCAGAGCTGGGTGTTGAAGCATATATAATAGGTGGTTTCGTTCGTGACCTCATACTTAAAAGGCCGAGTAAAGATATTGATATCGTTTCCATCGGCAGCGGAATAGAGCTTGCGGAGCTTGTTGCACAGCAGCTTGGCCCGGATGTTCATGTCAGTATTTTCAAAACATTCGGAACGGCACAAATCCGCCAGGGCGATCTGGAAGTAGAATTTGTTGGGGCGCGGAAGGAATCTTACAGCCCCGATTCACGTAAACCTGCGGTTGAAGATGGTACATTAAAGGACGATCAAAACCGCCGTGATTTTACAATCAATGCAATGGGAATAAGTTTGAGCCGGAGCAATTTTGGCGAGCTGATTGATCCCTTTGAAGGTATGCGTGATCTTCGAAAAAAAATAATCCGCACGCCATTGGAGCCGGGAATTACGTTTTCCGACGATCCCTTGCGTATGATGCGGGCCATTCGTTTTGCATCCCAGCTGAACTTCGATATTGAACCTGATACTTTCGAAGCGATTATCAGCATGAAAGACCGGATTGGTATTGTATCCATGGAGCGGATTTCGGACGAGCTTAATAAAATCATTCTTTCGCCCGTTCCATCCTATGGATTTAAGCTGTTATACCACGCAGGGCTCTTAGCGATTATCTTCCCTGAAATGATCGAACTGCTTGGTGTTGAGACAATTGATGGCAAAGGGCATAAGGATAATTTCTATCATACTTTGCAGGTACTGGATAATGTTTCAGAAAATACAGACGACCTCTGGCTTCGCTGGGCTGCCATTTTACATGACATTGCAAAACCTGCAACAAAACGTTTTGATAAAAAAGTAGGCTGGTCATTTCATAATCATGAAGAAATCGGAGCGCGTATGGTTCCGGTTATTTTTCGCCGGATGAAATTGCCGCAGAATGAAAAAATGCGTTTTGTCAAAAAACTTGTCAGATTGCATTTGCGTCCGATAGTATTGTCGCGCGAAGAAATTACAGATTCTGCCATGCGCCGGCTTTTGGTTGAGGCGGGGGAAGATATTGAAGGATTAATGAAGCTTTGCCGCGCTGATATCACTTCAAAAAACCCGGATAAGGTGAAGAAGTTTCTTCACAATTTTGACATTGTTGAACAAAAACTGAAAGATCTGGAAGAGCGGGATAAACTGAGAAGTTTTCAGCCTGTTATTACCGGGGAGATTATCATTGAAACTTTTGGACTGAAACCATCACGTGAAGTTGGGGTGATGAAAGAAATTATCCGGGAGGCAATACTTGAA
Source organism: Dyadobacter sp. CY356 (assembly GCF_021440195.1). GTDB lineage: Bacteria > Bacteroidota > Bacteroidia > Cytophagales > Spirosomataceae > Dyadobacter. The sequence goes on from NZ_JAJTSZ010000001.1 coordinate 343,771, forward strand.
GGTATTATTCCAAACGAATATGAACAGGCTTACGCTTTTATGGTAGAAGAGGGTAAAAAAATGGGTTTAACCGTTCAATAATCCACTTTTATATTGAAGGGGCACATTGAATAAATTGTTGTATTCTCTATTTTTGCAGACCTGAATTAATCAAATCAAAATCCTTCATAGTTATTACAATGGAAAGTACACAGTTTAAACGTTTTTTTGGCGCACTTCTGACCTTGTTGGGAATTGCTGTTTTGTTGTTTGCCTGTGTCGCTTTTCTTTCCGAAAAACCGGTTTTGGGACTTACCGTTTCAAAATGGGAATCTGTCGTTCCGTTTTTAGTGGGTTCGGTTTTCTTGCTTACCGGCGTAAATTTAGTCAGTAGAGTTTAGGTTGAACGTACCAGTGCCGCGCCAACAGTGCATTCCAGACACTTTTTGTTGATACAATATTGATTGTACCATTCAATAAGCGACTGGGAGTCGGCGGCTGATTTTACTTTCATTCCTAATATTTCCCATTCCCTTGTGATCCGGTTATTTTCTGCCGGAATTTCGGACAGCCAGTTCAATGCTTTATCCAGAAATTCCGGTTGTTGTTTTTGTTTTGAATAGGCTACCAGAAGCGGAACCGCTGCATTGATAATCAATAGATTCATAGCATCTTTTCCCATTACCGGAACTTTGGATTTTGATAATTTACCAAACTGAAAATGATGGATCCAGTACTCGGATTGTTTTAAATTAAACAGGTGATGAAGTGATTTTACATTTTCAGCTGACGTGATGGAGGAGAATAATGTGCCATTTTTGGTGATCAGATCTGCAAACTGAGAAATCCGTATCGTAGGAAAACCGGCGGGACGCAAACGCAGAAATTTGAATTCATGCGCATTCATTTTGAACTGAGAAATGCTGTACTTGTTTGATAAAAACTGATATTCTCTCCGAAGTGCTTCAATATATAGGTCTTCCGGTTCTTCATCTTCTGATTTGTTTGGGATTAAACCTGCGGTGCCAAAAAGCAGTGCTTCCAATTGGATAGATTGTGTGCGATGTTTTTGTAATATTTTCAATGGAATAATCTGTGTAAGACGTAAAAATGCCGGATCATTCAATTTAAATCCAAAATGTTGTCCCAGCCATTGGTATGCAGTTTCTTCCCAATCCTGCTGATTTGCCTGATATAATTCGAGAACTCTGGATGCCTTTTTATCCAGCCTTTCCAGCAGGACTCTGTCAAGCATCGAAAATTTCTGCAATTCATTAACCAGTGAGAATTGTTCCTGGCATGAAATTCCCGGATTTTCATAAAATTCCCGGGTATTCATCAAAGCTGCATATCTTTCCAAAATTGAAAGGCGGACCAGGCCTTTGAGTGATAAGACAGGCAATAATGATTGATCCGGTCTGAATATCGGCGTATCATTTTCCCAGACCACATGTATCACCACACTTTCATAAGCTTCATTTTCATCATGCTGATGCAGCAGCCAGTCTGATGATTTCGTATGTATTTCAACAGAACCTACCCATTCCACGCCATCAATTCTAATTCGTGCATCCGAAAAATCCGGACCGGCATTGGTATTTTTATGCCCGGTACGAATAATCTGAATTACTTCGCCTTCCTCGGTTTTCAGGTTTCCGGCATCAAAATATTGAAATTGCCATATAAAACTTAGCAGATCTTCATTCATAATCTCGGCGGATAGCGTGTGGTGAAAAAATATGCTGTTTCAGGATTATTATTCTTTGTCCAAACCTGAATTGTTCTGTTCTTTGTACGTGTTTTTATTGGTTTGGTTTCTTATCCTGAAGAAATAATTATTGTATGCTCCGCCGTTTTCTGTTCTATGCGTTTAAATTTCTCATTTACTTCTTTGCTATTTCCATCATTTGGGTCGTGGTTTTAAAATTTGTCCCCGTTTGGGTGACACCTTTTATGATCTCGCGCAAGATCGATGCGTTCCGGGCGGATGAAGACACGGAAATTCATAAGGACTGGGAGCCTTACGACAATATTTCAAAGGAAGTAGCACTGGCCGTGGTTGCATCCGAAGACCAGAATTTTCCTAATCACTGGGGTTTTGACTTTGATGAAATTTATGATGCAATGACCGAGAAACGCAAACGGGTTCGTGGGGCGAGTACTATTTCTCAGCAGGTTGCCAAAAATGTTTTTTTATGGCATGGCAGAAGTTATATCCGGAAAGGATTGGAAGTCTATTTTACCGTTTTAATTGAGCTGATCTGGGACAAACAGCGCATTTTGGAAGTATATCTTAATGTTGCAGAAATGGGAAAAATGACATTTGGCGTTGAAGCTGCTTCACAGCGATTCTACAAAAAACCGGCAAAGAATTTATCACGTTATGAAGCTGCCAGAATAGCAGCAGTATTACCAAATCCTGTTCGGTTTTCAATCAAAAATCCTTCTGCCTATGTTAACAAAAGGACCAATCAGATTGTGAGACAAATGAAATATTTGGGTGGACGGAATTATATTGCTGATTTATAGGGCAAGTTTTGCGGTTACAGGTTAATTATAAAATTTATCATTAGTTTTTAATATATCCCAAGCGTCTACTATTAACTCTTGATCTCATTTTTCAACGACAAACCGTTTTCAAAATCCGCTAAATTATTCAACGTTATCGTTGCAATTTCTTCCAACGCTTCCTTTGTGAAAAAGCCAAGATGACCCGTAATTAAAACATTTGGAAAAGAGATCAATCTTGAAATAACATCATCCAGGATTACACTTTCTGACAGATCCTGAAAAAAAAGATCTGCTTCCTGTTCATAAACGTCGATACCGAGGTAACCGATTTTCCCTGTTTTTAAACCTTCAATGGCATCTTGCGCTTCGATTAAAGCACCCCGGCTTGTATTGATCAGCATAACTCCGTTTTTCATTTTTGAAATGGAATTGGTATTGATAATATGAGCTGTTTCAGGCGTGAGCGGGCAATGCAGGGAAATGATGTCGCTTAAAGTCAATAGTTCATCCAGGTTTTTATATTGAACACCTTTTGCTTTTAAATCAGCGGATTCCTGAATGTCGTAAGCCAAAACATTACAGCCAAAACCAAGCATTATTTTACAAAAAGAGGCGCCAATCAAGCCTGTTCCGATAACACCGACTGTTTTGCCGGACAAATTAAAACCAGTTAGATTCTCAATAGAAAAGTTTCCCTCCCTGACGCGGTTATAGGCTTTATGCGTTTTCCTGTTTAAAGTCAGAATAAGAGCAGTGGCGTGTTCAGCAACAGATTCCGGTGAGTAGGCAGGCACTCTGACAATACTTAAATTCCTCGATTTCGCTGCTTTTAGATCCACATTATTGAAACCGGCACAGCGTAATGCGATTACTTTTATTCCGTTCTTATTGATTATTCCAATCGTATCTTCATCAATTTTATCATTGACAAAAACACAAACTGCATCAAAACCGGCTGTCAGGCTTGCGGTTTGCTCATTTAACGAAACTTCGAAAAAAGTCAGATCATGCAGGTTAGCATCGTTAAATCTGGTAAAATATTCTTTGTCGTATGACTTGGTACTAAAAAAAGCGACTTTCATAACCGGGACTTAAATTTACGTTGGTGAGACAAATGTGGTCATTAATAAATACGCATTTCAACTTTCTTCTCATAAATTTCTTTTGGCACATAATCAATGATACCGGTTTTGAGCGCGTCAATCAACCTTGTTTTCACCTGTTCCCGATTCACTACCAGACAAACTTCCCGTGCAGGTTCGGGCCACTGGAAATGCCGGATATGTTTTTTTCTTTCATCTGACAATTCCATCACAGCAAGTTCAGGAAGAATGGTGATACCTCCATTTTTTTCTACCATACGTATCAGCGTTTCGATACTGCCCGAACGGTAATGAAAGCTATTGCCAAACCGGCTGCTTTTGCTCAATTCACATAACCGCTGGATCTGGGTCCTGAAACAATGTCCCTCTTCCAAAAGCCACAAATCATTGGGTTCAATATCTCCGGGAAGGATATATTCTTTGTTAAACAAATCCGTATTTTCAGAAACATAAGCATAAAATATTTCTTTGTACAACGGGATTTCCTGTAAGCTGCTATCTCCTGAAAGTGAGGCCACAATGCCTACGTCCAGATTTCCGAGTTTGAGTTCTGTAATAATCCGTTCAGTGATCATCTCCGAAACATGAAGCCGGATGTTGGGATAATTCTCAATAAAGGGTTGCACCAAATGGGGTAAAAGATAGGGAGCAACAGTAGGAATAATACCAATCCGAAGCTCTCCTGACAAATCGCCATTAAAATGCTTCGCAATTTCTGCCATTTGACGTGCTTCAAAAAGTATCGTTTTGGCCTGGTCAATAATCAGTCTCCCGATTGCTGTCGGGACAATGGGTTGTTTGGTACGATCGAAAATTTTTACGCTTAATTCATCTTCAAGCTTTCTGATCATCATCGACAAAGTAGGTTGTGTAACATTACAATGTTCCGAAGCCTGGACGAAATGACGATGATTATCGACGGCGACTATATATTCGAGCTGCTGAATATTCATAAAATTTTTATTGCGTTTTTGATGAGGCGATCTGCCCGGGATAACTTGATCAGCGTAAATACTTCAAATATAAATATAGTTTTTATCTATGTAAATATAAAAATTATCAGTTTGATTTATTATTTAAAGATAATATTATTTGTAGTGTTGAAAGGTTGCACGAAGGTTAGGGTACGCTTAACAGGAAAGAATTGATTAAAGGAATATATATTGTAAGTCATAAAGCCATGCGAAAATTTTTGCGTGGCTTTATTTTTTTGTTAAAAAAGAATTAAATTTTATTACTATATAAATTTGAAATGTTGCCGGGATCAGCAGGTTCTAAGAATAAATATTCCCAGAATATGGTCTTATCAAGCGGTAGGGCCAGTTTTTTGTCAAATGAATAAATCGTTTAATTAAAATTGTCTGTTAAAATTTTAATTGCACCGATCGGGTAATTCATGAGCTAATAATTTTTTAGACTAATTCGTATATTAGCCGGAGTTAATTCCAATGTCACACCTAAAAACAGACTTAGAAATGAAAAATTTGAAGGCAATTATGTTGATTTTGTTCCTTGCCATTACCGGGACAACGTTTGCCCAAACTGCAACACCTGCGGTAAAAACGACGGTAACAAAAAAGAAAACGGATAAAGACGCGACTGTTACAAAAGTTGACGTGAAGACAAACGCGGCGGCAACGCAGCCTGGTGCCAAACTGAAAAAGGATGGTACACTTGATAAACGTTATGCCGAAAATAAAAATCTTAAAAAGGACGGAACCCCGGACAAGAGATTTAAAGCTAATAAAAAGGATTCTTTGAAAGCAGGTAAAAAACCTTGATTTTTGGAATTGGTTTAAAGGGAAAGTACAGAAGGCTGCAAATTTTTTTGCAGCCTTCTGTACTTTTATACGGTTTTGCTGAATTTTTGGTGGCTTTAAATAGGGGTTTCTCCCTGTCCGGTTGTCATTGTGTTATATTGCATATAGTTTTGAGAAAATAAGGAGACTTTGCTGCAAGATTTAATTTTTACGAAGTACACTTCGATCCGGAATGACAGTTACCTGTTTTATTATGACTCTTTATTTACAGGATGAACCGGATTCATAATTATTTCAGAATGAGCATGATTACAGCACTTTCATTCATGCTATCGGTTTGTTATGCCCAAAGTTTGCTGAATAAAAGTGTTTCGGTTTCGGTTAAAAATAAGCAGGTTTCAGAGGTTTTAAAGATTATTGGCGCGCAAGGGAATTTTAGTTTTTCTTATAACAGCGATATCATTCCGGGCGATAGTATAATAAGTATTTCTGTTCATTCAAAATCCGTTAAACAGGTGTTGGATGTGATATTGCGGGGAAATTATCAATTTAAAGAAGCAGGTGATTTTCTAATAATTCAAAAATCTGCGAAGGAGAAATTCTACCATATATCCGGACAGATTTTTGATAGCGAATCTGGAAAAACCGTTGATTTCGCAAGCGTCTATTCCAGGCAATTATTGACGTCTGCATTGACGGATAATGACGGTGTTTTCAAACTCAGGATGCGTGACAAAAACTTTCCTATATTGCTAACCGTAAGTAAGGTTGGGTACGCCGATACCACAATCATTGTAAATTCCGATATATCATCCTCTGTAAACATCACTTTGAACCCAAAGGCGATTGATCTGGACACACTCATTGTGAAATATTCCGAAGGAGGAAATTCCTGGCTTGTAAGGCGGTTTGTGTCCTCCCGGCTCCGTTTGCAAAGCCGGAATATAAGCCGGTTTTTTGTGGCACTGCCATACCAGATATCATTAACGCCCGGGTTAAGTTCCCACGGCAAAATGAGCTCCCAAATTGTAAATAAGCTTTCTATCAATATCTACGGTGGTTACACTGCCGGTGTGAATGGTGTTGAGATTGGAGGACTTTTTAATATTTCCAAAAAGGACGTACGGTATTTACAGATGGCATCTACTTTCAACGCCGTTTCCGGGCATGTTACCGGCGTCCAGATTGGAGGTGTTTATAATCAGGTTTTAGATTCGCTAGTTGGCGTTCAAATGTCTGGTTTTGCAGGTTGGACGAAAGGTAATCTGAAAGGGGTTCAGATGGCTGGATTGTATAATAAAGTTTCCGGAAATATAAAAGGTATCCAGGTTTCCGGTGGCGGAAATGTTACAAAAGGAACGATAAACGGAGGGCAGATCAGTGGAATTTTCAATAAATCCATGCAGGCCATGCACGGGTTTCAGATTAGCGGTGGCGTAAATATTGCAAATGAAAAAGTTTCTGGGCCACAGATCAGCGGAATTGGTAACATCAGCAAAAAGGAGACAAACGGTTTGCAGCTAAGCAGTATGTTTAATTATGCAAAAAATCTGAAAGGTGTTCAGATAGGTGTCGTGAATCTTGCAGACAGTTCTTCCGGGTATAGTTTCGGGTTGCTCAATATTGTGAAAAATGGTAAAAGAACAGTTTCTGTTTATGGAAATGAAATGTTGCCTTTAAATATAGCCTGGAAATCAGGCAGTAAAAAACTTTATAATATTCTAACTGTCGGAACGTCTGTTGGTGGAAGTAAGGCCTTTACATTCGGTTTTGGTATTGGTAGGGAATTTAAAATCAATAAAAATCTTACGCTGCATGCTGAAATTATCGATCACAATATTTATCTAGGAACCTGGAAAGATCTGCCGGTTCTTTACCGTTTCCAAAGCGGGCTTAATATCAAATTAAGTAAATCTCTTTCACTAAGCGCCGGCCCCGCTTTTTCAATGTTTTATTCTGAACAAAAGGAATTTAAAAATAACTATCAGTCCTTTTCTGACAAAGGGTTTATGCGCTTCAAAATGAGCCAGAATGGATATGCCTGGTTAGGCTGGCAAGGTGGCTTGAGCTGGAACTACGGGTCGATATTTTAGCAAGCAGCTTTGGCTAAAGCCGGAAAGTATGTGTCTTTCTCCCGACCCCAGGTTTAAACCTGGGGTTAATTTTTTATGGCTTATGGCTATCAATTTCACTGGTGGAATCCCAACCAATTCGGGCTCAAAAACAGACCGAGGCTTCGATCTCAGTAGTAGCAATCCAACAACTTCGGACCAAAAAAATTAACCCAGGGTTTCAACCTTGGGTCCGGAATGGTCCACCAATTTTCCTGGCTTTAGCCCGTAGCATTGTCGGAAATTTCTCTATTGAAGTTAGCGTATTGCTATACTCAATTATCTAAAATATATAAAGCAAGAGAAATTAATAGCAGGTAGATATAGTTGGTTGGGCTGGGATTATTTGTTGATCTTACAGGAAATTGCTCTGGCTAAAGCCGGCAAGTATGTGGTAATCTTGCGACCCCAGGTTGAAACCTGGGGTTAATTTTTTATGGCTTATGGCTTTCAACTTCACTGGTGGAATCCCAACCAATTCAGGCTGAAAAGACAGACCGAGGCTTCGACCTCAGTAGTAGCAATCCAACCACTTCGGCCCAAAAAAAAATTCAAAAAAAAATTAACCCAGGGTTTCAATCCTGGGTCCGGAATGGTCCACCAATTTCCCGGGCCTTAGCCCGTAACATTATCGGAAATTTCTCTATTGAAGTTAGCGTATTGCTATACTCAATTATCTAAAATATATAAAGCAAGAGAAATTAATAGCAGGTAGATATAGTTGGTTGGGCTGGGATTATTTGTTGATCTTACAGGAAATTGCTCTGGCTAAAGCCGGCAAGTATGTGGTAATCTTGCGACCCCAGGTTGAAACCTGGGGTTAATTTTTTTGGCTTATGGCTTTCAACTTCACTGGTGGAATCCCAACCAATTCGGGCTAAAAAACAGACCCGGGTTTCAACCTCTATGGTGGAATCTTAACCTATTTCAGGTCAAAAACAAACTCAGGGCTTCAACCTTAATAGTAGCAATCCAACAACTTCGGGCCAAAAAAATTAACCCAGGGTTTCAACCCTGGGTCCGGAATGGTCCACCAATTTCCCGGGCTTTAGCCCGTATCACAGGCGGAAATTTTTCCATGGAAATAAGGGGATCGCTATACTTGATTGTCTAAAATACATACAGCAATAGAAATTAATTGCAGGCAGATATTGGTGATTAGGCTGGGATTATTTGTTGATCTTACAGGAAGTTGCTCTGGCTAAAGCCGGCAAGTATGTGGCAATCTTGCGACCCCAGGTTTCAACCTGGGGTTAATTTTTTTGGCTTATGGCTTTCAGCTTCACTGGTAGAATCCCAACCAATTCACGCTAAAAAACAGACTCGGGTTTCAACCTCTATGGTGGAATCTTAACCAATTTCAGGTCAAAAACAAACTCAGGGCTTCAACCTTAATAGTAGCAATCCTAACCAATTTGGGCCAAAAAAATTAACCCAGGGTTTCAACCCTGGGTCCGGAGTGGTCCACCAATTTTCCGGGCTTCAGCCCGTATCATAGTCGGAAATTTTTCCATGGAAATGAGGGGATCGCTATACTTGATTGTCTAAAATACATACAGCAAAAGAAATGAATTGTAGGCCTGCAATTTCTAAACTCTGACTGCCGTGATTTTAGCAATTATAAATTTTGACAAAATGAAAATCTATTTCAATTCTCTTAGAATATCTCTGGCCATCAGTTTTTTGCTCGTTTGCTTTTCAATTTCCGCTGTGGCACAAATTGAAAAAACACGTTTAATGCATGTTGGGCTTATATATCCGGTAAGTTCAAACGGACTAAATGCAGCAGAATTTACTAACAAATTTTCCCTCCACGCGATTAGTGGTATCTCAGGAAATGAGACGGGAATTGCGATTTCAGGGGTTGCCACCGTTGTCAAGGAAAACGCAAAAGGAGTTCAGGTCAGTGGAGTAGCCAATGTAATCGGGAATTCTGCTGATGGCATTCAGATTGCTGGTTTTATGAATCTTATTCGGCACAACGCGAAGGGACTGCCCATTGCCGGTTTGTTAAATTTAAGTGAAAGCGCCGGTCCTGCACAGATTGCCGGATTTAGTAATATTACAAAGGAGTCAGTTAATGGAGTGCAAATTGCCGGATTTCTTAATAAGTCCAAAAATGTAAATAGCCAGATTTCAGGATTCATCAATTTGGCAAAAAACGTTAAGGGTGTACAAATTGCCGGATTAATTAATATTGCCGATAGCAGCGACTATCCGATTGCCTTATTAAATTTTGTAAAAAACGGTGAGAAATCAATTGGAATCACTGTGGACGAAACTGCAACTACAATTGCTTCATTCAGATCTGGTGGGAGGGTTTTATATGGGATTCTGGGTGTTGGATATAATTTGAAAAGCGACAATAAATCGCTGTATGGTTTGGAGGCAGGTTTGGGCGTCCATATCCCAATTGCGTCTAAATTCAGGATTAATGCCGAACTGGCAAACCTGATGTTGACAGATTTCAAAAGCGGGGATTACTTTAAAAATTCATTACGAATACTTCCTACATTTAAGATCACAGATAAGTTTGAAATATTTGCAGGACCGTCCATTAACTATGTGAAATATTCCAAAGGAAAGGGAGACGATCTGAACAATAACTATCTATGGAAAAAGACCAGCGGAAAGGATTTTAATGGACTTTATTTAGGTTTTAATGTCGGAATTCAATATATTTTATAAAGCAAAAACTTTGGTCTTCATTAATATTTCACATTGTCGCCAATTTCGTCAAAAAGGGAACATAATCTACAATATGTTGATTGGCTGATGTTTGGTTAAACCTTAACAATTATAGAGTTAGCCTTTTTCCGTGAATTGGTATTATTTTTTTCTGATGGCTCGTTGATAACCAATTTTCCACTTAATTCAACGAGTATGAACAGATTGACAGAAATGAAGAAATTTGCGTTTATAGGTATCTGCGTCTTGAGCGTTGCCTGGGGCTGTAAGGATGACGATGATGATGTGACACCGCCTGTTGATATTTTGCCAACTTTAAAAGTTACCACCACACTTTCAGGAGCAAATGAAAGGCCGGCAAATATGTTAACCGCTACTGGAACGGTGGATGGAACGTTGGATCAGGAGACTAATATTTTAAAATTAAACATAGCTTACAGCGACACTTCTGCGTCTGATTCTGCCGGGCTAGATTCGAGCAGCACCTTCTTACCAACCGCCTGGAAAATATATAAAGGGGCTGTTGACGATACTACTGGTACGGAAGTAGTTGATCTTGGTACTACCTTTACGACCCCGTTTGCATTTACCGATACCCTTACCGCCGCTCAGGCTGCCGATTTAAAGGCAGGATTGTATTTTGTTAATATCCATACAAAGGAATATCCAAATGGAGCAATCCGTGGACAACTGTCTGCGAAAGAGTAATATCAAAAAGTCATAAAAAAAGCGGGACCAGATCGATCCCGCTTTTTTTATGACTTGTCATTATTTAAAATAATCCTTTGGCTTTTTCAAGTGCCTTGTCGAGGCCGCTTGCATCCGAACCTCCCGCAGTTGCGAAGAAAGGTTGTCCGCCTCCACCACCACGAATCTCCTTTGCAAGATCTTTCACAATAGTACCTGCATTCAAGCCAGAACTTTGCACAACATTTTCGGCAATAAATACCGATATCTGAGGTTTTCCTGCCACTTCGGCACCAAATACAGCGATGAGATTTTCAACTTGCTCACGCAGTTCGTATGAAAGCTGTTTTAGGGATTCAGCACTTGGTACGTTTACTTTCTCAATAATCAGATTGAAACTTTGGTAGCTCCTAACCTTGTCCAGCAATTGTATTTTCAGGCTCTGGATTTTTTCATTTTCCAATGCTTCAATCCGTTTTTGCAACAGCGTACGCTCTTCAAGTAAATTTTCAACCGCCTTCACAATATCTTTCGGACCTTTTAAAAGTTCTTTGAGCTGCACCAGGGTTTCTTCCTGCTGACGCATTATTTCCAATGCTTTTTCACCCGTAACAGCCTCCACACGGCGAACACCGGCAGAAACAGAACCTTCGGAAATAAATTTGAAAACACCGATTTCGCCTGTTGAAGGAATGTGTGTTCCTCCGCAAAGCTCAAAGGAGAATTCAGGGTCAAAGATGATCACTCTTACAAAATCCCCATATTTTTCACCAAATGTAGCCGTGGCTCCCATCGCAATGGCTTCCTGAATGGGTACATTGGTCATTACTTTTAACGGAATATTCTCACGGATTTTTTCATTAACACGGTCTTCAATCTTTTTCAGTTCCTCGTCGGTAACTTTTGAAAAATGGGAAAAGTCAAAACGTAGTAATTCATCATTCAAATACGAACCCTTCTGTCCGATATGCGTACCCAGTACTTCACGCATTGACGAAAGCATCAAATGCGTGGCCGAGTGATTTGCCTTTATTTTATTACGACGGTCTTCATCAATATGTGCCACAACGATTCCTGCATTTTGCAGTGCTTCGTCAAGATTTTTATCTTTTGAAATATGAACAAAAAGATCATTTTCCTTTTTGGTATCAATAATGTTGACAACCTTGGATTCACCGTTTACATTGAAATGCAATGTTCCCGTATCTCCAACCTGTCCACCCATTTCAGCATAAAAAGGTGTGCGGTCCAGAACGATATGATATTCGTCGCCGGTTTTTGTTTTAACCTTACGATATTTTACAATGTGGCTATGCGTTTCTTCAAAATCATAACCCAAAAACTCTACACCATCCGATTCGCGAAGTTCGATCCAGTCGGTCGCCTCCTTGGCAGCATCCTGTCTTGATCTTGCTTTTTGAGCTGCCAAAGCATCCTGAAAACCGGCTTCATCAATAATAAAACTTTTTTCCCGGGCAATCAATGCCGTCAAATCAACAGGAAAACCAAAAGTATCGCTTAGTTCAAAAACTTCATCGCCTGCTATGACATTCGTTTGTTTTTCTTTTAACGAAGTCATAATGATATCAAGGCGTTTAAGTCCCGATTCAAGCGTGCGCAAAAAGCTTTTTTCTTCTTCCAGAATTACTCTTGTAACAAATTCCTCCTGTGAAGTAAGCTCAGGGAAAACATCCTTAAACTGCTCCGAAAGAACAGGTATCAGCTTATGAAAAAACGGTTCGGAGAATCCCAGATAGGAATAACCGTAACGAACGGCCCGGCGTAAAATCCGGCGGATAACATATCCCGCTTTTACATTGGATGGTAACTGCCCATCTGTAATAGCAAAAGCCACGGCGCGGATGTGATCAGAAATTACGCGCATGGCGATGTCCGTAAAAGGCTCATCACTGCCATATGTTTTTCCGGATAACTTTTCCAAAACCTGAATTGTATTCTGGAAAACATCCGTATCATAATTTGACATTTTTGCCTGAACAGCCATACAAAGTCGTTCAAAACCCATTCCTGTGTCCACGTGGGTTGCAGGAAGAGGAATTAATGAGCTGTCAGCTTTACGCTCAAACTGCATAAAAACCAGGTTCCAGATTTCCACAACCTGAGGATGATCATTGTTAACCAAAGATTTTCCCGAAATCGTATCCACATCCGTTTGCGGACGCAGATCAATATGTATTTCTGAACAAGGTCCACATGGGCCGGTATCGCCCATTTCCCAGAAATTGTCTTTTTTATTTCCAAGAATAATCCGGTCTTCACCTACAATAGGTACCCACAAATCCCATGCTTCCTGATCAAACGGGACACCGTCTTTTGCATCACCTTCAAAAACAGAAACGTAAAGCCTCTCCTTTGGCAGCTTGTAAACTTCTGTCAATAACTCCCATGCCCAGGTAATCGCTTCTTTTTTGAAATAATCTCCAAACGACCAGTTTCCCAGCATTTCAAACATTGTGTGATGGTAAGTATCAAACCCAACATCCTCTAAATCATTATGTTTACCTGAAACGCGAAGGCATTTTTGAGTATCGGCAATGCGACGTGAAGGTGGTGTGCCATTACCTAAAAAGAAGTCCTTGAACTGTGCCATTCCCGAGTTATTGAACATCAGGGTGGGGTCATTCTTGGCTACCAATGGAGCCGAAGGAACAATAAGGTGATCTTTACTACGGAAAAAATCCAGAAAAGACTGGCGTATCTGATGCGAAGTCATTGTATGTAATTAGGTACTAAATCTCTATGAAAATGTTTGTAAAGTTAGTGAAAAATGCAATTTGGTCATGATGGCGGGGCTATTAATTACCAACTTAGGTTTTTCTGGCCTCAAAAGCTTTCTTTTTTCAACGATATTTATACAGGTTTGAAATAATAAAAATATCGGAACATCAGGCGACTTTTCTGGCCCGGGATCGGTTTTGAATATAGAAGATGAGAATCATTTATTTCAAATTCGCGGTCTTGTTAATTTATGATGAAGGAAATTGGAATTCTGTTTTTATTACAATAGAGTATAAAAGCAAATGAAGCTCCTTTTTTAAATAATCAACAAGTAAAGATTGACACCAAGTAAAATTTTTAAATAACTGACGGATGTGTTTTGTTTACCGGAACAAACAAACATTCGCTTAACACTCTTAATGTGCTACTGATGAAACCCTATTCGGAGTATTCGGCCGAAGAGTTGGCAATGGAAAACCTCTTTATCCGATGGGTACGTTTTCCTAATGACCCACCCATACGCTCTTTTTGGGAAAACTGGATGATAAAATATCCAAACAAAATAGATACCATTGATCAGGCGCGTAAATTGGTTTTAATTACATCAGAATGGAAGCCGGAAGCGCTTTCTAATCAGGATGTTAATTCTTTGTGGGACCGTATCAGGACTTCCCTGGAAATTATCAAGGAAAGAGAACCAGGTGACTTTCAGCAAGAACCATCCCCTGAAATATTGAAGTCGAACAATATCATCCTTGGCGTTATTTCGATGGCTTTGATTGGAATTTTGTGCTTTATCTTCCTGATCTTTATTAAGTGATCCTGTACTTCCTGTGCTTTGGATTTTTAAAAAATACTGAACAATTCCCCCATTCCCATCCCCGGAACTTATCGTTAAAAGTATCATTCAGGTTCTTTTTATAGCTGCTCAGACAGCTTAAATTCTTTTATTTATTCATAATTTTATGGTTTTAAGGATATCTTTTAGATTTCCCTAACGTACTGTTTTAGTCTTTTTTTGGTGAGTTTTTACTGCAATTCAGATACGGTTAATAAAGTAAGATACTCAAAAAGTGCAATTTTATTGACTTTTTATAGAATTTAAAAAACAAGTATTTTACCTCCAATTGTCAGTATTTTACCATAAAATATTTGATGATCCATATAATGGCAACGTTCCCGATAACGATTGCATAAATAAAATTCATCTTTCCTTTTCAATTGTCTTCTCCTTTCTATAATCTCAACCAGAAAACAGGAATTGTACTTTATATTCAAAAAACTAGATTTATTGGTTTTGTTCAACACGTAGATTTTGTTTGTATGGTATGAATGAGGTAGTTAAAATTCCTGATATGCCTTAGTTTTCAGAATAAGTTTTCAAGGTTCTCTAACCGTTAAATTTTAAAGATGGTGAACCATTGATGATTATTCGGTTACAAGGTGTCTGCTTCAAACCTGATCATCATTCCTATTAATTCTGAAATTCCTTTCGCTTTTAGTTGCCTTAAAATAATAACAAAACTGGCCATAATTCTAAACGAAAAGATGGAAAATGATTATCTTATAAATATTTTATGAAAAAATTAAATCATTTATAGGGGTAGGAGATAGTTTTCGCGTCAGCAAGATTGAGTTTTAAAACATTTTTAATTCTAAAGTCACAATACAGTATGAAAAAAAACTTTACGAGCATTAGGCAATACTTATTCGGTTGTGCCGTGATGAGTGTAATGAGCCTGAGCGTTTCAGCCCACGGCTCTTCACTGAGTTCAGGAACTTCTCCAAAAGAAACAGCAATTGACAAAACGATATCCGGGCAGGTATTATCCGTTGAAGATAACTCTCCGGTTCCGGGCGTATCTGTGGTGTTGAAGGGAAGCAGAGTTGGTACAAATACAGATGCGGATGGTAAGTTTAAAATTGATGTACCTGATAACTCAGCTGTACTTGTGTTTTCATCCGTTGGATTTGTATCACAGGAAGTACCGGTTGGCACTAAAAGTACCATCGACGTGGTGCTAGCCAGTGATATGAAAAATTTGAGTGAAGTTGTTGTTGTTGGTTATGGTACGCAAAAGAAAAGCCAGTTAACCGGTGCAATTTCCTCTGTAAGCTCAAAAATGATCAACGAAATGCCGATCACCAACCTTGGGCAGGCCTTGCAAGGCCGTGTGGCCGGGGTGGATGTAGCGCAGTCGGGAAGTAAGCCGGGAACAGTACCAAAAATTCTTATCCGTGGCCGCCGCTCATTCAGTGCCGGAAATAATCCGCTTTATGTTGTTGATGGTATTCCACTTTCTGGTGACCGCAATGAATTACTGGCAACTCGTCCGTTCGATTTTGTATCCGGTGGGTACGAGGACATGAATCCAAATGACGTTGCATCCATGGAAATCCTTAAAGATGCTACGGCAACTGCAATTTATGGAGCGAGAGGTGCCAACGGGGTTGTTTTGATCAGTACAAAAAGAGGCCCTTCCAAAGGAAAAACTACTGTAAGTTATGATACTTACGTAGGTTCTACCAATGCTTTGGACAAAGTTAATTTGATGACCGGCGCAGAGTATGCTGAATTGAAACGCGAGTCACGCAGGACAACAGGGACTTATAAAGATGAGGCCGGTAATCTGGTTCCTACGGGTACTACGGATGCTTATGCAGACTCAAAATTATTTGAAGCAATAGAACTTGACGGAATTGCAAATAACCGCACGACAGATTATCAGGATATGATGATCCGCAGTGGTTTTCAACAAAATCATTCACTTGGTGTTCAGGGAGGAAATGAAAAAACACAATTTTATATTTCAGGCGGTTTTTTCAAAGACAAAGGTATTATACCCGGGCTTGATTTTACACGTACTTCAGTTCGGGTAAATCTTGATCATAATATCAACAAACGCGTTAAAGTCGGGATTTCATCGTATACTATGTATAGTGTACGTAATGGAGCCAACAGAAATCCTTATGGTTTAACCTTACCGCAAAACCCGTTAGCACGTGCTTATGACGATGCCGGAAAGCTTATTTTCGCACAAACCACGGATGCTCTTTTGACAAACCCAATGGCAGAGCTTGTTAAAGGTGCACAGATTGATCAAACCAAGAAATATCGTTTCTTTAACAGTTTGTATGCCGAGGTTCAGATTCTTCCGGGATTGAAATACCGTGCTAATTTTGGTCCGGATTTCAGTATTTCACGGGCTGGCCGTTTCATTGGCGCACAAACAAATGAAATTAAAGGCGGGCAACCAAAAGCAAATACAAACAGCCAGTTTGGTTTCAATTATACAATTGAAAA
This sequence comes from Dyadobacter sp. CY356, assembly GCF_021440195.1. Lineage (GTDB taxonomy): Bacteria > Bacteroidota > Bacteroidia > Cytophagales > Spirosomataceae > Dyadobacter. The sequence continues at coordinate 360,653 of NZ_JAJTSZ010000001.1, forward strand.
CATTCTTACTTATGGAAAAACTTTTGGAACCGTTCATAATTTTAACGTAACGGCTTTACAATCAATTCAGCGTGACAATTTTGAATATAATAATATTGCAGTGCAAGGGGTTCCGGTAGAAGGTCAGGAATTTTATAATGCTGGTAATGCTGGTTCTGTTTTAGGTGTAGGAAGTAATCTTATTCAGTGGACGCTTAACTCATACATGGTTCGTTTGAATTATGATTATAACGACAAATATCTGGTAACAGTAACAGCACGTCGTGACGGGTCAAGCCGCTTTGGGGAAAATACCAAATACGGTAACTTTCCAGGTGTTGCCCTGGCATGGAACATTTATAACGAACCGTTTTTTAAAGGAATTAAATGGATCGATCAGTTGAAAATCCGTGCGAGTTATGGTAAAACGGGTAACCAGGGTGTGTCGCCATACCAGACTCAGGGATTACTTAAACGTACTTCTTATGCGTGGGGAACTTCTGCTGCTTATGGTTATCGCCCAAATTCAATCGGAAATCCTGATCTTAAATGGGAATCGTCCGGTACAAAAAACATAGGTATTGATTATAGTTTCTTCGGAAACCGGGTTTCAGGTTCTATTGAACTGTATCAAACCAATACCACTGACCTGCTTCTTTCAGATCAGCTGCCAACTTCAATCGGATTTAATGCTGTAACCCGTAATGTCGGTGAAACTCGTAACCGTGGTATAGAGATCGGGGTTTCAACCGTCAACGTTAACTCAAAAAGTGGTTTCAAATGGAGCACTGACTTTGTATTCTATAAAAACAAGGAAGCAATTCTTTCTCTATACAATGGTAAAGTGGATGATACAGGAAACAAATGGTTTATTGGACATCCGCTTAACTCATTCTTCGACTATAAGAAAATCGGGATCTGGCAGCTTGGCGAAGAAGATGCAGCAAAAGCACAGGGATTTACAGTTGGGCAGGTTAAACTTCAGGATACTGACAAAGATGGTAAGATCACAGCCAATGACCGCGTAATTCTGGGTTCAGATATTCCTTCATGGCAAGGTGGTATTACCAACCGTTTCAGCTTCAAAGGAATTGATCTTTCGTTTTTTATCTTTGCCCGTGTAGGTCAAAAAATTCTTAGCAAGTTTCATCAGGATAACCTTACTTTACAAGGTCGTTACAACCAGATCAAAGTAGATTACTGGACTCCAAAAAATCCAACGAATGAATTCCCGAGACCAAACTTTAACCAGGAGTTCCCGGTTTACAATACTTCGTTTATCTATTTTGACGGTTCTTTCGTGAAGGTTCGTAACATCAATATTGGTTATACTTTCTCTCCGAAATTTGTACAAAAACTTGGTTTGGAATCACTTAGGTTGTTTTCAAGCATCCAGCAGCCATTCATTTTCTCAAAATACCGCTCGAAATACAATGGTATAGATCCTGAATCATCTGATGGAAACGTTAACAGCGATGTAACACCTGCAACAAGGATTACAACTTTTGGACTAAACATCAAATTCTGATCAGGCTGCCTGCCGGATGTTTTTTGCAAACGGTTATAGAAAAGGTTAACAGGAGTGGCCAGTTACAACAATCTTAAATTTAAAAAAATGACACGGACATATTTATCAAAATCTTTTAAAACACTAAGCATACTGGCGTTCCTGTTCATAGGCCAGTCGTGTAAGGACCTGCTGGATGAAAAAGTAATTTCCAGCATTAGTGACGAATATATGACCACTGCCGCAGGTTTTAATTCTGCCTCCAATGCAGCGTATTCTTCACTGAGAAACTTTTATGGAACGGAAAGAGGGCTGTCGATGACGGAGTACGGAACTGACCTTTACTCAGCCGGTGCAGATGGTAGTTATAAAGGTTTTCACTTTTATGATTCTCAGCTGATCGGTACGGTAACTATTATTCAGGAAGTTTGGGAAGAGCTATATAAAGGAATAAATACCTGCAACGCTGTTATTGAACGTGCAGCAGGTGTAGCGGGTGTTACAGATGCTGTGAAAACACAAAGAGTAGCAGAAATGAAATTCCTTCGTGCACATTATTATTTCATTCTTTTTCAGGAGTTTGGTGGAGTCGATCTGCGTTTGACAGAAACGATTATTCCTACAAAAACAACAAAACGCGCTTCGGATGCAGAGATGTACGCAGCCATCATCAAAGATTTGGAAGAATCTTTGCCTGGATTGGAAAACAAAGCAAAATCTGCTGATTATGGTCGTGCTACAAAAGCGGCTGCCGAACATTTACTTGCAAAAGTTTACCTGGCCAAAGCCACATCTTCTGTAAAAGCAGCGGATGATTACTCGAAAGCAGCAACTTATGCCCAAAATGTAATCAATAATTACGGCTTCAAATTGTTACCGGATTTTGCCAGTGTGTTCGCACAGGGTGCCGGTGAAATTAATGATGAGGTTATTTTTGCTGTTCAGTATACTACCGATCCTCTGACCAATATATCTGATCCGACTACAAACGGAAATGGTAACAACCTTCACTTGTTGTTCGGTATGCAGTATGATGTGCAGGCGGGTATGGTGCGTGATATTTTTTACGGTCGTCCGTTTAAACGTTTGAAACCAACACCTTATACGTTAGAAACAGTTTTTAAAGACCGCGTGAATGATTCACGTTACAAGAAGACATTTAGAGATACCTGGCTTTCCAATTCTCCGGGTACCTTCACAAATGTTTTTGATAATTCTAAGAAATCGGTGACATTTAAGGCGGGTGATACCACGATCTTTATTCCGGGCGTGGAATGGACGCTGGCACAACGCGCTGCAAAACCTTATCAGGTTCTCGTACCAAGTTTATATAACCTTTCGCTTTTCCCGACGCTGGTGAAATTTATGGATCCGCTTCGTATTGATAAAACTTACGAACCAGGTAGCCGTGATTATCTTGCTTTCCGTTTGGCAGATACCTATCTGATGCTTGCCGAAGCACAAATAAAACTTGGAAAACCGGCTGATGCTGCCGCTTCAATTAATATGGTTCGTCGCCGTGCAGCTTTTGCAGGTAAGGAAACTGCAATGGAAATTACAGCCGCGGACGCGACCATGGAGTTTTTAATGGAAGAACGTGGACGGGAGTTATTAGGCGAGCAAACACGATGGCTGGATTTGAAACGTTGGGGTGTTTTGGTTGAACGTGTTAAAAAGTACAACACAGACGCAGTGGCCAATATTAAAGAAACACATAATCTGCGTCCGATCCCTCAAACACAAATTGATAGAAGTGATAAAGGAACTGATGGTGCTTCGGTATTTCCTCAGAATCCGGGGTATTGATTTTAGTGTTTTGTTGGAAGGATTAATGTGGTTTTAGAATACAGATATTTTGATATTCTATTTTAAAATCAAAGAAAAAGCTCTCATTTAGGGGGCTTTTTCTTTCATTTTACGCGAGAAGTCTTAATGTAATTTTAATTTTTTTCGGGAAGTTCAGGTAACTTTACATTAGCCAGAATTTTTTTAGCAAGTTCGACTTTCTCAGGAAATAAAATCCTTCCTCTGAATCTTTCAAGTCGCTTATTGATTTTGATGCTATTTATATTTTGTGTTTTCATTTTCAATGGTTTTTTCTTTTTACCAAAAATCCGATGTAGTTTTTATCAATAAGGTATTCTTCAAAAGTCTCATCAACCAATATCCCGTAAACGTAAAAATCCTTTTTAAGTTCCGTTAAGTTGTTTGTAATCCCCATGCGATACAACCGTGTTCTTACACTATTACTTCCAGTAGCAAACACCCATTTAGTAGGATATTTTTCTGTGAATGCGTAAAGCGTAGAAACTACTGTTGCTAGTACTTTTCTGCCGTCCCCATTATTTGTAACGATTTTATCATTTATTTCTTTTGTCTTGTTGTCATAGTCACCAAAAGCTAAATTGTAAATATTTTCATCACCTATTTTGGTATACTGGACAATTTTTCGAATGTTTCCTTTATTCCCCTTACTGGTAAATTCGAAGAAATGAAGTTCATTTTCCGTTTGATATTCATATCTGGGATATTTCACATTTGACTACATATACTGGTGTATTCTTATTCTAAGTTAGATTGTTATGAAGACGATTTCATTCAGGCAAAGTAACTTATTGATGAATACAAATTTTATTTCTCACAAAATCACTCCAAACCTTTCACCAATTTGTCAGGGTAAAAATGCCAAAATATCGTTATATAATTTAAACTCTTTCCTTCTTACTATAACCAATCAAAGTTATAATTTACAAACAGCCGTTTTGGCACTAATGCAATATGAAAATTAACAAAGTACGCATTACATTTTTGGCATTAATCTTATCAGTTTCAATTGCTAATGCCCAGAAGTCAAAAGACGGCTGGCAGAATTTGTTTAACGGAAAAGACCTGACCGGCTGGAAACAATTAAATGGAAAAGCAAAATATGAAGTAAAAGATGGCGCCATTGTAGGAACTTCTGTGGCGGACACACCCAATTCTTTTTTGACCACAGAAAAGGATTATGGTGATTTTATATTGGAATGTGATGTAAAAGTAGACAACAAACTGAACTCGGGAATTCAGATCAGAAGCCTTTCAACACCTGATTATCAAAATGGCCGTGTGCATGGCTATCAGGTAGAAATCGATCCGAGCGACCGGGCATGGTCTGGCGGACTTTATGACGAGGCGCGCCGTGGCTGGTTATATTCACTGGACATCAATCCGGAAGGGAAAAAGGCTTTCAAAAAAGATGCATGGAACAAATACCGTATAGAAGCAATCGGTAATTCAATCCGCACTTTCGTCAACGGCATTCCGGTTGCGGATGTGGTGGATGACATGACGCCAAGCGGATTCATTTGCCTGCAGGTTCATGCGATCGGTAATAAAGATAAGAGTCTTGAAGGCACGCAGGTGAGCTGGAAAAATGTCCGGATCAAAACAACAAATCTTAAACCTAGTCCAAAAACGAATATCCGGATTGTCAACCTGATCCCGAATACGCTTGTAGAAGCGGAAAAAGCACAGGGATGGAGTTTACTGTATGATGGTAAATCGGTGGACCAATGGACGTCCTATGCCGGTCCTGATTTTCCTTCAAAACGCTGGAATTACAATGACGGTACCATTACCATTTCAAAATCCGACGGTTCTGAAACAGGAAATGACATCATAACAAAACAGCTCTACGGACCAGCATTTGAATTTCAGTTTCAATTCAAATTGACAGAAGGTGCAAACAGCGGAGTGAAATATTTTGTTGATAAAAAGTTTAATTCAAACGGAAAATCCGGTGTCGGACTGGAATTTCAGGTTTTAGATGACGCAAAGCATCCTGACGCAAAAATGGGTAAAAACGGAAACAGAACCATTGGATCTTTATATGATATCATCACTTCTGAAAAGCCTGCGAATTCGATCAAAAAAATTGGTGAATGGAATCTGGGACGAATTGTAGTAAATCCGGATGGAACTGTTCAGCATTTTTTAAATAATCATAAAGTTGTCGAGTACGTTCGTGGATCGCAGGCCTTCAAGGATCTGGTTGCAGAGTCCAAGTTCAAAAACTTTGATGGTTTTGGTCTTTCTGAAAAAGGATATCTGCTTTTGCAGGATCATGGAGATAATGTTTCTTTCCGTAGCCTGAAAGTTAAGGTGTTGAGTAAATAAATTTAGTCTTTCAAAATTTCATTCATAATTATGACTACCAGAAGAGATTTTATCAAAAAAACAGCTTTGGTAACTGCCGGGGCAGCTGTAAGTATTAATTCAGTGAACGCATCAAGCTATCGCCGCATTTTGGGGGCTAATGATCGCGTACGTGTAGGGATTATCGGATTTTCTGACCGTTTCCGCAGTTCACTGGCTCCAAGTTTTGCGGAGCATTCCAAAGAAATGAATTTTGAGTTCATGGGCGTTTCAGATATCTGGAATCGTCGCAGAGACGAGGCTGAAAAGTTTATAAAAGGAAAAGGCTGGTCTGCCAGTGAATTCGTTAAAGCGCGTAATAACGAAGAGTTGCTGGCTCGTAAAGATGTGGATGCAGTCATTATCAGTACTGCTGATTTTCAACATGCGCTGCATTGTGTAGAAGCTGTAAAATCCGGTCGGGATGTATATGTCGAAAAACCTTTCGCTGAATCTTTGGCTGACGGGAAACTTGCGCTGAAAACGGTTGAGGCTTCCAAGCAAATTGTTCAGGTAGGTTCGCAGCGACGCAGTGCACCGAACTATCATGCCGCAAACGACTTTATCAAATCGGGTAAATTTGGTGATATTTCGATGGTTGAAATGACCTGGAATGTAAATCAGCCAGCAAGATGGAGACGTGCCGAACTGGTTTCTCAAATCAGAAAAGAAGATACCGACTGGGACCGTTTCTTATTAAACCGTCCAAAAACAGAATGGAATCCACGCCATTATCTTGAATTCCGCTTGTTTTACCCCTATTCGTCAGGTCTGCCCGGGCAATGGATGTCGCACCAGATTGATACCGTTCACTGGTTCTCGGGCCTGGAAGCTCCCCGTAGCGTTGTAGCCAACGGTGGCGTTTATGTTTGGAAAGATGGGCGTGTCAATGCAGATACTTTCTCAGCAACTTTTGATTACGGACCGTTTGATAATCCGGATAAAGGTTTCCAGGTAATTTATTCTGCACGTATGCACCAGGCAGCTGGAGATGTGAAGGAATACTATTACTCAAATGGTGGGATGATCAATCTGGATACCAATAAAATTACATCAGAAGGCGGATTGAAAGAAAAAGATGCAGCTGCAATGGGCATGAAAGCCAATCTGCTTCCTGAACAGTCTTTGAAAACTGGTGAAAAAATCTCGACAGATGCCAACACAGGATCTGATCCGATGACCTCGCTTCACATGCGTAACTGGATGGAATGTGTGCGCAGCCGCAAGCAGCCAAACGCGCCGGCACGTGCAGGTTTCAACCATTCGGTAGCCAATATTATGTCAACACAAGCTTTGCACACAGGTAAAAAAGTGACCTGGGATCCAAAGAAAAGCGACATCGTGCTAAGTTAAATTATTTAAACGCAGAAGTAATAGAGTTTTACGCAGAGTTACACAGAGTTTTTGTGTTAATATTAAAAAAATAATACCTCAGCGTAACTCCGCGTAAAACTTCCCTACCTCCGCGTTTAACTTTAAACTAAAATCCAAGTGAAGTTTAGATATACCAGTATTACGATTGCTGCTTTTTCTTTGGCAGTGACCGGCTTGGTTCAGGCCCAGAAGGTTGACCTGGTCGATAATAAAAAGGACAAAAAAGTAGAAATAAATATTGATGGGAAACCATTTACATCTTATTTCTATCCGGGTGAAGATGTTTTGAAAAAAGCGGTTTTATATCCTGTAATGACCGCGAAAGGAACTTTGATCACCCGTGGCTGGCCGCTGGATCCGCGTCCCGGAGAACGAATCGATCATCCGCATCATGTGGGGATATGGTTGAATTATGAGAATGTAAATGACAATGATTACTGGAATAACAGTGATGCGGTTGATCATGTAAAACATGCTTACGGAACGATCAGACATACCGGAATTACGTCCATGAAAAGTGGTAAAGATAAAGGTGAACTGACTGTTACGGCCGACTGGGTTGACAGAGATGGAAAACTGACTTTGCAGGAAAAAACAACATACATATTTTCAGGAAAAGGTACTACCAGAACCGTTGACCGTTTGACAACTTTGACGGCAGTTATAGATGCTGCGATGCCCGATGTTAAGGATGGTATGTTTGCGATACGTATAGCCCGGGAACTGGAATTGCCTTCTACAAAACCTGAAATATTTACGGATGCTAGCGGTATTGCAACCAAAGTTCCAACACTGAATAATGAAGGTATTACCGGAAATTACCGTAATAGCAATGGTATTACGGGTGAGGACGTTTGGGCTAAAAGAGCTGTCTGGTGTAATCTGACTGGTAAAATTAAAGATGAAGATATCAGTATCGCCATCATTGATCATCCTAAAAACGTAGGTTATCCTGCTTATTTCCACGCGAGGGGTTATGGTCTTTTTGCTGTAAATCCACTTGGACAAAAAGCTTTTAGTGATGGAAAAGAAGTTTTGAATTTTAAATTGAAAAAAGGAGAATCTACAACTTTCCGTTATCGTCTGGTTGTGGCCTCCGAACATCTTTCTGATGCTTCGATCAATGCGATGGCAACTGATTTTGCGAAAGTGAGATAAATAATTTGATGGTTTAATATTGAAAACGCCTTGAAAATCTGTCTGTTAAACAGAAATTTCGAGGCGTTTTATTGATTAAGGAATTTTATTTATTTTCCCATTACGCGAAAAACAGGATACCGTAAATATTCCTTCTCTCTGTAAGGAGAATTTTCATAAACAAATCTTAGCTGCGCATCTCCGCTTTTAGCAAAAGCTTCATCAGATTTTCTTTTGTCTTCCAGCAACTTTTGCAGTTCTGGTGATTTGCTCAAAATCTCCGCTGCCAGATCTTCAAAAACGTAACTGGAATAACCTTCCTTCGCCTGAAGAATGGTATCAAAGAAATTCCATTTGAAAAATGAATCTACTGCTTTTGGTTCAAGGGTCTCAACGATGTAACGGTTTGTCCATTGGTTTACAGGAATATACCAGTCGCCTTTTCTGAATTTCACCTTTCTATTTTCTGTCCGAAGTTCTGTATTTGTATGCCAGTAGTGCCCTTCAAAAGGTTGTTTTGGCGCATCGTAACTTTGGATATAGTAGACATCCACTTCACGCTCCTCATCTTTTTCAATCTGAGTCATTTGTACCTGATTCAATTTTAAAAGATCAATGACATTAAACCAGCCTTGCGGAATAATGTAGGCAACCGGCTTTTGAACTACATCCAACGGCTCATAAGTATCATAAAACGGCGCTTTCACATTCAAAGGTTTGGTACGGTCATAATGCAGACGATCTTTACCACTTACCTTACTTGCATAATACTCAGGCGTGTAACCTTTGAAATCAATTTCCGTAAACTTCTCTTTATTATTCTGCCAGGTAATCGCGAATTTTTCCTGTGTTTTCACCGCTTCTTTCGTGTCTTTCCGCATCTGCAAAACAGATTTTCGATATTGAGCCAAAACTTTTAAGTTTCCATGCAGATAAGCATAAGTTGCCTTTACACGTTTGTCATATGATTTAAGCATATGCGTTTCCGTCATTACGCCCAGCGTATGAAAAAGCGCAGCATAACCTGTTGAATAACGGGGCCAGTCAGGGAATTGAACAAATCCTTTGTCAGGCGTTTGTCCCCAGGAATTTACATAAGGTGTCGCTTCATAACCCGCCTCTTTCAGATATTTGTACATAAACGGAAGGAAAGTTTCTCTTTGAAATTTTCCCAAAGAGCCTCCCAGTTTGTCCTGTTGTGCGTAGTCCAGCGTCATCACGTATTGATAATCTGCGCCATTACTTACATGCGTATCAGCAAAGAGGTCCGGATCTAGTTCATGAAAAATAGCAGCAAAACTTTTTGCATTGCGGGTGTCATTTTTGATAAAATCACGGTTTAAATCATAATCCCGTGCATTCCCGCGAAACCCATATTCCACCGGACCATCCTGATTAACACGCGTTGTGTTATTGCGGTTAAGTGCTCCGCCAATATTATAAAAGGGGATAATGGCCAAAACAATGCTATCCATTTCCGGGAATTTTTCCGGGTGAAGTGCAATGTCGCGCAGCAAAAGCATAGACGCATCTACGCCGTCGGACTCGCCCGGGTGAATGGCATTGTTGATAAATAAAATCGCTTTCCCCTGCGCTTTTAATTTTTTGATATCGAAGATTTTGTTTTTGGAATAAAGAACCAGACTTAAAGGTTTCCCGCTATCCGTAAGACCTTTTTCTGTAATTTGAATTTGTGGAAAATTTTTGGCCAGAAGTTTGTAAAAAGCGATACCTTCTTCATAAGTCGGCGTTTCTTTTTCACCGCTTTTTTCAAAATGAGTTTGATACTGGGCAATGGCTGCTGTGGAGAAAAGTAGCAGTAATACCAGGAGTGTTTTTTGCATCATAGTTAATAAAAAATTGCATATCGACAATTTTACTGATAAGCCTGTCGATATGCAATTTCCTGAACTATTATTTGGCAAATTATTCTTCTTCCGTCACCAAAATGTCGGGATGTGATATAGCTTCATAATTATCCGCATATTTAATATCGTCTAACCAATAAGCAGAACTTACGATATCAAAGGTTATTTCATTAGCGTTTTTATCAACCGTTTTCAGTTCCCAGATAATATTTTTTGCTTCTTCGAAACTTGTTCCTTCCAATTGATCACCAAAAAGACGGTTCACCAAATTGTGATCAGACATTCCCTGAGCCAGAATTCTCACAATCGGAGCTTCGGGATTTTCTTCAAAAATGGATAAACTTTCCGGATTTTCAGCCGTAAGTTTTACTTGAAACTGCACAGCTTCGGTTCTTGGAAACTTACCATTGTAAGCATCATACAATAATTGGGTTGCCTTGTAAAAACGGGTATGTAAATCCAGTTTCGGATTTTCTTCCCATAATTTTTCTGTCAGCATCTGATGAGAAAGATTTTCTATCTGACCGTCCGTCAGTTCATCTTCAATCAAATATTCCAGAACAAGTTTCGCGGCTTCGGCTGGTTCATAGTCGGTAATCGACATGAAACACATTTCTTTTAATTCTGCCTCGCTGATTTCATCCGGATTAGCATAATCCATTTTTTCAAGCAAAGCCTTGTAATCGCTATTTTTCCAGGATCCCGGAATTTCTTTTATCGATGTAAAAGACGAAATTTCTACTGCGAATTTATTCTTATCTTCCATAAATCTGTTTATTGAATTTTCATTATGATATAACATTCAATCCCGAAGGTTGAGACGTCAGATTCAAGATTAAGTATCTCAAAAAAGAAAGTAAGGAAAACTGTGCCAGCGTTTATGATTTTATCTTTTATTTCTTGGTGACATGGTCCTTTTGAAATAGAAAGCAATAGGAAATAACAGTGAAACCATGACGATGGGAAGAAATAAAGACCCCAGACCTTTTACATGTCCGTCAACCACCAAATTTGTAACGACCAGAATATATATAAATCCAATCATCGCAATCAGGCGGATGAAGCGGATTGTCCTGATGGCAAAATCGAAATTTTTGTTAGGCACCAAGGTCGCTTTTGATGGATCAAAAACAAATTTGATCGATAGGGTGATACACATAAAAATGGCAGCCGCAATGGCAAACACTGCAAAAATCATGATTTTCTTACCAAAACCATCAGCATGACCAACCACATTAAAATGAAGCGGGATAATATCAGGGGAACGGAAATAAGTGAAGATGGTTATCAAAGCCAAGGCGATTAAACCAAACCAACCGGCGGTATCCAACATTTTGTCAACACCGGAAAAACTGGATTTTGCTGACGATTTTGTATTCTTAATCTTTGCCATTATTATTAATTTATGCGCAAATCTAATGTTTATATTGATCGATCAGATACAAATAGGGGCCTAAAAGATGATGCGCAAAAACATCCGTTTTTGAATCCGGGAAAAGTTTGTAATAGGCATCATCACCAAGCAAGGTAATTGTTGGACCAATTCTCACATAATCAGCTGTTTTAGCATAAACTGGTGGTTGAAATTCCGGCAATGTTTTCTTGACCATTTTCGAAACGTAGTTACCCAGATATTTTTGATAATTGCGCTGCGCCTTTTCGCTTGGTTTTTTTAATTGCTTGTAGGCATGACGAAGCGCAATTCTTGTGAAGAATTTTTGCTTTTTCAACACACCATCAATATTCCTGAATGGATTTGTTTCATTAAAATCTGATAAATTTTGAACTGAAAAAGGTGTTTGCGGAACCCAGTCTGCACCATTGATGATGTTGACACCCCAGCCACCGTCAACCAGACTTTCATATTCATAGGCATAATATACATTTCCCGCCTTTGGAGCGGCGCTGGAATAAGTTTTAAAACGAATGTCTTTTGGCAGAATATTCTGTTTTTGAAGACTATACAAATGCGAAGTCATCAGATAACTCAGCGCTCCTCCCTGGCTGTGACCCATAATAATAAATTCCTTAATTCCGCTTTTGTAACAGGAATCAATTTTTGGGATTATATCCCTGGCCAGATAAGCAATGCCGATCAGCCAGCCGACGTGCACTGCGGCCCGGGGATTTTCTGCCAGATGATATTTGAATGTAAAATTATTTGAAAGTTTCAGCTCGCCCTGGGCAGGCACCATGGCCGCATAAAAATTTTGCAGCCAGCTCACCGGATTCGTTGTTGTTCCTCTGAGATTAATCACAGCCACCGCAGACTTTGTATTCTTCCACAAATCCCATCGGTTATCCATCCCCACTATTGGTGAGTTATAGACGGATTTAAAATGAACTGGATATGGAATTGTATTTTTAGTTGTATCGTAAAGTCGTGCATGCATTCTTATCAGTTCAATGTATTCCGCCTTGTCAAAACCAGGTTTTAAAATTGTGTTTTGAGCATTTACAGAAGCAAAGAAGTTAAATACAAGAATTGCCGAAAAGACAAACCCAGCGATTTTTTTCAAGTGAAGGAGGAATGGACGAAGTGTGATCATAGCGAATGTTGAATGTGTAGTAAATATATTAATTAATGTTACTGAAAGAATATCGCGTTAGTTAACGGCCCATATTTGTAAATAAATTTGTCTAAAACCATGTTGCATTTGACTTTTTTCAATTATTAGAATACACTTAGAGTTTGGTCATAAGCGTACCTAAATTTTTATGGCTGCTATTAATTTTTTATTTTAGCCAGTCTAAAAAATATTTTCATGGAGTTATACTATTCATTTTCTGTTCTTATTGTAATATCTGCGGTCTTTGCCTATCTCAATGCGCGTTTCCTGAAATTGCCTGCTTCTATCGGTGTTATGGTCATCGCGCTCATGGTTTCTTTGGGGTTGCTTGCCACGGATAATATATTTCCGCACACCTTCGACAGGATCACCACTTTGCTGCACAGCATCGATCTGACCGAAATTCTGATGGGTGCGATGCTTAACTTTTTGCTTTTTGCTGGTGCTATTCATATCCATTTGGAAGATTTAAAAGAGCAGCGAATACCCGTTATGGTTTTCTCAACCGTCAGCGTTGTCATTTCCACTTTTGCGATTGGTTTTATGATGTATGAAATCCTTCCCTGGCTTGGATTGGGTATTCCATTTATTCAGTGTCTCGTTTTTGGTGCGCTCATTTCGCCTACGGATCCGATTGCCGTGTTAGGTATTCTGAAACAGGCTGGTGTTCCGAAGTCTCTGGAAACAAAAATCGCAGGAGAATCACTTTTTAATGATGGAATGGCCGTTGTGGTTTTTATTATTATGCTTGCGCTGGCAAGAGGTGAGGAGGTCAATACTTCGTTTGTTGGGATATCAACGCTTTTGGCAAAAGAGGCCCTGGGAGGAATTTTGTTAGGGGTGGTGCTGGGTTTTATAGGTTCTCATGCCAATAATAAGGTGGATGGCTACAATGTGCACGTGCTGATCACACTCGCGATTGTGATGGGTGGGCATTTGGTTGCCGAGGCCATGCACATGTCAGGGCCGCTTGCCATGGTTGCAGCCGGACTGATGATCGGGAATTATGGTAAAAATCTGGGTAATATTACAGCAACGGAACAAGATTATCTCGACAAATTCTGGGAGCTGATCGATGAAATCCTTAATGCACTTTTATTCCTGATCATCGGTTTTGAATTGTTGTTGATCAAGGATTTAAGACAATATTTCTGGCTTGGGGCTATTACGATCGCGGTCGTATTATTTGCCCGTTTTATTTCAATTTATATTCCTGTGAGAATTATCCCTTTCCAAAAACGTTTTGGAAAACAATCCATTATTATTCTGGTTTGGGGAGGTTTGCGAGGCGGCGTTTCCATCGCGCTGGCTTTGTCAATTGATGATGATCTCAACAAGAATTTGCTTCTGGCAATTACTTATTTTGTCGTTCTGTTTTCAATTATTGTACAAGGCCTCACAGTTGGAAAACTGACCGGGAAGATTGATGAAGTTGAAGATGAAATGATTTAAGGAAGGATGACACAGGAATTAAATGTTTTCCTGTGTCATCTTTTTAATCAGTGTATTGGTTTTGTAAAGCCAGATATCCTGCGCCTGGCATGTCCAGTGGGAATCGCCTCGTAAATACGCTTTTTCCTTCATTTTTCTAAAATCCGGAAGCACATCAATGTAAGGAATATCAAGTTTTGGATGGGAATAAACTCTGCTGATCAGATTATTATAATTGCCATATTCGGGCATAAGGACTGATACTTTATTTGGAATAACAGACAAAATCACATGATCAAAACCTAGTTTCTGTGCCAGTGCTTTGCTTTTTGATACATTTCCGACAATTGAATCCACCTCAGAATCTTCAAGTTCTGTAAATGCAGAAGTGATGGCCGGTGTGTCCGTATCCAGATAATAGACAACGTCTTTGTCATGATTGACCAGTGTAACTTTTTTGTCTGCTCTGTGAAATAGGTTGAAAGTAAATGACGCTTTCATTTCTTTCAGTTTCAACAATAAATCATTTTGAAAAAAGACAGCGTCAAGCCTTCCTTCGGTGCCATCGGATGAAAATGCAAGGTCCAGCTTGTTCATAAACGAAGGTTCCGGCCCTTTTAAAACAAATGTGTTAGAATCAGATATCAGGTTATGGATTGGCGAAACCATCTTTTCCCGAAAATGTCTTTCAACACTTTCAAGCAAGAGAATATTGATAGCCGAAGTATCCGTTTTCAAATGCAGAATGTTATCCCAATGCACATATTGATATTGATCTACAGCAAAATCTTCTTTTCCGACACGTTCTTTTTCCGTAAAGCTGTCACCAATTATGTATAAATGAATTTTTTTTGAGCCATTATTTTTCTCAACAAAAACCTGTTTGGGGCATTTTTTAACCGGATCTTTAAATTGCGGTAAATTCGATAAACGGTATAAATCCCCGAAACGATAACTGTCTTTGGTCAGATTCCATTCGTCCAGTTTTGTCTTCAATGCCGGACTTAATCCCACAAGCCAGACAAAGGAAAATAGTATTAAAAATATGTATTTTAAATATTTCATAATTAACGCAGCTTGATCGACCAAACCTGTACTTTCTTTTCAGAACGACTGAAAATCAGTAGTTTGTAATAGGATGGAAGATAGGTTAACTGAACTTTCATTTCAGAAGGAATCGGTTTATCGCCCAGGCGTTTTCCTGTCATATCAAATATTGTCGAGTAATTCCCGGACCGGATCGTGATAAATCGGTTGTCAACACCAAAAAAGTGATATTGGATTGTAGAGTTTGGTAAAAGATTTTTAATCTCAAAAAGTTCTTTTCCTTCTTTGGTTAAAAACGCAGCTTTGGCAGCCGAGGTCCTGACTAAAATCCAGTCCAGCGAATTTCTATCAAACAAAGTTTTAAACTGACAGGATGGTTCCGGACGCAAAAGCTGTGTTTGAGAAGTTATTTTTCCGTCCATACTGATATGCGTCAATGCACCATATACACTAATCCCCACAAGCTCTGACTGGCCAGTGGCGGGGTTTTGCGTCCAGGTAAAAGGACTTTCTGTACGGGCTAAAATATCGGCGGGAAAACCTTCTTTTACGGCACCTGTTGTTTTCAAAAGATATATTTTACCGTTTTTCTGGGTAACAATATAATTCCGGTTTCCAATCTGGTTGAGTGCAACAACAGGTCCCTGAATATTATCAAAATGAGTCGAACGGTTTAGTTTCCGGATCGCCTTCATCACACTTTCCCAGATATAAAGTTCTCCATATTCATCTGTAACAATAAACCGGTTACTGCCGTCTTCTCCGCCATCAATCATGTTAAGCGCCGTAATTCTGCCAGAAGATGGTAAAGCTTTCGAAAAGCTGGTGATCACATGCGTGGAATCATCCTCATCAACAGCATAAACCGCACTTGAAGTAGCAAATATCCGTTGCTGACGACCAATGTTCAGAAAATCAACTTTATAAGCTGATGTCACAATCGGGCCATTAAGCTTTGTGACAGTTTCCGTTTTTCCTGTTTTTAAATTATTGACACGGAGCAGATTATTGTCTTTATCTGTAAGCAGAACTTCTGAACTTCCGTCGATAGGATTTTGTAAAGCTGTAAGAGAAGAGTCATACAAAACGGGCCATTCGATATCAATGTTCAGGAAAGTGCGGTTTAAAACTTTATTTGCTGTCTGTCTTTTTTTCGGATTTAAGGTTATTTCCGGATAAGCATCTCCGCCGTCATAACGACATTGTAAAACAACAGATTCAATTTTGGAAGTCAGATCCGAGTATGATTTAGCAACAGAAGCTTCCCCACGGGATTGTGCTTTTCTTAGATTTACGACCAGCGATAGCTGCGCATCTGATTTGTTTCTGGTCAATATACTATCATACTCAGCGGATTGTTTCCAGGTAAGCTGATTTTCATAGTCAACAATATAATTTTGCAGCACCTGAGAGTTGTTGCTCATCACCAGATAAGGTGCAACATAGGTGATGTAAGTGCGCGGAAATCCGGAAAACATCGGGCCATAAATACCGGCCGGTAATTCCGGAATAGCGACCGAGTAAATATCATATCCCTGAAACTGATCCGTAGAAACATTGGATTCGGGCGTGGAAAGTCTGGCCAGTTTTTTAAGAACTGGACGTAGTTTATCATAGTTTGAAAATTCAGCAAGCAGGATTTTTCCATCACTGATGCTGTTGTTTTCTTCAAGCTGACAAAGGATAAGTTCCGACCCCAGGTTATTCAAAAGCAGATCACTTTCGTTTCCAATGTGATATACAAGTTTTTCCCAGGCTTCAGACTTTTGCCTTTTATGCCATTTTAAAAACTGTTTTTGAAAATCAACCTTATCTTTTACACCAAATCTGTAAAAATAAGAAGTTTGCTGAGAGATGTGTTTGTGACCTTTGAAAGCAGATCCTGCACTATTTTTCAACCAGTTGGTAATGTAATAATCCGGTGAGTCGGTGCCATTTGAAGTCATCAGAAGCTTATTCTCGCCTTCCTTGCGTTCAACATGAAAATCCTGGAAATTTGGAAAACCTTTGGCAAATTCAGCAAAATTACTGCTTTGATTGTTTACCGGAATGATCGATTTCCATGCCTCATTTTTCAGATACAAACTGGTTCCATAATTCGAATCATCACTTTTAGAAAAGGTGGATTTCAGATTTGAACTTGGAATATGAAGCGAAGAAGCGCGGACAACATCCTCAATTAATTCTCCATAATAGCTTAAAATCAGAAAGTTATCCTTAATCACATATGAAAACAAAGGTCGGGAATGTGTGTCGTTGATATCCGTTATCCTGTTATCCTGAAACGTATGATGCATCACACGAATGTTGTCATGATGCGGATTTTCAAGCCATTTTGAATCTTTTTCACCTTCAACAGGAATGTACATAATGACACCCCATTCTGTTTTTGTCCGGGGATGATAGGAGTAGGAAATATTTTTTCCTTTCAGGAAGGTGTTTAATTTTTTCTGATCCGGTGTGAGTAAGTTAAGCAGCGATAAATTATCACTGGCTATGTCCAGTAACGGAAGTCTTTTCAGATCCAGATTTGCATCCGTTGCTTCGTAAACCGAATCCTGTAAATGCTCACTTGTGATAACCACAACTGCATTGGACGGAATATATTTCCAGGCCGCCGAAGAACCGCGAAATGATTTGTATAGAAAATATCCTGCCGGAACCAGAAGGATGGCCAGCAGGATAGTAATAATTCGTTTTTTCGACACGGGCTTATTGAGTAAGCAGTTTCAGGCAAAAAACTTACGAGAAACTGTGTTATTTTTAAATATAAAAATACTCAGTATGAGCTGTTTCTCTTTTGTTAAGCACGGATCGCTTTCACGTGCTGGTTCAGTTCCAGACGGAAGCGTAACAATTCTTTAAAGCTGCGGATACAAACTTTCCACAGATTCCATTTCACAATAGAAACTTCTCCGGTTTCCCGATCTTTATGCGTAATTGGAATATCGAACAATTCCTGACCTGATTTTTTTGCCATAACCGAAAGGAAAATATTCGGGGCGAAAGGTTCAGGATTTGGAAGCTGATTCATCAGTTTTTGAAGGAACGTACCTTTTATCAATCTGAAAGGAATGTTGCTGTCAAGAATATAAGTACCATAAACGAAGGAAATCGTGCTTCTCAGGAACTTGGTGATGAACAAACGAACGCCGGCGTCATGACGCACTTCGCGGTATCCTAATATAAACTCAGACTGATGTCTTTTCTCCCAAAGTTTGTCAAAATCGTCAGAAACAAACTGGTCATCACTGTCGGTCTGGAAAACATATTGAGAATTTAATTCCAAAGCTTTACGATAACCGTTTACCACGGCATTGCCATGCCCACCGTTTTTCTGATTTACAACGGTAAGATTGGTAACTTCTTTTTCAAGTTTGTCCAAAAGCACTTTTGTATTATCCTTGGAACCGTCATTGATAACGATCAGTGTGGTATTATCGTTTGGAAATTTATTTTTCAGGAAACTTGTCCAGTTGTGTACTACTTTTTCGATACAATCTTGTTCATTGTATGCCGGCATTACTATACTAAGAAGGAACGTCATGCAGAAATTTATTTGGTATGTTGATGCAAAATTAAGGAAAAAAGACTGTATCCGGAAATTGGATATTTTTTATTGACTAAGCGTAACGATCTTTCAGCGAATTAATTGGTTTTTCAAAGAAATACCAGGATATAGATGCGACGATAATCGTTAACAATGAAAACAGACAAGCCTCAAAAGTTAAATTGCCTTCCAAAGAAGGGATATGCTGATAAATCTTGTGAATCAGTCTGACGGTCGGGTGATTAGGGCCGCTATGATAATGGTTGTATATAAAATTGTGATACAGATAAATTCCATAACTTATCTTACCCAGATAGACGCTGATGGGGTTTTCAAGGAAGTATTTCATAACACCGCCATATCCGGTAACCGCGCGCCCAATCAGGAAAAAGCTGAATATTGAAGAAACCAGACGATCAAATACAACATCAACGATATTATGAATTTCGCCTAAACTCTTATTCCAGTATTGCATTAAAATCCAGCCTAAAAGACCTAATAAAACCGGCCAGGTTTTATCAAAAAGTTTCAGGAAAATATCTTTTTTGTAGAGCTGCAACCAGGCCATTAATCCTCCCATTGCGAAGGAATCCAGACAGGCCGGCATGGTTACATACGAAACACTCCAGTCTTTTCCTGAAAAATAAAAATAGAAACGAAGCAATACACCCACCACGCCCATCACAGCCAGCCAAGGAATCAGGTTCTTTTTTGAAACAAAAAATATCAGAAACGGGAAGAAAAGATAAACCTGTTCTTCTACTGCCAGAGACCATAAATGGTCGCAAGAACCAAGCCAGGTTTGATATACGGCGATGTAAATGTTGGTACCATATAATGCCAGCCAGGCAAATTTTTCACGAACGGGCGGGACATTCAGTATAAATAAAATCGCAAGTAAGAGATAGTAAATCGGGAAAATCCGGATCGTTCTACGGATCAAAAATTTACGTATGTATTTCCTAAAACCATTTGGTTCGGTAACATAGTGTTCTTTGCTTTTAAGCAAAATTCTTGAAATCAGAAAACCACTTAAAACAAAAAATATAGTTACGCCCAATTTCCCGTAAGGGATAATATTAACGGCTGAAAAAAAATGGTCAATAAGTACGAGGGCAACTGCTATGAAGCGGATTCCGTCCAGTTGAATGATATGTCCCTTGGCAGTTGCGTGCATGTTTACCAGTTTACTTTTACTTTATTTTGTGTTACGTTGTCCACAGTAATTTTGTCGTTTTTGAACAAAATTCCGGTTTCATCACCTTGCTGACGGATAATTGCCACTTTGTAATTTCCCTTTTCAAGGGCAGCAAAAGGAATATCCGCGTAAAAGCCGGGCGCAAAATAATATTGTTTTAAGAATAATTCCTTTCTATTGTTGTTTCGGCTGCGGTGTGTCGGGAAAACATAAAAGCGTTTATCCGAACTCAGCAGAATATAAATCCCGCTGTCCTGAAGACGTTGGCTTATTAATCCCGTATTTTTTACTAAAAGCGATTTAGAAGACTTCTCAAAAGAAGTTCCGGCATACAATTCAGTTAGTGCGCGAGAATTCCCGGCATAAGACTGTCTGTCGGCAATCGCAATTAATGGTAACCATTTTTCATAAAAAACAGGTGTTTTCTGTACAATCCGCGCGGCGAAAGAAGTATCCGACGGAGCTGTTAAAGATTTGTCTGTGTAGGTCCAGTTAAACTGCATCGTGGTCATATCCTTCCTCAAATTGGAGGCATCAACCAAATGATAATGATAACTAAAAACGTTAAATGTGATGGCCAGAGAAACAATTGCCGTAATATACGGTGATAAAAAACTTCCTCGGATCGGGATCACAACATACAGGTAGGCAACCATCAGAAGCAATACTGAATATATTTTGTAACGACTGGTGATCAATCCCTCCAAACCAAAACCTGCGCGACTGTATACTACAATGACGGCAGTTCCTAAAATGAAAAGGATTGTTCCGAAGCAAAATAGGTCCGTAATTTTTTCAAATTTAACAGCGTATTTTTTTGTTGAAAGTCTGAAAAGCGTGGCTGACGCAATGGAAACGGCAACTAGAAATAAAAATATTCCCATAAAAACACAGGCACCAAAATGATCCTTTACGGGAATTGATTCCGCAAATGAGCCCAGAAAAGCCATATATCCTTTTGCGAGCTGAAAAATCGAAGCCTTGGAATCGGGATTGGTCTCTGGTTTTGTATAGGTCCAGAAATAACCGAGAATACCTGCCAGACTTAAAAAACACCAGGCTGTCAACCTTTTGCGGTCACCGGAAAGAAATAACATTACAGCTCCAACCGGAAAAACCAGTAAACCATTTCCACTGGTTGAAATCGTCAGAAGTGCTAAAACCAGGGATAGAATGAATAATAACGGCTTGGGATGAACACACAAATAAAGTGTCCAAAGTAACAAGGTGATTACGCCAAAGTTCTGAATGGCAGCCATTCCCCAATACATATTTTCCCAAAAGGCAAGGGTGAGCCAGATGAAAGAAATGGGTACGAGCGCGAATAATGGTTTTTTATTATTTTTTAAAAGGACGTACCACAACGGAATTATGCCAAGCAATAACAGATTCCCGATCAGCATCAAATGCCGGTAATTTAACTTGCCGAAAACTGAAAAATCGAGCATGGAGAAAAACCGGTCAAGCGCGATGCGGTGTTCATTATGCTGTTTGAAAATTGCTTTTAATTTTCCCTGCCAGGTTCCGGCATGTACATATTCGACAATAAATGCTTTCAACGCGTGGTCATCCCATTTTGGAATGTTGATGGCATAATAATCCCACACCCAGAAATAAATTCCGATTGGGATAAAAATGATCAGGCTTACCAATAGCGTTAAAGCCCCCTTGTTCATGCAGGAATTATTAATTGATGGATATGCGCCGTCAATGAAGCCGGGTCCAGTTCAGAAAGTTTTTGATGATAAGCCTGACTGCCGTAAAGCCTGTTTGGATATCCTTCGGCCTTTAAACTTTTAAAAGAGCTCATTTTAACGCCTCTTTCCAAAAGTTGAACAGAAAGCTGCTGCGCCAGACCACCGGTGCTGACATGTTCTTCGGCTACCAGAATTGCAGGTGCTTTTTCAATCAGTTCTACAATTTCATTAGTTAGTTCCAATGGAAAGTGCAACGCACTGATTACATTCACTTTTGCCGCCAGTTCATTGGATTGTGCCAATGCCGATATTACATTATTAGCGATCGGGCCGAGCGCAAAAATGGTAATTTCCGGTGAATCTCCTTTGTGGATCACTTTAAACGAACCGGAAGAATAAGAATTTTCAGGTGCATTTTTACCAAAACCCAAACGCAGATAAGCAGGGCGGGATTCAGAAACCATTTGCCTGATCACAGGATCAACTTCATCAGCAAAGGCCGGTACCCAGATATTTGCGTTTTGCAAACCACTCAGACAGGCAATGTCTTCCAGCGTATGGTGGCTGCTGCCCATAATTCCGTAACCATATCCACCGCCATTTCCAACCAGAAAAACCGGCAGATTATGAAAGCAAACATCATTTCGGAATTGTTCCAGACAACGGTAAACGATGAAAGGAGCTATGCTGTAACAAAAAACTTTGTATCCTTTATGTGCAAAACCAGCTGCAACACCGACCATATTTTGCTCGGCAACACCTGCATTAATAAATCTCTTTCCCAGCTTGCCCTGTAAACCTTCCAGTGCTGCATAGCCCAGATCGCCGGTGATGAAAACGATAGAATCGTCTTCTGTCGCCAGTTGCTCCATAGTGGCTGCAAATTCTTTTCTCATTTTCTTAACTGTTCACTCAAAGATTTACTTAATATCCTTTGTTCGATTGTATTGGCACTATTTCCAATCAACAGACAGATCCCGAAATTCTACAAAATATTTTTCCCCCAACCGATGTGTATAATCAAATTTAAAAAGCTTAATCATTTTTACGGCTGGTAAAACTCCCTCAAAAGTATAAGTGCACTTAATTGGAACATCTGTGTTGAAATCAATCTTTGAAAATGTGCTGGCTCCGATTGTATAACTTTTGAGTTTGTACTCATTGCCATCAATGTCAATGATTGAGTTTACATGCGACATAATATACCAATTCGCTGCTGATGTTTTTAAGATTAAAGTTGCAGTAATTGTTTGATTTTTACTGTTTCCTTCAAATTTTAACAACTTAAAATCAATATTATCTGAATTTACCTCTTTAATCGGCTTACCGATTTTTAAAGCGTTTTTCAAATAATCATTTTCCTCTTTCGTTTTTTGTAATTCAGTTTTAATCTGATCACAATTTTGCGTTGATTGACCAACGACTTGAAATGCTGAAAAGCATATCAAAGCTCCAATAATAACTTTCATTTTTAGTATGTGTTTATTAAAATTCAACCTTACTATCAGCTGTTATTTTAGAAAATCAACAGCTGATAAATTATTTTCTTAACTGTTTAACCAAAGTCCTGATTTCGTCCGCCGTTTTATAAGATTTAGAACCTCGTCTGATACGTGTACGAATGTATTTTGGCCGTTTTTTTGTCTCTTCAAAAATCTTGGTGATATATTCTCCCAAAAACGAAATACCCAAAATGGTTAATCCACCGAAGAATACGATCAGTACAATAACCGTACTAATGCCTTGTGGCGTATCCGGGAAGAAAAATAGTTTTGCCAGAATCTGCCAGATAATTCCCAGAATAGAAAGTCCGGTCAGCGTGAAACCTGCGTAACTCATCAATTCCAAAGGTGCAAAACTGAACGAGAAAATGGCTTTTTTAGCCCACCAGATATTTTTTGTCCAGTTATTGGTTGAAACGCCAAACATCCTTTCCGGTCTTACATAAGGAACTCCCGTTTGTTTGAATCCAACCCAGGCGCGTAATCCGCGCAGGAATTGCTCCGTTTCCGGCAGATCTACCAGTTCCTTAACAACTTTTCTATCAATCATAGAAAAATCCCCTGCGTCGCGCGGAATCGGGATATAGCTAAGGCTTTGGAATATCTTGTAAAATGTTTTGTAGAAAAAGTGAATATGTGGTTTCATTTCACGCTGCACACGTACACCGTAAACCACATCATATCCTTCCATCCATTTCTCATAAAATGCAGGAATTATTTCCGGCGGATCCTGTAAATCTCCGTCCATCAAAACCACACAATCACCCGTCGCGATTTCCATTCCACTTAGAAAAGCAGATTGAGAACCGAAATTCCTTGAATGGCTTATACCAACTACATTCGGGTCTTTATCACATATTTTGTTAATAACTTCCTCCTGGTTATCTGGGGAATTGTCATTAACAAAAATAATCTCATATCTGACTTTTAAATCATTACACGTCTTTACAATTCTTTCATACATGTATGGAATCGCCTGCGCATCCTTGTAACATGCGATGATCGCGGTGATAACCGGATTTAGTTTCGGGTTAAGGAAAGCCGGAAGAATAGTTTCTTCATATTTCAGAGCATCCTGCCAGTTTTTGGTTTTAGCAAGTCCGTCTTCCAGAGAGGTGTTGGCTTTCCATCCAAAATCTGTCTCAAAAGCATCCGGATCGCCATACCATTCTGCCAGGTCCCATTTCCGGTTTGACATACTTCCCCATTTCGGTTCTTGTGCGATACCAAAAGTTTTACGGGAAGTTTCAACCAGATCACCGATTGTTGTTTTTCTTCCGGTGGCAATATTATAAGATCTTCCCGCAGTTGCACTTGTAATTTTAAGCGCAGCATCCAGAAATGCTTCGATGCAATCTTCAATAAAAACAAAATCGCGGCTGATATCCGGGGAAACCAAAGAGGGAAGTTCACCCTTTCTAACACTTTCCACAAGTTTTGGAATAAGTCTGTCGGGCTCTTCCCAATAACCGTAAATTGAATAAAGGCGTAGATTCAGGGTTTTCAGATCCAGAACTTTCGCATAATATTCAAGCAAATACGCAGCCGAAACTTTTGAAACTGCGTAATGGCTGTTAGGTTCGACGCGGTCTGTTTCCTTGGGAGCAGTACAATTAAATCCGTATTCGGAACTACTGCCGGCATGGATATATACGGTTTCCTTCGAACAATTTTGCAGAATATTCGCCGTACCTATAACATTCGTTTCGTAGGTAAGATTTACGCTGCTTTGTTTACTGTAAGCACCATAAGCGGCAAGATTGAAAAGCGTTTGCGGTTTATATTTTTCAAAAACTTCACGAACAGAATTGTCCGAAAGGATATCGCAGTGAATAATATTTTCAAACGGAACATTTAATAATTTTAACCGCCAGGCTTTTGTAGCATCGTGGGTCAGCGCATAACAATCCTTTCTGATCTTGAAAATATCATTAAAAAGATTTGCACCGATAAAACCACTGGCTCCAAATACGAAAATCGGTCCTTTAAGTTGTTCTATTTTATCGCGGTAATGCGGTAAAGAATCAAGCATTGATAAGTTCATTAATATAGCGTTCCGTTACTTCCAGACTGGCCTGTCGAAATTGTTCTTCACTCATCGGCAGATAATGCCAGTCTATTTTATTTTCCATATAAGACACACCTTTTCCTTTTACCGTTTTGGCAATAATGGCTTTTGGAAGTCCGTTTTTATGGGTTTTCAATTCTTGTATAACCTGGTGAATAGCAAAAATATCATGACCGTCAACTTCAACAGTTTCAAATCCGATGGCGCGCCACTTTTGCGGTGAAGCAGTTTCACCTAAAACTTTGTTAGTAAAATCAAATCCCTGGATTCCGTTTTTATCAACAAACATAAAAAGATTATCAAGCTGATTTGCAATCGCATAATGCGCCGCTTCCCAGGTTGTTCCTTCATTTGTTTCTCCATCAGAAAGCAAAGCAAAAGCGTAACTGTCTTCATCACTCACTTTCGCAGCGTGCGCAATTCCGGTAGCAATTGGCAAGCCGTGGCCAAGAGAACCAGTGGCAAAAGGAATCCCTTTATACTGACGCGGGGCAGGGTGTGCGGGCAGGGTAGTGCCGTCCTGATAAAAAGTAGAAAGTTCTTCGTCAGAAATTTCTCCAAGCACATTTAAACAAGCATAAAGCGCTGCCGCTGCGTGCCCTTTTGATAATATAAAAGTATCTTCTTCGGATTTATTTAAAAACAGGATGGCAATCATCAGGTCGATGCAGCTTAATGAGCAGCCGATGTGCCCTGCATTTGCCTGATGGTAAAGTCCCAGGATTTTCAGCCGTAATTCACCGCTGATCTGCCTTGGTTCATTTATTATTTCATTTACTGTCATGGCAGTTTGGATGTCGATGTTTGCGATGAAATCAAATACAAAGTAACGAGCAAAATTGTATTATTATGTCCGCAATATACAAAATCTTATTTGACGGTCTTGCCCGAAGAACTCACTCCTGTCATTCATATTAATAACGAACGCCCTTTAAGTTGATGATTTCCAGCGTATCTTTTTGAATTTTTCTTTTAATTAATATTTTATCAACCTGCGTTGTATCCATCGCCTGAATATAATTTAAACCTTTTGGAAGATACAAATTAGTTAGCTGGGCATCCCTTATCGAGTAGGTCAAAAAGGAGCGATCCATTTCTGACAAAATTTCCAGTTTAAAAGCAGGATAAAAAATAGTGTCGCCAGTTTGATACTCTTTTTTGATTTTTTGTGCAGCAGCGTAATATGGGTTTGGAGCGCGAGGTTCAGCAAACTGTCCATATTTTACAGAACGGTCCTGATAAAATTCCTGCAATCTCTGTCCTACAAAATAGAATTGAACGGCAAGGAAGAAGAAAATTAATATTCGATATTCTGAGGACAAAGTTGAAAAGTATTGCAACAACAGGCTGATCAATATGATAACATAAGGAAACGAAAACCCGGAATATCTTTGTTGCAAACCACTCGTGTGGCCGCCATTAATTGCCATTACGATCAAAAACAATGTAGGGATAAGTGCCATCATAAATAGCAGTATCAGTCTTCTACGCTGCAAATTATCTGACTCTTTGTATATATCGTATAAAAATGAGGAAGCAAAAATCACAACAGAAAGTACACAAAACTGGAATTTGTTGCTTGTATAAACAAGGGCACTCAGTAGAACGATAACGTAAGGAATTCTTGGTGCGATAAATTCATGAATTTTAAATTTGCCCTTGTAACGATACCAGGCAATTAATAAAAGCCCAACTAGTACAGAAATCAACGTATTACGCTTTCCTACCAGTGAATCTGCCATTCCATTTGTGAAAATTATCAGATCAGAAAAAATGGATAGCGATTTGTTAAGAATATTTGGAAAGGTAGCAGGATAAACACCAAATGGATTATTTCCAGGATTGGTTTCTGCATATCGTCTGTATTCATCGGCCTGGTGATTGAGCGAGTAAAAAGTGTACTTTCCACCTCCATAAAGCAGCCACCATGTTACTCCGGATAAAGCAGCAACGGCAGAAACAGCCATTTTTATCCAGCCACTCACGGATCTTAAAAAGAGAAGTGCATAAAGAGCATGAACCAAAAGCACAGCAATGACCAGAAAGTTACTTAACAAGCCCAGACCAGCAGCCAGAATGTAGCCAATGTACAGCCAAACTGTATTTCTTTGTCCGGGACGTATTTCGATAAGCTGTAAAAACAGATAAGTTGCAAGAAGTGTCAGGAAAAAAGTCAGGGAATAATTTCTTGCCTGATGGCTATATGCAATAAAAAACGGTTCTATTGCTACAATTCCTGCTGCAATAAGTCCGGTGTTCATTGAAAAGAAACGCTTTCCAAAAAAATAGGTCAGACCAATAATAAAGACACTAAAAAAAACTGAAAATAACCTCGCTGAAAAATCAGAAATTCCAGTTAGTTCCAACCAAAAATGTAAAAGCAGATAATAAAATGATCCATTACCAATGTCGCTACGCGTCATCGCCTCGAAATAGTCAGCTGTTGTTTTAGGCGCCCAAAATTCGGAGGATGTAAAAGTCCGTGGAGAAAATGTTTCGTTATAGGTAAATGATCGTAAAACGGCAGGATGACGATATTGGGTTGTCGGAGCTTCCCATATTTGCGAGGGGGACAATTTTCTAGTAGCGAAAACTTCCTTTTGATTCGCACCTTCCAGTACGATGCCCTGACTAACAACCATCGTGCTTTTTTCATCAAAAAAGATGCTGTACGAATCCAGATGATATAGTCTGAGTGTTAT
This sequence comes from Dyadobacter sp. CY356, assembly GCF_021440195.1. Lineage (GTDB taxonomy): Bacteria > Bacteroidota > Bacteroidia > Cytophagales > Spirosomataceae > Dyadobacter. Next base: position 388,456 of record NZ_JAJTSZ010000001.1, read on the forward strand.
ACCGATGATGAGTATAACGGCAAGTGTGATCCAGGTTTGCAAACTTTCCTTCTTGTATGTGTGCACCATGTTTGATTGTCGGAAGTTAAAGCCGCGAAATTAAGGAAATTTCCTATGATTAGGCACTTTTACATTTTTAGAATGGTAAACTCCACGCGGCGGTTTTTCTGGCGGGTTGCTTCTGTGAGGTTACTGGCAATCGGTTTTGCAGGTCCCCAGGCTTTTGTCTGAATTCTTGAACTTCCTATTCCTTTGGTTACCAGATATTTCTTCACTTCTAAAACCCGGTCTTCCGAAAGTTTTACATTTTTCTTTACGTCGCCCTGGTTATCCGTATGTCCTTCAAGTAATATTTCCATTTCCGGATATTCATTCATGATGCCTATGATCCGGTCAAGCTCCTGGTATGAAGTTACGGTAATATTGGCACTGCTCTGGGTGAACATATTATTGGCGAGCCTGATTTGCTGGCCTGGCTTAACGGCCTGCAAATAAAGATTTTTGTGAATGGTTCTGAATCCCGTTTCATCAACCAGATCAATATCTTCTGTCGTTGAAAAATAATCTTTCTGACTTGCCGTAATCACATAAGCTTCTTTCAAAGGCAGTATCAGTTTAAATTCACCTGTTTCACCATCAAAAGTGGTTTTGCTGAATGTTTCTCCTGTTTTGAGAATTTTTGCTGTAATTTCCGCTTTAACCGGTGTGGTTGTTTCAAATTCAAAAACAGAGCCTGTTACGGTCGCAACCGGGTCTGGTTTAATGGATGGTGTAAGTCTGATCCTGAAAATATCTTCCCTGCCCAAAGTATTGTCCGCAGAGCTGAAATAGCCATAATCTCCGGCGGCTGGAATATTAAAATAGGAATCGTGTTTGGCAGTATTAATATTCGGGCCAAGGTTTTCCGGTTTTGACCAGTTCAGCCAGGTATCATCCAGACGGTGTGAAAGAAATACATCCCCGCCGCCATAACCACTTCTGCCTGAGGAAGTAAAATATAATGTTTTGTTGTCCAGTCCTAAAAAAGGGGAATTTTCGTCGCTGGCACTATTTAATACCAAGCCCATATGTTTAGGCTCCGACCAGCTTTCATCTTCCTTGATAAATGAAACATAAAGATCTTTTTTGCCTTCAGTATCTTTTCGCTGTACCGACATGATCAGCACATTTCCATGTGGTGAAATGGCAAATTCTGATGCTTCGTTTTCGTTATAAAGGTTTTGAATTTTAATTTCTTTTGGAAAACTCCAACCGTTTTTAGTGTAAAATGATTTAGATAATCCATAAACCAAACCTCCGCCAGGCAAATAAACATTGATCAGATAAATGGTTTTTCCATCCGCCGAAACACCAATAATGGCATTGTCACCGCTGTTATTTACAGGTGGTCCCAGATTAACCGCTTCGGTCCAATTGTTACTTTTATCCAAAGTTGATACCCAGGCATCCTGTTTCGATGGAGAACCAATATTTTTTTCATAATCTGCCCGGGTAAAGTATAACGTTCTTCCATCCGCTGAAATGATCGGGTTAATTTCTTGTCCTTTGCTGTTTACAGCCTTTCCAAGATTTTCTTTCTTCTCATCCTTTAAAGCTGAGGGTGCTACGTTAATAAGTGCTTCAATGGGTTCAGTACCCGAAGAAATTCCGATGGCATCAATCTGATTAAAGCCAGCAACTTTTGACGGGTCCAGAATCACCTTTACAGCATTGGCAACAAGATTTTCCTGTTTTGGAAATATGCGAAGCATCCTTCCTCTGACAGCAATTGGGGCTGCTTTTTCATCATAAAGGAGAAATTCTTTGCCGGCATCGTTGTAGGCATACACCCGGATAACAGCACCGGGATTAAAATTTTCGGCAATGGCAATTTGTTTCAGCGAAATGGATTCTTTGTAGCCAACTTTAATCCATTCTTCATTCCGCCCGTCGGGCATTGCAGATTGCCAGGCACACGGACTATATCCAAAATCGGGAAGTTTGTTAGGCTCGTCCAGAATTTGTTTGGAGCGAAAACCCTGGCCGGAATCTTTATTTCTATATTCGGAAGAATACCCAAGAATTTTATCTGCCCAAAGTACCCGCTGAGCGAACGTTTTTCCGCTTAACAAAAGGATAAGGGTAATGTAAAAACTTAATTTTCTTCTCAAAAGGCTCATTCGGGGTGCACTTGCTTGTTGTGTCATTCTATTCTGCCAAGAAAATAATTGTACCGGACTGATTTGCACAATTATTTTCTTAGCAGTAGGTTTTTAGTTTCAGTTTTAACAATCAATATATTAATAATAAAAGCGCCTTGCAAAACTTTAATACTGTAACCAGTTTTGCATTAAAACGGATCCATATTAATTTTTGGAACCGACCAATAAAATCCAGTCCCATTCCGGTTGTGGGTCCGGTGGTGCTATGGTTGCAAGTTCCGTACGTTTCAGTGCGCCGCCAGCCCAGCGTCTTCCTGTACGCGGACTATACCATACCGCACTGAATTCGTCACCTGTAAGTTGCGACAGATCTATTCCAAAAGAACGGAAAGTAGGAATATACATCATCACCATGCGCTTGTTGGTCAATGCTGAAACTGAAATTTCAGAGCTCTGCGTTGTGTCTGTGACCATTTTCATAGATGCGGCGGGTTCCAGGTAATCCCAGGGAAGTCCTTTTAATATTTTGACAAGATACTTCATATACTCGCCGCCATCCTTCGTTATATTCGTTTTCCAGGTTGGATTAAAATTTTTGATCGTACTCATATGGCAAAAACCGGCAGCAGAATTCAGCAAGGATTCGTAAGCCTGTTTTCTGATTAAAGCAGACTGATCCTTAATCGGGAATTCCGAATTGGCTATCAGAAACGGACTTTTCATGGATTTTCCGATGTTTTTCTGCCAGGTTGCCAAAGCTGCATATTCAGAATCTGTCACAGTGGAATCCGGTACAAAGACTTTTAAATCCGTATGGTTTTGAACCAATGAATCCGGTGGAGAACAGGTCGAAAGCGAAGCAACGAGAAGCTTGTTTGCCGAAGTTTTTTTCAAAACCTCAGTCAGTGTTTTGGAAAGAAAACCTTTCTGATTTTCCTCTTCACTAACGATCCAGAATATATTAGGGATCTTAGCAAACCGGTTTCCGAGATATTCACCAAAACTACGCGAAGATTCTTCTCCCTGTGTTTCAAAAACAACATTCCAGCTTTGACGGGAAACAACCAGCCCAACGGCCATATTCCTTTCTTTCGCCGCTAAAACAACTTTTTCCAGATAATCAAAATAGGCCTTATTTGGACTTTTCAGATCATTTTCACCCTGAAATGGTGTTATTTTCTGGAAACTTTTTTGCGTAGGAAGCGATGGTAAAACGTGAACCAAAACCGTATTGAACGACTGCCCTTTTCTGATATCAAGATATTGTACAGCTTCCGGATAATCCAATTTTCTCAACAGTTGCCAGGCAACATCAGCAACCACCAAAAATGGTGTATCGGTTTGATCGGTCAGATGTTTTCCATCCGCACTCAGCTTTAATGGATACTGATAAATTTGTGGCGGACTTACCGGTTTATTTTCTGCGCTGGCTGCTGTTTTGATATTGAAGAGCAAACTCACAGCCAAAAAAGCCCGGATTATCATAAGTCCAGGTTACTATTGAACTTCTCAGTAAAATTGGGTTTTGTGAAATAATAAATCATTCAGAGCGGGGTGTTTATGGGTTAGACATTAGTTTTTTCGTAATTCTGCGATTGTTTCCAGTGGATTTTCAGAATTAAAAACAAAACTTCCGGCCACCAGAACATCAGCTCCGTTTTCAACGAGAAAACGTGAGTTATCATTGTTTACGCCTCCATCAACTTCTATTTTGAAATCCAGTCCAAGCTCCTCACGCATGCAATTCAGCTTGTAAATTTTCCTGTAAGTGTTTTCAATAAATTTTTGCCCGCCAAATCCCGGATTAACCGACATGATCAATACCTGGGAAAGATCCGGCAATATTTCGGACAACATTTCAACCGGTGTATGCGGATTTAAAGCAACACTCGGTAATACACCTAACTCCCTGATCAGTTGAACGGTACGATGTAAATGCGGACAAGCTTCGTAATGAACAGTGATAATGGATGCCCCTGCTTTTTTGAAATTTTCCAGATAGCGATCTGGTTGTTCAATCATTAAATGGACGTCAAGTGGCTTGGTTGCATGGCGGTTTATTGCCTCACACACGGGAAATCCAAAAGAAATATTTGGAACAAACATGCCATCCATGATATCCACGTGTATGTAATCCGCCTCACTTTTATTCAGCATTTCGATATCACGTTGCAAATTAGCAAAGTCAGCAGCAAGTATGGAAGGGGCAATCAAAGCCATAAAAACAAGTCAGTAATGTATAAATCCGGACGAATTTAAAGAATTTCTGCTGTAAGATGAAAATGGTGGGCAAAATGGCTGAAAATTGAGATTAGTTTCTAGCTAAATATAAAATCAGCCTGGAAATGCAGTCCAGCTAAAAGTCGTGATTCGATTACCTGACTGCCGCTTGCATTGGAAAATAATTCAAACTGTCCGTTTTTAAGAAAATAAATCTCAATGGTTTCGTATTCTGGAAAAACGATCCAGTATTCCTTTACACCAAATCTTTCATATAGTTCTTTCTTTTCTATTGTGTCCAGATGATAAGAGCTTTTGGAAACTATTTCAACTAATAATTCCGGCACTCCTCTGATCCAATCGTCCCCGGCAATTTCCAGGTTTTCTTTGCTGATAAAAATTAAATCCGGCTGAACACGATTTATATTTTCTTCAAATATTACATCCAAAGGAGCATAATATATCTCACCGTGATCTCCTCTTTCAACAAAATTTTCAATTATCTTATGAAGTTTTTTTGAAATTTTCTGATGTCGGATTTTGGGACTTGGAAACATAACTTCTTTACCATTTATGATTTGTGTCAAATCCCAGTCTTGTAGAAAGGCCTCTTCTTTGTAAATCATATTGAGAAATGTTTTTTGTGAAAATACGGAAATCTGTTCAGAAAGCGTACGGCACGTTGTTATTTTTCAATGCTTCAAAAAATAGAATAAACACTAAATTTGTGCCCGAAGGCAAAATTGAATGAACCGACATTTCATCAAAAATAATCCAATACCACCCGCTAGCCACCAAAAATCATGAACCCGGAAGAACGCATTAACGAACTGATCGAACAGATAGATCATTACAATTTTCAGTATTACCAGGAAAGCATTTCTGAAATTTCAGATTACGATTTTGATATTTTATTAAAAGAACTGGCGAAGCTGGAAAATGAATATCCGGAATTCAAACGCAGCGATTCGCCAACACAACGGGTAGGAGGCACGGTAACTAAAAATTTTAATGCTGTTTATCACCGTTATCCCATGTTGTCGCTCGACAATACCTATAACGAACAGGAGCTTCGGGATTTTGATGAACGCGTTAGGAAAGGACTGGATGGAGAAGCCTACGAGTATATTTGTGAGCTGAAATTTGATGGTATTTCACTAAGTTTTACATATGAAAACGGGGTTTTGGTACGGGGCGTAACCCGTGGTGATGGGACGCGTGGTGATGAAATTACGAACAATGTCAAAACAATTAAATCACTTCCGCTGCGTGTGAAAACCAGTAAAGTGCCTCCAATTTTTGAGATCCGCGGAGAAGGGTTTATGCCTTTTCAATCATTCCAAAAATTAAATGAAGATATGGAAGCGCTTGGGGTTAGTCTTTACGCCAACCCGCGTAATGCTGCTTCCGGTTCTTTCAAATTACAGGATTCTGCCGAAACGGCGCGGCGTGCGCTGGATTGTTACATTTATTCATTTCTGAGCGATGAAACGATTTTTGCCAGTCACGAAGAAAGTTTACTCGCGCTCAAATCCTGGGGTTTCAATACTTCACCAGGTTGGAAAAAAGTGGATAATATCGATGACGTGATCGCATACATTCATGAATGGGAAGAAAAACGTGCAACGCTTCCACTGGCGACGGATGGAATTGTGATCAAAATAAATTCATTTGAACAACAGCGCGAACTGGGTTTTACAGCAAAAAGTCCGCGTTGGGCAATTTCATTTAAATATAAGGCTGAGAATAAACCAGCGATACTAAGATCGGTTAATTTTCAGGTTGGCCGTACCGGAAATATTACGCCAGTGGCTAATTTATGTGCTGAATCGGAAAGAACTACTCCATATAATAAAGTTAAGGGCGTCCATCTTTCAGGCACTTATGTGAAACGGGCGACGCTTCATAATGCCAATGAAATGGAACGTCTGGACATTCAGTTGGGCGATACCGTTTTTGTTGAAAAAAGCGGTGAAATTATTCCGAAAATTACAGGTGTGGATGTTATCAAACGAGGTTTGTTTACAACCGAACACATCAGTTTTCCTACAAACTGCCCGGAATGTGGTTCAATATTAGCCAGAAATGAGGGTGAAGTTGCATATTATTGCCCGAATGATAGTGCTTGTCCACCACAACTAAAAGGCCGGATTGAACATTTTATTCACCGGAAGGCGATGAATATTGAAAGTTTGGGAGAAGGGAAAATTGAATTGCTTTTTGATACGCATCTGGTAAAAACACCGGCAGATTTGTATGATCTGACTTATGAAAAATTACTCGGTCTCGAAAAAAATATTGTCAACGAAGAAACCGGGAAAACGAAGAAAATAAGTTTCAGAGAGAAAACGGTTGAAAACATTTTGAAAGGTCTGGAACTATCAAAATCGGCCCCTTTTAAAAATGTATTATTTGGATTGGGTATCCGCTTTGTAGGTGCAACGGTTGCAGAGAAATTGGCGGCTTATTTTAAAAATATCACTGCCCTTCGTTCCGCCACTTATGAAGATCTGATTAATGTACCTGAAATTGGCGGAAGAATTGCGCAAAGTGTAATTGCCTATTTTTCAGTTCCGGAAAACCAGCTGGTGATGGAACGGTTGGAAAAAGCGGGTCTGCAAATGACAACGGATGACAAACCTGTTGAAATGGAAAGTAACCTGCTGGAAGGCAAAACGTTTGTGATTTCGGGAGTATTTGCAAATTTTGACCGCGACGAACTGAAACATAAAATTGAAGCCAATGCAGGAAGGATTTTGAGTGGTGTTTCAGGGAAATTAAATTTCCTTTTGGCAGGTGATAATATGGGCCCGTCGAAGCTGGAAAAGGCGAGAAAACTAGGTGTGACGATTTTGTCCGAAGAAGAATTTTTAGGAATGATTCAGAAATGATGAAGGAATTTGAGTCAGGTAACTAACTTTGTGTTTTAAAATCAACAATTATATAAGAAATAATGCCATTGGACGAACGTTTCAAAGGAGTCGGAGCAGCGCTGATTACACCCTTTGATGAGCATCAGGAAATTGACTACGCTGGGTTAAGAAAGTTAATCGAATTCGTATCTGAGGGAGGCGTGGATTATCTGGTCGTGCAGGGCACCACCGGCGAATCGCCAACGATCTCGACAGAAGAAAAAAACGAAATTCTGGCATTTTCAAAGAAGCATAATACAAAGGAACTTCCGATCGTATATGGCTTGGGTGGAAATGACACGAGATCAGTTTTGGAAACGATCCGAAAGACTGACCTGAACGGAGTAGACGCGATTTTGTCTGTTTGTCCCTATTACAATAAACCAACTCAGGAAGGAATTATCGCGCATTTTACGGCCATTGCGGATGCATCGCCGGTGCCGGTTTTGTTATACAATGTTCCTGGTCGCACGGTTATCAACATGAAAGCCGAAACAATCCTGAAACTTGCGGAACATCCGAACATTATCGGAATCAAAGATGCAGGCGGAAGTATTGAGCAGAGCATGGAACTTGCTGCAAATGCGCCCAAAGATTTTATTCTGCTTTCGGGAGATGATAACCTGGTCACCACTATGGTCAGTGTTGGCTGGCATGGTGTGATTTCTGTGATTGCAAATGCTTTCCCCCGTGAATTTACTGATCTGACCTGGCATGCATTGGAGGGAAATTTCAAGGATGCTGCGACTTTGCAACTTGCATTTTTGGAATTTGACACCTTGTTATACATCGAATCCAATCCGGTTGGAATTAAAAAATGCCTTGAAATTAAAGGTATTTGTAGCTCGGAAGTTCGTTTGCCGTTGTTGAAAGCATCAGCACAACTGGGTGAAAAATTGGAAAAAGCGATGGTTCGGGAAGGGTTTATGTGATCTCTTTTTTATTGATACGTTTGAGATTGGTCCATAGTTTTATGTCACCCTTTCAGGGTTTTTATGAGGCCTGAATTGATGTTTTTCTATAATAATGTCATCCCTTCGGGATTATTGATCCGAGAAGATTTTGATAGTATTATGTCACCCTTTCAGGGTTTTCATCAGGCCAGAATTGATGTTTTCTATAATAATTTCATCCCTTCGGGATTGTTGATCAGGAAGATTTTTGATAATTTTATATCACCTTTTCAGGGTTTTCATCAGGCTTGAATTGATGTTTTTTTATAATAATGTCATCCCTTCAGGGTTTTCATCAGGCCTGAATTGAAGTTTTTCTATAATAATGTCATCCCTTCGGGATTGTTGATCAGGAAGATTTTTGATAATTTTATATCACCCTTTCCGGGTTTTCATCAGGCTTGAATTGATGTTTTTCTATAATAATGTCATCCCTTCGGGATTGTTGATCAGGGAAGATTTTGATAGTATTATGTCACCCTTTCAGGGTTTTCATCAGGCCTGAATTGATGTTTTTCTATAATAATGTCATCCCTTCGGGATTGTTGATCAGGGAAGATTTTTGATAGTATTATGTCACCCTTTCAGGGTTTTCATCAGGCTTGAATTGATTTTTTCTATAATAATGTCATCCCTTTGGGATTGTTGATCAGGGAAGATTTTTGATAATTTCATATCACCCTTTCAGGGTTTTTATGAGACCTGAATTGATGTTTTTCTATAATAATGTCATCCCTTCGGGATTGTTGATCAGGGAAGATTTTTGATAGTATTATGTCATCCTTTCAGGGTTTTCATCAGGCTTGAATTGATTTTTTCTATAATAATGTCATCCCTTTGGGATTGTTGATCAGGGAAGATTTTTGATAATTTCATATCACCCTTTTAGGGTTTTCATCAGGCCTGAATTGATTTTTCTATAATAATGTCATCCCTTCGGGATTGTTGATAAGGGAAGATTTTGATAGTATTATGTCACCCTTTCAGTGTTTTCATCAGGCCTGAATTGATGTTTTTCTATAATAATGTCATCCCTTCGGGATTGTTGATCAGGGAAGATTTTTGATAATTTCATATCACCTTTCAGGGTTTTCATCAGGCCTGAATTGATGTTTTTCTATAATAATGTCATCCCTTCGGGATTGTTGATCCGAGAAGTTTTTGATAATTTCATATCACATTTCAGGGTTTTCATCAGGCCTGAATTGATGTTTTTCTATAATGATGTCGTCCCTTCGGGATTGTTTCCAAATGAAAAATTCATGTGCATGTCTTGAATACAAAGACTGCATAATATTGAGATGTAACCCCGAAGGGGTGGTAGTATTGTAGAAAAGCCAAATTCTAACAACATTCCAAAACCCTGAAAGGGTGACATAAGAAGGTTCTTTATCTAAATAAATAGAATTGATTTTTGATCATCTCTGTTTAATATGATGAAGAACCTCCTTTGTTTAAATTGAAATATGATAAAACAACAAGTTTGTTTAAAATATAAAATCTCATGATTACCTTTTATCCTGGCCCGTCAAAAGTTTATCCGGAAATTGAGCATTATTTATCTGATGCTTTCAAAAGTGGAATTTTAAGCGTCAATCACCGCAGTGAGCCTTTCATGAAAATGCTCAAAGAGACGATTGAAATGATGAAGACGAAACTGGAAATTCCGGCGGAATATGAAATTTATTTCTGTTCGTCAGCAACAGAGTGCTGGGAAATTATTGCGCAATCGCTGGTTGAAACAAAAAGCCTGCATGTTTTCAATGGAGCATTTGGAGAGAAATGGATGGAATATACCCAAAAAATAAAACCTGCTTCTAATGGTTTATTTTTTGATCTGAATGTATTGCCTGAAATATCTGATATTATTGCTGACCAGGACTGCGATGTGATTTGTTTAACGCATAATGAAACTTCCAATGGAACCGCTTTGCCTGATTTCTTTTTTGAAAATTTAAGAAAGCAAACCCAAAAAGTAATTACAGTTGACGCAACTTCCTCCATGGCTGGTGTTACCTTTCCCTGGGCATCAGCAGATGTTTGGTATGCTTCCGTGCAAAAATGCTTTGGCTTGCCGGCGGGATTAAGCGTAGTGGTCGTTTCGCCAAAAGCTGTTCAGCAGGCAGAAAAAATAGGAGAGCGTGATCATTACAATAGTTTGCTTTTTGTTCGGGACAATTTTTTAAAATACCAAACGCCATACACACCTAATGCGCTGGGAATTTATCTGGCTGGCCGTGTAATGGATCAGGTAGAAATTCTTTCTGAAATATCGGTTCAAATCAAAGAAAGAGCGAAAAGTTGGTATCAGTTTTTGTCCGAATCCGGTTTTGATGTTCTTGTTGAAAATGAAGAAGTTCGGTCGGATACCGTCATTGCCGTTTCCGGGGAAAAACAAGAAATTGCTTCAATCAAAAAAGCGGCAAAGGAAAATGGTATTTTGCTGGGAAACGGATATGGTTCGTGGAAAGAAACCAGTTTCAGGATCGCAAATTTCCCAGCTATTACTTTGGATGAAATCAATCAGTTGAAAGTTTTCCTGAAAACTTATTCAGAAACGCCTGGATGAGTAGTAATACAAGCAAATTGTATTTACTAATTAAAATGTCTTTTACTCAATTCTCAGAAACACCACCGTGTTAATAGATATGTTGCATCAATACCAGACACAAACAAAGTGTCTGGTGGCTCTTGATTCCATTATTTTTGGATTTGATGGTCAGGAATTAAAATTATTACTGGTAAAGCGCGGTATCGAAGATGAGCATCATACCTGGTCTTTAATGGGTGGGTGGGTCCAGCCGGATGAAAGTCTGGAAGAGGCATCCAATCGTATACTTTTTGAGTTGACAAGTCTTACCGACATATATCTTGAACAGTTACACACCTTTGGCAATCCAAAACGTGACCCGGTGGAACGCACCGTTTCAGTTGCTTATTTTGCACTGATCAATGTGGAGGACTACGATAATAAAATATCAAAAAACTTTGAGGCACAATGGTTTTCCATGCAGGAATTGCCACAACTGTTGTTTGACCACAGTGCAATGGTTGAAATGGCGATCGAAAATTTACGTTACAAAGCTTCCCAGCATCCGATAGGTTTTGAACTGCTTCCTGAGAAATTCACGATTCCTCAATTACAGAAATTGTATGAAGCGATCTTTGGTACAGAACTGGATAAAAGAAATTTCAGCAGGAAATTATTGTCAACTCATTTGCTAGTCAAACTGGATGAAAAGCAAAAGGGTTTTTCCAAAAAGGGCGCTTTTTATTACAGGATCAACGAGGAGAAATACAAAAAGCAGTTCAATACTTTTTTGAATTTTCTTCCAAACAGCATCGCCTAAACCTCTTTTATTCGACTGGCTTCCAATAAAAGGTTTGTGTAAGCAGTCTGTTTTGTTCAACTTTGCGGCTTAATCCTCGAATTTGGTGTCGCAATGTTCAATATCAAAGAAATACTTTCTGTAACACTGATTCTCTTTTCGGTGATCGATGTGCTGGGTTCAATCCCGATTATTGTCGATTTCCGTAAGAAGTTAGGAAAGATTGAATCCGAAAAAGCGACACTGGCCGCGGGAACCATTATGATCTCTTTTTTATTTTTGGGAGAAAGGCTTTTAAGCCTGTTCGGCGTGGATGTGGCTTCATTTGCCGTTGCAGGCGCTATCATTCTATTTCTTCTGGGATTGGAAATGATATTGGGAAGAAATATTTTTAAGCATGATGACATCAGTGTAAGTGCCGCATCCATAGTCCCAATCGCCTTCCCGATCATCGCCGGAGCAGGTACGATGACGACACTTTTGGCACTACGTACAACCTATGAGATCAATAATATATTGGTAGGTGTTCTTCTCAATTTATTTTTTGTTTATCTCGTTTTAAAATCGTCTTACTGGATTGAAAGTAAACTTGGACAGGGCGGAACAGACATTCTTCGCAAGGTTTTTGGTATCATTCTGCTGGCGATAGCGATCAAACTTTTCAAAACAAATCTTATATTATAAAAATCAGAAAGTTATTATAACTTATTGATTGATAAATTTTTAATAATAAATACAAGTAACAAAATGCAACAATTAGATAGTCTTAACCAGGTCGCTGAGTTTCATACAACATTTAAACATCCTATTCTCGAAACACCAACAATTCCGTCCGAAGACCGCAGCCGGTTACGTGTTGCGCTTTTGGCTGAGGAGTTGAAAGAGCTGGAAGTGGCGATTCTTGAAAAAGATATTGTTGAAATTGCAGATGCGCTTTGTGATCTTCAATACGTACTTTCCGGTGCAGTGCTGGAATTTGGATTGGGAAATAAATTCAGAGCATTGTTTGATGAAGTTCAGCGTTCCAATATGTCAAAAGCTTGTTCGAGCGTTGAAGAAGCGGAAGCAACCGTGGCGCATTACAATGCAAAAGGTACTGAATGTTATTACAAAGAAGACAGCGGCAAATACCTTGTTTACCGTACAGCTGACGATAAAACGCTGAAAAATATCAATTATTCACCGGCCGATCTGGCTGGAATAATTGCTTCGTAGAAAATTATAAAAGTCATTATTCATTCTAATTTTTGAGTCGATATGTCTTCCGTTCTAAACCGGTTTCTGAGTTATGTTCAGGTGGATACACAATCTGATCCGCAGTCTACAAGTTTTCCAAGTACGGAAAAACAACGTGACCTGAGTAATCAGCTTGTTGTTGAATTACAGGAACTGGGTATTGAGGACGCCCATCTGGATGAACACGGTTATGTTTATGCTACAATTCCGGCCAATTCAAACAAGGAAAATATTCCGGTTATCTGTTTTTGTTCTCACGTTGATACATCACCGGACGTCACAGGCGCAAACGTTGAACCAATCGTGCATCAGAAATGGAATGGAGATGATATTGTGTTGCCAGATGATCACGAACAGGTCCTCAGACTTTCTGAACATCCGGATTTGAAAAACCAGATTGGAAATGATATTGTAACAGCCAGCGGAACAACACTTTTGGGTGCGGATAACAAAGCCGGTGTTGCAGAAATTATGGCTGCGGCGGAGATTCTGGTTACAGATTCCAGAATTAAACATGGCGTAATCAAAATACTTTTTACGCCGGATGAGGAAGTGGGCAGAGGAACGGAGCAAGTAGACTTAAAAAAACTTGCAGCGGATTTTGGTTATACCGTCGATGGAGAAGCTGTTGGTACGATGGAAGATGAAACATTTTCAGCGGATGGAGTAAAAATCACGATTCATGGTGTAAGTACGCACCCGGGATATGCCATTGGAAAACTTGAAAATGCGCTGAAAATCGCCGCAGAAGTTCTCGCCGCTTTACCAAAAGATTCGCTCTCACCGGAAACCACGGAAGGAAAGGAAGGATTTATTCATCCAGGACATATCGAAGGAATTCAGGAAAAAGTGGTGATCGATTTTATCATCCGAGATTTTAATGAAGCCGGTTTGCATGAAAAGGAAGCTTTGCTAAAAGGAATTCTGGATCAGGTGATGAGGAATTATCCAAATTCGAAAAGTGAATTCAAGGTTACCGAGCAATACCGGAACATGAAGGAAATTCTTGCTAAATATCCACAAGTAATCGATAATGCAACAGAAGCAATGAAACGTTCAGGATTAAATCCGGTCACGAGAAGTATTCGGGGTGGAACTGACGGTTCCAGATTATCCTTTATGGGCTTACCGTGCCCGAATATTTTTGCAGGTGAACATGCGTTTCATTCCCGGTTGGAGTGGGTTTCTGTTCAGGATATGGAAAAAGCAGTGGAGGTTATTGTAAACCTGGCCCAGGTTTGGGAAGAAAGAAGTTAGTTTGGAGTAATGGCAAAAAAGACGAAATTTTATGTAGTGTGGCAAGGTAGACAAACAGGTGTGTTTACCGATTGGAAAGAATGTGAAGCGCAAATCAAGGGTTTTGAAGATGCCCGTTACAAATCTTTTGACTCGATACAGGAAGCTGAAACAGCCATTCAGAGGAATTATTGGGAGTATGTTCAGAAAAAAGAAAATGCTGCGAAAGTTGTTGCCAAAACAGCACCAGCCAATATTGGTCAGCCTATAAAAAATGCCATTGCCGTTGATGCCGCCTGGAATACGACTTCCGGTGACATGGAATATCAGGGGACTTATCTGCAAACCGGTGAAAGGATTTTTTTACAAGGTCCGTTCAAAGATGCAACCAACAATATCGGAGAATTTCTGGCGATCGTTCACGGACTGGCATATCTTCAAAAAAATAATAGTGACATCCCGATTTATTCTGATTCCAGAACGGCGATCAGTTGGATTAAAAAGAAACATGCAAATACAAAGTTGCAGTTGACACCAAGAAATAAGCCTGTTTTTGAAATGCTCCAAAGAGCCGAAAGATGGCTGGCCAGTAATACTTATCCAAACAAGATCCTGAAATGGGAGACAGAATACTGGGGTGAAAATCCGGCAGATTTTGGAAGAAAATAATTAATCAATTGGCCAGAAATTCATTTTTCAAGTTCAAACAATTTACCATTAATCAGGATAAAAGTGCGATGAAAGTCTGCACGGATGCCTGTGTTTTTGGTGCCTGGGCGGATGTGGAAAAAGCAGAGAGAATTCTGGATATTGGCGCTGGTACCGGTTTATTATCCTTGATGGTCGCACAAAGGAACCGTGAAGCAAAAATTACCGCTGTTGAAATAGACAAAGATGCCTTTTTGCAGGCAACTGAAAATGCCGGAAATAGTCCATTTAAAAGTCAAATTGAGGTTTTCAATACCGCTATTCAGGATTTTTTACCCAGTGAAAAGTTTGATTGTATCATTACAAACCCACCTTTTTTTCAATCTGATTTAAAATCACCTGATGCAAAAATAAATCTGGCCCACCATGCGGATTCGCTGTCTTTTGAAGACCTGCTTACTGCAATTAAAAGATTATTACAGCCAAATGGGAAATGGAATATTTTGCTTCCGGTAGACGAAGGGCTTGTTTTTCAAAGTCTTGCGGAAAATTCGGGCTGGAAGCTGCGCCGGGAACTAACTTTATATCATCAAAAAGGAAAGAAACCTTTTCGGAAATTGATGAGTTTTCAATCGATTGAAAGTGCTGATATCGGGCAGCTTATCGCTGAATTATTTATCTATGAAGAAGATGGGAAAACCTTCCATCCGGAGTTCAGGAAATTATTGAAAGACTTTTATTTACAATTTTGATCAGGAAAAATACGAACTTTGCACCTTAATCAGGGTGTGCAGGTATCACCCCAGTACATATTCATGACTAATTCAGCAATTCAGATATCCGTTGTCGTCCCGCTTTTCAATGAAGAAGAGTCTTTGCCAGAGCTTAGCGAGTGGATTGCGCGCGTGATGAATGAAAATAATTTCACATATGAGGTCCTGTTTATTGATGACGGAAGTAAGGATCGTTCCTGGGATGTTATTGTAGATCTATCTCTGAAAAACCCGCATATCAAAGGGCATCGTTTCGTTCGTAATTATGGAAAAACAGCTGCCTTACAAACTGGTTTTCAGGCTGCTCTTGGAGATGTGATCATCACCATGGATGCTGATTTGCAGGACAGTCCTGATGAAATTCCGGAACTTTATAGAATGATCAAAGAGGATCGATATGATCTGGTTTCGGGTTGGAAGAAGAAAAGATATGATCCGATTACCAAGACAATTCCTACCAAAATTTTTAATGCAGCTACGCGTGGAATTTCCGGTGTAGAGCTGCATGATTTTAACTGCGGACTCAAAGCTTACCGGAAAGAGGTGGTTAAAAATGTTACCATTTATGGGGAAATGCACCGATATATTCCTGTTATTGCCAAATGGAATGGTTTTGGTAAGATCGGCGAGAAGGTAGTACAGCATCAGGCGAGGAAATACGGATACACAAAATTTGGACTGGAAAGGTTCGTTTTTGGCTTTCTGGATTTGCTTTCGATTGCATTCGTCAATAAATTTGGACGGCGTCCAATGCATTTATTCGGCAGTCTTGGAACGCTTATGTTTTTTCTCGGAAGCCTTATTGCTTTTTGGCTGCTTGGAACAAAAATTTATAAAATTTACATTTCCCATGAACAATACCGGAATGTGACCGAAAATCCATTGTTTTTCCTTGCACTGGTAGCAATCATGGTCGGTTCACAATTATTTCTGGCAGGATTCCTTGGAGAGCTTTTTGTAAAACAATCCATATCAAAATCGGGTGACTATCTGATTTCAGAAAAAGCGGGAGAATAACAAAGAAAGATTAGATAATTAAAATTAGATCATATACATTTTACCTTATAATGAACGCAAACGTACACAAAGCCCATCCCTGGCATGGAATTCCGATGGGAGAAAATGCACCGGATCTTGTAACTGCATTTATTGAAATCGTTCCTACGGATACTGTTAAATACGAAATTGACAAGCAGACGGGTTATTTGAAAATTGACCGTCCACAAAAATATTCCAACATCGTTCCGGCACTTTACGGTTTTATTCCAAAAACATATTGCGCGGATAAAATTGCTGAACTGGCAAGAGAAAGATCTGGCAGAGACGTTACCGAAGGTGATGGCGATGCGCTTGATATTATCGTTCTATGCGAAAAAATTATTTCTCATGGTGATATCACCTGCCAGGCAAAACCAATCGGCGGAATTCGTTTGATTGATGGCGGTGAAGCGGATGATAAAATCATCGCAGTTTTGAAAGGTGATGAAGTTTATGGCGCTTACTCAGATATCAGCGAATTGCCGGCAGGTATCGTTGAGCGTCTGAAACACTATTTCCTTACATACAAAAACCTTCCTGGCGAAAAAGCACATATCGAAATCACGAATGTGTATGGCCGTGAAGAAGCGCATGAAGTGATCATGACTTCTGTTGAAGATTACAAGGATTCTTTCTACTGAATACCACCGTTACCCCAGGTAATGATGAAGGTCAGTAATGAAAATAAGCTTTAAGCTGACTGATAGTTAATAATATAGCCGCTCCGGATACGGGCGGCTATGTTTATTTGTATCTTTGTGGAAATTTTGAAAAAAAGGAATTCTTTCGTATCCGTTTTGTTTGGCAATCTTGTTGAATTTTAGGTTTTAAAATTCAGTTAAACAATTTGTTATGACAAAGTTGTGGATAATAAAATATTGTAATGAGTAATATAGAAGAAATAAAAAAACGGCGGACTTTCGCGATCATTAGTCACCCGGATGCCGGGAAAACAACCTTAACTGAAAAACTGCTTCTTTTTGGAGGAGCTATTCAGACGGCGGGTGCGGTTAAATCCAACAAGATCAAAAAAACCGCGACTTCCGATTTCATGGAAATCGAGAAGCAGCGTGGTATTTCGGTTGCAACTTCGGTAATGACTTTTGAATACCGGGATCTGTTGATTAATATTCTGGATACACCGGGTCACAAGGATTTTGCTGAGGATACATATCGTACCCTTACGGCTGTCGATAGCGTAATTCTGGTGATTGACTGCGTAAAAGGTGTTGAAGAGCAAACGGAAAGGTTGATGGAAGTTTGCCGGATGCGTAATACACCGGTAATTGTTTTTGTAAATAAACTGGATAGGGAAGGGCGTAATCCGTTTGAATTGCTTGACGAACTAGAAACAAAACTGGGTATCCGTGTGCGTCCGCTTACCTGGCCGATCAATATGGGTGCTGATTTCAAAGGCGTTTACAGTTTGTTTGAAGAAAAACTTTATTTCTTCAAAATCAATAAAACCAAAATTGAAAGTAACGTCGTTGAAATTAATCTTGGCGACGATAAACTTGAAGAGTTACTTGGTTTAAAAGACGCAATTCAACTAACCGAAGATGTGGAATTGGTTGAAGGTGTTTATGACGAATTTTCCAATGAGGCATATGCAAGCGGACAGCTGGCTCCGGTTTTCTTTGGCAGCGCAATCAATAACTTTGGTATAAAAGAATTGCTGGACACTTTCTGCGAGATTTCTCCGCTTCCCCAGCCGCGTCCAACAGACGTGAGAGAAGTGGAACCGACAGAATCTAAATTCAGTGGTTTTATATTTAAAATCCACGCTAACCTTGATCCCCGTCACCGCGACCGGATCGCGTTTTTGAGGATTTGTTCGGGTAAATTTGAAAGAAGAACTTTTTATCACCACGTTCGTTTGAACAAGGATGTGCGTTTTGCGAGTCCGTTCACGTTTATGGCTTCTGATAAAAGTGTGATGGATGAAGGTTTCCCGGGCGATGTGGTTGGTTTATATGATACAGGGAATTTCAAAATCGGTGATACATTGACCGAAGGTGAAAATCTGAATTTTGCCGGTATTCCAAGTTTTTCTCCCGAGATTTTTAAGGAATTGATCAACCTGGATCCGATGAAATCCAAACAATTGGAAAAAGGCATTCAACAGCTTACAGATGAGGGTGTTGCGCAGTTATTCAATCTTGATCTTGGAAACAGGAAAGTGGTAGGAACAGTAGGGGAGCTTCAATTTGATGTAATTCAATATCGTTTGGAACATGAATATGGTGCAAAATGTCGCTGGGTTCCAATGAATATCACACGTGCTTGCTGGCTTACCGCTGATGAAAAGCCAGCGATGGATGAATTTATCCGTTTGAAAGGAAACCAGATTGCTTTTGACAAAGACCGTAACCCGGTTTTCTTTGCTGAATCTGACTGGATGATCCGTATGAACCGTGAAAATAATCCGAAAATACATTTCCATTTTACGTCTGAGTTTAAGACGGAGGTGGCGTTGTAACGTTACTTTTTCTTGCAAAACCAGTCTTTGTAATCTAATAAGCTTAGCCTTTAATTAATTTCGTTAAATTTGATTATAAACAAAGTTTAGGAATCATGTTAACAACCGAAGTGATACCGTCCGAATTGATCTTTGAAGAAATTGATGGCAGACCTTTATTTTACAAAGGTTACAAGCGGGTTTTGGAAGGTAAGAAGGAACCGGAAAGTATCATGGGCAGCAGTTTTATACAAAGTCTGATCGTTAGTATTGTATGTGCTTATTTAAAGGAAATATTGACAGGATTTCCATATTGGGTTGTTTCCAATGAAGTTGGACTTCATATCTCGGACGGTAATAATCTGGCAAATGATATAGCGGTTTTTGATAAAGGGGCAATTATAGATGTGTTTTCTGAAAACTATGTTTCTGTTGCTCCAAGAATGCAATTGAAGTTGATATAAAAATCGAAACAGAAGATATACCCAATTCGACAGATTATATTTTTTTAAAAAGTGACAAATTAATCGAATTTGGAGTTGAGCGAGTTCTCTGGATATTGACTGGAAGCCGTAAAATATTCATGACGGATCAATCCCGGAAATGGACAATTCATGAATGGGATGAAACATTGCCCGTTTTTGATAATCACGAAATATGCTTAAATGATCTATTGAAAAAAGAGGGAATAATTTAATTGAGGTTTGAAAAAAAAATGTGCTGACAGTCATTCAAACTGCCAGCACATTTTTTTAATTCCTTGGCCCTCTGCCAGCTCCGCCATTTTTCCGGCGTTCTTCCATCGCAGTTTTGTATTTTTCCTGCTGTTCGGGTGTTAGCAATTTTTGTAATTCGGTATTGAAAGTTTCCATTGATTCTCTCATTTTTGACCGGTCGGCATCCTGAGAATTTCTCATTTCTTCCATTTTCTGTGCGCGTGTCAAATTCAGGGTATATACCTGTTTTTGCTGATCTGCCGTAAGTCCAAGGGTCTCTGTCAAATTTTTAGTCTGGTTTTCTGCCCGGGCTTCGGGTGTCATTTTAGCCATGTCGCGCTGTGCGAAAGCTGTAAAACTCGCAAATGCCATTATGATGGCAATAATTCCTCTTTTCATTGGTTTCAAAGTTTTGATACCACGGTTAGAGCAGATTTTAAGAATAAGGTTTAAACAGTGAAGATATTTTAATAAAATAATCTTGTTGCTAATGCAGTACATATTGCGGCAGTATAACTCATCAATGTTCCAACAAGAATATATTCGGATTTTTTGCTGATATATGTTGGTGGAATTTGTTCGGCAGCAGCTTTGTCGTTGTAGCGTAATAGTGATTTTGCCGCAATTAAAAATCCGATAGCCGAATATTGACTGAGTAAAACAAAAACGAATATGAGTAACCTTTCAGACATTCCTATCCAGCGTCCCGCGTTTGCGAGGTTGTCATCGGCATGTGGTAAAAGTTTGTCGAGCTCATCGCGCCAGGGTTTGGTTAACATACCAACCAGAAATGAAACGGGTGAAAGCACGAGAAATGTTCCCGTCAGGATTACGATGATCCTGGCATTATTAAACCATTCTTTCAGGTGATCTAATTCAATAGAAAAGGAACTGGTTAAAATAATGGCTGTTAGTATAATACTTACAAGATGAGCAATTTGATCGCCTATAAACCAGCTTGTTGTTCCCTTTTTGTCAAATTCAAGTTTGAAAATATCAATAATTCCATGAACCAGGCCGAGGATAATGGCGGGAAAAGGGTTTTGAAAATGCCCTAATAAGACGTATGAAGTTATAATGACAATGCCGGTATGAGCATATAAATATTTTGAACGAAAGGATTTTTCTCTTTTATCTATAACCCACGCTGTGGGCTGCCAGTAAAAATCAGCCAGAACATGTGCCAGCAATAACAGTAGGAACTCAATCATTTATTTTGATGTATAGTGCGAGATGTTCAGGAAATGTACGAAGAAAATGCTCCATTGCCCACCATTTTGATGACGTAATGCGTTGACTGACTGCCGGCTGGCTTATAGAAAGCTGTGCAACTATTTCGGAAATATTTTTATTTTGAATAAGTGCCGCTATAACTTCACTTTGCGCTGTTGTCCAGTTTTCCATCAGGGTTTCCAGCAAGTCCATAATAGCATTCAGCGGCTCAGAATTTTGAGGAAGCGCAATACCAATCCGTGCTTTTTGTTTCTTTATGTTGTCAGCCAAATGTCCGGATAACCGGAAGGCTTCTCCATCAGAAGTTCCAGGTCTATCGGTTAATAAATCTAACGTTCCGATACCAATAGCAATCCTTAAATCGCTTTTGGGGGAATAGGATCTCATAATTGTGCGGGATAAAACTGCAACTTTTAAAGTATCCTCCGGATTTTCCAAAACACCTTGAAAGCTATCTCCCCGGTATATTTCAGGCTTTAATAGCCATTTAAATGAACCATTATCATGAATAATAGCAATCAATGCCTCCAGCCATTTTCCAGTTTGTTCAGTAGAAAAATGGGTTGAATTAACCATGTCTGCCGTTATAACGGCCTGATATTTCTTTTTCATATAAGTAAAAAAGCTTATAATTATCAAATATAAGGCTTTTTGCTTATATATACAAAATATAAGGTTTTAGCCTTATATTTTATATTGAAGATTCTACCAGAAACTCCCATTCCTCCTTCAATGAACCTTTAAAAACATCAGCTCCTGCACGCCTGTACCAGTATCCGGCGTTCCATGTATCACCTTCAACTCTGTGTAAATATGCATGGAGACGATCATAAGCTTTTGTACCTTCCTGACTTTGTGCAATGTCGTGGGCAGCTTCCCAATTTTTATTTGCATCATACCAGAGCGCTTGTAAAATCACTGAAATTCCCTGTGGCGGTTCCGATTGTGAAAGACTGGATTTAAATTGATTGTAAGTCATAGAAGTATTAGTGAATTTAATTTGATACAAAAGAACAAACGAGTATTGTAATTCCAAGTACGTATAGCACAGATACTACATTAAATCATTGTCAGACCAATATTTAGTGTTTTCATCGTATATTGTCTAAACATTCCCTTATTATCAATAAACGGTTATCTTTTCCAAAACTCCTATTTCTATGATGAAAAAATTATCAACGTTAGTTTTTGGACTGACCTTAACTTCGTTGTGCCATGCCCAGGAAACTTTTCCCCGCAATGGTACCTACGATGAAAGAACAGGACGATATGCATTTACAAATGCCAATATTGTAGTCGATTCCAAAACAACAATTTCAAATGGAACGCTGCTGATAGAAAACGGAATAATCCGTGAAGTCAGCAAGCAGGTAAAAATCCCGGCTGGTGTTGTGGTGGTCGATCTTAAAGGCAAGTATATCTATCCTTCTTTAATTGATCTGGATTCTGATTATGGAATGCCGGAAGTGAAAAATGAAGCTCGCGGTCGCGGACGCCAGACTCCGCAGCTTGAATCAAATAAAAAAGGTGCTTTTGGATGGAATCAGGCTGTGCAACCAGAAAATGATGCAAGCCAGGTATTTAGTCCTGATTCAAAAAAAGGTAGCGATTTACGCAAAATCGGATTTGGAACGGTATTGACTTATTCGCACGACGGAATCGTAAGAGGAAGTGGTGCAGTCGTAACACTTACAGACGAATCTGCGAATAAAGCGCTTTTGAACGGAAAAGCATCGGCACATTTTTCATTTAGTAAAGGGACTTCCGGACAAAATTATCCGTCTTCAGGAATGGGTGCGGTAGCTTTGCTCCGCCAGAATTATTATGATGCGGATTGGTATGCAAAAGGAGGAAAAGCAAAGGAAACAAACCTGTCGCTGGAAGCTTTTAACCAGATAAAAACTTTGCCTTCATTTTTTGAAACCAGTGATAAGTATAGCCTGCTGCGTGCCGACAAAATCGGTGATGAGTTTGGAACGCAATATGTCATCAAAGGCGGGGGAGATGAATACCAGCGTCTGGAGGAAGTAAAAGCAAGTAAGGCAACGCTGATTTTGCCTCTGGATTTCCCTGCGGCTTATGATGTAACAGATCCCTGGGATGCTGATGCAATTTCAGTCGCGCAGTTGAAACACTGGGAAATGGCACCTGCAAACGCATCGGTTCTTACAAAAAGTGGTATCAGTTTTGCTTTTACAGCTGCTGATTTGAAGAATAAAGCTGACTTCTGGTCTAAAATCCGTTCAGCCATTGAATATGGTTTGCCAAAAGAAAAAGCACTTGAAGCTTTGACAACAACGCCCGCACGTTTGATCAAAGCTGATGGGCAGGTGGGAAGTCTGAAAGTGGGTATGCTGGCCAATTTTCTGATAACTTCTGACGATCTGTTCAGTAAGGATAACGTCATTTACGAGAACTGGATACAGGGAAAGAAATTTATTCTTGCCCCGATAGACGCGCCGGATCTGCGTGGTACGTATTCCTTTTCAATCAATAAAGCGGCAACAGGAAAGATCGAAATATCAGGATCTGCCGAAAAGCCGGATTATAAAGTTATTGTAAAAGATACGGTCAAAATTACACCCAAAGTAATGCTTACCAATGATCTGCTGACGCTGACGTACCAACCTGAAAAGAAAACGCCCGGAACTGTCAGATTAACAGGATGGATTGCAGGAAAAGGTTTGGCCGGAGAAGGTATGTTGCCTGACGGTACGCCGCTTACCTGGAACGCAACTTTGACAGAACCATACAAAATAGTGGCAAAGAAGGATACAGCTGTGGCCAAAATCAAAGAAACCGGCCCTGTATTATATCCTTTTGTCGGTTTTGGAAATGAACAGCTTCCTAAGTCGGAAACTGTATTTGTAAAAAATGCAACGGTCTGGACAAATGAAAAAGACGGTATTTTACAGAATGCTGATGTAATAATCCAGAATGGAAAAATCTCGAAAGTGGGTAAAGGATTATCTGCTCCTTCCGGCGCACGTACGGTGGACGGAACTGGTAAACATTTGACAAACGGAATTATTGACGAACATTCGCACATTGCTTTGTTTGCGATTAATGAAGGATCTCAGACCAGTTCTGCCGAGGTTCGGATGAGCGATGTCATCAATCCTGATGATGTAAATATTTACCGCCAGCTTGCAGGTGGTGTTACAACTTCGCACTTGCTACATGGTTCTGCCAATGCAATCGGTGGACAAAGTGCTTTGGTGAAACTAAAATGGGGTGCCACACAATCAGAAATGCTGATACCGGAAGCTAAAACGATCAAGTTTGCTTTGGGTGAAAACGTGAAGCAGTCCAACTGGGGTGATATAGCCCGCGTTCGTTTCCCGCAAACCAGAATGGGCGTCGAGCAGGTTTATTTTGACCATTTCATCCGTGCAAAAGAGTATGCAAAAGGATGGAAAGATTATAACGGTGCTTCAAAGAAAGCCGGTCTGGAAGTACCCCGCCGTGATCTTGAACTGGAAGCTTTGGCCGAAATTCTTGATAATCAGCGTTTCATCACCTGTCACTCTTATGTTCAGTCTGAGATCAATATGCTGATGCATGTGGCTGATTCACTGCACTTCAAAATTAACACTTTTACCCATATTCTGGAAGGTTATAAAATGGCTGACAAAATGAAAACCCGCAATATTGGCGGATCAACTTTTGCTGACTGGTGGGCTTACAAAATGGAAGTAAAAGAAGCAATTCCTTACAATGCTGCGCTGATGTATCATGAAGGAGTTACTGTGGCGATCAACTCTGATGATGCGGAAATGGCGAGAAGATTAAACCAGGAAGTTGCAAAAACCGTAGTATTTGGTGGCGTGCCGGAAGAAGAAGCCTGGAAAATGGTAACATTAAATCCTGCAAAACTTTTGCATGTCGACAATAGATTGGGAAGTATCAAAGCCGGAAAAGACGCAGATCTTGTGCTTTGGAGCACGCATCCTTTGTCAATTTACGCACGTCCTGAGTTCACAATGATAGAAGGCGCTGTTTATTTTGATCGTAAGGAAGATGTTGCCAAGCAAACAAAAGTAGCTGCGGAGCGTGAGCGTCTGATCCAAAAAATGCTAAGTGACAAGGCAGATGGCAAGCCAACGCAAAAGGCACCAATGACGATGCCTCGTATGTGGCACTGTGAAGATGTCATCGGTATTCATGCTGAACATGAGGAAGGAAAATAAAAGCTTCTGATTTTTTCTTTCATCATTTACTCATTCAAATTGTCTTATGAAAACAAAAAAATATAATAAGCTGAATTCAGTTTTGCTAGGTTTTGCAGCTGCTTTTTGTCTTACAGCAACAGGTTTTGCGCAGAATCCTGCACCTGCAAAACCTCAAACCAGACCTATTATACTGGCAGGTGCAACCATTCACCTTGGTAATGGAAAAGTAATAGAAAATGGTGTGATTGGTTTTGACAAAGGTGTTATTACGCTTGTCGAAGGGGGAACCAATTTGGGTAGCGTTTGGACAAAGGGAGATGTGGAGACGATTGATGTCAAAGGAAAACATATCTTCCCCGGCATTATCTCTATGAACACAACCGTTGGTATCCAGGAAATTGCTTCTGTTCGTGCTACTTTGGATTATTCAGAAGTGGGTGAGATTAATCCGCATGTGCGTGCTTTGGTGGCTTACAACACCGATTCCGAAGTAATTCCAACTTTACGGAATACGGGGATTCTTTTATCACAGGCAGTTCCCCAGGGTGGCGTTATTTCAGGATCTTCTTCTGTGTTTTATACCGATGGCTGGAACTGGGAGGATGCGGTTTTGAAAAAGGATGATGGAATCTGGATCAGCTGGCCTCCATATTTATCAACCAGTTTCAACTATGAAGATTTTTCAGTCTCTTTGAAAAAGAATGAAAAACGTCAGGAAACGATTGATTTATTCAGGAGTACTTTTTCAGATGCAAAAGGATATGCTGCAATCAGCAAACCTTCGCCGATGAATATTCGTCTGGAAGCGATGAAGGATATCTTCGCAGGAAAAGCCAATCTTTATATCCGTGCCGATTATGCAAAGGATATTATTGAAGCGGTGAAATTTGCTCAGGAATTTGGTATCAAAAAGATTGTAATCGTAGGCGGGGATCAGTCATATAAAATAACGGCGTTTTTGAAAGAAAATAATATCCCGGTTGTTTTAAATCAGGCACACAGACTTCCAAATGCAACGGATGAAGATGTTTATCTTCCTTATGAACTTCCGGGAATTCTGACGAAAGCTGGTGTAAAAGTTGCGATCAGTTATGCTGATGAATGGTGGAGAACGCGTAACCTTGCATTTTTGGCAGGCACTTCTTCCGGTTTTAGTGATATGAAACCAGAGGAAGCATTACAGTTGATCACAAAAAATGCCGCTGAAATTATGGGTGTTGATCAATATGTAGGAACGCTGGAAAAAGGGAAACAGGCATCATTGGTGGTAACAGGCGGAGATTTGATGGATATGCGTGGCAATTCTGTTTCTATGGTGTTTATCAAAGGAGGAAAAGTTAACCTGGATGACAAGCAAAAACGTCTGTACGACAAATACAAAGAAAAATACGGACAAAAGTAATTTAGGTTACACAGAGGTACACAGAGAAAAGAGAGAGCCACGGAGATAAAATTTAAATCTCTGTGGCTCTCTTCATTTACTCTGTGGTTCTCTGTGTAACCTGCAAAATTATTCTCCTTCTACCGAATAAATTCCGTCGCTCGCAATTCGTATCAGACCTTGTTTGTATAGGCCGCCAATTGCTTTTTTGAAGACTTTTTTGCTGATTCCAAGTTGTCTGTTTATATCTTCCGGAGCGCTGCTGTCGGATAAGTTCAGATATCCGTTATTTTTTTTCAGGTCATCCAGAATACGTTGTCCGGTGGGTTCTACGACGTTTGCATATCCCTGTTTTTCCAGACTGATATCCAGTCTGTTTTCATCTCTGATTTTTTTGATATAACCTTTAAGGCTATCACCAACGTTTAGTGGTTTGAAAATCTCGTTAGCATATATCAGCCCTTTGTGAAACTGGTTGACAACCACGTTGTAACCAAGATCCGTTTTTTTCCATACAAGCAAATCTACTTCGTCGCCTTCTTTGACAAGCAAACGTTCGTTTTCCAGATATCTGTCCAGTTTGGTTGTTGCGATCAGGCGTGAAGTTTTCTGGTCGAGATATAAAAATACCACGTGCCATTCATCAATTTCCATGGGTGTTGATTGCTCTCTGAAAGGCACAAAAAGATCTTTCTCCAAACCCCAGTCCAGAAATGCGCCATGCTCGGAAATATCTTTTACTCTTAGATTAGCAAATTCGTTCCGGACAATTTTTGGCGTTTCCGTTGTAGC
The DNA here is from genome assembly GCF_021440195.1 of Dyadobacter sp. CY356. Taxonomy (GTDB): domain Bacteria; phylum Bacteroidota; class Bacteroidia; order Cytophagales; family Spirosomataceae; genus Dyadobacter. Next base: position 415,694 of record NZ_JAJTSZ010000001.1, read on the forward strand.
AACCGGACGATCTTCTGAATCGTTATAAACAAAAACCTTGATGACATCATCAATCTGCATGTCATCCGTTTTGTATTTGTTGGGAAGCAGTACTTCTTCACCTTCCACATCACCCAAAAAGAAACCTACGCTTGTATCACGAAGGATGGTGAGGTTGTTATATTTTCCTATAAAAAGCATTCTTTATTATTATTTTTTGACACAAAGGTAACGGTATAAACCCGGATTTGCATTCTATTAATCGACTAACCGATTCTATCTTTTTTAAAACAAAAAAACCACCCGGGAAAAACCCGGGTGGTTGGATCATTTTATGTATAAATAAAATATTACATCAATGTATTTGTCAATCTTTTCAATTCAATTTCCGAAGACTTTGCTGCATAATTAAGATTGATCAAACGGTACCCCGCTTCCTCAAAACTGCGCTGTGCTTCTCTCACATCAATAATGGTTGCCTGAATAAGTTGGAAACGCTGTAATGTCAGGTCAAGCAGCTGCTGACTCAATTTATAATTTGCTTTCTGCGATTCAAGTTGTTCGAGAGAACTTCTGTAAGTCTGGAACATTTTCATAGCCTGTGCAGAATAATCACGAACCAGTACCTGTTTTTGAGATCTTGCAGAATTGGCATTAATTTCCGCAACTTGCTGCTGACGTTTAAAGGTGCTGCCATTGTAAATCGGCACGTTTAAAGTAACACCCGCACTTGGTGCCGAAACCTGGTTAAGAAGCGTAAAACCTGCTGAACTTTGCGCTCTGGTATAGTTATAACCTAAATTTAGACGAACCGTAGGATAACGTAACGCAGCGGTTTCACGAATTATTAACTCGGAAATCCTGATCTGGTTGTCGGCCGCTTTGATATCGGCATTCACTGCAAGTTTTTCAAGTACGTTATCAATGTTCATAGCCTGATCCACCATAATCGTATCCCGGATAGCTACCGGGGACTTTGGGTCGAGTGCGAGCAATCTTAATAATTCTGACTTGGCAACATCAACTGCCAGTTGTTGGTTGGTCAAAGTCTGCGTTAGTGTGTTCAGATCGATTTGTGCCTGAAATAAATCCGCATTGTTTGCCATCCCGGCCGTTTTTCTTACCTCAATAATTTCCAGGCGTTTTTGTGAAGCAACGATAGAGAAACGCACAGTATTCATATAACTCAACTGACGAACGACATCATAATAACTCGTCATCACAGCGGCAATCGTATTCTGTATCTGGGAATTTAATACTTCACTGCTTTGACTTTGAAGTTCAGCAAGACGTTTTTTTGTTGCCACCACTCTTTTTCCGTTGTATAAAAGAATACTCGCAGTAATACCTGCATTGGTGTTGTTACCAGCTGCGCCACGCCTTTTCGTACCAGGCCCGGTTTGAAGTTCCTGGGTGATGTTCTGAATTTGTTCCACATTGGAAGCCGTAGCTGCTATCAAGGGCAGTCCGCCGGCAACGCCATAATTATTGAGTAATGTATTGGCTTCTACATCGTTTTTGGCAATCTGAATTTCCAGACTGTTTTTTAACGCAATCGCAATAGCATCATCCAGTGTTATCAAAGAGTCTGCTGCAACCTGACGGCTCATGGCTGAGCTACCGGTCAGGAGTAGAAAAATTACAATTTTAAAACTGTTGTTCAAGTTTTTGAGCGGGTTCATGCAAAACCTATATTGACTTATGATGATTAAACAATTCGTTTTTAAGCGGTGGCCGGAGCTTCTTCCGCGGCTGCCAGTTCTTCTCTGTGTTTGTTATGTTTAGGGGATATAAAAGTGTATATCGCCGGAATTACAAACAAGGTTAAAATCAGAGAGAATGTCAAGCCACCTACGATTACAACACCCAGTGGCACACGGCTTGTAGCCGCCGCACCTAAACTTAATGCAATCGGCAACGCGCCAAAAGCCGTTGCTAGGCTGGTCATTAAAATCGGGCGCAAACGCTGAGTTGCTGATTCGATAACGGCTGGCAATCGTTTCATACCATGTTCCCGCTTCTGATTGGCGAATTCCACAATCAGGATACCATTTTTTGTCACAAGCCCGATTAGCATGATCATACCGATTTGAGAGAAAATATTGATGGTTAAACCAAAAATATACAAACTCAAAAGTGCTCCTGCCAAAGCAAGAGGAACGGTAATCATGATGATAAATGGATCTGTAAAACTTTCAAACTGACCTGCGAGTACCAGATAAACCAGTAGGAGGGCCAATCCAAATGCAAAACTTGTGTTGGATGAACTTTCTTCATAATCCCTCGAAGGTCCGCTCAATGAGGTTTGGAAAGTTTCGTCCAGCAATTTATTGGCAATGGTGCGCATCGCCAATACACCGTCTCCAACTGTTTTTCCTTCAACAAGAGAAGCAGAAATGGTTGCGCTTTTATACCGGTTGTAGTGATATAATGTAGGTGGGCCGCTTTGCTCCACCATATTCACAACGGCTGTCAAAGGAATATTTTGTCCCCGGTTATTTCTTACATATAGTTTTTCAATATCCGCAGGTTTATCACGATCTGCACGTTCAACCTGTCCGATAACCTGATATTGCTGCCCGTTACGGATGAAATAGGCTAACCTCCGTCCACTGAATGCAGCCTGAATTGTTGCGGCTACATCGGTAGTTGAAAGACCAAGGTCACGCGCTTTTAAACGGTCGATCGTTAACTGAACTTCGGGTTTGTTAAACTTTAAGTTAACATCAACATTTTGAAAAACAGGATCTTTTCTGGCTTCTTCCAAAAACTTTGGAAGTACTTCAGAAAGTTTTGCAAAGTCGAGATTTTGAAGGATAAATTGTACCGGAAGCGCACCACGTGAGCCAATACCCACCGCAATGGTTTGTTCCTGAACAGCAAAAATCCGGGCATCGTTAAACTGCGGAAGTTTTTTATTAATAGCCATTGCAATGTCGTTCTGGCTTCTTTTTCTTTCACCGGCTGGTACCAAACCAATCCGGCCGGAAGCAGCATTAACACCGCCTCCACCAAAACCAGGTGTAGAAGAAAATACAAAATCTCGTTCAGGAATAGAGTCGTTCAGGTAGTTAACAACTTCATCAGCGATACCCTGCATTTTGTCATAACTGGTACCTTCCGGTGCCGACATACTCAGACGGACACTATTGCGATCTTCCATCGGAGCAAGTTCGCTTGGCAAATGTTTGTATGTAAAATATATGATTCCAACACAGACCAATACCAGAACCCAGGCCATCCAGCGTACTTTAATAAAACCGGAAAGCATTCGGTTGTAGCCATTCTCCATTCCGGTGAAAAACGGTTCAGTTTTGTTGTAAAACCATCCGTGACCGGCATCTTTACGGTTCAGGAACACGTTCAGAACTGGTGTAATTGTCAGGGAAACAAAGGCAGAGATCAATACGGCTGATGCCACTACAATACCAAATTCCCTGAATAAACTTCCCACAAATCCTTCAAGGAAAATTACGGGAAGGAACACAACGGCCAGCGTCAGCGAAGTCGAGATAACCGCAAAGAAAATTTCTTTACTACCTTCCAGTGCAGCCTCTCGAATAGGGAGGCCTTCTTCAAGCTTTCGGAAAATATTTTCTGTTACTACAATACCATCATCCACCACAAGTCCGGTTGCCAAAACAATTCCCAAAAGTGTCAGGATATTGATTGAAAAACCGAAAAGGTACATGACAAAAAACGTAGCCACGAGGGAAATCGGAATATCGATCAAAGGGCGTACGGCAACCAGGAAATTCCGGAAAAAGAAAAGAATTACAATAACCACAAGCCCGAACGATATGATCAGCGTTTCTTCCACCTCTTCTACGGACTGACGAACAAGACGGGTATTATCAATCAATACATTGAAAGTGATATCTGACTTATTCGATTTAGCAATCTCTGCAAGGCGTTTATTAAACACTTCCGAAATTTCTACGTAGTTGGCACCTGGTTGTGGAATTACAGCCAAACCTACTGCATATACACCATTATATTTCCAGCTTTGCTCTTCCGTTTCAGGACCAAGCTCAACTTTGGCAACATTGCTAAGCCGGACAATTCCGGTACTGTCATTTTTAATGATAAGATCACTAAATTCCTTTTCAGAAGTCAGCCTTCCCATCGTACGGATGGTAAGTTCGGTTTCATTACCGTAAATTTTCCCTGCGGGAAGTTCTACGTTTTCTGCCGTCAATGTTGTGTTAATGTCATTGAATGAAACATTATAAGCACTCATCTGATCGGGATTCAGCCAGATACGCATCGCATATCTTTTCTGACCAAAAATATTAATGGCACTTACACCGTCAATCGTTTGCAAACTTTGCTGCAAAACATTCTCTGCATATTCGCTCAACTCCAAAAGCCCTTTTGAAGGACTTTGCACCGCCAGAAGCAGGATAAAATCACTATTGGCATCAGCCTTCGCCACAACCGGTGGAGCATCGATATCCTGCGGTAAATTTCGCTGGGCCTGACTTACTTTGTCGCGCACGTCATTGGCGGCAGCTTCAAGGTCAATTTCGAGGTTAAATTCAACCGTAATGTTACTTGAACCGATCTGGCTGGAAGAACTTATACTCTTAATACCAGGAATACCATTGATACTTTTTTCAAGTGGTTCGGTAATCTGGCTTTCAATAATATCGGCATTCGCACCTGTGTAGCTGGTCCGGACGTTTACAATGGGAGGGTCAATGGCGGGATAATCCCTCAAAGACAAAAAGTTATAACCTACCACTCCAAAAAGGATGATGAGCAGGTTCATAACCACGGCTAGTACTGGCCGGTTCAGTGATAATTCCGAAATATTCATAGGTTGGTTGGTCTGGGAATCAGGAACCGAATATCATTATTCAGCTTTTGTTGAATTCAGGGTTTTTACTGCTCTCACTTTCACAGGCGCATCGGGACGGGCGAACAATACCCCTGAAACTACAACGGAATCACCAACGCTGATACCACTTGTAACTTCCACAAAATCAGCCTTACGAACGCCAGTTTGTATGCTGACGAAAACTGCCTTTCCTCCTTTTACCGTAACGACTTTTTTATCTCTCGATTCCGGAATTATACAGTTCGTAGGAATCAGGATACTGCTTTTTTGCGCTCCTGCATTCAAAAGAACCTTCGCAAAAGAACCTGGGCTAGGGCTTCCTGATGCCAAAACTGCTCTCACCGTAATATTTCGTGTCGACTGATCAATGATGGGTTCAGTCGCGATGATCCTTGCTTTTTGTATGGTGCCTTTCTGATCAATAATAACATCAACGGTACTCCCTTTCTGGACAAATGTCTGGTACACTTCCGGTACCGTAAAATCAATCCTTAAATTACTTAACTGCTGCATTGTAGCAATAACTGTCACAGGAGACACATAAGATCCCGCGCTGACTTTTCTCAAACCAACCACACCTGTAAATGGTGCACGAATAATTGTTTTGTCAATTAAAGCCTGGGTATATGCCATATCCGCCTTCAGCGAATTAGAGTTATTGATAGCAAGGTCGTAATCAGCCTGATTAACACCATTAATGGCTATTAGTTTCTTTAACCGATCTTCTGTCACTAAGGCATTATCTAAAAGAATTTTAGATTTATTCATCTGAGCGGTAAGGTCTGCACTGTTGATCCGCCCGATAACTGTTCCTTTCTGGATCGTCTTCCCTTCCGGAACATCCAGAAAAGTCAGAAGTCCGCTTACTTCGGGATGTAATTCTGCAAATTCATTGGCAACAACCGTACCGTTTACTTCAACTTTATCACTCACATTTTCTTTTGATGCAATAATTACATCGACAGTTGTGGGAGCAGATTTGCCGTCGTTTTTTTTGAAAGTATCTTTTTTTTCACCGCAAGAAAAAAGCACAGTGCTAAAAGCGGCAAGGAAAAGAGAAGAAAGAAAAGATTTTTTTAAACTGGATCGATATAGAAAATCCGGACCTGGAAGAATGCAATTCATAAAGGTAGTACTATTTCAAGGTATTTTTAAATTATTAAATTGTTAGGAATAGTTAACAACCAGAAAACGTGCAAGTTTCCTGAATGTTATGTAAATGTAACACGGGTTGGATAGTTTTCTACTATAAAAGTTTAACGGCCCGATGGAATTTTTTTAAAATTCTTTTGCAATCACCTTCAGAAGTGTATCACATTTGAGCTCAGTTTCTTCCCATTCGCGCTCAGGAATTGAGTCTTCCGTAATGCCTGCACCGGCATAAAACGTGGCAGTGCCATCTTTCAGCCGAACGGTTCTAAGATTTACGAATAAATTCGTATCACCTTCAACCTGAACCGGTCCAAGAAAACCGCTGTAAAAAGAACGGTCATATCCTTCAATTTCTGAAATAAATTTAAGGCTTGGAATTTTTGGAACTCCGCAGATCGCAGACGTCGGGTGAAGCAGCCGAAGCATAACCGACGACAGCTCCGGAAAATTGAGTGCGTTGGTATCAACTTCAAAATCGCTCCGGAGGTGATAAAGGTTTCCTGCCAAAACAGTTTTCGGGCCTGTTTCCAGATATTCCCTCAATCGAATTTTTTTAAAGCATTCAATAATGTAACGACTTACCAAAGCCTGTTCCTCAATTTCTTTTTGGCCCCACTTAATGTCATATTTTGCCAGAAGATCTCCGTTTTCGTCTTTTGCTTTTTGAGTACCCGCAAGGGACATGGTTGTAAAAGTCCCCTCTGCCGTTTGTTGTACCAAAGCTTCAGGACTGGCACCTAACCAGATTTCTTTTTGATCTGGTAGATTAACAAGAGAAACAAAAGCATGAGCATATGCTTTTGCCAATTTTTGAAACGCTTTTGCAGGTTGAAAATGCTCAGTGTAGGAAAGTTCTTTTGTTCGGGACAAAACGACTTTATGAAACTGTTTTTGTTTGATTGCAGAAACGGCAAGCTCTACGGTTCTTTCAAAACGTACTTTTGTGTGCTGATCAGGTAGCGTAGAAATAAGCAAAGGCTGGTTTTCAGGATTTTTGCCGGTATCGCTTTTTTTAATTTCAGATGCGGAGTTAATGAGTTTTATAACTTCCGGATGTTCCTCCCCGAGCTTATTATCAAGTTGTTGAAGCTGACCGTTTTCGGAATAAACCGCAATAATATCGCCCTCCATAAAAAGGACGTTTTCATTTTCATTCCAATGAAAGGGACTGATCATGAACCCCGGAGAAAGTTTGTCAACATCCGGCTGGCAGCTGCGGATCCCTTCTCTGATCGATATTAATAATTTTATTTCACTGGTATAAGGAAGTTTCCACATTGCACATGGAAAACCCAGTTCTTTTGCTGCTTTCCAAAGTTCTTCTGCTTCAAAACGTTCTAAAATGGACTGGGCCGTTCTAATTTGTGTCGAAATCATTTATATAATCTTTAAACAGGCAAAGGCCTGCCCTGAATCCCATAACTTAATTTTGTTGAAATTAACGGTTCGCACTTACAATGGCGACTGTCAAACGACTCACGCAAACCAGTTTGTCTTCCTCATTTGTGATTTTTATATCCCAGATATGCGTCGTTCTTCCAACATGTATAGGTGTAACACGTCCATAAACAAATCCGTTCTTTGCCGGCCGCAGATGATTTGCATTTATTTCAAGCCCGACCGCATGTTGATTATCCGGATCTTTCAGACATAAAAATGAAGCAATACTTCCCAGTGTTTCAGCCAGAACAACGGACGCTCCGCCATGCAGAATTCCAAACGGCTGATGCGTGCGATGATCAACCGGCATCCGCGCCACAATATAATCTGTTCCTATTTCCATAAATTCAATACCAATATGATCGGCAATAGTGTTTTTGCTAAAAGAATGAATGGCGTCAAGAGAAATGGATGTTGCGAACATATAAAAATTGTATAAATTTGTACCTGCTATATTAGTCAAAAACAAGGTATTTGCAAAAATAATATTTAAATAATACAATTATTTTGAAAAGAAAGTCTATATATCTCATTCGCCACGGTGAAACTGATCTTAATCGTAGAGGAGTAGTTCAGGGAAGTGGTGTAGATTCTATGTTGAATGAATGGGGAGAGGCCCAGGCTGCTGCTTTTTTTAATGCTTACCAGCATGTACCTTTTGACAAAATATATACTTCAAACTTACAGCGGACGCATCAGTCTGTCCGTGGTTTTATAAAACAGGGAATTCCACACGAAAGTTACGCGGGGCTGAATGAAATTTCCTGGGGCCTCCGTGAAGGAAAAGAACCGAACACCGGAGACATAGGTTACTACCGCGATCTTGTGCTTGCATGGAAAGCCGGTGATTTTGATAGTGCGGCCGAAGGTGGTGAAAGCCCGATCCAGGTACGTGACCGTCAGATTCCGGTGGTAGAAACAATTCTATCCCGCCCGCATGAAAGAAATATCCTTATAGCCATGCACGGCCGGGCAATGCGCGTTTTGCTGACAATTTTGTTCAACCAATCGCTGATTCATATGGATGATTATGAACACAGCAATTTGTGTTTGTACCGCATCAATTATTCGTACGATACCGGTCTTTTTGAGATGGAGGTCAGAAACGACACAACGCATCTGCTTTCACTTGAAATTCCCCAAACCTTGTAGAAGACCGTTTGTGTACGGGCAATTCCATTGATGTATTTATGGCGGAAAACTGGCCGGGGTGTTATACTTTTGTGGCTTAGTTTTTCAGCTGTAACCTTTAACTGATGTCCAAAAGGAAAATATACTGGACTTTGCAAATCGTGGGCTGGACCTTGCTCATTATGTATGAGTTTGTGTTATACACCCTTGAATACGGATTTGACCGCACCAATTTTTATAGCAGCATTGCGAATATTCTTCTGGGCATTACGCTCACACATATTTACAGGCTTGTAATCCGCAGATGGAACTGGTCCACACTGCCTTTGCCCAGGCTTGCCCTGCGGGGGATAGCTTCTGTATTATTTTTAGGTTTAATTATGACGGTGGTCAATCTTCCTCTTGATCGAAAAATTTTAGAAGAAAATCTGATGAACCAGCCGTTCGTTTTCTGGAATTATTATGCCGGCTGGTGTAAGAACTTACTGGCCTGGATACTTTCCTATACGGTTTATCATTATGTTGAACAAAACCGTTTGACCGATTATGAGAAAATCATGTTGAAAACTTCCATGCGTGAGGCCGAGGCGAAAGTCTTACGTTCTCAGCTGAATCCGCATTTTACATTTAACGCACTGAACAGTATCCGGGCGTTGGTTTTTGAAGATCCGTCCCGGGCGCAGATAAGCATTACACAGTTATCCAATATTTTACGAAATTCTCTTCTGGCTGACCGGAGGAAAACGGTTGATTTACAGGAAGAATTAAAAACAGTTGTAGATTATCTTGAACTAGAAAAAGTTCGATATGAAGAGCGTTTACAATATACCATTGAATCCAATCCCCAGGCAGTTTACTGGCAGGTTCCACCGATGATGCTACAAACTTTGGTGGAAAATGGTATCAAACATGGTGTTTCAAAGGAAATGGGTGGAGGTTTTCTGGAAGTAAAGTCGGATATTGAAGACGATACGCTGATTATTTTGATCAGAAATACGGGGAATTTAATTAGTGCGCCAAGTAATCTGGAAAATATGGACTCGGGTGGGGTGGGGTTGAAGAATACAGCGGAAAGACTTTCCATATTATATGGCAAAGGCGCATCGTTCAGGATTTTTCAGGAAAAGGAGGGCGTTGTTTGCTCAGAAGTGAGAATTCCTACACTTTCTGATCAGATGCAGCTTTTGCAGGTTGACTAATCCGTTATCTTTGTAAGTCACCGAATTCTAATTTTAAGTAACGATTCAAGATTTTTATTTAATAAACAATTCCCGAAAACTGCCATGAGAACTCTTATTGTTGACGACGAACGCCTAGCAAGAAATGAACTTAAAAGATTACTTGAACCGTATACCAAAATTGAAATTGTAGGAGAAGCAGCCAATGCGGAGGAAGCTTTGGTGATGATCGACGATTTACAACCCGAACTTTTATTCCTTGATATACAAATGCCGGGTAAAAACGGCTTTGAGCTGTTATCTTCTATTGAAGGAAAAAGTCCGGAAGTTATTTTTACAACTGCTTATGATGAATATGCGATCAAAGCGTTTGAATTTAATGCGCTTGATTATTTGTTGAAACCGATCGATACAGAAAGGTTAAAAGAAACAATCCACAGAATTGAAGAAAACCAGGCACATACTGAAATTCCTGTTTCGAACCACGAAAGGGTAGAAAAAATTCTAGGAGAAAATGATCAGGTTTTTGTTAAAGACGGTGAAAAATGCTGGTTTGTCAAACTGGGAAAAGTAAGATTGTTTGAATCCATGGGCAATTATGTTCGGCTGCATTTTGACGATCAGAAACCATTGGTACTAAAATCGCTTAACAACCTGGAAGAAAGACTCGATCCGGGTACTTATTTCAGAGCTAACCGTAAACATATTATCAATCTTCACTGGATAGAAAAAATTGAACCCTGGTTCAGCGGTGGTCTTTTGGTGACTTTACAAGGTGGAGATAAAATTGAAATTTCACGTCGGCAGGCAATTCGGTTTAAAGAATTGATGAGTTTGTAGATTTTTTATTACTGGTCGGACGTTTATGGGCCGTACCCGTCCGACGGTTTTTTTACCGTCGGACGGGTTTACAAACTTTGAATAATTATCCATACAAATCACGGCAACACAAACTTTAATAATTATCCATACAACGCACAGCTATACAAACCTTCTCATAATTATTTAGTCAACTCACTCATCAACCTAAAAAAATCAACATGCATATTTTCCCAAAACTATTAATATTTAGCATCCTTATTTTCTTTTATGCCTGTACATCTTCCACTAAAAAGGAAGAAGTCAAAACAGAAAGAGCAGGGAAATTTAATAAAATGGAGCTGGGGAATTGTGATACAACACTAATCGGCGGAGTAAGTTTAAGGATTAATGTCTGGGAGCCCGTTGGTCAGGACACAGCTGCTGGTACGATCCGTGCTTTTCTAAATCAAAAGTTAATTGACCGGATAAACGATTATGCAGATTCTGCCAGTATAGCAGCTCATCCCGGATCTGATAAAAGTATCAGGAATGCTTACGACGTTTTCTCTTCCAATTATACAAAATTCAAAACTAAATTTCCTGAGGCTCCGGGATGCTGGGAAGTTGATTTGAAAGGCGATACAGTTATGGTTTCCCCGAAAATCATGCAGTATCAAATGGATCATTATTCATACACCGGCGGCGCACACCCAAATACTTTTCGCACTTACTATGTTTTTAATATTACAACCGGGAAAGAGTTAAAGTCAACTACTTTCCTTTCGGATTCTGTTGCTTTGCTAAAAAAAGTTGAAAAGTCATTCAGGAAACTTGAAAATATAGCAGATACAACCAACCTTGAAAACGCCGGGTATTTTCTAATGAATCATAAATTTTTTCTACCGGCAAACTACGCGTTTACGAGAGAAGGCATTTTCTTTTATTACAATCCATACGAAATTGCGGCTTATGCCCGTGGTGCAATCACGTTTACAATCCCTTACTCTGAACTGGAAGGAATTGTAAAAAAGGAACTGATTTTTTAGGTTAAAAAATCTCTTCGTCCACGAAACTCAAAAATCCCTTATCGGTAAAAATGATATGATCAACCACCGGCAGATCAAGAATCATTCCGCATTTTTTTAATTGTTTGGTCAGATTAATATCCTGTTCACTGGCTTTCAACTGGCCGGAAGGATGATTGTGAACCAAAATAATGGCACTGGCCATATTTTCCAGCGCATGTTTGAAGACCATTTTTGGATCACATACAGTTCCTGAAATGCCTCCGATACTAACCGCCACAGACTTCATAACCTCGTTTGCCCGGTTGAGCATCACGATCCAGAATTCTTCATGTGCTTTGTCCTGAAGATGTTGTCGCATTTCGTCGTAAACCGCCTGGGAAGTGTTTATAATCCTCCGTTGATCTGGAATGTGATCGGTCCGGCGGCGTCCCAGTTCAAGAGCGGCAATAATGGTTATGGCTTTTGCTTCTCCAATACCTTTATTTTTCATCAGGTCTTTAATACCCTGACGCGCCAGCTCACTAATGTTGTTATGAACGGTATTCATAATTCCTTTGGCGACATCAACGGCAGATAACTTCACCGTGCCGGAACCTATCAGGATGGCAATCAGCTCTGCATTGGACAATGCTGCTTTTCCCTTCAGAAGTAATTTTTCGCGTGGCCTGTCTTCTTCTGCCCAGCTTCGAATGTTGTTTGGATTATAAAGATTGTCTTCTGACATAGGAAAGTTTTTAATCCCTATGACGCCAGAAATGATTTTTAGTCATGCAGAAAATTGTCAGATATCGGTATTATTCTCCCAATTCCGTAAGCGCAGCTTTTGCTTTATTGTCGATACTATTTTTATATTCATGTTTTTTGTAGGACATGGCTTTTTTGAAATAGCTGACAGCCAGAGTTTTATTCTTTTTGTCCCGGGAAATATAACCCATCTGTAAGGCAGCGGACGGTCCAAAAGTCTGAGAAGTCCCTGAGCTCAAAAATATTGCCCGATCATAATAGGGAATAGCACGATCAATTTGATTCATTTTTTGAAGAATTCTGCCTTTCCTATAATTCAGTTCAGCCTTATCTGCTGGCGATGAAAAAGACTTTTCGGTATAATTATCAATAAAATCCCAGGCCTCCGTCAAATATCCACCGTCTGTCGAATACCGCGCCTTGTAAAGGATTTTTTGATCAGGTAATATTTTGCCATCTGCATATTCTTCTGACAAACGTTGTGCAAATTTATCACCTTCAACAATAGTGCTTCCTTTACTTCCGGCCAGCTTGATATATTGAATCGCTTCGGAATCACGATCGGCCAGCCAGCGGCTCATAAAAAGTTTTAAGTTGCTATCTTTTATGAAGTTAAAGCCTTTATACTTCTGTTGGAATTTGGAATAGAAGAAAAAGGCGATATCATATTTACCTTTTTGCAGAGCAATTTCCCCACGCAGGTAATCAAGAAAGGGAAACGAAATATAGTCCTCGCCGCTGGGTGCATAATTCAGATAATAAAGTGCATCCTCACTTCGGCCTTCTTTCATCAAAATTGTTGTTGCAAAAAAGTGAAGTAACAGATTATCAGGCTGACTTTTTGGTAATTGCTGCACAAGGTTTCTCTGCGCATCGCTAAGCTGCAAAGTATAGGCATGCAAAAGAAGGTCAATAAGTTGCGCTTCCTGTTTAAAAAATGGCTCTTCGCGCTCTACAAACTGTATCTCCTCAATGCCTAATTTTATATTTCCTTTTAATCCAAGAATTTTGGTGACCCAGGTATAATTGTCAGGTACAGAGCCGATTAATACATGTAAAAGTCCGAGCGATTTTAGTGTGGGATTAAATGACGGGAATTTTTTTCTGTTGTCCTGTAACAAATGATAAGCTTTGATAATGTCCCAGGAAGCGCTTACTTCATTTCCAAATTTCATTTTAATAAATGCCCAATGCATCCGGATCTCAGCCTGAAAGAAACGCTTATAGGGCGAGGAATTGGACAGTTTGGTCAGATCCAGCAAGCGGCTGTCTTCCTTGTTACTCCATTCTTTAAAGGCAGCTTTGTCTTCTGAAATCAGGAGATAATGCAAATCTGCATAATTGTCGAGATAGGTAATGAAAGCATTTTCCGGATCTGCTTTCCGCTCTTCTTCAATCAATACCCGGGCAGGTTCAATCCTTAATTTTTGTATTTCAAAATACGCCTTTTGCAATTTTGGAGTGAAACGAACATCGTGATAGTTTGCGGCCTCTGTTTGTAAGGTACTCAAAAACAAGAGTATAACTAAAAAAATATTAGCGTAAACTTTCAATTTTGATTTGTTAATGATTTTATATTTTTTCACTGGATTACTTTCTGAGAAAATTAGCCTTAGCCCTGCAAATTTAAGAAGAGAAAGTTATCCTCTGCTATTCGACAGGAAATCAATTAAATCAAAAGCACAAAAAAAGGTTGTCCGGTGAAGACAACCTTTTAATATTATAATTTCTGTAAAACCCTAGCGGCGTTGGTGAACTGGCTCAACGCTTTCAACATCGGCAAGGATTCTTCCGCAATGTTCGCAAACGATAAGTTTTTTGCGTTCACGGATATCTGCTTGTCTTTGAGGAGGAACGATGCTGAAACATCCTCCGCAGGCGCCACGTGATACGTGTACAACAGCAAGACCGTTCATCGAATTGTCACGTATTTTTTGATACGATTTCAACAAGCGTTCTTCGATTTTCTTGATATGTTTTTCGCGTTCTCCTAAAAGACCTTTTTCCTCAGCTTCGCTTTCGCTTGTGATCAGAGAAAGTTCACCTTTTTTGGCTTTCAAATCTTCATTTCTTTCATTCAAAGTAGATTCTGCACGGTTTGCATCATCTTCGATCAATCTGATACGGGCTTTGGCTTCGTTGATTTTCTTGTCAGCCAATTGCATATCAAGTTCCTGCAATTCAATTTCCTTTGTGATAGCATCGTATTCGCGGTTGTTACGAACATTCATTTGCTGATCTTTATACTTTTTGATCAGCTTTTCGCCATCCTTCTGGGCATTTTTAAAGCTATCGATTTCTGCGTTCAGTGCAGCGATTTCGCTTTTGAATTTTCCTATTCTTGTTTCAAAACCAATGATTTCGTCTTCCAGATCTCTAACTTCTTCGGGAAGATCGCCACGGGTCTTTCTGATTTCGTCCAGGCTTGAATCAATTTCCTGAAGTTTCAGGAGAGCGTCTAATTTTTGTGCGATTGTATTTTCCATGTATGTCTTTAATGGACTTGTTTCAATGCGTATTATATGAGTGGGACTATAAGGCTGAATCTCTTCTTCTTACTATTTTGGTACTAATCTGCTCAATAACTTATTATTAAACAAAATATCGTACCGGATTAGTATTGACGTCTGACAAACAGAGTGCGAAATTACTAAAAATTCCTGATAAATAGTTGTATAATAAATCTTTCGTGAATACTTCGCTCTCAAAATGGCCGATATCACAGATCATGATGCTATTATCGGCATCAAAAAATTCATGGTACTTATAATCGGCAGTAACGAAAACGTCTGCTTTTGCCCGAATGGCGTCTGATAAAAGGAAACTTCCCGCGCCTCCGCAAACAGCAACTTTTTGTATTTTTTTATTTAACGGCACCGTATGTTTAACGAGTGGCGTTTGCATCTGGTTTTTTAAAAATTGTAAAAAGCTTTCCGGCTCCATCGCTTGCGATAAATCCCCAATCGCACCCGCACCAACTTCCTGGTTTTCGTTTTCCAGATTTTGGAGATAATAGGCGACTTCTTCGTACGGATGATTATCCTTCATAATTTTCAAAATGGCGGATTGCATATAGGCTGGAAACATTACTTCAATTCTGTTCTCCAAAACCTCTTCATTTTTTCCTTTTATACCAACAGCAGGATTTGCTGATTGTCCGGGTTGAAAAGTGCCGGTGCCTTCCGTACGGAAACTGCAATTTTTATACTGACCAATTTCACCTGCACCAGCAGCAAACATATGATCTAAAATCGTTTGGGTATTTTCAATGGGAGCGAAAAAAGTAAGTTTTGTAAGCAGCTGCTTTTTTGGTGCTAATACCTTTACGTTACTTAAACCAAGTTTTTCAGCGATTTTCCAGTTTACTCCGTCAATAACGTGATCCAGATTTGTGTGAATTGCATAAATAGCAATATCATTTTTGATGGCCTTTATGACAGTTCTTTCAACGTAGTTGCTGCCGTTTAATCTTTTGAGTCCTTTGAAGACAATCGGGTGATGGGCAACAATCAGATTGCAATTTTTTTCGATGGCTTCCTGAACTACCTCCTCAGTGGTATCCAACGAAAAAAGTACTCCTGTTACCAGCGTGATCGGTGATCCTACAAGTAATCCGGCATTATCGTAACTTTCCTGGTAGGAAGGAGGAGCTAGTTTTTCAAGTTGATGAATAACGTCTTTTATTTGTGTCATTTTTTTAAGCTGCAACTATTTGATAGCCAGAAAGAATTTGTTTTTTTGAATTTTTATTTGCAAATTAAACAAGATTTATTTGTCAAACGTATTGCAATCAAGAATAATAATACTAGTTTTGCACCACAATAACCCGGAACGACGGGCGAATGTTAACTTGGTTTGGTAGTTCAGTTGGTTAGAATACATGCCTGTCACGCATGGGGTCGCGGGTTCGAGTCCCGTCCAGACCGCCAAGTTTATTGAAAGATTGAAGCTATTGGTTTGGTAGTTCAGTTGGTTAGAATACATGCCTGTCACGCATGGGGTCGCGGGTTCGAGTCCCGTCCAGACCGCAAGTTTTTTGTGCAAAATTTAAGAAATCCTGTTAAAATTTAGTTTTAGCAGGATTTTTTTTGTGCTTTTGATGTTCAAAATCTCTCAAAATTAAAAAGTGTCTTAGGGGCTGACCAAAAAGCCAAAGCCCTTTATCTACTTTGTAGATAGAGGGCTTTTTTGTATTTTTAATTACCACATTAGAAATACATGAGCAAGATAAAAAAATCTATCGTCTTTAAAGAATACTGCCCGCAGCAGCTATTATTTTTACCACCTTCTCTTGAAGAACTGATACCTTCTACGCATTTGGTACGGGTTGTTAATGAAGTAGTTGAACGGATGGACATCACAGAGCTGATGAACCTTTATGAAGGTGGGGGAACCAGCGCATACCATCCGCGGATGCTGCTGAAAGTCTTACTTTATGCGTATTGCATCAAGATATATACTGGCAGAAAGATAGCCCGTGCCCTGGGTCAGGACATCCATTTCTTCTGGCTGAGCGGTATGAGCCGGCCAGATTTTCGGACCATCAATACTTTCCGGAGCAGCAAAGCCAAAGAAGTGATTGAAGTGCTGTTCAGCTCCATGCTGGTGTTTTTGATGGAACACAAGTATATCAAAATGGAGTACTATTTCTGTGATGGCAGCCCATTTATGGCCGATGCCAATAAGCACAAGATGGTCTGGAAGAAGAATGCCCTCCGGTATAAGGCATCAGCAGAACAGAAATGCCATCAGCTGCTCAAAGAGATTGATGCGCTGAATGCATCCGAATTTTACCTACGGAAATAAAGATCTTGAAGAATATGGATCACAGCCTGTTAGCCGGCAAGTTCTGGCCAGTCAGATCGACCAGCTTAATGAAAAGATTAAGAATATCAGCGTCAAAAAGACAAAACGCAAAGCCCAAAGCCTGGGCAAACAACTGGTAGAAACAGCAGATCGGATTGAGAAATACGAGCAGCAGATTCTTATCGCGGGCAGCCGCAGTGGCTATAATGTAACAGATCAGGACGCCAGTGCGATGATGATGAAAAATAAGGTTGAGGTACTGCCCGCATATAATGTGCTGGCGGGCTGTGAAGATCAGTTTATTACCAGCGTAAGCCTGCACCAGAATACCAATGATGGCACCTGCTTCAAAGATCACTTGGATCAGCTCTCAGTTCAGCAGTCTGTGACCCCTGAAAACATCATTGCTGACAGCATCTTTGGTACCGAAGAGAATTATGAGCTACTGGAAAACAAGGGGATAAACAATTATCTGAAATTCCCTCAGTTCCATAATGAGCAAAAGAAATCCTATAAGAATAACCCTTTTTTAAAAGAGAACTTCTATTACGATCCCGCTGCGGATAGCTACACTTGCCCCAATAAGCAGCAGCTTACTTTTCGAAGCAGCTATAAGCATACACATAAAAAAACAGGTTATCAGTCATATATAAAGGAATACGAATGTACGGACTGCACTGATTGCCCATTCTACGAACGCTGTTGTAAATCTACCCAAGGGCATAACCGTACACTCAAAGTTAATGAGCGGCTTGATCAATATAAGCAACAGGCACGGGACAACCTTAACTCACAGAAAGGTTTTGAGCTCCGCAGACGAAGAAGTACTGAAATAGAAAGCTGCTTTGGCGACATAAAAGCCAACATGGGTTTTCGCCGCTTCCATCTTAGAGGCCTTAAAAAGGTAACTACTGAGTTTACCTTGGTTGCTAAGGCCCACAACCTGAGAAAACTGCATCTCAAAAGACAAAAATCAGCAGCTTAAGAAGAAAAAATGGCCAGATAGCTGCTCTTACGAGTACTTTCTGGCCATTTTTTATAAATGAATTAAATAGCGAAGCTAAAAATTAAAATGAAGCTCTTTTATTTATAAATCAAAGAACCCTTTTTGGTCAGCCCCATTGCCCATTTGGAGGTAGAAGACGGAGCTGTTTGGCAACACTTTCCTTATTTCGATACCCTTGAAATGGCACCGGAGGCCATAATTGTGGAAAGCTGTCTTTCAAATTGCTGCATTTTCTCTTTCATTGATTGAGTTTCTGCTTTCATAGACATCTCTGCTTGTTTCAGGTTTTTATTCTCTGCTTTTAAAGCTTCTACTTCCTTTATTAAAGCCTGTATTGCGATCAGGTTCACGCCGTCAAAATCAGCCTGGTTAATAGACTTATCTTCTCCGACTATCCCCAATTCGTCGTGCCCGAAGGCTGCAAAAAAGTCCTGGGCCATTGGGCCGTAATGACGATATTGCTTTATGTCCTGTCCCTTATAGTTCCAGCTTCCCAGCCTCATACTGCTGATTTTTTTAAGAAATAGCAACCCATCAGTAGTACGAAAGTTTTCTTTCCGTGTTGAGTCAGATATCACTGACCATGCATTAGCATTGGGTTGAAGCTCTATTCCGGATGGGGAGTTCTCTTGTCCGGCGTTGCTGGTATAAAACACATAACCTCCGGCAAAGTGCATCATCATCTGGTTATTAGCTGTGGTGCTGTAGTAAGAACCCAAGCTACTACTATTATCACCTATAATAAATGACCCTATATGATTTGCTTTAACAGCAGAACCCATAGCCGTTGATAAACTCCCGCTGGCAGTTGTATTACTGCCTAAGGCAGTTGAAATGAAGCCGCTCGCTTCTGTATTAAATCCCATAGCAGTTGAGTAAGCTTCAAGAGCTCTTGTATCCCTTCCCATTGCCGTTGAGTAAAATCCAAATGCGCTTGTACCGCCACCCATTGCCGTTGAATAACTACCAATTGCCAATGTAGCGGAACCCAATGCAGTAGAACTAATTCCAATAGCCATCGAGCGATTCCCCATAGCTGTTGAATAATATCCGCTTGCTTTTGTATCAGCACCGCTGGCGAAGGAATACTGGCCAACATTCGCTTTGTCCCAATTGTTATTCGAGGCGAAATTATCAGATATTCCTCCAGCCCGGAAGCCACCATTGCTTGCATACCAGATCATTTTTGGTGAAATTTTACCTGTCCCTGCCTGTACACCTACGGTATCAGCTCCAAATAGCACTGTTTTTCCTTCTGCAACGTTCAAAAAAGCTTTGGGCTCTGTTAGACCAATCCCTACCTGGGCATATAAACTGGTAGATATCGCGATAAAAAACGAAGAAATTAGGGTTTTTTTCATAGTATTCTTGAAGTGAATGGATAAAGTTGTATGTTTTGGATTGCTACAAATGTTGGTGTTATCTTCTTGTGATTTGGTTACAATTACCATATAACTGCCCGAAACAAATACCGCTTCACGGTCCGTAGCTATGATAACATTTTAAATATATTAACGGTGCTTTGTTTTTTACCTAGTAAACCATAACCCATCCGTTCACGTAATCATTATTGCTGATATTGTAATTACTAGTATTTCTTATAGCAAGACCAATCTGATACGTACCTGCCGGAAGCATGGGAGATACTGTTGCTGAATAGGTTCGCTTTTCATTGACCAAACGATGCGCAATGTAATTACCGCCATTTAAACCAGTTATAGTACCACTAACCAGTTGAAAACTAATATCAATGTGAATATTATTATCAGTTAAACGATTGCTTCCTAGAAAACCTAAACCAACAACAGCCGATGCAGTAATCTGTTTGCTTGAAGTAAGCGTGATCGTTGTCTTGGGTCTTGCAAACACATATGAATTACTGGAAGGAAATGAATTACCGGCGAATCCACCAAAAACACTTGTACTAATCAATTCCTGTGGCTTTGCGGAGGTATTATCCCCTCTTAAGTAGGTGGTCCTGTCCGCCGTGTCGGCCGCGGCCAGTTTGTTAAGGGTAACTGCACCACTGGCGAGCTTAGACGTTGTCCCGTCAGGTGTGGTTTTTCCAACACCAACCTGCGCCTGCAATGAGATAAGTTTCAGCATGAGCAATGCTGCCAGGTGATTGATTGATTTAGGACGTATTCCAATTTGAAAACAGGCTGTATATAAGTTTTTCATTCCTGAGTTAAGTTAAAATAAGCTACTGTTTGATCACTTTAATTGCTGCTGTGCTTCCGTCATTTAACTGGATCTGAACTACATACTGGCCAGCAGGGAAATCTTTCATATTAATTTCTGTGGACAGCGGTTTTTTGTGCGTCTCAAAAAGCGTATTTCCCTTTACGTTTAAAAGTTTGACAGCAGCCATATTCTCCCAATGTTCCATGCTGATCCGGACTTTTTCACTGGTAGGATTAGGGTAAAGAGAAACTTGGTAAGGCTGTTCAAAATATAGCGCACGGATCGTGCTGTAAGCATACGACTGATCTTTGTCCACCATTTTGAGCCGGTAGTAGTTAGCGCCCGCTGATGGAGAACCGTGCGAGAAACCATAGTTTTTCAGACCACTGCTCTGATTGGCTGCTGTGATCCTGGAAATAGTGTTCCAGTCTTTCGCATCACTGCTGTGCTGTAAATCAAAATAGTCGCTGTTCAACTCGTAAGTGGTTGACCAGTTTAAAGCGGCTGCTGACGCTTCCTTTTTTGCTGTAAACTCCAGCAAAGTGACCGGAAGAGCACCGGGCTGTGCTGCGGTTACGGCACTGAATGTAGCAGGGGCAATCAGGTCATTATAGATGTAATGCGAGGTGGTATTGACCACGCTGCCAGCTGTGGTAACCGGCTTTGAATTTTGATAAGCTACCTGCAGCATCGTTTCGGTGTTCCCGTTAAGTTCGGAGGCAAGGTAAAACTGCCCAAGCCGGCCCGCAAAGGTAATCGGTGCGTCAAAGGTATAAACGCGTGTTATACTTGGAGGACTTCCTGGCAATGCTGCAGGGGAAATTGTTAGGGTATTGTTCTGGATACTGAATGTTGCCGTTGGCTGGAATGTAAGCCCGTCAATAGCAACACTGGTGCCAGCGGAGATGTAAAATCCTTCGGCACCTGAGGTAAATTGCGCCTTGGCATTAAAAGACCATAGCAGTGCCAGCTGGCAATAGAGTAAATAATGCTTCATAAGCAGTTATTAATAAGAAAAGATGATGGAGAAATACACGTATAGTTACATCATGTAAAAGTAGGGCTTTATATATATAATTCTATAACTTAAAACCTTTCAGCTATAAGCTCTACAATAAACATATTACACAGTAAAATTCAGTAGATAAGTCGATTAAGTAACCGGAGCTGATTTAAAGTTGCTTTTGGTTATTACAGAATTGATTTTTTGGAATATTTCTTAATGTTTTGGAATAAGCTTACCATTATATTTTTTTAACCGTGTCCATAAAAACGGAGGTATAGTGAGATTGAGACTTGGGGCCGGTTACGCATCTTATTTTTTAATCCTCATGTCTCAATAACTTGTATCATTAATCTAAGTTCAATACATTTGAGTATACATGAGTTTGTGAGACAAATATGATAATAGGTTACGCCAGAGTTTCTTCAAAGGATCAAAATTTAGATCTTCAAATTGAAGCGTTAAAAAATGCAGGTTGTGAAAAAATTTACAAAGAGAAAATTTCAGGAGCCATAAAGGAGCGTCCGGAACTTGATGCAATGATCAGTCAACTTAGGGTAGGTGATACTATTGTCGTTTGGAAACTAGACAGGCTTGGTAGAAGCCTGAAAAATATCATTGATCTTGTTCTTGATTTCAATCAGAAAGACGTAGTAGTCAAAGGGCTAACGGATGGGGTTGATACGTCTACCAGCAACGGAAGATTATTTCTAAATATAATGGCATCATTGGCAGAGTATGAAAGAGAGTTGATTAGAGAACGAACTACCGCTGGGTTACAGGCTGCAAAAGCTAGGGGACGTCTTGGAGGTAGACCGAAAGGGTTGAAAGCCGATACTGTTGGGAAGTTATCCATTATAAGGCGTCTTATTAAGGCTCCTGATTATGAACCAGAGAAAGTTTATATCCCAATGGGGCTGAGTCGAGCTACTTATTACAGATATTTGAAGCTCATTCAACAGCATAGTGATCTGGAATTAAAAACATTGATTTTAAAAAAACGTTGATGGGAGAGATAGCAAAATTGATAGAAGACATTACACCATTCGAGCTAGCCAGGCTTAGGGAAAAACGAGTGGAGCATTCAACCAGAGATAAAGCAAGGCTTCTTGTAAAAGTGATTGAAATTGAGGAACTTTTGAATTTAATGGGAAAGAAAATTGAGATAATAAATATTTAATAAATGTCACTTTATATAACCTAAAAGGGTTATATTTGTTTATTGTTATAATATACCAATTTATGAAAATATTAGTTGAAATACCCGATAATGATGCAACTTTTGGAATGAAAGTTCTTAGAAGTCTTTCTTTTGTCAAAAATGCAAAACCCATGAGTTCTGGGTCGATTAACCTATGGGATGATTTGAAAGAAGCTGCAAAGGATGTAAGGCTGCACAAGGAAGGAAAAGCAAAATTGCAATCTTTGGACGAGCTTCTAATTGAAGTATAGTATTCTATTTACTGAGCGATTTAGTATAAAATATAAACGGTATTTTAAAATGATAACACTAACAATTGAATTGCCCGAAGAAGAAACGTCTTTTTTTAAGGAATTTTTAAGTAAGATTCATGGTAAGATTATTTCGGAAGATAGAATTCCAAACGAGGAAACAATTAAAGCGATGAAGGAGCTTAAAGAGGGGAAAGGATTGAAATTCAATAGTGTAGATGAATTATTTAAAAGTATCTGAACATGTTTCAAGTAGTTACTTCTAATAAATTTCTCAAAGATTTGAAATTGCTTAAAAAACGTAGTGTTGTTGATTTTAAGTTATTGCAAGATTTCGTTAATGAACTTGCAATACTCGGAGCTAAGGGGTTGGATCAAAAGCACAAGCCGCACAAATTGAAAGGAGAATATAGTGGTTATTGGGAATGTCATGTTAAACCAGACTTATTGTTAATTTGGGATGAAGGCGAAAAACTTATGCTACTTGAATTGGTCAGGACGGGTACGCACTCTGATCTATTTAAATGATCCCAACAAACGAAGCTCTTTTGTGAAGAAATTAATTATTCCAGTTTTCAAGTTTTAGTTGCCCAGAAATTGAGAGACCGTGAATTTTATTTAAACGTAACAGTAAATTGAGAAAAATTCACCCAATTATTTATGTGTTTTGTAATATTGTTGCATTTAGTTTATTTAGATACTTGACAGTCATAGTGATATTTTACGTATGGGGCACAAATGGATATCACTATGAATTTTGGCACTATATGCCTGCTCTCTTCATTCAGCTTTCTATCATGATCTCCATTGAAAAAAAAATTTCAGTAGATGTTATTATACGTCACTTAACGATATTTTTATTATGCGTGTTTTACATTTGTAGTCATTATGAACTAATCTCATCACTCGTTTTTCCGGTAAGATAAGATCAAAATGAACCGTAAAAATTTCCACTGATATGACTTTAATTCTCATAGAGAAAAGCTAGCCCTTACGTTCAGCATGTTTTGAAAAGAATAGAAATACAAAAGATCTTATTGAACATAAAAAGTATATTAACTTATTTTCGGGGAACTACTTACAGCAGTTTTGGGGCGAGACTCAGTATGTTAACCAATAAACTTATATGCCACCTTGTCTCAAAAAACGATAGCAACACCATGTAAATTATTGTGGAGCTATATAATGGATCAACAAGTACTGTTGTCAAAACCAAAAGTCATTTAAAGTCTCAAAACGAACTTAATTCGGTTGTAGGAAATACTACATTTCAGATCAAATGTCATAAAAAATGAATTGAAAGCAAAGAAATACCTTTCACTCTAAGTAGCTCAATATTAATTTGAAATAGTACAGCGCTTTGTGCTAATAACTACTTATTATATTAAAGATCTTATATAAGTGATTCCCAAATCGATCAATGACTGGCAAATTTAATCGCTAACATTCAGTTTTTTAATTGTCAAATCAGTTACTTTTTTAAAACTTTATAATTGTACGAATTGCTGCTCAAAAATTAGGAGTTAAGTTCAACAGGATGCTTTGCAATAAACGCCACTTATGGTTTTCAAAGACTTAACGGGGAAATCAGTGCGTAAAACGTGTAGTTTTGAAATATTGGTATTCGCAATTAATTGATATACAGTGTTATATTGGTTAGGTTCGAGTCCCGTCCAGACCGCACCTTTTTTGCAAAAGTTAAGAATCTTGTTAAAGTATAATTTTAGCAGGATTTTTTGCGTTTTAGATCACCAAAACGTTCGGTAATGCTCAAATCTAAAAAGCGTCTGATGTGCTTGTAATTGATTTTTTAGTCAGCCTGAACGTGGTTGTGGACAAAACGCGACGGTAAAATATCTTACCAATTTTAAAAAGATTGTTATTAGCTGTGTCAATAATGGATGGATTCCTGGTGATCCGTTAGCTAGATTTAAACTTTCAAAAAAGAAAGTAGAGAGGGACATATTGTATAAGGAAGAACTGCAGGTCATTGCGTGCAAGGAATTTGGTATTGAAAGACTTTCTCAGGTTAGAGATATCTATTTTGTTCTCAGGGTTTGCCCGTTCAGGAAATTACAATATCGGATCTTTTAAAAAAGAACGGTTACCAAACCGGTATTATCGGCAAGTGGCATCCGGGGTTCAGCCAGCAGTTTTTACCATTGCAACGCGGTTTCGATTACCATTACGGGTTTACGAGGCTTTCTCCTATTTTGACGATAATACCAAAACCATCATGTTCACCACCCGGGCGTTATGCACTCTTATATATGGGAAGCGGGCACCACAGGTCCGGCAGCGAAGAGGCGCAATAACGAGATCATTAAAGTAGAAGAATTTTACACCAATGCCCTCGCCAGAGATGCCACGCAATTCATAGAAAAAAACAAAGACAAGCCTTTTTTCTGTATGTTCCGTTCAATGTGCCGCACACACCTTTTCAGGCGACGCAGCAAGATGTGGACCATTAAACGGCCAAAGGCGTGAAAGACCTGAACAAGGCTGTATATTATTCGCTGATAACCGGACTTGACCAGGCGGTAGGCGATATCAATGCAAAAGTGGAGGATTTGGGCTTGGAAGAAAACACATTGATCATTTTCCTGAGCGACAACGGCGGCGCGCCCTACACGCATGCAACTGACAATGCGCCTTTGGGGGGTGGGAAGATGTCGCTCTACGGGGGTGGGATCAATGTTCCTTTTCGATTGCTCTGGCATCTTTTAATTTGAAAGCCTTGCCACCAATCAGCTGGACGGCAAACCGGTTTAAAACCAAACAGGCACGCGGCCTGTGGGCAGGAGTTGCGGCTCATGCGGTCCAGCCTTTTAACAATATCGCATCCTCCGCCATCGGGCTCGTGATGACCTCGGCGGCTCATATTGGTGGCTGGCCAATCGTAGAAGGGGGCTCACAATCCCTTGCCAACGCGTTGGCTTCGTACTTTATTTCTCTTGGAGGAAAAATTCAGACAAGCCAGTTTGTTAAATCCATAGACGAATTACCTTCTTCAAAGGCAGTACTTTTTGACGTTGGGCCCAGGCAGCTCATTTCAATCGCCGGGAACAAGCTTGGAACTTCTTACATCAGCAGATTGAAAAAGTTTAAGTACGGTATGGGTGTTTTTAAAATAGATTGGGCACTCAACGAACCGATTCCTTTTACCAACAAACATGCATCCGGGGCAGGGACAGTGCATCTTGGCAATACTTTTGAAGATATCTCATACAGTGAAAAAATAACCTCGGAGGGCAGGCACTCTGATAAACCGTATGTACTATTATCGCAGCCCAGTTTGTTTGATAAAACCCGCGCTCCTGAAGGAAAACATACCGCGTGGGCTTATTGTCATGTTCCAAACGGCTCTCAGGTTGATATGACGGATATTATCGAAAATCAGGTCGAAAGTGTTGCGCCGGGTTTTAAAGATACAATTCTGAAACGAAGTACATTTAACACGATGCAAATGCAGGAATATAATCCGAATTATGTAGGCGGTGATGTTGTCGGTGGACTTCAAAACCTGGCGCAGTTATACAGCCGCCCTGTTTTGAGTTTATCTCCTTACAGGACTCCTGCAAAAGGAATTTACTTATGCTCAGCTTCTACTCCTCCGGGTGGTGGGGTACATGGTTTATGTGGTTATTACGCGGCAAAACAGGTATTAAAAGACCTGTTTGGAAATGTCCATTAGTCCGTTTTCTACCTTAAAAATATTTTACAAGCACATTTTTTCCTCCACACATATTATCAAAAAATCAAATTCGCACTGAAAGCTTTAAATTTTTTAGCAGAAAACAAGATAACGGACTCGTCCTTGGGTATTAAAGTATCCGGCAATGTTACAATGGTTTATTAGCAAAATATTTTTCTACCATTTCAGTATGAATTTTCTATTATACTGAAATTTTTGTTTGTACGATTAAGCTAAAATACAACAGGTCACTTCAAATATTCTTCCAGCTTGTAAGCATTGCTTTCAACTGTTCGGCCTGATAACCGGAGCGACCTTGAGCTCGTTTATTTGAGAAAATAAGTAAAGCTAAGTTTGGCAGCAAATGGCGTCCCGGGCGTGAAATGGATTTCTTCAACAGAAGCAGTTTCGCCTTTCAGCCGGCTTTCTGTTGCGAACTGTGTTTCCTTCCAGCGTGTGTTGAAAAGGTTTTGTATCGACAATCCAAACGCATATCGGGATTTGGTGTAATTGAGCTGCAAATCGTTGACAAAATAGCCTTTGGCCACAATGCTGTTATCCTCATTAGCGGGCCTTGATCCCATGTAACGGTAACGCAGTGATCCACTCCAGGCACCTGAATTCCTAAGTGATAATCCGCCTGCCGAGGTCAAGATGGGAGCAAGTGGAAGGTAATCTTGTCCGGCTTCGGCGTCTATTGCCCGAGGTTTTGCGGCATTCAAATCCAGGTCAGCATACAAATGCCTGCTCAGCTGATAGCGCATGGAAAAGTCAAGACCGTACCTACGCGTTTTACCACTGGGCTCAACGACGCCTTCGTCACCTACATACACAAACTCCTGCTGAAGCCACAGGTACCATGCAGCTGCATTGATCAGAAGTTTAGGAAATGGCTTAAAAATTGTCCCGGCATCAAAGCCATAGGCTGGCGGCAGGGTTTGTCGCCCGTTTTCCGCTACAACCACTCTGGTATCATTCGAGTGGAAACTTTTTCCTGAGTTAAAATACAGTTGCAGTCCAGGATTAACGGTATAGTAGAGGTTCAGTTTCGGGGAAACGATAGCAGCTGTGCTTTGCTTTTTGGGCGTCGTCAGCAGCAGATCTTCGTACTGGTTTCTGAAATAATCCAACCTTACACCTGCGTTCAAAGAAAAATTATCTGAGAATTGGATAAGCTCATCCAAATATGCTGCTGCATTAATCTCGTTGATGTTGCCATACTGCTGGCGTTCGAGGATTTCTGTCCGATTTTTGGTGTGAGAGAGCTCGGTCCCGCGGGTCAGATCCTGACGGTATTGCAAGCCGGCCGTAGTGGTGAAGCTGATGTTACTAACATAGTTTGTGCGTGAAATGCTGCCATTGTAGCCGTAAAGGTCCCGCTTTTCCTTTTGACGGATCTGGTCGCCATTGATGGAGTCTTTCAAAAAGAATGTAAAGTTTGAATACAGCTCAAAATTATAGTTACTATAAAAAAGCTGGTTTTTGATGGTATAACCGCTGTTTGTTACAGTAACAGTCTCTGCATTGAGATTGGTCCGGCTCGTCTGGCCACCTTCGGTAGGATCAACGGATCCAAAAAAACCAGTAAGCCCTGATTCAACCGCGCGCTCAGGGATTTGTCCGGAGTGGTTCCATTTGCTCCAAAATGTCGAACCACTCAAAGTCAGGTTTGTATTGGAAGACAAATGGCCGTGATATCTTCCCTGTAAGTTGAAACGTTTAAATTTCTGCGGATTGTCGAAATAGGAATCTGAGTAAGAATATTCTGACGCCAGGTAAGCCGATTGATTTTTCTCTTTTCCTTTCTGACCTAATAAATCCAGCCCGCCAACAGCACGGAATGTCCCATATTGACCCCCTTCCAGTTTAATAAAGCTATGCTCCAAAGTTTTTTTCGTTTTGAGGTCCGCCCAGCCTGCGGTTGTAAAGTTGCCTTTATCGGTGGTGTAAGGGCCCTTTTTGAAATCAACGTTTTCAACAAGCTCTGGAATCACAAAATGGAGGTCCGCATAACCCTGGCCGTGTGCATGTGAAACCATATTGACCGGCATGCCGTCTACGCTCAGGCGGATGTCGGTGCCGTGATCAATATCAAAGCCTCTTAAAAAGATCTGTTCAGCCTTTCCACCACCGGCATGCTGGCCAATAAAAAGTCCGGGAACGATCCGCAATATTTCCTGTGAATTGGTAATGGGACGTATCCGGATATCCAAACTGCTGATCAGCTGCTGGTCAGGTGCTTTCAAACCGGATATTGTCACCGTGCTGAGCGTTACCGGCGATGCGGCCATTTTGATTTGGACTTTGGTGGTCAATTCATTGGCTACTACAACATCCTGAACCTGTGGTGCATATCCGATGTGTGAAAATTCCAGCTTATAACCCGATGCGACAAGACCGGTGAACCGGTACCGGCCAAGCTCATCGGTCAATGTAGATTTTCCTATGCCCACCAGCTGCACACTGACCCCACGAAGCGGAAGACCGCTGCCTGCATCCGTCACGCGTCCTTCAAGTGAACCCAGGTGCGCATAGGCAATTGAGGTAATGATTGAGAATAAAAATGAAAGTAATAACGGTTTCATATGACGTCAGTGTTTTTGGTTTGCCGGATCCTCCATGTGAAAAAAAGCGCCGTCAAAGCCAAAATAAGAAGTATATAAGGCGCGTACCCAGCTACATGTTCGACCATTCCGGCCCATGCATTTGCGTTACCAGTCACACGCTCAACAGTCCAGGCAATTGCAGCCAACGCTGCTAAAAATGCGCCTGTAAGCCGGACAAAACGATAAGCAGGCGTGCGGCTTGGCAGGATCAGCCAGGGAATTGTAACCAGGATAATCAGAAGCTGCATAAGCTCGATACCAACATTGAAACCAAGAATGCTGAGTGCCATTCTACCTGCATCAAGGGAAAGGTTTGCCAGCGTATTTGCAAAAGCCAGTCCATGGATCAAACCAAAACCAGCAGCAATCCAAGTCTCCTTACCCGGGAAAATCGGGCGGATTGCATGCATGGCAGAAACAAGAATAGACAAGGCAATGAATATTTCAATGTATTGGGATGGGAGCCTGACCCAGCCAAATGCCCCGAGTAATAGAGTAATGGAGTGTCCCACTGTAAATGCAGTAACGATCCAGAGCAGACGTGACATACTATACCGAATACCTCCAAATTTCGTCCAGCGTTTTCGTGTATATAACAATGGTGCAGGCAATAGAAGCACCAACAGGAAAAGCAAGTGATCCGTACCTTCGGCAATGTGTTGTATGCCAAGCCGGACCATGGATACAAAGCCTTTCCACATATTTCCCGGTTCGAGGCTAATCGTTAATGGTAAGATCCTGTTATTGACAATATCCAGTTCGATAACCCCAACCTGGCTGGGTGATTCTTCGGAAAGCTTACCCGTCTCCCAATCCTGGCCGACAGACACTAATATTTTATGGGTCACTACCTGGTGAAGTACCGCATCATAATCAAAAATAAATTGCCTGACGTCTGCTCCTTTTGGAGGGGTGAGTTCCAGCTGGGCAGTCAGTTCGCGGTAAACGCCGTTAATGGCATTTTGTGTTTCATGCACCTTTAAGGCCCCAACTGTTATGTGCCAAGGTTTTCCATCGATTGTTTTAGGTCTGATATGTTTGATTAAATAAGCCCGGAGCGGCTGCCCGAGCCTTTCAATCAGCCCTGCGGAAGAATCGTTGACTGACATACCAATCGCCGCCTGAAGCTCACTCAGTGGTATCTGAAGTTCGGCGCTGATGTGATTCGCGTGTACCCTCAGTAATACAACCGAATTGGGCATAGGGTGCGCCTGGGATCTGCCAGGTATCAGGCAGGATGCGATACTAACTAGAAACATCATTAGCCACTGGTCCCAGTGGCTGATGATAAATGAATGTCTTTTCAAGGTGGATTTATTTAGTTCCGCCATAATCAGTCGTACGGTCTCGCCATACTGAGTGAGGATGTGGCATATTTTTGATAATAACCCCGCCCTGATAAGAAAATTCGATCCACACGTTTGGGCCGTCGATACGAATGTAATCATTTGAAGCGGTCACGCTTGTATTTCCGGAATAGGAAATATAAGTTTCTGCCAGCTCGTTTGTATACTTATCCAACACTGCTGCTGCTGAAACTGCATCCAGGTCATTCACATAAAGCTTGATTGCGTTCAGAACAAGTGCTTGCTTGTCAGAGCTCAGGCCACCGACTTTCAGGCCCACCTTTGTGGTTGGGAATTTCCAGTCCTGGCCTGGGCCCAGTACAACGTCCCCAAAAGTAGAAGTTATCTTAGCAGCTGCTTGCTCGCTGGTGCTAAGGCCGGTCAGCATGGCCGCGAATGCCAGACGCTCCTGTTCCATAGGTTGGTAAGTTTTGCCGTTTTCAGTGACGGTGTATGTAGGTTCAATCGCCCGGAATGCTGGCGTATAGCCGGATCCGCCAGTGCCATTGAAAGTATAAGGCTGCGTATAATGATGGCCTGTGAAGAGCAGCTCCCAAGTGCCTGTGGTGCTTGGCGTTCCTAATATAGAAACGTAGTAGTTGCCGGCACCGTAAGTGGTCCCGCCCCCGTTTACCGCCAGGTAATTGTCGGCGACCATACTTCCGATCATCTCGTCATAACCTTCATCTGTCACATTAAGGGCCAATACCGCGAGCATCAAATCTTTAAAAGCGGTTCGCTGAGATGCATCTAACGATGCAAGGTTGATACCATAACGGGCAGATAATCCGGCAGGCAAATTTGACCATTTTTGTGCATTGGCGAGTGTATAGGGAAGTTGTGTGGCCGATAGCTGGGTTGTAGTCAACGTTGCTTCAAAAGCCTGGGTCAGGCAAACAACCTTGGCCAGACCGGTAGCACCTGCACAGCTCGTATTTGTCATAAGCATCGTATACATGGCAGCTGTCACAGCAGTAGAAGTTTCGACAGATGCACCAGAACCACTGCCGCCAGGACCACCAGTACCCATCGAATCATCAGGCATACCTGTCGAATCAACGGACATGGCAGTCGAATCAACTGTCGTGCTCGTTGAATCAACCGAAACTTCGGGATCTGTCTCGGGTATAACATGATCTTTACAAGCAATGAAGGTTGCCAGAAAAAAGCCAAGTAAAAGAGTGAAAATTGAAAATGGTGTTTTCATAATTGTTTGCTATTTATCGGTTTGATAAGAAAAGAAGTTTAATCTTAATGCACACTGGTAAAGTGTTACTGTGCAAGCCTTTAAAGCAGCTAATTGAATTTAAATGGAAGGTTAGTTTCCTCCGTAATCCCCTGTACGGTCACGCCATACGGAATGGGGGTGTGGAGTATTTTTGACGATGACGCCACCCTGATAAGAGAATTCGATCCAAACGTTTGGGCCGTCAATCCGTACGTAGTCGTTTTGCGATGACATGGCCGTTGTTCCCGAATAGGAGATGTAGGTACTGGCAAGTTCGTTGGTGTAAGTGCTCAGAATCGATGCAGCAGAAGTTGCATCCAGGTCATTCACATAAAGTTTGATAGCATTGAGCACCAATGCCTGTTTGGAGGCTGATAAGGTGCCTACCTGTAATCCCGATTTCGAAGATGGAAAGGATCCATCTTTGCCCGGACCAAGTAAAATATCAGAATAAGTACTGGAAAGTTTGGCTGTGGCCTGCTCGGCAGTACTTAGCCCGCCAAGCATAGTAGCAAATGTTGTCCTTTCTTGCTCGAAAGGCTGGTAAGTTTTTCCATTGGCCGTAACTGCTGCCGCTGGCTCAACGCCTCGGAACGCAGGCGTAACACCGGTGAGTTGGCCACCGTTAAATGTATAAGGTTGGGTATAGTGGTGGCCCGTAAAAAGGATCTCCCATAAGCCCGTAGTACTTGGTGTACCTAAAAATGACAGGTAATATTCACCCGCACCGTAGTCTGACCCGCCCCCGATTGTATTCAGATAATCGTCTGCCACCATGTTTCCGAGCATTTCATCGTAGCCTTCATTGTCTACGCTTACATCCGTTAACGCCACCATTAAATCCCGCAATGCTGCTAGCTGGGTATCGCTTAATGATCCCAAATTAATACCGATCCTGGCTGATAACCCTGCTGGTAGATTAGACCATTTTTTTGCATTACTCTGGCTGTAAGTCAGCTGCATGGTCGAAATCTGGCTGCTGCTCAAAGTTGCCTTAAAGGCTTCGGCCAGACAAACTGCCTTGGCCACGCCGGTTGATCCGCTACATGACGTGTTGGTACTGGTCGTAGACAACAAGGCCGCTGTAATCGAAGACGAAGTACTGCCCGTATCTGGCGTAACGTCGGTGTCATTTGAACTGCACGCCAACGTGAAAATGGTCAAAAGCATCAGGCCCCATCCTGACTTGTAAATCGCTTTCATCTGTCTGATTAATAAGTGAATAATAGTACAAGTGTACTTCTTATTCAGATTCGCGCTGGGGTGGAAAAGTGTGAAAAACTTGTGGCTAATCGGGCGAATGTTGTGGCTAATAAAATTTTATTGTTATCAATCAGGAAAAAGCTGCGATGGACATTATTTCATAAACCTGGCTGTAAACTCATTTTCGTAGCTGCTGCCAATTGGTATCTCTTCATCTCCGATGGCAATAATCTTGTTACGGATACCCTGGATTTTATCCAATGCTACCAGGTAAGAACGGTGCACACGTAAAAAGTTTGTTTGGGGTAATTTATCCAGCATTGCTTTCATTGTCATACGCACAACCAGAGGTCGTCCGTTTCGGACGTGAATTTTTAAGTAGTTGTCCAGGCCTTCAATAAAAAGTATGTCGCTAAGTTCGATTTTCACCAACCCATAATCAACCCTGAAAAACAAGTGAGCCGGTTCTCCGTCAGCAGCATTGCCTGCATTCTGCCGCAATGCCTGTACCCGATCCTGAGCCTTTTGTACAGCTGATGTAAATCGCTCAAATGAAAAAGGCTTTAAAAGGTAATCCAAAGCCTGTACTTCGTAACTTTCAACGGCAAATTCGCTGTATGCTGTTGTGAAAATAACTGCGGTTTGCCGGCCAACCGTTTTTGCAAATTCCAGCCCGGATTCTTTGGGCATATTGATATCAAGGAATACCAGATCAACCGGGTTGCTTTCCATGTACAGACGTGCTTCGCCTGTCCGGGTAAATGATTTTAAGGAGGTAATGGATTCCAGCCTGCTACAAAATGTTTCTAGGACATCCAGCGCAGGGCGTTCATCGTCCAGGGCAACAGCTTTTATCATCTAAGTCGGAGATTTAAAACTACCAGAAACTTCTTGCCTGTATCATCGATGGTCAGCTCGTGTGCGGCCGGATAGATCAGCCTGAGCCGTTCTTTTGTGTTACTGAGGCCAATGCCGGTCGACGCTTCCAGGTGGTTTATTTCTACTTTATTGTTTGATACTACAAAATCCAAACCGTCTTCGTTGATCTTTATATGAATATCAATCGGTGAATCTTCTTCCGGATTTACCCCATATTTAAAGGCATTCTCGATGAATGAAAAAAGGATCAGCGGAGCGATCTGAAAGCCATTTGTATCTCCATCCACCCGGTAGTCTACTTGCACAGCATCGCGTAACCTGGCTTTTTGCAACCCAATATAATTGTTTATATAATTTATTTCCGTAGTCAATGAAACGTGTTCCTGGTTGGCATCTTTAATAATATATCTGAGGAAATTTGATAATTGGACAATCGTGTCAGCTGTGCGTTCGTCTCCCCGGATTGCCAATGCGTAAATACTATTGAGCGTGTTGAATAGGAAGTGCGGCTGGATCTGAGCTTTAAGCTGCCTAAGTTCGGCTTGCAGTTGGTCATTCTCAACTTTTCTGAGTCGGTTTGTCGCCTGAATGAGAATCGATATCAGCGAGCTGACACTGCCTATCAGGAAAAAGATGGCCAGTTTTGCCGGTAATAGCAGCGAGGTACCAGGCGGGCCATCAACATGGGGCGCTACGGGAGGCCCCAGGCGGTCTTTTGATGAAGGGCCATGATGTAAATCCGGCGGCCCGAAGTGCACTCCGTCCGGATTTCCAGATTTTTTTAATGGTTTGCCCCCTGGAACTGGGAACAACATTTCTGCCAAAAATATCTGCCTTGCCCAACCGGCCACTGTATTTTCATGTGGCGGCCGGAAAAATACCCATTGCTCAATGCGGTAGGGAAGATAAACTGCCCCTAGAATACAGCAAATCATTATAAAAAAATATTTGCGGTAATATTTGTTCAAAAACCAGCGTGGCACAAAAACCGTATGGTTATAATATGTGAATAATATCAGGAAAACATAGGCAAGCCCGTTCTGGACCAAATGTTCATGTGGGTCCAGGGGCTGCCAACTCACGCCGCTATATACAAAATACAGAACCGGGAGAGCTGCCAAAGCTGCCCCGATCAGTAGCGGCGTGCCAATTTTCATTAAAAAGGGTTTCATTCTTACAAATCAGTCATAAACAGTAAAGTAGTCTTAACTTAGGCTTTTTGGATTTTCTAAATTAGATCAAGTTATAAAATATTACCGGCATCTTTGCCGAAGATGCGGATATTGATCGGTCATCAATTCTTGCAGCCGCAGTCTCGCCCTCGAAAAATGCGATCGTATGGTAGCGGCGTTGATCTGCAACAGCTCAGATATTTCCTTTAATGAATAACCATCAACAACATACAATAAAAATACTGTTTTATAAATTGGTTTTAATTGCTGAATGACTTTCATAACATCATCCGCAGCGATGTGGCTAATGACATCGTCATCGGCACTATATTCAAAAGAATCATCGTAGCTGGCGTAATAATCCCGGTATTTACGGTTTTTGCGATATTTACTAATGGCGGTGTGAACAAGGATTGTCCGAAGCCAGGCCTTGAAAGGCTGTGAGCGATCATACCTGCCTAAACTGTTAAACACCTTCAAAAAGCTTTCATTAAGTACCTCTTCGGCTTCTTCTGGGCTGGCAGTATACCTTAGGCAAATGCTTTTACCATAGCCAAAGTATTTTTTGAAAAGCTCACGTTGGGCTGATCTGTTGCCCTGGAGGCAGGCATCAATAACAGATTCTAAATTATTGGGATCAAAAATGACCCGAAGCATAAAACCATGCATAAACCTCGTTTTAAATACTTTTGCAAGTTTAACGATTGTGACTATCGGTGGGAAAAAGAAGTGACCAATGGAAGGAATGTTGTGGTTAAAATCAAATTTCCTGGGCAGCTTAACAACATTATGCCCATCTGGTATGTTACCGGATGAGCATATGCTGTTAGCTACATATTTTATTTATTTGCCACCATAATCACTTGTATGGTCTCTCCAAACTGAGTGGGAATGAGGCGTATTTTTAATGATTACGCCGCCTTGATAGGAGAACTCGATCCATACATTGGGTCCATCAATGCGTACATAGTCACTTTGCGTTGACATGCCCGTTGTTCCTGAATATGAAATGTAGGTGTTTGGCAATTCTGTTGTGTACTTGGCCAGTACCGTCGCAGCTGTCGCTTCGTCAAGATCATTGACGTACAGTTTGATTGCGTCCGGCAACAAAGCCTGCTTGGCTGAACTTAGCACAATAGACATATCCCGCATTTGCGACCCGCGGGGATCTATCGTTTACTCAAAAACCGAAAAAGGTCAAATCGATATGAAAATCAAAACGAAAACTGTGAACAATAAAATGGTGAAATAAATAGATTTACAGACGACGGTTTATTATGTTCAGGTGCATATATTGCATCTTCCACCAGCAGATTCCAGGTCACGGCGGACCGCGTTCGTTACTCTGTTGAGAAGTACAATTTTGTCGTTGTAAACCAATGTTTTTTGGGCTATCAGATAGGCGCGCTGCTCGGTATCATAATTCTCGGTCCGTATCATGATATCCGGATGAACAGGACAAGTGAAGGCAGCTTTGGCTTTAAGTATTGACATACGGGCAACCGTATCAATATATTCTGTAAAATGATCCATGATGATGAAGTTCTGTATAACTAAGGAAAGTTAACATATTAAACCAAAACATTTGGATTTTTCAGATGACCGTTTGATTAATATTTTTGAAGAAAAATTTTTCGATTTATATCATGATTGCAGCAAAGGTTTGGTCTGGCGACCTTGTAAGCTGTGCAACCGGTCAGAGAACTCGATAGGGATTGTCAATCAAAAAATGGTATAATTAGGACAATTACGGATAAATCCGGCAGATTATTTGAGTGACCAGTAAACGGCATTTTGCAGTAAATTAACAAAGTCATTATTCTGCCAAACTGCTTTATCATGGCCCATTGAAGTATAAAATGTTTTTCCCTGACCGACATTTCGGTACCAGGCAACAGGGTGGTATTTACCCATGCCAAAATCTTTATCGTTCATTAAAAATATGTTTCCACTTGGAAGAATCTTTTCGCCATTAATGAATGCAACAATTTTTGCGTCCTTTGGCTTCGAATAGTAAATATACCATTCGTCTGTTTGCTTCCATGATGCGGGTAGCTGACGTGTAAAAGTAGAATCTATGCCTTTCTCAACATTTACCTGCGCCGACTGAAGCTGTGGATGAAGCGGGTGATGTGAAAAACTGGCTCCGATAAGATTTTTATTCATCCAGGGCCAGTCGTCGTGGGAGAAATCGCCGGCACCATGAATTCCCATTAATGTGCCACCCGATTCAACAAAATGCTTCACCGCCATTTGTTGTTCAGCATTCAGTAGCCGGCCTGTTCCGTTATTAATGATTATAACTTTAAAATGCTTTAAAAGTTCGCTGGTGAAAACGCCGCCTTCTTCTGTTTCATAGATATACCAGCCATTTTTCTCGCTCATATTCAGAAACACACGCTTGGCTGCGTCGATGGATTCCGAATGCCTGTAACCTGTTGTTTTAGAAAATAATAGTATAGAAGGCTTGGCAGACGGAAAATTGATCACAGGCTGATCGGTTTCAAATTTTACCGGAAAGCCATTTTTAATTCTGTAAATAAACAGACTGGCAGCAGCGACAAGTATCAGCATCAATGTACCTGCACCAAGTAGCAATATTTTAAAGTTTTTTTTCATGCGCACAGCGTTATATATCTGACAAGATCACTATTCACAAAATCTAATGACTACTGTATTATTTAAAACTGAATTAAGGTCACCCACTATTTTTTTGTTGCTCATATATGGTTTGTAAACATTAAAAATTTAAATTGATGTGCAATCTGATTCTTCAAACTTTATAAAGCCATACCAGCATGAGTGTCGATAAATATTCTTTGCAAAACGAAATCGTTGAAGCAGTAACAAGCCGGCTGGAATCTTCAATGGTGCTTTCAGACAAAGCAAAAAACAGAATAGCCAAGTCGGGAGGAAAACTTGCTGAAAGATTGATGATGATCTTTGAAAAACAAGAGCGGAAGGCTGCAAAAAAAGCGGCTGAAAGCGGGAGTGATCCTGATGATTTTTCCGAAGAGACAAGCGGTGAATCTTAAAGAAACAAAGTCAGAACTTCAAAATGAGACAGTTATTATTGGACAGAAAGAAGAGTCTCGTTAAAGAAAAACAGGTAAGGTTAAAAGGTTGCTGACCGGCTTGCGCAGGCAGCAACCTTTTAACCAAAATAAAAAACTACCGGTTTACAAACTAATTGTTTCGCTATGTCCTGTTGTGGTTGTCGTGTTCAATGTTGAAATCGTGGCCACATATCTCCATTCCGCAATGGCCTGGGTTATGGTGAATTTTGCCATCACATAGCCGCGTTTGGAAGCGTCCACATAATTCAGATCATCAACCAGGAGTGCCAGCGCCTGTTCAAACCCTGCCAAAGAAACCGGATCGGTCCCCAGATATTCTTCAAAACCAGGAGAAGTTACAGAGGAAGCAGCAAATTCCTTTCCTATTTTTTCTGTGCCTGCTGTTGTCAGGTCAGAATACCAGCCATTGTGTGAATCACCCGACAAGGCAATAAGTTTCTTGCCCTTTGCCAATGCATATACTTTTTCACGTTCGGCAGGATATCCGTCCCAGGCGTCCAGGTTATAGGGCAATACTGTGCTGATTCTGGCAATTTCCTGGGGTGTTAATGTAGGATCTTTGGCGAGAGAACGCGCCTTGATCTGTGTCAAAGCCAAAAGCAGCGTCTGAAACTTTTGAAAAGTCGCTGGCGTTGCCGAGCCCAATGCCGTAGCTTCACCAACAATTTGCGTGATGCCAATAAGTAATTCTGCCGGCACATACATTTTTCCCATCAATACCTGTTGTCCAAGTACCTGCCACTTACCTTTTCCAGCTTGAAGAGCACTGCCCAGCCATGTAAGCTGCTCAGCACCTAAAATAGTTCTGGATGTATTCAGCCAGTCTTTTTGAAAGGCAGCTGCGTCCAGAACGCCGCTACTGTTAAAGTAATCTGTGTAGGAAAGTTGTTTATCGCGGCCAATTACCCGGGTATCGAGCATGTGAAGGTCAAGAATATCTCCAAAAGTAAAGCTGCGGTAGATTTTCGGATCAGACAAAGTCCGGACCCCAATGTATTCATGATATGCTTTAATTGCGTTTGCTTTGCGGGTTTCAAAGCTTCCTTCTCCTGCATTGTGATTCTGGGCACCGTCTTTGTAAGCATCATTGGCGATCTCATGATCGTCCCAAACACAGATAAACGGTTTTTTCTGATGAGCCAGCTGAAGTTGCGGATCACTTCTATATTGTTTAAGACGTGTGCGGTAATCATCCAGGCTCAGAATTTCATTTTTAGGTGCATGTGCTCTACCCAGGGAGGCAGTGTTGGAATTGGTTCCGTACTGCCCTTCACCATATTCATAGATGTAATCACCAAGGTGCAAAATTACGTCAGCGTCGGATATTGCCATTGCTCCGTAAACATTGAACAAACCAGCTGCGTAGTTTGAACACGAACATACTGCCATTTTCACTTCACTGCGCTCACCTGCCTTTGGAAGTGTCAATGTTTCGCCGGTCACTGAAACCGTTGCAGTATTAACGATCGTAAAATTATAGTAATATTTTTTGTTGGAGTCAAGCCCGCTGATGTCGATGCTCACGGTAAAATCGTCACCCGAAAGTGCATCCACCATTTCAGTTTTCAGAATGGAATTGAAAGAAGGATCTGTGGCAAGCTTGTAAGAAAGCGTTACTTTGTCAGTGCTTACAGCGGGTGTCACCCTCGTCCATAGGATTATTTTACTTTCTGTTGGATCAAAACTGGCAACACCGTAGTCAAAACTACCCTTCTGGCCGGGATCATTCGGGTCGGGTATGTTATGATCGGTGCATGAGCCCACCAGCACGGATGATAAAATCATCCCGGAAATGCCCAATGCCGATTTTTCAATAAATGCCCTTCGGTTAATAGAATTTTTATTTTTCATACAGCTGTTTTGTGAGTTGTTGTAATCTATAAAGTTAGTCCCCCGGTATTTCCTGCAAATCACCAGAGTTTTAAGATCCTATTAAATTATTGCTTGGTACGGGTAAAGTACTTCAACCATTGTAAAATTTGCGTATATATAAAACCGTTCAGCTTTATATTTGGTCAACATGATAAGGCGTATTCCATGTAGTATTTGTCCGAAGCAAATCATTATTCTGATCTTTTTAATTTTACCTACTCTGGAATCAGGTAAACTTATTCCCAGCTTGGGAAAACCAAAAGATCAGATTCAGGTGGCACATTTTTAATTGATTCTGTGACACGGCACCATAAATTTTGAAATTAATGATCCTTACAAAATGTCTGATTAATCAACATGATGACCAAATACTCTTATTTTGACCGTGACCTGAGCTGGCTTTCTTTTAATGAAAGAGTGTTGATTGAAGCTGGCAGGGAGATTGTGCCGGTTTTGGAAAGAATAAAGTTTTTATCCATATTTTCTTCGAATCTGGATGAGTTCTACCGCGTCCGTATACCCATTATGCTTGCAAAGCAGCAGCGGGGCAAAAAAAGTATTTATGACAAGGCGGCAAAAATTATTTACAATCAGCAGATTCAATTCAGAAAGATTTTAATAGAGTCAGTCATCCCGGAATTGAAACAGTCGGGTGTACATTTTTACTATCAGGATCAAACTCCACAAATGCTCGATGATCAGATTACGGAGTATTTTTACTGCCATGTTGCAGGACTTTTAAAACCTGTTCTGTTAGAAAAGGGAGCGTCATTTTTTCCCGCTAATGACAGGCTTTATATGGTGGTCCTTTTTACTATTGAGCAAAAAGGAGAACAGATCGCGATTGTAAACGTCCCGACTTTTCATCTGGATCGTTTTATCACAATTAAATCAGATAATACCGATCACATTATATTTTTAGAAGAAGTAATCAAAAAAAATCTAAAAAGTCTTTTTCCTGACGCGACTCACATTGAATCTTTTAATATTAAAGTCAACCGGGATGCGGAACTTGATCTTTCTGAGGATTATGGAGAAGACATGACCGAGCTTTTAGAGCGGCAGCTCCGCAAGCGAAAGTATGGTTCTGCTACACGATTCTTATATGAGCCGGGACTATCTGCACAGCATTTACAGATTCTGGTCGACGCGCTGGACTGCAAACAGGCCTCTGTCGTGGAAGGTGGAAGGTTTCACAATACAAAGGATCTTGCATCCTTACCGGTAAAAGATGCTATGCTTTGCTATCCGGACTGGCCGGCAAACAGGAAGGTGCGTGGAGTCAGCCGTGATATGACTTTATTTGACACACTTGCCAAAAATGATTTGATGGTTCATGCTCCGTACCAAACGTATGACACCGTATTAAGATTTTTTAATGAAGCGGCTATTGATCCTTCTGTTGAAGAAATTTACACAACCATGTACCGGGTTGCCCATGATTCAAAAATCGCGCTGGCATTGATCAGTGCAGCTAAAAACGGAAAGAAAGTTGTTGTTCTGGTAGAACTGAAAGCCCGGTTTGATGAGGCCAATAATATTCGTTGGTCAAAGAAACTTAAAACGGCTGGTGTGAAAATCGTGCATAGTGTCAACTCCATTAAAGTGCATGCTAAACTGGCCTTGGTAAAAAGAAAAGATCCGGTAAATCCACTTTTGGGAATACTGGCTACCGGTAACCTGAACGAAGGTACTGCGCGTTTTTACACAGACCATATCCTTCTCACATCACACCAGTCCATGCTTGGTGAGGCAAAAAAGCTGTTTCGTTTTTTAAGCAAAAAGAAAAGACCGGAAATTACTGACAAGATCGTTTTTGAGCATTTGTTGGTAGCTCAGTTTAATTTGCAGGAAAGATTTTTACAGCTGCTCGACCGTGAAATTATTCATGCAAAGAATGGTTTACCCAGCGGAATTACAATCAAGCTGAACAATCTGGAAGAGCAAGTGCTGATCAACAGGCTGTATGAAGCTTCCAATGCAGGGGTGAAAATTAACCTTCTTATCAGAAGCGTTTGCTGCCTGGTTCCGGGTGTGGCCGGGCAAAGTGAAAATATTACGGTTAAGCGGATCGTTGACCGTTTTTTAGAACATGGCCGGATTTTTATTTTTAACAACAACGAGGATACCGAAATATATATGGGTTCGGCAGACTGGATGAACCGCAATATTTATAAGCGAATCGAAGTGATCTTTCCTGTTTATGATCAGAGATTAAAACAGCAGCTGCTGCAAATGATTACACTTCAATGGGAGGATACAGCGCAGGCAGTTACGCTTGATAAAAATATGAAAAACGTCTTTGCTCAAAAAGATAAAGGAATTCGCTCTCAGGAAGCTATCTATAAATTTTTATCTGATCATGAGTCTGTCAATAGTTAAATAAAATATCCAGCGGTTTCAAATGAAGATATTATAAATGTCTGACTTGCTATATTTTTCGAAAAGTACACCTTAACTAATTCAGCGAGTGGAACTGTTCGGCATATTGCTGCACCATTTTATGCCATCCAAATGTTTGCTGGGTAAATATCCGGGAACTGGCCGATGCTGATGCAAATTTTGATGGGTCTTTAATAAATACATTTAGTGCCTGAATCCACTGTTCATGGTTTTCTGGTTTAAGTAAAGTGCCATTTAGCCCGTCATGTATTGCACTGGTTATACCATCAATATCAGAAGCAAATACCCAATTTCCGGCCAATGACGCTTCCAGGCATACCAATCCGAAACCCTCCATATCGCCTTCGACTTTGATGTTGGGCATTATAAAGGCATCTGACAATGTAAGAATTTGAACCAGATCCTCCTGCGGAAGCTTGCCCAGATGTAAAACCTTATTTCTCGTTTCAGATCTTTCAAGTAAGATCCGTAATCTATTTTCATCCGAGGGGTAACCCAAAAGCAGCTGAATTTTCGAGCTGATCTTCTCTGGTATCAGGCTCCGGAAAATATCGGCCCGCGGTCTTTTTCTGTGGAATGGACCTGCCATCAACAGGATGAAATCACCATTTAGCCCGGGCAAAACGTTTTCTAAAAACCAGCTGAAGCCTTTACGTTTCACCGGTCTTCCTAATGCGATGAGCACAGTTTTTTGGCTCAAATCAATAGCATACTGCTCCTTAAATTTGATTGTAAAGTGTCCGCAAGCGGCAGCTTGGGAAAGTGCATGGTCTACACCGTTGGGAATAGTAATCACCTTTTGTGGTTCGATACCTCTTTCTATGCAGGCACCGGCTGTGGCCTTACTTACGGCAATAATCAGATCATAGCGGTTAAGGGCTGGAAAAATAAATTTTTGATAGATTTTGCTGGGGAAAACCACATCAAGGCCGTGAACAGTGACCACCCGGCGCAGGTGCCGGTAGCGTTTGTGAAGCAAACAGACCGAAGCGATCAAGGCATCATTAAAGTGAATTATGGAAATAGAAGGGAATTCTTTTATGATTTTATCAATTTTCTTTTCCAAAGAAAGAAAGAAAAAAAGACGGCTTCCTGATCCGGTATAAACCAGACTATGTACTACTGCAAATTTCTCAAAGCCTTTAATCAATTCGAAACTCTGCTTTTCCATACCACCGACAGAAGGAGGGAATTTATGACTTACAAACAATATCTCCATGATTAAACATCAGCAATGGCTGTCATTTTTTTGTTGTAAAAAAGGTATACTACCAATCCGAAAAGTATCCAGAAAAGTTGACGCGAACGCCTCAGGATTGAAACAGTCAACCAAATACCTGTGTCCGAAACTCCGATCAGTTCAAGCATGACCTTGTTGCCGAACTCTTCTACCCCAATCTGAGCCGGGACAAAAGCACCGGCCGCTTTAAAAATGACAACTCCCATATCTACAAAAAGTACATGGAGTACAGTGGCATTTATTCCAAAAAATTTCAGGATAAAGAATACTTCCAGTGAGCCGACAATCCAGTGGGCAGTAAAAAACAGGATGCAAAGAAATACACCCCTTTTGTTTGCCTTAAAAAACAGATTAAACTCTGAAATTATTGGCCTGATCATAAGCTTCCTATCAAGATATTTGAAAAGCTGCAGAGCTTTCGGGTATTCTATCAATTTTTTATAAACTGAATTATTTCTTAGGCCAAATGCGATTGCAATTATGCACAGGCCAATTCCAAAGCCAAGTGTAATCAGTTCAAAAAGCCCGGGGATGCGTTTATTATCGAGAAGAAAAACAAGAATAAGTGCCAGGAAAAATAACGCTAGCTGTGTAGCTGCCATCAGTATCCTGGAAATCAATAATGAGGCAACAACTGTTGTTTTTTCAAGGCCTTTTTCTTTAAGAAGATAAACCTTTAAAGCTTCTCCACCGATCACACTGGCCGGGTTTATAATGCTGAACATCTCGCCCAAATGCCTGATAACAAATAGATTTATTATTCCGATTTGCTTTACCTCTTTACCCAGGCAGTATTTCCAGCCAATCGTTGCAAGCAGATAGGCCGTGAGGGTAATCAACAGAAGATACAGAAAATGAAACCCGAAACTTTTAATTGTGACCGCCACGACTTGAAAATCAGTAGCCTTTAAAAAAAGAGCAAAAAAAACGATTACAATTAATATGGTTATGATTTTTAAAGGTTTCATTCAAGTGATTTCTATACGTTCAGTACCCCGGAAAGAT
Organism: Dyadobacter sp. CY356; assembly: GCF_021440195.1. Taxonomy (GTDB): domain Bacteria; phylum Bacteroidota; class Bacteroidia; order Cytophagales; family Spirosomataceae; genus Dyadobacter. The sequence goes on from NZ_JAJTSZ010000001.1 coordinate 460,163, forward strand.
TATGAATTTCAGTAAAATAAAGATTGGTTAATCTATTCCAGTCCAGGCAAAGACTGTAATTCCTTCCTCTTTTTGAAAACTGCTGCCTTAGCATGGGATCGTTTATTAAAATCTGCATTTTCTCAACATAATCGCCTTCATTTTCAGGATGGCACTTAAATCCGTTGACTCCCTGGGTAACCAGGTCAGCGGATCCGCCTCCATCGGCTATAACACAGGGTAAACCCGAAGCCATCGCTTCTAATACGACATTGCCGTAAGTTTCCGAGATTGATGTAAAAAGAAAAATATCCGAAGACGCATAAAGTTGCGAAAGCTGCAAGTGGTCAAGCGTGCCTGTGAAAATGGCGTTTTGCATGCGCCTCTGACAATCTATTTTTGCGGTTCCGTCACCGGCAATAATAAAGTTATAAGGAATTTCATTTTCCTGACAATAGTCATAAATCCTGATCAGCGTTTCAAGATTTTTTTCCCAGACTAGCCTGCTTGCAAAAAGGATTATGGGATGATCATTCTGTGTTAAGGATCTTGCAAAACCGGTAGTTTTTTTGTCAGGAGAGAAAAGTGATGTATCAATCCCACGTTTCCAAATCTTCATTCTTGCCGGTTCGATCCCCATTTGGTACATTTCTTCTTCAATGCTTTCTGATGGGACATAAATCACATCGCACTGGTTATAGAAGCTCTTTTGAGCCAGACATAATTTTGCTTTTGCAATATCAATCAGAAAGGGTGCCTTGCTTAAATAGTAATCCAGATAGGCGATGAAATGTGTATGGTAAATAGTGAGCACCGGCAGATTTTGATTTTTTGCATATTGCAGGCCAAAATGCCCCAGAAATGCTGGTGTTGCAATATGAACAATGTCCGGGCAAAAGTTGTCAAGCTTTCTTTTTAGTTCAGTTTCCGCTAAATAGGGCAGTGCCATGGTGTAGTTCTTATTGAAAGGCAGCGAAACACTTGGCACAGTGACACAGTCAAAATCGAAAATTTTCGCTGGCCCGATCCCGCAGATAAATAGAAATTCGAACTCCTCCCTTGGTATGCGCTTGATGATCTGAAACATGGTGCGCGAAGCACCATCGAAATCTTCTATCAGGATTTCGGCAAAAAACGCGACTTTGATCTTCTTCATGATGAAGTGCTTAGATTTAATCCAAGCCATAAAGATATACCGCTGTTCAAATTTGAAACAGGTTAAATGCAATGATTACAATTACTTAACAATGAATGGAAGGTCTGGTGCACACAGATCAATAAAATACATATTGAATCTGCATGTCCAATTTTCTTTGACTTGCCGGTTAGGAAGCAAACTTAAATGTGAAGTTGTTTCAATGAGCTGCACATTCCGGAATTCTGTCGCTACTTAATGTAAGATGAACCGGCTATTACCCGACTTTTTTCAACTATAAAACCCTAATTGAATTTTAGGGAGTTATAGTAGTATCTTATTAAGTGTATTATTTAAATAATTATATTTCATAATATTCAGGTTTCCGTGGCTTAACAAGCAACAGATACCTTTGGGCTTCTGATAATACTGTTGTAAAGGGGTTTTATGTATTTCACTCAACTGTCAATTATTTATTTTGTCCAATTTTATTAACTATTATGAATAGAATTTTTATACCTATTATTCCTGTGTTTCTTGCAGGCATTTTGGTTTTTACGCCTAAAAAATCCAATGCTTTGGATTTGGTATTTAAGCCAATTGGCAGCCCTGTAAAACACGGAGGCATTATAGAGAAAATCACTGTCAGTGGAAAGGTTACGGATGAAGGAGGAGTGCCGCTGCCCGGTGTTAACATACTTGAAAAAGGCAGCAACAAAGGTGCTTCCACAGATGCAGAAGGCAATTTCTCACTTGAAACTTCTACGGGTTCGACGCTCGTGTTTTCATTCCTTGGATTTATTGCCCAGGAAGTGGTTGTTTCCAGTGTTCAGCCTGTCCGTATTTCGTTGAAAGAGGATGCTTTGATGCTTAACGAGTTTGTCGCCGTTGGCTATCAGACCATGCGGAAAAGTGATCTTACCGGCTCAGTTTCAAGCGTCAAATCAAAAGAACTGAATTTGGCTGCTCCTACAATCGGGCAGGCACTGGTTGGTAAGCTTGCCGGTGTGCAGGTATCTCAGGTGAGCGGAGCGCCATACACAAGCACAAAAATCCGTGTGAGGGGTATAGGCTCGATCAATGCAAACTCAGATCCTTTGTATGTGATTGATGGATATCCGGCAGGAAATGATGTATTCATCAATCCAAATGATATTGAGTCGATCGACATTTTGAAGGATGCAGCTTCCGCAGCCATTTATGGTTCCAGAGCATCGGGTGGGGTCGTTCTGATTACTACCAAGCGGGGTAAAGACGGAAAAGGTAAACTGGAATATGATGTTCAGACCGGGTTCAATCAGGTTAGCAAAAAAGTGAAGCTGATGAACTCCTCAGAATTTGCACAGCTTGTAATTGACGGAAGAAATAATTCTTACCGCGATTTTGTAGAAAATTCCGGAGCAGTATGGTCTGACGCCATGAAATCGGACGATAACGCAACAAGAACCAAAAGAGTTGGAAACGGTGGAAGTATCACGATCCCGGAATCCATTTATAACTTCGCTACCCAGCAAATGATCACACCTGCTGTGGACACAGACTGGCAGGATGAGCTTTACAGAAACGGCGTTTTCCAAAGACATAATGTTTCATTTTCCGGAGGTAAACAAGATCTTCATTATTATTTGAGCGGCGGTTATCAAAATCAGGATGGTTTAATCGTCGGTACCGGACAAAAGCGAATCAACCTTAGGGCAAACATTGATGGCAAGGTCAATGATAAAATTACAGTAGGCGGAAATTTCTCTTTTACGCAAAACGAAAACCAGGAGATCCAGGAAGGACGCTATGATCACAGTCCGGTAATGGCTGCGCTTCTTTATGCTCCTTTTCTGCCATCGCACAATGCAGACGGCAGCATTGCAAAATTTGGTATGGGCGCGTTATCTGCCGGAAACTTCGGAATCCAGAATCCGGAAAACCCGGTAGCACAGGCAACAGAAACAAACATTAACCGGAAGGGGCTCAGAAGCAGCTACAACGTAAACGCAACTTATCAGATCATTAAGGATTTATCCTTCAAGGTCAATCTGGGTATGCTGACCTATAATGAAAAATACAACTATTATTTGCCGACCAGTCTGAGCTCGGGAAACTTTGCACCATATTCGGTTCAGGCACAGACAGCAGCGAAAGCTACTGCACAGACCATTACCCAAATTGATCAGCTTGCAGAGTTTACCCTGAATTATAACAAACAGTGGGGCAAACACCACGCAGATGCTTTGGCAGGTTACACGATTCAGAAAACAAGCAGTGACCTGATTAAAGTTTCTGCCCAGGGTTTCACAAACGACCGGATTCAGGAAATCTCTGCCAAAGGAGCTGACGCAGCGTTTTTCTCGCTTGACAAGGCTGAAAAATATGTTTACTCACTGCTTTCATATCTGGGACGAGCAAATTATAATTATGATAACCGCTATTTTCTAACCGCAACTTTCCGTACAGACGGGTCGTCGCGTTTCGGGGCGTTGAACCGCTTTGGTTATTTTCCTTCCGTATCAGCTGGATGGAATATTTCGGATGAATCTTTTTACCACAGTTTTCTGGGGGCAGAATCAACAGTTAAATTACGTGCGAGCTGGGGTTTAAGCGGTAATAACAACATTGGTAATTACAACTCCCAGCAAGTAATGGCTTCCCCGGGTGGTGTGGTTTTTGGAAACAATACCATTGCATCTGCGCTTTGGGCTGGTGGTGTCAAAGATCCGAATCTGGGATGGGAATCTACCTCACAGTTTAACGTAGGTACCGACATTACACTTTTAAAGGGACGGCTTGGGCTTATGGCCAATGTTTATCTTAGTAATTCTTATAATCTTTTGTTTAACCAGTCTATTTCAGCTATTTCGGGTTCAGCGATTGCCGGAAACTCATCGATCCTTACCAATCTCAAAGATTCGAAAATACAAAATAAAGGATTTGACTTCCAGGCTGATTGCCGGCTTGTTTCTGCACGTGATTTCAAATTAAACCTGACGGGAAATATTTCGCTTAACCGAAACAAGGTACTGAACATGGGCGGCGCCGGGACGATTATTACCAACGGAGCAGAAAGATCCTATAAAACGCATATTACCCAGCAGGGTTCCTCGGTCGGAATGTTTTACGGGTTTAAAGTACTTGGCATTGTCACACCTGAAAATATAGGTGAAGTCGCTCCGTCAACAGCCACCAGTCAAAAACTAAGACTTGGTGACCTTTACTTTGAAGATGTCAATAAAGATGGTGTGGTGAACGATGCTGACAAAACTGTGATTGGTAATCCATATCCGAAGTTTACATATGGACTGGGATTAAACGGTAGTTACAAAAACATTGATTTCAGCACTTCTTTTAATGGGTCTTACAAAAATCAGGTACTGGATGGTCAGGATTATTACCTATTTAACCTTGAAGGATCTGGGAATCAATATACAGAAGTTAATCAGCGGTACCGTTCTGAATCTAGTCCCGGAAATGGATCTGTGTACAGGGCCACACGCGGTGCCTCGCAAAGTAACAGCACCCGGTTGTCTACATTTTACATTCAGGATGGTACTTATTTCCGCTGCACCGATATTACAATTGGTTATACGATTCCTAACCTGTTAAACGGCAAGCTGGGAATTAGTAATGCAAGGATCTATGCCAGTGTTAATAACGCTTTTACATTGTCCAAATATAAAGGTTACAATCCCGAAGTAGATTATAACAACGGATCAAATCTGACACCTGGTGTTGATTACGGGGTATATCCGCTTGCAAGAGGTTATAATTTAGGTGTTAAACTTGTTTTTTAAAATAGAAGAAATGAAAATGAAAAATATATATTTATCCGTGTTCAGCCTGATGCTGGTGATCGGAGCCAGTTCTTGTAACGACCTTTTGGAGCAGTCCGACCCGAATGCTGTCACAGTGGACGATTATTTTAAAACAGAAAACGATATACAGCTTGCTGTAAACGGCATTTATCAGTCTTTAAGGAGCTCAGATGCGGTAGGGGAGAACAGTGGTCTGTATACCGACGAACGCTCTGATGATACCGGGACCAATGACAATCAATCCAATTCAGGAGAGCCTTTTCAATTTAATAACTTTTCGTTGCTGCCAAGTAATACCTGGCTGAAAAATCATTGGAATGCGCTCTATCAAACAATCACGCGAAGCAATATTGTACTTTCCAATATTGACAACATAACGTTCTCAGATGCCGAAAATAAAGCGAAACTGACAGCAGAAGCTAAATTTCTAAGAGCCTACATTTATTTTCAACTGGTCCGTAAATGGGGGGATGTGCCTTTGGTAACCAAGCAGTTGAAAACCACCGAGGAAATAACAATGTTTACCGCCCGGGTCAAAAAAGAAGAGGTTTACAACCAGATTGTATCGGATTTGAAAGATGTAATCGCATCACCTCTTGCTAATTTACAGACTGGTGCAAATGTTGGCAGGGTCTCAAAAGCTGCGGGGAACGCGCTGTTGGGACAGGTATATCTGACTATGGCAACGACGCTGGATCAGTCAGGAAAGGCAGCTAATCTGGCCAGTGCAAAAACATATCTTGAAGCAGCCTATGCAATGAAAACCTTTGGCAGCTTAAAGGAAATCCCATACACCGATGTTTTTGATGTAGCCAAAAAGTCTACTTGTCCGGAGCTTATCTTTCAGATTGTAAACAAACAAGGCGATTTGAATTACTCCTCAACTATTGCAGCAACTACTCAGGCAAAAGGAGAAACTATTAATTCTCTGAAACCATCAACCGGAACAGGTACCAACGTCACACATGACCTGGTCAATGATTATGAAAAGGGAGATCTGAGAAAAGATTTTTCTATTAAATATGCCAGTGATGTTACTGTGCAGGACTGGTTCATTACAAAATTCAGAGATGCGAGCACAACAGCAGGCGTCAATGGCTATGGTGGAAACGACTGGGTATTGATTCGGTATGCAGATGTGATTTTGATGCTGGCGGAGGTAAATATGTATCTTGGAAATGACACGCAGGCAATCACTTATCTTGATATGGTCAGAGAAAGAGCCAAAATGCCAGCCTATGCAGTTAGTAAACTTGATGCTTCTTACAGCAGTAAATACCCGACCTTAAAGCTGGCAATCCTGCATGAAAGGCGTGTAGAGCTTGCCTTCGAGCATCACCGCTGGTTCGATTTGCTCAGAACTTTCACAACCCAGGAACTGATGAGCTATATGCAGTCTAAAAATCAGCAGGATTTTGGAAACGCAAAGCTTAGTAATTTCTCCTTGAAAGACCGTTATTATCCAATACCTTTTGATGAAAACAAGCTGGATCCGGTTAAAATGTACCAGAATGAGGGTTATTAGAAACTCTTGACTAACTTAATAATTCAGAAACGGCAGCCGGACGCAAATCGTGACGGCTGCCGTTTCTTATTGATATGAATGCCATGTGTTTGTAAACAAATAGTCGGCAAGTTTGTCATAAGTTTATTATCAGACCCCATGCTGTTTTATGAAATCCTAAAAACGCTATTAATTCAACAGATCAATTTTTTGCCAGATATTCCCTGACGGCATTCACGGATGTACCGACCGCTTCAACTGCCTCATTGAGCTTTCCTCTTGAAACACCAAGTGCTTCAGTCCAGTAAGCCACTTCATAATTTTCATTTATATTGATACGGCTGCTATCTGCCGGTCCCACTTTTGTTTTATCATCTGCCATGATTGTTAGTGTTTTGGTTTGAATCGCGATGGCTACAAAAGTCATACCTCCCGGTATGGAAGAAATGCTGGTACATTGAGATTTTGCTGAATCAATTATTTGCATTCAGGCTGGTCAAACGCATTCATTAGAGCAATGGTTGACATGGCACATTTTTATTACAAAGTTGCACATCAAATCATAATGATCAAACTAAATCAGAACATGAAGAAATCCAGTATATCACGTTATCGCCACAGCCATGCCAACTGAACTGATAACCAGGTGCAGCAAAATTTTAAAAGAAAAAGGATTGTCTATTGCCTTTGCAGAAAGTGCAACAGCAGGGCGGCTTGCATCAGAATTTTCCCTGACCGAAGATTCGGGCAGCGTTCTTAAAGGAGGCCTGGTTTGTTACGACGCTCAGGTGAAGGTGGATGTTTTAGGTATGGATCCTGGATTTATCAATGAATTCACCCCGGAATCAGAAGAAGTCACAAGAGAACTGGCTTTACGACTAAGGAATCTGATCAAGTCTGATATCCAGGTTGCCGTTACGGGACTGATTTCTCCTGGTGGCAGCGAAACGCCAAAGAAGCCGGTAGGAACTATATTCATTCATGTGTTGATAGGAAAAGAATCCATCGCAGTAAGAGAAGTATTGGAAGGATCACCGGAGCAGATCGTGCTTCTGGCCGCAGATCTGGCCTGTAAAACAATTATGAATGAGTTAAGCCAACAGGCTTCTGAGTAAGATCAACGTTGGCTGTGAAACGATCCGGCTAATATTTACCAATTTATTACACAAGAAAAACATGAGCTCTTTATCAAATCGTCAGTCATTTTTTTATAAAAACGGGTTGGGCATAGTAGCCCTGACTTTATTCGCAGTGGCACTTGTCGGGCAGGCACTTACCGGCTGGCATGAGCATAATTCAGAGACCCAACAAGAAGGTGGTGCTGCCATTGGATTGCTTATGTACCTGGGCAGCGGCCATTTTATTTCTGCCACCTTTGAAAATTTTGAAAGTGAATTTTTACAAATGGCCTTATATGTAGTTTTGACTGTCGGACTTCGTCAAAAAGGATCTGCTGAATCCAAATCACTTGATGAGCCGGAAGAGGTTGACCGCGAGCCTGTCGCCAGTGCTGACGCCCCGTGGCCGGTTAGACAAGGAGGGCTGATTCTGAAAATTTATGAGAACTCTCTGTTTCTTGCATTTGGTATTCTGTTTTTGATTAGCTGGGGATTACATTTTTACGGAAGCTGGGTAGATCATAACGAACAAAATCTGCTCACAGGCCAGCCGCACGACAGCGTAGCTGATTATTTGTCTCAAGCCAATTTCTGGTTTGAATCCTTTCAAAACTGGCAAAGTGAATTTTTGTCGATAGCAAGCATTGTGCTGCTCACGATATTTTTAAGACAGAAAGGATCGCCCGAATCCAAGCCGGTTGATGCACCAAATTCAGAAACAGGTAAATAATAAGATTAGAAAACCAGTAAAATGCTGCCCTGATAGCCAGCATTTACTGGTTCAATATGTAACAGTCCAGGATTTCTTATAAAGATGTAACCTCCGATGAAATCATTTGGATTTGATTAAATGCATCCACAAGTGCTTCATACGGTCGATATCCTGTCATGATTATGCCTTTTCCACCTTTTGTAAATGTCATCGTCGGAAAACGGCCGATTTTGTTATAAGCTACCTGGCGCAGATCAGAGCGGAATGCATCGCGACTTTTGTCATTATCATAATCGTCGGAAAACTGGTCAAAATCCAGGAATTCCGGATGATGTACTCCAACGTTATAAGCGATTTTCAAAAGCACATCTTTTTTAGATATATCCAGCGAATCTGCCATAACAGCTTTCCATGCAGCTTTCAGGAAAATTTCTGATGCCTGAAAACTTTGAAGAGCAGCGGTTTTGACAGCAATACATCCCGGATAGGATGAAGCCGGCGGGTTATCGATCCAGATATTTTCATTGATAGCAGCACCCGTCTTGTGGCGGGCTTCCATCCAGATGGGCCCCATTTGCGCCGGTCTGCTTACAGAATTAAAAGGATCATTAAATTTTTTCCAGTCAGCGATCATACCACCCAAACAATATGAATAGGTGATCTCGTTTTGAAAGTCTTCAATAAAACGTTGCCAGTGCGTTTGAAACGCCCAACTCCAGCAACAGAGCGGATCGGTATAAAAAACAATTTTTACCCGATCCGCCTGATGGTTCATCAATTCCAATTTAGTTCTGTTTACAGTTCACTGATCAAACCGCCTGTTTTATCATATGTGCTCCACTGCATATCGATTTCCTCGGTAGCACTTGTGATTTCCTCGCTTCGAAGTTTGCTCAGCTCGGCTTCAAGTTCTTTGATTGTTTTTTGGGTACGGTCCGTTCCTGTTGGCGTCATATTGGTAAGACCCTCTGAATCCAGTACTTGCTGTAAAGGATCTTCAATGTATTGCCAGGTTTCGCCAAGTTGGGTACTGCTGCCTTCATTCCATGGTCCGCGGGCCTCAGATCCACTTGACATGTTGTAATAAAGATTACTATATCTTGGATCACCCTGAAGAATACCAGGTGGGAAGTTAGGCTGGATTGTCGCCAGGGCTGCTTCAAACATTTGATAATGAGCGATTTCTCTTGTCATCAGGAAATTAAGCGTTTCCTTGACATAAGGATCGTCGGTGAATTTCATAAGATACTCATAGACGATTTTTGCCCTGGATTCGGAAGCAATATTTGAACGTAGGTCCACGGTTAAATCCCCGTTCGCCGTTACATAAGCAGCCGTCCAGGGAATACCGTTACTATCCGTTAAAGCCGGTCCACCTCCTGTAAGAACGCCAAAATGAGGGTTGACAATGGCTTCATGGATGAAATCTTCTTTTGCCGCTGTTCCGTCCAGCAGTTTCATGATTTCGGATTCATCAGAAGCATTCTTCAACTCGCCATTTACTCCGCTTAATAACATCTGGATGGTAGCCCCAACAATTTCAAGGTGACTAAATTCCTCTGTCGCAATATCCATCAGCAGATCATACTTGTCCGGATACGGATTTTTGACACTGAAAGCCTGCACAAAATACTGCATCGCAGCTTTAAGCTCGCCATTACTACCGCCAAACTGCTCCAATAGCAATCTTGCAAATTTCGGGTCTGGCTTAGATACTCTTGCGTTAAACTGTAATTCTTTGACGTGATAAAACATAGGCTTATTGGTTTGGTTGAGAATCCCGGCCCTTGTAAAAACCTGTGCCATAGATCGTATGGCTACTTCGGTAATTAATTTCTACAAGGTGGGGAAACAGCAAGGTTGGAGCGGATATTTTTTTAAAACATTTTATTTACGGGATTTTTGAATAATGCGGCGGTTTCAAAAAATTCATGATTATTATAGAATCTGATCAATGTAATTTCCTGTGAAATAACCCGGATTTTTGAATTCTTGATGCCATCGGGATATTATAATTTGGCACGGTTTTTACTATGCCCCAGCGAATTTTTTATACCACGTTCCGGAAGAATACTTCCACGCTATAACCAGGAATTCAGTTATGGCGTCGTGTCAACAATACGCTTTCCAATAAATTCTTCAATTAACTTTTTCACTTAAATTAAAGATGTCAATGAGATCGATTCTTCTTTTAACAACATGTGTACTGCTTGCAGCTATACTGGCTTTTTCGGACAGGTTCATTAGTGATTCTATGGATAAGGCTTTTGTACTTTCTGCCGCGGATGGTGGAATGCTTGAAGTCAAACTCGGCGAGCTGGCTGTCAAACGTGCAGCAATGCCAAAATTTAAAGATTATGGCAAAATGATGATCAATGATCACACGAAGGTCAACAATGAACTTAAAGCACTGGCTAAGAAAAAAAAGATCAGCATTCCTGCATCTCTGAGTGCTGGAAAGCAACAGCTGCTTGATAGCCTGTCTGCAATGACCGGAGAGAGTTTTGATATGCTTTATATGAATATGATGATTGCTTCTCATGAAGAAACAATTGGGCTTTTCCAAACAGAATCAACCAGTGGAAAGGATGCAGATTTTAAAAAATGGGCAGATTCAAAAATTCCGGCATTAAAACATCATCTGGAAATGGCCAAAGGATTGTTTCCTGATAAATTGCAGGGAGCAACAAATTAAGATTTTCGTATTCTTTTAAGGTCTGGGGCAGTACCTTATCGTAAGGTTACAAATAAAGATTTATGGATTTTGCCCTTCATTTCAGTCGAGCCAGAATTCGCAGATAGATTGAACTGTACCCCGTAAAATCTGGAATTCAAAAGGTTTTAGAATGACTGCGTTTGCCCCGGCCAGATAGCACTGCTGCACCTGATAATCTGAAAAATCATTGCTCATGATCACAACAGGAATGTCGTGTTTGATCATTACATTATTATTTTTCGGATTTTTAAGCATTTTAAGCAGCTGTAATCCATTAATTCCCGGCATATTGAGATCCAGTACAACCAGGCCTGGCATTGGTGACGCTTTTGTGAAATGTAATGTCTCTATATGCTGATGACATGCTTTTGCACTTTCAAAGAACTTCACCGGATACGACTTTTCAAGTCCTTTTAGTACTTTGAAGAAAATAAACTGGTAATCAATATTGTCATCTACAACGAATATTTCCCGGCCCATAAAATAAATGTTGATTCTTGAAAAAAATTAGGATTTGACGTATTTGCGGCGGGTGATAAGTAAAACCATGCCTGCCCATGTTGGGGAATTCAAAATAAATATTAAAATTGTTTAATATTTAATAGAAAAACTTGGATTATAAAAGGGTAAATACATTTCAGTTATAATACTGTTATAGCCAGTCTGAACTGACTATGCCTGATTTTAAAAAGTTAATTAATCAACATTGTTTTCCAGGTCTGGCTTTTCGATTGCCGCCAATGTCAATCCGAAAATTATGTGCGCTATGATCAGCTGGGCATAAAAACCTTTTTTGTTTGTCTTATGAATACCGTGCTGATTTTGAAATAACATTTGCCATGAAAGAATCCCGGTTAGTCCGGCAATTGCCCCATAAAAAAGTCCGTTTCGAAAAGTTGCTTTTTTATTTTCAAACTTCAGGAAGAGTTTGTAGCCGGCTGCGAAACCTGCTCCTATAAGATAATGCGTAACCCAGCCAGATGGCAGGGAAATTTTTTCTTTTACATCCACACTTTCAAAGAAATCAGCAAGCAGTTCAGGTTCTCTGAAATTTTTATTCTTTTGATCAGACACCATATAGCTGAAAAACGTCATGGCAGATGTTGCCGCTACGGATGATAACACGACTTTGGCGGCTGGTTTCATTATAATCAATTTTAAAGATTTGGCATTGATTCAGTTGATTGTGAAGTTGGTAAAACACGTGCCATTGATCCAGGGAATTTCCACAGCGAGATAAGCCTTATACTATTCTTTGTTACCCGGGAAATTTATTTTGGTTAAAAATGAAAAATGTTTGGGCATGATATTTATCTACTCTCGCCGTCAAATTTTTTTTTCATCACAAACTAAAACGGAGAAATATGCTAGCAATGAATTATCGGGGGCCATACCGAATTCGTGCAGATCGTACGAAACCAATACCACAGATCGAACATTCCGGCGATGCAATTGTGCGGGTGACCCGGTCCTGTATCTGCGGTTCTGATCTTCACCTTTACCATGGATTAGTACCTGATACAAGAATTGGGACAACTTTTGGACACGAGTTTGTAGGCGTTGTTGAAGAAATCGGATCAGATGTAAGGAATCTGAAAGTGGGCGACAATGTCCTGGTTCCATTTAATATTTCCTGCGGCAAGTGTGTGTTCTGTGAGCAGGAGCTTTATGGGAACTGCCACGAGTCTAATCCCGAAGCAACGGCCGTAGGCGGTATTTTTGGTTATTCCCATACAGCGGGTGGATTTGCCGGAGGACAAGCTGAGTATGTGCGTGTTCCCTATGCGGATGTCGGGCCAATGATTATTCCGGATGATATTGACCATGATGATGCGGTGCTTTTGACTGATGTTGTCCCCACCGGCTATCAGGCGGCAGAAATGGCCGGAATTAAACCGGGTGATACGGTTGTGGTATTTGGCGCAGGGCCAATCGGAATAATGGCTGCCAAATGTGCCTGGCTTTTTGGTGCCGGACGTGTCATTGTGATTGATCACATCGAATACCGCCTTGAATTTGTAAAACAATATGCACAGTGCGAAGCCTATAACTTCCGTTCGCTTGAAGATCCCGTACTTTTCATTAAAAAATCAACAGACTGGCTTGGTGCAGATGTCTGTATTGATGCAGTCGGTTGCGAAGCCGCAGGAAGTGCCTTCCAGACGATTACAGGAAGAAAACTGATGTTGCAGGCTGGCTCTGCCACTGCCTTGCACTGGGCAATCAATGCTGTGAAAAAGGGTGGGATCGTGTCAATTGTCGGGGTGTATGGGCCAACCGGAAATATTATCCCAATCGGGAATGTGGTTAATAAAGGAATTACAATCCGTGCTAACCAGGCCTCGGTCAAACGTCTTCTGCCGAGATTAATAGAGCATGTCAGGGCTGGCCGAATTGATCCAAAAGGTATTATCACGCACCGCGTGCCACTGGAAGAAGTTTCTGATGCCTATCATATTTTTTCAGCCAAACTGGATAATTGTATCAAAACAATCCTGATCCCATAAGCCAAAAATATAATCATCATGAAAAAAACACAAAAGGATTATACTCACATCAATGGCTGGGGTATTGATCAAAATCCAAGTGACGTACCGGCTTATCCGATGAAACACCGGACAGAAAATGATAACAAAGGTATGATTTGGGAGCGGCCTGCCATGCAGCCCGAGACGGTGGAAATACTTCATTCAAATGAACGTCCTGGGTTGACAGCTGTTTTTGGAACTCCAATCCCGCCATCCGGTATAAGCGGTAATATCCGCCGGTTTGCCTTCAGATATAGTGAGTCGCATGCTATGCACTGGCTTGCACTGCTTTTTGCAGATCGTGTTCAGATGTTTGAGGGAATTGCCGACGATTTTAAATCCGGTTATGTTCCTGACCTATTTTCAGAACTGGGCGGGCGGGCCGAATTAAAGCATAATCCCGCAGGCCTGGTTAAAAAAGCCTTAGTTGGCATTGCACTGGCGAGTCTGGTGGTTGTGCTGGTGAGAAGAAAATAATACAAACTTTAATTATCAACAAACTAAATGTTAAAATTATGAAAAAGTTAAATTTAATGATCTGGCTTTCTGTGATGGTTTTTATTGCGGGTGCCTGTAAGGACGACGATGATGATAATCAGGATGATGTGACAAATGCTGTAACTGATAAAGACAGAAACTTTATATTAAATGCTGCCGACGGCGGTATGTTTGAAGTGATGGCTGGCCAGATGGCCGTAACAAAAGGTGACTCGATGTACAATATGGTCATGACCGATTCTATGAGTGTGCGCTCTTTCGGTCAGATGATGGTTACGGATCATACAACGGCCAATAACGAGTTGAAAGCACTTGCGGATGAACGTCAGGTTACTATACCAACCACGCTGACTACCGCTAAACAACAAAAGATCGATAGTCTTACTGCTGCAAGTGGCCAGGCATTCAATCAGATGTATATTAAAATGATGGTTACCTCTCATCAGGAAACAATCAATCTGTTTCAGACAGAGTCTACTGGTGGCGATGATACTGAAATGAAAACTTGGGCATCCGGTAAGCTTCCTACGCTTCAACATCACCTGGAAATGGCACAAATGATGCAGGATTCAATTCAATAACAATTAAAACGTGCAAAAAAGCATCTGTTTTTTTAATACTGCCCCAAATAGTCACACACTATTTGGGGCAGTATTAAAAAGTAATTGAAATAACACAGGCGCATTGCAAATTTTGGCATAGATATTATGCAGAAATACATTGATTTGACAAACAGACCAATGATAGGGAAAAAGGTATTACTAATCATAAACGAGTAAGACGACCATGATCATTTCTGAAATAAAAACGCTGGTATTTTCACCAAAAGTTGTACTGGACGGCATGCCTGCCGGATTCTCAGGAAGCTTTAAAATGCTGCATATGGAAACCGGTCAGCTGTATCAATACCGGGTTCATGTTCCTAAACATGTATACGTAGGAACCCAGATGTCCGGATGCGGTAGCCGGGAAGAAGATTTAAAATGGTGGCAGTGCATGTTTTATGGACTGACTAAATTTATCGCAGATTACAACAACTCATACGGCCACCTGCCATCTGATCAGAATACCTACAATGATCGCCGTGGTTATACTTCGGATCGGCAGCCATTCGGAGAAAAGATTCAATTTGTAGTAGAGGAAAAAAAGCGTCGGTTTCTGGAAGATAAACAGGTGGTGCTTTACAGCAATACCACCAACAATATCAACGTAACTTCTAAAACTGAACAAGGAAGATTTCACCAGGCGTGAACTGTCGCAGCCACTTATTGATTAGAATTCGAAAGACTTTTGGATCCCGTCACGCTTGCCAGTTTGTTATCATCCACCCAGTAGTTGCAGATTTTAATCAGCATTTGTTTTAAGTCTTCAACTTCAACAGGCTTGATGAAATATGAAGCTGCTCCGGCTTTATAACATTCATTGATATCTTCTTGTCTGGCGATGCTGCTGAGCATGATAACAGGAATGGTTTCCCACACAGTAACTGCGTTAGATGGAGTTTGACGAAGCATTTTCAGAATTTCGAGTCCGCCGAAAGGGGGTATTTTTAAATCAAGGATTATTAAAACGGGACGTCGTCCTTTAAAATTTTCATCGGATTGTAAAATCATATACTTAAATAATTCCTGAACGCCCATAAATGACCTGATGTGATACTTGGGCAGGTACTGGGCAAATATAGTTCGTACGATCTGACGAAAATCTGCCGAGTCCTCTACAATAAATATTTCTTTTTCTAAATTTTCCATTTGAGTAGTTGTGATGGTAAGTAATTGTGAAAGTGGGATAAGGTACTCCGCAGAAGTGCAGGTGTAAAAACCTGGTTTGAAATGCGGTAATTTGAATTTGTAATTGTAGAAAAAAATGTTTTTGTTTCAGGTAAGAATTTTTCCGTTCCTCCCAATCAAATCTCTCTTAGGTAAGCATACGGGTATTGTTCTAACAAAGCCGTGCCAATGGATTCTAAATTATCACGTAACCGGTTGTGGATGGAATAAAGAAAGTTGATTTCTAATATTTATGTAAATTCCGGTTTATAAAAAAACGAACCCTGAATTTTTCAGAGCTCGTTTTTATGCAATACTATTGTATATCAGCCTTCTATATTATATCTCGGAATAAGTTACCGGATGAAGCAAATAAATATCTGCTCTTAAAAAGTTATGCGCATACTCAGCACGGGCATTTAATTTTATCCATTCGGGATCAGCACTGAAAGCTTTCCAGTGCGCATCACGTTCTGCCTTATTTTCAAAAGATGTCATGTAGACCAGACTGGGCAATTTACTGCCTGCCAAAACTTTTCCGCAGAATACGGTATTAAAATTAAGACGTTTAAAAATATCAAGTTCCCCATTATTGAACTGGCTTATTTTATTATCATGCAGTTTTTCACTGGCTGCTTCATATCTTCTTAATTCATAGATCTTATCAGCCGCCTGTGATTTGAGCGCCGGTACCTGAAGCACTGGCATCCCTGCAATCGACTCCATCAGAATGGATTCGAAATTTTTGAAAACCGGGTTGTCAAAACTGGTATTGAGATAATCATCAGCAGCAGCCAAATAGCCTTTGTCTCCCGCTATTTTTTCTGATAATGATAAAAACTGTTTTTCTGACTTAAACGGAATCAGAACATAAATAAGTGAATCTGCATCAGCGCCAGCTTTAAAAACGCCTATTTTTCCAATGCCTGCACGATGAAGTGCTGGCAGGTAGGCCTGTTTTAAGTAGGTTTCCAGACGTTCGCGCTGGGAATTATCTTTCAAATGATAAATTTTTAACTGATAAAGTTCTCGTTTTTCCGCAAAACCGGATGCCTGGGCGAAGGACATGATCATGAACAAAAGGGCGGCAAGTGTTCCGGAAAGTTTAAATCTGGTCGTCATGTTGTTGTTTAATTTTTACTGTTTTAATGATATCTCCAAGTTTAATAGAAGCTTTTATTATGGTGTATTTACTGTAATGATTAATGTTTGGTGCGCACATGAAGGTTTTAAAAAGGCATTAAATTGCATCTTGTAAATGCGCATTCTGATATTCTGAGGCTAATTTTTTTTGCCAAAAAACAATGATGATCGGCGAAGTCAGTTCTACAACCAAAAAAACAATAAAAGGAACAGGCGGTAATCCCAAATCAAAAATAGATATCAGCCTGCCAAGTCCACCCAAAAAAATGGTACTACAAATTATTCTGCATCCGGTTGTTTCTTTTTCAATGACTGGCGTTATGTAGTAAAATGACAAGGCGACAGCGATGGACATGGCATTCAAAAAGCGGAGATTACTATCTAAAATCAGGTTTTCTGGTAAGCTTTGATTAAAAAGCGGATTGTATATTCCCGCCAGACCAATAAGCCCGGATAGGAGTGGTGCAGCTGCAAGTATTCGAATCACCCATTGAAGCTTTTTTTTACTGGTAACTGTTTTCATAATGGGGTTTTTGATAAGAATATTTCTCATATGCCGCGCATTTGACAATCAGACTCTAAAATTGTTGGGTGCTGCACAATTTTTCCAATATCGCACAATAACACTAACAATATCCCGCAATTCTTCAAATGAGTTTTTCTTAACGAAGAAGCCTTGTGCAGATGTGCTGTAAGCATCAATAACCATTTGTTGATCAATAGCAGTTGAAAAAAATAAGTAGGGAGTGCATTTCAGCTTTAATTGTGCATCGGTATGAAGCTTGTTTCTTAACTCAAAACCATTCAGTTTAGGCAAATTAATATCAGAAAGAATAAGAAACGGTGACACGTCCGGTTTATGCAGATAGTCAAGGGCTTCAAGCCCATCCGGAAAATAGACCACCTTATTAGGGAAATTTAATTCCTTGAAAACTTCCTCTAACAGAAACTGATCGTCATCATCGTCTTCTATTACTATAATTTCCCCGTTCTTATTCATTCTATGGTTGCTTTGATAATCGCCGGTTTTATACAATTATCAGGCCACTGTTCGCCCGTGCGGTTATTATATACTTGTTTTTGACATGCCGGAATTCGAGGTGTTATATTAGTTTGAGATTTTTACCGCTTCGCTTTACATTTCATTTGAAAACCGGATTTGTATTTTTAACAGGAAAATGCCAATGCGAAATTTAGAAGCAATGATCTAAGTTAGTGCCAGTTTTTTCAGTCAATATTCTTAATTTGATTACGGCCAATATAAAACCCGTCGGGTTGTCTGCAATAGTTTTATTCCCTGGCGCTCCTTCATTTTTACGAAAACTTCCCTGCTGATTCTTTGCTACTTCTCTTTATTATGCGCAATTTTAACCTAACCTATGGTTTTGAAGAACCAGGGAAAGCGGCAATGACCAATTGTCATGCAAACAATCAGCAAATAAATTATTTTAAATAACCCGCTACAAAAAGCAAAAAAACAATCTGCGGAATTCCCTGTCAGAGCAGGTAAAACGGAGTGAATGAATATGGAACCAAACAAAGACACAAAGTCAATTGAAAATATTGAGCTGGTTTTTTTAAAACCGGAAGATTACGAGGAGATTAAGGAAATGATGATTGAGACCTATTCCAGTATGCCGGATGCTTATTGGAAAGAACATCACATCAGAACACTGACAACTATTTTTCATGAAGGACAGGTAGGGATAAGGGTAGATAATGAACTGGCCGGGTGCGCATTATCAATTATTGTTGACTACGAAAAAGTTGATACAAAACATACGTACCGTCAGATAACCGGAAATTACAGTTTTAATACCCATACCAAAAAAGGTGATGTTTTATACGGGATTGATGTATTTATCAGTCCTAAATATCGGGGTCTGCGACTGGGAAGGCGTTTGTATGATTACAGAAAGGAGCTTTGTGAGAAATTAAATCTGAAAGGAATTATTTTTGGTGGCCGGATCCCTAACTATCATCAGTATTCCGATACAATCTCGCCTAAGGAATATATCGAGAAAGTACGTAATAAGGACATACATGACCCTGTTCTGAATTTTCAATTATCTAACGATTTCCACCCGGCCAGAATTTTGCAGGGGTATCTCGAAGGTGACAAAGATTCGAATGAATATGCCGTATTGCTTGAATGGGATAATGTTTATTACGAGAAAAGCTCCGATCAGGCAGCCTTTACAAAGTCAATTATCCGGTTGGGATTGATACAATGGCAGATGCGGTTGTATAATGACTTTGATGAACTGATGCAGCAGGTTGAATATTTTGTGGATGCAGTATCGGGTTACAGATGTGACTTTGCGCTGTTTCCTGAATTTTTCAATGCGCCTTTGATGTCGGATTATAACCATCTTGCAGAAGCGGATGCCATTAGAAAATTAGCAGAATATACCGAGAAAATTGTTGCCCGCTTTTCCGAGCTTGCCATTTCCTATAATATCAACATTATTACAGGAAGTATGCCGGAGGTGGTTGATAACAGTCTATATAATGTAGGGTATTTATGCAAAAGGGACGGCGGTATTGAGCGGTTTGAAAAGCTGCATGTAACGCCGGATGAAGCAAAAGTTTGGGGTATGCAGGGCGGAAATGCCTTGAAAACTTTCAATACGGATTGCGGGAAAATAGGTATCCTTATTTGTTATGACGTTGAGTTCCCGGAATTGAGCCGCATTTTGGCAGATGAAGGAATGAATATTTTATTTGTGCCTTTCCTTACCGATACTCAAAATGGTTATTCAAGAGTAAGAAACTGTGCGCAGGCGAGAGCTATTGAAAATGAGTGTTATGTTGCTATCGCGGGTAGTGTCGGCAATTTGCCAAAGGTTCATAACATGGATATTCAATACGCACAATCCATGGTTTTTACTCCTTGTGATTTTTCGTTTCCAACCAACGGAATAAAAGCGGAAGCAACGCCAAATACCGAAATGATTTTAATTGCTGACGTTGATATTGATATGTTACGGGAATTAAATCAGTTTGGTAGTGTTCGGAATTTAAAAGACAGACGAACAGATATTTATTCGATCACGCGTAGAAACGAGATCAAAACAAATAAAATTGATGTCTGAGATGCCATAGCGCAAATCGCATAACATTTTTAAAAGCTGCGGAATTGTTCAGGATATATTATCACCTGAACAATTCCGCAGCTTTTTTTTTACAGATTACGTCCCAATCACAGTATCTTAATTTACCCTGCAAAATTTTAGATTTGGATGGCTGCCAGGCAGAATAAAGTTGAAATAGTTCACCCTTATTTCTTGATTAATTTCATTTTTAAACCCTCAGGATTGTCGGAATTTTGACCATTAAATTTATAAACAGAGTAACTTCTGTATCAATTTGATCAATCTGATTTTTAAAATTAAAGTTAATAACAAATTACCATCATGAGTAAATTCGTAATAATCGGAGGGACAGGAAATGTTTCCGGAATACTTTCCGGAATTTTATTAAATATGGGGCATGCGGTTACTGTGGTTGCCGGATATGATTAATCCGACAAAATTATTAGATTTGGTTAACTCATTTCCGGGGTTAAATTTTTAGTCATAATTCTTAACCCCGACATTCACAAATATGATAGACTACAATACCATTTCCCCAACCAAATAAGGGAACACTTTTAAATCAAGCCACACCCCGCCATGGAAGAATTCCTGCCGATATTAAAAAATGTTGCCCGTTATATTACTTTGACTGAGGACGAAAAAACTTATTATACTTCGCTGCTCAAAGTCAAAAAAGTCAGAAAAAAGCAATACATCGTTCAACCGGATTTTGTTTGTAACCACAGAACGTATATTGCCAAAGGTGCGATGCGTTCCTATCTGATTGATGATAAAGGGCAGGATCATACAGTGGCCATCGGCATTGACGACTGGTGGATTGCCGACTTTGCCAGTTATATCTATCGGGAGCCTGCAACATTGTTCGTTGAAGCTCTTGAAGACAGCGTCCTGATCCAGATATCTTATGAGGATGAACAGGAATTACTGGAAAATCTCCCTCAGTTTGCAAAGTTTTATCTCAATCTTGTGCAGTTTGGCTTTGCAAATCTTCAAAGGCGTATACTATCAGATATCAGCCTGAATGCAACACAGCGTTATGAAAATTTTCTGCTTAAATACCCGGCCATGGCAGCCCGCATTCCGCAGTATGCGCTGGCATCTTATCTGGGCATTTCACATGAATTGTTGAGCAAAATCAGAAATAAGCGGGCTAATAATAGTTGAAATAATTCACCTTAATTTCTTGTTATTCTTCATTTTATAGCCTTGATTTTAAGCGGAACTTTGGTACTGTCAAAACCAATTAAAAACTTAAAATGAAAAAGCTAGAAGATAAAATAGCCGTTATCACCGGCGGCAACAGCGGGATAGGGCTTGCCGTTGCCAAACTGTTTGCCCAAGAAGGTGCCAAAGTTGTGATTACGGGCAGAAATCCGGTTTCCATTCGCAGCGCAGTTATTGAAATTGGTCATGGATCAGCGGGATTGGTCAGCGATGCCGGTAATGTGGATTGCCTTACGCAAACTTTTGAGGATATAACAAAAAAATTTGACGGTAAAATAGATGTGCTGGTAGTGAATGCAGGCGTATATATCACCGCACCGCTCGCCAGCTATACCGAGGAAATGTTTGACCAGACAAGTGATGTCAATTTTAAAGGTGCATTCTTTTCCGTTCAACGGGCTTTGCCATATCTTAAAGACGGAGCCTCCATTATACTGACCGGATCAACTGTTGCGGAAACTGCCAAAATCAACGGGGCTGCTTTTGCTGCTACGAAAGCGGCATTACGGTCTTTGGCAAGAAGTTTTTCAGCGGAATTACTTCCAAGAAATATCCGTGTGAACGTTGTTTCTCCCGGCCCCACCGATACGTCTGTGTTCGGCCGGACTGGCGCTTCTGAATTACAGATTGAAAATGCTAAAAAAGCTCTGATCGATCATACACCTTTGAAAAGGCTCGCAAGTGCCGGGGAAATTGCTGAAACTTATCTGTACCTGGCATCCGATGATTCCGGATATATGCTTGGTGCGGAGCTAGTGATAGACGGAGGATACAGAAGTTTATAAATTTTGATTTAGAAAACAAGACACAAGGCCTTCGCAGAATAGCGGGGGCCTTATGAATTTTCTGATCAAATGACAAATTTATTGGCACTTCAACACAGTAAAAAGTTGAAATACTTCACCTGAATTTCTTGTATTTATTCATATTAATACCTGCCTGTTAACCGGACCTTTGACTCGTTAAAAATTTAATAAATCAAAGATCAAAATGAAAAAGTTAGAAAACAAAGTAGCTGTAATTACAGGCGGAAATAGTGGGATAGGGTTATCAACTGCGATTTTATTTGCGGAACAAGGTGCCAAAGTAGCCATTACCGGCCGTAATCAGGCATCTCTTGAAACGGCGGCTCAAACCATCGGAAATGGTGCCATAGGTATTGTAAGTGATGTGTCCGATTTGAATAATATCAAGAACGCTTACGAAGAAGTCAGTGACAAGTTTGGGAAAATTGATGTGCTGATTGTCAATGCAGGTATTTTTTTAGCCGGACCACTTGCTGATTTTACAGAAGAACAATTTGACCAGACCAGCGATGTGAATTTCAAAGGAGCTTTCTTCTCCGTACAAAGAGCATTGCCTTATCTGAACGATGGTGCTTCGATCGTATTAACCTCAACCGCATTGAATGAAAAAGGTTTGGGTATAGGGGCAGCATACTCCGCATCCAAAGCAGCAGTACGTTCACTTGCAAGAAGTTTCTCAGCTGAACTGTTGGACAGAAATATCCGCGTAAATGTTTTATCTCCCGGCCCGATCGATACGCCGATTTTTGGAAGAGGTGGCGGATCAAAAGAAGAAGTGGATGGCACGAAGGATTATTTTGCAAGTATCAATCCATCTAAACGTCTGGGTTTACCGATGGAGATTGCAGAAGGTTTTCTTTATCTGGCCTCTGATGCTTCTAAATATATGTTAGGTGCCGAACTGGTACTTGACGGTGGTGTGAAAGGTTTATAAACAGTACCATTGACAGAGCCTGGTATTTAACAATAAGATGCCAGGCTCCGTCAAATTGAGCAGCAATCATGTTAGCAGACAAAACAAAAAATGAAATAACTGGCGGTGGAAATTCGTCAGGGAAAATCCGTGTCGGTATTATCGGTGCAGGCAATTGGGCCAACTATGGACACATCCCATCCATGCTCTTATTGCCGGGTTATGAAGTGGTTGCCATACAGAGCCGGCGTCCTGAAGCAGCTGAGGCCGCAGCCGGTAAATTTGGAATTAAATATGTTTCCGGATCCGTTGATGAACTGGTCAATAATCCGGAAGTTGATATGGTTGCTGTATTAACCACAGCACCGCAACACGAAGCAGGTATCAGGGCGGCTATTGCTGCCGGAAAAGACGTTTATTCTGAATGGCCATTTACAACCAGCACGCAAATAGCGGAAGAGCTGCTGTTACTGGCAAAAAACACCGGAGTGAAACATGTGATCGGCCTGCAACGACGGTTATCACCAACCAATCGCTACATCGCGGATCTTATCAGAGAAGGATATATCGGTAAGCTGCGTTCGGTAAGGCTGCATGTGAGCATGAATTATCTGCAGGCGATTCGCACCAAATCATTACGATGGACTGCACCTGCTGATGATTTTTCGCATACGATCGCGATTTACGCGGGTCATTTTCTTGATGCGTTATTTGAAACCGTGGGTTATCCTGTCAGCTTTTTTAGCGAACTGGTAAATCAATTTCCAGTGGTTACGATTGCGGAAACGGGTGAAAGGATAGAAACGACTGCACCTGATCAGCTTGTGTTAAGCGGAAGACTGATCGGTGACGCTGTAATTTCGGTTCATATTGAAGGCGGAAAACGCAACAATTCCGGCGTGCAGCTTGACATCACCGGCGATCAGGGTGACCTGAAAATTACCAACGTTTCGGCTTTTGGCGGAGTGGGAGAGGATTATCTGATCGAAGGTGCCCATGGTGATAATCTTCCATTGGAAACATTGGTCATTCCGGATTCATACCATTGGGTACAAAAACCCGGAATGGGTTCAGGTGCGCTGGAATTGACCAATCTTTACTATGCCTTTGCGGCTGATATTAAAAATGGCACACACGACGCCCCAACTTTTGAGGACGCTGTGAAAATGCACAAATTCTTTGACCTGATGAACGAGTCCTCGACGAAGGGAATCAGCGTCACTTTGTAATATTAATTATATAAAAATGAAAACAATAAATTATGTAAATGGCAATCTGGCGGATTCCAGGCTGTTTACCCCAATAAATCTTGGTCCGATTACACTGCCACACCGCGTGGTGATGGCTCCTTTAACCCGTTTACGTTCGGAACAACCAGGCGATATTCCCTCAGATCTTATGGCTGAAATGTATGCGCAAAGAGCAACGGATCAGGGATTAGTTATTGCCGAGGCTACCACCGTTTCGATTCTAGGCCGCGGTTATCTTGGCGCGCCCGGTATCTATACAGATGAGCAGGTGACTGGCTGGAAAAAAGTAACGGATGCCGTGCATGCAAAAGGTGGAAGAATATTTCTTCAGCTATGGCACGTAGGAAGACAGTCTCATGTGGAAATGACCAATGGTCAGACACCGGTTGCTCCTTCCGCTGTTCAGTATGAGCAGGTTGTCATTACAAAAGACGGATGGGTTCCGGTATCGCCTAACCGCGCACTGGAAATCGAAGAAATACCCGGGATCGTGGAAGAATTCCGTATGGGTGCAGTACGTGCTTTGGCCGCAGGCTTTGACGGAGTTGAACTGCATGGAGCCAATGGTTATCTGATCGATGAATTTTTACAGGACGGAACCAATAAACGAACTGATAAATACGGTGGTTCTTTTGAAAACCGTTCCCGGTTTCTGATGGAAATACTTGAAGCCGTAATTCCGGTTTGGGGTGAAGGCCGCGTTGGCGTTCGTTTAGGCCCGAGTGGGATCTGGGCATCTATGTCTGATAGTGATCCGGAAGCGTTATTTGGTTACGTGGCAGAACAACTGAATAATTATCCACTCGCTTATCTGCACATTATCGAACCGCGTGTTGTTGGCGGAGAAGCACCGGTGGAAGGAAGACCACCCGTAGCGGCCGTAAGTTTACGGAAGATTTATAATGGTACTATTCTTGCCGCAGGTGGATTTGAGCCTGATTCAGCGAAAGAGATTATAGAAAACGGTGATGCAGATATGGTTGTTTTTGGTCGCCATTTTGCAGCGAACCCGGACCTTCCGTCAAGAATTAAATTTGGTTATCCGTTAAATCCTTACGACCGGGATACTTTCTGGGGCGGTGATCACCGTGGTTATACCGACTATCCGTTTTATTCAGAAATAGAAAGTGAAGAGTCCATTTCAAAATAGAATAAGATAAACAAATAAAAATAGCGGTCTCATTATTGAAAAGAGACCGCTATTTTTTGTTTAAAAACTTGTGTTATTTCCGTCTTACCATCGGTATCTGCAAGTTTGTCGGCCGGTTTTCTTCGGTATCAAAGCCACGTCCGTCGATATTCCTTGCTCCCCAAAACATCATATCGTGGTTTAAAAAGATCAAATCATATTCTTTAAAAATCTGACCTTCCGCTAAACCGAATGGTGCAAACGCTTTCTTCAAAATGCTTTGCGTTTCACCAACTTTCCATACGTTAAAACCCTTGGTGTATTGATTAAGCACGTCTGCAAATCCTTGTAATAATGGCGTAACTTCATATTTTTCATCGGCCATAAAGTCTACCTTTTGCGCACCCTCTGCAATGGGATGATCACCTTTCCATGCCGTGTGACCTTTGATTTCCATTTTTGCCAATGGCACTTTTCCATAAGGGTCAGCAAAGTTTGTTACCGTAAGTTCAAATTTATTGTCAGGCAAAAATGTAAATTTTCTGGACAGGTAAAATGGTTTCAGTGTCCCGTCCGGATTTTTGTTGTTGCCTGCCCGGATTTCTGTGGTTATACTTTCCCAATTTCCTAACGCCTGTTTTTCTGTTTGTTCAGTTGTCATTGTCTTTAATTTAGTGTGATTCATATTTACCTGGGCAATTGAAATGCTGCTCGCCCCAAATACCAATAATACAGTTACTGCTTTCAGTGTTTTATACATTTCATGTTGTTTTACAACGCAAATTATTATTATTGTCTAAATATTTTTATTAGTATTGATTTATTGGCTTAGTACAAAATAATAGACTATTGGAAAATAAAAGAAAGAACAAAGATTTCAATCCATTCAATTGCGGCGTTACCCACTTTCTGAATATTGTTGGTGGCAAGTGGAAGGTGTTGGTCATTTATGCAATCAGTAAAAACTGTAATCGTTTTAGTTTGTTGCAGAAAGCTATTCCACAGATCAGTAAACAGATGCTTATTAACCAATTGCGTGAACTGGAAGATGACGGAGTGCTGAAGCGCAAAATTTTTGCAGAAGTCCCACCGCGGGTTGAGTATGAACTTTCGGAGTACGGAAAGTCAATGATGCCCGTTATTTTAACTATTCAGCAATGGGGACAGGAAGATTTAAACGCAAAAGTTGCTGTTTAGCAGGGTGAGCAATGGTGGTATTAGTCCAGGCGCGACTACATCCGATACCGAATTCCCAACCCGGTATTTCAATTCACCGTTTATTTTACCAAATAATTTTCAGCAAATTTTCGGGCAATTCCTTCCCGACTTAAATACTTGGCAAAGTTTTATTATAGTACCGCGCGTAGAAACCAATGTTCAAAAGTTTACAGGTTTCTAAATACTATTTCAATAAATAAAACTTCATTAACATGTCTGAAACAATCAAAAAATCGCTTCAAAATCCTGTTGACAAATATCCCAAACCACCTTTTAACAAACAGCCTCAGCAAGTGCCGGGACTGGCTTCTAAAATGGATCCTCAACCTGACCATGGTGAAGAAACCTATAAAGGATCCGGGCGTCTGGCAGGCAGAAAAGCGCTTATAACAGGCGGAGATTCCGGAATTGGACGTGCGGCTGCCATTGCTTATGCGCGCGAAGGTGCAGATGTGGTTATCAATTATCTGCCCCAGGAACAATCTGATGCCGATGAGGTGATTGCACTGATTGAGGCGGAAGGCAGAAAGGGATACGGAATTCCGGGTGATATTACCAAGGAGGATTTTTGTCAGCAACTCGTGCAAGAAGCTATTCAAAAATTGGATGGTCTGGATATACTTGTAAATAACGCAGGGCACCAGCAGGCAGTGGATTCTTTGCTTGATCTCACTTCAGAAGGTTTTGACGCAACAATCAAAACGAACATTTATGCACCTTTCTGGATCACGAAGGCAGCTTTACCACATCTGGCTCCGGGTTCAGTTATTATTGCGACATCGTCTGTCCAGGCATATGACCCATCCGAAAATTTATTTGATTACGCCCAGACAAAGGCTGCCAATGTTGCTTTTGTTAAATCACTTGCCAAGCAATTGGGACCAAAAGGCATAAGGGTAAATGGCGTTGCACCTGGCCCTGTATGGACACCGTTGCAGGTTAGCGGTGGACAGCCACAGGATTCTATTGTGGAATTCGGGAAAGTAACGCCACTGGGAAGGCCTGGTCAGCCAGCTGAGCTCGCATCAATATTTGTGCAGCTTGCAGATGGTGACGCCAGCTTCGCCACCGGTCAGATTTACGGTGCCGCGGGTGGTAACGGACATCCATAACAATTACAGCATTTATCAAAAAAAGCAAGTACGACCAAAAGGTTGTGCTTGCTTTTTACTTTTCGTCCATACTAAGCAGACAGAAATCCGCCTGACATTTGACAGCACTTATTTCTATCAAAGTTTCAGCATTATACACTTGATCTGCTCGACCGTCTCCACCAAAGCAAAAAACCTGTAATCGCCATCAGACCAGGTGTCAACCCAATGATAGCATAAAATATTTTTATTATAAGCCCGCCAAAATTACCCACATGTAATGGATGAAAAGTGGCTTCGATCCGTTCGCCAAAAGCTTTGTCGGCTAACCGGTTGACTTGATATATTTGTCCCGTTTGCTGATCAATTTTTACGGAATTTAAGGCTCCCCAAAGTTTCCATTGTCCTTTTTCATAACCTCTGACTTCGAATTTTCGTACAGGCTGGGTTGGCAGATAAACATAGGTCGGATCCATATCCGGCTGAGCCTGCAAAGCTTTGCTATACATTTGGTCGGGTGAGACAGAGAGTAAGGTATTAGGTTTGGTTGCGACTAATTCATTTTGCCAGGTTTTGGGCTGAAAGGCAAACAGATTCATCCAGAAACCGGTAAAAAAGATGACCGCATTGAAAACCAATGACCAGACCCCGATGATGCGGTGCAGGTCAGAACTGATTGTCCGCCAGTTTTTCCATTTGACAGAAACCTGAAAAGTCAGCACTTTCCATATCATTTTCTGATAAACAATAACACCCGTAATGATGGATAAAAGCATTATAATTCCGAAAATGGCAGTAAGTGCGGCCCCGGGAATACCAAGTTGAAAGCTGAAATGAAATTGAAACAACCATTCGATCAGGCTTGGTGTGAATTGACTGGCCGGCCCTTCGCGGAGCACAGCACCGGTATATGGATTAAATGAGATCAGAGCCAGGTCATATGTTAACAGTTGCTTATCGTTAAAATAGATCCTGAAATTATAAGCATCATCGGGTCCGGCATCGGGATTGAGCCAGGCAATAACGTCCAGATTTGGATATCTGGCTGTAATGGATTGATAACAGTGGGCCAGCGCTTCATTCGGCTTGACATTTCCGGAAGGTGAAACATGAAGCAATTCCTGATTTGCAAACTTGTCAAGTTCTGTACGAAATACGAGGATTGAACCGCTTAACCCAAGTAAAATCAGAAATATTCCCGCAACCAAACCGAGCCAGCTATGTATTTTAAACAGGTTTCTCCTGATATTTCCTTTTTTCATTAAAATAACAAGTAAGTGCATCGCAGCTCTGCGATTTGATTTTTATTTAGAAAAAATACGGGGCCGTATGAAAGCCCCGTATTTGTTTTACCAAAGCTGATAATTTACCCCAAGCCTGACATTGAAAGGATCGCCGAGCCCCGCTGTGGTCACACCCGACCGGCTTCCTGTAAAGTAATGCTTGTTAGTCAGATTGTATGCGTTAAGCTGAATTTGATATCTGTTACGTGAATACGTTACGGCAGCGTCCAGTACTGTATAAGATGGGAAAATGAAGTTTTGATTGCTTAATAAACCCACCTGGTCACTCACATACCGGATACCCGCCGCAATGCCAAGTCCACCCAGTGCCTTGGAAGGCAGCATATATTTACCCCAGAAATTGATCTGATGTTTCGGTGCGTTGGCAAAACGATCTCCCTTTTTACCATAACTGCTTGTGCTTACAAGCACGTGCTCATTAAAAGCATATCCCGCAACCAGGCTCAGCCTGTCCAGATTTCCGTTGATGGAAAACTCGCCGCCCCTGCTTCGTGTACCGTCAATGGCAGCTTGCCGGTGCGAGTTTTCTTCGGTGGGTGCTGCGGTTAGAATATTGGCATAATTGATCTGGTAAAGTGACAAAGTAGTGGATAAATGGTTATTTGCCAGATCTGCTTTGCTGCCTATTTCATACTGCGTTGCCTGGCGGGTTGGGAACGGCCCGCCTGCCAATACATTGTTTGATGTCTGAGGGTTGAAAGATTTCAGATAGGTGCCATAAACAGATACATTTTTGGCGGGCAGATATACCACACCGATCCGGGGAATCCAGCCCGATGTTTTCAGCTGGTCACCCTGTTTGTTGTCACGATCCGATAACGGGGTTTCTTTGCCATTATAATTGTCATAACGCAGCGATAAAAGCACTTTTAATTTCTCCCCAATGCTAACCTGGTCCTGAATATAGCCGCCGATCAGATTGGTCACGCGTTTGTTGTCATCAGATTCATCGGCAGGTATAGAAGCATCCGGAACGCTTCCGCTATAATCCGGGTGCAGGATAGAAATACGGGTTGATCCTTTGTATTGATAATCATTTTTAGTCCAGCCATACCGGTTATAATCCGTTCCGGCAATGATCTGATGTCCCAGGAAATCTGTTTTTACGGAGTAAGTCGCAAAAGCAGTTGTTTGCAGACTGAAACGATCTGTTTCCCAATCCTGGAATCCTCGGCTGATAGAATCATTTCGAATTCTCCCCACCGGAATATGGTCCGTATAATCCAGTGTATTTCTAACAATCCGCTCCACAACCGTAAGTTTCAGGCTTTCATTAATCTGCTGATTAAAACTCAAAGTAGCTGATGTATTGTGGGTTTTGCCATAATCCGTCGGGCTCTGAATTGTCAGATTTTTGGGATAATAATTAAAATCAAAGGTTCCGTCAGGCCGGGAATAGATATAACTCCCGTTGTCATATTGTTGAACAGCGCTGGCATAAGCATAGTTAATTTCCAGATTAATAGAAGTGTGGTCATTAATCAGATACGTAAGCGAAGGTGCGATGAAAAGATTTTGTTTTTTCTGATAATCCCGGAAGCTTTCAGAGCGGTCGTAGCCGATAATGGCGCGGTATAACAGCTTTTTTTGATTTGAAACAGGTCCTGTAAAATCAGCAGATGCTCTGGCAAAACCCCAGCTGCCCAGCGATAGATCTACGCTGGCTCTTTTTTCTAATAAAGGTTTTTTAGTGACAAAGTTTACCACACCGCCAGGCGATCCTTCACTAAATAATGCCCCGGAAGGACCACGGAGCAGTTCCACGGACTCGACATTATACAACAACGGCTGCTGGCTCCACAAGAATAAATTACCCCTGATACCATTGTAAAGCAGAAAGCTTGCGTCATTTGGCGAGTAAGCCGTGAAGCCGCGCATCTGAAACGAGCCATTCCCATTGTTTGCTTTCATACCGGTGAAGGTTCCTGCAATCTCATTCAAAGTGAAGGCTTGCCGGTCGCGTAATAAAGCAGACGACACCACCTGAACAGATTGCGGCGTAGAAAGTAAGGGTTGGTCCAGACGGGTGGCACCTGCGGACGACGATACCCGATAACCGTTTTTTGCCGCACTGACGACCACTTCATTCAGCTCCTGTTTGCTTTCAGAAAGTTGAAGATTGAGGAAAGCATTCTTTCCTTTTGAAATGCTCAGCCTTTGTGTATGGGCTGTATAACCAACATTTGAAACAGTCAGAACGTATACACCCGGGAGAATACCAGTCAGGCTAAATCGTCCGTCAGCATCGGTAGTAGTACCCATTTTACTGTTTTCAAAAGTAATGGATGCACCTCCAACGGGCTCCTGATCTGCGTTTGTAATATGTCCATTCAGAGTGCCATACCCTGGTTGAGCGGCAGACTTAATGTTATTACCCAAAATGAGTAATAACAGAAATAAATATTTGAATTTCATCAACAATTAAGCTATCCTATCCGAAAAATGAATAGGAGGTGAGTAGAATTTTTTTGAATTAAAAATCTGAAATTGAAGTCATGACATTTCCCGCAAAAAGCAATGTGCTTTCGCTTGACATGATAAGACAAACATGATAATTATGCGCAGGGCGGAGGAGCAATAATGGTAAGCGGAGCCTGGTAGGCTGCTTGCCGGTATTGAAAAATAAGCTTTTGATTTGAGGAAAAGGCTTTTGGTAAAAACTCAAAAGAAATCAGCGGAGATGAAAATAGCTGGAGAGAAGGTAGATTTTGAACTTGCTCACTGGTTTGCTGATCCTTTTTTTCTTCCTGTGCTTTCAGTTTTTTTGCCAGGTAACAATGCCCGTCACAATGCAGCTGTGGCTTATCGCGGTTTTCACAAAGTACGCGGGTGATGTAATCCTTGTTAATTTGATAATAAGCTATGGTTCCCCACTGACTAAAAGTCGGTAGAATAGTAACAATGAGCCATATGTAAATCAGAGTAACTTTCATGGGATTTGGCCGCAAATATAGCAATGGAAAACGTTTCCCGGGATTATAAAAAGGAAATTGTTTGTTACAAAAAGCGAACCACCATTCAAAGTGCCTGAAATCTGGCCCTTCCATTATGAAATTGAAAGGTTTTGTCAGCTAAGCATTAGCTCCTGAATTGAGTCCTTGAAGCTACTGCGGTTCAGACAGTTAGACGCGGTAAATCGTGTGACAGGAATATGTTTCGCCATAGGCGCCGGACTTCAAACAAAAGCGTTATCAGCTCAAAATCGAATCCTGAAACATTTCAGCGTAAACTACCTCTTATCAACTTTTTCTCTGCGCACTGAATTGTTTTGGTTTCTGGTTTTTCTCAGCAAGTTCCACAATTTCAGATATTCGTTTTTCTCTCGTTTCCACTCTTTTGGCAAGTACCAGCCATTGCAAAATATTTCGCTTATCTGACCTGCTCAAACCTGAAAAATATAGTTTTGCGTTAGGCCTTTTTTTAAGTTCTTTATCAAGGTCGGCAGGAATGATAAGTGCTTCTGCTTCGTCTAAAATTGTCCAGGAGCCGTTTGCTTTGCCTTTTTCTATTATTTCAAAACCCGCTTTCGTCATAAGATTATCCTTTATCAGGCGCTCAATCTTATCCTTATTTACTTTTGACCAAACGCTTTTTTCTTTCCTTCTGGTGAAAAACTGCATGAATCTTTCATCGTCAAGAGGTTTCGCCTTGCTGTCTATCCAGCCAAAACAAAGTGCCTCATCGACGGCTTCGCTGTATAATACGGACGGTTGATTTGATTTTTTCTTATAATATATCAGCCAGACCGACTTTTTTTTATCATGGTTTTCCTGAAGCCATTGACGCCATTCTTCTCTGCTTTTCGGGCAAAAAGTTGGAGTTTCATCTTCTGTTTTACCTTTTTGTTTTTGCATCGTAACAAGAGATCAGTAATTCAGATTAGCTAACGATTTGTGGAAGGTGTCTTCGCTTTTTTAATTTATATTCCGTCGGAAGCATATTGAACTTGGTCTTGAATGATTTCGCGAAATAATTGGGCGCCGTAAAACCCGTCATATAAGATATCTGCGAAATACTCAGGTCGCTGTTTTCTAGTAACAATGCTGCCTTTTCAAGTTTGATGGAACGAATAAATTCTATGGGTGTTTGTCCGCTCATTTCTAGAACTTTACTATAAAGCGTCCCCCGGCTCATACCCACATGTCGGCTCAAATTCTCAACGCTAAGTTGTGCGGTGTGAAGATTTTCTTCGATATAAGAAAGCATGTCTTTAAGCAATTTTTCCTGACTTGATTCCATTTGCAGCGGTGCGTCAGAAACTTTGATCTGTCGGGAATATACACCTTTCAGAAGTCTGTTTAACAAGATCAGGTTGTTGATCTTGGCGTTCAGGATTTCGAAATTGAAAGGTTTTGTCAGATAATCATTGGCTCCCGAGTTGAGTCCTTCCAGCTGCTGCTGTTCACCATTAGATGCAGTAAGCAAGATGATCGGAATATGTTTTGTCCTTTTGTCCGCTTTGATCTTCTGACTTAACGTGATCCCATCCATTTCCGGCATGGCAATATCACTGACGATCAGCTCCGGGTGGTGGCTCAACGTTTTTTGCCAGCCTTCTTTTCCGTTATTTGCTTCAATCACATGATAAAAAGGCATCAGACTTTCTTTCAGATAGTGTCTGAATTCTTCGTTGTCTTCAATAATTAAAACACTTGACGGGTCTTCAAGATTTGCTTTCTCTTTTTTATTTCCCGCAAAATCCTGATCGGACGAAGGCGTACCAAGCCTATCAGAAGCAGATTGCTCAACCGGCAAAAGTGGCATTGAATTTAGCACAACAGGAAGCTGGACTATAAACGAGCTTCCCAACCCCGGCTGACTTTTTACGGTGATTGTTCCCTGATGCAACTGAACAAACTCCCGCACAATCGAAAGCCCGATTCCGCTTCCCTGGTTCAGGATTGACATATCAGTATCATCCTGAAAAAACCGTTCAAAGATCTTTTCATGATTTCCCTCCGTAATACCCACGCCGGTATCTGTTATCGAAATGTTAAGCCACGACTTGTCATCGGGAGAATCTTGCTGAGAAATTTCCAGTTTTACTTCTCCTCCTTTGGGTGTAAACTTGAATGCGTTCGAAAGCAGATTGAAAAGTATCCGTTCCAGTTTTTCCGGGTCAAAATCCATGTACAACTGGGCAATGGCACTTTCAATTTTAAATTGAATACCTTTTCTAAACGAAAGGTCGCTGAATTGTTCGCAAGTATCCTTGATAAAAAGAATAGCATCCTTCGTTTCCAGATTCAGCTTCACTTCCTGCTGCTGCATATTTTTAATGTCCAGAAGCTGATCAACGAGATTGAGCAGTCGTTTGGCATTTCTTTTAATTGCCAGAACCGGTGAATTCAATTCCGTTGCCTTCGTTTTGACCAATAAATTTTCAGTAGGAGCAAGAATCAGAGAAATGGGCGTCCTCAGTTCATGACTTAAATTGGTAAGAAACTTGATTTTTTGTCTGTCCAGTTCTTTTGCCTGTTCAGCCTCCGCATGTTTTTGCTGCTCTTTAAACTCCCGTTGAAGTTTTTGAATACCCCGGCGGCGCATTGCAAATACAACAGCTATTGGCGTAAGAAGATAAAAGATATAGGCATAAATGGTCAGATAAAAGGGTGGTTTTACATTGATATTTATTGAGGTAGTCTGTGGACTCCAAATGATACCGTCACCGCTTGCCTGGACTTCAAACACATAACTGCCCGGACTCAGATTGGTATAACTGGCAAAATTATTTAGTCCGGTTTCATTCCATTCCGATTGCATACCGAGAAGCCTGTGCCTGTAATGCATCTGTCTCGGATTGGTATAGTCCAACGCGGCATAACCGAGTGAAAAATTCTGTTTGTAGTCAAGGTTGATCGTTTTGGCAACGGAGATATCCGCATCTATTAAATTTGAATCGGCCGGCGTGATGCTACGGTTACCAATACGCAGATCTTTCAGGATGATAGGTGCTATGTTTTTGCAATCGGGCAGACTGCGTGTGTCGATGTAGTTGAATCCGGCAATTCCACCGAAAAACAGGATATTATCAGATGTCCGGATACCTGAGCCCAGTACAAACGTTTTATCCTGAATTCCGTTGTAAGAGCTGTAATTGGTGAATTTTTTATTTTTCGGATCAAAAAAACTGATTCCCTGATTGGTACTCACCCAAATGCGCCCCGTATCATCTTCTAGGATTTTGTTGATGACGTTGCTCGCCAGTCCTTCCTTCTCTCCATAGGAAATAAATTTTTGTAACCGCTGATCAAAAAGAGCCAGTCCTTCTCCAAACGTGCCAACCCAGATATTTCCTTTTTTATCTTCTATTATGGATGAGACGATGTTACCCGGGAGATTACTGGATTGTTTATCCAGCAATATGGATTGTCGATTGACGGGATCAAAAACTGCCACACCAGTTCCATGTGAGGCGATCCAGATCTTTCCCTGCCTGTCCTGCAAAATATCCCTGATATAACCATTGAGTGGAATAATCCGCTGAGAAGCGGGAATAGCCAGATCAAAAAATCTTTCAAAACGTTTTGTTTTCGGATCAAACAAATGTACACCGCCACCATTGGTACCCACCCACAACTTGCCGGATCTGTCCTTTTCCAGACAGAAGATTTCATTATTATTCAGGCTTGACAAATCTTTCCCACGGATATATTGATTGTAAGCTCCTGTTTTTGGATTTAACTGGAACAGGCCGTCCTGAAACGTGCCTATCCAAAGTTCGTTTTCAGCAGTCAGTTCCAGTGTCAAAATGGCTAGTCCCGAAGCGGCATTCCTGTTTTGGGGATTGATATTGAATTTTTTGAAAAGATTCCTTTCCCGGTCATACAAATTCAGACCTCCGCCGTCTGTGCCGACGAACAGGTCACCGGTTGGTGTCTCGGCAAATGAAGTGACAAATGGCGCGCTCAGACCAAACGGATCATTGGTATCAGATCTTTTCAATCCGAAAATGGCTAAATTTTTGTCGTACTTATTTACTCCACCTTTATATGTACCCAGCCAGCAGATACCTTGATTATCAATCAATATGCTGCGTACCGATTTATTGGTTAAACTGAATTCAGTCCTGGCATCGGGCCCATATCGTTGAATATTTCCATTACGGGTATCAAGAATATTGAGTCCGGCGTCGGTGCCTATCCACATATTATGGTCATTTTCCAGCGTGATCGCAAAAACCATATTGGAGCTCAGAGAATTTTTATTGCCGGATTCAAACTTGTATTGCTTTAAAATCTGCCCGTTTGAATTTAACTTAAATACACCACTATAAGTACCGATCCACAAATTTCCGTCCCGTTCTTCGATGATAGATTTCACTGTCCGTGCACCAGCTTCATCCGGTATAACCTGAAGATAATTGATATATTCATTGTCTTTATGGGAAGGATCAATGCGATACAGACCATTTTTAGAACCAACCCAAACCTTGTTTTCACTGTCTATCGCCACACTTAGTATCAGTCCTTTTGAAATATCATCCGGCATGTTGGGTATTGATGAAAATGTGCTGATCTGATAACTTTTGGCGTCCACATTAAGCAATCCACTGGTGGTTCCTACCCAGAGTTTCCCTGTCCGGTCGCTGGTTATACTTGTAACACTGTGAGGGGAAGGTATGCTCAGAAATGAATCTTTCCTCCTGTCGTAAAGATGCAATCCGCCCTCAATCGTACCAACCCAGATACGGCCCATCCGGTCCTGGTGTAAGCTGGCAATGTCATTTGATTTTAGTGAAGTTGAATCCTTTTTATTGTGACGGTATACCGTTACATCGGTGCCGTCAAATTTGTTAAGACCATCATCCGTTGCAAACCACATCAGTCCGTAACTGTCTTTTAAAATAGCTGTTACCGTATTAGACGACAATCCATCCATGGACGTAATCGACGTAAACTTCGGTTCCGGACGCTGAGCCTGGGCTGTGAACCGGGCAGTACATAGTATGACCAGTGAGCAGGCAAAGCAGTATATAAATTTGATTGTTATGCGCATTGATCCAAAAGAATTAAAAAGCCAGCCAGTGTTGAGACGATCATATTAAAATACCTGTGAAAATGGAATAACCTTTTTCCGTTAAAAACGACAGCGCCATAAGAGCTTGCTGCAACATTCCACATGCGAAAAACGATATTTTAATCCTAAAAATGCAAGTTTCTCCTTGAATACGGCATTTTTTTAGTGGATTTGAACAATAGTAGCGGTAAAATGAACAAATCTGCTCACAGTTGACATAGCTGGCGTGTTACATTTGTCGACAATTAATCAAATAATATCTGGGAAAAATGATGAACTGAATTGGTGCACTAATTCAGACTTATCCATTACCAATTGCAAAATTACCTTGCACAGTAAAATCATACAAAGGGAATTTTTATTACAGAACTATGCCATAATTAAGTAATGTCAAATTGACACTAATTTATCACTAAAAGCCAAATAAAGCGTTCGTGAAACTGTATCTGATCCAAAAAATAATGAGATGGCGCTACACCAATTAAAAAATTTACCAGGAAGTACTACGTGGCTTCACAAACTGAATGACAGCTATTATTCAGACGCTACGCAAAATCATTCGAAAACTTCAAATCATTCATAATATATGCAAGACTCTTTATTAAACCGTAGTATGCTGGCAAGGGTCGGGGCGATCTGTGGCCTGCCTATCCTGCTGCTGGGCGGGGTTCCAACTGGTGCTTATGCCGGTGCTACTGCTCTGAATATTAATAGCAGAATTAAACCTGGCTCATTTTCCTTTGCCGATGTAGAAATCAAAGGTAAGGTAACTGGTGAAGACGGTGCCGCGCTTCCTGGCGCAAGTATTCTGATCAAGTCCACCACCCGTGGAACCATCACAGATGCGGATGGAAATTTCAAACTCAATATTGCCGATGATGCCAATACAATTCTGGTGGTATCGCTTGTCGGATATGTTTCGCAGGAAGTTGTTGTGGGAACACAAAAAGTCGTGAACGTACTTTTGAAAGGTGACAATAAAGTTTTGGATGAAGTAGTTGTAGTAGGTTATGGCGTGCAAAGGAAAAGGGATGTGACCGGCTCTGTTGTTTCTGTCAGTGAAAGTACTTTAAAGGAAGTTCCGGCACCAAACCTTATCAACCAGTTGAAAGGTCGTGCGGCAGGTGTTTCTATTATTAGTAACGGAAGTACGCCTGGTTCTCAGGGACAGATCAGAATCAGGGGAAACCGGACGCTTACGACAAGTTCAGGTACGGCGGATAGCCAGGATGGTCCACTTGTGGTGGTTGATGGGATTCCTTTCGGTGGTTTGAATGATATAAACCCGGACGATATCCTCAGCCTGGAAGTGTTAAAAGATGCTTCCGCAACAGCGATTTACGGTTCCCGCGGGTCAGGAGGCGTAATTTTGGTAACAACCAAAAGAGGTAAGGTTGGTAAACCCGTATTCAGCTATGACGGATATCACGGAGAAACCCGGGTAATGGGCAAATTCAATGTGATGAATGGCCCGGAATATGCTCAGTTCAAACTTGACGCGGCCAAATATAACCGTACAAGCCCTGGAACATCCGGTTATGTGTTAACCCAAAAAGAGCAGGAAGCACTTGATAAAGGTATATCAACCGACTGGCAGGATCTGATTTACAAACCAGGTTTTATGTCTAATCATCAGTTAGGTGTGCAGGGTGGTAGCGAGACTACGCAGTATTCATTAGGTCTTGGTTATTTCAACGAAACCGGGATCATTCCAAGCCAGAATTTTCAGCGTTTCAATATCCGCGCGACCATTGATCAACGGATTGGCAAACATGTCAAGATCGGGCTTAATACGTTAAACACATTGACTTACCAGAACACACCCGGCGGTGGCGGCATACCTGGCGGACTTGTGCGCCTTACACCTCTGGCGTCGCCTTACAATGCGGATGGTACGGTTAATACGTTTCCTTCGGAAGGTTCAATTGATGCAGCCGGCGTGAGTCCGCTTACAATTTTGACCAAAAAAGATTCTTATCTGGGACGTACACGCTCGCTGAGAACATTCAACAGTATTTATGCAGAGGTGAATATTTTACCAGGATTAAAATACCGGTTCAACGCAGGTTTGAATTTCAGTCAGTCCAATTATAACGGCTACAACGGTCCACTGACGTATTTCAATTCCGCTACAACACAAGCATCATCCAATGCCGAGATCAGTAACACAGAATATTGGGATGTGAACTTGCAGCATTTGCTTTATTTCGATAAAACATTTGCAGGAAAGCATAAACTGGGTTTTACCGCACTTTACGAGTATACCAAAAACCACTCGCTGGGCAGCCGCTTTACGGTGACAGGTGTTCCTGCGGATTACATCAAAACATCCAACTTTTCACTTGCATCGGGTCAGCCTGTCGCCAGTTCGGATTATGGCAACTCGTTTTCTGAAACCGGTTTGTTGTCTTATATGGGAAGGCTTAATTATAGCTATGCCGACAAATATTTGCTGACCATGACGTTACGTCGGGATGGATCTTCTACATTATCTCCTGGTAATCAGTACTTTAATTATCCGGCTATTGGTCTGGGATGGAATGTGATCGAAGAAACTTTTATGAAATCAGCCAGTTTGATTTCCAACCTTAAACTGCGCGGCGGCTGGGGTATTTCAGGAAACCGGAATGTTGGGGCATATTCAACGCTTGGAGCCTTAACAGCAGGCTATTACAATTTCGGAACAGGTACTGCCGGACAGCA
The DNA here is from genome assembly GCF_021440195.1 of Dyadobacter sp. CY356. Taxonomy (GTDB): domain Bacteria; phylum Bacteroidota; class Bacteroidia; order Cytophagales; family Spirosomataceae; genus Dyadobacter. The sequence goes on from NZ_JAJTSZ010000001.1 coordinate 499,823, forward strand.
GCTGGCTTATACAGTTACCAGTCTTCCCGCTAATGATCTTACCTGGCAGTCGACGGCGCAGCTGGATATTGGTATTGACTTTGGAATACTTAATAACCGCATTACGGGTTCGGTGGATTGGTATCATCAAAAAACCAAGAATATTTTGCTGTCAGTTCCGCTTCCTGCAAGTAATGGGGCAAGTTCTACTTTGAAAAACCTTGGTAAAACAGAAGGTAAAGGTGTGGAAGTAACGACAACCTTTGAGATCATCAGAAAGCCAAAAGGATTTAACTGGAGTGTAGACGCGACTTATTTCTTCAACCGGGAGAAAATCACGCAGCTTACAACACCAGAAGAAAAATCCAACATTGGTGCAGGATGGTTTGTAGGACAACCGCTTTCTGTTATTTATGATTATAAAAAGCTGGGTATCTGGCAGACGGCCGACAAGGAAAACGGTACTTTGGCCAAACAAACATCTCCTGTACAATACCCCGGGCAGATCAGAGTAGAAGACCTGAACGGTGATGGAAAAATTGACGCCAACGACCGTCAGCTTTTGGGTAATTTTCAGCCAAAATGGGAAGGAGGCCTTACTACCCGTTTCAGTTTCAAAAATTTTGATGCTTCTGTTGTTACTTATGCCAGGATGGGCATGAAAGTAATTGTGCCTTACCTTACCGGTAACTCCACAGGATCAGGCGGATTTGCCTTCTATAACCAAAGCCGTGTGAATCAGGTGAAAACGGATTACTGGACAGAAACAAATCCAACCAACGCATTTCCGGCTCCGGATGCCAGCAGCGCTGTGGCAAACTTTGGTTCTACTCTGGGTTATTACGATGGTTCCTTTATCAAATGCAGAAGCATTAACCTGGGTTACACTTTCCAGAGTAATGTTTTCAAAAAGATTGGTGCAACTTCGGCGAGGATCTACGTAAACCTGACTAATCCGTTCATAATCTATTCGCCTTTGGTGAGAGATAATCTGGCTATCGATCCGGAAGGAAACAGCTATGCAAGTGGCCAGTCGACGCTAAACCCGGATGCTTCCAGCGACCGCGGGACGCCGGAACGTCAGATTTCGGTAAATCTTAATAATCCTCCGGTAAGACAATTCACTGTGGGCGTTAACCTTAAATTCTAATCCGATCATGAAATCCATAAAAATACTGATTACTGCCGGGCTGATCGTTGCACTAAGTTCCGGTTGCGAAAAAGTGCTCGAAGAGCACCCGCAGTCACAGATTGTTCCATCTTATTTTAACAGCCCGTCCGGCGTTTTGGGAGGGATAGCAGGGGTCTATAATGATATACGGAGCCAGTGGGGTACAGAAGGGTTTACCGTTGAAATGCAGGCAGGGACGGATGAGTTTATCCAGGGTGTCAATGCCGGCACTGGTAATGCTTACACGTACAATGGCTTAAACAGTAGTAACTTCGGTTCTGCCTGGGGCGTAGCTTTTCAGGATATTAACACCTTGAATGGAGTGCTCCAATATGGTCAGACCATTGATCTGAACGAGACTACGAGGAAACAATACCTGGCACAGGCCAAATTTTTGAGAGCATTCTGGTATTTCTACCTCGTGCAGACCTGGGGCGATGTGCCGCTTCATACCGAATTCATTACCGAGGCCTCGCAGGCAGCCACCCGCCAACCTGCGGCAGAGGTTTACGAGCTGATCATTAAGGATCTTACAGAAGCTGCGGCGGACTTGCCCAACCAACCTACGGCTCCATTCCTCGGAAAAGCGGCAACCAAACCAGTCGCGCAATTCCTGCTTGCCAAAGCATACCTGACCCGCGGATGGCTGAACAATACGGCCAGTGATTTTACGGCGGCTGCAAAACTTTGTGATGAGATTATTGCCAATAAATCTGCTTATGGCCTGGATCTGTGGCAGGATTATGGCGATGCATTTGTTCCCGCAAACGATTATGGAAAAGAGACGATGTTTGTAAGCGACCACGTGCTGGATCCAAAATATGGTTATTACAGCGTTGGTGGAGCAGCCGGAGGAGGTGCGGCACAAAACCTGAGTCCATGGTTCACCAACTGGAATTATCCTAATAACAGTGGCATTAACTCGATCAAAAATGCTGCCGGCGTTTTCACCAACAGCGGAACTTCCGGCATGATCCGGGATTCTTACTACGGTCGCCCTTATGTACGGATGCGTCCGAATTCAGATAAACAACTTACGGGGACCCGTGCCGGGAAAAATTATTTCCTTGATCAGGCTTTCACAAACCGTGATGTCGATTCACGTTTTGCCAATTCGTTTTACACGGTTTATATTTCAAACACTGCGGTAACCAATACCCCAACCACTGCGAACAATACTCGTGGAATCGGTTATACCACCGTTCCCGGATCAGACACGGCCGTTTGGCTGCCCGATTATGAAGTGCCTGGTGCACCTCAGTTTGTAGGATCGAGACCATTTAAAGGTATTGTTGTGCCGCCAAGTCTTTGGAACAATGGTATATATCCTGCATTGAAAAAATACATGGATCCAAGTCGCGGTGCCAATTTTAATGATCCCTCTACGCGACCTTGTGTTTTATATCGCTTCTCGGATGTTTACCTGACAGGTGCTGAGGCAAATTTCAAAGCGGGCGACGCATCAAAAGCTGCAACGATGATCAATGTGTTACGGCAGCGCGCAGCATTCCGGAAAACCAATAGTACGGCTCAGAATACAGCTGCTGCAACGGCCATGAACATTACCGCCGCTGACGTAACCCTGGATTTTATCCTTGACGAACGGAGCCGTGAATTCTTTGGAGAATGGCAGCGGTGGCATGACCTTGTGAGAACACGTTCGCTTGTCCGTCGTGTGCAGGAATGGAACAAGGAGGCTGCTCCATACATCAAAGATTTTCATATGTTACGACCAATCCCGCAGTCGCAGATTGACAGGGTCGTGGAAGGTCCTAAGTTTCCTCAAAATACGGGATACTAGTTTAAAATGTTGATTAAAAACAATAAGCCTGGGACGCAGGACTGCCACAAATGCAGTTCTGTGTCTCAGGATTAGTTTTGTCAGGATTTCAATAAAACAACATAAGTAGTAACAGTCCAGCGATTTGCTTTTTGTATAAAAAACATAAATGATGATACGATTCAATAACAATCTTATAGCCACCTTCTCGATTATTGTTGCCATAGCCGGACAGGCGATCTGCCAGAAAGCACCTGAAAAGATCAAGCCTCTCGTAGACGGTTTGTACACTGCCGACCCCTCAGCCCATGTTTTCAACGGTAAAATTTATATCTATCCTTCGCATGATGTTGAAGCAGACGTGCCCCAGGATGACGAAGGCGGACATTTCCAGATGCGCGATTATCATGTTTTTTCCATGGACAAAATCGGTGGAAAAGTGACTGATCACGGTGTTGCGCTGGATGTAAAAGATGTGCCCTGGGCGGATAAACAAATGTGGGCACCGGATGCGGCTTACAAAAACGGCACTTATTTTCTTTACTTTCCTGCAAAAGACAAAGAGGGCGTTTTCCGTATGGGCGTAGCTACAAGTAAGTCGCCAAGCGGACCTTTTAAAGCTGAGGCAAAACCTATTGAAGGAAGTTACAGCATAGACCCGGCTGTTTTTACCGATACGGATGGTAAAGCTTATATGTATTTGGGAGGTATCTGGGGCGGTCAGCTTCAACGCTGGCACACGGGAACTTACAATAAATCATTAATGACTGATCTTGGCAAAGGCCATGAAAATGAACCTGCATTAAGCGCAAAAATTGCTGTGATGAAAGACGATATGCTTTCGTTTGCCGAGCCTTTGCGTGATGTTCAGATCCTTGATGAAAATGGCAAACCTCTACTTGCCTCGGATGCCAGTAAGCGCTTTTTTGAAGGTGCATGGATGCATAAGTTCAATGGAAAATATTATTTCTCTTATTCAACAGGTGATACGCACTTGCTTTGTTATGCAGAGGGAACTTCACCCTACGGGCCGTTTACTTACAAGGGCGTGATCATGAATCCTGTCGAAGGCTGGACGACGCATCATTCAATTGTTGAAGTGAAAGGAAAATGGTATCTGTTCTATCACGATGCTGAACTTTCCGGAAAAACTCATCTTCGCAGTGTAAAAGTCAGAGAGCTGCTGAGAGATAGTAATGGAAATATTAAGACAATAACTCCTTGATAATTAATATATTATTGTTCATTCCTATCAAAAATTAATATGCAAATCGAAAGACGCGATTTTTTATCAACCCTGACTTTGGCAGGAGCCGCCGCCTTATTTTCCGGTAACCCGCTGCTGGCAGCTACCGCGCAAAAAAAAGAAAAACTGGGCATCGCCCTGGTGGGACTTGGATATTACAGCACAGATCTTTTGGCACCGGCGCTTCAGATGACTGAAAAATGTTACCTGGCTGGTATCGTTACCGGAACTCCGGCCAAAGCTGAAACCTGGAAAGCAAAATATAAGATCCCTGATAAAAATATCTACAACTATCAGAATTTCGATCAGATTGCCAATAATCCGGATATCGATATTGTATATGTGGTATTGCCTCCATCCATGCACAGGGAATATGTGGTTCGCGCTGCAAAAGCAGGCAAACACGTATTTTGTGAAAAACCAATGGCGCCATCAGTGGCAGATTGCGAAGCGATGATTAAGGCTTGCAGCAGCAGTAAAGTTAAACTGGCTATTGGTTACCGTTGTCAGCACGATCCTAATATTCAGGCGATTATGAAGCTTGCCAAAGAGCCAAAGTTTGGTAAGGTGAAAATGGTGACAAGTGCAGCCGGGTATTTTGACGCGCGTACCGATCACTGGAAACAGAAAAAGTCGCTCGGCGGCGGTGTAATGGGTGATATGGGCGTGTACGCTTTGCAGGGAGCTCGGCTTGCCACGGGTGAGGAGCCCATCAGTGTTTTTGCCCAGGCTTCTACCACCCGTCCGGACATTTATAAGGAAGTTGAAGAAACCATGATGTTTATGCTTGATTTTCCAAGCGGTGCCAAAGCATCCTGCCAGACCAGTTTTGGCATCAATATGAATCATTTACAGGTTAATTATGAAAAAGGCTGGGCGAAGCTTGAACCGCAGTCGGGCTATAATGGGAATAAAGGAAGTCTGTCGGATGGAACTCTGATTCAATTTCCGATCAAGAATCAGCAGGCCAAACAAATGGATGAAGACTGCGATGCCATACTTCGGAACAAAGATTTAATTGCACCGGGAGAGGAAGGACTTCGGGATATCCGGGTTGTGGAAGCGATTTACAAATCGGCCGCCGCAGGAAAAGTAATAAAAATATAGGCAGAAGTATCTGCGGTTTACCACCGCTTATTTAGAAAACCGAATCGTTGATTAAGATTACTAAATGAAGACAAAGCATTTATTATATACAGTGTTTTTTGCCGGCAGCATTTTTTTTAGTGAATGCGCGAACGCTCAGACAACCACCATCGTAAACCCGATTTTAACCGGTTTTTACCCTGATCCGAGTGTGGTTCAGGTAGGAACGGATTATTATCTGGTCAATTCTACCTTCTCTTATTTTCCGGGAATTCCTGTTTTTCATAGTAAGGATCTTAAAAACTGGAAACAGATCGGAAATGTGATTGACCGCCCGTCGCAGATGGATTTTATGGGTGAAAAACTAACGAGAGGTTTGTTCGCACCGGCGATCAGTTTTCATAACGGGACGTATTATGTTACTTGCACGGATATCGATCACGACGGAAATTTTATCGTCACTTCCAAAAATCCTGCCGGTCCATGGAGTGATCCGGTCCGGGTTCCCCAGGTCCGTGGTATAGATCCGTCGCTGTTTTTTGATGAAGACAATAAAGCTTATATCATCTACAACAGCGATCCGCCTGAGAGAAAGTCATTATATCCAGGCCACAGAACAATCCGGATTTATGAAATTGATCCTGTCACTTTGAAGGTGATCGGCGACGAAAAACAGCTGGTCAATGGTGGTGTAGACCTGAGCAAAAAGCCGGTTTGGATTGAAGCACCGCATATCATGAAAAGAAATGGCTGGTATTATTTGTATGCTGCCGAGGGTGGGACTTCGGTCAATCATACAGAAGTTGTTTTTCGGAGCAAATCTGTTTGGGGACCTTTTGTGCCTTATGAAAACAACCCGATCCTGACGCAAAGAGGTTTGCCGGATGACCGGAAAGATCCGATTACTTCTGCTGGTCACGCGCAGTTTGTGGATGGCCCAGACGGCAAAACGTATGCTATTTTTCTTGCCGTTAGACCTTACGAGGGTAATTTCTACAACACAGGCCGTGAAACATTTATTGCACCAGTGGAATGGAAAAACGACTGGCCGATCATTAATCCAGGTAGCAAAGAGATCAAATACGAGTATGCTGTCAATTTTAAGGAAGTAAAACAAAAGGAGGCATTACCCCAGGCTGGCAACTTTGCGTACACACTGACTTTTGAAAAAACCTTGGATCCGGCGTTGCTTTTTATGCGGACTATTGATCGCAAATCATTTTCGCTATCACAGAAAAGCGGCCTGACGATGAAGTTGAAACCGGAAACGATTATGGAAATGGGTAACCCTTCCTTCATCGGGAAACGTCAGCAGCATTTGTACTGCACAGCGGAAGTTGAACTTGACTTTTCACCAAAATCTGAAAAAGAAAAAGCGGGACTAACTATTTTTCAGGATGAGTCTCATTTCTATTTTTTAAGTAAATCGGTTGAAAATGGAAAGCCCATGATTCAGCTTTATAAAAGCATTGCGGATAAAAAAGAGATGGAGCTACTGGCACAGATGCCCGTTACCGATGTTTCTAAACCGGTTAAACTACGCATCACAGCAGAAGGCGATTCTTACAGTTTTTATTTTTCAAAAGGAACTTCCTGGGAACTGTTAAAAGATAAGGTTGACGCTAAATTCCTGAGTACGCAGGTTGCGGGAGGGTTTATCGGCTGTTTGTTTGGCATGTACGCTACTTCATCGGGTGAGGCAACTACAAATTCTGCATCCTTTAAATATTTGAAATACAGCGGAAATGATCCGATGTTTCCAAAGGTATCAAAATAAGTTCAGGTGAAACTGAACCTCGTTTTATTCAATGTTCAGTTTCAATTTTTATTTAATTATTAAAAATATAGTCAGATTAAATTTTATGAAAAAGTCGATTTTCAGAAACCTGTTGACCATTTCCGCAGTGCTTTTTTGCAGTCTCGTCAATGCTCAGTCAAATTTTACCAACAAGTCAATCGGCGTAGGTGTGGTGGTTGCCGACATAAAGCGTTCCCTGGATTTTTATGTCAACGGAATTGGTATGGTAAAAACCGGCAATTTCACAATCAATGAAGAGTTTGGAAAAAGAGGAGGCCTGACCGGCGGAGAAGCCACCAATGTTAATATTCTGAAACTGGAAAACAGCCCTGAAGCCAGCGAATGGAAACTGATGAGTTTCGGTAAAAAAGCTGCGCATCCAAAACAGAAGTTCATACAGGACGATACCGGTGCCCAGTATATCACGATCCATGTTAAATCATTAAAACCAATCATCGAAAGGCTGAAAGGACAGAAAGTAGTTTTTCTGGGCAGTACGCCGACGCAGCTGAATAAAGATGCACATTTTGTTCTGGTGCAGGATCCGGACGGAACTTTTATAGAACTGATCGGGCCGATCGAATAACAAAACGGACCTAAGCGCCATTTCTCAATGAAAGAAAAAACTTTGTTTTGCATGCTTTTTTGTGTGTTGTTTTTGAGCGATTTGTCCAAAGCGCAAACGGCAGCCAACCCGGTCATTTTTGCCGATGTTCCCGATTTGGCTATGATACGCGTTGGAAACTCATATTATATGAGCAGCACCACCATGCACATGAGCCCGGGATTGCCGATCATGAAATCGAACGATCTGGTGAATTGGCAGTTGGTCAGTTATGCATATGACACGCTGGCAAATATGGACGAGCTGAATCTGACCAATGGAAAAAGCACCTACGGTCGTGGTTCCTGGGCCAGCAGTTTTCGTTATCACAATGGGTTATTCTATGTCACAACCTTTGCTCAGACAACTGGCAAGACCTACATTTTTACAACAAAAAACATTGAAAAAGGGCCCTGGAAAATGTCCTCATTTTCACCTTCCTATCATGATCATTCCTTGTTTTTTGATGGCGATGGTAAGGTTTATTGGATTTACGGAGCAGGTAAAATTAAAATGATTGAGCTGGAAGCGGATGCTTCGGCAGTGAAAAAAGGTGTCGCTGAGCAGGTTATTATTGAAAATGCAAGTTTGCCCTCAGGTACCGGCGGAGGTCTTCCTGCAGAAGGCTCGCAGCTTTTCAAGGTGTACGGTAAATATTATCTTTTCAACATCACCTGGCCCAAGGGCGGAATGCGAACTGTCGTCATTCACAGGGCAGATAAAATCACCGGACCTTATGAGGGCCGTGTGGGATTGCAGGATTTAGGCGTAGCGCAAGGCGGCCTGATCGATACGCCGGACGGGAAATGGTATGCCTATCTTTTCCGGGATTATGGTGCCGTCGGCCGGATTCCTTATCTCGTACCGGTTACGTGGAAAGATGGATGGCCGGTTCTGGGAAATGATGGAAAAGTGCCGGAAATACTTGACTTACCTGCCAGTAAGGGTTTGATGCCAGGCATCGTTGCATCGGATGATTTTTCACGTAAAAAAGGAGAATCTGCTTTACCACAGGTTTGGCAATGGAATCACAATCCCGATAATAACCTTTGGTCGGTGACAGAACGGAAGGGATTTCTCAGGCTTAAAACAGGGCGAATAGATACCTCTTTTGTAAGCGCCAGAAATACATTGACGCAGCGTACCGTAGGTCCGGAATCCTCTGCTTCGACTTTGATTGACATTTCAAAAATGAAAGAGGGAGATTTTGCAGGATTGGGATTATTGCAAAAAAACTATGGTTTTGCAGGGGTTAAGATGGGCAAAGACAAATCGTCGGTTGTTATGGTTCGCTCGTTAACGAGTGAGGCTGAGGAGATTGAAAGTATACCACTGGCTCAAAATAAAGTCTATTTTAATGTTGAATGTGATTTCAAAGACAAGAATGATACGGCCAGTTTCTATTACAGTTTGGACGGCAAATCCTGGTTGCCGATTGGTAAACCATTGAAAATGTCTTATACCATTCCGCATTTTATGGGTTATCGTTTTGGACTGTTCAACTATGCAACTAAAAACATTGGAGGATATGCGGATTTTGATTACTTCCACCTGGCCGTTAATCCATCAAAATAATATAGACTTTGTCAGTCGAAATTGATTTTAAATAAACTTAGAAATTACCCTTTCAAACCATGAAAAGAATTATATCAATTGTCACAAGCCTGATGCTGGTTGCGCTGGTAAGCAATGCCCAGGAAATCCTGAAAGAAATGCCCAAAGGTTATGATGTAGTGCAGGCCGGAATTCCTACAGGAAAAATTGATTCGGTTAAATACCAGTCAAAAACAGTTGGAACTACCCGCAAGGCACTCATCTACACACCTCCTGGTTTCAACAAAAAGAAAAAGTACCCTGTTTTGTATTTATTGCATGGCATAGGTGGAGACGAAAAGGAGTGGTTGAAAGGAGGTAATCCGCAGCTGATCCTGGACAATCTATATGCTGAAAAGAAAATTGAACCCATGATCGTCGTGATGCCGAATGGCAGGGCAATGAAAGATGACGCGGCTACGGGAAATATCATGGCACCCGACAAAGTTGCTGCGTTTGCGACTTTCGAACAGGATCTGTTGAAAGATCTGATCCCTTTTGTAGAAAGCAAATACCCGGTTTTAAAAGATCGTGAACATCGTGCTATCGCAGGACTTTCGATGGGAGGCGGGCAGTCGCTTAACTTCGGCTTGGGAAATCTGGATCAGTTCGCCTGGGTGGGTGGTTTTTCATCTGCGCCGAATACCAAAATTCCAACCGAGCTAATACCCAATCCTGAGGAAGCAAAAAAGAAATTGAAATTACTTTTCATTTCCTGCGGCGACAACGACAGGCTGATCACTTTTAGCAAACGGACGCATGACTATATGTTTGAAAACCAGGTTCCGCATATCTATTACATCGAACCCGGCGTGCATGATTTCAAGGTTTGGAAAAATGGTTTATACATGTTTTCTCAATTTTTGTTCCAGCCGGTTGACAATGCTTCTTTGTCAAAATACACCATTCTGGGAACGCGGGCGGCTACCAATATTCGTACAGCACAATACCCTCAGATTCTGCCGGACAACCGGGTCGTTTTTAGGGTAAAGGCGCCGGAAGCACAAAAAGTACAGATTGACCTTGGCAAAAAGTATGAAATGAAAAAGGATACCGGAGGTTATTGGGCCGTAACGACAGATTCTATCAGCAAAGGTTTCCACTATTATTCGCTTTTGATCGATGGCGTCGCTTTGGCTGATCCTGCGAGTGAAACTTTTTATGGCATGGGTCGCATGGCCAGCGGGATTGAGATTCCTTACCGGAATGGTGGATATTATGCGCAGCGGGATATTCCGCATGGCGATATCCGGATCAAAAAATACCTTTCCAAAACGATGGGTACCTGGCGTGAAATGTACGTTTACACGCCGCCTGGGTATGATAAATCAACAGAAAAATACCCTGTGCTATACCTGCTTCATGGCGGCGGAGAAGATCAGCGCGGCTGGGCTACACAAGGTAAGACGGATCTGATTTTAGATAACCTGATATCAGAAGGAAAAGCCAAACCGATGGTCATCGTTATGCTGGATGGAAATATGGGAGGCACGGGCGGCCTAGCCGGTTTCAATGAAAATGTGCTGAAACAATTTGAAAACGAATTGAAAATGGGTGCAATTCCTTTCATTGAAAGCAATTTTCGGGTAGAAACCGACGCAAAAAACCGGGCGCTTGCAGGTCTTTCGATGGGTGGACTACAAACTTTATATGCCGGAATAAAAAATACAGAAATGTTCTCCTCGCTCGGTGTTTTCAGTTCTGGCTGGTTTGCGAATAATACTGCCCTTTCTGATCCGCAATATGCCTTCATGAAAACCAATGCTGAAAAGATCAATGGCAACCTGAAAAACTTCTGGATCTCGATGGGTGGTGAAGAAGATATTGCTTTCAAAAATTGCAAGATCATGCTCGCGAAATTTGATGAGCTGGGTGTGAAGTACAAGTACAGCGAATATCCCGGCGGACACAGCTGGCCGGTTTGGAGACATGATTTGTTCCAGTTTTCGCAGTTAATATTTAAATAAAGCTGTCGGCAGTCGGCTGTCGGCGGTCGGCGGTGCAGCGTAGACAATCGGCAGTTGGCGAGCACTCATGGAAAATGGTCGGGTTGTGTTGTATGCAAAAATGTGACAGCCGACTGCCGAAAGCCGACAGCCCCAATAATTATCTCATTTTTTCAATCAACTTATCTCATGATAAAATCACAAAGATTAAAGTTTTGGGCTCAATGTGCGGTTGTATCGGCGACGTTACTTTCTTCAAATGAGATTTTGGCTCAAAAAACGCTAAAAAGTGCTTATAAAGATTTCTTTCCAATCGGTGTCGCAGTGGCACCCAGGAGCCTTACCGGGCCTGATGCCGAATTAATCATCACACAATTTAACAGTCTGACGCCTGAAAACGCGATGAAAATGGGGCCGATCCACCCGGAGCCAAACAAATACAATTGGCAGGATCCGGACGCTATTGTTGCATTTGCCCAAAAAACTGGGATGAAAGTAAGGGGTCACACGCTGTGCTGGCACAACCAGACACCGAAGTGGTTTTTTACCGATTCTACCGGCAAACAGGTTAGCCGTGAAGTACTTCTGGCACGTTTGAAACAACATATCATTGATGTGGTTGGCCGATACAAAGGAAAGATTTATGCCTGGGATGTTGTTAACGAGGCCGTGCCCGACACGAGCACAAGCATTTACCGCCGGTCAAAATTCTATGAAATCATAGGTGAAGATTATATTGAAAAGGCATTTGAATATGCCCACGCTGCTGATCCGGATGCAAAATTGTTTTACAACGATTACAATACTGAAAGCACAGCAAAAAGAGAGAAAATTTACCAGCTTCTTAAAAAGTTAAAAGACAAAAAAGTGCCGGTAGACGGCGTAGGTTTGCAGGGCCACTGGTCCATTTATGAGCCAACCGCACAGGAGCTTGAAAAGTCTATTCAACAATTTGCAAGCCTGGGTCTGGCCGTGCAGATTACGGAACTCGACGTTTCAGTACATCCAAAAGAGCATGAACGACGCGCAAAAAAGGCAACCGATACGGGTGAGCTGACTGCTGAAATGGTGGAAAAACAAGCTGCTCAGTACAAAATGTTATTCGATGTTTTCAGAAAATATAAAGGCACGGTTACGGGAGTGACTTTCTGGAATGTGTCGGACAAATATACCTGGCTGGATAATTTCCCTGTTCCAAACCGCAAAGATTACCCGCTGTTGTTCGATCAAAATTACAAGCCGAAAAAAGCTTTTGAAGGGGTTGTTGATTTTCAGAAGTGATATAGGGGAATGTGAACTGTGGTCAGGGGATTGTCATGTGTAGTCATTTATCGTTAAGATTGGGTGGCTATTAAATTGTAAGATTAAATTATCAGGCTTAGTAATGAGATTTTTAACGTTTGTAATTCTCCTGCTTTTTCTTTCCTGCGATCTTTCGGCGCAGGTTCGTTTGCCAAAGCTGATTGGTGATCACATGGTGTTGCAGCGGGATCAGCCCGTTACCATCTGGGGCTGGGCGGCTCCGAAGGAAAAGGTTACGGTGACGTTGAAAAACAAAAGTTATAAGACCGTTACATCTCAGGATGGCGAATGGAAGATCCAGCTGCCTGCACAACCTGCTGGCAGCGGTTTTGAAATGGTGTTAAAAGGTAAAAATCAGATCCTTATCAAAAATATTGCTTTTGGTGATGTTTGGCTTTGCAGCGGACAAAGTAATATGGTCATTAATATGGAACGAGTGAAAGAGCGTTTTGCAGACGATATCGCTTCGGCTAATTATCCTGACATCCGCAATTTTTTCGTTCAAACACTGACCAGTTTAAATGGCCCTGAAAAAGAATTTCCAGTTGGGGAATGGAAAACGGCCAATCCCAAAGATGTGCTTACCATGGGAGCGGTCACCTATTTTTTTGCAAAAGATCTTTATGATCAGTACAAGGTGCCGATCGGAATCATTAACAGCTCCGTAGGAGGTACGCCGATAGAAGCCTGGATCAGCGAGGGAGGTTACAAGGATTTTGCTGATATACAGAAGATCATTGCCAAAAATAAAGACACGGCTTATGTCAGTTCATTCAAACGCATTTTTCCAAATAACAGATCTCAGCCGAAAGTAACGGATCAAGGTCAGATTGAACATTGGGAAAATACTTCTTATCAACCAAAAGGATGGCGGAATTTTAACATTCCGGGTTACTGGGAAGATCAGGGCGTGAAGGATTTGAACGGTGTCGTCTGGTTTCGCCGGGAATTTAAAGTTCCTGAAAACTGGATTGGCAAGCCTGTGAAACTTTTCATGGGCCGCATTGTGGATGCGGATGAAATGTATGTCAATGGAAAAAAGATTGGAAATACCACCTATCAGTATCCGCCCCGCCGCTACGAGATTCCCGCCGTTTTATTGAAATCGGGTAAAAATACATTTGTCATAAGGGTTACAAATCAAGTCGGAAAAGGCGGTTTTGTTCCTGATAAACCTTATTTCATGACGGTCGATGATCAGCAGATCGATTTAAAAGGAACCTGGCAATATAAAGTTGGAGAAGTATATCAACCTCAGAAAAAAGGAAATTTTGGTAGTCCACTCGTGCATCAAAACCAGCCGACCGCATTATACAACGCCATGGTTGCGCCTGTTTTACTCACGAAACTCAAAGGTTTTATCTGGTATCAGGGAGAGTCGAATGTGGATAATCCGGAGCCATATAAGAAATTGATGCCTGCTTTGATCAACGATTGGAGAGGTTTATGGAAAAATCCGGATGCACTTTTTCTGGTCGTGCAGCTTCCCAATTTTCAGGACGTAAACTTCACGCCGGCAGAAAGTAATATGGCCTTAATCAGGGAAGCGCAAAACCAGGCGCTTGCCTTGAAAAATACGGCTTTGACGGTTACGCTGGACCTGGGAGAATGGAATGATATTCATCCTTTGAACAAAAAAGATATCGGAAAAAGACTGGCGTTGTCAGCAAGAAACCTGGCTTACAATGAAAGGAATGTGGTTTATTCCGGGCCGACGCTAAAATCACAGACTATCGAAAAAGATAAAATAATCCTGACATTTGATCATATAGCCAAGGGTATTACTTCCAAAGATTCTGAATCCTTGCGCTGGTTTAGCATCGCAGATTATGATAAAAAGTTTGTCTGGGCAACGGCCAGGATTATTGGAAAAGATCAGATCGAATTGTCGAGCGAATTGGTGAAAACCCCAAAATATGTTCGCTATGGGTGGCAGGACAATCCGGAAGGAATTAATTTTTATAATTCCGAAAGTTTACCCGCATCTCCATTCCGAACGGACGCAGAAGTGCTGGATGATTCGAAACCCTGGAAAGGGAAAAAATGCGCGGTTGTGCTGACTTATGATGATGCGCTGAATGTGCATCTGGATAATGTCATTCCTGCGTTGGATTCTCTCAGTCTGAAAGGTAGTTTTTATCTGACCGCTTCATCAGATGCCGCCCGAAACAGAATCAAAGACTGGCGCGCTGCGGCTGCAAATGGTCATGAACTGGGAAATCACACGCTGTATCATCCCTGTGACGCGACGGGCCCGGGTATGAGCTGGGTGAAACCTGAGTATGATCTGAGCAAATACAGTCTGGCAAGAATACAGGATGAAATCAAAATGTGCAACGCGTATTTAAAGTCGATCGACGGCAAAACGAAAAGAACTTTTGCATTTACCTGTGGACATAAAAAAGTAGCCGAAGGTGAATTTATTCAGACGCTTTCTGATGAATTCGTGGCGGCAAGGGCTGTCAGACATGAAATGCATTCACTTGATGAGCAGAATCTGATGGATATTGACTGTTATGGTATGTCTGGTGAAAGCGGAGAAAAAATGATCGAACTCGTCAAACAAGCGCAGCAAAGCGGTAAACTGCTGGTTTTCCTTTTTCACGGTGTGGGAGGGGAACATGCACTGAATGTTTCCAATGAGGCTCACAGCCTGTTACTACATTATCTGAAAGAAAATGAAAAGGATATTTATGTTGATACGATGCTGAATGTGGCAGAGCATATTAACAAAATGAAAAAATAATATTGTCAATGCTGGATTTTGCTGCCATAAAGTGCGACCCGAATTTAAGAAATATTACAAATCAGTAATTGGAAAAAATATGACTACCAGAATATACATACTTCTACTGTTTAGCTATATCCTGATCAGTGCTCCAACTTTTTCTGCCGACACTTTATCCACTGAGGGTGATGACGGGTATAAGCTTTGGCTAAAATATGAGCCTGTTGCGGATCCGGTTATTAAGGCTGAATACTTAAAATACACTGCATTTATTTCTGCGTCAGGTAAAGGTGACATTATGCATAGTGCTTCCCGGGAGCTGCAAACAGGGTTGAAAAGTCTTTTGGGTAAACAGGTTTCGTTGAACAATTCGGGTGGAAATAAATCCGGCGGTATCGTTTTACGACTGGAACCCAATGCAGACAAAAAACCGGAGGAAGGTTATCGTATTAAGTTGCTTGCTGGAAACATTGTGATCAGTTCTTCAACGGAAAGCGGCATTTTGTACGGAACTTTTGCCCTGCTGAGACATATGCAAATGCAGCTTTCAGTCAAAAGCTTGAATCTGACAAGCAGTCCGAAAGTGCAATACCGGATGCTGAATCACTGGGACAATCCGGATGGAACGGTTGAGCGTGGTTATGCAGGTTCTTCACTTTGGAAATGGTACGAATTGCCGGAGCGCGTGGACCCGCGTTACCTAGATTATGCCCGCGCCAATGCTTCTCTGGGAATTAACGGAACCGTGCTTAACAACGTAAACGCCAGTGCGCGGTTTATGTCGCAGGAGTACATCGTAAAAGTTGCGGCGGTCGCGAATGTGATGCGGAAATATGGTATCAAAACATATTTGTCTGTATACTTTGCCGCGCCAAAAACCCTGGGGGGACTTCCGACTTCCGATCCGCTGGACCCAAAAGTACGCGCCTGGTGGAAAGAAAAAGTAGCGCAGATATATAAAGAAATTCCGGATTTTGGTGGTTTTCTGGTGAAAGCGAATTCGGAAGGTGAACCCGGTCCGCAAGATTATGGACGGACACATGCAGATGGTGCCAACATGCTTGCCGAGGCATTTCAGCCGTATGAAGGTATTGTGATTTGGCGGGCTTTTGTTTACAAAGCGGATCCAAATGCGGATCGATTTAAAGCAGCGTACGAAGAATTTGTGCCGCTGGATGGAAAATTTGATCCGAAAGTAATTGTGCAGGTAAAAAACGGACCGATTGATTTTCAGCCACGTGAGCCATTTTCTCCTCTGTTTGGTAATATGCCAAAAACCCCTTTGGGAGTAGAATTTCAGCTGACGCAGGAATACCTTGGTTTTGCCACACATGCGGTTTACGAAGCACCCATTTTTAAAGAAAATCTGGATTCTGATACCTATGTAAATGGAAAAGGATCGACAGTCGCGAAAGTGGTGGATGGAAGTTTGCATGGTTATTCACGCACGCTCATGGCGGGTGTGGCCAACACGGGAAATGCGAAAAACTGGACAGGCCATCCGCTTGCCCAGGCAAACTGGTATGCATTCGGCAGACTGAGCTGGGATCATACGTTGAGTTCCGAACAGATTGCAAAAGAATGGACAGAGCTGACTTTGACCCGAAATAAAAAAGCGCAGGAAAATATTGTCGGGCTGATGATGAGATCTCGTGAAATCTATGTGGATTATGATACGCCACTCGGACTTTCGCGGCCCTGGATGGGCGTTCACTTTGCTCCCGAACCCTGGCAAAACAAAGGTTCCCGGCCTGATTGGACCGCCGTATATTACCATCGTGCAGATTCCACTGGATTGGGATTTGACAGAACTGCTTCCGGAAGTAATGCCCTTGGTCAGTACCGTCCGGAAGTGCAGCAGCAGTGGAATAATCCTGACAAAACCCCTTTGCCGTATCTTTTGTGGTTTCATCATATAGCCTGGGACAAAAAGCTAAGCACGGGACGGACGCTTTGGCAGGAACTTTGCACCCGTTTTTACACTGGTGCCGATTCGGTAGTCTGGATGCAGCAGCAGTGGGATCTGGCCAAACCAAATCTTGATTCGCAGGTATATACCGATGTGGCCGCGCGACTGAAAGTCCAGCATAGGGAAGCGATCTGGTGGAGAGATGCCTGGGTTTTATATCTGCAAACTTTCGCTAAACAACCCATTCCAAAAGGCTTCGAGCCACCGAAGCAGACGTTGGAAGAAGTGAAAAAATCCGTTAATATTTATTTGATGAAATAAGTTTGTTTAATGGGCATATCGGCTGTCAAACCATGAAATAATTGACATTCTTACCCTTCATTCGAACAAATGTGCTCACTTAAAACTGTGCACTCGCTATACCTTTGCCTGCTTATCGGCTAATCATATCCTGAGAAAGCCGGGCTGCGTATAGTGCGCGGCGAACAACACATTTGCACATTAGTAATTTCAATTAAAACATTAGAAACCACGATGAAGAAAAGTCTTTTGATACTAGCCATCACCTTATTATTTGTCTGGGAAGCTTCCGCACAGGAAAAAGTTGAGGCGGACAATAAATTATCCAAAAAAGAAAAGTCTGAAGGCTGGAAATTACTTTGGGATGGGGTAACAACCAAAGGCTGGAAAAGCGGTAATTCCGAAAGTTTTCCGACAAAGGGATGGTCGGTGGATGGCGGTTTGTTGAAAGTTTTAAAGAATGGCAAAGGCGGAGATATCATCACCGATCGGAAATACGAAAACTTTATCCTGAAAGTCGATTTTAAAATTACAGATGGAGCCAATAGCGGTATCAAATATTTCATAAACCGCGGCGGAATCGGATGTGAATATCAGATTCTGGATGATCAGCAACATCCGGATGCGAAGGGCGGCGTTGCCGGAAATCGCACGCTGGGATCTTTGTATGACCTCATTACTGCTTCACCCGACAAGCCATTTAACAAGGAACAGTTCAATACTGCGATGATCGTTGTGAAGGGCAACCACGTTGAACACTGGCTGAATAATATCAAGGTCGTCGAATATGAGCGAAACAATCAGATGTGGAAGGCTTTGGTCCATTACAGCAAGTATAAGGGATACGCTGATTTTGGTGCAGCTGCACAGGGCAACATCCTGCTTCAGGAACACGGCGATGAGGTTTGGTTTAAAAATATAAAAATATTAGTGCTTTAATTCGCTGTTAACCGGGAAGTTATATTCAATTAATACATCATCGAAAAATAAATTATACTTATCAATGAAGCAGTTACAGTCGCTGGATTACATTATTTTCTTTGTTTACTTCATCATTGTTTCAGTGTATGGCTACTGGATTTACCACCGTAAAAAAAGCGAAGCCGCGTCCACCAAAGATTTCTTTCTGGCCGAAGGATCGCTGACCTGGTGGGCAATCGGCGCATCTTTGATTGCTTCCAATATTTCTGCCGAACAGTTTATCGGGATGTCCGGAAATGGGTTTTCTATGGGACTGGCCATATCAAGCTATGAATGGATGGCGGCTGCAACACTCGTGATCGTCGCGCTTTTCTTCATGCCGATCTATCTGAAAAACAAGATTTTTACTATGCCTCAGTTTCTAAGTCAGCGTTATAATCCTACGGTGAGTCTGATTATGGCGATTTTCTGGCTGGGCTTGTATATTTTGGTCAATCTGACTTCGATCCTGTATCTGGGTGCGTTGGCCGTATCTGGTATCTCCGGACTGGATTTCGATCTTTGTATGTGGGGACTCGCTATTTTCTCCATCATCATCACAATTGGCGGGATGATGGTGATCGGTTTTACAGACGTTATCCAGGTATTTTTTCTGATCATCGGCGGACTTGCGACAAGTTATATTGCCATCAATCTGGTGTCTGATAATTTTGATACGACTGGTCTTTTGAATGGTTTGAAAATGATGACACAGCATCACGACGATCATTTCCATATGATTTTCAAAGAAGGCAGCACCCATTATATGGAGCTTCCCGGGCTGACCGTTTTGCTCGGCGGTATGTGGATTGTAAACCTGAACTATTGGGGATGTAATCAGTATATTACCCAACGAGCTCTTGGAGCAGATCTCAAAACAGCGCGTAACGGACTTTTGTTTGCAGCCTTTCTGAAACTTTTGATGCCTGTTATTGTCGTGTTGCCCGGAATTGCAGCCTACACACTTTACAACCAGGGATTATTTCAACAGGAAATGACTGAAAACGGCGTTATCGTTGCCGATAAGGCATATCCTGTTTTACTGAACTTATTGCCGGCCGGCCTGAAAGGACTTTCTTTTGCAGCTCTTACCGCAGCAATCGTAGCGTCGCTGGCAGGAAAGGCCAATAGTATCTCAACAATTTTCACCCTGGATATTTTTAAAATTTATATTGGGAAGAATAAAACAGAAGCACAGCTCGTGACCATCGGCCGGATTGTGATTGTAATCTCGATGATTTTAGCGATTCTGGTTTCTCCTTACATGGGTATAGACAAGGCGGGAGGTTTTCAGTTTATTCAACAAATGACCGGACTGCTGTCGCCGGGAATTTTCGCTTCCTTTATTATGGGATTTTTCTGGAAACGCAGCAATTCCGCCGGAGCGTTATTTGCCATCGTCGGCGGATTTATTGTAGCTCTGGCGATGCACAACAACTGGCTTCCGTTTGCAGACTGGACGCAGGTTCCGTTTCTGGATAGAATGGGGTGGGTTTTTGTAATTTGTATTG
Organism: Dyadobacter sp. CY356; assembly: GCF_021440195.1. Taxonomy (GTDB): domain Bacteria; phylum Bacteroidota; class Bacteroidia; order Cytophagales; family Spirosomataceae; genus Dyadobacter. The sequence continues at coordinate 519,736 of NZ_JAJTSZ010000001.1, forward strand.
TTGGCATGTTTGTTCTGAGTTATGTTTTGCCAGACGAGAAAAAAGGCCTTGTGATTGATCCGTCCATGTTCAGAGCGCACAAGGGTTTTGTATTTGGGGCGGTAGTTATCTTGGTTATGCTGATTGGTTTATATATTTATTTCTGGTAGATTTTTTCAATTGAAATTTAGAAAGTTAGCCCTGGGAGAAGTCTTCCTGGGGCCTTTTTTTTGTTAATTTGAAACTCTGTGTCACGATAATCAATCATCTTTTTTCCTAATCCAGCGGGCAGTACTGACCAGCAGTATTAAGTTCAGCAGTATCGCGAAATACCAAACCCAGCTTTTGCCTTCGCCTATCTTGTTAAACAGGAACCCTGACAAGAACCCGAGACAACCCAAATAGCTTATCCGGGCATTCCTTGATACCAACATATTTTTAATATCCATTACCATTTTTCTGGGATCGTTTTACAATTAACAGTTAAAAAAAAGCTAAGAATTGTTCCTCATATTCAATATTAGAAGACAATGACGAAAGCACCTGATATGAATTTTAAACTTTATTATAAACTGAAAAAACTGGTGCGCCGAACAATATAGCGGCACACCAGTTTTTAGTTAATATCTACCTGAAACCGTCATTTGTTATGTGCAAACCAGACTTTAATCCCTTACAAATGATCCCGTAAAGTTGTCCAGGCGATAGAAATACATTCCCTGACTAAGTGCTGAAACATCAATGACATTCTGTCCATCTCCTGTAACTTCAGTCTGGTGAATGATCTGGCCAAGCATATTCAGGATGGTCAGTTTCCCAGCAACTTTATTTCCTTTGAGATCAATTGTGAGCATGTCCCTTACCGGGTTTGGATATATAACTACCGGCTTTGTATAAGTATTATTTACCGATTTTACCTGAGAATATGCGTAGGTTCCGTCCAGATCCGTTTGTTTTAAACGGTAATAACTTATTCCTGCGAGTGGGAGAGGGTCAGTTGCGGAATAGTGGTTTTCGGACGTGCTGTTTACTTTACCCTCAATGAATGCTATTTTCTCAAACCGTTTTGCATCAGTGCTTCGCTCGATGTCAAAGCCGGCATTATTCTCTTCAGAGTAAGTGGTCCAATCCAGACGTACGCTATTTTCGATAAACTTGGCATTGAACATTCCCAATCGAACGGGTAGGGCACTTTCATCCAAAGTCAGTTCAAGGCTCGTCGCCATTGTAGGCAGGCCCGGTGCAAGGTATGCGCCAAAGGAATTGATCGTCGGCTGGGACGCACCGGTTGCCCTCGTGAATGTAACGGTTCCGCTGTTATTGGTAAGATAATAGCCATTGACCGGTGTTTTAATCGCGATAAAAACGCCACCCGTTATCCCAACCTGCATATTACGCGCCGTACTTGCCTGGATTTCGCCGTTTGCCGAACCTTGTCTCAGGTTTGCAGAAGAAGCAATAGCGCCAGTTCCTTCAAATGTGAAAGTCCCCACGCCATTAACCAAAACAGGCGTATTGGCTGGAATTTTGGAGGTCGTAATAATTTTACCAACGACTTTCGGATCTGTAAATTCCAGCGTATAGGCTTTGACGCCTGTCGGAATATTGGATTCAAAAGGTAAAACCAGCATTCTCATCCCGTCTAGCGTAACGCTATAGGTAGCAGTTGTAGCGGTGAAACCCATCGGCGGGTAAAAATCACCACCCATATCGCTGAGTTCAAGTTTTTCCGCAATCGTTCCGTTTACAACGTTTGTTTTGTTATTCAAAACACCGCTTGGTGTGTAAAATACGCTGTTTTTGTTGGCCGCGGCAGCATGCCAGTCAGTTTGTGGATTAATATCGGTTGCCTCGGTAAAATCAAGAGAGGTATATCCGGGATCATTCAGGCAATCTAATAAATAGCTATCTGAATCACTGTAAATGCCTGAAAATTTATAACCTTTTTCATTACCAACAGCCAGATAAACATCCTGAAATTTGAAGGTAAGCAGGGAACTAAAATTGTTATTATACATGGAAATAATCCCTGTGATACCGTCTGGAAGCACATCTTCTGAAATGTCGAAAACCCAGTCAAAATTATCCCTTCTCGCAAAATTAATCGTCCCATAATTGTGAGATGCTACCGCCCCGGCCTTATTGACATAGTAAAGGGTGGCATTACTTGATGTGTAAAGATTACTGGATGACAGACTTTCTACACGGAATACCAGTCGGTTAAACTTTCCTGTAAGTTGTAAAAATCCATTACTGGCATCTTTATTGGCACTAAAAAGTGGCATGTCAACTTTATGCCCAGCTGTTTTACCGCTCAATTGATAGGCGGTTCCAAAGGTTGGGTTGGTAACCGTTTGGGCTTCTACTTTTTGATAATTAATCAGCTGGCTGACCATTTGTGATACTTCCCGCTCTCCGCTTTTATCAAACACAAGTGTAGTGATGCTTGATGAGCCAATGGCTACACTTGGGCGGGCCGTCTCTCCTGTAAATGTGATGTTGTTTTCTACCAAACTTGTGGTTTCAGTGGTAGTTATTGCTTTTCCGGAGGCGGAAAGAAATGGCAAATCCACAGATAAATTGTAGGAATTAGCAGAAGAATTGATCACCATCACAAACACTTTGTCGCCAGCTTCCGAGATGTAGGAAGACCCGCTCAATTGTCCTGTATTATCGTTCCATGTGTTTTGTATGCGCTGTGCACCTGTGACATATTTTGCATAATGGGAGAGAATATTTCCTCGTTTGTTAATTTCTCCTGCAACCGTACCAAACTGCCCGTCACCCATCATGCCATAATAACGCTTGGTGGCATAATGCACCCATGCATTTACGTTGGCCAGCATAGCATCATTGATCTTCGTGGCAAAATCGAAGGCGTCGCTTTGCCAGTTGTAATTCCTGGCAGTTCCGCTTGAATTCCAGTTGATCAGAAATTCTGTCATCCATACTTCTTTCCCCTGAGCCTGCACATTTAATAAGCCGGATTGGATCGCCCCATACTGATGTCCGCCGAAAATCTCAAAATTGGCCAAAACCGCAGGATCCAAAAAAGCGTTGGCGTAAGTATCAGTAATACCCACGCTTTCAGGAGCAATAACTTTACAATTAATTTTGGCACCCTGCTCTTTAATGAACTTGGCCATTTGAGCAGGCGTCCAGATACAACCGGCATAGTCAACCTGGTAATCTGGCTCATTTTGCAGTGAAATCGCGTACAGGTCAACGTTGTTGGTTTTGAGATAAGTTACGAAGTTATCCAGATATTGAGCATAATCTGCATAATGTTCCTCTGCCAGATAAACGGGCCTGACAGTACCAGTTTCATCCGTATAGCGTGAGGCGGTTGTGTTATAGGTTTTCCATTCTGCGGGCATAGTCCATGGAGATGCAAATATTTTCAGCCCGAGAGACTGCGCAAGTTGAGCAGTGCTAAGCGCCTGGGGCCAGTTTTCCTCTCCGATCGGGATGTATATACGCATGATGTTATAACCGGCTTCACTATTTTGTCCCCACATTTTTCTGATTTCGTCATCAGTCATGTGATTGTAGCCAAACTGCGGACTATTTACAAAGCCGCCGAAACCTGTAATTTTCTGATACGAAACGTCCTTGTTGAGCTTAATAGTTGCAGTTTTTGCCTGTGCAAAAACTGGGTGATGAAACATGCTCAAAAGAACCAATAAAATTGCTTTTTTGAAAAGTCTGAGTATTTTTCCCGTCATTGTTTTAAGAGATTAATGGTTAGTATTTATGTCTTTATAAGGTTTTCGGAGGGAATTTTAATTTGAAGCTTCAGGAGTAATTATCGCAGCTGAATGCGATTAGATTTTACCATATCTATAATTTGATTAATAAAAAATGTAATTTTATTTAGCAAATTAAGGGAGATAAGAAATGAAACTATGACACAAATCGTCAAATTTCGGGTAGGAATGTTTGACCAGGTAAAAAAATGTGGCTATTGTTCTGGTTTTTTTTATTCAAAGTGAGGCGTCCAAGAATTTTGAAGAATCCGCAGGGGGATTAAAGCATTTTCGGCGTGTAATTTTTACCGCAATCGAAAGACATATATTAAGAAGGGTTATCTTTTTTGAAAAGCTTAAAGGCAGTGAATTGTTCAATAAAATTTTTATTCCTTTCGAATTTATATGATCGTTGCTGAAAATAAGTTGTTTAACCTAAAACAGACGAAACCGAAATACTTCTTCTGTAAATCCCAGGCGGGCGCCCGGTAAATTTTTTAAAAGTTCTGCTAAAATGGGAGAGGCTTTCAAAGCCGGTAAGTTCAGCAATTTCGGAACTGGTTGCGTTGCTGGTGGCCATGATATGTACTGCCCGTTCGATGCGCGTCTGGTATATATAAGACAACGGTCTCGTTCCGCAATATTTTTCAAATTGCCGGGAAAAATATTCTGTGTTTAAGTTGGCTCTTTCTGCAAGTATTTTAACACTGAGCGGTAAATGCAGATTGATATAAATGTAACGCATTGCGTCAAGAATTTTGACAGGTATGATCCTGGTATCCTCCGTCTGAAAAATTTCCAGCATGGTAAACCTGGATAACAATTGGAAAAGAATACCCTGCGTTTCAAGGAAGTTTGAAAATTTTTGTTGATTGTTAAGTTCCTGATATTCTTTGTAGTAAATATTTTTTTCATATACTTCCGGATTGTCAGAACGGTTAATTCCTCTACCGGGATTAATATCTACAAGTCGTTGAAAATTGATTTGGTCGATATCGCTGGCCTTAACCTTGTGAATATTTCTCAGATGTGAAAACAACGAAATGCCATTATCCGACTCTTCAAAAAACTGAACAAAATACTGACTGAGATAGGTGTCACAAACCAGATTGCAAAGTGTATAGGATGGAATAATATAAAGATAGCCGGCTTCCAGACGCAGTGTTTTAGAGGTATCAGAAATTTTCCCTTCGCCTCCGTCAACGTAATAAATACGGTGATAAGGGCTGATTACATTTTTGTAATTCCACTTCGAATCCAGCTTTACATAGTCAGTATTTAGCAAAGAAAGCGTTTGCTTCAAAAATCGTTTATTCATTATTCATGACAAAATAGACCTGAAATTAGTAAAAGTCTGTTTAAGTCAAAAAAAAGTCTGTTTTTGTATAATTATTCTAAAATGAGGCGTGTAGTTTTGACATTCAGCAGAATGAGAAAAATGAATTTTGTTCTGGAAAGATTTGCAGGCAATTCCGGAAAATTAAAATGAGATTGATAAAAGTTAAAATAAACAACAGCAGTACCAGCATATGAACATAACCAATATCAAAAAGAATACGAATCGGAGTCATTATGGCATGAGTAAAGTAATACTCTCAGCGTTGCTGGCTGTGTCTTTCACAACTTTCATATTTGGTCAGCCACTTGCACCAAAGGCCGTCGGACCAGTTCCAACCGAAAATCAGTTGCGCTGGCAGAAAATGGAATACTATGCATTTATTCACTTTTCAACCAATACCTTCACGAATCAGGAGTGGGGATACGGAGCGCCGGAAGACGCCAAACTTTTCAATCCTACCAATCTGGATTGTGAGCAGTGGGCGCGCGTTTGTAAAGAATCCGGGATGACTGGTATTATCCTGACAGCCAAGCATCATTCAGGTTTTTGCCTTTGGCCAACAGAAACGACAGAATATTCTGTTAAAAACAGCCCCTGGAAAAACGGGAAGGGTGATATTGTGGGCGATCTTGCCAAAGCATGCCGGAAATACGGACTTAAACTTGGTATATACATTTCGCCCTGGGATAGAAATAATCCGAGTTACGGGCTTCTCGATGCCGATGGAAGCGCGCCTTACGTAAAAAATATTTTTAGAAAACAGATTGAAGAATGTCTTACCAAATACGGTGACGTATTTGAGATTTGGTTTGACGGTGCCAATGGAGGAGACGGTTATTATGGTGGCGTGAATGCCAACCGGATGATAGACCGTAAGACTTATTATGACTGGAAAAACACGTATAGCATGATCAGAAAGTTACAGCCAAAAATCGTTATCTGGAATGACAATGGCGACAGGGCGGATCTTCGCTGGGTGGGAACGGAGTCTGGTTATGTAGGAGAAACCAACTGGAGTCTGCTGAATGCCACGGGTGATGTTCCGGAAGATATGCTTCGGTATGGTGTGGAAAATGGAAACGCCTGGGTTCCGGGTGAAGTGAACACTTCCATTCGTCCAGGTTGGTTTTATCATGAAAGTGAGGACAAACGTGTGAAAAACCTGCCTAAATTATTGGAAACCTATTACAAATCGATTGGCCGGAACGGTACGTTTTTGCTGAATTTCCCCATTGATAAAAGAGGTTTAATTCACGAAAATGATCATAAAGAAGCAGTTGGTCTGGCCAATTCGGTTAAGGAGGCATTTGCAGTAAATCTGGCTGAAAAGGCAAAAGTTTCAGCAACCAATTCACGTGGCAAAGATAAGAAATTTGCTCCTGAAAATGTGCTTGATGGCAATACGGAGAGTTACTGGTCCACGGATGATCAGGTAAAATCAGCTTCATTAACTGTTGACTTTGGAAAACCAACAAGTTTCAACCGCTTTACAGCCGAGGAATATATCCGTCTTGGGCAACGGGTGAAAGCTTTTAAGATTGAGGCTTTGGTCGACGGACAATGGAAAGAACTGAAAGACCAGCTGGTATCTCCCGACCGGCCTGGAACTACAACCATTGGTTACAGGCGTATCATCACTTTCCCAACGGTAAAAGCTACCCAGCTTCGTTTTACAATTACGGACGCGAAGGCTTCACCACTGATTTCCGGGATTGGGGTATATAACGCGCCGCAGATTCTGGTGCCGCCTACAATTGTTCGGGATAAATCCGGGACCGTTCATATCACAGCCGGAGACAGGGAATCGGAGCTCTACTATACGATTGATGGATCACAGCCAACAATATCTTCAAAAAAATATGCTGGTCCGGTTGATACGGATGGGAACAAAGTTACAGTCCGGGCAATGGCCTATGATATTGCCAGTAAAAAGAGCAGTGATGCGACAGAGGAGATTTACGACATAGCCAGAAAAGATTGGAAAATCGTAAGCCCTGGTAATGCGAAGTCGGCAATTATCGATGGAGATGTCAGTACATCCTGGTATCGTGATAAGGATGCTACGTCGCCGGATGATCTGGTGATCGATTTGGGAAAAACGCAATCATTAACCGGATTCCGATATTTCCCCGGCGACAGAAGCAGCGGAGTAATTACGCATTACGAGTTTTATGTATCCAAAGATCAGGATAACTGGAAAATGGTGAGCTCTGGAGAGTTCTCCAATATCAGAAATAATCCATTCTGGCAGATTAAAAATTTCGATCTGACGGAGGGACGTTATATCAAATTACGAGCCTTGAAAACTTCCGGGGGAAATACCGGTTATGCAGAGTTAGATATCGTTACAAAATAAAAAGAGCAAAACACAAGAGCGTGGGACTGGTAAAATCAGTCTTACGCTCTTTTTTAGTACAATATAGGTTATTGTGCCAATCTATTAAATCCCCAACTAAATTAATGGCAAATATATCTATCGTATTATTGCAATAAGAAAATTAATATTTACCTTTGAACTATGGGAGTTACAAAAACACAGGTTTTCACGGATAGACAAAACCGCATCGCTGATTTAGCGAAAGCGCTTGCACATCCTGCACGCATCGCGATCATTCAGCATTTATTGAAAGAGAAATCATGCGTTTGTGGTGATCTGGTTGAGGTATTGCCGCTCGCTCAGGCCACCGTTTCTCAACATTTGAAGGAACTTAAAAATATTGGTATCCTTCACGGTGAGATCAACCCGCCGCGGGTGTGTTATTGTATCAATGAAACGGTCTGGCAGGAAGCTAAGGCAATTTTTGGAGAGATTTTTGAATCCGAAGTCGCACCGAATTGCTGTAATTAAACAGATTTCGGAATAAATTTTTATATCACATTTATCGTAACATAGCAATGAATAATTTGAGTCCAATGAACTGGCAGGCATTTAAAAATATGCTTTTAGAAAATCCTGAGCAGGTACTTCAGTTCGAGTATGCAGAGGGTAAATTTGTAGATGCCTCCTATCACATTACCGAAATCAAGCAGGCTCCGATTGTTTCGGTGGACTGTGGCGGGGTAATGAATAGCTGGACAGAAATTATCGTACAACTTTGGGAGCCGTCAGTTTCAGAGACAGACCGCGCGATGAAGGTCAGCAAAGCACTATCGATTGTGAATCTGGTTGAAAAATCGCTTCCACTCAATCCTCTTGGCATTGTTAAAATTGAATTTGGTAATTCAAAATTTGATACCCGACAGATGTACCCGTCAGAATTTATTTCAGAAGGTGACAGCTTCACCGTGAAACTGGCAGCCGACTATACACAATGCAAAGCCATCACAAGAGGAGGAAGTTGCGGAACTACGCCATCGGGTGAAGCGTGCTGCACGCCTGCTACCAATACGGTTGCACCCGTAAAACAAACACTTATACTGGAAACAATCGGTGCAGAAAATCAAAGCTGCACGCCTGGTGGCGGATGCTGTTAATAGCTGATAGCCATTAGCTTTTGGCTAATTCGTATAAATAGAAAATACATACGCTTATTTTTTATGATATCAATTAGAAGTTTAGAGCCTGCGGATTGGCCAACCGTCCGTGAAATTTATGCAGAAGGTATTGCAACAGGACAGGCTACACTGGAAACGAGCCCGCCGGAATGGGAGGTTTGGGATAAATCCCATACGCGGGAATTACGGTACGTCGCAATGAATGACGACAGCGAAGTTATTGGCTGGACTGCCCTTACGCCTGTTTCCGGCAGATGCGTTTATGCAGGTGTAGCCGAAGTCAGTGTGTATGTAGGAAGCAGATTCAGAGGACAAAAGATTGGTGATATGCTTTTGAAACACTTGATCAAACAAAGCGAAATGTCGGGTTACTGGACTTTACAGGCTGGAATATTCCCGGAAAACCTGGCGAGTATGAATCTTCATACCAGGAACGGTTTCAGGCTCATTGGATTTCGGGAAAACATTGGAAAAATGAACGGAGTCTGGCGAAGCGTTAATCTTCTGGAAAGAAGAAGTAAGGTTGCGGGAATGGATTGAGTATGGTGTAGATTACACGGAGGACCATGGAGTCAAAAAGGAGATTCACAGAGTTTTAAGAAGAATGGATGCCAGTTCGTACAAAGATTTATGGGAGTTAGACGAGGTTACGAGAAATAAAAAACTCTGTGTAACTCTTTTATCCTCTGTAAGGCTCTGTGTAACCAATAAACCAAAAATTATGAAAAAAATATTAGTACTCTGCACCGGCAATAGTTGCCGCAGCCAGATAGCCGAAGGATATCTTAGAAAATTTGCCGGCGATAAAGCCGTTGTTTATAGTGCGGGGGTTGAAACACATGGTGTCAATCCGAAAGCAATAATGATTATGGCTGAGGATGGGATTGATATTTCCGGACATACTTCAAACAATATTGAAGAATACACAAACATCGACTTCGATTTTGTGATCACCGTTTGTGACAATGCCAAAGAGCGCTGTCCGTATTTTCCTACGAATGCAAAGAAATTCCATCACAATTTCCCGGATCCGGCCAAAGCTGTCGGTAGCGATGAAGAGGTTAAAGAGGAATTTCGGGCTGTCAGGGAAATGATTAAGGAGTATTGTGAAGATTTTGTGAAGACAAATCTTTAATAAATCTACGGCTGGGCAGGATTTATTAAAATCGAATTTATGAAAACTGCGGATATTGGCCAGCTGGCTACCCGCTAAAAGCTAATAGCAAAAACTTATGTCTGCTACAAATTGCGCTCCCGCGGCCAACCGAAAGAAACTCAGTTTTCTGGACCGCTATTTAACTTTATGGATTTTCATCGCCATGGCCTTTGGTGTGGGACTTGGCAATTTTGTGCCATCGATACCAGCTTACATCAATACTTTTTCAAGTGGGACAACCAACATACCGCTGGCCATCGGGCTGATCCTGATGATGTATCCGCCGCTTGCCAAAGTGAAGTACAACAAAATGGGCGAGGTGTTCAGGAACACCAAAGTAATGACCGTTTCGCTGATCCTGAACTGGATTATCGGGCCGGTACTGATGTTTCTTCTCGCTATTATTTTTCTGCCAAATCATCCTGAATACATGATCGGGTTGATCCTGATTGGCCTTGCGCGCTGTATCGCTATGGTTTTGGTCTGGAATGAGCTTGCAGAAGGAAGCCGCGAATATGCTGCCGGACTGGTTGCTTTAAACAGTGTTTTTCAGGTTTTGCTTTACAGTTTTTATGCTTATTTTTTTATAACCGTTTTGCCTCCATTGGTTGGTTTAAAAGGTCTGGATGTGAATATAACTATTGCTGAAATTGCAGTGAGCGTAGGTATCTATCTGGGTATTCCATTCGCTGCAGGCGTACTAAGCCGCGTTGGATTGACAGCACTAAAAGGCGAGCAATGGTATGAACAGAAATTTATTCCATTCATTTCACCGATTACATTGGTGGCATTGTTATCAACAATTATTTTAATGTTTTCGCTGAAAGGTGAGCTCATAGTACAATTGCCCGGAGACGTCCTTCTGATCGCCATTCCGTTGGTTATATATTTTGTCATTATGTTTCTGGTCAGCTTTTTTGTGGCAAAAGCACAGGGAGCTGATTATTCACAAAACGCATCGATTGCTTTTACTGCTTCGGGTAACAATTTTGAGCTGGCAATAGCGGTGGCGATTGGTGTGTTTGGTATTAACTCCGGACAGGCATTTGTGGGTGTGATCGGGCCACTGGTAGAGGTACCGGCTTTGATTGCACTCGTTAACGTAGCTTTTTGGTTACGCAATAAATACTATAAGACTGACACTGTTCCTGCACAACATGGAAATGTATGATCTGATTGTGATCGGAGGTGGTCAGAGTGCGCTGGCGTGTGGCTATTTTCTTCGTCGTTCCGGTTTAAAATACATTATCCTGGACGATCAGCAACATGGCGGAGGTGCCTGGCAGCATACCTGGGATTCGATGACCTTGTTTTCGCCAGCCGAACACAGCTCGCTGCCTGGCTGGATGATGCCCAAATCTGAAAACGAATTTCCTTCAAAACAGGCAGTTTTGGATTATTTAAGTGCCTATCAGGAACGTTATCAAATCCTGATACAACATGGTGTGAAGGTCACGGACGTTCAAAAAAACGGAGCTGTATTTACAGTGGTTGCTGATCAGGGTGAATACCGGAGCCGGGCGGTTATTTCTGCAACCGGCACTTTTCAGAATCCGTTTATACCTGCGTTTCCCGGAAAAGATCTTTACAAAGGACAACAGCTTCACTCTTCTCAGTATAAAAATGCAGATACATTTAAAAACAAAACAGTACTGATTGTCGGTGGAGGAAACTCCGGTGCCCAGATATTAGCCGAAGTTTCGAAAGTGGCAAAGACAGTTTGGGCGACACAAAAAATGCCTGACTTTTTACCGGATGATGTTGATGGCCGGGTGCTTTTTGATGTAGCATCCGCCAAATACCATGCGATGAAAGAAGGTAAGGAGTTTGTTCCGTCTCAATATAATATTGGTAATATTGTCATGGTGCCGACCGTGAAAGAAGCCCGCTCACGTGGTGTTCTCGAAACACGGGAAACTTTTAAGGAGATTTATGAAAATGGCGTTGTTTGGCCGGATGATATCCGACAGCCTTTTGATGCGATCATCTGGTGTACAGGATTTGGGTTTGCCACCGGTCATCTGAAAGGTCTGGGTATTTTGCAGGAAAAAGGAAAAGCAGATTGTGAAGGTACCAGATCCGTAAATGTCGAAGGTCTATGGCTGGTTGGATACGGCAGTTTTACCGGATTTGCCTCTGCAACTTTAATCGGCGTTGGCCGTTCTGCGCGCCAGACGGTCAATGAAATAGTTGAATATTTAAAAATACAGAAATAATGAGAATAGCCTTACTTTCTGATATCCACGCCAATCTTCCCGCTTTTGAGGCTGTGCTCGAAGATCTGGAAAAACAAAAACCGGACGCAGTTTACTGTCTGGGTGATCTGGTAGGTTATAATGTCTGGCCAAATCAGGTGATTAGTTTGATACGAAATCATCGCATTGCTACCATTGCAGGAAACCATGATCTGAAAGTGGCAAAAATATTTCCTTCCCAGGATTCATGCAGTACAGAAAAAAGCAGCGATTACGCTTACAAAATCGTAGGCAATATAGAGCGGGAATATCTTTTGACCTTGCCAAGACATTTGAATTTAGAATTTCAGTTAAATGACGATTCGCTGAACATGCTTTTGGTACATGGCAGTCCGCGCAGTATCAATGAGTATCTGCTGGAAGAGTTGCCCGAAGAGTATATGATTGAAATGCTCAAAGAGTTTAACGCTGATATTTTATGTTTTGGACATTCCCATAAACCTTACCACCGCATTATCAATTCAGGAGAAAATGGCAATGATCACTTTCACCATCTGATCAATACGGGCTCGGTTGGAAAGCCCAAAGATGGTGATGTGAGAGCCTGTTATGTAATGCTGACGATCGATGCTTCTGCAAGTACGAAAACCACGGATAACATTCAGGTAGAATTTATCCGTGTAAAATACGACGTGGAAAAAGCAGCCCGGGCGGTGGAAATGAGTTTATTTCCTGATGCATTTGCAGATAATTTAAGAGGAGCATACTGACGAAAAATATCTACTGAATTTATACAACATATTGATATTTAGGATTTAAAATAAATGTAGAAAGTAAGATATCAAATTCGGACACTTACTTTCCGCAAAAATGTAAATTAATTTATCGTGCCAGTGCTTACTTAAACTTAGCTGCCAGCGTGATGATATTTGACTGCATACCTGTCCCTGCATTCCGGTAAAAATGGCCGTAACGAAGTTCAAGCGATGCAAAATGCCTCATCCCCATAATTCCGCCGGGAGGAGCAAAACGGATTCCCGAGCCTACAAAATGACTTTGAAAGGCCGACAGGTCATAATCACTTGAATAAAACTCTGAATTCGGATCATGCTGCTTATACGGTGCAAAATAACGGATTGATGTTTGCGTATTAAATCGGTAAAAGGGGCTAACCGAAACAAATGGCGTTATTTTGATCGGTGTTTCTAGTGAAAAGGTATGTGCCTTCATCCCCCAGTTGTCCGCATAAAAACGATAAAATGTACGTAAGATAATTTTATCCCCCAGGAAATAACTTCCTCGGAATCCAATGGGAAGTTTAAATCTCGTACCAGGCAATTTTTCAACTTTTTCCGATCCATCTGTAAAATAGGTGCGGTGAAATGGCGTACTCAAAAGTCCTTCCTGATAGGTAGGTTCCACAATCATCAAAACCTGCAAACGCTTGTTTACGATCTGAGATAAAGACACAGACCCGTTATAAGTATTTCGAGGTTTGTGATACAGGTTAGACTTGTCACCTTCGGCACCCGAGCTGTATCCGTTGGGCCTGAGCTCTGATGGCAGAATGGCGGTGTAAGTATCCTGATAGGTGCCGGCCTTGAATGTGATTTCCCGGTTATTATCTTTGGATGATTTCGAAAAATTGACGTTAAATCCAAGCGATTTATAATCGTATTCGGTAGAATAGGAAAACATCGCCCCACGGTTTGTGTGATTTTGATCGTTTTTCATATTCCACGAAATAGTCGGGTAAATATGCGTATCCGTTTTCGAGGCCGAAGATATCGTCAACGGGTCAATATTATCCTGGGATGCGGAAGAATAAAAATCAATATTTAGCTCTCCCGAAATGGTATGTACCCGGTTACGTTTATCTGTTTTAGTCAGTTTTATTTCGAGCGAATTGGCAATGTCAAAAAGCTTTTCTGTGCCGATACCGCCTGTAATTGCAGAATTATTTCCATTCTGGTTGTAATAACCGGAAACAAAATTAACCTCTTCAATTTTTAATTTTTTTGCTTTATATCCTGTCGGAATGCTGTCCTGGATCTGGGCAGAAACCGAGCCGAACCAGCCCAGCAAGGCGGCCACTGTTAGGGTGATCTTTTTCATCTGATTTGTCTATGGAAGTGAGTTAATTACAGCCGCAGCCACCGCCGCTTTTTCCACCATTTGCACCGGAAGCACCCTCCCGGTAGAGATAAAAGCTTTGCTCGAATTTTTCCGCTTTTCTGGCCGATAAATCCATTTCTGAATCGTTGATCCGGTTTTTTTGATATTCCTTGACAGATACGCAGGAGATGACGCATAAGCCAAGTATCAGCAAAGCAAGACTTTGCCGAACGGTAGAGGTTATATGTTTCATGTGATTTTAATATTTTTCGAGGTAAAAATTTTATTGTAATCATCAATAATAATGCAGGCAATCTGCTTCATTTGATTGATCATATCCAGCCCGACTTTGACGCCCAGTACGGTGACCGGCGTTGCCAGGGCATCGGAGAGTTCAGCATTTGGTGAAATGATGGTTACGCTTTTGATACCGCTGACCGGCAGTCCCGTTTTTGGATTAATCGTGTGCGAGTATTTTCGTCCGTTTATCATGACAAATTTTTCGTAATTACCAGACGTGGCTACGGCCATATCACTGATTTTCATATATGAAAAAGGCTCATCCTTCGCGTCAGGATTTGCTATTCCAATGGTCCAGTCTGATCCACCTGGCTGTTTTCCCCAGGTGGTCAGATCACCCGATGCATTCACCACACCGCTCAGCGCTCCATTTTTTATCATTACAGCTTTGGCCATCTCCGCAGCATAACCTTTTCCAATGCCTCCAAAGCCGATCCGCATGCCTTTTTCTTTCAAAAAAACAGTTCGTTTTTCAGCATTCAGAACAATATTTTTATAATTGATCAGCCGCACCATTTCCCTGGCTGTTTCCGGAGCAGGAAGCGATTTCATGTCCTGATCAAAATTCCATAACGATTTATCAACCGAGCCGTATGTCAGATCAAAAGCTCCCTGGGTTAATTCAGAAATGCGGATGGCTCTTGTAATCAAATCGAATACTTCCTGATCCACATGAACTTCACTAAAACCTGCCGACTCATTAATTTGCTGTGTTTGACTGCTGTCGCTAAAAGTGGTCAACAGTTTTTCAATACGCTGAATCTCAGAAATTCCCAGGTCTATGATCTTATTGGCCCGGCTCTCATCATTTCCTGCTGCACTGATCTCAAACCGGTTACCCATTAAGCGGACAACCTTTTTGAAGATTTGCTGTTCCATATTAATTTTTGGCAGCCGAATGCTTGCTGATATCAGCAATGAATGTTTCAGTCGAGGGCTGAAATCCTTCCCATTCTTTGACAATATTTCCCCTGCTGTCTATCAGCACTGTTAGCGGAAAAAGGCCTTTGGGATTGTATTTCTCCGCCAGCATTTCGTTTTTTTCTACCTGCGCTTTGTCCAGCTGATTTTTCTTTTGACGTGGAAAATCTGCCCGGACCAGTACCAGATTTTTAGAAGCATATTCTTCAAAAGCAGCAGATTCGAAAACCTCTTTTTTGAGTTTTATACAAGGTCCGCACCAGTCTGATCCCGAAAAGTTCAGCAGTATCATCTTATGGTCCGCATCCGCCTGAGCCTTCGCTTCCGTAAAGTTAAGTTTCCAGTCAAGCGGCAGTGTAGCCAGGCAAACCAGAACAATTGTGGTCAGTAATTTCATATTTGTTGTTAGGTTAATAAATGACAACGGTATTCCCGTCTGTGGCTACTTTGTAAATTGTGAGCCCGTTTCTTCCAAATGTGTTTAATCCTGCACCTGTCATGCTAAATCTGGCACCATGCTGCGTACAATAGAATTCCGTTTTATTAAAAATAATTCCCTTTTTAGGTTCATGTGTACAGGTTTGCGTGGCTGCTACAAGTACCCCTGCCGCTGACTGGGCCACAACAATTCCGCTCTGGATCAGGTAACCGCCAACTTTAAGCAACGCAGCGTTGGACGAAGATGTTAAATCGATTCTTAGTTTCACGCTTGTAATCTTGTTAAGTGCCTCAGTGGTAATTGCCAGTGAGGATGGTAGTTTCGCCGTATTCAGCGTACCATTGGAGGTGCCAACTGTGTCAACTGCCACTACTGTTTCAGGTTCCGCCGCGATTGTCAGCGCATCAATTACCGTATCTTCTTTATTGACACAGGAAGTGAGCAAAGCCATCAGGGCTGGTCCACGGAAGCCCATGGATTTCAAAAAATCAAGACGTGTCATTCTTTATCGTTTAGCAGGTTCTTCATTATGCATTACGAATTAGTAAATGATATTGTTGCGCTGAGTAAAAACGGATTAGCACCTTTGCGTTCACTTTGAGACCTGTACTAATCTTCTGATTTATTTTTTAACGACATCAAAAGCGAATAAGCACCTTTTATCACACAAACCTGATTATCAAAATTTTCCTTAGTGATAATCTCTGTAAACCCGTTTTCGCTGGTGCCGGTTTTCACCTGTTTCATCTCAAAGTTATCCTTGCCTTTTGGTATAAAAACGAATTGTTTTTCTTCAAAGGTTACAATCGCATTATCCGGCAGTACCAGCACGTTACGCTTGTTCAGTTCAATATCTGCGTTCATGAACATTCCTGGTAAAAGTCCGGGTTCATAACGCTCGAAATGGGAGTGGACCTCGGCGGTTCTTTCCATGGAAAGATCTTTGCTGATCAGGATTATTTCGCATTCATATTTTTTTTCAGGCGCGTTGTTGGTGTATGCCAATAGTCGCTGTCCTTTTTTTATTTTATCAAGATCTTTTTCGAAAACTTTAAGCGCAAGATGAATATCTGTTGGATTGATCAGCTCAAATAATACCTCCGTGGGCGACACATATTTGCCGATGTTGACATTTACTTTGGAAACATAACCGTTGATAGGCGAGTAAATATTAACACTTCGCGAGATATTATCTTTCGACAGTTTATCCGGATTGATACCCGCCAAACGCAGTTTTTCGGAAAGCGATTTCATCATTACCTGCTGGCTGATGTATTCTGATTCTGCCTGCTGAAATATTTTATCACTGCTCGATTTACTTTTGTTTAGCTCTTTCTGACGCAGATAATCACTTTCCAGAAATGCAACCCGTGCTTTTCCTGTCAGATAATCCTGTTGGAGCTGGATATACTGCTGGTCTTCCATCACAGCCAGAATTTCTCCTTTTCTTACGGGTGTGCCAGGTAAAAGTTTTGTTGTTTTTAAATATCCGCCCAAAGGCACACTGATGGAAACAATGTTTTGCGGCGGCACATCTATTTTACCATTCAGTTTCAGAATTTCAGAGATCTGTTTTTTTTCAGGAAGAGCCGTTTTGATACCGGCATTCTGCATTTGTTCTTTATTAAGCGACGCCACATTTTCATTCACAGGTTTTTCTGTTGAGGAAGATTGTTCTTCCTCCTTTTTTGAACAGGAAAACATCATGCTGATGAGGGCTGCGAATATCAGGTATTTCATATCAGGCAATTTAATTTTCCAGGTAATAACTAAGTTCAATGGCTTTGCTGTTCAGATTCATGATGATGTCCAGATAATTGCTCCGGATTGTGGTGGCGTGACTGATCAGCTGTGCCCATTGCAGGTAATTGATGCTGCCGCCTGAAAGCTGCTCATTGGCCGTTTTGGTGATCAATGAAGCATTGGCCAGTCCGGTTGTTTCGTAATACTGGATGGTATTCAGGAATTTGCGGTATTCTGTCAACGCGGATAAATATTGAATTTTTAAGGACTGGGCACCAGCCTGGTAACTTTGGCGCACGATATCCTGATTGATCCGGGCACTATTAATCCGGGCTTTCTGTGCACCCGCAAAAATCGGAATACCAACGCCGATCTGTGCCGATTGAAAGCGCTGTGATGCAGTATAAGTTTTGTCATTGGCTCCGGTCCCGCGCATACTCATGTTGTTATAACCCACATTAAGCTGCGGCAAAAGTTTTGACTTTTCAACATCAACTGTCGCAGCCGCTATTTGCTGCTGCTGCATCAAAAAACGCATTTGCGGATGGTTTTCCAACGCTGATGAGTCCTTAGCCGATACCAAAACATACCGGTCTTCCATTTGCGGCTGATAATCTGTTG
This sequence comes from Dyadobacter sp. CY356, assembly GCF_021440195.1. Lineage (GTDB taxonomy): Bacteria > Bacteroidota > Bacteroidia > Cytophagales > Spirosomataceae > Dyadobacter. Next base: position 537,785 of record NZ_JAJTSZ010000001.1, read on the forward strand.
TAGTATTCAGTAATAATTGAAACTGTAAGCTGGATAAGTTCAGGTCTGAATCAAGCTGTTGACTTTGTATACGGACATCGGCAAGCTGAGATTCTACTGTGGTTTTTTCGAGAATATCACTTTCTCCTTTGTCAAACCGCTGTTGAGCTCTTTCGTAAAAACCGCTGTAAAGGCTGTCCAGTGATTGTAGAAGTGCTCTTTTTTTATTTTGATAAACAAAAAGATAGTAAACCTGGGCTACATTTCGTTTGAGCTCACTTTCGCGCACGGCCACATTCAGTACACTTGACGCCAGCTCGTTTTGCAGAAGATTTTTTTGTTTGGCATAAACCGTTGGCAGGCTGAATGACTGCGACAGGTTAATTCTGGTATCGGTATAAAAACTGTTGATCTGGCCGCCTTCGAGTTGCACTGTGGTTTGAGGAATAACAACAGCCGATTTTACAAGAGCTTTCTGATATTCTGTGCGAAGTTTTTCTGTTTTTAAATTCTGATTATTGGCAATCGCTATTTGCTGTGCCGTTTTCAGGTCAATTTTGTTTTGTGAAAAACTTTTAGATGGATTAATAACAGAGCATGATACGATGATTATTACAAGGATCGCAGCCTTACCACCACTTCTAAATTTGAAACCTTTTTCAAAAAACAGATAGAGGACCGGAAGTACAAAAAGGGTCAGAAAGGTTGCCACCAGCAGTCCACCGATCACCACGGTTGCGAGCGGTCTCTGTACTTCGGCTCCCGCTCCGTTGCTGATTGCCATGGGGAAAAAGCCAAGCGAGGCCACAAAGGCAGTCATAAGCACAGGCCGGAGTCGGTGTTGCGTACCTTCAAGAACCGCTTTCCGTATATCTTTTTCACCATCTTTTCTAATGCGGTTAAATTCGGCCACTAGCACAATTCCGTTTAAAACTGCAACGCCAAAAAGTGCTATGAAACCGATTCCTGCACTGATACTGAATGGCAAACCTCGCAGGGCCAGGAAAAAAATACCGCCAATGGCAGACAATGGTATGGCAGAATAAATCAGCAAACCGTCTTTTACGGAATTAAAAGCAAAGAATAGCAGAACAAAAATCAGCAGTAATGATACCGGCACGGCAATCATCAGTCGTTGTTTTGCTGCATTCAGGTTTTCAAAAGATCCGCCGTAGGTAATATAATAGCCCGTCGGAAGTTTAAGATTCCGGTTGACTTTAAGTTGAAGTTCGGTAACAATACTTTGCACGTCTTTTCCCGAAATATTGAATCCAACCACGATACGTCTTTTGGCATCCTCACGCTGAATCTGGTTTGGGCCGTTTTGTATTTTAACCTCAGCCAGCTGATTTAGCGGAATTTGATTGCCGGTGGCGGTTGAGACCAACAGATTCTGAATGTCTTCCAGATTTTTCTTCTGCTCGCCGCGCAGTCTTACTACGAGCTCAAATCTTTTTTCTCCTTCGAAAACCATCCCCGTGCTCTGGCCGGCAAGAGCGGTGTTGACGATTTTATTGATTGCAGTAATGTTGAGGCCATACTGAGCCAGGGCGTTCCGGTTATACCGTATGGTGATTTGCGGCATTCCGGAAACGGCTTCCATATACAAATTTTTTGTTCCTTCGACCTGCCCTGCCAGCTTACCAAGTTTTTTGGCATACAAAGCGAGCGTGTCCAGATCTTCTCCGAAAATCTTGCAAACTACATCTTGTCGTGCACCAGTCATGAGCTCATTAAAACGCATCTGTACCGGAAACTGAAAACCTGCCGTGATGCCCGGAACGGCTTTTAGTGCTTTGCTCATTTTCTCCGAAAGTTCAGGAAAGGTCCCGGCGGAAGTCCATTCGCTTTTATCTTTCAAAATCACCATCATATCACTCGCCTCCATGGGCATAGGGTCGGTTGGGACTTCGCCGCTGCCAATTTTGGTGACGACTTTTAAAACTTCCGGAAACTGGGTTTTCAGGATATGGGCTGCTTTTTGCGTATTTTCTATTGTCGTAGTGAGGCTGCTTCCTGTTAAAACACGCGTGTCTACGGCGAAATCTCCTTCTTCCAAAGCAGGAATAAATTCACCTCCTAAGGTGGTAAGTACATAAATGGCCAAGCCAAAAAGTATCATTACCGAGGCCAGTATCATTTTGGGGTGACGGATCACACCTTCCAGGGCATACCGGTATTTTAGTGAAAGCCGGTCCATGATCCGGTCTGACAAACCTGGTTTTGTCTTGATTTTTTTGCTAAGAAAAACCGCGCTCATCGTGGGAATGTAAGTCAGCGATAAAATAAAAGCACCCAGAAGCGCGAAGGCTACGGTTTGCGCCATCGGTTTGAACATTTTTCCTTCAATACCCTGCAAAGTAAAAATCGGTAAGTAAACGATCAGGATAATGACCTGACCAAAAACTGCACTGTTCATCATGCGATCCGCGGACTCATTCACCTCTTCGTCCATTTGCGCTTGTGAAAGGCTTGCCAGCCCAGCGAATTTTTTGTTATGTGTAATTTGATGCATGACCGCTTCGACGATAATCACGGCTCCGTCCACGATCAACCCAAAATCCAGCGCACCCAGGCTCATCAGATTTCCGCTTACGCCAAACGTGTTCATCATGATCACGGCAAAAAGCATGGCCAGCGGTATCACAGAGGCAACCAACAGCCCCGCTCTTAAATTGCCCAGGAAAAGGACCAGTACGAAAACAACGATCAAGGCACCTTCCAGAAGATTCTTTTCTACCGTACCAATGGCATTATTAACCATTTTAGTCCGGTCAAGAAAGGGCTCAATGACAACACCTTCAGGCAGTGTTTTCTGAATTTGCGCAACCCGTTCCTTTACGTTTTTTATGACTTCACTGCTGTTGGCGCCTTTGAGCATCATCACGACCGCTCCCGAAACTTCTCCTTTGTCATTATAACACATGGCACCATAACGCGTGGCATAACCCGTTTTTACTTCCGCCACATCGCGGATGAAAAGCGGCTGTCCATCGGTCAGATTTTTGACCGCAATGTTTTTGATATCATCCAGGTTTTCTACCAGACCTTCGCTGCGGATGAACAGAACGGTGGGGCCTTTTTCTATATAAGCACCGCCGGTATTTTCATTGTTATTTTGCAGTGCCGAAAAAACATCGTTGATCGTGATGCCATATGACAAAAGTTTATCAGGATCAATCTCGATGGAAAACTGTTTTAATTTTCCACCAAAACTGCTGACTTCTGCCACGCCTTTGACACCCAGTAACTGTCTCCGTACGATCCAGTCCTGAATCGTACGGAGATCTGTTTCATTATACCGATGTTCATAACCGTCCTTCGGTCGGATCACATATTGATAAATTTCTCCAAGTCCGGTACTGATAGGGCCCAGTTCGGGTGTTCCGATACCTTGCGGGATAAGTGTCTGAACTTTTAAAAGTCGCTCGGAAACCTGTTGTCGGGCCCAATAAATGTCCGTTGCATCATCAAAAACGATGGTCACCAGCGACAAGCCAAAACGGGAAAAGCTTCTTATTTCCTTTAATCCCGAAATGTTATTGTTTGCCTGTTCGATCGGAAATGTTACAAGCCTTTCAATATCTGTGGCACCAAATGAAGGAGCGACAGTAATAACCTGCACCTGGTTATTTGTAATATCAGGAACGGCATCGATAGGAAGCCGGGTCAGTTCATAACCGCCGTAACCTACGAGTGCTATCACCAAAAGGCCAATAATAAGCTTATTGCCAACAGCAAACCCGATGATTTTATTAAGCATAATTTTTCATTCTAAATCCTGAAAAAGAATATGAAGGCAAGGAGGAAGTTAGTAGTAAACTTCCGGCAGGTTAGCGCCGATCATTTTACAGATCAAATGTATCAGACCGATTCTTAATGATTCCTAAGAGATTTCTTAAGGTTTGCTTAAGAATTGAAAATGAGACTGACTATGGTGCCTTCGTTCAGGTCGCTTTCTATGGAAAATTGGATCGTCAACAACTCGCACATACGTTTTACGATTGAAAGTCCCAGACCGTTTCCTTTGATTTCCGGATGAGCAAGGGGATTTGAACGATAAAATGGTTCCTTGATTTTCTCCATTTCGGAGGATTCTATTCCAATGCCTTTGTCTATGATTTTATAAATCAGTTTCTGACTTTCCTGGTGGATACGGATGAAGATATGACCACTATGTTTTGAATATTTTACTGCGTTTGAAATCAGGTTTTCGATGATGATATCAACCATGTACGGATCAGTATACACAAGGTCGTGATCATCAGAGTCCAGCGAAACTGAGATAGCTTTGTCCAGAATCCTGTCCTGCTGACGGATCAGAATTGTTTCAGTAAGTTCTGATAGGCCGATTTTTTGAAAATCCATATCTTTTTTCTGGCTTTCAAACCGGGCAAGCAGTAGCAGCTGATCAACCAGATAGTTAATCCTGTTGATTTCTTTAATGCAATAAGCAACTTTATCAATGTATTCCTCAGCCGTTCTGGGTTTTCTTATCAACACTTCCAATGTGCCCTTGATAACAGCGAGTGGTGTTCTGAGCTCATGGGATGCATCGGAGGTAAACTGTTTTTCACGATCCACAGCATTTTCAATCCTGTCCATCAAGGCATTAATCGTTGTAACCAGCTTTTTGAGCTCATCTTTGCGGGCAGGCAAGGGGATACGTGCAGTAAGATTTTCGTTGGTAATTTTGTCAGCTGTATCAATCACGCTCAGCACGGGTTCAATGCTGCGCCCGGCCATGTAACGCGTAATTAAGAAAAGTAGTAACAGTACGACAGGAAAGGAGATCAGTAAAGCGGTTTGAAGATTGGACATGACCCTTTCCGATTCGTCAATTGGTAATGCAACAATCAGATAACCCACTTTCTGGGACTTATCTTTTACGACGATCTGCATTTGGGCAATACTTCTTCCAAGGAGTTTCGTCCTGAAAAACAGCATATCTGCTTTTGAAAAATCCGGCTTTAATTCATTTGTTTTCAGGTTAGGTGATTTGTCAATGACTTTTCCGTCGAGGCCTGTCAGCTGGACAAAAATCGGATTTATTTCCAGGAAAAGATGCTCTCTTTCAAGCCATTCGATTTTGTCTTCAAAAAAAGGTACTCCATTTTTCATCCCAAGCTCTTCCAGATGCTCCCTGGCTTCAAAATCCAGATCTTTCTCAACTCTTCCAAAAACGGTAAGATTGACGATCAGATAGATGACCAGAAAAACCACGGCGATCAAAAGCGCCGTGCTCAGTGTAAAATTGAGTGCAATTTTATTTTTGAAAGATGTGGTCATTGGGTCAGTAAATATCTTTGGCAATGTATCCAACGCCTCGTATCGTTTGAATATAATCTTCTTCCCTGGCGAGTTTTAATTTTTTGCGCAGGGAGTTGATATATACATCAATGACGCCCGTATTATATTCAAAATGGATATCCCAGACACTCTCAATAATACGCGACCTGCGGCAAACTTTTCCCTTGTTACGCACCAGATATTCCAGCAGGCCAAACTCTTTCTGGGTCAGTTTTATTTCTTCTGATTCCTTAAAAACCTGGTGAGAATGCGTGTCGATACGAATCGGCCCGAGCGTAAACTCTGCCTGTTCACCCGTTTGCGGCCTGAGCTGCACTTTGATCCTTTCCAAAAGTTCTTCAAAGCTGAATGGCTTTTTGATATAATCATTTGCACCCGCCTGAAGGCCAAAAATCGTATCCTGAACCGTATCTCTGGCTGTAAGAAATATCACCGGAGTTTTTGGATGTAATTTTCTGAAATCACGACAAACCTCAATTCCGCTTTTTCCCGGCAGCATCCAGTCGATCAAAAGCAGGTCGTATTCTCCTGACAGCGCCATTTCCAGTCCTTTGTGTCCATCAGTGGCAGTATCAATTGCATAGGATTCCTCTTCAAGACCTTGTTTGAGAAAATTCAGTATGCCGGTTTCGTCTTCTATAATGAGAATTCTCATGCCTTTTTTGTTAAGGGGAATTTGCTTTTTGACAGTGCCGTGATCGTACCTGTCAATTTCTGGTAAAGTAAGCATTAGCAAATGGTTATCTATCAAAAATAATTCTTAAGATCGTCTTAAAAAGTATTTAACAGAAAACACCTGTACTGCTAAATACAGTGAATCCGGAAATTTTGAAAAAGTATTTTAGTTGTGTGATGGTATTCTTTTTGAAGCTTCAATATCAGACATGAGAGACGGCTGATTTACATATATTGACCCGCGTTGTGACCGAATGGTGAAATATAATTTACTACCGGTGGCATGATTTTAACATTTCATGGTTCAGTATTTAATGCTAGAAACAGGAAGTGAGATTAGAATCGCTTCATTTCATCATTTAACATTAACCAATTCATTGTTATGGCTCATACAGTTGTATCCATTTTCGAAAATTTAGAACAGGCACAAAAGGTGCAGGAAGTGCTTTTGGGCAATGGTTTTACCCAGGATCAGGTAAGTATCAGAATTGCTTCATACAAAAAGACCGATACTCCTGAAAATCAACATCCTGAGGAAACAAGTGAAGGATTTTTAAGCTCAATAACTGATTTTTTCAAGGATCTTTTCGGGAGTGATGATCATCAGGTTGAGCAGTATGCCCGGGCCGCTCATCATGGTGCACTGGTTAGTGTACATACTGCAACAGAATCGGATGCCGACAAGGCCGCCGCCATCCTGGATGCTTATGGAGAGGGGAATACTGATGAAGTAAATGCAGATATTTCTTCGCCTCAACATACATTTTTGGACGATCCCTTAAATCCGGTATTTTCTAAAACTGATGATCATTCGGGCGATGATATTCAATCCCGGGCCTCTCGTTTAAAAAGCCGAATTGTTGAAAGATCAGTAAATAAAGGGAATTTTTAATTGCGATTTCAGTGGTAACATTTTGTTTTATAATAAGTTACAGAAAAGCTAATCATTATCTGAAATTTTTCCCGCCATATCAGTCTGTGTGACATTCGATTTAAGGAAAAAATAAAAAGTAATATTTGGGGTCTTAAAGGTTTTACCTTCGAGATCCCAAAATCAAATTATTTAAAGAATTATAAGGCACCAAATTATAACTTAACAATCTATAAAACTTAGATGGGACATATTTATAAATCATCAAACAAATCATCCTCGGAAGCTGAGGATCAAGAGAGTGCATATCCTTTTTATATCAAGGCACCGATGATCCTTATCGGACTTTACCTGTTATTTTATATCGTTGCGTTATTGCAGGACATATTGGTGCCATTTGCTTTCGCAGGGTTAATCGCCATATTATTAAATCCGGTATACACTTTCCTGGCCAATAAAAAAATAAACAAAATCGTGGCCATCGCGCTGACGATTCTTCTTGCGATCCTTGTTGTAGCGGCGTTGTTATTTTTCCTGTCGGCCCAGATCGCACAGTTTGGAGAGATGCTTCCACAATTACAGACTAAATTTCTTTCGCTCATGCATGATGCGCAGGAATGGATTTCAACCCAATTCGGGATGTCTGAGCAGAAACAGGCCAGTATGGCCAAGGATGCACTAAATGGAAGTAAGGCCTTTGTTGGAAAAACACTTGATACCCTGATGAGCATGTTGACATTTATGGTGCTAATCCCTCTTTATGTGTTTCTGCTTTTGTTTTACAAACCGCTGATACTGAACTTTATTTTTGAAGTTTTTGAACAGGATAATTCTGATCAGGTCGCTGAAATTTTACAGGAAACCAAAGGAGCCGTTCAAAGTTATATTGTTGGACTTATGATTGAAACTTCCATAATTGCCGTTTTAAACTCGGGAGCTTTGTTAATTCTGGGAGTGAAATATGCCATTTTACTGGGCGTTATCGGAGCCATCATGAACCTGATTCCCTACATTGGCGGTATCATCGCCATCGGTCTTCCTGTATTGATGTCACTGATCACAGGTGATAATTTAACAACACCACTATTGATTGTTGGCGCATACACCCTGATCCAGTTTGCTGATAATAATATCATTGTTCCCAGAATTGTTTCGTCCAAAGTGTCTGTGAATGCCCTGATCTCAATTTTAATCGTACTTCTTGGAGGCAATTTGTGGGGTGTCAGCGGTATGTTTTTATCAATACCTTTCGTTGCTGTTTTGAAAATTATTTTTGACCGGATCGATGGATTGAAACCCTGGGGCAAATTGCTTGGGGATACAATGCCGACCGATTCTCCACAGAATGTGGTGAACAAAGCCGAGATGTAACTGTAACCGTTTTATCAAGGGTTGTTATTCCGTTTTGTAAATGCTCAATTATAATTTTATAAGTAAACCATGGCATCAGGATTTTTTGCAATTTTAGATGATATCGCCTTTTTAATGGATGATGTCGCCATGGCGACCAAAATAGCGACGCGCAAAACGGCCGGTATTCTGGGAGATGATCTGGCTGTCAATGCTGAGAAAGCTACTGGTTTTTTGTCCGACAGGGAATTGCCCGTGCTTTGGTCTATTACAAAAGGCTCATTTTTAAACAAAATTATAATAGTACCACTGGCTTTGTTGCTGAACGTATTTTTCCCCGCAGCGATTACCGTGATACTTCTTTTGGGAGGACTTTTTCTGGCTTATGAAGGTGCCGAAAAAATAGTTGAGTTTTTCCGGCACTATGGAAAGGAAGAGGTGGTAACTGCTAAGGAATCGGGTTCAGCTGTGATAAGCGATGAGAAGGTAAAAATAAAATCCGCCGTAACCACCGACTTTATTTTGTCCGTTGAAATTGTAATCATAGCGCTGGGCACTGTTGCCGATCAGCCGTTGACCATACAGATTTTAACGGTTTCTCTGGTAGCGCTTTTGGCAACAGTTGGTGTTTATGGCATCGTGGCGCTTATTGTCAGAATGGATGATGCCGGTTATAAACTGATTAAAAAATCCAATGATAAAGGATTCTTTTCAGGCCTGGGTAATTTGCTTGTGAAAGGACTCCCTGTTATAATCAGGATTTTAAGTGTGGTGGGTACAATTGCGCTTATTTTGGTTTCCGGCGGGATTTTTATCCATAACATTCATTTCCTGCACGATTTTTTGCCGGCAATACCCGACATTGTCAAAGAATTTGGAATTGGTTTAGCCGTGGGGCTGGTTGTTTTTATAATAGTAGTTGGTTTCAAGAAAATCTTTCCAAGGACCAGAAAATAGACATTATTTTCTTCTAATTCGAAATGCTGTTTTTATATTTCAAACTGACCTTTTTTAAATTATACCGCTCATCGATTTCCTATATACAAAAAAAGCTCTTGCTCAGAATCAAATTATTTCTGAGCAAGAGCTTTTCTTTATTATTGGTTATCAGGCTTTTACAGCCTTGTTTTCAGGTTCCTTCAAGTCCAGACGATATATTTCCATGATATTTTCCAGCAGTTTCTTGAAGTCAATATTCAGATCGATCAGGTTTCCGGAATTTACATCAAATACCCATCCATGAACAGTTAAGTCACGATCACGCTGTGCTTTTTGTACCTCCGCTGTTTTGATCACATTGATACACTGCTCTTCAACATTCAATTCAACCAGTCTTTTGTAACGCTGTTCCTCGTTTTCAATGGCATTCAATTCATCCTTATGCGTGCGATAGACATCACGAATATTTCTCAGCCATGGATTTAATATTCCCAAATCACCTGATTTCATCGCTGCCTGCACACCGCCGCAATAGTAATGTCCGCAAACCACAATGTGATTAACTTTTAAATGCTCAACGGCATAATTAATTACTGACATGACGCTTAAATCGGTATTGGGAACCATATTGGCGATGTTCCTAAGCACAAAAACATCACCCGGTGCCACGCCCATGAGCTCCTCAGCTGATACGCGGCTATCTGAACAACCGATGTAGAGGATGTCAGGCGTTTGCCCTTTCGAAAGGTCACTAAAATAGGCCGGCTCAATATCCAGCTTTCTTTTAACCCAATCCTGGTTATTTTGAAAAATTTTTGCAATATCCATTTCGAGAAATATTTGTTAAGAGAAAATTTTAAACAAAAAGTGCCTTAATTCTGCCGGCGCAAATTAGTAAATTCTTGCAATTTTAGAGCGTAAATCAGGTAATTGGTTATGAAGATGGTTTTCGGTATGTGAAGAATTGTCTGGTATTACTTTCTTCATTTGTCTGAAATATTTTCATAAAACCAAAAATGCCTGACGAAGTAATTAGCCAGGCATTCTGAAATTAACCGTAAATAAGATTATACTTTCACGTTAATCAATGTTATTCAATTCTTTTTTCAAATTGTACCAGGTTTCTACGTTTCCCTCGCCCGAGTCGGTAAATTCATCAGCGATGTGTTGCAGGAAGGAAAACTTTTCTTCTTCTGATTTTAGATGCAGAGAATCCTGGTTGCCTTCAGCTTTTACTAAATATTCACTGCCATCATTTGTAACTTCCTTTGATGTATGAAATTTGCCGGCACTTTCGTAATTATTTACTGAATTGTATAGATCATATACGTCCTGGTGACCTTCAAGATTTACCTGTGAGATCCATTCTTTGTAATCAGTTACTTTTCCCATATCAAATACTAATTTTTCTTTGTGTTATTAAAGAGTCAACACTAAAACTATACCAAACCGTCAAGCGGGAGTTGCTCCATCTGTTTAACGTTTCTTCCGTCTTACCTGATTCCAGTTTTTTCAGCTAGGGAACAGGATGATGTAACGCTAAGGGTACTCAGTTTGGGTAAATCACATGGAAAGGTAATCCGGCACAATTTTTTGATACATTTATTTAAACCTAAAAATTAATAAACTCATCAAAAACTAATAGCAATGGAAAACGATAAAGAAATTGTAAGCGATCTTAAAGGACTTGTAAACATCATAAACGACGGTAAAGAGGGTTACGAATCTGCCGCAGAAACAACTGACAATCCGGAACTGAAAGCACTTTTTGCCAAATATGCTGCACAACGTGCTGTTTATGCACAGGAATTAAAAAGCCATATCGCTACACATGGCGGTGAATCGACAAATGATGAAGGTGGCGTTTTGGGTGCTTTACATCGTACCTGGATTGATATTAAACAGGCACTAAGCAGCCACGAAGACGAGGCTATTCTGGAAGCTGTAACAACCGGCGAAAAAGCGGCACTCGAAAAATATGATACTGCATTAGGTGATTATCTGGAACACGCCGATCATATTGATCTGCTTCGTAAACAAAGAGCAGGAATTGCTGATGCACTCGCAGCAGTGATGTCTCATCAAACTGTTAAATAATAACCCACAGATCGGGTAGTCAGGGCCGGGAGATTTTCTTCCGGTCTTTTTTTGTTTTCAAATATTAATCTTTTGGTTTTTATCCAAATGTCACAAATATTTTTCTGCACTCGTCTGATCAATCGCTGCGCTCGTCGGCCTGTTTTTGAATCTCGTAAGGATTAATTTCCAGGCGTTTATGATCCGTTATAGATTTGTCCTATCAAACAATAACAAAAAACAAGATCATGAAAAAAATCCTTTTAGTCGTGTTAGGACTGGTAGCCGGTTCAGCATCTTTTGCCAATACAAATGAAAACGGAAAGCCTTCTACGTATGCTTCGGTGATCAATAATGAAAAAGTTAGACTGGTCGTAGCACCGATGAATGCAAATGCCAGACTTGAATTGTCGGACGATCTGGGTCACGTACTTTACACCAGTAATCAAAATTTGGGCGGTGGGTTTTTGCAGATATTTGATATTTCAAAACTGGAAAAAGGAGAATATAAACTCTCTGTTTCGGTAGGTAAAGAGCGTACAGTAAAAACTTTTGACATTTCAGAAATGCCCGTTCAGTCGCTGGTTACAATTGAACAGGAATGAATGACCGGGGATATCTTCCAACCGTCTTACGGTGCAGTGATGTCTGCTATTTTTTTAATCGATATAAAAAAGGAGCTTTGTTAGCTGCACCGGTAAATTTCTTTTCAAGCCGATCGAGAATGTCAAGATCCAGAATTTTTTTCTGGAAGTTATTACGGGCAAAAGGTTTATCAAAAATTGCTTCGTAAAGCTCCTGAGCTTCTTTCATTGTAAAGGTTTCGGAAAGCAGATTAAACGCCAATCGTTTTTCATCAACATTAACTCTCAGGCTTTCCAGGGCTTTTAAAACGATATCATTATGATCGATAATCATAGACGGCAAGTCCTTAATATTTATCCAGTGAATGGACTCGTCAAGATCTGTTTTTTGTGGAACCACCTTTCGTATATCAACCAGGGCATAATACCCGATGGAAATAAATCTCCTGGTAAACCACTCATACTCGACTTTATTTGACTTTTCGTCGATAGACATATGAGGATTTAGTGCAATTAATTCATCAATAAAATTGAGATTGTTCCTCGTTGCGTTACCAAAAACATAAAATTGATCAAGATAAATTTCGCTTATACCTGTCCGTTCTTGCAGAATTCTGTTTGCGGCCTTATCGATATCTTCATTTTGAAAAACAAAACCACCAGGTAAAGCCCAGAAATTTCCGTTGAAATTCAGCTTGTTAACGAGAACCTGAAGTTGTTTTTGGTGATATCCAAAGATGACGCAATCAATAGAGAGCTGTTGAATAAAATTCTGTTCGCTGGGATTATGCATGCTTATTGGTTTTATAAGAATCGAAATTACGGTTTTCTGATTAACTGTCGAAAAAATTGTACTGGCCGCGCTGGTGCTTTGGAAGTGCTATCAACCGATATCTTCAATTTTATAGTATTGCACAATATAAATTTAAAACATGAAAATATTTATTGTCTAATATATAGACAATATTATAAATAATGATACTTTTGTTCATCCATCACTTAAATTCTTTTCAGGATGCAGGTAAAACCGATTTTATTCAGGCTGATTTGTCTGGGCTTATATCTATCAGGTCAGTTGTCTTATGCTCAAACGCCTGCCATCAACATTCTTGTTTTTAGCAAAACGGCAGCGTTCAGACATGCGTCGATCGCAGCTGGCAAAACAGCGCTGACAAAGTTGTCGGGCGAGAAAAGATTTACAGCAAGTTTTACCGAAGATGCGACGCAGTTCAATGACAAAAACCTTAAAAAGTACAATGCCGTTATATTTTTAAATACCACGGGTGATATATTAAATGACGAACAACAGGTTGCTTTTGAAAGATACATTCAGGCCGGCGGAGGTTATGTTGGCATTCATGCCGCTACGGATACAGAATATGGCTGGCCCTGGTATGGAAAATTAGCCGGAGCCTATTTTCTGGATCATCCGATGACACCAAGTAATGTGCAAAACGGTAAATTTATCGTTACTCAAAAAAATCACTGGGCCACGCAGGGAATGCCGGATGAATTTGAGCGTAAAGATGAATTTTACAGCTTCAAAGACATTTCTCCAAAAATAAATGTGGTACTAAAAATTGATGAAAAAAGTTACATCGGTGGTAAAAACCCTGATTTTCATCCAATCAGCTGGTATCAGGAGTTTGATGGGGGACGTTCATTTTATACTGCAATGGGGCATACCGATGAAACATTTTCGGAGCCGCTTTTCCTTAACCATTTATGGGCCGGAATTAAATACGCGGCTGGCGGAGATGCACCTAAACCTTTGAATTACACAAAATCAAAACCCGAAGAAAACCGGTTTACAAAAGTAATTCTGGAAGAAAAACTGGATGAACCAATGGAGCTGAGCGTATTGAATGATGGAAGAATTTTGTTCATTCAGCGAAAAGGTGATGTGCGGATATATAATACAAAAACAAGGGAACTGAAAACGATCGCTAAAATTCCTGTCAGCTTAAAGTACAAAAATAAACAAGGCAAAGAGTCCGTTGGGGAAGACGGGCTTCTGGGCCTTAATAAAGATCCAAACTTCGCTCAGAATCACTGGATTTATCTTTATTATTCCATTCCGGAAGAACCAAAAAACATATTGGCCCGGTTTGAACTGAAAGGTGACGGATTGGTATTGGAATCAAAAAAAGTGCTGCTCGATGTGCCAACCCAGCGTGAGGAATGCTGCCATACAGGCGGTTCCATTGCCTGGGACAAAGCGGGTAATTTGTATTTATCAACAGGGGATAATACCAATCCGCACGGTTCTGCCGGATACAGCCCAAGTGATGAGCAGGAAGGCAGAAGTGCCTGGGATGCACAGAAATCGTCAGCCAATACCAATGATCTTCGCGGGAAAATAATCCGGATTAAACCGCAGGCTGATGGCACTTACACCATTCCGGAGGGAAATTTATTTCCAAAAGGTACCGCGTTGACGCGTCCGGAAATTTACACCATGGGGCATCGCAACCCGTTCCGTATCTCCATTGACCAGAAGACAAATTACGTATACTGGGGAGAGGTTGGCCCGGATGCATCCAAGCCGGATTCCACCAGAGGGCCGGCGGGACATGATGAGGTAGGGCAGGCGCGCAAGGCTGGTAATTTTGGCTGGCCACATTTTGTAGGCGACAACAAAGCATATAATAAATACGATTTTGCAAATAAAAAATCCTTGGAAAAATGGGACGCCAATGCGCCGTCCAATACTTCCCCAAATAATACGGGTCTGAAAGTTTTGCCTCCGGCGGAAAAGGCGTTTATCTGGTATCCATATGCGGTGTCAAATGAATTTCCACTTGTGGGCAGCGGGGGCAGAAATGCGATGGCAGGCCCCGTTTTTTATGCGGACGAGTTCAAAAAAGCACCCGGTGTTTTTCCAGGTTACTACAATGGTAAGCTGCTTTCCTACGACTGGATGCGCGGATGGATTATGGCGGTTACGATGGATAAAGACGGGAACTATGAATCCATGGAACGTTTTATGCCAAGCTATAAATTCTCTAACCCCATGGATATGGAATTTGCTGACAACGGCGATTTGTATATGCTGGAATATGGTACTGGCTGGTTTTCTGCCAATAATGATGCTCGTCTGATTCGGATTGAATATAATGGCGGTAACCGCAAACCAAACCTGCAAATGGCGGCGAACCAAATGGGCGGCGCAGCACCGATGGCTCTCAAACTTAGTGCAAAAGGAACAACAGATGCCGACGATGATGTACTTGGTTATTCCTGGAAAATTTCATCAAAAAATGGTTTTCAGAAAGTGATAAATACGCCTGATGCTAATTTGACACTTGCAAAAACAGGTGTCTACAAAGCGACACTTACGGTGAACGACGGTAAAGGCGGTATCAGCTCGCAATCAATGGAAATTACGGTTGGAAACGAGCCGCCCGTACTAACTCTGGAAATGCCGGGCAGCAATAAATCATTTTATGCAGCCAATAAGCCTTTTCGTTACGATATTAAAGTAAGTGACAAGGAAGACGGTGCACTTGGAAAAGGTATTGACCCGGATCAGGTTGCAGTCAATATTGATTATTTGCCGGAAGGTTTTGACAAGATCGCCATAGCGCAGGGACACCGTTCTGCTGATGCCAATGCGCTTTTTTCAAATGGGAAAAAACTTATTGAAGCCAGTGACTGCAAAGCCTGCCATAGCGTTGACAAAAAATCGATCGGACCTGCTTATCGAGACGTAGCTGCAAAATACAAAGGTGATAATTCAGTAGTTGAAAAACTGACTAAAAAAGTAATTTCAGGCGGTGGCGGAGTTTGGGGTGAAACACCGATGGCGGCGCATCCCCAATTATCTGCGGCTGATGCTTCTGAAATGGTTAAGTATATTCTCAACATAGCCAATGAAAAACCAAAGGAGAAATCGTTGCCGGTTAAAGGTAGTTATGTTGCAAAAGTTCCGTCAGGAGATAAAGGAAAGGGGATTTTTATTGTCAGGGCAGCTTACGAAGATGCAGGTGCCGCCGGCCTTCCTTCTGTTAAATCGGAACAGTCTTTTGTATTGAGAAATGCAAAAGTGGATGTACATGGATTTGATGATTATGACAACATCATGAAGATTTCCAACAACGGCATGAACCTGGCCATTGCTTCCAAATCCGGTGCTTACATGGTTTTAAAACAAATTGATTTACATGCAATTTCTGGCTTGCAGTTGATGGCGATGGCTCCAAAAGCACAGCTGAATGCGGCAGGTGGAAAAGTGGAATTACGGATGGATAGTCCAACAGGAACATTGCTTGGAACCTCTGAAATTCTGGAACCCTCAGAAGCACTGGATTTTAAGCCCGCAACACTGGTAGTGCCCATGAGAAATCCGGAAAATAAGGATATCGGATTACATGATGTCTACCTGGTTTTTGTAAATCCCAAAGCCGAAGAGCGTTCACTCATGATCATCATAGGAGCGGAGTTCAAGCTTCCCGAAAATGACCAGCCCTGATTTATTAAGTATTAACAAAACAGATATTTCCTAAATCTGGAAGTCCGCGAATCCGGGTAAGGAAAAATTTATAACAATAATAATAACAACTTTTCAACATCAATTTTAACAATGACAATTATGAAAAAATTAAACTTAATCTGCCTGTTTTTAATGCTGGGTGTGGTTTTTACCAGCAATTCACAAACTACTGCGCCGGCTGATTTTTTCGCCGGAAAATGGGAAGTGACCATATTTGGTACACCCAATGGAGATTCGAAGATGATCGTGGATCTGGTGAGAACGGATGGTAAGCTTACCGGACAAATGTCAAATCCTACTGAACCAACGGCTGAAAAAGTACCGGTTACTGTTGATGAAAGTGCTGATTTAATAGATCTTGCCTTTAATGCCCAGGGTTATGATGTCACGATCAATCTCAAAAAAGTGGATGAAGACAACATGAAAGGCAGTTTGTTAGGCATGTTTGATGCGACGGCAAAGAGAATGAAATAATTATCTAATGTAGCAAATGAGTGGGTTATCAGAGGTATAAGAATCCTGACAATTGATCGTCAAGGCTCTTATACTTCTTCTTTTATTATCTCATACCAAAGTTCCGTCATACCATTTTTGTAAGTAGTAACATCTTTCAAATGTAACATTTGCTCTTGACCAATGTTGTCAAAAAACAAAGTGCCGCTACCTAAAATAATTGGTAAAATGGATACCCTTATTTCGTCTGTCAATTTAAAACGGATGAAATCCTTAACAAGAATAGCGCCGCCAACAACCCAGACATTCTTGTAATTCGGCTTCAAATGATCATTCACAAGATCAGTCAGGTTACCAGAAAAAAATTCAATATTCGGTCTTTCGGCAGGCAGGTTTCTGCTGCTTACAACAATTGTTGGTTTGTCGCCATACGCCCAGCCATACGATTTTGAAAGTTCCAGTGCGTGTTCATAAGTGCGTGACCCCATCACATAACAATCTATTGTTTTCAGAAATTCTTCTGGATCTTCTCCGGTAACACCTTTCTCATATTTGCTTGTTGACTCAAACCATGAAATGTCATTGTCATTTTTGGCAATTATGCCATCAAGACTGGAAACCATGTGTATCGTCAGTTTAAATTTTTCAGTAGCCATTTGCTGTTAGGTGCTTGTTAACGGGTTTTGGAAAAATATAAATTCTTGTACCCCTGACATACAGTTGTCATAAGGCAATCGGAATTTTGCGTGATCATTAAAAAAAAACAAAATGAAAGACAACAAAATTAAGATTGTTCCTGACAATTACACTTCCGTGACGCCCTGGATCATTTCTCCTTCTTCGGCTGATCTGATCGAATTTTTGACGGAAGCCTTTGAAGCAGCAGAAATTCCAGGCAGCAGAATTACCGATGAAAAGGGCGTAATTATTCACGTAGTCGTAAAAATAGGCAATGCTTTGGTCATGCTTTTTGACTCAAAAGAAGATTGGGCACCAACTCCGGCTTTTCTTAATCTGTATGTTGCAGACGTGAAAAAAACATATCAGAAAGCACTGGAATTGGGAGCTAAATCTGTGACGGATATTACGACGCTGTGGTTTGGAGAAAAAGTTTGCAGGATTTTGGATCCTTTTGGTAATCTCTGGTGGATAAATGAACGCGTCGAAGAAATTGATTTTACGAATCCTGAAATTGGAAAACGAGCGTCTTCTGCGGATGCTATCGAAGGAATTGCCTACATCCAAAAATCGTTGCATGAAGCATTGTTAAGTCAAAAAGATTTTTTTGAAAATAAAGCGAAGTAAAAATAAAGGAAGGAATCAGATTTAGACTGTTCCTTCCTTTTTTATTTAATTCCGGATTATTTGTTGATTGATTAGCTTGCTACCATAGCTTCGCGCCCGTTGAAGCCGCGTAATTCTCAAACTTTCTCCGTTCCAATCAGGAATATACCTGATACTTATTTATCTTTTTCAGATACTGACTCGTAAATGCAGAGGAGATTATTATTGCCGTTTTCTTTCGATTCTGGGAAGAATAGTTTACATTCAATAGAACTAATTGTAGAATAAATGTAATATTTGAATTTTATTTATAAACAGGATGTTAACTCCTGATTGCCAGCTTAATGATTTTATATACCAATGCATGAAGATATTTTGACGGCTAATCAACCCATGACCGAATTTACAGAAGAGAGAGGGCTTTTGGAGCGCTGCGCAAGCGGCGATAGGGAGGCTTTTGCAAGTTTATATACTTGTCATCTTTCTTCATTAATCCGGTATATTTTTCTTTTTACAAGATCAAGGGAGCTTAGCGAAGAAATTGTTCAGGATGTTTTTGTGAAGATCTGGGAGAAAAAAGAAGGTCTTTTGTATGTACAATCATTTCAGCCCTATATTTTTAAAACGGCAAAAAATCTCCTGATGGATCATCTGCGCAGGGAGCAAACGGAAAACAGGTACCGAAATCTGACGGGCCCGTTTTCTGAGGAAAGCACAGATCAGACGGATTCAGAAATTATCTACGGTCAATACTTTCAGCTTGCACAAGATGCTATAAGTCAGCTTCCTGAAAAAAGAAAACAGATTTTTGAGCTTAAAACAAAAGAAGAATTATCGCTGGACGAGATTGCCGAGAAGCTTTCAATCTCTAAGTCGGTTGTCAAAAAACAGCTTTATGCAGCTACGAGTTTTGTGAAAGACTATCTCCGTAAACATGGTGAAATGACAACAGATATGGTAATTTTCATGTATTTCCTGTCTGGTATTCAATAAGTTCAAAAAAAAGTAAAAATAATTTTAATAGTGAGGGGTTCTTTTAACAAGCCAATCCGTCTTCTCACTATATGGAAGAAAATTACTACCCCTTTCTTGAAAAGTATGCGGAAAACCGCCATACCGAAGAAGAGCATCAGGCCTTTCTGCGTTGGTTTAATTCTATTTCCCCTGTTGAAGCGAGGAATGTGATGGACCGCTATCAGCTGCTTTTAAAAAATAATGCAGAGCCTGCAAATCCGGATATTTATTCTGATCTGATCGGAAAAATTGAAGCCCGTATCGATCAAATCGAAGATGAACGGGTTTTAGATTATGAAAATGATCACAAAGCCAACGTTGTAAGTCTTTGGTGGTATTTCCGCCGGTTTGCTGTCGCGGCAGTATTGGTTCTGATAGGAATCGGAAGTTATTATACCATGCTCCGAAAATCAAAACCTACAAAAAATATTGCCGGTCAGACACTTTCAACCGATGCGGCTCCGGGCGGAAATAAAGCCATGCTGACCCTTGCGGATGGATCTGTTATCAATTTGAACGAAGCGGGTGATGGACAAATCGCAAGCCAGTCTGGTATCAACATCAATAAAGTAACCGACGGCCAGTTGGTTTATGGAAAACAATTGGAAGATCGTGATGGCGTTCCTGATAAATCCGGTATCTACAATCAGATCACCACACCCAAAGCAGGTCAGTACCAGATCAGTCTTTCGGATGGTACAAAAGTCTGGCTTAATTCTCTGTCGTCTATCCGGTTTCCGGCGGTTTTCAGTACGGATGAAAGAAAAGTTGAAATTACCGGAGAGGTGTATTTTGAAGTGGCCAAAGTCAGTCAGAATAACAAGCGAGTTCCTTTTCGGGTGGTTTCCAATAACCAGATTATCGAAGTGATCGGAACACATTTTAATGTCAATTCTTACCGTGATGAGTCTGTTGTGAAAACAACCTTGCTGGAAGGAAGTGTGAAGGTTTCTACGATTGCAGACGGAAAGATTTCTTTGGAAGCGGTGAAATTGAAACCAGGCGAACAATCCATCGTAAAACCGAAACAGGCCGAAATTGCTGTCGAAAAAGTGGATACAGAAAGCGCAGTGGCCTGGCAGAAAGGTTATTTCAAATTTAAGGATACCAATATCCAGGAAGTGATGCGCCAGCTTTCACGCTGGTATGATCTGGATGTTGTATACAGTGGGCCGCTTCCGCAGGATCAGTTTACAGGTTATGTGTCCAAAAAGGTAGCCATTTCAAGTGTTCTGAATATACTGGAAGAAGGCGGCGGAGTGAAATTTAATGTAAAAGACAAAAAGGTGGAGGTGAGTGCTTTGGAATAATTAACAGGTAACAACTACAATTCAAAAATTTAAACCAACATAAAAATGGACGACAGCTGACGGAAGTTTGCAGGATGACCAAAAAAAACACTTCGGAGTGGAGTCCGAAGTGGAATCAGCCACACTTGATTCCCTGGCAGGAAAAAAGTACAGCGGAAAGATTCAGGTTAAAATCCAGCCCGGTATTTATTGCGAAACACGAAACATGTACCATTAACCTCAACAATGTAAAAGTATGAAATATGCTTTACTTTATCAATGCGGGTTTGCCCGCATAATTCCAGGTCGCGTCTGCTCAGAAGTGAGTGTGCTTCCTGGCGGCTCAAAACTCAAAATAGGACGAATTATGAAGCTCACCGCTTTGCTTTTTCTGATAGCATTTATGCAGGTCAGCGCGGGCGTATATTCACAGACCGTTAGACTGAACGAAAATAATAGCGGTCTGGAAAAAGTATTTAATGAAATAAGAAAGCAAACAGGATATAATTTCCTGTATAACAACCGCTTGTTGAAAAATACATTACCCGTAAATATCCGGGTTAATGGAGAAGAGCTGAAATCTGTTCTGGATCGCGTATTTGAAAACCAGCCGCTCAGTTATTCTATTATCGACAAAACGATTGTTGTTAAAAAAAGAAAACCGACAGCAGTAAATAATGTTCCTGTCAACGCACAAAGCAGTTTGCCGCCTGCTTCGCTAGCAAAAAGTGATATTGGTCCAACCAGTTTATTAACAAATAAAGTGTCGGGATATCTATTGACGGCCGTTGATGTTTCCGGTAAAGTGACCGACGAAAAAGGTGAGCCGCTTCCGGGTGTAAGTATCGTGATCAAAGGTTTGCCACAAGGAACAACGACGTCTGCCGATGGTAGATTTTCGCTTTCAGTTCCGGGTACCAGCTCGGTTTTGATATTTTCTTTCGTTGGATATTTGCCGAAAGAAGTACCGGTTGGCAATAAAAGCGTTTTAGATGTTACGCTTCTGGTTGATACAAAAGCGCTGGAAGAAGTGGTTGTAGTAGGTTATGGCCAGATGAAAAAGGCTGATCTTACTACTGCGCAAACTTCGGTTTCAGCGAAAGATATCGGGAGAACGGTGAATACGACCATTGAACAGGCCATTCAGGGAAGAGCGGCGGGCGTGTATGTAACACAAAATTCAGGTCAGCCTGGCGGTGGTATTTCTGTGAATATTCGCGGTGTAAACTCCATTAGTGGCAGCAATGAGCCGCTTTACGTTGTTGATGGTGTGCAGATTCCCGGCCAGTCTGTTTCTTTTGGGTCGCAAAGTTCTTCAAATCCACTGGCTGGATTAAACCCTGCTGACATTGAATCCATTGAAGTATTGCAAGGTCCTTCCGCTACGGCGATTTACGGTTCCCGGGCAACCAACGGGGTTTTGATCGTTACGACAAAACGTGGAAAATCGGGTGATACCAAAATTTCCTACGGTTACCAGTATAGCTTACAAACTGCACCTGAGCCGCTTGGCGTTATGAATTTGCAGCAATATGCGCAGATGGTGGGTGAATACCATCTGCTTGCCGGTGGAAACACACCCACAGAATTTCTGGATCCTTCCTTGCTTGGAACAGGAACAGATTGGCAAAAGGAGCTTTTCAAAAGTGCTCCTATGAACAAACATCAGTTGAGTTTGAGTGGTGGAAATGATAAAACGACTTATTATTTATCGGGAGAATATCTGAAACAGGATGGTGTTGCGCTGGGTTCAGGTTTCAACCGTTATGGTTTTCGTCTTAATCTTGATAACAAACCAAGAAAATGGGCGTCTTTGGGAGCGAATTTGAGCTTTAACCAAACCAATGATAACCTGACAACAAGCCAGGAAAATGTGATTGCCAGTGCTTTGCAGCTGACACCGCAGGTGCCGGTGAAAAACCTGGATGGATCCTGGGGCGGAGGTGATCTGAACAATGGTGCAAATCAGTTTGCGCCTGTTAACCCGATCGCCATCGCAAACCTGACCACGAATAAATTGTTGAGAAGACAGTTTTTAGGAGGCTTGAATCTTGGGATTGAAATTGCAAAAGGACTTAATTTCAGGTCTTCTTTCAATACCAATGTTGGTTATTCAAATTCAACCTATTACATCCCGACTTATTCAATCGGCTGGGCGAAAAATGTTGCGGCTTCCCTTACCAACGTAAACGGCGTTAATACCTACTGGAACTGGAATCAGCTTTTGGAATACGTAAAGTCCTTTGGCAAGCATAATATCAATGTTATGGTAAGCCATGAAGCGCAGGAATCGGACTGGAAAAATGTTGGTGCTACAAGGACTGGCTTTCTTACCAACGACATTTATGACCTTGCAGCGGGTGATGCGCTTACTTCTAGTAATTCGGGTGGTTCGGGCAACTGGGCCATGGAGTCGTATCTGGGAAGGCTGAATTATAATTATGCCGATAAGTATATCGTGATGGGAACGGTCCGCCGTGATGGTTCTGCCAATTTTGGAAAGGATAATAAATGGGGCTTTTTCCCATCGGTTTCTGCGGCATGGAGAGTTTCGCAGGAAGCTTTTTTCCACGTTCCGGCCATCAGTGAGTTGAAATTGAGATTTGAAACGGGAATTACAGGAAACCAGGGCGGAAGCGGAGGCATTTATTCTCCGATGGGAACAGGTGCAACACCAACGTCAACAGGATTTCTACCTACAAAATACAGCAATCCTGGACTTAAATGGGAAGAGACCAAAACGAATAACTTTGGTATCAATGTAGGTTTGCTTGATAACAGGATTCAGTTTGAGCTGGATTATTATATCAAAAATACAGATAACCTTTTGATGGAAAAACCGCTTCCCTGGTATATGGGAACAAACGGAACTGGTGCGGTAGGTTCACCAACGGTAAATATTGGTGCATTACAAAACAAAGGTTTTGGCTTTACAATCAATACTACTAACATTAATAAAGGCGGTTTTAAATGGGAAACCAGTTTTAATGTTTCAAGTTTTAAAACAAAAATCAAATCTTTCTATTCTGAAAGTGCTTTTGTAGACCGTACTTCATGGTGGTTGCAGGATTGGACGCAGCGTTCGGAAGTGGGTAAGGCACCCTGGCTTTTCAGAGGATATCAGGAAGAAGGCTTATTCCAGTCGGTTGCCGAAATTGATGCCAGTGCGGTGCCTGTTGATAACAACGGAAATCGCCTGCCAACCAATGTAGACA
Organism: Dyadobacter sp. CY356; assembly: GCF_021440195.1. Classification (GTDB taxonomy): domain Bacteria; phylum Bacteroidota; class Bacteroidia; order Cytophagales; family Spirosomataceae; genus Dyadobacter. The sequence continues at coordinate 561,316 of NZ_JAJTSZ010000001.1, forward strand.
ATATCTGGGTGGGTGATGTCAAATTTAAAGACCTGAACGGCGATGGAAAAATTGATGAAAATGATTTGACTTCCATTGGTAATCCATGGCCGAAAATGTTCGCAGGATTGACTAACACATTCTCTTACAAGGGTTTTGATTTGAGTCTGTTGTTTACAAGTACCTATGGAAATGACATTTACAATTATCTAGGCAAGCTTAATACCAATGCAAGTAATATCAATTTGAGCCGGAATCTTCTGGTGCATGCGATGGATTATGCAAAACCGATTACCAATGAATCGGGTGAAGTGGTATTGGCAAATCCGGGAACCGATGTGGCCAGGATTTCAAACGGCCCGAATGGAAACTTTACCCGTCATACGGATAAGTGGGTAGAAGATGGCTCGTTCATTCGTCTGAAAAACGTATCGCTGACTTACAATGTTCCTGCTGCATTTTTGTCAAAACAAAAAATTGTAAGAGGAGCCAGAGTGAGTTTTGGTGCACAAAATGTTTTGACGTTCACCAAATATACCGGCTTTGATCCGGAAGTTGGAGCTTATGTGTCCAGAGATGCAAGTCCTGGTAACCAGGCGATAGGTCTTGATTATGGCCGCTATCCGCTCACTCCGGTTTATACTTTTAGTTTGGGCTTAGACTTCTAATTTTTGAAAAACATGAAAGCGATTAAACATATATACTACTGGATTGCGGTATTGATCCCGGTTTTTATTTTATCGGCCTGTAAGGAAGATTTTCTGGAAAGACCTCCGACGGATTCTATCGTGGATGCCAGTTTTTATCAAACCGACGACCAGGTGTTAGCGTCAACTGCGCTTCTGTATAGCAAGGTATGGTTTGACTATAACGACAAAGCATCATACAATCTTGGCGATTTTCGGGCGGGAACTGCGTATTCTGCTTACAATGACCGGGGAAATGTACTTTTCAATACAACAGGAAACACACCTGAAAATGGTTCTGCATGGAGATCTTTTTTCATCGTCGTTGGTCAGTCAAACCTTGCAATCAATAATATCAATCAGTTTGCAGGAACAGCCGTTTCACCGACTGTTAAAAAAATGGCTATTGCCGAAGCACGTTTTATCCGGGCCCTTGCATATCGTTTTTTGGTGATGAACTGGGGAGCCGTTCCGGTTATTGAAGACAATCTGAAACTTTTGTCGGATACCACCGTGACCAGAAATACGCCTGAAAGTGTATGGAAATTCATAACAAGTGAAATGCGTAGTGCTGCCAACGATCTGCCTGAAACGCCGATCCGTCCCGGACGCGTAACAAAGTGGTCGGCAGAAGGTATGCTTGCCCGTTTTTATCTGAACCGTTCTGGTGTGGAATCAAACGGATCCGGACAAAGAAGTCAGATGTTTTTGGATAGTGCAAAATATTATGCGGAAAGGGTAATCACAAAAAGCGGTGCTTCGTTGATGAAGAATTATTCGGATCTTTTTCTTTTTCCTTATGATAACAATCCGGAATCTCTGTTTTCGCTGCAATGGGTTTATTCTCCGGGAGCATACGGTACACAAAATACATCTCCTGCTTACCTGGCTTACAGTTCTGACATTGCCAACGGAGACGGTTGGGGAGGCGATAAAAGTGCAACCTGGTGGATGATCAGCCAATATGACGGTATCAAAACCACGGCTACCGGCATGCAGGGAAGAACGCTCGACCAAAGATTAAAAGCAACTTTCATGCTTCCCGGTGCATCATATCCAGAGATCACCCAGACTATTCCGGGAGGGGAACAAAAACTGATTTTTCCTTTCACAGGCACTGATAATAACTTTTTGGGAATTAAAAAGTATGTAACCGGAAAGGCAAAGGATGTTGGCGGGCTGGCTGCGTCTCAAAATTATGGGAATGATACCTACATGATGCGTCTTGCAGAAATGTATCTGATTTATGCTGAGGCGGTTTTGGGTAATAATGCTTCTACTACCGATGCCACCGCGCTTGCGTATTTCAACAAGGTGCATACACGTGCCGGCCTTCCTGCTGTTGAAGATCCTTTAACTTTTGATGCGATTTTCAAAGAAAGAACTGTCGAGTTTGCGATGGAAGGTATGGCGTGGTACGATCTGGTCAGTTTGCATTATTACAACCCGGCCAAAGCTTATGCTATTCTGAATGCGCAGGACCGTGGACTTTTCTTTACGGCACCGGATCAATTTCCAAATCCGACATCGTGGACATTTACCAAAACATCCTGGGCAACCAACGAACGGACGATTATTGCGAACAGCGGAAATTTCCTGTTGCCGATTCCTTCGGCGGAGTTGAGCCAGGCGCCTAATCTTCAAAAACCGGCGGTTGATTATTACAAAAAATAATTTCTGTTTTTGTATCAAAATGAATCATTCAATGAAGACTATATATCAATTCACTGTGCTGTTCGCAATATTATGCGGAATGGCCGTTTTTACAATTTCCTGTTCGGAAGATGATCTGCCAAATGGCGGTGCTCCGAGTATCACCTATGTGCGTGTTACCAAACCTGAATCTTCTGACTCGCTTTTGGTGGGCGCTTTTCAGGGAACCTTAATTGCTATTGTTGGTGAGAATTTACAGGACGCTTCGGAAATCTGGTTCAATGACCAGCGTGCTACCTTGACACCAACTTATGTAACCAGTAAATCAATTCTGGTCAGTATTCCAAGCGTTATTCCGAAGGATATTACCAACAAAATGAAGATCGTATTTACGGGCGGAGCGGTTTTGGAACACGATTTTAAAGTGCAGATCAGTGAGCCGTCTCTGGCCAGTATGGCTTGTGAATACGTTGCTGCGGGTGAGGTTGCTACAATCAGCGGAGATTATTTTTATGAGCCTCTGACCGTTACGTTTGCAGGTGGTGTTAAAGGTGAGATTGTTTCGGTTGAAGCAAAAACGATCAGGGTACGAGTACCGGCAGGTGCTGCGCCAGGGCAGATTACCGTTGCTACGAATTTTGGTGAAACAAAATCAGATTTCTGGTTCCGTGACAACCGCAATATTTTCCTGAGCAGCGATCCTTTTACAGGTTGGTGGAATGAGAAATATGTTGTTACCAAACCAGCAGAAGGCGATCCGGTAGCGATTAATGGAAACTATATCCGTGTAAAGGAAGCTATCGCAGGATGGGCGTGGAAAGAAGTTGCAGGCGGCCCGCCGGATGCCATGGGCGCTATCAGCAAAAATGTCCCGGATGAAGCCATTCTTAAACCGGCCGATTACAACCTGAAATTTGAGGTGAATACTGTGAAGCCTTATAATAACAACATGTTGAAAATCAATGTAGGATTGAGCAAGGATTTTGTTACTGATGCTTACCAGTGGGCTCCGCCGTATGACACAAAAGGCGAGTGGAGAACAGTGATTATACCTTTTGAACAGATTGCTGCAAGTTACGAAGCGGCAGGTGTGAAAATGGCGGTAAGTCCGGCTGGCTATTATACCAGGTTGTTATTTCATGGAGGAGGAGATCTTGATGCCGACATTTCGCTCGACAATTTCCGTGTGGTTCCAAAAACAATTAAAAAATAGCCCTATCCTGATATCAACATGAGAAAAATAACTAACAAGAGGTTTTTCACAATCCTCTGCTTGATAATGTTTGTGGGCGTTTTTACAGCCTGCAAGGAAAACGATGTTGCAGCCACGGATGAAGTTCAGCTTTTAAGTTTTGGTCCGTCTGGTGTAAAACCCGGTGAGCAGATCAGTTTTATTGGTACTAATCTTGATAAAGTAACGGCCATCGAACTTAAAAATGCCACCGTGCCAAGTTCTGCATTTGTGAAGCAGTCCTCAGAACTGATCGTTTTGGTTGTACCCACGGAGACATCTGAAGGAACGGTTACTTTGAAAACTCCGGCTGGCGATATTGTGTCTAAAACAATTTTAAGTTTTGAGGTTGCTGTAAAAATTGAATCAGTACCGGAATCAGCGCGTCCTGGTGAAAATATTACCATCAAAGGTCAATATCTAAACTGGATCAAAGAAGTGCGTTTTGCAAAAGACACGGCCGTAATCCAGTTCGTCAGCCAAACTTTGAACGAATTGGTCGTAACGGTGCCTTTTGGAGCGCAGACCGGGCCATTGATTTTTTCAGCAGGCGGTACCGAACCGTTGACCATTGAAACGGAAAAGGATCTGGTAATTGCCTTGCCAACGGTGAAATCGATTGCGCCAAATCCGGCTGAAAGAGAAAAGGAGCTGACCATTACCGGTACAAATCTGGACCTGGTACAAGGGGTTTTACTAAAAGGTCTGACAGCACCGGTTACTGAATTTGTGTCAAAAACCGCGACGCAGCTGGTTTTGAAAATCCCTAAAACAGCCAACAAAGGAATAGTTACACTCGTAGCTTATTCCGGCATCACTATAGAATCCGCTGATGCTTTAAAATTCGTGGGCGACCTGCCTGATCTTGCGCCTTTGAAATACGCTATTTATGAGGATGCCATCATGAACGGCTGGTCCAACTGGGGCTGGGGAAGTACGGCGGATTTTGCCAGTACCGACAACGTCCGTGATGGTAACGATGCTGCTAAATTGACTTTCACAGGCGCATGGGGCGCTTTAAAATTTGCAGGTGCAAGTGTTGCGACGGCAAGTTATTCCGAGATCACTTTTTCCGTATTTGGTCTTCCTGGAACAGAAGGGAAAAAACTGAACGTGGTGGCCAACACAGGAAGTCCTTTTGTGATCATCCTGAAAGAAGGCGTCTGGACGGAATATAAACTTAGTAAGTCCGATCTTGGAAATCCTGCCACGATTACAGAATTAATGTTCCAGGAAACCGGCTGGTCAGGTTCGGTTTACCTGGATCATATTGGTCTGAGATAATAACCGTTTACCTTCCTATTATTGAACAAAGGGTATCATTGATACCTTTTGTTCACACTATTCCTACGCCCTTACCAAATTTTAATTGCTGGCTTAAACTGAATCTATTATGCTGGTTACAAAGCAATATTCTTCCCATATCGTTCTGATGATATGGATTACGCTCGTTACTTTTTCCTGTAAAAATACAGACGTGATTTCTGGTGATCCGGAAACAACAGAGCAGGAGATTAAGCCTGCGAAAGATCCGGAAACTGCAAAAACCATGGGATTGTTTTTGGATACCTGGCTGCCAAAAACTTTTCAAACCCCGGCTTTTACGGAATCTGACGTACCAGTATCAGGAACTGTGACCGTCACGGTTGATGCTTCGGAAGTCATTACCAAAATTCCGCTGACAAGTTTTGGACACAATGCCAATACCTGGATGACGCCCATGGTAACAGAGCCGGTTTTTATGAACCATATTACCAATCTGAAACCCAATATTATCCGTTTTCCGGCTGGCAGTGGCAGCGATGTTTATTTTTGGAATGCAAGACCCGGCGGCTTACCGGCCGATGCGCCAACCATGCTTACCGATAAGGATAACATAAAAAAAGAACCTGGTTATGGTTTTGGAAAAACAAATGATAACTGGCGCGCGTCGCTGGATAATTATTATGATATGTTAAGCCAAAGTAACAGCAAAGGCGTGTTGACCATGAACTATGGTTATGCGCGTTATGGGACAAGTGCTGATCCGGTAGCAACGGCCGCACATCTTGCCGCCGATTGGGTACGTTATGACAAAGGACGGACGCAATACTGGGAAATCGGCAATGAAAATTATGGCGACTGGGAGTGGGGATACCGGATTGACGTTTCGAAAAATAAAGACGGACAGCCGGAATTTCTGACTGGAAAACTGTACGCGCTGCACTTCAAAGTTTTTGCCGATTCCATGCGAAAAGCGGCTGTGGAAGTAGGTGCAAAAATCAGTATTGGTGCCGTTATGTATGAATCCTTACCGGAATCCTGGCAGACCAATACCGTCAAAACATGGAATGAAGGTATGCTTCCGGAAGCAGGTGACAAGCCCGATTTTTATATTGTCCATAATTATTTCACCCCCTATGACGAGAATTCCACAGCTGCTGTGGTATTAGGTGCCGCGCTTTCCCAACCTGCAAAAATGATGAATTATGTGAGCCAGACCATTGCTGCAAATGGAGCTGCCGCAAAACCGATTGCGATGACGGAGTGGAATATGTGGGCAAAAAGTTCAAAACAGCAGGTTTCGAATGTCAGTGGAGTTTTTGCTGCGCTTGTTATTGGAGAATCAATTGTTAATAAATACGGTCTGGCAGCTCGCTGGGACTTATTGAATTTTTGGGCAGAAGGCGATGATCACGGACTTTTTAGTGACGGCAATGAGCCCAATGTTGCCAAATGGACACCAAGACCTTCATTTTATTATCTATATTTTCTTCAAAAAAATATGGGAGACAGGTTGGTGAAATCCACCGTTCAGGCCGGCAATACTGCTATCAAATCCTACGCCTCTACATTTTCTTCCGGGGAGGCAAATGTTGCGCTTGTTAATATTTCGCCATCTCCTCAAACGGTAGAGGTGAAATTTGAAAATCTGAAAAAAGGCGACCGTTTTTACTGGTACAACCTGGAAGGCAGTATTGACAATGGCGAGTTTTCGAGAAAAGTTATTATCAATGGCTCTGCACCGGGCGGGATTGCAGGTGGTCCGGCAGATTACGCAAGCTTAAAAGCAAAATCAGCTTTGACAAAAAATGGTATAAGAGTAACGGTTCCGGCAAGAGGTATGGTGAGTGTTGTGGTAGGGAAGTAAGCTAAATGTCATTCACTATTTTTATTTTTTAAAAGTTCACGCAGAGATCGCTAAGTGCAGGGCAGAGGACGCTGAGATTGATTTTAATTTTGTAAAACTTTGCGAGCTTTGCCTTCCTTACCTTCTTCACGTGAAAGTGATTTAAATAAGATTTTTATTATTATCTTGTAAATGCGAATTCAGTTGAGGTTACAAACAATCTTATTAGTTATAGTTCCATGGACAAAAAAACGATAATTAAGGAACAAACGGAACCGCAATATCCTCTTTCAAAAGGTCTGGCCATTATGGCTGGCTCCGTCCTGGCTATTGTGACTGCACTTATTTTTCCCTTGGGAGAATTTTTGTTGTACGGATTTATTTATCTGGCCGGAAAAGATGAAAAAAAGAGGGACAAGATTCAGATTTGATAATAAAAAATGCCATCCCAAATGATTTGAGACGGCATTTTTTTAAGATAAGCTTTTTTCAGATCTTATCCGATTACTTTTCTCAGGTTTTTATAACATAGATCAACCGTATCAAAAGTAGGAGCGAGGTCATACTCTACGAAAAAATATTGCAAACCGGCAATTTTTGCCGACTCAAAAATTCTCTGGAATTCCACAACGCCTGTACCAACTTCGGTAATAGTCTGCAAATCTTTTTTGATATCCTTCACATGCCATAATGGGAAACGGCCGGGATGTTCCTTGAATAACGCTACCGGATCTTTCCCCGCTTTTGTTGCCCAGGCAAGGTCCAGTTCCATTTTTACAAGGTCCTTATCAGTTTGGGAAAGTACAAGTTCATAAGCCGTTTTCCCACCTTCCACAGGATCGAATTCCGTTGCGTGGTTGTGATAGGCAAATCCAATTCCAGCTTTTTTACTTGCTTCTCCCGTTTTTTGAAATACCTCAATAGAATTTTTTACCTCTTCCATGGTGCCTACCGGCGTACTCGCACATACGAGAAATTTCAATTCTGCTTCTGCGGCATCGTCAACCAATTGCTGATAGTTGTCGCGAAGATTCATCATGGTTGGGATTGTTATTGGTTTTCCATCAGCACCCAAAGGCATTTTTCCACCTTTTGGCATTTTGAAAGGAGCACCCAATGCATGGTGTGCGCGCCATTTCATACCCATATCTTCAACCAGTTTTTTAAACTCTTTTGGCTTATATCCGTAATAGCCACCGCGTGTGCTGAAGGCAGATTCAATTTCTTTATATCCGATCGAAGCAATTTTTTCAAGTGTCGCTTTCGGGTCATTATTCATTTTTTCAAAAACGGTAAACAGCTGGATACCCACTGGCTTTTCTGCCGCAAATAAATCAGACAATCCTGAGGCATTTGATACAAAAGGTACTGCCAGGCTCCCTGCGGTAAGTGCGGCTGCTTTTTTTAGAAAATCTCTTCTGTTATTCATAAAAATTAAATTAGAATGTTAATGTCCGGTTAATCAGTTATTGCTGAAAAGTGATTTTTGAAAAGGATAACAAAGGTTCTATGGCTTTTGCAGCATCATTTTTAAAGACAATATAGATATCATGTTTGCCTTCCGTATCCTTAATTTTGATTTTAACGGGTGGTCTGGCAAAAGGATTTCGTTGTTTCACCACTTCACCCGGTTTGGCGTTCTTTTTCTCACTTTCCATTTCCGCCATCACTTTTGCAATATCCACTTCCGGTGCTATTTCAACTTTTTCTGTTCCGACAACAGGGCCGGTCGGAGAGTCAAGTCTGACTTCAATTGTTCCGCCCACACTGCCTTCTCTTTTTTGTGCCGAAGCATTTAATTCCAGTTTATCAATTCCAGACAAATCAATTTGTTTGAATCCAAGATAACTATCATTAAAAGCCACAACACTGAAACCTAACCCGGCAACACCCAATGCTTTAAGTTCAGCGCCTTTTACTACGGGCGCTTCCGCTGCATTCATCTCCGGACTACGCAATACGATCATTTCTTCAGAAGTCTGGGCAGGAATTGCCTTTGCTCCTGAAACCGCACGATCTGTAAAAGCCGCCCGGATTATAACAGAACCTTTCCCATCATCGCCTTTCGGGATTTCAGGCGTATATTCCCCTTTCACCGGAAGTGTGCTGAGCGTTTTATCAGTACTATTCAAAATATATTTGACGATGACTTCGGCATCTGCGACAGGTAGGGCAGGGTGCGCGGCCATTGCCACTTCTCCCCAAACTCCGGAACCACCTTCTTTAACCTTTTTAACAAGTCGTTCAAGTGCGCCGGATTGGCCTTTATATTTATTGGAAACATCAGCAAAGGAAGGTCCGACTGATTTTGTATTGGGCTGATGACAAACTTTACAATCACTTTTGCTCATTAGAATCTGCGCAACTGCAAATTGTGTCGAAGCATCCACGCTGCGCTGGCTTTGTGTAACTTCCGCATAATCAAATCCTTCCGCGGTATAATCAATACTGACTGCGACTTGTGATGGTTTGATTTTTCCATCATCCAGACTGCCATCTTCTTTATCGTTTACATTGACGGCATATTTGACCGGTTTATTGGCAAAGAAAAATGTTTTGTTTCCGGCAAGATTAATCGAAACCTGCGGTGGCTCATTTCCTGCAACTATTTTTATGGATTGCGAGTTACTTGCACCTTTGGAATCTGTCACCGTCAGACTTGCCGTATAAACGCCTGATTTGTCAAACGAAACAGTTGGATTTGCAGTCGCGAAAGTTCTTGGTGCCACGCCCGTACCTGTTATTTTCCAGCTGTATTTAAGCGCGTCGCCGTCAAAATCCTTTGTTCCTTCCGAAGACAGATTGGCTTTAAATGGTACCGTTCCCCCTTTTTTATCAGTAGAAACCTGAACGATCGGTTTTCTGTTTCCGCCATTGTATTCAATCCGGATCAGGCGCGAATTGTCGCTTTTTCTAAACCAGTTGCTTCCGTATTCAAGAATATACAAATCACCGTCCGGGCCAAATTTTATATCAATAGGCTGCACCGGATGGTAAGAAGGCAATACGCGTTCCATGGAATCATAATCTCCGTTTTCTTTCATACTGATGGCCATAATCCATCCCCGTGAGAAATCGGCCGCGATCCATTTGTTTTCATAATAAGCCGGCCATGGACGTTTTGGATTGACAAAATCAGATTTGTGATAAACCGGTCCGCCCGTAGCACTTCTTGATCCCGAACCTACCAGAGGGAATTTTTCAGAAACACCGTACGGATAATATATAAAGTTTGGTGCGGTTGGCGGCAGATCTTTAAGTCCGGTATTATTAGGCGAATTATTCACCATATGCATCGGATCTTTTTTCTCCAAAGGTTTATTGGCGGCATAATCATAAACCGGAAAAGCCTGATTATCGCCTACAAACCAGGGCCAGCCGAAATTGCCGGGTTTCCTTGACTGGTTCATTTCATCATATCCTCTTGGTCCGATCTCAGAATCTTCATTCGCATCCGGGCCGACTTCGCCCCAGTAAACATAATTTGTTTTACTATCCACCGATATTCTCCACGGATTTCTATGACCCATAGAATAAATTTCAGGTCGTGTTTTGGCAGTTCCTTTTGGATAAAGATTTCCTTCGGGAATGGTATAAGTTCCGTCCGCTTCGGGATGGATTCTCAGGATTTTTCCTCTCAGATCGTTTGTGTTTCCGGCATGTCCCTGGTCATCCCAGCTGCTTCTGCCTTCCCGTTCGTCGGTTTGGGCCGCTTTTTGATTTCCGGTATTGTTTCCAACAGTAAGAAAAAGATTGCCTGCTTTGTCCCAGGTCATTCCGCCGCCGGTATGGCAGCAGACTTCACGTTGGGTTTCCACTTCCAGAACCACTTTTTTAGAACTTTCTACCAACTGTTCATCCTTTATTTCCCAACGGGTCAAAATATGCTTTTTCTCAGTCGGGTGTGCGTAATACAAATAAATCCAGTGATTTTTTTCATAATTAGGATCCATTGTAAAACCCATCAAACCTTCTTCCGCTTCCTTTACCACCCCGTCTGCGCCAGTATATTTGGTATTGACGGGAATCGTGGCGATCAGATCCGTGGATTTTGTGGCGGCGTTATATTTTTTTAAAGCACCTTTTCTTTCAATAATGTAAGCGGACCCGTCTTTAAGCACTTCAAAAACCATGGGCTCGTCCAGATTATCCGCGATGACTACGGGTGTAAATCTGCTTTCATCAGGTTTTGGCGGACTATCCTGTGTAGTAAAAGAGGCGAGAAATGCCAGCGTTACAACTTTAAATGCCGTTTTAGAAAATTGTAATAGTCGTGGATAAGCTGCGGATGGATCAGTCATATAGTTAGGTTAATAAATACTTTGAAATATAATAATATTTTAAGAAAAATTTGTTAAAAGCGAAGAAGTGCCGAATATTTAATTCGACACGCTTCTTTCCATCCATCAAAATTAAAATTCGTATGCGAGTGAGAGCCAGAAACTCCTTGGCAGCACAGTCCTGCCTGCCATCATGGTACCTTTTTCAACTGTTGTGAAATCCCGGAACTGGTCGCCGCGTACATCGCCTTCGGTAAGAACTCTGGCATTTAACAAATTATCTACCCAGAATCTCGTGTTGATATTTTTTGTAAAACTGTAACCCGCTCCACCTTTCATCAATACATATGCCGGCAATTTATAGCTGTCACTCGGCGAGGTGAAGCGACTGCCGATGTAACTTCCTGCCAGATAAATATTGACTTTTTTATAATCGTATGTAGCAGACAATTCAGTATTCAGAACCGGTACACGTTCTGTTTTTTTTCCTTTAAAACTGTAAGTCGTGTCTCCCAGAAAGGCAGCAATAGCCGAGTTCGTATTTGTGCTCGCTGTGTAATCCGTGTATTTAGAATCTTGTACAGTGCCTGTCAGACGCAGATTGAGCGATTTGGTAATCTTACAGGAAGCTTCAAATTCAGCACTGAAAGCCCTGGTAGATCCAAAAGCCAGAAGCGTCTGGTTTCCTGAAAAAATCGTTGGCACGGTCAGGGAAAAGGAAATATTTTTAATGGCAGAATAACTTCCTGATGCAAAAAGAGAAAAATTGTTTTTTGCATACTTATATCCGATCTCAGCCAGATAAACCGGGCGTTCTTTAATTTTAGAAGGATCGTAAGCCGTTGCATTATAATCACCAATGTTGGGAGCATTGTAGGCTCTGGTTGCCCTTGCAAATAATGCAGCCTGATTATTGATCTTATAATTTAAACCTGCCGTCACTACCCAGTTTGTTGTAGTAATTGAATATTTGGTATAATCGGCGATAGTTAAAGTAGAAGCTTTTGTATAATCTGGTGTCCTATCTTCTTTGTATCCATAAAAAGGGCGTTTTCCTTCCACGTTCTGGTTGTCAATTCTTGCTCCCAAATCGAGTCTCCATTTAGGATTGAAGGTAATTTCATCAGAAGCATAAGCGGATACCGTCCTTGTATTTCCGATTACAGTTGCCAAAGTAAGCGGCGTAATTTGCGCTGCCGTTGGTGAAGTGATCAGTCTTCGCGGACGATTCTTGAATTCCTGAACGTAGGAGAAATTGTAATTTGGCCCGTCATTTCTGTTATACTGATGAATACCACCACCAAAAGTCAGACTATGATTATTCATATTTCTTTTGAAATCAATATAATCAATGATCTGTATGTCTTTTAATTGTTGAGTTACAACCGTGACATCCACAAGCCTGTCGCCGGCCTTTAAAGAAGCAGCAGTTCCGTCAAGATAATAATACTGCGTTGTCCCATCATAAGCCACATTGCTGGCGGGAATTCCTACCGTCACATGCATGTTCGTATGTTGATAACGGAAATTATTGTTAATCTCCCAACCCTGATCTGTCGTGTATTTAAAATGAAAACCGCCCGCGCCTTGTCTGGTATGAATTCCGTCGGACATATCATAATTTCCGGTTATGCCACCGGGATTTGTGTAACTGAATTTTGTATCAATAGTTGCCAATGACTGGTTTACCATATCAAAAGAACTACTTTTGGTAGGTTTTCCCGTGCCATCGTAAGGATAGTAACTTGTTAGTATCCATTGCACTTTATCATTAAGATATTTTCCATATACCCTCAGAAAACCTTTTTGATTTTTGAAATTATAGGTCAAATTACCTTTCAGCTGTCCACCCAGATTGGCTGTATATCCCGGAGAAAGAATTCCTTTATCCGTTCTGTAAAATCCGCCGATATTGTAACGGATATTGCTGTTCACTTTTCCACCAATATTACCGTCCATACGATACAATCCCTGGGACAATCCGGTAGTAGCTTTAAATTTTCCGTAAGTTTTTTCAGCACCGGTATAACTTAGATTATTTATAACGGCTCCCGGCGTATTTACCATTACAATTGAAGCATTTCCACCTCTTACTGCCTCAATATTCCGGATTGTCAAATCTGTTTTATAATACTGATCCACAGAAGGCAATGAGTTATAGCCAGTAGGTAAAACCGGCAAACCATCTTCCATAATCCCAAGAAATATATAACCGCCCTCCTGGGGAAAGCCACGAACCCAGACATTTCCAGGGCCATCTCCACCGGTACTTTCCACGGTCAGGCCCGGAATTGCTTTCAACAAATCAGTACTATTTAAAGGTGCTCTGGTTTGGATTTCTTTACTATTGATGGTCGTGATGGCAACGCTGCTTTCAATCTTTTTTTTTGGATTTCCGCCTGTAACCACAACTTCCTGTAATTGCAGGATATCATCATTCAGTTCAATGTCAACCTGTACATCACCATCTACAACCTGAATTTCCTTTTCTATGGCTGTGAATCCTATACTACTGAAATTCAGTGTATAATTTCCTTCGGGGATGTCAACAAACGAAAATGTTCCGTTCTCATCTGTTACAACGCCATTGCTTTTATGATTTAAAAGCACTGTAACACCTCCCAGGGTTTCGCCTTTGCTGTCATTGATTTTCCCTGAAACGGTATAACTTGTTCCTTTACTTGTGACAGATGGAAGAGATTGCGCTCCATCTTTTGACGTCCTGTTGATGATGATCAGATTTTCAGTGACCCTGTAATTAAGATCCAGCGGTTTCAGCGTTTCGTCTAAAACTTTATATAACGGCTGGTCCTTTACGTTTATGCTTATTTTACGATCGCCCCTGATAATTTTACTACTGAAAACAAATTTTCCGTTGATCTGTTTTTCAATATGTTGCAGTACATTTTCAACTTCTTTATTGCTCAGGTTTACGCTGATTTTCTTGCTTAATAGTGTCTGTGCACTCACTTCTATCCCGTTGGCATTAACCAAAGCCCATATTGCAATGACAACCTGATAAAGTGAGATTCGCATGACTTATAGAATAACTTGAAAATTACACTCTTCTTTCATACATTTGAAATGTTTTATTGAGGTTAGATTTGGTAAAACGATCCCCGGCATCCTTTTTGCGAAGGATGTAGTGTTGGTTCCGAAAGCAACCAGGGGAATTTAACAGGGTCGGAGATGTTGGTAGCATTTTCCGACTCTTTTTTTGTAATACTTGGTTTTCTACATAATTGTTGAAACAGGTTATCAGAATTCTATATTTAATTTTTGCAGCCTTTACTATAAATGACGATCTTCCCATCAAGCATTTCATAGCGCGCTTCTATCACTTCACAGATTATATCCAGTTTTTCAAGCAATGATTGTTTCGATAATGATGCAGTCACAGGGCAGCTTTGCAGCAGCTCTTTATCAAAGATGATATCTACCTGATAGGCATCTTCCAGTTTGGTCAAAACTTCCGAGGCTGGTGTATTTACAAAATCAAAAGTTCTGGCGGTTACTGTGGCAACGACCTCGGGCTCATCGATGATTGTTTTCACCATATTGGTAGTTGCGCTTTCAAAAATCATTTTTTGATTTGCAGTTAAAACCATGCCTTTGGATTGCAGCGTTTTCTGATCTTTAACATCCCTGAAATCAGCCTGCCGAAAAACAGACACCTTTCCTTCCTGTACCTCAACCGTTGTTTTAAGTGCGAGATTCTCTGCATTAATGGTAAAACTCGTTCCCAAAACTTTGGTAACCAGCTCATTGGCGTAAACCAGGAACGGTCTTTTAGGATCTTTCGAAACCTGGAAAAAAGCTTTCCCTGACAGATAAACTTCCCGTTTCTCCACCGGAAAATTTGCCGGAAAACTTATTTTAGCATTGGGCATAAGTGTTATTTCACTGCCGTCGGAAAGCAAAATTACTTTCGGAGCTTTTGTTTCATTTTTTTCTTCACGAAACGATTTTCCAATGGTCAGACTGCTGTAATTGGTTTCGGGAACCTGATTTTGTTTGTATAACCAGCCTAGTCCAAGCATCAAAACGATCGTTGCAGCAGCCCATAATATTGAATTCCGGCTGAAAATATTGGCCGATCGGGTGAATGATATATTTTCCGTTTGTTCGTCTCGTATATTTATTTTCGTCGCACGGACTTTATTGAGCAATTGCTGAATTTCAAAATCGATCTCGTTTTCATCAATATGCGTTTCGTAATTTTTGTAAACACTGCGAAGAAGCGTTTGCGCACGTTTTATTTCATCCGCTTGCACAGGATTTTCTAACAGATATTTTTCCCAGAAAGTAACATCATCATCACGTCTGTATCTGACCCACTCCTGAAAGCGGGCATCCAGTACGAAATCTTCAAGGCTGTATTCCTGGTATTGATTCATGTTATAGTTGTCTTCTATTTATACATAGGCAGAGACCAACATGAAATAATCAAAAAAAATCGCTTTTTTTTGAAAAAGTTTAAAATGAGGTTTTGAGATTCTTTTGAATTAAAGTCGATCCTTCAATTCCTGAATGGTGCGGTATAAAAGATTGGCAACGGCTTGCTTAGAAATGGACATGACCTGGGCAATGGATTCATTGTCCAGATTTTCAAAAAAACGGAGATAGATAATTTCCTGCTGGCGTTTGGTCAATAAATTAATTTGCTGATTTAGCATTTTCAACATTGCCTCACTGGTTTCAATATCAATAATTTGCTGCTCAATTGAATTTTCACCCAGATTTTCGGACTCGAAATCAAAGTCGTCATCCTCGGTCAGCCATGGCTGTTTTTGGCTTTCACGATGAATTTTCCTGCGGAGTGATTTAAGAAGATAAAATTTGACAAAACCAGTGTCGCCAATGGTTTCACGTTTAGCCCACAATTCCATGAAAAGATCCTGAATACAATCTTTTACAAATTCCCGGTCTTTGGAAAACTTGATACCATAACTAAAAAGGCTTCGATAATACTGTCTCGCAATTTCTCCAAACGCAACATCATCGCCAGCACGAAATGCATTCCATAGGTCAGAATCATCCTGATTTGAGTTTGTAGGGTTGGGCATTGAAGATTAAAGAGCGGTGCCGGATAACGTTAGGTAATGCAATCCTACGACTTTTTATATAAAATTACAATTAAATTTTATAACGAAGTAGTGTAGTTTTAATACAAGGTTCGTTGATTTTAGTTGCTTCGTGGCAAATAAATATCACTTCTTTTGAAATTTAAAAAATCAAATGAATCTCATTGCTTATCGTTATAAGGTTTTCATGTTTATATTTGTTCGCTTCAATTGATGAAGATAAATTACCGTTAAGGATTTGAAAGGTTCAAGGAAACAATGGATGGCCATGAGTATGCTCACCCTGATGCTTGTGAAAGCATGGGTGCTTCCGCTGTTATATCTTGATTTTGAAATTCGGAGAGATTATATCGTCGCTAACTTATGTGAGAATCGCGACAAACCTATTTTGTTGTGTAACGGTAAATGTTACCTTACTAAAAAAGTAAAGGACGCCAGGGAAAAGGAGGAACGACAAGCGGAAAATGATTATTTGTCGCACCTTTTGTTTCAGGTAATGGATGACAAAGCTCTGGTTTTTAGCCCTTTGCAAGTTTCATTTGAACTGCGTTCTTTTGTTCACTATCAATTTAATCCTTCGCTTACTGCCCGCAATCCGGCTTCAGATATTTTCCATCCGCCTCTTGTTTAACTGACTGTTAAGAGCAATAAATATTTAAGATGGGTTTATACCAATCCGTAATATTTCCGTATTCCTGAAATTCATTTTTACTTCTGAATGTAGCTGCGAAAAGCTGCAACGTGCTGAGCTGTGGGATCATTTATGCTGAAAGTTTTACGATTTTCTGTCAGGACCAGGACGTATCATCAGGTCCTGGCCATAATGATGTCGTTAATTCTTTTTTGTTGTCAGACCAAAGACAATGAAAAAACAGAAAGTTGGAAACCGACGCCATTGAAGTGGGTAAAACCTTCGAATTTTCCTGATCCGGTTTATAATTTGTCAAAAAATCCATTGACCATGGAAGGTGTCGCGTTAGGCAGAACATTGTTTTATGATCCGATTTTATCCAAAACAAATCAGATAAGCTGCGCAAGTTGTCATTTTCAAAAAGCGGCCTTTTCGCATCAGGGACAAAGTTTTAGTCCGGGAATTCATGGTCAGCTTAGTAAACGTAATTCACCGGCCATCCAGAATGTGGCCTGGAATCCTGTGTTTTTCTGGGATGGCGGCGTGCACGATCTGGATTTTGTACCATTTAATCCTGTTCAAAATCCGGTGGAAATGGGTGAAAGTATAAATAACGTGATAAGTAAAATCAAAAAGCTATCAGACAAAAATGCCGGAAATTATTCTGAAATGTTCAAAGCGGCTTTTGGAACCAATGAAATTAATTCGATAAGAATGATGAAGGCATTGTCGCAATTTATGATCACGATGATTTCGTCGAATTCGCCATACGACCAGTATGTTGCAGGCAAAGACAACGCGTTAAGTACAGAACAAAAGGAAGGATTGATGATTTTTAGAAAAAACTGCAATTCCTGCCATACCGGTGAGTTATTTACGAATTTTAGTTTCCGGAATAATGGATTGCCGCCAATGAAAATAAATGATACCGGAAGATTTGATGTAACAAGACTTGACAAGGATAAATACAAATTCAAAGTTCCTGGTTTGAGAAATATAGGCCTCACAGCGCCCTACATGCATGACGGCCGGTTTAAAACGCTGGAAGAGGTAATGGAGCACTATACCAGTAATGTGAAGAAATCCGAAACATTGGATCCGATTCTGATTAAGGAAAATGGCAAAATCGGAATTAATCTTTCAAAAGAGGAAAAGAGAAAAGTGATCGCATTTCTAAGAAGTCTGAATGATGAAAACTTTTTGCAAAATCCAACGCTTTCCGACCCAAAAGTGTCCGGGTTTTAACATAAAATTAATGCGCTGTAAAGCTCTGGTTTTATATTTTATTCGATTGTTTAGCCGTTCTGAATTGGATGACATTGTTGAAGTATTAAGCCGAAACATTTGTAGAAAAGGATAAATAAAACATTAATAACCCAAGGTGCAGCGCACCGGAATATTTGTAGCCAATATGAAAAAACTGATTTATTTTTCCGTCATTACGCTAATCTGCGCTATTTCAATTGTTGCCTGCAATGATGATTCAAAGGATGTTACTGATAATCCGGATCTGGTAGCGGGTAACGGGAAATTATCCTTGAAATTTGATAACGTTTCGGGAAATCAGGATTTGAAACTGGACAGCACCAAATACACAAACAGTTCCGGCGAAGATTTTACGGTTACAACATTAAATTACTTCATCTCAAACATTAAACTGGTCCGCGATGATGGTAAAACTTACACCATTCCACAGGATTCAAGTTATTTCCTTATTCGCGAATCGGATCCAAAATCCCGGATCGTCACTTTAAATCAAATACCGGAAGGAAATTATACCGGAATAGAGTATATCATTGGCGTCGATAGTTTGCGAAGCGTTTCGGGAATTGATAAACGCGTTGGCGCACTGGATCCGTCCGGCGATCCCGAAGATGGTGGCATGTATTGGGCTTGGAGTTCAGGGTATATATTTCTAAAACTGGAAGGCATATCGTCCAAAGCAGAATCGGCTAACAACAAATTTTACTATCACATTGGATTTTTTGGAGGATATGATTCCAAAACGGTAAATAATATCAAAACCGTAAAACTTGATTTTGCAGGAAACAAGGCAGTTGTGGCATCCGGAAATGTACCACAGATTCGTCTGGTAGGTGATGTGCAAAAAGTTTTTAACGGACCGGTTCCGATCAGCATAGCAAAAAATCCAAGCATCATGTTCGATTTTACGCTTTCGTCCAACGCGGCCAACAATTATAAATCCATGTTTAGTTTTGGAGAAATCACCCAATACAGATTCTTGTAATAGACTTATAATTCGAAATTGAAAATTGATCAAAAATATATGACGCGTTCATTCATTGCACTACAAAAATCAGGCGTACTTATCTGTACGTTGTTAATGTTGGTGCAGCTGAATATTTCCTGTTCTTCCAAATCAACCGATACACCGGCGGATCCTGTTCCGGAACCAACCGGCCCAACTGCATTACGTTGGGTGAAACCAGCTCATTTTCCGGATCCGGTTTATGATCTTGCTAAAAATCCGCTTACCGTGGAAGGTGCATTGTTAGGGAAGTTTTTGTTTTATGACGGTATTTTATCCCGGACCAATATCATCGGCTGTGGAACCTGCCATCAGCAGGCAACGGCGTTTACACATCATGGACATGATCTGAGCCATGGCGTTGATGATCGGTTAGGGACGCGAAATGCACCGGCTGTTCAGAATATGGCCTGGAATACCTCTTTTTTCTGGGATGGAAATGTGCATGTGCTGGATTCAGTTTCCCTTTTTCCTATCCAGAATAAAGTGGAAATGGACGAAACCATGGATAATATTCTGGTAAAACTCAGGGCAACACCCATTGCCGGGCAAACGGTACAGGTAGATTATCCGAAAATGTTCAAGGCTGCTTATGGAACTACGGAAATTACTTCTGAAAGGGTTAGGAAAGCACTGTCGCAATTTATGATGACGATGGTTTCAGCCAATTCGAAATATGATTATTACGTTTTGGGTGACGCAGCAGCCTTATCAGCAGATGAAAAAACAGGGTTGACCATTTTTAAACAGAAGTGTGCCTCTTGCCATAGCGGAGAATTATTTACGGATTACAGTTACCGGAACAATGGTTTGCCGCCGATTAAAATCGATGATCAGGGGCGTTACGGCATTACAAAAAACGAGAGCGACCGGTACAAATTTAAAGTGCCAAGTTTAAGGAATGTAGGCCTCACTGCGCCATACATGCATGACGGCCGTTTCACCACCCTGGATCAGGTGCTTACGCATTATACAGATAACATGCAGTCTATGGCTACGCTCGATGATGCATTTAAACTCCCAAACGGAAAAGTGGGCATAACCCTGACAGCCGCTGAAAAGCAAAGTATCATTCTCTTTTTGAAAACACTAAGTGATGATCAGTTTATAACCAATTCCCAACTTTCTGACCCAGGCATTGGTAATGCTTTCTAATTGATTTAAGATTTCATGCGTTCGTTTTTAGCATATTTATTGTTGTTTTCTGTCATGATGCCCACAATCAGTCCGTGGGGAACGATTGCGTATTTTCGTTTGAACAGGGAAAACATTGCCAGGACACTTTGTGAAAACCGAGAGCGCCCTCTGGCTATGTGTTACGGGAGATGTTATCTGGCCAAAGTCCTTAAACAACAGAAAGAACAGGAAGATAAAGAAACTGCACAAAGGCTTCAAAATCTGCCGCTTTATCAGCTTTTTACCCAGGCAGAGATACAGTTTGCGTTTATTTCCAAAGACTTTTTTCAAATAGTAAAAGCTTGTTTTTCATATCAGTTAGTCTGGTATACCGCACCCGGATCTTGCCTGCTCAGGCCACCGAAGTTTTCCTGATAATATTAAGATTATGAATTTACAGCATCTAATCATTTGTTAATGGTTAGATGAAATCCTGTATCTGTTAAACAAGTTATGTCCAATTTTAAAATTGATAATTTAAAAATGAAAAAATACCTGATCATCGCGCTTTCGATTACCTTTTTATATAGCTGCAATAAATCGAATGACACTACGGAAGGAGGCCATCATCACGAGACAAAAACGCCTTTAAATGAGCAGACGGAAGCTATGTTAGCCATCCATGACAGCATAATGCCACATATGGACAAGCTGATGGATTTGAAAAAACAGCTTAAAAATGATGTCAAAATCACGGATAGTCTTTTGGCTTTGAAATCGACCAATGCGCTGAAAATCCGGAAAGAGGAAGCATTGAAAATTACTTCTCAGCTTGACAGTACGGATAAGGCGATGATGAACTGGATGCATGAGTTCAAGTTTGACACTTTGGAGAAACTGGACAAAACCGAGGCGGCCTCTTACGTTGCAGATCAAAAGATGAAAATAGAAAGTGTTAGAGAACAGATGAATAAAAGTCTCTCAGACGCAAATCAGTTTATTGAAAAAACAAAGAAGAAATGAAAATATACCTAATGGGTTTTCTTGCCCTGATCGTGTTTGGCAGTTGTGAAACTAAAAAATTGCCCTACTATGGCGAACCGGACGTCATCAAAAAAGTTGTGGATGGTAAGGAAACTGAGCAGTCGGTGTACCCAACCATTCCCGATTTTTCATTTATTAACGAAGATAAGGAAGTGGTTACGGATAAGGATTTCAAAGGCAAAGTGTATGTGGCTGATTTCTTTTTTGTAACCTGCCCAACCATTTGTCCGGTGATGAAGAAAAATATGCTTACCGTGTATAAGGAATACAAGGACAATCGGAATGTGAAAATCTTGTCGCATACCATTGATCCGGAGCATGATACGCCGGAAATTCTCAAAAAATATGCGACTGATCTGGGTGTCACGGGCAAAATGTGGCAGTTTGTGACTGGCGACAAAGAGAAGATTTATGATATCGGTCAAAAACATTATATGGTAAGCGCCCTGGAAGATTCTTCACAGGCGGGCGGTTATATCCACAGTGGAGCATTTGTTTTGGTTGATAAAGACAGACACATCCGCGGAATGTATGACGGCACGACAAAAGACGGCACGGAAAAACTTATAAAAGATCTGGCTGTTTTGTTGAAAGAGTAAAAACAGTATTTAATATTTCAGGCAGATTCCGGAATTTTCATATTTCGGGATCTGCTTATTTTTTTCTGTTTTTTGTCCTGTAAAATGGATCAGTAAAATTTGGATATAAGTAGAAAAGTACAAAAAAATCAAAATGAACGGTGTATTTGTACGTTTTGCAGAACTATAACAAAACCGATGTTGTTGATTTTAAATGATAGCCGGAATCCGGTTTTTGAACTAATGGTAAAATATCTGGTATAGTTACTAAATTTGGCACTGCTTTTGTAGCGCTGTTGCCATTAATAATATTTTGTTAACACCGATTATTGAGAACATCATGTATGACATCTGTACAATAGGTCACATCACGCTGGATAAAGTTGTTACGACCAAGTCTGTTAAACACATGCCTGGCGGAACTTCGTTTTATTTTTCGAAAGCTATCCAGCAATTCGATATCAATTATGTGCTGATTACGGCATTGGCGCAAAGTGAAATGAATGTTGTGACCGGCCTGCGTACTGATGGTATAGAAATACATTCTTTACCAAGTGAGCATTCCGTTTATTTTGAAAATATTTATAGCGAAAACCAGGATTACAGAGAGCAAAATGTTTTGCAGAAAGCTGCCCCTTTTGACGTTTCCGTTATGCCTGCTATCGATGCAAAAATCTATCATTTAGGGCCTTTGCTATCTGATGATATCTCTGTTGATCTTATTAAGTCGTTGGCTTCCAAAGGTTTGGTTTCACTTGATATTCAGGGGTTTTTGAGATATGTTGAAAACAAAAAAGTATTTTATACAGACTGGGCGGATAAAGATGAAGCGTTACCCTATGTTTCCATTTTGAAAGCCAATGAACATGAAATGGAAGTGGTGACTGGCCGAAAAGATGTTCAGGACGGCGCGCGTGCGCTGGCAGATATGGGCGTTCAGGAAGTGATTATTACGCTTGGAAGCAAAGGATCACTGATTTTTAAAGATGGATTATTTCATGAGATACCCGCTTTCAAACCCTCTGCGATTGTAGATGCTACTGGTTGCGGAGACACATATATGGCGGGTTATCTGAGCAAAAAAATAAATGGTGGCAACATTGAGGAGTCTGGTGAATATGGAGCGGCAATGGCTACTTTGAAAATCAGTTCTTCCGGACCTTTTTCAGGAGATGCTTCATCAGTAGAAGAAGTACTCACCAACGGTATCGCCGAAAGATTTAACGTTTTGCAATTCGGGTTATAATTTCTGAAATTGGAATATTAATAAAAAGCCAGCGACGAGCTGGCTTTTTTATTGACTTAAAGAATATCATTTTTGCTGAAAAGCCGTTCGGCCATTTTCTTATCATGACCGTAAATATCGTTTCTGAAATTCAGGTTTCCATTTTGATCAACCCAGGTTGTGAAATAGCCGATAAATACCGGAATTTCATTTTTTCCGCGTAACCTCACATATTTTTCCTTACCCAGATTCATTGCAGCTGTAATTTTCTCTTCCGTCCAGGTACTGTCTTTCCTTAACAGAAATTCGGCCAGTTTTTTAGGTTCTGAAAGTCGTATACAGCCATGACTGAAAGCTCTGCTGGATTCTCCAAAAAGATTTTTGGAGGGCGTATCATGCAGGTAAATATTGTAACTATTTGGGAATAGAAATTTTACTAGTCCTAGTGAGTTTTTTGGCCCGGGTTTTTGTCTTACAGAGCCGCCGCTCCATTCCATATTATGTTTTGCCAGATAATTGGAATTCTTTTTGATGCCAGGAAGAATTTCCTTTTTCAAAATACTGGTCGGAACATTCCAGTAAGGACTAAAAACGATTTGATTTAGTGTTCCTGAGAAAATTACTGTATTATGCGCTTCCGAACCGACAACCACGTTCATATCAAAAAGTAATTTACCCTCTTCATAAACATGCAATTTGTATTCCGGGATGTTAACGAGCAGATAGTCCGTTGCAGGTTGTGCCGGGATCCATCTGATTCGCTCCATATTGATCAGTATTTGTTGAATGCGGTCCTGAATCGGGATATTAATTTCTCTGAAAAAGGCCGTACCTAATTGTCCATCCTGTTTCAGTCCGAAACGCATCTGAAAATGTTTGACAGCACTTACCAGAGCAGTATCCAAAACTGCCGAAGAATCAGCAACAGCCAGATCTCCGAATACAAATAAACGTCTTTTTATTTCAGGAATATCCTCATAGCTTTTTCCTTTCTTATATTTCTTTTCCGGTGCCGTTAATGTTTGCCACTGTTCATCCTTATTGATCTGGTAATAACTTAACAGTTTCTCTTTCATTAAGTTATACTGCCGGTTGACGGGCTCATAGGCAGCTACATTTTCCCCTTTATTTTTTAACAGCGAATCCAGAAAACCCTCCGTATTGATTTTTTTTCTGGGTATATACCAGTCAAGTTCCTGCGTATTGATCTGGTGATCTCCCGTGTAAGCACGACTGGAATATTTGAAAAATTGTTCGGTCAGTAATAGCTCTGTATTGACCACGAAAGTGTCTTTTGGGTTGACCGTTTTTAGTTGTTTTAAAGAATCAACTCTTGAAACCAGTCCTGGATTGTAAATGGAGCTGTCGCTGGAATAATGGATATAATCATTTTGCATACCCAAAAAGGTAGTCGCAAAATCGGCAAGTCCGTCATGAAAAAACCAGGCAAACTGATAGTTTCTATGATTGTAAAAGCTTTGTATTTGTGATGAGATACTATCGTTTTGTGAAGATCTCAAAAATCTGGTCAACTCGGTACTGTCAACGAATAATTCAGTAAAGGAATTTTTTACCGTTATGGTCGTGTCGCGCACGGCGACAGCAGGCACTTTTTTCTCAGTTTTTGAACATGAAGAAAACAGGATACCTGCCAGTAAAAAGGAGCAAAGATATCCAAAAGCGTGTGTTTTTAGGTTTTTAGCAATCATTTATCTGATAGAATTATTTTGTTATTAAAAGCCTCGAAAATCATTTTTTCACCATTACTCAAACTTACATTTTTGACAGCACCCGTGCCCTGAAATGTGTAAGATATACCGACAATTTTTATTTCCCGCTTCGGTATCGGATATTCAGCGGCAAGGGTATCATTGACGAAATATTGAATTTTATTTCCACTATTCTTGCAGGATATATGATTCCAAACGGTGAAATCTACACCAAAAGCGGATAAATCGGCTTTTTTCCCTGATATATAATTGTCGATACTCAACATATTTAATTCAGAAACACATCCTTTGGCAGAAAGTGAAATCACAATTGGAATATCATCCGTTAGCAAAGTTATGGCCGCCAGCTGACAAGCCGCAGCACCTTCCCGGTACTCATTCTTTACTTCGGTACTAAAAGAAAAGTTTTTCACCGAAACCGGATCAAAGTTTCCAACATTGAAATAATGAATGTAGGTCGGGTCTGGCTGCATGGAAATGTTTTTTTCTGAAATAACAGAAACAGGCAGCCGCATAACATCTGGTCTGAGAAATTCAGAATCTTTAAGATAAACAGGAACTGGTTTTTTTACATCAATTGTTCCAAGCCATCCTTTTGTCGGAATTAGTAATTTATGCTCTTTGACAATCTTTTCCCCTACAATCAGTTTGGCAATATAGAAGCCTGGTTCGTAATAAATGGAGGTATATTTATCAAGTTTTTTATCAACCAGCGTCCGTTTTCTACTGTCCCAGGATTGTTGGATAAAAACAGAATCAGTCGGAGAATCAGCAGCGTTATAAGTAAAAATGACAGAATTCGGAATCTCGCGTGTGATAGGCTGACTACTAAAAGTATAAGTTGCATTTTTTGGCTGTCTGATTTTTTGAAATGCCAGAATACCGATCAATCCAATAATCAGAACCACTCCTGAAATCCAGGCAATTTTTTTAGAAGGTATACTGATTTTGTATTTTTTCTCCTGCGATATTGGCTGAGGATTTTCATTCAAAACTTTATTATGTTTAACAAAACCTCGCCAATCCTGAAAGCCCGCAAACCTGGCCAGCGTATTTAAAGTCGTCACACTGGGCAAATGATTATACTCAACACGTCCCCAAATTCTGCGAAGCGTACTTACGCTCAGTGAAACGCCCGTTTCATCAAGAATCAGCTGATTAAGATTTTCGAAATCTGTGCTTTGCCAATTTTCGCTTGTTCCCCAATCAAGCTTATGCTCAATGATCTTCTTACATCTCAGTAATTCACTTACATCGGATAACATTGATAATCAGTATGGTATAACTTGAAAAAACTTGATCTCGGTTTGAACAGCTTAAAAATGTAAGTTCACTTACGTTTGTGCTGCAAGCTTGCGCTTCCTGTTGAACCTCTTTTTTATCAATTAACAAATATTTTAAGTATGAACAAAGTAACTTTTTTGGCAGCCATTCTGCTGCTTTTGTTTATTCAGAATGTGCATGCGCAAACGATCTATGTTGATCCGGCGAACGGTAATGATTCAGCCAGCGGGACAGTGCAGGGGCCTTTGGCAAGTATTCAAAAAGCCTTGTCTTTGGCAGGAAGTTTTACTGGAAAAGAAACTGTTCATATTAAGTTATTGCCGGGATTATATCTTCTGAAAGATAAGGTTATTGTAGAAACAAAACGTAGTGAACCTTCCTGGCTTATCGTCGAAGCCGCAGTTATGCCAGATGATGCTGATTGGGAACCGACGAAAATGCCCGTCGTCCAATCAATTTCTGCCAATAATTCCCTAACGCAATTTCCGCATAGCACCGGATTTTTAATCGCTTCAAATAATGCTGCACTCAAAGGGCTGAAATTTATCGGCAATGCGAATCCGGAAGTAAAATATTATTATCCGGTCAACAGGGAAAATGAAAATCTGAAAGGACTGGATATTTCTCAATGTTATTTCATTGGAGAACGAAATTCGGAACCAATTCAGGGAAGTATTTGGGCGCAGGGAGCCGGAATACATGTGGATCACTGTATTTTTTATAATTGTAAAAATGCGCTGCTTTTATTCAAATCCATCAGTGATTTTTCGTTTACCCATTCAATTATTTATGGAGCTTATGAGGCTGCGGTATGGTTTGGGCCGTTTGATTCTGATTTTATTTTCAAAAACAATATCATTTCAAATTGCACCTATTTCTGGCTGAGGGCTGAAAATACATTTCCAAAATACACTTTCAGTAATTCCCTGATTACCGGCAATAATGCATTTATGGGCTATTATGCCAAAAATGGCTCTGTTCCTGCCGAAAGAAATGAGCATACAGAAAATCAGATTCAGAAATCCGGCCAGTTGATTTTAAGTGAAGTGAAAACAAACGGTTTGCCAAAAGATTATTTGAATCCGACAAAAGAATCTGCCGGCAGTGCGTTAGGTGCCGGAATTTTTATCAATCCCAAAAACTAATCTTTAAGATTTATTCCCTTCAAATCATTCATAAAATCCAAATCGCATAGTCATGAAAAATTTATTTATAATCATTTTCAGCATTTTGTCTCTGGCTGTTTCTGCGCAGAAAAAAGAAAAGAAGAAGATATCAGAATCCGGTCATGCAAATCATAGCATTCCGTTAATTGCCGGGAATTGGGAGTTTCAAAGCGGAAAAGTACAGTTTGATACTTATGATTCCAGGCCTGCAATGAAAATTTTAGCCAATGCAGGAACGGTGGTTTTAAATGATAACAGTTTTGTAAATGGTACGATAGAATATGATTTTATTCCGGTTGACCCAATGTTTGCCTCGCTCTATTTTCACTGCCAGGACAAAATGGAAAACGAATGTTTCTATTTTAGAACAGATGCCCATGAGGACTCAACGGCAATGGACCTCGTTCAGTACGCTCCACATGTTTCAGGTGTTAATCTTTGGGATTTACTCGGGCAATATCAGGGAAATGGTTATTTAAAAAAAACAGCTTGGAATCATGTTAAAGTTGTTGTTTCCGGGATGCAGATGCGTGCTTATCTGAATGATATGCAACGGCCGGTTTTAGAAATTCCGAGACTCGAAGGTAATACGTCAAAGGGGCTAATTGCATTTGATGGAGAATCGATCATTTCAAATCTGGTTATAAAAACAAACGAAACCGAAGGTTTACCTGCCGTATCCGGCGTGGATCTGACGGCGCATGATCCAAGATATTTGCGAAACTGGCAAGTCAGTGAACCATTTGAAACCCCGGCAAACATAGATTTCGGCGCTGATTTCATTCCGAAAGAAGATCAGAAATGGGAAACCATAACAGCCGAAAGAATGGGGTTGATCAATCTGACCCGGAAATTTGGAGGTAATGAAAAACGAAGGATGGTTTGGTTGAAGCTGAATATTGATTCAAAATCAACTCAAAAGAAAATAATGGATCTAGGTTTTAGTGATGAAGTTTGGGTTATGTTAAATGGCCGTTTTCTTTACACAGATAAAAATTCGTACGGAAGGCCAATGATGAAATTTCCTTTTGGACGATGTTCAATTGAAAATACCAGATTTTCAATCCCGTTAAAAGCGGGTAAAAATGAAATACTTATGGCCGTTGCCAACGATTTTTTTGGTTGGGGTATTGTCGCAAGGCTGGAAGATATGAAAGGAATAACCATAGAAAATAGATAACGGAGATTCCGGTACGAGCCATTTTTTGTCGTTATATGATCAAAAGATAAAATCTTTAATCATATAACGACTTCTTCGTTGAGGCAGATTAATTATATACCGGTTTAACAAGACGTTCTGGTATAATTATTTGTTATAACATCAGGTTCGATAAAACAAAAATATGGGATTGTACGATAGTAAGATTGTAGTGGTTACGGGTGCGGGGAAGGGTATTGGGAAAAATATCGCCACAGCCTATGCCAAAGAAGGTGCAAGATTGGCTTTGTTTGACAGAGATGCAGAGAATTTGTTAAAAACAGAAAAGCTGATCCGCGAACTGGGGGGAGAAGTTTTTAGGCAGATTGTGGATCTGACCTTACCGGGTGACATTGTTAATGCGATGGTTAAGGTCAAAGAAATTTATGGGGAGATCAATATTTTAATAAATAATGCGGGACTGGGGCGAAGCAAATCACCATACGAACTGGATCTCGACGACTGGGATTATGTTCTTAATACGAATCTCCGTGGCACTTTCTTATGCAGTCGTGAAGCAGCCAAGGTAATGCGTGGAAATGGGGGCGGTTCTATCATTAATCTTGCATCCACACGGGCACTTATGTCCGAGCCTGATACGGAAGCTTATGCGGCATCCAAAGGTGGCATCCTGGCACTTACACATGCAATGGCAATTTCGCTAGGGAAAGATAAAATTATGGTCAATGCGATCAGTCCGGGATGGATAGAAACCGGCGATTATTCAGCTTTGAAAGTATCAGATCACGAACAGCATCCGGCGGGCAGAGTTGGTAAGCCGGAAGACATTTCCCGAGCCTGTTTATTTTTAACAAATCCTGAAAATAATTTTATAACAGGAGCCAATTTTGTGATAGATGGGGGTATGACAAGGAAAATGATCTACGAAGAATAGATTTTCAGTTCAGTTATCCACATTGGTTGACGTATATAGTTTGTGGAAATAAAATTTAGAGAAGTGCCATGAGGAGCTGGAAACGGCATAATTTGTCTTTAAAAGAAAAACACGCAGGTTTCAAAATGAACCCGCGTGTCAAATTACACTTCATCAACAAACTAAAAACCAAATAAAACTACTACGAAAATATTCGCTTGTCAAGTTTTTTTTGCTGTAGGAGGGGGATTCGAACCACCCACGGTGCGGTTAGCCGCGATACAAAATACTGTTGGTGGTCCACCCCAGTCGACTCTCGTCGGCATTATACCGTGTTTATCCCTGATTCACCACCCCCGAGACAGGAGGGCATGGCTGCCAATTTCATCACCCTACAATGTGATATTTTGTGTATTCCAAATCTTTCAAATAAATTGTCAGTACCGGAACCACACTGCAAAAGTACGCGGTAAAATTTTAAATATAAAATATTTGCATAAAAAAATCGAAAAATTTACGATATTTTTATAAATTGCTTAAATAACTTGCGAATCCTTCAATAAAAAACCCTTAAATGCAAAAATATTCAGATATAGACAGTACTGATTTGAGAATTCTTTCACTACTGATTGAGAATGCTGCACTTCCCTATACGGAGATTGGAAAACGGGTATTTGTGTCCGGTGGTACAGTTCATGTGCGAATGAAGAAAATGGAACAGCTTGGTATTGTGAAAGGTTCACAGCTACTGATAGACCCTACAAAACTAGGCTGGGATATCAGTGCTTTTCTGGGTGTTTATCTGGATAAAAGTTCTTTATATGAGCAGGTTGCATCGGAATTGGAACGTATTCCGGAAGTGGTTAATATACATTATACCACAGGGATTTACAGCATTTTTGTGAAAATCGTATGCCGGGATACCGGGCATTTAAGAGAGATCCTGCACGATAAAATTCAAAAAGTAAACGGTATTCAAAGAACTGAAACCTTTATTTCTCTGGAAGAGCGCATCAACCGGTCTATACCACTTACGGATGAATAGACGTTAAAATTGAAAAATTTCAAAAATTCATCTAAATAATAATTTTACTATTGTATATATAAAAAACTTATATATATTTGTTAGGTAAAAACAACATTATGGATACGAACACAACAAGTAACGAATACGTACGCGGTACACTGAAAACCATCGTTTTGAATTTGCTGGCGGAGCAAAAACGTATGTACGGTTATGAAATTACCCAGGAGGTTAAGGAAAGGACAGGAGGGGCGATTGCACTTACTTTTGGCGCGCTGTATCCGGTTCTGCACAAATTGGAACAGGACGGTTTTTTAGTAACTGAATCGGTTGAAGTTGATGGAAGGCTGAGGAAATACTATTCGCTTACAACGCCGGGAAGTGAAGCGGCACGTACCAAAACGGATGATCTTGAACGCTTTGTGGATGCGATCCGTTTATTACTAGCGCCTAAAAGTTTGGCGACAGAATAATTTTATCCATTGGTTAATTGTTTTCCCAGGACCTGTAATACCCTAAATTTCTTTACAGATGAAACGCCTTCAAAATAATAAGATAGAATTGCTTAGCAATTATTTAAAGAAAAATGGCCTGAATCCGGAATTGTTTCCTGAGATACTGGATCATTTGGCGTGTGAAGCAGAAGAAAGACTTTGGGACGGGGATTCGTTTGAGCAGGCTTTCAGCAACATTGTTGAAACCGCTGATCCGGAAACGCTCCATATATTGAGTGTTGAACATAATCATCTATTAGCCATGGAAAAAACTTTGAATGACATCGTATTTGAGGGACGAAACAAATCCTATGGTGCATATCAGCTCCGAAAAGGGTACAACAGCACCATGCAACGTTCAGTATTGCTTGGCGTGACATTCTTTTTGCTCATTATGCTTTTGCCAAATTTGTATGCCCGGCTGGTTCCTGACCCGGAAAAGAACGACATTGGTTTTGAAGTAAAGCTCACCCCGGTGGATATCAAAATGGAATCGACACCACCTCCGCCAGTGCCCGTGGAAAAACCAAAAGCAGAACCTCAGCCAAGCACCAGAAAGTTTACTTCTTACGATGTTTTGCCTGACAATATGGTGGAGCTGGAAGCCACGCCGCCAACGGTTGAAGACTTCCAGAATTCGTTGCCGGGACATGAAACTGTGGAGGGGAATTCGGATTTGATGGATATTGTACCGCCGGCAGCAGAAGCTCCGGCAGGAAAAGGTAAGGCAGTGGAAGCAGAAAGTCCAAAAGAGGAAACATTTATGGTGGTGGAACAGGCACCAGCGTATATTGGAGGAAATGCCGCCATGGCTGAATTCCTAAGAAAAAATCTGAAATATCCGGAGCAAGCTTCAAGAGCTAATATCCAGGGACGTGTGTTTATCTCTTTCATCGTAGGTTCTGACGGCAGAATTGAAGATGTGAAAACGTTGAAAGGAATCGGTTTTGGTTGTGATGAAGAAGCTGAACGTGTGATCAAGCTTATGCCAAAATGGAAAGCAGGACGCCAGTCCGGAACTCCGGTTCGGGTACGTTTTAACCTTCCGGTAGTTTTTCAAATGGAATAAATTCGGAATTTTAATTCAATATTAAGACTGATCCCCGCTTGATGCGGGGATTTTTTTATTATTTTTGTAGTTAAATAAGTATTCGAATCAGACCTGATTTTTTATCCTTTGTTCCTCTAAAATATTTTTATTACCTATGCCGAGATTCAGTAAGTAATGTATGCCATTGTTGATATAGAGACGACCGGAGGAGGTGGCAATTCCCGCATAACTGAGATAGCTGTTTTTCGTCATAATGGAGTGGAAGTGGTGGACTTTTTTCATTCTCTCGTTAATCCTGAAATATTTATCCCACCTTTCATCACCCGTCTGACTGGGATTGACAACCTGATGGTTCAGGATGCCCCGACTTTTTCAGAAGTGCAGGATTCTGTTCGTGCTTTGACAAAAGATGCATGGTTTGTTGCACATAATGCCAAGTTTGATTACGGATTTTTAAAGAAAGAATTTGGTGCATTGGATGAATATTTTCAGCGCGACCTGCTTTGTACCGTACAGCTTAGCCGAAAAATTTTTCCGGGATTGAAGTCTTACAGTCTTGGTAATTTGTGCGAAAGTTTGAAGATACTTATCGAAAACCGTCACCGGGCGCAAGGTGATGCGGCAGCGACAGTCAAACTTTTTGAAATGCTTCTTGAAAATGACTTACAAAAGCTGATTCCGGTGAATATGGTGTGATTTTGTGTAAATAAACGCACAGATTAGTGTGGAATGATTTTTATAATAATGGGTAAATATAAATTAACCTAAATTATTATACGCATGAAAGCTTACATAAACATCCTCATCGTCTTTTTTCTGGTAATTGGTTTAACAAGTTGTGAAGTTATCGGAGGCGTATTTAAAGGCGGTATGTGGACCGGCGCAATTCTTGTAATCGCCGTTATCGGTTTGGTTATCTGGTTATTTACAAAATTACTGGGCGGAAATAAGGGATAAATAAATAATCAATATAGATGAGGAGGAGACTTATTGTAAAAAATAAGCCTCCTTTTTTTTAAAAGGCTCAAAGCCAAGATCTTATTGTGACAAAGATTTTATATTATGCAAAAATGGTATAAAACTTTGGTTATCCCGATTCTCTCACACATCTTTGCACTCCGAACGGGGGATTAGCTCAGTTGGCTAGAGTGCTTGCATGGCATGCAAGAGGTCATGGGTTCGAATCCCATATTCTCCACGTTATTATCAGTCACTTACGGATATTTGTAAGTGACTTTTTTTTAAGTTGTTGGCGACTATTAGAAGATCAGAACCGCCAATTTGGATTAGGAATGAAATATGCTATCATTGTAATCATTCAAATTGATTTCTTATGTCAGACAGCAAAAATGAGATTTCCGACTTATGTGTTGGTTGCGGAATGTGCTGTGACGGTACTCTATTTAATAAAGCAGTCGTTTGGAGTGAGGATGAAAGGAAAATGGCTGATGATTTGGGGCTGTTCACCTTTGAAATAAAAGAAAAGTTATTTTTTAAGTTGCCGTGCTCACAATTTTCGTCTTGTTGTAA
Source organism: Dyadobacter sp. CY356 (assembly GCF_021440195.1). Classification (GTDB taxonomy): domain Bacteria; phylum Bacteroidota; class Bacteroidia; order Cytophagales; family Spirosomataceae; genus Dyadobacter. Next base: position 594,552 of record NZ_JAJTSZ010000001.1, read on the forward strand.
TATATATGAGCAACGACCCTCCACTTGCTCTGTCTTTTTTTGTCATCCCATTAAAAGATATCAACTTGGGGAACAAACGTTTATGGAAGTTGAGCAACAAATTCTTTTACTTCGTGAACATCGCGACAAGCTTTTGAAAGTGGCATCCAATTTTCCCGAATTAAGCCATTTGAACTTCAGAGACCTTAAAAATATGCTTGAAGAGTCTGCTGATGACGATGAAAAGATAGGCACTTACCGGATGCTATTTCTTGTCTTTTTCATTTTTGACGATATAGAAACGAAATATTTTAAAAGAGGAAAAGAAGTATTATAATTCAGTTACTCATAAACTGTAATTCAATAAAGACATCTGTATATACGTAAGTTTAGTTTAATTATAACTCACAAATATCCCACCAACTCCCCGACATCAACCTTCAGCATCTGAGCCTTAAAAAGATCAGACTTGAATTTGAATATAAAATTCCGGAGTGACATACCTGTACGGTTCATGATGCAGAGGTTTAAAATCTCCTCTGAGGTATCAAATTTTAATAATAAACTGGGTATTCTGATTGTCTTTTTTTGTAGTAATTCGCTTTTGATATATTCAACGATTGAGTCGGTAAGCTCGATTTCATTGTGCTTTTCTGCCAGTTGGGTTTTGTAATTGTTTCTTGCCAAAACAGTCACAATCATTTCGATACTGCCCCTGATCATTTTAAGATGAGAAGCAGGTTGTTGACCGAGTTCAAATAGGATTTGAACGATCAGATAGGTAATTGTTTTTCCTTCCCGTTCATTTGGAATTGGTCTTCCCTGCGTCAAAACAAAACTGTTACACAGGTTTTCTGCTTGTTTGTAAGTATCCGCAAAATCCGGACTGAACAGTTTTTTCTTTTGAAAATCCTCCTCCAGATAGGTGTCAAAAGCAATTACAAATATTTCTGTTTCTTTGTCTTCCTGGAAAACAGGCTGTTGTCCCGGTTTTAAAAAAATAATTCCTTTTGGAAAATAGCAATATATTTCGCCGTCCAGGATAAATTTACCGTGTCCCGACAAAATGAATATTATCCTGTAATGTTCCAGTTGTTCTCTGCAGGATTCCCAAATCCGCGTTTTACTCTGAAGCAGATGAAATCTTTTATGGGCTTTAAATTGAATAGCTGGCATCGGGTTGACGATCTGTTTCAGCCAAGTTTGTAAATTAACATATGGCTTAAAAATAGAAATTTCTGAAAGCCGTTTTTCTATGCTTGAAACCCGATTTTTCCTTGCAGAATAACCAGTCTGATTATTTTCCTAGCCAGATTTTGAACTCTGTGATGCGGTCCGTACTTACGAATATTTCTTTGGAATAGGCCGGATCCAGATCCAGCTTTATTTTTCCTGCCGAAATCATATGTATGTTTTCAATCGAGTTGAAACAGATCAGCATGTTCCGGTTTATCCGGAAGAATATTGCCGGATCAATGATTTGTGATAACCGGTCGAGGCTATATTCAACCGCAAAATGACGGCCGTCAAATAACCGTAAAAAGGTTGCCCTCTGCTCTATTACAAAATATGCAATTTCGGTTGTTTTGAAAGTGTAAAAACGCGAACCGGCCGAGCATAAAAACCTGTCCTTATAAGTTTGAACTTCCGGGTCATTGTCAATATTCTTCCTTTTATTTTCAGACACTTCCGACAATTTTTTGAATTTCGACAGCGATGCCTGTAACTCCAATGGATTAACAGGCTTTAAAAGATAATCAATGCTATTGGTCTTAAAAGCTTTGAGCATATATTCGTCAAAAGCGGTGGTGAAAATAATGGGAGTCATTAAATTCAGTGTTTCAATAATTTTGAAACCGTCACCATCTTCAAGATGGATATCCAGAAAAATAAGGTCCGGTTTTACGGATGCTTCGTTTTCAAGATAAGCAATGGTTTGTAAAACAGAGGGAAATATACCCAGCAAGTGAATGGACGGATCAATGGTCAGAATTAGCTTATGCAAGCGTTCGGCACTTAATTCCTCATCTTCAACGATTAGTATTTTCATACGATCAAAGGAATTTTTACAACAAAATGCTCCATCGTTTTTTCAATAATCACCTGTTTGTTCAAAAGAAGGTTATATCGGTTGATGATGTTTTTCAGGCCCAATTGTGTAGTCGGTTCGCTCAGTTTTCTTATTTGCAGAGGATTACTGACAACGAGCATTTCTTCTTCAATATAAATCAAAACATGAAGTGGATTGGTTAACGACATCGTATTATGCTTGATCGCGTTTTCAATTAAAAGCTGTAACGTAAGCGGGATCAGCGAATAAGTTTCCATATCCTGATCAGATAAATTCGATTCGATAACCACCTTTTCTTTAAACCGTGTTCTCAACAAAAAAGTATAGGTTTCCAGAAAATTCATTTCATCTTTCAGACTAATCTGTCGCAATTCCGACTGCTGCAAAATGTAACGATAAGCCGTAGATAGGTTGTTAATAAATTCACCTGACATATCTGGTTGAGATTCTACAAGCGAAGCCAGGACACTTAAATTATTAAAAAGAAAGTGTGGGCTGATCTGATTTTTCAGAGCCAGAAACCGGGCATTGATATTTTCCTTTTCAAGATTTTGTGAATCCAGGAGCACTTTTTGTAAATTCTCCTGCACCTGATTACTGACACATAAATAATAAGCCGAAATTAAAGCCAGTATTGTCAGTGCCTGATTGCCCTTATACCGGTTGCCCAATGCAGCAACATGTTTTGGATCGTGCGAAAATGTCATAGGTATATGGTCCCAGAAACTTTCCATAAATCCCCAGGTGAAAATAAGCACCCAGTTGAAAGTAATCGCCAGCAGAACAGCAGGTACCAGGGTTATGAGTTGATTGGAAAGTTGAAACTCGGAAGATTTATCAGTGCCCGTAAATCGTGCAAGTTTTTTTAATCCCCAGTCAATGATAAAGATCCAGCTGGTGAAAAAAATGGTACTAACCAGAATTTCAATCAGGAAAAGTGGCAGCTTTGTAAGAATGGTATACCAGACATTGTGCTGAACATTGATGAATGTTCTGAGCGGAATGTAAACAATGGCCAGGGCAAAACCCAGTAACCATTTTTTGTCAAAAACTGTACGCCACATATTAATCTGAAAGTCGGATCAATATAAAACAAAAGAAATGAAGTGAATAATTTTTTTGATATTACAGCTTCAAAATTACCAGTATAGCTTTATAAAATCATGAGTATAATTAAAGATCTGATTTTTATCAGAAGGTAAACCGATGGAATATTATTTTAAAACAATAGAATCATTAGTCGGGAAATTGACACTGGTAGCCAGTGAACATGGCCTTTCTGCGGTTTTATGGGAAAAAGACAATATTGAAAGGACCGGAATTGGTTTTGGTTTGGAAGCTATCCATCATCCGATACTTATAGAAACTGAAAAGCAGCTCAATGAATATTTTGCCAGAGAACGGAAAATATTTTCGATCAAACTTGATTTTATAGGCACAGCATTTCAGAAGCAGGTCTGGGAAGCCTTGCTGACCATTCCGTTTGGCGAGACACGAACTTATGGGCAGATTGCAAGACAGATTGGTAATCCCGATGCCGTGCGCGCGGTTGGCGGAGCAGCAAATAAAAATCCGATTCCCATCATCGCTCCCTGCCACAGGGTCATCGGCGCGACAGGAAAACTGGTTGGATTTGGAGGAGGAATTGCCAACAAAACAATTCTTTTAGACATTGAAAAAACTTTCAGGCAAACTTCAATATGGGAATAGAAAGGCCGGATAATGATTCGACGTTTGAAACATTTTCATCAGACAATTTTCATGCGATTTGTGATAAACTTGGGGATATGGATAGTGATCTGGCAGCGATCATCAGGGAGCACGGGTATCCGCCGATGTGGACAAGGCCAAATACTTACGAAACCTTGGTACATATCATTCTGGAACAGCAGGTTTCTCTCGCTTCGGCCCTTGCAGCTTTGAAAAAGTTGCAGGAAAAAACGCTTGAATTAACCCCGGAAAATATTCTTAAACTAAGCGACGAAGCTTTAAAATCATGTTATGTAAGTCGCCAGAAAACAATTTATTTAAGAAATCTCGCTTTGGCTCTGGCTGAAAAAAGACTGGATCTGGACGTTTTGGAAAGTTTGCCCAGTGATGCAGTGCGGAGCCAGCTAACTGCGCTGAAAGGAATCGGTAACTGGACAACTGATATTTATCTAATGTTTGTTTTACAACGAGCAGACATCTTTCCGATTGGTGATCTGGCGGCTGTAAATGCTTTAAAAAGAGTGAAAAAACTGCCGAAAGAAACGCCTCGTGAAAATCTGCCGGATATTGCTGTTACATGGAAACCATATCGTACTGTGGCCACTATGATTTTATGGCATCATTATCTATCATCTCCTTTCAGAAGTTGAGAAGGCTATATTTAAGTGATTTTGATCCGAAATCTATTTTTTATGAGGTTTGTAAGGAGGTCGTTTTTCATAACCAACATTGCTGGTATCGTCCTTTTTTAAATCATCCTGTTCCTCGAAATAATTTACGACATACATCAGCGGAATTGTAATTCTGTCGGCCGCGTTCGAAAGTTGAATCACCGCACGATCAATGGATTCTTTATCATAACCGATAAAATTACCCCGCACAAATTCGCCTGGCATGATTGCATAGGTTATTTGCTTGTTGATGAATTTTTCCGCTCTCCGTTGCAGGCCGGTAAGTTGTAGTTCAGACATGATTTTGAATTTGTTCCGTGGGTTATTATGTTTTTAGAAAACAAATTGAAAAACGGAACGGTTTAAAACCTGTTGCAAAGATCATAAAAAATAATCACCGGTTTTCCAGCCAGTTCAGAAAGCTGCTGACTTTCTCTTTGCCGATCAATAATTTTTCAGGAGTCGGGACGGTTAGTTTGACAAAAAGTTTGCGGGAAAAGTAATGTTCAACCTGTTTCACAGCATCAAAATTAATAAGATATTGTCTGTTTAACCTGTAAAACTGAGAAGTCGGGACAATACTCTGAACTTCTTCCAAAGGTTGAGCAATTGCATATTCGTGCTGATCAAATGTAACGATACAGGTTGATTCATTGTGAATATAAAAAAACGCAATACTTTCTGTTTTAACTGTCAGATATTTGTTTTTGTTGAAGACCAGGAAACTCTTTTTTCCATCCGGTTCTCCCAGTTTTTTTAGCAGCAGTTCCAGATCCGGAACCAGCGGTTTTTCAGCAGAAAAATAGGATCTCAGCTTGCTAAGTTTGTCCAGTGCGGATTCAATATGCTCTTTTTTAAATGGTTTAAGCAGATAATCAATACCATTAGCTTTAAAAGCTTCAATAGCATAATTGTCGTAAGCTGTGCAAAAAATGACAGGTGGCACCACTTTTACTAATTCGAAGATCTGGAAACACAACCCGTCTGATAGCTGGATATCCATAAAAATAAGATCCGGCTGCGGATTTTCGGACAGGTATAAAACCGCTTTTTCAACACTTTGAATGGTGGCAACGATCCTGGCTTCGGGCCGTATGGAAGTGATAATCTGTGCCAGTGATCTGGCCGTTTTTATCTCATCTTCAATGATTAATATATTCATAAATTAAGGGAAGTTTGACCCTAAAAAATTCGGTAGTCGTCTCTATATCAATTTTTTTATCCAAAAGATGCAGGTAACGCTGGTTAATGTTATCAAGACCCAATGAGGTTGAACGTCCCGGATTTTTCTTCAATTGCATTTTATTTTCCACCACCAGCTTTCCATCCTGCGAGTACAGCACAATATCCAACGGATAATCCAGTGAGACGACATTATGTTTGATACAATTTTCAACCAGTAACTGCAATGTGAAGGGCGGAATCCAGGTGTTATAATGGCTGGCTTCAATCTTATATTCGATGCTGATACCTTCTTCAAATCTGGCTTTGAGAAGAAACATATAGGCGTCCAGTATTTCAATTTCTTCGCTTAAAGGAATCACATCCATTTTTCTGTTTTCCAGCGTAAACCGATAAAAATCAGAGAGTTTTAAAATAAAATCCACACTATTCTTGTCTTGAAGTTCCACCATGGATTTTAGTGTATTCAGGCTGTTGAACAAGAAATGCGGATTGATCTGCTGTTTAAGCAATTCATATTGCGCGCCCAGATTATCCGCTTTGGTCCGTTCCAGTTCTAAAATTACCTGCTGATTTTGATATGTTTGATAAAGCAGGTTTAAGAGCATATGAAAAGTCAGGTTGATCAGAATCCCCCGGACTTCCAGCATCAGCATCACCGGGCCAAACTCGGGGGAAGGTATCAGTAACTGCCAGGCAGAAACCAATAAAAACATAATCACACAACCAATGATGATACTACGGGCCAGTAACGGATAGGAAAGACCGGTTGCGGCATTGAATTTTGAAAATTTTGGAAGTGAGTAGATATTGAAATACCAGACATATAATGTGAACAAAGCGGTTACCAGCCCGTCAGCAAGTGTTGCGGGGATTTTAAAATGTTGTTCCGCAATCTTAGGTACCATCACCAATATGCCCAGTGAAAGTGAACTAAGCCAAATGATAACGGCAGAAACCTTGAAAGTTTTTTTCTTCATGAAACGGGTTTTATAAACTTAGGGGAAAACGGCGGCTTTCTGGTCAAAGATAAAATTTATACGTGCCTGTTTATCTGCTCCAACTTTTTTCATAACATCGCTGCCATTATTTTTTGCTTCGTATACTACCCGTGTTCCATTTTCGTCGGCCAGTACTTTTACGGTTTCGGTATACTTTACGGCTCCGTTTATGTTTCCCCCAAACCAGTAAGGATTTGGTTTAAGTTCAGAAGTTATCAAGGTGAAAACTTCTCCGGCATTGTGGCTTTTGTTTTCATTACGTGCCGCTTTCAGCACTAAATCATTACCGTATAGCGTTGATGTAGTGCCGTTTTTTTTATTGAATACCGAGGTAATCGGATGCATATCAGGATTTTCCAAAATATACTCAGGCGCCAATATTGGTTTTGGGGAATTGTTGCATGCCGAAAAGATCAGGCAAGATATGACAAATGACAGGGTCGTGATTTTCATTGGAATATTGTTTTAAATAGTAAGTTTTAAATCGGGTTGATTAGCGGCCAGAATTTCTCCGGTATTCTTATTCTGTATAAAACCGATAACTTCCCATGATTTTGCATCGAAACCCGCAGGAAGTAAAATTTCTGCACGACCGCTTCCTGCCGAATTGATTGCCTCACTTTTGATCTGGCGGACAATCTGTACATGAGACAGAATCCGTCCTGCATTTTCACCACGTTTTACAGTCGTCTGTGCCAGTTTTTGTATTAAAGCCAGTTGCAGGTCACTATTAGCTCCGGCTCCTTTGGCCAAATATTGTAAAATGATTTTGTTCTGATTTAAAGTCGCTTCCAAAGAGAGGCTGGCGGCAACGGATTTGTTTAAGCTCGTTGAAATTGCGTCATTTAAAGTAGCTTCCTGTGAACCGATAAACTCACGTTTCCCGTTCACGACGATCTGAGGTGTGTAGACCGATTCCGTTTTTAGCCAGCTTGCATATTGGTATTGTCTTTTGGTAAAATCATGATCGCTAAAAACATCCTTCCAGCCCTGGTGATTCCAGTAATCAACGTGAAAAGCAAGTATGTAAACCGGTTTTCCTGCACTTTCGTTTTCCAGTTTTGCAACCAGATCCTCAGCCGGCGGACAACTTGAACAGCCTTGCGATGTGAAAAGCTCAACCACAGCAAAGCCTTTGGTATTGGAAGGATCAGTGCTGACTGCTTTTATTTCAGATTTATTTTTGAATTGAATAAAGGAAGAGAATATAATGGCTGCAATGGCAAGGCCTGTGGCAACGAAGAATTTTACCGGCGTTTTCATAATCTTTAATCTTAATGTTTGAATGATTAATTTTTAGTAGGAATATCAAATACGAACCCATTTTCGGGAACCAGACGATGGCAATTGATGCAGGAAGTTGCGAAGGAAACGGTTTTCCCATACGGTTCCAGATTCAGTCCGCCAAACCGGGCAAATCCCCAGCCTTCGGTATCCTTAAATTTCTTATCGTCCCTTATCATGATCTGCACATTATTGAAATTTCCAGGGCTGACATTTCCATCTTTGTCTTCGTGCTGGCTGTTCCAAACCACTTTCACAATAATGGCTCCATTAGGCCATGGTTTGATTTTGTCTTCTTTTATTGCTTTCACAGCAATGTCGTTTCCATAGATCATCCGCATTGTCCCGTTATCGAACCGACTGGTGGAACTGATCATCTTCCAGTTTTTATAATCGTCAAAGTACTTGATACCATTAACGGATTCAGGGAAATTATGTGATTTTAAAGGGTCACTTTCCGTGCGTGTTTCCGGCTTTTTGATTTTAGCAGTATCTCCGGTTTCATGGTTTTTTGCTGAAAGTTTGATCACATAGTTTTTCAAAATTGTCAGCTCTTCATTTGATACCTTCGCGCCAGTATGAATGGCTGTGTAAGCGGGCAGCGGCATTTTCTTTGCATCAATCATATTGACCATATACCACAATTTTACTTCCTGATCCGCTTTTGGAATACTATCCCATTCGGAGAAGTTAAATCGCTTTCTGGCTTCATTCACATCCGCAGCAACGAGGTGGGAAAACGGAGCGATTTTGTCATACCACAAAAGATTGGTTTCATTGGAATGACAATCATAACACGACCGTTTGAAGATATTCTTCACTTCTTCCGGACCTTTGAAATCTCCGGTTACCGGCCCTTCTGATATTTCAGGACTTGTTGCCTGAAGGCCGATAAAACCGGCAAACAGAATGCCAAGCAAAACAACTGCCTTTCTTTTATAACTGTTTTGTTTTGAGATGTTCATGTCTTTTTATTTTTTCTCCGAAGGTAAAATTTAGCATATAAATGGGGAATTTAAAAACGGCTCAAATAGGCCAATAAGCGGTTGAAGTGGACAGGTTGATACCCGGGATTTTGAAACAGTATAGATGCTGATTTCAATTTTATGAAAGGATATCCCGGGCAATCTATGTATCCTTAAAATGCCATTTATCTACGTTGTCTTACTCAGCTGTTACAATGACCAGCTCAATTTCAACTTAGTCCAATCCGGCTATTTTCTGATTTCCAAAAGAGAGGAGCGAAGCTAATTTTGACATAATAATTAAAACCTAAAACGACAATAGAAATGGAAACGAACACAATTGATCAAATCGAAAAAGTAATCTATACCGGAAAAACACATACAACCGGCGGCCGTGACGGTGCTTCTCAAAGTTCGGATAAGCGACTGGAAATCAAACTTTCCTCGTCTGGTACGTCTGGCAAAGGAACCAATCCTGAACAGCTTTTGGCGGCAGGCTGGTCTGCCTGTTTTCTTGGTGCAATGGGCCTGGCGGCTGGTAAATTAAAAATAACACTGCCAGTTGATACTGCAATCGATACTGAAATTGATCTGGGAACTGGTCAGGGAGGTTATTTTCTTCAGGCCCGTTTAAATGTAAGCTTGCCGGGCGTTGATAAGGAATTAGCGCAAACCATTGTAGATGAAGCACATCAGACTTGTCCGTATTCAAAAGCTACACGAGGTAATATTGATGTGGTAATAAGCCTTGTTTAGGTTTCGAAAGACAAAGATTTCTAAAAGATATTTATAGTAATAAACGTAGCATTTGCGGCTATTCTTTCTGAGAATGGCCGCATTTTTGATCTATATTGGTTTTTCATCCATTTCAATTCCAGCCAGCATATGTTCCAGAATAGGCTTACATTTTTCATGGCAGGCCGGATAAAAATGCCCGTGTTGCCAGTAATCAGATTTTGGAGATAATCCCCACCAGAATTCTGCCATGGCAATAGGCTGCATGTTTTGCTGAAATGCATATTGGAGTAACTTCGGAGCTGCACATTCACCGGCTCCCGCTGGCGGATTTCTATACGACGCATCTTCAAATATATCGCATAGACTTTTCTCCTCACCATTCTGATTCAGGAAATTGTACTGGTCAAAAATCTCTTGTTGCAGGGATATCGAATGCGCTTTCCGGTTTGCTTTCAGGTATTCAACTTTTTCCTGGTTTTCGGATAGCTGATCTTCGAGAACCTTAATCTGATGATTGATAAGCGAAAGTTTTTCCATCCCTGCGTTCAGAAATCCTCCGTCTGCCATGCCGTCAAAAATGGGCGGGACAAATTTACTATGATGATTTCCACCAGCCAGTTTTCCGGAGAAAGCTGATAAATAGCCAATTTCATCGTACTCAGTTTTTACTACCAAAACACCAAACATTTTCCCTACCACCGCACCTTCCTGATCAGCTTTTAATCCGAAATTATGATCCCATTCTTCCTGATTTTCCAGGTGCGATTGCAGTTTTTCAACAGCAAGCAGAGCAAGCGGATGTGGCTCGTAATCAAAAGGAAAGGTAAATTTGGCAGGTAAGTCATACACAACCAGTGATTCATCTAAACGGCTGAAAATCGTATCTGCGAAAGAAAGAGGCTGTGTCAAAAGTTGATTGTAAAATTCGATATTATACCAGTGTATGGAAAAAGCATGCGAAATTAACAATATTCAATAACTTTTGACCTGGGAAATAGCAAATGAATAAATGAAATTCTGTTTATGATCCGGGATGTAATTTTAGAAACCTAATATTAATACCGTCACGATCAAATAAAGGATTGTCGCTACCGTTGAACTTTTCATGATATATTATTTAAATTTTTGACAAATACTGAATGGCAAAACGTTTAAGCCTGATTTTGAAAGGAGAGATAAGTTTCTATTATCAGATACGGAAAACATTGATCCCGGGTTGCTTGCCTGCCTTTCCGATGGCGAAAAGTGACCTGAATTTGTGAAATATGTAACTTTCTAAGTTTATTTTGTACCTTTTCAAAAAAATGTAAATCCGGGCATTGAATAAGATTTTTGTTTTCCTGATCATTTTAATTTTGCCGGTTGCTTCGTTTGCACAACCTGTTTACACTCTGACGGATAGCTCCATTGCTACCATTAATCAGTACGCCGTCCTTCCCGATCGCGGTTATACTTTTGAAAAAATATTATCTGACACCGCCCTGAATTTTGTTGATCATCATTCAATAGGGAAAGAAAAGGCCACTTATTACTGGTTGAAAATCCGCATTAAAAATCCTTCCTTCTACGCCGATTCCTATAACATTTCACTCAATCTATACCAGAATAACGTTTTATATTATTTTAATGAAAATACCCAGAAGTGGGTAGCGTATCAAAATGGCATCTTAACTCCGTATAGTGGTAAGCGTAACCTTAATGAGTTAGCCTGTATTTTACAGGGGCGAACTGAAAACATAATATATATCAAGGTTTTTGCAGGCATATTGCGCGATTTGAATCAGTCATTTCAGCCAGTAGTTAAAATTGAAAAATCTGATCATACCTATAAAAAGGAGCAGATTATCTGGCTTTCCTGGATTACATCCCTGACAGTATTATTCCTGTTTTTTCTGAATAATTTATATATCTACATCAGTATCCGGGATAAGACTGTCCTGTACTATCTCATTGCTCAGTTGGGTGGAATGTTTTACATCACCGCTTACAAGAGGTTTTATTATATCCTTCTGCCAAATACAGTTTTTACTTCTGCTGTCACCCCGCAAGGTACTCTTCATTCCTTTGATCTGTCGAGGCTATTGATGCATGGTGGAATACTATTAGTCATGTACGGTATTGTGCGATTGACACAATCTTTTCTCAACACAAAGAAAAAGCTGCCGGTAATGGATCTCGCGCTCCGGATTGGGTTAAATGTTTATGTTTCAGTAACGATTGTGCTTGTGTTTTTCAATATTTTTGTGGTCTATCTGGAAGATTATACTTTACTGTATCACAATATTCTTGCTTTGTTACTGATTGCAATACTGCTTTGCACCTGCGTAATTGGTTACCTTCGGAAGTTACCAGCCGCCGCTCCGTTTTTAGTGGCTAACTTTCTGCCTTTCGTTTTTATGCTTTGTACCACTATTTATCACGTTTTTATCACTTATAACGACACAAGTGCTTCATTGATGCCGGATTTTTCTATCATCTCGCAGGCACTTGTATTTTCGATTGCTTTGGTAACACGTACAAAGTCCATTCAGAAAGAACTTAAAGTAAAAGAAATGGAAGCGAGGCAGCTTGAATTTGATCTGAAGGAAATTGGGTTACGGCAAAGGCTGATCGAACTGGAAAATCAAAAAATTAATGCCGATATCATCAATGAAAAAATCAGAAATGAATTACTGGAAGAACGTCTGGAAATTAATCAGCGGGAACTGGCATCGACGACGCTTTATATGGTCCAGAAAAACGAGCTGCTTGCCAGTCTGAAAACACAGATACAGGAGCTGAATAAATTATACCCGGACAGCAAACATCAGGGACTGAAAAGCATCGAATCAATTCTTCAAAGCAATCTGTATCTCGACGGCGACTGGAAAAAATTCAAGTTGCATTTTGAGCAGGTCCATCCTCATTTTTTTGAAAATCTGCTTGCGAAATATCCTTCTCTTACTAAAAATGAAATACGGCTGTATGCGTATTTTCATATCAATCTTTCCACCAAAGAAATAGCGGCATTACTGAATATTGATCCTGCCAGCGTACGCCGTGCAAAGACCAGGTTATACAAAAAAATGTCGATCGTTGAGGAGAATGATTTGCAGGACGACAACCACTCAAATAAATAGCAGTCATCTATCTTAAATTCTGTTCATACCCATTTTTTACCCGGAAATGGGTATTTTTTTGCAGTTGTACACACTTTGTCTACACCCGATTTTTGGTTACAGACCATTTTGTACATTGTTTTGCTTAGAAATTAATTTAACCCTCCCCCACCAGTAAAGATGTGTTTAATGATGGCAAAATTTTTGCCTGAAATTAAATTTCACCTTGCTGCCTGTGATCCGAAAATAATCAGAGGCAGCAATAAAGTAACAACTAACCCAGCACTTTTTATTGTTAAAACGTATGAGCACAACCCCTGGAAGAGGTAATGAAAAATGTAAATCCCTAAGAAAAACACTTTCTGAAACGATCGGATTGATAGTCGTTTTGTATTGCGTTTATTTATTCGGAAGTCTTGTGATTGGCGGATATATTAATGACCAGGCTCTGGCCAAAGTGTTATTGAATTTCTGGCCGGAATGAGGAACAACCGTAAACCTGAATCATGAAAAAATGTATAATCTGAATTCCTGTAACCTGGATGATAGGTTACCGGAGCTTGCATGATTAAAGTCAATTCGAGCAGAGACTATTTGTAATGAATAGTCTTTGCTTTTTTAATGGGGGACTGATAATTAGGATGAAAATGATTGTCTTACAAACGATTTTTGCCATGTGCGTATATTTAGCTGCTGAAAAATCCTTATTTTGCAGTTCAGAATAATTTACCTCACATCCTATTACCAGGTATTAACCCTTATGAAGAAATTAATTACAATCCTTTTGCCCGTTTTTCTGGCTGGTTCCGCGTTTTCGCAGCAAGCGACGCTGACAGCTGATGACTATCAAAAAGCAGAAAGTTTTTTATCGCCCAACACCCAGAAGTATGTCGACAATGTGGCCGGAAAACCTACCTGGATTTCACGAGAGCGTTTTTGGTATCGTACATTGACGGCTCAGGGCAGCGAATTTATTTTAGTGAATGCGCTCAAAGGAACTCGCCTGCCGGCGTTTAACCAGGCAAAACTGGCGCAGTCTCTTTCTGCTGCGAGCGGAAAGAGTTACACCGCATTTATGCTTCCATTTCAAACTTTCACTTTTTCGACAGATGAAAAGTCGGTCCTGTTTGCAGCGGGCGGGAAACAGTGGAAATGTGATTTGAAAACGTATCAAGTTGTTGAGGATACCTCGGCAAAAATAAAAACGGACGAAGATTCGAAGAACGAAATGTTGTCTCCCGATGGGAAAAAGTCAGTTTTGATCAAAGATTATAACCTGTGGTTACGCGATGTAGCGTCAAACCAGCTTACGCAGCTGACAACCGACGGGGTTAAGGATTTTGGATATGCAACTGATAATGCAGGCTGGCGTCATAGCGACAAGCCGGTTTTGCTTTGGTCGCCTGATTCTAAAAAGATTTTTACCTATCAGCAGGATGAAAGGAAAGTAGGCGATATGTTCCTGGTAACAACCAATGTAGGGCATCCAAAACTGGAAGCCTGGAAATATCCTTTGCCGGGAGATAGTGTTGTGGCTATGCTTCATCGTGTGATTATCAATATTGAAACGCCAAAAGTAGTGCGTTTGCAAATTCCTGCTGATGTGCACAGATCAACGATGGGTGATGATATCAGTCGTGGGGGCGTGTTAAACGATGCCTCATGGAGTCAGGATGGTTCGCAGCTTGTATTCGTTTCGACATCTCGGGATCACAAAAATGAAAAAGTAAGAATGGCTGATGCCGTATCCGGTGCTGTAAAAGAGATTTTTGAAGAAACTTCTGCTACGCAGTTTGAGTCGGGCCAACGTGGAATCAGCTGGCGGTATTTGTCTGCAGGCAAGGAAATTATCTGGTATTCAGAAAGGGATAATTGGGGACATTTGTATTTATATGACGCGTCGACCGGAAAGCTAAAAAACCAGATTACCAAAGGTGAATGGTTGGTAACACAGTTGATAAAAGTAGATGAAAAGAGCCGCCAGATATTTTTTATGGCTAACGGCAAAGAGTCTGGTAATCCATATTTCAGCCATTTATACAAAATCAATTTTGACGGTTCGGGCTTGACTTTGTTAACGCCGGAAGCAGGTTTTCATACGATCTCGCTGTCAACCTCAGAAAACTTTTTCATTGATACCTACTCACAACCCGACGTTGCGCCGGTAACTGTTTTGCGTAATATGAGTGGAAAGTTAGTTGCTGAGCTGGAAAAAACGGATGTAAGCCGTTTGAAAGCCATTGGCTGGAAAGCGCCAATTCCTTTTTCTGTGAAAGCAAAAGATGGGAAAACAGATGTTTACGGATTGATGTATACGCCGACAAAACTTGATTCGACTAAAAAATACCCGCTTGTGGATTATATATATCCTGGTCCGCAAGGCGGCAGCGTTGGATCATGGGCATTTGCAGCATCCAGAAGAGACAATCAGGCTTTGGCCGAACTTGGATTTGTGGTGATCGAACTGGAAGGTACAAGTAATCCATTGCGGTCGAAAAGTTTCCATGATATGAACTATGGACAAATGGCTGAGAATACCCTGCCTGATCAGGTTTCGGGGATTAAGCAGCTTGCAGCAAAACATAACTGGATCGATACCAGCCGTGTAGGTATGCATGGTCACTCCGGCGGTGGGTTTGCCACGGCCTGTGCCATGTTCACATATCCTGATTTTTTCAAGGTGGGTATTTCAGAATCGGGCAACCAGGACAACCGTAATTACGAGGACGATTGGGGTGAGCGCTACATTGGTTTGTTGAAAAATAATGAAAAAGGGGTATCGAATTATGAATTGCAGGCTAATCAGTTATATGCCAAAAATTTGAAAGGGAAACTGATGCTGGCGCACGGTATGATGGACGACAATGTGCCTCCATACAACACGATGCTGGTTCTTGAAGCACTGGAAAAAGCAAACAAGGATTATGACCTGATCATTTTCCCAAACAGCCGTCATGGTTATGCGAATTTTGGTCCTTACATGATGAGACGCCGCTGGGATTATTTCGTTCAACATTTGTTAGGCGCAAAACCGCCGAAGGAATATCAGCTGCATAATGTGGTGGATTCAAGAAATTCGGTGAAATGATTTAATGCATTTACTAATAAATGGGGGCAATCGTATAACCGGCTGTCCCCGTTTTGTTTAAAAAAGAATATTAATTTTTTACTCAATATTATTTCCTAAAATCTTTTCCTGTTTTTTAAACGTCATTAAAAATCAGAATACGTATCGGAGAATCAGGTTTAATCTATATCATCTGGATAATTTTCTGTCGGAAAGGCTTCCAAATATTGCCGTATCTGGTCGTCATTTAATTTTCGATCTACGATTTGCTGTAATTGCTCAGTTGTGGCTTTATATAGACCTGACCATCCACTTGGCGGATCAAGAGCGACACGCAAAAGTTGATACTTTTTATTATAGTTTGCCAGGTAACATGGACCGAAATCCGTGTATCCACTAACCTGGTAAAATTCCCGATTCAGAAGATTTCTTTTTACTTGTTTGTTCAGTTCCTGAATCGTCTCAACACTGCCATTCTCGCAATTCGCCAGTTTCATACCAGTCCTATTGCTGCCTGAAATTTCCCAATAAGCGATCAAAACAAAAAGAGGAAAAAGTACCCAGATAAGAAATGATTTAAGTTTCATTGGTAATAGAAATTGCGAATTCGTTTGAACTGAAAATTATTTATAAGGCAAAAAAATCATCTTGCCGATAATATTACAAATCTTCATTCCTCACCAAAAGCTGATATTCCGTTAGCCCATATCCGGATTCCTCTCTACTTAGAATATTGGAAACCCATCGATCATTTTTCATGGGATTTAATTCAAAAGCTAATGTTTTCACTCCGTTTTCCAGTTTGAAAAACTTGATGTGTTTAAACGTATGAAACGGCGTTGGATTTAATCCGAAGTTACCAAGATCTTCAAAAAGTTTTGTTGTTGCAAGGTGGGGAATGATAACTGTGCTGTCTATATCAACCATTTTGTTAATGCTTAGATCATAAGTTGGTACAGGAAATTGAGCATATAGATCCTTATCTGTCTGGTTCTTTACATAATAAAAAGATCCGCCAACAGGCTCATTGATGATTTCATTAACGGGGCTATCAGGATTTTTACATCCTGAAAACAGCAACGTTAGAAAAATTAAGATTATTCCAGTTTGAGTCCGGTTCATTTTGGTATAAGTTAAGATAGGATACATCATGGACACAGTTTGTGTAAATATGGTTGCTTCGGGTTTTAGATCGGGTAAGTGATAAGGAAATTTTGAGGAAGAATTGTGGGTAAAAGCCACATCGGGAAACCGGTCAGATTATATGAAACATTAGAATTGTTGATAAATATGGCTGGCTCAGTTTTTTTATATTCTTTGTTAAATCAACAAAACTAAAAATGGCAACTACAAACAATCAATCGAACGATGAGGATGAAAATCCTTCAACCCAAAATCAGGTAATAAAAGGCGATAATACCGTTAAGGATCCCGATGAATGGACTACGGGAGCTGAGCCTATGACTGGTGCACAGCAATCTTATTTAAAAACACTTTCTGACGAAGCAGGTGTGGAGTTTGACGAAAATTTAAGTAAGGCAGAAGCGTCAAAACGCATTGATGAACTGCAACATAAAACGGGCAGAGGATTAAGTAATTAATTTTCCCAGTTAAAATAACCGGCTGTTAATGATGAGATTTTTTCTCTGATTAGCAGCCGGTTATCTTTTGTGCAAGTTGGGAAAATTTTTATCCTGGATATTGAATATGGATACATTCAAATTTTTTTAATTAAATAACAGTCAGTAATTTGATTACGAACATATTATATGCGTTTTGACGGGTAACTTCTGTGGTATATTCACTTTTTTAAATAATCAGAAAGTGAAAATTCCTAACACCTTTACCGCCCGTTATTATGTCCGCATTTCGTCCACTTGTTCTGTTGCTGATAATATTTTTTATTGTCCCCAATCCTTTCAGCAAGGCTCAGAAATCTAAAAATTCCGTCGTTGTCGATACCACGCATTTTGATAGAGATTATGCCTTGGAAGCAACCATGCTTGGCTTTTTCGCACCGGATGGTTCCCGTAACCCAACTTTAAAAGCAAACAAAGGAGATCGTGTCAGGATTAAAATCACCAACGGTGAGCTAATGACGCATGACATTTCTTTGGAAAAAATGGGACTGAAAAGTAAGGTGATCATAGAAAAAGGCACAAGCACCAGTCTTGTTTTTAAAGCTGTGGAAAGTGATACCTATTTCTGTTCGGTGCCAGGCCACCGTGCAGCAGGAATGGTGGGAAGTTTTGAAGTAGTGGAAGGTGTGATTTCTGATAAAACAGTGGCCGGAAAGTTACCAGAAAAAGATGGAAGACCTCTGAATCTGAATTTTGAAACAGGAAACTTAACAAACTGGACGGCAACCGGCGATGCTTTCACAAATCCTCTTTTTTCAGAAGATCCGTCACCGGTTCATGAAAAAGACATGCATATAGGCTATGAGGGGAAATATTTCCTGAGTAGCGGTGGTACTACAAATTATAAGCTTACAGGAACGCTGACTTCCATTCCTTTTAAAGTGACCCAACCTTTTGCAGCTTTCCGGGTTTCCGGGGGAGCTTTGCAGGATACAAGAGTAGAACTTGTGCTGGCCGGTACAGACAGCGTCATTTTTCATATTACAGGGCAGGGAAGAGCAACTTTGCAGCCGGCTGTGGTTGATCTTCAGCCTTATCTGAACAAAGAAATTTTTATCCGGATTATAGATAATGAAACCGGTATTTCGCAGATTCCATATATACCCAACGACAAATGGGCGCATATCAATTTTGATGACTTTCTATTTTATCCAAGTCGCCCTGATTTTCCTAACGAGCTGAAACAAAAAGATATCATCGTTTTACCACCTTTGGATCCCGTCCTTAACGCCGGACTTTCGGGGACGGAAGCAGCCAAAGTGATGACGCTGCCAAAAGGTTTTAAAATTACGCTGGCAGCAGCAGAGCCCGATATTATTCGCCCGATCAGCTTTACATTTGATTCCCGCGGCAGACTGTGGGTTGTGGAGGGACATACCTATCCCGTACCTGCGCCGGAGGGACAAGGAAAAGACCGCATTCTGATTTTTGAAGATACAGACGGTGACGGAACGCTGGATAAAAGAAAGGTTTTTACAGAAGGATTAAATCTGGTTAGTGGAATCGAAGTGGGAATGGGCGGGGTTTGGCTGGGTGCTGCGCCGTATTTATTATTCATCCCGATTGATGCTAAAAATGATAAACCCGCCGGTCCGCCGCAAAAATTACTGGATGGCTGGGGCGTGGATGATACGCATGAGGTACTCAACAATTTAAGATGGGGCCCGGATGGCTGGCTTTATGGAACGCATGGTGTTTTCACCCGTTCTAATGTGGGAAAACCAGGTTCTGCTGATGCAGAACGTACCAAAATCAATGCCGGCGTTTGGAGATTCCATCCAACCTCTCATGAGTTTGAGGTATTTGCAGAAGGTTCAAGTAATCCATGGGGTATCGATTTTAATGATTATGGACATCCGTTTATCACCGTTTGCGTGATCCCGCATATGTATCACGTCATACAGGGCGCGCGATATCAGCGGCAGGCCGGACAACATTTCAATCCCTATACTTATGATGATATCAAAACCATTGCTGACCATGTGCATTGGGTGGGAGAACGCGGTCCTCACGCCGGGAACTTCCGTTCAGGATCAGCCGGTGGTGGGCACGCCCATGCAGGAGCGATGATTTATCTGGGTGGTGGCACCTGGCCGCAGGAGTATCGCAATGAAATTTTCATGAATAATATCAATGGCGCAAAACTGAATATTGATCACCTGGAACGAAAAGGATCAGGATATCTGGCAACACATAAAAATGATTTTTTGGCCATGAACGATTCCTGGTCGCAGTGGCTGAATTTTAAATATGATCCGAGCGGTTCTGTTTTTGCGATAGACTGGTATGACAAAAACCAATGTCACAGTCCGAATCCGGATGTTCACAACAAAACGATGGGCAGAATATTTAAAATTACGCACGAAAATGATAAGTGGGTAAAAGTGGATTTGTCAAAAGCTTCTGATATGGAGCTTGTCAATTATCAGCTCAATAAAAATGAGTGGTATGTAAGGCAGGCTCGGGTGATTTTACAGGAACGCGGCCCGAATAAAAAAGTGCACAAAGCATTGAAAGAAATGCTGGCAAATAATCCGGATCCGACAAGAAAACTTCGTGCGTTGTGGACGCTTCACGTTACAAAAGGTCTAACTAAAAAAGATCTTACTGATTTGCTCACCAACGACAATGAATATGTAAGGAGCTGGGCAATTCAACTTCTGACAGAAAGTAAAAATGTCTCTCCCGAAACATTAAAACGGTTTGTTGCTTTGGCACAAAATGACAATTCACCGCTGGTGAGATTGTATCTGACTTCGGCCATGCTCCGGTTGCAGCCTGCGCAACGCTGGGATGTTGTCGAAGCGCTTTCACAGAAAGTTGAGGACAAAGACGATCACAATTTGCCATTAATGGTTTGGTATGCAGCCGAACCTTTGGCAGCCATTGATATGAAACGAGCTTTGCAGATGGCGCAAAAATCTAAATTGCCTAACATTTTGCCATACACCATTCAGCGTGTTGCAGCGATCGGAACGGACGATTCAAAAAAGGTATTGAAAGATTTGAATGAAAAATTGGGACAGTCCGGTTCGCATGAAAATCATGAAAGCCAGATGTTGATTAGTAAGGTTTTGGAGAAATAATTGGTATTCAGAAATAAAAAGTCAGTAAACATGAAGTTCGAATACACTGCAAAATACCATAGTCTTTTTCCTGTAATACTGTTTATAAGTCTGAGCATGAATATTTCATACGCCCAGACCTATACGGCGGGAACTTCAAAAGATTTTAAAAAGACAAAATTAACGGGCGATTTTATTTCGGAAGGTGCAGCTGTGGCGGACGTTAATAAGGATGGTAAAATAGACATCATTGCAGGTTACTACTGGTTTGAAGCACCGAACTGGACCCGCCATGAAATGGCACCTTCACGTATTTTTGATCCTTTGACTGAATATAGTAATTCCTTTTTAAATCTGGGAATGGATGTAAATCTGGATGGCTGGGATGATGCGGTCATCGTTGACTTTCCCGGAAAACCCGGTTTCTGGTTTGAAAATCCACAAAACAAACCTGGCTTCTGGAAAAAACATATCATCGCTGATAGTGTGGGAATAACCAATGAATCACCCAATTTTGTTGATATAGATGGGGATGGAAGAATTGATATTCTGTGTGGGGATAAGGTAAAAAAACAGATGATCTGGTTGCAGGCACCTTTGAAAAAAGGTGAAACGGAATGGAAACGTTTTGCGATCAGCAAGGAAAATGCCCCTGGAACAGAACCGTTTTCTCATGGAATAGGCTTTGGCGATGTGAATAAAGATGGCATAAATGATGTCACCGTAATGGAAGGCTGGTTTGAAGGGAAAAAGGATCCGAAAGAAGGAAACTGGGTTTTTCATAATGCAAATCTCGGTGAACCCTGTTCACATATGCAGGTTATGGATGTGAATGGAGACGGAAAAAATGATGTGGTGAGCGCATCAGCACATTCCATGGGCGTTTGGTGGCATGAACAGATTACGGATTCCAAAGGCAGACTTTACTTCGTTTCACATTTAATGAGCCAAACAACAGCTCAAACCCATTCTTCGATCATGGCTGATCTGAACGGCGACGGGCGGAAAGATTACATTACCGGAAAAAGATATCTGGCTCATCATGGCCACGATCCGGGTGACAGTGATCCACCAATTTTGTTATGGTTCGAGTTTAATTCTACAAAACAGCCGTATTACACAGAACATGTTATCGACAGTGACTCCGGTGCAGGGTTAAATATAACGGTGAAAGATATGAATGGAGACAGTAAGCCGGATATTGTGGTTGCCAATAAACATGGTGTATTTCTCTTTGAAAATTTGACGAAAAAGTAGTTAGTGGTGTAATATATTTGAGCATCGAAATAATAGTATAATAATTTTTACGCATCAACAAAATTAAGAGTATGCCAGAATTATCAGACTTACAAGTATATAGCAAAAACCTGGTTAAAAAGTTGAAAGGGAAGGAGCTGGAAAAAATTGTAATTGTAGAAAAGAGCAAAATCGAAGCTACTGAAAAAGAATTTAATACAGCTTTGTCGGGAAAACACTTGAAAGATGTTTATCGTGTAGGGAAAGAATTATATTTTGATTTTGGGAAAGATGCTCTGGTCAGTATGCACCTGATGCTCAATGGAAAACTGATTCAGGATGACAAAGAGGAAAGACCAAAGCATACCATTGCGGCTTTCATTTTCAAAGACGGAAATCAGCTTGCCATGACAGATTTTCAAAAAATCGCTAAGATTACGCTTAATCCTGAGCCGAATGATGTCGTCGACGCGCTTTCGGATGAACTGACTGCCGTATGGCTGGAGGGAAAACTGCAAAAAAGCAGAGCTATTATAAAATCATTTATTATTGATCAAAAGATGATTGGTGGGATTGGAAATGCCTATGCTGACGAGATTTTGTGGGAAGCCAAAATATCGCCTAAATCTATATCGTCCAAAATTCCGAAGGAAGCTGTCGCCAGGCTTGCCAAAGCTATAAAAGATGTTTTGATCAATGCAGAGAAGGAAATATTAAAGTCTAATCCCGATATCATCAGTGGAGAAATTCGTGATTTTATGGCCGTTCACAACAGCAAACGAAAAACAAGTCCGACGGGAGCTGAGATTATAAATGAGAAAATTGGCGGGAAAAGCACCTATTATACTGACGAGCAGGAGCTGTATTCATGATTTGGAAAGATTGAAATCAGATGAATTTATTCCCTGGCCTGTGTCCTCACAGGACTTGTAATTTAGGTCTGTGGAGACATAGACCAAGAAAAGACCATATAAAAAAAACAGGCTGCCTCAACCCTCGTTGAAACAGCCTGCTTTTTTATATCAAAATATTTTAAGCCTCAACCGAATTAATTTCCTGCACAGTTTGCGAGAAAAGCTGATACGACTTAATTCTTGCCTGATGATCAAAGATATGTGAAGTTGCCATTACTTCATCGACCTGCGTTTTTTCAAAGAATGTTGTCAGTTTGTTTTTTAGTTTTTCAGGTCCGCCGATGAAAGAATATGCAAGCATTTGATTGACGGCATGTTCTTCCTGGAAATTCCAGATATCATCCATACTATCAACCGGTGGCTGTAAAAGTTTACGATTCCCACTGATAACACCCAGAAAAAATTGAAGTATCGAAGTAGATAATTTGTCCGCTTCTGCATCCGTATCAGCCGCGATGACATTGACGCAAGCCATAACATAAGGCTTGTCAAGATAAATTGACGGACGGAAATTTTTTCTATATAATGCGATGGCTTCCAGGAAATAAGCCGGCGCGAAATGACTGGCAAAAGTATAAGGTAAACCCATGGCGGCTGCTACACGTGCACTATCCGTGCTTGACCCTAAAATCCAGATCGGCACCTCTAAACCATCACCAGGAATTGCCCGGATTTTCCCGTTTTTATTATTTTTCGAAAAAAGTGTTTGCAGCGTTTCAATATCACTTGGGAAGTTGTGAACGGCGTTGAAGTTTTCACCTCTGATTGCCCTGGCTGTCATCTGATCCGTTCCCGGAGCACGGCCCAAACCCAGATCAATTCTATCCGGATATAAAGAAGCCAGAGTACCAAACTGTTCTGCCACCACAAGCGGCGCATGATTTGGCAACATAATTCCACCTGAGCCCACACGGATAGTAGAAGTTCCGCCGGCAATGTATCCAATAAGTACTGCCGTTGCAGAACTTGCAACGCTGATCATATTGTGATGTTCTGCCAGCCAGTAACGTGTGTAACCAAGATTTTCAGCTTCTTGTGCTAATTCCAGACTTGTTTTGAATGTATCTGCCGGCGTTTTTCCTTCGATAACTGCCGCAAGATCAAGTACAGAATATGCTATATTTTTTATTTCTTTTGTTTCCATGGATAAGCCTTTTTTATTTTTTAAAAGTCTACGAAAGACATTCATAATCTGTTGATTGAGTCAGTAAGTAACTAAATGTTACATGTTGTAAACTCATAACTTACATGATTTCACAAAATAAAAACGGGTATAGTTGAATAATCGTTCCAAAATTATTTGTCAATTTAAAAAAAGCAAAAAAAGTTTGTTTGAAGGAAAATAAATTACCTAATGAAATGAAAAGACAAGCCGAATTCCGGGGACTGGTTGTTTAACCAATGGCTGACTCATTTTGGGTTCAACCCGAAAACTGATGTCATCAGAAATATCAAAAGTTTTTAAATGTGCAGCCACATTAGCCTCTATAATGGCAAGCACGTAAATTGCAGCTGTGACGACAACAGATGTTTCAAAATATCGTCGATATTCGTCCTTCACTTTTTGCACCTGATTAATATTGTAAAGCCTCGCTGCATTACGTTCACCGTTTAAAATTCCTCCTCTGTAAAATACCGGCAACTTGGAATCAGCGTTGAGGCCGTCTTTTAATTGACCATAACTACTGCTATCCGTATGGCTAAAATCGTGAAATGACAGATACCCCGCAAGAAAATCTTTATAGCGGACTCTCCAATAAATGGCTGTCCATGTGCCACCAGCCAAAGCTGCCAAAACCAGTGGGACTTTCCAATAATCGCGATTGTAGATTTGTCCGCCAGATGGAAAAATCGCTGCAAAAATTGCTGCTTTTTTGGGGACCGGCGTAAATTTTAATTTGTGTTTTTTGGAAGAATCAGATACTGAGAAACTGGCTGAAAGCCCGGTGTTTTTATTTTCAACACGCTCTTTTAGACCCTGCGCAAACAGATAATTGGATACCTGTAATAGTATCCATAGCAAAACATACTTTTTCATAACGGCTAATAATTTGAGTTTATCAAAACAATATTTGACAAAAGGGGATTTCTGTTTTCCTTTTGTTTGCGCTAAATGTAGCAATAGTGTTTTGCTCAAATATTCAATTTACAGCCTTTTAACTTTATTTATGAGAATGATATGGATGGAGAGGAGCCATACGATTTTTGGGAAGGCAGAATTTATCAGAATAATCACGACGAAAATCCCAATTGTTTAAAAAATAAATCTCTGTAATTTCCACCAATCGGTATTTCGATATTATTTATAAAAACACGGTTTCCTTCAATGTGATCAATTTTTGCCTTATTAATTATGAACGAGCGATGGATACGTAGAAAAAGCGACTTTGGAAGTAATTCTTCAATGGTTGAAAAAGTCATAGCGGGCATCAGGGTGTATTGCGCTGTTACGATTTTTGTATAATTTCCATTAGCTTCTGCATAAAGCAGATCTGAATAAAGGATTTTGAAGATTTTTCCATCCGTTTTCACGAAAATGAAATCCTCAGTTTTTACATCATTATTTTCAGAAATTGGCACTGACTGATTTTGTAATTTTTCTGTGGCTTTGTCAACTGCAATAATAAAACGTTCCAGGGAAAATGGTTTCAACAGATAATCACAGGCGGAAAGGTCAAACGCATCCAGGGCATATTCTTTGTAAGCCGTTGTGAAAATTACCTGCGGCGGATTTTTTAATGTTTTTAAAAATGATATACCATCCATAATCGGCATGTTGATATCCAGAAATAAAATATCAACTTTTTGCTTATGAAGTATTGTTTTTGCTTCTAATGCATTTCCACTTGCTGCCACAATGTTCAGATAAGGCAAATGCCCGCAATAGGTTTTTATAATATCCCTTGCAATAGGCTCATCATCTACGATCAGGCAATTGAAAATAGTCATTGGTGTCGGCTTTTAGCTGTTAGGTTCTGGCGATTACTTTTTAAGTAAAGCGTACTAGTTGGGTTATTTCATTTTTAAACGCAGGTTGACGTTATACGTTCTTTCATCTTCTTCAATATTAAGTTCGGCTTCGTTTGGGTATAAAAGCTGGAGTCTTTTTCTGACATTAACCAGTCCAAATCCGCTGTTTTTATTGATTGTTGATACCTCCTCGACTGCGTTTTTATTGTGAGAATTTTTAATGGAAAACAGAATATAATTACTCCATGTCTTTAAGGAAATCTCAATAAAGATATTCTCTTCCGCAGTGTTTTTCGAATGTTTGAAGGCATTTTCAATAAAAACAATCAGAAGCATCGGAGCGATTCTGATGTTAGTATTATCAATTTTTTCTATATCACCTTTTAATATCAACCTGTCGCCAATACGAATTTTTTCAAATTCAATATAATTGTCAATATAGGCCAGCTCTTCTTTTAAAGGCACAAAACTCTGGTTTGATTCATATACCGAATAGCGTAACAAATCTGACAAACGAAGCAACAGAGGTGGTATTTTTTCGTGCTGGGTAATAGACAGACCATACAAATTGTTCAGTGTATTAAACAGAAAATGAGGACTTAACTGCGACTGTAAAAGATGCAATTCACTTTGACTATTGGCCGCAGAAGTCTGCGCTTCTTTCAATTCATTCTGGGTCATGAATCGAATAAATTTTATCAGAATTCCCGTTAATACACTTACTGCAATAAACGGAATCCAGTACATAAGCAGATTTAGCGCGGGATGATCCGCAAATGGGTAATCTGCGTGATAAAAAATCCAGACGATATTCGTAACGATCAGTATAAAAATTGCGATCAAATGCCAGTTTGAGACTTTTTTGATTTCTGTCATCAATATTTCTGCACAATACCGGCCCAGAAAAACGCCCACCAGAAAACAGCCGGTTGCCGCTGCTGCAATCGCCTCATCTTCATTCATATGCATCGCATTAATAAAGGCATCTATGGCCAGAAAGAGCGGGACAGAAACAATCGCGGAAAGCACAAAATAGGCAATGTTCCGAACCAGCTCTTTGTCATTATTGACTTTTGAATTTTTCATATTTGTGTATTTGCCTCAGTTTAAAACTTGTTGCAAAACTGTAATCAATAATTAAATCCGGTAAATAAATCTGGTGAAACGCCGGGAATCAATGACAGAAAGTTAATCTGAATGGTCAAAATACTTTGTCACGTCAAAATCATATTCTGTCAGTGATTTGGGAAGTTACAACACAATTATTTCATCTGGCAAGTGGTGTATTCAATATTTGCTTATCACGATTGAAAAACACAAATCACTTGGCCATGAAAACAATTAACACATTACTCCTTATTCTTTTTTTGACAAATTTTGCGCTGGCGCAAACCGGCAAAACCATTTCCGGGACAATTAAAGATACCAAAAATGAAGTGCTCCCCGGCACAACGGTACGGTTATTAAAAGCCGCTGATTCGATTATGGTTCAGGGAGAAATTACGGACGCCAACGGAAAATTTCATTTTATAAATCTGGAAAATAACATTTATCTGCTCTCAATAACGGCTGTTGCTCAAAAGCCATTTACGAGCATTCCGCTGACGATTGATAGTTCGCATAGTAATATTTTACTGCCTGTCATTATTCTGCTCCCCGCCAAAAGTGTTGAATTAAATGAGGTGACTGTCAAGGCAAAAAAGCCGCTGATGGTGCAGGAAATTGATAAAACAACGATTAATGTAGAAGCCATGATCAGCAGTGCAACGAGCAACACACTGGAAGTTCTGGAAAAAACGCCTGGTGTTTCGGTGAATAGTAATGGGGATATTAGTCTGAACGGGAGAAGTGGTGTACTGGTGTTGATTGATGGGCGGAGCACCTACATGTCGGGTCCGGATTTAGCCGCCTATCTGAAATCTTTACCAGGCGGTATGCTTGATAAAATTGAACTTATGGATAATCCGTCTGCAAAATATGATGCTTCCGGAAATGCGATTATTAATATCCGTTTGAAAAAAAACAGGGTGGGAGGTTTTACAGGAAATATTTCGGCCGGGATCAGTATAGGCAGATACGTGCGGAGTAACAATGCGCTGAATCTGAATTATAATTACAAAAAAGTGAATGTATTTGCCAATCTGGGTTATGGATTTGAAAAGAATTATAGTCTGGATCGATATGACCGTCGTTTTTTTGATTCCGCAAATCAGCTCACTTCGACAGTGAATCTGGTGAATAATCAGGTCAATAAAAACAATTTGCTGAATGCGAATTTCGGGATGGATTTCGCCGCAACTGCGAAAACTACTTTTGGTATAAATGTAAATCTTAACGGAGGTACGCGAGACGGGGATTTTGATTACAACAGTACAAATTACAACGCGGTTAACGCGCTGAGTGGCAAAGGCTCCGGAAATACTGAAAGTATGGATAAGAGAACAAACACAGGAATTAATCTGAATTTGCTACATAAACTTAATACAACAGGTCGTGAGTTTTCTTTTGATGTTAACTATTTGAAATACAAAACAAACGCGAATCAGATTTTACAAAACACCACGTTCCTGCCTGATGGTTTACAGAATAGCAAATCCGATTTTTTATATCAGATCCCATCAGATATAAACATTTATACTGCCAAAGCGGATTATGTGCATCCTTTCAAAAACAATGCGAAAATTGAAGGTGGTTTCAAATCAAGCATTGTGGACAATGATTTTGTATTTGATTATTATGATGTCAACGGGAATTTTCAAATGATTGATAATGGCAGATCCAATCATTTCAAGTATAGGGAAAATGTGAACGCCGCTTATCTGAATGGTCAAAAAACATGGAAACAATTTGGCGTACAGCTGGGTGTAAGAGTTGAAAATACGCATGCACGTGGCCGACAACTTGGGAATGAAGTGGTTGAGGAAATGACTTTTACGAAAAATTATACTGTACTATTCCCGAGCATTTTTTTGAACTACAAGCTGGATGACAAAGGCACAAATACGTTTGGATTAATGGCTGTCAGAAGAATCAATCGACCTAATTATCAACTACTTAATCCTTTTGTTTTTTACAAAGACCAGTATACTTACAGTTCTGGAAATCCCCGGCTTACGCCTCAATATCAGGATCGGATCGAGCTGAAATATCAGCATAAACAATTCCTGAACATGGGGTTAAGTTACAACCGTTTTACGGATCTTATATTCCAGACGACCCAGGCTGTTGATAGCATTTTTACCAGCAAACCCGAAAATATTGCCAGGGGTTATATGATGCTGTTAAACACTACGGTTTCCGTTTCGCCCACGAAATGGTGGTATATGAACACGACGCTGCGGCTGTCACGTATTACAACGCAAGGGAGGGTTTATACTGAAAATCTGGATATAAAATTGAATTTATTACGATTTGAGTTTAATAATTATTTGACTTTCAGTAAAAACTGGAATGGGGAATTAGGCGGTTATTATGCAAGTGGAGATCTTCTTGGCCAGGCAATCACAAGCGGAATGTACCGGGTTAATGCGTCGGTTCAAAAAAAGATCTGGAATGGAAAAGGCAGTATTCGTATTTCTGCCGAAGATATTTTTCATTCCTGGGTTTATCATAACAGATCAGTCAGTTTGAAACAATCCGATTTTTTTCAAACTACACGAACAGACACACAACGCATTGGATTTGCAATAACCTATCGTTTTGGAAAAGATACCTTTGCCAGAAAACGCAGGTATAACAATAACGGAACAGATGATGAAAAAGAGCGTGTGAGCAATTAAGTTGTTGATTAGTTGCGTGTTGTAACTCTATTGCCAACCTGCCTGCAAATGATTTCATTAACATTTTGTAAGCAGGTTTTATTTCTCTATTTTTATAGAGTGATCAGTCAGTCTTATAAATGGATAAGGAAAAGGAATTATTAGCAGCGGCATTGAAGCTCTTTGTAGAATTCGGGTTTCATGGCACGCCAACCAGTAAAATTGCCAAAGAAGCAGGCGTGGCAAACGGCACTCTGTTTCATTATTTTAAAACAAAGGAAGAGCTGATTGTAAAGTTATATATCAGGATTAAAGAAGAACTGAATGGCCATATGCTTTCAAAATTGGATGATCAAACTCCACTGGAGATAAGAATGAAGACCGTTTATGAAGAGTCAATTCAATGGGCGTTGGTTCATCGGGATGAGTTTTATTTTATACAGCAATTTCATTTTTCTCCTCATCTGGCAAAAGTTTCGGCAGAAGATTTAGAAAAACAAACACGTATGCATGCCGCTCTTTTAGGGGAGGGTGTGGAAAGTAGAATATTTAAAGCACTGCCCGTTAACCTGATCGGGACATTGTTGGCAAGCCAGCTTTACGGTGTGCATCAGTATCTGGTTAACAACGATTTACCAGTATCGAAACAGAAAGAAGTCATCGATGAAACATTTGTTTTGCTTTGGCAAATGATCACTAACATTAAATCCTGATATGGAAACAACGAATGGGAAAACCATAAGAGCAATTGTAACAGGCATCACCGGAATGGTTGGTGAAGGCGTATTACACGAATGCTTACTTCACCCGCAGGTGGAATCTGTTTTGGTTATCAACAGAAAACCAAGCGGAATAGCACATCCGAAGATCAGGGAAATTATACATCAGGATTTTTTCGATTTTTCATCCATAGAAAGTCAGCTTACCGGATATAATGCCTGTTTCTTTTGCTTGGGAGTGAGCTCCGTCGGGATTAGCGAAGACGTGTATTACAGAATGACGTATAAACTGACGACGCATGTTGCTGAAACGTTGAGCAAATTAAATCCCGACATGACTTTCGGATATATTTCAGGTGGCGGAACGGACAGCACCGAAAATGGCCGGCTGGCCTGGGCAAGAATTAAGGGAAAAACGGAGAATGATCTCGCAAAACTGCCTTTTAAGGCAAATTATGCTTTTCGTCCTGGATTTATTAAACCCACAAAAGGATTAAAATACACCCACAAATTCTACAATTACATTGGCTGGTTATTTCCGATCGGGCGTGCTATTTATCCATCCGGCTTTTGTACAATGAAAGAATTAGGTTTGGCGATGATTAATTCAGTATTGAAAGGTTATGATAAGAAGATCCTGGAAGGAAAAGATATTATCGCGTTTGGAAAAGCTTAACAAACGGGGGTAAAATCGTTTATTTTTGAATACCTTAATTTTGTTTTGTTTTTAGGACTTTTAGATGTCACCAACAGGTTTTTTATTTGCCGATCCAATGTTTTATGATAACGGATCAGCCAACTCTTGAATTGGCAAAAGTGAAGTAAAAACAGGAATTTTTAATAAATTGGAAGTAGTGGCCTGGTTAATGACCAGACGAAGTTTGGATTTTATGCAGGTGAATCCAAAATTGACGGCTGGAAACTTCGAAAAAGTGAAAAAACAGAATATGAAATCAAAAAAAATACAAAAATTGCTAAATCTATAAGCAGATTTAGCTTTTTTTGTAGATTGGATGAAGCGGATATATATTTTACAGAGATTCGGAAGTGTGATCCGCGCTGCTAAGAGAGTCAGATGTAACAAACTGCGCAAGTTGAAACTGACTTTGTAGAAAACTGTTTTTTTGTAAACTTGCGTAAGCAGGAAGTAGTACCTTATGATTATTAACTACCTGGCTTTCAGTAGATTTTTCTTTAAGTTTTTGTGCTTCGATGGCTTGTTGTTTTGCCTCTTTTTCAAACAGACAAAGTGCAAAAAGGCATATGGCAATGATGGATGTAAATACTGATTTCATAGCTAAGATTTAATTTACCGTTGTAAACTGATGCAAATCTAATACAAAGAGTGATAATGATCGCAAAAGGTTGTAAAGGAAATTGCAAAAATTTAAAAAAGTTATTGAACGGACAGAAAAATATAAATATTTTAATTTGTCAGAAGAACGAAAGGATGGTGGATTCTTAACATTCTTCTGACAAAAACAGATTATAAAGATTGTAAAAACACCATTTCACTATTTCTGAAAACTTCTGAACAATTCGCACAAGCCAATTCTTTTTCCTGGGCATACCAACGGCAGGTATGTCGGATGGCACAATGTTGTATGAATGCACTTGGCGGATTTTGGTGGAGCTGAATGACTTTTTGTATTAATCCGCATTTCCCATCTTCCCACTGGTGACAGCCATGTTGAATGCATTTGCCTGAAAATCGAAAACGCTCTTCGGCAGGTCTGCCTTTTTGAGTTTCCTCAACAAAGGTTTTGTCGATCCTGATCGCCTCATTCAGATAAGTTACTTTTCCGTTTTCACTTATCATGCCAAATAAATCAGCTCCCGGTTTGGCGACATAACTTGGGCAATCCAGCGATTTTTCGGGTGACTTGTCAGAATACATTTCCAATCTGGATAATCCGGTTTCTTGCGTCATCCCACCAGATTCCCCAGATAAAAGGGTTAAGTCCACCAAAATCGAACGGCCCCTTTTTCTTTCCTACTCCGTATTCTTTCAGCGCGTCCATATGCGCCAGCTCTTTCATTACAACCTCCTGAATTCCTGAGTTGATCCTTTTTTTCTGGTCTTCGCTCAGATGCAAACCATCCAACGATACTAAAAACTGGTTTTCTGCTTTCTTTTCCATTGTTGTATTTGTTTAAATTGTTGATAATTGTACAAGATGGTTCAATTCGAACCTGGAAGCCGATATTCAAGGTGACAGCTTATGGTTGCCGTTCGCAAGTTTTGTCGAAGTATTTAATCAGAAGGGAAACAACAATTGGGAATATTTTTTAAAATGAAACAATGCTGCTGAAACAATGCAAAACTGATTTTGCAATTTTCAGACAGCATTGTAATGCATATTGTTTATACGCTGGTTGAAGGAATTTCTTTTTAAAACTATTTCACCCATAACGAAGTACTCCTATTCTGTTAGGCAATCACTGACTTTTTTAATATTCGGGGTACTAGAAAGTTAAATCCGTTAAATTTATCTAGGCCCAACCGGACCTTTTCTCCAAGGCGTGCCACAAATGTCTATTTCATTCTGAAAGCTTTCAGCAGAAATATTTGCCAGGTGTTGTATAGTTTCCTGGGTTTTTAGATTTGTAGAAATTTTATACAGATTATTTAAATAGTATAGTAAATCTGATGATTTAAAATGTAGATCGCTTTTAGGTGGAAGCGGTTTTGCACTTATCTCATAAATGTGGCCTCTGAGCCAGCTTTCTGGAATTGGCATGTGCCCACCATGTTTTTTAAGCCAGTCAAGAAATTTTTCAAGTGGAGTAGGAGGACATTTTTCATCACCTGGTTCACTAATCAACGAGGCAACTTTGAACGCCATTTGTGATCCGTATTTACTGATTTGCATTGCTAGTTTTTGATCGGGAATATACTGGGCCAGTATTCCAAGTGATGTGCCAATGAAGTATTCTTCCTCGGCGATTTGAAGGCTTGTTAAATTTTTCATTTGTTTTTATGTTTAAAAAGTGTTTCTATTCAATTTGAGGATGCATAGAAAGCCTCATTCAAGGCTTGTTTGTAACATAATGAGAAGCAGACAAACTCAGTGGTGGTGGACTCGATTTGAAATATTTGTTTACCAGAAATTTAGTAAAGGCTTTGTCATGACGTAAGATGCCACGGCCATTTGATCCTCGAAAAGCAATCACGTTCATTTTGGCAAAAACAACAGGGGAGTTTCCTGTTCTTCGAATGATCTTTACGGTATCACCATTTCCATTTTTGCCGTTTTTATGAAGGAGACTAAATCGATCATGGTTTGTTATTAAACCAGGAATACGATATTCAATCGAATCATCTTTTAAAGTGGCGGAAACGATCACAGAATAATTCGATTTTAGTAAGCCATAATTGCGTAACGGAATACTATATACATCACCTGTTGTTGAGTCGAAAGTGATGTTGGAGATCTGTAATTCGTAGCCCTGAATAACATCAGAATGATATTGATTTTGAGCTAAGCATGGGAATGTAAGAACGTTATTCAGGAACAATATAACAATGAATATTTTAAGCTCTTTCATGATCTATCCACTGAAATCATACTTTTGAGTGTCTATGTAGCATTTAATCCATTTGCCATTTGCATAATTTTGCTGGTAGTATTTTCCGGCTTCTACCCAGGTAGGCCATCCTGATACGGCAGGGCCATAACTGCTATTTTCATATCCGACAGTTTTAAAGTAGTTGTCATAAATGCCATTCAGGAAAATGGAAGTATTAGCCGGGTTTTGGCCTTGATACATAGTGAACCATCTAAAACGCTGATATCGTTTACCGGTTGGCGAAACTTGTGTACTTCCCAATGGCCAGTCGGCGAAAAAACGTGCACCAGCGTTTTTCATAGTCTCCTCCCAGATGCTGTAAAACTGTTGGTCAATAGCAACCGGCCCTTCATTGGTAGGATAAGTTATGCCTACCGTAAGGCTTGCTTTTGAGAATTTTTGACTTTTATAGGTTTGAACAAACTCCTTGGTCGTCCAGTTGTATTGATTTCCTGCGGGAATGCCCAATGCACCATCCCAACGGTTGAGTGCTTTGTATTTTTTGTAAAATTCACCTGAAACGATAAAATCCAGCAAAATGATACCTTCTGCATTATCCGCCACCGTAATCATGTCGTTGTAGCCGCAACCTGTTCCGCATGATTTGGGATCCGAAGTGATAATAGCGTACTTGTCCTGGTTTGCTGCCTCGTAGGTTTTTAACTCTGCTGAATTCATCACAAATGCACCCTTTCCTTCGAAATAAAAAATGGCCGTTTTTTCATTTCCAAAAGTGTAATATTGGACGTATCCCTTTTTTGCGGTAGTTGCCGACGCGGTTGATCCATTCAAAGGAACATGACCATCTTTGTCCCAACCCATGGCGATAAATTTGGCATTGATGGCTTTTTGGTAGTCTGTTGTGTTGTCAATTGCTACAACATCTTCACTGTCCTTATTGCAGGAAGAAATCAGCAAGACGAAAAGAAACGGGACGAATAATCTGGATAGCTTTTTCATTTTTACGTTTGTTTAATAATGAATAAAATGTACTGTTGGTCAATAATTTATATGTCAAAATTGAGGAGAATCGAGGATTGAAAAAATCAATAATTTTATGGATGCTATACCGTAACATTTCGCATTTTCAGGCATGAAAAACACCTGAAAAGAATGAACGATTGACTCATCCTAATCGATTTTGGCACTGGTTTGGTAACATGAATTGGCTGCTATGATAAACTTATGGGCATGGAAATATTGGGTTGCCGTTTTCATTGTTTTGAGATTTTGAAAGTGTAGTGAAAAGGAAAAGGAAGATTGAAAAGGCATAGGAGAGCCAGCCGTCAGGAATACGGATTTAGTCAGAGGTTGTAAGCTTTTTTGTCTGATTGAATCTGTTGATTTAACAGATCAAATTTCGGGAGAAGATGGGAGAAGGGAAATAGACAATTTTGGGGAGGGAGAAGGAGATTAACTGGAAGACAATAATCTGGAAGACAATAATAAGGTAAAGATTCCTATTGCTTGAAATTGTAAAATAAGCAATGCTATTTCCTAAGCCTGCTATGTAATGATGAAAGAAGATAGAAACCTGTTGTAAAAAAAAAGCTAGTAAGCACACTCATTAAATTTCTGGCTAGTAATGTAGCGTAAGGAAAAGACTTCATATAATCCTGCCATAAACTACCGAGGATGTCAATGATAATTGAAGGTAAATTCATTAGAATGATTGCTGTAACAAAATAGAAATCCGGATCTTTATTAAGGATTTTTGGTCTATACTTTAAAAATAATTCCCGCGAGAAAAGGAGACAGACAATTGTGAAGACACAGCTTAAAAAAGTAGCCAAGTAATTAAAATCTTGAAGTTTGCCAATGAAAATTGAGGCAGAAATGCTAATCATTAAGACGATAAAGAAAACCCTGAAAAGTGTTTTCGAATTACTAGTTTGTTTAATAAAATATAGCATTAAAAAAATACATTCGTTCAAATAGAAGAATACACTAAGTTGAATTGTATTGGGTTGATAATAATATAAAAATGCGGAAAGAAGGTTTAAAATTGCTCTATTGAACAAAAAGATAGACAATGTCCCGTATGCAGAATGCCAGGGAGTTCTTTTTCTAAATAAAGACATAAGGGCTGGAACAATGGAAATTACTAACATTGCCCAAGCCAGCCCTATTGCTATATTTTTAATCATGGCTCAATTCAAATCTACCTCCAGACGGGAATCCAACACCTTCAACAGGAATAACAGGTGGAAAAGGAAGAGGTACCATGATGTGCCTTCCAAGATATTGAGCCGGATGTTTGTCCTTTATTTTTAAGTCAAGAATAAGTTTTTGTTTACCAAATTTGGTAATAAAGAATGCTACGGATTCAATGGGTATAATATCTTCACCTAATGGATAACCATCTCTAAGATAAGTTAGTAATAAGTTTAGATCTTCAATGGTCAATTCTAAAACAGGAATTTTCCGGTAAGGGGTGGTATCTAAAACAAGATTTGTAGGCATGAGTTGAAGTATTTAATTTTTTTGGAAAAAATAGTTTGGTAAATCAGTATACAGTCTGTTTTGCGTCGTCTAAACCAACCGCCACTCCAGCGCCTTCACAACAGCTTCCGGCGCGGAATTGACGTGTAGTTTTTCGTAAATGTGATTCACGTGTGTTGCTACCGTGCTGAATGCAATGCCGCAGGTGTCTGCGATCATTTTATAGCTCAGGCCTTTTACCATACAGCTCAAAATCTCTTTTTCGCGCTGGGTAAGTTCTACATAGGTGTGTTCGCTTTTAACAAACTGGTGCTGGAACATTTCCAGCACGCGGCGGGCTATGGACGGGCTCAGATGTGATCCGCCGGAATAAACTTCCCGGATTGCCTGCACATAAATTTCCGGGTCCGGACTTTTGATCAGGTAACCGGAGGCGCCGCTGCAAATGGCCTGAAAAACTTTGTCTTCATCTTCAAAAACGGTTTGGATTAATACTTTTGTCTGAGGTGAATTTTTCTTTATTTCGGTCATAGCCTCGATACCGGAGCGTTGGGGCATCTGAATGTCCATCAGCACCACATCAGGTTTGTGCTTTTTGATCAATGGCCATGCTTCTTTTGCATTAGGAAACGCGCCTGAAAACCAGATCCCTTCCGTCCCGGAGAGGTATAGCGCAAGGCTTTCCCTGAGATTCTTATTATCCTCAAACAGCACAACTCGGATCATGTTTAAACCTCAGGGAGGTATTTAAATGTACACGCTTTCTATGCATCAAAAGTCGCGGGTTTTTCTGATCTGAAAAATCAACAATATTATGGATGTCCAACTCCTCATTCAGGGCTCGACCGACATTTTAATCCGGGTCCCTTTTTCTTTTTCTGATTCAACAATCAGGTTAATGTCGGACTCCAGAGCTCTTTCCTTAAAGTTGTGTAATCCGTTTCCTTCGAATTTCGTCGAAGTATCGAAACCCTTTCCATTGTCTTCAATCAGTATTTCCAGCGTATCTTTCTGCCAGTCAATCGTTACGTTTACTTTCGTTGCTTCTGCATGTTTGACAATGTTGTTGATGGCCTCCTTATAGATCAGGTATACATTTTTGCGCTGATCCATGGTGAAATTTACTTTTTTAAGGTCCGCATTTACTGCAAAGTCAAAAGCAATATCCTTCCCTGCCAGAAGCTGGGAAGCAAAGGAATTCATCCGGTCGAAAAGTTTGTAAATGTTGTCGTTTTTGGGGTTGATCGTCCAGACGGTATCCTGCATGAGCGTGACCGATTCTGTTGAATTTTCAATAATTTTTTCAAGGATCGGCAGCATATTGGCAGGTGCGTTTTTTCGTAAAATCTCGACGAAAATGGCAATACTGTTAAGATTAGATCCAACTTCATCATGCAGATCCGCAGCAATCTGGTTCCTGACACTTTGCATCCTGAGTTTCTGCCGGAAATCATATAGAAGAAACAGATAAATCCCGACGCCAATGACGACCAGCGCGTACAATAAAATGGCTGGAATGAACCAGACTTCGTTCCAAAAGGCTTTTTTCTTTACAATTTCAATTTTGGAATAGGAAATCTGTTTGTCGTGTAACAGACTTTTAATCTCAAATGTATAGGAGCCCCCGGTTAAGTCCTGATAACGCGCCACCGGATATCGCGAATTTATCCAGGCTGTTTCAAGTCCCTTCATTCTATACAGATAAGAAACGGAATCTTTTTTTTCAGAAGCAAATTCGAGGATCAGATCATGCGCACCCGCCGTCAGGGAAATAGGTTGCTTAGTGAATGAAATTTCCTTTCCATTCACTAATATTTTTTCAAGTCGCACTTGTGCAGTACACACAGCACAGGTCTGCAAAAACAATACGATAAATATGTAGCATGAAGGGTACACTGTTCTTTGGATTAGTGTGTGACATCCAAAGTAGTTTGTTTTAATCAGTTAACCAACAGTGATTTAGTTATCGGTATTTAGTTTTTTGTGGAATAATTAAGTACCCGATAGTGATTAATCCTTTAAAGAATATTTCATTTTCTGAAACCTTTAAAACATAAGATAGGAGGTGTTTTGAATTAATTACGTGAAAAGTAATAATCCGAAAAATAATATTTTTTCAATATAAAATATTATTCAACACCGATGTTGAAATCACCGTTCATGACAAGTCTGGCATCAATAGGCGTTTCACTTCCAGGAATAAGCAAACCTTTAATTTTCGCTGTTTTTCCTTTGCTCAACAGATCAAAAACATGCTTGTCGGTTAATTTTTTACTCATTAGTTCAAAGGGAATTTTAAAACCGCAAGCCTGGAAATTGCTGCATCCATAGGCTGTTTTTCCTTTTTTTAACAAGTGTTGCTTACATTTCGGACAAGTCAGCGTTTCAATTGAAATATCTTCTTTTGACTCTTTCGGTTTGGGTTCGCGTTTAACTTTTTCTTCTTTTTCAACCACCACAGGAACATCCTGGGCAATACTGATCATACCGCCACGGTTAGATAAAACTTCCTTCGTAAGATCCACCACCATCTGGATCAGTTCCTGTTTGAAAGTTTCCATCGAATATTCGCCTTTTTCTATCAAACGCAGTTTTCTTTCCCAGTTTCCCGTCAGTTCTGCGCTTTTCAAAAGCTCATTTTGAATGGTATCAATCAGATCAATGCCGGTTTGTGTCGCGAAAAGATTTTTCTTTTTCTTTTCAATATACTTTCTTTTGAAAAGCGTTTCAATAATGTTGGCACGTGTGGATGGGCGGCCAATTCCGTTGTCTTTCAATATCTCACGCATTTCCTCATCTTCCACCTGTTTTCCGGCAGTTTCCATGGCACGCAGCAAAGTCGCTTCGGTAAACGCTTTTGGCGGAGAAGTTTTTCCATGGTGTATACGCGGTTCATGCGGACCACTTTCACCGACAATAAAATCAGGCATAATCCTTTCTTCATCGGCGGCTTCTTTTCTGGCTGAGGCGTCATTGGCATATACTTCCCGCCAGCCCGGTTCGAGAATTTGTTTACCGGTTGCCTTAAATTCTACCTGCCCGACTTTCCCCAACACGGTGGTATTGGCCACTTTACATTCAGGATAAAAGACAGCAATAAACCTTCTGGCGATCAAATCATAAATCCGCTTTTCGTCCTGACTGATATTATTTGGGAATACGCCGGTTGGGATAATGGCATGGTGATCCGTTACCTTTTTATCATCAAAAACGGTTTTTGATTTAGGGATCGGTTTTTCCAAAAGTACCGCCGTCAGGTTTGCATAAGGTTTTAAATCCTGCAAAATCCCTGCGACTTTTGGGTGCAGATCTTCGGAAAGATAGGTGGTATCAACTCTTGGGTAGGTGACGAATTTTTTCTCGTAAAGATTCTGGATAAATTTTAAAGTATCCTCAGCCGAGTAACCGTATTTTTTGTTTCCCTCAACTTGTAAGGAAGTCAAGTCAAATAAGCGCGGATTTCCTTCTTTTCCCTCTTTTCTTTCAAAAGATGTAATTTCAAAAGGATGCTCGCCAAGATAAATCAGTCCTTTTTCTGCCTTTTCAAATTTTTTGATCCGGTCAATGGTTGCGGTAAATTCCGTTTCGCGGTATATTGTTTTTAACTCCCAATATTCCTCAGGCACAAATGCATTGATCTCTTTTTGACGCTGAACAATTACTGCCAAAGTCGGTGTTTGAACTCTTCCAATTGACAAAACGACTTTCCCCTGACCAAATTTTTTTGTAAAAAGCCGGGTTGCATTCATGCCAAGCAGCCAGTCGCCAATGGCTCTTGCGCTTCCGGCAGCATATAAATTGTTATATTGATCGCTTTC
Source organism: Dyadobacter sp. CY356 (assembly GCF_021440195.1). Lineage (GTDB taxonomy): Bacteria > Bacteroidota > Bacteroidia > Cytophagales > Spirosomataceae > Dyadobacter. Next base: position 634,450 of record NZ_JAJTSZ010000001.1, read on the forward strand.
TTTCAGTTTTTCAAAACCTTCCCGGATCGCCTGTTCTGTTAGTGAAGAAATCCACAGGCGTTTTACGGGCACAGCGCATTTGGCTTTCAGCAAAACCCAGCGCTGGATCAACTCACCTTCCTGGCCAGCATCACCGCAGTTAATCACTTCCTCACAATTTTTGACCAGATACTCAATCACCCCAAACTGTTTAAGCGCGCCGGGATTGTCGATCAGTTTAATACCAAAACTGGAAGGAATCATAGGAAGATCTTCCAGACGCCATGATTTCCAGCGTTCGTGGTAGTCGTGCGGTTCTTTTAAGGTACAAAAATGTCCGAACGTCCAGGTTACCTGGTAGCCGTTGCCTTCCCAATAACCATCTTTTCGCTGCTTCGCTCCGAGTACTTCGGCAATATCTTTCGCTACACTTGGCTTTTCAGCAATGCAAACTTTCATAGGATGAGGTCAGATTTCCTTATTGAAAAACCGGTAATCTGCGGAATTCTGATTTTTGTCGTTGATAAATTTCTGGATATAAAGGTCGGGATTTTTTGGGAAATATTATTGATTAGATAACGACGGGAGCCTTGCAATCCTGGTAATTGATTTAATAACAATACCTTAACCATAACAAAATCTAAGGGAAATAATAGTTCGCGATTTTTGGACAACCAATCCGGAATGGTATGCAGCGCAGAAGTTTATTGAAAAACATAGGTTTACTGGCAGGAGGATTTTCTTTGCCTGTATTGTCAAAAGGAGAATCGCTTGTTACTACTTCACCAAAGCGCGCATTACGCGTTGCACACCTTACCGATATTCACATTCAGCCGCATATTCTGGCGGCGCATGGTTTAGCTAAATGTTTGCACCAGCTTCAAGATCTGGAAATAAAACCGGATCTGATTTTTAACGGGGGCGATGTTGTGATGGGTTCGCGTCATGTAACACGGGATAAATCGGATAAGGAATGGGCACTTTATCAAAAAGTAATTCAGGATGAAAATTCGTTACCGGTTTTCAGTTGCGTAGGAAATCATGATATCTGGTCAAAAGATCATTCTGTTGCTGCTTTTGAAGGTGGAAAAAGCAGGGCTATGGATCAGCTACAACTTGGAAAATCGTATTATAGTTTCGACCAGAATGGCTGGCATTTTATTGTTTTGGATAGTGTTCAGCTAAAACCGGATGGTTCTCCTTATACGGCTATGCTGGGTGAGGAACAAATGGACTGGCTCGAAAAAGATTTGAAAAAAACTGCTGATAAAACTCCAATTCTGGTTCTTTCCCATATTCCAATACTGTCGGCCTGTGTTTTTTTAGATGGGGAAAATGTAAAAGAAGGGAGCTGGCACGTACCAGGAAGCTGGATGCATACCGATTGTGCTGCTTTGGTTAAATTATTTCATAAACATAAAAATATCAAACTGGCTATCAGCGGACATATCCATTTACTGGATCAGGTTGTATATAATGGCGTAACCTATTGCTGCAACGGAGCGGTTTGCGGAGATTACTGGTTTGGAAAAACACAGGAAACCAGGGCTGGTTATGCAGTGATCGATCTGTTTTCAGACGGATCTTTTACAAATACCTATCATACCTATCGTTGGAGTTGATTGAAATTAATACCGATTTCAATAATGCGACCAGCACAAAAAAATCCCGGCCTTTGGGAGCCGGGATTTTAAATATATCTAAACAGGATTACAATAAAACACCAAGTGCTTCTTTTGAAAAACCTACCAGTTCCTGATTTCTGTCTTCTTTGATTTTTTCAACCCAGTGCGGATCAGCCAAAAGAGGGCGGCCAACACCTACAAGATCAAAATCGCCTCTGTCGAAGCGGCGAAGCAATTCATCCAGCGAACTTGGTTGAGAACTTTCACCGGCAAAAGCAGCCAAAAATTCACCATTCAGTCCCACTGAACCCACAGTAATTGTAGCTTTTCCTGTAATTTTTTTCGCCCAGCCAGCGAAGTTAAGATCCGAGCTTTCAAACTCAGGTTCCCAGAAACGGCGTTGTGAACAATGGAAAATATCTACGCCTGCTTCTGAAAGGGGAAGCAGCCAGGATTCCATTTCTTCCGGTGTTTTTGCCAGTTTGTAATCGTAATGTGTCGGTTTCCATTGCGAAAGGCGCAGGATGATTGTAAAATCTTCTCCCACTTGTTTTCTCACTTCCTTAACCACTTCCACGCCAAAACGGTTACGTTCTGCCAAAGTCTTTCCGCCATATTGATCGGTTCTTGTGTTGGTAGCGTCCCAGAAAAACTGGTCGATCAGATAACCATGAGCGCCGTGAATTTCTACGCAGTCAAAACCAAGTCTTTTTGCATCAGCCGCCGCGCGACCGTAAGCCAGAATGCTTTCGGTAATATCCGCCTCGGTCATGGCCCGTCCATTTTTTAGGTTCGGATTGTTATATTCCGAAGGTCCTTCAAAAGGAACCGAAGGCGTCCAGCCGGAATGATGGTTTGGCATTACACCCATGTGCCAGATTTGCGGGCCCATGCTGCCACCTTCTGCATGTACACTATCAATGACTGATTTCCAGCCTGCCAAAGATTCTTCACCATAAAAATGAGGAATATTTGCATCGTTGGAAGAGGAGGGGCGGTCAATTACGGTTCCCTCAGACAAGATCAGACCAACCTGTCCAGCTGCTCTTCTTTGATAATAGGAAGCCACATCAGCAGTAGGTATACCGTTTGGCGAAAAGGAACGCGTCATTGGAGCCATCACAATGCGGTTTTTGATGTTTAAAGACTTCAAGCTAAATGGCTTGAAAAGTTGTTCTGCACTCATATTTTTTCGATTTTCTTGAAATAAATTATATTTCGGATCCGATTAATTTGCTCAAAGCAGCAAAAGCTTCTTCATTTCTTTTGTAAAAAGTCCATTGTCCCACCCGGGTGGCTTCTATCAAACCAGCGCGTTTTAATATGGTTAAGTATTCGGAAATCGTTGATTGTGTCAATCCCGACTTTTCCTGAATAATGCCCACACAAACACCCGCATCGTTCCGATGCTCAGCCTGAAAATGCAGTTCAGGGTTTTTAAGCCAGTTAAGGATTTCCAGTCTGGACTTGTTTGAAAGTGCTTTGAATATTTCTACCTGATCCATAGTGCAAAGGTATATCGGAAAATCCCGATATCCCAATAAGTTAATCAATATTTATTAAAGTATTTCGATTTATAGATTGTTGATAAATCCAGTTCTTGTTTTCGAACGTTTTGAAATGAGTGCATTTCAATGCTAATCAGATAAAAAAGGGTGCTTGAAAATTATTTTTAAAATTTTTTAAAAATAATTTTAATTTTTTTCATCCATAAATTCTTTTGACAATTGATTCCATAGAATATTCTGATTTACAGGTCAAAGGTGCAATGATCAGTGGTTATTGTAAGCAACGAAATTGAAGCTGTAACTATTAAAACAGAATGCAGAAGAAAATGCTACAAACATTTCATCTAGACAAGCTCATTTCTGGTTAAAATTATTGGATAAGTGCAATTATTAATTTCTCTAATACTTTTCATTTTAACGATGATTTAATGTGTGTGACAGAATTTAATTTTGTTATAATATGCTATGAACGTATTGTTTCAGAATATTGTATTATATTTGTGCATGATTTAAGAGACACAAAAGAAAAACAACTTTAAACAATACAACAATGAAAAATACAAAAAATATCTTGGCTGCTGCAATGATTGCAATAACCATCACAACTTATGCTAATGCAACTTCAAATATCGTAGTTAACGAAGATAAAGCAACTGTTACAGCAATTGGTAAAGCTTTACCAGAATCTGTTCCTACTTTGGAAACTCCTGCTCCACAAAAAGCAACAGTTACTAAAAATGAGAACTACACTGCACCGCAAAAAGCAAATATTGTTGAGCTTAAATTGAAAAGCGATTCAAAAAAGTAATTGTGAGTACGGCCTTCGGAGGGAAGGCTGATAATTTTAGTTGGGAGAAAAAGGAGGATATGTAAGTCTTCCTTTTTTTTGGTTTAAAGGGTACTTCGGCAGTCGGATTTCGGCTTTCAGATGATTAATGGTAGCGTTTTTGAGGTAGGCTACCCAGATTTACAACGAAATGGATTTTTAAATTTTCAGTTTCAAAACGGTATAACACGTTATTGTTAATGCTTTTATAAGCTGACCGACAAAAGACTGAATTATGATCCGATATTTTCTTCCATTCTCCTTTTTGTTTTTTTCTGCATTCATTATTGCTCCCGAAGCAAAACAGAAAAATCTTTTCAATGGTAAAAATTTTGACGGATGGGAAGGCGATACGGTTAAAACCTGGCGTATAGAAAACGGGACGATCGTTGGCGGATCTTTAACAGAAACGGTTCCCCACAACTTTTTTCTTTGTACAAAAAAGACTTACGCCGATTTTGATCTCAAAGTAAAATTTAAACTTTCAGGTTCCGAAGGGTTCATTAATACGGGTGTGCAGTTCAGAAGCAAACGTGCTGAAAAGCCGGATTATGAAATGGTTGGATATCAGGCCGATCTGGGTGAAGGATACTGGGCGAGTTTATATGATGAATCGCGCAGGAATAAAACGCTGATCGCTCCGGATTCCGTGCTGATAAAAAAAATACTGAAACGTGGCGAGTGGAACGAGTATGAAGTGAAATGTGAAAACCGCCGCATCCGGATTTTGTTAAACGGCACGCAAACCGTAGATTATACCGAAACAGATCAATCCATTCCACAAAGCGGACTTATTGGTTTGCAAATCCATGGCGGCGGAAAAGCGCAGGTTGCCTATAAAGATCTGTTTATTCAGGAATTATAATTCACTGTTATTTCGCTTTTCCAAATTTTAATTCAACCCTTGTCATCTGCGGATAGTTGTAAGCCGTACTCTGCGTTTTCATACTAAAAGAATCTTTAAAAACGTCCTTTGGATCAATTGTCCATTCTCCGCCTTTTGCCGCGTTAGTATCGGCAGAAAATACGGTGATATTTGTATCATTCGTTTTCCACTTCAAAGTCATCGGTTTTGTTTCTCCTTTGAAATAACCTGTAAAAGTACCGTCTTTAGTAAACTTCACATTTTCCATATACCGCTCAAAACTCGGTCCGCCAAATTGCTGAACAAGTTTCCCATCTTTAAAAACGGGCGCATCATTTGCATCGATTTCTTTGATAATCCACTTTTCACCACCAACCAATATTTCGGAAGCTTCTTTTGAGTCACCAGCTGCATTGTTACAGCCAATGTTTATGACAAAAAGGGAGAAAAAAGAAAGGGCCGCAAATATTTTCCTGGTAAGCATATAAAAATTGGTTTTGGATAATCGGTTGCACATAGATAAAATAAAAATTCCGAAATACTTGGTATAGCGAGGCTTATTTAATCCAAACAACGATTTTTCTATAAGCCGGATCTTTTTTTTCTGGTATTGAGGATACTATTTCAAGCCGTTTTGCTGATATTTTTAGCTAACAATTTCTTAATATTTCCTGCTCTTTTTTAACATTTGGCACATGTTCAAACATGTACATTTGCACCGTGTTAAACATGGTTACAAATTGATTATTCCTCAAATTAATCTGGCAGTGAAAAAGTAAAATCCTCCTTTCGTTAGCAAGACACCATTCAATAAAGCCATGTCCGGTAAACCCGGGCACTACTCACCTAAATCTGAAATAATAATTTTTGTCCCGCAAAATGTGGGCCGGAAAAGTATTGCCTAACATTTTATTAAAACGTTTTATGAAAAAAACCTTACACAAATTTACATCTCAGCTCAAATGGTGGATCGGTGCTTTGGCGCTTTTATCTTCATTTTCAGCATTTGCCCAGTCGTCTCAGATAAAAGGCAGTGTTCAGGATGAAAAAGGACAACCGCTTATCGGTGTTTCCATTATCCTGAAAGAATCAGCCAACGCAGAAACGCGTGGTACTACTTCCGACATCGACGGAAATTTTATTTTTAACAATCTTCACGAAGGAACTACTTACGATCTGACATTTAGTTATATCGGTTATGAAAAACAAGTTGTAAATGGCTTTCAGATACGTCCGGCCGCTGACAACAAACTGGATGTAAAACTTGCGCCATCTTCTGCAAATCTGGAAGAGGTTGTGGTAACAGCTTTGGGTGTCAAAAAAGAAGTGAAACGTATAGGTTATGCGGTGCAGGAAGTGAAAGGGGAAGATCTGGTAAAAGCCAGAGATTCAAACCCGATCACAGGTCTGACGGGTAAAGTAGCGGGGCTTTCTGTTGCCATGAACCCGGAATTACTTGGTTCACCATCTTTATTATTAAGAGGAAATCAGATTTCTCTTTATGTGGTTGATGGTGTGCCGATCAGCTCGGATACATGGAATATCAGTCCTGATGATATTGAAACTTACACAGTTTTGAAAGGACCTGCCGCTGCTGCGTTATATGGTAGCCGCGCGCAGTACGGTGCGATTTTAATCACCACAAAAAAGGCTGGAAAAAAGAGAGGATTTACAGTTGAATTTAATTCAACCAATTCAGTTGATAAAGGTTTTATTGCCGTTCCGCATACGCAGCACGAATATGGTGGTGGTATGTATGGGCAATATGCTTTTGCTGATGGTTTTGGAGGTGGTTTGCAAGATGCTCAGTATCAGCTTTGGGGGCCGAAGTTCAGAGGGCAGTTGATACCGCAGTATGACGGAGCTTACACGCCTGACCAGACTTACACAACCACTTTTGGAGATTTGACTTACAAAGGCCATATCAAACCGGAGCCTTATGTAAACCGTGGATATGTGGATGGAAAAAGTAATCTTGACCGTTTCCTGCGCGCCGGATTTCAAACAACGAACAATATCAACTTATCTGCTTCGGGAGACAAATACGCACTGCGTTTTTCTTTGTCACATTCCAATCAGAAAGGAATTGTACCTAATACCGGCGTTCGTGTATTGAATTTTAATACAACGGCTTCTTATCAGTTAAGCAAACGATTGACGTTTAATGCGAATGTCAATTTTAACAAAACATATTCTGACAATGTACCGGATGTGACATATGGGCCAAACAGTTTGATCTACAACTTATCGGTTTGGACAGGTGATGAATGGAACGTGGATGCGCCGGATATCCGTGGAAAATGGCAGCCAGGCCAGAAAAACGTAAAGATCGTTTTCCCGGAACACGTACATTATAACAACCCGTGGATGATGGTGGAAGACTGGAAACGTGGTCATGACAAAACGGATATTAACGGATATATGTCGCTGAACTATAAGCTCGACGAACATTTGAACGTTACCGGCCGTTCACAGATCACGACTTATTCTTTGTTCCGTTCTGAAAAAATGCCATGGGGAGCTTTCACATATTCCCGCACTTTGGGACAAGGTGATTACCGTGAAGACAGACGTAATATGTTTGAAAATAATACCGATGTTCAGGTCAATTACAATTATAACATCGGCCATCTGATCAATCTTTCAGGTTTGGTAGGAGGTAGTCTTCGTAACTTTAATTACAACTCCAACTTTACGTCGACGGATTATCTGGTTATTCCAAATGTCTACAACTTCAACAATAGTCTGAACCAGTTGATGACGAACAATTTCAATTCAAAAATGCGTGTAATCAGTTCTTACGCTTCTTTGGATGCATCGATTGGAAAATATGCAACGATTTCAGCCACTGGCCGGGTAGACAAGTCGTCTGCTTTGCCAAATGGCAGCAATGTATATTTCTATCCAAGCGTTTCGGGAGCTTCTGTGATCTCGGATTATGTGAAAATTCCTGAAATTATTTCCTTTCTGAAAGTGCGGGGATCGTTTGCAACCGTTCATGGAGATGCAACCGCGACACAGATTGGTGCCACACCTTTTAATGTATATACAACATTGAACGGATCAACAGCCGGAACTTTGACCACTGCATTTTCTCAATATGGTAATAATTATTTGAGCCCATACGGAGGTCCTGATTATTCTTTGCAGGCTGTTTATTCAACCAGCAAACCTTATAATAACGTAACGGCAGCCAATTCTTCGGGAAGTATTTATGACCCGAACATCAAAACTTTCAACAGAAAAACTTTTGAAGAAGGTATTGATATGCGTTTCCTTGCCAACCGTTTGGGATTGAGCGCAACGGTTTTCCAATATATCGACGGACCGAGAATTCTGGCCAACGCCATTTCTCCTTCCACAGGTTATGCTTCCTATTATATCAATGCGCTGAAAACGAAGAAAAATGGTGTTGAAATTTCGTTAAGCGGTACACCGATCAAAAATGAAGATTTCTCCTGGGATGTGATGGCCAACTGGTCTACGTTCAAAGAAGTTTACAGCGAACTGCCTCCCGGACAAAGCAACTACAATACTTTCTTCAAAAAAGGCGACCGCACGGATAAGCTTTATTCAACTGGTTTCGTAAAAGCGCCGGACGGACAAATCGTTTATGATGCTGGTGGAAAACCATTGAAAAACCCTATCAACCAGTTCCTGGGTTACATGAACGCAGATTATACCTGGTCCATTAACAACCGGTTTAAATATAAAAACATGACCATGAGTTTCCAGTTTGACGGAAGCGTTGGTGGGATTATTTCAAACCGTCTGTATTCTCTGACGATGCAGGGTGGTGCCAACATCGCAACAGTTGAAGGTGCTATTGGAAAATCAAGATTGGATGATGATACCAACGCAGGAAAAAGTAATTACAAAGGAACATACGTTGGCGACGGCGTGCAGGTATCCAACGAAGTGGCTATCAAATACGATAACCTTGGAAATATTACCAACTATGCAGATCTGAAATTTGCCAAAAACACGGCGACCAGTACGGTACAAACCTGGGCAACGCAATATTATGGACAAATTCAGGAAGGCATGCTGACGAGCAAAACGTATGCAAAACTTCGTGAAGTAGTAATTGGCTATAACCTGCCAAAAAGCTGGCTGCAAGGCACTTTTATTGATAAAGTTTCTGTGTCTGTATTGGGGCGTAATCTATTGTATTTCTATAAAGACAATAAATACAAAGGTATTGATGTAGAGCAGTTTAACGGGGCAACAGCTGCTTCTGGTCTGCAAACACCAACGACACGCCGCTACGGAGTGAACTTAAACATTGTGTTCTAAAAAAGATTCGAAAATGAAAAGATATATAAAGCAAATAGTAACGCTGGCTTTGCTGGTGTCGCTGGGAACGGGTTGTCAGGAAAGTTTTGATGATCTGTACGTTAATCCAAACAAACCTACGGATGTGCCGGCGTCGCTGTTGTTCAACCAGGTTTTGAACACCATGCTGGAATCGCCGGGCGGACAGCTTGACCGAACCAATCAGTATCAGCTGCAAAACAATTCCTACTTCGGCAATAACCAGTATAATTTTGGAGCAGGAAGCCAGTTATATGGTACGCTGACTAATGTTGTGAATATGGAGAAACAGGCTACAACTTCCGGAGCTGCCGATCTGAATCCATACCATGCCCTGGGCAAGTTTTTCAGAGCTTATTATTTTACCAAAATGAGCCTTGAAACAGGAGATATTCCCATGTCGGAAGCTTTGCAGGGCGCAACGGCTCTGACGCCAAAATATGATGCTCAGAAAACTGTCTTCCAAAACAGTCTGACAATGCTGGAAGAAGCAAATGCTGATCTTACCCAGCTTATTGCAAAAAATGATGTGACTTTAACGGGAGATATGTATTTCTCAAACAGTCTGGCGGCGTGGCAAAAAGTGGTTAATACTTTCCGTCTGCGTCTGCTGATTCATTTGAGCAAAAAGGCAACAACGGATGCGGATATGAACATTCCACAGCAATTTGCCATGATCATCAACGATCCGGTTAAGTATCCGATCATGACAAGCAGCGCAAATGAGTTGAAATATACCTGGCTGAATCCAACCAACCGTTATCCTTTGAACAAAGAAACTTTTGCAAACGGAGCATTGAACAACAGCACTTCAACCTATGTAAGTTTATTAACTGACCGCAAAGACCCACGCGTTTTTGTGACCACGGATCCCGCTCCCGGTCTGGTTACGGCTGGCGGTAGTCCAACCGACTTTTCATCTTTCAAAGGTGGTGATATCGGATTGGATATGGGCGCTTTGGCAAGTCAGAACGGTGGTGGAGTTTTGAGTTATATCAACCGGTACCGTTATTATTCGGGTTATACTGGCGAAACAACAGCGATAATTGGTTTCACAGAAATGTGTTTCAATATTGCAGAAGCAATTAACCGCGGCTGGATCACAAAAGGTCCTCTGGGAGATGCAGAGGCATATTATAATGCGGGTATCAAAGCGTCGATGAGTTTTTATTCTATTCCGGCAAAAGGTACGATGACGGTTTATTCTCTTCCGTTGGGTGTTCCGGTTGCTGGTCCCTACGTATCATCGACTGTTAATGTTGATTACGATGCGTATTATGCGCAGCCAACAGTTAAATATGCAGGGAATAATGAAGCGGGTCTGAAACAGATTTTGGAACAAAAATACATTGCCTTTTATCTGAACAGCGGTTTGGAAGCGTATTTCAACTGGCGCAGAACGGGTGTTCCGGTTTTCAAAACAGGTGTGGGAACAGGTAATAATGGAAAAATCGCTTTGCGTTATAAATACCAGGCTGCCGAGCAATCTGCCAATACGGACAATTATAATGCGGCCATTGCCCAGTATAATAATGTGGATGACGTAAATGGCGTCATGTGGTTACTGAAATAGATTTTTTCCGCAGATCTTGTTATTTGGCAAGATCTGCGGATTTTTAATACAATATGCATATGAAAAACAGAAATTTGTTCCTGGCCGTTTTAACTGTATTTATTTTATCAAAAACAGTGTGGGCTCATCATTTTCCGGCAGATTCCCTGCATCATGGCGTAACGGCCCACCGGGGAAATTCTATCAAATATCCGGAAAATACATTGCAGGCTTTTCAAAGCGGCGTCGATCTTGGCGCAGACTGGGTTGAGCTGGATATTTACAAATCAAAAGACGGGAAAATTGTTGTACTTCATGATCCGACTACGAAAAGGGTAGGAGATATCGACCTGGCAATTGCCAATTCAACCTACGAAGAATTAAAGAAAGTCGACATCGCTACTGACTTCCGTGCCAGAAATGGAAAAACATTAGCTGAATGTCCGCCACAGCATATGCCGCTTCTGGAAGATGCTGTAAAATTGATTATGAAACAAAAACAGACACACTTGTCTATTCAGCCCAAAGCAGATTGTGTGGCAGAAGCAATCGAAATTTTAAGAAAATTAAAAGCTGAAAATATGGTGGGATTTAATGATGGAAGTTTGAAATATATGTCTGATGTCAAAAGAATCGCACCGAAAATCCCGGTTTTCTGGGACCGGCTTCCTACTACCAATGTGGATGAAGATATTAAAATTGCCAAAGAAAAAGGATTTGAAACCCTGGTAATCCATTACAAAGGAATTACAGAAGAAACCGTTCAAAAAGTGAAATCCGCAGGACTTCATATTGGATCCTGGACGGTTAATGATCGTAAAACTATGGAGAAACTCTTAAAAGTTGGCGTCGAGCGCATTTATACGGACGATCCGGCTTTGTTAATTTCAATCAAAAATAATTCAGAGAGATAGGTACAGAGCACCAAAACACTTGCGGTCCACCACGAAGTTCATAGCTAGATGATTTTTGTTATGTTAAAAGGTGCGGAGCACCAAAATACTTGTAGAAGACGGTGATTTCTTATATCTCAAAGGTGCGGAGCACCGCAATATTTCGGCTAACCCACCAATTTTACCAATAATATTATTAAAATCAATCCAAAATGAAACATTTACTATTATCAATTCTTACCGGAACCATACTTTCAACCACCACATTTGCCCAACAAAAAATAGACGTTCAGGCACACCGTGGAGGAATGGGCCTGTATCCTGAAAATACAATTTCGTCTATGCTCAACGCAGTGAAACTTGGTGCAAAAACATTGGAACTGGACTGCGTTATTTCAGCGGATGGCAAAGTCGTGGTTTCTCATGATGCATACATGTCATCTGATTTTATGCTGAAACCGGACGGCTCACAAATTTCTAAAAGTGAAGAAAAAAGTCTGGCACTATACAAAATGCCTTACGACAGTATCAGAAAATTTGACGGAGGCAGCAAACCAAATCCGCGTTTTCCGGAGCAAAAGAAAATGAAAACGTACAAACCATTGCTTTCTGATCTGATTGACAGCGTTGAGGTATATGTTAAGAAAAATAAACTGAAGCCGGTTTATTACAACATGGAGACAAAAATTTCTCCTGCCGGCGATGGGGTTTATAAACCTGCTCCTGACGTTTTTGTTAAACTGGTAATGGATGTGATCAAAAAGAAGAATATTGAAAACCGCACAACAATTCAATCATTTGACCCACGCACTTTGCAGATTTTGCATAAAGAAAATGCAAAAGTAAAACTTGCTTTTTTGTTAATGAATAAAGATAGTTTTGATGATAATATTACCAAACTTGGTTTCAAGCCAGATATTTACAGTCCGTATTACACACTTGTAAATGAGGAGCTGGTTAAAAAGGCGCATGAAAATAAAGTGTTGGTTTTGCCATGGACGGTTGATGAAGAAAAGGATATGACGCAACTGGCAGCTTACGGCGTGGATGGAATTATAACAAATCAGCCCGACCGTATGATAAAACTTTTTGGAAGTTATCAGACTAAGTAGAGAAAATATTCTTTAATCGGCACGATAAATCAGAATATGCCGGTAAGCTTTCAATGCTTGCCGGCTTTTTTTATATTTATCCGGCACAATTTTAATGTTATTAATGAAAATGTTGTTACCAAGTTTTAGAAATCAGTCAATAAATTAATTCCCATGAAAGCAACCTGGAACCACCAAGTCATTGCCGAAAGCGACGAAACAATTGTTGTTGAAAACAATCACTACTTCCCAATCCAATCAGTAAACAAAGGCTACCTTATAGAATCCGCCACCCATACCACCTGCCCTTGGAAAGGTGAGGCATCTTATTACACGCTGGAAGTTGACGGAAGGTCAAATCCGGATGCGGCCTGGTATTATCCTGAGCCGAAAGATGCGGCCCAAAATATTAAAAATTATGTTGCCTTTTGGAAAGGTGTTAAAATAGAAGAATAAATCACACTATGACATACGACGCTATTGTAATCGGCTCTGGCCAGGCAGGAACGCCACTTTCAAAAAAACTTGCCGCAGCAGGAATGAAAACTGCTTTAATTGAAAAAAGATGGGTTGGCGGAACCTGTGTAAACGATGGATGTTCGCCAACCAAGGCGATGATTGCATCTGCAAAACTGGCCTGGTCAGTTGCAAATAGCGAAAAGCTCGGTATACATGTTGGCGGGTATACCGTTGATCTGCATGAGATACTGGCAAGAAAAAATGAAATTGTTCAGCGCATGCGCGGAGGTTCTGAGAAAGGTATTCTGGAAACAGAAAATCTTGATCTGATCTACGGCACCGCCACATTTACCGGTGAAAAAGAAGTAACCGTAAAATTAAACAGCGGCGAAGTCCAGGTTTTAAAGGCAGATAAATTCTTTCTTAATGTCGGTGAACATCCTTCCATTCCGGAGGTTGAAGGAATAGAAAAAATTGATTACCTCACTTCCACTTCGATTCTGGAATTGCAGGAAATTCCGGAGCATCTTGTGATTATTGGCAGTGGGTATATTGCTTTGGAGTTTGGGCAAATGTACCGTCGTTTTGGAAGCAAAGTTACGATTCTGGAACAATCTGACCGGATATTGCATAGGGAAGATCAGGATATAGCAGATGAAATTGTCAGGATTTTCAATGAGGAGGAGATCGAAATACTGACCGATTGTAAAGTCGAATTAATTAAGAAGGAAGGTACTAATATCGATCTGTTTTTGAGTGTCAACGAAGTTTCAAAAGATATTTCCTGTTCTCATGTTTTGGTAGCCATTGGAAGAAAACCGAATACTGCTGACCTGGGGCTTGATATTACTGGTGTTGAGGTAAATGATAAAGGTTATATCAAAGTAAACGATAAGCTGGAAACCACAAAAAAAGGAATTTTTGCTTTGGGAGATGTGAAAGGCGGACCGGCTTTTACACATATCGCGTATGACGATTACCGTATTATTCGAAAAAACATTATTGAAAAAGGAGATGTTTCTATAAAAGATCGTTTGGTTCCATATTGTATGTTTATAGATCCGCAGCTTGGACGCGTCGGGATGTCCGAGCAGGAAGCGAACGAGAGTGGTAAAAAAATAACCGTTGCCAGCATTCCAAATTCAAGTGTTGCAAGATCAATAGAAACCGGCGATACACGAGGCATGATGAAAGCAGTCATTGATGCCGAGACGGGAAAAATCCTGGGTGCCTCCGTTCTGGCAGCCGAAGGCGGCGAAATTGTTACGATTCTGCAAATGGCCATGATTGGCGGTATCACTTACGATCAAATAAAAGAAGGGGTTTTTGCACATCCAACCTACGCCGAATCGCTTAACAATTTGTTCATGACATTGGATAAATAGTATTTAATTTACTGTTGATAACCAGTAAATTATTTATTTTTAAGAAAATGATAAACTGATACCAGCCCTGATGATTATTGCCCAAAATATCAGCAAAGATTTTAACGGTATTCACGCAGTAAAAAATATTTCGTTTGAAGTCAGGAAAGGCCAGACAATGGTCTTTCTTGGCACCAGCGGATGTGGGAAAACAACGACGCTGAAAATGCTAAATCGTTTGATTGAACCAACTTCCGGGAATATCACAATAAATGGTCAGGACATATTTTCTTCCGAACCTGAAATTCTCAGGCGCAGCATTGGTTATGTATCTCAGAATAATGGCCTTTTTCCACATTATACAGTTGCAGAAAATATAGCAGTTGTTCCCAACCTTTTAAATTGGGATAAAGGAAAAATCAAAAAAAGATCCGAAGCACTTTTGGAGCAGCTTAAACTTCCTGTTGCTGAATATGCCAATAAATATCCGGACGAGTTAAGCGGCGGGCAAAAGCAAAGAGTCGCCATTGCGCGCGCGCTGGTTTCAGATCCGCCGGTATTGTTGATGGATGAACCGTTCGGTGCATTAGATCCGATTACCAGGGCCGGTATCCGAAAGGAGTTTCGCGAATTGCCAGAATTGATAAGTAAAACCATTGTGCTGGTAACACACGATGTACAGGAAGCTTTCGAATTGGGGGATCAGATTTGTTTGATGGATAAAGGTATAATCGTACAAACGGGTACGCCGGAAGAATTGATTTTTAACCCGGAAAATGATTTTTCCAGAAGTTTTTTCAATCATCAAAGATTACAGCTGGAATTAAGTGCCTTGAAATTCAGGAATTTATGGGAAAAGTTTGCGGATGCGGAATATCCTGTAACCACTTCTCTGAACAGCAATCAAAGTTTATGGGAAGGTATGGAAACCTTGTCACAGCAAAATCAGGAAAAGCTGTTTGTAAAGGATGAAGAAAGTAATGCTGTAAAAGAAATTACCATACAGACAATCCAGTCTGTCTATCTTGAAATGAAAAATAATAGATGACGGAGCAGCAAAACCTCTGGCAGTTTATGATGCAGCAATCTGATAAATTGTTGTCTCAAACCGTCACACATATCGGATTAACCTGTATCTCATTACTCATTGCTGTTGCAGTCGGTCTGCCGCTTGGCATCTGGATCTCCGAAAAAAAGAAGGCTGCTTGGGCAGTTCTGGGTATTGCCGGTATTTTGCAGACAATTCCCAGTATTGCCTTACTGGGTTTCATGATCCCACTTTTGGGAATAGGTGCGTTTCCAGCCATAGCTGCACTTTTTCTTTACGCCTTATTGCCCATTATAAGAAATACTTACACCGGAATTACCAGTGTCGATCAGGGAATTACTGAATCTGCGCGGGGAATGGGCATGAGCAGATGGCAGATTTTATTCAATGTTGAATTGCCACTTGCGATGCCGGTTATTTTAGCAGGGATCAGGACTGCGACAGTTATCAACGTCGGCGTTGCAACATTGGCTGCCTATATTGCTGCCGGTGGTTTGGGTGAATTTATTTTTGGAGGTATCGCGCTAAATAATACCAACATGATTTTGGCAGGCGCAATTCCATCCGCATTGCTGGCTATTATTCTTGATTTTTTGCTTTCCTTATTTCAAAAAGCAAAGTTAAAAACGATGCGAAAAGTGTCGGTGATTCTTCCGGTTATTTTGTTGATATGTTCTTCCTTTTACATCATTCCACGCACACAGGTTAAAGTACTCGCCGGTTTTACGCCGGAGTTCATGGGGCGCGAGGATGGATATCTGGGATTAAAATCAAAGTATAAACTGGATATTCCAACCGTTGTGATCAGTGACGCAGTCATGTATAAAGCAGCTTTTGAAAATCAATTGGATGTGATCAGCGGATACAGTACTGATGGAAGGTTGAAAGCATATGATCTGGTAACTTTGAAAGATGATAAATCAATTTTTCCACCCTATTATGCAGCTCCGTTAGTCAGGCAGGATGTTTTAGCTAAATATCCTGAGTTGCAGCCTGCGCTGGAAATTTTGTCCGGAGTAATAAACGATTCTATTATGACGGAATTGAATTACAGGGTTGATTACCTGAAACAGTTGCCTGAGAAGGTTGCCCTGGACTTTATGCGGGAAAAAGGTTTGTACAAAAAACCTCAAAATTCTGGTAACGGACAAACTGTGAGATTAGGTTCGAAAATATTTGCCGAGCAGTACATCCTTATCAACATATATAAAATGCTGATCGAAGGAAATACAAAATTAAAAGTTGTAACCAGAACCGGACTTGGGGGAACGAAAATCTGCTTTGATGCATTAACAAATAATGAGATTGACATGTACCCGGAATACACAGGAACGGGCTTACTTGTGATCCTTAAACCTGATAAAAAAACGCTTGACGAAATGATTGACAGCCGTGATCAGGTTTTCAATTTTGTTCAGAAAGAATTCTCAGATCAATATCAATTAAGCTGGCTGAAACCGATTGGTTTTAATAATGCCTATGCGCTGATGATGCGCAGGAGTCAGGCACAATCATTGAATATACAGACTATTTCAGATTTAAAACTTTATTTGTCTAATGAAAACCACCAACATTAGGGAAAGATATAATGTCGTCAGAAAGTATACTGAACAGCTTTGTCAACCTCTTGAAACAGAAGATTATGTACCGCAGCCAGTTCCTTTTGTAAGTCCACCTAAATGGCATCTGGCGCATTCAACATGGTTTTTTGAAACATTTATTCTGAAAAATCACATCCCGGACTACCGCGTTTTTGACGAAACTTTCAATTATTTATTTAATAGCTATTACAACAACGTAGGTGACCGAGTGCTGCGCACCGACAGGGGAAATATTACGCGGCCGAAAGTTTCATATGTGTACGCATACCGTCAATATGTGGATGAGCATATGAACAAGTTGCTTGAAACTTTGGATAATGAAAAGTCACTTATCCTCATTGAATTAGGCCTTCACCATGAGCAGCAGCACCAGGAATTGCTCGTAACGGATATCAAATATATTCTAGGTCATAATCCTACTTTTCCGGTTTATAAACAAGGACATAATCTGGTGGACGATGTTAACCAGGAGTCGGGTTTTGTGCATATATCAGAAGGCGTTTACGAAATTGGACACGAGGGTGAAGGTTTTAGTTTTGATAATGAACTGGGCCGGCATAAAGTTTATTTACAGGATTTTGAGATCGGCAAAGCGCTGGTTACCAATGAAGAATACATAGAATTCATCGAAGCAGGTGGTTATCAGGACTTTAATTTATGGCTGGATGAAGGCTGGTCATGGGTAAATGAAAATGAAATTAATTCTCCGATGTACTGGCATAAAATAAATGGTGAATGGTTTTATTTTACAATGGCTGGTTTGCAGAAACTGAACCCCCAAGCGATCCTTTCCCACGTAAGTTTTTTCGAAGCCTGGGCTTATGCGCAATGGAAAGAAATGCGTTTGCCAACCGAGTTTGAATGGGAGATCGCTGCTGATCAGTTTTCCTGGGGGAAACGTTGGGAATGGACCAACAGCGCATATCTGGCCTATCCGAATTTTACCAAAGCAAAAGGCGCAGTTGGAGAATATAATGGCAAATTCATGATCAACTGCATGGTGTTGAGAGGTGCTTCCGTGGCCACATCACCAGACCATAGCAGAAAAACATATCGTAACTTTTTTCACACAAACGAACGCTGGCAGTATACCGGAATTCGATTGGTAAAATAGCTGTCGGCAGTCAGCAATCGGCTTTTGATCCGGTTCTGAAAGCCGATTGCTGATAGCCGAAAGCCGCAACATCAACCTACTTTAAATATGGAAACCATTACTACAACCCCTGACTTAATTTTTGAACAGGATATTGACGATGGATTAAGTGCTCCTTTGAAAAATATTTCATCAAAATATTTCTATGACGATCTGGGAAGTGTGATTTTTCAGGACATCATGAATATGCCTGAATATTATCCCACGCCCTGTGAATTCGAGATTTTATCTCTTCAAGGACAGGATATTATCAAAAAGCTTGATTTTAATGAGCCTTTTAACATCGTAGAATTCGGTGCGGGAGATGGTATTAAAACCCGGCAATTATTAAAAAAACTTCTCGAAAATCAGGTTGATTTTACTTACGTCCCAATCGATATCTCACAAAAAGCGATCGAAGAACTGGAAGCAAATATGCTTGGTTATCTGCCCGGGTTGAAAATTAAATCCATTGTTGGTAACTATTTTTCTGTGATTGAAGAATTGACAGAAATGGAGCAACCGGGATTATTTCTTTTCTTAGGAAGTAATATTGGAAATTACCAGGAACAGGAGGCAAGTGAGCTTCTGGGGCAATTTAACAACCATATGAAAAGCGGTGACAAGATTTTGATTGGTTTTGATCTTCAAAAAAATCCTGCAACCATTAGAAATGCTTACGACGACAGCCAGGGGATTACCAAAGCATTCAATATGAATTTGTTACAAAGAATGAACCGGGAATTAGGGGCAAATTTCAAAAAAGAATTTTTTGATTTTTATTCACATTACAACCCGATCAATGGTGAAGTGCGCAGTTATTTGGTCAGTTTAAAACAACAGGAAGTTTATATTTCGAGGATCGATAAAACATATTCCTTCCGTCAAAATGAGCTGATATGGACAGAGTTGTCTAAGAAATATACGATCGCTGAAATTGAAAATCTTGCCACTAATAATGGTTTTGAACTCATTGAACATTTTCTGGATTGCAAACATTATTTTACGGATAGTTTGTGGACTAAATAATTTTTAAATTTACGTGGATTAGAAGTCTGGCTTTACTTAACGGTAAGGCCTTATTCATTGTATATCTTGCTGATATCATCGATTTTTTGAGATCTGATAACAGATTTGCCACTTTTGGTGTTACCTGTTTTTGAGTTGATCATAATATTTCTGTAAACCAAATCCTAACTACGATTGTCATGGAAGTCGCCACTAACGAAGTTACCGTTGAAGATCTGAAATCGATTGAAATTTTCAAGGAAGTTCCTGATTGTCAGTTGCAATGGTTTATAGATGAAAGCGAGCACCGAATTTTTAAGGAAGGCGATGTTTTTGCGAAAATTAATGAACCGGTTAATTATACGCATATTATTCTGAGAGGGCGGATTGAGCTTTATCGCCTGCAAAACAACAATAAATCTAAAATAGCAGATCTTGTTGCTGGAAATGTTACCGGGGTGCTGCCTTTTTCGAGGGCCAAGATTATGCCTGCAAGTGCGGTTTGCGTAGAAGAAACGGAACTTTTGTCGCTTCCGAGAGAGAAAATGCGTGAGCTGATCCAAACCTATTACGAACTGACGCAAGTGCTTGTGCATGTAATGGCTTCCAGAATCCGGGAATTTACGGAATTGGAGCAGCAAAATGAGAAAATGATGGCACTCGGAAAACTTTCAGCGGGTTTGGCGCATGAGCTGAACAATCCGGCCGCCGCCATTGTGAGAGGTTCGGTATCGCTTGAAAAACATTTGCAATGTCTTCCTGATGCGTTCAAACAGTTAATTTCCATCCGACTTGATACGGATGATATTAACAGGGTGAACGATAAAATCCATAAAGCGCTTGATAATAAAAATCGTCCCGTGCTGACTATGATGGAGCGGGCGGACAGGGAGGATGAAATAACTGAGTGGCTTGACGAGCAGCCGGGTATCAAAAATGTCTACGACATGGCTGAAAACTTTGTTGAATTTGGCTTATCAATTGATGACCTCGAAGAAATTAAAAGTCATATCCCGGAAGGGAAATTATCTCCGCTTTTAATCTGGATCAATAACAGTTTTACTACGGAAAGAATGGTTTCTGAAATTGGCATTGCTTCCAAACGAATTTCTGATCTGGTTAATTCGGTTAAAACTTTCACCCATATGGATGGGGGAGGCGATAAGGTATTTGCTGATATCCGTACCGGAATTATCAATACGATGACGATGTTGAACTATAAAATAAAGAAAGGAAATATAACGGTTATAGAGGATTTTGATGAAAATCTCCCGCCTGTAAAAGCCATGATCGGTGAATTGAATCAGGTTTGGACAAACCTGATTGACAATGCAACGGATGCTTTGGAAAATACAGAAAATCCGCAATTGACATTAAAAACAAGACAGGACAGGGAATATGTTTGTGTGTCAGTAATTGACAATGGACCAGGAATTTCCGAAGATATCAAGAACAAAATTTTTGATCCGTTTTTTACTACAAAGAAAATTGGGCAGGGTACCGGATTAGGATTGGATGTTGTGACCAGAATCGTAAAGCAACATAAGGGTACTATAAGCGTAACGTCTGAACCGGGGAGAACCGAGTTTATCGTTTGCTTTCCAATTAATGCAAAATAACTTAACCAAGTAAACAAAATCATATGGGGTTGCCAATTATTTTTTCAATTGATGATGATGCGCAGGTTTTAAGGGCCATCACCCGCGACCTAAAATCGAAGTACCGCGATACCTATCGTGTCCTGAGTACTGATTCCGTCAAAGAGGCGCTGGAAAGTTTGATGGATCTTCAAAATAAAGGTGAAGAAGTAGCGATTTTTATTTCTGATCAAAGAATGCCTGAAATGCAGGGCGTTGACTTTTTACAAAAAGCAAAAAAAATATTTCCGGATGCAAAACGTGTTTTGCTAACCGCATATTCTGATACGGATGCAGCGATTAAAGCGATCAACGATGTTCAACTGGATTATTATCTGATGAAACCGTGGGATCCGCCGGAAGAAAAATTATATCCTGCCATTGATGATTTACTAAACGACTGGCAGGCTGATTATCGTCCTGATTTTAAGGGGATTAAAGTTATTGGTTACCAGTTCTCTCCAAAATCGCATCAGATTAAAGATTTTCTGTACGGGAATCTGATTCCTTATACCTGGATGGATATTGAAACCAGTGAACAAGGGAAATTGATCTGTTCCACCAATCATTTTGAAACTGCGGACTTTCCTGTGGTGATTTTGGAGGACGGAACTTTGATGAAAAATCCGGCGGTTCTGGATATTGCAACAAAAATTGGTTTGAATGCCACGGTGAAGCAGCAAATTTATGATGTGATCATTATCGGTGCTGGTCCGGCAGGTTTGGCAGCTTCCGTTTATGGTGCTTCGGAAGGATTGAGTACTCTTTTGATCGAGCGGAAAGCGCCGGGCGGACAGGCTGGAACGAGTTCAAGAATTGAGAATTATCTTGGTTTTCCATCCGGACTGAGTGGTGCAGATTTAACACGAAGAGCGGTAACCCAGGCCGCGAGGTTTGGAACTGAAATTCTCTCTCCGCAGTCGGTTAAGGAAATAAAAGTGAAGGATAAGTATAAAACGATTGTGTTGGAAGATGGTACCGAAATCACAGCAAAAGCGGTTGTGATTACTACGGGTGTAGATTATCGCAAATTGGAAACGCAGGGAATTGAAGAATTTACCGGGAAAGGTGTTTACTATGGTGCGGCAAATACAGAAGCTACATCTTGCGGAAATAAGGAAGTCTATATTTTAGGAGGAGGAAATTCTGCCGGCCAGGCGGCTATGTACCTTTCCAAATTCGCAAATCATGTTTATGTGATTGTGAGAAGAACAGACCTGAGTTCTTCCATGTCACAGTATTTAATTGACCAGATTTCAACAACTGAAAATATAACTATTTTGGGTTGTACTGAAATTCTGGAAGCTTGCGGAGAAAATCATTTGCAAGGCCTGAAGCTGGTAGATTTGAATACTAATGAACAGCGTTCCGTAGCGGCTGATGCATTATTTATTTTTATCGGAGCTAAACCTTACACAGATTGGGTTGGTTTGGAAATCATTAAAAACAGCAAAGGTTTTATCGAAACCGGTCGTGAAATGAATAATTACAAAGATTTCAAGCGGGTTTGGAAAGTAGATAGAGACCCATATTTACTGGAAACGAGTTCGCCAGGGATTTTTGCCGCAGGTGATGTACGTGCCGGTGCAATGAACAGGGTGACTTCTGCGGTTGGTGAAGGTTCGATGTCAATTAATATGGTTCATCAATATTTAAGCGAAATATAAATGGCAGATCAAATATGTAGCCACATCAGTGCGATCACTGAAATTAAAACGGCAAAAAAACGGGAATGTGAAGAATGTGTAAATACCGGAGGCAGATGGGTTCATTTACGTACCTGCCAAACCTGTGGAGTAACTTTATGTTGTGACGATTCGCCATCACAGCATATGACAAAACATTTTCATGCAACTGAACACCCGGTCATTATTTCATCGGAGCCTGGTGAAAAATGGATGTGGTGTTATGTCGATGATTCGTTTGTGGAGTATGATTAATGGATTTGTAGAAGGAGGAAGACCTGTTCAGATGGATTTATATGATCCGTTTGAACAGGTTTTTTCATTTTGATGCTTGACTTTTTTTGATCCGGATTTTGCATTTGGATTGCTGCAATTATTTCGGTGCGCTGCACCTTTATTCTGGATTGTGCATTTCGGTTTTCTACAAATATTTCGTTGCGCTGCACCTTTGATCCGGATTGGCATTTTTGGTTTACTGTAATTATTTCGGTGCGTTGCACCTTTATTCCGGATTGTTCATTTCGGTTGGCTGAAAAATTTCATTCTCTGTATCAAATTTCTAAATCGAAAACGGTGCAGCGCACCTGAATATTTGTAGAAAGAAATAGCCCGCCAGCTCCCTTCCAAAAGGTGCGGAGCACCGTAATATTTCACTTCACAAACATTCGACAAATCTATAATAATTCCAATAAATCACTTTTTGACAACGATTTCAAAATTGATACATCTGTTTTAACCAGATCATTAGCCAGATCCCTTTTTGAATCCTGCATTTTCATGATTTTTTCTTCAATCGTATCCGGACAAATCAATCGAACAGCAACCACATTTTTCTTTTGTCCGATCCTGTAACTTCTGTCAATTGCTTGATTTTCGACCGCCGGATTCCACCAGGGATCAACCAGATAAACATAGTCTGCCTCTGTCAAATTCAACCCGACACCACCCGCTTTTAAACTGATCAAGAATACCCGGACACCATCATTATTCTGAAAAGATTCTACCTTTTCCGACCGGTTTCTGGTTTTTCCTGTTAAGTATTCGAAGGAAATATTTCTACTAACCAACTCTTTTTTTATCAAATCCAGCATTTTTACAAATTGTGAAAAAACCAGGATTTTATGCTGAGGTGCTTTGCTTTCGATTTGTTCGATCAAAACTTCAATTTTGGCGGAAGCATCACCATAATATTCTTCATCATTAATCAGCGCTGGTGAATCACAGATTTGGCGGAGTTTTGTTAAACCTGCAAGAATATTTAAACTTTCCCTTGGTAAATCTCTTTCCTTATGCGTAAGCAGAAAGTGTCTGAATTCGTCGGAATAAGAATCATAAACCTTCCGCTGTTCAGCACCCATTTCACAATAAATAACCATTTCCGTTTTTTCAGGGAGTTCTGTCGCAACCTGCTGTTTGGTTCTTCGGAGAATAAACGGATTGACTTTTTTCTGTAATTCCCTGGCACGTTTACTGTCTTCAAAACGGTCAATTGGAATGGCGTAATGATTTTTGAATTGAATTTTACTGCCCAGTAATCCTGGACATGCGAAAGAAAGCTGTCCGTATAAATCATAAGTATTATTCTCAATCGGCGTACCGGTCAGTACAATCTTGTTTCTCGATTGAAGCAAACGGGATGCTTTATAACGTTGTGATTCCGGATTTTTAATAGCCTGGGATTCATCAAGAAAAATGTAATTAAAACGATATTCTTTCAAAAATTTAATATCAGAAAGCAGCGTACCATACGATGTCAGAATGATCTCATAATCATCAAAATTCTCATGATCTTTGACACGATTAGAACCATATACCGTATGGATTTTTATTGACGGAGCAAATTTCTCAACTTCTGCCTGCCAGTTAAAAATCAGGGAAGTAGGTACAACAATCAGGTTCGTATTATGATGCCCTTTATTTCTTTGAGATAGAATAAATGCGATGATCTGAACCGTTTTCCCCAATCCCATATCATCAGCCAGGCAGCCGCCAAATCCAAATTCATCCAGGAAATTCAGCCAGTTCAGGCCATCTTTCTGATATTCACGAAGGGAAGTTTTTAGTTCTTTAGGTATTTCAACCGGCTTAATTGATTCAAAATCAGAGAATTTGGAAGTATATAGCAGCAGTTCATTTTTCACCGGCTGACTTAATACCTCATCTTCATACAATTCCAGAATACTGGTGAAATTTATTTTTGGAGTACGAATAAATTCACCGGCAATTTCACCGGCTTCGAAATATTTAGCAAATTTTTCAATCCAATCGTTAGGCAGAATTCCAAGCGTACCGTCACCAAGTTCTACAAATTTGCTTTTGTTGCGGATGGATTTATGAAGATGTTTAAGCGTGGCAATTTCTTTTCCAAACTTCACCTGAATACTGGTATTAAACCAATCCGTACCACTGTTAATTGAAAGTGAAACAGTCGCTTTATTTTGATTCAACTTATTATTTGACAGTTCGCTAAATCCAAGCACTTTGATGTTTTGATTCGTCCACTCCTCAAAAGCATCCAGAAACCAGCCCTCATCCAGAAACCGTTCTTTGCTCAGATAAAAATGATCACTACCGAGCTGGTCGTAAAAATCAGGATGTTGTCGTAGCAATGTTGAAGTAAATTGAACTTCCAGCGCATCGTCCCGCTCTACGGTGAATGGTTTTCCTTTGCTGTCCGTAGAATAAATTTGCTTTTTAGAAAGCACCGGAATTTCGATATTCCCGTAACGCATCACGGGTGTGATCAAAACATAATTTTCCAGATCCGACAAATAGATCAGTTGCTGATTTTCTCTTTCAAAACCATTTTCTTTGAGTTGCGTCTGCGTTGCGGTTTTCAGATATGCATATGTAACGCGGATTTTATCCTCGACTTTTGAAAGAATAGTATTTTGAAAATCATCAAACTTGCTTTCGTGCACCAGTATTTTGTTATTGTTTTGCTTGAAAAAATCAATGACACGAAGCACGTCAGGATTGTCTACCAGATGCATGGTGTCATTAATCATAACGAAATAATTGTATCTGATTTTCAAAATTTCTAATGCAAACGGTCGGCCGTCCACAATAAGCTGTCCTGAAACTTCATGGAATTTATCTTTTACATCAACCAATAAACTTAGGTCAACCGGCAATGTCCTGATTTTAACCGGTATCAGTGAAGCCGCAGATATACTTTCAGAGGCTTTTGTATCGTGGTAAAAAACATCCAGTTTGAGAGGATTTTTCACAAGCGATTTCAGCCCGTCCATATCCGAATCCGATTTACCGGAACGGTACTGATTTTGAAATTTTGAAACGCCTGTATAAAATTTCAATTCTTCCGGACTTTCCAGCTTCCATATCAGATCAAGGGGGTTAATTGAAGTCAAAGGGTTTTTTAATTTCCCTTCCTTTGTCGTTAGTGCTTCAAAAAGTTCTACGTAAAAATGATCATAGTATTTATGCTGACCGAAAACGATTATCTTTTTTGATGTGTCTTTTTGATTCGCTTTTTTTGGTAAAACCGGGGTTTGTTTTGGTATTAGATTTTCTTTTAAATAGGACTTCGTGGTATCGTTGACAGCAAAAAGGTGTTTTAATTTTGGTTTGATATCAACGGTTTTGTTCGCATATTCAAGCAGGAAAAATTCATCCGGATTGATCTCATTTTCCAGTCCATAATCTTTTGCAACGAGTTTTATCTGATTGTATCTCAGGTTACTATCAAAAAATATCCGTAAGTCTCTGCGTTCCATTAAGTTATACAAAACCTGGACCTGATGTTCACACGGAGCCTTTTTTTCTGCGCTGCATGGACAGGAAAGCTGAAGTGATTTTTCGGTTTGTTTGACTGTAACGATCAGTTGGTCTGAAACACCTGATACGATCTGAAATGTGGCAAAATTAACCTCAATAACTTTGGGTTGAATATCAAAAAAACCTCGTCTGCTGGTTTCAGTGAGGGACGAACTAAACTTTAATATGAAATTATGATTCAGCTCCGAAACGTTGAAGTCTTCAAAAACATAGTCATTTTTATGAAATTTTAACGCAGTGATCCGTTCGCTTATGCCTGGTTTTTTCAGCATTCTCTTCTGAATTCTTGGGATTAAATGGATCCGAAAAATTAATTTCGGAAGGTGAAAATAACTTTATTTTACAGAAATATGCTCATATTTCTAACTGTAATTGAACGCATATTATAAATTCAATACGACACAATCTATTAAATATTTTATCATCTATACTTGTCAGGGAATAATTTTTTGGCACTTTTGGAGATTGTGTTCAGTTAAAATGGCTTTATGAAAAAAATAATTTCCAGTCTCTTTTTTGGTTTAGTACTTTGTTTCTTCTTACTTTTTAATAACTGTTCTTTTGCTCAACAGGCAGCCCGGGATAGCGTTTCGACATCAGATTCAGTAAAAATTACTTTACCTGATTCCTTAAAAAAACCTGATTATTTAAAACTGGATACATTAACATATCGGTTTATCGGTGACGGAAATTTCACCCGCGGCAATGTAAACCGGACGTTGATGGTTTTACGAGCAGAAATCGTTGCAACCGGTCCGGTCATTTCAATCGCATCAAATCCGCGTTTTACTTATGGTAAGCAAAACGGTATCCTCGCGGAAAGAGATTCTTACGTGGATTTGTTTGTTGATGTTTTCAAGAAAAGAAAAACATATGTTTTTGCTTTGGGTAATATGGAAACGAGCAACTTACGTGGAATTACACTTCGGGTATTGGCTGGTGCAGGAATTGGTTATCGCGTCCTGAATTCCAGTAAAAACAGATTGGTATTGACAAATGCCATCGTTCACGAATCGACCAATTTCAGGGAATTGCCAACCATTGGTATTCAACGAAATTCTTTTAGAATGAAAGGTAAACACTCATTTGCAAAAGACCGTTTCAGGATTAATCACATCACTTTTATACAACCTGCTATCACCGATTTTTCTAATTTAAGATGGAATACGGTAATTTCTCTTGAATTTCCAGTCAATAAATGGGTAGCACTTCGAACCAGTTTTGAAAATTCCTACGAAAGTGTGGTAGAAGCAACACGTAAGCGAAATGATTCAAGGATTACTTTTGGGATTTCTATTGGAAATAAATAGTTGTGGCATATTAGCGAAATCGAATATTTTCAATGATACCTTTCAGTAAATGAGGAAATAATATGATATAAAACAGAAGGAATAACTGAGATGCTTAAACAGCAATGAAATGTGTATTTTTAGAAGGACAGAACTTCGAAATACATTTTTTATCTACGCACAGAACAATGAAATCCATTCGAATTCTTCTTTTTATTGATAGAATTAATTTTGTAATTCAATAATGATGAAAACATACATATACTTATTTGGTTTACTGGTTTCTCTTTCGGTAAAGTCATTTTCCCAGACACCGATAACGGTTAAAGAAACACCCACAAGACACGGCCCGGAAAAAGGTTCTCTGATCATCATAGGTGGAGGCGGAGCAACGCCGGAGATCTGGAATAAATTTATAGAACTGGCTGGCGGGAAGGATAAAGCAAGAATTGTGGTGATTACTGCCGCCGCCGGAGATTCAGGTTTTTATAAAACTGATGCCATTGAGCTGGTAAAAAAGGAGACAGGGATTAAAAACGTTACTTTGTTGCATACCAATAGTTTAACCGAAGCAAACAGTGAAAAATTTGTTGCGCCTATTAAGGCAGCAACCGGAATTTATTTTGTTGGAGGCAGGCAATGGAGAATCGCAGATTCGTATCTGAATACCCTGACGCACAAGGCGTTTCAGGAAGTTTTGGAACGGGGTGGTGTTATTTCGGGAACTTCTGCCGGAGCCAGTATTCAGGGATCATTTCTTTGGAGAGGTGATACAAAAGGCGCGCATATTCTTGTTGGTGATCATACGCAGGGCTTAGGATTTTTGAAGAATTCAGCGATTGACCAACATCTGTTACGGAGAAACCGACAGTTTGATTTAATAGAATTTATTCGTCAGTCACCGGAAATTATTGGTATTGGTCTGGACGAAGCAACAGCTATTGTGGTGCAAAAAGACATCTTTGAAGTTGTCGGGAGATCCTATGTTGCAGTTTACGACTACAATACCATTGTGACCCCAAAAGAAAGAAAATTCTCAGATGGTAACGGACCGGAAACTAATTATCAGGGGCCATTTTTCTTTTTGAAACAAGGTCAGAAATACGACATGAAGGAACGAAAAGTGATTCAGGAAACAGCGAAATGATCGAGCCCTTAATCCGCCTTTTGTAAAATAAAATTCTCATTTACCACCTCTAAAAAATCGATCAGGATTGAATTTTGATCATTTGTCTTGAGGTAAATTTTTATTTTTTTCAGGAAATCATATAACGGTTCGCTGTATTTGTGACCTGTTTGCTGCTGAAATTCTTCAACTTTCAGATCATTCCCTTTTTTGATCAGTAAATGTAAAGCAATGAAAAAATAAGAAACCGGCAATTTGCTGCCCTCCAGCAAAGTGCCACTCTGTAATGTGGTACGAAACCGGCATTTTTTGCACTGGAACTGATGTTTGGAAGATAGCCAGTAATGGTCTGTGCAACCACATTTTTTACACACAACACCTTTTCTCAATCGGTATTCTTTAAACGCCTCGGTAGCGAGTTCTTCACTTTTATATGCATCGATGAGATCTTTTGACAGCATAATTATTAAAAATCCGGTTATCTATTTGCCAAAAATACACACTTATTTTAAATAAAATATAAAGTCTATCTAATTTATATACTATTGTATATGATCCAAAAATAAAAATCCTTTTTATTGCTCATTTTCAAATTTTTATGTGCTTATATTTGAAAATAATACTACTGATTTTATGATATATAAAGTAAGGTTTCAAATTTCCAAAGTCCTGGCAATACTTATTCTTAGCTCTTGTTTGTCTGGTTTTATGATCGATTCTGGTTATGAAAATGAAATAAAGGCGTGGAGGAAGGAAAGAATCACAGAGCTTAAATCCGAGCAGGGCTATCTAAATCTCGCTGGTCTTTTCTGGCTGGAAGATGGCAGAAATTCTTTTGGTAGTGGGGGTACTAATAAATTTATCTTTCCAGCGGATCGTAGTCCTGCAAATTTGGGGGAATTCATTCTGGAAAATGGACAGGTAACTTTGGTTGCCAAACCCGAGGCGGAGATTTATGCGAATGATCAGTTGATTACAAGGCTTAAAATTTTTCCTTCTGATGAAGAAATCATTCTTAAACATAAAACTTTAAGATGGTTTGTCATTAAGCGCGGAGAAAAATATGCAGTCCGCTTAAAAGATCTGGATAGTCCGTATCTCAAAGATTTTAAAGGAATCGAGAGTTTCCCAATCTCGGAAAATTGGAAAGTTAAGGCAAAATTTGAACCAACAGTAGATAGAAAAATTTCGATACTGGATGTGACAGGAAGACTTAGTGAGCAGGAATCTCCGGGAGTGCTTGTTTTCAATATGAAAGGCAAAAAATATAAACTGGATGCTTTGAGTGAAGGCGAAAGCTTTTTTATCCTGTTTGGTGATAAAACCAATAAAAAGGAAACATATGGCGGCGGGCGTTTTGTATATACCAACAAGCCGGACGCGGATGGTTACGTGATACTTGACTTCAACAAAGCCTACAATCCACCGTGCGCTTTCACACCATACGCGACTTGTCCGCTGCCTCCAAAACAAAATTTACTGGCGCTTGATGTAACTGCCGGTGAAAAGAATTATGGTCACCATTGATTGTAAAAACTGCACAAATAACAATTTTTGAAGTAAAACGACGGCAGACATTGTCGTTGTTTTTTCTTTATTTTGGGTTCTGCTTTTTGTAGCATTAAGACTAAAAATGCTTAATTTATTTAACACATATCCTAAACCTTTACAAATGAAGTCTTTTTCTAAAAACTCTAAATTTCCCAAAGCTCTGCTTTCTTTGGTTGCAGCATTTTTATGCTCAGCTACGATGTCATGTGATTCAAAAAAGAAAGAAGAAGTAAAAGAATCAAAACCTGTCGTAATCGGATACGTAGGCGGTTTTCATGGCCTTGTTGATACCGACAAAATTGATGTTAAAAAACTGACACACATCAATTACGCTTTTGTAAATATTGAGAACGGCAAGGCGTTTCTTACCAATGAGAAAACAGATTCAACAAATTTCAGAAAACTTAATTTGTTGAAAAGTATAAATCCGGATCTGAAAATTTTGATTTCGATTGGTGGCTGGTCATGGAGTGGGCGGTTTTCTGATGCGGTGCTCACAGATAGTTCAAGAGCAAAATTTGCTAAAAGTTCTGTTGACATTATCAAAAAATATAAACTGGATGGCGTTGATATAGACTGGGAATATCCTGCGATGCCGGGTGATTCAGGGAATGTTTATCGTCCTGAGGACAAGCATAATTTCACATTAATGTTTGAAGCGATCAGAAAAGAGCTTGATGTTTTTGAAAAAGAAGACGGACAAAAAAAGCTTTTAACCACTGCTGTTGCGGGTTGGGCCGAGTTTATTCCCAATTCTGAAATGGGCAAAGCGCAGAAATATCTGGATTATGTGAACCTGATGACCTACGATCTTTTCTCTGGTGACACTGTCGTTCATCATGCGGGATTATACCCAACGGATCGTTTTAAAGCGAACCGCTCAACGGATAATGGTGTAAAAGCATACCTGAACGCGGGTGTTCCTGCAAGTAAAATCGTGGTTGGCCTTCCGTTTTATGGCCGTGCGTTTACATTAGGAAAAGATTCTAAAACTGTCCTTGGGGAAACGTCTGTTAGCAAAGAATATATCGACGGGTACACTTATATCAAGGATAGTCTGGTTAACAAAAAAGGTTATAAGGAATATCGTGATACCGCCGCGCATGCGCCTTATCTCTACAATGAAAAGACCAGAGTTTTTATCGGTTATGATGATGAGGAATCTGTGGCTGAGAAATGTAAGTATGTGCTTGACAATAAATTGGCGGGGGTGATGTTCTGGGAATATAATTCTGATCCAAAGGGTTATCTGCTGAATGAAATCAATAAATCCCTGAAATAAATCTTGCTGGTTTTTATGAAAATTTCTTTTAAGATCCGGCTGATTTGTTTCAGTTTCTTGTTAGCCGCAGTTTTTTGCCTGAACACTTTTGCGCAGTCAAAAACTGCTGATTTTAAAGTTTTAGCAATTGCTGAAAATGGCGGTCATCACATTGCATATTCCAGGGCTGCGAAGGTCTGGCTGGACAACTTGGCAAAGGAAAACAATTTCACCGTTGACTATATCCAGAATACTGAAAAAATAAACGATGAATTTTTAAGCCAATATCAGCTGTTTATCCAGCTGGATTTTCCACCCTATGCATGGACTCCAACGGCTTCTGCTGCTTTTGAAAGGTATATTAAAGAAGGAAAGGGCGGCTGGATAGGCTTCCATCATGCCACCTTGCTGGGAGAGTTTGACGGATATCCGATGTGGGAATGGTTTCACGGATTTATGGGTGGAATCAGGTTTAAAAATTATATTTCCACTTTTGCTTCTGGTAAAGTGAATGTTGAAGACAAGAAACATCCGGTTATGAAAGGGGTTCCGGCTTCTTTTGTTGTTAAAACGGAAGAGTGGTATACTTATGACAAAAGTCCGCGGCCAAATGTCCATGTTCTTGCAAATGTAGACGAAGCCACTTATATACCTGATTCAACAAATGTTAAAATGGGGGATCATCCGGTGGTATGGACGAATCCGAAGACCGCTGCGAAAAATGTTTACATATTTATGGGACATTCTCCGGATCTGTTTCAAAATGAGTCGTATACAACCCTTTTCAAAAATGCGATTTTCTGGGCTGCCAGGCGATAAATTGAAATAGTTATCAGCATTCACTTATTTATGTGTTGTTCAGAACCAGAAAACCGCAGAAGTAAGTGAATGTTATTTGAGGAATAATATATTTTCCAATATAGTTTGATGATGAAATCCGGGCAACTGTAATCATCAAAGACTTTTGAGGGCATGGTTATTTTAGATATCAATTTAAAATTCATCAATGCATTTTAAATTGAAATACCATGAAAAAGACATATGATCCGGCAGATGCCTCAGAGGAAGCATCTGTTGTAAGTCAGGGACATCAATATCCTGATCCATTGAGTCCACAGGAAACACCGCCATTGGAACCGAGGCCGGAATATCCGGATCCTGAAGTTCCTCAGGAAACACCACCTTGGGAAAGAGGTCCTGAAACGCCACCTGTTGTTCCTGAACCGGAATTGCCTCCTTATACCCCTGACGCGCCTGAAATTAACCCGGAACTATTACCAGGTCAAGAACCTGATGAGCCGTTAATGGGTTTTTCGTAATATAAAAAAGGGAGTGAAGCAGACTGCTTCACTCCCTTTTTGTTACAGACATAGGATCAAAAAGTCGTAACCTGACCTTTAAAAACATTAGGATCTTTTATTGCAGAAGATTGGAATTTTTTGGTAACCAGGTTCATAAACTGACTGTCTCTGGATTCAGCAGAAGCATATTCCCATATTCCCACTTTAACTTCATTGGAATAAAATGTGATCAGATATTTAATTGATCCGTCTTCTTTTGGTTCTTCCTGAGATCTTATGAAATAATCAACACGGTCAATATTGAAAGCGAAATTCTGGCCTTCAAGGTGAAAAAAGTTAGGCATAGCTGTAAACTTTAAAAATAAGATTGTAAAACGCGTAAGTAATTTATACTATACCAATATTGTTCCTAAGTAATAAAGATATATTCTGAAGGGGGTGATTTGATAAATGTACAGCGTTTTTCACTGGTATTTTTTTAAAGTTTTATTTCCGTCCCAAGTTTGCTTTTTTCATTAGCAGAATATTAGGATCTGTGGACATAATTGCCCTCGTATAAGTAGCCCATTGAAAATAAAATTAATAATTAATGACTTTTTGTATTATTCTTCGTCAATAGAAGTGGATAATTTAAACGTCCAACTTCTGTTATGGAATAGTAATTTTTTGTAGAATTGTAGAATTTATTGTATTGCACATTTTGTCATGTACTTTATGGACAAGAACTTAAAGAAAATTAAATATCAGGAACTGTTTCTATCTGAACTTAGAAATAGTTATTTTGGTGAAAAGAAGCTGGAAGAGTCCCTCCGGGAAATGGAAACCAAAGAGAATATGAAAAAGCTCGCCAAAGCACTCAAAAATATTTGGAAACAAACTGATGCCGATGTAAAAAGCCTGGAAGAGGTCTTTCCAAAAACTGTTGCTGCGGATAAACTGTCAGAAACTAATAAAGCTGATGATATCAAAGTAGAACGGATTGTAAATAAGCCAGTTAAAGCCAGGGATATTAAGATATCCAAATCAGATACTTTACCTCCACATCAGATTTTGACATATGATAATCTGGTAGAACTTGTGGATGATCTGAATACTGAACAGATTACCGAAATTTTGAAATCGGAGTCAGGGCAGGAAGCTAGTAATCATCAGTATCTGATTAGGTTGGCTGAAAAGTTAGTTAAAGAGCGGGATTCCAGATCTTAGGTTTTGATCATTGAACCTTACCATCCATAATTAATTTAATACTCATACCAGTCGGGCCACCATTGTTGCAACTTCCGGCGAATTTCCTCCTCCCGGGCATTATGACCCGGCTCGAAAAATTTCTTCCCTTTCAGATCATCCGGTAAAAAATTCTGTTTTGCAAAATTTCCAGGGAAATCGTGAGAATATTTGTATTCTTTTCCGTAACCTATTTGTTTCATAAGTTTGGTCGGGGCATTACGCAAATGTAATGGAACGGGCAGATGTGCAGTATTTTTGGCAGCTTCAATGGCATCCGCAATAGCCAGATAACTGGCATTACTCTTCGGCGAAGTAGCGAGATATATGGCGACTTGTGATAAAATAATTCTACACTCCGGGTGCCCAATTACGTTAACAGCCTGCATACAGGCATTTGCCATAATCATAGCCGTAGGATTTGCATTTCCGATATCTTCCGAAGCCATAATCAGCATTCTTCTGGCTATAAAAGAGGGATCTTCGCCAGCGACGATCATCCGGGCCATCCAATAAACGGCACCATTCGGGTCACTTCCGCGCAAGGATTTTATAAATGCGGAAATAATATCATAATGTTGTTCGCCCGATTTATCGTAACGCGCTATATTTTGCTGGGCTACTTCCGTCACCCATTCATCGGTAATTTCCATTTCATTCACATCACCTTTTCCCAGCACGACAAGTTCCAGCAGGTTAAGCAGTTTTCTGCCATCGCCGCCAGAAAGTCTAAGTAAGGCATCATAAGAAGTAAAAGTGATTTTTTTTTGTTTCAGCCATTCATCTTTTGTTAAAGCACGATGGATCAAAGCTTTCAGCTCATCTTCTCCAAAAGCTTCCAGAATATAAACCTGACAACGGGAAAGTAAAGCTGAATTGATTTCAAAAGAAGGATTTTCAGTCGTTGCACCAATAAGGGTTACCTGGCCTTTTTCAACCGCACCGAGTAAGGCGTCCTGTTGATTTTTATTATACCGATGGATTTCATCAATGAAAAGAATAGGAGGGAACAAACCTGACGGTCTGGCTAAAACTTCTCTCAATTCCTTGACACCCGAATTAATGGCACTAAGATTATAAAATTGCCTTTTCGTGGCATCTGCCAGCATCAGTGCCAGCGTTGTTTTACCAACTCCGGGAGGCCCCCATAAAATCATCGAAGGAATTGTATTCTGTAAGATAGCTCTGCGCAGAGATCCGTTTTTGCCCAGTAATTTTTCTTGTCCGATATAATCATCCAGTATGCGTGGTCTTAATCTTTCTGCAAGCGGTGTGGCAATCGGTGATATCATAATTTAAGATCCAGGTTTTTCAGTTTGTTGTTCTATGAAGATAACAAATCTTGTCAGTGAAGCATTCAATAATGGGAAAGACGATTTGGTAATATATTAAAAATCTATTTCCTGATTTTTCTAGCAGGCTTAAAAATGAAAAAAGCGTAACAGATGCTACGCTTTTTTCAATATATATAAATTTTTTCTAATCAGAAAGTAAGACGATCCAATGTCATTTGTTTTTTCAAATTTCCCAATGCACCAAAAACCAGGTTGTAAACAGACTGAATATTGATTTTCATCAGATCAGCAATTTCATGGTTATTCAGGTTCATATAAAATTTCAGAAATATGGCCTCACGCTGACGGCGTGGAAGTCCGTTGATCGCCACATTCAAATGCTGGTTGGTAGAATCAAATTCTTCCTCAGAAATCATGTGGTTTTCATGAGACGGCGTATGGATATGCCAGTATTCTACCGGGATATCTTCATTGCTCGTGTGTTTTTGCTGAGCGTTCAAATGGCGCACCAATTTTCTTTTGATAGATGCCATAAGATAAAACCGAACAGAAGTGGTGTCACCCAATGTTGTCCGGTTTTTCCATAGTTCCACAAATAAATCGTGAATGCAATCTTTAATCAGTGGCTTATCAATCGTAAACTGTGAACAGTATTGATAAAGGATGTGAACATATGACCGATAAAGACAGGCATAAGCGTTCTCGTCTCCTTTTCTGAACTGATCCCAAAAACAAAGTTCTTCTTCTTGTTTGTAGCGTAAGTGAGCCATTGTAAGGTTAGGAATTTAATTGGGGTTAGGAATAAATTTTAATAAGGGTCATTTTTACACTTGTAAATATATTTATAAAAAAACGTATAAAAAAAATATTTTCCAGAAAAAATTACATCCGATAGGTTAATTCTGCAATAATACCCCAATTAGTAACCTATTGTATAGATAAAGGTACAAATTCGAACTTTTCACCGTCGAAAAGTCCGCGGTCACTTAGTTTAATATAAGGAATTACTAATAAAGCCATAAAAGATAAAGTCATATACGGTGACTTCAATGTTGATTTCAACTTTGTTTTTACAAATTGGTCCAGTTTGGTATAAGAATCTGCTACTTCGTAACCATTCACATCTGACATCAACCCTGCGATCGGTAAAGCCAGCATATGGTTTTCTCCCAGGCCAACCGCCGAAACGCCGCCTTTTGCTTCAACCAATAAATTGACTGCCTCACAAATACTATGATCATCACAACCTACCACAATGATGTTATGAGAATCATGTGCAACGGTTGAGGCTATGGCTCCTTCTTTAATTCCAAAATTCTTTATGAATGCAACGGCTGGCGCTGTGTTTTGGTAGCGATTAACTACTGCGATTTTTAAGATATCCAGGTCAGTATCTGATAGAATAAATTCGCCATCAGTTTTAAAATTTTCTATCAACGACTGTGTTATCAATTGTCCTTCCAGTGCCTCGATCACCCGGATTTTATCACCTTTCACAGAAGAGATCCGAACGGCGAAATCAGCTGCTTCTTTTGCTGTGCAGTTGAATTGATTAATATGACTACTTCGCAAATCAGGAAGCAATGATTTTCCGTTTTCTGCAACCAGTTCTCCATCCAGATAAGTTTGAAGGATCGTAAAATCAGTCATATTATCAATGACGATAAAATCCGCCGCATCCTCTATGCGAAGCAGTCCAACCGGTAAATTATAATGCAGGACAGGGTTGATACAAGCTGCCAAAAGGATATTCCAGATATCGTGGCCAAGTGCCAAAGCACGTTTTACCAACACATTAATATGTCCTTCGACCAGATTGTCGGGGTGTTTATCATCCGAACAAAACATAATCCTTTCGGGAAACTCGGCAAGTAATGGTATCAACGCATCAAAATTCCTGGCTGCGCTTCCTTCGCGGATAAGAATTTTAACGCCGTAGCTGATTTTCTCTTTTGCTTCATCATAGGTGAAACATTCATGATCTGTGGTTATCCCGGCTTCAGCATATTTTTTTGCAGCTTCGCCACGAAGTCCTGGAGCATGTCCGTCAATGGGTTTATTGAAATGTTTTGCCCAATTAATTTTGGCTATCATATCCGGATCGCCATTTAAAACACCCGGGAAATTCATCACTTCTGCCAAGTAACCTATGTCGTCATTCAATAGTAATTTTTTGACATCATCCGCATCAACAACAGCGCCTGCGGTTTCAAAAATTGTAGCCGGAACACAAGACGGGGCACCAAAACAAAACTTGAATGGAACCCGTTTTCCATCTTCAATCATATATTCCACACCAGCAACACCCATCACATTGGCGATTTCGTGCGGATCTGAAACGGTTGCCACTGTTCCGTGCACTACTGAAAGTTTTGCGAACTGGGAAGGTGTTAACATTGAGCTTTCAACATGCACGTGCGCATCTACAAAGCCGGGTAAAATATAGGGCAGGGTTGGATTTTCTTTTCCTATTATATGGATTTTGGAAATGATTTTGTTTTGAATAGTAATCTCGGCTTCCTGAACTGACTTTTCAAATATGTTGATTAGGTTGACTTTCATAGGTTGGTTTTAGCTGTTGGGCGTTGGCGTTTGGCTTTTGGGCACAAGGTAGATATTATATTTAAAAGGGAGGTTTGGGGGTGATATGTTTGGTGGTCAGGTTTATGTGTTTTCAGGATGAGTTTTATGGCTTTTTGATAGTTTTAATACCCGTCGGACGGCGGAAAAAGCCGTCCGACGGGTTGCCCGAACTAGACTTTTAAAAGGTCTAAAATTTTTGGCATTGGGCTCAATCCGGATTTTGCGAACGGGCGACCTCGTCCGATGGTTTTTTCTACCGTCGGACGGGTCAACAAAACTATCAAGCTTCGAAAAAATTGATTAATCAAAATGATTCACAAAAGCACCGAACTCTCCCGATACCCCTTTTGATACTGCAACGGACTTTTCCCCGTATGGATTTTGAAGTATTTGTTAAAATTGGCAAAATTATTAAAACCACTTTCGTAGCAAATCTGCGCGACACTCAGTTTCCCGTCAATCAATAATTTACAGGCATGACCAATACGTAGTTCAAGTAAAAACTGCGAATAAGTTTTTCTGCTGCGACTTTTAAAATACCTGCAAAAGGAATGCGGACTGATACTGGCAACTTCTGCAATTTCTTCAATTGTGATTTTTCGCTGAAAATTGTCAAGCGAATATTTATAGATCTGATTAATCCTGTCGGTATCATACTGATCATATTCTTCCTGATAATGACTGTTTGAAAGCAATTTGATATCCTTGCTTTGTGCCAGCGTTTCCAATATTTGAAGCAGGGAAATTACAGGATTTCCATCTTTCTGATCAAGCAGGTTTTGTAATAACGATTTTACAGAATGATTTTCAGGCCCGGACAATTTCATCCCGAATTTTGCTTTATCTAACAATTCATTGATGGATTTATTCTCCGGCAAGTTTCTGAAAACTTCACCAAACAACTCAGCAGAAAAATGTAAAACCGTTGCCTGGGCATATAACCTGGAATCTCCCCGGAAATATTTCTCATCACAGCGCCAGTAATGCGGCAAATTGGATCCAATTAAAAGCAGATCCCCACTTTGAAAATGCTGGATATT
The DNA here is from genome assembly GCF_021440195.1 of Dyadobacter sp. CY356. Taxonomy (GTDB): domain Bacteria; phylum Bacteroidota; class Bacteroidia; order Cytophagales; family Spirosomataceae; genus Dyadobacter. The sequence continues at coordinate 673,505 of NZ_JAJTSZ010000001.1, forward strand.
ATCGCCCACAAACTGGGTTCCTGATCCTTGTTCAATATGGACAAGTTCCATTTCCGGATGATAATGCCAGCGATTGTAGAAGTATAAAACAACATCTCTCCTGATGCTGAAAGATTGCTGCAAACCTTTGGGTACTTTCAGTAATTGCGGTTTCACAGTTATAATGTCAGGATTTATGAAGTTATCATCAACTTTATGCCAAAATTATTGAAATATATGCTATAATAGTGAAACATGACCTTTTAATATTTCTATTCATTTGTATAAAAATTCAATAGAAAATATTGGTATTTTTATTTTGAGTAACCAATGTACTATTCGGGCCCATTTGCAGTATATAATAATGATCGCTGCTTTTGGTAAACCGGGTAAAAGCTGATTAATTCGTCTGTATAGTTGCAGTCTGAAATATTCTTCAACACAACGGTTATTTCAAATTCACCATCATGAACTTTATTAATACATATTTTCTCTTGAGAGTACTATGGCATCCAATCTTTTAAAAATTCACCCTTCCGATAATGTTATTGTAGCGTTGAGGGATTTGCCAACCGGTTCAGAAGCAGAATGGAACGGGGTCAGTTATCAGCTGCCGTACGGCGTTTCCTCAAAACATAAATTTGTTACAGAAGATATAGAAACCGGCGGTGCTATTATCATGTACGGCGTTTTGGTGGGTCGTGCCAAGCAGCCGATTAAACGTGGTGAACCTATTACAACATTTAATTTAAAACACGATTCTCAGGATTATAGCACTGCAAATCGTCAACCATATTCATATACCCAGCCTGACGTAAGTCGTTGGGCAGGCCGAACATTTAAAGGATATCATCGTGCGGATGGTCGTGTAGGAACGTACAATTACTGGCTCGTTCTTCCGCTTGTTTTTTGTGAAAACAGAAATGTCCTGATCATGAAAGACGCGTTTGAGCGTGAACTTGGTTATGCACAGACAGATATGTACCGCGGACAAGTTGCTGAATTTCTGAATGCATATCAGTCGGGTGATATGTCGAAAATGCAAAATCTGGGTGGTTTTTCAGAGCCAACGAGAGAACAGCAAACTAAAAATCGTCCTTTCCCGAATGTGGACGGAATAAAATTCCTGACACATGAAGGTGGCTGCGGTGGAACACGTACGGATGCCAATACGCTTTGCGCACTTTTTGCCGCATACGCGGTTCATCCAAACGTTGCCGGAATTACCGTATTAAGTCTTGGATGCCAGAATTCAGAATTGAAGACGCTGGAAGATGAGATCAAAAAACGCGACCCGAATTTTAACAAACCGTTTTATGCTTTTGAGCATCAGAAAGGAACGGAATATTCATTAGTATCCGGTGCTATCAAATCTACTTTTTTAGGTTTAACGGAAATGAATAAACAGGAACGTGAAGACGCTCCGTTGTCAAAACTTAATGTTGGATTAAAATGCGGAGGTTCTGATGGTTTTTCAGGAATTTCAGCGAATCCGGTTTTGGGTCATTTGTCCGATATTATCGTTGGTTTAGGCGGACAAACGCTTTTGGCTGAATTTCCTGAACTTAATGGTGTTGAGCAGGAATTGCTTAACCGTTGTGTCACAGAAGAGAAGGCAGCGAAATTTGAAAAATTAATGCGAGAATATGCAGGAAAAGCCGAAGCAGTAGGTTCAGCTTTTGCCTTCAATCCTTCGCCTGGAAATATTAAAGACGGCTTGATCACAGATGCCATAAAATCTGCCGGTGCAGCCAAAAAAGGTGGAAACGCGTATATTTCCGACGTTTTGAATTATACTGAAAGAGCAACAGTTCCGGGTCTGGCATTGGTTTGTACGCCTGGAAATGACGTGGAAGCGACAACTGGACAAACCGCTGCGGGTGCTAATATTATATTGTTTACAACAGGATTGGGAACGCCAACTGGTAATCCAATTTGTCCGGTTGCGAAGGTGGCGACTAATACTATTTTAGCAAACCGCATGCCTGATGTAATTGATTTCGACTGCGGGCCAGTTGTTGATGGATCTCAGTCATTGGAAGAAAATGCAGATCATTTGCTGGAATATGTGATCAAGGTGGCAAGCGGCGAGCTTACGAAGGCGCAGCAACTTGGTCAGGATGATTTTATTCCATGGAAAAGAGGGGTTTCGCTATAAACAGGAAGTTCTAAATAGGAATAAAAAATTTACCCCAGGATTCATCCTGGGGCTATATTCATCAACCAACATCCCGGGATTTATCCCGCAGTCAGAGTTCGATTCGAGTAAAGTTTTTCATCAAAAGTCTTTTCCAAACAGACTCTTGATATTATATTAAATTGTAAAATACATGTTTGATTTAACAGGTAAAGTAGCATTGGTTACCGGCGGCGCAAGCGGGATTGGGTTAGCGATATCCAAAACCTTTGCAAAACAGGGCGCACATGTCCACATTCTTGAACTAAATATTGATCTGGCCAATCAGGTTGTAGCGGATATTAAAAGTGAAGGCGGAAGTGCAGAAGCACACGCCATTGACATTTCAAAACAAGCTGATGTAATAAACGTTATCGACGGCATTGCAGAAAAAGCAACGATCAATATTCTGGTAAATAACGCCGGAATAGCGCATGTCGGTAAAGCAGATAATACCGCTGAAACTGACTTTGACCGCGTGATCAATGTGAACGTGAAAGGAGTTTACAACTGCCTTTTCGCAACAATTCCCCATTTGAAAAAAGCGGGTGGCGGAGTGATTTTGAACATGGCATCGATTGCAGCGACAGTCGGTATCCCTGATCGATTTGCTTATTCTACGGCGAAGGGAGCAGTTTTTTCCATGACTTTATCCGTTGCCCGTGACTATCTGGCTGATGGAATTCGTTGTAACAGCGTTTCTCCGGCCCGTGTTCATACACCTTTTGTGGACGGTTTTATTTCAAAAAACTATCCGGGACAGGAAGCTGAAATGTTTGAAAAATTGTCAAAAACCCAGCCAATCGGGCGTATGGCAAAACCAGCCGAAATCGGAGCATTGGCATTATACCTCTGCTCAGACGAAGCATCATTCATCACCGGCTGCGATTACCTGATCGACGGAGGATTCGAAAAACTAAATAACTAATTATTTATAGGTTACACAGAGAGCCACAGAGTAAAAAGGAGGTCCACAGAGTTTTTGCAAACCATATTAAATAAACTCTGTGGCCCTCCTTTTAAACTCCCTTTTTCTCTGTGTAACAACAAACCAAGCTAATATGAAACTTTTCCGCTTTGGCGCATACGAACAAGAAAAACCTGGTGTAGAATTAACAAATGGCGAGTTGCTGGATGTTTCTGCTTTTGGTGAAGATTATAATGAGAAATTTTTTGCAACCGATGGATTGAACCGTCTCGCAGATTGGCTGACTTTAAATTCAGCGTCGTCGCCGCGTGTTGAAAAGGGTTTTCGCTTTGGTTCTTGTATCGCACGGCCATCTAAAATAGTTTGTATCGGGATGAATTATGCGAAACACGCATATGAATCCGGAGCAACGGAACTTCCAAAAGAGCCGATAGTATTTTTTAAATCGACCTCTGCTTTGGTTGGACCAAATGATCAGGTTATCATTCCACGTAATTCTCAGAAAACAGATTGGGAAGTTGAGCTTGCCGTGATAATCGGTAAAAAAACAAGTTATGTTGAAGAAGCAGACGCTTTGAGTTATGTAGCAGGTTACGCGGTTCACAATGATTATTCTGAACGTGAATTTCAATTGGAACGCGGCGGACAATGGGTGAAAGGAAAAAGTAATGACACTTTTGCTCCAATAGGACCATATTTTGTTCCGGCTTCGGAAGTGCCAAATGCTAATGATCTTAATCTGTGGTTGTCGTTAAATGGTAAGAAAATTCAGGACAGTACAACGTCCGATATGATTTTCCATGTACCCTTTCTGGTAAGTTACCTGAGCCAGTTTATGACTTTGCTTCCCGGTGATGTTATTTCAACAGGAACACCAGCCGGCGTCGGTTTAGGAATGAAACCTCCGTTTTATCTGAAACCAGGTGACGTTGTAGAACTTGGTATTGAAGGATTGGGCGAGCAAAGACAAGAAGCCATTGCCTGGAAAGCAGTATAATTTTGGATTTTGGAATAATGGTTGGAAAACATTATTCCAAAATCTATCATCAAAATATATAAAATGGTAATCGATTCGCACCAGCATTTTTGGGTTTATGACGAGGAACGGGATTCCTGGATCACACCCGAAATGGAGAAAATACGGAAAAATTTCCTGCCGGCAGATTTAGAACCCGTTTTGAAAGCAAATGGCGTGGACGGCTGCGTGGCAGTGCAAGCTGACCAATCGAACCAGGAAACCGAGTTTTTGCTGCAATTGGCAGAATCCAATGATTTTCTCAAAGGAGTAGTTGGCTGGATCGATCTGCGCGCTGAAAATTTATACGACCGCCTCGAAGTATGTTCTCAATTTGAAAAATTAAAAGGTTTCCGTCATGTGGTACAAGGCGAGCCGGATGGATTTTTAGAACAAGCTGATTTTATAAAAGGCGTAAGACAACTGACGGCTTTTAATTTTACCTATGACCTTCTGGTTTATCCAACACAACTGGAAGCCAGCTACATTTTTGCAAAACAATTGCCTAACGTACGTTTTGTACTGGATCACATCGCAAAACCTTACATCAAAAAAGGTGAAACCGAAAGTTGGGCTAAGGATATTAAAAAGCTGGCTAAGTTGCCAAACGTATCCTGCAAAGTTTCCGGAATGGTTACAGAAGCGGATTGGTTTAATTGGAAAAACGAGGATTTTACACCATATCTGGATGTAATCTTCGAAGCATTTGGCACCAATCGTCTACTTTTTGGATCTGATTGGCCGGTTTGTCTGGTGGCAGCCGAGTATGAAGCAATGAAAAGTATTTTGACGAGTTATGTATCAAAATTGTCAAAAGATGAACAGAAGAAAGTCTGGGGCGATAATGCGGTCAAATTTTATTCTCTTGATTAAAGAAATATAACACTGATGAAAAGATATTGTCTGGCATTGGATCTTGTAAATGACGCTGAAATGATCGCTGAATATGAAGCGCTTCACAAGGCGATCCGTCCTGAAATCGAAAAGAGTATTCTTGATGCGGGGGTCACACAGATGGAAATTTTTCGGATTGAAAACCGTCTTTTTATGATTATGGAAACGGACGATGATTTTAGTTTTGAAAAGAAAGATGCCATGGACGCGGCCAACCAAAAGGTACAGGAGTGGGAGCAGTTTGTTTGGAAATATCAGCAGGCATTACCATCAGCAAAAGAAGGCGAAAAATGGATGTTGATGGACCAGATTTTTGCTTTGGTATAGAATGAATGAAAATAGATTAGCCGATTGAAAAGTAACTTTTAAAACTAGCAAAACCAGAATACTCAGCAACAGTTAGGAAAAACTTCCTGGAAAAAATCAAAGACAGATTGCAATTTTTGACCCAATGGTTCTAAATTATGATTTGACAGAAGTCTTTTTACTTAGCTATTTGATAGATTGAAAAAGTTAGTACTGATTATCAGCTTAATAAGTCTTACCATCACTTTATTATCCTCCCAGCCCCGCCGGCCGTTTGAGATAAAAGTTATGAGTTTCAACGTTCGCCATGGTCTGGATTTGAACGATGAATCAAATTTGATGGGGATATTGAAAGTTATCAAAGAAAATTCACCTCAGCTGGTTGCTTTGCAGGCAGTAGATAGTTTGAAAAATAACGGAAAAGTACAGTTTCAGTTGCGACAACTGGCAATTCAGACAGGCATGTATTATGCTTATGGCGTTGCCGATAGCACAGAACATGGTTCTCAGGGAGTTGGTCTTTTGTCAAAATGGCCTTTTGAAAAAACACAAAAGTTCAAATTACCTATGACAAAAGGATCAGACGCGCGGGTTTTGCAATGCGGACTGATTCATCCTGCTAAAAACCTGACCTTTCGTTTTTGTAATGCACGTCTGGAATATGCCTCGGTAATTGACAGGGCAATGCAGGCGGCTTTTGTAAATCAGATGTTGCAGGGCAGTATTCAGCCGGTAGTGATTGGTATGGATATGGGCGCGAGGCCGAATGAACAGCCCTATTTTTCTTTCCGGAGAAAATGGCAGGATGCAGCGCGCGGCTCTCAAATGGAGACTTGGAATGAAGGCCTTCCCGGCGACAGGATGGATTATATTTTTGTATTAATGAATAATAAGGTAAGGGTGAAAAGATATAAGGTGATTAAAAATCATCCCGAAGTTTCGGATCACTATCCAATAATGGCCACCATTGAATTTTGGTAAAACGCATGGATTATTCTCATTTGAAGATCGGATTATTTATTCCTTGTTACGTGGATCAGTTTTATCCGCAGGTTGGAATAGCAACGTTGGAATTACTTGAAAAACTAGGCTGTAAGGTTGGTTTTCCACTGAACCAAACTTGTTGCGGCCAACCGATGGCTAACTCGGGATTTGAACATTTGACCAAAGATTGCAATAGCTTGTTTTACGATTCCTTTGCTGCTTTTGATTATGTCGTTGCACCTTCGGGAAGTTGTGTGTTACATATCAAAGAACATTTAAAAGTTGAAAACCGTGAGAGCGATTCAAAAATTCTTCGGAAAAAAGTTTATGAACTGGTTGAGTTTATAACTGACGTTCTCAAAATAGATTATATCGAAGCAGAATTCCCGCATCGTGTTGGTTTGCATCAGGGTTGTCATGGACAACGCGGACTACATCTTTCACAAATGTCGGAGTTAAACGCGGCGCCTTTTAATAAACCGGAAACACTTTTGAAAAAAGTAAATGGTTTGGAACTGGTTGAACTGGATAGAAAAGATGAGTGCTGTGGATTTGGGGGGACTTTCTGTGTGAGTGAAGAAGCTGTGTCTGTAAAAATGGGCAAGGACCGCGTTTCAGATCATATCCGCCATCATGCCGAATATATTACAGGCTCGGATATGAGCTGCCTTTTACATCTGGAAGGAATTTTAAAAAGAAAAAATTCACCGGTGCAGGTAAAACATATCGCTGAGATTTTGAATAGTACCGTAAAAAAACAAATACCGGTACCCAATCATTGAGCACCGGCATTTTACAAAGTTTTACGGAAATCAGAATCTGAGAAGCGTCAGTCGTTTAGTTGATTGAAGAAACGACGCGGCTCGTTTTTGTCAGGATATCAAACGTTTGTGAAGCTTTCTCTTTTCCGTCCGTAACTTCGAATGTATAAGTACCATCCAAAAGAGTCGAAAGGTCAAAATATTTCACGTAGCTTGATTCAGGACGGTGACTTTCTGAAAAAAGGATATTTTTATCAGTATCAAGAATGCGTACACTTACAAGATTTGATACGGGATTTATATAGGCTACTCTGAATTGCATTGGTTTAACTTGCAGTACCGAAAGCTTGTTAGAAGCTGATTCAGTTTTATCCGAAGTTGCGATGGCGGTTTGTGCATTAGCAGTAAATGCTGAACCTGATATAAGCATACCAATCAAGGCAGCTGAAAAGAATGTGTTTTTGGCTTTCATAGGAGTTGAAATTAAATTGTGTCTAAAAAAAGTTAAATAAAACTTTGATCAGACTCTGTTGCCCCGATCAAAAAACTTTGTTGATTCAAAAGTATAACATATTGCAATACAATAAAATAGCTTTTTTAAAATTTTTTAAAAGTTGTTTATTAAACAATTTGTAAACTTGAAATAATACAACGAATGTGAAAAGTACAATTCTTATTCTTTAAAAAATACTATTATCTAATTATTAACAAAATCATGTCAAAAGCTGTAATGGAACATGCCGACGCGGCGGACGTCTTTAACAAGGACGAATCTTATGTAGACTGGCATGACGAAACACTCTGGTTTGTCAGGACGAAACGTGATAAATCTTCGAAATTATTGCCTGAATGGGAGAATTTGCGTGAAACGGCTTCTCAGATAAAAAACTATGTCCTGTCTCACATGGACGAATTGCTTGAAACATTTGAAAAAAATGCAAAAGCGAACGGAATTCACGTACACTGGGCGGCAGATGCTGCGGAGCATAATGAAATTGTGCTTGGAATTCTGAAACAACACCATGTTGACAGAATGATCAAAAGTAAATCCATGCTCACGGAGGAATGTCATATGAATGAATTTCTTACGCGAAATGGTATCGAAGTAATCGACACGGATCTGGGAGAACGGATTGTGCAATTAAGAAATGAGCCACCCAGCCATATTGTTTTGCCAGCTATACATTTAAAGAAAAAAGATATCGGTGATCTTTTCCACGAACATCTGGGAACAGACGCCGGAGCCACAGATCCACAATATCTCACAGAGGCAGCCAGACAACATTTACGTGATAAATTTCTGACACGAAAAGCTGCACTGACCGGTGTTAATTTTGCAGTTGCAGAAACGGGAGGATTTGTAGTTTGTACCAATGAAGGAAATGCAGATATGGGTGCACACCTTGCTGATGTGCATATTGCCTGTATGGGTTTTGAAAAACTGGTTCCGTTACAGGCACATCTGGGTGTTTTTCTCCGGCTTCTGGCAAGAAGCGCCACCGGACAACCGGTAACAACGTACAGCAGTCATTTCAAAAAACCTCGGGAAGGTCAGGAAATGCACCTGGTCATTGTTGATAACGGAAGAAGCGCCCAGCTAGGCCGCGCCGATTTCCGGAACTCGCTGAAATGTATCCGTTGCGGGGCCTGTATGAATACATGTCCGGTTTACAGAAGAAGTGGCGGGCATAGTTACCACAATGCAGTGGCCGGCCCGATCGGTTCTATTCTGGCTCCGAATCTGGATATGACCAAAAATGCGGATCTTCCGTTTGCAAGTACCTTGTGCGGAAGCTGTTCCAATGTTTGTCCTGTCAAAATTGATATTCACGATCAGCTTTATAAATGGAGACAGGTTCTGGTTCAGGGCGGACATGTGCCGCAGGCAAAAGAAATTGGCGTAAAGGCCATGTCAATGGTTTTATCACAACCAAGATTTTATCAATGGTCGGGCAGGCTGGGGCGCTCAGTCATGCGGACTTTGCCTTTTATGGTTAATAATTCTCTGAATCCCTGGTTTAAACAACGGGAAATGCCGGAGCCACCAAAAGAAAGTTTCAGAGATTGGTATGTGCGCAACCGCGAATAATAAAAGCATTGAAAGATTATGAGCTCACGTGAAAAAATTCTTCAGCAAATTAAGCTGAATAAACCGACCGGTACAGATCTGCCGCTTCAATATACATTTGACAGCGGTTATGAAAATACAGAAGCAAAGTTCAAGGAAATTCTTGAAGCGATCTACACCGAAGTTATCGTTGTGGACTCCCTGGTGGAGCTCAAAGCAAAAGTTGAAGAAATGTATGCCGGCGTTGTCAATAAGGCTACAACAATTCCGGAACTGGCAGACTGGGCAGATTTCAGTTTACAATTATCCGATCCGCATGAACTTGAAATGATCGAAGTTGCCATTTTACAAGCCGAATTTGGTGTAGCAGAAAATGGTGCCGTCTGGATTTCTGACAATCATTTAAAACATAGAGCATTGCCCTTTATCACACAAAATCTTGCATTTGTGATCCCAAGAAATGCGTTGGTAAATAATATGCACGAAGCGTATCAAAGACTGACCGATACTACAGGTTGGGGATGTTTTATAGCCGGCCCGTCAAAAACAGCCGATATTGAGCAATCCCTGGTCATCGGTGCGCATGGTGCGAGAAGTATGGTTATCTTTTTAGTGGAGAATTAGTTAACAATTAGCAAAGGAATAGTTTTCAAGTTAGTCTATAAAAAAGTTCGTCTCCCGCTTACTTTCTTATATTTTTGCAGATATTACCAAATGCATTTTTGACTTTGGCCTCGTAATCGGGCCGGATAATTAACTTTGAAAAGTATGCCAAAAATAATTGTTGCGATTGACGGCTATTCAAGCTGCGGCAAAAGCACGACCGCCAAGCAGGTTGCAAAGCAACTGAATTATGCCTACATAGACACGGGAGCCATGTACCGTGCCGTAACGTTGTTTTTTATCCAGAATCATATTTCGGCATCAAACCCCAAAGAAGTTCAAAAAGCACTTCACGATATACATATCAGTTTCAGAAGAGATAAAATAAAGGGCACCAACGATACTTATCTCAATGGTTTAAATGTTGAGAATGAAATACGGAAAATGTACGTTTCGGAGCAGGTAAGTACCGTAAGTGCAGTTGCAGAAGTGCGTCACGCACTGGTTGCCCAGCAGCAAAGAATGGGGAAAACCAGAGGGATTGTCATGGATGGCCGTGATATCGGAACGGTTGTTTTTCCACAAGCTGAATTGAAAATTTTCATGACAGCGGATCCTATAATCCGTGCTCAGCGTCGCCAGGCCGAATTATTGGAAAAGGGGGAACTGATCGGTTTGCAGGAAATTGCCGAAAATCTGAAAATGCGGGATCATATTGATACAACGCGAACAGAAAGTCCATTGAGGCAGGCGGATGACGCGATTTATATTGATAATTCTTTGATGACACTGGACGAGCAGGTTGAAATGGTTGTCCGGCTTGCGGACGAGCAAATAGGATTGGTACTTCGTGGTCGTGAAACAGAATAATTCATGACAGAAAAATCAGATTCGTCTTACGATTATTTAATTGTTGGACAAGGAATTGCCGGTACTTCACTTGCCTGGCATTTACATAATGCAGGAAAAAAAGTGTTACTGGTCAATGATTCCTCATTGCCGTCTTCTTCAAAAGTTGCTGCCGGTATTTTTAATCCCTTAACAGGTAAAAAACTAGTTAAGACCTGGCTGGCAGATGATATTTTCCCATACGCACAGAAATTTTATTCAGGGCTGCAAGAAAAGCTTGGAGCTAAAATTCTTCATCAGGCATCCATTTTCCGGCCTTTCAGATCTATTGAAGAGCAGAATTCGTATTTATCCAGGACGTCAGATCCGGGAATTGCTTCCTATATAAAGGATACAAAACATGAAATTATCCCGGAACATGTCCATACGCCTTATGGTGGCATGGAAGTTATTCAGTCCGGATGGATTGATTTGCCGGTGTTACTTGAAGGGAGCAAAGTATACTTTTTAAACAATAATCAGTACCTGGAATCTGCTTTTAGTGCCAACGATTTAATATTCACAGAAGAACATGTAATTTGGAAAAATATAACGTTTGATAAAGTAATACTTTGTCAGGGTTATTTTGCCAAAGACAATACCAATTTTAGCTGGTTGCCATTCACTCCGGTGAAAGGTCAGATTCTGGAAGTTGAAATGGAAAAATTATCAGTTGACCAGATCGTAAACCAGGGTATTTTTATTCTTCCGGTTTCCGGAACAACATGCAGGGTGGGAGCAACCTATTCCTGGGAAAATTTAAACTGGGAAGTTACCGAAAATGCCAGAATTGAGCTGGAAGAGAAGTTGCAGCCATTATTAAAAGTGCCTTATGAAATTACGGGTCAGCTGGCTGGAATTCGTCCTTCTTCGCATGACAGAAGGCCTATGCTGGGTATACATCCGGACCAGCCGAGGCTTGGAATATTTAACGGATTGGGTACAAAGGGCGTCACTTTGGCTCCGTTTTTTGCAAAAGAGTTTACAGAATATCTGGTTCATGATAAAGAATTGAGTGAAGCAGTGAATATTAAGAGGTATTTTTCGTTATATTTCCGATGAAGTAAGCAGTAGAAAAATGAGCAAAAAATTTATACACAAACTAGCAATATCAGGTTCTATTTTCGCCTTACTTCTGGTAAGCGTTGAAAGTATAGCACAACGTTACCCCTCTCAGGAAGTATTCGGGAAGAACCGTGTTCAAAATAAAACCTTTACCTGGAAGATTTTCAGGACTACAAATTTTGAAATTTACCATTACCAGGGCGGTACTGCATTGGCCAAACTTACGGCACAATATGCTGAAAATGAATTCGATAAAATCACCGATGTCCTGGGCTGGACGCCCTATACCCGCGTTAAAATTTTCCTTTACAATTCTCCACAGGAACTTGAACAAAGTAACATGGGACTGTCGAAAATCGACAATCTGGATGAACGGAAACTTGATCTTGGACAGTCACGCGTTGAGGTAGCGTATACCGGAGACCAGATTGGATTTAAGAAAAAACTGGTAAAAGACATCAGTCTTCTTTTTGTTTACGACATGCTTTATGGTGGTAATATGAAAGAAGCACTTCAAAGTTCTCTGCTTCTTACACTTCCTGAATGGTTTATGACCGGTGCAGCCGCCTATATTTCAGAAGGATGGTCGCCGGAACTTAACGATTACATGCGTGATTTTTTAAAAAATCGTAACGTCAAAAAACCAACCTTACTAACCGGAAATGACGCAACGCTGATCGGACATTCGATCTGGAATTATATCGCTGAAAAATATGGACGCGACAAGATTTCAGATATCCTGAATCTTACCCGTATTATTCGTACCGAACAAACGAGTATCACCAGCACCTTAGGCGTTCCTTCTTACAATCGTTTTTTAAGAGACTGGCGTGCTTATTACATCAATATCAACAAAAAAGCAGAGCAGTTTTACACAGATCCGGCTCCGGTCTGGAAATACAAACTGAATGAGTTGACAGCCAATGATGCAAATGCTGTTATCAAACTTTCTCCTGATAAAAAATGGACAGCCGTTAGTGAAATGAAGAACGGCCGTTACAGGGTTTATTTATTCGATAGTGAATCCGGATCGAAAAAAATGATCCGTCAGGGAAAACTTGATATTATCGGAGGCAGGTTGAAAACGCAGCCACCACTTTTAGGCTGGTCAAGAAATAATACACTTTCTATTCTTGCATCTGAAAATGGCCACCAGAATTTTTATCAATACGAAAATCTGGATACGAAAAAGATAAGAATAAAATTGAGAAGAGTGCTTCGCAGTCTGGACCAGGTGAGTGATATGGATGTTTCGAATGACGGAACAATGCTTGCCGTCAGCGCGGATAAAAATGGTCAGAATGATCTATTCCTGGTAAGCGTTTCCCGTACATCTATTACAGGTCTAACCAACGATTTGTATGATGATGTCTCGCCAAGATTTGTTCAGGGATCATCAAGACGCGTAGTTTTTGCTTCAAACCGTCCGACAGATTCATTAGGAACTGATAAAGGAAATTTCAAAACGATGTCTTCCGGTTTATCGCTGTTTGAACATGACGGAACGCCAAGATCAGAAGTTATTACAAGATTGACTCCATTGGATCCAAAAGTGAAAGTTGCGCCGATTTATGCCGATGAAAATGACGTTTATTATTTATCAAACATAAAAGGTGTAAACAACATATTCAAGTACAGTAAAGCTTCAAATGCGAGCACGCAGTTAACCAATTACATCTACAACATCAGAAGTGCAGATATTTCCTTGAAGTCTGGCGGAGCCATTGCTTATACCTATCTGAATGACGGTTATTACACCGCCGCATTCAAAAACGGATTTGATTCAAATGCCTCGCTTAAGACACCTTCGCTTATCAAAGGAGATGTTATAGGTGGAACTGAAACCAAACCAACTGTTGCAACTGCTGCCAGACCGGATTCTGCCATAACGCCTGTAAAAGCGGAGCCTTCGCGGCTTGCTTTGAAAGAGGGGGAAGTAGATACGGATAATTATGAATTTGATGAAGAAATTCTTAAAACGTTTGAATCACGTCAAAAAAGAGGAACTTTCGCAAACACGCCGGCGCTGACAAGAACAAAAGCGACGCGCGAGAATATTGCTATCAAAGGTCCTTACAATTATAAAGGACTGTTCATAACTAACGATGCGAGTTCTGACTGGCGCATCGATCCTGTTCGTGGATTTGGGTATGCGCAGACTATTTCGATGAATGATTTGCTCGAAAACCACGTGATCAAGGCTGGCGTATTCATATCTTCAAACTTTCGGAACAGTAATCTTTTTGCGGAGTATAATTACAACGCACGCCGGGTTGATTTTGGTTTAAGAATTGACAGACAAGCTTTGTATATTGATTCGGAAGTTGCACCGCAAAAATATCGTTTTAATAAAGTGACGCTGTCAGCATCTTATCCTTTCTCCACAACAAGCCGTTTTACACTGGCTCCCATGTTCGCATCGACAAGAAATATCGATCTGATCCTTACCAATCCTGATTTGAAATCAAATTACGGAGCTTTGAGAATGGAATATGTGTTCGATAATACCCGGACAAATGGATTGAACATGATGCAGGGAACCCGTTTTAAGGTGCGTTACGATACTTACATGGGTTTATCAAACAGCAATGAAAGCTTTAACCGGGTAAGTCTTGATTTCAGACATTATCAAAAAATTCATCGTGACCTGATACTGGCAGTGAGAGTGGCAGCGAGTCATTCTGGCGGAAAAGCAGCTAAACAAAGTGTTTTGGGTGGTATGGAAAACTGGATTGGAAATAAAAAAGATTCCCGTACAACCGGTGTCAACGCGCTTGATTTCACAAAAGATAACCGTGATATTTTCTTTACAGATTTTGCAACAAATCTTCGTGGATTCAATCTGAACCGTTTGTCCGGTACCAGTTATATGCTCGCAAATGCAGAACTGAGAATTCCTCTTATTAAATATTTATACCGCGGAGCTATTACTTCAAGTACACTTAGAAACTTCCAGATAGTAGGTTTTGGTGATATTGGTACGGCATGGACAGGAAAAGGGCCGTTCAGCGAAAAAAACAGTTTGAACACAGAAATAATCGGAAGTGTTGAAGATCCTTTCAAGGCGACGGTTACCAATTACAGAAATCCGTATTTGATGGGTTACGGTATTGGAGCCCGGACAACGGTTTTCGGTATTTATGTTAAGTTTGATTATGCATGGGGTCTTGACAACGGCTCTACAAACAAGGCGATTCCTTATGTTACTTTGGGATATGATTTTTAAATTGATAAGTGAATAGATAATTTAAAAGAAACTGAAATGGCAGGAGATTGATTCTCGTGCCATTTTTTTTACAAACCCCACCTTTTATTTGAGATTTAACAATGATAACAAATTTTAGAAAGAGCATTTTTTCCTGTCTTCTGATTTTTTCCTTTTTCTTTTTTTATAAACAAAATGTTTTTGCTCAACGGGAGGTTTTGTATGAGCAATATCTGCAAAATCCGATGGCGATAAATCCGGCATTTACCGGTGCTAGGGAGACCTTTAACATGACAGCCATGTTTAGAAGGAAATGGTTTACAATACCCAATTCGCCTTCCAGCCAGACTTTTGCGGGTGATGGAACAATTTCTAATGGCAAATTTGGTATCGGTTTTCAAGCCCTGAACGACCAGACCAGCTATTTCACAACCACTGCATTTTCTGCTTCTTTTGCTTATCATCTCGGTATAAACGATCATTGGAAATTGGCCTTGGGCGGGCAGGGTGGCATAAATGTTTTACCTGTTTTTGATGTACAATCATCACTTAACAGTACCAACCGGGCATTGGGCAGTTTTGGGTTAGGTGCATGGCTCCATTCGGACAATTTTTTTGTCGGTGTGTCAAAACCGGAAATACTGTCTCAGAAATTTGGTCAGCAAAGTATTGCGAATTATTATCGTCGTCCGCTTTACATTATGGTGGGTGGTAGTTATCCACTTGCGGAAGACGTAAAATTGTTGCCGAATTTGCTGGTTGTGCAGGAAAAGGATTACAAACTTAGGGTAGATTTTGGCGGACGCGTCTGGTTTAGCGAGAAAGTGGGAATCGGGGCAACTTATCATGCAGGCGGCGCATATTCCTATGGCGGGGATAATATTAATTATTTACAATTATCCGCCGAAGCGCAGATAGGCAGGAATATCCGACTGGGATATTTTTACAGTACAAGACAAATTGAACAAGTTAACATAGTTTCCAATGCGCCCAAAGGAATTCACGAGCTAATGCTGAAGTTTGTTCCTAACCCGAATGGCTTCCAGAAGTATTGAAGTAAACATAAGGTGAATATCTCTGAACATGTTTAGTAAAAAGGAGATTTTTTGCGTTTTGTTTACATAAGTCTCGTAACTTTGTGCGGTAAATGAAATAATCACATTTGTGATGGATAAATACACATATATAGCAAATTCCGACGCCGCTTACATAGAGGAATTATACAATTCCTATAAGCAAGATCCAACCTCCGTAGACGAAGGTTGGCAGAAGTTTTTTGAAGGGTTCGATTTTTATCAGAAATACCCGGCTAACGGCAATGGACATGCCAATGGCACCACCAATGGAAAAGTAGCTGCACCTGCCGGAAAGGTAGATGCGTCTCAGATCCGAAAGGAAATGGAGGTGGTTCACTTGATCCGTGGTTATCGTTCAAGAGGTCACTTGCTGGCCACTACTAACCCGATCCAGAAGAGAAAAGACCGTCAGCCACAGCTGGAATTGAGCGATTTTAGTTTGGGTCCTGAAGACCTGGATTCTGTTTTCGAAGCAGGAACTGAGGTTTTTGGACGTCCGGCTACTTTGCGTGAAATTGTCGATTCTCTGAAAACGATTTATTCAGGAAACATTGGATTTGAGTATCTCTATATCCGTGACCGGGAACAAAAAAACTGGTTGCGTAAGAAAATTGAAAAAGAAGCATTGAACATGACTTTTTCAATTGATGAGAAAAAACATATTCTTTCAAAATTGAATGAGGCAGTAGTTTTTGAAAACTTCCTTCACACAAAATACCTTGGTCAGAAACGTTTTTCACTGGAAGGTGGAGAAACAACGATTCCTGCTCTTGACGCGATGATCAACAAAGCGGCAGAAATGGGCGTTGTGGAAGTGATGATCGGTATGGCGCACAGAGGTCGTTTGAACGTACTTGCCAACGTAATGCAGAAAACTTACGGACAGATCTTCAATGAATTTGAAGGTAATCTTCCGGATCAGGTTTGGGGAGATGGTGATGTGAAATACCATATGGGTTACGCAAGCCAGATCACTGCTGAAAATGGAAGCCAGGTTCATTTGAAACTAGCTCCAAACCCGTCACACCTTGAAGCGGTAAATCCCGTAGTTGAAGGATATATCCGAGCAAGAGCTGATGGCATGTATGAATCCGATTATGACCGTGTTCTTCCAGTGATCATTCATGGTGATGCAGCGGTTGCCGGTCAGGGAATTGTTTATGAAGTTACGCAGATGTCTGGCCTGAATGGCTATTACACAGGCGGAACGATTCACTTTGTGATCAATAACCAGGTTGGTTTTACAACAGACTTTGTTGATGCACGTACCAGTATCTACTGTACTGATGTTGCCAAAGTTGTTGATGCGCCGGTTCTGCACGTAAATGGTGACGATCCGGAAGCAGTCGTATTCTGTATGCGCCTTGCTGTGGAATATCGTCAGAAATTCAACAAGGATATCTTTATTGATATGGTTTGTTATCGCCGTCATGGCCATAACGAAGCAGATGAGCCTAAATTTACCCAGCCGACATTATACAAATCCATAGAAAACCATCAAAATCCACGCGAGATCTATCAAAAGATTCTGGCAGATCGTGGAGATATTGATGCGCAGCTTGCTGCGAATATGGACAAAGAGTTTAAAACTTTGCTTCAGGAGCGTCTTGATATGGTGAAACAAAAGGCATTGCCTTATGTATTGCCAAAACTGGAACAGGAATGGCATAGTTTAAGAAAATCTACTCCGACTGATTTTGAAAAATCACCGGAAACAGGTGTTCCTCTGGAAGTTCTTGAAAAAATAGGTAAGGCGATAATCAATACGCCGGAAGGTTTTCAGCGCTTGAAACAAATTGACAAACTTCTTAAAGATCGTGAACAAATGATTTTTGAGAAGAAAGAAGTAAACTGGGCTACGGCTGAGTTGCTTGCTTACGGATCGATTTTGGCAGAAGGAAATATCGTTCGGTTAAGCGGACAGGATGTTCAGCGTGGTACATTCTCTCACCGTCATGCCGTTTTGCATGATGTCGAAACGAATGATTCATATAGCAATCTTGAACACATTCAGGAAGGCCAGGGGCCTTTCATGATCTATAACTCTTTGTTATCAGAATACGCCGTTTTAGGGTTTGAATTCGGTTATTCGATGGCAAATCCTAACGCTTTGGTTATCTGGGAAGCTCAATTTGGTGACTTTGCCAATGGAGCGCAGGTGATCATTGATCAGTTTGTTACAGCCAGTGAAACGAAATGGGATCGCTGGACTGGTCTTGTGATGCTTCTTCCTCACGGATATGAAGGTCAGGGACCAGAACATTCCAATGCGCGTCCTGAGCGTTACCTGCAATTATCGGCTGATTACAACGTCATTGTTGCGAACGTTACCACACCTGCTAACTTCTTCCATATGATGCGCCGTCAGTTGGCGTTCCCGTTCCGTAAGCCTTTGATCGTGATGTCACCAAAGTCGATGTTAAGACATCCGCTTTGTGTTTCTCCGCTTGAAGATCTGACGAAGGGATCATTCCAGGAAACGATTGGTGATAATTTCGTTGATCCTAAAAAGGTAACAAAAGTGTTATTGTGTACAGGTAAATTGTACTATGAGTTATACGAAAGACAGCAAAACGATAAACGTGATGATGTAGCTATTATCCGTCTGGAACAAATGCACCCGTTCCCTCAGAAACAAATCGACGAACATCTTGCACTTTATGAAAATGCGAAAGTATTTTGGGTACAGGAAGAGCCTTTTAACATGGGTGGATGGACTTTCATGCTTCGTATGTATGCTGGCGCTAAACCTTTGGAAGTAATTGCCCGTCGTTCAAGTGCATCGCCATCAACAGGGTTCTCGAAAATCCATGCCCAGGAACAGGCTGAGATTATTCGCAGAGCATTTGAATAGGTATTTAACTCGTTATAAAAGACATAATTCGTTCATCATATTGCTGTAAAAATGGCTGAAATTGAAATAAAAGTACCGCCGGTTGGCGAGTCAATTACTGAGGTTACGATAGGAAACTGGTTCAAAAATGACGGTGATTTTGTGAAATTGGACGAGGTCATTTGCGGACTGGATTCGGATAAGGCAACGTTTGAACTTACTGCGGAGTCTGAGGGCGTTTTGCATATCAAAGCACAGGAAGGCGACACATTAAATATTGGTGAATTGATCGCTACGATTGATCCATCCGGAAATGGTTCTGCTCCGGCGGCACCAGCTCCGGCAGCTGCACAAGCTGCGGCTCCTGTGGCAGCACCAGCTCCTGAAAAAGCTGAGGAAAAAACTCCGGCAGCACCTGCGGAAGCAGTCTCTGCTCCGGCGGGTAAAATTTATGAAATGAAAGTGCCTGCGGTTGGTGAGTCAATTACAGAAGTAACGATCGCGTCATGGAGCAAAAAAGATGGAGACCAAGTAGAACTGGATGAAATCATTTGCGAACTGGAATCAGATAAAGCAACATTTGAATTGCCATCAGAAGCGGCTGGTACATTGAGAATTGTTGGACAGGAAGGTGATACCTTATCAATCGGTGCCGTAATTTGTACGATCGAGGTAGGAGCTGGAAGTCCTGCTTCTGCTGCGCCTGCATCAACGCCCGCAGCTCCTGCTGCAAATGGTGCAGAGGCTGATAAAGGGTACACTGAGAAACATACTTCTCCTGTTGCCGCCAAAATTCTGGCAGAAAAAGGAATCGATCCTAAGGATGTGAACGGTTCTGGTTCAGGTGGAAAAATTATGAAGGATGATGCTTTGAAAGCAGGCGCAAAACCTGCGGCAGCTCCTGCTCCGGCAGCAGCGAAACCTACTGCACCATCTGCGCCTGCTAAGGTTGCAGTTCCTGGTGAACGCGGACAACGTCGTGAAAAAATGTCGTCACTTCGTAAAACAATCGCAAGACGTCTTGTGGCTGTGAAAAACGAGACGGCTATGCTTACAACTTTCAATGAAGTTGATATGAAACCGGTAATGGATCTTCGTAACAAATTCAAAGACAAGTTTAAAGAAAAACATGAAGTTGGTTTAGGCTTTATGTCATTCTTTGTTAAAGCGGTAACCGTTGCTTTGAAAGATTTCCCGGTTGTCAATGCATATATTGACGGCGAAGAATTGGTTTACAATGACTACGCCGATATTTCGATTGCTGTTTCCACACCGCGTGGTTTGGTAGTTCCGGTTATCAGAAATGCAGAAGATCTTTCTTTCTCAGCGATTGAAAAAGAAATCGTTCGTCTTGCAGTTCGTGCTCGTGACGGTAAATTAGGTTTGGATGAAATGTCCGGAGGAACTTTCACGATCACAAATGGCGGAACTTTCGGTTCAATGCTTTCTACACCGATTATCAATGCGCCACAATCTGCAATTATGGGAATGCATAATATTGTAGAACGTGCTGTGGTTGTAAACGGGGAAATTGTGATTCGTCCGATCATGTACCTTGCTCTTTCTTACGATCACCGTACGATTGATGGAAAAGATTCAGTAAGCTTTCTGGTTCGGGTAAAACAATTACTTGAAGATCCAATGAGATTATTACTTGATATGTAATATATTAGGCCCATCGAAAGATGGGCCTTTTTTTATTGTCAAACCCTCATATATTTTAGTCGATGTTTGTTTGTCGATTTCTACAAAGTTTACTTCTGTCAACTCTGCTGACAAGTTTTTGTTATGCACAGCTAAATAAAGAAACAACTTCCGACACTCTTCCAGACAAGCTCCAAAATATTTTTACTTACCCCACCATAACAAAGTACCGCAATAAATTTAGTATCGAGAAAAGAATTTTACGTACCAGTGAAATCGGTGATATACTTGCGAAAGGAGATACGAGTGCTTTCCGTTTGTATCAGAAAGGACGAACAAATCAAAAAACAGGAGTTGTTCTTGTAATTAGTGGCGGGGGACTTCTCGTTGTCAGTAGTATCGTAGCACTGGGGCAAGCACTCACCAGTATTACGGCCTACAATTCAGAAAATAATGAAAGTACTGCGGCAATAGTTTTATTAGTTGCAGGCAGTGGTTCTGTTATTGCCGGAATCGTTACGGCTATTCTTGGAGGTGAAGACAAGAATAAAGCAGTAAATCAGTATAATTTAAGCATAAAATCAAAAAGACGACCGTTAGGATTTTATGTGAAACCCGGCGTAACCGGGATTTCTCTTGGATTAAGGTTTTAACTTTTCATTGGCTTTATGCCTGTCCTTATCCCGTTCCGTTTTCTTAGCCAGATTTTTCTCGAATGCTTCTGTCAGATTAATCCCTGTCTGATTGGCCAGACAGATCAAAACCCAAAGTACGTCGGCCATTTCATCTCCAAGATCTTTATCCATATCAGACTTTTTGAAAGACTGGTCTCCGTAAGTTCTGGACATAATCCGGGCAACTTCTCCAACTTCCTCAGTCAGGATCGTCATGTTTGTAAGCTCTGAAAAATAGCGTACACCGTAGGTTTTTATCCAGTTATCAACTTGCTGCTGTGCTTCGTCAAGGGTCATATATTGAGAAATTAAATTCTGTTCCTGGAATCAATTACGATCGTAACCGGTCCGTCGTTTAATAAAGCTACTTTCATATCCGACCCGAAAATTCCGGTTTCAATTGGATTTTCCAGTTCTTTATTGAGAAACTCAATCATTTGTTCATAAAGCGGAATCGCAATTTCCGGCCTGGCTGCTTCAATGAATGAAGGTCTGTTTCCTTTTTTTGTGCTTGCATGCAGTGTGAACTGGCTGATTAGCAGAATATTCCCGTTCACAGATTTTAAATCCAGATTCATTTTACCTTCCTCATCGCCAAAAATCCGCATCCCGATTATTTTCTTTCCAAGCCACTCAATATCTTCTTTGTTATCTTCGTGGGTTATACCAAGTAAAACCAAAAAGCCGGTACCAATTTTACCTTCAACTTTACCTTCAATTGTTACTGATGCTTCGCTTACCCGTTGAATTACTGCAATCATAAATGAATAATTATATAAACTGCGACACGAAAAATTTTCCTTTTGGCATACAAAATCTTGGGCAGGCAAAATAACAATAAATAAATCAGGAATACATTTCAGTAAAATTTATTTCAATATCAAAATTGGCAGGAAATAATACTGAACATATTGAAACACCGTTTGAAGGGTTGTATCTTGTAAGGAGGTAATACCCTGAACAAACATCTAATTTCAAATGATCGTTACAGATAAATCAAATGCCGGTAAGTCAATTGTGAAGGAGGAGCGGATATCTGTTTTTGATATTTTCAAGATCGGTGTTGGCCCATCCAGTTCACACACTTTGGGACCGTGGCGGGCGGGACAATTGTTTGTGGAATTATTGAAAAGTGCCACAAATCTGGATAAGATTACTTCCATCAAAGTAAATCTTTTTGGCTCTCTTGCAAAAACAGGAAAGGGGCATGGAACTGATCTGGCCGTTCAACTAGGTTTGAGTGGATACGATCCGGTTACGATGGATACGAAGCAAATTGATAGCATCAAAAACCAAATATCAGATAATAACAAACTGATTATAAATGGTAGCAATGAAATTGATTTTAATCCAAAAACGGATATTATATTTCAAATGCAGAAATCACTGCCCTTTCATCCCAATGCTTTGACATTTTCAGCTACTACCGATGAAGACGAAGAAATAAGTGAGACCTATTATTCTGTTGGCGGAGGGTTTGTGATTAAAGAGGAAAGTCAGGAAGAAGCTTCTCCCTGCGTCAAATTACCATTCCCGGTGGATCATGCTTCGGATCTTTTAAACTGGCATCAGCCGACCGGAATGTCAATTTCTGATCTTATTTATGAAAATGAAAAAGTATGGCGAAATGAAGAAGAGATAAGATCTGAGCTGCTGAATATCTGGCGGGTAATGAAAGAATGTATTTATGCAGGTTGTCATAATGAAGGCATTTTGTCGGGTGGATTAAACGTTAAACGACGGGCTTCCTCATTGAGTAAAAAACTTTTAGATGGTAAAGAATTCAGTAACCACGACGAATGGATCAATGCTATACGTTCCAGTGGAAGCGGATTCAAATATACACTTGACTGGCTAAGTTGTTTTGCGCTGGCGGTTAACGAAGAAAATGCCTCATTCAGCCGTGTTGTTACGGCACCAACGAATGGTTCGGCAGGCGTGATTCCGGCAGTTTTACAATACTATCTTATTTTTTGTAGCGGTACTGAAAATGACATTATCCGTTTTTTGTTAACTGCCAGTGAGATCGGTTGTATCTTCAAAAAAGGAGCAACCATTTCTGCTGCGATGGGCGGTTGCCAGGCTGAAATTGGCGTTTCTTCTGCCATGGCTGCTGCGGGTCTGACGGAAGTTTCCGGCGGCACTGTTGAACAATGTCTGATGGCTGCTGAAATTGCGATGGAGCATCACCTGGGAATGACCTGCGATCCTGTGGGCGGATTGGTGCAGATTCCCTGTATTGAACGGAATACCATGGGTGCAATTAAAGCCATCACGGCTTCGCAACTTGCTATGCAGAGCAATCCTGAAAATGCGAAAGTTTCCCTGGACAATGTTGTCAAAACAATGTGGGAAACGGCATTGGATATGAATTTTCGCTATAAGGAAACTTCGGAAGGTGGATTGGCGATTAATATTCCAATCAGTTTAAGCGAATGTTGATTATAAATGCAAAAGCAAATGGGCCAGGCCAAAATAAACACCATAACCAATCAGGTCATTTGCTGTTGTTATAAAAGGTCCGGACGCAACGGCAGGATTTATACCAATCCGATCCAAAACAATCGGTGTTACTGTTCCGGTAAAGGAAGCCAGAAAAACGACAGATAAAAGAGCCGAGGAAACGACGAGTGCCAGTTGTAACTCGTTTCCAATCAGTAAATTAAAACCGAAAACTATTCCGCTGATAATTAATCCATTAATGGAAGCTACCGCAAACATTCTGATTAGTCTGCTCCAGACACTAATATCCAGACCACTTTTGTCCGCAATACTTTGAAGAATAATCGATGAAGTCTGAATTCCTACATTACCGCCTGTTGAACCAATGATAGGAATGAAAGCCGCCATGGCCGGAATTATTTTTAGATCGCCTTCAAAAAAACTGATAAATTTCGCTGCCAGAATTCCGCCCATCATACCCACCAATAGCCAGGGCAGGCGGGCTTTGGTTTGTTGGAAAATGGTATCGTCTTCTTCAACATCTCCTGTGATACCGGCCATGGCCAGGGTATCAGAATTTGCCTGTTCGGTAATTACATCGATCACGTCATCGATGGTGATGCGTCCCAGAAGTTTTCCCTGCACATTGACAACAGGAAGTGCGTCAAGGTCATAACGCTGCATGAGTTCTGCAACTTCCTCCGCCGGGCGGTAAGTTTCTACAAAAATGACGTCCTTGTCATACAAACTTTCAATTTTTGTATTCTTATTGGCCAAAACGATTTTTTTCAGGGAAAGTATGCCAAGTAAAATTCCATTATCATCAATAACATAAACGGCATATACTTTTTCAACATCTTCTGCCTGTTTGCGCAGCTCTTCAATACATTGATTTACATTCCAGTTGACATTGGCCTTGACCAACTCTTTCTGCATCAAACCACCCGCCACATCTTCATCATAATGCAGCAGATCCAGAATAAAACGCGCCTGTTCGCGGTCTTCAAGTAATGCAATAACTTCTTCCCGAACGCGGATCGGTTGTTCATTCAGCAAATCCACCGCGTCATCAGAATCAAAAAGATTGACGTATCGGGAGATTTCCTCAGAAGTAAAAGCTTCCAGAAATTCTCTTCTTTCATTAGGATCAAGCGCTGCCAGAATTTCAGCACCCAGCTCTGTATCAAGTTGATTGATCAGATATCGGGCCTCGGGAGTATCCAGTTCATACAACAAGCCCGTGATATCAGCCGGAAAAAGCTCTGCCATTTTGCTGCGAATGGCTTCGGGATTTTCAGTGACGATCAGTTCCTGGACTTGTTCAACGTACTCTTTGGTTAACTCAAAATTCATAAAATTTTATTGGCAAAATCGGTATTACAATGAGAGAAGTTGTTCGTAAAGTTTACCAAAAGGCAAATCTAAAACGTTAATGTTAGCTGTATATTTTTTTACTGATTTGCTTTTATTACTGTTTCAGCAATCACGGTCAGTTCTACAAAATCTGCAACACTTAATTGTTCTGCGCGTTTGGTAAGCAAAGGATGCTCGGGCATTTCGCCAATAGGTTTCAGCGCATTCCGAAGTGTTTTTCTGCGTTGATTAAAAGCAGTTTTTACAACCCTGAAAAATAGTTTCTGATCGCAGGCAAGTGACTTTGTAGCATTTCTGGCCAGACGAATCACACCGGATTGTACTTTCGGAGGCGGATCAAACGCACCGGGCGGAACCGATACCAGGTAAGTTATATCATAGAAAGCCTGCAATAAAACACTCAGAATTCCATAATCCTTATTGCCGGGAGGAGAGGCAATCCGCTGCGCTACTTCCTTTTGAAGCATACAAACCACTTCCTGAACCTGATCCGGATTTTGTAAAACTTTGAAGAAGATCTGGGAAGAAATGTTGTATGGGAAATTCCCGATGATCGCGAATGGCTCAGGAAATATTTCCGAAGTATCATACTTCAAAAAATCGCCTTCGATAATACGCGGAGTTAATTCCTCATAATGTTTTTTCAAATAGACGACTGATTCCGTATCAATCTCGATAACATAGGTTGAATAGTCAGTTTTTTGAAGCAAAAATTGCGTCAATACACCCATTCCAGGACCTATTTCCAATACTTTGTTATATCCTCCATGACCACTCAAACCGTCAACAATCTTGTTGGCGATATTCATGTCTTTCAGGAAATGTTGTCCCAAATGTTTTTTGGCACGAACTTTCGAATCGTTCTGATTTTTATAATTTATTTTCACGATTCAAAATTACGTCTTAATTCGTAGATTTATCGAATAAAGAATAGGAAGTAATCTTAAAAATGCGGTTTCCGACTAATTATGGAAATGATATCATCACAGACTGACTGGCAGTCAATACACACAACGCTGCAACATTTGAATTTGATCGGGGTAACTTTTACGCCGGATTTTATTATCCGGGCGATTAGTCCCTATGCTATACAAAAAACCGGCTGGCTTGAATCGGACTTAATCGGGGAAAGTATTTTTGATAAACTGGTACCGAAGGACGAAGAGGATGAGATCAGCCAGATGCTTGAAGAGGGTATTCAGGGAAAACGAAAACTCGAACAACGCGAAGTCCCGTTTCTGGCGCAGAAGGGAACGCTGCGTACTTTTTCGATCAACTCTGTATTGATCCAGCATGAGGATGATAAAGTTTTGTATATCACTTTGGTTGGTGATGATATTACCAGAAAGCGGCGGATGGAATCTTCCATCACAAAATCCAATGCGCAGCTTCAGGATCTGGTGGACAATACCAGTGATTTAATTCAGCTGGTGGCCATTGACGGTAAATTCATATTTGTTAATAAAGCATGGCGGGAAGTTTTGGGTTACCGGCTCGATGAAACGGCTTCCATGCGTATGCAGGATATTCTTCATCCGCAATACAAAGACGCGGCCATTGCGCAGCTGGATCTGATCCGTGAGGGAAAAGCCAATGCCAATTTTGAAACGGTTTTTTTGAGCAAGGAAGGAAAAAAGGTTTTTGTCGGAGGGAGTGTCAATTGTCGGTATGATAACGGAAAACCAACTGCTTTCCGCTGTATTTTAAACGATTATACCGAAAAGATAAGAGCAGAAAAAGCGCAAAGCCTTTATTATAGTATTGCCAACTGGACAGTAAACACCCAGAATCTGGACGATTTTTATCATACCATACATCAGGAACTTGGAAAGATCATTGACGTTCAGAATTTCTTCATCGCGCTTTATGATCAAAGCAAAAGTTATCTGTACTTTCCCTATTATGTTGATCAGTATTTCAAAGGAAATGTACGTTTTACAAGACGTAGACTTGGAAATGGCGTTACAGAATATGCAATCGCATCAAATAAACCGCTTTTTCTATCTGATACAGATATTGAAAATCTGGCGAAAACAAATAGTCTTCACCTGTATGGTGTTACGCCAAAATTGCTTTTATGCGTACCGCTTCGTATCGGCGACAGAGTTACCGGCATTATCGGTGTCAAATCCTATGATGACCAGAATATGTTTGATGCCCGTGATCTGGAATTGCTGGAATTTATTTCAGGTCAGGTTGCGCTGGCGATTGCACGTAAGCAAAGTGAAGAGGAATTAAGCAAATACGCAGCTCGTTTAAATGCGATTTTTGACAGCAGTTCACATTTGATCTGGTCTGTTAATAAGAGTTTACAGCTCACATCTTTCAACCTTAATTATGCAAATCTCATTGAAGGCCAGGTTGGTGTAAGGCCGTCGCTGAGTATCAATGCAGAAAAATTCGGCTGGCGGATAGTTGGTCAGAAAAACAGAAGAGCGCTTGAAACCAAATACCGTCAGGCACTTCGGGGAGAACCTCAGTATTTTGAATTTAAAATTGATCGCACCAATGGCGGCGAAATGTGGCTGGAATTTTATCTGAATCCGATCCAGTATTCAAACGGCGTTATTGAAGAAGTTTCAGGTATAGCACGTGATATTACCAGACGAAAAGAGGCGGAATTGTCCCTTCGTCATAGTGAAGAATTGTTCCGTGGAATTTTTGAAAACTTGCAGGATATTTATTGCCGTATCGACCGCCAGGGACGTATTTCGATGATCAGCCAGTCTGTTTTCAAAAGAATGGGTTACACGCCAGACGAGGTGATCGGGCATGAAATCACTGAATTCTTTAAAGATCGGAAGAAAATCCACTCGGCTTTGATCAGGCTTCGGAAAACAAAAAGTCTGCGAAATTTTGAGATCAGTATCAACCGGAAAGACGGTACAGAACGCCAGTTTATGGTGAATATGCTGATGTTTACGAATGATAAAGGTAAGGCGATTGAAGTGGCAGTTCTGGCCAGAGATATTACAGAATTGAAACGCAATGAGCTTGAATTATTAAAGGCAAAGGAACACGCAGAGCATTCGTTAAAAGTAAAAGAAGGCTTCCTGGCTAACATGAGCCATGAAATCCGGACACCGATGAATGGTGTCATTGGTATGATCGATTTGCTTGGCGAATCCCACCTTAATCCTGAACAGCGGGATTATGTGATGACAATCAAACGTTCGTCCGAAACGCTGCTGGATATTTTGAATGATATTCTCGATTTGTCAAAAATCGAAGCAGGCAAAATGGTATTGCATGAAACGCCGATTGCCTTGGAAGAACTGATGGTGAAACTGGTTTCACTATTCGGGCAAACGGCAAAAAATAAAGGAGATGAATTGACCTATCATATCGCAGCAGATCTGCCTCAATTCATCATTGCAGACCAGACCAGACTTTTGCAAATTCTGTCGAATCTTACTTCCAATGCCATTAAATTCACCGAAAAAGGAGAGGTTAAAATTTTGCTTTCTTTGGTGAAAAATGAAGGTAAAATTTATAAAATTAAAGTTGAAGTTCAGGATTCGGGAATTGGTATCAGCGCGATTGACAAGCAGATTTTGTTTACCTCTTTCACACAATTAGACAATTCTTCCCGGAAATCTTTTGGCGGAACCGGTCTTGGATTAGCCATTTCCAAACAGCTTTGCGAGTTGATGAATGGAGAAATCGGGGTAGAATCTACGGTAGGTGAGGGCAGCACTTTCTGGTTTACTTTTGAAACAAAAAGTACCTCCATCGCGCAGGTAAGCTCAGGCGCGCAAATGGAGGAAGTACCAATTGAAAATGTTTTTTCAGAATTTCATCCTGTGATTTTGTTGGTTGATGATAACGCCGTGAACCGTAAAGTAGCGAATGAAATTTTGAAAAAATCTGGTTGTATGGTCGATCTGGCGGAAAGTGGTTTTCAGGCGATTGAAAAGGTTGAAAGTAAACTGACGCTTTCCGGTGAAAATTATGACATCATTTTCATGGACATCCAAATGCCGGATATGGACGGTGTTGAAACTACCCAGGAATTGAAAAAACGTTTTCCAAAACTGACTGCCCCGATCGTTGCCATGACGGCCTATTCGATGAAAGAAGACCGCGACCGGTTTATGAGTCAGGGAATGGATGATTATATTGCCAAACCAATTCGTGCGCAACATTTGATATGGAAAGTAAAGGAATTGCTGGGTAATGTGGAGGGCCGGAAACTGGAATCAAAACAAAAAGCAATAGCGCAGGAAGTTTCTTTGCCGATTTTGGATAAGGAAATTATAGATCAGTTAAAGGCAATTGGAGGGGCGGATCTGGTTTTTTCTGTTTTTGAAGATTTTGTGATGGAATCTGATGAGCTGGTTGAAGGCGCGGTAACGGCTTTTGCAACTGACGATATTCCAACGGTAAAAAGTAATTTGCATACATTAAAAGGAAGTGCCGGAACGGTTGGCGTTTCCCAGGTTGCAGAAATAGCGAAAGATGCTGAATGGCGGTTGAAATCTGACGATACCAGTACGCTGGCAGAAGCGTTACCGCAATTGCAAAAAGCCTATCGCAGATTTTTGGATAGCTATGAAGCTTTACTAAAAGACTGGCTGAAATAAAATTTAAAGCATTTTGTATACATTCCTGGTTCTGAGTTGAAAGTACAGGCTCGCTGTTACTTTACTTCCGGATTTCAGGAATGTTTATTTTTATATCAGGTATTTTTCACGCACAAGATTGCAGTGATGAATGGTATGACCAACCGTCATCCATCCTAGACTTCTGGCCGTGTAATTATCTGACTGATTCGGGAATTTGAAGTCCAGCATCTCATTTGTCATATGACTAAAAAGCGTAATGCTGGCATTACGTACGCTCACAAGTTCGTCACAAATATCCTTTAAAGTCCTGCCGGCGGCATTAAAATCATTACTATATGACTGGCCCCTCGGAACTTCAAGAAATACATCTGACTGTCGGGAATATGAAAACGCCTTATATGCGTAGTAGCGTTCATCGTCGGCAAGATGTATAAAAACCTGCCGGATTGTCCATTTATCTTCGGCATAACTGAATTCCTCTGCTTCGTATGGTATCGAGTTGATCAGTGTCATGAGCTCTTTTTTATTTTCCTCCAAAGCATCAATTAAATCATCTCCGTTTACCAGATTAATAAAGTAGGGATACCAGGGAGGCATATCTGCTAAATTTGGACGGTGAATTTTGATCATTTGGAATAAACAGATTTACTGGTGAGAGGTGTTATGGTTTGGATCTCGCTTAGTATGAAATTATAAAAAAATGATTCAAATATCGTATTTGATAATAATTTAATTCACTTGATGTAAAGTTGCCATATTATTCCGTCGATAAAATCGACCCGATCATCGGTTGATTTCACCATTTAGTAGATTGCTTCTGGTTTGTCGTGCCGGGCGTTAAACTATTTAACTTTATGCAGCTCTAACCTTCCGAAACCTTTACTAGAAATCATGAAAACATTATTTTCGTCCGTATTACTGATACTATGTATGGCATTGCCAGGCTTTGTTCAGGCACAAACTGCTCAAATTACTGGTACTGTACTTGATAGTACGAGCCGCTCTCCGGTTGTTGGAGCCTATGTGGCAGTTACCCGAAATACGCCGGATGCCAAACCGGAATACGTGACAACGGATGTGAATGGAAAATTTCTGATATCCGGACTTAATAAAGAATCCTATCGTGTGAAGATATCTTATCTGAGTTATAAAGATTCTGAAAAAATCGTAAAAATTACGGATGATGTTCAAAATACCGGAACATTTTTACTCTCAGAAGCCGTATCGAATTTGAAAGAAGTAAAAGTTGTTGGTCAGGTTGCGGCTTCCGAACAGAAAGGAGATACCACGCAATTTAACGCCGCCGCTTACAAAACAAATCCGGATGCAACTACGGAAGATTTAATTCAAAAAATGCCGGGCATTACGGTCACAAACGGAACAGTTACTGCCTATGGCGAAACGGTTAATAAAGTATTGGTTGATGGAAAACCATTTTTTGGAGACGATGCCGCACTTACACTAAAATCATTACCAGCAGAAATTGTTGATAAAATTGAAGTTTTTGATAAACTGAGCGATCAGTCTGCATTTACAGGTTTTGATGATGGCACCGGCCAGAAAACAATCAATATCGTTACCAAAGCAAACCGCAGAGTTGGGCAGTTTGGAAAAGTTTATGCTGGTTATGGTACAGATGATCGCTATCAGGCTGGTGGAAATATGAGTTTTTTCAACAAAAACCAACGGATCTCTGTCATTGGTCTTACCAACAATATTAACGTGCAAAACTTTTCTAACCAGGATCTGCTTGGAGTTTCCGGAAGTAGTGGAGGAGGCGGTGGCGGAAGAGGAGGAGCCGGAGGTGCAGGCGGTGCTTCCAGTAACTTTCTGGTGGGAAACCAGAGTGGCTTAACGGGTACAAATTCTTTCGGATTAAATTACGCCAACAAATTTGGTAATAAGGTAGATGTTACTGGCAGCTATTTCTTTAACAGAACGAGCAATAATAATTTCCAGAATACAAATCAGGACTATTACGGTAAACAGCTTTACAAAGAATCAAACAGTTCGGGTTCGACAAACATCAACCACCGTTTAAATTTCAGAGTGGAGTATACAATTGACAAGAAGAATATGTTGATTCTTACGCCGAGATTAAGTTTTCAAAACAATCAATCCGGTACCGTAAAAGATGGATTTACTTCATTGAGTAATGGCTCGGCGGTCAATAGTACAGCGACAGACCAATCAAATAAAAATCACGGATATAATTTCACGAATGACCTTTTGTTCCGCCATTCTTTTGATAAAAAAGGTAGAACGCTTTCGTTTAATTTCAATACACAAATTAACGACAAGAGCGGGAATGGTCAGTTATATTCTAAAAACCAGTACTTTACCAATCTGGAAATGCCTGGTGATACGATTGATCAGAAGAATTATACGTCATCAAATGCAGTTAGTTTGGGTGGAAACTTTGTTTATACAGAACCGATCAGCAGCACCGGACAGTTACAGTTCAATTATGGTTTGACAGTAAGTAACAGCAATTCGGATAAGGAAACTTACAATAACGTTTTGCCGGACGGAAGTTCTTACACACAGCTTGATTCTCTTTTATCAAACAGTTTCGATAACCGGTATACGACAAACCGTGCAGGAATTGGATACCGTTACAGAAAAAATAACTGGTCAGGAAATGTTGGGATTGACTTTCAGAACACCGGATTGTATAGTCAGCAATTGTCGCCGATCAATGAAAAGGTTGATCATACTTTCACCAATTTTCTGCCAAATTTAATGCTTACCTACCGGTCAAAATCCGGAACGCAATTCCGTACATTTTTTCGGAGCTCAACCAATCAGCCATCGATTTCTCAGCTGCAAAATGTAGTGGATAATAGTAATCCGCTTTCATTAACGGCGGGTAATCCAAATCTGAAACAGGAATATCGCAACACTTTGAATATGCGTTATTCGATTGCCGGAGCAAACCGTCCTTACAATTTGAATGCGATGATTTTTGTAACACAGACTAATAATGCCATTGTTAATTCCACTTTCATTGCACAGCAACCTACTACTTTGCCAAGCGGAATTGTTTTGGAACAAGGAGCAAAACTTACCGCGCCAATAAATATGGATGGAAGCTGGAATGCAAGGACTTTGATTGCTTATGGAAAACCGATTTCAAAAATAAAATTAAACGTTAACCTGACTTCGGGCTTTAATTACGTGCGGGCTCCGGGTATGATCAACAATGTTTCCAATTTCTCAAATACCTATGCATACAGTCAGGGATTAGTTTTGAGCAGCAATATCAGTGAGAAACTGGATTTTACAGCTTCTTATTCAGGTAATTACAATGTGGTTCGTAACTCGATCCAGCCGACGTTGAATAATAACTATTTTACATCTAGTATTACAGGCCGGGTCAACTGGATTTTTGGAAAAGGATTTCTTTTACAAAGCGATATTAACAACCAGTCATACCGCGGTTTAGGTGCGGGTTATAACCAGAACTTTACTCTATGGAATGCCAGTTTTGGTAAAAAATTCCTGAAAAATAATGCAGGAGAGTTGAAATTGACGGTTTTTGATATATTGAAACAAAACAACAGTATTGCCCGTAACGTAACGGAAACATACGTACAAGATGTTACAAGCCGGGTTTTGACACAATATGCGATGCTGACTTTCACTTATACATTAAGAAATTTTGGTAAAGCGCCAGTCAATAATAATTCAGAAAGACGTCGTGAGTTTGACGGAATGGGTGGCGGATTTCCAGGAGGCGGTGGCGGAAGACCAGGCGCTGGCGGACCAGGAAGTTTTTGATAAGCCAGGTATTTGCAACCCAACATACAGACAATCTGAGGCGTTTGTAATATGATGAACATAACTTGTCATCGTATTACAAACGCCTCAGATTGTTTATAACTGCGTAAAACACTTACATCAAATGATTACTTTCAGGCCTAAGCCACTTGCGCTGAATCTTTTTTGACAATTTATATATGTTTTAATACAAGCGTACCTTTTTATAAAGATCAATAATATTACTGACTTTCATTTTTTCAAAGATCCTGGTTTTATACGTACTCACGGTCGTAAGTTTCAGGTTAAGTTCGAGCGCAATTTCTTTAATCCACTTGCCTTCCAGCAATAAGTCAAGCACTTCCATTTCACGTGGAGATAGGGTAGCAGGTTCAGTGGATGTCCGCCCGGCTGTCTTGTTGAAGAAGCTTTCTGCGACTTGCTGCTGCACCCGCTCAGTCATATATGTTTTACCGCTTAAAACTTGTTTAATGGCAAAGTCAACCTGATCCATGGGAGAATTCTTTGATAAAAAACCATTTGCTCCGGCACTTAGAAAGCTAAATGCATGTTTGTCTTCATCGTGACCTGTATAGACAAGTATCTTAACTTCGGGCTGTAAAGCTTTGAGCCTGCCAACCATGGCATAGGATTCTCCACCGGGAATTTCCATATCCAGAATAATGAGCTCTGTAAGAAAACCCGAATTAATGATATCAATCCCCTGTAAAAAAGTACTTGCCAATTTAATATTCGAATCTGGAAAATGGTCTTCTACAATAGTTGCCAATGAATAGGCTACTATTTCATGATCTTCAATGATTAAGACTGCTGGCATAGGAGAACTAAGACGGTCATATAATTATGCGGCAAGATAAGGCTATTGGCTTCATTTTCATAGTAAGAGATTGGAGAAATGGAGGTTTATCTTGTAGTAATACTTTTATGAAAAACTGAGATATTGTTAGTAACATTCCTAGTGATAGGATGAATAAGGACTACACGTTCGGTAAAACAAATGCCGTAGTTTTGTCATATTCCGATGTTATATGAAATGTCTATTCAACCTATATTATGACATAACTTTACTTCTCATTTACTACCACAGTTAATTTAAAGCATTATTTTCAAACGATGTTTTAATCCAAACGTATAATCTCAGGGTTATCAATAATCCTTTGCAGCATATGCTTCTTTATGATCAGCGAGGTTGATATAGAAAATGATCCGATACCAGTTTATGATCATGATACGGTTACCCTCTCATTTCTTCACACTATTAATTTATTCATTTTAGTTCTCTCTATTTATTAATTTATCCCAAATGAAAGCAAAACAACTACTATCAAAAACGCTTTGTTCAACGGCGTTTGCAGGCTTATTGTTTGCATCATCTACCGTTTTGGCTCAGGTAAAAATCGGGAGCAGCCCGACGGTTATTGCAAACAATGCAAACCTGAATGTGCAGTCTACAAATGGAAACAGAACTGTTGTATTAAAAGATAACGGTTTTTTTGGTATTGGCACTGTAACGCCTACAAACCTATTGACCCTTGGACCTGGTGTTGGTGCAAATGCTACTGCTGTTGCCGGTAAAAAGCTGGCCGTGTTCCAGACACCTGCCGGAGATGACTTTTATGGATTGGGTATTAATCCGGGTGTTTTGCAATTTCATGCTGCATCCCTGGCCGATGAAGCTCCGGCTATGGTGCTGACGGGAGCTGGCAAGCTGGGTGTAGGTACCACTGCACCTATTTCCAGATTTCACGTAAATGAGACCAATGATCCTGTTTTCGGTTCGACAATTGCTGCGTTTGGGCGCCCTGATAACAAATTGTTCTTTTTAGAAATTTCTGCAACGCTTGGAGCCTATAATGGCCTGGTAAAGCAGGGTGATGCGCATCTTATTTTCTCTCCTGACGGCGATCCGTATACCAATATGGCAGATGCAGGCCTTGTCATTGCACCTTGGGCGGCGGGCGGAACATCCGGTCTGAAAATTATGGAAAGCGGTTTTGTTGGCGTTATGACATCCTCTCCGACAGCGGCTTTATCTGTGAATGGAGATGCGAATAAGCCTGGCGGAGGAAGCTGGTCAGTTTTTTCTGATATACGATCAAAAGAAAATGTACATAATTACAACAAGGGTTTAAATGAATTAATGAAGATCCGTCCTGTTACTTTTAATTATAAAAAAGAAATGAACTGGGGCACAAAAGATTATGTAGGTATCATTGCTCAGGAAGTGCAGGCAGTTTTGCCAGGAATGGTGAAAGAAATTAAAGTGGGAGAAATCAAAGACTTTAAAGAAGTTGATCCTAATGAGTTTACTTATCTTCTTATTAATTCGGTAAAAGAATTAAAGGCTCAGGTTGATGCGCTGAAATCGGAAAATATCGCCCTTAAAGCACAGACGGCAAAACTTGATGTTCTTGAATCAAAATTAGCTGTTATTGAAGCTAAACTAGGGGCGGCTGATTTGAAAACTCCTGCTCTTTTAGGAAAGTAGTAAAATTATCTGCTATTCATTTCGATTGAAACGAAAAATAGTCAGGTATTTTCTTACTTAAACTCACAACGGTTATGATCAGATTATATAAATATATTTTACCAGTAAAAGCCTGTGCATACGTCTTTATAGTGTCGGCTTTTGCGTCGGCTACTTATGCTCAGCAAGGTAGCTTCGGCAACACGACGATTTACGGTGGCGCAGAGATGACCTTATACGGAAATCACAACTTCGTTACCGGAGGCAATGGAACTCAGCCTGGAATTGTCGGTACAGTACGAACTGCTCCTTTTGGCGTACTCAATTTTGCTTCTTCTGCTTCAAGCCACGTAGGTGCCAATGACGCCAATCATGTAGATGGATATGTCCGAAAGGAAGGATCGGGGTCATTCATTTTTCCTACCGGAGACAATGGGCATTATGGCCCTTTTGCAGCAGTAGCTGACGGTACAACGGGCGCTTATTTTTTTGCCAATGCCGGGACCGCCGTTACGTCAAATCTGGCTGGTGGTAATTACGCAGCCTTACCTGCCGGTGCGCCATTTAATACGGCTACCAAAGCGGCTGATCTTACAACGGTTAGTAATGTGGAATATTGGGACATTGACGGAGCCACCCCAACCGCCATCACACTAACATGGAGTGCCTCAGGTGCAATTAGCACTTTGACAGGCAGCAATCTGAGTAAATTGACGATCGCAGGCTGGAATGGCACGCAGTGGGTCCGGATTCCTTCGGCTGTCGATGTTACATCAACGCTGGGTGGTGCAAGCGATCTCACGGCTGGTTCAATTACCAGTACTTCTAGCTTTGCTCCTGATACATATACCGCTTACACTTTCGCGGCAATGGCAGATTCTCACGTTCCGTTTGGTTGTACAACCTACGCCTACGTGGTTAGTCAGGGCACCGGTGCTTCTGACCCAAATGTCCTGTCACAAGTTGACTTGATAACAGGCGTTACCACCGTGCTATCATCCTCGTATACAGCACCAAGTATTACTAATATCAATGCCATTGGCTACAATACAAAAGATGGTTATCTGTGGGGATCAGTTGCTGGTCCAACCGACAATGTTATTCGGATAGGAGCGGATCTGGTTCCGACAATCTATCAAATCGTTGGTTTACCAACGGATGTACGACTTAACTCCGGTACTTTTGATCTGAATGGAGTTCTTTACATGAAGGTGGGAGGTAGTACGGCAGCCAGTCAAACTATTTATAAAGTTGATTTAAACCCTTCTTCGGCTACCTATCTTACTTTGCTTGGAACAATAACGCTGTCACCTGCGGTACCAGCTTTTGCTGACATGGCATTTAATTCCATAGATGGTATGTTTTATGCGATCTCAAATGCAACCCGTACTTTGTACCGGATCAATCCTGCCACGGGAGCTTCAACAGCGGTGGGGGTGGTAACAGCCGATGCTACGTTTAACACAGGTGCTACATTGGGATCTACTTTTATTGATGTAAAGGGAAATTTGTACGAAACTGAAAGTAATAGCGGTCGTATTTATAAAGTAAGTACCGTTCAAAGTTTGAGTGCTGCCAGTACAGCAACGTTTTTCTCCCAAGGACAGCCAGCAGGCTCAACCGATGGGGCTATGTGTCCACTTGTAAATTTGGGTCCCGGCATATCGATATCAGGTACAGTTTGGAACGATGCTGATGGCAACGTGGCACAAAATGGTTTAGAAAACGGCACTAATGCTGGAAGTCCTCTTTATGTCAACTTGGTTGATGCGACTGGCACCGTGGTTGCTACGGCAACAGTAGGAGCCGATGGCAGCTATACCATAACAGCTCCGACTAATACGGCTGGGCTGAAGTTAGTACTGACTAGTACTCCAACATCCAATACTCCGGGTAACTTGCCTAACGGATGGGTAAATACGGGTGAAACAGTCGGTAGCGGAAACCCGGCCACACAATCTGCTACGTTGGGTGTCATCGAGCTAACCACAGGTACAAGTTCTGTAACTGGTTCTGGTTTTGGCATTGAGCAGCTTCCGACAGCTGGGAGTGGTATAGCCACAGCCAGTAACGCGGGTGGTACTAGTCTGGTGACTGTTCCATCGAATGCCTTCACAAACACTAACCCTAGTACTGATGTTGGCCCGGGAAATGTAACGTCCATCCGCATTACGGCTTTTCCGAGTAATGTCACAAGCCTGACAGTTGACGGGATAGTTTACACTTCCCTGCCAGCAGGTGGCATTCTGGTGCCTACTGACGGTAATGGTGCACCGACAGTCCCGGTTCTGGTAGATCCAACAATCGACGGCACTCCGGTCGGCTTTACTTTTGTTGCCATTGATAACGCAGGTAAGGAATCCGCTAATAGCGGTACTGCTGCAATAACGACAACGACTCCGCCGGCTGCTTCAAACGACAATGGAACCACGACGCCTGGTGTTGCAGTTCTGATACCAACACTCGATAATGACACCCAGGGCTCAGCCTCGAAAGATCCAACTTCGGTACTTTTAATTGACCCCGCTGATGGTTTGAAAAAGACGTCAGTTACGATTCCAGGTGAAGGAACCTACACGGTAAATTCTACGACGGGAGTTGTTACATTTACACCGGAAGCAACATTTAACAATGCTAAATCCACCATTACGTATACTTACAAAGATATCAATGGTAATGAGTCAAATGTGGCTACAATCACTGTCAATATGGGACCTCTTCCAGTAACACTGGTTTCGTTTACTGCTGCCAAAGAAGGGGAGACAGCGCTTTTAAGCTGGTCAACTACGATGGAAACCAACAGTGAGAGGTTTGATATTGAACATAGTTTGTCTGGGAAAAACTGGGAAATAATTGGCTCAGTAGCATCACAAGGTGAAAGTGCCCAAAAGGTAAATTATACCTTTACGCATGCCACCCTTTCAATAGGTGAAAATCTATACCGTCTTAAAATGGTAGATCGGGACGGAACCTTCGCTTACAGCAGGATA
Source organism: Dyadobacter sp. CY356 (assembly GCF_021440195.1). Taxonomy (GTDB): domain Bacteria; phylum Bacteroidota; class Bacteroidia; order Cytophagales; family Spirosomataceae; genus Dyadobacter. The sequence goes on from NZ_JAJTSZ010000001.1 coordinate 712,222, forward strand.
CAGGGCGTTAAATCTGATTCAAACGTTGAGCCAATTTCTTATCCAAATCCGGTCAGTGAACGTCTAATGATTAATAACTACGGGCTTGTTAAGGACATAACATTATACAGCAGTACTGGACAGATGGTCATCCATAGCAATGCGTTGACAGCGCAAGGCATTGATCTTACCAAATTGGAAGCAGGGTTGTATATGGTTAAGCTTAACTTAACGGATGGAAGACTAATTACGCAGAAAATTGTTGTGATAAAATAATAAAGCAATTAAAACGAAAGAAGCAGACTGCCGTCAGGCAGTCTGCTTCTTTCGTTTTATTAATATCTTAAAAAGCTTTCACAAGAAAGTTTTAAGAAGCTGAAACCTCTATCGTTTTGTAGGAAAAGGAATCACAAGCTCTTCACCACGGCTCGCCAGATCTTTCGTTTTTCCATTGGCCTTCATGATGGCTTCTTTGCTCACATCATATTTACCCGAAACAACTTTTAAAATATCACCAGGTCCAACGGTATGCACTGCTTTGACACGGATCTTGATTTTATCACCCGACTTTAATTCAGTTAGTAAAGGGTTTAAGGACTTCAGCGTTTCTGTTGTAAGATTATACTTACCAGCCAAAGATGAAAAAGTCTCTCCGCCTTTTACTGTGCGTGTAATTTCCCGACCACCAATTCTTGATGCTACAACTTTGGCATCTTCCGTTTTCTTTGGCTCCTCTTTTTTCTCTTTTTCTTTTTCCTTTGGTTTTTCTTTATCCTTTTCCTCAGGTTTTTCCTTTATTACCGGGTCTTCGGATTCAGGTTCTTCTGCGGCGGGTTCCTCAGTTGCTATCTTCTCTTCAGGAGCTTCCTTAACCGTCGATATCAATTCTTCTGAATTTGTAGAATCATCAGAAACATATTCATAACCAACATAAAGCATTGCCAAAACCAACAAAACCAACACGAACAAAGTAATAATCGGAAGGTTTGATTTTTCTGCGGGACGTATGTTTCGTTTTTTTGGGCTTTCGTCTTCCATAGCTTAATGATGATTCAATTTACTGTTGACTTTACTTTGATACGAAAATAATAAACCAACGTTACATTACAACTGCATTTTTAATTCCTCGTTCATCGCAGAAACTTTGTCTTTTAATCCTTCCTTAAAGATATCCAGCCTGTTAGCAACGGCGATGTCGCTCGCTCCGATAATTTGTGCGGCCAGAATTCCAGCATTTCTCGCACCATTCAGAGCAACCGTAGCAACCGGAACGCCCGAAGGCATCTGCAAAATTGACAAAACAGAATCCCAGCCATCAATAGAATTACTTGACAAAACCGGAACCCCAATAACGGGCAACGAAGTCAGCGACGCGACCATTCCCGGCAAATGTGCAGCTCCGCCCGCGCCTGCAATAATGACCTGCAATCCACGCTTGCGGGCACTGGAAGCATATTCAAGCATTCTTTCCGGCGTGCGGTGTGCAGATACGATTTCCATTTCAAACGTTATTCCAAGTTCGTTTAGTGCATCTGCCGCTTCCTGCATCACCTTGCGGTCAGACAGGCTTCCCATGATTATTCCTACCATTTGTATTTATGTTTTGTCAATTACGCATTCGAAAAAATAGTAATTGTTGTTTTTTATTTTGAGCTACTGATTACTCTGATATTCTTTTTTACAAAATCAACCTTGGCGCGCAATGAAGTCAAGTCATGATCCATAATGGTAATGTGGCCCATTTTCCGGAAAGGTTTTGTAATCGCTTTCCAGTATAAAAACGGAAAAACCTGATCCGTTGCCAGAAGTTTTTCCATGCCTTCATACACCGCAGGACCTTCATAACCATCTTCTCCCAACAGATTCACCATGGCAGAAGGTGCATAGGTTTCTGTACTTCCCAAAGGTAAATCCAGTATTGCCCGCCAGTGTTGTTCATATTGTGAAGTTGCATTTGCCTGAATGGTATGGTGCCCGCTGTTATGCGGCCGAGGGGCTACTTCATTAATAAGTACCTCGCCGTCAGCTGTCAGAAATAATTCCACAGCTAATAAGCCCACAATTCCAAAAGATTCCGCCGTCTTTTTAGCAATTTCCTGCGCTTTCTGATCCGTTTCAATACTGATTTCAGCAGGTGCGAAAAGATACTCCACAAGATTCAGTTCGGGATGAAAAACCATTTCGACCGTAGGGAAACATTTGATTTCTCCTGATGGATTTCTGGCGACGATGACTGCCAGTTCTTTTTCAAAGGGAACTGCTTTTTCCAGTAATCCGGGCTGATCAAAAGCCTTTTCAATATCTGCTTCGGACGTAACACGTTGAACGCCGCGACCATCATAACCGTCGCGGCCAAGTTTATGAAATGCGGGAAGGAAATCTATAAAATTGCGGACATCTTCCCGGTTTTCGGTAAGGATAAATTCTGCTGTGGGAAGTCCTTTTTCAAGGTAAAACTGTTTCTGAATTCTTTTGTCCTGGATTTTCCTGATTACCGAAGGTTGCGGATAAATCCTCTTTCCTTCTTTTTCCAGCGCTTCCAGCGCTTCAACATTAACCTTTTCTATTTCAATGGTGATGACGTCAAGATCTTTACCAAACTGGTAAACCGTATCATAATCCTGCAAAGAACCTTGTGTGAATTTTGGGGCGATTTTGCGGCAGGGCGCTTCTGCGTCGGGATCTAAAATGTGAATATCAAGGTTCCAGTCTATGGCAGCCTGCAAAAGCATAAGTCCCAGTTGACCACCACCAAGAATACCTATTCGGGATGAAAGCATTTAGTAGTTCGATTGTATTTGTGCAAAATTGGTGGAAAAACTGCGAACTTAAAACTGTTTACACCAATAATCGTTATTGGATTAGCTACTTGGCCTGTTATAAATCATTTCATAAACCTGATTAAGCCTATTTCGACTAGCAAAAAGAATAATGCGGCGTATAAAAAGTATTTCCAGAGACTTGTTCCAAAGTTTTGCTGCTGAAATTCTTTGGCAAAGGCATCGTCATCAATTTTATCAAAAACCTGAACATTTTTCTGCCCGGAAAATATATTCCGAAGTTCAGCCGGTGAATAATAATCAAGCCTCGATTCTGCACTGCTATGATTTAAGGCAATCAATTGCTCTGTTTTATTATCCCTGATCAATTCAAAATAACCAGCATCCAAACCATTTCCAAGCTGGTCGCCCTGAGGAATTTCAAGTAAAAGCTGGCTGCCAACAATCTTCTGCGATGGAATTAATTCAGTTTTATTTCGTCTCAGTTTATAAACCGTGTTTTGGTTGTCGTTGGTAACCGTTAGCGCGATTGGATTCTCATCAAAGGTAAAAGCTGTCCGTTGCGCTCTGACGCTTAATGCCGCCATTTTATACATAATCGGGACAAAAATCGCATGTTGGGCCATCGATCCAAATTCAGGGTTTAAGGGAGCTGCAAACAGATAGATTTTCCCTTTTCCGCCGGAAATCTGGTTTAAATAAGGTTGTCCGCTGCGTAGAGACAAAAGTGATTGTCCGGCGTTGGTCCAGTTCCATGTGGGTGAAGCAGAAGGCAAATTCAAATTTATTTCCTGACGGATTGATTCCTCAAAAACATCACTGAAAAACGGATTATTACGGTCAGGCGCTGCTATTGCAACCAATTCTCGGGAAGTATTCTTTTCACTATTCAAACCATTGACACCAAAACTTTGAAGCAACGAAACATAACTTGTCGCATTGGGCTGCGAAGGAGGAATAACCGTAAGACTTCCACCTTTTCGCACAAAATCCTGAATTTCCTGCGCCAAAGTACCACCAGGTTGTTCAACACCTTCCAGCACAACCATATCTGAATTTTTGATCAAACCAGGATCTACATTTTGTGAGGAATAACTTTGAAGCGCGAACAAACTATCGTTGGCATAAACATTATCAATGTAATTACCCTCATTTCTTTGTCCATATATATGCAAAATACGGATCAGCGGTGACGCATTTAAAACAAAATAATAATCGTTGTCAAAAGTTACCGGAAAGTCATCGAACGTAATTCTTCCTTTTTTGTAACCTTTTCCTTTAAGATTGAAATTGAATCTGGCAATGGCGCTTCCATTGGCCGGAACATTTACTGATGCTGTCGAAGACTGTGTATTATCAAGACTCAACTTCAAAACAATCTTTTTGGCTTCTTCACTACCGGAATTACTTACTTTGACAAAAAGGATATTGTTCTGCAATTCGCGTATAAACGGCGTATTGAGCCAAACTGAATCAACAAAAACATTTTTCTCCGCAACAGCCTGTACAGGCACAAGAAAGAGACGATTGATCGTATCGGTTTTCAATTTTGATAAATCACCGGCGGTACTTTTTTGAAAATCAGAAAACCAGAAAAACTGGTTTTTAGCTGCACTCTGATGTTTTGTAACCAGATTTTCCTGACGTTTATAAACCTGCTCCAAGGTCCGCGGCGTATGCGAAAGTCCGATTGTCGTAAACCGGTCACGGATTTTATCGGCCGGATAAAGGCCTTGTTCCTGCGAAGAAAAATCGTTTGTTACAAGTTGTAACGAAGAGGAATTTTTAAATAATCCCAATAAATCATTCAGTCTTGTAGTAGCAATATCAAGATAACGCTTGTTGTTCGCTTCATTTTGCATGCTGAATGAATTGTCAAGATATAAACTTGTTATTCCTTTTCTGTCAACAGAAGCATCATTTTTGCCAGGCAAAAATGGTTGTGCAAATGCCAGTACCAGACAAATGATCGCCAGTGTGCGGGCCGCCAGAATCAGCCAGTGTTTTATTTTACGGATGGATCGCGTCTGCGTTTCTACCGCTTTCAAAAAAGCTACATTGGTAAAATAAACACGTTTGGTACGGCGGAAATTAAATATATGAATGGCTATCGGAACCGATATCGCCAGTAAACCCCACAAGAATGACGGAAAAAGAAAACTCATTTATGATTGAATGTTAATTTAGCAGTCGGCTTTCGGCAATCGGCTGTCAGTTTTTGGGCTCTTAGGAATTCAATATCTTAAAGAACGTAAATTTTTCAAATATCGGATGATAAACTTTTGGTTTTTATTACTTCATACCATAGCCAAAACTTAATTGCTAATACCTGAAAGCTCTGAAAGCTATTTATTTTGTCTGCTTTCTGATAAGTCGACTGCTTTTTTCTAACTTTGTGATTCATTTAGTGGTTGCTAAAATGCAGAAGCATAAAGCGATCTTTTTTAAATAAAGAAATTGATTAATTTTTAAGGAATTATGGCCAAAGTATCGGTGAACAAACACCAGCCTGTTTATCAAATGCCAACGAATCCGGCAGCGGTTCGCACGAAAAGGTATGCGCTGCCAACTAAAAAATATATTACAATTGCCATGAAGCACTTTTTTAAGTCGCAGATCAAATGGGTGTTATTACCAGTTGCTTTGCTTCTTATCAATGCCATTATAAGTCTGACAGGCGTTTATCCTAACTATTGGATTTACATCGTAATTTTCGTTGCCGTTATACTTTACATATTGTTTTGGGTTATTCAGTTTACAGGAATTACTCAGCTGGCTCAATACAAGCCTATGTTTGAAAAGTTTTCATACGAAATCGATAACCGTCAGATTTTAATGAAAATGAATGCAAAAGAGGGCAGTATCATGAAATGGGAACAAATCCAGGAAGTTTACAAGGATGAAGATTCTTACATTATGATCATTTCAAGAGGTCAGTTTGTACAGCTTCCTTTCTCAATTTTCACCTCAGAACATGATATCAAGGTTTTTGAAAGAATATTGAAACAAAAAGAATTTTTGAAAGAGAAGTAGTATTTTTTTGAAATAATTTGAAAAGCGAAAATTGGGTAATACCTGGTTTTCGTTTTTTTTGTTTCATTGTGGATTTGATCGATAGAAGGAAACGTCGAAATTAATTATGTCACCCCGTCGGGGTTATGTATTATTTGGACATTCTGTTGCTACAATAATACCATCCCTTCTGGATTGGATCTGGCATGTTGACAATTTGCTTGCATTAATTATGTCACCCCGTCGGGGTTTGGGCTCAGATTACTTGCTATATGGCTATAATAATGCCATCCCGTCGGGATTGGATCCGTGGTATTCATAATTTATTTCATTAACGATTTTATGTATTTGTCTCTTTCCGGCAAAGTGATAATTTGCAGTCACGCAAGATCGAAGCAACAATCCCGGAGGGGGATATATTATTATAGAAAGATGGAATTAAACGAGGTTTAAACCCAGAATGGGTGACATCAAAATTTATTTCATTAACGATTTTATGTATTTGTCTCTTTCCGGCGATTTGATAGTTTACAGCCATGCAAGATCGAAGCAACAATCCCAAAGGCATGACATTATCATAGAAAGATGGAATTAAACGGGGTTTAAACCCAGAATGGATGACGTCAAAATTTATTTCATTAACGATTTATGTATTTGTCTCTTTCTGGCAAAGTGATAGTTTACAGCCACGCAAGATCGAAGCAACAATCCCAAATTATAGAAAGATGGAATTAAACGGGGTTTAAACCCAAAATGGGTTACATCAAAATTTACTTCTTTAACGATTTATGTATTTGGCTCTTTCCGGCAATGTGATAATTTACAGCCATGCAAGATCGAAATAACAATCCCGAAGGGATGATATTATTATAGAAAGATGGAATTAAATGGGGTTTAAACCCAGAATGGGTGACGTCAAAATTTATTTCTTTAACGATTTATGTATTTGGCTCTTTCCGGCAATGTGATAATTTACAGCCATGCAAGATCGAAATAACAATCCCGAAGGGATGACATTATTATAGAAGGATGGAATTAAACGGGGTTTAAACCCAGAATGGGTGACATCAAAATTTATTTATTTAACGATTTATGTATTTGGCTCTTTCCGGCAAAGTGATAGTTTGCAGCCATGCAAGATCGAAGCAACAACCCCGAAGGGATGATATTATTATAGAAAGATGGGATTAAACGGGGTTTAAACCCAAAATGGGTGACATCAAAATTTATTTCTTTAACGATTTTATGTATTTGGCTCTTTCCGGCAATGTAATAATTTACAGCCATGCAAGATCGAAGCAACAATCCCGAAGGGATGACATTATTATAGAAAGATGGAATTAAATGGGGTTTAAACCCAGAATGGGTGACATCAAAATTTATTTTTTTAACGATTTATGTATTTGTCTCTTTCCGGCAATGTGATAATTTACAGTCATGCAAGATCGAAGCAACAATCCCGAAGGGATGACATTATTATAGAAAGATGGAATTAAACAGGGTTTAAACCCAGAATGGGTGACATCAAAATTTATTTATTTAACGATTTATGTATTTGGCTCTTTCCGGCAATGTGATAATTTACAGCCATGCAAGATCGAAGCAACAATCCCGAAGGGATGACATTATTATAGAAGGATGGAATTAAACGGGGTTTAAACCCAGAATGGGTGACATAACCCTGCCGGATAATTATCTTAACTCAATAAGTTTGATTTTGGACAAGTCTGTTTGCACACAGGATACCAGGATCAAATTAAAAAATGCAAATATTTGAATATCAATATTTTAAACCACCATTTCAATTTAGTTTTTGCGATCGTAATTTAAAAAGAAAACTTGTCAACGTCATCTATAAAAAACGTTTTCCCTGATCCTGAACCAAAGAAGCTCTGAAATCGTAAAACCAGTATGAAAAAAGCCTATTTTTACGGCTTCTTGTTTCAACAGATTTTAATTTATGTCAAATAACCTCTTCGATTTTGGGATGATTGGGTTGGGAGTAATGGGTAGAAACCTTTTGCTTAACACAGCTGATCACGGTTTTTCTGTTATTGGTTTTGATAAAGACCTGATCAAAACTGCTGCATTGGAAGCGGCGGCAACAGAAGGTACTACCGTAAAAGGAGTTCCGGATCTTGCACACATGGTGCAGCAATTGCAAACTCCGCGTAAGCTTATGATGCTTGTGCCAGCCGGAAAACCGGTTGACGATGTGATAGAATCTTTATTGCCATTGGTTGAAAAGGGCGATATTATAATTGACGGTGGAAATTCGCATTATACCGATACATTGCGCCGGGTTAAGTACCTGCGCGAAAAAGGCATTCATTTCATGGGTGTAGGTGTTTCCGGTGGCGAGCAGGGTGCACGGACAGGACCAAGTATCATGCCGGGCGGAGATGTTGAGGCTTATGCGCATGTGAAACCTTTGCTTGAAGCAATTTCAGCCAAAGTTAACGGTGAACCTTGTGTGGCATATCTTGGAAAAGAAGGTGCCGGACATTACGTAAAGATGGTCCATAACGGTATTGAATATGCCATCATGCAGTTGATCAGCGAGTCATATACCTTACTGAAACACGCAGGATTGAGTAATGACGAACTTCATGAAACATTTAAAAAGTGGAATGAAGGTGCACTGCAATCATTTCTGGTAGAAATTACTGCTGATATTTTTCTTCAAAATGATGATAAAACCAGAGCGCGTTTGTTGGATGTAATTTCTGATAAGGCGGGTTCAAAAGGTACCGGAAAATGGACTTCTCAGGATTCTATGGAATTGCCCGTTGCAGTTCCTGTGATCGATACTGCCGTTGCCATGCGTACCATCTCAGGTTATAAAGATGAAAGAGTAAAAGCTTCTGTTTTGTACAATGAATCTGGTGCCACACTTGATGTCTCAACGGAAGAATTTATTAAGCAGGTTCATGATGCATTGTATTTTGCTACCATATTGAGCTACGCACAGGGTCTGGCTATGCTTTATCAGGCATCGAAAGAACTGGCGATGGATATTCCTTTACCAGAAGTGGTGAGTGTATGGCGTGGTGGTTGTATCATCCGCTCAACCTTGTTGGAAACTTTCACACAGGCCTACAAACAATCGCCCGATTTGTCAAATATTCTATTGGATTCAGGCGTGGCTTCTTTGGTTAAATCGGTTGAAGCGAATACACGGGCCGTAGTTTCACAGGCTGCTCTGAGCGGTATTCCGGCGGCGGCATTTATGTCTTCACTTGCATATTTTGATGCGTACCGTACTGAGCGTATGACTACGAATCTTATTCAGGCACAACGTGATTATTTTGGAGCACACACCTATCAGCGCACTGATATTTCAGGCACATTCCACACGGAATGGAATCATTAAAAAGTAACTTTTATGAAAACAAGTAAAAGACCACCCGCTTCGATATTATTTATTTTTGGAGGTAGTGGTGATTTAAATTATAGAAAATTAACACCAGCACTTTATAATCTTTTCCTTGACGAATGGATGCCCGAGAAATTTGCCATTGCAGGTATCGGGAGAAGTGCATATAGTAATGAAGAGTATCATAGCCATTTGCTTGATGGAATTACTAAGTTTTCCAGACGAAAAGATGAGCAGAATGAATATTGGGAAGATTTTAGTCAGCATGTTTCTTATCTGCAAATGGATGGGGATGATGCGGCTGCCTATCATAAAATAACGGATCTTGTCAAGGAAAAGGAAGCCGAATGGGGCCAGCATCCTAATGTAATTTTTTATCTGGCCGTTGCGCCGCAGCTTGTTCCTTCCATTGCTACAAAACTTGGCGGATTAAATCTTTGCAGTGATATTCATTGCACCAGGATTGTGGTTGAGAAACCTTTTGGACACGATCTGAAAAGTGCGCATGAATTAAATGCACTGCTTTCCGGGATGTTCAAGGAAGAGCAGATTTTCAGAATTGATCATTATTTAGGAAAAGAAACGGTACAGAATATCCTGGCTTTGCGTTTTGCCAATGCCTTGTTTGAGCCGCTTTGGAACCGCAATTATATTGATCATATTCAGATCACCGCTGCTGAAAGTGTTGGTCTGGAAGGACGAGGAGGCTATTTTGAAAACTCTGGTGCTTTGCGTGATATGGTTCAAAACCACATTTTGCAAATACTTTGTATGGTGGCCATGGAAGCACCCGTTTCTTTTGATGCCAATGAAATCAGAAATAAGAAAGTGGATGTGCTTCATGCGATTCGTCGTATAACGCCGGATAAAGTGCATGAACATGCCGTTCGCGGACAGTATTCAAGTGGTACTAAAAAGGGTGAAGACGTAGTTGGCTACCGTGAGGAAAAAGGCGTAAATCCTGAATCTGCTATTGATACTTTTGCCGCAGCTAAATTTTATATTGACAACTGGCGCTGGCAGGGCGTACCAATTTATGTCCGTACAGGAAAGTACTTAAATCAGAAAGCGACACATATTACGCTACAATTTAAATCTGCGCCGCATAATGCATTCCCGTCGGAAGCTGAGGATATCTGGCATTCTAATAAACTTACGATCAGCATTCAGCCTGAAATGGATATCAGCCTGAGTTTTCAGGTAAAACGTCCTGGACAAACGATGACGCTGGATCCGGTTGATATGACTTTCAGTTATGACGATGCTTCGAAAGATCACGCGCCGGAAGCTTATGAAACTTTGCTTCTGGATGTAATGGAAGGAGATGCGACTTTATTTATGCGTGGAGATCAGGTTGAAGCAGCATGGAAAGTGATTATGCCGATTCTGGAAAATTGGGAAAGTAACAAACCTGCTGATTTTCCAAATTATGCGCCGGATTCATGGGGCCCTGATGCAGCAGACCAGTTGATTGCGCGCGAGGGACATACATGGATTAATACACCATCGGTTAAAAAATAATATTATGGGACAACTTCATATTGCAAAGGACGCCGTACAGCTGAGCACTGACCTGGCTGAATGGATTGCTAATTATATTAAGGAAGTACTCACTAAAAAGGACCGCTTTACTTTTGTTCTTTCCGGTGGCAGTACGCCAAAGCTGCTTTACACTTTACTCGCTGCCAAACCATACAACGAAAGTATTCCCTGGGAAAAAATACATTTTTTCTGGGGAGATGAAAGAGCTGTTCCGTTTGAGGATTCGCGTAATAATGCTAAAATGGCATATGACGAACTTCTGGATAAAGTAGGTGTGAAAGCTGAAAATATCCACGTAATGCGCACCGATATAGGGCCGGAAGAATCTGCGGCTGAATATGAGAAAACTTTAAAGCAGTATTTTGAAGGAGAAGAAAATACATTTGATTTTGTTTTATTGGGTATGGGAGATGACGGACATACGCTGTCGCTGTTTCCCGGAACGTCAGTAATTCATGAGCATGATAAATGGGTGACTTCATTTTTCTTGCCTGCTCAGGACATGTACCGCATTACACTAACAGCCCCGGTTGTCAATCATTCTGCCGCTATCGTGTTTTTAGCGGTTGGTACAGGAAAAGCAGAAACTTTGAAACATGTTTTGGAAGGAGAATTTGAACCAGATACTTATCCGTCACAGGTTATCAAACCGACAACTGGTGAGCTTCACTGGTTTATAGATGAAGCTGCCGCAGCAAATCTGAAAGCGTAATTGCAGAAATTAAATATCAGAAGGGAAGGGCTCTAATATAAAGTGCCCTTCCTTTTTTTGCTTGAAATAAATGAGCGATCAGCTGATATCAATCCCGAATTCATCTTACATTTGATCCATTACTCAATCCCGCAAAACCGCCTTGAAAACTGTATTAATTATTGACGACGAAGAAAAGCTTCGTGCGCTTTTGGCAAGAATCCTGAAATCCGAAGGCTTTGATGTACTTGAAGCCGGAGATTGCAAATCGGGTCTGAAAAGTGTTGAAATAAATGATATTGATGTCGTTTTATGTGATGTAAAACTACCTGACGGAAGCGGGGTGGATATGGTTTCCAAAATCAAACAGAAAAAATCCCAGATCGAGGTGATTCTGCTGACTGCCTATGGAAATATCACAGATGGTGTGCAAGCCATGAAAAATGGTGCTTTTGATTATATAGTTAAGGGAGACGATAACGATAAAATAATTCCTTTGCTGAACCGTGCTATCGAAAAAGTACAATTACAAAAGCGGGTTAAAGAACTGGAAAAACGGGTTGAAGATAAATTTTCTTTTCAGGCCGTTATTGGTAAGTCCAAAGCAATTCAACAGGCCATTGAGCTTGCGCAAAGAGTTGCGCCTAATGATACCAACGTGTTGCTGACCGGAGAAACCGGAACCGGAAAAGAAGTATTTGCGCAGGGAATCCATCAGGCCAGTCAGCGGGCCGGCAAGAATTTTGTTGCCTTGAATTGTGGTGCTTTTGGGAAAGACATCCTTGAAAGTGAATTGTTCGGATATAAACAAGGTGCTTTTACCGGCGCAAATAAGGATAAAAAAGGGCTAATTGAGGAGGCTAATAACGGTACATTATTTCTGGATGAAATTGGTGAAATGCCGCTTGAATTGCAGGCAAAACTGCTCCGGGTTTTAGAAACGAATGAATTTATAAAATTGGGTGATACCAAAACTTCAAAATCCAATTTCAGGTTAATTGCTGCTACAAATCGCGATTTGAAAATAGAAAGTGAAGAAAAACGTTTCCGGTCAGATTTGTATTTCAGATTGAATGTATTTCAGATTCAGCTTCCGCCACTCCGCGAAAGGGTCAGGGATATTGAGCCTTTACTACAATTTTTTGTCAACCAGTTTTCCACAAAAATGAATAAAAAAACGCTGACGTATTCAGACGAATTTTTAAAGAAGATGGAAACATATAAATGGGTTGGCAATATCAGGGAACTGAAAAATGTCGTTGAACGGGCGGTAATTTTAAGTGATGATCAGCTGGATATTGAAAGTTTGCCATTCGAAATCCAGCAATCGGAACCGGCGGCTAAAAACGGTCAGCTATCTGCATTTTCAATGGAAAGTATAGAAAAACTGCATATCCAGAAAGTCCTTAATTACGCGAAGGGAAACAAAGCAGAAACTGCAAGGTTACTTGAAATCGGGATTGCCACCTTGTATCGAAAACTTGATGAATACAACATTCATTGAGTTTTTGTTGAAATGAAAAAAACGGCCTCTAATTAGTGGCCGTTTTTAATTACAACTTGTTGCATTTTAATATGGATGATCAGCATTTGATAAAAATTTTGCGCTGATAAATTAGTCTTTCATATATCTTAAAAAGCCAGACTCCCGGGTCATAAATTTTTCGGTGTAATGGTGTAAGAGGAGATTTTGATATTCTTACATCAAAGGAGGCTTCATTCAATTAAAACACAATTAAACCCAGCTTAAAAACAGGTTAAAACTGCATGTTATAAAAATCTTCGTATTATTCTCTATCAGATTTAAGTGAAATATTCCCCTTTACGGATACTAAGAATTTATACTTTAATTGAAACTTATTATCTAATTTTGTGTTAACTCTATAATATTAGTAGATTATCTATTCAATTTTAAACAGATATAATTATGTCACTTCGATTAGGAGATATTGCCCCGGATTTTGAGGCAAATACAACACAGGGGCCAATAAAATTTCATGAATGGTTGGGTACAAGCTGGGGTTTGTTATTCTCTCATCCAGCGGATTTTACGCCGGTTTGTACAACTGAACTTGGTAAAACTGCCTTGCTTAGTGGAGAATTTGAAAAGCGTAATGTGAAGGTACTGGCTGTAAGTGTTGACGATATCGATTCTCATAATCGCTGGATTCCGGATATAAATGAAGTCGTTGGAACAGAAGTTAACTTCCCGATTATCGCTGACGAAGGAAAAAAAGTGGCTGAATTGTATGATATGATTCACCCCAATGCAAGTGAAAAAGCAACAGTTCGTTCAGTATTCGTTATTGGTCCGGACAAAAAGGTAAAACTTACACTTACTTATCCAGCTTCGACAGGACGTAATTTTACTGAAATTCTTCGTGTTATCGACTCTCTTCAATTGACTGCCAACTATTCTGTTGCAACGCCGGCAGACTGGAAAGATGGCGAAGATGTGATCGTTGTTCCTGCTGTAAGTACAGAAGATGCGGAAAAGAAATTCACTAAGGGATTACGCATTGTAAAACCTTACCTGCGATATACGCCGCAACCGAATAAATAATTCGTTCAGGTTGCCAATAAAAAATCCTCAAATTTTTCCTTTACAGGTCAATTTGAGGATTTTTTATTTTCTGATAAGGCTAGTTCTCCACTTCGGATTTTATGATTTCCTCTGGCTCTATGACCGGAGTACCGTAGAAAGTCATTTTTCTGGCTCCCTGATAATAGTACCAGATGGAAGCCGCCATCGGGATATGGCTTATGTCATTATAATTAAACCATGGGCCAAAACTGAATTTTAAAGCATGAAAGCCAGCAGCTAGTGCGCCAAGGCCGGTCGCTATAAAAATGTTGACGCTGCCCGGATCTTTTTTATGTTTGTATACATAAATTTCGATCATGAAAAGCATGAGGAAAAGTCCGTAAAATGCATGGATCTCAACCACAACAAAATTCAGGGTGATTAATGTTAAGGCAAAAAACAGCGTTAATTCCAAGTAATTCAGATATCCCAGCCAGGACCCGAATTTAGGTTTAAGCAAGGGTTTGATATGCCAGATTGCAGCTCTTTCAAATAATGCCACGGCGATCATGCTTGCGAACCATCCTGGAATTTTTCCCCGCTGTCCCGTCACATACAAAAATCCGTGACCCAGAACGCCACCAATTACTGTGGCAATTCCCATAAAAAGAAAGAAATACCGGATCTGGCTATACATTCTGTGCACACGCGAAAGTCTGCCTAAATGAACGAAGGCGTAGAAACAGACAATGGCCATCAACAGACTGGAAATAACAGTCGAAGGTTCGAGAACGGTAATACCAAATAATTTTATCTGATGAACTTTGCTGAAATCTATGATAACATCATTCATTGAAAGAAAGTCTTAATAGGAGTAAAAATGACCAGGGTTGAAATTATTTACCAAAAGTAAGCACAAATGTGTTCTCATCTGCAACTTACGGTGGCTTAAAGCTCTCTTTATTAATATTGTGCCAGTAACGGTAAAATCATATTTCGAGACTTCCCGGATCATTTACTTTTTCGTATTGTATAATTAGTCAGGCGAAAAGTACTACTGGTAGATAAAATCGAGTTGCTGGTCTATTTCCTGAATAGAAGTGAATAGCATCATATTTCTTTGTATCGGGAAATGTGTTTTAGAATAAGACTGACCCTCCTGACAATTAATTATTTAACCATGAGAAGATTTTTTTTAATGCATTTTAAAATAACGGCTCTTGCCTTAATTTTATTTTTACAGGCAAATTTAAGCAACGCCCAGGGGCCGCTTGCACCATCTGGTAATCCACAAGCTTCGATTATTCCAAAAGGAAACTCCAAAATTTCAGGAGTCGTTTCCGATTCAGTCGCTGCAAAACCAGTTGAATTTGTAAGTGTGGCCCTGGTAAACTTTTCCGATAATAAAGTCCTTGACGGTGCAGTAGGGGATGACAAAGGTAAATTTGAAATAACCGGTGTAGGCGCGGGGAAATACAAATTGCTATTTTCATTTATCGGTTTTAAAGATAAATCTGTAACGCTTACCGTTGAAAATAATAAGAATGTAGACCTGGGTGTAATTAAAATGTCGGCTAATACCAAAACACTTGACGAGGTAACCATCACCGGTGAAAAGTCAATGGTGGAGGAAAAAGTGGATAGGTTGGTTTACAATGCCGAAAAGGATATTACCTCCAAAGGAGGAGATGCATCTGATCTTTTAAGAAAAGTGCCGATGTTGTCCGTGGATCTGGATGGAAATGTTTCTCTGCGAGGCAGTTCTAATATCCGGGTTTTGATCAACAACAAACCTTCTACAATCATCGCAAGTAATGTGGCAGATGCGTTAAAACAAATTCCTGCGGATATGATTAAATCCGTAGAAGTTATCACATCTCCTTCTGCCAAATATGATGCGGAAGGGTCTGGTGGTATTATCAACATTATAACAAAGAAAAATAACTTACAGGGACTTATACTAAACGTAGATTCAGGAGTCGGAAACCGTGGTACCAACCTTGGTCTTAACGGTAGTTATCGTAAAGGGAAAATGGGTATCACACTGGGTGGATTTGGACGTGCATTTTATAATAAGGCGACGTCGGTCTTAGATCAGGATACAAGATCCGGCAGTGATATATTTTCAACAAAGCAAAGTTCCAATTCCAAGGACAGAGGACTATTTGGACAATATTCTCTTGGTTTTGATTACGATCTTGGAAAAAATCAGGCGCTTTCTGCGGGAGTTCGCTACGGTACCCGCAACTTTGTTCAAAAGCAAAATTTATTTATCGACCAGTTTACGAACGACGAGGCTACTGCAAATTCTCAGCGCAAGGTAGACCGCAAAGATCTTTCGGGTACAATTGATGTGAACGTTGATTATGTACGTACATTCAAGCCTCAGCAGGAATGGAGTTTTTCAACACTTTACAGTCGCACCAATTTAACGAATGATTTCAACACAGATATTTTAAGTACAGGTGGAAATGTTGGTAGCAGATTGAAAAATGTTAATGGTAATTCCAACAACGAATTTACGCTTCAGACGGATTACCAAACACCAATTAAGAAAAACCAGTTACTTGAATTTGGTGCAAAAGGGATTTTCCGGAAGGTAAACAGCGATTATAAATATTTAATGGCTGGTGAAACAGGCGATTTTACAATCAATCCCGACAATCCTTCCGGGACTTTGAATTATAACCAGAATGTTGCCGCAGGTTATGTTTCTTACTCTTTGACAACAAAAAACAAATACACGATCAAGGCCGGTACCCGTTATGAGTATACAGGCATCAGTGCTGATGCGGGAGATAAAGGAAAGATCTCGATTCCGAGCTATGGAAATCTTGTCCCGAGCATAAACCTTTCAAAAAATATTACGGATGCTACAACGATAAAAGTTGCTTACAACAGAAGATTGCAACGCCCGGGAATCCAGCAGCTGAATCCTAATGTGAATATTTCCAATCCTCAAAGTATCAGTATGGGAAATCCCTCATTAAGCCCTGAACTTACTAATAACTTTGAAGCAGGTTTGAGCACGAACATCAAAAAAACATATCTGAACTTTTCAGTCTTTGCGCGTAACACAAATAATTCCATCACGCAGGTAAGAACCACTATCGATACACTGGCCGGTGCGATTGTTACCACTTATGAAAATATTGGAAAGCAGCGCGCATATGGTGCCAACGTTTTTGCCAACGTTTATCTGACTTCAAAATGGACGGTAAATGGAAGTATCGATTTGTTGCAGTCATACATGGAAGGGCAGACAACCAATGCAGAAGGTGTTTCGGAAGCGGTAAGTAACTCAGGATTTAATTATGGTGGAAGGATCATGTCTCAGATATCTCTGAAAAAAGGATGGGGATTGCAGGCTTTCGCTTTTTATCGTGGGAAGGAAGTGCAGCTGCAAGGTTCAAGAACTGGCTTCTATATGTACTCGCTTGGTTTTAAAAGAGACTTCAATAATAAAAAGGGGAGTATAGGATTTGGGGCTGAAAACTTTATGACGAAGGGTGTGAGATTCACTTCCGATCTTCAATCGCCGATTTTCTCCCAGACAAGCCAGACGCAATTGTACAACCGGAATTTCAAAATAACTTTTAATTATACGATTGGAAAAATGAGTTTTGATGCACCAAAACGTAAAACGCGTTCTGTTTCCAATTCAGATGTAAAAGGTGGAGGAGAAAATAATTAGATTCTTTTAAGTAATAAGGTATCAAAGACCAGTGCTTGCGCTGGTCTTTTTTTGTTTATGATTTTTCTTTCCATAATATAACTGCGAAATTTTATAACATCGTTTTGAATATGTATCTTTAAGTAAATAAGGTATTATTCATTTGAATTTTTTTAGCCATGAAATGGTCATTTATTATTCAGCAAAAACTCAAAGCCAGTTTTATTCTTGGAGGAATTATGGTTGCTATCATCTTTGGAACTGTAATATCCAGAAATAATATTAATGGGATAAACAAGTCGTTTTCATCCATTTATGAGGACAGGCTCATCCCGGCCACGACAATAATCTATCTTACCGAAAACTTATACAATAAACGGCTCTCGCTTGAAAAGTATCTTTTTACGGAACAGCAGATGGATCATGCCGGGGTTTTGAGGCAATTAAATATGTATAGCAAAAATCTGGATTCATTGACAACCGCTTTCGGAAAAACGTATCTGGTTGAGGAGGAAGCCAAAGCGCTTGCAGATTTTAGAGATATGGTTGAGGCTTATATCTTATTGGAAAAACGGATAATTGATGAACAAAAATCAGGAAATCATACACTGGCAAAAGAAATGTTCGAGGGAGTCGGCGTCATTACGTTTCAAAATTCAGTTGCGCATCTAAACGAGCTTGCCAAAATCCAGTCGGAGGTAGGGAATAAATTAATGCTGAAATCAAAAACTGATTTTGCCGGCGTTGCAATGTTATCCTTTTTACAAATTGCGCTGGCCATAGTGCTGGGGCTCATTGTTTTAGTGCTCATAAAGAATTCGCGGATTATCAATAGCCAGGATATTTTAAAAACCAAAGGGCAAAACTTTCATATGAATTGATCGCACAAAAAAACGGATCGTAAAGCTGTAAACCCTACGATCCGTTTTTTTATATTGATTGCTTATTGACCTACTTTACGGCCTTTCAAAGTTTCGCGCTGATTACTCACTTGCTTCAATAAGTCTTTACTCACAAAAAGACGAGCTCCGTTTCCGGCTTGAAGATCAAAAGTGCGGTCTTTGTAGCTAAATTTATTATTAGGCAGAATATCAAGGAAATAATTCTGTCCGCTCAAATTGAATTTCATCCCTTTCTTATCAGTCTGTGTATCATCCCAGGAAACGGAAATCGCTCCACTGCTTGATCCAAGTGCCACACCCGGCGTGAAAAGACGCACGTTAATTGTCTGGATACTCTTGCCATTGTTAATACTGATTTTTCCTTCGGGATTTACCTTGATATCATTTGGGTCACTGACTTCTCTGCGGATCGTAATCGCTTTGTCATTGAAAAACTGAACTTTACTCAATGGAATTCCTGCATTTTCAAGATCCTTGCGCAGGTCCTCAGTAAAAACAGTATAGTTTGTGAATGGAATTGAATTTGTGGTGGTACAGCCGGATACTGCTGCGATAAGTGCCAGACCGACAAATAGTTTTTTAATTAGATTCATGGTTTTTAATTCTTGTGTCAGTAATAACTGATTGTCAAAATGTTAATTATTTCTAAAATGTAGAGAACGCAAAATTACTAAAAAGCCTTGCAGTAACCAACTTCAAACTGATATCAATATAAGCGTTTGTTTGCTGACAATCTGTCAGACTGGTTTCGTCACAATTCCTATTGGAACGCAAATTTTTATGCGGTATTGCAAAGCAGAAAATAATTCTAAAATATAATATTTAATAAACAGAAAAATTATGGAATCAGTGATTCAGGAAAAAGGAAATCTTAGCATTCATACCGAAAATATATTTCCGATCATTAAAAAATTCCTTTACTCGGACCACGAAATATTTTTGCGAGAATTAGTTTCAAATGCGGTTGATGCAAGTCAAAAAATCAAAAAACTTGCTTCCTACGGTGAGTTTAACGGTGAACTTGGAGAATTGAAAGTGGTTGTGAAGCTTGATAAAGAGGCTAAAACCATCACAATCAGTGACAACGGTATCGGGATGACTGCCGATGAAATCAAAAAGTATATTAATCAGATCGCATTTTCAGGTGCGACCGAATTTGTTGAAAAGTATAAAGACAAAGGCGAAGACGGAAAAGGTGATAAAGGAATAATCGGTCATTTTGGACTTGGTTTCTATTCTGCCTATATGGTTGCAGAAAATGTTGAAATCATTACAAAATCCTATAAGGATGGTTCCGAAGCTGTTCGCTGGATATGTGACGGATCGACCGAGTATGAATTAACATCAGCCGAAAAGGCGGATCGTGGATCTGATATCATTTTACATATCGCAGCGGATTCGGAAGAATTTTTGGATGAAAGCCGTTTAAGAGGAATTCTTGAAAAATACGGTAAATTCCTGCCAATACAGATTGAATTTGAAGATAAAATTATCAACAACCCAAGCCCGATCTGGACTAAAAATCCGTCGGATTTGAAGGATGAAGATTATATCGCTTTCTACAAAGAGCTTTATCCGTTCAGCGAGGATCCATTATTCTGGATCCATTTGAATGTGGATTATCCCTTCAACCTGACAGGTGTTCTATATTTCCCAAAACTGAAAAACGATTTTCAGGGTCAACGTGAAAAGATCCAGCTTTACAGCCGTCAGGTATTTATTACGGACGAGGTAAAAGATATCGTTCCTGATTTCCTTCAACTATTACATGGTGTAATCGATTCTCCGGACATTCCTTTGAACGTGTCAAGAAGTTATCTTCAGGCGGATGGAAATGTAAAGAAAATCAATGGATATATTACCCGTAAAGTAGCTGATAAGTTATCCGAAATCTTCAAAAATGACCGTGCAGGCTTTGAAGGGAAATTTGATGACATCGGATTGTTCGTAAAATATGGAATTATCAGTGATGAGAAATTCTATGAAAAAGCAAAAGATTTCTGTTTGTTGAAAAATGTTGATGGCAAGTTTTTCACTTTTGAAGAATATAAAGAGGCTGTTAAAGAAAACCAGACTGACAAAAATGATATGCAGGTTTGGTTATATACGACAGATGAGAAGAAACAGGATGCTTTCATTCAATCAGCCAAAAAACGCAGTTATGATGTCCTTTCACTGACAAGCGTGATCGATTCACATTTTATCAATGCGTTGGAACAGAAGGTTGAAAAAATTCAGGTTAAACGTGTAGATGCAGATACGCTCGACAAGTTGATTGAAAAGGATGTGACTTTGGAAAGCATTCTTTCAACCGAAGAATCTGAAAAAGCTAAAAAGTTGTTTGAAGAAGTAGTTACAAACAAAGCAGGTAACGTTCAGATTGAGGCTATGCCGGTGGATGAATTGCCTGTTGTAATCACTTTCCCTGAATTTATGCGTCGTATGACGGATATGCAAGCTTCTTCAGGGCAGCCTTCGATGTTTGGTAATATGCCTTTGATGTATACAATTTCAGTAAATGCGAATCACCCGATAATCGGACGTATTTTGAATACTGAAAATGAAGAAGAGCAAAAAACGCTTGCCAAACAGGTTTATGATCTTGCCTTATTGTCGCAAGGACTTTTGATCGGTAGTGATTTGACACAGTTCATCCAGCGCACAGTGGTTGGTTTGTAATTGAAATTATTTGAAACTGAAAAAATCCGCTTTCATGATGAGAGCGGATTTTTTCAGTTTAGGAAAGAAGGTTTTACTATTGTCTTCCTGCAATCAATTTATCTTTCAGGATTTGCAGTTCCTGCCATCTTTTTTCATTGGCAAGTTTTGCCTGCTGTGGCCAGCTGGAAGGATCATGCATTTGAAAACGCGGACCTGCATTTTTCAGGATATTTGATATTCTTATCGGGTTGGTATTTGACAACTGTTCGTAAGTGTAAATACCTTCTTTATTGATAAGTTCCTCAATTTTCGGGCCGATTCCTTCAATTATTTTGAAATCATCTGCTTTTGCCGGATCTACCTGTACAGCAGTGGGATATACTGTTTTGGATGCTTTACCAACAAGTGGCTGTTCGACAGTTTTGAATTCCCGCTGTTGTGCACGGCAATCTGCAAGTTCAATTTTTCTTTCAGAAATTGATTCACGGAGTACTCGTATACGTCCGTTGGTAATCAGTCGGGCGATAAGCCAGCCGACAAAAGCTGCTATGATCAGCAGTATTAATATTTCAGATATTGCCACCGGCTTACTGAATGGATTGAGTTGTAAAAGCATCATGATTTCTTTTATTTTTATCTTGAAGATTGATCAGTTAAACTATTCTTCACGGCCACCGTTAAGTTGGTCCTGCCATGCTTTTAATTCGTCCCAGTTTCCTTTTGAGGCCAATTCAGCCTGGCGAGGCCATGTTGCAGGGTCATGCACCTGGAAACGGGAATCGGAATTAGAAAGAATTGCTGAAATCTGTTCAGGCGTTTTTTGACTTAACTGATAGAATGAATGGATTCCGGCAGCATTCAGGATACTTTCCAGTTTTGGTCCAATTCCTTCGATAATCTTTAAATCATCATGTTGCACTTTTTCAGGAGTAACTGCGATACCGGTAAAACTTTCACGGGTGGTATTTGTAGCAATTTTTACCGCCTTTTTCTGACTTTTACAATATTGCAGATCATTGTCCAGCCGGCCAAGTTCATCTTCGAGTTGCGATATAACAGAACTTCCGGTGATATAACCAATAATATATCCGAGAATTGCCGCCACTACGAGCATCAGTATATGCTGCCACAAAGCGTCAGGATTTGCAAGAGGATTTAATTGAAACATGTTATAATGTGTTTTGAGTAATAAAATAGCTATTGAACAACAATGGTCACACGGCGATTTGCACGTTTTCCCTCAGGCGTATCATTGGAGGCTTTCGGATCCGCTTCACCCTTTCCATCCGTGATAATCCTGTCGGCAGGAACTCCCAGTGAAACAAATTTCGCTTTAACAATCTCAGCTCTCTTTTTGGAAAGTTTCAGGTTCCATTCAGCACTATCGTCGCTATCAGTATAGCCGGTCAAAAGTAATTTTTTGTCCTTGTTTTCAGATAAGAACTTTTTGGCCTCAATCAGGAATTTCTGATTTTCTCCTGTTTTAATATATTCTGCACTTGCGGTTGGGAAATACAGATCCAGCGGCTTGAAAATACTTTCGTATTTCTGTTCATTGGCAAGATCGTTTTCGGTAACTGCAACTCTTTTGGCAAAAGTAAAATCAATACCGCCATGAAGAGAATCTGGACTAAATACGATTGCATCATTCAATTGGCCATTCAGCACAAAAACGGAATCAGGTAATCCTTTGCTTATCAGGTAGCTTTTGATAGCAGATGCGCGGGCAATACCAAGATTTGGGAAAGAGGTACCATTGGTTTCCTGTGACGAATAAGAGCCTGTAATGGTGATGATTTTGCCAGGATTTGCTACTGCAAATGAAGCAAGGGAATCAATTTCGGCCTGCACTCCGCTGAAATTAGCATCAGCACCAGATTTGGCAAATCCGAAATTTCCGGAAGATGTAAGATTTAGCTCAGATCCATCAACGATTGTTAACGGAGAAATTGTTGGGGCTGTTGTTGAAATAACAGTTGAGCTTGTAAGTGGTGCGTCGCATAGGAGCTTAATTTTACAAACGTGCCAGTAAGCCGAGCCAGCCATCCAGCCAATAAGTAATAACCACCAGATTGTTTTGTTGTTTGACATATGTGTTGTAGGGATTTAATTTACTTTTTGACTGAAAAAATCAATTCGGTCACAATATAATTCCTCTATAACTGTATGCAACAAACGAATATTTAAAAAAATAGCCTGGATGCAGGCGCATCCAGGCTATTTTTTATCTGTTCATTGATATCAGGAACTCCTCGTTGTTCCTGGTTCCCTTCATATGGTCGAGCAGGAAGTCCATGGATTCCATGGCATTCATATCTGACATATGTTTTCTTAAAATCCAGACTTTTTTGAGCGTTTCCTTGTCAAGTAGTAAGTCTTCACGACGCGTTCCTGATGCCATGACGTCAATGGCTGGGAATACACGTTTGTTAGAAAGTTTACGATCCAGCTGCAATTCCATGTTACCAGTTCCTTTGAATTCTTCAAAGATAACTTCATCCATTTTCGAACCTGTATCGATCAATGCTGTTGCGATAATCGTAAGCGATCCGCCATTTTCAACATTTCTTGCCGCTCCAAAGAAGCGTTTTGGTTTATGCAAAGCGTTGGCATCCACACCACCGGAAAGTATTTTTCCGGACGAAGGCACAACCGTGTTATACGCACGGGCTAGACGAGTAATTGAATCCAGCAGGATAACTACATCGTGACCGCATTCCACCATTCTCTTCGCTTTTTCAAGCACGATGCTCGCAACTTTTACATGGCGATCAGCCTGCTCATCAAAAGTAGATGCAATTACTTCTGCACGCACACTGCGCTGCATATCTGTAACCTCTTCCGGACGTTCATCGATTAAAAGTATAAGTAAAAATACTTCCGGATGATTACGGGTAATTGCGTTGGCAATTTCTTTCAAAAGAACCGTTTTACCAGTTTTTGGCTGTGCAACGATCATTCCACGCTGTCCTTTTCCTATGGGTGCAAAAAGATCAAGAATACGGGTTGAATACTGATCCGGGCGGCTGCTCAATCTTAAACATTCTTCAGGGAAAAGAGGAGTAAGGTATTCAAATGGAATACGGTCTCTGATTTCTTCCGTTGTTTTACCGTTAACAGTTTCAACACGAAGCAAGGCAAAATATTTTTCTCCTTCTTTCGGCGGGCGAATCTGGCCTTTTACAGTATCACCGGTTTTTAAACCGAATAATTTAATTTGCGAAGGCGAAACATATATATCATCCGGACTGGCCAGATAGTTGTAATCGGCAGATCTCAGGAAGCCATAACCGCCATCCTGCATTATCTCCAAAACACCTTCATTAATAATCAGACCGTCAAATTCACGGACATAATTGTTATAGTTGCGTTTGATTTTATTTGAAGGATCTTCTCTTGGGGAAGAATTCTGCTGTGGTTGTCTTTCGTTGTTTTCTCCGGCCTGCTGCGTTGGCCTTTCTTCTGCTGAAGCCGAATTTACCGGAGCGCTCTGAACGGTTTCGGTATTATCAGCCTGAGAAGAATTTTCAGTTTGAGAAGTACTTTCTGCTACGGGCGCAGGTTCTTCACGTCCAAGATCGTCGAGCGTATCTTCAACAGAATCAAGCTCACGGCCCGAATCCTTGTTTTTAGAAACGTCTGATCTTCTGGAATTATCAAATTTCCGTGCAGGTGATTCATATCTTTTAACCGGCTCAGCAACAGCAGCAGGAACTTCTTCCGTTACCACTGGTTCAGTTACAACAGCTGCTTCGGTGATTTTGGGTGTTGTGTCAA
The DNA here is from genome assembly GCF_021440195.1 of Dyadobacter sp. CY356. Taxonomy (GTDB): domain Bacteria; phylum Bacteroidota; class Bacteroidia; order Cytophagales; family Spirosomataceae; genus Dyadobacter. Next base: position 737,139 of record NZ_JAJTSZ010000001.1, read on the forward strand.
AAAGAGGAGCAGATGCAGGCGTATTTGATTCTTTTCTTGGCTTGTTGGTGCGAACGTTAATTGCTTTGGCAGAAACAGGAGTTTCAATACGTCTGGCTCTTTTTTTCTTAGGCTCATCACCAGCGGCAGAATCGTCAGCCGAATCTGCTTCGATTACCTTTTCAGGCTCCGGAGCAACATTCTGTTGTGCAATAATTCTTGACACTAATTCTTTTTTGGGAAGTTTGGCATAATCTTGAATGCCGCTTTGTCCCGCTATTTCTTTCAGCTCAGATAAAAGCTTAAGGTTCAATTCATCAATTGTAAGCATACAGAAAATATACAGTAAAGATAAACTTTACCAGATGATTAATGGGATAGTGAATATAGATGGAAAATTGATAGGAGAACGCAAGTCTCGGGTCACGTGATGGTCATTGATGCGTGGATATATATATTCGCCAGGTCTGAATAAAAGACGTGCCAAACAGGATAAACTTAAGATGGATCAACCAGGAAATTTTGCAATTTAATAGAAAAAGTAGTGTGCAATAATAACTTAGAGTATTCTTCTCGCTAGTTTTGAGATCTAACGAAGCCAGACATAACGGAATAATACAGGGGTGTTTTTTTACTTAGTACGAAGGTACAAAGTGTTTTTGTAAATTCCAAATCAAATATCCCTCTAATCGTTTAAAAAGCTTAATCTATGTTAAATTATGAATAATCAGGCACTGGTCTTTTGAAGAATGTTAGTATTTCTGCCAAGAAAAGAGGACTTTTGTGGGAATATGAATGTGGTAATCGATTCTGGCAATACTTATTCCAAGATTGGATGGTTTTCAGGTGATCATTTGATCCGTTATGAAACACGTCTGAGTTTTACAGAGCTCATTGATCGGATACGGGCAGAATTACCCGAACGTATTATGTATTCATCTGTAAACAGGCCTCTTGATGAGTTTTTAGTGGCTCTTGATCGGGATGTGCCTGTTTTAAACCTTACAGGTATTTTACCGGTTCCCGTTAAAAAGGACTACGAAACGCCACACACGCTGGGAGCCGACAGGATTGCAGCAGCTTGCGGGGCAAATTGGATGTTTCCGGGAAAGGATGTGCTGGTTATTGATATGGGCACCAGTATTACTTATGATCTGGTTGACCTTGTCGGGATTTTTAGAGGGGGATTAATTTCCCCGGGCGTCCGGATGCGATTTAATGCGCTTCATACGTTTACAAAAAGACTTCCATTGTTTGATCCGGAAAAAGATCCGGCATTTATTGGAAAAAGTACAAAAAATGCTATTCAAAGTGGCGTAATGAATGGTACGCTGGCTGAGATCGAAGGAATAATTAACAGGTACCGTCACGAAATACCATCTTTGTGCGTAGTAATATGTGGCGGAGATGTACCATTTTTTGAAAGTACCCTGAAACCGCCCATATTTGCAGTGCCGGAACTGGTATTAATAGGACTGAACAGAATTTTAACATATAATGTCGCTCTACAATAGAATAGGATTACTCACGATAGCAATTACGCTCGGATGCAATTATTCGGCCATAATATCAAAAGTTAATGCACAGGGATTAGGAAATTCGCCGTATTCATCTCTTGGTATGGGCGAACTTTATACTGATGGATTTGCAGCATCTTCAGGGATGGGGCAAGCGAATGTAAGTTCTGCAAGCAGCTTTGAAATAAATAACCTTAACCCGGCTTTATGGGTTAGAAATAAATATACTACCCTTGATTTCGGTGGAATTGGACAATACAAAAAGATAGTTTCCGGATCAAATAGTCAACGAAATGCTGGTGGTAATCTGGCTTATGTAGCTTTGGCTTTTCCTGTGGCACCAAGGTGGACTTTGGGTATCAGCGTTAAGCCTTACAGTTTCGTTGATTTTCAAAATAAGGACGTAAGAAATGTTGCAGGTACGCCATATTCCGCTGATTATGTAACGAGCGGTAAAGGTGGTGTAAACAAAGCTTCATTTACAAATTCAGTCCAGATTGGTCGTTATTTAAGTTTAGGGTTAGAAGCTTCTTACTTTTTTGGTAATGTAAGAACAGCGTCCGAAGCTAGTATAGGTGATGGATCCGGGTATCTGGTAAGTGTTAGCGATCGTACTGTGTACAAAGATATCTCTTTCCGTGGAGGTGCGGCTTTACGACTTCCGCTGAGAAAGAACAATAAACTTAACCTGAATCTAGGTGGAGTTTATGGTGTCGGCACAAAACTTAATGCGGAAAGAACAACAGCATTTGAACTGTTGCAAAGTTCATTTCCAGTCATTGCACCGGATACGCTTGTGAAAAATAGAAAAGGAACTGTAACACTTCCTGCTACTTATCAGGTAGGATTTAGTTTTGAATGGCCATATAAACTGACGCTGGCGGCTGATTACAGCCACGAAGGATGGACAGGATATAGAAATTATGACAGATCTCTTGGTAACGATGGATTGAAGGATGTTAACCGGATACACCTGGGAGCGGAATATACACCACGTTTTGGTTCTTTAAGCTATCTGGACAATGTTCGTTATCGTCTTGGTTTTAGTCACGGTAATACGCCTTACACAATCAGCGAAAAAAATATAAAAGATACCAACGTTAGTCTTGGTTTTACATTACCAATGGGTCGCGGATATCAGAACTTCGTTACACTTTCATTTGTCGGTGGCCAGCGCGGTGTGTTGGGAACAGGTATGGTCCGCGAACGTTACGGACGTGTTGTACTTGGCCTGACACTAAGAGAAAGATGGTTTGAAAAACAAAAACTTGATTAACAATAAGCCTATACGCATGTTGGGTATTAGTATCATCATACAGTATTTTCAAAAAGGAGATAGATTTGTATCTCCTTTTTGTATTCTGGCGCTTGCCGGATTTTTTCTTATTGCTTGTGAACCCAGTGATAAAAAGAAAGGAAAACCGTACACGGGTCCTATTGAAATAACAAATGGTGTTGAACTAAAATATAGCGAACAGGGATTGATGAAAGTTTTGCTGAAAACACCCAAACAACTCCGTTTTCAGAATGACGATAAGGTTTTTCCCGATACGATCAATATCAATTTTTATGATCCATTGGGTGTGACGGTAGTTACCCGCCTGCGTGCAGATTCCGGCCGTTTTGATCAACGTAAAAATGTTTACATTGTTAAAGGAAATGTTAGAGTAGTGAAATCTTTGACAAAAGAATTGCTTACCACCACAGAATTAAACTGGAGTCCGGATACTAAAAAGGTATTTACAGAAAAGTTTGTTTCCGTAAAGAATACGGTTACAAAGGATATCATTAATGGAAACGGAATGGACGCCGATCAGGATTTTTCGCACATAAAATTCAGAAAAGGGACATTCAAGATGAAGTTTGACGGGATTTGATCAATGTTCCTTGCAGGCCGTCAAAGCTGCTGTCACCGTAGCAATCGGTGTGTAAGTGCTGTCTTTTCCCCATTTCATATTCACGTAGGTAATCACTTCTGCAATTTCCAGTTCTTGCAACTTTGCGTTGGCAGGCATGGGCCGGTTGAATGGTTTACCATTAACTGTGATCGTTCCTTTCATCCCATACCTCATGATACAAGCCATTGCAGCCTTATCCCGGATTATTTTTGATCCGTCCAAAGGCGGATATAAATTGGCCATACCTTTTCCATCAGCCTGATGACAATTGGCGCAGTTCATGGTATAGATCTGATAACCTTCGGCAAAGTATTGTTCAGTTTTTAGCTCCTGTTCACTTTGACATGAAAAAATGGTGAGGGCTGAGAGGGCAAATATTAATTTTTTTATCATGAATGTACAGTGGCGACGGGCACTCTATTTTTTATATTCTTCCAGTAACGATTTTATTCCCTGAATCAGTTTCTGAGTACCTTCTTCGGTTGTGCCATCATACATGCCGCGTATGTGTTTTTCTTTATCAATTAAAATAAAAGCACCGCTGTGCAAAAATCCTCCCTCAGCAGTTTTGTCTTCCTGAGCAGCTGACAGATAACTTTTTTGACCTATCTCATAAATTTTTTCTTTCGGTCCGGTCAAAAATTGCCACTGTTTTCCTTCCACACCCAAGTCTTTTGCAAATTTGTTCAGTACCTGAGGCGTGTCATGTTCAGGGTCAATGGTATGAGAAAGGATCATCACATCCGGATTGTCTTTAAATTCTTTGAAGACTTTCACCATTTGTCTTTTCATCACCGGACAAATAGTAGGACAGGTGGTAAAGAAAAAATCAGTAACATAAATTTTGTTCTCAACAATTTTTTCAGTTACCGTATCTCCATATTGATTAGTGAATGAAAAAGGCGGAATAACATTGTAAATGGTATCCGTAACCTCCTTACCATCCACAGTTTTAGTCACCCAGTCACGCTCTCCCAATATCGGTAATTTCTTGTTTCCACCATCACAAGCCGATAATAATCCCAACACCACAAAAAAGGCAAACAACTTATTGTAACCAATATTTAAAAAACTACGCATATACTATTAATCTAAAAATGTTTTTGCTTCCTGAATATTCCTGGAAGTGAATTCCTTTACTTCAATAATTTTTTTTCTCTGTGCTTCGAAATAGAGAATTGTCTCCTCCGGTTTAAGCTTTTTCGCAGAATCCGGACGAAATTCATGCATCCAGTCCATCATCTGTTTATCGGATTCGTTCAGCTTCTGATTTATTTCTGTTGCTTTAATACGTTCCGCAGCGATACTGTTACCTGCAATTCCTTCGTTTTGTAAACTATCCATATGCATAATTTTCCTGGAAAGTTTTGATTTAAGCGTCATGATGTCATCCATCTGAGGCATCACATCATCATGGATCGTCATCACTTCACTTTCAAGTTCCAGAATTTTGTCTGCATTTTTATTACAGGAAAAAAGAGAAAAAGCTATTCCCAGTGCGAGTATATAATTTTTCATATTATTGAGTTTATGAGGGTTATTCATTTATTATTTAATCTTTTGAAATCATTTCACGCGCATTGTTAATCACGGATTCTGTTGGATTATGGCCACCGATCATTTGTGCAATTTCCATCACCCGTTCGTCCACCGTCAATTTTTTTATCTTACTGACAGTTTTTGCCGAAGAGTGATCTTTGTATACAAAATAGTGTGCCTTACCACTACTCGCGATCTGGTGCAAATGGGTGATAGCGATAATCTGATGGTTGTCCGACATTTTGATCATCATTTTTCCCATCTTTTTAGCTATTTCTCCGGAAACACCCGTATCGATTTCGTCAAAAATAATAGTAGGAAGTTTTCTTCTGTCGGCCAGAATGTATTTAATTACCATCATTAATCGAGAAAATTCTCCTCCCGACGCCACCTGTCTCAATTCCTGCAACGGGGTTCCTTTATTTCCGCTGAAAAGAAAAGCGATGGAATCTATACCGTCATTTGTAGGTTCAATTTCGGTTATTTTAATAGACAAAGCAGCATTCGGAATGCCCAATTCAATCAGTCGTTCAATGATCAGTTTCTCGATCGTTTTAACAACTTTCTGACGTTCTTTGGACAAATTGGCCGCGCTTTTCAGCATGACTTCTTCTGTTTTCTCCGCTTTTTGTTTTGCCTTTAATAACGATTCATCCAGATTTAAAACCGTACCGACTTTCTTTTCCAGATCCTCCTGGATTTTCAAAAGTTCATCAACGGTTGTTGTATGATGCTTTTTTTGTAATTGATAAATCAAATCAAGACGTTCGTGAACAATCTGGCTTCGACCTGCGTCAATCTCCACAGAAGTGCTTACACCATCAATTTCATCCGCAAGATCTCGGAGTTCGATCAGGCAACTCTGAGCTCTTTCACGCAAGGAATCATAAGCAGGCACCAGGCGACTTGCCTGAGAAATTGCAGTAACGGTACTTTTCAGATAATCCAGAATTGAACTGTCGGGATTGTCGAGATAAGAATAAGCCAACTGAAGTTTTTCGCGAATTTCAACCGCATTTTCAAGTATGGTTAATTCCTGTTCCAGTTGATTCTGCTCGTCGCTCCGCAAATCGGCATTGGCCAGTTCCTGATATAAAAACTGGTCATAGTCAAACGCTTTTCTCATTTGAACCGCTTCCTTTTGCAAAGAATCATAGCCTCTGGCAGCTTCCCGGTATGCCAGGAAATGCTTCCGGTATGCATGAAGTAAGCCGTAATTTTCAGCATATGTGTCCACAACCTGCAACTGAAATTCATTACTTCCCAGTAAAATTGAATCGTGCTGGGAATGTATATCAAGGAGCTGGCTGCTTATTCTTTTCAGCGTATCCAGGTTTACCGGCGTATCATTGATGAAAGCACGCGATTTTCCTGCTACGGAAATCTCTCTCCGTACAATACATTCCTGAGCAAAATCCAGATTTTCTTCTTCGAAATTAGGAGCAAGGTCGTAACCAGATAAATCAAAGCTACCTTCAATGATACACTTTTCAGCTGGATCATACAGCGATTTTACATCAGCACGGTTGCCAAGTAAAAGACCAATCGCGCCAAGCATAATGGATTTACCTGCGCCCGTTTCTCCCGTAATAATATTTAACCCCGGATCCGGCGACATTTCCAGTTGCTTGATCAGGGCGTAATTTTTAATAAGTAAATTAGAGAGCATGCCTTTGTAAGCAGATTGTCAATGTTGGTGAGAACAAGTCGGAAAATTATCAGAATGGTTCGTCTTTGACACGAATATAACTATGTTATCAACAAATAGGAAACGGAAGTCGTTCGGAAACATTTTTTTAATCCAGGCTGACTGATAAAGTGGTCCGGAGAAGCGGCATGTGAGTTACTTCTGATCTTTGAAATCATATACCACCTCATACAAATCCTGAACTGCGAGCCAGTGTGTATGCTGGCGCGTATCAAGCATGGTCAAATACTCATTTGTCACAGAAATAAGTTTCCCGAAATGTGTATTTCCAGACCGCATGATGGCATTGAGTTCAAGACCGGCAAGGTTGCTTAATTCAGAAGTTATGTTTTTTGAAGCGATACGAATCAGCCGTTTGCTCATATTATTCGATTCCGGATATGATTTTCAAATAAATAGTGCCTTTTTTTATTGAGATAATTTCTGATATAGCTGCGTTTTGGACGGGTCAAGGCTCACCAGAATGGTTTGTGCGGCTCTGCGTTCTTCCGGATTTGCTTCTTTCAAAATACTATATATTTCGTCTGATTTTGAATCGAAAAATGAATTGACAACAACACTTCCCGGCCGCAGTTGGGCAACCGTTTTGATGGAATTCAATAAATCCATGGTTTTTGTCCTGGTCTGCGCAGGATTTTCGGTGGCAACATCAAGTCCCTGGCGGTAATATGCATACAAGCCTTCACGAAAAGGAATGAACTGCTGGCTCATCAGATTTTCTATCAGCCAGTACCGGTTTCTTGAATCGGCACTTTTCCGGGTATCCCATCCTCTGCCTGCGGAAGAAGCATTGGAAGCTAAATTTGCCAAATTAAAAGCTCTTTGCATGTAAGGAGAGCCACCGAGTTTGCTGAAAGAATCGAAATCAAAAATCAGTGCAGTGTAAGCATAAAAAGCCAAAATGAACGGTAATTCGTCGGTGTAGCTGTTTTCATTAAAATACAACTGCGCGGTAGGAAGATAATTGAATGAAAAATTTCTATCTACATAATTGAAAAGTACAGTTTCGTAACTGGAATTGAAAACAGGTCGTGCAATGACCAGTTGCGCCGTTCCTTCATAAGCACCCTGGGTTGCAGAACGCGTCAGGTTAATATTCAGTTTGCATTTTATCTTTTCATCTTTTGTAAACGTTTCCCTTGTCCAGCTGGTATTATTCAAAAAATCGCTGATATAAGATTGAAGTTTTGTCATTGACGCAGGATCAGTTTTTTGCTGGGCTACAAGCTGATCATAATTTAAACTGACTGTAAATTGCAGTTCCTGAGCGTAAACATCTTCTGAAAAAATGCTTGTTATAAAACAAAAAATAAATATCAACCTTTTCATGCTTCGCTCCATTTGGCCAGAATAATATTTAAAATGTCTAGTGCTACTTCCTTTTTTGATTTTAAAGGAAAACGATAAACGTTTTCAGATTTATCAATAACGGTAATTTTGTTAGTATCGTGTGCAAATCCTGATCCTGCATCGTTTAGGGAATTCAGGACAATATAGTCAAAGTTTTTGCGACGTAATTTGTCCAGGGCATATTCCATTTCATGTTCAGTTTCCAGGGCAAATCCAACCAAAAGCTGACGATCTTTCTTCTGCTTTCCAAGAGTTCCGGCGATGTCTGTCGTTTTTATCAATTCCAGGTTGATCTCATCACCCTGTTTTTTTATTTTTTGATCCGCAATGTGCATCGGCGTATAATCGGCCACCGCAGCGGAAAAAATGACAAGATCATACTGAGAAAAATATTCCTGCGTGGCTTCAAACATCTGTTTCGCCGTTTCCACCTTAGTAACTGACACGCCATCCGGAATTGCTAAACTGGTTGGGCCGCTTATCAGTCTGACATTAGCTCCGGCATCTGCAAACGCCCGGGCAATTGCATAGCCCATTTTTCCCGAAGACCGGTTGCTGATATAACGAACCGGATCTATGGGTTCGGCTGTCGGGCCGGCCGTGATTAGTACATTTTTTGTTTTGGCAACAGGTCTTTCCGAAAAATGAGCAATAAGGCGCGATAGGATTTTTTCTGGTTCTGCCAATCTCCCTTCCCCAACCAGGCCGCTTGCTAATTCGCCAGACGCTGCTTCAATTAATTTATTTCCATAACTCAAAAGTGTCTCAATATTCTTTTGTGTTGACGGATGACGATACATATCCACGTCCATCGCCGGAGCAAAAAACACGGGGCAGCGGGCAGAAAGATATACAGCTGTAAGTAAATCATCACAATTTCCCGAAGCACATTTGGCAAGAGTGCGTGCCGTTGCGGGTGCAATAATCATAACATCCGCCCATAATCCCAGGTCAACATGATTATTCCAGGTACCGTTTTCTGATTGGGTAAATTTCGTAAAGACCGGACGTTTGGAAAGCGTGCCCAATGTAAGTGGTGTTATAAACTGATGCGCTGAATCAGTCATCACGACCTGCACATCCGCACCTTCTTTTATAAGTAACCTAACCAGTAATGCTGATTTATATGCAGCAATGCTGCCGGAGACGCCAAACAATATTTTTTTGCCTTTTAGATCCAATCTTTTAAATGCAATAGCACGTTTACGTAAATGAGAGTAGGGGATGCTTTTAACAAAAAGCAAAAACCAGCCATACAAACAAAATTAATGTTTACGGCTGGTTTTATTATCACAAAAAATGATCTTATTCTTCGGTAGTATCTCTGTAACTGTGATACGTTTTTCCTTCAATAAATTCGTCGATAGCCATACTGCCAGCTTTTGGCATACGTTCGTAGAATTTAGAGATTTCTATCTGCTCGCGGTTTTCAAAAACCTCTTCCAGATTGTCAACACCAGATGCAAACTCAGCAAGCTTGTTATTGAGTTCCTCTTTCATTTTGCTTGATATCTGACGGGCTCTTTTTGAGATTACCGATACCGATTCATATAAATTCCCTGTTACGTCCGCTATTTTGTCCGTATCGCGGGTAATGATGGATGGATTCGTTGCCATGCTTACTTTGATGATATAGTTTAAAAATCTTTATATAAAACCGGAAAACCGGCCAGCTAGTTCTGTTTTTGTTCAGGAGCCGTTGAAGCTGTAACTTTCGTTGGCTTTGTACCTGAGTCTGGCTGAGTTTCCAGTAATTTCTGGCGTTCTTTTTCAGCTGCTGCTATGATTTCCAGTTCCTTTATACTGTTGTCATACATTTTCTCAGCATCACGCACATATTTTCCGGTTGGATATTTATCAACCATTTCTTTGTAATATTTAACCACATCCGTATATCTGTCTTTTTGCTTTTGGTAAAGACTATTCGAAGCCAGGTTATACTGAGATTCAACTTTCAGGAACGATAATTCTTCGTTATACTGAGAATCAGGGAAATCTTTTCTGAAGTTATCAATTGAAATTACCGCAGCTTTCAGCGACATCATATTGAATTCACTGATCTTGTAATACAATTTCGCCTTGTCATATGCTTTCAATTCCAGTTTCTGACGTAGTTCAAGAATGTAACGCGTACATTCATCCCTGAACGTACTCTGGGGATATGCATTGACGAAATCCTGCATAGCGGAAATTGCAGTAAATGTACTTGCCTGATCCAGATTATGGGGAGCAGAGTCTTTATACAAAGAAAATGCATGCATGTATAATGCTTCCTGAGCAAAATCGCTGCGTGCATACGTATCATAAAATTTCTTGAAAAGGAACTGGCTGGTATTATACTGACCTTGCTGATACTGTGTATAGGCATAGTAAAACTGAGCCAGCTCAGATTCATTACTCCCTTTCAATAAAGGAATAAGTTCTTCAAATAGAAGTCCTGCACGGTAAAAGTCGCCTTTCTTGTAATAAGTCATGGCGGCGTCATACTTCTGTTGGTCTGTACCAGTCTTCTGTAATCTGGAAAATTTACTACAAGAAGTAATGAAAAGTACGGCAAAAATAAGCAAGAAGTAACTTGCAAAGTTGTTTTTTAGCATAATAGCTGCAAAGATAATAAAAAAGCTACAACATCCTTAACGAATGTGTAGCCGATTATAGTATTGTTAATTTCTATTGCTGATGACGAACAAGCATTTTCTTGGTTGCTACTTTTTTTCCTTCCAGGGCCAACTGATAAAAATAAAGGCCAGTTGACATTTCGCGGGTGTTTATACGAAGTTTGTTATCATTCTTAACCAGCGGATACTCTGCCATTTGCGAACCCAGAACGTTGTAAACTATTAATTTTGCATCCCTCAAATCAGAAGAAATTATGTAATCAACCTCGGCATATTCACTGGCCGGATTGGGATATATATTGGATACTGTAATTTTATCACTTGTATATAATTGCTCTTCCGCACGAGGTGCAGCTTCAATTCCAGGATTGCGTTTCTCTATATTTTTTTCAACAACCTCAGTCGATGATACTGCTGTACTTTCAACAGAAGCAGTATTTGAAAATAAAAGTGTCCTGTAAAAATTATTCAGGGCCATCGGCTTCTGAACGGAAAGCGGTTTATAATTGAGCACTTCCGGGACATGTGAAAATTTCAATTGTCCGGTTGTTATAGATTTCTTTTTCGGGGACATATTTAGCCGGCTACCGTTGTTGGTAGACTGGGCGTGGATTCCTGTCCAGGCAAATAAGATGAATATAGTAAAACAGAGTATAGTTCTTTTCATAGCTGTAAAACAGAATACTTTTAATAACTTCTTTCACGCTCATTAAAAAGTACATTACAAAAATATAGAGAAAATTTTGGAACTTCAAAATATATTGTGTGACTGGGCACTTTTATTTTTCGACATAAAATAATCATGCCTAAAATCGACCGAATAAATTATTTCGTTTTATTCAAGCCATAATGTTTGCAATCGTGTTGGTTTGTCTGTAATTCGCCAATTAAAACCGTCTAATTGTCTTTCAACCGGTTTAATTTGCCTTGGCGGAATTAGCCTTCCATCTGGTTTTGTAATAAATGCGATACGATTTACCCGATTATCAACAAAAAGCAGGTTCATTTTTCCACACTCTACACGATTTAAACCAATCATTTTTTCTTTGTCATCAATGGCATAGTATGCACTTTCACCATTTCCATCAACCAAAACCTGTTTTAGCTTACTTTCGGCAGCAAAATAGGCATTAATCGTCCGCCCCTTTACCTGATTAAACTGCGAAACAAGCGTATCCTCCGTGATTACAAAAGCCTTACTTCTCAGTAACATCCGGTGAATCGCATTATTAACAAGAAAAGCACTAATCGTATCGCCTTCCATTTGATAATGCTGATTACTCCACAGAATTGGTTTTTTGAAAAACAAAATTGTGGAATCGGCTGTGTTATAACTTATTGAATCACATTTTCCCTGAAAATCTGACTTATATATGTATACATTTTTCTCACCAACAAGCCGGCGTGTACTGTCCCTCTTATTTTCAAAAGAATACAAAGTGTCAGCTCTTATGTACAAAGTATCTTTTTGAATCACGTTCCGGACATACGCATGTCCATATATTTTTGAAAAACCTTCTGCCTTTCTATAAAAACCATGATCACCATTCAGAATGGTATTATCTTTTTTGGCTACCATGACAACATTCCCTTTGCCCTGACCATTATTTTTTTGCCCTTCGACAAAAAGCGAATCCGCCGTCAGTGTATATGTGTCATTGTCGACAGTGGTCCTGGTTTGAAAAACAGATTCACCCGTCGCTGAATTATATTGCCCTTTTTTACTCAACAAGGTTCCGTCTTTATTTACAATTTTACTTGGCCCGTTAAAATATGACAATTTTGTGACGGAATTATATAGCAAAGTATCGGTCGTGAGCGTATATTTTTTATTGACCAGCTTTACCTTTTTATAATACCTGAATTCCTTGGTGTTCGTATTATATGTCCCTTCGTTACTGGTAAGGACATTCTCTATATCCACTGTCCGGCCCGGAACTTTGTAATATGCGATGCCATTTGCCATATCATATTCAATTTTACGAGTGGTCAGCGTACTTTTTCGATCTTTCAAAACGGCCTTTCGACCACTTACAATTGCATATCTGGTGTTGCCGAAGTAGTGTAGTGTGTCACCTGTCACCGTGATCGTATCACCCTGCACGATCCTGACGTTTCCATAGGCTTCAATGATATTTGTGCTGACATTCTGAATGGCCAGATCACTATACATCAATGCGCCTTTATGTTTGAAAACTCCGTTGGTAACGCGCCGGCTATCAATCCCGTTTTCACTGATCAATTCCAATTCATCGGATTTCAGAAGCTCCACAATATCAGATTGTTGACCGGTTTGAGACGGAGAAGTAACCCGCTGTGCCATAATACCAGACGAGGCTAACAATAAAGCAAAGAACGCTAATTTAATTACCTGATCTTTGATAGCTATGACGCGCAAAAGTTTAAAAGGGTTGCAAAATTTTATAAATAATATTTTCTTCATGTTGCTATGGTTTCTTTTACCTTTGAAACAGGTAATTGTACCTGATCCATTGTGTTTGCGGTAAAAGATGTCTGTTGATCTTTTGTCAAAATTACACCAAATACATCTCATCAGATCATGTTGGAGTCATTTTTAACTTTTATTAACCAACAAAAGTTGGATATCTCTGAGAAATCGACTCTTTTAACGGTTAGCGGAGGAGCAGATTCAGTGGTTTTGGCTGATTTATTTTATCAGGCTGGTTTCTTAGCTACTATCGCGCATTGTAACTTTGGTCTTCGCGGTCAAGAGTCTGATGGCGACGAATTATTTGTAAAACAACTTGCTGAAAAATATGGGTTTCCATTTTTTGTAGTCCATTTTGAAACCAAAAAATTTGCTGACGAGGAAGGGATTTCTACCCAAATGGCCGCCAGAGATTTACGTTATCAATGGTTTGAAGAATTGAGGATATCTCAAAACCTGGATTTTATTGCCACCGCACATCATGCCAATGATTCTTTTGAAACAGTATTGCTTAATTTAACGAGAGGTACCGGGCTTGCAGGCTTACATGGAATTTCGGTAGTAAACCAGCACCTGATTCGCCCGTTATTATTTGCTTCCAAGGAAGAAATTTTGAAATATATAATTGACAACCAATTGGTTTTTCGTGAGGACAGCTCCAACTCAAACACGGATTATAAACGTAACCTTGTGAGACATGAGGTGGTGCCGGTTTTAAAAAAGATGAATCCGTCTTTGGAAAAGACATTTGAAATAACATCTCAACGACTTAGATCGGCAGAAACGTTATTAAACAGTTTACTGAAAAATTGGCAAAACGAAGCCACTAAAAAGGTTGAAAAGGATTTACACATTTCAATCAATACGATTTTAAATTCATCTGAACCTGTTTACAGACTATGGTTCATTTTACAGGATTTTGGTTTTAGTTATTTACAGGCTCGGGAAATATGTTCCGCGGCCAGTGGATTATCAGGAAAAGTATTTCATTCAGTTTCACATCAGATTTTAAAAGACAGAGATTCTTTTATTGTTTCAAAAAGAGAAAACAGCTTGAGGGATGAGGATTTAATAATTAATCATCCGGAAGGAATTTTTAAAAGCGGCGAATTGATTTTTGAGATAAATAAATTTTCAAAAACGGATGAGTTTAAAATCAGTAAAAAAAGGAATTCAATTCATCTTGATGCTGAAAAAATAATTTTTCCAATAATAATACGAAATTGGAAGAGGGGAGATACTTTTTGCCCGTATGGAATGAATGGGAAGAATAAAAAAATCAGCGACTTGCTGATTGACCTGAAACTAAATGTCAATCAAAAACAAAGTGTTAAGATTTTAAGCCATGGCAACGGGGAAATTATGTGGGTAATCGGTTTGCGAACGGATGATAGATATAAAGTCACTGAACTGACCAAGGAAATTATTGAGATTAATCTGAGGGGGGAAGCCTGATTTATTCGATTTGCAAATCCAGTTTAAAACTTTCAATAATTATTTATTTTTTTTGGCGAGGAAATCCCCGTCAAGAATCTAGTAAAGAAGCAGTTATTTATTTTGTAGAAAATATCAAAAAATAAATTCCAATAATATTTTTAACGAGCTATTGCAGGTCTGATAAATCTGTTTACCTTTGCACCACGTTTCGGATACGCTGAAACACACAGAGAGATGGCAGAGTGGTCGAATGCGGCGGTCTTGAAAACCGTTGTAGGGTAACCTACCGGGGGTTCGAATCCCTCTCTCTCTGCAGATAGAAATATCAAAAACAATTTAAGCCCTGTAAATTAACCATTTACAGGGCTTTTTGTTGTCATTTATGTATCAAAAAGATGCATGAATACACAAAATTCAATCACGTCATTCGTGGCGTCTTTAGTTCGAAAAAAAGACTCGATAAAATGGTTATAACTAATTGAAAGTTTAGATGTCACCAAGTTTACATCTTCATTGGCGGGAACCGCAGTTCGAACTGTGTTAATCTTAAAACGCTAGGTTAGCGCTGGAAAAAAGCTGCGGGATTTTGTTTTTATTAAAGCAACCCAAAATAGAAAACACAGACGGTATACCTCAGATTGACAGTTATTGGAAACTATAAGAGATCTCGAACAAAAGACTCTGACACCCTTTGAAATGAAACTCAGTGGCCGGAAAGGCTATGGAAATAAGGAAGAGTCTAAATCTCTCGACCATTTCCTTGAATCATTCATCCCGCTTGTCTAAAAGGCCAAACGAAAACTGATCAATAGAGGCCATGAGATATTGGCTACGGCTCCACAACAGTTACTATTCTTAGTAAAGTACCCATTGAAACAGTCTCCAAGACGCTTGGTCATGCCACAATTAAGCAAACCAGGATTCCGCCAGAATCGTTGAGGAAAAAATTAACGAGGATATGAAAGACCTTAGGGAAAGGCTTGGCCGCGCAGTTTTGGTATCTTGGCGTTTTTCCTTAATCAGGTTGAAATTGCAACCTTTTGTTGTAATATTTCACTAAAACCCTAATGTGGTGAATTGTAAAAAAAGGTTAGCTGCGACTGCCCGCAAACTCGGTCAGATGTCTCGGTGTGTCTTTACTATAATGAAAGAAACCTGTTAGTAAAGGTTTAATAAAGTAAGGTTAAAACCCATCTTTCCATTTTTGCGCGATGGCTATTGCAGTCTGAAGCATGCAGGGATCCCACTTTTCAACTTCCCATACGGAATCTCTAAGATCAGAATTTAATAGTAAGTGGCGGGCATGCTGCTGATCAACAGCTGTTTCCAGAATGGTTGAAAGTTGCAATTGCTGGTTGTAAAGGGAAAGATCTTCCAGCGGAATAAGATGCGGTGTAATTTTGTGATGCGGCTTAAAATTATTAACTGGGCTGTTGCTTAAAGCCAACCCGGATTGTTTCACAATAGCATCCATTCTTTCGAAATCACTACGGAACCTGGTACGTTTTACTTCGGAATCCAGGGCGGTTCCGAGTTGTTCAAGCACCACAAATTTCAGATTTGTACACCTTGGAATGACTGCCGAAAGTATCTGGAAAACTTCTTCTGGAACAGCATCATCGTGTGTATCGCGCCTAACTTTTTTTCCTGTACGTGTCAATTGTATATCCCAACTTCCACCTGAAATATGAATTTCACGAACTCTTTCCAGTGGATACAAATCAATAATATAGTCGTAATCAACGTCAAAATTGTGGATTTGACAATAAAGGTTATGGAGATCAAGAATGATAAATCCGTTGATACTCTCAACTAATTTATCAAGAAAGTTTCCTTGTCTTTTAACTTCATCCAGAGAAAATGAAAAGGCCAGATTTTCCAATCCTACCGGGCAATTACAGGCATCCTGTATTCTATGGAGGCGATCAACGCCGAGAGACATTGTGCTGGCAGTAAGCGGAATGCTGATAGGCGCCCCTTTATGAAAATTCGCACCGGTCATAAAACCAAAGTGCTCTGTAATGTGATCAAATTGGAATCTTTCACCTAGTATTTTCAATTTTTTTAGCCAGTCCTGCTGTTCGGACATCCACTTTCCAGAAAAAAGAGAAAAATAAACGCCATGCCCGATCAATCTGTTCTGACTGCTGAATTCCAGAATCAGGTCGCTAAACCAGTCCGGCACCTCATCATTTTTGAATAGCGTGTCAAATGACCATTCGATCGCTTCGATCTGTTCACGCTCAAAAAGAGGCAACGACGCCAACAGTATATTGGTATCAAGATTGCAGGCTACGGAAGAAAAGATTGTGGACATAGTTCTCTGGTGCTAAGAATTCAGCCCATTCCGCAACCTGGGCAAGGATCTACGTTCTTGGTCTTACTACCTTTTCCTTTGTCAGGGTTAATTTGCTCACCTGTACAGGAAACTACGCCGCTCACGATGACGGCCGTAACAACCGCCTGAATGACAGATTTTGAGATTTTCATAAGATAATAGTTATGGTTTTTTACATGACTATTAAATGTTCAATTTAGTTGTAAGCATATGGCATTTTTTTACATTACAAACTTATTTCCTGTTGTTAATGCGCATATTATTCCAAATTTTCACCACTAACTTATTATTATTTGGATTTTCAAACATACTATTTTAGCAGAATGAATTTTACGACTTTGTTTAAAAAACAGATCGATTCTTATTTAAATATTTTTAAACGGTTAATATTCATGCTGTTAACATTTGAATATACATTATAAATAGTAAACATATAAACTATTGTAGTGTACGTTTCTCCAATATAAAGCAGTGGTAAATTTGGAAAATTTTCTTATTTACCACTGCTCAACTTAACGGACACCTAAAACTATATTTGCCGGGATACTTTCACTCGTTTAGCATTCCCGGAATGATGTATTTCAAAAAATAGTAACTGAACTAGGTTCTTAATTATCGAACAACCGCATTAAAGATTTTTGACCATTTTGACCTTCTGTATGCCTATACTGGTATTTATTGATAAAATATAAATTCCTATGGGAAGTTGCTCTGTAATTTCGAGTGTAATTTTGTGACTTTCAACTTAAATATCACCTGAAATCAAATTGACTCCATTAATGTTGCTCAATTTAACAAGAATGTTTTATTTTCTCTTTCACTGGTTAAGACGTCAGTTTTGCCCGAAAAAGGATTAGGATAAGCAGAATCCTGTTTTGGAAGTATCGGACATATGGTTTTAGTTCTGAGACTAAGGTTGGTATCTCTTGTCGTCTTATAGCAGGCATGGTTCTTTGCACTGATTTGCCTTATAGTCCTTATGACAGGGATTTTACACACGCACATCTTCATTGTGGTATAAAATAAAATCATTAATCAACAGGAAAATACATGACTAAAAAGCGAATATTTTTTACAGGGGGATCGGGGAAAGCAGGAAAGCATGTTATACCATATCTGCTTGATCAGGGACATAGCGTAATGAATGTAGATATGGTACCTTTGGATTACCCAGGGGTAAATAATTTAATAGCTGATATAACCGATTCCGGGCAAATGTTTAATGCCATGAGTTCGTATGCCGGTTTAAATGAGTTGGAAACGGGGAATGGCGTACAACCCTTTGATGCTGTTGTACATTTTGCTGCTGTGCCCAGGATTCTGATCAAACCTGATAACGAAACTTTTCGGGTTAACGCCATTGGCACATACAATGTCATTGAGGCAGCGGTTAAGCTTGGGATTAAAAAGATTATTATTGCTTCCTCAGAGACTACCTATGGTATCTGTTTTTCAGACGGTAAAACCAACCCGCATGTGCTGCCTTTGGAGGAGGATTATGATGTTGATCCCATGGATAGCTATGGATTGTCAAAGGTTGTGAATGAGAAAACGGCACGAAGTTTCCAGCGACGGTCAGGCTATGATATTTATTCACTTCGGATAGGCAATGTGATTGAACCTCACGAATACGCCGAACTGTTTCCGCATTACTTTAAAAATCCTGATGTGCGTCGAAGGAATGCGTTCTGTTATATTGATGCCCGTGACCTGGGACAAATTGTAGATTTATGTTTGAAAAAAGATGATCTTGGTTATCAGGTTTTTAATGCCGGAAATGATCATAATGGAGCAATCATCCCCAGCAGTGAATTAGCTGAGCGGTTTTTTTCTGGTGTTCCCATTACCCGCGAATTGGAAGAACATGAAGCATTGTTTTCAAATCGCAAAATCCGTGAAGTTTTAGGATTCAGGGAACAACATAACTGGCAGAAATATGTAAAAATGGACTGACTGAATGAAGCAGAAGTTTAAAATATGATCCCAAGCGCCTGTTAACTCTGCTTACTCTTAATTTATGATTTCTATTCGAAAATATTAGAGAATGTATTTTAGCCGCATGGTCTGCTTAAATTCCGTAAAATTCATGCCGCAGACATTTTTGAAAAATTTGCTGAAATGTGCAGCATCATCGAAACCCAGGTAATAAGCAATTTGTTTAAGATTTAAATTACTGGATATTGCCAGCCGTTTGGCCTCTAATACAATACGTTGTTGAATGTTGAAACTTGCAGAGAATCCGGAGTCCTGTTTAATCCTTTCGTTGAGATATCCCGGTGTCACTGACAGGGTATCGGCATAATACGATACTCTATGGTATTTTGTAAAACTATCTTCCAGAATGTCGAAAAATTTTTTGGTGAGGCCAGAGTGAAATGCTAATGTTTCGGGTGTGCTGGATACCTGTCTATGGCGAGCAAGATAAATTAAGAATATTTTAAGAAAGCTATTCAAAACATCTGTTTGAAGCCAACAAATATTCCTGAGCTCGTTTTGCATAGACGTCAGGATCTGAATCATTTCAATCTTAATATTCCTCTCCTTTTGTGCAATAGTATCATGATTGTGCAATATTACAGGTCCATGGTTAAAATGTTTTTCACTAAAAATTTCACCGGCAGAGAAAAGAAATTCTTTGTGAATGGAAATTATATACCCTTTCACGTTTGAAGTTTCCTTAACATAATGGACATTACCAGGGTTAATTCTGTAAATGAGATTTTCACAAATCTCGTATATTTCAGTGTCTATCATGAGGTGACCGCTACCTTCGGTGATCCATATGATCTCAATATGAGAATGCCGTTGCGCTGTTAAATTTTTTAGAGTTAAATCTTTTACATTCGTCCCAAAAGTAGTAATCACTATTGGTGCATTGAGAACGCGCTCACTCAATGGCGGATTACTTATGGCATAGTTGTAACCTTGAAGCCAGGGCTGGCCAGTTGGAAAATGGGCTGGTTTAATCATCTTTCTATTACTTGTATGAAGTACGACCTGCTCTTCATGCAATATTTATGTGCCATAAACTTAACTTACTGAAAATCAGTATTTTACTTTAAATGAAACAATTTGGTCATCTGATATATCGTTTTTTTTAGTTGAAAGCCACGATATTAAGGTGTCATTTAAATCGATTAAATACAGCACATCAGCCGCCGATTGGGTGAACCCTGGGTCTTGAAGGCGAGTTTGGTGAGAGGAGAATGAGCTTATGGGAATTTGTTTATACATTTAATTATTGCTCAATGTAGGTTTTTTCCGAAATGTATTCGAATGATACCCAAACGGTTGTTCCACCTTTTGAATCAATTTTGAATTCGGCATTAAGATCCTCGCTAAGTCCCTGGATTAATGTAAGCCCAAATGAATCAATATTTCGCATACTGAAATCAGGACTTAGACCAATCCCATTGTCTGCAATGGTAAGTACAAAATGACTGGATTTTCTTTCTTTGAAACTTATATCGATTTTACCTGGTCGATCATTCGGAAAAGCATATTTCAAAGAGTTAATGATCGCCTCATTCAGTATCAGTCCGAGCGGTATGGAATGACTGATATTCATTTCAACGCGGTCGATATCAAGGTTGAAAATCACCGTTGGCTTATTTTGGAAACTATCTTTGAGGTATTGAACTAGCTCATGAATGTAAGGCGAGATTTCGATAGAATTAAGTTTATCTGTTTGGTATAACTTCTGATGGATCATGGACATAGATTGTATGCGGTATTCGCTATCTGCCAGTGCCGTTTTTGCTTCATCGCTTATTAAATATTCTGATTGACTCTCCAAAAGTCCTACGATCATGTGCAGATTATTCTTGACCCGGTGGTGAATCTCCTTCATCAGCCATTCTTTTTCAGTTAATAATTGGCCTAGCGAGATATTCTTGCTGTTAATCTCTTCCTGCCGCGCGGCCATGCCTTTATTATTTTTTTGGACCAGCCGGTAACCATAAATTAAAAGGCTGATGATGACCAGCAGCAAGCCAATGCTGATGTAGGTGATGTTTTGAATGAGCGAAGCCTGTTCAAGCATGTTTTGCTGCAAGGCCGATTCTTTTTTTAGCTGCGCAATATTTTCTTCTTTTTTTTCGGTTTCATAAATAATTTCCAGGTGGTTAATTTGTTGGCTCTTTGATTCGTTGAAGATGGAATCTCTCAATAAACTATATTTCTGGAACTCAGCAAGCGCAGAATAATATCGGTGATTAACCGAATCAAGTTTTGATTGCCAGAGATGGCTTCGGTAGGTTGCCTGATTATTATTGAGTTTGAGTTGATTTCGAAGGGCTACATATTTGGCTGCCAGATCGTAGTTGCCTTTAACAAAATAGAATTCAATCAAAAGACTGTAAACCACTTCGACCCGATCCGGCGGCAACCCCTCCGCAATGGTTAGAAGTTCATTAATGTATTTTGTGGCCCTTTCAAACTGCCCTTGTTCACGGTATAAGAAAATGTACGCACGGTCAAGCCAAAATTTCTTTTTTAGATCATTTATGGGATACCTGTGCTCGATTTTGCTAAGTAAGGCTGCTGCCTCTTTGAACTTTTTAAGCTTCAAATAAGGTGAACCCAGGTTGGAGGCAATAATATGCATCGTTTCAGCATCCCCATATTTCTCAGCAATCCTGAGTGCATTTTCGTAGTTTTCAATCGCCTTGCTATATTCGCGTAATCGGTAATGCGTTATTCCCAGCCGGGTATAGATCGTCGAGAGCTGAAGTGAGGTGTCCCCATTAGTCTCTGCATTACGTAATGCAAGGATACCATATCTAATACTTTCCTCCGACGCGCCCAGGGAAGTGTAGACGCTGCCAAGTAGATCGTATACGCCCATCAGCTGCTTGTAGTTTACAGACTGGTAGGCTTGCAAAGACTGTTTCAAGCAGGAAAGTGCCGCACCGTTTTTACTGCTGTAATGGTATAGTTCACCTAGTGTTTGGAGTACCGCTCCCTGCTTAACTGCAAGCTTGGCAGAGCGAAAAGCATCCAGCGACAAATGAGTATACCTGACCCTTTCCTGCATTTGCGTATCTAAATCAAAATACCCTGCCAGCCGGTAATATGCTTCCCCCTGCATACGGTAATCCTTTTGTTTTGCAAACAGCTTGATAGCCGCTTCGGTGGCATGCTGACCTTTCTGATGTAGGTTTTTAAGTGGAAAAATAGCGGCCTGTTGGAAGTAAACCATTGCCAGGCCTTTTTCAAAACGGAGGGAGATAGCCAGCTTTTGTGCAATAGTCGTGTAATATAGAGCGCTGTCCAGCTCCTGCTGACTCCTGCCCGACCGGTAAAAGTACTGGTCACTCAATTGCAATGCGAGCATAATTCTAGTGGTATCGGGTTGCCTGTTTCTATATCTGGATAGAATCGGAGCGGTATCTTTTGCTGTATAGGGTCCGGCGTAATCAGCAAAGGAACTGAACCCAGGCAATAGGAATGCAATTAGCAACAAAATGATTTTGGACATAAACAAATGTATGTTTATAAAAGATATTCAGAAAGTGTACCAGCATTTTATCGATTTTAATCCAAAAATTGCCCTGATTCCCAAGTGTATTTTGTTCGAAAAAGGCTCCGGGAGACGTTTTCTAATGGTATAAAGTTTCATTTTGATCATGAGCAATAAAATGGGCCAAGTATCAACCAACGATATGTCGTTTACCCACAGTTTTACCGACGAAATGAAGTCTTGCAATTCCAGGTAAATATTTTTAAAATGCTTATTTTGAGGCACTTAGTGATTTGGCATTCTTTTGTAATTATTGCTGCAAAACAAAGGAAAACAATGAAAGAACCAATCACAACCGTCTTGTTCGTCACAGGTGCTTTCGTAAGCAACGCGTGCTGGGATGACTGGAAGCAATTTTTCGAAAAGCAGGGATACAGAACGCTCGCTCCTCCCTGGCCCAACAAGGATGCCGCAGCAGAAGAGCTCCGCAACCGGCAGCCAAATCCGGCAATTGCCGGCAACCGACTGGCTGAGCTGATCGAATACTTTGCGGAGATCGCTGCAAATCTACCAGAAAAACCGATTCTGATCGGACATTCTATTGGTGGACTGATTACGCAATTGCTGCTGCAAAGAAATTTGGGCAGGGCAGGCATTGCGATCCACTCGGTGCCTCCCCAGGGGATCATCACTTTCAAATTATCATTTCTGCTCGCTGGTTGGGGGCCACTAGGTTTTTTTACACCGGTAGGAGAATCCTTTATGATGTCATTCAAACAATGGCAGTATGCATTTACAAATGGACTACCTATTGAAGTGCAAAAGGAGGGTTACTACAAACTCGCCATACCTGAATCCAAACAGATTGTACGTGATACAATCACCAGCGTGGCAAAAGTCGATTTTAAGAAACCACATTCGCCACTTCTATTGATTTCAGGCACAGCCGATCACACCATTCCCGACTCACTGAACTACGATAATTATCGGAAGTACAAATCCGGCGGATCCATCACCGACTACAAAAAATTTCCCGGCCGGACGCATTATGTACTCGGACAGGAAGGCTGGAAGGAGGTGGCATACTACATCTCAGACTGGCTCCAGGAAGTGATATGACAGCTTTATCAATTGCATTAAACTCAAATTTTCACCCTAATAAATTTTAAAATGAAAAAGCTTTATTACAAAACAAGCCTTGTTCAGGGCGCCGGAAGATCAATCCTGAACTTGTTAACAATGAGCCTGCTGCTATTCTTTTTTGCTTGTACCTCCGAGAAAAAAACAGAGACTGGCGAGGCGAAAACGGACACTACTGCCGCTACAACCAACATTGCGCCCGCCGATCCGCCATCAAATTTCAAGCATCAAACCGCCAATGTGAATGGTGTGGACATTCACTACGTCATTGGCGGCACCGGAGCACCTCTATTGTTGGTCCATGGTTTCGGCCAGAATTGGTACATGTGGAACCGCCTTTTGCCTGAGCTGTCTAAGCATTTTACCGTCATTGCGCCAGACCTGCGAGGCGTAGGGGAGTCAGGTAAACCGGAGAGTGGGTATGACAAAAAAACGATGGCAAAAGACCTGCACGAGCTCATGAAAAAGCTTGGTTTTAATAGCATTAATCTGGCAGGGCATGATATCGGACTGATGGTAGCCTATGCTTATGCCGCGCAATATCCCACGGAGGTGAAAAAATTGGCTTTGATGGATGCATTACTGCCGGGAATTGAACCTGTGTGGAGTCAGGTATCTGCCAGCGCATGGTGGTTCGGCTTCTTTGGCTGGCCAGCATCCGGAGAAATTGTCGCAGGTCGCGAAGAGCAATTCCTTACCAACTTCTGGCCGATGGTAGGGCATGTGGAAAAGCCTTTCACCAAACAGGAAACGGATGAGTTTATACGTGCATATGCCGTAAAGGGAGGGACGACCGGCGCATTTCACTGGTTTGGCAATTTTCCACAGGATGCGAAAGACAATGTGGTATTTGCGAAGACAAAATTGACAATGCCACTTTTGGCTATGGGAGGAGAATATTTTGGCGCGGCCTTTCTCAAAGACCACTCCAGGCTGGTAGCGACGAATGTCAGCAAAACCAAGATAATGGGCTCGGGGCACTGGGTGGTGCAAGAGCAGACAGAGCAGGTACAAAAAGGATTGCTTGACTTTTTTCTCGCCAAATAAATACCAGCAACAATGTATATAAAAATTATGCTTACGGCCTTGCTGATGCTTGGCTTGAAGGCAGCCAACGCCCAAACCGCAGATATGATCTTAATCAATGGCAAAATCGCTACAATGGTAAAAGATGGAGAATTTGCTGAGGCTGTGGCCATCAAAGGCGGGATTATACTAGGGACAGGAACTTCCGCAAATGTAATGGCACAATTCAAATCCGACAATACGAAGGTGATCGATGCAAAAGGCAGAACCATTGTTCCCGGGATCAACGACAGCCATATCCACATCATCCGCGAAGGCTTACATTACAATAGCGAGTTGCGCTGGGATGGTGTGAAAACTTTGGCTCGGGCCATGGAAATGCTTAAAGAACAAGCGGACAGAACGCCACCAGGTGTCTGGATAAAGGTTATCGGCGGCTGGAACGAATTTCAGTTTGCGGAAAAGCGCCAACCAACACTGGCAGAAATTAATGCGGCAGTGCCGGATAAGCCAGTCTTTATCACATACTTGTATGGAAAAGCATTCTTGAATAAAAAGGCAATACAGGTGCTGGGCTACGACAGTAAAACTACTTACGAGGGTAGTTTGGTGGAACTGGACGGCGAGGGTAACCCAACGGGCATGCTCTTTGCAAAAGAAACGCCTAAGGCTATTTATACGACACTTGGGTTGACAACGAAGTTATCGCACGAAGAAAGGATTAACAGTACCTTGCAGTATTATCGCGAGTTGAACCGGTTCGGTATCACGAGCGCTGCCGATGCGGCTGGCGGAAGCCAGAATTACCCGTCCGATTATTCAGTAGCATTACAACTGGCCAAAGAAGGTAAGCTCAATATCAGGACTTCGTATTTCCTGTTTGCCCAACAAAAAGGACGTGAACTGGAAGATTATCAAAAATGGGTTGCAATAGCAAAACCAAATAAGAACGATCATATGCTGCTTTCCAATGGATATGATATGGAAGGTGCGGGCGAAAATTTAGTGGCCACTGCTGCGGATTTTGAAAATTTTCTCGAACCCCGGACCATTCTTTCCGATCAAATGGAGGCCGACCTGGAACCTGTGATCCGGTTGCTGGTCAAAAACCGGTGGCCCTTTCGCCTGCACGCTACATATGGTGAATCCATTGAGCGTATGTTAACAGTTTTTGAGAAAGTAAATAACGATACACCTTTCAATGGTCTTCGATGGTTTTTTGATCATGCTGAGACCATCACTGACAAGCAATTGGAACGTGTCAGGAAGCTGGGTGGGGGAGTGGCCGTGCAGTTTAGGATGTATTACCAAGGTGAATTGTATGAAAAATTATATGGAAAAACGGACCGCCAATTACCACCCATCAAGAAGATGCTTTCGATGGACATCCCGGTAGGGATGGGGACGGATGCAACACGTATTTCTACTTTCAATCCATGGATGGCGATGCACTGGCTGCTGACTGGTAAGACCCTTGGCGGCATGCAATTCTGGCCGGAAGATCAAGTACTGGATAAGTTTACGGCGTTGCGTATATATACCAGCGGGAGTGCTTGGTTTACTGGTGAAGAGAAGCTTAAAGGCAGGATTGAGAGGGGAATGTACGCAGATATAACGATACTGACTAACGACTACTTTTCGGCCGCGGCAGACGACGTGCGCAAGATCGAATCGCTGCTAACCATCGTGAATGGTAAGGTAGTTTACGCGGCTGGGGAGTACAAGTCGCTGGATGCACCTGTTCCTGCCATCATACCAGAATGGTCGCCGGTGAAATATTACGGAGGTTATCAAAAATAAAAACCCTGACATTCATGGAAAAAATAAAAATGGAAGCCAAAAAGGCTGCCCTGCAAGCTGTTGTATTTTTGATATCGGGCATTGCCACATTTGCCCAGGTACCTTCCCCGCCGCAGGTGCCAATCTGGGATGCCAATCTGGTTATATTGAAGCTGCACAAGATTAGCGACAACGTATTTGCTGTAATCCCGGCAACTGCCGAAGTCGAAACAACTAAAGGAATCCCTCAGGCCACTACGGCCGGGTTCATTGTTGGAGAAAAAGGTGTTTTGCTCATTGAAACCATGATGACCAAAAGGCTTTATGATCAGCTTTTCGCGCTGGTTCGCTCCGTTACTAACAAACCGATCATTTATGCAGTAAACACCAGCGATCACGGCGACCATTGTTTTGGGAATTACCTGCTGCCAAAACAGACGCTCATTGTCCAGAATGAATTCTGCAATGAAAATCTGACGAAAAGTTATGATGGGATCAAACAGTTTATGGTGGCATTGTTCGGCAAAGGGAGGGGGATCGAAGACACCCGCCTGCGGGTCGCGGATATTCTGATCCCAAAATACCAGAATGTGAAAATCGATATGGGAAATGGTAATGTGGTTGAGTTGATCAATATCGGCACAGCCCAGTCTCCGGCCGATCTGTTTGTAAAAGTGAATGCAAAAGGTAAAAATATTTGGTGGCTGGGAAATCCATTTCTTGCGGAAAGTCCCAGTATTCCTTGGCTATTTGACGGATATTTTCTAGAACCAGTCGAGAATTTGAAAAAAATCTATGCGATGATCGGCGATGATGACGTGATCATTCCGGGTCACGGTCGTATCACCAACAAGAATGGCATCAAGTTCACCATAGATTATGTAACGGCTCTCAAAATAAACATTGAAATGGCTTTGAAAGATAGCCTGACGCTGGAGCAGGTCCGGAAAAAAGTAACTATGAAAGATTTTGATAAAGGGTATGTGCTCTTCGACTGGCTGCACTACAATTTCAACATCCCTAACGCCTACAAAGATATCAGTAACAGTAAGTCTAAACAATAGCTGCTATGAAGCATATTCTACTTTTGTGCTTTGTGCTCGGATCCCTGGGAACCAGCGCGCAATATGTGCCGCTGAAAATGCTCCGGTATGATGAAGACTACTCATCCCTGGAATCGGATACCACAGACAATTTTTACCATGATCTTAAATTTTCGCCACTGTCAAAGAGCCGTCAAACATATATCAGTTTTGGCGGGGACGTGCGGTTTCAATATTATCATGTGATTAATGATGACTGGGGCGAGCAGCCGGACAAAAATTACGGTTATGTTTTCTCCCGCTACCTTGGGCATGCTGATTTTCATTCCGGTAACCATTTCCGGGCCTTTCTGGAATTGCAGAGCGGAATGGCCAATGCAAAAGCCAGCACAACCCCGGCTGACGAAAATCCGCTGGACCTGCACCAGGCTTTTTTTGATGTTAGTGTATTGCCAGGACAAAAGAAAAACCTGGTTTTTCGTATGGGCCGGCAGGAATTATCTTACGGCTCGCAGCGCCTGATTTCTGTCAGGGAGGGCCCAAATAACCGGCAGGCATTTGACGGCATCAAGGCAATGGTTTCTCAAGCGAATTACAAAACAGACCTGCTATACACCCATTATGTAGCTTCTAAAAAAGGTGTATTTGACGATGGGTATAACAAAAACATTAAACTCTGGGGTGCATATAATGTGATAAATAAGATTCCTTTTTTGCAGAATGCAGACGTATATTATTTTGGCTTTGACAAAAAAACCAACAGCTATGACGATGGCAAGGGCAAGGAAATGAGGCATTCAATTGGGACCAGGATTTGGGGAAAGGATGAACGCTGGCGGTATGATTTGGAAACTATTTATCAGTTTGGCGGTTTTGCAGGCAAATCTATTCGAGCGTGGACAGCTTCTGCTCATGTAGACTATGTGCTGGATCACCTTCGATTCCAGCCAGAACTTGGCATGAAGGCGGAGATTATCAGCGGAGATAAAAGGCAGGGAGACGATAAGCTTAACACTTTTAATCCGTTATTTCCCAGGGGTGGCTATTTTGGCCTGGCGGCTCTGATTGGCCCCGCTAACCTTGTAGATGTTCATCCTTCTGTCAATTTAAATTTTACTAAAAAACTCAGCATTGATTTTGACTATGACATTTTCTGGCGTTACAGTGCCCAAGACGGCGTTTATGGACCAAATGCTGCAATGATTTATTCGAGCTCTGAAATTGCAGAAAAACTTATTGGACATCAGTATTCAATGGTTACCGAATATACCACCAATGCGTTTCTTCATTTTGGCTGTGAGCTTACCTACTTTCAAACCGGCAAATTTCTCCGTCAAGCCGGCCCCGGTAAAAATTTACTTTTTCTATGCCTCACTGCCGAATTGAAATTTTGAAGTACCACAATGCGCTATAACCGTTTTAAAGTCATCGCGAATGCCTAAAAAAAAATCCTTAATGTTGGGCTGCCCCCAAAAGCCGGACGGTATAAATTTTAACGTTTAGTGAAATTGAGTCCGGTAAATTACCGGGCTCACTCCATTTAAATTGAGTCATATCCTTTCGTTATTGTCATACTCTAAATATTCACAGATTTCTTTTTGAGTTCATCAATGTTGCTATGTTTTTCATATAAAACAGTTCCAACTTAATTATTCCAAAGAAGTTGTCTATGATAGCATTATTCAGACAGTAGCCCTTTCGGGACATGCTTCGCGTAATTCTTTTGCTGGTATTGCTTCATTTGATATTGCTATACCAGGATTACAGGTATATCCTTTCAATCACCCGATTGGCCGCATTTACATCAACTTTTAAGTAATTTAACGGATTTTGTACAACAGAAACAAATTAGCTTTTTCGCAGACAAGTATTTATAAACAACTTTCAGACCAGAAAACTTTGCAAAAGCACGGTTGACGATGACAATATTTTTGACTTCGCTTTTTGCGCCAGATAGCCAAACTGAATGTCCGGACAAAAAGATTTGATATAAAAATTCAAGCCTTCCGGATTTCTATCGATCTCATAATGAGTGGTCTTGATTTTGAAGGAAATTGATAGGACAGAAAATAAATGTTCAGAAATTGAACACTGCTCTGCAATAGCAAACCCTGGCAAGATGCCATTTATATGCTGAAATCTCTTCTGATTCCCAACTTTTTCATTTTTGACCCCAGCGTTGTTGGAGGGATATTTAGTATAGCCGCTGCTCCATCCACACCCCGGATGCGGCCATTGCATTTTTTTAGGATTTCAATGATATAGTCCCTTTCATTTTCAAATATGGTTTTCAGACGCACTTCTTCTTCCCTTTCCGATGGTTTCATAGGCTGATGCGCCGGTAGCAGTATCTGATCGATAAGCTCACTATTTGCAAGCAGGACGCTTCTTTCAATTACGTTTTCTAACTCACGAATATTTCCCGGCCAATTATATGCGAGTAAGTTTCTCATCGCTTTATCAGAGATGCCCGAGACTTTTCGTCCGATTTTGCCAGAATAAACTTGCACAAAATGATTCACAAGCAGCGGAATGTCTTCCCTGCGCTCAGCAAGAGAAGGTACATGGATAGGAAATACATTCAGCCGATAGTAGAGGTCAAGCCGGAAACGACCTTCGGCGACTTCCTTTTCCAGATTCCGGTTAGTGGCAGCTATAATCCTGATGTTAACTTTGACGGGGGCTTTTCCACCAATGCGCTCAATCTCTTTTTGTTGTAAAACCCGGAGCAGTTTTACCTGTGTTTCAAGCGGCATGTCCCCGATCTCATCCAGGAAAATCGTGCCATTATTGGCCTGCTCAAATCTTCCCAAACGCTTTTCGAACGCCCCTGTAAAGGCACCCTTCTCATGACCAAAAAGTTCGGATTCGATCAGATTTGACGGTAACGCAGCAGAATTTACTTTGATAATTGGGTGATCTCTTCTGGAAGAAAGCGCATGGATGCTGTCAGCGATTCTTTCTTTGCCCGTTCCGCTTTCACCGGTAATGAGTACAGATGTGTCCACTGGCGCAACCTGGCTTATCAGATCAAAAACTGCCGTGAGCTGCGGACTACGACCAATAATCCCGTTGAAAATTGAATTGACAGCATGCGCAGGCGGGGCCACAGATATCTTCCCGGTTGCGGTAGAAATACGGAACATAGCCTGCGTTGCAACAATCAGAAAAGGGCGGATCCGATGGCATAAAGCAACCTGATTTTGGTTAAAAGCATTGGGACGACGGTTATAGAATGAAAGGGAAAGAGGGTTGTCAGCTTTGGGTGCCAAGGGCTGCAACGGAAGGCTAAGCATAGCGCTCATTCCAAATGTGTCTGCAATGATCTTATGCATGGAAAGCCCTGAAATAACCGATTCAAATTCTTTTTCATTATAAAATTGTATATCAGATGCGATCCTTGTGACAGCTTGCAGTCGATTAATTTCATGGGCTTTTAAGTTGCAAATCGTCCGAAGTCCGTCAATCGTGATGACCTGATACTCATTGAAGCCAATTCTCAGAAAATACAAAGTATCGTTTTGTTGCATGGAAGTTGAGGTCGGGAATTCAACAGCCATTAAATCGAACGAAATAAAAGGTTGCAAGACCTGCGCAATCACCAGCAGTTTCTGCTCCGGCGGGATACCATCAGCGGTTATGTTTTCCAGCTGCGTTTGAAGCAAAGTCTCTTTTCGGAGCTGTGATTCCAGCCCATTTTCATGATGATACACTGCGATTTGTAAGGCTACCAATAAGTCTTTTTCGCGAAATGGTTTAACCAGAAATCCATTCGGATGAGTTGCCTTGGCAGCATTCAGTACTTGTTCATTCGAATTGGCAGACAAGTAAATGAAAGGAATATTGGCGTCCCTTAATTGAACTGCTAAATCAATACCAGTCCTGTTCCCGGATAAAAATATGTCAAGCAAAACCAGATCAGGTTTTTCGGCTGCAATAATCTCCTCTGCCTGTTCTACCGACCGTGCCACACTGCAAACCGTGTAGTCAGCGCGCTGCAACATAATACGCAAATGATTTGCCTCAATAAATTGGTCTTCAACGATGAGTATCTTCTTGCTCATATATTGCAGGGGTTATATAGAACCATACTGAGCTGCATTCTTTTCTTCGGCAATATACTTAAAATCGATTTGAATTGTAGTTCCTCCATTATTCCTGATGACAAGATTACCTTCAAGTTCTTCACTTAATCCTTTAATAAGCGTTAATCCAAATGAATTAATGTTTTGTTTTTCAAAGTCCTCAGGCATGCCAATACCATTATCGGAAACACTCAGTACAAAATTATTTATACCGTTTTGTTTAAGTACCACATGAATTTTTCCAGGCCGTCCATCCTGAAAGGCGTATTTTAAAGAATTAATGATCGCCTCATTCAATATCAGGCCCAACGGGATAGCGTGACTAATATTCATCTCCAATCGTTCAATATCCAGGTCGAATGTGACCGGTGAGCTGGTCTCGAAACAGTCTTTGAGATACTCCACCAATTCATGAATGTATGGCGAGATTTCAATAAATGTAAGGTTATCCGACTGGTACAACTTCTGATGGATCATAGACATAGACTGGATCCGATGTTCACTTTCCGCCAGTACCATTTTTGCCTCATCGCCTTTTAAAAACTCGGATTGGCTTTCCAGTAGTCCAACGATCATGTGCAGGTTATTTTTTACCCGATGATGGATTTCCTTCATCAGCCATTCCTTTTCAGTCAGCAGACGCCCCAATGAAATATTTTTATTGTTGATCTCTTCCTGCCGACAGGCCATGTCCTTGTTATTTTTCTTTACCAACCGGTACCCGTAAATCAAGAGCCCGGTAATGATAAGCAGCAAAGCGATGCTGACAAACGTGATCATGTGAATAATTGACGCCTGGTGTAGCATATTTTGCTGGAGCGTGGACTCTTTTTTAAGCAGCGCGATCTTTTCCTCTTTTTTTTCTGTCTCGTAAACGATTTCCAGTTTGCTGATCTGCCTGGCTTTATTTTCATTAAAGATCGAGTCTTTAAGTACGCTATATTTTTGATAATGTGTTAGTGCAGAAAGATAATCGTGATTCGCCGAATCCAGGGTAGATTGCCAAAAATCGTTCATGAACGTGAGTTCTTTCGAGTTGGAGTTGCTGGCAAGTACCTTATGTACATCGACCAATTTTTGAGCCTGCTTATAATCGGCCTTAGCCAGATAAAACCGGATCAGGGTATGGTATATCCTTTCCTTTTGTGCGCTTTCCTCAACTAATTCCTCAGCGATTGCTAAAAGTTCATTAACATATGGTGTGGCTTTATCATATTGTTCCAATTCGCGGTAGAGGTGCACATAAACCCGGTCAAGCCATTGCTTATGAAGCAATTCTTTTATGGGAAATTTTCTCTTGATATCGGTTATTAAGCGTAGTGCATCCTCATGTTTTTTTAGGTTTATAAGTGTACGGGCCAAATTGCCGGCAATCATATGAACAGTTACCGGGTCATTAAACTTTTTTGCAATCTCCAACCCATTTTCAAAATTTTCTCGTGCGTTTATGTATTCACCCAATGAGAACTGCGTCAATCCAACCCTGTTATAGGATGTGGCAACCGGAAGTGAGGTATCATTGAGCGAACGAGCTGCGCGCAAGCCCTGCATGCCATATTTAATACCTTCCTCGGGCATTCCCATAATTGTGTAAACTGTACCCAGAAGGTCGTAAACAGCCATTAATCTGCGGTATCTGACGGATTGGTAGGTTTGCAGAGATTGCTTTAAAAAGGACAAGGCGAAACTGTCATTGCCCTGTATCATGTAGAGCTCGCCCAGGGCCAGCAAAACATCTCCTTCTTTCAAAGTGTACTTCCCGGTCCGAAATGCGTCCAGCGATTTCTTGAAATAATTTATCCTGCCCTTGATCTCAGACTCTGAAAGTGAATAGAAGCCCCCTTGCCTGTAATAGCTTTCTCCAAGCATTGCATAATTCTTCTGCTTGTTAAACATGCTAATTGCTTCATTGTTAGCTTCTTTAGCTTTCTTTTGAAGATTAAACAATGGGAGAATCGCAGCTTGCTGAAAATAGGCCAGTGCGAGGCCTTTATTGAAATTCAGGGTGGTAGCAAGCTTTTCGGCGGCGTTACTGTAAAGCCTGGCGCTATCTAGTTCTTTGGCATTCCGGCCTTCCCGGTAAAAATACTGGTCGCTCAACTGAATGTATAACATCACCCGGTTTGTATCGGCAGGACTGTTTTTGAGTTTAGCCAGAATCGGCGCAGTATCCTTGGGAGTAAAAGGTCCGAGGTAGTCAGCATAGGCACTGAAAGCAAGGAATAATAAAACGCCTATCGGGGCAAGGATTTTAACCATAACGTAACACAGATTTATAAAACTTGCATCAGAAATTATACCAGCATTTCCCAATGATAACCCCGCAAACTGCCAAACCGCTAAGTACCCCTAAATATCGTCAGAAAAGAGTCTTTTAAGGCCCATAGTTGGGAAATATAATGCCTCTTCGACTTATATTAATGAGCCGGATCCTGGCCTTCCAACGAAATATCGTTGGATTATGCTTTGCCGACGAAATACAGTCGGGAATTTGAGCTCCAGATGGATGTCTAGTCAAGCGCATAGATAAAATCCGGTGGTTAACATGTACGAATTACTATCTGAAATAGAATTGTAAATACATATTCTCCAAACCCTGTTTCTACTTATAAAGAGAACAATTATATCTATCACCGCTTGATGAGCGGCAGTTTGCATGGTATAACAAATCTTTTCATGATATAAAGGATGTCGTTGACTTAATATCGTCGGAACAAGCTGGAATCAAACGATATATCGTACGATAAACGTTGGCGAAATTTACTAAGTGTCTTTTTATGAGGCAATTATAAATATGGTATTGTTTTGTCTGGTACACTTACTGTTGTTCATAAGTCCCAATAAAAAGACTGGTAAAGGTTCATGATTTCCGTACAAGTAAAATTACACATCAAACCCATACTGCACTACTTATCATTGACTGGTGTCAAGACCCTTACCGTGTCAATTTGAATGGTCAAGGAGCAGGTTTTATTAAAATATTTATGATAACCAGAAAAGAATTTTTAAAAGACACTGCTATACTCGGAGCAAGTTCTCTGCTACTTCCCCGCACAGCATTTTCAAATCCAATAACTTCCAATAATCAGCTTATGGAAACTTCAAAGTGGTCGGATGGATCGCGGCTTGTAATCTCAATATCCATGCAATTTGAAGCGGGAGGAGAGCCGCAAATCGGTTTCGATAGCCCATTTCCTGCTAATCTAGAGAAGGGTTACACGGATTTGCCAGCAAAAACCTGGTTTCACTATGGATACAAAGAAGGTATTGGGCGGATGCTGGATTTGTGGGACAAACACGGCATCAAAGTTACCAGCCACACGATCGGAACAGCTGCTAAGCGTAATCCCGGTCTGGCCAATGAAATCGTAAAAAGAGGGCACGAGATTTCTGGCCACGGCCTTGACTGGACTCCGCAATACACGATGAGTTACCAGGAAGAACTGAATTTTATAAAAGCTGGCATGGACATGATCAAACAGGTAACAGGCATAACCACGGTGGGCTATAACTGTAACTGGTTAAGAAGAAGCAAAAACACAATCAAAATTCTTCAGGAGCTGGGCTTTGTTTATCATATTGACGATTTGAGCCGGGATGAGCCTTTTCTCATACCAGTGGGAGGGAAAAACTTTGCGGTTGTGCCTTATTCGCTGCGCTGTAATGATATTCAATTACTGGAAGGAAGATACTTTTCTTCGACACAATTTCTGGAAACACTCAAACTTGAATTTGACCAGCTTTATAAAGAAGGTGCTGTAAAAAAGAGGATGATGTCATTCAGCGCGCATGACCGGATTAGTGGCACTCCCGCGCAGGTAAATGTGATGGATCAGTTTTTGACCTATGCGCTGCAACACGAAGGCGTGAAATGCATGCGAAAGGATGATATAGCACGCATGACATTAAAAGATAAATCAGCACTGATTGATACAGATTACAATTAAATATTGTTCTGATTTTCAATTGATTAGAAAATGAAAATTTCGTTTGATTCGTTTGAGGATTTCAACACTTTCTTCAACTCAGAAAATTATTTAACAAAGGTTCATCCCGATGAGCCCAATTTTTTTGATACTGAAAACTATATTGCAATGGCAACCAATGAAACAGTCATTAAAGCTGGTGTATAATTAATAATCTTATCAGTAACGCATATCTAACCCATTGGTCAGATATGCGTTACTGATTTTTAGTGTACATTTCCCAAAAATGAAGCATTTATAAATTAGACAAATTTTCTAATTTATAAAGCTATGAAAGGGACAAAATTCACCGAAACACAACCGGATCGCCAGGCGATTGTCAAGATCTTGAAGGATTTGGATACTGGCAAACCTGCTCCGGAAATTGTCAGAAACCATGTAAAATCAAAGGCTGAACTATATAATTGGCGAAAAAAGTCGCACAATTTCCGTAACGCCTTACAAAAGTATTGGCTGCACAGGCTAGTAGTGGTTAGTGCCTCTTAGTAACCTTTGTTCTGTCGTCCTTTAATTAAAAGATTGTCTGAACTCCAAAGGCGAAACGTTTGTCCTTGTCTTAAAAAGTTTGCTAAATGATTGTGGATGTTCAAAGCCCAATTCATAAGCAATTTCCGAAACGGATAGATTTGTCGTTGATAATTTTTGTTTGGCTTTTTCAATGATTGCATTCTGAATGTATTGTTGCGTATTCAGTCCCGTTAATGAACTCAACATATCACTCAAATAGCGTTGCGATAGCTTTAATTCTGTGCTGATATATTTCACGGATGGCAAACCGTTTTTTAGCGTGTTTTCTTCTTCAAAATAGCTATTTAAAAGTTTGTCCAAAGAAGTTATGATGTCGTGATTGATTGCTTTTCTCGTAATAAATTGTCTATTATAAAAACGATTGCTGTAATTCAATAACAATTCTATTTGCGACACCAAAACATCCTGGCTGAAACTGTCAATATTGTTGTGTAATTCATTTGCAATTGAGACAAATAAACTGGCTATAATTTCTTTTTCTTTAGCCGATAAAAATAATGCTTCTGAAACATCGTAATAGAAAAAGCCGTATTGATTTATTGTGTTTCCTAATGGATAATTTCGTAGAAAGTCCGCATGAAAGTACAGTGCGATACCTTCGTAGCTTTCTATATCTTCCGGTGGATAAACGATTTGTTTCGGCTTCAAAAATGCTAATCCCCCTTCTTCGAAGTCGTAATATCCTTGTCCATATTTTATTTGTCCTATGAATGTAGGCTTAAAAGAAATTTTGTAAAAATCCAAACTTGTTTTTTGCCCTTTTGGAAACATTTCAATCGAAACATTATTGTAATCAACCAGTGCAACCAACGGGTGCAATGGAGCAGGAAGTCCCAATACCCGCACAAGTTGCGATATACTTTTGATATGATTTATGTCAGATTGTCGTTGCATATTTTTGATCTTATCTGTCTATTTGTTTTTCTAAAAAATCGGGATAGCGGTCGCCCACAAGTGTTATTCCATTTACTGTTGTGTCAATTTTTGTAATTTCATCAGCTGTTAATACAATATTTGTACTGCCGATGTTTTCCTCTAAACGATGCAATTTTGTGGTCCCTGGAATCGGTGCTACCCAGGGCTTTTGAGCTAAGAGCCAGGCTAATGCTAATTGTGAGGTCGTAATTTCTTTTTGTTTCGCAATCTCAGAAAGTGCGTCTACTAAAACCAGATTGGCCTTTATATTTTCTTCGCTGAAACGA
Source organism: Dyadobacter sp. CY356 (assembly GCF_021440195.1). Taxonomy (GTDB): domain Bacteria; phylum Bacteroidota; class Bacteroidia; order Cytophagales; family Spirosomataceae; genus Dyadobacter. Next base: position 774,222 of record NZ_JAJTSZ010000001.1, read on the forward strand.
GGAATAATATTTCTGCGGTCGACATCCTCTAATTTTTTATTTATTATACCTGTGAGGAAGCCTTTGCCCAAAGGACTGAACGGTACGAAACCAATTCCTAACTCTTCCAAAGTTGGTATGATTTCATTTTCCGGCTCACGCCAAAACAAAGAGTATTCGCTTTGTAATGCTGATACCGGTTGAATTGAATGTGCTTTTCGAATGGTTGCAGCACTTGCTTCCGATAAACCGAAATATTTCACTTTACCCTCTTGTATCAGGTCTTTTACTGTTCCCGCAACATCTTCAATCGGAACATCAGGGTCAACTCTGTGCTGATAAAGCAGATCAATATAATCTGTTTTTAATCTTTTTAAAGATGCTTCGGTTACGGCTCTGATAGTTTCAGGTCTGCTGTCTAAACCTACTGCCGGACTGGCATCTTTACAACCAAATTTTGTGGCGATCACAACATTTTTTCTGTAAGGCTGTAATGCCTCGCCAACAATTTCTTCGTTGGTATAAGGTCCGTAGGCTTCTGCGGTATCAAAAAATGTGATGCCTCTTTCAACAGCGTTGCGTAACAGTGTTATGGCCTCATTTTTATCAAGACCTTTACCATCCAAAAAGTTTAAACCCATACAGCCGAAGCCCAATGCGGAAACTTCCAATCCGCTATTTCCTAATTTTCTTTTTTGCATAATTCTTTTTTGAATTGTTTCTACAACTGACTTTAATTGAATTACAAAATTCCTGATTGTCGTTCTGTAAAAAGTAGTCGAATTGGTAATTGTTGTAGTCAGATTTTCAAACGTTTATTAAACACAATAAATCAGTCTGCTACCTTTATCCAACGATTTGAAAATGATTAATGCTCAAAAAAGTATTGTTTCTCAATTTTCATAATTTTTATACTGGTGCAAGTAACTCAAATCTGCGGGCGTGATTGTTCACTCACCGGTTTTCCTGTTTTTGGGTAAAAACCGTGACAAATGTCAACGTGAGATTGTGCCATATGACTTCGTTTCGGCTTGCTATTGCTATCTACTTTTGTTCCGACAATGATCAAATGCTTTGGTCATCGGATGGATTAAAAATGATACAATATGAAAACAGAAAACACTACCATAGAACCGCTTTATTATCAGGATGCAAGTGGTCTGGCTAAGATGATCCGTACAAAGGAATTGTCTGCGGTTGAAGTGATGAAGGCGCACCTGGATCGAATTGAGGCACTGAATCCCGACATTAATGCAATTGTGACGGTTGCAGAAAAAGCGCTTGAAGCGGCCAAAGCAGCAGATAAAGCGCTACAAAGAGGGGACGAACTTGGTCCTTTGCATGGTGTCCCGTTCACCGTTAAGGATTCAATTGACACGGCAAACGTGTTGACTCAACGTGGATCGCCCATTTTCAAAGGACGCATTCCAAACGCAGACGCAACCAGCGTCGCGCGCCTGAAAAAAGCTGGCGGTATTTTACTCGCAAAGACGAATCTTCCGGAATTTTCCTACTGGATTGAAAGTGATAATTTGCTCAGTGGCCGTTCAAACAATCCCTGGGATCTCACCCGTACGCCGGGAGGGTCGAGTGGTGGCGAATCAGCCGCAATCGCGTCGGGGATGTCTCCGTTGGGTCTGGGTACCGACCTGGCTATTTCGGTCCGGGGACCGGCCGCTCAGACTGGCATCGTCTCGCTCAAAGCAACCCACGGCAGTGTCCCAATGACCGGAATTTGGCCTCGCGTTCCGCGTCGTTTCTGGCATGTTGGCCCAATGGCCCGCAGTATCCGTGATCTTGAACTTGCCTTTTCAATTCTTTCCGGCCCGGATGGTTTTGATGCTTTTGCCACAAGCACAGCCAGGTTTGACGCCGGGAGGGGAGCTGCCCCGAATCGGGCATTAAGGGTTGGCTGGCTGGTCGAACCTGGTTTTGGTCCGGTCGATCCCGAAGTCGCAGCCACTGTGGAAGCTGCTGCTGCTTCACTAAAAGAATTGGGCTTAATCGTACAACCAGTGCGCATCCCAGCTTTGGAACGAGACTTTGCGCTTGATGTGTTCAACCGGTTGCATGTAATGGAAATGAAGGAAGCATTCAGGGAAGCAGTGGCTGGTCATAGCGAAGATGAGATTTATAAAATGGCCAAAACAATGCTGTCTTTACCTGACACTTCCATCAAGGATTTCATTGATGCTGAACAGGCAGCAGAACGACTGCGCGATGGTTTTGCAGGATATTTTCAAAAATATGACGTATTGCTTACTCCGGTACTACCTATACCGGCGCATAAGCACGGCGTCGAACAATTTGTGATTAACGGACAAGAAATGGACGCAACTTATCTTCAGGGAGCCACCGTGCCACTAAACGTAACGGGCTTGCCGGGCATTGCCATGCGTTTTGGTACAAGCAAGGACGGATTGCCTATTGCTGTCCAGATTGTCGGAAGCTGGATGGCCGAATCGACGATTCTGCATGTTGCTTTACTACTGGAGAGCATGAGCCAGGTTCGCAATCTTCACCCCATACCCTGATTGACAAGCCTGCTGACTTTAAGAACCTTTCGGGTTGTCCGGAAGGTTCTTAATGTCTTTGGTAAAATCCCTTCTGATCCGGCTCAATGTTTCTCTGGATATGCCCAGGTAAGATGCTACCATATGTAACGGCACGCTGTTAAAGACGCTGGGATAGGTCTTTTCAAATTCGAGGTATTTTTCAGTGGCAGAATAACTGATCAGATAGTAAATTCGTCGCTGGCTTGCCTCATATGCCCTTTCGGTAAGTTTTTCATAAAAGAGTCTGAGTGCAGGAATGGTCTGAAGTAATTCAAGCCATTCAGCTTTAGTCCAAAGGATGACAGTACTTGCAGCCAATGCCTCGATGTTATATTCGGAAGCAGTCTCGCGATTATAACTTTCCTGGTCGGTAATCCACCAGTTTTCGATAGCAAACCTGAGCGTGTGATCCGTTCCGTTTTTGTCAAACCGGTATAGCCTGCAACATCCACCTGCAATAAAACAGTTATAACGCCACACTTCACCCTCATGCAAAATCGACTGCCATTTGCGCAATTTTCGTTCAGCACAAGCCGCCCGTATGAGTTCCAGATCCTGATCTGAAATCTCAATGTGTTTGCGAATGTATTTTTCGAAAACTTCAAACATATCAAATCGAACCTGCCATATAATTTCTTTATTTCCAGTTCGCAATATAAGGTTTTTGCCGGTTGACATGTACGATTGAAAAAATTACTGGACAATCCGGCACTCAGATCTGCGCTTCCTGATTTTTATAAGACGACTGTGCCAAAGGACGTTAAAACAACGATGAATTTAACTTCTCATTGCACATTCTCTGATTCAGCTGCATCCAAACTGTTGAATCAAATAAATAGAATTTAAATTAAGGTGTGGAAATAGGTGAGTAGATTTTTATGATTTAGCATGCTGATTGTCAATGATATATGTGTATGTGTCAAATCCCATATTCTCCACAACTACGAATTGTTCAATATTTAAAGCCTGTTAATCAATTATTTGCAGGCTTTATTTGTTTTGTGCCCGCTTTGATCGGTTGACGCAAATAGTAGTTCATCCTGAAATCTGACTTTTTTATGCGTTTATGTAGTGAGGTGCTTAATAGTTATCATGAATTTCAACAATAATCCAAAATAAAATGATTTCTAAAAAATCAATTTTACCGCTTATATTACTATTTGTATTTGCTGAAATTTTACCTTCACTTGCGCAGAATTATGATGAAAGTAAGGTGCGGTCTTTTATTCTTCCTGATGTACTTAAATCCAGTAACGATCAGAAGGTCCGGACCGTCAAAGAATGGGAAACTATTCGCAGACCCGAGATTCTTTCGCTTTTTGAAGAGTATGTTTATGGGAAAATGCCATCCGGATATGACAAAATAGAATACCGGATTACCCGACTGGATTCCAGCGCTATGGAAGGAAAGGCAATCCTCAAAGAAGTGGAAATCAAGGTCACGCAAAGATCTGAATCAGTTAAGATCAATGTTGTTATGTTTGTCCCCCAAAAAACAATCGGGCCTGTTCCGGTATTTTTGCTGATCAACAACCGAAGTACAAGAAATACCCTTGCTTCCCGTGACACGATCAGTGGCTTTTGGCCGGCTGAACAGGTTATTGAAAGTGGCTATGCAATGGCTGCTTTTCATTACAGCGATGCAGCTCCGGACAATGTCCAGACTTACAAGAATGGAGTTTTACGAATATATCCCGAGCTCGCTGCTGCCGATAACGGCATGAAAGCAATTGGATCTTGGGCCTGGGCTGCAAGCCGTGTAATGGATTACTTCCAGATAGACCGGGATCTGGCTGCTAACAAAATAAGCGTGGTCGGTCACTCGCGGGGTGGCAAAGCTGCACTTTGGGCCGCAGCACAGGATAAGCGTTTTGCCATGTGTTTTTCCAATTGCTCCGGTAATACTGGTGCTGCGATTTCCAGAAGAAATTTTGGAGAAACGGTCGCCAGAATCAACATTACTTTTCCACACTGGTTTAACAATAATTACAAAAAATATAACGACAATGTTAACGCGTTGCCCGTTGATCAGCATATGCTTATCTCACTGATTGCCCCCCGGCCGGTCTACACGACAAATGCTTCTGAGGATTTATGGGCAGATCCAACAGGAAGTTATTTAAGTTTAAAAAAGGCAGCGCCGGTTTTTGCATTATATGGTGAAACGTCCACATTGCCACAAACAGCTCCTGCGTTGGATACGCCGCTTCTTCAACCTCCTCTGGGTTATCATAATCGAACCGGACAACATGACCTGACCTTTTATGATTGGAAGCAGTTTGTCCGGTTTGCCAACGTATATTACGGTAATTAAAGAGTCGCTAATCCATAATGATCCATAGTGCCCTGATTTATGGTAAAATATTGATGGTGAGTAGGATACAGGTGCACTTTTAAGGGAATATTTTACTCTGGTATATACCTATTGAAGCCGCGGGATTTGCCGATGTTCAAGCATTAGCAATAAATATAGCGGATCAGTCTAATGGAAAGGCGGTATAATGATGTCAACGCAATTGATAAAAAGGTAGGAGCTCCCAATTTTATTAGTCGAAGGCTTGGGTTAATTAGTCGACATAATTTGTTGATTCAGCTAAAACTTATCACTGCGCATTATTATTAATCTACCTTCGGCACGGTTTAAAAGGCAGTAGGTAAAATTGGCAAAAAGCGATTCCATATCTAATTTTTTTATAAGAAGTTATATACCTGTATCTGTGAGAACCAATTTTCTAATGCCATACTGAACAAGATTTTTTTATTCAGAGTAGAGCATCATATATCTAAACTGGTGTCAAAATATCATTAAATATTTCTCACTTATAAAATGTAACTAAAGAAACTTATTTTTATTAGCCATCTCTTGATTAAGTTGTGAAGTTATCTGTTTAGACAGACCCCAAAGCCAGCAATATTTCTTTGGGGAATGTTTAAACAGACGACGGGTTAAGTTTCAAGTACCTTTCTACTGTCAAAATTTGATTCCATAGTAACATTTATCAAACCTCAGGTTGGAAATATGGAGCCAAAGAAAATGAAAAGTATAATTCTATCGGGTTTATTACTGGGTTTCTCTGGAAGCTTGTTTGGGCAAAGCGTCTATTCACTGCCTGCTCGTATCCTAAGCACAAATATCGGTATAGGTAAGGCGGGCACTGGTGATATCTACGGAGTTATAGTTGGTTTTGAGTATGAGAAACATTTTCGGCCAAAGCTGTCCTGGTCTACTGAATTTGCAACGAGTATTCATGACGGCTCTGATCAGTTATTAGTAACATTAGATAATCAGCCACAACAGGATATGTCCTACAGATATACCACAGCTGGAATCCAATTGGCTGGTAAACTCGGCTATCATTTTGTTCGGACAAAACAAGCAGATTTCGGCATAAAATTAGGGATTTTGACCCGCTACCAATCATCTTCATTGTCAGACGACAGAGAAATTCTTTTTCCTGCTCTCACGGGTTATCCCTTGCCTGTAAGAATATTAAGAAACACAGACCCCCAACGTACCCTCGCGGCAGGGGCATTGTTGCAGCTTTTTGCAAGATATACTTTTAAAAAGAATATATTGGTTGGTGCAACAGCAGGCTTTCAAATGGACACCAACGGTGACGTGATTTTTCCAGCCTTTGCAGTTACAATTGGAAAACGATTTTAAAAGCTAAGTAAATTTCTGATAGTGTTCGTGCTATTTTTCAGGCATTTAATCGCTTAACTAAAAAAATACAAAAGGAACTGCGGGTTGGTGAACTGGAAATGTAATTCATCATTTCATAAAACAAATAAAAACTTAATTTAATAGAAAACCGTCACGAAGTCCGTGTACGGTTTTTTTGTAACCGAAAAATTTAATTTCCTAAATCAGTAAATCTTTGTTTAAGCCAGAAGGTCTCAGTCGGATACATATAAGAGATTGAAAGTAAAATCAGTATCCGGTATTTAGGCATTCAGCTTAGCAGTACGTATGAGCTATCAACACGCTTTGCATTATCCGGAATATTTTCAGTGAATCGGATTGCTTCATAACCCAATATTTCACGTAGATTCTTTCCTCGTTCTGCATCGTAATACCATATCCAAACCATTTGCGGCCCGACAATCATGTAATAAATTTCTTTCATATGTTCTTATGTTGTTGATGTATAAAAATCAAAAATAATGGAATATTTCCAAATAATGGATATATTCCATTATTTTAAACTTTATAATATATGACGGATATTATTACTCTTTAAATGTGATTGAATTATTTGCCGATCAAGAGTTTTAATCAAATGCTTATTATAATTTGAAAATTAAATTAACTCTTTGCCAATAACTGGCCGTCAATCATGTTAATTTGTAACCATAAGAGCTATTGGCTGCATGAAACGACGTTATATCCATCAGAATGCTTAGATGTTTAATTATAGATGATGAGCCGATGGCTCAGGAGCTAATCGAAAAATATATAAAGAAAATTCCTTTTCTTGAAAGTTTGGGTTGTTGTGGTGATGGTTTGGAGGGATTGTTCAAGGTCAGGAAATTGAAACCTGATCTAATTTTTCTTGACATTGACATGCCTGAATTAAACGGCCTTGATTTTTTAAAAATGCTTCCTCAACAAAGGCCATCTGTAATTATGATTACCGCTGATCCATCCTACGCACTGGAAGGATTTGAGCAACAGGTGTCAGATTATCTTCTAAAACCAGTCTCATTTGAACGATTTATGCGCGCTGTCAGTAAGGCTGATGCAGAATCTAACAGAAAATCAGAAGTTCAAACTATTAGCCGCAATATTCCTGCTAAAAAAGATGGTCTTGCGGGGCAGCCGCATCAAAAAAGCATTGACCTGGACTTTATTTTTGTTCGGGAAGATGGAAAGCAGATCCGGTTGGATTTAAGTGACATCCTGTATGTTGAAGGTATGAAAGACTATCTTAAAATTCATCGTTTAAAACAGATTTCTGTGGTGCATGTAACAATGACGCGTATCGAAGAGGTACTACCAGAAACCAGTTTTATTCGGGTTAACAGATCTTTTATTGTTAATATCTCCTATATAAATATGATTGAGGGCCACGGTGTAACGCTAAAAAACGGGACATTTATTCCTGTCGGCGTCACCTATCGGGACAGGATTAAAATGGCATTTCAAAAAAACTGGATTTGAGTGAGCATTTATGGCAGGAAGGTTTGATGCATTTTTGAAAGGAAAAAAAAGGTATACCCGTGTTTTTTTGCACGTCCTTGTCTGGCTTTTGATGGCTGCGGTTATTCGCTTCCTTTCAGTTGGCCCGTTGACAAATGACAATGCAAAGGTTATATACATCGCATCAGCGGTTGTTATAGCTCAATCGCTTTTTGTTTTTTACTTTTTGGGTTACTTTGTTTTTCCGCGGTTTCTCTACAAGAATAAATATATCAATCTTATTTTTTGGCTTTTGGTAATATATTTTGTTATTCACCTAACAAATTATATAGAATTTAGGTATCTGGTTACAATATCCGATGCAGAGAAAGGACAGGGTTCTTTATTTGTAACAAGATTCTGGAAGCAGTATTTAGAACCTGGCGGTCTGTTCGGTTGCTTTACCAATTTAATGATCGCATATGAAATTTATGGCTGGAGTTTATTTTATGTAACTCCGTTAGTCGCGATCAAGATTATGCGGGATATTATTCGTTTGCGGACAGAAGCCCTTCGGAAGGATATGGACCAGCTTCGTCTTGAGCGGGATATACTATCACTTAGAGAAAAAGGAAATCAACTCCAGATTAATAATATGGAGCTTGAGGTTAACTTTCTTAAATCGCAGATAAATCCGCATTTTTTATTCAACATATTGAATAGCATTTATATGTTGACTTTTGACACTGATGAGAGGGCGGCGGATCTGGTATTCAAGCTGGCCGAGCTCATGCGATATAGCCTCTATGAAAGTCGGAAAGAGATCGTTAAGCTTAAAGATGAGATCAACTATATTCAAAATTATCTGGCGCTTGAAAAATCCAGGAAATCCGATCAGGTACAAATTGACTTTTCTGTTTCAGGTGATCTTGAATCGCATGGAATCGCACCACTGCTTTTAATATCTTTTATAGAGAATGCATTTAAGCATGGCGTGAATCGTTCCGGAAAAAATGGTTATGTCAAGATTATGCTTACTATGGAGTCTGATGATCTTTTCTTTTCCATTATAAACAGTATTCCTCTGGACGCGAATAGTGTTATGCCCCTTCAAAATTCGGGTGGGCTTGGAATTAAAAATATAATTTCCAGGCTTAATCTTATTTATCCGAATCGGCATAATATCCGGATTGATCAGGATGAAACATCCTTCAGCGTAGAGCTCCGTCTGACTCTACAACTTCTTTAATCCAATCATCTCAAATATCTGGTTTTATTAGTCGAAGCCAGTGTAAAATTGGTCGACACATATCTGCATTCCGACTAAAACATTCCTGCACCAGTCTCTATTAAATTACCTTCGGAAAGGTTTAACGGACAATATTAAATAATGGCTGAGTGGAATTATGGAGTCGAATAGTTTTTTACGCAGCAGGTTAGTTTTACGTATTACCCGTATAGCCAATTTAACACCTCCACATATTTTAAAAGGTCAGGGAAAGACTACGGAAACGGATTTTCCAACCACACAAACCACTACTATGTGCACAACAAACTACAATCAAAATAATTAGCATTTGAAGCACCAAAATAGCGGCGGATCTATAAGTTTACAAATTTGTTAAGTAAATCACCTCTAACAGTTAATTTAAAAACCATGAAAAGAATTACATTTCTTGTTGTAACTTATTTCTTAGTAGGGCAGTAATAACCGGTTGTAATAATCCGGAAGTTCCCTCACAGATCTAAAAATCCGCTGGACACAATTTGCTCGTTATTCTTTGAACTTTAAACAAAAACCTGAAAATAATTCAAGTTCTGGTCGCGTCGCTGGAATTTATGGAACCATTACTGAGGAAATTTCTTTATCTGAGGATTGGACTGAATCCAAAAAGTTCATCCCATGGATTGAGCATAATAGTCGATCTACATTTAGTTATTTGTTGAATAGTTATAATTTGCGTTTCTAAACAATGCAGTCTGAACCACATCTGAATCTATGTATAAAACAATACTTATTGCTATAATATTAACCAGTATACTTTCCTGCCAAAAAGATAGTGCAGACGAAAAAATGGTTAATGCGCTATTTGAAAAAATACAAGCTAACTGGACAATTACTTCATTTAAAATGGAAGGGCCAGACTCGGATTCTCTTGATTTTATTTTTAATTCAGGTTCTCTAAAATGGAATACTTGCAAATTTACTGACGAGGGAAAAGGTAGTGAGCTCTGTGCTGGTGGATTTTCTCTAAATAACGTTAATGGTTCTTTGAGCTACTTATACGATTTAGAGAAGAAAACCTATCGGCTGACATTAGGAGTAGGTTCTGACTTGGTTTGGAGTGAACAGTTAGAAGCTTATAGTAAAATAATGGGAGGGGAATGGACGCTGGAAGTTGCAGGAGATAATATTTTGATTGCTACTCAACTTCAAAATACTGGTAGCCCCGATTTAAAGGTGTCGTTTATGGCTAAAAAGTAGTCAATAGTGCTTAAATATTACCTACACGGTGGGATAACATTATTTTACCCCAAAGCTATTTTCTGCTATGATCTTAAACGCAGTTTCGATTAAAGTTTACAAGGCCAGCGTTGGGTCTTGGTAAAAAAATCTCTTTTCCTATTATTTTATTTTTTTAGTGGAAGTCAGAATCGGGAATGGAATAGCCGGAGTGAGCTTACTAACAAAATCGAGCTTAAGGAATATTTGGGATCAATCAAACCATTTTCCCTTCCTACCTTGCAGTCTGTTTATTAAATGATTATGAAGCTGCAAAAAGACATTCCGATTCTATTCCTGGAAGAAATCACCCGGAAAGGCCTTAGCATTACAAGGTACCAACAGACAGATGATCAGGATATGCTTTTAAAAGCTGTACACCGTGATGACCATTACGTATTTGTCTTCCAGCTTCTGGGAAAGAGCCGTATCATGGTTGATTTTAACGAGATAACGCTAAACGGCCGCTCAGTGCTTTGCATACTTCCCGGCCAGGTCCATCAAGGTATATCGGCATTTAATGTTGACGCATTGTTCATTGCCATTGAGGCAGCATTAATAAAAGATTCGCTGCAATCCATTTTTGAAGAAAAAGTCCCTATAAAAGGTAGTGTTAACCTCAATGAGGATGATGCACTTTTATTGGAAAAGAGTATTGAATTGCTAATGGATATTTCATTAAGGTCTGCAAGGGGCAACCTTCAGGCCGAAATTGGCCGCTCTTTTACAGACACTTGTATAGGAATGATTGCCTGTGCTTTTGACAGTGTTGAGGATTCCACGCATGGCAGCCATCTTCGTACGGTTGTTATTGCCAGGCAGTTCAAAAGACTTTTATCTCAATCATACAAAACCGAGCGGATGCCTTCGGGATATGCGGGATTAATGAATATCTCAACTTCATATCTGAACGAGGCAGTGAAATTGGTTACAGGCTTTCCGGCAAGCTATTGGATACGGCAGCAAGTTGTCATTGAGGCCAAACGGGTTTTGTTTTATACGGATTGTTCAGTAAAACAGATTTCTGCAATGCTTGGCTTTGAAGATCATCATTATTTTTCACGCTTCTTTACAAAAGGAGCAGGCATGTCTCCGATGTCTTTTAGACAGAAGTACCGCGAATAGTCCATCGCTTACACCCGTTTTGCCATTTGTCCGAGTCCGGCTGTACTGTTGTTTTGCATTTGTAACAACGCAAGGCAAATATGTATCAAATCACATTAGGTAATATTGTAATCGTCGTCGGGCTGGCGGCCCTGACCCGCGGATTTTATCTTTTTTTTAAATTCGTCTACACTTACATACGGCCTTCTTCCATCATGAAATATAGAACCAGTGGTGCCTACGCAGTTGTCACGGGTGCTACGGATGGAATAGGTAAAGCCATCGCTTTGGAGCTGGCTGATAAAGGATTTAATCTGGTACTGCATGGCAGGAGTGCAGATAAACTGCTATCAGTATCCAGGGAAGTGTTGGAAATCAATCCGGCATTACAAGTTCGTTTTATCATACATGATAGTAGCATTAACAACCCAACCGATATCTCCGCACTTCAAAAGCTTCCAATCAGGGTGCTGGTCAATAACGTTGGTGTCGGACCGATCAAAGCGTTCCCGGAATTTTCAACGGCTGAAATTGACTCGACCGTCAATGTGAATATTCTTTTCCCTACACATTTAACCAACATTCTGCTTCCCTACCTTTCCGGGCCGGCACTTATCCTGAATATATCTTCTTATGCCGGAATTCATCCACCACCATACCTGGCCGTTTATGCGGCGACGAAGGCTTACAATGACGCATTCTCCAAGTCACTGTCGGTAGAATTGGGGGATGTTGAAACCATATCAATACTGACGGGCAGTGTCCATACCGGATCCAATTCCAAACCGGTCAGTTTTTTGAGGCCATCCAGCCAGGTTTTTGCCAGAAAAGTTTTAGGCATAGTCGGCTGTGGCAAAAAAAGTGTGATGCCCTATTGGCCACATGCTGTTCAGACGTATTTCCTCTCTTTACTACCAGAACGAATGATGGACAGGGCCATGAAAAATGCCATGCGCAAAGAAGTGGAAGCTGCCAGTAAATCAGGGGCTTGATTCGCAAGAACCAGGAATATATTATTTTTCCTTAAAATTGTGTCCTTTGCGAAATTGCCCACGTAACCATGTAAGCAGAAGTATGTTACGGTTTGGTGGTTAATTTAGATATCGACATTCCTCATCATATAATTCATTTTTTTCTGATATCACCCACGGCTTGACCGGATATGGTAACAGACATTTGCAGCACCAGGTTTCTTATCTTAGGCTTAGTTGTTAATCCTGATGAGGTTTACCAGCTTTTCCCGGAATGCATGCCTGCATTTTATGGAGTTGTTAGTAATCGCAGGGTATGAGAAAAATTAAGATTATCTTTTTTAGCGAGGGATTATAGAGTATAATTTTCCTACTTATTCGTTATCGGAAAATCCAGCTGGCTGATCATAGCCTCAATCTTTGGAACATCCGGATGCATAGGGACCCTGGCTTTTTTCAATTCCTCAAAATCCTGAAGCGTACCTAGGCAAGCTGCATTGCTGACGAGAAATTCCTGATAGGTTCGTTTTGCTTCGATAAATTTGCCTTGCCAGAGTAGGGAATGAGCAAGATTTAGTTTTATAAAAGTTTGTGACGGATATAGTTCCAACCCTCGGCGGCAGCTCATCTCGGATTCTTCATACCTGTTAAGTATCAGCGAATAATATCCCAGGTTCCCATAACATTGCGCAAGATGGAAGAGTATAATTCTGTCATTGGGGAGAGAATCATTGAACACAAGCAGGCTGTCTCTTAACGTTGCCTGATAATATGCAAGGGAATCATAATTTGGCGAATTTACATTTTGTTGACTTTTGGTGCCCTTTCTGCTCTGCCACCATGCCAAAATTGCTTTGTTTTGATAGAGGCTGGTTTTAATTCCATCTTCAGACGGAACTTCCCGATGATATAATTTTAACAGTGTTGTTAGTCTTTTGTATAATGCTATTGTCGAGTCTATACTCATCTTGGGATTGGCTTTTATTTTAGCCAAAATATTCTGAGGTTCTTCATAATAGTCTTTATATAAAATAGTACAATTTGGCAGCCAGGTTTGAATGAGCTTGATTTTTTTTCTGGGAATATTATTTCCGAGCAAATTAAGATATCTGAGTTCTGTTAACAATTCGATACGTCTGGGGATGCTGTCGAGCTCATTATTTGATAAATCTAATTTTATCAAACAACTTTTTTGAAGCGAATCGCCCTCAAACAGGTCATGTGATTTTCCAAGTTTGTTATTAGAAAGGTCAAGTGTCAATAGATTGGGTATTGCGAACAGATCCTTTGGTGTTGAGGTAAGTCCGGTATTTGAAAGTCCAAGGGCAACCAGTTTTGGCATATATTTTAATCCCTGAATTAGTCGCCGGAGCAAAGTCTGATTAACGCCCCGGGCATCTTCAATAAACAGAATTTTTAATTGTTTTGCGTTGAGGATAGCCAGTCTTTCTTTTTTAGTCCTGATCGAAGCTATCCCAGCGGTTACCGAAGTATCTGATAGTGCGTTAACGTTCCTGGTTAACTTGTATTCTGTTTTGGTAGTGTCCAGCAGGTATTCCGGGCCCTGCTCTTGCTTTTTTACAATTGCATAGCCATATTTTTGGCCAAAAGGAATGGCAGACGTATATTTATAATCGATCAGCGTTTCTCCTTTTTTATTGACAAATCCATAACGGCCTGTATTAAATGCCAAGGCGATCCTGCCGTTGTAAAAGTAAAATGCTTCAATTAAATTTTTGTTTGTTTCTGCCAGAATCCGGACTGATTCGTATGCTTTTGAAACTTCAATTTTTTGGGAATCAATCCTAGCATTTACCTGCTTTAATACTAACTGAAAACTGCCTACCAGATCTTCACAGATTAACAACCCTGCTTCGCAGTAATCCCGGGCCTGTGTAAGCTCTTCCTTGGCCAGAGATTGTTTGGCCGAAGTCAAAAGATTTTCGCAGGAACGGTCGGGCTCCGTTGCAATGGCTGGTTTTTTAATATTTTGACCATTTGCCCGGCCTCCCAAAAGTATCAGGCACAAAAAAAGGATTTTTTTCATGGTTGAAGAAATTGAATTTGCCTTTCCAATGATTTAAGACTGTCCAGCAGTTCGGGATGATTGTTGAGCTTGCCAAGACCCTTTTTTAAGATAGCCACTTCCATCTCGTATTTCTGAATCTTATGCATGCGCTGTGCTGCGGAGATGTATTTTTTTACCTCAATACTGTCTCTTTGGCCCATAGCCCGTTTTTTGGCTGTTAATTCTGTTTTTGTTTCTTTAAGTGCGGCAATAACCCTTTTGTTTGCAGTTTCCTTCTCTGTATTACTTATCCTAAGTGCTATAATGGCATTCTTTTTTTGTTCCAGAGCCTCAGTGGCTTTTATTTCCAGACGTCGGGCCGTGTCCCTTTGAGCAGTGATTATCGCTTTACTTTTTTCGGCCTCTTTTCGCAAATTATCCGATTTTTCACGCTCCTTAACAGCGATATCTTTTTGACTTTCTGCGCGATTATAAAAGGTCACCGCAAGAATACAGCAGAATATTGTGGCAATAGATATTATATTGGCCCGGAGTTTACTTCTGTTCGCTTTATTTTTCTCATCTCTGGCAATATCCAAAGCAGCACTCAGTTCCCGGTTCCGTTCCTCTTTTTCAATCGCTTCTCTTTGTGCCTTGCTCAGTTTTTCCTGATTGTATCTGGTACTTGCTTCCACATAACTTTTCCAGTGGCTCTCATAATCGGGTATTTTTTCCAGTCTTGCACAGTAGATATTCGCTTTTGCTATATCACTTTCTGTCAAAAACCGTGTTTCTGACATTTTTTCTGATACCCAGCGGCCATAATCGCTCTGGAATGATCTTAAAAACGCCTTAAATTCCTTGCTTTCAGAAGACCTGAGTTCGTTGATCTGCTTAGCAACTACATCATGAACAGGTTCGTAACGAGACACATCGTCTTCGTCCGGACGAAGCAAGTTAGAATCGGAAAAGAAAATGAGTGCCTTTCTCATTTTCCCTTCATCAACGTCGAGACTTGCCACCAGTTCAGATATTTTCCTGGATTGCTTGGTACCTTCGTCTGTGGCAAACTCGTCAAGCAAGCCTGACGCAAAATCATCAGGAAGACCCATAGCCACAAATTCGACTCTCGCCTTTTCCAGCATGGATTCGATGAAAAGCCTCAATACATTACCCAGCCTGCCAACGGTTAAAATTCCGTTTTCGGTAAAGGTGATTTTTTTTGATGTTCCGGTTTTACATTCTTGTACATATAAATAGTGAAGATAAATCTGGAGGTAGGGCAGATGTGCGGCTTGCGTCCCTTCCTTGACTTGCATCAGTATATTTCGGGCTGTGTCCTGGCCATTTTCCAATGCAATATCTGCTGACTCACTCATTTCCATGATCACCGAGCGGGTAGTTTCATCTTTCATAGGTTCTACCCGGAAACGCTTGTCAAATAAAAGCGGTACAAATTGCTCGTATTCATACAAATGGCCAATATATTCTTCCCGCATGGAGAGGATTATTTTGCAGGGTATTGATAAGGTAAGTAATGTTTGAATGTCTTTGAAAAAGTCCAGTCTTTCGTTATGGTCACCCAACGTAAAGATTTCCTCAAACTGATCAAACACGAGGTAAATCGGTATCCAGCGGTTTTCATAAATATCGTTGATTGCAGAACTCAGACTTGAAATTTCATCCTGTCCTAAAAGGCGCCGTAGTTCAGACCGGAAGGATTTGTTAATATTATCTTTCCGGCGCACTGATATTCTCGACCAGTCTGTCAACTTGAAAACTTTTGGCAAACCGGCATTGATTATACTGGTTTTGCCGGTCCCGGACGCACCATAAAAAAGTATCAGACGTGTTTGCTGAAGCAAATTGTATAACGCATAAATTTCCGCGTCCCTCCCAAAGAAAATATCCTTGTCAGCAGAATTGTAAGGTTCAAAAAGTTTAAACGGACTATCGGCCATGACTTACGAAGCGATAAAGAAGGTCTTGAACTTGCTCAGATAACTATTTAATTCACCAGCATTGGTTAAAAGATGATTCTGTCTGTAAGGTTCGACAACGACATCATCAATATGAGCCAGGTCAGACCCTGATGGATCTTCGTCATTAAAGCGCCAGATTTTCTGTGGATTTTTCAGGGACATAAAGTAAAAACACGGACTGGAAATTTTTCGGATGGAGAGATTTGTAGTCATTTCATCACTAAAAAATCCAATAAACAGGTACAGATCAATTTCCGTTGCTATCTGCTGAACGAAAACATTGCGGTCAATCAGAAAGGGGAAAAGATTTATGGATGGGGTAGAAGGGTTATAATCAGGCTGGGAATAACATAAAATGGACTTATTTTCCATAGGACTGCGGTCCAGCATAGAATTACTCCAGCTATCATCGGATACGGCTACCAACTGTGATACGCTGCTTGCAAAGTAATTGTCAATGTGTCTGAAGTTGATGGTTTCCACCCTTCTGACAGAAGTTAAGATGTTTTCGATAACGAAGGAAAAGTATTGAAGTCCGCCAATGATGTGGTCCTGGGAAGCATAACATCTCTCTACGGCTTCGCTCTGACTGAATCTGATATGGCTCCAGAAGTATTTTTTATTAATATCAAAAAAAGAACAAGCATCTGCAAAAGATTTGCTGATCAAATACTCTTTAATGTTTTCAATCTTTGGAATAATATTACCAATACCTGATCCTTTCAGTATTTCAATACCATTTTGAATAACATCTGCATAGTCAGCCAGAGAGTGATTGAGCCTGTTGTCCGTCAGGAACCGGCGAATCGGTTTAAATCTCTCCAGTAAGTCCGGGCCAAGTGTTGCTTTATTCTGCCAGATTTGCCCAAGCAACATAATCGTGCTTAAATGCAGCTGAGTTTCAAAGAAAAGTGCGTAGTCATACAGTAACTGCCGGTAATATTCTCCCAGATTATCTGGGTCCGGAATACCGTTAATTTGCTGAAGCCTTATTCCCAATGGATAAGGTAAGATTTCGAGTAAATTTCTAACCATCGTCTTATCTTCTGGCTGGCCAAATACCTCAATGGTCGTGATTGTATTTTTATATTTGGTACTGATCGGACTGGTCTGGTTTTTCAATGCCATCAACATTTTTGACAGCATTTTTGTATGCCTTACTTCGTCAGTGGGCATCTGGCCGGCCGGTGCAGAAGTAATTGGTAAGCGGTAGTCAGCTGAATCCGGCAACGTGTATAGACCCCAGGCTAATTCATTTTCGTCTGCCACAGGAGGCCCAAGACTGAAACTCCGGTTGACCATCAGATCAAGGTCCATTTTTTGAAGCTTGCTGTCTTTTTGGATTTCTTCAAAGGCTACGTTTACTGTCCGCCCTAATGAAAGATAATTATAAAACTGGCTGGCAAGCCACGATGCTTTAATATCCTCTATCGGGCGTGATGTGGCTATGACATACGGGATGCCCGCAGACTGAAAGAATTTGACCTGGCCAGCAGAGGAGCAGCCATTGATAAAAACCAGCTTTACAGAGTTGAGTAATTTTAGTTTTTCAGCAAAAATATTGGCATCTGCATCACTGTCTCCAAACAGAAGTTTGGAATCACTGGAATGACCTGAGTAATGAATGACTTCAATATTTCTTTCCGGGATACTCAGCTCCTTGATCACATCATTTATGTTGGTCTGCGGAACCAGCGAAACCTCGTATTGTCTCCTTTGAACCGCATTAAGTAATCGTTGAATATCTTTGCATTCTTTATCCAGTTCGCCTAAAAAGGTTTGACCGGGGCTGTTTGCGTAAAAGATGAGTAAGGTCGGTTTCATAATTCCGGTTCATTGTTTTGATCTTTGTCAGATGGCACAGAAGGGACTTTGGAGCTTCGTTAATACTGATCCGATAATGATTGTAAGTTAATATGTAATGCGCTGACTATCAAGGATGAAATCGGTATTGTTATTAAACGGAATTATTATAAGTGTTAAAAAGCATATTTTTAAATTGCGCCGTGACTGCACTGAATTTCAATTCCTAAGAAATTGATTGTCAGACATATAAAAATTAAAGTTATGTTTTTGATGATATTAATTCTTTGACTATACATGTATGCAGTTTGATAAAAAACCATCAATAGTCACAACTACATGCAACACCTCCAAAAGTCCTTAAATCTCCACCTCCGCAATAAACTCCGTTACCTTTACACCTAATTTTTGCACCACCGAATCTCGAATTTTATCATAGATAACGCCATTCAAAGTCCCTGTCCTGGAACAGTAATCCAGACTGGTTTTGTCTTTCGAAGATTTGAAAAACAGGATTCTTTTTATTTCATTGGAAGAGGTGATCAGAAATGTCCCGATCTGCAGGGATACTGCGCCATTTACTTCTTTGGCAAGTCCTATCTGGAAGGCACCTTTTGAAAGCGAATGCGTATTTTTTTCGAAAACCGTTATTTTTCCATTATTGTCGGCAAGGCCTTTAATAGCGGTCAGTGTTCTGGTGATCACATCAATAAAGGAGCCTCCAAAAGCTGTCATCAAAATGTCAATAATAACGTTTTCAACCTCGAAAATGTCATCTTTTGATTCGAAATGAGAAAATTCTGCTGCCTCTATTTCCCAGCCTATGTTGTTTAAAACCCTAATGAATTCCTTGTACCACTCAAGGCTTTGGTCGTCGTCAGGGAATAGCTTATTGGCTGCCAGCTGTGCAAGTAATACCGAATTGAGTACATCATCCCGCAGCTGACCGTTTATTTCAGAAACAAATGAAACGATACTTTTGGCATTCATGAAAGACTGTTCTATTCCCTCAGATGTTGGCAGGTCTTTCGGGTCTATATCTCTGGATGCAGGGAAAGTATCCCGGAGATCTTTGAGTTGTAGTTCTTTAAGGTACTTTAAGTGGTCAATGGTTTCCATATGTTTTACAAGGTTAGTTTTTGTACTTATTATTTGAATAATGAACATTTGTCCCGACATCCTCTACGTGCCAAGAGACAACTAATTTTATGCAGATACCTGGATTTTAATTTTATTTATTTCCGAAATAAACCTGGCGGCCACGAGTTCAAAACCTTCATCGACAGGATGTATCTCATCAAACCATTTATCGCGTTTCACCAGCCTACGTGTATCTATAAACGTAATATTTTTTCTGAATTCTGTTTTTCCGGCCAAAGTCACCAGCCTTTGCGCAAACTGGTCAAGAATGTAAACAATCAGATTTTCCCGTTCAAGCTGGGGCGTAATGCCTTTTTCGATCATGTATTTGCCGCTCCAGCTGGATTTTCCGTGGTTTGCAGGTAAAGATGTGTCAATCGGTAACACATAGTCGTAGCAGTGAACCAGGATGTGCAGATCGGGATATCTTGCAATTAATTCTGAAAACATTTCGGTGTATAGCCTGTCCAGTGTATCTAGCTGTTTGAAGAAGTTTTGATTCAGATACCGTTTAGGCGTGTTGTCAGCTGTATCGGGGCTGTCTCTCAAAAAAGTCTGGAATTCCTCACCTAATACATCGTTTCCTCCGCCGCTAACCAGAAAGAATCTGGCCTCTTCAGTTCCAATAGCATTCAGATATTCTTTTTTCTTGAGATAGTTGGATAGGGTATCTCCTGCCTCAGCAAAACTCTTGATCGCATACCGCTTATAAAGCTGATCGATTGTGTCCTGCAAAAGGATCGGATACTGGAACCAGGAGTCGCCCTCAGCCACCA
This sequence comes from Dyadobacter sp. CY356, assembly GCF_021440195.1. Lineage (GTDB taxonomy): Bacteria > Bacteroidota > Bacteroidia > Cytophagales > Spirosomataceae > Dyadobacter. Next base: position 794,162 of record NZ_JAJTSZ010000001.1, read on the forward strand.
AACGCAGGCGATTTGGGTCTTTTTTCAGATTGTTATAACGCTTGTTTCGCTGGGCTGTTTCGATCTTGTTACCCAGAAATAACTTTATATCATCAATCAGGCCTTTTTCATCTTCCGGTACAACTATCCCTTTCTTTAATTTCCAGATGGTCGGCTGTCCGAATTGATCTGTTTTAATATCGCAGTAAAGCCCTGATGCGAAGAAAGCAGTTTCTTCCCAATCCAGTAAAGTTTTTAAAGTATCGGCTGGTATGTGGTTAAATACCGGATTAATGAACACCAGATTTAAGGTTTGTGTTATCCAGCCTGAAAACTGTATTGATTTTTTTGTTACCAATCCCCTTGTCACGAAGCCTTTGAGCCTATCAGAAGTTAATGGAGGCGGTAATTCTTCAAGTGTTAAAGCTTCTGCAACAAATTCAGTTGTGCTGATGATGAATTTAATCGATTCCAGCGTTTTCTCCCAATTGTATTCCCTTTCCACAGTTCCAGGTTCAAGATTAATACGGTCTGTTCCATCAGGACTTAGGCATATAGAAGTTCCGGCTTCTAATAAATGCACTCTTTGCGGAAGAAATTCCAAAAAGCAGTTAAAGGCTTTACCTAGATATGCAGCGCAGATATACAGATTTTGTGCTGTGGTGTTGGTTATTTTTAGCTGTACTTTTCCCTGCCACTCGTTACCAATTTTTTCATATTTCAGGGTCGCAGTGCCACTTGAAATGTCGATAACCCCGGCGCTGCCGTTGGCTGTAATTTGAGTCAGCTCAATTTTTAAAGGAGTGGCAGGAAAACCCTCAGGTATCCTTTCGTTTTGCAGGTTTTTAATAAAGTGCCACCTTGAAATATGCTGGATGGATTCGGTGATCTCTCTTGTTTTATTTTCTCCAATAAAAGGAATGGGTCGTATTAGTGGCCTGAACGGATCATTTGGGAGAGTAATGTATGCCTCACCGCTGTTCAGGTGCAAAGTGTAATCTGCTATCTCCGGCACTTTACTATCCTCCTTCTCTTTTCCGGCCGATTCACCGCCAAATGAAAAACCACCGCTTGCGTTCTTCTGTAATTCGTCAATCAGTGCCGCAGCTTCTTCAGGTGTCGCATCCCGGTTTTTAAGTTCGAGCTTTATTTCCTGCAATAATAGTCCGGCTACTTCCGCTTTATAGATTGTATTCTTGTCAAGGCCGTCTGCTTCAATTTGTGTATAGTCTATAAAAACACCATTTTCCTGAACCTTCGCTTTAAATACAACCTGAGGTTGGTTAGCGTTACTAAGCTTTATTTCAGAGTCTGATTTTACTCCATGAAGAGCACCTACATTTAATTGCCAGCCGTTTGCAACATTAAAAGTGGCTTCGCAAATCGTTTTTTGCGGATCGATGATGCGATTGAGAAAACCGTTTGCCAGTAATTTATCTGCAATAAATGGTGCATAGACCCGGGGCGTCTGTTCGTAACTGGCCCGCATGTACTGACGAATCCTGCTTCTGAGATTGTTGTAAGAAATGTTACTCCCACAGTCAGTAAGCGTTTTAATTAAAGTTTTTGTGAATACGCCAGCCCCGGCTATTTCCAGAGCAGTCTGATTGGACTCACAAGCAGCCATTTGAATATGTGTTCCCTGGGGCAGAAACTCTGCTACCTTCTTTCCCTTGATATCATCTTCTTTTATATTCTCACTGAAAAGGAATTCATTCCATTCTCTTTTTGGGAAAAACCGGGCACCTCTTTCCAAGTCTGTTATGCGCCTTTCATTTATTTTATTACCATGGTTTCCCGCCATCATCAAGGCCCCGTTTCTGGTGTTATCACCTGAATGACAGCAGTCGAAGACTGTTACGATATGAGCCTTCGTTTTTTGATATAACGTATGAATCAAAAAGCGCAGCTCTTTATCGGTCAATAAGAACTCTGAATATTTCGTTGTGCCTCCATCATAACAAACCATACATTCAAGACCGCCATCGGTTTCATCCCACAGTGCGTCGGCTTCTTCCTGGGTTCCATGCCCTGAATAATAGAAGAAGATCGTATCGTTCTCCTTCGCTTTGCCAAGGTGATCTTTAAACGCATCAGCGATTGCTTTGCGCGTTGCAGCAGAATCGGTCAACTTTTCAATATGGACTTTGAAATCAGTTCCTGTCTGAAGATAATGCTCGACGGCGTTTACGTCATTGATACACCCGCCAAGTTTTCTGACACCGGCATAATCATTAATTCCGACCAGCAATGCAAAGAGTTCAGGTTTTTGCGGGACTGTTTTATCTGTAACTGACTTTTCTTCGAAGTCATTCGGGTTATAACCTTCGTTGTCGGTGGTTTCTTCTTCCGGCTCTGACAGGTCGCGATTTTGAGGATAGAGTGCGTCAATTTCTTCTTCCTTTTCGATACTTATCTCAATGTCTTTTGTGGAAGGATTGGTTGATATATATTTTTGAGCAGTTACTCCTTCAATGACTGCCTTCCAGTCAAAGGCCGGTCCGATATCCCATTTTCCGCTTGAACGATAGTTAATGTGTGAAACAATACCTTTAAAATTTACAAGCTCGCCGAACGTAGTATACCGTTTATCTTCTGGTAAAAATTCCCGCGGGATATTATATCTGGTCGTTAGGAAACGTAGCAGAACAATCAGACTGTCAATTTGTTCCGCGGTGTAGGAAGGATAAAAAGATTGCTCGCGAAACGGATGATCGATTTTGGCATAAGCCAGCTTGCTATCCAAAGAACAATATGGATCCGGCGCACTTACATTACCCGTGTTCGGATCCTTTATCCGGGAATAAATCGTTTCAAGATTTCCGTCTTTTGGTACAAGAAAACCGTAGTTAGACAGCTCAATACCAATAGTGGCCTTATCCTGTGGATTGCCGGTTCCCTTTTTGTTACCAACCCCTTCACCCAGATGCCCCGACCAGAATTTGGAGGGAAACAACTGATATATGGTTCCGTCGCGGGCTATCACAAAAGGAACAGACACATGACGGCTCTGCTGGGTAAGGCTCTGTACATCAGATCGGAGATTCCCAGCCGTGAAATGCAAAACAATACGTTGCTTCGAATGCTCCGTTGGGTAAAAGTAATCTGTGGTTTTGGGCGTATAAGCGAGTCCATTTAAACTCAAATCTTCATTTGGAACCGGCAAAGAAAATTTACTTAATAATGCAGTGTTGTCCAGGCGAAAGCGCGCCTCTATCTGGGAAAGCGTATCGAATCTCATAACAATTTCAGTTAAGAAGGTAGCAATAGGAGATAAAATTATTAGCTTAAATTTATGTAATAAAACCTTTAAAAGGTTCTATTTGTTAGTAAGCGGTAAGTCTTGTGGATCAGGGATAATTGCCGGCCACTTCCTTTTTGCCGGACTGCTGCGAACAACAAAAGTTGTTTTTCCTTTTTAGGTATATTTTAAAAAAAATAAAGACTGCCGCCTGACGGGATATTTTCTATCTGATCTGTTTATGAAGTTAGCGTTGCATTTTCTATATCATACCGGATTGATGCTGTTGTTTGTGTTGAATGAGGCATGATTTGAATCGGCGCCAAAGCACTTTTCGTAGTGGTGTGAACAATGTGTTGGTTAAGAATAGTATTCGTGTACTTAAATTGATTTTAAGATGTACTTTAAAATGTTTGGTGTCTTTTTGGTAATTGGTCTTCTACAAGTAAATAAGCTGCTAGCACAAAATCAGCCGGGTGACCTGAAAATTTCGTTACGAAAAATTGGACAGATAAAAACAAAAAATACTGATGAGATCATTAGTTCTAACTGGATACTGGGTTGTGAAACGCTCGACAGGGACATGACCGACTATGAGCAGTACAAAGAATACATTGCCCCACTGGGTATCAAAAGGCTTCGTATGCAGGCAGGGTGGGCGAAAACAGAACAGGTGAAAGGCCGCTACGACTGGACTTGGCTGGATAAAATTATTGACGATGCTTACAGGCGCGGTTTTCATCCCTGGCTCGAAACTTCATACGGTAATCCTGTTTACGCTGGCGGGGGTGGCATCAATTTAAGTGCAGGCATCCCCGGCTCCGACGAAGCACTCAAAGCCTGGGACAAATGGGTTGCCGCACTCGTGGGCCGCTACAAAGACAAAGTTAAAGACTGGGAGGTGTGGAACGAGCCGAACTTTGGCGACAATGAGATTAATGCGCCTGAAAAAGTCGCGGACCTTAATATCCGGACTGCCCAAATTATCAAAAGCATTCAGCCAGAGGCCCGGATATCAGGCTTGGCTATGGGGCATATCGATCTGAAATATGCAGACACGTTTTTTAAATACATTCAGTCCAAAGCAAAAATGGGCCTGTTTGACAATATGACCTACCATGATTATGTTTATAATCCTGATTCCAATTATGGGCGTGTGGCCGAATTACGAAGTGTGCTCGATAAATACGCACCCAATGTAAAACTGCGGCAAGGGGAAAATGGCGCGCCATCAATCTCCGGAGGCGGACGGGGAGCTTTAGGTGACTATGACTGGACGGAACTATCGCAGGCCAAATGGAATATCCGAAGAATGCTGGGCGACCTGGGCCACGATATGGAATCAAGCATTTTGGGGATTATTGATATGAATTATGCAGTTACGGCCGGGCCTATCAAAAAACTAAATGTAAAAGGATTGATCGAGTCTGATGCTGCAAAAAAAGCCATTAGGCCTAAAATAGCTTATTATGCCATGCAGCATGTTACAGCTATATTTGACAACACGCTTTTTCGCATTAACAACCTGCGCCAAACTTTTAACACAAATGCCGCAACGGTTGCTGGTGAACTTAAATTTTCGAAGAGTACGGACAGAAGTATTTCAGTTTACGGATATGAACATGCGACAAACGGTAAGCAGCTTTTTACGATCTGGTCAGACGAAGCCATTCCAGCGAACAACAATCAGTTTAGAAATATCACATTTACCTTCCTGAATGCCAGAATAACGCAGCCGGTGTATGTAGATATGATTACAGGCAGCATTTATGAAATACCGCAGTCTCAATGGAGCAGGGAAGGAAACAAGTTGATTTTCAAAGATATACCAATTTACGACGCGCCAATCCTGATCGCTGAATCCTCATTGATTCTTAGGCGTGAATGAAATCAGCAGTTTAGATCAGGAGCTGAATATATTGTTCAGCAGGTAAACTCATGGCGGCGTAATTCAGGTTCTGACGGGTTTATGCTGAAAGCTATGAACATGAACAGATATCATCTTTGAAAGGATTCGGGGATGCCATGCGACGTTTAGGCAGGTCAAAAATAAACTGGATTATTTTATTTAAAAACTGGACGAATTTATCTCCGCTTATCTTTTCTTTCCGGTCTGGCAGGCAGCTTCCAATTAATCCTTCCACAATCTTATTCCAGGAAAAACTGCTTTACTGCAAACGTTTGCATGATTTGTTCGAATTTGAATCAATGCCGCCTAAGTAAAGTTCCTGATTTTTTCAGGTCTGGACAAAAATGCTGTTGGATGCGATTGTAGGATAGCCAGATAAAACCAAAGGGTAAATCTATAAATTGCCAGTCTTAGTAGAATATTTACATTAAAAATCAGCACAGGCCAATTTACGGGATTAACTTTTTTATCAAATGATACGGGATAAACTGACATCTTGCGAGCATAAAGCGTTATGGGATCAATTCCGGTTTGGAAATAAGGATGCGTATTCCCGTATTTACGAGCTGTTTTCGGCCGACCTGTATCGCTATGGTTATAACCTCGTTCGGAATAAGCAGCTTGTTGAGGATGGCCTGCATGAATTGTTCCTGCATATTTATAATAACCGTGAACGTCTCGGACCGACTGATAATATCCGCTTTTATATGTACCGGGCACTTCGTCGCCGTCTCCTGGATTCCCTGACCAGACTGAACAAACTTGATTCATCGGATTATGTTTTTGACAATGCCGAATTTCTGATCCAGTCCTATGAAACCGAGCTCGTTGAGCAGCAGACGATGGACTATCAGAAAAAGGTTGTCATTGCAGAACTGAATCAGCTACCCAAACGGCAGAAGGAGATTTTATATCTGGTTTTTATGAAAGATCTGACTTATCAGCAGGCAGCCGAAGTAATGGGAATAACCATGAAAAGTGTTTATAATTCTGTACATGTAGCCCTGTCTGCACTGCGGGTTTCGGTAAATGAAAGGCTGAACAGGGAAGGTATTTTTGTCAATATCAGCGTGACAATGTTGCTGGGCTATCTGACCAGCCTGCATTAATATTTATTTTGAAACGGGAAAACGGATTGAAAAGCACGTTTAACATTTGAAACGCTGTCTGAGTGTATTTGCAATCCAATTTACAAACACATGGAAAATAAGGATAAACCGGAGGATTATATAAAAAAGATCCATTTTGAGGAAACAACTCCTTCACAAGCAGACCTTAACAGGCTCAGAAAACGGATATGGAATGATATTGGTGAGCCTGAGAAACGTGCAATTTGGTGGAAACAGTTACATTTCGTTGTCGCAGCTGCCATTTCAATCCTAATTGTTTCGGTCGGTATTGGTTGGTGGAGCAGCAGGTCTGAGCGTTATCAGACTGCCTATGGAGAAATTCGTAAACTAACATTGGAGGATGGATCTCAGGTGACGCTCAATGCAAATTCTGTGATGAGGATCGGGGATAAGCTCGCTGAAAACGCGGTGCGTGAAGTTTGGCTGGAAGGGGAGGCCTACTTTGATATTGCCAAACGAAAAGGAGCGAAGTTTATCGTTCATACTTCCAAAGCGGATGTGGAAGTGCTCGGTACAGAATTTAACGTTACGACGCGCAGGCAAAATACAAAAGTGATGCTGCATGAAGGAAAGGTAAAACTACACGCGCCAAATGCGCCGGCCATCATGATGAAACCAGGTGATCTGGCGACGGTGGGGGATCAAAAACAACCGATCAAAGTCAGGGTGGTACGGCCTGAACTGTATGATTCGTGGAAAGAATCAATGTACATCCTCGATGACAAGCCAGTTGGCGAAATCGCTGAGATGCTTCAGGATAATTACGGAATCCGTGTCACTTTCTCAGACACATCTTTTTTAAACAAAAGACTAAAAGGAAAGTTGAGCCTTACTTCTACGTCAGATTTTGTAACAAACCTGGCGACCATTCTTGATTTGGAAGTGGAAAAGAAGGAGGATACTTATCTTTTTAAATAGCACGGATAAAATTAAAAAAATTCAAATAAAAATCATAAAAAAACGGGAAATGTGAATTGTTCACCTGTTTGACATGTGTAAGCGATACAAATCACCAAATCATTGTTTTTACTATGAAAAGAATTCTCCAATTACTTTCCATATCCACTTTGCTGCTCAATGCAGGAGCCTTTTGCGAGGCTTCACCACAGCAGGTCATCGCGGCAGTTTTCCGGAAATCCGAGCCGGTGCGGCAACAGGAGGACGCAAACAGCGTCATACTTTACCTTGGTAAGCTGGAGGCCATTCACAAAGTAAATTTCGTTTATCAGCGCGAATTGATCGATGGTAAACAGCTGCCTTTTTACATCGATGAAAAAGAAAATGTTGAGAGCATCCTCCGGCGAATCCTGCCACCGCTAAATTTAAAGTATAAAAAACTGAAAGGCGGAGGTTATACCATTCTTCCTGCAAAACCATCAAAATCAGGAACTGAACGGACGGTACCCGTTAAAACGGTTGCGCGGGAGAGCAGTAATCTGATGATGTTGCCCAGGCTGGAAGCTGAACCAACAGGTGCCGTAATAAAAATGTCGGAAGCAACCATCAAAGGAAAAGTGACCGATCAGGTTACCGGAGAGGGGCTTCCGGGCGTGAATATTGTAATTAAAGGAACGCAAAAAGGTACTGCAACAGATGTGGACGGCAACTTCGTTCTTCAGGTACCCGATAAATTGGTAACCCTGGTATTTAGTTTTGTAGGTTATGAAATGCAGGAAGTTGCGTTGAATAACAATTCGGAGCTTAAAATAGCAATGGCAGCCGATAACAAGTCACTCGAAGAAGTAATCGTTGTAGGTTTTGGTACCCAGAAAAAAATTAATGCAACCGGTGCGATCTCGACCATTGGGACGAAAGAACTGGTTCAATCACCGGTTGCTAATATCAGTAATTCACTGGTAGGCCGCTTGCCCGGACTTTTCGCAACCCAGTCGGGCGGTGAACCGGGTAATGATGGTTCAAAGATCCGTATCCGGGGTGTTGGGACATTCTCCGGAAATACTGACCCACTTACATTGGTGGATGGTATTCAGGTCGACAATTATAACAACATTGATCCTAACGAAATTGAGTCGGTGACGATTTTGAAAGATGCTTCTTCGACAGCCGTTTACGGTATCAGGGGAGCGAATGGCGTATTGATCATAACTACAAAAAGAGGAAAGGTTGGTCCGCCAAAAATTAGCTACACTTTTAACCAGGGTTTCAACTCGTTTACCGACATGCGCAAGATGATGAACAGCGCAGATTATGCTACACATTTTAACGAAGCGCTGGAAGCAGATGCCTATGTTACCGGCAGCGTATATACACCAAGGTACACGGCCGAAGACATTGAATTATACCGGAACGGGAAGGATCCTGTGTTCCATCCAAACGTCAACTGGGCTGATGTGATGTTCAAAAAGGCATCCAAGCAGTCGCAGCATAATGTTAGTATCAGTGGTGGTACACAAAAGGTACGTTATTTTGTCTCAGCCGGTCTTTTCAATCAGGAAGGGTTGTTTAAAGATACCAAAGAAGTTACTGACGCGTTTTCGCCGCAATCCATTTTTCGCCGCTATAATATTCGCTCCAATTTTAACTTTGATCTTACTAAACGCCTGAAAATGTCGCTGGATCTTTCGTCTCAGACGGAAACGCGCAGCGGCAATAATGGAACGAATACGGAACGTGTTGTAGGAGACATCTTTCGGGCCAGTCCGCTGGAAACACCTGGTGTTGTGGATGGAAAGGTGGTTAATATTTTTACCGGAGCGCGTAACAATCCATATGTCTCGTTACTTTACCCCAATCTTGCTGGTGGTCTTAAAAGATCATACCGCAATTACCTGAATGCCAATTTCCGCCTGGACTATGATCTGGGATTTCTGCTCGACGGGCTGTCTACCCATGGTAATGTAGCTGTCCAGACATTTAATGATCAACAGATTGTGAACACCAAAACGCTGATCACTTACCTGGCGACGCGGCTTCCTGATGGTACAATCAACTATGTGCCATCCACCACAGATGCACAATTCGGCTTCACACAGACAGGGACTTACAACCGCAGGATCACCGCGGAATTCGGTATTGATTACAAGAAAAGTTTTGGCAAGCACAACGTGACGGGCCTTCTGCTTTATAACCAGCAGAAAACATTTGATCCGACATTGGCCTTTTTAGTGCCAAAGGGATATCAGAGTTTTGTAGGAAGAGTTACTTACGATTACGGCGGGAGATACCTTGCAGAAGTAAATGTAGGGTATAATGGTACCGAAAATTTTGCACCAGGTAAACGGTTTGGCTTTTTTCCTGCCTATTCCCTTGGGTGGGTAGCCTCTCAGGAGTCATTTTTTCCAAAAAACGAAGTGGTAACATTCCTGAAATTCAGGGGCTCATATGGAGAAGTGGGTAATGATAATATCGGAGGAACTCGTTTTCTGTACAGGCCAACCAGCTATTCGAGCGTGGCTAACATGTATTATTTTGGCAATGTGGGATCAACTTACACGGGTTATACAGGAATCCGGGAAGATGCTACCGGTAATCCAAATGTGACCTGGGAGCGCGCGGTGAAGCAAAATGTGGGTATGGAAGTCTTTTTCTGGAAGGATAAGATCAAATTTACGGCAGACCTGTTCAGTGAGCAGCGGAGTGATATTTTAGCTACACGCCAGTCCATATCGTCTATTTCCGGTTTGTCGCAGCCTGCGAATAATCTTGGTAAAATGGAAAATAAGGGTTTTGAAACTGATATTTCATACTCGGGCAATGTTGGTCAGCTTGGCTATCGCATCGGTGCCAATTACAGCTTTGCAAGAAACAAAGTGCTTTTCAGAGATGAGGTTCCGAATGTTTACGCATATCAGAACCGTACCGGGCAGAGATTGGGTCAAAATTTTGGACTGATCGCGCAGGGATTATACAACAGCTGGGAAGAGGTGAATGACCCTTCTCGTCCTGTTTATTCATATTCAAATAATAAAGTCCAGCCGGGTGATATCAAGTATCTGGACTACAATGGTGACGGGCAGATTAACGACTTTGATGCTGTGCCGATAGGTTATTCCAACTTACCTGAAAAAACTTTTGGGGCGTCGCTGGGACTTAATTTTAAAGGCTTTGATATTTCTGTTCTTTTTCAGGGCGTAGGCAATGTATCACACTATTACACGCGCTTTCAAAGGGGTACGGGTTATGGACAGGCGCCGCCGGAAGGCTCTGCTGATTACATGAACGAGAGCTGGACAGCTCAGCGGTATGCGGCCGGACTGCCAATCAACTTTCCCCGGTTTTCTGTAAACAGCAACCCGAATGGGGCCGGGTCGTCCTATTGGCTGGCAGATGCGAGTTACGTCAGGATAAAAAATGCCGAGATCGGTTACCGGTTCGACCAGGGAATCCTGAAAAAACTGGGCATGAGCTCCTGCCGAATTTATGTAAATGCAAATAACTTGTTTACCTGGAAAAAAATGTATCCCGGCATTGATCCTGAAAATACATCAACAGGAGATACCAACACAGAACCATACCCTTTGGTCCGTACAATCAATGCAGGACTTAACCTCAATTTCTGATATCCCGATGAAAAAACGATACCTGATCTTTACGCTTATTTGCTGTATGCTGGCGCAATCGTGCGAAAACGAATTTCTTGATAAAGCACCCGGCGTAGACCTTACCGAAGATAATGCCTTCCTTGACAAGGCGAGTCTGGAAATTTTCATGGCCACGATTTATAAATATGGTTTGCACTCCAATTTTCGTTACCGTCTTCAGGGAGAAACGGTAAATACCACGCAGGCAAATGCATATACACCCTTTTCGCAGGTGAATGCCACTGATGTGATCCATCCAAGTTCGAGCATCAGCGATGAAGGCGATGCTTCCGAGGCTGCATTTGTCCATTCCAACCGTTGGAATGAGGGTGTGGTGCTGCCTGCCACGATTGTAAACCTGGAAGATTACCGCTATTTCATCCGATGGATCGCTTTGCGTCAGATCAACCTGGTTTTGAAACGGATTGATGAAGTACCCGATGCCGACGAAGCGTATAAAAAACAGATTCGGGCTGAGGTGAAATTTATTCGCGCATTGAATTACATGGAAATGATCAAGCGTTACGGTGGTGTGCCGATCGTCGATCAGGTATTTGAAGCGGAAGTTAAAATTGAAGTGCCCCGGTCTTCCTTCGAAGAATGTGTCAATTTTATTTTAAAGGATCTCGAAGAAGCCTACACGGATCTTCCGGCAGTATACTCAGCATCTCAAACGGGGCGGGCTACTTCGGTTGCTGCGCTCGCATTGAAATCGGAGGTGCTGCTATATGCGGCGAGCCCACAATTTAACACAGCAACGCCTGTGCTGAACATGGGAAATGCATCGGATAACAAGCTGATCTGTTATGGAAACTATGACGCTAATCGCTGGAAACTGGCTGCTGACGCTGCCAAACAGGCCATCAATTTAGCACTCGCCAACGGATACGGACTCATCGACGAGGCAGCGAACAGGAACCCAAAAGACCTGGACAACGGAACATCCGGACCTCTGGGGAATTACCGCGCTTCATGGGAAACAACAAACAATAAGGAGCTGATTCTGATGTATCAGGGCGGAGCTGCGGCAGCAGGAGGTATCACTAATATTGGTAATGCACCTCTTACATTTTGGAACCCGGCATGTTATGGTTCTTTCTGGAGCGGTATTTCGGTCCCGTTAAATTTTATCAAAAAATATGAAAAAATGGATGGCACGCCCCAGACCTGGGATGCTACCGGGGGAAGCGACCTGATCGCTAAATATGCAGAACTGGATCCACGCTTTAAGCAAACAATGTCGTACACCAATAGCTACTATACGGCAAGAGACCCCATAGCTCAGATTTACAATGGCGGGAAGGATTATGTCAACTGCAAAGGTGGAGTTTGGCTTAGAAAATACATTCCAAGAAATGCGACCAATGCGAATTTTGTTATGAATGACGTTTTGTTTCGGGTCAACGAATTGTACCTCAATTATGCCGAAGCGCTAAATGAAGCTTCGGGTCCTGTGGCAGAAGCTTATACGGCTGTCAATGCGATCCGCAACCGTTCGGGCATGCCAAACCTTCCCGCCGGATTGACCAAAGACCAGTTTCGTGAGCGTGTACGTAATGAAATTGCGATAGAATTGGTCAACGACGACCACCGGTTCTGGGATATAAAACGCTGGCTGATTGCAGAACAGGAGGGGGTAATGACCGGGGCTTTTCAGGGCTTGGAGATCAACAGATCAGGAAGCACCGGCAACTATAAATATTCCTGGAAACCATATGTGTTTGAAACCCGCACCTTTAACAAAAATATGTACCTGCACCCTTTCCCGCAAAACGAAGTCATGAAGGGAAATCTCACCCAGAATCCGGGTTGGTAGGGGCAGAAAATATAAATCATCAAGTTCCGGAACAGCAACAATCATTATTATGAAATTATCTTTAATATTCAAAACCTGTATCCTCCTTTTTCCCTATCTCATGATCGGGTCGCTGCGGGCACAGCGTTCGGGAGCGGCTGATACGGTCGTTATAGCCCAGAAGCCTAATGAGGTCAGCATAGGGTTTGGCAAACAACCTGCCAATCTGGTGACCAGTGCCATTTCAACGGTGAAGGGAACAGAACTGGAAAAGAATTTTACATTGAATCTGGGCAATACGCTCTTTGGTCGTCTGCCTGGTCTGACCGTAGCGCAGGGTGGCTCCGAGCCTGGGGCTTCAACGCCAAGCCTTTTTGTAAGAGGGATCAACACCCTTGGCGGTGCAAGCAGCGCACCGCTCTATGTCATCGACGGATTTATCAGTAATGGCAGTGGGCCATCAAATGCATTTATGCAACTGATGCCGGAGGAAATAGAATCCATTTCTGTTCTGAAAGATGCCTCTGCAACCGCTGTATATGGCGCCAGGGCTGCAAACGGGGTGATTCTGATCACCACAAAAGCAGGACAGAACGGACCATTGAAAGTTTCCTTCACAACCAAGCAGGGATTCAACCAGGCCCAGTATCTTCCCAAATTCCTGAATTCTTATAATTATGCATCGCTTTATAATGAAGCCTTGCGTAATGACGGGTTGACCGAGCGTTATACCCAGGCTGATCTGGATGCCTATCAGAACGGAACTGATCCGTACTTTCACCCGGATGTGAACTGGTATGATCAGGTGTTGCGCAAAACTGCTCCTGTATCTGGCTATAACCTTACTTTCAGCGGTGGAGATAACTATGTCCGGTATTTTGTCATGCTCAATGCGTTGAACAGCCAGGGTTTATTTAAGAAATTTGGCGATCAGAATGATGAGAGTTCCAATTCTAAATATTCCAAATACAACTTCCGTACTAACCTGGATGTTAACCTGACGTCCCGTTTGTCAGCCGAATTTAAGATTGCCGGCTCGGTGGAGCAGACCATCAATCCAAACAATTATACCACCGGTGGAACTTTCAACCTGCTGGCATCGCTGCCGCCAAATGCATTCCCGGTATATAATCCGGACGGTTCCTATGGCGGCAATTCGCTCTATGCCAATCCGGTTGGTAATATGTTGTCTACCGGCTTTTATAGAAACAATTCCCGGACGATCTTGTCATCTTTAAAGCTCACAGAGCAGTTGGATATGCTTATTAAGGGATTAAGTGTCTCTGCGGCAGTTTCTATCAACAACTATTTTGAATCGGGCTCACAGAAGAGCAAGCAGTATCCGCGCTTTGCAATTTCTAAAAATGCGGCTGGTGAAACAGTTTATGGGCCAGCCATTGGTCAGCTTACTTCGCTTTCGGGGAGTGAGGTCACTTTAGACCAATACCGTAATCTGATTTTTCAAGCGTTTCTGGACTACAAGCGTGTGTTTGGAAAAAGCAATATTTCCGGAATGGTTATGTTTAATTCAGACAATGTAACATTGTTTGGCTCCACTGCCGAACCAACAGTTCCTTCTGCGAATTCAACGGACGCATATAAGCATAATGCCGCTTCGGGGCGTTTGACGTATGCTTTTGACAACAAGTACATTGCTGAATTTTCAGCATCTTACATGGGTAGCGAGAGTTTTCCTCCGGGAAAACGCTATGGATTCTTTCCGGCTGCTTCGGTCGGCTGGGTCGCTTCCAATGAAGGTTTTGTCAAAAATAGTAATGTCATCGATTATCTTAAATTCAGAGCTTCTTATGGCTTGGTTGGTAATGATATTATATCCGGTCTTGGACTGTCGAGCCGGTATGCTTACACGCCGACGTTTGGCGGGGCCGGTTATTTCTTTGGTACGGGAAATAATGGGGTAGGTGGTTTTGCCGAAAATAGTATCGCCAATCCGAATCTTACCTGGGAAAAAGAGAAGGTATTGAATGCCGGCGTCGATCTGACCTTGTTTAAAAATCTTGACCTGACGGTTGACTACTTTAAACGCGATCGCTATGACATTCTGGTGGCATCCAACAGTACCATGCCGCAGTTTACCGGTATCACCACACCCAATCTGAATCAGGGCAAAACGCAATCCAGCGGGGTTGAGCTTGGCCTGCGTTTTAACAGTAAAAAAGAGGCGGCGCTTACCTACTTTGTCGAAGGAAATGTATCATACTTCAAAAACAAGGTTGTTTTTAATGCAGAGGCCTTTCAGTTTAACCAGCAGTTGTATTTCACAGGAAGGCGTATCAACCAGCCAATTGGTTTAAAGGCAGTCGGATTTTACAGTGAGCAGGATATCGCTGACAGACTTATTGATCCGAAAAATGTTCCCGGTGTATTGACGGAGGTTATACGGGCAGGCGATATCAAGTATCAGGATGTGGGTGGTGCGGATGGAAATCCGGATGGGGTTATTGACGCCAACGACCGCGTAGCGATTGGTAATCCGAGCCTGCCTGATTTCACGGCTGGGTTGCATGGCGGATTAAATTACAAGGGATTTGACCTGGATCTGGTTTTTCAGGGAGTAACAGGCAACACCGTTTACCTTGGCGGAAATTACTTCCACGCATTCCAGGCAAATGGTCAGATCGCCCCGATCGCCGAAGGAAGGTGGACGCCGGAGACCGCTGGCTCCGCCAGTTATCCAAGGCTGTCATCCAAGGATAACCTGAATAACTACCAGTTTTCTTCTTTCTGGCAGCGTGATGGAAGTTTCATCAAACTGCGTAGTGCCGAGGTGGGATATACGCTACCCACGCCGGTATCGGATAAGCTGAGACTGAAAACCATCCGGGTTTTTGCAAACGGTACGAATCTATTTTCCTGGGACAAGGTGCCCTACGGCGATCCTGAATCTTTGTCTGGATATCCGGTTACCCGGACCATCACCGCGGGTCTCAGAATTCAGTTGTAATATTTCAAATCAGAAACAGTATGAAAAGATATATCCAAGTATTGACGGCAGGAATTTTATTGACCTTAACAGCCTGCCAGGATCTTGACAGGGAGTTTGTCACCTCAATCGGGAGGAATGAGATCGAACAGTCCTTTACCAATGTCCAGAATTTACTGAACTCCATTTACGCCGACATACCTGATGGAACGGTATACATCGGCGGCGCGGCGATGATGGCATCCGCTTCGGACGAATCGGAGTTTACAACTGAAAATAATGCCATTCAGGCTTTTAACAGTGGAAGCTGGAGTGCGGTGAGCAATCCTGACCCTGTCTGGGCGACTTACTACCGCGGCATCAGAAAAGTGAACCAGTTTCTGTTATCAACCGATGATATTAATCTGGATCCTTGGAAACTTGACCCGTCGTCATCTGCGCAGGCTGTGTACAATACCAATCTGGCAGCTATTACCAGATGGAAATACGAGTCACGTTTTCTGCGTGCATACTTTTATTTCGAACTTGTGAAACGTTACGGTGGCGTCCCGATTTTAAATAACGTTTTTTCACTGGAAGATGACTACACGAAAGTTGGGAGGAATTCGCTGGAAGAGTGCATTCAGTTTATAACCTCAGAATGCGATTCGGCGGCCGTTAAGTTACCGCTTAATGGGTCAACTGCTCCTTATGTGGCCGGTACAGATTTGGGCAGGGTGACAAAAGTAGCGGCGCTGGCGCTGAAAAGCCGGGTGTTATTGTATGCTGCCAGTGAGCTTTTTAACAATCCATCCTGGGCGGGCGGATTTGCCAAACCTGAATTGATTTCTCTGCCAGTAGGTGATCGGGCAGCACGCTGGAAAGCGGCTTCTGATGCTGCCAAGGCTGTTATCGATGCCGATGCACTTCCAAATTTGGGTAATTACAAATCGCTTTTTAATACTTTCAATAACAACGAAATCATTTTTACCAGGCGCAACGGTGCGAGCAACCAATTTGAAAAGAACAACTCGCCGATCGGTTTTAATCTCGGGCTAAGCGGAAATACGCCTTCTCAGGATCTTGTGGATGCATATGAAGTGAAGGTCAATGCGACTACCGCCGTGAAGTTCAACTGGAACGATCCGGTTATGGCTGCTAACCCGTATGCGAACCGTGATCCTCGACTGGCGATGTCAGTCATCACCAATAACAGCACGTTTGGTACTCCGCAACGAAAAGTCCAGCTTTGGTCGGGTGGACTGGATGGAAAACCTATCATCAATGCTTCCAAAACTGGCTATTACCTCAGAAAATATCAGATTGAAAGCCTCAACCTGCTGAACGGAAATACAGGCGTACACAGCTGGATCATCATCCGTTATCCCGAAATTTATCTGAATTATGCTGAGGCACTCAATGAGTGGAGCCCGGGTAATCCTGATATTAAAAAGTACGTAGATATGGTTCGTGCCAGAACAGGTGTAGCCATGCCGCCGCTGCCTGCCAGTTTGTCCCAGGTCGAAATGCGCGAAAGAATCCGTAATGAAAAACGTGTGGAATTTGCTTTCGAGGACCACCGCTTCTGGGACGTGCGTCGCTGGATGCTGGCAGAAACGACACTGGGCACTCCATTGCGCGGGGTTTCAGTTTCCAGGGTCAACGACAGCACTTTCACCTATCAACCCACCAAAGTAGAGGATAGAGTCTTTACAGCTAAAATGTACCTTTATCCGATTCCACAGGGCGAGATCAGTATTTCGAGCGCATTGATACAGAATCCACTGTGGTAATTTGAGGTCAGAAATGCATTTAAATTAAATTGACCAATCATATCCATTTGAACATTTGAAAATAGCTTACATCATAATCGTTTTGCTGACTGTCAGCCTGGGATGCAGCGCGCAGATAGACAAACCTCAAAAGACGTCAGTTCCGCCTGCATCTCCGGCGGAACTTATCTTTCAATCTGGTTTTGAGGCAGGATCAAAAGTAGTCCCCGACGGCACCCGGCACGATATGATCGGGCAGGACAATTCGCTGTCTGAAAAAAGTGACTGGGTAAATGACCTGGAAAATAAAGGCGGTACCACATTTCGGTTTGAATACACCGGAGGAGATGACAGCAAGCGGTATACAGACATTGTATCGGATCCTGTAAATCCAAAAAATAAAGTGCTCCACTTCTGGCTGAATGACTATTGGCTTGCCAGTGAAAATCAGGAAAAAGCGCGTGTTCAGGCAGATTTGTATGGGATCAAGGGAGGTTATAAGGAATTTTACCAATCGGTCAGGGTATATCTGGCTGACGATTTTAATACGTTAAAAAAATATCCCAAAGGTATATCCTGGCTGACCATATCCGAATTCTGGAACAATGAATGGTGGGCGTCCACGGAAAAATATGGCTTCCGGATCACATTAGGGATCGGGAAACCTGCGGGCGAAAGCGATCTGTATTTTATACTAAACGCTGAAAATGCCGGTCAGAAAGAAGTCTGGAAAGCAAAAAATGACAGCGTTAAAGTCCCGGTCGGAAAGTGGTTTACGATGGACTATTATTTCAAAGAAGGGGACAATCAAACGGGCAGATTTTACATGGCCATTACCCCCGACGGTGGAAACAGACAGGTGGTCTATGATGTTAGAAATTTTACACACAATACCTTCGATCCTGCTCCCAACGGACTTACAGGTTATAATCCAATGAAACTTTACACCTCCAAAGAATTGGTAAGTTTTATGAAATCGCAAAGCAAAACGCTGCAAATCTATTGGGACGATTTTAAACTCTGGAAAAATAAACAACCTTAATAAAAATGATGAAATTGAGCGCTTGCATACTATTAGCCATTTGTTTTTTCAATAATGCTTACGCAACAACCAGTTACTATGTCTCTCCCAATGGAAGTGATGGTAACAGCGGAAAATCGCAGGCAAAAGCATTTCAAAGTCTTCAGAAAGGCGCTGACACAGCCCAGCCGGGAGACACCGTTTTTGTACTCAATGGAACCTACAATACCACCTCAGGGGCGATCCTGAATATAAAAAATTCAGGCAGAGAAGGTGCTTACATTACCATTAAAGCGTTAAAAGGCCACAAACCAAAAATTACGGCGGCCGGAAACGTTTGGAACGCGGTGTCTGTCAATGGCTCTTACATTCTGCTGGAAGGATTAGAACTGGCAGGCAACAATGCCAATCTTACCTACGAGGGAGCGATGGCAGTTTACAACGAGCATATCAATGGCGGAACAAACTACGCTTATTATGCCGGATATAATACCAATGCGATTACCATCGGTGGCCCAAAAAAAGAATCCAGATTTCCGCATCATATCATAGTCCGGCATTGTACCGTACATGATTTTCCAGGCGGCGGCATCAATGCAATCCAGGCGGACTACCTGACGATCGAGAACAATGTTGTTTTTAATAATGCGTGGTATATGATGTATGCCGGAAGTGGTATCAGCATTCTGACGCCGTTTAACAGCGATAGGATAACTACCTATAAAAACTTTATCCGAAACAATGTCGTCAGCAATAATAAAACTACGGTTCCCTGGGCTCAGCTTAAAAGGCTTAGTGATGGAAACGGCATTATTATCGACGTGAATCAGCATGCTTATGATAATCAGGATGCGGCATCGGCAACGGCTGACCAGGCATATACAGGCAGGACACTGGTTGAAAATAATGTGAGTTTCAATAACGGCGGGTCCGGAATTCATTCTTTCAAAGCCGACCATGTGGATATCATTAACAACACGGCTTACCATAACGGTACGGTCATGAACTATCCCGATATTTACACTAACCAGTGCCATGACGTAAATATCATCAACAACATTATGTTTGCGCGGGAAGGCGGGCAGTGCAATTCGATGCCAAAAAATCCGACGGAGATTTATGCAAATAATATTTATTTCAACGGTAAAGTCGGTTTTAAAGGTAAAAACGATATTGAGGCCGATCCGCAATTTGTAAACCCATCGACAGATCATGCGAAGGCTGATTTTAAAGTAAAAAAAGGTAGTCCGGCTATAGATCAGGGAAGTCAGGTTAATGGTCAGTATAGTCTTAAAGATATTCTGGGCATTAGCCGTCCCAAAGGTGCTGCGCCAGACCGCGGAGCTTATGAATGTACGGATTGTCAATAATGCAGAAAAGTATGAAAATCCGGGTCCTTTTTTCTGTACTTTTTGTGGTTTTGTCGACGCTGCGAATCAGTGCACAGCAATATAATATAACTGACTTCGGTGCCAAAACTGATAGCACATTCCTAAATACAAAGGCTATTCAATCTGCCATTGACCAATGTTTTGCCAAAGGCGGAGGAGAGGTGACGGTGCCGGCGGGCCGCTATTTTACCGGAACCGTTTTTTTGAAATCCAATGTATATCTCAACCTGATGCCCGGAGCCGTGCTGCAAGGAAGTTACGACGCTACCGATTATCCTGACCATTCGATTCTGGCGGCGAAAAAGTTTGGCACCATAACCCACAACGGTCTGTATGTCGAAAGTATGAAAGCGATCATCATTGCAGACGGTGCGGCGCATACCGGCATATATGGCTTAGGTGCTATCAGGGGCGCTGGCGATGGAAAGGAATTTCAACTCGGGTTGAATAAAGATGGCAGGCCAAAAAACCTGTTTTTTATAGGTTGTACGGATGTGCTGCTGAAAGGCATTCAGGTACTCAATTCGGCGCAGATTACCATTTCAATTTCAGGTTGTGAGCGTGTGAATGTCGACGGCATTTATCTTCGAAGTATGTCCAACTGGAACTGCGATGGCCTGGATATGGATGCGAAAGATGTTACCATCGCTAATTGTATTATTGATGCCGAAGATGACGCGCTTTGTTTTAAAAGCGAGTATCTGGAAAAATTCTGCGAGAACATCACGGTCACCAACTGTATACTTTCATCGCTCTGTAACGGAATCAAGTTTGGCACCGGCTCCCGGACCGGCTTTCGAAACATCACAGTAAATAATTGCATTGTAAAAAAAGCATCATACAACGGATACCGTCACTGGAAAATGACACCGGATCTCGTTGATCAGCCTGATCAGCAGAGCGTGAATACTGGAATTGTTATTCTGGGTGTTGACGGGGGAATTGTTGAAAATATCAATATTTCGAATATTGTCATGTCCGATGTGCTCAGTCCGATTTTTATACGGGTCGGAGGTAGGTTTATGAATCCTGAAAAAAAGCCTTCTGTGATGCGTCATATTTCAATACAGAATATCCGTGCAGAAAGTAGAAGCATCATTCCATCCATCATCGCCGGTTTGGAAAACAGCCTTGTGGAGGATATCAAGCTTTCCAATATTGACATTCAAGTTAAGATCGCCGTAAATGCTGAACTCCTGAAAACTTTTCCTGCTCAAATAAAGGAAGACGTAAAAGGTTACCCTGAAAACCGTCTGACATTCGGTATGCGTTTGCCTGCAAGCGGGTTTTATATCAGGAATGCAAAAGGGATAAGCCTGTCCAATGTTTCATTAACATTTCCTGAGCATGAGTCACGGCCAGCTTTTGTGACGGATCATGTTCAGGGTATTGAATTAAAGGACGTAATAGTAAACGGCCGTAAATTAAGTGATAGCAAGAAAGATTTTTCCCAGTCGGGAAGTGAAAAAATTAATATTCAGAATTAAAATGTTAAATCGTAAACCCTTCTATATTTTCATATTTTTTTATTTATTCCTGTTTTCAAAGGGCTGGTCGCAGGAAAATAATGCGCAGGGAATTACCAAGCGACACTATCAGCTGATCGAGGCGCCCACGAACCCTGAGAAATGGGACGCGTGGAGAAACGAGTTGAAAGTCTGGAAGGATTCTACGCTGCGATATTTGCATTACAACAATGAAAATTACCTCCATCCTGACTTTAAATGGGCTTCCCATGCCTATTCCACATTCTTTTTGATGGCCAATGAAAAGTCACTTTATGATCAGAATGGGAATTTCGATATCCGTGCTTGTTTACAAAAATATGAAGACCAGTACGGTGGCGTGGACGTGGTGGTGCTGTGGCCTACCTATCCGCAGCTGGGTTTTGACAACAGGACACAATTTGATTTCTACCGGAATTTACCCGGCGGTGTCAATGGCCTGAAAAAACTATCCTCTGAGCTTCATGCGATGGGCAAGAGGTTGATGATTGCCTACAATCCCTGGGACAATATTGCCAGAAAACAGGGTATCCGGGATGAGGACGAACTGCTGAAAATGGTGAAAGAAATAGATGCTGACGGGGTTTATCTTGATACAATTTCGATCGTGGACGGTTTTTTTGACAATTTACAGCAAGCCAAAAAAGGTGCCATATTTCAGTCCGAGATTCCAATCAACCCGGAAGCTTTGAACCTCGTACACCAGTCCTGGCTGGAAGTGGGTTGGAACGAAAAATACAAAAATCTGGAATTTGGCGAAGTGCCGCATCTGGTAAGGAACCGCTGGCTGGAACAAAAACATATGATTTACCGGCTGTCAAGATTCAGTCATGAACAATCAACGCTCATCCAAAACGCCTGGGTGAATGGCTGCGGACTGGTGATCTGGGAGAATGTGTTTGGAACTGTAAATCCATTAAACCCGCGTGACAGGTATTATTACAAAGCAGTACTGCCCGTTCTGCGACAGTACACTACTTTTTTTACAGAAGGCGATTGGACACCTTTATTTCCTGTTAAATTAAACCGGGTTTTTGCCTCTCAGTGGAAGCTTGGAAATAAAACGATATGGACCATCATAAACCGTCAGGAGCAACGGACGACCGGGAAGCTTTTTGAGCAGGAATATGTGAAAGGAATGCGTTATTTTGATCTGATCAGCGGAGCTGAAATACACACTACACTTGAAAACGGGAAGGTTAGTATCAACACCGATTTAAAACCCAAAGCCATCGCAGGAATTCTGGCTATCCCCGGAGATGAATGCTCACCCGAATTTTTCGCCTTTCTGAAAAAACAGGCAGAAGCGCATGAAAAGGCAGATTTTAGTATCGCAGTAACACTTCCAACGCACTTACTGAAACCTGTTGGTTTAACACAAAAATACAATACAACGTCGTTTCCTAAGGAAATGTCGCGTATCCCGGTTCCGACAGATTCTGTGCATATGACTTTTGCCTTTCGCCAGCGGGAATGCGGCTTTTACCCGATCGGAAATTATGTGGATTATTCATACAGCCAGACCCGTAACGAGATTACCACGGCAAAAGTAACCACGAAATTACATCCGTTTGCAATGGATAGGACTTTGGTAACCAATGCTCAATTTGCCGCTTTCCTGAAAGCATCCGGCTACAAATCCAGTCATCCTGAAAATTTCCTCAAACATTGGAAAAATGGCAGACCACCCAAAGGTCTGGAAAATCATCCGGTAACCTATGTTGACCTAAATGATGCGCGTGCCTATGCCAAATGGACGAAGAAGCGTTTGCCCACAGAAGCCGAATGGCAATGGGCTGCGCAGAACAGCGGGGAGGCAACTGCTTATCCCTGGGGTAATACACTGGACTCTGCTTTTGTTAATACGGGACAATGGTCTGGTACGACACCGGTCACTAAATTCGAAAAAGGCAAAACAAAAACGGGCCTTTATGACATGAGCGGGAATGTATGGCAAATGACTGAAAGCGAACGTACAGATGGGTACAATGACTATTGCATTTTACGGGGTGGTGCCTGGTATATCAATCGTGCCTCCGAGTGGTATGCGGACCAGGGCGCTCAGAAAACCAATTTTGGCGCCAAGTATCTGCTTACCTGGCCGGGACTGGACCGGTGTGGGACCGTTGGGTTCCGATGTGTCGCTGATCTGGAATGATTAAATATTTTGATCAAAGCAAATAAAAAAAACTATGCTCCTTGGGATTGTTCTTCAATGTCTTGCTGTGTACGTTTTGGTTAGCAATTGCTGATCTGCGCTTATTCGATCCAGGGAAAAGCAAAGACTAATGCAGGTCAATACCCTTGTTTTTTCTGTAATTCACCGGAGAAACGCCCATCTGTTGTTTGAACAATCTTGAAAAATAAAAAGGATCGTCAATTCCGATCTGAGAGGCTACTTCATTGATGCGAAGATCGCTGAAATGAAGTAGCTGGCATCCTTTCTGTATCCTGAGGTGGTTGAAATATTCAATCGGCGTGTAGCCCGTATCCTGTTTGAATTTTCTTGAAAAAAATGAGATGGAAAGGTGCGCAGACTGGGCAATATTATCCAGTGTGATAGCGCGCGAAAGATTTTCCTGCATGAATTTTACCGCCCGGTCGGTCGCGCTGACGTGTGTTGTTACACCATTTTGCCGGCTAAAAAACTCAGGCGCTATAAACGTGGAAAGGTAATAGGGCAGGGACAAGTTTGCGAGCAGCAGGTTGGCGGCACTATAACCTTTCAAAAATGTTGTTGCAATCTGTTTGAAAATCACATTACGCTCGTCTGAAAAACCTACCTGAATGGGCTGGAAGTTTTGGTTTTCTGCACCCATAATCGCATAGGCAGCTTCATTTCCCTGGCTTCCGTTCAGATGAAACCAATAGATACTCCATGGATTTTTTGAGTCTGCGCCGTAAGAATGCGGTATGCCGGTTGGGATAACAATGATTTCGCCTGCGTGAACCGTGATATTTTCGTCCTGTATCTGAATCCAGCCTTTGCCATCGGTGCAGTATAACAGGATAACCTGCGAGATTCCGCCAGGTCGCTGATAATAGTGATGTAATGCCTTTGGATAAAAACCCATACGGGAAATGAACAGCGACCGGATCAGCGGAAGCTCTTCGCAATTGGTAATGGCTATTTTCGGTACCTCAATGATCAATTCTCCTTCAAAACCTCTGCTTTTTCTCATCATACTTCACAAATTCGTTCAAATTACCCCGGTTATGGTCAAAGGTATAATAATCCATGTTTAGAGTAAAATCGTTCAGTTGATATTTCACGGAAAAGATGAATTTTGAATTGTAATAATACAAGTATACAAAATCTGAAAATAGCTGTTTATGGCCCGGAAAGTCAACCTGTTCTTATTTATTTCATTTGTTATTGTATATAGTAATCTGTTCGCCCAGGAAAATTACGCGAAATGGAGCGCTTCGGAGCTGGTATTGAATAATGGACAAGTTAAAAGGGTAATCCACCTTCCTGCTTCCGGGGGACAATACTTTACCTCTGAATACAAACCGGTGGCCGGTGATTTTAAATATTTTGATAAAAAAAGTCCGGAATTTCAGTTTGAGTTTGATGAAAAAGTTTACTCCGGGCTGGGGGAGTGGACTGTGAAGAATATACAAAAGATTCAAGATTCAAAATCAGGTCAGGGCGCTGCTGTAACGCTTTTAAGTGGCGATAAGCAGGTGGAGCTCATAGTGAATTATTTGTTATATCCGGATCTGCCTGTTGTCCGTAAAAGCCTCACGATCAAAAATCTTACCGGTCGCGATGTTCAGCTGGAATCTGTTGATATTGAAAAATTTAAGGTCACACCCTACAATGCAACCACTTTCAGCTGGGTTTGTCACGATTATGGTCGGCGGCGCTCCATAGGCCCTTACGACGGGAATATGCAGGATGCCCTGGTGACGGTGCACAACAGCGACTGGAAGCAAGGAATTGTGATAGGAAACGAAGCATCCGGTGTGGTAAAACATACTTCGGTTTTTTGGGATGAACCTGTCATTTTGAGCGGCCTCACGCATAAGGAAGCACGTTTTCCATTCAGAAAATATATCAAGAAAAGCGATGCTTTCGTAACGCCCCAGGTTTTTACCATGGTTTACAACAATCATAAAGATCCGGACGAGATACTTAATTCTGCCGTTCCGGACTTTATCAGAAAACATATGGGCATATGTCTTTCCGAATTGGAGCAGAAGCCCACTTTTATTTACAATACCTGGGTTCCATTTCGGAAAGATATCAATGAAAAACTGGTGATGGAACTGGCAAAGGCCGCTGCTGATGCCGGAATGAAAGAATTTATTATTGACGACGGCTGGGCTGACAATTATGGTGACTGGGTGATCGACAAGAAAAAATTCCCGAATGGTCTGAAACCGGTTTTTGACTATATCAAATCTCTGGGGATGAAGCCGGGGCTTTGGGTCAGCGTCGGCAGCGCATCTCCGGACAGTAAAGTTTACCAGGCGCATCCGGAATGGTTTGTGCTGGACGAAAAACAGCAGCCTGCCAATTTGCATGAAGATGACCTCAGTATGCGGACGGCCTGTTTTGGTACGGCCTGGAAGGGGTATATCAAGGACGTATTGCTCAAACTGGCACTGGAATATGGGCTGGAATATTTGAAACTGGATTTTACAGTTGTTACCAGTACTTACCGTTTTGGCAATAAGGTAACCGGCTGTTATGCTGCGCGACATCCGGGGCATCGCGACCACCACGAATCTTTATATACCAATTACGAAGAAGTATGGAAACTCTTCGATGAGTTGCATGCAGCTAAACCGTCGCTGTTTATTGATTGTACATTTGAAACGATGGGTGGGCTGCAACTGATCGATTACGCCATGCTCAAACATGCCGAAGGCGACTGGCTTTCCAATTTCTATGGGCCTGGAACACAGGTGGATCTGCGTGTGCGGAATATGGCGTGGTGGCGTTCGCCCGCTGTGCCTGCGACGGCATTGGTTATTGGAAATCCTGAAATGCAGGACGAGGGCTGGGCATTGCATATTAAATCACTGGCTGGCGCCTTGCCTATCATGCTGGGTGATCCAAGAAAACTGTCGGGCCAGGACCTGAAAAAATACCGTGGTTATGCAGACTGGCTGCAACGTATGGAAAACCGGCATCAGATTATGACTTACCGGCAGGATCTGGCCGGGTTTGGCGAACCAAAGGAAGGTGCCTGGGACGGTTTTCAGCGGATTAACACAGAATCAAAATCGGGTGGAACAATCGGCGTCTTTCGGCAAGGTGGAACGGATCAGGAGCGGCAGGTAACCATCCAATATCTTGACCCGAACAAACGATACACGATTATAGAAGCGCTGACCGAAAAGAGCATTGCCTCTGGAACGGGAAAGGAGCTTGCCCAATCCGGGTTCCGCGTAAAGCTGGATGAAATGTACGATGGGAAATTATTTGAAGTAATGGTAGAATGATCACGAAATTTAACAGACAAGATTATGGCAAAGCAAACACTGACAACCGAACAGATTAACCAGTATCATACCGACGGCTATCTGATTATCAGAGCATTTTACGATGCTGATGAAGTGGCAAAATTGTATTCCATCGCCATTGAAGACAGCGCGGTCAGCAAACACGCGATCAACGTGAACGATAGCTCCGGCAAACGCAGCAAGCTCTCGCTCTGGTACAAACCAGGCGACGATGTGTACGGATTGCTCACCCGTGGAGAGACGCTTGTTAAGTCGGTCGATCAGTTATTAGATCGCCAGCCAGGCGACGAGCAGCATTCCGTATGTCACTATCATTCCAAACTAATGCAAAAAGAGCCCAAGGTAGGCGGCGCGTGGGAGTGGCACCAGGATTATGGATATTGGTATAAAAACGAATTCCTGCTGCCCGACCAAATGATGTCTGTCATGTTCGCCATCACGGATGCCAATGAGGAAAACGGCTGTTTGCAGGTGATCAAAGGCTCACACAAAATGGGTAGGGTGGAGCATGGTTTTTCGGGGGAACAGGTTGGAGCTTCGCAACGTTATGTAGACCTTGCACTCCAAACCATGGAGCGGGTATATGTGGAGCTAAAAGCAGGTGATGTGCTCTTTTTTCACAGCAACATTCTGCACCGTTCAGAGGCCAACTTGTCTGATAATCCAAGATGGTCTATGATATCCTGTTACAATCGTTCAACGAATATCGGATATAACGAATCATCGTCATCTTCTGCAAGCATTACACCCATTGAGATCGTCCCGGACAACGCGTTGCTGACCTGGGATGCAACCGGGTTAGCGGAGGATGGATCGGATTTTCTGAGCAAGGAAGCGGATGTATCTTTGAAGTGAGGCTATCGGCAGTCGGCTATCAGCGGCCGGCTTTCGATAGTCGGACATCGGCTCTTGACAGCCGAAAGCTGATAGCCAACAGCCATTTTGACCAATATGAAAAACCAATTATTATGGCAGTCGTAATTGCAACCGGACCTGATGTTATTACCGGAAACTATCAAATCAACAAAGGTTACGTCTACCTGATCAGCACCATTGCGGCTTTGGGCGGTGTGTTGTTTGGGTTCGACCTGGTCATTATTTCCGGGACAGTTTCTTTTTTTGCAAATCATTTTCAACTCAGTGAGCTTGAAACCGGCTGGGCTGTGGGCTGTATTAATCTCGGTGCCGCCATTGGCGCAGTGATCGGAGGCAGGCTTAGCGATACGCTGGGGAGAAAAAAACTTCTGATGCTTTGTGCCGTCCTTTTTGCAATAACCGGCGCAGGTACCGGCTGGGCTGGCTCATTTCCGCTTTTTGTCATGTTCAGGATGTTGAGCGGCGTGGCTGTTGGGGCAGCTGCGCTGGTCTGTCCGATGTACGTGGCCGAGATTTCTCCTTCCGCCATGCGCGGCAGGATGGTATCCTTTTACCAACTGTCCATCGTGATCGGGATTTTACTGGCATATCTGTCAAATTATCTGTTGCTGAACACCGGCGAAAATAACTGGCGCTGGATGTTTTCTTCTCAATCAGCACCTTCATTGTTATTCTTTTTTGGCTTGTTTTTTGTGTCCGAGAGTCCGCGCTGGCTCATTGGTAAAGGGAGAAATCCGGAAGCAGATCAGATTCTGGTACGGATCGGAGGGGCAAGTTATGCCAGAGCAGAGGCAGAACAGATCACGTTAAGTTTTGCTGAAAAGTCAGTAACGAAAGTAGCGGACTTATTCAAAAAAGATGTCCGGCATATCGTCTTCATAGGCATCGTGATCGCCGTATGTTCCCAGGCCGTTGGTCAGAACTCGCTGTTTTCCTACGCTCCTGAACTTTTTAAAAAAGCGGGAATGGCTCAGGATTCTGCATTTTTACAGTCCATTATCATCGGGATCATCAATTTCATATTCACCTTCATCGCCATTGCCACGATTGACCGTGCGGGCCGGAAAAAATTGCTTCAATACGGGTCATTCCTGCTTTTTGCTGATGCGCTGGCTTTGTCGGCTGCGTTTTACTTTCAGTTGCCCGGCATTTGGGTACTGATTTTTGTACTTGCCTTCATTGCCATTTATTCTGCCACGCTGGGTCCTGTAACCTGGGTAGCACTGTCGGAGATTTTTCCCAACAAGATCCGAGGTAACGCTTTGGCTGTTGCAACCCTGGCTTTATGGATCGCTAATTTTTTTACTACCTCGCTGTTCCCGGTCATGAACAAGTACTTCGGCCTGTCGGTAACATTTTTGATACACGCGTTGATCTGTCTTGTTTATTTTCTTTTCATCAAAGCACGGGTACCTGAAACGAAAGGAAAATCACTGGAAGAAATAGAAAAGTTATTGAGCAGGAAATAAACTATCCAAGGGACTGACAGCTGATGTCAGCTTTTTAAGTTCGCTTTCGTATAGAAGTAGGAAATGCCCTTTTCTTTGTCATCATACGTCAGCAACTCTTTGTCCCGGCGGAAATCAAAATAGCTTAAAAGTCCGAAATCACCCGAACAGCAGGCTGTGTGTACCACGAGCATACCCATGATGGTAAGTGTCCAAAGCTTGCCGGTAAAGAACATCAGTATTAGCAACCCAAGTGAAATGACTACAAACGGAGCAAGTGCTACGATCTGAAATTCTTTCCGGTTCGCTACAAATTTGTCAGCAATGGCCATGAAATAAAACTTTTTCAGGTTCGAGTCGTATGATGTATGTTGGGCGCCCTGTGATTTATAGGCCAGTACATGAATGTATTCATGGAGCGGGATCAGTGTGAAGGCAAGTGCTAACCCGTAAGAAAGATGTGTGACGCCATCATCCAGAGAAAACCCGCCGTTGCCCACATTTTTTCCTAAATACCAGCCGGCACATGCCAGAAAGAGCAGATTGATCGACATATAAAACAAAGAAGCACGAGTCCTTTTTTTTATATATTTACGAATGAAAGGCACAATGTCCATGTGACCTAAGGTATCGAGCAAAATGAAATCGCCTCGATTTAACTGTTCCGGATCAAGATTCATATCGCCAGGAATAAAGCATTATTTTTCACTTTCTGATTTCAGCATATCCAGCCAGTACTGCATATCATTACCAAGATCGGAATTCATTTTGGATTTAAATAGCCATACGAGCCAACCTTCCATGCTTTCCTCAACTTTTACCACTGTTTCGTTTCCGTTCGGTTGCAGGTACCAGTTATGAATCGCTGACCCGCCAAATGTGGTACCGCTCCACCCAAAAATATGATTTTCGGAAACAGTATCTAATACCGATTTAATTTTCGCACCATTGACCGTCCAGCTGAATGGCGTACCGGATTTGGCAACATTTTGCATCGAAGCTTTTGTGATTTTTTTGTTCCATTCGGTCCAGCGGTTCACATCTGTTAACACAGCCCATACCTGTTCCGGACGCGCATTGATCTTGATTTCCCTGGCCTGTTTTACCGGAGCATTTTCATTGATTTTCATCGTAACAAAGTTTAAGTGATTTGTTTACACAAATTTGCATAAACCTCGATCCTTCCTGCTTGACTTAAATCAAGAAATTTTCAGGTGCTTATTTGGGGTAAAAAAAGATTTAGTAATCATGTTAAAACTGGTTTTTTAAATCTAAACGGTTGTTGAATGTGATTTTAACAGCTCATAAACATGGCAAGCTGCAAAGGAATTGAAGAGGATAAATTTGTGAATTGCATTTCATAACCAAATTGCGCAGGTGCAAATAAAAATGATTGACCGAAAGCGGGAAATTGTATGAACACCTCTGTTTGTACTTTGAATTGCCATTTAAAGGAGCAGTCTCGTAGCCCGGCGTATCAATAAAATTATGGCGAAGCAATTGTCAAACGATAGACCATACCTGAATCAAAATGCGGTCATTGAGTTGTATTTTAGATGCCGGTTTGCTGTCATTTAACAACAAAAATAATTAAGTGAAAACATATATTTTTAATATTCAAATGGACAGAAAACAGTTTCTCCGGCAACTGGGCGCAATTTCGGCTTCGGGCCTTTTACTTCATTCTGCGATGGCCGCCGCATTGGCCAGGACAAAAAAAATTCTTGTTGTTTCCGGATGGCAGGATGTTAATATTGGCGATATCACGCATACACCCGGTCTGCTGCATATCTTAGAAACCTACTTGCCCGAGGTCGAGATTACACTCTGGAAGCGAAGCCGTGGCGAGGATGTGAAAGCCATGTTGAACAAAAATTTCCCAAAAGTAAAGATCATTTACGGTGATGTAGACAATGCTTTAAATATCAATAATCCGGAGGTTACCGAGGCTTTCAAAACCAATGATTTTATGCTTCACGGCTCTGGCCCCAGTATTGTTGGCCAGGCGAACCTGGAAGCCTGGGTAAAAGCCACTGGAAAACCTTACGGCGTTTTCGGTACAACGATACAGGAAATTAATCCGAAACTGAAAAAGCTGCTTGAAAAAGCAAGTTTTATCTACACACGGGAAACTGCTTCCATAAAAGTATTGAAGGAAAACGGCATCGCAGGAGACCATATCGGATTTGCACCGGATGCCACCTTTTATCTCAATATCGAAAACAAACAGAAAGCAGATGCCTTTCTGACTTCTGCCGGATTGACTCCCGGGAAGTTCATTTGTGCCATTCCGCGATTAAGGTATACGCCTTATTATAAATTTGCCAGCCGTTCGGAATGGTCGGAGGAGCGGATTAAAAAGATGGAGGAGACGAATGAAAAGTACAAAGAAGCGGATCATGCCAAGTTAAGAGAAGCCATTATTGCCTGGGTGCGGGAAACCAGTAACAAGGTGCTTGTTTGTCCCGAAATGACCTATCAGATAGAAATTATGGATGAATTGCTCATTAATCCGCTGCCGGACGATGTGAAACCATTTGTGGTCAAACGCGGATACTGGTTGCCGGATGAAGCTGCCTCGGTCTATGAAAAGGCATTTTCAGTGCTTAGTTTCGAATGTCATTCACCCATTATCGCCGCAGCCAATAACACACTTTTCTTTTATTTGAGGCAACCGGAAGATACCATCAAAGGGCAAATGTATTATGACCTGGGTTTCAATGACTGGGTTTTTGAAATTGAACAGACAACAGGAAAGCAGATTACGGATCGTTTGATGGAAGTCTGGAAAAATCAGGCGGCTTCAAAAGAAAAACTTGCGAAATCGATGCAGAAAGTGAGTGAACTGTACAAAACGGCTACCTCCAAAGTTTCGAGCGTAGTTTAATGAATGTGTAATGAAGGCAGATTTGGCAAAATCAGAAGCTACCTTCTGATTTGCTGAGATTTTTTTTGACAACAGCCTGCGTGTATCTTTTTCTATATTTCATCGGCGATTGTTTTAATATTTTGTTAAAATGTTCACTGAAATTGGACCAATTGTGAAATCCGCTTTCATAACATATTTCGGTAACCGACTTTTCTGTCGTCAGAAGTAAATTACAGGCGTGTGAAATTCTTATTTCGGTTAAAAATTGGATGTAATTTTTCTTGGTATTTTTCTTAAAATAATGGCTGAAAGCCGACTCGCTTTGGTTGGTTATGGCTGCAACATCTTTGAGCAGGATCTTGTTTTGAAAATTTTGCATCGTGTATTCGAAGACCTTATGGATACGGTCCTGATCCTGTTTAGAAAAACTAATGATCGGCGAATTGGTCAGGAAGGTTATTTGATCTGAAATACTGATCTGGTTCAAGCAGTTCAGCAGAGCAGAAAGCTGGGAAAAACCTGTCAAAGATTCTATTGATTTTAATGTATTACCAACCGCCATTTTAAGGTCACCTTTTAACGCAATGCCGTGTGATGCATTTTTTAAAAGGTTGCTTATCTGTTGCATTTCCGGAAGTTTCAGAAATGTATCTCCAAAAATTTCTTCCTTAAACTGAACAACCACAGCACTTCCTATCGATTCTGAATCTTTCTTCCGAAACCAATGCGGCAGGTTTTTGCCAAGTAAAAAGACATCACCTGCTTCATATTCGCCGATAAAGTCACCAACAAATACCGACCCTTGCCCGGTAGTCTCTATAAGGAGCTCATACTCTTCATGTTGGTGCCAGGGTGTTTCAAAATATGGCGTTTTGTATGTTCTGGCCACAAATGATGAACTACTGTCTATCGGTAACTTCTGAATAAATGGTTTCATCTGGTATGTTCTAAATTTCAGGTATTATTTCGACTAGGATATTCAAAATAACATATAAAACTAATGATTTTCTGATAGAAATGCGTCAAAATATACTGGTATTTTGTATTGTTAATATTTCAAGAACATTTATCTATATTTTGATAATAGGACAAATTGAACCATGGGAAAAGAACTTAGTATTACCGAAAAATCTGATTTTCACAGGGACGGTTTTTTAATCAAGCGTAACTTTTTTAGTCAGGAGGAAATTGATCTTTTATATAGTCTGGCAACGGATGATAGTGTGACGAGTCATGCTTTTGATCTTAAAGACACAAACGGAAACCGTACAAAACTGACGCTTTGGTTTACGCCGGGCGACGATTCTTTCGGGCTTATGTCCAGGTCCGAACGTATGGTAAAAGCAGTGGAGATGCTGCTCGGAAATGAAGGAGAAGTTTGCCATTTTCATTCCAAAGTAATGCAAAAAGAGCCCAAAAAGGGAGGCGCCTGGGAATGGCACCAGGATTATGGGTATTGGTATAAAAATGGTTTTCTGTATCCGGAAGCGATGATTTCGGTGATGGTTGCGCTTACAGACGCAAATATTGAAAATGGTTGTTTGCAGGTTTTAAAAGGAACTCATAAAATGCAGCGTTTTGAGCACTCATTTGTTGGTGAGCAACAGGGCGCCGATCCGGATTTTGTAGCGGAAGCTGAGAAAAACAGTGAACTGGTTTATGTGGAACTGAAAGCAGGTGATACGCTTTTCTTTCACAGCAATATTCTGCACCGTTCGGATGCTAATTTATCAGATAAACCTCGCTGGTCAGTCATTTCGGCGTATAATTTATCTTTCAACAAACCTTTCAGGGAAAAAAATACGTCTTGTATCGAACCTGTAAAAATGGTTACGGATAGCGCGTTGCTGGAAAGTGGCAAACAGGTTGTCAACCAAGCAGACTTTTTGAGCAAAGATGCTGAAATTACTTTGCAGGATTTAAATCGTTCTTAACAGGTTTGGGATGCATATTGAACTTGAATATTTACCTGTCTTTCCTGAAAATAAATCCATTGGTATCGGCTGTGTAGGCGCCGGTTTCATTATGGCCGACTGCCAACTCGTGGCTTATAGAAACGCCGGGTTCAATCCGGTAGCGATCACCTCGCGGACCTTGGCCAACAGCCAGAAAGTTGCACAGCGGCATAATATTGCAAAGGTTTACGCCACATACCAGGAAATGTTTGCGGATACTGAAGTGGAGGTGGTTGACATCGCTGTGCCACCCGATGGGCAGATTGCGGTTATCAAAGAGGCTGTCAAACACAAAAACATTAGGGCTATTTTGGCTCAGAAACCCCTGGGGATGAATTATTCTGAGGCTTTGGAAATAGTCAGGATCTGTGAGGATGCAGGTGTCGTATTGGGTGTAAACCAGAATATGCGTTATGACCAGTCGGTACGGGCCTGCAAAGATCTGTTAAACAAAGGATTGCTTGGTAAACCGGTTTTCGGCTCGATCGATATGCGGGCAATACCACACTGGACAGGCTGGCAGGCGGGTATGGGCTGGCTTACTTTAAGGGTAATGAGCATTCACCATCTGGACACATTCCGCTACTGGTTTGGAGACCCTAAAAGTGTTTATTGCAGTGTTGCGCAGGACCCGCGGACAGTTTCAAAATTTGCTCATGACGACGGCATCGCACTGTATATTCTCGAATACGAAAATGGGATGCGCGCCTCTTCCTGGGACGATGTCTGGACGGGCCCGGCCCGCGAAGGTGCGGAGGAAGATATTTACATCAATTACCGTGTGGAAGGCCTGGACGGTATGGCGAAGGGAAGTATCGGTTGGCCTAATTATCCTGCCCACAGCCCGAGCACGCTGGATTTTACCTGCAAAGAAATTTCCGGCTGGCAACGTCCGCGCTGGCAGGAGGCCTGGTTTCCGGATGCCTTTGCCGGGCCGATGGCGCAATTGCTGGTCGCTTTGGAACAAAATAAGGAGCCAGAGATCGGTGGGAGGGATAATTTAAAAACAATGGCCCTGGTAGATGCCTGCTACGTTTCAGCAAGAGAGCACAGGGCCGTGGAGATTGCAGAAATATATTCTTGAAGAAATAATGTCATGATCTTATGATTCAGGTTGGAATTTTTACCGGTTATTTTCCTTACGATTTGGCACAAACTGCCGCCCGTATCAGGGCGCTTGATTTCAATACCGTGCAGCTGGACTTATCTTTTAAGGACATGGATTTGTCGACAAATGCGCTTGATTCAGCAAAAGCCAAAAGGATCAGGGACATATTCAGAAATAATAATTTGCCAATATGCTGCATTTCTGGGTATACCAATCTCGTACACCCGGTACCCGAAAAACGCAAGGCAAACCTGGATCACCTCAAACAGATCATCCGGTATGCCAACGAATTAGGATCTCCCTATGTCATCAGTGAAACGGGGACATATCATTTGGAAAGTGACTGGGTTTCGGATCCGAAAAATAAAACGGAGGAAGGTTATACTGAATGCCGGGATGTGATCGGTGACCTTGTTGATTTCTCCCGCCAGTATGGCGTAATATTTTGCGTGGAAACTTACGTGAACAATGTCATCGGATCAGTTGATGAAACACTTCGGCTCTTCGCCGATATTGACCATTCAAATCTGGGCCTGCTGATGGATCCCACCAATTATTTCGACGAGCATAATATCGGTGCCATTGATCTGACAATCAACAGGATATTCGATGCTTTGTCTGATAAAATAAAAATTGCTCATGCGAAGGATGTAAAGCTGGCTTCAAGCTCCGTTGGCGTGGTGATGGCCGATATTGATGGCGATGAGGCACATGCACTCCGTGGCGTGGGCATGATCGAATTACCCGCACCAGGCTTGGGTTCTCTCAATTATGATCTGTATCTCAAAAGGCTTGCCAGGAAACATCCGAATATCCCGATCATCATTGAGCATCTGGATGAAACAGATGTACCAAGGGCCAGGCAATTTATTCATGAAAAGTTACTGACCAATGGCCTGTAAGCGAAGATAGACCAGAGATAAACCTTCACCGGAACATCATTTAATATTATGATAAAAAATAAATACCAATCTTTTACTGGTTTATTGGCCGGTGTACTTTTGCTGGGATTACTCATTGCTTTCGTACCCGAAAAACATCAGAATTTTTCCGTCGATCACGAATGGATTCATTACGGTCATGACGCTTCCAATAATAAATTTTCTCCTCTTTCGATCATCAATACGCAGAACGTAAGCCAGTTGAAGGAGGTTTGGAATTATCAGGACAGCAAGGACGGGTCCAGTATTCTGTTTAATCCACTGATCTTGAAAGGCAGAATGTTTGCTTTTATGCCAAGCGATAAGCTGGTAGCCCTTAATCCTGAAACCGGAAAGCTGATTTGGGAATTTATTCCTGACAGTACCGACGTGAGTACCTGGACCCGGGGCGTCACTTTTCATGCTGGCAAAAATGGAAGACCGGATGCCTTACTTTTTGTTTTTGGGGCTACGCTTTATTCCATCAATGCCTCAACAGGAAAATTGATCAAAAATTTCGGAGATCAGGGGAAAGTAGATTTTTATACAGGACTTTCTGTTGAACCGTCGATGAAAAAGCGGGTCCATGTTACTGCAAATGCGCCTGGGGTCATTTATGGAGATTATTTCATTGTTGGCTGCAAAGTCCCTGATGAGCTTCCGTCTACGTCTGGCGACATTAGGGCTTTCAATGTCAATACCGGGAAGCTGGAATGGGTTTTCCATACCATACCAAGAGAAGGTGAGTTTGGATATACAACCTGGCCAAAAAATGCCAGGCAGAAAAACGGAGGTGCAAATTGCTGGGGTGGCATGGCCCTGGATGAAAAATTGGGCATTGTTTACGTTCCGACTGCTTCGCCCTCTTTCGATTTTTTCGGTGCCGACCGGGAAGGAGAGAATTTATTTGCCAATTGTCTGCTGGCTCTGGATGCGAAAACGGGTAAAAGAATATGGCATTTTCAGACGACACACCACGATTTGTGGGACCGGGATAACGGATCTCCGCCGAATCTTGTGCAGGTAAAACACAATGGAAAACTAATCGATGGCGTAGCGTTGGTAACAAAAATGGGCTATGTTTTCATGTTCG
The DNA here is from genome assembly GCF_021440195.1 of Dyadobacter sp. CY356. Classification (GTDB taxonomy): domain Bacteria; phylum Bacteroidota; class Bacteroidia; order Cytophagales; family Spirosomataceae; genus Dyadobacter. The sequence goes on from NZ_JAJTSZ010000001.1 coordinate 831,113, forward strand.
ATAGAAAAACAGGCAAGCCATTGTTCCCTATTAACGAAGTCGCGGTTCCAACCAAAAGTGAAATGCCGGGAGAAAAACCCTGGCCCACCCAGCCCATACCAAGCAAACCCGCGCCGTTCTCGCGGCAGGGATTTAAGCCGGAATATTTCAGCACAATAACGCCGGAAGTAACACAATTTATCAAAGACCAGATCGCAGAAAATAAATACAACACAGGTATTTACGAACCGCCGAGTCTTCATGGTTCCCTCGTCGTACCTGCCGCGCACGGCGGTGCAAACTGGGGCGGCGCATCCTTCAATCCTAATACAGGGGTCATGTTCGTCAATGCTATTGATATGCCCTGGTTTCTTCAGTTGAAAGATATTAAGTCATTGAAAAAAGACAATGATGAAAGTGGCGAAAATTTGTTCAAAATGTATTGCAGTAGCTGTCACGGAGCGGATCAGAAAGGAACTAATTTCGGGCCGGATATTTCTGTAAAAGTGAAAAGTTACGTAAGAGAAAATCTTGAAAACTTCATCAAAAAAGGCGCTGAGCCGATGCCATCGTTTCAGCATTTACCGCAACAACAGATCGATGCTATCACTGCCTATCTTAAAGGAATCGATGAAGTAGCGGATAATGGGAAAACGTCTGACGGCGATGAATCGGCTACGAAAGAGCCGTATGGTTTTTCCGGTTATGAATTTTTCAAAGATCCGAATGGTATTCCGGCGATCAAGCCACCATTTGCTACTTTGAATGCCATTGATCTGAATTCCGGTGAGATTTTGTGGCAGGTCCCGCTTGGCGTTGATAAAAAACTGGAAGCGAAAGGCATAAAAAATTCTGGAATTTTCACCCGGGGTGGGGGAATTGCTACTGCCGGCGGACTTATTATTATCGGCGCAACGGTTGATCAGATGTTTCGTGTTTTTGATCAGAAAACCGGTAAGATCCTTTGGGAAAAAGAATTGCCTGGAAGTGCGACCGCGGTGCCGTCCACTTATTCAATCGGTAAAAAACAATACATCACAGTCGCGGTTAGCCCGAATCCGGGCAAAGGCTATTATGGAGGTTATATTACTTTTAGTCTGGAATAATGTCATGAATCGGGAAGATTTTGGCCGTGCGACGTCAATAAGATTATAGCGGCCGAAGATCTTCTTCATTGAAATACCAATAGTGAATGCTCGTTTTTAAAACAATTAATTTTTCAAATACTTATGAAAAATCAGCTTACTGATATACCGCGTCGTCGATTTATACAAACCTCCGCTCTTGCGACAGCAGGTTTATTTGCTTCCTTATTTCCGCGGCAAGCAAATAGTATGTTTTTCGAAAATGGCGTTCAGGTATCTGCCCATCTCTGGGTTTATGCAAGTAAGTATCCGCCAACCTGGGACTGTTCCGCAGACTTGCCGGAAGTATTCGCAGACATAAAATCGGCGGGTTATTCAGGAATTGAACTTATGGATATTTTGCTGAAAGCCGACGATTCTGTCGAACGAATTAAAGCACTGATCAAAAAACATAATCTTCCGGTAACAGGCTGTTCGTTTGGTGCCGATATGTGGAATAAGTCAAAACATGATGAAATTCTTTCCTATGCCACGACCGTTGTCGACAGGCTGCACCAGTTGGGTGGGGAGACTTTCGGGGTTTCGGTCGGAAATGCAAAACGCCTCAAAACGGATGAGGAATTGGATGCCCAGGCCAATTTGTTGAAAAAATTAATACCAATTTGCAAATCAAAAGGCATTACCCTTAACCTGCATAATCATACTTACGAGGTTGAAAACAATTTTCACGATTTGAAGGGAACAATTGCGAGAATTCCGGATATCAAGTTAGGGCCTGATCTTAACTGGCTGATTCGGGGAGGAGTGGATCCGGTCTGGTTTATTGACACTTATCAAAAGCAGATTGTGTATCTGCATATCCGGGACCAAAAAGAAAACGGCAAATGGACCGAAGCGGTAGGCGAAGGTGCGACGGATTTTAAGGCTGTTGCAAAAGCATTAAAAAGAACTGGTTATAAAGGAAGAGTGGCGGTTGAGCTTGCTTTTGACGAACCTCCGAAACGCCCGGTTTCTGAATAATGGAAGATGAGCCGCACTTATGTGAAAGATGTGTTTGGCTGGTAAAAATCATTTCCTGAAAGTTTACAAATGACCTTCGTATAAGCACAAAAGTGAAAATCAATCAGTGATCCGGTCATCACTTTTCCAGATTAAAAAATTTGAACGCATCCCGAGTGATTATCTTGCAGTTTTCAGACAGTTCGTCCAGATTGCAGCCGATAATTCCGATAATAATGCCTGAAAGTCCGGTTGTTTCGAGCAGGCTTAATCGCAGTACCTGGTTTTCAGGAAGCGTAGTTTTACCTTTCAGGCTGTTAAATGTTTCGAATGCAAATTCCTTATCGGTGCTAACCAGAAACCGACCTATTTCACGGATTCCATCTAACGCCTTCATTTGAATAACAATTTGATAAGTGGTTTCCATATTTTGCGCTTCAAAGATTTTGAGATTGGTCGTTGGTGAGAATGGATTTTATAAAAATACAGAAGACCTGCCAAATGACAGGCCTTCTGTATGTTAATTAGCCAATTTCGATTAGTCTCGGTCCTTTTTCTTTGGCCTCTTCTTTCTTCGGAATTACAAGTTGCAGTAAGCCATTTTCATATCGCGCAACGATCCCTTCATCATTTACGACATCTTTCGGCAATACAAAACTTCTTTGGAATGACTGGTAGCTGAACTCTCTGCGACTATAACCTTCATGTTGGTTTTCTCCATGAACTTCTTTTTGTGAAGAAATTGTCAACAGGTTATTTTCAAGCTGGATTTTAAAATCTTTTTTTTCCAGTCCGGGAGCAGCTACCTCCACGCCAAAGCTATCTTCTGTCTCCTTAATGTTAACCGCTGGTACGGTAGTCTGAGTAGAAGAGAAATTACTGTTGTCCCAGTTAAAAAGTTCACGGCCAAGGAAATCGTCGACCAGCGCTGGGATTGCAGAAAATGAATTCCGGTTCCTTTTGATAATTGACATGACTATTATTTTTTAAAAGTTAAACAATGATTTTAATTCTCAATGCATCGCGCATCTGAGAGCTTTTTATAAAACTTTGTTCCAATAAAGGCCAGCTTAAATAATTGTGACAATTTTACTTTTTCAGATATTCATTTTGACAGATTTTAATTCTGTTGTAATAAAAATGCACTGACAAAATTTCAGATTATTGCCTCAAATTATCTATTCTCCCGAGTGTAAGCCCACCATATTTCCTTCGGTATCGATAAAAAACGCCATGTTTCCGGTTTCAGGATTAATGTTCGTTTTAGGCATAGCAATCTGCCCTCCGGCATTTCCTATTCTGTCCAGAACAAGTTGCAGATCAGGATTTGCGTTCAGGTAAATCACGGCTCCTTCGGTACTTGGTTTGTGGTTTGGGCTTTTGACCAGCGCTCCGCCGGATTTTGGTCTTTCCGTTGGAAACATCGCCATTTGCATACCCATCATTTCCACCGGCTGCATGTTTATTTCAAAAATTGTTTCATAAAATTTCTGAGCCCTGTCTATATCATTAACCGGAATCTCGAACCAGTTCAGAGCATTGGTATTTGCGCCTAATTTTTCCATTTTGTTTTTTGTTTAATAGGTGAATTTTTGAGTATTATCCGCTATCCGACGACCCGTTTGTCCCGCGCCACAAAACGCGCAAAGCCAATTAAAGCACCGGTAACCATAATGTTGCGAAACAGGTTAACCATTTCAAGTTCCTGTTCCCGTGCCAGATCGGCGGTCATGTTTTCGACCCCCAATTCGTGACCCATCGCTCTTGGAAGATGAACCAGGACGGCCATCAAAATTACGTAAACTGCCATAAGCGTATAGGCAAGCTTGTCGTATTTGCCAATGACCGCGCTGACAATAAATGCGATGATGCAAAATGCGGTGAAATAATTCCAGAAATAAGGCATCGGAAGATAGTCGGGAACGAAAGCTGCGCCTACGTCAGGTTTACCAAAATGCAGCCCGACATACATCAGAAAAGAAAGCGGAAACAGCCATCGGCCGAGGTTTAAAATTTTGTCCATGATCGCTAAATTTTATCTGATGGGAAATGGAATTACGGGCCGTATTTCGACACTGCCATGCTTGTATTTTAAAATCGGGCAGGTTTTGCTCCACGCCTGAACTTCTGCCGGGCTATCTGCCTTACAGATCAGAAATCCCGCAACAAGTACGTTGTTTCCGCCTTTGTCAGGTCCTTCAAGAATCCCGTCGTTATTAACAATGATTCCCTGGTATTCAATGGGTTGTGTGGCCACCAGTTTGCCCTGCATGGCAATGTTTCCGATCCACCCCTGCCAGGCTGGCATGTCTTCGGCCATATCCTGCGGCGTAAGTATGTAACTGTTGTCTCCGCTGATATTGCGGAATAAAAGCAAGTACTCTTTCATTGGTCGCGATTTTAAATTGTGATTGATGAATCAAAATTCTGCAATTAAAAACCGTTTCGTGTTGACAAATGTCAACGTTTCAGAGCTTGCCTTTCAACCGGCTGAAAGTTTCCTGTGATATGCCCAGATAGGACGCAATAAGTTTACTGGAAAGCCTGCTCATGAGTTTGGGCCGATATTCCATAAGCCATTTTATCCGTTCCAGCGCGGTTAATGAAACGAAGGTGTTGATCCTGTAAACCGAATTGGCATAGGAGGCTTCCAGGATCTGTTTGTAAACTTTATCAAACTGCGGAACCGTTTCCATCAACCGCTGGAAACCCTGGCGGTCAATGGCCAAGAGATCCGAGGGTTCAACCGTCCTGATATTTTCAGTAGCGGGTTGCTGGCCGCCAAAACTGATCAGTTCAGAGCACCAGTTATTTTCTGTAATAATGTCACGGGTAGTTTCATTCATTTCTTTGTCATAAACAAAAACCTGAAGACAACCGGACGCTACAAAATATACGTATTTACAGATTTCCCCTTGTTTCAAAATGACTTCGTTGCGCTTTAATTTGAGTGTATGAAAAGTTGCAAGAACATCATCGATATTGTCCGGAGTGCTTCCGAGCCGGTCAATGATATGTTGGCGAAGTTTGTTGACCATCTTCTAATCAGTGTATGTTGTGTATCAGGAAAATCTGGTATAAAGAAAGCAATATTCTGACGGATTCGCGAAAATCTGGCCTTGTTGTTTATTAGAATATTTTGTTGGCGCATTAAGATTTCATTTTGTCAGTTCACTCCCTGAAAATATACTTTTCACTCCTCACATAGTTACGCTCGGTTCTATTGCAACAATGAAAAAACGGCCAGGTAGGTTAATGATGGTAACTAAATAAATTATTCCACAATAATTAACCTTTTTACCATGAAATCATTAAGCAGATTGAACAGACTGAGCATGTATTTTCTGACTGCCGCCTTAGCAACGACGATTATTTCCTGTAGTGACGACGACGACGATACGCCGCAAACACCAGCCGTTGGGAATATAGTTGCCGTTGCGTCCGGAGATGCACAATTTTCTACGCTGGTTGCCGCGGTGACCAAAGCAGAGCTTGTTACAACGTTACAGGGAGCAGGCCCGTTTACCGTATTTGCGCCTAACAATGCAGCTTTTACTAAAGCGGGTATTACGAGTCTGGATGGATTGACGAAAGACGCGTTGACGCCCATTTTAACATCGCATGTCGTGAGCGGTGAAGTGAAAGCGGCTGATGTCAAAAGCGGAACCGTTAAAACGGTTAATGCCAACAACGACATTTATTTGTCAAAAAATACGGATGGTGTTTTTATTAACGGTAACATCAAAGTTATCGCCACAGATGTGGACGCTTCTAACGGAGTGATCCATGTAATTGACAATGTCATTGTACCGCCAACACAATCTCTGGTGCAGGTAGCACAGGCTAACGCTGATTTTTCGGAGCTGGTTTCTCTTGTTCTGGCGGCTGATCCTGCGGTGGCAACAGCCCTTTCTACGGCTTCTGCAAATGGACTGACGGTATTTGCTCCAACAAACGCAGCATTCACTGAGTTGTACAAAACAACACCAAAAGCCACTTTGCTTGATCCGGCAAATAAAACGCTTTTAACAAATGTTTTGCTCTATCACGTTGTTCCTGGCCGTGTATTCTCCACAGATCTGCCAAACGTTTCAGGTGAAGTAGCTACTGCGAACACAGCGGGCAAGCTTACTTTCAATCTGACTGGCGGAGCGAAAGTGGTTGGTACGACAAGCGGCGCTTCGAATATCACGACTGCTAACATTTTGGCTACCAACGGCGTCGTGCACGTTATTGACAAAGTTTTGATGCCATAATAAAACTGTTGCTTAACATTGGTAAACGATCTGAATTTAGGTAGTTTACCAATGTTTTTTTTATTGTTACTATACGTCACTATGTTCTCGATCAGGTACCGGTTTTTGTTTATGATTTTGCTGGGTGGATATTCATTTATGAATACCTTGCTGGTAGAATCTTTTGAGCATTATCCGATCGTCACACCCAAGCCGGTCATTTTTCTGCTTTTTCTGATTTTGACCATTGCAATCTGGGAAGGAAACCGTTTGCTGGACAACTTTCTTTCCAAGCTGGAAATAAAATCCTTCTGGAAAAGGATCAGTTACAGTTTCGGAGCCAGCATATTGGCTGTATTTTTTGCAACAATGCTTCTGGGAGGAATTACTTCCTATTACACTATCTCGCACAATTGGGTGGACTGGATTCTTCCTTTGAAACTGCTTTTGATGTTCAGTTTTCGGGTCAATCTTTTCCTGAACACAATCAATGTAATATTTTTATATCACCAGCAGCTTGAAAAAAGTAATCAGGAAGTTGAAAACTATAAAAGAATCAGCAGCCAGGCGCAATTGCAGGCGCTGAAAAACCAGGTGAACCCGCATTTTCTGTTTAATAATCTGAGCGTATTGAGTGCTTTGATACCTATGGACGCAAATGCCTCGGTTGAATTTGTGCGGCAGTTTTCCAGGGTGTACCGTTACGTGCTTAAAAGTCCTGAAAAGGAAATTATTGAATTGAAAGAGGAGCTGAATTTTATTGAATCTTACCTTTATCTGCTTAAAACCCGTTTCGATTCCGGTTTGATATTTACAATCAATGTTAATAGCGATTGTCAGTCGGCTTTTATAGTGCCTGTTTCTTTGCAAATGCTTGTAGAAAACGCAGTCAAGCATAATGTGATCGGTAAAAACAAACCGCTTCATGTGGAGATCCTTTGTCTGGATAACGAAACGATAACGGTTAGAAATAACCTTCAGCTAAAACTGGCTGACGACCAGGAATCAACAGGCCTTGGATTAAATAACATTACAAAAAGATATGAGTTTTTGGGACAACATGGGCTTGAAGTAAAACAAACTACCGAGCAGTTTAGTGTGACCATACCACTGATCAGGCCTACACATGCTTCCTTTTTTGAGCCATGATTTTTTCTTAGAATTGTTTGAAATTTGAATCCTAAACGATGAAAGTTCTTATACTGGAAGATGAGGCGCTCTCCGCCAAAAGGGCATCACAACTCCTGCGGGAATTTGATCCGGATATTGAAGTACTGGATACGCTCGAATCTATTGAGGAAGCCGTATCGTGGCTGAGTAAAAATCCTGAGCCGGATTTATTGTTGCTGGATATTCATTTGTCGGACGGACTTTGCTTTCGTCTTTTCGAACGTCTTCCTGTGAAATGTCCGGTTATTTTTACTACCGCTTACGACCAGTACGCTTTGCAGGCTTTTAAACTGAACAGTATTGATTACCTTTTAAAACCACTGGATAAAACTGAACTTCAGAACGCGCTCATTAAATACCGGAATTTAAATGAAAGCCGCGGAGGAATTTCTCTGGCGGATATCAGACGGATTGAGGAAAATATGTTGTCTTTCAGTAAAAAATACAAACACCGTTTTTTGGTTAAATATGCGGATACCATACTATACAAAAACATTGATGAGGTAGCTTATTTCTATGCTGACGATAAGGTGGTATATCTGGTGACGTCTGAGGGACGTAAATATTTGGTAGACTATAATCTGGAAAGCCTGGAAGAGCTGCTGGATCCGCACCTGTTTTTCAGGATTAACAGAAAAATTATTGCCAGGATACAATCAATTCAGAAGGTCAAGGCGCTGTTATCGAGCCGCCTTCAGGTTTTCCTGAAACCTCCGTTTGAGCAAAATACATACGTGAGCAGGGAAAGAAGTCCGGAGTTTAAAATCTGGTTGGATAACTGATTAGCCATTGCATTAATACCACCACAACATGAAAAATACTTTAACGCTGACATTGCTTTTTATCCTGTACTTCACGGCCAGCACCTTAGGACAAAAAAATCGGTATGTGCGGGTTTTCCTGAAAAATGGCTCAGTCATGAAAGGCACGCTGCTGGAAGAGCAACCTGCTGTCAGGCTGGAAATGTTTGACAAAAGCATACTTACTTTTCTGACAGATGAAGTTGAAAAAATTGAAAATGAAAAGTACGTGAATCCCAATATTCATTACAAACAAAAGGGTTTTGTGCATTATACCGAGCTAGGGCCGCTGGCGATGAGCAACCGGGCATCGAACGGCGTGACGACTTCTGCGTTTTCTTTCCAAACAACAAATGGTTATAAATTCAATCAGTGGTTTTATACCGGACTTGGCCTCGGCGCTGATCTTTACGCCGTGCAAACTTTCGTCCCGGTCGTTTTGAGTATTCGTGGTGATTTTATTCAGACCGGAGACAAGCTGCCTTTCTATTTTATAGAAGGAGGCCATGGATTTAATGCCACTTCCAACGATGTAGACAGCGTTCGTTTTGGCGGCGGACCAACGATGGCAGCTGGAATTGGGTTGAAAATTTTGTTCAGCAACAATACCGGATTTACAATCTCGGCAGGATACCGTTTTCAGCGATCTTCTGTTCAGCAGTTGGGAATTGAAAAAAAGGAAGATTTTAACCGTCTGACTTTAAGGGCTGGTTTTTCGTTTTAAGTTATTTGCCAAATAAATCGCCAGAGGTTGGACGGCATTTAAAGTAATATAGTATTTCATGAATTAAGTTAACGTAGGGTAAACTTCATTGAAATAAGGCGCTGAGGATATATCATACGTACTAACATCATCGTATTATTTTGATTAAGTATAAATTTGTACTACTTTTTAATAAATAGTATAATATTGTATTACTTTGGAAGGTGAAATGATGATGTCGAAAAACACCGTAACCTAAAAACATGCCTCTGTGAACGGATTGTGAAAGACCGATCCAAATGCGTTTGCCGCAATCTGTTATGAAGACAATGGCGACAGACAGGCACAAACCATCGTCCGATACATCAAACTTAAAAAATGAAAGAAAAATTTGATAAGCTCTCCGCGAAATGCAGCAGAGAAACAACACGACTTTACAGTACCAGTTTTTCGCTTGGGATATTTTTTTTCAGTAAAGAATTACGCGACCATATCTATGCAATCTATGGCTTTGTGAGGCTGGCAGATGAGATCGTCGACAGTTTCCACGATTACCCTAAATCCATATTGCTTGCCGAATTTTCCGCCGATTGTTTTAAGGCGATTGAGCGGGGCATCAGTACCAACCCTGTTATCAATTCATTTCAGGAGGTGGTTAATAAATTTAATATCGATCATGATCTGATCCGGCAATTTCTGAAAAGCATGGAAATGGATCTGGATGAGCAATCTTATACGCATGACAAGTATAATGAATACGTCATGGGTTCCGCGCAGGTGGTAGGGCTCATGTGCCTGCATGTATTCACAAACGGCGATCAACAGGAATTTGACCGGTTGAAAGTTTCGGCCATGAAGCTGGGTTCCGCATTTCAGAAGGTCAATTTTCTAAGGGATTTACAAGCAGATTATCAGCAATTGAACCGGAGTTATTTTCCGGATATCAATTTATCTTCATTTTCTGATGAAAATAAGCGAACCATCGAACAGGAAATTATCAACGAGTTTGATGAAGCATTAAGTGGTATCCGTGAACTGCCGGCCTCTTGTCGAAAGGGGGTTTACCTGGCATATGTTTATTACCGGCAGTTGCTGCTCAAAATAACAAGAGTACCGGCGAATCAGGTTATGTCGGAACGCATAAGGGTTTCCAATGGTCTGAAATTCTGGCTGATGTTTGACTCTCTTGTGAGATATAAATTGAATGTAATGTGAAATAACGGGATTAATACAAACCCGACGTAGTATCAAAAGAAATGCCGGGTGTGACCAGATAGATTTACTTAAATTACTAACAACTTCATGTTAAATAACAAAATCATATTTGAACCAAAGAATGATAAAAATGTGCTCGAATATGAAGAAGGACATCACAGCTCGTCTTTTGACACGCCGATGAGAGCAGACGCATTTGAGCTTGATGACGAAACCAAAATAGAGCTGATCGCCAAACATTTTGCTGGTATTATGGAGGTTTTGGGCCTGGATCTGGAAGATGATAGTTTGCAGGACACACCAAAGCGGGTTGCTAAGATGTATGTCAAAGAAATATTCAGCGGACTTAATCCGGCAAATAAGCCGGAGCCTACGCTTTTTAAAAATGCCTATCATTACAATCAAATGCTCGTTGAAAGAAATATTACCGTTTTCAGCAATTGTGAGCATCATTTCGTGCCTATCGTAGGAAAAGCGCATGTGGCTTATATCAGTAACGGGCATGTCATCGGTTTGTCAAAACTGAACAGGATTGTGCAATATTGTTCCCAAAGGCCTCAGGTTCAGGAAAGACTGACAATTCAAATTGCTAATTTGATGAAAGAAGCACTCGGCACTGAGGATGTGGCTGTCGTTATCGACGCATATCATCACTGTGTGTCGAGCAGGGGTGTGAAAGATTCCGGCAGTACAACGCTGACCGCTGAATATTGCGGCCAATTTTTGAATGTTGAAACCAGAAATGAATTTCTAAAATATATTGGATAATGAATTTTAAAGGAAAAAATATACTCGTAGTGGGAGGAAGTTCAGGTATTGGTTTATCCCTTGTTAAATTTTTACACGAAAATGATGCAGCTGTTTATGTTATATCACGTTCCGTGAATGTTGATCTGCCCAAGGGTGTCAAACACCATCTGGCGGATGTAACCGCTGAGCTTGGCCCGATCGTCGAATTTTTGCCTGAACAGTTGCATGGTCTTGTTTATTCCGTCGGCAGCATCAATCTGAAACCATTTAACAGGCTTTCAACGGATGACTTTTTGAATGACTATCGCCTCAATGTTTTAGGTGCTGTACAAATTATTCAACAGTCGCTCAAACAGTTGAAAAATGCTGCTGGTGCTTCAATCGTTCTGATCAGTTCTGTCGCTGCCAAAACAGGTTTGCCTTATCATGCCAGTATTTCGGCAGCGAAAGGTGGGGTGGAAGGTCTGGCGTTAGCACTGGCCGCTGAACTGGCAGCGCAGCAAATAAGGGTGAATGTGGTGGCTCCATCTTTGACCGATACGCCTATGGCCCAAAATTTGCTGAGCACTCCGGAAAAACGGGAAGCATCCGCCAAAAGGCATCCTTTGGGAAAATACGGTCAGCCGGAAGATATCAGCCAGGCGATAGCGTTTTTGCTTTCCGAAAATAGCGGCTGGGTTACCGGACAGGTCATTGGAGTTGATGGAGGAATGGGTAAACTGAAAACAGCTTAATATCGTAAGTGTTAAAAGTTCAGCAGTATCCGTATTGAATTAAATTTTTGCCTTCATGAATAATAATAAAACGGACGTACTCATTATCGGTGCCGGGATGGCGGGATTAACGGCTGCCAAAGTGTTGAAAGCGGCTGGTAAATCTATAAAAATCCTGGAAGCTTCTGATCAGGTCGGTGGCAGGGTTCGTACGGATGAGGTGGACGGTTTTTTGCTTGACCGCGGCTTTCAGGTATTGTTAACTGCATATCCTGAAACAAAAAGATTTCTTGATTATGACGCCCTTGATCTGTGTAAATTTGATCCCGGTGCTTTAATATTGAACGAAAACGGCAGCACGCGCATCGGCGACCCGCTACGACAACCAAGTACTTTGATCAGTACTTTGCGCTCTCCAGCAGGCACGCTTGGAGATAAAATCCGGATGCTTGGGCTAAAAATAAAGCTTGCCGGAAAAGGTATCGACGAGATTTTTTCGGAAGAACAAATCTCCACACTGGCTTATCTGGAAGATGCAGGGTTTAGTGCACGGATGATGAATCAGTTCTTCAAACCTTTCATGTCAGGTATCTTTCTTGAAGATAGGCTTAGCACGTCAAGTCGCATGTTTGAGTTTGTGTTCAAAATGTTTAGTGAAGGTGATGCTGCGGTTCCTGCAAAAGGTATGGGAATGATCCCGTTACAATTGGCACGTGACTTGTCAGCTCCGGAATTAATCTTTCATGAAAAAGTAATTGAAATTGATGGGAACACGGTTAAGACTTTGTCGGGTTCGATCTACCAAGCTGACACTGTTCTCATTGCGACCGATCAGCTTAATTTACCAAAACCATTTCAGCAGTCGGTCAGGGCATATCATTCTGTCACCAATATGTATTTCACCTCGCCCGGCAAACCGTTTGAAAAACCACTGATTGCATTAAATACGCTGCCAGGAAAGTTGGTGAACAACATTGCTGTAATGAATGAGATTTCGCCGGCATATTCAAAAAATGGAGATGCGTTGATATCTCTTTCTTTAATTGGGGATTATTCAAATCTTAATAGTTCTGAACTCCAGAAAAAGGCAGTTAATGAAATGAAAACCTGGTTTCCGGAGGCAACAAGCTGGAAACATCTAAAAACCTATCACATTCCTTACGCTTTGCCCGATGATGACCAGGTAACAAATGAACCGGTTCCTCTGTTCAAAAACTTATATCCAAACTGTTTTGTGTGTGGTGATTACTTAATGAATGGTTCGATCAATGCTGCGATGAAAAGTGGAAGACTGGCGGCCGAGGCGATACTTAGTACAACGTTTTAACTTATGGCTGATCACAAAATATACAGTGACGAACTTTTAGATAGAAAGAGATTACTGGGCGATAAACCGGCAGATGATTTCATAAAGGTTGTTTTTGCTGACCCTGTAAAGAAAATCCAGTTACAAAAGTGGATGAATACTGCGAGCGGAGAGCATGCTGCTGAATCATTAAGCAGCATTTTTCCCGGTTTTGCATTCATCGACGAAGCACAACAATTACCGGCATGGGCAGATCCAGAATTAATGGAAGAGGGCTCTGCTTTTTTTACCCGCTATTCGGAAATAATTATGAGCCTGCTCGGGCTGCTGTCGCTTCCATATTGTTATACGGCTGCTCACGGCACCATGGTTTTGTACATATCAGAACTGATCAGAAAACAAACAACAAAACGTCTTTATGACACAGCCATATTCGTATGGGACGTGATGGCGCCGGATGCTTTCGCGCCCAATGGCAATGCTTATCAGCAAATCTTAAAAGTGCGGATTATGCATGCTGCGGTACGTTATTATACTTACCAAAGCAGAAAATGGGATGACGCCTGGGGTGTTCCTATCAACCAGGAAGATATGGCGGGCACCAACCTTTCGTTTTCCCTTATTGTGGTACGCGGTTTACGGCTGCTTGGGTTTAGCGTAAGCGAATCAGACCAGGAGGCTTTTTTGCATACATGGGCGGTAATTGGTTATTTGACAGGTCTGGATTCGGATTTAATTCCAGAAAATCAAAAAATGGGCGATGAACTTGATGCAACCATCAAACGTCGTCAATTCTGCGCTTCACCGCATGGAAAAGAGCTCACAGAATCCCTGATCGCGCACATCCTGGCTGTCAATAAAAGTAAAGCTACGGATGACGATATTCTGGGTTTGATGCGTTATTTATTGGGTACAGAAATTTCAGACCTGCTCGCTATAAAAAACGTTAAACTGCCTCTTTATAAACTCACGCTGATCAGGACAATTAATCTGTTCAAAAGTTTAATCCCGCAGCGAAACGTCAGTCAAAAATTCGAAAATGCCTATACAACGTTCAAAAAGCAAAGCCTGGAAATCATGGAAAGCATGTAACTTTGGATAATAATTAGTTCATATCACTTAATTTGGCATGAAATCATACCAGCTCATTCATGAATTAATCTCGCTTGTAGAACAACTGGAAGAGGAGAGCCCGGGACGTGAACTGTCTATGCAGGACTTTGCCGGATTTCTTCTGCATACGACCAGTGAATCCAAGGAGAACTTTGTGCCAGGTGAAGCCAGATTTGGAAAGTATGAAAATAATGCACAGGAAATAGCCTTTCAGCTTGACAACAACATTGGAAGATTATTTGTGCACATGAGCCGGTATGCAAAATCCTATATCAAAAAAGCACTGGAAGGCACGCCGCTGCTGACTGCCGAGGATTTTACGGCGCTTTCCATTTTACTGACCCACGACCATCTTTCCAAAAGCGAACTGATCAGTTATAATTTGCAGGAAAAAACATCAGGTATGGAAATAATCCGGCGGCTCATTGCAACCGGATTAGTAACCCAATGGGATGATGAAAAAGATAAAAGAAGCAAGCTGATTGCGATCACTGACGCGGGGAAAGTATTACTCTACGAAGTGTTTAAAGATATGAGTAATGTGGGCAAAATGATCACCGGCAAACTGACAATTTCCGAAAAACTGACGCTTCAATATCTATTGCAAAAGCTGGAAAATTTTCATTTGGAACATCATGAAAAGAAAACCATTACAAGCAAAGAAGACCTGAAATCGTTTGTTGAAAATGATTTGCTTGCCGTCCAGACGAACAGTGTAAATGCCTAACTTCCAGCAAAATTTGCTGGAAAGAATAAATACATCAAATTATATTCCATTAATTTTGATCCTTAAATTGATTTTTGTAGTTATTGGTATAACTATTTGTTGAAATTATCACGTACCTAAATTTAAGTTTAAACTAAACCTAAAAACAATGACTAAAAGTATTCTTATACTCCTGACCGGCTCCATCTTTTCTTTGGCGGTTAGTCAAAAGGCAATATCGCAAACCACGGGAGCACCGGTTGAAACGCAGAAAGCGAATTCAGATTACAAACCAGCATTTGCAGGTCAGACGAGAATTGGCAGTGTGAAATCAACCACGCCATATGAAGGCAAAGTTTTGAGTGAGGATTTGAAAAATCCCTGGGGTATCACCAGTCTGCCTGATGGCCGGCTGATTATCACGGAAAAGGCCGGAACGATGCGTATTGCTACGACCGACGGGAAGTTAAGCGCACCGATAACAGGTATTCCGGCAGTCAATGCAGATGGACAGGGAGGTTTGCTGGGAATCCGCGTTGATCCGGACTTTGAAAAAAACAGGATGGTCTATTGGGTGTTTTCACAGGCTCAGACAGGTGGTAATCTTACGGCCGTAGCCAAAGGGAAACTTTCAGCAGATGAAAAGAAAATTGAAGGTGCTACGGTTATTTACCGTGCCACGCCTGCTTTCGCCAGTACGCTTCACTACGGTGGCCGTATTCTTTTTGACAAAAATAACAATCTGGTTATCAGCACAGGAGAGCGCTCTGATATCATTACCAGGCCTCAGGCGCAGCAGTTAAATTCCAGTTTGGGAAAAGTGATCCGAATCACAAAGGATGGAAAACCTGCTGCGGGTAATCCTTTTATTGGTAAAACAGGTGCAAAACCTGAGCTATATTCTTATGGTCACAGAAATGTACAAGGACTTGCATTTCACCCGGTTACAGGTGATTTATGGGAAGTTGAATTTGGTCCGAGAGGTGGTGATGAGCTAAACCGTATCGAGCCGGGTAAAAATTATGGCTGGCCAACAATCACTTATGGTATCGAATATAGTGGTAAAAAAGTAGGCGAAGCGATTCAGCAAAAAGATGGCATGGAGCAGCCAGTTTATTATTGGGATCCGGTTGTTTCTCCAAGCGGTATCACTTTTTACAGCAGCGACAATATCCCTGAGTGGAAAAATAATTTGTTTATCGGTGGACTAAGCAGCATGCACATCGCACGTTTGATCATTGAAAATAATAAAGTAGTTGGTGAAGAAAGACTTCTTGAAGATCAGCATCAGCGTTTTCGCGATATCACCGAAGGTAAAGACGGTGCGCTTTATGCGGTGACGGATCAGGGCAGACTTTATCGCGTCTATAAAAAATAAATTTCAGGCTCTTTAATTTAATGTGGTCATTTATTGTCAGGTTTGCTTACAAGCCAGACGATAAATGACCACATTTTTTTAAATTAGTATGCAAATCATTATTCCTATATCCAGATACGTGGTTAGGGATATTATTTTAAAGTCCTTTGGTCACTATTGATATCGTTTTTAGGATATTACCGGCCAATTTTAATACCAAATGAAACATAGCCAAGATTTCCTTTCTTATCTTTTACAAAGCCGGAGTCTGGCCGATCGGTCTCGGACAATAGATTTGTTGTAAGTTGTATATTATCAGGATAATACACCACAAAAATTCCAATCCATTTGTATCCGATCTCAGCTAAGTAACTAATTCCCACTGTCTGTTTTTTACTGTAAGCACCATAGCCACCGCCCGTTATTACCGGACCATCAGTGGTAGCCGTTGCGCCATATGGAGAGTTGATCATCAACCCGGCAGCATAGGCAGATGGATTTACATTTTCAAAATTCCGGTTATAATTTAATCTTACACCAAAATCCATATAAAAGGTAGATATACCCTTTTTATTTTTGACCGCGATTTTTGGTGAAACTTGAAAATAACTCTGAAAAGCGTTGAAGTCTGATTGTAGTGGTGTTATCTCTTCGGTTTTTAATAATTCCCTGGCGCGTGTTGCAATTACCGCGACATCGTCGACTGGCACAGATTGCAGCAAATTCCAGTGTAGATACCTTTGAATATTCAGTCCTAGACCAACACCATAACGTAATGCAAATGCAAATTTGGGGCGATCAACAAATTTCATATCATGAAATACAGAAAGGTTGCTGGTCATCAGGTTTTCCATAACTATATCACTTGTTAAGGATGCCGCTGGATGTCCAAGCCTGGAAGGAGCAGGTTGGAAGAAAGTGTACCGGTTGGCATGGTAGCCGGTTCCAATTTGAAGGTTAAGGAAAGTGTTTTCTATGTACCGCTCCATTTTCGTTGGCTTCTGATGCTCCTTAACAAATTCATTATTGTTCAAAGTTACTTGTTGTCTGATTAAGCTATCTGAGTGATCCTGCGTTTTATTTAATTCTCTTAAAATTTTGTTTAAGTCAAGTAATTCAAGCTTTTTCAGGTCATTTTTAGACTTACCATAAAAGATCACCTTACTATCATTTCCAGCCCTCAAAATAATTGTGTCAGTTGGCGGGCATGAAGCGGAATTACTTAGTAATGTGCCGATTGTCAGGATAAAAAGGTTCATAGCTAATAAATTAAAATAGATTTTCAGAATTGGTATTAATGCGTTGTATCCACTTTTTCATGTGCCGAATTTGGATGTACTGCCGGAGGATATTGCACGAGACTATTATGAACGAATGATCTGAATCCTGATTTCTTAATTTCCCGCTGGAAATGTAAATGCGATTTCCTTGCTTTTATATCCTTTCTGGCGAAAATTTGCCTTAATACAGGATATCCTTCTGTCTTCTCCTCTGGAAGAGAAATATCCGCAACCAGTACGTTCTCGGTTTGATAATCAGAGACTTTGAGGTTGATTTTTTCAACCTTACTAGTATCTATTACTTCCAAAAATTTATTCAGACCTGATAAATCATCCGTTGAAACTATATCAGAATTTGCTAATTCACTCGTCGGTTTTAAAATATAGACTTCTTTTTCCTTTGTTTCAATTGATTTCTTTGGCCAAATATTTTCAGATGCCACCACAGGATACCTTATAATTAATTGATGTGATTTATAAGTAGCCTTGTTTTTTGATAATGTATTATTTTTTATCCGGCCAACTTTTTTGGTAACCTTATAACTGGCAAGTTTTGGTGTTGAAAACCAAAAAGACAGACCAATAAAAAGCAAAACTGATGCTGCAGCAGAAGGCCACCAAAGCCGCGAGTCTGTTTTACTTTTTTTATTTTCTATATCGGCCCAAAGTTTTTCAGGATTGTATTCCTCTGTTCCCGTTGTCTTTGTTAGGGCAACATCTTTTATTTTTTTAAATAATCTTTCGTTTTGCATAAGCTGGGTTCAATTCTATAATTTTCCGCTGCAACATATTTTTAGCTTTACTTAGCTGTGACTTAGAAGTTCCGGTACTTATTCCAAGTAAGTCCGCTATTTCATGATGCGTGTAACCTTCTATTTCATACAGATTAAATACAGTCCGATATCCCGTCGGCAAGTCCTCTATTAATTTAAATATTTCTTCGGCAGAGAGAAGGTCAATAACGGAATCGTCAATTATCCAATTTTCACACGCCTGACTGGTCATTATTTCGAACCGTTTTTCTCTTCTTAAAATTTTGAGACACTCATTTACTACTATTCTTTTAATCCACATCTCAAATGGTGGAATGGCAATAAAATGACAACTATCAATTCTTTTAAATATGATATAAAAAGACTCTGATACTGCGTCCTCAGTCTGAGCCTGGTTGATCAGGTAACGCTTGGCTAGCCGGAATAAAATTTTCCCATAAAAATCAAATAGCATTCGCTGTGCAAGAGCATCTTTTTTCTGAGCTTCGTAAATGATAGAAAGAGTTATCAAAATGCATAGGGATGAATTGTTGTAATAATGAACAAGGCTATGAAATGGTTGCCTGCCTATCAATTTTTTCTTTTTTAACAGATAACAATCTTACTTTATTTTTAATAAAGACATCAATTTGGAGCATGATTGATCCCTTAGTAGCGATAATATTTTTATACATTAGTGTTTGATCTAACCTGAATTGTAATGTTAACAGATTTCCCCTTCTATCTCAGCCTTACATTTTTAATATTACTTCTGATCATGCTAAGCAGGAAGATCAGGGTGGCCTATCCGGTGGTACTGGTTCTGGCGGGCCTGGCAATAAGCTTTATTCCCGGGTTGCCGGCGTTGCATATCGAGTCGGAATTGATATTTGTTCTTTTTCTGCCACCGTTACTTTTTGAGGCAGCATGGCAGATTTCCTGGAAAGAGCTCTGGCGCTGGCGGCGAATTATCGGAAGCTTTGCATTTCTGGTTGTCTTTTTTAGTGCTTTTACGGTAGCACTGACCGTCAATTACTTCATTCCCGGCTTTTCACTGGCGTTGGGATTTTTGCTCGGAGCCATCGTATCGCCACCGGATGCCGTAAGTGCGGGAGCGATCTTGAAACTGGTAAAAGTACCAAAGCGGGTATCGTATATTTTAGAAGGTGAAAGTCTGTTGAATGATGCCTCTTCCCTGATTATTTTTCGTTTTGCTCTAATTGCAGTAGCGACGGGTAATTTTGTCTGGCGTGACGCCGCACTGAGTTTGGTGTGGATGTTGAGTGGTGGAATAGGGATTGGTCTTGTCATCGGTTATATCTTGATGAAGTCACAGAAATTCTTGCCTACTGATGCCAATATTGATACCATTTTAACCATTCTGGCGCCCTACATCATGTATATGGTGGCTGAATCGGTGCACAGTTCAGGTGTCCTGGCGGTGGTAAGCGGAGGTCTGTTGTTGTCAAATTATCGTTTTGTTTTTCTGAGCAGTGCTTCCCGGCTTCGGGGTCTGAACGTTTGGGAAAGCCTTAGTTTTGTAATGAACGGTCTGGTGTTTATGTTCATCGGGCTCGATCTGCCCCAGATCACGGCCGGACTGGAAGGAGTGTCTATTTACACGGCAACTGGCTATGGATTGCTTGTGACAGGGGTTTTAATTTTTGGCCGGATACTTTCATCTTTTGCCGCAGTTTTTGTTACCCTGATCGCACGAAACTTTATTACCGTTGCCGACCCGCGTCATCCTGGTTACAAACTTCCTTTTTTGATGGGCTGGTCAGGCATGCGTGGGGTAGTGTCATTGGCCGCAGCTTTGTCTATACCGGTTTATCTTGCGGATGGATCCGCTTTTCCACAGCGTAATCTTATCCTTTTTATCACCTTTGTAGTCATACTTCTCACCCTTGTCGTGCAAGGTTTATCTCTGCCTTTATTGATAAAAAAGCTGGATTTAAAGGATACTGATCATATGGAATCTGAGGAGGAAATCTATAACGAGATCAAAAAACAGGTGAGCCTCCATGCACTGGATTATCTGAATACCCATTACAACGAGCAATTAAGTAGCCAGCCCGTGCTGCAACAGATCGCATACAAATGGCAGCATGCAAATCAGTCAACGGAGGGAATTTTAATGAACGAAGAATCCAGAACGGTTTATCGCGATTTGATTATTCAGCAAAGAAAATGGTTGATTGATAAAAACAATAAGGACGGAGATGTGGATGAAGAAATGATAAGAAGACATCTTTTATATCTTGATCTGGAAGAAGAAAGAATGCAATTTGTTTAGGAGAAATCACTACGGATATGCATTAATACATTCAGTATTTTTGAACCGCATCGATAGCTCATCAAAAAAATATAATCAGGTAATCTAAAAGTGGAAGACCAGAGTAACAGCAGCTTAAATCGGTCAAATCCAACAGGTAAAAACATAAGACTTTGAAGTTAAGACTGTTAAGTAAAGTTCCTTTTTTATTTAAAAATTTTAGATAAAAAAACAGGTTAGAAAAAAATGTTAACAAATTTTTCTATTTAACAAATTGATTTTTAATATTTTAACAATTTTCATTTTTGAAAAAGTTTGCAAAAAATTTTAGCTTATTGAAATTTCTGGTAGATTTGTTGCCCCGGTTTATGAAACGTTAAGGGTTGATTTTACAACTTGTCACTTTTTGTTATTGGGATTTTAGCAGTGTTGTCAGGACAAATTCTTGTAATCAAATTCTGATCAACACTTATTCAACAAGTTATAAAGTCAGTATTTTTTATGAGTATTTTTGAAAAACGTCTGCAATACAAACCTTTCGAGTATCCTGAAATTTTACAATTTACAGAAGCAATCAATAAAGCCTATTGGGTACACTCAGAAGTAGACTTTACGGCCGACACGCAGGATTTTCATTCCCATCTGAGTCCGGCAGAAAGAACGGCTGTTAAAAACAGTCTGCTAGCCATCGCGCAAATTGAAGTAGCTGTAAAATCTTTCTGGGGAAATCTTTTTCACCATTTGCCAAAACCGGAATTCAATGGTTTGGGAAGTACTTTCGCTGAATGTGAATTTCGTCATTCCGAAGCTTACTCGCGTCTTTTGGAAGTATTGGGATATAACAACCAATTTGAAACGCTGATCGAAATTCCCGTGATCCGTGAGCGAATTGATTACTTATCCGAGGCTTTGGGAAATTCAAAATCAACCGATAAAAAGGAATATGCGTTTTCACTGATTCTGTTTTCTATTTTGATAGAAAATGTAAGTTTATTCAGTCAGTTTGCGATTATCCTATCGTTTGCCCGTTTTAAAGGATTGATGAAAAACGTCAGTAATATCATCGCCTGGACATCGATCGACGAGCAGATTCATGCCAATGCCGGTATTTTTCTTGTCAACAAAATCAAGGAAGAATTCCCTGATATGTTTGATCAGGAAACGGTTGCGGAAATCACACGTCTTGTACGTTCTTCCATTGATGTGGAATCGCGCATCATCGACTGGATTTTCAGTGAAGGAGAAATTGACAGTATCAACAAAGAAGATCTGATCAATTTTATGAAATACCGCGCGGACGACAGTCTGATGAAAATTGGTTTGCCACGTCAGTTCAATCTTGCCGTTGCCGATGTGAAACTTTTGCAATGGTTTGAAGAAGAGGTTTTCGCCAACAGTCTCGACGATTTTTTTGCGAAACGTCCGGTGGATTATACCAAACATGATAAAAGTATTTCGGCATACGATCTGTTTTAACGGGCTCGAAAACCAAAGTGAAATACAAAAAAAGATATTGAGAAATCAACAAATATAAATCAACAAAAAAATGGAAGTTGCCGAATTGGACCTGCTGGAAGGTGTAACAAGCCAGTATGAAATGCCAAAACTTTGGTGGAAAAATACCGAAAGCGAACAGGTACTTAACAGAGGATATTTACTGAAAGGCGAAACGGTTGAAGGTGCCATTGACCGCGTTTGCGCGGCCGCTGCGAAGCGTCTTTTTCGTCCGGAATTGAAAGACGCGTTTGTGGAAATGGTGGAAAGGGGATGGATGAGCCTCAGTTCGCCAATCTGGGCTAATATGGGCACAGAACGTGGTCTGCCAATTTCATGTTTCAATGTGCACGTGCCTGACAATATTGAAGGTATCACACACAAGCTCGGTGAAGTGATCATGCAGACGAAAATCGGTGGCGGAACTTCTGCCTATTTTGGAGATCTGCGTGCGCGTGGAAGTGCGGTTACGGATAACGGAAAAAGCAGTGGAGCAGTAAGTTTTATGCGCCTTTTTGATACGGCCATGGATACGATTTCCCAGGGCGGTGTGCGCCGTGGAGCATTTGCGGCATACATGGATATTGATCATGAGGATATAGAAGAATTTTTACAAATCAAAGACATAGGTCATCCGATCCAGAATCTGTTTTCAGGCGTGTGTGTGCCGGATTACTGGATGCAGGATATGATTGACGGGGATATGCCAAAAAGAGAGATCTGGGCAAAAATTCTTCAAAGTCGTCAGCAGAAGGGGCTGCCTTATATTTTCTTTTCTGACAATGTCAATCTGAACAAACCACAGGTTTACAAGGATAAAAATCTGCGCATCAATGCCAGTAATTTATGCTCGGAAATTATGTTGCCATCGACCGAGGACGAATCTTTCATTTGCTGTCTGTCTTCCATGAATCTGGAATTATATGACGAATGGAAAGATACGGATGCAGTCAGACTGGCCATTTTCTTTTTGGATGCTGTGCTTCAGGAGTTTATTGAAAAGACAGAAGGAAATCACTTTCTGGCCAGTGCGAACCGTTTTGCAAAACGTCACCGCGCGCTTGGTCTTGGTGTATTGGGCTGGCATTCTTATCTTCAAAAGAATATGATCCCGTTTGAAGGAATGCAGGCCAAACAATTGACAACGCAGATTTTCAAAACAATTCAGGATAAATCGGAAAAAGCTACCCAGGAACTGGCCATGATTTACGGTGAGCCGGAAATTTTGAAAGGTTATGGTCGTAGAAATACAACACTTCTTGCAATTGCGCCTACAACTTCTTCATCAGCAATACTTGGACAGACGTCACCGGGTATTGAGCCGTTCAGTAGTAATTATTACAAGGCAGGTCTTGCCAAAGGTAATTTCATGCGTAAGAATAAATACCTGAAAGTGCTTTTGGAAGAAAAAGGGATCGACAATGAAGAAACCTGGCGTACGATCATGCTGAACCATGGAAGTGTTCAACACATGAGCGAACTGAGCGATCATGAAAAAGATGTGTTTAAAACTTTTAAGGAGATCAGCCAGCTGGAAATCATTCAACAGGCTTCTATCCGTCAGAAATATGTAGATCAGGCGCAAAGTCTGAACCTTAATATTCCATCCAATTTACCGGTTAAAGAAGTAAATAAACTGTTGATCGAAGCCTGGAAACTGGGTGTAAAAACATTGTATTACCAACGCAGCCAGAGTGTTTCAAAAGAACTTGTTACAAGTCTGGTGAGCTGTTCGTCCTGCGAATCGTAATCTGATATCAATAGTATTTTTTAGGGAAGGTATCTGCCGTGGGTGGATACCTTTTTTTGCTTTGTTCTTCTGGATGATAATTCCCAGGAATAATTAATTCAAAAGAATTTTATCAAAAAAATAATTTTATTTAGTCCATCAATTCTATATAGTTTATATATTTGCTTCCGAATCAATTAAAACTCATTTAATGAACTCAATTATCTATATAAAATCCTGTTGTTGCAAGTGATCTGTTATAAAAGGATTTCGCCGTCTGAAAAGGTGTATAGCGGCTTATAAAGGAATATTTTAATCTGTCACCACTCTAAAATTAATATCAATAATTCAATAAGCATGAAACAAATTTTAAAAATAACCTTTTTTTTAGGTGCCATTTTATTTCCGCTGTTTTCATCAGCACAAGACAATCAGACCAACAATGCAACCATTTCAGGAAAAGTACTGGACGCCAAAACCAGCGAAGCACTGATTGGCGCAACAGTAACTATTAAGGGTACCACCAACGGATCTGTGACCGATTCAAACGGAGAATTTAGTTTGATCACAGCCCAGAAAATTCCATTTACACTTATCGTTTCCTATGTAGGTTATGTGAAAAAGGAAGTTTTAATTAGCGGGAGCGGTACTGAAATCAGACTTGATCTGAATAATACCCAGCTTGATGACGTCGTAATTTCCTCCCGCCGTCGTCAGGAATCTGCTCAGGAAGTTCCTATTCCAATTTCGGTGATTAGCGGAACAAGAGCGGAAGATGCCGGTGCATTTAACGTAAACCGTTTGAAAGAGCTGGTACCAACAGTGCAGCTATATGCATCCAACGCAAGAAATACTACCCTTAATATTCGTGGCTTAGGTTCCACTTTTGGCTTGACCAACGACGGGGTTGACCCTGGTGTTGGTTTTTATGTGGATGGCGTTTATTATGCCCGTCCTGCTGCTACGGCACTGGATTTTATTGATATTGAGCGGGTTGAAGTACTTCGGGGGCCTCAGGGAACACTTTTTGGGAAAAACACAACGGCGGGAGCCTTTAATATTACAACCCGTGCTCCAACTTTTACGCCCGGAGCAAATGTTGAAGTAAGTTATGGCAATTTAGGTTTTATTCAGGCCAAGGCATCGCTTACCGGACCGATTAGCAAAAAACTGGCGGCCCGCGTTTCCTTCACAGGGACACAGCGTAACGGGACATTTTTTAATCTTCATACACAGTTGCCGATCAATGATATCAACAACATTGGTGTAAGAGGTCAAATATTATACACACCAAGTGAAAACGTCAATATCACGGTGATCGGGGACGTTTCGGATCAAAAACCAAATGGTTACGGTTGGCCGGTTGCTGGTGTTGTTACAACAAAAAGAGCTGCATACCGACAATTCAACGCCATAATTGCTGATCTGGGATATACATTACCTTACAAAAGTGCCTTTGAACGTAAAGTGGATCTGGACACGCCTTCAAAAGCTGATAACCGGTTGGGTGGTGTTTCGGTTAATGCGGACATAAAACTTGGAAAAGGAACATTGACAAGTACTTCTGCCTGGCGTTTCTGGAAATGGACGCCTCTGAACGACAGGGATTATATCGGATTGCCGGTATTTACAATTTCTTCGGGTAATTCGGCGCATGATCAATGGTCGCAGGAAATTCGTTATTCAGGAAAAATCTCTCCCAAACTGAGCGGTGTGGTTGGTGTTTTTGGTTTATGGCAAGATCTTAAATCCGATCCTGTTCAAACCGAAGAAGCTGGTTCGGCACAATGGCGTTTTGCACAAAGTTCAACCAGTGCACTTTGGAAAACGCCTGGGCTATTTGACAATTTTGGTATACGCACTACAAACCGTATCAAAAGTACAAGTTTGGCCGTTTTCGCACAGGCCGACTGGGTGGTGACTGATAAATTGCACGTTTTGCCAGGTATCCGCTATAACTACGATAAAAAAGTGGTGGATTACAAAAGAGAAACTTACGGTGGTTTGCAAACAACTGATCCTGCTTTAATCGCCTTGAAAAACGGAGTGTATACCAACCAGGCTTTTAACACAGATTACTCGGAAGGAAATTTCTCAGGACAGCTTTCTCTACAATATAAAGCCAGTACCAATTTAAATGCTTATGCAACTTATTCTATTGGTTATAAGCCAATTGGAGTAAATGTAGGTGGTTTGCCAACTGCAAATGGTCAGAATCTGATCGACCTTGCGAAAGTGAAACCTGAATATGTGGATCACAAAGAATTTGGTATCAAAACAAAACCTTCGGCTAATTCGGTATTAAACCTGACCGTTTACCGTTCGGATATCAAGGATTATCAGACACAGGTACAAACGCCGGAGCCTGGTGTGAACCGTGGATATCTGGCCAATGCAGAAAAAGTACGTGTGCAGGGAGCAGAATTGGATGGAAACATTCGCTTGAAACATTTTACTTTTAATGCTGCCGTGGCTTATACGGATGGTAAATATGTACGTTTTGCCAATGCACCTGTGCCTCTGGAAGAAGTAGGAGGAGCGCAGGCCTTTAAGGATGTTTCAGGCGGAAGACTGCCCGGTATCTCAAAATGGTCTGGCTCGGTGGGTGGTGAAGTTGTGGTAAAAGGATCATTAATCAGTTTGAAGGGCAACTACTTTTTTGCGGTTGATGAATTCTTACGGTCCGAATTCTCATCAAGCCCATCTCCATCGCAATATCTGAACATTGGCGGTTATGGTCTTACCAATGCACGTCTTGGTTTCAGAGCTTCCAACGGACTTTCCATTTATGTATGGGGAAGAAATATTTTCAACAAAAACTATTACGAACAATTGTTGGCAGCTCCGGGAAGTTACGGACAATATGCCGGTATCGTGGGCGACCAGCGCACCTATGGAGTAACGGTTAGATTTACATACTGATCTCCGGAATCAATTCATAGTAAATCGTAAGTGAACGTATGAAGAATAAAACAACGACAGTAACAGACCCTGGTTTGCTACTGTCGTCGTTTTTTTAAGGTTGATGAATCGTTCGCTCAAATAATTATAAGCCTTTACTAATATCTTTGTGAGGCTAATCAAACGACTAAATGCTGTTTGTTAAAAATGCACATCAGAATTTGAATACATTTGATTGAAAAACTTAAACCTGATCGTATAAATTACAACTTCTACGTGCGCTACCTTTTTATATTATTCTTATTCCTGGGTTTAGGGAATTTTTCGTCATTTTCTCAGTCAGCTGACACGGTGTCCAGGGAGTTGATTGTCGATTTTGAAATAAGACCAAGAGTTGAATTCAGGAATAATTTTATGCTCGTGCCGGCAGATTCCACCATGCCTGAGCTTTTTGCAACGCAGCGAAATCGGGTCTCTGTCACTTACCTTGGACCTAAATTTAAATTTCATGTTTCTCCGCAGGAAATCCATGTCTGGGGGAAGGACGGAAGAACTTCGCGCGTGGGCAATATCAATGCTTTTGAATTATATATTGAACCATATATCAGCAACCGTTTTGCCGTAAGAATAGGCCGGCAGGCACTTTCCCTGGATAATGGCAGGCTGTTTTCTGCGGCACCTTGGAGCCAGCAAAGCCGGGCGCATGAAGGAATTAGGCTGTTTTACAAAAACAAAGTAACAACCGATCTTACACTGGCTTTTACCAGACCATACAGTAAACATTTTGACGCGGCATTTTCACCGGTAGCTTCTCATCAGTACAAGTTTCTTGTCGTTCATCATCTTAAATATAAAATAAATAAGCAGCTTGATTTAACAACGATCAACGCCATGGATGTTTTCGAAAAAACGAATAGGAGCGGCCACTACTATCCACGAGTTACTAACGGCGGTCGACTGGACTATACCCAGGCGGGAATTTATGCAACTGTAAATGCTTATTATCAGTATGGCCGCAATGCCACATCAAAAAATATCCGAGCCTACTACATCCAGCCGGAGATAAGTACCAAAATCGATAAAACCACATTGCGACTTGGTGCCGAAATCCTGAGTGGAAATAAGGGAAATGTGCCTGACGATGTAACTAATTCCTTCGTGCCGCTCTACGGTGTTGCCTGGAAATTTATGGGAAACATGAATCTTTTCACCCGCTTTCCAGCCGACGTGAATGACAAAGGCCTTATAAATCCTTATCTGTTTGCTATATTTCAGATGAACAAAAAACTGTCATTGCGTGCTGATTTCCATCTTTTCTACTCGCAGCATCAGCTTAAAGAATCAGGAAAAGATTTACAGGGAAAATACCTTGGTTTTGAAAATGACCTTTCCTTAAATTATAGACCATTCAACCGGTTAGAGGTCATCTATGGCTTTTCCTACACACCCTCCGACAAACGGATGGAGGTATACAAGAAAGTACCGGACGCTTCAAAAACCCCCGTTTGGAGTTATCTGATGATATCTTACACGCCAAAATTGTTCTATCGAAAATGGAAATATCCTGTCTGACGAATCCTAAACGAAACAAATCCGAAAGATTTAAATGACCAGCAATTGGGAAATCATTTTTATTTGTGTTTAGTTTGTAATTAGTCTAAATAATTAGACGCAGATTAATCCGGTTTTATGATTTTACCTTTAGGTTTTATGAATGTTCACTCTCTTACTAGAAAATTTACAGTTGAATTGTGTTTTAAAAATCTTGCTGTCCCGTTTTTGTTAACATTATTTGCAGTGGTTTTTAGTATTTCAACAAATGCTCAATCACATCAGAGTGGGCAGATCAAAGGAATAGTTACCACCACAGACGGCGCACCAGCCCAGGGTATTTCCGTCAAACTAAAAAACACGACAAAAGGCACCGTAGCCAATACGCACGGTAGTTTTGAATTCAAAAATCTGCCAACCGGCACTTATACCGTGGAGTTTTCGATGGTCGGATATGAGACCTCAACGGCGGAGGCTATCCTCACCGACGAAAAACCGCACGCGGATCTGATGGTTCAGCTTGATTTCTCATCACGAAAACTGGATGAAGTCATTATCAGCAGCGGTGGAAATCGGTTTGCCAAAAAGGAAAGTGACGACGTTTCAAAAATGCCGATTTCCAATATGGAAAATCCGCAGGTTTATAGTGTGGTCAGTAAAGAATTGATGAAAGAGCAGATTGTCACGGATTACAACAGTGCTTTCAAAAACGTGCCCGGGGCAGGTATTGCAGAAGTCAGAAACCAGGGAAGGACAACTTCCATATCACGTGGTTTTGCAACGCCGCAGTTGGTCCGGAATGGTGTCGGAAGTTTTACTTATTCCACCATTGACCCGGCTAACCTTGAACGGGTTGAAGTCATAAAAGGGCCATCGGCAACTTTGTTTGGAAGTACCTTATCATCTTTTGGCGGTTTATTTAACCGGGTCACCAAAAAGCCTTTTGATGTTTTCAAAGGCGAAGTTTCTTTTTCTGCCGGAAGCTGGGATTTGAACCGGCTGACCGTTGACATCAACACGCCGCTTAATGAAGACAAATCAGCTTTGCTTCGTGTGAACACGGCGCTGCATAGTGAAAGGAGTTTCCAGGATGCCGGGTTTGCCCGGAACTTCCTGATCGCCCCCAGCTTTTCCTATGCTGTCAATGACCGGCTTACCTTACTTCTGGATGTTGAATTCAGTGGTTATAAATCCACTTCTCCTATGCGCGTGACGCCTTCAACAAAAGGAAAGGCAAGAAGTGTTACCGAATTGGGAATGCCCTATAAATTGTCTTTTGCTAATAATACAATCAATTATGCAGGACAGCAATATAATGTTTTCGGGCAGATCAAGTATAAATTATCACCAGCCTGGACTTCCCAGACAATCGTTTCCAGAACCAGATCATCGGCTGACGGGAATGTGGTTGGACTGACCATTCTGAGCGATTCAACCTTACGCCAAACGGTTACCAATCAGGATTATCCGTATTACGGAACGGATTTTCAACAAAATTTTATCGGAGATTTTCATTTAGGACCGCTCAGAAACCGTGTTGTGGCCGGTATTGATGTATACAGTTTGCGTGCTACCAGAAATGATGCTTCTGTCAATATGCCTGCAATCAATTTTAAAAAACCAGGTAATGCTTACAACAACTTCAATTTAACCAGGGTAACCCCGCTGTTAAGTTCTGCTGCTTTGACAAATTTTGTTTCTACCAATGAAAGAACTTACAGTGCTTACGTCTCAGATGTATTAAATATTACTGACCGTTTGCTGGCCATGGCAAGTCTTCGTATCGATCGTTATTCCAATCTTGGTACCTACTATCCCGGCATGGATTCTACTGCCGGAGCGTTTAAACAAACTGCGCTGTCGCCAAAACTGGGTGTTGTTTATCAGGTGGTAAAAGACAGAATTTCCATTTTTGGTAATTATATGAATGGCTTTAACAATGTGAGCGGATCTGATTTCTCAGGTAACACTTTCAAACCAAATCAGGCGAACCAGATTGAAGGAGGGGTGAAACTTGACTATAATTTTATTACCGCAACGTTCAGTTATTACGATATTTCTGTAACCAATGTAACGCGTGACGATCCTGATCATGTGAATTTTTCGATCCAGGACGGCACGCAGCTCAGCAAAGGTTTTGAGGCGGAAGTAATTGCCAATCCTGCTCCCGGATTAAATATTGTTGCCGGTTTTACATATAACGATAGTAAGTATACGAAAGCCAATGAGAGCATACAGGGATATCGCCCTACGACAGCCGGACCTCCGCGTATGGCGAATTTGTGGGTTAGCTACCGACTTGTAAAAGGAGCGGCCAAAGGATTAGGCGTTGGTTTTGGAGGGATTTATGGAAGTGAATCTTTTCAGAGCAATACCAAAACTTTCTCATTCACGATTCCTTCTTACACCGTTTTAGATGCCTCAGTCTTCTTTGACAAACCAAAATTCAGGATAGGGTTAAAAGCAGATAACCTGACCAATGAAAAATACTGGTCGTATCGTCTGGCTGCTCAAAATCCTTTGAAAGTGACGGGAAATATTACATTCAAGTTTTGAAAATGTATCGATAAATATCTTTACCCTGAATACCAGAGCCCGGGCATAGTTCCGGGCTTTGACGTTCCGGGAATATTAAGTAACTTGTTATTCATAAAGAAAGGTGCTTGCCGCGCAAAAGACGCGGTACATTAATGCAATCTACTTCCGGATTCTGTTACTTTAAGCTATTTGCTATCTATCGTTACTTTGACTACAACATGCATGGATTTGACTACATGGGTTACTGCACGTTTATTGAAATTTGTAGCATCAAATATTAAAAATCAAATTGTATGCGTGTCTTTGTAACAGGAGCAACAGGTTTTGTAGGCTCCGCGGTAGTCCAGGAATTAATTAGTGCCGGCCATCAGGTTTTAGGGCTGGCCCGTTCAGAGGAAAATGCAAGGTCGCTTATTGCTGCCGGGGCAGAGGTTCAATATGGTAACCTTGAAGATATTGACAGTTTAAGAAGTGGTGCTGCTGCTTCGGATGGCGTGATCCATACCGGCTTTGTTCATGATTTTACCAGATTCAAGGAATGTTGTGAAATTGACAGACGTGCCATTACTGCATTGGGTGCAGAACTGGCCGGTTCTGACCGCCCATTGATCATCACCTCCGGAATTGGAATATTGAGGGTTCCTGACCGGGCGGCAACAGAAGCGGATATACCAGATGCATCAGGTCCCAACCCAAGAATTGCTTCGGAAATGGCTGCTACTGAAATATCTGAAACGGGTGTACGCGTTTCAATAGTACGTTTGCCGCCAACGGTGCATGGTGCGGGGGATCATGGATTTGTTCCCGTACTAATTGGTATGGCACGAGAAAAAGGTATTTCAGTATATAAAGAAGAAGGATCAAACAGCTGGCCGGCGGTGCATCGGCTGGATGCTGCAAAATTATACAGACTGGCACTTGAACAAGCTCCTGCGGGACTTGTTCGTTATCATGCCGTGGCGGAAGAAGGTATAGCTTTCCGCGATATTGCAGAGGCCATTGGTAAGGGGTTGCATATGCCGGCCGTGAGCAAAACAGCGGAAGAAGCGGCTGAGCATTTTAGCTGGTTTTCACATTTTGCCGGTATGGACTGTGCGGCAAGCGCGCGTCAGACGCAGACAGCGTTGGGCTGGAATCCGGATCAGCAAACCTTGATTGAAGATCTTGATACAGGCGATTATTTCAAACTATAAACGATCATGTCAAACATACTACCGCATCGATTTAAAACCATTGCTGAATTTCACAAGTATAGAGGATTGCCCAAACCGGAACATCCTCTGATCAGCGTCATCAATGTGGAATTGATGAATGAACTTGGGGTAGAAGAATTTCAGTCGATCAAAGATTTTTATTCCATTGCCTTGAAGCGGAATATTAATTATAAAGTGAAATACGGCCAGAGTTCGTATGATTTCGATGAGGGAGTTATGTTTTTTATGTCGCCGGGTCAGCTGGTTAAACTCACTTTTGAGAAAGATGAACCGGTAAATCAATCGGGCTGGATGCTGCTCATCCATCCTGACTTTTTGTGGAACACGCCATTGGCCAAAGCAATCAGGCAATATGAGTATTTCAGTTATTCAGTCAATGAAGCACTCTTTCTTTCTGAAAAAGAAGAAATCCTGATCAACGGTATTGTTCAAAATATGGAGCAGGAATATCACGCCAATATCGACCAGTTTAGCCAGACGGTCATTCTTGCTCAACTGGAATTACTGCTAACCTATGCCGACCGTTTTTACCAGCGCCAGTTTATTACCAGAAAAATTGCAA
Organism: Dyadobacter sp. CY356; assembly: GCF_021440195.1. GTDB lineage: Bacteria > Bacteroidota > Bacteroidia > Cytophagales > Spirosomataceae > Dyadobacter. The sequence goes on from NZ_JAJTSZ010000001.1 coordinate 863,540, forward strand.
ATCATCAGATACTTAACCGGCTTGAAGATATCCTTGATGAATATTTTAGAAGTGACAATCTGATACAAAACGGATTGCCAACGGTTGGTTACATCGCAGAAGTTTTAAATATATCCCCCAATTATTTAAGCAGTATGTTAAAGGTGCTTACTGGTCAGAATGCACAGCAGCACCTGCATAACAAACTGATTGAGCTGGCAAAAGAAAAATTAACGACAACGGATATGTCTGTCAGTGAAATTGCATACGCACTGGGATTTGAACATTCTCAGTCATTCAGTAAGTTGTTCAAAAACAAAACCGATCTGTCGCCCGTGGAATTCAGGCAGTCATTTAATTGAAATGCCTGATCATTACTTTCATATCTGGCAGCAAAATTGAAAATTGCAAACATATACTTAGTTTTACAAATAAGATAATAGTAAACTTAATTTACTATATGTTTGTTTTGCAATTGACAATAAACTATACCAGATGGAAAATCATATCAATACAAGATTCCTTTTCAAAGTCATTTACATATTGAAAAGGTTGACGGATGAGTGGGGTGAAAATGTAATTACCCAATATATACCAGGTTTCAAAATGGGGTATATTCCTGTTTTTATGTGTATTGGAACGGAGGGCGTTTCAAATAATGAAGTGGCGCGTGAATTGAAAATTACCAAAATGGCTGCCAGCAAGATCATTAAAGAGCTCTTCGCCCTTAAATTAATAGCAAGTGAAAAGGATCCGCTGGATGCGCGCTCCGAAAGAATATTTCTTACTGCAAAAGGTAAGGAGATCAGCGCGAAGGTGAAAGAATCGGCGGACAGCCTTGTTGAAGAATATCGCAAAGTAACAGGAGACGAAAGTTATGAATCTGCAATTGATGTGCTGCTGACCATCACACGTTACCACGAGGAGGCGAAATCAGGAACAAAATAAACCTGGTCTTTTTTTATTCAATAACGCTCAAAAAAACTGCCTGAAAAAATAGTAAACTTATTTTACTATTTTTCTTTGAAAAGTAAACTTGGTATACTACATTTGTAAACTAAGTTTACTTATTCATTTTCATGGAAACAGAAGAAAAACAACAGAGTGTTGCTGGCAAGGCTTCCAAAACCCTGATCGTGGCAGCGGTTGCGATTGGTGCAATTTATTTTACATATAATAAGGTTGATCACGCACTCCATTTTGAGAGTACAGACAACGCACAAATTGAGACCAATTCAGTTCCGGTTATTAGTCGTATATCGGGGTACGTTAGAGATTTTACCTTACTGGACTATCAAACGGTAAAAAAAGGTGACACCCTTGCTGTTATCGACGATCGTGACTTTGTGCTGGCTGTCCAGCAAGCGCAGGCAGATCTTTTGTCAGCACAGGCAGATCTGGCTGCCGCGGAATCGCAACTACCGACTATTGGGTCAAACCGCACTGTGGCTGCCGCTGGTGTGAGTGTGGAAGAGGTTGGTCTGGACAAGGCGAAGCGGGATATGGCGCGTGATGAAGCACTTTATAAGGATGGCTCTATTACATTAAGACAGCTGGAAAACAGTCAGTCGGCTTACAAAACCGCCGTATCTCTGTTGGCCTCCAGTAAAACCAGAGTGCAGCAGGCAGGCGTGCAAACAGGTACTGCAAATGCGCAGATACAACGTGCAAAGGCAACAATCGCTGCCAAAGAAACAGCATTGGAAAGAGCAAAGCTGGATTTAAGTTATACAAGGATCATTGCGCCATCGACCGGTAAGCTTGGAAAAACAAATTTGAAACCGGGCCAATTTGTTCAAGGCGGCCAGCAGCTTTTTAGTCTGGTCAGCAGTGATAAATACTGGATTGTAGCCAATTTTAAAGAAACCCAGCTGGAACATATGAAAGTAGGGCAGCCGGTAAAAATCGAAGTCGACGGCTATCCAAATCAGGAAGTTTCGGGTAGAATTTCCGGTTTCAGTGATGCAACCGGCGCTAAGTTTTCTCTTTTACCACCAGATAATTCCACTGGTAATTTTGTGAAAGTAACACAGCGTGTGCCGGTTACCATAGAAATTGATCATCCGGAAGCCTTAACAGGTCTATTAAAAGCAGGGTTGAGTGTGGAGGTGGATGTGAAAGTTAAATAGCTGCTGCGCACAGCCTCAGATTATGGCCAGTCAAAAGAATAAATTTGTCAAGATCATTATCGTGATCACCACGATTTCAGCGGCCATTATGGAGCTGATTGATACTTCCATTATCAATGTTGCCCTGAATAATATCAGTGGAACACTCGGTGCCACGCTGGAAGATGCATCCTGGGTAGTAACAGCCTATGCCATTGCGAATGTGATCATTATCCCGCTTACAGGCTTTTTAAGCCAGTATTTCGGCAGGAAAAATTATTATCTCGCGTCAATTATCATTTTTACGATCGCCTCTTATTTATGCGGCACATCGTCGTCTCTGTGGATGCTGGTTCTCTGGCGTTTTGTCCAGGGACTGGGTGGGGGAGCGTTGCTTTCTGTATCTCAGGGTATTCTTTTCGAACAATTCAAACCGGAAGAAAAAGGTATTGCCGGCGGGATTTTCGGAATGGGGATCGTGATGGGGCCAACCATTGGTCCGGTGCTGGGTGGTTATATTGTAGATAATTATCACTGGGCGTTGATTTTTGATATCAACATTCCGATCGGTATTGCCGCCGCACTGCTTACGTGGAAATTTGTGGACAGACAACCAGATGAATATAACATCAACAGAAAAGCTATTCCAGTTGATTATACAGGGATTATTTCGCTGACGGTTGGCGTAGGAGCCTTGCAGTATGTGCTCGAAAAAGGACAGTCCGAAGACTGGTTTCAGGATGAGACAATCCGTTATCTGACTGCCGCCGCTGTGGTTGGTATTGCGCTGTTTATTTACTGGGAACTGCACACCAAAAACCCGGCGATCAATCTCAGGGTAATGAAAAGCATCAACCTGATCGGAAGTAACATACTGACTTTTGTTTGCGGATTCGGGCTTTTCGGGTCCGTTTATTTGTTCCCGGTTATGGTGCAGCGCGTGATGGGATACACGCCAACCGAAGCCGGAATCTCAATGATCCCCGGTGCGCTGATCACTATTTTTGCCATGCCGTTCATTGGGGCCGGTCTGGGAAAAGGTATCAAACCGATCTATTTTGTCTGCGCCGGATTTATCCTTTTCATTCTGCATGGTTACACATCATCGCTGGCCACAGCCGAGGCCGGGAAATGGTGGTTTACACTGACACAGGTTTGCCGTGGATTGGGAACAGGATTTTTGACCGTTCCGCTTCTCAGTCAGGCTGTTGTGGGTCTGGAGCCCAGGGATATGCCTTATGGAATATCACTCAACAACATGTTCCGTTCACTGGGCGGTGCTTTTGGCATAGCCATCATGAACACCTATTCCACCAACCGTTTTGCCACGCACAGAAATGATCTGGTATCGAATCTTCAGGGAAATAATCCGCTGATGAACAGCCGCCTGGAAAGTATAACACATGGGATGATGGCTAAGGGCATAAACCCGATAGCCGCAAAACAAGCCGCTGTCAGCAACCTTGATTATATCGTATCAAGCCAGGCTCAGATGCAGGCTTATCTGGATGGTTTTCTGCTGATCTCCGTATTTTTTATCTGCACGCTTCCCTTTATGCTGATGCTGAGCAATCAGGATATGGATGCAGAAACAAGAGCCAGGGTTGCCGCGGCCGCCCATTAATTCAAAATTATTTATCTATCATGAAACGTTTCATTTTCATCCTTCTAATAGGTTTTAGCACCGTACAGCTTCATGCGCAGCAGGTGCCTTCTGATCTTAAAATATTGATCAATCAGTCATTCACTTATTTTCCTGCTTTCAAAGAACTGGATCAGGCGATTGTGGTGGAGAATCAGCGGATTGACCTGGCCAGGGCGGCCGGTCTGCCAACGGTAGGGGCAACGGGTTCTTACACATACCTGCATCCGGTTTCAGAAATATCCCTTCCAATTGGCGATCAGGTGACCAAGCTGAGCATAATGCCCAACAATAATTATAAAACCATGGTCAACGGAAGTTATACGCTTTGGGATTTTGGTGTTGTAAAAACGGGTGTTGAAAGGGCAAAGGCAGGTCTGCAATACGCGAAGGACAATGCGCAGCACAGCAAAAACCAGATGGCATTTCAGGTTGCCAATATTTACTATCAGATTGCTTACCTGAAAAGTGCGATTGCCATTCAGGACAGCGTGATCAGCTTTTTACAGTTTAATAAACGTGATTCCGAGATTAAATTAAAAAATGGAGACGCGCTGAAATACGATGTGCTTTCGATACAGTCCAGTATTGATCAGGAAAATAACCGGAAAATTGATCTTCAGAATACGCTCAGCAAGCAGTATAACTTAATGCAGTATGCAACCGGTGTTCAGGTGAGCAAAGAAAGTACCGACTTCAATTTTCCAGCCGTTTCTGATCGCTCTGATGCTGCCGGTATTCTGGAAAGTGCCAAAACCGGAAACGTGGAATACCAACTTTTGAAAGATAAAATTGCCATGGCCGAAGCCGAACTGAAAATGAGCCAGATACAGGGGAAACCTTCGCTGGTGCTCAATGCCGGAACCGGTTTTGCCAATGGTTATGTGCCCGACATCAACAAGTTCCGGTATAATTATCAGGCTGGGATCACGCTCAATATCCCGATTTATCAGGGTGGACGTATTAAAAAACAGGTCAGTCTTTCACAAGGCCAGTTGCTTCAGACAAAACTCGCACAGCAAAGTCTTGACAATACGTTCAGCAGGGATATTGTCCAGGCGCTAACAGATATTCAAAGCAATAAATCAAGTCTGGTTAATGCGCTTGAACAGATCAATGAAGCAAAAGAAGCGCAGAAGTTCGCCCAGAGCCGGTTTCGTAACGGAACAGGGACAAATCTTGAACTGACCAACGCCAGTACCAATGTGCAAAGAGCAGAATTGACCCGGCTTCAATATCAGTATCAGTTGTGCCTGGCAAGTCTGGAACTTGCCAGGCTGGAAGGTTTGGTCTACTGGTAAAGTATAATACCGGATTTCTTCCAAAGTTATTGTTTGGATAGTTTATTGATTAGTTAGTTGCAGAAGTAAGTTGTGTAGTGCATTCAGGCAGTGGGTCAGAGGAAAATATCTTCAACAGAACGTGCTGCCTGATTCAGTTTTTTAGATGAAGTTTGAAAGGTAAACTGTTGATCATCTCAAACAAAATGAATATGGATTTATACCTGCATACCATTATCTATCAGATCATTGCTGATCTTGAAAATGTTTCCAATCATTACATTATTTATGCGCGTTATCTGTTCTTTGGCCAGCAAATGTATGGTTATGAACCTGTTTATCTGAACAGAAATTCCATTAAAGATCTGAGTTTGTATGAAGATAACCTGCGTTGCAGAATGATGCTGGACTGGGGAAATGCTGATGATTCATTTTCAATCGTAATTCCGTTCGAATTCATCAGGGAAATTAAAAAAGTTAACAGCGACGCTTCCGGAAGCAGACAAACACTGTTTTTGCAGGGAAATAAGCAGGGCTCGGATTCCTGTTATATGCCATTTCAATAGGGTAAAGTCTACGTCAATTGTCATGGAATAAAGTCAACGTTTTAAAAAGCTGTCATGGTCATTACAACGGATATATGCATTATTGGTGCGGGGGCCGCTGGCTTGTTTGCAGTTTTGGAGGCAGGTGCATCCAATCTACACTGCTGTATTTTAAAAACTGACACTCGCGCCGAAAATGATGTAAAAGAACAGGCATTAGCTGATTATCTCAAAGTTGCAGTCTCTGAATTCAGTCCGGTTTACACAGATGAATTTTTGGAGGATTTGATAAAAACGGATCCGGATACCTATCTGGTCAGAACCACGAATGGCCGGGAAATTGCTTGTAAGTATGTGATATTTACAGATCGGAGAGACCTTATCGATTAAAATAATCAGCGGCTTTTAATATTTTGTGATGACCGTTGTTTGTTATCTATCAGTTAAAAATAAATATTTCATGTATAAATTTAGTAAGATAATCGGAATTTTTCCGATTATCTTACTAAATTTATACATGAATTTTTTTAAAGACATACAACAATATTCCGGTCAGCCGCTGTCTCATCAGTTGTTAATGTCTTTGCTTACAGAATATAAAAGGCCAAATGATAAAATTAATGAGCTGATTGCTAATGGCAGTCTTACTTCTATTAAGAAAGGACTGTATTTTAGTTCACTAACAAAGGTGCCTGAACGTTTTTTAGTAGCCAATCATATCGTTGGGCCGAGTTATGTATCATTTGAAAGTGCATTATCTTTTTATGGCTTCATTCCGGAACAGGTATATGAAGTTTCATCGGCAACGATCAAGTCGTCCAGGCGTTTTGACACATCTCTCGGACGTTTTACTTACCAGCATCTTGGCTTGCCTTATTACAGTTTGGGCATCACAAACGAAACGCTGGGTGAGGGGCAGACTGTGCTAATGGCCAGGCCCGAAAAGGCTGTTTTTGACAAGATAGTTACTACATCTGGTGTGATCCTGAGAAGTGTAATTTCGGCTGCTACTTATGTTATAGAAGATTTACGAATGGATGAAAGCCTGTTGAAAGAACTTGATACCGATATGATGGAGCATTGGTTGGCCCTTAGTCCGAAAAAAGACAGTTTGGCCACAATGATTAAAATGATAAAGGAACTATGATAAAAGACTGGCTTGATTCATATAAACCCGCCAACCGTGAGCAGGCAACGCAGGCACTCAGAGAAATTATGCAGGAAGTGGCACTCGCTGGACTGTATCGCTCAGGCTTTTTTGAAAAGGCGGCTTTCTATGGCGGTACTGCGCTTAGAATATTTTATGGGCTCGACCGTTTCTCTGAGGATCTTGATTTTTCTTTACTAAAACCAGATCCTGAATTTTCACTTGAAAAATATCTTAGTGCCTTGGTTGATGAATTTGAATCTTTGGGTATGCATGTTTCTGTAAAGGAAAAACACAAATTGATCGATACTAATATAGATTCAGCATTTTTGAAATCAGAAACAATTTGGAAAGAATTGGTATTAGAGGAAATCTTGCCGCAGCAAGGTCTACGGCAAACTGCCAATATAAAAATAAAACTTGAAGTGGATACTCTCCCGCCACAGGGATTTGAGACGGAGGAAAAGTTACTTATAAAACCTTTCTCCTTTTATGTAAAATGTTTTGTTTTATCCGATTCATTCGCTGGCAAAATGCACGCACTACTTTTTCGAAAATGGAAAAACAATGTCAAAGGGCGGGATTGGTATGACCTGGAATGGTATATTAGAAAGGGAGTTTCAGTTAATATGACTCATTTTATTCAAAGAGCGATTGACAGCGGTGATTGGGCGGAAGAAAATATGAGTGAGCCACATTTTAAAGAATTGCTTCAAAGCAGGATCAGGTCGGTTAATTTCGAGAGAATCAGAGCGGATGTTATACGTTTTATACCAGATCCCCGTGTTTTGGATATCTGGTCTCCTGATTATTTTCTTGATTTGATATCCCAAATAAAAACGACAGGTAATACCTAACCAAAATGCACACGAAGTTTTATAAAAAGAAACATAAAGTTTGCAGTTGCCTTAACGATGTCACGAATAACTGAAAACCGTTTTTGATGTTATAAAATCTTTGTACTCCTGGTTTAAAACTTCATGTGCTCAGTTAGTAACCCGCAGAAAACAATTACAATTTCACAAACTCAACCCGTCTGTTATTTGCCTTTCCGGCTGCTGTATCGTTGCTGTCCACAGGTTCGGATTTTCCTTTTCCGTTGGTTTCCAAACGCGAAGAATCGATCCCAAAAGTTGTTGTCAGTGCCTGTGCTACGGCTTTGGCCCGGCGTTTGGAAAGTTCCAGGTTTGCGTCGTCATTGGCGTCAGCATCCGTATGTCCTATGATGGTGAGCCTTGTCAGAACCACGAATGGGCGGGAAATTGCTTGTAAGTATGTGATTTTTACAGATCGGCAGACCTGATCAATTAAAATAATCAGCGGCTTTTAATATTTTGCGATGACCATTGTTTCTTATTTAAAAATAAACAATTTCTATATTATTTTACCAGGATAATCGGAAAACTCCCGATTATCCTGGTAAAAACATTCAATTAACGCTTCATTTCCCTCTGTTTACTTCATGCGCTTTGTGGTAGAAAACTGAACAGGAAGAACACAAAACTCCCCTTATTTAGTTAGATCATTTCACTATGCCACGCTCCATCGGAGCATCCTGTTTATAGCCCTGTTTATGAAAACACAGGAATCCAAACTCCATCGGAGTTTCCTGATATTTCCAGGATGCTCCTATGGAGCAAGGATTTCTGGATGTAATTATTTTCTATAAACAGGAATGTCCTTAGGAGATGGATCTCTAAAAAGTACTTTACCGGATGTGCTGTTATTCCGGAAAAAATTACAATTTCACAAACTCAACCCGTCTGTTATTTGCCTTTCCGGCTGCTGTATCGTTGCTGTCCACAGGTTCGGATTTTCCTTTTCCGTTGGTTTCCAAACGCGAAGAATCGATCCCGAAAGTTGTTGTCAGTGCCTGTGCTACGGCTTTGGCCCGGCGTTTGGAAAGTTCCAGGTTGGCATCGTCACTGCCGTCAGCATCCGTATGTCCTATGATGGTGAGTCTTGTAAGAACCACGAATGGCCGGGAAATTGCTTGTAAGTATGTGATTTTTACAGATCGGCAGACCTGATCAATTAAAATAATCAGCGGCTTTTAATATTTTGCGATGACCAATGTTTCTTATTTAAAAATAAACAATTTCTGTATTATTTTACCAGGATAATCGGAAAAATTCCGGTTATCCTGGTAAAAACATTCAATTTACGCTTCATTTCCTATCTTCACTTCATGTGCTTTATGGTAGAAAACTGAAAAAGAAGGACACAAAGTTTTATTTATTTATTCAGATCATTTCAGTATGCCACGCTCCATCGGAGCATCCTGTTTATAGCCCTGTTTATGAAAACACAGGAATCCAAACTCCATCGGAGTTTCCTGATATTTCCAGGATGCTCCGATGGAGCAAGGATTTCGGGATGTAATTCTTTTCTATAAACATGAATCTCCGAAGGAGATGGATCTCTAAAAATTACTTTACCGGATGTGCTGTTATTCCGGAAAATAATTACAATTTCACAAACTCAACCCGTCTGTTATTTGCCTTTCCGGCTGCTGTGTCGTTGCTGTCCACAGGTTCGGATTTTCCTTTTCCGTTGGTTTCCAAACGCGAAGAATCGATCCCGAAAGTTGTTGTCAGTGCCTGTGCAACGGCTTTGGCCCGGCGTTTGGAAAGTTCCAGGTTGGCATCGTCACTGCCGTCAGCATCCGTATGTCCGATGATGGTGAGTCTTGTAAGAACCACGAATGGCCGGGAGATTGCTCGTAAGTATGTTATTTTTACGAATCGGGCAGACCTGATCAATTAAAATAATCAGCGGCTTTTAATATTTTGTAATGACCATTGTTTGTTATCTGAAAATAAACAATTTCTGTATTATTTTACCAGGATAATCGGAAGAATTCCGGTTATCCTGGTAATACATTCAATCAACGCTTCATTTCCCTATGTTCACTTCATGTGCTTTGTGGTAGAAAACTGAAAAAGAAGGACACAAAGTTTTACTTATTTATTCAGATCATTTCAGTATGCCACGCTCCATCGGAGCATCCTGTTTATAGCCCTGTTTATGAAAACACAGGAATCCAAACTCCATCGGAGTTTCCTGATATTTCCAGGATGCTCCGATGGAGCAAGGATTTCGGGATGTAATTCTTTTCTATAAACAGGAATCTCCTAAGGAGATGGATCTCTAAAAAGTACTTTACCGGATGTGCTATTATTCCGGAAATAATTACAATTTCACAAACTCAACCCGTCTGTTATTTGCCTTTCCGGCCGCTGTGTCGTTGCTGTCCACAGGTTCGGATTTTCCTTTTCCGTTGGTTTCCAAACGGGAAGAGTCAATACCAAAAGTTGTTGTCAGTGCCTGTGCTACGGCTTTGGCCCGGCGTTTGGAAAGTTCCAGGTTTGCGTCGTCATTGCCGTCAGCATCCGTATGTCCGATGATGGTGAGTCTTATGGCTGCATTTTCTTTTAACAGTTTGGCGATATCCTGCAAGCTTCCGTATGACTGAGGTTTGATCTGGTCACTGTTTACATCAAACAAAATTCCGTTGGTGCTGAATTTACCTTCCGTCATCAATTTATTACGCAGGTTTGGTGCACCAACGGCCAGTTGTATATTACCCATAAAAAATGCTCCGTCTTTATCCTGATATTCAGGATTGCTGGATGAAAATACCAGCGAGTTTAAAGCGGCGTCCGCATCCAGGGCACGTGGTATATCAAGTATCTTCGTACTGTCGAGATATACCCTGACACGCTGTTTCTGTCGCCATATCGAAATTTTTACAGAGGGTTTACCGGGAACATTAAATTCAGGGATACCGTGTTTATACTGGCTTCCAATCAGGTTGGTTGAATAATACATTTGTCCTTTATCCGATGACGCAGGCTGGAAGCAAAGCTTGAAATTAGCCACTTCTGACGTGTTCAAGGCTTCTCCAAGTTTGAATTTTTCATTCGTTTCCTTGGTCTGCATAAAACTTATCATCCACTGACCAATGGCTGCCACTTGCTGGTTTGCAAGTAAATCCATTTGCAACGTGAAATTTTCAGGCAGGTTACTGCTTACATATTCGGGATAAAAAACACCGGTTTGCGCCATACGGAGCCATTTTCCTTCCCGGTTGTTGATCGTTACAAGCTCTGCGCTTGAACGGGTATTCCAGTTGGTCGGGAAATCGCCGATAGATTCCTGGGAAAAATCTTCGTGCACTATGATTTTTTCGCCGGGAATAAAATCAAATCTCGAATATGAATTTATGTCCTGGACTGCGGCTGGCTTCGGGCTGCTCACCGGTGTGTCATTGGCCGGTGCGGAAGTGGTTGAGCTTTCCTGAGGGTTATCCTGCTGTGTTGAAGTTTCCGGGCTTGCCGGCGTATCTTTCGGTTTCTTTTTCTGCGTCGCTTTATCGATCGACTGGTCTATTTTATCACCAACTTTTTGTTCTACTTTATTTCGAAGTCTGTCCAGAAGCTGGGCATTTCCCGGTGTAACGGAGGCACTGACTAATAATACCAATAATAACTTTTTCATTTCAAATCATTAGAATTCCACAAAACGTGTCGATGAAACTTGTTAACACGCAGTCACAAAGACAAAGTAGAAAAAATTTGATTGAAATAGCAAGTTGGCGGTCGGCAGTCGGCTATCGGCAGTCGGCTATCGGCTTTCGGCTCATGGTTTATTCCCTGCATTATTTTTTGTAATCTGGCTTTCGACTAATTTCACGTTTCATTTCCGGCATTAATTGTGTATTTGGATAGCCGACGGCCGATCACTGACTGCCGATAGCCGATCGCCGAAAGCCGACCGCCCAAAAAAAATACCCTTCTGCAAAAATGCAAAAGGGTATTTGTAAAACTTATGAGGAGGGAGATAATACTATTTTGCGATCACGATTTTATGATTGCTTACAGTACCGTTAACATTTTTGATATGTAGAATGTAAGTGCCCGGAGTGAACTTGCTTACATTGATACCGTCAGCAGTTACTTTGTTGCTGCTGAAAAGCGCACGGCCGTTCATGTCAAGTATAGAAACCTGTTTTACCTGTGCAAGATCCATGTCCTGAACGAATACTCTGTCCGCAGATGGATTTGGATAAATACTCACAGCAGGAGCACCCAGGCCATCAAACTTAACACTCTGGATACGGCTGTAAGCGAAAGTTGCATCTCTGTCAATCATTTTCAGACGGTACAGGTTTTCTCCTGTTGCAGGATTAACGTCCGTGAAGCTGTAAACATTTCTAACCTTGCTGTCTCCGTGAGAATCCACAGTTCCGATTTTGTTCCAGTCTTTTCCAGAAATACTGTGCTGAATCTCGAAATGATCACTGTTTGTTTCTTCCGTAGTTTCCCAGTTCAGTCTAGCGATTTTGCCTTCTTTCGTCACTTTAAACACCGTCAATGTTACAGGAAGCGGAATGGCATTCACTGTAATCGTTGCCTGGTTGGATGTCTGTCCGTTTGTATCCGTGATCGTGTATTTGATCGTACTCGTTTTTGGTGTTGTCAAACCAGCTTCTGGTGTGAAAGTAACAACACCCGTAGTGGTATTGACAGTATAATTTCCTTCTCCCGGAATCGTAACATTGGTTGAAGGCGAATTTGTAGCCGGATCGATCAACATTACTTTTGTTGGATCAATCGGAGCTGAACCCGGTGTATCGTTTGTCAATACGGTGATCGCGATAGGGACACTGGTGGTACCGGCGTTGTCATCGGTTGCCACAGGAGGGTTTAGTGCCGCAATCACCACAATGCTGCTGGATGCATTATCATTTCCCGAATTATTGGTTCCCACAGGTGGCAAAGAACCTGCGTTGATGCTCATTGGAGCAGGAAATCCTGGCGTTGTGACAATTCTTCCGATAACAGAGATATAAGCGATATACGCACCTTGTCCGGGAAAGTTACCTTTATCACTTACAATCTGGATCGTTGTTCCTGATACCGGATCATAAGGACTCATGTATACTGATAAAAATGCAAGCGCTGCCGGATCATCAAAAGTTACATTCTGTGCTTCGACATTGGGAGGAAGATTTATCGTCCAGGTGGCATTATTACTTTGAAGTATAGCCGCAGAGCTACCATTTAAAACGTCGGCCTGGATAGTGGTTACTTCATTCACCATGATGGGTGATTTGTCGGGATTGATGCCTGCAACCGCAGGATCCTGTGCCATGGCAGAAAAACTTGCCAGTACGAAGATTAGAACCGATAAAATTTTTGTTCTCATAATTTGGTTTGGATTTGTGTTGTATAGTTTATTTGGGTAAAAAAATTGAAATCGAAGCATCTGTTGAGACAATAAACCTGCAACAGATGCCCGAACTTTATTTATAATGCGTTGATAATCCTTGTGTAAATATTATTTCCGTCCACGCTGTCGTAATTGAAATTAGTCGCATCGTTAATAACATTGACTGTTATAACAGCCGTGCTGCTTGGTTGTGCTGAAACGCGTGTAACTGTATAGCCCAATACTGCACTGGCGGCCTGCGCTATTGTGATTCCCGGTTTCGCCTGGAAAGTAAGCCTGCGACCACCCAGAGCCGTTGCTACCACCGTCCAGTCAGCATTTTTTACAGTAACCGGAATAGCAGATCCTGTTGGCGTTATCGAAGTTTGTGTTGCATTAAAAGCGATCGAATAACCTGTCGGAACAGTTACAGAAAACTGGACATTTGCTCCGGTGGCCACAGAAAGTAACTCATACAAACCCGCTGTGAAGTTTTTGGTGATACCATTGGCCGAGAAGTTATTGTTTGGCAAAATGATAATCGGTGTCAAATCGGGAGCTGCGGCACCGAAAGTATAAGCTGTGTAAGTATTGGGCACAATACTGGCTGTGGTGGTGATAGAGCCGGCGGTAAGAACACTTGGCGTTCCGTCCAGTATGGAATTGACATCGACCGCTGATGGGATTTTAACCCATTGAGTCCCGTCCCAACCGAGAATTGAAAGACGATTAACCAGTGAGGAGGTCAGCGTGGTAATATCACTTGTGGCATCCCAGGTTAAGGTGATCGGCGTGGCATTGGTTCCATTGATGTCCCAATACTCAACCGGGCTTACGCGGCTTACACCTGGTCCCTTGCTTGTGGTAGCAAACGGCCCGCCTGCGGGTAATGCAGGGTAAGCTGATCCTGTAAAAAGATTTGAAGTAACAGCAGAACTTGGGTCTGCAAAGAAATAAGCCCCGCTCGTACCATCTGCCGAAGCAGCAAACTGCCCCGCATTACCATTATCACCAACCGGGAAAATAAACTGGCCTGTACCATACTTGCGCACATAACCATCCACATAACTAACATCCGTTACTCCCGTAGCCGTAAGGTTGTTACCAAAATAATTAAGATAACTGATCGTTGCCGTGGCGCGCTCTGTCAGGATTACGCCGGGTTGTGTACCACCTGCCGGAGCAGCGAAAGTGTGGTTGCCAAAAAAAGTCATTTGCGCACCGCCGAAAATGGTGGTATTGCCCTGGCTGCCTTCCTGCGCCATGGCCGAGCCAACCGAAGCCGCGGTAAACAAAGCCAGCATAGCTGCTGCATTTTTCAATCCCTTCAAACGGGATGAGGTATTATAATTTTTTTTCATTTGAGAGTTCTGTTAATTGTGTGTAGTTTTTTTGATGGTTTGCGTTTTTGACGCTATGTTTTTAACTGGTCTGTGGGGGCACAGTGCACGGGGCTAGAGTTTAACAGCTACGATCGCAGCAATATTCTGAACGTTTCCTGTTCTGCTTAGAGAAAAATAACGAGGTTTAATCACAGTATTATCTGCTGTTACAACTACCAACTGCTGTACTTCACCCGCTGCTTGATAGTAAGATATCGTAGGGATAACGTGTGGACCATTATTTTGACTTGTTACTATCCAGTAGTATGATGGAAAAGTTGCAGCTCCGGAAGCAACGACAAACTCAAAATAAAAGAATGATGGCCAGGTTGTTGCCAGGGTAGCTACTGTTGCAGGGTTTGGAGGAGTTGTGTAATCATATTGTGCGTAATAATACAATTGATAGGTACCTTTATTTAAAGTTATCGGACAGTCTGGGGTGAGCGAACCATTAGGAACTGTGGTGATTGGGACTGTAACTGGAGAATTTCGAAGACCAGTTACTATAACAGTTCCAGCAGGCGGTTGCCAAGTTCCAACTCCATTTGCATCAGATGTAAAGAGTTTTCCATCTCCCTGCGAACCATCCGCAATCGTAACCTTCCCAGTTGTTTTGTCTACACTGACTTTATTCCCAGCCGTAGAAGCCTCGACTTCCAGATTATTAGCTGCATTAATCGTCGAAGGATTCGTTCCAATTTTCACCTGGGCGAAAACTGCGGAAGAGCCGAAAAGCATACAGGCAGCAAAGAGTGCTTTGTAGAGTTGTTGTTTTTTGATCATTGTGTGTAGTAGTTTAAATTGGAGAAAATTGTTTAAAGTGCTGAACGGGGTTTTTAGTTAATCTGTGAGGACACAGACCATGGATTAGAGTGAACAGACCAATGGTAAGTGTTTAATCTCAGTCAAACACTTTGTAACCAAACCACTCATTGTAATTACCGCCAGAGTGGCTTCTTGTAGTGAATGTGCTAAGAGAAGTATTTATGTAGCGAACCTGATACGTGATTGGGGCATTTGTAATTGTTATGTATCTAACCCCATCTGTAAACATAAAACTTCCATAAGTTAAACTTTGCTGATGATTAAGGATAGCAGAGGTTTGGCCTAATTCTATTCCGATCCATGCACCGTTGTTAGTCATGGGTGTGCTATAATCACCGATAATGGCCCAACTCACTGCATATGTTCCATTTTCCGGAAAAGTAAGACTGACATTTCCGGAAGTACTTCCTGCCCAGTTTCCAGTAACAGCTGTTGGGACTGTTGCAACTCCATCACCGGTATAAGTTACCTGAGCCCGAACAAGTTTTTGTGGCTGCCAGCTTGCAGCTCCATTGGCATCAGAAGTATATACTTTGTTTAGCCCCTGAGTTCCATCTGCAATCGTAACTTGTCCAGTCGTTTTGTCAATACTCGTTTTCCGCCCAGCCGTAGAAGCTTCAACCTCTAAATTGTTAGCCGCATTAATTGTCGTTGGATTTGTTCCAATCTTCACCTGCGCGAAAACAGATGAAGTACTGAAAAATAAGGCTGCACCTAGCATAGCCGCCGATAGTATTTGTTTTGTTTTCATTTGGTTTGATCTTTTTAAGTGTGAATTTGTGTGTTTGAATTTTTACTGTCTGTTACAATCAATACGGGATCCGGCGAAGCGGATGGTGTTGATCAGTGCCTTGCCGGAAGCGGATCCTGAGCCGGAAACAACAGCGGAGCTGATCATGATGAATACAGTTTCACCGGCCTCTGCATTAACCACCACCGAAAGCGAGTGGGCAAGTCCGTTGGCATAATTCACATCCGCGAGTATGCTTCTGGCAACAATTCCTTTGCTGCCTGTCTGGATTGACATCTGCGAATTTCTTGTGCCAATCGCCGAGTTGTTACCTTCTCCCGCTGTGGCTGTGAAAATGTAAGTGCCCTTTGCCGGGACGGTGTATATGCCCGTGGCAGGATTGTACGCATTGGCAGGATCAATAATGTTGTCGCCCGGCATAAGGACAGCGGCCGTTCCCAATGTCATGGCATAACTTGTCTTTGAGGCTTCAAAGGCACTGCATGTACCGTTTGTAAAAGCTTCCCAGGTTGCCACGCCATTGGCATCGGAGGTCAGCACTTTTCCAGTTCCCTGCGATCCGTCCGCAATCGTCATCTTACCGCTCGTTTTGTCAATACTCACCTTGTTTCCAACCGTTGCACTTTCCACTTCCAGATTGTTTGCTGCATTGATCGACGTTGGATTTGTACCAATTTTAACCTGTGCAAAAACATCCGGCGCGTTAAACAAGACCCCCGAAAAAAAGAGGATTGAGAAGATCATTTTTACCGCAAGCGGATGATATAGGGACGCTTTAAAGTTCATCGGTTAGTGTGTGTAAAACTGAAATTTAGATTTGAAAATGATAAGAAAAGATCTGCCCCGGCAGCCTTATTAACCATTAATACTTAACCATTAAAGAGATCGCCAAAGCCGCCTTCTTCATCGTCCAGGTTTGCGGGCCGGCTAAAATGGGGGTTGAGCTGATCAGTTTTATTTTATCACCTGCCGCAGCTTTCACCACCAGCGCACCACCAACGGGCATGTCCTTTCCTTCAAATGAAGATGTCTCTGATATCAGGACCTTCTCACCGGATTGCAATATGGCAAAGCCACCTGCGGCAAAAGGATTGCCTACATAATCGTCTGTAAAGAAGTTGATACCTGATAAAGAGATGGCGTAGTAACCTGCCACTGGGATTGTATATTCCTTCGTGGCACTGTTCCATCCTGATTCAGGGTCAAAATCAGAAATGATGTTTATCGGCGTTCCGGCATCATCCTGTCCCACGCTTTGGCTGGTGGCATATCCCGCAAACACAATACCCGCCTGCCAGCTTCCGCCACCGTTCGTATCGGAGGTGAATACACGTCCGGCCTTCTGGGTGCCATCGGCAATCGTTACCTGCCCGGTCGTTTTATCAATACTGGTTTTTCTCCCGGTTGTTGATGCCTCCACTTCCAGATTGTTTGCGGCATTAATCGTGGTTGGATTTGTCCCGATTTTTACCTGTGCAAAAAGTGAGGAAGCTGAGAAAAACATCACAGTAGTGTAAAAAGAAATGGACAGGTACTTGACTCGTTTCATGTTCGATTCAGATAGGTTAATGTGTGTTGTTAATGTCGATGGATTAATGGCGATTTTAATTTGGTAGCTGGTTTATTATCGGGTATGTAAAGACAAAGACCACGGAATAGACACAGACCACGGATTAGATAAACTATTGGCTAATTGAGACAATAACCTTTTGCTGAGCAAAATCATTATTTCCGCAAGAACCTGTCAAGGCTTGTTTTCCCACACCAACCGTTGCCGCGGCACCGGAATTCTGCCATGGTGCTAAAAATACCTTCACATTATATGATCTTACAGGAAGATTTTTTAAGGCACTTTTTAAATTAATGTATTGGCCTGAGCATCCGGTAGTTGAATTGGTAATAAAGTAATAATCTACCATTTCATATACTCCCGGAGTATTTTTGTCAATGGCGAGAGCAATATAGAAAGACACGGGAGTAGTGTTTGATGCCACAGAATAAGCTCCGCTCATGTCAATTAAAACATCACTTAATGTATTTGTGACTTCAAAACTTGCATTTCTATTAAGATCAACCGCGCAAGCCGGAATGGGCCCAAAGGGCAAACCACAAGTACCTGCCGTACCTGCTGCAATATTTACAACAACACCTGGGGTAGTTTGTGGAAAGGAAGTTATTGAAGTAGACTTAACTAATGGAGCCAATGCTACCCAGCCAGTGCCGTCCCAATAATACTCACCAATTTTAGAAACAAGGGTTGGATATGTTGTATTGGAGGAAGTTATTGACATATTGGTATTAAAAACATGCATACCAGCGGCTGATGTTCCATCCAAACCCCATGTTGTTGTATTTGTCAAAGAAATACGTGGCATTAATAAAGCTTTGGTTGCACTTTCTATTTCGAGTGCAGAACCTGCATTAATAACCGTAGGATTATTTCCAATCTTCACTTGCGCAAAAACCGAAGAAGAACCAAATAATAGAGCACCTGCAAACATAGCCGTGCAAAGTGTCTTTGATAATAGTTGTTTTGTTTTCATTGTGTGTACTGATTAGTGTAGGATTAAATAAAAGTGTGATTGTAATGGTTAATTGTTAATGTTGGAGGGTCAGGATTAACGGGCCTGTCAGGGAATTTTCCGCTGCGGAAAATTTCTGGGGTTGTTTGTGATTGTTGTGTGTATAGTGCTTATTTAATGATTAATGGTTTAGGGTTAATGAGGGGAGCCGGTTGGGCTTTCCTTCTTAACCAATATCTTTTTTTGTTAATGTTGGATTGGGTTTGGGCTGGATTTGTTTTTTATATCTATTGAGTGCGTAGTGAATATCTTCGTCAGGGCCTGGCGAGTTTTACCAGGATCATGAGGACGAGCAAGCCGAGGAGCTTTAACCAGGTTGTTATTGAATTTGGAGCGTAAAATCTATTCATATAGGGAATGTGTGGTTTGGTTTACAAAGACAATTTCTTTTTGTTTTATCCGTTCCTGGCTTGTTCTGGCAGGTTTTATTCTTTTGACACTTATACTAAGCGTCGTTTGAATAATTCCTGCCTCAAATCTGAGAAATACAAAAGCTTTTCTTTGTAGAGGCCAACTTTCCATTTTGTAGAAATATCTCCCGCGGTTTGTCGACTTGGTGACATCACGCTTTCACTCCACCGTGTTTTTGGTTATATAAGCCCTGGAAATTGCTTCTCAGCAACAGATTATACATTTTTGAAAATTGTTTTTCAGTATAAGTCGTTGACCTGATCCATAACAGTGGAAAGCAAGTCTTGAAGAGATGGCCGTTGTTGCAGAAGTATAATGTGGCAACCGGCAGTAATTAAAAGTAAAAAGTAATTTCATGTATTATTTAAATTATTGATGAAGTATTGGTCTTTCGCTGCTGTTTTTTAACAATGCAAAGTAATCTGTTGAGAAGTTAAAAAATTGTAGAGCGGGATGTTCAGGCGGATAGAATCATCTCGGAGTTATTTTCCCAATCTCACGTTTGATCATACTACTATTACTACATGGACTCCATAGTATAATCTACACACTCATGATGGACGCTCGCTGGTAAAAACTTCTTTGCCGTTTTACCGTTAAATAAATTCTTCGAAATATTTCTAGGCTTATGGAGTAGAACTATTGCTGGTACAATGCTAAATAGTTCGTCGTCGTAATAAATTGATTTTTAACCTTTTTGAGATATCTATATCGGTTCAGGGCCCCTGGCGGTTTGCCGGTGGAATATTCACGAAATGTCATATTGTACAATTTCCGGATTTTGAGATTTTGGTGTCTGACATTTTTTGGCAATATTGGTTTAAGATTCAGATCGTAATGAACTGTTAGTCACAAAGTACTACGTAAAAAAAACAGCAATAGCTTCAATGAAAACGACCTTTTATTGGAAACACCGGACAGGTAAAACTGAATATTGCGGAAGGAGAAAATGATCTTTAAATAAATCATCTTCCAGGGGAAATCCTCCCTGCCCGAATCACCAAAATAGCCACCGGAGCCGATAGGAAACAATCGGTCCGTTTTTTTTCGTATTTCAATAACGTACAAGAAAGAAAACACCGGCCGGCAGAACTCAACGTATCTTAAAAAGTTAGAGAAAATTCTATTTTTATAGTGACTTTCTACAAATCCTACGTAGAATATAGGACGGATTTGTATTCACGATCTGCTATAAACGTATCAAAAATGTTACC
Organism: Dyadobacter sp. CY356; assembly: GCF_021440195.1. GTDB lineage: Bacteria > Bacteroidota > Bacteroidia > Cytophagales > Spirosomataceae > Dyadobacter. Next base: position 883,619 of record NZ_JAJTSZ010000001.1, read on the forward strand.
AACCAACCTCCTCTAATAAAAAAGCGTTATGAAAAGAGTTCTGCTTACCCTGCTTGTTATCTTTCTCTGGCCCGGCCGGGCAAGTGCACAAAAAAACTATTATGTTGAGCATTATTCCGGTGACAACGGGCTGCCGCAAAACAGTGTAAAAACACTTTCGGCAGATTCGGAAGGTTTTATCTGGATGGGCACCGAAGACGGACTGGTCAGGTATGACGGATCCCGGTTTTATGTCTTTAATAAATTTAACCTTGGTATCTCCAACACACGGTCCATATTTACACAGCCATCCCTGCGGCATTACCCGGGGCATGATAAGAACGGACAACATACCAAAGGCCGGAATGCAATAAGTTATGCTTATTTCATGGGCGGAGAGAGTGTCCGTATCGAGAAGGGAAAAGCTGTTTTCGATATGAACTATTCGAGGGATCAAGCGAAAAGGCTGGAACCGTTTGGTCAAAAAGTTCCAAATTATTTACAGGCGACAGGTTATCCCAATTTTCTTGATAAGCTGGATGTGTCTATGCCACAATATCTCATCCGGGCAGGCAACACCAGTGCTGATTTTTACCTTTGCGATAGCACCCAAATTCAATACTTTGAAAACTGGAAGTTAAAATACAGCCTTCCCTTTAAGAGAGATAATCTATGGGGTTATTTCGTGATGGGGCAGGCGTTATATTATTTTGATGAGCAGTCAGGTTCAATCACCCTGGTTTCGGAACATGAAACTGAAAAGAAAGTCATAACGGGAGCTATCACTGAACATCCGCTCTACAAATCAAACGGGGGGAGGATTAGTATTTACTGGAATAACGTGGCCGACGAGACGTTCCTGAACATTGGTGATGATCTTTATATACTCGAAGCTCAGCCGGATGGTTCCTTACAAACCAGGCTGTTGGCTGCGGACTTTGACTTAAAATCAAATGGCATTGAAAGAATATACTACGACTATGGCACTAAAAAAATATTTCTTGGAAGTGCCACGGAAGGACTTTTCATTCTTACACCCCATCAGTTCAGGACGGTAAGTATTAAAGGTGACATTCGTGATAACATATTTTATGGTCAGGTTCCGTATACCAGGAATTCGGTGATTACAGCCGATGGCAGGATTGTGGGTTATGATCCGTTGTCAGGAAAAGTTACTGACACGTATTTTGCTCCACTGCGTAAGGTTAATGACCGTGATAAGTTATTGATCGTGAAGGACGCCCAAAGTAAATCTTATTGGACCAAAAACGGTAATGTATTGCTAAATGTCGGATTGGAAAATCCTTATAAAACGCAGTCATGGGCTTTTAAATACAATGTTGAAACCATGCACCAGGATGAAAAAGGAGGGCTGTGGATCGGGGCGGCAGGGGAAGGGTTATTTTATAAAGACGCTGTAAAAGTTCCTGAACTTTTTATAAAAGGTCCTTTTGGAGGTACAAGCGTCATATTCTTAAATGACAATCACTTGCTGGTAGGAACCATAGATGGCTTGTATGATATAGAAGTCCGTACCAAAAAATACCACTTGGTGCCAGGTACGGAAAAAATACATTTCAAGGCAATTTTCAGGGACAAAGATAAAAACATATGGCTTACTGCCCTGGACAAAGGTATGATGCTGATAAAACCGGATGGCTGTCTGATCAGTTTTCCGCTGGATGCCAACCGGTATCTGGCCAGTCCTCATGGTATCGTTCCCGAAAGAGATTATTTTTGGATTCCAACGAATAAGGGTCTTTTTCAGATATCCAGGACAGATTTGCTGACTTATGCGCAGTGTAGCGAAAATGAAAAACACGGCGTTAAAACGTCAAACCGATTAAATGTTGACGAACTATATTATGAATATCATTCGAAGGAGGAAGGTTTTCTGACAAACGAATTTAACGGATCCTGTGGGCCGGGTTTTGCCAGGCTGGAAAATGGATATATTTCCCTGCCTTCTCTGAACGGACTGGTATGGTTTAAACCCGAAAGGATACGGAACAATCAAACAGACGGAGCCATTGTTTTAGACAGGGCAGAAGAAAACCGCCGGAATCTGGTGATCTCAAATGACAGTCTTTACTTTCCTTTAAACCCTACCCAGGTAAAACTTTATTTTACTTCCGCTTATTTTGGAAATCCCTACAATATGAGAATGTCTTATGCGCTGGTGAAAGATGGGCTTGTTCCCGGGGCGGAAGACTGGATTCCTATTAGAAATGAACATAACAGTTTAGAGTTTTCGAGCCTAAGTTCCGGAAATTATACTCTGATTGTCAGGAAGCTGAATGGCTTTGGAGTAAATAACTACACGATCAAAAAGATTTATTTTGTTGTGCCTCTTTTGTGGTATCAAACCTGGTGGGCAATGGTATTGACCATGTTACTGCTGCTTGCTGTCGTTTATTTTTACAATTTGTGGAAGCTGAAAAAAGTAAAGTTTGAAAATGCAAGACTGGAAGAGGTGGTGGCCAGGCGTACGGAAAGACTCAACAAAACAATGACAGATCTGGAAGAATCAAAAAATGAAATGTCGCAGCAGGTGCACATGCTTTCCAGATTGCTTACATCCATGTCGCATGATATACAGTCACCTTTGAATTTTCTTGCACTTACCTCCGGGAATATTCCAAAAATGATACAAAAAGGGCAATATCAGGATGTGGCGATGCTGGGCGAAATGATATCGGATTCCTCCCGAAGTATGAGCAATCTGCTGGGTGGATTGATGGATTATATCAAGGCCCATGTTTATGAAAACAGTCTGCATTTTGAAGCTATAAATTTGCGCGAGCTTGTGGACCGGAAGTTCGGGATCTTTAAAAACATGATTCTTGAAAACGGTACAGAATTTTCAAATGAAATTCCCGTTGGTACCGAGGTCTTTTGTGATTACCAGATGCTCGGGATCATGATCCATAACCTGATCGACAATGCAGCCAAGTTTACGCGTGATGGTGTGATCAGAGTATATTTTAATGCCAATGCTGAAAATGAAAAGGAACTTGTGATCTCCAATTCGACATTAGGTGTTCCGATGGCGATGCAGGAAATGATCAATTCAACGGAAAAGAAAAACGTGCATTTGCCTGTCAGACAGGATTTGTCAAGCCCGCCTGCACCCAGGACAAGTCTGGGTTTGTTGATTGTGAAAGAAATTGCAGCATTGATTGGTATTAACCTGAAAGTAACACAAACGGATGTTACGAGTTTCCATTTGATTTTTCCTTGTGATAAGTAACAATTAAAAAGCCGGTGATGAAAACGGATACTGTATGTTTTGTGCATATAGAAACAATGTTTTTCGTCACCGGCTTTTAAATACTAATCTTGAATTTCCATCTTTATATAGGACTGTCTGAATAGTTTTTTTGTTATAAAGAAATCACGCGCTCAGCATTAATTTCTTTTAAAAAATGCTGGTCATGTGAAATGATCAGGAGTGTACCCTCATACTGATTGATCGCAGCGGTTAATATTTCTATGTTCCGGATATCCAGATTATTGGTCGGTTCGTCAAGAATGATCATGTCAGGTGCCTGGTTGCTGATTGTTAATGAACACAGAATCAGACGCATTTTCTCCCCGCCGCTGAGCGTACTGCATGGTTTGTCCCAGTAGTTTTTTGTAAATAAAAAACGGTTGAGCCGGATTTTTATCTCATGCTCCTGCAAAACTCCTGCATTAAACATTTCAGCCTGTTTGTAAACGGAAAGATCGTTATTGATGATTGAATAATCCTGGTCAATATAAACTGATCTGAAATCTGCTCTTTCGATGATACCAGTTTGGGGTTCAAGTTCTGCCAGGATCAGTTTGATCAGTGTTGTTTTTCCCGAGCCGTTTGAGCCTGAGATCACAATCCGTTCACCGCTGGTAATTTGAAAAGTTAAATTATTATCCCAGAGTAAATCCGTGGAATATCCATAATTCATATTTGTCGCATCGATAAGTATTTTCCCGCTGTGGAGTGCGGAATTATCCAGATCAACTTTCATTTTGTCTGTATCGGACAATTCTCTCCGGAGCTGGCTTAGATCCTGCGCAATGGAACCGACCTTTTCTGTGTGCACATCCCGGATTCGTGCAGTACTTTTTTCGGCGTTATTTTTAAGGGTATTCATAGAAATTTTTGGAAGCCCGGCTTTTTCCTGCTTTTTCTTGCCCCGTGCATCCAGTTTTTGCTGACGTTCAATTGATTCGCGTTCCACTTCCCTTGCCTTTCGAAATGCTTTTTCCCTGTTACGGATATCCTGATTTAAAGCCTCGGATTCAATTTGCTTTTGTCCGGCATAGAAATCATAATTGCCGCCATAAACGTTTATTCCCTGTTTGCCGAGTTCGAAAACTTTTGGAAGCAAATTCAGTAATGTCCGGTCGTGGCTCACGACTATCAAAGTGTTGGTCGCAGACCGGATGTATTGATATAGAATTTCCCTGCTCATGATATCCAGATGATTACTGGGTTCGTCGAGCAAAACGATTTCCGGCATATGGATCATGATACCAGCCAGGAAAACCTTTGTCTTTTGTCCGCCGCTAAGCGAATCCATTGGTTGATTCAGATCCAGGGATTGCAGGTTCCAGTGCATAAGCGCCTCTTTGCAGCGTTCTTCGATCGCCCAATCGTCATTCAGCTTTAACAGATTTTCTTCGGTTACCTGGCCGTTAAGGATATTCTGTAACGCACTTAATTTAATATCCACCCCCAGTGCCCGGGCAATGGTATAATGATTGAATTGTCCAAAAATCTGCGGAACATAATAAGGCTTCGAATCCGTTTTTACCTGGCCCGATAATATAGTAAGATCACCTGTTAAAATTTTTAAAAGGGAAGATTTGCCCGAACCATTATTACCGATCAGCGCTATTTTTTCGTGTTTATTAATGATCAGATTTATATCAACAAACAGGACATCCCGGTTGGGATGTGCATAAGTAACATCACTAAGAAAAAGCATAATTTCTTTCTTTTGAAAATGAATAATCACAGCAGCCTTCATAGGTTGCCGTTTATTTTTCTGAAAGAAATTATATATTACATTTAAGAATGTGTTTTGTGTTACTTGTGCAAAGGTAAAAAAATACCTTTAAATCGCAGAATTTTTGGAAGCTAAGGGATTCGCATGGATACAATCTGCGCAAGTAAAATTTAACGTTTCAGGATAGAAAACAATAATCATGGGTAGAAAAATTATAAGCATCATTGCAGGTTACGCTGTTTTTGTGATCAGTTCTCTGGCACTTTTCCGTCTATCGGGACAAAAACCGCATGCAGATGCAACGCTATCATTTATGATTCTGACTGCTGTTTATGGAGTAGTGTTTTCATTTCTTGCAGGCTTGGTGACGCAGCTGGTTTCGGGAGCAAAAGATATAAAACTGAGTTATATTCTTGCTTTTGTTCTGGCTGGTTTCGCGGCTTTCTCCATGTTCAAATCGGAGGGGAGTCATTGGACACAAATACTCGCGATCCTGATTTTTGCGCCTGTAACGATTTTGGGTGGATTGTTTTTTATCAGGAAGTATAGTGTTTCACGCAAAGCTGACAAGAATGGCAAAGCTCGCTAAGATTTTTACTTCGCGAGCTTTGCCTTGTCTTTTTTACTTTGCGTGAAACTATTCTCACAACGACCCTAAAATCTTTTCCAGATCAATACCCTTTTCCAGTACAGGTTTAAAGATATCACCCTCTGATTTAATTCTTTCCAGCGCATTTACTATGGTAAAATCCGCCATTTTTAAACCCTTTTTCACCTCCGTCCAATGCAGCGGCATGGATACCGTGGCACCAGGTTTCGGCCGGATTGAATAGGGGGCGGCTAATGTTGCTGCGGGGCGGTTTTGCAGATAATCGATATATAACTTTCCTTTCCGGTTTTTGGTCATTCTTTCAATGCTGGTAAAACCCGGCAAGGCCTCGTTTGCACTGGAAGCAACCCATTTTGCAAATAACTGGGATTGATCATAATCATATTTTGCGCCAAGCGGAATGTAAATATGGATTCCTGTTGAACCGGAAGTTTTGCAGAATGACGGGACTTTAACGTTGTCCAGAATATCCTTAATGACATTGGCTGTTTCGATAACCTGCTCAAAAGTATTGGTTTTATCGGGATCAAGATCCAGAATACACCAGTCAGGATTATCAGGTTTCTGCACAGTACTGCTCCATGGATTTATTTCAATGGCCCCCATATTGACCATCAGCAGCAAACTGGCTTCATCGTTACACAACATGTAGTTTTTTTCCTGATCATCATCATTTGATTTGTAAGGAAATTCTTCCACCCAGTCCGGCACTTTTCCGGTGACATCTTTTTGATAAAAACTTGGGCCGCTTATGCCATTTGGAAAACGGTTAAGTGATTGCGGCCTGTCTTTCAAATAAGGCAGTATGTATGGCGCAACCTGATAGTAATAATTAAGCATGTCTCTTTTAGCATACTTTTCTTCGGGCCAGAATATTTTGTCAAGATTTGTGAATTTCAATTCCCTGCCATTCACTTTTCTGACCTGCGATTTCTCTGTTGGGTTTAGCAAAGTTTTCCTGTCGGATTTCCCCGGAGCCTTAATGATTGATGCGGTCTCTTTTTTATCTGCCTTCTCAGTAGCATTTTTTACAATTTCCTCCGTTGGAGCTTCTGTCTCTCTTACGACATCTTTGGGGTTTTTATCTTCACGCATGGCTACAAATGAGGGATGTCGGAAGACACCTTCTTCGGTAATTTCCGCAAAATTGATTTCACAAACAAGTTTTGGTTCGAGCCAGGTTGCCGAGGCATCCGGCGGGTTTGGCCGGAAACGTGATGGTTTATTATAATCAGGAATTTGTTGAAAAGGACTTTTTTTCGTCGTCAGCGGCTTGAATAATTCCAGCATTTCTTTCTGCTGTTTGTTATTAAATCCCGTCCCGACTTTCCCGACATACTGCAATTTCCCGTCCTGATAAGCTCCCAAAAGTAAAGCACTGAACAATTTGGACGTTCCTTCATTGCGGGTATAACCGGCAATGACAACTTCCTGCCGTTTCTGTACTTTGATTTTGAGCCAGTTTTTTGAGCGGTCGCCGGGGAAATATACACTGTCCGAGCGTTTTGCGATAATGCCTTCCAGTCCCATGGTTTTGGCCACTTCAAAGAATTCAGTACCACGCGCGTCCATACTAAACCCGCTTTTTATGATACTTTCCTTCGGAATTAAAGTTTGCAAAATTGCCTTGCGTTCTTTTAACGTCAGCTCCATCAGATTTTTTCCGTCAAGCCAAAGTACGTCAAAAACATAATATAAAAGTTGTCCGTCGGCCTCGCTGCGCCAGTTTTGCAGGGAATTAAAATTGGAAATTCCCTTATCGTCAACAACCACAATTTCTCCATCCACAACAGCCTCAATCCCCCAGTTTTTTACCGCATCCAATACCGGATAAAATTTGTCGTTGAACGATTTGTTATTTCTGGACCGAAGTTCAGTTACATCTTTATTTAAGAAAGCCAGTGCCCGGTAACCATCCCATTTTACTTCATATTCCCAACCAGGATCGTCAAAAGGTTCGTCTACCAAAGTGGCCAGCATGGGTGTGAAAAATTCCGGAAATTTCGCTTTTTTCCCTTTTTTAAGAATTTTTCCAATGTCTGCATCCGCCTCCGGTGTCTCCGTATTTTCCGGGTCAACCTGTTTTTTTAGTTTTTTTTTAACTGTCGTTTTTGATTCAGATTTTACTGATTTTTTAGAATCCTTCTCTTTTTCAGGTTCTTTTTCTTCATCCGAACCATATATATTGTCACTTGTCTCAGCGATTTTTTCCAGGACTTTTCCCGAAACCACCGACTTGTTCATTTCTGTAATATCCTCATCATTAGCAAATTCGTCCCTGTGTTTAATCAGCAGCCACGAATTATCAGCCATACCTTTGGTTTTAACAAGCGCGAATTCTCCTTCCAGCTTTTTACCATGAAGGATAAATTTCAACGAACCGGATCCGAGTTCTTCCAATAATTTTTTTTCCTGATTTTCCCGTCCTTTGGTAGGTTCGATTGGCTCGTAAGTGCCTTCATCCCAGACCATCACCGTCCCTGCTCCATAATTTCCGTCAGGAATGATTCCTTCAAAATCTTTATAATCATAAGGGTGATCCTCCACCATCATGGCAAGCCTTTTTACGGACGGATCCGTAGACGGACCTTTTGGAACGGCCCAGCTTTTTAATACACCATCCATTTCCAAACGAAAATCATAATGAAGACGTGAAGCTGCGTGTTTCTGTATGACGAAACGGAGGGAAGCAGTTTTCGATTTGCCTCCCTCAGGCTCCGGCGTTTTGTTGAACGCTCTCTTTTCTTTATACTTAACTAATGTCATGGTATGTATATTTAAAGATTCGGATTTTATTCTGACCGTATCACAAAGCCGTTGTCAAACTTTGAATTTTGCTGCAAGGGACGGGTAACTTTTGCGTGAAAACTTTGTTTTTAAGAAAGCATATCAATAATTCAGACAAAAAATATGCCTGAGTTTTGAAATGGAATGACTTTATCAATAATATCCAAACAACTGATAATAAGGGAATGATTATGCAGCAATTAAGTCTCTTTGATGCGAACGAAAGTCTGAGTTTTCCTGAAAATTTACTGGAATATTTTCCCGGATTTTTAGATTCTCAACAAAGTATTTTACTTATGGATCAGCTTATTAAGGAAGTTTCATGGCGGCAGCAGGTCATTCAGATGTATGGAAAAGAAGTCGCCACACCGCGGTTGACAGCCTGGTATGGGGATTCAAATAAATCTTACCAGTTTTCAGGGACAAAATTTGACCCGGTCCCCTGGACTTCGGAGTTATATGCATTGAAAGAAAAGATTCAGGCAACAACCGGACTGAGCTTTAATAGTGTGCTGCTGAATTTTTACCGGGATGGAAATGACTCCGTTGCCTGGCACAGGGACAACGAAAATGAACTGGGTATTAATCCCCACATTGCTTCACTGAGCCTCGGGCAGGCGCGGCAGTTTGAATTTCGTCATAAAACAGATCATAGCCGAAAGTATGGACTGAGCCTTGAAAATGGTTCTTTGCTGATTATGAAGGGAGATCTGCAACATCATTGGGAACACCGGGTACCTAAGTCGAAAAAATTAAATAACGGGAGGATCAATCTTACTTTTCGTTTCATTGTATCATTATAAGACAAGTCAGCATGGCCAGACAAAGCGCAGGAATTTTGTTATACAGAATAAAACCGGAGTTGGAAGTTTTCCTTGTGCATCCCGGCGGACCGTTTTTTGTGAAAAAAGATCTTGGTGCCTGGTCGATTCCAAAGGGAGAGTTTGACTATACTGAAACAGCGATTGACGCAGCAAAAAGAGAGTTTGAAGAAGAAACCGGAAATGTGATCGAAGGGGAGTTTAAGATGTTACAGCCAATCACCCAAAAAAGTGGGAAGGTAGTGCAAGCCTGGGCAGTAGAAGGGGATATTGATGCAGAAAATATAGTAAGCAATACTTTTGAAATGATATGGCCGCCCAATTCCGGAAAAATGAAAACGTTTCCTGAAAACGACCGTGGACAATGGTTTACAATAGATGAAGCAAAATTAAAGATCAACGAGCGCCAGATTCCGCTGCTGGATGAGCTCATCAATTTAATTAAATGATCATACCTGTTCAGGTAAATAAATAGTAAAAACCGCGCCATTTCCAGGCTGACTTGTAGCTGCAATGGCACCGCCGTGGTTGGAAGCAACTTTTTCGCAAATAGCCAGACCAATACCGGTTCCTGCAAATTCACTTCGTCCGTGAAGACGCTGGAAAACCTGAAAAATCCTGTCGGCATATTTCTGGTCAAAGCCAATACCATTGTCCGAGACCTTGATACGATAATAACTGGCAGCTGCTTTGGCAGGTTTTACATGGGCTGGCAACTGGTAGGAATAAATGCTGTCTGCGGTAATTTCAATGATCGGAGCCACATTGGGAAGCCTGAATTTCAGTGCATTACTGATAAGGTTCTGGAAAAGTTGTCCCAGTTGTGATTCATCTCCTAAAATCAAAGGAAGTTGGCTGACATTGATTGTTGCACCAGTTTCCTGAATTTTTAATTCCAGATCAGAAAGCACGGTATCAATAACCCTGGACAGCGAAACCGTTTCGATATTATCCTGTTTGGTGGAAATTCTGGAAAATGTCAGCAGATCCTGAATCAATACGGACATCCGGTTTGCGGCAGTTTGCATACGTTCAACCAGGTGGGTTCCCTCACCAAGCTCTTTGGCATACCGGTTGCTTAGTAAATTTCCAAACGACTGGATTTTCCGTAGCGGTTCCTGTAAATCGTGCGAAGCAATGTAGGCAAACTGCTGCAAATTCTGGTTAGATTGTGTGAGCAGATAATTCGATTCTGCCAGTTCTTCATTCGTTGCCATATATTCTTCATTGATCGCGGCAAGTTCTTCATTGCTGACTTCAAGTTCCTCAGTACGTTCCTGAACCTGCTGTTCAAGACCTAACTGAAGTAATCTTTGCTCAGTGACGTCCTGAGCGGTTCCTCGCATCAGATATGCTTTTCCTTCCTGATTAAAAAATGCCCTTCCGCGTGCCTGTAATATTCTGCGCTGGCCGGTGTTATGGCTAGTCACCACATACTCTTCTGCAAAATAGCCATTTGAATTATCCGCCAAAGCCCTGTCTACACTTTCCTGAACTCTGAGTCTGTCAGTTTCATCCATAACACTCATCGCTTCTTCCAGACTCAGATTTTCCTTTTCAAATCCGAACCATTTTCTCATACGTTCCGAATGCGTTACAGTCCCGCTGGCAGGATTCAATATCCAGGTGCCAAGCTCGGCTAACTCAACTGCATCCCGTAAACTTTCTTCAGCTTCTATTGCTTTTTGTCTGGCGACTACCTGTTCGGTAATTTCTATAAACGTCACAATAATGCCATACCGAACGCCATTGGCATCCGAAAGTGGTTTGTATATGTGGTTATAATAGCCTGAATATGGTTTTCCAAATCGTATAAATTCTATTTTTTCCTCAGGATTGTGGAACACTTCCCCGGTTTGGTAAACGTGTTGCAGTCGCTCCATGATCGGTGTATGGGCAAGTTCCGGAATAGCGTCCAACAGAACTTTCCCCCGAATGGATTTATCTTTGCCAACGATTTCAAGCATCACATCATTGGCGGTCCTTATTTTCATTTCCTCGCCGATCAATACAAATTTTGCGATCGGCGAATTGTCTATAACGCTACGGGAAAACAACTCGCTTTCTTCAAGCTGGCGACGGGCATTCACAGACTCCGTGACATCCACGCTTACGTCCAGAATAGCAACAACTTTTCCATTCTTATCTAAAATTGGCGTGTATGTGAAATCATACAAATTATGCGTCATCACACCACGTTTCAGGATATCAACCTGTGTACCTTCGGTTTTAAAAACTTTACCGGAAGTGAAAACCTCATCCAGTATTTTAAGAAATGCCTGATTTTGAAGCTCCGGCATAGCTTCCCGGAGTGGTTTTCCCGCGATTCCCGCGTCCTTTCCAATGATTTCAATAAAGGCCTGGTTTGGCATCTCAACAATCAGGTCACGTCCTGTGAAAACGACCATACCTGCGGGTGCAGCTGCAATAACCGATCTTAATTTTGATTCGCTATCTTCAAGTGCTTGTCTTGCCAGCACCTCGCTGGTTACATCTACTGCCATGTCTAAAATCGCATAGATTTCACCGGCAGCATTGCGCAGTGGCTTGAATGTATAATCAAAATAAGAGGTATTTATTTTGCCATTCACCATAAAATGAGCCGGCTCGCTTTTGCCGACATACGTCTTGCCCGTAGTATACACCTGATCCAGAATTCCCAGAAAAGGTTGTCCGATCAATTCAGGAACGGCATCCATCAGCCTTTTACCAAGGACAGATTTATCTTTTCCCCAAAATTGAATAATTTCTTCATTTGCCACTTCAACAAGAAACTCACGACCTACCAGAAGGCAGGTTGCCACAGGTGCTTCTTCAATGAGTAGCCTGAATTTTGCTTCGCTGAATTCAACTGCTTTTTTTGCAATAACCTGTGCCGTAACTTCTGTTGCCAGTATGATAACGCCGGAGATTGTATTGGACTTATCAAGCAATGGAGTGTAGGCAAAATCAAAATATTTATCTTCGACTACGCCGTTATTGATAAGTTTTGCCAGAATACTATTCCCAAAAAACGGTTCTCCGGTATCATATACATGATGTAGCAACTCTATAAAACCCTGGTCTTTGATTTCAGGCAAAGCTTCGAGAATCGTTTTTCCTAAAACAGATTTATCCTTTCCCCACAATTCGAAAATTTTATCGTTTCCGATCTCTATAATCAAATCCCTTCCACGCAACAAGCCAATGGCCATTGGGGATTGTTCAACCATGGTTTGGAAACGTGTCTCACCGGATTTGATATCGGTAATATCCCGTGCAATGGCCAAAACACTTTCAACCCCGCCATCCTCGTTCAGTTCAGGAATGAGCCGCAAATGCACAGATATTTCTCCATTTTCAGTGGGGTAAGTATTGTAATATTCCCCCTGTTTTCCGGTTTCGAAGATTTCTTTTAAATGCGCAGGTTCCAGAATAAAATCCGCCTGATTTATTTCCTTACAGGTTTTACCAACCAGGAATTCATTGGGAATGCCACCTTTTTTCTCAAAAGCAGTATTGGCAAAAATCAGTTTTAAATCTTTATTCCAACGGGTTATCAAATCCGGTGTATGATTCAGGAGCGTTTTTGTTTTTTCTTCATTTTCACGCAACAACTGACGATTTTGCACATCCTGAGAAACATTTTGTGCAGTTCCCAGAAACCTTTCCGGCTGTCCTTTTTCATTAAAATAGGCCAGTCCCTTGCAAAGAAGCCATTTTGATTGATTGTCTGTATCGGTAGTAACCCGAAACTCAATATTGTACGGCTTTCTGACGCTACTGTCCAGAGCCAGTTTCAAATCTTCCTCAACCCGTTTTTTATCATCAGGATGAATGAGCGATAATACTTGTTCATAAGGAACAATATCATCACCTGAAAAACCATATAAAGTCTTTGTACGATGGCACCAGCGCACTGTATTATCAAATAAATCCAGTTCCCAGGTGCCGACCGACGCAGCGTCAAGAGCCATTTCCAGTCTTTCCGCTTCGACGTCGCTATTTGTGCTAAAAGGCTTATGCTGGCCGCTCATCTATGAAGTTATATGGTTTAGGTTTGTTAATACAGTTGCTGATGATAGTTAGCATTTCTGTATTACCAACCATCAAATGTCTGCGTTATGAATCAATCGATCAGAACAAGCATTATAAATTTCGTTCCAGAGTATTTTCCAGATATGGAATAGCTTGAATATAAAATGGTACTGCCGATGACCTAAACTATTTTTTTTCGAAAAATTAAAATTTTATATAATCTGTAATTCTTGCTTTATATGATAACTAATTGATATGTTTGTAGTGTTTACAGAATAAAATATTGCTTCTTTTGATTTTTGTTAGATTTTGTACTATATGTAACCGATCGTGCTGATTCAAACTTTACATAGCGAAAAGGAATTACTCGTCCTTGCTTCACAGGCTGATCAGGGTGCATTTACAGCACTTTTTCATATGTATAAAAACAAGTTGTATGCTTATGTTTTGTGGCTTACCGAATCGGAAATGCTTGCAGAAGATATTGTGCAGGACGTGTTTATGAAACTGTGGAATGATCATGAATCGTTAAGCAGTATTGATAATTTTGGAAGCTATCTTTTCAGGATGTCAAAGAATCAGGTCATCAATCATTTCAAGCGAATGGCGCATGAAACGCTGATTTTAGCTGAGCTTTTTCATCAAAATCCGGTGGGGCATAATGAGACGCAGGAAATGGTTGCCTTAAAAGAGGCGGAAAAAATTCTGGGTGACATTTTGGAAAAACTTCCTCCACAACAAAAAGCAGTATACTATCTCAGCAGAGAAGAGGGCAGGACCCATGACGAAATTGCCAATCTGCTGAAAATATCTCCTAACACAGTAAAAAATCACATTGTTCAGGCAATGTCGACGATTCGTACCCAGCTTCGCAAACATGCGGATACCATGCTTATGGTAGCCGCCATAATTGCTGTCAAAAAATAATTTCAGTTATTTTTCTTTTCAGACTAGTCCCTTCGTTTCTGCCAATTGTCTTTTATTTGGTGATACCTGATTTTGTCTTCATTTATGATGGACCTAAATAAGTAATCACAAAATATTAAATAAGTAATTATTGAGATTGGTATAAATGTTATGCAATTGAACCGGATTGATTTTCTGACAGAAAAGTTTTTCAGAAACGCTTGCAGCGAAACTGAAAAACAGGAACTCGCTGTCTGGATTAAGGAAAATCCTGATGACCGGTTAGCCGAAGTTCTGGAAAAGGCGTGGGACAATTATGATAGTCATATAGAAATGCCTGATCAGGTTTCGGACAGGATCCTGAATACTATTTTCCCTGAAAAAGAAAAAGCACTGTATCATGATAATGATGAAGATGCCGGTATTTATTCATTCCAACTTTGGGCGAAAATTGCTGTTGCCGCGGTTTTGATAATGGCCATTGGTGTATACTGGTGGTCGGGTTCGAAGGGGACAATCAAAATGGCTGTGAAAGAAAATCCTTCTGCACTTGTTGCAGATCTTCCTCCCGGTGGAAACAGGGCGATCCTGACCCTGGGTGACGGATCTAATATTATTCTGGACAGCGCAGGAAATGGAAATCTGGCAAGTGAAGGAAACACAGACATTACAAAATCAGGAAGGGGTGAATTAATTTATAAATCAAACAACAAGGATGCAGGGACTGTGGTTTACAATACCGTATCAACGCCGAAAGGCGGCCAGTATCATATTGTTTTACCCGACGGTTCCAAAGTCTGGCTTAATGCAGCTTCGAGCTTGAAATTTCCAACTGCATTCATAGGCAAAGAACGCCGGGTGGAAATTACAGGGGAAGTTTATTTCGAGGTGGCGCATAATACCGGAATGCCATTCATTGTAAAAGTCAATGATACAGAAATCGCCGTTCTCGGAACGCATTTCAACGTCATGGCTTATGCGGATGAAAAAGTGATGAAAACCACACTTTTGGAAGGATCTGTAAAAGTTAGTAAAGCAGGTAAATCAGCAATGCTGACGCCCGGTCAGCAGGCGCGTATCACAAGTTCAGCCGAAAATATCAGGGTTTTGGACGATGTGGATATGGATAAGGAAATGGCCTGGAAATCCGGTTATTTCCAGTTTGATGATGATAATCTTGAAAGTATCATGCGGCAGGTTTCCCGCTGGTATGATGTGGATATCAGGTATGAGGGAAATCTGAGCCGGGAACATTTTACCGGGCGGCTGCCCCGAAATGCAAACGTGTCGAAGGTTTTGAAAATATTATCACTCAGCGGCGTAAAATTCAGAATTGAAGAAAAATCAATCATTGTGACACCATAACCCGGATAGCTTATGACAAAATAAACACCTCTGCCATTAATTAGAACAGGTGTTGGCTCTCAGGCTTTCTTAAAGCAAAAAAAGAACGGGAACGTTGCAACCGCTCCCGCTTCTTCAATGAGCTGACATCATTTAACAATTATCTCAAACCGTTTAGTACCAACCCAAAACAAAAGTATGAATCACAACTCTTTTATCCAAAAGAGGCGGGGACCGTCGTATATAGGCAACAGGTATACCCGCTTCCTTCCAACCAGAACTATTTTGGTTATGAAACTGATCTTCATTTTTTCGCTGGCTTTTTGTTTGCAGGTAAGCGCGAGCAGCTCCGCCCAGAAAATTACGCTTGTAGCACAAAATGCTTCTTTGGAAAAAGTGCTTAAAAATATTGAAAAGCAAAGTGGCTACTCTTTTTGGTACAAAACCGAGCTGATGCAAAAGTCCGAAAAGGTTACGCTTTCGATAAAAGATTACAGTCTGGAAGATGCATTGGCAAAGTGTCTGAAAAATCAGCCGTTTGAGTATTCAATTGTTGATCAGACCGTTGTTTTACAACCTAAAAAAATATTGAAGGTTGTAGAGCCGGTGAAACAGATTCTGGAAGTAATTAAAGGCCAGGTTCTTGGCTCTGACGGGAAACCACTGATCGGGGTAACGGTCGTTGTAAAAGCCAGCAAATTGGGTACAACGACTGATACTGATGGTAATTTTACAGTGAACGCTACCGATACGGATGTGCTGGTCTTTTCCTACATCGGCTTTAATACAAAAGAAGTTCAGGTAGGGAAACAGAGTAATATTTCGGTTTCCATGACCGAAAGCAATACTACCCTGGGTGAGGTTGCAGTAATTGGTTACGGGACACAATCCCGTAAAACATTGACCAGTGCGGTAACTACTGTGAAAGCGGAGGAAATGAACAGGGGAGCCATTACGGATGTTGGCCAGCTTTTGCAGGGCAAGGTTCCGGGTTTGAATATCACTGCCAGTGGTGATCCGAACAAACCTGCTGCGGTTGTGCTTCGCGGTGCGTCTACCATCAATAGTTCCCAAGGCCCGTTTTATGTTATTGACAATATTCCTGGTGCTGATATTTCTACAATTGCGCCTGATGATATCGCTTCGATAGATATTTTGAAGGATGCAGCAGCAACCGCAATTTATGGTAACCGCGCTGCAAACGGGGTAATTATGGTTACCACGAAAAAAGGGAAAAAGGGAGAAATGAAAATTTCTTACAACGGTTATGTAGGAATAGAAAAAGTTTCGAACAAACTCGATATGATGAGCGGAGCACAGCTTCGTGCTTTTCTTGAAAAAAATAATGTAGGACTTTCGCCAAAGGATGATCTGGGTGCTGATACAGACTGGCAGTCTGCGGTACAGAAAAAAACAGCGGTTTCAACCAATCATAACCTTTCTTTCAGCGGAGGAACTGAGCATAGTACTTATAGCGCAAGTTTGAACTACGTAAACAAAGAAGGTATTTTGCTGAACAGTTCTTTGAAACGTTTCATCGGACGTTTATCCCTGCAGCAATATGCCTTTAAAGATAAATTGAAGTTTGGTTTAACAGTGACAAACTCAAACAGTACTGCAAACGACGTTCCTTTCAGGAATACGGTTCTGCTTCAATCAGTTTCTTACCTGCCCGTTTCTCCAATTAAAAATGCAGATGGCAGTTATTTTGAAAATCAGGATCATACGGATTATTACAACCCGGTTTCGATGATCAAAAACAGCCAGAACAGTACTAAAACAAATAATTTGACAGGAAGTTTTACTACCGAAGTGAAATTACCATTCGGGTTGATGTACAATTTGAATCTTTCTTATTTGAACACAACTTCGCTTGGCGGTACTTATTTCAACAAATATTTTACAGATCACTACAACAACATGTATGACAATCCGGAACCTGGTTTGGGATATCATACGCAGCAATCTTTTGGTGCAAATGGGCAGGCGAACAGAAGTTCATACCGCAATTCAAGCAAAATCCTTGAAACATTCCTGACCTGGAATAAGGAATTTGGTGACCATTCTTTAAATGTTGTTGCCGGTTATTCGTGGCAGGATTATATCATCGGTGAAGGTTTTCAGGTAACAACCAGCAATCTGCCGGTAGATAACATTTCCTATAACAACCTTGCACTGAGTAATCCATATGGAGTTTCCGGTTTTCAGATCGGTTTTGGAGCGGATGGAATATATCAGCAAACGCGTTTGATTTCTGATTTCGCCAGATTTAACTACAATTTCAAAAACAAGTATCTTTTGCAGGGATCTGTCAGAAGAGATGGTAGTTCTGTTTTTGGAAAGAATAACCAGTGGGGATATTTTCCTTCTGTTGGCGCTGCGTGGAGAATTACAGAAGAAGGATTTATGGCCGGACAAAAACTTTTCACCGAACTTAAATTACGTGGAAGTTATGGGGTAACTGGGAATGCAACCGGATTTGGAGCCTATACAACACAGTTTTTGTCAGGAAGTTTGGGTACCTATTATTACAACGGAACACTTACGGCGGCACTAGGACCGACACAAGCCGCAAACCCGGATTTGAAATGGGAAAAAACAGCAACGAGTAACATAGGCGTTGACTTTGCGGTTTTGGGCGGAAGATTGAGTGGTACTTTGGAACTGTATAATAAGAATACAACCGGTATGATTTATTCATACAGCGTGGATCCGATTCTGGTACCAACTGGCAAAATCACTACGAACGGCGGAAGTATTAATAACAAAGGCGTTGAGCTAAGTCTGAACGCAGTCGTTTTTGATAAAGGTCCTTTCCACTGGACAACCGGAATTAATCTTGCGCATAATAAAAACACCGTAACCAGTCTGGCTAACCCGCTTTTCGCAGGTGGCGACTCGGTACTTTTAGCTTATCCGGAAGGTTTGGGACAATCAAGTCATTCGCTTGAAATTCTGAAAGCAGGAAAACCGCTGGGGCAATTTTTCTCTCTTCAATATGCTGGTAAAAATGCGGACGGTGTTTCGCAATTTGTTGGTGGGGATGGTCAGCTGACCACCACGCCTTCCATTGGAGTGGATTACAAATACATTGGAAATGCACAGCCTAAACTTTTGGCAGGTTGGTCAAACAGCTTTCGTTACCGAAATTTTGATCTGAATATTTTCTTGCGCGGCGCTTTCGGAAACAAGATTTTCAACGCAACAAGAGCCGATCTTTTCAGACCAAATACGGCACAGTATACCAACATTCTGGTGGATGCAGGAGGAGAATCCATGGCTGATTACAACTCGTATCAGTATTCTTCAAGGTTTGTGGAAAATGGCAGTTACCTGCGATTTGATAATGCAACGTTGGGATATAATTTCAAAAACCTGGGTTCGAGCATCAAAAATCTTCGTGTCTATACTTCGGTTAACAACCTGTTTGTCATCACAAAATATAATGGTGTTGATCCGGAAATTAATCAGGGAGGACTTGCGCCGGGTGTTGATTCCAACAACTTCTATCCTAAAACAAGAACTTTCCTTTTGGGAGTGAATGTATCATTCTGATTTTTAAAACCTAGATATCATGAGCAAGTCATATATAAAATTAATTCTATCAGCGGCGTTACTTGGGACGATGGTTTCCTGTCATGATCTCAACGTGCCGGTAACATCGGAACTTACGCCTGATGTTTTTCCAACGGATGAGGCCCAGTTTATCAGCGCAGCCGGGCCGGCATATGTTGCACTGCGTGGAAATATTTCAGTTGAATTTTTTCACCTGCAAACATTAAGTACTGACGAGGCGATTTTCCCGGCAAAAGGCGGAAACTGGTATAATGGTGCAGAATTTAAAGATTTGCACCTGCATACCTGGACAAAGGACCACAGTACGGTGACTGGAAACTGGACCTGGTTGAGCACGATCATCGGAACGGTAAACCAGTCACTTTCCATTCTGGAAACCAATATGCCGACCGGAACTTCTAAAAGCCAGACATTGGCTGAACTGAAAATGGTACGTGCACTGGCATATTTCTGGATGATGGATAGCTTCGGAAATGTTCCAATTATTACTACTTACGGAGATTACAGCGCGCACCCAAATGCAAAGCGTGCCGAGGTTTTTGCTTTCCTGGAAACAGAAATAAAGGCAGCGCTTCCGGATTTGAGCGATGTCGTGGATGCTTCGACTTACGGTCGTCCGACTAAGTATCTTGCCCATGCTTTGCTAGCCAAAATGTATCTGAATGCAGAAGTTTACACCGGAACCGCACGTAATGCAGATTGTATCGCGGCTTGCGATGCCATAATCAATTCTGGTAAATTTTCGCTGGAACCCGCTGCTTCATACCTGCAAATGTTTTATCCGAACAACGGTCCGCAGATGAAAGAATTCCTTTTTGCGGTTCCTTTTGATGCCACAGCTACGAACAGTTTTCCTTTCAGAGCCACCAACCTTCATTCACGTTATGATGTGCCAAGAGGTATGGTCGCCAAATTTAAAATGCCTTTTACGCCTGACGCAGCGGTTAGTACATTGCCTGAATTTTACAAATATTTCAACGATGCCAATGATATCAGAAATAAGGAATGGCTGACAGGTTTACAATTTTACGATGACGGAACTCCCGTTACAGTTACCACAACCAAAAAAGGATATGACCAGTTTTACGCCGGTTCGGATCCTGCTGCACCTTACACTTATCAAATCAATATTACACCGGAAGTGACTTTAAGACAGGATGTTGCCTCTTTTGATGTCGGTAATGATGAGTTGGCCTGGAACATGGGTTACAGGAATATAAAGTTCCATCCTGATGCCACTTCTTTGAACAGAAACCAAAATAATGATGTACCGATTTTCCGTTATGCTGATGCACTTTTGATGAAAGCAGAAGCAATTCAGCGCGGCGGTGCAGCAACTTCCGGTGCAACAGCTTTATCTCTGGTGAATTCTGTGCGTACGGCAAGATCAGCCGCCGCTTTGACAACAGTTGATCTGGAAGCTATTTACGGCGAGAGAATTCGTGAGTTTGCTTCTGAAATGTGGCACAGAAATGATATGATCCGTTTTGGGAAATTTGAAAATAAATGGGGTTATAAAACCAATGCTGATATTACAAAACGCATTTTTCCAATACCAAATTCTGCACTTTTACTTAATCCGGCTTTGGTTCAAAATCCGGGTTATTGATTGATTTATCTCTCCGTATCCGTGACAGGATACGGAGAAAATTTCCTTTGGCTCTGTTCTATAGACATTTGGAATTCTTCTTTTGTTCAGATTCAATCTCAGTGTCACTTTATTTCATCAAATATTAAAAATGAAAATCATCCGAGAAGGTTGTTTCTCTCTTCACGCTATGAAGGGTATAGCCTTGTTTTGCTTTCTGATTCTACTATTAATTTATCCATTTTCGTCCCGTGCACAGGGAATTTCAAAAACCGGAAAAGCACTGATCGGCAGAGTGATTCCTTCTCACGCTTCCAATTTTGACGTGGAAGAGTTGACCAGTAATTCAGGAAAAGACGAATTTGAAATAGAAAGTAAAAACAATAAAATAATGCTGCGCGGAACCAGTGGTGTGGCGGTCGCATCTGCCTTGTATCATTACCTTACCGAATATGCACACTGCCAGATAACCTGGAACGGAACAAATCTTAATCTGCCGGAAAAACTTCCGGTTTTGCCTTCTAAAATCAGAAAAGCGACCGTTTACAATTACCGTTATTATCTCAACTACTGCACCTTCAATTATAGTATGAGCTGGTGGGATTGGGACAGATGGCAAAAGGAAATTGACTGGATGGCGCTGCATGGAATTAATATGCCGCTTGCCATTACGGGTGAAGAATATACCTGGCTGGAAGTTTATAAAGAGATGGGTTTTAGTCCCGATGACTTAAAGGATTTTTTCAGTGGTCCCGCGTATTTTGGATGGTTTTGGATGGGCAATCTGGATGGTTGGGGAGGTCCGTTGCCACATAAATGGATGGAAAGTCATAAAACTTTACAGCAGCAGATCGTAAAACGTGAAAGGGAGTTGGGGATGAAAACGGTTCTGCCTGCATTTACCGGCCATGTTCCGGCCGCTTTTAAAAAGAAATTCCCGAAAGCCATTTTAAAGTCGACCAACTGGACAAATGGTTTTGGTGATACCTATATTCTGGATTCGCAGGATCCGCTTTTTGCTGAAATAGGAAAGAAGTTTTTAGCCAAACAGACAGACTTGTATGGTACGGATCACCTTTATTCCGCAGATACTTTTAATGAAAATGAACCACCCACAGATAATCCTGAATTTCTCTCAAAACTCAGTGAGCGGATCTATGACGGAATGAGACAGGCCGATCCGGAAGCCATTTGGGTGATGCAGGGGTGGCTTTTTTATAGTGACAAAAAATTTTGGAAAGCACCGCAAATTGAAGCTTTGCTTAAAGCAGTCCCTGATGATAAAATGATTCTGTTAGATCTGGCAGCGGAAATTGAACCCGTCTGGAAACGGACGGATGGATTTTATGGAAAACCCTGGATATGGAATATGCTTAATAATTTTGGCGGAAATGTTAATCTTTTCGGCCGGATGGACGGCGTTGCCAGCGGTCCGGCAGAAGCCTGGAAAGACCCAAATAAAAAACGATTGGAAGGAATTGGGCTCACGATGGAAGCCATCGAGCAAAATCCGGTAATTTATGAACTGATGATGGAGCATACCTGGCAGACAGAAACAATTCAGCTTGATAACTGGCTTGAAAAATACACGCGGAACCGGTATGGAAAAGAAGATATAAATCTGATCAAAGCCTGGCAAATCCTGAGAAAGACTGTTTATAATGGTAAGGAAATACGTGATGGAGCTGAGTCCATTGTGACGGGAAGGCCAACGCTGGATTCTACAACGGTCTGGACCAGGACAAAATTAAATTATGATCCTCAGGATCTTTTGCCAGCCTGGGATCTATTTATCGAATCGGCAAAAAATGGTCAGGATTCTGATGGTTTTCAATATGATTTAACGGACGTCACAAGACAAGTACTTGCGAATTATGCCCTGGTAATTCAGCAAAAATGGGTAACTGCATTTAGAAGCGGCGATAAAAAGGCTTTTCAGAAACATAGCGAAGAATTTGTAACGTTGATTAATGATATGGATTTATTGCTGGCCACCCGAAAGGATTTTTTATTGGGTCCATGGATCGCCGACGCACGCGAATGGGGTTCAAATGCAGATGAAAAAGCTTTATATGAAAAAAATGCAAGAGATTTAATCACACTCTGGGGAGATGCCGAAAGCCCCTTACATGAATATTCAAACCGTCAGTGGAGTGGCCTGCTTAACGATTTTTACAAAGTACGCTGGCAGAAATTCTTTGTTTTGCTCAACGCTTCGTTAACAAACGGATCTGTTCCGGACTTCAAATTATTTGAAAAAAATATTTCAAAATGGGAGTGGAGCTGGGTGAATGAGCGGAAGGATTTTCCAGTCGTAGAAAATGGGAATAGCATAAAAACTGCATTAAAACTTCATGTAAAATATGATAGGCAAATGAAAGCAGATTATAAGCAAAATTGATAATATGGACGCGCTGCAAAATAAAAATCACGAATCTCAACGTTTGATTTCCCTTGATGTATTACGGGGTTTTGATATGTTCTGGATCATTGGCGGGGAACATATCATTCACGCACTTGCGAAATTGACTGACTGGCCCGTTTTAAACTGGATTTCAGCACAAATGCACCATACTGTCTGGAATGGCTGTACTTTTTATGACATGATTTTTCCACTTTTTCTTTTTATATCAGGTGTTTCCTTGCCTTTTTCTTTTGGGAAAAAATTGATCGCCGCCAATGTGAAAAGCACTTTCGAACTGCCGGTGTCAGTAAAAAGGAAGGTTTATATTGATATGGTAAGAAGAATGGCCATTCTTGTTTTTCTGGGATTGGTGGTGAACGGGCTTTTCAAATTTAATGGATATGAAAATACACGATTTGCCAGCGTGTTAGGAAGGATAGGGATTGCCTGGTTTTTTGCCGGATTGATTTATTTAAATTGTAATTTGAAAAAGCAGATCATCTGGTTTTGTCTTATTCTGATTGGATACTGGCTTGCGATGGTATTGATACCTGTCCCGGGTTTTGGTTCAGGAAACCTGACCATGGAGGGCTCTTTGGAATCTTACATTGACAGACTTTTTTTGCCGGGACGACTGCATAGTAAAGTGCATGATCCTGAGGGCATTTTGTCAACAATTCCGGCCGTGGCAACAGGTTTGCTTGGGATTTTTACAGGTACTTTTATAAAAGAAAAGCGGTACGATTCTCTGAAAAGTGTATATTTCTTACTTCTCGCAGCCGCCCTGTTCATCTTGCTGGGTCTTGCCTGGGATTGTGTTTTTCCAATCAATAAGAGATTGTGGAGCAGTTCATTCGTATTGTTCGTTGGTGGATACAGTATTGCCTTTTTCGCTTTATTTTATCTTATTATTGACGTAATGGGCTGGAAAAAATGGACCTTCCCATTTCTACTGATTGGGATGAATTCCATCGTAATTTACATGGCCGTTGAAGGTGTCGTGAATTTTGGATACACAGCTGACTTTATTTTTGGCGGATTAATAAACCTGACCGCCGAGCCATTTCATATTTTATTAAAAGCAGTTTCAGTAGTTGTTATTGAGTTGATATTTCTATATTTCCTGTATCGAAATAAACTATTTTTGAAGGTTTAAATAACGGTAAGCGGTGTTGTCTTACTCTTTTGATAAAGTAGATCATAATAACCCCAGCCTTGTATTCGGAATAAATTTATTTTTTTATCATGAAATTGAGATATACAATCAGCATTTTATTATTGCTTTTTTCTTCCCCGTTGTTTGCCCAGCAGGATCTTAAACTTTGGTATAAACAGCCGGCACGTAACTGGAATGAGGCTTTGCCGGTCGGAAATGGAAGAATTGGCGCCATGGTCTTTGGCAGAGTCAATGAAGAATTAATTCAATTAAATGAAGAGTCGCTTTGGTCTGGAGGGCCGGTCAATCCAAATCCCAATCCGGGAGCAGTTAAATATCTGCCTCAGATCAGAAAGGCCCTGGCTAATGAGGATTTTAAACTCGCCGAAACGCTGACAAAAAAGATGCAAGGTTTGTTTACAGAGTCTTATGAACCATTGGGAGATCTTATGATCAAACAAAATTTCACATCAAATGCAACGGACTACCGGAGAGAGCTGGATATTTCCAATGCATTATCATTGACAAAATTTACGGTGGATGGCGTTGAATACAGCCGGGAAATTTTCATTTCTGCTCCTGATCAGATTATGGTCATCAAATTGAAAGCAAACAAAAAAGGTGCGCTTAATTTTACAGCATCCACACAAAGTCAGCTGGTTTATAATCATGTGGTTATCGCTCAGGATCAGATCGCTATGAAAGGGCAGGCGCCTTCGCATACCGACCCGAATTATAAAGAATCTATGGAGATTCCGGTAATTTATAACGATCCCGGCAGATGCAGGGGTATGCGGTTTGAACTTAGGGTTAAGGTGAAAGAATCAGATGGGAAAGTGAAAGCCGACAGTGCCGGATTGCATATCAGTGATGCAAGTGAGGTAGTACTTTTACTTTCAGCCGCAACGAGTTTTAACGGTTTTGATAAATGTCCGGACAAAGACGGAAAGAACGAGGTGGAACTGGTTGAAAATTATCTTAAACCCGTACTTTCAAAAACGTATGATACAATAAAAAGCAATCACTTCTCGGATTATCATCAATATTTCAACCGTGTTAATTTAGTGCTCAATGGAAATCCAAAGGTTGATCTGCCTATGGATGAACGTTTGAAAAATTACACAGATGGTGGAAAAGATCCGGCTTTGGAATCTCTTTATTTTCAGTTTGGACGTTATCTGCTCATTTCCAGTTCACGCGAAAAAGGTGTTCCTGCCAACTTGCAAGGTATCTGGAATCATGAGGTGAGGCCTCCTTGGAGTAGTAATTTTACTACCAATATCAACGCGCAGATGAATTACTGGATGGTAGAAACTACGAATCTTTCCGAGCTGCACACACCACTGCTGGATATCATCAAGCATATGGAGGTTACGGGTACTGAAACTGCTAAAAACTTTTACAACGCCAAAGGTTGGGTGGTGCATCACAACTCAGATATTTGGGCAACATCAAATCCGGTGAGCGGAAGTCCTTCCTGGGCTAACTGGCCAATGGGGGGAGCCTGGCTTTGTCAGCATTTGTGGGAACATTATCAGTTTACAGGCAATCAGGAATATTTGTCAAAAACGGCGTACCCTTTGATGAAATCGTCAGCATTATTTATGCTGGATTGGCTTGTTGAAGATAAAAACGGCAAACTGGTTACCGCTCCGTCGACAACACCTGAAAATATTTTTGTTACTGAAACCGGCCTTAAAGGTTCCGTTTCAGTAGGAACAACAATGGATATGTCTATTATTTGGGACTTATTTACAAATCTGATCGAAGCATCTGAACGACTTGGTACTGACGCAGATTTTAGAAAACTTCTTATTGAAAAGCGCAGCAAACTGTTTCCTTTACAAATTGGCAACCGCGGCAATTTGCAGGAATGGTATAAGGATTGGAAAGATGACGAACCGGAACATCGCCATATTTCTCATATGTTCGGGCTTTTCCCGGGGCGTCAGATTTCGCCGTTGGTTACGCCGGTATATGCCGCTGCTGCAAGAAAAACCATGGAAATTCGTGGTGATGGCGGAACGGGTTGGAGCAAAGGTTGGAAAATTAATATCTGGGCACGGCTGCTGGACGGTAACCATGCTTACAAACTGATTCGGGAGCAGTTAAAACTGACAGGTGTTGAAGGTACAAATTATTCCCAGGGCGGCGGAACTTACCCGAATTTATTCGATGCACATCCGCCTTTCCAAATTGACGGAAACTTTGGCGGAACATCGGGCATCACAGAAATGCTTTTGCAAAGCCACGACGGTTTGCTCAATATTCTTCCGGCCATTCCCGATAACTGGGCCAGTGGGGAGGTTAAAGGTCTTAAAGCCAGAGGTGGTTTTGAAACAGATATTATCTGGGTTAATGGCAAAATTACCCAACTAACGATCCGGTCTAAACTTGGTGGCAATTGCAGAATCAGTATACCAAACACCTTGAAAGCGACAACGAAATTCAGTTTTAAAACGGCCATGGGGGAAAATCAGAATCCTTTTTATAAATCGATTCAACAAAAAGGTGAAAATGCGTTGATGACTAAAAAAGGAACCTATGCTTTTGATTTTCCAACGGAAGCCGGAAAAGAATATATTTTCAAAACCGGTAAATAGTTTTTTAGAATCATCAGATCTACTATCAGTTTAAAAAGTTTGATCATTGTATATTTTTTACAATTATCAACGATACCTGAAAATAGAAAATCCCCGATAACTGCCATTCCGGCTCGTCATTGGGGATTTTTGGTTTCTAATCGCAAAGTGATTTCAAATAATATTTTTAAGATTGAATGACCCACATCCAGTTGGCTGGCCAGAATTTTGAATTGATCCTTTCGTGAGAAATTAATTCATTATTTACAAACTCATATCCTTTTAAACTTCCACCACCAATTTCCACGTCATGTTTGGCGGTGTGGTGTAATTCAATCCAGGTTTGTTCCGAGATTTCTGAAATTCCGGTCCACCTTATCAATTCCCATTTTGGATCTGTTGAATTGTAGATGTAACGAATAGCGAGATAGTGCATGTAGGATTCATTGTTGAACCCAATTACTGAAGGAGTTTTTTGAACGCTTGTCATAACTTTGAGTCTGGTTATCGGTGAGAAATATAGGTAAGTATATAAATAAATCCCGGAAAAGTCAAGCGATTTCCGATAAACAAATGGTAACTAATCAAGAAAAAATTATCTCCGTCATTGCTTCTTGCCTAATCAAGAGAATGACGGAGATAGGCTTAAATTCCTTTTAGCGGAATAATTAAATTTCCTGTGTAGCGACATGAATCTTCTGGTAAGATCCGTTTTCGATATCTTCCAGGATTGACGAATGTTTTGGTTTCCAGCCCAGTATTGTTCTTGCTTTGTCTGAATTCACAATGCTGTTTGAAGCAAACCCAAAAGCAGAAGCATCAGGTCCCCATTTTTCGATAGCAGTATCCAGACTGACAGACTCTGCTTTTCCTTGCAAACCGAGCATTTTACTGATACTTATTGCAATGTCTTTCAGAGATGCACTGCCATTTTCTGTGTAGAAGTATGAACCGGCAGAGGCCGATTCCAATGCAAGGATATACAATTCGGCCAAATCGTCGATATGCACATTACTCCAGATATTTTCACCTTTTTCAATAAACACCCCTGCCTGCTTTTCTTTGGCAATATCGATCAGCATAGGAACCTGGATACTGTCTGGCTTAATTCCCAGTCCTTTGCCATAAACCATTGTAGGCACCAGTACAATACTTCGGACATTCTCTTTTGCGGCTGCTAAAATGTGATCGTTAATCGCAACCCGATGAAGTTTTTCAAGCCGGGGTTGTACCGGAATATCTTCGGAATATACAATATGCCCTTTTTCACCTTTGGCGTTGTCACCAACAAGACTGGATCCGGATGTGAAAATAAAAGTTTTCCCTGTGCCTTTTAATTCTTCCAAAAATGTTAGTACTGAGAAAAAATCATCTGAATCCGCCGTGTGGATAACAGCATCTGCGTCGGCCGTTGCTTTTCTTAGAACTGGCATGTTATGAATAGTGCCTGGTACCGGCATAATGCCCAGTGCCCCTAATTTCTCTGCGTCCGATTCTTTTCTTACCAAAGCAGAAACCTGGTAACCTTTTTTTAATAACAAATGTGCTACCGAACCTCCGATATACCCGGTTGCACCGGTGATGAATACTTTATTTATTTTCATGATTTTTTAATTTATTAAGCCAATTGCCAACTGATTCTTTTACAAAGTTGCGGTTAAAAGAGTTATCATAAAAATAAGTACTTTTATAGGTTGGTATTATTTAAATGATAGATAAAAATGGTAAACCTAGAGTGGTACAGGACATTCAAAGCGATATATTCAACAGGAACGCTGACGGGAGCGGCACAGACTTTATTTATTTCACAACCCGGTGTCAGTTTGCATTTGAGCTCGCTGGAAAGTTATGTGGGATATAAATTATTTGACAGGACGGCCAGAAAAATGATACCGACTGAGAAAGGAAAAGTTTTTTATAATGCTATTATTGAGCCGCTTATCAAACTGGAAGAAGCGGAGAAGAATTTTCAGAAAAGTACCGAAAAGCAAACGCCGACGATCAGTGTGGGTATGTGTTTTGAAACTTTTCAGATTACCCTGGAACAGTATATATCGAGCCTCCCCTTCAATGTCATTATCCAGTTTGGCCAGTATCCTGAAATGTTGGAAAATCTGGAAAAGGGAATTCTGGATCTTATTATTACCCCTCAAAAAGGTAACAGCGGGGAGATTGATCATGAAGCTTTTTCGTCTGAAACCATTGTGATGGTGGGAGGAAGTGAAACGGATGACCAGGTTTTTAATGAATTATTGGTTCAGGGAGATTTTGATGTTTTGCAAACCTGGCTGAAGCAGCAGAAATGGTATGGGACCACAGGTGATATGGAACATCTAAGAAGATTCTGGCAGCTTAACTTTAATAAATATCCTGATTTCAGGCCAAATTATATTGTGCCAAATTTGAATTCCATCGTCAGGTGTCTGAGCAGCGGCAAGGGACTGGCCGTTATTCCCGATTTTCTTTGTAAAAAAGAAGTAGAAAGTGGTCTGGTAAAAATATTATGGAGAGGCAAAAATGAGTTAACCAATACGCTATATTTTGGTACAAAAAAGAAGACCATGTACACCAGCGAAACGGATGTGATCAAGAAATTATTCAGGGATGTGATGTGATATTTTTTTGCAAACGCTGATGGAATAATTATTATAAGACAACCGGCGATTATCAAACATTTCATCAACAAATTATTATTTTATGGAAAACGAATTCAATTCCGGGCATGAAGAAGGCAAGGTAGCCGAAGCAATTGAGGAGCAAACTGCAAAGTTGCCATCGGATTTATTTTTGTGGGCTTCTGTTGTCGCTATCGGCGCATCGTTAACGTTAAAGATTATAGGACGTAAGCATACGGCTCTTTTTGTTGGTCAATGGGCAGCACCAATTCTGCTTTTAGGAGTTTATAATAAACTTGTAAAACTGGAAGGCCACGACAAACAGGATAAATCAAATTAATGGAAACGTTTGCCTGATTGCTGATGTAAAAACGAAACCACCCGGGGTTATTTCAGGGTGGTTTCGCTTTTTTGAAGACATATGTTCTTTCCAACCAGTTCATTGTAACCGGCAGATATTTTAGTATTGGGTAATAAAAACCTTAAAATGAGATATCGACAAAAATCGTTTCAGGAAATTTGCCGGGCTTGTTCCAGAATTTCTATCGCAGCCTCGTTTCCCTGTTGAGCGGCGAGGTCAAAAACTGAAAGTCCGCGGGTGTCAAGCAGGGAAATGTCTGCTCCACTGGTTACGAGCAGCTTAACGAGCTCATTTCGGCCAAACATTGCTGCAAACATCAGTGCAGTTCCACCGTTTCCGTGCTGAAGATCCAGATCGGCCCCATTTTTTATCAACATTTCCGCTATATCCGGATAACCTTTAAACGAAACGCCCATTAAAGCCGTATTGCCGCCAAAGTCCTGGGCATTTACGTCCGCCCCGGATTCTATAAGGAATTTTGCAGCTTCCAGCTGATTGTTATAACACGCTATAATTAATGGTGTATATCCTTTATCATCTCTTGCGTCCACATCCGTATCACGCGCAATCACCTCTCTTATCACATCAACGTTGCCCAGTCGGGCGGCATGAATAATTACATTGTTAAGATTTTCCATAAAATTTCCAGGTCTGTTTTCTATACTTCTAAAACCGCATTTTTTCAATGGCACGCAGATTTAACAGCGTATTGTGGTTATATCTGATCTACTTAGAAAAACCATTCCAAGTTCAAATGAATTTGCCGCAGGAATTACTACTCCATGACTATAAAAAATGATGAAAACGAAAAGTTAACCTGGATTCAGCTAAGTAAGGATTCACCTTATTTTTTGGATGAAAGAGGGAATAACTGGACGCCTGTCGGACAAAACGACGCGATAACCTGGCCTGATCTGCAAGGTTTGTTCAAAAGGGAAAATATAGGCGCAGTAGAAGGGCATTTTGCATTTCTGGCTGCGCACGGGGTGAATTGTCTGCGTGTTATGCTGGAATATTGTCAGACGGAAAACCGTTATTTCGAACGTCCGGCAGGTCATTTCCAACCCAATATGGTGCACCTTTGGGACGATTTATTTGAACTTTGTGAAAAATATAAACTTAGAATTTTGCTGACGCCCTTTGATACTTTCTGGATGGACAGGCGCTGGAAAAATCATCCATACAATGCCGCAAACGGTGGTCCCTGCAAAAGAAAATCGCAATGGCTTACTTCACCCGAAACGCTGGATGCCATCAAAAACAGACTGACATTTGTGACAGAAAGATGGGGCAGCAGTGGGGTATTATTTGCCTGGGACCTTTGGAACGAAATAAATCCGGTGCATGCACTCGGAAAGACGGACGGACTTTATGACTTTATTACAGAGCTCAGTCTTCATGTCCGGACTCTGGAAAATCGGTTGTATGGCAAATCGCATCCGCAAACCGTTTCTGTTTTTGCGACAGTCATGGAACATTATCAAATGAAAGATCTGATTTTCAGGCATACGGAACTTGATTTTGCTAGTACACATTTTTATAAAACAGGAACAATCAACAATCCCAGAAATTCTGTTGACGCAGCAACAACCACAGGTGAGATGGTAGCGGATGCGCTTGCACATTTGCCTGCTGAACGACCATTTTTCGATAGTGAAAATGGTCCTATTGACCATTACAGGCGAAAACGGAATCTTCCTGAAACATTTGATGATTTGTATTTTTTAAACATGCAATGGGCGCACCTGGCCTCTGGCGCTGTTGGTGGAGGTATGCGCTGGCCATACCGGCAACCACATGTACTGACACATGGAATGCGCCGCGCACAAAAAAATATGTCGGAGTTTGTGAAATTGATAGACTGGAAAACTTTTAAAAGAAGAAATCTGAATGCTGAAATTGTTGTTTCAAATCCCGGTTTTACTGCATTTGGATGTGGTGATAAGACGCAGGCTGTTGTCTGGCTTTTGAACAATAAAAAAATTGGACGTAACAAAATTCTTCAATCCAATCCGAAGCTTGTTTCGCTCACAATCCAGGTTCCTTGCCTGGAAAAGGGACTTTATGAAATTCATGTTTGGGATACGCTTTTGGGAGAAATGGAAATTATCAATATAGAAAATGAAGATGCTCTTAATATCAATTTATCAATGAGCGTCAGTAATGTAGCCGTTTCGATTGTGAAAAATTCATAATATTCCGGGCTTTGTCACGGAGAGATTTTCCCAGATTCCGGTTGTGTTTTCCTGCTTTAAAATATATTCTCCAATAGCCGTCAGCGTTGCATCCGGTGCTGGTTGGCGAAGATATGTCGTAAGGTCACGGTGGATACGCTCCATTGGATTTGGACGCATCAGGCCGCGTGCGCCGACGGAGCGTTCTGCGAGCTGCATACAACGGAGACAAATCTCCTCAACCATCGTTCTTGTCATATTAACATAAGCCAGCAACTGTGCAATGGATTCGGGGTTTTCTGAGGACTGATCGGTTTTTAAGCCTGCCTGTTTTATCCAGAGATTTCCTGTTTCAACTAAAAACCCGATTTCTGCAATTCGGGCACGTTGAAATGGATCATCAGTCCGTTTTAAACCTTTCAAAAATTTGTGTGTTTCTTCAAATAACGCTTCGGCACCTCCAAGCTGTACAGCTGCAAAACGCAATGCTCCACCATTAAAATGCGGCTGCTGGTAATAGGCATCCGGCAAACCCAGCAAATCATTTTCGCTGATTTCTATTCCAGTAAAATCCATTCTGAAACTCGAAGAAGCCCGCATACCCAATGGTTTCCAGAAGCTATTATCTGCCTTGATTTCTTTTACCTTTTCCGTGGGGATGATAAACATTTGCCAGCCCTTTTTCCTGGCAGAAACCAGTTCGCCGGTTACAAGTGGCCGGGCAATTCTGGAAGCACCCGAGCAAAAAGTCTTACATCCCTGCAATCTGTATTTTCCATTTCCCAGATCATAGATCCTTACACCTTCCATATCCTGCGTATTCCAGACACTAAACATTTTTTTGCCTAAAATCACATCAGCATACCACCTTTGTTTTTGTTCTGTTTTGCCAAATAAATGAACAAGGTAAAGCGCGTTAATATGCCCTTCATAAATTCTTCCAACAGGTAAGTTTGCCTTACCAATCGTTTTCAACAACATCAAGAGATCATTACTTTTATGCTGCTCAAAATCCATTGATTTACCCGGAAGTACA
This sequence comes from Dyadobacter sp. CY356, assembly GCF_021440195.1. Lineage (GTDB taxonomy): Bacteria > Bacteroidota > Bacteroidia > Cytophagales > Spirosomataceae > Dyadobacter. The sequence continues at coordinate 916,566 of NZ_JAJTSZ010000001.1, forward strand.
ATTTCCAATAAACCGGCATCTGCCATCAATTTGAATTCCTGCTCAGGAAAGCAGCCTTCATGATCGATATGCGCAGCATTTTGAGCTATTTTTTGGTATAACAGGGGTGAAGATAAAGAATTCATTAATGGCCGTTTGATTGTAATAATTTTCTGGTTTGTTTGATAAGTATAAATTGCGGCCATTTTTCCACGCCAATTGCGGTTCATACCAATATTATACCTGTGAAAATCTGGGTCAGAAAATCTCCTTAATTCAAACAAATTGAAAATTCCGGGAAGATTGGCTTATGGAAATTTACTTATAAAAAGGAAGAATAATTTCTTAAATATAATCGCACATTTTGTAATGATTATGTTCGATAATGAACATATATAAAAATCGGTAACTAATATAATCTTTATTTTTAATTATCTGAATATGAGTTAGTTGCTTGTTGATTATTGTTGGATGTACCGGCAAATTTCATTTGGTATGACCTTTTTCTATAAAGGTGTAATAATGTAAATACATTGTTCAACCATAATTAAAATAGCCATGAAAATTTCAAAAACTTTAATCCTGCCTTGCGTACTTGCGCTGGCCATTTCCCTTAGTTCATTTACTTCTGAGTTTTCAGAAAAAGTGGAAAATCCCCAAAAAGAAGAAACGACCAAAAAAACATTTGATGTTTATCTGGTCAAAGTTCCGAACACCAGTAAAGTTAAGCTGCTGGTAGACAAAAACGCGGATGCGAGATTGAGAATATTACTTACCGGAAAAGACGGAAAGGTTTATTATTCCGAAATAAATGATGATAAACAGTCAAAATACCGCCGGTTGTTTGATATAAATGATCTGACCGACGGTGTTTATTATTTTGAATTGTACAGTAAAAAACAAACGCTGATCAAAGAAATCAGAATTCAGAGCGCTTCGGAGAAACTGGTTTCCTTGCTTTAAAATTAAAAATGAAGTCCTGCATTATATTAAAATGCGGGACTTCATTTTAATATATTTCCTCTAAATCAGAATATTAAGCATTGTTTTCCGCAATCCAGTTTTCTATAATTTTTACGGTATCCTCATAGAATAATTTGTATGTATCTTCTGTAACATAACCGATATGCGGAGTGGCCAGCACATTGTCAAGCGTCCGGAAGGGGTGATCTGCCGGCAAAGGCTCCGTTTCAAAAACATCAAGCGCCGCTCCTGCGATTTTGTTTTCTTTCAACACATCGATTAGGGCATTTTCATCCATAAGCGGACCTCTGGATGTATTGATTAAATATGCAGTTGGCTTCATCATGGCAAGATCTGCTGCGCCGATAATTCCTTTGGATCGGTCACTGAGAACCAGATGCACGGAAATGAAATCTGCGTTTTGAAAAAGATATTCTTTTGATACTGCCCTGACACCTTTTGATGCGGCTTTTTCTTCTGTCAGATTTGTACTCCAGGCAATTACATTCATATCAAAAACACGGGCTATGGATGCAATTTTTTCACCAATTGTACCAAGACCTACAAGGCCGATTGTTTTACCTTTCAGATCGGTACCAATTACGTTCTGCCAGCCGCCGTTTTTAAGAGAAACATTTTCCTGTGGAATTTTCCTGGCTATCGCCATCAGTAACGCCCATGTTAATTCGGGCGCGCCGCTGCCAATATATCCCGTATTTTCCAATTTGATACCGAGCTCAGTTACGGCCACGGAATCAATGGAAGCATTTCTAAATCCTGTGGAAACAATGAGTTTCAGGTTGGGTAATCTGGAAAGCAACTCATGGTTTACAGGCGTTCTTTCGCGCATCAGACAAATAACGTCAAACGGTTTTAGTCGCTCAACGATTTCATCTTGTTCAAATAAATGATTGTTGAAAACAGTTACGTCCGATAATTTTTCGAGCGTTGTCCAGTCTGCCATTTGTAATGCAACATTTTGATAATCATCAAGAACGGCAATTTTTATTTTAGTCATTTTTACAGCATTTTATTGGTAAAGAACAGGAGTGGAACAAAAAAGAGACAAAATACTTTGAAGTATCATGTCTCTTTTAAAATTTTTTGTTGATTCAAATCAAACCTTTATCAATCCTTGAAGGAATTTAAGAAATTGATATATGAACTGAAAACATCCTTATTTACGATATATTTAGTGTTGCGTCCTTCCTTTTCTGTGATCAGAAGATCGGCGTCAGATAATTGCTTTAAGTGGTGAGAAACCGTGGATTGGGCCAGATTGAACATTTCAACGATCGCGGAGCAAGGCAGCCATGTCTGTTCTTTATTGATTGCCTCCATAATTTTCAAACGGTATGGATCGCCCAAAGCTTTCGAAATTCTCTCTATTTTTTTTAAGTCCATGGTCCATTTATTTTTGCAAATGTATCGATTTTGGATCTGATTTCATAAGCTAAGCTTTGCGCACCCAGCTTTTTATAAAGATTTGATTACTGTAATCTTGTATGATGAGATGTAGTTGTAGCTGAATATAGTTGTATTAATTTATTCATAGTTAACACGTTACCATCAACAATTTCCTTTTGGGTAAAAATTTTATGTGATTTTATTTTATGGCGGTATTTTATCGGTTTGATATACAGTCCATTATCTCAATTGTCATTTTTACAACTTTATTGAGTATCTTTGTTTATAATCATGCGGTTTGCTGACTAGAAAATTAAAAGTCAGCTTCTTATTTTTAACAACTGTTAAAGCCTACAAAAGTGTCATTAAACTTGAAGGGCTTGACTTAAAAAGCTGAATTTTGAATTTTAACGAATTTGAACTCCACGAAGACGTAATTAACGCCGTGGAATCTATGAATTACTTACAGGCCACACCAATTCAGGAGCAGGCCATCCCTTATATTTTAGCAGGAAAAGATCTTCTGGCCTGTGCCCAGACGGGTACTGGTAAAACAGCCGCCTATCTTATTCCTATCCTTGATAAAATTGCAACGAGCCCGATGGGGCAAATTGGTGCCCTGGTTTTGGTACCCACCCGCGAATTGGCTCAGCAAATTGACCAGCAAATTCAGGGACTTGGTTATTTTGTTGGTGCTACCAGTATTGCCGTATATGGCGGTAACAAAGGTCCGGAATGGGATCAGCAGAAACGTGCTTTGACACAAGGTGCTGATATTATTATTGCCACACCAGGCCGGCTTATCGCCCATTTACAGTTGGGATATGTAAGTTTTGGCTCCATCAGACATCTTGTACTCGATGAGGCTGACAGGATGCTGGACATGGGTTTTTTAAGTGATATACTTAAAATCATGAGCTTTTTGCCGGCAAAACGTCAGACGCTGATGTTCTCTGCAACCATGCCGCCTAAAATTGGTGAGCTTGCAAAAAGAATTCTTCAAAAACCAGAGGAAGTTCGTCTGGCGGTTTCAAGACCTGCCGAAAGAATTGACCAGCAGTTTTATATGACAACAGATGAGCAAAAACTGCCTTTGCTGGCACATTTGCTTTCGCAGGTGCAAAACACCAGTATGGTTTTGTTCACCTCTAGAAAATCAACGGTGGAACCGATTGTCCGCGCACTAAGAAAACTTGGTCTGGAGGCACGCGGGATTTCATCTGATTCTGAGCAGGCCGACAGGGAAATTGTGTTACGTGATTTCAAAAACAGGACTTTCCCGGTGTTGGTTGCAACGGATGTTTTGTCCAGAGGAATCGATATTGATAATTTAAGTCACGTTGTGAACTATGATGTACCGCGCGACCCGGAAGATTACGTTCACCGGATTGGCCGCACGGCCCGTGCAGAATCAAAAGGTATTGCCATAACATTTATCAATGAGCACGATCAGAAATATGTTTTGAAGATCGAAAAGCTTTTTGAAAAAGAAGTAGAGAAACAATCAATTACCGAAGCGCTGGGACTTGGTGAAGCACCTAAGTTTGACCCGGCCAAATTTCGAAATTCAGCTCCCCGGAATAAAAGTTCTCAGGGAACCCGTAGTAACCAGGGAGGTGCATCAAAAAGCAGGCGACCGAAGCAAAAGAATGACAAAAAAAGTCCTTTGCAAACGTAATCAGCCTTATCTTGCGTTTATAAAACAGGGATTTGAATGGTTTTAAGGATGAAATCTTGAAAAAATAGTACGGGTTAAAGGTCATTGAAATTCTGACAGTATATTTTTTTTGAGATTTTTTCTAACACTCCGGAAAGTCCAGGCTGTTTGTAGACGTTATGAAAAACTTAAATTAAATACACTTGGAACGTATCCTTCAATGGTGGAAAAATTATCGTTTTAGTATCGCAGATCCTCCGATTATTTCTATGGAGGGGCTTTATCCGCTTCTCTTGCTGTTGGTTTTAAGTCTGTTAGCGGTATTTTTTCATCTTGTCCGTATTCTTTTTAATGCTCCGGTTGATTTTTCCATGGACTGGAATCTCTTTCTGAGCTGGATACCATTGATGTCTGCATTTTTCATCAATAACATCACAAGAAGGTTCGGGCATCTTCATTTTTTAGTAATTTGTTCCAGTCTTTTCTGGCTTGCATTTTTTCCGAATGCGCCTTACATGATCACCGATATTTCGCATTTAAGCATTGATTTAAAGCGTGATCTCACCTGGCATGACACCATCATGTTATTTTGTTATGCGGAAGTAAGTCTTTTCAACGGTTTGGTTTCCCTTTACTGGATTCACCAGACCTGGCGCAGGGTTTTCCGGAAATCGGTGAGTACTACTTTTTTGCTGGCCAGTTTACCACTGGCGGGTTTTGGCGTTTATCTTGGTCGCGTACGACGGATGAACAGCTGGGATATTATCCACGAACCACGTCTGATTCTTGACAATCTGTTTAAGAGTATGCTCGACAGGACCGCCCTTGTGATCAGTCTTGAAATAGGTTTGCTTTTAGGAATGCTTTATCTGGTTCTTTGGGCAATTATCAGGTTCAGGGTGCGGTATAATAAGTGAGATAATCACGAAGTGGTATCTTTAATAGATTTTATTAAGGCATTATGATTTACTTTGCAGAATAAATACCCTTTGATTCAGCAATATCCCAAGACATTTTCATAATGAATGTATCAGAAAAAGTAAAAGATTCTTATTCCTCTCAGTATAATGAGAAATCTGTTGCCTGGCGCACGATGGGTGCCAGATATAAGGCGCAGAATATCCTTGAACTAGCCAAAAATATCAAATTTGAAAATGTACTGGAAGTAGGTGCGGGCGAGGGAAGCATTCTTTACTGGCTGTCGAAATGGAATTTTTCCAAGAATCTGAACTGCGTTGAAATTTCTGAAAGTGGTATTGAAATGATCAAGTCAAAAAATATTGAACATTTAAAAGATGTTTTACTTTTTGACGGATATAAGATTCCTTATCCGGACAATCATTTTGATCTGGTCATTTGCTCCCACGTGATGGAGCATGTGGAGCATGAAAGGATTTTGCTTCGTGAGATAAAAAGGGTTTCCAAAAACCAGATTTTTGAAGTGCCTATTGATTTTTCTTTTTATGTTGATAAAAAAATAAAGCATTTTCTGGCTTACGGGCATATCAACATTTATACACCTGGTCTTTTTCGTTTTCTTTTGCAGTCTGAAAATTTTGAGATCGTAAAAGACAAATGTTATCTTTTTCAGGATGATGTTTTGAAGCCGCTTTATGAAAATAATAAAGTTGGTTTTTACATCGTAAAACTGAAAATGTTTTTCCTGAAAATGTTCCCTTACCTTCTTGGTATAAAACCAAATGCTTATGTGGTTTTAACATCGAAAACAGATAAGGATCTTTCCATTTTTTAATTTTCATTTGCCATAAACGATCTTGATTTACCCCTTCCGTCACCAGCTCCGGTGCTGGAAATTGTTTACAGGGATGCCGACCTCATAGCGATCAATAAGCCACATGGACTTCTTGTACACCGTTCCTTTATCGCAGCGGATACGTCAGAATTTGCCGTTCAGATACTTCGCGACCAGATCGGCCAGAAAGTTTATCCCGTCCACAGACTGGATCGTAAAACTTCCGGGGTTCTGCTCTTTGCCCTGAACGACCGTATGAACAGCCTGATGCAAATGCAATTCCAGGAAGGAAAAGTGGACAAACGTTATAGCGCCATTGTCCGGGGATTTACACCCGATTATCTGGAAATTGATTATCCTTTAAAACGCGACGATGGCGTGGTTCAGGATGCCTTTACGTCTTTTGAAACCGTTCAAAAAACAGAATTGGATCTGCCATCTGGTAAACATCCGACCAGCCGGTATTCGCTCGTAGACCTTCATCCGACGACCGGCAGAATGCATCAGTTACGGAAACATATGGCGCATATTTTACATCCGATTATTGGCGATCGTCCCCACGGGTGCAACAAACAAAACAAATTTTTCAAAGAACATTTTGAAATGGATTCCATGCTCCTGCACGCCAGGGAAATAAAATTTTATCATCCTGACAATCAAACTTTTATATCGATCTCGGCAGATTATCAGCCTGAATTTAAAAGAATGCTGAACGCACTGAATTTCCAGGTTTCCTAGGCTTTTATAAACACGTCAGGGAAAATTGTAAATCTTCTTTTTTCAAGTCACGCAACCGGACAGAAGATTTGCCCGTATTGGCTACAAAACCAATACTTACCCCTAACAAATTTTATATGAAAGCTAAAAGTTTAATTCGTTCTGTTTTAATGATGGGATGCGTGGCGCTGGCAGGTTGGTCGTGCAGTTCTGATGACGATGATACTCCGGTGGTTGTTCCGCCAGCTCCAACTTTTGACATCGCTCAAAAGTCAACAAAGTATGGCAATGTTTTGGTGGATCAGAAGGGGAAAACCTTATACTTTTTCACAAAAGATGTTAACGGAACTTCTGCCTGCGCAGGTGGATGCCTGGATGTGTGGCCAATATTTTCCGCAGCCACTCCGAAACTCGATACCGGTCTTGTAGACACCGATTTTGGTACTATTACAAGGGCTGATGGAAAAACACAGACAACTTTCAAAGGATGGCCATTGTATTATTATGCGCCGGATGCAGCTGCGGGTGATGTTAAGGGTGAGAATGTTAATAATGTTTGGGTAGTTGCCAAAAAGTCTTATTCCATTATGCTTGCCAATACGCAGCTGGTAGGAAATGATGGTAAAAATTATACAGCGGACTCAAAAGAAGGAACGGGTGATACGCAGTATTTTGTGGATGCCACCGGCCGCACTTTGTATGCATTTGCCAAAGACAAAAAGAACAAAAACAATTATACAAAATCTGATTTCAGCAATGACGCGACCTGGCCTATCTGGGTTACTGACTGGAAAGATGTTCCTTCTGCGATTGACAAAACGCTTTTTTCAACCATAGATGTATTTGGTAAAAAGCAAATGACCTATAAAGGTTGGCCAATGTATTATTTTGGGCCTGACAACGCGACAAGAGGTTTGACAAAAGGTGTTAGTGTTCCAACACCTGGTGTCTGGCCAATTATTCAAATAACTACGGCTGCTGCTCCGGAATAATCTTTCTGGCTTAGTCATTAACAAAATAGCCGCCAGAATTGGTGGCTATTTTGCTTTACACTTCGGTTTCAAAGCCATCATCTTCACCTTCTTTTAACACAATATAAGTTCTGGCCCAACTGTCATCTCCAATCATCTGCCATTTATGCCCCGTGCTTCCCATGTCCTGTGCTATCAGCACATCACCCGGTTGCAGAATAAATACAGTCCCGTCCGTCACTGTGAATTCTATCGTTCCCCGGAGCGTGATCACATATTGCGCTCTTGGCGCCGGGTGCCAGTCGAAACTTCGTCTTTCGGGTGGATCCTGCTGAACGAAAAAGTATTCGGCCTGGAGGTGTTTCAAATCTTTTATCTGACCTTTTTGGAAAGCAGAGGCTCCGTCAGTTGTTGTGTATAGCCTGTAAGCTTTCATGCAATTTGTGTACGGTTTTTTATGAGAATTAATGAAAGATTTTGCGTTTGGGATTGAGCAAAACAATTTGTGTATCTCTACCAAAACAAATCTATTTTTCTGAATGGTGCAAAATTCCGGTCTGTAATTTTATATTGTTTTTGGTATAGATGTTTTAAGAATTACAAAAAAGGTGCGCAACATCTCAGATTATCATTATATAAATTTAAATTAGCATTAATTGTCGCTAACACATTTGAGATTTGCTGTTATAATTCAAAATTACGCATTTACACGGCGTTGCTATGTCATTCAAAAAATTCGTCCTGCTGTTTTTTTGTCTTATACAGATAGCTGAAATATCTGCGCAGGAAATCAAGAACCCTGATTTTTTCATTGTGCATTATACTGATGAAAACGGACTTCCACAAAACAGTATAAAAGCGATTGTAAAAGACAGATGGAATTTTTTGTGGCTTGGGACAGAAGACGGTCTGGTAAGGTTTGACGGCCAGAAATTCTTCACATTTAACAAATCAGTGATACCAATTTTAAGTAACAGGGTAAGCGGATTTATCCCGTTTATCAGTTCTTACACGATTAAAAACAAAGAATTTGCTGCGGTTGGCGAACGTGGCGAGGTTATGAAGATTGTTGCCGGTGGACATGTTGAGATAGATTCCTCCGTTTTTAAATTCAATACACCGGATATGCCCTTTATAAAGGGTTTTAAAGGAAAAACGGATATTATACAAAGTTTTCCTTATCGTTATCCGTTTCCTGCCGGTCGTAACCCGCTTCTGATCCCGGCTGGCAATAATAGATATTACGTCTGGTCATTAGACAAAGTGGAATTTTTTATAAAGGATAAAAAACAGTCATCCGTTACCGGAGATTTTAAGGAGGTTTTTTTGATCGATTCACGTCCTTATGCCACTTTACAAAATGGAAAGTTTGTAAATCTGGAATATGGAAGAGCATCCGGAAATATTCGGTTAGCAGGGGATATCACACGTGACATGCTGTTTTCAAATATAAATTCAGATTACAAATTATTCTGGAACAATATCTCCCAAAATACTTACCTATATTTTAATAAGCGTTTTTATTCTCTGAAAAGATCAAACAAGAGTTCAGTGCTTCAAACACGGATTATTTTAAAGGATTTTGATTTTGACGAGTTTAATATATCCACAGCTTACTATGACGAAGAGCCTGGATATTTGTTTCTTGGAAGTTATACGAATGGCGTATTTGTGTTAAGACATAAAAATTTTCAGACAAAAAGAGTTGATTTAAAAGGGCGGGATAATGTTTTTTATGCACAAAAGCCTGTCTCCGGTAATGGCGTTTTATCCTCACAAGGATTTTTATTTGATAAAACTGCGAAAGGCAGACATCTTCCGGATTTATCGCGGTTTGCAGGAGAAGATTTTAGATATTACGTGGCAATGAACCGGGATAGCTCATTCTGGATGGGGAATTCTGTTTTACTTACCAAAATGGATAACCTGGGTAAAAAGAAATTGTTAATCCATAAAATTCCGGAAAAATTCAAAGCCTTATATACCGATCCTCATGACACTTTGTGGATTGGTGGTACAAGGGACGTTTTATTTTCCTTAAATACACTTGATCAAAAGTCGGTTCCGACTGTCTTGTTCCGGGGGCCTTTTGGTGATATATCCTGTATGGTTAGACTTCCCGGACCATTTTTACTTCTGGGCACTTCAAAGGGGCTTTTTAAGTTGAATATTCTTTCAAAACAACTGGAAACCGTCAAAGGGATTGAGCAGGCGAATATCAGAAGTCTTTATTATTCGAAAGGAGAAACCTGGATCACAACCTATGGGGACGGGTTATATCATTTAAAAGAAAGCAAAATCACAAAACTTCCACTGGATAAAAATCAGTTTTTGGCAACCTCGCATTGTATTGTCGAAGATAAAAAAGGGTTTTTCTGGATTACGACTAATAAAGGACTTTTCCAGGTATCAAAAGCGGATCTGCTGCGTTTTCTGGACAAAAAGCAGCAGTTTGTTTATTACTTATATTATGACAAAAGACATGGTTTTGCAACCAACGAATTTAACGGAGGTTGCCAGCCATGTGCGTTAGTGCTGGCAGATCATACGATTTCTTTACCTTCCATGAATGGCTTTGTTTGGTTCAATCCGGAAAAAATAAAAGCGGAACTTCCTGATCAAAATATTTATATAGACCGAATAGAACTGGAAAATCATTTACTCAAAGAGAAATCAGAGATCGAAATTCCAGGTGATTTCGGGCAACTTAAAATTTCAGTGATCTCACCATATTTTAATAACCGAAACAATCTTAAAATTGAATATTCTTTTCAGAAAGAGGGTGATAAATCAGTTTGGATGCCAGTTTCCAATGATTTTGATATACAAATCCCGAACACTTCTTCGGGAAAACATGAGCTGCTGATCCGAAAATTTAACGGATTTGGGAAAGATAATTTTTCTGGTAAAACGCTGAAAATTTACATCCGTCCGGCATGGTACGAAACCAGGGTATTTATGATTTTAGTTGCCCTATGCTCCATACTATTATTTTGGATTATACTCAGATTAAGAACCACCTATCTATTAAAAAGGGAACGTAAAAAAAATCTATATAAACAATATCATATCAGCCGTCAGATTGTGGCAGCTATTAATCATGATATTCAAACACCGCTTCACTACATCAGTAATTCCTTCTCTCAAATTCAAAATCGACTAAAAAAGAATAATTCCAGTGATTCTTTTATTACAAAAATGAGTGAGGAAACCATTAATACGATCAATTATGCCCGTTCTCATACGAGCAATCTTTTAAATTATATCAAAAGTCAGAATAACAGCAGTCGGGATAATTTGAAAATAGATGTGGTTGATGTGTATGAAATTATAGAACATTCTTCACAGATTTTATCAGGGACAGCCAATTATCGTGAAATACAAATCATCAATAATGTGACGAAAACCTTTTTAGTTAAAAGTGACGCTCAGCTCTTATCTGTTATCATTCAGAATTTATTGGACAATGCTGTTAAACTCAGTGCGTCAACCATTACGATTTCCGCAATTTCAGGTAATGATTTTCAACAAATAATTATAGAGGATACGGCAAATGGAATCCCGGATGACATTTTGAAATGGATGAACCATTCATATAAATCCTATGATAACTGGCTTCGGAATTATGATTATCCAAATCACAAAGGTTTAGGATTGGTCATTGTAAAAGATCTTACTATTCTGCTGGATATCAGGCTGAGTGCGGAAAAAATAGAATCCGGCTCCATTATTAAGCTGCTGTTTGGAAATAATGTCAAGCAATAACAGCAACTAAAATCTTTCAAAATCAAATCTCCCGTTATGACCAGGAGGTTGATAACTTACTCCTCAATTTTAAAGGTCAAAAGGTAAGAATCAAGAGAGGAAAAGATTGCTCAGTTCCATGATATTTTTTAGTTCCAGTTTGTTATAAACAGATAATTTTTGCGGGTTGATTGACGGAATTCCGGAATTATGAATGGCTGTGTTTTCATTATTTAACGTTGCATTTCTTTCGTTTTCTTTGCTCGCGTTCATGCATTGTTTTAGCAAAATATCAGCAACATCCTCGCTCATATATCTTTTTCCCTGCATGACTGATTCGATACATTTTACCAATTCAGTCGGGCAACTGTTTTTTACCAAATATGAACTTGCACCAGCCACGAGAGAATATACCGCCATTTCATAACGGGGCTCGCCATCATATACGATGACAGGGATATTGGGCATTTTTTCCTTGACAAAGCTGACAGTTTCTGACTCATGGATATTGGATTCTTCCGCGAAACCTATAATAAACAAATCAGGGCGTTCATTACTAAATAATCTTACATAGGATTCATAATTCTCGGCTTCCAGTAAAACTATATTTTCTAATTGTTCCTGAAGAAACAGACCAAGTCCCTTTCGAATAATGGGATGTTTGTCAATGGATGCGATTGTCATTTTCTTTATCTCTACGGCTGGATTTTACCGGTACAAAAGTAATCTAGGAAAGAGTTTAAAATGCCAGAGTTAATTTCGTATTCTTGTAAATAATTTTAATAATTGATTTAATAAATTTGGTGGTGTTGTAGTAATAATTCGACTTTAACCCAGGCTTAACTAAACAATCCATATTCAACTTGAAAAATGTATTGATAGCGGAAGATCATCCATTGTTAATTATTGGCATTGAATCCATGTTGCTGGAAGCAATACCTGACGCGAAAGTATTCAAAGCCGCTGATTTTATCAAGGCATTAAATCTTCTGGAAAAACACATATTTGAGTTGCTTGTGATGGATATCAATCTGCCTCACGGAGACAAGGTCGGGATGGTTGAGGCTGTGAGAATGAAGCAGCCCAATATTTTGATTCTGGTTTGTTCAAGTTATGAAGAACATTTGTATGCACTCCCATTTTTGAAAGCCGGTGCGAATGGATATATTTCTAAAACGGCATCGAGCGATGAGTTTAAATCTGCTGTGGAACATGTATTGAATGGCAAAATTTATGCAAGTCCGGCGGTACTCAACAATATGTTTGAGATCCTCTTTAATGCAAAGGGAAATGATAATTCGCCTCTCGATACACTTTCAGCAAAAGAAATAGAGATTGCCAAATTGCTGACGAAAGGTTTTTCAACAAAGCAGATTGGAAAACATATAAACTTGTCAGCTTCATCAGTCAGCACTTACAAATCAAAAATATTCGAGAAGTTGGGTGTAAATAACATTATCGAGCTGACAACTTATCTTGAACTGAACAGCTGATATAAATATTTTACGGGTAATTTATCAAAGCCGGATGATACCAACGTCCGGCTTTGATAAATGATTTTATTTCTGTTTAAGCATCTGAGACATTCCTACTTTTCTGGTAGATGCCGCAGTACTGTCAACACCCAGGTTTTTCAATATATCTTTTGACAAATTGGAAGTTGAATCTCTTGCATATAAAACTACCGGCCAGATATCACCACCATCCGGGTTCAAATCCATTCGTAAAACAAATGCATACCCTTTCTGACGACCGGCAAAAATTACTGCTTCACTTACTTTTTGCCTGATTGGTGTAAACTTTTTACTATAATAATTTTGAAGTTCTGTCATTGAACTGTTTTCAAAAGCTTCGTACGACTTCTTTAAATTTTCGAGTTCCATCGCCTTATCACGCAAAATAGTTTGCTCAGACTTCTCGGCAACCAATTTTTCAAACGCTGCTGATTTTGTCTGATATTCATCATATTTACCTTTCAGGATTTTTTCATACTGCTGACTTTTTACACTGATTTCCTGGTTAAGTTTTTTGAATTCGGGCAGGTTTTCAATAATAAACTGCTGATCAACGTACCCGATTTTCTCAGAATTTCCCTGAGCAAAACCAACAGTTGCCGTTAATCCAAAAAATAAAATTAGTACAGTCATTTTTTTCATAATCATCGGATTGAAAAAGGTGGAACATGTTTTCGGAACGCGGTAGTTAATATTTCTATTGTATTAAAAAATGTTAAAATATCCGGAATTTCTTTTGGTAATATGGTCGTTTTTCGAATATGAGAAGTTTAGACATTTTCATGGCATTACAATTGCTAATGCATTCCGGAATCAACATAACGATATGAAACAGAACGAATCTAGTCAAATTTTGGAGGTTTTTAACTTAGGTGTAATGGCCGGGATCCGGTCAAATGCTGCTCCTGCTACGGCAAGTCACCTCCTTAGCAATCAATATTCACCGGAACTTGCTAAATCAAATTTAAAATTTATGCAGTCACCTGTGTTTTCCAATGTGCTGAAAGTTATGGCAATCGGAGAATTAATAGGGGACAAATTACCATCAACAGGAGATAGGATTGCTCCGGTGAGTGTGGTTTTCAGATGTTCGGCGGGAGCATTGGCGGGTGCCAGTATTTACAAAGCAAATGGTAACAATGCTGTTAAAGGTGCACTAATTGGCGCAGTTGCGGCTTTTGGATCTACCTTTGCAAGCTTTTATATGAGAAAAGCTGTGGGAGAAACTACTGGAATTTATGATCCGGTCGTGGGAATTATTGAGGATGCAATCGTTTTAGGATGTGCCGTCCATTTGACAAAAAGCAGGGAAAATGAATTTCCCGTACTTAATAAAGTATAGACACCTGGTAGATTGAAACACTTTGCATTATAAAAAATAAGTGTTTCAATCTACTTCTTTCCAACTACCGCAATCACCAGTGTTGCAGCGTTCTCAGCAGCAATGTTGTAAAAACTCATCATATCTGATCCTGCTTTGCTATTGGCATTATCACTCAGACTTCTGATGATCAAAAACGGTACATCCTGTTGGTAACATGTCTGCGCAACCGCAGCACCTTCCATTTCGGTAGCGGCGGCGTCGAGATCTTTTCTTAACCTTTGTGTAGCTGTTTCTGATGACACAAATACGTCGCCGGTTACGATAATACCTTTTGTGATGGTTGGGAAAAAACTCCCGTTTTCTCTTTTTACTTTTGAAAATTTAAGTTTTGGAGCAACCGAGATCGCTTTTTGTATCAAAGCAGAATCACAATTGAAAGTGACCGGATTTTCCTGCATGGTGTAGGGATTTTTAGTTGGACGATATAACATACCGCCATCCTCAATTGCCCCGTAATCATGGTAAGTAACTTTTGTCCCGATCACAATGTCGCCCGGAAATAATGCCGGATTGATGCCGCCGGCGATACCTGAAAATACGATTTCTCTTGGTTTGAAATGCTCAATCATGATGGTTGTAGCAATGGCCGCATTCACTTTTCCAATACCCGTTTGTGCAAGAACAATTGATCTCCCGTTCAGTATGCCTTTGGAAAAACTGATTTTTGCGATAACGGTATCCTTTTTATTTTGCATTTTACTTTTTAGCAATTCAAGTTCAGGGGGAAATGCACCAAGAATTCCGGTGACGTCCTGAGCCTTGGTAACAAGAATTTGAAATGTTAAAAGCAGAGACAGAAATACAGTTTTTTTCATAAATATGTTTTAAAAAATTAAGGCAAGTATGGCAAAAAAAATAATAATCCAGAGCGCTAGGCTTATTTCTTTTGCTCTTCCGGTAGCGATATGAAGTGCAGTCCAGCTGAGAAATCCCCAGATAATTCCCTGTGTTATTGAATAAGTAAACGGGATAAGAACCATGGCCAAAAAGGCCGGAAATGCTTCGTGCAATTGATCCCAGTTTATTTTTACCACAGGTTTCATCATAAATACCCCCACTAAAACAAGTGCGGGAGCAGTGGCAATGGCCGGTACAGCACTGATGAGCGGAGATAAAAACAGAAATGGTAGAAACAATATTGCACCCACCACAGCGGTAAGGCCAGTTTTTCCTCCTTGTTCAATACCAACTGCTGATTCAATATAGGCTGTTCCGGGACTACTTCCGGTGAGTCCGGCTATGGTTGTTGAAAAGGCGTCGACTATCAAAGATTTTTGAATATTCCGCGGTTCTCCGTTTTCATCCAAAAGATTAGCTGCTTCGGCAAGCCCAACAAAAGTAGAAAGACTGTCGAACATATCGGTGAAAACAAAAGCAAGAATGATAGGAGCAAGGCTCCATTTCAAAGAGTTGACGATATCGAGCTGAAACAATAAACTGAAATCCGGTTTGGCAATAATATCAGTAACTGTAATAATCGCAGCAGTTCCTCCCCACCACCGGCCTATTGGCCATGCCAGGAGACTGGTTAGAAGGATACCGATCAGAATGCTTCCTTTAACTTTTTTGATCAATAATATTACCGTAATCAAAAGTCCTGCGATGAAAGTTAAAGTGGAAGCATTTAATGGACCCAAGCCAACCATCGTTGCCGGATTTGCAACAATGAATTTTGCATTGGCAAAACCGATCAACGTAATAAACAGGCCGATACCCGAAGCAATGGCATACCGCAAAGGTTTTGGAATTGCTTTTACGATATAGGAGCGGAGATTAAAAACGGATAATAAAAGAAAGAAAACTCCCGACCAGAAAACAGTACCGAGTGCTACCTGCCAGCTAAGTTTATCCGTCATCACCGCAGTGAAAGTAAAAAACGCATTCAGTCCCATACCCGGTGCAACCAGAATAGGATTGTTAGCATACAAACCCATCATCAAACTACTAAAAAAAGAAACCAGAATGGTAGCCGTAAGTACAGCGGAAAACGGCATTCCCGTCTGGCTTAAAATGGAGGGGTTAACAACAATAATATAAGCCGTCGCAAGAAACGAAGATAAACCGGCAAGGATTTCAGTGGAAAGGGTAGTATTCTGTTTTTTTAATCCGGAAGCGGAAAACATAATCTCAGGGTTTAGTTCAAATATATTGAATAGCACCCGTTTATAAAAATCATTGAAACCCTAATTAGGGTCATTTAGCAGAATATGTACAGAATTGAACGGCTTGATTTGAAACTTATTAATCAACTGATATTAAATATCATTATGATAAGTTTGAATTGTGAGAGGTAATTTTCCCTTTGCAGGAATAAAAAAGAGCCTGTCTTGATTTCTCAAAACAGGCTCACTTACTATATTTTAATATTAAAGTGATCTTTTCACTTCACGTAATTCGAAACTTTCGATAATATCTCCCACTTCAATATCATTGAAGTTTTTGATACTCAAACCACACTCGTAACCATTTCTTACTTCCTGAACATCGTCTTTGTAACGTTTCAGCGAGTCAATTTCTCCGGTTAGAAGTACGATACCATCACGAACGATACGGATTTTGTTGCTTCGTTTCACGAAACCATCCGTTACATAACATCCGGCAATTGTACCAATACGGCTGATTTTGAACACTTCACGAATCTCGATATTACCAGTGATAATCTCTTCGATCGTTGGGGCAAGCATACCTGTCATGGCATCCTTAATCTCATCAATCGCGCTATAAATTACAGAGTAGTGACGAATCTCGATCTGATCCTGTTCAGCCATTTTCTTCGCATTTGCAGAAGGACGAACCTGGAAACCAACGATAATCGCATCCGCAGCAATGGCAAGGTTAACATCCGATTCGGAAATCTGACCAACTGCCTTATGGATGATATTAACCTGAACTTCATTAGTCGAAAGTTGCAATAACGAATCTGAAAGTGCTTCCACAGATCCATCCACATCACCTTTGATAATCAGGTTAAGCTCACGGAAACTACCGATCGCCTTACGACGGCCAATTTCTTCCAGCGTAATATGCTTACGGGTACGGATTGTCTGTTCACGTTGAATCTGCTCACGTTTCACAGCGATGTCACGTGCATCACGTTCGTTTTCAAACACATTGAAACGATCACCCGCCTGCGGCGCGCCATTCAAACCAAGCAACTGAACTGGCATAGATGGTCCGGCAGTTTTCAGCTTGCGACCAAGGTAATCGGTCATTGCTTTTACCTTACCAAAATGTGCACCTGCCAAAACAACATCACCAACTTTCAATGTACCTGTTTCAACGAGGATCGTTGTAACATATCCGCGTCCTTTATCCAAGGATGCTTCCACTACGCTACCGATCGCACGACGGTTCGGATTCGCTTTCAGTTCAAGTAATTCTGCTTCTAAAAGAACTTTTTCCAAGAGAAGATCAATACCCAAACCTGATTTGGATGATATTTCCTGAGTCTGGTATTTACCACCCCATTCTTCAACCAATATATTCATGTTGGCAAGTTCTTCACGAATTTTTTCCGTGTTGGCACCTGCTTTATCTACCTTACTGAATGCAAACACGATCGGTACCCCCGCAACCTGTGAGTGATTGATCGCTTCACGTGTTTGTGGCATGATACTATCGTCCGCTGCAATTACAATAATTACAACGTCGGTAACTTTCGCTCCACGGGCACGCATCGCTGTAAAGGCTTCGTGACCCGGTGTATCAAGGAATGTAACCTGTTTGCCAGTTTTTGTTTTAACGCTATATGCACCGATGTGCTGGGTAATTCCACCCGCTTCACCACTGGCTACGTTTTCAGAACGGATATAATCCAGAAGGGATGTTTTCCCGTGATCGACGTGACCCATGATCGTTACGATCGGAGCTCTTTCAATCAGGCTTTCTTCTGTATCAACTTCTTCAACAACGTCGTTCTGAACTTCTTCTTCTGCTGAGATAAAGGCAACTTCAAATCCGAACTCATCAGCAATAAATGTGATTGCTTCTGCATCCAGACGCTGGTTGATCGAAACGAACATACCCATGCTCATACAAACCGAAATTACTTCCTGAACCGTCACTTCCATTAAAGAAGCCAGGTCGTTTGCAGATACAAATTCTGTTACACGCAATACTTTTGTTTCTTCCAATCCGTCTGCGTTTGGATCATTCTGATCTGCACGGTCGCGGCGGCGTAATCCTTTTCCACGTGTGGCTGTACGGCTGTTACCTCCACCCATTCTTGCCATTGTGGCCTTGATATTGTCAGAAACTTCTTTGTCAGAAACCTCTTCTCTTTTTCCGCCTCTTCTGTTATTCGTATTGGCGCGGCCTTTATTTGCTGCTGATCCGGCAGAATTATTGCTGGCTCCCGCAGTAGTTCCGGAAGCAGGAGGCGTAGTGCCTGGCGCTCCGGTAGCTGGCCTGCTTGGCCCCGAGCTAGTACTGTTTGTATTAGCCGGACGCGGATTATTAGGGTTATTTCCCTGGTATGGCGTTCTGGTTCTGTCGCGGTTGTTGGTATCCCTGTTCCCGGTTGCGTTAGGTGCCGAAGGTGTTCCGGTTCCGGATGCAGGCGTAGCAGGTGCTCCTGCCACAGCTGGTTTCACTTCCGGTGCAGCACCATCACGAATACGTTTTCTTTTACGGCGACGTTTTTTGTCGGTTGCCGAATCGCTTGATGCAACAGGATCTTTTTTCTTAGCCCTGTCCGAAGGAAGTTCGATTTTCCCAATGACCCGAAGACCACGAAGCTGCTCTCCGCGAGCTTCAATCAATTCAGATTCATTGGATTCAGGAGCAACAACGTTGCTTTCTGGACCCGTTTTGCTTTCAGCAATAGGAGTGATAGGAGGGGGCGTTTCTTTTACAGGAGTTTCCACCGGTTTTGACTCTTCTTTTAGAGTTGGCGGCTTCACTTCGGCAACAGGCTGTACCACCGGTGTTGGTTCCGGCTTTTCAACTACTACCTCTTTTTCAGCAACTATCTCTTTCTTTGGTTGTTCGATTATTATATTTTCAACCGGCGGGGTCACCACAGGCTGTGTTTCTTGCTTGATTTCCTGCGGTACTTCTTTCACAGGTTCGGCAACTTTAACTTCCGGTTTCGGAGTTTCGGCTACCGGCTGCGGTGCAGGCGGGGTTTCAATCTTAACCTCTTGTACAGTTTCCTTCACAGGTTCAGGTTGGGCAGGAGCAGGAGCAGGTGCTGGTGCTGGTCTTTTAGCGTCCAGGTCAATCTTTCCAACCACCTTGATACCCGGCAATCTGTTTTCAACAGGGGAAGGCGTTGGCTCAGCCTTTTCTTCCACCTGAGGTTTTTCTTCATTAGGTTTAGCAGGCGAATTACGGAAATACAAAATTCCGTCAACATCACTTTTTACCTTTTCTTCCTTAATTTCAGCAACTGGTTCAGAAGCAGTACTTCTTGGAGTCCATGAAGCTTTGAGGTCATCAGACTTGAAGTCTTTTGCAAGGAAATCAATTTGATCCGAATTAATTTTGGTATTGGGGTTACTTTCCACCTTGTACCCTTTGGCAGACAGGTGATCCACGATCGTAGTAATTCCTACGTTCAGGATCCTTGCCACTTGGCTCAGGCGCATCATTTTATCTTCTGCCATATTAGCAATTTGTAGAAAAAAGTTTTTGCATCCGTGGAAATATAACACTATGTCAATACCTCCACATATTCATGTAATTATTCAAACTCTTTACGAAGGATATCCAGAATATCTTCGACGGTATTTTCTTCTAAATCTGTCCGTCGAACAAGTTCTTCTTTATTCAGCGCTAAAACACTCTTAGCGGTATCCAATCCTATTTTGTGTAGTTCACTGATCATCCATGCATCTATTTCATCAGAGAATTCAGAAAGATCTACATCTTCGTCATTATGCTCTTCGATATCACGGAATACATCAATTTCCATACCAACCAGTTTGCCTGCCAGCTTAATATTCTGGCCGCCTTTACCGATTGCAAGCGAAACCTGATCGGGCTTCAAGAACACTGATACCCGTTTTGCTTCGCGGTCAATTTGCATTGAGCTCACTTTTGCCGGACTTAACGCCCTGCTGATAAGCAATTCAAGATTTTCAGTATAGTTGATAACGTCGATATTCTCATTACCAAGTTCCCGAACGATCGAGTGGATTCTTGAACCCTTCATACCCACACATGCTCCAACCGGATCAATGCGGTCATCGTAAGATTCAACAGCCACTTTCGCGCGCTCACCTGGCTCACGTACAACTCTTCTCACAGCAATAATTCCGTCATAAATTTCAGGAATTTCAACTTCAAACAAGCGTTCAAGGAACACAGGAGAAGTTCTGGATAAAGTAATTTTTGGTGTACCGTTGTTCATTTCCACTTTATGGATAACCGATTTAACGGATTCTCCTTTACGGAAACGGTCTTTGGAAATCTGTTCTGTGCGTGGAAGAGAAAGTTCATTTCCTTCACCGTCCATAATGATTACTTCGTGACGCAACGTCTGGTAAACTTCACCTGTAATCATTTCACCAACCTGATCCTTGTATTTTTCATACATGATCTCCTTTTCCATGTCTTTAATTTTCTGGATAAGGGTTTGGCGTGCTGTCTGAACAAGCCTGCGGCCAAATTCAACCAGCTTCACTTCCTCAGCAACTTCCTCACCAACTTCAAAGTCGGTTTGTATTTTCCGGGCTTCTGCAAGAGGTATTTTGTTGTAATCCCAAATATCTTCTGAGTTGTCGTCGACAATTTCACGGGTGCGCCACATTTCAAGGTCACCACTTTCCGGGTTAATGATTACATCAAAATTATCATCAGTGCCGTATTTTTTACGAATCATCGTACGAAACACTTCTTCCAAAACGCTGATCATCGTCGGACGATCAATGTTTTTAGAGCTTGCAAACTCCGCGAATGACTCAATTAATATTCCGCTATCCATTGTAATGCTTAAGAATATTTGCTGATACTAAGTTATACATAATATATAATTTCCTGCAAACCAGATTAAGTATAAAACTGGTTTATAAGTTTTTAAACGAGATTTCCACAAGTGCTTTCGAGATTTGATCCGTTGGGATATCCCGTTTCAGCAAAGTTTCGTCCAAAGGTATTTTTGATTTTTTCTTAGGCTCCGGCAATTGAAGTTTTATTTCTTCCACTGTTGCTTCAATTAACTGTCCCGAAATTATCTCTCCTGTTTTTAAAGTTACCTTTAAATTTCTACCCAGGTTTTTCAAATATTGACGGAGCAAAACCAGTGGCTGGTCCAGGCCGGGAGAAGAAACTTCCAGGGTATATGCCTCAGCAAAAACTTCCAGTTCTTCAAGTTGTTTTGCAAGCCTGCGGCTAATGGATGTACATTCCTGAATTGTAATGCCTTCGTCCTTATCGACGAGAATGATTACTTTCTGACTTGTTTTAGAAGCCTTAACCTGAATATCCACCAGAAAATAATTGCCTTCCTCCATCATCGGAGCCAGCAAAACTTCCAAATGTTCTTTTATTGTCATGTAAGATGTACTACAAATAAAAAAGGGGATTAAATACCCCCTCAATCAACCGATCAAACTCGAATTATAATGCAAATGTAAAACTTTTTTATGATTTGTACAAACTCTGAGTGAAGTGTTCTTTATTCGAAGTGTTCCTCTATTTTTGTAACAGCATTGAAATCATATCGTATTGTGAAAGGATTGAAAGGTTTTTTTTGGTTTTTATTTAAGTGTTTCGCAGTTTACAGTATACTCGTATATGCCTTAACATTCTGGGTACCTTCGTCACACTGGCTGCCCGGGTTTTTGATGATGTCTTTTCCGGTTACTTTGCTGGTCAATATCGGGTTTCTGATTTTCTGGCTGCTTGTTGATCCGAAAAAAGCGCTGGCTCCCTTATTTTTAATTTTTCTGGCGGGCGTTTTTCTGGACAGGACTTATCAGTTCAGAAAAAATCCGGTTGATGTGAGCACTGGCGAGAAGAAAGTTTTTAAAGTACTGAACTATAATGTATTTGGATTCTGGATCAAACCGGATCATTCCAAAGACGATGATGCCGAAACCAACAAACTGAAAAATTGGATCATTGATCAGAATGCCGATGTGATTTGTATGCCTGAGTTTAACAACGAGGATTATAATTCGAATTTCAGGACGGTTCAGTTTTTGAGAAAATCCGGATATTTGTATTCCAATATGCTGGATAACAACAGAATGAAGGATGGGACGACTTTTAAAACACTGGCGATGTTTTCAAAACATCCTATCATAAAACACAGGGAAAACCCTACCGAGCAGCAAAACGGGCTTATGTATATTGATATTGCCGTTGGAAAAGATACTTTAAGGGTTATTGGTGTGCATTTGTACTCTATGTCGCTCAGGTTATCAAAACTGGTAAGTCAGAAAGAAATGTCAGGAATAAAAAAGGAGACGAGAGGAACGTTGTCCCAAATGAAAAAAGGATTTATCGCCAGGATTTCTGAAACAAAAATCATTGAAAAATGGGTTAAAGAATCTCCCCATGCTGTCATTGTCTGCGGTGATTTTAATGAAACACCTTACAGTTATGTATACGGTAAGTGCCGTAAACTTTTAAATAATGCTTTTGAAACCAGGGGAGAAGGTTTTGGTTTTTCATTCAACCACCTTCCATATTTTATCCGGATCGACAATCAGTTTTATGATGATAAAAAACTTGAAGCGTTAGATTTTAAGACATTCAATAAGGTGAAATATTCTGATCATTATCCATGTCTGGGAACTTACCGCTTTAAGAAGTAGTGTGATAGTCAGAAAATCTAGTAACGTATAAAGAAAAGGGTTGGAAGCCAAACTGGCCGCCAACCCTTTTCTTTAAATATTTCATGAACTCAGTGTTTGAAATTTATCCCTAAACTATCAAGTTCCTCTTCCGAAACAGATGGTGGCCAGATACCTTTTTCAAGTTTACTCTTCACCAATCCACCCGTTTTAATAGCTTCTTGTTCCGTTTTAAACCCTGCATTGCCTGGCACGCCGGGAATAAACTTTTGCTCGATTACAGGAATTGTATCCTCATAGATCCGGTAACCCCATCCTGCTGAATCCAGCGGAATAGCAGTTACCATAAAATTGCGAAGACCTTCGCTGTTGGAGCTTTTGTCTTTACTACCGTTACAGGAGTAAAGTCCAGCTGAACCAGCGAAGGTCAAAATGCAAATCAGAGCAATTTTTATGATTGACTGTTGTTTCGTCACTTCTTAGTTAACGTCGTCGTCATCGTCATCAGCAGCAGTCGGGTCAAAACCCCAGAAATCGTCATAACGAGCGGAAGATGTACCGCCTGTTCCTAGATAACCTATGTTGCCTATTACAAAACCTGCTGCATATCCGCGAACTCCACCATTAAATGTAGTTTTTTCAATCCATGTGTCATTCGTTGGATTGTATTCCCAAACGTCCGAATTACCTGCACCAGCGATAACATAGCCAAGATTATTAATTACAAGACCCAATGCGTTTGCTCGTGCTGTTGGGAAATCTCCTTCGTCATCATCAAAAACAGTTTTTTGTGTCCAGGTACCTTTTCCGCCGTTACCTGTCGCTTCAAACTGGTAAAGATCTCTAAAATTAACTCCCGAGTTATTAGACCCAAAACCTACGTAAGCAATATTACCAATCGTGAAGGTTGTTGCACCTCTTCTTTTTCCACCCAGAAAGGTAGCCATTTCTGTCCATGTATCAGAAGCGGCATCATATTTATAGATATCCTGGAAGTAACCAGTATCGCTAAATCCTAATCCCACGTAGCCATTGTCGCCAACCGTGAATGCAGAAGCGTATTGGCGTGGCAGACCAGGGAAGTCTGCAACCGCTTTCCAGGTATTGGTAGAAGGAGTATATTGATAAAAGTCCTTTTTGTATCCATTGAAGGTTGTTAAATCACCGTCATAACCTGTACCAACGTAGGCTTTTCCACCAGAAACAAAAGCAACTGCATCATTTCTTGTTGTGCCGCCAAATGGAGCAACCTGAGACCAGATTTTTGTTGATGCATCGTATGACCAGAAATCTTTTGCTCTTGCAACACTTTGGTTTGTATATCCTGTACCGATGTAACCGATATTGTTAATCATGAAGCTTACTGCTCCGTTACGTGGTGTACCACCAAAAGAAGGAAGTCCTTTTTTGTACCAATTTCCAACTTTATCTGGATCACTGTCGTTATCACATCCGAATTGAAATAATGCGGTTGAAGCGATTAGAAGGGTTAACGATGACTTTTTTAAGGTATTAAACATGGAAAAAATTCTGGTTTGACTAATTAATACAAATGAATACAAAAATCGAAGTAGACTAACGATAAAAAAAATAATTGCGATGTACTGGCCAAATGTGTAGATGAAGACACCTTTTGGCCAAATTTACTGCAAACATAACATCTTGTTACTGCTTATAGAAATTATATATTTACTTTTTGACGAAAAGTTTCATAATACCCGTCACTGATAGGTACCGTATTTACACCAATTTTGATGCGCTGGCTTCTGATTATATCTATTTTATCAATAGAAACAATATAAGATTTGTGAACCCGAAAGAACTGATTTCTGGGCAATTTCTCTTCCAAAGCCTTCATGGTCATCCTTGTAATCACGGGGTTAAGCTGATTCACAAGGTAAATTTTAAGGTAATCTTTAAGTCCTTCAATATAGGTCACATCCGAAAGTTTTATTTTTACCAAAGCGTAATCCGAGGTAACAAATAAATATTCCTGACCTATTGAAAATTCTTCACCCGAATAATTTCTTCTATCTCTCAAACTTAAAAGACTAAAAAGTTCATAGGCTTTGCCAGCCGCCCTCCGGAAACGTTCCTTGTTTAAGGGTTTTAACAAATAGTCAAGCACGTTCAGGTTATAAGCTTCTAACGCCAGGTGTCCTTCTTTTGTTGTGATGACCACCCTGGTACTGTAAGATATGCTTCCCAAAGATTTTAGTCCTGAAATACCTGAATTTTCAATATCTAAAAATAGAAGGTCTACTTTTTGCGTTCTTAGCATATCAACGGCAAATTCTGAGCTTTCAAACGCACCCAGGAGTTCAAAGAAAGGAATGCTGTTAATATGTTGACCCAGAATTTCAGAATCACGCTCATTACTGTCAATTATTATACAATTTATCTTCCTCATATGTACTTTAAACGCAATTCCAAATGTGATATATAGCTATACGAGCAAACCGGGAATTGTGTTGCATTTATAATTTGGTCTACACATTTTGCCTGTTTGTCTAATTCCTTTTGTTATTCAGGTTTATATCTGATATTTTTGCATTTTTACTGTTCTTGCGATAAATGAAATTGAGTAAATATTTTTCTAAGAGGGTTTTTACGCCGGTTACCACCGCTTTTGCCGGCTTATATTTTTGCATAACAATGTCGGGATGTCAATGGGGCGATGAAGTCGTTGCCCTGAAACAGCAAAATCCTGATGATTTCATGGTATTGTTTTCTGATACTAGCCTTGTGAAACTAACAACCGTTGCGTTGGACTCTGTTCAGACGGGAGGAGCGAGCAGACTCCTTGTTGGCCGTTTTACCGATCCTTATCTGGGTAAAATGCATGCAACTACATTTTTCCAACCGCAATTTGAAAGTAATCTGGGTATTCCCGAACTTGCAATTTATGATTCGCTGGTATTTAAGGCACCATATGACAAGTATTATTACGGTGATACAACCAAGGTGATGAATCTGTCGGTACACGCCGTGAATACAGATATTATGCTTAAAAGCTCGTATTTCAATTTTTACACATTGGATTTTGATGCGGCGCCATTAGGGAAAAAGAGTTTTGCTCCTACTCCTCAAAGCATCACACAGGCTGTCAGATTTAAATTGTCGGATGTTTTGGGTAAGAAAATTTTTGACAAGAGTATGGCAAATCTTATTACTACCAATGATCAATGGCTGGAAATTCTAAAAGGTTTGACCATTGTTGCGGATGATAAGGACAATGGTTCAGTTGTAGGTTTCAAATATGGTAGTGACAGTACAGTATTAGAAGTACATTACCATACTGCTGAAAAAGATGGAATTACCAGGGGTGTTGGAACGTTTAAAGTACCTGCTCGATTTAACCAGATATTGGGCGACAGGACCGGAACAAATCTTGCCAAACTGCCAATCTTTAACAGCAGATTGTCATTGCCTTCTGAGCAATCCGGTAATGAAGCATACATCCAGGAAGGAACGGGAATAATGACACGTATTGACCTTCCTACGGTCAGAAATCTTAAATATGTTCAATATTCCGTACCAAACCGGGCATTCTTAAAGGTAACACCGGTAAGGAGTTCTTTGGATTATCCTTTTACACCACCGCCGACTTTACACATGTATCTGGTGGATAAATATAATCAGTTTTACAGATCAGGCGGAACTCCAATTCCTTTGTCAGATCTGGCAGGTAAAGCTGTTTCGGCGACTCTTATTAATGATATGATCAATAATGAACAGTATTATTCCTTTGATGTGAGTGGTCAATTTACCACTATTCTTGCCAGTACCTCGGAAGAAACAAATGGACTGGTAATCGTAAGTTCTTCGCTTTCAGGAAGCACTTTTCCTGAGGCTCAGACAGAATTTGCGGATGGCATGAAACGTCTTGTAATAGGAAATCAGCTTCATCCACGTCAGCCGGGAGTTAAGCTTCAGTTGTATTACACAACTTACAAGGCGCCGTAAGTAATTGTTTCGAGATGACTAATAGATATCTTCTTAGGAGAGAAATAGCACTAAAACTCAAATAAGAAGATATCATTTTTAATTATTATTTTTTACCCTTTCATTTACCAACTTCATCATTAACAGTTGTAAACCTGCAATTTCAGCTCTTAAAAAATTTATCTGGTTTTCTCTCTCTGCTAATAAGTTTCTAAGAAACTCTTTTTCATTAGCTCCTTCCATTTCGCTATTATGGGCTGTTTCATTTGACCGAGTATCAAGTAGCTTATCTAAGGGGACTTCGAATATTTTAGCAAAAATCATAATTTGGGAAATTGTTGGTTCTATTTTTCCAGTTTCTATCTGTGAGTAATTGGATTGAGACATTTTTGCTTTCCGAGCCACGTACTCTTGTTTAAAACCTTTTTTTACTCTCAAATCTCGAATTCTCTTTATAATCTCATTCATATTAACATAAAAGGTAAATGTATAGTTTAGGTTACAAATATCTGTAAATTATGCTACAAATTATGAGAAATACTTATATTTTATTTGTAGAATTAAGTGGATTTGTAACTATTAAATCACTTACATTTGAGTCAAGCATTATGTTTCACAAGTAGTGAAAATTAAATATGCCAGAAACAAAATTGTGTGTAATGAAAAATCTATTCAAAAAAATTGAGGGAGGTCTCTATCCCTTGGTAGCTTCCATGACTCTACTCTACGGTTGTCAAAATCATGATGTGGAAAGCCAGTCAGTAACAGAATTAGTTGAAAAAATTGAAACCAAATACGATGGTGGAGAAAAAATTGAAACCAAATATTATGGTGGAGAAAAAATTGTAGGCACCGTGGCTAGTGATCAGATTGTAGAGACTATTAAGAAGAGGATGGATTCTGAGTATCAGAAGAGGATTAGTTCTGCGAAAATAGCAGATCTTTTTAGTGGTTACGATGTTGGTGTTATACCTGACGTTAATGCGTGTCCAACATGGTCACAAAAAATTGATATTAATATGGATGATGAAGATGATAGTAATACCTCGGCAACATCTGGTTACACTGCTTCATGGACATCGGATGGCAATTCGCACTTGCATTTTTGCAGAGTAGACGGTCGTATGTTTAATCCTAATCAAGGGACTTATACTGTATTGGGCCTTGGTAATAATAGACCTTCAGGGTTCGAAACAACATCACGAATTTTAATAGATAATGAAGACCATCGAAATGCCAACTCTCATTCTGGTGATTTGGGAACCGCAATTGAAGATGGAAACACATTTGTATATTTGTATACCGGGGGAGATATAATAAATTTCACTGTGGTTCCACAATATCCTAATTTTGGGTTTTCTTATGCAGTGTTTGCTCAAAATATATGGCCAAATCAACCCACTGGATGGCTTAGATCTGAGGATGAATCAGATAATAATATTAATGAGTTGTCTACAATTTCTGGTGTAAATAGAATTAATCCTATGTGGACAGGAGGAATTCCTGGTAATGGGACACTTTTTGCATATAGACTGAGCGATGGGGTTCAGTCTAGCAAAGTGCAACATGAAACGTACTTTTATATCAGTAAAATGAAGTAAATTGTTCATTTTCAGTTTCAGTAATGTTAAATTGCTGAAACTGAAAAAAAATCAAATAATGAAAAACACTTATTACTTATTATTTAGTTTTTTTATATTACTGGGGTGCAAAAATGATTCAAAAGAAGAAAATATTGTCGCAGTATATGATGGCGGACAGGTAAAAATGTCTGACGTCGATGATATTATAAAGGATCAACTATATGAACAATTATATAGTGTTTATTATATGCGGCGACTGGCGTTAGAGGAAGTAACCGCCAAAATGCTGATTAAACAAGAATCTAATAAATTAAAAATTTCCGAAGAACTGTTACTGGAAAAGGAAGTTTTTAGTAAATTATCTGATACGGGATTGGCTAAATTTAGTAAGGATAATGATTTTTTGGAACATATTATGGATCCGGAAAATCCATTAAAGAGTTATAGCGTAACTAGTGAGAAAGGGAAAAATATACTTTTAGATACCTACAAAAAAAAACAATTAGAGAATTATTGTCGTAATTTAATGGCAAGGTATCATGTTAAGTATAATTTAAAAGCACCAAGAACCCCTGTAAGTAATTTAGACTCATTACAATACTACTCAAAGGGGAATTTGAAGTCCAAGGTTAATCTTTGGATTATGTCTGATTTTACTTGTGAGATTTGCAAAAAATCGTTTCCTACATTTGAAAATTTATACAAGAAATATAAAGACAGAATTGAATTTAGATATTCAATTCTTAATGATGAGGTAAATGAAACTTCAATTGCATGTGAATGCGCGAGTCAACAAGGCGAGTTTTTCTCGCTTTACAATTATATATTTGAAACTGGCAAAAGTGATTCTTTATCTATTAAAAGTTTCATGACCAGTAAGAAAATGGATTTTAACAATTATGAGAAGTGTTTTGGTTCGTATACTACTAAGCAAAACTTGATTTTAAATTTAAATAGAATTAAGAAACGTAAGATCCTTGTCACTCCATCTATATTTATAAATGGTAGACCCTATTATGGCCAGCTAACCGAAGAAATGTTATCAGAATATATTGACGAGGCATTATTAAGAAAGTAGTCCTTTGTGTATAAGATAATACTGATCAAGAATTAGAAAACTGATCAGTATTATTATTGAGATTATATGTGTAAGGAAGTAAAATGAAAAGTTAATTACTATTTTCATCAGGTTTTGCACAAAATATTTTTTCAGTTTTTTTTATTGGTAAATCTGAAAGTTTTTGTGCCAAAGATTCGGGAGAAAGATTATCTAACATCTTATCAATTTCTTTCCATAAATGATCGTTTGCATTATGGACAGGAAGTTCTAGTAAGGCTTTCTTCAGCTTATCGTCTTCACATTTCATAGGTTATAATATTTTAGTGAAAGCGTTGTCTTGATTCTAATAACTCTCAAAAGTTAATCAATTATATTATTGTAAAGATAATTATTTTTGATCATACAACACATTCGCAATCCTGATAAGACAGATCCCATTTTTCAAAAATAAATCTGGGTTTCTCAAGATGCAGCTGGTTTCTCCCGTTTCTATCCTTAAAATGTGCTTTAAATTCAACCACATATTCACCGGAACTCACGATTTCAAGTTTCTGCCAAACATTCGTTTTAGCCCATTCTTCGATTTCTTTTCTATCCAGTCCCAATCTTTTTGAGGGATGTGTTGTCTCAATGAGATAGTCAATGGCATGTGTAACGTAAGCGGAATAGCGGGAGCGCATTAGTTTTTCTGCGGAATCAGCTTTATGACCCTTAATTATTGGACCGCAACATGCTGAGAACGGTTTATCTGCTCCACAAAAGCATTTTTTCATAAATTAGTTTCTGACACTCTTTGGCCAGCTTCATTGATTTTATTTCCCAAAAATAACTGATATATATTATTGTTCTATTAAGATCAGGATTGTATGGTTTTATCAAAATTAACTGAATTTATTTTTAATAATAATTGGATCGTTTAGATAGTCTTCTACAAATTATATTAATTTCGTAGCCAGAATTCTAGTTTATATTCTTAGAATTCTAATACTCTACCTTCCAGTTTGATAAGATTTACATGATTTTAAACAGGACCAACATTCAGATTTTTCTGAATATTTCCGTACTTTTTCTTTGTCAGCACGTCTGCGGGCAAACAAGGTTGAAGGATTCTGTTGCAACTGATTTAAAAAACAATTCCCAAAATGACACGCTTCGTGTTATTGAATTAAATAAACTGGCGTATGAAAATTTTTCATACGACGTGAAAAATCTTCTTGAATACAGTCAGCAGGCTTTGTCGCTGGCCAAGAAATTGAACTACAAACGCGGTCAGGCAGAAGCTTACAAGAACCTGGCATTATCTTCTATGCTTATTCATGGTGACGTAACTGCCCTGAAATATTTGAATACGTCCTTGTCTTTGTTTTCCGGTTTGAAGGATACGATCGGTATCGCAACTGTAACCAATTACATGGGATGTTATTATGCCATTGTGAAAGACTTTAAACAGGCGTTACCATTTCTTTTGAAATCCGAAAAATTGCTGGCAGCGCGCAAACATGTATTGAGGTTGACAATACTTACCAATACGGGAACATGTTATGCAGATCTCAATGAATATGAAAAAGCAAAAGAATATTTAACACAGGCCGAGCAACTGGCTGCCAGCATAAAAAATTATGACTGGATTGCTATGTCACTTCAAAACTCAGCGTCGCTTTATTTTAAACAGAACGATATGAAAATGGCTCTGGAAAAAAGCGATAAGGCTTTTGATATCATTCTGAGCCACCGCGTGAGTCCCAGAGAGCAACAGGCCATTTATCTATTGAAAGGTGATATCGCTTATAAATTACAACGGTTTGAAAGCGCGAAAAAATACTATCAGATAAGTGAAAGATTCGCCAGGCAAATGAGAAGCCGGGAGTATATGGCCGAAATATATTACAAATTTCATTTATTGGATTCCATAGCAGGTGACTATCAGAGTGCGTTGAAGAATTTTAAAAGTTATCAACTCATAACGGATAGTTTGCTCAACAAAAATAAGAATGAAATTATCACTTTATATAAAGTCAAATTTGCGTTAACAGAGCGGGAAGATGAGAATTACCGGTTGGTGGCTGCCAAAAAAACGGACAAAGAAATAATTTCCTATCAGCGGGTTATACTCTTTCTGGCTTTGCTGGCGCTTACTGCAATAGGTTTTGCTTTTGTAAGACTAAAAAAACTGAATTTCGAATTAAAGGATCTTAATCAAAGATTTGCACAGCAAAACAGACAGCTGGAAGAAGTTAATGGCATAAAAAATAAAATATTCTCAGTTATCGCGCACGATCTGAGAAATCCGTTTGCTCAGTTTGTCAGTATTCTGGATATGTTTAAATCCCGGCTGCTGGAAGCAGATGAAATCATAACGATTCTTCCGTTTCTGGACAAGTCCGTAAATCATACAATGGATATGATGGAAAGACTTCTGATCTGGTCAAAAAGTCAGTTGGATGGATTTAAGGTAAAGCCGGAATGTTTTAATGTGTCAGCATTGATTCAGGATACGGTTGAAAAGCTGCAAAATCCGATTGAAGAAAAGAAACTGAAAGTAAGTATCCATCCGGCACCGGAACCGCCGCAGGTATGGGCAGATGTAGAAATGACCAGGATTGTATTTCGCAACTTGCTTTCAAATGCCATCAAATTTACCCCCTTGAACGGATCCATAGATATAGAAATGTTTAAGGAGGCTCAATCGTTGACCATTGCTTTAAAAGATACTGGTATGGGACTCAATAGTGAGCAGCTTGCAAGTCTGTTTTCGTTTAATGTGAAAAGCACGAGAGGAACTGAAAATGAATCCGGGACAGGTCTCGGTCTTAAAATCTGTTATGACTTACTGATGCTGAACAATGGAAAAATCCGGGTTGAAAGTGTTCTGAAAGAGGGTAGTACGTTTTTTGTCACTCTGCCTTTGAAAGGGTGATCTTGTATTTTGAGCGTCCTGATAAATTTTGCACAAACCGCGTAATTCAGTTTTATTTCAAATTTTTCTTTTCCAGATAACCACTGCTGTAACGTCTCCACCATTGGTTGTTTGCGTCACTACGTATTTTAATTCATTATCTGATAAAGTGTAAACCCTCTTCTGGATTGTTCCTTCCCAATTTGGATAAAATGCATTTTCAATTTGAAAGGTTATTGTTTTACTTTCTTTGTTGATTGTGTAAGTACCAAAATGAGAATTATTTCCTTGTACCAAAGCCGCATTTTCTTCGGGCGTAGCCTTGTTTTTGTCGCCTGCTGAAACTTTGGGACGCGATGCTTTTAATATTTGAATGGCATAATTTCCAGTCTTGTCAAAAACAAGTAAACCTTTGGGTGAAATACCATAAGGAAGCGTTTTACTTCCATCCGGATTTATATTTTCTACCGCCACAAGAGTCCATAAACCAATTACCTCAACACTGTCTGGTATTAGATATTGTCGGGGTTTGTCGGCAAAAATCTGAGTTGCTGTCAGCAAAAGTACTGTTATTGAAATAAGCTTTTTCATGTAATTATTATTTAAATCCGATTAATTTGACAGGCAAAATTATACAAGAAAATCATTGCTACATTTGTACAAAGTCTCACTAATTCTGTACAATTATGTCTGTTCGAACGCCGGTGCTTTATCAGCCATTTGAAATTGAATACAAGGAAATGGTTACTTTTCCGGGCAAGTCTCACAGGAATAATTACTTTATGCTGATCTATATTCTGGACGGAACCGGAACACAGTTTGTCAACCATCATCGGTTTAATTACCGAAAGGGAAATCTTTTTCTAATTACGCCACAGGATACCTTTTCGTTTGAAATTAGTAATCCTACCAAGTTCTTTTTTCTAAGTTTTAATACCTCCTACATCAAACTGATCAAAGATCATGATTGGGTGCAGCGAATGGATTTTATCCTGAATAATGCAAGCCACAGGCCTGGTTGTATACTTAAAAATAAGGTCGATAAACCTTTGATTGCCTCTTTGGTTGAGAATATCGTACAAGAGCAAAATAACCAGCAGTTATATTACAGTAAAATAACTGAGACAATCGTGCAAACTATTATTCTGGTTGTAGCCAGAAATATTGCTTTGAACTTCCCAAAAATATAAAGGAGAATACCGGCGAAGCGGTTTTGGATATTTTGCATTATATCCAGGAAAATATATTCTTGCCAGATCGTTTGAAGGTGGAAGAGATTTGCTCGAAGCTTGGGATTTCTGTAAGTTATCTGGGGAAATATTTCAAAAAACAAACAGGTGAAACTTTGCAGCAATATATCATCAATTATAAGCTCAGATTGGTTGAGATGAGACTGTTACATAGTGATATGCGTATCAATGAAATTGTATTTGAGCTGAATTACACGGATGAAAGTCATTTAAACCGGTTGTTTAAAAAATACAAAGGTGTTAATCCATCTGAGTTTCGGAAGGTTCAGCGTAGTATTCTGAACATGGATAAGGTCTTATAAAACCAGTACTGAAATTTTTATTTTTAGTCATCTGGTAAATAAAAAGAGCTGTCTTAACCTGACTGAAAAGGTTGAAACAGCTCTTTTTCTTATCAATCGAAAGGCTTACAATACAATGATTTGTTTGGAAACATTTATTCCATTTGCCCTTATCCGCAGAATGTATTTGCCTGACGTAAGATTTTTTACCTGTATTTTAACACGGCTTTTCATATCCTGCGTTTGGGTTATCATGATTCTTCCGTAAAGGTCGTAGACGATTATTTCAGCATTTTCTACATCGTCACGGGATTCAACATAAATATCATCACGGGCACCCGGATTTGGGTAAACCACAAAATCCACATCTCCGTCTGTGACAACTTCCAGATCATTGGAATAGGCAGAGTAACAGGTCAGCAGATTATTTTCCAAAGTGAAAGTTTGAAACGCTCTTGCAGCATAGGTGCCTTTAATATTTGTTTTAATCGTATTGCTGGCATCATTTTCCAATATTTGCCCGTCTCGTTTCCAGTTGTAGGATTCATTCAGGCCTGTTTCGGTAATCGTTGCCGTTGCTGAAAATGGTCCCGATTTGGCTATAACCGGCGTAGGAACTTCCGGGCGAATGATCAATGAAGACGCGTTGGAATTATCTGATGTACATCCCAACACATTTTGGCCATTAACAAAATAAGTACCACTTTCCTTTACACTAATGGCAGAAGCCGCCGAGATTGACGTATTGTTGCCTTGTTTATACCAGCTATACTGGTCATTTCCTGGATTGATGGAAAACGTAAAGGCGGAATCCGAACATTCCTGCTGTGCTCCGGCTTGCAAGATAGTAGGCGTTGCAGGTTTTATGCTGCTTGAAATCGTAATTTTCTGAGAACGCATTGTGTTTCCATATGCATCGCGCAGTTTGGCATAATAAACACCCGGATTGGAAACGTTAATTGCTCTGCCGCCTTCGGTGCTCGTATTTCCGTTTACTTCTTTAGTCCAGGTATAATTAAGATAACCGTCCGGTAAACTCAGATTGACAGAAGCATTATTTGGAGCACAAACACTGGTGATCCTTGGTTCATCTGTAATGGCAACAGGGGCAACGGTTAAAAAGAAGTTGGCCGACAATGCATCGTTCCAGGCATTTGCCAGGACAGTTAAGGCGTCGGCACCATAAAAGTGGGTTCCGTCGGCACGCTGAGCTGGTAAATTATCCGTTGACGGACCAGGATAAGCAATGCCTGGTAAATCATTTATAACTGCGTTTTGGGCATCTATAATAGGTTGATGAACACTATTGCTGGCATAAGAAGTCCTTGCGATAACCCATGGAATTTTTTTGTTTACGTCCGATGCAAGTTTAGAAATTACAAATTTCAATTTATTTTTATATTCGTCTGAACTCATTTTCATAGGAACATTGTCAGATTCTCCCTGCATCCACAAAATCGTACGGGCGCCATATTGTTTTACGTAATATTGCAATGCAAGCCGAAGATTGCCATAGGGCATTTGGGAAGGCAAAATGAAGGTATGGTCCGTGTAAACAGAATATGTCGGGATATTTTGGCTGCTTTCTACCCAGTTTAAAATGGAAGTGCCACTCCATGCGGTGTTGACAAACATTACCGGAACATTGAGTTTTTTAACCAGCAAATCACCCAGAAGTCCCCAGCACCAGCTTCCGTGGCCACGGGGCCCCATCACATCTTCTGTACTGTTCAGTTGCTTGAAGGTCGGATACGCCAGATCCTGCGTATTGTTGTTGTCTTCATTGTTATCCGCGACGTAATTTACTCTGTCTTCCGAAGCGCCGGGAGGAAAAGCGTTGGAGTAATTGTGGTCGATCATACCCTGTGCGTTGGATTGTCCCGATATGATCAAAACCTCACCGACACCGGTCCGGGAAATGGTCGCTGGATTTCCAATAACAACTCCATTTTTTGATCCCCTCACCTCCAGTTTATACCAGCCCCCAACTAAACGTAAGGTTCCGCTAAAAACTCCTCCCGAAGGATTATCCTGTAAAGTGGTCCACGTGATCTCCTTTCCTTGATTGGCAGCTACCGGTGTAGCCTGCACTTCAATTTTATCCACCGCCAGAGCATAGCTTCCACTGATAGTGACTGTGGCAGAACCACCAAGTTCACGCTGATAAACGGAACGTTCGAGGGGCGCTGTTAAACTTATCTGGGCATTTACGAAGGCTGGTGTTAGCAAAAAAAACATCCATTTCAATGAAATACGAAGGGTCTTGAAACTTTTACTCACTTTATCTTGGTTTATTGATGTTTACCTTCTGAAAAGGCAAATGATTATTGACAAAATATCCCGGCAGAAATGAATCCTGATTTTTGAATTATTCCATTTACCAGGGAACCTGAATTGACCTTAAATTTGTATAAGAAATCGCAAGATGGCTGCATATTTCCCGCTCTAAGACAGCAAATACAGATATTGTAACTGATGCTTACATAATTATCTTTTGATCTTATAATTTACAAATATCTGTTAATTTTCTCAGGACTGATGCACCGTTTAATTGAAGATTTTGGTATCATGGAATAATTATGTTTTGAGTTGAAATTAAAAACGATGAGAAATTATGTTAGTTGATTGATAATGAGTTGATTGAAATTTGGTTATTGTACTTATTTTTAACTATATTTTTTTGCACTAATCTCTGACTAATTTCAATCCTTCATGATATTTAAATCAAAAATCCTCTGAATAAGGTACAACTGCTCTCATCTGTGTTGCCTTTACAGAACAGTTCATTAAGTTAAGATTCAGATCATAGAAATTATTAATTGCGTGATGCAAAAGTAGGCTGGGGATTTTCTATAATGAGTTTTGGGCGGTATACAAGAAGTACACAGGAAAAGAAAATACGTATACAAAAGGTAAACAAGGTGATAAAAATGCAGATCAGGATATTTTTGAGCAAGGAATAGTATTGAACTTTTTCTGATTCCAGCGGTTTTGCAAGGTTATTGCTTTGACGGAATTGGTTTTCGAAGTCTTGAAAGTCGGTTAGTCCGGTTTTAATTGTACATGAGGATAATATTAGACACAATAACCTTGTGCAAGCCTGTCAATTTCATCTGTAATGAAATTGATGCCATTGTTGTATTGATTATTATTTAAAGGGTTTACTTTATTACTGGAATGAAACTTTTCAAGCCATTAGTTGAATTCTTCAACATTACGGAAAACCTTTGTTCCTTTTTCCAACAATATATTAAAAGCCGAAAGTTTTTCACTATCAGATTCACAATCCTTCAATAAAAATGCCAAATAATTATCCATGGATTTATGTTTGTTTAGTTAGATAAATATACAGAATTCAGAGTGTAAGCAAAATCTCTAAATTCTGTAAACTAAATATCCTACATCACATATCCGTCTTTCGGTAAAATTTTATCCGGAATCAGATCAGCCTCAATGGTTTGCAGTAAGTTTATTTCGATGGTTCGGGAAAGCGAGCGCATGGGGATATCATTATGGTTGCCCTCGAACGGACTTTGCATCACGTAAGAAATTCCTTCAACATAAAAGAAAAGAAAGGAAATCACAAAAGTGATGGGAATTGCAATTCTTCCAATGCTGTCAATAAGTCCCATTGGTAAAATCAATGTAAAAATAAAAATAGTCAAGTGGACATAAAA
The DNA here is from genome assembly GCF_021440195.1 of Dyadobacter sp. CY356. Taxonomy (GTDB): domain Bacteria; phylum Bacteroidota; class Bacteroidia; order Cytophagales; family Spirosomataceae; genus Dyadobacter. The sequence goes on from NZ_JAJTSZ010000001.1 coordinate 954,088, forward strand.
ACTGTATTGCGTAGGGAAAATGGTGTTTTTTATCCGCTCGCAACCTCCCATTGAATCGGTTAGGCGCGCTAATGTGTTGTCAAGACTTTGGAATAAAATCGGAGTGATATAACCTTTGTCATAAGCTGAGGTAATCCTTTTTTCCAAAAGCAGAATAATGGCGTTGGGAATATTTTGATGTTTAGACACGAAGTCCAGTTCTTCTGGTTGCAAATGCAAATTGGCGTCAACAAGAACTGTTTCCTGACGAAGCGTATTACATAATGCATAACACCAGGCAATTTGCAAATGCGCAATGTTGTCTATGATTTCTTTTTTCTCAACAGGATCTGTTTTAATTATGGCGATGGATTGTCTGACCAGCGTCCGGCTGTCGTTCACAATAGCGCCCCACAATCTTCTCGCTTCCCACCAGCGGTCATAGGCAGAGTTGGTACGAAAACCTAAAAGGAGCGAAAGCGCAGTGCCAACGATGGAAATTATGGAAATTGGGAAAACAAGAAAATGCCAGTTTTCATATTGATAAAGATAAAAGACAAAAGCAGCGTAACTTGTCACCGCAAGTACTCCGACCCATATTCCTTTCAAAAGGCGCCAGATTGAAAAAACTTCTTTAACGTACATTGGTTAATATTAGACCGGCCTTATGAATTTAAGGCCAATAATTACACCAAGATAGATAAATCCAATTGAAAAAGGCTTGAAGTGCCATCTTTATAATGTTCAGGAAGACCTTCTGTATCACTTAACGTGGTGATTCCTAAATATTCAAATCCGCAGCTGATATAATAATTGTTCAATTTATCATTACCACTGCCTGTATCCATTCGGATAAATCTTTTATTATTTTTCAATGCAAAAGCGGTTGTCCAGGCCACAATTTGTTTCACAAACCCCATCCCTCGAAAAGCTGGTCTGGTAGCAATTCTGTGCAGGTAAACGGCCGGATCATTATTCTTTTCTAACCAGATCGAAGGATCACTAAAAGTTGTACAGAAAATGCAGGCAATTTGATTATCCACCATTATTTTCCATTGGTGATTTTCCAGAATGTCAGTAATAATCATTTTTGGATCAAAACCTTTCCAGTATTTTTTGCTACGCTTTTCTGATATTCTGTGGCTTGATCGTATAGTTTAATAATTTCATCAAGATCGGCCAACGCTGCATTCCCGATCGTTATCATCGTTATTTTTTAAGCAAAATTACGGATGAAAATAATTTTAAAACAGATACAATTTTTTAAAATACCGGCATAACAGATTTTCAATTTGACCTTCATTACTGTCGATTTTAAATCAATATTAATCCATCATGCACTTTCCATATCCAAACCGTTTACAGGTATCACTGCCACAGAGGATTAGAGAATTAATAATTATTTAATGTTTATTTTGAAATTTTTCAGGAAATAACAGCGTTTCGGATACGGTATTATTTATATATTTTTTTTAACATAACATTTAACAAAGAAGTCAATCGCTTACATAATCATGAAAACTTCAATCAAAACCATATTAGTTGCTTTTGCAGTAGTTACTTCAATCGCATTTACAGCTAACGCCAAAGGAAACGATAATAAAAAAACATCTGATTTAAATACCGGAGTATACATCAATAAAGAAGGAAGGATCAATGTACTGGTCGATCAGGCCAATGAAGACGCAGCCACAACAATTTTGATAAAAAATGAAAGTGGGGAAGTGGTATACAGTGAAGTTGTTGAAAAGGGAAATCAGCAATTCGGGCGCGTTTTGAACGTAGACAAACTTGAAGATGGCCAGTACGAAATTGAAGTAAAAAGCAAAAACGACAGCCAGATTAAAACTTTCCAGGTATCTGAACCCAAAGCTGAGCGTGTTATTGAAATGCAATAATCACAAGGTTAAAAATGCTATAAAAAAGTGGCTTGCGTTAGTTCGCAAGCCACTTTTTTGTTATTCTTCAACAATTGATTCTACACTTTTCAAAATATCCGGCATCTTGACATGGGCGTTATTACAAAGTAAAATGATGGTTTTATCTGCATCAATATATCTGATAAATTCCGTTGCATAACCGGGATTATCCCCGTCGTGCCAGACCACTTTTCCCTTTTTTGATTCTTTAATTTTCCAGCCAAAACCGTAGTTCGAAACCGAGCCGTCTTTCAGACGCGCAGGTGAAAATGCTTCTTTTAGAGTGGAGTCTTTAACCAAAGTATTTGAATACAACAGTCTGTCCCACTTTAAAAGATCTTCGGAAGTGGAGCTCACCCGTCCCGGACCTTTGCGATTGCCCAGCCAGATGGCGTAATTATATTGCGGAAAAGAATCGGCGGGAACATATCGCTGCTCATCCTTCACATAAATATGGCCAAGTGCAAGGTTTCTCAATTTCTTTTTTTGATCAATGGTCCGGATATCCGTGCTTGTCATTTTTGCCGGAACGAAAAACCGTTTTCTGCAATATTCGATAAAATCTTCACCGGAAACCTTCTCGGTAATACTTGCCAAAAGCATAAAACCGGTGTTACTGTATTCGTATTTATCACCGGGTTCAAAATGTTTTGCAGGGTGGTATTGAATAAGGTAGGCGATATTATCCACATTTCCGGCAATTTTACTTTTATCCCAATGTTCATCCATGACCTGTTGATAGTCAGGAAGTCCGGATGTGTGCGTTAGCAAATGCCGGATGGTAATACCGGAATAGGGAAGACCAGGGATATAACGTTCTATCGGATCATCAAACGACAACTTTCCTGCCTCTTTCATTTGCATAATGGTCATCGCCGTGAACTGTTTGGAAACCGACGCAAGCTCAAAAATTGTGGAAGTTTCCATTGGCTCTTTGGTTATAAAGCTCTTGTAACCGAAGGCTTTATGATAAACCGGTTTTCCTTTTTCAGCAACCAGTAAAACGCCGCTAAAACCAGGGGCGGAAGCAAAAATTTTATCAAGCCTGGCCTCTAAATCTGGCGGAAAAGCTTGTTTAGCGCTTTTGCAGCAAATGAAAAACAAAGTTGATAAAACGAAAATGATTGTTGGTTTAAGAATAATTTTAGCCTGAGATAATTTCATCGTTTATAAGGGTATAGCTGTTTGCTGTTTTACGTCATGCAGCACAATCACGCTGCTTTCCACATTTACGTTTTTGATTTTTGAAATTTCGAGTAAAAGTCTGTCGTATTCCTTAATATTTTCAACCACAACTTTCAACTGATAATCGATAGTACCGGCAAGGTGATAACATTCCAGAACCTGCTGCATTTCCCGGATTGTTTGCTCAAATGCTGCAACATTTTCAGCTGTATAAACCGGCATTCTGATGTTGATAAAAACGGTTTGTCCACGCCCGACTTTTTCCTGATCAACCAGCGCCACATAACCTTTGATCACACCGTCTCTTTCCATCCTTTTGATCCGTTCAAAAATGGGAGTCGTGCTCATCTCCAAAGATTCGGCAAGTTCTTTAATAGTAAGCTTGGCATCCTTTTGCAGGAAATTCAGTATCTTTTTATCCAGTTCGTCTGTCATTCAATTTGTGTAATAGTATATACTATATTCTAACAATTAACACAATTTAGGAATATTATTACATAAAAATATTGTTTTGAAGAATTTTAATCTATTTTTACTTGATTCATTTTAATTCTCAAATGGAAAAAGCGATAGTATTAACGGCCGGTCTTCTGGATACGGTTGATGCCAAAACCGCCCATGGACTGATCCGTGAGAGCCAGCGTTTTGAAATTGTTGGTATAGTTGACAGCAAACATGCAGGCAGGGATGCGGGAGAAGTGCTCGACGGAAAATTCCGGAATATCCCTGTTTATGAAAGTATAGAAAAAGCAAAAGTTGCAGACCCTGCATATTGCATTATTGGTGTAGCTACGACGGGAGGGAGGTTTCCTGATTTCATGTTAAAAATTGTTGAAACAGCAATCAAAAATCAGCTTTCCATTGTTAACGGTCTTCATGATTACCTTTCCGCGCGGGAGGATATGGTCGCCCTGGCAGAAACCCATGGCGTACAGTTGCTTGATATCCGCAAGCCGAAAGCGTTTAAGGATCTTCATTTCTGGACCGGAGAAATATTAAATCTTCGGACGCCGGTGATTGCAGTAATGGGTACAGATTGTGCGCTTGGAAAAAGAACAACAACCCGGCTCCTGATCAAATCCTGTGAAAATGCAGGTTTGCAAGCACAAATGATTTATACAGGACAAACTGGTTGGCTGCAAGGCGGAAAATATGGATTTATTTTTGACTCCACACTGAACGATTTTGTATCGGGCGAGCTTGAACATGCCATTTTAACTTGTGATAAAGAGACCAATCCTGACCTGATTTTTATTGAAGGACAATCTGCGTTGAGAAATCCAAGTGGGCCTTGCGGGGCGGAGTTTTTACTTTCGGGTGCTGCCAAAAATGTGATTCTGGTGCATTCGCCAAAACGGGAATTCTTTGATATGGAAGAGCATTTCGGCAGAATCCCTACGCTGGAATCTGAAATTGAACTGGTGAAAATGTATGGTTCCAATGTGATTGCTCTGGCGATTAATACTGAAAATTGTACGAAAGAGGAGTACTTATCTTTTCAGGAATCTTATCAAAAAAGGTTCGGAATTCCTGTGCTTCTTCCTATTCAGCAGGGTTGTGATCCCATTATTGACGTGCTAAAATCGCTGCTAAAATGAATATAAAAGCTGTAAAAGCATACGCCGAATTAATACCCCTCAAAAAACCGTATACCATCGCGCGTGAAACCATCAGCGATGCTGAAATAATTTTCTTTGAAATCATTTTGACCAACGGAATCTGCGGAAGAGGAGCTGCCAATCCGGACCCTGAGGTGATAGGCGAGACAGCTGCTCAAACGCTGGAAAATCTGAGTTCTGATGTGGTTTCAGATTATTTGAAGGGAAAGCATATTCGTGAATTTTTATCTTATATCGCTTATTTTCGAAAAGTTTATACACGCTTTCCGGCCACCCTTGCGGCCTTGGACATAGCACTTCATGATGCGTTTGGAAAATGGATTGAATTACCGATTGTTGATTTTTACGGCCGGCATCATACCAAAATGTTGACTTCTGTAACGATCGGGATTAAAGATGTTGCCGAAACGATTCAGGAAGCAAGGGAATATAAAGAACAGGGATTTAAGGTTTTAAAAGTGAAAACCGGCTTAAATGCACAACTGGATGCTGAACGTGTAATCCGGCTCAATGAGACTTTCGGCGATTATTTTACAATTCGTGTGGATGCAAATGAAGGTTATTCTGCCCATGATCTGGACGTATTTTTGAAAGAAACGTCATCCGCTCCGCTGGAATTGATCGAACAGCCCTTTCATCCAAAATTCAATGCTGATTTGCTGAAATTTCCAAAAGATGTAAGGCAGAAATTGGCAGCAGATGAATCCCTTACCGATGCCAAAGCAGCTTTCGGGATCGCACGCGACGGATTGTTTGGCATTTTTAATATCAAAATGATGAAATGCGGCGGCCTGGTTTCAGCTTTCGAAATTGCCAATATTGCCAAAGTTGCTGAAATTGATCTTTTCTGGGGTTGTAATGACGAAAGTGATCTGAGTATTTCTGCCGCGTTACATGCAGCATTTGCCTGCTCAAACACAAAATACCTTGATTTAGACGGCAGTTTTGATCTTTTGGAAGATACGAAGGAAAGTGGTTTTATATTACAGGACGGATATCTTTCCATACAGTCAAAACCTGGTTTCTGATGAATGAAAATACTTTAAAGCGATCGATCAAACCACTTTCTGCCGTTTTTCTCGTTGTCAGCGCTATTGTTGGCTCGGGGATTTATAAAAAAGTGGCTCCGATGATGGATCAGCTTCACTCGCCAACGCTGGTGCTTTTATGCTGGACACTGGCAGGAATTTTGAGTTTGATGGGTGCTTTAAGTAGTGCGGAACTGGCTTCGATGATGCCGGGCTCGGGTGGAGAATATATTTACTTCAATAAAATCTACGGTAAATTTTTCTCTTTTATTTATGGTTGGGCAAGTCTGGCCGTGATGAAAACGGCTACTATTGCAGCTCTGGCTTATGTTTTTTCTGAATCTCTGCACGAAATTATTCCACAAATCCATAGTCTGGGAGGTGCGAGTATTAAAATTATTGCCTCCTTGCTGATTATCGTTTTGAGTTATGTAAACTATCGCGGCGTTTCCTTTGGTGAAAAACTGAGCCGGTATTTCATCGCCGGTATTGTATTGTCAATTCTGGGTTTTGTAATTTTGGCCGTCTTTTCCGGAAAAGGGAATATTGAACATTTCACCCAACCTGCTGTAAACGCGCCGACTGGCTGGCCGCTTTTTGCAGCCATGTTTGCAGCTTCGTTAAGTGCTTTTTGGGGATATGAAGGCTGGAATAATATAGGTTTTATTGGAGAGGAAGTTAATAATCCGCAGCGTAATCTGCCGCTGGCACTTGGCATAGGAACATTGATCGTGATAGTGCTTTATCTTCTCATAAACGCAGTTTATCTATTTATTCTGGCACCTTCCCAGATAGAATCATTGGGTATAAATCAGATCGCGGCTGTGGAAACTTCAAGAGTTTTGGGAGGTGATATAGGAGCCGTTTTATTATCCGTGCTCATCGTATTAACGACCTTTAATTGTACAAACGGGACAATTCTGATGTCGGCCAGAATCTTTTTTGCCATGGGACGCGACGGATTATTTCTTAAAAAAGCAGCTGTTATTCATCCCGTTTACAACACACCATCATTTTCAATTTTGATACAGGCAATCTGGTCCATTGTATTAGTATGGTCGGGCAGTTTTGACGCGCTTACGGATCTTCTCGTTTTTGCCTCTTTTTTCTTTTATGGTGCCGCTGCTTTTGGTGTGATTTTATTTAGAAAAAACAAAATGCCAAGACCATACAAAGTGCCTTTGTGGATTCCTGCCCTATTTTCGGCTTTCTGTTTTTTGCTGGTTGTCGTAAGCGCGGTCAATCAGCCGGTTCAGGCGCTGACAGGTTTGCTTCTCATTTTGTCGGGAGTTCCGGTTTATTGGTATTATACCAAAATGGTAAAATCTGATTTATAGTTTTTATTCAAACTCAGACAAAACGAAAAATCACTCTCAGATAACTGAAAGTGATTTGGCTGATTTCCGGTTTGAAATATTAATGATCATTTAGAATCAGTGGCACATTTCCTTTACCGCCAAGGACGATGATTTTTGCATTCGGCGAAGCGGCAAGTTCTTTTTGCGCTTTAATACTTTCATATTGAAGCTGACGATCCGTAAGACTCAGCGCGATTATGGTTTGGTAGTCAGAAATACCTTTTGCTTCCACACGTTTTCTTTCTGCTTCCTGTTTTTCTTTTTGCAAAACAAATTCCATTTTCTGGGCGTCCTGTTCAGCGTTAATTTTTGATTCGATTGTTTTCTTGACAGATTCCGGCAGATTGATATTTCGGATTAAAAGCTGTTCCAGTATCAATCCACGACTTTTGAAATCCTTATCGATGGTCTGATAAATCCTGCTTTGAAACTCGTCACGCCGCTTTGAATAAAGTGCTACGGCATCATAATAAACCGCATTATCACGAATCCGGGTCCGGGTGATAGGTCTTACGATCTTGTCTTTATAATCAGATCCGATTCCCTTGTAAATGACCGGTGCTTTATCAGGCATAATTTTGTACAAAACCGTGAGATCAATAACAACTTCCAGTCCGTCGGCCGACAAAACGCGGATGGCATCATCCCCCTGGATTTCACCTTCCGTGGTTTTTAAAGACATCGTATAATTCTGCGTTTTTGTATCAAAGATCGTCACCTGCGACAATGGATTTACAAAATTCAGACCGTTTTCAAGCACATTCGGATCAACTTTTCCAAACAAGGACTGGACACCAATTGTACCCGCATCGATTTGACGAATACTGGCGGACAAGATTCCTAAAACGGCTAATGCAATTCCTGAAATTTTTAAAATAGGGCCGTAACGAAAAATATTTAAAGAGGATTTGCCGATCATAAAACCACTGATGGCAATCAGAATTCCCAGGATTAGAAAGAACATGGCACTAAGGTATATTTAAAATGTTAAACTTAACTTATGTCTATATACGCAATAAAATTATGCCAATGTTTTTTAACTCTGACTTTTGAAGTGTAAATAATTGATATTGAATGGATTAAAATGTTGAAACGCCCGTTTTTTGGCATTCAAAATTTATCAAAACGATATGGTTTTATCATTTTGATAATTCCTGAAAACCATGTCATCCGAGCTGTATATTCTGATCGTGGGAAATTCAGTGGATTATGTTCTATGCTGTACATTGCACAGCCAATGTCAGGCACTTTTCTGACGATTGTTTTGCATGGGAAAAATTTATAAAAGTGATTTTCAAAATGATAAAGCCTGTCATTTTGGAATGGTAATTTAGTTGCTGATATTTTATAATTTATTGATTATCATAATTTTATATTTAAAATAAAATTTTGGTTCAATATTGGTAATTATTCCCGCTATCATAGGGGAAGTGTAAATCTAATATCAAACCATGCCAAAAATACCTGAGCCGGAAGAAGAGCAAGAGAACGAATCCGAGAACGATCACTAACGTGCGGAACCTATTTATCTCCGTGTATCTTAATCACCTTTTAATTTTTTATAGATCGTTTTTTAATACCCGCACTTTAATTTCGCATCCATACAAAAGTTGGAAAGATGCAGATATTACTGGTGGAAGATGACCCCAAACTAGCCGGATTTATAAGAAAAGGTTTTCTTGGAGAGCAGATCAATCTGGAAATAGCCTATGATGGCCTGATGGGAAAACGCCTTTGTGAGCAGCGGAAATTTGATGCCATTATTCTGGATGTTAATCTTCCGGGTATCAATGGTTTTGATTTGTGCCGGTTCATAAAAGACAACTGGCCTCAGACGCCGGTCATGATGTTGACAGCGTTGGGTATGCTTCAGGACAAAGTTTTAGGTTTTAAGGCCGGGGCGGATGATTACCTTACCAAACCCTTTGAGTTTGAGGAGTTGTTGCTGCGCATTAAAGCTCTCGCGCGGAGGAACAATCATTTTTCCAGCCCCGCCAAGATTTTAAAGGTAAGTGATTTGGTACTTGACACTGAAAGTCAGCATGTTCGTCGCGGCGATGTAGCCATTGAGCTTACCAAAAGAGAATATGAGCTTCTGGAGTATTTGATGTATAACAAAGGTAAAATTGTAAGCAGGACAGATATTCTGGAAAGGGTCTGGGATCTTCATTTTGATACAAACACAAATATTATTGATGTCTATATCAATTATTTGAGGAGGAAAATCGACAAAAGTTTTCCGGAAAAATTACTGCATACCATCATTGGCCGGGGATATACCTTGCGGGAACCATGAGTATCAAGCAAAATATTACCATTGCTTTTACGCTTATCGTTGCCACCATTCTGGCTCTTTTTTCCGTATTTGTCTATTTTTCCTATGAAAACTACCGGGCCGGACTTATGCTGGAAAGGCTTTCTGCCCGGGCTGAGGCAACCAAACGAATGCTCAGTAATCCGGAAACATTCAAAACGGATATTTTTTTTCCTCTGACCGAACAGTATGAAGGTGTTTATGATCAGCACAATAACTTAGTTGTAGCCACCTCACAAACCAGCGATTATATTCCAAACGCAGCCTTTCTTACATTGGTCAGGTCAAAAAAGAAGCTTAGTTTCAGTTATGATTCACCGCTGCTTGATTTTAAAAAAGAAGGTGTTGGGCTTACCTATCTGAAAAATGGAAAAACCTATCTTGCTTTGGTTACAGCCTATGATCTGCATGGCTACAACATGAGCAGGACGTTACGGTTTTCGTTATTTTTTGGAAATCTGCTCGCTTTGGTTATTATTGGAATCACAGGATATTTCTTTTCCAGAAGAGCGATGCTGCCCTTTGATCATCTATTGAAACAGATTGATAAAACGCCGGTTGATGATTTTAATTTCAGGATCAATATTGGCTCAAAGCAAAACGAGGCGGCTTCTTTGGCGAGTTCGTTCAACGGATTGCTGGAAAAGATAAAGGAACTTGCAGATAATCAACGAAATTTTATTTCCTATGCTTCTCACGAACTCAGAACGCCGCTTACAGTTATCAAAGGTGTGTTGCAGACTTCCATGAGTTATGACAACACAAAGGCGGAATGGAAACAATCTGCCGGCGAGGCAGTTGAGCAGGTTAACCATGCCATTGAACTTTCAAACAATTTATTATTTCTTGCCGAGATTGAAGGTTTACGCTTCACTGCTGATAAACAGCCAATTAATATCATTGATCTGGTGATCGATTCGGTATCCTATATCAATCAGAAATATCCTTTGCAGCCGGTTAATCTGGAAATTGTAGAAAATGAACTAAGTGATGGAGATTTTCAGGCTGTTACCGAGGGTGTGTTGCATCTTCTGCGATCGGCCGTTAACAATGTACTCGACAATGCTTGTAAGTATTCAGATTTACAGCCGGTTTCCATAAAAATCATTGAAGATAAGGAAATGCTGATACTGGAAATTTCTGATCAGGGAATCGGTATATTGCCAGGCGATCTTCAAAATATTTTTCTTCCTATGATGCGTGGACAAAATACGGGTACTGTCAATGGTTTTGGTATCGGACTCTCCCTTGTAAAAAAAATCGTTGATTTCCATCTGGGAACGCTGGTCATTGAATCTGTGACCGGGCGGGGAACTACTGTATCGATTGGCTTACCGGTTAAATCTTTCTAATGTCATTTTAATGTCTGTCTAAGGCGGCTCTTAGACTGGGGGCCTAGATTTGGCACTGTAATTAAAAACAGTGTCATGTTAAAAACTATTTTTCTGTTTTGTTTGCTGACTGGAATTTCCGTCTGGAATGAAGTCAGCGCACAGCCCAAAACTCTCTCGCTGGCAGATGCGGTAAATCTTGCTGTCGAAAATTATCCTTCCGTCAAAATAAAGCTTGCTGAATTCCAGGCGAGCCAGGCAGATGCCAGTGCGCAGCTTATTGGTTATAAACTGCCGACCGTTAGCTTTCAGGCACAGGCACTTTTTGCTACTTCAAACCAGGTGAGGGGGACATCCTTTCCAAATGGCGGAACTTCAATATCCAGCACTGGCAGTATTAAAGCAAACGGGTATTCTGCTGATGCAGTATGGAGTAGTTTCAGTACGATTCTTGGGAGTTATAAGATAGCAAATTTCGGGAAAAAGACTGCGGATGAAGCCATGTATAAAGCAGGTGCCGAACAAGCCAGAGCGGATTATGAAAAGGAAATTTTTGACCAGAAGGCAAGGGCAGCAGATGCTTATCTGATGGCACTGGTTTATAATGATGCTGTAAAAGTGCAGCAGAAAAACCTGGAACGCACCCAGGAAACTTTCAACATCATTCAGGCAACCACCAAAGCTGGTCTGCGCCCCGGGGTGGATAGCTCAATGGCCACAGCAGAACTTTCCAAAGCAATGCTGTTGCTTCTGGAAAGTCGTCGTATGGCAAAAGATCAGAAAATTAAACTGGCTCAGATACTGGGCGGCAGTAATTCTGATTTCGATTTGGTAGCAGATAAATTCAACACCAGTCTTCCTGAACCTGGTTCTGTATCGGCCGGACTGAACGTTTCTGATCATCCGGTTTTACAATTTTATCAAAAAAGAATTGATTTTAGCCAGGCAAAAGTGATTGCAATCCGTAAATCATATTTGCCCTCAATCATGGCCGTTGGCGCCTTGTGGAGCCGCGGTTCAGGCATCTCGGATAAAACAGATCCCGATGGGAATTTTAATTACAATGCATCTTTATCCGGACTTAAATTCAGGGCCTATAACTACATGGCTGGTGTGTCCACGCTTTGGAATATATCTGATGTTTTTAAAACGAAGCGGCAAAGCAGAGCCCAGGAATTTTTGACCGAAAGTTACCAGCAGGGCTATAACCAAATGCAGATTCAGTTACAGGGAGAACTTGAAAGTGCTGACCTTCAATATGCAAGTGCGATTGCAGCAGTCAGGCAGGCACCAGTGCAGCTGGCTGCCGCCCAGGATGCCTACAACCAGGCCGATGCACGTTACAAAGCGGGGCTGTCAACAATAATAGAATTGACCCAGGCAGTTACCCTTTTAAACAGGGCCGAAATTGACCAGATCGTGGCGCATAATAATGTTTGGCGCGCAATGCTGCAGCGGTCGGCTATAAACGGGAATATCAGCGGGTTTTTAAGTCAGGTAAAATAGTATCAAAAAATAAATTATGGACAAATTACTGACAGGATCGCTGTCAAAACCTATCATGGTGCTGGTGGCTGTTTTGGGACTGGCTATTTTTTCGGTTATGGCACTTTTTCAGATTCCGGTGGATATTTTCCCGAAACTAAACCTGCCAACGATCTACATTGCTCAGCCCTACGGTGGTATGACGCCTGCCCAGATGGAAGGTTTTATTGCGACAAGGTATCAAAATCAGATGTTATATGTATCAGGTATTAAGGATATTGAAGTGAAAAACGTACAGGGCTTATGCCTTGTTAAACTGACTTTTTATGAAAGTGTGGATATGGCCCAGGCAGCCGGTGAGGTGGCCAATCAGGTCAGCCGGGTAATGAGCTATATGCCGCGGGGAACGGTTCCGCCTACGGTTGTGCGTTTTGATGCCACCAATCTCCCGGTTGGACAGCTGGTTTTTACAAGTAAAAAGGCGACGCTGAATGAGATGCAGGATTATGCTTCTACGAAGATCCGGCCGCTTTTTTCACAGATTCCAGGAGCATCTTCTCCGCCACCTTTTGGAGGAAATGAAAGAACGGTCGTGGTCAGGGTAAATCCGGAAGCAATGCGGAGTTATCAGTTTACACCGGATGAAATTGTCCAGGCCGTTGTAAAAAATAATCAGATTGCACCTGCCGGAAATGTGCGGGTAGGGGATTATACCTTTATGACACCGATGAATTCTATCATGAATAACGTGGAAGATTTTTTAAATATTCCATTGCATAAAGGATCAGGGCCACCGGTTTTTCTTCGGGATATTGCCAGTGTAGAAGATGCATCTGACGTTACCGTAGGTTATGCGCTGGTCAATGGAAAACGCTCTGTTTATATTCCGCTGACGAAAACTTCTGATGCTTCGACAATGAATGTGGTTAATGCGCTGAAAGCAAAACTACCCGAAATGCAGTCGCTACTGCCTGATTATATCAGGCTGAAATATGAATTTGACCAGTCGGTTTATGTGATCAATGCAGTTGAAAGTCTTGCATCTGAGGGATTGATTGGTGCGCTATTGACAGGCCTGGTAGTTTTTCTTTTTTTGGGAGATCTCCGGAGTTCACTTGTTGTGATCGTGACCATTCCGGTTTGTCTGCTGGCTGCTATACTCATGCTGAACCTGGCGGATCAAACCATCAACATTATGACCCTTTCAGGTCTGGCGTTGGCCATTGGAATTTTGGTTGATCAATCGACCGTTGTTATCGAAAATATTCACCAGCACCTGGAGATGGGGAAAACCAAGTCAAGGGCAGTTCTGGATGCAACGCGTGAAGTATCATTTCCGCTCCTTCTGATCACACTTTGTATTCTTGCTGTTTTTGCTCCCGCACTGCTCATGAATGGTGTTCCAAAGGGAATGTTTATGCCACTTTCTCTGGCTGTTGGATTTTCAATGATAGCGTCCTACGTCTTCTCTCAATCTTTGGTACCGGTGCTATCAAATTGGTGGCTGAAAGATCACGCTGGAACACCGCACGAAAAAAAGATACTGAACGATCTTGACAGCAGCTCAGAATCCGGAATGGAAATTTACGAAGTAAATCATCCTAAAAAGATAACCGGTTTTGAGCGTTTCAAATTAAGTTATTTAAATCTTTTAGACACGCTGATGAAGCGCCGACTGATGGTCATACCCGTTTATCTTTTGATCAGTTTTGGGATTGCCGTTTTTGGATACATGACCATTGGAAAAGATATGATGCCCAAACTGGACCATTCCCGTCAATTTCAGCTTAGACTAATCGCTCCGCAAGGTTTAAGAATTGAACGGACTGAGCAGGAACTTATCAAAACAATCAACATCATCAAGGGAATAGTAGGAGAAAAAAATGTAGATATCACGTCGGCCTTTGTCGGGATGACTCCTTCTAGTTATGGCACCAGCGCACTTTATGTATTTAATGCGGGCCCTCACGAGGCAGTTTTACAGGTTAATCTGGCGGAAAGTTACAGGGTGAAATCATTGGATGATCTCAAGGAAAATATCAGAAGGAAAATTCATAGCACCATGCCTGAAACCAACGTGTCTTTCGAGCCAATTGAGCTGACTGATAAAATCATGAGCCAGGGCGCACTTACACCTATTGAAATCATGGTAGGAAGTAAGGATCTGACGGAGGGCAAAAAATTTGCTGATAAGATCATTAATGAACTTAATAAGGTTAAATATCTGCGTGATGTGCGGATCAACCAGCCATTGAATTACCCAACGTTAGATATTCAGGTGGACAGAATAAAGGCTTCTCAGTTTGGACTTTCGGTTGATCAGGTTTCAAAATCACTGGTGGCTGCGACTTCATCCAGCCGTTTTACAGCGAAGAATTTCTGGCTTGACCAAAAGAAAGGATTTGCCTACCAGGTCCAGGTTCAGCTGCCGGAGTATCTGATGTCATCTGTTCAGGATATCGAAAATATTCCATTGAAAGCGGGACAACTCAGGCCAACACTCGGAGATGTGGCTATAATTAAGAAAGTAACTATTCCCGGAGAGTTCGACCGGATAGGTCCCCGCAGAATTGTGACAGTCTCAGCCAATATTTATAAAAAAGACCTTGGAAAAGCTACTTCTGATGTAAATGCGGCGTTAAAGCAGGCAGGTGTGCCACCGATCGGTACGGTATTCGAACTCAAAGGAATGGCCAGACTTTTGCAGGACACCCTAGGCAGTTTAAGTTCTGGTCTTGGACTTGCGGTAGTCGTAATTTTTCTATTGCTGGCAGCAAACTATCAGTCCTTTAAAGTCTCATTTGTTGTGCTTGTAACAATTCCGGCGGTTCTGGCCGGTTCTATAACAATTCTGCTGCTGACTGGAAGTACGCTGAATCTTCAATCATACATGGGTATCATCATGTCCGTGGGGGTGTCGGTTGCCAATGCGCTGTTGATTGTTACCAATGCTGAAACTTTAAGAATTCAATATAACGATTCAACTAAAGCAGCCCGGGTTGCCGGTGCAGTCAGGCTTCGTCCGATCTTGATGACATCCATAGCTATGGTTGTGGGAATGATTCCGATGGCGAGCGGTTTGAGTGAATCCGGAGAACAGACTGCGCCTTTGGGAAGGGCTGTGATAGGCGGCCTTATTGCTTCCACTTTTGCAGCATTACTGATTTTGCCGCTGGTGTTTGCCGCCATTCAAAATAAAACCTCTGTAAAATCTGTATCGCTGAATCCGGAAGATCGGGACAGTGAGTTTTATGATCAACCTGTAATTCTTAAAAACATTTAAATCAATAAGAAAATGAAAAACCGGATTATATTAATTTACACAGCCGTGGCATTTACTTTTATGTTATATGGCTGCGGATCAGCTGCTGAGGAAAATACAAAAGAAAATGAAAAAGAGGACGAAGCCGTGATATATCCTGCTGTGGCGGTGACCGAATCTGATCCAAAGGAAGAACTGAACATTCCCGGAGAATTGATGAGTTATTACGAAACGGACATTTTTCCAAAAGTCAACAGTTATATCAAAAAGATAAACTTTAACATTGGCGATTATGTTAAAAACGGACAAATTCTGGCAGAGTTGGAAGCACCGGAATTAAATGCGCAGCTGGCTGAGGCTTATGCCAAAGTAAAATCTTCCGAGGCCCAGCTGACTGCAAGCAGGTCTGTTTATCGCCGTTTGTTACAGGCTGCGGGCACGCGGGGCGCAGTTTCTCCCAATGATATGGATGTGGCGCGTTCCAAAATAACTGCCGACAGTCTTTTCATGCTTGGAGCTAATGCAGTGTATGAATCTGTCCGGCAAATGAATAGTTACCTGAAAATCCGTGCGCCATTTAATGGAATTATAACGGATAGAAAATTATCGCCAGGTGCTTTCGTAGGGCCGGGAGATAAAAGCACAGTACCTATATTTAAAATCAAACAACAGAATATACTTCGTTTGCAGCTTGCAATTCCTGAACGTTTTATTGATGCGGTCCAGCAGGATCAGCCAGTAAGTTTTTCTGTCGTAAGCTTACCTGATGAGGTCTTTAAAGGGAAAATCAATAGAATTTCTCACAATGTAGACCGCCAGACGCGCTCTGAACTCATAGAAATACAGATTCCAAATCCAGGAAATCGTTTGGCTCCTGGCATGTACGCACAAGTAATTCTGCCCGTCGGGCGAGGCCATGCTTCTTTGGTTGTTCCAAGCTCGTCAGTTGCCACTACAATGGAAAAATGTTTTGTAGTAAAAGTGGAAGATGGAAAAGCTGAATGGGTGAACGTTAGAAAAGGAATGGAAAGTGATGGAAAAACAGAGATTTTTGGAGCAGTTAAAAAAGGTGATATCGTGCTAAAAACAGCAAATGATGAGCTTCAACAGGGCCAATCAATTAAAATCTCGGAAGCATCTTTTTGAAAATTAGAAACGGATTATCTGTAAATCCGTTTCTGAACAAATTTATGCATAGAGCTGTCCAACAGCAGTTTTACTTTATTATAATAGGGCAAAGCGATTTTGCTCGGACGGATATCCCATCCGCGGTCATAATTTACGATGCAGGACTTTATAAAATTGTTGGTAGTTTCCCGAAGCACAGGATCCCAGATGGCCAGCTTTGAAATACGTCCTTTATCGATACCAAGTTTAGTCACGTCATTTAAAATCAATGCAGAAAATTCATATTGATCCACAACACCGGATACCCATAGTGCGCCTGCTATGTTCGGTTCATCCAGCCGTTCTTTGAATTCAGCAACAATGTCGGCTTCGGCCGGAGAAGTCAGATCCAGCTTTTGATTTTTTAAATATTCGTCAATGGCCCTGTTCACATGGTCGACGGGATCAGATCCGTCAAGTTCGCTCAATTGCTGTAAACGCTTGATCTGAAAATCAGTCAGCCGTACATTTTTGCGAGACATTTTTTGCATAACTTTTCCTTTATCGTTCAGCACACATCAAACTTACACACCTTAAAAAAGTATTCAATATCAAATGGCAGATTTTTGGCCGTAGTGTAGAAATTTGGAATTATTCCTATTACAGATACTTTGTTCTCAGATGATTTTACCACACTATTCTTGCAATGAACTCCTATCTTTTTGCTGTTGAGGTATATAGCAATGCGTTATGCTGTTCCAGAGCTTTTTTAAATTTTTTGTGTTGTATTTATGAAACCAGGAATGCTGGAATGATTTTGTCAAGGCACAATATTGAAAAGTGTTTGCAAGAAAATTAAAGAAGAAAAATGGAAGTTTACGACGCTGAAAGAGCAAAATATAAACCTGAAAAAGTGAAGATTCTTTTTGTCGGCGAGGCTCCTGCCATTGGTGTCAGGAGATTTTATCTTGGAAATACAAATCTTTTCCGTGTTATAAAAGCAGCCTTTGCCGAGTGTTACGGAGATTTTACGTCTACCGAAGAATTTCTTGATTTGTTCAAATCTCTGGGTTGTTATATTGATTATTTAAGTCTGGAAACCGTGGATAAGAATGATATACCATCGCGGAAACTAGCCAGAGCTTCCGGTGTAAATCCTTTGAGTGAACGGCTTAAATTGTATCAGCCTGAAATTGTTATTATACTGATGAAAGAGCTCCAAAAGCAGGTGAAAGTGGCTGTCGAAATTTCCAATATCAATTCCATTAAAAATATGGAAGCGGTTCCTTATCCTGCCGGCAGTGATACCAATAAGAAAAACTGTATAATTGCCATTGTACGCATTCTTAAAAACGCAGCTATATTTGAAGATTGATTGGCTATTCTACACAAAGATTGACAGGTTATCCATATAAAAACGCTTCAAAACCTGGTCTGATGTGCTTGGAAAACCAGGATGCAATGAAGTTTTTGTAATAACTTGAAATGGAAACATTAAAGATTTCAAGATCATTTTGTGTCTTTGGGAGGTGCATATAAGTCGATCTGTATAAACTTCTAAAAATGCCTCTGATAGTACATAGAGGCATTTTTTATTATTGTAAACCTATATTTTAATAAAATTTAAAAAGTATTTTTACGTTAAAGTATTGGCGGATTTAATCAAGACTTTTGTTTACGTATTTAATAGATGAGCCCTGGATTCCGGGGCTCATTCTTTTATGTAACCGGCACTTACTTATTCTCGGTTTAAAAGCTTTTTTTCTTGATAGATCAAATTGGGACAATTGATTCCTTCCTCGTAAATTGTCCGAAGAAACACACGATACACATCACGATCATGATGAAAAAAACAGAAAAAAATAAAAATAGCGAGAAGGGTATTTTTACGGATATCGCGTTGCTTATTGAACAGAGCAGACAAAACGTTGCTACGACAGTAAATGCTAAAATCACTATATTATACTGGAATATTGGTGGGCGGATTAACAAGGAAATATTAACCAACCGCGGGCTGAGTATGGTAAGCAGATTATCGCGAACTTATCATACGATTTAATTAATCAATACGGAAAAGGGTGGGGTGAAAAACAATTACGACAATGTATGCAATTTGCGTCTGTCTTTCCGGAAAGGGAAATTGTATTCGCACTGCGTATACAATTGAGCTGGACACATATCAGGTCCCTTATTTACAGGGAAAATCCGGTAAAACGAGATTAGAAATTGCGCAGCAGAAACTTATTCAACTAGATTAGAAATTGATTTACTCAAAAATTATGACCTTTAAAAATTTTAAAAGCTATTCTCTCGTACTGTTTGGATTTTTCCTGAACACAGAAGTTTTTTCCCAGGCTGTTACAAAAATTAAAACTTTCGAAGTCGCCGAGGCAAAACAAGCCGTGGCTGTTGATGGTGGGTTCTTTTATGTGATCAATAACAGTACAATCGGCAAGTTTACCAAAGCGGATGGAAAGCTTGTTACAACCTGGGATGGTACAAGCGAAGGGATTAAACATTTGAACAGCGGCGTTGTTATCAAAGGAAAGTTATATTGTGCCAATTCGAATTATCCGGAAATTCCAATGGCAAGTTCTGTTGAGATTTTTGATGTAAATACAATGAAACATATTGGAAACCATAGTTTTGGTATTGCAGAACATGGCTCACTGACCTGGATTGACCAAAAAGATGGTTTTTGGTGGATTGGTTTTGCCCATTACAGTGGAAAAGAGGCGAGTGAAGGAAGAGACGTTCGCTGGACCTCTCTTGTGAAATTTGACCTGGAATGGAGACAAACAGAATCATGGATATTTCCAAAAAATATTGTTGAGCTTTTCACGCCAAAAAGCAATTCCGGAGGCGCCTGGGGTAATGACGGATTGCTATATTGTACCGGTCATGACAGACCTGAGCTATATGTGATGAAATTGCCAAAATCAGGGTTTACACTTGAACATATTCGCACCATGCCGGCGGAGATTTATGGACAGGGTATTGCCATTGATCATTCGGTGAAAAACAAATTAATGATTTATGGTCTTAACCGCGCGACGAATACGATAACCCTATCTGAAATTAAATAGATCAGTTTAAACTCTTTGGACCGGTTTTATTAAGCTTGATAATTGTATAAAATTATCGATTTTAACAGTTTAACATGTCAAAAAAGCAATCTTATATTCCGGCATCCAGTCTGGATTTTTTGAAGATATTAAGAGAGAATAATAACCGTGAATGGTTTAATGAACATAAAGAAGAGTTTATTGAGCAACAGGCTTTTGTAGAGGATTTTGCAGGTTTGTTATTAAACGAGCTCAATAAAGAAGATTTGATAGAACCACCTTCCGGTAAGAAAATCCTTCACAGAATTTATCGGGATACCCGGTTTTCAAAAGAAAAAATTCCGTACAAAACCAATTGGAGTGGCAGCTATACAAGAGCGACAAAACAAAGAAGAGGCGGTTATTATTTTCATATCGAGCCAGGCAACAGTTTTGTAGCTGGTGGTTTTCAGGCACCGAACGCAGAAGATTTGAAAAGAATCCGTGACGAAATCAGTTTTGACCCAGCCCCTTTGCGGAAAATTTTGAATAGTAAATCGTTCAAAGAAAACTTTGGAACTTTGCAGGGAGAGCAGGTGAGAACAACACCCAAAGGTTTTGATAAAAACGATACCAATATCGACCTTCTTCGTTTTAAACAATTTTTGCTGATTAAAAGATTTTTAGACGAGCAGGTAATGAGTGAATCCTTTCTGAAAGAAGCGAGTCTGGCTTTCAAAAATATGCTTCCGCTTTTTTTTTTTTTACATGAGTGAAGTTTTGACGTCTGATCCTGACGGTATTCATATCTGACAGCATATTTTTTTTCCTAAGAATTTATAAAAAGCTTCCCGAATCTGATCCTGGATTCAGGAAGCTTTTTAGACGAATTAAATAAAACGTAATTTCCCAGATTCAACAAACGTGATAACCAAAAGTTATCGCCCATACTTTTAAGTGATAAATGCCTCAGCTAAATTTACATGACCTTTGAGCATCAAAACAAAGGTATCATGGACAATCAAAAACATATAAATGATAACTTCTCAGGATTAATATTAAACCTGGAAGATAGCCGCAGGAAAATTATTTTTGCTCTTTGTGCAGTGCTTTGTCTGACACCTTTTATAAGCCCTGCCGCAGCACTTGTGATGGGACTTGTTGTGGCGCAGTTCAGCGGGCATCCGTACTTGCATCTTAATCACAAAGCGACCCATCTGTTATTGCAGCTTTCTGTGGTTGGTCTCGGTTTTGGCATGAACCTGCACAGTGCCTTTCGTACAGGAAAAGAGGGTGTAATATTTACAATTATTTCAATTGCCATCACCTTGGCGGTAGGTTATGGCCTTGGCAAGGTTTTCAGGATTGAAAAGAAAACTTCATTTCTTATTTCCTGCGGTACAGCCATTTGTGGTGGGAGTGCAATTGCTGCTGTTTCGCCTGTGATCAAAGCAGAAGAAAAGCAAATCTCAGTGGCTCTGGGCTGCGTTTTTATCCTAAATTCAGTTGCGCTCATAATCTTTCCGGTTGTCGGACATTATTTCAATTTGTCAGAAACGCAGTTTGCAATGTGGTGTGCTTTGGCAATTCATGATACCAGTTCTGTTGTTGGTGCTGCCGGTAAATACGGGAACCATGCTTTGGAAATAGCTACGACTGTGAAGCTGACAAGAGCACTCTGGATTGTTCCGGTGGCTTTTATTTCAGGTTATATTTTTAAAAATAGCACTGGCAAAATCAGTGTGCCTTATTTTATTGCATTTTTCGTGCTGGCTATGGTTGTCAGTACCTACATTTCGCAAATCGCAGCTGTCAGGCCTATTTTAATTTATGTTTCCAAAGCAGGACTTACACTTACCTTATTTTTGATCGGGGCGGGATTATCGCGAAAAGTTTTAACTTCTATTGGCTTCAAACCTTTGTTCGCCGGACTTTTATTATGGCTGCTGATATCTGCTGCGGCTTTGTATGCTGTAATTCATTTGGTATAATTACAGGTTATTATCTGTTTTGAAAATAATCCTGATTATGATTTTTGATTTCCGTTTACAGGTTTTTCATACTGTGGCCCGACGACTTAATTTTACAAAGGCTGCGTCCGAACTATTTATTTCCCAGCCAGCTGTTACCAAACATATCCATGAGCTCGAAAATCAGCTGAAAATAAAGCTTTTTGAAAGAAATGGTTCGAAAATAAAGCTGACGCAGGCGGGTGAAATTTTGCTCAATCATGCGGAACGCATTTTTGAAATTTACCGGAACATCGAATTCGATCTTAATAGTCTGGCAAACAGGCAGCGTGGTATATTGCGGTTAGGTGCAAGTACCACCAATGCGCAATACATTTTGCCGCCAATTCTTGCTGCTTTCCATAAAAAGTTTCCCGACATACATATCACCTTAACCATCAATAATACTGAGCAAATTGAGCAGGCTCTGCAAAATAAGGAAATAGATCTCGGAGTAATCGAAGGATATTCCAAAAATCCCGGTATAAAGTATACCGAATTTTTAAAGGATGAAATTGTGCTGGTATCAAGTACAAAAAATTCGCTGGTTACAACAGGTTCTATTCAACCCGAACAGTTAAAACAAATTCCTTTACTGCTAAGAGAGCCTGGGTCGGGAACACTGGAAGTGATCAGTCATGCCTTGAAAACGGTCGGTATTAATGTTTCGGAACTGAGCAGCGAAATGCAGCTTGGTGGCAGTGAAAGTATGAAACTGTATATCCTGCATTCCAATTGTGTGGCTTTTCTGTCCGTCCATGCTGTTTTGAAAGAATTACAAAACAAGGAATGTTACATTATAGATGTGGAAGGTCTCAGCATTGAGCGGTATTTTTACTTCGCTATATTACAGGGCCAGCCAGAAGCATTGCCCGAATTATTCATCAGATTTGCACGCCATTTTGGCCGGTAAATGATATAGTATAATTTCTAGTATGATTAAAATTTATTGGAAGGATGGCAACATAAAAACCTCCTGTTAAAGGACATCTGCCAGCTTGTTCAACGTTAATGGCTTAGGGAGAAACCCGGTAATGGAAGCGTATTGTTTGGCCATCGCGATATCTTCTGCATCTTGTGAAGAACTGGAAATATAAATCGCCGGATTGTAATCATTGATTTTCAGGTCACTTAACATATCAAGAAAATCCCACCCATTGGCCACCGGCATGTTGATGTCAAGTAAAATAAATCCTGGTAAAGATGATGGTGTAGCACTGTGTTGTTGTATAAATTCAATGGCTTCCAGACCATTTTTGAAATGTGTGATTTGAGAATCCGGCACCACTTTCTGGATCAGCTTCTGAGCGAGAAAACTACAAATCCATTCATCGTCAATAACACACAATTTCATCATTATTTTATTTGGTAACCTAACCGTTGAGTATAACTGAGAAAGCAAAAATCGTGCCATGAAATAAAATTACACTATAAAAGCATCATTATACTTCATCTTACCCGTATTGAGTCAGGAATTATTGAATTGCGATACCGCGTAAGTTCTCAACTTTCTAAGCAAACATGATTCATATTTAATCTCCTTGTTCAGCGGATAATATCCTCACTTGTCGGAATATGATACTTTATTGCAAGCATTGAAGGTTGATTTGCCAAACGAAAGTAATCAACCAATGGAAAAATTACATTTTGCCAATGCTACGCTTCATGTTATTGCCGGAATTATAGCTCTCATAACAGGTTTCGCTGCCATTTTAGTAAGAAAAGGTTTGGGCAGACATGTTTTATTTGGTAAATATTTCATGTGGATGATCGTAGTGGTCATCGTTACAGGTTTTTTAGGTGTCTTCATTTTTAATCGCAACAGTTTTCTTCTGGTTATTACTCTACTTAGCGGATACAATTGTTACAGTGGAATGCGTACGCTAAAATTGCGTGGTCAAAAACCGGAATTGCCGGATTATATCATTCCGGTCTTCGTAATCTTTTCTGCTGTTTATTATCTGTATTATTTGAAATACAACGGATTATACTGGTCGCCTGTCATTATCTATTCAACTGTCGGGGCGTTATTTCTGGTCACCGGATTTGACCTTTGCAAATCGTTTATGGCTGTAAAATTCCTGAGAAAGTCCATAATGTATGAACATTCCTATAAAATGATCAGTGCTTTTAGTGCCATTTCGTCTGCGTTTACTGGCACCGTGTTTCCTGATTACAAACCATACAGCCAATTTCTGCCATCGGTTGCCGGAATAATTTACATAATCATTACCTTCATTCTTCTGTCAAAAAAAACATTTGTTCTAAAAGCTAAAACCATTGTTCATAACAAAAAACAGGATGCTTCCCGCGCTTAAAACTTTGTTGATCTGCCTGTTGATTGGGCTGGGTTTCGGTATGTATCTGTATTTTACTTATGACCAGCGTTTGGAGCGTATTGTAATTTCTGTACTGTCTACCGCTTGTATTGGATCCCTGATGATGTTGGTTATCAACTACCGAAACTTTTTTACCATGGTGACTTCAATCCAGAGTTATAAGATGATTATTATGATTATTTTATTGATTTTGGCAGCATTGACAGGTTCCGAAATGATGTTTTTTGCGCAGTCACTTATATGGAAAAATGAGCATTATCAATTATTTAGCGGAGGGAATATTTATTTTTTAAACATACTGATCGTTCTTGTGACAGGCATCCCGATTTATGTTAGTGAGGAATGGAAAAGCCTTTTGAATTCACAAATTTTAAGTCAGCAATACCGTGTTTTGGAACTGGAACAACAGAAAACCACCTTTGAGCTCGAACTTTTACGTGCAAAAGTAAACCCGCATTTTCTTTATAATGTACATAATACCATAGCCGGACTTATCTTGAAAGATCCGGCAAAGGCCGAGAAAATGGTACTGCTTTTATCGAAATTTTTCAGATTTACATTGAATAAAAACAGTGCCACTTTTCATGCTGTATCGGATGAAACCGACATTATCCGTACATATCTGGATATGCAGAAAATACGTTTTGGCGACCGGCTCGATTACGTAATTGAAGCGGATAATACTGTATTACCTTTGCAAATTCCATCCTTTATTTTGCAGCCCATTGTGGAGAATGCGTTAAAACATGGTATTGAAAAACGAAAGGAAAATGGTGTTGTGAAAGTCGGAATTAAGCTTGATGGAAACGAAATGCTGGTTACTATTTCTGATTCCGGACCTGAATTTTCAGCAATGCCTGGCTCCGGGATGGGCTTGCAAATGGTAAGAACTAAGCTGCAATTGCTCTACCCGGGAAATTTTACATTGGAATTAAATAACGAACCAGAAAAACATGTCCGGATTATTATCCCAAAAAGAAATAAGAACGTTGCTGGTTGACGATGAAGATATCGCGATTTATCGTTTAAAAAAAGCACTTGAATTCTATCCGCAGATCAAAGTTATTGGTGAAATAAATGATGGAAAAGCCGCTGTCAGACTTATCAATGACCAGCGACCTGATCTTGTCTTTCTTGATATCCAAATGCCGGAAATGAATGGTTTCGAGGTGTTAAATCATCTTGATTATTTGCCGATGATTGTTTTTGTAACAGCCTATGAAGAATATGCGATAAAAGCTTTCGAGAAAAACTCTCTGGATTATCTGTTAAAACCGGTTGATAATGAGCGCTTTGATATAACAATGCAAAGAATTATGAAAGGTAAGATCAGCGAAAATGATGTACTGCAAAAAATCAAAATGTTGCTCATTGAAAATCAGCCAAAAGAATTTATCACGACAATTCCGGTTAAATCCGGCAATAAAATAACCCTCGTTCATGTTTCTGATATCTGCTTTTTTGAGGCAAAAGACAAATACGTTTACATTCACACAAACGAGGAAGAAAAGCTTATAGATTATCCGCTCGGATATTTACAGGAACGCCTTCCCGATGAATTTCTCCGTGTTCACAGAGGTTTCATTATCAATAAATTAAAAATCCGGGAAATTCATAAATACTTCAAAGGAACCTATATTTTGGTTATGAACGATTTACGAGTATCAAAGATCAAAAGTGCATATTCTTATTCAGAAGAGATTCGTGCGAAGTTGTTATTGGTTTAAATTACATTTTGTAGCCGCCATCATCATTATTTTCCTTCTCCAAATATCAATTGATCTCTACCAGTTTTGGTAGTCCAGCCTCCGTTTGTCAATCAGTAAAATTCTTAACGCATTTCCTGTTCATTTTTAAAGTGAATTTCATCCACTAATAAAAACTGCGTATGGCACGGGGCGAACACTTTGCAAACAAAAATGGCTTAAAAACAGTCAGGGAAAGTCTCAGGAAATTTCTGGAAAAAGGATTTGACTGGATTGCTTTGTTAATTATCACGATAATTATCCTTTTTACGCTCATATTTTTTTAAAATTTCACACAGACTCAATATTTTTATGAAATCACTTCTAACATTTTTGGCTTTTAATGTTGTCCTTTTGATATGTTGTTACGAGAAAAAATGCGCTGGTTCGATGCAGGAACCTGCACATATTGAGCCGGTTAACCTGGATAATACTTTTATGGCAAACTTCAACACTGATAAAAGTGATTGTCAGAAGTGTTATTCCCGCATGCATATGGTGATAATGAATGGTTTTGTCAATGGTTATTATTGTGAAGAGGATATGCGCCGACATATAAGTGTTGTGGGTGCGGTCAGGGATGGCAAGAAGATTATATTATTTGAATCAGAAAATGGAGAAATTACACGGACATTTCAGGGAGGATATCAAAAAAGAGCAAAGGGATTGATGTTGATTTCCGGTATCTGGAAAAGTACAAATAGTAAAATGATGTCGAAATCTGATGATGACAATATTTTGCCGGATTCTGATCTGTTTCAGGCAGTCTTTTTACCTGGTAAAAGGCAGTAAATGTTGACTTTAACCTTTTTTTTGCTTACAATTAAAAAGTAATTATATCAAATCCCTGGCTGATTTATGAGGTACTTTCAGGCATTCCTGCTCTTGTTTTTTACCTCAGGGCCGCTTCTTGCTCAAATGCCCTCTCTTACGCTCGAACATATTACAACCAAGGAAGGGCTTCCGTCCAACGAAGTCTGGTCGTTGACTAATGACAAACAAGGCTTTTTGTGGATTGGTACCGGCCGGAATATTTGCCGGTATGACGGATACAATTTTCTCAGGCTGGACAGTCTTAAACTGGGATATTGCTCGGGCGTATCGACCGACTCCAAAGGAAATATTTATACTTCCAACGATACCAAAGGTTTGTGTAAAATCGATGCGAAAACGTTGGCAGTAACCACTGTGGTGATCAATAATTATGATGATTCCGACCCAACCAATGATTTGCATGAACAATGCATGGTCGATAGCTTTGACCAGGTTTGGGTTTGTGATTACACGTCGGTGAAAAGATATGATACCACAAGCGGAAAACTTCACCGATACACTTTTTCACAAACGGCTTCCGGCGGTGATGTTTACCAATATGCCAGCTTTTTTGAAGATTCAAAACATACACTCTGGGTTGTTTCTGAAATAGGTCTTTATAAATATGATCGCCAAGCAGACAAGCTTGTCTGTATGCTTGGTAAGGAAGCAATTTTGGCAAAAAATCGTATACCGGTTCGATTGTCAAAAGCTTGTGAGGACAGTGAAGGGAATTTTTGGATAGGCAGTTATGAATATGGCCTGGTGCGTTTTTCGCCAAATGATCAGTCTTTTAATATACGAAAAGCAGGTTTTGAACATAACTATGTAATCTGCGTTCAGCAATCTCAGGACGAAAATGGTCAAAAGCTTCTTTTTGTAGGAACAAATGATGGGATCAGTATTTTTTATCCTGATCGTAATGCGTTATATCATCTGCCTGAATTTTATAAGAACGGAATAAGGGTGAAGGCCATGATTGAAGATAAAATCAACCGGATTCTCTGGATTGGAACCAGTGACGGCGTCTACAAATATCGATATGGCAATGCCGGAATTAAAACCATTGCAATTCCTGCTGGTGTGGTCCGGCTTCCGGTTCAGATCACCACAATTTTACCTGCACCGGACGAAACTTTTCTTTTAGGCCTTTCACATTCCGGCGCCTTAATCTGGAAACCTTCCGAAAATTTTTTTAAATTATTACCATACCCAGCCGAGGCATTCACACAGCAAATGCGATGGATTCTGGGCCGTCCTTATGCTTTTACAGATAAAGGTGTTTTTACGGGAGATCTTAAAAAAGGAAAGTTTACTGCCTTTCAACCGACATTGTCATTGTTCAAAAATACAGATTTCAGAGATGGATTGTTAGATAAAAAAGGCCGGTTATGGATTGCAAATCTGAATGAAGGATTAAAAGTGATGGATCCGGTTACGAAACAGGAAATCAAATTATGGTCCGCCAAAGAAAGCAGGAAACTGTTGAATCTGACTTATTTGAAGGGAATACTCGAAGGAGCAGATGGCCGGATCTGGGTTGCAACTTGCTCACGCGGGTTATTTTTTTTCGATGAAAAATCGGGGGAATTTGTGAACATAGAAACGCTACCAGAAAACAAAGGAAAATTAATAGGAGGGGATTGCATTAACGGAATGCAAAAAGGACCAGACGGATCCATACTGATTGCGAGCTGGGGCGGTGTTTCAAAAATTTCGCCGACCGGTAGGATTATAAGCACATTTGAGTTCAAAACGGATGCGCTGAACGATACCTATTGTGCCAATATCGCAGAAATGCCAGGTGGGAATCTTTGGTTCAGTACCAATGAAGGCATCCACATTGCCAACCCTAAAACCCACAACATACGTTATCTGACAACAATAGAAGGATTGAAAAACAACGCTCCGATAGGTTTTTATCACAGTGCGGGCAACGAACTTTTTTTAGGCCACACAAATGCCATTAACATACTGGATGTAAATCAGTTAAATAATAATGTGGTGACACCAGGTGTCGTTATTAGTTCCATTGAAATAAAAGGTAAAACATTACATCAGGATCTAACCAAAGAGATTTTTCTGGGACCGGATGATAACGCCATCACTTTCAATTTTTCAACATTAAATTATGAGCCTGCTTCAAAAAACTTTTTCAGCTATAAACTCGAAGGTTTTGAACCGAACTGGATTGACCTGGGCAATCAGCATACTGTTTCTTTTACCAATCTTCCTTCCAAACCATACCGGTTGCTGGTCAGGAGCAGAAATAGTTCTGGTAAAATAAGTGAAACACCGCTTGTCGTTAAATTCCGGGTGGAGCCTTATTTTATCAATACCTTGTTTTTCAGAACACTCATCGGACTGGCCATAGCAGCCATGATCGTGGCGATGATGCGGTGGCGGGTCAACACCCTTGCGGAACGTAACCGGCTTGATCTCCAGGTTGCAGAATGGAGACTAAAAGCCCTTCAGTCACAAATGAACCCCCATTTCTTATTCAATTCACTTAACTCCGTACAGAATTATTTATTAACCAACCGGGGCGTTGAAGGGGCTAAATATTTGTCAAAATTTTCAAAACTGGTACGGCGCATCATGGAGAATTCCAATCATCAGTATCTTTCCTTTGAACAGATCATTGATACGCTGCGCATGTATGTGGAGATAGAATCTTTTCGATTCAATCATGAATTTAGCTATACTTTTGATATTGAAGATAATGAAGCACTGCTGGATGCGCACCTGCCGCCGATGCTATTGCAGCCTTATGTAGAAAATGCAATATGGCATGGATTGATGCCAAAGGAAGGTGAGAAAAAATTGAAAATAACAGCCAGGATTCTGGATAAACATATTGTCTGCACAATTGAAGACAATGGTGTAGGCCGCACCTTTGCACCGCGGACAGAGGGGCATATTTCCCGCGGGGAGGAAATGACAAAGGGTATTTTTGAATCACTACGGCACAAAGACAGTGACGCAAAAATAGAATTTATTGATCTGTTTGATGCCAGTAATAATCCGGTCGGCACAATGGTGAGCATGACTATTCCACTTGAAAATGTATGACATATGAAACAAAATTTACGCGCTGTTATCATTGATGATGAAACCAACGCAAGGGAAGCGCTGGCTAACCTGCTCAGGTTGATGAATCCTGACGTTGAAATTTGTGGTGAAGCAAAAAATGCTGATCTGGGAATTGAGCTTATAAAAGAGAAAAATCCCAACCTCGTTTTTCTCGATATTCAGATGCCCGGAAAATCCGGATTTGATTTACTGGCCTCTTTCGAAAAAGTGGATTTTGGTGTTATTTTCACTACCGCCTATCAGGAATTTGCCATTCGTGCATTCCGGTTCAGTGCCATAGATTATCTTTTGAAACCTATCGATCCGGATGAGTTGCAGGCTGCCGTTGAGAAATACAAATCCCGGCAAGCCAGTATAAATCCGCAGCAGATTGCGATTTTACAACAGCAGTTGGACTCGCCGGGTACTATGCGTCTGGTTAATCGTCAAAAGAACGACAATCAACGGATTGCACTGCCAACAGCGGAAGGCATTCATTTTGTTCAGATGACAGAGATTATTCAATGTGAGTCACTGGGATCTTACACAAAGTTTCATCTTATCAAAGGACCGGCCATCGTGGTTTCCCGGCTTTTGAAGGAATATGAAGAGATTCTGGACAACTATTATTTTTTTCGCGTGCACCAATCCAATATCGTCAATCTTGAACATATCAAACGTTATGTCAAAGGTGACGGCGGCCAGGTGTGGATGAGTGATAATACTGAAATTGAGGTTTCCCGCCGTCGTAAGGATGAATTTTTGGCACTCTTGTCGGATTTTTATGTCAATTCCGGGAAGTTGAAATGACGTAATTGATTGATAGTTTTTGTAAAATATACCGCTTCAGATGATCTCAAAGATTACCATTTTTTAACCAATTGTGCAGCATTTCTCACCGGCTTTAAAGTAAAACCTGCCTTACATATATTCTGAAATTTGGAAGCTTTCGGTTGTATTAGTTTTGAAATGTCAAAGGGAAACAAAGACGGAAAATTAAAGTCTTTTTACTATTTCCCATGTTCTCATTCTTAACAAACAACTTTTCAGTATTATGAAAACTTCTTCAATTTTGGTATTTTTTGTTATGATTTGTCTTGTAGGTTTTACCTCTTGCAGTAAAAAATCGGACGATGTCACCCCGGATCCGGCTGCTGTGGTGGGCTTTAAAGTGAAAGTTGACGGAAATAATTACACACCGGATTATGCCTATGCACTGGCAAACTTTCCAGGAGCAAACGGCTATTATGCCATTTATGGAATGGATAGTAAAACGAGTGATGTCGTTGCAATTGCGCTGCCAAATTCCGCAGCAGAAGGAACATACCCGATCAACGAAGTAAATTTTGGTATTATCACAATCAATAAGGAAGATTTTTCAACGATAAATGGAGGAAGCGGAAGCATAACGGTTACCAAAAAAACAGAAACCAGCCTGACGGGTACTTTCAGTTTCACAGCTTATGACGCGTCAGGTTCTAAAAAGAGAACGTTAACAGAAGGAAGTTTTAACGTTAATGTTCGATAAGGTTTACAAAACGCTTCATTCAAACTAAGTTATCGGCTGCCATAAGGCGGCCTTTTTTGTTGGCTCGTTTTTTGTATCAGCGAACCAGAATTTTAGCAATAAGTTAAATTTTGATATTCGTTAAACAAAGGATCTTATTATGAAAGCAGAAAATGACCTTGATAAGTTTATAAACGCACAGCATCGTGATTATGAACCGGCGCTTGCGGAAATCAGAAACGGCAGGAAACAAGGCCACTGGATATGGTATATTTTTCCACAAGTCGCCGGTCTTGGCATGAGCAGTACTTCCGAATTTTATGGTATCACCGGCATTGAACAGGCCAGCCGCTATCTGGAACATGCGGTGCTCGGAAAAAGACTGATAGAAATTTCAAATGCTATTTTGGGAGTAAATGGAAAAACAGCTAATCAAATTATGGGAAGTCCCGACGACTTAAAGCTGAGGTCAAGCATGACTCTATTCAACCTGGTAAAAGATACCAATCCGGTGTTTCAGGCTGTGCTTGACAAATACTTTGGTGGAATTCCTGATCAGAAAACAGTTGATATCATTAAAACAACTTAAAAATTTAAAGTTACAGATGGACTTGCAGCTTAAACGTCAGGGGTAGTCTCAATCAGATTTAACTTCAAACAGGTAAATAAATACAGAAAGTCGCTCCTTCACCTGGTTTGCTAATGGCGGTAATTCCTCCGCCATGATTGGCTACAACGCGTTCACAAATGGCCAGACCAACGCCAGTTCCCGGGAATCGGCTTTGATTATGCAATCTTTGAAACACCTTGAAAATACGATCCAGGTATTGCGGCTCAAAACCGATACCGTTATCTGTTATATTGATTTGATGAAACTCAGGTGCGCTGCTGAAAGGCTGGACTTCTGCGGGTAATTCAGTCCTTTTCTTTTTGAAATGTTGAATCCTGATAGCAGGTTTTTGATCTTCTGGTGTAAATTTGATCGCGTTCGAAATCAGATTCTGAAACAAATGCACCAATTGGGATTTATCACCTTGCAGATCCGTCAGTTCATTGACTTCAATAAATGCTTTTCTTTGCTCAATTTCGAGCGATAAAGTTTCCAGCGCATCTGTTACAACAGCGTTCAACGAAACATTGTCAAATTTTTGCTGACTGTTGTCGACCAAAGAGTAAGTTAAAACATCTCTGATGAGCGACGACATTCTGGCCGCCGCAGCACTAATTCTTTGCAGCAGATTTGAAGACGGTTCATCAAGCTGATTTCCCATTTTTTGCGTTAACATGGAGCTGAATGTCTGTATTTTACGCAAAGGCTCCTGCATATCATGGCTTGCAATATAGGCGAACTGCCGAAGGTTACTGTTCAGACGGACAAGATCCTCATTCACCAGTGTTAGCTCCTGTGTACGCTGGTTAACGCGCTCTTCAAGCTCCTGCGAAAACTGACGATACCGTGCTTCGCTTGCTTCTATATTTTGCCGGTTTTTTACCTGACCCGTCACATCCGTGGCTATCACCAGTATACCTGATATTTTACCGTTGTTATTTTGCCTTGGCTGATAAGTCAGATCAACAAAAATCGTTTCCTTTTGATTGCCCCTTGTAATCATTACAGGCGTTTCGGAAACAATGTAAGGCTCGCCGGTTGCCATAACTTCCTTCAACAAATCATCAAAACCCTGACCCACCAATTCCGGCATTGCCACTAACATAGGTTTACCAATAAGTTGTTCCGGCGTCCGTCCTACCAGTTCTGCATAAAATGGATTAGCCATGGTGTATGTCAGCTCCGACTCGTCTATAAGCGCAATGGCCACGGGCGATTGCTCAAATGATGACAAAATCTGGCGCTGGGCTTCATCAATTTTTTGTTGGGCCAAAACCCGGTCAGTAACATCGATAGCCATATCCATAACGCCATAAATTTCTCCGTCTTTGTTGCGTACTGGCTGGTAAGTGAAATCAAAATAATGGCTTCTCAATACACCGTTTACAACAAGTTGCGCATGCATATTCACAGCTGTGTATGGTTCACCTGTTGTCAAAACATTATGAAGGATGTCAAGAAATGGCTGTCCTTTAAGTTCCGGAAGTACTTCTGCAAGAGGTTTTCCAATAGCCGAGGAGTTTCTTCCCCAATAACTTAACATCAGGTCATTTGCCAGCTCTATGTCGAAATTCTGGCCAGTTAATAGACAGGTTGCAACGGGGGCCTGATCAATAAGAGAACGGAAACGTGCTTCACTTTCGGCCAGCGCAGCCCTTATTTTTTTCTGCTCTTCAATTTCTGCCCGCTGGCGTTCGTCTTTTTGTCTTAATTCTTTATTTTGTTTTCGGATTTTAAGAAGATTGACTACCTGTCTGGCCAGAATTTTCAGCGCCGACTTTTGAGATTCACTTAATTCTTTTGGAACATTATCAATCACACACAAGGAGCCCAGGGCAAACCCGTCTTCGTCAACCAGCGGAGTACCTGCATAAAATATAACATGAGGATCTCCCGTCACCAGTGGATTATGCGCAAAGCGCATATCTTTTCTTGAATCGGTAATGATAAATGTTTCGGTAGGATTGTTTATCGCATGCGCACAAAATGAATAAGCACGAGGGGTTTCCCGCGCCGCAAGACCATGATTTGATTTAAACCACTGTCTGTCTTCATCAACTAAACTAACCAATGAAATAGGAGTTTGACATATTTCAGCAGCTAACTGAGTAATATCGTCATAGTCTTGTTCAGGCAAAGTATCCAGAATATCATAGCTTCTAAGGGCATTAATTCTTACGTTTTCCTCAGCAGATAGATATTCATTCATTGGGTATGAAAAATTTAGAGCATGACTTTGAGCTCATAGCGATATTTTTGAATCAAATTATGGCGGAATTAAAAATATCTAAAAAATGATGCCAGGGCACATTTATGGTGCAGGTCATCATTTGTTTCTGATATCGCGTGACCAAATGACCTTTTAAAATTGAACCCTTCTCTATATACTAAAAAACAGACCCATTAGATTTAATCGAATTCGTTATGACATTGGTTTTTTATTAAATGCCTTTTTCCATCGTTATAGCAGGGATTGTAGATGAAAAAATAAAACCAATAAATAATAATCGTCGTTTACTGTTTGATTTACAGCTGAAAGAAGAAAAAAATTAAGTCATAATATTAAAGTTTGCTATTAATCAAAATACGATTTACATTTGTTTGACATTTTAGTTAAACAAAATAATTAAACCATGGCGGTCAGAGATACGGGGGCGGAGCAAAAGATAAAGGATTCAGCGAAAAAGATGTTTTTTAGTGAGGGAAAACTGCATGCAACCACCCAGGACATCGCTGACGCGGCAGGTGTTAACAGGACTTTGTTAAACTATTATTTTCGAACGAGAGAGATTTTGTTTGAAACTGTTTTTAAAGAAGCAATGCAGGAGATGGGTGTGAAGCTGGATTCTGTATTTCTATCAAAAACTCCTTTTTACGAAAAAATTGAAATGTTTATCGATGTTTTTACGGCTGAAATTACTGCATATCCATACCGCGAAATCTTCTTGATAACCGAAATACATCGGCAGGATGTCAAACATTTGAATACGGGGCCAGGACATAGCCAGATTTTTAAAACATTTTTTGTCGAAGTCCAGTCGGCCATTGATGGCGGGATTTTGAGGGCTTCCACAACACCTTTAAATTTTACCATGAACCTGTTTTCAATCATGGCGTATCCTGTCATTATGGAGCCGCTGTATCGGAATATGTTTGATCTTAATGCAGAGCAATTTGCTGAAAATCTAAAAACCCGAAAGGCTGAGATTTTAGATATGCTTTTTAAATAAGTATATTTTTTTGACCAAAATTTAACAAAATTGTCAAACTAAATCGTTGAAAATCATGATTGAGTTGTTTATAATTTCAATGGTTTATCGGGAAATTTCGACGCTCTGTCGTGATTTTACTGGTTTGTAACCTGTCTGTTTTCTATTATAAAAGTTTATTTGTCCTTTTGTAATGAATTATGTGCTATCACTGGATAATGAAAGTGCAGGACTTAACGGCTGATAATCATCTGATTTCGGTCTAAACTTTCAAACAATTGGACAGTATAAACTAAATAGTAAATAATATTTTTTTCTCTCAAATCATATAAGTAGCGAAATGCCTTTATATCAATATTAACAAAATTGTCAAACTTAAAAGTTTATCTATTTAGATAAGAAATATGAATTTTAATCCTGAAAATATGAAAAATCTTCTCTCCCTGATAACAGCATCCCTGGCTGGTATTTTATTTTTGGCATCTTGTGGAGGTGAAAAAAAAGAGAACCAAGGACAGCCAGGTCCGCAGGCTTATAAAGTGCTGCAAGTGGAGCAGCGGCCAACTTCTTTATACAATGATTTTCCTGCATCCATCCAGGGTGAGCAGAATATTGAAATCCGTCCCAAGGTCGACGGGTTTATCAAGAAGATTTTTGTAGATGAAGGACAGGCGGTTAAAAAAGGACAGTTATTATTTACGATCGATGCGCCGCAGTATGAGCAGGATGTTCGCAATGCAGCTGCGGCAGTAAGTAGTGCCGAGGCCGCCGTAAATACAGCGCAGCTTCAGGTCAATAAAACGATCCCGCTTGTCAAAAAAGAGATCATCAGTAATTTCGAACTTGAATCCGCACAAAATTCTTTAAAATCCTATACTGCTGCCCTGGCGCAGTCACGGGCGACTTTGGCCAATGCTAAAACGAACCTGGGTTATACACGTATAGTTAGTCCCGTTAACGGTGTGGTGGGTGCGTTGCCCTATAAATTGGGCAGCCTTGTGAGCAGCACAACAACAGAGCCATTAACCACCATTTCAAACATCGGAAAAGTATATGCTTATTTTTCCATCAATGAAAAAACGCAGTTAACATTTTTAAGGGAGGCCCAGGGAAAAACTTTTGCTGAAAAGCTTAAAAATCTCCCTGAGGTTTCATTAATCCTTTCAGACGGAAGTGAATATGAACCCAAGGGCATTATTGAAACGGTGAGCGGGCAGGTTGATACCCAGACCGGTTCTTTTAATGTCAGGGCAACTTTTCAAAATCCGCAGGGCCTTTTACGCTCGGGAAACAGCGCTTCGGTCAGGATACCTTCGCGTACCACATCGGCGCTTTTGATTCCGCAAAGTGCGACCTATGAAATACAGGGTAAGCTTTTCGCCTATGTGGTTGGCGATTCCTCCGCGGTTAAATCGGTGGAATTAAAAGTTCAGGCTACACCTTCCGGACAGGCTTATGTGGTACAGTCAGGGCTTAAAGCCAAGGATATTATTGTAATTGAAGGTATTACCGGACTTGCCGAGGGGACAAAAATAAAGCCGGTTTTTGTGAATGCGGACAGTCTTAAAACACTGAAATAGTTGCTTTTTATAAAGGTTTTATAACTTAAAAAACATCGTTATGTTAAAAAGATTTATCGGGAGACCCGTGCTTTCTACGGTCATCTCGGTCCTTATCGTCATACTCGGAATTATAGGGTTAACCTCACTTCCGGTTTCCCAATACCCGGAAATCGCACCTCCAACGGTTCAGGTTTCAGCTTCTTATCAGGGTGCCAATGCCGAGGTAGTTTTGAATAGTGTGATCGTTCCGCTGGAAGAGCAGATCAATGGCGTTGAGAATATGACTTATATGACTTCCACGGCCAGCAATGATGGTTCTGCGTCGATCACTATCAACTTCAAATTGGGTACAGATCCGGATCTGGCTGCTGTAAATG
The DNA here is from genome assembly GCF_021440195.1 of Dyadobacter sp. CY356. Classification (GTDB taxonomy): domain Bacteria; phylum Bacteroidota; class Bacteroidia; order Cytophagales; family Spirosomataceae; genus Dyadobacter. Next base: position 990,962 of record NZ_JAJTSZ010000001.1, read on the forward strand.
TGCAAAACCGGGTTTCCCGTGCAACAAGCCTCTTACCACAGGAGGTTACCCAGGCGGGTGTGACAACGGCAAAAAGACAAAGCAGTAATGTTTTGATCTTTTCAATATATAGTGACAATGCTGCTTACGACGAGACATTCCTTCAAAATTATGCAAACATCAACATCGTTCCCGAGATTAAGAGGATCAACGGTGTGGGAGATGCGAGCGCATTTGGAACAAAGGATTACACGATGCGTATCTGGCTCAAACCAGATGTGATGGCCAGTTACGGACTTATTCCTGACGATATTAATGCAGCACTTTCTGAGCAAAACATTGAAGCAGCACCCGGCCAGCTTGGCGAAAAAGGGAAACAGGCTTTTCAATATACCCTAAAATATAAAGGCCGGTTAAAGGATTCGCAGCAATTTGGTGATATCATTATCAGGACTACGGCTGATGGAAATATACTCCGCCTGAAAGATGTAGCGCGACTGGAGCTCGGCGCGCAGAGCTATTCAAGCACAACAACGATGAACGGAAAAGCCGCGGTGGGTGTGGCCATAAACCAGACTGCGGGCTCCAATGCACAGGAAGTGATTGAAAATTCTGTTAAAGTGCTGGAAGAAGCCTCTAAAACTTTCCCAAAAGGAATTCACTATGAACCGCTTGTAAATGTCAATGACTTTCTGAATGCCTCCATTGAAAAAGTAATCCATACGCTGATTGAAGCATTTGTTCTGGTGTTTTTGGTTGTATTCCTGTTTTTGCAGGATTGGCGGTCAACGCTTATTCCCGCAATTTCAGTTCCGGTTGCTATTTTGGGTACCTTTTTCTTTCTCAATTTATTTGGATTTACCATTAATTTGCTGACACTTTTTGCCCTGGTACTGGCTATTGGGATCGTGGTTGATGATGCCATTGTCGTTGTTGAAGCGGTACATGCCAAACTGGATCAGGGTTATCGATCGGCCAAAAAAGCAAGTATGGACGCCATGAGTGAAATCTCGGGTGCTATTATTTCGATTACACTGGTTATGTCTGCGGTTTTTATTCCAGTAAGTTTTATCAGCGGTTCGTCCGGTGTTTTTTATAAACAATTCGGTCTGACACTTGCCATTGCGATTATTCTTTCAGCAGTTAATGCCCTGACATTGAGTCCTGCACTTTGTGCTTTGTTCCTAAAACCTCATACCGAAGGCGAGCACGCGAATAAGGGATTTGTACAACGCTTTTATCTGGCTTTCAATACAGGTTTTGAAAAAACAACCGATAAATATAAAAAGTCAGTCAGTGTTTTGATCAAAAGAAAATGGATTGGATTGGCTCTGATCGCTGTTTTTAGCGGCGTATTTGTTTATCTGATGAATACAACGCCGACTGCTTTTGTGCCGAATGAGGATATGGGAACGATCATGTCCGATATCAGTTTGCCAGCATCGGCATCTTTGGAACGAAGCGAAGAAATCACCAGACAGGTTCAGGAAATAGCTTCGTCAATTCCGGAAGTGCAGTCGGTTTTAAAAGTAACAGGCCGGGGAATGATCAGTGGTTCCGGAAGTAACTATGGTATGGTGATAATGAAACTGAAACCCTGGGATGACCGGAAAGAAAAGCAACAAAGTATAGATGCGGTGATCGGTCAGCTTTTTGCCAAAACGGCAGCAATCAAAGATGCACGGATAATCTTTTTTGCGTCGCCAACGATACAGGGTTTTGGAACTACCAATGGTTTTGAATTTCAGTTGCAGGATAAAAGTGGTGGCAGTGTAGCCAAGTTATATAAAGTCAGTCAGGATTTTCTGGCTGCATTGGCAAAAAGGCCTGAAATTCAGTATGCTTCAACGTCCTTCAACCCAAATTTTCCGCAGTATGAAATTCAAGTGGACGTAGCAAGGGTCAAAAAATCAGGACTTACGGTTAATGATGTGCTGGGGACTTTACAGGGATATTTCGGAGGGATTTATGCTTCGAATTTTAACCAGTTTGGAAAACAATACCGTGTTGTTTATCAGGCAGATGCCCGATACCGTGATAATCTGGAAAGCCTGAATGCGATCAAAGTCAGAAATGCAAGCGGCACAATGGCACCTATTAGTGAGTTTGTTTCACTTCAAAAAGTATACGGACCGCAGGCGATCAGCCGCTTCAATCTTTTCACGGCAGTAAGTATTAATGGTGCTCCAAATGCAGGTTACAGCTCAGGAGATGCCATCAAAGCCATTGAAGAAGTGGCGGCAAAATCGCTTCCTACGGGTTATGGATATGAATTTTCAGGAATGACACGGGAAGAAATGTCAGCTGGAAGCCAGATTGTTTTCATCTTTATGCTTTGTATTGTATTTGTATATTTCTTGTTGAGTGCTCAGTATGAAAGTTACATTCTTCCGTTTGCGGTGCTTTTATCTTTACCAATCGGTTTGGCCGGCGCATTCATTTTTGCGACTGTCTTTGGTGTCAGCAATAACATATATCTCCAGATAACGCTGATCATGCTGATTGGTTTGCTTTCGAAAAATGCCATTCTGATTGTAGAGTTTGCCTTGCAGAGAAGAAGAGATGGCGAAGATATTTTCCAGGCTGCCATTGACGGCGCCATCGCCCGTTTCCGTCCGATCCTGATGACTTCTTTTGCCTTTATACTGGGTCTTATTCCCCTGATGGTTGCTTCCGGTGCGGGTGCAACAGGTAACCGCTCCATTGGTACAGGTGCTGTGGGTGGTATGCTGATCGGGACGATTTTCGGGGTATTCGTCGTACCGGCACTTTTTGTGATTTTTCAGGGAATTCAGGAAAAAATATCCGGCCCTCCAAAGGATTATGATCTGATAGAAGAAACAGACAATCACGAAAAAACAATAGCCCAAAACATCTCTCAATAATCATTTTTTGATGTGAGAAAGTTGAAAATATAAAGAACAGGAAAATGAAACTGAAAACATCCAAACAAATCATCAGCGTTTTGCTTCTTACAGGAATTATGGTTTCCTGTAAGATCACAAAACCATATAGTACGCCAAACCAGGAAAATACGGGATTATTTAGAGGAGCATCCACGAATGATACGGCAACAATCGCTGATCTTCCCTGGCAGAAACTGATCTCGGACACCACACTGCAAAGCCTGATCAATGAAGGCTTGCAAAAAAATCTTGATCTGAAAATTGCCATTCAGCGTATCAATCAGGCTGATGCGTCTTTGCAGCAAAGTAAAGCTGTTTTTTTCCCAAGTCTGGAAGGTGGTCTGAAAGCAACTAATACGAAATCTTCTGCCGCTGCATTGAATTTTCCGGCAGGTCTTAATATCAATCTGAACACAGTTACTTATCAGGCGTTGTTAAGTTCAAGCTGGGAGGCTGATGTTTGGGGAAAATTGAAAAGCGGAAAAAAAGCAGCTTTGGCGACATTTCTGCAAAGTGAGGCGTCGAAACGAGCCGTGCAGACGCAGCTGATTTCTGATATTGCAGTCAGTTATTATGACCTTCTGGCTTATGATCAGCAGCTGGTTATAACAGAGCAAACTTTGAAAAACAGAATTGAAGATCAGGAGACGATGAAAGCTTTAAAAGATGCCGCCATTGTGACTGGTGCCGCAGTTGTGCAAAGTGAGGCCAACCGATATGCCGCAGAAGTATCCATTCCCGATTTAAAAAGAAGTATCCGGGAAACGGAAAACGCGCTGTCGATTCTTTTAGCCAGGGAACCCGGACCGATTGAAAGAACAAAACTTGAAGACCAGCAACCCTATACCGACCTATCCGTTGGTGTGCCGTCGCAGCTTTTAAGAAACCGTCCGGATTTGCAGCAGGCTGAATTTGCTTTCCGTGCTGCTTTTGAAAATACGAATGTGGCGCGTACCTATTTTTATCCCGCTTTAACGATCACAGCCAGTGGCGGACTTTCAAGTTTACAGGTTAAAGATTTTTTCAACAAATCCATTTTCTACACTTTGATAGGAGGGATCACCCAGCCGATCTTTTCACAGGGAGCAAACAAAGCGCGGTTGCGAACCAACCAGGCTCAACAGCAAGAGGCTTTTTACAGCTATCAGCAAAGCTGGCTTAATGCAGGGCAGGAGGTTTCCAATGCTTTGTATCTTTACAATGCCGCAACAGCCAAGGAAGATTCCAGAGCCAAACAAATTGCTGCCTTGCAAAAATCTGTTGAGTTTACAAAAGACCTGTTGCAGTATTCATCAGCGACAAACTATACGGATGTACTGACTTCCGAGCAAACATTGCTTTCCGCACAGCTGAGCGGCGTTAACGACCGTTTGCAGAAATTGCAGTCGGTTGTGCAGCTTTACAGGGCGCTTGGAGGTGGCTGGAAATAGGAAGTGATCCGTTGCTTGGGGCCACTGACATTTTAGCTTTAATTTCTGTCTTAGTAAATCAATCCCTGGCCTGCAATAGCAGACCGGGGATTTCCTTTTGATAACTGTGATGAAAGTTAATTCGCTGCTAACACGTTTTTAATCACCAATATTGAATTGATTCTGATCGTGATTGGTAATTTAAATCATAACAAAACAGGCGCGAATGCCAATGCATCCGCGCCTGTTTTGTTATATATTAAAGTCTGACTTTTAAATTAATCTTGACTCACGATCCTGTCTCTTTTTCTTTTGTTTGTAAGCAATTTTTTCAATCGCTACAAAAAGAACAGGTACTACAAAAATCGCCAGCGAGGTTGCTGCAAGCATCCCTCCGAATACCGTCCAGCCAATGGTTTTACGGGATTCAGCTGCTGCTCCACTTGCAAAGGCCAGCGGAAGTACCCCAAGGATAAAGGCAAGGGAAGTCATAATGATCGGGCGCAAACGAAGCTGAACCGCTTCCAGTGTTGCCTTCACTAATTCCATTCCGCCATCGACACGTTCTTTGGCAAATTCCACAATAAGAATCGCGTTTTTGGCTGCAAGCCCGATCAGCGTAATCAAACCGATCTGCGCATAGATGTTATTGGTAAGATTTGGTAGTAAAGTCAGTGTAATAATCGATCCCAAAGCACCGATAGGTACTGCAAAAAGTACAGAGAACGGAATTGACCAGCTTTCATAAAGCGCAGCAAGGAAGAGGAATACAAAGACAATGGAGATGGCAAAGATGGTCGTCGTTGCATCACCCGCTTTTATTTCTTCCGAACTCATACCTGAGAATTCATAGCCATATCCATCCGGAAGCGTTTCCGCTACTTCTTTAAGCGCCTGAATAGCCTGACCAGAACTGAAACCTGGTTTTGGAACACCGTTGATTTCAACAGAACGATATATGTTATAGTGGGAGATAAGCGCAGGGTTTTCAACTACCTTGCTGGTAAGGATCGCAGATAACGGAATCATATTACCTTGCGAATTTCTCACATAAAACTTGTTAAGCTGGTCCAGATTTGAGCGGAAACTACTGTCGGCCTGCACCATAACCCGGAAGTTACGTCCGTAAAGGTTGAAGTCGTTCACATAGGTACTACCCAAAAGCGTAGACAAGGTACTGAAAACGTCATTTACCTGAATACCCAGTTTTTTAGTCTTGTCACGATCCACGTCAATTTGGTATGATGGCGTTTTCGCGTTAAAGAAAGTATAGGCCATTCCAATTTCAGGACGCTGGTTAACAGCGGCAAGGAATTTCTGAGTTACGCCTTCAAACTTCTTGATATCATCCGTACTTGTTGTCTGTTGCAGTTCAAAAGTAAAACCGGAAGTCTGACCAAGACCAGGAATTGCCGGAGGAGCAATGGCAAGAACCCGCGCTTCTTTGATATCGGCTGTACGCTGCTGAATTTGTTTGATCACAGACTGCACATGGTGTTCTGCTCCTTTACGATCAGCCCAAGGCTGAAGCGTAACAAACATAGTACCCACATTGGATTTATTCGAGAAGCTGATTACGTTAAGACCCGCAAGACCACCGACTGTTTTAATTTCGGGTATAGCCTGAACACGTTTCATAACTTCTTTGATCATCGCAATGTTACGCGTTGTGGAAGCACCTTCCTGCATTTCATAGGTTACAAAAAGACGTCCTTCATCTTCAACCGGGATAAAGCCGGAAGGTTTGTTTTTAAATAAAAATACAAGTCCGACGATCAGACAAACCATCATGATCAAAACGTAAGGCGTTCCTTTAATCCATTTGGCAACGCCTCTTGTATAGGATCGTGAAACACCATCGAACCATTTATTGAATTTGTCAAAGAATTTTTCCAGCCAGTTCTTTTTCTCATTGGCACCTTTGGTTGGTTTAAGCATCATCGCACAAAGCGCCGGTGTTAAAGAAAGGGCAACAAAAGCGGAAAGAAGTACTGAAACTGCAATCGTGATTGCAAACTGCTGATAAAGGCGACCTACAATACCTGGTACAAAACTTACCGGCACGAACACCGCCGCAAGAATAAGAGCAATCGCAATTACCGGTCCGGAAATTTCATCCATCGCTTTTTTGGTCGCGTCTTTTGGAGACATCCTGCCGTGGTCAATATTATGCTGGACGGCCTCCACCACCACAATCGCATCATCCACCACAATACCAATCGCTAATACGAAGGCAAAAAGTGTCAGCGTATTAATCGTAAAACCGAAAGGAATAAAGAATATAAATGTTCCGATCAATGATACCGGGATCGCAAGAATCGGAATCAATGTTGCCCGCCAGTTTTGAAGGAAAAGGAATACCACAATGACCACCAGAATCATCGCTTCGGCAAAGGTGTGTAATACTTCTTCAATCGAAACACGCACAACGGATGCCGTTTCAACAGGAATTACGTAATCTATATCTTTTGGAAAAGTCTTTTTCATTTCCGCCAGTGCCGCCATAATACCGTCGTAGGTATCAAGCGCATTTGCACCCGGTGCCTGATAGATCAAAACGAAGGCAGCAGGTTTTCCATTAACAAAGGCGTTGGCATTGTAGTCAAACTTACCAAGTTCAACACGGGCCACATCTTTCAGATATACTACGCTTCCTTCACTTGGAGAAGAGCGAACGATGATGTCATTAAATTGCTGCTCCGTGTTTAAACGGCTGTTTGTAAGTACACTGTATTCAAAAGCCTGAGCCGTTGGCTGCGGTGTTGATCCTACGGTACCTGCTGCAATCTGAAGGTTATTTTCTGCTAGGGATGCAATGATATCCGAAGGTGTCATGTTTAAACTGGCAAGCTTGTCAGGGTTCAGCCAGATACGCATACCGAAGTCATCCGCGCGGGAAACAATATCACCCACACCTTTAACACGCTGAATTCTGTCTTTCAGATAAATGTTGGCATAGTTACCAATAAACTGCGCACTGTGTGTTCCTTTTGGTGAATACAAAGCAACGGCAACCATGATGGCAGGCTGTCTTTTACGCACCGTAAGTCCCAATCTTTTTACCACATCCGGAAGAGCCGGTTCAGCCACACTCACACGGTTTTGCACATCAAGTGCAGCAATGTTAACATCCGTACCAATATCAAAAACAACGTTAATGCTGCTTTGACCGCTACTGGTACTGTTAGAAGACATATAACTCATGCCGGGCGTACCATTCACCTGCGTTTCGATTGCAGTTGTAGTCGTCTGCTCGACCGTCTGGGCGTCGGCACCGGTAAAAGTACCCGAGATGGTTACCGTTGGCGGCGTTACATCAGGATACTGGGCAACGGGCAGTGTCGTTAAGGAAATAAGGCCAACCAGTACAAGCACGATTGAAGCAACAATCGCTGTAACGGGCCTTTTTATAAAAATATCTGCAATCATTTTTTTAGTATTTAAGGAAATCAGAAGGAGGCTGATATGATAATATCAAATCCTGTTTGTCTAACTTATTTTTTTGCAGGGGCTGCTGCTGCGGCCGGTGGTGTTCCCGTAGAAATTTTTGCTCCCTCACGTAAATTCTGAACACCTTCCACAGCAATTTTTTCTCCTGGTTTCAAGCCTTCTTTTACAATAATGTTAGTGCCGATCGGCTCTCCTAAGGTAAGTTTACGCTGACTGACCTTACTTGAATCCGCTTCAACATATACAAAGAATTCACCCAATTGCTCTGTTACTGCCTTGTAAGGAATCATTACAGCGCCTTTTGAAGCAGTATTCAAAACCCTTACTGTTCCTGTCATCCCGGCACGAAGCATGTTATCTTTATTCGGGAAAGTCAAACGTGTTTTGATAGATCCGGTCTGAGGATCAACCGCGCGGTCAATCAAAAGAATTTTACCAGGATAAGGATAAATATCAGTTCCAAAAGCAATTGTAAACGTTGAGTCATTCGATTTTGCGTTTTTCAAAAGATTGGTGAAACGGTAGATTTCCTTTTGGTCAACGTTAAAATCGACGGCAAGCTGTCCGTCTGATGAAACCGTATTCAGAACAGTTTGTCCGGCAGTGACAGCCGCACCCACTTTTACAAGCGATATTCCAATCACACCATCAAAAGGCGCTGTAACCTTGGTATATCTGACACTGGTATTTGCCGCTGCAATATTTGCTCTGGCTGCATCTTCCTGTTTCTTAGCTACTTCAAGTGCTGCATCAGCATTGTCAACAAGCTGTTTTGCAACCGCATCGTTTTTGTCAAGCTCATGATAACGGTCAGCATCTTTCTGTGCTTTAACCGTGTTTGCTTTTTGTACGTTTAAATTGGCAACAGCCTGGTCGTAGTTTGCAGAATAAAGCTGCGCATCCACTGTATAAAGCAATTGTCCTTTTCTAACACGTGCACCGTCCTGAAAATGAATGCCAGTAATAAAACCAGTAACCTGAGGGCGAAGCTCCACAACATTAAGCGCATTTACGGTTGCAGGATACTGATCATGATAAACAGCATCGGTAGATTTCACTTCTTCCAAAGTTACGTTGACCGCCGGCGGACCTTGCTGAGCAGGCTGATCGTTCTTTTTTGCGCAGGATACCATTACCAAAACTGATAATGCCGCTGTATAATATTTTGTTGAATTTAAAAACATGGTATCAAAGGGATTTCAATAATTAATAGTTTAACTGGCCCAGGGCTTTTTGTACGTCGATCTTGTTGGCTAACACCTGATAGAGTGCGTTGTAATAATTAATTCTGGCCAGACGCAGATCGGTTTCAGAAGTAATTACTTCCAGATAGGTTTTGATACCTGATTTATACTGAAGCTGAATCACATCGTATACTTCCTTTGCCAGGTCAACATTGTCTTTCTGGGCTAGAAGCGTAGCAAGGCTTCCTTTATAATAACCAAGCGCACTGGCATATTCCGAATTCACATTGTTTTTCAGATTCGTTATGTCAAGATTGGTCCTTTTCAGCTGCCACTCTGCGGAGTTGATATTATACTTTCTTTTCCCGCCCTGAAACAGAGGTAAACTTAGAGTTACCGCAGCAAAAGATTGAGGATAATTATTAATGTAAAGATCTCCAAACTTGTTGTTCTGATAGTTTAAGTTATAAGCTCCGTTTGCCGCTACTGTTGGGAGGAAACTCATTTTATTATAACTGACATTAGCCTCCTGAAGTCTTTTCTGTGTTGTTAAAAGCTGATATTCAATTCTGGAATTCAAATCCGGACCCTGAATGGTATCAATCAGCATTTCTCTTTCCATCTGAAGCGTGTCGTAGGTAATCTTCAAATCCTTCTCAGCCGGATAACCCATCAGTGCTTTCAGATATTCAAGTTTCCCTTTCAGAATATCTTCGTTGCTTTTCTTGGATGCCTTGGTGTTGTTAAGAGAAATCATCGCTCTTTTGTAATCAATCTTGTCAGTCACACCTGATTTGTATTGATTCTGAGCATCCTGCAAGCTTCTTTCCAGGCGAACTATATCTTCCTGGGAAACATAGATTTGCTGCGAAGTTGCCAATACGTCATAAAATGCTTTGGAAACATTTACTGCCAGATCAACTTTGTTTGCCGTTGTAGTCTGGCTGGCCTGAAGCTGCACATCTCCGCGGGTTCTTTTTGCCAAGAGCACATCACGGTTAAAAATTGCCTGTGAAAGTGTAAACTGGGCAGCAGAAGTATTATTCACACCAAGTTTTACAGGGTTTCCGCCAATGATACTCGTCTGAATTAAAAAGTTGTGCTGCAAGCTGTAATTGAAATTGATCTGCGGATACCAGTCAGCCAGTTTAGTTTTAACTGTGTTTTCTGTAATGCGCTCGTCAATAACAGATTGGCGGATCAACGGCTGGTTTTTCATAGCATACTGAAGAATTTCTTCCAGCGTTCCGTTTGAAATCGAACCTTGCTCAGTGCCTTCAGTTGCAGTCACTACCTTAAACTGGGCGGCTGCAAACAGGGGCGATAAAAGCACAAGGGTAATACTTAGTGCTAAAAGCCTGATTGTTTTAGCGTTATAATAACAATTCATGAAAAGGAGAACGTTAATTGGATAATGATAAAAATGGTGTTAATACGTCCAGGGGTCAGTCTATTCTAGCTCTAACCGTCAATTATGTGGTTTAATTCCTGAACAAGCGTGAAGTGAAAAAATTTTTTGAGGTGAACACTGAGTTTTTGCCTGAGATGATTTTCCAGATCCTGCTGCGTGGCATTCTGAAGACCGTTAACTTTCCTGTAAAATCGCTGCGTGCTAATCGCCTGATTAATAGTGCCAAAAAGGGTTGTTGACAACATCAATACATCCACATCGCTTTTAAATTCTCCGGAAAGCTGTCCTTCCTCAATGATTTTTGTCATGGCAGCAAGGTTGTTGCTCTTCATTTCATCCAGCAGATCAGAGATTATCGGCGTGCGGGAATCACCTGCCAGTTGCTCGCGCAGCACAACATTATGGAAGCACTGCTTTTCTATTAAACGGTTAATGACCCAGTCGATCATCAGATTGACTTTCTGAACCGGCGACAGGTCAAGATCTTTTAACAGATAATCAAGTTTGGATATAAACTCGTGCGAACGGAGAGAGAAAAGGGCTTCAATGAGTTTCTCTTTTGAGCCGAAATAATACGATATCATCGACACATTCACCTCTGCCTCCTGGGAAATATCTCGGATAGAAGTTCCTGAGAAACCTTTCTCAGAAAATAGCTTTTCAGCTATTTCGATAATCTTTAATTGTTTTGGATTGTATTTCATCTTGGCTTTACCGGCATTTGATAGTAAGCAATTGCCAGATAACAGGCCAAAGGTAGAAGAATAGAATATTAAATCAAACGTTTGTTTGAAAAAATCAAACAGTTATTTGATAAATAGAAATTAATATTTGTAAAAGACAAATAGTACAAAAAACAAATACGCCAAATATAATTTATATAGCAGCCTGTGAAGAATTTTCAGATGATTGCTGCGGCCATATTTTTTCAATAATAAAAGCAAAACCGATAACAAGAACGCATCCAATCAGGTTTAGCCACAGAAATGCGGTTAGATCCTTCCAATAACTGAGCACGACAAAGATCTCGCCGAGAATTGAAGCGTAAAAAACAGCGCGGCCACCAATATTTTTGAAGTAAAAGGCAACCAGGAAAATTCCTAAAATCACACCATAGAATAATGACCCCAAAACGTTAACTGCTTCAATCATACTTCCCAAACGACTGGCATATTGCGCAACGACAATACAGAAAATGCCCCAGAAAAAAGTTGCCCAGCGGGAAGCTTTCACGTAATCTACATCTTCATTATCCTTATGGTACATGCGTTTGTAAATATCCATCACAGTACAGGAAGCGAGTGAATTATACGCCGCAGCAACCGAGCCCATGGACGCAAGCAGGATCACGGCGATCAATAGTCCAAGCATACCGACCGGCAAATAATCGATCACAAAACGCAGAAATATATAATTTACATCATTCACCTCTCCGCCATTCGCTTTTGAAAGTAGTTTTTGTGCCTTACCACGAACTTCCTTTACCATATTTTCGTCAGCAGCCAAAACAGTCCGCGCTTGGTTCACCGCCGACTCATCTTCTTTATTAAGCGCACTCGTAAGTGCCAGCACGTGCGGACGTTTTTCTTTTTGTATTAAAGCATGCTGGTCTTCTAGTATTTTAAAATCCTGCGCGAATTCAGTTTTTCTGATCTTATCAACTTCAACCTGATTAAAAAACAGCGGCGGATTTGTGAATTGATAAAATGCAAAAACCAGTACACCAACCAGCAGTATCAAAAACTGCATCGGTATTTTCAGCAGACCATTCATCGCAAGTCCAAGTTTGCTTTGTCCCTGCGAGCTTCCGGTAAGGTATCTTCCGACCTGCGATTGATCCGTTCCAAAATAGGATAATTGTAAAAAGAAACCGCCGATAAGGCCAGACCAGACATTATATCGATTGTTTAAATCGAAGCTGAAATCAATCAGATTGGTTTTGCCCATTTTTCCTGCAACATGTAAGGCATCAGTAAAGGAAACATTGTCCGGAAGTAGCTTTACAACCATAAAACCGGCAATGACCATTCCCACAGTGACAATACCCATTTGTTGTAAATGTGTATGCGAAACGGCCTGTGCACCACCGGAAACGGTGTAAAGCATTACAATTCCACCGGAAATAATATTAGTAAGTGTAATGTCCCAACCTAAAATTGATGATAAAATCAGCGAAGGCGCATAGATGGAAAGGCCTGTTGAGAGCCCTCTTTGCAATAAAAAAAGAAACGAAGTCAGTGTGCGGGTCCGCAGATCAAATCTGCCTTCCAGAAATTCATAGGCGGTAAATATTTTGAGTTTCCCAAATTTGGGTACAAACGTGATACAGAGCACAACCATTGCCAGCGGCAGTCCAAAATAAAATTGCACAAAACGCATTCCGTCCGTATAGGCCTGCCCGGGTGCTGAAAGAAAGGTGATCGCACTGGCCTGTGTCGCCATCAGCGACAAAGTAACATGATACCAGGGCAGCGATTTGTTGGCAAGTAGATAGGAATCGATACTATTATTTTCACGGCTTTTGTAAATACCGTAGGCAACAATAAACGTAAGTGTCAAAGAAAGTACAATCCAGTCAAGATAGCTCATTCGAAGTGGGTCATAAACAGGTAAAAAAGAGCAATAAGCACGACCAATGTGGCAATCAGAAGTTTGTAGAGCTGAGGCCAGGAACTGACAAATGGCGGCAAACCATCGCGGTCCGGGTCGGTGCTTTCTTTTTTATCCATTATAAAGGTTCAGGGTTTTGTTTGACAGCAGTTTTTACTGTTTTGCAAAAATAGAACGGTTTTTGGTTTGTTTTAGCATAAAAATCCGGACGATCTGGTCCATTATCATTTGTTAACAACTTAAAGGTGTAAAGCTTCAATCCTGGGAATAGGCCGCAAAGGCTCTGCGTCCAGGCAATTTTATGATTGTAGAAAAGATGGGTCAATAAAATCTTAAACGTTGTCTTTCATGGTCAGCTGTACTCTTTATGCCTCATTTATTACAAAAACATAGCTTATCTCGCTTTAAAAAGCATGTTTATAGTTTAAAAATTTGACTAGGAATGATCAATTTCTTGAAATGATTACAGTTTTAATCGGGTTTTTTCAATTCTTTTCATAGGTACAGTTGTTTGATATGACTTTTAAAAATCAAATAAAAACAATATGAAAAAGTTATTTATCATCAACATAGCGATCATTTGTTTCTCCATAAGTGCATACGCTCAGGAAGTAAATAAGGATTCGCTGCAATCGTTAAAGGACGAAAAGAAGAACATTGAGATCAGCAAAATTATCAATGACCGCAAGACTGAATTAGCGAAAAACCAGAATGATCTGACTGAAAAATCGAAAGATGTAGAGAAGACGGCTGCGGAAGCTCAAAAGGCAGCAGATGAAAATAAGGCACTGGCAGCCAGGTTGGGAAAAGATCCTCAAAACAAGAAGTTGGCAAGCGAAGCCAGCAAGGCAGCGCGTAAAGCAGAAAGAAGCGCGAAAAAAGCAAGAAACGCAGCGGACGATCAGGAAAAATTAACCAAAGATATTGCATCGTTACAAAGTAAAATTGCAGAAGATGAAGCAAAACTTGGCGTACAGTCCACGGTGGTATCATCAAGTTCGCAGCCGGTAAATAATGCAGATCAGCGTGGCAATGCGCAGCCAATGGCTAATGGTGCCATGCAAGCATCCCCTGCAACTTCTTCTTCGCAGCAAGGAAATTATGGAACGACAGCTCCCCAGGTTATTACACAAAATATTAATGTAGACTCGTTGCGGTCCGTTCAGGGTGCGCAGGGAATTGCTCAGAAAGTAGTTGAGTCTACTTATAAAAATTATCCGCAGCAAGCAGGGCAGCCATCAATTATTATTAATAACATCATCATTCCGTCTGATTATGAGCGTCCGAAAGGTGCTGCTAATAATGGCCGGCCTGAAATGACTCAAATGAGTGCTCAGGAACGTGAAGATTATGAAGATTACCGGGCATGGAAGAGACAAAGAAATGCTCAAAATTTTGATAAGGCAGACAAACGCCGTTTTTCGGATAACCGTAAGGAAAACCAGGAAATGGAAACTGAGGAAATGCCTTCAAAAAATGACAGACTAACTTTCAAGGAACGTTTCGGTGAAAGAGCACCAAGAAATTCTGGTTTGTGGGTGATTCCTGTTGTGGGTGCGCATGCGTCAAGTTTCAAAGCTGATTTTAGTGATGGAAAGGCGGATGGCCGTATTGGCTGGAATGCCGGTCTTGATTTCCGGATTCATGAAAAGAGATTTTTCATTCAGCCAGGTGTGCATTATTTCAGCTCTTCTATGCAGATCAGTACGGAAGACAGTTTGTCAAATGCTCCATTACTTTCCGGCCCGAGACTTCATTCTCTGAAAGTACCGTTATTACTTGGAATTTATCTTACCAAAGCAAACAAAGGATTTTTCAAGATGAATATTAAAGGCGGTGCAACGGGTACCTATGTTCTGGCTGTTGATAAAAGCAACCAGAGACAATTTGACAGAGATAATATCGAGGATTTTTCTTACGGCTTGAATGCAGGTTTAGGTCTGGAATTTGGTCTGATCTCTTTGGATATTTCACATGAGTGGGGTATGACAACTTTGTTCAAAGACAGTAACAATAAAAACAACGTGCTGAGAGCTACCATCGGTTTGAAGCTATAATTTTAATTGATATAAAAAATGCCCGTGAAGAAGATCTAATCTTTTTCAAGGGCATTTTTTTTATAAATCGATTATTAGTTTACATAATGAAAGCTTTCCCCCGGTTCTTGTAACTGTGCGCACCGCAGCTGATAAAAATAATGACAGAAGCAATGATAGCCGCATAAGCCACAGATTTATCAACTTCCCAGTTTGCCACAGCCACTGCAATTAGCGCCCAGATTCCAACGGAAGCAGATTCACGCAAATTGCGGGTCCAGGTTACAAAAAGATTGATCATCATCGCTGCTACGATCATGATTATGGTCCAGTTCGCAGCAGAAATTCCGAAACCGTCCCATTTGATTTTAGTAAGATAAGCAGCAATGTTAGCTATGATGGCGACGGTGATCCAGCCAAAATAAATGGCAAACGGCCACCATTCCAGTGCCACCCTTTTGAATGTAATCAAGTCAAATTCCATTCGCGTACGAACTACGATACTGCACAGTGAAAGCAGCAAGGCGGTCATGATAATGACGGAAGCACCGGTATAATCATATAACCAGGCCAGAATCCACAAACAGTTTGCTATACAGGAAATCACAAACATCCATCCGATTTTTTCAACTACATCCGGCGTTTCTTTTTGATTGAAAAGTCCCCGGCTTTGATAAATCGCGAAAGCGATCAGGCCGATATAGATCAGTCCCCAGATCGAAAATGCATAACCCGCCGGGGTAAATAGATTCTGATATTTCGCCGAAACACTCGCCATTGTACTTTGGTTGAAAACACCTGTATTTGACAGGTAATTCATGATAATGGTGATCATCAGCGCAATGATATTTGATAATTGCAGAGTCTTTTTCATAGTTGGATTTTTGAGAATTATGGATCGCCAGGCCTTGGTATTGTACTGTTTTGTAATTGTACGTATAAATAGCCAGCATGCCAAAAACGGACACTTCTTCGCTATTAAAATTATACCGCTCCCGATAATTTCAATTAAACAATATGGAATTCAGAGGTGAAATACGCCTCTTTATCTGGTATTTCTTTCTCTTGGTCAGAGTGGTTTTCTTTTGTTGGCGCTAATGATTCCCTTTGTAACATAGAAATACAAGACCTGACGCTGCTGTAAATTATAAACTTCTCTTATGATTAAATTTTTTACAAAAAGACACCGTAAGCTTGGTCCTAAATTTGTGAACAATGAATATTATCAGTTTTAAAAACAACCATAAAGGTAGCTCAAACAGCGATGAGCAAAATTTCGAAGCCATCATAGCAGGCTGCATAGCGCAAAATAATCAGGCGCAGCGACTTCTTTACAAGCAGTATTTCGGGTATGCAAAAAGTATATGTTTGCGTTACACATCCTGCGCCGAGGAAGTAGACGAAGTTTTGAATGAGGGTTTTTTGAAGGTTTTTACGCATTTGAAAGAATATGATTCCACCTACCCTTTCAGGGTCTGGATCAGGACGATCATGATCAATACTGCAATAAGTTATTACCGGAAAAATAAGAAACATAATGAAAAACGGGCGTCTTATGAAGATGCGCCTTATCTGGGATTTGAAGAAGATATCGTCAGCCAGATCACCGCAGAAGAAATCCTGCTGCTGATTCAGAAGATCAAACCAAAATACAAAAATGTCTTTCTTCTGTATGTCGTGGATGGCTATAACCACAGGGAAATAGCAGATCTGATGGAAATGAATGAAGCTACTGTCAGGTCACATTATGTTCGGGCCCGTGTACAATTACAACAATTGATCAAACAAAATTACCCGCACCTTTTTCCTGTTGACTGGTCGGCGAGAATAGCTCAGGACAGATATTCTGATGCGATTCAGGCAGCTGGCTGATCTTTTCAGCATTACCAGATTAAATGATTTCTTTACAATCGTTTGGAAACTTGATTTTCGAATCTGATTACTGCCGGAAGTTTATAAAAAACGTATGGCTCAATTTTTTAGTAAGATTTAATATCTACTCAAACTAAAAAATAAGGCCTCTTGAAGCTAAGATACATTTGTTTGTTTTTGTTTATATGTATACCCGTTGAAGAAATTTTCGCGCAGAAAAAGCCTGGATTTATAAAACGTTTTATACAAAAATCTGTTTCAGATACGACTTCCCCCGGCAAACCTAGCTTTCGGATCTATCCGACCTTGGCCTATGCACCGGAAACCAGCTTTGAATTCGGATTTTCTTCGCTTTTTTTATTTCAGGCCAAACAGGATTCTTTAAACCGGCTGAGCGAAATTCAGGCTTTTACTTTTGTAACACTCGAAGCGCAGTATGGCATCTGGCTCGATAATGCGATTTATGGAGACAAGGACAAATGGTTTATCCTGGGGAGAACACGGTTTCAGCGGTTTCCCCTTTTGTATTATGGCATCGGACCGGAAACAAACGGAAAAGAACCGGCATTAATTGATGCAAATTATATTTTGCTGAAACAGCGGGTTTTAAGAAAAATAATTCCAAATCTTTTTCTGGGCCCTGAGGTTGATTATCAGCAATTATACAATACAAAATTTAACCAGCCCGATGGTCACGATGTTTACGAGCCGCCTCTGGGAAGCCATGGAACGAGAAATCTTGGACTCGGAGCGGCACTTGTTTTTGACAACAGACATAATGTACTGAATGTCAGAAAAGGATTTTTTGGTGAAGTTTCATTTCTGAAATATAATCAGCGGCTTGCCAGCGATTATAATTTTTACGGAGTCAATCTGGATATAAGGTCTTCGCACAAAACAAATGACCGCAATGTATTGGCCTGGCAGCTGTATGGCAATTTTATGACGGGTGATATTCCTTTTAACCAGCTTGCGTTGATGGGTGGGGAAATGATCATGCGCGGTTTTTATACCGGGCGTTACCGTGACAAAAATATGCTCGCCTTTCAAACTGAACATCGCTGGCTTCCATTCAAATTCAGCAAGCGCATAGGAGGGACGGTTTTTGCCGCCGCGGCGGTGGTGGCTCCACAGGTAAATGAATTTAGCTGGAAACATATCAGGCCTTCCGGCGGTGTGGGATTAAGGTATTTATTGTTTCCCAAAAAAGACATTTTCCTGAGACTTGATGTTGGATTTACCAAAGAAGGCCCCGGGTTTTATCTTTTTACCGGAGAAGCATTTTGATGGTTAAAAACAGATTGGTTAATAAGTCAGTTTGCGGATCAGCTCATTTCTTAATTTGTCATTGATCTTCAATTCATTTTTAATGAAGTTATCGATGCCGCCATATTTTTTGTCGATAACCTCAAAGGTTGCATAGAGATATTGCTCGTCTACTTTCATAAAGTTTTCAATCACTTTTGTATTGATGTTACGCTTGACAAGTTTGGCCAGCTTTATCTTTCCCAGCATTTTTTCGATCTTCTCTTTGCGGTAATAATTGGAAAGAAGATATTCATCCATAATCGTTTTTCTATCCACTTTCAGTATCGACAGAATCAAGGCAGAAGTCATGCCGGTGCGGTCTTTTCCGGCTGAGCAATGATATAAAACCGGCTTGTCGGAGGCCAGGATTTTTTGAAGAAGATTACGCACCGTCGGAAGATTTTCCAATACACATCCTTTGTATAGTGCAAGGGTAAGTTCAATGGATTTTTCCTCAGAAATTTCACCGTTCAAAACTTTGCTTTTCAGCTGAGCGAGTAAATCGCCATTATCTTTAACGGTTGAAAAATGAACATAATGAACATTCTCAGGCAGCCGATCTTCTTTTCCCTTTATTTCATTTGCCGTTCTTAAATCGTAAACGGTCTGGATATGCAGATCATTGAATTTCCGGAATTCACTTTTCCGCAACCCGGCCAGATTATCAGAACGGAATATTTTACCCCATCTGACGGTTTTTCCTTCCATTGTTTTGATGCCGCCGAGATCCCTGAAATTGATTACATTTTTAAAATAAATGTACCGGTTCGAAACAATTATGGTATCCTCTCTGGAAATTAAATTGAGGTAAGGTCTTGTCTTATAATTTTTTAAAACGACAGGACCGTCATGCTGATCCCATTTATAAGTTTCAGATGTATCCCGGAGACTGATTTTGGAAACTTCGTTTTTATCAAAATGCAGCGTATAATCATTCCGGTAGTTTTCCAGATAATTTTCCTCTTTCAGAGATTTTTCAGTATATGAATTTGGAAGTTTTACACTGCATGAAGAAAACAGAAGTAAAAAATAAAATATTAAAAACAGATTCCTCATTCTGAAAAAATAGCAATTGATTATAAATGAAGTCTTTTTTTATGGAAATAATTCCATTGACTTTATTATGTCATCAGCAGGCTACTTGGAGCATTTTGTGTTCAGATCTTCAATCACAACATGGTAATTGCGGGGAACATATTTACACATATTTTGTATAATTGGATTATATGGATATAATATATTTTAAATTTTGAATTATGATTAGTAGTTAAAATATAATTCTGTTATTTATCGATAAAATAAAATTTTATATTGAAATTGATTATGAAGTAAGTTGAAATCTGTTTAAACTAAAAAACTTAAATATAAAATCAGTTTCAAATGATAAAAACCGCCGGGTTATTCAGGTCTTTTTCAAACAAAAAATACATTGAACGTTTTCTTGCATTTACTGTGCTTTGGGGAGCTATAATATTTTCAGCCAATCATGCAAAAGCAGGCATTGCTGCTGATTCCATCAAGGTCACATTGACGGAAGGTACCAACATGGCCACCGATTTATCTCCCGACAAAAAACTTATAGCAGTTGATATTCAGGGAACTATATGGACTATTCCGCTTACCGGCGGTGATGCAAAAGCATTGACTGACGGAATGGGCGATGACCGCCAGCCACGTTGGTCGCCGGATGGTAGCCGTATTGCCTTTCAGTCGTTTCGTGATGGGTATTATCATATCTGGGCCGTCAATAAAGATGGTTCGGGATTAACCCAATTGACTTTTGGCGTTTTCGACGAACGCGAACCGGAATGGTCGCCGGATGGTAGGTTTCTTGTTTTTTCATCAGACCGGGGCGGTAATTATGATATCTGGAAAATGGATCTTTCCATAAGAGCCATGACGCAGTTGACGACCGATCCTGCCAATGATTATTTCCCGGCTTATGCCAGTGATGGAAGTAAAATCGCTTTTGTTTCTGAACGTAAATCTGCACCCGGAATTTATGTTTTAAATACAGATGGTTCTGAGAAAGTGGTCGTTAAAAATACAGCTAAACTAGCCGGGCCATCCTTCAACCAGGCAGGAACGCATATTCTTTTCAACACATTTACCGGTGATTATAGTAATTTGGAAAGTGTTGAAATTTCAACCGGTCAGGCGACAGCTTTAACACTTCACGGCGAAGATGTATTTCCTTTCCGCACAAGCTGGATATCTCCCCAGGAATATTTATACAGTGCCGACGGAAAAATCAAACGGGCAAAAACAGGTGAAAACACAGGCCGGAGTATTGCTTTCAAAGCCATTGCTATCGTAACAAAACCGTCTTACACCAGAAAAACATACGATTTTAATAGTGGTAAACCGAAAAGGGTAAAAGGAATAAAAGGACTGAATGTGTCGCCTGACGGGAAAAGTTTTGTGTTTTCTGCCTTGGGTGATCTGTGGATTTTGCAAAAAGGAACAATGATTCCAAAACAATTAACGAAAGATGCTTTTCTGGATGCGGATCCAACTTTTTCACCGGATGGAAATACGATAGCGTTCCTTACCGACCGTTCGGGAGCGATGAATCTTTGGCTTCATGATGTAAAAACAGGAAAACAAACACAACTTGCAAAAACAGAATACGATATTAATTATCCGGTTTTCTCACCGGATGGCACAAAAATCGCCTTTTACCAGGCCGATTCTAAAAACGCCTGGGGACGGGGAACACTGCAGACAATTGAAGTAAAATCGGGAAAAATTGAAAAGATACATGAATCACTTTTTGTACCCAGTCAGCCAAGCTGGTCGGCAGATGCAAAAACGATCGCACTTTCGGGATTAGAAGTTTATTCGACACGTTACCGTGAAGGAATTAATAAGATTTTATTGGTATCACTTGATAAAAAATCAGACCGTTTCGTGTCTCCGGTAGCTGAACGGTCACTCGGTATGCGTGCTAAAAACGGACCGGCCTGGTCGCCGGATGGAAAAATGATGGCCTATGTTCAGGATGGTTTGTTGTGGGTAATCGCTGTCGATCCTTCCGGGACAATCGTGGGTCCGCCACGAGGTTTAACGCATGAATTATCGGAGGTGCCAAGCTGGACAGGCGATTCAAAAATGCTGGTTTATATGGCCACAGATACCATCAAACAAATCCGCGTTTCTGATGGAAAGGTCGAGTCAATTCCTATGAATTTCAAATGGGATTATAAACAGCCGAAAGAAACGATCGTGATCCACGCCGGAAAAGTTTTTGATGGCAGAAATAAGGAATATGTCAAAAATGTTGACATCATTATTGAAGGAAACCGTATTAGCGAAATCCTTCCGCACAAAGCTGGCCGAGCCGGAAAACTGGTTAACGCATCAGACAAGACCGTCATTCCCGGACTTTTTGAAATGCACACACATCAGCACGCCATGGCTGGCGCAAAATTGGGACGTTTATGGCTTTCCTATGGTATCACTTCTCTGCGGGAGACCGGTGCGGATCCGTATGACGCTTTGGAAAGAAAAGAATCCTGGGATAGCGGGACGCTGACAGGTCCGCGCGAATTTTTTACGGGTGGTTTAACTGACGGGAGCCGCATTTATTACGGTCTTGCTAACAGCGTACATTCCACAGCCCAGCTTGATCTCGAATTGGAACGTGCTTCCCGATTGGGTTATGATATGATCAAAACCTACGTCCGGATGCCAGATATTTTGCAGCAGCGCATTACCAGTTATGCGCATAAAATTGGCATTCCGGTCTCGTCTCATGAGATATTCCCGGCGATGCGTTATGGCGTAGATGCGGTGGAGCATATCGGTGGAACCAGTCGTCGAGGGTATTCTCCAAAGATTTCCCAGATGAATTTCACCTATCAGGACGTAACTGAACTATTGGTAAAATCACAAATGAATATCACGCCTACGGCTTCATTGCAAGGCGGATTTTATGCCATGGCCGCAAAGTATCCCGATTATTATGAAAACAAGCAGTTCAAGGTTTTTTATTCAGAAGAATTCAGAAATGGATTGAAAGAGGGGGCTGCTCAAATTGAGAAAACATTTCCGGGATATCTGTCCAATTTTGGTATGATTCAAAAAACAGTCAAAAACCTGATTGCAAGCGGCGCCAGGGTCACGGCTGGTACGGACAGCCCATTTGTTCCGTACGCCATGAGCCTTCATTCTGAACTTCAATGCTGGGTTGACGGTGGTGTTTCGCCATTTGAGACACTTCGTTCGGCAACATTATGGTCGGCAGAAGCAGTAGGGGTGAGCAAAGATCTGGGAACGATTGAAAAGGGAAAACTGGCTGATCTGGTGATTGTAGACGGTGATCCGCTTGTGAAAATCGAAGATGCCTGGAATGTGAAACATGTGATGAAAAACGGTATTCTTTTTTCGCTGGAAGATCTTTTAAAACAGCCTTAATTTATTTGAAATAAAATGGTTTTAAAATTGATAAAAACAACATACGCTGCACTATTACTAACTATGTTATTAATTAGCAGTCAGTTAAATGCCAAGAAGATTCCGGAAGAAAATAGTGATGCAATTATTTCAAAAATGATGTTTCCGGCTTTGGAAGAACTGAAAGATTACGTTTCGATTCCAAACGATGCGCTCGTAGCTGAGGATATTGATAAAAATCTTGCCTGGTCTGAAAAAGCATTCGCCAAACGCGGATTTAAAACGGCTGTTCTTAAAACCGGGAAACTGCCTTTATTTTCAGCTGAAAAAACCTATCCTAAAAACACTAAAACAGTCCTGTTTTATTTCCATTTGGACGGACAGGCAGTTCGTCCGGCTGAGTGGTTTCAGAAAGATCCGTATTTGACAGTTTTGAAAGAAAAAAGTGCGGATGGGAATTTTAAAGAAATTGACTGGAATTTACTGAAAGGAGAAAAGATCAATGATGAATGGCGGATTTTTGCGCGTTCAACTTCTGATGATAAAGGCCCGATTGTGATGCTTTTACAGGCGCTTGATATTTTGTCTGCCCGAAATCAGCAGCCTCCGTTTAATGTGAAGATCGTTTTGGATTGTGAAGAAGAAAAGGGCTCTCCCGGATTGAAAGCGGCGTTGGCACAGTACAAAACCCAGCTGATGGCAGATTTTCTGATTGTGATGGACGGCCCGATGCACGCCACAAACAGACCGACACTTACTTTTGGCTGCCGGGGCGGTACCGGTTTTTCGCTTACAACCTATGGAGCGATTACCCAGCAGCACAGCGGGCATTTTGGAAATTATTCTCCCGATCCAACTTTTAGTCTTGCCAAAATCATTTCAACGATGAAGGATGATGACGGGAGAGTATTAATTGACGGGTTTTATGACGGTATTAAATTCGATGCCGAAGCGGTAAAACTTATGGCCGCTGTTCCTGATAATCTTTCTGAAATCAATGACCGTTTGCAGATTGCCGAAGCAGAAAAAGTTGGAAAAAATTACCAGGAATCCATGCAGTATCCTTCGCTGAATGTCAGGGGTTTAAAAGCTGCTGTAACGGGGAAAGGTGGCGGATCTATTATTCCGGAAGAGGCACTGGCAGAATTTGGTATTCGTCTGGTGCCGGAAACTGATGGAGCGCATATGACTTTGCTTGTTAAAAAACATATTGAAAAACAAGGTTATACCGTTGTCGATCATGTGCCTTCGAAGCAGGAACGGATGGCGCATAAAAAACTGGTTTTCATGAGTGGCGGAGGAGCCGGAAGTCCGGCTTTTCGTACCGAAGTAAACTCACCGATTGGTAATTGGTTGAGAAAATCAGTCACAGAAAATTTTAATGAACAACCAGTGATTATCCGTATTATGGGCGGTTCTGTTCCGGTGGTGCCATTTATTCAAACCCTTGGCGTTCCGGCTGTGATTGTTCCGATGGTCAATATGGATAACAATCAACATAGTCCAAATGAAAATCTACGGATCGGCAATTTGAGAATGGGTATCAAAACCTGTCTTGCAATTTTGACGACACCGATCTGATTTACCCGTGTTACCCGCCTAAGTATGCTTAAAAGCGGCTTATATTATGTCACATATTTAAACCTTTTGCACGGCAGGAAATGTAGGGACGAGATAAAAGTTTTGATTAACGTTTTTTAAGATACGATCAGAGAGGCATTTAAGTAGTTTTCATTTATTCCAACTATTTTTATACTAATCGTATCTTTTTAAAAAATGCTATTCAGTTGTCGCGCTATAATCAGGTGATAAGTCAAAATAAGATATCTTACAAAAGTAATCCACTCAGCATTTTGGGCAGATTTTACTTTTTACAGTTTTTGATTTTTTGTTTTTATTTGATCAATATCAGCAATGCACAAACCCTGCGTGTCTGTTATATACCTGACGCGCGCTCAACGTATCAGGATCATGGCTACACATTTGACGGGCAGTATATGGCTGGAAGTGGCGCACAGAAACTTTTAAACGAAGAGAATTTTGGTAGTAAAGGAATTGTAAAACATAAGGTTACGCTTGTTGCTCTTAGTGATATTCCTATTTCGCTGTCTACAATTTCAAAGGCGAATTGTGGTGCCGTTTTTGTAGGCATGTTTTACAATCCGCAAAGTCCGGAAGTGATCAGGGTATCTGAATTGAACGCAATCCGGGATTGGTCCTTGCAGAAAAAGGAAAATCTGGCTGTAATTTGTGAATCGCATGCCGCTGTCTGGGGTTATGAAAGAATGGATAGTGAATCCAAAATAAGCATGGCAACTGGGGAGGGCGAAAAGACAAAAATTTTTGACGGGCCTTTTGGGAAAGTACCCAGGTTTGTACAAGGCGGACATGCGATTGGCTGGTTAAAGGGCGGGGCGCCTGTCATTCTCTCAAAAAATGAACAAGGCAATACTTCCATGGCCTTTGACAAGGTAACGGGTGATATTATTTTAGGTGATGTTGATATTCTGACTTCGCTCGGTGGAATTTCTCCCGGCGAATCCATAAACAACAATAATGATATACTTTTTGCCAATATATGGGCTTATGCCCAGGAACTGACAAAGAAACCTATACCGCCCGGGAAAGTTAAAATAGCCTTTCGGGTTTTTGACAAAATTACCTCTGACAAAATTGTTGCTCCTGTAATCATTACAGACAAAGCCGTTTCCAGTATTGAAATTGATTCAGATAGTTCTGGTATCACCTCCGTATCGTTAAATAATAAGCAGGTTTATCGGTTTCAGATCAGAGCAGCAGGTTATCAGGATTATTTTACCTAGAAATATGTGAGTGATACAATGAGCGGAGTTTTTGACTTTGCGCTCACTCCGAAGGTGCAAAAGGTCGAAAAAATTGAAAAGCCAATAGTTATGGAAAACACAGAAAAAGTAGTGAATTTAGAAAGACCGGCAGTTTTAAATCATCTGTTTTTTGAGCAGTCAAAGTTCAATATTCTGCCATCATCTTTTGAAGAACTTGATTCTCTGGCTGCAAGTTTAAAGGCGGAACCGAATCTGAAAATTGAATTGCGCGGCTATACAGATAAAATTGGTCCGGCAGATAAAAATCTTATACTCTCAATTGACCGTGTTAAGGCGGTAAAACAATATCTGGTTAGCAAAGGAATCGATCCCATCAGAATCCGGACAAGAGGTTTCGGAGATACACAACGCGTTTATACAGGACAGGACACAGAACTGAGGATGAAGAATCGGAGGGTTGAAATTGTTTTTGTGCGTTGAATTGGAAATTTCGATAGGTTGTGTGCAGCTTAATTGAATTTTATATCGTCGGATTTGAATCCGGTATTATTATAATATTGTGGAATTAGAATCCGATAATATTATAATATTTTGGTACTCCAATCTATAAATTGCCTAGTTCAGCTAATTTTTTCTTCAACGCGTCATTATGAAGATTTCTGGCCACAATTTTTCCATCGGGTCCGATAATCAGATTGAAAGGAAAACCCTGAACATCATACGTTTCCATAAGTTTGTTTGTCTTGTCAGAAAGGATTTGTGGCCATGGTAAGGGGTGTTTTTTTAAATAATCAGATAGTTTTTCCGGTGAATCAAGGCAGGCTATGCTTATAAATTCGATGTTCTTCTTATTTACTGTTTTGTAAGTATTTTGAAGATCTGGTAATTCTTCAACACATGGCTTGCACCAGGTTCCCCAAAAATCAATAAATACATACTTACCCTTGTAATCCGATATTCTGAGGATTTTTCCAGTTTGAAATTCTTTACTTTCGAAAGGTTTAAACAAATATCCGACCTGTTTCGAGCTTTGCTTTTTGTCATTTTTTACAATTTCCAGTAGCAAAGTTCGATGATCGGGGTCAACACCAAGATTGCGGAAATTGGCCGTATTGGACGTTTCATTTAGGGAAAGCAGTTCACCTTTTCCGATACCGTCAAAAAAGCTGTATTTTTTAATGGAGTCCTCTTTATTGATTATTACAATTTCCGGGGCCTCGTAGTTTGGTGCATCGAATCCCCTTCTTACAGCTAGTTCGTAAACCCTGCCTTCATGTTTTAAAATGGTTTGAGCATATTGTGGAATGCTGTATACATAATTTCTATTTTCCGGCTGATCAGGCAGATATTTAACAACCAGGGGTAATTGTTTTTTTTGTGTTTTTCCTTCACGAAACGTTTCATAGGATACCTTCGTAATGTTGGAAATGTTACGCATTGCTGGACCAAACCTGGCAGATTCCGGGTAAAACGGATTCTCATCTTCAAAATCAAGATTATTGTTGGTGTCTATCATAACAGCTACTTTTCCTGATTCATCCAATCCTCTAACTACATAAACAAAACATTTGATTGGTGTTTTTGAAAGATATTTTTCATCAGGTTTCCATTCCCAGGATTCCTGAAAATTCTCGTACGTGTTTTGATTTAAATTTCCTGACTGGTAATTCTGGTAAATCAATTGCTTCACGTCAAAATTGACCATCGATTTGACAACGTTTTTCCAGTTTTTTGGTATTCCTTTTACAGGCAAATAAGTTTTTGTCCAGATGTCTCCATTTGGATCGCCTGCCCTGTATTCCGGTGAAAGAAGTAAATAGTCGACATCAAATGGTCCGAATCCATCAACAATTGTTAATGGCAGGCTGATAATTTCTCCGCTTTGATCATGTTTTTGATTACAGGAAACTAATAGCGCAAAAGCGCAAAGAAAAACTGTTTTACATTTCATAATAGGGAATTAAACGTTTTATGCTTTTCCGGAAAAATGTATACTTTTCTAAATATATTAAATCGTAGGCTGTACTTTTCGAATGAGATTGATAAAAACAGAAATTTTTTCGACGGCAGTTATGAATAATTCTTCCCTTTACTTTTTTATAATCAGCAGTTATAAGTCAAACATCCAATTATCTTAAAAAATAAAATTACCTTTTCACACCAAATAACAGTTCGATGAAAAAACTATACGCAACACTAAAATACAAACTACTACTACCGCTTTTGACCCTTTTATCTTTTCAGGCATTTTGTCAAACGGCGCCCCCTTCACCTGCGGCAGACTCTCTTAAAATGGGCCTGAAATTTAAAACCGCCCCAATTTATGCCAGGCTTATGCCTTTTGCCATTTACACGGGTCCGGGCATAACCACCGACCGGATCGCGCAGATGATCGAAGTTGGAAAAACTTTTAATGTCGTCGACGTTGGAATTGCTTTTGGGCGGAATTCGCTGAGGCCTGATACTTCGTTATTTTTGGAAGGTAAGGTAACAATGGACGTTGGTAATATCGGTATTTTTGCCAACGAAATGACCATAGGAGCAGGACGGGTTTTTGACAATAAAGGAAGTCTGATGCTTGAACTTTCCTACAATTTATTTGCTCAGCTTTCAAAGAATTTTGGCGTCGGACTTACAACGGGTTATTACGATTTTAGCAATCAGACATACGGCAGCTCTAAAAGTTTCTTCGGGGTTTTTATCAGATATGGTTTGCAGCGCAGCGATTCCGGAGGAATTTTGGGTTTAGGAAGAGGAAGGCCCGGACGACGCCAGGGACATCACCGGGGACGGGGGCGATGAAATCAAAGGCCGGTAAGAAATCTGTTTTACCGGCCTTTGATTTTTGTAAAATATAGATTGATCTAATTTTTACCAAGGTATGCGGATACCGTAAATCGCATGGTTTCAGAAAATGGACTTCCCTCGGAAACCGGTATAAGATATGAAAAATCGGCACCGTAATTTTTCAGGATCAGAAAACCTGCCCCAAGCGTTATGTATTTTTTGTTGGCTTTGTTTTTGCTTTCTGTATGATAACCACCACGTAAGGCAAAAGCAGATTTGTACCAATATTCACCACCAAAAGAAAGTGCCACTTCTTGCAGTTCTTCCTTCAAACCACCAGGTGCATCAGAAAATGATTTAATCACACCCTGCAAAGCGGATTGATTAGTTGAATAAAAAGAATATGTTGTCGGGACCATCAGCTTGCTGGCATCTAAGATAAAATTGAAACGATGCTGTACATTGGGAGAGATAGAAACCCCGCCGCCAATTTTTAAAGTCGTTGGAATAAATCCGTTTCCATAAGATGGCCCATAATCTATTTTGCCTCCCAGATTTGAAAGTACTGCGCCAAAGGTATAGGTCAGATTTTTTCCGGAAGGATCATTAATGACTTGTTTTCGGTAAAAAGCACTGACGTCTGCTGCAATGACTCTACCGGTTTCAAATACCGTCCCTGATATCAAGCCCTGGCCTGCCAGGTTGGACGAGATATATTTCATCGTCAGACCCATCGAAAAATTTCTACCCAGTTGCCGTGAATAAGTAGCATTTAAAGAAATATCAGAGGGATTTTCAGAAGAAGAATTTCCTCCACTTCTGTAATAATTCACAGAGCCTGCTATGGCCTGTCCCTTACCGATCTTTTTATAAACGCTTGCGTAGCCAAGCCAAATATCATCTGTTAGTTTAGGTAACCAGGGCGTGTAGGAGAGAGAAGCTCCAAAATCTCTATCTGCGAATGTAAGTTTCGCTGCATTCCAGTAAGTCGAATTTGCATCCGGGCTTAAAGCAACACCTCCTTCTCCCATCGCCGAACTGCGTGCATCGGGCGAAAAGGTCAGAAACGGGATTGGAGTGTAAGGAACTGCGGGGCCGGAAGTCTGGGCTAACAATCCACTACCTGATAAAGAAAATACCAGGCAGGTACTCAGTAAGGCTTTTTTCATGCTAATATATTTTTAGAGGTGATTTACGCAGTTGCAGTATCAATAATGGCAGGAAATTTTATAATGAAATAACCTGATTTTATCATACTCTTCCTTTATTTCGGAACGTAACCGAAAGTGATTTATTATGCACATAACCCCAAAAAATCTATTGTATAAAAGTTGTCCTGACTCTGTTGGCTTATTGGAATTCAGGATGGAAAAGCTGAATTAATTCTGAATCGATTGGTCGAAAGTGGCGAATGGGAAGTTATTTGAGATAGATTAATTTTGAATTGCATCTATAAGTTTTGAACGAACTTAATTTATAACCAAAAACAGTTTCCAGTCATGACCGGAAACCGTTTTTGTGGATTAAATATCTTATTAGAATTTAAAAGAAATCCCGGCGTTCACCGAGTAATCTGCAAAGGCTGCATCCCCGCGGACGTAGGTATTGTAGGTGATAGAATTTTCTTTATCCGTTACGCTCTGCGTTCTGTTTCTTGCCAACGCAATAGGTACACTCACATAGATGCTATACTTTTTTGTCGAATAATTGATACTCGGTTCTGCGCTCCAAACGTAACCGGGACGACGGAAATCACCGCTTCCGCCAACGATGTCATGAACAGGAATTCCTTCCAGACGTGCTCCGGCTGCCACAGTCAGGCCGTGAACAACATTGCTCAGAGAATAACTAAAACCACCTCTTGCCATATACTGATCCGGAACGCTCATGATGGCTTCGTTGGCCAGGCGCGGTGATAATGTTTCACGATAAGTCCGCACGCCATTTTGTTCTCTTGGATTAACCAGATAGTAAAAATTTGCATATACCCCAAAGTTGTGAGATACATTATAATACGTATTTGCCTCGATCGTAAAACCTGTACCACCGTCTCCAAGCTGTATGGATTGATCGACAGTACGAAGTTCTTTGCTTCCGTTAGGGCCAACATTGTACCAGTAATCCTGATAATCATAGTCTCCTGTCGGAAGTTTGATACCCAATCCAAGCTGAATATTACCACGTGTACTTTTCTTTGGATCAAAGAGCCAGTGATAAGCAGCGATTCGCATGTCGCCAATGCCAAATGAATGGGTGCTATGGCGCTGGTTAAATTTGTTAACACCGTTGATTAGGCCATGCTCGTATAAAGATGAGCGGGCATTGGAGATAACCGGCAAATCAATCATGATAGACCAGCGGTCGTTCAAAATTCTGGTAAGATTAATGTCCAGGGAGGCCGTGTGATTAATCACTTCTGTATGCTGTTTTAGCCGGTCTTTGTTTTCTTCTGTACCTGAATAATGGCGGAAAGATTTGAAATAACGGGCGCTGGTTGTCAATACCCATTGTTGATGATCTGTACTGTCGGCATGCGCAAGCATACATACATTTCCTGTGCTGCGAATGGCAACACAACCCTGTGCGATAGATTTCTGGGTAAAAAGCGAGGTAACAGAAATGATCAGGCAGAAAATAAATATAAGTTTTTTCACAAGATTGTCTGGTAGAATTTAATGGATAGAACTGTCTGATTAAAATTTTACACTATTATTTCAAATGAATAAATAGCGCATTTGAAGTCATTGAAATGGGCTTACATTTCAATGAGCAAATTTGTTTACACAAAAAATAAATCAGGCTTGTTCAGGTGGGGGAGACAAAATATTGCGGTATGTTTTGGAGGTATGATCCGCATATTGATCATGCACAGGCAGATGGTTTTCAGACCATTCCAATAAATAGAATACATGTTTTCTGTCAGAAGCCATATATTCTTTTACGAAGTTTTTCAAAACAGTTGCATGCGCGTTTTTATGCGCATCTGACGGTGTGCCTCCAATTTCGTTAAGCATATTTGACACCAGCGAACTAAACCGCTCACGTGCATTCTGATCAAACTCGCAATGCACATAAAGCGTGTCATTGATCAGTTGCCGGGTTTTCATCTGGTAGTAGTTACCATTATGCTGAATCATTCCTTCCACCGATTCGGGGGATTTCCAGTTTGTCTGATAGGGGAGCGCAACAGGAATTTTTATAACGATATCCTGGGAGTAAGAATCTGTTTCTATATAATTCTGTTTTTCGGAGCTGACAGTATTTTTATTTTCACACAAATAAACCACAGAGTAGCCCACTGTATTATAAAGTAAAAGCCCGAAAAGCAGAACTGACAGAATTCGAATCAAAGAAATATGGCATTTAGTACAATCCTGTGCAAATTTATAAGAATGTTAATAGTTTGCAAGTGATCAACTGCCGCGCTTATTGTATTTCTTAATCAATAGATTGATAATGAGAACCATTAAAATCAATGGTGAAATTTTTATTCATCAATCTTTCCTGGTTTTGAAACCACTGCTCTCTTTTTACGGGATTCTGGAAAAATCATTGGACTATGTTCGGGACGTTCATCACCCAGCAAAATTCCCCATTGCCTGAACATATCTGTACGGTCGAAAATAACTTTGAGCACAGCGATGATCGGCATGGATAAAAACATGCCTGGCACTGCTGCAATACTTCCCCCGACAATGACTCCAAGGATAGCAAAAAGCGCGTTGATCTTTACTTTGGATCCAACAATTCTTGGCATCAGAATATTGTTGTCCAGAAACTGAACACCTGCAATTACGCCTAAGACAGTAAATATCGGCCAAAGTTCTGTTGAAGAAGTCATCGTCAGGATAACGCCAATAACATTACCCATCAAAGCTCCGACATAAGGTATCAGGTTTAAAATCGCAAAAATAACTCCGATCAAAAGTGCATGTTTAATGCCGATGATCATCAAAATTCCACCCACCAGAACAGTCATGTAAGTGATCTGGATCAGTAGACCAATCAGGTAACTTTTTATAATCAGTTCGCTTTCATAAATGGCATCCTTCACATTGGAGTGATGTTCTTCACTAAACCACATGAAAATAAAACGAAGCAGGAGATCTTTGTAAAAAAGGATCAGGTATATGTAAATTGGCAAAAGCCCTACAAAAACGAAAATAGAACTTAGCGTCAGTGCAAATGTGCTGACACGTTTTCCGGCAAAACTGAGCAGCTCATTCGTGTTTTTGTTTAGAAAATCGAGCTGTTCTTTTGTCGAATAATGCGTTATGCCGGATACCCAGTTGCTGAGTGTGTTGAGGTGAATGCTGACGTTACTTTTTATTTTTGGAAAATCTGCCACAAGTGAACCGACCTGTGCGGAGAAGAACCATATTATCCCGCCGAGCAAAAGAAATACCAGAAGGATAGGTATGACAATAGCGATGGCTTCCGGAAACTTTCTTTTTTTTAAAAACCTGAAAACCGGAAGAAGTACCAGGCTGATAAAAAATGCCATGATGATAGGCATCAGGATACTTCTTCCAATATAAAAAATTGCAGTCAGAAGTACGAGCCCGAGCAGCTCGATTGATCTTCTGACAGTTAGGGGCATATTATTCATGTATATTAATCAGTTCTGTAATAATGCCGGGTCAGTTTGTTGGAATAGGTTCCAGCAATTCAACCTCAACATGTAGGGAATCCAGCGTAGCATTTCCGTATTGGGTAACCATGGCAACATCGGCCGCATCACGGCCATGAGCGATTTCTATGCGGTAACCCTCTGTTTGTTCCTGCACAGCATCAAATGCATACCATTCTCCGCCGATGTAAACTTCAAACCAGGCATGAAGATCCATTTCCTGAAGTTTGTCAAGATATCCAACGGTCATACGTGCAGGAATGCAAAGATTTCTGCAAAGTGCGATTGCCAGATGCGTAAAATCACGGCAGACGCCTATACGGTTACGAACGATATCCAGTGCAGTGGTGGTGGCATCGGTTACACCATATTGATATTTGATATTGTTATGAATCCATTTTCTGATCTCTTCTACCTGGTCATAGCCGGGTACAAAATTTCCTGCGATTTCCATGGCGAGTTTATTAATCTCCGGAAGATCAGACTGGCAGTAACGGCTTGGAAGTATAAAATGCATTACCTCATCGGGTAAGTTACCTACAAGCACATACGCAGGAACCGGATTTGGAATTGGTTTGGTCACGTTCACCTGAGCCTGTACTTCGGTCGTGATTGTTACCTGCCCAACCGGCAGTATAGCGCGTTGACAAGGATTTCCGTACAGATCGGTATATTCCGAAAATTCCACGGAAGGATCAATACTAAAACCTTCCTGTAAAATAGATTGGCCGTCCTGTCTTCTTGGACGCAGCATCGTAGTAACATTTGTTGGCGAATAAACACTGTAAGTGATTACGCTCCTTCCTTTCATTTTCATAAAATCCGAATTAAAGCTTTTGGTTAAAAAACACGTTAAAAATTCATGCCATGGTAATAATTTGCATTTTGTATCTGATAAAAGTTAAATATTTTTATGAATGCACCCTATTAATCTTTGGAACTTAAACGATCGGATTTTGGCTATTTAAATCGAAATATTCCTTCTGATTAAATTTACAAGATAGAAAATAGAATGCAACGAGATACTCGCCTGGGCTTTATTATTATTTTTATCGGATGAAGAATGTATTTTTATTTTACTGGATTTTCTGCTTCTCAGCTGCACAGGCGCAAACTGCTGTCGATAATTTTGATTTGGCTATTTTGCAAAAACTGGAAGCAAGTCGCACGGATGGCCAGACCAGGTTTATGAGAGGGATTTCTGATGCCAATAATTATGTCAATGCAGGAATACCTGCCGGATTGTTTGTTGCAGGCATTATTGACCACAACAAAAGTATGCGGCAGAATGCTTTTTATGTATTCAGCAGTACAGCCTGCACCGCTATTTTAAATCTTTCTTTGAAAAAAATCTTCAAAAGACCCAGGCCTTTCAACGTGCATTTATCGCTCACGCCTGTCTATAAACCGGGCGAATATTCTCTGCCATCAGGCCACACCTCGGCGTCATTCAGCACGGCCACATCATTATCCATGGCTTATCCAAAATGGTATGTTATTGCACCGTCGATGTTATGGGCAGGAACGGTGGGATATTCAAGAATGTATCTCGGCGTTCATAATCCCTCAGACGTAGCGGCTGGTGCGGCACTTGGTGTTGGAACAGCACTTGGTTTCAGTTTTATGAGGCGATAATCTCAATCAGAATCCTGGGTTGTGTGGGATTTATTCCTGTTTAGTTCGAAACTGGAATTGAAAATATTCCAGGTGGCTTTTAGGTTTAACATGTATTTTGCCGTTCAGTAATATTAACAAAGCCTTAATATTTAAGGTGCTAATTTGCAGTGTCTTACTATGCCGTTTAAACGGTGAGATCATTTTAAATTCAAATTGATATAGCCATGAAAACTTTCACCTCAGATTATTCAGAAGATTTTGCAAGTGAATTAAGATCTAGCAAAGCGAGTGCACGGATTCCGAGAGAAGATGCGGTTATGGATCTTGCCAAAAGGGTAGGGCAAATGACTGATAGCGGCGCCGGCGTTACCAGGATTGATCTGGAAAGATACATGGGGAGAAATGATCTTTTACGGATCAATTATCTTCAAAGAGGGGTCAATGCAGCCAGAGCGGTTTGCCGGATTTATATCCCTGATCTTTTTGGAGCTCAGGGCGAATGGGGAACTGGATTTTTGATTACGCCAAGGTTGATCATAACAAATAATCATGTCATAAAAGACAAAGCTGCCGCCGCACGAGGCTTTGCAGAATTTGATTTTGAAGCGGATGTGAACGGAAGGATGAAGTCCAGCAAAACCTTCTCCTTTCTTCCGGATGAATGTTTTATCACCAGTGGTGAAGATCTGCTGGATTTTACCATCATTGCAGTGGCTGATCAATCGGAAGATGGAAGCGTATTGCTTGAAAGTTTCGGGTTTTTAAGGATGATTCCGGCATTGAATAAAATCGATGAAAAGGAATTTGTGACAATCATTCAACACCCGGGCGGTGGTGAGAAATATATTGCGGTACGAGAAAATGAAGTGATCAAAATCGGGGATGCTATTGATCCGCTAAAAGATAAAAGACTTTGGTATTCCAGTGATACGGCAACGGGATCTTCGGGGGCGCCGGTTTTTAACGATCAGTGGCAGGTTGTGGCCTTGCATCACAGCAGCGTTACCGAGTCAAGAATAGTAGATGGGAAAAAGCAGATTCAGCTGAACGACGGATCATGGGTTGATGAAAATGAACTTGCCAAATTTTCTGATGAGGCCATTAAATACATTGCCAACGAAGGAATCAGGACGAGTAAGATCATTGAAGAAATCAGCATGCAACATGCCGCTGCGGGTGAAGATCGGTTTATGTTGATCCAGCAGCTTTTGGATGATGTGAATGGGGTAATTTTAATCAGCGGGTCAAAACCCAAAGAAAGTATTGTTCCGGGCAAAGATCTTGCTCAGACGGCCAGTTCGTTTGAAAAAGCCTTGGCAGCAAAAGCAAAGGGAAATCTGCGTGACAAAACTTATTACACTGGAAGAACCGGGTTTGACGATAATTTCCTGGGAATGAACATTGGCCTGCCATTAATTAAGGATACAAACGATATCGCAGTCGTTGACGGTACCAAGGATAATGTGCTCAGATATACGCATTATTCAATTGTTTATTCCAAAACAAGAAAAATGGCTTTTTACGCTGCGGTCAATATTGACGGAAGCAAGTCAAACAGCCTGAACCGGGGAACAGATAAGTGGTTTAAAGATCCCAGAATTGATTTGAGTATTCAGGTAGGTGACGAATTTTACAGTTCTGAACCAGGAAGTTTGGGCAACAAAGGATATTTTGACAGGGGTCATTTGGTGCGAAGACTGGATCCGGTTTGGGGTGATGAAAAAACTTCTATTCTTGCCAATGACGATACTTTTCACTGGACAAATTGCAGTCCGCAATACTGGCAGTTCAACCAGGGGCAGGATCTTTGGCAGGGACTTGAAAATTATATCTTGTACAATACGGATGAGGAAGATGTTATGGCCAATGTTTATAACGGACCGATATTTTCTGATGACGATCAAAAACACCGTGGCATTCTGATCCCCAAATATTTCTGGAAAGTGGTTGTGGTAAAGGATAAAAATGCTCGTATTTTTTCTAGTGCTTACGTGGTTGACCAAAGCAAATGGGCGACGAATATTCCTTTTGAAATAATACCAACCGGAGATTTTAACCACTTCCAAACCACGGTTGAAAAACTAGAAAAACAGACCGGACTTACTTTTTCAGATATCATCAGAAACTCGGATGTAAGAAAAAACAAAGCGGATAAAAATCTGCGGAGTTTGTCGGATATTGATCACCCAAGGAGATAAGTTTTAGAGAATGATAGTTTTGACAAGACCTGATTGTCAGGCTTTAGAATATTTAAATTATATCAAAATAGCTTTTTAATCCATTTATAAATCCAGTTAACCTTTCAGCCATTTTTCATGATAAAATCCTGGGGCATTTTTGTTATTTTATTCTGTAACAATTAACACCCAATAGCCATGAAAATAGAAAAAAGTTATTTCACCGCAACTGCTTTTGCAGCCTTTATGCTCCTGACCGGTTTAAGTACCAACGCCCAGACTTTGGCCAAAAATACGGCCTGGCTGGAAAAACAGCTTAATAAACTGGTCAGTGAAGACGAAAAGCACAACTTAAAAAGCAAGGACAAAAAGGCAGTTCCTAAATTTAATTTTAAAGGTTGCCAGATGAATATGGTGCTTGATAGTAAAGATGAAGATGTGTCTTTTGGTATGAACATGGCCTGGCAGCTCAAGGATGTCAGGAAGGTAACTTATAAGCAAAATAAGGACGG
The DNA here is from genome assembly GCF_021440195.1 of Dyadobacter sp. CY356. GTDB lineage: Bacteria > Bacteroidota > Bacteroidia > Cytophagales > Spirosomataceae > Dyadobacter. The sequence goes on from NZ_JAJTSZ010000001.1 coordinate 1,028,049, forward strand.
AGAGTATACGCTGATTCTGGATGTTCCGGCCGATAAAATTAAAATGAATATGGGCATAGGCGGATTTTCGGGTTCGTTTAATATGGATGATGAAGACATTAAAGAATCAGGTTCGAACAGTTCGTTTACTCTCGATACAAAAGATGAAGGGCTGGTTAAAGAGATTAAACAAAAGTTTGAAGAATCCGTACAGCTTTGCCGAAAAACCAATAGCTGACAGACTGAAAATTCAAGATAATTATTGACGTAAATCAGTCAATAAACAATTTTTAAAGGTAGAGATAATTCGAACAAGAGTTCCGGGATCGGGGCTCTTGTTTTTGTGTTTAGTGCTTTATCTTTTAATCCATTAAATTACCAGAATCGAAGGTTTTTATGCCACTTTTATCTTTAATTCCACCGTGTTTAAAGTCAAAAGGGCCTTTTACCTATTCACAGATTTATGACTGATCGGCTGTATTAATTTTGGGTACGAAAAACGAAAGACAGATTAACAATTTTGTCGCCGTTTAATCACCCATTTCTCACCCTGAATTCTCGCTCAGCATGAAAAACTTTACAAGATCAGAAAAAAGAAAAACAACAAAAAAAGCCCGTGAGACGGCCGGTACAGATATTCTTGTACACCATATGGGAAGTTCAATCACGGTCTTGATCAATTCGATTACCTTTTTAGAAGGGTCTGGAAATTATACTTTTATTTACACAGATGCAGGCAAAAAGTATCTGGTATGTAAAACCATGAAGCTGCTTTCTGAAAATCTGAAACAAAATTTTATACGTATTCATAAATCTTTTCTTATCAATTCAGATCTTATTATCGAACGTATAGAAGAAGACCGTTTACTCAGGATGGCTTGCGGAAGAAAAGTGACGGTTAGTCGCCGGAGAAATAAACAAATTACTAAAATCCTCAATCATTCCCAATTGCAGATCAGTGCCTGAATTTTATAATCAGTATTTTTAGGATGCAATCTTCCAAATCTGGCGGATTGCATTTTTTTATGGTTATTGTTCAATTTATTTTTGAAACTTGTTGCGCAGTCGATTTTGACAGGGCAACTTCTGGTTTCTGTCGTCAGTATTGATAAGCTGAAAAATCGGCTGACTGAACTACCAAAAAATACTAAACTTGTTTTATATGAAAATTAAACACCTGACTTTTCTTGCTCTTGCATTTGCCGCGGGAAATATTCCTGTTTTTGCACAAAAAGGGAAACCACTTTTTCCCGAGCAACCGGGTATGGTATCTTACACATTTCGTAAAAGTCTGTCAAAAGATGCAGCTGCAACGCTGGATACATTGAAAAATCTTGGCATCAAAGACATGGAGTTTTCCAATTTGTTTGGTAAAACAGCAGCAGATCTTCGTAAATTATTAGACGAAAGAGGTATCAAAGCTTCCTCATTTGGGGTCGGTTATGCCGATGCACTTGATAAAACGCAGGAAGTGGGTCAAAATGCAAAAACCTTGGGAGCAAAGTTTGTCCGTGTAGCCTGGATTCCGCATCAGGGCGCATTTACACTGGCGATGGCGGAAAAAACAGTGGCAGATTTTAACCAGATCGGCAAGCGTTTGAAAGATGAATTCGGTCTTACTTTTTGTTATCACAACCACGGCTATGAATTTGAAAAATATGAAGACGGCACTTTAATGGATTATATCATCCAGAAAACCGATCCAAAATATGTGAGTTTTGAGCTGGATATGTTATGGGCATTTTTCCCCGGACAGGATCCTGCGGCTTTGATCAAAAAATATCCTGGCCGTTTCAAACTGATACATATGAAAGATCTTCGCAAGGGTGTTCAGGGAAATATGTCAGGTGGGACACCGGTTGAAAATGATGTTGCTCTGGGTACGGGACAGCTGGACATTCCAACAATTTTGAGAGCTGCCAAAAAATCGTCGATCGAGCATTTTTATATTGAAGACGAAAGTCCAAGTTATGCTACACAGGTGCCACAAACGATCGCGTATCTGAAAAGCCTGACATACTAAAAATGTTTTAACCACCTTTTAGGACGGATCAAACCAAAAAGTTGCCGTTGGCGCTGAGAAGTCAGTTTTAACGGCAATTTTTTGGTTTAACTTTATCAGCAACTTTCGAAAACATAATTTAAAGAAATTCATATCCAAAATGAACATCAGCTTTTATGCGCCGCATTGGGGAAATACCCTTCCTTTTGATACGTTTTGTAAAAATGTTAAAACCGCAGGATATGACGGTGTAGAAATGGATTTGCCTTTTGATGAAAAGGAGAAGCAGAAAATTCTGTCTGTTATCGCGGATCATGATCTTAAATTAATCGGTCAGTACTGGCAGTCGTTTGAGAAAAATTTGAATGAACATTTGGCGGGTTATGAAAACTATCTGCGTCATCTCATTGCAGCTAATCCGGTTTTTATCAATTGCCAGACTGGCAAGGACTATTTCAATTTCAGCCAGAATAAAACGCTTTTTGATTTGGCCGACCGCCTTTCACAGGAATCCGGTATAGCCATTATCCACGAAACTCATCGTGGTAAATGTTTGTATGCAGCCAACATTACGCATGATTATCTGACCAGAATTCCGGATCTGCGCATCACGCTCGATATTTCGCATTGGTGTAATGTGCACGAGTCCCTACTGGAAGATCAGCAGGAAGCAGTCGATCTGGCTATAACACGTACTGCTCATATTCATAGTCGAGTGGGGCATCCGGAAGGTCCGCAAGTTAACGATCCCCGTGCTCCCGAATGGGCAGAAACGTTGGAAAAGCATTTGAAATGGTGGGATAAAATCGCGGAAATTCATAGCAAAAATAATACTGAGCTTACCATCACCACAGAATTTGGCCCGGCTACATACATGCCTGTGCTGCCATATACCCAGTTGCCGGTGGGCGATCAATGGGAAATCAATGTGCACATGATGAACCTTTTAAAGGCGCGGTATCAGGTATTTTGACTTCTATTTGGAAAAACAGGTTTTAAACAATCTTCAATTTGCAAATTCACCACAAATGGAATAGAGTTAATAAAATCTTGTATATTACTACAAAAAATGCCCGCCCTAGAATATGTCGCTTTGTAAAGCAATGAAGAAAGAAGTTTTTTGTTCAATATGTTTTGTAGCAATACTGCAACTAATCAGCACCGTAGTTTTTGGACAGAACAGACCTATCCACTTCAAAAAAGTAACCACGGAAAACGGGCTTTCGAGTAATAACGTCAATTGTATTTTTCAGGATAAAAAGGGATTTATATGGCTGGGCACCAGAAATGGGCTAAATAGATATGACGGCAGCAAGGTGAATACTTTTCGAAATAATGAAAAGGATCCGTTTAGTCTGAGCAATAATTATGTGACCGGTATTGTTGAGGATCATGCCGGCAATATCTGGATTGCAACAGTTGGCGGCGGATTGAATATGTTTGATAGAAATACCGGCAAATTTTACGCCTACAAACATATTGAGAAAAATAATAAAAGTATTGTAGCCAATTATATCACCCGGCTGGAAACCGACAAAGACGGAAAACTCTGGGTGGCAACATCAGAGGGTCTGGATTTTTTTGATCCTGAGACCAAGTCTGTGATAAAACATTTCCGACATGATAAGTCTGACCTGAAATCGATCAGTGACAATAATGTTTTTGCTATTTTTTGTGACCGGGAAAATAATATCTGGGCCGGAACGGCAAACGGACTGAATTTTCTTGACCGAAAAACAAATGTTTTTAAAAGGTTTGTGTCAGATAAAAATATTTCCTCTCTTTCGGGAAATGATATACGGAGCATCTTCCAGGATACGCTTGGCAGGATTTGGATCGGAACTTTCGGTGATGGATTAAATCTATATGATCCAAAAGACAATACTTTCACACACTTCAAAAATGATCAGGCAAATCCTGCGTCGCTGTCGAATAACAACATAACGGGCATCAGGCAGATAGACGGAAATTTATACATAGGAACTGAAAATGGCGGGCTCAATATTCTTGATATGAATAATTGGAGCTTTACCTCTCATGTTCAGGATGATATTGACCAAAGTAGTTTATCGTCAAATTCTGTTGACTATATTTATAAAGACCGGCAAAACAACCTTTGGCTTGGTGTGTATGGCGGCGGCGCTAATGTCTATGTAAGAAGTAATAATTTTGATCATTATGAACATAGCAGCCTTCCCGGCAGTTTATCCCATAATTTTGTGCTTTGTTTTTTTGAAGATGCAGAAATTAATTTCTGGATTGGAACAGATGGCGGCGGATTAAATTTATATGATCGAAAAACGGGGCGATTTACTGCCTATAAACATTCGGAGTCAGCGCAAAGCATCGGCGGGAATTACATTCTGGCTATTGTTGAGGATAGTCAGCAAAAATTATGGATAGGCACCTGGGGCGATGGTGTAAGCATATTTGACCGGAAAACCGGAAAATTTACAAAGCTCAAAAATGATAAAAAGGAGCCGAATGGTCTGCGGAATAACGATGTGTACTCCATTGCTATTACACCCGACAAAAAATTGTGGTTTAGTACTTACGGTGATGGTGTTGACTCCTATGACCCGGAAACAAAAAAGTTTGAACATCATTTACATGATCCGCTCGTTGCCGGAAGTCTTTGTAATAACATTGTCAATACTTTGTTTACGGATCATTCAGGACGACTTTGGATCGGTACCGAAGATGGAAAACTAAGTCTTTATGATCCGAAGACGGGAAAGTTTATAGTCAAAAATATTTCTGACAAAAATGTCAATGACAATCCTGTAATTTCCATTTCCCAGGATCATCTTGGTATTTTATGGCTTGCAACCGTCAAGGGGCTTATCCGTTATGACCCTAAAACAGAGCTGCACAAAAGATACACGACCGAAGACGGCCTGATCAATAATATGACACAGGCCGTAGTCGAGGATAATCAGGGAATGATCTGGGTAAGTACCGCTGCCGGACTGTCAAAGTTCGACCCGGTCAGGAAAAAGTTTACACGTTACGCTGCCGGATATGGCCTGCAGGCAAATGAATTTAAGCAGAAGTCGGGCTACAAGGATTCAAATGGTATTTTGTATTTCGGAGGTGTTAATGGATTTAACAAATTTGATCCGAGAAAGCTAATTCCGGGAGAACATACCTTCCCGATTGTATTGACAAATTTGAAAATCTTTAATAAGAAAATTAAAGTAAGTACGGACGGAAGTACCCCATTGGAAAAGGATATTTCTCAGACTTCTTCCATCCGGCTTTCCCATGATCAATCATTTATTTCGCTGGAATTTGCTGCGCTGGATTATACATTTTCGGGAGAAAAATATGCTTACATGCTGGAAGGATTTGATCAGGAATGGAACTACGTCGGAGCAAATAATTCAGCTGTTTATACAAACCTGCCGCCAGGAACCTACACGTTTAAAGTAAAAGCCCAGAACTTTTCAGGAAGCTGGACCGAAGGGGAAAATCATTTAACCATTACCATTACACCTCCGTTTTACAACACATGGTGGTTTTGGATTTTGAGTATTTTAATTCTTTCCTGGCTTGTGTATGCTATTTACAGATACAGGATCAACGCCATTATTACTCAAAAAGCAGATCTGGAAAAGCTGGTCCAGCAGCGGACACTGGAGGTTAAAAAGCAGGCTGAGGAGCTATATGAGCAGTCTGAACACCTTCAATCTTTAAATGAAGAATTGCAGGCACAGTCCGAAGAGTTGAGATCCCAGACCGATGAGCTGTTTATTCAACGCGAACAGGAGCAATCTGCACGGGAGGAAGCCGAACGCGCCAATCAGGCAAAAAGTATATTTCTGGCCACAATGAGCCATGAAATCCGGACTCCCATGAATGGCGTAATTGGTATGACAGCACTGTTGTCAGAGACTGAATTGACACAGGAACAAAAGGATTATACGCGTACTATTGCAACCAGTGGCGAGGCTTTATTAAATGTGATCGATGATATCCTTGACTATTCCAAGATTGAATCGGGTAATATTGATCTTGAAAAACAGGCGTTTGATCTGCGTATTGTGATGGAAGAAATCATGGACCTTTTTTCATTACAGGCTTCCAGGAAAAATATTGATCTGCTTTATTTTATAGAAGAAAACCTGCCGGACTTTATTATCGGCGATAGTTCCAGATTGAAGCAGATTTTAACCAATCTGATCAATAACGCAATAAAATTTACGACGAATGGAGAGGTTTTTGTTCATGTTCTGAAACTTGGTGATGATCCGGAAAATGGATTGAATATTGGATTTTCGGTGAAAGACAGCGGAATTGGGATTCGTCAGGACCAGATGCCTAATCTCTTCAAAGCCTTTACTCAGGTCGATTCTTCCATTAACCGAAAATATGGCGGCACGGGTCTTGGGCTTGTTATCTGTGAGCGACTGGTCAGGATTATGGGTGGCGAAATTGTGGTCAAAAGTGTCTACGGGCAGGGCTCTGTTTTTTCTTTCAGTATTCAAACGCAGGCCGGTACAGGGCTGGAAAGAAATGTTACGGAGAGCCTGAAAATAACAGAGATTTCGGGAAAAAGGGTATTGCTTGTCGGTGGGAGCGAGACCAGTCAGATGATTTTGAAAAGTTATTTCAACCGATTTAAACTTGTTACCAGTGCTGTTTTTTTAGAGAGCGAAGCTGTTGAAATGCTAAGTGAAAACAAACTTATTGAACTGGTCATTGCACAAATGAGCCTGACCGGATCTGATGGTTTAAGTTTGGCTCGCACGCTGAAAAATAGTGTAAATTCCAGACCTGTTGTTTTGCTCCATACTGCGGGAGACGATACTGCTTTCAAATTTCCGGATTTATTTGCAGGCAGTTTGACTTTGCCGGTTAAAAAGTCAGCTTTGTTAAATGTTATTCACAGAGCTATAACAGATCATAAAAACGTTAATCTAAATATTGCAAAAGACGTCAAAATTCTGGACAGCCATTTTTCAGAACAATTCCCGTTAAAAATTCTTGTTGCAGAGGATAACCTTGTTAATCAAAAATTTATACAATATGTTTTGCAAAAGCTGGGTTATGAAATCGTAATTGCCGACAATGGGATTGAAGCTTTAAAGAAACTTTCTGAAACGTTTTATGATGTGATTTTAATGGATATTCAAATGCCGGAAATGGATGGTTTTGAAGCGACGAAAATGATCCGAAAAGATTTTGGAACAAAACCCTATATCATAGCATTGACAGCCAATGCGATGCAGGAAGACAGGAATAATTGTTTATTGGCCGGAATGGATGATTATGTCGCCAAACCTATAAAACTGGAAGTTATCAAAGAAGTTTTGCAAAAGGCGCACAGTGTTGTTAGGCAGTGAAATCCTCAGAAATCACCGATTAAAGTAAATAATGGTACTTGAATTGAAGATTTACAGTATTTTGATTCCTGCATTTTTATAGGTTTCAAATCTTGCATTATGAGCATCCATTTCAGTAATTACGTAATCCAGTGACTGCAAAGAGCATACGCGGTAGGGCTCAAATGTTTCGAGTTTGTCAAAAGTACTGAGCGCGACGGACATGGATGAGTGTTGCAGCATAGTCTGTTTAAGTTCTGCTTCCTGCACGTAAACAGCGGTAACACCTTTTTGCAGATCCAGTGCACAGACACCCATGAAATAAAGATCGGCCTGAAAATTTTCTGCCATTTTAATAGCCTGATATCCAACAATCGTTTCAGATTCTTTTAAATAATGGCCGCCCAAAACAATGACTTCGATACCGCTGTAAGCTGATAGGATAGGGATAATGGCGGTATTATTAGTAATAACAGTCAGTTTAATATCGGTGGAAAGTAGTGAAACCAACGTATAAATAGAAGTGCCGCCATCCATAAAAATAGTCTGGCCGGATTTTATCAAAGTTTGTGCTTTCAGGGCAATAATTTCTTTATCATCTTTAAAATGACCGATACGATCTTTGAATGACAGCGGATTATGCGAACGCGGAATTGCACCACCACGAATTTTTAATAATAGTCCATTGTCAGCCAGCATGTCAATATCCCGCCGGATGGTGTCCTCTGATACGTTCAAATCGCCGCTTAGCTTGCTGAATTCAACTTCACCATTGTTCTGCAATTTTTCAAGAATATAATTGAAGCGTTTTTCTCTGACCATGTTAAAATGTTTTTGCAATATTATGCAAATTTGCATAATATTGCAAAATATCTCGCGCAATACAACCAATGAAAAACCTAGAATTTACAGAAGATAAGAGAACAAAGGCGGCCAGAAGAGCCAGTTTATTAATTTTTCTGGTTTGTGGAATTGGTCTTTCCAGTTGGGCACCTATGGTACCTTTTGCCAAAACTAATCTGGGGCTGGATGATGCCGCCCTCGGACTTGTGCTGCTATCACTGGGGGCCGGGGCGATATTGACTATGCCTTTCACTGGGTTTTTTATCAATAAATTCGGTAGCAGAAAAGTAATGCTTGCTGCTGCGATCATGATTGCCATAGCACTTCCGATATTGCTATTGACAAAGTCTGCCTGGGAATTGGCGGCGGTGCTGTTCATTTTTGGTGCTGCAATCGGCTCCATTGATGTGGCTATGAATTCACATGCAGTTTTGGTACAGGAAAAATATGGCCGGCACATTATGTCTTCTTTCCATGGTATGTTCAGTCTGGGAGGCCTTGCGGGTTCTATCGGACTCGGTTTTTTGATCAAAATGGGTCTATTGCCTTCGGTGGCTGCGGTAAGTATTTCGGTGATGCTGGTGGTTATTGCCGGTAGTCAGTATCAATATCTTTTTGCCAAAGCAGAGGAAAAAAGTGTTGATTCTTTTTCATTTAGTCTGCCAACCGGACCGGTTGTAGCATTAGGGTTAATGTGTTTCGTTTTCTTCCTGGCCGAAGGCGCATTGTTAGACTGGAGTGCTGTTTTTCTTCAATTCAACAGAAATTTTGAGCCGTCGATGGCTGGGTTAGGTTATGCCGTTTTTTCGGTATCAATGGCTGTGATGAGGCTGACCGGTGATAACATTATTCATAAGATTGGCTCGTCAAAAGTAGTTTTGTATGGAGCTTTGGTAGCAGCTGCCGGTTACTTCATAGCCGTTTTAATTCCCTGGCCTGGTGCTGCGCTCATCGGTTTTGCTCTGGTGGGACTGGGAGCGGCCAATGTGGTTCCTGTATTTTTTACAGCAGCGGGAAATGTTCCCGGAATTGCTCCGTCCGTTTCGTTGCCTGCGGTCACCACTTTGGGTTATATGGGCCAATTGGCAGGGCCAGCTATGATCGGTTTTATTGCTGACGCCTTTTCCCTTTCTATTGCCTTGGGATTTGTCGGGGTATTACTTTTAATTGTTGCTTTTACCTATAAGGAAAAATAACATTAAATTACATTTGTTGAGGATTTTATAAAAACTTTGACATAATTGTATCATGATCATAGCTACCTATAATGTCAATGGTGTCAACGGCCGTTTACCGGTGCTGCTTCGCTGGCTTCAGGAAAAGCAACCTGATGTCGTTTGCTTGCAGGAATTGAAAGCGCCGCAGGAAAAGTTTCCTGAAAAGGAAATAAATGATGCCGGTTATCATGCAGTCTGGCACGGTCAGAAAAGCTGGAATGGCGTCGCTATTCTTTCACGTGGGGTTGAACCACAAGAGGTTAGGAGAGCTTTGCCGGGAGACGATGAGGATGATCAAAGCCGGTATATAGAAGCAGTTGTCAGCGGAGTTTTGATTGGGTGTTTGTATCTGCCAAACGGAAATCCTTCTCCCGGATCAAAGTTTGATTATAAATTAGCCTGGTTTGAGCGGTTACATTCGCATGCAAAGTATCTGCTTCAAGAAAATGTTCCCGTCGTTCTGGCGGGAGATTACAACGCGATTCCTACCGAACTGGATGCTTACAAACCGGAACGCTGGGTTAAAGATGCACTTTTCAGGCCGGAAACCAGAGCCGCCTATAAGTCGCTTGTTGACTTGGGCTGGACAGACGCGCTCAGACACCTGCATCCTGATGAAATAATTTACACTTTTTGGGACTATTTCAGAAAAGCTTATGACCGTAACGCAGGGCTTAGGATTGACCATTTTCTCCTGAGTCCGCAGGTTTTAGACCGTTTGGTTTCAGCTGGTGTTGATAAAGAAGTACGTGGCTGGGAAAAAACCAGTGACCACGCTCCGGTATGGATCGAGCTGAACTAAATACGAGCAATACCTATCTGGCTTTTTTTACCGCAGCTTTTAGTTCTTCCATAAAGTTTTCGGCATCCTGTGTTAGCCAATTTTGTGATAAATTTTGAGTATATTTGAGTTGTAATTACTACGATAACTATGCAAACCATCCGATATAATATTCGTAAGACAGTAGGCAATGCACTGACAGAACTACGGAAGCAAAAGCATCAGTCCGGATATCCTTTTATGGTTATTGATAAATTAGCTCTTCCTGATAGTCAAGCCTTTATGGAGTATCAGGATGGCAAAGTAGAGATCGTGGAATTCACAGGTGATTATAATGATTATCATCTGGTTGAAATACTTAATGAGCAGGAAGCGGTTGATTTCAGGTTAAAATACAATCTGGATTAATGCCCGATTTGTTTGTCATAACAGTAGCAAACGGGGCCGGGAAATCGACACTTGCCAAAGCACTTCTTCCTATTGAACTCTCAGAACTTGACGTATTTAATGGAGATAAATTCTTCGTTCAAAGACTGGCAGAGATTTTTCCTGCTAAATCTAAATCTCCAAAATATGCGCGGGATCTGGCGTTTGATGAAACTGTTCAGGCATTTGAGTCGCTCGTTGAAAACTCACTGACGAAAGTTGAATCTTTTGCATATGAAGGTCATTTCAGTTCGCCGGCTCCATGACGAACCATTGTCAGATTTAAAGAAAATAAGTATCGTATTGTGATGGTTCTTCTGATGGTTGAAGATTTATCTACATCGCTTAAAAGGGTTTCTGAAAGAGTAAAAACAGGAGGTCATTATGTAACCGCCCAAGAAGTAGAAAAAAACTATTTTGGCAATCTTCAACAAATAAATTTTCACCTTGAATTATTGGATGAGTTGATTGTAATTGATAACTCAACATCTATCTGGCCGGATCTCATAGCACATATTGCAGATGGTCAGTGCATATATAAAAACGCAAGGTTGCCGCAGTGGCTACTCAGAAACCTGGATAATTTGCATAAGTTGATTTCTTCTTAAAGTTCATCGCCTATGTCTGATAACAGTTTGATCCGTATCACAACGATTTATTCGAAATACGCTGTTCTAATTCAAAAAATTTAAACTTCTGCCAGACTTTAAATAAAATTCACATAAAGGTCTGGCTTAATAATGTATTTGACAATCATCTGTTGTGATTGATATCAATATCCCCAATATCATTCTCAAATCCCGGAAATCCTGATCCGAAATATTTTTTCAAAACTTTAAAGTAAAACGGGTCCCAGGATCGTCTACCATTTTAGAAAGGCAGAAAAGTTAAAAAATGCTGAGACATGAATTTACGCACTGCTGCCTTTCAGTAACTATAAGTCTAAAATTTCATTTTAAATCAAACATCAATTTTAAAAGTTAAGAACATGAAAAATAACTTTCGTTTCATATTCCCACGTCTTATTGGCGCCACGTTAGTCGTTGGTCTGGCTGCATTCGTCGTCACTACGCTATTCAAATTAATGCTGGGTGTTGTACTGATTGGCGGCGTAGTTGCCATGATTAAACGCGCCACAGGCAGACATCGAATGATGCCGGCTCACATTCGGAATGGCCAGTTCGGACACAACGAAATGATCAACATTGAAGGCGGAAATCCTTGGGAAGTACGGGCAAATGCAGTTCATAACACTGCTACAATCGTACCAATTAATTAATCAACAAACCAAAGTTCAATTCTCTTATGCCAGATTCCTGTGAGGAATCGAACGTGAAAGTATTGCCCTTTGGAAGAAAACAAAGACAATTTAATCAGATCAAAAAACTTAAAAATAAAAACCATGTTTAATCAACAATCAACAACAGATTCACAGAATCAACAGGGATTTGGCCCGGGACATCAAAGATGCGGCGGTCCTTTCAAAAAATTTGCAAACAAATTTGGTGGTAAATCACCATGGGAAAATGTTTTTAACGGTTCGTTCGGAAACCGTAAGGCAGTAAATATAGAAGAAAAGGAGTCATCCTTTATCATATCGCTTTACGCAGCCGGACTTGTTAAAAGCAATTTCAAAATATCATTTACAGGCGACATACTCAATATTTCATACACTGCACCAAAGGAAGATTCCCAAAATCAGAGTACGTACACTTACCAGGAATATGAACCGGGCTCCTTTGAGCGTTCATTCCAGTTGAATGGAAAAGTGCTGACCGAAAATATCAGTGCTTCCTACACGGATGGTGTGCTGGTTGTCACACTTCCTAAAAATCCTGAAACAAACAAACCGGGTCAGGAAATTAACGTAAACTAAGACCATTGATCTGCCGAAGGTGTAACAGAAATGTTATGCCTTCGGCAGATCAGTATAAAATATAAAATCAACGTATAATGGTAATGGTTACTCATTATAGAATTTTGAGTGAGCTATTTCTATATTGTTGGCTGTAAGTTTTAATGCAAAGAGCTTCGTGAATATAACAACTATCCCACTACATAGCAGTTCTATTCTCAGACTAATTTCTAATAAGCATCCCAAAAGTACAAAAACTAGCCTGAAAGTAAATTTTAAAATTTATTTTCAGGCTAGTCATCTTATTATCAGTTGTATAGGTTTAATTTTAAATGTTTGACAAAAACAAATTAAATTTTATGCAAACGTTTGCAATAATTTTTTGTTGATTGCATAATGATAGAAGAAGTGACAATTTTTAAACATATCATTTTTAAATCCGTCAGTTTCGTCAGATTTAATATTTGTAAAAATTTAAGAAAACGTAAGTAAAATTTATGCAGAATCAAGCCGGAAAAATAAGAGTTGCTATTTTAGGAGTAGGTAATTGCGCCAGTTCACTGGTGCAGGGTGTTGAATATTATACCACATTTTCTGACAAAACATCGGGTTTGATGGCTGATGACATTGGAGGTTATAAAGCAGAAAATATTGAATTTGTTTGTGGCTTTGACATTGATGAAAGAAAGATCGGATTACCTCTTGCTGAGGCAATTTTTGCCAGACCGAATTGTACCATGATTCTAAATTCCGAAATCAAGTCACATGCACCCGTTTATCGCTCTCCGGTCATTGATGGTGTTTCTCCACAAATGGCTGTCTATCCTGCCGAAAACCGTTTTGTAATAAAAGATGAACTTAAAACGTCTGATATCTTACTAGATCCTTCGTGTTATGATGAAGAGCTGGTCAGCAAGATGCGAACCGAAATTATTGAACACCTGAAAAGTCATAAGGCTGAGATTCTGATCAATTATTTGCCCGTCGGCTCCCAGCTCGCTACGGAGTTTTATGCCGGAATTTGTCTCGAACTTGGCATCTCACTTGTAAATTGTATTCCTGTTTTTATCGCATCTGATCCTGTATGGGAACAAAAATTTATAGACGCCGGAATCCCGATCATCGGTGATGATATGAGAAGCCAGTTTGGTGCCAGCATCGTTTCACAAATGTTGCAGGAACTAGCCTTCGAGCGTGGCCATCACGTAAAAGCGCATATTCAGAGGAACGTGGGCGGCAATACCGACTTCCTGAACATGGAGGATAAAAACCGTCTTAAATCAAAAAAAATATCGAAGGAAAATGTTATCCGCGCGCAAAACGACATTAGAGGAATCGCCACCGACGACACTTTTTTACATGCCGGACCTTCCGAATATATTGCTTATTACGGTGATAATAAGGTAGCTAATTTCCGTCTTGAACTGGAAGGATTTATGGGAGCACCAGTTATTCTGGATGCGCAGTTGTCGGTACAGGATTCACCCAATTCTGCGGGTGTTGTCATTGATGCGATCAGATATGTATACGTCGCACGGGAGCTGGGGTTGGTTGGCGCATTAAGAGGCCCTTCTGCTTCAACACAAAAAACGCCACCGCAACAAATGATGTTCAGCGACGCGATTTATGAATGTCACGCACTGGCTAAACGTGAGTTAACTGAATCCACGAGAAAGCAGTTGATGAAGGTTGATTTACAGGTTTAAGCTTATAAAGGAAAATATAATTTAATGGGGAAAGTTGATTTCTATCGCCATTTTTCCGTTAAGTTTTAGTCAAAGATTAATGCCTGATCATTTGGGTTTGGCATTAATCTATTTTTAAATCTGGATCTTTAATAAATCAAAATCTCTGATTAATTACCGTAAGCTCTTAACCATATCATCCTTCCAATATCAATCCTGAAAAAAATGTTAGAATGAAGAATCCTGTCCTGCAATAAACTGATCTACAAAACATATTTTAATTCCACGGGCAATATCCTCGTAACCATCCATCGTGGTGGGTTTCGTAATAAAGGTACTGATTCCAAGCTGGTAAGCTTGCTTTTTAAGTGACGCGTCCTGTGAGGTGGAAACCATAAGCGCAGGAATGTTTTTCAGTTCAGGTTTGGATTTAATGATACTGATCGCCTCCAGCCCGTTAAGCCTTGGCATATTCATATCAACAAGAATCAATGTCAGGTTTCTGCTTTCATTTTTTCTGCTGATCAGGTCCACCAGATCCTGGCCGTCCATAGCTTCAATAATCGTTATTCCCGGAATTATGGAAGTAATTGCTTCTCTTAAAAACAAGCGATCATCTTCATCGTCATCAGCCAGATAAATTTCAACCTGCCTCATTAAAAATTCATTCACTATTGATTCGACAAGTTTAAAGGCGGTGCTGCATTCCCTATTATGTTTGTAAATGTAAATTATACCCAAAAGGTTTCCACTTCATCAAAGTATTTCGACGATTATAAGCGAATTTCCCGATCTTTTCCGGAATTGCGATCCATCCTGAGTTCTACCAGTCTTTTTGGTGAGGAACTTCCAGGATTAAGGTTCAGTAATGACAAGTTCATCTCCCTCTTGCAAAAGCCCGTTTTCTCTACTAACTAAATTTTGTCCAAAGAAAATATTTTTGCCAACTTTCCGGTATGAACTTAATGTTTTTAATGGCTCTGAACCTTTCTGGCCCGTAACAGGATCTATGCCCACTAAAATACAGCGCTCGCAAGGTTTGGCAACGATAAATTCCACTTGCCCAATCCTGACTTTTTTCCAGGAATCCTCTGCGAAAGGTTCAGTGCCGGAAATGATGAAATTGGGGCGGAAGCGTCTCATGGTTACAGGCTGAGCCAGCCGGCTGTTAAGGTCCTGCAAGGAGCCTTCTGAAATTAAAAGATATGGAAAATCATCCGCAAAGCTGACCAGCGATTCTTTTCCGGAATAAGCCGGGTCCATCTTTCTTTTTGTTTGTTCCGACATTTCTACAATCCGGACACTTTTCCCAAGCTGTCTGGTTAGCCAGGCATCAGCCTTATCACAGATGGTTCGTGCCAAAACCGTGTCCTCCCATACCTTTACCTGAATTGTTTGATTCGAATTTGCTTCAAAAGGAACAAGTATCTGATTGTCAGTTTGAAATCTACGGGAGATTATAAGGCCGTCTGTATGGATTTCTACATCAAGCAGGGCCATATTTGGATTTACACGCTGCGTTAAAAACTTGCCGTTTTCATCTACAATCATCCAGCGCCGGTCATATTGCAATCCTTTTTCTTCTACCACTGCCTGAGTCTGACGTATTCCGCCAAGTGATTTTACCGGATAAATCCATATTTCTGATAAAAACATAAACAGTTTTAGGGTTGATTTCTACAAACTTCTAAAAAACCATTCCCTGACACATCTGGTATAATTATTTATCATCTGATAAATCTCATCTATCACTTTTTGAATATTATCAATTTACAATGACAAGCAAACCAGTAATAAGTCGTATAGCTATTTTGGGAGGTGGTCCCAGCGCATTATTTGTTTTTAAAAGATTTGTTGAAGCCGGAGATCCTAACCATGAAATTCACATTTTTGAAACTAAAAAGCTGCTGGGTGCAGGTATGCCTTACAGTTATGAAGGTGCTAACAAAGAGCATGTTACCAATGTGTCCGATAATGAAATACCGGAAATTGTAACCTCTATTGAAACCTGGATTCAGACGCTTTCAACAGAAAGTCTTGCAAATTTTAACATCAAGAAAGAAAAATTTAACGAGTATAAGGTTTTGCCCCGCTTGCTGTTTGGACAATATCTCTCCGCACAATTCAGTTTGCTGCTTGATAAGGCAAAATCAGATGGGTTAAAGACGATCGTTCATTTAGGAAGTAAGGTGATTGATATCGTGGATAAACCTGAAAATGGCAAAGTTGAAGTTGAAACTGCGGAAAAAGAGATTCTGGAATTTGATAAAGTGATAATCTGCACCGGGCATAAGTGGCCGGTAAAAAATGAGGGTAAAGTGGCCGGTTATTTTGATTCTCCATATCCGCCGGCCAAGCTTGAATTAAAGCTGAATCACACCATCGCGATCAAAGGTTCTTCACTTACAGCCGTTGACGCATTGCGAACACTTGCAAGGAATAACGGAACTTTTGAAACAGATGAAAACGGGAAGATCAGTTTTCTGGTTTCAAAAGACAGTCCCGATTTCAGACTTGT
Organism: Dyadobacter sp. CY356; assembly: GCF_021440195.1. Taxonomy (GTDB): domain Bacteria; phylum Bacteroidota; class Bacteroidia; order Cytophagales; family Spirosomataceae; genus Dyadobacter. The sequence goes on from NZ_JAJTSZ010000001.1 coordinate 1,044,679, forward strand.
AATGCATTCCAGAAATGGTTTACTTCCGGCGGTGCGTTTTCATTTGGAAGATCCGCTGGTATCCAATGATGCATTGTTAAGTCCGGAAGAAATTGAGAAAAACAAAGCAGAAAATAATGGTTTCCTGTCGCTTGATTTTATGTTTGAAAAGGAATTTAAGGATATGTTTAAAGACAAAGACCCAAAATTCTATGCAAGCATAAAAGATCTGAGCATGGAGGAATTTGTTAATTCCATGATGGATCTCAGAGAAAAAGCAGAGCCGTTTACACTGTTTAAGAAAGAATATGAAGAAGCGGAAAAATCAATAAAAAGAAAGGAATCTATCTATTGGAAGGAAGTATTGGCGATCCTGAGTTTTGCGATGAATTATCCTGCAAAATATTTATCAGCTGAGGATATGCAAAGGTTACAAAAGGTATTGATGCCTTTAATTTCAGTTGTTATTGCGTTTGTTCCTCAAAGTTCATGTGAAGAACTGCTAGCCTTGCATGATGCCGGCAGGCTGGAAATCGTTTCGGTTGGGGAGACAGGCGAGGTAGAACCGGATGAAAACAAGGGTGGCATTACGTATCATTACACGGATGAAAATGGTGTAGAACATGGCAATTATTATCAGACTTTTGTTGATTGTGTCGGACAGCCGCACCTGAACTTTGAAGATTTTCCATTCCAGGGACTTTTTCAAAATAAAACCGTAAGTCCAGCCAGGATCAAATTCAGATCTCCTGAAAAGGCGCAATCTGCACTGGATGAGGGCAATAAAAATATCGAAAAAACGGATGATGGGTATTATCTGAAAGTGCCTGGAATTACGATCAATGACAATTTTCAGATCGTCGATTCCAGTGGAAAAGAAAACGACAGGATTTATATCATGGCCGTACCGTATATCGGTGGTTACAATCCCGATTATTCAGGACTGGATTTCTGTGAGCAGGCTTCGTCCAGCATTGTTGAAACGATACTTGAAATTTAGAGATTGATCTAAAAGCGATAAGGTTGTAACCGGGAAAATTTCTTCCGGTTACGACCTTATTTTTTGATTGATATTCTTAAAACAATCCGTGTATTTTTACAGAAAGAACCGGCATCCAGTGTTTGCCGGTACTAATAATGATCAATACCAGTATGACCAGATAATTCATTTTCCACCCTTTCTTTTCCGGTCGGCCCGGAGGGGCATAAATATTAATGAATAAGATTACAACGATCAAAGTTTGTATTAAAAACGGCAAAAGCGATAGCGTGTCTGGTATCATAATATTTGCTGGTTGTCAAGTGCCAATAAAAAGAAGAATCATTTACGTTGAGCATAATCAATAACACGTTTTAAATATATGGCAGTCATATTTTTGCTGCCGGGAAATGTATGTGAACGGAGGATCAAGCGTAGTAAGTATCGGCGATTTTGTAAGTGAAAAAATCGCATGATAAAAGGATTCACATGTATCATTAGAAACCATTTGTCAAAAAGCCAGCCCTTAAAGTTTGAAAGAATGCCCTGAATCCGTAATTTTCTGTCAAATGAATTTAAATTGGAAAATCAGGTACAAATTTTGATTGTCGAGGATGAGGCAGTGCTTGCTATGTATGTCAGTGATTTGCTTGAAGCTCAGGGATATACCATCGTGGATGTTGCCAATAATGGCCGGGAAGCATTATCGCTCTTTAAGGATAACCGGGTGGATCTGCTGCTTTGCGATATTAATTTGAAAGGCGACTGGGATGGAATTGAGACCGCCAGGCAGATCAATGCTTTTAAGCCCGTTCCAGTCATTTATCTTACTGCTTTTGCAGACAAACAAACAATCGAAAGAGCGAAGGAAACTTTTCCTGCCGCTTATTTGACCAAACCAGTAAGACCTGAAAATCTAAATATAGCTGTTGATCTCGCGCTTCATAATTTTGCCCAGGGAAAACTTTCTGCAAGAAATGAAGAACAAAAAAAGCCGGAACCTGCTGACAGGGAAACGGCGGGGAAAGAATCTATCTTACTCATTAATGATCAGGTATTTATAAAACATAACTATCAGTTTGTTCGCATAAATCTTGATGATATATTGATTCTGGAAGCCGACAATACATATACCAATATTTTAGTAAAAGGTCAAAAATATGCATTGCGGCTGACGCTTGGTAATACCCGGCAACGTCTGGGTTTTGATGCTCTTGTTCGCGTGCACAGATCATTTGTTGTCAACATTAACAAAATAACGGGTTTTAATGACCGGGAGATTTTCGTTGATTCCCTGACTATTCCATTGGGAGCGCAGTATAAGGATGAGTTTATGAAACAATTTCATGTGCGCTGAAACATAATTTTTTATTAAATAAGTAGGCTGAAGCTGAGTTTTTATTACTATACCCTTACGTTATGAATTTTTTTTTACTGCTATTAAGCCTACTCGCATGCTGCGGATCAGTGTCAATCGGACAGTCTGATACCGGGTTCAACTTGACCTTACTGGAAAGTCGGTTTGAAGGATTATCAGATTCAACCCGTTTTGAAAAGGTAAGTATGTACTGTGACTCATTGGTAGAAAAAGGTAAATTTCCCGAAGCAATGACAGCAACTGCCTATCTGATGCAGATTGCGCAGAAGTTTTCTGACAGGACTTACACCGGCCGCGCATATATGTCTGCGGCCTATGTTGATAAAAACCAGAATAAATCTAATGTCGCAATAAAACAATATCAAAAGGCATTTGAAGAATTTACAGCCGCCGCCAATGTTAAAAAGCAGGTCCGTGTATTACAAATGATCGCCGGAATCTATCTGGATTTGAACGAGCTGAAAATGTCTGAGCATTATTGCAGGAGAGCCCTGGCAATTATTGACAAGAATAATTTGCAGGCGCTCAAAGCAGGAGTTTATACAGACCTGGCCACGATTGAAGATATACGAAAGAATTTCGATAAGGCGCTGGAATATAGTTCCGATGCAATCCGGATGTCAAAAGAGAACAAATTGTCTTATCTGGAAACATTGCTTAACCGGTGTATCATTTTAAAAAATGCGGGGCAGTATCAAAAATCAGCAGATACCTATCTGGAATGTCTGAAAGAGGCCAAAGCGCAGAAAGATGATTTTATAGAAGGAATTATTTATGTAAATCTTCCCAATACGCTTTTGGCACTGAACAAGGTTGGTGAGGCTGAAATGTTTGTCAATAAAGCACTTGACTGGGCAAAAAGTGTACGTGCCGGGTTTAATGTCATGGTCAGTATTTATGAAACGGTCACGATGATCAATGAAAAAAAAGGTGATTACAAACAGGCATTATTTTCTCAAAAGCAGTGGTTTGCGTACCGGGACAGTATTCTTAACGAAGAAAAAAGCAGGCAGTTAATAGAAACCGAAACAAAGTTTCAAACCCGGGAAAAACAGCAGCAGATTCAGCAACTTGATGAGGAAAATAACAATAAAAGGAAACAGTTGTTTTGGCTTGCGGGAGGCGTTTCCTTACTTCTGATTTTATTGGCTGTGGAGCTTTTTCAATACCGTAAAATTAAAAGTGTCAATCAAAAACTCAGTCAGACAAATCTTACGCTTGGCCAGGCGAACCAGCAGATCAGTGTTCAGTCGGTGCAGCTCAAACAGCTTATGCAGGAATTGCATCACCGGGTTAAAAACAATCTGGCCATAATTTCAAGTCTGTTGTACCTGCAGGCCAATCGGCTAGACGATAAAAAAGCTGTTCAGGCTGTTTTGGACGGACAACAACGCGTGGAGGCTATGTCGCTCATTCATCAGCAGCTTTATCAAACTGATAATGTTACACGCGTAGGAATGCAGGAATATATCGGGGATTTGGTAAATGGACTGATGCAATCTTTTCACTACCAGGAAAAACTGGATCTAACGCTTGAAATTGAAGATATTTCACTGGATGTCGAGCTGGCTGTTCCTCTGGGTTTAATAATTAATGAATTGGTTACCAATGTTTTCAAACACGCTTTTAATGCGGTTCAGCAACCTGAGCTTACAATTCGGTTATGGCAAACGGATTTTCTTTTTCTTGAAGTAAAGGATAACGGGCCCGGTGTGGATCCTGAAAACTGGAAAAAGGCAGGGCAGACATTTGGAAAAAGACTAGTCATTTCGCTGGCCAAACAAACTAGCGGAGTTTTAGAAGTCAACTCAGATCACGGAGCCAGGTTTTTGTTGACACTACCCGCAGTTTCAGAAAGTCTGCCGGATTTTCTGGCGGTTGCTAGTATGTAAAACTTAACGCAACGCGACGGTGACGTAAATTACATTGGCTCAATTATTCTGGTAAATATTCTCCCAATAAGTTCCAGTCCATACCGTTGCCCCAACCCTGTCCATGATCGCTGGTATTTTTGATCTTATGCGCTTCACCAATACGATGTTGACCGTAGGTTAGTAATGACAGAATAATGCCCGGTCTTAAATGTTCACTTGCCCAGCTTAATGGAGTATCTCCATTTACATCTTTTGCTTCTTTATCGGCCCCGCTTTCAATCAAAAATTGAATAGTTTGTTCGTCTGCATAAGCCGCAGCCCTGTGCAGCGGTGTTTCTCCTTTGGTCCTCACATCGCGCATAAAGGCACCTGTATCCATGCCCGGAATTGTTCTGGCATTCACATCAGCACCTTTTTCAATAAGGAGTTTTACAACATAAAAATAATAAGGCCGGCCAGCTTTGGAAAGTGCGCCATGCAGCGGAGTTTCATTTGTTTTTTCGACTTTTGCATTTACATCTGCACCATGATTGATCAGAAAATCACAAACTTTCCAATGTCCGAAATAAGCGGCATGACCTAATTCCTGATTCAGATTTATACTATCCAGATTTCCTCCCGCAGATAAAACTGCCCGAAGTCCGGTTGTATCGTTGTAATAAACCAGCCATTGCAAAGGCTTAATTTGCCCTTTCAGAAGAATCTTCTGCCAATCAGTTTTTTTGATCAGTTCAATGATTAGATCTGTTCGTCCCTGGCTGATTGATTCCAGTATTCTTTCAACTTCCATGACTGAATCATCTTTAAGTGATGTCCAACAAGTTATTGAAATTTATGATGAAGGTCAATTATTGGAAAAAATTAGTGTTTATTTTAAATTATCACAAATCAAAATATGACAATATTTTGTTATTCAGCCGGTTTGGTTAATCTATTTAGTTCCTCCGGTGCAGGCGTTTTGGTGACAATTCCATTTTTTGGAACTTGTATCTGAGCAGTCCAGACAATGGCATTCAATACCAGTTTACGAAAATCATCATTTTTCCAGTTCGCATGGGTATGTCCGCCCGTGAAGCCAAAACCTCTTCCTCCGCCTGGCCGTTCATAGGCCCAGGCAATGGTTTGTGGCTCCTTATTTTTTAAAACCGCTTGCCTGACAAATGGATTATTTGTATGTGTCCCCTCAGGTCGGCTGAGCGTGGAATCGGGTGGGAGCGCTTCTAAAATGGGTGTAATGTTTTTGATGTCCTTCACAAAACGCAGGTGATAATACCATTCGTCCTGAACAGCAAAAGGGCTCACTCCGTTTGTGACTGGATGACGAGGCAGTTTTTTAATTTCCGGTATCCAGAAAGGATTCACGGACCAGTCGGTTTCAAAACAACCGCCAACAAGATTCCGCATTTTATCTGCGTCGGGGCCTTTTGGGATATCCAGCGTAAAATGTATCATAACAATACCGGTTCCATTATTCATCAGATTTTCAATTTTTGACAGGTGAGGAATCATGATGTGATCCTGAGCGCCTTCGCAAAAAAGGATAATGGTACTTGCACCTGTTAAAGCATCCGGATCTTTTGGCCAGCCTTTGTGAAAGACAGCGGTGTCAATCTCAGGCATAGCCTCATTCAATTTCTGGGCAAGAAAACTGATGCCGCCGTTATACTCATGCTGACCTTTGGGATGACTATCAAGACTGGCAATAAAAACCACTTTTTTCCGCTTTTCTGATACAGCAGTTTTCTGTGCGCAGACATCAAAACCAGACAGGGCAAAAATCGATATCAGAGATATAAATATGTTTTTCAGTAGTATCATAATAGTCGTTTATTTCCGGATCAGTAAGCAATATATCGGATATGAAATGATGATAAAACCGGGCCAAATTTAATATCTGTTAAAATTTTATTAAATCGGGCAAATAGAAATCAAATAAATAGAAGAATGCAATGCGGGAAAGAGACGCTTGATATATCTTTGAATAAACAAACCACTTAAAACATGAAAATCAAACTTACCCTGTTATCTCTGTTCATCTGCGCAGCTTCATGGGCGCAGCTTCCGGCAGCGGATGACATTAAAACTTCAAAAGGACCTCTGAAAATCCAGCCACTTAACCATGCAACGCTGGCATTGACCTGGAACGGAAAAACAATTTATGCTGATCCTTATGAAGGAGCAAAAACATTTGAAAGCATTGCAGCACCGGACCTGATTTTGATCACAGACATTCATGGAGATCATTTCGATCCTGCTACGCTGGAAGCGCTGGATTTGAGCCATGCCATACTGGTTGTTCCACAGGCAGTGGCCGATAAAATGTCCGATAAAATTAAATCAAAGGCGGTAATTATTGGTAATGGACAAACGATCAGCAAACTGGATATTTCCATTACGGCCATTCCGATGTATAACCTTCCGGAAGCGGCAGATGCGAAACATACCAAAGGAAGAGGTAATGGTTATGTTTTAAAAATGGGCGGTAAAACAGTTTACATCAGCGGTGATACAGCCGGAATTCCGGAAATGAGAAGTCTGAAAAATATTGATGTGGCGTTTGTTTGTATGAACCTGCCTTACACGATGGATGTTCCGGAAGCTGCTTCTGCGGTTCTTGATTTTAAACCAAAAATAGTTTATCCATATCATTACCGTGGTGCAAACGGAATGAGCGATACGGAGGCCTTCAAAAAACTTGTTAATGACGGCAACAAATCGATTGACGTGCGGTTAAGGAATTGGTATTCAAAAAAATAATATCAGAAAAAACATTTAAAAAATCCCCGGTTGTCATAGTTCGCTGTGAAAACCGGGGATTTTGTTTTGCTAAAATTCACGTTGTATACATTTTTATTAATACACTTTGCAATTCAAAGTACTTTTTATAAATTTATGTTTTAGTTCTTTTGTCTTATTGTTTGAAGATTATTAATTAGTTTTTTACATGAGTATATGAAGTATTTTGTTGAAAAATCATCGGTTGTGCGGGAAATCTGGGGTAAGGCCGATTACATACTTTTTATTTTTGCAGGTGCATCCGCTGAATTTGCGCTTAATAAGGCTGTTGACTGGCTTTATTTTACGGGCCGTCTTCCTGCCGATCCGCTTGGCCGTCTTTTTTCAACTGTTGCTTACGCACGCCAAATTGTTTTTTCAGAATATGAAGAAGCCATGGTTGCCATTGATAAAATAACGGCTATTCATCAGGGTGTTGAACAGCAGCGTGGCGCAAAAATTCCTGATTGGGCATACCGGGATGTTTTATTTATGCTGATCGATTATTCAATTCGTTCTTTTGAACTTTTGGAGCGTAAATTGACGGAGTCAGAAAAAGACGAATTGTTTCAGACTTTCTTACGGGTAGGATTAAGAATGAAAATTTCCGGACTGCCTGAAAATTTTGCTGCCTGGAGAACCATGAGGGAGCAGCAGCTTATGGAAGATCTTGTCAATGGAAATTTTACGATTGATCTGTACAAACAATATAAAAAACATCTGGGCATTTTTCGGTATCACATGCTGATGCAGGTGCAGGTCATGATTGTTCCGCAGCGCGTCAACAAGCTATTACTGCTTGGGAGAATACCCTGGCTGGTTCCGGTAATCAGTGCTTATAAATTGACAAGGTTATTAGGTTTTGAGAAACTGATACGCAACGCAATACTTCCGGCAGATTATAAAGCTCAGGTAATAGCGCTGGACAAATAACTATTTTATTTCAAGAGAATGTCTCGTGATGTTATGTAAAATGTGAGTTTTTGACTTTAAAAATCAGGTCTGCGGTTACAACCAAATCATTAGTATGGTGTCTTCTTGTTAACTAAACCATATTAGTCATGAAAAAAGTTACAACCGGATTTCTTTTTGCTGTCATTATAACTGCTGTCGGCTGTCAGATGGACATTCCAAATGAGAATGTCGAGCCAATAGTCGATCCGCCACCTATCGTAGTAATTTCCCGCGATAGTATTTCTTCGGGAAACTATCTCGGACTGGCGATTGACGAAAAAGCTGAAAATGTTTACTCAGCGGTACAGTCACTTCAAAAATCAAAAGGTGTAACATATCTGAATGTCGTCAGCAATTTTTCGACTCAATTTACCGATTTACAAAATCGTCTCGCTTTATATCAATATATTTTGCTTGATGAAAGTGAGGGAACTGATTCTGGCGTTCAAATCAATCTTGAATCCGGCAAAGTCAAAAGTATCTATCTTAACAGCGGAAAACAGCTCACACAGTGGCCTGAAAAACTCAGTGATCAATCATCCGTCCGCGTGGGCGATCTGGCTGGCCAACTTTATGAGAAATTTGTCAATATTCAGAGCAAAAACCAGTATGCACCAAAATTTGAAAGAATTTTGCTGGCAACCAAAGACATATCCTTACCCTACGATCCATTTATGGCTAAATCCCCGCAGTGGTATTTTGCTTATACTGTTTCAGCAGATGTACATGAAATGGTCCAAATAAATTTTCGTGACGGCAGGGTAAGTCATCTTATTGTTGAACGGTATAAATAGCAGAACGTCGTTATAAAAAAAGTTTCCCTGGCTCTGATTCCGGTCAAAAGCTGAAAAAGGTTAGGGAAACTTTTTTGTTATTTGATTTAAATAATCAGGTTTTAAAAGTAATAATTGTTACAACTTGAAATATTTCATACCCATCCATCCGTAACGACTTCTACCTTACCCATTTCGTTACTTATATTGAAAAATCAATCCTGATAGCGAATTGCCCTTATTAACCGGATGTTGTTATATTCTTCAATGGTGATCGTATCACTTTCTGGTACAATGCCGCGTTTTATCCAGTTACTTACAGTCTGCGTATTAGCTATATCAAACCTTTTGCAGTATTCCGCAATTGTCACCCAATCCTGGGTAGGATATTTTTTTCCATTTACAAATAAATAATCTTCCAGTGCTTTTTGACTATCGCTTAACAGCTGAGATAGTTCTGGATTTATTACTGCTATTGCCATTGGTTGATTCGTTTGGTTGGCGATTGATTTTTTAAATATTATTACTTAAAATTTAAATTTCTATTTTCTTCTAATGCTTTAATAATTTTAGTGACGCCAATTTAAAGCACGGCATATCTGTTTTATATCGATGTGATCCTGAATTTAGGTCACGTTGCCATTTTAGTACTTACTAAATAAAAATTATGCTAAACAACCGGTTTCCAGCCTTTCTCATATTCCCGCGACCATAATTTTTCAGCCTCCGAATCGCCTATGATATGGCCATTTTTTGGATCGATTTTTAAATCACGTCCTACACGCCAGGCTATATTTCCAAGCTGCATCGCTACAACACTTTTAAATCCGATTTCAACATCACAGTTTGGTTTACGGTTATTTTTGATCGCATCCAGAAAATCCATGACGTGCAGATTATCCATACCCAGGCTTGGACTTGCCGTATTGCGGCCCTGTATATCAGCCGCCTGATCAGTCGCTTTCACTTCCCTGATTTTTTTACCATCAAGATCATAAACCGTGTAGCTATCTCCGCCGGTATCCAGACTTCCGTTTTCACCGTAAAAAATAATTCCCCTGTCAAGCCCTTCAATTTTTCTTCCGTTTGAACTTCTGGATTCCCAAAGTAATGATACGCGGCCAGGATAATCCATCGCTACAACTTGTGTATCAGGTGTTTCCCAATCATCCTTGAATTCGTATCTTCCCCCAACCGAGCTAACCCTGGTTGGAAAATCTACACCGAGTCCCCAGCGAGCGACATCTACTTCGTGCGTACCATTGTTCAGTGCCTCGCCTGTGCCCCAATGCCAGAACCAATGCCAGTTGTAGTGGATCAGACCTTCTTTATAGGTCATTCTTGGCGCAGGCCCCTGCCATAAATCATAATCCAGCCAGGATGGAACGGTTCCTGGTTTGAGAAAAGTCGATTTTCTGTTGTTGGTATACCAGGTTTTGGCAAGATAAACACGGCCAATAATTCCCTCATGAAGTTCTTTAATGCCTTGTGTCAAAACCGGCGCTGAACGGCGCTGAGCACCCATTTGTACCACGCGTTTGTATTTTCTTGCAGCCTCGACGGCCAGCTCACCTTCTCTTGGGTTATGGCTCAGCGGTTTTTCTACATAAACATGTTTTCCTGCCTGGCAACCCATGATCGTCAGTGGCGCATGCCAATGGTCAGGCGTGGCGATATAGATTGCATCAATGGATTTATCTTCCAGTACTTTTCTGCAATCTTTTTCAGATTTAGGGGTTGCATTGGGTTTAACTTTTTTTATTTCTTCAATCGCCAATGGAATTGCTCTGGAATCCACATCGCAAACTGTACCAACTTCTGCATTTTTCTGTCCTGCAAATGTGGCTGACATACTTTTTCCACGGCTGTTAACGCCAATTGTTGCCACGCGAATAAGTTCGTTGGCACCAATGATCCTGTTATAGCTTTTTGCACTAAATCCAAATGCGGAGCCACCTATGGCTATACCTGTGGAAGCCACCGTTATTTTTTTCAGGAAATCCCTTCTATGTTCCATAAAATGGTTTGAAATACGTTTGAATAAAATCTTAAACCATATGCTCAGGAAAGAATATATTCCCGAATCGCTATTTCAAATGAAGTCGGTTTTGATATAAATTTACTTGGAAGCGGTGACTGGAATTTTTATTTGTGTAAGATCTAAGAACATGGGTAATCCTGAACGATAAGATAACAGTCCTGTTTTTTTGCATCTCAGAACAATTCAGATCGAATCATGGCGTTTCTGCTGATAATTAATGTGACTTTGTAAACCCCCAACGTAATGAACAGAACCTTCAAAACTCTTTTTTTTATTAGTACATTTCTTTATCAAAACATCAGTGCGCAAATAGTTTTACCCGTAGCCTCCAGTATCAAAAAGTCGTATGTAAAACAGCAGCGTGATCCGGGCGGTGCGCCTGGAAAAAACTACTGGCAAAACAGGTCGGATTATGAAATAAAAGTAAGTTTTGATCCGCTGACGGCGAAGTTAAAGGGCGTCGTAAATATTCAGTATGTCAACAATAGTCCTGATACACTGACCAAAGTTGTTTTTAAACTATATCCCAATATCTATCAGAAAGAAGCAATTCGGGTCGTTCCTGTAAAATCACAGGATTTAACAGATGGTGTCGTGATTGAAAAATTCAGCTTTAACAGCAACGAACTCGATACAAAACAATATACGATCAGAGGCACAAATATGACAGCGCGCGTTGGTAAAATTTTACCAAAACAAACAGTGCATTTTGACATAACTTATTCCTATGATCTGAACCGTAATTCCTTTATACGGGGCGGGCAGATTGATTCCGGTGCTTTTTTTATTGCTTACTTTTTCCCGCGTATAACCGTATACGATGATATTGACGGATGGAATGAGTATCCCTACACTGGTCAATATGAATTTTATAACGATTTTGGTCAGTTTAAAACTGAAATAACAGTTCCAGGCGACTATCAGGTTTGGGCAACGGGTGAATTGAAAAACGCCGTTGAAGTTTTGAAACCGAAATTTATCAGTCTGATTGATAAGGCAAATAAAAGTGACCGGGTTGTTGAAATAATCAGCGAGGCTGATATTAAGAACGGCCCGGTATCCAACGGGAAAGATGTTAAAACCTGGAAATTTCAGGCTGACAATGTTACGGATTTTGCTTTTGGTATCAGTAATCATTATGTGTGGAAAGCATCAAGTTTAGTAGTGGATCAAACAACGGGCAGGCGCACCAGGATTGATGCGGTTTTTGATCCGAAACATCAAGATTATCAGCCCATTGTAAATTATGGACATAAAACGATTGATTTAATTAGCACCAGATTTCCGGCAGTGCCGTTTCCTTTTTCACATGAAACCATATTTGACGGACCAACGGAAATGGAATATCCTATGATGGTCGTAAATAGTCCTCTGGAAAAGCCACAGGAAGCAATTGAGCTTACAGCGCATGAAATTTTTCATAGTATTTTTCCTTTTTATGTGGGTGTAAACGAAACAAAGTATTCATTTATGGATGAAGGTTTTGCCACGCTTTCTGAATTCTTACTGCATCCGCTAATTGATTCTACGGTCAAACTTGACTACGACATAAGTGATGCTAACGCAGTTGTTGGATCTGAGCAGGAATTACCTGTGATGACTTTAACGCCCCAGCTTGCAGGACCGGCCAGATATGTTGCCAAAAACCTGAAACCTGCACTTGGATATTTGTACGTAAAAGAAATGCTTGGGGATGCCTTGTTTAACAAAGCGATGCAGTATTATATGGATCAGTGGAAGGGCAAACATCCGACGCCTCATGATTTTTTTAATTGTATCAATACAGGTTCTGGTGTAAATCTGAACTGGTTTTGGAAAAGCTGGTTTTTTGAAAAAGGTGTGCCGGATCTGGCAATAAGTAAAGTGCAGAGTACCCTGAAAAAACATGAGATTACGATCTCAAATTCAGGAAATCTGGCTGTGCCCGTTCATCTGACGGTATATTTTAAGGATGGCAGCCAGAAATCCATAGGATCAAGCATCGCCTGCTGGTCGAAGGGAAATAAAACCACGAAGATTAGTGTGAATGCAGCTAAACCTTTGAAAAAAATAATTTTAGGTACTGCATTTGATCTTGATGTGCAGCCTGAAAACAATGTTTGGATATCACCCCGTTAATGGAGATTACCTGCAATTCTGACAAACAGATTACAAACAATAGGAAATGCCTGCGCATAAATAAACACGCAGACATTTCTATATTCAAGAAATCTGGCTTAGACTATCCTCGACATTTTTCAATTAAAATCGTCAGATACTCAGGCAAAGAAACTTGGTTTTTGAAGGTAACCAGGCTGCCAGCTCGAATCCCTGCGGCGAAGCGCACGGGAGATTGTCAGGATTTCTTCAAGACGGCTATTCTGATCGATAGTTGAATCCTGGCTATGAAAATATTGTCCGATAATTTCCCATTCAAACGTGTCTGTTTTTTCATCATAAATACCCACCGGGATCCGGTTTCCATCAGTCATCAAAAGTCCTAATACCGATTGTGCCTCTGCCTGAGAAGAGCAGCCGATATGGTGGTATTGCGATTTCAGAGTATACAATACTGAATAACGGTTTTCAGAAACAACATTTTCTTCACCTTTTGCTTTATCTTTTTTTGTATAAGCGGAAAGGAAATTTTGAAATGAGTTTTTAAGATCCGATAACGGAGATTTGGCTGTATATTTTAGTTCTTGTGTCATAATCTTAATGGTTTAAAAACTGAATCAGTACATCAATGGAATTGCCGATCATTTAAAGCTTTCTGGTGTAGAAAATATTGTAAAATTGTTATAGTACAATTTTGATTTTAAATGTCACATCAGGAATGAAATGTTAACCTGAATTTTGATACGCTGTCTCAATCTATTCGTTATTAAAATAGTTATGTGATTGGTTGAATAAATTACTTGAAAATTAAATTAGTATATTTTCATTAATTAGTAAACGTGTATTGTTAATCAATAGTTTACGAATTATTTCATTAATACAAAATATCTTTAAATCTTAAAGCCTTTTTATTTGAATAGTACTATATATGGAAGATGTGGAGATGAATTTAGCATCACTTTCTGAATTGAAAATTTAAGTAGTCCTGATGGGTATGAAAGATCTGTATAATGAAATAGTTATATATTTACATTATTGGTGGAAAGAAGTTATGCATAATTTGTCTTATGGATTACGGCTTCAATTGTAAATTCCCCCGGTCTGGTCTGGGAAATTATTTACTTTTAAACTGTCAGCGGGCTTGTAGAAGTAAGGCTTAATCTTGCTTTAAAAATGGATTGCCTTTCCCGGTTTTTAGATAGGTTTTCCAGGCTTGCAAGAAATGTATTCCAGCCAAATTTTAATAAAAAATACATTTAGAAATGAAGTCACTATTGGTTTTAGGCATTATTATACTTTTGTGGTATTGTGTAAAGGAATCTAAAAACAAACAGATATATGGTGAAATGCTTTCACTTACCGGATCTTGGTTTAAGTTTTTGTCGATTTAATGCCCAAACATTATTGTCAGTTTTAATATCAGGAAACACACCTTCAGGATCAATAACGACCTTAGTGACAACGCCATCTGAATCAGGAACAAACGAATAGGAGTAACCCTGCTGCCAGATTTCTACCGGAAACTTGTGCGATTCTTTATCTCCATTTTCAAAGGTTATTTCCACATATAAAGGCATTGCAGCCTTTTCGATATTTTCAATGAAAATCTTTGCTTTTGATGATTTGTCTTTGGGGTTTATCACGTTTGCTATTTTCTGATCAAGCTTGTAATTTTCCAAAAACATAGCTTTCCAAAACCAGTTCAGATCTTCTCCCGTCGAATTGTTGATGCTGCTGAAAAAATCCCGGGGCGTTGGATGTTTGTATGCCCAGTCGCGGATATATTTCCGGAATGCAGTATCAAATCGCTCTTTTCCTAAAATCTGCTCTCTTAACAAAGTGAGTAAATAAGCCACTTTTTGATATTGAATTGTATAAACCTGATTTCCCGGGATGACATCTGGTCTGGTCATGATCGCGACCAGTGAATCAACGAAAAGTGCTTTTACGGGAACATCAATTTCGGGATAGCCGATAAATTCACCACCGTTAAAATCTTTGGTCGCCATATTATCCATAAATGCATTAAAACCCTCATCCATCCAGGCATGTTTTCTTTCGTTGCTACCCACGATCATCGGAAACCAGGTATGCCCGAGTTCATGGTTGACTACCGCCCAGAACATATTTCCTTTGTCTTTTGCCGAACAGAATACCAACCCCGGATATTCCATTCCATCCAGATTTGATGCAACATTAACCGCCTTGTTATACGGATATTCGTACCATTGTTTTGAGAAATACTGCAAAGTAAACCTGATATATTCTCCCGAACGCTCCCAGCTATCCGTATGCTTTGATTCGACCGGGTATAGCGAACTTCCTAAAACTTTTTTACCACTCGCTAAAACAATTTCCTGACCTTCCCATACGAATGATTTTGATGCGGTCCAGGCAAAATCCCTGGCAGAATTTAATTTGAATTTCCAGGTACAAAATGCTTTGGAAGGCCTGGACGAAGGATCTGTAACTTCATCAGCCGTGCGGATAACTAGCTTTTCAGATGAAGATTTAGCTTTTTTCCAGCGTTCCAACTGAACATTTGTCAGAACTTCTTCTGGGTTTAAAAGATCGCCAGAGGCTTCCACAATATAGGCTGACGGAAGGGTGATATTAACATCGAAATTCCCATATTCCAGATAAAATTCGCCGTTACCCAGATAGGGGAGCGCGTTCCATCCGCTGACGTCATCAAGCACGCAAAGACGTGGGTACCATTGTGCAACCGAATAAATATCTCCGTTTCTGGTAGGCAGAATATCTGTTCTGTTTACGTTGAAATCAGCATTTCTGAAATTTCTTGGAAACTGGTAACTGTATTTTATTTGAAAGGTAATCTTTTGTCCGGAAGGAAGCGGTTCGGTCAGTTCGATCCGCATTCTGGTATCATGTATGTAAAAATCTGCTTTGTCATGGTTATTTAAAAGAATGGATTCAATTGCAAAACCTCCTGTAAATGAAGGAGCTACTTCCTTATAACTTAAATATAATTTCGCGTCCAGTCCTTTTGAATGTTTTTTGTAAACATTCTGATCCATTTGTATCCATAAAAACGTGAGTGCTTTTGGACTATTATTTGAATAAGTGATCGTTTCAATTCCCGAAATTATATCAGTCTTATCGTCCAGCGAAACATCAATTTTATAATCCACCTGATTTTGCCAGTAATCCGGACCTGGCTCACCGGTTGCCAGTCGAAACGAATTACCAGAAGGCAAAAACGATGATGAAGGAAACAGTTCAGAAGCTATATATTTTGATCTGGGCTTTTCTGTCAGCTGAGCAAAAACAGACGGATAGGCAAGAATTAAAAAAAATAACGGGAGAAAATGCTTCATAAATATTTTCAGGACAGCTGAGTGGGTTAATAATCCAAGATAAGAATTTAATCTAAAAAGCACAGGATTTATCAATCGGTTCAGCCACGGGTTTAAACATAAAAAAGAGACAATATTGTAAACGAAAGTCTCAATACTGTCTCTTTTTATTTGATATTAAATCAATTAATTGGTGACAGTACGCGTGTCCCACCACATTTTTTTACCCCAGAAATTGTCTTTGATTTCTGCAATAAATGAAGCACTGTTACCGGCATTTAAAGTCGTCTCTGTCGGTGGATAAGGATAGCGGAATGGCGGTCGGGTATGTCCTGTGAATGGTGAGCCTGTTGCCGCCGGCATCACAGGAATGTCAGTCCGTCTGGATTCTGCCCATGCTTCGTTTCCGTTTTTGTAAAGCGACAGCCATTTTTGGGTATACAGTTTTGTTGTGGTATTATCCCATTTCACGTCCGAACCCGCAAGATAAGTACTGATAACGGTTGCATCCGTGATTCCGTTTTCGTTTAAAGAAGCAGTTATCCCAGAATTGTATAAACTTTCAGCGGTACTTGAACCAGTTTTCCAGCCTTTCTGAGCCGCTTCGGACAGGATGAAAAGTACTTCACTATACCGCATCATCGGCGAAAATCCTGTTGGGTCTTCACGGAATTTCACACCGATCCTTGAATAATTGGAAATGACAGGAGAAGTTGGCGGGCCAATTTCCACACCTCTGTATTCTCCATCGATTGGTGCCGGTTTGGCATATACTGCCAGACGTGGATCTTTTAGTTGTTTAAGGGAATTGATCAGAATATTACTCGGGCCGTGATCATCGCGCGTCATGAAGTTGCTGTTCCACGGCTCAATGTATGGGCTTGATCCGGTCCATTTTAAAAAAGCGTTATCCGTATTGGCTGCCATTACAGGATAGGTTGCCGGGGCAGAAGTAATCTCTTCAATAATGGGCTTGGCAGTTGCCGGACTAACATTTGAAATTCTGATCGCTACACGCAGTCTCAAAGAGTTGCAAAGTTTTTGCCATTTTTTAACATCGCCGCCATAAAGCAGATCACCTTCTCCCAAAACATCGGTTCCGCCTGCGGCAAACAAATCGGCTGCGGTTTTTAATTGGGTGATTAAGGCCGGATAAATCGTTTCCTGCGTATCATATTTCGGGGTAATAAAACCTGCATCACCTTTGAAAGCTTCGGTAAAAGGCACATCTCTCCAACGGTCTGTGGCAATCTGTAAGATGAAAGCCTGCAAGGTCAGACCCGTTGCCTTCATATTTTTGGAACCCGATTTGTCTGCCTGGTCAATGATCGCCTGGGCATTTTTCAGGTCGCGGTAAATGACCGTCCAAAGTGTATTGATATTCGTGGAGGTGAACATATACCGCGAATCATCAATGTATTGCAGTTTTCCTAAATGACCCGCATAGGTGGATGGCTCGTTCATATCACCCAAAACACCGAAATAATTTGTGGCGAAATCTGTGAGTACATAACCAAGTACATTGGTAATCGGCGCTTCAACGGGGCTGTTTGGATTTGTATTTATTTCCTCAAAATCGTCGGTACATGACTGTCCGGTGAATGCCAGAAGGAAAAGAATTAGTAAACTGGTTGATATATTTTTCATATGGATCAGAATTTCACATTTAATTTAACACCTATGCTTCTGTTGGAAGGAATCTGGTATTGCTCAATCCCCAACCCGTCGTTTCCAACCCCGAATCCGGTTTCAGGATCAATATGGGCCACGTTGCTTTTTGAAGTGTAAAGCAATGCCACATTACGGGCAAACAGCGAAATACCCGCTCCTTTAAGCCATGGATATCTGGAAATGAAGGCCGAAGGCAACTGATAACCTAGTTCGATCTGGCGTAGTTTTACAAAACTTCCGTCAACAATCGCCGTTTCTCTGCCACCCCAAAGGCTTTGGAAGTAATCTCTCGCTCCAACACGAATGGTGTTTGGCGTTCCGTCAGCCATCGTCACTTTTTCATTTTTAAGAACATCCTGTCCAACGATCAAACCGTTTTCGCGGATTCCACCTTCCACCGTTGGCGCAGTAACACCCGACTGCAAGCCGAACCACTGCGTAACACTGAAAACGTCACCGCCTTTTCTCATATCCAGCAGAAAGTTGAAATTGAAATTCTTGTAAGTAAAGCTGTTGGTAACACCTCCAACCCAGTCGGGCATAACATTTCCAACTGCTGTTGGTGTAGAATTGTAAGTCGGCAAACCGTTGCTTCCGATGATGATCGCGCCTGTTGAGGCATCCCTTGCAAAAGTTGATCCCCTCATCACACCATAAGCCTGGCCCGGAACCGCGTCTACTGTAAGTCCCCAAACGGAAGTAATTGTGTAGGCTTCCAGTTTCTGGCCCGTTGTTGGATCCTGATAAAGCTCGTTCACCATACTTTTGTTTTTGGCCCAGTTGGCGCTGATGTCCCAGTTAAACCCACCCGGATTGCGGATAATGCCGGCTGTCAATTGCAATTCAACGCCCTTGTTCTGGATTTCACCAGCGTTCAGCTGCATGGTGCTATAACCGGAAGCTCCGGAAATATTGACCTGCATGATCTGGTTCGTTGTGATCTTGTTATAGTAAGTTGCATCCAGACCGATACGGCGGTTCAGGAATTGTAATTCGAAACCAACTTCTGTACTTTTTGCTTTTTCAGGTTTAAGGTTAAGCGGAGGTAAGGTGCTTGAAATACTGTAAAGTGTCACCCCATTAAACGGCGTGGAATTCGCGATATAAGAAGACTGCAGCTGATAAGGACTTCCGCCGTTTCCAACACTTGCCCAGCTCGCGCGAAGTTTACCAAAACTCAGTATGTCCGAATTGACCGGAATCACGTTCGTAAATACCCAGCTAAGACTTGCAGATGGATAAAAGTATGACCAGTTCCCTCTTGGCAATGTAGAACTCCAGTCGTTTCTTGCTGTAAGATCCAGATACAGATAATCCTTAAATCCCAGTGATGCCTGACCATAAACACTGTTGGTTCTCAACTTGTTGGTTGTCATAGCCGTTGTCGGGCTGCCTTTTGCATTGCTGATAGTGAACAGGTCAGGAACGGTCAGCTGAGCGGCGCCCAGTGAGCTGTAATTGTAATTATAGTTTCTGTAATTGGCTCCGGCTGTGTAACTTAACGTCAGGTCTTTTGCCTGATTTCCGTGGCCTGTCAAAATAAGATCGGCATTAATTTCATTGATATTATATTTTGATTCAGTGAATTTTCCACCGCCCCAGGTTTTGTCGGCCATACTGGTCAACGTCTCATTCGACTTGTTATGGATCACTTCCATACGTCGCTCAGCCGACCAGTCTGTTCCGATCCTGGTCATGGCGCTCAGCCATTCGCCAAATTTATAAGTGGCACTAACATTGCCAAAAACACGGTCTTTGTAACGTGAATGTGTATTGTTGTTTACATTGAAGTAAGGGTTATCGTGGAAATTGTTGTTCCAGTTATAGGGCATTCCATCCGCAAAAGTTTCGTTATAATGTGCTTTCAAATCGGCCATATCCACCTGACGGCCAAACCAGCCACCAATCGATTGCATCGGGTTATTGGAATGATATCCCTGGCCAACCAGATTGTCATTTGCCGTACGGACATAATTGATCAATGCATTCGTTTTCAGCCTTTTGGTAATATTCTGCGTCGTGTTAAGCTGGATCGTATAACGTTTTTGATCTGTGTTCGGAATGGTACCGATCTGCTTTTGCTGACCAAATGATAAACGTGTATCGCCAGCTTCGGAGCTGGATGCAATGGCTACGGAATTATCAATGGTATAACCAGTCTGGAAGAAATCCTTTACGTTATTTGGATGTGAAACCCAGGGTGTCGCCGTGCGGTTTCCGTTGGCATCCAGCGGGCTGTTATATTGGGGAATAAGCAGACCTGCGTCCAGTCTTGGTCCCCAGCTTTCATCCACACCATCGTTGATGCCATTGCCTAAACCGTCCTTGTATGAAAAGCCAGTTGAGGTTGCATAATCCTGGTAAGACTTGCCATTTCCATTCTTTTTCCACATATACTCTTCACCATATACGCCTTGTCCGTACTGGTTCTGATACTTGGGAAGGATGTATGGTTTCTCATAAGAAAATCCTCCTGAATAAGTGACCGAAGTACCTTTGCCTGCCCCTCTACCATTTTTTGTTGTGATCAAAATTACACCATTTGCGGCCTGATAACCATACAAAGCTGCGGCATTGGCACCTTTCAATACTGACATGGAAGCGATATTGTTCGGGTCGATTTCTGCAACAGCGTTACCATAATCCACGCCACCGCCCGAAGTTGTGTTGGTGGAAAAGTTGCTGATCGGAACGCCGTCGACAACAAAAAGCGGCTGGTTGTTTCCAAATGAATTATTACCACGGAGAACAATTCGGGTACCCGAGCCAACCGCGCCGCTACCTGCTGTAATCTGCACACCGGCCACTTTTCCCGAAAGTGAATTCAGTACGTTCTGTTCGTTGCTGCGGGTAAGTTCTGCTCCCTTTACTTCCTGGATGGAGTAACCAAGCGATTTTTTCTCTCTTGTAACACCCAGTGCCGTTACCACAACCTCATTCAAAAGTCTGTGGTCAGCAACCAGCGTCAGGTTAATTATGTTTTTTCCGGCTACGGGCATTTCCTGTGTTATGTAGCCGATAAAGCTGACAATCAGGATGCTGTTTTCGGTGGCTTTCAAACGGAATTTTCCATTTTCATCGGTCGTGGTACCGCTGTTTAAATCACCTTTCACCATGACGGACGCACCGGGTAGGGGACTGCCGTCTTCTTTCGAGGTAATCACACCGGAGATTTCAATTTCTGCTACCCTGGAAATCTGCTTTGCACGTTCCGCCCTGGCGGTATTATTTGCCGGGAGACAAAAAAATACAGTGCCCGCGACCAACATGGTGCGCATGGTAAATTTTAAGATAGGTCGTTTCATACTTAGTTGTAGATAGGTTGTAGTAATTAAAATCCATGAAAATATTGTTACAATCCGAGTAAGATTTCGGGCAGTCAATTTGAAAAAGTTGTGAAACCTCCGGTTGCGTTTTTAACCGATGGTCTGTGTAGTTTTTGAGGAAATCAAAGAATCAGTCATATAGAATTTGTTTGCGATTATGGTCCTAACATTACACTGTAATTCCTATCTGTAAAATTAGTGGTCGCCAATTCTAATTTCTTCGTGGTAATTGCCGGATAGTTTACCAATATTAGCAATCTCTTCAACTAATTTTGGTAAATCTGGATTATGTAGTGATTTCTATGGAGTTTTTATAAATCAGACAAATTTAAATTCTGATTCAGATTATACGGCAGTCTAATTGTCTGAAAGGTGACAATTATTATAAATAAAATTTTACAAATAATAATAACAAACGACATTCGTCGTGTCCGACATTATATCATTTTCTCTTTTAAATCTTTGTAGCGCGACCTTCCCACAGGCAGTACTTCTCCGTTTTTGAGCAAAAGTCCATAACGGCCGCCGGGCTGTATTAAAATTCTTTCTGCCTGGACAAGCGAAATCAGGTAGGATTTATGGATGCGTTCAAAGGTATCCGGTAGTAATTGTTGCAGTTTTTCGAGCGATTTGTCGTGTAGTTCCTGTCTGCCGTTTCGAAGATGTAATTCACTGTAAATTCCGGCACCTTTGATATAGTGGAGCTCACTGATGTCAATGAGCCGAACGGTGCCTGCTTTTTTCACTGCAAGGAAATTTATATTTTTTTCAATACTTTTTGTAGTAGTTGTAATACGCTTGAAAGCAGTCTCCAATCTTTCCTGATCAAAGGGTTTTGGAACAAAATCAAGCACGCCATAACTGAAAGCCGTGATGGCTTTTTCTGTGTAAGCCGAAACAATAATGGTATGAAAAGATCCGGCCACAACGGATTCAAGTACGTCAAACCCGTTCTCTCCGTTAAGATTCAGATCAAGTAATAACAGATCAATCGGATTATTTTCAATATAACTCAGTCCTTTTTGTAATGAATCACAAATCGTGATGGCCGACAGGTTTTCTTCAAAATAACTGCGCGTTATCCTTTCCAGTCGGTTGGCAATTCTGGCTTCATCTTCGATGATCAGTACTTTCATTTTGTGTAAATCTTAACAGTCGACATCCAGCCGTTAGGAGTGGCTTCCGAGGTGAATTCCCATTTGTCACCATAACTTTCAGTCAAACGCGCCTGGATATACCGGAAACCTGTCCCGCCCTTCCTGGTCCTGGATGGTATCCGGTTTTCAGCAATCGTTTCAAAAGTATATTGACGATAAGTATTCGTTTTTAAAAACTGTAAACAGAAACGGATTCCATGCCCAGCTATCGGAATACTATGCGTAATACCATTTTCCAGGATGGTGTGAATAAGCGCGGGCGGAATAAACTCTGCATCATCAATGCCCTTGTCTTCCCAATGATACTGAATTTCTTTCCTGAATTGCATGACGGTAAGATGCACTTTGCAAAGCTCAATTTCCTGTCTGATTGGAATCTGGACTTCTTCGGAAATAGTATTCATGATATCGAATTCCGCCGCCAGGGCATGAATGAATTCTGCACCTTGCTTGGGTGATTCTTCCACCCAGTCGATCAGTGAAGTCAGTGTATTTTTTAGAAAATGTGGCTGGATATTCTTTTTGACCAGTTCAAGCTGCAACCGCGACGAGAGCAGTAGTGAAGAATGATACTCATCTTCAATTACCCGGCTGCGGATCGTATGCAAATAAAGCATACATAATACGATGATGGTGAAACTGATAAATAATCCGAAATCATATACAACATATTTGTTGACCACGATGCTACATAATAATCCGGATAATACCAGAAGTGCACCTTTTTCTTTTTGAAGTATGGCGTTTAGTACGATGACTGTTGAAGCAATCCACATACACATGCTGTAATACTGTGCGTTACGATCATAGTGCCGGTAATTGAAAATGTAAATACCAATTAATGAGATACCTAAAATCACCAATAGCACTTTTTTCCATTGAAAATTAAACTGAATGGTAAAATAAAGAGGTACCAGTATTGCAATAATGATTGTCAGTATACCAATCGCTTCCAGCCGGAAATAAAATTTTGTGTAGGGGATTTCAATATAAAATTTTATGTATTCAAGGATCAGCAATGTGAAAAACAGCAGACAGATAACGGCAAAGATCAGGATTGTCTGTTGGCGTTTACTGCTGTTAAAATATAGAAAGAAATAATATAATGAAGCGATCAGAAAAGCGCCGGACATGATATTCATCACCGAGGTTATGACCAGCGGCAGTGTCAACAAACTTTTGTATGAATCCAATTCAACATAAAATCCGCGTTTTTCCTTTGGAAGATAAGACTGTGATGCCCGGAAGGAAAGTATATGCATGCCCGCTCCGGATAATGAATCCGGTACATTGTAAACAGTTGCTTCGGTTCCTGGAATTTCCAGGATGTTTTTTTGAAATATTCTGCCATTTGATCCAATACGTACACTGTCCCAGTATACTTCAAAAGCTCCGAAAGCATTGACCTTGATACCCGGCATCGCATCCGGGTTTTTCAGAATATTGATATGTGTCCGCACCCAGAAAACAGAATCTGCATTTGATGTTTGGTTGGCACTCCAGTCTGAGTCATTATAATGTTTTCCAGCCCATAAAATATTGTCACCGTTTTTATATAAAACCGGATATTCCTCATAAACCATATCGGATTTACAGGAAACAAAAAAGGGTAGCAGGAATAGAAGAAAAAGGAGGCGTTTCATAAAACAAAGGTATGAGGAAGATGAATCACAAAAGTGCATTTCAAAAGGATATAATGCTGTTGAAATGATTTTTGATTTCGCAGCGCCTCTCGCACGCTAAACTTGCTGCATGGAAAAACGATACAAACTCTGCATATTTCTCTTTTTGTGCTGTCTTCAAGGTATGGCGCAACAGTCTGTGGTAACGAAAACTTCGGGATTGATTTTTGGTTTTGCGGTGGATTCACTGTTAAAAACTCCCTTGCCATTTGTGACGGTCAGTATATCCGATCAGTCATCAAAAATCCTTACTGCCTCAGTAACGGATGAAAAAGGTTACTTTGAATTCGCCAATGCCGGGGAAGGAGAAATGATTATCCGGCTCAGTTTCGTCGGGTATAAAACGCTTTCGAAATCATTTATAATAACAAATTCCGCCAAGTCTTTTGATTTAGGTACGATCAGATTGCAGCAGGATCTCATTCAGTTAAAAGAAGTGGCAGTGACCGGCCAGAAAGCCTCAGTAAGCCTGGATCTGGACAAAAAGATCTTTGAGGTCGGAAAAGATATTTTGTCACAAACCGGGTCTGCGACAGAACTTTTGAATGGGGTTCCTTCGGTAAGTGTGGGACCTTCGGGGGTGATAAGTCTGCGTGGCAACAGCAATGTTTTGGTTCTGATCAACGGTCGGCGCAGCGGACTCACGCAGGCTAACGCACTGGAACAAATCCCGGCAGATCAGATTGAACGGGTTGAGGTCATTACAAATCCATCATCCCGGTATGACGCAGCAGGATCTGCCGGTATCATCAATATTGTTTTGAAGAAAAATAAAAAGGCAGGTTTTAACGGACAATTGCGGCTTGTTGGCGGCATTCCGAATGACAACAGAATCAGCCCGAGCCTTAATTTTAAATCTGAAAAAGTAAATCTGTTTGCGACACTGGGTATCCGGTATTCGGATTATGTAGGTCTATACAAAACTAACCAGGTTACAAAAGATAACGATGTCAGTACTTTTTTAAACCAGCGGCAGGACGAGAAACGCCACGATGACGGAAAACTTTTATACGTCGGGGCAGATTATCTTTTAAATAAAAAGAATACCATTACCGCTGCTTTTCTCAAAAATGCTACAAAGGATCACGACAAAACTGAATTGTTATACCAGTATGCCAGTAATACAAAAACAGACAGCACCTTGCTCAGAAATGGCGAATCCTGGGAAAAAAGAGATTACAACCAGCTGGAATTTAATTATACAAAACTCTTTGACCGGAAAGGGAAAAAGTACAGTGTGGATATGCAATACGACTTCTGGAACAGTGACAAAGATTGGTATCTGACAACCAAAAAGTTATTACCAACAGAGCAGCCACCTGCCTTTATCCGAACAGGTTCGATCGGTTCAAGCAAAGATTTTTTGCTGCAGACGGATCTTATTCAGCCTTTGGATAGTAATGCGGTTCTGGAATTTGGATTGAAGGTTGAAAAAAGAAATGTTACTTCTTTATTTAAAGCTGAACAGCAAATTGATAATAGGTGGGCAATCATTGACAACATCGACAATGATCTGATTTATGATGAGCTGATCGGCAGCGGATATGTGCAATTAAAAAGTAAAGTCGGCAATCTGGCTTACCAATTGGGTATGCGGACAGAATATACCAGAATTGAAATTGAAGACAGAGATCACATTTATGACCGGTCAAGAAGTTATACCCGTTTTTTTCCAACCGTACATCTGACCTATCAGCTGACTCCAAACGCGACTTTTCAGGGAAATTACAGCAAAAGAATAAACCGGCCGTCACTGGCTTTATTATATCCTTTCAACGAGCTGACAGATTTTAATGCGCGTTATGTCGGAAATCCGCAATTAAATCCTTCCTATGCGGATGTGTTTGAATTTGGGTTTTTGAAAACCGGTAACGTGCTGACTGTGAATCCATCGGTCTATTATCAGAATAATGCCGGTATCATTCAGGATTACACTTTCCGAAACGGGCAGGGGATTTTTATCACTTCTCCTGTCAATATTGACCGTGAAACCCGTAGTGGTGTGGAGTTGTCTGTTTTATATAACCCGCTGAAAATATTACAGCTCAATGCAGAACTAAATGCCTACCGGTTTAAGCAGACAGGTTGGTTTCAGGAGCATGATTTTGATTATCTGGGTAATGCACTGACAAGCCGTATCAGTGCGCAGCTCAAACTTGCACATCAGCTTGGTTTTCAGTTTCGCTATAATTTGATCAGTGCTCAAAGCAACGCTCAGAGACATACCGCAGCCATCCAGAATATTGATTTTGGAATTAGTAAAAACCTGCTAAAAAATACAGCTACGGTCGTTTTTGATATTACCAACCTGTTTAATCTGCGGGATTTTAAAACAACCACCACAGGAAATAATTACCTGCAAACGCAAATAATCCGGCCTAATGCTTCAAGATACAGACTCACGTTTTTGTATAGATTGAATGGTATGGGGAACCAGGCGGTAAGGCAGGCAAAGAGAGGGAATCGGGAGTAGGTTGCTGAAATTTCTTTGTTTACTTGTATAAAAGTTTTCGGCGATCATCGCCGAAAACTTTTGTTTTGATAAATAAGTTTATTTACAATTACTGTATGGAAAAGCGATTTGAAAAGTATAAAGGAATTCATCCGGGAATTGTTCTTGAACGGGAATTGAAGAAACGATCGCTGAAGCAGCGACCTTTTGCCCTTTCAATTTCTGAACATCCGCAAACATTCAATGCAATTACAAAAGGAAAGCGAAATTTGAATACTGCACTTGCGCTAAAAATTGAAAAAGAATTAAACCTGGAAGAAGGTACATTCGTTTTTTTGCAGGTTTATTATGACATCAGAGAAGAAAAGATTAAACAGGAGAATTTAACCCCGGATTTATCTTTATTAAGAAGTTCTCTTTTCTGGGATACAGATATTAACCGGATTGACTGGTCGCGACAATATATTGCAGTGATTGAGAGAATATTTGAGCGTGGGAATACTCAGGAAAAGGCGGAGATTAACCGTTTTTATGGTGAAGAGAAAGTTCATGATGTACTTACAGCTCAGGGGAAAAAGCTTTCTTCAATTCATGATGATAATTTGTAAAATGGCTACATTATAATACAATACTGTAAGTGGCTGATAATTTTCCCCATGGAATAATATTTGCAATCTCTTCCCAAAAACTAAAACCAATGAAAGAGAAAGACATCAAAAAAACAGCAAGAATTATTCTGGGAGCAGGCCTGGTTTTTGCTGGAATCAGCCATCTCACCTTTGCCAGAAGAGATTTCCGTGCTCAGGTGCCAGACTTTGTTCCTCTGAAGAAAGACGATACTGTGGTTTATTCGGGCATCGCAGAAATTGCACTGGGAGGTGCGCTAATCCTGGCAAATAAAAAACAGAAGGAAACAGTTGGGAAAGTTGCTGCTGCATTTTTCACCGCTGTTTTCCCCGGCAATATTGCGCAGTTTGTCAATAAAAGAAGTGCTTTCGGGTTGGATACAGACGGAAAGCGATTTGCAAGGTTATTTTTTCAGCCGGCTCTGGTTTATTGGGCACTAAAAAGTACCAGCAAAAAGAGCAAGGAAATTGTTAGTTAATCAGATATTAATAAGAAGGTCAATGCCGAAACCTGACATCTTTCAAAATCAAAAGATGTCAGGTTTATTTTTATCTGAGCTGATTTCAAGATCAACAAACTACTTCAATTTAAGCTCTTTCCGCACCTTTTCAAAATTGACATTTTTAATTCCTGACCTTTCAAATTCTTTGATATCCCGGGTCAGGCTTTCTTTAAATTTACGCTTATCCGGTAATTTCTCATTCTTATGAGCGCGGTAAATTTCCATTGCCTGGTCGTATTGGCCGGTTAGCAAATAATAATTCCCAAGGTTTTTAAGCAGATATAAATCTTGCGGATCTTTGCCAAGTCCAAGGGTAATGTACTTTTTCGCTTCCTGATATTCCTGCTGGCAAAGCAAATTGAAGGCCAGGCCATTGTATACCTGCGGCGTTGTAATGCCCAATGAGATCAGTTCACTGTAAGATACCTGAAGTCCTGTCAAATCCTTTGTAATCTTCTGTCCTTCAATTAATTTAAATATTTCGTTAATCCTAACCTCTTTTTCTGACAAGCCATCTAATCCCATTTTCCGGGTACAGGTTCGGATATTGTCTCTGATAATTTTGTCTTTTTCAATATTGGAAAGACTCACATAGGATGAAGGCACATAGGCGGTCTTGATCTGATTTTTTGCACATTCACAAATCTTTTCACTGGCTGAATCTTTGATACTAAACTTCGAAAGACAGTCAGCATAGAGTGTTTCCAGGTTTTTTGCAGACCAGATTTCTCTGTATTCTTTACTTGAAATAATGGCAACTACGTCCAAAGAAACAGCTACACCTTCCGTCACACTTGGATTTCTTAAACAAATAGAAAGATCTTTTCGCACGATAGGTATCTGAAAAACACCGTTCCGGCTATTTTGGGCTGTTCCTTCCTTGTAAAAAACGGGAACGTCATAACTATGCAACCCGACAAGATTCGTTTTCTCAAATTGTTTTTGTCCGTTGGCATCGGTAAGATAAATATCAACAGCTCCGCTTCCGGAAGGTTTAATAAGCTGCGCGACAACATTAGTGACCAATCCGGCTCCAATCAGACTGAGCGCGCCATCCGAAATAAGCCGTGCGATCTGCATTTCCAGACCGGAACTTTGCACCCGCTGTTTCTCATTACTTGTTGTGACGGTAGCGAAGGAATAATACCAGGCTACTGTATTGGCCGGCAGTGTAACAGGAATTACCAGCCGGTTCTTTCCGCCAATCCGGGCTTTACTGTTCAGATAAATCGTTTGTCCTTTTATCAGGCTTTTTTCCTTTAAAACAGTGGTTGTTGACTGCGCTGATAAAGAATTGATATTGATCAATAAAAGAAAAAAAAGTAAGGTTTTATTCATTTTTGTGACATAGAATGGTACCACAAAGTGAATCAATATTTTCCATTTTATCAGAAATTATTGCGTTTTGAACTGAAATAGTGGTGGTTAAATCAGTATTGCTAGGGTGTTAAGTTCTGTATATTTTCAAAATGGTACTACATCCCACTTCATGACACCACCATATGTGCCCGTTGCCATAACTTTCCCATCCGGCGAAATAGCGATGATGTCCGGTGTTTCATTGCGTATTTTCAACGGATAATCTTTGAAGGCACCGCTGTTAAGATTCCAGACCCGGACTGCGCCAAAAATACCGGCAGCAATCCATTTTCCATCAGGCGAAAAATAAATCCGGCGGGCCGTATCATTCCGGATTTTGTTGGGATAATCAGTGAAATCAGTTGAATTAAGTTTCCAGACCCTGACCGCTCCCCAAATACCAGCTGCGATCTGGGTGCCATCCGGCGAAAAACTTACATATACCGGCGTTTCGTTTCTTACTTTTGCAGGGTAATCTTTATAGGAGTCTGAGCTTAGATCCCAGACCCTGGCCGCGCCATAAACGCCGGCAGCAATCAGATTACCATCAGGAGAAAACATAACAGAAGTTGGCGTTTCATTGATTACTTTACCAGGCAGTGATGGTTTTGTTGCTTGGCATGAAATCAATAAAATCAGGCTAAAAAAAGAAATCAGGCAGGAATTATAAAGATTTTTAGTTCTCATATCGAAACTTTGAACATGATTTTCCCTGATGACAACTGTAATTTTATCTACCCCCATCCCGGAAAGCAAAATCTACTTTCTGTCATCACTCCAGACCAGTTTTTCATTAGAAATGTTCTTTCTGAAATCCGGACATCTGCCATCTCCGCCTCCGGTTATTCCACCATCCGGGCTGCAAAGCAGATTGCAGTTTTCATCCAGTAGCTCACTAAATGCATCACAGCAGCTTGGCGGAATGTAATAAACAGTTGACCCATTATAGGTCATACTGAAAACCTTGGCCGGAGGATTTCGTACGGTTTCTTTTTTAATTGTATTAATTCTTTCCACGATACAGTCCGGTGCATTGATCTTTTCAACTTCTTTGTTTTCGCAGCCGGTAACGCAGAAAGTAAATAGAATGATAGAGAGAATATTTTTCATGGGCCGGTAATTTAGACAAATCAAATTTACAATATAATTTTAATGTAATCGGATTGACCGGTTTAATCGATTACTTTCTTACCTTACGATGCGTATACACATAATAGCCACAACTTTCAGGAATACGTTGCAGTTCATTTTCATCCTGAATCCGGTTTTTTTTTAATTTTGTTAAAAGATCTATTGAACCTTTGGCATAATTTTAGTCGCATTATCAGCCGTCTAATAGAAGTACTCGCATGTTAAATTCTTATTATCAGAATATTATTTCCTAATTACCGATATAGGTAAAATATTATCACTACCATATTGGTGTCACTTACCTCCTAAACCTATGTTTGCAGCAGAACCGCATCACATCATTGCAATTGGCGCATCGGCTGGTGGCCTTGATGAGCTCAATACATTTTTTGACCATACTCCTTCTGACGGCATATCTTACGTAATTGTCCAGCATTTATCTGCCGAATTTAAAAGTCACATGGTTGCACTGCTTACCAGGCATAGCAAACTGGTGGTGCAGGAAGCAGAAGATGGCATGTCCATTTTAGGAAATCAGGTATATATCATCCCAAATGACAAATTTATGACCGTTCGCGGCCATAGTTTGTACCTGACAGACAAAACCGATGACCGCGGCCCCCATATGACGATCAATACTTTCTTCAGTTCACTGGCAGCGGAATATGGTCCAAAAGCAATTGCCGTTGTGCTATCAGGGCTTGGATCTGACGGTACGGATGGGGTGAAAGCTATAAAAAAAGCAGGTGGACTTGTAATTGTGAGGGAACCTGAGGGGACAGAATTTCAAAGTATGCCTGCTAATGCGATAGCCACCGGTATGGTTGACTTTATCATCGAGCCGGAAGCGATGCCCGGTGTAATTGAAGACTATGTATTGCGTGAGCTTGAATTGCAGGCATCGGGTGTGGATGATGAAAAACATGTCGCAGAAATTATTGAACTCATTAATACGGAATTACCACTTGATTTTTCTGATTACAAACATTCTACTATTTTAAGAAGAATAAAAAGAAGGGTAGCATCCAATAACTTTGGTGAGTTAGGAAGTTACGTTCAATTTATCAAAGCCAATCCGGGGGAACTGGAAATTTTGGCGAAGGACTTTCTGATTAGTGTAACAGGTTTTTTCCGGGATACCGAATCGTTTAAGTTTATTGAATTTAATGTAATTCCTGAAATTATTGAAAGGCTCGCCCCACAGCAGGAAATCAGAATGTGGGTAACCGGATGCGCCACTGGCGAAGAGGCCTATTCGATGGCGATGCTTATCAGTGAACAACTGGGAGATAAGATCAAGGAGCATGTTGTGAAGATTTTTGCAACTGATATTGATAGTGCGGCACTGCTGCATGCCGGGAAAGGTATATACAAAAGGGCTGTCCTGTCAAATATGTCAGAGCAGCGTATGAGCAGATTTTTCCAGCAGGAAGGTGAAGATTTCAAGGTCAAGCCGGCCTTGCGTAAAATGGTTATTTTTGCCCAGCATGATCTGGTAAAAAATCCGCCTTACTGCAATATGCATTTCATAAGCTGCCGGAATGTTTTGATCTATATGACACCGGCGTTGCAAAAGAAGATTTATCTGATGCTTCTTTTTGGTCTCAGATCAAATGGGTACCTTTTTTTAGGTTCGAGCGAAAACCCTTTGCCGATCATGCAAAGCCTCAGAGTGATCAGTAAAAAATTTAAAGTTTATAAAAACGAGGGAGCCAACCACCAGGTGAGGTTTGAATCATTTTCACTTCCCGAAGTCTCCTATAAAAAACATATCGATACACCCCATCCAAAAGAACAAAATTATAAAGTTCCGGACCGGACACTCGGCGATGCGGTCAATGAGACCTTGATGAAAGATCTGGGTCAGCTGGTGATCTGCATTGACCAGAACGAACGGATACTGAAATTTTATGGAGACACAACAAAATTTCTGTTGCAGAAGATCATGACGACAGAATTTACGGAGCTGCTTCCAGGCCCGTTGTTGGTTGCTTACAATGCAATTATCGGTAATGTTGTGCAAAATGGTGAAGCGTCTTCGGTGACGGGTATTAAAATAAAACAAGGGGACCAGATCGTAGACGTCACATTATCTGTTACTCCGATGATCTACAAGGGCCGGACTAATGGTTTTTTAGTGGTGCGTATTTACGAGGAAGGTTTAACGGAAATCTCATCAAACAGTGAGCTCATTTTTGATGAGGGGGTTTATTTAAACCAATATACCCAAAATCTGGAACAGGAGGTGAAGGATCTCAAAGAAAAACTCATGGCCTCGAATGAGAAATTGTATTCGCTGGACGAAAACATGCAGTCATTTAACGAAGAACTTCTTTCAGCAAACGAAGAGATGCAGAGTACCAGTGAAGAAATGCAGTCAATAAATGAAGAACTTCATACGATCAATTCTGATTATCAGCTAAAAAATAAAGAGCTTTTGGAGCTCAACGACGATCTGAATAATTATTTCAGAAGTAACGTAAACGGCCAGCTCTTTCTTGATGACCAGCTGCGTCTGATAAAATTTTCACCAGGTGCGGTAAAATTGATAAACCTGCTTGATAGCGATATTGGCCGCGCACTCAGCAGCATCTCAACAAATTTTAAAGTTGAAACAATTATTGAAGATATCAACCAGGTTTTAACCACTGAGGAGCTTATCACCAAAGAAATTCAGACCAAGGATGGCAGATGGTACCAGGTTATGACCATGCCCTATGTTAGACAGATTGATAATAAGACCTCGGGAGCTATCATTACTTTCAATGATATTACCAAACTTAAAACCATTCAGGAACAACTCGACAAAAAAAATGAAGTCCTGACACGTATCAATGCCGACCTTGACAATTTTGTTCACACCGCTTCCCATGATTTGCTTGACCCTTTAAACAGCATAGAAGGAACCCTATCGCTGATTACTTCGATCGATACGAGTGATCCTGAAATAAAAGAAGTGTTACCGATCATTAGCGGTTCGGTAAAAAAATTCCGTTCGCTGATCAGTGAAATTGCCGTTGTTGCTAAAATTGAAAACAACGCGCTGGAAACAGAAGCTGTCGATCTGGATGAGCTATTGGATAATATTGAGTGGAGCCTGAGTGAGCGGATAAAGTCCAGCGGGGCGATAATAAAACGGGATGTGCAGGTGAAAAATGTAGTTTTTTCAAAAAAGAACCTGCGTAGTATATTGTATAATCTTATTTCTAACGGAATAAAATACCGGTCTGAGAAAATGCCGGTTATTGATGTACGGATTTTTGAAGAAGAAAATCATACTTTACTTTCTGTTCAGGACAATGGAAAAGGGATTGAAAAGCGCCATCTGGAAACCATTTTTGATAAATATACCAGGCTGCAAACGGATGGGGATGGCTTTGGTATAGGACTATATCTGACCAGTAAAATAGTCCATGCTTCCGGTGGCAGGATTGAAGTTGAAAGTGAGCCGGGCAAGGGCAGTAAGTTCACAATATTCCTGAATAAATAATATGGCTAATCGCCCCAGGTTTTTAGTAGTAATAGGTGCGTCGGCTGGTGGATTAAATGCACTCGTGGAAATGGTCCGGACACTGCCGGTTGAACTGGATGCCGCTTTTTGTATCGTCCTTCATTTGTCGCGCAAAGGAATTGGTGATTTTGTTGTGCATCGCCTGGGAAAGGTAACTTCCCTAAATTGCAGTATGGCCGTTAATGGTGCCGACCTTGAAAAGGGGCATATTTATGTTGCGCCTCCTAATCAGCATTTACTGGTTAAAGAAGGAAAAATCTTATTAGGGTCAGGCCCTCAGGAGAATCGTTTCAGGCCATCAATTGATGTGCTTTTCCGTTCCGCGGCTGTGGCATATACCTCAAATGCTATTGGTATTATATTGAGCGGGATGCTTGATGATGGTACGTCTGGTATGTGGGCCATTAAAAGAAGTGGTGGCATTTGTATTGTTCAGGATCCGAATCAGGCTGAATATCCCGACATGCCGCTTTCAGTGATAAACAACATGGAAGTTGACCACGTTAGTGAACTTAGTGATATTGGAGAACTTCTTAGTCATATAGGAAGTCAGGACCGCAAGTTGGAAATATCTGCTCCTCAGGAGGTTATTCTCGAATCACAGATCGCTGAGAAAACTGCTGTGGGCATAGATGCTGTGGAACAAATTGCAGATAAAAGTGTCTTTGCCTGCCCGGATTGTGGCGGCAATCTCTGGAAAGTAAAGGGCGATATCATTAACCGGTACCGATGTCACATCGGCCATGCCTACACAGAGCGCGACCTTGTGGTCAAGCAGGCAGAAACGGCCAGTTCAACCTTGTGGGTAGCCCTCAGGATGATGGAAGAACGTAAACATTTGCTGCGTAAACTGGAAGTTGACTATGCCAGTAAAGGTTACAATTCATTATCTCAGGATCATCTTGAGAGAAAAGATGAAATGCAGCGGCATATTGATACCCTTAAAAATATGCTTTCGGATTTGCAAAGCCAGGAAACGGCTGTTCCCTATTAAGTTTATCTACACAATCTGTTTTTGCTTTTCAGATTAGGAATAATTCATTTGCCCGGATCGGGTTACCAGATCTATGCATATGAGTTATTTTCCAGCCATTGTTTAAATTCCATAATTCGTAAATAGGCACTTGTTTTTTGATAGGTCTGCGGTTCTCTGGTGATGATCGCCATTTGAGCCGCAACAAAAACATCAGACTCTTCAATAGTGGCAAATCCGTTAATTTTGACTGGTTTTTCCGGCAGCTTCACAGTTGCAAAGTAATCTTCAAGTTCTTGGATGCTCATCGTATCGGAAGTAAATTTTGGTTTGCTAATATAAAATCAGTCTTACGGGGCAACGCAGCTGAGGCTGTTTAAAGTTTCATTATTTCCTTTATATTGTAGTAATAATTCCGCAAAGCTGTTAATGATTTGTGTGCTGTTTGACCTGATCTGCGCATAATTAGCTGCAATTTGGCACAGGCAAAACGGGCATGATTTTATTTAAGATCCGGTTATTCATCAACATAATTAAAAAGTATAATGGAATCAAGAAATAACATCAGCCATACCGCAAACCGTGATTCAGTAAATTTTCTGAATCAGTCATTTGAAAATACCAATCCGTTTAATAGTCCTTCGAAAACCACAAACCAGCCATCACATCCGGTCGCAAAAGCAGGGAAAAGGCCACGCATCATGCGGCCGTTGTATTCGGCAAGATTGTCGTGAACTGTTCTTTCTACAATGATCGAAAAATAATAAGCAATCCTTCGCCGATATGAGCTGGGGATTGCTTGTTTGTTTTTAGGATCTTAATTTTATCAGCTTTTTCCAGTAAGTGATTTGTGATCATTGATCAACCTTTTACAAAGTATAGCCCAGTTTAAGCGTCATATAGTCCCGGTTATAATATACCTTTTCATCAATCAAATTCATCTCAAACGAAATTGAAAATGAATGAAGGTTTACCCCAATCCTGGGAGAAACCCCAAAACGCGTTCCCAGATTTTCTCTCCGGGCGGCCACAGTCTCAGAGCCCGGAAGTTGACCTGCTGGAAGCTGGCCATAACCAAGGCGGTAGAATCCAGCTCCGATACCGATAAATGGTGCGGATTTATGGTTCCAGAGTTTTATGATATCTGCGGTAGCCGACAATGAGCCAATCGGGTCTGCTTTGATTCTGCCCACTTCACTGACATAAGAATTCATAAAAGTATACTCTCCGCGAAGCCCGACAGCGATATAGTTGGTCAGCCGGTAGGAAGGTTCAGCGGATATTGACAGCACTGATGTATTAAGAAAAGTTGCTTTGGTTCGGTAGGTTGATCCCACACCAGCACTGATTTTAAGATTCCATCGGTCTCTGTATTGCAGAAAGTCCGGAGAACTTTGATCATAGGTTAAAGGGCGGAGTATTTCTGTATTATTCTGCGCCTTAGTGGCCTGAAATATAAAAAACGCGGATAGCGTAAACAAAAACTTTTTCATTAATTAGCTGAGTTAACTTGACTTGATTTGGGAAGTTTTTCTGAAAGGGGCAGGGAGAATTTGCGTTTACAAAAAAATGTATGCCAGATCAACCATTGGTTACAATTAGATTGATTAGAAAACTGATGGCTACCGGAAAAATGCAATTAGTCCTATTTCCATGCTGATTATCTGCAAATGAAAAGGGGACTGACTGAGGAAAGATTTGAGCAAAATATATAAAACAAGTCGGGTTTAATGAGATTTATAAGCTTACACTTTCACAGAATTTTATCATATCAGATAACAAATCCAACAAAAATTGTCGTAAGATCTGGTTGGGAATAAATTCTCTGCGTCGCGTTAATTTGTTGAAAAATGCAACACTTTAAGCTAAAAGATGTTTTCCCTTGGTATCTATTTTACCTCAACTCTAAGGTAGTTTTTGGATTTATTTTGAAGAAAAATGGTTGTAACTGATAACAGCACATGTATTATGAAAATCAAGTGATTTCATTGCCTGTTATGTTGGTATCGAATGAGGCACCTTTTCAAAAACATATTCAGATTTGCAGGATTTAGCATTGCTTTTTTTGCTATCGTGTTGTTATGTATTCACTTTTGGTTCAAATACAATTCTGAAAGAACCATTGAACAGCTGATCAGTTGGGGCTCGCGGGGACAGCTCAAATGTTCCATTGAAAAGATCGAAACCAATTATTTTCATAATGCAATCCATGTGCAGGGGATCAGTATTTTTACGGTCAATTCTTCCAGACAAGCAACCAGTTATAAATTCAATGTTAAGGATTTCCATTTCCGGACACGTTCCAGATGGGACCTTTTTGTACACAGGCAGTTGCTGATTGATTCTATCGTTTTCAACAACCCGGAAATCATCATTGGAAAAAGGAAGTCCTTGCAAACAGACAGTACCAATAAAATTGCTTTACTGGACGATCTTGAAAAACTGTACAGCTCCATCTATAAATCGCTGGATGTGCTTAATCTTCAATTGTTTAAGATCAATGATGGCAAGCTCCTCGTTAGGGATGAAGATAAATTTTCCAGATCTCCGCTTATCGTAAACCACATTCATTTTTCCATCCATAAAATGAAAATTGGTTCGGCACACGAACAAGATTCTTCCCGGTTTATATTTTCTGAACGGGTCAAGCTCCGCATTGCAGACCAGAAAATTATTCTTCCTGATAATAAAGGCAATATCACTTTCAAGGAGCTTCTGATCGATTCAAAAGAAAAGCTGGTGCGACTTTCCGGAGCAACAGTCCGTATTTTGCCTTCCATGGGTCAAAAAAATAGCCTGGATCTTAAAGCAAAGAAACTAAGTTTTCTGGGTTTGGATTTTAATTTATTATACCAGAAACAGATCGTGAAGGCCGATTCTGTTTTTCTTGAAAATCCGGTTATTACTTCTGAACTTTTTGTTGGAGGAAAAGCAAGAAAAAGTGAAAATGACAAAAAGGCTTTGTTTGATAGTACTTTAAACCAGTTGCCGGTCGCTTTTAATATTGGCCATGTAGTGATGCAAAATGGCGGTATGGATCTGATTCTGCATCAGGCAGGAAAAATAACACGGTTTTCTGCGAATAATGACAATGTCAGTATTTCCGGTTTTCATCTGAATGATTCCGGCAAAAAAGAGCTGAGTATCGGTGGCTTTCATTATACGATCAGGAACTACAACGGTTTTTTACCCGATAGTATTCTTCAACTGAAATTTGACAGTCTTCAATTTATCAATGATAAAATTGTCCTTCATAATCTGGTCGCTGCAACGCCGCGTAACGGGCGCAACAAAGTCTTAAGAAATTATCTTATACCGCGTTTTGAGATCACAGGGATGGACTGGCTCACTTTTATTTTCCAGAATAATTTCAAAGCGCGTGAGGCTGTAATGTATCAGCCCATTCTTCGATCGGTGCAAAATGATCTTTTGAATTCAGCATCTGTACGCAGTTCAAAACGATCTGTATATCAAAATCTGTCGCTGATGGATAAGATTATTGATCTTGAAAAACTAAGGATTGTAGATGGTGATGTAAGCTTAAAACGCGGCGGTGTGCTGGACTTGCGACTTCAAAAACTGAATCTGAGCTTTCATGTAGGAAAACTGGGTAAAGCAAGAACACCCGATGAATTGGTTGGTTCTGTCAGGCAACTGTCATTTGGAACTGCCGCGGTCTCTACGCCCTCCGTGATCGTTACTACGGGCCCGTCCGTCTTTAATGAAATTGGACAAAAACTTGTTTTTGACAGTATTAAGGTTGATACAAAAAATGGCGATATCGGCGGGATATTTAAGAAGGTTGAGGTTCAGGATTTTTCTTATGAAAATAATCAGCTCGATATAAGCAGGTTACAGTGGGAGGAGGGCTCGGTATCTATGGATGTTACAGGTTCCGGGGCGGCACCGGAGGTGAAATCAAGCCGGACGCTTTGGTTTTTTATTGAACAAATGAGCGGAAACAATACAAAGCTGTTTTTTACGGGAAAAGGCATGAAGGCCGAAGTCAATCTGGAAAATCTTTCTGCAAACAAAATTTCAAGAGAAAAAGGCAGTTCGCTGCAAACAGAAGGTCTTCGTGCCCTGGGAATCAATGCCAGTGTCGACACGCCTGGAGGGCATTTGCAGCTGGGTATTTTTGACATAAGGGATCAGGAAAATTCAACGGTTCGTGACATTGTTTATCACCGTCAAAATCCGGAGGATAGTTTACTTGTCAATATTCCGGTTCTTGGTTTTAAGCCATATCTGGAACAGACGATTCTGAGCAAAAAGCTGACAATTGATTCAGTTAATGTGGTTGAGCCACATGTTGTATTTTCCACCCGGAATGTTGACCGGAAAGACTTATTAAATTCCAGGCCAATTGCTTTACCTCATTTGAATATCAATGCAATTGCTGTCCATGATGGGAATTTTCAGGCACAAATGGCCGGCGACAGTATCTTGGTTAATCATATTTCTATTTCTTCCAAAAATATAAAAACACAGCAGGATAAATCCCTTCTGGCTGACAGGATCCGGGTGGAGACGAATGCTGTTTTGCTTACTAAAAGCAGTGGTGAGCGGGCATTTACAGACGGGAATTTATCAGCTGATCTGGATCATTTTAAATACGATCCGGTACTTAAATCCTGGGCTACGCAGCTTGATAAACTTGAAACGGACCGCATTTATTTCAGCAAAAATGATGCTGATAAATACATACGGATGTCGGCGGAAAAATTAAAACTTGAAGATCTTGCTGCAAACCAGTATGATTTTGATGAAGGTTTGTCCTGGATAGTCAACCGCTCCGGTGCCCGTTTGCAAGTGGGATCAGTGGATCTGCAAACAGAAAAAACTTTTATTGGATTAGACGGACTGAGTTTTGACGGGAAAAAGCACAAGGCTATAATACAATCATTTTCATTAAATCCGGCAGTAAGCAGGTCGGATTTTTATGCCAACCGGGTATACCGCAAGATTTATCTGACAACAAAAACCGGCGAAATCCGCATGGAAGGTTTGGAGCTTAGAAAACAGGGACTGCAAATCGCTTATGCCGGCGTTGATCACGCCGCAATGACAATTTATGCTGACAAAATGAAAAAGTTTGATCCCTCCGTGATCCAGCCTTTACCCATAGCTGCTCTGACCAAAATAGGTTTCCCGTTTCATATTGATCAGGTTCAGCTTCAAAATGCCCGGGTTCATTACACAGAGCTGAATCCAGTTTCGAAAGATACCGGAAGTGTAAATTTTTCCAATGTCAATGCCAGCATCAATCATGTTTCCTCATACACAACAGCTGGGCAGGATAGTCTGCATGCAGCGGTTTCGGCTTTGTTTTTAGATAAAATGCAATTGAAGGTGATGATGAGCCAGTCGTACCAGGACACGTTGGGTGGCCTTCGGCTGGATGTTGAACTTGGCCCGGGAAAACTTACTGAGCTCAATCCATTTCTCGCTCCGCTGCTTTCTGCCAGGGTCAGATCAGGTGTTCTTGACTCTTTGCAAATGACTGCTTTTGGAAATGATTATGTTTCAAAGGGTAGTATGAAACTGCATTACCATCATCTGAAAGCAGATCTGCTGGATTCTGGTAGGGTGGACCAGCAAAGATTCCGCACGCGGCTGATCGGTTTTGTTGCCAATAAAATTGCGATAAGAAATAAAAATACAAAGAAAGAAGCATCATTTATTTTTGTCAGAAACAGACAAAAACCAGTGATCGTCTATTTCCTGCGTATGGTGGTAGGTGGAAGCGCAGGCGTCATTGCGCCGGTCACCAATATTATTTTTAAAAAACAGTACAAAAAGAAAATTCAGGATGTACCCGGGAATGCGGTGTTGGTTTTGTAAAAAAATATTTTTTCAAACTGATAAAAGTAAACCCTGGTTATTAAAGTTACATTCAATTATTACCTTTTTTAGATCGATGATACATTCTTTTCTAATGATAGGGCAGTCCAATATGGCGGGACGTGGTTACCTAAAAGATGTGGCCCCTATATATGATGAACACATTAAAGTGCTGATTAATGGGCGCTGGCAAACCATGACAGAACCTGTAAGCCATGACAGGCCGATGTCAGGTGTTAGTCTGGCCGCTACATTTGCAGGAGCTTTTCGCCTTCAAAATCCTGAGCAGCAAATTGGATTAATTCCCTGCGCCGATGGTGGCACAAGCCTTGATGACTGGGCAGTAGAAGGTGCGCTTTTT
Organism: Dyadobacter sp. CY356; assembly: GCF_021440195.1. Lineage (GTDB taxonomy): Bacteria > Bacteroidota > Bacteroidia > Cytophagales > Spirosomataceae > Dyadobacter. The sequence goes on from NZ_JAJTSZ010000001.1 coordinate 1,085,442, forward strand.
GAAAATGCTGTTTCCCAGGCTAAGCTTGCCCAGCGCGAAAGTAAGTTGGCTGGTATTTTATGGCATCAGGGAGAAAATGACAGTTTTTCGGGTCTTTCGGGCCAATATTATCAGAAGTTAAGTGTAATTGTGGACGCACTGCGCCTCGCGCTAAATGCCGGTGATATTCCATTCATTGCCGGAGGTTTGGGTGATTTTCTGAGCGGGGGCAGATATGGCCAATATTTTACTGAATATCAGAAGGTAAACCAGGCACTTTTGCATTTCGCTGATACAAAGCCAAACTGCTATTTTGTATCCGCAGCCGGGCTGGGCGCCAATCCTGACGATCTTCATTTCAATGCAGATTCACTTCGAATATTTGGTTTTCGTTATTTTGAAGCATGGCAGCATCAGAAAAATGTATTGACAGAACTTCCGGATGAAAAAGCTATTGTTAGTACCATCGTCAGCAGGCCGCTGACAAAAAATGAAAAGATTGCTTTACTGAAAAACAGCTTTGCCGGCGGTGTATTGTCGGAAGATGATTTTGAATCGGAGATGAAAAAGTTAGAACAGTTATGATACGATCCGGCAGAATTTTACCATTCTGCCGACTTTTCATTCAGATTCTGTCCTGAACTGAAATCCTTGCCAATAAACAGGGCGTACTCCAGGTTGATTCCCATCCCGACTGTGCCCTCTTTCAACTTTAAGAAAATTCTTTCCAGATACATCTTCTTGCCGTTGACAGTGGTGTAAACCTTCGGTTTTCCAGCCTTGTCAAGCATCATGTAAAACTTCACTTTTTTCGAAGCTGCCAGCTCCATTTCATAAAAGTTTAGTGATAACTCTGTGGTTTTCATACCAAACGCAAGTGCTTTTTGTATGCTCGTAAGAGGCATCTTCTCACCGCCATCGGCGTAGGCAATTTTGAAAATGTCCACAGGTTCTTCCGCAACAATCGCACCATTTTTCAGATTGGCATTGTAAACAAACGTATTATGATTGTCGCTATGCTGAATAAAAAACAAACGTTTTTCATCGGGTGCCGGAACGGGATATCCTTTTTGAGCATATGCGCCGGTCCAGCCGGTTAGCAAAATTATAAGTAGTACATATTTCATCGGTTCATTTTTTTATATAATTCCATGGCTTGCTACTAAAAAACTCCCACGGTTCTCTAACGGGAGTTGCCCCTAATTTACAAATAAAATTTTCGAACAAAGTTATTTTTTGAATGGCTTATTTTTTATGCTGCTTGTGTTATAAAGACGGATTAAATAGTGCTTTGAATAATAACTGGCACCTTGACGAAGGAGATTTTTATTAAGATTGTCATCAAAATTAAAGCAGGGTAAATTAAATATTCGGATGATTTTTTTAAGTTACAATTTACTAAAATCGAGAAGATCATCGTGATAGTATTTAAGCTTCCCTGGTCCTCTTAAAATAAAAAATGGCTCTTTCGAGCAAGTCGAAAGAGCCATTTCATGATATAGTCAGGTTAGTTTTTTGCAGCCATTGCATCCATCAGCACATAACGCCCTCTGTGTTTTTCAGTTTCCAGGCGGCTGTTTACATCCAGATACATGTAGTGGGCATCACCTTCGCCTTTCACCGGCAACCATTCCGGCAGGCCTTTGCCATTAGGATTTGTTGTTTTAATAAAATTGGCAAAATATGCCTGCATCGTTTCGGACACTTTGTGATCTTCCGGAGTCCAGGCGTACACTTTATTCAATGATAGATTTCCCATTGCATATTCAATTTCCGCAGAATGTACCGCACCTTTTGGCAATGGAGCTTTTGCAGCCGCAGGTTCTGTACTTTTGGAAACTCCGCCGGCAAGGTTGGCTGATATATTTCCCATTTCAGCATTCATAGCAGGGCGGGGACGGCCGTATAAATACCGGTAAACTGGCTTTCCACCTCCGGTTTTGCTCTGCATATCGATCCATTTCCAGGTACCGAAACCAATGAAACGGTCGCCGGCAAGGTCAGTGGCTACCTGCTCAACTTCCGCATCAGAGGAAGCAGCATATTCTTTTAAAACTTTATCTGCCTGCTCTCCAAACATTTTCTGCACTGCTTTCGTATAATTTTCAAGTGTTGGTGCTTCCTTGCCCAGTATCATTCTGTAATTCATTTCTTCTGAATTCCATCCGGCCAGTAGAGGTACCTGCGATTGTTTGCCAGCCTGAAATGTTTTCAAAGGAGGCTCTGTGAAAAAGTAGCCATCCACTGCGGAAAGAAATCTGGAAACACCCGCGCCTGCTGTTGCTTTTAACAGATCTTCCGAAGATATCGCCCGCATTTCTGCGAGCGTTTTTTTGCCAACCTGTTCGTTGAATTTTGCACCGGCATGTTCAGCTTGCGCCAATGGCACCGGAGGAAGCGTACCCAGAACAGATCCACTTTCACCGATAGCAGCTGAAAATAAATTTTTGGAAAGCGGCGAAGCCATTAATGCACTCACTGAAAGTGATCCGGCAGATTCTCCTGCGATTGTAACTCTTTCAGGATCACCGCCAAAAGCTGCAATATTTTGTTTCACCCAGGCCAGTGCCGCAGCCTGATCCAGATATCCGTAGTTTCCAGAAGCATGGTGCGGGGATTCTTTGGTAAGATCTTCTGATGCATAAAAACCAAATACGCCCAGACGATAGTTCACAGTCAGAGTTACGATACCTTTTGTGGCCATACTTTCTCCATCATAACGGCCCTCAGAACCGTCGCCGGCCACAAAACCACCGCCATAAAAGTAAACCAGGACGGGAAGTTTTTCGCTGGCCGACTTGGCAGGCGTCCAGACGTTCAGGTAAAGACAATCTTCACTCATACCATCCGAACGAAAACCCATATCGCCAAAAACAGGATTCTGCATGGCGCGCGGACCAAACTTGTCGGCTTTGCGAACGCCCTGCCAGTTCCTAACAGGCTGCGGTTCGCGCCAGCGGAACTGGCCAACCGGAGGAGCTGCAAAGGGAATTCCCTTAAATGCCCTGATGCCTGTGGATTCGGTTACACCTTCAAGGGTTCCATGAATGGTTTTGGCCTGGGGGGCCGCCGTTTTTTTAGATTGCGCCGTCGCGGCCTGCATGATTTGCAGGGCAAGCAGCATGGTGATAAAAATTGTTTTCATTTCCGGAATTGCATATTTATATACATGTTAGGTAAGACAATCTGATCAATAAAATCTATATTGTCTCATTATGGAACAATAATAAAAAATTATTTTGACAATCTTTCTTTTTTCTAACTTGCACATCAAATTTTAATATAATGACCGAGGAAAAAGTCAGATTAGAGCAGAATTCAGAAGGAGCCGGTTATTTGCCCGGACTAGCCATGGATTTTGTAATTTTTGGATTTGATCAATACCAGCTGAAAATTTTGCTGCTTGAATACCGCAATACCAGTCTTTTTGCTCTGCCCGGCGGATTTGTAAAAGAAAACGAAAATATGAATGATGCTGCGCGGCGCGTGCTTAGAGAGCGGACGGGACTTTCGGATATATACCTGGATCAATTTTACACATTCGGAGATCTGGCACGTTACGATCAGGCTCCGCTGCGAACAATCATGCAGGCAAAAGGTATGAATCCTACCGATGATCACTGGCTTTTAAGACGTTTTGTTTCTGTGGGTTATTATGCGCTGATCGATTTTAGCAAGGCAGCCCCAACCCCTGATCCACTTGCTGATACATGCATCTGGTACACGCTGGAAAATCTGCCAGCGCTGATGCTCGACCATAATACAATTGTGCATAAAGCATTGCAAACTTTAAGAGCTGATCTTGACCGAAAACTGGGCGGTTATGATAGCTGGGCCGCGCCGCTGCTACCCAAGGCCTTCACGATGGCCGAACTGCAAAAATTGTATGAAACCATACTTGGACAACAGCTGCGAAGGTCAGGTTTTCAACGCAAAATGCTCAGTCTTGATATTTTGGAAAGGCTTGAAAAACAATATAGCGGTGGTGCTCATAAAGCACCCTATTTATATCAGTTTAAATAGCTGGATTTTTCAAAATAATGACGCTTACTTTTTTCATTGACTAAGTCAATATTTGTAATCGATTATCTGATCAGCGTCATTTCAATGAAGCAATTTTACTTTCGAGGGATTTTTTGCGGCAAAATTAAAAATCATCTGCATCATATAGTGATTGGCAAAGATGGGTTTCAGGTTTTGACTAAGCGGATCAACATTTTCAATTTCAGTTTCTGCCGGAACATAACCAATACCCGTGAGCCTTCCTTTCTGCACCCAGATACAGCCAATTTCATCCGGATTTCTGCCGGTATCTACAATCACAAATCCGGCCAGACCTTCGCTGAAAGAGTGTAAAGCCTTCATGACCAAATGATTGTATTCTTCTGCCGGAATATTTTCAAACGCATCGCGAAGCTGGCTGAGTTCAGGTGATTCCTGGCTAAACAAAGGGTAATGGCTGTAAGCGCATTTATCAGGATTAAGCTTGAAATCAATCACCAGCTGGCGCAGCATTCTGATGCCATCCGCCTCTTTATCAAAGATGTGTACTGCCTTATGCAATTTGCTTTGTTTCCCAATAATGAGCCTTAAAAAGCCTTCTCCGTCTTCGTAAGTGTATAATGCAAAACGGAATTCGGGCCGCTTTAATGCCCTGTTATACTGAGGCCAGAGCCGCTTGATTTCGGATGCTTCCAGGATCAGTGCCATCAGTTCACTGCCACAAGGCTCGCAGCTGACAGAATATATATTTCGAAGAAAATGTTGACGTTGAGAATTGGTGTTGTGGCCTGTGAAATGCTGTGTGACACGCTTTTTGATATCAGCCGCTTTCCCAACGTAAATCTCCTTTCCTGTATGATCTTTGAAATAATATACACCGGGGCAAGAGGGCAGCGCCATAAATTCATCTTTGTCAAGATTTGGCGGAAGAAGCTGCTCTTTGGAAGTCTTTTTAAGCATCGAACCTATATGCCCCTGGTCATCGGCGGCGATCAGTTTTTCAAAAAGTATGGCCGTGGCGTCCACATCACCGCCAGCCCGGTGACGGTTTTCAATAGCGATTCCCAGCGAATCACAAAGTTTGCCAAGGCTGTATGAGGCCTTCCCGGGTATGAGCTTTCTGCTAAGTCTGACCGTGCATAGTTTGGGGGCATTAAATGCAAAACCGGCCAGTCCAAGATGATGTTTCACAAAGGAATAATCGAAATTGACATTGTGGGCCACAAAAATGCAGCCTGAAAGTATCTGGTAAATTTTAGCCGCCTGCTCTTCAAAAGTCGGGCTGTCCTGAACCATTTCAGGATTAATACCGGTAAGAGCCTGAATTGAAAGTGGTATTGGTCTGCCCGGATTCAAAAGCGTTTCAAAACTGTCGATCACAGCGTTACCATCATGGATCCTGATCGCTATTTCAGTAATTCCACTTGCAGCTGCATGGCCCCCGGTCGTTTCTATATCTACTATGGCGTAGTTCATTTTGCACTTTTTAGCCTTCTTCTTTTATGCTGATTATTACAACGATTCGGCCAGCTGGGCAAAACCGATATAGTCAGAATAGATAAAATCTACAATCGCATCGATTTGTTTTGATTTCATCCTGATTTGTTCAAAACGGTTTTCTACAACTGATTCAGTATCTTCTGCGCTTAGAAATATCTGTTTTTCAAAAAATATCATATCTGCATCCAGATCGAAAAACTGCAAAACAACGGGCAGATTCTTTACATCAGGCCAAACGCCAATTTTTTTGAAGTTGACTGGCACAGCGAGAATTTCCCCGGACTCCATTAGCTTAAAGATCACAATAGGGATATCACAAAGTGAGCGTAGCTCAAAACGCACATCGCTATGCAGACGGCTACCATCTATTGGTTGCTTGCGGAATATCCTTATGACTACTTGCTTTTTCGCCGGAATAATTTTGACAGATTCTCTCATATTTAATGCATTTTGGAAATCATTTCAGCCAGCCTTGCCTGAATCTTAGAATTGTAATAGGCAGAAAGACAAGGATATTTAATAGATTGATATTTTCAGTATCAACTTATTGATCCAATAAGCATCAATGATAGAATAATTTCTTCAAAATGGCAAACGATTTTTTATATCGATGCTAAGTTTAGCTACAAAGATTGGTAGCAGGGGATTGGGTGGGAGGTTTTTGTAAGCCTGACAAAAGCATAATTTTGACCAAACTATTTGCTGGTCCTGAAAGTTGCCTGCTTTTTGGATGTTGATACAAAAAATCTGATCACATAACCGGATTCGAATATGTTTTTAGATATGTTGATGGCTTATGAATGCGGTGATTAATCCTGGAATTTTAGACTTGTAACCATATCGTTTTGAACCAGTAATTGCAATTTTGAAAGCGATTCATAAAAGTCGGCCACTTGCTTTGGATTGCTAACCACCGCCTGTTCAAGTGGGCTTTTTATCAGGTCAAGTTTAGAAAAAATATCCGCAAACTGGGCCTCTATTATAGAGCTTAATTTTACATCACCGGATTTAGCATTATCCTGATCCAGTAACCAGTATAGGGCGTTAATACCAACTTTATTTGTCCTCTTTCCCGAAAAGATTTGTTCAATGCCTTGCAGTTCGGCGCGTATGAAGTTAATAGATTGTCCTCCATATTTTGACTCTACCAATTCAGGTTGGCTTTTTCCTTGATTTATTCCCAGAGGCAACCCGACACGTTCGTCTTTGATTATTGAAATCGTAGAGATAATGTTGTCCGTCAACACACCAAGAGACTCGCTCCGTGCATTACCACCAGAAGCCATGAACTTATTAATATAAGCATCTCCTGCAATGCTCCAATGATACATTAACTGATCACTTTGCTGTTTTAAATCCTGGCAAAGAGCCCGAAGAAAACTGCCCCGACGCGACCCGGTAGCGTTAAAAGCTGATATCACAGATTCATCATCACCCTGATTGGTGCCATAAATCAGGTACTCTATCGCCGCCAGACCGGTAGCGTTCTCAGGAAGTGCTTGTACATAGGCAAGATCAATTTTTGAGGTGTCTGAGGAGATAACTTTTTCTATCGCTGTTATATTTGCGGCGGGGTAAAACGCGGCCGATTTAATGTCTTCGCTTAATTTTCCTTTAAGAAATATGGATGATAATTTCCATGAAATTACTGTATTAGTCCATTCTCTTCTTAGTGTATATAGCTTTTCGGTATTTGTTGAATCGTAGACGTAAGAGGTTGCAAATTCATTTAGTGTATTTACAGAGTTTTGAAGGTCAAGAAAGCTCCTGATAATTACTGCGTTGCCGATACCTTGTACAGCAAACTGACGATCTGAAACGGCAGTGGGTTCAGGCTGTTTTTCCCTGGAACAGGCCAGAGAAATCAACAAAGAAAAACATAGAAAATATTTCATATCTATTTTTGAGACTATGGCTTACTATTGTTGCCTGATTTTCGTTGTAACTGTAAGTAAATCAATGGTTATATGAAAACCGCATAGTGATGAATAAAATTGTATGTTATCTTATGTTTTTTTGTCTGTCGGTGATTTTATGGGATTGTAAAAAAAAGAGCCCGAAGCCGGACAATAATGACCCATTTGAAAGATGGAATTTACAAGGAGAATCTGGCGACAGGCCCGGCCCGGGATTTTCCTGGCGGCTATCAACCGATAATCAGACGGATGGATATTTTGATCTTGCCGGAGACCGATTGTTTTACCTAAGCAATTCCAGTGAGCACAGCAGAGAGGTAGTGCTGACAGTTACCAAACTAGATGAATCGTTCATCGATCCGACATTTAGAATTTACGGTCGTTTCGAGCAGTGTCTGCTTATGTCAAAACCGACAATATCATCAGGTGCTTTCAAAGAATCAGGGACCTTTCAGGGCAATGGAATTGGTAGCGGCGTTCAGTACTCAGGAATTACCTGGACGCCAACGCTATCAAAAAAAACTGTTAACAGCAAAGAAACCTTCAAATTCAAAGTGTATATAAATAGCAAAGACTCCTTATGCACCGAAGGTTTTGTGCAGGTTGATATGGTTGGTCCGGCTGCCATCAACAGTGAAGGAAGTTACCTGGATGGTGACCATTTGTATTTTATCAAAAAAAGTAAGTAATGCCCTGCACAATTCTTATTCAATATAAAATTTAAAATTCAGGCTTTTCAGAACCTTTTGATTTAAATAAATACAGAACTCATGAAACCAACAGACAAGCAATTATTGACATGTCTGTTGGCCTGGTGATCATGCATTTAGTTGGCGTTGGTTTTTGTTTCCGAAATTACTGGTGTAAAAAAATTTACAAGGTTGCCGTCCGGATCGCGGAACAACATGGAGCGGTTTCCCCAGGGCATTGTCGTTGGCATCTGAACTATATTTTCACCTAGATATTCTGCCAGCCGGTGGTAGGCTGCGTCAACATCATCAACGCGAAACTCCAGGATCACAGAGCGGTTTGATTCCGGTGTGGCCAGATGGGATCCGCCAAAAAGCTGAAGCGTCCTGACGCTGCCAATTGCCAACACGATTGATTCGGTGTGTAGTTCTGCGAAATCCTCAGTATACTGAATGGTTGACAAGCCGCTGATATGTTCGTAAAACCGGACTAAGGGCTTAATGTTGTTGGTGATGATGCGGATGGATACAAATTTCATAAGCGTATATATTTTTAATTTTCCAAAAATATATGGCGGTAATGACAACGGTGTGTCAGCAGCTTTTTAGAAATATGAACGCAATTCCTAATTAAATGCTTCTCTGAAAGCCAGAGGAGATTGTTTGGTTTTAGATTTAAACAATTTGCTAAATGATTGAGGGTGTTCAAACCCTAACTGGTAGGCGATCTCACTAACGGACAGGCTGGTGGTTGAGAGTTGCTGTTTGGCTTTCTCAATAAGCTTTTCATGAATATGCTGCTGGGTTGTCTGGCCGGTAAGCGTTTTAAGAAGTCCGCTCAGATAATCAGGCGATACATGCAGCTGTCCTGCAAGATAACCAACAGACGGTAAGCCCTTTTGCATAGTATTCACATCATCGAAATAGGCAATAAGTTCATGATTAAGCCGGTCAAGCAACTGATGATTCGTTATTCTGCGCGTCATGAACTGGCGCTGGTAAAAGCGGTCAGCGTAGTTAAGCAGAGAGTCCAGCTGTGAAATAATGATGTCATGGCTGAAATGATCCATGTTGTTATGATATTCCTGACTGATATTAGAAATAATCTGTGTAAGCACAACTTCTTCTTTATCAGAAAGAAACAAAGCTTCATTGACCGAATAATCAAAAAACCTATATTGTCTGATCTTTTTGGCAAGTATTGTATTCCATAAAAAATCCGGATGGATCAAAAGCATCCAGCCGGATTGCTCAGGGCTACTGTATTTCTGCGGCTGAAATACGGTGATCTGACCAGGCGACATAAAACTTAGTACACCTTCATCAAAATCGTAAGTCTGTTGTCCGTATTTGATTTTTACCGGAGCCTTAAAGTTTTTTTTAAGAGAAATATTGTAGAAGCCATTCATAATATTCTCTTGTATTTCCGAAGGCAACTGCGCAACGGGTTTTATTTCAATGACGCTGATCAAAGGGTGCTTTGGCTTAGGCAAGCCCAGCATCCTGTGAAATTCACTGACGGTTTTGATCAGGTAAGGCTGACTTTTTTCCATTACGCAAATTAGTTATTTTTTATACATCTTTAACGCCAGATCCACTGCCTGTTTGTAAGAAAGCGGTCTTCGTCCCAGCAGTGCTCGTATAGCAGACGAATCTCCGATCATATCCTGCCCGAGACTATCAAGTGCACCTTTAATTGCACCTTTTGGTGCTTTTGAAACTCGTTCGATAAGAGGCGCCGCCAAACGCAGCAATGCCAGTGAAATATGGATTTTCTTTGGATGAGGCCGGCCGGCTACCTCAGCCGCTATATCAATCAATTGGTCACTGCTCAAAATATCATCGCCACCAACCTGGTAGCACTGCCCATAAGACTTTGGTTCATTCAATATGCCGATCAAATCAAAAACCAGATCATCAATCGCAATGCAGCGAAATTGATTGTGGCCATTGCCTATCACAAATGCTAAACTTCTGTGGGCATTATCCAGCACCATATTAAAGCCCTGGCCGCCTGAACCAACAATCATGCCTGGCTGAATCACCGTAACATCAAGACCACTATTTAAAAGATATTGCTGTGTTTTCCACCTTCCGCGTGTCCAGGCATCTTTTGAATCAGAAGAGATACCGATGGATGTGACATAGATCAGCCTGCGTACTTTATGGACTTCACATGCCCTGACAATGTTTTGCAGACCGCTCATTTCTATGTCCATAAATCCCTGGTCTACAGTGCCTGCCTGCTGAGGTGCCAGCGTATGTATCGATATATAAACCGCATCCATCGATTCGAGCGCATGTTCAAAAGAGGAAAGATCGGTAATGTCGCCTTCAATAATCTCGCATCCGTTCCGGGCAAGATCTTTCATTTTCTGCGGGTTACGCGCAAGACAACGCACCCGGTATCCTTCTGATAATAATTGCCGGGTCAGATAACTTCCCACAAAACCGGATGCTCCGATGACGAAAATATTTTTCATAATCATTGATTTTTTACAAACACAAAGCTCCGCACAATACTGAAAGTAACCGTAGTCAATTCAGGTATTATTGTAGCCAAAACCGGTGCATGGCTGTTTTAATGATTGATGATAAAATCCTTTCGCCAGCTCCGGCATCGGATCATAAAGGTTTTCAGGATGTTTTAGTTATCAGGGGGAGGGGGGCATTTTATTATTATTGTAAAAACAAAGTTAATCTTTTATTCAGGCAACGATTAATGTGATACTTAAAATCAGGCTAACCATGAACACTTAGACAGATTTAGATAGAAAAGCTCTTTTGGTAAACACCCTTTTTGCAAAATCAATAAGAATATTGAATTTTAGGCCGCGTAGATGACAGAGAGGAACCTGTACAAGTCGTCCCTGATATTAATTGAAATAATCAAGCTGGCTTTAATTGTTCAATTGAAATGTTGCTGACGTTGACCATAGTGGAAAGTTTTGTTGCATTAGAATGCAGGGCGCTTGCTTAAAAAATTTCAGGACAAAATTTTTTAAAGCAATGCGATACACTCTATGGAAATTAGAATTCCGCCCGGAAAAGGCATTACCTGGGGAGTGCTGCGTGCAGGTGCGTCTGTTGGAAAGAATTCTGCGTAAACTTTATTTATAACATTGAAATCATTACCAGTCACCATAAAAATTGTTGTTTTTACAACACTGCTCATACTGCTTCCCGCTTCTTCAAGTATTGTTTTAATATTTAAAAAAGCTTGTCTTGTTTGATCTTCAAATGAGCTGCTGACCAACTGACCCGAAACAGGATCCAGGCCCGGCATACCGGAAAGGAAAACAAGATTGTTTGCAATCACCGCCTGTGGAAATGCCGTATTCATTCGCGGCGCTTTGTCAGTATTGAAATTTCTTTTTTCACCCATGACCCGACTTGTTTAACAGTAAAAACTAAGGCAGTCTGCTTCCAACTCACCAGTGGACGCATTTTCATACAAGTTAAGCAACCTTTATCTGGTTTTAAGGGCAAATCATCAGATAATATTATTGAGATACTAATTTGTCATTTGGTTAATGGCTAAGATAATCACCGGTTTGGCTACGTACATTAAACCCATGCAAGTGCCTGGTAGGCTGCCGTCAATTTTGTTAGTATTAGTTATTCAGGCACCTTTTCATAATGCAAAGTAACTATGCCGGAGCCAAGCGTTTTTGATTCCAGTAATTTCAGATTACTCATTGGTGTCTTGCTATCGAACAAACTGATGCCTTTTCCCAGTATGACAGGATGGAGGGTTAATTTATATGCATCGATAAGTCCAAGATTCATAAGGCTTTTTGACAGGCCCGGGCTGCCGAATATGACCAGATCTTTACCTGGCTGTTGTTTAAGTTTATTCACTTCTTCAAGCACATTATCTTTGATCAACGTCGTATTGTTCCAGTCCGCACCTGGCAATGTTGTTGAAAAAACAATTTTTGGAACCTCATGAACCCATTTTGCGTGTTCAAGTGAATGTCCGCTCGCGTTCGGATCTGCTAAAACGGTGGGCCAGTAAACTGCCATTAACTGATAAGTATTCTTTCCATAAACAGGAATGCCTACCGTTTGTACCAGCTCATGGGCGAATTGCTGAAGTTCTTCATTGTATGATAAAAAACCCAGACCGCCGTTAATATCTCCCGCAAAACCGTCCAGGGAAATATGCGCGAACAAAACTAATTTTCTCATATCGATCGTACTTTATTTTTTCAACTAAAAGTACAAAATATATGATATGAAACTATTACCTGCGAAACGGATGGTTCACAGTAGTTGATGATAGTTCTGCTCCTAAAGTGAAACGGCTTTTTTGGAAGAAATCCGTATCACTTTAGGCGGATAAACTGCCGCGCTTACCTTTTTACGACAGGAAAAAATATTGAAATTAAACAGAATGAGCCCGATGGAATTTCGGGCTCATAGTAAGAAATCTGGTTATATAATTCGTTCGGACATTCCAGAAAGTCCAAATTTGTCAGTTTTATAGTTTACAAAATTATTACAGAAAGAAATAGGGATCGCTTGGAACCTGGATATCAACCACCCGAAGGTCCTCTCTTGCCGGGCCGGTCATCACTTTGCCGTCGGTATCAAAACGCGCCCCGTGACAAGGGCAGTCCCAGCTTTTTTCTGAATTATTCCAGTGGACTATACATTTTGAATGCGTACATACAGGATCAAGTGCTTTCACCTGATCAAAGGAATCTTTATAAATCGCCAGTTTCTGACCTTCAAATTCTACAATTTCACCTGAATCAGGTTGCAGTTGGGAAACCGACTCGATCTTTTCAAGACCAAATCGGTCACCTATAAAACGGGCTACCACATCAGCCCCTTCTTTAACGATTTCGCTAAATCCGGCAACAGGTTTAATACGCGCCGGATCATAAAGATTTTCGTATTCACTTTCACCTTGCAGTATCAAATCACTTAAAACCATTGCAGAGACAGTTCCCAGGATCATGCCGTTTCCGTTGAAACCTGTGGCGGTATAAATCCCGTCAGAAGCTCCGGGAAGCTGGCCAATATAAGGCAGGCCGTCAGCCGGAACGTAATACTGCGCCGACCACTGTGTGAATATATCTTTGATCGGGTAACAAAGTTTTGCATAATTGATCAGATCTGTAAAAGCCTGTTCAGGATCGCTGTGACCGGTTTTATGATCATGACCACCTGCCACAAGGTATTTTTGTCCGTCAATGGTATGTGTCCTGAAATAATGGTAAGGCTCCTGCATATCATAAACCAGGGCATCCGGATATTGATCTTTTTCCAAAGTTGCCGCGATGACATAACTGCGGTACGGGGCATTTCTGAAGTGAAGCACATTCACGACTCCCGGAGGGATATGTGTGGCATAGATAACTTTTTTTGCCTTGATCTGTACGGAAGCTGCCGAGGCCATGTGCGTACCACCCACAGATTTTATATCATCAATAAGTGTGTTTTCCAGTAAGACACCTCCCAGATTGTAAAAATGATTTTGTAAACCCCGGATATATTTTAGCGGATGAAACTGTGCATTATGATCAAAAACAATTGCTTTTTGAAATTCCAGGTTGATTGGCACAGCCTTCGTTTCGCTGACTTCAACCCCAACCCGGACAGCACTCTCAAAAATGTCATCGAGCTCGCCGGTTTCCTTTTTATTTTGGGAATAAACATATGCTTTCTTCCATGCAAAGTCACAGTCGATATGACAGGTCTCCACCAATTCATGTATCAGTTGCACGGATTCAGCAATAGATTCTGCAAATTGCGTTGCTGCTTCTGCACTGAATGCGCTTTCTACTTCCGCAAAAGTGGTGTCTGCAAAAGTATTTATATGGGCCGTTGTACCACCGGTTGTGCCGTATCCCGGATTATGCGCCTCAGCAATAATGCATTGCAGTCCTGCCTTTTGTAACAAAAATGCGGTAGTCAGCCCGGTAATTCCGGCGCCGACAATAAGTACATCATAGGTTATTGTCGGGTCAAAAACATTTTTCTCACCGATTGTCTCCGTGTTTTGTTGCCAGAGACTTTTGTTTCGTCCGTCACGCGTATTTTGGTTGGTTTCCATTGTAGCGAATTTTTAGCTATACCATAATTATAATCACGAGTTTCGTAGGTGATCAGGAGTTCTTATGCGGTAGTTGGCAAGAACTGCCTCAATCATTGTCTTTATACTTATATTTCAAAAAAAGCATAGCCACATTCAGGCATATGGTGAAAATATTGGTTGCAATGATGGGAATATCCTTTTTATCAAGTCCATAATAAACCCATAAAGCATTACCTGTAAGCAGCACGACAAACATGGCCGTAGAAACTTCGCTAGCCTTTTTCTTTTTAATTGTCGTAACCAGCTGCGGTATCACTGCCGAAGATGTGCATATGCCCGCCAAAAGGCCGAGTGCTTCTATAAAATCCATCAATCGTTCGTTTTTTGTGAGCTATGAGAGGAGCATTTTAAGGCAATCACGCAGTGCCCGATCACATTCAGTTTGTCACCTGATGCAAGAACATCGTCCTTTTCACCGACGAAACTTTCTGCTGTATTAAGTACAAGCGTCCAGTTGGACCCGCATTCTTCATTGGGCAGTGTAAAGTCAATCGGATCATTTCCGGCATGAAAAATGATATAGAAGTGATCATCCTTAATCCGGTGTCCATCGAAATCGACACATCTGATACCTTGTCCGTTTAGAAAAACACCAAAAGATTTTCCTTTCTCCTTATCCCATTTTTCGTCTGGTATCTGATTGCCGTCCGGTAAAAACCACATAATATCTTTCATATCAGAGCCTGTAACGGGCAGATCCTGAAACCAGCGCCGGCGCCGGAAAGTAGGGTGGTCTTCACAAAGATGGATCAGCGATTTTGTGAATTGAAGCAACTTATAGTCAGCATTATTCCAGTCGAGCCATGATATTTCGTTGTCCTGGCAATATGCATTGTTGTTTCCATGCTGAGTTCTGCCGAATTCATCGCCCGCTACGATCATAGGCACACCTTGTGACAGAAACATGGTGGTCAGCAGATTTCTTTTCTGTCTGTCGCGCAGGGCAATAATTTCCGGATCGTCTGTTTCTCCTTCAACTCCACAGTTCCATGAATGATTGCTATTGTCGCCATCCTTGTTGTCTTCGCCGTTGTCTTCATTATGTTTTTGATCATAACTTACCAGATCATTTATACTGAAACCATCGTGGGCTGTTATAAAATTGATGCTTGCCGTTGGCCTGCGATAGTCATTTTTATACAAGTCGGGGCTGCCTGTAAAACGCTGGGCGAATGAAGTCATTTCAACATCCTCGCCCCGCCAGAAGTTGCGGATCTGGTCGCGGTATATCCCGTTCCATTCTCCCCAACCCACCGGAAACTTTCCAACCATATACCCCTGATCGCCGATATCCCAGGGTTCGGCAATTAGTTTGGCCTGAGATATAATCGGGTCCTGATGAATGATATTGAAAAATGAGCTCAGCGTATCTGTATCATGCAGGGTGCGGGCAAGCGCCACAGCAAGATCAAACCGGAAACCATCCACGTGCATTTCTGTTATCCAGTACCGAAGGCTGTCCATGATCAGGGCCAGCACATTGGGGAGCCGTACATTGAGCGTATTTCCCGTTCCGGTATAATCCATATAATGCCGCTTGTCATCCTCAACCAGCCGGTAATAGGAGGCATTATCCAACCCTTTAAAAGACAAAGTAGGACCCATGTGATTGCCTTCGGCAGTATGATTGTAAACCACATCAAGTATCACTTCAATTCCCGCCTGATGCAGTGCGAGCACCATTTCCTTAAATTCTTTGACCTGCCCGCCTGGTTCGCTGCTGCTGCTGTAACGCAGATCCGGAGCAAAGAAACCCAGTGTGTTATATCCCCAATAATTGGTCAACCCCTTTTCGAGCAAGTGCTTATCTTCTACAAAATGATGGATAGGCATCAGCTCAACCGCGGTTACACCCAGGTCTTTGAGATAGTTGATAGAAACAGGGTCGGCAATGGCCGCATACGTCCCGCGAATCTGTTCTGGGATATGCTCATTTAAAATTGAAAAGCCCTTTACATGAACTTCATAAATGACAGTATTATGATAAGGGATTTCCAGTGGCGAGTCACCCTGCCATTCAAAACCGGGATCGATGACAACCGCTTTTGGCATAAACCCAGCACTATCCTTATCATTGTAACTCAAATCTTTCTCTTCACTTTCAAACTGATAGCCAAAAACTGCACTATCCCATCTTACCGTGCCATTAATGGCTTTGCAATATGGGTCCAGCAATAATTTGTTAGGATTGAAACGATGACCGTTTTCAGGATCGTGAGGTCCGTAAACACGGTATCCGTAAAGCTGACCCGGGTTAAGATCAGGCACGTAAACATGCCATATATGGTGCGTTACCTCTTCGATCTTGATTTTAATAAACTCCTCAGACTCATTTTCCGGCTCAAAAAGGCAGAGCTCCACACCATCTGCATTTTCAGAAAAAAGGGCGAAATTGATCCCTTTTCCATCCCATGTTGCGCCAAGCGGATAAGGCTTTCCAGGAAGCGTTCTTACTTCTTCGCCCTGGGGTGATTCTAATAGCTGGTTTTCTATACGTCTTTCCATGGTTATCGGTATTTAAATTGGTAAGCCATTTTTGTTTGATATTGAGCAGGCATCGACAAATCGAACGGTCAATGCAAACAGGATTTTTCTCTTAGGTATCTCCAATTAATTTTTTTGAGTCAAATCGGTCATAAGAATTCTATTTCAAATTTGGCTTTAACACCCGGGCATTAAACCGGGTCATTGGTTTGGTGAGAATGCCGGCCGTGGTAAAAACTTGTGCCACAACCGGCCAGGCTTCCACGCTGTGTAAATTCTACAAGGTGGGGAACCAATCAGGTTAATTCTTCCAGTGACCGGAATATTGCTTTTGGCAGGATTTTTACTAAGGCGGTGCGATTTTAAAACGCATCAACATGAAAAAAACCAGATTTTTAATAGTAACGATCGGATTAACCGCGTGCTTTTTTACGAATGCATTTTGCCAGACAGAGGTTGTGGAGCACATGCCCGATGAGGCTTATGTTGTCAACTGGCAGCCATTATTTCTGAAAAAGATTGTGTCTTATGTTCAGCTCCCGGGAGATTCACTGGAATACAAGAAAATTAAAACCTATGTTCGTTACAGGGCAAAAAGTAACATGGAAAAAGATGAGGAATTGCTCAAGACCGAGGATCTGAGCCGGACCAGATATCTGGGCGCATATCTGGTTCCGACAGGGCGTACTTTTTCAATATTGATAGACGACAGCGTATTGGGTGTTGAAAATACAAACCTTAATACCCGTGACCAGTTGATGAATAATGAGACTGTTTCGGTCAACCTGGAAACCGGCCCCTGAAAGTTGATGTGCCAGACTGGGTGGCTGTTACCAGATTTAACCTGGTATGGTTTTAAGAATTCCCCGCGATTTTCGGTTCCCCGAATAAGGGTACAGAACAATGATATCAGCAATTTTTAACAACTTCTTGCGAGGCCGTATGAAATACAGCAACTCATTTTTTTTACCCATACTCGTCATTATTGTTTTTGCCTGTGGCGAGCGTAACACTTCGTCAAATGTGGAAGCTCCGGGAGATGAAAAAACCGGAAAAGACAAATTGCTTACAGCGGGTTCTGATGTACTTCAATCTAAAAATCCCTTAAAAAAGTTCAGCACTTATCTTGACGGTTTTCATTTTTACAATGGCAATATCAATGCCCAGATGGAGGCGCATCATTACGTCAGCCAGCTAAATGAGGATCTGTATCAGGCTATCATTTTTGATGGAAATAAAGAGGATGCGAAAATTATGGGGATTGAATATATCATTACTGCCAAATTATTTGCAACACTCAGCCTGGAGGAAAAAAGGCTTTGGCATAGTCACAGCTTTGAGGTAAGCTCCGGATCGCTGATTGCTCCGGGGCTTCCTGATGTTGCAGAACACGAGCTGATGGAAAAACTGGTCTCAACTTATGGGAAAACGATCCATACATGGCATACCGATCAGCAGCGGACTTTACCCATAGGAGCGCCTATGATTATGATGGGGTTTACCAAAGAAGGTCAGCTTCACCCTGAAATGTTAGCTGACAGAGATAAAAGATTTAATGTTTCAACCAAAAAAAAGAAAGAGAACCGTCAGGATATTCCGGTTACAAAACCAGCTGCCGGTGCTGACGCATGGCAAAAAGGGCAGGTAAGGCAACTTGTCATCTCGCATAAACCGGATTCTGCCATGCATAAGCACCAGTGATTTTCAAATATAGGATACTTCCGGATGATACTGATTTGCCGGATCGGACTGCAATTTTATGATATACGTTAGAGCGGCTATTGAATTGACAGCAGTCCTGGCACAATTCTTATTTGGGGGGAGTCTTTTTTATTTCATACCCAATCCATATGAACAACAATTCAAAAAAAGATCTGCTTTGTTTTTCCCACCTAAGATG
The DNA here is from genome assembly GCF_021440195.1 of Dyadobacter sp. CY356. Lineage (GTDB taxonomy): Bacteria > Bacteroidota > Bacteroidia > Cytophagales > Spirosomataceae > Dyadobacter. Next base: position 1,104,018 of record NZ_JAJTSZ010000001.1, read on the forward strand.
GGACTTCGTATTTCAGCGTCCACAGCACCTGATGACGCGCTTTGCCCAAATTGCGAATGTATATTTTCTTGAAGAGCCCCAGTTTGACTGCGTAGGCAATCCTTATCTGAAAATTGAAAAAAAGACCGCAGGATTATGGGTTTGCGTCCCTCATTTGCCTGCTGACCTTGGCCAGCAGGAAACAGTAACTGCGATGAGCAGGCTGCTTGAATCGTTTTTTGAAAGCAGGGATTGTAATCAGTTTATATTTTGGTATTACACGCCTATGGCTTTGGAGTTTTCTGGCTCGCTTAATCCTGAAATAGTTGTGTATGATTGCATGGACGAGCTTTCTGCGTTCCAGTTTGCGCCGCCACGTATTAAATACATTGAGCAGCAGCTTTTAAAAAAAGCCGATGTTGTCTTCACAGGCGGCGCCAGTCTTTACGAAGCTAAAAAAAGCAGCCATCAAAATATACATGCATTTCCAAGCAGTATTGATAAAGCGCATTTCAAAGCGGCCCGGACTGTCTTACCACAGCCAGCTGATCAGGCTTCCATTTCTGGTTTAAAACTGGGATTTTATGGCGTCATCGATGAGCGCTTTGATAAGGAACTGATCAGGGAAATTTCAGCTAAAAGGCCCGACTGGCAAATTATTGTGATTGGCCCGGTTGTCAAAATTGATCCGGCAACACTCCCTTATGCTGATAATATTCACTATTTGGGATCTAAAACATACCAGCAGTTACCTGCTTATCTATCGGGTTGGGATCTGGCACTGATCCCTTTCCTTTTAAATGATTCCACCCGCTTTATCAGTCCTACAAAAACGCCTGAATATTTGGCCGCAGGCAAGCCGGTCGTCTCATCGGCCATTCGCGATGTAGTTTTTCCATATGCTAAATTGGGATTGGTCAGTATCGGCAAGGATGCTGAAACTTTTATCACAGCCATTGAAAGTGAGCTTATAAAGTCCGCCGACCAGCGGTGGCTGGAAGAAGTAGATGAATTTCTTTCTGATAAATCATGGGAGAATACTTTTGCTTCGATGTTAAAGCTGATACTTGCTGCCCGGCAGGCGGCAAAACCGGTGGTTTTTATCAGCAAACCAAAATTGCGGGTTACCAAGTACAACCAAACCCTTGGCATATGATCAATGAATTCAAGTCATTCTGGATGGCCGGGTTTGAATGCACCGATCAGATGAACGCTCATGGAGACAGGGTAGATCTGCTTGAATTGACCGGGCACCTGAAACTGATCCGCGAGGATTATGCCCGGGTGTGTTCTCTTGGAATCCGGACCGTGAGGGAAGGGATCAGATGGAGTGTGGTGGAATACGAACCATATCAATATAATTTTGAATACGTACATGAAATGATACGTGCGGGAAAGCAATATGGTGTGCAGCAGATCTGGGATATTTGTCATTTCGGATATCCCGACGATCTGAGCCCTTTATATCCACATTTCAAGTCCCGGTTTGTGGCTCTTTGCAAAGCATTTGCAAGTTTTTATACAGAGAATTATCCAGGTGAGATACTGCATGTCACGCCTATCAATGAAGTGAGTTTTATTTCCTGGCTTGGTGGTGAGGCCGGACTGACTGTGCCTTACTGCACCAAAAATGGCTGGGAGTTAAAATATGCTTTGATGGGCGCGTATATCGCAGGCGTGAAAGCAATGAAAAAAATTAGTGAGGATATCAGGGTGGTTACCACAGAGCCGCTTGTCAACATGGTGCCAGGTCTGAATCCGGATGCAGGGGCACTGGCCAGGGCAGTCCTTGAAAATGAACAGCAGTTTCAGGCCGTTGATATGCTTTGCGGGAGGATTTGTCCGGAACTCGGTGGAAGCGTGGATCTGGTTGATATTATTGGTTTTAATTACTATTATAATAACCAGTGGATCGTTGGCGGATTTGAATTTTTAGGTTGGAATGATCCGGTGCCTGACCCCAGATACATGAATTTGTCCGATTTGCTCGAAACTGCTTATCGGCGGTATAAAAAGCCATTTATCTTGTCGGAAACAAGCCATTCAAAAGAAGACAGACCCTTATGGATTCAAATGATCGCATCTGAATGTGCCAAGGTCATTGCACGCGGTTTACCAATGCTGGGTATTTGTATCTATCCGATCATTGACCGGCCTGACTGGGATCATCCCGCAGTTTGGCACAATTCGGGAATATGGGATACTGATCTTTTAACTGGCCATGGAAGAGTGTTGCATGAGCCTTCTGCGAAAGCTTTGCTGGCCGGGCAAAAATTGATTTCCAGATATTTAGAGATTACTGAAACAACCGTTTGAATCTGATTATTATGAAAGTAGGAGAGAAACTGCTTAAAGTGCTCGGTAAAAAATACGGGCCTGACCAGATGATACACAAGGAATTTGAGCGCTACGACATCAGTTTTAAAACAGATGAGGAAGGAAATCCTGTCATGCTTTTTATAGGGACAAGAAAAGAAGACGGGCTGATTAAAGGAGATCGTTTTGCGAGGGTACTGATCAGGGATACGACCGGAAAAGTCCTGAAAGACCATTGGGATAATAAAGGTAAGATCTGAATTTTATGGCGAACTAACCTACTGGTTCCTATGCTTTCAAGAGCATATCTCTTGTCGCCAGCTCCGCAAATTCAAAATCAGGACGCTTTGTCCAGTCAATCATAGTATGCAGATCTTTGTTTAAAGGCCCCCAGCGTTCGGGCTCACCATCCATACTGATGACAATACTAGGCGTTTGGAGGGCAGCAGCAATATGCGAAACGCCTGTGCAGTTGCTGATCAGTAATTTAGCACCTTCAATTAATGCTCCGATTTCACCCAGACTGGTTTTTCCGGTCAGATCCATGGCCGGATAATCCATCAGTTCAACCACTTGCCCGGTTATAAATGCTTCTTCCTCCGTGCCGGTAATAAGCACTAAATAACCCAAGCCTGCGCAGTAATCTGCTAAAAGCGCAAAATGAGACGCAGGCCATTGTCGCCAGCTGCCGCGCGAACCCGGATGTATACATATGTAACTGCGTCCTTCAAGGAATGGATGTTTTCTGTGTAATGTTGTGTTTTCAATTTGCAGGACCGGAAATTCCAGCTCGTAGCCCTGTACGTTAATGCCAAGGTGCTCGATCAGTTCAAGATGTCTGCTGATCTCGGACGTACCTACCGGATATTCAATGAACAGATTCTTATCCGAGTAGCTTCCTTTTGAATGAAAACCTGCTACCGGCCCCGCCTGCAAATCGGCAAGCATGGTATTGACAACGCTGCCATTACCCTGCATTTGCAATATAAGATCGAAAGGTTCTGCACGCATCTGACAGACAAATTCCTGCCAGTGTTGTTTATCAAAGCGCTGTTCAGGTAAACCGGGGAAACCGGGAAAATGTACAAAATGATCCAGATATTCTGAGAAACGCGTGCAAAATGATTCCGCCCAAGGAAGGCCAAGCAAGGTGATTTCTGAGTCGGGGTAGGCTGCACGCAAAGCGCGGAATGCGGGCACAGCACATAGCATATCCCCCAGCTGCAATGCGCGGAATATGGCTATTCTTTTAGTAGTTTCAGGTAGAAATTTCATAAGAAAAAAACTTTATATTTCCACGCGCCGCGCAGTGTCCAATATACAGAGAGATACGGTATGGCCAAAGAAGTTACAACCATTTCTAAACGGTGCTTTAATGACTTGTCAGTACCATCCAGCCGTCGGATTACAAAAGATCCCACTGCTGAGAGCCAACTGAAAAATGCGATTACAAAAGCTATCTTGTCCCCCAGGAACAGTGAGAAGACTGAGACAAATGTTAAAAGAATAATCAGGTAGTAACGCCATACGGGCGTGTCTGCAATTCTTTTTCTGTAAAGGTCCGGATGCTTTTTAAAAAGCAGGGCATTGAACATACTTTTCCGCTGCTCATAAATACTGACACCCCAGGAGGCTTTTCTGACCGGGTGAAATACTAAAGCGTCAGAAACATGATTGATAGCAATCCCGGCTCGCAGTAATTTGAAATGAAGATCAGAATCCTCCCGCCATGCGGCAGCAAATGCTTCATCAAAACCTCCGACAAGACAAAGCGCTGAACGGGTGCATGCACAATTTGCTGTTATAAATTCAGCGGTTGATAAGTGGGAAATATTCTTTTCATAATCTGTGGGAAGCTGTTTGACCGGAACATTTACCTTTCCGGTAAATGACACAGGTTTTCCCTGCGTATGACGACCATAAGCCTGTTGGTATGCTGCAAGCCAGTTTGATGCAGGAATACAATCATCATCAGTGAAAACGATAAGTTCTCCTTTACTTCTAAGCCAGCCTGCATTACGCGCCGCAGCAGGACCGCTCTTCGCTGGTAAACTGTAATAATGCAAACGCAGCGTTGTGCTGAAATCTGGTATCATTTCACTGATCATCTTTTCGGTTGCCGGATCCGGCCCGTCAGAAACCACAATCACCTCAAAATTCTGGTGTGGGTAAGTTTGGGAGTGCATAGCATCAAGCACACGCATCAACAGCGTCACACGCCGGAAGGTTGGAATAACAACGCTGATGTGTACAGGATTATTCATTTTTGAAGAATGAACGAGTTGATAATCAATGCGTCAAAAGGCGAAGTCCAGAAACATTCAATTGCATCACGCGGTGAGCAGACAATGGGTTCTCCACGGGTGTTAAAGGATGTGTTAACCAGTACCGGCACTCCTGTCAACGCTTTAAATTCGCTGATCAAATCGTAATACAAAGGGTGCTGATCCTTATTGATTGTCTGTACACGGGCAGTTCCGTCTGTGTGCCGCACGGCCGGGATCAGATCTGCTTTTTCATCTTTAACCGGAAATACGAAAAGCATAAATGGTGAAACGCAGGCGCGCTCAAACCACTCAGAAGCATCCTGTTCCAATATCACAGGGGCAACGGGACGAAAATCTTCGCGGTCTTTGATATCATTGAGTCTGGCCTGCATTTGCGGATTGATCGGGGAAGCAAGGATTGATCTTGCACCCAGCGAGCGTGGGCCAAATTCCATTCTACCCTGATACCAGGCAATTATTTTATCCTGCGCAAGTATCTCAGCCGTTTCTTTTGCAACATCCGAAAGCCGTTTGTAAGGCATCTTGGCCCAGATCATAAATTTTTCTATTTCTTCGTCTGAATATTCCGGCCCCCAGTAAACGTGTTCCATCGGCGCAGTATACCGGATGTTTTCATTGGATGCATTTAATTGCACGTCAATCCATTGTGCAGCCCCGAGCGCAGTTCCGGCATCACCGGCTGCTGGTTGTATCCAGACATTTTTGAAAGGGCCTCTGTCCCTTATGACAGCGTTCAGCACGCAATTCAGCGCTATTCCACCGGCCAGGCAAAGGTTTTCAGCATGCGTTTGTCTATGTAGCCAGTCGACTAATTTCAATACCGTTTCTTCCAACGCTTTTTGAAGCGATTGTGCAATGTTAAAATGAAGTTCCCCAAATGGATCATCTCGTTTCCGCCCCGGACCCCAGAATTCTACTGGGTCAAAATCATCGATCGTGTATTGTCCGTTGTTACCTACGTGGATTATAGAGCGGAAATCTTCCAGAAACACAGGCTTGCCATACGATGCCAGAGCCATCACTTTATATTCGTCTGAGGAATGTAAAAACCCGAGATAGGTTGTGATTTTTTCATACAATATGCCCAGTGAATGTGGCATATCAACCGAGGCGATTTGCCTGAGCGAATTGAAGTCTCCGGTAAAATAACCCGTGGTAGCCATCTCGCCGCGGCCGTCGAGCGTTAAAACAGCAGCTTCTGTAAAAGGCGAAGAGAAAAAAGCGCTGGCAGCATGCGCGATGTGGTGATTAACAAAATCCCACTTCCGGCTCAGGTCACCAGCATCTGAAAAACGTTTTTGCAGATGATGCGGATAACCGTCCCGCAACTGGTCGGGTGCTTTTCTTATATAATCCAGAAAAAGAATATCCCAGTTGTTTCGGTTGCCGGCAACAAGGGTTATTTCGTTATCTTCAAACAGTGTTTCTTCAAATATGGCAGAATCATTCACCCCATCAGGGTCAAATGAATAAGCAATCCTGTCTACATCTTTCAATGTAATACCCGCAGTTTTCAAACAGAAATCAATGGCATGGAAAGGCAGTTCCCAGGTCGAGAACGGGACCGGGCGTTTTCCATGTTTGATATGGGTGAATCTTTCCTCTTCGGCGGCGGCAATAATCTTTCCGTCTTTGACCAGTGCAGCAGCAGTATCGTGAAACGCTGCATTAATTCCCAGGATGTACATAGGCGATATATTTTTGAATTGCAGGCGTCCACTGCATAAGTATCATGCCAGACGCCTATGGCCAAAATGGGGAATTATCCGGGATGATGATAAAAACAATTCGTGCTTTATCTACTAGAGGGACATAAATTTTCAGGGTTGATTTTATTGTCGGATCTGAGCGCTGTATTGCCTGTGCCTGGGAACTGTGGATATTACTCCCGACACCCGGTTTCTGTAAAAAAAATCCTCTAAACGTTGAACCGCAAGCGTTTCACAAATATTTACCTGTCAATTCGTAAAGTTCTCGTAATCAGGGAAGCGTCTCTGCGGCATTGGCATATTTTTTTACAAGGGCGCGTCGGTTCAGCGAAAATTTGGAAAATTATGAATGAGATTTCTGGTGAAAAATCAAGACTTAAAATACTTACCTGGCACGTGCATGGGAGTTATCTGTACTATCTTTCACAGGGTGATTATGATATTTACATTCCGGTAAAAAAAGAAAAAACAGAAGGTTATTTCGGCCGGGGAGAGACGTTTCCATTCGGTCCGAATGTGATTGAGATTCCGGCGTCGGAAGTCAGGAATTTAGATTTTGACTGCATCCTTTTCCAATCGGAACGTAACTATCTGATCGATCAGCATGAGCTGCTTGCAGAATGGCAAATGCAGTTTCCCCGGATTTATGTCGAGCACAATACACCCGAAAGGCATCCGACCAATACTGTCCATGTGATGAGAGATCCGTCAGTTACCATGGTGCATGTTACGCATTTTAACAAACTGATGTGGGATAACGGCCCGGCCCGGAACGTTCATGTGATCGAACACGGAGTTTGTATTCCGCCGGTAAGCTATAAAGGTGATATTCCCCGGGGTATTGTTGTGATTAATCACATTGAGCAGCGTGGAAGGATCACCGGCTGGGACATTTTTGATGAAGTAAGAAAACACGTTCCGCTGGATTTAGTCGGGATGGGCACACTGGAATCCGGTGGGCTGGGCGAGGTTCTTAACCCGCAGCTGCCAGAGTTCATCAGTCATTACCGCTTTTTCTTCAATCCTATAAGATATACAAGTTTCGGACTTGCAGTTTGCGAAGCGATGCTGACGGGCATGCCTGTGGTTGCACTGGCAACAACAGAATATGTAACGGTGATCAAGGACGGTGAATCGGGATTTATTGATACCAATATTTCCAGGCTTATCGGCAATATGAAGCTATTGATTGACAACCCGGCTCTTGCCCGCACGATGGGCGACAATGCCAAAGAGATTGCGCTTCACAAATTCGATATCGGAAGGTTCTGCACCGAATGGAAAGACATTATTCAACAAACGATTCAAGCCAACTCCCACAACCATGAAAAACAAAATAGCATTCATCAGTGAGCACGCATCGCCCTTAGCAGTATTGGGCGGAATTGATGCGGGCGGACAAAATGTATATGTTGCTGAAATCTGCAAAGTGCTGTTAAGAAAAGGTTATCAGATTGATATTTTCACCCGGTTAGATCGTCCCAACCAGCCATCGGTTGTAAACTGGATGCCGGGTATCCGGGTCATTTATGTCAAAGCGGGCCCGGCGGCGCAGGTTCCAAAAGAGCTCTTACTTGGCTATATGGACGAGTTTACCGGATGCATGCTGGATTTTATCACCGAGTCAGGTATTCAGTACGATCTGATTCATGCCAATTTTTTCATGTCAGGACTGGTAGCCTCCCGTATCAAGGAGCAACTTGGCATACCATATGTGATAACCTTTCATGCACTGGGCAAAATAAGGATGATCCATCAAAAAGAAAAGGACGCGTTTCCGGTTGCCCGGCTTGAAATCGAGCAGATGATCGTTGATGATGCGGATTATATTATTGCAGAATGCCCGCAGGATCAGCAGGATCTTGTGGATCATTATCAAGCTGATTTATCCAAAATAAAAATAATACCCTGCGGTTTCAGCGCGGACGAATTTTATCCGCAAACCAAGTCGAAGGCACGCAGCAAACTTGGATTGCCGCAAAGTGATCTGGTATTATTACAGCTGGGAAGGATAGTGCCCAGAAAAGGAATTGACAATGTGATCCGGTGTTTGAAATACCTGAAAGATATTCCTAATGTCAGGCTGCTGGTGGTAGGAGGATCCTGTGAAACTCCTGATTTTGAAAATGACAGTGAATTTAAAAGATTGCTTGCGATCGCTAAAAATGAAGGTGTTGATGATAGGGTCGAATTTGCTGGCCGAAGGGACCGCGATCAGCTCAAATTTTATTACCAGGCCGCAGACTTTTTTATCACAACGCCCTGGTATGAACCTTTCGGTATCACCCCGCTGGAAGCGATGGCCTGCGGTACACCTGTGATCGGGGCCAATGTAGGTGGAATTAAATACACCGTAGCGCATAAGCAAACAGGTTTTCTGGTTCCACCTGATGATCCGCGGGCTCTGGCGGATGCAGTCCGGGAAGGGATTTCTTGTCCGGATCAATATCGTTTATTATGCAAAAATGCACTTAAGCGCGTCAATGAATACTTTACCTGGGAATCTGTGGCAGATGATATGAGCAGGTTATATGCACAGGTCGCACAAAGACCGCACACCATGCCGCGTTATCTGCTCAAATTGAAACGTTCCAACCGCAAGTTGACAAGCCGTCAAAGCATTAATGCAGCAGCCTATGTCTTACGCTGATACTGCTTTTCAAAAGGCTGTGTTTCTTGATAAAGATGGCACCCTGATAAAGGATGTCCCATATAATATTGATCCGGCGTTAGTAGTTTTTGAGCAGGGCGTTTTTGATGGACTTCGCAGCTTACAGGACTGTGGTTATAAACTGATTATAATTTCCAACCAACCTGGAATTTCACTGGGCTATTTTTCGGAATGTGAGCTCAGTAATCTCATCCATTATTTTGAAGAAAAGTTTGTAGAGAATAATGTCTTGTTGTCCGGTTTTTATTACTGCCCGCATCTGCCAGAAAAAAGCCACAGCGCGTGCAGGTGCCGTAAGCCCAGGCCGGGAATGATTATGCAGGCCGCTCAGGATTTAGCAATCGACCTAAAAAGCTCCTGGATGATTGGCGATATTTTAAACGATGTTGAAGCTGGTAACAGGGCTGGTTGCCAGACCATATTAATTGATAATGGTAACGAGACCGAATGGGTATCCGGACTTTACCGGGAGCCGGATTATATTACCCGAAATTTCCCTGATGCGGCATATATCACATCCAGAACAGTGATCAAAGATGGAAAACAGTAATGCATATAAAAAGGTGCTTTGTGTGAGAGCGGATAACATGGGCGATGTGATCATGTCATCTCCTGCAATCAGGGCACTGAAAGATAGTTTCGGTTGTCATATTACTTTACTGACCTCCTGTGCAGGGGCCATCATTACGCCCTATCTGGAATGTATCGATGATGTAATGGTGGCAGACCTTCCCTGGATAAACGCGGCCGGATCAGATGATGGTAATTTAAATAATCTAATCGAACAGATTAAAAACAAAGATTTTGATGCGGCTTTGATTTTTACTGTTTACAGCCAAAGCGCGCTGCCGGCCGCCCTGATGTTATACCTTGCCGGAGTGCCGGTCAGAATTGCCTACGCGCGTGAAAATCCATACAATCTTCTCACACACTGGCTGCCTGACACTGAGCCCTATGAGCATATTTTACACCAGGTTCAAAGGGATCTTAATCTGGCCGGCCATCTGGGCGCTGTCACTGAAAATGATCATTTACTATTGGAAATGCGACCTTCTGAAAAGCATTTGTTTTTTCAAAAGTTATTTGATTTACTGCCTGACGCTCCTGATGCACCGTACTTTGTTTTGCATCCGGGTGTTTCGGAAACAAAAAGGCAATATCCGGTCGAACACTGGATAGCCGTTGGTAAATGTATTGGTGCGGAATTTAATATGCCGGTGCTGGTGACAGGTTCGAAATCTGAACTTGCTTTGGCTGAAATGATTACGGAGGGGATTGGATCTGACGCAACATGTGTTGCAGGTACCTTTTCGATTGGAGAATTTATTTATCTTATTGACAGGGCTTACGGACTTATTTCAGTAAATACCGGTACTGTGCACATTGCAGCAGCCAGGCAAACGCCTACTGTTGTGCTGTATGCTCAAACAAATCCCCAGCATTTTCCCTGGAAAAACAAGCATGAGATAATTCCTTTTTCAGTGCCGGGGCATTTGCAGAGCCGTAATGTTGTTATTAGCCATGTTACTTCAAAATGTTATGCTGAGCAAATTCCCTTTCCCCAGCCCAGCTCCATTATGCATGCGCTGAAAAAACTTTTGGTTGAGTAGTGTCAGCATCCAGCACTTTTAAAGTTTCAGTCAGTGATTATGACCGGGATTTATACCACTTTTTGTTCTTCCAGATTTTCCGGTAGCGCTGCTTTCGAGTGCGGTGAAGTGGCCAATGCTGCCACAGTCTCAAATAGTCCAAAGGCAACAAAGGGTAAATAAACCTGATCTGAAAAACCAAAGAACCATGGAGAGCAGGCAACCGTAATTCCGGTAACAACGTCAATGACCAGGTGTATGCGCATGGGCACTGCGGCCATAATTCCACCTTCATAATTGGTAAAAAGAGACATGGTCAAAATCATGAATCCAACAGCAATGACAGTCCATGTCGCAGTAGCAACGTCATTAAATCCGGCAATCCATGGCAATGCCAGCAACGACAGGGCTGATATATAATCAATAACGGCGTGAATTTTTGTGCTAAGAAATCTCATAAAAATAAAGTTTAAGTTCAGATAAAACAAAATTGATCCGGCCGGTTAGTAAAAGTCGTGCCAATAAAAATGCCAGTTTACCAGGAGTTTTGCGCTGCCATATTTCCGGCATTTATCAAATAAGGAATAACCTTTTGGCCAAAAACATCTATAAATTGTGATTGCCGGGTATTAACATTATGAAGATACAGATTCGAAACACCGGCGTTGATATCAGCCATCAGCCACTCCAGATGCTGGTCGGTACTGTCTGAAATGCGGACCGAGGTAAGCATGTCTGCCGGTTTTACCATTTGGCCTGCTGCATCAAATCCTTGTGCAGAACGGATGTCTGAAAGCAGCGCAGAAGAAAATACGTTGTTTCTCCATTGGTCATGAGCTCCGGAAAGCGCACTTGCAAAAGTGGTGTCATATGACAACTGTATTTTCAAATACACCGGTTTGCCCTCTCCGCCACCCAGCCGGAAAGCATCAATTATTTTGCGGAGTTCTGCCGGCTGGCGCGAAGTAGTGATCATGCCATCTGCCCAGCTTCCCACCCATTTGGCAGTTTCTTCGGTAAGTGCCGCACCGATTATGGATGGAATATATTCCGGGCGCGTGTAAAGCCTGGCCTCACTGACCTGCACATGCCCGTTATGGGAGACAGTCTCGCCCCTCCACAGAGCCCGCATAATATCCACGGATTCTTTCAGTCTTTCATTGCGAACTTGTTTTAAAGGCCATTTTTGACCATCGATATGTTCGTTTAAAAACTGGCCGCTTCCGGTAGCGATCCAAAATCTGCCGGGGTTCATTTCGCAGAGTGTCGCAACAGCCTGGGCAATAATGGCAGGATGGTAACGCTGGCCAGGTGCATTGACAATACCATAACCCATTTTCGTAGCATGCATGGCAGCCCCCAACCAGCTCCATGCAAATCCGCTTTCTCCCTGCGATTCACTCCACGGAAAAAAGTGATCCGAACTGAGCACCTGGGTAAATCCTGCCTGTTCAGCTTGCTGTACCAATTCCAAAAGCGCACTTGGTTTAAACTGCTCATGAGATGCATGATAACCAATTTGTATCTTCTCCATTTGTTTGAACTTTGAACATTGAATTATATCGGCGACTGCAGACTGTTGTTAAAATCGCCGGGACCTTATAAATCTTATGCCAAAGTAAGCGTGGGCCTGGCAGGATCATCAAACTTTCGACGATTATAAGAAAGTGGCTCTAAAATGAGGAAATGTTGCCTTTGGAAGAAATTGCACAGCAATATGAAAGGATTGAGCAAGCCCGCCCGAATCATTTCAATTGATCATTGCGCGGTTGTATGAGCACTTTGTGTGCCAGCCTTATCCTTCTAAACACGGAAAGAATATATATTGAAAATAAGTAACTGTTGGAACGGTTTTTTATAAGCGGCCCGGAAAAAAAAGGTGCGTTATGGACGATAGGGTAGAGCTCGTCAAACTGACAGCGGCAATTTGGCGGATACATCACAGGCAAGAGTCAATGTACAAAACATTCATGTGCATGGATATCTCATGCCATACAAGAAAACTCTGCAGCAACGGACACATCAGTGCATTGTTATTCAAGAAAGACATCAAAGTAATCTACGAATCTGTGAAGTGCACTTTTTCTGTGAAGTGCACTTTCTGATGGTGATCTTGGCAATATAACCAGGAGCAATGACCGGTCTGATTTAAGTAAGTCCGATGAAGTAGAAATCATCAGCTTGTTAATGCAGGACCAAAGTCGTCTTATCAAAATGTATCGGGTTGCTTTCGGATTTTTGCCGGAACAGACTGAAATGAGATGGTTATGTGAAAACCACCTGGCCAGACTCAAAGACCTGAACAAAGCATTGGAACACGAGATTAATGTTAGGATAAAACAAAAGCCAAAACATTTTCGGTATGAATCTGTAGCATAAATCAAACACATTTTATTAATTAACTAAACTTGCAAAAATGAAACGTATCCTGATTTTAAGTATTTCAATTGCATTGCTAAGTAGTTGCGGTAGAAAGGACGATAACAAAGACAGCGAGCAAAATAAACCAATCATTGACTCTACGGTGATAGGAAAAGATACTTCACCCGTTGAAACGCGCAAAGACCTGCCCATGAGTGATGAAAAAAAGAAGTCAATTCCCGGAGAGGCTACCAAGCCTACAACATCGGACGAGAAGCATTAAGCGTTTATAATTTTTTACCCGGCGGATTTGGCCTATGGCCAGCAGCAGTTCAATCAGCTTTGTCTGGATTGGAATTAATTGCTATGCGTATACTTATGTACGTTTTGATATTAACGATCTGGATTTTCGATCCGGGCAAGGTGTGCACCTTATTCCACTTAAGCTAAATAACTGAAACTAATCTACATTCATCATGTCAATTGCAACAGAACAATTAGTCATCGGACATAACGATGCGCATGATCATGCACAAAGTTTCTGGTCGAAATATATTTTTTCTCAGGACCATAAAACGATCGCCAAACAGTATCTGATAACCGGGATATTCTGGGCAATTATCGGTCTTTTTATGTCGATCGTTTTCAGAATGCAGCTGGGAATGCAGGACGCGAATTTTACCATGTTGAAACCAATATTAGGTAAATGGATTTCTGAAACAGGGAAACTTGATCCTAATTTTTATCTGGAACTGGTCACCATGCACGGTACTATTATGGTGTTTTTCGTTCTTACTGCCGGATTGAGCGGAACGTTCAGTAATTTTTTAATTCCCTTACAAATTGGTGCGCGTGATATGGCCTCCGGATTTATGAACATGCTTTCTTACTGGTTCTTTTTCATTTCCAGTTTGATCATGTTTTCTTCCCTTTTCATTTCAACAGGGCCAGCCGGTGGGGGCTGGGTAGTGTATCCACCGCTGAGCGCCTTGCCACAGGCGCACCCGGGATCGGGTTCAGGAATGACTTTATGGCTGGCCAGTATGGCATTTTTTATTATATCACAGCTTTTGGGTGGGATCAATTACATTACCACGGTCATCAACCTGAGAACAAGAGGTATGTCATTCAGCAGGCTTCCGCTGACGGTCTGGTCTTTTCTAATAACAGCAATTTTAGGTCTTATTTCTTTTCCTGTATTATTTTCAGCCGTATTGCTGCTTATATTCGACAGACATTTTGGTACCAGTTTTTATCTTTCCGACATTTATATCAACGGGGAAGCACTGCCTAACGTGGGTGGAAGCCCTATACTTTTCCAGCATTTATTCTGGTTTCTTGGGCATCCGGAGGTATACATCGTAATTCTTCCCGGTTTGGGCATAACCTCTGAGATCATTGCCACCAACGCCCGCAAGCCTATTTTTGGCTACCGGGCGATGATTGCTTCCATGCTTGGAATTGCATTTTTATCCTTTATCGTATGGGCACATCACATGTTTGTTTCCGGGATGAATCCATTTTTGGGATCGGTTTTCATGTTTTTGACCCTGATCATTGCAGTCCCGTCTGCTGTGAAGGCGTTTAACTACATTACCACTTTATGGCGGGGAAATATCGTTTTTACACCTGCCATGCTATTTGCAATTGGATTGGTGTCATTTTTTGTTTCGGGTGGTCTTACAGGAATTATTTTAGGAAACAGCGCACTGGATATACAGCTGCATGATACCTACTTTGTTGTGGCACACTTTCACCTGGTTATGGGTGCTGCTTCCGCCTTTGGGTTATTGGCCGGCGTTTATCACTGGTTTCCGAAAATGTTTGGCAAAATGATGAATTATAAACTGGGACAAATCCATTTCTGGATGACTTTTACTGGTGTCTATCTGGTTTTTATTCCCTTGCACTACATAGGAATTGCAGGTTTTCCTAGGCGCTATTATGCTTTTACCAGCAATAATTTTACAAACAAATTTATGGATATGAACGAGTTTATCCTGTATGCAGCTCTTTTGACATTTGTTGCCCAGTTCATATTTCTGTACAATTTTATCAACAGCATTTTAAACGGAAAGAAGGCACCTGTAAATCCATGGCATTCCAATACGCTGGAGTGGACATCACCGGTTGGATATGGACATGGAAACTGGCCCGGTGATTTGCCTGCTGTTTACCGCTGGCCATATGATTATAGCAAACCCGGAGCGGTGCATGATTATATACCTCAAAACGTACCCTTGTCAAAAACGCCTGAATCGAATTTTCCACACGAAAATGAGCAGATAGAAAATGAATCAGCCATTAATCAGCAGTATTTTAATGATCCTTTTAAAAACGAACATTGACACTAAACTACTAATATATCCCCCGGAACAGAAACTGAAAATTCCATTCAGTAGTAAGGTTCATATTTGTTTGGCACAATTTTTTATAAAATCGATGCCATTTTAATTGGTCCTGCTGTAACCAGCTAACGATCAAACTACTCACTTTATCATCTTACTATATCCGTTATGCGCTACTTTTTTACGCTGATTCGAATCGTATTTTTCCTTTTCTTTTTTGTGCCGATCGTTTTTGCACAAACCAGGGAAATTACCGGCACCGTTCAGTCGTCCACCGGGGAAACACTGCCGGGTGCAACCGTGTTTATTACTGGCACGAATACTGCTACAATTACCGATGCCGATGGTAAATTTACCATTGCTGCTCAAAACGGACAGACACTTCGCGTATCGTTTATTGGCTATCTGCCTTCGGATATTGCTGTCACTGACCAATCATCTTATACAATCCAGATGGCAGAGGATGCCCAGAATCTGGAAGAATTTGTTGTAATCGGTTACCAGTCGGTCCGGCGGTCAGATCTGACGGGCGCGACTGGTATTGTTGATGCGCAGAATGTCAATAAGCGGATTGCCCGCTCGGTTCCTGAAACGCTGCAAGGTATGACGCCCGGCGTTGCAGTACGCAGTGGCGGCGCGCCGGGTCAGGAGGCGGTGGTCAATATACGCGGGTTAAGTACGCTGTTTGGAAATGCAAGTCCGCTTTATGTGATTGATGGTATGCTTGCTGATGCCAATACTACCGTCAACCCAAACGATGTTGAAACAATCCAGGTTTTGAAAGATGCATCGGCCGCAGCCATTTACGGATCTCGCGCTGCCAATGGAGTAATTATCATAACCACAAAAAAGGGCAAGGAAGGCCCGCTGAAAGTAGAAGGCTCTGTTCGCGTTGGCCTTTCAACACTTCCCAAACGTTGGGATATGATGAATGCGCAGGAATATGTCGCTACCAATAAAAGTGCCTATCAGGCGGCGGGTTACGCATTGCAGCCTGCGGTGGCCGCTTATAACGGAGCAGTCAATACCAACTGGGCGGATCAGCTGCTTCAGACAGGCAGTATTCAGGATTACAATATCAGTCTATCGGGTGGGGGAAAGGATAGCAAATTTCTGATATCAGGCGCATACTTTGCCGATGAAGGGGTACTTAAAGCGCGCGATTTCCAGCGGGCATCGTTCAGGATCAATACCGAAGCAACCCGTAGTAAATTTACATTCGGGGAAAATCTGATGATTTCAAGCAGCGAGCGTAATGCGCCGTTTCAGGGAGGATTTGCAGAAGGAAATGCCTGGTACGATATCTGGACCAGTCTGCCGATCATTCCTGTGCAAAGTGCTGATCTGACCAGTACGTCCAACCCGGGTGGCTGGGGTTATGGCTCATTTAATGCGCGCTCTTATGCCAGAAACCAGGTTGCGATCAACGATATTACAAAATCGACATCCAACTTTTTCAAAGTTTTGGGGAACGCTTATCTGGATTATAAAATATTAAAAAACGTAACTTACCGTTTCAACGCGGGGCTGGAGACAAGCTTTGATAAAGTAAATGATATTAGAAAGGAAGGGCTTTGGTACTGGAACCAGTCACCTGAATTTAGCAGCGTGGCGCAGACCAGATCACAGTTTCTGAGTTATCTTTTTGAACATACATTAAATTTTAATTTTGCTTTTAGCAAACATACGTTAAACGGAGTGGTTGGTTATACGCAGCAAACAATCCGTAATGAAAGCGTGGGCGGGAGAAGATTACAGCTGGGCATTTATGGCGGGGATTATTTTACAACCATCAATTCTGCCAGCGGCGGCATGACAGCAACCGGGACGCGATCGCAGACGCTTATCAATTCGGCGCTTGGAAGGCTTAATTATAACTATGACGAAAAATATTATCTGACTCTTACTTTCCGGGCCGATAAGGACTCACGGTTTTCGCCGGCACACCGCACAGGATATTTTCCTTCTGCGGCGGCTTCCTGGAAAATCAGCAATGAGAAATTTTTCAAATCAGATATTATCTCAGAGCTTAAACTGAGAGGATCCTATGGTATTCTGGGTTCGGCGAATCTGAGTAATTATCAGTTTACCGGCTTTCTCAACCAGGCGCCCAGGGCAGTTTTCGGCTCCGACCAGACTGAGTTTCCGGGTGCCACCCAGGCCCGGCTGGTGTATGAAGATATTAAATGGGAACAAAAAGCTACGACCAATATTGGTGCTGATCTGGTGCTTTTCAATAACAAACTGGCGATCACTGTTGACGCGTTCCGCTCGGTGGCCAAAGATGTTTTATTGTCACTTCCACTACCGGCATACATCGGTAATTTACAGGGCGATCCACTGGTTAATATCGGTTCAATTGAAAACAAAGGCATTGAGCTTGACTTAAGCTACCGCCAGACTTCCGGCCGGTTTACATGGAGCGTGGCCCCGAATTTTAGTTTGATTAGAAATAAACTGCTTGCGTTAGGAAATCTTGGTGTGGATGAAGAAACAGGCGAGCCGAGAAATTACATTCAGTCGGGCAATACGCGCTCGCAGGTTGGCCGCTCTATCGGAGAATATTACTTGATTAAAACCGATGGGCTTTTTCAAAATAATGAGGAGATCGTTGCACACAAGGCCCAGGCCTCCTATGCAAAACCAGGTGATGTCAGGTATGTAAACCGTGTGGACCAGGGGACAAATGACGATATAAATGACCGCGACCGGACTTTTGCCGGAAGTCCATGGCCAAAGCTTACCTCAGGCCTTATTTTGAACGGAACCTGGTCGGGCATATCACTGAATATTCAGTTTTACGGGGCTTTTGGTCAAAAGCTGTATAATGACGTGAAACGGGAAATTGACGGAATGGGATATTCCAATTACCGCAGGGATATCAACCCCTGGACCCCGGAGAATACCGATACAGATTTTCCACGCCTTGGTGTTTCCTATTCCACAGGAGCGGCCGGGGATCCTGCCTCGGCCGACCGGGGAATTGTCTCAAACGTGCGTGCAAATACAGACCGCTGGCTTGAAAACGGTTCTTATCTGAGATTAAGAAATGTTGAGCTGGCTTATGCTATCCCTAAAACAGTAACCGATAAACTAGCCATCGTGAACGCCAGAGTTTATGTGAGCGCGCAGAACCTTCTGACATTCAGCAAATATTCAGGGCTGGATCCGGATGTGGTAGGAGCGAATTTTAACCTCGAACCGGGTGTGGATCTGGGCAGTTATCCATCTTCACGTATCATTTCTGTGGGCCTGAACCTGGGGTTCTGAAATGCGTTCATTTATCTTACAAAAGAATCAATATGAAAAAGATATTTTTGCTTACCTGTTTTGTTTTGCTGATCACGACGGCTTGCAACCGCGATTTTGACCAGCCCAATCCCAATAACCCAACGATTGCATCCTTTTGGAAAAGTGAAAGCGATGCTGTGAAAGGCATCAATGCAGTTTACAGTACGTTCCACCGGACAGCCACGCTGTATTCGCGGTTTTTGTTCTTTCACGGTATGCTACGCTCCGATGAAGGTTACGGCTCGGGTGGTGATATTACACTAAACAATATCATGAGCTTCAACCAGACCAACTTCAACGAAAGTCTGACGGCAGGGACCTGGCAAAATTTATTTATTGGCGTATTCAGGGCTAATCAGGTAATTGCCTATGTTCCGGGTATTGACATGGATGAAACTTTGAAGAACCGTATCTTGGGGGAAGCAAAGTTTCTGCGCGGTTTGTTTTATTTTAATCTGACCCTGTATTTCGGCCGTCCACCGCTTGTGCTGCAACCCAGCGAAGCCACAGACCGGCCTTCCAATGCTACAAATGCCGAAGCATGGGCTCAGGTTGAGAAAGATCTTATGGAAGCAGCTCCGTTATTGCCGCTGAGTTATACTGGTGATGATCTGGGCCGGGCTACGCGCGGCGCGGCGTTGGGTTTGCTTGGAAAAACATATATGCAGCAAAACAAATATCAACAGGCAGCCACCACGCTGGCCTGGTTTATTACCGGCGAAGGAAAAGGACTATACACGCTGAGGGCGAACTACCGGGATAATTTTACTGCATCGACTGAGAACAACAGCGAATCAGTTTTTGAAATACAATTCCGCTTTAATCCCAACGAAAGTACCGATGATGATGTGGACGAAACCAGGATCAACAACACAGGTACTTCGATTGCACAGTTTTATGCACCGCGTGGCGTGGGTTTTTCTGACGGCGCTGCCCGCCGCTGGCTGGTTGGAGAATTTGAGAAAGAAAATACTGCCCAGGGTGCCCGTGATCCAAGGCTTGCTGCAACGTTACTTTTTGATTCAACCGATGTACGGGGTCCGGAGTTTACGATGATATACGGACAAACTTTTGCCAGCCGTTATGGCACAACCGGGGGGGAAAGCAGCACAGTCTGGTTCAGAAAACAGTTGAACGACAGCGAGCCGGGAAGGACCGAAGAAGGGTTCCGATCGCCCAACAATCACCGGCTACTGCGTTATGCCGATATTTTATTGATGTATGCCGAAGCACTCAACGGCACCGGGCAAACGGCTCAGGCGTACCCATATGTAGATATGGTGCGAGCCCGTGCCGGCTTACCGGCCTTGTCGCAAACAAATCCTGGTATGACTCAGGCGCAGTTTCTGACGCAGATCAAACACGAACGTATTACCGAGCTGACCGGCGAGACCTGGCGGTTTGCAGATTTGCAGCGCTGGGGAGATCTGGGGCCGGAGCTGGCAGTAAGAGATCCGGAATTTACTAATTTTGTGAAAGGGAAAAACGAGTGGTACCCGATCCCGCAATCGGATATAGATCTGAACCCGAACCTGACACAAAATCCGGGGTACTAAACTTGAAATGATCTTTGGTGATTTTTAAATAATATTTATGTTATATAAAGCTTTGTTAAGGCAGGTCATTTTTTGGAGCGTATTATTACTGTTTATTGATGCGTCTTGTAAAAAACAAACCCAGTTACCCAGTCCGGGTGAGCAGCAGACCGCTACTTTCACCAATCCGCTGCTAAATGCTGCGCCTGATCCATATGTTTTTCAAAAAGATACAACCTACTATTATTTGCATACGCTTGGTAACAGGATCCAGATATGGAAAACCGGTAAGATGAGTAAATTAAAGGATGTGACACCTGTCACCGTTTTTAGCGCGCCAGCCACCGGTGGCAATTCCAGGGATATCTGGGCACCGGAGCTTTATTTTGTGAATGGAAAGTGGTATATCTATTATACTGGTTCTGATGGAAATGACCGCGAGCACAGACTTTGGGTACTGGAAAATGAAAACCCGGATCCTACGCAGGGCACCTGGACTGATAAGGGAAAACTCTCAACGCAGCCAGCAGACCTTTGGTCAATCGATGCGACGCTTTTTCAACACAATAACAGCCTTTATTTGATCTGGTCGGGAAGGCCGTTTGCCGGCGGGAGTACTGATTTGACGCAAAATCTGTACATATCAAAAATGAGCGATCCTTTTACGCTTACCGGGTCAACGGTACTGATTTCTTCGCCACAATTCGACTGGGAAAAACGCGGATTTGCGGTGAATGAAGGCCCTGAAATTCTGATAAGTCCAAACGGGAAAATACACCTGGTTTATTCTGCCAGCTACTGCGGAGACGACCGGTATTCGCTTGGATTGATGAACCTAAAAGATGGAAGCGATCCGGTGAGCGCAGCAAGCTGGACTAAAAGTGATGCGCCCGTTTTTACAGGACTTGCATCGGCAAATGCATATGGCGCGGGCCATAACAGTTTTTTTAAGTCCAGAGACGGAAAAGAAGACTGGATTATTTATCATGCAAATTCAGCGTCAGGGCAGGGCTGTGGCGATGCCAGAAATGTCAGAATGCAAAAATTCAGCTGGACAGCGGATGGTTTTCCTGTTTTTGGCGAGCCGGTCGCAACAGGGCAGGCGCTGGCTGTCCCTTCGGGTGAATAGCTTCGTTATATTTGACCTATAAAAACACGATAAAATTTATTCATGAAGAAATTGATTGTTGCCTTACTGGTTATAGTGGTTCATTTTGCCAACGCGCAGCGGGCAGTCATCCGCGGCGATTTTGCAGACCCATCTGTGATCAAAGTTGGAAAAACTTATTACTCCGCAGCAACGAGTTCCAACTGGGCACCGGCATTTCCCATCATGAAATCAAAAGATCTGAAAAACTGGAAGCAGACAGGAGCTATTTTTCCGGATCTTACCGCCTGGGCAGATTATTATTACTGGGCACCTGAGCTGAATTATGATAATGGCAAGGTCTATGTTTACTATACCGCGCACAAAAAAGGCGGTAATTTATGTGTGGGTGTAGCAAGCGCGGACAGCCCCGAAGGTCCTTTTAAAGACCATGGCCCACTGGTTTGTGAGGTAGACGGTTCCATTGATGGTTTTCCCATACGTGATGAGAATAACAAGCTGTTTTTGATCTGGAAAGAGGATGGAAACAGCATCGGCCAACCAACGCCGATCTGGATACAGGCGGTCAATGAAGAAAGAACCGCACTCACAGGCGAAAAAAAAGAGCTGTTCAGAAACGATACACCCTGGGAGGCCAATCTGGTGGAAGGCGTTTCGGTGATTAAAAATAACGGATACTTTTATGCGATCTATGCAGCGGCTGGCTGCTGCGGGCCAGGCTGTACCTACGCAACAGGCATCGCGCGATCGAAGAATTTAATGGGTCCATGGGAGAAATATTCTAAAAATCCGGTAATGAGCGCTCAGGGTGACTGGATGTGCCCCGGGCACGGAACAGCGGTTAAGTACAAGGGGGAAAACTACTTTATGTACCACGCTTATGAGAAGTCAACAAACAAGTATACCGGCCGTCAGGCGCTGATCCGCAAATTTGAATTTACAGATGATAACTGGCTTGTTTTCACAGATGAATATATTTCTTCCAAGACTATTAAAGCAGATTATTCTGTCACCGATAATTTTGACAAGGATAAACTCGATTTGCGATGGAACTGGTCGGTATTTAATAAACCAGTCATGGAGCTGAAAGACGGCAAAATTGCCATACGGCTTAAAGATGATAAGGAAACTTTTCTGGCCCAAAAAATTGACACTCCGAATTATGAGGCGACCGTTCAAATGATTCCTTCTGTTGGTGCAGCAAGCGGAGTGGCTTTAATTGGAGACGATAAAAATTTGATCTATGCTTCGGCAACCCGGGATAGTATCCTGGTTACGCTGGTCAAAGAAGGCGCAAGGAATGTTCTGGGGAAATTTGCAGCCGTCTCAGATGGCAAGAGTGTTCATTTAAAAATGAGCGTTAAAAAAAGTACCGATATCCATTTTCAGTATAGTCTGAACGGTTCTGATTTTATGCCTTTGCAAATTGGTAAACCAGACATCTCTTACCTGCCACCCTGGGACAGGGCCGTGCGGGCAGGGATTGTTGCTGTGGGTTCTAAGGGTAGTGAAGCGGTTATAGAGCGGTTTATTTTTAAAAATCAATAACACCTTCGAAGATGCAGTGTATCGGTCGCTAGGCCGGGGCCAGTCGTATCACATTCATATTTTTTTCCGTTTTTTATCCTGGTGCACCGTACAGGCACCAGCTTAATCTTAGGGGCTACCAGGTTTGTCGGCCTGCGAGATACCTCGCGTTTTGGCAATATTGACTTTAAGTTTTCAGTAAAAATGTAATTAATTGTTCTTTAAGTACAACCATTACCCATCGAAATGTGTCCTTTGAAAAACCAAACTTCCTTGATGATGAACGTTTTACTTAAAATTAAATCAGCCTTTTTCTTAATACTGGTTTTGTTTGTATTAACAAATTGCAAAAGCGAAGATCCGGTAGAAGAACCAGAAAAAGACGTTGTATGCGGCGTGTCAGATCCGGTCAATAATTTGAGATGGCTTAATAAGCTGTATAAAGAATTTTATGGAGGGCCACTAATAAATGGGATTGTTTTATATCAATACAATGACAGTCAGGTCATTGAAGTGCAGAGTGGTGTTTCAAGTTCTACGAATATACACCAATACTTCTGTGACGGAGTGAAGCTGGATCTGCTGGACCCTGTGAAATTCAAAGAATTTAGAGATAACCGAATAGAGATTAAAGTTTTGTACGGGACTAAATTGTGGTAGTTATCAAAAACGTTGATTCGTATTAAAATAACGGGAAGTAAATTCCTTCGTCAATCTGAATGTAATAGTTATGAAGAAGATCCGGATAATTGACAAAGACAAAAGTGACGGCTTAAAATTTATGGACGCTGGATTGTTATCTCTTCAATACGGCCCCCAAATTAAAAGGGAATCACTTATAATTCTGACGGCCAGGTTGGTATAAAATCCGAATAATTATTTTGTGATAACCGGATAATTCATTGCTGTTGGCGGCATACCAAACTTTTTCTTGAACGAATAGGAGAAGTGGGAAAGACTTTCAAAGCCCAGGTCCAGGTAAATGGCCGAGGGTTTTTGGTGTTTGGTTTCGATCAGGTGTTTCGCCTCAGTCAGCCGTTTGTCTTGCAGCCAGTGCCGGGGCGAAGTACCGAATGTCTTTTCAAAATCGCGTTTAAAAGCTGCCAGGCTGCGGCCTGTAAGCTGCGCAAATTTTTCAACAGGAATATTAAACTGAAAGTTACTGAGCATGAACTTTTCAAGATCAATCTTGAAAGGCGCTGAAAAATCGAATAAAAAGCTGCGAAGTTCAGGAACGGCAATAAGCAGTAATTTGACACATTCTTTCACTTTCAGAATGCCCATTTCATCTGTCATAGCCGCTCCTGAGCTGCGTGCATAAGGAACAATCGATTGGAAATATCCCTGAATGAATTCGTTTAACGGAATCAGCATATTGGGCCGGCCAATGTATTTCTGGTCGGCTTCAAGTTTTTCTTCCAACACGATCCTGCGCAGCAGCTGCTCCTGAAGTGATATAACAATTGTTTCATAATGCCCTTCCGCCGCGGGTGTTTTGGTGAGCGTACCCAACTGATTTTTGCCAATCAGCAGTAATTCTCCTTTGCCCATCGATAGACTTTGCCCGGAGGTTTCCATGATTAACTGGCCTGAAACCTGCATGATCAGCGTGTGGTGGTTCCACAAGCATACTTTTTCTTTCCGCTCAGTGGAAAGATATGAATAGAAAATTACCCCGGGAAGTATCTCTGCTGGACTGGTCATTTATCGTTCTAAGTAGGTACTGCCAAGTATAGTGCCTATTGCAAAAGTAGTGTTTAAAGTGTTTATTTCTTCCGCAGTAAATACAATATCCATCGCTTCAATGTTTTCGGGCAAACGAGACCTGCGGCTCATGCTGACAAGTGGCATGATATAATCGCCCTGCTGTTTGACCCAGGCAATTGCAATCTGCGTCGGACTATAACCTTTTTCTCTGGCGATCTGTTTTAAGACTTCTACTTTTATCAGGTTTTTAGTAAGATTTCCACCTTGAAACCGGGAGAAGTGGCTTCGGTAATCGTTTTCTGTGATTGGAGCCTTCATATCACCTGTCAACAGGCCCTCGGCGGTATTGGCAAAGGCCACCACGCTGATACCTAACTGCCTGGCTGCCGGCAGCAGTTCAGTCTCTATTTGACGGTCAGCGAGCGAATAGCCGATTTCCAGTGCGCTTACCGGGTATATGCTGTGGGCTTTACGAAGCTGTTCAGCCGTAATTTCAGATACACCGATATAGCGCACTTTACCTTCCTTTATCAGATCAGCAACCGTTCCGATGATATCTTCCACCGGCACACTGCCATCCATCCGGCTGGGCTGATAAAGGTCAATGGTTTCTATACCCAGACGGGTCAGAGAGTAGTTTATAAAATTCTTGATGGCAACCGGTCGCAGATCCATTCCCAGCGGCTGACCGTTGTGAAAAATGGCGCCGAATTTCACGCTGATGAAGGCATCATCCCGCCTTCCTTTAATTGCTTTGCCTATCAGCATTTCATTATGTCCGGCGCCGTAAAAATCTCCGGTATTCAATAAATTAATACCGCAATCCAGCGCTTTGTGAATCGTGGCAATACTTTCTGTTTCGTCAGGTGTAGCACCGCCCCAGATCGAAGACATACGCATGCAGCCCAAACCAAGTTTTGATACAAGCGGGCCATTGTGTCCGAGTTGAATTTTTGTGATATTTTTCATACCACAAAGATCGAGCTTGAGAGCGCCTGGCACTTTCTTGTACGGCTCAAATATTTTACCTGTAAGGCTCATTTGAAGTTCAGGTGCGCAGCAAATGGTTTTTTAAGTGAAAATTCCAGGCTTATGTTAAAATGCTCTTTTCAGGAAAATAGCATATGCTGTTGAATACGGACAATTTAAATATTTATAAGAATTCCAACTATTTTCACATCAGCGGGTCTTGGTTTTAAATCATTTAGACCACATTAGCTATGAGACTTTTTATCAGGGCATCTTTTTATTTTCTTTTAATTTTTGCTTTCTCCTGTAAAAAAGTAAAGTTGAAGCGGATGCGGATTGTGGGTGTGACGGATCAACCTACCTTGCCATTGAAAATCTGCAAGCCAGATATGCTGGTAACGGCTTTTTTGTTATTAATAAAACCGATACAAATGGTAAGCCCACATATGGATCAGCTTGTGATTCAGATAGTACCTGGATTGTAAGTACTGATGAAAAAATCTGGAATTATACGATTTCAGGTAATCTAAAAACCAGATGCCCAGGTGCCAATGAGGAGTATGAACTGACTGCTCCTGGTGGCCTGCTTCAAATTACATTAATTGTAAAAAATTGACCAGAACTGGATATTTTGCCGGAAGAGAGTATGCAGTTGAAGAAAGTTTTGCTTATATTGTTCATTAAAAATCAGAAGCCACATGATACTAAAAAACCTGATAGCCCTTTGTGTCATTGTTCTTCTGTTACAGAGCTGTAAGAAAGAGAACGCAGTCATAACGCCTGACGAAAAAACTTTCCCGGTTGATCCGCAGTTTGAGCAATATTTGTATGATATAGGTGCTGATCTGCACCTTAATGGTTCAATGCGGTATTCTGATATTCAAAAAATTGACAGTCTTAATTTAAACCATATTTACAGTATAAAGAGCCTTAAAGGAATTGAGCATTTTGAGAATCTGAGGTCGTTGGTGATTTTCGATCTCAAACTTGATTCTTTGGATTTAAGTAAAAATACCAAACTTCAGTATTTGAGCTGCATCACTATTGATGCAGAGCAAGAAGGGCGTTCTTTGACTTTTCTGAACATTAAGAACTGCCGTGCACTGACTTATTTAAATTGTTCATCCAATCTGATTTCTGGGATTGATCTGAGCCAAAATCCTGCATTGCGGGAACTTCGCTGTGGCGACAATCCTAATCTAAAAGCGCTTGATCTATCCGCAAATACAGCATTAGAGATATTGTATTGTGGTTTTACAGAAAACCTCTCCTCGCTCGATCTTAGTAAGAACTTGAATCTTCATACCGTTTCTTTTCCAGCCACCGGAGTCAATGATCTGGATATGCGAATGCTGGCCGGGTTGAAGGTTCTCAACTGCGGTGCTACGGGCATTTCCGCTTTAAAACTTAAAGCGCCTGAAAGTCTTGAGCAACTCAATATTGCTGAATCAAAAATCACCACAGTTAATTTTAACGATTTTCCCAAACTTGAGTCGCTTGCCCTTGGCTCTAACCTGACTAGTTTTGATCTTAAACCTTTGCGTGCTTTGAAAGTTTTAGATTGTTACAGGGTTACTGCTCCAACGCTGGATCTATCAGCAAATTTAAACCTTGATCAACTTTCAATTCGACTGTCGGCCTTTAAAAGTTTAGATCTTAGCCGTAACACGATGTTGCAAAGTATATTTGTTTTTGAATCAGCTAATCTGGCATCACTTGATTTAAGAAATCTTGTAAAACTCAGTTCTTTCGGCAGCACCTACAACGATAATTTAAAAACCATTTGTGTGAATTCCATCCCTGATCCCGCCAATTTAAAATGGTTTAAAGATGACTGGACATCCTTTGTGGTTTGTAAGTAAAAAAACAAAAAATGCAAATTATGGTTTTAGTAAGACAAAGATCAACCTTGAACAGACCTGCCATTTCTTCTACATAAACAAAGCATCTTTATTAAATAATCAATGCAGAAAACCTGCTCATATCCAACTATCACATAAAAACCAGTCTCGCAAATTCTTAAAATGAACAATCCGTTATTGATTGGTATGACTTGCGGTGCAGTATTCTTGCTGGCCTTTTTACTGATCGAACCACCCGGACACAAAAACTTAACTGCCAACCGCTGGTTAGCGGTTTTTGCCGCGACCTTGGGCTGTGCCATGCTCGAAATTTTCCTTCACACACTTGGTTTACAAAATTCGCAGCGGGTGCTTATGGACATGGCAGAAGTGACACGTTTTATTTCGGCGCCTGCTTTATATCTCAGTATTGTCAGTTTCGTTACACCTGCAAAACGGTTTAAATTCCTTGAACTTTTACACTTGTTGCCTTTTGTGATTTTTCTGCTTTTTATGATGCCGCACATGATGACCGGCCAAAATATGCAGATCGCTCCGTGGGCTGCTTATGTGGTCTTTAAAATTTTCTTTTTGACACTACCGGTGCAGACCGTTGTTTACTGGACATTAAGCTTTTTGAAATTAAAGGCGCACCGCCGCAACATCCGCAAGGTGGTTTCATCAACCGGGGCCGTAGATCTGCAATGGCTGCAAAATTTTCTGTGGGTTTTGGCCGGTGTGATTTTTCTTTGGTTAAATCTGGCGCTTTTCGAAATTCCCGTTCTACGTGAGATCACGCCCTGGCTTTATCTTCTATCGGCTTACTTTTTGTCTTTCTTTGCCCTCAGACAGGGAGAAGTTTATTCGTTTTCAAAAGCCAGTCGTATGGAAATACAATCACTGATTCTGGAAACACCTGAAAGACCAGTCAGACAACAACGAGTAAATGCAGATGAGCTCGAAGATCTCAAAAACCGGCTTGAAAATTTGATGGATACCAAAAAGCCCTACCTGGATTCTACACTTTCTCTGCCTTTGCTGGCAGAACATATCGGGATTTCGGTGCACGAGCTTTCCTATCTGATCAACGAAGCGTACAAGGAAAACTTTTTTTCATTCGTAAACCGGTACCGCATCGAAGAGTCCAAACGACTTCTGCTGTCCGGCGCATTTGAAAGGTTAAATATTCTGGGGGTAGCGTATGAGTCAGGATTTAATTCCAAAACGACTTTTAATACAACATTCAAAAAACGGATGGGCTTGTCGCCTACTGAATTTGTGAAGGCGGAGGGCAATAATCTGCAAAAGAAGGACTAAAAGGTGTTCGATCGGATACATCCGAACGCATCGTAAAATGTGTTGAGCAACCTTTGAGCATACAAAATCCAACAATTCGTATGCTTAGTCTCAACTACAAATCATTTACTCTCTTGTTTGCCCTTATATATTTTATGGGCTCGTTATCTTGTAAAGGGCAGCAGAATCCGGTGCCGCATACTGTTCAGGAGCTAATCACCCGGCTAAATTCAGAAATGCAAAAACAGCATATTGCCGGCATGATGCTCTCGGTCGTCACCCGTGATTCGGTCTTGTACTGCGGAGGTATCCATTACGCGAATGTGAAGAAACGCGAGCCTGTTTCCGCCCATCATCTTTTCAGACAGGCATCGATCACCAAACAATTTGTCGCACTCGGAATGCTTAAATTGATAAGTAACGGAAAAGTCACCCTGCAAAGCCGTTTAAAAGATATTGCTCCCGAGATTCCATTTCAAAATTCCTGGGAGTCTGTTGCGCCTGTAACCGTGGAGCAGCTTTTGGAACACAGCACCGGCTTTGCTGATAAATCACCTTTTGAGGAATATAATTTTTCCGAAAGAACATTTCCAGGGATTACGGGCATTATGATTTTTGAAAAATTCATGATCTGCCGGTGGAAACCCGGCCAGCGGCATAGTTATTCCGGTGTTAACTACGCCATCCTTGCTTATCTGATTGAAAAATTATCAGGGCAAACACTTGATGGTTATTTACGGGACAATATTTTTACGCCGCTGGGCATGCAGGATGCAAATGTGGATCTGGCAGGAAAGGCTTCCGGTATGTATGCCCAGGGATATGTATGGCGGGAAGGAAGTTATCAGCCCGTTGCACACCAACCCCAATATAATGCCGGATATGGATCTTTGAATGCATCGGCTGATGATTTCGCTCATGCGTTAAAAGCATATCTGAACGAATGGAAGACCGGCTCGGGTCAGTTTCTGTCGGCCCGGATTCTTGAACAATCCGAAACTCCGGACAGCTACCTTTCGGCAAAAGCAGGCTTGAAAAATACCTATGGTTCGGGAAATGAAGGATATGTCTTCGACGGGCATATTTTCAGAGGGCACCGCGGAGCGATCGGCGGTTTCTTGTCTGCTTTTTTATACGACCGTCACGCTGGCGTTGGTTATGCTTTTAGTATAAATACCCATAATGAAGAATTTTATGGTTATGCTGATGCATTGATCCGGTCCTTTTTAATACAGCACTTGCCCAAATCAATTCCATCCAGGTCATATCCAGTTTCAGCACGCGAAATAAAACCCTACGCCGGCTATTACCGTCTTTCAAATCCCGGCCAGCTGTATACTGGTTTTCTTGAAGCAATTCAGAATACCTTCCGCCTTGATGCGGCCGGCGGGCACTTGAATTTGCATATGCTGCTGGGTGGAGTGATGCATTTTTCTCAGGCCGGCAGCTCATCCTTGCAATTCAAAAATGATAACGCGTATTTTGCCCATGCAGCACTGCTTCGAAATAATGAGAATGAACCCGTTTTTGTCGATCAAACACTTTATTTCACGCGGGTTTCAGCCTTTCAGGCCTGGGCTCCATTGGTTTTATTTGCAGGTAGCGTAATATTTTTATTGAGCAGCATTGTTTTCGGATTAGTCAGTTTAGTCCTTTTTTACTGGAAAAAATGGCCATTGCCATTACTATTGCTCAGACTTTCACCGGCAGTGGCTGCCCTTTGTATTTTGGTCGTAGTCACCACCGGATTGCAGCTTGTTGAGCGAATGAAGGCTGGTCTGCCCATGGATGGTGCGCGTTTTTTATGGATAGCCGGTATGTCTGGCTTTGCACTTTTCGCGGTGGTAACGATAACTCTTTTGATTATGAACTGGCGGCATTTGCGCCCGCTGATTCTGAAAACTTACCTGGTATTGGTCTTCATGAGCTACGTGTATTTATTTGTAATTTTTGTATCTAATCATTGGTACACAATAGTCTGATATTAAAAGGGTTTAGACCAAACCAGAATCTGACATAATCTAAAATTTGAAAGTAATTAAAGGTTTGAATAGAACGGCAGATAAAAACATGGCCTGCAAAACGATTTTGCAGGCCATGTTTTTGTAAATGAAAACCGGTTAGTTATATCCCGGATTCTGTTTCAGCTTGGCTACGCCACCAACAACACTCATATCGATCTGGTATTGAGGAATAGGGTAGTAGACGTTTTTACTATTGGTAAATCTGGCCCCGTTTAAATCGGTGGTGATTTTAGATTCGT
The DNA here is from genome assembly GCF_021440195.1 of Dyadobacter sp. CY356. Classification (GTDB taxonomy): domain Bacteria; phylum Bacteroidota; class Bacteroidia; order Cytophagales; family Spirosomataceae; genus Dyadobacter. The sequence goes on from NZ_JAJTSZ010000001.1 coordinate 1,134,816, forward strand.
AAGAGAAAAAACCATTTAATTTCTGATCGGCTATTCCCCAGCGTACCAGATCAAAGAAGCGGTGGCCTTCCATGGCCAGCTCGATGCCTCTTTCAAAATAAATCGCTTTCAAAGCATAGTCCTTGCCGCTGGCCGTAAATTTGCCAGCCGGATATGTTTTGATGGAATAATTTGCTGCGGGTTTGTCCGAAAATCCTGCCATTGGATCAGCTTCGTCCAAATATTGGTAAAGCCAGCCTGATGGTTTTGCCGCTCTTGCCCTTACCAGATTGACATAATCCTCTGCCTTTTGAAGGCTTCCTGCGTTTGTTTCGGCTTCGGCTGCCATCAGTAAGACATCTGCAAAACGGATCACCAGCACATTAATCGCATTGCCTGGTGCCCACGAGCTTAGATCTGCATAAATATCCTGATTTTTCTGTCTGTGAATATTCTTTTTAGGCGCGTAAGGTCCCGCGTAAGCCTGGTCTCTGACCCAGTCCATTCCTGGAAAAAGTCCCCAGTCATGATAAGGAATGTCCCTTCGGCCAACAGTCCAGTCCAGACGCGGATCAAGTGTTCCTGCGTCAGGCGTGAAAGGTGCAGAAGAGGTAAGGCCCATATCATTTTTTACAGGGCTGCTGTTGGGGTCATCCAATAGTGGAAGCCCGTTAGCATCTGTGCGGTAGGAATTTACCAGCGCTTGTGATGGCTGATAAAATCCGCAGCAGCTGAAAGGGGCTCCGGTTCCATAAGGGAAATTCAGCATACCGCCACCATTGGCATTGGTAATATCCAGGGTGCCATCGTTTGCTACCATTTGAATGGCAAATACAGATTCTGCATTGTTCTTGGTCGCCGCATCAAAATTATCCTTAAAATCTACCAGGCTGTATTTCAATCCGTTTGAAGTCACACCACTTGAAATCACATCTGTAAAAACGGGAATAGCCTCGGCAAATTTCTTTTGGTACAGATACGTTTTGCCAAGGTATGCGCCAGCGGCCCACTTATTAACCCGGCCAACCTGCGATTGTGTAGCGGGCAGATTCTCATAGGCAAATTTCAGATCTGTCTCAATCATAGGCCAGATGTCAACATCATTAGGCTGATTGAAGTCTGTCGTTTTCTCATCGATCCAGGGAACCATGTTCCACATTTTTTTCAGTTCAAAATAATAATGTCCACGAAGAAACCGTGCCTGTGCTTCAATCGGCGCTTTTTCTGATTCGGGCAGATCTTTTACAAGCGTCAAAACCCTTAAAACCGTGTTCGCCCGGGTAACACCTTCATACAAAGCTTTCCATTTGGTATTAAAAAAACCATTGTCGGCACCCGAGGTGAAGGTTGCAATCGCAGCAATAGGCGTCTGATCGCCACCGTCACTTCCTTTGTGCGCATCACCAGCAGCCACTGCGCCATAGATCCAGTTGTCCGGAGCCGATTCCCAGCCGTTGCCACCGGTGAAATCGCCCTGACCGTCCAGAGCGGCATATGCACCGGTGAGCAGCGCATCAAGTCCTTTTGCGTTTGCCAAAACATCATCGCCCAAAGCTCCCTGAACGGGCTTGTCCAGAAAATCATCCTGGCAGGCCTGCAAGAAAAGCAGTGAAACGATCAAACAAAGCGTGGCTATATAGTTGAATATCTTTTTCATATCTGTCGCGCTGTTCAAATTAAAAAGTTAGATTGATACCCACTGTATACTGGCGTGAGGAAGGGTAAGAACCTTCGTCCAGACCAATCACAGTCTGGCTGTTATCGCTGTTTCTGCTGATTTCAGGGTCAAGTCCGGAGTAACCTGTGATGGTAAATAAATTGGTCGCCTGTAAATAAAGACGCAGCTGCTGCACCTTGATCTTTTTTAACAGTCCCGGAGCAAATGTGTAGCCGATCTGTACGTTTTTTGCACGCAGATAAGAACCGTCCTCGATAAAATAAGAGTTGGGAACGTTGATCGTGCTGAATGAGCTGGCATTTTCCTGGATAGGCGCCTTCGCATTATGATTTTCCGGCGTCCATGAATTGTATAAGGCAGTTTTACTTTTTGCTCCTGAGCGTGAAGAGTTAAAATCGGTCCACCAAAGTGTCTGGTTCCATACTTCATTACCCTGAACGCCATAAAGGAACATGCTGAAATCAAAGTTTTTGTAATTAAATGCAAGATTTAAACCGTAACTAAAATCGGGATTCGGATTACCCAGCATGGTTCTGTCGGCAGAAGAAATCAAGCCATCACCATTGGTGTTCGCATACCGGAAGCGGCCCAGGGCAGCTCCTTCCTGATAAACCGCATCCGGGTTTCCGGTTTGTTTGACAGCAGTCGCATTGGCCTGATCGATCTCTTCCTGCGAGTTCCAGAACCCGGCAATCTTATATCCGAAAAACTGGCCAATCGAGTTTCCAACCTGGTTTCTAACGATTGAAGCCCCGTCAAATCCACGGCCTTCCAGATCAAAGTAATTGGCGCTGTTGGTGACTTTTAAAATTTTATTATTGTAGGTTGTAAAGGTCAGCGTTGCATTCAGTTTCAGGTCTTTGGCCAGATCAAATCTTGAATTGACCTGGAGATCAATTCCCTTGTTTTTCATTTGACCAATGTTGACAAATGGAACTGTTCCTCCTCCGGCAGTTCCTATCAAAGATGGGTTGAAAAGAAGATCTTTCACTTCCTTGATGTAATAATCAGCAATGATGTCAAGTTTTCCTTTAAAGAAAGTTGCGTCAACACCAATGTTGGTACTTACATTTTTCTCCCAGACAGCATCCGGATTTCCGATCTGTGATTTTTCAAAACCTTCCAGAGCACCCGAACCACCAGTCCCGTTAAGATCATAATAGGAACTGCGGCGGTTGGAGCCGTAGGTTGTAAACGCATTTGCAGATCCTACGTTGATCTGGTTTCCCATCACACCATAGTTGACGCGCAATTTCAGATCATCCAGCCAGCTGATTCCTTTCATAAAATTTTCCTGGGAAATCCGCCATCCTGCGCTGACAGCCGGAAACGTGCCATATCTTTTGTTAATGAACTTTGAGGATCCGTCCCGGCGGATAACAGCACCGAACAGATATTTATCAGCATAGATATAATCCACCCGGCTCAAAAGCGAGTAGAGCGCATCACCCGAGCGGCTGCTTTTGTTACTTCTCGTACCCGAACCTGTTGAAAGGTTCATATAATTTGGGTCGAAAGAGAAATAGCCCTGCGTGCTGCCACCCACATCATAGCCTTTGCTATCATAACTTTCAGTACCTGCAACGACTGTCAGCTCATGTTTGCCCATGGTTTTGTGAAAAGTCACAAGATTAGACCAGGTCCAGTTGTAGCCTGAGTAGGCTTCTTCGGTGTACGTGTTAGTATTGCTGTTTTCTTTGTTTTCGTAGGTTGGAAAATCAAAGTTTTGTGATCTTCCCGAATAATTCTCGCCCCCAAAACTGGAACGGAAAGTAAAGTATTTAAAAAGGTCGAATTCTGCGAAAACATTTCCAAAAAGTCTGTTGCTTAATCCTTTGTTATAGCGTGTACGTTCACGCATCGCAACCGGATTAAAAGCATCACCCATGCCGGAAGCACGGCTGCCCGCATAGTTTCCCATAATGTCATGAACCGGAACGATGGGCTGCATTCTAAATGAAAACCCGATGGCTGAACCTCCATCCGATAAAGTACTTCTTGGGTTATCACTGATCGAGTAGGCCAGGTTTTCACCCACTCTGATGTGTTTGCCGATATTATACTGACTATTCGAGCGGATCGTATACCGTTTAAGGTAGGTGTTGGTAAGGGCGCCCTGCTGATTGAAATAATTCAAAGAGAAAAGGTAATTTCCCTGATCACTTCCGCCACTCAGTGAAATATTATGACTTGTAGAGGGCGCTTTTTTAAAGATCTCGTGAAACCAGTCGGTCCCTGCTTTATTGGCTTTTACAATCTGGTTGAAAGTATTAAAATCATCAACCGAGGTGTAGTTGGGATTGACATAATAAAGTGACGGGTCTGTGGCCGGATCGCCTTCCTTGGCGCCAGTCGGCAGGATGTAGTCAGGCAGTACGGGCGTAGCGCCATAACCATACTGGTCATCACCCACAGCCAGACCTGAATTTTTTTGCACGTTAAATTTAAGCTGGGCTTGTTCCTGAGGCGAAAGCGTATTCCAGACATTACCACCCGGAGGGGTTTGCATGCCGTAATATGCCGTATAATTTACCTTGACTTTATCTTTTCCTTTTTTGGTTGTAATGATGATCACGCCATTTGCCGCCCGCGAGCCATAGATTGATGCAGAACCTGCATCTTTGAGAACCTGCATCGAGCCAATGTCATTTGGGTTTAAATCCGAAATGGATGTTGTCGGAACGCCATCGACCACATACAAAGGCGCATTGTTTCCAAAAGTGTTAATTCCGCGGATCCTGATTTGAGGAGATTCGCCAGGCTGGCCGGAACCTAGAATGGTTACCCCCGAGGCGCGCCCCTGAAGCTGACTTGTCACTGTTCCGCTTGGCGTCTGGTTCAGCTGCTCTACATCAACGACGGAAACTGCGCCGATCAAATCTTTTTTTCGCTGTGAGCTGTAACCCGTCACGACCAGTTCTGACAGTGTGGAAACGTCAGGTTTCAAAACAATATCGACAACACCACGTGATCCGACCATTACTTCCTGGCCCATAAAACCTATGAAGCTGAAAATAAGGATCGACTCGTCGCCCGGGACATTGATCTGGTAATTACCATCCACATCAGTCATGGTACCTTCGTTGGAGCCTTTCAAACGGATGGCCACCGAAGGCAGCGATTCTCCCTTTTCATCCGTGACCCTGCCTTTTACCAGCCTGAGGTTAACCTGAGAGGAAAGGTCTTTGGCCTGCTGAATCATTTCAGCTTTGGTCTTCTGGGTGATACCGATCATGTTGCCAACTTGCTTGAATTCCAGTGAAGTTTGCTTTTCAATGAGCTTCAATATATCATCCAGCGGCAGTCCGACGGCATAAAGCGTGATCTGGGGCGTGTTTCGGATCAGTTTTTCATCAAATGCAAAGGTAACATGGGTTTGCTGCTCTATCTGGCGGAGCACATTTTTGACCCTTGTCTGACGTACATCCATATGCACGTGCTGGGCTTCACTGGGACTGGCCGCCAGTAATGCCGCAGTCAATAGGTTAATGCCTAAAATTAGCGTAGAAATGCGCATACATTTTTTCAATAAGGGGAGTCCCTTACGGTAATAATTCACCATATTTGTCTGATGTTTAATGGTTAAACGCTTAAACGTTACCCTTTCTGACTGTTGATGGTTCGAAGCATTGCACAGCAGAAGAGGCTATTTATTCCGGGGACATTTGCCGTGTTCCCGGTTTTTTTATGAGCAGTATCTTCCTTGAAAACCTGCCTGATCTTTTGCTGTCTATCTGATTACAATGGTGCTGTCGTTTAGTTGTGAATAGTTAAATTTCTTTGAAAAGCTCAGCACTTTCAGCACATCGGGTAAGGGCTGATTGTCCAGCGTAAGCGATATTTTTTCTTGTGCAAGTACTTGATTTTCAACGACGATGTGCTGGTTGTATTTTCTTTCCAGCGCGCGGAAAACTTCTGAAAGCAGCTCATCTTCCAGCACCGTGCGGTTATCTTTCCAGGGCGCAATGGCCGGTGGACTTATTTCATTGATTTTGATTTCTAATTTTTCATGCTGAACCACAATCTGTTTGTCAGGAAGTAGCATGATGGCAGGTTTTCCGGGTTGATTATGCAAAGTCACACCTACTTTTCCGGATTTTACGGTAACCTTCGACTGCTGATCGTTATCATAAGCTTTCACATCAAACGAAGTACCCAGCACAGTCACATCCAGCTTTTTTGTTCTGACCACAAATGGCCGTTTGGATTCATGTACCACATCAAAAAATGCCTGGCCATTGAGCAGATGGATCTCCCGAAGATTCGGTGGAAATGTTTTTGCGAACCTGACAGTTGATCCTGAATTAAGCCATAGTTTGGACCCATCCGATAGTTGGATAGAGATCGTCTGGCCAAAGGGGGCATGTACGAGCTGCATGGAATCTTCCAGGTCGGGCTTTTTTCTCAGAAAAATCAGCATGAGAATTAAAACGGCTGCCGCAGAAACTGCCCAAAGCAGGGGTCTTCTGAATACACTGCGCTGGACCACAGGTTGCTGAATCTCGTTTTTGGATATGCGCTCTTTTAACTTGCCAAAAATGTTTTGCTTTAACTGTTCAGGAGTCTTATAGCTGTCAGAAAAAACCTGTTCGGCCTGATCTGAGGAAGTGATGCTGTCATACCAGCTGTGCAGGAGCTGTTTTTCCTCCTGGCTGGCGGTTCCATCCAGAAACTTTTGTGCCAATATTTTTAGATACTCCTGATTCATGCTTACCTGGGATTGATCCTCTGTTAAGCGTAGAGTATAGAAGTAAGTAAAACCCCTTAGTTGAAGTGAAAAATTTTTTAATTATTGAAAATTGCAGTTCAGAGTTGGGCCAAAATGAAGATCTGTAAAATAAAATTTATTGGATCGCTCAGACTTGCGCGCACTACTTTCAATGCTTTTGTAAGATGCGCCTCTGCGGTTTTTGGTGAGATTTGAAGCTCCTGACAAATGTCTGCCAAAGAGCGGTCTTCAAGTTTATTGTATTGAAAGACAAGCCTGCATTTTTCTGAAAGCTGGTTGGTCAGCGTTGTTATGATCTCCAGTAACAGTTTATTTTCAATATCTTTTTCAATGGAAATAAAAGGCGTGGTTGTATATCGCACTTCGCTTTCGTAGACCTGTTGTTTTTTCATTTTCGAAAGCGACCGGTAAACCTCATACCTGAGCATGGCCGCCAGATATTGCCCGAGACTGGCGATATTTAAGGTTTCTTTTTTAGTCCATAACAATAAAAAAACATCCTGAGTAATCTCTTCCGCGATTTGTGAAGATTTAACTATGCGGTGGGCGGTATAGAACAATTTGTCCCAATACCTATTGTAGATTGCTTCGAACGCGGCCTGTTCACCCGTTTTTAACAAATCGGTCAATGCATCGTCAGAAAGCTGATCGTAATCTACCATGCCTTTAAGTTGTTTAGCGGGTGCCGGGTTTAGTTATGAATATAAATTAATAATTTCAAGGATAAATTAGATTTATACTTTAATTTGGAATTATTATTCTATATCAGAATAAAGTTAACTAAAATCAGATTAATTGCAATATTTAATTTGGTATTACTGCATATTAATTACCGATACCAGCACTGTTTTACTTCCGGGCAAAAGGCATTATCCAGCTCGTTATTAAATTGAACAAGCTGTTAAACCGATGTTTCTAGGCCTTATTATGGGTAATAATGGTATTCATCCAGAAATGACAGATTAAGGAAAAAAATGAAAACCACATCGTTAAGTCCTTATTTTTGCTCATAAAGGCATTTGCCTGGTACCGGTAGCAATCCCTGACATCATCAGCATCACTCGAATGGCTCAATACGATCACCGGGATAGTCATCAGATTTTTTAGTATCAAAAAATCCTTGATAATTTTCAGAAGAGCCAAACCATTTGCCCTTTCCGGAAGATACAGGTCTAGAAGAATCATATCCGGAGGCTTGCTGTATTGTAGCCATCTTGAAGAAATCAGATCCAGAGCCGTTGACTGATCGGCTGCACTTAATATTTGTGCATTTGGCAGACAATTTTTTAAAGCCAGATTGATCAGATTACTTTGATCAGCATTGTCATCAATCACTAAAATTGTTTTTGCAGAAAGACTACCAGCTGCAACCGGATTATCAAACGCCGGATAGTCATTTAAAAAACAAACGGCGACCGCCTTGGCAATATCCTCATATTCACTTATTTTGAATGGCTTTTTAACGTAAGCATTTATCCCATTATCATAGGCATTTTTGACCTGCTCGCGGTCTGAGGCCGTCGATATCAATATAACAGGGATGTGGGCCAGATCCGGAATAGATTTAAGTATCGTAAGTGCTTCCAGACCATTCATTCTGGGCATGTTCATATCCATGAGCACAACAATCTGACCCGAATTTACACCCATTGTAATCTGATCGACAAAATCAGCGCCGTCACAAGCCTCCCGGATCGTTGCGTCGGGGATGACACTTGTAATAGACTCTTTTAAAAGAAGTCTGTCATCCTCATCATCGTCAACGATATAAATTATTTTGTCAAGCTTCATTCAATCAGATTATTTTCACAGATCTTGGCCGTTGAAAGCCGTCAGGGCCGAAATTAGTACTTTTGCAGCATTTTTTCATAAAAGTCACTGTTGGTATGAAATTTTTGATCAAATAAATATTTTACAGATATTGGGTCAGCGATGCAAGTTTGAAGATTATGAATTGTTGACGCAATGGGGGATAAGCTTTTAAAATTAAAATATGGCAGAAAATTCAAAAAGTGAGCAGGTTTTAGCTTTGGTTGGCTTTCTTCGCTCCAAACGAGAGAGCATTTTAAACTACTGGCGTCAGGTTTGTGAACAGGATGAAAATCTGAACAGTAAAGCAAGTTATTCAAGGGAAGAATTCAATGACCAGGTTCCGCTTTTATTAAACATCATCGAGAAAGATTTGCTTGATGAGCCCAGTGAAAATGATCTGATCCAGGTGGCCAATGAACACGGCCTACACAGGTGGCAGTCAGGTTATGATCTGCATGAGCTGATTATTGAATTTGAGCTTTTATTTAAAATTCTGCTCGATCAGACCCAGCAGTTCATTGAAAGCAATTTAGACTTTGAGCAGCAGTCTGTTTTAAAGGTTAATCGTAAAATTTTTGGAGCTTATTCTGATTCTATCAGAGGAAGTGTTACCTATTATAATAAACTCAAACAAACCGCAGCGGTAGAACAGGCAGCCAATTTGCAAAATGCGGTTGATCAGCTCGAGCATCTTGGGCAAACCCGAATTGAACAGCTGCGCCATAGCTCACATGATCTGCGTTCAAGTTTTAGTACGCTTTTTCTTGCCTCGCAGCTTTTAGAAACGCCTTCCTCGGAGGAAAATCGGGCTGAACTTGTCTCAATGGTTAATAGGAATTTATCTTCAATCCGTGAGCTTTTGTTACAGCTGACAGATTTTTCAAGAATTGAAGCTGGTCTGGAAACTCTTGAAATTAAAGAATTTGACGTGTCAGAACTTTTAAATTCATTAATAAAAACCGCTGCGCCACTTGCTGAAAATAAGAATATTGTCCTGGAAGGGCAGGGGCCAGATCAGCTGGTGGTAAGCAGCGATCCTGTGCAAATACAAAGGATCTTTCAAAATTTAATCCACAACGCACTGAAATATACTAATGTCGGTGGGGTCTATGTGAGCTGGGCCAAGGAAAATGAATCGCGCTGGCTATTAAGTATCCAGGATACCGGACAAGGATTTGAAATCAACAGTACGGCAAATCTTTTGGCAGAACAATTAAAACCTGCCATCAGTACCACGGCTGTTCACCGTGAAAATATCATGGCAGAAAAACCAGCGCCAGCCGGATCTGAGATTGTTATGAACAAGCACTTTAAAGAAAGTGAAGGATTGGGTATTGTAATTGTAAAGAAAATCTGTGAGCTGATGAAAGCTACTATGGATATTGAGAGCAGTCCTCAGAAAGGTACGCTGATTCGTATCCGGTTTCAGTTGAAACAAGAGCCTAATAAAATGGTCAAATCTAATTGAATGAATTCTGAGTAATATAAATCGGCTGGCCATTCAGTATTAAAAATTTACAAAAAACCGCACTGTTTCCAGTTGCGGTTGTATGTTTTTTATAACGAATGATGAAGCATAATAGACTTTTCCTTTTCCCCAAAAATTCAGTTTTAATATTTAAACTGTGTTTGAAGAAAGACTCTTGCAGTTGCTCCGCTATTGAAAGAAATGAAAAATTAATGATCTGGCTGACTACCCTGGGAATTTTCAATTGTACTCATGAACGGCTGCAAATCAAACGCTACCATATTAAGATTTGGCTTTCGATAATACAATTTCCTCCCAAGCAGTAATGCTGTGGCAGGAATTTCACAATGAGCTACCGGCAAGTTGTCGGCTTTGCTTACAATAAATGTTTCCTTATCGTTGCCAAGAAAACGGAAGTCAATATTTTCAAAATAGCTCTTATGAATTGAATTTTTATCCAACTGCCCCAGGAATGTGAGATCATTGTTGAATTGTAAAATCTCTCCCGCTTCTGTTAGTATATAGTAATGTGCATTGTCAAGGCTCAATTGAGTAAACACTGAGTCTTTTTTGGAAAATAATTCATCTGAAATAAATGAATGCATTTTGTCTCCTTCAGGCCTGTCAATCGTATTTTTTTTAGTAAGACCTTCAGGCGAAAATTCATGAATTTCCAGTTTGTCACGATACAAGAGGTAAAGTTCATTTCCCTGGACCATATAATCGGTAAAGTAGTTTTTACGTTCACCCCAAACCTTCATGAAAAGCTGCTGACCGGTAGATGCATCAAATGCAGCAATAAATGGTGTTCCGAAACTTGCCGGAATGCCAAACTTGATCGCATAACCATGATTGATCAAATAGAGTACGTTTCCTTCTTTGAATAAATGTGATTTGCTGGTTTGCTTGTCGTTCAGTTCGGATGTCCAAAATGTTTTTCCATCCATCGAATGGCAACTGATCCTGTTTTTGGAAGCTAAAAAAACCGTATCATTATTGTAGACTGGATTTGAGGAAATTTCAAGAAACATGTTTGTATACCCATCACCGCTATAAGGCACTGCATAACCATAATATGCACCGCCCAATGCGCCGCTGGCAGCACCCAGGGCTACCCCGGTCAATACCGCCAGGCCCACTTTCTTCATGTCTACCTTCTCTGCATGCGATACCCGGTCGATATCCCAGCCATAACCATCGCTGATTTTCACAAGATGTAAGCCTGATGATTTGATCAGGGCAGTTTCATGATCCAGCATTTCCAGGTTCTCCCAGCCATAGCTACCTGGAACATTCCTACTCCAGACCGATTTGCCGTTTTCAAGATCTACCCCCTGCATAAGCTGATATCCTCCTTCCTGCAAATTGTAACACAGAGCCCGGCCTAGTTCAGGGAAAATTTTGAAAGGAACCCCTTTTGATTTCCATAGGGGCATACCGTTATCGGGATTAAGCCTTTCCAGCTTATTACCTCGTTGCTGGAGCATAACATTGCCCTCCATAATTAAGCAGCTCTGCGCATATTTGAATTTCTTTTGCCATTTAATCTGTTCGCTGACAGGATTGAAAGTCAGCACTTCGCCCGCATAGGTCCACATTTTCTTATTGGGATTTTTCTTGCGGAGCATTACTGCAAACGACTCGTCCGACAGTTGGTGTAAATTGTATATAGGCATTCCAAAACTTAATTCTCTGCCCATTAGCGGTGTATTGGTTCTGAAATCTGTACCTATTTCAAGATTGGCGAATACGGGCTGAATTTTGGATTGTGAAAACGTGCTGAACACAGGGTAAAGCAACAAAAAAAGTAATAAACCCTTTTTCATAAATTAAGAATAGACTGACAAGAGAGGTGTTTTGATCTGCTAAATATCGAAATAAATTATAGAATATTCTTGTTTAATCCGACGGAATTTATCTATCCGTGTATACCCTTCTAATTTAATAGGCGATAAAGCTGGAAGTGTTATAGTTAGAGATCAGTATGATACAAACCCCACTTGATACGTGCCTAAATATCCTGAAAAATGAAGGTTTTGTTGTACGGAACGTTGATATTGGAAAAGCCACAGATCTGGATATAAAGCTGAATACTAATTCAAGTATTCAAATTCGTCTCAGGTCTTAAACAATTAAAATATAACTTTGGATAACGGTAAAACCAAGCAACGGCTCGAAATGTCGGACGCCAAAGCGGATTTATTTCGGCTAAAATACCTTTCAATAACGATCAAAATAAGAGCTTTTCACCTTGCCATTGCGTGTTGCGTAAAAATTGTTCCCAATTGATAGTCTTGTTGTTTACCTGTCTGCTCCATAGCAAATCACGATCTTTCCTGAAATAACCGTACTCAACTGCGTATTCTGCCATTCCCAGAATCTCACTGACCAAAAGCTCATTATTTTTAAATTCTGGAAAATGAAGCAGCATTTGATTCCGTGTAAACGCTGAACTATACACAGCTTTCCTTCCTGTAACCGCAATAAAGGTATCAATCATCTGCTGAGGGGAAATCATATCGCCGATTACCGGTAATGCCTTACCGGAATAACGATTCAAATCAGAGAAAATCTCAAGAACAGCTGGCCCTGTGGCTGTAAGTGGATCAACAAACGGCGCAAGAAAGTCTTTTGGTAAATAAAAAGGAAACTCTAGTGTGTCGCCAACCAAACAAGGAGGGTAAAACTCCATTAAATTGGTGTAGAAAAAAGCCATGTAGATAAATGAGCTTGCAATTGGAAGCGTGCGTATATATTCTTCTATTTCGGCCTTGTCGGTAAAATGAGGAGCAAACTTTTTCCCTTTTGTGATTTTATCTACATTTTCAAGACTGCTAAAGATAATGTGTTGCACCCCTGCTTCAACGGCTGCGTCGGCAAGCTGTATGCCCAATTCCAGCTCGTGGATCTGCGGAGGTGCAATGCTTGGCGTCATTAAGAAAACACCATGTGAACCCTGGAATGCTTTTACAAAATCCTTTTTATATCCCAGGTTAAGCGGTGTACTAACGAGTTGAGCACCTTGCTCGGCCAAACTCAGCGCCTCGGGCGAATTTACACGGCGGGTAATTCCGCGTACGCGATATTTCCCACTCTGTAAAAGCGTATGTGCAGCACTCAGTCCTTGCTTGCCCAAAACCCCAACAATGGTGATTAATGGCTTGTCTTTTTGCTTTATTGCCTTATTTGTACTTAAATGAGATGACATATAAATTTTGTTAACTATAAAAATTATAGTTGCAAAACTATTTAGAGCATGATACATTTGCAATAACTATCAAAACGGATAGGTCAAAAACAGCTGTAGTGTGAAAACAGAATGTATTGGTGATTATGTAAAACTAAAAGGGAAAGCCTATCCCTGTACGGTGAGCCTTGCGATGGATTTGATAGGTGGCAAATGGAAAGCAGTGATTCTCTATCATTTGAAAGACACTGAAAAACGTTATAACGAGCTTCGAAAGCAGCTACCGCATATCACTGAAATGACTTTGAGTTTACAGTTGAAACAACTGGAAACTGATGGCTTAGTATTAAGACAAGTATATGGTGAAAAACCTCCAATCAAGGTTATTTATAGTCTAACAGATTTCGGAAGGACATTTATACCGGTCTTGAATACCATTACCACGTGGGGGAACCAAATCGTCTCAGAAAAGGGCGAATTTGTCAGCAACTCCTTTTAGTTATATCGTCACGACAAAGGAAGCTTTAAATGGTTCAGCCGTTAATATCGAGTCAGCGATTGAGCGACGGCTAATCATGGTAAGAATAGCAATAGAAAAAAAGCATACTGAAACAATACAGAACGCAGTTAATGAAAATCTTTATAGATTTGAACTTTGTTAATCAATCCTATAACATTTTCCACATTAAATTTTTTAAAAAGCCTTGATTTGTAGGTACTTATTGTTGAAATCTTTAGGTTAAGATGTGAGGCGATTTCCTTGGTAAACTTACCTTCGATCAATTGATGCAGTACCTCTTGTTCTCTGACAGATAATTGCGAGAATATATCGGTTGATATCGGTGCGGCACTTATTGCCAATGAAGATGAAGAATTGAAAAGCAATTTTTTGATCCATAAAACCAACTCTTTTTCACTATCAACCTTTGATACAAAACCATCGGCCCCTGCCTGTAAATAATGAGAGGCGTATATATCACCTTCCAAGGCGGTAAAAACCAAAATTTTAACCTCTGACTGTATTTCTCGAAGTTTTTTTATCATTTTGCTGTTTTTACCACCTGGTATGTTGATATCTAGTATGATCAGATCGAAGTGATCTTTGCTTAGGTTCCTAAGCGCAGTTTGGAAATCCGAAGCAAAACTCAGTATCATTGATCCAAAAGAATCTTTAAGCAGAATTTCTAATCCCATCTGCACAATCACTTGATCTTCTACAATTAAAATTTTTTCTGCCATGTTAAAAAATGAATATACACCAGCGTGCATATTAGATTCAGATCGTATTTGAGTGCAGATTGTAAATACTCAATCTCACATACAAAAGTGTATCAAAAAATTAATAGCCTACTTCTTTATTCTTTTATCAGTTACGTTAGAATTGATAGAGGAGGGGATCTCAAAAATGATCCAGCCGAATTTAATTTATCGCAGGACTAAACTTTGGATGAAGGAGGGCAAATTCACCCAAAGTTCGTTTGCAGACAATTTAACATTAATACAATACACCGCCGTAAGAGGCATGCAAAGCAACGAAGGTGTGTGTATCGTGGCACAGGGATTGATAATTTAATGGTTTATTAAAATCTTCTTCGATTCTGCTAAGCCTGAGCTGTAAACGATGCGAACGAAATAAGTCCCATTGTCCAAGCTACGCACATCGACATATTTTTTTGCTGGCAAACCTTGTGCTTTTTGTCTTCCATTTTGATCAAATACATCGATCGCTGAAATAGCTTGTCTGTCAGGCGAGTCAATGAATACTTTATCGGATACAGGATTTGGGTAGATCACTAAGGAAGAAGAGCTTTTAAAATTAAGACTAACAATACGGCTATAAGCGAAGGTTTCATCCTGATCTATCATTTTAAGTCTGTAAAGATTTTGTCCCGTAAGCGGTGCATTATCCTTGAATGAATACTGAGCTAATGTTGAACTCTGCTTTAAGGCATTGATGGTTCCAATCTTTTCCCATGTTTTACCGCTGCCACTTCTTTGTATTTCGAAACGGTCACTGTTGGTCTCCGAGGTGGTCGACCATTCCAGGCGTGACACATTTTCATCATTAACGGCAGTGAAAGATGTGAGCGTAACGGGCAAGGCTCCTGACGCGTAAGTATATACCACACATGCACCTGCGCTTACATACGTTTGAACAAAGGTTTCAAGATTGCCACTACCAATAACTGCCACCGAGCTTTGTGCTACGGTTGGAATTGAGAATGTTGCATTTTGTGGCCCTACAAAATTGTTTGTAATTTGGGTTGCATTTGTTACCGACCGAGTATTTGTAGAAAAAGAAGCCTGATTAAAAAATGAGTCACCTGAAATGCCATCGTAATCTCTGACTCCGTCGAAATTGCCTAATTGACCATTCAAGGTCACATCGCTGGTCATTGTCAAAGAAGATCCAACCGGAAGTGTCATAGTGACCTTGCCTGCTGCGGTAATGGTATAACCATTAGCTGTTGCCGTATTTTCTATGCCGATGGTCGGGTGAAAAACAGATTCAGCAGCAAATATCCTTACGTTGAGCGGTACTGGCGTTACCGTTGATTTCGGCAGCGTCAAAACATCGCTCCATTCTGTCACCAGCGTTGCTTTATTTGTGCAGTAGGTTATTGTATTTTCCTGAGCAACCAGTCCAAGACCAAAATTAGAAATCGCTTCGTTGTTGCCGACTGAGAATACATCGGTAAAATTATCATCTCCGGCAGAGCTATTGATCAAGGGATCACTACCCGCTCGCAAGGGGGCTGGGCTAAATCCTTCGGCTGGATAAACAAACTCAATTTGATAGGTTCCCGCGTTTGCTTTCAAACTGTACTGTCCGGTCGCATCACTCAGTGCGGTTGCTACAACGAGCTGGGACTGCGCGTCTAGCAGCTTTACCAAAATTCCGGCAAGTTTCTTTTCTGATGAGGCCCGAAGTCCATTAACAGGTTTTTCATCTTGCCAGATTACACCACTTACAGTGCTGGTTAGATCTGGTGCCTGCGCAGATGTCAACTGGCTAAGCGCAACTAAAAGCGCACTGATAGTAAAAGTTCTTCCAATCATGATAAATAATTTTAGTGATAGAGTAAAAGTATCACTACACACCTATTCGATGCAAGCCGGTTACATCGGAATTATTCAATTTTTGATCATTTCAGACCATATTGACATCTTTCTATATTTACCATAGTAATTATTCTACGAGTGCTTGTAATTGCTTATTGATTGCGGGTTTAATCGTTTTATTTTTCGTATTTTTTAAAATAAGTAAGTCGAATCTCAGCTGAGATTTACATTTATATTATTGGTTTTTTATTATTTAGTGAGACAATAATATATGATGCTGACAAACTTGATGGTCATTCGATTCACTTGGGATCTTTTGTTTATAAGAATGATATATATTCTGAATAATTTAATTTAATTAATTTATTTAAGAGCTTTTCCAACCTTACTTTAAGCCGCCAGCCGCCTGCTTGGTATTAATTTTTTTTATGGATTTCGTAGCCAGGAACACTCAGAACTAACCAATGATGCATTACGTGTAAAGACTACGTTAATACATCAAGCATTGCACCGACAAGCCAAGTTGATGAAGATTCCAATTGCTTTTTATATACAGATATTGTTTTTTAAGGGGAATGGCAGATAGTATTTACCTACCAAGGACTAAAAAGAAAACAACGATTCCGACACTATTGGAGCGAAAATCTTTTGGGTTTCATACCTACATGTTCTTCAAATACACGGGTAAAATGTCCTAAGTTTGAAAATCCCATTTCATATCCTACCTCCGAGACTGAGAGCCTGCGCTCTTTAAGCAGTCTGGCCGCCTCCTTCATCCGGAAGCTCTGGTAATAGTTGAAAATACTTTCACCAAAGATCTGTTTAAACAAACGCTTCAGTTTGGATTTGCTCATCAGGGCTTGCCTGGCAAGATCCTCTAACACTGGAGGCGTTGATAGATCGATGAGTATCTTAGCTCTGATTTGGTAAACCTTTTCAGCATCTATTTCATTAATAGCCTGCATAGAAGTGTTCTGTCTTTTTAATAGCTCTGCAAACACCAAGCATATCAATTCCTCCGCTTTTAACCGGTAATAAAGGTGGTTTAGTGTTTCAGGTATATCGTTCTCAGTAATTTCGATTGCAACCTTCTGAATTCTGGGTGTTATAATTTCTTCGAAAAGTATCGGCTCCTGATTTTTTAGCAGGGTTTGCAAAATGGAATTTTCGATCTGGTTGCCCAACAGCATCTTTAAATCTGAAACATATATTGCTACCAGGATGGATCTGAAATTTGTATGACTGGGATAAAACATTTCTAGGTTCAATCTTCCTTTACCAATTTGCACAGATGGTAAATTTTGGATATTTGCCCGCTCCATGCTTTGA
This sequence comes from Dyadobacter sp. CY356, assembly GCF_021440195.1. Lineage (GTDB taxonomy): Bacteria > Bacteroidota > Bacteroidia > Cytophagales > Spirosomataceae > Dyadobacter. The sequence goes on from NZ_JAJTSZ010000001.1 coordinate 1,152,061, forward strand.
TTTGTAGGTAAGAGAATGTTATTAAAAGACATCAATACTCTTTCATGGGGATTAAGGTTAAAATTCCTTTTGATCAAAAGGCCCTCATTGAATTCACAATCTCTAATCATCATTCCAATGGAATTGCCAAGTGAGAAACCTCGGAGATAGCCTTTTCCCTTTTTCTCAGGAACCTTCAAATATCCATTTTGGTAAGTTGCACCCAACACCTCAGCCAACTTATCAAGCACATTTTCCGGTTCGTTTACATTTAATTCCAACATAGAGCTTTTGCGACTAAAATTTGGCCTAATGTAACTAATTTACTCTTAGATTACCTTATACTTTTGAGCATCAAAAACTAAATGCTATTGGATTGGTCGCTAATATGGTATTTGATCAAGCTCAAAGCATGCATTAAACAAATTTTATTAACCGCGAATAACAAAAGATTATGGCTATGAAAACAGGGTCAGTTTTAGTATCAGGTGCGAGTATAGCAGGATTGACTATGGCTTATTGGATGAACCACTATGGTTATGATGTTACGATTGTAGAGATTGGGCATCAGCCAAGGCGGGGCGGTACACCCATTGACGTACGTGGTGAGGCACTGGATTGTGCCAGACGCATGGGTATACTGGATGCGATTAAAAAAGCCAAATTGCCGACCAAAGGATTGAAGTTTATGAATGAGCAAAATGAGCTACAAGGTACCATGTTGGTAGAACAGATTGGAGCTATAACGCCCGATGATACAGAAATCCGTAGGGATGATCTGGTGGATATATTATACGCAAAGGTTAGGAATAGCGTCAATTATAAATTCGCTAATCGCATTACTCAACTCGAGCAAAACGCAGAATATGTCAACGTTAGTTTTGAGGATAAAACTTTTGGTACTTATGATTTTGTGATTGGCGCCGACGGCATTCACTCCGGTGTGAGAAAACTGACATTTGGTAAAGAAGAGCAGTTCACTCACTTTCTGAATTTTTATTTTTCGGTCTTTACCGTTGATGGCAGTTTGGGTGAACAAAATTATGCCCATATGTATAACACACCAAACAACATGGCCACCGTGTATTTTTATAATAAGGATTCAGCCGATACACTTTTAGCATTCAGGGCTTCTAACCAAATAACGTTCGACCGCTACAATATTGAGCAGCAAAAGCAAATTGTGATTGATGCCTTTGAAGGCATTGGATGGAAGCTGCCGCAGCTATTGGAAGAATTAAAAGTAGCAGATACTTTTTACCTGGATCAGGGTTGTCAAATTAAAATGCCTACCTGGACAAGTGGTCGGGTGGCGCTCATTGGTGATGCAGGCTATGCACCTGCATTTCCAACAGGAATGGGCAGTACGCTGGCTATACATGGTGCTTCAATCTTAGCAGATGCCATAGCAGAATGTGGTAATCATCAAACTGCATTCGAAATTTACAATGAAACCTTTCGGCCCATTGTAGAAAAGCTGCAAGCAACTGTATACGATGGTATATCGTTTGTGCTTCCGCCAACCATTGATAAGATTTACGCGCGAAATAAAATGGGAGAATAAAATATCAGGCGGCAATCAATATCTCAGTCAACTTTCTGTTATTATCTTTTTTGTTAGCAATCAATCTTATAACAAAATGCGAATTGAACTGCTTTGTTGACCGCATATACATAGTTTAGGGTAATTTTCTTTTTGCAGGGCATACGCCTTAACTAAACAGATTATAAAATACAATGTAAGCCTCATTAAAACGTGTGGCAAAACTGTGTTAATCCGAGTTTTGCCACACGAAATTGTCCTAAACTAGTGTGCTGTTTTTCTTTCTGAGTTAACACAAATTCTAGGTTAACGCCACCCGAGTCCTGGTGCTACTTGCTCTAAAATAGAAGATAGCAGATGAAGATTGTAATCAACCCCTAGTGTATTAGGTATTGTTAACAGGACAGTATCCGCTTCCTTGATGGCTTCGTCCTTAGCTAATTCTTCGATGAGCTGTTCTGGTTCTGCAGCATAGCTTCTACCGAATATAGCACGTTTGTCCTGTTCAATCATTCCGATTTTATCTCTTTGATCGGATTGCTGTCCAAAGTAATAGCGGTCCTGATCGTTTACTATTGCAAAAATCGAGCGGCTAACCGATACACGTGGTTCGCGCTGGTGTCCTGCCTTTTTCCAAGCTTCTTTATACAACCTGATCTGTTCGGCTTGCTGCACATGAAATGGCTTACCGTTTTCATCGTATTTTAGGGTAGAACTTTGGAGATACATTCCGTTCTCAGCTGCCCAAACAGCAGTAGCATTAGAAGCCGCCCCCCACCAGATACGTTCGCGTAATCCTTCCGAGTATGGTTCCAGGCGTAGTAAGCCAGGTGGGTTCGGAAACATCGGGTTTGGGTTTGGCTGCGCAAATCCTACACCCTGTAGTCTTTCCAGAAATTCGAGTGCTTTGCGGCGTCCCATGTCCCCGTCGTTTTCTCCCTCAGCAGGTTCGTATCCAAAATGCCGCCATCCGTCAATTACTTGCTCAGGTGAACCTCTGCTAACGCCCAGCTGCAATCGCCCCTGTGAAATTAAATCTGCTGCGCTGGCGTCTTCCACCATATACAGTGGATTTTCGTAACGCATGTCAATGACACCCGTGCCTATCTCTATCCTGCTTGTTTTAGCACCAATTGCTGAAAGCAGCGGAAAAGGAGATGCTAGCTGAGATGCAAAATGATGCACGCGAAAATAAGCGCCGTCTAAACCGATTTCTTCGGCGGCAACAGCCAGATCAATAGATTGAAGTAAGGTGTCACTAGCAGTCTGAGCTTTATAAGCCGGATGGTCAGCCCAATGCCCAAACGATAAAAATCCAATTTTCTTCATGACATATCTTTCAGTTTCATTTAAGGATTAGAAAGAATATTGAGTGTTAAAAGTTCCTGGTTTAGGATGCGTTTTGGAATTAGGCGGCCAGTGTTAAGAAGTCTGGCTAAAAAGCCGCACCGAAGATTAAAGAATTTACCAAAACAACAATCCGAATACCAATGAATTGATGGGAGTATACAAATAAAAAGACTTCCCATGCTTAGAATAATTTTACATTTTTACTTGTTACGGTATAATTACTGGTTTACATGCAGGTACCTCACTTTGATCACTCTGCAAAGAAGGTTCAAAGTCTTGTTTCTATAAATCAGAAGGGGCAGGCAATTAAAGATTAGTAACAGCAACCGTATTTTTTCATGTTATATTCTTGTCAGTTGTTAGTCCTTCTCAATGCTTGCGGTTTTCGACGAAATGATCTACTGCGGCTTGTTGTATTACAAGCCCTTTTTTGTAGCGCTCCATGTATAGTGTAAAGCCATTCAAATCTTCATTGTCAGCGTAAAGCTTTTTGCCCTGTACATTCTTGAATATTTTATTGGCAAGGTAGCTAGCCAAGGTTTCGTGCTGCTCTTTATTAATTAGAAAACATGCCAGCACTGCCATTCCCCACGCGCCGCCCTCGCTGGCCGTGGGCATGACCGAAACAGGTACGTTCAGCGATGCAGCACACATTTTCTGTCCGACCTTGGGTATTTTAAACATTCCTCCATGAGCTAAAATACAATCAATGTTCAGGTGCTCTTTTTCGGTCAAAATATCAATTCCGATTCTAAGGGCGGCAAATGCGGAAAACAAATGCATCCTCATAAAGTTGGCAAGGTTAAACCGGCTTTCGGCAGAACGGACAAAAAGCGGACGGCCTTTTGCAAATCCGGTGATGTTTTCAGCTGAATAATAGCCGTAACTTAGCAAGCCGCCGCCGTCAGCGTCCGCTTCCATGGCTTTGTTGAAAAGGATGTTGAAAATCTGGCTGGTATCAGCATTCAAGCCCATTGCCTGAGAAAATTCTGAGAATAAGCTCACCCATGCATTGATATCGCTGGAACAGTTGTTGGCAAGAACCATTGCCACAGGACTACCTTCCGGTGTATTGATGATGTCAATTTCAGGATAAACGGAGGATAAATTTTTTTCGAGCACCAACATGGCAAAAATGGAGGTGCCTGCCGAAACATTTCCTGTACGCTTTTGAACACTGTTTGTAGCGACCATACCTGTTCCGGCATCGCCTTCGGGTGGACATAGAGGAATACCGGCTTTCAGGTTGCCAGATGGATCCAGTAACAAGGCACCGGCTTGATGGAGATATCCGGCATGTTCTCCGGCAGCATTTACCTTGGGAAGAATTTCTTTAATGTTCCATCCGTAATTTTTTCCGGCAGTCAGATCGTCAAAAATAGCCAGCATGCCTTCATTGAACTGCTTTGTAGATTCATCAATGGGGAACATACCGGAAGCATCGCAAACACCAAGGGCCCTTTTGCCGGTCAGGCGCCAATGAATGTAACCGGACAAAGTTGTTATATAATCTATGTGGTTTACATGCTCTTCATTATCCAAAATGGCCTGATACAGATGTGCTATGCTCCAACGCTGCGGTACCTTAAACTGGAATTTTTCGGTGAGCTCCGATGCAGCCGTTTTCGTAGTGGCATTGCGCCAGGTGCGGAATGGAACCAGCAAATCTCCTGCCTTATCCAAAGCAATGTAGCCTTGCATCATGGCAGAGCATCCCATAGATCCAATTCTTTGTAACGTAATTTCGTATTTATTTTCAACATCTAATTTTAACTGACGGTAAGCTTCCTGTAGCCCATAAATCATCTGATCGAGTGAATATGTCCAGTAACCGTCAATTAATTGATTTTCCCATTCGTAGCTGCTGGATGCAATTATTGAAAAATTGCGGTCTATCAAAACAGCTTTGATTCTGGTGGAGCCCAGTTCTATTCCCAGTGAAGTTTCTCCTTTGATGATTGCATGTTTAATATTTTGATTCATAATGGTTTGATTTTTTTTTGACTTACTTATGTTTGATAAAATAGATACAGTCGGAATTCTTTAATAGAATAATCTAATTTAATAATGGTTCAATCTTACCGGAGACAAATGTAAATATTAAATGTCAAAAGTACACTTAAATCCAAATTTTAGTTATTTTTGGTAAAAAAATTAGAATAATTCAATATGGGAAAGCAACTGGAACAGATTACACCAGAATTACAGGCCTTTATTAAGGACCAGAAAATATTTTTTGTGGCCACCGCAGCATGCGACGGATTGGTCAACCTGTCGCCAAAAGGAATGGATAGTATCAGGGTTTTATCTGCAAACCGTGTTATCTGGCTTAATGTTACCGGAAGTGGTAATGAAACGGCTGCACACCTTTTAGAAAACAACCGGATTACAATCATGTTTTGCGCTTTCGAGGGAAAACCGTTGATCCTGCGTCTGTACGGCAAAGGCCAAGCTTATCATCCTTACGATTCTGAATGGAATCAATACATTACCTATTTTCCACCCATGACAGGTGCAAGACAAATTTTTGATATCAAAGTCGATATGGTACAAACCTCCTGTGGCATGGCAGTTCCTTTCATGGATTACAACCGTGAAAGGGACGAGCTGAACAAATGGGCAGATAAAAAAGGAGCAGAAGGTATCAGGGAATATTGGAACGAAAGAAACACTGAAAGCTTAGACGGACTGACGACTGGTATTTTGGAGCCTAATGCGGATTTATGAATAGTACGGCGATTTATTAACTGCCGGTAAATAAGTTAGTGCGCTTTAACACAATTCGATCTTACAGATTCTGGACTCTTCATCCCAGGGGTAATAGCCTTGGGTGATGTATTTGAATCCGAATTTTTCAAAGTATCCGGCAAGATCTGTGGATAGGTGAAGAAATGCGGCGAGTAACGTCGTAAGGAAAACTCTTGAAATGGCTGAAACGCTTAAAAAAGTATCCTAGACCCGCTCGTAACTAATCGTTATTATTGATCCGGTAACAGCGCAGCATGAATGCAGAAAACTCTCTGGCGTCTGGGGCAACGCGTTACTTTCTTAGAATTTTTTCATAACCTTCATGAACATAAGAACGTGTACCGAAATACTATTGTTTAAATCAGTACACTTTTTTGATTTATAAATCATGAAGCAAACCGGCAGCGGCGCTGTTTTGATACTTGTACTTTAAATCGGTACAGCTTCACTATTATTGGATTCTATCGGCATATCAGAGCGGCGTAAGGGTGATCTACAAACTCTGAGGCAAAAAGGGATTATACCTTTACTCAAACCAGTAGATTCAATGTGTAAACCGTCAGAACTCCACCCGGCGCCCAAAAATCGATCATTAAGTATAAAATTCGAATACTGCCCTGTCTAAGCTCTAATGAGTTTAGGGGAAATATGGGGAGCAGAACAACTCCTATATTCTCCTTAAATGAATTTAATTGGTTATCATACAACGTCTTGCATAACAAGATTCCGGCAGTAGTGTTACGTATTAACTTTGACATTTAGTACTATGAAATTCTATCAGTTAAGAACTGCGATGTTTTACTCGGCTGCGCTATTATTTCTTATTGCTTCCGTAGTGTTTATCATAATTCCGCCTGCAAAGCCGTGGGCGTTATTTGCAATTACTTTTTTTATTGTAATCATTCTTGCGGTATTTTATAAGTTAGAAATTACTTTGACTGAAAGGGCTCTGTTTTTCAGCTTTGGAATCGGACTGATCCAAAAACACATAGAACTTTCAGAGGTTTTTAAGGCCGAAGCGGTAAAAAATCCCTGGTGGCTGGGCTGGGGCATTCGCCTGGGTACTGACTACACTTTGTATAGTGTTTCTGGATTACACGCAGTTGTTATTTTTTTGAAAGGAAATAAAAAAAAGTTAATTATTGGCACCAATGCACCCGAAGAGCTTGCAGCCAGCATTAATCAAAATTTAGTAATTCGATGACTAAGCGTCAGCAAAAGAATCTAGCCTCGATTTTTGGTATCTGATAATTTAGTGTCCACCGTGATAAGAGCAGACCATCTAGATCGGAGTCAGGGCGCGGCCTTAGCTTAACTAAGGCCTTGAAGATTTCACCAATCACTATAATATTTCAGGGATACCGGCTATCTGGTTTGAGAAAAATTGCATTGAATCTATCCTTCCACTTTTCAATTATTGTGTACATCACAGGCACGAATACCAGCGTAAAAATCAGTGAACTTGTCAATCCACCAATAATCACCCACGCCATCCCATTCTTGGTTTCCGAACCAGCGTCAGAAGATAATGCCATAGGTAACATGCCCAGGATCATAGCAAGCGTAGTCATCAGGATCGGACGTAGCCTTTCTCTGCCGGCGGCAATCAACGCATCTTTTACAGACAAACCTTTTTCTTTTTCTTGGTTGGTAAAGTCAACAATTAAAATAGCATTCTTTGCGACCAGGCCAAGTAGCATAATAATGCCCAGGATGGAGAACAAATTGACCGTATTCAAGGTCAGTGCCAGAGCAAGTATGGCACCGATGACTGCTACCGGTAAGGAGAATAGTACGACAAAGGGATAAACAAGGCTTTCGTATAAGGCGACCATAACAAGGTAGATCAGTAGTATACCCAGACCAACTGCCAGAAAAAGGCTGCTAAATGCATCGTTTTGGTTCTTGCCAAATCCTGCTTCAATAACCTGTACACCTGCCGGCATCTTTGTTTTCGCTAATTCTGTTTTGATCTCGGTCGAAATACTTCCTGCGGGGCGCCCCACTGCAATAGCGTTTACAGTTACTGAATTGAGCCTGTCCTTCCGTTCCAACACCGATTGGCTCGTAGTTTCGGTAATATCGGCGACGGCTTCCAGTGGTATGGTGGCACCTTTTGAATTATGCAAATTAAACTTTTTTACGTCTTCAATTGTCCTTGTGTTTGAAGCATCCAGTTGCAGATTGATGGCATATTCGTCACCATTCTCCCTAAATTTAGTGTTATCGTTGCCACTGAATGCAAATTGTACGGCGCTTCCTGCATCATTTACCGATACATCATATTGCGCCAGCTTTTCCCTGTTTAGAGCAATTGATATTTGGGGTTTAGCTTCTTTGCTGCTGTACTGCACATAGTCAGTTCCAGGAATTTTCTCAACAATATTTTTGACTACCGCGGCGGCTTTCATAATTGAATCTCTGTTTACGCCTTCCAGGGCCAATTGGATATCAAAGCTTGCATTTCCAGTCATTCCTACGGTTTTGATTGTTGGTTTTACGCCGGGTATGTCAATAATTTCGTCGCGGATTGTTCGTCCGAACTCGGCTGTGCTCATGCTGCGTTTGTCTACATCCACAAGCTGAATTGATATTTCTGCCAGATTACTGTTGGATGAGGCGTTGCTGCCCATCGAGGCACCGGTTTGGGAACCCACATTTGAAAAGACGTTAACCACCTCGCTATGTTTTAGAATGATCTTTTCGATCTGGGCAATCTTGGCATTGGTTTCTTTCAAAGGTGTATTTCCGGCAAGGTCTATCTGAATGTTAAGCTCTCCGCGATCTGATTGGGGAATGAATTCAGTCCCTACAAAGCCCGCAGGAAGCAAAGCGACTGAGCCGATGATCAGGGCCATAACGGTAATGATTACATAGCGTCTATGAGCAAGCGACCACATAAGAACTTTGGTGTAAAACTCACGGAAGCTATCAATCAGCGATTCAAACCATAAGTTTATTTTACCCCATAATGTGTCGTTGTCAAGATGTGTGAGCTTTCCCCAGCGTGATGCCAGCAAGGGTGTAAGTGTAAAAGCGACCAGTAAACTTAGCAGTGTGGAGAAAACTACGACCAGCGCATACTCTTTTACGATATTTCCGATCATACCGCCGACAAGGCTTAATGGTAGAAATACAACAATGTCCACCAACGTAATGGCCAGCGCAGTGAATCCAATCTCATTTCGGCCATCTAGTGCTGCGGTTCGCTTATCTTTTCCCATTTCCATGTGCCGGTATATGTTTTCAAGAATTACGATGCTGTCATCTACCAGGATACCTACCACTAGCGATAGGCTCATTAAACTCATCATATTTAACGAAAAGTCAGAAGCCCACATGAGAATAAAAGTCGGAATCATAGCTGATGGCAACGCGACCAAAACAAACATCGAGCTTCGCAGGCTATGCATAAAAAACAGCATGACGAAGGCGACAATAATTACTGCCAGAAACAAATCGTGGGCCACTGCGTCTACTGACGCCTGCGTGTAAATGGACTGGTCGGAAGCGATGTTGTAGTCGAAATTAGTGGATGCATAGGTCTTTTTTAAATCTTCCATCCGCTGCTTGGCAAGCTCACTGACTTTTACGGTATTGGCATCTGATTGCTTTTTTATTTCAATACCAATCGCTGGCTGACTATTCAGCCGGTTCAGCTGTGTTGCGTTCTGCTTGCCGTCGGTAACCGAAGCGACATCTTTCAATAAGACCCGGCTTCCATTGTCACCCTGACGGATGACAACATCTCTAAGCTGTTGTACTGTCTGAACTTTGGCATTCAGATCTAATGAGTATCGGCTGTTTTTACTTTCTATTTTACCGGCAGGAAAAGAAGCCCCGCTGGAATTGACTGCAGTATTTACATCCAATAAAGAGAGGTTATATGCTTTGAGTTTATCATTGTCAATTTCAATGTTAATCTGCCGCTCAGTTCCGCCGATTACATTAATCCCCGAAACGCCGGATATATTGGTGAGCATTGGTTTAATTTCTTTGTCGATAAAATCATACAGCTTGGTGTCGCTCATATCAGAGCTGATACTCAATTTTAGAATAGGCGCATCATCGGTATTCATACGGCTTACCACAGGTTCATCCACGCCATCTGGCAGAGAGGCTTTTATCTGGCTGATTTTTCTTTCAGCATCGAGCTGAGCCTCGTTGGTATTAGCACTATTGGTCAGTTCCATTGAGATAGATGAGGAACCTTCCTGAGAAGTTGAACTGATTGCGTCTACGCCTTCCACAGACGAAAGCGCATCTTCTAATGGCTTTGTAACGCTGGTCTGTACTTCTTCGGGGGATGCACCTGTGTATGTAGTGCTTACTGAAATTACGTTAGCGGTGAACTTAGGTAGCAAGTTTAGACTAAGTGAATTGTAGCTGATGACACCGAACAGTATCAAGGTAACAAAGATCACCGTTATCAGTAACGGACGTTTTATGGACAGTTCTGTAATACTCATGGTTAATTTTTTTATTGAAGCACGTTTGAAAAGTTTGATTACCGCCCCTGATTTATTTGTGCTTGGCTACCATTAGATAAATTGATTTGTCCACTCGTGACAATCAGCTCACCCTTGCCCAGGCCACTTTTTACTTCAATGTAGTCTCCGGATTCAAGGCCGGTGACCAATTTTCGCTCAGCAACAACACCATTGCTGTATACATACACGAATGGATTTTTAACACCATCAACTAATGCATTTTTGGGTATCATCATCAATGACCGGCTTGAAGCAGTACCCGGGAATTCGACGTCGATATACAGTCCGACTTTCAACGGGACTGAGGCTGCATTGGCGATCAAAAGCTGCACCATGTAATTATGATTTTCATCTCCTTTCGGGCTGATATAGCTGACAGTTCCGGGAAACTTTTCTGCCGAATATGCACTTGAAGTAACCCAGGCCGTCTGTCCTTTTTTGATAGCCATAATCTGACTTTCAGGCACACTGACATTAGCTTTCAGTGAACGCATATTTGTTACAGAGGCGATTACGGTTCCAACCCCTACATATTCACCCAGTACTTTTTGCTTCTCTGTGATAATACCGCTTGCCGGAGCGACAATGTTTGACTTGCTGATCTGTGTGCGCAGCTGTGCGGCTTCCAGCTTTTTTGCATCAAGCTCATATTTGGCATCCGTTACTGCATTGGCGTTTGTGGCATTGCCGGCCAGCAGTATTTTATTTCTTTCGTAATCAGAAGTGAGCTTGGTTATTGAAAGTAATGCCGCATCCAGTTTTTGCCGGGATTCGGTAACGTCAATATTTCCGATCAACTGCCCCTTTTTTACTGTTGTACCTAACTGAATATTTAAACTGGCTATTTTCCCCGCAACTTCTGCTGTAATTGCTGCATCTTCGTCGGCAATAATGGTTGCCGGCAGCGAGAAAGACCCATCGATCGTTTTTAATGAAACGGTATCCACGGTTACTTTAATTGCAATCTTACTTCTATCAACGGGCTTTTTTGCATTTTCGAGCTTTTCTTTATTGTTTGCTAATCCAAAGAAGATGGCTATCGGTATAAGTACTATAACCAGGATGGTTATGATTCTTTTTGGTTTCATTATGTGAGCGTTATTTAAGTTCGTTTACAAATTCAGTAATCGTTCCGGTATTCTTATAATAGCTTAGCTGGGCATTTAGGTAGTCAAGTAATGTTGTAGTGTAATTGGTTCTGGCCTCTTTATAGGAATAATCAGCGTCAAGCAAGGAAGACAATGTGGTTGTGCCTTCCCGGTATTCGACCGTTGAAGCATCCATCATTTCCTTGGCCAATGTCAGATTTTCTTTATTCTTTTTGAGATTTATGTAAGTGCTGGTAATCTCGGTAGCCGCATTTTCTACATTAAGTGCATAAGTCTGTAGATTCAGTTTATTGGTAAGTTGCTGTGATTTAAAATTTAACTCGCTCTGAGCCAGCTGGCTTTGCTTTTTAAAGCCGCTGAAAAGTGGGATCGTAGCTTTTAGCCCAACGACTGAGTAGTCATACCAGTGGGTGAGCGCCGGAACAAATTCCGTGCCGAATGCGGTACCTCCATATTTGGCATACAAAGAAAGCACCGGCAGAAATGCTGCTTTTTTCTGACGAACATCCAGACTTTTTAAATCCAGATTTTTCTGATCTATCTGATAATCAATTAAATTGTTGTTAATAAGTCCACTATTTTTTTGTAATGACAGCTGGCTTACATCTACATTATTGATACTATCAGCAATTGTTATCGGCTTGTCTATATCAAGACCCATATGATTTTTCAATGTGTTTATGGCTAATGCATAGGCACTGTTGTTGGCTAAAATCTCCGATTGCACGTTGTTGTAATTGACCCTGGCACGATCATATTCACTTTTCTTAACAACCCCTTGTTCATAGCGGAGTTTGAGTATGCCAACCATGGCTTCGTATTGCTTTTCACTTTCTTTAAGCAGGCGACCTTTTTCTTTATACGTAAGCGCCTGGTAGTAGGAAGTAGCAGTATTGAATACCAACGTTTCATTTTCTTTGGATACGGTAAGTTCAGCAACCTCTTTATTCACCTGCGAAGTCTTTATGCCGAGCGCGGCACTTTTATCATAAATATTCTGGTCTGCCTGTATGGATGCCGAGTTGCTAAACTTATTTCCCAGTTGCAGTTTGGTTTCTGTTGGTGAGAAACTCCCAGCCGGGATCACGTTGGTCTGAAGTTTCAGATTGTAGTCAAGGCCTATACTGCCCGACACTGATGGCAGAAATGCAGCTTTGCTTTCTCTGACCTTTTGCGCAGCTGACTGAGCGGAATATTTATAGATCGCTCCATTGGGGTGATGCTGTAATGTATACTCGATACAGCTTTTAAGTGATAATGTTTGGTCCTGGGACCTAGCCTGGAATGATACAATCATCATGGTTAATGCGGTCAAGATGCATTTGCTCACCGAATAAATACTCATTTTTTCTTTAGTTGATTAATAAGAAAGTTGATTAAGTCAATTATTAGGTCAAAAAAATTTAGGATACCTTTGATTTCATTTTATCCAGAACCGAGCTGAAAACTTCCAGATCTTCCGAGGAAATGTCCTCTAGCAGTCCGTTGAAAATGTCAGCCTCGATTTGTCTGAATGTCTCGACTTTTTTAACGCCAGCCGGGGTAAGAACAATTGCTTTTCTTCTTCTGTCCTCGTTGTCCGGAACACGTACAACCAGATTTAGTTTTTCCAAAACATCAATCTGCCTAAGCACGCCGGATTTATCCTTTTTCATAATATTTGCAAGATCATGTTGAATAATATCATCTCGTCCGTATAATATATTGAGAAGGAAAAAATATTCCATAGACAGTGGTGTTTCATCACCCGACAGGGCCTCATCAATGCGCTTTCCGATGGACTTGATTAATTCCCCCATTTTAAGACCAATGTTCATAGCGAATGCTTATCTATTCAACTTCCAAAAGCAAAGATACTAATAATGTTGATAAAGTCAACTATCTTAATTTGCAAGTATTATTTTTTTAGTTTTGAGAGCCTGGCATATTTCAAACAATTAAGTTTACCATAAGTGTACATATATTGATTCGGGGCAATCTGGTATTTTAGTATATAAGAGCCTGGCGCGTCATTTGGATCGATATCGTGCTTGTAGCGATCTGTATGTTCGGTCATTTATATCTCCATGGAATTTCGAGAATATACCTGTTATTCCGCCTAATAATTTGGAAAGATTTTTTTTGATTCTTGTAGTTTTCTCACTACGCAGCATTTTTTAAATATTCCTGCTGTTTTCAAAGTAATAATACATAGGTTTGCGTTTAAGAAGCTTTTTAAATAACTATTAAATTTAAATTTGGGTAAATTTTAATCCCTTACTCCGGTGATCTACTGCGATTGCCAGATTCATAAGAAATATTTAAGTCCAACTTTCTGTTAGCATGTTTAAGAAACTTACCACTCCAACAATGACTGAAGTTAAATCGAAACCTAATAGTACTACCGAGCTTAGAGGCTGCTTGCCGGTAGATCTAACAACCCTATATACTTATTTGCAACCCGGTAAGACAAATGCTCCCACTGAGTAAACAACACTAGGATAGCTATTGCGAGCAAAGCGGAATTGTTATTCAACCAAAAGCCTTTTAAAGGAGAAGGTCGAAAGTTAGGTAGCTACGATTTAGCCCGGTTATTAAATAAGCATGTTTCCTTAAATGGTTTGATGCCAAATTTACCGGTCTACAATGATTCTATACCGGATATACTCACACAATGGGTTTATGTCTTCAATTATTCTAAGTGCGAATAATCATTGAAAATGCCTGTAATGGAAAGAATCCGGTATCGAAACTGACCAATCGGGCATTTGATTTGTCGCATGACAATGAATGATATCAAAGTTTATTTGCATGAAAATTCAAACATTAGAACAACTAAGAATTTCCTTCTACGCGCATAGACTTAAAATCTTACGTGGATTGCTGGTTGCCATTGCGATGCCATTGCTTGTTTTGCCATCACGCATTGAAAGACCAGAATTTGAAACCCAGTTTAATTTAATTGGCTCGGAGGCTTCCATATTTTTGGTAGGGCTTTGCATGTGGGTAATAAGCGTAATGCTTTTGACCGGGGTTAATGGTAAACATCGGCTGGTAAAGATAATTATATGCGTTCTACTGTGCATGGTGCTGTCCACAATTATCTATGAGCTATCTCCTTTTGAGGATTATCCTATTTATTCTTTGAAAAAAAGAGAATGGCCTTACCGGGTGACGCGTATGATGCTTAGAGGTTTGTTTATGGCAGGCTTTGTGATCCCTGCGTTTTATTATTTTGAGAACCGCGATAAGCGCAAAAAAGCGGTACGGGACATGGAGCGCTTAAAGCAGGAGAACCTGGCAATCCAGCTCACTGCTTTAAGGCAGCAAATAAATCCGCACTTTCTATTTAATGCTTTAAACGTGCTAAAATCAGGTGCTAATGAAGAGTGGGTAAAGAATTACGTAATCAAACTTTCTGACATTTACCGGTATATTCTCACACACCAGAATGATCAGAATCTTGTTAGCGTGGCCATAGAGCTCGAGTTCATTCATGCATACAATTTTGTTTTGCAGGAACGTTTTGGTGAAGGTCTGTCTATTGTAACGGATCTGGGGCCAGAAGTGGAAGATAAACAGATCCCAATACTTGCTTTGCAGGTCCTTGTCGAAAATGCTGTTAAACACAATATTATTTCTGCCTCAAAGCCCTTGAAGATCCAGATTTTTAGCGACGAGGATTATATTACCGTAAGAAATAACTTGCAGCCAAGATCCAAAGGCTGGGAGTATAGCGAAAGTTTGGGGACTGGTCTTCTCAATCTTCAGGATCGCTATGAATTGCTGAGTGAAATGGGTATTTCCGTTAATGAAGATGCTAACTTTTTTACAGTGAGAATCCCGATGATTTATGATAAATGTGTTGTTGCTTGAAGATGAATACAAGGCCGCTCAGGAAACAAAAGTTCTTTTAGAAGCGATGAGTGAACAGGTTAGCGTATGCGGGATTTTGCAGACGGTGGAAGAGGCTGTTGACTGGTTTAACAAAAATGAGATGCCACACCTTATTCTGTCTGATATACAACTGGGTGATGGTTTATGTTTTGACATTTTTACCCAGGTGCAGGTTACGGCGCCCATCATTTTTTGCACAGCTTATGACGATTTTGCATTACGGGCATTTGAAAATAATGGGATTGACTATTTACTGAAACCTGTTAAAAAGCAGGATCTTGAAAAAAGCTTCAACAAGCTCCATCAGTATAGCAGGCTTTGGGCGCTGCCCGAACATGCAAATCGGTTTAACAATATGCTGCAATCTTTTAAACCGGTATATAAAACAGTGCTTTCGGTTTATCTTGGAGACAGGATCATGCCTGTACCAGTTGCTGAAATTAATTATTTCTACACCAATAAGACAGTAGTCGTTTACCATCACGGACAAACTTTTGAGATCAGAACGACCCTGGACCGTCTGGCGGCTCAGCTTGACCCAGAGTTATTCTACCGTGCGAACCGTCAGTTCATTATTTCAAAACATGATATTGAAGCAGTCAAATATATTGATGCTAGAAAACTGGAAGTCATTTTGAAGTCAGAAACTCCTGAAAAAATAATTATTAGCAAATCCAAGTCCGCCCAATTTGTGAAATGGCTTAAGTAATGGTTTCAAAATAGATTTAGGCCGGCTGGTTGTTTTCTGATGGTCCGTGTTTAAGATAACTTGGTGAGTGAAAGATGTGTTTGGTGACTATTCAGTAAGCAAAGTATTTAGCTTTATTGTATAGATTTAAAGGAGGAGTAAGGTGTATATGAATTGGTTTAAATTTTCTTATCAATGCAATTACATTCTTGGCAAGTATTTTTTTAAGTACCCAAGGCTTACAGGTGCTCACTGTTAAACTTTTAAATTTTAGATCGTGAGTAATTTGCTTGGTCTATTTCCCACTTATCAGCTGTGTGAGGATCTGTTTTTACCAGGAATTAAGCAAATCAAATGGATCTGAGCTCCTGTTGCGCAGTTGACAAAATAAGCGACAATTTGGATTAAACTTTCTTTCCAACATACTTCTTATTGTTCAATACCGTATTTATTGCAAACTCGAACTCGATTTCAGCAGCATTTTTGTTCAGAAATCCGTTTGCTCCTGCGGCCATATAACTAGTAGCATGGCCCATTTCATTTCTTCCGCTGTAGACCAGAATCCGGGCCTCGTTTTGCAAACTTTTGATCTGTGATATCATTTCTACACCTAGTCCTCCCGGAATACCAAGATCCAGTATCACCAAATTCATGTACTGGTAGCCAAGTACTTGCATGGCTTCTTTAAATGTTCCAGCAGTGTGGGTCTGAGATGGTTGGATAATCCTTATAACGCTATTTTCTACCGCGAGCCGAACCAATGGGTGGTCGTCCACAATCAGTATATTTTTCATAAAAATGTAAATATGGTTTGTTTACAAAACTACGTTGCTACCAAAAGCTATCCTAGCTTTAGGTGCCCGTCTTACTCTCTTTTTCGCCCGTTCCAAACTATAACATTCGATAATATAGTTGGTATTATTCTAGATTTGGTGGCAAATGAGCCTTTGAGGTGACTTAGAATCAATTCTATGTCAATGCTTCAAATTCTTTTGGTACTTCTTAACCAGTGCCAAATTAAGCTGTATATACTTTCTCGGACGATATCACTGACGAAGAGGAATAATAAGAATCGATGGATATAACCAGTAAAAAAACTCAGGCCAAAAATTAGATGGCCAAGGTTAACAATAAAGAAATATTATTACCATGCGACAGAAACACATATTAGCCATCACTTATCTTTTTTTTAATTTAATTACCTGCTTGTGTATCCAGCTGCACGGGGTAAGACAGCAGATTCATTCCGTGCAGCTGCCGCGTAATGGCTGGTTTGCAGCACTACATGCAGAGGATAAAAATGTAGGCCCTAGAAATTTTTACCGTTTTCAAAACTTTAAAATTGCACCTTTACTTTTTTTTCCAGTAGATGCTGGCTATTTGATTGAGCACAAGCGTTTTGTTCGGATGGGTTATTGGCAGTCATCCATTTCGTTGCTTTACATTTTAGCCGTCCAAGTGAAAAAAGATGTAATGCAACTTGGCATTCCTTTCGTTAACGGTAACGCTTATAATAAGAAGTTTAGTCCCGAGAGTTACAAAATTACTTTTGAATTTAAAAAGCAGTGGTGGAAGTCTGGTTGGGCTTTTTTTCTTTTGAGTGGTATTTTTATGTTTACTTACTTTACACTGAAAAAGCGGCGTGCTGCTTTGAGAAATAGAAAATATCAAAACATTTTGGCAACTGAGCGTATTTGGAATTTAAAGCATGCTATCTCAATCCTTGATAACTCAAAAAAGAGCGTAGAACAAAGGCTTCGTGTGCAGTCGCATCTTCTCGCATCTATTTCTCATGATATCAAAACTCCATTGAGTTTTGTAAGTGCAGTTGCTAAGGAAGTAAAGGTTCTTACACAGACAGGACAGTACGACAAGGTATTGGAAATGACTGAAGTAATCGCATTCACGGGTGAGGAGATAATTAAACTAATCGGAAATTTAACTTCATTTATAAAAAATAGTATGAATGGAAAAGAGATTGAGCTTTTTCATGTAAATTTAAAGGAAGTAGTTTTACAGAAAACAAAGGTTTTCGACCATGTGATAAGTTTGCAAACTGGCCATCTGACCATCAATATTCCACCAAATATCTCTGTCAGGACCAACCCTGAATTGTTAGGCGTAATGATCCATAATCTGGTGGATAACGCGATCAAAGTTAAAAATGGTAATCATATCAATATTACTACAGTTACTATTGCTGGAAAGATTCACCTAATAGTCAGTGATCATGGGCCAGGAATGCCAGCTCATTTCATTGATTGGCTATCGTCAAATGACTCCAAGCAAATAACTATTTCCAGAGGGCCGTCTACAACTATCGGCCTTGGATTAGTGCTAGTCAAAGAGATTTCCTGTATGCTTGGGATAGATGTTATGATAGAGAACCGTCCTGGCGCAAGTATTTGCCTAAAATTTCAGCAGTAGGCGATAAGCTGTAATGCATATTTGGCAAACAAAATATATAGCAGTACATTTTGAAGCCGGATTATTTTAATAAGCTGGTTTAGGTTCAAATTTCATCGACACACATGATAATGTGCATAACCGCCAAACTTCAATGTGTTTGGCTAGACAGAACTTTGTAGTTCAATAATACTATTGCAAGGTGAATATTGAGGCACTAATTTTTAAAGCTGCGAAGAGTGATTTGTATATTTATTCCTGAAACTAAATTTTTTTTGAAGTCTATTCTTACCATGCCCTCCTAACTTAAAGGTTTTAAGTCTTCAAGGGATAGATTTGGTAAGTACAAAGGAAAGTATCGAAAGAGCCTTGAACAACCGTGAAGCCTTTCAGGATTAAAATTCAACATTTTTATTCCACCTTCCATTTCATACTTCAAATTAAATGCAAGCAATAGGTCTACACAATAATGAGGTACAGATCTATATTAAAATTAAATATCAGAGATAAAGGGAGTAAGAATCATTTCATTAAAGAAGATTGTTTCACGGGCATATTTGGATAAGTTAGTCTACTGGCAAAGGCCCATCGTAATCAAAAAATTCTTTTGTCTTAATCTTTAATGCATATGCCAATTTGAATAAGGATGTCAAGGCGATATTTTTCCCATGTTCAATTCTACTTATATCACCATTGTTAATCCCAGAAAGTATTTCTAAATCAACCTGAGTTAAGTTTCTGAATTTTCTCAATTGCTTTATTCTTTTTCCCAACTTTTCGAGTTCCTCTTGTGATTCTTCCGCCATTGCCTGATTTTATTAGACAATATTGGTATAGAAACTTGGAATATAATTTGGGTTTTAACCCAAATTATATTATATTTGTAGAGTCATTTGTATTTTTAACGAATTACGGACCCTTTAAATAGTTTTGAAGCGTTCGTTAATTGTAAAAATTATAAAACTGATAATTATTGGAACTGTAACAAGTTGAATAGCTTACGACCTAGGCGTGGGTTCGGCTTCTTGGTCCCGTGTCTACCAGTACCTCTAATGAAACAAGTTGAGTTCCAAGCCTTCCAGGGTATTTGCCGCATTTTGGAACTGAGCTAACTTTAATGCCTTTTGTTTCACGCTGCTTTATGTAGCACAATCAAATTGCGCTTATGATGTCGATTCTTACATTAGTGATCTGTCCTCCTGATTGAAAATCTAATTTTCTTGAATTGCTCGCCTTTATACAGTTGTATGCGGTGTGCAGTTTGTTCGTTTTTGTGCGCTTCGGTTTACATTTAAACGGACTGGAATTTCTATGTTTTCTTTAATCTTCATTGCAATGAACTCACGTTTTTGCTCTCTAGGCAGACTTATGCCATATTTTTTTTATTTCACTCTTTTTCTGATCCTGCTCTGGTGTTGGAAACCCGCTTCAGCGCAGACTGTTTCATCGGCCACTCAGATCCCTGCCGTTTCACCTGGCGCACTTCGGATAGGCGAGAAGGTACCACAAATGGCCTTTCCCGGCGCCTTACGGTATTCGTCATCTTCCATTAAACTGTCTGATTTTAAAGGGAAGGTGCTGATTCTTGATTTTTGGGCCACTTGGTGTGGGCCTTGTGTAGGCATGGTCGGGCGTATGGATTCGCTTGAAAAAAGATTTTCAGGCCGGGTGCAGTTTCTTCCAGTCAGTTCCCAAACTGCGCAGGAGGTCATGTTGTTTCGCCAGAAACTTACAAGGCGTACTGGCCTTCGTATAGAGTCACCGGAAGTCGTTGGGGATAGTCAGTTGAAAAACCTTTTTCCCTACTCCGAAGTGCCGCATTACATCTGGATTGATCCGGATGGTATATTCAGGGCTCAAACCGGTCTGGGTCAGATTACCGAAGGGCATCTGGAAGCTTTTCTGAAAAATCACAGCGCGCCGCTTGCTGAGAAGAAGGATGAGAACCTACTTGGCTATCATACTTCAAATGGCTCTCTACTTGATTTTTTTGGATCGCAGAATTCGCCACTTGGAGCTCTGGAATATTTTCATAGTTTCTTTTCTGGCCGAATTGCAGGACTTCAATCGGCAATGAGTTTTAGGACTCCTGGGCCAGGGCGGAAAAACTGGAGGATTACTTTCACTAATTCCGTCCCGCTTGGAATGTTTAAATATGCCTATGGCAAGGGGCAACAGTTTTTATCGGCCGGCGAAATTATTCTTGATGTAAGTGATCCATCGCTTCTTCAGGGGCCAGGTAAGGAAATATCATACCAGGACTGGCAACAGCAGCATACCTATTGCTATGAGCTTGTTGTGCCACCGATGCTTGTGGATAGCGCCTTTTCGGTTTTTAAAAAAGATCTTAGCAGTCTGTTTCCACAGTATCAGGCTTCGGTAGAAAAAAGAAATCTTCCAGTGCTGGCATTAATACGGACAAGCAGTGAAAATAAGCTTCCGGCAGGTTCGGGTACTTTTCAGGAAAGCTACGATGGTTTTAACTACCAGCTTCGGCACAGCACCATGGAAGGATTCACAACCAGTTTGAATGGAATTTATATGACCAGCTCAAAGCTTCCTATTGTTAATCTGACCGGTATCACTTCTGCTTTTGATATGGATATGGAAGTGAAGTTTTCTGATTTAGCCGATTTGAATCAGGCACTTTCAAAATTTGATCTCAAAATTGTACAGAAGCTTGAAGTCATTGAAGTGCTCGTCATCAAAGACCGTCCTAAGTTTAGCGCGCGGTTATCAAAATAAATCCTAACGCTGGATACCACTCCTATGAAAATATCTTTTATCGCAATAATGATCAGCATTGCCATGCTTTTGAGCGGCGTGATCTTTCGCGCTCATGCGCAGTCAACCATTGAAGGAATGGTCATTTCTCTTTCGGACAGTACGATTCTGCCTGGTGCCGTTATTAAAATCAAAGGCCGCCAGGTAGGTGTCAATGCCGATGCAGCCGGCCGTTTCAGTTTGCCTATTGAAGTGTTTCCTTCTGATATAATTGTTTCTTACATTGGTTTTACGTCAACCGAGGTCCATCTCGAGGGGCCTCCGGCTGGCCGTTTTATTATTGGGCTTGCTGTGGATGTCAATCAACTAGCTGAGGTGGTCGTCTCGACCGGATACCAGAACATTCCAAGGGAGCGGGCCACAGGGTCATTTTCCTCTGTAAATACCAGCCTTTTAAACCGCAGGGTCTCTACGGATATTCTTAGCAGAATCGATGACGTAGTACCAGGGCTGATCACCAATAAAGGGAAAGGCAATGCGCTTGGGCTCTTGATCCGGGGTCAGAGCACCATTAATTCATCGACTCAGCCACTTATCATTATTGATAATTTTCCTTACGAGGGTGATCTGGGCACGCTCAATCCGAATGATGTGGAAAGTGTAACCGTGTTAAAAGATGCCGCAGCGGCTTCGATTTGGGGATCCAGGGCCGGAAACGGGGTTATTGTCATCACCACAAAGAAGGGTGGTACTAACCGCCCGCCGCACATCAGTTTTAACAGCAACCTTACCATAAGCGAAAAGCCAAATCTTTTCTACCAGCCCAGAATGAGTAGTAGTGATTACATTGAAAGTGAAAAGTTAATGTTTACCAAGGGGCGCTACACTTCCGCTGAAAAAAATGCGAACAAATATCCTTTCACACCTGTGATTGAACTTTTAATCGCAGCCAGGGATAAAAACATTACCCAGCAGCAGGCTGATGCCCAGATGGATGTTCTCAAAACCCAGGATATTAGAAACGATTACGAAAAGTATTTTTACCAAAACGGGGCAACTCAGCAGTATTCACTGGCCCTAACCGGCGGTACTGAAAAACAACGTTATAACTTTTCAGCAGGCTATGACAATCGCATTGCTGTCGAAACAGGTAACCGCTATCAGCGTTATACGATAAGTGCAGGAAATACCTTTCAGCTTTCCAAAAGGCTGGACCTGACGACTAACATCTATTATGCGCAGAGCAAAAATGTTGAGAATAACCCCGGGCCACTAACTTACACCAACGCGATTACCGGTTATACCGGAGCCCCCATGTATCCATATGCCCAGATCGCAGATCAAAACGGTAACGCTCTGGCCATTATTAACACCAACCGGGCATCTTTTACGGAAGCATCGCAGAATAAAGGGCTTTTGAATTGGCAGTACAAGCCACTGGACGAGCTCAGGCTGGCTGATAATAATACTGGTCTGACCGACTACCGTATCAATGCGGTGCTCAATTACAAGCTGCTGCCAGGGCTGGGCTTTGGTGTGCTCTACCAATACGGCCGTGGCATCACCAGCGGCAGTAAATACCAAAGTCAGCAGACATACTATACCCGCAATTTGATAAACCGGTATACTTCGATCAGCTCGGCAGGTGTTCTGACAAGGCCCATTCCGCTTGGTGGAATTATGGACCGAAGTGGAAGCGAGTACACCAACCAGAATCTGCGCGGTCAATTTGACTACAACAAGAGCTGGAAGCTGCACGAGCTGAGCGCGATCGCAGGAATGGAACTTCGTGATCTGCAAAGACAGGCCGAAACCAGAAGAATCTACGGCTATGAAGATGAATATGCCACCAGCAAAGCGGTCGATTACATCTCATCCTTTACTTCGTTTATTAACCCTGCGGCAAGTCTAAAGATCCCTTATTTGGATACACAATCTGCCAGTACGGATCGGTACCTTTCCTACTATGTTAATGGTGCCTACAGCTTCAAGCAGCGCTACACTGTCTCTGCCAGCGGAAGGATCGATCAAAGTAATCTGTTCGGGGTCAAGACAAATGCAAGGGGAGTGCCGCTATATTCAGTGGGCACGGCTTGGAACCTTTCACAGGAACCTTTCTATCATCTGTCATGGCTGCCTGCTCTAAAATTGCGTGCGACGCTTGGTTATGCTGGTAACAGTAACAAAAATGTCTCTGCTTATACGACTGCTTCCTTTGGAAGCCGCGGCGATGCTGGGACAGGAGCCACCTATGCAAGTATCCAAAACCCGCCTAACCCCTCTCTTCGCTGGGAGCGGATCAAGACGTTTAATCTGGGACTTGATTTTGAAAGCCGCGGAAGGGTGATCACTGGAACTGTGGAGTACTATCATAAAACGGGAATAGACCTGATCGGGCAAATGCCGTACCCTGGCTCATCCGGCGTGAAGACTTTTACAGGTAACTATGCATCCACTTCGGGTCATGGTATGGATGTTACCCTAAGCGCAAAGATCCTTGATAAAAATTTTAAATGGCACAGCCAGTTGCTATTCAGTCAGGTAATAGATAAAGTGAAAAGCTACGCAGTTGTATCTACTGCGGCCTACTACCTGGGAAGTGGTGATGGCGGGCTAACGATTCCTTTGGAGGGCAAACCACTTTATTCAGTTTACAGTCTTCCCTGGGCAGGGCTTGAAGCCTCAACAGGTGATCCGCAGGGATATCTGGGTAAGGAGGTCAGTAAGGATTATGCCGCGATGCTGCAGATCGACCCTTCAGCTATGACTTATCACGGAACCGCGCGGCCGAAATACTTTGGGTCAATTCGTAACACCTTTAGCTGGAAAGCGCTTAGTCTTTCGGTGCTTTTTAACTACCGTTTAGCGTATTTCTTCAGGGAAAATTCTGTTTCTTATACACAGGTATACCAGGGCATTGTCACGCACGGCGATTACAGTCGAAGGTGGCAAAAGCCGGGAGATGAGCGAAGCACCAATGTGCCTTCAATGCCTAATCAGATCAATTACAACCGTGAGAGTTTCTATGCGCTGTCGGCAGACCGTGTCAAAAAAGCGGATCACCTCAGACTCCAGGATATTAATCTGAGCTACACGCTTTTAAGACCATCTGCTTCCAGACTGCCTTTTCGGACAATGCAGCTTTACATGTATGCCAGTAATTTGGGCATCGTGTGGAAATCTTATAAAGGTAAACTAGATCCGGACTATGCACAGGCTTCGTTTGCGCCTGTGCGAAATTTAAGCCTTGGTATTAAAATGGACCTTTAATCTTGATGTTATGCTCAAATATTTTAAGACCCTGTCAATTTTATGTCTGGCCGCTGCTTTCTTGTGCGCGTGCGACAGTGACTTTCTGGATAAAAAGCCCCAAAAATCACTTTTGATTCCCAAGACTGCTGATGATTTTCAGGCACTTTTAGATAATAGTGATGATTTGATGAATAAAACGCCTGTGTTGCCCTTGGTTGCTGACGGTGATTTTTGGGTCACAGAGCCCGTGTTTCAGAATCTTTACAAGGAGACAAAAGATACTTATCTTTGGAGTGGTGAAACCCAGAACCAGCTTACTGACTGGGACAGCCCATATCAGCAGGTATTTTATGCTAACGTGGCACTGGATGGTGTCAGCAAATTAAGTGGCGAACAGGCCGGACGCATCCGCGGGCGCGCTTTATTCTACCGGGCATTTGGCTTTTATCAGCTTCTTGTGCAGTTTGCCGCGCCCTACCAGAATTCCCAAGCCCAGTCAGATCAGGGAATCCCGCTGCCGCTGACCGCAGATGTAGGCCGCATATTAAAGAGAAGTACGCTTTCGGAAAGCTATCAGCAGGTACTTGACGATTTAATTAATGCCATTCCGATTTTAGAAGATGTTCCCCAGTATCTGACACGGCCATCAAAACCTGCGGCACTGGCGCTTTTAGCACGGGTGTATCTTTCCATGGGCGAATATGAGAAGGCTGCAGATTTCTCACAGCAGGCGCTGGATATAAAAAATACGCTGATCGACTACAATACGCTTGACACCACCCTGGCCGTTTCCTTTCCGCTACCACTTGTAAGCGGTAATCCGGAAATTCTATATTACAGCCGTGGCTTGACAACTTTCTTTGCTGATCCGGCAGTGATGGTCGATAGTACTTTTTACCGGTCTTACCAGTCGGCAGACCTAAGAAAAAGCCTGTATTTCACGCCTTCACTAAATTTCAAAGGCTCATATACCGGGACAACTTTTCCTTTCGGTGGGCTGACTACCAGTGAGCTGTATCTAATCAAGGCTGAATGCCAGGCAAGGATGGTTGGCGTAGAACAGTCGATGAAGACACTAAACTCACTGCTTGAAAAAAGGTTTAAACGTACCTCTTTCAGGCCTGTGACAAGTGGCTCAGCGCAGCAGGCGCTCACGCTGATTTTGGACGAAAGAAAAAAAGAGATGGTACTTCGGGGAGTGCGCTGGGGTGATCTGAAAAGACTTAACCTGCAGCAGGGCCTTGCAGTCAAATTGACCCGGTCAATGGGTGGCAAATCCTACGAGTTGCCCGCCAACGATAAACGTTATCTTTTTAAAATACCACTCGATGAGCTGTCTGCCAATGAAATACCGCAAAATCCATAATGGCTATGGTTTCAGCGGTGATGTTCAAAAAAAATCCGCCGGTTTTAGTCCGGCGGATTTTCAATCAAAAATTAGAGCGATGCCTGACCGGACTGCACATCGGAAATGACAGTGCCTGTTCTAACCGCCTTACACTGTGTAGCGGCAGCCGAACATTCCACATTTTGCCCTGCCGGGATATCCGTCCAGGTAGGTGTCGGCTGATCCGGCGTAGAATTAAATACATTGTAGTTGGGCTCAGCGGCTGCACCAACCACACCAAGTGAACCGCCTAAAAGCATGGCAGCAACAAACAGATAATCAAGCTTTAACTTTTTCATAACCTTAAAATTTAAAATTTTAAAATGAAACATGCAATGGTCGCTTACTCTGTTTTCAGGTTTTCAGCACTCCCTGGCGATAGTAGGGCAGCCTTCCGGGCTGAGCCTGCTTCGTCTGTTGGTATGGTTCAGCCGGTCTGCTGGTCAGCATTTCCAGATTTTAGCATCCAGATTCCGGTTACTGAGACTAGTAGTAAAACCAAGTTAAAAACAAAATGCACCCCAAAGCTCATATGCTTAAGAACGCCTCCGCAGCTGCAAGGCACCCGCTCAAAAGCATTCAAAAGCACCAGGCCCATGTACCCTGTGAAAACACTCATTAGTAGTGCAGATCCATAAAATCCGGTTCTTCTTGTCTTTTTAGTGCACAGCATTAGGACCACCAGCGCTTCGGATAGCGGAATCAACCATAGTAAGTAAGGTACCCAGACTTTGGGTACCGCTTGATTCATCAGTTCACTTTCAAAAGTTGAAAGGTTTGAGAGTTTAGCAACTGCTGTATAAACAAAAAGTAAAATCAGCATTGCCGTGATCATACGTAACAGGTTTGTTTTCATCGCATTTATTTTACATCCTTGGCCAGTGATTCGGAATGAAATTTGCCCTCACCCATTGACACGGCAATAAAACTAGAATGAAAAAAAAGGATGTAACTTCCTGTATCGTAAGTGAATAAATATTTATTTTTTGTATGAGCACATGTTTATGCGCGATTTTTAGATCGTTTTAATCAGAATTTCTCCGGATTCCGCTCATTCTGCCGGGAGAAATTTCCAGGTAGCTGGCAATGTCTTTTAGCATAAGGCGGGGAGATGGAAAAATCTCATGAAATTGCGCGTATCCCTGGGCTGCCGGCAGTGAGCACAAAAACGATTTGAGCTCACTGTAATTTCGGTCTTCAAGAATGATCTTGCTGGAAAGTTTGGGTGCCTCGCGGAAACTGTGATATAAATAAATAATGGAGCTGTCTGAGAGCGTTGTCACAATACTGTCTTCTAAAAACAGGATCCGGTCTGCTGCTGTTTTGTGTACCGGCCCGTTTGCCAACAGCATAATTTGGCCTTCTTTCCAAAAACGGGTCACATGTTCTTTGCCTTCCTGATCTTCATAATAACCCTTAGCAAGACCACTCTTGATATACCAGATCATAGGCGTCTGACCTTTTTGTCTGAGAATATCTCCCTTTTTGTAATGCTTTTGCAGCAGCGCCTGATCTAGGGCGAGTGTGAATTGTTGACCAAGTGGATAGAGCGACGCAAAATGATCGGTTAGTTTTAGATTTTCCATAATATAGATCTGTTTATGGTGTCAGTATTCTTTAATCCAGGTAATAATTGATTCGAGCAATTTGATGACTGTCTGTTTGTCCTTTTCTTCAAAACTGTAGGATTTTGAGCGCATACTGTCCCAGGATATTTCCTGTTTTCTGGGTGTGGAAAGAAACGGTACAATGCTCTCGAAGACAGCGTTCATAGAGCGGGCTTTAAGGATTCTGAGTGCGTCGAGTGCCCTGAGAAAAAGGCCGATTTGATCAACTGAGAGTAGTACCATTACCTTGAAGGGTTCTGTGCTGGCCGGCACAAGACTTTCAGTCGGGGTAGTAGCCCAGCGCGACTGCTCTTTCAGGTATCCGATTTCCTGATTAAACCAATTTGAAATAACCTTTTGCACATCCGAATCCAAAGGGCTCAATTTTACACCCTGTTTGCGGTGCATCTGGTTGAATTGCTTATAGCTCAGAAGTAGCTGCGTGATTTTCTCACCAAGCGGCTTGACAGAATCAACACGACGGGACAAATGCTGCGTGTAATAGTTTATAAAAGGACGGCTGTTAAAATTCAGATAAACCAACAGCTCCAATAAGGCATGATCCATATCAGTGGTTTGATCCTTGGAAAGAATCTGCTCAAGTCCCCGGAGCACTTCCCGTTGATAGAAAATGTTGCGAAAACTTGTAGGCTGTATCTTAGCATTACTGGTGTCCGCACCCAAAGATCCCAGTAAGATCATAACCAGATCCGGATCAACATTTCTTCGGGTTAGCTCTTCTCTGACCCTGCTGATGCAAAGTTGGCGCTCCTTGCCAAACTGGTCCAGGTATGCCAGCGGTACACGGTCGTCCAGATCCAGATATTCTTCAAAACTGCTTTCGATGAAGTTAAGCAGATCATAAACACAGATCGTAGTTATGTGTAGCGCGCTTGCAGTCAAGGTATTGAGCGGGTTGATCTGTGATGCTGCCCGGGCAGTCTGATCGAGAAGAATTAAAAGACTCCCGTAATGCTGTTTGATTACATGCTGACTTTTGCGTCTGCTGGCAAGAGTCAGGCTTTGGTTGTTTAAATAGGCAATGTATTTTTGTTTTTTCAGCTGAACTTGTTGGGTTATGTTTTCATACTGTGCACCGCTAAGCGTATTTACTTCGGATTCCGACGAATCCAGGGCAATGGTGATGATAAAATCCAGCCATTCCAGGGTATTCTGCTTTTCTATCATGAGAACATCGAGTTAAAAAAAACTAAAAATCTTCAATCGTAGAAGGGAAGGGAGCTATCGTGATTTGGGGTGATGATAGAAAGTTGTAAATAAGCCGTTTAGGTCAAGCTTATAAAAGCGCAAAAGCAGCTCTTTAAGAGCTGCTTTTGCCGTAGGGACTTAAATAATTTTACCCTCGGGTATTCAGCGTGCAGATCATCCCGCTGGTAGTGATCGGGTCTGGACCTGATTTTTCTGACTTTTTCTGCCAGATCCGGCTTTTAAAATAGTTCAGGGGAATCTCTTTGAAAACGATCTTTTGATGCTTTTTCATAATTATCTGTTTGGTTTGTGAAAAATAGGACCGGTGGCAAAAGAAATATTACAGACTTGGATGAAAAAAAATATGTTGCCACGGGTAGTCATTTTGATTTGAACAGCTCCACTTCAAGTTTAAATCGTGCTTTTACCATTGAAACCCGGGATCAATGGTAAAGAATAGTTTTCTTGCTAAGAGACCGTCCTTGTTGGGGTTAAAGTGTTGAGTGCAGCCAGTCTTTTCGCTTGACGTTTGCCATGACCTAATGACTACTGTATTTGACGATCAAGACGGTGAAGCAGAGATACTGTGTAGCACCATAGTCTATCAGAATGCAACAGATTAATGATTAAATAAGTAGAGTATTGGGAATAACTAATGTTAATGTAAGTAACTATAAATTGTTTACTTTACAGGGACATTGTGCTCTATTGCAATCAGACGGTTGTGAATTAACTATTTATTTAAAATCTAACATTAGACGTAAATGATAAAGAAATTCTTCCCGTTGCTCGATAAATGCTTCAGCAAGACAGATAGAGAGCATATTATACGAACAAAGAATATCCGGCTAATTCCTGATTTTCAGAATAGAAGAGGGGGCAAGTTGTCTTATGCGGAATGGGCCTATGTTATCGGCATTTTTCAAACAATTATCTATCAATCACTTCAAAAAACGAGTGCAAATAATATTTTAGACATAGGATGCGGTACTGGATTATTGGGTATATCTTCTGAGCCTTTTGTTAGTGACGATGGACAGTACACTGGAATTGATATAATGAAAGAAGATATTGAATATTGCACAGGGCATTATCCATCTGATATATTCAAATTTATCCATTTGGATGTTGCCAATGCAACGTACGCCAATATACAATCCGAAATTCTTAAAAAATGGCCAATTAAAGATAATAGCCAAGATTTGGTAACTGCATTATCTGTTTGGACTCATATGAATGAGAATGATGCGATATTTTACTTTAAGGAAATTTATAGAGTGTTAAGGCCGGGGGCAAAAGCAATAATAACCTTCTTTTTATTAGATCAGGCATATATTACTTCACTTGGAAAAAGGAGTAACGAAACAGGAAGATTTCACTTTACAAATCAAAATGACTGGATATTT
This sequence comes from Dyadobacter sp. CY356, assembly GCF_021440195.1. GTDB lineage: Bacteria > Bacteroidota > Bacteroidia > Cytophagales > Spirosomataceae > Dyadobacter. Next base: position 1,181,835 of record NZ_JAJTSZ010000001.1, read on the forward strand.
GATGTTACTGCTTACAATTCTGAAAACTGGATGACTGTTAAATCGGCAAGATATCCGGAGGATGCAATAGGTGTTACTCAAAAAGGTCTTGAGATACTTCTATCTACTAGCGGTTTGAAATTAGTCCAGCTTTATCCTGGTAACTGGAAAGAAACTCCAGGTATTTTTTTTCAAGATATTATAATTCTTGAAAAATAGTTAACGACTAATTAAGTTGGTGAAAAGTTAGCCGTGAACAAACCATACAAATCTTAACGCGCATTTTTACTTTTGCTGGCCTTCTCATGGATCGCTGCCTAGTAATTTTACTTGTAAAATGAAAATTTTTAAAAGGCATAGTTGGAAGTACATTCTGGTTATTTTATTTACTACATCGGTGGGGGTAATATTATTCCAAAGGTATCGATTAGAGCATGTAGTCCCAACGATATCGGCCGCATTGAATGACGAAAGAGATTTTGCCAGAGCAAATTCTACCTTAAGACGGCCTAATATTATTTTCTTGCTCACAGATGATCACCGCTGGGACGCATTGGGGGCAATGGGTAATAAAATAATTAAAACGCCGAATCTAGATTCACTTGCGGCAGTAGGTATTTTATATTTAAATGCCTATTGCACTACATCTATTTGCTGTGTTAGCCGTGCTAGTATTTTAAGTGGGCAATATCAGTCAAGGCATAAGATAAATGATTTTACATCTGACTTTTCCGATAGGGCTATTATGAATACTTATCCTATTCTTTTGAAGAAATCAGGATATCAAATAGGGTTTATTGGGAAATTTGGAATTGGTGGAGTCCGACAGCCAGACTCTCTTTTTGATTATTGGTCGTGTCCGAAGGAGGATCAACCGGATTATGAAATAATAAATAAAAGTGGCAAGCTGGTGCACCATACTGATAGCATAGGCTCGAACATTAAAGTATTCCTTCAAAAGTTTTCAAGAAAAACCCCCTTCTGTTTATCTGTAAGTTTTAAAGCTCCACATGAATTAGATGGAAACCCTCCAACTTATCCAGTACAAAAAAGATTTAAAAACCTTTATTCTGATATTCCAATCGATCAACCTTTAACGTCAGATCCTCGGTTTTGGGATAGCCAGCCAAATTTCTTTAAATCAAATGAAAATATTGGTAGGACGAGATGGAAACCATTATTGTCAACAGCTAAACGTCATCAGGAGACAGTGAGAAATTATTACAGACTAATTTCTGGTGTTGATCAAGTTGTAGGCGATTTATTAAAACAGCTTAAAGAACTGGATATAGAAGACAATACGGTAATTGTTTTTATGGGTGATAATGGGTTTCTATTAGGGGAACATGGTTTAGAAGGCAAATGGTTTGGCTTTGAAGAGTCAATTCGCGTTCCTTTAATTATTTCGGGCGCAGGTATTGCCAAAGGGATCAAATCATCTGGAATTGCTTTAAACATTGATATTGCCCCAACTTTTCTTGCCTTAGCAGGACAGTCAATTCCAGAACAAATGCAAGGAAGAGATTTGCTGAGAAAGGAAAACAACCTAAGACAGGACTTTTTTTACGAACACACTTTCCTTGGAAGCCCTCAAATTCCGAAGGTAGAAGGTGTCGTTTCAAAGGACTTCAAATACATGAAATATATTGAATATGGCTACGAGGAATTTTACGATCTTGGAAAAGACCAGTATGAAACGAAAAATCAAATTAAAAACGACTCATATAAAAAGAAAATAGAGCATTATAGAATAAGATATAATGAGCTGAAATCGAAAGTAAAATGATATTCAGTATAATCTGAAAACTTAAAATACTTATTCATAATTTGTAAAAGTCGAGACATCTTATGACATTTTGGCTAAAACTAGCTGACTGCCATCTGACAAATCCCCATTTTTTCTTAAAACCCTCCGTAATTGATTGAGAGGGGATTTTGAGAAAAAATGTTCGAGGCAACTTGGAACATTTGGTGTCAACTAGTTCTCACTTGTCCGAAAAATTAAGTTTTGGTTAATTCACATTATTTAATAACAAGGGTTATACAGGAATAATATTCCTTATCATTCGGTAATAATACTTCACTAAATGTTTGTTGGGCGTTGTGAAGGTAAAGCGTAATCTGTTCGCCGGGATTGACAAATGCTGACTGACGAATCAACACTTGGCTATTTAATTCTCCCATTATTTGAGAAACAACTACCGAGTCCGGTTTTCTGGAAACGTTCCTTAAAATGATATAACTTGATGTAGAATCTAATGCGGTATCTATGGTTAGTGGATATCTTTCTGATGGCTGTCGAGGGAATGTCCCCAAACCAACTTGTTGTGAAATTCCAGGGGATAAAAATAGGCTGTAGACTTGAATATCTAATGTTCCGGATGGCCCATCTTTTTGAATAACTTTCCCCTTCATTACCAAATCGATAGCTTTAAAATTTTTGCTGTTATTTTGAGTGGAAATGCCAAAGAAATTTTGACATAGTGAAGTTTCCGGTTTCAAAAGCAAAAGGATCACAAATGCAGCATACTTGGTTAGTCTCATATGAATTTTGGAAGATATAATGAGTGTAATTAGTCACAATTTAGAATTTTCTGAAGTTGTATATTAGTGACAAGAGAAGGTATCTTCCTCTTGAATTAATTTGCATTGATTGAATGGAATTTTGGTTGACAGAAGTAGAAGCAACTTTATTTTTATTTAGCAGATCACTGATTGTTATCTTCATTTCCATTTTTTTGTTTGTGAACAAATACTTACCTGCCGATATTGATAAAATTGGAAGCAAAAGGGCTTTTTGTTGAGCAAGTCCGCTGTTGTGGTTAATATCAGACTTCAAAGATAGAAAGTATGATGGAGCGGGGAAATATTTAATGTTCGCTAGCAAATTTTGGAGAAAGAAATTTGTTTTTATTTTCTTTTCTGAGACATATGTAGCGTAGCCCAGAGTCGTATTATAAGTTAGAGTCATAGAAAAAGATTGGTTAATGGTACTATTAACTCCTATTTTGCCTCTCAAGTTATAGTTATTTGTATTGACCATTCTATCATTTAGCATGGCTCGGTTTTGAGTGTAATTGATAGACGAGTTAATTTGAAAGCTCGATTTTTTGAAGGGTAAACTATAGTCTAAGGATCCAGTAACTAAATATGATCCGTTAACATTGATAGGTTGGGTTACTTGGGTACCATCTTTTAAAATTGAAGTTGAATACTGTATATCGTTATGAATTAATGTTCCATTCAAGTCAAAGTTGATGACTGATTGATTTGACTGAAAATTTATCCGGTACCCTAAAAGAACATTATGAATCCACATCTGCTTAAGAGAAGGATTGCCCTTTTGAATGTATAAGGAATCATTAGTAGTAGTCAAGTTCTGTAACTGTGAGATGTCGGGTTGTTGATTTGAAATATTGTATCCAAATTGTAAAAATTTGCCAGCCGTTAAATTATATTCTAGATTAATGCTTGGTGTAAAAGTTTTGTATTTACGGGTAGTTAGGCTATTGGTGATTAAATCATAAACTTTAAAAGTCTGGAAGTTCAAGGTATTTGCTACAAATAGTGAGAAGTTTGATTTTTGGATTTGATACTTTAATAGCAACTCTTGGTTGATTAAATTGCTTTTTGTTTTGTTAGATTGAAGGGAGTCGTCAATATCTGAAGGCCTTTCCAAAGTGTCAAGACTAAAAACTTTGGTAAAAATAGATTTTTTTACAATTCTGAAATTGTAACTAATCTGTACCATTTGATCTTTGGCTACTGGTTCAAAAAAGGAAATTCCGGAAGTCAGGAATGAACTATTGGGGTTGGAATTTCTTTTCTGATTAAGGGTAGACTCTTTTTTATTAGGACTTACATAATAATTTTTCGAAAAATTACTATCAATTGATTTACTGTCGGTACATCTAAAATCCGTTGTGTACACTAATGATCGTTTATAAGTTTTGAAAGAATGGGTAAAAAGTAGGTTGCTTCCCAGCTCAAAACTTTTAGAAGAAACATTGTTGGTATTGTTAGAGTGATAAATTGTGTCTCGATTGTTTAGTTTTAGTATTGAATTTTGTAATTGATTGTTGAACAGTCTATTCTTATTAAAATTGGAGCGGATGACTAAGTTATTTCTGTTGCTAAATTTTCCTGATATGTTCAAGTTTATGCGTTGAGATTTGCTATCTCTATTTGAACTGTTCTTTAACGTTTGAATTGTTGTAGAGTCAGGTGTGTAGATATTTTTGGCTACAATATCTTGTATACTTTTATTTGTTTGATTTGTTTCAATATATGTCCCATCGGCCTTCCAATTTTTGCCAAAATTATTTTTAAAATTTCCTCCCAGGCCACTGGATTTATTGATGCCAGTATTGATGCTTCCCGTTGTTATAAACGAACTGAAAAGTGGGTCATTTGCATTTGTAATTTGTGAAACTAGGGAAAGCTGCTTCTTATTATTGAAGTTATTAAGGCTCCCTCCGAAACCGAAGAGATTGTTTGTTCCAACACTGGTTGCAGCCTGGCCGAATATCCCTTTTTTTCTATTTTTTTTTATTTTCAAGTTTATAGTTTTGATTCGTTGCCCATCATCTATCCCGATAAGATTACTTAATTCGCTATTGGAATTATATAATTGAATTTTATCAATAATTTCTGCTGGTAAGGTTCTCGTTGTTAATTTTATGTCTCCATTGAAAAACGGTTCGTTATCAACTAGAATTTGACTTATTTCTTTACCATTAGCCAGTATTTTTCCTTCGGCAGTTATAATTAAACCTGGAAGCTTTCTGAGTAAATCTTCAACACTAGCATTATGCTGCGCTAAAAAACTTTCAGCGTGATATTCAATTGTGTCTTTTTTGAAGGTTATCGGTTCCGGTGTATTTTTAATTATTACCGTGTCTAATAATATCACATACTTAACTAAATAGATCGTTCCGGAACTCAAGATTGTATTTTCAGCACTTGATTTGACATTTTTGGAAATATGACGATAACCTAGGACGTCAATGTTTATTTGATAATTACCTGTTGGTATATTTTTGAAATTAAAAAATCCGGCAGAGTTAAGTTCGCTTTCCGCCATCAAGGTATCGTCTATGGACCGTACTAGTTTTACTTTAGACCCGCTTAGATCAGAAAAATCTATTGTGTCTTTTACAAAGCCATTAATTGAGGTGTTTTGTGAGGCTGCAATGTTCCCAAGTAAGAATACCAGAGAGGTAATCATTAATAAACATCTTATATGTATTTTTTTTTTATTCAATTAAGAGAATATTAGACACTAGAGATCTCCCAGGGAAATGAGTTGACAAAAAGACTATCTTAGGTTTTTCTAAGATAGTCTTTTTTCTTTTTAGTTATTTACAATGACTTTAACATAGTAGGTAGCATGTTCAGCTTCGGTTTGTGGAAAACTATAGCCTCCATCTAATGCAGCCCTTGATGTGAAAGTTTTTGCTGCTCCTAATACCCATAAGTAGGTATATCCAGCAGTTCCTGTTGATGCGGGAACTGTGATAGGCTGAGTTGAGATAAGAGTTGAATTGTAATATTGTTCCAACGTCACACTTTTTGAAGTTGTAGCAGTATTAATAAGGGTAACGAAAGACGTATTGGCGGCAGGTCTGGATCTCAAAACTAGGGGTGCTACAAGACTTGGGGGATCAGTTGGATATGATCCATAAGCGGTAAGCATCGTGTTCCCTCCAACCATTGACATACCATATTGCTCAATTGTAAAAGAACCGGTAAGCGAACCTTGAACGGCTGAGCCGGCAACATAAACATCTTTTAAAAAAACATAATAGGGGTTACCAGCCATCACAATACCTGTTGTAAAATAGCCCTGGGCCTTAGAATAGTTTGGAATCAAACCGATGGCAAACATTAATAGCACTAGAATCCTTTTCATAAATAATTGATTGAATTGATTGAAATTATCGATACCGCCTGGATTTTCAGCTTTTATTCATAGATGATTTGAAAGACTATTGCCTTTTGGGTTTATCTTCTAAAATACCACTTAGAAAAACTTTCAAATAAGACTATTGTAAGCCTAATTTGGAGCATGCTAATTTTAGTTAATAGTGGTTTAAAGCCTTTATTTGACATATAACTATATATAATATACGTTATAGCCTATTTAGCTTCATTATTTTATTCTAAAAAGATCTGAATCTTTCAGAGTGTAATTTTTTTTACGAAGAAAAAATAGTTGAAAAGATAAATCACCACTTAATTCCGTGAAATGTTAATGAACTAAGGGGTCTTGTTAGTTGGTATTAATGGTCAAATTTTTATTGAGATTTATTCAAAAACCTTAGCTCCTACAAATGTGTAGTTGCTACGAATTTTAGAAGTGTCCGTGTATTCAGATTCTGAGTACACAAACTTCCAATTTCCTGCGATGGTTATTGAGTTTTGTTCAAAGGACCCTGTGACTGAATTTACGTCATTATCAATTGAATATGGGGCGGCAACAAAGTCAGTCAAATTAGATAGGTTTATTGGAATGTCCACCGTATCAAACCCTCTAATTAAATATCCATTGGTATCTTTTATGATAGATATTTCCAGAGTATCGATCCTTTTTTCTTCTCCATTTTGCGGCACATAATTGGCATAAATAAGACTTTCAGACCTGATACCATGGTATTTTCCGGTATAATCTGGTTTAGGATCCGTCTGGCATCTAAAAACGAGAAAACAGATTGAAATCAAAATCGACAATTTTTTCATACTTATTATAAACTTTGAATTTATTTTTGAAACCGATATCCGATAGTTAAAATAAATCCTGTGTTTTTAATAAAAAGATCATCGCTCTCGAAATTATCTATCTTATTAACACTGAATTGGTATTTAAATGAAAGACCAATGTGATTTCCTGTTTTTAAGGGGAAATAATATTCTGCTCCAAGTAATGCTGCAAAATCAGTTTTTCGTAGCCTGTTTACACTTTCAAAATAACCAGAATAAGTCTCGAATTTTTTACTTACCAAATAGCCGTATTGGGGACCGACAAATATTCCTAAATTAGATTTTGGAAAGTTAAGCTTGACTAAAACGGGTATACTAGTGTAATTTAAGAAATATTTTTTATAACCTTGAATAGGGATTATAAGCGTATTGTCGGATCCGCCTCCTAAACTTTGGTAATTTATTCCGCTTTGTAGGCTCCAAATATTTGATAATTTGAAGCCCGCACCAAGGCCTGCGGTAAATCCAGGTTTATAATTTGTTGTTGCCAAATTACCGGAATTCCCCCCCTTTAAGGCCGAAACACTTACCCCTGTTTGCAGATCAAAATAGAACTTTGATTGAGCCAGCAGCGAGTGTCTCGAAAAAACAAAAAGTGCTGCTATAACAAAACATTTTTTCATACTTTCTGGAAAAAGTTCTACTTATGCCGGTATTATCCTCTGAGTTCAAAAAACATCGTTTTTATCTAGATGTCTCAGAATGATACAAATGTATCAAAGGATTTCTTAATGTGATGTAGACGTAGGTCTACAATTTATATGAATAATTCATTATTCATATAAATATTTAAAGAAAGTAGTGAGAGTAGTACTCCTGCAGCCAATCTTTATTTTTTCTGGCAAATCTTGCAAGTTGATCACGTCCAAGTAATGACAGTTTAATGGCAATTCTTGTTTTATATGTTTTAACACTTTTAAGAGCAAGGGAGAGATTATCGGCAATGTTTTCATTTGGTACATCGTCTGCGACTAGGAGTAATACATCCCATTCTCTTTTTGTTAGTGAGTCAAAACTTCCTTCAAAATCGCAATCAAAAATCAGGGGTTTATTGAATAATTTCTCTGAGACTTTAGGGTTCATAAATTGGTTATATTAAATAATTAAATACCTTCTATCTAATGTTAGGGGACTTATTATTAATATATTTTCTTTACTGTAACCGCAAGTAAATACTTATTTTCGTCTTTTAAAATCTAATGACATGTATAAAACAGACCCAATTGTTCCTTTAGCAGTCATAATTGCTAAATTTTCGGCTTCGGTTCCGTAAGTCGAGCCGGGAGTTCCGTAATTTCCTGATTTTAAAAATATTATTGTACAATCCAAAACGAATAGGTAGCCATGCCGGTGGACGATACGCCACCTTTATCTTTTAATCTTGCTACTGGAAGGTTAAAAAACAGAGACCTTTCAAGAAGTAGTAATATCTTTTTCATTTGTTTGGACGATAGTGGTGGTAACTAATGCTATGTAACTGCCGTTAAACGTATAATTTTTATTTTAAATAGTTTGTAGAATAAAGTATAAATTTATTTTTTGGTCAAAAGCAAAAGTGTGGGTCGTTTCCAATGCCTGTTCCTAAGGGAGCAGTAACTCTTTACATAAACTAACAGAAACGTGCATGCAGGCAAGTCATCGTAACTTTTCCATTTACTTCAATCTTTGACTTTTTAGGAACAGGAAAATCCAGCTGAACGCTATTTGAAATTTAGTTTTTATCTAGTATTCTGAGTTAAGTTGTTGTGATTTGACAGGTTATTATTTTTGAAGTAAAAACCAGAAAGTATAAAAATCCGTTGGGTGAAATAAAATAGAGAAGACAAAATGCAATCGTTTTGGGTTAAGATACTGAAATTCAGTATCTTAAAGTCGCCAAACAAACCCCAATATGTATGTCAAAATTAGTAAAAAGTTATTATAAAATTCTGCAAACAATTGAATCACTACATATCGATTGTAAAGTAAATAAGGTTGGAAGAAAGCCTAGAGAGTCTGATAATGAGATTGTTGCTTTGAGCTTAACTGCGGAGTGCATGAGCATAGATAGCGAGAGTCTGTTGTTCCAAATGATACCAGAGAACGGAATCTCAAATATTTTGGAAAGAAGTCAATTCAACAAGCGCCGCCGAAAACTATTTACGCATACTGAATTAATCAAAACAAAATTAAAACATAGTTTCGTTGAATTTGAAGACTACTTCGTAGTTGACTCAATGCCCTTAGAAATATGTAAAATGGCTAGACATAAGAGGATCAAAATCTGTAAGGAACGTTTTGAAACGGCTCCCGAAAAAGGGTTTTGAGCATCTCAAAACACATGGTTTTATGGTTATAAACTGCATGGAGTTTGCACAATGTCCGGTGTTTTTCATTCAATTGATACTAGTAAAGCAAACGTCCATGATATTGCTTATTTAAAAGATTTTAAAACACAACTGTCTGATTATATATTACTTGTGGGCAGGGGGTACATCTCAAATGAACAACAATTAGACCTGTTTCATTCTGTCAATGTCCGACTAGAAACTCCCATGAGAAGCAATCAAAAAAAATACAAAAAACAAGCTTATGTTTTCAGAAAAGCCAGAAAAAGAATCGAGACACTTTTTTCACAATTATGTGATCAATTTATGATCAGGAGAAATTACGCGAAAAGTTTTGACGGCTTTAAGACGAGAATTCTTGCAAAAATTACATCTTTAACCCTGATTCAATATCTTAATAAGTTTGTGTTCACAAGGAATACAAACAATATCAAAATTCAAATCACATAATTTCACCCAACGGGTTAAGACACAGTATTTATACGTCATATGACAGTTGACTTAACACTAGTACATTTATTTCAACCCAAGGATCCTGATATCATCCAGCAGGCGGCATGAGGTTCCCACACTTTTTGATGCTCTCGTTCTAAAGAACAACATATGCTAAAATTCATCATATTTAATCTCATGCCTGATCATATTTCACCACTTATAAATGGTCTTATTCTGCTCTTGTCCGTTTCAGGTAGGCTATTGTAAAATTCGATCATAGTAGATTTAATATGAGAGATTTTAACTGCTCTGATGATTTTGGGGGCATTTTCCTTGTCGCTTCCTCTAACCATGATCCCCAATAATTGCCCATCTGCATTAAATACGCCTCCTCCGCTCATACCACCTATTGCCTGCGCTTCTATTAAAAATTCGGCACTCGAATTATACGGTATATCTCCTTCGGTGTCTCCGGCAATCTTCAATTTTTGGATGACTTGCATAGCTTCTGTATCTGATAATATTTTACCATAAGCAACTGCCCCATTGGGATAGTTGGTCTTATCCTGAGGATAGCCAACTGCAATTACTTTTTCACCTGCAATAGAGGTATTCCATGTTTGATTTGCTCTTGTACGGTTTTCGGGATCATATAGCTGTAATGGTGCAGAGGTTTTAATAAGCTCAGGATATTTGGGCAACCGACTTTGCTCAGCTCGTTGATTATCGATGATGCCTATATAAAAATCTTCTACCGGTAATATCGTCGTATTGGTAGCACCGGTAGAAATATTAAAATGAATGAAGGGAAAATCTGCTATCAGCGTATTGCCTAAGGCTATGCTTCCGTTAATTGGGGGAATTTGTGAAGTTTCGAAAATGCCAAGGTTTTCCGATGATAAATCAAAGAATTGGGCATTTCGGGAATTCCATCCAGATATGTTATAAACATGATTAGCACTTATATACAAACCCAAGCCATATTCGTTTTTTGTACTCCATATGGTTTTTGACCCTGCGCCTCGTCTTCCAACGCTTCCCCTTACCTTGTTGAGCAGATTGATCAGATTTTGGTCGTTACCATTTAGTATTTCCTCAATTTTGGGGACGTGCAGATCACTTCCTGGAACAATTGGATTATTTCGTTTGCATGATTGGAATGATGTTCCAAAGATTATTAATAAAACTGATAATACTGTTTTTGCTTGCATATATAATGAGCTTAGAAAGGGTAAAAGTATTTGATATGGTTGACTCTCAAATTCCGCGTGTCTTTTTCGTGAATTTTGCTTTCACAAAAATGCTGTCCGCTTTTCTCATGGTCAATCCTGGCAGCTTCCTGAAATTCGAAGAATAAAAAAGGGTTTGTCTTTTGTAGACGTCAAAAAACCATAGACTTGAATTACTTATAACGGAAAGGGGCTTCAGATATAGATGTATACCTATTGCCATGAAATAGGCTAAGCAGTTTTTTTTTAATTGATATTGCAAGAGATATCTGAAAAAGATTTCTTCTATACTGCTTTGTTGCGACATGGTCTGGTTTTTAATAAATATTCACTAAGCATCAAGAAGAATATGTTCCCGTTTGCTATTTACTATTTATACGATTCGATTGCTTAAAACGGATTAAATTAAAAGAACGGCGAAAAACCGTCACGACTTTCGTATAAACGATTTTGTAGGTCTTCATCCCGGTTGTAAGAACCCAAGCCCCTACCTGGTTATCTCGCTCCTTAATGATGACACAGGATTCATTAAGGCCGCCTTGATGGCCTGAAAACTTATCGTGAACAGGGCTATGCATTTAGACATTATGCCTGTAAAAGCAATCAGCTACCACGAAAATTCAACCTTAGACGCAAACTGACTTAGCCAATCATTCATCAGGTACCGGGATGGGAATGCCGCTTTTTCTTATTTATGAAGAGTCTAAGTGCTCTGAACCAGAGGATTAACCCTTTTAACTTATAATTCGCAAAATTCTAATTATGATTTCTTTCGAATAGACAAAATTTTAATCCGGTTCGTGGCTTAACTGCAACTATCTGGACTGGCTGATTCGTAGCGTATCCAACCTGAGTCCGGCCATGAGCTTGGGTTTTCGTAATAGGATGGAATTGAGTTACTAATTAAATAGCTATCAGCGCTAATTTTAATTACAAACCCCTCGCTATTACAGCCTCTGTCCCAGTTATCGGAAATCACATACCCTTTTACAGTAGCTTCAATTTCACCTGGCTTGATGTCAGTGCCTTTTTTGCAGCCTAGCTGCAAATGCAACAGTACCAGAATATTAAGTGCTTGTCTCATAAGTGAAAGTCCATTTCTCAATAAGACTCTAAAACTTATGCATTAGTTGGAACACCGTGCGCCGGTTCAATACCAGGTAACTGAGGTGGCTCCGAAAATCGGCACACATTTTTGCACAACATGATGCAAAATGAAAGACCCAAAATCTGTAAAAAATCGTCGGAGCTACGACGCTGAGTTCAAGCAAGAAATGATCAGAATGCTCGTTTCGGGCAGAAGTGCCAGGGAAATTTCTGAGGGTTTTGGAATTGCCGAGAATGTTCTGTATCGTTGGAGAAGAATGGCAACAAAAAAGACAAAATCGAATAGCGGAGAAAGTGGCAATGATAAAGCGGCGAAGCTAGCTGTGGAAGTTGCTAAACTACGAGCGGAAAATGAACGGCTTAAAACCGACCGCGAAATCTTAAAAAAAGCCTTAGGTCTTTTGAGCCAGTCCGACTCAGGGACGTCTATGAGTTAATATACTCGTTTTCTCGGACGCAAAAGATCAATTATCTGTGCTCACTTTTTGAAGTTAGCCGGACAGCTTATTATCGCTATCGGCGGGGAAAAAGCCATAATGCGGACGAAAAATATAACCGTCCAAAGCACGAGGTACGGATTGAGTTTATCCGGAATTTTAAGCGATACGGTAGCAGACGCATTAAGGAATCACTATAACAAAAGGGTATAAAAATAGGGCGCAGGAAAGTTATTGAAATCATGCGAAAAGAGGGTTTAAGGGCCATTCAACCGCCGAAATTCGTTCCACGAACAACAGACAGTAGGCATGGAAAGCGAGTGTCCCCTAATCTTCTGCTGGATCAACCTAAGCCAAGTAAGCCTAATTGTGTGTGGGTCTCCGATATTACATACATGCCTCTAAAAGGCGGCAAATGGGCTTATTTGTATGTCTGGATTGATTTATTCTCACGCCAGGTAGTTGGCTGGCAGTTAAGTGATAATATGCAGGAAAGTCTTGTTCGTGAGCCATTAGAAAGGGCTCTTTTGAGGCGGAAGGTAAAGCCAGGTATGATCGTACATTCAGATTGTGGAGGCCAATATCTGTCGCACAAAATGAAAAAACTGATTAAGACCTTTAAGCTGAAACAGAGCATGTCCCGGGCCGATGATCCGTACGACAATGCTTGGGCCGAGTCGTTTTGGAGTAGACTAAAGGCGGAACTGATTATGCCGAAAGGTGGATATGAGAGTCTAGAAAAATTGAAGACTGTACTACTTGAATACATTGACGGATACTATAATACAAGAAGGCTGCATTCCTCTTTAAACTATCTGAATCCTGCTGCCTTCGAGGCTGAGTACTATCGACAAACTGGATGAGAATTGAGAATTTAAATATTTACTAACTCGCAAAAGTGTAAACCAAAACGGAACCACGTCAAACTGCTGATGTGCCCGACGGACAGACCTTCACGGTGTATTCGGTGGATTTTGAAATAAGTCATAAATTTGGCTAAATACTATCTTTTGCATTCTTGTTACCAATTATGGTGCATTGTTATTTACCGATCACATCGCTTTTATACTTTGGAATTTTAACTTGACAGTTAAACCTTAGAACAAGCCATAGTGCACTCTTTGGACATGTTCCAGGTCTGGATCCGCGCAATCCGATCTCAGCAGAATATTGCCAGTATTTAAGCTGGTCAATTGGCCCGGTCATATAAAAGAAGAAGCACACAATAGAAAGGCGTTCAAATATGCACTTCTTAGACAATTACGAGGTAAAACAGTTTTCTGTGAGGCGCGCCAGCATGATAATACATATAAAAGCAAACCATATTAAAAGACAAAGAAGTATGCTGGAACGCCTGAGCGCACTCGGTGCTTGGTATATTGATGGAAACACAAAAAGGCTGACCGCGACAGTAGCCAAGGGCCGGTTTCTTAATTAGAGGATATTGAAGCCGGCCCTAAAAGTTGGTCAAGCAGCTCCTGGTGAGCCTGAGTGATCAAGTTCGCTATGATCATCAAGCATCACCTTCTGCCGCCAGCCACTTTTATTTTGATTTAATGCTGGTTTTAGCAATCTATGTCACTTGCGCTGCTGTGATCAGTGGCATCTCAAGTTCAACACTGTAAGACTGCTGGCTGTCTATAATATTTAATGAAAAATTATCATTAAGACTTATTTCGAGACGCTTTTTGATATTTTTCATGCCAATACCGGAATCTTTCTTGTTGGCTGGATTTGTAAAAAGAACGGGTTTGCTGTTGGAAATCGTAAAACACAGGCGGTCTGCGGACACATTTAGAACAATATTGACCCAGCAATCTTCAATTGTGGAATACACCCCATGTTTAAAAGCGTTTTCTGTCAGCGTAAACAGAACAAGTGCTGGAACTAGTTTATCAGAGCGGATTTTACCTTTTTGCTTAATTCTGACTTTCAGGCGGTCATCAAAACGCTTTGCTTCCAGATCAGTAAAATGTAAAAGTGCCTGCCATTCCCTTTTAAGTACAATCAGCTCGTCTGTTGTTTCGTAAAGAGTGAACCTAAGTACATCCGTTAAACTAACAAGGTATAAAGAGGCCTTTTCGCTCACGGGCAATAGCGCAGCTAAAACAGAATGGAGCGTATTTAAAATAATATGTGGGGCAAGCTGAGCGCGTAGTATGACCAGATCGTTTTTTAATTTGTCTGCTAAAAGATCTCTTTTTTCAATCTGCTGGCGAAAACCGTATTGTATCATTTTAAGCCCTAAGGGCAAAAAAAGTAGCTGTGTCTCGGTCACATCATAAATCAAAAGCATCAGCCAGTCACCAAGCTGGTTTTGACTTGCAAATTTTAGGTACAAACCTCCAAAATGCCGAAAAGCCTCTGAAAGTGTATTCAGCCCGTAGCACCTTTCGAGCAAAAAAAAGACTGTCACATTCGCTGCGTGCATTGCCAGTATCATAATGATGCCAGTCAAAACCATTAGACTTGTCCCGTAGTACTTTTCTTTAAGGCGGTTAAATATGCTAGCTGCCAGGTAATAGACAGGAATAAAGCGCAAATAATACACCCCGTAAGAAATCACCCAACTGGCTTGGTAATGAATTTTCTCTTTTGAGCCGGCAAAGTACAGAAGGTGAAACGCGATAAATGCCAGCCAGAAAACACTGTGGTATTTGATCCGCTGGATGATCGTCTGGGACTGCAGCATGTAACGGAGCGGGAAGTGCTTCGCATGTCTATCCATAAAGCGGCCCAAGTTTTTTTAAAACCTCACTTCTTAAATACCTTGAAAGTTTTGCTGTCTGCATGCCACCGTTCATCACGATCTCATTGCCGTTAAGTTTCTCAACCAGCTGACCGTTTATTATATACGACTTATGCGTTTTAATAAATGTCTCAGGTAGCCTTGCAGATAGCAGCGCCAGTGAGGTGCGCACCAGGTGCTTTTTCCCTTTGGCATAAATGTGTACATAGTTGCCACAGCCTGTTATCATTAATAGGTGCTGATATTCGACCGGAAGAATGATTTTATCCACGCGGATCCACATCATCTTTTCTTCGAAAGCGGGGACCTGTCTTAGGTTGGGAAGAATCTGATCACTAGCGCCATTTTTTACAAGTAGTTGAAACGGGTGCATCGGATCACAGTTATTAGCGCCCTGGCCTGGATCCTGCAAATCTGTTCGAATGGATTTATCTATCCGTAGCATACGCACTTTATGTACTGCTTTCAAAAATCTTTCCATCGAAAAGGGCTTCAGTAGAAAATCAGCGACATGATGCTCGAAGCCATCTATGGCAAACCGGGCGTGGGCTGTTGTCATTATTACTGATGCACTGATTTTTCCTGCGATCCTAAGAAACTCCAGACCCGAAATGTAGGGCATGTCCACATCCAGAAAAATGATGTCAAAGTCACGGGTCGAAATTACTTCAAGGGCTTTAACTGCGTTCATGCAGCCCTCAGAGAATTCCAGTCCTGGAATTTTGCTGATATAAAATTTAATGGTTTTGTGCGCCGCACTCTCATCATCAACGATCAGGCACCGCAGCGGATGCATGGTAGTTTGTTTCATTTGTGTCAGAATTTAAATACAAGGATATTTCCTGCTGGGTCAGCTTCTGAGATATATTACGATAGGGGCGTAAGTTAAATTTAGATAGCGCATCGGTTACATCCTACAACTTTTAGGAATAATTTTTAAATCTTACTACTTTTCATTTCATATGTATAGTATTTATTTAAATAATGATATACGGTAAATTCTTGATACCGCTGCTGGCTATCAAACCAGCGGTTCAAGAACATATGGATAAGATCCGAACCCAGCCGGGATTTTGCATTGCTTTCACTGAGGGCGGGATGAAGAATCAGGTGCTTAATTAATTTAGTTCGCCTTTTAAAATGGGAGCATAGGTTATGATGGACAGAAGGTGTTTGGCCCTGCATGATTTGAATGATTTGTTGTTTGTGAGCCCGGTAGTTCTGATCCATTTGCCTGCGCTTGACCCCGTCCGGGTCAAGTTCTGCCGAAAACTGCCGGTGCATGGTCTGGATCAGACTAATTTTGCCTGCTAAATCAAATCCCAGACTCTTCATCATCATATCTGTTCCCAAAAGTGCGCCTTGCCAGCGTAGTCCTGTATCTTTTGCGAGCTCAGCCAAACAATTGCCAACGGCCTGGCTGTCGCTGTGAAAGATGGATTCAATCCGGTGATAGATCTTTGCCGGATAACGTTCAAGCTCTCTTTGGTAGGTATCGGTATGAACACTTTTTACCATTCCGCTTTTTAAAAGTGGCCCCATCAGCCCGTGCAGCTCTTTGAGCACAATAAGCCAAAAATCTTTTTTTCTACTGTAAAAGCGCAGTCTGATATGCGGTTGTGGATCAAGGTAACGGATAAAGAACCATTTTTCAATGAACCTACGCTTTTCAAGCGAGCTTGCAAGCGGAAGCAGTGCCGTGGTAAGCACAGCATCCGAAAGCCTTTCAGCGCAGCAGATTTTCACATACAGCCACTGCGAACCTGTGGTAAAATCGCGAATTATCTTATCTTGATTGTAATTCAGAATATGCTTTTGTGGGACTGAAACTTTAAGCGGCTGTGTGCAATGGAAGGGAATGACAAGCTCATTTGAAAAATACTCTCCCTTATATCTCAAAAGGCCTTCGCCGGTCTTTTCCAAAGTCTCAGTGATGCGCAGGTGTCCCTCTTTTTTTAGCATTTGCGCCAGCAGCATCAAGGAGCGTTCATTTTTGCTGTCAATCAGTAGAGTCTGATCGCTGTGACCTATGGTAAAATACCGAGGAGTGTTCAGGTTTTTCTCAATCGCTTTCCACCAAGCAATTTTGTTTGGCTCGTTTTCAGGTGCATGGTTAATAAGCCAGCTTGCTTTACTAAGTACAAGCTGCTGATACTGCACCCGTGGAAGAAATGGGGCCTTTTGATATTGTCCCCAGTCCCAGTTAAGCGATATATTCTGTTGGTTGGACAAATCACAAAGAAAGCGGTAAACCGGAAGACCAGCGTTGTAATTATGGGCGGTGGTTAGAACTGGAATGATTGATTTGTTTAGCTTTGCAGAATTTAATACCAGATTTTTCCCATCCGGGCAGCTTAGCCAGAGATCTGCGGTACTGATCTTATTTGTATTGTCTTTTGAGCTTTCCGCCAGGTATACGATCTCAAAGTCTCTAAGATCAGGCCGTTGAACAATATTTGAAGCTTTACCGCCTGGCAGATGAGCGATCTCTGCATAGATTACATTTGCATGCTGAGACTCTTCGGTCTTGATGATATGCTCTGCATGCATGCTCAAAGAAGGATCTCCTGTGCAGAAACGGGTTAAAAGATTTAAAGCCGATGGGCCACTAAGCCCCTTGAGCTCAAAAAGAAAATCTCCCTTGTCCATGGCAAGCTGAGAGGCGGCGTGAAAACTTCCAAGCACATAAAAGCTTGTTGGCAGGCCTTGATCTGCCCCATTTGTCTGCTTTGCCAAAAGCGCATCGCTCAATACAATCCGCTTGCTAGCAATCGTAAATGCTTTCTGATAAAGCTTATCTGCAAGATCATTTGGATGATCGGCATCACTTTTGTTAATGAAAGTTTTATGGTCAATACCGGCCAGAAGCGGTAGCTCGGGCTGCGTTTCCCTGCTCAGCGCTCCATAACCTATTCCGTAATCATAATCCAAAGCTACAAGCAGCGGTATGGGCTGCTGACCGTATCTGGCTGTAAATCGGCGGGTGAAATCTTTCAGCTCAGGACTTTTCGCCTGCTGCGTTAAAGATGCTATGCGGCTGATCTGAGTGCCTAGTTTTGAAAGCACCTTCTGGCTGATCTGGGCATTTTCAGTCTGGAAGTTAAGCGTCGTCTGGATTGTGCTTTCTAGGGGGTGATCTGTCTTCAAGAAACTTTTTAAGCACATGTTGATTTGACTTGCCGAAGCGTTTTGATCGAGCTGCTTTTGGATGTCATTGATTTTTTTCGTTATTGTTTTGGTACCCCTTAAAATGCTCAGTGTGTCCGCTAGACGACTAAGGTATGACTGCCCTGTTACATTAAGCTCAATGCTACTTACAAGAATCTGAGATCCTATCAGCGCTTTCACATAGGATTTAGCGCCGGCAGCACTTAGGTTTTCATCAAGCAAGAGCTTACAGAGTTGGCTGGGCAGAAGACCTACTTTCGCTTTTGATATAAGCTTTTCAAGTGCAGGGTGCATAGCAGTCTGAGATAAAATGAATGATGTCTGACAGTTGTCCTCCAGCCTTTTAATAAACCGGAAGTTTTCTCCGGCCCTGCAAAGAGAGCTGTTAGGATAAAATAGTAGTTGGGCGCTGATGCCAGGCTTTTGAAGAATATGTGTTTTAAGTGCTCCGAGCAAACTGGCATCCAGACGGCTATATCTTTTTACAAGACTTTGCGTTGCAAAGCTGATCTGGGTAACCGGGCCAGTCTCTACGGTAAAATAACCTGCGAAAAGCCCGAACGGCGTGCAGCGGCTTGCCATCCGGATCAAGAATTTATATAATGATACCAGCAGCTTTTCTTTTCCGCTTACATGCTCATCTCGCAGCAAAGTTTCTGTCATCTTGTAAAGTTCGCCAGAAGCGACTCTGAGGCCTTCCAACAGGGTAGGATCAGAAAATATCCTTCTCAGTTGTGATTCAAACTCAGAGGGGTCACTGGCAATTTTGGCATGAAAGTTTTCCAGTACATCTCTGGAAAGTAGAGGTCTGCGAAACATGCAGAAGCCGTAAGAATTAATTTTCATTAGGACGCTTTTTAAAAGGTACAGCACTGGCTGTAAAGTTTTAAAGGCACCATTGTAAGCTGATATTTATGTTTCAGTCGGTCCTAATCGGGCTCTGAAAGGACCTCATCAGGATTTGAAGTGCTTTCAAATTGGTTTAAAAGGTTTCGAGCCAGTTATGGTCTGACTCTAAACGGCCTAAATGGAAAGCCAAGGCAGTGTCTGTGGTTTTGTGCTTTCACTTGCGCAAAATCGTGACGTTCGCAATATTTCGGGTACTCTAAGAAAAAGAGATAATGGTCTCACGATCAAGAAGAACCGCTGAATTCGCCTAAGTTTGGTGGGTAATTACAGGATTATGCAGAAAAAGGGAGTTTGAGTATTTTCGAAGGTACTGCATCTTAGCAGGCATGCGTATTCAACCGCGGAGCGTGCTTGAACAAGCGCAACGCATTTTTATCACTACCAAACTTGCTGGACGGGTTAGGACAAGTGAAGTATTAAAAGTATAGTTCCGGCCTAATTGCCAAGACGTATTTAGCAGTATCTCAGCTGCGTTCACCTCTGTAAGAATTCTTTTCTTTAAAGGCGGCAGCCCTTGCAAATAAATTCTCAGTGCTCACAATTCGCGATATCTCTGTAATCGAAGAACGTCTCGTACTTATACACGATATTACAGTGTCCTGCCAAAGAATACTCATAAAGCAGGTAGCAGGATTGTTTGCTACGCTGCTAAGTTCGTAAAACTTAAGTTTTGCTGTGAAACGTTTTGCCAGGACTGTGGGTCTTATATTTTGCACTAAATTTCCTATTTGATTAAAATCCATTTGGCGGTTTTCATCCAACTGACCACCTCCCTCAAGCTACAACAGACAGACAGAAGAACCTTCAGCGATGGGAAATAGGACTTTTTGGAACTAGCAAATAATTTAAAGGATAGAATCCTTTAAGAGCTAAAATTATTTGGGGCTGCACATCTTATCCAGTACTCCATCATTACTTTAATCATTTCTTTGGTTTCATCAAATCCAGTTGGCTTCACAAAAAAACCTTGTACTGAGGTACTATAGGCATCAATCACTGCTTGATGGTTTAAGGCTGTGGTAAGAAACACATAAGGAATGCATTTGAGGTTAAGCGCTGCATCAGTATGCAATTTTCTTCTGAGTTCCAATCCATTCAACTTAGGCATATTTACATCTGAAATAATAATAAACGGCCGGTCTGGAGTTGTAAGAAGATATTCCAGCGCTAACTCACCATCAAAAAAGTATTTTCTTGGGTTTGGATAGGCCAGTTCAGTAAAAATTTCCTCTAAGACAAATTGATCATCCAGATCATCCTCGATAATAATAATTGTTCCACTTTTATCCATTAACACTATTAGAATATGTACCCAGAGGCAATTTAAATATAATGTCATTAAATCGTATTTATTTTTTTTATTTGAAGAAAGTAGATGAACTGTCATGTATTTGGTTAAAAAGCTACAATGCAAAAAGTTGTGCTGGCTTATTCCATATTTCAATCCATTGTTTTTGGCTAATGGCTTTTAAACATGCTCGGCCGCCAATCGTTGCATTGCTGACATAAATTCATTTAAAATTTCCGACATTTTATAACAGCATGCGGCATTTATCTATGGTATCAACTATTTTGAAATGCACAAAACCCTTTACAAAAGCAGTTCTAAATTTTAATACAACTTATCGCTCGGGTGTCTTGACATCTTAACAATTTACTTTGGGATTCATCCAATTGTCAATCTCAAGATTTTATAGAATACTGTGGCATGCTTAATACCTTCGGGCTTATCAGAATAATGGTTTAAGGAAGCCTCTCTTGGAATATAATCCGAGCTTTAAGAAGATGACTATCTCTGCGCACAGAAATCTCGTCCCTAACATTTTAAATCAGCTGTTGCTGTATAAATAGGCTATAGTTTTCTCTTGTAAAGATTTTGCTTCACTATTAAATGGCTGGATTAACATCAGAGATTTGTGAGAAAATAGAAAGGCGAATTTGCAGAAGGAAATACATAAAAATATAGATGACTTTTCTCATTTTCTACCTGCTGGTTAGCCTCTCACTTCGTTTAGAAATAATAAAAGCATCAACTATTTTTTTCTCATAATAAACTCCTAAAACAAACGCCCGCGTCTTGGGACGAAAGAAACTTGCCATCCAAGCTTATTAATTATGAGCTTGACCAGATATAATAAATCTCTTAATTTTATTTACATAACTGGAAAAAAATAAATGTTAAAAGCACTGATATATGCAGATACAACAAATACTAGATGATATCAAGAAAATCGAACACGGCTTTAAGCATATTATTGAAGCAGGTAATAAAATTCTATCCGCCCCGGACAAAAGACATTTTGATGTTGCAAAAGGACTTTTAGCTGACAAAAATTATCAGGTGCGCATGCTGGGAACATATATACTTGGACAGCTGGCTCCGAATAATCAAGATGCACTGTCGATCTTAGAGACTCAGATACCTTTGGACAATAATTGGCGGGTTCAGGAAATGCTGGCCAAAGCTCTGGACCATTATTGTCAGATGCTCGGCTACGAACAGTGCCTACAAGCGATTAAAAGATGGCTCAGTGATGAAAATGCAAATTTTAAAAGGGCTGTTGTCGAAGGGTTTCGTATTTGGACAAGTCGGCCTTATTTTAGTGAAAATCCTGCTGTGGCAATTGCTTTAATAAGTAAGCATAAAGCGGACCCAAGCGAGTACTTAAGAAAATCCGTTGGTAACGCTTTACGGGACATAGGTAAAAAGCACCCGGATATGATTCGGAACGAAATTGCAACCTGGGATCTGTCAGAGTCAAAAACTAAATTCACTTATAAGTATGTAATTAAATTCTGATTGCAGATAAACTCATTTACTGAATGAGCCGCACTGAGATGCATGCTGTTTCTTGGGCACTGTCAAATGAACTAATAGCCCCAGTATGCAAGCTAAAATCACAGTTGCATCAAGTAAACAAGTTGATAATCAAACAAAATGGCCGTTTTTAACCGGTGTTACCAAAACACAAGTTTAGTTTATCACCGAATAAAGTTTCTTGTGACATTTTCAGAAATAATAAAATTAGCTTCTTTAATTACGGTCGATATATTGTTGTGTGGCAGACAATTTATAGATTTCTTGAAAAGTAAGCACGACCAAAAGGTGTTGCTTGCTTTTTTTTTTATCTCTTTAAGCAGGCCATACGATGCTTCATGTTACTAGGAATCTTACAGTGGTAAACAAACCATAATGGAATTTTATTATTGGATTATTTTTTTAAGGTTAACACAGATAATGACAATGGTTCAAAGTGTTTGGAAATTTAATTGAATGATGGAGATCTAGGATCAAGCAGTTAATAAGGCAAATTCTTTGCAAGAACTCGTATAGTTCATGTTTACCAGTTAGCTTTAATTTTGCATTGATATTTTTAACGTGCGTTTCTACTGCCAGGTAATTTTGTCCGAGCTGCTTTGCAATCTGATCAGTGGTATGTCCTTACACAAGGCCAACAGAATTTAATTTCCCGTTTTGCTAGTAGATCTTTTAGGGCACGATAATTCTTTGCATTCTTCTGTTTGTGTATAGTCTGGACACTGATGTTTTAAATCAAAGGTTTAACATTCAAGCATTTGTTCTGCTTTACCAAAGAGAAAACTGGTAATCTTAACCAGATCAGGTGATAGCTCAAAAATGGAAACATAAGTATTTTTTATAATTAGCACACCGCAATTCCCTAAAGGAAATGGAGCCTTTTTCCGGCATCAAAAACCTCGGAGCCAACTTCGGAGTAAATTCTTGGGTAGTTTACACTTTGTATTCAAATTTCAATAATCGCATAAGCCCTAATATTAGCCCATATATAAAGTGTCTGGTTGATAAGGTTTATCTTTTAACACACTCATTACAAAAACGTTAGTCGTATATTTTCACTATAATAAGTTTCTGTTATAATAGTATTTATTTTATTAATATTTGAATACTTTTGATTTTCTTTAAGAACGGCGTTCATTTTCCTATTTTTTAACTATCCTGTATTTGCTTCTTTTATGACTAGAAAATTACTTCTTAATTGTGTTATTCTTGGTTTGCTTATTTTTAAAGTGAGTTTGACCTTTTCCCAACCAACAACGTTATCGCCAGGCGATATTGCCTTTACTGGTTTGAACGAAACATCCAGTACAGTGAACGGTGCAGCTTCAAACCGTGATTTTAGTTTTGTCTTGTTAAAGAACATCAAATCAGGAACCATCATATATTTTACCGATTTTGGCTGGAGAAGTGATAGTCCTGCCTTCCAGACGGCCAATCCTTGTCCATCACAGGTTCAGGGAAGTGGAGCTTTGACAGATGGCGTCATCCGTTGGACAGCATCTACTGATATGAATTACGGAACACAGGTGCTAATTCGGTGTCAATATGCTCCAACAACAAATTTAGGTTCTGTAGTAGGGTTTCAGGCCACCTACAATAGTACTCTTCCAAGTTCTACCGCGCCTCAATATGTTACAATGTCAGTTTCTGGTGAAAGCGTATTCGCCTATCAGGGAAGTTTGGCAGTACCAACTTTAATAGCAGCTCTGAACTCTTCAACAAATGGTTGGGCATCCACCTTATCAAATTGCGATTTCAATCCAACACTATCGACGCTCCCGTCAGCATTAAATGCCAATAATTTTGCATTTTCGTTGACACCTGCGCAGGGTATTCAAAATATGCAATTTAAGCCAACGGTAACTATTCCAGCGACGGCGTCTGATGCACGGGCAGTAATTGCTGACAAAAATAACTGGAATTTTTCGGCTGCTACTGCATACTCCCTTCCAGGAGCAAATCCTTTGCCGGTTCGCCTGATATATTTGAATGCGAATGCCAGCGAAAATGGCGATGTTCTTCTTCACTGGAAGGTAACAGAGGCAGTGAATTTTAGTGGCTTTCAAATAGAGAAAAGTCTGGACGCTAAAACTTTCACATTGCTTGCAGAAATCAGCTATAAGGATGGCCAGGAAAACTATTCATATACGGATAATCTTAAAGTTAATCACAAAGGTCCATTATACTACCGGCTGAAATTAAAAGACCAGGATGAAAGTTTCGCTTTTAGCCAGATATTAAGCGTAGAAACAAAAGGTAATGATCCACTTTATTTTGCATATCCTAATCCCTTTTCACAGCAAATAGAAGTCGTTTCGGAGGATAATGAAAACACCTTTGTATCGGTAAGGTTAATTAATAGCAAGGGCGTTAGTATAATTACAAGGGATCTAATGGTAAAAAATCGGAAAATTAATTTGCACATTACAGAAAACATACCTGCCGGAATTTACATCCTGGCTGTGGACACCAAAATGGGGCTGCAGAGAATTAAAATGGTTAAAAGTATCTGATCTTGTTGTTGTCCAACTGTTGATGCGCCAGTTGCAATGATTTAATTCGGTTCTACTATAAGCATATAGAGGGTGTCTCAATTTTAAATTGAGGCATCCTCTTTGTTTTGTATTCATATTTTTCATTTGGTGATTGAAAAAAACGCCATTCAATTCTACAGATCTTTATTAAAAAAAACCGATGAGCAATACAGAGATCTTTTGCTATCCAGAAAACTCATGTAATAAGCCAGATACTCAGCAGACTATAACCGATCAACTATATTAATAAATAGAAAATGGAAACATCTAAGAGAACCCAGTATGTAAGTATGGCAGCTGCCGCACTATTTATTACAATTGTTTGTATTCAGGGCTTCCGCTTTATTAGTTTGCCTCCGGTAATCATTGTCGGTGGTTCTGGGGTTATCGGCTTTATTATGTGGTACAGAACCTATCTGAAATATCCGGTAGATCCAAAAATGATCTTGCTCTTATCTCTCGTTACAATTGCTGCATTAGAAATACATATGTGTGAGGAGTACCTGACAGGTTTTGGCCCATCTATGAGCCGTTTGTTCAATATTATATGGACTGAAAAAGGCTTTCTGTTAGTATTTGCGTTCATTAGGCCCGTTCTTTACAGCATGACTGCACTTGGTTTATGTTACTGCGTACCAATAGCAGGCTTTATTGCTTGGTTTATTTTCATCGGACCGGGCGTGGCAGAGTTCACACATTTTATTTTCCCACTGCTCAAACCCGATAATTGCGGGAAGTAACCCAAAGCTTATCACAGGATGTAAAAGGAATTTTTATATCCGGCATGCATAATTATTGGCTTAACGTGACGGGCAAATACTTTTTTTCGGGGATGTATACTGCCGTTCTGCCGATGATACCCGGAATCTGGGAATTATTTCAATGATCAAAGCCGCCAAAAAAGTAAGGGTTTTACAACAAGGCTAATTGAACACAATGATATACGAATCAGAATCACTAATGAGTGATATAGCGGGCGTAAATAGATAGGAACCTGCACTTTATGAACGTAGTGCATAGTCAAGTATTGTCGCTACGACAAAATTTACTGTAGATTTACCAAAGCCACTATTTACGTGTTGCAAACCAGCAAAACCTTTTGCCTATCAGATAATCAGTTATATTACAACAGGTCCTTGTTCAAATATTTCTTCGACTATCTCGTGTGGACCGCTACCGGTTATCAAGATTACAGATTGTATTTTTCTTTTCTTTTTTTGGGTATAGTTAATATAGCTACGAGCGAGATGTCTGTTTGGATGTTAATAATTCAGATTCTTTTGCTGTAATTAGGTGGTTTTTGGCTCCTGTTATTTTTCTATGATAGGATTTAGGCAAAACAACCTATTTGAGGCACGGCGCTGATTTTGGAATTAGAAATAAGGATATTTCTTTAGTATGATCTGCTAAGAATGTTTTCAAACAAAAATTCCAATGTCATGTCAGTAAAAAGTAACGCTTCCAAAGAGCTTAATACGCATAGGTGAGGGGAAAGCACTGCTCGGGTCAAGACTAAAAATAGTCTATCAAGACATGTGTATAAAAGAATTCTAGAAAAGAGTGATTTAATCACCCTTTTCTAGTGAACTAATTGCCAAAGCGGTATCCAACAGAAAACCGTAGCACTCTGTTTTTGGAGGAATAATCTTCTTCCGTCACAGCAGATGTGTTTGAAAGCCCTAGGTCATATGATAAACCGAGCTGTATCATGTTAAACTCTACACCTGTACCAAAGGTAACGCCTACTTCTGTACGTTTATACATATCATCATCATTTGATCCCCAGACCACTTTTTCATCAACTTTTTGGCCGCCAACATCTGCTTTGATTTTCCCGGATAATCCGATACCCAGGTATGGCCCTGCTGTGGCGAAAATTCTCATATCATTTTCCATCTTTTGAGAAACCTTCAAATTGACGGGTATATCAATATAATTGAGACGAATACTTGCATCAATGTCGGTGCCCAAAAGGGTTTGTTTGTACTTTGCCCCCTTTTGATCGAATACAAGTGCTGGCTCCACAGCAAGCCAGGTGTTGATTGGAAATGCCACTGCCATTCCAACATGGAAGCCGGGATTCATGTTGTAATCCGGATTAATACCCCCGCCGCCTTTTTCTTTGACATTGCCTAGATTTAAACCGGCTTTGGCGGTAAATGTCTGAGCCTGGGAGTGTGAAATGAAAAGAGTGGCTGTAAGCAGCAAAAGAAAGGTTAATTTGTTTTTCATCGCATGATTAGGTGAGTAGATATAAATTGGAAAATTAAGATTCAGGACATAAGTGGAAATATAAACCAGTTTTTTATGAACTAAGTATCTGCAAGTCGACAGCGAAATATAGTAAATATTCTAAATCCAGTTTATCACTGCTGCGTTAAATTTTTATATTTAATTAAGTCGGTTGTTTACAATTTAGTTGATCTCTAAAATTCTTTAGACGGCTTTGGTAAAAGGTAAATGAGTTGAGTGTTCACTTGTTTCTTCTTACGCAGTACCACATAATCCGTGTGTTATTATCCAAACTCTCTAAGGATTACGACATATCGATGCAATAAGCTTTTAATCAAATAAAAATTATAGTGGCGATATACGGCGGAAATTGGGGCCATTTATGCCAAAAAATGCAGTCTGATTCAGAGCGGTGGCGTGTGAAGTCCAAAGATTAATAAATTGTTATGCTTTTCAGATTTATCTATTTAGGACTGCGGCATGCTTAATTTTAGTTTCTAACTACTCACAATCATATGTTGCAAAAAATTACTATTCCCGGCATCACTTTATTTGCCCTTTTTGTGATCGGTTGTACCGATCACGATATTGAGGGGCCTGTCACAGAAAACCCGGCTTCTTTTAAAGAAGTGGCCGCAGTGGATCTTGGAGGTACAGCTGCCTCTGAAATATCGGCTTACGATCCGGCGACAAAACGCCTTTTCACCGTTAACAATGAAGCCTCAGCGCTTGTAGATGTGCTGGATCTTTCTTCTTTTCCTACAATTACAAAGCTGCAGCCGATCAATGTTTCAGCATTGGGTGGTGTTGCCAACAGCGTGGCAATTTCTGAGGGTAAACTAGCGATTGCCCTGGAAGCAACAAACAAGCAAGCTAGTGGCAGTGTGATTGTAGTCAATACAAGCACACTTGCTCAGATCAAACAAATCCAGGTTGGATCATTGCCTGATATGGTAACATTCAGCCCTGACGGAAGATACATCGTAACAGCCAACGAAGGTGAGCCCAGTACGGATTATAAGGTTGATCCGGAAGGTTCCGTTTCAATTATTGATATCCAGGACAACTACGCTGTGAAAACATTGACATTTGGTGGTTTTGCCAGTTCTTATTCCCAACTGGCTGCCAGCGGCTTCCGTATTTACGGCCCGAATGCCAGTTTTGCACAGGATGTAGAGCCAGAGTATGTTGCGGTTTCTCCCGATTCTAAAAAGGCGTATGTGACGCTTCAGGAAAATAATGGTATTGCCGAAATTGATCTTGTCAACGGGGTTATTTTAAAAATTAATCCTTTGGGCACCAAGGATTTTAATATCCTGTCAAATGCAGTTGACCCAAGTGATAAGGATAATAAAGTTGAACTTGGACAATGGCCAGTAAAATCGTTTTTTCTGCCTGATGCCATTTCGTATTTTACAGCAAACGGAACCGGGTATCTAATCACTGCCAATGAAGGTGATGCCCGTGAGTATACTGCTTTTGATGAACAGGTCCGGGTGAGTTCTTTAAAACTAGACCCTTCCATATTTCTTAATGCTGCTGCCCTTAAACTACCGGAAAATCTTGGACGTCTGCGGATAACTAATACGCTTGGTGATACAGACAAGGATGGCGACTATGATGTCCTTTATGGTTTTGGAGGAAGAGGTTTTAGTATTTTTAATGCTGCCAGCGGCCAGCTTGCCTACGAGTCTGGAAAGGGATTAGAACAAGAAGTTATCAAGGCTAATATTTATGATGATGATCGTTCCGACGATAAGGGTGTAGAGCCCGAGGGCGTGACAGTTGGAATTATGAATGGAAAACCAATCGCTTTTATCGCACTTGAACGCGTTGATGCCATTGCAGTTTATGATTTGAGTGATCCTGCAAGTCCAAAATTTTTACAGATGATCAAAACAGGTGATGCCCCGGAAGGAATTTTATTTGTGGCCGCTGACAAAAGTCCAAATGGAAAAGTAATGCTGGTTTCAAGTAATGAGGGAGACGGCACGGTTAAGTTTTATCAGCCAAACTAAGACAATCTTTAAGAGGATATAGTAATAGTGAAATACTGGATAGCCCTTAAAGGGGCTTGTCCAGTATTTTTTTTGTAAATAAATTAGGTTTAAGCGTAAAGTTATAAACGGATTTCCCTGATTCTGTAACTGTTTATTTAACGCGCGTTTTTTGCATACAACATGATGAAAGATCGAATGACAGATTTAACTATTTTCGGTGTGCATGTACAAAACACTCATTGAGCATACTGCCGTCGTCATACAATCTCAAAACTGCATATCTTTGGGCCTTACCCTATTTTGATGCGGTAAGTTGTCAAGTAATTATTCAAGAAATAGTTTGCTATGAATGGAAGATGACGGAAAAAAATATGGGCAGTAAAATTATTTTTGAAGAGACAAGCATCTTGATCTGAAAGTACTTAAAAAAAATCTCCCTGGCAAATGGCCAGGAAGATCCAGAAAACAAGATCCACAAATCAAGTTACTTTCTGATTATCTTTCAAATTCAAGCTTAACTTTTTCGTAAAGGCTAAGAACCTGGTTGGTTAATGCAATACATTCCTGTGAGCTCATCTTGTCTATGGTATTAATAATTGCATTCGCGCGGATCAATCCATCACTGCCAATACTGGGACCATATTTTTTAATCTGCCCGGTAATATCCTCCCATTCACCTATTAAAGAATCTGAAAAGTATTTTGGCGTAATAATGTTAAAATAACCTGCCTGAGATTTCAGATTTTGTTTTACCTGCTCACCAACCGTACTCAGTCCAGCGCTGAGTTTGGATAACTCTGTATAAACAAAAATATTTGATTGGTGCATAGTAAACAGAATTTTAAATTATTAACAACACAAACCATTGAAAGGACCAGATGTATTTGTTTAACAACTTTCTTTGTTGTCAATACAAAGCTAGTAAACCGCAATTCAATATGATGTAGGCAGATTATGCATTTGTTGTAGTATTAATTCGAAAAGCAGAAAGGGCTAGCCCAGGTAATGGTTAGCGAGGTCGCAATGCCTTAATTATGTCTCAGCAGACAAATTTCTGCCAAGAAGCGATCATTTTTCTTCGGTCTTTTCAAAGCTAATGGTTCTGGTAAGCACCTGCTGCCCGCCGATCTGCTGATAATATTCTTCCAGGTAATGAGCATTGTCCAGTATTGTTAATATCTTTCGATTTGATTTAATACGGCCGGGAACTAGCTCTTCATCCCAGTCGTAAATAAATGCTTTTTTATTGGGATCGAAAGTTCCCTCCTGCATTTGAATACCGCTGCCAATGTGGTTGTTGATTGAAATGGTCACGAATTTTCCTTTTACATTGTCATATCCTTCAATAAGAAGGTTTTGATAATTACCTTCTTGAAGCTTACCATCTGCTACAGGAAGGGCTAGTTTACCACCTGTGATCTCAATACTATAAAAGCGTCCGTCGTAAATGGGTGTCCTGGTGAGTATGCCCTTAACAAAAGGACGTTTGGGATCAGAGAATTTCCAGATGCCCGCAAGTTGATCAAGAAGCATGTGATATTTCCCAGGTCCAGAATAAGCAAGCATAAGCTTCATATCATCATTGCGTTTTCTTGCAGTATCTGAAACCGTTGCTTTTTGAATTTCCTGTGAAAAGCATGCTGTCGCCGAAAAAACAGATATCAACATTAATGCTGCGCACATGGTTTTGCATAAGCATCTTTTCCTGATTGGTAATACTATGGTTTGGTTTACAGAGATTGGGAGTACAGATCTTATGAACATATCACTTTATAATTGTCTAAGATATTGTTTTAGATGCTTAATGATTTGAATGCGAGTTTATTAGCAAAAATTGAATGAAACAAGGATTTCACCCAGAGCAGTATCAATAATCCGGGTAGTACTGATTCAAGCCGCAAATAGATAACCATTCTGCTGATATTCATCGAAAACTGCAAGATTATGATTTTGTTAACATCCTTTCTGATGTATCAAAATCTTTCAAACCCGTAAATTATTTCCCGAAACCATGCCGGGGATAAACCAGTACCTTCTGAGACAGCCCGTAAAATATATATCATCTTGCCACCAAGTGTGAAGGCCGTTCGCTTGATGCACAATGCTCAATAAATACAGCAGAGGGACACTTTCTATGACTAGCTTTCCTTGGCATTAAAATATAGGCATGAACAATTCCTGTTGCAGCGCGAAGGGAATCATTCGTTCTGGCTTTGGCGCAAATCAATATTATATTCCGTTCTTATTTATGGCATATAGCTATCTGCATCTGAAAGTTATTTGTTCAAATCGTAGGCTCAAAATTTAAGATCTTTTAAGCTATGTTGAAAGACAGATTAAATAAGTTAATTTGCCTATATATTTACTAGACTTACTATACTTAATTTGCCACCAACAAAGATTTGTAAAGAGCTTCGGATATCCAGGCGAATCTTTGCTTTATTTCAACACGAATAATGGTGGTTTTTTCTGTATTGATCTATTGATACCGCACTATTAATGACGATAACAAGCGGTCTGTGGTTAACAAATGAGTTGTTTTTTCCTTTTTCATACTCAACCCCAACATGTATCTTCGGCGTTTTGGGTGGCATCACTTGATGAAATGGCCAAATCGATCAAACAGGTATCAGAGATTGAACTGGGGATAAATAAGATTTGAGGCTGGCAGTTTAGATGATTTTAAACCAATTTTAGTAAAAACATGTCTAAGATTAGAATATTTTCCAGTGTACTGATTCTGTGTCTGATTAATGGCTTTGTTGTAATTGCTCAGAGTAAGATAGCTGAAAGTAGGAAACATCCAAACATAATTATCATCCTGACTGGACAAAACAAAACAGCCAGATTATAGCTTTGGAAAAAGAAAAAACCCGAACTGAGCTGGATCTGCTGAAACTACAACTCAACCCACATTTTTTCTTTAACACCTTAAATAATCTTTATGCGCTGAGTCTTCAGCAATCCCCAAAAACACCGGAAAGTATTCTTCAGCTTTCGGAGTTAATGCGGTATGTCATCTATAAAGGTCAGCAGCCGCTGGTGCGTATTGAGGAAGAAGTAAGATATCTGACGGATTATCTGCACTTGCAGCAGCTCCGGCTTAGAAAAAATCTGGATCTGCAATTTGAAAAAAATAAGATTGAAAGTCAGCAGACACTGGCTCCGCTGCTACTGATTGTTTTGTTGGAAAATGCGTTCAAACATGGGATCGAAGTTTCCGAAGACGCTGCATTTTTGCGTCTGGAACTTTCATGTGAAAATGAAAGGCTTTATTTCCGCTGTGAAAATTCTTTTGAGCCTCAGCCATCCAATGAAAGCGGGATAGGATTGTCAAATCTTAAAAGACGACTTTTGCTGCTGTATCCTGAAAAGCACAGACTTGATACCTTTATAAAAAATAATACCTTTACCGCTGTTCTCGAACTTGATCTATCATGAAAATGCGTTGCCTGATTGTTGATGATGAGCCACTTGCCCATGATGTGATACTTAATTATATCAACGAAGTGCCGTTTTTAGAAACAGCAGGCCAATGTTACCGCGCTACGGAAGCGTTGGAATTTTTAAATAAATCAGAAATTGACCTTATTTTTTTGGACATCCGGATGCCGAAATTAAGCGGTCTGGATTTTCTTAGAACGCTCCAAAAACAGCCGCTTGTAATAATCACTTCCGCCTACGAACAACACGCGCTGGAAAGTTTTGATCTGGATGTATGTGATTATCTGCTCAAACCTTTCCGTTTTGAGCGTTTTCTAAAAGCGTGCAATCGTGCGCTCACTCGGTTTAATATGAGCAAAGAAAACAGTTATCCGGCTCCAACAGAAGAATTTGTCAAAACCGGTGAGCCAGCGGGAATTTACCTGAAATCAGATAAAAAATTTGTGTTGCAGCAGCTGAATAGGATTCTTTATCTGGAAAGTCTGGGCAATTATGTCAAGGTGTGGGAAGGGGCTGGATTTATATTAACACCCAGAACGTTAAGCAGTTTTGAAAGCCAGCTACCAGCTGACAACTTCGTACGTATTCACAAGTCCTATATTCTTAATAAACGCTTTATCCATTTCATTGAAGGTAATTCGATTCATCTGAAAAACGGAAAAGAGCTGCCCCTTGGCAAAAACTATAAGCATGTTTTGAAAGCACTGCTGACAGATGCAGGGTTATGAGATTTTGAACTCATAGCTGGTCTCCGCTTCAAGGGCAATCGCCAGGTGTTCGGCACCGCAAGGATCTCCTGTCTTTGCCAGAAATTACCCAGGCCATGCCGGTGCGTTAGATATTATTTTATAGAGCAGTACTTGAAACAGTGCCCCACCGGGTTTGCGGCAGATCAGGCAGCTATATCACCCGATGGCAAAAATTGAAAGCAAGTGTATAGGAGTTGAGTCTAACCGCTTCATTTTAAACGGTTAATGATTCTATTTGTCCAATTTTTATTAATGACTGCATCAAGCAGGCACCTGGCGCAATCAATATAGGATAGGCATTAAAGGTACTAAATCCCGCAAAACTCTGTGCAGTGAATAAACTGTATGAAGGTCAAAAATTGATCATCAGTTGAATACTCATATTTGTGATTAAACCATTTTAAGCGGACTGCCGTTAAAATTTGTACTTTTGTAATCACATAGTTACAATCTATATAATACCAAAGTAATCCAGATATGAGTATTCCGCGTTTTGGCTTGCACCTGTTTTTGTGTCTGTTCTGTGGAGTTGTTACTGCCCAGGTTTCACCTCCTGGACTAGATGGTACGCGCTTTGTTTTTTGGGGAGCTGTTGGCTTTAGTCAGACATTGAATCAAAAACTTACACTGTCGATGTATGCGGGAGGTGCTACAATGAGTGATCCTGACAGCTGGTCTTTACTTCATAAATCCGGCATTGCAGTATACAATCACGAATTTCAGTATAAATTCAACCCAACCTGGCAGGTTTCCATAGCAAACAGTTTGCGCCTTCAAAGCCTTTATACCGATGAGTATCCTTTTAAAAAGGAAGATCCGTCTTACCGATTTGAACTGAGACATTATGCCCGGTTGTACTATAAGCAGCAGTATAGAAGACTGTCCATGAACTATTCCTTTCGTCCTGAGCTTAGAACTTTTTATTCACCGGACTGGCATCTTTCTTCGCGTCCGGTCGAACTGCGTTTTCGTTTAAAAGGGCAAGCCAGTCTTCCACTAAATGAGAGTAAAACAAATCTTATTATTGGTGCCAACGAGTTACTAAGTGCGATCGATGAGTATAATTCATCCTTACCTTCTGAGCCCCGTCATTCCTAGTCATCCTATCATTTTACCGAGGACCGATTTTCATTATTTTTCAGGCATGTTTTTAAAGAACCGGATCTGATCCTTGATCTTGGATTAATGGAGCAGTTCAAATCCGGAGATATGATGAATCCGGTTTCGTACCTGTCTTTGGATGTAATTTTCCAAAATCCCTTTTCCCAAAATTAAGCTGACTATTTTATAGACGAAATAGTTACCTACTCAGTGCGGCTGCTCATCTTCAAATACTGACGTTTTGAAAAGTTGCCTTTTCGGATCTGCTCTTCGGACATGATTCCGTAGGCCCCAAGGATAGGCTTTCAAGTATATGCAAGCGCATATTTGCGCGTGCGATCATGCGAAAATCAGCAAATTTACTTTTTGAGCCACTACTGTTGCTTGTATGCATGATGGCCCAAACATCTTCGGTTATGGGCGGGTCGTTTCTGAGAGAAGGATAGAAATAAGGTAACTAGCTATCTGTGGACATCTTTTTAAAAGGAAATCCCGGTTAATAAAGAAGGTTGGATTGTGTCAGGGTGCATTGGATTTCTGACTAATCAAAATTCATGCACCGGTGCAGGATTTGTCTTTGCTCTCACCACCAGGTAATCCAACATCTTCTGGTAGTCCGTATTGACCGAGATCGTGTCAGCAAACTGATGCAGTTCAGCGGTGGTCATTGCAACACCGACGGTATATCCACTTGTCATTTCCTGCCCAAAATATAATGCTCCGGGCTTCTGGAAAAACCGGAAGAACATACATTGGCCATCAGAGAGAACCAGTACGTCGTTATGCTTTCTTTTAAGCCAGCTATTTTCAACCAGTTCGCTAAGTGCTTTTAAACTCTGCCCGGCGGCGTTCTCACAATTTTTTACACGCAAAGTTTTAATATGGCTAGAATCAACCAGATACCATATAAAACTGGCAAAAACAAAAAGCAAAAACCCCAGTAAGACACCTTTAAATATACTCCAAATCATGATTTTTTGTA
Source organism: Dyadobacter sp. CY356 (assembly GCF_021440195.1). GTDB lineage: Bacteria > Bacteroidota > Bacteroidia > Cytophagales > Spirosomataceae > Dyadobacter. Next base: position 1,216,794 of record NZ_JAJTSZ010000001.1, read on the forward strand.
TTTGCCAGATTATGTGTAGGAGATAATCATACGCGGGCTAATAATCAAGGTAGTCAGAAAATATATTGGTTATTTAAAATGTTGAAAACTTTTTATCACAAAACTGCTCCCATGTTATATGAAGGCCAAAAATGTTATGAGCTCACTGCCGACTATTCTATATCATTCAAAATACCGGAGCATCGTCTTTTGTTTTAGATCCATATTGATAATCAGTCTCTTTGGGTATCAGCGCTACTTCATATTTTAAATTCCATTCTTTGATGTATTCTAAAATTGGTAAAAACGCCAGGCCTTTTTCAGACAACTTATATTCTACCCTTGGCGGCAGTTCCTTATAGGCCAATCTTTCTAATAATCCATCTTCTTCCAGTTCTTTTAACTGTTCTGTTAGTACTTTTCTTGAAATGTGTGGCACTATGGCATGTAACTGACCAAAGCGAATACTACGGTTGCCAAGTACATTTATAATCATCGGTTTCCATTTATTACCGATAGTGCCAATGGCTCTGGTAAACGGGCAATTTGAATTGCAAAATCTGTCGTCTCTCATCTTTTAAAATTTGTGGTTACCTACTAGTAACCAGAACAGCCAATAATAGTTCCAAAGCTAAACTAATGATAGTTCCTTTGTGAAACTAATATAAAACAAACCAGCAAATGAGTAGATTAAAAAACAAAGTAGCCGTGATAACAGGTGGTAATAGTGGGATTGGATTTGGTATTGCCCAGGAATTTAAAAATGAAGGTGCCGTAGGCGCTATTGTCGGTAGAAATCAGCAAACCTTAGACAGTGCTGTGGCTGAATTGGGCGGTAATTTTATTGCTATAAACGCCGATGTAACCAAGCTTTCTGACCTGGAAAGCGTCTTTAAAGAGACATTCGAAAAGTTTGGTAAGATAGATGTGCTTGTAGCCAATGCGGGTGGTGGAACCGTAGGAACTGTGGCAAATCTGGGAGAAGCCGAATTTGACAAGACCATTGATTTAAATCTGAAAAGTGTTTACTTCACTGTTCATCATGCACTGCCTTACATCAACAATGGTGGTTCTATTATTCTTATCGGGTCAAATGCAGCCCACCGTGCATATCCGTCTTTTACGCTCTACGGTGCTGCAAAAGCGGCTGTAATATTTTTTGCAAAGGGTTTTTCAAGCGATCTTTTAGATAGAAAAATCAGGGCCAATGTTATAACACCAGGTACAACCGATACACCGGCATTTGACAAGTTTGTTCCGGCAGAACAAATTGAAGGTATAAAAAAACACTTTGCAAGTGAAATGCCAATAGGCAGAATCGGGCAGCCATCTGACATTGGCAAAACAGCGGTTTTTCTGGCTTCTGATGATTCTTCGTTTTTGCTTGGTGCCGAGCTGCTCGTTGATGGTGGTATGACCTATTTATCTAAATAATTGACCCAGTGCGGCGTGCGTATGTACCATGCCGTTAAATAATAATACATTTCAAAATGAGCAAATCAGAAAACAACGTAGCAAGCTACGCAATTATCGGTTTCGGTAAGATCGGCCGCGCGCTGGCGAAGGCATTTGCCCGTAGCGGCATTGAAGTATTGGTTGCAACCACGCGCGAGCCGGGTAGCTTTACATCCGATGCGGCCGCGATCGGACCCGGAATTATTCCCACAACACTGGCCGAAGCGGTCAAAGCGGAGATCATCTTTTTGGCTGTAGGTTTCGCGTCGCACCCGGATGTAGCCAGGGCACTGCCCAGTTGGCATGGGAAGACTATTGTCGATGTGACCAATGCCTACGGTGTTTCCCTTCAGAAGTTGGGATCAGAACCTTCGGGTAGGGTGGTTGCCCAGGCATTCACCGGCAGTAGACTCGTTAAGGGCTTCAATCATTTAGCTGCTGGCATCCTTGAACAGGATCCGGCTGTGCATGGTGGCAGAAGAGTCGTGTTTCTGGCAAGCGACGATGACAGTGCTGCTACGCTGATAGGTGGGCTTGCGGAAAAACTTGGTTTTTCACCAATCAATCTTGGCGGGCTTTCCCAGGGCGGACTGCTAGTGCATGCACGTGGAAATAGTTGGGGTCAACTAATCTTTAAGGACCTGGTCAAATTTGACTGATAAATCGCTAACAATAATTTCAAAAGAACAATGAGTAAATTAGAAAACAAAGTGGCGGTTATTACCGGTGCTTCAAAAGGTATAGGTGCATCTATCGCCAAATATTTCGCCTCAGAAGGCGCAAAGGTTGTTGTAAATTATGCTTCAAGTAAAGATGGGGCAGATAAAGTGGTTAAGGAAATAACCGACCATGGGGGAATAGCCATCGCGGTACAGGCCGATGTGTCGAAAGAAGCCGATGTAAATAGGCTTTTTGAAGAAACAAACAAGGCTTTCGGCGCGCTGGATATCTTGGTTAACAACGCGGTCTTTCAGCAGTTCCTGCCTATTGAACAGGCATCGGAAGAAGCTTTTCATCAGCATTTCAATGTTAATGTTTTGGGCCCTGTACTTACTATTCAAGCAGCCATGAAACTGTTTAGCGGTAAGGGTGGCAATATCATCAATATCAGTTCAGGAGCGAGTAAGACGCCGATGGCGGGAGTCTCGTTATATTCTGCAACGAAGGCTGCACTGGATGCCATAACGATTTCCTTGTCGAAAGAACTGGGAGCAAAAAACATTCGTATCAATTCTATTTTGCCGGGTGCTACCCAAACAGAAGGTGCACAAAGTGCTGGCGTTACCACTGGCAGTGAATATGAAAAAATATTTATTGCCAATACTCCGCTTGGCCGCAGAGGGCAGCCCGAAGATATTGCCAAAGCAGCCGTATTTCTTGCTTCCGATGATGCAGCCTGGATTACCGGAGAGCAGCTTTCAGTTTCGGGTGGTATGTATGGTTTTTGATTCAACGGAGAGGGATTATCGGCTGAGGAAAAGTTCAGCGACTTCGCACTGTATTAAGTTGTTTTTAGACGTATAATTTTCAAGTCCCTGTTTCCGTAAGAAGCAGGAATTTTGTTTTTTTTGATAACTTTATCAGAAAGAATAACATTTTTACAGGCAATGAGACTTTCAAAGATGCGTAACTACAACTGGTGTTGTCTTTTAATCGTTTGCTTTTCCAAAGAACTTTTGCTTTGGACTGTCTTTTTTAATAAAGCTTTTCACAGCTTCTGCCAGCTCAATCGGGTAGTCGGATTCAATGATCGAGGCGCCGTCTTTGGCAATGGAAATATATGCCTCTTTTCGTTCTTGTGCACTTTGAAGTTTGTCATAGGAAGATGCCGCAGAAATCATGCACATCGCACCGGCTTTGTTAAGCAGGCCGTATAATTCCTGATTTTCGGGTTTCACCAGTGGACCAATATAAGCAATCAGCTGGGTGAACGGAACGCGGGCTTTTTGGTAACTTTCAAATTCTGCTTTGCTTTTAATAAAGGCCGAAAATGTGCTGTTTGGATTGTCTTTTAGATAAAATACCGCTTCCTGTGGTTTATGTACAGTCATCATCACATACGAATCTGCCTTAAGGCGGCGAATCAATGCGGCAGTCATTTCCAGTGGCACATCCTTATGATCCAGATTAAGAATCGTTTTGCCGCGTCCCCATTCAATCACTTCGCTTAGCGTTGGGATCGGGTAATCAGTCACATTTCCTTCGGCATCTTTTAACCTGAATTGTTTTAGCTCAGCGAATGTGTAATCCGAAAGTTTTCCCTTTCCGGTCGTAGTGCGGTCCAGCGTAGGATCGTGCAAGAGCACAATCACGCTGTCTTTTGTCAGCCTGGGATCGATCTCGAAAAATGCCGGCGTGTGCTTTAATGTATTTTCAAAGGTGGCAATAGAGTTTTCCGGAAAACCTTTCACCATTCCACCGCGGTGCGCTGCTATGAGCAGTACATCATTTCCTGTAAATTTAAAGAACGCGTGAAGGTCTTTTGCGGATTTTAGTTTGAATACATTCATTGTATTCTGAGCATTCGCGGCATTTATTGTAGCGTGAAGCAGCAAAACGGTAAAAGCAGAAAGTAAAATAGACTTTTTCATAACAATCGATTGGTTATATCAAAGGTATTGTATTGATCGCCGTAAACAGTTCAAAAGTTTCAAAGCCGCTAAATTAGAGTTCTTTTGGGAAAGAATTAACGACTTTGCGATGCTACTGTATAAATAGCTTAATAAGATACTTTTTACCTTGTCAGTCAAGGAGACTTGAATCAAGTTACTGATCATTTTGCCCGCAGATTAGTTGTAGTTCCGGGATATTCCGGCCTTGTGCTTCGGGTTTTTTAGAAGTTTGTGCCTTATTAAGTACAGTTTGGTTCACCGGGTAAATTAATTTTTAGTGAAATCGGATGTTCAGGTATTTCCCACAAGAAAGCCCATAGGGATAAAAGCTGCTTTGGTTGAGCTTATAACATGATGTCATTCTCCCACCATCTGTCGCTGGACTCTGTCGTTTTAAATAACCGAAATTCAGGTTTTTTAGAAGTCTCTTTCTGAAATAACTGCACATTTACTGTATAGTAACCTGGTTTTAAATACAGAGCAAAACTTTTCATTCCGGATTTAGGGCTCTTGGCATTGTCAATAAGCAGTGTTTTTTGGATTAAGACTCTTGAACCGTCAGGCGCGTCTACGGCAAAAATGAAATATCCGTCCTGATGTACTTGCAGCGTTTTCTTTATTAAATAGATTTTACTAGTAGACTGACTCGTAGTGCTGTCAGAATAATCTTTTTGCAGTGAAGTTGCTGGATCAATATCTTTCAAAGGTGGCAGCTCTTTCCAAACACCTTTTGAGATATAATGCATCGAGAGTGTATCTGCAATCTTTGCGGGTTGGATATCATTTCCAAGACCTGTTCTGTTAAAAAACAGATTCATCGAGCGCTCATACTGCTGCCGGGTAGCTAAATTCTTAATTTTTAAAGTTGTCGGATTTGAAATCACTATTGGATTATCAGGCGATAATCTGCCGGATTTTTCATCAGGCTCTTTTCCGTCCAGTGTAAACCGAACAGCAGGATTTTTATTTGTTATATACAACCGGAGCGGTTTGCCAGGCTGTACGACTGCCTTCTGAGGAATAACATCGAATTTTTCTGGGCTAAAACCTGCATAACTAAACCTGATCGCATCGTAAAACGCCTTGTACTGCAAGCTGTAATGGGTTTCGTTTTTATAGGTTTTTACCTGCCATTTTATTGAACCTGCGGCTTTTGTCTTCAAGGCTTCTTTAAAATAGTATCCACCATTGGCTTTAAAAGAGTAGTCATTGGTGGCGATGAAAAGAACCGTTTTTTTACTCTTTAAACCCGGCAGTTTTTTGATGGCCAGCTTTGTTACATACGCATCGTTCCAGTCCAGATTTGGATCACAGGTAAGATAAGCCTGAAATGTATCAGGTGCTGTCAAAAAGGCATAAATCGTAAATAAGCCACCAAGAGAACTACCGAGTAGGCTTCTGCTTCCATTATTAGGGTATTTGCGGTCAACAAACTGAAAAAGCTCTTTTTGAAGGAAAGATAAAAATGAATCGTAGCCGGCTGAGTTCTCTTTGATAAAAGGTTCAAAATCACGGTTCCTCTGATTTACGCCTCCTATATAGGTGTTGGGAATCAGAACTAAGATTGTATTAGGTGCAAACCCTGCAGATTTTGCAAACCCGTAAGCATCTGGCAGTAGTTTGGTATACCATTCTCCATCAAGCATATACAACACATCGTAGGTATCGTTAAGTGTTGCATCATAATCTTTTGGTAATAAAACCTGGATTTTCCGGGTTTCTTTTAATGATAACGAAACAAGTGAGTCATTGTGAAAGAAGTCAGTCTGGGCACTGGCATTGCCAGAGGATATTGCAAAAAGGGCAAGCAATAACACGATTTGATTTAACATCTGAGAAGAGAATATGGCGTTGATTTACTAATTGGCGTTCGGGAGCTGAATCTTTTTGATAGATCCAAAATAGATTACCAATTAGCTCCACTGACAGGTAGATGACCAAAGCAGCCGTCTGGTTGCATAAGCTGGTAAGAAATAATGTTGAATGTGTTGCACCAAATGGCTAGCAAGAGGAGCCATACAGTTTTTCAATAACGGGGGGAATTATAAAATTGCCAATAGAGCCTGATCAGAACCAAGGCAAAAATCTGGATTTGGTATTTGCAGGGAAGCGACATTGCGCCAAGCCTGAAAGCTATGTGCATGGGTTGCATTAATTTGTCTTACATCGCATCGTACAGGTTATAATCCAGAGCCAATGGTGCAATCATTCACATATTTGCAGACACACCCTGGCAGGTTTGGCTTAAATACTCAGTCGTGAGCGGTTTGGAAAAAAAGCCGCTTACCATATCATGTTCTTCTGCTTTTTTGATATCAGATGGATCTATCGAAGAGGATATAATATAGATATGAAAGTGTGAAAGATAATTCAAATTCAGTGCTTTAAGCGCCTCTAAAAACTCCCAGCCATTCATTCTTGGCATGTTGATGTCCAGAAGCACCAATGTGTTTAGCTGTTTTGGTGAAGTGTCATTTAATTGCGCAATGAAGTCTAATGCCACTTCGGGATCAGTGTACACATGAAGCTGTACATCTTTGGTAAACCGGTTAATGACGAATTTAGAGACAAGATTATTAATCTTATCATCATCAATAACGATGAAACGCTGATAAACACTGGCAGGATTGGTTTGAGAAATCATAATATCTGTTAAGTAAGAGTAATCTTTAAACGGTGACCGTTTTTATTATTTTCTGGTTAAAATAAAGTTTGAAAGTTGTGCCGATACCAACCGTACTTTCTACTTCTATACGTCCGTTCATAGCCTCGATCTGAGTTTTGGTTATATACAAACCCAGTCCTCTTGAATCGTTATTTTTATGGAATGTTTTGTACATACCAAAAAGCTGATCTCGGTATTTTTCAATATCAATACCCAATCCATTATCCTGAAATGTCAAAACTTTGTATTGTTCCTGCGCGTTGAGACTGATCGTAATTTGCAGGTCCCGCTCCGGTGATTTGTATTTAACCGCGTTGGTGATCAGATTCAGTATAATACTTTCAAAATACGCCGGGTTGGTCTGCATGACCTGGTTTTCTTCAAATTTATAATCAATCTTGGTACCCGCCCTGTTAAGCAGTATTTGAATACTTTGTACGATCCGGTTAATTTGTTCAAAAACATTAACCTCAACAATAGGAAGGCTCGTATGCGCCTGTATGGATATGATTTCGTTAAGATTACTTAAAATTTCATTCAGACTTGTGGTGCTTTCCTGGATCAGACCCAAAGCCAGATCATGGTCTGCCAGTTCCTGACTAATGTTTAGAATACCAAGAATATTCGCTACATGCGAGCGGATATTATGCGAAATAATATAGGTGAAATTCACCAGTCGTTTGTTCTGCTCAGCAGCCACATCAACCATGTTGCGCAGTTCCTCCTGTTTCAGAATCAGTGGCGTAATGTCATGGCCTATACAAAGAAGTTCTACCGGATTGCCTAGTTCGTCTTTGAGAATTTTAAACTCCCACTGCGTAAAAAGAGCCCCATTGGGAACTGGTTTTCTAAGCATTACCCAGTGTGATTGATCCGGCTGAGCAAAACAGCGTTCCACTGTTTCTATACAGATAGCATGATCTTCGGATAAAATCAGAGACAGAGAATTTTTTCCGATATACTCCTCGGGCGTAACACTTAGCATTTTACAGAAGAAGGGATTCAAATACGAATAGTTGCCCTCCAGATCTGTTTTGATGATATAAAACGAATTGTTTTCAATGATCGATCTGAAATAAGCGTCATCATTTTGAGATTGTTTAACATTGCCTGTATTCTCTTCACCCAAAATGTTTTCCTCTGTCATACCCTGGCAAAAAATAAGTTGTGATGGTAAATTTTATCAATAGCCCGTAAGTGTAAAACGCCTTCGTGAAAAATATTGCCTGTTGTGTACAACAATAATTACCTATGCCAGAATCATGCCTTGCCCAGCTTTGCGTTGACGCTGCTTGGCAAATCAGTTCAGGGAATTCAAAATAATAACACAGCAAATTGGGGATATGCAGTTCATACAAGCTACGGCCGTGGGGCTATCACCAAATAATAAGAATAATTATTTGTTTGGCCTGAAAAAGCAATGAATAGATTTTAACCTATTTTGATTTTATATTCATTTTCTGGTAACCAGGTGTTGACTATTTAAAATAATTGTTGTTTTTACTCTACACTTTATCTGGTAGTGTGGATTAAGAAATATTTTCTTGGTGTTGCACCGAAATCAGATGCTCATGTTGGTATAAACTAGCAATGATCAAAAATGTGCTGGCAGGTCCAGATTTTTCGGGGAATATATTCTGATTATGTAGCCGGGTTATAAAGCAAGGTTTAATACTGTCCTAACCGGGATATTTCATTTATTTTGTTTGCAGGTTTTAAAAAAGGGCATCAGCCGAAATGTTTTAATATTAACCATTACTGATACTTACATTTTAAAGCATCACACGGATCATATCTATAAAGTGCTTCAAGCATGCAGCGGTGCGGTGGGTTTGCATTAATATAAACAGTACCAAGATTTTGAAGGTATTTACCAAGGTGAGTCAAATGTCTGTTTTTTGGTATAAATGATATGACATTGGTTATTGCAGTAAGAAAGAAGAGAAAGAGCACAGGAAGATCCGGAACCTTTTACTAAATATTTCTCATATCAGATTCTGAATCTGATGTAAGAAATATAGTTGTACTAATCTACAAAACGAAAAATGACTGGATCTGCTTGCAGCAGAATGCGTGTAAAAAAGCCCTCCCAATGTAAATACTGGGAAGGCGCTACTGCTTTGGCTGTGAGAAATATAAAATTTATCTAAGATAATAATACTTTTGTGCTAAATCACTATTTGTAAAAGTTAGATTATTTAACGGTAAAATGCAGTTTTCTTTTCGTGAAAATTATCATTTCACAAAGATTTATGGGGTCTATAAATCAGCTTGTACCTTAATAAACAATCTTAAATGTGTATTTCAGACAGTATAAGTTATTCGGAGCGTATGGTGTAAGCCTTTATGGGATCATCATCCCATTTTAATTGCTGGGACCCTGAATAAGAACAGTGTTAAACCTACGCTTGATACCTTAACATTTCAATATTATTGTATCTGTTGCCTGTGACAATAACATCGAAGAGGTTAATGGTATTCATTATAAAGGATTATCATCTGCCCTCGAATTAAGTTCACTGATATTTTTTTGGCAAACCCATTGGTTGCATGGGCTGCACTTTTCCGTATTAGATTACAGCTCTTGGGACTACGAATTGCTACCGGATCAAGGACATAGCACTGTTGCAAAATGGCTGCTGGGAAGTTTCCCAGATATTGGCAAAAAACTAGTTGCTGTCCAAATCTAGAAAACCATGTAAACAACAGAAGGTGAGGCATCAGAAAACGACCCGTTTAAAATTCAGCATTCTTTGGTATTTACCTCTCGAGAAATTTTAGTGTTTGTAAACTGTTTCAAACCTGATCTTGATCTGAAGTGTCTGCGTTGTATGTGAAGGCTATACAATAAGCAAGATATTACAGACCTTGCCGATTGAAACGCAGGTAGGAAAAAGGTTCCAGGTGAATGTATTGCCTACAATTCAGAATTTGCAATAATAACGAGAAGAAAAATCCGACTCCACAAATTATTCTTATGCGTTTTTTTTAGATCATTCCTCGCTAAGATGTTTTAGGATTTCTATAAGTGGCTGTGTGATATCGTCCTGTTTTGTCACGAAAAAGTCTTTTCCGTTAGCCATTAATTTTTTAATGGAATCCTTATCGTTTTTACTGGAATAAGCAATTATTTTTAGGAAGGGCCATTCCCTTTTTAATATTTTTGCTGTTTCAAAGCCGTCCATTACAGGCATTTCGATGTCAAGAATTATCACAGAAGGGAATCTGTCCGCCTGACGCATTCTATCGATACAGATCTGGCCATTTTCTGCTTCAAAAACTACACTGGCCTGATGTAGAGAAAGAAAGAAACTTATTAAGATGCGGACAACAGCACTATCATCCACGATTGCAATCGCTAAATTTGGAAATAATTTAATAATTTACGCTGAGTTTGAGGTATTGCACATGAATATAATTATAATTTCAAAATTTTTATTTTCTATCAAAGTGATTCCATGTGGAGCATTGCCTTTAGTATGCTATGTAACTTCTGGTTACCATTTAAAAAAGAAAACGGAAACCTGAAATAAATATGTATCCGCTAATAGTGTCAAATTGCTATTTTTACAGTTCAACTAAATTCAAAAATTTACCCTCCCGTAATGAAAACGAACAGTCAACATCTTGCACGCATCAATGATTTGTTGGTGCAATACAAACAAGAAATAGAAGGAACTACTATGAAACCCTTGAGTAAGAAAACGTATACAATCCATGCGCAAAACTTTGTTCGGTGGATATCAGGTGAATTTGTGCCAGGGGGTAATCTTAACACCAAGCAGATAACTGAAACAGGTATTGTTGATTAAATAAATTGATGTTTGATTTATTCAGCTAATCAGTTCTGGAAATTTAAGATTGTTTTTAATATGCGCATGTTTTTAATATGCGCATGTTTGTATGAGGTGTTTGTTTTTTAAATACTAAAAAATATGCATACTTTATCGGGGAACGCATTTTTGTAAACGTTTAAATTATTTAAATGCGTATGGTCAGGCGCGTGCATTTTACAGGGGTGCCATTTGAAAAATGCCCGTTTAAGTTGCTGAAAATAATTTCCTATAATCTCCGCCTTCAATAAAGATATTATATAGCGCTAGTGGTGCTGGCTAATAGAAGATATCCAACCTTGCAGCATCTTTTCAATTCCTATGGTGGGTATAACGTACAGATTTTGATCTGGTCCTACGAAGGAAACATGTAGTCTTTGCAGATTTTCATACTGGCAGAAGTTATGGCAGCGGATCAGGAAGGACTCTAAGTCAACTTCTTCGGTTTCAAAGATTAAATCACGAAACTGATCCAACACAAAAATATAATACATTTTTTAGGGTGCTCCAAGATCTTAGCCAAGGAGTAAATTATAGAATGAGGGTTATATTTAAGCAATGTATTCAAAAAAAATATCAGAGCAAAAGATGGGTAAGCATTTTTTGCCAAATGGATTTAATGGTTTCCCAGCAAATCCGTATTGACAAAAGCATGCGTTGTAGGTGTTGGTGCAACGCTGACACGGGTGACTTAGGTGTACCGGATCCTTATCAGATGAGTATAACAAATTAGCAGGATCTAATTATACTATTCATTTGGCCATTTAGGTGCGCTAAAAGGCTGTCATCTACAACCGCGATTTGATATTAACCACTTTCTATTGATGGATCTATGATCAGGCCATATTTGTTTGCGGCAAACATACGAAAAATGTTGCCCCTTGTCCGGGGCTGCTTTCAGCCCAGATTTTTCCTCCCATTTTACTAATCATATCCTGCGAAATACTCAGGGCCAGCCCAGCACCGCCATCGCTGCTGAAGGTACTTCTGGGCTTAAATAATTGAGAAATTTCCTGTTGACTTAGTCCAGGACCGTTATCTGCCACTGCAATGGTCACAAAGTTTCCGGTGCTGATAAGAAAAATTTTTATTATACCACCAGGACCACAGAATTTTGTGGCATTGTCAAGCAAGTTTCTTAACACAAAAAGTAGCATTTGCTCATGAGCCCAGACCATGGCATCATCGTCGATGTCGGTAGATAGGGCTATATTGTTTTGTTGCTGCTCATAGGCATAAAAAGAATTAGCTTCGGCAATGACTGATTTGATATGCAGCGGCACGGCAACCAGCCCGTTCTGCGTTTTTCTTGACTTAATCCAGCTTAAAATCCCATCCATAAAAGCCATCGCTTTTAAAGAGATATGTTGCAGCTCTGTCATAATTTCTGTTTTCTCCTGCGCTGTAACGTGGTCCGAAGAATTAAAAACCTTGGCCATCATGGCAATGCTCGAAAAGGGTTGTCTGGCATCGTGTGCTATGACTGATATCAAAAGATCCTTAAAGCTGGCATCAGTCTCCATGTCCAGGATCAACTTTTCGTTTACCGTATTGAGCTGCTTTTGAACGGTTACCATCTTTTTCTTATTTAGTAAAGACTGGTAAAGAAAAAACACTGCGAAAAGTATCAAAGCCATCAAGATGGACATCAGAAGTATTAAATTCGTCTGGGTCTGCTCATCTTTCCTTGACTGAGCCAGTTGATTCTCCTTTAATATAAATGAAAGATAACTATACCCGGATTTTTTTAAATTATTAGCCATCTGATTTTGCTTGGCAAGCAGTAAGGCAGCATACGCGTAGGCTTTCTCGGGCATATTGCGGGTTTTATAATAATCAAAAAGCCTGCCTGCAAGCATGATATATCTTTCAGCATAGGCGTATTTTTCCGATGTTTGAAGACCCTTATGATAATAGTCCAGCGCTTGCTTATCCTTACCCTGGTCAAGCATCATTTCGCCCAGCGTCATGTAAGCTGCCACTTTTATGTACTCGCAACCGATGCTGTCTGCTTGTTTTAAGGAATTTAAAAGAATACTGATTCCTTTTTGTTTCTGGCCCGCATTATAAAGCATGGTCCCGCGATTATTTTCAAACGAAACAATCATTCTTGTATCATTGTATCTGCGCGCAATAGCCAGTCCTTTCTTATACAAGCCATATTTGGATTTTTCAGAAAGGCCCGCGTCAAGCGTTAAGATATCGCTTAGTATGATCGAACGTATAGAATCGTTGTCCAGATTTTTGCTTATAGCATCTGCCTTGTAAATGTATTGCACAGCCTCGGATCTGTTGTTGCTTATAAACATCAGAACGGCAATGTTCATCAGCAGCTGTGCCTGGTTTGATGTATCACCAAGGGTCTGGTAGATCTTTAAGGCGTCATTAAAAAGTTTTGCGGACAAATAATCGTTGTCTGACATGTAATAAATACCCTGGCAGTTCAGCGCGTCAGCAATTCCCTTTTGATAATCGATTTCGGTAGCGATTTCCCTGGCCTTGGTAGCATAGACAAGACATGAATCCCTAAACCGCAGATGCGACAAGATCGCCAGCCGGTTTAAAGCATCTACGTGAGATTTCTTACTGGTTATGTGAGGCAACCCGGCTTTTAGACGTGCCATCTCCTGTTTTTGAGCATATAACGGATGACATGCCGTGGTCAGGATTGCAAAGACGCTGAAAAAAACTACCCCACACTGGCCAAGCCGGTGCAGTTTTAATCTAACAAAAAATTTTACAACCAGTTGAATCTTATATAGTAGTAACATTACCACAGACAAAATTGATACTAACTAAGCAGGGGCCATTTTCACTTTGGGAGTGAAAGGTATAAATTTTCCAAAGGTTTGTAAGCGGTTGGGCAATGAAGTGAAGCCAGAGAATTAAAAAGTTTTTATGGCCTCTTGCACTGTTTAGTCCGTCTAGTCTTATTAGGGAAATGCTCATGCAAATTCTTTTTTTACCTCACTTAGCAAACTAACAATCGAGTCCACAAACATTTTGCATTCCGCTGCGCTCCACTGGCCAATAGTATTGGCAAATGCCGACAAGACGATTCTGCCATCAGCATCTTGTTTTACACCCTTATAGCTTGCCAGCTTTATAATTTTCTCCCACTTGATTTGCAGCGGCTGCGGAAAAAGCTTGGGCTCTATGATTCTGAAATAAGCAGATTGTTTCAAAAGTGTTTTTTTTAGGTTTTGATCATCACCATCGCAGCTTAGCGCGCCGACCATTTTTGAAAGCTCGATATAGACAAAGATATTAGACTGTTTCATCGGGTTGAGTATGTTAATAATAAAATTGCAGCTTAAATATGGGAAGAAATCAGCCTGCTGAAAGATCCGGCAGGCTGAATGTCTTACTGTTTTACTCGCAGTGTAACTTTGCAAATTTAGTTTGGTTAATTCCTGATGGCCGTGACAGGTCCGATCCGAATGATCAAAAAGGAGTTAGCAAGAGATTTATCTTGCAGTCTGATCAGCCTTATCGATGATCAAAGGACCCATTCCGGTTTAAATTTTAAAACTTCTGACGCGGTTTTTGATAGGGCAGCATCAATCCTTATTTAATTTTCCATTGTTGCAGATAAATTTAAAACCTTGCGGCAGATCATCTCAGTCGTCTGAGCGGCTAAGGCTGTTGACTAAATTTTGGTCATAAGCCCGCTACCAAGCATATTTGTCAAATTGATCTGTGGTTAAGCATGGCAAAGGATAGAAAAAATAAAAACGATAATGTATATACGTATGGTGAGCTTTATTGCAGGGTAGCGTTAATAAATTAAATAACACCGGCTCGGTTTTAAATTTTTCATTAAGATGAAGATCTTCTAGGATCAAATAATATTCATCTAACTACGACGCTTCAATAATTTTGTAAAATTCAAAAAACCGGAAACAAAATGCAAGTCGGATATAGCTACACTGCTATGGCTTTTCAGCCACAGCAGTGTAGCTATAGTTTGACCCGTGCCGCCATAATGGCTGGCCAGTAAATTCAAGCCGCACCAAGTTGGTAATTGGTTTTTTGCAGCAATACGCCGGTTAAGGACCTTGTTGTGTTGCAAAATTACCAGCGCATGCAACAACAGCGTTGGTAGCCGCTTTTGAAGACTGCCCTTCAATAGTGTGCCAACAAATGGCCATCAAAGCTCAGATGAAACTCCGTAGTGCCGAGCCAAGGCTCTTAGCTCAAATACATTTTTCAGCCCGAGCTTCGAAAGGACCCTTCCGCGGTATGAGCTGGCCGTCGAAGGACTTATAGACAATACACTGGCAACTTCTATGGCGCCGGAGCCTTTTAAAAGCAGCATAGCCACTTCAAATTCCCTATTAGACAGACTCTCAAAGGGATTCGATTCAGCTGCGCTTAAAAAAGAGTTGGTGAACATTTGCATTTGATCTGGTGTCAAATAGCGTTTGCCGCCGCGAATTGTCCTGATGGCGTCAATCAGCACCTTTTCAGGCGCGTGCTTGCTAACAAATCCGCTAACCCCGGCCTGCATGTAACGAAGGGCAAATACATTGTCCGGATTTACTGTGACGACCAATACCTTCAAGCTGCTTTGGATTTTGAAAGCGTCGGTAATCATAGACAATCCATCTGTGAAGGGCATATTCAAGTCGGTGATTAAAAGATCATAACTTGACTGCTTTATCTTTTCGATAACCTCTTTGCCATTTTTTGCAAAGTCGATCTGGCAGTCGTCATTAAATTCCTGCCGAACGATAACCTCCATTCCTTTTCTAATCAATAGGTGATCGTCAGCAATTAAAATCGTGTTCATACTCCTTTAATATTTCCTAAGACGTTTTCGTTGGGTTAAAAACTTTTAAAAAGGCAACGTGATTTGTTTTAACAAGCTTCAATATAATGGCTTGTTTTTTTACTTTCAAATAAACTGATCCCTTCTCATACAACTTATTTTCCAATGCCGCTATCTACCGCGGATTTAACATTACATAGGTACATATATTGCTACACAGACTTTACCCGTAAAAGATTCTGACCGTTTTTGAAAGCAGAACTGTTTAAAGTTAATTTTTTCGCTGACTTAAGAGCTTCACATCGGTGCATCAGATCGAAAGATGAGTGGTTAGCATATTATCATTCCAAAAAAAAGAGGAACTTCTAATAATAATGGTTATTGAACGGGCATTGCTACGATTCTGGCAGCGGCTATGCCTTGACTCACAGCGTGCAGTCTATTCATCGGTGGTGTATTTGATCTTCGAGCAGGTCTGACTGAGCTGCTGGTGGTCGTAATTATTTGGTTTATAAGACAGGTAAATCTCTGATTTGTTCTGATTGGCTGGTAGTTTTACCAGTCAGCATAAGCTTAAAACAAAGTAATAACCCGTGTCATTTGGACACGGGCCATTTATAGTGATCACCAAATTAGTAAAGAAGAGGGCTTATTATTTCAAACTATTTTTTTACCATTTTGTGTGTGGCTAGCGTTCCGTTTTTTAATTGGAATTTTACCAAGTAAATACCGGATTGAAAGTTTTTTATGTCAATTAAACTTCCAGAAACAGGCTCATTGACCGAGTAAACTTCGGTACCGTTCAGGTTTATGACAGACAGGTGGGCAATGGCCGGGGCCGCTTGATCAATCTGAAGATAGTCAGATGCAGGATTGGGATAAAAGCTGATCAGCTGACTCAATTCAGTATCAGCACTTCGGATGCCGCTGTAGGTGAAACTGGCATCCTGATCAATCATTTTCAGACGGTAATAGTTTATGCCTGGCACAGGAGCTGCATCAGAAAAGGTATATGAGAGAACGGCTTTACTTTCTGCGCCAGCGTTTACCGCTCCAATAACCGACCATGACTTGGCATCGTTGCTACGCTGAACCTGAAAATGATCGCTGTTTGTTTCCGATGCTGTCTTCCACAGTAGATTTACCTGGCTTTCGCTATACTGCGCCTGAAAGGAAATCAGTTTTACAGGTAAGGGGTCAATGTCATATATATAGGTAAGACAAACGCCCGCTGCCGCATAGGTTTGTTCAGAGCTGCTGGTATTTCCTCCGTTGGTCGTAATCGTCTTTGATGCAAATGCATCGGCACTGAAATCAACGGTTCCACTACCCTGATACTCAGCTGGAACAGGACTGATCACAGTCACTGCGCTTTGCGCTGATGAAATATCGTAATAGGTTAACTGCTGGCCTGCTGCAAGATTAATGTTTTGCGCGGCAGGGGTATTGGCAAAAGTTTTTAAGGATTCAAGCTGATCAGAATAGCCAGGGCCGTCCAGGGCAATATCTGCGCCGATTTTCAAAGATCTGATCGTCGAAGCCGTTGTGGCATGCACATCAATAAGCGGATGTGCGACTTGGGTCGATGAGAACACTGCTACTTTTTTTAAGACTGCCTGGCTATTAAGTTGAACAGCTTTTGCTACTGGGATCGTAGCGCTCCAGTCGGTTAGCTGCTTTTCAGTGACATTGCAATGGGTGATAGTGTTTTGAACCCTTTCCAGCGATATGCCCCCGTCAGGTGCAGTCTGATTGCCTGCGGTTGCAGTGAATGAACCTGAGGGATTGCTGCTTTTAGCGGTAAAGCCATCGGTCGGGAAAATATATTCGATCCGGTAAACCACACCAGACTGGCCGGTTAAAGAAAAGTTTCCATTCTGATCACTTAGCGCATAGGAAACAGCTACATAAGTATCAGGCGAACCTGCAACCACTCGGGAAAGCTTTGCAATCGTGCCTGACAACACGTCTGATTCCGGGGAAATGGTGATTTTACCTGTAATGACCGCGTCATGGTTTATTTCATGATCGGGCGAAGGATAAATAGGAGGGCTTTGGGCAGTGGCGACAGAAGATCCAAGCAAGATCATTAAAAATAATTGTAAAGCGCGTAGTTGTGTTTTCATATAAGCTGAGTTATTTGTAAGTACATCGTCATATCGCCGCGTCCAATGAAGCATGCCATATTTATTGTTTTTCAACAGGGGCTGACCCAGGGTTTAGCTAAACATCAAAATAATCATCAGGTTTTTCTTATGGCTATGATCGTTTACCACCAAGTCACAAAGCATAAACCGCTGCCGATGAAGCTGACAGGATTCTGGGCCTTTTATGATGCTGATTTTGATCCGATGATCATTTTTACAAAGGTCAAGATTGCTTGTTTGTCAGAAAATAGGTAAAAAGACCTGTTTTTAACGCCCGGCAGCTCTTAGAGACGGGTTGGATAACCAGCTTGCCGCAAAAGTCTTGATCTGACTTATGCTCTTCGAGCCATGCTGATACATGATAGTGTATGGTCAGAAGGCCGGACTTGCCCCAGTTTAATGAACAGAGAGTTTCAAAGTGTAATTAAGCCTTTGCGGACCGCATGTAAAACAAGTCCAGCGGTATTGCGGCTTTTGGTTTTGGCTAAAAGGTTATTGCGGTGCCCATCCACTGTACGCACGCTGATAAATAACTTATCGGCTATTTCAGCATTGGTAAACTGCTTGCAGATCATTTCTAAAATTTCCAGCTCCCTGCGACTGATCTCGATCAGGTCTTTTTCAATATTTTTTTTGGCAGACTTATTTTTTTTAAGCGACTGCATCATCAGCCGGTCCATATAAAATCCGGTTTTTGCCACGGCAAAAATGGCGTGCTCCAATTCTTTGCACTCGCAATTTTTGTCCAGATAACCAGATGCGCCCGCGTCAATCATTTCGGAAATACGATCAATTTCATCATGCTGTGAAAGCACTATAATTTTGATCTGCGGATATTGGAGCTGGAGCTTCATGGTCAGTTCTTTGCCATTCATAACGGGCATATCCAGGTCTAAAATGATGATGTCAGGTAGGCGAGAACTGGCCGTCAGGAAATCAAGACATTGCCTGCCATCGTTAAATGAACCGATCAGCTCAACACGCTGATGGTTGTTAAAATAGAGTGTTAACATCTGCCGGAATATTTTCTGATCTTCAACCAGCGATAGCGCTATCTTATGCATGTAGTATTACTTTTTAATACATTAAATTCCCGCCGGCTTAAAATTAAAATTATTTGACGCATTCTGCTGTACGGTTTCATTACAGATTTATCTGAATTAAAAAATTTGTGCTGTTTTTAGGCTCGTGTTTAGCGGCTAAGCAATCTAACTACAGATTCTTTTTAATTTCATTTCACTGGCTGGATATTTTTTTATGGTGCTCGGCTGTAATGGGCATTTCTGTTATATTTAAAATCCAGCTCCGCATTCAAACCCAGGCAATGCAAAGAGTCCGATGTAAAAAGTTCGATCTGAGGCTTTCAAAGGCTTAAATTAAAATTAACACAAGATAATAATTGTTTGACCTTTTAATGAAGTCATTGCAGTTAAAAAAGTCACGCACTTAAATTCGCAAAATTTGATGCTGCAATACCAATAAATATTATAGATCAGAAGGCTTGGTGAAGTAACAAGTCTTCTGCGGCGCCCAAGGTGAATCCAGCAGAAGTGTGCAATCAAGCATGCAGCTACATTTGCAGTTTTCCAGAGTGGCTATGGGCTTTGGATAATAAATCAATAAAAGACATCTGCATTGAAAGGTTACTTTTTAGTAGAATTAATTTTATATATTGTAGAAAATGTTGAAAGGCCAACATATCTTTTTGAAAATTTTTTGACCGTATGATGTCAGAATTTTTACTGACCATTGCTCACCGCTCTTCTATTCAAATGAAACACGCTATTGGTCTGATCTTAATTTTATTCTCTATTCTGAGCCGGGCCTTCGGGCAGGATCCCAGTTTTAGTCATCTTACAACAAATCAGGGACTCTCTCAAAGCCATATTACTGCTATACTCAAAGACAAGCAGGGATTTATGTGGTTTGGTACAGAAGACGGTCTCAATAAATATGATGCATACAAATTCACCTATTATAAACACGATCCTTTTGATGAAAGCAGCATTAAGGATAGTTACATTCAGGATTTACTCGAAGATGAAACCGGAAATTTATGGATTGCCACGTCAAGCGGCCTGGATAGATTCGACAGAGACAAAAACAGTTTTAGACATTATTTGACTCAAGATATTTTTGATCTTTTTCAAGACAGTAAAAACCGTATTTGGCTCGGCACCCAGAAGGGGTTATATCTTTTTAATGCGAAGACCAAATCTTTTACATTGTATTTAAATGCGGCTCAAAACAGCAGTGGCCAGAACGATAACCCAATCTACCGTATTGAAGAAGATAATAGCGGCTCACTTTGGCTAGCAACAGAGAATGGGCTGTATCATGTAACAATAAACAGTAAAAACCCTACTACTCGTCGCATCAATTTAATCGGGAGAAACAGCTTGTCTGGCCGCACTGTCAGGGCTTTGTGTAAGGCCCATGATGGAAATCTATGGATCGGTACCAAATCTGACGGCGTTTTTCTTTACAACCAAAAAACGCAATCCCTTAAAAATTTTTGTTACGATCCGTCTGATAAGAATTCTATTGCACACAATGATATTCTTTCAATTACAGAATCCAAAGATCGCAAAATATGGATAGGGACTGAAAATGGGGGCATCAGTGTTTTTGATATAAAAACAAAGCAGTTTTCCCATTATGATCACAGGCCCAACGAAGCAGCTACGCTAAGCAATAATTCTGTGTATTCGATTTATCAGGATAATGCTGATATTATCTGGATAGGCACCTACGCGGGCGGCGTTGATTTTCTACCCAAGTTTAAAGAGAAATTTGTCTCCTACGAGCAGATTCCGGGCAATTCGAACAGCCTTTCAAATAATGTGGTGCTATCAATTTGCGGAGATAGTTCAGATAGCAAAATATGGCTGGGTACTGATGGGGGCGGTCTGAATGTTTTTGATTACAAAACTAATACCTTCTCAAATTACCGGCACGATCCAAAAAATGCGAACTCTATCAGTAATGATTTTGTCATTTCGATCGTGCGGGTTTCCAGCGATCTTTTGGCCATTGGCTACCACAGCGGGGGTTTTGATTTTTTTGATACGAAAACCGGCATTGCAACCCATCATATGCCAAACGCGAAAGATGCTAACAGCCTTTCTATATCAGATGTAAACAATCTGTTTTTAGACCGTGATGGTAATCTTTGGATAGGCACCTGGGGGGGAGGACTGAATTATTACAATATCAAAAATAACAAATTCAAACATTACCGTACCAATTCCAAAGATAGCACAAGTATCAGCTCTGATATTGTCACAGCTGTTTTTCAGGACAAAAAAGGCCAGATATGGGTTGGTACCTATAACGGTTTAAATAAACTTGACAAGGCCGGAAAATTTTTTACGCGCTACCAGGATGATCCCAAAGATATGTTATCGCTCTCCCATAATAAGGTGCAGTGTATCCGGCAGGCAGTTGGCGATAACTTATGGGTAGGCACAGTTGGCGGCGGGCTAAATTACTTTGACATTAACAAGCAGACCTTTACAGTTTACACAGAAAGGGATGGGCTTGCCAGCAATGTTGTTTTTGCGATGCTCGAAGACGCCCATAAAAATCTTTGGATAAGCACCAATAAAGGTATTTCACGGTTTGATCCCCAAAACAAAACATTTAGAAGCTTTGGTGTAAAGGACGGGCTTCAGGGAAACGAGTTTAGAGATAATTCATGCTTTATGACCAAAAGCGGCCAAATGTTTTTTGGCGGTGTAAACGGTTTTAGCAGCTTTTATCCGGACAGTATTCAGTATAACAGCTTTATTGCACCTGTCTATCTTACCGGCCTGCAGATTTTCAATAAAAACGTTTCTGTCGGGGACAAATCAATGATTCTAAAAAAGGATATCACCCAGACCAGCGAGTTGATTCTTCCATTCAAGCAGTCTGTCTTTACACTTGAGTTTGCTTCGCTTAGCTACACGATTCCTGAAAAAAATCAGTATGCCTATAAACTGGAAGGATTTGATCCGCATTGGAATTATGTTGGAACCAGGCGATCAGCGACTTACACAAATCTGGACGCGGGCACTTATATATTTAAAGTCAAGGCTTCAAACAATGATGGGGTATGGAACAACAAAGGCACCTCTATAGAAATTATCATTACCCCGCCATTCTGGCGTACCTGGTGGTTTAGGCTAAGTTTACTTATTTTGGTCGTCGCCCTTTTGGGCTTATTTTATCAGATCCGTACGCTTTCCAGCCGAAGACAGAAGAAACTGCTTATTGAAAGGGTCCGTCAGCGCACCGAGCAGCTTCTGGTAGCGATCGAAGAAGAAAGAAAGGCCAAAAGGATCGCAGAAATCGCCATTGAAGAAGAGAAAAAAGCAAAGCAGCAGGCAGAGCTGGCCAGCCGGGCAAAAAGTGCATTTCTGGCTGTGATGAGCCATGAGATCAGAACGCCGATGAATGGAGTGATCGGCATGGCTTCGCTTTTGGCCGAAACCGAGCTGGATGAAGAGCAGCGGGGGTATACGGCCAGTATACAGTCTAGCGGAAACAGTCTTTTGACTGTGATCAATGATATTTTAGACTTTTCAAAAATAGAATCCGGAAATATGCAGCTCGAGCAGGCACCCTTCAATCTGCGCAGCTGTATTGAAGAGGTCATGGATGTTTTTATATCAAAAGTCTCTCAGAGTGGCCTTGAGCTGCTATACAGCATTGACCAGGATGTGCCCGAGCGGCTGATAGGGGATAGCCTGCGGCTTTCTCAGATCCTGATCAATTTGATCGGAAACGCTGTCAAATTTACCAAAGAAGGAGAAGTTGCCTTGTCGGTCCGTATAGCTGAGCCGCAGCAAGAAGATTTGATCGGACTGCACTTTGAAGTAAAGGATACTGGCATTGGTATTTCTGAGACAAAAAGGGACCGTTTGTTTAAGGCGTTCTCTCAGGTAGATTCTTCTACAAGCCGCAAGTATGGAGGGACTGGTCTGGGCCTTGCGATCTCTGAAAAACTGGTAAGTCTGATGGGTGGAAGCATCAGCGTAGACAGCGAGGAAGGACAAGGCAGCACTTTTTATTTCTCAGCACTTTTTAGAATAGATACTGCTGTTAACGTTAATGAAGCTGAGTATGCATCCGGATTTTCAAAAGCTACCATACTGGTGGTTGACGATAATGAAAGCAGCGCAAGGATCATTGCAGGCCAGCTTCAAGCCTGGGGACTGAATGTTTTAACATCTGACAACGCGCAAACGGCGCTTGAAATATTGAAAGTCAATGAAAAGATCAGCCTGGTGATCACTGATATGCACATGCCGCTGACAGATGGCATTCAGCTGGCAGGACAAATCCGTTTACAGCATCCTGATATGGCAGTAATGCTTTTATGTCAGACAGTTAATGAACTTCCCCAAGAGCAGAGAGATTTGTTTTGTGCTTTGCTTAAAAAGCCTGTCAGAAAAAAGGTGCTTTACAGTAGTGTCTACCAGCAGCTAAAAAACAAAGATGAGCACTCAGCAGATATGGTGGTGAAACAACAGGTATCAAAGAATATACTCTACACAGATTTTTCCAGACAGCATCCCCTTCATATTTTGGTTGCTGAGGATAACAAGGTCAATCAAATTGTGATTATTAATGTGCTTGGCAAACTTGGCTATACCGTTGAGATGGTTACAGACGGAGCCCAAGCTGTGCAAAAAGCAGCACAAAACGTTTTTGATGTGATATTAATGGATATTCAAATGCCTTTAATGGATGGTCTTGAAGCCACCAGAATTATTAAAAAAACCAATCAACAGCGCCCTTACATTATTGCCATGACGGCCAATGCGATGCCTGAAGACAGAAAAGAATGCCTGGCCGCTGGCATGGACGATTATGTTAGTAAACCAGTGAAACTGGAGGAATTAATGCTGATACTTGAAAGATGGTCAAATAAAATTAAAGGCCTTACCGCTTAAAAACTTATTGACTGCTTTTTAACTAAGCCGGTTAAAAATCTGTCTGAATCTGCCATCACGCAGGCTATTAAGCGACTTACTAACCGCCCAGCTCTAATTTAATGCATTCGCTAATGGCTTATTATTTGGCAATTTCTGTCATCTACTTGAAACTGGTGCAGACTGCCTTTTCATTTTGGTACGCTAAAAAAAAAGCCGAACCCAGTTGTATATGTTCCCGGTGAACATTTAATGAAACGGCGCTGCGTTTCACCCTGCGGCTTTACAAGCAGCCTCTAAATATTTTTTCTATTCCACAATAACCGTAATACCAGCGCCAGCTGCTTTTCTTTGGATCTTGTCTTTAAGACCAGCTGCGCCCCAGTTCCGTAGAATAAACGAATTTTCCTGCACTTTTTGATCACTGACCAAAAGAAGGGTCGCCGCCTGATTTTTAATACAAAGCTCGATCAGCCGCTTGCTGTAAAGGTGCTGTTTTTGGTTTACATACCGCTTTTCTGCATCCTGTAAACCAGCAATGGTATTTTCCTTAAATCTTTTTTTTGTCTTCTTATTCATAAAGCTGACTGCATTTTTCTTTCTTTGAATCGCAGCTTGGATCGATAAGCGTTTATAAAGGAATTCATCTTTGTTTCCAATCGTATACCTTGTTTTGCCCACCGTTAGCATGATCGGGTAATCAAGCGATAGTGAAGCTTCGGCAATGATGTTTTCATCCAGCGGTAGCGGCTTGTTTTCTTTTTCAAAAACAGCCATCAGAAAGATTTTTCCTTTTTCGATCACCAGTGAGCTGGTGCAAAGCTTTATTTCTTTTTTTACCAGCCTTTCAAGCAAGGCCCTTTTGTCAGAAAAATCCCTTCCCAAATACGTTTTGAAAGGGATATCAAATAGCTTGAAATAAAAGATAGTGCATGTGCTGTCTTGGCAAAGAGACTTGATATCGGTTCCTTTAAAAGGGATCGGAATATCCTTTTTAAAATTCGGAAGTGTTTTCTCTCCTGTGATATAAGAGACAAGATTCTTGTTAAAAGTGCTTACCAGGCTGCAGTTTAATGAGCTCATGATATGCATTGGGATGCTGCCCTTGAAATTTTTAGCCAGTATCTGATAACTTGTATTCATTCTGGATGTGCTTAGTATTCCATCTTGATCCCGGTTTGCATTTGCCAGCTTGACTTTGGTTTCATCCGAAAGATAAATAATCTCTTTAAGCTGCTGCTGCAGATAATGGTGGGTGAAAATAAGATTCGATGCCTTAAAACAAATCTGACGCCAGCCGTACAAGGTTTTAAAAACCTTCTCGCAGTACTCCGGATCAGTGCTGTCTATTTTTAGCTGGATTTTGCGGGTAAAGAATATTGTTTCCATTTGCAGGGTCAGTTTATTATATTAGAACGGCTTGCTTGGGTTTGATTGGTTTTGAAGCAATTGATGCGCCTTGATATACTGCTGCTGGGCCTGCAGAACAGGAATTTTAAGTTTTTTTGAAATATCGATGAAAGAAAGTCTGTCATTTTTTCTTAGCGCATATATTTCTGACTGCTGACAATTTAAGATTGCACTGGGCATTTGCGGCTGCCGGGCCCCAGGGCTAATCATTTGCTTTCCAGCAGAGACATTGATGATGTTTTTAATTTTGTTTACACTGTTTTCAATTTGATTCGAAACATAAAAGGTGCTTTTCCCAAGACGGTCCGCAATTTGTTTGTGACTTAACCCCTTCTTAAAATAAAGCGTTGTTATATTCTGGGCTTCCAAAGAAAGATAATTTAAGGCTTCAAGAGCCGCTTTGATTCTTTCACTTTCTTGCTCTTTTGATTCCTGATTGGCATCAAAATCTTCAAAATCTCCGATCGTTTTCTCGAAATGATCTATGAGCATTGTTTGCCCGTGCGTTGTTTTGGGCGATTTTTCAATATGCCGAAGGATCTGCCAGCGGACGTTCATGCGGATAAAGCGGTAGATGTGCGCCAAACTTTCCATTCTTGCGCGGTTAGTCCAAGCTTTAAGGTAGCACTCATGAAGAATACATGTGATAATGAACTCATCATTTAAAAGGCTTTTTCCAAAATACAGAAGACTGTCAAATGAATTTTTATATACATAGTCCATTCCCTTTCTTTCTCCCTTTTGAAAGAGATCAAGAAATTTTTGGGACTTTTCATTTTCGTTAAACAGTTTCCGGATGGCCATAACATTGTGCGTTTGAAATATTTAACATGATCCTGATAAGAAGGACTAGGCGCGTTTTTGATCCGCTGCCGGCTCTGATTCAGTTTCGCTTTCTATGGATAGATAATCAAGAATCTCATAAACGGATTTTAAATCATTTTTAAAATCTTGTCTGCAATCCTGAATCGGTATTTCGGCCAGAATCCGCAGAATTCCTTTTCTGTACCGCGCCAGATCCTTAAAATCTTTATTTGGAATATAGATCTCCAACTGGGATAAAACAGAGTTGTATTTTACCATAATATTTATGATTTTCTGTAAACATATTAAGAAAGTCTTAAATATCAAGCTGTCATATTTAAATATTTGACCAGGTTAATATAATTTCATGTCTACGGATTTTAAGAAAATCGTAAAAAAAGTGCAACTTTGTTAAGTTTATTTTTAGATTTTAAAAAATATGGCAACAAAACTGGGAGAATATTTCAAATTGAAATCTGTCAACAAGGCTGATATTGCTAGAAAAGCAAAATTAACCAGTCCCAGATTGACTGAATTATCCAATAATCCTACCGCGAAGCTTAGAGCTGATGAGCTTTACCTGATCGCTTTGGCAATGGATGTTTCTCCGTGCGAACTTCTGGAATTTGTATGCGGAGATTTGAAACTATCCAAATCCTAGATACACCCTGCGTTATTCTGAATTTATGGTTTCTGATCATCGGAATTTGATTTACTTATTGTACACTGGCTAGGAATAAGAAATTTGGATAATCTGATACAATTTCGACGCCAGCCATTAAGGTGTCAAATAAATGTAAGAAGTATCCATAATGTGTGCCGTTGACATTCATCATGATCATCCCGGTATAAATATCTTTTCCATTTATATGCTTATTCGTTTTGTTACATTCAGTGCGCGAACATTTATGCACTGAAATGCTAATGATAACAATATTATCTAACAGCTCTTTACAGATGTCAGCGAGAGTTTGCAAAGATTTAATGTAACTGCAGCCCGTACTCAGATTGTAGACCAATTAAAATAGAAGTGGGTGGTTGGTTTCTTTTAGATTGTCTAATTATCATTCCCTGTTAACGGTTTTAAATTTTACGTTGCTGTTATTTCAAATACGGACTATGGTGTCTTAGAGTTACAAAGATATAAATAATGCTAGAAACATAGCTATGGCTATGTATAAATTTTATGCTTTATAATTTGTTTCGCCAATGAACAAATTAAGTCCAATTGAGCAGTATGTTATCGACCAGGTTAAAAGGCGGCGCCTGGAACTTGGAATCAGTCAAAAAGAGCTTTCTTTCCATTTAGAAGTCTCAGAGGGCTACGTGGGTTTGGTTGAAAGCTCAAAAACGGATGACAAATACAGCTTGAAAAGAATTAATGATTTGGCCATTATATTACATTGTTCTCCAAGAGATCTTTTACCAATAGAGGCACTCTAGGTTTTGTATTATAACAGACGTATCAATCAAGCATTTATATTCTCTCTGGTTAATGCCTCACGATAAAAGAGCATGGCAAATTTACGCTTAGACTGATCCAAGTAGCCTAAATCGTTTTAATGGATTTTGTAATTATAAAACTCAGTGTTTGATATTTAATCGTATTTAATTAGATGCTCTTTTCAAAAACTCTGTACAGTTTGACTTCAAATTATAACATTTTTTGCACGACACTCTAATAGGTGTTGATTACCTTTTGCATGTCAATTCTAAATTCCTTAAATCTCAGAGTAGATTCCAAAATAGAATAATTGTAAACTATTATGTGATAGTTACTACATCAATTCCCTGGAATTCAATTTCCCACTATGAGTCATCAATATTTCCCATCTTATGACCATTCGAAATATTTGCTTAGTAATAACTAAGCAAATATCTAATAATCTTTTTTGTTCTTGCAAAGAATCATGGCAGAAAAAACTGATTTTGAAATCGCAGTCATTAATGAGGTTAGAAAAGTTCGAAAATCGAAGGGCTTTTCTCAGGACGATCTTGCCATGTTTCTGAACTTAACAAGAGGCTTTATCGGTCAAATAGAAAGTCCCAGATTTGCAAGTAAGTACAATATCAATCACTTGGGTATCTTGGCCAAAGAGATGAACTGTTCTCCAAAGGATTTTATGCCTGATCTTTAATGTTTAGTTATGCACGAGATAAATAGTTAAAGTTATAAATATTATCTTCCGGTAATTCTGCCAATTGATTTGCTAACCTTAGTAGAAATCACTTCTATAACAGGTAGAAGAGATCTTACCTGTTAATTTCCAAAGCAGCTCTTGTTAAGTTTAATAATCGGATATTTTAAATAGTTCGGAAGTCTGCGATGTCCTTTACAATAGACCTATTATGAGATGCAGGATAGCACAGGCTAGTTCTCTGGGTACAATTGATTTATTTTCGAAGATTTTTATGATACTGAAACGTTATTTCTAAACCAGCCTTTTCCAGTGAAAAAACTCTTTCTCCTGCTGATCTGTTTATTTTACTTTGAAAACCAACCGATTTTGGCGCAGAATCTACCCCCGATCTTTGGAAATAATGTGATCTCCGAAAAAGATGCCAGGGTCAAACAGTATCTGACAGCGACAAGAATTGTCTGGAAAACAAGCGGGCAAGGCATTTCAGGAGAACAGAATCTTTTGCGGCCCGGCACAGGACAAGCCGATCTGGTGCATCAGAATATCTGCGTGCTGACCAGCAAAGACGGTGAAAAACCGGGATTGATCCTTGACTTCGGAAAAGAGATCCAGGGCGGTATCCAGCTAGTAACAGATCAGCCCAGCGACCACCGACCAATAAAAATCAGGCTTCGTTTTGGAGAATCCGTCAGTGAGACCATGTCAGAGATCGATACGGTCAGCGGTGCGACCAACGATCATGCCATGCGCGATTTTATCATTGAAGTGCCATGGCTCGGTGTCATGCAGTCTGGTAATACAGGTTTTCGTTTTGTTAGAATCGATCTGGTTGATGAAAACCGTGAGCTGCAATTAAAAGAAGCGCGCGCTATTTTTGAATACCGGGATCTTGATTATATCGGATCATTCAAAAGTAATGACGAAAGACTGAACACGATCTGGAACACCGGTGCATACACGGTGCATCTGAATATGCAGCATTTTTTGTGGGATGGAATCAAAAGAGACAGACTTGTCTGGGTTGGTGATATGCACCCTGAAATTATGACGATCAACAGCGTTTTTGGTAAAAATGAAGTCGTGGCAAAAAGTCTTGACCAGGCGCGCGACATCACACCGCTTCCGGGTTGGATGAATGGTATCAGCGCGTATTCCATGTGGTGGGTGCTCATTCACCGCGACCTTTACAAATACCAGGGCGACAAGGAATACCTTCGAAAACAACAAAAATATCTGGTAGCACTACTTGATCTTTTAATGAGCAAAATAAAAGACAACAAAGAAAACCTGGACGGCACCCGGTTTCTGGACTGGCCTTCCAGCAAGAACCCGAAAGCCATTCATGCCGGTCTTCATGCCATGATGATCATGACACTCGACGCCGGTGCCGAGCTCTGCACAATTCTGGACGAGCCCGCACAAGCCGCGAAATGCAAAACCGCGTCTACCAATTTAAAGCTATATGTTCCCGACGCAAACGGTTCCAAACAAGCCGCTGCACTGCTGGCACTATCAGGCCTGGTGCCAGCAAAGCAAGCGAACAGTGAGGTACTGGCCGTGGATGGCTGCGCACGTATGTCCACTTTTTATGGTTATTACATGCTTCAGGCCAGAGCCAAAGCCGGTGATTATCAGGGCGCGATCGATTGTATCCGTAATTATTGGGGCGGTATGCTTGATATGGGCGCGACGACATTCTGGGAAGATTTTGATCTGGACTGGACAAAAAATGCCGCTCCGATCACAGAAATTGTACCCGAAGGAAAAGATGATATCCATGGAGATTTTGGTGCCTATTGTTACAAAAACCTGCGTCACAGTCTCTGCCACGGATGGGCATCCGGTCCAACGGCCTGGCTGAGCGAGCACGTACTGGGCGTAACCGTTCTCGAGGCCGGCTGCAAAACCATCCGCATCCAACCCAACCTGGGCGACCTGCAATGGGTAGAAGGCACCTTCCCAACACCCATGGGTGCAGTCAAAATCAGACATGAAAAACTCGCAGACGGCAAAATCAAATCCACCATCAACGCGCCGAAAGGAGTCAAAGTGGTGAGGGAGTAATTTGTAGCTTACGTGGTAGGTTACATAGCGTTTCACAGAGCGCAGGAGAGGGTGCACAAGGGTTTGGAGGTGGTACATTGACCATCAATGACTATTTCCTTGACAACCCTTGACAAAATCTAACCACCCCTAGTCCGTTGAAAGTAATTCCATTAATTTATGATTTATAAAAAAGGTGGTCCTTCCTATTTTTTTTGGTCTTAATATGTCTGTCTCCGTTAGTTTTTTCAGCCATGTTGATGCTGTCTGGCGATGAGCAAATTCTTTTTTTCCAGGAGTTCAATCTTAAGATAAGGCAGTGTAAACATTAGTTGCAATAATTCATAACTGAAAGAAGCACCCAAAACCTTTTTCATACCTATTTCTGTTGCATCTTTAAGTATGAGCATGGCCCTTATTTTTTTTGTTGTCAGTTGAGCTGTTTCGATCAGGGCAGTAAGTATATACATGATCCAGTCATGCCAGTTATCTGTTTCGGTTACTTCCCTGAGCAGTTGGTAATAAAGCGTTTTCTGTTTTATAATGTAGGAGCTAAGGTATAACACCGGTTGCGACAATAGCTCTTGTTGAACCAGATATAAAGCATTGATGATACGTCCTGTGCGCCCATTACCATCGGCAAATGGGTGAATCGCTTCAAACTGGTAATGTATAAGTGCCAGTTTAATTAATGGGTCAATTAGAGAAACTTCCTGGTCATTGATAAACCGTTCCAGGCTGGCAAGCTTTTCTCTCAAAATATCTTCACAACAAGGAGGCGTATATACAACCTCTCCGTTAATGGCGTTTTTTAGCGCGGTCCCCGGTATATTTCTAATCCCGGACGTATTCTGTGTGACGGTTTGAACGATTTCGACCATCGTGTTGGTTAGGATTAAGTTATCCTGCGCCGGAATATTTCAGCAGACTCCATGAAATTGGCTGGAGGTAAGTCGGGCAGATCATTGTAGGGTTTATTTCTATCTTGCATGATGTCTGCTTTATTTTTTTAATCTGACAGGTTTGGAATCCCTTTTTAAAATGATTTTAAGTAATACTTCTCAGGCAATAGTAGCACTTAGCGGCGTTGCTTTATGTCTAACGGTTCATCATGACTTTCCTTCATGTCGAAAATAGTACTAATTTTCGACATCAGGAAAAATTCATGTTGAAGTGTTCGACATTTCATTTGGCAAATGTCGAAAATTTTAGTTTTTTTCAACATGAACAATATCTTTTCGTACCTACCATCCCTGACCATTTCCTGACAATCCCCTGACCACCTCCTGACCACTTCCTGACATTACTATTTTTTGTAACTAATATTAATTAACCATTAACAACCTTTCATTTCCAAGACGAAATTTCTATCTTAGTCCACTGTAAACCAGTTTGTTAGTTCAGTGTGATCATTTGAATTATGTTTCGTTATTTAGTTCTATTTCTTTCAATTTTATTGCTATTTGGAGAAGTCCGTGCGCAGGAAAACAAGCGGGCTAATGTCTGGTATTTTGGATATAGGGCCGGGATAGATTTTAACAGTGGAAAACCTGTTGCGTTGGACGATAGCCAAATGAACCAGAGAGAGGGAACTGCTTCAATTTGTGATGAGAATGGGAAATTGCTTTTGTATACAAACGGGAAACAGATCTGGAATAATAAACACAAAGTGATTGACGGTGCAAATGATCTTGGAGGAGATGATACTTCAACACAATCAGCTGTCATAATTCCTAAGCCAGAGAATCCCTATATCTATTACGTCTTTACTACTTTTATTTATTTAACTTGTATAATAGTGGATATTAGATTAAATCAAGGGGAAGGAGGTATCGTATCGAAGAATACCTTAATGGAACATTCAACAGAGAAGTTAGTTGCGGTTCAACACTGTAACGGACAGGATTTTTGGCTAATAGCACATGAGGTTGGTAGTAATAAATTCAGATCTTATTTGCTTAATAAAAACGGAATAGAAAAATCATATGTTACAAGCGTTGCAGGAAGTTATGAATTTTCTTCGGTAGGTAATCTAATGTTCTCGCCATCTGGAAGTAAATTGGCAGCAGCTTTATGGGGGAAAGGTATTTTTGAACTTTACAATTTTGACAATAGTGCTGGCATAATTTCAAACCCAATAGTTATCAAGCACCCAGATTTTTTAAGAGCATATGGTGTGGAATTTTCTCCGGATGAAAATTTTTTATATGTTACCGAAACATTAAAAACTGCGAATCGGATCTTTCAGTTAGATATCTCCGTTAAAAATTCCGTTGAAATTATCAAATCAAAGATGACAATTGGAAAAACGACGGAGTCTTATTTTGGAGCCCTAAAACTTGGCCCGGATAACAAAATTTATGTAGTGAAAAACGGGCTGAAAAGTTTAGGAGTAATCAACAGTCCCAATAATAAGGGACTAAGTTGTGATTATGTCAGTGACGGTTTTGAACTAAGTTCGCCTGGTGGAATTGGCTTGCCCAATTTTGTTTCAACCTATAACGCACCGAAACCTAAAGTGGAGATTTTGGAAGAACGAAATTGTAACGATGTTACACTGACTGCGGATTTCTCCCCGGTCTCTTTAAATATTTCATACCAATGGTACAACGGCACTTCCAAAATCATAGGCGCTGAAGACAAAACGTATAAACCAAATCGTTCCGGTAAATATTTGGTGGTGGTGAGCAGTACTTGTTTGACTGATAAAATTACCTCACCCGAGAAAGAAATCAAGATACTCAGCGCAGAACCGACAGCGACCAAACTAAGCTGCGGTTTCTATAAACTAGTAACAAACGCCAATAGTGATTTTCAATGGATATCGGATGAAATCAGGGAATCAGATCAAAATACCGACTCTCTGGTTATCAGCTCATCCGGGGTCAAAACTTTTCAATTGAAAGTATCTGACAAGGACGATCCGGGCTGTGTACTTGAAAAACAACTGGATGTAGATTTTGGTACCTGTGACGCGCGGGTATTTATTCCGGATATTTTCACGCCAAATCACGATGGCAAAAATGATACATTCAAAATCATCGTCATCGGTGGAACCGGGCTTAAACTTGATATTTATAACCGCTGGGGTTCATTGATCCATACTGACGCCAACCCAAATCCTGAATGGAGGGGCAGCATCAATTCAGCCGAATGTGCCAGTGGTAATTATATTTATGTTTTTAAATATAAGACTGAAATGGGGGAAGAGTTTGTGAGAAGAGGGAGTGTTTTGTTGCAGAGATGAATTTAGTTGAAAGTGGGAGCCGCTCGGTTAAAATAGGCGTTTTGAGGTATTAGGCTGTAATTTTTTACTTGGATTATTAATAGAAAACGGTCACGAAATTTGATTTCATGACCGTTTGTTGATGTTATAATTCTTGAATTAAATTAGCTTTTTAATACAAACTTCCAGGCTGTCTCTCCAATAGGGGATCTGAATTCCAAAGGTGGATTTGATCTTGGTTTTATCCATGACCGAATAAGCAGGTCTTACGGCCCTTGTAACATATTCCGATGTTTTGACCGGGTTCACTTTGACTGTGGTATGGCTGATACCAAAAATCGTTCTGGCGAAATCGAACCAGGATGTAACCCCTTCGTTGCTGTAATGATAGATACCATAAGCCGTGCTGCGCGATTCAATAATGTCCAGGATAGCACCAGCCAGATCAATGGCGTAAGTAGGGGAGCCGGTCTGGTCGATGATAACACCCAACTGATCCCGCTCGCTTCCCAAACGAAGCATCGTTTTTACAAAGTTATTTCCGTATTCAGAATACAACCAGCTGGTACGTAAAGTAAAATGTTTTTCCAGAACATCTGCAATAGCAGCTTCCCCTTCCAGTTTTGTAAGTCCATAAATATTCTCAGGCTCGGCAGGATCTGTTTCTGACAGGATTTGCGTAACATTGCCTTTAAATACAAAGTCCGTAGAAACATGAATTAAAGTGGCATTGTATTTGGCACATAACTTTGCAATATTTTCAGCCCCATCCCTGTTCACTTTCCGGCAGATGTCAACATCATCTTCCGCCTTATCAACGGCCGTATAAGCAGCGCAGTTAATAACAAATTCAGGTTTTTCTTTTTCAAAAAGTATATCCAGAAGATTAATGTCTAAAATATTACCCTCCTGTTCCGATGGAAAAGAAATTTCCTGATTTCCTCTTGTCTCGGATACATTTTTTAAACAATGCCCAAGTTGCCCGGATGCGCCTAATACGAGTATTTTCATTTTATTAAAAGCTGTGGTTGTAATGATGAGAAAAACTGAGTTGGTATTTTGGAAAGATAAAAGTACGTAAAGATAGCGCTCAATCTCCTCTTTGTGAATTCAAATAGGTCGTGTGGTACTGACGTAGTTTCTGATCTAACTGATAACCAGTACGATAACGTTCTCCAATCTTGAACCCTCTTGTATAAGAATACTCCCATCTGAATTGATCGGTTGTGCGTAAACGTGCGTTCCGACCTTGCAAAAGTTTTCCTGGTGGTATCGGAATGGCGAAGTTAAAGCCTGCTGTGGCACCATTGGTTGTCTTCATGGCATAAACACCAATTTCAACATTTGTAAACTGACGGATTAAATCTACTCTGGCACCACGATCTTTCCATAGATACTGACCACCCGATAATTTAAGCGTTACGTCTGGTCTGTTTAGTCTGTAGGCAACATCTGCCTGTAAAAAGACCTGGTTTAAGGAGCTGCTGTAAACGCCATCTTTGGCATAATAATATCTGCCGGTCAAACCTGCTTCCAGGCCATAAGACCAGGGATTAGTCATGTCTGTGTGTCTGTATTGTACATTAACCCCGTATTGATCATTGTAAAAGGTACCGGCAGAAGCACTGATGAAATTTTTTCCAAATGCAAAGAACTGATTTAGAAAAACGGGAGCCGGCCTGATAATTTTTGGATTGTTATCCATGTCGTTGGTGATAGGAAACAGAATTCCGGCATTTAGTACCATTCCCTGCCACAAATAAAACTGTGTTTGCAAAAGAACACTGGTATTACTTTGCAGCGTTTGCTGGCGGTATCCAAAGATAGCCGAAAATAAAGGCTGTATCCAGAAATCAAACTTATACCTGTCCGGATGTGCAAGAAATTTTAAACGCTGAACTTTTCTTTCTTCCGGGGTTGGCACCGTTGCAGTTATCTGTGGTCCCAGCTTGTAATTAGCCATAATGATCCCCTGAAAAATTGGAAGGTATTCATGGATGTTAGTGTCGGCCAAAGACTTGCGCATTTCCAGTAATCCATACAAAGGATTACGATCCAGACGCTGCTCATAATAGATTTTCCCATTCGCAGGATCAAGGGTTGTGTTTTCATAATTCAGCCAGAGTGACTTCCTTATTGATTCCATATCCTCAGTCTGGGCGAAAGCAGGGAACGTTAGGAACATCAGGACAATACCTGATAGCAGATTACTGATTTTCATTCGCTTTTTTTAATCGCTTTGGCAGCGTTTTAAGATTGAGGGCGTAGGAGGTTCCGAATGTCACCTGATCAAAGTTAAGGATGCCAGCCTGAACAGTCCATTTTTTGAAGAGTTTTCCATAGGCACCAACATTAAAATGTTTGGAATCCCATTCAAACAATAAACCACCTTTTTGACCGTAATGAAGATTCAGCCCTCCGATAGTGCCGGATAAATAGGCATAAGCCAGTTCTTTTTTCTTCCTGAATTTCAGATCCTGAAATATATTATAATTCGACTTTTCATTGTCGTCACGTTGAATATAATAGGGACTGCCTATTCCGGCTGTAAAATCTGCACTGAAAGTAGTACCAAGTTTGAAAGACTTGGTCGCTATAAGTGCATTGGTTGTAAGT
The DNA here is from genome assembly GCF_021440195.1 of Dyadobacter sp. CY356. Lineage (GTDB taxonomy): Bacteria > Bacteroidota > Bacteroidia > Cytophagales > Spirosomataceae > Dyadobacter. The sequence goes on from NZ_JAJTSZ010000001.1 coordinate 1,252,414, forward strand.
GAGTTATCAATTCCAAATGGAGCAGAGATAATAAGAGCGAGTGAAGGCTGGTATTTTTTTTCTTTAAGAATCAGGTATTTGATATCAATTTGCCTGTCCCCAATCCCTTTTTGTCCTTTAATTTTTTCATTATTTATTCTTAACAGATTCACATTGATTTCAAGGCGTGGTATCAGTGTTAAGTTAATAAAATAGATGTTTTCTGAATTCTTCTTATTGAAGCGAAAGCCGTAGTCAATCGGATTGTAATTGACGCCAAAGCTGAATGTGCCTTCTTTCGTTTCAGTAGCGGATGGCACATAGATTAAACCTGGCTTACCGGAAATATTTGACTGCGCGTTGACGCTTATTTGAAAGCATAACATTAAGAAAAAGGGCAATAAAATATTGCCCTTTTTCTTAATGAAAATCCTTACAGAAAATAAAAATAAGTCTGCTAGATTTATGTTCATAGGTATAGCTTAGTTACCACCACCTTGGTTGTGGCATGATGCCAACGCCTGTGTATTCAAATCCTGTGCTTGTTTCAACGCAGTATTGTAAGCAGCATCAACTTTTTGCTGGTTAGATTTTTTTGCGTTTTCAGCAGCAGTAGTTGAAGCGGCAGCAATGGCTGCACAAGTCTTAGTTCCTGCTTTCTCCAATTGGTTGATGGTGTCAAGCGCATCTACCAGGGAAGCATTAGTCAATGCTACAAGATAATCGTACTGAGCACCTAAAATACTCTGAGCAGCTAAAAGCGCAGCAAGTGCACTATTGGCTTGTGTAGTAGCCTGAGTTCTAAATCCGTCATATAACGTAGAAGACGTAGATGAACTTTCGCAAGTAGTTTGAGCAGGTGCAATAAGCGCAATCGCGGCAGCATATGAGTCATTTACAGATTTAGTCTGCGCAGTTTTTGACGCGTCCAATGCCGCCTTAACCGGATTAAATATGGCAGCAGCTGCAGCCTGGCAGTCATCGATAGCTGCATCAGATTTTTCTACTTTTTCAACAGCATCAACTCCGCCTATACGGGCAGTTACAGTTACACCAGCAACAGTAGGAAAAGTGAATTTTGGTAAATATGCAGCCAAAGCTGGATTTGCTTTTACCTTTTCTAAAACTGCTTTAACATCAGCAGGTACAGGGCCACCATCTGCAATAGAGGCCAATGTAGCAGCAGATATTGAGTTAATTGCAGCAACATCTGAAGCAGAAAGTGCCGAAGATACCGCAGTTGCAGCAGTTGCCACGCTCGCTGGTACTGTACCAGACGCAGCAATTCCGCCAAGTGCGCCGTTCACTTCAGTGGCCTGTGCAGAAGCTGTTACACTAGCTTGGGTTACAGCCGGAGCAACTGGAGCCTCAGGCGTAACAGTTGCCATAGTGATCGCCTTTAATTGATCAGTGATTGCTGTATCCGGAGCTGTTGGTTCCGAATCATCCTTCTTACAGTTGAACAGAACTGCGGTCATCATCATACCGAGTACTGCTAATTTGAATGTACGTTTTTTCATTTGCGAGTAAAATTGATTTGTGGAATTAATAGTTTAAATTATTTATTTACATAAATACAAGAATTCAAAACACTCAGAGGTAGTTGCAAGTATAATGCTGGTTTACTAAATATGAGTCAGATCACTGTCCGCGTCCTAATACCATTACCTGCATGGTTTTAAAAATCAGGCTGATATCTTCAAGAACACTGTAAGATTTAAGATATTGGAGGTCATATTTCAAACGTTCAACGTTTTTGGCCACAGTATCTGCGTATCCTACATTGATCTGGCCAATAGAAGTAATACCTGGTTTTACTGTAAGCAGACGCTGAAAATCATGGGGTTCAGCTTCCATCAACATGTCAACGTCATATTTGTAAAGCGGACGTGGGCCAACCACAGACATATCACCTTTCAATACATTGAAGAACTGAGGCAATTCATCCAGTCTGGTTTTACGCATGATCCTGCCAATCGGCGTTATACGCGGGTCATTATCACCAGTCGAATGTTGTCCCATCTTATCGGCATTCAGACACATGCTGCGAAACTTGTATATCTCAAACATTTCACCCCATTGACCGCAACGTTTCTGACGGTAAAAAACAGGCCCGGGAGAGGTAATTTTCACCGCCGCCATGACCGCAAGGAATATAGGAGCTCCAAGGATCATAACGATGCTTGAAAATATCAGGTCAAATGAGCGTTTCAATGTCTGCTCATTCACGCTGGAAAAAGGTTTGGTATTAACCTGAATGATTGGATACATGTCGTGGTATTCGATCGTAGCCATGTTTGTCATAAATCCACGAAAATCAGGAACCAACCGGATTTGCGTTTTCTGACGTTCTCCCAGTTTAATAACCCCTTTAACCTGTTCATCTGACATTTCAGAAAGACAGCAATAAACATAGTCAAGTTTCTCTCTGCTCATCAAAACTTCCAGATTCGCAAGTTCATCTCTATGATCATTAAATTCAAGCGTACCACAAAAGCGATAACCAAGTTCTTTACGATCGTTGTAAAATCCCCGGATTAGTGACGCCAGATCTCCTTTACCTACAATCGCGTAACGACTGTAATTGTAACCAGCCTGACGGTATAATTTTAACGACAATACTGTTGCAGCACGGACTGTAATGGCCAGCACGACAAACATGCCGTAAGTCATTAAAAACTGCTGCCTTGAATAATCATCTCCTTTTTGTGACAAATACAAAAAAGCCATGATGGCTGCTGCATGAATAGATGTGGCCTTAAAAAGGTTGCCGATCTGGTTATTGAAGTTGTAAGAAAGTCTTGTGAAAAGGTATGTTTTAAGAGAATAAATGGCAAATATCCAAAGCAGGTTTGAAACCAGTAATAAATTAATGTATTGATTGTCAAAGAGGTTGGATAGATTTCCAAAACGAACTGAATAGGCAAATAGAAACGCTCCGTTGAGGAGGACAAGGTCTGTCCAGAGGTGGGCCTTAGGGAGGAGCCCTGGGTATCGGTTTTTCATGATTTTTATAATAACGTTGAGTATGTATTTAGCACTCCCGCATATTCCTCTTTTTTAGGTAAAACGCAGGTATTCTTTTTTTTCTATTTCAATTATAAAAAAATTCTATTTAATATATCTAAAATTTTAAATAAGATTTTGTAGTAATTGTTTCAACATTCTTGTAGTTGAATAGTTTTAACAAGTTTACGACAAATCTTTGGTAAATCCCAACATATTTTATTTAATAATTTTATATATTATTAATATTCAGTTAGTTACCGATAAATAAAGTTTAAAAACGACTAATATTTCTTGATAATTTACTATAATCATATCTTTTTTAATGTAGAATAATTTTATGATAGAATTTGATTTTGGCTTATTGCTCAAGATTGGGCTAGTGCAACCGTTAGCAATAAGAACTAAACAAGTCTGAGCAAATATTTTCCGTAACCACTCTTTACCAATGGTTTGGCAATCTCTGCTAATTCTTCCTTTGTTATGAATCCCATGCGATAGGCAACTTCTTCGATACATCCGATTTTCAGTCCCTGCCGCTCTTCAATAACCTGAACAAACTGGCCGGCCTGCATCAAAGATTCGAAAGTTCCGGTATCTAGCCAGGCCGTTCCACGGTCTAACACACCAACCTTCAATCGGCCCAATTCAAGATATTTTCTATTAATATCCGTAATTTCCAGCTCTCCCCTTGGTGACGGCTCTATGTTTTTGGCAATTTCGACAACTTCGTTGTCATAAAAATATAATCCCGGTACAGCATAATTGGATTTAGGTTTTTCCGGTTTCTCTTCAATGGACATTGCCTTGAAGTCAGGATCAAACTCTACCACACCATAACGCTCCGGATCATGTACCTGATAAGCATAGATGACACCGCCATCGGGATCGTTGTTAGCCTGTAGTAATTTAGATAAGCCCGAACCATAAAATATATTATCTCCTAACACCAAAGCAACCTTGTCTTTTCCAATGAATTCTTCCCCAATGATAAAAGCCTGTGCCAGGCCATCGGGACTAGGTTGAACTGCATAGGAAAACTTACACCCCAAACGACTTCCGTCACCCAGAAGCTTCTCAAAGTGAGGGAGATCGTGTGGAGTAGAAATAATCAGGATTTCATGGATGCCCGAAAGCATCAAAATTGATAATGGGTAATAAATCATCGGTTTGTCGTAAACCGGCATCAATTGTTTGCTCACCGCCAGGGTCAGCGGATGTAAGCGTGTTCCGGATCCACCGGCTAAAATTATTCCTTTCATATGTGACATCGGCTTTCAGCGGTCGGCTGTCGGCATTTTAAATAAAGTTGAAGTCATTGCCCGTCGGACGGCTTTTTTGCCGTTCGACGGGTGAGAAAAATCATGTAAGCAAACTTATTTGCCCTCATACATGCCTTCATAATATTTTTGGTAGGCTCCGGACGTTACGTTGTTGAGCCACTCCTCATTGTTAAGATACCAGCTCACAGTTTTGTCCAGTCCTTCGGCGAATTGAAGCGAAGGTTCCCAGCCCAATTCATTTTTCAGTTTCGTTGCATCGATCGCATAACGCAGATCATGTCCTGCCCGATCGGTCACGTAAGTTATCAGCTGCGCGGATGTACCTGGCGCACGACCCAGTTTCTCATCCATCGTTTTACAAAGAAGGAAAACCAGATCAAGGTTTTTCCACTCGTTATGGCCGCCGATATTGTAGGTTTCACCTACGACGCCTTTATGAAATATTACGTCAATAGCGCGTGCATGGTCTTCGACGAACAACCAGTCGCGGATATTTTCCCCTTTTCCGTAAATCGGTAAGGGTTTGTTTTGAATAATGTTGTGGATCATCAACGGAATCAGTTTTTCAGGAAAATGATTCGGTCCGTAATTATTGGAACAATTCGAGATCACCACAGGTAATTTATAGGTCGCATAATAGGCTCTTACAAAATGATCAGAAGACGCTTTTGAAGCAGAGTAGGGTGACCGAGGATCGTATTTGGTTGTTTCAAGAAAAAATTCATTAGGATCATGCAATTCACCATATACTTCATCTGTGGAAACATGATAAAAAAGTCTTTCAGGATCCGGTTTGGATAAGTCTTCTTTCCATGCTTTGCGCGCCGCATTTAACAAATTCGCAGTACCCACAACATTTGTCATTACAAACGACAAGGGGTCAGAAATTGAGCGGTCTACATGTGATTCCGCCGCCAGATGAATAACCCCATAAAAATCATTTTCTGTAAACAGATTGTCTATAAACAACGCATCTGTGATATCACCTTTTACAAACGTATAGTTGTCCTTTTCCTCAATATCCAGAAGGTTTTCAAGGTTTCCGGCATATGTCAATGCGTCTAGGTTATAAATTTGATAGTCAGGATACTGGTTGACAAATCTTCGTACAACGTGCGATCCAATGAACCCGGCACCGCCTGTGATAAGTATTTTTTTCATAATATTAACGTTTTTCAATCTTAAACTAAATAGCACTAAACACGAACCCCTTCCAGATTTTTCTCAATATATTCCTGAAAAGTTGGAAGTATTTGATCCTTCGCGGAAACAATAGGATTCGTAACTCCCCAGGGAATGTTCAAAAAAGGATCATTCCAGTGTATGCCGGCTTCGGCCTCTTTGCAATAACCTCCTGTACATTTGTAGTGGAATATACTGTCTTCCAAAGCAACAAATCCATGTGCAAAACCCTCAGGAATATAGACCATGTTACCATTTTGAGCATCCAGTTCGAAAAGTTCAAATTTTCCAAAAGTTTTTGAATCCGGACGAATATCCAGGGCAATATCCAGGACACGTCCCGAAATTACACGGACAAGCTTACCTTGTGCATGTTCTCCCGTTTGAAAGTGTAAACCGCGAACAACACCCTTCGTGGAGAATGATTGGTTATCCTGAACAAATTGGTTTGTAAAGCCCTGTTTCTCCCAGGATGATAGATTGAACGACTCGAAAAAGTGACCACGGTCATCGTGAAAGATAGCAGGCCTGATTACGTAAACATCCTGCAAACTTGTGTTTTCAAATTTCATTTTTTCGTTGAGTAAATGGTTTTAAAATGATTTTCGTATTGATCAATGATATTATTCCATTCATAGATGTCTTCAACTTTTTTCAAATTCGCTTCTACAAACCCGGCGTAATCTATCTTTTTTACACTGTCAATACACTTTGCCACTTCTGTATTAGCAGAAAAATAGAAAGCATCCGTCCCAAGGATGGCACTGTTGAACATATTTTGATTCGCACAAATTAATGTCTGAGATGCCATGGCTTCAAGTAGGGAGGGGTTTGTACCACCGACAGAATGTCCATGAAAATATAAATTAGAATAATAACGTAAATTATTCAGGACATTGATATCATAAACGCCACCGATAAACCTGATGTGTTTATGCGCCATGAATTTTTCTTTAAGATATTCACCATATTTTGTGGCATGCTTTCCGATCACCAGAAATGGTGTTTTTAAAGTTGCAGCAGCCGCTCCTTCCAGAATCGTATCAATATTATTCTCCGGTTCAAATCGAGCCACTAGCATGTTGTAATCATATTGATTAACATCGTAAGGGAGCAAATCAGTGGTATCCGGGGTTAAAAATGGAAACGCACCATAAGGTATATACGTAGAGGGAATGTTGTATTTTTTAGTCAAATAATCCTGAATGCCTATGGAATCAGAAATCCAGTGATCACTAAAAACCGTCGCTAGATATTCTGCTTGTTTGAGGAACCACTGTACCGGCTTTGAATATTTGGAGCGTGACCATTCCAGACCGTCCATATTTGTTGTGATAATACTTTTACTCCTGGGTAGCAACCAGCCCCATATTGTGCTGCTTGTATAGCCCAGTTGAAGAATGATGTCAAAGGATTTTTTTCTTGTATCCAGAATGCAGTTCAGATCATAGATAAACTGCCCGACGGTTCCCCATTTATCTTCCGGATCCTGGCAATGGACAAGCTTAACACCGTTCCATTCAGACTGCTGGTAAGGGTGAAGATGGGAGTTGTAAACAGTAATTTCGTGACCGCGTTGTACTAGCCCTTTTGCTAAATATTCTGCAAATTGTTCGAAACCGCCGTAGTAATTTGGGATTCCGCGAGTTCCTATAATTGCTATTTTCATTATCGTGATGGTATTACCAGAAAGTAATAATTATTTTAAACCTTCTTTTACTCCTTGTAAAAGGCTATCCTTCAGTATTACAGAGGGAGTAAGCCATGCCCCCTCTCCATATTCGTTCCAGGCATATATTACCATAATTTTTTGCGCATAGCTACTTTGGTTTTTCAGAACCCACTCTTTACAGGCTACAACGGCATTTTTAATTGAATTTTTCGAATAACCAGTGAATCTTTGGGAATAAGTAACTGGTCCTTTATCCCAGCCTCGTCTGTCCCAATTTGAAGTTATACTCGGAATAACGGGGTGATGGCTAATTTGACGCTGCCAGTCCCATACTTGAACCTGCCTGTAATTCATGCTGTCGATTGGAACAATCTCTTTTTTTGATCTTCCAAAGCCATTTTCATGGTAATTATAGCCCGTGATAATATCAAATCCACAATCCTCTGCTAAACCTATTGCTTTTTTAGACGGATCTGCACACGCAGCAAAAGATATCCCCTTGAGACCTTCCGCTTTGGCTATATCTCTAAATACTTGGAAAGCACGATTAACTTCTTCACTAGAACCAAAACAATCAACCAGAGATTGTACCTGAAAGAAGGTAATAAGTGGCTTTTCATCAACTAAAAGATATGATGGATCTTTGAATTTTTTACACCAATATTTACACAGATCGATCCAATCAGTTTTGTCGAAAAGAAATCCTTTGTGATTAGCTATAAGTAAGGAGAATTTAATCTTCCGCTTATTTTGAGATTTAAGGTATAGTTTTAACGCATTATTTAATGGTATGTCATCTATTTCACCAGACTTAGGATTTTTCTGGAAATACCAACAAAAGTCGAAAAATGTAATTCCTGCATCGTAAGCGACTTCAATCTGTTTATTTATTATTTCAGGTGTGCTGGTAACCCATCCCCAAATCGGCTTTCTGTCCAAGAGACTGTCAGTAAGTCTCGAAGTAATATGCGGGGTTTTTCCAGTCCACCCATCAAAATAATATGCCCCGACTTGAATTTTAGGAGATTGGGCAAAAGTTTGAGAAAAAAAAGGTAAGCCTAATATTACAAATATCAACGTTCTGAAAACAGTCGTATTTTTTTTAGAGTACGTATTTGGGTTTCTTCTCAATAACATGATACATTTATTTATAACCTTTTCAATGAGAAACTAACTTTGTTAAATAAGAATTTTATAATGTTTACTTTAAAATTTAGATTGTGAATTAAGTCATAATATATTCTTATTTGTCTTACAGGACTGGAAGCCTTTTTAAGAAAATATTTAAGTCCAATGACTTTGCTCCCTACTGCATTGTTTCCATGTTGACGATATAGAATTGTCGCCTCGTCTACAAAATCAATATATCCATGCTTAGATATATTAATAGCTATCCACTGATCATGAATTATATGCTTTGACCGGATAGGAAGGATAATTGGCTTGGAAATTTTATTAAACATCGTCGTACAGCCGGCAACTACATTTAAAGCCAGAAGCTGATAAGGATCTTTAGCAACGGCTGGATTTAATTTTTGATTTTTTATGAATGAGTTGGCAATAATATTTAGTTCGCTATCAACTTCTGTTAAATCAGTGAATATTAATAAAGGTTTATCCGGATGGGCTTCCTCTAATTTTTTCATTGCATCGAAAGTAATTTCGATTTTTTTATCCATCCAGACGTCATCCTGGTCACATAGCATTACATACTCAGCTTTGGAATTTTCAATCAACTTCGCAAAAGAAAGTGTGGAACCCAGTCTAATACCATCTTTTTCTAAAAGCTGAATTTTTTCGGGATACTTTGAAATATAATCTTTAATTATACTTACAGTTTTATCAAGTGAACCGTCATCTCGAATAGTTATCTTCCAGTCTGTAAATGTCTGTCTAAGAATTGATTCAAATTGAGAAGATAAATACCTCTCCCCGTTATATGTAGATAAGAGGATTTCAATCATGATTGACGGTAAATTAAATTTTTCAGATTAATAATTGTATTGTAGTATAGTTGAAAGTATACAAATTCAAAATAATGTCTAATAGTTACACCGAAATACTTATTTTTTATTAGTAGGCTCTCTTTCATTGATTTTGTTATCAATTGATTACTCACACCCCCATATCTCATGTTCGCCACGTCGGATTCGATAAATTTAAAAGGAGTACCGGCATTATAGGCTCTAAGAACAAAATCATAATCCATTAATATTTTATAATGCAAGTCATAGCCACCAATTGTATCGTATATAGACTTGGGACAAAACATGCCTGGATGCCATATTGACATTTCCTTTTCAATATTCTTTAAAGAGCTTTTCTTACTTTTAAATGTGTGCTCATTCTTAAATAATTTCACATTACCACAAATTATTTCATTGGTAGCCGAATAATTATTTACTATAAGCTCAACGGCATTTTCTTCATACCAATCGTCTGCATTAATCATACCAATCAAATCTCCCGAAGCAAGTTTTATACCTTTATTAAAGGCATCCGAAATTCCCTGGTCTTTTTCAGAAATAAACTTAGAAATGTCATTTTCATATTTTTTTACAATATTTAATGTTCTATCGTTTGAACCACCATCCACAATAATATATTCTATATTTTTATATGATTGAGAAAGAACACTCAGAATAGTATCTTCTAAGTATTTTTCACCATTGTAGACAATAGTAATTATTGTAACTAACAAAGGTTTAGATTGTAAATGACTCATTAAAGTTTCGCTGTTTTAATTTTGAGTGAAGTTGCTTCTCGTTATTGAGTAAAAGACTGGATAAAGGGAAAAGTAGAAAAAATGCAGTGTAGGTAATCGGTTCAGATATAAATGTCAAGCATAGTATCAGAAAAAATATTATTCTCTCCAATGTATTATTATTGACGAAATTGTTTTTGTAAAAAAGATAAAAAATAAGTAAACCCATTGGAATACCATACCAGGCAAAGACTCCCAAAAGCCCATTGGTAAAGCCACCGGTCATGAAGCCGCTTTGATCTAAATATGTCGTGGATAAAATTTGAGTTTCAATAAAGTTAACATAGGATTTTGATGTCAAATAACTTGAGTCAAAGAGGCCATGACCTAAAATAGGGTTTTCCTTGATTAATTTCACACCGATTACAAAGTCTCTGTACCTAATTAACCCTGATGTATTTTGTCCGTTGAACTTATCTTCAATGTTATTTTGCACAACTACCACTGTACTTGCCATTAGTGTAATTAGCATTAGTAAAAAGAGAATCCTGGTTGCATTTTTTTCTTTAACCGTCTCAATGAAAAAGAATGTAAAGTTTAGTGCTAAAATAATAAATCCTGCCGTGGAGAATGTGGTAAGGATCAATGCAACAATTGAAATCATTAACAATCTCGATTTCCTATTTTTAATGGCATAAAACAATAGTAAGTTCAACATTAGTTGTAAAAGGCCGGGTTCCCATAAGATTCCTGTGCTTCGGGCAGAGAATCCAGTTTGTTGAGTTACGAAAAATATAAAAGCCAAGGTCTTATATGGCATTCCAAGACCTGCCGGATAAAATAGGTTAGGCGCTAGTGTGTATAAGATGAATCCAGCAGCCGCATGAATAAAAATGATAGACAGACATTTGTATAAATCGTCCATCATCTCATTACCTTTCTTGTATAGTTTAAGAAACAAGTATGACTCGAATATGAGTAAAAGTTGATATGTTAGCATTGAAACCTGAATCTGAGAATTGAAAAATTTGCCAATTAGCAGAAATGAGAATATAGATAGAAGTATCAAAAAGTCTTTACCTTTTAATTTATAAAAGGTTTTAGGAATAAGTAAGGCTAGAATAATGATTGCTAGAAAACTTCCCTGACCATCAAAAAATCGAATCCCACAACTTTGGATGATAATTAACATCAAAGTAAGAGTTCTGTAATTAAAATTTTTTAAAATTCTCAATGCCCCGTCCATTTGTTTTAATATTCATCGTGTTTAAAAGACTTAAAGTCAGTAATAAATTGAAAAATTAAGCGGATTCTCCAATCGATTTATATACAGCAATATTTTGTAAAATAATACTGTTGATATTATGCCTTTCGGAAGCTTTATCCCTAGCTCTTTTTCCCAAATTAATTGCGATATTTGGGTGATCTTTGATATAGAGTATTTTGCTTGTTAACGAATAAGGATCATTAGATGATATCATTAAACCTGTCTTTCCTTCTTCAATTAAACTTGGTATTCCCCCGACATTAGTTGATATAACGGGCATACCAATAAGCTGAGCCTCACATAAACTATTTGGACTATTATCTATGTAAGATGGATGAATATACATATCAGCTTCCTGCATTGATATTATTAACTCATCGGCTGTAGCAATACCTCTTAAATTTACATTTGTTTCCTTCGAAATTATCTTTAGCTTTTGCTCCCAAAAGGGAAATTCAGATATTCCAAACACATTCCATTCGAACTTTTTGTTTGTGAATTTCTGTAATAATTTTGCAGTTTTTAAAATTAAGTCGAATCCCTTATAATCAACTTTTGAAATGGTTGTAATAATTTTTATAACTTCTATTTCTTTTGAAACCAGGCACCATGGTCTCGCGTTGTAGAATTCTGATCTTAAAATTTCACTGCAATAATAATAATTTGCTTTCGGTGAATAGAGTTTGATAATATTCTCATCCCAATCAGTCCTTCCCATAAAATGAACATTATTCGATAGAATCTCTTCCTCTCGACGGGCGTTGTGAGTAAAGAACCTTAAATCTTTGTTTTTCTTTAAGCGACCTGCAAAAGTTGAATATTTATTATAATCGTTTAGATTAGTGTTAGCTGGAAAGAAAGCGTTTAAATAAGGACCTAAAATACCCTGGATATGTATAACAATTGGTATATCTGTAACTTTATGAATCAAGCCAAAACCTTGTTCACTCCCAAATATGTGAATTACGTCCGGTTTAAAATCATCTACGACTTGCTTATAGGCATTTGTCTCAATTCCATCATATTTGTCATAGAAGAGATTATGTTTTAACTTTTTTAAGTACGTGTTGTACAGCGATATTGGGTAGTACGTAACGTGCCCCAGCTTATCTTTAAAGACGTTATCAGGATGTAGTAAACAAATTGCTAATTCAATATCATCTCTTACTGAAATAGCTTCGATGAGAGACGAAATCCAACCACAACCATTATAACCACTGTTTTGCTTTTTATATAAACCAGGCGAATCGCAAAACCATAATACTTTCATAATTTGTCTTGGTTAATGAATACTTATTACTTCATGAATTGGTTTTTCCATATGGTAATGTTCTCTTCTGGCAACTTTATATTTGTTCTATATTCATTATGGATAAAAGCATTACACTTTTCAAGCTCCTCTCGTCTAATGACATTTAGATTTGTATCCTTACTTATTTCAAACGCACGATTGTCAACAGCTACAATTAAGCTACGTTTACCATGTTGAATAGCCCTTATGCCCGCATGTAGCCTTGTACCTACGTATTCTATGTCTTCATTAGTAGCTAAGATTTCATCATAAAAATGTAAATCAGGATTGACAGTAATAATTCTTTCTAAATCGGGAGCAATTTCTTTTAAATACCCCATATCTTCAAAGCCTTGGATCCATATATAGACCAAATCATAATTTGCCTGCAATAGTTTTATTAACGCGGAGTCTTTGTTGTGGTCCTTATTGTAAAATGTGAGTGTAGTAATCACATTGGAAGCTTTTTTTGAAGGTATGGCACTGCAGGCTTCTTCATCTATACTCCAAAGGGTAGGGCAGGTAGTATTAATTACATTTTCAATCCCAATAGATTTTAACTTATCTTTTGTGTAAGAATCTCTTACGGAATGAAGAAAAGTTTTACTTAGTAGTCCTGAAAATAAGTTTTTTGTATAGTTGTTGGGCGTTTCTTGATATTGCCACCATCCCGTACCAAATAGAACCATTTTATTTGGGAAAAAGTAAGTGTCTCTTGGAGTAACTTTCCATTGAAATCTCGAATCCATGTTTGACGCAAGAAGATTTGTCCCTCCAATTAGGATAATGTCCTGCTCTTGCATAAGTGTTACTGAATCCATTTTCCTACTCAGTTGGGTAGGAAACGTAGAAACAAAGGAAGTAGGAAATATCTGTCTGATATTTTTCTTGATCGCATCTTGGATTATATAATCTCCCATATTACTGGTACCAATGGACGGATCCATCAAACCGATTCTTTGAAACAAAATATCTTCACCTTTTTCTTTTCGATCTTTTGACAGATAAGCATTTTTCCAATTACTAAGTTCTCTCTTAGATGCTCTAAATGTGTAATTAACCATTATTTGTTTTAATGTTTAGGGAATAAAAATTCTAAAATATATGTTTCCAGCCGCGATATTTTAAGTATTCCAAATACTTACTTTATCATCGAAGTTTAATAAGTTTTTATATTGAATGTACCTTACCGGTACAAGAACCAAAGCCCATAGCGCACTTGCAATAACAATCCCAGCAACTCCAATACTAAAAAATTTGACTAACAAAATAACAAATGGAATGTAGAAAATACATGTAAAAACGGAGGTTGTCATTTGTAATTTTACTTTACCTGTTCCATTAATAAAAGTGGTATACAAACTGGAATAAAGGAAAATAATAGTATAAATCGCGAATAGGAGAGTTAGCGAGAAAGATATTTCCACAGTGTCGCTAATCCATAATTTAAGTATATATGGTGATGCAACAGTCATTAAAATTACAAGGCCGGAAAATGCCAAATTTGTCAGGCTAAGCCTTTCCATTGTTTTAGTAAGCCAGTCTTTTTCCTTTCTATTATAAGCCTCAGTTATCAAATTCCAAAATGGTACAAGTATCATACTTTGTAGAATTAAGACAACACTAAAGTAACGTTGAACTATGTTAAACTCAGTTACCGCCCTATTACCAAAATAGTGAGAAATGATAAAGTTTGTGGTGGTTAAAACGAGTGTTGCTGCAATCTGAATTATAAAAAATTTCCCACTTAGAGACATCAGAGGTTTGGCGTATTTTAAATCTATTGATCCACCAGAAGGCCTATAATCTTTAAATTTAGTGCTAAATAATAAGAGTGTTAAAATAAGATTTACCAAGATTGGCGTTAAACAAAACACTAAGGCTAGGTATAAAATGTTGCCTGACGAATCAAAATGGCTAAGTACCAATACAGCAACCAAATTTACCACGGCAGCACAAAAATTTATTAATGGATCAATGTATGGTTGATGAAAAGAGTAAGCAATTGCAGAAATCGGTTTTAGCAAAAAAGTTATAAAAAAAGAGAATATTACTATAAACAAAAGTTGAAATAATGATGACTGTGGTAATTTTTCAGGTATGTCTAGGATCCCAGCCCAATTGGTATAGTAGGAAATTGTTCCAAAGAAAATAATTCCGCAGACTGCAATAAGTGATAAGATTCCATATGTTGTACTTATGTACACTTTACCCAACTCCGTATCGCCCGATATTTTTGTTTCTGACAATTTATTTCTCAGGCCATTTGAAAGACCAAAATCCATAATATTTAACCATGTAATCATAGAGCTAATTGTGAGCCAAAGTCCATAATACTCAGAAGATACATAACGTATTGAAATTGGTACAAGCAGCAACTGTATAAAGATGTTACCTCCCCGTAAAATAGCTAGAAGAAGTATATTTTTCGACGTAGCATTATTTAAAGAAATTTTCTCTGAAATGCGCCTTAACATAATATAATTAAATTAATACTTAGAACTAGATGATTATACCTATCATAGTGCCTCATATTGTGGATGTACTTGATTGTTAACATGATAATATCAAATTATTGCAGGTGATGGTTTCTTAGCAGCGAAAGACATTGACTTCCTTTCTACTGTATAATAAAAAAGATATGAAATACTGAGTGCAATTGATGTCGCTATGGTAGTCATAAAAAGGAATCTTGTAGCAATGCCCATTGGAACCTTAAGGAAAATTAAGTTAATTAATCCTAAAATAGGGCTATGAATAAGGTATATACTATATGAGAATGTCCCAAATGCAATAGCAAACTTAGAACATAATACTTGGGAGACTATTGATTTAGGCTTATTCTCAATTTCGTTTATTGTATATTTCATTATAATAATCGAGATCAAATAGCCACAAATTGTTTCAACTAAGATTAGAGGTAAGATGTAAAGGAATTTTGTTACTACAACAATTATTGGCAACAAGACCATAGAAATTGTTCCAAGGACATGCCAGTTGAAAAATTTGCGAATTTGCGAAACTTTATCATTATTGGAAAATACTACTACTGCGGCCATCATACCAGATGCAAAAAGCCCCACATACCATGGATGTGCCCAATAGAAATTATTACTTTTTGGTAGAATAATGTATGGAATAAAACCGATAACTGTGGCAAAGAGACTACTTGTTATTATTCCAAAACGATTCCATAATATTATTAGTAACGGAAAAATAAAATAGATTTGCCATTCGGTAGCAACGCTCCACATAGGACCATCAATTTTTAAAAACCAATCTTCTGACAAGTTGTGTACAAGAAGTATGTGTGAGACGACAGATCCCTGATCAATCGGTATTTTACTATCCCAAGCTGTATCTTGTTTCAACTGAAGTATTGGTAAAATGGCTATAAGTAGCAGAAACAATGATAGCGCACAATAATAAGGCGGTAGAATTCTAAATGCACGCCTTTTTATGTAAGCAAAAAATCCACCACGAAGTTTTTTATCATTGGATTTTACAACTGGTATAGTAAGGCAAAAACCTGATAAGACAATGAATACAGAAATTGAATAATGGCCGAAACTCAGAAAATAACTTATCGGTCTTAGAAACAGTGGCAAATCCGATGTTTCTAAACCGTATCCAGTAAAAAGCTGTGCATGGTACAAAGCAATGTAAATCGCGCAAATTCCACGGATTCCGTCAAGGAATAAGAATTTAGATTTTTTTTCAATAACCATCATTAAAATATTTTTTCGTTTGAGTAATTCTAATCACATGTTTTCTACTCAAAATAATTTAAAACCCCAAACCCTTCTTTCAACAACAATTGATCCTTCTGAAACAGACGTAAATCAGAAGTAGCCATATCTTCAATAAGCATATCCAGGGTATGTTTTGGTTTCCAACCCAATTTTTCGTCACATTTACCAGGATTTCCAATCAATAGTTCAACTTCAGTTGGACGATAATATCTTGGATCAATTTTCATCACTGTGGTTCCCAGTTTTAAATGCTCACCTTCTATAATACCAAGTTCTACAAGACGGGCAGAGTCCACAGCCGAAATGGTTGCCACTTCATTTTCTTCTGAACCTGTGAAAGTTAATTCAATACCCAGGAAAGCAAATGTTTTGCGGATAAATTCACGAACGCGGGTAGTGACACCCGTAGCAATTACAAAATCTTCTGAAACTTCCTGCTGCAAAATCAGATACATTGCCTCCACGTAATCTTTTGCATGACCCCAGTCGCGCTGCGAATCAATGTTACCCATGTATAGACAATCCTGTAAACCCAGAATGATTTTGGCAGCAGCGCGTGTGATTTTACGGGTTACAAAAGTCTCACCTCGAAGTGGTGATTCATGGTTGAAAAGAATACCGTTTGAAGCAAACATACCATAAGCTTCACGATAATTCACCGTGATCCAGTATGCATACATTTTGGCAACGGCATAAGGAGAACGTGGGTAAAATGGCGTTGTTTCTGATTGAGGAACCTGCTGTACCAAACCGTACAATTCGGATGTAGAGGCCTGATAAATTTTGGTCTTTTTAGTCAATCCAAGTAAACGAACCGCTTCCAATATACGAAGTGTTCCAATTCCGTCCGCATTCGCTGTATATTCCGGCATTTCAAAACTTACCTGCACATGGCTCATGGCAGCCAGATTGTATATTTCGTCCGGTTGCACTTCCTGGATGATACGGGTAAGGTTCATCGAATCGGTAAGGTCACCATAGTGCAAAATGAATTTCGCATTATCTACGTGAGGATCCTGATACAAATGATCGATACGATCGGTATTGAATAAAGAGCTTCTGCGTTTCAGACCGTGTACGGTGTATCCTTTGCTTAAAAGAAGTTCGCTAAGATAGGCGCCATCTTGTCCTGTTACGCCGGTGATCAATGCTACTTTTGACATATTATTTAGATTTTGCTGTCGGCTTTCGGCGATCGGCTGTCGGCTTTTGGCGGGTTAAAATATATTTTAGACTAGACTGTGTAAATTTCCTGGTTTTTTAGAAAGTCCTGGTAGGCGAGGGCTACACCTTCCGGAAGTTCTATGGTGTGTTTCCAGCCTAAATTATGAAGTTTGGATACATCCATGAGTTTTCTTGGGGTTCCGTCTGGTTTGGTGGTATCCCATTTGATTTCGCCTTCGAAACCTGTTGTTTTGGCAACAAGTTCTGTCAGTTCTTTGATAGCCAGATCTACTCCGGTACCAATGTTGACTAGTTCGCGGCCATTGTAAGTTTCCATCAAAAAGAGACAGGCTTCGGCCAGATCATCTGCAAAAAGGAATTCTCTTTTGGGTGATCCCGTTCCCCAGGCTTCTACAAAAGGTTTGTTTTCTTCTTTTGCCTCATGAAACTTGCGGATTAACGCAGGTAATACATGAGAGTTATTCAGATCATAATTATCTCCGTATCCATACAAATTGGTCGGCATCACACTGATGAAATTGCTGCCATACTGGTCGTGATAGGCTTCACAAAGTTTGATACCTGCAATTTTTGCAATGGCATAAGGTTCATTGGTTTCTTCCAACAGGCCTGTAAGCAAATAATCCTCACGCAAAGGCTGCGGAGCCAGTTTTGGGTAAATACAGGAAGAGCCCAGAAACATCAGTTTCGTCACGCCATTAAGATGTGCCTGATGAATGATGTTGGATTCGATCATCAGGTTTTCATAAATGAAATCTGCACGATAAGTATTGTTGGCTACAATACCGCCCACCTTCGCGGCTGCAAGAAAAACATATTCCGGTTTTTCTTGCACAAAAAAGTCGGCAACAGCCTGCTGATTCCGAAGATCCAGCTCGGAAGAAGTCCGTGTAACAATATTTTCAAATCCTTTTTTCGCCAATCCTCTGGCAATAGCCGACCCCACCATCCCGCGGTGCCCGGCAATATATATTTTTGAGTCTTTTTGCATTTAAACTTCGGCTTTCGGCAATCGGCTTTCGGCTTTTTGCACGTAGTAAAATTTATAGATAATAAGGTGAATGATTTGGGATATGACTGACGATGTCATTTTACCAATTCAGGCAGCTCTCTTTCCAATCGCTCATAGATTTTTTTAACGTCCTGCGAATTACTCTTATCCAAGACAAGGATGGCATCCGGCGTTTCCACAAGCATCAGATTACTGACACCTAAAAATTCCACATGTTTTGTCGAGCCCACGACGCAGTTATTTTGTTTGAAATGGTGGACTTCACCCTGATTTTCCCAGTGTTCCCAGATGGATTCAAATGAACCCAGATCTGACCAGCCAAAGGTGGCTTCAACGACTTTTATTTTTTCAGAGCGTTCCATAACGGCGTAGTCAATACTGACCGATGGAATCAATATCGTTTCTGTTTCCGGTAGAAATGCGTTGGAACGGGCTTCCCAGGTTTTTAATGAAGTTTCATAAATCTCTGGTTCAAAGTTTTTTAGCTCATCCAGATAGATACCGGCCTGGAAGCAAAACATACCACTGTTCCAAAGGAAATTACCTTGTTCAAGAAATAATTCCGCGGTACTTTGATCCGGTTTTTCACGGAATGCAATTACTTCATTTCCCTGGTGTTCGATATAACCATAACCTGTTTCTGGTTTGGATGGTTTGATGCCAAAAGTAACCAGGTAACCCTGTTTTGCAAGTCGGATAGATTCGGCTATGGCATCAGCATATGCCTCTTCATTGGTAATGATGTGATCCGACGGTGTTACAAGAATGACATCATCACTTTTCAGATCAAAGGCTGCGAAAGCAATGGCCGCTGCAGTATTACGTGGCGCAGCTTCTATCACTTCTGTGTATTGATGCACACCCGCGCGGATTAGGTCTGCCTGTGAAAGAAGATAATTGTCTTTGTTTCCGACAACCAGCACATGGTCAGCTAAATGTGCATTTCTTTCTGCGGTCAGCTGAAACAGTGACTTATCCCCAAACATGGGAATATACTGTTTAGGCATTGATTTTCTGGAAACCGGCCATAACCGGCTGCCGACGCCACCAGATAGAATTACATGTACAACTGCCATAGGTTATTATTTAAATCCGTTGAGTATATGTCTTGTTCTATTTCATGCAAAGAAGTAAAGGCAAGGGTAAAGCACGCAAAGTTCTAAATGGCACCATTAACCTTTAAAAATTGACCATTAACAATTAATCTTCCGATGCTGTGGTATATGAATCCTTGTTCCTGCATGGTATTAGGTTCGTATAAATTACGACCGTCAAAAATTACTTTCTCTTTCATGAGTTTAGCCATTTTATCAAAATCCGGTGTGCGGAATTGTGGCCATTCAGTAAAGATCATCAGGGCATCAGCATCATCAAGGGCTGCATAGGCTGTGTGGCAATAGGTCAGATCAGGTAGCAGGCGTTTTACATTGTCCATCGCTTCCGGATCGTAAACGGTCACATTGGCACCTGCGGCCAATAAGGTTTTAATATTTTCCAGAGCCGGAGCTTCACGTATATCATCGGTATAAGGTTTGAATGCCAGTCCCCATACTGCAATGGTTTTTCCTGTTAAATCGCCATCGAAATGTTCGGTAACCAACGGAATAAGGCGTTTTTTCTGATCATCATTGACGGCCATAACGGATTTCAGTGTACGAAAGCCATAGCCATAATCATCAGAAGTTTTAGCCAGTGCCCGTACATCTTTTGGGAAACAGCTTCCACCATAACCGATACCGGCGAAAAGAAAACGTTTACCAATTCTGCTGTCTGTTCCGATACCTCTGCGAATATCATCCACATTGGCACCTACCTTCTCACACAGATTGGCTATCTCATTCATGAAGGTGATCTTCAGGGCAAGGAAAGAGTTGGCTGCATATTTGGTCATTTCAGCAGAACGCTCATCCATAAAAATGACCGGATTACCCTGACGTACCAGTGGCGCATAAAGTTTTTCCATGACCTTTTTTGCTCTTTCGGAAGTAGTTCCCACAACAACACGGTCCGGCTTCATGAAATCTTCAACCGCAACACCTTCCCGAAGAAATTCGGGATTGGATACAACGTCAAAATCTACTTTTGCATTCAACCCTATTGCGGCACTTACTTTTTCAGCAGTTCCAACCGGGACAGTACTTTTATCGATGATGACAGCGTAACTTTCAAGAATTGGCCCAAGGTCATTCGCAACACCTAAAATATATTTTAAGTCAGCCGACCCATCTTCACCCGGAGGCGTAGGGAGAGCCAGAAATATTACTTCTGCATCCCTGATACCTTCTTTCAAATCTGTTGTGAATGCCAGGCGACCTTCAGCGATATTTCTGTCAAACAGTACATCAAGACCAGGTTCGTAAATAGGAATCTCACCTTTTTGCAAACGTGCCACTTTGTTTACATCGATATCAACACAGGTAACCTGATTACCGGTTTCTGCAAAACAAGTACCTGTGACAAGGCCAACATAGCCTGTACCAACAACTGCGATTTTCATATCATTATCAGCTATTAAAATGAATAGAAAGGGAAGATTTTGATCTGTTATTTAAATCACTAAATAACAGATCAAAATGCCAACATTTACGTTGACTTAAAGAGGATTTTAAATTTTTCATATAACGTTGAGTAAAACCTGTTAAAGCATTCTGATAATCGGATTTAATCTTTAAATCAAGATCCGACTACTGAATTTAGTGCAAATTATTTTGAGTAACAAGCACCTTAATAAATTCAGGATTAAGTACAAAAAAACCTTGTTTCAATATATTTAGACTAATTTTTAGGTTGTTTCGTTCTTTTAAGCGCATTGGTTCAAATTTTATGTATATAAGTATTGTACCAATTCATAGGGCTGCTGATTTGCAAATGTTTATCCAAAGCATATTTATTGATGGAGAGTATTTCTGATACACATTGCTGAAATACTCTCCATTTTTTGTCTATGCTTTACCAACCAGTTTCTTTAAACGATATCCAATTCCCTGAACTTTATTTTCTTTATCGTCTCCGTAATAACCATATCCATATCCACCATAACCGTAACCATACCCATAACCCGCGCCATAATTAACCCCGTTAAATATCACGGAAAGATTAGAGAATCTTTTAGCCTTTTGTAGTTCACCAATTCTTCTTAAATGATCAACCAAAGTGTAATTGAACCGAACAAGATATAACGTGGCATCTACGTGTTCTCCGATAAGAGAGGAATCCGTAACCAAACCATAGGGCGGGGAATCAATCAGAATATAATCATATTCGTTACGAAGCTCCTTGATCAATAATGGTAAGCGGCCATTACTTAAAAGTTCTGATGGGTTGGGAGGGATAGGTCCACTCGTTAAAACATCAAATTTTGGATGCACGATGGTGGTCTGTATAAAATCAGAAGGTTTACCCTGACCGATCAGACAGTTGGAAGCACCGTATTGATTCGGAACCTGAAGTCTTTCGTGTAAGGTTGGTTTACGTAAATCAAGACCAATCAACAAAACACGCTTATCTGAATAAGCCAAACTGGCTGCTAGGTTTATACTTACAAAACTTTTTCCTTCACCACCTATGGAAGAAGTGAACATGAGTACCCGGCAACTTCCATCCCCTAAATACTGCAGGTTTGTTCGAAGTGCCCGAAATTGCTCAGCCACTGCGCTTCGGCTGGTCATCTTAATAATAGCATCTTCGCCTGGTTCACCTTTGGCCGTTTTCATTTGCCCAATTTCACCCAAAACAGAAGCATGGGTCGATTTCTCAATATCTTCACGGCTTTGAACTGTATTGTTTAAAAGGAAAATCAGATTAATGAGCAATAATGGAATGGCAATACCCGCAGCACCTGCACCAGCCCATATCAGTGACCTTTTAGGCTTGATAGGCATGTAAGTTGAAATAGGAGCATCAATTAACCGGCTATCTGTTACGGTCGATGCATACATCAAAGCAGTTTCTTCTCTTTTTTGAAGCAAGTATAGATATAACCCTTCCTTAATACTTTGTTGTCTTTTGATCCCAACAAATTCTCTTTCTTTTTGCGGAATGCTTCTCAGGCCTGCTGAAAAACGGGAGTTAATTCCTTGTAAATTTTGCTTGGTTACGTCCATCCCGCGGCGTAAGTTCTGCACGTTTTCCCGTATCGCCTGGCGTGTTCCATCAAGCTGGGTATTGATCGTTTGCAGCAGGGGGTTATTGGCAGTTGTGGTACGGGCGTAGCGCTCACGTTGTAATTCCAGTTCGTTGAACTTGGTCAGAAGCGATACCAGAACCGGGTCATTGATCATGTATGTTGCAGGGGCAACGGCTCCATCACCAGCATTTTTAATGTAGGAGTCTACACTTTCCAGAATACTGATCTGTGTATTGACTTCATTCAGTTTAGCATCATTTTCTTTGATATTTTCAAGGAAAAGCTGAGATTCCGCGCTGATGTCGGTGATGCCTTTGGTTGTTTTATAAGATTCAACATCTTTTTCAACATCGCCTAATTCTCCGGTGATAAGACCAAGACGGGTTTCTATGAACTTTAGTGTATTACTTGCTTCGCTATTTTTATCACTTAACGATGACTGAACATAAACATCCAAAAGGTTATTTAAGACATCTTTTCCTCTCTGAACAGAGACATCTTCATAGGTCAGCTCAATAACGGTACTTTTAATATTTGGTTGCTGAACCGTAAGTCTGCTGAGCATACCCTCAGCCATACCTTTAACATCGCCAAAAGATACTTTTACATCCTTGGCTTCTGAAGTTTTACCTTTTGTTATCACAAAGGCGCCCCAGGCATTGTTAAAACGCTGACCAAAAGTGTGAACCTTATCCTCGTCATTAAAGGTAAAATGATTATTATCTGTAATATGGATAATCATTGGCTCTTCCAGTCCCTGCTCGGTAATGACCTCCGGTTTTACAATCACAGGAGATATACTATAAAGATCAATGGTTTTCAACCCGTTTTTAGTGGAATAGGCAACGTCAAGATTTAAATTCTTGACAACTTGTTCCATAAGCGTTTGTGATTTAAGTATTTCCAACTCATTTTCGACAAGCTTGTTTCCGCCAAATTGGTTACTTAATTCAGATAGAATATCTCCCTGTGATCCCCCAAGACCTTTTTTCTCATCTTTTATAAGAATACTTGTTTTTGCACTGTAAACAGGCTGCGTAATCTGCAGATAAAAGAATGCAGCGGTTAAGGCCAATACAATAAAAATTGGGAATAAATACCAATAGCGCAAATAGCGACGGATGTAATCCTGAAGGCTAAAATCCTGCTCGTCGTTTTCTAAAAAATCTTGTGACATTCTATTTTGATTCAGTCGTTTAATATTTTGAGCCCATTGTAATTACCAGCATGTCAGTAACGCTATTTGGTAATATTGATGATTAAAATTCCCAGTGTACTGATACCTCCTACAATCGTAGCAATAAGAGGAACCGTTCTGATACGGCTGTCAGTGTCCAACATTTTTGATTTAACAGGTTCTACATAAATGACGTCGTTTTTATGCAGATAATAGTAAGGGGAATTAAAAATATCTCTTGCTGTTAGATCTATCTTGGCATATTCTCTCTTGCCATTTTCTTCTCTGATAATCATTACGTTACTTCTGTTACCATAAATTGTTAAATCCCCAGCCATGCTTAATACTTCGGGCAGCGTTATCTTCTCGTCAGGAATTACGTACACTGACGGAGTCTTTACTTCACCAAGAACTGATACCTTAAAATTTAGATTACGGACCATTACGGATGGTTCTTTAAGGAAATTAAGGAGGCGTAAGCGGATCGAATCGGCAGCAACAGAAGTAGTTAGACCTTTAATTTTTATCTTGCCAATCATTGGCATCTCAATATAACCTTCCAAGTTTACAAGATACCCTAATGGTTGCAATCTTGCTCCACTGCTAACAGAAGAATAATTTGTGCTTGCAGTCATAGCTGTATTTGCCGTATTAAACATTTCATTCGCTTCTGAGTTTAAACTTCCTACCACGATGGATAAAAGATCGTTACTTTGTATCGTAGGAATATAATTCTGTGTGACATCCTGAGAATGTAATCTCGAACTATCCCCTTGAAAATACACAATCGTCTTAGGTGAAACGCAAGATGTCGCTCCTCCCCATATCACAAGATATAATAAAGCGATAAAAGCACTGTAACCGGATATTTTGGAAAAGGTGTTCTTCATAAGTCGTTGAAAAATGTCGGTTTGAAAAAATTAAATTGTTGATGGTAAGTAGCTTAAACAGGTTTGTCAGAAAACAGGATTTGTGGTGTCTAATATTTTCTGTTTCAATTAAAATTATCAGCGTTTTTGACCAATTCTTAGCAAAGTTATATAAACTTCTTTTCAATACTACTAAAATTGTCATAAATTTCTATTTGAAATGTAGAATAAATTCTAGCATTTCAAATCAGGCACTCAATAATTTTTCGTTTTGAAAGTCGTACTTTGTAAGCCAGGATGCTTTGTCACCTTTGGAGATTAAATCCAAATGCTGCATCCGGTGTGCGTCAGTGCCCAAAAAGGTGATCAGTTTGTTACGTAAAAGCCAGTCTGCCATTTTATGGACATTCTCGCCGTAGTAACCGCCAAGGGATAATATGTTGACCTGCAACTCGCAGCCCTGGTCAGATAATTTTTTGAAAACAGAGGGGTCAGAATAGAAGTATGTGTAACGCTCCGGATGTGCCAAAACCGGTTGGAATCCTTTTTCAATGATTTTGAAAAGAGTCTCGGAGGTATTCATTAAAGGGGTGGAGTAGGGAAGTTCCACCAAAAGCCTGTTTCCCGGTAAAGTTAAAAGTCCTTGTCCGGTATTCAGGGTTTGTACAAAGTGTTCGTCGATAAAATATTCAGCGGCCGCGTTGATCTCAACGGTAAGCCCTGCGATCCGGCAGGCGCTGCGCACATCTTCCAGTCCGGATTGTATGGCTTCGGGGGTGTTGCGGTAGCAGTCCCACATCACATGGGGTGTGGTGTAGATTTTGGAAAAGCCAAGATCCTGCATTTTTTGAACCATTGCTACGGACTCTTCGACGGTTTCAACACCGTCGTCAATTCCGGGGATCAGATGAGAATGGATATCCATCCCAATCCTTTCAAGGTTCACTTCTTTTATCTTCTTATCGAATAACCAGTTGAGCATAATGTTTTTTTTGCCCTGATAAAGACCTTCTCCGGATATGCGCGGATGGGGCTGTTACTTATTTCAGGAATATCGTGTATTAAAGGGTACAGCAAATTTAATGTAAAAAACGGCACACTTCACAGAATATTGCTTGGAATATTTCAATTTTAATACAAAATTCACAATTGTTTGATTTGTTTATCAACATTCCTTTTTTTTAATGGACTATACTTTTTTCTATCCTAGCCCACAGATAAATTCTATCAGCCGGTAGAGAAAGTTTGATAAACCTTCGAGCCGGAATTTTGTGAAATTTAATTTTTACGGGTAACAAGGATGCTGCTTACAAAATAATGCAGTGAAAAACGGCTGATACGAAAGGATTTTCTGCAACAGCGCAGAGCGATATTACGTAAGGTTAAGTATAAACTTTTCAGGTTTTTGATCCTTTGCTGATGTTATGGGAAAAATTCTATTTTTGACCGGATTTATTTTCTGTTTGACGCTAAAACTGCAGGCGCAAAAAGTGGACTGCGGTAACATCGGTTTTGAACAGGGCACCGCCAGTGGCTGGATCCTTACAAACGGGACCGTCGAAAACGTTGGAAGCACAGTGGTTTACACCAACGAAACTGCCGGTATATACGCAAATGGTCATTTGGTGACAAAAACCTCTGACGGCAATGATCCAAAGATAACATCAGAAGCAATCCCGATGGTTGCACCGGGAAGCAATTATTCGCTCAGGATCGGAAATACGATGATGGGAAGCCGTTTTGACCGGGCGAAAACTACCTTTGTGGTCGGGCCTGATAACACGCTTTTTCAATACAAGTTTGCCATATTGTTAGAAAACCCCAGAAATGATCACCAGCCTTATCAAAAGCCTGGCTTTAATATCCGGATCTATGATGCGAGCGGAAATGATATTGCTTGCAGTAATTATGATATTCAGCTCGAGGCCTCAAACACGGTCGATGGTTTTAAAACCCAGGGCGATATTCAGTACCGCAACTGGACGACAGGCGCGATGGATCTGAGAGATCACATCGGTGAGACGATCACCGTGGAGGTGACAGCGCACGGCTGCACAAAAAAGAAACATTTTGGTTATGCCTATTTTGACGCGCAGTGCACCAAATCAGAAGTAAGACAAGCGGCAAACTGTCCGGATGAAAACGGCTATTTGACCCTGATGGCACCGGCCGGTTTTGGCAAGTACACATGGAGCAACGGGGCCACAAGCGAACAGATCAAAGTGAGGGCGAATCTAGGAGATCAATACTGGGTCAAACTGGTGCCGGTAGGAAGCCTGGATGAATCATGCGCGCTGCAAATGGATTACACCATTGCGTTCAAACAAATTGATTCAACGCTGGTCAGAACGATCTGTGAGGGGGAAAGTGTGGCAGTTGGTGATACCACTTACCGGACAAGCGGGAGTTTCAGTAGGCATGTGATCCAAAGCAGCGTATGTGACAGCACCGTTCATCTTGATCTCACAGTGAATCCTGCGGCCAGATATAGTCAAACGATTACGATATGTCAGGGAGACAGTCTGGCTGTTGGAGGTTCTGTTTACCGTACTTCCGGGACTTACGAGAATGTGCTGAGCACCAGCCTTGGCTGTGATAGTACGGTGATTACAGAATTGAAAGTAGATGAGCTGAATCTGGCTGCGATGCAGAATCTTTATATCACCCAGGGAGACAGTGTGCAGCTTCACGCGGTTGTTGAGCCTGCCGGCAGTTACAGCTACATCTGGCAGCCGCCAGCCTCGCTGAGCTGCCCAAGCTGCCCGGACACCTGGGCTCATCCGGGTTCAACGACAGAGTATAGTCTGGTGGTTTCGGATCTAAATAAGGTCTGTACCAGGGATACAAAACTAACAGTGCAGGTAAGACCCTGCGGCATATACCCGCCGACTGCTTTTTCTCCAAACCATGACGGGGACAATGATGTTTTTTTTGTTTATGGTAACAGCTGCGTAAGTATCGTCAAAAAAATGGTGATCTACAACCGGTGGGGACAGGTGGTTTATATGAAAGAAAATTTCGCAGCGTCTGAACCCTCAAACGGCTGGGATGGTAATTACAAAGGCCAGCCCACAGAACCCGGCGTTTATCCCTACAAGATCAAAGTGGAGTTTAAAAGTGGGGAGCTGGCAGATTACAAAGGGATTGTGACGCTCTTGAAGTAAGTATCAACCCGTCCTGAGGATAGCTCACTTCAATATCTGGTGTTTTTCATATGGTCTTAGATTCAGCCAACTGATTCGTGCTGGTCTTTTCCCATCAGATCAGAAAAGATCTGACTGTTTGCCCTTAGCTCAGCGTATGTTCCTTCATCAATCAGACGCCCGTCTTTTAGGATGTAGATATAATCAAACTTTGGCAGCAGATGTAGCCTGTGAAGCGCTGAGAGCACGGCCTTATCTTTAAATGCTTCAAACATATGATCATAGATCAAAGCTTCTGTTTTCGGATCGACGCTGCTGGTGGGCTCATCCAAAAGAATGATATCACTGGATTTGGCAGCCAGAACACCGCGGGCCAGCGCAAGCCGCTGTTTTTGTCCGCCTGAAAGGTTCACGCCTTTTTCCTGTATGTTCGACTGCAGGCCATTGGGAAGCTTTTCAAGCACGGAGCTGAACTGGGCTGTATCACAAACATGGCTGATCTCAGCGTCTGAGAAAGGAAGTCCGAGCGTAATATTGTATTCGATTGTATTTTCAAAGATCTCAGGGTCCTGCGGAAACAAGGTGACAGTACCAGCCAGCATTTCAAGCGGAACGACTTCTTTTTCATCCACCTGCACGGTTGCATCTTTTTCAGCATTGTATAGACCCCTCAAAAGCGCCAGAAGCGTACTTTTACCGCTACCACTTTCTCCAATGAAAGCAACGCGCCCTCCTTTTTGAATGCGGATATTCAGACTGTGTAGGCTATGCGCCTTTTTTTCCTGATGATAGATTGCAGCATGTGAAAAGTTAAGATTTTTGATCTGTATCTGCTTCCAGTTTTCTGGCAAAGAGCCCTGCTCGTCTGTATTATGGTGTGCCGCGTAAGCCTCACTGATACTGCGGGCTGTTTGCACTTCTGTATTATAGCGGATGATTTCAGTATACTGCCAGGCGACATCTTGAAAAACGCTGGTAAACTGATTGACGTAGCCTAGCAGCGTTACCAGTCCGCCGACAAGAAAAATGGTACCCGGAACATAGTTTTGATATACATAACCCACCGTGACCACCACGTAAATCAGCCCTATGAAAAGACTGGCGACAAACCATTTCCATTCATTGATAACGACTGTTTTTAAAAAAGAAGGAAAAACCTGGGCTACTTTGGTTTGAAGCGCTTCTTGCATGCGCTTTTCAAGCCGAAGGGTGATCACGGTGATAATATTGGAAAGACTGTCAAAAAGTGTCGAGGAAACAATGTGCTCTTTTTCGTTGGTCTCATCCAGTGCTTTGACCAGGGGCTTATCAAACCTGAATATGACAAGCACGTTGATGATCCCGATCAAAACGCCGATACTTCCATACAACGGAGAGAAGTAGACAATGGCGGCAAAAGAGAAAACAAATTTTGAAAAGGCATGAAGAAACATAAACCCGTTTTGAAAGAATTCTTTCAAGGCTTCATAAGCTTTTCTGATCCGGTTGATCGTTGCTCCACTGTGATGATCCTGATGCCAGCGGATGGGCAGATGCAGCGACTGATGATAAAGCTCATCAAGAAAATTGCGGCTCAGATCAAAGGCCAGCTTTCTTTCCATCACGCGCGCCGGCCCGTGAAAGGCCCATTCCAGAAGACTCAGGCCGATGTAGGCGCCGGCATACCACCAGACATTTTTGAGAACTTCGGTCCCTTTGGTTTGCAGCGACTGCACAAACCAGCCATACAGTATCGGTTGCATGGCAAGGACCAGATTGGCCATGATAAACATGCCATATATTAAAAGGTAGCGTTTTTTCTGCTGGCGGGCATAACGCCAGGAAATGGCAAGAAGGGCAATGTAAGGGTTACGCATTCAGATGGTTATTTCAATGGCAAAGATAAAGCGAATGTTTCTTCTGTTAAAATGCTTGTGGCAGTTTGGTAGTAAGAAATATTATTTCCTTCCGGCAGACAGTAGTTTATGATGAATTTTCTTCTTTTTATAAATGAAAGATAACATCAAATCCAAAACCTTGTTAAGACCAAAACTTATGAAGAAGACAATAAATTTATTTTCAGCGCTTTTAGCCCTTACGGTTTTAATCAGTGCGGTCTGTGCCCCTAAACAGGACGGGTGGATCTCGATCTTTGATGGCAAATCATTAAAAGGCTGGAAAGTGGGCAACAACGCAAACTCATTTTCAATTGAAGATGGCGCTATAAAAGTCAACGGCCCGGTGGGCCATTTGTTTTATGAAGGGCCTGTTAAAAATCACATGTTTAAAAACTTTGAATTCAAAGCCCAGGTGATGACTAAACCAGGCGCGAATTCCGGGATTTATATTCATACCACTTACCAGGAAACCGGCTGGCCATCCAAGGGATACGAGGTGCAGGTAAACAACTCGCACACAGACTGGAAACGTACAGGCAGTCTTTATAACATCCAGGACGTAAAGGAAACCTACGTAAAAGACAACGAGTGGTATACCGAATATATCAAAGTGGAAGGAAAACACATTACCATTAAAATAAATGACAAGACCGTTGTGGACTACGAGGAAAACGATACAGATAAAAGATCAGCCGGCGAAAAAGACAGAATCCTAAGCAGCGGCACCTTCGCTTTGCAAGCCCATGATCCAAACAGCACCGTTTACTTTAAAGATATCATGGTTAAACCATTAACCGAGTAGCAGATTTTAAACAACTAAAAACCAAAAAGGGAGTTTTGCATCAGAGATTAAAACCTGACCTGCAAAACTCCCGTTTTTTTTAGGATCAAAACTGCCGCGTTTAGCATCAACCGATAGCTTCTTGAATTTCTGCGGCGAGCTGCTCTATTGAATTTTGTTTTGTTAAAACCTTTTGAATCATAAGACCCACCTTGTCCTGTATCTCAAAGCTTGGCTTTGAGC
Source organism: Dyadobacter sp. CY356 (assembly GCF_021440195.1). GTDB lineage: Bacteria > Bacteroidota > Bacteroidia > Cytophagales > Spirosomataceae > Dyadobacter. Next base: position 1,282,963 of record NZ_JAJTSZ010000001.1, read on the forward strand.
CCGAAAGTATATAAATGGGAGTGTTATCAATGCCTGGGATTTTTCTGAGCGCCTGAATTGAATCAATCGCTTCCATATAAGGCATGTTCCAGTCCATAAATATGTAATCAGGAATGTTGATCACCTGTTTATTTAAAAAGTCAATGGCATCCGGGCAATTGAAAGCATAATCGCAGGTTGCATCAGGGTCTGCGATGCTTAAAGCGTCGGCAAAAATGATATGATCGTCCTGATCATCATCAATAAGAAGAAATGCGCGATTTTTCATATCCCGGAAGTGTTACTTGTAGTTTTTCTAAATAATGAAAATATCATTCCACAAAAAATAATTTTGTACTTTTGTGCATGGCTTTTATTAATGAAGAAGAAATTTTAATTATGGATAACAAGACTGTTCATCTGGCAGATGACGATGAGGACGACAGAATGTTATTTAAAGAAGCGCTGCAGGAGACTGATCCGGATGTCAATGTCATCGAAGCCCAGAATGGTAAAGAGCTTATCGAAAACTTAAAAAACGAAAATGATCTGGATGACACGGTCATTGTCGTCGATATGAACATGCCCAAAATGAACGGAATTGAAGCGATCAAAGCGATCAGAGACGATTTTAAGCTATCTGATGTGCCAGCGGTCATGCTTTCAACATCGAGTAGTCCGGAGCTAAAAAAGAAAGCGATCGAAGCAGGCGCCACAGAGTATTTTACCAAGCCAAACTCTTTTATCGCCTTGATTGCTATTGCCAAAAAAATATTTTTCAGGTTCTTCAAGTAACAAACTGCGATTATTATCCGCAATTTCGCCGGCAGTGTGGAAATCCGGTACTCAAAATTTTAGCTGATACTTCCCTGAAAACGCTGTGCCCGGAGTCTTTAAATCAAAAAATGATTCGCGCCCAGCGCGGCAGGCATCTGCCCAACACTGCATTTAAATTTTATTTTCCTGATAGCCGTTAGCAACATGACGGTACTGAGAAGGAGAAATCCCCTCTGATTTTTTAAACTGCCGTCCAAAATAATTAAGATCTGAAAATCCAAGCTGATAACAAACATCTGAAATGCTTGCTTTCGAATCACTGAGCAAAGACTTTGCTTTCTTGATCTTTTCCTTCAAAATAAATTCCACCGGACTAATGCTGAATTCCCTTTTAAAGGCGCGGTAAAACGATGCGCGGCTCATGCAGGCTTTTTCGCTAAGCTGCTCAACCTGAATCTTCTCACCAATATTGGCTTTAATATAATGCAGCACATAAGCCAGCGGACTGTCCTGCTGCGGATACTGGTCTTGCTGCGCTGAGTAAAGATGCTGGGTTTGTATGATATGAACGATCAGCTCCTGTAAAGTAAGATCTGCCAAAATATCTTTTCCAAGCGCATTGCCAGAGCAGATATGGATCAGTTTATTGATGCTTTGGGCCAGATCGATATTGTTAAGAAAATGATACTGGTTATGCTCAAGTTGCCAGTACTGATCCTTGCCACAGCGCGGATACTGCTCATTGAGCCGGTCAACGATCTGCTGTATTTTGGTCTGATCCAGCGCGAGCGCAATGCACTGGGTGGGGTTGCTCTCAGATGCTTCGGGGAAATCTATTTTCATCTTCACATGGGCAGGTACCAGCACAGTCTCACCAGGAAGATAATCAAAACCGGGTTGGTCAAACAAATGCATCACCTTTTTACCGCGCAGCATACTGGTCACGACAAAATCAGTAAAACTTAGCGGCACGAGTGCACAAGGCTTTTGTGTTTCAAACAAATTCAGCTCACAGTTTTCAAGGGTGAAAGCGCGCCTGTTTTCAACCAGGGTCTTCATTGATTTTTGAGAGGAAACAGCAATTTGGTTTAACTTGAATCCGGATGACATAACAGTGACAGGAATGAAGTATGAACTGGGTTACCGGCAATCAGTTTTAAGTGAATTACCAATAGGCTAACGCCAAAAAGCTACATAAAGGTACTGGATATTTTATTTTTTTTGAGAATATTATCCTATTATCTGAATCAATAGTGCCAGTATAAATACTGGCCCTGCGCTAAGTTTGTGATCATTAATCACAAGACAAAAACCTTTAAGTATATGGAAACGCTGGAAGCAGAAAATAAATCACAGCTAAGTGCAACCCTTGCCAAAAGACCTGAGTTTAAAGCTCAGTATGAAAACTTTATCGGTGGCAGATTTGTAGCGCCTGTTAAAGGGGAATATTTTGATAACATCTCGCCGGTCGATGGTAAGGTATTCACCAAAGCAGCCCGCTCAGGAAAAGAAGATATTGAGCTGGCTCTGGATGCAGCCCATGAAGCATTTAAAACCTGGAGTAAAACCTCTGCGACATACAGAAGTAATCTGATGCTTAAAATTGCGCAGGTGATCGAGGAAAATCTTGAATACCTGGCAGTCGTCGAAGCGATTGATAACGGAAAAGCAATTCGTGAGACCAGAGCAGCGGATCTGCCGCTTTGCATTGACCACTTCCGGTATTTTGCAGGTGTGATCCGCGCAGAAGAAGGCGGTATTTCAGAGCATGATGAAAATACGGTGTCCATTGTTTTGCATGAGCCGCTTGGCGTGGTGGCACAGATCATCCCGTGGAATTTTCCGCTTCTGATGGCAACCTGGAAAATTGCCCCTGCTTTGGCTTCGGGCTGCTGCGTGGTCGTAAAACCAGCCGAGCAGACGCCAACCTCTATTATGTGTCTGATGGAGCTGATCGGTGATATTCTGCCCGCCGGCGTTTTAAATATTGTAACAGGCTTTGGCACAGAAGCAGGAAAACCGCTTGCATCCTCACCAAGAGTAGCCAAGGTCTCATTTACAGGCGAGACGACCACCGGCCGGCTGATCATGCAGTATGCCTCTGAGAATCTGATTCCGGTAACCATGGAGCTGGGCGGTAAATCACCCAATATTTTCTTCTCTTCGGTGGCAGACCAGGATGATGCTTTTTTTGATAAGGCCATCGAAGGCGCTGTCATGTTTGCTTTAAATCAGGGAGAAGTTTGCACCTGCCCGTCCAGGATCCTGGTTCAGGAAGATATCTATGATAAATTTATGAGCCGCGTCATTGAGCGCACCAAAGCAATCCGGATGGGCCATCCGCTGGATAGCGGTACGATGATGGGCGCTCAGGCTTCAAATGATCAGTACGAAAAAATACTTTCGTATCTGAAAATCGGTAAAGAGGAAGGGGCCGAAGTATTGTGTGGGGGAGAGGCCCAGCGGTTTGAAAACGGGATTTCGGGCGGCTATTACATCCAGCCGACACTTTTTAAGGGCCATAACAAAATGCGCATTTTTCAGGAGGAAATCTTTGGACCTGTGGCGTGCGTGACCACTTTTAAAACAGTTGAAGAAGCTATCCAGATTGCCAATGATACCATGTATGGTCTGGGCGCCGGGGTCTGGACGCGCGATGCACACCAGATTTACCAGGTGCCGCGCGCAATTCAGGCCGGCCGTCTCTGGGTCAACAATTACCATGCTTACCCGGCGCATGCACCCTTTGGCGGTTATAAAAAATCCGGTTTTGGCCGTGAGAACCATAAAATGATGCTCGGCTACTACCGCCAGACAAAAAATATGCTCATTTCTTATGACCGCAACGCGCTAGGATTTTTCTGATCCTAAAAACAGGCTGCGGCTTGCGGATGGCAAAAAATAGTTTGCCGCGCGCACAAGCCGCAGCATTTTTTGCGTTCAAAAATTAGATCCATTTAAAACCTGTAAAGATGAAAACGCCCCGCGTGCTAATTACTGCCGAAGCCATAAAAGTTGTAGACCAGTTAAAAGAGCGGTTTGGTGAGCTGATGTTTCATCAAAGCGGCGGGTGCTGTGACGGCTCTCAGCCAATGTGCTTTGAGAAAGGAGAGTTTAAAACAGGTGAAAGTGATGTGCTGCTGGGTCAGATCGCAGGCTGCGATTTTTTTATGAGCCGCGATCAGTTTGAATACTGGCAGCATACCCAGCTTACGATCGGGGTGACGCCCGGAAGAGGATCGAGTTTTTCGCTGGAAATCCCGATGGGCATACGCTTTATTACCCATTCGCGCATGTATACAGCTCAGGAAGAAGAAAATCTGTCTGAAATAAAAAGCGGAGCACAGGCATCATCGTAAAAAGAGAATTTAAAGTGGTTTAGATCCGTGGTATCCCGCGCCTTTCGAAGCTAGCTAAGCTCTGAAAGGCGCTTTTTTTTCTACCGCTTTTTCTTGTTGACAAGAAGGTGCGAAAGTGAGGGATCATTTAAAATCTGGCTCATTTTATAATCATAGATGTTTTGCACATCCTCTTTGATATTGTGGTAATTTTGAAGAACAATTGAGGTGTCGATTTGGCGGACCTTGGGAAGCGGCACATACTGATCAGTTTCCTGTTTTAAAGCTTTATGATCGTTTTGAATCTGGCTGTGAAAGGCTTTAAGCTCAATTTTAGTAAGCGGGTCATCGGCTACCATGCCGACAAACTCGCCCGAACTGAGCGTTGAGATCTTTGAAGATGGAATCGCCAGTTCGAGCTGTTTGGATCTGCTCACCGAAGTATCGCTTCTGTTGATCGACAGGCTGGTGCGGTCCTGCATGATTTTACCAAAACGCTCAGAGAGCTGCTTGGCCGTATCACCCGACACCTGCCCGCTGATGATATTTCCCGCTAAGTTCATAATCACATCGGCCTGCTCTCTTCCGTAGTCTTTTTTTAGCTGGCTAAAATCCTGTACGGCAAGCGTTGTTGCCACAAGGCTGGAGCGCGCTGTGGCCATCAGCGTATCAATGTTGCTTAGATAGATCGTTGGAAACTCGTCAAAAACCAGGCTGCTTTTTAGTTTTCCTTTTTGATTTACTATTTTAATCAGCCGGTTTACATACAGTGAAAGTACTGCGCCGTAAGTCATTATCTTCTGAGGATTGTTGCCCATACAAATGATTTTGGGATCTTTGGGATTGTTCATATCCAGTTTGAAATCATTACCCGAAAGCACATAATAAAGGTTTGGAGAAGACAGTCTGGCAAGGGCAATCTTGGCAGACCCGATCTGACCCTCAAGCTGCTCCATTGCATCGTTTAAATAGGCGGTCATAAAAGGGTTGATCAGCACATCGATTTCTTTCTCTGTCATCAGAATCGAGAACAGACTATCATAATCCAGCTGCATCAGCTCGAGCACATGCGGAAGTGTACAGAAAGCACCATCCTGGAATTTTCTTAAAAACCAGATTACTGCCGTCATAAAGTTTATGGGAGATTCAACAAAAAAATCACCCTGCTTTTTAATCCACTCCCGGTTCAGACCCATCAGAATCGTGCGCGCTGATTCAGCCGCGTCAGTAATATCAAGCATCGCTTCGGGGTCCAGCGGGTTACAGCGGTGCGAGTAGCTCAGCTCATCAAAGTTGATATAATAAAACTTCGGCGCAGTACTGTAATTTGCTTTTTGTTTAAGCCAGTGGTTGTAGGCGATCAAAGTCAGATCAGGGTATTTGAAATCGTAAATAAAAAGTGTGAAATTCTTGGCAATATGCTGGCTGATCACGTGTCGGATGACAAAATAAGATTTTCCTGAGCCTGGTGATCCCAAGACCAAAAGGCCCCGGAACGGATTGATGATGTTAATCCATCCGGGGTAAAATTTTCTTTTAAGCTGAAACAGGGTAGGCAGATTGATTGAAAATTCGTTTTCGATCAGCTTCTGCTGCTGGGGAAATGTCTCGTTTTCGCTATTGAAAATATCATTGCTAAGCTTCTCTGAGATTACCCTTGAAATCAAAGTGCCCCCGCTCAGTGTAAGAATATAGCCACTGACAGTAACGCTGATATAAATCAGGGTAAGACCAATGACAGAGGCGCCCAGGTGCAGACTTAGGCGGCTGCCAAAAAACAAAACAAGCCCGGCAGCAATCAGCATCAGACCATTTTTTGTCCGCAGATTTTCGCTTTTTTTTCCTCTTACACCCAGAAGCGATATGAAAAGGAAAGCAAGTGCAAAAAACTTTGCTTTGTTAAATCCTGTAAAAAGCTCAGTTTTTACGATATTATCCAGAATCCTGTTGGTAAAAGGACTTGTCAGCTTCCACAGCTGAAAGGCCCCGTAGCACTGGTAGTAAAAATGAAGGCCTAAAAGAAGAATGCTGATGAGTCTGCTCATATCAAGTATTCTTCCCAGCGCCTGTTGGTTTTCAGAGCTTTGCATAAGGTTTTGGCTTTTGGGTTAACGGGCCGTGGATCTTTTTCTTCTTTTTTTCATAGCGTTTCTAAGCGCAAAGGGAACAGGGCTGTGATCAGTGGCCGCCAGAAGCAGATCGTGCAGCAGTACATCTATTTTAAAATCTTGATCAGCGCTTGCAAAAAGACCTTTATGGCCAAAGAGTTCCCAATCATTGTTTTCACGATCTGAAACAGCAGAATCAGATTGTCTTATAGCGGCGCCTGGCGTGGTCTTAGGCGCGCACCTTTTGGCAAGGCTATAAAGATCATAATCTGGCCCCAGACGGCTGGCATCAAAGGCGCATTTGGTGCGGTTGTCTACATAGGTTAAATGCATATTTTTTTGATCTGCCTGTGTTGTCAGATGCATTTTTATGCCCTGCTTTTCAAGTAATTCTGCCAGCTTGGCCAGCGGCAGCTCACCGCTGTTGACAATGGCCAGATCCACTGTATTTTTTAGCCTGGATATATAAAGTTTCTGCTGTGCAGCGTTTTGTTTAAATTGCAGATCAAGCGCTTTAAGTGTGGCCCGCGGGTCGAGTCTACTGGCTTTGATAGCCATAGAGTTGCCTGAACCTTTATGGTCAATGGTTTTGTAGAGCAGCCCCTGGTGCTTGAAAAGCCTCGAGTGCACACTGCCACTTAGGGCCTGCACATTAAACTGTCTTAAAACCGCGTTGTACTCTGAAAACGAGCTGAATTTGTAGCTGCTTAAAACTTGGTCTATGACAGATCTGAGTTTGGACCTGAGCCCCTGGGTCTGATCCTGAGCTGCCTTCTGCTGCGCTGTTAAATCTGGGTTGATAAAGACCGTAGATTTTAATCCGAAAAGTGCCTGGGTGTGCTTCTGGGCTTCTATTATCTTGCTTCGAGTTGTAACCGAATCCCTGATGCGGCTGCCGTCCGGGCGGATCAGCGTTGAGACAATATGTACATGCTGGCGCGCCGAATCGTGATGCTCGTAAAGAAGATAAGGCTGAGAGGCAAAACCTAATTTTTTTAGAAAACACAAGCTGATCTGTTTTAGCTGGCCGGCTGTCAGCTTTTTCGGCTCGTCAAAGCTTATTGAACAGCTCATCACATTTACCTTTGAGCGCATATTTAATGCGTTGCGGCTTTTAAGTCTTTCGAATTTTTCTTTAACAGAAAGAAGCTCGGGCTTTTGAAGGTAATAACCAGCATCAATGAAAGTGGCCGTTTTTTTCTGCACCTTTTTTTCATTATACATAACTGCGTATCTTAAATTTCTGGATCTATTGATTATGCCAATCATAAGCGCTGAATTTTTGCAGATAGTTACTGATGTTCTCTACATGTCTTAAAAGATTCCGGCGGTCAAGATCGTAACTGATCAGCCAATGCTCGATGTCCTTGACAGATGACAAATTCCTTAGTTTTTGCATTGCGCTATCAAAGTCATAGGCGGCCGTTTTAAGATGTTCTTTAAGCTCTGTAAGCTGCTCAGTGCATTCATCCAGTGAGGCGTTGCGGTATTTCAAGGTCAGTGTTTTGCCAAAGATCTTTCTTCGCAAGTATTCACTGCGGCTTCTGCTGGTAGACTTTTGTAGCTGGTTATGCAACGCTTCCCATTCTGCATCATCGAGTTCAACTCTGATCTCGCGTCTTTTAATCCGTGGTTTCATGATCTTGTGATTATTTGCCGGTAATTCATTTGGGTAAATGCCCTTGGAAGCTAGTCTGCTTCGGCCGAAAGGCCGTTTGTATTATTTTCTTGGGCCATCTGCCGGTATTTTGCTGCGCTTACATGCAGGGGCCTTTTCTTCTACGGTCTTTTTGCAACCTGTGCGCCTGGTTGGTATTTTCCTTATTTTGGATGTGAACATTTTTTTCAGACTGCTGCTGGCTAAGATGCTGCGGGCTCTGCTTGGCCAACTGGCGCAGCCTTTGATGATTACTATCGTAGATGATAATCGCCTTAAACTGCGGGTTGGCTTCAATAAATACCTTCTGGCCAGCTGCGGGGCCAGATAGCGTGACCTGAACAGCGTTGCCTTTTTTTAAAGAATCCAAGATCCTGACACGCTGGGCCTGCACTCTGATTTCATCGATGGGAAGCTTTTTTAAAGATTCGAAAAGATCATATCCGTAGTTTTTACCGTATTGCAGCATTTTGAAATTACCGTTAGGCAGCGTCTGCTTAAAGTCCAGCTGCAGCCAGGCCTGATAAAGATTACCCTGCCGGGTTGTCATATCCTTATGAACCGAGCGGCCCGAAAGCAGATTAAATGCTTCTTTTAAAGTGATGTTGGACCCCTGTTTTCCAATGTAGAAGACCTGTGAGGGCCCGCATTGATCAGCTTTATGAAGCGTGGCTTTGTAGCTGTTAAAAAAATAAAGCTCACTTTGCATGGACCTGGTAAATCGAAGTGATGCGGTCAGCTGGTCGTTTCCATAACGGGCCTGGTGAACCAGTACAAATTGATTTTTTTGGCTGGCCATATTTTCTTTAAGCTCATCAGCCAGGTTTTCGCCAAACCCGGTGTATTTGAGCTGGTTTTTAAGATATTCTAAATTTTGTTGGTCCATAGCGCTGGCAGTGTAGCTCAGAAAATTTCAGTAGGATTTGTTTTAAAGCCGGCAGGCTGGCCAAGTGGGTTTGGGCTTGTATCGGGAAAGCCCTTTAAAAAATCACCCCGCCGGTGCTGGCCGCTAAAAATCAGCACGCGCGCAAGGAAGCCTTCGCGAAGGCAGCTGCAGGGATTTTTAGCAGCAGGCAACAGCGGTGCAGTACGCTTTTTTTTGGTGCGGCAAGCCAGCGTCAGATACTGACCCCGTTCTTTTTTGATTTAACATAGTCAAGCTGCTGTTTGGGAGCCAGCTGCCGGATCTGTTCTTTGATGGATTTTTCGCCAACAGCTTCATTAATCGATATCTTTTTTGAATGCTCATCAAAAATGTTAACGGTCTTTAACTGAGGATTGGCTTCAATAAAAAGGTTTACAGCTGTATTGCCGCGCATAATCGTAAGGGGCTGTTTTTCACCTCTTTTAAGCGCTTCAAACAGATTTTGTTTGTTGTCAGGTGAGATATTCTGCTTTTGAAAAAGTTTTTCGACCGCTTTATCAAGATCATAACCGTAGTTATGTAGGAACGATTTGATCTTATGATTCCCAGATGGATCCTTGTCTGTAAAATCAAGCTGGATCCATTTGCTTTTAGAAGCCCCTGTCATATCAAAGCTTTCTTTCATCACTGCCCTTCCTGCCAAAAGATTCTGGGCCTGATCAGCACTGATCATGTCTTTGGCATCTGTTTTAAAAACCTGCGAGACGCTTTGAGCGGGACTTTTCGCATTTTGAAGCGATGCCCGGTAGGAATCAAAACGGTAAGTGCCATCCTGCTGTTTTTGAAAGGAAAGATTATAGCTGATCTTTTCACTTTCGTTTACATAGTGAGACATGCCAATAGTGAAATTTTTTTGCCCCTGACTGATCTTGGCCGCGAGTTTGTCTGCCGCAGGCTCAAAGCCGTGCTTTTTGACCAAATCGCTGATCTCTTTTAAATTAGTATCCTGTTTTTGGGTTGCCTTTTGCAGGATCTTTCTGTCCTCAAATGGCTGCATAATAAAATGATACAATTTTCGAAGCAAACTCGGATACAGCTGATCACGCAGCTCGGTGCGCTGGCGGGCCAGAATACGCAGGGTGATTTTTTCTTCATCATTTGCGCTTTTGCCATATTTGGCCTGCACATGATTGTAAAAGCTTAATTTCTCTTTTAAAAAGGCCGGGTCTTTCAAAATAGAAGCAGAGAATATTTTCTCAAAACGTTCTTCACGGGCTTTCCAGTCATTAAGCTCAATGGCAACTCTATTTATGTTCGGATCCATGACACTGCTGGTTTAAGATTTTTATTTATGCTCAGATGCGTTTTCCGGTCTTGTTTTTTCGCGCAGGCTCCTGGGTATGCTCGCTGGTTGCTTTCTGTTTTTGTTCGCCGTTCTGATTTTTTACTGACTGCTGATTTGACTCGGACTGATTTTGCGTTTGTTTCGGCCGGTCAAGGGTAAGTCGTCTGTGGCTCTGATCATAAACGATTATGGCCTTAAACTGCGGGTTTGCTTCCACAAATACCTTTTGCTCATTTCCCGCTCCTGATAATGTTACAGCTTGGCGGTTTCCTTTTTGCAGCGATTCGATCAGACGCTCTTTGCCTGTCTGATCCGCCAGCTCCTGAATCGGAAGCTTCGCCAGTGATTTTTCAAGATCAAAACCATACTTTTGAGAAAACTGCTTTAATTTGAAATTTCCATTCATAGCTGTTTCCTTAAAATTAATCTGCACCCAGGCATTATACAGATTTCCTTCTTTGTTGACCATATCTTTATTTACAGCCCTTCCATCCAGCAAATTGAAAGCTTCCTTTTGGGTGATGTTGCCAGCCCCTTTATTGATATAAAAGGTTTGTTTGACCGGTTGGGAATTATTTTCCTTATTAAGGGTGGCCGTATAGCTATTAAAAAAATACAGATCACTCTGGCTGGCTTTTTTAAAATGAAGCGATGAGCTCATTTGGTCTTTTCCGTACTGGGTCGTATGCTGCAAGCGGAATTCGGTCTGGGCCTTGGCAAGGTTTTCTTTTAACGCTGCTTCAAGGTCCTGACCAAAACCAGTAAACTTGATTTGGTCTTTTAGAAAATCAAAATTTTTCTCGTTCATGATCTGATTAATTAAGGTTTTAAAAATTAGGCAGCCGCTTTTACTGGAGCTGTTTTGCCCGGATGATGTTTTTATTTTGAACCAGCAGCCGAAGTTGACGGCCCCCGTTTTTTTCCATCAATTCAATATGCAACTGCTCAGCATCAGGTAAAGTGAATTTTGGAAGGGCAAAGACAATTTCACCAGTCCCGTTAGCCTGGATCAGGCCGGTATTTTCATGCGCATATAAAGGAATGATTTCGGCCTGCTGAGCGGCTGTTCTTTTCACCCGTTTTTTATCGCTTATAAAAAAGCGGATGCTCTCGATTTGGTAGGAAATATTAGAGCGGTTCTCAATTTTCAGCCGGAAGAAAATTACATCACTATTAACGTACAGTCCGCTGAGTGTCAGCCTGGTTTTATATGCGGTGTCTTTCACTTTACGCAGAACACTTCTATCAGAAAGTGCCCGTTGTGAGATTTCTTTCAAAAAAGCTTCATTTGGCTCTTTCTCAAGTAAGGCCTCCGCTGACCTGGATGCATTAGGGCTTTTAATCAGTTCGATATTGAGCTGGGACGGCTCCGCACTATAATCGACGACGAACGAATAAAGCTTGCCATCAGCGGTAATCACAGTCAGATTTGTCTGCTGAAAGCCAGCTTCTGCCGCCTTTACCTGCAAAATATTTTCAACGCCCTTTGCCTTTTGGGCCAGAATAGAACGGCTGCCTTTATCGACGCTTTTAATCTGGAAGGGAAAAATCAGATTAACGGTTTTATTGTAGGTAATTTCTAGTGGAAACGGCTCGATGATAAAAAGCTGCGCGTTTTGGGCAGATGCTTCTGTTATGATGGCAAAAAACAGGATTGCAATGATTCTTTTTAATTTTGTGTATTTCATAATGCTATTGTTTTGATTGTTTCCGATGATGTTTATATCAGATGGACTTCAGGTTCCCATCTTTCAAAAGGATCTGATAACCGGCCTTGACCGATACCTGCACAAGCCTGGCTTTTTTGCCTAGCAAAGTTTTAGCGGCCTGAATTCCGGCACTAGCAGCCTGGGCGCCGATTGAAGTATCGAGTGATCCCACAGATAGACCCTGTATGTCCTGACTTACTGACTGTTTGGCAACATTTCTTGATATAGCACCCGGGATGTAGATTCCTGTTTGTCCGTCCAGATCATAGACAGAAAGTTTGACAGGGAATAGTGAGCTGTTAAGCCGGATTGAAGAGATATCGACCAGTAGCCTGTCGCCGTTCACAGACACAGTTCCATAAATAAAATTATTCTTTGGGATCAGTGTTCCGGCCACATAAATATCTGCGGTAAGTCTGAGTTTGATGCTCGAGCCGGTGACAAGGGTCTGCTGCTCATGCACCACCGCTTTAATGGCATTATCATTAGCTGCGCTTACAGATTCATCAAGTGAAAAGAAGCCGTTGGATTGAAAACTGATCATTGAGACCGGGTTGTCTGCGGTTGAATCAGCGGTCGCTGTGCCAAAGCTGGCAATAGGCGTTTTTTGCGGGGAGCTGCTTACCGGGTAGGCAGCGTTTTGCTGATCATTATTTTGCGCGCGCCTTTTATCTGCAAGGCGTTCAGGATGCTGGATATCCAGGATTTTTTCAAGCATACTGTTAAGCTCAGCCAGCTCCGGATCCTGGTTGCCGGTGTTTTGACTGCTTTCAAGTCCATTCATGATGGATTCAAATTTCTGAATCTCAGCTGCTTTTAGGGAGCTTGCCGCTTCTTTTGGCTTTTGCTCTGTGATCGCACGCTTTTCAAATCCGGGCTCTGCGCTGCTGGCCAGCACAGAATCAAGTGTTTTAAGCTTGCGCATAATCAGCTTCTGCTGGCTGCCTGTGTAGGTTTTGCCTTTATAAAATACTGTTTTCTGCTTTTTTAGCCCGCCTGCCGGAGCGCCGAGTCCCTGCATGGCAAGCTGCGCCGGCGCTTTATCAGGATCTGACAATTCGCCGTTTCGGTATGGGTCTTTTTTTAGCTGCTCACGGTATTTAGCTGAATCTTCTGCGGATTTTTTGTAGTAGCTAAGCTTGCTGAATTCGGTTTCATCTTTCAGCTTGGGATCCGGCAAACGGGTGTTGAGTCCCTGCGGCTGCGTTTTTGAAGCGTGGTGCTTGTAGATCATTTTAATCCCAACGGCCCAGTAGATAAGGGTCAGAAACGGCAGAATCAGAACGGGCAGAAAGGTATATAACTTTCTGTTTTGCATAAATGCGGGCGAATGTGTTTTTGGCTGCATGATCAGTGTTGTTTAGGATTTATTTGTAGTAAGCTATCACGTGTAACGGCATGATCCAGACTGTCCAGATAGCGCTGAAAATCAGACACCTGCCGCAGGTTTTGTTTGCTGCCATAAGGGTCAAAAGGCCAAAGTCTGTCCATTGATAAAGGTGCTTTTGGTCCTTTCCCTGAGCTCAGTCCGTCCCAGATCAGATAAGCGCTGTACGTTCCGCTGCTGGCAAGCACTGTCAAACACAGCGCTTTAAGCCAGTTTTTTGAAAGCCTTTCGCTGTGAAACTGCATAAAGCCCGCCCAGCGGCGCTGTAAAGCGGTCAATTTTTGAAAAATCTGTCTGGCTAGCCCCTGGTCTTGTTTGGGCGCAGGTTTTCTGGCGCGGTGCGCATTAAAGTTGTAAAACATGACCGTTAAATTTTAGATTTATAAATGCTGTGGCGCGGCTCTTAGCGGTACTGCACGCCGATGTCTTTGTTTTCAAGGGTAATCCATTTTTCAATCAGAAAGCCGTGCGGGTTGTTGTCTGATCTTGAAACCGTGCGCAGAGAGCCTTCTGTGATCAGTCGCCGGCTGACAATACTGGTTGGTCTGATGATGCGCTGCACCGCGGTGCACTGAAAGCTGTAAGGGTAGGTGTGCGTATTTACTTTTATGCTGTCAATGATCAGCTGCTGGCTGATGTTTCCAGAGATGATCCCTGTGTAATAACCAGATTCACGAAGATCATCATACTGCTTTTTGGCTGAGCCATCAGCCAGATATAAGGCCTTGGCAAGACCCGAGGTGATGGCTTTGTCATCTGGATCAAGGGTGAAAAACAGCCGGTGAAAACTTGCGATATGATCCCTTGCTTCAACCGGTATGTTCTCGCTTCTGGCAGATGCATAGGCTTCAAGAATCTTTCCTGATTCAAGAATGTAGACCCTGGACTGTGCAGCCTCGATGCTTTGGTAGCTTTTATAGAGCGTAAAGCAGCAAAGAACCGATGCGCTGATGACAGTGATAAAAGTAAAAGTGCGGATGTGACCAAAGGCCGCATCAATATTTTTTGCTTTTTGAAACATGACTTTTATAATTAATAGACAAGAAGTCTGTTTGAATACCAAGTATTATTTCCCCTGTGATTTTTCAGCCGGACGCGGCAATCTTCCAAAGCCTCCGCCAGCGGGAAAAGCATAGTTGCCAACGCTCATAGCCGTATTGGCAAAAAGGGTGGTGACCTTTTGAAGCAGCGTGTTCTGCCCGCCTGCCTGTATGATATAACCAGCGACCGAAGGGACGGAAAAGTAGCCTACAATGCCGATGATCAGAAAAATCAGGTAGGCCATATCGTGCGCGTTAAAAAAAGTATCGCCGTTTTGCTCCACCTGCCGGATGTCGAGCGCGATCATTTTCTCCTGGATCTTGCCAATGATTGCCCCGAATATGTTAGCGACCGGAAGCCACAGATAAATATTGATATAGCGGGCAATCCAGGCAGTCAGCGTATGCTGAAAACCATCAAAGACTGCGATGCCAAAGGCGATCGGCCCGATTACGGCCAGCACAATCAGATGAAAGGTCCGGACCGTATTGATGCAAAGCGCTGCTGATTCAAATACAACCCGCAGCACTTCACTAAGAGCGGCCTTGATCGAGTTTCTGAAATTATAGCTCTGTTTGGCCATATAAAATTTAATATCGTTCGAGATCCCATCTGTGAAGCCTTCCGAGTAGCCATCGCCGTAGGTATATTTTAGCCACTTTTCCCGGCTTCCTTTCTGATCATCACCCACATACATCTCCCAGAACTTAGAGGATTTGACTGCATCTTCCTTCTTTTTTAAAAGAAGCGCGATCGCTTTATCCGAGTCGCGCACCATGCCCGCAGTGCCTTTGACGGTAGGGGAGAGCACCCCGTTAAGAAGCGAGATCACTGATGGGAAAATAAAGATGGCAAAGCCCAGAACAAAAGGGCGGAAAAGCGGATAAAAATCGATAGGCTCTGCATTGGCAAGATGCCGCCATACGCGTGAGGCGATATACCAGATCGCTGCAAAGCCTGCAATGCCGCGCCCGACACTGATTAGCTGGGCGCACATCGGAATCATCTCACTGTATAAGCTTTCAAGCACCCCGTTAAGCCCGCGCGTGGTCTGGGCAAAACCCTGCGCTTTGGAAAGATTTGGCAAAAGCGCTGCCAGCAGCACTGTCCGTGCGCTTTTTAGATAGCTACTTATTTTCATCTTACATCAGGGTTGGATTTGGTAGAGCTCTTCAAGCATTTTTGCATCAGAAATCTCGTTTTCTTTTTGGGCACCCAGCACCGAGGCGTTGCTGTTAAAATGCCTTACAAAAGATAGCTTTCCGCTCATATCTTCATAAATCTTATCGATCGTCCCAAGCCTTTCATCATCCGAGGCGCGCAGCTTCTTGGCAGTCAGAACCATGGTGAGTGCATCCAGGTTTTTAAGGCTCGAAGCGGCCATATTTTCATAAACCTTTTCTATATACGCAAGCTCTGTTGCATTGAAGTTTCCGGTATTTGAAAACCGCGCCCGCGCCTGGTTGATCTCTTTAATGATCGATAGCTGCATCCGAATGATATCATTGACCCGGGCGTAATTTTTAACGGCCGGGCTTACCTGTAATAGCCCGTCCAAAAAAGCCTCATGCAGCTTAAAGTTACCTTCGGACAACTCCTTGATGGTAGTGTAACCTTTAAAAAGGATCTGATAGCCTTCTTTGAGCTCATTAAGAATTTTACGAAGCTCATTGAGCTTTTCAATATTAAGAATCAGCTGGGTAACCTCTGCGGTCTGCGCGCTGGCTCTTGCCACAGGCATCAGGGTCACCATACAAAAAAGCATGATCTGTTTCATGTTATCTTCATTTTAAACCGTGAATGTTTTTTTGGGTATTAATCGTAGACTGCTCATTTTTAATTTGTGCAGCCAAAAGCCTTGTGTTTTGATCGAAATTTTTTACAAAGCTGTAATTGTCCTGCATCTGCTGAAAGCAAAGCTCAATCCTGTTGATTCGCTCATCATCTGTCATGGCTAGATTGCCACTGCGTATGACAAGAAACAAATTGCCCAGAACAGACTGGCAGTCATCGTAAACCAGTTTGAGCACGCTTCGGATATAAGCCATCTGCTCAGTGTCAAAGAATGGCGCAAGCTCAGCGGGCAGCACCTGGCAGCTCTGATTGATTTTTCCGTGAAGATCTGTGATCTGCTTGAGCCGGCCGGATGATCCGATTTTAGGGTTTACGATTCTAAGCGAATCAAAATGATTTTGATGCAGTCTGAACTCGCCCCGCTTGATTTCACTGATTGTACTCAGGCCCTCTTTGGCAATTTTATAGCCCTTTTCTGTCAGCTCTAAATATATTTTAAGCTGAGCGATCTGCTCGATCAAATACTCTTTTTGGGTTTTTTTCTGCCTGATCCATTCATTGAGCCGCTGGGCTTTACAAAGCGCCGAAAGCAGAAGCAGACACAGGATGATGCATGTTTTTTTCATAAATTTTTATGGCTACTGAATGCCGTAAAGCTCCTTGACCACTTTGGCATCAAACGCGCTGCTGGCCCGCGAAAGACTTAAAAGCTTGTTTTCATAATTAAAGCTTGAGAGCTCATCATAGACCTGATCAACATTTAAAGCTGTTTTGTCAATGATCTCCAGCCGTTTGACATCAGACATCTGCACAGAGAACGATTTTACCACAAGCGTGAGAAGGTCAACATTTTTTGCGGTCTGATCCAGCATGCCCTCATAGACCTTTTGCATGTAATAAAGCTCTGCGGCTGTGAAATGTTTATCCTTTTGAAACAGTGCCCACGCCTTTTGGTACTCCTCAACGATCAAGACCTGTTTTTGGGCGATCTCTTTGATTTTAAAGTAATAGGCGATCACCGCTTTTACCTTTTTTAGCTCATCATAGTACTCTTTGTAAAGGTCCCGCTGCTTTTTAACCCAGTCAGTGATCTCATCGAGCTTTAATTTGGCCATCGTATTTTCAAGTGCCTTCTGCGCATTTTGCAGTTTGATGACCGCATTTTGTCTTCTTTGGATCAAAAGATCAACGGCCTTGACAACCTTTTTGACCGCTTCTTTGATGATCTGCGCCCAGGGAATTGCCGCCTGGGCGCTTCCTGCCGGAGTGATCGTAGCGAGCGACACCAGCAGTATAAATACATATTTTTTTAGCATGATATTTCGCTTTAAGCTTTCTGTGACACGCTCATTTCATGGGCAAGCACCTGGATACCTTTTTTAATACTGCCGTATTTTTTCGCGTACTGACTTACTTTGAGCTTTTCGGTCTGCTCTGTGGTATAGGTCAGATACTCCTGCATGCTTACTTCTGTGCGGTAGACTTTTGAAAGCACCCCGCCTAAACTGATAAAAACTTCTTTGTAGCGTCGCATTGGATCATTGGCCTTGTTTACCGAAAGAACCAGGGCTTTCTCTTTTTCTGTCAATCCCAAAAGCTCCTGAATCTGATCAAACTTGTTTTGGTATTTGGACTGGTCTAAAAGGATCTTGCAGTCTGAATTGTTAATGATGGCCTGCTTGACAATGGGCGAAGAGATAATATCTTCCACCTCTTGGGTGACCACGATTGCTTCTCCAAAGTATTTTCTTACCGTTTTAAAAATGTATTTAATATACTCTGCCATGCCTTCCTTGGCAATCGCTTTCCAGGCTTCCTCGATCAAAAGGATTTTTCTGATCCCTTCCAGCTTTCTCATCTTACTGATAAAAAGCTCCATGATAATGATCGTCACGATCGGAAACAGAATCGCGTGCTCTTTAATATTATCAAGCTCAAAGACAATAAAGCGCTGATGCAAAAGATCCAGGTTCTTTCCAGCATTCAGAAGATAATCAAACTCGCCGCCACGGTAATATGGCATCAGCACGTAAAGAAAATTATGGATGTCAAAATCTTTCTCTTTGACTTGATCGGTCTGAATGATCAAAGAAAAGTCCGATCTTAAAAACTCGTAAAAGCTGTTAAAACAAGGAAAGATTTCAGGGTTTTTATCAAGATGCGAAAAGTAGAGCGTGACAGCATTGGATAGAGCCACATATTCACTTCTTTTAAAAGTCTCATCATCTTTTTTCCAAAGTGAAAATAAAAGCGTTTTGATGCTCTCTTTTTTTTCCGTGTCAAGACTTTCACCCTCAGGAATAAAAAAGGGATTAAACTCGATCGGACTTTTTTCATCGTAAGTGAAGTAGTAGCCCCCGACCATATCACATAACCCTTTGTAGCTGTGCCCGACATCGACCAGCACGATATGCGCGCCGGTCTCAAAGTAGCTCCGCACCATGTGGTTGGTAAAAAAGCTTTTGCCAGAGCCCGAAGGGCCCAAAATAAATTTGTTTCGGTTTGTACAGATGCCCATCCGGATGGGCTCATCTGAAATATCCACGTGCATGGGCCTGCCTGTCAGCCGGTCACCAAGCCGGATGCCCACAGGGCTTAGCGAGCTTCGGTAACTGGATTCCAGATTCAAAAAGCAGGCGGCCTGCTCAGTGAAAGTATCAAAGGTCTCGTTCATGGGAAAATCCGCCTCATTGCCCGGAATACCTGCCCAGTAGATCTGTGGGGCGCCTGTAATTTCCTGTCTTGCGGCAGCATCCATCTGGGCCAGCGCCGAAGTGGTCATGTTTTTGATTTCTTTCAGCTCAGAAAGATCATCGCTCCACACCAAAAGATTATAGTGCGCCTTGACCGGCATGCGCTGCTCTTTGATCGCCTCGTTTAAAAACTCGTTGGTCGCATCCAGGGCCAGGTGGTTTTCTCTTGCATGCAATGAAAGTGACTGCAGCCGTAGGCGCTTGCTTTCCAGGCGTTTTAAGGTTTTATCTGTATCCTCGATAAAAATCAGCTGGTTATAGATGTGGTTACACGAAAGAAGCTGGCCCAGACTGCTGGCAAAACCGGTGCTGAATTTGGTGCGGTCACTTGAATACTTCTCATAGGCAATAGCCGCGCTGCACGCGCCAGGCAGATCTGCCGCATCTGCCAGGCTGTACAGCTGCCCGTACTGATCGCCGATTTTAATGCCGCTTTCAAAGTGGATATCCTTGATGATTTTAGAAGATGGGTTCTCTGACAGATAAAGGTAGCGTTCAATAAGGCCCTGGCTGCCAGCGCTGCTAAGAAGGTCCCTGTCTTGGAGCGGGCGCATTTTTACAAATCCGGAATCTTCCATAATTCTTTTAAACTGGCCTGTGCTGCCTTTGAATTCTTGCAGCGCGTGATCATCCAGCGACTCTTTTGGAAAAAGGCTCGGTTTTAAAAGATTAGAAAAAATCGAGCTTGCAGGCTTTCTGCCCGGTGGCTTTTTGGTGATAAAAACATAACAGCTATGATCCAGAAAGGGCCGCTCGTTAAAGAAGCGCTCTGAGCTATGGGTCAGAAAGCTGGTGTCCTCTTTTGAGAAATCAGCCTTGTAGCGGCTTTTTAGAAAGTAATCCTGCTTGTGAAACACGCTTCCGACCGGCAGCATTTTAAGGGCCTTCACCCAGCTTTGATGAAAGGCTTCGTACTGCTGATCTGAAAGTGTAAATATTTCAGGCAGTTCCAGCTGAAAGCCCATGGTCACATCACCCTGCTTGGAAAGAAGACATCCAGCGGATACTTCCAGAATCGGTAATAAATCATCCAGCAACTTTTCCATTTTCACATTGATTTATAGTATTAACAAATCAGACTTTGTTCCTATCGGAATATTCTTCTTGAAAAGGATCTGATCATTTTTGGTATTTTTCTTTGCGCAAGTTTTTTAACCAGGCCATGCTCGCCGTAGTGCCCGTTCAGATGGTAAACCACGATGGTTATCAAAGCGCCCAGAGCGGCAGTGAGAACAAGGGTGATATAGGTATTGACTTTTAGTATATACAGCGCGGCATAAAAAAGAAGGTCTATCAAAAGGCCCAGACCCATGTAGCCAATGTACTGCGCTTTTAACCCTTTGAATACAAGACTTTTATTAATGCCCTTATTGACCATGTATTGTTTATTTGCCATGATATCTATCTTGTTTAAGGTTACCGGATTTTTGCCGGGTGCTGTGCCCTGAGCATCGACTGCCAGCGGTGATGGCCTCAGCTCAGATTCTTTGCTCATCTGCGTTTGCTTGCAGCTGACAGGCAAAGCAGCCGGCAGCACCTGAATTTTTCTAACCGCAGTTTTATTGGGTTTAAAGACTGTTTTTTTCTTATTTGTCGTCAGGTAATGTCTTACAAAGTTTGTAACCGCTAAATAGATCCTGTGCTGGTCTTTGGCTTTGCATTTGAAAAGTCCAAATAAAGGTTCGCAGGCGCTGACTATTTCGGTCACCCTTGTGCCAAGCGCATTTTTTTTGACCCATTTTAAAAATGTTTCCGGAAACTCGCTGGCAACCAAAGCGCAGACATAGCCAAAGCGTGAGGGCCTGAACTGTTCTGTAATCAGCTCTACGCTTTGATCGATGATCTCTTCAAAATCAAGCCCCTTGGCAATCATTGCTCTGATCATACGACAAGTGCGGCTGTGCTTTCTTTTAAACACGCGCGTTTTGGTAAACACATTTTGGTCATTTGAAAGGATCTCGACATTATCCAGATAAAAATCCGGACAGCTTTCAGCCATGATTGGTTCTAGCATGGTTTCTTTGATTAAAAACAGTAGTTGGAAAATCAGCGGATTGAAATGAAACGGCAGGGGGAGGCCCCTGACCGTTTCAAAACAGATTCTACTTTGGCGAGCGCTCGTAACCGTTGCTGGCTTTGATTGTTCTTTCAGACGCCAAAAAACGATTGCAACACCGTGGCGACCACCACCAGAAAGATGCAGCTGCCAAACCAGGCAGCGGCGACCTTGTTGGTATCCTGGTCACCTGCATTCCATTTCTGAAATACCTTAACAGCACCGACAAGGCCTAAAACTGCTCCGATGGCATACATCAGATTTGTTCCCGGCTCAAAGTAGGATCTTACCTGGGTGTCGGCCTCGGAAATTCCGGCCGCTCCGTCCTGGGCCTTCGAAATAATTGCTCCAAGCATCATGCTTGCAGTAAGCAGCCAGCGTCTGCTTTTAAACATACCCCTCATTCTCATCTCCTCTATCTGTTTAAGTTGAACATGCACTGCTCTTTAAGTAAGCCGCCAGAAGTCTTCCCGCAGCTGCGCGGGAAGTCCAACTGCGGAACTGCTCCATCAGTCTTCCTGATTCCAAATCCTCATCCTGTCTTCACTTTCCAGGTGGATGGAGCCGTATTTTGCCAGTTCCGCTTCAATCAACTGGTTTACTGAAAGCTGGAACGGTGTGCCATATATGGCCGGATATTCTCTTAATGTCATTTGTGCCAAAAGCACAAATTCCTCTTTGCTGTAATCTTTATCGTGCGCCTCTTCGATCGCATTCTTGATTTGAACCGAGAGCTCTTCGAGCTGTTGCATCATTGGTTCATTTTCCCAGGACTCTTCTTGCTGATCCTGATCTGCGTCAAGCTCAGCGTTTTGGATGCCAGGCTCCTGAAAAGATTCTAATTCAGCCGGGCGGGCTTTGGCATCCCGTGCAGCAGGTTTGCCCGGCGCGCTTTTGGATTTAAAGATGCTGGCTTTAAGTTCTTGCCGGTAGAAGATTAAACCCACCAGAAGGTAGTAGCCCGCAAGCAGCGGACCAACAATTGAAACATAGGCAACCCAAGGATTAGCTGTAAGCATAGGACATGTGGTTTACTTGATTGGATCCTGCGGTGGGGTGCAATGGATGTAGTTTTAAAAAAACATCCGGCTCACCAGCCGACCGCTTTATTGATGTCACAAAGTAAATCACGATTCAGGGTAGCAATAAAGTCCAACTTTTTTAGGACCCTTTTAAAGCTTTTGGGATTTATTTCAAATAATTGTGGCAATCAGCTGGCCAGACCGCCATTTTTCATGGGTATTTTCAGTAAAAACTTCTCATGGGTAGCAAAAAGGTACAACTCTTAAGGACCTTTCATGTGCATGCGTAATCCATTGATAATTAGCAGTATCGTTTTAACGCAAAGAAGCCCGGACGATTCACATCCGGGCTTCTTTGCTTCGTGCTGTTAAAACGGGCTTTCTAAAGATTTGCTCCTTTTACCTGATTTACGAAATCATCAGAAGGCTTAAAATGAGGGATTATATGGGAAGGGACCACAATGGTCGTATTCTTAGAAATATTCCTTGCGGTCTTTGCCGCCCTTTTTTTATTGGTAAAGCTGCCAAAACCACGGAAATAAATGTTTTCGCCGCTTGTCATTGTATCTTTTATCGTAAGAAAAAAAGATTCCAATGTTTTTTGCACATCTTCTTTTTGGATTCCGGTTTTTTCTGCGATTTTTTGAATTGTTTCCGCCTTTGTCATACTGTTTATACTAGGTTTATTGTCTGGCAAAGATAGCATAGCGACCTGTAAACAAAGATAATCTGCCCTAAAATTGTTTATCTGCGATCTGTTCAGATGCGATTTTTTGAAAATGTGCTTTGAACTTTGAAAGATCGGACTTGCAGATGGTCTCGAATGCTGCCTGGCTCATCACGGTTTGCAGCGGAAGCTTAGGGTTAATTGAACAGCTAAAATGAATAGTTACCGGCTGGTCACTTATCTCATAGCCAGGGTTCACCTGCTGATATCCTTCGATTTTAAAAATGTCAATTCCTGTTCTTTCAATAATCATCTTACGGATACCCGAAGTTTCAAAACTACTGTCGTTCATTTGGCTTAGCTATTATCAGAATGAGATTTTTCCTCTAACAAAATAAAAGATTTATTCTTGATAGTTGTAATGGGAATAAAGATTATTAGTGGAGCTTAAAATATTCGGGTGTTTATTTTACCAGTGTACCAGCCAATCCGGATACTGCTGCATACATTTTGAGCTAAGTTTGCTTATTTAGTCGGTTTGCTGATCTTCTCTGCGAAACGCTAACAATTGGCTTTTTTATCTTAAAACTTAGCATTTTTTTAGAATAACGTTCTTCAAATTTTGTGTTATGCTGGCATTTATTGATGAATAAACTTTAATTAAGCTTCTATTGCAGGTTTCAAGTGGGCATGACAATACTCGTTTTTGAAATAACGGGGTCTAATCAATATTGCGGTGTAATAAAAAGTGAAACAACAACGAAAGAAAAAAGACATTGTCAAATGATTTAATCGGCCCGTTTTATCGTATCCATCCGATAAAACTATTTTAATGGACCTGTATAGCTCGTAATTTTATTTCATTAAAAATGCGAAAGAAATGATTTGTGAACTGTATTATCAGTGGCAGGCGCCAGCAAATAGGCATTTTGTAAACGGAACGGCCATTACTTTTCCATTTAGAGCCAGTATAGAGCTCTTCGGATCTTCTGACACTTCATTTATCAAGAAACTCATCATTAATATGCTGGCTTTATCTTACAGCTGCCGGTAGTTTCTGTACCTGGGCCTAACGGATATGCGTTTTGACATACAATTTAGTGGTTTGGCCAGGAATGAATTGGATTTTGATTTATCAGGCGGTGATGTTTTCGTTTTTCTGGCCAAAAGGCTTAATCAAATCCTGCCCTAAGATCGGTCCGTCGCACGGTGAGATCGGGATGGGTTTGCCATGTATGTCAAAAACTGGAATAAGGTTCTTTCGAACGGCCAAAAGGTGAAGATACATCCACCACTAGCCAGCAGT
Organism: Dyadobacter sp. CY356; assembly: GCF_021440195.1. Taxonomy (GTDB): domain Bacteria; phylum Bacteroidota; class Bacteroidia; order Cytophagales; family Spirosomataceae; genus Dyadobacter. Next base: position 1,306,767 of record NZ_JAJTSZ010000001.1, read on the forward strand.
CAACACTTCTTCTGCAAGGTGTAATGCTGGATTCGGCTTGCCTTAGAAAACGATATCAACGGGTGAAGAACTCCTAATTTCTATCGAAGATCTTTAAATATTCATTTAAAGGCGTCAGGCCGACAGACTTCCTGCGTTTATCAACATTGATTGAATCCTGGAGAGGAAGGGGTTTTGCTGTTTTGGTGGTGGGGTTGTAGCGAACCTGAGTACCAAAAATTTGCTTTTTATTTGTGCTGAGTAGAACCCGGTCCTGCAAATACGCGAAGTCTTTTCCAGACGCGTTATTCAATTTCACTTGTTTGCTCATAAGTAATAGGACCTGCTGCTGAAATTTAACGTCATTATCACAATGCTGAACAATCGTCCAAAATCTGTTACTCCCGCTTTCACCAACTAAATCATAGCCTGGAAATCCGTATTTCTTAATGATTGATTTTGCTTCGATCAAATTCAAGCTATCTGTTTTCCTCCAATTATAATCTATGGTGGCTTTATCATAGACGGAGGCTTTTCCGTTGTCGATATTTTCTGATTCTTTCCGCCATTTCTGATCTTCGGTAGCCATTAAAGTGATTTTTTTTTGAAGCTCAGTATTAATACTTGATTGAGAAAGGACAGGAAAACTTAGGAAGCTTAGGGCTAGAAAGATTTTAATCGATATCATGGTGTTGCTGTTTAGCGTTAGTAACTTATGAATATTTTCTTTTAAAACATGGAGCATACTTCCTTGTAAACTATAAATTTAGTTAATTAGTTGTTATGATTTCGATAATATTCAATTCTGCCAACTTATTGGGAATAGCCGACGGCAGAAGCCGGGTCGCCGGTGCGGCTGCAAAAGGTTGATTGCCAACTCTATTAACTGTTGGAAGCTGCTTCATCTTTAAGAAAATCTTGCATTATCTAAAAAGCCGGTCGGCCAAAAAGCCTTGTTAAAAACATATTGGCCACATCCACCCACAGTTGGGAACATATTACTTTTCATAAAAGGCAGATTTTAAAACCTTTAATCTCGATGAGATTTTCAAAGAGGGTACTCAGATTTTGAATACTGCTCATCAATACCCTGTCAATTTTGCTACGCGAAACTCCTGGTTGCTTTTTGCGGCGGCCGCTGCCGTACTAATTTTAGTATAATCCAGTATGGGATCGTCGGACGGATACGTTTTATCTGCTACGGTATCGTGTGCTACTGCTGCAAGTGATTTATTTCCATCCAAGCACTTTGCGCAGAAATTAAAGGATTAAATCTTAGAGCAAGTGCGTTTAAATGGGTATCATCAGATCGCGAAAACGAGCAGCAGAATCGGATTTTCTTGTTTAAAACATCTTCAAAAATGTCAGCAAATACGGATTTTAAAAAGTTGGCCTCAGCAGTTACCAACCAATAAAGACAAAGACTTAACCGTAAGGTAAAATTATATCCTAGCCTGCAACGACTAGATAATAACAATAGTAACTTGTATTAAAGCTAGCCATTATCTCAGACCGATTAGCCCATAATCTCGTGCCCTAAAAACAAGTGGAATAATCTTAATATAATGGCTGCCTTCAAGTCGAAACGTTCACCACAACTTCAAAAAAAATGAACCCAGCAAAAATTATCTATCTAGTTGATGATGACGAGGATGACGTCATGCTGATGCACACAGCGCTGAAGAGCTCGATCCATGATATTGATATAAAAGTTATTAAAGACGGAAAAGAGTTGATGGATTCAATAAGTTCTGTTCATCATAACAATCCGGCTCTTATTTTGATGGATATGAATATGCCCAAGATTAATGGATTGGAAGCACTTACCCTTTTAAAATCAAATGAGAAAACGCTCCATATACCTGTTATCATGACATCTACATCTTCAAATCCTGATCACATAAAAAAGGCCTATGCACTGGGTTTGAATGCTTACATGACAAAGCCAGTAATGATGCAAGATTATACCCGTTTGGCACAAGGCCTGAACTTTTGTTTTTTGAATAATTACGGATCCCCCGATGATTCATCCGTCTGGCAAACCTTTAAAGGTAAAAGTATCTTGATTGTTGAAGATAATGCTGATTACTGGGAATTGATGCGGTTGACATTAAAACGCAGTTTGCCTGAGGTAAAGGTAACCAGGCTTAAAGATAGAAAAAGTACACTTGATTTTATGACCGATCACTGGAACACATTAAAGCCTGCCCCTGAGCTGATCATCGTTGACCTTTATCTTCCAACCCGAAGGGAAGGTTTGAATCTGCTGGACTCTATCCGCTACTTTTATATCATTCATAGGCTGCCACCAGTCCCGGTGCTGGTATTAAGTTTTTCAAAACAAAGAGAAGATGTAGATGCAGTTTATCAGCATAGAGCAAACTCTTACATTGTTAAATCGCCAGAGCTGCTCGCTTCATATTCCTATCTTCGTGGTCTATGTAATTTTTGGTGGGATATCATCAAGTTACCAAAAACATAAATATAAACCCGGCATCTTACTTGCTAGGCTGCCATTCAACTGCTTGATCTGCTCGTTCCCTGACATGATATGCGGCATTAGGTTGTATAGAAAACTGCTTGGCAGAACAGTGGAATGCACAATAATTCAATAGCTGGCATGCGCTATATTGCTGGATTTGTAATTATTTAAAATACAGAAATGCCCTGTAAGGTAGCACTATAGGGTCTTTTTTCTACAACAGGTGGTGGAAATTTGCAAGCCAATAAGTCATGCAATACATTTGAACTTCTTGATGCCGGATATGCTTGTTTGCATGGCTTTCAAAATAATGTACTAGCGCACCTGTCATAATTTCTAAATAATTGCAAAGTTAGAAACACTCTAATTACATTATTGGTATGTCAAATAGCAATTACTTCAATGATTACTTTATCGCATTGGGGCGCGGCAAGATAATAACATATGCTATCAAAAAGGTGCGTAGTTTCTTTGCGAACGTATTAATTAGAAGTTCTGCAAGTGTTAATGCGCACATTATTGTTTTGAGTTTCAACTATAAAATTCTGAGGGTAATTACCGGTGTTTGCTATGCGATATACCCGTTATTTTTACTGCCAGAATTTACGGCATTATTTGTTTACCGGGCTCAATAAAAAATGACAATCAGAATATTTAGAAGATATCATCTTCGGGCTAGTATGATAACACCACACGAAATAATGTTATGAATAAACAGCGAAATATAAAGGTCAATTCCGGCGCCGAAATTCAGAGCGGTAAAGGCCAAAGAAGCATTCAGGACCCTGACAGAGCAGTGCTGGAGGCAGTTGTTGCCAACACAGGAGCGTTGTTGCGGCTATTTAGTACCGATGGAAGCAGTCAGTTTGTGAATAAATCATGGGTGGATTTCACAGGCTCACTTGCTGGGGGTAAACATACGCTAACAGAAAACATGCATCCAGACTGCATTACCGAATATCAGCAAATCTGGGAGCAGGCAGTTTCTAAACACAGGGAATTTGATATAACTTATTTACTGCTGCATAGAAGCGGCCAATACCGCTGGATACACGAGAATACTAGGCCTATTTATTATATAAATGGTGAATGTATCGGATATCTCAGCACAGGCAGTGAATGGCATGAACAAAAAACGCAGGAAGCACTATTTACCAGGAAATCACCGTCTTTATTAAATGCAGGTTTTCACGATCTTCGGGGTCACCTGGGCATTATTTCATCAGCGTCCAGTCTGTTAACAATAATGGGCAAAAATGAAGACTTCGATAATATGCTTGAAATGATCCAAAGAAATGTCAAAGAAATGCAAAGTGTTATGGATCAGTTACTAACACAGTTCGAATCGGAATGACGCTGAATTTATCTTGGTTTGGATAAGATATATACCTTAATTGTTGTGAAAGAGAAATAGATAAGAAAATTAGGTATGTACTAGGCTAATGTGCTGAAATTCAGTGCCATTTAGTTAAGGAGCCAATTCCGAAATGCATTGGAATATGACTAAGGATTATTATAAAATCCTGTTAACAATAGAATCGTCAGGTACAGACAGCAGCCTTTAAAGATCGGCGAAAGCTTAAACTGCCTAATATTCAGGTCGCAGCATTACCTTTAACAGCTGAATGTATGCGGATAGACAACGAAAATCTGCTTTCCAAATAATTCATTAGGACTCGATCGACAGTCCTCTAAAAGTAGCTAATCTTCAGAAGCGTCGCCGGAAATCACCGGATTTTTCTGCGCGAATACGAACGGGTTTAAGACATAATTTTATTGAATTTCAGGATTTTTTTAAATTATTCATGGCCGTTGGAAATTGGCAAAATATGAAGGTATAAAAAGTTAAATATGTAAAGAAAAATTTGAAACGGCCAATGGATTTTGCGTATTTCAAAACGCATGGTTTTAGGCGATAAACTGCATGGAATTTGCACAATGTCCGGTGTTTCTCATTTGATGGATAATCGCAAGGCCAACGCTTATGATATTGCTTACTTAAAAGATGTTATATCAAATCTTCTGACGCTGTTTTATTGGGAGATAAATGGTATATATAATGAACAACAATTAGATTTTTCATATCGGCAGTATCCAACTCGAACTGCTAGTAAGAAGCAGTCGACCCGTGACCGGTAGAAGAAATATAAAAAACAAACTCAGGTTTTGTAGACCAGAAATAAAATAGAAACGCTTTTCTCGTAATTATGTGATCTATTTTAAATCAGAAGAAATTATGCCGGGTATCGCATGCAATAAGTTTCGATTTGGCAGTTTACGCTGGACTTGCAATTCAGCCGGCAGGAAAGGTGTTCGGGTCAGCCCGTAGCTTACCATCAAGTTTAACAAATAGTTGAGTCGTCATCAAGCCCTATTGTTGGATACAGATCGAGCATTTTTTGAATGATCTCACCCAGCCGGGTATGCCAATTTTGGCGGCGCTTGATTGTAAATAATTGCTCGGCCCCAGTTGCCCGGAATTGGTTTTATTTACTTTCCGGATTTGGCCATGCATTCATTCAATTGTATTAATCGTATAGAGGACTTGGCTGATTTGAGCAGTATTCAAATAAGGTCGATAAAGTAGTTACTTATTCATCCAGAATTTTACTGCCGAAGACACTTCTTGTCCCAGCCGATTAGACTTAAAAGCTTAAATACATTCCAGAGACAATTTTTATTTATTGTATTTGCATAGCATTCAGGCCGGCACAATCAGCTATGAAATGGGTTTAGTTACCCGTAGTTGCCATATTCGTTTGGCACAATAATTTAAAGTATGTCTAATTACTTAATTCACAGGTTGGTAGGATTATTTCAGCAACTATATTTTTAGGAAACTATTTGCTATTATTACTGCCATGTAGGACATTAATTTGATGCCAATTTCTGGTATAGTTTCAGCCTGTATAAAAAAGACTTTATGGGAAACCCTTCCGACAATGATATGAATAAGCCTTTTCAGGGACTGGGCCTAATGCGCGCCATTTGCAGCGAGTACAACTGGTCAAATACCCTATTAGGATCCAGCAATCAGTGGCCTGAGGTTCTTCGTGCATCGGTTCAATTAATTTTGGCTTCCCCTTTTGCATCTGTCATTTTATGGGGAAAAGAACTTGTTCAGATTTATAATGATGGCTACAGGGATCTGATGGGTGATAAGCATCCATCCGGGCTTGGCCAGCCAACCCAGCATTGCTGGCCTGAGGTATGGCATATCAATGAACCTATTTACAGGCGGGTATGGCAAGGGGAGTCCTTTCGTTTTGATGACGCTCTTTATCCCATTAACCGTTTAGGTTATTTGCAAGATGCCCGGTTCACCCTGGCTTATAGCCCTGTATTTTTAGATTCAGGGGAGGTTGGCGGCATTTTGGTGACAGTACTGGAAACAACCCGCCAAGTGCAAGAGAAAAAGCTGGATAAACAAGCATTAACTGCTAGTGAGCAGCGGTTTGGCCATTTGGTTAAAGCCACTTCTGAAATCGTTTACGTGATGAGCCCTGACTGGCAGCAGATGGTTCAATTGGCAGAGAAGGATTACCTGACAAGTGCAGCTTCGCCCTACGGCAAATGGTTGGAAGAATATATCCCGCATACCGACCGGGACCGTGTCCAAGGAATTATTCAGCAGGCCATTGCAGAAAAGACGCCATTTGAAGCCGAACACCAGGTTTTTCGCAGGGACGGATCTGTGGGTTGGATTTTTTCCCGTGCTATCCCTATTTTCAATGAAAAAGGCGATATCCAGCAGTGGTTAGGGGCAGCCAGTGATGTTACCGAGCGAAGGCAGGCAGACCAACGGTACCGGATGTTATTTGACTCGATTGACGAAGGCTTCTGCCTGTTAGAGCGCGTTGACACTGAGCCAATTGATTTCCGGTATCTGGAAGCAAATCATGCATTTGCACAACATACAGGCCTCGGAGAAGTGACAGGAAAAACGATTAGGGAAGCTTTCCCAGAAGCCCCCGAGGAAGGTTACGAGATTTACGAGAATGTATGGCAAACTGGCCATCCGGTGCGCGCTGTTCTTGAGGTAGATAGTATTGACCGTGTTATTGAGCTTTTTGCATTTCTTGTTGAGCAGGGTACAAGTAAACAGTTAGCTGTGATCTTCAAAGATATTACCCAGGATAGACGTCGTCAAGCGCATCAGTCCCTTTTAGCGGACGTAGGCCAGGAGCTGGCCAGTTTGGATAATGTTGACCAAACCATCGAATGGCTCGGTAGTAAAATCGTTAACCATTTCAAAACTTCAAGAGTTGCCTTCAGTCAAATAGGGGATAAGGGCATAACCGTAGACTATGATTGGCATCAGCCAGACTTACTAAGTCTGAGGGGCACATACCCGGTTGAGCATTTTTTAACAAAAGATTTCCAGCAGGTATGTCTCGCAGGTATGAGCTCAATCGTTGACGATACTGCGAAGCATTCCGGCGCCAATCTGCAGTTCACCTCAGCGATCAATGTTGCATCATTTGTCAACATTCCATTGCCCAAACAGGGGCATTGTCAGTTTTGTATGACGGTAATGGATATAGAACCCCGGCACTGGCGTGAGGATGAAATTAATTTAATGCGTGAGCTTGCAGAACGCATCTGGGCACGGCTCGAACGCGTGCAGGATGAAAAAGCTTTAAGACAGGCCGAGAGACGTCTCAGGCTGGCCACCGAAGCTGCTGATATGGCGATCTGGGAATGGAAGTTGGATACCGACCAGATATTTTGGAACGAAGAGCATTTCAGGATATTTGGTCTTGAACCTGAAAACGGGCCTGTCACACCTGAGCTTTTCTTTGAGCACGTGCATCCGGATGACCGTCAGCGCGTAGGTGCCCAGCTGCAACAGGCGCTGGACGGTGATGAGTTATTTGATGCCGAGTTTTGTGCCGTTCTACAAGATGGTTCAACCCGGTGGATGAGTGGCTACGGGCGTGTAATGGAGAAATTAAATGACCAGCCTTTGATCATGAGTGGGGTTATGTTCGATATTACCGCGCGCCGTCAGGCTGAGCAGGATCTTAACGCGTCCGAAGAGCGTTTTCGTGCTTTTGTCACCTCGACCTCGGATGCTGTCTATCAGATGAGCCCTGATTGGCAGCAGATGCATCAGTTGGTAGGCAAGTCTTTTCTTTTTGATACAGCAACAAAGAATTCCAGCTGGTTGCAGCAGTACATTCCCTTAGAAGATCAGCCATTTGTGCAACAAGCAATTGATAACGCAGTTGCCGCGCGTGCCCCATTTGAGTTAGAGCACCGCATTATATTGCCTACAGGAGAGATAGGCTGGATATTCTCCCGAGCTATCCCGAAGTTTGACAAAAACGGTCAGATTGTGGGATGGTTTGGAACTGCCAGTGATATAACGGGCATCAAACATTCCCAGCAGGCCCAGCGCGAATCTGAACTGCAATACCAAATCCTGTTCGATTCCATCGACCAAGGTTTTTGTATTATCGAAGTATTCTTTGACCAGCATGGCAAGGCGACTGATTATCTTGTTTTGCAAGCGAACCCTGCACTTATCCGCCAGACCGGGCTTGTTGATGTGGTCGGTAAAACAATGCGTGAGCTGGCTCCAGCCCATGAAGAGTTCTGGTATGAAACCTACGGCCGTATTGCCAAAACTGGCGAGTCGGCACGTTTTGAGCATGAGGCGGCTGCACTGGGGTACTTCTATGATGTTTATGCTTTCTCAATTGGCCCGGCTGGCCAGAACCGGGTTGCGGTTTTGTTTAACGACATCATGGAAAGAAAGAGTGCTCAGCAAACCCTGTTGGCAAGCCAGACCCGTCTGTCTGCCATATTCCAAAGTTTGCCAGTTGCGGTTGGAGAATTCGACCATGATGGAAGGGTTGTTATTGCCAATGAGGCGATGGATCGCTATATGCCTACAGGACTTATGCCCTCAAGAGACGAAGCCCGTTATGATCGTTGGCTTGCGTATAATGCAGATGGTAGCCGGCTTCAAAGGAGCGATTACCCTGGTGCCCGCGCGCTGCGTGGAGAGCTGGTGCTTCCACCCATCGAAATGCACTACACCCTTGACGATGGTAATGCGATATGGACCCATGTAGCAGCAGTGCCATTGACAAATAGCGATGGTAAGGTTACCGGGCAAGTAACCATCATTACAGATATAGACCAGCTAAAATCAGCTGAACATGCCCTGCAGCAAGCTGACCGGCGCAAAGATGAATTTTTGGCCATGTTAGCCCACGAACTGAGAAACCCTATGGCTACCATTAGAAATGGGTTGTCGATACTTTCTCTAATGGGTTTGGAGCCAGATTCGCCTGTGGAGCAAACTGTGACATTGATGGAGCGTCAGGTAGATCATCTGGTGCGACTGGTGGATGATTTGCTTGATGTAAGCCGTATTACCCAAAATAAAATTGAGCTTAAAAAGGAGCATATTGAATTGGGGACGCTTATAGCTGACGTGGTCGCTGCAATCGGCGGCCAGTATGCTGCGGCAGGCAAGCAACTGTATTTTACAGCCTTGAGTGAGCGTCTTTACGTACAAGGTGATAGCACACGGTTAAGTCAGGTGGTCACCAATCTATTAACAAACGGCCTTCGCTACACAGGAGAAAAGGGACAGGTTTGGGTAAGTTTAAAACAGCAGGACGGCCATGCACTGATCCGGGTTGCCGACAATGGAATCGGACTTACAACAGAGCAACTGAGCTCAATTTTTGATCTTTTCGTGCAAGCAGACAATTCTTTGGCCCGCGCGCAAGGAGGGTTGGGCATCGGTCTTACACTGGTGCAGCGCCTGGTCAAGATGCATGGTGGATATGTTCAGGCCACAAGCAACGGACTAGGCCAGGGCAGCGAATTTTTGATCTACTTGCCAATAGCAGACAAACCTTCTAATGCAAAAGGTATGAGGGGGCTGAGCGTTGGTCAGCCGCCGCGCGGTCAGCGCGTTTTGGTTATTGATGATAACATCGATGCAACGATACTGGTTACCCTGCTTTTGCGATTAAAAGGATTTGAAGTGGAGAGTCGCAAAAGTGGCTTAGAAGGGATAGAAGCAGCCGAAACAATTAAGCCGGCGGTAATCTTGTGTGACATAGGCATGCCAGGAATGGATGGCTATCAAACAGCAAAAATGATCCGGCAACAGCCCTGGGGAAAAACGATTCCGCTGATTGCCCTGACAGGTTATGGTCAGCAGCAAGACAGGCAACTAGCCCAGAATGCAGGCTTTGATAGTCATCTTGTTAAACCAGTTGACGTGAAAGAACTGATTCTGATCATTAATGAACTAACAAGAACAGTAAGATAGGCATCTTGATTTATACAAGGCTCATTTTCAGAATATTTTTGCTTCGATGATGCAAGGCTGTTTCGTGTTTCTTCGCTTTCATTGAACCCTGCCTAGGAATCTACAATCAATCTCTTGGTAGATAGATCTTAAAGATGGATACTCCTGGATGATTTGATGATGCCACTGATCTGAGATAAAATCTTACTGGCTTTTGATAAATTTTTTTGTGCATTTATACACATGGCTTAATCAATCTTATTTTTTGTATAAAGAGATGAAATAAAAAAAACAAGAGTTAAAATACAATATGATCAGATAAAAATGATAAAAAAGTTAGGTGGCAAACACAAGTAATAAGCCGATGTGAATATGTTTTCAGGGGAAGATCTGATGGGAATCTGCCAAATCTAGGTGAAGTTAATCGATTTTCCGGTTTGAGTCGTATATGTCAATTTAGATAAAAGTGTATTGTTTGCCTGGCAGTATGCTGGTTTGATGGATAGCTATATTTAAATTATTGTGAAGAAGTATATCCAATAAAATGTAATCATTATTAAATATATAGTTAAGATTCGGTCAGGCAAGAATATGTTGCACTTTTCTTTAAATTATCATTCAGCGGTGGAATAGGGCTTTTTGTCATATTTTTTGAATAGTTTTTACGATGCGAACTATCTTCGGGTTAGCTAATTCATCCGTAGAAGCAGATTAAAAACGATGTTGACTATGCTCTTATATAAAAGAATATTCTTAATGCTTACAACTCAAAATATTACAACGCCTAACGAAAAGGTAATCCGTATACATCATAAAAAAAGTACAATTCATATCACTGCTGGTGAGATACTGTTCATGAGAGGATATGGAAATTATACCTATATTCATACGCTAGATGGCAAATGCTATCTTTTCTCAAATACGATAAAGCACGCGCTTACAATCCTAGGATGCTCCTTTCTTCGCATACACCGATCTTATAGTGTAAATCCTGATTACTTGGTTGAATTTATTGGTTCTGACCGCGTTATTTTGACTAACGGCGATCAACTTCCAGTCGCCAGAAGGCGTTTTAATCATTTATTAGAGATTTTGACCAGGCAAGAGGCGATTCCTGATTCGGTTCGTCTGAATTAGATAAAAGCCACGTCAGATTAGCAGCAAGCTAGTAATGGGTAAAAGCTCCTGAGTGCTATTTTTATTCTTCAACAGGAACGATTCTGCGCCTGTATCTAGAATCATTTTGGTTCCTTCGTTATCGCCGCTTGTTGACATAGTGATTATTTCTATAAAGGGGAATTTTCGGCTTATTGATTTGGGCCGTATCAAGGCGGTTTCTACACGGCATATGAATATCAAGGATGACAAGGTCTAAAAGTCTGATTGCTTGCCTGAGTCGATCGGTGCACACTATTCCGGCGATTGTCTGAAACATGATTCTGTAATTGACATTCTCCGGCAAACGGCTGACAAACGCGCGCACAAAACATTGTGGCGGGCAACAGGGATTCCACAGTAATTTTCTATAATGATTGTAGTAGTGGATTGGGTATTTAAAAAATGAACGGACATGTTTTCGTCAGCTATAAAAGTGTAATAAAGCTCGTAGACCATTTTTAAGATCTGGACAGGTGCTTGTCGTTAAAATTCTACAACTTATAGTTGTAAAGTGAGGAACGAAACCGCTGTTAAATATCGTTGGTTTTTATAAATGATACCGAATCATTATAGAATTTTGATCATATAAATGGGCATCTTGCGGCTGTTTCAAATCTTTGAATATTGCGATAAATGAGGAATATGTGTGACTCTTACAAAAGGAGAGATGCTTGAATTAACACATTCTAACAAGGTGTTTTGGGTTAATTCTGCTGAGATTAGATGCTTAACGTGATGGTGAGAGCTGCCGATTATGAATAAAATATTGATCGTCGATGATCATCGAATGACTTGTTTGGGGATACAGATTCAGGTAGAAAAAGTAATCAAAGCGCCTAGGGTGCATATTGCAGATTCTTTTACAGAAGCGATTAGGCAGCTGGAAGACAACTACATGGACCTGATCATTCTTGATCTGGGAATTCCGGGTGGTCTGGGCACAGCAATGATAGAAGCCCTTCGCAAGCAGCAGCCTGGTGCGCGTATTCTGGTTTGTACCGGCAGAGATGAGCTGCTTTTCGCTCCGCTTTATCTTGCGGCCGGAGTTAATGGATTTCTGCATAAAGCCAGCAGCGATCAACAAACCCAGAGCGCGATTCTTACTGTAATGGAAGATAGACAATATGTCAGCGGGCTGGTCCAACAAAAGATGTTTAAAGATATCCTCAATGGGAATCCTCAGAAAAATCCGTTGGAATCTCTATCAGTCCGTGAAAAGCAGGTTCTTGCACTTTTGCTTGCAGGTAAGTGGACCAAGGAAATTGCAGATGAGCTGAACCTGAAGTTTTCAACTGTTAGCACTCAAAAAACAAGAATCTTTCAGAAACTAGCTGTCGAAAACATTGTAGATCTAGTCAGAATAGTGGACCGTTACCAGCCTTGATGGGCATTAAGCCAGTCTGTCGTTGTGTTAATTCTAAAAAACGGAGCAGGTGTATTATCCGCTCCGCTTTTTAGAGTTAATGACTTTGCTACCCCTAGTTTAGGCTGAACTTCCTGCGTATCAGTTCTGGTCCAACACGGTATTGCAGAATGTAAATGCCTGGCGATGCTTTTGGATCAATATCAAACTGGTACCGGTCGGTAAGCCGGGTGGTTTTTACCTTCACGGTATTTCCGTTTATATCATAAACTTTTACGGATTCAACTGTGAAATAGTTGAAAATAAACACCGTATGTTTAATGCCGGGGTTAGGAAAGATTGTATGTTCATTCTCGCCGAAAGGCTGGTAAACATGCACTATTCTAGAGTAAGTTGAGCTTCCATCCAGATCAATCATTTTAAGACGGTAATAGTTGTGCCCCTTGCTAGCAATTGCATCCGTAAATTTGTACTGATTCAAACCACCTTTGACACTGCCAATGTTTGTAAAGACTGCGGCCATATCAAAAGATCTTTCAATGCTGAAGCTGTCAAAATCTTTTTCCTGAGCCGTTTCCCACAACAGCAAGTTTCCTTCAGGACTGGTCTTAGCAGTAAAGGAGATCAGTGTTACCGGTAAAGGCGTACAAGCTGTGGTTGCATTGTCGAGTGCTTTGCTATATGTATAAGTGCCGGCATAGACGCCAGCGGTAGCAGTTTCAAAACGGTCATCGAAGCCATTGCCATTCAGGTCCATGAAGGTAGTTATGGCAACCTGTGAAGATAGAGCGGCAGATTCACCACCGGCATTGTTTACGTTGCTATTTGCGAACTGAATACTGGCAAAGCTTGCCACCACAGCTGCTTCCTGGGAATCAGGGCATCCATCACCATCGCTGTCCAGATCAAGCCGGTTGACAATTCCGTCCTGATCGGTATCCAGATCCGCAGAAAGCGGGCAGCTTTTAAGGTTTACATCTTTCCAGATGGCTTCACTAGAGCCGCCGTGCGTTTGATCGGTTAAGTCTGTCAGTGTAAAGTAGGAAACGCCCTGTAACGGGGTAGGGAATGAAAGAATATAAGGAGTAGATACACTGGCCTGTGGGATAACTACATTATCGGCCTGATGCAGCAATTGGTTTGCAGTATTATAAAATTTGACCGATGCAATATTGGTCACCTGCCCATCAGTCAACACGCTTCCGCCGTTGGAAAAAAACTGAAATTCAGTTACTTGATCTAGTGTCGTATTGTACAAATAAGTAATCGTGCCGATCAGACTGGCCGTATTCTGTGGCGAACCGCCAAAAGTTGTCAGTTTATTGTCATAGGTATTGATAAGCTCTCTTCCTGCCGGAAAAGCATTAGCCGGAGAAATAATGCTGGCTGAGGCACTGTTGGGATACTGAAGACTGCAAGAAGGCGCTGCGGATTCTGCTGTGTCCAGTACGCCATCATTGTCGTCATCCAGATCGACCGTATCGGCTACACCATCTGCATCAGTATCAAGAACATTTATACAGGATGCGTCCGAATTATCTATGGCCTTCAGGTACGTATAGGTTCCTGCATACAAGCCAGCTGTGGTAGTCTCGAGTCTGTCATCAAATCCGTTGCTGTTCTTGTCCTGAAAAGTACCCAGGTTAATTTGTGATAATACCGCAGGCTGGGTTCCGCCCGTGTTGGTCACCGTAGTGCTCGCGTAAGGGATCCTTGGAAAACTTGACACCACCGCAGCTTCCTGTGAATCCGGGCAACCATCTGCGTCACTATCCAGATCAAGCCTGTTAACAATGCCATCATTGTCGGTATCAATATCAGCATCCGACATTACACACGTTTTAACATTTACCTCTTTCCAGATCGCTTCACTGGAACCGCCATGCGTCTGGTCCGATAAGTCAGTCAGGGTAAATGAGGCGACATCTTGTAATGGTGTTGGAAATGTAAGAACATATGGGGTTGAGACGCTGGCCTGTGGAATTACCACATTATCTGCCTGGTAAAGCAATTGATTTGCGCTGTTGTAAAATTTAACAGAAGCAATGTTTGTTACCTGTCCATCAGTCAGCACACTTCCTCCATTGGAAAAAAACTGAAATTCTGTAACCTGACTAAGCGGTGTATTGTACATATAGGTCACCGTCCCGAGCAGACTGGCCGTTGAGCTGCCGCCGAAGGTTGTCAGTTGGTTGTCATAGGTATTAACCAGCTCTCTTCCTGTGGGAAAAGCGGTGGGCGAGGCAGTTATATCAGTTGTAGCAGTGTTGGGATAATGAAGAGTGCAAACCAGAGCAGGTACCACCGATTCTTCACTATCAAGAATACCATCATTATCATCATCCAAATCCAGCGTATCTGTGATCCCGTCATGATCAAAATCAGTATCGGACTGTAAATTGAATGGGTAATGAACAGGCGTCAAAGGATGTGAACCCGGTGAGCCTACTTCCAGCCTCCAGTCACCACCCTGGCCTGTCATGTTGTCCGAGGCTGCAATACCAACTTTTAATGTCTTCTGTAAATAGGCAACTGCCGCCTGCCCTTCGGAACCTTTTCCGTACTCACATCCATAAATGTTTATGTGTCTGATCGCTGGGTCTTTTTTAATTTTCTCTCCGAGTAGCACTGCCAGTTTTGATGCATCGAGCCATTGGCCGTCAACAAGTAATTGTCCCGCTCTGCCATGTGAAATAAAATGCAGTGTTCCTGTTTGTGCATTTTTTAACGCCTCTAAAATATGCCTTTTGCCCTTGACCTGGTCATCGATGTGATGCAGGGCAAAGGTATGGCTCGACAGGATGGAGAAAAGTAAAGCCAGTCCTAGCAACAGACTATTTCTTTGGTGGAAATGTTTTTTCATATGTTTGAAATTAAAAAGTGGAAAGAATTAGTATATATCACCGCGGTCAAACCAGGGTTTGCCGTAGAATTATCTCAATAATGCCGGTCCAAAGGTTAAGAAGGCGTTGTATAAGTTGCGGACCTGGCGCATGCCTATATTCTAAGCATTGCTAGGTTGCTTTGATCCCTATCACTAACAAGCAAAATTGGAGACTGCCTCTATACCTTTTAATTGCTATGGATTTATCGTTTTTAACGGCCGTCGAAAGTGCTATGAATGTGCATAGAAATGATTAAGCCTTTTAATTTGGCTAGGTATTTGGATCAAAAAAGAGAATTTTGAAATAGAAGCGTACCTGAACCGCATCGCCGCTTGCCAGGGGCCTTTGTTGCAACGAAAAGCAATCGAAGAGGAATTGATCTGCTTTGTTGAACTGTATCAAAGCTTGTTTCATAGTGTCGTTGAGTAGTGTAAACATAACAGGGCAATTTTTTACTTTCAACAAATTCAAGTGTCCGTTAAATAAACCGTCAGATTTTGACTAAAAACGGAATAAATTCCTGGCCCGCTGTAACACCAGCCGGTAAGGAATTGCAGCTTAAAATAAATCTCCTGACAATCTTCAAAGTCAGGATAAAGCCTGTTTCTATTGAATCCCTTCTGACAAACTTAGTGATTGGTCTAATCTTAGAGAATAGTCATATGACTACAATAAGCATAGAAATGTTTAAGGTGGCGTTTGAAGCAAAAAATGCTAATCTTTGAGAGTTTGTTTTCATAATATGGAAGGCGCCAGGATGCTGACGGTAACGTGGATACGTCTAAATAATACTTGAGATTATTTTGTTTTTTCTGGGCCAGATCCAAGAGAAGGATAGGTTGTTAATTGGCACGATTCCAGGTTTGAGCACAGCCTTTACAAATATGACATTGTCGATTTTGTATAAAACGGCAACTCAATCATCTATAGTTAGACAACCGAATTCTTCGGCTCATTGAAAATTAACCGAGCGGCTGCCACACCAGATTTGAGCTCAATTAAAAAATCGATATCAAGCAAAGCACAAATGTTTCTGACCAAGATAAGGCCGATGCCCTGGTTTTCATTAGGGTCTGGTTTTTTCTGCCAATATTGTAAGTTGGCACTGTTTTCTAAATTGTTAAAAATGGTCTCAGGAATCGTATTGACACTATTTTCAATGAACAGAACAAGTTTGGCGCCTGTCGTTTCCATTTTTATTGAAATAGTTCCATCTTCTGTATACCTGGTAGCGTTGTCAAGAAGGTTATGAAGGATTACCGCAAAGAGATTATAGTTGGTGTAGATGATCAAATCGTTGTCAATGTCGACAAAAAGCTGGTTATTTTTCTGACTGATTATCCCATCAAACAACCTGACTTTTTCACTGATCAGTGTCTGCAGCTTAACCTTTGTTATCTGGATGGATTCGTTTCTGACCTGGGTTTTGGTGAATTCAAGGAGATTATTCATAAATGCGGACATGCTGATCAATGTTTTGTGAAGCTCCCGACTGTACTGACCTGCTTCACTGGACCGCCCCGTTTCTAAAAATTGATTTATTTTATTGGCGACTATAATAACATATTTTAAAGGGGAACTTACATCGTGGGTCACAGAAGCTACCAAACGGGAAAGCATATATACTTGATTATCGAGTTTACTTTCAGATTCTCTCAGTGCGGAAAGTGTATTTTCAAGTGTCTTGGTACGCTCGCTGACTATTGATTCAAGTAACCTGTTTTGCTCCTGTGAGACTTTTATTCGGTGTCTTTCAGCATCAAGTTCTGCTTTGTGCAATTGCCGTTCGTTTTCAAATAGAAAAGCGATAGGGACGATAATCAGGCCCATCAATAGTCCACGGAGCGAAAGACGCAGCGTTGCAAAAGCCAGTGGGTACAACCGCATGGGGGTTAGCGGATAATCCTCAAAGAAGGGATTGGATGAGTAGTAAAATAAGTTTGACAGTACAGCACATAAGACAAGAGAAAGCGCAATCTTTTGCCATTTGCGGAGTTTAAGCTGCAATTGTATGAAGTAAGTGGCGCACCAGCAAGTAAAGCACATGAGCCAGATCACAAGTTCGGATCCGGTTAAATTGTAAAGATCCTTTCCCTGGCCTTCTGAAAGCCTGACTGGTAAAAGAGCAGTAGTCAACAAAGTGGCAATGAGCAAGCCAAGGCTTGGGTTGTATTTGTTCATAATCGGTTCGGGCGGCATTCATTGCAAAGGTAAACATTCAGACTAGACTGCAACAACACCCGATCTGTCTGGATAAAGACCAGCTTATACAATGGGTAATCCAGTCATTGGCCGAACCGCTCTCCTACTACTCTGCCATCATTATTTTAAAAACCCAAGTTCATATTTAACTTTTTCAACCAGATCACAGATCTTACCAGCAGGCTCAACACATGCGCTGACAGACATGTTCTCAATGGAATGTATAATTGAATTTTTCAGCATTTGCCCGTCAGCATAAATTTCAGGGCCAAGTTCTGCAATTTATCTTGTCCTGTGCATCCATTCATAGCCTAAGGTTTCCAGAAAAATACTTTCGCGTAATGAGTTTAAAGTAGTCCAATTGTTGTTCAGGCGCTGCTTTGCACTGGTGCACACTCGGAATTTAGTTGCTTTTGAAATTTAAGTTTTGCTTCTGACAATTACCTGGTAATAAACATATGGACAGAATGCCACCTCATATGATCAAAAAATGAGAGATTTTTATTTCCGGTATGCTTTATTAATTTGCGATCTCAAATTAAACTTGGTCATAAGTGTCTCTATCATTTGAATGCCTTTACCTGTTCGAAAATACCGAAATTTATATCTTGGAAATAAAACGAACGGATCTGCCGCCTGAAGCGACAAAATCTGATATCTATAAGTGGCTGTTATTCGAAAATGATAAGTTGAGCATTACTGAGCTGACATTTTTAGCATTGGATTCCAGTAACTTTAAAGAAGTCCGGTTTTTTCAGCAGGGTTATCTTTCCTTTGATTCTGACCAAGCCATCTACATTCGCGAGTCAAGCTCGGTGCAAAATATACTTCATACAAAGGATTGTAATCAACTGCCTTCGGAGCTCGTCTCGGCTGTGCAACATGCGCTTTCAGATATGTGATTTTGTGACTAATTTTTTTATTATGAGTATCTTAGAAGTGAATCAATCACTGTGCCTTTGATTTATCACCGCTTGGAACTGTTTCGATAGGCGGAAATAAGGCATTTGTGAATTAAAATTCTGGTGTTATCTAAGTTCTGAACTTTACTAAACCACCTCCAAAAGCGCTTATGTTTTGGATAAATCTTTAAAAATCATGCCGCAAAAAATAGCTTTTCTTGGCCTTGGTAATCTGGGGACATCCATTGCCGAAAGTCTGATCAATTCCGGATTTGAACTTACAGTCTGGAACAGGACCGCCGCAAAGGCCAAACCACTGGTTGACCTGGGCGCCAAGTCCGTAACTGATCCGATTGACGCGGTTACAGCCGGAGGAATCGTGATTTCTGTATTGGCTGATGATGCCGCAGTGGAAGAAATCTTCTCGATCGAACTGATCGAGAAATTAGGTGAAAATGGTGTGCACATTTCTATGAGTACTATTTCGCCTGAAACTTCACGGCGATTAAGCAAAATACATGAAAACAGTGGAGCAAGCTACGTTGCAGCTCCTATTTTTGCACGCCCGGAAGCAGTTAAAGCTGGGATAGGTAATATCAGTATTTCAGGTAATCAAGTTGCCAAGGATCTGGTCAAACCTATTCTTCAGACTTTCGTCAAAGGTATCTATGATTTTGGAGATGATCCTGGAGCTGCCAATGTTGTAAAACTGGCAGGAAATTTTATGATCGCAGCGAGCATCGAAATGATGGCAGAGGCTTTTACGATGGCAGAAAAGAATGGAATTTCGCGTCAGAGTATTTATGATATGCTTACTCAGACCTTATTTGCTGCCCCAGTTTTCCGAAATTATGGTCTGACTGTGGCACACCACACTTATGAACCCGTGGCATTCGGGCTGCCTCTTGGCTTAAAAGACATTAATCTGACCCTGAAAACAGCATCAGATTCAGGTGTATCCATGCCTATTGCAGATTTAGTGAAAAATCGCTTTGTGTCTGCAATTGCAAAAGGAAGAGATGATCTTGATTGGGGCGCGTTGGCACTTGGGGCATCAGATGATGCGGGTTTGAAAGGGGAATACAGACATTAAACGAAAAGTGCATATATGTCAACCGGATTAATTCCAGGGAGGATCTAAATCTAGCTTAAACTCGATTAAGGTACTTGGCATGAAAGGGGTTGAACAGTAGTCCTTAAAAAGACCGTTGATAAACTTTGTGGGCCGGTTAGTTGCTTGACGGTTTAACATTTATAGCAGCAGTCTTTTATTGGGTAAATCGCTATCGAACTGATTTGATTGGGCAGTCTTGTGATGGCCATAACTTTCCACTTTTGGCACGGGAATTGTATCCGGGGCGGGCACCGTCCAGCAGATCATGCCATGAAGAGAATATTAATAGTAGAAGATGATGAAGACATGATAGAGCTTTTGAAAATTGTTTTTCGTAATTCGGGATATGATGTAGTCTTTTCTAATATATCGCTCGAAAACAAAGAAATACAAGAGCTGTGTCCGGACCTTGCTTTGCTCGATGTAAGATTAAAGGGTTCACCCAAATCGGGAGCGGATATTTGCAGAGAATTAAAAGAAAATACGGATACCACTGGCATACCCACAATTTTAGTCTCGGCAGAGCTTAATATTGCTGAAATTGCCAAACAATGCAATGCCAATACGTATCTGGCTAAACCCTATAACATGCTGAGTCTGCTACTGACGGTAGAGAGATATCTATTATAATAGACCCTATGAAAGAATCAAATGTTATCAATGTTGGCACGGATGATCTTGAAAAGTTCTTCATGCATCATCTGAACCAGATTTATACTGCAAAAACATTGCAACTATCCCAATTACCTCAGCTACTGGAAAATGCACATTTTTCGGATTTAAGAGAAGCTATTGATAAGACCATTCAGGATGTAAAACAGCAGATTGCCAGAATGGATCAGATCTACCAAAGTTTACCCATCATCTTTTCCAAGGTTCCCTTCCGTGGACTAACAGGAATGATTGAAGATTCTTTTAGCGGTATTAAATTACACAGTGGCAATCCACAATTAAGAGACATGTCGGTCTTGTTTTATCTGAATTGTATCGAATGTATTGAAATGGCATCGTTTCAAATACTTGAAATGGTATCTGTCAAGTTAAGTAATCAGACAATAAAATCGCTGATAAGAAGCAATTATGAAGATGCGAAGGCGAACAGAATGCTAATATTGCTTATCAATGCCAAGTATATTTCTACGGCTGCTCCCAATCATCAGAAAA
Organism: Dyadobacter sp. CY356; assembly: GCF_021440195.1. Classification (GTDB taxonomy): domain Bacteria; phylum Bacteroidota; class Bacteroidia; order Cytophagales; family Spirosomataceae; genus Dyadobacter. The sequence continues at coordinate 1,327,292 of NZ_JAJTSZ010000001.1, forward strand.
GCTAAATTTCTGCCGGAGGGCATGCTTAAAAATATGGTATGCACTTGCGGTGGTTGCTTCCCAAAATAATACCTCACCCAGGGTTATTACTTAAACTACAACATTTCATAAAGTCATTATTTCAAGTTGCGGCTGCTGTGCATTTGTTAAATTCACCTGAGCGGTGGTACTGGCCGCGGCACTGGGTATCTATACTTCCACTTTAGTTATGCTGTTTCTTTTGTATGCACTGGCTGAAAATGTTTTTCTCCGATGCGAAACGGATACTGCGCACGCTTTAAAAGAGATTATATTTTTCTACACTAACCGTAAATTCAAGATCAGTGAAAAGCTGAATGCGCTGAATGTGGTGTCAGTGGATCGGCGCGGTCGTATGAATCTTCAAATCGGCTGAGAGATATGACCAATTCAATCACTGCCAGCAAGGAAAATTTGCAGCAATTGTCATGTGTATTTAGACCTGGTATGGGCATGCATAACTTTTGCTGTTCATTGGTATTATTGATCTTAATATTGGTGTTAGAATATTTGAAAGATATTACTAATATACTTAAAATGACTCGAAAGCCAGATCAAACTGTGAAGCACTGTGATAAATCTTAATGGAACGCTGACGAATAATACTTGTCACCGTGTAATTGTTTACAGATGGGACTGTTATAAAATCGGTTTATCGTAATATCAAAGGAATCTGCTGCATGACAAACAACCATCAGACAAGTCTCAGAGCAATAACGCCAGTTTATAGCTCTTTCTGATTCTTCCTGCCTGCCATTTTTCAAGGAGAGACGCTGTTTTTAAATTGTAAAAAGATTCAGAGCCATCTTCTCGGTCCAAAGACAAAGAAATACAGCCGTCCCGTAGTCGGCAGTCGTATAATAGGTTTACCTTTGGGTTTTAGTATATTTATGGACATAGTAAAGCGAAATAACGTAAAAGTTTTTGGAGAAGGCTCGCAGCCTATGATCTTTGCCCATGGATTTGGGTGCGGCCAGCACATGTGGCGTTACATTTGGCCTGCATTTGAGAAGGAGTATAAAATTATTCTTTTTGATTATGTTGGAAGTGGAAATTCGGATGTTACAGCTTATAATTCAGAACGTTACAGCAGTTTGAACGGTTATGCCCAGGATGTACTCGATATTTGTCATCAGCTCGATTTAAAAAACAGTGTTTTTGTGGGACATTCTGTTAGTGGTATGGTGGGTTTGCTCGCTTCGATCAAGGAGCCTGAATTTTTTGAGAGTTTGGTGCTGGTCGGACCGTCGGCCAGGTATATTGACGACAAGCAATACACCGGGGGCTTCCAACAGACTGATATTGAAGAGCTTCTGCTGACGATGGAAAGCAATTACATCGGATGGGCCAATTTTCTTGCTCCTGCCATTATGAAAAATGACGAGCGCCCTGAGCTTGGTGCTGAGCTGACCGAGAGTTTCTGCTCGACTGACCCAGTCATTGCCAGACAGTTTGCCAAGGTTACTTTTTTATCAGATAATAGAAAGGATCTGGATAAAGTAAAGCACCCTGCTTTGATCTTACAGTGCTCACAAGATATCATTGCGCCTGTTCAAGTGGGGCAGTTCCTGCACCGCCATATGGCAACCAGCGTTTACAGGTTGATGCAAGCCACTGGGCACTGCCCGCATTTGAGCGCGCCAGAGGAAACTATAAAACTTATTAAAGAGTTTTTGACCTAACCTACTCGTCATTGATCCAGGCAGAAAGTATATTAGAGCAGTTGCCTTGCGGCTGCATCGTTTTCAATGAGAACGGGACCATTACCTATGCAAATCATATGGTATGTACCGTGCTGGGTTACAAGCGTGAAGACCTTTTGGGTCAAAGCGTAGAAATAATGCTGACACTATCAAGCCGGATTTTTTACCAGACCCATTTTTTTCCGCTACTGAAATTAAATGAGCAGGTAAGTGAAATATTTTTAACGTTAAGATCGGAAAGTGGTAGGCCGGTGCCGATGATGGTCAATGCGAAATTAACCTCTGAAAGTGCTCAGCCGGGTTATGTATGTGTTTTCTCACCTATATGGGAAAGACAAAAATATGAACAGCAGCTGCTTGAGATCAACCGGGCACAGCAAAAAGCGCTGCAGGAAAATAAACTGTTAATTCAGCTTAGAGAGCAGCTTGAATTAAATCAATTCGAGCTGGACCGGAAAATATCTATTCTTCAAAGGCGCAGCGAAGAATACCTGCAAATGGGCAAGGTATTCATGCACGATGTGCAGGAGCCCATACGGAAAATCAGCCTCTTTTTTGATAGCTATTTACGTACCTCGGGTAATCCGCAAAATGCAAATGAGATAAGGCATTTAACAGTGATAAGCAAGTCTATCCAGCGGTTGAAATTTTTGATGGGTTCCTTGCTGGATTTTGTGCAGATCAGTAGCGACGAAGGCGCTGTAACCCTGATTAAGACAGCTGATCTTATCAGCCAGGCCAATACCCAGCTAATAAAAGAAAATAAATACGATGGGATTGAACTCATACTGGGTGATATTCCTGAATTTGAAGGAAGGGCCGCACAGATTAAAAGGGTATTCTTTGAACTGTTAAAGAATGCAGCACAGAATAAGGACCCAAACCGTGCTTTACGTATTGCTGTAAGCGCTGTAGTGACTGAGGAGAATGCTTACCAGAATCATTTATCAAAATACCGGTATACCGACCATATTAAAATAGAGTTCAACGACAATGGCACCGGTTTTGACTCAAGGTTCGAAGACTATGTCTTTGGTCTTCTGAACAAACTAAACGCAGGCTCCGGCGGACCAGGGCTTGGACTGGCTTTGTGCAGACAGATTATTTCACACCATTATGGTACCATTAAAGCAAAGTCAATAATAGGAGAGGGGACAACGGTAATCATAGTGCTTCCCCTGAGACAAGCGCCCGAGTTCAATATTTATACGTAGTGTACTAGAAGCCGTAATGGCTGTAATAAAAATCTTTGATATTGCCAACCAGCTGCCCGATCTGATCGAAGCTATGTGGCTTGGTATAATACTGTAAAGCGCCACTTGCAATCACTTTTTCAATCTGTGCTGCATCTTGGGCAGTTGATATTGCCACGACTGGATAAAGTCTGCATTGAGGATCTGACTGCATCGCGCTGATCACTTCAAGCCCGCTCATACGGGGCATGTTTATGTCCATTAATATAAGCGGCTGTTTTAAATGCGGTTGCGCTAAAATGCTATCCAAAAAGTCAATCCCATTATTAAATTCAATTACCCTGACATTATGCATCATCTCAACGATGGCCTCTCCGATAAGCATCCGGTCGTCCTCATCATCGTCTACCAAAAAAATTATTTGCTCGCTATCAGTCATTCTGTTGAAGAAAATTACGAGTAAAGTTAAACAAATCAGACGAGATAAAATGTTCTCAAACCGATATAAACCCTTCAAAGCAACAACCGTTGTCAATGTGAGTAAAAATTAATCATCTTTCTACGGATTGGCCTTTGTGTAAATATGCTACCGAGCCTGACAATAAAAGCATTTTTTTTCTGCTTAATACAAGAGATCCGGGGTAACTTTTCAAACATGTCAGCCTATGTTAAGAGCGGGATGCTCCGTTACACGATTTGAATATATGCTTAAGAGGGGTCAGCATGCTCCGGTACGTTCCGTTTTTAATTTTCACTGGGTTAACATGTTCCGGAAGGGCAGGCGATTGCTGCATATCAGGCCACTTCAACATTCCAAAATTTCCGGCACTTATGGGGAAACATACTATGGTATATTTAGTATGTCATCATTTAAACAATATTTTTCAGCAGGCTCCTTTCAGATAAATGTGAATTTAATAGTTCCCAGATCTTGTGATGCAAATTGTCTTTGGGGTTTAGAAGATCGTAGATGTCCAAATAAAAACCCAGCGCGCTATTTTTTACGGAGCTAAAATCGATGTGTTACTTCTAGATCAACATCAAAATACAAAAAACGGGCAGCAAACCTACGGAATCCTGCTCGTTTTGTAACTTCTGATTTTTAAAAGACTTCTTAGGTACCCTTAGCTTTGGCCTACGGTTTATTTATCCTGAGATCGCACATAAATTATGGAGATTGCCGCAGAAGATGGGCATTCTGTTAAATAAATGCAAGGTGGGCTAGTTACAGAATACCATCCAGACTCTTTAAGAACCTGTATTTTTTACCCTTATTAATTTACCATTCACTTCATCTGAAAGCAGATACAATTTACCCATCGGGCTTTGAATTACTTTGCGTATTCTTAGCCGGTCGTCTGAAAATAGCTCTTCGGCACTTTTGATGGTTTCTCCTTCTATTACCAGCCGCCATACACTGCCCCTGGACAGTCCGCCAACAAGCAAATTTCGGTTCCATGCTGCAAACTCAGTGCCCCAATAAACATGCAGACCGGTCGGTGCCACCGTTTGTAACCACGACCAGACAGGCTCAGTATAACTGTTTCCGGAAATTTCTTTTGGGGTGAACTCGGCGTAACGGTATTTCCCAGTTGTTTTCATAGGCCAGCCGTAATTGGCGCCAGCCTTCAGTAGGTTGATCTCATCGCCCTGGTGCGTACCATGCTCGCTGAACCAGATTTTGCCCGTATGCAAGTCACGCGTCAGACCCTGGGCCGCCCTGATGCCGGTTGCATATAAACCGGGGATTGCCTTATTTCCAAAGTCCGGATTGTCTTTTGGAATGGTGCCATCAGGATTTATGCGGTAAATTTTCCCTCGCTTGTCTTCTACATTCTGCGCTATAGGAATATCAGGTTCGTCTTTTTCTGTAAATATCCTTTCGCCGATTGTGAAATAGAGTTTGCCATCAACACCAAAAAGCATTCCTGCGCCATAATGGACCCGCTGGTCGGTAAAAGGTTCGGCAACAAACAGCACCTTGATTTGTTGCAATGATTCATGCTCCAGAACTGCCCTGACAATTTTTGTGGTTCTTCCAGTAGCCGCTTTTGCAGCATAAGACAAGTAGATATATTTGTTGGATTTAAAATCCGGATCGATTAACACTTCAAATTTGCCGGTATTATCGCCAAAACCATCCAGGCTGTCTTCAAGATCGGTCGGAAAGCCCTTAATGCTGATTCGCTCTTTTTTTGGAAAATTATATTTGATCAAATCGCCTTCTTTTTCTGAGATTAGCACTTCATCCTCAGAAAGAAAAGCCATGCTCCAAGGGCGTTTCAGACCGTCTAAAACGGTTTCTTTTTGAGGCAAAATTCCGGTGGTCTTATGGGGGGTGCGGGTGGAAACTTTGTCGGCAATCACCCAGCCCTCGACGGTTTTCATTACATTGAAGTAATCAGTGAATGTCTCCCGTTCATTGATGATTTCTACCTTTGCGCTGCCCATATTATTGGTGATATCCAAAGCAACAATGTTCGTACGCAAATTTTTGGGCCGCTCGTGAGGTTTGAATAAAGCCAGATACTGACTCTTTGAAAAGCTTGTAAACTTTCCCTCACGGTAATTTTTTAAAAAACATGAAGCGTGCATGGCTTTGCCCAGCTTAGCGGTATCGCCTGTTGCCCAACCGTCAAAATACAGCTCTATGGTGTTTTCTATTAATTGCCTTTCGGTCTGGGCGTTTTGGCAAAATGCCTGAAAACAGGCAAACAAGATTACAAATAATACTGTCCCTTTCATTTAAAGTGATTTTTGATTTTCAAAATGAAACTATTCCATTTCGCTTCTCAAATGTCTCGTATACCTTAAACATCAGGGTGCAGCAATCCTGATTCAGCAGTACTATTTTATAAATCCGTACTGTTTGACGCTCTATAAACACTGGGACTGACGCCCTTGATTTTTTTGAAGGTTGAGAAAAAGGTGGACTTGGCGTTGAACCCTACCTCATCGCCGATAGCATCGATTGTCAAATTGGGGTGTGTCGATAGCATCTTGCAGGCTTCGTTGATCCGGTATTCATTGACAAACAAGTTAAAGCCCTTACCAATATTGTCATTCAAGAGCTGGGACAGCTCGTGTCCGGAAACATTGATCTCTTTGGCAAGATCATTTATTTTTAGATTTGGGTTTTTGAACAGTTCCTTGTTCGCTATAACGCTTTTCAATTTGCTCACAGCAAGCTGAGCCTGCTGCGGATCAAGTTTTTTGTCGATGTATTTCTGTGCGGAAAAGTAAGATAAATCACTTGTTTTCTTCCGGTAAAGCAGGACAGATATGACTATATAGATGATCAGCGAAAAATAGATGGCCCCAATTATATAGCTTCCCTTGTTAAAGTTCAAATATGCCCATACATATGTGATAAACAGAATAAATACACCACCACAAACGACAAGTAGGGAGTATTCAAAAGGTCTCAACCTTTCTTTTCGAACCATCTTTTTCAAAAGAGGCAATAACAAAGCAATCGAAAAGCCGATATAAACACCCCATTGCAGGTAAATGATAGGTACAATGTAGTGTCCCCATAGCCATGGAAAGCGCTCATAAGAATACATGGAACCTCCCAATATGATAATCGCTAACCAAGCTGCCACCTGCCATATCCATTCCTTCGGAAGTTTTCTGATTTGTTTGATTTCAGATTTGATATAATAGTACAAGAACGGGCCAATAAGCAAACAGGCGGTTAATCCTACCTGAAGATATGCTTTTGGCAAATTATAGTCGAAAAAATAGGCAACAGATTTTCCGATCCTGATGCTCAACATCAATAACAGTGCACCCAACAGGTAATTTGAAAGGTGTTTTTTTGCTGGAAAGAAGAAAAAGTTAATGCTAAGCAGTAACCCATTAAATGCACCGAGAGCACTGAAAAAAAATAAAAGTTTATCACCAAAGCTCATGACTATTTCCTTACAAGTAATACGCAACAGATACCTAATGTTCGACCTCTCTGACAATTAGAAGCAGGCAAACCCCATGTTTCGGCAGTAAACACTTACAAATCGTTGCCCTCTTCATCTAACCCCATGCTCATAGGAACCTGTCAGAGCATTCAAGATGGCTATCCAAAGGTAAATTTAATTCATATATGGTCATAAATAATTTCAGACGCTTCTGAATTATCATATCACCTTGTATTTGAATCGTCCCAGATGAAAAGCTGTTTGACCCAAGTCTTCATAAATTAAATATTAGGTCCGGATGCACAGCCATAAAACCCGTTAATAGTATATTGCGGTGTGGATCTGTCTAATACCTTTACTATGACGTTCCCTTACCCAGGTTCACTAGCCGTTGCACGCTGTGTAGCTTCGGAAGGTATAAAAACAATGAGACCAATAATGTATTCTATCCGCTGCCGATCACTGAACACCAACATTGTAATGATCTGATGCATACCAAGATTCACTACGGATTTATTGTGAATTACAGGATCTATTTTTCATTATGCGGAATATCAGACTGCTCCCATAATGAAAAATCAGGGTCTACTGCGAGCTGGTGAACTTTTCCGATAACACCGTGCCTAACGTCCTTGACCCGGCAAAGGACGCGCCCTGCATTATATTGTCATCTGGCAATTGCATTAGCACTAGAAGATTCATGTAAGGCTTGCTGACTTATCCCGTGTTTGTTTTTACGTAGCAATAGGTGTTGAATCTTAGAGCATAAGCGTCAAAAGCATATTTTTAAGTTTATACATAAGCTTTGCCTAAATCTAAACTCCGAATCAAAAACGGTGTTGCCCTCAGTCATAACGTACAACGATCCACGCAACTGGCAAGAATCAGATGGTATCACATTGCTGATTTTTGCGCTTTTTTCAAGGGTCAAACATAGAGGACATTAAAACAAAGTTGCCAACGGCTAACTTTTGCCATTAAAATAACCTTTATTATCATTGATCCTGTGCTTCGGTTTTCTATATACTGAGATCTTTCTGCCAGTTCAGTTTTGAACACAAACGTCCGCTTTCGGACAGTTAAGTTTAGTTTATCCCCTTTAAACTGCGTTTAAATCAATATTTAAACCTTGGCATTCTATTTGTTATACATTTACAGATCTAATAAGCCCACCATTGTTTATTAGGAATAATATTGAAGAAAATTAATCAACCACCCAGTAGTCGGCTGCAAAATGAAAGGGACATATCTTGGTGAATTCGAAGAGATTATACTGTTGGCAGTAGCGATTCTTTCCGGCGATGCGTATGGTGCATCTGTTACAAATGAGATTGAACAGCAGATGGGCCGTGCTGTCAATTTGGGGGCGGTTCATGCAGCGCTGCACCGTTTGGAAGAAAAAGGTTTTATTACTTCGCAAATGGGCGGAGCTACCAATGAACGTGGCGGCAGAAGAAAAAGGATATTTTCGGTAACCGCACTTGGAATCAGGGCTTTGGAGACCATTCGTCAGCTTAGAAATCAAATGTGGGACAATATACCTAAACCTGCCGGAGTATGAACAGCCATCCTGAAACAAAGCCTCCCAAGTGGGCCAATAAACTGCTGCATTTGTTCTGTACATCAGATTTGATAGAAGAGATTGAAGGAGATCTGCACGAATTGTTTGAAGAACGTCTGAAATACAGAGGCGAAAAAACAGCCCGATTCCGCTACATCATCGACGTTCTGAGTTTGATCAGGCCATTTGCAATGAAAAGAAGAAAACTGAGTTATCCCAAGCCAACCTTATTTGGACAAGCCATGTTAAAGATCAACCTAAAGATCGCGTTTAGAAACCTTTGGAAACACAAAGCCTTTTCATTTATTAATGTTATGGGCCTAAGTGTGGGAATGTCTGCCTGTTTCTTAATTGCTATGTATGTTCACTTTGAGCTGACTTACGATGCCTTTCACAAAAAAGCCGATCGCATTTACAGATTGGCAACAGACTTAAAAACGCCATCTGAAACGCTCAACTACAGCATCAGTTCGTGGGCATTTGCTCCCAATATTAAAAGCGAATTCGCGGAAGTCGAAGCTTTCACAAGGCTTGCAACCAGAAATTATCTGGTAAGAAAAGGCGATCTTAAATTCAAGGAAGAAAAAACTGTTTTTGCAGATAGCACCTTTTTCAAGGTTTTTGATTTTCAATTGATCAAAGGAGACCCGCAAACTGCTTTAAAAGATCAAATGAATGTAGTTTTTACCGAGAAAACTGCCAGGAAATATTTTGGTAATGGTGATCCAATCGGCCAGACCGTGCTTTTGGGGGAAGATGGCATTGCTGCCACTGTGACCGGGGTAATGAGAGATATTCCGCAGAATTCTCAAATTAAGGGCGATCTGTTCGTTTCGATGAGCTCTTATACACAACGTTTCAACAAAGGCGTCGATCAGAATTGGGGTGACTTTGGAGCAGTCACATATTTACTGCTTAAACCCGGCATCGATCCGCAGAAGCTTTCAGCGAAATTCCCCACTTTTTTGCAGAATCATGCCGGTAAAATGATGCTTGAACAACAAATGCAGATGTCCTTGATCATGGAACCGCTGCTTGACATTTATCTGGATTCCCCACGTGAGGCTGAAGAATCAGGTAGCATAGAGAATGTAAATATATTTTCAATCGTTGCATTGTTTATCCTTCTTATTGCCTGTATTAATTTTGTTAATCTCACCACTGCGCGCTCAGTCGAAAGGGCAAGGGAAGTAGGTGTCAGAAAAGCAGTTGGTGCGCCGCGGTCGGTGTTGACCAGGCAGTTTATCTGCGAGTCTGTGCTTTTATGTATGATTGCTTTTATAATCGCTGTGCTACTTTCGGCGCTCACCATTCCATTTTTCAATGATCTTTCAGGTAAAATCATAAGCACTGGCATTTTGGATAGCATGCCATTTGTAGGCGGACTTTTTGCATGTGCTGTGCTTATTGGCTGCATAGCTGGGATTTATCCCGCCTTTGTTCTTTCCTCTTTTGATCCAATTTCGGTTCTAAAAGGACGGTTTTCGGCAAGTGCAAAGGGTATTTTCATGCGAAAGGGTTTAGTGACTGCTCAGTTTTCCATTTCTATTGCACTGATCATTGCTACGATCATTGTATACAGCCAACTTGATTTTATGCGCAATCGTGATCTTGGCTTTTCAAAAGAACAAATGCTTGTTATTTCTTCCCAAACAAGGCCGGAACGTAACACATTTCAGGAATCATTACTGGGTATAAGCGGCATTAAATCAACAACTGCTTCCAGCCGTGTACCTGGATCGAAGAGTAATCAGGCTTATTCTGAAATCGAAAATGCAAAAGGTAACATGCAAACCGGTAACCTGGAGGTTTACAGTGTGGACTTTGATTTCATTGAGCAGTTCGGTTTGAAAGTTGTGGCAGGCAGAACATTCTCAAAAAATTTTGGCTCAGATAGTTCAAAAGCGTTGGTTATTAACGAGGCTGCTGCAAGGATGCTAGGCTTTCATTCCCCGCAACAGGCACTTGGCAAAAAATACAAACAATGGGGGAGAGAGGGAACTATAATAGGAGTTGTTAAAGACTTTCATTTCAAATCCTTACAGGAAAGTATCACCCCACTTACGTTCCGCTTTCTTGACTGGTGGAACGGCAATCAGTTATCTGTGAAGATTAGTGGTGGTAATTTGAAAAATACACTTACCAGTATCGAAAACCAATGGAAACTTCACAATCCAGACCGTCCGTTCACTTATTTTTTCATGGATGAATTTTTTGACAGGCAATACCGCAGTGACGAGCGTTTTGAAAGGCTATTCTTTTATTTTTCCATTTTGGCCATTTTTATTTCTAGCTTGGGTTTGCTTGGATTGGCTTCATATAGTACCATGCAGCGTACCAAAGAGATCGGTGTTCGAAAAGTTATGGGTGCTTCTACCGGAAGTATAGTCGGGCTTTTGTCGGTCGATTTTCTCAAACTGGTAGTTCTTGCGTTTATCATAGCTTCTCCGCTTGCCTGGTATGCGATGAATAGCTGGCTAAAAAACTTTGCTTATCAGACAGATATCAAATGGTGGGTTTTTGCAATTGCCGCTTTACTCTCCTGTCTGGTTGCTTTCACCACTATCAGTTTTCAAAGTATCAAAGCGGCGCTAATGAACCCAGTCAAAAGTTTGAAGACAGAATAAGTAACATTTTCATTCGAATTGCAAAGAGACAAATGTTTTGAAAGCGGGTAATTATCACCGTTAGCTGCTGAACTGTTTTAGAAATTTTCTAAATGGATATATTCTAAATGACAAACGAAACTTTGCATGACAAACTATAACACCAATTAATTCACCCCATTTATATTCTAAAATGGGCAATTCCGGAATAATGGTTTTGCAACCAAATGATTAACCTATTTTCTTACCGGTTTCAGGTGCTTTGAAGCAGTCGAGATTTGATTGGTTAAAGAAATTGTTGAAGAGGCTGTTACAACGTTTCCGATAGATTGTGTGTCTTCAAAATGACGTCTTTCCACACCTTAATTGCTTGAATATGAGACAAAATATTCCATCTGGGCTCATTTTATTGACAATGCTATTTCTTTATATTTTTACCGGCTGTAAAAAAGCTGAAACAAATCCCTGTGAGGGTCTGCTCAATGAAAGTCCACCGTCGAAAATTATTGTAAAATTCATTGACAAGCAAACCAGTGAGCCCTTGAATGTCGATGCGGCACTTATAAAGATTACCGAACAAAAATCCGGGGACCCATATATAAACTGGGGTGTTTATAATGTAGCTGGCTTTTCCCCTCTGAACGGCGCGGTATCACTTGTATTTTTTAATGAGATACCAGGTCAATATCAGTACAGTATTGAAATGGGAAGCAAAGGCACTGTTACACTTTCTTACCAGGTTAGAAGAGCGGAAACAGATAATCCCTGCCGGCCTAACAGTTACCCGATTAGCGACATAAAGATTACAAATCAACCTTTTGAGCAATTTAATTACGAAGGCGTAACCCATCCCAACATTCTGCAGACAGCATTATAGTGCAGTCTAGGCTACAAGTTCATGCATATCGAATATTCCTGAGCCGGGGTTATGTGTAGCCTTAGCAATTTTTGCCACAGGCAAGTATCTGCGTGCACAGACTTGTAGACCACCCGAATCTGGATCTGATTTTTTTAACCGTAAAATTGGTTTTTGTAATTTTGTCTAATAAGCCGACATTCTCTATCCGCTTGCTATGCGTAAGGGAGATAGAATAGTTGTCAGAAGAGTTTGTGTGTGTCGTCCTGGTTTTACTTTACAGTCCGGGATAAGTGGCTCTCTTTGTTCCGGAATATCCAGTTATAGTAAGTATCAAGAGTATTTTTTATAATAACATTAATTTTATTTTTCAGTTTCAAAGAAGCGGCTGATCTGGTTGTCAAAACTATGACAAAGTTAAACAGCGCAGGATTCATTTGTTTCTTTTGTGATTTTGTTTTGCTGCCTTTAATGCCAGACCGTACGTCCAAAGATCCTGATAGATACCAAAATAGTATTTGAATAAGTCTTTGTCAGTCAGCGTGGTGTTGCTAAACAGGATCACGGCCACATCTTTTGAAAGGTTTGCAAGCATTTCTGTCTTTACGCCAGGGTCGGTCCCCCCATGGCCAATTTGGGTTACGTTCATTTTGGTGGCCCAAAATAACCCTGAGTTCAGCTTTTTAAGTTCAATGTTTTCAGGTTTATTTTCAGGTGTAAACTGAAAGCGCTCCATGGTTTCAACAGAAATTTTTTGAAGCATGCGTTTTCCCTGATAGGATCCATCTCCAAGCATCGAAATAAAGAATTTTGAAAGGTCTGCAACACTGGTGCGCACGCCTCCGTCTGGATATGTCGCGCCGCCGTACAACGGAATTGTTTTTAAAGTGTCTGTCTGCTTATCGTATAGTTTCGAGTGATTGGCAAGGTTGATTTCAGAAAGCAGCCAACCGCTGTTTTTCATATTTAATGGCTTGAAAATCCTCTGTTTGCTGTATTCATTCAACGGCATACCTGCGGCCAGCTCGACAATATAACCTGCAAGTCCTGCTGCAATGTTAGAATACTCGCGGAAGGAGCCCGGTTTTTGGTTTAAAAAATTCTCTTTTGAATAGAACTTACCCTCAGGATCAAAATAGCTTTTTAAGAATTGACCCAGGGGTGTGGGATGGTCGCCTCCGTAAAAGTAGGTGCTGTCATAAATCGGGGTCCGGTCTGTAATTCCTGAGGTGTGGGTAGCCAGATTTTTGAGCGTAATTTTTTCGGCAGGGTAGTATGGATTTATTACTTTGAAAGGCAGGTAGTCGTTGATATCCCGATCCAGCGAAAGTTTTTTATCTTCCACTGCCTTCATCATGCAGACGCCGGTAAAGGTCTTGCTGATCGAGCCGATATTGATGATGGTATTGGGCGTGAAGGGCTTTTTGTTTTTAAGATCAGCATAACCATAACCTTTCGTCCATACGACTTTATTGTCTATGATGATCGCAGCAGCAAGACCGACCATACCGGACTGGCTGCGTTTTTTCTCGATCAGACTGTCCAGAGTATAAGCAGTCCATAGAGTACTTGAAAGCGGGACCTGACATGTCGCGGGCAGACAGAATATGGAAATGAGTAATATAAAAGAGAGCAATAAGGAGAATTTCATGTGACAATTTCAGATTTAAAATAGCTTTTTATTTATGGATATTGGCTTTATGTGACCGGCAAACGAGCGGCTTGTGAAGTCTGCCACAGTCAAAGGAAATAATTAAAATACAACAAGAAACATAGAGATGACGAAACGGAAAGAACCGGTGGCACACTGTCTAAAACGGTACCTTTACCGGATTGATGGGCAGTTTGGGCAGATTTGCCTCCGTTTTTCGGCTGTCGGTCGACAAGGCTGGTTACAAAACATGAATTGTATACTTTTGTTAAATGTCGCTATTTGAAAAAATCATTCAGTTTAGTTCTTCACACCGGCTGATGAGTCATGTGTTATTTTGGCTTGTCGTTGCTGTGATATTTCTCAACCGGTATGATATGGCAGAATTCGCAGAACTTGATAAGGTGCTCTACCGGCATTGTTATTACATCACCATCACGATGGTCGCTTCCTATTTTGTTGCCTACCTGATCATTCCCCTGCTGCTTAAATCAGAACGTTATTATCTTACTGCTGTCATTTTCCTGACAGGAAGCTATCTGATCTCGGTGGTATCAAGAATTTTGGTAATCTATGTGCTGGAACCTTTGATCAGAACGCCGCCTTTCGGTCAGGAATCTATCCTTGATATCTTCACCGATATTCCCAAGCTAATCACCCATTACTTTGCTTTATCGTTTTCGATGGCCTGGCTTTTTGCGTTGGTTAAGCTCATCAAGGATCAGTATATCGTGCAAAAGCATAGTTTACTTTTAGAAAAACAGAAGGCGCAGACCGAGCTTCACGCCTTGAAAGCGCAGCTCAATCCACATTTTTTATTTAACACACTCAATAATATCTATTCTTTATCATTAGTTAATTCACCGGTTACATCACAATCTATCGCTGGCCTGTCACAAATACTGGATCATGTGCTTTACCGGTGCAGTGAGCCCTTTGTGGCTGTTTCAGCAGAAATAGCCCTTATTGAGAACTATCTGGCGTTGGAAAGGTTAAGGTATGATGACAGTCTGGCGGTAAATTTTACCCATAGCACCGATCAGGACGCTCTCATTACTCCGTTAATCCTTTTATCGCTCGTAGAGAATGCGTTTAAACATGGATCAGGTGAAAATATGGGAAGCCCGGTAATCGATATCATGCTTGAAATGGAAAAACAAATATTTAGATTTAAAATTTCCAACGGTTTTGCAGCGCAGCACGGGCAGGTTTACAGTGGTAGAATTGGACTAACCAATATCAAAAAGCAATTGCAGCTGGTTTACGGCGATGCGCATACGCTGCTAGTTTCGGCTGAGCAAAACAAATTTGTTGTCTCGTTAGAGATTGTTTTAAGGGATTATTAGGAAATAAAATAAAGCTATGAAAGTGAAATGTCTTTTAGTAGATGATGAGCCGCTGGCGATCCAGTTGATAAAAAATCATCTGGGGAATCTGGATAGCTTCGAAGTGGTGGCTAGCTGTTCCAATGCAGTCAAGGCTTTGGAAGTACTGCGGTCAACACAGGTAGACCTTTTATTTCTTGATATTAAAATGCCTAAAATTTCAGGCTTGGATTTTCTCAAAGCGCTAAAGAATCCTCCAGCCGTCATCATTACAACGGCGTACAGGGAATATGCCCTTGATGGCTACGAGCTGGATTTGGTTGATTATTTGTTAAAACCGATAACGTTCGACAGATTCTTTAAAGCAATTGACCGGTACCTGAGAAGATCTGCTGTTATCAGCCAGGCTGTTCAGATTACAGACCCACAGTTTTTGCACATCAGGGCATGTGGTAAAATACACAGATTAGCAGTGGAACAGATCATTTACATAGAAAGTATGAAGGATTATCTGGTCTTTCATCTGGCCAATCAAAAGATTATGGGCAAGTATAAAATTGGAGATCTGGAAGCGGAAATACAGGGGAATTCTTTTCTGCGGGTCCACCGTTCTTTTCTGATTAATACAAGCAAAATCAATTCGTATACATCTACAGACGTTCAAATAAAAGGGTGTGAAATTCCTATTGGAGCAAGCTATAAAGAGTACGTTTTTAAATTTTTGGAAAGCAGCAGGCTCAATAAATAATCCAGAATCATCACCGCTCTCGCAGAGGAAGTATTAAATTTTCTTCTTTGTTGCAGAGATCATTGGTCTGTATTTTTATTTGCATCTTATAAATTATCTATTACCCACTACAATAACAGCCAACAAAAATGAAAAGTAAAACAATTTTAATGTCCGTAATGCTGACCAGTTTGTTTTTCGCCTGTAATAAATCCGGCAAAGCGGACACCCTTCGTGAAAAGTCCGAACTTAAAGCAGATACGGGTTCATCTGCTCAGGAAACAATCCAAAAAGTACTTGCGGACTCCATCGATTTGACCAAACTTCCCTTCAGTGAAAAGAAGTTGGCAGCGTTTCCATTTATTAATCCTCCGGCAGATATAGTCCCTCTGAATAAGCCACTTACGCGCGATTTCGATCGGTTGTTTTTTCCGACGAAGCAAGGAATGATTCCTGTGGAAGGGAAGGTTTACAAAGCGTTTTTGACGAGTGTCACTGGAAAAGAATGGTCTTTGCCCTATTTTGAAAAGAGTTATAAAGACCTGATCACTGCTGCGGGCGGAGTGCTGATATTTCAAGGGAAAGTACCGCAGAAAGAACTTGACCGTATCAAAGACGAGACTACCTATTTCGGCGAAGAGGGCTCTATAGATTATACCAACAATGTGGTGAAAGTTTACGCAATTCGTAGGAAGGAAGGAGACCATATATTCTTTCAATTTTCAGGATACAGTGCGGGAGGGGCCATCCAGCTTCTTCAAATGCCCAAAGCAGGCAAGTGAGGCAATGAGATAAATTGTAAAGCGCTCTTCAAAACATCAGAGAGTGGCTTATATGCGCCAGGTGGAAAGTGTTGGGATAATAGTTCATTTGTACATACGCCTGTTGCTGGCTAGCTTCGTTTCTGTTTACGGAAGCTAGCCGGTAATTTTCATGAAAATCATCTAACATTAGATTCAGTAAGGACCTTACTTTGTACTGACAGGTTGTAATTTGTTTTAAAAATTCCATTTTTCCATTAATGAAAAAATTCTTGTTTCTTCTCAGCCTGTTATGCGTTAACTATTTGGCGGGAGCTCAAAAAGTAGCAGAACCGTCGTCAGATACACATCCTGAATGGACCAGGCCTTATCCTGCATTCCGAATTGCGGCAAACCTGTATTACGTCGGTACGGCCGACCTGGCATGTTATCTTATTGTAACGACCAAAGGAAACATCCTGATCAACACCGGGCTGGCATCTTCTGCATCCGGAATTAAAACGAGTATTGAAGCACTCGGCTTCAGGCTTTCTGATACAAAAATACTTTTGAACACCCAAGCGCACTATGATCATATGGGTGCGATGGCTGCTATAAAAAAAATGACCGCAGCCAAACTGATGATCAATGAAGGTGACGCCGGAGCAGCAGCGGACGGCGGACTGTCAGATTATACCTCAAAAGGGAAGGTACGCGATTTTGAGCCGGTAAAAGTAGACAGGGTATTACATGATCGTGATACGATCAGTTTGGGCGGCATGCGGCTGGTCATGCTTCACCATCCGGGGCATACCAAAGGCTCGTGCAGTTATTTATTTGATGTGCAGGATGAAAAACAAAAATACAGAGTACTGATTGCCAACATGCCAACGATCGTTACAGATAATAATTTCTCGGAAATAGCTGCTTACCCCAATATTGCCAGGGATTATGCCTATACCCTCAATGCAATGAAGCATCTAAGCTTTGATATCTGGCTGGCATCACATGCAAGCCAGTTCGATCTGACGGAAAAACATAAACCAGGTGATGCCTATAATCCGGCAGGCTTTTTCGATAAAAAGGGTTATGATCAGCAGATTAGCGAGCTGCAAGGGGATTTTGATGAGAAAATGAAGGGTAATAAATAATAAGCTTCGCATTACAAATGGGAGCATTGAGGATCACTTCTGTCTAAAAATGATGTCAGCATTATCCTTGCTGGCATACCTTTCGGAAATAAGTATAGGGCCCTGATAGGAAGTGATTTCTGTTTTTGTGATGTTACTTCTTATCCGTTTGCCAACACTTCCGGGTATGGAAGCGGTTCTGCTGTATTAAGACGAACCTTAGCATGTAAAAACAATCTATGGAAAAGATTGGAATTTGGCTTTCAATAACCAAGAACGATTCATTGCGGCTCATTACGTTGCCCAGATACAGACCGAACATTTGGAAAAGCTTCGGTGGGATCGAATCGCCTTAAATGAGGCCTGGAATATTGACAATGAATATGTTAAGACAGCGTATCCGTCCTAATATTTTGAATCTCGGTAAATGTTATGAAGACGTGTCCGGTTTTAAAATGACTATAGAGCACTACGAACGATATGTCTCTTTGATGAATACATACCTTTCGCTCAGATTTAGCCTCAGTAGCAGGCCAAGGTCAGTAGGCCATTAAGTTTTTCTCCCATTGTGTTATTATCTCTCATTGAATTATTATCGGTATTGTTAAAATTCAATGTTTTAGTTGTACCCAGGCAAATATTTTAGCAATATAGCTGGCACTTGGCCCATTACTCCAAAGTAATTTAAATCCCTTTTTTTTTCTTCATCCGGGATGAAGTAAATTTGAGTGTTCATAATAATTAGCGAATAGATTTTCCTGACAATGTCAGTGTTTTGTGGTCCATTAGCTTTCTTTATTGAAGGATGGAACTAAAAACCGTACATTCCACTCGAAACAGAAAGTTGCTTCCCTATAATCCTGGCTGCATCATCGGAAGCCAGAAATACGGCAGCTTTTGCAATATCTTCGGGTTGACCTATGCGGCCAAGCGGTGTTTTTTCAATAAACATCTTTTCATACTCACTACCGGCAGTGACACCCGCACTGTCTGCGCCTTCTGTATCTGTAGCTCCTGGCAAAATAGTATTGATACGAACGTTCTTTGCACCCAATTCTTTTGATAACGTAATGGTGAAAGCATCTAGTGCTGCCTTAGTTGACGAGTAAAGTGAAGCATTCGGTAGCGGATATCTACCTGCCACTGAGCTTATATTGATAACATTGCCGCCCTTACCACCAAAAAGTTTTAACGCTGCCTGGATAGTCAAGATTGGGCCCAAAACATCCTAGGTGTTAACTCTTGCAAAACATCATTTTCCTTCAAATATTCTCTTACAAGATGAGCTATACAATCCTTAGTATCCTTTTATTGCCACATTAGTACCCACAGGTTAGTTCGGAGCAAACTTGATTGTGTGATATGGGTCAAGAAGACCATGGTATTTACTGCTATTTTACAGATAAGATCTGGACGATATTTTTACTAACTGTATAACAGAAAAAGCGATGAAAGATATTACACGCTTGATTTTTGTGAAATAGACTTTAAAACCTGCGAAACGGGTATCTGTTACACAGTTTCAGTTGCTATCAATGGTAAGGGTGATGTAATGTTCCTCGGTGCATGGTATACACCATTGAATTTCCGGGAGACTCGCTATGTAAATTCGATTTTGGACCATGCCTGCACAATACGCAAAATGCTCTGGAAAGGTTATTGGTTGGGCTAGTCGGATGTATCCTATGATTGTCAATAGGATTTTAAAAAGTTCAAGGGTGTTCCAGAAAACGATCCAAAATATCTGCTCCACATTGAAATAGCCATGGAATGACTAATCGAAGCCTAAGTTTCACAACAGAGGCTTAAAACGCAGCTTAGTGAACTATGCCGCGTTTTAAGCTTTATATATCAGCGGCTTACTTGTTACCCATTCAAGTCGGTAGGTGTATACCCAAAATGTTTTTTGAATGCATAAGAAAAATGTGACAAGTTTTCAAAACCAACTTCGTAGCAAACGTCAATTGGTTTCTTTTTCTTTTCTACAAATTGATAGTGCGCCAATTCCAGTCGCTTTTGTGTAAGCCAACGTTGCGGCGTCGTGCTGAACACCCTGCTAAAATCACGTTTGAAAGTTGTCAAGCTACGGCCTGTCAGATAGCCAAATTTTTCCAAAGGAAGGTTGAACATAAAATTTCTTTCCATGTAGTCTGCTAAATCAATTTTTCCAGGCTCCTCAAAGTTGGCCAATACGTTGTCTATTTCCTTATCAATTGTCCTGAGGATGCTGATAGCCTCTGTAATTTTCAGCGTCGCAATATTTTCTGGAAGCTCTTTCATTTCAAAGTATGGAACCAATGATGCCAAACAGCTTTCAAGCAAAGGGTGATTGTTGAAAGAATATATTTTCTGTGATTCCAAAGCTTTGGGTTTCACATTAAGGTTAGCGTAAAAATCTCTTAATCTTTCTGTGGACAGATGCATCACAACGGTTTTATGAGGTTGCCCATTGGTGGGATAATTTATAATTGTTGCCAGTTGATTTCTGGGAATTAAAAATATATCGCCTTTTTTAAAAAAATAGGTCGCATCTGCCTGCACAATTTTGGTTTCACCCGAAATGAACCAAATGAGCATATGATGATCGAACATGATATCCGACTTGAAAAACTTGTCCTCATAACAGGAAAGTTTAATATCCTCGGTTATATATTTTGCCTGATATTCCATGAATCATTTTTTGGGTTTTCTTTGTTCAGCTAGGAAATTATGAATACAAAAATAGTAGTAATCCTAGGTTAACGTTACACAGATTGACCACCATCAATCAGGAAATTTGAACCGGTAATAAATGAAGCATCATCGCCGGATAAATAAGCTATCAAATCTGCTACTTCTTTTGCCTTACCCAATCTCGACAAAGGAATGCTATTTATTATTTTAGCTTCAACAGAATCGTCCAATCCAAGTTTATTCATAATTTCCGTAGCAACAGGACCGGGACTAACTGCATTCACTCGAATTTTTCGGGAAGCCAATTCCAGCGCTGCAATTTTCATAACGGCATTGATGGCTGCTTTGCTTGCCGCATATACCGATGCGTTTTGTGGGGAAATGGTAGCAGATGTTGATGATAACAGTATAACCGATGCGTTATCATTTAGAACGGGAATAAATTTGCTTAATGTAAAATAAGCTCCCTTGAAATTGACATTCATTATTTCGTCAAACATATCTTCGGTCGTTGACTCAATGGGTGCAAACTTTGTAATGCCTGCATTGATGAGTAGAATATCCACTTTTCCAAAACCCTCTTTCACTTTTGTGACCAGTACATCAATATCGGATAGGTTGGATTGATCGGCTAACAAACCACTCACGTTGAGCGCTGATGCCGCCTTTTCAATCGCTTCTTTTCTTCTGCCTGTGATGATGACTTTTGCTCTGTTTTCTTTAAGAACTCTTGCCGTAGCATACCCAATGCCGCTGTTGCCGCCCGTAATGACGGCAACCTTATCTTTTAAATTTTTCATTTTCGGTATTTTATATGCTGGTTAGATAATGCTGAATTTTATGTCTGTCATTGCCTCGCTCATTGTCCATAAACGTTTAGCACTATCTTCATCCACTGAGTAACGTTTTACACCATTTGACATTGAAATATCAGAAGCCAATTCTGCAACATCTGCATCTTCGCAGTACACACCTCCGATGTTTTCAAGCAGAGCACTGGTGGCACACCAGACGGTCGTGGCCGCACCTTGTGGAATTGTTTTTAATGATGCGGCTACTTCTGGTAAAATATTGCCCTCAGCATCTGTAAAGCCCATTTTTTGGAATAGTTCTAAAGATGCTTCCCTACCAAGTTCTGTACCTGCAATAGAACCCGGATGCAACGAATAGGCTCGTACATTAAATGCTTTGGCAAGATTATCCAACTCAAGGGCAAATAGATTGCTGGCAGTTTTTGATTGTCCATAAGCTTGCAGCGTTTCATATTCTCTATTGAGAAAATTAGGGTCATCAAAATCGAATGGGGCGAATTGATGCCCGTGTGAGGATACATTAAGCACTCTTGCACCATTGGCTTTTTTGAGTGCTGGCCAAAGCCTTGCGGTTAATTGAAATTGCGCCAAATAATTGGTGGATAATTGTGACTCGATACCACGGCTATCCCTGCGCAAGGGCACCCACATAATACCTGCATTGTTGATAAGTAAATGAAGTGGCCTGCCCGAAGCGAGAAATTTTTCAGCAAATGCATCAATGGAATCAGGATTCATTAAATCCATTGTTTCCAATTCTACGTTGGCAATGCCGTCCAGATTCCTTTTTGCTTTTTCTGTATCTCTCGCAGGCACAATTACCGTTGCCCCAGCGGCTGCCAGTGTTTTTGTCGTTTCCAAGCCAATACCTGTATTGCCTCCCGTTACGATGGCTATTTTGCTGGTAAGGTCAATACCTTTGATTACATCACTTGTTGTAGACGTTGCATGGAAGGCGGAACCTGTTGGTTTCTGTAATGCTCCCTGATAATTGGTTTGTTCCATTTTGTTAAATTTTAAATGTTATTGATAGAACAAAAGTAGAGTGGATGCTCTCAGGCCTCTTTGTTTAAACGTCCGAATGTGTTTTGTTTAAAAGGCCAGTGTTTTAACAGGTGTGGGTAATATTGTTGCTTGGGCAGCACCCACATTTGGAAGGAAAAGCCTAAAAAGGAATTGATGGTGACATGTAAGGTGGGGTATGGGGATTCACTGACGAATACAATTCTGGGATTAATGATATATCATTTTTGGACAAAAGTGACCAGGTCAAATTATTGATTGAAAATATCCTAATGCTTGTGATAGCAAAACATAACTATGTTAAAATTGCCACGGAATCTGTGGTGTTATGAGCCGAATTTTCCAGCAGAATCAACCCATAAGCTAAGATTAGTGCCATGCAGAAAGATATCCGGATCTAGACCGATAAGGGAGCAATCCGTTTTATTACCCAGTTCATCGCAGAAAGTCGTTGTCGTTGACAGGCAGGATGCTGCAGGCACCTGCCTACGAGCTTATGCATTGTCAGTGATCAGAAACGGCTCCAGTCTGGCGACGTTTTTGCCAGTTTATCCAGAAAATCTGGGGATTTTATATCTTTCTGATCCGTAAGAGACGATGGGAGGTAGCTTTAACAGAGATATGCCTTATTTTAGGGGTTTGGATACCGTAAGACGGATTGATGAAGAGTTTTGAAATAACGGATCTGCTTATATCTTTGAAAGATCTGTTAGGAGAAGGCACCGAAATAAAGTAAGAAGATGATATTAGTTGTTCTTCAGCGGGAAGCTGAAGATCTTTCCTGGAACTGTCAAAAATTTACAAAAGCAGATCAAAAAGCACTTTTAGAGTGTGGGTTCGGTGGAAATAATCCAGGAAGTTGATACCTGGGTTGACCATACATAGGAATTATGAGAACGGACCCGATTTTCCAGTTGGCTGTCCAAGAATTGAAGACCCTCACAATACCTAAGACCAAGCCAACTTTGCTATGCGAAACCCGTGTCGCTTTTTGCGGTGGGCTGACATCCCGGCTGCATGGCCGGCCACGCCGCTGCCGTAGTGACTTTTATTTAACCCATAGTATTTAATTTTTACATTAAAATGACAAACCAAGAAAAAATAGCTTCTTACTTAGAGAAATTTGTTCATTTGACCGAGAATGAAATAATTGAATTTACAAGCAGATTCAAAGAAATTAGAGTAAAAAAAAGACAGTTTATCGTCCAGCCTGACTTTGTTCCAAAGTCCAGATATTTTGTAATTAAAGGTGCTTTGAGAGCTTATGTTGTCGGAGACGAAGGGAAGGATCACACTATTCAATTTGCTATCGAAGATTGGTGGATTTCAGATTACGATAGCTACATACATCAACAACCTGCAAGTATGTTTGTTGTTGCCCTAGAGGATTGCATTCTTATGCAAATTAGTTTTGAGGATGAACAAACATTAAAGGCACTAAATCATAAGTTCGAAACATTCTTCAGATATAAGTCTGAACTTTCAACAGCGTTTTTACAGAGAAGAATTATTACAAATCTGACCAAGTCAGCAAAAGAGCGCTATGATATTTTTACTGAAAGCTTCCCAAAATTGGTACAACGTGTTCCACAGTACGCATTAGCTTCCTATTTGGGCATTACGACGCAATTCCTGTCAAAAATAAGGAATCTAAAACCTGTTCCTAATAAAAGTTAATCTAGTTTCACTTCTTTTCTTCTTCTAGTTGATTTTTAAATTCTAAGAATCAACTGTGCTTTGCATTGTCAGTTTTGACAAATAACAATGGATAAAGAATTAGAATGGAAAAATTAAAAAACAAAGTAGCTGTTATTACGGGTGGTAACAGTGGCATGGGTTTAGCAACAGCAAAATTATTTGCTACCCAAGGAGCCAAAGTAGCAATTACTGGTCGTAATGAAGCAACCATAAGTAAAGCCGTGTCAGAAATAGCACATGATGCAATAGGCGTTAAAGCCGATGTATTGGACTTAAAAAGTATAGATAATGCTTATGCTGAAATTGCTGCCAAACATGGTAAATTTGATGTATTAATTATTAATGCAGGAGTTTACAAAGGTCTTCCGTTAGCTGATTTTACCGAAGAACTATTTGACGAACTGGTTGGTATTAATTTTAAAGGAGCTTTCTTCTCAGTTCAAAAGGCCTTACCGTTTTTAAATGATGGTGCATCTGTTGTAATGACATCTTCGGTTTCAAGTGACAGTGGGGCGGCAACAGCTTCTGTCTATAGTGCAACAAAAGCTGCTATACGTTCTTTAGCGCGTGGTTTTTCTGCAGACTTGTTAGAGAGAAAAATACGAGTTAATGTTCTTTCTCCGGGACCTATTGAAACACCTATTTTTGACAGATTGGGAATGGCTCAGGAAAATGTAAATGGAATCAAACAATATCTTGCCAGCGGAGTGCCTTTAAAACGGTTGGGTACTATTGATGAAATGGCAAAAGGCTTTTTATACCTGGCAAGTGACGATTCATCTTTTATGTTGGCAGCAGAAATTGTACTGGACGGAGGAATTGGGCAGATATAAATTTTGGTACTAGCTCAATCCAAGGTTGGTTTGGAAAACGAACTGAGCCTAATCAAAGGCATTGAAGGCTTGAAAAACAATGGGATTTGTAACTGGTGTTTTAAAGAAAATGATCGTGTAACAAATGGGAGCGTTAAAATAAATGCATCAAACCATAGTTTCTAAACTGAATTTACCACTTTCAACATACTTTTGCGATGTATTTATGTCTATCTTTTTCCCGTTGCATAATCAGGAAAATGGGCATTATAATTTTAAGATTCATGAGATGACTTCACTGAATGAGCTTGGAAAAAGAATATGCATTATCGGCCCAAGCAGTAGCGGCAAATCAACGCTGGCTACTAAACTTGGAGAAAAATTAAATATTTCTGAGTGCCACCTCGATCAGCTTGCCCATACTGCCGGAACAAATTGGCAACTACGAGATGAAAAAGAATTTGCAGCTGATCAGGATGTTATTCTTGAAAAGGATTCATGGATTATTGAAGGTAACCATAGTTGGTGCATGCCTCAACGTTTTGCTAAAGCAACGTCTTTAATTTGGTTAGACCCGAATTTTTTGGGTTGCTGCTTTCGATATATTGCAAGGTCCGTTAAAAATGATCATAACAGGCCAGGGCGTTTAAAAGATGCAACGAATGAATTTAGTTTTGAAGTGATCAATTCCATTGTTTTTAAATACCCTAGAATTCGTCAGAGACATAAAGCGATACTTTTAGGATATACTTTTCTGATCCTGCGCATTCATTCTATGAAAGAGCTTAATCAATTCTATACGAAGTGGTAATTCAAATTTTCTAATATCTCTTTTATTTCAAATACCTAAGCATCAATCTCTAATGAAAATTATTCATTTTATAACAATTTGGCAGGCCTAGTAAACGCAGTCTTTATTAATATTCAATAAGAGTATAATATAGCACTAGCCACACAAAAGTATTCCCTGCAAGTGTCAGAAATATTTAATAACGCACACATTCAGCCCTAGAATAAGGTCATTACGCAAATTTTAGTTTTACTTTCTCGTATAGTGTTTTGATCTGCGTGACAATCTTGGCGCATTCTTGAGCTGACACCTGACCGGCAGTGTTTGACGATCCCACTACTAACCTAGTAGTGTTATGCATCACAAAGATCACCTTTCTTTCATACGGCAGATTGCTTAACGCTGTTAGGAGGCTTCAGCTGCTGAACTGAATCATCTTTTCTGGTAATTTAAAAGGTAAGATCCGGTATTTTATTTTGATAAAATGCTTTTCGGCTAATGGGATTTTACTTCCCGATACAGGCGGAGTTATGAACCATTCGGATCGCCCTTCTGCTTTCTTTCACTGTTTACTTACGAGTGTCTATCATCGTACAATCATTTCTTCTTTATTTTTTCCATCTCTTTAAGGTAGTCATCATAGTTTGAATATGGCTCTTTGGTGCGGCGGTTTGTCTTTAAGTAGATAAAGCCGTTGACATTGTCGAGAATCAGGTTGAAGTGACTCAGGATCTGGTTTCCAAAAAGGCTAGGCCTGCCCCCGGGTTTTTCCGGGTCAGCGGCATTGGTTACGATATCCTTGAAGCAGACGCCGGCTATGGTGGCGTCAAGGCGCACGATTTTTCGTCCGTTGATGATCGTAAGCGGCAGAAGCTGCTTCCAATTATCGTCTTTTGAGGTGAAATCCTCTCCCAGCAGCATGCTTCCGTCCCTACCAGTGTCGAATAGAAACCAAAAGCTGTAATTTTTTTCGTTGTGCGTTATTTTTGCCCTAAACTTTGGCCGGTTTTGCTCGTAGAATATAGGGAGCTTGGTATACCCTGCTATTTTGTCGGGCAATTTTTTGTGTATGATAAATTGCTTGTTGTCATAGTCTATCTCTATGATATGGTTTCTGAAGAAGCTGTTTCCTATAATCAGGTCTTCGTAGGCCTTCATATTTCCAACCTCAGTAAGCGGAACACTGCTCCAACTTATGCTGCCAATGTTTAGCAGGTTGCCCGTACTTGTCCTTTCCTTATTGACTCCTTCTGTGTTGCTAACAATGGTATGAGCAGAGAATTCCAGTGCTAGTTTTTCAGAAGAATTTCTGTTTACTACGCTGGTGCCCGCGCCTAAGTCGAATTGAATCTTTACTTCCTTTCCATTGATCAGACCCTTTAGGAAAACCTTTGAGCCAATCATTTCGAAGGGGATGCTCGTGAGGTATTTGTCAGGGGCTGTCATAGCCGGAAGTTCGGCGGGTAGCCCGGATACAATTCGTACTCTACAGCTGTCTTTTTCATTCAGAAGGACTATAAACGTATAGGTTTTTCCGGGCTTGGTATGGAAAATGAGCTGATCCTGGTCTGTTTTGAAACGCACTGTGCTTTTTTTAAATGGGACATTTACATAATAAATGTCGGGGTTCGACTGAGGATCCAGTTTCCAGTCCATGTGGACATTTTCACCGTCGTCAATTGTTGCTTTTTGGTTTGATGCTTTGATGACCGTTTCTGTCTTCTGCGCAATGGCAGTATGCGCGCACAAAGCGATGAGCACGGAAAATGCAAAGATGGCCTGTCGTATGACGCAGGCTTTTTTTTTACGGGTGATGTTGTTGTTCATATCGGCTGATGTTTAAACAAAGGAAGGGCGTTTTCAAATAAGACCTAAATCTATCGCCCGCCAATCAGGCGCCAATATCCCGCCAAAAAGTCGTCTGTGCTTAAAATATGCGGATACGAGGGTAAATGTGTGATAACTCTCCGTTGCTGATCTTAATGGCATTCGTCAAAATATGGATTGTGTTTCCGATCGGCCAGGCCAGGGCGATAAGCATCGTTTGTTTGCTCTGCACGCCGTACCAGTCATTGAGCATCAGTATGAGCATCAACAAAAGGATGCCTATAAGCGTCCATATGATTTGTATAGAGACCAGCTGCCGGTTAGCCGGGCTATCCTGCTTTTTTGCAAGTATGATGATTAACGGCACAAAAAGATTAAGCGGGGGAAGCATTACAAAGAGAAGGGAAGAAAGGTTAATAATTTTGGTCCATCTCAGGTGCTTGCTGCCTAGATTTTCCGGGGTATCCCGCAATTCGGATTCGCTGACACCGAGCGATTTTGCTAGGGCTTTGAGGGTATATCCCGAAGGAACCTGACCTGCCTCGATACGCTGGATCGTTCTGACTGATACGCCGGATTTTTCGGATAGTTCGTCCTGAGTCAGATTTAGTTTTTCTCTAAGCAGTAGTATATTGGCCATTTTGTCAAACGGTACGTATTTGCGCAACAGGCAAAGATAAAAGTTTTCTTTTTTCTTTGGTTTTTTAAAGTTCACACTTTCATGCTACATAACACTTCTACATAGTTTTGTTAGTTAGTCTAAGACTTTCCATACGCTAATTTCCTGCGGAATGGTAAATAATGATTTTGAAATTGGACAACAATGTTCGATTATGAACAAAATTTATTTAAAATTCTCGTTAACGTGCTGATATTGAGTACGTATTGTAACTTGGTATAGTTTTTTTGCTTACAGTTATACAACCAGGATTTGGGACAAAATATGTTTAAAAACTACGTCAAAATCGCCTTCCGTAACCTTTGGAAACACAAATTGTTTTCTTTGATTAACATTTTAGGACTTGGCCTTGCTATGGCATTTTGTTTTCTGCAACTGATGCAGGTCCAAAGCAGTTTCGAAAAAGACTCTTTTCATCCCTTCGCGGACCGCACCTACCGCATCATCACGGAAGCAACAGGAAAAGACGGTAAGTTATATTCGATGGCGTCCAGCCCGATGCCATTGGGTGAAAAGCTCGCAGATAACCAAAGTGTGATTGAAAAGTCGGCCCGCGTCGTCCGTAATTTCGAGAGCAAATTGAACAACGGTGTGAAGACCCTCGACGTGAGCGGTATGTATGTCGATCCTGCCTATTTTGACATTTTCGGTTTCAAACTTGAAAGTGGTAAGCCTTGTATTGAGCCGGGGACAATTGTTTTGACGAAGGAAACCGCAGAAAGATTCTTTGGTAATGCTAGTCCGATCGGTAAAGTGTTGACAAATCAGGAGCTGGGCAATTTCAGGATAACGGGTGTTTTCTCTTCGCTGAAACCGTACACTACCCATCTTAAATCAGACATGGTGATTTCGATGGCCAGTTTTGCCCAGCTGAATAAAAGCGTTAAAACAGACAACTGGCTCGATTACAATACTTATACATTCGTGCTTTTGACGAAAGGGAGCAAGCCTGAGGCGCTGGACCGCGCCTTAGCAGAAATTGCGCGTGATAACAACAAAAATGTAAATTTTAAAGATCTGAAAAGTCATGCGTACAAAAGTCAGCTATTGAGTGAAATTTCACCAGACTGGAACAATCTGATAAACAATCCATATGTAGAGCCGATCTGGAAAATAGGAGTCAGCCTATTAATTCCGCTGATCATTATTCTGCTTGCAGGCTTCAACTACGTCAACTTAACCCTAACAAGATCCCTGAGCCGCGGGCGTGAGGTAGGCGTTCGCAAGGTTGCTGGTGCAAAGCGCTGGCAGCTCATTTTACAGTTTTTGATAGAAACGACGTTGATAGCTTTCTTTGCCCTATTTGTGGGTTACCTAGGTCTGCTTTTCATGAAATCTTATGTAAATGTCCGTTGGTTGAACTGGGAGGTTCAGCATAACGGCCTTCTATGGGCAGCATTTCTGGTTTTTACTTTATTTACCGGAATTATTGCAGGCATTTTGCCAGCCCGGATATTGTCTGCCTATAAGCCTGCGCAAATATTGAAAGGTGATTTAGGCCCTTCCGGAATAGGGAAAGTCAGTTTTAGGAAGTCACTGGTGGTGATCCAGTTTGTGGTCGCGCTGGTGTTTATGACTTTTACCGGTATTTCTAACAGTCAGTTTGAATACATGGCCACAGACAATGAGAATTTTAACAGAAAAAATATTCTTAATATCCCTCTTTCCTCAAAAGATTACCAGCTCCTTGTCAATGAAATGACCAAACAAGCTGAGGTGGAAAGGGTGGGAGTGACTTCTGCCACGCTTAATGAGAGCTCAGGGAAAGCCAAGATTTCGAGAATTGGCTCCAAGGATCTGCAAGACGCGGCGCAGGACACCTACATTTATGCGGTGGATGCAAACTTTATTGAAAATATGAAATTGAAATTCATTGCCGGATATAATCTTCCAGCCGTGTCTGCAGATTCGACGGTACACTTTGCTGTAATCAATGAAAGAGCGGTCAAAATCCTTGGATTCAAAAATTCAGCAGATGCAATTGGCCAGTTGATCAGGCTGAATGAAACGGACGTCCAGGTATCAGGTGTAATTAAGGACTTTTGTTTTATGAGGTACGAATTGCCCGTGGCCCCGCTTGTACTTGCGTTTGATCCAAGAGAAATTAAGGTTTTATCATTGAAAATTACCGAGGGGGCATCAAAAGATAAGATCGTCGCTTCTTTATCCGCTATTTGGAAAAGATTTCATCCCCATGAGTCTTTCGTTTACTCCTGGTATGAACAGCAATTATACGAGGACTACGCCGAAGGCGGTGATCAACGATTTACGGGAGTCATTGTTATCATCGTTTTTGTAATAGCAGCGATGGGTTTGCTTGGAATGGTTACTTACACTACGGAAAAAAGAACTAAGGAAGTTGGGGTGAGAAAGGTGATGGGTGCAAGCGTTGTACAGATTATGGCTTTGCTATCTACCGGCTTTGTTAAACTCATCTTAATTGCGTCTGTGATTGCCGTGCCGATAGGGTATGGTCTTGGCTTGCTATTTCTAAAGATTTTCACATATCACACGGCAATTGGGCCAAATGTTTTTCTTGCCTGTATTGGTAGTTTATCACTCATCGGTATTTTTACAATTGGCGTTCAGGCCTACCGGACTGCGTTAACCAACCCTGCGGAAACTTTAAGGGCAACAAACTAGCTGCTTAGGCCTGGCTGGGTAAGCATAAAAAAACTGTTCAAAATCACACAACGAACGGTATTTAGTTGGCTCGTTTTAATAAATATGAAGATCAGACATTATTTCAAAATAGCAGTAAGGTATTAACTCAACAGCAGATTTACTACCCTAACGACCGGAACCTGCCTTGCGGTAAGGATTGCAGGGAGAGCTCCTGATCGCGATTTACGTCGGTGATAAGTTGACCATTACCATAAAAGAAAAGACAGCTTATTTCGGATTACTTCAAAGTATCAGCAAGAAGGTTCACGATATGTTTCTGCACAAACAGACAGGATGTTGCAATAACCCTGGCGACTTTGTAATCTTTGAATTTATCAAGGTCCGGATTGCTAGTCTGTGATAAAACGTATTGCCATTCAAAAACAACAAAGAGACAATAAGCAGAAATCGATATTTTCTCATTTGAAGCAATGGATCAAGCATGTCAATCGGGTAGGAGAACAATCGTACCAGCATCATAAATCTATTATACGGTCATAGATTGGCAAGAAAACGTCCGAATCTGAACGGCGCGATTCAGAAACGAATGTGGATAACTTGTGGTTTTTTCTTATAGGCTGTTACAAAGTTCTGCTGGGACTATTGTTTATTTTAGGCAGTTACTTTCGCTATCTACTAATATGGCTGCTAAACTGCACGACAACTGCCCTTTTTTACATAAGAGGTTACCATCAAGGACTCATGTGTAGAACGATTGAGAGTTATAGTCTTGCGGCAAACTGTTCTCTGAGAGCTTTGCTGATCTCTTTCATTGTGAATCTATCATTGTTTTGCGGTGTTTTAACAAAGATATTTTGAACAGTGGGTTGGAATTGCAACCTTCTTGCACACAAGTTGAAACCGACTAGGGCTGTAAAAAATGTGTTATACGTTAAGGTAGACATTGACTTTTCATTTGTTGATTTGGATGCTGTTTAGTAATATTTTAAAAACACCTGTCAAGTATCTCGCAGACATTCGTAGCATATTGAGTTAAGTAAATGAAATGAGCTCTTTTGGATGAAGTAAATTATGAAATATTAACTGCAAATGCTTACCGCTTTCAAGGTGCTATATATTTGTTAATTTCGTGGGATGATTCCTTGCTGTCATCAATATTGACAGGTGCCCAATTGGCGCGGCGGCCAACAGAGCCAGCAAGTATTAAGGTGATTATGCCAGTCGCAGCCCAAAATACATCAGTCAGCGCTGTGTAATGAAGCCCTTTAAGCCATGCAGTAACAATCCAGTCCCCGGTTACAAATCCATTGGCTAGCGGGACAAGGATCGAAAATAATCCTCCAATAAGCAGGTAAAACCAGATTATTTCATATTCTGTTTTTAGCATAAAGCCCGCCGTAGATAGCGCCAGCCACGATACAAAAAACACAGTCCTTACCAGAAAAACGTGGTTCTCAATATTTTGTATAAGAAGTTCAGCGCTGAACAGAATGGCTGTTGCGGGGAAAAGGCTGAAGGAAATCGCCAGATAGCACAGGGTGACCCTATGATGAAACCGCTTTTGTTGGTCAGTGTACCCTTTTTTATTTCTAGCCTCTTTCCAAAGCAGCACCCCGCTTATAATGACAAAGCAGGTAAACAGGGCTAATAAAAAATAGATTATTTTCAATGCAGTTCCTGCGAAAGTTGCAAAGTGCAGTCTTGAGATCCCAAACAACACAGATTCAGTGTACGTTTTTGTGCCTGGTAATCTATTGGAGATCAATTTTCCGTCCTTTAGGCTGATTGCCACTGAACCATTACCTGCAAAAGTTTTGCTGTTTTCCAAAGAAGCCGAAACGATACCATCTTGCCTGTCATAATGTTTGATCTGCAGGTACGGCAAGTCAAGGTCCGGATTTTGACTTTTAACCTTTTCAAGAAGGCCGGTTATACCTAAATTTTTGGAGGTCCATGGTGAATTTTCGCTCACTTTTACCGCGCGTTCGGGGTAGATATCATCGATTGCTTTTTGCTGATCACCCCCGTAAAATATAACGACCACAGGAAGCAAAACCAGAAATGAAAGCATATAGTAGGCTCCGGTAATTGCATACATCAGCTGGAAGGGCAGGCTCAAAAACCCAAAAACGGTGTGCGCATTTGTCCACAGATTTTTCAGTGACCCCTTCATTGAAAAGCCGTGAAACTTACTGAGCATATTTTGCCAATGGATCATCAGGCCGGTAATTACCGCGAAAGCAAAAAAGAGAGCTACAAAGCCTGAAAGATACCTGCCTAAAAACGGTATCTGGTCGAAAAAATGCAGCCGGTATAGGGTCTCACCAACCGTAGTTTTTTCGTCTTTGAGAAATTCACCGGTGGCAGCAGAATAAATCACATTGTAATGCTGCTCAGGTTTGCCTTTCGGTCTAATCAGATGCCCATAAATCTTAACCAGAGGTCTTTGTGCAGATTCAGTCACAATGGTAATATCTTCTGAGAGGTCAAATGCAGCTTCGGACTTTTTGATGCTGGTGAGCACTTGATCATAGTCAACCCGGCCAGGCACTTTTTGCCGCGCTGACGGATTTTCCCATTGGTAAAACTCATCTTTAAAAAGTGTAAAGGCACCAGCGAAAAATATAATGTACAGCGCAAAACTGATCACAATACCTGAGACAGTATGGATATTGAAGGTAATGTTGTACAGCCCGGGTGATAAACCTTTTAATTTCATATTATTTGAGAAAATAGATTGCTGCTGCGCAAAAAATAACCGAAAGAAGATAGGTGGCCCAAACCCACCAGCCGCTGCGCATCAGAAAGGCAGTAATCATCAGTAATGTCCACAGTAAAAAGACCGAAAATGCGCCGGTAAGAATAATTGCCATTCGGAATGGAAGTATTACCGCCAAAAGCATGTGAAGGGCAACAGCCAAAAAATAACCGCCAAAAATTCCTGCGGTGATTTTTAGCGCCCGCTGGCCGGGTGTTGTAAGGTATTGCTTTTTAGCCGGCATCGTAGATAAGTTCTATCAGTAATAAAACATGCACGATTAGGGCCATACCATAGAAATACTTTTTTCCTAGTACGGCAAAAAGCTGGATCATACCCATGGCCAGCATACTGGCGGCCAAGGCGGTCAAAAGCCCGCCGGCCCAGCCACCGATGCGCACGCATAAGATCGATCCGGCTACCGTAAAGAGTAGTCCTATGAGCCTGAGGCGGCCTACCGCAGGGCGAAACAGAAAGTCCGGGAAATATTTTGACTTGCAGTAAAACAAGTACATTCCCAGCATGATCAGATAGAGTTGGGGCATAAGATTATTTTTCACAAATATTAATATTATTTATACTAAATACAAATAAACAATTACATTTGGCAAAATATTAAATGATCTGCTATGAGAATATCTCTCCTTATTTTACTGGTTCTGATTTGTCAAGTCAATACTTATGGCCAGGGTTTTTCCTTGACAGGTACTGTCAGGAGTGAACAAGACGTTGTTTTGCCTTTTGTATCAATATCTTTAAAGGATACCAAATACGAAACAATCTCAGATGCGGATGGCGTTTTCCGGCTTTTAAACATTGCACCAGGTGATTACAAGCTCACCATTAGCCACGTGGGTTTTAAAACTTTTGAAAAAGACATTAAAATCACCAGCGGTAACAGGGTTGAAAACTGTGTGCTGATAAGCAGTATCAAAGAGCTTGATGAGGTCCTGGTGAAAACTGAAAAACAAAGCCACATTCAGCAAACCAAGCCGATTACCATCAGCAGTGTGGAGATTAAAAATGTGGTGAGCCAGAATGTGCTGATCACCGATATCATTGACCGGCTGCCAGGTGTTCGTATCCGGCGTTCGAGTTCACTGGGAGATCCCTCGGATATCTCCATTAATGGTCTTCGTGGAAATGCAGTCCGGGTTTATATTGATGGTCTGCCGATGGAATTTATTTATCCCAACTTTGATATTTCTACTTTGCCTATTGGGAATCTCAAGCGAATCGATGTCTATAAGGGTGTCTTACCGGTCGATGTGGGAACTGATGCGCTGGGCGGGGGGATTAATCTGGTGACTGAGCAGAAAACTTATAATTCGCTTCGAGCATCTTACAATGTTGGCTCTTACAATACGCACTTGGGTGATTTTGCTTTGGGGCTGGCCAATAAAAAAAACTACTTTATCAATTTGACCGGCGCTGTCAATTATTCAGACAACAGTTACCGGATGGATGCAAAAATATTTGAAGACGGAAATCGCACTGAGCGTATTAAGCGCTTCCATGACCAATATAAAATGTTTTTTGGCGGCATTAGCATTGGCACCCACAGTAAGCCCTGGGCTGACGAGCTGAGACTGTCGATGAACCTATCCGGCGGAAGTAAGGAGCTGCAAAACGGGGCCAGAGTAACCGGGACTGCATTCGGTGAGGCCAAGTATAAGGCCGAAAACATGACCGCAGTTTTAAAATACGAAAAGTCATTCTGGAAACAGCGAGCATTGTTTTCAGCAGCTGCAAATTACAGTCGTCAAACCTTGAATTATGTTGACACGACCAAAAATGTATATAGCTGGAGTGGTAAAATAATTGGAAGAAGAGGGGCGGCAGGTGAGTACTACCAGGCAAATTCGGATACGTACATTCATAGCTGGATCAACCGCAGCAGTCTTACTGTAAACCTTCATGCTAATCACAAGCTACTTTTTTCAAATCTATACGCAAAACAAAAACTGACGGGCATCAATCATCTGGAAGAAGATCCGGCCGATGATTACCTGCGCATCGCTCAGTACCTAACCAAAAATGTGGCAGGGGCACAGTATGATGGTCTATTTTTAAACAGGTTAAGCTTTTCGGCGGCCATTAAAAGGTACGACTACATTTTGGATGGAGCCGAAAATAATACATTTGAGCTCGTTAAAAAGAAGGATGGCATCTGGGGTTGGAATTCAGCGCTCAAATATGATATTGCCAGCGGTATTTTCACCAGAGCATCTTTTGAAAAAGGTTACCTGATACCGCAGTTTGCGCAGTTTGTTGGCAACGGGGCAGATATCGTCCGCAACACAGATCTTCTGCCAGAAAGCAGTGATAACCTAAATGTTGGTGCAGTGATCAGCAGGCCCATCAGCAAGAATCTTAACATTTTTACAAGCGTCAACGGTTTTTACAGAAGCCAGCATGATATTATCTTCATAGGAAATGGTGTGATCAGAAGATACGATAATGCAGATCAGGTACGGACGCTGGGTGTGGAGGGTGATTTAACGCTAAGTTATAAAGATGCATTCAACCTGAAAACGAACTTGACTTTACTGAGCAAAACTTTCACTAAAATGAGGCTGCCAGAAAGCCAGTTTCTGGTTGGTACCGACTTTCCCAATAATCCCAGGTTTTATGGCAACGCTGAGTTATCCTGGCAAAAGCCGGGATTACTGAGTGCTGATGATCGTTTCCGGGCTTACCTATTTTACAACTATATCGCCCCGTTTAACCACATCACTGTTGGCAAAGGAAACAGTATCAAAAATACGCCTGAGGCCTACGTGCCCGTTCAACACCGGCTCGATGCGGGTTTCTCCTATAAGTTCTCTAAACAAGGTCTGACGGCTTCGCTAAATGTGATTAATGTTTTGAATGCCAAGCTTTTTGATAACTATATGGTGCCACGTGCGGGGACAAATTTCAATGTTAAACTGATCTACGAGCTTTCAAACTTTTAGTAACATGCCCGTGCCGGTAGTAACCCCCATAACTCTTTAACAAAATCCAATCCAAAATGAAAAAAAACAATTTTTTACTATCCATTCTTTTTGCATCCACACTATTCTCATGCAGCAGCGACAATAAATCCGGTGCTGAACCCGAATCACTTTATCAGCAGGAAGGCTTTTTACTATCCAGTATTTCGCAGTCCACTGCGGGCTATAGTTATTATGCAGGCTTTTTTTCGCAGCAACCTTCCGGTGAGGTGGATCTGACCAAAAATACCGCTTACAGCACCTTAATGGCCAGGACATCTTACCAGAATTTTATTTATGGAATATCGCTGGATGGAGACAACAAATTATCCAAGCAGGCTATTTTAAAATCCTCAGGGGCTGTGGTGGAAGTAGCCAGCATTCCATTGCTTGATTATTTGCAGGCTGTGCTGATCATCAATGAAAACCTGGGTGCCTACGCGACCAGTGGCAATAGGTCATTGTTCTTGTTTAACCCTTCTACCATGGAAAACCTAGGTCAGATTGACATGACAAAAGCTAAGAATTTTCCTGAGAATGAAGGTAATGTTTATGCTCATTTATCCTACCGTCCTAACGATAACAAGTTATTTGCCTCGCTTTTAACAAACAGCAGCAAAACCGGACAGTTTTATGACGCACCTGATGTATACGTTGAGGTAATCGATATGACGACAAGAAAATGGGAGAAAACAGCCGTTTTTAAACAGGCTACCTATCCGGTTTCACGAGGTTTGGAACATAGCGTTGTAGACGAAGCGGGTAACGTTTACATTACTACGCAAGGTCAGTATGGGCTCGACGGACAACTTGGGGCAAATGCAGCCAAAAGATCCCGGCCTCAGATCTTAAAGATTCCTGCTGGTAAAACCGACTTTGATTCAACTTACGCTTTTAACCCGATCAATGCGGTAGGTCAGCAAAATTCTTCGTTTCAGCTGCTTTTAGGGACTACCTATGATGCCAATGGAATCGCTTACGCCTGCATTTCAGCAGAATCGTACCCTGCCAGATTATTGGAGCTGATCGGTAAATTGGCAGTTAATTCTATTACTGCGGCAGAATATGCCGAACTTTCTAATCTTGCATTTTATAGTCCCGTCCAGCGCTGGGTGAAGCTGGATTTGAATGCACAGACTGCGGCAGTCATTGAGGATTTACCATTGACGGCAGCTTATAGTTATCCAAGCACACATAGATACGATGGCAAGTTTTTTCTTCCGATATACAATCCCAGTATGAATCTGAATGGATTCTACAAACATGATCCTGCGACGGGCAAGTCTGAGAAAATGGTAAATGTTTCCGCAGGCGGAATAGTGACAGATCTGGTAAAGCTATCTAAGTAACAGCGGACATACTGCTAGAAGGACTGGCCGGATCATTTGGGCCGGTCCCCGCTTAATGCTGCTTGATTGGCTCATAAAAGTAAGCTGCTACCGGTGTGTAGTGATTTTAAATTATCGGTTCGGTGGGTCATTTGCAAGATTTGTCAGGATTCAAAAACAAAAACCTGCGAAAGTGCTATTGGATGCCAAACAACCACTGCGGTTAAAGATCGATTTACCTGGACTGAAAAAGCATTTGTTTTCCTTTAAACAGCCTATCAAATCATTATGCGCTAGTCTTTTTTGACAAAGACTTGAAGGCAGAACCTTGCACGACCGGCTGTTGCACCATACAATGAGCGCAAAAACTGTGATCTATATCTAAAAAGAAGTACTTTGTGATTGTTAGCATAGTAACAGGCTGTACGCCCAGAAAGTAAAGGCAGCATCGCATTTGAAACCATATTGCAAAGCTTGACAAACTACCTTCTCTAACTTAGCTCCTTGCAAAACTAGTCAATAACAGTTTATGTGAAATTAAATGTAGAATGCTTTACAAATCAGTTTTAAATGATCCGTAAAGCATCCATAAGTTCAATTAAGTCTTACTGATATCCCGGATTTTGGACGATTTCTTTATTCTGATCACGAACCGCCTGCGGAACCGGATTAATGTACATTTTTTTATGGAAAACATGGGGGTGATTTAGTCCTACAATCTCATAGACCCACTTTCCTTTGTTATCTGCCGGAGATGAATTTGTAATTTTCATACCGTGTAAATCCTTATTCATAACATCCTCTGCTATAACCCAGCGGATGATATCATAGAATCTTTTAGCTTCAAAACAAAGCTCAACACGGCGCTCTCTGCGGATGGCAGCACGCATGGTTTCCTGGGTTAATCCTGCCGGAAGTTCAGGTAAATTGGAGCGTTTTCGGATTGCGTTAATCGCCGAATAAACCGATACATCCGGGCCTGTTGCTTCATTTTGTGCTTCTGCATAATTTAGTAAAACCTCGGCGTAACGGTAATAAACGTAGTTTTGTCCACTTGAAGCGCCGCCTCGTGGTTTTAAAGGGTTTATTTTCTTTTTGAAATAATAACCTGTGTTACCTACATCATCCGTACCAAAATCAATCTGGTTTTTGGAAGGCTTTACTTTATCAATTCTGGTGTAAATCGTATCTGTTTTAGCCATCCAGTCCTGTTTGTAAGGTGCGCCGTCATAAACGATAAAATCATAAAAACGTTTTTCACGATTCACATAAGGATTCTGCGGATCATAACCGGAGCTCGGATCTGAAATCGATTTTCCATTTGCCATGCAAAACTGGTCAACAAGTTCCTGTGTAGGATCGTAATTTCCCCAGGTATAATATACACCGTCAATCCAGACCGGGCCGCCATATTGTTCATAATTGGATCCCATGATCACTGCTACAATTTGTCTGTCCCAGATAATCTCTGAATTGTATTCGTTCTTTTCCCACCACAAAGCAGAAACATCCGGAAATAAACCGTAACTACCGCCATAGGTGTCCATAAATTGTTTGTTGGTTGCAGCCGCTTTTTTCCAACGTTCAGGATCATAATTTCCAAAACTTGCCATTTTGTTTGGATCAGAACCCACCGCGGGAGTCGCCGCGTTAAAGGCCGGACTGGCAGCATACAATTCCAGCCATCCTTTCAAAGCCAGTGCCGCACCCAATGTAGCTCTTCCGGCGTTTGCATCACCATTATTGAATTTAACGGGTAAAGCTTTATTGTTGACAATGCCCTCCAGTTCAGAGGTGATGAATTTAAAAGTTTCCTCAAAGGTGCTTCGTTTGGTGTACAATTCATCGGAAGTCATCGTAGCCCTGTCAAGCGTTTTGGTGATAATCGGCAAGCCGCCAATGTGCATCCATAATTCGCTGTAAAAATAAGCTCTCAAAAATTTGACCTCATCCGTACGCTGTTTTAGATAAGTTTCAGAAAAATTCGCTGAGTTTTCAGCTATTTTCTCCAGAAACAAGTTACACTTTCTGATTTTGTAAAAACCAGCACCCCAGGTCGCATAATCAGTTGAATGGTTGGTAGAATTGGTGATCACTGCCGTGTTATATTCATTGTCCATCGGCGATCCCTGATTTACCGAAGGGTCGACAATTCCCTGTTTCCAGCTATATGACCGCCAGTAAAATCCGGCATCATTATCATCGGTGAAATTGTCAAGATTTTCCGGTGAGTTCCATTTATTGGAAAGATCGTGGTAGATATCATTTAGGAAAATGTCCGCGTTTCCCTCTGATGTCCATTGTGTTGCGTCTGTTAACTGGCTCTTGATATCGTTTTCAAGAAAATCCTCGTTACAGGATGTTATGCAAAGGCTAAACCCGACCAGTATCTTAAAAATGATCTTATTTGTATTTTTCATGTTTTGTTTATTTACGGGAAAATAAAATCAGAAAGTGATATTCAAACCAAGTACATATACCTTTTGGTTAGGATAAGCCGTTTCGCGATCGGTATAGCCGACTTCCGGATCCATGAATTTTAACTTGCTTAAAGTGAACAGATTTTGCCCCGAAGCATAAATTCTTACCGACTGAATTCTCAAAGAATGCATCACACTTTTTGGCAGAGTATAACCGATCGTCGCAGTTTTTAAACGGATATGTGCCGTGCTTGCCCACCAAAAATCTGAATCCTGTGTATTGTTGGCATAAGGTGCCTGTGTGGCTCTGGGGTATCGCGCGTCCTGAGTTGTCGGAGTCCAGTGATTGTCGAAATATTCGTAGCTTGAATTACTATTATTATTGTTGAAAGGAATTGTCTGGAATTGACGGATATCAAGACTGGCCATCGAAGAGCCTTGGAAAAACAGACTTAAATCAATACCATTCCAATTCGCTGTTGGCGTTATTCCGTAGCTTAAAAATGGGTAGACAGGTTTCCCGATAACGGTTTGGTCGTTTGCATCAATCTTACCATCGGGTTTTCCGTCCGGACCACTCAAATCTGCATAACTGATATCGCCAGGATGCAACGTACCAAATTGTGCAACATTGTAGCCATCGTTGCTGTCGATTACGCCGTCGTCATTTTTGTCATCTGCCGTTCCGAATATTCCCAATGCGTGATAACCAAACGGCGTTCCGAACGGCCGGCCGGTTCTGCTGCGGTTTGGATTGTTACGGGTGGCAGCCGTTTCAAAAACCTGCACCATTTTGTTTTTGGAATAACTCATGTTTCCGTTGAAGCCAAGTTTCAATCCGTTCGCAAATTTGTGTGTCGTACCAAGACTGAACTCAAATCCGCCGTTAGTCATAATCCCTGCATTTTCGTCTGCCAGTCCTAAACCGTATTCAACAGGTACACTTACGGCCGGCGGCAAAAGCATTCCTGTTCTTTTTTCATGGAAATAGTCAAATTCAACATTAAGTAGACCTCTCCACAACGAAGCTTCAAAGCCTACGTCTGTTTTGGTAGAAATTTCCCAAGTAATATTTTTATTGGCCTCGTTTGGAATGTAAGAGCCCTGAACCATCGACCCTGTGCCAAGCGCATAGGCATTTCCGTACAAATTGTATCCTGTCAGATATTGAAATGCGGTACCGGCAAGATTCCCTGATTTCCCCCAAGAACCTCTCAGTTTCAGATTATCAACCATAGCCAGGTTTTTCTTGATAAAATCTTCTTCTGATAAGACCCAACCCACAGAAAAAGCCGGGAAATAACCGTAACGTTTGCCCGGAGCAAAATAATAATGCCCGTCGTAACGCCCTGACGCCTCAAATAAATATTTGCCGGCAAAGGCATAACCAAG
Source organism: Dyadobacter sp. CY356 (assembly GCF_021440195.1). GTDB lineage: Bacteria > Bacteroidota > Bacteroidia > Cytophagales > Spirosomataceae > Dyadobacter. The sequence goes on from NZ_JAJTSZ010000001.1 coordinate 1,368,531, forward strand.
TCTGTAAACGTAACCGATCTGACTTCCTGTTGATGAAGTTCCTGAATTGTCAAAATCGTTTTTGTTAGAGCTTCCCATGTCAAGCTCATCTACATTGATGGCGTAATTATTCCGTCGCGCAGCGAAAATTTCATAGGTATTGTTCCGTGCTTCTGCAACCAGTAAACCTGTGAAATCATGTTTGCCAAAAGCATTGTGGTAGTTCAGATAGGCCTGGTAGCTGAAAGTTTGTGTTTTTCTGTATTCCTGTCTCAAATAAGTAAAAGACGGAGCGCCACCTTCGGAAGTGGAAATTTCTTTGTTGTAGGTGTAAGGCGTTACATTGGTATTCTGAGTGTAATAATAAAAAGGCGTGTGCCATCCTTTTGTTGTGCGCTGATTTGGGTCATAGCTGAATGTACCCTTTGCGCTCAAACCCTTTACAAAAGGGAGTTTTTGCTCAATAGCGATCGTGGTAAGCAATGTGTTGTTGGTATTTTTCAAATAACCTGCATTCAATACACCAACCGGCGAATTCCCTGCAAATTCTCCCCATAAACCATTGCTGTAATACAGGCTTCGGATCGGAATATATTTAAATCCGTTACGGAAAAGATTTGTTGCCGAAACCGCATCATCAACCGATTTTGTATTTTCAATCGAGCCGATCAGTGCAAGCGAAACAGTTGTTGTTTTGGTAGCCTGCGCTTCCAAATTCAGATTATAGTTGTAGCGGGTATATTTTACCGGATCGAACATCCCGTTCTGCTGCAAAAATCCCAGACCGGCATAGTACTTGATCTTATCTGTTCCACCACTTAGCTGCAAATTATAATTCTGCATAGGTGCGTGCATGTTGACCAGATCTTTGGTATTGCTGATTGGATAAAGATCAGGATCTTTTGCGTTCAAACTGGGATAATTTTCGATCAGGTCATTGGCAAAAGGCTGCTGGGTTCCTGTTGGATTTTCGTTCATATATGCCTCGTTTTTTAACCGCATATAATCCTGGGCTGATAGCAATTTAGGATAGTACGTCGGGGTCTGTGTGCCGTAATAGCTGCTCAGCGACAGACTCGGCGCCCCTGTTTTTCCTTTTTTTGTTGTGATCAATACCACACCATTCGCACCACCCAGACCATAGGGCGCAACCGCAGCTGCATCTTTTAAAATGGATATTGTCTCAATGGCCGTCGGGTCGATCTGGTTGATGTTGTCGCGGATAATTCCGTCCACTACGATAAGTGGTTTATTGTTGCCGGTGGTGCCTATACCGCGTATGTGAATGTCGGGAGAATCCGATCCGGGCTGGCCCCCATTGGGCCGCATGCTGACACCGGCCACTTTTCCGGCCATCGAATTGGAAATGTTTGCAACCGGAGTTTCAGCAATTTCTCCTCCTTTTATAGAAGCAACTGAACCTGTCAATGTAGATTTTTTCTGCGTTCCGTAACCGACGACCACTACTTCGTCAAGCGCTTTTGTATCTGCTTTCAAAGATAAATCCAGCGTTGTGCGGTTGCCTACAACAATTTCCTGTGAAATGTATCCTACAAAAGAAAGTATCAGCGTCGCGCTTGCATCCGGAATATCAAGTTGGAATTTTCCGTTGGCATCCGTTGTCGTTCCACGCTGCGTTCCTTTTAAAATAATACTTACGCCTGGAAGCGGTTCATTATTTTCAGCCGCTTTTATGGTTCCGGAAATATTAATTTCAGCCAGACTAGCGGCAAAAAGCGTTTTGTCTGAAGTCGTTTTCTGCGCTTTTGATAATAAAATCTGGTCATTGCTGACGCGGTACATTATGCCTTTTGGAATTAATAACTGATCCAGAATCAGTCCCAGTTTTTGATTTTCAGCAGCCATATTTACCTGCTGGCCCATATCAAGAAGGTCACTGCTGTACGCAAAGCGTATTTTTGCCCTTTGCTCAAGCTTGGTGAGTGCTTGCTGAAGCGTGACATTTTTCAATTGAATTGTAATGCCTGTGTTCAGTAAATCCTGAGCAGGTGAGTTGTGCGCATAAGCCATCGCCGACAGCAGACCGATGCAGATGAGTTGGTAGAAGGTTAACCGCATGATTTTGAATAGCAATCCATGCCTTGGATGAAGATGTTTTTTCATAATTTTACTGAGAATTGATTAGTGTTGGAAACAACGATCCTGTTAGTCGCCGAAAGGCGATGAATCTGAACTGCACGTTCTTGGGAGTTCCTGGTCATTTTACAATCAGGAGTGTTGCAAGCACTCCTGATTTTTTTTGACAAAGAATTTTGATCCTGTTTTGATAGTTTATCTAAGTCATATAAAAACATATTTAAGGTGTATACATTTTAATCAATTCTTAACCCTTACATCCATCTCCTTTAAGCGTAATTCTGCTTCCGTCAATCTCGTAAGTAGTACCCAGCAGAATGTCGATCATGTCCAGTATTTCAGGTAATCGCTGATGATTAAAATCCACTTTTAGCCTGCATTTTTTGATGTTAAGATTGGCAAATTCAATTTTGATTTTAAAAGTCCTCTGCAAGCGGTTTGCCACTGCAATCATGGGCGTTTCGTTGAAAGCCATTGAAACCGATTGCCAGTTTTGCTGATTGGATGCAGCGTTTTTCAAAAGATTCACTTTTACATTTTGTGACGCCTTCTCGTAAATGGCCTGCTGTTTTGGTTGGAGCACTATTTTTTCCAATTTATTTTTTCCTTTGGGTGTACTGACGCAAACGCTGCCGGTAACAACCGAAACCTGAAAAGTGGATTCGTTATTATTTGCCCGTATGTTGAAGGTTGTGCCCAGCACCAGCGTTTTAACACGCCCACAATTCACGATAAAAGGATGTTTTTTGTCATGACTGATATCAAAAAAACCTTCACCGCTAAAGCGGATCTCTCTGTTTTTTTTAAGCTTAAAATCCTTGGGATGAATCAGACTTGCACCCGGCTGAAGCCATACGATACTATGATCGGGGAGGGTGTAATGGATTATTTTTTTCTGGTTATTTGTAAAAGTGACGAATGGGGAATCAGCATTGGTTTTTGCTGTTGTATTATTTTTTGAGTGGATCTGCAAAAAATAAAGCAAACCAAAAGAAAGGATAATGACAGCCGCTGCGGCCCTGATAAACGTCCAGATACGGAATGTGATCCGGGTTTTTTCAAAGAAAGAACTTTCTGATTGTTGTATTTGACTTTGAATACGCTGGTACAATTCAGATTCGTCGGATGCTGAAAATGATTCGGCCGAATCAAGGTTCAGTTTTTGGTACCATGCATCGACAATGGCCCGCTCCTGGCTGGTGCATGAGTTGGTGAGATATTTTTTTAAGATCTGGGAAGAAGGAATGTCGGAATTCATTTTATGTGTAAGTTTTACACTTGTAAAAACAGGTTTACTTATACAGTCTACCAAATCCTTGTGTATCCCTTACTCAAATATGAATTTATTTTTAAAAAATTGAATCGATTAAATAAAAGACGCGCTGATTAGCATTAAAGCGATATAATCTTTCATTTCAACGCGAAGAATTTTAAGTGCTTTGCTAATGTGCGCTTCAACCGTTTTTTCGGAAATTTCAAGTGTGGCGGAGATTTCTTTCAGGCTGTAACCTTTGCGGCTTAATACAAAAACCTGGCGGCATTTTTCAGGAAGTTTTAGAAGTGATTGTTCGTAAAGCTCATTGAGCAGATTGTAGTCCAGGTATTCACGGGTAACATCATCCAAAGGTGACTCCACTTCTTCAATTGAAGAAACGTGCTGACGCTGCTCTTTGTAGTAGTGGGAGACAATGATGTTTTTCAGCATGCCCAGCAGGTATGCCTGTGCGTTCTTTTGTATATCAAATTTATGTCGGCCAAGCCAGAATTTGAAAAATACTTCCTGTACCAGATCTTCTGCAATCGTTTTAGTACCGGTTTTACGGATTGCGGTGTGAACCAAAAGACGCGCATGTCGTCTATACAACGTGCTGAAAGCCAGCTCGTCGTTATTTTGGCAGATCAGTTTTATCAACTCTTCGTCCGAAAGAAAGTTATGCTGCGTTGTCAATTTTGTTACGAGTATGTGTAAAACTTTTATTGTAATAATTGTAATAAATACACTTAATAGGCAAAGCCGATCATGTACAATTTTTACCTAATGATATTGTATAAAATCTTATACGTCTAAAATTCCTATTTTGGAATCATTTGGAAAACCGGCAGGCATATTTGCAATACTTCTGTCATGCTTCTGCAAGACGCTATTTAATTGCTAAGCGAACCCGTTTGATGAAATAAAATTATTTTAAGAAAAAAATGCATATTAGGTTATGTTGAATTTCTCAATATTGAAGTCACCAGACTAAACCTATATGCGGTCAGTTAATAATTACACTCATGCAAAAGCTTTGCCCAATCTACCATTATCTGCTATCGCTACGCTTAACAGTTGTCTACGGCACTTTGCAGGTAAGCCACTTTCATTTTAAAAGAGAGGGTGGGCTGCACTGCTTTCAAGTGATCCGGATATTCATAGGAAATTAACCTAATGAAGTATAGCCTGTCTGGCATTCCTTATCCAAATGCTGCAATGCCTCATGTCCACCAGCCAACCCGGGAATCAGATTATCTGCTAGCGGGTCCATATCCTTGAACTTAATTCTGTCCGCATTAATCCTGTTGTTATCTCGCATTTATATCAGTTGAAGGGTTATCGAGTCAGGGTATACACTGACCGTGCGTATTATCTTTCAACGACTAGGGTGCTTAGCATGTACTGGCAAGGGTATTTTGCAAAAGAAGTCTTTTTGTAGGTATTATAGGGAACATTGATATTCCAGGGCATTAATGGAAATTTTAGAAAATACAATCATTTAACTGATAACAGCCATTTTGACCAATGTTTCCTCTATCCGGTTGGTCTTTCAAATAATGTTATATGTATAGCTACATCCCCTAGATAATCCGTATATCAATCCTTTCATTCATGGCCAGCAGCTGCGTTTGCTATGGGTTATCGGACCGCTGGTCTGCACTGCATGGGAATGGTACTCTGGCTTTATAATCTGATTTTCTGATTATAGAAGCGATTATTGATCTTTCTGATTTGAATCCGCATTTACCTACCAAATTCCTGCGCTGCTGTACTTTATCTTTTTTATTATCCTAAGTCTTTGTTGTTTTGTTTCACACAAAGCAATTTTGGAAAATAAACCTTTCATATCACTTTATTGGAAATGCCAGCTTATAGGCTGGACAGTCTCTTCTTTATACTGGACTGTTCAGGGCTGGACTGGTGAGGGGTTCAGGTGGGATTTGGCATGGATCCATCTGGCATCAGACGTGGTAATGTATATTCTTATCACCCATCTTTACCTCATTTTTGCATTGAAAAACCGCTGGCAGGATCTTTCGCTCAACCATCTGATAGGACGCATGTTGTTGGCAGTACCAGTTATGGGCATTCTCTTTACGATAGTTACGCTTACAAAGCTTTACTTTATCCGGATCCTTTTCCTGGCAAATATCTCACTGCGCTTTACCGAATTTTTCGAAGTGAACGTATTGAGCATTTTCATGGCGGGTATCCGGCTTATGGCAATATGGCTGCTGGCTTATCATTTATATCACTATGCAAAAAGGGAAATCCGGTTATCCATCGAAAACGCAAGACTTGAACTTGTTTTCAAGCAGGCGCAACTGGATAATCTTTCGGCGCAGCTTAATCCTCATTTTTTGTTTAATTCCCTCAATACGATCAAATCGCTCACTTACACCAATCCTGACTCTGCCGGCAGGGGCATTGATTTATTGAGCGAACTGCTCAGAAGCGGGCTTTACCGCGGAACATCAATGCTGATCAGTCTGCAGCAGGAAATGGAACTGGTGAAGGATTACCTCGAATTGGAGCAGCTCCGGATGCAGGATCGGCTGACTTATCAACTGGATGTCGATGCATCTCTTTCAGATCGCATGGTGCCGCGTCTGAGCATGCAGACCCTGGTTGAAAACGCTGTGAAACATGGGGTTGCACTCCTAAAGCAAGGAGGTGAAATCAATATCGCTGTACTGGAAAAAGAGGGCTTTTTATATCTGAGCGTCAACAATCCGGGTAGATTGCAGCTGGGTAACAGCAATAGCCCAAAAGGTGTTGGTCTTTACAATCTAAGTGAAAGGTTGGTCATCAGTTACCAGGGGGATGCTGCATTAAGCCTGGTTCAGGAAGGTGAACAGGTTTGTGCCCAAATCAAGATCCCAATCCAATGAAAAAGATTAAGGTAGTGATCATAGACGATGAGCAGGGCGCCAGAATGGAATTGCGAAGGATGCTGAAGGTATACGCCCAGGTAACGGTTCTGGGCGAGGCAGCCGACGCTGATCAGGCCGAGCTAATGATCAGATCTTTACGGCCCGACCTTATTTTCCTTGACATCCAAATGCCCGGCCGCTCGGGCTTCGATCTGCTGGAAACGCTGGACCATTTGCCGCATGTGATCTTTGTTACCGCTTTTGACCAATATGCAATCAGGGCTTTTGAGGTAAGTGCCATGGATTATCTGATGAAACCGGTGCGCGAAGAGCGCTTTGCAAAGGCGTTGAGCCAGGCCATAGATAGGATATGCGGGCGCGATGAACCTTCGGTGTTTGTCAAGGATAGAGGAAGGTACCATCTGATCAAATGGAAGGATATCCAGCTGATCGAATCGGTGGAAAATTATGCCAGGCTCTGGTTTGGAAACAACCAGGTTCTGGTCAAAACTTCACTTAATAAGCTGGAGCAGAACCCGGATTGCAAGATGTTTTTCAGGGCATCAAGAGGGCAAATGTTCAATATGGATTTTATCAAATCTATATTGAAAGAAGATAATACGATGAGCGTGGAGCTTACCACAGGCGAAATGGTTCATATTTCTGAGCGGCAGGCGACCAAGTTCAGAAACCTGAAAAGACAATAAAACAAAACTTAATGATGAATAGGAAATCGATAAAATTCGGTGCGGCAATGCTATGCCTTTTAATCAGCCTTTCGGGCTTCGGCCAGCAAAAACCCGACTTACCAGATACGACAGGTTATCAGATCCAGGACAGTGTGATGATTAAAACCAATTATGGTATCACGCTCTCAGCGGTGGTGGTTAGAAAAAAAGGGGTAAGGCATAAACTGCCTGCGGCACTTTTATATTTCATTTATTCTAATGCAAACAGGAGTCTGACGGAAGCCAAATATGCAGCAGATCATGGCTATGTCGGTATTGTTGCAGATGCTCGGGGAAAGCGGCTGAGCCCTGATAAGCCCGAGCCTTATGAGCACGAGGTCAAAGATGTGCATGCTGTCATTGATTGGATTACTATGCAGCCATGGAGTGATGGCAGCGTTGGTATGTACGGAGGCAGTTATTCCGGTTTTGCACAGTGGGCTGCGGCCAAAAATCTGCACCCTGCCCTTAAAACGATTGTACCTTATGTGGCAGCGATACCTGGTCTGGGGCTTCCTATGGAGAACAATGTATTTCTTACGGCAAACTATCAGTGGGCGTTTTATGTGACCAATAACAAATACACGGATGAAGCCGTGAACAACGACAATGCCCGCTGGCGCAGGATGAGAAGCAAATGGTGGGAGAGTGGCGCGGCTTACAACCGGATCGATAGTATCGACGGCACGGACAACCCCTGGCTTCAGAAGTGGCTGTCGCATCCGGACTACGACGATTACTGGCAGTCGATGGTGCCTTATAAGAAGGATTTTAAAAACATTAATATACCGGTGCTTACTATCACAGGATATTATGATGACGGACAGGTTTCTGCCTTGGAGTATCTGCGCGAGCACTATAAATTCAATCCGGGCGCTGAGCATTACCTGATCATCGGGCCTTATGATCATTTCGGCGCCCAGCGTGGTGGTTCTGCCGATTTGAGAGGTTATAAAGTGGATTCGCTTGCTTTAATCAATACCAGGCAGATTACCTTTCAGTGGCTGGATTATGTCCTGAAAGGCGGAAAGAAACCGGAATTATTGAAGGATAAGATCAATTTTGAGATCATGGGCGCCAATACCTGGAAGCACGCCCGGTCCCTTGAAAAAATGCAGGGTAACGAAGTCAGGTTTTACCTGGATAGCATTCCGGGCGGAGCTCTCGTACTCTCAGAAAAACGACCTTTGAAGCCAGATTTCGTTTATCAAAAAGTCGACCTGGGTGAAAGAAAATCTTACAATAATGATTACTATCCCGACCCGATCATCAAAAAACAAATCGACAGCAGTAACGGGCTTTTCTTTATGACCAGGCCCTTTGAGAAAGCAGTTTCGGTCAGCGGTGCTTTGCAGGGCCAGCTCAAAGCGGTCATCAATAAAAAAGACATGGACGTCGGGCTTGTACTCTACGAGATTACCCCGGACGGATCTTATTTTCAACTATCGTACTACCTGGGTAGGGCAAGTTATGCGAAGGATATGAGTAAGAGAAAACTGCTTATGCCGGGTAAACTCGAAACGATCCCATTTTACCGGTCAAGGCTGTTCAGTAAGCAATTACAAAAGGGTAGCAAATTGCTTTTAGTGCTTAATATTGATAAAAACCCTTTTGCCCAGATCAATTATGGCACGGGCAAAGACGTAAGCTTTGAAACGGTAAAGGATGCAGGTGACCCGCTGGAAATCAGGTGGTCGACCCACAGCTATATTAAGCTGGGTTTTTCTGATACTGATTTTTAACATGGGATAAATACTTCAATGGTGTCACGATCGAAGTGCATTTGGTTGTTCAATCTGAACCTAAATAAGTGACAGGCTACTTTTCTAATTCCAAGGCGGGGCTTTCTCTTTACTATTAGCTGGGTCAGCAAGCAGTAATGGCCCAAAGGACACTCCAGTCATTAACGTCGATTAGCTTCCTTGCCGGTCGGAATAACAAAATACCACCGGCAAGGGTAAGCTATTGCATAAAGATCATGTATTGTGAATTGACTTTTCTTATTCCGACCTTAGACTTTTAACCGGATCCGTTAACACCTCTTTGAAGGCTTTGTAAATAACAGTTAGCAAGGATCCATAAATAACATGTGCGGATGAAAGTTTTCGCGGGCAACTGACCGATATATAATTGACGCTTTTCATTGCCGCTGATTAAGGTTACCGCCTGAGTTTTTTGAGTTTGCTTTGTTCAGGCGCATGATGATGTGCCCGAGAATCCTGTAATTTTGCTGTTGATGTCAGTTTTGATGTTTATTCATGGGTCGGCAGCAGACAGGAAGATAAAACAGCCTAATTGCGGGTTTCCACCGCAATGATAGGGGTTCGGATCAAAGGGGTTGAGCAGTCTTTTCAACCCCACCGGAGAAATTAATCTGTTATGGTTAATAATTCTGATAAGGCTCAAGCGCGGATCGTCACGGAATATCGTCAACTGAAAACGCTGTTCGATGCCGGGCAATGAAGTTATTCCGTTGCGGCAAAAGAGCCCTATTTACCACCCACTGATTTTAATAGCTGGTTTAGGATTCTTTTCCCATCGTAGTTACCCGGGTTCAATGCTATTGACTTTTTATACATCAGAATAGCATCCTTGGTTTTGCCACTGTCTTTTAGCAATTGCCCGTAGCTGTCGTAAGTATTATAGCTAGCTGGGAAGACAAATGTCGCCAGTTTGAATACTTCGAGTGCCATTTCCCTGTGACCAGCCATGGAAGACATATAAAAAAGATTGTAACCAAGATCGTTCATTTCCCCTTCGTTTAAATAATAGGCCACCGTATCGGCCTTACAGGCATTGAAGACAGCAGCAGCGTGATCTGCGCCTTCCTTCACCAGTGACGTGCCGTAGAGCGTTACCAAAGAACGACTGGTTCTGAATCTCATTGGTGGCTTGCTATTCAGCAGTGATAACGCAGAGGTAATAAATCGGCCGAATTCACTGCCTGCGGTATTATCAAATCCCACGATGGTTTGGTTTTTTGTCAGATTGTGCAAGTAGAAGGTGGCCAGCCCAAATTTAAAGCCGCCATGTCCGACAGATTTGCCGAAACGGTCCTGCTCGAAAATTTCCCAGCCAAGACCGTATGACATCTTTCCTTCACCGTCCATGGTGTCCATTCTGGGCTCATAATGTCGGCTCCCATCATTTAGTTTAACGGGTGTCATAGCTTCGGCCATTGAGTTTGCATTCAGCAGTTTTCCTTTAAAATAAGCCTGGTCAAAACTTAGCACATCAGCCGTTGTACTTATTACATTCCCCTGGCCAAGGGTGCCACTGTTATTGTAGGTAAGGTATCTGAACCGAGCGATCGAATCAACCGCTATAAAAGTGGAATCATATCCCGGGTGCGGTTTCATTTGTGGTTGGGCAATCAAACTGTCCTCTTTTGGATTGGAATGCATGTTGGCCAGGTAAGTGCTCTTCATTCCTGCTGGCCTGAAAATATATTTAAAAAGGTAAGACTCAAAAGTAATGCCTGCCGCCTTCTCAACCAACAGGGCAAGAATATTGTATTCTGTATTACAATAACGGAACTGATCGCCGGGTTTAAAATACAGTCCCTGTTTCCAACTGCGAAGCTCTGGGAATACATTGCTGTTTGTAATAATGGTATCAGGGTAACTTTTTACAAGGTCCTCAAAGAGTTCGAGGTCAGGAAGGCCTGAGGTATGCGTCAATAAATGACGGATTTTGATATCAGTGAAGGGGAAATCGGGGAAATGTTTGGCTACCGCGTCGTCAAGACTGAATCTGCCTTTATCCCTTAGTTGTAAAACAGCCGTTGCTGTAATTACTTTTGATATTGAAGCAAGATTAAAATGTGAGGCCGGTGTATTGATTCGCTGAGTGTGGAAATCTGCATGACCTGAAGAGAAGTTTATGACCGGCCTTCCGCCCACAGCCACTAAAATATTGCCGTTATGCTGTCTGAGCTTACCTAGTTGCTGAAAATATTCATGGATTGAGCTGGGCTGAGCCATCATAAATACAGGGTGTAGCCAAAACAGGCATAAAAAAGAAAAACGTAATTTCATGATCGTTGGTTTTAAATTTCAGCCAAGGTAAGTCGTGCAAATAATAAAAGTAGCCGAACTCGCTGAACGGCCAGAACACCTCGACAAACAGGCATGTGTTCATAGCTCGAGCAGGCAAAAATTGTGATAACTTTGTTTTATGAAAAAAAGAGTCGCTTTATTCTCTTTTACATTTTTGGTTTTTTATAGTCTTGCAATTGTTGTCCGCCAATTACCCGGAATGGTACGCGGTAGGATTTCGTTTGCAGAGGGCAGCCATAGTGGGGCCGAGTGGATGCAGGTTACAGGCGATGTTCTGATCTATTATCTGCTGGCGCTGGGTGTTTACTTGTTGTTATGCAGGTGTCACCCGCGCAGACAATACTTCTCTCTGTTTACAGCTTTACTAATTATTTGCATGGCATCATTTATTTGCGCTTTGTTGTGGACAAGGATTTTCCAGGATGTGCGGATGAGCCGATATTTTCAAATGGTTATTTTTCCAATCAGTGCACAGGCATTATTCGCAACCGTATTTTATCTTGTCCGTTACACCCACTACAAAGACTTGCAGCAGGTTGAGCTCCAGTTGCAGAACCGACAGACTGAACTCTCGCTGCTGCGCTCACAAATCAATCCGCATTTTCTTTTCAATCATCTCAATAACATTTATTCGCTTGTCTACGAGCAAAATGAACTTGCCTTATCAGCCATATCGGGATTGTCTGATTTGTTGCGATACATGTTGTACCAGGGCAGCGAAATGGTCCTGCTGACGACCGAGATTAGCTACCTTGAAAAATACATTGCTTTACAGCAGCTCCGTTTTGAGTACCCGACCTTAATCGAGATAACGCAAGACTGTAAGGATGAAACAGCTCAGATTCCTGTGTTTCTGTTGATCCCTTTTGTTGAAAACGCCTTTAAACACGGGCGGGAAAGCTACAAAGAAAGCTGGCTGAAAATTCACATATCCGCTGATAATGGCCAGTTCAATTTCAGCTGTACAAATTTTATGGGTAGCAATAGAAAAGATACAACCGGAGGTATTGGCTTAAGCAACGTCAAACAGCGGCTGAACCTGCTTTATGCTGGCCTTCACTTTTTGGAAATCACAGATGTTGATAATCTTTTTGTTGTTAAACTGCGGATAAAGTATGGAAATTAACAGATTGATCCGGTGTATTGTAGTCGATGATGAGCATCCGGCGGTTCGGTTACTATCGGTCTACATCAAAAAAACGCCAGGGCTTGAGCTTGTACTCCAGACAACGAGTGCGTCCCAGGCGATGGAGGCCATTAAGGGAGGGGCTGCGGACCTTGTCTTGTTAGATATACTGATGCCGCAGATGACAGGCATTGAAATAATGCAATCTTTAAAGAATAATCAAACCAAAGTAATACTCACAACAGCCTACCCTGAATATGCACTCGATGGATACCAGTATGATGTGATCGATTATCTTTTAAAGCCAATAACTTTCGAACGCTTTCTTGTAGGAATAGCCAAGGCAAGGCAACGCATTGGTCCCTGGCAGCAGTGCGCGGGACATGTACTGCTGAAAACGGAATACAAAATTCAGAAGACTGATTTTTCCACCATTCTTTATATTGAAGGACTTGGGGACTACCTGATTTTCTATCTGAAAACAGGTAAGCTGTTAACACTGGAAAGAATGAAAAATATGGAGCAAATCTTGCCTGACGAATGCTTTGTACGAATCCATAAGTCTTACATAGTTAACATCAGTAAGATTGATTATTTTGAAAAGGGAAAAATTGTAATTGCAGGTCAGTACCTGCCGGTAGGAGAAACGTTCAAAAATGTGGTAAAATTAAAACTTGGGTGGTAATATGACGATACTCCCAGTAATCTGTATCAGGCCCATCAAATAACCCCATCTAACTTCGAAGCCCCAATTTCCTGCACCGTAGGTATTAATCGTGCAGGCTTACGGACGTTCGAAAACGGCAAGCAATTAATTAGCGTTGAGCTTGATCGCGTTGGTAAACAGTTCAATATAAGAATATTCTCATTGCATCCTGGCTCAATACACGGCACCGAACTTGGGACAGAAGCCTCTTTGGAACTTTTCAGCAAATAGGTTTTCTGGATTCAGAAGGTAATCTTCTTCCGCAGCTACGACATCTTTAAAAACAACTCCCCAGTGAGCGGTTATAACGGTTTGGTGCGCTTGCAGCACTATGCTTGACAATACGGTGGTGTTTATTGTGAAGATGCGGATGTGGCTTAGCAAAGCGTGGAAAACGGTAGAGGGCGGCTCGGCGTAAAACCCTATCCACTTGACCAGATTAATGCCCGGAACCTATGGAAGTGGAGTGAGCAAATAACAGGCATTACATTGCGCTCTGTTAACACAGTTTAGCAGCGGTAAATCGCATAAATATCTTTGAAAGAAAATATGGCATTACAAAGTTCCAAGGAAAAGTTACCCTGATCACTGGTGGCAGAGGGATCCTTTACGCAATAGTCAAAGAACTGACAGAAAAAGGGGCCAGAGTCATTATCACCGGTGGAAGAACAGATGCAGTCGAAACGGCGGCACTGGAGTTGGATGCAACCGGTTTCGGGGCTGATCAGTCCAATAAAGCAGATTTTGAAAAACCAGTGGTGGAAGTGACCGGGCGATTTGGCAAAATTGATATTTATGCTGATCCACGCAGGAATTTAAAGGATTTCGTCCATAGATTTGACATCAGAAAGTTTGTTTGACGAGATGATCAATGTCAATTTTAAAGGTGCCTATTTTATACTGAGCAAATTCATCCCGTTTTTAAAGGAAAATGCATTGGTCGTTTTACTATCTTATATTTCTCGTACTAATCAGGCTTTGGAGGATTAGTAATGGCTATATAAATATTAATAGCCTTAATTCATGTTGGTTGTTAGAAAAAAAATACGCCCTGCCATAAATGCGGATTGCCATGTATATACAGGTTTAGCATTGTTTCATCAATTAGTGACTCAACCTTTTCTTTATTTCTGTGCAATTCACATTTTAATTGCATAGAAAGGCTGGGTCTTTCAACGCAAGTGCAGTATGAGCAGCTAAAAGAAGGTCTTATCTAAATGTTTTTTAAAAACGTGGGAGATCGCTGCGATGTGATAAAAGGAAAAGAAATCGGCTGAAGAGATAGCCGAGATCATTGCTATAGGAGGATTGGGTGTTAACCTTTGTATTTTGGGGTAAAAAAAGAATTATGGAATTAAAAGTGATTTGTAAATAGATATATTAAATTGTATTTCAAGTTTATAACGATTTAAGATTGTGATTATTTAGACCGCAATTGTCAATGACACGACTCATCAGGACTCTTGAGCAGCAAAAAGAAGAATTTAAAAGAGCAAAGCTATTGGCCACACCAATTGCCGGATTAATAGCGTGGTTTATAGTTGGTCTGGGAGGAATTTTTTTATCCAATATAGGCAAAGTTTGGGTATTATTCGTTGCAACAGGAAGTATTGTTTATCTGGGAATGCTTGTATCAAAATTTACGGGAGAGAACTTCCTCGATCAAACCAAGCCTAAAAACACTTTTGACAAACTGTTCCTACTTACCGCAGGTCAGGCTATTTTAGTTTATTCAATGCCATTCCATTTTTTTAGCTGATTATTCTTCATTGCCACTTAGCGTAGGAATTTTATCAGGGTTGATGTGGTTACCTCTCACTTGGATAATTGATCATTGGGTTGGTGTTTTCCATGCCGTTGTAAGAACCATTATTGTGCTCATCCTTTGGTATTTATTGCCACAACATCGATTTGTTGCGATACCTTTTGCAATTGTTATCCTATATATTGTGACAATCCTAATCTTAGTAAATAGAAAGGTTAAATACTAAAATATTCTTCGGTAAACGCATTGCCATACTGGGACTGCGCCTTGAAGCAATAAGATGCATGAAACTATCAACTTTTGTTTGTGCTGCAATTACATTGAACACCGGAGTGGGTATTTCCCTATCCGAAAAAATAATGAACCTTGGTGCATGCTGTTTTAATTTTCCCATCGTCAATACTTATTCGTTAGCTAGAATAACAAACGCTGAAAAATTGACAGCATCGTCTGCCGATCAACATTTGCTAGATATCTGTTCCATTGATCCTAATGGGATGGCAGCAGGGTAATATATCGGTGCCCGCTTGTTGCAAAGCAGGGATACCAATTCCAGCGAGAGACTAAGCGCAGCACATTACCATCCATCGTGTCATTGTCAGGATGGATGGTTTTATTGACAATATTTATTTAATTTCTGCTGAATCCTTATCCAATTGCTTCACAATTAGGCCTTCCTCTGGTTTCCACTTGTCATACTCCATATAGCGAGCTGTTTTGGCAGCAGCACCCTGCCCTTTTAATTTCGCTATTACGTGCAGGGCACCGTCAATTCCAGCCGAAACACCGGCAGTTGTGACGATTTGACCGTTGTCTACAAAACGGGTATCGCGCAGAATTAAGGCTTTGGGTGTTGCCTTTTGCAAGGGTTCAATGTAGGAATGAAATGTAGTAGCCTGTTTACCGTCGAGCAACCCCGCTTTGGCCAGCAGACCGGCACCGGTGCAAACCGAAAGCATTACTTCTGCGTGGGTGGCCGAGTTTTTTATCCAGTCAATCAGTGTTTTATTTTCAATGAACGGACCGGTATCGCCTCCGGGCAAAACCACAACATCAGGCTTGGGGCAATCGGTCAGGCTATACGTGGGTGTTATTTTAATGAATCCCTGGCTGATGACCGGCTCTTTGGAGAGCGAGACCGTGTAGACATTGAACCCTTCCGTGGAAGCAAAGACCTCACTGGGGCCAGCGAAATCCAGAATTTCAATGCCATTGTGAATAAAAATAGCGACATTTCGCTTTTTGGCCTGTTTCTGGTTTTGTGTTAATGAATCAGAAAGGGCAGTGTTGCGTTCGATCAGGGGCATACCACAATGCGGACAGCTGCCGGGCTTTTCGTGCCGTTCCAAATCACAGCCACTGCCGCAGGGCTTGCAATAATACGCCGTCGGTTTTTCTTTTTTTGGCAAGTGCTTTGCGATAAGCGGGCTACATGTAAAAATTAGCCAACAAGCAACAATCAAGGAAAATGGGTAACGAGGAATGATGTTCATAAGCTTATGAATTAAGTTGAAATAAATGATCTTGTGCTGTTTTTGAGTACGTCTTTCTGCCAGATCCGGCGTAGCTGGCGGGCGTCCTGAAAGCCACACTTCTCTGCAATAGCTTCCATGGTAATGCCGGGATTATGTTGCAGGGTACGGGCTAGTTCCAGTCGTAACAACGTGGTATATTCATGAATGGAGATCCCAGTTTCTTTTCGAAAGGTTCGTGTTAAGTTGCGGATACTCATACCGGCAACCTCGGCCATTGTGTCCAAGGTCGCCTTCGTTTTTAAATTAGCAATCAGCCAGTCCTGCAATTGGTGAACAGCTACATTCATGTGATTGCGATAATCCAGATAAATGCTTTTCTGCGAATGGTGTGGGCCCCGGCGTAAATAAACGACTAACTCGCGTGCTATCTTGGAGGCAAACAACGGCCCCTGATGCTCTTCCAGAATTGCCAGTGCTAGGTCTATACCGGCCGTTATACCCGCGCTGGTGTAGATACCGCCATCATGTACGAATAATCGATCATGCAGGGACAGGATTTGCGGGTAGGTTGCTTGTAGTTCGTCAACACGCTTCCAGTGTGTAGTGCATTTTCGGCCATTTAGCAGTCCAGTCCGGGCAACAATAAAGGCGCCTGTACATACAGAGCATATGATTACGCCCTGAGCGTGCTTCTCACGTAGCCAGTCAAGGAAATCATGCTCCGCTCTAAATTCCTCTGATCGGATGTAGTCCATGTCCATTCCCGGGACAAAGATCAGATCACCGGGTTTAGGCTGTGTCTCAGTAAAGTGTTGTACAGGCCCAATAGGCAGGCCTGCTGAGCTAATTATTTGGTTTTGAAAAGTGCAATAAAGTAGCTTATACGGAGCTCCATATTCAGCGGCTTCGTAAAAGACCTGCACTGGCCCGGTCAGATCTAAGACGTGCACATAGGGAGGTACAATAAAAATAACTTGTTGAATTAGCGACATGGACAGCTGATTTGGATTGTAAAAGTAGGGTATGCCCGGCATTTGTGTGAGCCAAATATCGGACATTTCGGGCCAAAGAATCTGCTGCTCGGCTATCTCTTGTTTGATATCTTTAAGGCTATGGTTGAGTTTTATGATCCATAAACGGCTTTCGGACTCTAGGTAGTGCATTTGCTAATTATTTACATATCAATTTCAGCATCTTCATTGACCTGCGGATCTGAGAGTGTGATGACGATCTTTCGGTAGTGCGGGTAATACCTGAAAAGCTTCCCGGAGAAGATCATACCATTATCGTGTCTACCTTCCGGTCTGGTTCACACCACTTGATGAAAAATCAGTATTATATTACCGATCCTCATTTTTGATAGCGTTCATAGAGATAAATTCCTCTAAAACTATCCCGAATCGGAAATGTATTACCGATTCGGAACAAAAACTTATGAGCAAACGTTATATGAGCAAAAATCAGTAACATAATACCGATGAACAAAGATGAATTAGGAAGTTTTCTTGCCATTCGCCGGCAGGACTTGGGACTCAGGCAAGAAGACGTTGCCCAGATGGCAGGTATCACTTCCAAGACATTGTATACCATCGAACATGGCAAGGGTAATCCTTCGCTTGATTCGTTTGAAAAGCTGCTGGAAGTACTCGGCCTAAGCCTTAATGTGACCATTAAAATGACAGGCAATGAAAGGACTGGTCTATAACAATGGGGAGCTGGCAGGCTACCTGCAAAAGGATTCTGGCGGTCAGTACAGCTTCGAGTACGAAGAGCTGTATTTTGCAGACCCGCAAAAGAAGGCGATAAGCCTTACCCTTTCTAAAAGCCAGCGTATGCATCTTTCAAATGAGTTATTCGCTTTCTTTTTCGGGCTTTTGTCTGAGGGGGTAAACAAAGACATACAATGCCGTGCCTTGAGAATTGATGAAAACGATCATTTCCGTCGACTGCTGGCGACGGCAGGTGAGGACACTATTGGCGCGATCACAGTAAAACCTGAATAATATGCACTGCTCAGCCTGCTACCGAGAGGCCAAACAAGACTTCTGCACAAAGTGCAGCAAGGAGCTTTTTGACGGAGGAAAAATCTCTGCCGTCTTGAATTTTCCTGCTCCGACGGCTGACAATTTTGCCGAATTTCAAAAACACACAACCCGACTGTCCATCTCGGGCGTTCAACTCAAATACTCGCTGCGCCGTGAAAACAAAGAACTGGTAATGACCCAAAAGGCGGGCGAGTATATTATCAAGCCTATTCTTGCTTCCACCCAACTTGCTGCAATCAAAGATTCACCAGAAAACGAGCACCTGACTATGCAGATCGCCCGGCAGCTATTCCGCATACGTACGGCGGCAAACGGATTAATCCATTTCAGTGACGGCGAGCCGGCCTACATTACC
The DNA here is from genome assembly GCF_021440195.1 of Dyadobacter sp. CY356. Taxonomy (GTDB): domain Bacteria; phylum Bacteroidota; class Bacteroidia; order Cytophagales; family Spirosomataceae; genus Dyadobacter. The sequence goes on from NZ_JAJTSZ010000001.1 coordinate 1,386,993, forward strand.
CGAAGGTTTGATTTAAAGCCCGATCAAACAAAGTATCAGCAGGAGGATTTCGCTCAGCTCTTAAACCGGACCAGCGTCTTATACGGTCAAAATTACAAGTACGATGCCACCTATGAAGAAATAGGTACGCTAATCAAAAAGTACGTCCCGGCTGCACTCCCCGCTCTTGAAGAACTTTTCAGGCTCGTAGTCTTTAATTATGTGGTTGGCAACGGTGATGCTCATCTGAAGAATTTCTCGCTGATGCAGCTTCATACGGGAGAATACCGGCTCACGCCAGCTTATGATCTGATGAGCACGAAAATACATACGCCCTATGAGAACGATATAGCCTTAGAGCTCTACGAAAACTGCCTGGACGCGCCATTTTATTCGGCCTACGGTTACTACGGAAGGCCGGATTTTATCGAATTAGCAAAGCGCCTAGCAATTACTGAGAAAAGGTCTTCTACCATACTTGAAAATTACATTAATGCCCAGGAAAAGATGGTAGAGATGATCCAAAAATCAGGTTTATCACCGGAAAGCAAAATGAGCTACGTTTCAACTGTGAAAGACAGGCTTTTCCGGATCAGCGGTATGACTAACAAAAGTCAGCCATACATATAAATAAGTGGGGGTCGCACAAAGCTGAGCCTCCCTGACTTAATATTGATGCTAATAAGCTGATGAGCTTACGGCGACTTTTATGGAGCAGAAACAGCCAGATCTACCATAGCTTCCGGGTGTGTGCCTTTGATCGAAACCACCTTGCCTTTTGAACGCCACTTGGTTTCCTGCCATAGCTGACCAGAATTCTTTTCCCATACACATTGATTAATACTTATTTTCAATAGATAAAGATAACGTTCGCCAAAAAAATATTCAGATGAGTTCTAGGAAAATATTCAAGAGCTTCGTCTTGTCCATTCATTGGATTTTACTGAATTTGTTAGGGAAGATTTTGACCAAAAAAGGTTTGACAATATGGTGATGAAACTAGTTGATGCGTTACATACCAACCAAGAATCTGTCTGGAGAACAACAGGGGTGCCGGCGCTTGAGTCAAAACCAAGTTTTAATGTTGTTTTTAAAAGAATTTTTAAATGAAACTTCGGATCAGGAGGCAATAAAATTACGCCAGTTAACTTATTGACACGATATACTAATTACGGTACGTCTATATATACGAATTAGCGCACAGCTTGATAAACTAATTAAAGCACAGAATTGAAAACGAATAGCGATTACAATGGCAACTCCCTCCGAAAAACTGGCGCAATCACTTGAAGTGCTTCACAAGCTTCAAAGCAACGATGGGGTAATTGCCATACAAACAAAAGATTTAACGCGTACACACCGGGAAAGGTTAGTGGGCAATGGCTTTGTAACTGAGGTAATCAAGGGGTGGTACATTCCCTGTCGGCTAGATGAAATTCAAGGAGACAGCACAAGTTGGTATACCTCATTTTAGCATTTTTGTTCAGCCTATTTAAAAAATCGTTTTGGAAAGAACTGGATACTTTCACCGGAGCAATCCATAGCTATTCATAGTGGAAATTGGACAGTACCAAGGCAGCTTCTTGTCCGATCTCCCAAGGCGAATAATAACATTATAAGTCTACCATTTGACACTTCACTTTTTGATATACGGGTCCTTCTTCCTGCAGATAATGATGTAGAACAGGTAGAGGGTATTCGCGTTTACTCCTTAGCGTCTGCCCTGGTATTAAGTTCACCGACGTTTTTTTCGCAAAGCCCGATGGATGCAAGGGCTGCGCTTTCCATGATACGTGATAGTTCTGAAATTTTAAGCAGACTATTGGATGGAGGACATAGCACAGTTGCAGGAAGGCTGGTGGGGGCTCTCGGAAATATTGGCAGGGAACGAATTGCCAACGACATCTTAAAAACGATGCAAAGAGCGGGATACGATGTACGTGAAAACGATCCATTTGCCACCAAGCTTCCTTCGGTACTTTCCTCTCGTGAAGTTTCGCCGTATACAAACCGTATCAAACTTATGTGGCAACATATGCGCGAAACCGTCATCGAAAATTTCCCTACAGCACCCGGTTTATCTGATGACAGCACTTCTTATATGAAAAGTGTTGAAGACGTGTTTGTCACTGATGCTTACCACTCATTATCTATTGAGGGATACCGCGTCACACCTGAGTTAATTGACAAGGTTAGAAAAGGGGAGTGGAATCCCGAAGAGAATACCCCGGATAATGAGCTAAAAATGCGCTTGCTGCACGTGGTTATTGGCAGGCTTTCCAAGCGGTCAAAGAGAGTATTGCAATAGTATTGCGTGGTAAAAATGCTGGGGTGATAGCTTATGATGACCACGGGAGGTGGTACAGAGAGCCATTAGGGCCTAGTGTAACCATAGGGATACTGAATGCAAGCGACTTAGCCGGATATATAAATTATCCGGTTTATATTCGAAGTTCCAAACATGTCCCGCTGAATAAAGATGCTGTCAGAGACACAATGCCAGTTCTTTTTGACCTGCTGCGAGATGAGCCGGAACCGGCAGTTCGGGTTGTTCTAGGACATTTTATTTTTGTCTTTATCCACCCCTATAATGATGGAAATGGCCGAATTGGCAGGTTTTTAATGAATGTTATGCTAGCCTCAGGTGGGAATCCTTGGACTGTTATTCCATTGGAAGAACGTAACGAGTATATGCAGGCGTTGGAGAAAGCAAGCGTCGATCAGGATATTACAGACTTCGCTCGTTTCATTGGAAAGCAGGTAGAAAAAAGGCTTCATGGGAGCGAATTGCCTAAAATTCCGAATTAGCAGTAGAAAATAACGGTAAAAGAAAAGGACGGATCACTTATGAAGAAGTTAATAATTGCACTAATTTTGTCATTACCTTTCAGCAAACTAATACTGTGTCCAGCCCACCTTTTTCCTCCATTCGTCAAAATCGTGCTTCCTCTTGTCAAAATCTTTGGGTGGCGTTTGATTTTCTTTTTTTGCCCTTGTTCTGATTACCTCCGTTTGATCTTCCAGGCTGTTAAGCCCCACAGATTTTCTTCGCAGATTTACTTTCGTTAAATCATCATATGAATTTGGGCTTAATTCTCCATTGTCATCCCAATCAAACTGTGTACCGTAAAGCTGTGGTGCGCCTTCAAGAACGGCAATCCGGTCGGTCAGGTAAGCTAAAATTATTGGGGTTGCTTTGTTTTCGATCACTGCAATCTTTAGTAGATCTCGACATTTCTTCATGAATACAGGCTGCCCGATTGCATGCTGGATTATCAGCCATGCAGCTTCACTGGCCTGAATACCTACTTTGTCCATAGTGGGGAAGCCGATTAGATCTATTATTACATTTAACTCCCGCGCGTTGCTGTTGTGGATTCTTTCCATTTCCGAATCATAGCCATCGGAAATTTTCCCTGCCCGGATAAGCTCATCTCTTAGTTGAAGATCCCTTTTAATTAAGGCAACGATCTTCTTTGAAATACTTTTAGGATCCAATCAATGATAATCTTTAATGGTGCTGCACATTTTTACCTTAAAGCTCTGCTATCAATTCTACTTCCAGTTTTGCGTCGGCTTCATATAACCTGCTTATCTGAACCCATGAAGCGGCAGGATAATCTCCTTTGTAAAATGCTTTTCTTGCATCATTGTATTTTTTCATCGCCTCGATGTCCGTCGTGTAAAGGGTTTCTTTTACTACATTTTTAGAGGTTGCCCCAAAAGTATTCAGACACTTTTCAAGATCATTGTAAAGTCTTGTAATACCATCCGGGGTTAAATCAGCTGCTGGGATGCCCGAAATATAAAGTGTATTTCCAACTCTGACGACCTGGGCATATCCTGCGTTTTCATTTTGTTTTTTGTCATTATCCCAATGCCACTTTTCTTTTACAATACCTGTGCCTTTATTGGCAGGTTTTTGTTGCTGCACCCGGTAAACGTCTTTCTTACAACCTGCAATAGTAAATAGCGAAATAATAAGACAAAATAGCACTGCCTTTTTTCTCATTTGGTAAAATTTAAATTAGCGTAAATTTATGTTTGAAGACCCGTAAATAAAGATATAATCCGATCTTTTTGCAAATCGGGTTGTCTGAAAGTTTACCTCCGTAAACTATTATTTTTTAAATTCTTTCAAAGCCAGAAGCGCAATGTCCTGGGCAACTTTGGTTGGCGAATTACAGTCGCAATTGCTCATGCCGATCACATAGATATCCTCGCTTGGAATGTAAACGCCCATGGTCTTAAAACCAAAAATGCTACCGCCGTGCTCTCTAAGGCTTACCGAATTGATATCTCTCAAATGCCAGCCATACCCATAGGTGAACACTTCACCACTGTTTAATTTATAGGTGGTGAATGCCTTAGCCAGACTTTTAGAATTTAGCAGCAGATTCCGGCTGAGTGCATTCTGCCATTTAAGCATATCGCCCGCAGTAGACATCAATGAACCAGATGAAAAAGGAACACTGAAACTGATCCTGGTCTTATTTACATATCCGGATTCTTTCTTTTGATAGCCATAAGCACGGTTCTTAATAATGGCCCGGTCGCTTGCGTAGCAGGAATGGTCCATACCGACCTTTTCAAATATATTTTTTTGGATAAATTCCTCATAGCTCACTGCCGAAACGAGCTCTATAATATAACCCAGCACTACATAACCGGAATTATTGTATTCAAACTTTTCCCCGGGCCTAAAATCGGCGGGTTCATTTTTAAAGAAATCCACCATTTCTTTGGGTGAGAGATCTTTCTGGGATATGTCCCCGAGCGATTTCATCCTGGTAAAATCTTTAATACCCGAAGTATGTGTCAGCAAATGGTGCAGGGTAATCTTATCGCCAGAAGGGTAATCAGGTATGTACCGCGAGACCGGATCCTGGACGTGTAATTTACCTTGCTGCTCTAAAATCAGAATAGCAACAGCGGTAAACTGTTTGGTAATAGACCCTAATTGGAAGATGCTTTCAGAAGATAGATCATCACCAAGTTCGATGTTGGCTTTCCCGTAGGCCTTCTGGTAAATCTGTTTACCTGCCTTTGAAACTAAAAACACGCCCCCGGGCCCGGTACTGTCTTTGAAAACGTTTGAAAGCAGGCTGTCTATTTTTGATTCCAGGCTTTGGGCGTTGGCAGCATTTAAACTACCGTACAGCACAAGGATCAAGAGCAGCGACTGGCCTATTTGTTTTTTTAACGGCAACTTAATTGGTGATAAGGATTTGCTTACTTTTTTGAATGCTGTTTCAAGTCTCATCTGATAGATCATTTGATTGTAATAAAAATTTATTTGTCCAGTTTTTTAGTGGCCCCAAACCCCGCAAACAGCGAAGCACCGGCGGCCGTGAATATAGATGCAGGATATAAGGCGTCCTGGTCTAATAAAGTGTATGTAGCCAGTAGCAAGGCTATGAAAATACCTAAACCGATTCCGAGCAACAGGAAGGCCAGGTTCAAAAGAATAAGTCTGAAAAATTGACTGCTGTTTGGGCGGCCGTTCATAAAAATCGATGCATCGACTCCTTTCTCTATGAGCGCTAAACGTTCCTTATTACGCGTAGATAGATAAAGATAAAAAATGCCAAAAATCGATAGAAACAGGCTTATAGGTATCAGGATGCTTCCGTTCATCGCTTAATTGTTTAAATGATTGCTGTGTTTTTTGACTTGGACGACAAGTATTTCTTCCAGGTTACAAACATTGAAAATAATTTTTATGCTGATGGTTGTAACCATACTGCACGGGTTGTCGTCTGACCCTTCAAGACAAGGTGAAAATCAAGCTTTTGATGGACAGATTCAGTGATCAGCATTATATCAACCGAGTAATAGCAGGATATTCAAATGAGTTTGCTGTGCTGGTCGACCGTTATAAGAATCTGGTATTTACTTTGGCATTTAGAATGATTAAAGACCGGCAGCAAGCCGAAGAGGTCTGCCAGGATGCGTTTGTGAAAGCTTACAAGTCGCTTTATACATTCAAAGGTGACTCCAAATTTTCAACCTGGATTTACAAAATCACTTATAACACCTGTCTGGATCATTTGAAAAAATTTAAAAAGCAAAAAGGTGCCGTTTACCTCGAGGATTTAAGTGGGTATGAGCTAACAGCAATTGAAAACATCCTGGACGATATTGCGGAAGAAGAAAAAAATAGAAAAATTCAGCAGTCTCTGGATTTACTGCCCGCTCAGGACGCATTTTTACTGGTTTTGTATTATTTTGATGATCTGACCATAGAAGAAATTGCAAAGGTTATAGGGGTAAATGCAAATAACATTAAGATCAGACTCTTTAGAAGCAGAAAAAAGTTGGCTTCCATTTTAAGAGAACAGTTAGCACCAGAAATAATCGCATATTATGAAAATGGAAATAGATAGGCAATTGGAAGGTTTTGCCGACCATATCATGGAGGCTGCTGCATTGGAATCTACTTCGGTCGATTTCACCTCAAAGGTGATGTTGCAGGCATTGGCCAGTCAAAAAAGTGATGTCACATTATATAAACCCTTGATTTCAAATTCAGTGTTTGCCGGAGTTTTGGTGTGTTTCATTGCAGCGTTTATTTATCTGCCTGAAAATACCACACCGCAGAACATGTACTGGTTATCTTATCCCGATTTCAGTCCGATTTATGATCTGGCCGCTTCCTCTGTTTTTAAATTTTCGGAAATGACCACTTACACGATAGTTTTTGCGACGCTGGTATTATTTGTGCAAATCTGTATTCTTAAAAAACATTTTGACAATCAATTCGAAAAATGCAACATGCAAGCATAAAACGAATCTTCGAACGCAACAGGAGCAGCATCGGGCTATGTACATCCACAGACGTTCAAATTTAAGAGGGCGAAATTCCTATTTGAGCGAGCTATAAGGAGTATGTTTTTAAAATGTTGGAAAGTAGCAGGCTCAATAAATAAGGCAGGATCTTCACCGCTCTTAGAAGATCAAGCGTTAATTGCTCTTCTTCTTATAGGGTCATTGGCCTGAATTTTTATTTTCATTATATAATTTATCTATTACCCACTACAAAAACAGCCAATTAAAATGAAAAGTAAAACAGTTTTAATGTCCGTAATGCTTACCAGTTTGTTTTTCGCCTGCAATAAGTCCGGCAAAGCTGATACCCTTGGTGAAAAGTCCGTACCACAAGCTATTACTAACCCATCTTTGAAGGAAACGGCCAACAACTCACTTCCTGACTCGATTGACCTAAGCAAATTTCCTTTCAGTGAAAAGAAGTTGGGCGCGTTTCCATTTATTAGTCCTCCGGCAGATATAGTCCCTCTGAATAAGCCACTTACCCGCGATTTTGACAGGTTGTTTTTTCCGACTAAGGAAGGGATGATTCCATTGGAAGGGAAGGTGTATAAAGCTTTTTTAACGAGTGTCACAGGTAAAGAATGGTCGTTGCCCTATTTCGAAAAAAGTTACAAAGATCTAATCACAGCGGCAGGTGGTGTGCTGGTGTTTCAAGGGAAAGTACCACAGAAGGAACTTAACCGTATTAAAGACGAGGTTACCTATTTCGGTGAGGAGGGCTCGATTGATTATACCAACAATTTGGTGAGAGTTTACGCAATCCGTAGAAAACATGGAGAACATATCTTTGTGCAATTCTCAGGATATAGTGCAGGAGGATCCATTCAGATTCTTCAACTGCCCAACGCTGGTAAGTAATCGTCTAAGGTATGCGCCCAGCGGTGGGAGAAGTTTTTATTCCTCCCACCGCTCGGTATATTAGCAGCAACGCAGCTACGGCTGAGCTATTTTAAACACAGCTGAATTGCTACGCTAATTAGCCAGATGAACAGTCCGAACACAAAAGTTCCGACAGCGGTAAAGACTAGCGAAATGTATTTTCGAAAAGAATTCAACCGGCTCAAAAACTTGTGATAGCAGTATCTAATACCCAACCCTACCAGTAGGACTTGATAGCCAAGTTCATCATGCACCAGATCGCAATGGCAGTATCGCTTAATGGTTTGTTGACCAAAATTAAGAAATGCAAATCAGATCAAAAGGTGCTTCTTACCCTGCTTAGGGTTTCTGGTGTCACATTAAGGTAGGAGGCAATAAGTTTCAGTGGAAAGCTTTGGAGAGTCTCAGGTCTGGTACTGATCAAGTGATTGTATTTTTCGGAAGGCGATGTAACACTATCAAAATAATACATTCTCCTAAGTGCTCCTTCCAGAATTTTCCCCAATTGAAGAAAGACGGGTGAGATCGCAATAAGGGCGTGCATTGCATGAATGTTTAGTTCCAAAACGCTTGTTTCTATATTTGCTTTGATTATATTTTCTGAGGGTAGCTGCGAAATAAAACTGGAATAATTCAATGCCCATTCGCCAGAAAGGTGAAGATCGATTACGTTTTTCTCAATATCATCATAGCGGAACTGATAGGCAGATCCAGCAGTGATAAATTAGACAGACTGGCAAACCTGCCCCTTACCGAGTAATATTTCGTTTTTGATGATTTTTTTCGGTATCAAATATTTATTCAGCTTCTGAAAGTCGGATTCAGAAAAACTACCTACTTTGTCTAGGTCCGTTCTTAGCATGTGAATTGGATTACTGGCTAAAAGTGTCAAGCATTAGTCTTATCCACAAAACTACAAGATGTCCTGGGTTATTTACTTTTAAATTCACCTATATGCCATAATATTCCGGAAGGATCGTGCAAAAAACATTCGCTGCCCCAATGATCTACCTTTATTACACTTAATTTTACCTCTTTGTATTTACCCGTCAGATTTAGCGCCAATAGCTCATTGTAATAGTTTTCAATGTTTTCCACTTCCAGAAATACCATGGTATTGTCTATCCAGTCCTTCACATAAGCGTCTTGAAGATAGAATGCTAACTGATCAATTCTAAATACGGAAAGCTCAGGGGATAGCACACTTTCAATAAAACCCCAATCGCGGTAAAATGCCCTGGAAAGCATAAAGTCCTTTGCACCTAAGAATGGCCTGATAGAAGAAGCACTTTTTGTCATAACCTATGATATTTATAATGAAAGACAAAAGTAGAGAAGCATTTTTATAAACTTTCTTGATTGAAATCAAGAAACACAATTGTTGATGATTTTGCAAAAAAAATTAACCAATGTTTCATGGTAATGCTGGCAGGGCAGTATAGGTTTTGACCCCTTAAATGTAGCAATACCGATGAAAATGTATTGTACGCATTTTCCAGTAGCATCATTCTCCGGGAGATTTTGCAGCTATTGTGCAGAGGGGAACTCTTCAAGCTTGACATATCCCATTGGCGCTGCAAACAAGATCATATCTAATACTTCTTGTGAGAGCGCCATATTGCTACTGTTTGGCGTTTTCAAGTTTACGGTTTAGGTCAAACATCAATCCAGATAATTAGGCGGGTACAGTTTTTGGCCATGCTTTTCGGCAATCTGAGAAATCCTTTTTAGATCTTCTTCGGACCAAACCGGATGAGGTAAAAAGATGCCTGCTTCAACCGGGGTACCGATCTCTTTGAAAAATACATCCAGTCCGGCCGGGATCACGGTACATAAAAGGTGCGCCATTTCGTTGCTGTTATTCTTGAAACAATGCACCTCCCACCTTTGGGGATATTTACGAATGAGCCTTGTTTTGCTGCATAACCACCGGTTTCGGTTTTAAAGTCAATCTCACCAGCTACCACATAAAACATCTCCTCTATATCTGCATGTGCATGCGGACCGGGGCCACCACCCGACGGCACAAGCATGTCAATTACAGCATAAGCTCCCTGGTTTTGTTTGCCTGAAATTACAATGCGGTAGGTATCTCCCACAACCGAAAAGTGTTCACCCTGATCCTGGTTTACGGTTATAATGTTGTCTATCATAACAGGTACATTTTGTGTAATTATTAAATATGTTTAAAAACCTTTATGGTAACGGGCAAAAGTCAGTGTAAGCGTTGCACCTGGTGTATACCGCCTGTTAACATCCATGTGTGTTAAGAATGCATCTTTTTGCATCCTTCGACTTGGTACCAAATTAAAGTTGACCGGTATCAGCATAGAGTCTAAATCATCGGTTGCTGCTGTTTTCCGCTTTTTTTAAAACCTTCCCGGTGCATTACCCTTAATAGGTCTTTTTCAAGTCAATTCATTGAGAAAGATAACCTGTGGCGGTGCTTATGGTCATGCAGGCCATTATAATGTGGTCCTGTAAAAGAACCCCGTTTTTGCCACTCGTTAGTGATATGCTTTCATTTAACCGCTGCCAGATTGATTTATTTATCACAGCGCAAATGTAGATACCTTCTCAGGCTTAAAATAGCGCTCAACGACTAAAAAGTAGTCCTATCCGACAGTGTATATTTTTTAGGGGTAATACCGTAGTGCTTTTCAAAAAGCCTTGAAAAGTGGCTCAGGTTGCTAAACCCAAGCCGGTAAGCTGCTTCGGAAACGGAATAACCTGCATGTTTCAGCAAAAAGCCTGCTTGCTGCATTCTTTCGTTCTGATAATAATTATAAATGGTATCCCCGAAGATCTGCTTAAATAATTGCTTCATTTTTGTCTCGCTCATCCCGGTCATTTGGGCAAGAGCGCTCAGCTGCGGGGGCTGACTCATGTCTGCAAGGATCGCGGTCCTGATAACGTAGAGTTTATCGATGTCTGATTTATTTACCGGGCTTTGTTTTTTGGTAGTCCTGTCAAGCAACCTATCAAATAGCAGGTATATCAATTCACGCGCTTTTATGGTATAAAGCATGTCACTGAGTTTGTCTTGCTCATTTATCTCAGAGACCTGCCTGAGCACGCGCGCCACTTCAGGATGCATTTTTTCGTGATAAAAGAACAGGGTGTCGCCATGAAGAATCGTTTCCAAAGGACCGTCTGTTTTGCTACCTATGCGCAAGAGCGCAGAAAGCACCTGCCTACTGATGCCAATCACCCCAAAATAAACCTCAACATTAGCAGGGAAAATCGTCTCGGTAGCAAGCGCAGTAGCAGCGATTTGAATGGATGAACCATTGGTTTTTAAAAATTGTACCGCACTCTTCCTTTCAGCGGTAAAAGCCGTGGGTATTTCTTTACTATTGAACACAATGGATATTAGTTCACTGCTTTCCGGTGGTGATTTACGCTTTAAATGAAAATCCTCTTTCAGTCTATAGTGGTGTAGCACGAATTTAAAGCCTGGTTCCACCTCAACCATTTTGATATGACCCTTACCCATATCCGCAGGTATTTTAAGGCCATTGTTAATTACGCGGATATTGAACCTTTCACCGAAGCTTTGCACAAAATCAAAACCGGGCTGGACTGTAAATTCAAAAGTCATTCCTGAAAATATATTTTCTTTCTAAGAATTCCACCAATTGCTCGTTAAGTTATGCTTTACCCACGAGAATTTGCTTAAAGTTTTTTTCATTCTTCACTTCGCATATACATAGTAGCTCCAAGGAGCAAAGAAGATGCATAGTCAAGAGTAAGAAGACTGTTTAGAACTAACAATGAGATGGAAACCCAGATGGCATGACGAAAAAGTATTCCTGCTCAGCTATGATGTAAAAATTGGTTAAAGTGAGTGTTAGATAAATTATAAGTTATTTCGGCAGTGGCCGCCGCAAAAAGTGGACAGGTTTTGCGTGGCAAGATCTTCTGAACTAAATCCTGTGTAGTCAGATTTGCGCGTTCTCTTTCAAGATTTTATCGATGTTGAAATCTCGATAATCTAACTTTTATGAAAAGTAAATGTTCATCAATAAAGGGAGAAGATATGCTGATCAGGCTTGCAAACTGGTACAAAGTCTTTCTGAGCATATAAGGGGTTGGCTTTTATATCCCAACGTGTTGTGTTTAAAAATGTCATCATCTTTAAGCTTGCCATCCGCACAATTGGGTGCATATAAAGATGTAAGCTCCATGCAGAAACTGGAAGACTTTTCCCTGACCTTCGTGCTTTTTAACTTACAAAACGATCCTGCTGTTTCCGCCTTGATCAGCAAGGGGGAGTCAAAGAAGACAGAAACAACAGGCTGATACTTGACATCTACTCAGCTTTGATTTCCTTCGTTGAGACAGGTAAATACTTCCCGATAGAACTCAGGATGTGACTGCCAGGTCTGTCCGGTTACCATATTTCGGTCGCGGATGGCCTGTTGGGTAGAATAAGTTCCTCCTGCCATCTCAATTTCTGTTCGTACGTGTTCGTAAGCGGTTAAATTGCGATTGTTTGCCAATCCGGCTGTCACAAGAATCTGGATACCGTGGCAGATAGCCAAGACCCATTTACCCTTCCTGTCAAACTCACGGACCACTTCCAAAAGTGCGGCATGGTTGCGCAGGTATTCCGGAGCGCGGCCACCAAGAAGCAAAATAGCATCATAATCGTCAACTACCACCTGCTCAATTGTCAAGTCTGAGTTAAGGCAATAGCCAGGACGCTCCACATATGTATCCCAACCGGCTTCGAAATCGTGCATCACCAAGTGAAGTCGGCGTTTGCTAGGAGCGGCAATAACGGCAGTATCGCCTTCTTCCTGAAAGCGGTGAACGGCATAAAGGGTTTCATAACTTTCACCACCATCTCCGGTGATGATCAAGATTTTACGATTCATTGTATAAAGGTTTGGACAAGGAATGTATATTGAGCCATTTTTCTGGCTAATCAGTTAAAAGCCAAATCATACGAGTTCTACCGGTTATGGTTGATTTAATCTTCTTTTTAATGATATTTACCAATAAGGGTTAGAAGGTTGTCGAACGGTCAATTGGCTGTCTTGCGCTTGTAAAGTTAAAGGATGGCAACCATTACTGAATTGTATGTTAAGCACTTATGATAGTATTGAACGCCCGTATTTGTATTCTTTGAAACCATTTTCTTGGATAACCATAAAAATAAGTTTAATATTTTTATGTAATTGATATTTACGCTGGGACTGTATTTCTTACACCATCAAACCATGAAATATTCTATTTTTATTATTATCTTTTTTTCGGGTAACGTATTTGCCAACCAGTTGACATTGTCCTGATAGGTGTTTCCCATAATTATAGCAAATATCCTCAGCAGGATCTTTCAGCTATTTATGATAAAATCAGAAAATTTAATCCGACTGCTTTTTTTGGAGAGTTTTTAAGTAAGGAAGATGAACGACTTGTCATGGATTATTGGTGTAAACAGGACAATATTCGACGGGTCGAAATACTAAGAAAAAATCGATATATAGCAGTGGATCTGCTTCCCAGGACCGTTGATAGTTTAGTACACTTATCATTGCAAAAGCCAAATGATTATCATATAAAAGCTGATTTGGCACATGCCTATTATCTTAACCAGGATGTTTCAAATGGTCATTACCAATTTTGGAAAGTTTTTAGCCAACTTCAGCAGGCACCTGATACATTGCTTGAAAACTACGTCAATAAATTACTTAGCCCACATCTTGATACAACGGGACGAAGTATGAAAAGGCTAAAAACCTCAGAATATGCGCTTATTGCATTTCCAATGATGCTGGAAATGAAAATCAAGGAATTACTTCCGATGGATTGCCAGGATTACGATTAGAATTGGACAGCATCCTCAACTGCCTTTTATCACAAATTTAAAAAATTCAAAGAAGACTCAGTTGCATCTTATACTAATGAGCTAAAGATACTACTCAATAGAAGAGATAAAGGATTTGTAAAAAACGCAGGTATCGAAAAAAAATCGAAAAACGTTACTGAATGGTTCAATACTGAGGAAGCCTCTGCGATCTTTGCCTCGGGGGACTTTTATTTTCCGGAAATGTACAGTTTAAAAAACTTTCCTAAACAGGAAATGCTTTCACAAATTCATTGGTGGCTAATGAGAAATAAAGTAATGTGCGACAATGTTGTAAAGCGGTCCAGGGCATTGGGTTTGAAAAGAGTCGTTGTTCTTGCCGGTGCCAATCACCGAAAGTATATGCAGGATATATTTAAAACAATGCCTAATGTAAAGGTTAGAAACATTAATGAAGTTAGGTAACTGTTTCTTTGATAGCTAAATGCCAAAAGGTATGTTTAAATTGACAATACTTTAAAATGCACAATTGTATAGACAACTGGCGGCATGCCTTACGCTTGCTTGCCGCGTATAAGTTACTGTTTTTGTAATTTTCCTTAATAAAGAATAATTAATTCTCTTTCGTAGGATTACAAGGTTTGTATTTACATTTCGCTATCCAAGCCGTTGACTTATACCACAGTATTCAAGCAAAAGGGGCGTAGATTCAAAACTAATGATTCGTATTTATTGACAGACATGTTAAATTGTTAAGATCATTTGGTTTGATAAGCCTGCCGAGCCCTGATTTTAACACGAAACCAGTTTTATCCATAAGTCAAATTACATTTGATGATCAAACTTAAATAGAAATGATCCGATGATCATCAAACAGACCCGTGAGGTGGGTGTTTCGGTATTCATCGGTTGTTGATTTATCCCTGCACCTTTAATTGTTCCCGTTTTGTCTCTTGTGGGTTTGAACAAATGTTTTATCGAATTTGGGGTTTTCGTAATGCTGCCTGAAGGCATACTTTTTTCTCGAACAATCCTGAATCAATCAGTAGACAATATGGCCAAATTGGAAGTCTGGGCAAATATGCCCGTCAAAGATGTTGAAAGGACCCGTGATTTTTTCAAACAATTGGGTTTTAAAGTAAATGGCTCTGATGAAAGCCTGGAAATAGCTAGCTTTATTTTCAGCGATGACCATTTTGTTATCCACTTTTTCAGACAAGACATTTTCGAACAATCCGCAAAAAGTGCGGTTTTTGAAACATACAAGGGTTCAGAGATTATGTTTACTATCGGTGCTGAGAGTCAGGCGGCTGTTGACAGTTTTAAGCAGAAAGTCATACAAGCTGGCGGTAAAGTAGTTACCGAGCCAATGAATATACCCGAGGGTTATAATTTTGTTTTTGCTGACCCGGACGCTCATCTGTGGAACGTATTTTATCATAACCCGCAATAGGGTCCTTTTATGCGAAATGCGAAGAATCGTCATTTAAATAACTGTATTGATCGATGACTAAACTCATTAAAATTCAAGAGGTATGTCAAGTCAGGAAGAAATAGAGAAACTGGTCCGTCAACAGGAACGGGCTGTTCAGCTAAAAGATATCGATGGGGCAATGGCTCAGTACCGGGAGGATGTGGTTTCTTTTGATGTAGTTAACACATTGGACAAAGTGGGCGTCTTGGCCTGCCGCGAACGTTTGGCAAGCTGGCTTTCGCAGTTTCCGGCAGAATTTTCTTACAGTGTAGAACAACCCACTATCGTGGCTAGCGAATACATTGCCTTTTGTTATTCCTTCAACCATGTTAAAGGAGTGCTGGCCGGTGGTGATGAAATTGATATGCGCTGGCGATCACTCTTTGTTTTCAAAAAGTGCATGATCAATGGATGATTACCCACGAACATAGCTCAGTGCCATTTGATCCTGAAACGGGTAAGGCGTTAATAAACCTGGAAAAGTAGATTCTAGAAAAGACAATCATGATTGGCATCATCGGAAACCGGCAAGAAAACACAGCAGTCTACAAAGGTTTACCATAACTTCATGCCCTATATCAGCGTCCTCGGTGATATTAAATCGTACTTTAACATATTTGACCTGAAAATTATAGAATAGTTCTGAACGGTTTTAAGAAATATTTTGCACAGGCGGGTTCATTCAAATTGTCGTTAGAATATTCTTTTTTACAGTAGCTGATTAACAACTGTCAAAGTTCTTGATAACCTAAGTCATGGGCGTTTAACTATCTAAATTGTAAATAGATATATTGTACTGGCTGTATTGGCCTGCCAAGAATTGTGAAGGTGCTTTTTTTGAGATAAAGTTGGATACCTTTTTCACGGATTTGGATAATCGCCGCCTTAAAATGCTTCCTAAATTTGTGCTTTAAACTTTTATTATGATAGCAGCAAAAGGATATGCGGCCCAAACGGCAGAAAGTCCACTGGCGCCCTGGCAATTTGAAAGACGCGATATAGGCGCACATGATGTACAAATTGAAATTTTGTACTGCGGAGTTTGTCATACTGACATCCACCTGATTCGCAACGAATGGTTTCCCGGTATCTTTCGGATGGTTCCCGGTCACGAGATTGTCGGGCGAATCACCGCAGTTGGCGCTCATGCCAGAAAGTTTGTCATAGGCGATTTGGGCGGGGTAGGTGTAATCGTGGATTCATGCCGCGAATGCCAGGATTGTAAAAATGGTCAGGAGCAGTTTTGCTCAGTGGCCCCGGTTCAAACCTACAACAACCTGGGCCATGACGGTTTGCCTGTATACGGGGGATATTCGAACACGATCGTTGCCAACCAGGACTTTGTGCATCACATTTCGCAAAAGCTGGACCTGGCAGGTGTGGCGCCGTTGCTTTGTGCTGGGATCACGACCTACTCGCCGCTGAAAAGATGGAATGTTGGCAAGGGTAATAAGCTGGCTGTTGTCGGTTTAGGCGGATTGGGGCATATGGCTGTTAAATTTGGTAATGCTTTTGGGGCAGAGGTAACAGTGCTGAGTACTTCTCCGGGCAAGCAGCAAGCTGCAAAACAGCTCGGCGCGTCCCATTTTATTATCTCAAGGGATGAGGAACAAATGAAGGCGGCTTTTAAAACCTTCGATTTTGTGCTGGATACCGTTTCGGGGAGCAGCGATGTCAATCCTTATCTTGCCATACTTAAAACCAATGGGATTTATGTAAATGTAGGCATGCCGGCCAAGCCCTGGGAGGTGAGCTCCTTCTCATTGGCGACTGGCAATAAGGTGATTGCTGGTTCTGGCGCTGGCGGTCTGCCGGAAACGCAGCAAATGCTGGATTTTTGTGCGGAACACGGAATTGTCTCTGACATTGAACTGATTGACATCAAAGATATCCATACTGCTTTTGACCGTATGCAGAAGGGCGATGTCAGATACCGGTTTGTCATTGATATGAAAACTTTGTAAATTTAGTAAGTGAACAAGCCATACCTTATCAATTCCATATCCGAGCAGCACCGACTGCTCGGATTGGCCAAGCCCAAACATCCGCTGATTAGCGTTTTCCGCCACGAAGATGCTGCTTTCGACGTTTTGACCGAACTGCAGCATTTTACCTTAAATTTCTACTGCATTTCCATAAAAAAGGATTATGATGGCAAGTTGAAATACGGGCACCGGCATTACGACTTTGATGAAGGAATGATGGCCTTCATCTCCCCCAATCAGCTGCTGATGAAGCTAAGCCCCGGCACAAAGCCGCCGGGTGGCATTACATTAATGTTTCATCCAGATTTTATAGCCAATACGCCACTAGCAGCCAGGATCAGAAACTTCCATTTTTTCTCGTACGAGCTCGATGAAGCCCTGCATTTGTCTGAGCAGGAAGAAGCGATAATTGAAGGCATATTCTCCGGCATAGAAAGTGAATACCAAAGCGGAATCGATAATTTCAGCCAGGAAGTGATGATTGCCCAGATTGAGCTCTTGCTCCAATACAGCAGCCGGTTTTATGCCCGTCAATTCATTACCCGCAAAGTGGCCAACGATGAGATACTGACCCGCCTGGAAAATGTCCTTGACCAATACTGGAGTCTTCAAAAAGGATTGCCAACGGTCCGACAAATCGCCGAAGAGTTAAACTTGTCCGCTGACTATCTTAGCGATATGCTCCGTATTACTTCGGGTCAGACCGCCCAACAGCATATACAGGCCAAAGTGATTGAAAGGGCAAAGCAGTTGTTGACTACTACCGACTTACAGATCAGTGAGATCGCTTATCAGATGGGTTTTGAGTATCCCCAGTCTTTTCACAAACTTTTCAAGAACAAGACAAAAATGTCTCCAATGGAATACCGGTCTAGCTTCCATTAACAATATATGTACGCTACCTGTAAATTGCCGCATACATATGAGGTGATACTGATCCAATAATATTACTCATTTTCTGGCACTCGAACATATTCAAGATTTCTAATTTTGCTTGTCCCATTTTGGTCTTCACAGAACCTTTCTGTATAATGAATATCATCTAGAATTTGCAAGACTTTTTATCTTCTAATCTTGGAGCTTGGCCTTAATTCACTTTTCTACTTGAAACAGACGCTTAAAAAGGGATCGATCACATATCCGGAAAATTGTCTGGATCAACCAGGCTTCCAAAGAAAGTTCTTTCATTTTTCCAAACAAGGATAATGCCTAGGTGATAAAGACATTTATAGCTGACGGTGCAAACGCAATTAACCTGATTACCGCCAATGCAGCAAGTGAAATCGCTCCCATCTGCACGCTGCCGGTAGATAGCTGGGCTGTACTTGCAATGAAGCTTGGGCCAAATTTAATAATCAATAATTCCATCTTGCTTTTGCATTTGTAAAATCTTTAACCTTATTTTGTCTATAAGTTTAGTAGATTAATGAACGGCTTTGAACCACCCGTAAGCTGGAATCTAATTTTCAACAGAACATTCCAATTTTAAGGAGTCAGATGATTTTAGAGAAGACTTGGTTCAAATATTCCCTTATTCTGGGTTCACTGCTTGCTTCAACAGGTAATGCCCCGGTCATTGCCCGAAAAAGCGTGCGTCCAAATATCCTTCTGATCATGACCGACGATCAGGGTTACGGCGATTTAGGCTTTACAGGCAATCCTTATGTGAAAACACCAAATATCGACAAGCTGGCAGCCCGCTCAACTAGGCTGACCAATTACCACAATTCTCCCGTATGTGCGCCAACCCGGGCGAGCCTGCTTACAGGGCGTTATCACCAGCGGACAGGCGTACACGATACCTACAATGGAGGTGCTATCATGGCGGCAGAAGAAATTACGCTTGCAGAAATCCTGGGAAGCAATGGTTACAAAACCGGTATTGTAGGCAAGTGGCATTTGGGTGATAATTATCCGTTCAGAGCGCTGGACCAGGGCTTTCAGTACAGCCTGGTGCATGGCGGCGGCGGGGTAGGGCAGCCGGGCGATCTGATCGAGAATTTCGTGCGACCAGATAGTAGCTATTTTAATACGGTTTTGACAGAAAATGGCCGGAAGCTGGAAAGCAAAGGTTATTGCACTGACGTTTTCACTGATTATGCATTGAAGTTTTTGAAAGAAAACAAATCTTCGCCCTTCTTTCTGTATGTCTCATACAATGCGCCGCACACACCTTTGCAGCTTCCAAAAAAGTACGGGGACATGTACCGCGACCTGAAATTTGATCAGGATTTTGACAAACAAAAAGATCATGCGTGGGCGAAAATGACTGATGCCGATAAAGAAGCCGCCCGGAAAGTGTACGGTATGGCGACCAGTATCGACGATAATGTAGGCAGGATCCTTCGGGAACTGAAAGATCAGAAACTGGAAGAAAATACCATTGTGATCTTCCTGACCGATAACGGGAATCAACAATTACGCTTCAATACCGGCTTTCGTGGATTAAAAGGTACGGCTTATGAAGGCGGAACAAGAGTTCCATTTCTGGTATCAGGGGCAGGTCTTTTTCAGCCTGATAAAGACGTAAATGCATTGCTGGCCCATGTGGACCTGCTGCCGACGCTATTGGAAGCCACTAAGATCGGTTTGCCCAAAAACATCAAAACGGACGGAGAATCTGCGTTGGGCATTTTGCAAGGGAAGTCCGGGCCTACTGACCGAATTCTCTACAACTCCTGGAACCGTGGCTGGCCGGAACCTTACCGGAATGCGGCTTTTTACAAAGGAAAATACAAACTGACGGCAGTCGACGCAGAGGAGAGCAACGAAAATTCATTTGGACTTTTCGATTTAGATGAAGATCCATTTGAAAAAACCAATCTTGTCCAAACCAGTCCGCAAATAGCAAAAGAGCTCAAGAAAGGTCTGGACAGCGTATTTGCAGACATTGCTGCGAGCCCGAATCTGAGTGCGCGAAAGATCATCGTCGGCTCTCCCAAAGAGCCGGTTTCGATATTGACGCGTCAGGATCTGGGCGGGACATCGCTTACGAACTGGCTTGCGGATAAGGCGACAGGTTACTGGAACATCTCGGTGGCTGTGGATGGGTTTTATAACTTCAAAGCAATCCATATCAAATCCTTGCAGCCAGGGACACGCGCAGTTCTCAGGATTGGAAATACGCAGAAAAGTATTGTATCAAAGGAAGAAAAGGCTTTCATCAACCTTGAAAAAGTATTTGTCAGAAAGGGAGATTACCTGGTTGAATCGTGGTTTGAAGGATTTAACGGTGTTACCGGGCCCTACTATCTTGAGGTGAAAAGGAATGAGTAAAGGAATGAGCTGGCGATATTGGTTATGATTTTGCATACCCATTAATGTTTTTTATAAATGAAAATTCTTAAAAATGCTGCTATTGTGTTGTCGCTGGCTGGCTTTTTCGCAGGCGGAACTTTTGCACAAAAGAAAAAAGTGCAACCGCCCAATATTGTTTTGATTGTTTCGGACGACCACAGTGCGCCTTTTTTGGGAAGTTACGGGTATCCTGAGATCAAAACGCCGAACATTGACAAGCTGGCGAAAGAGGGGATTCTGTATCGGCGTGCATATACCACAGCCCCGCAATGCGTGCTTTCACGCGCAGCGATCATGACCGGCCGCAATACGCTGGATGTGCAGATGACGCGGTTTTCAGCTCCTTTGGATAGATCGGTTACCGCTTATCCTGAGCTGCTTCGGAAAAGTGGCTATCATACCGGGATACTGGGACGAAATTTTCATTTGGATGGAAACCGCCGGGTGCCTGAAACGGTCGATATCTTGGAAAAATATGGTTTGGAAACATTTAAAAACCGGGTCGATTATCTGAAGGTAACCGGTAACCGGGACAGCATTTTCCAGCAATACAGCGAGTTTCTGGACCAGGCACCTAAAGGAAAGCCGTTTTTTGTCCAGGTAGGTTACAGCGATCCGCACCGGATTTTCAATGCAAAGGATTTTGAACCCAATCCGCAGCACATTTCATTGCCCAAACATTGGCCTGATACCAAACAGGTGCGTGAAGATTTTGCGGCATATCTTGGTGAAATACAAAGACTGGATAGCGACGTAGGTCGTGTTCTGGACGATCTGGGAAAACGCGGATTGGCAGAAAATACGCTCGTCATTTTCATTGGCGACAATGGGGGCGCGCTGCTGCGCGGCAAAGGTACGCTCTACAATCTGGGTCTGAATGTGCCGCTGATCATCAGGCATCCGGGGTTGATTAAACCAGGACAGACCAGCGATGCATTGGTTTCGGGCATTGACATTGCGCCAACCTTGCTGAATGTAGCGGGAGTGGTTATTCCGAAGGAAATCACAGGAAAAAGTCTGGTCCCCTCGTTTCAGGGAGCTTATGCGGGCCACGATTACATCTATGCCGTTCGCGGGGCGCATGGACAGGCATTACCTTACAATTCAGCTGATTTTGATCTCGGCCGGACGGTTTTTAACAAGAAATATAAGCTGATTTACAATGCGATCTGGCAGATTCCTTATTATCCTGTCGATTTTGCAACGCAGCCTTTCTGGCTCGACCTGAAACAAAAACATGCGGAAGGTAAATTGGAAGAAAAGTACGATAAGCTGCTTTTCGCGGAACGCAGGCCGATGTTTGAAATTTATGATGAACAAAAAGACCCGGATGAAATCAATAACCTGGCCGGTAAACCGGAAATCCGGGAGACAGAACATCACCTAAAAGCACTTTTGCAGGAATGGATGATCCTCAACCGCGATTATTTGCCTTTGCCCATAGAACCTACACAAGTTGCACCCTAATTATTGCAGATCCCGGTGAAGATAAAAAAAATATATCACCTGATATTGCCGCTTGCGCTGGGCTTGTCAGTTAGCACGAGTTACGCACAGCAAAAAAGCAAACCAAACATTGTCGTGATCCTGGCCGACGACCAGCGTGCAGATGCACTGGGGGCAACAGGAAATACGATCATCAAAACCCCCAATTTGGACCGGCTTGGAAAATCAGGGATCCGATTTTCCAATTGTTACGTGATGGGCGGACACCATGGTGCGATCTGCGCACCGAGTAGGGCGATGCTGATGAGTGGGAAGAGCCTGTTTCATGTGTACGACGTGCTGACGGGCATCCATACCATGCCTATGCATTTTGCTGAAAACGGTTATGAAACGTTTGGGACAGGTAAGTGGCACAACGGTGCGGAGACTTTTGAAGCATCGTTCCAAAAAGGGAAATCCGTGATGCTGGGCGGTATGAGTGACCATTTTCAGGTTCCTGTACGGGACCTGGATTCAAATCGCAAATTGAGTAGTCCTGTTTTAAAGGGTTTTTCAACCGATATCTTTACAGAAGCGGCTTTGTCGTATCTGGATGGATATGCGAAGGGAAATCGAAGCAATCCGTTTTTTTGTTACATAGCCTATACCGCCCCGCACGATCCGCGCTCGCCCCGTGAAGATGATATTGGCATGTATCAGGCACGAAACATACCATTACCCGGGAATTTCAAAAAGTACCATCCGTTCAACTACGGCGAAATGCAGGTAAGGGATGAAAATCTGGCACCCTGGCCGCGGACACCGGAAATAGTGAAGGAGACCTTGGCCGATTATTATGCTTTGATATCCCATCTGGATGTGAAAGTAGGTGAGGTGATTCAATCCCTTCGGGACAAAGGGCTTTATGAAAATACGATTATCGTCTATGCAGCGGATAATGGGCTGGCAGTAGGTAGTCATGGCCTGCTGGGCAAGCAAAGTCTGTATGAGCACAGTATGAAAGTACCTTTCATTATTGCCGGGCCAGGTATTCCGAAAGATCAGGTTTCGGACGCGCTGGTTTATCTATACGACATTTTTCCGACGCTCAGCTCGCTTTCCCGCCTTCCAAAGCCAGATGCGATTGACGGGTTGAGCCTGGCTGATGTGATCAGCGGAAAATCGAAAAGTGTCAGGGAAAGTCTTTTTACAGCCTACCGACATTTTGTGCGTGCCGTGCGGGACCGGGAGTGGAAACTGATCCGTTACCCCGAGCGGGATTACACCCAGCTTTTTAACCTCAAAAAAGATCCGCTCGAATTGGATAATCTTGCCGGGAAACCGGTATGGGGGGATAAGGAACGCCAGATGAAAGACCTGCTGCTTCAATGGCAGAAGCAGACCGGCGATACATTATCCTATACAGCCAGAACAATCCTCCCTTTGGAATACGAACCTGAAAAATACAAACAACAAATGGACAAAAGCCAGCCGAAATATACCGAGGATAAATATTTTAAGAAATGAAGCATGGCATTCCGTACTAAAATCGTTCGGGAGAAAAAAGGCGGCGCATCCAAAGCTGAGATCGAGAAAGTACTGAAACGACAGACACTCTAATGAAATAATTGAATGAAAAGAAGAGGATTTATGAAAAGCGCCGGTTTAGTGCCGGCTGCTTTTTTAACTGCACTTGATTCTACGGAAGAAAAGCTGGTGGTTACCGACATTGCGGTGCATGAAGTCAAAGTCAATGCACGTGGCAACTGGCATTTTGTAGAATTAAAAACCAATAAGGGCATAACAGGTCTGGGAGAGGCCTCGCATGGGTTTTCGGCTGCCGCTAGAAATGGTGCGGCTGAATTGCTTGCCGAGATCAAAACATTTTTTGGTCTGATCAAAGGAGAATCTCCGTTTGCGATTGAACAATTTCGCCAGCGTGGACTGAAAACCTCTGCGGAAAAAGGCAAAACAGCTATCACAGCATTCAGTGCTATTGAACATGCGCTTTGGGATTTGACAGGGAAAGCATTGGGCGTTCCGGTTTACAATCTGTTGGGTGGAAAATTGAGGGATAAGCTCAAAGTATATGCAAACATTAATCGAGCCACTAATGAGCGCGATGCGAACGGAAGAAGGCTGATCTCTTCATTTCAGGCAAATGCCGAAAATGCGCTGACAAGTGGTTTCAGAGCCGTCAAATTAGCGCCTTTTGATGATATGAAGCCGCTGAAAACTGCTGATCAAAAGCAGATTGAATCCGATATCGACTATGCGGTTTCATGTGTAGAGGCTGTACGAAAAACGATTGGAAAAGACATTGACCTGTTGATTGATGTGCACAGCCATTTGAATAAGGAACTGGCCATTTCGACCGCCAGGAGACTGGAACCGGCCAATCTGTATTGGTACGAAGAAGCAATTGACCCCGAAAAATATGTGGAAGATACCAAAGCAATTACAGATGCGATCTTGCAGGGGTCAGCTGGTGGAGAATCTATTTTTGGAAGACAAGGATTTAACCGGATAATTACGACGCGGGCTTTGGATATCATCATGCCAGATGTGAAACATTGCGGTGGCATCCAGGAATTGCGGTTTATAGCCGCACAGGCAGAGACAGCCGGTAATATTGTAGTAGCTCCGCACAATCCGAGTGGGCCAGTTTCCACGGCTGCCAGCGTACAGGTTTGCGCCTCGATTCCTAACTTTTCGATCCTTGAATATGCTTATGGCGAGGTACCCTGGCGTGCAGATCTTTTGTCGCCCGCAGAGCGGTTTGAGGACGGGTATATCGGCGTACCGGATACGCCGGGTCTTGGGCATAAGTTGAATGAGGCACTTTTGAAAAAGCATGCAGTTTAGTAGCCATATTACATGCTTCCGTACTTGAAAGATCTTGCTTGTAACCACAGGAAAAGACTTCCCTCATTGCTTTTCCTGCTGATTTGGGCTCGAAGTGTACAATCACAAAAGGGGCCGAATGTTGTCATTATCCACAAGTGAATCATTTTAATATATATATTATGTTATCAGGGAATTCCAATGAATGTTTGCGAAGCCTTTGCAGTGAGAAGGTACGTTTTGGTGTAGATCTCATATTGGCTGGAAAGCGTGACAATGAGCAATTGCCACAACCGCAAATCGGCTGGCTTTAAGCGAATCAAAATCCAGGAAATCTTGCGGTGTGCAGGAAAAGTACCCAAATCCGGTCATAATCTATGCAGTTAGCTTTAACCTGGTGTAATCAGAAATAACTTAAATCGACATGTCTTTTAAAAAAATAAGTGTTTTGATTGTTGCAATACTTCTCACAGGAAAAGTTTTTGCGCAATCACCAAATATTATTTTCATCGTTGCTGATGATCTGGGCTATGCAGATATTGGCGTAAACGGACAGAAGTTAATCCGTACGCCAAACATTGACGCGCTTGCAAAAGAGGGCGTTACTTTTACAGATTTCCACGCAGGGGCACCTGTCTGTTCTCCATCCCGCAGTGTGCTCATCACGGGCTTACATACCGGACACACCACCATCAGGGGTAACGCAACAAAGCAAGGCGGAATTGCAGGTAGTAAGGGAAAGCAAACCGTATACCGCGCGAATCTTGCCAAAGATGATTTCACGTTAGGCAATCTGATGCAACAGTCGGGCTACACAACAGCGTTGATGGGGAAATGGCATCTGGATGGCTATGATACGCTGGCAACTCCAATTCATCGCGGTTTTGATGAGTTTTCTGGCTGGCTGATCAGTTACAGTGAAACCTATGCCAATGGTTACTGGCCTACAAAAAGGTACACAAACGGCAAGTTGATCGATGTCTTACCTAATCAGGGTGGAAAGAAGGGCTACTACGCCGACGATATCTGTACAGACGAAAGTCTTGATTTTTTGTCCAGGCAGAAAAATGTTAAGAAACCATTTCTTTTAATGATCAATTATAACAGTCCGCATTCTCCGCTGGACGTAGTTGACAGCACAGTTTATAAAGACAAAGACTGGCCGCTGGATATGAAAATTTACAGTGCGATGGTCCATCATCTGGATGAGAATGTCGGTAAAATCAAGCAGTATCTGATCGATAGTGGCCTGTCTAAAAACACAATTGTTTTCTTTTGTTCAGACAATGGACCAAGATCGGAGGAAACAAAACAGCAAACCGCAGTGGCAGAGTTCTTTAATTCCAACGGTGATTTAAGAGGTTATAAAAGGGATACCTATGAAGGTGGTGTTCGTGTGCCGCTGATTGTCTGGGCACCCGGTAAATTAAAGGCAGGTAGTATTAGCAAAGAGCCTGCCTATTTCGCAGATGTGATGCCAACTTTCGCAGATATAGCCCAGTCAAAAGTAAAATATAAATCCGATGGCATCAGCATATATCCGTTTATGAAGGGTCAAAAATCAGGCGAACCACGTTTTTTATATTGGGAATTCTTTGAAAGAGGATTTGAGCAGGCTGTTAGATACGGAAAATGGAAAGCTGTTAAAGCCCATGGTAAGACGGAATTATATGATCTTGACAGAGATCTGGGGGAAACAACTGATGTTGCAAACCTAAATCCGGACATCATCCGCAAAATTGATGCTTATCTCTCCGGCAACAGAACGGATTCTCCATTTTGGCCAATTGATTAATGAATGTAATATCAAAATTGAAAGCAGGAAGAACAATGCTGTTCGTTGTTCTGCTAGTTTGTTTTAAAAGTCATGGACAGCAGAAAATACATTCTGACGATAAACTGATTTTTGAAGAAAATTTTGCTGAAAATCTGAATACAAACAAGTGGCTATCTGAGATTGAGCCTTTAGGGAAATCATCGGTTCAAACGAAAGGTGGCAAACTGATTATGGATACTGCCGGAGGGGTGACGGTTTGGTTTAATCAGAAACTGGAAGGAAATATACGGATCGAATATGACTGGAAAGTACTGGTTGATACAGGCCGAAATGACCGGCTATCAGATTTGAATCAATTCTGGATGGTGGCAGATCCAAGGAACAGTAACCTGTTTACCAGATCAGGAAAGTTTGAAACCTATGATTCCCTGGCTTTGTATTATGTTGGATTTGGAGGTAACGGTAATACAACTACCAGATTTAGAAAATATTATGGTGACGGCAGGAAACCGTTGTTAAAGGAATATCTTGATTCTGCACATTTGCTTAAACCCAATCATACTTATCATATCTCAATCACGGTCAGAGATGGAGAGACGACCTTTTTAGTTGATGGTAAAATATTTTTTCAATGGAAAGACCCTGATCCGCTCAAAAACGGTTATTTTGGTTTTCGCTCCACCAGCGCCAGACAAGCGATTGATCATTTTCGTGTTTACCGATTAACAGCCATTTAAGGAAATGTGGCTATTGGTGAATACTGAATCGGTTTAAATTTCAAGGGTGTTCGGGTTTAAAACACCCTCGAAATTTAACGCTATATTGACTGGGCAGCTGCTTGTCCTGCTGCTGTTGCTTCCGGGACCTCAATCAAGCCGCCTGATTTAACGTCATAAACAAATCCGTAGATCGGAATGAGCGGATTAACAAGAGGATGTTTTCTGATTCTTTTGACGTCCTCAATTACGCTGTGCTCCAAATTTTTAAATGTTAAAAACGCTGTAAACCGCCCTTCGTCTGCCCCCCCGGTTTCGCTGATATTTCTCCATCCATTTTGATCAGCTGTTGCTGTTTGAAGGCTTGTAGCTAATAAATCTCTGATGATTTCATCCGTAAAGAGCTGCATACCACAGTCGGTATGGTGAATAACAAACCACTCTTTTGTTCCAAGTAGTTTGTGTGAAATTATTAGGGAACGGATTGCGTCATCGCTGGCCCGGCCGCCGGCGTTCTTATTACATGTGCATCTCCCTCAGCCAGTCCCGCGTATTTAGCAGGATCAAGGCGCGCATCCATGCAAGTCAGAATGGCAAACTGACGAGCTGGTGGCAAGGCGAGTTTAGACTTGTCGCCAAAGCTGCTGCTGTAATTTTTGTTGGCGTCCAGCACCTCTTTCAAAATAATACTTCTTTGATAAACAGAATCGCTTTTTTGTTCAGACATGACATTGAAAATTTAGGTTTAAAATAATTATGAGGCTTAAAAAATCAATGTGTTGGGTAAATCTTATCTGGTTTAAATCATTTGCCGGGAGATATCAAGTTCAAGAAAACACGGTCAGCACCTGGAGTTCAATAAGCAAGTAACGAAACCAGCTTATCATCCTATTATAAAGGCGATTCTATCTTCCATAAATTGAATTCAAATATTGCTTTTCCAAAGTAGAAAAGTAAACTAGTGAAGCTATTGTCAGCAATGTCAAAAATACCAACGTGGTAGGATGCGGGAAATAATGAAAAGTCGTGACTGCCAGGAAAAGACCTCTTATTAATTCTAAAAAAAAAACCCATCTTCGTTGTTCCAGTATCGCTCCGCAGTTGAGAAGCGTCAGAAGGATCATCGATGCGGACATAATTTGAAGAAACTGGTCAGTATGGTGCTCCAAAAGCAGGATGAGGAACAGCGCAATGATCATGACCGTAAACTGGCAGAGGACATAAATTCTAAATTTTTGTGAACGTACTCTCACCTTATGTCGCGATAAAAATTTCTGTTCTACTATTGCTCTGACCTGCGGATCGAAGTCGGATGGGCTGCCGAAGACCAGCTTTATCTTATTCCAAGTTCCTGTCTTCTGTTTTGCCAAATACCAGAGCTCGACCAGATAATGAAAGTGCTGCCACAGGAAACTGTAACTATTGAGTTGCTTGGTCAGGCCGTACCGAACCTCTTCTTTTTCTTCGGCGAAAGTCCCGAAAAGCTTGTCCCAAATGATGAACATGTCTCCGAAATTCTTATCCAGATAGGCCTCGTTGCTTGCATGATGTACCCGGTGATGCGAGGGCGTGACCAGAATGTATTCCAAAATGCCGAGCTTTCCTATCAGCTGGGTATGAGTAAAAAAAGGATACAAGCCATGGACAATCAGCATAGTGGTGATCATTGAAGCCGGAAATCCTATAACAGGCAGAACCGACCAGAAGAGTGTTCTTATTAGTGCCTGAAAGAACGTTATCCGTGTTCCGGCGGTATAATTAAATTCCTCACTTGTGTGATGCACCACATGAAAACCCCAGAACAGATTAACCTTGTGGCCCATACGATGATACCAGTACCAGATCAAATCCGTGGAAAGGATCAGGGCAATCCACATCAATAGTGTTGGCTTGATATCAAAAATGGCAAAGCGATTATGCAGGTAATCATAAAAGAAAAAGAAACCAGCTGCCGTAAACATATCAATAAGCCTTTCAGCTATACCGACGTTCATATTGGCAATAGAGGAGTTAAAGTTATAAACGGACCTGTTGAGTCGTTTCGAAAACCAATATTCCAAACCAACAAAAAATAAAAAAAACGGAACGGCAATAGCCATGTAATTTAAATTCATCTGAATCTTATGGTATAATACCTGGTAGAAGGGTTCCAAAAATATCGGGATCGAATTGCATGCCACATTTTGCAAACATTTTGAAAATGTTTTTGACGCAAACCAGTAATAGTCACCCTATTAAATTTTGTTCGCTTTCAAAAGTACAAACATTTAGGTCTATAATATAAAGTCTATGGAATTTATAGATAAATAATTTTCAACTTTCGTCTCGTGTTAGCCCTCATAACAAATTCCGGTTTTTTATATAATCATTAGCTTATGGCACTACCAGCCTTTGACAGCTCCGCCATGAAATATTCTGGCGGCTGCTTCTTCCACTTCTTTTGACTGATAGGCTTTTACATAATTTTTAACCTTTTCTTCATTTTTATTATCCTCCCGCGCCACGATCAGGTTGACGTAAGGAGATTTCTTATCCTCTATCAGCAATCCATCTTTCGTAGCCACCAAACCCACCTTGGCAGCGAAATTATTATTGATAATCGCCAGTGCGACATTTTTATCGTCAAGCGTCCGGGGCAACTGCGGCGCTTCCAGTTCCAGGATTTTGAGTTTCTTCGGATTTACTACAATGTCAGTCACCTTAGGCAAAAGTCCGGTGCCTTCTTTAAGTTTGATCAGTCCGTATTTTTGAAGCAGTAAAAGTGAACGCCCGCCATTGGTCGGATCGTTTGGAATGACAACTGTATCTTCGGGTTTTAATTCGGTCAGACTTTTTATTTTTTTCGAATAACCGGCGATAGGATACACAAAAGTATTACCCACAATCGCCAGTTTATATCCGCGCTGTTTAATCTGCTCGTCCAGATATGGTTTGTGCTGAAATGCATTGATGTCCACGTCTCCATGATCCAGAGCCTCATTTGGCACAACGTAATCATTGAACGAGATAAGCTCTACTTCCAGTCCATATCTCTCTTTTGCTACTTTCTGCGCTACCTGTGCAACCTCGTATTCCGGACCTACGGCAATGCCGACTTTGATATGATTTGGATCATTGTCCTTGTTTGCTTTTCTGTTGCAACCAGTAAGTGCAATAATCGCCAATAATAGAATGAGCAGGTTGAAAATGTGTTTATTGATTTTCATATCAAAAGAGTTAATAGTTAAACGTGTAGTTTCTAAATGTTACGGCCGGTTTTTGCCGATTTTTTCTCTTAGATTTAATTTATGGTTACTGACAATGCAAACGACCTGTGAAAATGTCCTGGCAATACCTGACCAAAACATTATCTGTGGTTCACTCGTTTCGCCAGCGCATCACCTGAAAACTGGATAATGAAAACCAGCGCGATCAGCAAAATCAATACAATGTTCATAATCAACGCGTCATAACCAATGTAGCCATATTGGTAACCTATCTGCCCAAGTCCGCCAGCGCCGACTGCACCTCCCATGGCTGAATAGCCAACCAGAGTGATCAGTGTAATGGTGGCGCAATTGATCAGCGAGGGTAAAGCCTCCGGCAAAAGCACTTTAAATACGATCTGTAAGGGCGTGGCACCCATAGCTCTGGCCGCTTCAATCAATCCGCCGGGAACTTCGATAAGACTGTTTTCGACCAGACGAGCAATAAATGGAGCAGCGCCGATACTGAGTGGAACAAGTGCTGCACTGATACCGATGGATGTGCCCACGATTGCTCTTGTAAAGGGTATCATCCAGACGATCAGAATAATAAATGGAATCGACCGGAAGATATTTACGACAACGGACAGGGCGTTATTGAGCGTCCTGTTATCCAGTACCTGCTCTTTACGTGTTAAAAAAAGAATAATGCCGATCGGTAATCCCATTAAGAAACCAAAAAAACCGGATACGATGGTCATGAATATGGTCTCACCGGTACCTTCGACAAGCAGTGATACAATGGGATCAGACATAACCTAAAATTTCTACGTTGATTTGATTATTATTAAAAAAATCAATGGATTTCTGGTAATTTTCCCGGTTTCCTGAAAGCTCGGTGAGTATGACCCCAAAATTTTTCTCACCTGCATGATCCATTTGTGCGCTTACAATTTTCGTATCAACGTCAAACAGTCTTGCCGCCTGCGAAAGCACTGGCTCGTTGGCGGTCTGGCCGGTAAGATGCAGTTTCAGAAGCGGTGACAAATTTCCCGGATCGGAAGATTTTAAACGTTGCACGTAAAAATCAGGAATTTCAACCTGAAGCGAAGTGCTGATAAATTCTTTAGCCAGTTCGGTTTTCGGATTTACGAAAATATCGCTGACTGTACCTTGTTCAATCAATTTCCCTTCGCTGATTACTGCAACAAAATCACAGATCGACTTCACAACCGCCATCTCATGCGTAATAAGCAAAATGGTGATATTGAGCCGTTTATTGATGTCTTTTAAAAGTTTTAGTATAGAACGGGTAGTACCGGGGTCCAGTGCGCTGGTGGCTTCGTCGCACAACAACACTTTCGGATTATTAGCAAGCGTACGGGCTATGGCCACACGTTGTTTCTGACCTCCCGATAGATTCGCCGGATAATCATTTGCTTTTTCTTCCAAACCAACCAGCCTCAGTAATTCAGAAACCCTTGCCTTAATTTCAGCTTTTGGCACGCGGTCCAGTTCCAGAGCAAAAGCCACATTTTCTGAAACTGTTCGCGATGAAAGCAGATTGAAATGTTGGAAGATCATCCCAATCTGTCGTCTTTCCCTGGCAAGTTGCGCATCGGATAGTATGGTCAGGTTTTTGCCATCGACAATCACATCACCTGACGTAGGCTTTTCAAGTAAATTGACACACCTGATCAGTGTGCTTTTACCCGCCCCGGAAGTCCCGATCACCCCGTAAATCTTACCCGGCTCTACTTTCAGAGATACATCTGATAATGCAATTATCTCTCTGTTTTTTTGACGGAAAATTTTTGTAACGTTTCTTAATTCGATCATTTAAAAGTAAGCCTTATCAGCTTTCTGGTGTAACTGAATGCAATTTATAAAAGTTTTCCGTGTAAAGTATATATTATTTATTTACTATATAGATTTAATAGGATAATAGAATATGGTTTTTATATTTTATTAAAGGTATCAAACCAATAATGACCATTATCCTGGTTTATGTATAAAACCGCTTACAGTGTTGTGATGCGTTACGCAAGCTTTAAAATGGTCCTTTGTTATTTATCCTGTCCGCATTTGCAGATTTTCCCGGCATTTCTCCCCGTGTATTTTTGGTTGGCATTTCTGTTCCGTTTTCCCGGTGATACCAGTCAGGAGTAAGATTTTCTGGTGTGGTGTCCCCAGTTTGGCTCTGCCATTTGTGTAGTGTCTTTTTCATTTCCGCAATTTGCTTTTTATACGTTACATCCTGAATCAGATTGTGTTCCTGCAAAGGGTCTTTCAGATTATCAAAAAACTCTTCTGCGGGACGTGGAGAAAGAAATATTTCATTCTGATAAGCCGTGATGCTTCCATTTTCCCTGGCTTTTTTAAGTGATTTAGCCGAAGGACTTTGATTTGCATCAATGGGCCCTTCGTTGGTAAGTTTCGTGCGGGCATTGGTCAGGTAAAGAAATTCAGGTGTCCGTACGGATCGTTCCAGCCCTTCATAGTCGTGCCAGTTATGCTCTCCGAAAACATAATTTCTAAACGGTGCAGAAGGGTTTTTTAAAAGTCTGGCGAAACTTACACCCTGAATGCTTTCAGCTGGATTAATTCCGGCAAGCTCCAGAAGCGTTGGAGCAATGTCTATGCTGCTTACCAGGCCAGCTACGCTCTCACCTTTTTGGACGATCACTTTTGGCCATTTAAGTACAAACGGCGTTTTAAGTCCTCTGTCCAGCACTCTCGTTTTGGCTCCCGGGAAGGGTCTCGCATTATCGGCCATGAAGATGATAATCGTATTATCGGCAATTTCCTGTCTTTCCAGCTCCTTTTCCAGCTCACCGATGTAATGATCAATGCGGGAGATTTCATTGTAATAATAGGCCAGGTCCTGACGAGTTTCTTTGGTATCCGCAAGCGACGGAGGTACGATCACCTCTTCCGGACTGTAAGGTTTTTCAAATTGATCATTCGCAGACCATTCTCTGTGTGCATCGTAAGGAGCCAGCCAGAAGAAAAATGGTTTGTCCGACGGCCGTGATTTCAGCATGCTGATCCACTGATTTTCACCGCCTTCACCGTTGATTTTTTTATCAATCAGAAGTGTGTCGTATGCTCTGCGGGTATTTTCCCCTTCGTGCCATTTTCCTGCGAGTGCAGAATAGTATCCATTTTTTTTGAGCACCTCCGGGAAATAAGTTAAGTGCGGTGGCAAAGGGGTATGCAATTCAGCGGCGCCGGTATTGTGCGGAAAACGGCCCGTAAGAATACTCGTACGGCTCGGACTGCACGAGCTTGCCGTCAGAAAGAAATTATTAAACCTTAATCCGTTTTTCGCCAGTCTATCAATGTTGGGTGTCCGGATAGCTTTGTTTCCGTATATGCCAATATCCTCCACGCTAATGTCATCTCCGATAATGAATATAATGTTAGGTAATGATGCTGGTGGTTTTGAAAAAAGCATATTGGCTGCCAGACAGCAAATGCCCACAATCATTAGTATTATAAGCCACCTAATGTTTGTCTTCATTATATTTTTGTAAAATTAATATTGTTTATAAAAGTGATCCAAGTCTTGAAATGAAAGATCCGGCATTCTTCGAATCAAAATTCAGAGCTGTCAGGTTTGATGCTTTTTCCCAAAGCGTGATGAGATTTATATAAATTGTTATGCTGTAAATTAGGTTTCAATTATCAAAATTCATGGTGGCAGAATTTTCTGCAATATATAAAAGCCGTAGTTATATTTGCTTCTTGTATTATATTCTAAATTGAAAGTATAGCCTAGGAGTAAAAAAAACGACTCCCTCAGCCACGACACTACTGTTTCCCACATTAAACATTTCTTAGTTATACCAATCGTTTTTACAGCAGACAGTCTTTAGAAATCAAAGCTTAGGAAAGGTGCTGTCAAAAGTGGAAAAAGTAATATCGATTTTTTGAAATAATCGATATTACAAATCAGGGTTTGCAGGCCATCCAACCCCTGGCAGGCAAGCTAAGTTGTCTCCTGACCCCATAGGCGATACTTTAAAGTTTTTGACAGGCCAACTGCGTAACAGAATTTTTACAACATATTGATTGGAAAAAAAACACCCGAAAATATTCCGGGTGGTTTCGAATCGTCGCCATTTTACTTAACCGGATGTTCCAGTACTTTTACTCCGAAAGCGGGAGATCCACTTAGGAGTCCGTGGGTGAATACAGTATATACTTTACCAGCTTCCAGTGTTACAGAGGTTGAGCTGCCGGTAGTGTTGCCGCTGACTGCATTGGTAAAATTCAAATCGTATTTGCCCGGACTGACATTTTGAAATGGACCCAGGGTCCATGCGCTAAGCGTTTCTCCGGCTAGCGAAGAGTTAGCTGCTCTGCCATAAGCCACATTGCTGAACAAAGCTGTTTTCCCATTTAAAACATTTACAGCACCGGTTTCTGGTGAAAGATTCACGAACCGAAGTTTAGCTTTCTGCGCATCGGGCGCTGTCAGGTCGTCATAAAATAAAATCAGTGAATCTGCTTTGTTATTGCTTGTCCTTGCCGCTACAACCGTGTGATAAAAAGTAGCGATGGGTCCGTTAGGCCGCCCGGTTGCAGAAAAAGCAGCACTGTTTCCGAACTGGTACGAGGCCTTATAACTTGTATTGTTGCCTTCGGTAAAGTTGATCTGGACATTGCCAAAAACGGTTGGATAGTAAGCTGACGCCTCATTGATAGCGATCGCGCTGGGTGTTATCTTATCGGTAAAAGTCCAGAAGTTAAGTGCTGTGTTAATCGGTCTGGCATTAACAAAACTGATAAATGCACTCAAAGCCGGCCGATCTGCCGCATCTACATCCAGGTAGTCTGTGTCTTTGCAGGACGAAAAGCCTGTAAGCAGTACAGCTGCGATGATAGCTTTTCTGAAAAGTGAACCTGATGGAAGTAATCTGTTATGATTCATAAGTATCGATGTTATTGGATTTGTCATTAAAGTCTGGCCGTAATCCTGATGAATGGCTGAATGCCAGCACTGCCATTTTGAATACCGA
Source organism: Dyadobacter sp. CY356 (assembly GCF_021440195.1). GTDB lineage: Bacteria > Bacteroidota > Bacteroidia > Cytophagales > Spirosomataceae > Dyadobacter. The sequence goes on from NZ_JAJTSZ010000001.1 coordinate 1,422,221, forward strand.
TAATGGATGGTTTGCTTAGCGCATTAAGTTTCTGATCTGAATAGTCACCCAACTGATTGAAGGCGTTGTTTACACCAAGAGTGCCCTGAAGGATTTTTGAAAACGAATAAGCCAAAGAGGCATCCACCACCCATATTGGTTTTAACTTTTGAAAGAAATAGTCCGGTTTAGGGAAGGTTGCATTCAAAGCAGAGGCATTGGTTACCGATCCGAAATAAATGGCCCTGGCCATATAAGTAAGTTTTCCGGTCTTGAATGTTCCCTGTAAATTGATCTTTTTGCCCGGAATGTTGGATGTAACCCTTGCTTTTTCTCCGTCATTAAAAATAATATAGCGATATGCTTCCAGACCTTTCGGAGTGTTCACATAGGTAACCTGAGTGCTGACGAAATTAGCGCCAAAAAGTAAGGTGAGTGCGCCACGTCGGAATGGTGTTTTGTAGCTTCCCGTCAATTCCAGTCCTTTGGTACGGGTGCTGAATGAGTTATAGAAAAATTTCGCTTGGGTAGTTCCGGTCTGCACAAATAAATTTCTGACTTCTAACGGTAAATTAACATCCGTTGCCGAGAAATTTCCGGTATTCCCTACCCGGTTGTTCACGTCCACCTGGTAGGCATCAGCTGTGAACTCGAAGTTTCTGAAAGGCTGGGTTGTAATACCCAGGGTATAACCCTTTGATTTTTCAGGCGTCAGCGTGGGGAAACCGAGTGCACGTGTTGCAGCACTTTGGTTCGAGGCTGTTACCTGATCTATCGCTCTTCCCTGCTGAAAGCTGGTTGAGGTTTCTGTATAATAATATTGTGCAAGATCCGGCGCCCGAAAACCAGTATTGTGCGACCCTCTGATGCCCAGCCAGTCGGTAATGCTGTATTTTGTAGCAATCTTATAAGTCGTTACGTTACCCAGTGCAGAGAAATTTTCCAGTCGCAAAGCACCTGAGACAAGCCAGTTCCGGGTAAAATTAACTTCCACATCGGCATATCCGGCCAGAATTGAGCGGTTTACATTAACGGCATTTTCGGGTCTGAAACCAGCATGAATTTGTGATCCGGGCGACAGCCCGTTAAGCCCGATACTACCTTCTTTTGTTGTATAAACAATGCCGTTTGCCGTTGTATCCAGTCCAAACACAGTACGCAGATCCGCTTTTGAATAAGATGCTTCTTCGCCCGCAACGATCTGGTAAGTTTCGACACGGTACTGCGCGCCGAAAGCTACGTTAATGCCCTTCAGGGCTTTGTCAAAATAGCGGCTGATATCGATACTTCCCGTATTTTGGCTTGCGTTGTAACTCCCTGCGTCAAATGTTGTTGGTGTTCTGAGGCCCAGGCTGGCGTTGAGGGAATTTGTGATCACATTTCCAAAGTTATTTTTTCCATATACGTTCGATATATCAACGGCCCAGTTGCGGATTTTGCCTTTGATGCCAACTGCAAATGATTTGTCGGTAATTATGTTTTCCATTGCCGGTAAAAAACCGTCGGGATATAAAAATGCATTATTTCGCTCTGTCCATCCGGGAAGCCGGTAAACCGCTGTAAATTGTGAATTCCGATGGCTGATGCCTCCAAAGGCATATACCTCTGCATTCTGTGCTAGCGGAATGGCGGCATTAAAAAACAAAAGGGCATCTTTCGCTTTGTTGGATCCGCCCCCGCGCCGGTCGAAATGATGACGGTCCAAACCACGGTCCGCTAAAATCTTTTCGTCGATTTCTTTGGTGTAAATCGCGTCATAAGCTCTTGTATTGGCTCCACCGCCATAAATTGGTCCCAGATAAAGTCCAGCCTCGTCGTTTCCGGGTAAAAGTGATATGGCCTGCGTGGCAAATTCGGCAGTCGTGTTCAGATAACCACCGTTTTTTCCCAGCGCAAATCCATAATTGGCATTTGTCCGTGTGGTTGTACCATCGCCGCGGCGCCTTGTACTGGCCGTAGAACTAAGTGTGAGCTGATCTACGTTTTTGTTTAAAACAATATTAATTACTCCGGCAATCGCGTCAGAACCGTATTGAGCCGCCGCGCCGTCACGCAGTATCTCAACCCGTTGGATAGAAGCTGTCGGGATGGAGTTCAAATCATAACCTGTTGCTCCGTTTCCTAATCCGCCCCAGTTTATATTGGCGCTTTTATGACGCCGTTTTCCATTCACCAAAACAAGCACCTGATCAACGCCAAGGCCACGAAGCTGAGATAAATTCAATGCAGAACCCGCATCACCGGCATTACTACCATTCACCGAGTGGAACGAGGGAGAAACATATTGAAGCAATTGCGTAATGCTAACCTGAGGAGCGGATTCCAGAAGTGATTTTATATCAATCACATCAACCGGGACAGGTGAGTCCAGTTTTGTACGGTTTGCATTCCGGGAGCCAACTACCTGCACTTCCCCTAGCGTGTGTGTACTGGGTGCGAGCGTGACATTGTATTCGTTGGATGCTCCAACCGGAATTTCCTGCGCTATAAACCCGATAAAGGAAAATACCAGCGTTTCGCCCTTTACAATACCGAGCGTGAATTGTCCATTTGCATCAGTAATAGTGCCTTGCCTGCTTCCTTTGATGGAAACATTTACGCCAGGCAAGGGGCTGTTGTCTTCGGTAGTGCGAACGGATCCGGAAAGAATTCGCTGCTGTGCAAATGAAGATAGAGATGCCAGCAGAAAAAATAGTAGGATAAATTTTTTCATAAAATTGAATAATTACGCAGGGTGAGCGGTAAGCCGGATATGGCAAAATAATGATGACACGGAGGTATGATGATGCTGTTTGATACGCATCGTACCTGTCCGGTAGTTATTATACGTAAAGTTGATTTTTGCAATTCGGCGATGTGCAGCCCCTGTTAAAACTGTTAGATGAAGATATACCGGAGAGCCTGCAGTCCCGGAAATAACCAAACCTTCTCAGTATAACATCAGGCATTTGCCTTTGGCCGGCACACCGCCGAATTGAGGAGTATTAAGAGAATGAATAAGTAAATTATTTACTGGCAGCTGATTTGGCAGAGGCAGCGGACACATCCGCAACCAGTGAAACATCCAGATTAAAGTTGTCTTCGATTGCTTTGTCGCCAATGGATGAAAAGAAACTTTTGGAATTGTAACGAATGCCATACTGAGTACGGTCAATAGCTAGTTTAGCATTAGCCGTCAGTTTTTTGTCATCGGCGTTGATATTGGCCGGGAAGGTTACGTCTTTGGTGATACCCTTGATCGTTAATTTCCCTTTAACAGTGAATTTATTTGTACCTGCCGGAGTTGCGGAAACGATTTCAAGTTTAGCAACCGGAAATTTCTCAACAGCAAAAAAATCGTCGTTCTTTAAATGACTAACAAGTTTTGCATTATATTCAGGATCTTTGATATCTGTTACAACAAGGTCTTTGAGGTTAATCTCGACATTTCCAACAGTTAATTTGCCACCACTTAAATTCAATTGTCCACTTTTCACAGGAGCCGTTCCAACGTGTTCTCCGGTTACTTTCTTGGCGTTCCAGACCAGTTTGCTTTGTTGTGCATTGACCAGATAAGAAACATTCTTCACTTTTTTATCCGTTGGACCGGAAAAGGCCAGGAAAGCAGACGCGGTCAAAGAAATCAGAGATAATACAATCGTTTTCATAAAGAGTAAGTTTTGTTAATAAAATAGTTAATCTATTGATTTAGTATACTAATTATAATATGTAATTTTTTAAACCAGATAAGGGTTACTTTAACGTATAAATCTTAAACTAATTTGGCCAGACTGTTGTCGAAAAGTCTTTACAGTCGTGCGGATGGTGACTTCAATTAGGTCCGGCAGGTGGTTATCGGATTTTTCTTATTTTCAGAGATCGAAAGTGATGTGATTATTTCTTCCGGCTTTCTGGTTATTTCGCAGATTGTCCCAGGACGTTACAAAGGTAAGTGTAAGATTTTCAGATTTGAAAAAATTAATAGAACTAATTTAAAAGAAATCGGGGATAATACCACCAGGGCAATCCTTTTTCCTTCCACTATTTACGCTTCTGTGCAAGGGGATATTTTTTGTCTATTTTGGTCAAAACTACGTAAACTGAGTCGGCGCGCTCGTTTATACCAGATAAAACAAAATGTTTTTCGTCCGGACGGTCGTAATGTAATACAAGCTTACTGGCGGTATCTGCCCGATTAAACAGCGTAAAAATTTGCTTTACTGTATCTGCCTTATAGCCATAATAATACCGCCCGATACTACCATAAAACTCGGTTGTCCGAACAGAATTTTTGGTGTTGACCTGAAAGGGTTTATCGATTTTGACACTGATACTATTGAATTTTTCGAAAATGACATTTTGCCAGCGCAATGTATCACCGGCTGAGTAGGGGATAATCTGGTTGTTGATCTTGAACTCAGAGACATCGTAGAATCCGCTGACGTCAGCAAGGCCATCGTCAAGCGGAAGTTTGAAGGACTTCCCGTTAGCATAAAGGTTGCCATAACCAAAACCGCGGTAAACGATGAAAATCAATATAAAACCATATTTTAAAACAAGCCGTGTTTTGTTTTTCCAGTCACTATGAAACTTGATTTCAGGAACATAAGTCAAGGCAACTGCTTTATGTTCGATCAGAATTTGGTAGAATTTTTTGCTGTCTCTCACCAACAGTAAAAGGGAAAGGCTTAAAATATGAAGACTTGTCAGCTCAACACCGGCATCATAGCCAATATTCACAAACCAGATTGGAACCAGTATAGCAATCATCATTAGCGCGCCTGCGGTGGTGGTTCTTCTGGATAAAAGCAGAATGGTTGCCAATAATTCGAAAACACCTGCAAAAACTTCAAAAAACGGAGAAACACCTGTTGTGAGCCAATAAAGTTTACCAGGCGTAAAATCCCCAAGGTTCGTGTTCAGCTGGCTGATTGTTGGAAAAGGCATTTGCACGGGGAATACCTTTGCCCATGCAAACCATGACATTCGCAAGGCAATTCCGTACCGGGCTGCGACATAAAACCAATAGTGTAACTTTTCATAATCCTTGCGGTTTTTGTCCAGAATATTCCAAAGGAAACCGGCAACTGCACATACCAGTACTGTGATAAACCAACCGGTATAATTCTTCCCTTCCTGGCTGGCAAAAAACCAGGGCTTGTTTTGAGAAATGGCATCAAACCATCGGAAGAAATACGAATTTACGTTAAAACCTGCATCGAAATCCTGGGTGTAAAATTCAGGTGTAAATGGAATTGTGCTGATAACCGCATAAATCAGCGCTGTTCGTAAAGCGATTTTTTCATACCCTTCCCAGCCGGAAGAGGTCTTCGGGGAATCTTGTACAGACATAATAATTATTTAGTGTTTCGGCAAAAGTATAGCTGATAAAAATACCCTGCAAGCGTTTTGGTGGTATGAAAACGGATTAATTCTACAAAGTCTATAAAATTAATAGACAAATGATTGTTATCTTATTTTCCTGCTTTATATTTGCAACACGTTAAGACAACGACTGATTAAAAACCACCTTTGATTGGTTAACTTTTACACCGGAAAAAATCCTGCAAATGTTTCCGGTTATGTGCGGGTTCTTCCGGAGCAATCCGGCAAGGCTATATAGTTAACTTTTTATTCTATTAAAAAAATCTATTTGTATGAAAATCAACAATCAGATGAAGGCGGTGGCTTTTGCAGGCGTCACCATTTTTTCCAGTCTTGCCAATGCAGCTGAAAACCCCGGAGCAAAAGCTCCAAAACAAGGAATCTGGCGAGGTGAATTTGTGATCAGTGAAACGCATATTCCTTTCAACTTTGAATACAACGCGAAGGACAAAGAGCATCCGGTTCTGACGCTTCTGAACGGTTCGCGCCGTGATGATTTTAAAGTGACAAAACTTTCCGGCGATTCTATTTTTGTGAAAATGAATACCTACGATGCCGCGCTTGTTGCCAACGTTGAATCTGATGGTAAGATAACCGGAGAATACCGAAGCCTTGTTCCCGGATTTCGCGGAAGCTCGCTCCCTTTTTCGGCTGAGTATGGTAAAGATTATCGTTTTGTTGAAAAAGGAAAAGAACAGCCAACGAAGCATAATTTATCGGGCAAGTGGGATTTACAGGTTTTGAGTAAAGCCAAAATGCCAGATAATGTTGCATTACTTAAACAGGAGGGTAACAAGCTCACTGGTGTAATTATGTCAACAGTTGGCGATAGCCGCGAGCTGGAAGGTGTTGTGCAGGGCGATGAATTTGTGTTATCACACTTCTCTGGCCCTAACCCAAGAGTTTACAAGGGAAAAATCAACGAAGACGGCTCAATAACAGGTGTGATAAGCTCCGGGATTTATGACAATACTAAATTTGAAGGGAGCAAAAATGACCAGGCTGCCCTGCCGGATCCATACAAATTGACACATTTGAAAGAAGGGTATAGCAAGCTTGATTTTACACTTCCTGACCTGAACGGTAAACAGGTTTCATTGAGTGATGACAAATACAAAGGCAAAGTTGTCATCGTTGAGATTGTTGGCACCTGGTGCCCGAACTGCACCGATCAGACTGCATTTCTTTCTCCCTGGTTTAAGGCCAATAAGGCACGTGGTGTAGAAGCTATTGCTATCGGATTCGAACAAAAGGACGATCTCGAATATGCAAAATATACACTGGGTACACTGAAAAAGAAATATGGAATTGAATATGATATTCTTTTCGGGGGCATTGCGGATAAAAAGGTAGCGTCAGAAAAACTTCCTGCACTTAACCGTATGATGGCCTTCCCGACAACCATTTTGATTGACCGCAAAGGTGATGTCCGTCAGATTCATACAGGATATACAGGTGAGGTAACCGGTCAGTACTTCAAGGACTATGTGGCCAAATGGAATAAGGATCTTGATGAGCTTTTAGCAGAACCAGTACCGGCTACGTTTACTTCTTTGAATAAGAACCCGGAAGTAAAAGGCTCAAAATAATAACGGATTTCCCCTAAGTACGAAGTATTCTGAAACAACTGCAGAGACCAGAATGTTCTTTGCAGTTGTTTAAATTCTTTCCAAAATTTTCAGATCTGCTCAGAGTTTCCCGGCCCGGGAGCCTGACAGACTAAGCGAATTAAAATTTCAGTAACATGAAGTACATAAATCTTATTGTATTTTTTTTATCCTTGTCAACGCTGGCGTTTGGTCAGAAAGATAAGGAAATCTCAAAATGGAAAGTTTCTGTTTCAAATAATGCTGCGAAATCCGGTCAGGAAATTGAAGTGATATTTTTTGCAGATATTGATAAAAACTGGAAGCTTTATTCCTCTGATTTCAAGGGTGATATCGGGCCGCTGCCGACAACCTTTGTTTTCGAAAAAAATGAAGCATACAAACTTGTCGGCGATATTACCCCGGTAGAACCGAAAAAAACAATCGACCCGACCTGGGACGTGGCCTACACCTACTTTACTGAAAAGGCACAATTCAGACAAAAAATCAAACTGGTAAAAAAAGATTTCATCGTCAAGGGCACTATCAAAGGGCTTTTATGCAGCAGCGTAGACGGCATATGCGTTCCGTTTGAAGAATCTTTCCAGGTCAATTAATCCACAACCATACAGAGAGAACAATGTTCAGGACACGAAAATACTTAATGGTATTGTTGAGTGCGGTAGCATTTATTTTTACTGTTGCATTTCAGCCCCAAAAAGAAAAAAATGAAGTTTTGACCAAAGAACAACTTGGAGAAAAACTGTTCTTTGATCCCATATTATCCAAAGGTATGGCCATCAGCTGTGCTTCATGCCATATTCCTGATTTCGCTTTTGCAGACTCAGCTGCTTTCAGTAGAGGAGATAAGGGCACTTTGCTTCCGCGCAACAGTCCGGCACTGACCAATTTATCAGGCAGGACTGAGTTTTTCTGGGATGGGAGGGCGGCTTCATTAGAAGAACAGGTACTTGGTCCGCTTTCTGCCCGCGATGAAATGGATCTGCCTATTGAAGAGGCGGTTGAAAGACTTAAAAAAAATGATTTTTACAGTGCAGCATTTCAAAGCATATTTAAAAGCGAAGTAAACAGCAAAAACTTTTTGAGCGCTATTGCATCCTTTGAGCGAACACTGGAAACAACCAATACTCCATATGACCGGTATCTGGAAGGCGATCAGAAGGCTATGTCTCCGTCAGCCATCAGAGGACGTATACTGTTTATCGGTAAGGCCAATTGCTCAACCTGTCACTCTGGCGAAGATTTCACAGCCGACCGCTTCAAAAGCATAGGATTATTCAATGGAAAGGAATTTACAGATCCGGGCAGGTTTAAAATAACCTCGGATAGTTCGCATATTGGTGTCTTCAAAATACCCGGTCTGCGTAACGTCGCGGTCACTGCACCCTATATGCACAATGCTATGTTTAAAACCCTGCGACAGGTGGTGGAGTATTATAACACGCCCGACAAGTTTGTTAAAAACAGCATCAACCGCGATTTGTCTTTGGGCAGTTCGCTGAACCTATCCGAGGGTGAAATTGATGATGTCGTTGCTTTTCTGGAAGCGCTTACTGATGACAGGTTTCGTAAAAAATAGTTTTTACTTATTTTTAAATATATTATCATGACAGGAAAATATCTGATAACATCTTTGCTTCTGGTGCTAACGCTCCAGGCCAGCGCTCAGACAAAAAAGATTGTTGGAATCGTTACCTCAACGGAAAACAGAGAATTGCTGCCGGGCATCGTAGTATGGGTGAAAGGCTCAAATCAGGGTTTAGTAACCGGTAGTGACGGCTATTTTGATCTTCACGTTACAGAAGGAGATACGATTGAAGTCTCCTCCCGCTTTTTTAAAACCAAAGAAATGATTGTAGGAAGCGGGTGGAACTACGAAGTCAGTCTCGAAACAAAAAGCAGAGCGGAAGTGCAGACAGGATCGGTGCGGACAAATTTCTCTCATAGGGAAGGAGTTTATTCAGCGGTTGATACTAAATCAATCAATGTGTTATGGAAAAAGGACAGGATTTCGGAACAGTAAAAAATGGCTGGTTAAACTTTAAAATATCTGAGAATGAAAAAAATAATCATTACCTCTTTGGTTTTAAGCCTTGCGCTTAATCTTGCCTGCCACAAAAAAGCGGATAGCAAATTATCCGATCAAGACACTGCTGAGCTGCATAAGTCAGCGATTACCATCGACCCGCATATTGATATCCGGGCTGATTTCGATGCACCTGGAAATGATGCCGGAACAGAGACTGTCGATCAGTTTGATCTGGCCAAATTAGAGAAAGGGAAACTGGATGTTGCCACCATCGCACTATTCGCAGATCCATTGCGGAGAACTCCCGAAAATATCATTCTTGCCAGAAAACAGGTTGATTCAAAACTGACGTCAATAAAGGATTTTGTCAATAAACATCCTGATAAGCTGGAGTTTGTTGCGTCAACGGCAGATATTGAGAAAGTGGTAAAGGATGGAAAACACGGCATTCTGCTGAGCTTTTTGAATGCGCTTCTTTGGGAAAAGATACCTCGCTGATCGGGCAATATTACAAACAGGGCGTCAGACTTTTTGGCTTTGCGCATGCCGGAAATAACGATTGGACTGACTCATCCCGTCCTAATGAAAGTTTTGGAGACAAACCTGACGAAGCCGGCGGCCTAACGGAGCTTGGAAAACAGGCAGTTCCGATTCTGAACCGGCTTGGTGTGATCATCGATGTTTCTCAGTTGACATCGGACGCGCTTTATCAGACGCTGAAACTAAGTAAGGCACCTGTAATCGCGTCACATTCTGGTGTACGCGGTATTGTGGATAACACGCGTAACCTTTCCGATGCTGAGCTTAAAGCTATCGCGGACAAGGGTGGTGTTGTGCATATTGTGGCTTTTGCTGCTTATTTGAAGGACACTGCCGCTTTAAAGGAAGATTATAAGAAACAGATATTTGAACCCTTAGGTCTGGTTGTGGGAAAAGACAATCCAAAGGAAAAACTTGATGCTGCCGGATATGAAAAATTTCAGAAAGCCTATCTCAACTTTTCAAGAAACGAATGGAAATATGCTAAGCTGTCAGAATATCTCCGATCGGTTGATTATGCTGTGAAACTTATCGGTATTGATCACGTGGGATTTAGTGCAGATTTTAATCACGGTGGTGGGGTACAGGGATACACCAATGTTGGGGATGGGCCAAATATTACCGAAGAACTTGTCAAAAGGGGATATTCAGGGGAGGATATCAAAAAACTTTGGGGCGGAAACTTCCTGCGGGTATTTAAGGAAGTGGAAGAGCAGGCCGGCAAACATTAATAGTGTTTGAACAAAGGAAGGATGACGGATCTGCTGCCAGCAAGTCATCTAACGTCTTAAAATTGTTTATGGAAGTATTTTTGAAAATGATAAGGCATCGCAGCGGACAATGCCGGTGAACCTAAAAAAAATGGCGGTAAATAATGAAGACACACCAACTTAACATCATTTACCCGCATCAGGTAAATCTTTACAAAATCACTTCCATGGTTGAGTCTGTTAATGGTGCAAGAATAAAATATCTTAACTTCAAACTTACAGGAAAAGATTTGGTTGGGACCCTGATCATCGAAACTTCGGACAACACAGGATTGAAAGCAATCGTTAAACGAATGCGCGCTTATAAGGTTCTGGCGTCTGTAATAAAGATCGGCTGCTAAAAAATCACACAAATAAATTCGGAATAATGTTAGCATTAATAAATTTTTTAAATTTACTTTGTCTATCAACTAAGTATACTTATTGTCTTTACTTATAAACCACCTGTGGGTAAGGAGTCATTGTTAAAATCATAAAATTTATGAAATCACAACATTTACACTCCAAAATTATTTATTCCTTCGAAGCCATTTCTTGTTTACTCTTCTGCAAACTTGATTGTTGCTGTTAATTTAAATCCTTACCTATTTTCTGCCTGATCATAAATCAATCTTAATTGTAAAGCTTTTCACTGAGCTGGTTTAGACATTGTTCCGTGCGTTGAACTTCGACGGCTGCTATCATGCATACCGGCGTTCGAAGGGATTATTCATTACCTTATCTTAATAAAAATGCAAAAAAAACTCTACACAATATTGCAGGGGACTTTGAAAATAAGGCCTTCTCATATTTTCATTCCGCTTGCCATCTTTCTAGTTCCGGATGCTGCCCTGGCAAAAAGCAAAGATGCAGGTAACCACGCAAAGACGTATAAAACGCAATCGAAAACGATTGAGAAAATAATATCCGGAACCATCCGGGATAAGGAATCGGGTGGATTTTTACCAGGTGTTTCTGTCCTTGAAAAAGGGACTTCCAATGGAACCATCACAAACGGGGATGGAAAATTTACTATAACTGTAAGCGATAATGCGACGCTGGTTTTTTCTTTTATCGGATACAGTCCCATTGAACGATCCGCTAATGACAAGGCAGGATTTGATATTGAACTGCTTACTGATGCAAAACAACTCAGTGAGGTAATGGTGGTAGGATACGGTACTCAGACCAAAGCAGAATTTACAGGCTCGGCCGTTCGGATCTCCGGGGAAGCAATCAAAGAGCACCCTGTACAAAGTTTTGACCAGGCACTTGCCGGTCGTGCGGCCGGAGTCAGCATTGCACAGCCTAACGGAGTTTTGAATAATCCGCCGGTGATCAGGATTCGTGGTGTAAATTCTATTTCACTAAGTTCTTACCCGTTGGTGGTTGTTGATGGAATTCCTATTAACACCGGAAACGTTTCTTCCAGTACAGCCGTGCCAAATAATCCTCTGGGTGATATTAATCCGGCTGATATAGAGTCAATTGACGTGCTGAAAGATGCAGCATCTACTTCAATTTACGGATCACGAGCTGCGGCCGGAGTTTTATTAATTACGACTAAAAGGGGAAAAGCGGGCAAGCCCCGTATATCTTACGAAACCTGGGCGGGTGTATCTGAGGTGGTGCGATTGCCAAAACTTTTAAACGCAGACCAATACATTGCCATCAAAAATGAAGCGGTTTTGAATGCCAAGATTTTAGGTGGAAACGCAAACAATGATAACGTTGCTTCTGCTTTGTTTTTTCCGAATACCCGTTCAGACGGATCGCCTATTGATACCCGTTGGTATGACTACATTTATAGAAAGGGTGTGTCTCAAAACCATAATGTCAACGTTTCAGGGGGCACAGAAAATACTAAATATTACTTCTCTGCTAACTATACGAAACAAAACGGATTTCTGGAAGAGAATGAATTTAAAAGAAAAGCAGTACGGTTTAACATCGATCAGACTGTTAATAGTTGGTTGAAACTGAAAGGAAGTGTGTCCTACAATACAAGCTACAATCTGTCTCCCTATGCCGGCTCATTGCCGGGTTCTAACTTCTTTCTGGTAGGTGCAGCCCGACTGGCTATTTCATTACCACCCAACGTGCCCGCCTTCAATGAAGATGGAAGTTATAACATCAGTACAGCCAGTCCGAATACAATAGGTATGGGTAATAATAAAGTTGTCAGCAACTTTGGTAACCCGGTTGCACTTTTGGAATTGAACCGTTACACTTCCGAAAATGACCGGGTTATAGCAAGTTTTGGAGCAACAGCAAAACTTTTGAAAAATCTGGATTTTAATACGTCGTATGCAGTAGACCGTTTACGGACTGATAACGTAAGTTTCGACAGCCCTGTACAAGGAAATGGATACTCAAGTAAGGGGTCTGTCGCCAACGTTTCGGCTGTCCGTGATAGCTGGAACTGGACAAACACCTTGAACTATTCAGAGACTTTTGGCGGCAAACATGCCATTACTGTGCTCGCCGGTTATGATATACAGAAATTTAATAACTCTTCGTGGGGTGCAACGCGGACGCAAACCTCTGACCCTTTCTATCAGAATTATCAGGGAAACTGGGGCTCCATTACTGCATCGGATAATGAGATCAACGAGCGCGCTTACTTGTCTTATTTTTCAAGGATTACCTACGATTTAAGCAAAAAATATTTCCTGACGCTCAATTTCAGACGCGACGGGAACTCAGCTCTGGGTACAGGTAAGAAGTATGGAAACTTCGGTGGTATCTCAGGTGGGTGGGCACTGTCCGAGGAAGATTTTTACAAAAATTCAGGTTTTGCCTCTGTGTTGAATAACGTGAAGTTGCGCGCCAGCTGGGGACGTGTCGGAAATGGGAATTTGAGCAATTCTTACAGTTCTCTTGAACTTTATAGCGGATCTCTCTACGGCAGTGTTCCAACCTCGGCGATCTCACAGGCCGGAAATGCAGCACTTGGCTGGGAAACCAGTGACCAAACCAATATCGGAGCTGATCTGGGTATTCTGAACGACCGCATACAGGTTGAGCTTACCTATTTCAATAACAATGTTAACGGTTTAATTCTGAGTGCACCTCAGGCAGTTTCCAAAGGGATTCCCGGAAATGCTATTTTAGGGAATGTAGGGTCGATGTATAACCGGGGCATTGAACTTGGTATCATCGCCAATCTGATTCGTAAAGGTGATTTTACCTGGAATGCGTCATTGAATTATACCAGGCTGAACAATAAAGTAACAGCATTGGCAGAAGGGAATACGGATATTGTGGGTACAACCCACGTTTCCTATGAAACCACCAATGTTACTCGGGTCGGCTATTCCGTCGGCAGTTTGTACGGAGCAAAAACAGATGGCGTGAACCCTGAGAATGGACGCAGGATTTTTATCAATGCCAAAGGTGAGAAAGTGCAGTACAGCCAGGTTGTCGGTGCGGGTGAAAGCCAGTGGACCTACCTGGATAATACAAAAGCTGCGGCGATCACCGGTGCAGATTATTACCTGATTGGAAATGCATTGCCAAAATGGTATGGAGGTTTTATTAATAATTTCAAATACAGAAACTTTGACCTGGGCATTAACTTATCTTACTCAGGAGGTAACCTGGTGATGAACGGAACCCGTGCCACACTTTTGGATCAGCGTGCTTACAATAACTCTACCGAGATACTGACCCGCTGGCAAAAACCAGGTGATGTTACAGACGTGCCCAGACTGGTTTATAACGATCAGCTTTCGAGCGGTTCATCTTTTCCTGTGTCTACCAATGCGGAGAAAGCTGATTTCCTTCGCTTGCAAAATGCATCGCTTGGTTACAGATTGCCTGCGTCGATTTTTGTTAATAAAGGTTTCAGTTCTATTCGGATCTATGCTCAGGTTTCCAACGGCTTTTTATGGACAAAATACAAAGGAACTGATCCTGAGTCGTCGGTAAACGGAAATTCAAATACTACGCCGGGTGTCGAGAAAAACTCGATCGGCCAGGCCAGAACCTTCACTGTGGGTCTTAATGTAGGCTTTTAACAGAAGATATTTTAACAAAGATGATCATGAAAAAAACAAATATATCAGCACGTAATATCGCAGTTTATCTGAGCCTGGCCCTGATGATTGGTACTTCTGCATGCGATAAAGAAGAACTTTTAAACCCGGCTCCGGAAACTTCGATCAGTGGGGCAAATGCATTTGACACACCAGACAGAATCCTGGCTTTGGTAAATGGAATTTATAAGTCTGCTAAGGCCGCCAACTTCTACGGTGGTAATTATTATACATACAGCGAGGCCAGGGGTGAGGAATTTATAAACCGTACCAGCAATACTTTTACCGCTTTTGAAGCCTGGAATCAAACATTAAACTCGGGTTCCAACTTTGTTGCCGGTTTTTGGGCTGCCGGTTATACGGTTATCAATAATGCCAATATTCTGATCAAGGGAATTGGTGATAATCCGGGTAAGGTTACAGAGGCGATCGCAAAACAATATATAGCTGAAGCAAAATTTTTGAGAGCATTGAGTTATTTTGATCTGGTAACTTTATATGCCCGTCCTTATAATGAAGACAAAGGTGCCTCACCAGGATTGCCGCTGCGTTTGCTTGCTGAAACAACCACAGCAAATAACGATCTTAAAAGGAGTTCGGTGGCAGAAATTTATGCCCAGATTATCAAAGATCTTGATGAGGCAGAGCCAGACCTTCCACTGAATTATTCAACCTCACTGCTTAATACGACAAGAGCGCACAGAAATACAGCTATTGCTTTAAAGACAAGAGTTTACCTGAATAGCGGAAATTATGCCAAAGTGATTGAGGAAGCAAAGAAAATTGTTTCATCATCTCCACCATATTCGGCCACTACCGGGGTGGCGCATAAACTTCAGAATATCACGGAAATTTTTACGACAAATTATACAAGTACCGAATCTATCTTATCGGTACCGATGACTGAGCTTGACAACGTAACCGGCCAATCTTCCTTTCCATACGTATTCAACGCCAATTCGGAGTATAATCTGAATCCTTCCGGAATATGGGGCGATACAGAATGGATGGCGACAGATGCAAGAAGAACCTTTGCCAGAACCGCTTCGGGAGTGCAGTTTCTGACAAAATACAATAAACCGTCTCCGTTTCTGGATTATCTGCCTATTATTCGCTACTCGGAAATACTGCTAAATTATGCCGAAGCCGCTGCAAAAACGGGTGATCTGACAACATCAACAGCCTTGTTACAGGCCGTTCGTGGCAGATCTGATGCGAATTACACCTTCCCGTCAGCTGCAATAGATACAAAAGATGCACTGGTCAGCACAATCCTGAAAGAAAGAAGGATAGAACTTTTGGGAGAGGGATTCAGGTCAAATGACCTGCTTAGGAATTTGTTCACGATTCCTGCAAAATCAAGTAGCGCATTGATTGCTCCCGCCGTGGAGCCATCTCAAAGCAATTATATTTTCCCGTTACCAAATACAGAAATTACCTCTAATAAGTTATTACTTCAATAGATAGCGTGCTGCTTGTCCGTAAACCTGACAGGCAGCGCTTTTTATTATTTAAAGCTTTTCAATTCTGCTGTATTATTCAAAAGACCTTTCTGATCATTTTTATTCTTGGAATTTTGTGGCAGGTAATAAAAAATAATTTAATTGTATATTAACTCTATAAAATATATATAGTAATTTAGTGGGGGTAATTGAATATTCAAAAAGAATTAGTCCAAATCCTGGGTACATTTTCTAAAACATACCAAATCACTTTCCTGTTATGAAGAATTTTCTAAAAGTCGATGTTTACAAAGCAATTTCCCTGATTGTGTTAGCCATGGCTTCACTGAGTTTTGTTAGTGACAGTGTTTATGAAAATGAAATAAAAGAATGGCACAAACAGCGCGAGGAAGCACTGAAAACTGAAAATGGCTGGCTTAATCTGGCAGGTTTATTTTGGCTGGAAGAGGGTAGGAATTCTTTTGGTGGCGACGGTAAAAATAAAATCGTGTTTCCATCTGATAAAAGCCCTGCAATACTGGGAGATTTCATTGTGGATAAAGGACAAATTACACTGGAAGCACAACCAGAGGCTGAGATTTATAATAATGACCAGATCGTAACAAAACTTTCTATATTTCCTTCTGACAAGCCTGTTGTTTTGAAGCACAAATCCCTGCGTTGGTTTATCATCAAGCGCGGTGACAAATTCGCAGTTCGTTTGAAAGATCTGGAAAGTCCGTTTTTAAAAGAATTTAAAGGCATTGAAACATATCCTGTGTCTGAGGACTGGAAAGTAAAAGCAAAATTTGAACCAACGGAGGGAAGGAAAATCCCAATTATTGATATCACAGGCAGACTGGATCAACAAGATTCTCCCGGTGTTCTTGTTTTCAATATTAAAGGAAAAGATTATCGTTTAGATGCATTAAAATCCGGTGAGGGCTTTTTTATTCTTTTTGGAGATAATACAAATAAAAAGGAAACTTACGGTTCCGGACGTTTCCTGTATACCCAAAAATTGGACGCCGAAGGTTTTACATACCTGGATTTTAATAAGGCAATAAATCCTCCGTGTGCATTTACACCTTATGCTACTTGCCCGCTTCCTCCAAAACAAAATATACTGGCAATAGCCGTTACGGCCGGTGAAAAAAATTATGGACACCACTGATTAGATAAACATATTTCCCTTTTTTATTTACCTGCAATAATCGACATAGCGATAGTTATGTCGGTTATTGCAGGCCTGATTCCCTAAATGTCAGAATGATTAACCATCCTGATTTTAATCTTCGTTTCAAAAGCGCCGGCACAAGTCGTTCTCTTACCAGGGTTTCTCACATATTTTCCGCTTACGCCCGACCAACAATCGTTCTGGAATGTAAATCCATTCAGGTACAGAATATGCCCATTTATCATCTTTAATGACATGTAAATTCTATCTGAGACCGATTGTTGCTGTTGGAATCAACATTTACAAGTGGTACAATTAAATTAGGAAATACTGCTCACTATTGATTGCTAAAAATGAAAACGGGTAAGATCCGAATCTAGTGGCGATTATAAAGCAGGTTTAGCCGGAAGCCGGGATGTAGTTATTTTATTAAAAATTGTTTGCAATTGACCGGAATGATACTTTACTTTGTCTATCAAATTAATAGATTAATAATTAAGGTTTTTCCGTTGAAAATCCGGTTAGGTTCAGCATTTTTTTTGTTAGAAACGTCCTAATCGTTGAAAGCTGTTCTATCATCGATTTAATAACATAACGCATCACCCAATACTTTACTGTATAAAGTCCAGGCGTTTTCGGCATTGAAAAACATGCTTCATTTTGTGCGTATATATCAAAGCGTTTTAACTGCTTATCTGTGATTAGGAGATTTTGGTGATGTAATCATGTAAAACGTTAAAAGGACCAGGATGTGGCCTGAAGCGTGCGTTATCTGCAATATAACAATCATGCAAAAGTGACGAAGAATCAGGCTCAA
Organism: Dyadobacter sp. CY356; assembly: GCF_021440195.1. GTDB lineage: Bacteria > Bacteroidota > Bacteroidia > Cytophagales > Spirosomataceae > Dyadobacter. Next base: position 1,439,962 of record NZ_JAJTSZ010000001.1, read on the forward strand.
AATTGGTAGACTTAACCGACAGCATTTGGCCCGGCATTGTCAGCGGCCATCCTCAAACAAGTTTATTGTTCCTGAAATTGATGGTAACAAAGACTCTATTTTATGTCGTGCTTAACAGAATCAATAAAGAATATGTCTTGGAAAAAAGCAGATAAGGTCATTATGAAACCATTCAATCTAATTTTAAACTATGAAAACTGTATTTTTAACTATCGTGATATTACTATCCATAACGGCCGGTGTTTTTGCGCAGACCAAATCCAATCTTAAAGCGGAAGAATTTGACAAAGAGATCAAAAAGAAAGGAATCCAGCTTTTGGATGTCCGCCGTCCTGCCGAATACGAAGAAGGTCATATAAAAGGTTCGACGCTTGCAAACTGGGAAGATAAAGCGGACTTTGAAAAACATGCGGAGCATCTTGACAAGAATAAACCGGTGTATGTATACTGCCGGAGTGGCAAGAGAAGCAGTGCTGCCGCTGATTATTTATCTGAAAAAGGTTTTAAAAATGTAGTCAATCTGGAAGGTGGAATTTTAGAATGGAAACAAGACGGCAAAGATGTTGAAGTTGGACAGAAAACACAGGGAGCTGCGGCAGTTCCAAAGCATTGATTATCAGTATTCTATTTATATCATAAAATGAAATTTCCTCTTTTATTGTTCTGCCTTATTTCAATTCATACACTTGCACAGCGTGACAGACAGGGTGAATCTCCGGCTGGCGGACATGATCATACAAACCATGTGGATGAGAATGAATTTGCACACAATCACCTGGATCATATACAGGCATACCGCAAGGAAACTGCGTATGTGCACAACCTTCCGCCGGCACAGTTGCTGGAAGGTATCGGTACTTCTCATTTAAAGATCGTAACCAAATCAGAACTGACGCAAAGCTATTTTAATCAGGGTGTGGCGCTGCTCCACGACTTCTGGGATTTTGAGGCTTACCGCTCTTTTAAGGAAGCAATCCGTCAGGATTCGACAGCGGTTATGCCTTACTGGGGACTTTACAGTGCAATCGGAGCCACAGAAGGTCCCGACTTTGATCATGATAAAAAACTGGCCATCAGAAAACTTAAAGAGCTGAAAGGTGCGGCATCTGAGCATGAAAAGTTATATGCCGAGGCAATTCTGCTCAGAGATTCTCCGGGAGAAAACAGTAAAAAAGAATATCAGAAAAAGCTGGAGGTCCTGGTTCACAAATATCCCGAAGACATTGACGCAAAACTGTTTCTGGCATTAAGTAAAATGACAGGATATGATGTGGAGCTTAATCCGCGCGATGGCCAGATTTACAGTGAGTACCTGCTCCGTGATATATTGAAATCTGATCCTGATAATGCAGGCGCACATCATTACTGGATTCATTTAATGGAAAACTGCTGTCCGGATGAAGCCATCAAAAGTTCTGAAAAGATAAGTAAGCTGACGCCTGGTGCAGCACATATGGTGCATATGCCCGGGCATGTTTACTACAAACTTGGCCAGTATCAAAAAGCACATGCGGCTTTTTTGGCAGCGGTTGCTGTGGATTCTGTTTATATGAAAAAACAGGGAATCCCCGAAGTTGATACCTGGAATTATATTCATAATATTAACTACCTGCTTTCAAACTGTGCCGAAGATGGTCATTACAAAACAGGCTTATATTATGCTGAAAAATTGCAGAATATGCCGGTCACCAAAGAAAGAAAGGCAAAATATGAAGGAAGATTTTTCTACCAGGGAATTGTGGCTCCGGCGAAAATGGAATTATGTTTTGGTCATTATAAAAAAGCAGCAGACCGCTTGAAACTGATTAATGACAGAGACAGCATTTTTACTGGAAAAGCGATTGCCTATAAAGACGGACTTTACCTTTTTGCTTTGGGAATGGATGCAGTTAAAAGAAACAAAGCAGACGAAGCGAAGAAATATTCTGATGCCCTGGACGCTCATCTGTTCAGAAACAGCACACAATCACCGGCTGATGAAGTGATCGCCGTCAGAAGATTAGGTGATTTAAATGTTGCTTCTCTGGAATTGCAAGGATTGATCAAAAGCCTGGAAAACAAGGATGACGAAGCAATTGAAATTTTAACAATTGCCCGGAAAAAGGAACACGATCTTGGTTACAATGAACCGCCGTCTTATGCACGTCCGGTTTTAATAAGTCTTGGAGAAGTATATCTGAAAGCCGGAAAATATGATCAGGCGATCAAAGCTTTTGAAGATTTAGCCAAAAAACGTCCGAACAGTGCCAATGCATTGTGGGGCATCTATAAAGTTTACAAGAAAAAAGGAGATGCTGAAAAAGTGAAACAATATAGCGCTGAACTTGCTGAGGTGATAAAAGGCGGGGATAAATCTTTGTATCCATTATAAAGAATCAGCCCCGGATGTCAGAAATTCAGGAACGCGCAGTGACTTACAAGTTAGGTCACTGCGCTTCTGTTATTAAAATAATTTTAAGAATATATAGAAAATACTTGAACGTTCACAATTAATGCTATTACTTTGTCTATTGAATAAGTAGAGTATATGGTGTATTTTTACATTGTTTATGATGATTATAGACACTTTGCGAATAAAAATAAACACGTTATTGCTTTAAGGTCTATTTAATTTATAGAATAAATCAATTTTAATCAACATTAAAAATGAGTTAAAAGAGTATTAAAAAAGAACCGCCCTGCCAAACAATTCGATTTCGCAGATCGAACAAGGCAGAGCGGAGAAGATTCAATCGTCTAAATTAAATCAATCAAATGTATGTATTTTATTACCAATGAGTCAAGGCCTCATTTTGAAAGAAGCCTTGTTTTTAAACGAATTATAGCGGGCTTTGCTATGATTCTTGTCTTTCTTGTTTCACAAGTCCCCGTTTTTGGACAAAGCACCGGCTTGGGCGATATTGTACTGAGCGGAAAAGTTACGGATGAAAACAAAGAACCCTTACCTGGCGTCAGTATTCGTGTGCACAATACGAGTTTGGGCGCTGTATCAGATGTACAGGGAAACTTTAAAATTAATCTTTCCAAACCTAATGAACTGCTGACATTTTCTTTTATCGGTTATAAGACACTTCAAATAAATTCGGGCAACAGAAGCACAATCAATGTGGAGCTGGCTGCTGACCACAAGTTGTTAAACGAGGTTGTGGTGGTAGGCTATGGTACCCAGGAACGAAAAAATCTGATCGGATCAATCAGCAAGATCGATCCCGCAGAAACCAAAGGAATTCCAACCGGAAGTTTTGATGCGCAGTTGCAGGGGAAAGTTGCCGGTGTGCAGATATCAAGCAGCACAGGTGTACCGGGTGAGGCGATCAATATCCGTGTCCGTGGTGCCACTTCAATCAACGCAAGTAATGATCCTTTGTATGTTCTTGACGGAGTTTTTATCAACAGCACCAGTAACCAGACTTTTAGCACAGGGGGAAAAGCAACCTCACCAATTGCAGATATCAATCCATCCGATATTGAAAGTATCGAGGTTTTAAAAGATGCGGAAGCGACAGCCCTTTATGGGTCACGCGGAGCGAATGGTGTTATTATTGTCACAACCAAACGTGGTAATTATGATCAAAAATCGAAAATAAATTTCAGTACTTCCCAAGGTTGGGCAAAAGCGGCCAAACTTTGGGATCTGACAACTGGACCGGAACATGCTACGCTGGTAAATGAATGGTGGATCAATACCGGAAAAGATACCCCTTCTTTAAACCGTACTGAAGCCAATAAACCATTCCGCCCGGTTTCAGAAGGCGGACGCGGGTTGCCGGAAGAGCAAAAAACCTACGACCGTTTGAGTGAAGTTTTTCAAACGGCGCATCTTCAAAATTATGATCTTTCACTTAGCGGTGGTACAAAAACGACAAAATACTACATCGGAGGAGGTTACAACAGCCAGGAATCAATTTTAAAGCCGATCACTTTTCAAAGGGCAAGTTTTAAAGTAAACCTGGACCAGAAAGTTAATGATGCCGTAACCGTTGGTGTGAGCAATACTTTTTCAAGGACTTTCAGAAATCAGGCAAGGGCAGGGGACGGACCGGCAGGAGGACTTCTCCAGGCGGCACTTCATACGCCCACCTATCTTTCGCCAACGAACGAAAATGGCGAATTGGTAGGCCGTGCAGGTTTTGACAACACAACGCTTCTGTTAAAATATTACGATGTCAATTCCACCAGTCTTCGTTACATCGGTAACTTATATGTTGAAGCTAATATTCTTCCCAATTTTAAATTCAGATCCAGTTTCGGTATTGATTATAACAATTATGATGAATCTGAATACTGGAACACTTACCTGATCGCCGGAAGTCCAAGTGGACTGGCCACTTCAAGCATCGGTCAGTATACAACCTGGATCAATGAGCAAACACTTTCTTACCGTAAAAATCTGGGTGCAAAAAGTTCTTTCGGAATTCTGGCAGGTAATACGCTGCAAAGCTCGGTTTCTTCCCGGACAGCTGCCGAAGGACGTGGTTTTGCAAATAACTCTTTCACGCAGATTTCCTCTGCGGCTGTGACAACAAGTTCCCAAAGCTGGAGTAAAAATACACTGACTTCCTTTTTTGCAAGAGCGGATTACAACTACGGCGGGAAGTATCTGGTAGACGTCAGTATTCGCGGTGATGCTTCTTCACGTTTTGGTAAGGATAATAAATGGGGATATTTCCCGGCTGTCGGTGCTGCCTGGCGTATCAAACAGGAAGGTTTTTTGAAAGAAACCCGTGTGATCAGTGATCTTAAACTTCGTACAAGTTATGGTATCACCGGTAATCAGAATGGGATCGGAGATTTTGCCGCACGAGGACTTTGGGCGGGTGGTTCTTCGTATGAAGGTTTGCCTGGAATTGCACCGCAGCAGCTGGCGAATCCTAACTTGAAATGGGAAAAAACGAGCCAGTTAAACGTTGGACTTGATCTTGGCTTGTTTGACCAGAGAATAACGGTTGAACTGAACGCTTACCGGAAATATACTTCGGATGGTTTATTGCAGGTTTCTCTGCCGGGAACAAGTGGATTTAATACTTACTGGAGCAATGCTGCCGAGATCAGTAATAAAGGATTTGAATTCAGTATCCAGACGGCAAATATCAGAAAAGCAGACTTCACCTGGACGACCAATTTCAATGTGGCAAGAAATGTCAACAAAATTGAAAAACTGGAAAATCCGCTTCGGTATGGCAGCCGAGATCTGATCTTGCAGCAGCAAGGTACGCCGCTTTATTCTTTCTGGGTTTACAAACAGCTTTATGTTGATTCGCAGACCGGAAATACGGTTTACGAAGATGTAAATAAAGATGGCAAAATCACGGTGGACGACCGTCAGGTTTATGGAAGTATCTGGCCAAAATTCTTCGGTGGTATTACCAATAATTTTACATATAAAGGAATTGATCTGGGTGTGTTTTTTGCTTTTCAATATGGAAACAAAATCTACAACCACAATAAATTCTTCGGAGAAGGTGGCGGGGCACGTGATGCGGCAAGGGTAATCTTTGCAAGTAATAATGACAGGTGGCAAAAGCCGGGAGACGTTACAGACGTTCCAAGACCAGACGGCGTAAACGTAAATAATTACCGCGATGGTGGCAGCCGCTGGCTTGAAGATGGTTCATTCCTTCGCTTGCGTTCACTGAATCTTGGATATACAATTCCAAAAACATTTACAAGCAAATTGAGAATTGAAACACTTCGCTTGTTTTTACAAGGTGCCAATCTATTGACATTTACGAAATATACAGGCCTTGATCCGGAATCAAGTGTAAGCAGTGCGGCCAACCAGCAGGGTATTGATCTGGGTACGCCGCCGCAGCCGCGATCTATCCAGGTTGGTTTGAATATCACGCTGTAATCAGTTAGCAGAAATTAAAAAATATTCTCAAAACAATCATGAGAAACATGAAACGAATTAATTACTTTTTGGCGCTGACGCTTGGTATAGCAGCATTGACATCCTGCGATTCTTTTCTGGATGTTGAGCCAAAATCTTCCATATCCGACGAGCAGACCATATTTGACAAGACCTCCGCAGAAACAGCTTTGCGCGGAGTTTATAACGCCGTTGCCAATGCTAATTATTACGGAACTACCTTTCAATCCATTGGTTATTTGTCGGGTGACAATATCCAATGGACGGGTTCACAATCACAGGTGCAGGAGTTTATTAATCACAAGGTAAGCGCAGAAAACGCTACAATCAGCAGTGCATGGATCGCTATTTACGCGACTATCAACCGTGCCAATCAGGTAATCGCCAAAGTGCCAACCGTTACAGATCCAACCCTGACGGATGCATTGAAAAACCCAATCATCGGTGAAGCTTACTTCATCCGCGCTCTGGCATATTTTGATCTTGCCAGAACCTGGGGAGGCGTGCCGCTCATTACCCAGCCAACGTCTACGCCATCAGAAAACTCGGGGATCAAACGGAGTACGCAGGCAGAGACCTATGCTCAGGTTTTAAAGGATCTGGATGCAGCCGAACCTCTTTTGACAGAAACAGTGAACCGTTATCATGCAACCCGCAAAACAGTCTGGGCGCTAAAATCGCGGTATTATTTATATCAAAAAGACTGGGTAAAAGCGGAAGAGTATGCTACCAAAGTAATCTCGGATGCTACAAATTATAAGCTTTTGACGCCTTACAATGCATTTTTTGCAAACAACGCACGCGGAACACAGGAATCTGTCTTTGAGATTTTCTACAACGGAACTTCTGAAATCAATGATCACCGAGGGCAATGGCAGCCTCAGACAAACGGCGGAACACGCCAATGGGCACCAAATGATGCATTTGTTGCACTGGTGAATGATCCATTGAAAGGTGGAAACAGAAGTACGCTCGTGGCAAAAGATAACCAGTCGCGCTGGTATGGAAACCTGTATTACCGTTCTCCGGGTTCGGATCCGTCTTATGTTATACGTATTGCTGAACTTTACCTGATCCGTGCAGAAGCTCGTGCGCAGCAGTCTGACCTTACGAACGCGGCTTCTGATATAAATGCAATTCGCACAAGAGCGGGCCTCGCCGCAACAAGCGCAGCATCAAAAGATGACCTTCTACTCGCGGTTGAAAATGAAAGGAAAATTGAATTTGCACTGGAGCCACACCGCTGGTTCGACCTGGTACGTACCGGACGTGCAGCAAGTGTTTTGAGCATAACAGATCCAAACCGTTACTTGATGCCGATACCTTCCGTGCAGCTTCAGACTGACAAAGCTTTGGAACAAAATCCCGGATATTAATTCTTAAACCCTTAGTCTATGGCAACCTCAAATGTGTCAAGTGGTGTGCATATAAAGCAGGAGAAGGCTCAGAACTTTCAGTTACCATGGAGCAGCGCTGAAAAGGTGGCTTTCAGGATATCCTTTGTTTATTTCTTTTTGCTGGCCGTTCCGCTGGACTGGAAATATTACAAAACTGTATTTTCTATCAATTGGCTGGATCTTCATTATGGTGATTTTTTCAAACTGGCCCACTATTCTCCGGATTTTTTTGCAACAAATTCTTTTCTGAACTTAATCATCCTGCTTGTTGCCGCAGTCGTTGGTGGGATAATCTGGGGCGTTGTTGAAAAAGAAAAAAATGAATATAATGCATTGTATTACTGGATCCGCGTCATCGTCCGTTATAGACTTGCGCTGGGGTTAATTGCCTATGGTCTGATCAAATTTTTTCCAATGCAGTCCCCGCTGCCTTCGATCAGTAATCTTAATACGCAGTACGGCGATTACTCCGACTGGAAAATATTTGCACTGAGCCTGGGCGTGGTGCCAGGTTATCAATCATTCCTTGGTTTGGTTGAGATTCTTGGCGGCCTTTTGCTTTTGAACAGAAGAACGACTTTCATCGGAACGCTGATCATCATTCCTTTTACAGGAAATGTTTTCATATCAAATCTTGCTTATACCGGTGGCGAGGCTGTTTACAGTTTTTATCTGATTCTTCTCGAGTTGTTTTTGTTCGCTTTTGACGCACCAAGATTTTACAGTTTACTTACACTGGAAAAACCTACAATTCCTAACCGATTTCACCCAACATTCCATTTGAAATGGCAGCAATATGGTAGACTTGGCCTCAAAATATTTTTTATCTTCTTTTTTGTGATCCTTTTTGGATTTAAAACCAGAAACGGATATCACAACGATCCGTATCAATATCCAAAAGCACCTGGCCTGGCCAAGGCTGCGGGTCTGTATAATGTGGCAGAATTTAAGATTAATAACCAGGTTTTGCCTTATTCACCGATTGACCCAATTCGCTGGAAAGATGTGGTTTTTGAAGACTGGGCAACACTGAGTATTCGTTCAAACAAACCGGTTATCATTGATTCGACCAATGCTGAAGAGATCCACGAAAACGACAAAGACCGGGTTTACGAGTTTCTCGGCTCTGCGGGTAGACATTATTACAGTTACAAAATTGATCCGGCAACGCAGGTCTTGAATCTTGAAAACAGAAACAAACATTATGCCTCTGACAAATTCAAGCTGCATTACAACCGGCCTGATTCTGCAACGATTATTCTCTGGGGAATAAACAGCGACCGGGATTCTGTTTTTGTCCGTCTTGAAAAAATCAACAAAAAATATTTGCAGACGGAAATCAAGAAACTGGGAAGAAGAGGAAGTCCGAAACTTTGAAATGAAACGGTTCGAAATTAAAATATAAATCAACATTCATTATGTCACTTTCAACTAGTAATTCGGCAGATGTAGCAGAAGACACCGCTCGTGTCGACGGATCCGCCAGGGAAGATGTTTTTGCCGGGAAGGTATGGCCGGAGTGGCAAAAAATCCTGTTTCGTGTGGCATTTGTTTTCTTTGTCAGCATTTCCTTACCCTGGAATCCGGAGTGGTATAAGGTCGTGTTTTCGATAGACTGGGCAAATCTGCATTACCGTGATCCATATGACGTAGCCCGTTTTGGCTCAGGTCTGGAAATTTTTGGCCGGACACTTTTTGGAAGTGGCTTGAATGGTTATGCAACCTATGTTATCACACTGATTTTCGCCGTTGTGGTCGCTGTGATCTGGACGGTAGCTGTCAAGGTGCTGAAAAAGGATCCGCAAAATTATATCAAACTGAATTACTGGCTGCGTACGATTGTGCGTTATCGTGCCGGCATTGGTATCATAGGTTTTGGATTTACGAAGCTGCTGCCGACTCAAATGCCGTATCCTTCTCTCGGGCTTTTGAATACTGATTTTGGTGATTTTACCTTACAGAAAATTTACTGGTTATCTGTTGGAATTGTGCCCTGGTATCAGGTTTTTGCCGGTGTTGTTGAAATTGCAGGAGGTGTGTTATTGTTTTTTAGAAAGACAACTTTTCTGGGTGCCATGCTTCTTTTTGGAGCGCTGGGCGATATTGTTTATGTGAATTTTGCTTACGATGGTGGTGTGCATGTTTATAGCTCTTACTTTGTAATTTTATCTGCATTTTTGATGGTGCAGGATATTCCGCGTTTGTATAATCTGTTTATTCTTGAACGTTATACCGTTCCCGTAAATTATTACCCGACCTTCACCAAAGCATGGCAGAAATACGCAAGAATTGGTATTAAATCGGCAGTAATTGGCATTTTCCTGTTTCTATTTTTTTATCTGTCCCTGGTAAATTTCCTGTACGATCCTTATAAACAACCATCAACAGCAGGGATTAAAGAGCTTCGTGGAAACTATAATGTGACCGAATTTCGCATCAATAATAAAGTGATACCATACGCACCGCAGGATACCGTGAGGTGGCAATGGGCGACTTTTGAAAAATGGACCACCCTGACTTTTAAAGTTAATAAACCGACACCACTTGATCTTTCCAACGGAGGAGGTTCGCCGATGAAAGATATCAGCAGGACATTTGAGCTGACAGGTACGGGCGGAGGACAAAGGGTTTTTCATTATTATGGTGATCCGGTTGAACATGTGCTGTATTTGCAGGACAAATTCAAAGCACCTTCCGGACGGGAGTTGGGCGCGCGTGATGCAACGGATCTATCGGGCGGTGCGCCAAAACCAAAAAAGAAAAAACTGAAACCGGAAGATGAGCCGGATCCAAACTGGATAAGTAAAGCGGCCTGGATTAATATTGGTGATGAGGTTAAAAAAATCGATCAGCGTGCCGCTTCTACGCGCCGCGACCGGGAATTTGCCGAAGCACCAAAAAATGAAAAACGCAACCGGATGATTTTGACTTATCAGACTACGGATGGATCTCATGTCATTTTGAAAGGAATTGATCAAAACAAAGATTCGCTGTACGTTGTACTTGACCGGGTAAATAAAAATTATGTTTTGCCAAAAAGTACACTTGATGCTGGTAAGTATGACTAAAATCAGAGTGATAACCGGAGTAGCCTGTCTGCTTTTCTCCTTATCATTAACCTCATTGCAAAGCCTGACCACCACTAAAAACGGTGGCCAGGCTGATACGCTTAAATATCCCAGGACTTTTGGTTTTGGCAGAACAGCAACTTTGAAAGAAATCGCGATACTTGATACTGACGTCCGGCCTGATGGAAAAGGGCTTCCGGCAGGTTCGGGAAAAGCGACGGAAGGTAAGCTGGTATATGCTGCAAAATGTTCAGCCTGTCACGGTGCAACCGGCGTCGAAGGGCCAAATGATCAGCTCGTAACGATAAAAAATCCAACCGATCCGAAAGTTAAAGTCAGGAATAAAACAATAGGGAATTACTGGCCATATGCCACTACGATTTTTGATTATATCAAACGCGCCATGCCCTTTAACCAGCCCGGCTCGCTGACTGATCAGGAAGTGTACAACCTGACTGCGTTTTTACTGCACGAAAATGGTCTGATTAAAGCAGCTGATATAATCAATGCCAATACTCTTCCCAAAGTGGTTATGCCTGCACGCGATTTTTTCGTGCCTGATGATCGTAAGGACGGTCCGGAAATTCGTTAGCAAAACTCAAAAAATCAATAACCTTTATGCCTGATCAAAAGGGAGACAAACCGCTGGAAAACGGGAAAAAGATTAGTCGCAGAACACTTCTCGGCGGTGCAGCAACCGCCGCTGTGGTTTTGGCCCAAACAGCCTCGGGGAAAAGTTTTCAGGCTGCCTTAACAAAATCTGAACTGCATTTGCTTGAAGATCCGACGAAAGTTCCGGGAGTTCCGCCGGGAACTTTGGGAACAAGATCACCTTTTGAAAAACCTGTCAAAGCACCTTCAGATATTTCGTCCCGAACGCCATTGCAGGATTTATTTGGAACCATAACACCCTCTGATCTTCATTTTGAAAGAAATCATAATGGAGTTCCTGCTATTGATCCTGCAAAATATGAGCTTATCATTCACGGGATGGTGGATAAACCGATGGTTTTTACACTCGCTGATCTAAAACGTTTTCCTTCTGTTTCAAGGATTGCTTTTCTGGAATGTTCCGGTAATTATCGTGGTGCTGCGGATGGGAAAATTACCCCGCAGCAGCTATGCGGGCTAACCAGCCAGAGTGAATGGACCGGGGTTAAACTTTCCACATTATTTCGGGAAGTGGGCGTCAGTCCAAAATCGACCTGGTTTTTGGCAGAAGGCGGTGATGCTGCGGTTATGACCAGAAGTGTACCGGTAGAAAAAGGCTGGGATGACGCCATAATCTGTTATGCCCAAAATAGTGAAGCGATCCGGCCGGAGCAGGGATATCCCGTGCGTTTATTTCTGCCGGGATGGGAGGGCAATATCAATGTAAAATGGCTGCGAAGGATCGAACTTTCCGATCAACCTTTTCAAACACGTCAGGAAACTTCTAAATATACCGAAGCAATTGGTGGCGGAAAGATCCGTCAGTTTAGTTTTACGATCGATGCCCGGTCCATAATCACTTATCCTTCCTATCCGCAAAAAGTAGAAAAGGGATGGATTGAAATACGTGGCATTGCATGGAGCGGCAGAGGTAAAGTCGTTCGTGTTGAAGTTAGTACAGATGCCGGCAAAACCTGGAAACCAGCAGAATTGCAGGGTCCGGTCATGGACAAATCCCATACCGCTTTTCGTTATTTGTGGAACTGGAACGGCCAGTCAACCGAAATTCTAAGCAGAACGGTGGATGAAACAGGTTATGTTCAACCATTCTTGAAAGATCTGCTGGCGGCCCGTGGCGGAAACATGGGTTATCACTACAATCCGGTCACTGCCTGGTATATTCAAAACGATGGACAGGTTTTGTTTAAAGCAACTTAAATATTTTGTTGGCATTGTTTATTTGGAATGCCAAGTCAATACAAATGAAAAATACCCAATATGATGCAGTCGTTGTCGGCTCTGGACCGAATGGATTGGCTGCGGCTATTACACTTCAACAAGCGGGACTTTCTGTATTACTTGTGGAAGGGCGGGATACTCTTGGAGGCGGTATGCGCACTGCTGAGCTGACGCTTCCAGGCTATCATCATGATGTCTGTTCTGCAGTTCATCCAATGGCTGCCATTTCGCCATTTTTCACATCAATTCCGCTAAAAGAGCATGGATTTACACTGATAGAGCCAACCTACGCTGCTGCGCATCCTTTTGACGATGGTACAGTGGCTTTGCTGAAAAACTCGCTGGAAGAAACTGCCGACGGACTTGGTGAAGATCGCGATGCATACCTTTCATTGATAAAAAATTCAGTTAGAGATTTGCCAAAACTCTTGCCTGATATACTAGGGCCATTTCCTATTCCCAGATATCCGATTGCACTGGCATCTTTTGGTTTGAAAGCTTTGCCACCAATCAGCTGGACGGCAAACCGGTTTAAAACCAAACAGGCACGCGGCCTGTGGGCAGGAGTTGCGGCTCATGCGGTCCAGCCTTTTAACAATATCGCATCCTCCGCTATTGGGCTTGTGATGACCTCGGCGGCTCATATTGGTGGCTGGCCAATCGTAGAAGGTGGCTCACAATCCCTTGCCAACGCGTTGGCTTCGTACTTTATTTCTCTTGGAGGAAAAATTCAGACAAGCCTGTTTGTTAAATCCATAGACGAATTACCTTCTTCAAAGGCAGTACTTTTTGACGTTGGGCCCAGGCAGCTCATTTCAATCGCTGGGAACAAGCTTGGAACTTCTTACATCAGCAGATTGAAAAAGTTTAAGTACGGTATGGGTGTTTTTAAAATAGATTGGGCACTCAACGAACCGATTCCTTTTACCAACAAACATGCATCCGGGGCAGGTACAGTGCATCTTGGCAATACTTTTGAAGATATCTCATACAGTGAAAAAATAACCACGGAGGGCAGGCACTCTGATAAACCGTATGTACTATTATCGCAGCCCAGTTTGTTTGATAAAACCCGTGCCCCCGAAGGAAAACATACGGCCTGGGCTTATTGCCACGTCCCCAACGGCTCTCAGGTTGATATGACCAATATTATTGAAAATCAGATTGAACGATTTGCACCCGGTTTTAAAGATACAATCCTGAAAAGAAGTACGTTGAACACGATGCAATTGCAGGAATATAATCCGAATTATGTAGGCGGTGATGTTGTCGGTGGACTTCAAAACCTGGCGCAGTTATACAGCCGCCCTGTTTTGAGTTTATCTCCTTACAGGACTCCTGCAAAAGGAATTTACTTATGCTCAGCTTCGACTCCTCCGGGTGGTGGGGTACATGGTTTATGTGGTTATCATGCGGCAAAACAGGCATTAAAAGACCTGTTTGGAAATGTCCATTAGTCCGTTTTCTACCTTAAAAATATTTCGCAAGCACATTTTTCCTCCACACATGTTATCAAAAAAGCAAAATACAGCAGGAGTGATTCTATTCGAATGTATTAAGATCTGGGGGCCGCCGCTGCGGTATAATCGGAAAAGACTTCATTCTGCCCTTGATACATGTCGCCAAAAGAATTTGACGAACTTTTGAATACGCAGGGAATTGAGGCTTAACATTTTGCCCTCTTTATTATTGCAATTCCATATGTATGTGAACAGACTTTGACGAAGGCAATAATCTTATTCGCTAATCGATTTATTTTCTATTTAAAGTTAATGCAACCACCGGTTTTTTAACTGCAGGCGCTCGCCTTTTTTTCAATTAACTCTGTTGGCGTAAGGCCAAATGTTTTTTTGAAGGTGAATGAGAAATGCGACAGGTTTTCAAAACCAACTTCCAGATAAACTTCCGAAGGCCGCATCTGTCTTTTTGAAATAAGATAATGTGCTTGCTCCAATCGCTTTTGTTGTAACCACTTTTCTGGCGTCGTTTCAAAAATCTTTGTGAAATCCCGTTTGAATGTAGACAGGCTGCGTCCTGTAAGTTTGGAAAAGGTGAGTAGGGGAATGTTGTACATGAAATTGTGGTTCATGTACATTTCCAAATCGATCTTATGCGGCGGCTGAAAATCAAACAAAAGCTTTTGGTAAATATCGCCGCTTTGAAGCAGCAGTTCAATGGCTTCAAGGGTTTTGAGCTCCGCCAGCTTTGCTGTCAGTTTTTCCGGACGCTGCGCGTAGGGCACTAATGAATCAAAAAATCCTTTTAAAAATACATCGCCTGTCAGCTCCATCATCGCTTTTCCTTTGTATGCACCTTGTTTGGCAACATCGTTTTCAAAGGCATATTGGTGCAGCGTTTTTTGATCAAGAAATATGCTGATCAATGCAGGCGGATCACCATTTGGACCCGCTTTTTTTAATTTTTTGAACAATTCATTCCGGCGCATCAGACAGATAGTGCCTTCCTTCATCACAAATGTTCCTTCGTTCGAAAAGTAGTAGGATTCCCCTGAAAGCATGATGCCTAATGCATGTTCAGGAAAGTAATGTTCGCTGCTTTGCGTCTTTTGGTGACCTTGTGCATATAGGACATTATGTTGAACAACGACGTTTTCCATTTTGCTCAATTCCATTGTGGTTATTTTATTTGGCTCATGATCAACCTATCCATTTGCTTGTCAGATAGAATCCTTCTCAAAAATAGCAAAAGCGAGGAAGCCATTTGCGAAGTTGTATACCGGGTTTTGGGACTTTTAGCTTCTATTCCGCTCCTGACCAGTTTGGCGATCACTTCTGGCTCTGCTATATCTTTATTTAACCGGGTAAATACATTGTGTGTTTTTGCCGCCAGGTCTTTGTAAACTGTATGGCTGGATACTTTCATGAGAAGGTCAGTGGCAACATTGCCCCATTCAGATCTGGTGGCACCCGGCTCAACAACGATCACGTCAATGCCAAACTGCTTCACTTCACTTCGCATACTATCGCTCAATGCTTCCAATGCAAATTTGCTTGCATGGTACCAACCTCCTAAGGGAAAAGCAATCTTACCGCCAACAGAAGAAATGTTCACAATCTTGCCGTACTTGTTTTCCCGCATTTTAGGCAAAACCAGTTGCGCCAAACGCATAGCGCCAAATACGTTCACTTCTAATTGATAACGGGCGTCTTCCATCGAAATGTCTTCAATTGCTCCTTCTAAACCAAAGCCTGCATTGTTAACTAAAATTTCAATACTTCCTGCTTCTTGCAAAATTTGATTAACGCACGCCGTCACGCTATCGTCTTTAGTTACATCAAGTGCGATCGGTTTGATGCCCCAGGATTTCAACTCTTCCATTTTGTCGGTCCTGCGCGCAGCACCATACACATTATAACCATTTTGAGCGAGATAAATTGCAGTCGCTTTGCCAATTCCAGCCGAAGCCCCTGTCACTAATACTGTCTTTTTCATTTTGTCTAAGTTTTCATTTGCTAAAATTTATATGACAAAGGTAACTTAGGCCTGATGGCACGGGTTTGTTGAAAAGTCCAAGTTTGTATGCTGACAAGGTCAAATGCAGGATACTTTGACCACGAATATTTCTGTAACAGTTCTTGCAGGCTAAGTATTAGTCTATTCAAGCCAGGAATATCGATACTGTTGGTTGTATTACATTCAATGTAGTGTGTTAGCCACCAATGGCTTTGTCACGCTTATATCGGTAATAGGGTTTTGTTCTTTATTTATAACGATAATTAGTATAACCGATGAATTGAAATCTCACCGGTTACAAAGTCAACTGAACTAGATTTAGAGGTTACAAGGATGTGCATCTTCCGAGCCTGTAACACTACCAGTAGGGCTATTTAAATCAAGTACCGCAAGGACAAGCAGTTTATTTCGATTTCAACGGTATTAGTACCTAGCAAGTCATTCATTGCTGTTGCCGTAAAGCCGGGTCTTGCGGCGCGAATCTTTATTTCAGTATCTTCCAGTTCAACAACAAGTGCTAGCGTTATAACGTTTAAAGCGGCTTAAGTGACAGGGGAGGTTGCTCCAAAATACGAATGGTGATATTTCATTGATGGGGGTTGAAGGAATACTATATGTAACCATTATTTTTTTAATATTAACTAATAGTTTTTGAGAGTCAATGGTATCACAGATAGTCCAAAGTCGGGTAAATCGGCTGTTTCCATCGTGATTCCTTCTTCGGAATGTTTGCCAAGTGTCTTCGTCGGTTCAATGCTTGTTTGAAACGCCAGGTTTTGATTGGTCAAAATATATTCCTGCAATTCATGTTCATATTGATCAAAGGCAGCTTGCAGATCTTCTTTATGAGCGGCTATCTCACCTGCTAATACATATGCACCTACCATCGCAACTGAGGTACTTTGACCAAGCGAAAGCGACACGCTGTATCCAGCATCTCCAACTAAGGCCACTCGTCCTTTTGACCATGTATCCATAATCGTTTGGTTTACAGCATCAAAATAGAAATTAGTTGAGCTATGCATCAGTTCCTTTATTTTTGAAATCATGCCCCCGATCTCAGGAGCAGCCTTTTCCATAATCAGTTGCTTTTGAGTGTTAATGTCCCGATGGTCATATTTCAAAGGCTTATCCGAACTGAATCCAAGATACGCCCTGGCTTCATCTGCTCGCTCCTTGGCTATGCATACTGCAAGTGGAGTGCCTTCGTGTTGAAAGATCATTTCCCAATACTCAAGGTCGAAATAATTCGGAATTGTAAATATCGCAACGTAATGTCCTAGATAACGTACAAATTTTTCGTCATCGCCAAAAACAATTTTGCGCACGTTTGAACGTATTCCGTCTGCACCTATAACAAGGTCAAAACGCTGTGAAGCTGCATGGGCAAATGTTACATTAACTCCTGATTCATCCTGATCAAGTCTCACAATGCTATCACTGAAAATATAGTTTGCCTGACTTCCGACAGCCTGAAACAGAACATTACACAGGTCGTCCCGTAATATCTCAACATCTGCGCTGTCATGCCTGCCACCAGTAAGTGTTTGCTTTATGTTTTGATAGATCTCTTTTCCGGATACAGCGTCAACAACTGACATTCCTTTCAACTTTGTGCTGTTCTGGCGTATGTCATTTAATATTCCCATTCTTCCGGCCACTTCTAATGCTGGTCCACGGACATCGACAGCCTGCCCCCCTGGACGTATATGTGGTGCGCGCTCAACGAGGGTAACTTTA
Source organism: Dyadobacter sp. CY356 (assembly GCF_021440195.1). Lineage (GTDB taxonomy): Bacteria > Bacteroidota > Bacteroidia > Cytophagales > Spirosomataceae > Dyadobacter. The sequence goes on from NZ_JAJTSZ010000001.1 coordinate 1,457,400, forward strand.
AAGCCATACTTCGACAGCCAAAAAGCAGTGCTAAGTCCTGCAATACTTGCACCCGAAATTAATACAGTATGCCTAGCATTCGTTTCTTGTAAATGTTCCATTTTATTGCTATTTGTTTTCAATACAAAGGAACTTGATATAACCAGGCGAAACAAAGGCAAGCAAGGGTAAGTATTGGACTAATCAGGGTTTTGGCTTCGAAATGTTAAGGCGGTTACTCCTGTAACCTTTGTAAACAGCCGTGAAAAATATGGATAGTCTTCATAACCTAGTTCAAAAGCAATTTCTTTAACCGATAAATCAGAATAACAAAGCAAACGTTTTGCTTCCAGGACGATACGCTGTTGGATCTGATACGAGACGGAGTGGCCGGTTGTACTTTTGATACATTCATTCAAATAATCTGAAGATATATTGAGGGAATTAGCGTATTCTGACGGTTTTTTTAAAGTCTTAAACCTATCCTCTAAAACTCTGTTGAACGTTTTGGTGATTATTTCAAATCGTGATAGCGTGTCCGTTGAGCTGAATTGCGCTAGATACTGAGAAGCAACCAATCCGACTATTGTATTGCAACTATCTTTTAGTAAAGAATGATATAATTTTTCATTGATTCTTTCAAACAGATTTATGCAGAGTGATACTGCCTTGGAGATAACTAAAAACGACTCTTTATCTAACGTTAATGGTTTAGCGGGCATGATGGCTCGCAATAATTTCAGATATTCAGGATTAAGATTTTCATTACTAATTACCCAGAAGCTGAGCGTTACATTTTCAAGTGCCCCTAAACGATGTACTTGGTTAGGGTGAATATAGATTACAGACTGGGGTTTTATTGTATGCTTTTGAAAATCAACTTCTATGGGAGTACTTCCTTTTTCCTGAAGGAAAAATAAATGATAGTCGTCCCGGTGTAAGTGCTCTGCTTGCTCGAAAGTGCGCAAATCCTTAATTGATGCTTTTCCAATAGCAATCCCTGCGCCGAACTTTTCAGCCATGGTATTCACAGGAATGAATGCAGCTTTTTTAGGCATTGTTCTAATTTTTCTTTAAAAGAGCAGCATTTTGCCTCACACATTGTAGTTTCGAAAATTCTACCCATAGATAATTAGCTGCATATCTTGGTAGTTAGTACAAAGATCGTGCAAAATGCCTTAGGATCAAATTAAGACAGAATGGTAGCCCATTAGTTGGGAAAATCGTTTAGCCCATAGGCAAGACTTTGCGGCTTAGTACATTATATCACTTTGTAAGCACCTTTTTTTTTACGGCCATAGGTGTGCTTGTGACAAAATTAAGTTCTGTTTTGAGCCGGTATTTACATCAGTAGTAAAGCCGCAGGTGCCGCATGGAAGGTTTTAGCTATCTTTTAATTTCAATAAGCAACACCCAAGCATCAAAAACAGCTTTAATGAAAGATAAAATCATCGCCGGAACTATCCAATAAAATCCAGTACCGTGAAAAAACAACAGGGAAAGTCCGGCTAAGACATAAGGAAGGATTGCAAGTTGATCAAAAAGCAAATTAAAAAGATATACGCTTTTAAATTCCTTTAAAGCTTTCAGATATATTTTCAGATCAGCCCTGGTTACTAGAACCCAAACCAACAACCCAAATCCTATAATTTCGTAACCTATTAAGTTATGGTTCTCCTTGGGAACGAGCAAAAAAACTGAAAAAATCAAAATGGATACTAATAAGATTAAAGCTACTGATGCCTTAAGAATTAGAATCGGAAATGATAAGATCTGTGTGAGGTTGATTGAAATTCCAACAAATATTAATCCGGTCAGTGCTGCCGCTGCACCTGCAGTGGCAACATAAAAATCATTCCATTCAGTCAAATTTGAAGTCATATTCTTTTGATTTTCGGGTATTGGGTTGTTTGCCTAAATAATTTTGTAATAGTTAAGGCGATTCTTTTTTTTATGCATATGGCATCCTGTCAAGTAAGTCCTGATAATTCAAACTAGTCAACAATATAAAACTATCTTAACATTGTATTACATCAATAGGCGTAAACCCGTATACGAATTCAGTGTACGGGTTTACGGTTAAAGTTCGATTTTAACTACGTTCGTGATCTATTCGCAAATTGTGATCGCTGGACTGGGAAATATTAAGGAATGTGCAGGACCGCTCCCGGAACAACCACGCTCCCGTTTCATAGACAAGCCGATCATCGTAGGTTGCCAGGCTTTGATAAAAAGATCCGTCGTGACCGGAAGCACTTTCCGATAGGATCCAGCGCGCAGTGGCTGTCTTTCCTGAGATTGTGACTACACCTGAGTGCAGCATCTGGCAAAAGAAACGCTTGTCCGCTGCAAGTGTCGAAAAAAGCTTTGAATTATTATCGCGACCTCTACTCTCTATTGTGAAAGGTGCAGATAGCAACCAAGCACCATCCTCTGTCCATAACGATGTAAAACGTTTCACATCCCCAGACGTGCAGATATCTGCAAAGGAAGCAGCCAACGCCCGTATCAGACGCTCGTCCTCCAGGATTTTTAGTCTTTCCTCAGTGCTGTTCATGGCTTTGCTGAGCGTAAAGTTTCGGCGTTTGGGCTTCTCTGTATACCGCTAACTAGCCGGTCCCAGTTTCCGTGCGCAATAGCTTCCTTGTCAGCCACAGATAGCTCGGCTTGCTCCAGGAAAGCGCGTGCACCATTCTCAATGCCGCTTTGGTATGGCCAATCCTGGGAGAACATCATTTGGTTAACGCCAACAATCTCAATTGTGCGAGATAAATACTGCTGGCTGAAGATGCCACTTGGCGTGTAATAGACGTTCTGTTTGAAGTAATCGATTATTGGGCGCTCCAGTTTGAGGCCAGCGTGGTTTAGCTGTGCGATGCGATCCATGTAAAATAGTACTACTTCGCCCCAGTGGCCAACAATCACCTGGAGTTTCGGACACCGGTCAAAGACCCCGCCCAGCACCATACGCAGGAGCTGGATTCCCGTCTCGTAATGCCAACCTATAGCGCCCATAGAAAGCATGATGTCCGCTACCTTGCTAGTACCCGAATAATAGGCATCGCGCACCCTGGCTGGGGGAAGCTGCGGGTGCAGGTAAAGTGGTGCATTTAAAGCTTCAGCAGCCTCGTAAATTGGATCGAAATCGCGATGATCCATATTGCGCTCACGGACACGTCCATTTAGTAGCGCCCCTTTCAGCCCAAGCTCATGTACAGCACGTTGCAGTTCTTTTGCTGCTGCGGCCGGATCAGGTGCAGGAAGCGTTGCGAAACCGTCGAAGCGATCAGGTCGTTTTTTAATGGCACCCTTCAAGATGTCATTGAAGTCTCTGGCAACCAATATGGCGTCTGCTGGCTCAAAATTCTGAACACCGGGTGACGGCAGTGACAGCACCTGAATGTCGATGCCTGCATCGTCCATTGCTTGAATGCGGATATCCTCCAGATCTTCCAACTGCCTGGCATATTGATTGCTATTTAAGGAGACTGTGAAGTCTTGTTTGTCAGCGGTTGCCTTCCAGGCCTCACTTACCCGGCCGGGTACAAAGTGTTCCTCTAAAGCTATAATTTTCATATTTCTGGTCTTTTATAGTTCTTTACCCTTGCTTATATTAACCAATGTGTTCCGATAAAAAATCAGCTGTACGCTGATCCGCGAAAGCCGCTGCGGCTTCCGATCTACGTTTGCCTAGGGTGCAAGCAAAACCATGGTGTTCGCCTGGGTAGTCATAGATCGAGATCTGCGGGTTACTCTCAAAAGCAGCATGAATTTGCGTCTGAATCTCTTTGCCCACATGTTCATCGAACTCAGGCATATGCAACATGAGCGGATTTCTGATGGCGTCTTTTTCGTCAAGCATGCGCTCGATCTGCACACCGTAGTAAGATACGGCAGCATCGATATCTGTTCTGGCCGAAGCATATGCTGCCATACGCCCGCCGAGACAATAGCCGACCAAGCCAACCTTTAACTTACTGCCTACGATCTCTCGAGCTTTGTTTATAGTGCTCTGCACATCATGTACTCCCTTATCCGTATTAAAACGTATGACGACATCCACGGAACGTTTCATGTTGGATTTTACGTCCGGGTCCAATTCCATACCTGGGTCCAGACGCCAGAAAAGGTCAGGTGCAATCGCCAGGTAACCGCTTTGGGCCAAAAGGTCGCAACGCCACCGAATGTCAGTATCGACTCCGAATATTTCTTGAATAACCAGAACGGCTCCTCGTGGTCTCCCCTCAGGCTCTGCCACATACACATTGAACTTGCCGACGCCGTCGTAGGAATGTATCTTTGTTGTAAAACTCATATATAAAAATCGTAAAACCGTACTAAGTGGTACGGTAACTACAAACGTACTAAATGGTACGGTAAAATGCAAGCAATTTAATTATGTCAAAAGATCTGCAACAACAAGCACGCCGTAAGACAATCCTGGAGGTTGCTGGACAGCACTTCCTTTTACATGGGTATGGTGGCACTACGATGTCGGCGATTGCTTCTGCATCTGGTGGGTCAAAAGAAACACTATGGCGGTATTTTCCTAATAAAGAGATTCTTTTTGCTGCCTATATCGAGCATGCTACTGCTGCTTTTCGGGGCAGGTTAGCTCCTGACCTTGACTCCAATATTCCCTTGGAAAAAGCGCTCAGAGACTTTGCGAAACACTACATCGAAGAAATATGTTCGCCAGAATCAGTTGAATTGCATCGACTTGCAGTCAGCGAGAGTTCACGTTTTCCAGAAATAGGTAGGTTGTTTTATGAACGTGCGCCGAAGGCAACTGAGGAGCTTCTGGCCGACTTTTTGGAAAAACAAATGGTTACTGGAAGCCTGCGAACGGCAGATTCCAATAGAGCTGCTAGGACGCTCATACAACTCTGCATGATGGCAAGATATCCGGTGATTTTCTGTATCCAAACGGCTGCCGACATAGACGCAACCGGATTGGCTCGGACTAGTATATCTGATTTTATGAGTATTTATGGAAATGTATAAAGAAACGGTAAGTATTTGAGAAGCTATACGTAAATTTTCTGTATGAATATATTCGGATTTTGTGCGAATTGAGTATTGGGACCTGAAACTAAAAGTACTGTTTATTGTGAGCGTTTTTGAACATACCTTAATGTTATTTATGATCTTCAAACCATTTTACAATTAAGGGATACAGATCCGAAACTGTCTGTCCGTTTCTTCGTTTCTTGTAGATATTCAACAAGTACTGATTGAAGGTCCTGAATTCTTTGAATCCTCTGATATCTACTTGCCTTTTTTCAATACTTGCAATGAGTTTATCTTGTTCATCAGCAGGAGCATAGTCGAAATACCGTAAACTGACTAACGCCCAACTAACATATTCATTAAAGCAGGAATATGGATTATTATAGTACAGTGCTGCGGGTTTACCCTTTTCATTCCAGATGGCCAGATCAGAAAAAGCACTGGCAAGTGCTGTTCGGTATTGGGTTTTTTCTCCTTCGGGATTGATGAAGCAATGATTCAGCTCCGTAAATACAATATTGCCTTTCCTAACATTGAGTGCATTGGATGAAAATTCCTTCTCATCAGTTTTATCTGGGTATGGAAAGTTTACATGAGCCTGGGCTTCCTTAAAACCATTATTCTCAAACCATGAAGCGGATTGAATATTACCAACCAACGGTGAAAATATCACTTTTAGTGAATTATAACGTGTGGTTGGGAAATTTTTTGTCAACCATCTTTGCATTTCCTGCAAGCCAATAGAATCTCTGAAGGTTTAGATTTGAGAATTATAAAAAGGGATGTTTTTCTGATAAAATTCTGGAAATTTTGACTTATTACTGAACACTTGTAAATCGTTGATATAGGGTTCCAGTGTATTAACCAGCCCGTTACTGATACGGTTGTACACCTTACTTTTCCTTATTTTTCCGTTAGGAGCTAACTCAAATGCATAGGCGTCCATTTTTAGTGCTACAAAAGTCATTAAGTTAGAGGACAGAACCGAATCTATTCTCTTTACTATTTTCTCGCCTTTGTTCTTATCAAACCAAGCCAGTAAGTCCAGATGATATTTTGTGTTCTTGACTATCAAGCCCTCATCTTTTTTTCCAAAGCCAGTCAATGCCGCAACAATATTGAAAAGTTCATATATCTGTGGAATTTCAACGAAAGATTTACCGTCATGAGATTTAACGTATCGCGTGTTGAATTGAGCATAGGGCACTACTTTAATGCCTTCAATTTGCGTAAATGCAGTATCTTTTTCATTAAGTACTACAAGAAATTGATACTTTCTGTCAGCTTTTACTTTAAAACGTATCGAATCAGAATCAGATATAAAAGTTACCCATTTGTATTTATTGTCAATGAATGATTTGAAGATGTCTGGTTTTGTTTTTGGATCTATATTCCATCGCCCTTTCCTTAATTCGTTACCATCCCGAATATCCAAACTTGTACTTCTTGACTTTAGCACTGGTAACTTTTGAGCGAAACTGTTTGCAGTCATTCCTAATAATAGAAGAAATAAAAGTCTATTCAAGTGAATCATGGGTTGCTATTATATCCTGGGGTATTTTGTTAAATATGTTATCAATTGATAGCCTCTTAGTCATCTACCAGGATAATATAACTTAAAAATATCAGTACCAGGCAAAGAAACATAATCATTATAATAATTGATGCTTGCCGATAAGCTGTTGGATAGAGATTCTTCATCCTGCGAAGTCTTGTTAATGAGATCCAAAACTATGATTCCACAACGAAAAAACTGGCTTTTTTGCCGGCGTACTCATTTTCAATTGAGGTAACAGTTCAATTGAACAACCGGTGTCCGCTGTATAGACTACTTTATTTTTTGATGGTGTTATTTCTCGCTGTCCTGAAAAACGGTCGTTTGTCTGAGATAGCCCATGCAGGATTACTTATTTGGGAAATTAGGGCTTTCTCAAATTTTTAAATTGTCTGCGTTTTAGGGACACTCACAGTATTTGTCTATCTGAATTTGATAAATTTGTAGAATGAAAGCATTTATAAATTTCTTGTTGCAATTTGGAGTTCTGAATCAACAGCAGATTTGACGTGGTTCCGTTTTGGTTTACACTTTTGCGGGTTAGTATAATATTTAAAATCTCAATTCTCATCCAGTTTGCCGATAGTATTCTGCTTCAAAGGCAACCGGGTTCAAATAGTTTAGGGACGAATGTAGCCTCCTGGTATTGTAATAGCCGTCAATATATTCAAAAAGGACAGTTTTTAGTTTTTCCAGACTCTCATATCCTCCTTTCGGCATAGCCAATTCCGCCTTGAGTCTGCTCCAAAATGACTCTGCCCATGCATTGTCATACGGATCGTCAGCACGAGACATACTTTGTTTCAGCTTGAAGGTCTTGACCAACTGCTTCATTTTATTAGACAGATATTGTCCACCGCGATCAGAATGAATAATCATACCTGGTTTGACTCTTCGCCTCAAAAGAGCCCTTTCCAATGGTTCCCTAACAAGACTGTCCTGCATATTTTCACCTAACTGCCAGCCCACTATTTGACGCGAGAACAAATCCATCCAAACGCATAGGTAGGCCCATTTGCCGCCTTTTAGAGGCATGTATGTGATATCAGAAACCCAGACACTATTTGGTTTTATTGGTTTGGGTTGACCCAGTAAAAGATTGGGAGACACCCGTTTCCCATGTCCACTATCGGTCGTCCTTGGAATAAATTTCCGCGGTTGAATAGCTCTCAAGCCTTCTTTTCGCATGATTTCAGAAACTTTCCTGCGACCAATGGATATCCCTTTCTGTTTTAAGGACTCATGAATGCGCCTGCTACCATATCGCTTCCAATTTTGGATAAATTCGGCCCGTATTTCATGCCTTGGCCGATTGTATTTTTTGTCCGCATTGTGGCTTTCTCCACGTCGATAGCGATAATATGCTGTCCTGCTAACTTCGAAAAGTGTGCATAAATAATTGACCTTTTGTGTCCGAGAGAGTGAATATATCAGCTCATAGACGTCTCTGAGTCGGACTGGCTCAAGAGACCTAAGGCCTTTTTTAAAATTTCGCGGTCGGTTTTTAGGCGCGCATTTTCAGCACGTAATTTAGCAACTTCTGCGGTCAGCTTCGCCGACTTGTCGTTGCCATTTTCTCCGGGAGTCGATTTTATCTTTTTTGTTGCCATTCTTTTCCAACGATAGAGAAGATTCTCGGCAATTCCAAATGCTTCCGAGATTTCCTTTGCACTTCTACCGGAAGCCAGCATTCTTATCACTTCCTGCTTAAAATCAGCATCATAACTCTTACGAATTTTAACTGTTTTTTTGTCTTTCATCTTGCATCACGATGTGCAAAAATGTGTGCCGCTTTTTGGAGCCACCTCAATTGACTTAATTATAAGCAAATCAATAAATATAGAACTTAAAAAGGGCGAATTTTTTTGGGAAGCAGGGAAAACTTCAAAATACGTGGGTTTTATTACGGACGGAATTCTCCGTGTTTATTATTACAGCGAAAAGGGAGAAGAAGTTACAAACTATTTTGTTGATGAAAATCATTGGCTTTCAGATTGGGATAATCCAGATAAAAGCGTCACACCTATCGCAAATCTACAAGCAATTACCCACTGCTCGTTTATTGTATTCTTAAAAAAAGATTGGAATGAATTATTACAAGCTATTTTTGAATTAAATGACATCATTCAAAAAATAATTATAAAGCATAAGTCAAAAAAACTGGAAAGAAGGAGTCCATTAATTTCAGAAGATACGACTGAACGATATCTGTCTTTCTTAGAACAGTATCCAAACATTGTCAATCGTATTCCTTTGTCCTATGTTGCATCATATCTAGGGATGAAACAACAATCATTAAGTAGAGTGAGAAAAAATATTCGCTAACCACTTTTTCACAAATGTGAAAAAATTTTATTTTTTGTTGAAGCAACTTTGCAAGGTTAAAGTTTTAAATCAACATAAAAATGAAAAAAGTATTCATTACAGGAGCCAATAAGGGAATTGGCTTTGCAACAGCAAAACAACTTTTGCAGAAAGGATTTTATGTATATCTTGGTTGTCGCAGCCAGGAGCGAGGTCTACATGCTTTGGAACAATTAAGGTCAGAAGGATTGACCAACGCCGAAATTCTTCAAATTGACATTACCAATGATGAGTCTGTAAAAAATGCCCGAACTGAACTTGGTAAAAAAGCAGAAAAAATTGACATATTAATCAACAACGTAGGCATTACTGGAAATATGCCGCAAGATGCCCTGAGCGCAACAGTTTCAGAATTTGAGAAAGTTTTTGATACTAATTTATACGGAACTCTACGGGTCGTTCAGTCATTTAAAGATTTATTGGTAAAATCTGAAGAACCACACATTATCAACATCAGTTCAAGTATAGGCTCGCTAACGCTTCACAGCGCAAGAAGTTGGAAATATTACGAAAATGCCAATCTTTTTATGATTTATGCCGTTTCAAAAGCTGCACTTAATATGTATTCCATTTCGCTTGGCAACCAACTTCCAAAGTTCCGAATTAATCTTATTGATCCGGGATTTATAAGAACCGACCTTACAAATAATCAAGGAAATGGAACACCTGATGAAGCTGCAAATACTATTGTGAAAACAATTTTAGATAAAAGTATACCAACAAGGAAATTTGTAAGCGAAGACAATAATTCTGAAACTCAAGAGTGCCCGTGGTAAGAATGTACGGAATATAAGGGTAAAAGAAAGGTGGTAAAGGAAGCTATTGATCTACTCTCAACAAATTATCGTATTAAGAAAAATCTTTTAAGCACCAGATTCAATACAAGAGACATTGAACGTGTCGAAGTGTTAAAAAATGCTGGTACAGCGGGTATTTATGGAATTCGGGGAGGTAATGGTGTTATTGCTTTTTACTCCATGGGTGCACGGTCTATGCAGCAAAGCGGGAAACAAAACCAGGGTATGACACCGGTTCAATTTATTGGTTATCCAACAGTACAGCGCGAATTTTATGTGCCCCGCTACGATACGGTCAGCCCCACTTCCGGTCCTGTTGATGATCGTGATGTCCTTTACTGGAAACCCATGATACAAACCGATAATCAGGGAAACAGCCAGCTGCGTTTTTCCACTGTCAGATCTCGTGCGGACGCTACGCATGGTTATACAGGGCGTTACGGCTGATGGTCGTCCGGTGCTGGGCATTGGGTTAGTCCAGGTTCAATAAAGGAGTGCGATATGTCCGGTATGCTATAGGCGTATTCTGAGCAAGCAACATCGATTAAGAAATTCGTTGAGGTTGGAAAGTATAAAACCTGTTAGAAACTGAGCGTAATTAAACGTAGTTTTAATAAAGCCATTAGCAATTCGCTGAAATATGCTTTTCTTAATACCAGAAAAGAAAATATTTACGTGTTTTGAAACAGACCAGGCTAAGTCATTTCGTATTTATTATATCGGATGAGGTAATTGGTTTAGGGCCAAACTTTAAAGTAGGTCGGATTGATTCTTTTATATTAATATTTATAATGGGATTATGTGACGATTTGGAAGTTGAACCTGCCATCCAAGTTTTCAGGAGCAACCATTCAATTTAATTTTGGTTATACTCCTCCGGAAATCAATGAAGAGCATATACAATGTACATTAGATGGATAGAGTTTGGAAATTTGCTAATGAGACTGAGCAGCCATTCGATGTTCTATTCGGTATATTTCCTTTTTTGAACGCGAATTTGTAAGCTTTTTTTAAGACTGTGCAGTTGCATCCATCCGGAAAAGAAAGGAAAAAATCAAATTGCAACGGGCTCGTAAATTCGGATTTCGCATCCGTTTCCCGGGATAAATATCCGTTTTCCGGTTGATTATCCTTATCGACATTTAATCATCCTTGCTGAAATTCTCCATCGGCAAATGCTTACTTCGCATGCAAGATGATGAAGTGGTTCAAGTTGTTGTTAACGCAATGAATTAATGAAAACTCATATTTGGTATCTGATTTACGAACGATAAAAACCGTATATGATCATGCCAACCAGTATGGATTCAATCATCCAGATGGTGCGTGCGTGCGAATGTGAGATCCGTCGAATTAGCCAGTGGCCTACCAGGCATACAGCAGTAAAAAGCAGGCCGAGAACAATTTCGAGCGGATAGTCGCGCTTTTGGTCCGGCGTTCCATAAAGCACGTAGAACAGTCCATGAGAAATTTCATACAGGCCCAGCAATGCTCCCAGCACAAGAGGCGAGATCCAGCTTAATAACTTATCAATATTCATACTTTTAAGCTGTTATTGGCAAAGTACTTCAAAAAAAATGGTCTAATGCACATGGCTTTGATAAGTTACTAATTCCCAATAACGGTTTATCCCTAACAGAATTGTACAATGGAGGAAACAAAAAAAAGGCCTGCCGCGGTAGATCTGTATAGTCTGTGGCAGGCTGTTGACCTGGCGGAAGAAGTGGGAAAAAGATCGGGATAAAGTCAATTTCTGCGTAAAATGCCGCTGTATGAAATCAAAGCGACATTTTCAGGGCATATATCATTTTATGCAAATGGCTAATACAGTGGGAATAAATGATGAGATAGGTTCAAGATCATTTCCTTATCTTAACGGATCCGGAGCAAAGATCGCCTTCTTCGATACCTGTCAGCCAGACCTTTAACGTTTTGATTCTTTCATTAGTGAGTTGTGTCTTTAAGCTAAAAATACACGAAGCATATACACTTCCATAGTAACCAGGGGCTCGATTAGGGTACCTGGCTTTTATTTCTGCATCTCGAAATTGAATCCAGAGACGTTGAGCCATCTTTAAATTCTTAACGAATTCTTTATTGGACCTGTACTCAATAAGAACCTTTTGGTAAACAGCGTTAATCTCCTTCTCCGCTTTTGCGTATTGATTGCTTTCATCCTGGGCAAATACTGTATTCAGGGATGTTGTGAAAATGATAATGACACTTAGAAGTTTCTTCATTGCAACGATAAATTTGAATAAGAAAAGTGATGCTATTTCAATCCTTTGGAGTAATAATCGACTCATCAGGGATATAATAGGTATTTCATCCGTATTGCCTTAAACTTTTGCAAGCCTGGTTCCCAGCTTTTTCTGATTTTTGCTTCGGATACGCCGGCGATGATCTGTTTTCTTAATTGATCAGTACCGATGCGTAAATCGAATGCTGATATGTCCTGGTTTGCTCTTGCGGGCGTAAAGAAGGTAGCCTTGTCCGGGTAGGCATTGTATAATTCAATTAACCATGACAAATTAATTTGCCTGCTTTTAAATAGCTTATCAATATCATAATTACCGAGATTCAGACCATAACAAACAGAATCTTTGTGATTGGGCTTTTCGCTCATTCCGGAAATACTTACCGGTTTGTATGAGAATGAATACCTGCCTTTCAGTGCGGGTGCTCCCAGTATGGTAAATGGCATGTAAGTTCCCCGGCCTTCGTTGATAGCCGTTCCTTCAAACATACATAAGCTAGGGAAAAGCATCACAGCCTGTTGTGAATTTAAATTCGGTGAAGGATTCACAGGGAGTACATAAGGCATGTCATGGTCATAGTTTGCCACTTTGATAATCTTTATTTTGCATGGGTTTTTCAGGTATCCCTCACCGTTCAGATATTGAGCAAATTCGCCGATCGTCATGCCATGGGTCATGGGTATATAATGGATTCCGATAGCCGATTTGAACTTATCATCCGTCATGACGGGTCCGTCTACTACGTAGGCATTAGGATTAGGCCTGTCGAGAATGAGCAGTTCTTTTCCATTTTCTGCACAGGCTTCCATTACATATTGAAGCGTATTAATATTAGTGTAATAGCGGCAGCCCACATCCTGAATATCAAAAACCATAAGGTCGATATCTGCCAGCTGCTCATTTGTGGGTTTCTGGTTTTTGCCATATAAAGAGATAATTAAAATACCTGTTTTAGCATCTGTCTCGTTGTTCACCACAGCTCCGTTACTAGCATTACCTCTAAAACCATGCTCAGGTCCAAATACTTTTATAATTTTTATTCCAAGGCTCAATAAACTGTCCACACTACTTACAGAGCCTATCACAGAACTCTGATTGGCAACAAGTCCAATTCGTTTTCCTTTAAGAGCAGTTAAGTATTTTTCAGTTTGGTCAGCACCAGTGATGATTTTGGGCTCTCCGGAATGAACCCGATTCCTGGATGCCAATTGAGCAGCGGATTCAATTTTGCTGATTCCAATGAGTGCTAGAATAAGAATAAAAATATATTTTTTCATTTAAATGTTTCGAGATGACAATTTATGCAATTCCGGATGTTTCTTGGTCACATCGGCTAAATTAGCAAATTTGGCAAAGTCATCATCAGAAAGTAATCACAAGATGCGCTGATATCTATTTGTCTGTCTTACTGTTTTAAAAAAGGAAATGAAAATTACCAGGATTGGTCCCTATCTGACCTAGAAGATATATTAATGGACCCCTATGCGGTGTATCAGGGGTGCTCATCACAATGGAAAATGGGAAAGCACCACAGGGAAATAATTAAGAAAATATAAATATAGGTAGTTGGGCGATGTATTGATATCTATCTGTTTAATCAAACGATATTGCTCGCTATAATTCAACATGCCAAGTTTGAGCAATGTAAATAGTATCGATGAGTTTCAGTCTTAAATTATTCGGTGATATAACCGTACTCTAGCGGCCTTCTATTATTTTCCATTTCGGATATAAAAATATTTGACTATGCCAAATATGAATTAAATTTTAGTGGTTCACCAAACTGTATGTTTTAGACTGGCACGTCAAAATGTCTTTATGAATGGTGATACGTCCTTAAAAGCGTTCCCAGATTATGTTCCGGCCCGACATTCCTAAACTTCTAAGAACGATCATTGCGATTTGCATATTAAATCATACTTTCTAAACCACGCTTTCATTGCTTTAATAAGGTGGTATATTCTCCGAAACACAATTCTGCTTGATGTCTATTTCAGGTAGATTATTTTTTTTATCATCTTGTTGTTGTCCCTAAAAGGACCAATATCTGCGCAAAAAACCGTTAATACTAGAAGTTGATCAATATCCCATCGTAGCATTCAGAAGCCAGCCCTTCCGGTCTTATACTTACTTTTGATCTTTCAGACCAGAAAAACATGCATTGTAGTTGGAGGATTAAAACCTTCATTTTTTTTTATAATACTCCCTGGCATCCTTTGCAGAGGTTCCCACTGGTTCCACTGCTTCAATCAATCTTCCCTTTGAGATGCCCAGCGCCTCAGTCCATTAAGCCGCTTCGTGACTTTCACTTGCATCGATACGGTTACTGTCTGCGGGGCCTTTTTTGTTTTATCGTCAGCCATGATTTTTGTGTTTCGATTTTAAAGAGATTGTATGAAAAATCGTACCTTTCTTTTCTTCTGTGGCACGGGTAAAATAATGGAGCAAGTGAAATTAGCAGAAGAGTACTGTTCCCATCAAGGCAATATCTTTGATTTTGAAGTAAGATGATCTGAGCGTACGTTCTTATAAATTGCAAAGGCGCAGCTTTTAGAGGATCAACAATAGGGGCGCAGCAAACTGTTAAAGACAAGTTATTGGCCGGCAGCCTGAGTATGACCAGGCTCAGAATTGATGGCATCTGCAATTAAACCGGTAAAGCAGAAGTGATTTTGTAGCAGCCAAGTTTTGAAATTAGTTAGCGTGCCTGTCACCGAGACCCCTTAAAATACATGTGATCATAAAAACTGTTTATTAAGCAGAAATTGAACGGGTTTTAAGTAAAAATTACCTTTTTCACCTTTGGTTATTTATCCGGCATCGATATACCGGTAAATTATTGTGATAAAGAAGCAAATTCGCTTTAATAGTATTGCCGGTAATTTATTAATACAAAGACGAAAACGGATTGAAAATCGTGAATAAGTATAAAATCCATTTTGTAATCCTATTGGGTATTTTATTTCTTGTTGGATGTGTCAAGCCATTTTCTCCTCCGGAAATTAATTCGCAGCAGAGTTATCTTGTTATCGATGGATTTTTAAATACAGGCTCTGATACGAGCGTGTTTCTACTTAGCCGGACTCAAAATATTAAACAGGATCATGACCCGGTTATGGAGAGCGGAGCTACTTTAAGCGTAGAAAAAGAATTAGGAGAAGTACATTTGTTTACAGAACTATCACCTGGAAAATATATTTTACCACCTTCTGAGTTTGATCTGCTGCATAAATATAGACTGAAATTAAAAACTGCGAATGGATCTGAATATGCATCTGAATTTGTAAATATTAGCAAGACTCCACCCATAGATAGTATATCCTACAAGATCGAGCCTGTCAGAAATTCGGTCGTCTTTTATGCCAATGCGCATGATGCCGGCAACAAGACTCATTTTTACCGGTGGAAACTTGAAGAGACCTGGGAATACCAAGCTACATACGCCTCTGTACTCGAGGTTGTTGACGGAAAGATTGTTTTAAGAAAGCAGGATATCAATACGTGCTGGCGTACCAGTAAGCCCGCTACTATTATCCTGGGTTCAACCATAAAACAATCCAGCGATATTATAAAGGAACTACCGATCAATGTTGTACCCATTAGTACCAATAAGTTATACAGACAATACAGCTTGCTGCTAAGGCAGTACGCCTTATCTCAGGAAGCATTTGAATACTGGACCGCTCTTTCTAAGACCACGCAGTTGACAGGAAGTCTTTTTGATCCGCAGCCATACCTTCTTACCGGCAATATTAAATGCCTTACCAGCGCTGATGAGCTCGTTTTTGGATATTTCGCAGCGGGTACCGAAGAAAAAAGAAGAATCCTGATTTCGCCCGGGCTTGGCTCGTTCCCAAGATGCGCGGAGCCTGATACGCTTTCGGTCCAATGTTATACCCTTGATAGCGACTGTGCGTACAGGACACAGCAACTGCTGCTGAATTATCATGGTAAATTAAACGATTCTGTAACGGTGGCAAACCCCGAATGCGCCGACTGCAGGCTGCAAGGAGGCACTACTAGCAAACCGGCGTTCATGAAGTGAAAGAAATGCACCGTTTCTGCAAATCAAAAATTTACGCTGGAATGGATCAGTAAAATAAGTTGGTATCAGGGTTATTGCAAGTGTAAAGTTAATTCAGGATTATCACCAAAAAATGTAAAGTAAAATCAGGACGACACAGTCGGTCAAAGTTATTCCGGGAAAGTGAGCCAGTGAATTTTGGTATTGAAGTAATTATAAACACCATCTTTTGTGAAAAACAAAGCAACGGATGGCAAACAAAGTTACTTCAATGCAGACACTGCGCATGATCATACAGATGCTGGATCGGAACATTTCGGAACGTAAAATATCCAGGCAACTTAATCTTTCCCGTAACACGGTTAAATATTACCGTGAACGCTTACTTCAAAGCGCACACAGCTTCAAAGAACTGCAAGCCCTTGGCGACGCAAGTTTTTCTGCTATTCTATATTCTGATACACCTTCGGTTCAGGATGAAGACCAAAGGAAGGAGGATTTATAATACCCAACTGTGCATTTTGATCTGAGCATTTTTTCTGCAGGCTCGCAACTTCGGCCCATATGTATCTATAAAGTGATACCAAATCCCGCCTTAACCGAAGCCAGCAAACGCTTTACTTCAGGCTGTGTATTGAGTAGGTTATGGCTGACACTAACGGAAAGGTCAACATAAGCTTTCCTAAATAATCTTTGTTGAAATCCTGCGGCGGCTCCCAAGCCCAGATGTCTTTTAGGCCTTCCTTCTCCGAGAACAGTTTCACTTTGATAATATACAAATTCGCTGTGTGGCCCCAGATATAATCCTGACAAATTCTGCCCGCCTTTACCATCTCTTAATGCCTGTTTCTGGTCAAGATAGTAACGTAGTTGTAATGATGGCCATAACTGAATGTCGTTACTTACAATTCTGGGAAACGGCGCTGACCCATGAGAAACCATACGCAAGTAATCAAACATTACTTGTCCATTAAATGAGATTGGGCTATTTCCAAACTTCCGCTCATAGGCCAGTCCGATGGTTCCTTGTATAAACTGAGAGGAAAGATACATTTTTGGCCATAAAAGCTTCCATTGCTGACTGACATTTTCGTCACAAAGAAGCACTTCACATAATGCTATATTCTTGTTGCGTTTCCAGTCTCCAAAGGCAAGCCCCATGCTAGTCCGCGAAGCGATCGCAAAATCAGCTGCTTTATGAACACCATAGCCCAATTGCAGTGGATAATGTTCTTTTGGATATTTTTGATAAGAAGCTCCAATTGCAAATTCAATACGGCCATTGTTAAGAAATCTTCGCTGTAAGCCAAATTCAATACCAATAGTTGATGCCTGATAGTTAACCTCTGATTTCCCCCAACGTTTTCCGCCGACGATTGCTACATAATTACCTGTAAAATTATTCACGTTTATGCCTTCCTTAATCCTGCGTCTCATATCATAATACCAGCGTCCGTATATATTCCCATCAAGTGCCCCAACAAAACCGATACTGGTTCCCCATCCACCATTCAGCAAAATATCAGTACCAACTGAAAAAGAGGGAGAGATTTTGTATTCATAGCCCAGGCCATAAGATGTTGTCTGCAAGGCGTTATTATCTACTGCAAAAAGATAGTTTGGTATAAAATTCAGACTCAGTTTGAACATGTGCCTTGTCGGCACTTTTGTCATGAACACATTCTCATACCTGTCAATAAAACGCTGCTGCACTATGGTATCCTGCTCTTCACTGAACTTAATTTTTGTGCTATCCTGGCTATACACAGCGAAGTAGCAAAGCATTAAACAAAATAAATAAATGCATTTTTCCATGTAAGCTATCCGTTATTTGATTGTTAGTTTGCCAAATTCCGTACTGATTGACGTGGTTCCGTTTTGGTTTACACTTTTGCGGGTTAGTATAATATTTAAAATCTCAATTCTCATCCAGTTTGCCGATAGTATTCTGCTTCAAAGGCAACCGGGTTCAAATAGTTTAGGGACGAATGTAGCCTCCTGGTATTGTAATAGCCGTCAATATATTCAAAAAGGACAGTTTTTAGTTTTTCCAGACTCTCATATCCTCCTTTCGGCATAGCCAATTCCGCCTTGAGTCTGCTCCAAAATGACTCTGCCCATGCATTGTCATACGGATCGTCAGCACGAGACATACTTTGTTTCAGCTTGAAGGTCTTGACCAACTGCTTCATTTTATTAGACAGATATTGTCCACCGCGATCAGAATGAATAATCATACCTGGTTTGACTCTTCGCCTCAAAAGAGCCCTTTCCAATGGTTCCCTAACAAGACTGTCCTGCATATTTTCACCTAACTGCCAGCCCACTATTTGACGCGAGAACAAATCCATCCAAACGCATAGGTAGGCCCATTTGCCGCCTTTTAGAGGCATGTATGTGATATCAGAAACCCAGACACTATTTGGTTTTATTGGTTTGGGTTGACCCAGTAAAAGATTGGGAGACACCCGTTTCCCATGTCCACTATCGGTCGTCCTTGGAATAAATTTCCGCGGTTGAATAGCTCTCAAGCCTTCTTTTCGCATGATTTCAGAAACTTTCCTGCGACCAATGGATATCCCTTTCTGTTTTAAGGACTCATGAATGCGCCTGCTACCATATCGCTTCCAATTTTGGATAAATTCGGCCCGTATTTCATGCCTTGGCCGATTGTATTTTTTGTCCGCATTGTGGCTTTCTCCACGTCGATAGCGATAATATGCTGTCCTGCTAACTTCGAAAAGTGTGCATAAATAATTGACCTTTTGTGTCCGAGAGAGTGAATATATCAGCTCATAGACGTCTCTGAGTCGGACTGGCTCAAGAGACCTAAGGCCTTTTTTAAAATTTCGCGGTCGGTTTTTAGGCGCGCATTTTCAGCACGTAATTTAGCAACTTCTGCGGTCAGCTTCGCCGACTTGTCGTTGCCATTTTCTCCGGGAGTCGATTTTATCTTTTTTGTTGCCATTCTTTTCCAACGATAGAGAAGATTCTCGGCAATTCCAAATGCTTCCGAGATTTCCTTTGCACTTCTACCGGAAGCCAGCATTCTTATCACTTCCTGCTTAAAATCAGCATCATAACTCTTACGAATTTTAACTGTTTTTTTGTCTTTCATCTTGCATCACGATGTGCAAAAATGTGTGCCGCTTTTTGGAGCCACCTCA
>NZ_JAJTSZ010000020.1 GCF_021440195.1 Dyadobacter sp. CY356
TGTGATTGCCTAAAATAGGTTGCCTTCAGTTTAAAATTATGAATAAAGTTTAAAATTGAATTATACATTGATCTGGATTTTGGTTTTTAGACTCTGATGCAGTCCAGATTGATAATTTAGACCTATCGGAGTCATTAAGTTCTTTGATATTTTGTTCAAACGCGTCAGGTGTCATCCTGTTAAGAGCTGAATGCGGTCTGTGTTTGTTATAAGTTTCAACAGCTCTTTGAACCTGGGTCTGGAGCTGTTGAAAGCTTGTAATATTCCAATGAATCAGGTACTGGTTCTTAATAGTTCCATTGACTCGTTCAATGTGTGCGTTTTCGTAAACCAGGTTACACATGCTAATCCTTATTTTATATTCTTTTAAAAGGTTTGTATAAGTATCACTGATATATTGACCACCTCTGTCAGAGTGATGAATAAGTTTATTGTTGTAACTTTTTAAACCTCTTAGTTTTAATGCCATTTCCATGGCAGCGACGTTGTTTTCAGCCCTCATATTATCGGCAGTTGAATAACCTATTATAAGTCGGGAATAGACATCGATGATCAGAACAATGTAAAAGTCCTTCTCACCGACTTTAAAATATGTTAAATCACTTGTCCACAACTGATTGATATTGTCAAGTTCTTTATTTTTCAACAAATTCTGATAGCGGCTGTACGGACTTGAAAAGGTAGTTCTGGCCTTGTTACGGAAGACTTTTACCCTTAGTCCATAATACATTCCAATGTTAACAAAGGAATCACGTCCTATTCCCTGTGGCTGGCAAAGTTCATATATCGCCCGAATGCCCATGGCTGGATGAATTTCTCTTACCTGAATAATCAGGCCAACAACAAGTTCTTCCAGGCGCAGCCACTGAATTTCATGCTGCACAGACTTATAATGGCCCTGCTTACTGATCCGGCAGTGTCGGTATAAGGCATTCATTTGGTATGTGTGGGCACCTAAGTTCATTCGAAAGTTCTCTAAGGTCCAGGATTGAAACTTTTTTTTAGGTCTATTTCCAGCTCCTTAGAGGCTATCTCAATCAATTTGTCCTGGTAATCGATAACCATCTGCTTTTGACCAATGGCGCGCTCCAATTCCGCAATTTTCTGTTGTAATTCGTTAAGCTTAGTAGCCTCACTGTCTTTTTGTATAACCATAGTCGTTCCTTTTTTATGGTCAGGAGAGTATTTATAAACCCATTTATAAATACTATTTAAACTTACATCCCACAATTTAGACAAAGACAGAATACTAACCTCGCCAGCTAGAATTTGACCTACTTTTTCGCGTTTGAACTGTTCACTGAATATTCGTCTTGGACGAATATTCAGTTTTGTACTTTTTTTGGAATTAGATTTTGAATTGCTCATGTTTAATTGTCCGTTTCAGGGCAACCTATTTCAGGCAATCACA
>NZ_JAJTSZ010000021.1 GCF_021440195.1 Dyadobacter sp. CY356
GATATGTAGCACCCAAGGTATTCCCCACCACCCAATGCTAAGAGTCACAACAGCACCTAAGGATTCACCAGAAAGGTGATAAGCCAGTATAGGACGAGAAAAGGCAAACTTATTCTAAGACCATGAGCAAAAAGGATTTCATTAACCAAACAATTGTTCGTCAATGCGTTGGCATTGACATCGCTAAGGACAGCTTTGTAGCCTGTGTGAGCTATAAAAGTACCACAGATGAAATTGTAGTAAACAGTACCAAAAAATTTGATAACACTGCTGCTGGATTTGAAAAGTTAGAGCAGTGGGTATGCCATTTCACTTCGGCAGATTTTCCGCTGCTTTATGTCATGGAAGCAACCGGGGTGTATTATGAAGCCCTCGCTTACCATTTACTGGAATGTGGTAAAGCAGTAAGTGTCCAATTGGCCAGGAACGTTAAGTTCTTTATGCAAAGCCACAATATTAAGTCAAAGACTGACGATATTGATTCACAGGCCATTGCCAGAATGGGACTGGAACGAAAGCTGGGCTTATGGCAGCCAGGCAGCAGCCGGATGAGCCAATTAAAACATCTTTGCCGTGAGCGAAATATGCTGCAAGGAGAGTATACAAGCGTCAAAAACCAGTTGCATGCCTGGAATCATTCCTACAAGCCAGACCCAAAAGGGATCAGAAGGTTTGAAGCACGGCTTGCCTTGATTAAAGCACAGATTCTGGATATTGAACAGGATTTACAAGAGATCACCAAAGAGGATGAAGAGTTAAATCTTCGGATATCAAATGTTTGTACCATTAAAGGAATCGGGTTCATCTCTGCAATTGCCATTATTGCTGAAACGAATGGCTTTGCTCTATTTAAAAACAAGAGGCAGCTCATCAGTTACTGTGGCTATGATGTAGTCCGAAAGCAATCCGGAAACAGCGAATCCAAGACCAGTATATCTAAAAAAGGGAACAAAAACGTAAGAAAAGCACTTTATTTTCCAGCAACAGCCGCTGCAAGGTTTAACCCACAAATGAAAAAAATGTATGAAAAAATACATCAAAAGACAGCTATCAAAATGAAAGGGAATGTAGCTGTGCAACGGAAAATGCTTGTTTTGGTCTATACTATATTCAAAAGCAACATTCCCTACGATGAAAACTTCCAGTATAAGAAAGAAGAACATGATAAGTCACTGTCAGCAAAAAATAAGGCAGAGACAATATTAAATTGCCCTGCCTAACGTGCATGGAATAAATTCCTGCTTCTGAAAGCGTAATTTATAAAAATATTTAATCTTTTACTTGACTTTTAACACAGCACCTTGGGTTA
>NZ_JAJTSZ010000022.1 GCF_021440195.1 Dyadobacter sp. CY356
AAATCCCGAAGGGACGACAGTATTATAGAAAAGACATCGGCCTGAGTGGATTTTCAAATCCCGAAGGGATGACAGTATTATAGAAAAGACATCGGCCTGAGCGGATATTCAAATCCCGAAGGGATGAAAGTTTTATAGAAAATTCATCGGCCCGAGCGGATATTCAAATCCCGAAGGGATGACAGTATTATAGAAAAGGCATCGGCCTGAGCGGATTTTCAAATCCCGAAGGGATGACAGTATTGTAGAAAGACATCGGCCTGAGCGGATATTCAAATCCTGAAGGGGTGACAATATTACAGAAAAGACATCGGCCCGAGCGGATATTTAAATCCCAAAGGGATGACAGTATTGTAGAAAGACATCGGCCTGAGCGGATTTTCAAATCCCGAAGGGATGACAGTATTATAGAAAAGACATTGCCCTGAGCGGATATTCAAATCCCGAAGGGATGACAGTATTATAGAAAGGCATTGCCCTGAACGGATATTCAAATCCCGAAGGGGTGACAGTATTATAGAAAAGGCATCGGCCTGAGCGGATATTCAAATCCAAAAGGGATGACAGTATTGTAAAAAGACATCGGCCTGAGCGGATATTCAAATCCCGAAGCGATGACAGTATTATAGAAAAGACATCGGCCTGAACGGATATTCAAATCCCGAAGGG
>NZ_JAJTSZ010000023.1 GCF_021440195.1 Dyadobacter sp. CY356
GGGAGTCGGGGAGACCTGAAGCGGTAGGTTAAAGACACCGTTAGGGTAAAATCGGCGACTGGGGCTAAGTCGTAACAAGGTAGCCGTACCGGAAGGTGCGGCTGGAACACCTCCTTTCTGGAGACGAGAAACTCTGCTTTTAGTTTATCTTTATCATATATTTTTAAATGTAGGGGCTTGTAGCTCAGGTGGTTAGAGCGCTACACTGATAATGTAGAGGTCCGTGGTTCGAGTCCACGCAGGCCCACTAAATTTAAAAAAACAATGGAATTGTATTAGGATAAGTAATTTAATTACTCTACTTTTGCACTCCGAAAAAAACAAAAAATACTTGGGGGATTAGCTCAGCTGGCTAGAGCACCTGCCTTGCACGCAGGGGGTCAACGGTTCGAATCCGTTATTCTCCACATTACTTTCAAAGGAAAGTAACGAGTTCATTGACATATTGAGAAGCAAAAGAGAATAAGATAATAAACGCGCAAGCGAATTAAGGGCGCATGGAGGATACCTAGGCTCTCAGAGGCGATGAAGGACGTGATAAGCTGCGATAAG
>NZ_JAJTSZ010000002.1 GCF_021440195.1 Dyadobacter sp. CY356
GCCAAACCAATTAAGATTTGACTTTCTGGTGATCCCGCTGGGATTCGAATTCGATCGCGAACCCGGCCAGGATCCATACATTAAAAGTGTATCGCTTTGATATTATTTTAAAACAAAAAAAGCCAAACCAATTAAGATTTGACTTTCTGGTGATCCCGCTGGTATTCGAATTCGATCGCGAACCCGGCCAGTATCCATACATTAAAAGTGTATCGCTTTGATATTATTTTAAAACAAAAAAAGCCAAACCAATTAAGATTTGACTTTCTGGTGATCCCGCTGGTATTCGAATTCGATCGCGAACCCGGCCAGGATCCATACATTAAAAGTATATTGCTTTATTATTCTAAAATAAAAAAAGCCAAACCAATTAAGATTTGACTTCTGGTGACCCCGCTGGTACAAATCTCGAACCATTTTTATGATGATTTATTGCTTTTGGGTAGTTTAATCAGCTAACGTTCAAGGCTTCGAGTGTTCAGATCCCTGTCACTCTAATGTATGGGAGGTCACTTGAAATGAAAATATTTTTATTGCAAAAGGAAATTGTATATATATTACGCTACAAAACAGTCGCTTAACATGCTTATAGTCGTCGTTTGAGCGATTTCAAGGCTTTTTGAATATTTCTAGATGTTGACTAAATAGGAGGGCAACTAAAATATATTAGAAGGTTTTCGTAATATGCAAGATAACCCTAAAAGGAATTTGAGGTGCATTAACCGGTTATCGAAGAAGATCTTATCATTTTATACAATCTGAACAAATACGAAATTGATCACATCAATTGGATCAGATTGAGGAAATGTAGTCCCCAATCCTTACATTCATCTTTTCAGGTAATTTCACATTAACAAGGAGAATGAAAAATATAGTCAACTGTTGTTATCTTACCACAGCTTTGAAGCGCATACTTTTCAAATTTGATTTGTTCAAATGATGTAACCGTCCAAAGGCCCTTTATAATTTTGTAGATGATTCAAATTATCAACTCATTTAGTAAAGTATGCGTATTTACAATTCAATACGTCAAAATTATGACGTCTAAATCAAATGTTCTTTTTTTAACTGCTGTAACTTCTTTATTTGCTTACCAAACCGAACTGATTAATGACTTACCGTGACAAGTTCAGCGCCTCCGAACATAAAGCACATTACCAAAATATAGCGACTAAGGTTCTTCGTGAAATGACGGCGTTGCGCGCCAGTGTCGATACATCTCCTAATACACCAAGAAGATGGGTATGGGAGCTCTTGCAAAATGCAAAAGACGTACATCGAGGCGAGGGTGTCAAAATCAAAATATCAGAGATTGAGAAAGATGGGAAAGACTACCTAGCATTTCAACATGATGGATTGCCATTTACTGCTGATAACATTAGGTTTTTAATTGAGCAGATATCGTCGAAGGACAGAGAAAAGAAAGAAGATGGAAGAAGAAAGGAAACTGGGAAATTTGGTACTGGCTTTCTTACAACACATATGCTTTCGGAGAAAGTTAAGGTGGTGGGAGTGGCCAAGGAAGAAGGGCTAGACTATCGGAAATTTAGTTTTACATTAGACAGGTCAGGATTTGAACTTCACGAGATTATCGCTGCCGTCGAAAAGTCAAAAAGCCAAATTGTGGATATTGATGGACTTAAACCATATCTAGATTATAAAGAGGCAGAATTTAATACAAAGTTTGTTTATTTGTTAGAAGATAATTTGAGCCGACAGGTTAAAAACCAAGGAATAGCCGATCTGCATGTCAATTTGCCTTATGCCTTATGTTTCGTAAACGAAATCAACAGCGTTATATTAGAAAATAGATCAATTAGCTATCAGGTATTAAATGAAGACATAATTGATAAAAGTCTTCATTTAAAGGTAGTAGCCGTAAAAATTGCCAATTCCGGGCAAGTTCCTCAAAATCTAAATTTCGCCATATTGTCTTCGGGACTGACCAGCATCGCGATTCCCATAGAAAGAAAAAAGGATTCTACAACCATCAATCCTATTGTTCCAAATGTACCGAGGATATTCTGTGACTTCCCTTTGATCGGTACCGAAAGCTTCCCTTTCCCTGCAATTATTAACAACCCGAACTTCAACCTAACAGATCCCAGAGACGGAATATTCTTAACTGATTCAACAAGAGCTAACCGATTGACAGATGAGAATAAACAAATTTTAGAAGATGCAGTGAAGCTATATTTTGATTTATTGGATCACGCAATAGAAAATGACTGGAAAAATCTGCATTTGCTAGCCAAACTGGGTTATTTACGAGAGCCGGTAAAGAGTAATACGTCTGTGGAATGGTATGAGCGTATGATCCAGAAGCCGTTAAGAAAAAAACTGGCGCGTTCTAAAATTGTAAGAAATGCCAATGGCAAATTGTGTTCAGTTTTAAATGACCAAGACAAGGAATGCATTTGGTTTCCTTCCGGGGGAACAAAAGAAATCCGGGAAATCACTTGGGACCTTGCAAATTTGTGGTTCCCGTATGCTCTTCCGCAAAAAGAACACGTAGAATATTGGACACACACTATCTGGTCGGAATGTGGGAAATTAACTCTGCTTAAGTTCTCTGAATTCGTAGAGCATTATAAGACTTTGTCAAACTTTGTAGGACCACTAAAAAATACTGATCCCATTGAATGGTTAAATTTATTTTATGACCTTCTATCAAAGGACGAGAAAGAGTTTGTAGCCATCATGGAGGCGAAAGCTATAGTTCCCGATCAAAACGGAAACTTCGTGAAGAAAAGCCAATTGTCTAAACAAATAGATAAAATACCTGAATTATTTAAAGATATATTGAAATTATTTGGTACCGATATACGCAGTAAACTGGTCAATGACGAAATTACTATACACTTCGAGGACCATGATTATTATAGCCTTTCAGATGCAGTAAAGACGATAAATGCCGAGGTGTTAGAAAAAACTAATGATAGAGAAGTAGCCCAAAATTTCCGTCCAGCCTTAAATTTGCTGATACGATATTTTAGCGATAACCCTTCTTCTGCTAAGGCCCATTTTCCAGGCATATATTCGAAAAAGCATTTGCTTTATGACGACGAGGAAATAATGGACAATATCAACAGAGCCGAGGAATTAAAAGATCTTTTATCCATTTTTGAGGTTTCCTCTGCTGACGAGCTCCGGAAAAAATTTGAAACCTTATCAAGTGATAAGCCAAGTCTTTTACCAGTTACAGAGGAAATATTGATTGCTATGGGTATCACGAATATAGAGGAATGGGATGATGCGATGCGCGATACTGATTTGCAATCCCTGTTTGACCATCGTTCCGTCCCAACAAAAGACATGTTCGTACTTTCTCACTCACATATCGATAGAGCCAGGAAGAGGGTTATTCAGCATTTAAGAAAATTAGTAGATGACTATAACCTCGACGAACTAGACGTTAATACTGCCCCCACGATTTTAGCAGGCATTTCTAAACATGAGCGACCTGTAAAAATTGTTTTTCGCCCAGCGTATTCTAAAGAAGTAATTGTTTATTATGGTGCAGAAAAAGATACATTGGATTATGCAGACGCCGAATTATGGGTCGATGACGGAACAGAGGTATGGCAGGTCAGCCTTGGTCACATTTTAAAGAAAAACAACATAAAGAAATTCCCGATTTAATAACATGCCTTTTGAAGACGATATTAAAAAGCAAATTGGCCTACCAGAGAGTAGTCGCCTTAAATATGAACCTTTATTGCCATCAAGCAGTGAAATTGGTCGTATAATTTGTGCATTCTCAAATACGGATGGCGGAATTCTTTTATTGGGCGTGCTGAGTAAAAATAACAAGATTTCAGTTACCGGGCTTAGTGCCGATTTTCAAGTGAATGTCGTGCTATATAACGCCATATCGAAACTATCTCCTCCTCCCTTATTTGAACAAGGCGTTATTCTGCATCAAGGGAAACAATTATTTGCAATAAAAGTGCTAAAGTCTAATCAAGTTATATCTTATAACAAAAGGCAGTACGGGATCAAGTCTAAAAGAATATACGAACTCAATCCCGTGAAAGAAATTGACCAAAATACCTGCAAATTACCTATTGCCAATGAAGTTCACCTCGATGAGATATTGAAATATCTCATCGATAATCCCGGACTCATTAACGTTAATAAACATACCGTTAGAGAAATAATATTGAACAACCAAGTTTCAGTTTCGGAGGCCGAACAATTAATAACGGAACTTAGGAACAGCGATTATGTTAAGTCCTATGGAGCTAGATACATTGGTATATCGATTGATACAAAGCAATTTATCAATAATGGAGGATTTAGCAATTTAGTAATAAAGCGCTCCCCCCACAGTATTAGAAAAAATATTTTTATATCTTATAATTGGAATCATAAAGTCACAGCAAACAGGCTTTACGAGTTCTTGGATACTAATGGATATTCCCCTTCAATGGACGATCACAATTTAGGATATAAGGATAGAATATCAACTTTCATGGAATCAATTCGGGCTTCTGACTTTGCCATATTGATAATTAGCGATGAATATTTGAAATCAGAGAACTGCATGACAGAGGTTTTACATGTCTTGAACGATAGAGATAGTAGTAAAAAAATTCTCCCGATTCGACACAAGGATGTAAAAATTTTCAAACCGGCTGATAGAATTAGATACGTGGAATTTTGGAGATCGCAAATTGAAGAAAGAGAAGGAATGCTCACTGGAATTGACCCTACAAGTGCCATTGAAGAGTTTAAAAAGCTAAAAATAGCTAAGCGTATACATCAAGATATTGGCGATTTTTTGTCGGATATTTCTGATATGATAACCAATACCATCGAAGAGCAAGAAAAAAATTCGTACTTAAACATCATCACCTATATTCAGCGTCGATAGATGTTACACACAATGAGTAACTTAGGAACGTGAGATCTTTCGGCAATCGCCGGCTTTTTTAATGATATCCACTTAGCATACAGTTTACCAGTTTAGGGAAACAACGAAAAATAGCTCGATATCCCGAACACATTACAATGTGACAACGCCGGGCATTTGTCTGATTGTCTAAAAACCGTACATTGTAAATTCAAGGGTTACTCCAAAAAACATTGTCCCGTGACGGACTTAAAATATAACTAAAATAATCATTTCATAAAGTTATGAGATTAGCTGCTATCTACATTGAAGAACATGAATACTTATTTAACGAACCTCAAACAATAAACTTCGCAGGTAGATATTTTTACAAATTCTTAAAAGATGCCAATGATATTACCGTTAGCCGAGAGGAAAATAAAAACTTTATACCAAACTTTTTCAACTTAACAAATCTTGAAACAAAGGTTACAAATATAACCGCCATTGTCGGCCAAAATGGCGCTGGCAAGTCAACATTACTTGATATAATCAGAAGTGAGTTTATTCAGCACGAATACGCATTGCCACAGTCTAAATCAATATTTCTAATGGAGGTTGATGACCATGCCAACCCACTCGTACTACGAAATGATTTTGGCAAAGTTTATCTCAACACAAATAGCAAGAAATCACCTAAAACGGAATTAAAAGGAGAACTCCCTAAAACACCGCAGACCATTTATTACTCACCACACTACGACTATAAATTCAATCCAAATTTTGATGATGTTGACAATCATGATATTTCATTTGACAGATTAGTAGAAAAAGATCTAGAAGATTTAAATAATAAAGATACAAACGAAGGTGGTTTCCCATATTCTGTGTCACAAGAATTACTCTTTAAGAATTCATTGCGACAGATACAGTTTTTAAGTTCTGACTTGGTAAAAAAACAAGAAATATTTAGTAATATATTTCATTTGCAAGGACATTACGATCCAATATTACATTTCCGAGGCTACAAAGAAAATGAAACGGAATGGAACACACCTTACCAACTCCGTCACATATTGAAACTTATAAATGATAAGGTGAAAAACGAAATTGACGAATGGTACTTAATCAGGGAATTTCATGAGGATAGTGTAACTAACCAGCTTGAAATAAATCAGTATATTTTAAAAAGGAAAGTAATCAGATGTATTGTGAGTCTGCTTTATCATCAGATGGAAAGGGAAAACTCGTTTTTGCAGAAAGGTCACTTCCCATATGATGAATTAGAAGAAGAAGTGGAAAAAGCGGACGCATACTCGGCTTTCCTATTGTTTGCAAGGCATAGCGGGGTAAAAATGAGTTCCGATCGAATCACAAATGTTTTCAGCCAAAGTGTCTTGGAAGCTCTATTGAATGGAATATACAGAGCAATTGAAAACGCAGATGATGAACATTCAGTAACCAACGAATCTCTAAAAACGACTACAAATGATGCTATTGAAATCTTAAGCTTGCAACGGATATTTTTGAATGAACTGAATAGCTACCATATTAAATTCTATTCAAATCGGGAAGAGTTAGTGATTGAAGACAACCGAAGAATTGAGGAGTTCATAAATTACATGCCTTTTTCCAGAAGAATGAGTTCTGGAGAAAATTCATTATTAAATTTCTTTTCAAGGATCTATGATTTCCTACATTCAAATTTGAAGGAACTGAAATTTAGAAAATTGAAAGATCACTATATTTTGCTGCTGGATGAAGGAGACCTTACTTTTCATCTTTCATGGAAGAAAAAGTACATAAAAGCCATATTAAAGACAATCCCATATTTTTTTAACGAGCTAGAAAACAAACCCTCACTAGAAATAATCCTTACAACTCATGATCCCATAACATTATCTGATTTACCCAATCCCAATGTAATTTATATCGAGCGACCTGACTATGACTCTGCCTCAAAAATACTTGATTTCAATGATGCGAAACGGCCTCTAAAAACCTTTGGCGCCAATATTTCAAACTTGATAGCTGATTCATTTTTCATTGAAAACTCACTCATAGGTGATTTTGCTTTTGAGAAAATTCAGGAAACGATTGCTTGGTTGAACGATAAAAAAAACATGAAAAATGGAGAATACCATAAAAGTGTAATCAGGCTTATAGATGAGCCAATTGTACAAAGAAAACTTGCCGAAATGTTTGATGATAAAATGCAAGTTAACTTTCAACTGAACGTAATCGACGAACAAATAAATAGGCTAGAAGAACTAAGAAAAAAACTCAATTCGTAATGCTCTACTTAAATCCCAATACACCAAAAATAATTAAAGCGAGAAGGTCGTTTCATGATGGAATGTCAGATTTTGTATTTAAAAGAATCGATAAAATAAAAAAAATAGAGAAGGTAGATACGGCAAAAATTATACGCTTTTTCGACCTAATAATCAATGATCACATCGACGAAATACTAGTTGAAAAGCCGGGGAGACTCATCGAATTAAATAATCAAATCGATCTTTTAATAGATGATTCTCCTGATATTAGAAAAGGAGTCCAATACGTTTTTTCATATGACACTTTTATTTCAAAGGCGAAAACAAGGTATGACGCATATAAGTTAGCTGAATTACTCGACATTTCTACTTGTACTTACTGCAATAGAAATTACACCAATACTGTGATTCGCAATAATGGTTACAAAATTACGAGACCACAATTTGATCATTATTTTGACAAGGATACATATCCCCTGCTAGCAGTTTCATTTTACAATCTGATACCAAGTTGCTCCACATGTAATTCCAGCATTAAAGGGACAAAAAAAATGACTCTCGCTGACTTCCTTCATCCATACCTGGACAATGGGATTAATGATATTAAGTTTACGTACAAATATTCTAAGGATACAACGACTGGCCTACAGGTACAAGTTGTCACCCCGGATCCTTCGAAATCTAGAAATACAGTTGAAGTTTTTGCAATCGAGGATGTATACAATTGCCATACAGGAGAACTACTGGAATTAATTAAGACGAGACAATATTTTTCAGACAGGTATCTGTCAATTTTAAGTGCCAATTTATTGCGTGACGTAATTGTGTCCAAAGAAGAACTTTACCGAATCGTATTTGGTACGGAATACGACGTAAACAACTTTATAAACAGACCATTCAGCAAATTCAAAAGTGATATCCTCAAGGAATTGGGAGTTATCTAACAAAATCACGCTTGATTAATTTTGCACATATGGAGCTAGTGTAACAAGCAGAGCCGTATACTTCCTTTGCCGACCCAAAGCAATCCTTTCGCTTCGAAAGTACGTACTCCTATATATACATATCGATCAATTGTAAGGCCGGACTGTGTAATGGCATTGCGAACAGTTCTTACTAGCGCATCTCCACGCTGCTGAGCAAAACCACCCAGTATGGGTTTTTACTTTACTTTTTTTCTGTGTTCTCAACCGGTCAGATTTACATTGATCCTCTAAATACATACACAGTTCTGTCTTTTTTTTCAATGGAACAACGTTAGCTATAACCTTCATGATTTCACTCCAATCTGGAGGTGGAATCATAGTATAAAGGGACGCTGGTGACATCTTCGTCCAGCTTTTGGTAATAGAAGTCTGAGAAAGGTGTGTGATGTTCGTTAAACCGTAGATAGAAATGTGGACAGTTATAAAACTCATCGCCATTGAGGTCATAGTCCAAAATATCTTCAAAAGCTACCACCGAGATTTTTGCGACCCTAACTGCCTTAAATCCAGAAAGATCGTCCGGACGGTTACTTGTCCATTCACCACGGGCATTTACATATATATCTGCCAGTTCATTGATAAATCCAAGACCTTTTGTATTTAGGCGTGCAATCTCTGCTCTAAACCAGAACCAAGGTCCTTTTGGGTTCGGATGTTCCGGGTAATGCGTGTCAGCAGAAGAATGTATGATCATCCTCGAACGGAAACGACGGTTCTCTGGAGCATAATTCAGCCAGTCAGCAAAGTCTCGTTCTAGTCTTTTCTTCATCGTAATTTTTGACAAAAGATGGCTTTCCTGATGTTGCCCAATCTTAAATTGTGGATAATATTTGGAAAGTGTGCCAGGCAAATGGCTCAATCGTTGCTGGATGGTTTCCCAGCCCCAAAAGATGATATCATAAGAAAGCCCGTGACTATCCTTCAAAGCAGCTATATATTCGTCATAGTCAGGGTGCTCACTTGCTGTTGTTGCAATTATCAATTGGTTATAGGTAATAGGAGTAGATCTGTCTTTCAATACCGATAATGTTTCATCTATGTCAGAGAGCAGGTCTTTTTTGATCAGTACCATATTTCTCCTCAGATCCTTATGTTTGCACTGAACTATCATCTGCTTATCAGTTGAAAATATATCTATTCCTTTTTGCCTATGGCCGTTTTTTCCAAAACACTTAAAGGATATCGTATGGTAATGCTCATTTAGCAGTTCGCACACCAATTGCTCAAACTGCTTGGCATTGTCAGTAGGAGGAAGTTGATATCCGGACATCAGTTACTCAATTTATAACGTGGTAGTAATCGCAGTTCGCTGTCGTCATAAAATTCAGCCTCATCGACAAGTGCCTGTTCCAGTTCTTCATTGAATTCCCACTTGACTGCTGTAAATGCCCAGTTTATGTTGAACCAATTTCCGTCTTTTGCCATGACAACGCCGATACATTTATCCAATTCATGTTTATAGTGGTAGGTATCAACGAAATTCAACAAGGCATTGTACCAATGTTCTTTGTTGTGCCGTTGCATGGTAACGAAAACAAATCCACATCCGGTTCTAGGAACGACAAAGCGAAGTGGAAGGGCGAATTTGTCCGCCTGCACATTTTGGATAGTTTCCCTATAGCGGCTGTTGAAAGCCACCAGCTCATTCCGGTTAAGCTTGGCAATTTCTTTTAGTATAAAATGATAGTCAGTTTCCCTGCCATTTTCATATAGGGCTACCTTGTTGAAAAAATTGTGCAATATGCTGCCCACTTCAAAGTGGCCGGAATCAGTATCTATTTTGCCGAAATTATTTAAAAAATCCTGATTGATAGCTGTAATATCCTGGGTAGTAAAGAAGTGTCCCAAAAGGTACTCCTCTTTTCTTATAATTGGATGATCCTTGTGCCTCAAATATATTTCCTTCCTAAACTGCAGATATTCAGCGGGTTCGCTCGGGGTGACAAGATACCTGCAAACCATCTGATAGTCCTGGATGTGAAATAAATGAATCAGCCCAGCTGTAGAGCTCTCCAGAAATTTGATGTTCTTTTTGTGCTCAAGCAATTCGCTGCCAGGTTCAAAAATCACCAGTTTAATCAGCTTTTGTCCTGCCGCTTTGGCAATGTCTACCGTCTGACCACGCTCATTAGTTACCAAAAGCTTCTGCCAAGTCTGAAAGAAATTTATTGTATCCTTTATCTGCCTTTTTGCTTTGCCTACAATGGTCCTCTCGAACCATTTTTCCTCGCTTTGGGTGTCCTTGATATGTTGAGATTCACGACCTTTCACCTGGTAGACCAATAGCAGGTCGTCCAGCCAGACTATATTGTCGGCTAGTTCTTTGGTATTGCCATCTTCCTGAAATATCTGGTTCTCGGAATAGGTGAACTCCTTGAAAAAGACAGAGTTGTTTATGATGGTCAGTAATCTCTCCGAGGCTGTCATTCTAGGTGTATGTGTCTTTGCTGTATTTTACAAATTAGCATCTGGCCAGATACTAGTTTTAAAGTTAACATTCCTAATCTGATAAGTCAAAATGTTGGTGACTTAGTCTATTGAAAGTTGCCGTTAAAATTGACAATAAGATATTCGTTTTTTTCATTGAGTTCTGATCTCCTGCTTGACCTATCCTTAGGGTACAGTGTCTTTTTTACGGCAAATGAAAGGTTCAGTTTTCGATCAGATAAAAATTTTGAAAGATAGCCTTTGTCAAGTGTAAAAAAGGAGCCGTAAGGTAATACGTCGGGAGTATCCGAGCTG
This sequence comes from Dyadobacter sp. CY356, assembly GCF_021440195.1. GTDB lineage: Bacteria > Bacteroidota > Bacteroidia > Cytophagales > Spirosomataceae > Dyadobacter. The sequence goes on from NZ_JAJTSZ010000002.1 coordinate 10,839, forward strand.
TCGCGGAGACCATCGAGGAAATCCATATAGTTTCCGACGATTTTCTCTTTGTCGAAGTATCGCAAGTGACCATCATCAATTTTGAGATCAAGCGTTCCTTTTATAAACTGGCTAAGCATCATAGTCGGAAAAAAAGAGCGATAATATTGTAGCATGTTTACATTCAGTCCTTTTACAGCGGCCAATAATGGAATAGTCCCGAATCTACTGGCGGTTTCTGGAGGGATGAACCTTAGTTCATTGGTATACGTGCCAAAATTCCTCATGTCCCTAACTCCCGGATACCATATTCCCGAATTTATTTCAAGCTCGCGGAAAATTTCCCGTGCATTTTGACCGTGGCTGAGCCTCTGTGAAGAGGCAAATGGAAGGATTGCAAGACCGTAGAAATAGTCACTATGATAAAAATTATCCGTGTGGGGTATGTTCCCGTACAGGGACAACAATTGCTCTCTCCCATCCTTAAAGAGTAGCTTTTCCAGATCGACTTCAAGCTGTGGAGGTTCATGATTATACCTAAGCTTTTGTGTATTCTTTGCTTCGGGCCACCAGGCTGGCTTTTTGGAAAGGCACACAGACCATAGTGATGGTTCAATTGGGAAATTGTAAACGTTGTAGTCAAAGGCTTCCTGCATCCCAATCAGTTTTTCCGAATAGAGATAGTCCAGAAGCCTGAAAAAAGTAGAGCGAAGGATCTCTGCGAAAATTGTCGACCTACCGATCATCCATCTGTTGAAATCATTGTTATAAGTTTCATCATCCCGGTTATATTTCAGCTCATACTCATCGCAATACTCATCAAAAAGCATGTTCCAGCATGACCAAAGCTCAAATGGACAGTTCTCCTGAAGTTCTTCCAGATGAAGTGAGTAGACCAGAGGTAAATTCCTTCCAACAAGTTCATCAAATTCATCCTTTGTTCTGGAAACACTTCCGAAGTACATCTCTGCATAGGCAGTTTGGGTGAATTTAAAGGATATATCAAGTTCATAACCTATGGAACTGCAAATAAGGTCTGTCGCCATGCATCTTAGCGATAATAGACTTCCAAGATTAGCTTCGGTTACATATTTTCTGGAGGAACTACCATTTTGTTGTGTGGACAACAAAAGGATAATCAGACCTTCACATGCTCTCGATTCTAGAAACAGTCCGTTCAGCCACGCAAAATATCTCACATGATACTTGCCATCTATATCATTGGACAATATAGAGATCAATTGTTTGGCTGCTCGTTCCTTTACAAGTGGACTTAACCATTCCATACGCTTTATCAGTAGATCGAATGGGTCAATCTGAATATCCGTTGTATAGAATTCCGGTTCTGGTAGCTTAACATTTGGAAAAAGGGAAGGCAAGGCATCGATGTAATGCTGCATAATCGCTTCTGCTTTATTTATCTCGCCGGAATCTATAAAGAACTGTACGGCCTTTGGTGGGGTAAAAGTATAGTTTTTCTTTTTTGTCACACTGTACTTCATTCCTGAGTTGTTGACGCTCATAACAAAAAATTCATCTTTCCTTAATGGGAAATCTTTTATCACTTTTTTCCACCTCTCATGAGCCTGTTCAGGAGATGCAAAGTAGTCACTGGCCCAGGAGCCACTATTGGAATGTGCCCAGCAAATACAATGGAATGCGAAATCACGATCTGCAGTTTTTGCGAATGGGTAAATAAAATCCAATAGCTCATGCTCGGTCTGTGCAAAACTTTCTTGTATAATATGTTTTAGGACTGCTATAATCTCTTTTACGTCTGCTTCCGGCCTGACAAGCCAATATTTTGACCAGTTCAGTAAAAAATTTGATTTTTCGTATTTCTGGAATTTTGAAGCAGTGCCTATTATTCTTAAATGCTCCTCCAGATCTCCGGCTTTCACCTGCTCATAGCTTTCATTAGGCTTTGGATTTCCTTTAATGCCATTGTTGTCCTTTTGATCTGGCCGGTGTTCATATCCGATATCCCCAAGACAGCTTTGTATATCGGTGAGTACTTCCAATGCTCTCATATCCTTAGCCGCAATATCTTTAAGTGCGCCGTAAGGGCTATCGCCAACAGCCGTAGCAGCCACCGACCTGGAGATGGGGTCTGTAAAGTCGAGTGTGCTGAGGATATCGGCAAATAGACTTTCAGAAAGATAATAATCCCGGTTTGAAGTAGCTAAAAAGTAGAAGTTGTATAAAGAGTGTACATCTGCTAAGGCAAGCTGGGAGGAATAGTCATATATGAAGCTGCCAGTTTCATCACCATCGGTCAGTTTATCGATATTATAGACGTATGGAGAAATCTGACGCAATAGTCCCCTGCCTTTCTCTGGTTCTACATTTATAAGCCGCTTCATACCCAGCAGTATATCATATAGCAGCATATCTTTATGATTGCCATATGCTATAATATTTTCCGCTGCCCGGTAAAGTAGAAGGTCCAGCGTCCCGAAGTTTTTGAGGTCAGCTGCCAAGATAGCAAGGTTTACCATCCGCTCTGTCTTATCCTTGAAATCAATCAGTTCATCCTCCATCTTGGCAAGTTCCTGCTGGGCAAAATAAGAAAATGCTTCTGCAGATAGCTTTGCTTTTTTGGCGTGCAAAAGTTCGAACAGGTTGCCCTGGTAGTACCATGGGTGGGTGGATAACGTTTTGATTTCCTTTATGGACAGCTCCTCGTTGAAACCATTGTGTTTGTTAAAGACATAGGCAAGCCAAATTACCTGATCGATTATCCATGGCATTACCGAACGGCGTAGTTCATAGAGAGAATGGTCTTTGTAAAAGTCCAATGTATCGATATTTTCGAGTGATGCGAGAACATCGCTTACGGTGATTGGTACTTTCTGATAAAAATCCGTTCCTATTTTTTTACCTATATGGAGTAGCGCCTTGAGCAGTTGAGTCTGTTTGTCGTTTTTCTTGATTCGTAGCCAGTTATCAATGGGTTGTAGCTGTTGTTTCAAGGATAGCAATAACGAAGTAAAAAAATGGTCGAAACATAGCGTTTGGCCCCGCTTATTACCAGATGCGTAGTCATATTTCTCGGTGAACTCCCTGCGTTCGGCCAGCTTAGCGCCATCGGGCAGGAGCTTTTCGCTCAAATAAATATATATCTTATAGTTGTAGTCTTCTTCAACGGGGAAAGTTTTTAGCTTATTTTTCCATTGAAAGGTGCCCATTCTGAGGTCATGCTCGATTAGAATCTCACTGATGGCCTTTTTTTCAAGATCGGTTAATTTGGACTTGAAAAGAGCTGATAACCTTTGTCCAAAACGTTCCTGGTTCTCAAGTATCTTAGTAACATAATGTGCAACATATATATCGGATCCATCCGCCTTCCTAAATTGCTTGATGAAATTTGTGATTTTTTGATCACTGGAATCCTCAAAATGAAGAAGTACTTCCAGCCATGCTTTTACTATGCTTCCGGTGTCGTTGTTACTATCTTGAAAAAGTATATTTATTCGATCTACCGCTTCTTCAGGAATTTCGTTAATCATCCCCCTTTCTTTGAGCGCAATTAAAAGTTCTTTAATTTGATAGTAAGTGAGTACCGAAAAATCTGGATATGTAATAAAAATATCAGGGTTGTTTTTAAATGATGTTACCCAAATTTTCTGAAGGTTATCATCCCATAAATTGTGCGATCTGCGTTCAAATCTTAGGCTGACCTCGCCATAGAATATGGATTTTTTAAAATTTTTCGCTTCAAATGCGGCGCGTGTTGCCAGGTCAATTAGGTTCTGGATCTGGTTTTCTTCCCTGCATTGCAGATAGCTTTGTATAATCCACTCCTTATCTATGCTCAATATAGGGTCGGAATTCCCTAGATAATATTCAATCTTTGAAAGCTCAGACCATTTAAGACTCTCATCATTACAAGTGTTAAGCCAGTTCCTTATGCTTTTATAAAGAATCAGCTGCTGCTGGCTGAGTTCTGGCTGCTCGGACATGAATATCATAAAGCTGTTGTGGTAAACCGAAATGCCGGAAAGTTCGGTAACGATCAAGTGTGCTATCTCTTTGAAACAGCTTGTAATCTGCGAGGGATATGGCGTAAGGTAGCCGGCAAGATCGATAAGTTGTTCTTTATGGAGCTTGAAATCCAGAGCAGTTATTGAAAAGCAGAAAGTCTTAGCCAGATCGGACAGATTTCTCCAGATATCCTGATAGTAAATTTTTATATCACCTTTATAAGGTGGAATACGTTCAAGATCATAGGTTGAGATATATTCTCCCGAATTACTTATTTCTCCAATCACATATCTGAGATGTAGCGGGTTGCCCTTGGTTATCTCAAAAATCCTATTTGCAAGTACTCTCTGCCCATCTTTGTCTTTCCTGCGTTCAGGAGATTTAATGGCTGTCCTAACGATTTTGGCAACATTCGTTCTACTAAGCCCTTTGATCTCTATCCACGTATCTTCTGGGCAGGATTTAAAGACACCGGCTGGAAGACATTTTACGGCCATTTCCTGCGTGCCGAGCAAAAGCCAAAAGCCCTTTTGAGGATGAAAAACTTCAGCTATGAATTCCCTTAGCTGATCTTCACTGTTCCCTTCCCTTATCACATGGTCGAGGCCATCCACTATGAGCACGAAGCTCTTTCCAAGTTTGGAATAGTAGGAGGCTATTTTGGAAATAAATTCCCTTAATGGAGTATGCTCGGTATTTTCCCGGCTTAGTTCCTTTAGGACCGTTGACTTCTCTTTTTTGAATGCAGCGCGGAGAGCTTCCTTGACCCGGTCTGTACTTAGTCGCTCAAATTGGGATTGGTCATTGGGATTTAAATGATAGTGATGGCGGAAAACCGAGATATGCTCATGTTTTAAGGTTTCGTAAAGCTTTGAAAGATAAGTGCTTTTTCCTGCTCCTGGTTTGCCTATAAAAACCTTTGTACCACCTTTTGGATCCTTTAAGTCATCTAATATCTGGTGATGGGTCCGTTGGTTGAAAAATTCAAAATCGGCGGGAACGAAGAAGTTCTGGTTCAACGACCTAGGGGTGTCCCAAGACAAATGATTCCTTATCTCACTGAGCGTTATTTCCCTTGGATGTTTTTCAGAGCCTTCTTTTGCGATGAATAGTAGAAGGCTGTCTACTCCGGCCTTTGTAACTTTAAGATCTTCATAGAGTTTAGCTCTCAGCTTTTCTTCAAGCTCGTGCTTGTCGGGTTGGCCGAAAATAAAATTAAAGTTCGCAAAAAAATCTTCCAGTAAAATAGTGCTAAACTTTTCGCTTAACAACTGCCCCACATCTGGAAAGTGCGTTGCTATTTTGCTCAGGCAGATCCGTTCTCCAGAGCTGCAGGTAAGGATCTCATCCGCTGGTTGACCATTAGTAATCAGGCTGCATTGAAAAGAAGCGGAGTTTGTAAGCATCCCATATGACGCTATCCATCGCAGCAGTCCTTTGTCAAGAAGATGTTTGAAGTCCCAGAGATCGACAGTTGGATTCTGCTTATACTTTAACTGATAGAAAGATTGGCTTCCATCTTTAAATTCTGCCACGACATCGTCAATAGCAAATCCTTTCGTCCCATCAGGGACATACTGAATCCTGATCCCCTTAAATTTTTCCGGTTCACTTAGCCATTCCGTACAAAGTTGTAGTACGTACAAATCTTCATAGGCATATCCGCTCCTGATTGAGCTGTTGGGGTTATTTCTGGTCACTTGGTGGAGCCTAATTTGTAGTCAAGTTAATAAAAAAAGTCCGCCGCCAATGACAATGAGCCCCGAATTGTATACTCTTGTAAAAGTAAACCACGTTCAGATGGGTACGGATTCAATTACATTATCAATGTGATGTTATCTTCCTCCATCAATAAATTCGATGACTAAATTTCCTATTCACTGTAATTAGAATGTTAACTTGAATATACTTTCAGATCAATGTTACCAACAGTATGGAGATAATGAAAAGTATTACCCAAAAGTATCAATATAGCTTCGGAGGCATTTGCCTTAGCAAGGCCGGGTTGAACTATATACATATGAAATTTCATGGCTTTGGTCCATTTTGCTGCGTTTAGTAAAATTTCAAGATGGTCTTCGGTACCTTTAATTAGTCGACTACAGGTTACACCGTTTTCAGACTTTGTTAAACGTCTAAAAAGGTGTTCGAAGAATTCCTTACCTGGTTTATATTTCCAGTTAATTGCTTTTTGTGTTTGGCCACAAACCTGAAAGAAATTTTCAATATTATTACTCACAACACCTCCTCTTGCATATTTCAAATGGAATAAGTGCACCTCAATTGCTAGTGGTGTATCATTGATCCCAATTATGTCTGCAATTTCCCCTTTGCCATCATCATCATAAATCAAATCAAAGTCATCATTAATCTGATTTAAAAGATGATACTGAATGGAATCTTGTATGTAAGGAAGAACTCCTTGTGACTCTTTATTGATAGACACGCCATTCCATACCTTTGAGATAATACTATCCAATGGAATCCTGCTAGCCTGTTCTCGCGGCTTGATATACTGGTTCTGCAAAAGTTGAGCTCCGTTTGCAAACCAGAAGATTGGAGTAAAGCGTTGAAAAAAGGTTTGCAAATCTTCTTCTTTTGCGCCGTGGTGTATTACGGCACTTAGATTCGTTGTTTTCTCTATGCTGTAAGTTGGTTGATTCTTGCCGTCTATCTCTAATTCGCCCAATTGCATTTCAAACTCTACTCTGCAATGATCTGTGCATATGGCGAATTTTAAAGCAGATTGCGGAGGAGTATCCACTACCTCAAGATCAATATCCCACAGGTAAGATGCAACTCCATCTAAATAGAATTCAAACCTGTTTTCAGAAAAAGCATACATTTCGGGATGCCAATCCACCGAAATAACGGTCTCGAGTGGCCTTTGGCTTATTGTTTCAATTTCGAGCGTATGCTGTAATACTGTGTTTGGATCAATTGCTGGGTTTGTTACAACATCACCAATTTTTCTGCACCATTCTGTGAATTCATCCAGGTTGCCACGCAAATATGACCAAATCTTCCCTTTTACGGAACAACCTAGTGAAACTTTCTCACCCTCCTTAAAACCAACCCCGAAAATATTATTCTTGATTAGTGTTCCCTGTTCAAGCATCTTAATGCCATCCTGAACACCTTTGCCAAAAAATGATTGGAAACTTATATCTTGTCCAATCCCTTTTCTGGCCCCGACGTTAAAGAGGGAGAGTCTATGAACTTCGTGAAAGATCCGAAAGACATCCATGCCTGTAATTTTGGAATATCCATTTTTGAATATTGCCTCCATAAGTTTTTCGGTTGCTAAACCCTTGATGGATGTGTTAATAAAAACACGATTAATGTTGGGTCTGTAGTCCCAAAAGAGTATCACAATATCCCATTCCAAATTTTGAACAGTATCAAAATCACCCCATTCGACTCGGTTCACCTTTCCCAAAACTATTACAAGTGTATTTTCTTGTGGGTTGTGATCACTATATTGGTGCTCATATGTACCGATATGACTTATACCTTCTCTCCAATTATTAGGGCTCCATTCTTCACCTTCGTTGTTGAATATGACTGTGCTTAACGCAGGGTTGATGTTTTGGAAAGGAATTTTCGAATCGTCTAGGTGGCCAAACCCCTCCAGAAATAATTTAAAATCAATCTCTTTTTGAGTAGCGCCTTCGCTTAAAATTGGCAATAACAAATTCCAGTCAGAGTCCCTTGAATATAGTTGGTCAAGTTCCTCTTTTATTGGAGGATAGGCAACATTTGTGATAAAGCTTGCTTCTCCCAAGGAACCGAATGATGTACGAGTAAATCTTCCGATAAATTGTAGCGTAATCGGTAAGCTTTGTCTCTCGTCATGAATTGCTGCAATTTTTAATTCTGGCAAATCAAAGCCCTCGCCAAGCATATCCACACATACTACTATTGAATGCTCCTTTCTCTTTATTGCCTTGATAAGGTTTGTCATTCCCGGAATGTTCGTATAGATGAGCACAGGATTTAGATCCACGTATTGCCTGTAATATTCGAAAACCTGGTTGGCTCTCTCTTTGTTTATACATCTTGCAAGGATGATATGATTATGTCCTCGTGCCAGATCTTCGCGAAGCTGTTGAACCGCCTTTTCGGCAATTTGTGCATCGGCTTGTTGCTTATTGTATTCTCGAATGGGTATGTAGTTTATTTTCTTATAGTACTGTTGTTCCTGTGCCTTCTTTAAGGAAAAATTGAAAATAAATTTTCCCGATAATTTCTTACCATCATTACGATAAGGGGTAGCGGTAAAAAGAAAAACTTTTCTCTTATCAAATCCATTTATAAAATTCTCCCATGTTTCTGCCTTTGAATGATGCGCCTCATCAACGAACAAGTGAGTTACGTTATCACGCAGTATATTTTTTACATCTGAATTTAAGCCGGTCAATACATCCATCGTCGTGATGATAACATTAGTGGCAGAAATGAAATTTTGCATTTCATCAATTTGTTGAATCCTAGAATTCAGTGTTCCAACAATTGGATTAAAACTGCTTTCACTAATGACCTGGAATTCTCTAAGAAGTCCGAGCATTAGGAATTTTTCGGTTATCTGTGAACGTAAGGAATCTGAAGGAACAGTCACCAGAAGTTTTTTACACTTGTTTGCGATTAAAGTGCATAGCATCGTTTCCGTTTTCCCGGTTCCAGTAGGCATGACCACAATTCCAATATCGTCAGAATTATTTAAATGGGCTAAGATGGAATATATCGCACCGAGCTGTGGTGGTCGTAAGCCTATTGTATCTCTCTCTCGATCCTCACTAACAAATTTGAATTTGTCAGCCCAAGATTCGACTACGTTCTCAGGAGTAATTGTTTGAAATGAGGGATGCTTTAACCAGTGTGCTAGATTTAAATTACCATCCACAAAGTCCCTTCTCGTCGGTTTCCTTTTTGCAACTAATATATGTTCATAGTTTAGGTCGATATTGTGTTCCCGTGAGCCCACCACTAAATAATCTATATCACTAGCGCGAATAACGAATGGATCAGTACTAACGATTTCTGCATCATCAATACTAAATTCTCTGTCATAGTAGTGAATTATTTGATTGCCGTTTAAATCATAAAGAATCTTCTCTATTCTTGGAAACTTCAGAGGTACCGGAGGAGTCATTGTTAACATAGGATAGAGTTAAATTTATATTTTTATTGATGATTTTTATATTTCGAACAAATAAACTATTTGAAAGAAACAGTCGCGATTTGGTAGTTTAAAATTTGGAAAGGAAACTTAAGGTTAAAATTATATTTTAAATATTAAAAATTTAACTAAACCAACACCCAGGGCCTTGTATTGCCTGTGCTGAGTCTTGATCACTTTCTGTGAAATGAATTTCGAAGGCTTAGTGTGTCATAATGTATTTATTGAGTATTGCTTTAAGTTTGCTTGAATACCGTTTGCTTGCAAAGATTCATTTTCCGACTCCTAAATTGAATTGGAGATAAGACAATAAAAATGCAATGTGACTATGTGAAAAATGTGAAATTTATCATCATATTCAGCGTCTGATACAGTCTTTGGAAAATAAGTTGGTGTGCAAATAGGTTGCATAGTTGAAGAACTCTGACGCGTTGAGCATATGATTCCGTGGCAGATTGACCATTAACAGAATAGTACTCACCATATGCTCAAATAATCAATCATTTACTTAGCCTGGTCAATTCCCAAGAAGACGATCTGCCCTCAATTTCCGAATTGCGTTGATCAGTGACTACGAATTCTCCAATCATTTCTACTTATTACAGGTTGATTGTAACGCTGATTGATAAACTCACTTCAAGATATTTTCAAAAATTCCCCGTCTTTTTTAATTAAGTTATTTTCTGTGCTTCGATCAATTGCAACTAAGATATCCTTCCGCATTTCCTCTGTTACTCGTGAAAAACCAAATAACTTTGCGACAAGCGGAACAGCGGAATCTGGTTGAATCGCCAGCGAGGTTTCTACTATTTTCCTAACTGCCTGCTGAATTTCCTCGGAAGAAATATATTGTAAGCGTTTGGAGGTCCCAGGGAAATTGCTTCGCTCTCGAATTACGGGAACTTTCATTTCAGGATACCATAGGAAATCGCCGTTAACTTTTATAAGCCCAGACGAAGATGCATATCTGACTGCATCAGTCAAAGCTTGCCTGATACGTGAGCCAACTTTTGATACGCCAGCCGCGTCTGCAAGTCGTCTTGCCATTTCATCAAAATGAATAGGACTTTCAACGGCTACGATATCTTGTATCCATCCACCAAGCTTTCCCAGTGAATGAAGATGTAATTCTTGGGACGCAACTTCGGCTGGTAACAATGCTAATTCATAAACAGGTAGCAACACCTCAATTTCCCTTACCTCTTCACGAATGACCGCACTTAGTTCCATCTGTAATTCTTCTTCAACTGAATCATCCACCAGCGTTTGATTTCTGGCAGTCTCGATTGCAGCGATGAGTCTTTGCCGTTCCTTTTCAGGATTTCGGAACCAGTCAGTACTCCATACCCTGTACATTTTCCATCCTATTGCTTCGAGCACCTGTCTTCTGAGGCGATCACGGTCTCTGGCTGATTTCGCATTGGCATAAGCTTCTCCGTCACATTCTATTCCTAATAGGTACCGACCTGGGTTATCATTGTCAACAACTGCCAAGTCAATAAAAAAGCCATCTGAGCCAACTTGTCTACGAACTGTATAACCCGCCTCAACTAATTGATCAGCAACATGATCTTCAAATGGCCGGACTAAGGGAATACTTATTTCCTTGTCAATATTGAATTTTCCATGTTGAGCAAAATAAAGAAAATTCCTTAATGCCCGAATTCCAAATTTTTCACCGGGCGTTATCGCAATATCTTCTGAGATTATGTTTGCAAAGACCTCACAGCGCAATTTTGCTCTGGTGATCAATACATTTAATCTGCGTTCCCCGCCTTCGTTATTAAGCGGGCCAAAACGTTTTGGTACTGTTCCATCCTCGATTCGCCCATAACCTATGCTTATTAAAATAACATCACGCTCATCACCTTGAACATTTTCCAGATTTTTTACAAAAAATGGTTCGTTCGGATGGCTCGTAAAAAATGATTCGACAGCAGGGTTTTTCCTACGTTTGATCTCCAGCGCAAACTGTATAGCCTGCATTTGCTTGGAACTGAAGGCAACAACACCCAACGTTTGTTTCGGGTTTTTCAGGGCATGTTCAATAACAGCATCTGCGACATACTCAGCTTCTTTGGGATTGGTACTTGTTTTCCCTTTTTCATAAACCGTATTAGGCAAATGATGATATGCTAACCCCATTCTGGTTTTAGAGCCTGGACTTGGAAATATCACCAGACGATTTTCGTAGAATTCGCGGTTCGAAAGACTGATAAGTGATTCGTGACGGCTCCTGTAGTGCCACCTTAACATTCTTTCGGATGCACCCTGTCCGTTACACATCCCCAAGATACTTTGCATATCAGAAGTAACGTTTTCTTCATCTTCCGAGTCATTGTTCATTTTATCAAAAAAACTTGTTGGGGGAAGCTGCTTTGTGTCACCCACGACTACAAGTTGTTTTCCGCGAAGTAAAGCACCCAAAGCTTCTACCGGACGTACCTGGCTTGCTTCATCAAATATTACAAGATCAAATTCGATTGAACCAGGTGCCATAAAATTTGCAATGGACATAGGGCTCATCATGATAACAGGCTTTATTGCTTGAATTGCAAGACCAGCTTCATGAACGAGTTTACGAATTGGTTTGTGCCGGGCTTTCTTGTTAAATTCCGCTCTTAAAATATTAACCTGACCACCCGCCTCTTGCCGGGGAACACTTTCCCAATGTTTCAATGCTACCAATGCCCTGTTATACTGGAGTTTTAAAAGGTCTATTTTTTTAAATTTTTCTACGACCTCTTCATGGCTTGTCCGTTCAAAGTTTCTTAAGGCAGCACTTGACGACACCGCTTGTTCAATTAAACTTTCATACCAGGTTTTCTGAAAAGCAATTTTTAAGAAATCGGCTGCCTCAGACCAATGGACAGATGCGTTAGTTAGAAATTGCAATCCATCGTTTTTGGCAGTTTCTTCTAAATTATTCCATGCTATTACCTGTTGAATTTCAGCAAGACGCTCCTTCCATGGGCTAAGTACCTCCATTTGAAGGGCAAATTTTTCATTCAACAAAACTTTGCCCGGTGACCTTCTAACTTCGTCAATTTCTAGTTTTTCCAGGACAGCATTTATCGTTTCTCTATGTTCCTTGATTTTTTGGTTAAGAATCCGTGCGTATTCTGAAGCTATTGAAGCTGGTTCGTTGCGAGTTAGATATTTCAGAATATCTTGTGAAACAAATCCATTTAAAACCTGTTGATGGACAAGCAATAAATAATCACATTGAGATTTAAGCACTTCCCAGTCTGCCCTATACTTATGCCAGCGTTTACTAAATAGGCTTACCCCCATAGGTTCGAGGTCCCTGAGTGTATTCTCTAGCCTCTTTGCTTCTAAAATTGCATCGACATAAGTAATTTTTAATTGAAGATCATTCGGTAATGCGGTTTTGCAAAAGGAAGCTAATTGTTTGTTGCTTTGCTTATAAGAGCCGTTAAGGAATTTAAAAAAACTTGAACCGTGCGTAATTAAGTTCTGTCTGATTTCAAGGACATTTTGGTCCCAGGCTTCCGGTAAAAATATCTCGGCATACTTATTACGAATTGCAGATAGTTTTTTTCCTGTATCCAATAATTCGGCAATATCGTCTTTGTTCAACAGCCATCGTTCATCCTCAACAGCTAAATCTCGCAGATCGTGAGGTTGTCCTGCAAGTTCGCCAAATCGTATCAGCGAAGCAGCCTGTTCAGAACTATCGGGAATGTGGGTTCCAAAATAATTTGCAATATTGACCGATTCTGACTGTAAGTCCGCAGTTGCTTGATATGCAATATTTAAATGAGACAAAACCGCTTCCTGATCACTGCGAAGAAACATTTTCAATCGGCTGCCCCAAAACAAGAGTTCCGTCGGAACGCCTATATCTTTAAGTCGAGCCTGTATTCGATCTGCCATCGCTTCTGCAATGGTTATCTGCTCCCTACTATAATGCTGAATTGAATCAACATTAATTTTTGGAAGCTGAACACCTTTCGTTTCATTATCTATATTTAATAAATGCCCAATTACTTTTTGCGCAGACAGTCCACTCTTAGAAATTCCTAAGTTTATTGAACTGCAATAGGCATTCAACTCATCCTTTTGTGCCTGAAGAAGAAAAATTTCCTGCTCCAAATGCAGTAGTGTAGGTCTTCCCAAATCCAAGATCCTCTTGAGTTCTTCGTGAAGCTCTTTTTTGTTCGATTTGTGACTGTGTAATTCCAGACATGCTTCGCCTAAACCAATACTGTCAAGTCTCCGCTTTACGACATCTAGTGCTGCCATTTTCTCAGCAACGAAAAGCACTTTTTTACCTTGACCGACTGCATTTGCAATAATATTTGTAATGGTTTGTGACTTTCCAGTTCCCGGAGGGCCTTGAATCACCATATGTCTGCCTTCCTGAACTGCGAGCATTGCAAGAACCTGCGAACTATCTGCGTCTACCACATGATAAAGGTCATCAGCGTTCGTTTCAGTATCCAGGTTATGGTCTTCTGTCGCTGTGGGAGCCGGCTCACGAAAGCCCGTCTCAAATAGTGACATTAGTATCGCATTATTGTAAGGCTTTTTATCCTCTGGCCATTTGGAGCTGTCCAGATCATGATAGATCATAAATTTGCCAAAAGAGAAAAATCCAAGCTCAATTACATCTCTTTCAATTTTCCAGGAAGGGTGATGGTCAATCCTTTCAGATATTGTATCAAAATATTTTTCAATAGTAAGTTCTTCAAATTCCGGTAGGTCTGGTAAAGTAATATTGAAATCAGCAAACATTTTGGCTTGTAAAGATAAGTTACCTCCAACATCACTACCAGTATACCTCAAACGAAAACGCTCATTTGCACTTGACCGTTCAAGCGACACGGGGATCAAAATCAAAGGAGCTTGTCTGGCATTTTCTTTATTTCCTTCTTCGTACCAATTGAGCATCCCCAAGGAAATGTAGAGAATGTTAACCCCCTGCTCCTCAATACTTGTGCGAGCGAAGTAATAGGTGTTTAGTATTTTTGCCTGAAGCTTTTTCTCTGTCTCATTTGTCTGAAGTCTAGTATCGTTATATGCATCAGTCAATTCCAATTCTGTCAGTTCCGGCAGATCTGTTTCACTATCCTCTTCTTTACCTGGCCTTCCCAAAAAGGTCATTGCTTTGGCTTGTCTAACCAAGATGTCGTATATGGCAGAAGATTTTTCTTGAACTATATGAAGGCCTCTCCCTTGAGGTACTTTATAGTTAAGCAAGGAATTTCTCATTCCCAGATCTAACAGTTCTTTTCTGGATGCTTCTAGTTTTGGAAGTAATGTTTCTAACATATAATTAAATGTGAGTATCTGGGGCCTAGTGCTGAATCCAGATGGAATTAGGAAGGTTTTAATATGATATTCTCAAATCTAAGTGTTTCTTAGTTTACTTCCTAAGAGCCATAATTTATATTTTCTACCAGAGTTATCATCTCATTTAAATATCTAGTCATAAAATTTATAATAATAATTACAATGAGTTAGCTTACATGAGACCTGGGAGGGTTCAGTACTAAGAAACTAAAAATTGGGTCAACCTACTTGTAGTTTGCTGCATCAGCTCAGGATATAATTGTGATAGGCGTCATCGGGAAATTTGGATTAAGTATTTGGTGTGTAAATCCATGTTACTGCCATTATTTAGTAAAATTTAGAGTAGTGGACATCAAATTTCACGCAATGCTTAACCTGCATATTCTCCACGATGGGTAGAAAAATGATTCTACACTACAGTATAAAGTAAACCTTTTTCAAAACCCTTATCTTCCAATGTGGCAATATCCTGATTTGTAATATTAAGCGGTTCGTTCATAATTAGCTTTTGCCGAGGACCGTTTAGCACCAAAATTCCTGAAATCATAGATTTTCAATCATCCGATCCCGATAAATGGATATGTAAGAAATAACAGCTAGTAATAATAAACATCCTAGGACTTGAAAACCATAACCGGGCTGAGTTGTGTAGAAAGCCCAATTAAATAGAGCATAAATCGAGATGGCCGCAAAAACACCTATTGCGAACAGATTACGGCCAGCGAGTCGAACGAGCTCTAAATCTTTGATACGGCTTATTCCAACAATTCTGCAGGCCGGTTCGATTTGAGCATCATCTCCGTCATAAACAATTTTAATAGAGAAGGTATCTTTTGAATTTAACAGCGTGGGTTGAATGAAAATCGATTGCAAGTCCTGCGCACACACTATCTTTAGATTATTTGGAACTATTGATTTCACCTCATGATAAAGAATTTTTAAATTCCCTTGTAGTTGAATTTGAATCGCTTCTTGAAAATCATCTCTTTTTATTGGCAAGAAACCATAGTTCATAATTTTTATCGAAACTACTCTTAATGATTCAATGGGGTTATTTTTGTAAGAAATTGAAAGTTGCTTTGCTATATCGAGATCTTCATCATTAAAAATCGACTCAGAAAATTGCACCAGATAACCTAATTTCTTCTTTCGAAACTGAAATAGAGTGACCGCTATGCCTAGAACTGTCAGTATAACAGAAATACCCTGCCACCACGGTTTAGAAAAAAATTCGCTGATGTTGTTCATTTTAAAGTTAAAAAGTGGTTCTGGTATATCTTAGCAGGATACTGACAGTTAGATATCCCTAATATGCATATTTCATATAAAATAATTTCATTTCCTAATGTGTGGATGCTTGAGGACAGCCAAGGTTTTGAGTTGGTAGTAGGAAAACTTAGATTATTCATTCCTATTGCGCTACTGTGATTAATGCATAAAGGGTATACATGTCTCATCTAGATTTCAATTCGGTCTTCTAATTCGCCCAGTATTTTTTATATTCGTGTGATTAAGGTCCCTGATGGACTTTACCCAGGTTTAATTGTGCAAAACGAAAACGGAGAGAGAGATGAACCTACATTCAAATTTACAGTACCCCTTACTTAAATACCTGTCAGAGGAATTCGCAGGTAGCTTTTACCAGAATGAGCTCACCTGTTTGAACAGGATGCTAATTCTTTACCATAATAGGTATGTGTTCTCGATTTATGATGATACCGAAAATTACCTGGATGATTATGAAAGGTATCTGGAAAAACCCCTGAACTTCTGGTATCTGGCGGCTTTCAAAAGAGACCGGATCGAGATAGTAAGGAAAAGGGTGTATTTTCTTCTCAAAAATAACCGCCGGGTCTTTGATCAGCTTCTAGCCCGAAAGGATTACAGCTCGTGGGAAGCCAAGCAGCAGTCAATTCTTGAAATTTACAGATGGCTTGAAAAGCCACCCTCCGGAATCCAGCCGCCCTCAGATATCGATTTAAACCAATGGAAAAAGGAGATAGAAACGGCGCTGGCACCTTTTCTATCAGCATCAACTCAGCCAATGCCTGTAAAATCTTCGAAAAAGTCTGCGTATGAACATTTCTGTCAGGTACTTTCCGGTGCAGACCAGAGAGAGAAGCGGCAAAAATTCGAGCGGTTGATTTCAGTTCTAACACGCGAACAGTGGATCGCTCCAACAGATAACGATGGCATTTACAGATTCCGAAATACCGGCAGAGGCGCAAGGCTTCAACTGACAGCTTTGTATTATGTGCTCAACAAACAAGGGCATATTGCCCAGGAGCTCATGGCTACACAAATTGCTGCGCTCTTTGATAGCTGGCTTTCCCATCATATTTCAAAGGACTCATTTGTCAAGGCGTTCCAACCCGAGCAGCAGGATGCTTTTAATTGCAGCGTCCGCCAGCCGCGACACAAGTATGTCCAGGATTGTAAGTTGCTGATTCGGGATTTATAGTGCCGATCCGGGCCTGAAATTTCACTTTTATGTTCTTTTCATTCCCGCCGGAACTGCGGGAATGTTTTTGCTATTTGCCCGGATCAACTTTGCAGCATGTTCTACTAAAACGAGCTGCACTATGATAAACAGTCAAACCAAAGTTTCGGATCTAACAGTCGCCGATCTGGAAACCACTTTAGTCCGGGTGACTTCACCGGATACCGGACAACACGCCGCAATGCTTCTGGACACCCGTCAGGCACGCGTCTTTTTGGACGGGATTTCAAGGCACGCGCTTTACTACCAATGCGCTCACAACAGAATCCCGCACATCCGTCAGAGTGGACGGCTGTATTTTTTTAAAGACGTCCTGCTGCAGTGGAAAACACAGAATGGCTGGCAGGATGTATCTCTATCATCTCAAACCCAGCCGGTATGAAAGCAAGCAAAGAGCAGCTTATCCGGCTTTTAGAAAGCAGGGATGTCAGAAGACGCAGGAAACTATACGAGTATTACGAACACTATTTTCAGCAGCAGCATTCCGCCCGGTTTACCATCGAGTTGATCAATGCAGATCTAGGCTATGCATTGGTAAACCGTCAGGATGTCAAATACATCCGGGCTCATTGCAATCAATGGAAGACAGCTCAACCGGAAACTTCTGAAACCACACAGCAGGCAGTGGAAAAGAAAAGCAAAAAACCGACCTGGACAAACCAGGAAGAATTAAAAAATCCATCCTTCACAGGATCTAAACTTGATTCATTATGAAAAAGCTACATTTCATTGCACAGTCAAAAGGGGGCGTAGGTAAATCACTTCTGATATATCTGATGGCACTTAAAAACCACAATAAGGAGAATTGTCTATTTGTAGATATGGACGCTTCTACGTTTACAAGCAGACGTCAGCTGAGCTTTGTAGATGAAGACAAGCTTGACACAGTAAGTCTTTTGAATGAAAGAGCAGCCATTCAGCGGGACAATCTTTTTGTTTATCTGGATAAGGTATCCCGAAGCCGCTATCAGGAAATTTACATTGACCTGGGCGCACCGGAAAGCGAGCAGCTTCCAGCATTAATTGAATTTGATGATGTGCAATTGCCTCTGAGAGAATTTGCCGATGATATGGACATCGAATTTCATATAGTCATCGGCGGCGCAGGTGCCTACAATGCTTCGGTTGAATACCTGCTTAAAATGGTAAAAGTTGTAAGAGATGACTTTAAGATTACGGTGTGGGAAAGTGTTACCGGTTTTCGCAAATTTCCTGAACTGGCAAAGGAACTCGCTGAGAACTGTAAGAACATGGGCCTCACTTTCCGAAGGTTCGGTGACTTTGAACCGGAGACATACGTTGGTACTGAAATACTTTCTGGAGTAAGCAAGGGGCTAGCCCTGGAAGATTATGATCGTGGTCCAAGAAAAAGACTAATAAGAGAACTTGATATCAACTTTCGCTATGACCGATAAGACTCCACTGCAGAATAAAGAGCTGCTGCTTATCAAGGCAGATTACCTGGCCCGCTACGGCATGGAGATGGATGACTGGACGGCGATCACGATGCTGGACAATCAGGTGCAGCTCGATAAAATGAATATGCAGCTGCTTGCCAACCTGAGAGAAAATAAACGGCTCAGTGAAACCTTCAAAGGCTCGATCAAACAGATTCACTTCAACTCAAAACCGGAAGCTTTCCGCTACGGTTTTGGGCGGAGTCTTCCGTACGCTGTCTGCTCTTTGATCCTGGGCATTTTCATTTACGTTTACATGAGTACGTACAAAGATTATGAAAATCTGAAATACACAGTCCGCAACTACCGTAATGTCACCAGCTATGAATACCTGATCAGTCAGGGGGAATTAACAAAGGATGACGGGGTTGTTTACCTGATCTTAAAGCCGGTCAAAAAAGGTAAGCACATCTTCGGGCAGACCTACGAGTTTGACGAAAGGCAAAAAGTGGTCAAAGTGCCCCTTAAAAGGTTACAATGATCCAAAACCTTTCCTGTTGATCCCAAATAGCCCGAAAAATAAGCAGAAGTATTTCCATGCAGGTAAGAATAAGCCAAATCCAGCTCGAATCAACGATCATAAGAGCCATTTTGTTAGAAGATCCTATTTTTCGATAGGATCTATCAAGAAGGGCAATAAGATTTTAAACGAGCCTATTGAAAGAAGCAGGCTTTCAGACAGCCAGTATTTTTTAACGCCTGTGCTGAACAGCCCCGTTTAAACGGCCACTGAAAAAACCGCTACCGGTATGGACTGCCCAATCATGCTGATCCTCAAAAACTCGGCGGTACTCTTTCGTTGGGGGTACTCAAAAGCAGGAATGTTGAGATACTGTGCTGTGGCAGTATAGCAAACGTTCGGTCCGTTTGCGGTGAGCGATTTTGCTCATTTTTCCAGCGGATTTAGATCTATTAAAAAAACAAATTTCAATCAACAACAGGAAAGTTTCTCAGGTAAACTGTATATTAGAGGTATGTCAACAACGCCAACATATCCAAGACCCAATCTCGAACCCAAATGGTTTTGGGACTTGGATTATGAAAAAATCGATTGGCAGGCCTCTTATAAAACGGTTATAGCCCGCATAATCGAAAGAGGTGGAAACCTGCAGTTGGAAGAACTGATCCGTTTTTATGGCGAAGAAAGGATTATCAATGCCCTTAAAAACGAAATCGCTTTTCTACCTGATTATGCAATTGAAGCAGCCTGCAGATACTTTCCTGTTACTAAACAGGAAATGTTATGCTACAAACGCAAACAGTCGAGGCCAGCACACTGGCTCTGATTAAAACCTTGATGTCGGACCAAAGCCTCAATGATTTTTATTTGGTCGGTGGAACAGCTTTATCGTTAAAACTTGGACACCGGCTTTCAATTGACATTGATCTTTTTACCAGCAAAGATTTTGACTCGGCTTCTTTAAGCCGTCACCTCCAAAGCCAATACGGCCTGTCCAATGCATTAGAAATCAAAAACGGACTCTTCGGATTTATCAATCAGGTTAAGGTTGATTTTATCAGCCATCAGTACGGGTTGGTCAAACCAGTCGAAATAACAGAGGGAATACGCATGCTTTCTTTGCAGGACATTGGAGCCATGAAACTGCAGGCAATAGTTCAAAACGGAACCAGGTTAAAAGACTTTATAGACGTGTACTACTTGCTGGAAAAACTCCCCTTTGGATTCTTATCGAAGGCATACGCACAGAAATATCCCGGTGTAAATATGCAAATGGCGCGCGCAGGCTTACTTTATCAGAAAGACATTGATTTTTCGGTTCCGATTAAACTGTTAAAAACAGAGTTTAACTGGCAGAATATCCACGAACGTTTAAACCAGGCCGTCGTAAGCCCTTTATCCATATTTGAAGAAGAATCTGAGCAGATCCGTTCTACCCGAAAGCAAGGGAAACGGCATAAATTTTAGTATTTCGATCATTGCAGGTAATGTAGATACGTCCTTTAAGATTTCTGGCGGCAGCTTCTTTTTCAGGCGCACGAAAAACAGGAAGGAAAGCTTTTAATTGTCACGGTATAGGTCAGATATTTCGGTTAAAGTCCGTCATAGACAAAGTTCCTGACAGCTGCTTAACTTTGTCATATCTGGCAAACATTACATAATCCTTCTTACTTTCAAGTGTCACCCGCAGCCGAGTTTCGAGGCGTTTTTGCGGGCCAGATTTCAGTTGTATCACCCGGGCAAGGTGATACAACTGTACATCTGGACAACCACGGGAAAGCAGGTGGTTTCAGCTTTTTGTTATTCTTAAAAGACCGAGTCAAATAGCCTTAGTTTGGTATTAACATTTCAGTTTTCAAGCAGGTAATGCTTAAAGAAATACCTCAAATTGAAATTAATCTCCAATTCAGCTCACCTGAATTCGTCCCATCTTGTCCCTAAGATACAGTAAGTTGAAAAATGGTAGTGAAAGTTAACTTTTGGCAGCAAAAGTTCATAGAAGTTGAAAAAAGTTAACTAGCATAGGACTAAGGTGACAGCAGAATAGTGATCAGTTTTAGTTGGATGAATCCGG
Source organism: Dyadobacter sp. CY356 (assembly GCF_021440195.1). Lineage (GTDB taxonomy): Bacteria > Bacteroidota > Bacteroidia > Cytophagales > Spirosomataceae > Dyadobacter. The sequence goes on from NZ_JAJTSZ010000002.1 coordinate 31,788, forward strand.
AAGAAATTTTCCTAATTTTGACTAAGAGGTTCGAATGAGACCAAAATCAGATGAATTTGACTGGATAAACCATTTATCTTTTTTAAGCCAAAATGATCCCAAAGAAAACCTAGTCATCCCTTTTAGCTAATATCAATCTGATTCTGCTCCAAAAATATCTTAATAGCCGCATAATGATTCTTTTGGATCAAAAATTCCGAGAATTGCCGATGACTCCGATTGAGCCATTCATAGGTATTGCGCTCTTTTCATATTTCTTCCCCAGATAAACAAATTTTTTCTTTCAATCCCCTCTCTCAAGTCGCGGAGGGGTTGGAAGGAAAAATTTTTGCAGTGGCTAAAGATCTTGTGATTCACTTGTACTAATTAATTTTCTGTTAGCTTTATGATTCTGTCGGAAGTAGGCAACTCTGCAGTACTAAAAACCGGATCCGCATATCAATATTTTTTGATCATTATTTCCTTTATCTCAGAACTCTTCCTATGTAATGTCTTTCCAAAATCCAGAAGTCAAGTCAACCGCGTTCCAGGATCAAAAAGGTGGATCACCCTTCGGCAATAGTAAGCAACCTTTGCTCAACAATCTGCTCGGACTTTTCTAAAAGCAATCTCGCCTTTCGATGAAGCAATCCACAATCAGTCGGATCAATAGATGACTTAAGAATGAACCGTGCACTGCTTGAACTCTTGTTAAGGACGGAGAATATATTCCTATCCTGCTCGGTCTGACGCGGGAAAATATGATCTACCTCCTTAGTGAAATTATTGCACAAGTCCATAAGATGATGTAATGAATGCTGTTTTGGGTGATAACCAAGAAAAGCATAGATTAATCCCAGGCAGAGCTGTTCCACTGCCTGGCTAATTAAAGATAAAACAACGGTCTCATCCTGGTCAATCCAAATACATTCTGCTGCATCCATGAACGCCTCGGCGCGGAAATAGCGCTGTTTCCAATTAAGATCACAATTCAAGGAAGTGTTTGCCAGATCATAGTCTTGCATGGCATCCAGTTGTATGAAGCCTTGTTTCCTGTAAATTTGGGTGGATTGATGCATTGTTTTATGAAAAAAGCGATTGTTCAATCTTAGTGCGCGTGTAGCAGACTCAACGCTGTAAGCAAGCAATAACACTGAACACCCACTCTTGGTATCTGCATTGATTACGCTTTGAAGATCGGCAGGATTATTGACTGGTTCAGCGCTGGTTATTATCAGCAGATCATAATGTACCTGGTGCGTTTGATCTACCTCTGCAACGGAAAATAGACTGGTGCGCGTATTTGAAAATATTCTTTTTCCAAAACAAAAGATACTTTCAACCGAAAAAGCACCTACGATCTGATTGATTAAAGAACAGGGTACCTCAAACCTCGAGACATCCTGAATCTGAGCAGCAATCTCTGTTCCTGCATCGGTGCTTGTCTGAGGTGGGCTGAATGTCTCTGTGCACTTCTGGAAGGTTGTCAGCAATTGCTGATAAGTTTTAAATGCAGCCAATTTCACTTCGCTTGCTTTTACCCGTAGTGCCGACAGATCCAGTTTATTAATCTGGTAGCTGTTTTCATAACGAACAGCCAGATAGGCATCGTCCAATAATCTCAGAAGTTTTATATCTCGCTCAGTGTCTGCTAAAAAGATGTTGCTTAGTTCTATACTGTAGGGTTCAAGATATTTTTGATGTGCCTTGATGCTATGCGTGATTTTTGATTTTCCCGTTATAAAGTGCTCTATGGCCCGGAAGTTAAGTTCGATTGCCTGATGAAGCATAAAGGCTGATTGGACGTAATTTTCTTTTTCCAGATAAAAATCTGCTCCGCTGACAAACGCTTTGATTTTTTCTTCCTCCGAGTCATACTGCTTCCGGGCATTTTCCAGCATTTCGAGCCGGTTCAATGATGTTGGAATAAGCTCATAATCTGATCCGGCTTTTCCGTAAAACAGATTAGCTTCTGTACATGTATTGTAAAAATAAAGATTGCCTTTGCTTATGGCGTCCTTGATCTGATGGGCCGGATGCAGGGTGAAGTGCAGTGTCTGTTGCTCCGTAAAGAGAATATTGACAAGGGGCAACAGTTCGGCTGGAGACTTGGTGCAGGTATTTGCAATCAGGATGGTTAGCACGGTATGGCAGATTTCCTCTTTCTCATGCTTATGCACATAAATCCTTTCCACATCGACCAACGCAATAATATGACCAATGATGCCCTTCAATGAACCGGTTTCCGTTTGATTAGTTTCAAGCTTTTCCATGATTTCCTCCCAGATTTTTATCGTGATTAGTTGACCTTCCAGAGCTATTCGCCGTTTGTGACTTGCTTGAATGCCGCCAGATAAGCTTCGTTATCCTTTTGAAGCAGGTGCAGTGTAGAAATGGCTTTCTGCTTTTCTTCCGGTTCTGAATCAGCGAGCACTTCCAGTAACTGGTTGATTCGGTCGTTGCGCTGCTGCTGTTTACTGATAAAAATTTCGATCAGCGCTCTCCACTCGTTACAGGAATCGGAAATAATAACCTTACCACCATAGAAATTGTTGATATTGAATATTGTACTCATGACTTACAAAGTTTAAATGAGTTAAATCTTCATTTCGGGCATTGCGGATGGGCTGTCGAATTGGCTGAGCTTACACGTGATTGCTGTTTCACAGATGTTCATCAAAATGCTAACATCAATTAACAACAGCTCCATGGAAACTTTACAATTTTGAAAGTTATGCTGCCCCTGCAGGCTGCAGGCCTGTTCCAGTCTATCTAATAAATGAGTGAAGCGGTTATTCCTGGCCATGATTGGTAAATACTCTTCTGCAAGCTTTTGATATTCAGCCGCGGAAAATGTTTCAGGTATTGGACCCTTATAAGTGTTAATGACGGATTGATACAGCAGATGGAGCGTCTGATAAAGTATGAAGGCACCTAAATCCGGGTTTTCTTCTTTTAAAAATTCATCTGCCACTCCAAACAATTGCTGAGCCTTAGAAAAGATAGTCAGGAAACGCGTGTTAGCTTCTGCTTTTAATTTATCCAATTGATCCTGATCCATTTCAGTAATGGCAGACCTTTTGCGGGAATAGACCTGAAACTGATTTCTAAAATGCGAGCAATGATACGGGCTCCCGAATTGTAGATATCCTCTAACCTCCGAAGCACCTCCCAGAGAGACTAAAATATCCGGATGTCGGGAAAAGGCCAGTTTAACAAAGTCAAGGTATTGGTCTTCATCTATGTCCTCATCATCATCGAGGGTAACCAGTATTTCGGTATAGTTGTCAATACGATGCTGCGGAAGGCCTTTATAGCTAATCATAAATATCCGCTCGGGTGAGATAGCGGTGATAAGAAGATCCACAATTGGTTTCAGCCTGATTTGATCAGAAGCAGTAAGCGCCAGGGTATTAATTTTCTCCGACCAGCTGTTATATTGATCCAGACTTTTATCCGGCGTAACATAGATATAATTTACCGTAGCTGCTGTTGGCTGGTCGCTGGCCTTGGTCGGCTCCTGATTTGACGCACTGTTTAAATTTTCCATATGCTGTTTTTATAGCAAATGAAAAACACGTGACGCGGGTACAGAACCAAACAGGCTTGTATTCTACCAATTTTGATGCGTATATTACCGGGATGGAAGAATTGCCGTTACCTGAAAGTTTTTTTATATTTGTAACTATGAGCACATCAACGAAACCCAACCACATAGGACACAAAATAAGCCGCATCCGCGAACTCCGCGGACTTAAACAGGAAGCTTTGGCTTTTGAGCTGAAGGTCAGTCAGCAGACTGTGTCAAAAATTGAACAAAGTGAAACTGTGGAACAACAGATTTTGGAACAGATTGCGCAGATCCTGGGTGTAACTGCAGAAGGAATTAAAAACTTTAGTGAAGAAGCTGTGTTCAATATAATTGCTAATACTTTTAATAACGAATCGGTTGCATACGTCGAGAACTATAAGTGCAATTTCAATCCACTTGACAAATTGATTGAGGCCTTCGAAGAGAATAAGAAGCTATACGAGCGCCTACTTCAAAGTGAACGGGAAAAAATCGAATTACTAAAGGGGAAAAACTGACTCCAATTTGTATTGTAATTCTTCTTTTATGTCAACTTTTGAAATAAAGGAGAACCAGTAGAAGCAGTTTTCCAGGCCTAACTCTGTACTGAGCGGGTATCTTTGACGTAATTAAATGCTTTACCCACTTCTTCGTACAGCCATTTACTTCTTTTGCGGCTGGAAGGATGGTAGAAATTAATAATGTCAACGCCTTCCCATTTTCGGTAACCAAACATCTTTGGAATTATCTTGTTAATTTTCCAGTGTATCCTATATGCCAAAGGATTTCTTATTTGTTACTCCTTTGGTCCGTTTTCTGTTTTGGCGGATTTTGCGTTCAAGTTGGACCCGAAAATAAATCCGACAATTGTCCCTAAAAGGCCAACGATAGGAGTTATTTGATCTTTATCGTAACCCGTTAAAATCATGAACAAAGAGGCATTAACAACTACAATAAGACCGATAATCTGAAAAGCAAAACTTCCGAACTCTTTATGAGTGTGGAATAAAAATATTAGAATCGATAAGATTAATAGGAAGGAGAATATTAATAACCATTTCGCAACAGAAAGCAGTTCGAATGCAAATTTTTCAGTGACTTTGGTAACTCCACCAGCCGCTTTGAGCGCGCCTATTTGGCTCTTTAAGTCTAAGTTTAGAACTCTAAGACTATCGGCTATGTTTTGAGCTTCTTCTATAGCTGCAATATAAGCCGGCGTAATTTTACTTGATCCTATCGTATCTCTTTCCTTTTCCTGAGATATGGAATCGACAAAAAATATCATAACTGTAAGCAAAGAAAAGGCTATATTCTTCAACATTTTGTTCATGGTAGGATCGCGAAAGGTAAGTTATTGATAGTTGTCGTCGGCATTAGCCTTGGGGTCATGTGTTTTGATATTCTCGAATTATCTAATACGCCATTATAATTTACTACTACATCGTTCCTAACCTTGCTGTTTTTTTCATTCCATACATTGAAATATCGTGTTACTGACTTATAAACGTCAGCAATGGTCAGAATTTTTCCAGAGGCCCCCAATGATTTGTCACGAGTTGCTCTTATAAGAGCGCTGGTAAAGACACTATTTGTTGTTTTGGTACCATCAAATGACGATTCTTTTTCATCACAAGAAGTAAAATAATTCGTATTGTTTGATGCCATGGAGAGCTTAAACCGAAATGAATTTTCTAAATAATTTTGAGTAGAGTTGTCTTTATTGGGCGGTGAAATTACTGGTTTCAAGAAACCAGACTGGCATGCATCGACTATAACAAGCTTGTTTTTCGCGAACGAAGTAGAGAGAACTCTATTTATCTCCTCATATGCAAGCGGTCCATCGTAACAATAGAAAGAACTGGCAAACCCATGACCTGACATAAAAACCATTAGCAGATCATTAGAAGTAGCTTTTGCAGCGAGTTTCTTCAATTCAAACAAAACATGGTCATGCTTCGCTTGGGTTCCAGGCAGATATTTGATATTTTCTTTTGGAACGCTACCGCCATAAGGGCTTGTTAAAAAAGCTCTTACTGAGTCAATATCATTTATGGATGAGTTCAACTTGCTAAAAGCATTCGATTCGTATATTGATACTCCAACCAATAGAGCGTATGTCTTAAATTTACTTGGATCGAATTTTTTTTCGTCGTCTGAAACTGTTACAGTACCTTTTCTCAATTCATATAAATTAAGATTACGTATACTGTAATCTCCAGCAGTGAAGTGCAAATCTACCGGCATTAGGGACGTCTCGTGTACGAATGTTAGTACTTGGATATCATCAAGGTAGACTGAGAATGACTCCATTTTTTTCTTAATTGTCACCCGAACTGTATTGCTTTGGCTTAACAAATCAGTTGATCCATCTTTTATGGCTTTTAGAAACTGTTTGTTCCGTCTTGGGATCACAGCAGCAAAAGTATTCCTGGACTCTTTCCCGATATATAGTATGTTATAATTATCACCTTGTTTGTCAAAGACGAGACCCACCCCGCTTGTTTTCGTAATAGACGGCAATGGAAATGTTAAATCAAATGAAAGATTGACCACATTCGCGTTAAATGCATTTTGAATAATGCTGGGAAGCGGAACTTTTGTATTCCACCATGCAGACGAGTGATAAGAGAAATAATAAGCATTATCACGAATTTCTGTTTTCGTGGTAGCGTTGTTGACGAGTGCCCATTTCTCTTGATTGTTGGAGAATTGCTCATTTATAGTAAGAGTTAGGTCGTCATTTTGCGCCAGACATGGGATAGTATTAAATACTTTTATGATAACAGCAAATATTATTGCAATATTTCTAAGCATAACAATTTATGAAAGATAGTTTTTAGAAGGGATGCCAATAACGTAACTTGAATATTCAAACCTCGGTCACGTTACATCCAATCTAAAAATAAAAGTGGTTAATGTCAACCTGATTATTAAATAATTACAGAATTTTTATTAACTGGTACTTGTTGATTAAATTAAGGAAAGCATTAAGGAAGTTTAGCCGACTGGCATCATATTTTTTACTCAACAGCCCGGTGAACTCCTTTGCTTAAATCAGATAGGTGATTAGCGGACCAATATCGATAGTTTATGGGGGCCTATCAGTAGAGAATTCGGAGCCCATTGATCATACCAAGTGGGAATTACGGCCATATTGTTTCGGTCCGAATTAACCAGTTTAAGTGATTGATTGGAGCATCGTAACTCGGGGTAGAGAGTAAGCAATTAATGGTCAATCTGCTTCGGACTATAGCGGTCAAGGTATCCGGATTCCCCATACTATAATACTTTTTAATTGGTTGGATTAGCTTATCTTCTTCAAGATGCTTCTAGTAAAATTTTGAAGACTTGCTGGATTAGGTCACAATAAAAAAATGGTTACCAGCGATAACACCTAGAATGTAGAATTGCGGCTTCATAAGTAAAGAAATTACCTGTCTGCAAGCACAAATGCCCAGCTTCCTTCTCCCTTAGGTACCAAATGTTTGATTAGAGTATAGTCAGCCGTGGAAAGATGCAATGAGACCAAATCCTCTGAACCGTCGGGGTTCGCCCTGATAAATTCTTTGGGGGGAGTTGCCCTGGCATCCCGGTAATACATCGGAATTCCTTTGGAGAAGGCTTCTCTATGAAGATTTGTGATTACTTCCGCCGCTCTTTCATTGGTCTGCTGCAAAGAAAGACCATTGGGTAGAGGCTGCTGTAATTCCGATTCCTGCTGTTTGAACAGAATTTCATCCAGATAACTCAGAAATTGTGAATCGCCTTTAAGATCGCTTTTAAGTTCTTCTATATCTTCAATAGGATGAAAGAGCCGAAAGTCTCCCATTTTCATATCTCATTTCCTTGACCGCCATTCCCTTACTTTTATGATTACTTACAAATTTAACGATTTGGTATATAAAAACTATGCGTGGCGCAGCACTGATTTATAAAACACAAAAATGTGACTGAAAATCTGATTTTTAGCAAATTCTTTGACATTGCTTTGCGTAAAAATGCCGACTGACCTGTAAACCGATTACTTATGCTCATTTATTCCTTAATTTTATTAAAGGCTCCCAAGAGTTCAAAAGGCAGTTCATAAATATCGGGTTCACCTTCGGCATAGTTTCTCATCAATATAATTCCATAATTGTTCTCTTTGGCAAAAGCAAAATTAGCCGTATAACCAGCAACCGCCCCTCCGTGATTAATAATGGTCAATCCTTTCTCCTGATTAATGAAAAAACCTGCACCGTAAAAATTTTGTTCGCCAATCCCAATCATTTTATTTTGCATCATTCTCAAATTTTCAGTCGTTAACAGATTGGGTGCAGCACCCTGGATACAGCGCATGAACTTTGCCAGATCATTCGGAGTGGAATATATACCACCATTAGGAACTTTGTATCCGCGCCCGGCGTGCTCTGACAGAGGTGTTTCCGTATCCGTTCTCCCACCTGAAAGCTCCTGCATCCCAACTGACAAATCTGAAAGTTTCTTATTGGGTACAACAAAATAACTAGAATTCATATGCAACGGCTCAAAGAGCCTCTTCTGTATTAATTCAATGAAAGGCTTCTGCGCTGCCCTCGAAAGAGCCAGGCCTAAAATTCCGTATCCAATATTTGAATAGCTAAATTTTTCGCCAGGGTTGGATTCAAAGGACGTGGTCGGAATGGACTGCAAAATTTTACTTTCCCACTGCTGAATGGGTCCTGACGCAGCATCTGGTAAGCCTGGTTCTCTGGTCAATCCGGAGGTATGCGTGGCCAATTGCTGAAAGGTAATTTTGGTATGATCCGAATATCCTTTCAGTTTTTTTACCTCAGGAAGATATAATTCAACAGGATCATTCAGATGAATAATGCTATCCTGCACTAAAAGCATCATTAAAAACGCTGTGAAAGGCTTGGAAATTGAGCCAATTCGATAAATCGTAGCCGTATCTGCCATAGCATGAGTTGACACATTGGAAACGCCATAGGCCTTTGACCAGATGAGCTGATCTCCTTTTAGAATAGCGCCGGATATACTTCTATCCTTGGGCAGGCTTTCTGAAATGACCTTTTCAAGTTCCTGGATAATTTCTTTCTCTGTATTTTTTTCTTCAAAATCATGGTGGGATGATGAACAGCTAAGAAAAAGGATCGGGAGTATAATATGACATAATACGTTTTTCATCATTTTAAATAGGCTTTCCTGAATTTTTAACATGATAGCTGGTTAGCAGATCCATAAAATTTTGTCTGTAACTTCCACCTAACGGAATATACTTATTTGCAACAAGCAGCTGATGATTCTCAAATTTGGTCAGGTAGGATAATGAGATAATAAAAGACCTGTGCACCTGAATAAACTGCTCTTGCGGAAGTAGCTTCAAAGCTTCTTTTATAGATAACCTTGTATTGATCTTTCTATCGCTGGTTACAAAATTTACGAAGTTACCTTCAGCCTCAATGTATTGAATCATTTCAAAATTGATCTTAAATGATTCATGACCGCTTTTAACGATGACAAAGTTGGATACATTTTCTCTGTCGCTATCATACATTCCCCTTCCGGTTTTGTAAACAGCATGGGCCTTATTACAGGCCGTTAAAAACCTGTCGAATAAAATGGGCTTTACCAGGTAGTCAACAGCACTGACCTCGTAGCTTTCGGCTGCATAGCTGCTGTAAGCTGTTGTAAACACAACCATCGGGGGATCAGGAAGACTTTTAATTAAATTTAAGCCTGAAATATCAGGCATAGAAATATCCATGAAAACCAGATCAACAGCATTATCATGCATGTAATCCAGCGCTTTAAAGGCATCGATAAATACTTTTTTTAACCTGATAAACGGAATCTTTTCTGAATGGTACCTTATCACATCCAGCGCCAGTGGCTCATCATCAATTGCTATACATTCCATCTGAAAGCTTGATTTTTAAATTTACGTTGAATATCCCATCTCTCTGATCAACCGTTAACGTATGAGAATCAGGGTATAAGTGCGTTAGTCTTTGTCTTACGTTCGCCAGCCCCAGACCCGTGCTGATTGGCCTATCCTTATGCTCATGAACGGAATTTTGAACTGAGAAGGCCAGTTCATCGGCGACCAGATCGATTTTCATCTCTATAATGGATGGGCTTCTTGTGCTGATTCCGTGCTTAAATGCATTTTCGATAAAAGGAATAAGTAGCATGGGCGCAATCAAAAGCGCGCAGGAATGATCAATTTTAAAGTCAGTTGTAATTTTATTTTGCCGGTCTATTCTTAATTTTTGCAGGTTGATATACTGCTCAATATATTCAAGTTCCCTGGTAAGCAGCACAAGATCCTGTTTGCAATCTTCCAGCATGTAGCGCATTAAACCACTCAGACCGGCGACACTCTGAACCGTTTTGGGGCTGTTTTCCTGCATAGCCTGGGAATAGATGTTATTGAGCGTATTGAACAGAAAATGCGGATGGACCTGAAACTTTAAAAGATCCAGCTGAGCAATCAGTTTATCTGATTCCAGTTGCTTGCGCAGGTTTTCATGTCTAAACCAGTCTTTTGAAAACCGGTACAAAAAGGAAGCTAGTAGTATAAGAAGTTTAAATGCCAGCGAGGGAATTATAGTTTTTGTTAATACTGCTGTTTGTTGAGCCGTAAATAGCGGGACGCTATAAATAGCCCATTCCAATACCATCGATATAGGAATCAGCAATAACAATAAAGAAAAATACAATGTGTATTTGCCCTTGGATAAATAACGGGGTATAAACCAGAATACGTTAAGGTAGAAAAATGACAGGCTTATCGTCAGAAGCAGCAAAGAATAGACTGCTTTAAAGAGAAACAAAAGAGGTTCATTTTCAGGCGTCCATTGTGGATAATCCGTAATCCTGAGCAAAAACAACATCCCGATAATAAGAATGTGCAGGGATATTTCGGCGAATGTGCTGACCTTCTTATAAATAACAAGATCCTTTATAAATTGAAAAAAATTGGACAGCAGTAACACAATTATGGTTTTCAGGAAAGCGATTGCTCCGAATAAAATGATTGATTCAGCAATCGTATTTGGTGATCTGCCTCTGAGAAATACAGGCTCGAGTTTTAGCAGGTAATCAAAAAAGAATTCCAAGCCGGCAAGGCCTGTGAAGAGCAGTACAATCACACAGCTATATTGAAACCAGGATTTATTACGGCCTAAATAATAAGGAACAAAAACATAAACATTGATGTAAAAACCTACCATGCCCGTTATCCAGGTTACAGGATTATAGAAGAATGGCACATGGGCAACTTTAAATGCGATCAGGTAGGCCAGTAGCCATACTAAAATATGAATTGTGATATGAATCGATTTTTTCAAAACCCTTTTAGCTTATTTCCCTTTTTGAAGATACATAAAATCCTGCTGCTGACAGAAATACCAATGAGATCACAGCAATACTGACATACGAATCCCAAATTCCTGCATCCTGTCTATTGGTTGACAATGAAGGATATGAATATGGTAAGAACTCTATATATTTCCATGAAGAGGCTATTCCCGTTCCCACGGTTAAGCAAAATCCAATGACCATAGGAACTATAAAAGAACGGAAATTGAAACTGAGAAAAAATTGAAATCCAATAATCGCAGATGATGCCAGCATCATTTTTAATGACATCATCAGACTCTCTCCAAAAAAGCTCGGAGCGTAAAAACCAAATTCAGGCTTAATCAGGATGAGAAGATAGCCGAATAGCTGGACAAATAACGTTAGGCTGACAGCCGTGAGAATGTTTAGAAAGATGAATGACAGTAATTTGTATAAATAAACGGAGCTTTTGGAAACAGGAAGCGTATAAACCTGTTTCCACATGTTATTTGAGTGCTCAATGGAATTAATGAGCGACGCTTCAAGAATAATCGTCAGTGGTAACAGCAAACCTGCCCAAAATTTTTGCAGATGATAGATGTATCCTTTCCAAGGATTTATGCCAGGAACAACCAATTTATGCCCTTCTGAAATATATATGACAAAACTTAAAAAGGCAATAAATAACGGGAGTGCAACAGCCACGACAATGGCCAATGTATTTTTGAGCTTTTGCAGTTCTGCATAAAACCTCATGATTGGATTAAAGACGCTCTGAATCATTTGCTGTAAGATTAAAAAATAGTTCTTCTAAATTTTGACTTTTGGTTTCGAGCCTGTAGATATCCAGTTCGTTTCTAAAAAGGGTATTTGAAATAACCGCCGCATCATTTCTTTCCTTGATTGCTATTTCCAGCAAGCCGTTAGTTACCCGGACGGGAAAATGCTGTGCGATCAAACCCGCTGCCTTGCTATTGTCTGAGGTGTCTGCTATTAATAGCTTGGCATATTTGTCTCTGAGCTCAGAAGTTTTCCCCTGAAATACCAGCTTCCCTTCATTGAGGATCGCCAGATGGCTGCACAGCATCTCTACTTCATACAGCAGATGGCTTGAAATAAAAATAGTTTTACCAAAGTCATGGTTGAGCATTTTGATTAAATGTCTCATGTCACGGATTCCTGCCGGATCAAGACCATTTGTAGGTTCATCCAGAATTAACAGGTCCGGATCGGTGAGCAGCGCAGCAGCGATACCAAGCCTTTGCTTCATCCCCAATGAGTATTTGCTTACTTTTTTACTTCCATCATCAGTAAGCGAAACAATGCTAAGAAGCTGTTCTATTCTTTTTTTTGGCGTTGATGTAAGATTGCATAAAATGTGCAGATTATCGTATCCGCTCAGATGATTATACAATGCAGGATACTCAATTAGCGAGCCTGTATTTCTCAGAATTTCTATCCTGTGGGTCCGTATATCTTTCCCAAAAAGCATAATGCTTTTTTCAGGCACGTGAGCAAGGCCTAGCAAGGCCCTGATTGTTGTTGTTTTACCTGAGCCGTTAGGCCCCAGAAAGCCGAATATGCTTCCCTGCTGAACCGCAAGATCAATTCCGTTCAGAACAGGTTTACCTCCGAAATCGTACTTCAATGAGTTAGTCTCTATTATATTCATGAGACCAAGGTATGATCATAACCTATTCTTAAAAAGCTAATGGTGTGAATACTATGCGAGGTAATGCGAAGGCTATGAAAACTGATTTAAGCGTTTTTCAGAATGTCTAAAACGTGCGAAGACGGGTAAACATAACCAAGAGAACATTCTGGCCAGATCTGCCCTAGAGCTCATATCAATTTGTTTCTTGCCATTGCCAGCCAGCTTAGCTTTTCAAATGGTAGAATTTTAATGCTTGAATCTTGTGCTGCATTCACGATTTGAATATACTTTAACTGCCTACGCCAGTTTGGCTAACCGATCCAATGGCAATATTGCCCAGCGGCCACAGCGCCAGCTTTTATTTTAGCTAATGGCGGCCCTGGTAGCCATATAAGTAGTTAATTTTTGAAGCTTAATTCAAGTACCAACCGCACAGGTTGTCAGTCAGTGCAACGAAAGTTACAAAGCAAAAAATGACGGCTTCAAGGGTAGTCCGCTATTTACCGCGGCTTGGCGCCCCCGGCTTAATGCCGCTCCTTAAACCGCGGGCTACCCTTGCAGCCAAGGGGTAAATCCCGTCATTTTTTCTTTGAGTGGAGATAGCGATTGCTCTGAGCACAACGCCGGGCTAAGCTACTTTAAAGACTTTCAAATCATGAAAAATCTTGAAAACACTCCAAAAATTTATGTGGGAACTTACGGACAGTATAATGACGGATCGCTCTTTGGAAAATGGTTTGATCTTTCAGACTATTCTGATAATGAAGAGTTTTACAAAGACTGCTATGAATACCACCGAAACGAATTTCTCAGCGACGGCTGCCGGCCAGAGTTAATGTTCCTGGATTGGGAATACATTCCGGATTTTTTAATTTCCGAATGCAGTCTGCATTCGGAGACATTCAAGTACTTTGAACTGACTGATGAAATGAACCTGGAACGCGCAGAAGCATTTGAGATTTACTGTTCCAGCATCGTATCATGGCCTTCAAACGGAAATGATTTAGAAGAAACGCTACAAGGATTTGAAGAATCTTATCAAGGGACCTTTTCAGGATCGATGAAAGACCCTAAGCTTGAATTTACATATCAATATATCGAAGAGACAGGAATGCTGATAAATGCTCCTGACATACTTGTAAGGTATTTTGATTACGAAGCCTTTTCAAGGGACTTATTTCTGGAAGGGTATAGTGAATATGATGGTCATGTTTTCGCCGACTATTGAATTATCCTTCAAAGAGCCTGATAAGTCATACACTTTCAGGCTCTTTGAAGATAAATAGCATTAATTCCATCTGCGTTACAATAAAAAAGATTCTTTTCATTCCGACGGGATCTTATGGAACGGTCAATAAACTCCCTTTTCCTAGTTTTCCGGCTTGTTTAACTTTAAAGACAGTGGGATATGGAAGAGGAGCATAAGGAAAGCAAAGGAATGACACCGGAGAGGGTTGTTAAAATATTGGCAAGACATCATGAAATTATCACCGTCCAACAGGCAAAAAAGATGTTAGAAATGGTGAATTTACTTGCCGGAATCGCAGTAAATCAGTATCTTAGGAATACCAAAAGTTAGCTTTTTTTAAAGCTGCTGATTTAGAGTCGAATAATTATTACTTCATTAATCGATTTTTTTAAGATGAGAAAGGCATGTTTATATATCCGGGTCAGTACCGATGAGCAGGCTGACAAAGGTTACTCCCAAAGAGATCAGGAAGAAAGGCTCAGGCGGCACTGTCAATCGCAATCCATCGATATCGACGAAATTGTAATTGAAGATTACTCGGCCAAAACTTTTGAACGTCCCGCATGGAGACGCCTCCTTGCACATCTGAGAAAATCACGGCAGCCACGATTGGTTCTGTTTACAAAATGGGACCGTTTTAGCCGCAATACAGGTGATGCCTATCAGATGATCAGTCTGCTAGGCAAATTGGGAGCGGAACCACAGGCAATTGAACAGCCTTTGGACTTATCTATCCCTGAGAACAAAATGATGTTGGCAGTTTACCTGGCGGCACCCGAAGTAGAGAATGACCGCCGGGCATTGAATGTATTTCATGGAATGAGGCGTGCTAAAAAAGAAGGCCGCTGGATGGCCACAGCACCCATTGGTTACATCAATAGAGTAACACCAGAAGGGAAAAAGCATATTGCACCACATCCTGTTAATGCGCCAATTATGGTAGAAGTCTTCAAACAAATTGCTGCCGGAACTTATAACACCGAGCAGATTTGGAAGATGGCCAGACACAAGGGACTACGAAGTAGTAAAAATAACTTCTGGGTCGCGATCCGTAACCCCGTCTATTGCGGTAAAATATTTATTCCTCCCTACAAAGATGAGGCTGGCTTTTTTGTAAAGGGTGCTCATGAAACAATTATCTCGGAATCGATCTTTGACAGTGCGCAGCAGTCACTCGACGGTAGAAAACGTAATCCTAATCAAAAGCCCAAAGTTCGTTCACTGGATGACTTGCCTTTGCGTGGGTTTTTGAAATGCCCAAAGTGCAGCAGAATGCTCACCGGAAGTGCCTCCAGAGGAAATGGAGGGTATTATTACTATTACCATTGCTCGGCGGCCTGTAAGGTGCGGTTTAAAGCCCAACTAGCAAACGAAAGATTATTGCATGAGCTCAGGGAATTGATTCCTAGACCTGGTAGGATAGAAATATTCACCCAGGCCATCATGGACGACTTCAAGCAGAAAGTAAAACACCAGGAAACTGAGCGCAAACAGATACTTTCTGAACTGGATAGTATCAGCATTCGCATGCAAAGAGCCAGAATTATGAAGGTTGACGGCGATTTGGAAGAATCAGACTTTAAGATGATCAAAGAGCAATCAGCCAGCAAAACCGAGGAGCTGGAAAAGAAACTTAACAGTCTGCAAGGCAGGGATAAGGAAATTGGAGTTCTTCTTGAAAAAGCATTAAAAAACCTTTCAGGACTGGATTTACTTTATGAAAACGGCAATATTGAAGAAAAACGAAAGATTCTTGGTTCGATCTTCCCGGAAAAACTCACTTTTGATGGTGTGCAACATCGAACCACTCGAATTAATGAAGTGCTCAATCTTATCTATCAGAAAAACAGCGAGTTAAATGGAAATAAAAAAGGGACAAATCTGTTATTTTCAGATTTGTCCCATCAGGTGATCCCGCTGGGGTTCGAATTCGATCGCGAACCCGGCCAGGATCCATACATTAAAAGTGTATTGCTTTGTTATTATTTTAAAACAAAAAAGCCAAACCAATTAAGATTTGACTTTCTGGTGATCCCGCTGGGATTCGAATTCGATCGCGAACCCGGCCAGGATCCATACATTAAAAGTATATTGCTTTATTATTCTAAAATAAAAAAAGCCAAACCAATGAAGATTTGACTTCTGGTGATCCCGCTGGGATTCGAACCCAGGACCCATACATTAAAAGTGTATTGCTCTACCAGCTGAGCTACGGAATCGTTTGGCAATGTTGAAAAAAAGTGACTGCCATCTACTTTTTCTTACTCCGCTGGAATATTTTGAATTTTTAAAATCTCCGGACCGGCGTGAATCAAACTTTTGACGAACTGGTAACTTTTACATTACCGAATATTTTGTGTTAACATTTTGTAATGCCTATCACTGATATCGTGGTGCAAAAGTAGTATTTTAATCATTCAATCCAAATATGGCGGTGAATTATTTTTTGAGTTATTTTAAAGCTTATATTCAAATTGCTCTGTTTGAGATTATTGACGCGGATAACTTTTTGAAAAATTAAAAACTAAAAAGACGGAAGAGTTGATAAATAAGAAGAATTTCCCCTGGAATCTGTTGAATTGAATGGATTTTTGCAAAAATGCTGAACTTTTGTTTCTACTTAATTAGACCAGGAAATTAAGCAATGCACGAAGCTTATACGTTTGTAGTAAAATTAATTCAAATATCTTTGGACTGATGAGATATTACTGATTTCAATACCCCTTATATGAATTTAAAAACTACATACCTTTTTCTTCTTTTCGCTTCAATTTTGATCTCCTGTAATCAAAAACCGGAAAGTCCATTTCCTGTGCATTATAAAAGAATTGCCCTGACTGCCTATGCCTATCTGGAAAATGATTCTGTTCCAAAAAGGAAGGATTTTTATGTGTCATCATTTTGGCAAATTGATTCTCTTGGAAAATGTGAAATGATACGCAGGGATGGATTAGAAAAAGACCAGAAGTATTACGTCGACAATTTGCCGGATTCAACAATTCAACTTATAAATGGGCTCAATTTTTCAAAGCTTGATACATCGAATCTGCATTCGTCAACAAATGGAAAATATGACGGATATAAATATTGCCTGGCCATTTACAAAAGTGATGGTTCGGCAACTGAATACATCAATTTCATTCCACCGGCTTTGCATGGAGAACTGCTGAAATTATTCAATACCTTGTCCAAACTAATGGCCGAAGCAAATACAGTCGGAATGTTTCCTGCGAGTTATTATCAAAACATAAATTACATAAAGAAGAATTTATCTGATACCACGACAAGCAAATGATATTGGCGTATGGAACCTTTGATAATAGGCGAAGAAAAGGATAACAAAAATATATTCATCATAGGAAACGGTGTAATTGCGAAAGCATTGGCGGTTGCGCTTACAGTTAATGGTAAAAACGTTACCATACTCCGCGGAACGGTTGATAATGAATCTGTTTACTCAGAGAATATTCAGGTTGAAACCGGAGGCGAAATACTTGAAGCCGAAATATTGATCAGCTCAATCAGCAACTATCAAAAACTTGACGGAATAATATTGCTGACCAATAAATCATTCGGAAATCCGGCGCTTTCGGATAAACTCAAATCAAAAGCTAACCATTCTCCAATTGTGTTTCTGCAAAATGGTCTGCATATTGAAAACTGTTTTATCGATCAGCATTATTCTGAGTTATACCGTTGCGTACTGTTGGCAACCAGTCAGTCACTTTCAGATAACAGAGTAAGGTTTAAGCTGGTTGCTCCATCGCCGGTTGGCGTGATCAAAGGCTCTGAAAAAACACTTGACAACATAGTTGAGACGTTGAATACAGACATTTTTTCCTTCCGGTCAGAAGCGGATATACAAAATGTTATCTGGAAAAAGGTAATCAGTAACTGTGTTTTTAATTCGATTTGTCCTCTCCTGGAAACAGATAACGGTGTATTTCTACGTAATGAGGCAGTGCTGCAAATCGCCAAAACAGTCATCAGCGAATGTCTGGCTGTGGCACGGGAAAATGGAATTGATTTGACACAAGAAGAAGTTTTGCAAAATGTACTTTCTATCAGCAAAATGTCTGACGGACAGAAAATATCAACTTATCAGGACATTTTAAACAAACGGGAAACGGAGATTGATACACTAAATTTTGCCATCGCCAAGGCCGCTGCTTTAACGAATCAGCTGGAAGTTCCTGTCACAGCGTTATTGGGAGAATTAATAAAAATAATGTCTGAGTTATCAAGAATCTAGGCGCAAATGGATTCCCTCGCTCATCCTGCAAAAGCATACGCCCGTCAGCCTGTTTTCTACCCTCGTAAGGATTAATTTTCAGAGGTTTACGATCGGTTCTAGATTTGTCCTATCAAACAAAAACAAATAGACAAATCATGAAAAAAATCCTTTTATTGGTGTTAGGACTGGTAGCCGGTTCAGCATCGTTTGCAAATACCAACAACGATTCAAAATTGTCAGCGAAAACCTCGGTTGTAGAGAATGAAAAGGTGAAACTGGTTATCGCGCCTATGAATGCAAAAGCAAGACTTGAATTAATGGACAGTGAGGGTCATTTACTGTATTCAAGTCGTGTTAATCTGAGCCATGGAATTAAACAGGTTTTTGATGTTTCTCACCTTGAAAATGGTTTGTACCAGTTGTCACTTTCTGTGGGGGATGAGCAAACCGTAAAAACGATTGACATTACTGAAACTACAAGTCAGCAGGTGGTCACTTTTCAATAATGATTATTGATTTGGAACAACAACATTTTGGTGATCAGTAATTAATTACACAGCGGGGCTTTCATCATAAAACAGTTCATGGCAGCGAATCTAAGTTTCAGACAAAAATGGCAGGTGGCAATCCGCCTGCTGATTTTGTATTCTCCTTTGATGTTATACGTAAACCTGCCTGAATCATTCAGAACTCCCGGCAAGATCGTAGAAATTCTGCCTTTTATTCTTCTCTTTGAAACCGTTGTACTGTGTTTTTATTTTGTCTGTATCACCGCCACCGACTGGGTTCAGACGAAACTTCACCAGCGTTATGGCGAAGATTTTTTGCTTGATTTTAACTGGCTTGCGTTGATTTTGACCATGGTCATTTCGCTTACGCTTTCCTTGCTCTACTCCAAAGCTTTTCAGTGGACTTTGTATACCATTCTGAGTTTTATTTTCCAGGGCAAAGCCACGCAGTCTTTTATTGGGCCTCACGCCTTGTTTACGCCAGAGGTTCTAACCTATATGCACCGGACGAATACCGTATTTAACCAGGTAATCATGCTTTCGGCATTTTACCTGATTATCATGTCCCGATCCTACCAGCAGTTGAAAGATGTGCAGATTCGGGCAGAAAGATCAGAAAAAGAGGCTGCTTTAAGTCAGTTTGAGGCTTTAAAAAGCCAGATCAGCCCGCATTTTTTATTCAATAGTCTGAGTATTCTTACTTCCATGGTCCATGAGGATGCAGACTTATCAGAAAAATTTGTCAAACAGCTTTCCAAGGTATATCGCTACATTCTTGAACAGCGCGATCATGAACTTGTGTCACTGGAAACCGAGCTGGAATTTATAAAAGCGTATACATTTTTGCTTCAGATCCGTTTTGAAAATAAATTTGAAATACTTGTTGATATCAGTGCAGCTGATCAGAAACGGTATCAGATTCCACCACTTACTTTGCAATTACTGGTCGAAAATGCAGTTAAACATAACCGGATGTCTGTACAGGAGCCTTTGAAAGTGCATTTGTTCAGGGAAGCTGAATTTCTGGTCATACAAAATACCTGGCAGCCACGCGAACAGCCCGAAACCTCAACAGGGATTGGCCTGCCTAATATCATTAACCGTTATGCGCTCTTTACAGATCAGAAAGTACTTTCAGGACATCAGAATGATTTTTTTACTGTTAAAATCCCTTTGTTATCATGAACATTGTCATCATTGAAGATGAAGACCGCACGGCAAGGCAACTGGAAAGATTATTGAAAAAATATGATCCGTCAGTACAAATTCTTGTTCAGCTGCCATCCATAAAAACGGCTGTCGCATGGTTTAACCAGAATGCCAAGCCGGATCTGGTTTTCATGGATATTCACTTGGAAGACGGGTTGGTATTCAGCGTTTTCGAACAGATCCAACTGACCGTTCCGGTTATTTTCACAACGGCCTATGATGAATATATGCTGAAAGCTTTCAAGGTGAACAGTATTGATTACCTGCTGAAACCGATTGAATTTGACGAATTGACAGCTGCCATTGAAAAATTTAAAAATCTTCGTAACCAGCAAGTAACGCCTGATTTATCCGCGCTTCTGGCCTTGATACAAAAACCAAAAGTGCCTGCTTTTAAAGAGCGTTTTATGATCAATATTGGTACTAAAATTCATAGTATCGAAGCTACTAACATCGGTTACTTTTATTCCGAAGAAAAAGGGACATTCCTGATGACAAAAACGGGACAGCTTCTGCCGTTTGAACAAAGTCTTGATCAGATGATGCCATTATTAAACCCTGATCATTTTTTCAGAGTAAACAGACAATTCATTATAGCCAGAACTGCTATTCATGCGATTCACGCTTATTCTGCCGGAAAATTAAAGCTGGATTTATTACCGGTTTCACGCCACGAGGTTTTTGTAAGTACCAGAAGATTGGCGGAATTCAAGGATTGGCTGGGAAAGTAAATCCTGATACTTCAGTAAAATATTTTGTACTTGATGTTTTCGCTTTTCAGTTTTAAGCATTCCAAATCGTTTTCCGTCGACCACATTTGCCTTTTCACCGAAAAATGGCGTTGATTCAATTCGTGATCGCATACTTTTAAATCATCAAACAGAATTTAAAAATATACCTAAAACGATTGGATCATGAAAGCGAACATTGGAATCTCCGAAGAAAACAAAAGTGCTGTTGCAGCTCAGCTTGCCAAATTGCTGGCTGATGAATTTGTATTGTATACCAAAACCCGGAATGCACACTGGAATGTAGAGGGTGCAGACTTTCATGCCATGCATTTGTTTTTCGAAAGTCAGTATCAGCAGCTTGATGATGTGATGGATAGCGTAGCAGAACGTATACGCAAGATCGGGCACTATGCACCAGCGACGTTAACGCAACTTTTAAAACTGACCCACCTGACCGAAGCAACGGCAAATAAAAATGACAGCAACGGATTTTTGAAAGAACTACTTGAAGACCACGAAAGTATCATAGCCTTCATTCGTGGAAACATTAATCCTTTTGCAAACGAATATCATGACGCGGGAACCAGTGATTTTATTACCGGTCTTTTGGAGAAACATGAAGAAATGGCGTGGATGTTGCGCGCACATTTCGCCTGATTCACAATTGACCGTCCTATGTTATGAAACCTTTTGATTTACCTCTCAGCTACCAGCTAACGCCTGGTGTGCAGCGTTCATTTCAAAACCTGAAAAGCAGTCTGGGCAGACTTCCGGCGCTTTATGCAGTGATGGGTTATTCTCCCGCGGCCCTGGAAGGTTTCATGGCACTGGACGAAGCACTCAGCCGCGGGGTCTTTACCCGTAAGGAGCGCGAAGCTATCGCCATCATCGTTTCTCAGGTTAATGATTGTCAGTATTGCCTGGCCTGGCATACGGCAGAAGCATTAAAAACAGGATTAACCAGGGATGAAATCAAAGCAATCAGGCTGGATCAGGTTAAAGACCGCAAGTTAAATGCGATTGTGAAACTGGCTAAATCCATGGTGGAAAGCCAGGGACATCCGGAAGAATCTTTACAACTACGGTTTTATATGGCTGGATTTCAGGAGTCTGGTGCTGTCGAACTTGCGGGCCTTGTATCGCTCTGGATTTTCTCAAATTATCTTTACGCTTTAACGCCGGTTGCGATAGACTTTCCATTACCGGATCTTGATTGAAGCCGGGTAATATCTGGATTCCTGAATCGCAGTTATACAACAAAAAGACCAATCTTTACATCAACAATTTTACCACGAAACCGCTGTACTTTCCAGCGGTTTTTTTGGTGTATTCAGGTTTGCGTTATGATTCCTGTTCGGATGTCGGGCGTTTTGTTCCAAATTTGATAACTTAGCTTTCATAATCTAACTTATTGGATCAAATAATCTGATAAAAGCTACTCGCCCGACTCGATGAAATGTTTAATTGTTGATGACAACCTGATTGCGCGTGCGACGCTGAGCCAGCTGGCTACGCATGTTTCCGATCTGACTGTGGTCGGTGAATGCTGTGATGCCATGGAGGCTTATCAATATCTTCAAAATAACCAGGTGGATATTTTGTTTCTGGATATTGAAATGCCAGAAATGACCGGACTTGAACTAACCAGAACCCTGAATAATAATGGGATGGTTATTATTTTTACAACATCAAAAAAGGAGTATGCCGTGGAAGCCTTCGAGTTGAACGTGGCTGATTATCTGATAAAACCCTTCACACCTGCCAGGTTTTTACAGGCTGTCGGAAAGGCGCGCGAGATATTGGCCAGTAAGAATGACAAGATTCAGCAGATCAATGATGAGTTCATTTTTATCCGGGATTCCAATGTCATGCGCAGGCTGAAATTTGATGATATTTTGTATGCAGAAGCCATGGGAGATTATGTCAAATTTTACACCACCCAGACTTTTTACGCCATACACGGGACATTAAAATCGGCAGAGGAAAGGCTTCCAGCTGCAAAATTTATACGGGTCCACCGGTCTTACATTGTGGCTGTGAGCAAAATTGATACATTTCAGGAAGGCGGATTGGTGGTAGGCGGGAAATATGTGCCGGTGGCTGATGCTTACCGCAAAACACTCAATACACGGATCAATATTTTCTGATCTTCTGTTGTCCGAATTTTCGGCGACTGATTTTGCCTGTTCGGCGATTTGCGGTATGTAGTTTCATCTTTTCGGAGCTATTTTGTTGCAGAACATTGCCTTTATCAACATGAATATGGCCAACAAATATTTTGTTTATTATATCCTGTCTGCATTTATCGCCGCTGCGGTGGTTTTGATGGTCGTAAGATATAATTCCTCTGAAAACCTGACCTCCCTGCAAAACGGAAATGATCAGCTGCTCAGGGAACTGGTCATCAGCAACCATCTGCGCACCATAGACCGGGATTTGCTGGGTGTGGAAAGCCGTATCCGTGCGGCCATTGCCACGGGTGATACTTCGCACCTGGAAGGTGTAGACCAGAAAATAATTGAGGTGAACGGGTTTCTTGATACGCTGAAATCGCGAAATCATGATGCCAAAACGATGCAATATCTGGACAGGCTGGAAGTGCTTGCCAGTGAAAAGATACGCATCAAACATCATTTAATGGCCAGGTTTCTCAGGACCGGCGAAATGAACGATACCAGTCTGATCGCCAATCCGCGGGCCAGAATGATTTCAAATGAGATCATGGTTGCGACGCATCAGATTTATGACAGCCGGCAAAAAACGATGCGGGCCCTGAGTGAACGTATCGGAGAGGGGGGAAGAAAAGCGCGGCTATTTGGGAATATTTACATTACGCTGCTGCTCATCAGCTTCGCGGGTGGCTGCTGGTTTATTATCAGCCAGTTCCGAAAACAGAACGAGCTGATTTCAAAACTCGATATATCTGAAAAAACCGCAAGAGAGGCCTTGCAGATTAAGGAAAATTTCCTGGCCAACATGAGCCATGAAATACGGACGCCGCTCAATTCGATACTAGGTTTTACCAATCTTTTGAAAAGAAAAAAACTGGATGCCGACAGCACTGAGTTTGTGAATTCGATTCAGTCGGCCGGAGAAAATCTGCTGGCGATTATTAATGATATCCTCGATCTTTCCAAAATCGAAGCGGGGATGATGCGCATTGTTGTGAACCCTTTCAGCGTGCGGGGACTGATTCATTCTATCGAGACACTATTTGGTGAAAGAGTCAAAGAAAAGGGTCTGACTTTAACCAGCCGGATCGATGCAGATATACCGGACACGCTTATCGGTGACGCCACACGGCTGACGCAAATCCTGGTGAATCTGATTGGTAACGCTTTGAAATTCAGTGAGAAGGGCGTGATTTTAGTGGATGTGCAGGCCAGGGAATTTTCAGAAGATAGGATCCATCTCGGCTTCACGGTATCCGACCGCGGAATCGGGATTGGTAAGGAAAAACTGGAAAGTATTTTTGAGCGGTTCAGTCAGGCGGAAGATTCTATCACCCGGAATTATGGCGGAACGGGACTAGGTTTGTCCATTGTCAAAAACCTGATCACGCTGCAAAACGGCGAAATCGAAGTGAAAAGTGAAGCAGGAAAGGGAACATCCTTTACATTTTTTATTCCTTATCAAATTGCCCCGGAACAAATTACTGTGTCGCCAACACCGGATCTGAACAGCCTTAAAAACAGCATGGACGGGTCCGTGAAAATTCTGGTTGTGGATGATAATATAATGAACCAAAGCCTGATGAAACATCTGCTGACCCAGTGGAATACCTCATTTGACATCGTTTCCAGCGGGGCATCAGCCATAGATTATTTGAAACAAAAACATTATGATCTGGTTTTGATGGATATTCAGATGCCGGAAATGGATGGTTATACGGCCGCGGAAATTATTCGGGAGGATCTAGGTTTGCAATTGCCGATCATCGCCATGACGGCTCATGCCATGGCTGGCGAAAGGGAAAAATCCCTGAGCCACAGTATGAACGAATACATTTCCAAGCCAATCAACGAAAGGGATCTTTTCGAAATGATCCGCAAATTTGTGCCTGGTATCAATAATCCTGTTCAATCTGAAAATCGGATGGGAAACACAACAGGACACCAGTATATTGATCTTCGAGGGATGAAGGAGATCAGCCGCGGCAATGTTGATTATGAAAAAATTGTCATCGGCCAGTTTATTGATTGTATTCCGAAAGATCTTGATAATCTTCAAAAGGCTCTGGATCAGCAGGATTTAGCCAAATTGAGCAATATTGCGCATAATATGAAAACAAGTATCGGCATTATGGGGCTGACTCCCGTTTTAGAAAACCATCTGGATAAACTGGAAGAATCAGATGCTGGCTCTGATGATTTGCAAAATTGTATTTATACCGTTCAAGATATTTGCAACCACGCTGTCCTGGAAGCAAAACAGGTTTTCAGCAAACTGACAACCTGACAAAAAATTTAAATCTGAACTCATGCCTATACACGTAGCGATAACCCGCAAGGTTTTACCGGGAAAAGAACAGGAATTCAAGGAAGCACTCCGCCATTTTCTTGGTGAGTCATTTCTGCATGGGGGCGTGCAGGGAGCCGGGATGATATCGCCCTTACCCGGAACAGACAGCCAGGAAATTGGTATTCTCAGAACTTTCGCCGACGAAGCTGAACGCGACGCATTTTACAATTCACAGCTTTTCAAAGACTGGGAAGCCTATGCCTCCACACTCACCGAAGAGCCAAATTACCGTCAGCTGAGCGGGTTGGAAGCATGGTTCCGGTCGCCCACGCCGCCTCCGCGCTGGAAAATGGCCATTGCCACCCTATGCGGTGTTTTCCCGACCAGCCTGTTTTTATCCCTCACCATCGGCCCTTTTGTTCAGCCGCTGCCGGTGATGCTCCGCCTACTCATCATCGCAGCGAGCATGGTTACGCTGCTCACCTGGGTCGTGATGCCACAGGTTATTAAGGTATTTAAACCCTGGTTGCAAAGTAAGGACTAAACAGATGTTGCATTATCTAGGCCCCATCCAAATCAAGAAACCCGACATGTTTATCGCAATCACTTGCAATAACATGTCGGGTTTACTTCGTATTAAGAGTTACTAAACAAACAGATATTTTTTAAGCTCCGCAGCCGCGTGTACAATTAGCGAACGGACAGGCGGCACAGTGGCCAGCGCATTCAGCAAGCCAAAATCGTGGATCATTCCATTGTAACGGATGGTTGTTACCGTTACGCCTGCCTCGTTCAATCGGCGTCCATAAGCTTCTCCCTGATCTCTCAGAATGTCATTTTCCGCCACCTGTATCAACGTTGGAGGCAAATCGCTCAGCTCTTCCAGAGAAGCCTGCAAAGGCGATACCAGTTTTTGCGCACGTTCTGCCGGATCTGTGGTGTATTGGTCAAACATCCATTGCATCAAAGGCGTGGTTAAAAAACGTTGCGCACCATAAAGTGCATAAGATTCATAATCAAAACCAGCGTCGGTAACAGGCCACATCAATACTTGCAGACTGATTTTCGGGCCGCCTTTTTCTTTTGCCATCAGGGTGGTTACTGTGCTCATATTGCCACCCACACTGTTGCCGACAATAGCCAAATGGTTTCCGTCGACCTCAATTTCACTTCCATTTTCGGCCACCCACTGTGTTGCCGCATAGATCTGGTTGATCGCTACCGGGTATTGCGCTTCCGGTGATGGTGTGTAATTGACAAATACCGCCACAGCGCCTGATTCAACAACGAGGTCGCGGACCAGCCTTTTATGCGTCGGGAAATCGCCCAGTATCCAGCCACCGCCATGAACAAAAATGAAAACAGGCAAAATCCCGCTCACACCGGCCGGCCGGACAATGTTCAGGCTCACTTCCAGTCCTTCCGATACAATTGTTTTTTCAGAAACTTCGATACCGGAAAGGTCAACGTCCACAGATGCCTGCGCACCGATCAGCACCTGCCGTGCATCTTCTTTCGACAAGCTTTCCACAGGTGCTCCTCCGGAATTAAGCACTTTCAAAAAGTCTTTTACCTGACGGTCCAAATGCGTGTCTACGGCGTAATCAACAACTGCGTTTTCGAAAATGGTCGTGTTTTCCATGATGTTTTAGATTAGGTATGCTTAGTTATAGTTCTGTTATTTTTGATGAAGTGAAGTTAACGGCCTGGGCAGTTTGTGCGTGGTGAAATTCGTTGAACAGGCAGTTTTGGTCGCTGGAAAGTTGGTTAGCAGGTTTGACCGCTTATTGGATTATGAAAATGGGAGAACAGGTTTGTTGATAAGACAGAGCAGCGCCGCCATTGATACATAGATACATCAGCAACGGCGATAGACGATGCAAAAATCTTTTATTGAAGTGCACGGTGTAGTTGCCTCGGCAGGGGATAGGAAGTCTTTTTGAGTTATTCCTGAAATAGAGTCGGCGGTTTTCCTTGGTTATGAGAATTTGGCATGAATGTTTTTCAGCTGTGCCAAATTTCTAAATGATTTGAAGGAAACGGGTGGGGATTTTGGTGAGTGGGCAGGATGGGTCGTGGGAGGGAGTTGACTTTTTTTAATGATTCTATGAAGGCCAGACTACGGTTGACTTAATAATCCCCTGCATGAGCGAAGGAATCTGGTGTCTTATCCTGAAATTATCGTTGGTCATACGCTGAATTTTACAAATCTGGCTGGGATGAACTTGAAATTTTGACTCGCTATGGTGCGTATTTTTAGATTTTTAATGTCGTCTGAGATTGGGTTTGGCAATGGTCCTGTGAAGACATAGGTCACGGTTGACCTTCAAGCCCTGCTTGCACAAAACAGTTCGTGTGTTAGGCGATGTCATTTTTTTACTTTTTGTTTTAATTTGTCATGTGCTGCATTAATTTCTTGCATTCTCCTTTTCATCAATTCGTCTAACAAGGCATCTCCAAAACTGTGTGAGTCAGAGTGATAAATTAAAGCTTTTTTTGCTCTTGCTTTTCGTAATTCCCAAGTATTGTAATTTTCTTGTAGTGAAAGCATTTCTTCTTCGGATGCATCCATCCTGTAATCATGAATTTTGTCGTTTAGTATTTCCTGATCGTATTTTAAGTTATGTCCATATGTTACATTTGGAGCAGTTATTTGTATAGCAATTTTATGAGGAATAGAAAATTTAGTTGCCACGACTTGACCTGTTGTAGTCCTCCATATTAATTTTCGTGAAACCGCATCATATTTAAGGTCTACGTCGCCAACAATGCAGTCGAGAAAAGTTGTCCCTATATATTTATCAAGGGGTGTAGTTATAAGAGTATTATTGCGTTTTCCTCTGGAAGCAATAACACTATCAATGTCAATAGCTTCAAACTCTTTTGAGGTAAAATTTAAGATAAACGCAGCCTCACGCCATGTAGTTAATTTGATTGTCTCTTTAATTAAATTGGGGTCATCCGTCCAATTAATTTTTGATTGAAACATCAATGATTTCTTCTCAACTCGGGAGCCAATTTTTAAAGTAAGCTCAAGTATTCCATCTGCCCCTAATTTATTTTCTGTCGCTCCTGGACCTCGACCTCTGAACTTATGATAGTTTATACTCCATGTCCATTCACCGGGTTTTTCTATTTGGCTATTTTGTACAAATACCTTTTGGTTTTTAATTCTAAGTGTCGCACCCAAGTCACCTGTTAAGGCATCTTCTTCTTCACTTGCAGATAAAAAACCTTCAAGTGCCAAAGTGTACTTTTCAGTTAAGTGCTTTTGGATGTCTTGCTTAACTTCATCTGGTATGTATAATCTTCTTCGTGCCATTTTTAATATCGACTAACGTTTTTCGGCTTTGCGATGGTGTGGAAATCGAAGAACAAAAGCTCAGTTTTGCACAAAATTACAATAGAATTACTGCTGTTGAATTATGCACGTAAGCCCCACTATTGCCAAACCGATGTTAGCCGTTCGCCCTTTTCAAATTTATAAAGTTAATTTCTTAATGCGTCCAATTAAACCTGTCATTTGAGTTTTGCCTTCGCTGTCGTCATGCAGGTTGATTAGTTTAGCTGTCTCCCTTGCTATTAAGTTTTTTGAACTGCTACCAAGTGTTTCAATTGTTTGTTTTTCAATGTCGGCATAGTCTGCAAACGAAGCTCTCATTGTTGTTTCAAAATCTGTCCCGAATACACAGAAACTGTCAGATATTGCCCAAGTGTCATTTCCTAAAATTCCGTCCAGTTCTTCGTCTTTGATACCAATTGCTTTTAATGCGTCCTTACGTTTAAAACCTTTTTCATCATCCTTTTTATAGTCGTTGTCAAAGCAAATGAAAGTTGGTATTTGATATAATGTAAAAAGTCGCCACCATTTTGCAAGATTACCTTTACCGCCAACTCCTATAATTTCAATTCCAAATTCTGTTGGGTCAAAACCAAGTTTTTCAAAATAAATTGGCAAAGCCAATTCCTCGGTTGGACCTTCAACAAGGACAATTTTATTTGCGAAAAAACCCGATAAAATATGCGATGTAGAATTGTTTGCATAAAATGGCACAATGGTTTCTTCCTTTGTCTTGTGTGGATTGGATGCAGTTTTAAGGCAATGATTATATAATGTAGTAGCGTTTTGGTTTATGTTTAAAGTAGTTTCGGAATCTTTGCGAATGAGATTAATACCTTCAATATAATTCAAGTCCACAAAATAAGGGCTGTGTGTTGTTAAGATGATTTGCAAACCATCTTCTGCCATTTTAAACATCTTTTTTGCTAACCATTTTTGAGCCAAAGGATGCAAATGGGCTTCGGGTTCGTCAAGAATAAATAACAAGCCTTGACCTAAAAATGATTTAGCGTAAGCATGAGCAAAAGACAAAGCCAAAATTTGTTGCTGTCCTGTTCCTAATTCTTCGTAGGCTCTTGTTTCGCCATCTTCGGTAGGGTGGACACGTAAAGTTTTAAAGTAGTTACTTGGGTCGTATGCCGAAAAATCAAATGCCAAAGCATGGGTCATGTTAGACAAAACTGTATTAGCAATTGAAGACATATTTTCGCTGAAAACATTAAACTCCTTCACTTCCATGAATGTGGTTTTAATACTTTCAAAAAATCCTTTTAGTTTTTCAACTCTGTCTTTATCGTCTGTTAGCTTGTCGTGAAAGGCTTTTGTAACTTTCGACAACAACGTGTATTTTGAAGAATAGCTAAGTTGAAAGTTTAAATTTTGTTCTGAATTTACAACAATGCAAAGAAGTTCTTCACGCAAGTTTGTACTTACATACATATTCTCTCTTCCGTCTTCTGCCTGAATTGCGTAAAAATTATTCTCTTTTCCTTTTTGTGCTTGAAACTTAAAACCACCACAAGAAAATTCAGAAGCCCTACCAAGTCTTGCATTAAAGCCTGTAACGGTGGCTTCAATTATTACTTGATTACTTGTGTCTCTTTTGTAATGGTCGTAATCTTCAAGCTTCTTGTACTTTGGATGAAATTCGCCGAACATCAATTCAATTGCACGAATAATATTTGATTTACCAGAATTGTTTTCGCCAATTAAAACAACAGGCTTGTTTTCAGGAAAGTTGATTACTACTTGATCTGAAATTGAGCGGAAACCTTCTATGATAATTTGTTTTAGTCTTGGCATATTAATTTTATACTTTGATAGGTGGTTGTGTCAGGCAGGATGAAGGTTAACGAAGTAATCGAAAATCCTGTCGTAATTTTGTATTTATTAAATATTTACATGAAAAAACATAAATAAACGAACTCGAAGCCCGCAAAAAAGAAGTTGTCTCTAATTAAGCGCCAAAAGAGCCAAAAACTCCCCCAAGCCCATATCAGCCACTAGCTACCTATTCCAAGAAAGAAAAGCTAACGTTTACAAAGAATTTTTAAGGAAGAATTTCTACAAAGAAGCCAAAATGCAGTTTTCATAACGTTGTCATATATATGGAAGGTTAGATTGTAACCCCAAGTAGCAAATTAGTTCGCATAAAAGTGATGTAAAACCTGGAAATATTTATTAAGTGGTAAATGGGAGCGGGGAATGTAGTGTCTATAACATCAAAAATCTCCCACAAGCCAAAGCCCGCAGGAGATTCTCAAAAAAATTTAAAAAGCAGAATTAACGGTCAACCATGAAAAGGTAATAACCCGAATCTTTGTTTACTATGGCAACCTAAAACTTCCGATAAACCCCACCCAGATATTGGTTAGCATCCTCTTCCGCAAACTGCGCCTTTTTAGCGTCCCAGTGTAATGTTTTATTCGGGAAACGGCCGGCGATTACGCCCAGCAAAATAGTTTCCGTAAGGCGGGAAGCATAAGAGAAAGGCGCGCTGCATGTCGCTTTGCCCAAACAGGCATCCACAAATTCGTGGTAATGTTTGTGTACTTCCGAGCTATACTCACGAACAGGTTCGCTCAATTTAAATGGCGTGATATCAATTTCCTTATAGGCACCGTCAACGATCAGTTTTGGCATTACCTGGAAATGCGGCAGATACAATCTTCCTTTTTCTCCAATGAACATAGCTCCCTGGTCGTGCAGATCAGCTCCGTCCGGAAGCATCAGATCTTCGCGTTGTTTGTCTGCGCCCACGCCATCATACCAAACCCATTTGAGGGTATCTGCGGTATATTTTGTGCCCGGAAATTCATAGGTAACCATGTTTTTTTCAGGGTATCCAAATCCGTTCGGTTTTCTGCAATTGTTGGTGATCGTTCTAGGTACATCCAGTTGCAAAGCGTTGTATGGCGTATCAAAAATATGCACACCCATATCACCCAACGTAGCACAGCCATAATCAACAAGCTTGCGCCAGTTGCCCGGATGGTAGAAACCGTCTTTGTAAGGTCTTTCTGCCGAAGTACCCTGCCACAAATTCCAGTCCAGGTTGGCTGGTACGGGATCGCTGGTTTCCGGAACGGGGCCATTGTAACCCCAGTTTTTGGGCGACCAGGCTCTTACGGTATGTACTTTCCCAACAATTCCGGATTGGATCAGCAAAGTGGCCAGTTTGTAGTCATAAAATGAATGCACCTGAATACCCATCTGGGTTACCAGTTTTTTGTCTTTGGCCATTTTATCCATCGCCCTTGCTTCTTTTACGTAATGCGTGAGTGGCTTTTGGCAATAAACAGGTTTATTCATTTCCATA
Organism: Dyadobacter sp. CY356; assembly: GCF_021440195.1. Lineage (GTDB taxonomy): Bacteria > Bacteroidota > Bacteroidia > Cytophagales > Spirosomataceae > Dyadobacter. Next base: position 63,367 of record NZ_JAJTSZ010000002.1, read on the forward strand.
GCCATGATCGATGCCGGCGCGTGGGTGTGATCCGGCGTAGACACTATCACAGCATCAATATCCTTGCTCATTTCTTTAAGCATCACGCGGTAATCCTTGTACGTTTTTGCATTCGGAAATTTGGCTTTCACCTCCGCCAAAACATTGGAATCAACATCGCAAAGGGCAACCACATCCACATTGCTATGAGAAGATATGGACGCCAGATCCGCCTGGCCCATTCCACCTAAACCAATATGCGCAGTTCTTAGACGTTTGTCGGCAGAAAATGACCATGATTCAGCAGGTATCATGGCAAGTGAAGATAAAGCGGCTGCATTTTTTAGGAACTCTCTTTTATTCATGAATTGAAAGGTTAGTTATTTGGGTTAGAAATTAGGTAATCAAGATGCATGTAGAAACTTATCGCTGTGATAAATATATAAGTTTAACCAACACAGTTTTGAAAAAGCTTAAAATTGAGCTGTTTTTAGGTCAATTCCAAAAAATGCAGTACTTGTTGGATGTAATTTATTGAGTTTTATAGGAAGCCGGGGTGGGGGACTTCGCTAATGGGTTTCCATGGTAAAGGGAAGAACAGCTTGTCAGCTATTAATCTGCAACATCAACAGTAATTAAGAAGTTGAAATTTTGCTACGCCAAAAACAAAAAAAGCAACTCACAGCCCCCAAACATTTTTTGAGGAGATGGAATTGCCTTGTACCAAAATCAGATTAATGCTATTTCTTTATAATCGCTTTATGAAAAGTGATATACGATATTACCAATAATAAGAGAAGCAATAGCGGTGCTAACTGGTTGGATACCGGATCGTTAATCATGAAATGGGATAGGAATGCTGAGAAGAAATTAATAAAAAAGCCAGCATAAGCCCATTCCTTGATACGAGCCGGTACGATTGGGATTCCCAGCGCCAGTGCGCCCAGCAGTTTTGCAATTCCAAGTTCAACCCGAAACCAATCCGGAAATCCAACATGCACATAAGCATCTTTCAGCGCGGGATTAAAGAAATAATTATAAAATGAGAATAACATTCCGATCACAACCAGGCCGGTCGAGATCCAATAGGTAATTTTTAAAGCTTTCATAAATGATGGTTTTTTTAACGAAGACAAATATATTTGTGGCAAGGTTTACTTTTGTAACTGGTTTACCAGAGGAAACCGGTTTCCTCTAAGAAACTAGGATGATATGAACGATAATATAAACCACGATCCGGTAGCCTGCTCAACGCATCACAGGGCTATTCGCGACACAATGGATATTTTGGCAGGGAAATGGAAAATACCGATCATTGGTTCATTGAGTTTCGGAAAGAAAAGGTTTATGGTGCTCATAGCCAGTATTGACGGAATTGCCGCAAAAATGCTTTCGAAAGAATTACAGGAACTGGAATTAAATGGATTGGTTAAGCGGACTGTGCTTAATACCAAACCGGTCACAGTTGAATATGAATTGACAGAATATGGTCACTCACTGCGGCCGATTATTAATGAAATGGCTTTCTGGGGCAAGCAGCACAGGGAGAGGATTATGAAGTGACTTAAACAAAAAAAGCCAAACCAATTAAGATTTGACTTTCTGGTGATCCCGCTGGGATTCGAATTCGATCGCGAACGCGGCCAGGATCCATGCATTAAAAGTATATTGCTTTATATTATTTTAAAACAAAAAAAGCCAAACCAATTATGATTTGACTTCTGGTGATCCCGCTGGGATTCGAATTCGATCGCGAACGCGGCCAGGATCCATGTATTAAAAGTATATTGCTTTATATTATTTTAAAACAAAAAAAGCCAAACCAATTATGATTTGACTTCTGGTGATCCCGCTGGGATTCGAATTCGATCGCGAACCCGGCCAGGAGCCATGCATTAAAAGTATATTGCTTTATATATTCTAAAACAAAAAAAGTCAAACCAATTAAGATTTGACTTCTGGTGATCCCGCTGGGATTAGAATTCGATCGCGAACCCGGCCAGGATCCATGCATTAAAAGTATATTGCTTTATATTATTTTAAAACAAAAAAAGCCAAACCAATTAAGATTTGACTTCTGGTGATCCCGCTGGGATTCGAATTCGATCGCGAACCCGGCCAGGATCCATGCTTTAAAAGTATATTGCTTTGATATTATTCTAAAACAAAAAAAGCCAAACCAATTAAGATTTGACTTTCTGGTGATCCCGCTGGGATTCGAACCCAGGACCCATACATTAAAAGTGTATTGCTCTACCAGCTGAGCTACGGAATCGTTTTAATTTTTTTAATAGTCAAAATTGCTCACGATTATCGCAATTTCTGTGTCCAAGAGGAGAGTCGAACTCCCATACCCAAACGGGCACTACCCCCTCAAAGTAGCGTGTCTACCAATTCCACCACCTGGACATTACTGAGGTTTTTGTTATTTAATTTTGTGAAGTCCGGTCAGTCAATCAACAAAATTTCATGCTATATTTTCTAGTGATCCCGCTGGGATTCGAACCCAGGACCCATACATTAAAAGTGTATTGCTCTACCAGCTGAGCTACGGAATCATTTATTTTTGCAGTTGGATTAGCCGTGACGTTTTCCGTAATTGCGATGCAAAAGTAGAATTCTTAAAAGTCAAATGCAAGCCCTGATAAATAAAAACCTAATTTTCTGGATCATTCTGGGTTCTATATTACCCAAATGTGAAGTGTTTTCAGCCAGTAAAAATGAATTAAAAAGAGCTGATTCTCTGTTCGCTATGGCGAAGTATTCGGAGGCAACGATACTGTATAAAAAAAATTTCGGGAACGATGAAAAAAATAATCAAAGTCTGCTTTTGAAGCTCGCTTTTCTTGCAGAAAAGACAAACGACTACACGGATTGCCTTTATTATCTCAGCAAGCTCGCCCTCATTACGCCATCCCGGAGATTGTTTGAAAAAATGGATAAACTGGCTTCCGAGCAAAATCTAAAAGGCTATGAATTCGACGATTACAATTATTTTATAATATTTTACCGCCGGTATGGTGATTACATCCCGATTTTGCTTCTAACTTTGGGGGCATACATTGTTCTGGTTATGGTGCTGAAAGTGCGCCGGAATGAACCGATTTTAAAAATTCACAAGATTTCGATCATTTTTTATCTTGTTGCTTTGTTGGGGTTACTTAATATACCTTCACTTTATAAAACGTGTATTATCATTAATTCCAACACGTTTTTAAGAGATGAGCCCTCTTCCGCTTCGCAAGTCGTTGAAAGGGTTGGAAAGGGGCATAAACTGACCATTGTAGGCTCAGTTGACCATTGGGACCGCGTGATCTGGAACAACAGAATTGTTTATGTGCGGAAAAGCGATTTGTGGAATATTTAAGAAAAGAACTGGTATCATTTTTGTGGTGGAGTAACTTTGCATATATTTAACGAATAATTTGTTTTAAAAAATCAAGATTCATGAAAAAGCCAATGAAACGTTTTCTACTATTAATGACGGGTGTTGCAATGTTGGGTTTAGTATCTTCCTGCAAAGAAGAAGGCCCGCAGAAGGATGATGTAGTAAAATTTCACGCAACAATTAATAGTCAGCCGGCACTTCCTAAGTCTTCGTCCACTGCGCAGGGAACAGGTGTGTTTGAGTATAACAAGGCATCTATGGAGCTGAAATACAATATTTCATACCAGAATGTTACACCAGTCAATATCACGATTAATGCGGCCAACCCATCATGGCAAATAGGTGATGTGGTTTATCCCCTGGCAACAAATCCAACAGGTGCTCAGATTTCCGGTACCATTCCAAACGTTAAAGTGGGTGACCAGACACAGTTGCTTATCGGTGCAATGTATGTGAACATCACAAGTAAAACATATCCTTACGGTGAAATTCGTGGGCAGATTGTTATTGACGAAGTAGAATATTAAAATAAAATAGTCACCAAAAGAAAAGCGATCGTAGAATTTCTACGATCGCTTTTCTTTTGGTAAACCAAAAATTATTTCTTTTTCTTCTTTTTCTTTTTTGATTCAAAATCTTCAACTTCAAGCAATAGTGCTTTCAGATCATCTTTGGGCTCGGCACTGAAATCTATTGTTTCGGAATAATCCTGGCCTGTGATTTTTAATACCTCAATAGGTTTGCCAAGGAACTCCTGAATCTCTTCCAGCATTGGTTTTTCTTCAGGACTGCAAAATGAAACGGCAAATCCTTTATGCGTTCCCCGGCCGGTACGCCCAACCCTGTGAACATAATTTTCTGCCTGATCCGGAAGATCATAATTGACCACAAAATCGACATTGGCTATATCAATTCCTCGTGCACTTACATCGGTGGCAATCAGTATTTTAACATCACCTTTCCGGAATGAATTCATCGCTTCCAAACGGTCGTCCTGTTCTTTGTCACCGTGAATGGTCACACTTTTGATACCCATTCTTTCCAGTGCCTTAAATACTCTTTCCGCCCTTACTTTGGTTCTTACAAAAACAAGAATTTTGCTTTCTGCATTCTCTCCAACGATCCTTTCCAGAAAGAAACGCTTATCGTCCATTCCGATAAATGCAACCGAATGGGTGATATTTTTAGCAACTTTATCATTGGGCGATATCTGTATACGTATCGCGTTGCGAACAAGCGAATACGCCAGTTTCTTTATTTTTTCATTGATTGTGGCAGAGAAAAACAGCGTCTGCCGGGTATTTGGTAAAAACCTGATCAGGTCCTGAATGTCTTTTATAAAGCCCAGATCAAGCATATGATCGGCTTCATCCAATACAAGAATTTCTATGCGGTTAAGTTTAATGTGTCCCTGGCTCACCAGATCAAACATTCTACCGGGCGTTGCCACAAGTATGTCAATACCTTTTTCAAGCTGTGCAATCTGCGGCCCTTGCTCAACACCACCAAATACACTAAAAGCCTTTACTTTGGTATACTGCCCGATTCTGTCAAAAACTTCTGTGATCTGGATGGCAAGTTCCCGGGTAGGTACCATCACAATGCATTTTATTCCCTCTGGTCTGCTTGCTGATTTTCTGCGGTGTAAAATATCAATAATCGGAATAGCAAAAGCAGCCGTTTTTCCTGTTCCCGTTTGCGCGATCGCAAGAACATCTTCACCTTTCATGATCGGTTGAATGGCCTTGAACTGTATATCGGTTGGGCGCTTGAACCCTGCCTTTTCCAGACTTCGCTTTATTTCGGGAACAATGTGGTAATCTTCGAATTTCATAAATTTTAATATGGTCGGGCAAGTGATCAATCATTTGCCTTCATTTAACATTTTGCAAAGATACGCCGTTATTTGTCAATCATTATTTTTTGATTTCTATCAATATAAAAAACGTAGGCGAAGATTGTGAAAAAGATGAAATCTAACGGTGTTAGTTTATATTACTAAAATAGAATTGGTGCCGATAAATTATTACTATCAATATATGGTGATTGTAGATATGAGAAAGCTGCTGATTATCAGTATAATAAAACGGTGTTTTTTATACGTCAATAATCAGCAGCTTAATGTATGAGAAAACATACTAGTCGTTAGATTCGTATAGGCGCAATCTGTTTTTTAAAGAAATGATCTCATCCTGCATGGACTCAACGCGTTTCAACAGGTGTTGAACAACTTCAATCCCTTCCAGATTAACGTCCAGATCATCATGCAAACGAATCATTCTTTCCAGTTTTTGAAGTTGCGGCAAATAGATATATTGTATTTCCTGAACTACAACGGTATCAATAAGTCCCACTTCCCGGAGCGACTGGACAAAGGAATATTCAACATTATAATGATTACAAAATATATCAATCGAAATCAGTTGATCAGTTTCCATAACAAAAATGAGATTAGGATTTTGATAATTCAGTAAACAGCTCCTTTTGCTTTTCTGTAAGATCTGTCGGGATTTTGATGTTGAACGTTACATACAAATCACCAAACTGGCCTTCCTGTTTGTAAACCGGAAAACCTTTACCTTTTAAACGAACGATATTGCCATTTTGCGTTTCTGCCTTTACAGGTAATTTAACTTTTCCGCTCAACGTCTCTATAATCAGCTCGCCTCCCAAAACCGCAGTGTAAAGATCAAGGTCAGCGGTGAGATACAAATCATTTTTCAGTCGCTTGAATCTCTCATCATTCGCAACTGAAAAAGTGATGAACAAATCGCCATTAGGTCCGCCATTGCTGCCGGGACCACCATGTCCGGGAATTTTTATGTTCTGACCATTTTCAATACCTGCCGGTACCGTTATACGAATGTTCTTTCCATTAACGTTAAGCGTCTGCTTATGCGTTTCGTATGCTTCTGTCAATGTCAGATGCACTTCCGCCTGATAATCTTGGCCTCTGAATTTTGTCTGTCTCCCGGAGCGGCCGCCGCCACCAAATCCTGAATTTCCACCAAACATCGATTCAAAAAAATCGGAGAAATTGTCACCGCCGCCGGACGAATAACCTCCGCCATAATTGGGTGAAGAGGCGCGTGCCTTCCGTGCTTTTTCATATTCTTCCCCATGTTCCCAGTCCTTTCCATACTGGTCATATTTTTTTCGTTTTTCAGGATCGCTTAAAACCTCATTGGCCTCATTTAATTCCTGAAATTTCTTTTGTGCTTCCTGATCGTTCGGGTTTACATCAGGATGGTATTTCCGGGCAAGCTTCCGGTAAGCAGCTTTTATGTCTTTTTCGGAAGCAGTTTTTTGTATTCCCAGTATTTGATAATAATCAACGAAAGCCATGTTTTTATCTGATGAAGTTATTCGGTATCAAGTTATTGAATATCATTTTGTATTGATTTAAAAGACAAAACAACGTCGCTGTTCCGTACGAAATTTATTTATTGTCGAGCATTTTTAAATATAAATCTTCTACTTTTTTTCGTGCCCAGGGAGTTTTACGAAGAAATTTCAGGCTGGATTTCACACTTGGGTCGTGGTTGAAACTGTTTATATTGATATGATATCCAAGCTGTTCCCACCCAAAATAGTCAACCAGTTCATTTAATATTGATTCTAGGGTCTTTCCGTGTAACGGATTATTTAGCTGGCCTTCCATGCGTAATTTTTAGTATTGATATTAAAGGTATAAGGAAAATTGGTTAGAATAAATAATTATTATGCTTACTTATTAGTTCAATTTAATATCAGACGTTTATGGATCAGATAAAATGGGGGATTATTGGCTGCGGTAATGTTACGGAAGTCAAGAGCGGTCCGGCATTCAATAAAGTACCTAATTCTCAACTCGTTGCAGTCATGCGCAGAGACGCTGAAAAGGCGGAAGATTATGCAAAAAGACATAACGTTCCGAAGTGGTACAGCAACGTGGATGACCTCATCAATGATCCGGAAGTTAACGCAATTTACATTGCCACGCCGCCCAATGTACACGAAGAATATGCAGAAATAGCAATGCGTGCCGGAAAACCTGTTTACGTAGAAAAGCCGATGGCTATGAATGCGGAACAATGTGACCGGATGAATGCAGTAAGCGTGGAAACAGGAATTCCGCTTTTTGTAGCTTATTATCGCCGGTCGCTGCCTTATTTTGTCAAACTTAAAGAGTTGATCCACAGCAAGGTAATTGGAGATGTTCGTTATGTCAATATTTGTCTGCAATGGCAACCCTATGATGAGGAAGTGGGAGAGTTGCGTAAACCAAAATGGAGGGTACAGCCTGAAATATCGGGTGGGGGACATTTTCATGATCTTGCCTCGCACCAGTTCGATTTTCTGGAATATGTTTTAGGGCCTGTCAAAAAAGCTGGCGGAATAACAAGAAATCAGGCAGGTTTGTATGAAGCGGATGATATCACGGTAGCTAATTTCGAATTTGAATCAGGCGTTTTGGGAACGGGAACCTGGTGTTTTACAATCAACAAAGAGCAGCGTGAAGATTCTGCGCAAATTGTTGGTTCGAAAGGGAGGATAAGGTTTTCCTTTTTTGAGAAATTTGATATTGTTGTTGAAACGGAGGCAGGTTCAGAAACTTTTACCATTCCTTATCCCCAGCATGTGCAGCAACCGCTCATTGAGTGTATCGTTGCGGAGCTTAGAGGCGAAGGAAAAAGTCCGAGTAACGGTATTACTGGCGGCAGGGCGAATTTAATTATGGATTGGATTACGAAAGGACAAAAATAGGTTTTGAAATTCCTGAAAATTTTTAGCTAGCTTGCGATACAAAATATGCGGTTATTTCTGTTATTTTACCATATTAAATTTAAATCTTAATAGTCATGGCAAAGGGTAAGAATCTGGACAAGGGCAGTACAAAAAAAGATCCTGAGAAAAATCTTAAAGAAAAACGTGCTGAAAAGAAAGCAAAAAAAGATAGTAAGAAAGAATACTGAGAATCGCTTTTTATAACAAAGTAAAAGAGCTTCTTCACAAATTGTGGAGAAGCTCTTTTGCTTAATGCAAGCACATCAATATATTTCTCTGTTCGTTTTATATTTCAACAGTCTTTTTCTTGCTCTTGTAAGTTTGGAATGAATTCTGTTTTTCTCATCCGGTGTCATCACGCCGTCGGCTTTGGCTTTGAATATCGTATTTTTAATAATTTCCTGTTCTTCCAGCAGTTTTGCATATTCCTTTGCTGTTATCTTCTTATGTTTATAGTCAGCAATAATAGTAGATTGTAACGTTTTTTGCTGGCCGGCAAAATTCTGTGACTGTGCTTTTGAAATGAAAAAATGTGATACTAAAATACTAATAAACAGATATTTAGTCAACCTCATGATATCTTTCATTAAGTGCTCATTTAGTTAAAAAATACTTCTTGCGATTTTTATTTGTCATTCATATCCTTTGCCTTTCATTTCAAGCTCTTTTTGGTTTTCAAGAACTTCAATGAAATCGGTATGTGTCATGGGTTGACTGAACATTGGAAAATCGCTTTTCAAGGCATTGTCATGTTCCGCCTGACTCAGCGTTGCGCAGCAATCAGTCAATGTGATGACGTTATAGCCTTTGTCGTAAGCCGTTCTCATGGTCGATTCAACGCAGCAATTGGTCAGATAGCCAGCCAGAACAACATTTTTTATTCCTGTGCTGCGTAAAATGTAATCCAGATTTGTACTTGCAAATCCGCAAAAGCTGCGTTTTCCTTCAATAATCACATCGCCGGTTTCAGGTGTTAAAACGTCGATAATTTCTGTTCCCCAGGTGTTTTTCTTGAAGGCACCGTTATCAATCACACCCTTCATAATACCATAAGGTTTGGTTGTTATCTCATGGTAATCTTCTGTGAATGAAATCGGTACAAACATCACATGAACGCCGGCTTCCCTCGCCGCTGCAACGGTATCAACGGTGTTCTGAAGCATATTGTTGGATTCCATCACACCTTTAACTGCTCCGTAAAATATACCTCCTTCGGAAGTGAAATCGTTCTGAAATTCAATCAGAACAAGGGCGGTTTCTTTTGGGTTTAATTCCATGGTCAGTACGGATTTGATTGATAAATAATGTTCCGTGAATATAACTGCTATCATTAATATTTCCGTATTTCACATTCAGGTATTTTGATAATTAGCGCAAGATCTGGGTTGAAGAACAGGTATTTTGATGGCACCTTTGTGTAACAAAATGATAAACATATGGATCAGGAAACCTATAATTATGAAAAGATTGCCAGGGCAATCGAGTACATCTCCGAAAATGTTAAAACCCAGCCATCCTTATTTGAAGTAGCAGAAGAGGTAAACATCAGCCAGTTTCATTTTCAACGAATGTTTACCGAATGGGCAGGGGTCAGTCCCAAGAAATTTTTACAATACATAACGGCAGATTACCTGAAAGAAAAAATCAAGGAATCAACCAATCTTATCGAACTTGCCGAGTTAGCAGGATTATCAAGTCAGAGCCGGGTATATGATTTGTTTACTGGTATTGAGGCAGTTACACCCCAGGAATTTAAAACTGGTGGAAAAGGATTGCAGATCAGATATGGTTTTCATCAGACGCCTTTTGGAGAATGTTTTGTTGCGGTAACAGAAAGAGGTATTTGCGCAATGGCGTTTGTAGATGAGGATTCCAGGGCACATCAATTGATTTTACTTGGCAAAAAATGGCATTTCGCGACCATTGAGCCAAACCAGAAAGTTACTGAAAGTTATATTCACAGGATTTTCTCGCCCAATCTGAATTCATTGGAAAAGCTGCCGCTTATGGTGCAGGGAACAAATTTTCAGCTTAAAGTCTGGGAAGCTTTGCTGACAATTCCGCAGGGTTCCGTTACCACTTATCAGCAAATTGCAAACAGTATCGGAAATCCAAAAGCGGTAAGAGCAGTCGGGACAGCGGTTGGGGATAATCCCGTTGCCTATCTGATTCCCTGTCACCGCGTTATCCGAAAAGAGGGTATACTGGGAGAATATCGTTGGGGGAGTTTGAGAAAAAAAGCGTTGATAGGTTGGGAAGCGGCGAAAATGGACGCCGGATTGGTTTCTTAGTTTTGATTCTTTGCTAGAAAGCAGCCAAGTAGCTAACTTGCCGCTTTCCTTACATGAATTGACATCAGTTTGAATTCCAAATCAAAATTTACCGGCGAAGTATTTGACTGGCTCTCGTCAATGAATTTTGACTGGATGTTGAAAAGAACAGATAAGGATCATTTTGATTTAATTGAAATCTGGAAAAATGACAGATTGGTTTTGTTGTTAAGGCTGATTGACCTTGAAACCTGGCTGAACCGTGGAAATTTACTTGTCTCTGAAATTGATGATTTTAAAGATAAACAAACGCTACTCAGGTCAACTGGAATTGCATCGGTAACACTTTGGGAAGATATCTGGTTTAACAAAAAAGAAATTGTCCAATCAAGATTAAATGCTATTACGGGAATCTCGGAAAGAATTCCCGGAAGGGTCACACAAGCCAGAAAGCTGGATAAACCCACGGCAAAAGATTTTTTGGACAAAAACCATTTACAGGGATCTGTCAATTCGAAGATCCGATATGGGCTATTTCTTCCGAAACGGTATTTTCGGGTGCTTAGTACCGGGTATCAGCTAGATTCAGGAATAGAAGAATTACTAGTTGCTGTTGCAACGTTTAGTCACCCGCGTACATTCGAAAGAAATGGTGGTTTGTACCGGTCATATGAATTGATCCGTTTTGCGAATCTGAGAAATACAACCGTCGTCGGAGGATTTGATAAGCTGCTTCGCGCCTTCACCGACGAATATAAACCAGGTGATATCATGACTTACGCAGATCTGGAATGGTCGGACGGGGCCAGTTACAGTCGGCTTGGCTTTGATGAAATATCGGATAAGGATCCTGTTCAATTCTGGCTGGATCCAACGCTCAACGTCAGATATACGGACAACAGAAGGCCGGAAAATGATAAACTAATTGAGGTTTATAATGCCGGAAGTCGTAAATTTGTCAAAACGATCCATTGAAAATATTTGTCTGCTCATACGTTCCCAACGCATCTTTTGAATCCGTTATTAATTATCTTAGGTCCAACAGCTTCCGGGAAAACGCATCTGGCAAATCAGGTTGCGGCCAGGATCAATGGTGAGATTCTGAGTGTGGATTCCCGCCAGGTTTATCGGGGAATGAATATTGGTACAGGGAAGGATCTGGAAGAATATATATTAGGAGGACAAAAAATACCTTACCATCTGATTGATATTCTGGATGCGGGAGAGAAGTACAATGTCAATCTGTTTCAAAAGGATTTCCAAACCTCATTTTTAGATATTACAGCCAGAAAAAAAACGGCAATTGCCTGTGGCGGTACCGGGTTTTATTTTTATGCTTTATTCAAAGGACATTCTTATACGGATATTCCGGTTGACGAAAAACTTCGTGAATTACTTGAAAGAAATTCTAATGAAGAACTTCTTATGCTGTTTAAAAATCTGCACACATCGTATCAGGATCTGGCCGATACTACAACCCGGAAACGGCTGATCCGGGCGATTGAGATTTCAACTTTTTTGCTACAAAACCCGGAAAAAGAAAATGAATTACAAACGGATTCTGCGACCAGTTACAGTCCCATTATTTTCGGACTGAATCCGCCAGCTGAAATCCGGCGGGAGCGGATAACGCAACGATTGGATTACAGATTGAAAAATGGTTTGATTGAAGAAGTTGAATCGCTTTTAAAATCAGGAATTAGTCCCGGCGATCTGATTTATTATGGGTTGGAATATAAGTTTGTTACCCAATATATCACAGGTGTGATAGGTTACGAGGAAATGAGTAAACGGCTTGAAACCGAAATTCACCGTTTCGGCAAACGTCAAATGACATTTTTCAGGAAAATGGAAAAGGATGGTATTGCAATCAACTGGCTTGATTATAATAAGGAAGAAGAAGAAAATATTAATCGAATTATTACTGCCTACAATTCGTTCATTCAAAACATTTAACCACAATCAGCATTTAATAATTTTTAGTTTAACGTTATGAATAAGAAGCTAAGCAGTGTTCTGCTTTTATTTGTTTTAAGTGTTACTGATGCCTTTTTATTGGCTCATCCCAATTTGATCGGTAAATTAGGTATCCTGATTTATAAACATAGTTACATTAAAACTTTCCCGCGAGCACTGGGAACGGTACTGTTGGTTGTTAGTATTTCTGTCTTGATTTCCGAAGTTTTATTTCGTTTCGTTGATAAGAAGAAGGCAGCGTTCAGTTATATCACATTACTTTTAATCAGTGCTTTCTGGTTTGTTTATGTCTATTCGATGTTCTCATCTTTTGCTTACAGAATTACAGGAAAATCTTTTATTTACGGAGCACATTTATTGCCCGTTATCCTGACCGGGCTTTTTGGCAGATATTTTGTCAAACTGCAATTGAGGCCTGCATTAAACTCGAATCCGGTCGGTATTGTGGAAACAAAAAACGATGTTTCCTAAGTATTAAAGCGGTTTTAATACTTTTAACAAGACGAAATAGAATTATTGCCTTGTTGATCCATAGAATATTATTATTAATACTTAAAATTGTGTAAGAATATAGTTCCTATCTTGAATTTTCACAAATTAAACATTGATAATAATAGAAAATACAAGGTTTTTTAAGATATTGCGGCTTGTGTATTTACGGTTAATAGGTCAGTTTCGAGATTTAATCTTAAATTAACATATAGGCTCAGTAAATAAGAGGTAGGGTAGTTCTTTGGGCTATCAACCGTCATCAACATAAGTATAGTAAACTAACCTTTTAATTTTATTCTTAATTTATATGTCCGAAATAGCTGAATTAACCATTGAAGGTAAAAATTACCAGTTCCCAGTAATAGAAGGTAGTGAAAAAGAGAAGGCCATTGATATTGCTAAATTGCGTGACCAGACCGGTTACATCACCATAGATGCAGGTTACAAAAACACAGGCGCTACCAAAAGCGCTATTACTTTTTTAGATGGGGAAGAAGGAATATTAAATTACCGCGGATATTCGATTGAAGAGTTAGCTGAAAAATCTTCGTTTTTAGAAGTAGCGTATCTTTTAATATACGGTGAATTGCCGACAGAAGAGCAATATTCTACTTTTGTACATGAAATAACAACGCATACGCTTGTAAACGAAGATATGCGCAAGATTTTTGAAGGCTTCCCGGTGAATGCGCATCCGATGGGTGTTTTGTCGTCGCTGGTAAGTGCCATGAGCGCATTTTACCCTGAAACTCTGGATTTAGACAGCCCTGAAACGACCGAATTACACATCATTCGTTTGCTTTCAAAGCTGCCGACAATCGCAACCTGGTCATATAAAAAATCACAAGGGCATCCGGTAAATTACCCAAACAATGAGCTGGATTACTGTTCAAATTTCCTGAACATGATGTTCTCGCTGCCAGTTGAAAAGTACAAGGTTGATCCTGTTGTTTCTGCGGCGTTGAATAAATTACTGATCTTACATGCTGATCACGAACAAAACTGTTCTACTTCAACTGTAAGACTTGTTGGTTCTTCTCACGCTAATATTTACTCGTCAATCTCTTCTGGTATCAGTGCTTTATGGGGCCCGCTTCACGGTGGCGCAAATCAGGAAGTTATTGAAATGCTTGAAGCGATCAAAAATGATGGTGGAGACGTTCAGAAATATATTGATATGGCAAAAGACAAATCAAGCGGGTTCCGTTTGTTTGGGTTTGGTCACCGTGTTTACAAAAACTTTGATCCGCGCGCACGTATCATCAAAAAAGCGGCCGATGATGTTTTGAGCAAATTGGGAATCAGTGATCCTGTTTTGGAAATTGCTCAGAAACTTGAAAAAGCAGCTCTGGAAGACGAATATTTCGTATCGCGTAAATTGTATCCAAACGTAGATTTCTACTCTGGAATTATTTATCGTGCTCTGGGAATCCCGACTAATATGTTTACGGTAATGTTCGCCATTGGCCGTTTGCCGGGCTGGATTGCGCAATGGAAAGAAATGCGTGCCAACAAAGAGCCAATCGGAAGACCACGTCAGGTTTATGTTGGTGCTCCGAAACGAGCTTATGTTGAAAGAAGCGAGAGATAGATTTTTGTTTATAAAAAAAAGGCCTTATCAAATAGCTTTTTGCTTTTGATAAGGCCTTCTTTATGAACGTTACTTAATGATATCAGTTAATCTTTGGAATCATAAATAATTGCCCATTATTACACCCATTCGCCCTAATGGTAGGTCATACATAAATCTTACAACGACTTTTCTGTCCTTTTTCTTTCTAGCAGGACTTGATGCAATACCAATAGTTAAGCAAGGACTTACAGTTAAAAAATAATATTCAAAAGGTTTCTCAGACTCAAGTAAGGTTCTGCCAACTTTTAAACCTTTGGTCAATATAAATTTTTTATTAAAAGTCTGCTCGATAGTAGTTATCAAAGAATCGTACACTCCCGGATGTTCCGGAAATCGAAAAATATAAGAATGTAAAACTCTTGGAAATAAAATTTCCTTCGGTTGATATTCATTGTCAAAGTCACCTGTTTCGAAATGATAATCAACAATAACTTCCATTGAGTCTTGTTGAAGGTCGTAGTAGAAGCCAGGAGGTTTATATTTTAATCGATGTTTCTCAACCGCTTCCTTAACCGAAGAAGGTAATGACCATGTTGTGTTGCTAAAAGTAAAGGAAACAGATTCACATGTTTCTTGTTGTGCTTTGAACAATACTGCGAACAAGGCTACAAAAGTTATGATTATATATTTCATTGATACGTTCCGTTGCCATTTATATCATGTAAGCCACCATGTTCATATTCATCCCACACAGCTGCTAAAATATCAGCCTCATTGCAGCCAACAGAATGGGCGATTTCAAAACCTTCAGTATTATTATAGTCATCCATAAACCATTGTTCATTGGATTCTCCCGGATTCATGTTAACACCGTCACATATTTCGTGTAAATCAGCCATTGCTTGTGCATTCTGCGAACCAAGAGAACAATAATTTAAAGCTGCGAAAAAGGCATGTTTAAAAGCATTTTCAACCGACCCGCCATCAGTATTTCCGGCTCCAAGATTATGATCGTCTAAATAATCCTCAACCGTCTGTTTGTTGATATATAAACTGGGTCCAATGAAAGGATCAGATATGGCATGTTCAATAATATATCTGGCTTCACACTTATTAGCTTGAATTTTATTAAGCTCTCTAACAATCGCCTTTTCCTCTGGTCCCGGATCCGCACCAGCGGGCTCTCCGCCTGGCGCTCCATCTCCTGAACTCCCAGGAGCAACGTCCACAGTCCAGGTACCTGATGGGCCAAGTGACGCTTCATAATCTGCTTCAAAAGAGAAATCTCCATTTTCAGTTGTACCAATAATGACAACTTCTCCAAATGTACCACCATCGATTGGCTCATTAGGAATCTCACTGTTGGTATGAGGTAAACTGTCGCCGACAATTACAATCCCCTTCCCAGAAAATTTAGAGTTAATTTCACTTCTTACTACAATAGCTTTTTTTGCTGGGTTATTGATAGCTATTTCCAAATATCCGTCTTGTAAAATGTTTTTGTCAAATATAAATTCAAGAGAATTGCCTTTATTTCTACCTTTCAACCATTCAGAATTTAAAAGGTCGCCTTTGGAATTAAATTGCTTGATGTTAATGCCTGGTTTTCGACGTTTTTTATTTCCAAATAAATTTAAATAAGCTAATCCAGCGGTAATAGAAAAATTAATTGGAGTATATTTTCTTAACATAGTATTTTCAGTTTTTACACTCTGACCAATTAACGGCGCTGAGCTTAAAAAAAGTAAACCAGATGATTTTTTTATTAAAATACTGTTTACGGAAAAGTCAATACTGATATCTTCTCCCTTTCTAATTTCAATTCTTTTAATAGAATTGTCATGGGCGGCGACACGGTAAATCGGGTCAAGTTCGATATTTTCGTTTTGAGCTAATACATGTAATGTTAAAAAAAGAAACGCGAGGAATAAAATGTGTGTTTTCATATTAATAGCAGTTAAATGTGATAAATATTATTACCTATTACTGAAATAAATATTACATCAAATATAGAACTAACACTACTAATCTAAAATACCCATTTAGGGGGTATTTTTATTCGTTTCTTGAATAGCTAACTTTAATAATGACTCAAATTTCGAACTATTAGCATTAGCCTTCCTTATCATATTTTTACGATGTGTTTTCACGGTATCGATGCTGATAACTAATAATCCAGCAATGTCCTTGGAAGTATAACCTTTGGCAATAAGTGCCAATATTTGCGTTTCTCTAGTAGTAAACATAGTATGAGATTTAACTATACTTTGTACCAAAAAAAGAGCAAAGCGTCACTTCTTAGCTGACATGTAAAGATTGTTTTGATGATGAAAAATTATTAGAGGCTTTATGCATAACCAAAAGGCAGGTTGGGGACCAAAGTTCCTGACCTGCTTTTTATCTCAATTTAATGACTTCGATATGATAGTTTATTGGAAGTATTGTTGTATTACTGTAATTGTAATTTAGAAAATGATCGTAAAGTCACATTTTTTCAAACGCCTGCTGGCGCTGCTTTATGGTGAAAGTCGCTCCACCACCCAAACGCCATCTTTCAATACATAAGCCAACCGATCATGCAACCGGCTTGGTCTTCCCTGCCAGAATTCAACATAATCCGGAATGACACGGTAACCTCCCCAATGAGGAGGACGGGGTACATTAACACCTTCAAATTCTTGTTCAAATGATTTCTGTTTCTGTTCCAGAAATTCACGATTTTCAATGACTTCACTCTGATGAGAAACCCAGGCACCGATCTGGCTTCCTCTTGGGCGGATTGCAAAATAGTCGTCTGAATCTTTTTCCGAAGTTTTTTCGATCTTTCCTTCAATCCTTACCTGGCGTTCCAGTTCTTTCCAAAAAAAAGTCAGCGCAACCTGCGGATTGGCTTCGATTTCCTGGCCTTTCTTACTTTCATAGTTAGTGTAAAATGAAAAACCGTTTTCATCGACACCTTTTAAAAGCACTATTCTACCAGTAGGGCGCCCATTATTCACAGTGCTTAAAAGCATTGCATTCGATTCGGAAAGTTCTGATTTTAAGACTTCATCAAACCATTTATTAAACTGGTTCAGGGGGTTAGCATCCAATTCTGACTCGTGTAAACCTTTCTGGCTGTAATCCGCCCGTATATTTGCGATTTTCTGATTCATTGTTTGGTAATATATCAATGTTAGGAGGCCAAAATTAGCCAATTCATAGGAAAGATTGTTAGATTTGTATTCTATAAGAGGACGTACTTACGAAACATTAATCACAATGGCACAAGAACAACACGAAGGGGTCGAGAGCAATGCGCAGGAAGACCTGACACAAAAAACGATTGATACCCTGGAAATTGATCTTAACAATGAGTTGACGGAAGAACTGGAAGAAGAAGCGCCAGATGTGGATTATAGCCAATTGTCTAAGGAACAGCTTGTTAATTTGTTAGAAAACGAGTTGTCCTTGATTAATAGCGAAGGTGTGAAGCCAACATCTCTGAAAAAAGCAGAGGCATTGGCTCGTGAGATCCGTCCTGTTTTAGATCATATCAAGCAAACCGACAGAGAATCAGCTCTTAAAGCTTTCGTGGCTGACTCGGGTAGCGAAGATGGGTTTGAATTTAAATATGATGCGGAAACGCAAAAAATTGATGCTCTTAGTCGCGAGATAAGAGGGTTGAAAAATACTTATTACCAGAGTGTTGAAAAGGAAAAAGAGAAAAACTTCAATGTGAAAACTTCTCTTTTGCAACGCCTTCGCACACTTTTGGAAGAAGAAGGAACCCGGGAGACAGATCCTGTGATAATGAAATCCAGCTGGGAAGAATTTAAGAAGATTCAGGAAGAATGGAAATCTGCCGGCAACATTGCGTCTCCACATAATGGTACGCTTTGGGCGACTTACAATGCACTGATCGACCGTTATTTCAGCAACCGGAACATTTATTTTGAGCTTAAAGAACTGGATCGTCGTCGTAATGCTGATCTGAAAGCTGAACTTTGTAAAAAGGTTGAAGATCTTGCCAAATCACTGGAATCGCGTCCGATGACGAAGGAAATCCTGGCAGAGGCAAACCATATTTTTGAAGAATACAAACACCTTGGTCCTGCACCGAAGGAGGATCAGGAGAAACTTTGGCAGCGATTTAAAGTTGCTTTGGATCAGTTGTATGATGCGCAGCGCGGACAGTTTGCTGAGCAGAAGAAATCCATGCAGGAAAATTATGATCAGAAGCTGAAAATTTACGAAGCCATTGTTCCTTTTACTGCTTATAACTCGGGTAGCATTAAGGAATGGAACGCTAAAACCAAAGAGGTGATGGCATTTCAGGATCAATGGGTGGCTTTGAAAGGTATCATGCCGAGAGAAGAAGGCAAGGAGCTTAGCAAGAAATTCTGGGCTACACTGAAAACTTTCTTCCATAATAAGGGGGAGTTTTTCCGTCAGCTTGAATCAAAACGTGAGCAGAATCTGGAATTGAAGAACCAGCTTTGTGCTGATGCCGAAGCGATTCTTGCAACAGGTGAGGATACCGCCGCCAATACACAGAAAGTTATTGAGCTGCAAAAGAAATGGAAAGCAGTAGGGCAGGTTCCGGAAAAATATAAAGACACGATTTATGATCGTTTCAAGAAAGCCTGCGATTCATATTTTGATCAGAAACGTTCGAAAAACAAGGAAGTGGAAGCTGAGTTTGAAGAAAACCTGCGCCGCAAAATTGATCTGATCGAACGTATTGAACTTGCTGCTGCCAATAAGGATGAATCGTCATTGGATTTGCTAAGCGCTTTCAAAAGCGAATGGAGTTCTATTGGTTTCGTTCCAAAGAAGGATATGCAATCAACGCAGAAACGTTATATAGCGGCTGTAAACACCTATGTAAGTGCGATAGGAAAATTGTCGAGCAAGGAGAAAGAACAGGCTGTATTGGAAAGCGAAGTTGAATTGGTACGTGATGGCGAAAGTAGTCGTGGATTGTTCCGTAAAGAAAACGATATCAAACGCCGGGTTTCTCAACTTGAAAACGATATTTCTTTGTGGCAGAACAATATCGAATTCTTTGCTAAGTCTAAAACTTCTGATCGCTTGAAAGCGGAATTCGAAAGGAAGATCAGCAGCGCCCAGGCGCAGCTTGAAGAACTGAAACATCAACTATCTATTATTCAGGAAGCTATCTGAGAAGGTAAAAAAAAGTCAAAAATAATTACCTGAATATTGATGTAGTGTTAAAATAAATTATACTTTTGCACCACGATAACGGAATAACAAACGGAATCGCATTGTAAAAGAGGCCTCCATAGCTCAGCTGGTAGAGCAACTGACTTGTAATCAGTAGGTCGTTGGTTCGATCCCGACTGGAGGCTCAGATTATCAAGGACTTAGCATCAATGCTAAGTCCTTTTTTGTTGATTTAGAATACTTTCTCAAAACATTCGTGTAGAACGTGATAATCTCTACCTCCACCAGGTAATATTTTAAAATGATCATCCTGCTACGCTAGTTCGTTTAAGACTCCATTATTGAAAGAGGCTTGCTTCACTTTATCAAATCAAGCTGTCACTAATAAAAGTAATTGGGTTATCAGATAAGAAATTTTGAACATAATCCAGTATTTAAGTATCTCAAATACAGTTATATCCGGTTCAGGCAAAAAAATATATTGAAAAATACAGAAAATAAATATCTGAAAACTTGCGTTATATACTCTATTCTTCTACTTTTGCACCATGATAACGGAATAATAAACGGCATCGTAAAAAAAGAGGCCTCCATAGCTCAGCTGGTAGAGCAACTGACTTGTAATCAGTAGGTCGTTGGTTCGATCCCGACTGGAGGCTCTTAAAATTCAGCACTTATCTTACCCGGATAAGTGCTTTTTTGTTTGGAATGAAGTGCTAAGATTTTCCTTGAATTTTCGGACTTTAAACTTTTCGCAAGTCTGGTTCTTAAATATTTTTCTTTTCAGAAAATTTTTGGATTCTCGTTCTGAAACAGGAAAAGATCCAGAGCATAATTACAAAAATTAAAAAGAGAAATACGGCTTCTTCGCGATCGATGCGTAGTAATGAATCATGCATAATTTCATCTGTTTAAATTATTTTGAAATCATTTTTTAAAAGGTAGATTTTCATGCGATTAAGAATTCCTGATTCATCTGTATGATTTTAACTTCTGAATTAGAGCCAAAGAATATTTCATCCTGATGATGGAAAAGGAGTGCCCAGCTCAGGTTTTGATCCATCACAGTCAAATCGCCGCAAGTACAATTATGGAAATGATCGAAATATCTTATCAGCAGCTTCCAGGGGACAATCATGGCTTCGGCAGGTTGCCAGGATAGATAGACAGGTTTTTCAAAAGGTACCCCACGCTGAAAAAGCCAAAGCTTTATTTCCTTTTCACTGCCTTCTGAAATTCGCGCTCTTTCAATTGTCCTGAAAAAATCTTTTTTGAAGGGTTTGTTGCCATGTAAATTAGTTCTTAATGTATAATCCCACAAGAAATGAGCGGCCTTTTTACCAAGCGGCTTTAATTGTTTAAGGTGAAAATTGGGCAGCTTTTCATAGTTTTCACTTGTAAAGCGATGTCTCAGCCTGAACTCAGTCATCGGAATCACATCTTCTGTAATGTTAGTAAAGTCAATAGTCATTTTTAACGTTGCTTTGTAGTTTCAGTTGTATTTTTAACTGACACTGGGTTTAGAGTTATGAAATACTTTTAATTTAGGTAATCGAGGTGTCGCTAATTAAGCATCATCCTGAATCATGGTTAATTTTCAAGAGGTTTTCATTGCTAACATTTCTATTTTAGTGAAAGCGTAGGGTCTGATATTCAATATGTTTTGTATTGTAAGAACATTGCAAACCTATGCCGGATGCGGACAAATGTCAATATTTAACCGTATACAAAAGGTTGATTTAATGAAAAACAGGGTATACAAAAGGTATACACGGCAATTAATTGTTGGCCACAAATGCTTTTTTGTTTAAATCAAAACACATTTTGTGTTGTCTCTACATCGAATTCTGCTTTTCATGATCAAAAGCCGTAATCATTTCTTCTGCCCATGTATTATATAAATCCACCCAGGCTTGCTTTGTTTCATCATTCCATAATGAACCGGAGATGGTGGCCATGGTCCTGATTAAAGCGTCGCCCACCGTTTTATAATGTTCGGGTTTTACGCCGTAATGTGCGTGCCTGCGCGCCAGTGCATCAATTTCAGGTCTTATTTCCGCCATATTCTGTAAATTGGATACCATGAAGGTAATCATGTCAGTCAGTTTTACTATTTGCTGATCCATATCTGATTTAAACATATGCCTCAGACAAGGTGCCATTTCAAAAAGCGCGTTGTAAAACACATATCCAGGATTTTCCGGTTGCGATAAAACGTGGCTCCATGAAGTTTTGATAATGAGAATATTGCGGTCGTTCATAATAGTACAAGAGAATGTCTGATGATGAGATTTTGGATTATAAGCTGTCAAGAATAGATGCAAACGCTAGGCACTAAACGCTGTCAAATCTTGCATGGCTTTAAGTCGAAACAAAAATAGGGAACAGGCAAACCATCTACCTAATTATGAAGGTATACAAGAGGTAGACCCATGAGAAAGTCTGGTATACAAAAGGTAAACATCCTTTCTCCATCATGGAAAAGGATGTATCAAAGCGATCAAAAATATTTCTGTGAGGTTTAAACCGACATTAGATAATCTGTAAGATTACTCTCTTCGGGTAAATTGAGTTTTTTGCGCAGACGGTGGCGTGCGGTTTTTACACTATCCGGCGAAATATTTAGTAGCGTGGCAGCTTCTTTCAAATTTAGATTTAAACGGATCAGCGCGCAAAGCCGAAGTTCACCACCACTCAATTCCGGATTTTCTTTTTTTAGTTTTATAAAGAAATCTTTGTGTACGCCTTCAAAATACATCTTAAATTCATCCCAATCCCGGTCCAGGTTGAAGCTGTAATCGATCAGGTTAATTAATTTGCTGAACAGAGGTGTGTTTTCATCCTTTTGGCCGGTCTTCAAGGTCAGGGAAACCGTTTGTCTGATTTCTTCAAGAATACCGTTTTTTTGAATCAGATTGAGCGTGTGCGTCGTCAAAGCTTTGTTTCGGAATTCAAGTTCAGCCATCAATTGTTGTTCTTTTTCCAATCTATTCCGTATTTCCGTTTCTGCAAGAGCCTGCTGAACTTCATTTAGCTCCCGGTTTTTCCTGACCTTCAACCTTTGACGGTTAAAAGCCAATCCCAGCACCAATAGGCCTCCGAGTAACCCAAGCACCGCTGTGTTGCGGGTAGCATAACCCAGATCT
This sequence comes from Dyadobacter sp. CY356, assembly GCF_021440195.1. Classification (GTDB taxonomy): domain Bacteria; phylum Bacteroidota; class Bacteroidia; order Cytophagales; family Spirosomataceae; genus Dyadobacter. The sequence continues at coordinate 86,125 of NZ_JAJTSZ010000002.1, forward strand.
TTCTCTTTCTGGATCAGTTTTATCTCACTCAGTTTTTTCTCGGTTTCATAATGCAGCCTCAGATTTGTCATCTTGCTTGCGTTTTCGGCATTGAATATTGAATCCTTCAATGTAGTTGAGAGTTTTTGAAAATGATAAGCATTCGAAAAATCGTTCACCTGTCCATAAACCGTTGCCAAACCTTCATATGCCTGCTGTAAAGCTGGTCTAACCCCCGTAGCCAATGCCAAATCCTTTGCTTTCTGATAACTGGAAATAGCTTTTGCATTTTCATTTAACCGGGTATTAACATTCCCAAGGCCATTGTAAGCGGTAATCATTAGTCTTTTACTTTGAAATTTATCATTTATCAAAAGTGATTTTTCATAATGAGAAAGTGCTTCCGGATATTGCTGTTTCTGAAAATAAATTTCTCCCAGATTATTATGACAAATTATCTGGCCATTGCTGTCATGAAAATCTTCAAATAATTTCAAAGCCTTTTCTGCATTTAGTATCGCTTCGGGGAATTTCTTTTGTTTGGTATAAATGGAACCAATATTAATGTAAGATCCTGCGATCGACTTTTTATCGTTCAATTTAAGCCAGATGGACTGGGCTTTTTTGTAGGATATAAGTGCTTCCTCAAAATTTTTCTGGTTTTTATAAACATTTCCGATGCTGTTGTAAGTCGATGCAATTTTACTCTGATCCCCGAGTTCACTGAAAATTGTCGAGGCCTGCAAATAATTATCCAATGCCTGACTGTAATTTCCCTGTTCTCCATAAACAATTCCCATATTACAGATCGCCCGGGCAATTCCATTTTTGTCGTGAATGCTTTCAAAAATGTCTTTGCTTTTGGAATAGTTTTCAAGCGCAGCAACGTAGTCATTTTTTTGCCAGTAATACACACCAAAAACCTGATAACTTCTGGCTTGTCCGCGGAAATATGTCAGCTTTCCGGATAGACCCATCGCATTTTTGGCATATTCTAATGTTTTTTCAGGCTCAGACGACCAGTATTCCATGGCCAAATCGACCAGTATGCCAACTTTATTCGTGTCATCTTTTGTTTTCTGAAGTAAATTCTGGAGACTATCTGCTTTGGGTGACTGGCCATAAAGCTGAATATTAAAGACAAGAAGTAACAGACAAAAACTAAGTTTCATAAGCGTGATTGTATCAAAAGTTCAAGAGGCAATCAAATGTAAATGAAATTCATAGCTTAATACTGACCGTTAAATTAATAGGGCTATGTTCAGCTCAAATTATTATTTAAGGGATTGAAATTACATCTATAAATGCAGATACTTTGAAGTATTAACAGTGTTAAGTATCTTTGCAAAAAAATAATAATATGGCAATATCAGATCGGAAGTTACGGGAGAAGGAAGATTTAAAGAAGAGAATCCTGGAAGCTGCCAAGGCATTATTTCTGGAAAAAGGCTTTGAAGCAACTTCAATGCGAAATATTGCCGAGCGAGTGGAATTCAGTCCAACGACTTTGTATCTGTACTACAAAGACAAGAATGATATTGTGTATGCCTTGCACCAGGAAGGTTTCAAACTTCTGGCTCAGCAATTTAAGACTGTTGCTGGTATTGAGCATCCCTATGAGCGGATGAAAACCATGGCGCGTATTTATCTGCAATTCGCTGAGGAAAATCCTGATTTTTATGAGTTAATGTTTGTGCGCCAGGGGCCAATTCTTCACGTTCAAAAACATAATAGTGACGATTGGGAAGAGGGATCACGGACTTATAATGTTTTGTATGAAAACGTTATTGAGTGCCAGAAAGAGGGGTTATTTAAAAATTTACTGCCTCATAATGTTTCATTGATCATCTGGTCAACATTGCATGGCATGTGCACTTTGCATATGCATATGCGGTTGGATTGCGTAAAATTTGAGGATGACTATGAAGTTGTTCCGGAAAAGTCAAGACCCGAATATATTTATGAGTCTTTCATCAGTCTGCTGGAAAGATTAAAATAAATTTTAAATGATAACACTGTAAATAAAATATTTACCGTACATTTGATGAGAAGATAAATACTTAGTGTTTGTCTTTTTTTACAATTTAAAATTAACACTGTAAATAATATTACTGTCAATTATTATTATGTGACTTACAAGCTGGTTTCGCTTGTGGTCAGGTGAAATCTCTGTAAAACTTGCAATATAACTTAACACTGTACTTAAAATAATATCCTATCATATGATAACCAATCTTCAAAACTTATGGAAGTTTTACCTGATGACTCTATTGATCACCGGTATACCCAGGTTATCAATAGCTCAGGGAGGAGTGCTGCAATCCTACATTAAACAAGGTTTGGAAAACAACCAAGGTCTGAAACAACAGAAATTTCTTTTACAGAAGAATATGTTTGCGCTGAAAGAAGCTAAAACATTTTTCCTTCCTGAGGTTAATTTTAGTGGTAACTACCTGGATTCCAGGGGTGGGCGAAAGATTAATCTTCCTATTGGAGATTTACTGAATCCGGTTTATAATTCTCTGAACCAACTCACCAACTCGTCCGCATTTCCGGAAGTCAAAAACATCAGCCAAACGTTTAATCCGAACAATTATTATGACGCTAAATTCAGAACTTCCATTCCGATCTTTGATGCTGAAATCATTTATAACAGCCGGATCAGAAAGGAGGAAATCAATTTTCAACAAGCGGAGATAGACGTATACAAACGTGAGTTGGTCAAAGACATTCAACTTGGTTACTATGCCTATCAACAGACACTGGAATCGATCAGGATTTTAGAAAATGCTGAAATTCTGGCGCAGGAAAACCTTCGTTACAATCAGACGTTGGTTAAAAATGACAAGGCGATCAGAACTGCGGTAAGTCGGGCAGAAAATGAACTGATTGGTTTAAAGGCCAGATTGGAAGATGCTAAATACCAGTCTGTTAATGCGGCTGCCTATTTTAATTTTATATTGAACCAGCCATTTGATACAAAAATTGAAATACCTCAGCATCAACAGATAATGGTTGATACAGATGGAACAGCATCCGGACGGAGAGAAGAATTAACCAAACTTGCAACTTTGCAGGATATCAATTCACTATCATTACAACTTGCAAAATCCGCACGTCTTCCCAAACTTTCTACATTCATTGATCTGGGTTCTCAGGGAGATTTTCTAAAATTCAACAACACAACCCGTTATTATCTTTTTGGCGTGACTCTCACCTGGCAGGTATTTGCGGCTAACAGGACATTCTACAAAGCGCAACAAGCTGAATACCAGATCAAAGCCACTGTGGAGCAAATAAATCAGGTTGAGCAGCAGCTTCAATTACAGGCAGAGACGGCAATGAATAAACTTAGTTCTGCAAAACAAATTTACGAAGCGTCAAAAAGCCAGACTGTTTTATCCGAACAATACTATCAGGATCAGCGGAAGTTATACCGGGAAGGCCAGCTGTTATATCTGGAATTGCTCGATGCGCAGAACAGGCTGATAAGTGATCAGTTACAGCAAAGTATTTCTTATTTGAATGTACAAAACCGCGCTGTCGAACTCGAAAGAGCAAGAGCCAGCTATCCACTTTCTAACTAAAAACGAACATGAAAACGATCTTTAAAATAAATCCGGTCATTATATTACTCTCTGCGACCCTTTTTATGACGGCTTGTAAAGAGAACGCAAAACCAGAAAAAACAGATAGTACTATTCCCGTTAAAATCATAAACTCAGCATCTCTGAATCAGGTTCAGGCAGTGGAAACTTCCGGACTGTTATCATCCGAAAACGAAGCCAGATTATCTTTTAAGGTGGGTGGGATTATTAGGCAAATTCTGGTAAAAGAAGGAGACAGAGTGCGTAAGGGACAGCTATTGGCCACATTGAATACCACAGAAATAGCTGCACAGATGAGCCTTGCAGAAGAAAATTATCTGAAAGCAAAACGTGATGCCCAGCGTACACAAAATCTTTACCGGGATAGTGTGAATACCAAAGAACAGCTGCAAAACAGCCAGACGAATCTTGCCATTACTGAAAAGCAAATGGAGATTTCCCGCTTCAATCTTTCTCACGCCAGTATCGTTGCACCGGCGGACGGTGTGGTGATAAAAAAACTGGTAAATGCCGGTGAACAAATTGACGGCGGTGCTCCTGTTTTATTTATCAGCGGTGTCAATAACAATGATTGGGTTATAAAATGCGGGTTGACCGATAAAGACTGGACAAGATTAAAAGGTAATGAAAAAGCTGAAATAACTTTCGATGCATTTCCTCAAACATTCACGGGGAGCGTAAAAACCCTGGCCCAGGGAAGTGAGATCTCTTCGGGATTATTCCAGGTGGAAATCCGGGTCGATAAGCAAAATGTGAAGCTGGTCAACGGACTTTTTGCCAAGGTCAGTATTTATCCAAATGAAAAAACAGACATGGTTTCCATACCATTTGATGCGTTGATCGAAGGTGAAAATGACAGTGCTTTTGTTTTCGTAGCCAATGGAAACGTGGCGGCAAAGAAAGCTGTGAAAGTGGCATACCTGGAAGGCAGCAAGGCATTTATTTTATCGGGAATAGGCACCGGCGAAAAGGTTATCAGAGAAGGATCTGCTTATCTGGCAAACGGTTCGGTAATTAAAATAGTCCAATAATATTTTAAACAGGAAATCATGAAATTACCAGCATTTGCCGTTAAAAATTACCAGTTCACTCTGGTCGTTTTCATTGCGGTTTTGGCTTTGGGTGTTTATTCACTTTTTACCATGCCCCGCAGTGAAGATCCGGACACGCATTCTCCTCAGTTTACGGTTGTGGTCATTTATCCAGGAACCAGTCCGAAGGATATGGAACAGCTGGTGGTTGATCCGATGGAAAAAAAGATCAATGAAATGGATGACATCAAACATGTCATCACCGATATCAGGGATGGGCTTGCGGTAATGCAGGTGATCTACAAATACAGTTCCGATCCGGATACAAAGTATCAGGAACTGGTACGGGAAGTTAATAGTTTGAAAAGCTCGCTCCCGGCTGATATTAACGACATCCGTATCAATAAACTGATACCGTCTGATGTGAGTATTTATCAGTTCGCTTTAATTAGTGAAAATGCTTCTTACGCACAAATGAAGGCTTATTCCAAAGCATTTAAAGAGCGCATGGAAAAAATTAAAACACTTAAAAAAGTGGAGTTTTCAGGAGTGCCTGAACGCCAGGTTAAGGTCAGTTTAAATCTTCAGAAAATTGCGAGACAAAATCTGACACAAAACCAGGTTATTGCCGCTTTACAAAGTGAAAATATCAATATTCCCGGCGGAAGCATAACCATGGCTTCTAAAAAACTCAATATAAAAACCAGTGGAAACTACCGCACGCTTGATGAAGTGAGCAATACGGTCGTCTCTTCATTTGGTGGGAAAATTGTATATCTCAAAGATGTGGCCGATATCAAAATGGGTTATGATGACGAGACGCATATTACCCGTCTGAATGGTTTCAGATGTAGTTTTTTAAGTTTTAGTCAGAAAGAAGGAGAAAATATTATTGCAGTGAAAGATCAGGTTGAGCCGGCTATTGCACAGTTCAAAAAAGAATTGCCATCCAATATTGATCTGATCAAAGTTTTTGACCAGGCAAATAGTGTTGATATCCGCTTGTCTCATTTTGCCAGAGATTTCGGTATCGCCATTCTTTTGGTATTGCTGACATTGCTGCCTTTGGGTACCCGTGCATCACTCGTTGTTATGATCTCAATTCCGCTTTCATTGTCTATCGGTCTGACTATCATGAACTTGCTGGGTTATAATATCAATCAGCTTAGTATTGTCGGTATGATCGTAGCACTCGGGATTCTGGTTGATGACAGCATTGTGGTGGTTGAAAATATTGAGCGCTATTTACGCATGGGTTACAATCGGATTGATGCGTCCATAAAAGCTTCAACCCAGATCAGTATGGCGGTGGTGGGCTGTACCATTCTTCTGATCTTTGCTTTTTTACCACTGACATTTCTACCCGAGGGAGCCGGAGATTTTATCAGAAGTCTGCCATTGTCGGTCATCACAACGGTCTTTGCTTCCATGTTGGTTTCGCTTACAATTGTTCCGTTTTTATCGAGTATCATTTTAAAACCGCACGCCAGTGCTGATGGAAATTTTTTACTGAGAGCGATGAAAAAAGGTATTCATAAAACCTACGGAAGTTTGCTGGACCGTGCTTTGAAAATGCCGGTTGTAACCTTGATTTTGGCAGGTTTGCTCTTTGCCGGTTCTATTGCGCTGGTACCTTTGATCGGAAGTAGTTTATTCCCGAAATCTGAAAAGCCAATGTTTTTAGTCGATATAGAGACGCCGCAGGGTACCAATCTGAAAAAAACAAATCAGGTTACGCGTTATGTCGAATCGGTTTTGAAACAGGAGCCTCTGATTACTTCATTTGCCACGAATGTCGGAAAAGGAAATCCAAGGATATACTACAACGTAGTTCCCCGTAACGAAAGTGAAAACTTTGCCGAGATTTTTGTTCAGGTTGAAGGACTGGAAACTTCCGAAAAAGTGGAAGTGATTGAAAGGTTAAGAAAAAAGCTGGAACGATATCCGGGAGCGGAAATCAAAGTCAAAGATTTTGAACAAGGGCCGCCTTTGGAAGCGCCGCTTGCTTACCGGATTTATGGCGACAATCTTGACGATTTGCGGAAGACAGCTTTCAAAGTTGCAGCATTGTTGTCAAAAGTGGATGGAACGATTTACGTTAACAATCCGCTGCTTGTTCAACCGACGGATTTGAAAGTCAGCGTAAATAAAGAAAAGGCCGGAACACTCGGCGTACTGTCTTCCGATATTGACCGCACTGTAAGATTGGGTGCGGCTGGTTTGAACGTAGCCACTTACAGAGAAGATGTTGGAAAAGCGGACAATTATAATGTCAATGTTTCTATCGCCAGAAATAGCGCGATTCAGGATTACAGCATGTTTGATAAATTGTATGTTACTTCTTCGACCGGAGCCAACATTCCGTTAAAAAACATTGCGACAATCGGTCTGGAAAGCTCCCCAAATCAGATCCGGCATTATGATAAGGACAGATATGTAACTGTTTCGTCATTTGTAAAACCCGGATACAATGTGCACCAGCTGGATGAAAATATTACTGCCCAGCTTAATAACTTCAAATTTGAAAAGGGACAGACTTTCACGGTTTCCGGAGAAAAGGAAAGCAAAGACGAAAGTTTTGGCGGACTGGGTATGATCATCATCATTACCATTTTCGGATTTCTGGGTGTTCTGATCCTGGAATTCAAAACCTTCAAAAGCATCCTGATCGTCTTATCCGTTATTCCACTAGGGATCATGGGCGGTTTGGTCATGCTTTTCCTTACTGGTGAAACATTATCTTTTACGGCCACCATCGGATTTATAGCATTGGTTGGAATTGAAGTAAAAAACTCTTTGCTGGTTGTAGATTTTACAAACCAGCTGCGGGCGCAGGGGATGGGAATTCAGGAAGCAATTATTGAAGCGGGTGAAGTTCGTTTTGTTCCGATTCTATTAACTTCTCTGACGGCGATTGGCGGTTTGCTTCCACTCGTAATTGAGTATAGTGCGTTGTATTCGCCACTTGCGTTGGTACTTATCGGTGGTTTAATCAGCTCGACGTTACTTTCCCGGCTGGTTACTCCGGTGATGTACAAGCTTTTGCCACCAACCGTACTTATGGAAAAAGAGGAAGAAATTATACAGCCAGAGCTGGTTATGCATTGAAAAAAGTATTAGTTTGAATACTTGAAAATTGTCCCGTGCCAGCAAATTATTTTGCAGGCATGGGACATTTACTTTGTTATATTATCAGTTTTTTGCGGTGGCAAATGCCTTTATAAATTTCAGTATTAATTATTTTTTCAAAAAGATTTCCAAAAAACTTGCAATTTTAAAATCAATAAATTTACTTTGTCTATATATTTTATAGACTTATGGCTTGAACCACCCTTTGCCACGAGTATAACAAGAAATTATTCGTTTATGAAAGCGATTATTTTACGCGATTTAAGTTTGTCCTCGATGACAAACAGGGTGGTATTCTTTCAGCAGTTCTTCCCGGAACCATGTTGTTGTTGCTAATCCCTTAATTCCCCATTTACATTTATCATCCAGAAATATCCCAGTCAGTACTGCTGTAAAGGAGTAAATTTTCGGTGGTTGTCAATTTTCAAATTTACGGCATACTGTCCAGGGGTATTTTTGGAACTCATCATAATCTGGTATTCTCATGACCACAGCTGACGTTGTTCTGCTCATTAAAAAAATTGCAATCGGAATTTTTCTAACAGTTGTTCCTTTCGTTCTCGTAGCCGGAGGTATCTGGCTTGCGTATAACCTTATTCGGTAGCTTTTACTATTCACCAAAATATTTACAACCATATGAAACTTGCAAAAGAGGACGCGCAAAAACTGACGCGCGACGGTCTGGTTAGCGTCGGATTATATCTGGCACCCATCGTTTTAATGTTTGGCGCATTTTATTTAACAGATTATAAACCATGGCTGGGCAGTAATGAGCTGCCGTTTAAAGTACCACATTTTATTGAGGGAATTTTCAAAAACCTGAGTTCCTGGGGATTGCCTGTTATCATTCTTGTAATCGGTGTTATTGAACTTTTTGCAGGACTTTATGAAAACAAGTGGACAAAAAATGAACGAACGCTTGACATTGTATGCTTCATTTTACCCAAAATTATAATTGCTCCGGTCGTTGCTTATTATAGTCTTGAACTGTTACCAAGAATTTTACCAGATTCAAAAGGAAGTTTTTCCTGGGTTCCGTTTTGGTGGGCTTTTGCGATAATCGCTGTTGCCGATGACCTGACACAGTACTGGTATCACCGCCTGCATCACCAGCTTCCATGGTTATGGCGTTTTCACCGTACACATCACAGCGCGCCCTATATGGGCATGGCAATGGCCGGCAGACAGAATATCATTTACACGATTTTCTTTTCACAAACTTATCTGACCGTTGCACTAACTTATGTTGGTTTGGGATATGCAGCTTTGTTTGTAAAAGTGATCAAGTCGCTGATTACTACGGGTGCTCATTCAAGCATTCCCTGGGACAAACCGTTTTACACGATCAAATGGCTTCATCCGGTTGGTTGGGTTTTGGAAAGATTTATCTCCACACCGGCTACACATCAGGCGCATCATGCAGACACGACGGATGACGGAGTTGGTCATTATAAAGGTAATTTTGGTAATATGTTTTTCCTTTGGGACATCATTTTTGGAACTGGTATCATCACCAGAAAATATCCGACTTCATTTGGTATCAAACATTATAAAGAAGAAGAGTGGTATGCCCAATTGATCTGGCCGATTCTAAAATCCAATAAAGAAGGCAGCGAATTGTCAGCTAACGGACCGATGGTGGGAGACGTGGAGCATGATACCATTATTATTGAGCCGCTTCCTCTGGAAACCAGAGTAGCAAGTTAATAATCAGGCATATAATATTCCTGAGTTCGCATTGGGATATCCCTGAGCGAACTCAGGTATTTCGATAAAAACCGGTTTTAAAATAATCTTTCAAATTAATAATTACACGATGACCACCCGTTTTACCCGAATTTTAGTTCTCGCGTTGCTAATTACATCCCCGTCATTTTCGCAGAAGAAAAAGTCAAAAGCAGAACCTGCAAATACAAAACCCAACATCGTGCTGATCATGGCAGACGATCTTGGGTTTTCTGATATAGGGAGCTATGGTTCTGAAATTCAGACGCCTAATCTCGATAAACTGGCTGCTGAGGGCATTCGTTTCAGGCAGTTTTATAATAACGCGATTTGTGCCCCAACACGAGCCTCTTTGTTAAGCGGACAGTACCAGCATACAGCCGGAATGGGATATTTCAATATCAATCTGGGCACACCCGCTTATCAGGGATTTTTGAGCAAACAAACCGTTTCTCTGGCTGAGGTATTAAAAGACGCTGGTTATAGTACACTCATGTCTGGCAAATGGCATGTGGGAGATGATAGTACCAGTCAGTGGCCAAGAAAACGAGGTTTTGATCATTTTTATGGAAACATCGGCGGAGCAAGTGATTATTACGTGATCAAAAATCTTCCAAAAAAGCAACGCAGTTTTTTTGTAAAAGATGATAAGGTAGTCGATCCGGAAGATGAGGACAATTTCTATTATACCGACGAAATTGCTAAAAACGCGATCGGATTTTTGAAAGATCAGCTTCAGGAGCAGAAACCATTTTTTTTATATTTAGCTTTTACTTCACCGCACTGGCCTTTACAAGCCTGGCCAAAGGATATAAAAAAGTATGAAGGAAAATATGATATCGGCTGGGACTCGCTCAGAATCCTTCGTTTCAAGCGTCAGCAGGAATTAAATATTTTGGGTAAAGGCCAGAAGATCAGTATCAAAAACAGTGATTTGCCGGCCTGGAACAGTCTTACCTATGACGAACAAAAGTTATGGGCAAAAAAAATGGAAGTTTATGCAGCTCAGGTAGATAACCTGGACCAGAACATTGGAAAGGTGATCGACCATTTGAAAGAGTCAGGTCAGCTGGATAATACGATTATATTTTTCATATCTGATAACGGCGCAGCGGGCGAGGATGTCGGACACGGTTTTAGCGGCCGGGCGGTAAGGAACTGGGGCCCTGTCGGCACCGCCGGTTCATACGATTCATACACCAGAACATGGGCCTATGCGTCTAATACACCGCTTAAATCATTCAAAGGATTTCAATATGAGGGTGGGATCAGCAGTCCGTTTATCGCCCGTTTTCCTTCAAAGATTGCCGCCGGAGGATTGATTGACGGAACAGCGCATTTGATTGATATCGCACCAACTTTATACGAAATTGCCGGAGCCAGATATCCGCAGAACTATAAGGGAAACACGATTCATCCATTGGCCGGTGAGAGTATTCTTCCGGCAATTTATGGAAAAGAATGGACCCGTTCAAAACCTATTTTCTGGGAAAGGGCAGGTAACAAAGCGGTGAGAAAAGGGAAATGGAAACTTGTTTCTGTTCGGAGTGATTTATGGGAATTGTATGATATTGAGTCAGATAGGGGAGAAACTTCCAATGTAATTAAGGATCACGCTGATGTAGCAGCAGAGTTGAAAGGATTATATGACACCTGGGCCAAAAGTGTCAAAGTTGAAGACTGGAATGTTATTGGCAAAGGGAAAGGATTTGAACCAAGCTTTAATCCCTGATTTGAAAAAGACACCAGCCCTTTGAATTTAAGCACGCGGGATAAGCTGGTCTCTTTCCAAAGGCTAACGGCTAAAAGCCAATAGCTTATTACTTCCCACATAATTTATATAATATTTCAGGGTAAATGTAAAATATTGTCAAACTTCCAGGGAATATTAAACCATTCATTTGGTAAAGCCAAAAATATAAATTTACTTTGTCTATATAATTAATAGACTTATAGTTTTATGTTGATTACCACCAGTCAATATACAACAGATCAATTGTTTACTTATGAAAACAAATTCTTTACTACGTCCGCAGTACCATACTGCACCCCGGGTGGTTACAATCATTTCTCCATCCTTCATGCACCGTTGTTGTCAACCTTGCTGTTAAGGTCCTATGTAATTTGAAAAGATAGTTTAGGTTAGCCTGTTAATCGGTATTCCCAAAAATATTTCTTTCAAATACCCCGGAAGTTTTAAATGCCAAGATTTCCACTTACGGAAATCGTGACTGCGTATATACCTTAAAGTCAGCTGACGATTCGGCTGTTTAGGAAGGATTATATACCAGTCAGGTCATTCTCTACAAGTAATTTACTATTATTTACCACAGCAATGATTAAGAAAAACTTTTACCTGATTTGGTTATTAGGTGTTTTAATTTTCAGCACAACTGCCCTGAAAGCGCAGGATGTGATAACAGGTGTCGTGAAAGACGATACCGGACAAGGCCTTCCAGGCGCAACAATTGTTGAAAAAGGAACTTCAAAAAATGCGATTTCAGACATTGACGGAAAGTTCAGCATCCCTGCTGCTAAAACATTTCCGTTTACTTTGCAAATCAGCGTTACCGGTTTCCAAACGCAGGAAATCGAACTTTACGAACTGACCACAGAGCCTGTTGAAGTTATTCTGAAAACGGCCAACTTGTTAAATGAAGTGGTAGTAATCGGTTACGGTGAGCAAAAAAGAAAAGACATTACAGGTTCAATCTCTTCCGTTCCGGCAGAAATCAAATCTCAGCCTGTTGTTTCTGTTGAAAGACTTTTACAAGGTTCCATTGCCGGGGCAACAGTAACGCAAACTTCCGGTCAGCCTGGCGGTGGGGTTAGCGTTCAGATCCGCGGTAGTAATTCCATCACGGCAGGTAGTGATCCGTTATATGTAATTGACGGTTTCCCTATCAACAATGATTATGGTGTAAATGATGCTGGTGTTACGGTTGGTTCAAAAATCAATCCGCTTTCATTTTTAAATACAGCTGACATAGAATCAATTGACGTTTTAAAGGATGCTTCCGCCACGGCAATTTATGGTTCGAGGGGAGCGAATGGTGTGGTCATTATTACTACAAAAGGCGGATCAAAAAAGAAATCTTCGATCACATATGAAACCTATTTTGGAAAGCAAGAGGTAATAAGAACGCTTCCATTGCTGAATGCCGGAGAGTGGTGGCAGCTTCGCAAGGATGCAGCGATTAATTCCGGAAAAACGCCGGTTTTGCCAAGTGTTACAGGATACAAACTGGATACTGTAGGTGCCGGAACAGACTGGCAGGCAGCAGCTTTTAGAAAAGCCACGCAGCAAAGTCACAGTTTATCGATCTTGTCCGGAGGCGATAAAACAAGACTTGGAATTTCTGCCAACTATCTGAAACAGGATGGTGTGCTTAGGAATACAGATTTTGAAAGACTTTCGGCGCGTTTCAATATTGACCATGATTATAGTGATAAATTGAGAATAACTTCCAGTGTGACAGGAAGCCATACCAAAGCGAATGTTGCACCGGCCGGCGTCGTTTCTGCGCTCGTTTTAACGCCGTCTGCTTTGCCGATTTATCAGGACAATGGCACTTTTGTGAAATTCAGCCCGTTTGAAACGGTTTATGCCAACCCGATCAACTCGCTTTACAATCAGTTAAACCAAACAATTACCAACCGTTTTTTAGGCAATCTTTCAGCTGAATACACCATCATTGAAGGTCTGAAAGCGAAAGTCTTATTTGGTGCCGATATCGTTGATAACAAGCAAAACAGATATTTACCAATCTCGACCTATGAAGGAACGGCATTAAACGGTGATGCTCTGGTAGGATCGGTTTTTACAACCAATTGGCTGAACGAAAATACTTTAAGTTATGACAAAGAGATTAACGAGAAAAACAGGATTAATGCCGTTGTAGGTTTTACTGCACAGCAATCCCAATCGAAAGGCGCTATTGCAGAGGCTGCCGGTTTTTCATCTGATGCCTTTTCATATAACAACTTGGGTACCGGAATTACAAACCGTACACCGGCTTCTTCGGCATCTGAATTTTCACTTGCTTCTTATCTGGGTCGTATCAATTACGTTTTTGATGACCGTTATCTGGTAACTTTCACCCTGCGTGCGGATGGTTCTTCCAAGTTTGGAGCAGGCAACAAGTGGGGATATTTTCCATCCGCGGCGTTGGGCTGGAATATTGCCAATGAAAAGTTCTTCAAAAATGTGAGAAATGTAAGTTTGCTTAAATTGAGATTGAGTGCAGGATCAACGGGTAACCAAAGTATTCCGCCATATCAATCCCTTGCCCAGCTGACTTACTATCCTTACAATTTCTCTGGAGGAACGGTGTCTGGTTATGCGCCGAGTACTGTATCTAACAAAAATCTGGGTTGGGAGAAAACCTTCCAGGTGGATGCAGGTTTGGATATTGGTTTGTACAAAGATCGGTTGAATATTACAGCAGATTATTATTACAAAAAAACCACTGATCTGCTTTTAACCAGAACGGTGCCAGGAACTTCCGGATTATCAGATTTTTATGGCAGCCAGGGTTCTACGATATACCAGAACGTGGGTGCTGTTTCTAACCAGGGATTTGAGCTGGCAGTAAATTCTCAAAACCTAACCGGTGGTTTAAAATGGAATACGACGTTTATTTTTGCGAGAAATACAAACAAGATTCTTGACCTCGGCGAAGGAGTTAAACAATATATTCCATCAAGTTCTGCACCTTCGATTGCAAAAGTGGGCCATCCGCTGGGTTCATTTATCGTTTACAAAACGGACGGTGTAATAAAAGAAGGACAAACGCCGCTGACGCCACAATCCAACAAAGGAGCGGGTGGACAGCAATACAAAGATCTTGATGGCGACGGATTGATTACACAGGCAGGCGACAGAGCGGTGATCGACAACCAGATTAAATTTACGGCTGGTTTGACAAACACTTTCAGCTATAAAGGATTTGATCTGGCCGTTTTCTTCCAGACTTCCGTAGGAGGAAAATTGTATAATGTGAACCGTGCAAATCTTGAACTGGGAACCGGTTACACCAATGCTTCAAGGGAACTTTTGAATCGTTATACACCTACCAACACAAACACAGATGTAAAAGAGGCTTATCAGGATCCTGCAATCACGATCTCGGATCGTTTCATTGAAGACGCTACTTATTACCGTTTGAAAAATATTTCCTTCGGTTACACGATTCCCAAAGCAGTGCTTTCAAAGATCAGGATTCAGGCATTGCGGATTTATGTTTCTGCCCAAAATGCGATTACCTGGACAAAATACACTGGCTATGATCCGGAAGTGAGTTCTAACGGACAAAGTCTGATCAACAAGGGCGTGGATGACAGTGTATATCCGAACAACAAATCTTACCAGGTTGGCTTGTCTCTGACATTCTGATTTTAAATTTTAACTGAGCTTTACAATGAAAAAGTACCAATATATTTTGCTCGCAGCAGGTTCCTTATTTATTGCTTCCTGCAACGACTTTCTGACCGAAAAACCTGAATCCATCATTACGGAAGAGCAGTATTACAAGACGGAAACGGATGCCCTGACAGCAATCAACGCGGTGTATTTCTTTCTGAATTCCGGTAAGATCCAGACCCCGTACAATACACTTTTTAACACCGGAATGAACATGGCCAGCGATGATGAAGATCCGGGACCAGGTGCAACCAACCCCGACGTACGGTCGCTTGCTGTGCAATCGCATTCATCCAGTAACTTGCGTGTCTATGAACTTTGGCAGCAGCATTACGCAGCGATCCGCAAGGCCAATGTGGTATTGAATAAAATACCGGATATCACATTTTCTATTCCCGCGAATAAAGACAGGATTTTGGCGGAAGCTAAATTTTTAAGGGCGTTGTTTTATTTTAATCTGGTGCGTTTATATGGTGATGTGCCATTGGTAACCGAATATCAGAACTATGTTTCCGCCGCCGATTATGCCATTGCAAAAAGTCCGTCAGCAGATGTTTATGCGCAGATTGAAAAAGATCTGACAGAAGCAGCAGCGGTTTTACCAGCATCTTACAGCTCTCCTGACGTTGGCCGCGCAACGTCTGGTGCTGCAAAATCACTGTTGGCAAAAGTATACCTGATCAAAGCGTCACTTCCCTTAAAATTGACTGAAAACTATCAGAAGGCAATTTCCAAAGCTGAGGAAACACTTTCAGCAGCGGACGGCGGAACGGGTAATTATGGATATGATCTTTTCGCAGATTACTCCCGCGTTTTTCTGCCCGCTTACAAAAATGGTGTTGAACATATCTTTTCAGCCCAGATGAAAGGCAATTCGTACAGCCAGGGTAATAGTGAAACCTCCCGCGCTATCTATTCCGCTATTCCTGGTCTGACTGGAAACTATGCGCATATGGTTCGTTTTTACACAGAAGGTAACGACAAGTTTTTCAGTATCTACAAGCTTTTTAAAGCTACTGATAAAAGAAGAAATGTCACCTTCGTAAGAAGTTTTACCAGTCCGACAAATGGTAGAAAATACGCTTTGCCAATCGTTAATACAGCCGTTCCAAATGATTCGACACCGTTCTGGAACAAGTGGTGGGATCCGAACAACCAGGCTGTTACAACCAACTCAGAAGCAAATGTCCCGATCATTCGTTACTCAGAACTGCTTTTAATTCACGCAGAGGCAGAAAATGAAGTAAACGGTCCGACTACAAAAGCATATAAATCGATCAACCGTGTAAGGACCAGAGCGGGATTGGCAAATCTTACGCAGGGGCTTACAAAAGATCAGTTCCGGGATTCGGTTTACTTTGAACGCCGCCTTGAACTTACTTATGAATACCAGAGATGGTTTGACCTGATCCGTGAAAAAGATGCCAGCGGAAATGGAATTTTGATCAAAAGTTTGCAGAAAGTAGGAAAAAACAATGTGGCTCCGAAACATTACCTGTATCCGATACCACAAACTGAGCTTGACAATAATCCATTGCTGAAACAAAATACACTTTGGCAATAACAACTTCGATATGTACGGATGCCCTTTTCCTTAACCGGATCAGGGCATTTACTTTCTAAAAATAATAATAGTCAGATGTTAAAGCCACCCATCAGATTTATGTATTTAAAAAGAATCTTTCAATACAATTTTTTCGTTTTGGTTGTCGCAACTACACTACATGCCCAGAAACCGGATAAACCAAATATTATCGTCATCCTGGCGGATGATATGGGGTTTTCAGATTTGGGAAGTTTTGGTTCGGAAATTAAAACGCCTAATCTCGATAAGCTCGCCAGAGAAGGTTTGAAAATAACCCGGTTTTATAACAGCGGAAGATGCTGTCCTTCCCGTGCCGCCCTGCTTACGGGTTTGTATCCGCATCAGGCAGGCGTGGGCGATATGGTTCAGGATAAGGGTTCACCGGCTTATCAGGGATTTTTAAGCGAGCATAGTGTAACCATTGCCCAGCTTCTAAAAAAAGCCGGTTACAACACGATTGTTTCCGGGAAATGGCATGTTGGCCTGGTGCCATCCGCTTTGGCCCACAACCGCGGTTTTGACAAATCATTTACCATGCAGAACAACGGGAGCAGTTATTTCAATTCCGAGCCGATTTATAATGATGGCAGAAAAGTTACTTTTCTGTTAAATGGGAAACCCATAACCAGACAGGATACTTCAAAATATCTGACGCAGGCCATCACTGATTTTGCCATAAAATCGCTGGACGAAATCAAGTCTGACCTTAATCCATTCTTTCTTTATCTGACCTATAATGCACCGCACTGGCCTATTCAGGCATTGCCAGAAGACATAGCAAAATACAAGGGTAAATATCTCAAAGGCTGGGAAAAGCTGAGAGCCGAACGTTTTGAAAAACAAAAGCAACTTGGCATTATTAAAAATGACTGGCAGCTTTCTAAAAAGTATGATCAGGTTCCGGATTGGGATAAGCTGACTCCGGCGGAAAAAGATTTCTGGGATATGCGTATGGCGATTTATGCAGCCATGATTGACCGTATGGATCATGAAATCGGAAATATTCTGACAAAATTAAAAGACTTTAAAAAGGATAAAAACACCATTATTCTCTTTGTGTCCGACAATGGTGGAAGTGGTGATACGGTGAAAGACTGGGATTATGTTACGCAGAAAAATGGCGCGCAGGGTACAGTTAATTCTATCGACAGTTACTATCCGCCCTGGGGAAATGTCAGCAACACGCCCTTTAAATTGTTCAAAAAAAATACGCATGAAGGAGGTATCGCAACGCCTTTTATTGCCTGGTATCCTGCTATGATCAAAGCCGGAGCGGTCAGTGATCATGTTGGACATGTTATTGATATCATGCCGACCTGCCTGGATTTAGCAGGCGTTTCTTATCCCAAAGATTTCAATTCGAAAAACCTCACGCCACTGGAAGGTAAAAGTCTTTTGAACATTTTCAAAAACCAAACCGCACCTGAACACGAGGCACTTTTTTGGGAACATGAAGGAAGCCGCGCGATCCGGAAAGGCGACTGGAAACTGGTAGCGGAAATTAACCAGCCCTGGGAGTTATACAATTTGAAAACAGATCGTACCGAAACTAAAAACATGGCAGCGCAGCAACCCGAAAAAGTGAAGGAATTGGAAAAGGAATTTCTGCAATGGGCTGATAAGGTTGGTGTGGTGGATTGGAATACCATCAAATGATTTTTTGAAATAAATGCTTACCGGAAACTTTAAATAATTTTAAACCCATTATTATGCAGAAAAACTTCAAATCAGTCCTGGCACTGATATTTTTTCTTTCGTTTCAAAACATAAGTTTTGCTCAGAAAAAACCAAATATCATCGTAATTCTGGCAGATGATATGGGATACTCAGATCTGGGTTGTTATGGCGGTGAAATTCCAACGCCCAATCTTGACAAACTTGCACAAAATGGTCTTCGGCTGACCAGTTTTTATAACGGAGCCCGTTGCTGTCCAACCCGTGCGGCATTGCTTACGGGTATTTACAGCCATCAGGCTGGTATCGGACACATGATGGAAGACAAAGGGGTTGATCACCCGGCATATCGCGCCCAACTAAATAACAACAGCGTTACCATTGCCGAGGTAATGAAGGATGCAGGGTATTTTACAGCCATGACTGGAAAATGGCACGTTGGGCAACCGCAGGGAACTGTGCCCTGGAAACGCGGTTTTGACAGATCTTTAAATGCTGCCGCAGGTGGATTTTACTATGGCGCAGGAAAAGGCGCTAAACTTTTTCTTGACGGAGAAGAGCTTGCCAACGATTCAGAAAAACTTCCGAAGGAATGGTATACTACCGATTTATGGACAGATTTTGGCCTTCGGTTTATTGATGAAGGAATTGCTGCCAAAAAGCCGTTTTTGCTGTATCTCGCACATAATGCCCCTCATTTTCCTTTGCAGGCTCCGCAGGAAGATATCGATAAATTCAAAGGTAAATATCTGAAAGGGTACGAAAAGCTGCGTCAGGAAAGGTATGAAAAACAGATCAGATTAGGCCTGATCGATCCGTCATGGAAATTGCCGCCAGCCAATCCGAACATTCCTAAGTGGGAAACACTCAGTGCAGCTGATAAGGAAAAATATGACCACATGATGGCGATTTACGCCGCGGTAATTTATCGTCTCGATAAAAGTGTGGGCGACCTCGTTGCGGGTTTGAAGAAAAGAGGGGTTTTTGATGATACCATTATTATGTTCGTTTCCGATAACGGCGGAAACGCTGAACCGGGTATTGAAGGTAAGTTTGAAGGTGAAAAGCCGGGATCTGCTGAATCGGCCGTATTTATCGGGCAAGGCTGGGCGGAAGCGGCTTGTACGCCTTTCTGGGCCTATAAACATCATACGCATGAAGGAGGAATTTCTTCGCCAGGCATCATTTCATGGCCTGCCGGAATTCCTGCAAGTCGTAATGGAAAATTTGAAAAACAGCCTGCGCATATCACCGATATCATGGCAACTTTGGTGGATATTGGCGGAGCGAAGTATCCTGCCACATATCACGGCAACACGATTCAGCCTTTGGAAGGTACCAGTTTGAAACCATTATTATCAGGAAAGGAAATCAACCGCAAAAACCCGATTTTCTGGGAACACGAAGGAAACCGCGCGATCCGCGACGGGAAATGGAAACTGGTGGCAGAACGTCCGGAAGAATGGCAGTTGTATGATATTGAAAAAGACCGCACAGAACTTGTAGATCTCGCAGCAAAATATCCTGACGTTGTTAAAGACCTGAAAACCAAATATGATGACTGGTTCAAACGCGTCGGTGCTGAGCCTTATGACCGGAATTTTAAATGGTTTTATGATTATGATAAAGCAAAAAGGGAAGCTGCTTCTTTGAAATAGTTTCTAAACATCAGATTTTCTGCGAATTCTGCTCAGGTGAAAGTAGTATAGATTTGTGAATTTATATCTATTTTACGAAAGCCCGTTTCCGGCACAACCCACCAAAGTTGTGCCGGACCCAAAATACTAACCCAGGGTTTCAACCCTGGGTTTAATATCTACAGACTTCCCCGGCTTTAGCCACAGCGAAATTTGCAATATATTTACCACCAGACGCTTACTGTTAAAAAGCCTCAATATGAAAAAAATAATTTTATCGATCTCCCTCGTTTTATGTGTTTTTTCTACCAAAGCACAAACCCAGGAAGACCGGCCGAATATTCTCTGGATTGTCAGTGAAGATAACATCCCCATGATCGGTGCTTATGGCGATCAATTTGCGACAACGCCCAATCTGGATGCTTTTGCCAAAGAGAGTATTTTGTACAAGAATGCTTTTTCAACAGCCCCAGTTTGCGCGCCTTCGCGTAATACATTGATCACTGGTATGTACCCGCCGTCGCTTGGGACAGAGCATATGCGCAGTGTTTATCCGGTACCGTCTTATGTGAAATTCTTTCCGAAATATTTGCGGGAAGCTGGTTATTATACGACAAATAATTCAAAAAAAGATTATAACACCACCGACCAGCTGGATGCCTGGGACGAATCCAGTGAAAAGGCGACATATAAAAACAGGAAAGTAGGACAGCCGTTTTTTGCCGTTTTCAATCTGATGACTACCCATGAAAGTTCTTTGTTTGTGCCGCTTCCGAAATTGAAGCATGATCCTGAGAAAGTACCGCTTCCACCGTATCACCCAAACACACCGGAAATGAAACATGACTGGGCGCAATATTATGATAAAATTGAAACAATGGACGGTCAGTTTGGCAAACTTTTGCAGGAGTTGAAAGAATCCGGACTGGCAGAAAATACGATTGTTTTCTATTATGCTGATAATGGCGGCGTTTTGGCAAGAAGCAAAAGATTCATGTACGAGTCGGGCCTGCATGTGCCGCTGATCATTCATTTGCCAAAGAAATATGAAAAACTTGCGACGTTAGCACCAGGCATAAAAACAGACCGGCTGGTAACTTTTCTGGATTTTGCGCCAACAATTTTAAGCCTTGTTGGAATAAAAATTCCTGAATATATGCAGGGAGAAGCATTTCTGGGAAAGCAAGAGAAACCGGAACATCAGTATGCTTATGGCTTTCGCGGCCGGATGGATGAGCGGATTGATCTTTCGCGGGCGGTGCGTGACAAAAAATTCAGGTATATCCGCAATTACTTGCCGCACAAGATCTATGGCCAATATCTTGAATATTTATGGCGCGCACCTTCTGTAAAATCCTGGGAGAATGAATACAAAGCAGGAAGGTTGAATGCGGTTCAATCGAAATTCTGGCAGGAAAAACCGGCTGAGGAATTGTTTGATATTGAAGCAGATCCGCATAATATCAAAAATCTGGCAGACGATCCCAAATATGCAAAAGATCTGGCCCGCCTGAGAAAAGCGAACGAAGATTGGCTGCTGAAAACGGAAGATGTTGGTTTTATTCCCGAAGCAATTTTATCCGAAATCTCTGCCACGACACCTTTGCGTGATTATGCTAAAAGCGGGAAGTACAATCTCAAACATGTACTGGAAACTGCCGATTGGGCTTCTTCAGGAAAACCTGCTTATACAAATGATCTGATTCAAAGATTGTCTGATTCCGACCCGACGGTGCGTTATTGGGCCGCAACCGGACTTATTATTCTAAAATCAAAATCTGGTAAAGAGGCTTTGACAAAAGCGACAAAAGATCAGGAAGTTGCTGTCAGGATAGCCGCTGCGGAAGCTTTGAATTATATCGGAGAAAAGGATCTGTCAATCAAAACATTGACCGAAGCACTGACAACGAAGAACGTGCCGGCCCGCGTACAGGCGCTGAATGCTTTAAGTAATATAGGCCCGGAGGCTGCTCCGGCACTGGAAACGGCAAAAACATTAATTAAAGAAACGCCTGAAATGCTGGATTACGATTCCAGGGCGGCGAAGGATTTTGTGACGAGGTTTCAAAACAAATAGTATTTTATTGCCGTCCTGTTGTATCAATAAGACGGCAATAAAATATTTCTAAAAACATATTTGAAACAATAGTTGACAATACTATAATATTTTTCTTTCTTTGTCTATCAATTTAATAGACTATATCTGAAAGCTAACCACCAGCGCGGATATATAATCGCCAGATCGTTTAGCGATCTATGGCGGGTTAATTACGAATTTCTGCAATCATAGTGGTGGTATTCATCTGTCTTTGCGTTTTGCAACGATCCCTTGTATAGGGAGATAAATTGCTGCACACATCGTGTTTCCGCGAACCTTCAATTGCTTCTCATTTCTAATCAACATTTTCAATTCAATCTTAAACAGCTTTACAAATGAAAAATCAAAAACTGTACGCATTTGCGCTGGTGGCACTTCTTTTCCAGACACTCGCTTTCGCGCAAACCCAGCCAAGACAAGATCTGCTGACTTTTGAGCAATTCGAATCAAAGTTAAAAGCAGCCGGAAAGGACGCTCAAATCCTGGACGCACGTTTGCCGGAAGAATACACTCAAAACCATCTGGAAGGAGCCGTGAGCTTCAACATTGCGAACAAGGCAGATTTTGAAAAGGAAAGTGCAAAGTTGAATAAAGACAAACCGGTATTTATTTATTCTATTGGAAACGGCCGTAGCGGCGTTTTGGCAAAAGATTTGAGAAGTGTTGGTTTTAAAGATGTTACCGAAATTCCTGGTGGGTTGAGCAAATGGATTGGTTTGGGTAAACCCGTTATTTCGACGGTTGGAAAAGGATTAAATCGTGAAGAATATACGGCATCACTAAAAAGCGACAAACTGGTGCTTGTTGATTTTGGATCAAGATATTGCGGAGCTTGCAAGAAACTTGCACCAGCGGTAGATTCTATCAAAAACGAGCAGGCGGGCACTCTTAAAGTCGTAAAAATTGAAGCTTACGAAAATAAGGAACTTGTAAAAGAGCTTGGTATCACATCACTTCCAACTTTGGTGTTATATAAAAACAACGAAGTAATCTGGAAGAAAATCGGTGTAACGCCTAAAAAAGAAATAGAAAAAGCACTTGCCGCACAAACGCTTTAATTTTTTAAACGAAGCGTTAAGGAGTTTTAAAAGGAGTCGCGCAGGGATTATATTTCTCTGTGTAACTCCTTTCAACTTTTTGTACTCCGTGGAAGCTGGCTTCACAGAGCTGTTATTACTCTGTGTATCTCCTTTTGCCTCTGTAAAACTCTGTGTAACCTACCAGTGGAGTTTTATACGAAGTTGCGCAGCGATATAAATTCTCTCTTAATCTCCATTTACCTCTGTGAAACTCCGTGTAACCTAAGAATGCAGCAGCTGTTGTAACCTGCCAATGAGGGTAATAAATAATGATTTAATTATAAAATATTATATTTCTTAGATTGATATTAAAATTTAAAAAAAGCTTTGGTAATCTGTTTTTATTAAACTTACTTTGTCTATCAATATAGTAGGGTATTGTTCTTTTTATTACCACCAGTAAAAAGAATATGTCAAAAATAGTTTAACTATGAGACCGATGAATGCTGATTCTTCGCGGCCTGGTGCTGCATTTCCGGTGGGAAATCTTTTTAATTCTTATGATACAATTTGTTGTTGCCAGGCGGCTTAACAACAATCAAAACTTATTTCCATTCTCATCGAAATCAACCTGTCACAAAGTTGCGTTCCGATAAGCTCAAATTATTCATTTTAACATCATGAAAAAGATCAAATCATTACTATTTGTTGCTGGCCTGGCAGTGTCTGCCGGTCCAAATTTATTCGCACAGGAAATAGCGCAAAACAAAGTGGTTATCACCGGTGTGCGTTTTGCGTATCCTTTGGTGGATAAATGGATTAAAGAATATACAGCTGAAAATCCCAAGGCACAGATAACCATTGACGCCAGAACAATTACCGATCCTGAAAAATATGACTTGCTGATTGAGGCTTATGATCAGGACAAAGCGGTAAAGGAAACCAGGGAGTATATTTCTATCGGTCGTTATGCGCTTTTGCCGGTAGCCAATTCAGCTTCTGCATTTGCAAAAGAATATGGAGATAAAGGTTTGATTGAGAAAACTTACAAGCAAATTTTCTTCCACGATATTTACGCAGAAAAAGACCAGTCGATCACAGTTCCATTCACTGTTTATACCCGTTTGCAAAAAGCAGGAGCACCGTTGACTTTTGCAAAATATTTCGGCTATGAGCAACAGCAGATTAAAGGGAAAAGTATTGCAGGTGCAGACGAGCATCTGATCAAGGCGTTGATAAAAGACGACACTGGTATCACCTATACCGTTCCGGGTTTGGCATATGACTTAACGACACGTCAGCCAGCGGCAGGACTAACCGTTATTCCTGTTGATCTGGATGGAAACGGAAAAGTTTCGAAAGAAGAAAAACAATTAAACAATCTGGATCAGGTTTTGGAAAAACTTGAAATTGAAAAAGTTAAAAACGTACCGGTTGAGTATGTACATTTTTCAATAGCAAAAAATAACAGCAACCCGGAAGCGAAGAAATTTCTTCTTTGGGTAGCTTCTCATGCAGACGCGGATCTGCACCAGTATGGTTATCTTAAACCTGAACCAAAACGTCTTCAGGTTGAAAAAGAAAAGCTGGAAAGATTTTCAGCAGTGAAATAAGCATAGGTGAATTAATTTACGCTTTTGGTGCCGGGCATGTCGTTCCTGGCACCTTAAAGTTTTATCAAACCCGAAGATATCCTTTCCGGAATTAAAATATTCCTGACGTCATACTCCAAAAACTAACCCTGCCAGATGAAATTTAACATTATGATCGGGCTGCTTTTAACAGGCAGTACACTTACCGCGTTTGCTCAAAAAAATAAAAAACCAGATACAAGACCCAACATCATCCTGATCATGGTTGATGATATGGGCTATTCTGATATTGGTTCCTACGGCTCCGAAATCCGGACACCAAATCTGGATAAGCTTGCACAAGAAGGAATCCGGTTCCGTGAGTTTTACAACAATTCCATTTGTGCACCAACACGAGCATCCCTCATCACAGGCCAATACCCGCACAAGGCCGGCATTGGATATTTTGATGTGAATCTGGGTTTGCCTGCATATCAGGGTTACCTTAACAAAGAATCTCTGACCTTTGCAGAAGTATTAAAAAATTCGGGGTACAGCACTTTAATGAGCGGAAAATGGCATGTTGGCGGTGATAGCACGGCCTGGCCAAATCAGCGTGGATTTGATCATTTTTATGGATTTATCAAAGGTGCCAGCAATTATTTTGACATTGGAGAATATGGTCAGGCGCCGCCGGTTGAGCTGGTAAAAGACAATAAGAAAATCAACCTTAAATCAGGATTATATCTTACCAATGAAATCACAAACAATGCTTTGGAATTTCTGGATGAGCAGAATAAAACTGAAAAACCGTTTTTTCTTTATGTAGCTTATAACGCGCCGCACTGGCCCCTTCAGGCTTTGCCGGAAGATATAGCAAAATACAAAGGCCGGTACAGCATCGGTTGGGATTCGCTCAGAATTGAACGTATTAAAAAGCAAAAGGCACTTGGTATTTCTGATCCAAACCAGGCAATTGCAAAACGTGATCCGGAAGTCCCGCTTTGGGATAATCTTACATACAGCGAAAAACAGCTTTGGGAAAAGAAAATGGAAGTATACGCTGCCATGGTGGACCGGGTTGATCAGAACATAGGCCGTCTGCGGGAAAAGTTGAAGGAGTTGAAAAAAGATGAAAATACGTTGATCGTTTTTATCTCGGATAATGGTGCACAGGGAGGATATTCGGCTAGTAACCGTAGAAAACCACCACGCAATACAGGACCGATCGGAACTGCCGGATCCTACGATTATCAGGAACAAAGCTGGGCTTATGTTTCCAACACGCCGCATACCAATTACAAAAATAACATGCATGAAGGAGGCATCAGCGCACCTTTTATCGCCTGGTATCCAAAGCAGATTAAAGGCGGAAGTATCGTAAAGGGTACCGGACATTTGATTGACCTTGCACCCACATTTTATGAGTTAGCCAATACACCATATCCCGTTAAACTAAATGGAATCACAACAAATTCGCTTCCGGGAAAAAGTTTGGTTCCTGTTTTAACCGGTAGATCGGAAACCGTTGACAGAGGAGAGCCAATTTTCTGGGAACGTGCAGGAAACCGTGCGGTGCGAAAAGGGAAGTGGAAAATTGTTTCAACGTACCCGGCTTACAAATGGGAGCTTTATGATCTGGAAAAAGACCGTGGAGAAAACAATGATCTGTCGGCCGTGAATACAGAAATTGTCAATGAATTGTCTGCGGATTATTTCAAATGGGCTGTCAAGACGGGTGTTGTGGATTATGAAAAAATAAAGCCGGCAAATCCCAATGGAGCTCCGGCGCAAGCCCCGGCCAGAGCGGCTGCAAGACGGGCAAATTTGGAATAGTCGATCGAACTCATCCCCAAACGTATATGTGGCAAAGTTATACGTCTGGGGCCTTTTTATTGCAGGCTGATTTAGCCTTTTCAGGATTCAATAATTGTATTAAATGAAAAAGATTTTACTGGGAATTATCATGCTGGCCGGTCCGGCAATTTCCTTTGCGCAACAAAAAAATGTTAAGCCAAATATTGTAGTTATCATGGCTGATGATCTTGGTTATGGTGACATCGGCGCTTTTGGTGCAACGGACATCCGAACACCAAATATTGATAACCTGGCGAAAACCGGAATTAAATTCACTTCTTTTTATTCTACTTCGCCGGTTTGTAGTCCTTCCAGGGCGGCGCTGATCACAGGTCGATATCCAAAAAGACTGGGTATTGATCATGTATTTTTTCCTGAAAGTTTCACCGGAATACCAGCGGAAGAAGTTACGATAGGAGAGGCGCTTAAAGGCAATGGCTATAAAACCGCAATCTTTGGAAAATGGCATTTAGGGCATCATAAAAAGTTTCTGCCCTTGCAAAATGGCTTCGATGAATATTATGGAATTCCGTATAGCAACGATATGATGGGGGTTGTGTATTTGCGGGGTAACGATGTCGACAGTATTAAAGTCAATCAGAATTATATCACAAAAACATATACCAGCGAAGCAGTAAAATTTATTGATAAAAACAAAGAAAAACCGTTTTTCCTGTACATCACGCACAATATGCCGCACGTTCCGTTATATGCGTCCCCTGCTTTTGAAGGGAAAAGCAAACGAGGTTTATATGGCGACGTTATCGAAGAAATTGACTGGAGTGTAGGCGAGGTTGTTAAAGCATTGAAGAAAAACGGATTGGAAGAAAACACACTTGTTGTTTTCACCAGCGACAATGGACCGTGGCTTATCTTTGATGTGGAAGGTGGTTCTGCCGGTCCTTTGAGACAGGGGAAAGGCACCACTTTTGAAGGAGGGCAACGTGTGCCGACCGTGGCATCCTGGCCGGGGAAAATAAAACCGGGGACTGTTTACGACGATCTGGCTTTGCAGCTGGATTTGTATCCTACCATCATCAGCCTGACCGCAAGCCAGAAAACAGAAACTAAAAAGCCAATTGACGGCGAAGATATCAGTCCGGTTTTATTTGGAACGGGAAAACGTAAAGGAAAGGAATTTGCCTATTATTCGAACGGTAAGATTGAAGCGTACAGAAATGGAGACTGGAAAATCCGTTTGCCGCAGCCGGATACAAAAGTTACAGGAATAACGGTTGTTCCCGTAACAGACACACTGTTGTTTAATCTGAAAACAGACATTGGAGAGAAAAATAATCTGTTGAAAACGAACCCTGAAAAGGCGAAGGAATTGCTGGTATCACTTGATTTATTTACAAAGAAAATGGGGCAGACACCGCCTGCGCTGGTTCAGCAAATGCCCGCAGACAACAGCCATATCAAAAAACGTGCAGAACGAGCAGCCGCAAAAGGGAGTAAATAATAGCCAGATGATTGGTATTCTGGCAACTGTAACAAGGTCATTGATCGTGATAAAAAAGCATGTCATCTCCCGAAAAATTGTTTTTCTGTAAAGTCCTAATTGTTTTTCAAAATATTAGTTTGAAATTTGTGATTATGGTCAGTCTTTTATGAAAATCAGGAAGTTTGTCAGGGAAGTATTTTTCTTTGTTTTGCTTGTTTTAACCTCAATGGCCGGGTTCGGCCAGCGAATTGAAGTAAGAAAAATTGCAAGTCCAAATTTAATTTTTCAGCTGGGTAACAGGCAACTTTGGGACGCGCTGACCAGCAGGACACAGAGCAGGCAGAATAAAAATGCCAGAGATAATACCAAACCAAAACCCAGTCGGCCGAATATTATTTTTGTATTGACAGACGATCACCGCTGGGACGCTCTTGGTGTGATGGGTAACAATATCATTAAAACGCCAAATCTGGATGCACTTGCTGAAAGAGGGATCTTATTTAAAAAGGCTTACGTTACAACTTCCATCTGTTGTGTAAGCCGGGCGAGTCTTTTAAGCGGACAATATATGTCGCGCCACAAGATTAATGATTTTTCTACCTGTTTTTCCAAAAAAGCACTGGATAAAACGTATCCGGCTTTGTTGAAAAAAGCGGGATATAAAATTGGATTTATTGGAAAGTTTGGTATCGACAGCAACCGCCAGCCAGATTCTTTATTTGATTACTGGGCCTGCCCAAAAGTGGAACAGCCACCTTATCTGGTTGTAAACAGAAGTGGTCAGACAATCCATAACACGGATAGCGTTGGAAAAGATATCAAACAATTTCTATATCAGTTCGCAGGGCAACAGGAACCGTTCTGTCTTTCTGTAAGTTTCAAAGCGCCGCATGAATCAGAAAACGATCCTCCAACATTTCCCTATCAGGAGCGTTTCGCCAGCTTATACCAAAATACAAATATTCCAAAACCGGTGACAACGGATCCGAAATACTGGAATAGTTTTCCTGAGTTTTTCAGGTCGGATAAAAATATTGGCAGACAACGCTGGAAGACATTTTTCTCAACAGAAGAAAAGCGGCAGGAGACCGTGAAGAATTATTACCGGCTGATTACTGGTGTCGATGAGGCGGTTGGAAACATGGTGGCGCAGCTGAAGCAATTGCAGATCGACAGAAATACGATCATCATTTTTATGGGTGATAATGGCTTTTCGCTTGGAGAACATGGATTGGAAGGGAAATGGTTTGGTTTTGAAGAATCCATCCGTGTTCCGCTGATCATTTCCGGTGCACCTATTCCAAGAAAACTGGTTGGCAAAAAGACCAATAATATAGCATTGAATATTGACATTGCGTCAACGATTTTATCTTTTGCCGGTGTTGCGACACCGGCTACAATTCAGGGGAAAGACTTAATGGCCTCCTTCAAAAACGGAGCCACGGAGCGAGAGGATTTTTTCTACGAACATACTTTTATAGGTAGCCCAGGTTTGCCAAAAGTGGAGGGAGTTGTTTCGAAGAAATTCAAGTATATGAAATACATTGAACATAACTATGAAGAGTTCTACAACACCAAGAGAGATCCCCGGGAAACGAACAATCTGATCGAACAGAAATCAACGGGTAATAATCTGGCAAAGTTTAGGAAACGATATGCCGTTTTGAAGAAGGCGGCGAAGTGAGAAAATGAAGGTTTTATCTAAATCAGCCTGATGACTTAAATCGTCAGGCTGATTTGATATTTGCCATTCATACTTTGATTTTCGTTACCCTATTCCATCACAGTCTGCAGACTTTTGTACCTGAAATTATTTCAGGTATACAATCAAAGTTTTATGGAGCTTATCAAAACAAAATTTAACTTTAATTCCACTGCGGATGAAGTTATTGAAGGAATAGATTTAACAGGAAAACGCGCCATAGTAACCGGCGGAGCATCAGGTATCGGTGTGGAAACAGCCAGAAGCCTTGCAAAAGCAGGCGCAGAGGTAACACTTGCGGTAAGAAATACAGAAGCAGGAAACAGCGTTGCAGAGGAAATTAAGCAGACAACCGGAAACCCAAATATTGTAGTAAAACATCTTGACATAGCAGATCTCCTTTCAGTCAAAACTTTTGTAGCGAACTGGAAAGGGCCTTTGCATATTTTGATCAACAATGCCGGAATTATGGCTGTTCAGCAATTGGAGAAGACTGATGACGGTAATGAAATCCAGTTTGCAACCAACCATTTAGGCCATTTTGCACTTACCTTGGGATTACATAACGCATTAAAAAATGCGGGGACGGCACGGGTCGTTAATCTTAGTTCGAGTGCTCATTTAATGTCGCCTGTGGTGTTTGATGATATCAATTTTGCATTCCGTAATTATGATGCCTGGGCGGCTTATGGACAGTCAAAAACGGCAGGTATTCTTTTTTCCGTAGGTATTACTGAAAAGTGGAACCAGGACGGCATTACTTCCAACGCATTAAATCCCGGTGCCATCCTGACAAATCTTCAACGTAATGTTGGTGGGAAGTTAGCCTCTGCGCCTGAACTTCATAAAACACCGCAGCAAGGAGCGGCAACCAGTATATTACTGGCAACTTCCCCGATTCTGGAAGGAATTGGTAGTCATTATTTTGAAAATTGCAATGAAGCAATGACTATATCCGAACGCCAGAAAATTTATGAGGGTGTGGCACCGTACGCTTTAAATAAAAGCAACGCTGAGCGGTTATGGGAAATTTCGCTGGATATGCTTTCCAAAGCCGGCTTTTTGATATGATGGAAATAAGAAGTTTTGGGAAGAATATATACGTTTTATTTATCCTGTAATATTGCGATCTTCTGAAATCAGAAAATGGCGTTAGATTAAAAACTGAATTAATTCTTACTCAAAGAACCTGTTGTCATTAATCAATGTTTGTGCCTGAGATGAGGTTTGGTAAGAACCGGCATGATCAGATAGCAGATGAAAGACATTAAAAATTTAACCGAACTTTCAGAATATATGGGGCTTCCCAGGCCCATGGACGAAAATTTTGTTGTCAAACGAATTGAAGATTATTATAATGATTTTGACGAAAAGCCAATAAAACCTTTCCGGCATAAATTGTACGCAATCAGTTTGTATGCCGCACTTAATATTGATGTCCAGGTGGGGTTTTGGAAGGTAAATCCCCGAACTCCTTTCCTGATGTTTAAGTCGCCATATCAGGTTATGGCCTGGACGGTTCATCCTGGAAGCATGAGAGGCTGGTCGGTAATCTTTTCCGAAGAATTTTTAAGCAGGCACAAACAGCTGGCTAATATAATTCACGATTTTCCATTTTTGCAGCTGGATAAATCCATACCGTTTGAGATTGAAACAGAAGACAGGATCTGGCTGGAAATGACCTATCAAAAAATCCTTGACGAATACAGGAGCGAAATTCCAGATAAGTTTGAGCTGATTGCTTCCTATTTGCAAACGCTACTTTTACAGGTAAAAAGGCTTTATAACAGGCAGATACTATCAGAGGCGCCTTTGTTGGAAGCCACAAATCAGCATAACGTTGAAATGCTTGGCAAGTTTAAGTCCTTGTTAAATGACAGTTTGCTTCATTTGAACGAAGTAAACCAGCGCTCTGTGGGATACTATGCTGAAAAATTATCAGTCCATCCAAATCACCTGAATGCGATGGCCAAAAGAGTGACGGGTACAACGGCTTTACATATCATTCATGAGCATATTGTCCATGCCGCCAAAACTTTGCTTTTACAAACGACTATGACTGTCAAAGAAGTTGCTTATAAACTTGCATTCAAAGAACCGACGCATTTTGTAACTTTTTTTAAAAAGCAGACTGGACTGACACCCTTACAGTTCAGGGAACAAAAAGCCGAAAAGGTCAATCTAATTCTGTAAGATATTTTCAGACTTTATTACGCTTTACCAGATAATCCGCAATCGATTCAATAGCAAAAAGAGCACCGATGGATGTTTTTAGTGAAATCTTTTTTTGACCAAAAAGAAAAGAACCCCAGCCATTTACTCTGCAAAGAGATCATAACTGAGGTTAACAGAGGAGGGTAAAACAATTATTTAAGGCACAATTTTATATAACGAGCCTTTTGTATTTTCCAGGATCACCGTTAGCACGTATAATTCTCCGGACAAATCTTCTCCGAAACTGTAAACGTGCCAGTACCCAGCATCCTTGCCAATTGATAATTTATTTCTTGTCCATTCACTATTCCTCCCAGGCGATAATGTCCAGATTGGCCCCATCATGTCTCCAAAAATATATTTACCGGACAGCGAAGGAATTGCTTTGCCGTGATACACAAATCCACCGGTAATGCTAAGTCCTTCCGGATGAGGATATTCCGCGATTGGTGCAATGGGGTTTTTGGGTTGCGGATCTTTTTCGTTGAAAGGATGTAATCCTTCAATCGGCCTCCAGCCGTAATTGCCGCCTTTGGTGATGATATCAACCTCTTCATATTTATTCTGTCCAACTTCACCGGCAAAAAGCTGATGCGTTTTGCTGTCAAAACTAAACCGCCATGGATTGCGTAATCCGTAGGCATAAATTTCAGGCTTTGCACTGGCATCACCGATAAAAGGGTTATCTGCCGGAATCGTGTAAGGCAGTTTATTAACATTAATCCGCAAAATTTTGCCCAGCAGATTAGTCAGGTTTTGAGCATTTCCAATTTCTCCATGCTGGTCATTGGCACCTCCGCCATCACCAACCGAAATATACAAATAACCGTCCGCACCAAATTTTAAATCACCACCATTATGATTGGATTGCGGCTCGTCAATGACCAAAACCTTGCTCATTTTGGCAACATCTGCAACCAAGGGATTTGAAGAAACGGTGTATTCACGTATTTCACTTTGATGATCCAGTTGATTTTTAACAGGATTTGCAACCGGCACACTACAATAAACATAGAACCTTCCATTGCTGGCATAATTCGGATGAAACGCCAGTCCAAGCAATCCGCGCTCATCATAACCTTCTTTTTTCAGAACTTCTTTCCTGATATCAAGAAACGGAGCGTCGAGAAGTTTTCCCTTTTGAATGACCCGGATCCGGCCTTCCTGTTCTGTAACAAAAAGTAAATCAGGATTCTTTTTTGTCACGGCAAATGCTGTTGGGTGAGACAGCTGTTCTGTTACCAATGCAAGTTTTACTTTAACCGGTGAGTCGGATACCTGGGCAAAGGCAGGAGCCGACAAGGCTAAGATTGAAAGGATAGGAATAGTAAGTTTTTTGAGCATTATCATCGGCTGTTAAATACGTTTCTTTTTGTTAAGGGGAGTAATATTTTGATTGGTTGGACTACTTTCGGCACATACGGCTTTCCTTGTACAAATTAACGTAATCGTTTACGGAAAATGATAGAAAAGTAAAAACTTAATTGATATTTAATAAAGATTGATAAAAGGTACTTTCTGAAAAACGCGAAATACTGTGTTATTGCATCGTTTTCAACGAGGATTCTCTGATAACCGGGAGTGGTTTAACGACAATTTTATCAGAAGTTTTCTCGTTGCCGTTCTCTATGATCTGGTTCAGTAGTTTGAACGCCTCCTGACCCATTAGTACCGTCTGCTGATCCATAGTAGAGAGAGAAGGTGTAGTATGTTCACTAAACATATCGTTACAAAAGCCAAAAATTCCAAATTGATCGGGAGCTTTTATGTTGTTGATTTTTAATTGTTTCAGTACACCTAATGCCGTAAAATCCTCTGCTGCAAAAATAGCATCCGGGGGCTGGGCTAGCGCAAGCAACTGACGGGTTCCTTCCATGCCGGATTCAATGGAGATATTGCCATTAAAAACCAGATCGCTTTCGAAAGGAATATTATTAGCTTTCAAAGCAGCTTCATAACCCTTAAATCGATCATTAAAAGTATTGATAAACAAAGGGCCGGAAATGTGCGCAATGCGTTTGTAACCCTGATCGATCAAATGCTGCGTAGCCCAGAATGATCCGTTAAACCCATCGATAACCACCGAAGGAATATCCAGATCCGGTACGCGATCAAAAAAAACCAGTGGTATATTCCGGCGTTTTACGTCAAGAAAATGGTCATAATCTACTGTATTTCTGGAAAGTGATGCTATGATTCCATCAACTCTGGCTCCAATAAAAGTTTGAATTCCTTTTACTTCAAGTTCAAACAACTCATCACATTCATGAATCAGTACGGAATAACCATGTTTACTGGCAAGGTTTGTAATGCCATGAATAACGGAGCCGAAAAAAGCATTTTCAGCCGTTGGGATCAGTACGCCGATAACATTGGTTTTTCCTGAACGTAAGGACGAAGCAATCCGGTTAGGCTTGTAATCAAGTCGTTGCGCTGCTTCTTTAACGATTGATTTTGTTTTGGCACTTATTTCAGGATGGTCGCTCAAAGCACGGGATACCGTGGCGGCTGTCATATGCAGTTCCCTGGCTATATCGCTTAAAGTGACGCTGTTTTTTTTCAATGTGATGATTTTTGTTAAAATTAACAAGATTTACCTAAACTTGAATTTACTAATAGCGACGCCATGAAAACTTTGTCTGCAATTCTAATGATTCTTTCATTGTCCAATGTTCTTTTTGGACAAACAAAAATCCCGTTTGTTCGTACAAAAACGAATAGCATAATAATGAACATTGAAAATGAGAAAGGCAATTTCAATGGTGTGAACGATATTCCCAAAACGTTTTCTTATGAATTAGGGACAGAGAAAGATTCCTTAATATTATCACTTATCTCCGAGCAGGATTCCATCGCAGTAATGCTCAAACATGGACAACAGGCAACATTCCAAATAATAAGAGAGGCAAAAGGAGATACTGCAACCTGTATTTTCACATCCGTTAAAACTATCAAAGCAGCAATTTTTGATGATAACTATAAAAAATTAAATTCAGGTAAAACAATTATCCAGGCACCGGAGGTCTATGAGCTGATCAATATTATTTTCTCCTTAACTGAGTATGGCAAAACAGGAGCGATTTATAAGGGAACCAGCTATTACCAGACCGTAAAAAAACATTTCGCGCCTTATGCCTCACTGCCAGCCGTCCATGTACTTGATTCACTTTTAAAAGATCCCGATAATCAATATGCTCCTTTGAAAATGGACAGTTATGCGTTTCAGTTTAAAGGAGATAAAATTGAAAAATCTGGTGTTTATGACCGGGTAAGCTGGGGAAGTGTTAATACGCTCGAACTTTATTTGCCATTACTGGAAGCCTTTGCAAAAAAGTCGGGATTCAGAGATTTTTATAAGCAACATAAAACTTTTTACGAAGGTCTGGAAACTGATTTTCAAAAAAATATTAATGTTGCTGATATGAAGGTATGGCTGGAAAAGCAATTTCCCAGGACAAAATATTCCGCAATTAAAGTAATTTTTTCACCACTCGTGGGCTGGAACCAATCGGCCAATAGTTTTTTAGATAATGGATTTTCTGAGGCGCAGGCGCATGTTAATTACCCATTTGTGAATGAGCGGCAGAAAACTCAGGATCCTGCATTGACGCGTGGTCAGAGATCGATGATTGTATTTACGGAAATCAATCATAGTTATCTCAATCCGGAAGCAGATCAATATGCAAAGGAAATTGCAAAAGCTTTGAAGGATCTTGCGATGTGGACCACACAGGGCAAACCGGCTGCAAGTTATAATAACACGCTTTCTTGTTTTGAAGAATATATGAACTACGGGCTGGTGACACTTTACTACTCAGATATTTTTGACAAAAAAATCGCTGAAAACCTGAGATTAGCTATGGAAAATAATATGGTAACATTTCGTGGTTTTCAAAAATTTAAAGAGTTTGATCAGGAGCTTTTGAGGTTATACCAGACAAGAAAGCCCGGCCAGACGGTTGCTGATTTATATCCAGCCATCATTGCCTGGGCAGGGAAACCGGATGCGAAATAGTTAAAATCAGGTTTTTGATATTACTGACAAATTCATCATTGTTCTTTGAAAATTAAACCTTCAATAAACAACATATTCCCAGCCGGACTTTTTTTTATTTGGCACATATTTTTACAGGGCGATAAGATTAAATTTTTTCACCTAATCTTTTACGTCATGGAATTTGATATTGAAACGCAAGGTCAAACACAAACGAATCAGCCCGGAATTCAGAAGGATATGAATCCTGAACCGGTTGTGATTCGCGAAAATTACAAAGGAAGCGGCAAACTGGAAGGTAAAGTTGCTTTGATCACTGGCGGAGATAGTGGAATTGGCCGGTCAGTTGCCGTTCATTTTGCAAGAGAAGGAGCGGATGTAGCCATCGTTTATCTGGCCGAAAATCAGGATGCGGAGGATACCAAAAAAATGGTGGAAAACGAGGGGCGGCAATGTCTGACAATTCAGGGTGATATTCGTCAGCAAAGTACCTGCGAAGATGCGGTGGGAAATGTTATCCGCCAGTTTGGGAAGTTGAATATTCTTGTCAATAACGCAGCGGAACAGCACCCGCAGGAGCATATTGAAGGAATATCTTCGGCTCAGCTTACAAATACATTTAGTACCAATATTTTCTCGTTTTTTTATTTTACACAGGCTGCGTTAACGCATTTAAACGAGGGCGACAGCATCATCAACACAACATCTGTCACTGCGTATCACGGAAGTCCGGGTTTACTCGATTACTCTGCAACTAAAGGTGCGATCGTTGCATTTACCCGCTCACTTTCAGAAAATCTGGCTGAAAGGGGAATTCGCGTCAATGCTGTGGCACCGGGCCCAATCTGGACGCCGTTGATTCCATCAACATTCGATGCGGAACATGTAGCTGAATTTGGAAAAGACACACCATTTAAACGTCCGGGTCAGCCTTGCGAGGTGGCACCGTGTTACGTTTTTCTGGCAAGTGAAGATGCTTCCTATATTGGCGGTCAGGTTTTGCATCCAAACGGCGGGCAGATTATTAACGGATAATTATTGTTGAATACAAAAAAACGGATGCTCCGATATATTCAGAGCATCCGTTTTTTGTATTGAATGAATTATAAACCGAAACCTAACGCCAGACCTTTGATAGGCGTACTGAAAGGGAATTTATGCTGAACAGTACCTGAGGCAATATCAACAGCATAGAAACTGGTGTTACCCGCAACGGTGAAGATTGCATATCCAGTGCCCGAAACGTTTCCGATGTCAAATCCAATTGAAGAATCAACGTCAATGCCAAGCGCTTTCGGCTCAACCAAAACGCCGTCATTTGGAGGCATTTGTTTGTATAACAAATTTGACTGGCTATCAATATCGTATAAGGTTGTAGCCGTTACGCCAGGGTAACTGTTTGTATATGAGGCAGCCGTTACAAACGGAGTCGGTCCGCCAACACCGATTTTAAGAGAACCATCCACAGCAGTTACGCCGTCAGTAACATTAATCCGAAGGCTTTGTCCGGTATTGCTTACAACACGTAATCTGTCTGCAACAGGGTTAAAGTCAACACCGAACATTGTACCGCTAAGTGTTACAGGCGTATTATCCATAAGTTTCAGACTGGACAATTCAGTAGCTGCGCCAGATCCAAGATCAATTCCGTAAATTTTGCTGTTACTTCCCAAAGCATGCAAACGTCCGTTAACTGGTCTGATATCGATACCCATCAACATAACGCCAGTTGGTACGGTCACCGCTTTAGTGCCGTAATCATAGCCATTTGTTGGATTGAATATTTTGATATTGTTAGAACCATCCAAAGCATATGCGACCGGAAGAGAAGGAATTGCAATCCCGATAATATTTACACCCGTTGGTAAATTTCCAAGTTTTTGTAGTCTTCCGGTTGAGAGATTGACAAAATCAAGCTCCCAGACATTGGATATTTTAACCGAAGCGATAGGATAAACGTCAGCCGCATTTATATCCGGAGAAATATCAAATCCGCCTACATCCTGTATATCCAGACCCAAACCACCCACAGGCACCAAAGCACCCGGATTTGGCGGATTTTGAATATATAACATATCTGCAATCGGATCAATGTCGTAAAGCGTTGTTCCAACACCCGGAGCGGCAGTTACACCGGCACGGCTATTTGTATAGGCCACAGCTCCAATCGTAGTGGACGGCCCGTTTAGCGGAGAATCTCCAGCTACAACAGCACCCGTTTCAGGATGCAGGCGAAGATTCTGAGCTGTATTGGTTACCACACGAATTCTGTCAACCGTTGGGTTGAAGTCAAAACCGATGTTTGAACCTGATAATGTTGTAGCAATTGGCGCAATTCCAATTCGTATAGCCTTTCCCTGCTGATCCCCGGATTTTACGTTGATCTGATAAAGATTGCTTTGGGCACTTATTGCATAAAGCTGGCCTGTTGCAGGTCTGAAATCGATGCCGGCAAGAACGTCGCCGCTTTCAAGCCCTGTAATAGAAAATGATCTTAGTGGTGTTGTAGTGTTTTTTACATTGAGTTCGTGAAGTTGATTGTTGTCCGAAAGCGCGTAGAAAATCCGGTCAGGAAGTGCTTGTTCGGTAGGAGCAAGACGGTGATCTTCGCAGGAGTACATGGCCAGGGAGGCCGCAAGACCGAGTGCAAACGTTGCCGTTTTCAAATGTTGCTTAAAAATTTCCATGAATCGGTTGAATTAGATGAGTGATACTTTCTACTCACATACGTTCAAACATTCCGCATGGATTAAAATCAGTGTTAAATTTTTAATTTAATTTTAATTCGATTTTAATTCAGCCAAACAATAATTTCTAAAACACTGCTAATCAATTATATATGAAAGGTGAACGTTTTTATATTCCTGTTTTTGCAACTGTGTTCTGAGTTTTTTGAATGTTTCTAAGGGCCCTTGCGAAGCAACCAGATTTACCAGCCATGCAGGAATAGTACCGGCAGGATCCACTGCGAGGGTATATTCAATTTTGACCTGATTTTTAGAAAGCGGCGTTATCATCCATTTTCCCAATGATTTTTGTATTCTTACAATATTCGCTTTTTCGGGTACATATCCGTTTACACAGGGAGCGTCCACTGTTATTATTTTATTTGCAGGATTTTGAGTGACTGTTATATGCGCAACGAAATCCCGGTTTTGGGCAGGCCAGGGTAGTATAACTTCCGAATAGTAATAAAGTTCGGATGGGGAAACCTGTTTAAGCAAAACACAGGATTTAGTACTGTAAACCCACTCCTGGCCTTTTTCAATATTCATAATGACAGCAACGAGCTGTGAAGCCGATGCATTAAGGATGCATTCAATTTTTAGAGCCTTTATTTTTGAAGTCAGTATTGACTTTGTAAAAACTTTAACTCCATCCTTTTCCGTACTCAGTTTCCAGGATTCCTGAGCATAGGTTGTCTGGAAAAAAGCTACCGAAATTATAAAAAATATGAATCTTTTGAACATCTGAAATTAAACTATTCCAACAGTAAAAGAAGTCTACCGTTTTGCTGCCTTGGTAACAGCTTTTGGAACAAAATAATTACGTACGGATAGTTTGATACATAACCAAAAATAAAAAACCCCGGAATTCCAGGGCTCTTTATTAAATATCGTAACCTTTAATTGATATAGAACTTACATCAACCTGACACAATAATAAGAAATAAAGTAAAGAGCTGAAAGTGTGATAATAAGAAACTTCAAAACGATCCCGACAGCCCTGTTTTTTATCTTCTCATATTGAAAAAAACAATCTCCTCCCTGACAAAATATATACCCGTTTTTGGATGGTAAGTGACTTATTTTATTCTGATAAAAAGAAAGAATTTAAACTTTTGAAGAATATTATAAAAAAGGGTACCCTCATGATTTCGGGTATTGTCATATGGTGTATAAGTCAAAATTTAATATTGAAAAAATTTGAAAAAGCGGAATTATAAATTGATTCAATGCGGAATGGTAAAATATTTTTCTGAATTAAATTTTTCAAAATGTAATCTGAATTGAAAACTTTTTAACCCGGTGAAGTTTATGTTTAACCCAAAAAATCATTGATAAATATGAATAAATCCTTACCCAAAAAAGCCATTGCGCTTTGGATTATTTTGCTTGCAGGAAGCCTGAGTCATCCGGCCCGCTCCGTCGCTAGCACAAGTATCGGAAAAGAAGGCCACGTCTCTGTGGCGATTACGGTAAAAGGAAAGGTAACTTCGGAAGAGGATGGGTCCGGAATTCCCGGAGTCAATGTTGTGATTAAAGGCAGTATGACGGGTACTTCCACCGATGCAGAAGGAAATTACACCATCGAAGTTCCGTCTCAAAGCGACATACTGGTCTATTCCTTTCTGGGATTTATTTCAAAAGAAGTTCCTGTTGGCAGTCTGTCGACGATCAATGTTTCTCTGCTTACTGATTCAAAACAATTAAGCGAGGTTGTGGTAACGGCACTTGGTTTCAGAGAAAACAAGGACCGCATGGGTTCAACTTCATCTACAATTAAAGCGGATGACATTCGTCGGTCCGGGGAAACCGGAGTAATTAACGGCCTGGCTGGTAAGGCTGCCGGTGTGCAGATTTCGCGTTCCAGCGGTGACCCGGGCGCAGGTTCCAACATCCAGATCCGCGGTCAGAATACGATTACAGGCTCCAATCAGCCATTGGTTATCATCGATGGTATTCCGATGAGCAACACAACGGAGGGAGACGCGCGGGGAGGAGTTGCCCAGCAATCACGTTTAAACGATATCAATCCCGAAGACATTGCCAGTATGCAGGTTTTGAAAGGTGCTTCGGCGGCAGGTTTATGGGGTTCCCGCGCAGCAAACGGAGTGATTGTTATTACTACAAAACGTGGCGCAGATGATAAAAAAATGAACATCAGTTATACATCAACGGCTTCTTTTGATAAAGTAAACGTGTTGCATCCTTTGCAATCTGCATTTGGTCAGGGATCAGGTGGCGTTTATAGTCCGACTACACAATATTCATGGGGAGATAAAATCTCAACACGGACTGGCGGAGAAGACGAAGTGAATAAAAATGGTGCGCGTTTTGAAGCTTACAACGGGCCAACATTTTACCCTATCATCAAAAAGAATTCTCAGGAAACATACAACCAGGCACGTGAAGATGCAGTTTTTCGTACCGGTACATATTTTGATAATAACCTGGCGATCAGTGGTGGAAATGAAAAAGGAAACTTTTATTTAAGCCTTGGCAATCTTTCTCAAAAAGGTATTTTCGCCGGACAAAGCGATTACAAAAGAAGCTCGGTGCGTTTTAACAGTACACGCCAGTTTAATGATATACTAAGAATTTCGACAAATGCGACTTACGTAAGAACAACCTCAAACCGTATTCAGAAAGGTGATAATACCAGCGGTCTTTATCTGGGTATGCTTAGGTCTTCCCCGGATTTTGACAGTCGTTATTGGAAAGGCTCCTATTTCTCTTCGCCGACTGCATCTGCGATTACAAACCGTCAGCGTTCATATCGCAATTATCTGGGAGCATCGGCTAACCCAAGTTATAATGATCCATTATGGACTATTCATGAACTGACAAATCTTTCGGAGGTTGACCGTTTTATCATGAGCACCGAAGCGGTGGTAAGTCCTACAAACTGGTTTAATATTACGGCAAGAGGTGGGTTGGATACGTATACAGATAGGCGTGTAACTAACAACCCCGTCAACTCAGTTGCAAATTCAGGAGCTGGCCAGTATGAGCAGCAAATGATTAAGGAAACCGAATTGAATATGGATGTGATCGGCCGTGCTACGCATAATATCACCAAAGATATTACGGGAACGCTGATTGTTGGTTTTAACGTAAATGACAGAAAATATAACAGTTTGGGTGGTTTGATGAACAACTTTATTCTGGAAGATGCACCGGCAAACTTTACAAACTCAACTTTCGCAAATAACTATCCATACAACAGTGAAAGACACCGTCGAATGGCGCGTCTTTATTCTACTTTGAACTTAGGATTTTATGATCAGTTATATCTGAATGTCTCCGCGGCTGGCGAAGCAGGCTCAACATTTGGTAGTTTGTCCAAATCAACGTTTTACTATCCTTCGTCGGATATTGCATGGCAGTTTACACAATTGCCGGTTTTTGCCAATAATGAAATTCTTTCATTTGGTAAAATCCGCGGTTCCATTGGAGTGGTGGGTATTCAGCCGGATGCTTACAAAAATACCACACCTTATGTAAATGCGGCATTCAGCAGCTGGGCAACGGATTTAAGTGGTGCAGGTTACGGTGGGGCATACGTGCAAAGTTACACACAAGGTGATCCAAACCTGAGACCGGAACGTAAAACAGAATTTGAATTAGGGACTGATCTTCGTTTTTTCAAGAACAAACTTTCTGCCGGTTTTACCTATTATCAGAACGAAATTAAAGATCTTCTTTTGCAGGTTTCTGCGGCTGGCTCAACAGGTTTTACACAGAAATATACAAATGCCGGTAAAATGCAGAATAAAGGTTTGGAAGTTGATCTTAACATGAATGTTTTCCAGAAAAAGGATTGGAACGTAAATGTTTTTGCCAACTGGAGTAAAAATACCAATGAAGTTACAGACCTGGGCGGAACACAGATTATAACATTTACAAGCGGTGCGCTCAGTACCGTTGCTAACGTTGGTCATGCATTGTCTTCATTCTACGGCGGAACTTACAAACGTAAAGAAGGTGGTGAAATGGATCTGACAACCAATGGATTTCCTCAATTAAGCACAACACTTGGTATTATTGGTAACCCGAATCCTAAATGGCGGGGTGGTTTTGGTACCAATGTTTCTTATAAAAATGTTTCGCTTAATGTACTTTTCGAAACTTCCCAAGGAGCCAGTTTCTACGAGGGAACAAAAGGAGTTTTAGTGAATTTTGGTACCTATGCAGATGTTGGGCATGAAGTTACTTTGGCTCAGGATACATATAATTATGCAGGAAAGCTAACACCTGCCGGAACGACAGTGAGAGGAAATATAGCTGATTATGGCGGAGGGCCGGTTTTGCTTGATCAGTCGTTTTACACATCTATCGGTGGGCATTCCGGGCAGTTGGCTGAGCAATTTGTAAAAGACGGCAGCTGGACGCGTATCCGTGAAATTTCTCTTGGATATAGTCTGAAATCGGCTGGGTTTAAAAAGAAAACAAAACTGCAATCTGTTGATTTTACAGTGACTGCAAGAAACCCTGTTTTATGGACAAAAATTGTTGGTGTGGATCCGGAAACAAATGTTTCTGGTGTCGGTAACGCGCGTGGGGTAGATTACTTCAACAACCCGAACACGAAGTCTTTGGTGTTCAGCCTTAAAGTCAATTATTAATTTTCAAATTGGTAACTCATGAAAAGAATATATAAATCAGTTTTTGCACTATTAGTTGGCCTCGGATTTATTTCCTGTGAGGGAATTGTTGATAACCTGAATAAAGATCCCAATAACGCAACTGACGCACCGGCAAGGTATGTTTTTACGGGGACGGAAATCGCAAATATGGCAGCGCAGGAAGGGCTTGCCAGCCGGCTTGCCATCGTGTGGACAGGTTATGGAAAAGGTACTTTCCAGCAGCTGGGAACCTGGTATTTGTATCAGATCACTGCCAGTAATTTTGATGACGACTGGAATTTATTTTTCGCTGGTGTCAACAAAAATGCGCTGATTGCTATTGAAAAAGCAGAAGCACTTGGCAACCGGAAAATGGCGGGTATAACCAAAATCATTCAGGTAAATGGTATGGCGACGGCAACGGAATTGTGGGGAGATATTCCTTATACAGAGGCCGGAAACACCACTGAATATCCAAACCCTAAATTTGAAACCCAGGCCGAATTATATCCCAAATTGCTTGCCCGTCTGGATGAAGCCATTGCAGATCTGGAATCAGGCATTGGGATTGTTACCACAGAAGATATTTACCTCGGCGGTGATGCTACAAAATGGAAGCAGGTTGCGTACACTTTAAAAGCGCGTCTTCTTACAGATACAAAACAATATGACGCTGCTTTGACAGCCGCAACAACAGGTGTCAGTACGTTTGCCAACTCGCTTTATGCCATCCATGGTACAACAGCCAGTGTCAATGAAAATGCCAATTACAGCTTTTTGACAAACATTCGTGCAGGAAGTATTACAGGTGAAGATTCATATCTGACTTTTCTTCTCAATCCTGCCAATGCCAAATATCGTGGAAATGCAAAAACAATTGAGACAGCGCGGTTTAAGTTTTATTATCTTGAAAACGGTGTAAATGCTCCGGGTGTTATCGAGCCCAACACATCTACAACAACAACAGCTCGCGGTTTTTTTGCAAGAGATGCAAGTTTTCCCTTGATCACTTACCAGGAAAATGTGCTTACAATGGCGGAAGCTGCATTACGCTCTGGTAAAGGTTTCGATGTTGCTCTGGGTCATCTGAACAGTTATCGTGCATTTCTTAACGGAGGCGGATATTTGCATGCTACTTATAAGGTCGCTGGAAATTACAAATACGAAGCTTACGTGGCAGCGGATTTTGCAGCAGGCGGAATGGAAAATAAAGATGGTATTACGGCTGATCAGGCGTTGCTCCGTGAAATCCTTGAAGAGCGTTACGTGACCTTCTACGGTCAGCACATTGGCTGGGATGATGAGCGCCGGACGCGGTCAGAAGCGGTGGGTATCAAAATTACACCTAGCAACGGAACACAACTTCCAGGCCGTTTTATCTATTCTCAAAACGAATTAAACTCAAATATAAACAGTCCTGCCGTGGCACCTGGTTTGTTTGAGCTGACTAGCATTTATAAATAATCTGTTCAGAATATAACAATGAAAAAACGAATCATTCTGATGGGTTTGCTGTGTTATTTATCTGTGGACGTTATCGGT
Source organism: Dyadobacter sp. CY356 (assembly GCF_021440195.1). Classification (GTDB taxonomy): domain Bacteria; phylum Bacteroidota; class Bacteroidia; order Cytophagales; family Spirosomataceae; genus Dyadobacter. The sequence continues at coordinate 130,704 of NZ_JAJTSZ010000002.1, forward strand.
CAGAGAAATTCAGAGAAAGAGGCGATTGTCTCTTCTCTGGATAAACTGACGCCTGCCTATGGAGAGACTGCGAAAAAGATCTGGGGGTATGCCGAACCGGGTTATCAGGAAACAAAAAGCTCTGCCCTGTTACAGCAAAAATTAAAAGAAGCTGGTTTTAAAGTCACCGCAGGCGTGGCCGGAATCCCCACTGCCTTTGTGGCGACTTATGGAACGGAAGGCCAGAAGGTTGGAATCCTAGCAGAATTTGACGCGCTGCCAGGTTTGTCTCAAACCAGCGATCCGGAAAAAAAAGAAGCGGTGGCCGGTGCAGCCGGACATGGTTGTGGTCATAATCTTTTTGGCGTAGGTTCTGTTGCAGCGGGAATTGCTGTAAAGGACTGGCTCAAAAGTAGTGGAACCAAAGGTTCTGTCACTGTTTTTGGAACACCGGCAGAGGAAGGCGGGTCGGGAAAAGTTTATATGGTAAGAGCCGGTTTGTTTGATGATATTGATGCCGTTTTACATTGGCACCCAAGCGATAGAAATCTTGCCAATGCAACTTCTTCCCTTGCCAATATGTCTGCAAAATTCCGCTTTCATGGCGTATCGGCACATGCTGCAGCTGCTCCGGATCGCGGCCGTTCTGCACTGGATGGCGTGGAGGCAATGGATGATATGGTAAATATGATGCGTGAGCATATGCCTTCCGATGCCAGAATTCATTATGTGATCACAAAAGGTGGTGAAGCTCCCAATGTTGTCCCTGACTTTGCCGAAGTTTACTATTATGTAAGACATCCTGAAATGCAAACAGTTAAGGAGCTTTTTGCCCGTGTTGTGAAAGCAGCGCAAGGTGCAGCGATGGGTACGGAAACCACGGTGGACTATGAAGTTACCGGTGGAGCATTTAATTTGCTGCCGAATGAAACGCTGGCAAAGATCATGTACGAAAACCTGAGTGAAGTTGGCGGTGTAAAATATAGTGAAGAAGAAAAGGTATATGCTGATAAAATAAGGACTTCATTCACTGGGAAACTTCCTTCAATGGATGCAGCTGTTTTAATTCAGCCTTACAAAGTAGAAAAGATTCGTGAAGGCGGAGGTGGTTCTACGGACGTTGGAGATGTAAGTTGGGCAGTACCAACCGCCGGCGTGAGAATTGCCACTTTCGTTCCGGGAACTCCTGGCCATAGCTGGCAGGCAGTTGCCTGCGGCGGTACCTCAATAGGTACAAAAGGCATGATGGTTGCCGCAAAGTCGATGGCACTATCAGCCTATGATATTTTTAAAAATCCTTCGGTATTGAAAACTGCCAAGGATGAACTTGAAGAAAAACGCGGTGCCGGTTTTAAATATGAGGCGATGGTGGGAGACAGAAAACCTGCTCTTGATTATCGTAACAAGTAGTTTTAGCTTTATGTCAAATCCAATTCAAATGAATCTAAAAACTTATACCGCCTGTGTTCTTGGCCTCGTGGGTTCACTTCAATCCGTTTCTTTTGCTCAAAAACTGTCAAAAGAAGAGATTTTAATCACAAAAAATGTTGAGAAAAATCACAAAGAATCTGTGAAGTTTTTAGAAGAAACGGTCAATATCAACAGTGGCTCGCAAAATCCGGCTGGTGTGAAAAAAGTGGGTGCGCTGTATAAAAAGCTGTTGGATGATATCGGATTTACGACAACCTGGGTAGATATGCCGGAATCCATGAACCGCGGCGGACATTTAATCGCTGAGATCAAGGGTACGAAAGGAAAGAAATTATTGCTCATCGGGCATATGGACACGGTTTTCGAAGCGGACAGTCCTTTTCAGAAATGGGAACAGAAAGATAGTATCGCCATTGGTCCGGGATCCTGCGATATGAAAGGTGGGAATATGGTAATGATTTATGCCTTGCGTGCCATGAAAGAAGCTAATTTGTTGAAAGACAGGCAAATTGTTGTGATTATCCATGGTGACGAGGAAAGTGCAGGTTCCCCGATCGAGATAAGCCGCAAAGATATTATTGATATCGCAAAGCGAAGTGATATTGCCTTGGGTTTTGAAAATGGAACAGGTTTTAATTATGCAACCGTTGCCCGTCGTGGTGCAAGCGGCTGGTCACTGAAAGTTTCAGGAAAACAGTCGCATTCATCAGGAATTTTTTCTGCGAATGCCGGTGCAGGAGCAATTTATGAAACAGCGAGAATTCTGAATTCTTTTTACGAAGAATTGCAGGAACCAAATCTAACGTTCAGTCCGGGCCTGATCATGGGCGGCACTGCAACCGATATGACAGCAACTTCAATCGAAGGAAAAGCGTCTGGGAAAACCAATTTGATAGCCAACACCACAGTTGTTAATGGCGATCTTCGTTTTCTCACCAATGAACAATTGGAAAATGCGCGAACAAAGATGAAAGTGATTGCGGCTAAAAATCTTCCGCTGACAAAAGCTGAGATTACGTTCAAAGACGGTTATCCAGCAATGCCGCCAACAGAAGGGAATATGGGTGTCTTAAATGTTCTGAATAAGGTTAGTCTGGATCTTGGGCAGGGCGAGGTAAAAGCATATGATCCGGGAAAAAGAGGTGCTGGTGATATTTCATTCGTTGCGCAGTATGTTGATGGTCTTGATGGCCTGGGAGTACAAGGCGGAGGTGCCCATGCACCGGGAGAATATGTCAATCTTAATTCAATCGAAGCGATCGTAAAACGCACGGCGATCCTGATGTTAAGGTTGACAAAATAAAGGGTGAGAAAAAAAGGTGCGGTGCACCGAAATACTTGTAGGAAATGAAAGATTACCTACAAAAGCATAAGGTGCAGCGCACCGGAATAATTTCCGCCACAATTTTAAACACCGGAAAATAAACCCACTTTTAAAATGAAAAAAATTACCATATTCACTTTTCTCGCCTTATCATTCAACGTTTCAGCTCAAAATTTCTCCCCAAAAGAAATAAAGGCTTTGAGAAAGGAAGGACAGCAAATCACCATTGTAAAAGATAAATATGGCGTTCCTCATGTGTACGCCAAAACTGACGAACAAGCAGTTTTCGGTATGAGTTATGTACAATGCGAAGAATTTTTCGATAAACTGGAATCATCATTGATCAGCAGGCTTGGACGTCAGGCAGAAGTGGATGGCGAGGCAGCGATTTACAAAGATCTTTGGACAAGAATATACACAGATTCTACACGAGCCAAGGCTTTGTACAAAGAATCGCCGAAATGGCTTCAAAAATTGTGTGACGGATTTGCAGCTGGTGTAAACCTTTACCTGATCGCGCATCCTGAAAAAAAGACCAAACTAATAAAACGCGTTGAGCCCTGGATGTCATTGATGAACAATGTTCCGGCACTGGGTGGCAGCAATATCGATGAGGCAGGTTTTGCTGCGTTTTATTCAAAAAAAACACCAAGGTTTACTTCTTACATACCCAGTTTTGAACCGGACAATTTTCGTGAGCCGGCAGGATCAAATGGCTGGGCAATAGCACCTACCCGCACGAAAAATAAAAATGCGATGATTTTGATCAATCCGCACTCGGAATTTTACGGTCGTATTGAAATTCAGGTTACAAGCGAAGAAGGGCTAAACTCCTATGGCGCACCTTTTATTGGTCAATTCAGCCTTTTTCAGGGTTTTAATGAATATCTTGGGTGGATGCATCCGGTTTCTTTATCTGACGGAAAAGATTTGTATGCCGAAACAGTTGAGCAGAAAGACGGTAAGTATTTTTATAAATACAACGGTGAAATGAAAGCAGTTGATAGTACTGAAATCACGGTCCCTTATAAAAAAGGGAATGAGATGCTGAGCAGGAAGTTTACCGTATACCGCACACATCACGGTCCGGTCGTGTCTGTTCTGAACAAAAAATGGGTAACGCTTAAAACAATTGATGGCAGTATTGATCTGCTTGCTATGCATTGGGAAAAGATGAAAGCGAAAAACTTTGATCAGTTTAAAGCATCCATGGATAAACGCGTGATGACTGGAAGTAACGTAATGTATGCCGACAGAGACGGGAATATCGCTTATTGGCATGGGAACTTTGTTCCAAAAAAGGATCCTTCATTAAACTGGAAACGTCCTGTGGATGGAAGTACGGATGCCACGGAATGGAAAGGTACTTTCGCATTGGATGAGATTCCTAACTACAAAAACCCGGCGAATGGCTGGCTTCAAAATTGTAATTCTACCGTTTTGTATGCAACCGGTCCATACGATTCAACAATGGCGAAAAAGCCGGAATTTATGTTTCCTGACGGACAAACGCCTCGCGCGATGAATGCGGTAAAGTTGCTTGACAAAATCCAGGATGCAACAATGGATGACATCATTGCGGCCGCCCATGATACCTATTTACCAAATGCAGCCCGGTTCATACCAAATCTGATCTATTCTTATACCAGTTCAGAAAAGCCTATGCCGGAATTGGCCGGTCCGATTGAGGTATTGAAAAAATGGGATTTCAGAACGGATACGAGTTCTATTGCCACTACACTTGCCGTCATGTGGATTGAAAAAGTGATTGAAATGGATGTTGCCAAACTGGAAAAACCATATACCAACGAAGAAAGATATTCAGTAACAAACGGCGCGGCCGTTTCGACGGACAACCTTACAGCGCGCCAAATGACAGATGCATTAAAAGATGTTGTTGCAGAGCTGACCAAAGATTTTGGTACCTGGAAAGTTGCCTGGGGAACTATAAACCGCTATCAGAGAAATCCCGAAGGTGAACTGGGAAGCGATAATAAAAAAAGCTGGCTGCTGCCCGCAACGCCGGGTTACCTGGGTTCCCTGAATGCTTATGTGAGCAAGAAAAGTCCTGATTCGAAAAACCGATATGGCATTACGGGAAATACCTTTGTCGCGGTAGTAGAATTTGGAAAGGAACTGAAAGCCAAAACAATTTTAACCGGCGGTTCAAGTTCGGATCCAATGTCACCGCACTTTACCGATCAGGTGGATGGCTATATCAACCATCAATATAAAGACATCTTTTTCTATAAAAAGGACGTCCTGAAAAACGCAGAAAAAACATATCATCCCGGAGAATAACGAACAAAATCCGTCTGTCAGAAGCAGACGGATTTTCTGGTTTAATTCGGTGATTTATAAAAATTAAAACAATGAAAAATCAATCGAACTTTTCTAATCCGCACGGCCGCAGAAAAAGCAGTCTGACGGAGCGAGACACCGGTCGGACGGCTCTTTTTTGCCGTCCGACCGGTTTTAAAAATTGCTATATCAGCCAGGATTTGGCGTCATGAACAAAATAGAAAACAAGAAAAGCATACATAAACTCTTAACGGTCAAGTAACTCATTAAGTAAAACGATTTTTTATGAACAGAAGAAAGTTTGTTCAATTATCCGGGATGGGAGCCGCGTTATTTTCCTCCGGAATGGTACATGGCAAAATCATTTCGGCCGAAGAACTGATGATGCCGGGCATGGATGCCACTGCAAAAAAACGACTCGCAGATGTGGCACTCAATGCCGCAAAAAGTAAAGGAGCAACTTATGCCGATGTCCGTATCGGGCGGTATTTGAGGCAATATTTTTTCACCAAAGAAATGCGGGTTGAAAATATTGTCAATTCAGAATCTTACGGATTAGGAATTCGGGTGATCGCAAACGGAACCTGGGGTTTCTGCGCAACGAACGATTTGTCTGTTGATAGCATTGCCAAATGTGCGGCCACTGCTGTTGCCATTGCAAAAGCCAATTCCGAAATGCAGGAAGAGCCGGTCATTCTTGCTCCGCAAAAAGGCGTAGGAATCCAGACCTGGAAAACACCTATTACTAAAAATGCATTCACAATTCCTGTGAAAGAAAAGATTGATCTTTTGATGAAGGTGAACGGTGAAGCCATTAAAAATGGTGCGACTTTCGTGAACTCAAATCTTTTTTTTATTAACGAACAGAAATATTTTGCTTCAACAGACGGCTCCTATATCGATCAGGATGTGCATCGTATGTGGCCTACTTTCACCGTTACCGCGGTTGATAAAAAAGCCGGAAAATTTAAAACCCGTGATGCGCTAAGCGCACCGATCGGGATGGGTTATGAATATCTGGACGGGCTTGCTTCGGAAAAAACTTCTATTCTCGGCAAACCCACCGTGTATCGTTTTTCCTATGATATGGTGGAAGATGCGATTCTTGCCGCTCATCAGGCTCAGGAAAAGTTGACTGCAAAAACGGTTGTTGCTGGTAAATATGATATGATTCTTGATCCGTCAAATCTGGGTTTAACGATTCATGAATCCGTAGGCCATCCTCTGGAACTCGACCGCGTCTTAGGTTATGAGGCCAATCTTGCCGGCACCAGTTTCGCAACCATGGAAAAATGGGAATCCAAAACATTCGAGTATGGAAGTAAGATCGTCAATTTTGTTGCTGACAAAACACAGCCGAACAGTATGGCCGCGGTTGGATATGATGATGAAGGTGTGCCTTGCAAAAACTGGAATCTGATTAAGGACGGGATTCTTGTGAATTACCAGGCAACGCGTGATCAGGTTCACATTTTGGGTGAGAAAGAATCGCAGGGTTGCAGTTTTGCCGATAGCTGGGATTCGATACAGTTTCAACGTATGCCAAATGTTTCCTTGCAACCCGGAAAGGAAAAATATGGTGTCGCGGACATGATAAGGGATACTGAAAAAGGTATTTATATTTTAGGAAGAGGGTCATCTTCAATTGATCAGCAGCGTTACAATTTCCAGTTTAGCGGACAATTGTTTTATGAAATTAAAAACGGCGAGATCGTCGGCATGCTTGATAATGCGGCTTATCAATCCAATTCACAAGAATTTTGGAATTCATGTGCAAAGATCTGCGATAAGGACGATTACCGTTTGTTCGGTACTTTGTTTGACGGAAAGGGGCAGCCTGGGCAATCGAGCGCGGTGTCTCATGGATGTTCAACTTCGCGGTTCAATGGCGTGAATGTGATCAATACAGGGCGCAAAATATAATCTTGATTTTCTTGATTTGATGATTAGTTCAGGATTTTTTTTGATTGTGTTTTTGGCTGATTGAAAGGTTAAGAGGGCTTTTTGTAAAATATTAAATGGATGATCCCGCATGGAGATTTTAACAAAAGAAGAAGCAAAAAAAATTATAGATAAGGTTTTGGCATATTCCAAAGCGGATGAAATAAGCGTTGAGCTTTCAGGAAAACGGACAGGCAATATTCGTTTTGCGCGTAATTCTGTATCAACAAGTGCGGAAACATATAACCTTTCTTTATCGATTTCATCTGTTTTTGGTAAAAAACAGGGTACGTCAACGGTAAATGAATTTGATGATGCGTCGCTTGAAAAGGCTGTCAGACGCTCCGAAGAGGTGGCGAAACTGGCACCGGAAAATGACGAATACCTGCCAATGCCTGGTCCTCAGAAATATCTTGAGAGTAAAGGTTTTCTGGATACTACTGCAAAGATCGATCCGGTTCAGCGCGCCAGATTTGCAAAAGATAGTATCATTCCGGTTCGCGAAAATAAACTTACAGGCGCTGGTTATCTGGAAGATTCAGCAGGTTTTGAAGCACTTGGAAACAGCAAAGGTTTGTTTGCTTATAATAAAAGTACTTCGGTTGATTTTTCGATAACCGTTCGCACTGCCGATGGTTTAGGTTCCGGATATGGTTCGGGTGATTTTAACGACAGTGCTTTGATGGATACAAAAGTTGCCACCAAAGTTGCCATGCAGAAGGCAATATCTTCCAGAGGCGCGAAGGCTTTTGAGCCTGGGAAATACACAGTAATTCTGGAACCAACCGCTGCGGGTGAACTGATCTCATTCATGATCCGCGCCATGGACGCAAGGACGGCGGATGAAGGAAGAAGTTTCCTTAGTAAAAAAGGTGGTGGAACGAGAATAGGAGAGAAGCTGCTGGATGAAAGGGTTACGATATATTCAGATCCTACCGACAAAGATATTCCTGCTAAACCGTTTTCATCCGAAGGACTTCCCCTGGAAAAGGTGGTTTGGTTTGATAAAGGTGTGGTGAAAAATATGTCATATTCCCGTTATTGGGCACAAAGTAAAGGTGTTGCGCCCATTTTAGCACCGGATGGATTTATCATGGAAGGCGGTACGGCATCCCTGGAAGATTTGATCAGGGATACTGAAAAGGGAATCCTCGTGACCCGTTTCTGGTATACCCGCTGGCTTGATCCGCAAACTTTACTCTATACAGGGCTTACACGCGATGGTACTTTTTACATCGAAAACGGGCAGATCAAACATCCTGTAAAAAACTTCCGTTTCAACGAAAGTCCCATTATTATGCTCAACAATCTGGAAGCTATGGGCAAGGCTGTCAGGACCAGAGGTAATATGGTGCCACCATTGAAAATCCGTGACTTTACATTTTCAAGTCTTTCGGATGCAGTATAACTTCAGCTATCGGCAGTCGGCTTTCAGTTTTTTGGGTGAAAATATTTTCTTTCCATAAACTAAAAGTTGACTGCCGAAAGCCGAATAATTTAGTTTGAAAGCCGATTGCCGACCTCCAAGTGCCCTAATATGAACTTTATTTTTACAAAACTCCTATGCTAAGAAAACCTATTCTCTTAATCCTATTTCTCATTTCAGCAGGTATATCAGCTTCCATTGGCCAATCTGTTCCATCTCCAAAAGATCATTTTGGTTTTCAAATCGGGGATGATTACCAGCTTGCCAATTTCACGCAGACAGAAGCTTATTTTAAAAAACTAGCCGACGCGTCAGACCGTGTTGAGCTCACCAGTATCGGTTTGACTGAGGAAGGGCGAAATCAGTATATGCTGATCATATCTTCTCCTGCAAATCTGAAAAATCTTGCGAAGTACAAAGAGATATCTCAGAAACTAGCTCGTGCTGAGGGAATTACCCCGGAACAGGCGAAGGCTTTGGCTGCCGATGGAAAGGCCGTTGTCTGGATTGATGGCGGTTTACATGCTACGGAAGTTGTTGGTATTCATCAGTTGATTGAAACGGCCTATCAACTGGCAAGTCGCAAGGATGCGGAAACAAGCCGGATTCTTGACAACGTGATTATTCTAATGACGCATGCCAATCCGGATGGCCAGGAATTGGTCAGCAACTGGTATATGCGCGAAAAGGATCCTAAAAAGCGGACACTGGAATTTTTGCCAAGATTGTACCAGAAATATATTGGTCACGACAACAACCGTGATTTTTATATGATGCAAATGAAGGAATCGCAGAATATGGGTCGTCAGCTTTTTGTTGAATGGCTGCCGCAGGTGATGTACAATCACCATCAGCGCGGCCCTGCCGGATCCGTCCTGGCTGGACCTCCATACCGCGATCCGTTCAATTATGTATTTGATCCGTTGATGATTACTGGGATTGACGCATTGGGCGCAGCCATGTACAATCGTCTCAATGTTGAAAACAAACCGGGTTATACGAGATTGACCGGTTCTACTTTTTCAACCTGGTATAACGGAGGTTTGCGTACAACAACGCAGTTTCATAACATGGTCGGTTTGCTGACAGAAATTATCGGAGGACCAACGCCGGAAGATATTCCCCTGGTACCAAACCGTTTGATCCCAAACGGTGCCACACCCAACCCGGTAACACCGCAGACCTGGCATTTCAAACAATCCATTGATTATTCACTTTCATTGAATTTTTCGGTACTGGATTATGCAGCGCGTAATTATGACGATCTGCTTTTCAATATATACCACATGGGAAAAAATTCTATTGATCATGGAAATATGGATTACTGGACGCCATATCCGAAAAGAATCGATGCGATAAACGAAGCCATGAAAGCCGGGAAACCCGCTTTAACCGCAAGTACTGCTGCGCCAGCACCCAAGATTAATTATTACGATCTGATCCTGAAAGATTCCACGCTTCGGGATGCGCGGGGATATATCATTCCTTCTAACCAAACTGATTTTCCAACGGCAGTAAATTTTCTCAACGCCTTGATCAAAGCCGGAATTCAGGTTCAGAAAGCTTCTGCTGATTTCACAGTTTCGGGAAAGAAATATCCCGCCGGCTCTTATATCGTAAAATCGAACCAGGCTTTCCGTCCGCATATTCTGGATATGTTCGAGCCGCAGGATCACCCGAACGATTTTCAGTATGCCGGCGGTCCTCCGATCCGTCCTTATGATGGTGCCGGATGGACTTTGGCTTATCAAATGGGCGTTCGTTTTGATCGGATTCTAAACAACTTTTCCGGTCCATTTGTGACGTTACCTTATGGAGAATTACAGACTGTGAAAACGGTGGTTCCATCCGGTTCTGTGGCTGGTTATGAGCTTAGTCCTGCGGTTAACAATTCTTTTATTTACATCAATGACCTCCTGGCCGCCGGTCTGGAGGTTTTCCGAATTATGAATGGGAAAGATCAGGGAACATTTTTCGTGCCGGCATCTGCCAAAGCAAAATCTGTTCTGGAAAAATCTTCTGCCCAGTTAGGGACTTCGGTTAAAACAGTCGGAAAACGTCCAGCTAACCTGACAAAAGTAACTCCTGCGCGTGTAGCTCTCTGGGATAATTATGGCGGTTCTATGCCATCTGGCTGGGTTCGCTGGATCATGGAACAATATCATTTTCCTGTTCAGCTTGTGTATGCGAAAGATATTGACGCCGGTGATCTTCGTAAAAAATACGATTTAATATTGTTTGTGACCAGAGCAATTCCCGGTATCGGAAATGCCAGACCAGGTGCTGAGGAATATGTTCGGAAAGAAGCAAAAGAAAAGGAAGTGCCTTCCGAATTTCATAGTCAGATGGGAAGTTTGTCCGTGTCAAAGTCTATTCCTGCTTTGAAAAAATTTATGGAAGACGGCGGTTCTGTTTTCACAATAGGAACCAGTACAAGTCTGGCTTATCATATCGGGCTACCTGTTCGAAATGCGTTAATGGAAATGACTGCGGCAGGAGTGGAGAGGCCTTTACCAAACGACAAATATTTTATTCCTGGAAGTATTTTGCAGGTGGCAGTTGATTCGACCCAGAAGACTACCTGGGGAATGAATGCAAAAAGCGATGTTTATTTTGATGCAAGTCCGGTATTCAATCTTTCTGCCGAAGCAGTTTCCAAAGGAATGATCAAGCCATTAATGTGGTTTGATACCAACAAGCCTCTACGCAGTGGCTGGGCCTGGGGACAGGCTTATTTGCAGGATGGCGTGACGGCGTTTGAAGCCAATGTCGGTAAAGGAAAACTGATTGCTTTCGGCCCGGAAATCACTTTCCGCGCGCAATCCTATGGTACTTTCAAAGTCTTGTTTAATCAACTATACGCTACTCCTAATTGATATGATGAAAAAATATTTTCTTTTCCTGCTCAGCTTTGTGATAAGCCAGGCAGGTTTTGCTCAGGAAAAATCAAAGGCTTCGCTCGAAGAACAAGTGAGTAAAATGGCGAAACAGATTGAAGCCATGCAACACGATTTCGATCAGGTCACCAAAGGGATTGACGATCTGGATTGGCATAACAAACTAACGGATGTGGCCTTTGTAGACAAAGTGATCATCACCGGTCCGCCGCCTGCTGTCGTCAAAAATCCGACGGGACAAGGTGCGAAAAATCCGGTTCGTTTTTCAGCCTATGTCTTCATTCCTTCAAAAATCGATATCAACAAAAAGTATCCGCTTCTTGTGCTTCCGCATGGCGGCGTACATAGCAATTTCACTTCCACTTATGCCCACATTATCCGTGAATTAATTGCGCAGGAATATGTTGTTGTGGCTGCCGACTATCGTGGTAGCACAGGTTATGGTGCAGGGTTTTACCGGCAAATTGATTACGGCGGACTGGAAGTGGAGGATGTAAAAAGCAGTCGTGACTATATGATTCAAAACTATGATTTTCTTGACAAAAACCGGGTCGGAATCCTGGGTTGGAGTCATGGCGGGATGATCACACTTTTAAATATTTTTGATCACCCGGAAGATTATGCCGTTGCTTATGCAGGTGTGCCGGTAAGCGACCTTGTTGCGCGGATGGGCTACAAATCACAAAGTTATCGGGACGCGTATTCGGCTGATTATCATATTGGAAAATCGGCAGATGAAAATGTTGCGGAGTATCGCAAACGCTCTCCGGCCTGGAATGCCGAAAAGCTGAAAACACCGCTTCTGGTGCATACCAATACCAACGATGAAGATGTCAACTCGCTGGAAGTTGAACATTTGATTAAATCGTTGAAGGCCGAGGGGAAAAAGTTTGAATATGAAATTTACAAAGACATTCCCGGCGGACATACTTTTGACCGTATAGACAATTACGGAGCCAAAGAAATCCGGTTTAAGGTTTACAATTTTCTGGCTGGTTATCTAAAGCCAAACAGGAAATTCAAGGATGTAAAAGAGCTGATTCAATCCAGTTATTTTCCTCCAAAAAAGGGTTGAATTATCTAAAATTTCATTGGACTTAGTATGATCGATTTAAGAAAACTGGTTTTTCATCTTGCTGTTGCAGCTTTTGTAGTGACTGAGCCAATCTGTACCTATGCCCAACCGCGAGGTTCTGCAAGTGAAACTCCCGAAAATAAATATGTCCTGAATTACCTGCAGCGCGTGGTAGATGAAAGCGGCGCGCCAGGTGTTTCAGCGTCGGTGGCGGTTAATGGTAAAATGATTTTTTCGGGTGGTGTGGGTTATGCAGATCTTGACAATAAAGTTTTGCAGACAGGAAAAACGGTACATAATATTGGTTCGGTTTCAAAAGCGGTGGCCGTGATCGCAATCATGCAGCTGGAAGAAAAAGGCTTATTAAGTCTGGATGATGAAATTCAAAAATTCCTTCCATATTTCCCCAAAAAGCAAAAACCAATCACAGTTAAACATATTCTGACCCATACTTCCGGCATCAGACATTATGCTGCAAAAGACAATGATAATTTCGGTCTGAGCCATATGCGTCATTACGATGACTTTCAGGAGGCGACGGCTATTTTTCGTGATGATTCTCTTTTATTTACTCCCGGGGCCTACTTTTCCTATTCCTCATATGCAAGTAATTTGATGCATGGGATTGTTGAGAAAATCACCGGAATCAGTTTTGAAGAATACATGAAACGGAATATCTGGCAGCCTGCCGGGATGTTGGCAACCTGGTTTGATATTCCTTCGCGTGTTATTCCAAACCGGGGAAAGGGTTATGTCCGTGACAAAAGCGGTGTCATTGTAAATCCGGATTACGAAGATACAAGTTACAAATATGCAGGCGGCGGAATCATTGCTTCTTCTGAGGATATGGTCAAACTTGCCATAGGGCTTAACGATGGAATTTTGTTAAGACCAGCAACACTAGCCAAAATGTATACGCCCTATTTTGAAAAAAATGAAAAGTCGTTACATCCGTCAAAATCTGCCGGTATAATCCCAACCTGGCAAGGGCTCATCTGGTTTGTGGGAAAAGATCAGGCGGGCAGAAACTGGTATGGACATAGCGGAACTGTCAAAGGGACACGTTGTTTCCTATTGAATTATCCGGCCGAAGGTTTGGTCGTTGCAATACAGGCCAATATTGGGAGTGTTAAAATTGACGAATATGCGCAGCTACTTGCCCAGATGTATTTAAAAGAAGAAGTTAAAATGGATAAGAAAAAATAACCGCGTCAGGTAATAAGGTTATTAAATTAAGTTTTAATAAGCGTATTGATTTACGGACACCGAAGAAGTCAACCCAAATCGGGTTGGCTTTTTTTATGTCTAAATAGGTTCGATTTATGTGATTTAAACGAACTTTTTGTAACTGATTCTATGGCAATCAGCGTTTTTTGGAATGGAAAAAAATGGGTTTCATAAACAAATTAATATAATGCTGTACCTTTTATATAATATTTGTAATTAGTATTCGAAAATTGTAAAATTGTTTTGTTAAATTTTAATATGGTAAAATTATAATTGGTTATTTTTGATAATAGCAGTTAAAAAAGATTATAATTATTACAAGCCCTTAAATTTTGTTTATAACTCCTAAGCCATCTGATTTAATGTATAATGTAAACGAATCTGCCATACTTAAACGAATTTCCGAAGGCGACGAAAAAGCATTTTCTGAAATTTATACCCGCTTTAAACCTGAGCTTTACCGGCTGGTTTTTAATATTCTAAAATCTTCTGATCTTACCAGTGATACATGTCAGGAAGTATTTATCAAGATATGGGAAGACCGGCAAAAACTGACAGAAGTGCATTCGTTTAAAAATTACCTTCTGGTAGCAGGCAAAAATCACAGCCTGAATGTGCTTAAAAAAATTGTGTCGGACGAGAAAAGATTATCAGGTTTTATTCAGCATTATAGCGAGGCACATAATGGTATTGAAGACAAGGTTCAGTCGGATGAGTATCAGCATTTTCTTATGGCAATTATAAAAACCTTAACACCACAGAGCAAAAAAGTTTTCCAATTATGCCGTCAGCAAGGTTTGTCTTACGACGAAGCTGCGGAGGAAATGGGCGTTTCCAGAAGTCTGATTAAAAAACATATGGTCAGATCTATGAAGATCATGCGCGTGGCAGTTGAAAAAGATTTGGGTATTGCATTTGGCTTTCTTTTTTCCATTTTTGCGGATACTGCCGAGGTCGATCTTCTCCTGACATTTGCCTGAAAGCAGTATTTTTCTTTATTTTGATTTTTTGTATTTAATTCATTTCCGGGGTACCCTCATGTTGCCGGATATTGTCTTACAAGAAAGATTAATATGGAAGATCAGACTTTCCTGGACGAACTTGTAAGCCGATATTTAAGCAACGACGCCACATTGGCGGAGCTTGAAGTTTTTCTTTTTTTATTAAAAGAAGGAAAACTGGATGAAACGTTGAGTCGGATTGTCAATGCTCAAATTGCACTGGATACAGAAACAGACGACACCGAGTAGTCATCATGTCCTGCTTTTATTGAAGGTAATAATAAAAATGTCCTTCATCTTTTTTAAAGCCGGATTTCTCATAAAGTGCCTGCGCCTTCTCATTTTCGATGCCTGTCTTCAATGTGATCCACTGTGCGTCGGTTTCTTCCCCAAATTCTTTTACTTTTTCCAGTAACTTACTTGCAACGCCAAATTTTCTGAATTTTTCGGCAATGAACATGTCATTTAATGTCCATGTAGATTTTGCTTTCAATGAGGAAAACATCGGATAGAGTAAGGTAAATCCCATATACTCCTCACTCGCTTCATCTATGGCGACAAAAATCACAGCTTGATTTTTCATTAATCTTTCTTCTAAAAAAGCAGTTGATCCGACTAAATCAGATTCCTGTTCAAAATGAATCCGGTAATCATTGAATATTTCGGCTATTCGTGAAAGGTGATGGTTGGTACACTGTTGAATGAGCATGGAAGAAAAGTCAGTTTATTTATTTGCTAAAATATCCCTAAAAAGCTGAAAAGCCTTGTTTCTTTATTAAAACAACAAAAAAACCTGCCGAAAATGGGCAGGTTTTTAACTACTCGCAACCGGGATATATAAAAAATCTTAAATGGTTAAATAATTTCTCTATATAAAAGACGGCAAATAATCTTTGCCGCAAATGCTCTATAAACTCCGAGTACTATTAGTTAACGGCAATCCTGAAATTTAGTTATTCCCGGAGAGACGATTTAATCACATTTTAACGATCCTTGGGAGATTGTGGAATTTTTTTTAATCGTAGGAAAATTCTAACCGATCTTGAAGAAAAATATTGCGAAAATGTGTGGAGATACTATAAGTGAAATGAGCAATGGTAAAAAAAAATCAGTCCATTGATTACTATATGATTTACTGCATCAGTAAAAATAAAAAGGCCTCGGTATAACCAAGGCCCTTTTGCTAATTATTTAACCCAGCACTCTACATTATTAGGTAACTGTTTTAAAAGTAGAATAAATATTTTAGAAAACAAAATTCATGTAGAATATATTCCAAATTTGATTAGTAAGAATATGACAGTCAAAATTTGTAATTGTAGAAAAAGTTCAAATTTAATGTGAGGAGTTGGAAGAAAAAATCCCCGCAAGCGCAAGGATCTTTTACTAAATATTTCTCACCTCAGGTTGCCTCAGCAACCTGATTATTTCAGGCAGCACAAAAACCATGCTAGATAAATGCAATCAAAATGGGAGATTTTTTTAAATCTCTTATTATCAGTTTTTTATGAAAACAAGCGAAGTTAAAGTCCTATAAGTAGTTTGTATTATAACATTAAATTTTTTTAATGTCAATCGCAAAAGTAAGTCTATGGCCGGATGCGTGCCAATATGACTTTTCCAATGATGGACAAATGACCATAAAGAAGTGATATTACAATTCTGAATCTTGGAATTTTTATAATATATATTTCGAAAAAAAATATGAGAAGAATCCGACGTGAATTTACCGGTAGGTTACAAAACAAAAAAATCTCGGCATATGCCAAGATCATTTGTGCACTACAACACACACTATACACCACCGAAGTGATGCAGATACAAAATTATAGAATAGTTGCTACAAATGAAATAGATGATTTCTATAATTTTTCAAGAATTAATGTAAACCTTCTCTCAAACTAGATTTACTGGAACAGTAATTGCGGTAAAAACGATCATTAGGCTGATTTCAGCTCAGTAAAATTCATCAATTGCATCTGTTGCGGATACCATTTTTGTACCTAGATTATCCGTTACATTATTATAAGAATTGCATACCTTATACTTAATGAGGTGCATTTGCCAATTAAATGCAACAATCGTATGAATAATTTAGAAAAAAAGGAAAAAACAGGAAGATTAATCATTGTTGCCTATCGACTACCATTCAAAATAATTAACGAAAACGATCAGGTTCAACTTTTTCAGAATTCTGGCGGGCTGGTATCCGCGGTGCTTTCGCTGGTTCATGAGCAGGATGGATCACCGTTTAACTCAACTGAAAAAATCCAGTGGGTAGGCTTTTCGGAAAACTCTCCCGAAGAACTTGAAGGACAAACACTTGCTAATGACAGTTTCCAGGCACATCCGGTATTTATTCCTGCCGATGTCAACGAGAATTACTATGAAGGATTTTGCAATAATCTGATTTGGCCATTATGTCATTATTTTCCATCGCTCGCCAAATTTGAAGATGTATACTTTGAAAGCTACGAGATAGCAAATCGCTTATTTTTTGACAAAGTAGCAGAAATTATACAGCCGGACGATGTTGTCTGGGTTCAGGATTATCAGCTAATGCTTTTGCCGGAATTGATCCGCCAACGTTTTCCTGACAACAAAATAGGCTTCTTTTTCCATATTCCTTTCCCTTCGTTTGAACTTTTCAGAATGCTTCCGGTAAAGTGGCGCAAGTCTATTATCGAGGGAATTCTGGGAGCTGATGTGGTGGGATTTCATACCAATGACTATGTGGAATATTTTCTCAAAGCTGCCCGGATGGTTGCAGGTTATGGGAATAAATTGCATTATATTAATTTGAGCAACCGGATTGTCAAGGTAGATTCATTTCCTATCAGTATAGATTTTAAGAAATTTAATAGTGCCTACAACGAACCTGCCGTAATAACGGAAAGATTACAAGCCAGAGAATCTCTGAAAGAAAAAATTATTTTTTCAGTAGACCGTCTGGACTACTCCAAAGGAATTCTACACAGGTTACATGGTTTTCAAAGGTTTTTGGCGCAGAATCCCGACTGGCACGAAAAAGTATCCTACGTTATGGTTGTTGTGCCGTCGCGGGACAAAATTGATCAGTATCAGCAAATGAAATCTGATATTGATCAGACCGTTGGAAGGATCAATGCTGATTTTGGTAACATTAGCTGGCAACCGATCATCTATCAATACCGGTCAATGTCATATGACGAGCTTCTGGGAATGTACACAGCCAGTGACGTTGCCTTGATCACACCGGTGCGGGATGGGATGAATCTGGTGTGTAAAGAATATGTTGCGAGTCGGAAAGATGCTAAGGGTGTTTTAATTCTGAGCGAGATGGCCGGTGCTGCTGCCGAGCTTGGGGAAGCGCTGATTATCAATCCGCTCGACAATCAGGATATTGCTGACGCTATTGTACGGGCGTTTGAAATGCCGGAGTCAGAACAAACCAAACGAATGGAGGCGATGCAGACCCGGATACGGGATTATGACATTTTTGCATGGACTAATGATTTTTTTACACAAATGATTATGCTTGAACAAGAACACGAACGCCTGAGACAGGTGTTTTTAACCAATA
Source organism: Dyadobacter sp. CY356 (assembly GCF_021440195.1). Classification (GTDB taxonomy): domain Bacteria; phylum Bacteroidota; class Bacteroidia; order Cytophagales; family Spirosomataceae; genus Dyadobacter. The sequence continues at coordinate 148,868 of NZ_JAJTSZ010000002.1, forward strand.
AAGGTATTGACGCAATTAGAAAGGCTTACAGTGCCTCGTCAAACCGGATTTTGTTTTTTGATTATGACGGCACATTGGCACCAATCGTGCCTGATCCTGCAAAGGCAATAGTATCTGTTGATACAAAAAAGCTGATCATGGATCTTGCGAAAAGGGATACCGTCATTATCATCAGTGGCAGGGACAGATATTTTTTGCATGATCTTTTTCATGATCTGCCTGTCCATATCATTGCCGAACACGGTGCCCTGGTAAAAACAAAGGACAGCACCGAGTGGGTTTTAAATGAAAGTTATGAAGAAAACTGGAAGGAAAGTATACGACCGATTTTGGATATGTATGCAAAACGTTGTCCAGGGGTTTTTGTTGAAGAAAAAGAAACCTCGCTAGCCTGGCATTATCGAACTGCCGAAGATAAGGAATATGCTTTAAGAAGGGCTCAGGAATTGACCTGGCAGCTGCAAAGCTTTATCCAGCCCGAACTGAATCTGCAAATTATTGAAGGCAATAAAGTAATTGAAGTAAAAAAGACAGCTTTTAATAAAGGAACTGCGGCAAGGACGTTTGTTGAAAATGGTGATTATGATTTTATACTTGCCATCGGGGATGATACTACGGACGAGGATATGTTTGAGGCTTTACCCGAGACTTCTTACACCATAAAAATAGGGGATGACTTGTCGGCAGCAAGAAATCATATCAAAAATCAGCAGGAAGTATTTCACTTTCTGAAATTTATGGTATCTTCATCCGAAGAATAACAACCTAACTAGTTTATAAATAAGTTTCAACAGGCCACCTTTCGGGTGGCTTGTTGTCTTTATGGGGTTTTATAATTTATCCTGCTATCAGATTATCTACATTTTCCATTTTCACAAAATCACACCTGAAACCCGCAGAGCGTAACGCCGCCTGAATGCTGCGAAAATCAGGTAAGTCTGATTGCAAACTCAACAGCAGATTTTGAAAATCATAAGCCCAGTGTTTTACATTCAATTTTTTCAGGCAGTCGTGCAACCGCTGAAAAGCGACTCCATCTTTTAATTTGGCACGAAAAGAAATATTATATATTGTTTTCATTGATTTATCCTTCTCATTAAAATCCCGTAGTTTAAAATGATGATCATTTGCCCCTGCTAATTAATATTAAAGATTGCAATTATTTATAATCAATCCAAATAAAGTTGGTTAATTATTTTACGTGTAAATGTACTTTCTTTAATAGTAATAATCAAGGATGATTTATGATGAAATCGTTAACATGCCAAAATATCAACAACAATTATGCAGTGATGAAATTCATAAAAATAGAAAAGCGACATATCCCACAATGGAAAAGTGTCGCTTCTAAAATAATTTCTGTGTAACTCTTTTTTTACCTCTTCTTCTCTGTGTTACCTAAATATTTAGGCCCAGGATCTTTCCAGGAAATCAACCCAGTTTTTCCACATAATCTGTTCAATATCCTGATCTGAATATCCTCTGCTTTTAAGAATTCCCGTTATGGATTGAAGATCAGCGATCGAATCCAGGTCTCCCGGAGATTGTTCCTTTCCATAAGCACCATCCAGGTCGGAGCCAATACCAACATGTAAAGCATTTCCTGCTATTTGACAAATGTGGTCAATATGCTGTGCGATATGTTCAATTTTCAAACCCGTATTTTCAGGAGTAGATTTACCGCGTTCCCATCCCGGAATCATCATCCAGGCATCAAACGCCATTCCGATCACAGCTTTTCTGTTTAACAATTCCCTGATCATATCATCAGAAAACTGGCGGTTGTGCGGAACAATTTCACGAACCAGATTATGACTTGCCCAAACTGGTCCCTGATAAATTTCCATCGCGTCCCAAAAAGCGCTGTCACACAAATGAGTAGCATCGAGAATCATTTTCAGGCGATCCATTTCTGCCAGCAGATCTTTTCCTTTCTGTGATAAGGGCTGATCAGAATCTGTACCATAGGCATACACCCCTGGCCCATAATGCGCAGGACCAACAGCCCGAAGGCCATATTCGTAAGCGATTTCCAGATTTTTTAATGTGATGAATGAATCGGCTCCTTCAAGACTAAGAATATATCCAATCGGTAAATTTTCTGTTGATTCAGCATTTTCCCAAAGCGCAAGATGTTTTTTTAATCCTGACAAATCCGTTATCTGAACCATTTCACCCGCATCTTCCATGGCTTTATACCAGGCGACTTGCGCCTGCGTCATAGCCCAGGCCTGTGCCTGAGAATTCCATCCTGGTATTTTGCTGTCTGGTTTTACAAAACGTGCGATCTGGGTGGCAACGCACATGCCTATATTTCCTTTACGCATTTCCGGAAAACTTACAACACCCAAACCACGGTCGGGTTTGTCTGTCAGCTCTTTTTCACGGTCACGTATTGTATGTAAATCCTGGGTTAAATCCCGGTTCCATTCCACGGCATTCATGGACAGATCCAGGTGGGCATCAAATAAAAACATACCTTCTTATAAAGATTGAGTGAGTGAATTTGGAATGAGTGAATGGTGGCTCGTTCCTGGTTTTCGAAGTATATTATATTGTTAACCGGCGGTTTCTTGCTATGATCTTCCATTCGTCAATGACATCGCCGTTTTCGATTACTGACGCGTAATCGTGTAAAGCGACTGAGGGGCAAATGTGATAGGGGAGTGCATAATACACATCTCCGATTTGGATTGTTTCCCATGCTTCTTCTCCGATTTCCAGAACACCATGTTCTTCACTTTGTCCGATTACAGTATATCCGTTTAGGTTTAAAAGACGGAAACGTTTGTCGACCGGATTTTCAGCTGCAACAGCTTTATGGCCCAGGTCAATTGTGACAATACCAACAGATGGTTTTGAAACAACACGCGTTAAAATTAGTGCAGCATGTAAAAACGGCTGATCGTCAAACTGATCACCATAACCCCAGTCCCACAAAACATTGGTACCCGGACTTAAAAATACATCCGGACGTAAAGTATGTACTGTGAAAGACGGTGAGCCACCCGCTATGATCATCGGTTCTTTTTCCGTGGCTTCCCTGATCAGATCAAACAGTGGATAGACAAGTTCAAAAGCCTTGTCACTTTCAGCCTTTCGTTCCGAAAATTCGGCATTTCTGATGTGTCCGTCATAAACATGAACTCCGGAAACTTCTATGTTTGAAAGCGTATTAAGGAAGCGGTATAAAGAAAGAATGGTACCGTCGGTGGTATGTCCGGAACGGTTCATTCCATTGTTGACATCAATAAATATGGTCGAAATGAAATCCTGTGCTTCTGAAAAATCATTTAAAACCTGCGCGGTGTGTTCGTTATCAATTAAAGACGAAAATGTTACATCAGCGTATTTTTTTCGTAAAGCAAATAATCGGGAAATATTGGGCCCCACCATCTGGTAAGCGAGTAAAATCCATTTTGCTCCTGAGTCCGCCAGCATTTCAGCTTCTGCTATTGTAGCACATTTAAATTTTGTGATACCGGCATTCAATTGCAACTTTACAATTTCTGCTGTTTTGTGTGTTTTAACATGTGGTATAAGCCTGTTGACATCTCCTGCAATGTGCACCATGCTTCGGATATTGTTTTCTATTCTGTCTTTATAAAAAAGAAGAGAGGGAGAAATGACTTCTTCCGGTTTGTTGAGTAGATACCACATTTTGGATAAATATTTTATGTTAGAAAGAGGCGATTGCTGATCAGAAAAGGCCAAAGTATCAATTCAGAATAATACGATGCCGCATTTTAATCAGCAATCGCACATATCCTAATTTTCTTCCAGTTCAAACATTGCTTCAATTTCGACAGGAATATTATCCGGCAAGGTAGCCATTCCCACGGCACTTCTTACACCAATTCCATTTTCTTCGCCCCAGACTTTTGCAAATAATTCACTGCATCCGTTGATGACATATGGATGGCGTTCGAAATCACTTGTAGCATTGACCATACCCAAAATCTTGATCACACGCTTGATGCGGTCAAGGCTTCCCAGATTTGCTTTCAAAGTAGATAATATAGTCAGCCCAACCTGACGTGCAGCCAACTTGCCTTCTTCAACATCAAGATCTGCACCGATGCGGCCAATGATCAGACTGCCGTCGTCCTGAACAGTTCCATGTCCGGAAACATAAACCCAGCGATTGTCGACGATAAGATATGGTTTGTAAACGCCAAGCGGTTTTGGGGCTGGCGGTAAATTAAGTCCCAGTGCTTCAAAATTGGATTCAGGAGTCATGCAATAATTGAGATAAGATTGATAATAGCTATTGTTTTTGAAAAGATGCAAAAGTGTCCGATGTTTACTCTTACACAAACAAATTTAATACTAAAACCCCCAACAAACCCATTATTGACACAATTGTTTCCATAACCGACCAGGTCAGCAAGGTATCTTTTATACTTAGATTAAAATATTCTTTGAATAACCAGAAGCCGCCGTCATTTAAATGCGAAAACATTAAACTTCCAGATCCAATGGACAAAACGATCAGTTCCGGAGGAACAGGTGAATGAATTAGCAAAGGGGAAAGGATGCCCACCGTTGTTAATCCGGCAACCGTAGCTGAACCCACGCAAACACGGATTATGGCTGCTATGCCCCAGCTAAGTACAATCGGAGAAATATCAATACCAACCAAACCTTCGGCAATGTAGGTGCTCACTCCGCTTGCAGTCATGATTTCTTTAAAAACTCCGGCACCTGCAATGATCAAAAGAATTATTGAAACGCCTTTAAACGCTTCTTCCATTGATTTACTGATGGCTTTCATATTCAAACCGCGTTGAATGCCAAGCGTGTAAGCAGCAAAAAGTACGGAAAGCAACATACCAACATAGGGTTCTGCCAATAAAGCAATGATTTGGTTGTCAGGATATATTTTTTTGATACCTGACATGGTTGTTAATAAAAATACTGGAAGCAAAGCGGTAATGATACTAATACCCAAGCCTGGCAATTCGGCAGTTGGTCTTGGCTTGACATTGAATAAATCTGCGTCCGGTTTTGGTGTAAATCTTTTTAGCGTACTGCCAAATATAGGTCCCGCAATGGCGATTGCCGGAATAGAAACCAGCAAACCATACATCAAAGTTTTTCCTAAATCCGCATTAAGCTGACTGGCAATAGCGGCCGGAGATGGGTGAGGAGGTAAGTAACCATGAGCGACGGATAATGCCGAAAGCATCGGAATACCCACATATAATAACGGAAGCCTGGCCGTGGCACTGATCATGAAAATCAGCGGTACAACAATTACAAAACCTGCATTATAAAAAAGAGGAATACCGATCACGAATCCTGCCAGCGCCATTCCCCATTGAATATATTTTTGTCCGAAAACCCCAATGAGCGCATCTGTTATCCTTTGTGCGGCACCGCTGTCGGCGACCAGCTTTCCAAGCATGGCACCAAAACCTACAATCAATACCAGATCGCCAAGCGTGCCTCCGACACCTTTCTGAATAGCCTTACTTACCGTCACAACGTCAAGTCCGCTTGCAAGTCCTAAACCAATAGATACCAAAAGGAAAGAAATGAAAGTATCAATTTTAAGCCAGGCAATGAGCAGAATCAAAAATAAAATGGAAAGGAATGTCAGTAATAAAGGCATAGAAAGGAATTTAGGGAAATGAGGTTTTTTGATAATAAGGATGCATACTAAGAAATTTAACGATCGAACCACATTAACTTTCCGATTTATTATTTCATAGACTAAAACAAACCCAATTTGTTTATCAAAAAGAGCCTGAAAGGCTCACTATCTCAGCCCATGCGGTACGCGTGGTGACATGACGGCACGCATGGGGGACATGACGGCACGCATGGGGGCATTCGGCACACACGGGGACACGACGGCACGTCGTGAAACCGGAATATACTACTATTTACAACCCCAAAATCAACCTAAATTCCCCAGGATCACAGCGATATAAAACGAATGCAGAATATGCTTCCAAGAAGTTTGTTAGAGTGCCTAAAAATAGCGAAATTTGTCTTTTTGGAAGTTACGATATTGTAATAATCCAGTGAGTATTTGTATAAAATCGATCTCTCATTTTAAATTTTCGATTCTTTTCTAATTCTTTATGGCAGAATCTTCAGGTGAAAACATTATCCCCATTAATATTGAGGATGAAATGCGAGGAGCATACATCGATTACTCGATGTCAGTTATTATTTCCCGCGCTTTACCCGACGTTCGCGATGGTTTGAAACCGGTGCATAGACGTGTGTTGTATGGTATGTCTGATTTGGGTGTTGGTTACAATAAATCCCACAAAAAATCAGCTCGTATAGTAGGGGAGGTTTTAGGTAAGTATCACCCGCACGGTGACGCTTCGGTTTATAATACAATGGTGCGTATGGCCCAGCCATGGTCGTTGCGGTATATGTTGGTTGACGGGCAAGGTAACTTTGGTTCCGTTGATGGTGACTCTCCGGCGGCGATGCGTTACACAGAAGCAAGATTGAAACGTCTGGCTGATGAATTATTAAATGACTTAGGTAAAGATACAGTTGATTTTCAGCCAAACTTTGATGATTCTCTTGAAGAGCCAACGGTTCTTCCTGCGAAATTCCCAAACTTGCTTGTAAACGGATCTTCCGGTATTGCCGTAGGTATGGCAACCAACATGGCGCCGCACAATTTGGCGGAAGTTGTGGATGGTGTGCTCGCTTACATTGATAACAATGATATTGAGATTTCCGAGTTGATGCAACACGTCAAAGCGCCGGATTTCCCGACAGGAGGAATTATTTACGGTTACCAAGGCGTTCGTGCAGCCATGGAAACGGGCAGAGGCCGGATCATTGTGCGTGCAAAAGCATCTTTTGATGTTACAAAAACGGGCAGGGAACAGATTATCGTAACCGAAATACCGTACATGACCAATAAGGCAACCATGATTGAAGGTATTGCCGGTTTGATCAATAACAAAAAACTGGATGGTATTTCAGATATCCGTGATGAATCGGATAGAGACGGGATGCGTATTGTTTTCGATCTGAAAAAAGATGCGATTCCAAATATCGTTCTAAATCACCTTTATAAATATACTCCGCTTCAATCTTCATTCAGTGTTAATAACGTGGCGCTTGTAAAAGGCCGCCCGGTGATGCTGAACCTGAAAGATCTGATCAAACATTTCGTAGAACATCGTATCATCGTGATCACACGCCGTACGGAATACGAATTGCGCGAAGCAGAAAAAAGAGCGCATATTTTACAAGGTTTGATAATTGCGCTTGATAATCTTGATGCAGTTATTGCCCTGATCCGTAGTGCACGTGACCCGGAAATTGCGAAGAACGGTTTGATGGAGCAATTTGCTTTGAGTGAAATTCAGGCAAAAGCAATTCTCGAACTTCGTCTGCAAAGGTTGACAGGTCTTGAAAGAGATAAAATTGTTAAGGAATATGATGAGATCATGCTTATCATAAATGATTTGAAAGATATCCTTGCTAACGAATACCGTAAGTATGATATCATCAAAACAGAACTTGGTGATATTAAAGAACGTTACGGTGACGCCCGTCGCACTCAGATAGAATTTGCTGCTGAGGAATTCAGTGATGAAGATATGATCCCTGATGATGAAATGCTTATAACCATTTCCCATGAAGGTTATATCAAACGTACACCGTTGGCTGAGTACCGGACACAAACAAGGGGTGGAGTAGGTTCCCGTGGTGTGAAAACCAAGGATACTGATTTTACCGAACATTTGTTCTCCGCGACAATGCTGAACTATCTTCTGATATTTACAGAATATGGTAAGTTATTCTGGATGAAGGTATATGAAGTACCGGAAGGTAGTAAAACATCAAAAGGTCGCCCGATCCAGAATTTGATCAGCCTTGAAAATGGTGATTCAATTCGTTCGGTGATTAACGTACGTACTTTAACAAATGAGGATTATATCAACAATAATTACCTCATTATGTGTACGGAACAAGGAACGATCAAGAAAACTTTGCTTGAAGCATATTCCCGTCCGCGTACAAACGGTATCATTGCGATTTCTATCAACGAAGGTGACCGTCTTTTGGATGTTGCTCTAACAAATGGAGATAATGATATTGTCATTGCATCAAGTGCAGGACGCGCAGTTCGTTTCAATGAAAAAGGAGTGAGGCCTATGGGAAGAACGGCAGCAGGTGTTCGCGGTATTAATCTGAACGATCCTGAAAACAAGGTAATCGGAATGGTTTGTATTAATCGTGAAGATGCGCAGTTGCTGGTAGTTTCTGAAAACGGTTTTGGTAAACGCTCTTTGATTGATAGTTACAGAGTAACGAATCGGGGTGGGAAAGGAGTTTCTACCATGAACGCTACGGACAAAGTAGGTAAATTGGTTGCAATCCGCGAAGTTACAGAACAGGATGATTTGATGATCATTACCCGTAACGGTATCGCGATTCGTATGAGTGTCCTTGATATCCGTCAGGCTGGCCGTAATACGCAGGGTGTAAAACTGATCAGACTAAACAATTCGGATGAAATTACTTCTGTAACCAGAATTTTGAAAGATCCTGACGAAAAAGCATCCGAAGAGCTTGATGAAGATGGCAACGTAATCGTAAAAGAAATTAGCGAAGCGACTGATTCTCTGATTATTAGAGGTGATGACGCTGAGGAAATCGAAGACGAAATTGCGGACAGCATAGAGGACGAGGATGTAGAGGAGGATGAGGCTGAAAACGACGATTCTGAGTCGCCAGAGGCATGATTTTTGTAATATTTAGGGAAATTATTAATATTTGTATTTAGAAGTATCATTCACAACCAATCCGAGATCTATGAAAAAAATGTTTTTTGTATCTGCACTTGGCCTTCTTAGTTTCTCTGCGTTTTCGCAGGCTGCTATTGACAAGGCTTTGTTGGATAATCTTCGTAAGGAAAAAGAAAAAAGCGATAAAGGGGTATCTGATCCTAAGGCAAGTGCAAAAGCATCATTTTGGATGGACCGCGCCACAACTTACTCTTCAATAGCCAACCAAAGTTCTGAATTGGATTCGAGTGCGGCGAAAACTGCTCTTGAAGCATACAAAAAAGTTGTAGAGCTTGATCCAAAAAAAGGTAAGGATGCACAGAAATTCATTACTGGTGAAGATCCTTCGTTGTTCAATGCTTTTGTAAGACAAGGTGCTGAAAAATATCAGAACAAAAACCTGAGCGGTGCTTTGGAAATGTTCCAGTTAGCACAAACGGTAAATACGAAAGATACACTTGCAAGTTTGTACGGTGGTATTGCTGCCCAGCAGATTGATAAGAAAGAAGAAGCAAAAGTTCAGTTTGAGAAATATGTAGAAAACGGTGGAAAAGATCCAAGCGTATTTTACGGTTTAGCTCAGTTATATCGTGCCGAAAACAATTTCGACAAAGCGGTTGCTACTTTAAATAAGGGTCTTGAACGCTCACCAGGAAATAAAGATCTTAAATCTGAAGTTGTTAATATTCTTTTGGCATCTGGTAAAGAAGATCAGGCCATTGCTGAATTGACTGCTTTGACAAAATCGGATCCAACAAATGTTCAGAATATCGTGAATCTTGCGATTCTTTATGATAACATGAACAGTAAACTTGGAACCAAGATCAAAGAACTTCAGGGTAAGATGGGATCAGGTACAAGCAAATCGGCTGATCTGACTAAAAAACTTGATGGTGAAAAAGAGAAACTAGCCATTTATGATGGTGAGGTAAAAAGAGTTTCAGCTCTTTTGAAAAAGACTCCTGCGAAGCCGGATCTTAAACGTCAGTTGACAGATCTTGCTGCCAAGAAAAAAGAATCTACTGAGGCTATCGCATCATTGGAAACAGAAATCAAAACTGCACAGGAAGCTGCTAAAGGAAATGATAACTCAGCAATGGAAACTGAGCTTACCAAGTTGAAGGCTGAGAAAAAGAATGCTAACGACCAGGCTATTGCTTCTTACAAAAAAGTTTTGGAGATCGATGCTGCTAACTATGATGCTTTATATAACCTTGGTGTTTTCTATTTCAATGAAGCTGTTCAATTGAAAAGCGAAGTTGATAACATGAACATGACAGAATATCAACAGCGTGGTAAAGAAGTTGAAGGTCGCGTTTGCGGTCGCTTCAAAAAAGCAAAGCCATATTTCGAAAAAGCGATCCAGGTTAAAGATGAAGCTGAGGCAAAAGATAACTTAGCAACAGTTAATAACGTTCTGGAACAATTCGCAGGCAAAGGAGTAGCTTGTACAGAAGAATAAGAACTAAATACTGTAAGATTGAGAAGACACCTGTAAATAGGTGTCTTCTTTTTTGTGATATATTATATTTAACATAATATAAATTATACAACAAATCAGTATTTAATTTTAGGCTTTGAGAATTGATTATAACAAGCTATGGGTCGGTTGAATTTATTCGTTCAAATCTAAGGAGCTTGAAAACAGATTTTTAGAAGAGTACTTAGCTGTGAATCAAATTATTAATAAGCTAAATCGACTTTAATTTTTTACTGAAATAAAAATGAATCCTTACGAAAAAATCCGGTTTGCCAGATATTGTAGTTATTTAGGTGGAAAATGTTTGTAAACATCGCCGCGCGTCATAATTGTTATTAGAATTATATCAGGTTTAAGATATTCCAGACCTAATCTGTATTGTCCAATTCGAATTCTGTAATAGTTATTTTCTTTTTTGCCAGCCATTTTTTTGCAGTCAACATTTGCGTCTTCTAACGTTTCTGCTTCTTCAAGTATCTGTATGACATCAAATACTGATTGCTGAATATTTTTTGGTATTGTTAATAAAGCTTTCTTAAACTTTGATTTATATCTTACTTCCATCCCATTTCAGATTTCAGTTTTGAAATGGGATAACTCGGTTCATCCTTCTCAGCTTCCATTAGTTCAGTTAAGTAATAATCTTCGAGTTCCTCATTTTCAATAAGAACCAGGATCTTCTCCATTTCATCATCACTCCAGTTGCCTCTTTGTTTTTTGACAGAAAATAATGTCGGCTGCATACCAATTTTCTCAGCCAGAAAGGAATTTTTATAACCTGATTTATTGATCAGGTTGCCCATGTTTTTTTTGAGCTCTTTGTAGTTTTGAATTACCTCTATCATATCGTTTTTTTATATAACAAATAACATAATATAAATATACGAAAAAGTTTATATTACAATACATTTCCGTTTACGTTGTCTTTCATATAACCCTGGTACCTAAAATACCTGATTGCTTAATTTATTCTCTTAAAATCATAGTATGTTTGTGTGAGGCTCAATTTTAGATTATGAATATCCTGGTAGTTGAAGATGAGGAAAGATTAGCAGTTTTGGTAAAACAGGGACTGGAAGAAAATGGTTATGCTGCCACTTTGGCCTTTGACGGGCTTATTGGCAAACATCTTGCGTTGAAAAACGACTATGATCTTATTATAATGGACATAGTCCTACCCTACATTAATGGTATTGATTTATGTAAAGAAGTTCGGGCCGTAAAACCGGACATTCCTATTTTGATGCTTACCGCCCTTGGGACCACAAATGATAAGGTGGAAGCCTTTGATGCCGGGGCTGATGATTATCTTGTTAAGCCTTTTGATTTCAGGGAGTTGCAGGTAAGGATTCGTGCTTTGACAAAACGTAATGGTTTTACGGTTAACCGGCATAACTATATTTTAAAGTACGCAGATCTGGAACTGAATGATCAGACGAAGATTGTAAAGCGCTCCGGAACCGAGATTATTCTGACACCCAAAGAATTTAAGTTGCTCGAATACATGATGCAAAATAATGAACGCGTTTTATCAAGAGCAGAAATTGCAGATAAGGTTTGGAACACTCATTTTGATACGGGAACTAATTTTATCGACGTTTACATAAATTATCTTAGAAAGAAGATTGACAAGAATTTTGATCAAAAACTGATTCATACCAAATCCGGTATGGGTTTTATTTTAAGAAGCGGAGAATTATAATATCCTGAAAATTTCAACAATGATTATTGCAGCAGCCCAGACCGTTCCGACAAGAAATAATATTAATCAAAACCTGGAAGACCATTACAGACTGATCAATCTGGCTGCGGATTATGGTGCCAAACTTATTCTTTTTCCGGAAATGTCAATTTCAGGTTATGAACGGGAATTGGCCGAAAGTCATGCGTTCACTGAGAATGATTTAAGATTAGATGCATTGAAGGAGCTGGCAAAAACACGAAACATTATCATCGTAGCCGGTGCTCCCCTCCGTATTGATTCCGGATTGTTTATAAGCGCATTTATTTTTTATCCGGATGGGCGTGAGAAAGTTTATACAAAACAGTATTTGCATGACGGGGAAGAAATTTATTTTTCACCAGGTACCGATGACAATCTCCAGATAAATTTGGAAGATGAATCCTTTTCAATTGCAATTTGTGCTGATATTACAAATCCGGCACATGCCGTTAAAGCGGCTTCGCTGAATAGTTCAGTTTATTTGGCTAGTATTTTTTACACGCCGAATGGTATTTTGGAAGGCTATAAGGATTTGCAAGGTTATGCAAGCGAACTGTCAATGAGTGTTTTAATGTCAAATTTTGGAGGTCCGTCTTATGAAATGGAATCCGCCGGAAAAAGTGCCTTCTGGGATAACTCAGGAAATTTGGCAGGTAGTTTTGAAGGTGAGGGAGAAGGTTTGCTGATTGTCCGCAGAAATGAAAAATCATGGTCATCCGAGGTTGTTAAAACTGCGGGCTTATGAAAATCCGCACCAAACTAAGCGTACTATTCACTGTACTCACAGCTGCAATTTTACTGGTTTTTGCATCTCTGGTTTATTATTCCGCCTATCAAAACCGGGAAAACGAATTTTTTAAAAGGCTTCATCAGGAAACCATTACCAAAGCGAATCTCTTCTTCGCCGCAAAAGTGGATGCACATACCTTGCAGACCATTTACAAAAATAATATGGAAACCATCAATGAGGTGCAGGTGGCCATTTATGATACAAATTCGAATTTGCTATATCACGATGCGGCCGATATTGATGCGGTAAAAGAAACCAGGCAAATGATGAAAACGATCATGAACCATAAGTACATCCGTTTTTACCAGGGAGACTGGCAAGCGGTAGGTTTACTTTTTACTTTCGATAACAATAAATACATTATCACCGCTTCTGCTTATGATAAATATGGTTACAGCAAGCTTCGCTATTTAAGAGAAACTATTTTGTTCATGTTTATTTGTTCGATTCTGGTTATTTACGCCGCAGGAAGATTTTTTTCAAAAAGAGCTTTGCAACCGGTTACTGAAATTGTAGATAAGGTGAAAAACATTACGGCCTCAAATCTGGATTTACGCCTTGATAACGCGGGAGGAAAAGACGAACTTGCCGAGTTGGCATCTACTTTCAACGGTGTTTTAGACCGGATTGAAAATTCATTTGAAGCGCAAAAACAGTTTGTATCCAATATTTCACATGAGGTGAGAACACCCTTGGCGGTGCTTACCGCTGAGTTGGAATTATCAACGTATAAAGAACGGAGTGTTGCTGAATATAAAAAAGTTATAACCAATACTTTAATTGACGCACGTAGATTATCCAAACTTTCTGACAGTCTTCTGGATTTTGCCAAGGCCAGTTATGATCCATCCGAAATCAGTTTTAAAGAGGTTAGGATAGACGAGATTTTATTAGATGCAAGGCAAAAAGTACAGAAGGAGAATCCTGGCTATCAGATTGACATTCATTACGAAAGAGAGTTTGAAACCGATAGTGAAATATCAGTTGTAGGGAATGAGTATTTATTAAATGTAGCGTTTGCAAATTTATTGGAGAACGGAGGGAAGTTTTCTAAAAATCCCGAAACAACAGTTGAAATAATTTTCAAGGAAGAAAAAATTATTTTAATGTTTTCAGATAATGGAATTGGTATATCTAAAGAAGATTTAAAATTAATTTTCACTCCTTTTTTTAGAGGAAATAATAAAAAATTTGCGGAAGGAAATGGTGTTGGCCTCTCCCTCACCCAAAAGATTATTGCCTTACATAAAGGTACTATCCTGGTCTCATCGGAAATTGACAAAGGAACAATTTTCACGATAGAACTCCCCCACTTGTAGCTGACAATTCTGTCGTTTCCTCCCTTCTACTCTATTTTTAGTATGTAATTTTTGTCTCTAATGTTTTTCTAATTTTTTTCTATAAGTTCTCTAACGGTTGTTGTCATAAGGAAATTGCAATTTTGGTGTCATACTCGCAATTAACAAGAAGGCAATGCATTTCAAAGGGATTTTAATCACAGCCATCGTTACATTGTTTTGGATTTTTGAACCGGCTCATGCCCAGACAAAATACAGTTTGCAGCAAGCATTACAAACTGCCAAAACAAATAACCCGAACTTGAAAAGGGAACAATTTAATGTAAATATTGCTGAAACAGATATAGTTACGGCAAATTTACGGCCGAATCCTGTTTTAAATAATCAGTCTTTGCAACTGATCAAACAGTCGAAATTTCCGGATAATACCAGCTGGGCTAATCATCTGAACCGGCAGGTTTGGTGGCAGGTTACGAAGCCATTTCAAATGCCTGAACTGAGACGTAACAAAATTGAGTACGCCAATCAGAATGTAATCCTGAACCAGAAAGCATACGCAGAAACGGAGCGTAATTTGTTTCAGGATGTAGCCAATAAGTGGCTTGACGTTTGGTCCGCCCGCAAGCAGCTTGATATTTTGAATATTGCAAAAAGCAATATTGACACGTTGGTTAATACGAACAGAGTTCGATTAAAAAACCAGGTGATCACAACAACGGATCTTGCAAGAACCGAGCTTTTGGCAAATCAGTATAATGTTCAGATGCGAACAGCTGATCAGAATTATAAGAATGAACTTGTCAATCTGAAATTCCTTCTGGGGATTGCGGATGAGATCAGCGTTGATACCACAGACAATTTCCAGTTTGCATTTCCATCCAATATGGATGATCTGTTGCAGGATGCCTTACAATCGCGGAGCGATATCCAGACTTTGAAATCTACAATTAAAGTTGCTAACTCCAATATTAAATTGCAGAAATCAATGGCCCTGCCCGTTCCTGAACTGGGAGCGATTTTTAACCCTCAAAATGGAGCGCCTTATGCCGGTATTTATGGTACGATTGCAATTCCATTGTTTTCAAGAAATCAGGGAGAAATTAAAAAATCGCATGTATTAAAACAACAGGCAGAACAGGATTTGATTGCTACACAGTCACTTATACAAAGTGAGATCACAACCTCATACAGCAGCTACCAGACACAGAAGCAAAATCTTCAAAACTTTACGAGTTTGCTGGGGCAGTCGCAAACGATTTTGAATAATGTGAAATATAGCTATTTACATGGAGGAACAACCATTATTGATTTTCTGGAAGCACAAAGAAGTTGGCTTGATACGCAACAGCAATACTACGAAACCTTACAACTATACCGTCAGAGCTATATCAAACTCTTGTACGCATCTGGCATAATCAATCAAATAGCGCAATAATATCATGAAGAATTTTTTTAAATACGGCTGGCTTTTTGGTATCATGCTTTTTGCCTGTGAAAAAAAGGAAAACAAATCAGCCCCTGTTGAAAACGTTGAACCGAAAATAACAGAAAACGGCGCGAGAATTGAATTTCCAAAAGCTGAAAGTGCGAAATTCTTTCAAACAGAAACGATTGGAAGCAGCTCGCTGACCGCCGATATTACTGCACCGGCAACAGTTTCAGCCACTGTCGTAAAATCAAATGAAGGCGCATCTCAAAATATTGTTTTATTCCAAAATCCTGAGTTGGCCGGAAGTTATACCCAGCTTATCCAGCATTTGATAACGATCAATCAGATTCAAAATGTAAATATTAAACAAAGGAAAATTGAGCTTGGAAGAGTTCAGGATTTGCAGGCACATGGAGCGGCAACAGGCAAGGATCTGCTTGATGCCCAGACTGCTATGGCGATGGAAGAAACGAATTTGAATAATGAAAGAGCGGCTTTAATTGAGCATGAAACCAAATTAAAAGAAGGTGGATTTCAGGCTGAATTGTTACGTAAAGCCAAAGCCGGAACAGCCTACATCACCTGCGATATTCCGGAGAACGATGTAAGCAAAATCAAGAGCGGCAGTCAATGTGTACTTCAGTTTACTGCTTTTCCCAATGAAAAGTTTACTGGTAAAATTGACAACGTTGCGGATATGGTAGATCCTGCGACGCGAATGATAAAACTGCGTGTATCTCTGAACAATTCGGATAACAAACTGAAAGCTGGGATGTTTGGAACTTTGATGTTTGGTGTTAGTGAAGGGAAAAACATCAGTGTGAGCAAGGATGCAATTATCACAATTCAAGGCAAAAATTATGTTTTTGTGAAGGACGGAGCTTCTACTTTCAAACGTAAGGAAGTCAATATCGGCGACCAGGTTGGGGACAGGATCATTGTTTTTTCGGGCTTGAATAATGATGATTCGATTGCTATTAAAGGTGTGATGCAGTTGAAGGGACTTTCTTTCGGATATTAAATCAACTTCAAAATTATGCTACAAGCACAGATATTTATCGGGAAAGATCAGTTTTTCCGTGAGCAGCCGCTATACGAATATATTATGCAATTGTTGCTTAAACAGAAAATCCGCGGCGCGACTGTTTTCGTCGGTCGTTTGGGATATGATGAAAGCAAGCATTTAAACCGCCCCTTTGATCTGTTCAGTTTCGATGAAACGCCGATTATGATCACCTTCATTGATGAAGAAGAAAATGTAAAATCGGCTCTGACGGCACTGCGCAAAGAAGTGAAGAGCGGATTTATTATTACCAATCACGTAGATAAGTGGAATTAGATGATTAAGAACTTGCTTTTTTTTAGTTTACGAAACAGATGGGTGGTAATTTCCATCAGTTTTGTACTTATGGGCATCGGATACTGGTGCTTTACACAGCTTAAAATAGAGGCCTACCCTGATATTGCAGATACAAACGTAATTGTGATCGCTCAATATCCTGGCCGGGCAGCTGAGGAGGTGGAACAACAGGTTACTGTTCCCATTGAACGCGCTTTGCAAAATACACCCAATGTTCTGGACCGCAGAAGTCGTACCATTTTCGGACTTTCTGTTGTTCAGCTTACTTTTAAAGACGGAACGGACGATTATTTTGCAAGACAACAGGTTTTGGAAAGAGTCGCAGCGGCAGAATTGCCGGACGGCGTAGCACCGGAGCTGGCTCCCCTATCTACGGCGGTTGGTGAAATTTTGCGTTACGTTGTTGAAGCCCCCCCAACTTTCAGCCCTACTCAACTGAGAGATTTGCAGGATTGGGTTATCAAACCAGCCTTGCTGCAAGTGCCTGGTATCGCGGATGTTACAACATTTGGCGGACCTTTGAAACAGTTCCACATCCTAACATCTCCACAGAAGCTGGTAAAATATGGACTTTCATTACAAAATGTGATGGACGCCGTAGATGCGAATAACCAGAATACCGGCGGAAATATTATTTCACGTGGCGGACAGGGTTTTGCAGTTCGCGGTTTGGGAGCGATTAAAACCGAGGAAGATATCAAAAATATTGTTTTGAAATCGGCCAATGGTGTTCCCGTGTTCCTTCGTGATGTGGCTACCGTAGAAATTACCCCGCCGCCTCCAAGTGGCGTAATGGGTTATACGATCACCCAGGATAGTGTAGATGTCAGCGGTGGTGTTGAAGGGATTATTCTGCTGCGTCGCTATGAAAACCCAAGCGAGGTTTTGAAAGTTTTGAAAGAAAGAATGGCGGAACTTAAAGAAACTGAACTTCCCGAAGGCGTTACTTTACGTCCGCTGTATGACCGGAGTTTTCTTATCGATCACTCACTGGAAACGGTGGCCCACACACTTTTTGAGGGGATTTCAATCGTAATTATTCTATTGATTTTCTTCCTGGGAAGTATCAGAAGCGCCCTGGTAGTTGCATTGACAATTCCTTTTTCGCTTTTATTTGCTTTTATATTGATGCGTTTGACAGGAATTCCTGCAAACCTTCTTTCACTTGGTGCAATCGATTTTGGTATTATTGTAGACGGTGCCTGCGTGATGGCTGAGCATTTAATCAGAAAATACAGAACGGCCACAGTTGAGGAAAAACAACAGGGAATTGTCAAAATAACATTGCTTGCTGCCCAGGAAGTGGGACGTGAAATTTTCTTCTCTGTAACAATCATCATTCTAGCCTATATGCCGATTTTGCTGATGACACGTGTGGAAGGAAAACTGTTCTCACCTATGGCTTTGACGCTTGCTTTTGCCGTAATTGGGTCAATGCTGGCGGCGTTAACTTTTATACCAGTGTTAATTTCTTTTGCTTACAAGAAACAATTGGCAAATCCGGAGAAACCTATGAAGGAACACAAGAATTTTGTTCTGGATGGTTTGACAAAAGTTTACGCCGAAACAATATCGAAGTTTCTGACAAATTATAAGTCCACAGTTCTGATTGGCTTTTCCGTCGTAATGCTGTTGGTGCTTTGTGGTGCTAAACTTGGTTCGGAGTTCTTGCCTACATTAGATGAAGGTTCTATCTTTCTAAGAGGAAACTTTGCAGCTGGTATCACCATTCAGGAAAATGCAAGTTATGCTCCTAAGATCCGAAGTATCATTGCAAAATATCCCCAGATTTCTTTTGTGATCACCCAATCCGGACGTAACGACGACGGTACGGATCCTTTCCCGGCCAACAGAAATGAAATCCTGATCGGGTTGAAAGATTATGATTTGTGGGCCAAGGAAATAACCAAAAAAGAACTTGTTCAGAAAATCAAGGCTGATCTGCAATCTCAATTACCATCCGTTGCCTTCTCTTCCGGCCAGCCTATTATTGACCAGGTTATGGAAATTGTGACGGGAAGTGCGGCCGATCTTGCAATCTCCATTGTGGGTGACGATCTGGGTATGATGCGGATGAAAGCAGATAGTATCACTAAAATTGTGAAGGAAACTGCTGGTGCTGAAAACGTAAATATAGAACAGGAAGGTCCGCAGGAGCAATTGGCTATCAATATTAACCGTCAGAATGCAGCACGTTTTGGAATAAATGTGGCGGACATCCAGAATATGATTGAAGCTGCGATTGGTGGTAAAACAATATCGACTTTGTATGACGGAACAAAACGTTATGACATCGTTGTCCGCTTTTTACCCGAATACAGAAATTCAATTGATGTTATTAAAAACCTTCAGATTCCATCACTGACCGGTGCATTAATTCCTATGGATCAATTGGCAGATATTCATTTTATTGAAGGCCAGACCAACATTTATCGTTATGGCAGCAAACGTATGGTTACAGTCCGTACAAACATCAGAGGGCGTGATCAGGGCGGTTTTGTTGCTGAATTACAGAAAAAACTGGATGCTAAAATCAAAGTGCCAAAGGGTTACAGCATTGTTTACGGTGGTCAGTATGAAAATCTTGAACGTGCCGGAAAACAACTGGCATTTACAATTCCGCTTACGATTGTGATGGTATTTTTGTTCCTGTTTATGTTGTTCAAAAATCTGTCACACACGATGGTTACCATGAGCTGTATACTTTTTGCATTAGGCGGAGGAATTGTTGCTTTGTTGATGCGTGGTTATTATTTCAACGTATCAGCCGGAGTTGGCTTTGTAAGTATTTTCGGGATATCAGTTATGGCCGGTGTGTTGCTGGTTTCTGCCTTGAACCGATCCGTTTTGAATACTGAAAACGATATAAGAAGTAATGTTTTACTGGCTTCAACCGAACAGCTTCGTGCGCTCCTGTCGATTCTGGTTGTCGCAATTATCGGTCTGGTACCGGCAGCAATTTCTTCCGGTATTGGTTCGGATGTTCAAAGACCACTATCAACGGTGATTATTGGTGGATTAACCAGTACGCTCATTTTTGCACCAATTTTATTGCCACCGCTTTATTTGTGGGCGGAGAGAAAAAGAAAGGTTAAAGTTGTCACCGAAGACGGAGACGAATTAAAATTAGAATAATCAGAGGATGTTATAAGTTGATGTAGTAAGGTAAAAACCCCGCTGGACAGAAATGCCAGACGGGGTTTTTATTTTTTTAATCAGAAAGGAATTAAACAGATCAGGCAATATCACAAATCGTAACCCCTTGTTTTAATGATGCAATATCATCCTTGCGGCTTGGAATAAATTCCTGGGCCACAAATCCTTTGAATCCAGTGTCTACAATTGCTTTCATTATCGCCGGATAACAAAGCTCTTGTGTTTCATCAATTTCATTTCTGCCCGGAACGCCGCCCGTATGATAATGGCCAATATATTTGTGGTATTTTTTGATTGTCGCAATTACGTCGCCTTCCATGATCTGCATGTGGTAAATGTCGTATAGCAGTTTGAATTTTTCCGAACCGATCATCTCGCACAGTCCTGCACCCCATGCCGTGTGATCACACATATAATCCCGGTGATTCACTTTGCTGTTCAGCAATTCCATGATCATCGTTACATTGTATTTTTCAGCTGAGGGCATCAGGCGTTTCAAGCCTTCTGCACAGTTTCTCATGCCGTCAATATCCGACATTCCATTTCTGTTTCCCGAAAAACAAATGACACTTGTAAACCCTGCCGCCTGGATTTTAGGGAAAATTTCTTCATAGCTTTTCACCAGCGCATCATGATTTTTGGGATCGTTAAATCCTTTTTCAATACCCATTCCCGCTCCATTGGGTAGAGCGCAGGTTAAGCCATATTTTTTCAGAATCGGCCATTCATCAGGACCCAGAAGTTCGATTGACTTCAAGCCGATTTTCTGACATTCCTGCGCAAAGGTTTCCAGTGGGATTTTGGAATAACACCATTTACATACAGAATGATTAATTTTCCCTTTCAATTCGGCTCCAAGTGCTTTGTCAGATGCTGCAAAAACGTCTGTAACCGATAAGGGTAATGCTGAAAGACCGGCTCCTGCTACCATTTTTTTTAGTATGTTTCGTCTGTTCGTTATAGATTTCATCTTTTGTATCGTCACGATTTAGGCAATATCGCAAATGGTCACACCTTGTTTTAAAGAGGCAATATCGTCTTTGCGGCTTGGAACAAATTCTTGTCCGACAAAACCCTTATAGCCGGTTTCAACGATGGCCTTCATAATGGCCGGGTAGTATAATTCCTGCGTTTCGTCAATTTCATTTCTTCCCGGAACGCCGCCTGTATGGTAATGGGCTATGTATTTGTGATATTTTCTGATCGTCGCAATTACATCACCTTCCATAATTTGCATATGGTAAATGTCATACAGCAATTTGAATTTTTCCGATCCAACCATTTCACACAACCCTGCTCCCCAGGCTGTATTATCACACATATAATCTTTGTGATTAACCTTGCTGTTAAGCAATTCCATCACCAATGTCACATTATGTTTTTCAGCGATCGGCATGAGTTTTCTTAAACCTATCGCGCAGTTCATCATACCATCCACGTCGCTCATTCCACGCCGGTTTCCCGAAAAACAGATGATCTGATTATAACCCGCAGCCTGAACTTTGGGAATAATATCTTCAAAACCTTTGATCAGTTCCGCATGATTCTTTGGATCGTTAAATCCCTGATCCAGACTTTTTGTTAATCCTTCTCCCCATGGCAGAGCACATGTTAATCCATACTTTTTAAGCACCGGCCATTCATCCGGTCCACAAAGCTCAATAGATTTAAGGCCGATTTTTTTAGCTTCCTGGGCAAGCGTTTCCAGTGGGATTTTGCTGTAACACCACCTACAAACCGAGTGATTGATCTTCCCGTTCAATTTAGGGCCAAGTGCATTTTCTGAGGCAGCAATTACTTTTGATATAGAAAGCGGCAAGCTCAAAACTCCTGCACCCGCCGCAATATTTTTTAGTGCTGTACGTCTGTTGGAGGTACTTTTCATCTAGGATGGTATATATGTTAATTGATACTATAATTATGGCCGTTCCATTTACTAATACATTTGTAAAAATCAGTGGTGCCACCGATAACTATTTTGCCGGTCTATGCAAAACGTCAATTCAGTGACACCACTACTTAAGATCAAATATTTCAATTCTACTCAAAAATCAGGTTATTTACCTGTCTTCTTTGCAGCACCCGATGATTCAAGATAAATCGGATTGTTTTTGTTGCCACCCGACATCAGATACGCAACCAGGTCTCTTAATTCGTCCGGGTTCAATCCATTTATCAATCCAGGCAACATGATCGAAACCTGCGAAATTTTAGAAGACTTCACTTCCTTCTTGGATATTTTGCGTATTGTCTTTGAGTCAAACGGATTTTGAGCGATGTAATAGAAATTAGCATCTTCATTCAACTGACGACCAACAACAGATTCTCCGCTTTTCAATTCATAGGCTATGGATGCAAACTGATCAGAGATTGCGTTGTTTGGTTCAATGATCGCTTCAAGCATATCTTTTGGAGAAAAACGTGTTCCAAGTTGTGTCAAATCAGGACCAACATCGGCACCTTCTCCCTGGATCATGTGACAACGGCTACATAATACAGCTGAGAAAATCAGTTTTCCACGATCAAAATCACGGTGCTGCAAACTGTCCTGAACCAGCGCAACGGCCTGATCCACTTTCCAGCCACGACCTGGTCCTTTCGGATTATATAAATTAGCAAGGTCATTTCCATTGGTTGTCAGCAAATCTGCGCCAGACAATTTGTTGTAGTACGCAAACTTATCCTTTGGAACATTTTGCAGAGCCATCTGACGAGCTTTGTCGATGAAACCTATATAACTCCGCCCGCCCTGATAGCTAAATGCTTTTTGGTACCAGGTGAAATATTTTTCTCTTGATGCCGGTGTCCAACCTGTTTTTGCGCCGCTTAAAAGAATGGCATAGAACATCTGCTGTGCGGGAGGCATTTTTTCAAGCAAACCTGCCAGATCCAAACCATACTGGGGGTTACGCAGAATAAGATCCGCAGAGGCAGTGGCCATCGCATTGTCTTTATCATCAAACACCTCGTTTTTAGCAATCAATGTAAGTGTTTGGTCTACTACTTTTGGATCTTCAAGGAAAACCAGAAGTTTTGCGTAGAAACGATTAAGACCTGCATTTGTAGATGGATAGTTAGGGCCTATATAAGCGATTAGCTGTGCTTTCTGAGCTGCATCCGGTTGGCCCATTCTGTAAAAAGTAACTTCGAAAGTTCTTAGTAAATCCTGTTTCTGGCTATCACTCAATTTTTTCAGATCGATACCCATCATAGCTTTTAGAAGTTGAGGTCTTACTGAAACATCTCCTTCACGCGCCAAAGCAAGCGAAGCGTAGATTAGTGATTGAGGATCTTTTTCAGCCAACGCCCTGGCCTGCCACTGTGCAACCGGCTGATGTTCGATCGCGATCCGTGCTGCATAACGTAGAAAACGATCCGGACTTTTCAGAAGTGGCCACGCAGCGTCAATTGCTTTCGGATCTTGTTTTACGTGATATTGTTCAATATCCGTACGTTGTTTGTGTTCCGGTGTTATCGCAACCTGAACTGCGTTGGAACCAGCAGGAATATTTTTGTAGTCCTTATAATACACACGGTACAAATCAGATTCAAGACGACGGCCACCTGTCAGGAAATACAAAGCTCCATCAGGACCAATAGCTCCATCTGTTAGAGGAAGCGGCGCGCCTGACAGAAATTCTTCATGTTCTGCAGAGTATGTCGAGCCGTTAGGTTTCAAGTGTAAGCCATGCACAATACCAAAACTCCAGTCGAATGCCAAAAGAGTGCTTTTGTATTTTGCAGGGAACCGTGCATCTTTTAAATAAATAAGATTCGTCGGAGAACCTTGTCCGATGTTCATGATCGGAGATAAATTATCAGCAAATGTTGGTGACCAGTTTGCCGATCCCGTTCTCCATCCATATTCCGCTCCGCTTGTTACATGGCACACACGCGTTGGGCGATACCATGGCGTACCGAAATCCCATTCCATATCTGAATCATAAATGAACAGATCGCCGGCTTCATTAAAAGTAATGTCATAAGAGTTACGGAAACCGGCAGCCATCAGTTCCCAGGTTTTTCCTTCCGGATCGGTATGGGCTACCCATCCGCCAGGTGCGTTACGGTCGTTGGCATGTCCGCGTGGATCTTTAATCCATGGAAAAAGATTATCGTTTTTCCAGTTAGGCATCAAGCGATACGTATCCATTTTTGGCAGATCTGTAAAGTTCCCAGCCACCACATAAAGCGATTTTTTGTCAGGAGACAAAACAATACTGTGCGGTCCATGTTCGCCTTCACCAACCAATGGTTTCAGCAAAGTGATTTTATCGTACTTGTCGTTGTTGTCCGTATCCTGCAAACGATATAGCCCACTTCCTTTTGGGAATTTGGCACTCTCACGATTATTAATCATTACATAAAGACTATTGAAAGCATACAGCAAACCATGAGCAAAACCCATCGCTACTTTTGCGGTATCGCCTTCAATAAGTAGTTTTTCGACTTTAACTTTTTCGGTAGATCCAATCGCAGGAAGCTCAAGACGGAAAAGTCCGCCATACTGATCACTTGTGATCATTCTACCTTTATCATCGAAAGTCATGGAAACCCATGAACCATTCATCTCTTCCGATGGACTATACAAATGTTCGGCAACAAATCCATCAGCAAGTTTTAGTTTGTCTACTTTGGAGCCAGGCGGCCTGTGTTTGGCAGACCGGTTGCTTAACAAAACCCCGCAAAAGACACCTACGGCAATAAGCACCGCAAGTGTAATTGGAAGTCTAAACCATTGTTTTTTTGTGTACATTTTACAGTTCAGCGTTTAAGTAATATAAATTTTAATGTATGATGAATTAAGGGTTTAGGATATTCCTGACTTAAATAAAACTAACTTAATCTTTAAAAAGTTAGATTTTGCAATTATAAAACGATTGATTGATCAGACCATCCTGCTGTGTCGGGTTTCAATCTAAATTAAGCAAATTCTAACGAATTTTATCTTAAAGTACCAAACTTTAAATAAGTATATGACTATTTAAAAGTATTTAAAATATTATTTATTTAGTTCTTTTAAATAGTAATTAACATATTAAAAGTACCGTTTGTACTGTATATTTAAAATATATTAAATTATTTATAAGTAGAATACTTAATATATGTGGATGCGAATCTCTTTTTAAATCAAAAAGTGCAGTAAGATCATCTTACTGCACTTTTTGATTTTCGTTAAGACTTATCAGAGCTAAACCAATATTAAAAGTTAGGAGATAAAGCTGATTCAACAGCTGGCAAGCCATAGTATTGATCAAGAACTGTAAAGGCGTTTCCAGGAGGAACAGACCCCGCCGGGAAGTAGTAGGCATCTGGATTTGCTTTTACTCTTGCACCATACGGAACAATGATTTCCTGGATTCTACCTGTTCTCACAATATCAAACCATCTTTTGTTTTCAAAAGCAAGTTCAACTCTTCTTTCTTTAAAGATTGCTTCACGAAGGTCAGCTTGTGAAGAAGCCGTCGTAGCGGCCAATCCTGCTCTTGCCCGAACCTGGTTCAGGTAAGGAATTGCATCTGCTGATTTGCCGGATTCATTTAAACTTTCAGCAAGGAAGAGAAGCACTTCAGCGTAACGGTAAACCGGGAAGTTCTGACCTGTGTTATTTTGTTGTGTATGCTTACGGGCGAATTTTTTAATGTATGGGAAGACTTTGTTTGCTCTCGCACTTTGGCTAAGTGTCACGTACCCGATGTTAACATCCTTTCTCTTATCCCCTGTTTCAAAGGCAGCAATGATATCCGGGGTTGGGATGTCGTTACTTTCCTGTGAAGTAGCCTGCGTATTGTTCGTCCCGGTAATTGGAAATAATTCTTCCGCTGTGATTGGAGAAGGCATAATCTGATAAATCAGATTACCATTATATCCGGCTGCACCTTCCATATACTGAACCTCAAAAACAGATTCAACATTGTTTTTGTTATCCGTAGTTCCGGAGAATGCATCATCATAATTTGGCATCAAGGAATACTCGCCGCTCTTAACGATATCTGCCAACAATGTTGATGCGTCGGCCCATTTCTTCTGAACGATATAAAGATTTGCAAGCAACATTTTAGCAGTACCGGAAGTAACTCTTCCCGCTTCCTGTGTAGATTTTGATAGCAAAGAGGTGGAGGCTTCTTTGGCATCTTTTTCAATTTGCGCATAAATATCTTCCACTTTGGACAAAGGTAAGGCTGCTTCCTGACGGGTGGTTACCGGTACCAAATGAAGAGGAACAGATCCAAAATATCTGGCAAGTTCAAAGTAAGCGAAAGCTCTCAAAAACAATGCCTGTCCTTTAAGGTTTGCTTTCACGGCAGCATCAAAATCGACTCCGTCGATAAGCACCAAAATCTGGTTTGCTCTTGAAATGATCAGATAATCCTGACGCCATTGCTGCAAAACATTATCATTTGCAGTAACACCATTTGCCGTAGGAACAGCAAAATCAGCAATGTTTTCAGTGGCATCGACCGCACCGTAAAGAGGGTTTCGGGCATAATAGGCATTGTCCGAATGTAATTCTCCAAGTTTCCAGGCGCGGTCATTGAAAATACTTCTTAATGGTGCATAGGTTGCATTTACAGCGTATTCGAAATCAGCCTGGGTTTTGTAGTAAACATCATAACTTAAATTAGTCTCAGGTAAGACGGTCAGGAATTTATCCTGGCAGCTCGTAAATGCCAGTGTGGCCAGACAAGCAATAATTAGTTTTTTTCTCATTATCAATATCGATAAAATGTTAATAGCTGGCTAGGGTATTTTAGAAGTTCAGGTTGATACCTATTGTCCATGTACGTGGCACAGGATAGTTGGAATAGTCGCGTCCAAGACTCAAATTATTTCCGGGACCATTACCATCAGGTTGTCCACTTGTTTCTGGATTAGGGCCTCCCCAGTATTTTGTGAATACGTATAACTGTTGTACCGAAGCATAAAGACGTGCAGATTTAAATATTTTATTCTTGATACCGATGTTGTAACCTAGGGTAACGTTTTTGATCGTGAAATAAGATGCGTTTGCAAGGAATTGGGTACTTGCCCAATCTCGTTCAAGACCTGTATAATTTCCTCCATTATTAGTAGCGCCAAACATTCCTTTTCCTTCTGTAATTATTGTAGTAGCCACTGGTTGTTTAGTTACAGGATCTATTGCATTCTTAACCCGGAAACGATCTTTTACACCAGCAACCATGTTAAAAACACCGTCCAGATTGGCAGTACTGTACAAATGCTGAACATATAACTGATTGCCAAATGAACCCGAACCGGTAACAGATAAGTCGAAATTTTTGTAAGAAACCGAATTGGTAAGACCGTAAGTGAATTTTGGGAAAGGGTTCCCGATTATAGTTCTGTCATCTTGGTCACCACCATTGGTAATGACTCCGTCACCGTTCAGGTCTTTATATCTGATAACTCCGATAGCAGAGCGGCCAGGCACCACAGGTGTGGTTTTCAGCTGTTCCTGAGTTGTGTAATATCCGTCTTTTACAAGACCATAAAATTGACCAAATGGCTTGCCAACCTGAGTGATGTTAACGTCTCCGTATACACGATCAATTCCATCTGAAAGCGCAAGTACCTTATTTCTGTTAAAAGAAATGTTGGCGTTTGTTGTCCATTTAATTTCTCCAACTGTATTCCGTGTTGTTAAAGAGAATTCATGTCCCCAGAACTTGATCTCACCAATGTTGTCATTGTAGTTACTAAAACCAGCTTCTTGCGCAATCTGAACGCTATAAAGCAGATTTGTTGTTCTTTTTGTATAGAAATCATACACAAAAGTGATGCGGTCATTAAACAAGCCAAGATCCAGACCAAGGTCAAATTGTTTGGTTTTCTCCCAGCCAAGATTCCGGTTTTGTAAGGAAGTTACTGCCGCACCAGGAGCAACATTGCTACCAAATACGGAGTTAATTGTGTTGTCGACGGTAGCATACTGAGTGTAATTACCGATGTTGTTATTACCAATCACACCATAACTGGACCGTACTTTTGCGAAAGATACGCGTTTGAAATTATCTTTAATGAATGCTTCATCCGACAAAACCCAACCCACGGAAGCGGATGGAAAAACACCCCAACGGTTGTCAGAACCGAAACGGGAAGAACCATCAGCCCGTACAGCGGCTGTGAAAAGATATTTCCCTTTAAAGTTGTAAGTCAAACGTGACAGATAAGATGATAATGTATATTGACCTATTCCGCTGGAAGTTCCACTACCTCTTTGGATGTTAATCGCACTTTGGGGCGTTGTAATGCGGTCATCCGGATATACACTGGCGGCAACTTGTAAATATTCTTCTCGAACTTTTTGTTTTGTGAAACCTGCAAGCAACTCAAAATTGTGATCACCAATTGCCTTATTGTAAGTAACTGTATTTTCGTTCAACCAGCTAAAATTTTGTGTATTCGAACGAACCGATGCTGCGGTTGTAGGAATAGGTACGTTGATCTGGTAAGTCGCAGTAGACGGGTTGAAATAATAGAATTTCGTAGCCAAAAACTCTGTGTTAAAAGAAGTTTTGAAAGTCAATCCTTTTATCGGAGAATATGCTGCATATGCATTACCCAGGAAACCTGTTTTTTTGGTCTCATTAATCAACTGTTGCGCAGCACGTACCCAGTTAGGATAACTAAAAATATTACCTGTGTTACCCGGTAAATTATTATATGTTGTCAGATTACCGTTTGCATCGTAAATAGGCATGATCGGCCATGTATGAAGCGCGTTGAAAAGAATACCGGTACCACGGTCACCATCGGATTTTGGCGTATTGTCATAAATGTAAGACGGAGCGATATTGAAACCCAGTTTTATTTTATTGCTGACACGGTATTCGTTGTTAATACGCAAAGAATATCTTTTGTATTGATTGTTAAGAACAACTCCTTGCTGGTTGAAAACCCCGGCAACGACAGAAGTACTTGATTTTTCGGTATTGGTACTTAGAGTCAAATTGTAACTTTGAAGCGGGGCACGGCGGAGTAATGCACGATACCAGTCATTATTTTTACCTCTGTATTGCGTTGGATCCTGGTAAATATCCGGCACAGGCTGGTTCATATCTTCATATGATTCCTTCTTAAACTGTGCGAATTCTTCTGCATTCAACATTTTAATCAAACCACGATCCGGTACATTCTGAGTACCTGCATATACATTCAATCCGATGTTGGTTTTTCCGTTTGTCGATTTCTTTGTTGTAATCAACACAACACCATTTGCGGCACGTGAGCCGTAAAGAGAAGTTGAGGCAGCATCTTTTAGGATCGTAATGTCCTCAATTTCGTCGGGATTCATGTTTCCAATGTTTCCTGTAATCGGGAAACCGTCAATCACATAAAGAGGATCGCTACCAGCAGATACAGACAACTGCCCACGAATACGGATCTGCATTCCTTGTCCCGGCTTACCAGTCGTCTGGTTAATCTGAACGCCTGCAAGTTTTCCCTGTAACTTCTGTGTTACCTGCGAAACCGGCATGTCTTTAATTTCGTCAGCTTTGATCGTTTGTACAGCACCGGTGATTTCCTTTTTCAACTGGCTACCATAACCTACAACAACGACCTCAGACAGAGATTTGGAATCAACTTCCAGTTTCACATCAATGGTCGTACGCGTACCCGTTTCCACTTCCTGAGATAGATATCCCATAAATGAAAATATCAATTTGCCTCCATTGTCTGGGGTATTGATTGTGTACTCACCTGTTTCATTTGAAACGGTACCGGATGTTGTACCTTTTAAAATTATGCTCACGCCAGGAAGTCCCTGGCCGGTTTCATCTGTGATTTTTCCCTTAACAGGATGATCAACGATTGTTTTGGCTGACGGATTATTAGCAAAGGATGCAGTACAAAGTAGAAATCCGATGAATAGCTGTGACAGGGTGATCCTGGTAATCTTGTACAAAAGAGCGTACAATTGTAATTGTCGCGGTTGATTCATAAATTTGATGGTTTTATTGGATGTAAAAAATAAAACATAGCGCTTCCTCCTACACCCGGTAACGGATGTACTATACGATGAGATAAGCCTTACGCTCAGCCGGAAGTGGTGGCTCACTTTCGGCTGTTATTAAAATAGGGTTTGGTTATTTTGAAATCATATAGATTGGGTTAGTTGAATAAAACGGTTTAGTTAATTTTTTTATCAATTTAATTCATCAGGGAAATGTATCACACTTGGTCTTGGCAAACGGTTAAGTGTTGAATATCCAAATCTTCAAGTAATTATGTCCCTCAGACACATTATACAATATCATAATTAATTTATATTTTTTGACCTGATATTCATAATTGTTAGTGCTCAGCTATTAAACAGTATATATTACCAAGGCGGAAATAAAAGCCTTTAAATAAATCCTGTGTGTTATGAGGGAATTAGTTCTATGATCTTCAACGCTTTCTGATAATTGAAGGTGAGTAGCAATAATATTAACCGGTAAATTTTCCGGAAGTATTCTTCTTAATATTGACTGAACTGAGTCTTTTAAAATATCAATAGCACTATGTCTGCTGCTGGCACCAAGTAATATCGTATAGCAGTATTTTGGATTGATTTCTTTAACAGAATTCTCACCTCCCTGAATAAAATTTTCAATGAGTTGCATTTCAGATGCAGGAAGATCAGATGAGCTCATAGATAAATAATTTCCAATAGTAGTTGACATCAATGTACCGTTATAATTATCAGTAATCTTGTAAATAGTTATACTTAATGAATAATATGTACAATAATACTGTTTACATAAAGGTCAACTATCCTGCTCTGTCTGGTATAGTTCAAATTTTTATTTGTCTTGTTATACCTGACATACAACCTCTTTCAATATAATTTCGATTTCTAGCTATCAAATCCGGATGTCATGCTAACTGCAAGACGTGACGTATTATAAAGGCGGATTTAAATACTTTAATAAAGTTTAATGCTTTTTATTCTTTTTAAAAGTTTATTATGTATATTAAGTACTGTACTTTCAATATGTAATTTTTAAAATAAAAAGTAATAAATTTATATAATCGTATCAATAATATTAAACTTATTAATTTAATTAAAAGTAAAGTATTTATTATAACATTATACCTTTCTATATGTATAAAAAATTTTGGTTAATTAATTAATTATTAGTATTTTACAAATTGTTCATAGTTTCAGTTATGAATGTAAAAGCAGTATACATGCATATCAATGGTGAATAATACGAGACTTTTCCAGTCTGGAATTTATTGGGGACAAATAGAAAGTCACCGGATCATGCTTATTGCATAATAATCCGATGACTTCTTTCCACTATTAAAAGGCTTAGCAAGTGGTCAATTCAGCGTTTGTTTATTTTTGGACTGTCGCTAACAATTCATGAGGATAACCTGCCTGGGTGGCACTTACCTTATTGAGTTCCGCAATATGTTCAGTACTTAACTTAATATGAGCAGCTTTTAAACTGTCATTGATATGATTCATGTTTCGTGCACCTACAATCGGAAAAGCATTTTTTGATAGCACCCATGCCAAAGCTACCTGTCCTGGTGTTTCATTGACCTCCGATGCAATGATCAATAGCTGATCGATTATATTTTTGGCATGCTCATCTTCGTGGTATTCAGCATTAGCGCCTGCGGTGATTCTTCCTGTTTCGCCTTTCCGGTACTTCCCGGTCAGTAAGCCACCTGCCAGTGGCGAATACATCATCGTTCCCAAACCAAAGTGCGCTGCCATTGGAATAAATTCCCGCTCAGCAGTGCGTTGCAATAAATTATACTCAATCTGAATGGCAGTCATTGGAATGGCAGTAGCAATTGCAGCGGCTTTCCAGGCGGGGAAATTTGTCAGACCTGTATATAGAACCTTTCCAGAGCCTACCAGATCTTCCAGACCCCGGGAAATTTCTTCAAGAGGAGTTACACCATCATCATAATGCGGCATGTAGATATCTATGTAATCAGTTTTCAGCCGTTTCAAGCTGGATTCCACAGCTTGTCTCATGGCCTTGCGGTGATTTCCAAAAATTGTAATCGCGGGATCTGCCTCACTGCTTTGGGTATATTTGGTACTAATGATAAAATTGTGACGTTGGGTTTCTATAAATTTCCCAACCAACTCTTCCGCTTCTCCTAACTGGTATCTGTCGGCAATATCTATAAAGTTTCCACCAGCATCTGCATAAGCAGATAAAATCTGTCTTGCGTCATCAGCACTAGTCCCATACCCTCTCCGTGTGCCAAAACTTGCCGCTCCTAAAATGATCTCACTTGCGTACAAACCAGTTTTACTTCCAAATAATTTATTTTTCATCATATTCTTTTTTAACACAAAATTGATGAGTCTGTTGACAGCTTACAAGTATGGGTAAATTTATCCATACCATAAAGTGGACTGGTTTGAATTATATTTGCAAATCAAATTAATTTACCATGTATCAGAAAAAAATCCCTGTTTCATTAGATTGCGGCTTACACTTATTCATGCAAGTGGTGAATGGCAAATGGAAGGCTAACCTGATCTGGAGTATACATTGCGGAATTAAAAGACCGGGAGAATTGCAACGAAAAATGCCTAAGGCTTCAAGAAGAGTGTTGGATTCACAATTAAATCAGTTGGTCGGGCATGGGGTTTTGTCGAAGCATATTTTTGATGAGCTTCCTTATAAGGTTGAATATGATCTGACTCCGTTGGGAGAATCTCTCATTCCGGCAATTATGTACGTTGCACAATGGGGGGAAGAACATCGTGTGGAATTAGAAGGTTTGATTCAAAATAATTCCTAAATCAACTATTTATATTTTCTTCAATCATTTTGTCTTTTGTCTACAAGCTGCACAAAAACTCAAAGTGGCCGGATAACCGTAAGCGGCAATTTGTTAATACTAAATAATATTGACGATGATATTTATATGTATTATATGTGATAAATATACAATACATATAAAATATATAATAAGTTATGTACTTATCGTTCAAATAATTATGTTTTTTACTTATTCTACTTATAAAATATTAAAATGCTTATAATGAGGTTATTGATTTAATTTTTCAAAATGAAATCAATAACCTTTATGCCGTAAGAATCTTACCAATGTAAGCAAAGGTAAGATTTGTGTCTAACTAATTACAGAGATTAACCATTCAATAGCGCTAGTCGTATGTAACGCTTCTGTTGATTCCAGCGTTTTCTTTGCGGTTTCAGAAGATCTGACGAGCATTAGTTTTTCGTATGAAGCAATGGCGGAGTGCAGATCCGGGAAGTCGCTGCTTAACAGACACTGGCTTAATTCCAGTGCATCGAGCATGGCCATATTAACGCCCTCGCCGGCATAAGGAGGCATTAAATGGGCTGCGTCGCCAAGTATAGTCAGGTTTGGCAAAGTCTTCCAGGTTTGATCAAATGGCATGCAATATTGTGGTCTTGGGATAAAATCAGAGCTGGCATTTTCAAATAATTCGTCCCATATATTATTCCATCCGACAAATTCACTTTTAAACCAGGCCAGCACTTGAGTCTTGTCTGAGAAGTCAATCCCACAATCCCTTGCCCAATTCTCATAAGTCTTATTGCCTGTATAAAACACCAGACTGCCGTCGCCTTTTGAGCTAACAATTAGAGTTTTCTCATCATCCATAGCGAATATTTTGCCACCGTTTAATAGTTTATGTACGGCTGGTGATTTTATTTCAGAGTTGTAAACAGCACCTTCTACTATGGTGATTCCTGTGAAAAATGGCTTTATCGGCGTGATGTATGGGCGGATTTTCGAGTTTGCTCCGTCCGCTGCTATCACTAAATCAGCCATGGCCGAGGTGTCATTTTTGAAGTCAAGTTTCCATACATTATCCTTTTTGGTAAGTGATAACAGCTGACTATCCCAGATAACAGTGTTTGGTTTTAAAGAATCTAAAAGAATGTTTTGAAGTGGTCCGCGATCGATTTCGGGCCGGACTGGTTCGTTTTCCTTATCAGCCGAGTCATCATAAGCTATGGCTGCGTTTTTATCAACAATTCTTAACTTGTCTGCACCAGGCCGATAATTCTCCCAAAACGCATCTAAAAGCCCCGCCTTATTTAGCGCATTCAAGCCAGATTCTTCATGCAGATCCAGCGTTGCCCCCTGCGTTCTTGCATGTCTATGGGCATCTCTTTCGTAAACTTTTACATCAGCTCCGTTCATTTGTAAAAGTCTGGCAAGCGTTAATCCGCCAGGACCGCCGCCTACAATTGCAATTTTTTTGTTTTCAAGTAGGTTCATTTTTGTACTTTTAATGGCTGTGATTTAGTCTTTTATCATGCCTTTTATAATAATTTCACAGCATTCCAAAATCATGTTTTCGGTGATAATTTGTTCAGGGCGGTCCAGATAATCGAAATATTCCTTGACCAGATCGAGTAATGGCGAGAATAGCAGAGCACGATGGACATCTCCCGGGAGATCCTGAATCACTCCATTTGTTACATGCATTTTTAAAAATATATGAATCGGTGCGAAGAATTTCCCTTGCTGGATATGGGCTTTTTGAAACGCTTTATTTAGTAAAGGCGAGGATTTTCCATATTGAAGTAATGCAAAGGAATGCCGGTTTTGAATAAGATATCGATAAGTATTTACCCAGATCTTTTTCACACCTTCCGGAAAATTCATTGTCGATTCGAAACTATCAAGTACGGCTTTTTCATAAGAGCCAAGTACTTCTTCGATGAAAAGTTTTATCAGGAAATCTTCCTTGCTTTCGTATTTTATGTAAATGGTTCGGGGGGAGACATTCGCTGCTTTGGCGAGTTTCTGCATACTCAAATTTTCCAAACCTTCATCGGAAATGATTTGCAGCGCTATCGTGCGTATCGCTTCTTCCTTTTCTAAATTTTTCGGTCTCATAATAAATTGTGCCTTATGCCTTCAAAAAAATAAGTTTTACAAAGTAAGTAAATGTTTATTTACTAATTGGTAATATTTTAAAATATTTTTAAGCTTAATTATATATAGCCTGAGTTTTGCTACGAAAAAAGTAAATCTGTGGATTTGAAAAATGATGCAGTATGAAAAGGAGCTTTTTGAAGTTGGTCAACATTGAAAAGATAGGATAATCATTTTTAGTATAAAACTAAAATATTCTACATTGGTTAAGAGTCGCAATAAAAATGCCTGGATACTAGTGACACGTCCTAATAACGTTACTTTATATTATCTCATTAAATTATTGGCATTTTGGTTGCGAAATTGTTATCCATCGGTGAAGGACAAATGAAGTTTGCCAAAGGAAATTATTTAAGTCAACTATGAAATTGAAATTACCAATGCAGCAACTTAGATAGTACTTCCATTCCTGAAATTAGTGATACGGTCTTTCAATAATCCATTATCAACTAAATATGGAATTAATTGATAACTGAATCTTTCAACTTATTTAAATTCCTGAAATGTTCCATCGGAATAAAATATAAGAATGCGCTCAACTTTTTTTTCTTCCTGAACTACCGGTTTTGCAGCACTTACATTTTCCTGTACCGGATAATGTTGGGCTCCATTATTTTTACGCAATTCTGCAAGGCTGGCTATGCCTGATTTTTGTGCATTTGGTAAGGTGTAATTGTCTGCTTTGAAAGGCTTTATTTCACTTATGGATTCAGGCAAATCTTCGTCTTCCAAAATCCAGTTTATACCCAGATCCGGGAATCTCCGGATAATCTTTTGAACAATGTCGAGACTAGGTTTATTACGCCCGGCAAGTATGTGAGAAATACTCGAACGCTGGATACCAATCTCGTCTGCAAAGTGTGACGGGGATATATTTTTGTCAACAAGTATCTGCTTTATCTTCTCGTTCAAATCCATCGTCGGATACATTATTAAACTGTTTAATATTTACAAAAGTCAACACACAAATATAAATTGATTTATTAATGTAAACAACACATTTGTAAACTTTTTAATTTAACTTGTTAAATCGTTTAATATGTTAAATTTATTATGCTAATTACAAATGTAAATAGTTTGTAAGACAGATACTTACGTAATTTAAATTTGTTTAATCAGGAAGTGATAAAAATAAATGCGATGCTCCGGGAAGAACATCGCATTGTATAGTTTGTTAAATAGAAGGATAATAAGTTAATCTGTATTCTGTTTACAAATGTCAGACCGTTACATTATTATCACGTAGTGCCTCGTTTAAAGATGTCTTCAGATCAGTACTTGGCTTACGTTTTCCAATGATCAGCGCGCAGGGAACATGGTATGTACCGGCTGCAAATTCTTTCGGTAAAGTACCTGGAATAACCACAGAGTCTGCCGGAACAAAACCCTTATATTCGACCGGTTCTGTGCCAGTAACGTCGATGATTTTAGAACTTCCGGTAATCGTAACACCAGCACCAAGCACAGCTCTTTTACCAATATGCGCGCCTTCAACTACGATACAGCGGGAACCAATAAAGGCACCATCTTCAATAATAACAGGAGCAGCCTGTACAGGCTCCAAAACGCCTCCTATTCCGACACCACCACTTAGGTGAACATTCTTCCCAATCTGAGCACAGCTGCCTACCGTAGCCCACGTATCTACCATAGTTCCTTCGTCTACATAGGCGCCAATATTTACATAGGATGGCATCAGGATTACTCCTTTGGAAATATAGGACCCGTAACGCGCTACGGCCGGCGGAACAACGCGAACACCCAGTGCCTCGTATCCCGTTTTAAGCTTCATTTTATCATGGTATTCGAAAATGCCTGCTTCGAGTACTTCCATTTTCTGGATTGGAAAATAAAGAATGATCGCTTTTTTTAGCGATTCGTTTACAACCCATGTGCCATCTTCCTGCGGTTCTGCAACACGAAGTCTTCCTTTATCAACTTCTTCGATAATACTTTTGATAAATTCAATGTTCTCCGGCTCTTTTAATAAGTCTCTATCAGACCAGAGATTTTCAATTTGAGTACTAAGGCTCATGTTAAATTAATTAATTAATAAAAAGTATTTAACTATTTGAAAGATAGGAAGTTACGATAAAATTAAAAATTATCATTTGTTATTTAAGTGAATCAGCTAGCGGTTACGATTTGGCTGAACTAATCAGCTACACTCCTACTTTCAAAACAAATATAAAACAAATAGACCGGGATTTTAAACAGAGAAGGAATCGATTTATACAAGACCAACATTCTCTTAGGTAAGATAAAATCATTCAATGAGCAACTGTTAAAGTTAAACTTATAAAGAATAGAATTAACTACTTAAATTAGTAAAAATGGAAAAATTACTAATAAAATTAGGTTAGTAAAATACTAATAATACTAGACAATAATACATTGAATGCTATTATAACTGGAAACTGTTGATTCAGGAATTTTGCGGTCAATTATTCTGTTAATTTCTTTAAATCGGCATTCATTTTTCTTAATATTGCCCCCGTAATAACATAATCCTTATAAGCACATGTCAAAAGTTAAAGTTGCAATCAATGGTTTTGGACGTATCGGCCGTCTAGTTTATCGCCAGATCTATAACATGGAAGGCATCGATATCGTAGCTATCAATGACCTAACAAGTCCTAAAGTGCTTGCTCACCTACTTAAATATGATACTGCACAAGGCAGATTTAACGCAGAAGTAACTTCAACAGAAAATTCAATCGTTGTTAATGGCGAAAACGTTGTTATATATGCTCAAAGAGATCCTTCATTAATTCCATGGGGATCGCATGATGTTGATGTAGTTCTTGAGTGTACAGGTTTCTTTACTAGCAAAGAGTCTGCTGAAGCGCACATCAAAGCTGGTGCTAAAAAAGTGGTTATCTCTGCTCCTGCTACCGGTGATCTTAAAACTGTCGTGTTTAATGTTAACCACGATATCCTTGACGGATCTGAAACAGTTATCAGTGCAGCATCTTGTACAACCAACTGTCTTGCACCAATGGCGCAGGTTTTAGAAGAAAAATATGGTATTGTAAATGGCTTGATGACTACCATCCACGCTTATACCAACGATCAGAATACTCAGGACTCTCCGCATCCAAAAGGTGATTTGAGAAGAGCCCGTGCTGCTGCGCAGAACATCGTTCCTAACAGTACAGGTGCTGCAAAAGCGATCGGATTGGTATTGCCTTCCTTGAAAGGTAAGCTCGACGGTTCTGCGCAACGTGTACCAACGCTTACAGGTTCACTTACTGAATTGACTGTTATCCTGGGTAAAGAAACCACAGTAGAAGAAATCAACGCTGCTATGAAGGCTGCTGCGAACGAAAGCTACGGATATACAGAAGATGAAATCGTAAGCAGCGACATTATCGGTATCAGCTACGGTTCACTTTTCGATGCAACGCAGACGAAAGTTCAAAAAATCGGAGATACTCAATTGGTAAGAACTGTGAGCTGGTATGACAATGAAATGTCATACGTATCTCAATTGGTTCGTACTGTAAACTACTTTGCTACTTTAATAAGTAAATAATTAGCATTTAGTATTACTAAAAAATAAGCCGTTATGATAATATTTCATAGCGGCTTATTTTTTTATAGAACAATTGTCTTAATAAATTTGATCGTATATCCCTTCGCTACAAAAATACTTTCATAATGTGTCTTTACGCCGTGGTGTTCTTTCAGTAATGGAGATTGATACAAATCGTCTGTATGCTCAATAATTGTAAAACTTTCTGAATTCTCCAATGTACCAAGGCTGTATTCATACAAAAAGGTACTATCGGTTTTTAAACAAAACAAACCACCCTTCTTTAAATATTTGGAATAATGATGTAAAAACGACGGATTTGTTAACCGCTTCGGTTCATCCCGGTCTCTTACCTGAGGATCCGGATGAATTAGCCAGATCTCATCCAGTTCATTTTCCTGAAAGAATTCCTCAGAATACTGAATCCCGGCACGAAGAAAAGCGACGTTGGTTAGGCCAGATTCCGTTGCGGCCAGACTTCCACGGGCAATCCTGTCTCCTTTGATATCCATCCCGATAAAATTCTTATCCGGAAAGACCTTTCCAAGGCCCACCGTATACTCACCTTTTCCACAAGCCAGTTCCAAAACGATGGGATTATTGTTGTTAAAGTAAAGCTCGTTCCATTTTCCTTTGATTTCTGTATAAAGCGGTTTTCCGGTTTCTATAACATTTGCAGCTTCTGCACTAAACTGATAGTGGGATAATTTTCTTCTTGACATGCTTAAAATATAATTCAACAACTATAACTGATCCAAATCGGCAACTACAAAAGTGCTTCCTCCGACATAAATGGCATCCTTTCGATCTGATTCCAAAATTGCAGCTTCTAAAGCCTTATTTACATCCGGATAAACATTTCCCAATAAACCTGATTTCAGAGCTTCCTGCTGCAATTCTGAGGCATTCAAAGCGCGTAGATTTGACGGCTGGCAAAAGTAATAGATACCATCGCGGGGAAATAAATTCAGAATGGAGGTAATATCTTTATCTGAAACAAAACCGATCACAAACCTTTTTTGCTTTGTGACCAAACTGTTAAACTGACGCATTGTATCCGATACACCGGCATAATTATGAGCAGTATCACAGTAGACCAGCGGTGAATCATTCAATTTTTGCCACCGGCCTTTCAAACCAGTATTATGCTGCACACGGGACAGGCCTCTGTAAATGGCTTCCATTTCAATTTTAAAACCGGTATTCTGTAATTTTTCAATAGCCGCAATAACACCACAGATATTTTTCAACTGATAATCACCCGCTAAATCCAGATTCAGATCCGGATAAGCAGGATGGCCAGATGTTTTTGAAATGATATTTAAAACCAATGCACCATTTGAATGTTCTGCTTTTCCAATCTCAAATAATTCCGAACCATAAGCGATTTCAGCGTTTTTTTCAGATGCTGTCTGATTAAAAACATCCGATATTTCAACTTCCTGTTTTTCACTGATTACCACAGGAACTTCATTTTTAATAATTCCCGCTTTTTCAAAAGCGATCTTTCCAAGGGTGTCTCCCAGGAACTGAACATGGTCATAACTGACGTTGGTGATGACAGAAAGAACCGGTGTAATAACATTAGTGGAATCCAACCTTCCACCCATACCAACTTCTATCACAGCGATGTCCACCTGACTGCTTGCAAAATAAGCAAAAGCCATAGCCACGGTTACTTCAAAGAAAGAGGGGCTTAAACTTTCGATGTAAGATTTGTTAACAGCGGTAAATTTTACTATAAAATCTCCATCAATGCTCACTCCGTTAACCCGTATACGCTCTGTAAACGACTTTAAATGAGGAGAAGTATATAATCCAACCTTATAACCGGCCTCTTGCAATACAGAAGCAAGCATATGCGAAGTACTTCCTTTTCCGTTGGTACCGCCAACGTGAACTGTCTTGAATTTTTCCTGAGGATTTCCCAGGTGATTACACAATTGGAGGGTAGTATGAAGGCCCGGCTTGAAAGCACGGGCCCCGATATTTTGAAAGACTGGTAAGCGACTGTACAGATAGTCGATCGTTTCCTGATAATTCATTAGGTTCTACTGCGAACTGATTTTAAATGTAATAGTTCCGGTAGATTCTTCCGGAACATTTGAAGATTGAGAAATGAAAGTAAGTTCTCTGACAGCACTGCGATATTGGTTCACAACCGCGTAATCCGTTACCGTAGTACTTTGCGTAATAATATTTTTAACCCGACCGTTCTTGTCAACTGTTATTTTGAAAGTGATTGAACCAGTTGCATCCGACTTATCATTAACCACTGGTCTGCGTGACCACTTCCAGCCAGATAAACTAAGCCCTACGGCCGTTCCGCCACCGCCGCCTTCACCTTTGTATGTCTTGGCAAATAAACTCCCCGTTTTTGAGCCTTTATCGCCTACACCTTCTGCATCGTCACCATTATTATTTCCACCTACACCACTTTTTGTTCCATTGGTACCATTACTTCCCGATTTGCTTCCGGAAGATTTCGTGAAAAGTGCATCTTTGTTAACCGCTTTTTCAGGAGCAGGTTTACTCACCGGAGCAGAGGAAGTAGCACTTCCGGTTGATTTCTTGGTTTCCGTTTTTTCCGGTGCCTCAACAGGACTTTCTGCTTTTGAAGTGATAACTTTTTCTGTCACCGTTTTGGTAGGCTTGACAGATTCTACTTTTGGAGGTGTCGGAGGCGTTGGTTTAGGCTGAGAAACAGATTTACGCTCTTTAACCTCTTCCGCTTCTGCGCGCATATTTTCCCTGACCTTAGAATTACTTGGTTTATTGAAAGTCTGTATATCGCCCTTTCCTACTTTGCTCGTACCGTAGTTAACCTCCACAAAAAGCTCCATGGGCTCCACTTTAGGTACAGAACTGTTAAGACGTATAAAGAAGAACAGTCCCAGCATTGCTATCGTTATGCCGATAGACATTGCCCAGGATATTGCTATTCTCTGACGATCTTCTGCTTGTAATTCAAACATTGGCTAATTTTTTTGTGATTTCGTGTTGAACGTAAAAATATGTCATTTTCGTATAAATACAAAAGAAGGAGCCTTTTTGGCTCCTTCCCGGTACTTTTAATATTAAAACCTGGATTATCTTTTCTTATAAACCCAGCCTTCTTCACCTATAATCTTTTTAAGTTTTGCAGAAGCACGGTAAGCATCACCTTCATTTTCAAAACCTTCTACCGCTACTTTAACTTTTTTGCTGTATTTATCAGCTTCTATAACAAGAGCATCAGCATATCCCTTTTTCTTCATTTCTTCCAAAAGAACATTTGCCTGTCTGTTTCCTTTAAAAGCACCGGCTATCAGAAAAAATCTTTTGTTAGTTGTCGATGCCACCACCGGTACACTAACCTCTGATTTGATTTCCAGTGGTTTTGCATTTATAGCAGCCTCAGTTTTTGGTGCTGCTACGCTATCAACATTTTCATTGATTGGTTTTCTAACAACGTAAACAACCCTTCTTTTCGCGGGGACGATTACTTTCTTCGCTGCAACAGGAGCAGAAGCGGTGGTCATCTTATCAAAAAAGCTGGTAAAAGGATTCAGCGTGCTTTTGTTCTCACCATTCGAAGAAACATAAAACAAACTGAAATAAAACATCAGTCCTGCAATCATCGCAGCCGATGTCCATGCGATCCAGTTCACTTTAACAGATCTTGGCTCTTCCTCTTCAAGTACTTCAACGTGATCTTCATGAACATGAACAACAGGTGTATTCAACCCCGAAGCTCTTTTTTCGACAAGTTTTGCGGCTGTACTTCTGAAACCATACCATTCGTCTTTGAAATATCTGTCTGTATTAGGCTCAAAAACGAGTTTCCCTTCAACATTCATACTAAACTCACCTATTCCTTCAATAGTAGCACGATCGCTGGTTTGTAACGATACACGAAGTTTATCGGTGTAACGTTTCACATAAGCAACAGCTTCTCCGTGACTTATCTGTTCATGACGTGAAATATAGTTGGCTAATAACCCATCGTCAAGTTTCAGAAACTCATTGAAAGCCAGACGCTTATCCGGTGGAGAAAACATGCCTGTCTCTGCATTATAAAAGGCCTGAGCCTGATGGGAAAGCAGCGCGCCAAAGCCCGGAATGATCACGAATTCGTAATCAGTTACTAGTTTTCTTATTACCGTTTCAACAGCTATCATGAAGTGCATTTTGAGGTGAATGAAGCGAAGTTAAAAAGAAAAAGATAATCCACCAACAAAGTTCAATCCCTGCTGCGGATAGTATTGATAGCGCTGATACTCCTTACCT
The DNA here is from genome assembly GCF_021440195.1 of Dyadobacter sp. CY356. Lineage (GTDB taxonomy): Bacteria > Bacteroidota > Bacteroidia > Cytophagales > Spirosomataceae > Dyadobacter. Next base: position 191,583 of record NZ_JAJTSZ010000002.1, read on the forward strand.
AATATGTTGTTGATAGACACGAAGGCTGAGAAGTTCCTGGTTAACAGGTAATCTATCTTCAAATTCAAGTCTGAAATAACAGGCAATTTGGTAACAACCCCACTTTGAAAATTTTTCGCTTTTATACCTTTTAACATATAAAAATCCGCAGTGACAAATAACTTTTTACTAATCGTCAGCGCATTAAACCAGTTCAAAGTAAGATCAGGGCGGTGCCATGCTTCTTCAACAGATCCCATCGAATAATCATAGTAATTTACCTTCAGAGACGTTTTAAATAAATCATTGTAAGCATAACCAGCCTGTCCTGAAATGTTCAGAACCTTTGTTTTTTGTGGATCATAGATAATCGAGAATTTCGATGTGTCGGCCAGGGAGTTGTTAAAGTTGTAGAAGTTATGATACGAAGTATAGGATACTTTACCTTCATAATTAAAGCCACCAGCGACTTCCCCTTTAACACCAGCAAATATATCAGAGTTTTTTTCCGTATTGACAATCAACACATTAGGCCCCAGCCATTGATTTTCACCCAACATTCCCTTTAACGTGTTTCTAACCACATCACCATTCCATCCACCAAATACATGAACGCCATCAATTGGACTGACATCAATATTTAATACAGGGAATGCTTTCGTTTTGTTGATATTCAACTGATTATCGGTTTGATTTACTGCATTGATACCGGCAGTAATTGTAAAAATGTCCGACGTGTACTTGAACGTAGGTTTAACACGATATAAATTACGATTGTACGTTAAAGCATCCACACGCTGCGAGATAAAAGCACCAGCTTCCAGTTGCGCATAGAATGTGGTTGAAATAGGAACTGATGCAAATAAGGTCGTTCCCCAGTCCAGCTCTGATGCATTGTAACGGTCGTGCAAAGTATTCAGACTTGTCTTTACTGAATAATCCACCGCGACAGAAGGATCTGTATTTTCAAAGCCAAGATTGAAACCAAAATTGTTAACCGTCTGGCGCAAGCTGTCACGATTAACTATGTAAGATTCAATCTGAGGTTTGTAGCCATAGAAATAATAATTTTTACGATCATATTCCAGTGAGCCGTCCACTTTATAAGTGCTCATGATGTATTTTCCGCCTACCTTAATATTGGTATTTGCATTGGCAGAATTTTTACCGTCCACAGGACCGTTTCCGGCAGACAAATGTTTCACCTGCCCGGTGAAAACAAGGTCATCCGCCCGGCGACCGCTTACAAATGCCTCTCCAAGAAAACGGCCATAGTTACCGGCTCCGAGTTTAATGTAATTATTTAAAACATCAGGCTGATCCTGCCGGGCTTTCTCATCCGATGATGCCGCAACGCTGGGCGTTATTTTAGGTGATGTAATGTTAATCTGCGGATCCAGAATTTGATAGTTCACCTTTTTTTCATTGGTAGTACCCTGAATGGGCTGCACCTTATCAAAAAGCCTGTTTGCAGGTGCAAACTCAATGCTCTTTTCCTTCACAATTTCATAAGTCTGGCTTTCAATTTCCCCCCTCTGCGCAAATGCCAGATTAGATGAAAAGCCAAGAGTCAATAAAAATATGGTTGTTCTGATTGTTCTTGAATGCGTCATAAGAAATATTTTTTGCTGTTTGCTTCGACAGGAATTTATCATTTTTGTTTTTCAAACTGGGCCAGTTTTTCTTTTGCAAGTTTCACTGCTTCCTGATCATCTGAATTGTCTATGATCGAGCTCAGCGTTGCTTTGGCCTGTCCAACTTCTTTCATGCCCATGTACACATCTGCAAGCAAAATGAATGAACGAACCCGCCAGTAATCAAAACCCTCGAAGGTTTTACTCATATCAAGGATAGCCGTTTCAGCCTCCTTATATTTCTTATTTTTATATAAAATAGTAGCAACCATATAATTTGCTTCTGCCCCGTATTCATCTTTGGATGTGCTGGCCAGTTTCTTAAACTCTTCCGACGCTTTTGTCAAATCACCTTTTTCATAAGGGACTTTACCCAAATAAAGCTGAGCTTTCCCCAGGCCACCCGGAATAACATTCCCAACATTGATAACCTCTCTTGCGTAATAAAGCGTTGAATCGTAACTTTTCAGATTGTAGTAAGTATCCATCAGGCCGATCCAGGCCTGTGTCTGCTCTTTTTTATTTTCGGAATTACGAAGAAGAACCCGGAAATTGGTAACAGCATTATTGAAATTACCTCTTCCGATTTCCAGTTCAGCAGAACGCTGCGCTGCGGCAGCTACAAAAGTGGAACGGTTTTCCTGCACTACTTTACTGTAATACTGTAAAGCGTCGGCAACATTTCCAGTTTTATCAAAAGATGAACCAATGAAATATCGCGCATCATACTGATACTTGCTTGAAGGATAAGTTTTCAAGAAATCAAGCAAAGCCTGTTTGGCGTTGTCATATTTCTCAGCATAATAAAGATTTCGGACGTTGTCAAATTCAACATCTTCAAGCTTATCGTTACCTGGATTGTTCTTACGCACAACACCGAGCACCTGAGTAAACTCTTCCGGACGGCCAACGGCTGTATAACTTTCCTGAATCCCTTCAAGCGCACTACTTGCTGATGGTGAATCCGGGTAATCTGAAAGGATTTTCTTAAAGTCAGTAATTGCCTGTTCGTAAACCTGTAAGTTATAGTAAGATTGAGCACGACGTAACAAAGCAGCCGGGATCAAATAACTTTTAGGTTTTTCGTTAATCATACGCGTAAATCCTTTCACGGCCGCAGAATAACTTGTGTTCTTGAAGTCGATATCAGCCATCTGGAAATAAGCATCGTCGAGATAACGTGAACTTGGAAACTGACTGATCAACGTTTCAAAGTTCTTACGTGCATCAGCTTCCCGGTTCATATAAACATAAGCACGCCCCTTTTGGAACAGTGCATAATCCTTATCAACTTTTCCTTTCGCAGAAACTTTGTCGTACGTACCAATGGCTTCGTTGTAATTTTTTGCAGCCAGGTAACAATCTGCCAGTCGCACATAAGCGTCTTCAATAATATTACCGTCAATACCTTCTGTATTATTCGTAAATTCTTTAAAGTAACCAAGTGCCTGGCTATATTTCTTTTGATTGTAATAAACATATCCCAGAGCATAAAGGCTTTTACGAGCATAAATGCCAGCTTTGGAATTTTTTGAAAGCTGAGTATAAATGGCGACAGCATCGTCGAGTTTTTTCAAACCGGTATTTGATTCTGCCTTGTAGAAAGTAGCGGCAACAAAAATATTTTCGTCAATCGGGAATTTGATTGATTTGTTGAAGAAAGCAAGTGCCTGCTCAAAACGTTCCTGGTTGAATTCTACCACACCCTGGTTAAATGTAAGTCTTTGGTATGTGGTATTTATTTTTGTATTCCGTTTTGCTAAACCTTCAATGTAAGTTATAGCACCCGTATTATTACTTGCGCCGGAGTATCCTTCTGCAACCAATTCCGAAGCTTCTTCCTGATGTTTGCTGTTGGGATATTTAGCGATAAACGTATTGAATTCTTTTATGGCGTCATTATTGTTGCCAAGATCCAATTGTACTTTTGCGTGGTTATAGCTTGCTTCTTCCTTGATAACAGGATTGTAGTCCAATCGTGCTGCGTTGTCTAATGCTGTTAAAGCATAACTTAAATTACTTGTCTTTAAGTAACTGACTCCTAGCAGATATGATGCGTATTGCGATACAGAATCCTTCCCGGACGCAACACCCTTAAGTGTAGAAATTGTTCCATTGTAGTTGTTTGTACGAAACAAAGAATGTCCATAATGTAAAGCAACTGCCGGCGGAACAGAACCGGCCTTCATTTTATTATATCGCTCATAAGCCTTAACAGCCGCGGCATAATCACCTTTTTCGTAGTAGACCTCTGCTACATATAATGCAACTTCAGCAATTTTCGTTCCTCCTCTTTGTTGTGCAAGAATTTTCTCACCATAAGTCAACAGCTTGTCATATTGCTTCAACTGATATAAGGACGAAATGATCCAGTTTGGAACTTCCTCTTTATAATTAGGATGGTTCTCCACCGCAATAAAATCCTGGTAGGCTTGTTCGAAATTATTTTTTTGGTAATTGATCACCCCGGCATAAAACGAAGCGTCACCAGCATTGGCAAAAGATGGATCCGTCTTTACCTGATTGAACAAAGGTAAAGCCGCATCCAGATTTTTTGTATTGTAATAAGACATGGCAAGCTGATAAGTGTTATCCATCTTTTTGCTGCCATTGCCGGGAAGTTTTACCGCTTTTTCAAGGTAGGTAATTGCTTTTTCGTAATTCCCCGCTTCATAATAATATTTCCCCAGATCCCCGTAAATCTGCTGTGCCTTAGGATGTTCAGCATGATTTCTTACAAAGCGGTCGACCTGAACTTCTGCTTCCGGATAATTCAAGTACAAGCCGGTAACTGCTACGTAATATTCTGCCGTCACTTTGTTGTAATCACTTGTACTTAAAAGATTATCATTAGCATTCAAATAATCTCCAAACTCCTGTCTTGCAGCAACAAAGTTTAGTTTTTCATAATATTCAAGGCCATTGCGAAAGTGCGCTTCCGGTGCTGTGTAACTCAAAGTGCTCTGAGCATTAACCGTATACGTACCAACGTACAAGCCTAAACCAAGCGCATAAGTGCCATGTTTTAAAAGCATAGGGGTTCGTTTTGTGGATTTTTGTGGTGATTTATTGTTTGCGATCATATGTAATTAAAAGATAAAGCGATCCGGCTCCTACCTGCTAAAACTATTTGGTAGTAAACGAAAAGGCCTTTGAAAGCGTATAAATAAGGAAAAGCAACATCCAATATCCTGATATAACTTTTAAAAAATAACATCATTACGGTGCAAGGTATTCGCAAAGTCTTCCTGCATCGCGGAGAATCTTTCAGCCACCCTTTCAAGAAATTCAACATCCATACTCTTTTCTATTTCTTCTACGTTTGCAATCTCGTATTCCTCGATTTTGTAAGTTTGCTCAAACATACCAGTTTCAATCTTAATGATGTATTTATTATTCCATTGGTAAATACTAATCTTGAAGTGCTGGTTGGGTATATCCTTTATATATCGCATAGGTAAACATTTTTTTGCAAAAGTAATCAATTCAAAATTGGGATGAATTCAATGTTTAAACATAGCATATTACTAATATTTATAGTGCTAATATTTTTATCCTGTGGTGGTCAGGATAAAAAAGATTCTGCTGATTTTTTTTTAAAGGCCAATGTTGCTTTTACTCAAAACAATTATACCGAAGCACTACGCCTGTTCAATGAAGCTATTTCTAAAAACCCGGAATTTCCGGATGCTTATCTTAATAAAGGGATCACATTGATGAAAATGGGTCAAGTTAATGACGCCCGTGAGGTTTTGACAGAAGCAATCAAACTAGACCCAACACTGATACAGGCAATTCTCGTCAGAGCGGAATCTTCGCTGCGATTGGGAGATTTCAGGAGCGCTGAGGAAGATTTGAAAAAGATATCAAAGGAGTATGCCGATTCTACCAGATATTTTTTAATCAAAGGTAATCTGATGGATGCCATGAGCCAGACTGCGGAAGCCATTGCAGATTATGACAAAGCTATTTTGCTGGACAAAGAAAATACGGAAGCATTTGTAAATCGTGGAGCAGTGTATTACAAACTTCACTCCTACCAGTTGGCCCGGGAAGATTTTGCTTCCGCAATTAAATTAAATCCGGCTCAGCCGGAAGCTTTAAATAATCTGGGGCTTATTGCTACAAATAATAAGGATTGGAAAAATGCACTGTTTTATTTTGACCGGATACTGAATTTCCACCCAGACGACGCGTTGGCATTAAATAACAAAGGATATGTATTATTACAAACAGGAGATCTTAATGCGGCTAAAAAGTTAATTGAAAGGGCTCTGGATACAAATCCTAAGAATGGCTATGCGTTAAGAAATCTTGGAGTATACTATGACCTGTCAAATGAGCCTGCTAAGGCCCTTACTGAATACAATAAAGCCATAGAGCTGGCCGAACCTGTGGAAATGCTCTATGGCTTAACGGGAAGACTTTATTTCAAACAAAAAGACAAAGCCAAAGCTTGTGAAATCTGGAAGAAAGGCACGGTATTAAAAGACTCGGTTGCTATTGAAGAATTTGCTAAAAACTGCAAATAGTTTACCAATTTGAACGTATATAGTTTTTTAGTCCTTTCCAGGATTTCGCATTTTCTGCCGGGTCTGTAAATACTTCAAGTAAAGCGATATTATCCGTTTTTAAAAACTTCAATAATTCCGTTTTCAACCCGTCGAAATCCATAGCCTGAAAATATTCAATTTTTGAATCTTCTGACGTTCTTTTGGCGGTAAAAGGATGTCGTGTTTCAAAGTAGTTATCAAGCTCTGGTAAACTTGCCGGACCGTCAATCATTCTGAAGATATTACCACCACTATTGTTCAAAACAATGATCTTTAAATTGTCAGGTAATGGCTGAATTAATAGTCCGTTCCGGTCATATAAAAAGGAAACGTCTCCCACCAATAAAAAAGTTGATTTCTCATTAACCAAAGCTGCGCCGATGGCTGTACTGACGCATCCGTCAATTCCACTTGTGCCCCGGTTTGCATAAATTTCAAGATGGGAAACTCCATTGCCCAACGCATTCACATAGCGGATCGGCATACTATTGGCAATATGCAGCTGAGCACCTGCCGGAATCGAATTTATGATTAAATTAACAGATGTTAGATCATTTAACACTGATAGATTTTGAAGATATTCTGTTGATAATGACTGTGCTTTTAAGTTATACCCGTTCCAGGTACGTTTATAAGAAGAATCATTTTCAGGATCTGATCCCTGGACAAATAGTTGATAATCAATTTGTTCAAATAAATTACCAAAAAAATATTCCGGTGCGACTGGTATTATTTGCGTTAAGGAGAAGAAAGTATCCACTACATGGCTGTCTTCACTGATGTGCCAGTGCCTGACAGATGGATTTTTTTGAAGAAATTGTTTAAAAGCCTTTGAAATAAAGGATAACCCGTATGTTATCAGCAGATCCGGGCGTAATTTTTCAGTATCAGCATCTGCCAAAAACAAATCCTGGAACGTAATAAAACTTTGATCTCCCTTCTGGTTTGAAATAGAATCACCGACTACCGGAACATCCAGTTCTTCGGTTATTTTTGACAAAGCAAGGTTAAGTTCTTCACTATTATGATGCTGACCACCGGCAATTAAAATGCGTTCTGCATCGTCCCAGTCATTCAATAACTCATGCCAGGTTTCGACGGATAATGTCGATTCAGCATTTATTTTTTTTATCACCCGAATATCGGATGAAGGACTTAATTCTTCCTCTGCGCCAGGATAAAATGGCTCCCGGATTGGAATGTTTATATGTACCGGCCCAAAAGGTTTTGACTGAGTTAAAATAGCAGCTTCGTTAGCCGTTCTGTTAATCAGCCAGCGGGCATCTTTGTGACCATAATCAGATGGAAGTGTAAAAGATTTCTTTACATGTTTCCCATAGATTTCTGACTGATAAATGGTTTGTCCATCCAGTTGGTGTATCCATTCCTGCGGACGGTCGGCGGTTAAAATCAGTAAAGAAATCTGCTGAAAGAATGCTTCGGTAACGGCTGGGGCATAATTATAAGCGGCGCTTCCGGAAGTACAGATTAAAACAACGGTCTGGCTTAACTGCTGCGCCATTCCCAGTGCTATAAATCCTGCTGATCGTTCATCCATCACCACATGTTTTTCAAAGCCGCTGTGGCGCGAAAAAGCTAGTGTTAATGCAGCACTGCGGGAGCCTGGTGAAATTACTACATGCCGTATGCCCTGGGCATAACAAACTTCGGCCAAATCGATTAAGGGCTGTAATATTGCCATTTCAGTTATATACAAAAATAGCCTCAAAAAGAGGCCATTTTAAATTTGGGAATACGGATTGTGATATCGGAATGATTAAATTCTTCTTATTCACATTACTTCAGGTTTTAACCTAAATAAGTTTTCAAAGCTTTGCTTCTTGATACATGACGCAATCTGCGGATAGCCTTTTCTTTGATCTGACGAACGCGTTCACGTGTTAGGTTGAACTTCTCACCAATCTCTTCCAAAGTCATCGCATGCTCGCCATTTAAACCAAAATAAAGGGCGATTACGTCAGCTTCTCTCTGTGTCAAAGTGCAAAGTGCACGCTGAACTTCCTTACGCAATGATTCATTAACCAAACCAGAATCAGGTTTGTCTTCCAAATCATTTTCAAGAACGTCCAGAAGACTGTTTTCTTCACCTTGAACGAAAGGCGCATCCATTGATACGTGCCTTCCGGATATTTTCATTGTATCAACTACTTCCGAAGAAGAGATTTCCAACACTTCAGCAAGCTCTTCCGGAGATGGCTCGCGTTCAAAACGTTGTTCCAGCTCAGAGAAAGTCTTTGAAATTTTATTTAAAGAACCAACACGGTTCAATGGAAGACGTACAATACGTGATTGTTCAGCAAGTGCCTGAAGAATAGACTGGCGGATCCACCAAACTGCATAGGAAATAAACTTAAAACCACGTGTTTCATCGAAACGCTGCGCAGCTTTAATAAGGCCTAAGTTACCTTCATTGATCAAATCTCCCAAAGAAAGACCTTGATTTTGATATTGTTTCGCTACGGAAACGACAAAACGAAGGTTAGCCTTAGTCAATCTTTCCAGTGCTAGCTGATCCCCGTCCCTGATTTTTTGAGCTAACGTCACTTCCTCATCCGGCGTTAACAAATCTACCTTCCCGATTTCCTGCAAGTATTTATCTAACGACTGACTTTCACGGTTGGTGATCTGCTTACTGATCTTTAGCTGTCTCATCTAAATTCAAATATTAATATGTATAAATAACGACATTTAAAAATGCCCTTGTTGATGAAAACACAATTTTATGCGTTTTTGTTCTCTGGTTTTGGAAGTAACACTTTGCGTGACAGACGATACTTGCCCGTTTTCTTGTCAACCTCAACCAATTTCACCTGTACTTCTTCTCCAACTTCAAGAACACCATCCATTGTCTCAATTCTTTCCCACTTGATCTCTGAAATATGAAGCAATCCGTCTTTACCTGGTAAAAATTCAACGAACGCACCAAAAGGCATAATCGACTTCACTTTACCGGAATATACTTCTCCGATTTCAGGAACAAGGATTATTCCACGTATACGGGAAACCGCTTTATCCATTGAAGTCTTGTCTGCCGAAAATATACTTACATAACCCGCACCATCTTTTTCTTCAATAGAAACAGTGGCACCGGATTCTTTCTGAATATCCTGAACAACTTTTCCTCCGGGCCCGATAACTGCTCCAATCATCTCACGGTCAATTTTGATTATGACGGCGCGAGGCGTGTGAGGTTTCAGGTCAGGACGATGTTCTTTAATCGTTTTATTCATTTCACCCAAAATATGCAGACGACCAGCCTTTGCTTGCAAAAGTGCCTCTGACAATACTTCAAACGAAAGTCCATTGACTTTAATATCCATCTGACAAGCTGTGATACCTTTTTCAGTACCAGTCACCTTGAAATCCATATCTCCCAGGTGATCTTCATCTCCCAAAATGTCTGAAAGTACAGCGTATTGACCTGTTTTTTCGTCCGAGATCAATCCCATTGCAATTCCTGATACAGGCGCCTTGATTTTCAGACCAGAGTCCATAAGTGCCAGAGAACCGGCACAAACCGTTGCCATGGATGAAGAACCGTTTGATTCCAAAATATCAGAAACAATACGAATTGTGTATGGATTGTCCTCAGCAGCAGGAAGTACTTTTTTCAAAGCACGTAAAGCAAGGTTACCATGACCCACTTCACGACGTCCTGGTCCGCGGTTAGGTTTTACTTCACCAGTAGAAAAGCCAGGGAAGTTGTAATGAAGCAGGAATTTGCTGTAACCATATTTCAATGGTGTATCAATAATCTGCTCATCATTTTTCGTACCCAACGTTACTGTTGTAAGCGATTGTGTTTCTCCACGAGTGAACAAGGCCGAACCGTGTGCGTTTGGAAGAAAATCAACTTCTGATGCGATAGGACGAACTTCACCCAGTGCACGTCCGTCAAGACGTTTTCTCTCATCTAATACCAAACGGCGGGATGCGTCATATTCCAGATCGTGGAAATAACGTTTAACAAGAGAAAGATTAACTTCTTCTTCGTCACCAATCGTTTCAAGGAATTCGGCCAAAACTGCTTTCGCTCCTTCTTTACGAACATTTTTATTTTTAGAACCCAACTGGGCTACTGCATAAACTTTATCATAGCAGAATTCACGAACACGTGCTTCCAACTCCTCATCCTGAACGTCACCTACGTATTCACGCTTCACTGTATTTCCAACAGCAGCTTCAAATTCTTTAACAGCAAGACACTGTTGTTTGATCACTTCATGAGCAAATTTCAAAGCTTCGATCACATCTTCCTCCGAAACCTCGTCCATTTCTCCTTCTACCATTGTGATATCCTGGTAAGTAGCACCTACCAAAAGATCCAGAGTAGCATTTTCTAAAACAGATGTACCCGGATTAATTACCAGTTGTCCGTCAATTTTAGCAACACGTACCTCCGAAACAGGTCCACCGAAAGGAATATCAGAAGCGGCAATTGCAGCCGAAGCAGCAAGAGCAGCCAATGCATCCGGCAAAGCCTCTTCATCAGCTGACATCAACATGATGTTCACCTGAATTTCTGCGTGGTAATCGTCCGGGAAAAGTGGACGAAGAACACGGTCAACCAAACGGCTTACCAAAACTTCATGGTCCGAAAGTTTTCCTTCACGACGCATAAAACTTCCCGGGATTCTGCCCGCAGAAGCAAATTTCTCCTGATAGTCAACGGAAAGAGGCAAGAAATCAATCCCCTCTCTAATATCTTTATTGGCAACCACAGTGGCTAGCAGCATGGTATTACCCATACGTACCACAACTGATCCGTCTGCCTGTTTTGCTAATTTTCCTGTTTCAATTGTAATTTCTCTACCATCAGGTAATGGTATCGTTTTGGTCACTATGTTAAATAGCATAGAATATGTAATGTTTGGTAGCTGTGAAAACGTCACCAGAACGTTTCCTGTAAATTCTGTCAAATTCCGCAAAAAATCAGGGAACTTACGATGTTGCAAGTTCCCTGTTCTAAAAAATTACTTACGGATGTTTAGTTCCGCGATAATCGCACGGTAACGAGTAATATCGTTTTTGTAAAGATAATCTAATAATCTTCTACGCTTTCCTACCATTTTAAGTAGTCCAAGACGTGTGTCATTATCTTTTTTGTGCGTTTTTAAGTGCTCGTTCAAATAATTGATACGGTACGTAAATAAAGCAATTTGTGATTCGGCCGATCCTGTGTCTCCGCCTTCTTTCTTAAAACCTTTGGTTTCGAAGATCTCTCTCTTCTTTTCCGTAGTTAAATACATGATTGTAACAACAGATTAATTATATGATACATTTACAGCACTATACTGTAAACAAGGTCGCAAAAGTACAAATTCTTTTAATATAAAGAAAATATAATTTTGTTACGAATTGATAAGCGGCGTTTTACCAAATCTACTTGCGAAATAAGATTTAATTCTTTTGATACGCATCTGGTAAACATCCTTATCAAAAAGACGGGAGTCGCTGCGCGCTCTGTCGATGAAATACATCCCGGCCAGAAACAAAACAGTATTGGCAAGCCACGCTCCTACCGGCACAATAACCAGACCTTCTTTAACCCACTTGTCGCCCTGGTTGATAAGGACATAGAGTAGAATAAAAAACAGAACTGAAACCAAAACCGGAACGCCAAATCCACCTTTTTTTATAATAGCGCCCAAAGGAGCTCCAATCAGAAACATAACCAGACAGGAAAGTGCCTGTGTATATTTATGGTGTTTTTCCAATTCATATTTACTGGCATCCTTGATTTTCGCCTGCAAATAATCCGCATTCGACTTTACATAACTCTGCATACTTGCCGCAGAACTTTTTGCATTGGTTAGAATTTCTTTCTTTAAACTATCCGTTACGGGTTTTGCCAATAAAGAATCTATCCACTTACCTGGTTTCAACGTTTTATCAGTACCCTGTTTGTAGTTATATGAAAAATACTGCTGACTGTTCGGCAACAAATTCTTTTTGGTTTCATTGTAAGTAGTCCTGATCGAATCAGATGTATGATTGAGATCATTAATATTCTTCATGAACTCATGATATTTGAACTGCCCCTCATCCGTACGTTTCATGCCAAATGAGGAAAGACTTTCAACCAGTTTATAGTGTTTAAAATCCTGCCGTGTAAACTTTGTATGTGCCGGTGGCGTATTGCCTACGGGCGAAACGATATATGCAGGGCGGCCTCCGTCATCATTATCCTCGGTATACATGGTACCGCTGTACAACTCAATAACCAGATTAGAATTTTCATTGATGGTATACATCTTCCCTGAATCCGCAAGAACAATCGTAGTATTACCGTGCTCATATGAACGGTTATCGTGCTTGTAAATCACCATACCCTTCATAGACTGCGCATCAGCCATTTTTTTATCAACCTTGATACTGTAACCCGGAAGATCGTTGTAAAAAATCCCTTCCTTGATTTTCAGCGTTGCTTTGGTCGTTTTTATATCATAGAGCAGACTGTACCCTTTCAGGTTTGCCCAGGGTGAAATTCTGTCGTTAAAATAAAAAGAGAAAATACTGATAGCGACAGCGACAATAAATAACGGAGCCATAGCACGTACAACGGAAATACCAGCACTTTTAATAGCCGTTAATTCAAAAAATTCGCCCAGGTTCCCGAAAGCCATCAATGAAGATAACAGCATCGCAAGCGGAAGTGCGGTGGGAACGGTAATCAGACTGAAGAAAAAGAATAACCGGGAGTAATCCCAAATCCCTAAATCCTTTGACACAAAATCGTCAATGTAAAAAATCATGATCTTCATCAAAAATATGAAAACCACCACCGACATAGTAACCAAAAAAGGTCCCCAAAAGGACATTAGTATAAGCTTATCCAGCTTTTTCATCAACTCCCTACAATTTCTTTAAGATTATCCATAAACCCATTCCACAACGATATTAGTTCAGCCTCATCCTTATTTGAGGAATAATCAGTAACTCTTAAAAACGTTGTCTGGGTTAACTCACTTACTTCTAACTTTATTTCCAGATGATTATTGTCAAGCTCATCAGGACTTGTGTTTTCAAATTCAAATTTGACACCTTTATTGATTCTTAAACCCGTTTGTTTTGCAATATGGCTGTCTCCGTCCCATTGAAAATCGAATCTTTGATTTGGCATTACAATAACCTTCTCTGCAAACCACTGTTCAAGTCCGGAAGGCGTGGATATATAGGGAAATAATACTTTTGGGGAAGAGCGTAATTCAAATTCAGTAATAAATTTAAATTTTTCCATATTTACTGGGTTTAATGGTGCGTCCATTTATCGAATGTTAACCTGCTGATCTTAAAAGTTGTAATATAGCATAATTCACTTATAAAAAGCAGTAAAGTGTATTTTCATTTTTTATTTAAATTACTTTTTTAACAGGATTTTGCCAAAAACTGTTGCGCCATAAATTTATTTAACATACTTTTGCACCACAATAACAGTCCGGCGGGGTAGCTCAGATGGTTAGAGCACAGGATTCATAACCCTGAGGTCAGCAGTTCGATCCTGCTTCCCGCTACGCAAAGAAGGCCCTTTTTAGGGTCTTTTTTTATGCCCAGTCAAACATAAATCAAACATTTAATATTGGCTGAATAATTAAATAATGTTCAATCAGGCATCAGATACAGATAGTTTTAACGCTCGTGATCTTTATCTTTATCAGAGCGGGATATAAACTTTTTTCTAAATTCACGCTTACGCCTCTCTTTTTCGGTCTCCTTCAAAAGCACATCTTCAAACAGGTCTTTGTTTTCCATGGCCTTCTCAACCTTTTGTTTGAGACGAATGTCTTTAATAACAGATTTGTCAGAAGGTAATTCAATGCCCTTCATCCGGTCTTTCATCTGAGCGGTACGGACTGAAAATTTAATTTCTTTATCGCGAAGTTTTTTAAGAAGGTCAAAACTTCTTCCGCTTTCGTCAATAATCATAAACGGACGGCGGGTTGTGCTGGACGCAATCGTATAGCCAAATTCCCCTGCCCGGTCGATGAACTCCTGCCCTGTTTTCGATTGCTGCCATGCCTGAATAACATTCTTCGTCAAAACTGGACGGTTCAAGTTTCTTTGCGGGGTACGCTCGTGACCGAATTCGATTTCCAATGCCGCCCTCGCCCGGTCGTTACCTTTATAAGAATGGCTATCAGTACGGAACCTTCCAAGTTCGGTGTCAAACCGCTGATAAACTGCATGGACGTGCCACTTACCATCTTTTAGGTGCTTCTCAGCGCCCCATGGTTGGCCTTCAAGTCCTTGCTCCTTACCCAACACCTCGATAGACCGTAACCATTGCTCACGGGTCATCTTGTGGCTTTCTTCTTTATCCGGGCTGATGATGGCGTGGTAGATTGTCTTACTTCCCTTAGCAAGTTTTTTAAATCTGTCCATTTCAATGAGGGATTCCGTCAGGCTTTCAGGGTTTGACGTTCCCCATGCGCCGAAGAACTCAATCCGCTCGTTTTCGGCGGGAGTTTGCAGATATGCGGCAAGCTGCTTACCGTCACCACGGGATGCACCACGGACAATCATTTCTTCAAACCTTTTGTAATTAATTGCCCAACGGCGATAAACTCGGTACGCATCATTCTCATGATGTCGTCAGAAATCACACCTTTGACTTGTTCAAAGTTCTTGCTGATTTGCTGCAATGCGGCAACTCCTTTTAGCAAGGCTTCTTCACTTTCAGTGGGCTTCTTGCGTTTGGGTTTTACCTTCAAATAATCAAGGCGAACCATGTCGCTTACACCCTCGAAGTCACGCTCGGAAGCAATCTCTTCGATGTGTTTTTTCTGGTCAACAGTCACGCATATCTGAATGCGTTTGTTAAGCTTCTCGGATGATTTAGGTCGGGCCATGGTTTGCAACGTGAGGGTTAAGGGAGAGTGTAACGTCTCCTTACAAGATGGTTTAGTGAGGGTCAAATACGGAGTTTTGATACACACTGAACACGTCTTGCTAATATACCACAATAACCCCACTCCACAAGCCCCTAACAGTCTAAAGATCAATATTTTCCAGCTTTAAGCCGACACACAAAAATAAATCTGCAAGAGGTTACAAATAGTAGATAAATTATTTAATATCTTGGAAACTTACTCATCTTTCAAATCCCCCTCATCTTATGCCAGAACAACAAAACCCTTACCGAAATTACCAAGTTACAGAAGATGACATGGCCGACCTTTTTAAAGAAAAGAACCAGCCGGAATCTGACATTAAGAAAGTTTTATTTGCAATTGGCGTTGGGTTCTCAATTACCCTTGCAGGCGCTCTCTGGGGCTACGTTCGCGCGTATAACAGGAAGTTACACGAGATGGATATTCCCCCAACCTTGACCCCTCTGCATCCGTTAGCAAAGCGGTCTATGATTATCTTCGGTACTATATCAACCTTAGTTTCTCTTACACTTTATCAAATTATCAGTAATTCGATTGGTGACCTGAGATTTCCAAATCCGGGGACAGTTAAATTCCTTCTATGGGTATTCATTAATTCTTTGGTCACTATCATTGTCATGAGAATGTTCAATGTATGGCGTGATAAAGAGTTTCTGCTTAGGACAAATTTAAACATGTTTGGATCAGCACGACTATCCACTGATAAAGACTTGGCAGACCTGACAGAAAAGCCCGGTTTCTATATAGGTGGCGGTTACTCATACCCAAAACAAGGTCACTTGATTTCTGTGGCCGGGACAAGATCAGGTAAGTTTACAAATTTAATTGCCCCAAACCTTTTAGGCGCTGGCGGTTATGATGGCTCATGGTTTGTTATTGATCCAAAGGGAGAAGCTGCGGCTGTAACAGCAGTTTACCAACATAGCCTCGGCCGGAATGTTCATGTCTTAGACCCTTGGAAGATTTATTCAGATCAGCCTTCTACTTTCAATCCGTTGGATATCATACCAAATAATAATCTTGAAGGTCTGGCAGATGATGCCACTATGATCGCTCAAATGTTGGTGCCAGAAAACCCAAACTCGAAAGACCCGTATTGGGACAACAGTGCAAGGGCAATGATTACTGCAATGATAATGCATGCAATCCTTGTACAGGCGAAGGAAGATGGCGGCAAAATTGATTTGTACGGTCAAGCAAGACCACTAAAACCAAGTTCAAAACGATCCTTAACTACAATTTGGCAGTGGCTTAGGTTGTCGCCAGAGAAATTTGCAGATTTATTATTTGAAATGAGCGAATCTGAGAACGAAATTATAAAGGCAAGCGCCTTTGAAGTTTTGTCTGTGAAGGAAAACACCACCAACGGATTTGGCAGCATACTTTCAACTGCCCAAAGCCATACAGACTTCTTAAAATCACCAGCTTTGCAGGAATCAATTTCAAGGTCTTCGTTTGATATAAGGAGCCTGACTGACGGTAAATCGACTATTTATGTTGTAATACCGCCCGACAAACTGGATTCCCATGGTAAATGGCTTAGGCTTGTCGTTTCAACCGCTTTACGTGCAGTTACACGAAATAAAAACAAACGAGTTGCCTTCCTTTTGGATGAGTTCAGTGCCTTGGGTAAAATTGCAGACATACCGAATTACATGGCGATGGGTGCCGGTTACAATATATCTATCTGGCCTATTTTTCAATCGCTTATACAATTGAAAGATAGTTACGGTCAAGGATGGGAGGCGTTCCTCGGTCATGCGGCAATTAAGCATTTTTTCGGTGTAGGCGATAACTTTACAGCAGAATATGTATCGAAAATGGCCGGAGCATCGACCTATATTGTTTACGATAGGGATATTATTGGGCCAGAAAAAGGGGAGCCAAGAGCGCGCGCATTGGTTACAGCGGACGAAGTTCGCCGTGGCTCGTCAAATAAGATATTTGCTTTCGTAGAACAGCGTCCATTGGCACTGTTTGATAAATTCCCATACTATGAGATGCCCGTAATAAAAGACCGCGCCGAAGCTAATCCTTACTACGTGGCCGAACCTACAATTTAGGTTTCAGAGTATTTTGAGGCTGTGCTGTCCGTTCGGAATTATTCTGCGGGGTTTTGTCTCGCATAAAATAAGCGCTCAAGTCTTCAAAGTCTTTGTAAACTTCATCCATAAAGCCGTATTGTATGTCCTCGTCCTCCAAAATGGAGCCGAGGGCGTGCATGGCTTTCTCCCCTGCACCTGATGCGTCATGATCTGGAAACGCGTACACACGCTTGATTACATCCTTTCTGGAAAGGATATAGGCGCCTACTTCCCCAATCATGCTGTCGCCATTGCTGCAAATAAATTCCTCATTGGGTTTCTGGCCTCCTTGCATTTGATCCCATGTAGCCAAGTCAAACTTGCCGTTAAAAACATAAGCTGTTACGTCTGTTTGCACCGGGTGCGCTGGGAATGTTGTAATAGCTTTCGGGCCAACGCAGTTCTTGAACGGTTTACCGCCCCACTGACCATAGGTACTTATTTCATGGCCTCCCTTATCGTTTTCAAAGGAAATAGCGCGGAATGTCTTTTTGTTAAACTCAACATCTGCCTGTTTCAGATATTTTTGAATAGTGACCTTTGAAAGATTGCGCCTTTCCAGTTCAGCGACACAAGCACGGTCGTTGATACGGTCTGACAGTTTCTTGATCTTGTAAACTTCTGAATAGGTCACTTCTTTGGCTTCCCTGTAAATGGTTATTCGAGGCATACTATCGAACCTTTCCAGAAATTTCAACGCGAACTTTGTTGCCTCTGGATCGTTTCGCTTCATATCGTGGAAGTCAATAATAAGGTCAATTGGGTCACCTTGTGGGCGGTGGTCGCCAAAATCCTTGTATTTATTAATAGCTTTACGTACTCGGAAAGATGCCGTTTTTTCGTTTCGGAACGGTGAAAAGTAAGTAGCCTCTTTGACGTTATCCTTGTAAAGAACAGCGCCAAGGGCTTCCGCAACTTCCTGAATGGGTATTAGTTTAGCTTGTTCGACGTTCATGGGCTATGGCTTGGATTACTGCGTGAAGTTCGGCAAGCTCTTCTGTTAACAAATCTTCTGCTAAAAAAGATACAAAATCGTCATAGCTAAATTTTCCTTTTGATACAGAACAATATGCATTTCCACTCATCCAATTAATGTCAAAAATCCACCCATCAGGACGTATTGCCTTCAAAGCGTCACGGCTTCGGGTGTATTTAATTGGCTTCCACCAAATAACCATTTCTCCGTTCTCTTTTGGTACAAAAACTCTCCATTTATTACCCCCAACGCCAATCCTTGCTTGAAATTCTAAAGGCCACCTCTCAACCCATTCGGGAATTTTTTTGTCGTGATGGCGGCAGTACGCGGATACACGCGCATCAATCTCATCAAGCTTCGCCGTATCTGCGGGGTCAACCGTTTCAATCATCTTCAATATCATTTCAGCGTCAGTCATTACTCTCTCCTATAAACACAATGCGTAAAAAAAAATGCAAGGAGCTGCAATGGCTATGATGTAGATTGGTATGTTGGTCATTTATTTTCCTTTAACTTCAAAACTGTAACCACAAATACGGTCATAGTCTGGATATGAACAACCATCCTCTACGCCAATTCCATCAACAATCTCCTGTATGAGATATTCTTTCACTTCGTGGGTGGCATATTTATCGTAAAATTCCGAATAGTCCAGATACTCATCTTCTGGCAATGACAGAAAATAGTCCTCATCGTATGGCTTAACCCCTTCTGGTAAAATTCCAGCAGTTACGTTCCAAACTTCCTCTGACCACCCATCATCACAATACTGCCCAAGGAAATCAAAATCTTCGATAGCTTTCAGCCACTGCTCTTTTGTCTCAAATGTTGTCGGATTTTTTGGCGATTGCCACTCTGGTTCAAAAATGTAGTATATCATCTGCGTTTTTTCTCCTCTTTCATGATAAGTGTTCGGGTAATCTGTGCGGCGGTCTTGCAGTCCTCACGGCCTTCCAGTTCGGATAAGGCATCGTATAGACCTTTGAGGTATGTTTTGCGGGTCATGGTTTCCTCGGTGGAAGTGGTAAGGGCATCCAGTGGGTAACATGTTTAAGAATTTGAGGTGCAGAAGCAATCCATTCATTTTCTAACTTGTTGAAGCTCGCAACGTGCATTTTAAAACATAGGTTCTTCTTGGGGTTGTTGCATATCAAAATCCTTGTTCCATCCTTCGGCGCGGTTTCTATCGGTTGCCATTCCGTCATTTAAAAAACTTTCTCAAAGGTGTTAACAGGATAAGAGCCGCACCGAAGAATACGATAAACAGCGTGGCAAGGGCAAGGTGGGTTAATTCAGGCATTGTTTTCTTTCTCCTGCTGAATAAGGGATGTTTTAATTTCATCCGCTCGTTTAATAGTCACTTTTGTAGGACTATGTTTTTTTGAATGGGTTTGACAGGCTTCGATTGCTTTATCAATAGAATTCCAGCACTTTCCAAAACTTCCATTATCCGGCGGGGTACTAACGTGATCACCCCAGTTATTGCAATGATCCTGAATGAAGTAAGCGTGATATTCTCCGTCACGGTAAGAGGTGATCTTATATATTCCGGCAATCCAATAGGTTGTATCGTCCGCCTCACCCCAAGGCTTAATTTTCTGCCAGATTAGATCAGTCATTAGAACTCTCCTTTTGCAATTCGTTCAGCCGTGGCAATGCTGGCTTTCAGTGTGGTTGTGTCGATTGGTTGTAACTCTGGAACTTCACTGGCGATCTCCAAAGCTTCTTCAACCAGTTCAATATTGAACAATAACCATTCGATTGCGGCTTCGCGGCCTTCAGTTGCTTTCAGGTCTTGATAGGCTTCTTTGAAATCTGCTTTGTTAAATGAGTAGGGCTTGTTGGTTGGAACGGACATTGTTTATCTCCTTGGTTGATGATTAACCCTACCCCGTGTGGATAGTATTGTCAATACCTTTTATTGAGAAAAGTGAAAATAAATGCAGTTGTTAATCAGTTATTTATCTGATTTGGCTTGTGGATATATACCTCGTGAATGTGAAATCTCAATGGTCTTCTGGACTTGCCGACATATAGTTCCAAATACAATTTCTGTCCTTCACGAGCAGGTGGGTTCCAATTAAAATCGTATGGCGCCTCGAATGATAATATATGCTTGTCTTTTCCACCAATTTTGATAAAATGGTCTTCCCAACCTTCAATCCCTGTGTCCTGTTCTTCATATTCATACTTTGGTGGAAATCTCCTTACTGTTTTTCGCCACACAAGCCTCCAGTATCTGATTGCAACCGCCTTATCAGATTCGTTATAAATGTGAATTTCATCATCTAGACCTGAATGGTATCCCGCATCAATTCGTACTCTGCCAGAGATGTAATCAAGAATTGCTTTTGCTATAGATACCAATGCACTTGCTCCAAAGTCCATAAATTTTTGATTTAATATTTCTTCCCCGAAAACCCCCTTGTGCCGAAGGCGCGCCGAGCTTATACTTATTTGCAAAGGAATCCAAATGTACAGATTTTTCACACCAGAAGAAGAAGCCGAACTACGCGCAAACGGTATGCAGACCGATCAGGGTAATGAGATTGACCCTAAGCCTGTCGTTAAGCTCTTCACTTTAAACGGTCGTGCAATCTGGCTCCTGACTGAGCTTTCCCCGTTTTATGAAGGCATTGCCTTTGGTCTGTGTGATATGGGTTTTGGTGAACCAGAATTAGGTAATGTGTATATCCCAGAGCTTGAACTGGTCAAAGACGCGACAACCGGTCTTCCGTTAGTAGAAAAAGATGAAAGCTTTAACGCCACGCATACGATTTCGGTGTATACTGAGGCTGCACGGATGTGTAGGGAAATTACGGAAGACTATAAGGAATTAGATTTTGCAAATAATCGCCTTAAACGTAAAAGAGAAAATCCTTACTTATAGATCAGGAATTAAAAAATTGGATTTAATGCTATCCAGCCTTGAATAGTAACTACGTACTCATTGAATGACATCTCAGCCTTTGTCCAATTTTTCAAAATCAACACTCCCGGCAAATAATTTCTGTTAAAGTCTCTATATCTAGAAATTAGATATTGAGAATGAGGAATTACAGCTGCATTAGGAGACTTAGGAGCAAGCCAAGTCCTGACACTTTCAATCATCTTGTTAACTTTATTTTGATGATTGTAAAAATCCTGTCCCGCTAAATCTGAAAGGTAAGCCTTTGAATCATAGTTCTCCGCTTCTAGTATCATGCAGCTCTTATTTTTGATTTTTTGAGTTCCATATTGCTTGCAACCCAAAAACAAGCCAAGCTCTAAAGGCATGTTGAGCCTCGAATCTGCTCGTGATATATCATGAATCGAATATTTGCAATCGCGTATTAAGTTCATAATGTTGTTAATACGAACATCGTCTGCATTATTAAATTCACGACTACACCTAGGTGTAAAGTCACAAGCGATTATAGTAAAAATCATCGCTTCATAAAGACTTTTGTACTTTTTATCGAAAGGGCAGTTTATAAAAACGCTTTTGTCGTAGTCAGGCACAAAACGAAGTTTAAGTGTTGGCTTATTTTGATTTGTTTAATACTTCAAGCATGTCTTTTTCTGCATTGGCCGCCATAACCTTATCGATGTGGGGATTTGGTGCGGCTGAAATAGTCTTTTTAACCGTTACTCCGCTAAATTTCTTCCCGTTAGAGCTTGCAACGAACTTTCCAGTGCTTGCCTCTTTCATGATGTAATTACCCGTAAGTGGGTTTTTTACTTGATAAGACGCACCCCTACTAGGTGGTAAAGGACCTACATGCTTAGTGGAAGGAGACATAGTAGCTACACCCGCCCCCTTAGTCGTCTTCTTAGCGGAAGAAGAAAACTCAACATTTACTCCTTTGTGGTTCTTAGGCATATTGTTATTGTTTACAACTGATAAACGCCAAAAGTTACAAAAAAATTTCTTACTGTAAATGTCGGCACCCTAATTATTTGCATTTAATGTGGCGCATTCTGTCATGTTCCAATACCTGACGCTTGGTCTCTACCGTATCGTCAGGATGAGCTAATATCGTGCGTGTCCACTGGCATCCTGTGTCGATGATAACTGGCTTATTTACGCATCCAGCCATTAGCAGACAGCTCAGCATCAATAGCAGGATCGGTAAGCTTACTGATTTCATGGTCGATCTTCTCTCTCTGTGACGTGGCTTTTACGGCTTCTTTTGTTGCAACAATACTTTGTTCCGCGATAGCAATTTTCTCACCATCATTCGCACCGATCCAGTGTCCGGCTGCATAACCAATGCTCAGGCCAACAATAACGGGTGCGGCATAGTTTAGGATTGGATACATAGTTTAACCTCCGCCTGCCTGCGGCGTTCAAGCCCTTTCAGCTTTTTACCACCAGCCCAAACCCAGCGCAACATTTCATTACAGCCGCCCAGGATGTCGCCCGAATTCAGTTTTTTCAGCAAAGTTGATTTGGCAAAAGCACCGATACCAGCATTATAAACAAAGCTGCCAAGTGCTGCACGGCGTGTATCCGGCATGGGGACTTTTACCAGCCTGTCAACGGCTGATATCGCCTGACCAAGCTCGGCATTTAATAGCCTGTCACACTCTGCAACGCTACGGGTTTGGCCGATCTTAACGCCATCCGTGTGACCATAACAAATTGTAGGAACGCCAACCGGATCGAGATAGGCTATCAGGTTTAAGCCTTCATAATACGAAACAATTGGAAGTGCGAATGATAATGCACCGGCAACCGCAACTCCGGCAACGCGTCCTTTGACGCTCATTTGCTTCTCTTTTTCAGATACATAGAAAACATATCAATGTATTTCGGGATCAAAAGAACGATCTGCAACAAAAGATAAAAAATCGTAATAATCGCAACCCACTCGTTAAGCGTGTAGCTGTAAAGGACGGCCCCACCAGCTCCGACACCCATTTTTGCGATTGCAATTTTGTCTTCGTCCATTTTGTCCATATCCTACGTTAGGAAAGCGTTTGTAAATATTCCATATGTTTTAATCATCCCGGCCACGTCTGTCCATATAACCAATGGTTGCAACGACAAACGTATTATTTCCAGAAGCAACACGTGTTCTGATTTGACCTGCTGTATTTGTCCAGACATTTACCTGACCACCAATGTTTGATGAGTTTCCCCCATCTTGTGTTTGTATGGTTGCAAGTGGTGTCGCGCTTAGGCTTGGTGCCAAGTCAGCAGAATCAAGAGAACTCAAATATGCTGCTGCATAACCACCTGCTCCACTGTTGGTGATGGATGCGTTAACCGTCACATTTAGTTTTAAACCCTTTGGAACTGAAAGTGATTTTGTTACGGCTGTGCTTACAGGTGAGGCATCATTAACATCAATGATTGGCGTCAAATATTCAAAATAATCGCCTCTTTGAATAAAAGGGCGAATGTTTCCAGTTGCGTCCGTTGCATATGATGCAATACGGCGCTTTTCCGAAAAGCCACTTGCTGCTACAAATGCAGTTCCATCCGGTACAAACTTATAATCGACAGCCAAAGTTGTTGGGTTATAAATGATGTACAGACCGATGGTTTGGTTGTTTGCTTTGGCAGAACCTGCCTGCATACCACCAACGTTATTACCAGCTACCCAAGTAGCGTCCTGCTGCTTAGTCATAGCAACGGATTTGATAACCGTTCCCTCATCAGTCACGAATGAAATGTCAGCGGCAATTGTAATATCGTTGTTAATATCAGTTGCGTTGCTGGTTTCTGCGGGTGCTTTTGATCTGAACAACACACCAAGAGACTTTGAAACTGAGGCAGGTGATGCAATCAATGGGTATTTAAGATCAAAGTATCCTAATGACGTCTTGTACACGCCTTCAAAATATGTTCCCGTTAAAAATGTGCTTGGCGGGAGGTCTGCACCGGCTAATTTGATTGGTTTATCACCACCGCCATCTACATTTATAACAACTGGACCAGTATTTGGAAAAAGAGCATATCCACGAATTATCATCGTGTCGGAGTAGCCCTTTGAAGGGACAGGCATTGCCATTGTCAATGCGTTAGCTGCACCACCAACAGTACCAAAACCTTCAACAAAGTTTAGATTTTCATCGCGAATAGGAACGATCTTGGCTTGAAAACCTAGGTAGACGTTTTTAGTTCCGGCCCCAAAATTGACAGCGGCATCAGCGTTAGTAGATTCTAAAACCGTGTTTCTTGCAAGTGTGTCAGGCGATCCGGCTGTAACGGTGCCAATACCAATTTCCCACGAGTTACCTTGGATAATTGTGTAAGGAACCTTTGCCCCTGTTCCAACACCAGCGATAAATGATTGAAATCCTGCAACCGGACCTGCGAGAATGAGCGCACCAGTACCAGTCGATGTGGATGTTTCAAATACGCGGTCTGCTGTTTTTAGGGTCATGCTGGAATTTCCTCAATCCGGAAGGATTTGTTATAGAGCGAATATTGAAAAGCCACCTTTGGATTTATTGTTTCCATGGTGCCATAGTGTGAGCGGATTTGCAAAAGGCTTTTTGCATCAGGATCGGGAATGAATAAAACGTCCTTGGTACGACCGCAAGCCATTTCAAGGGCAAATACCTTTCCATAGGTTTCATCTTCATTCATATATCCAAGCGTAAATTCTGCGGTTTTGTATTTCACAAACTCACGAGGAATTTTTCCACCAGAAACAACCCGGTTAACTTTGGATGGATCAACCACCCCTTCGGAAAGTCCATAATCCATATTTGTTGTAGGTTGGAAAGCGTTACTGATGTAAAGACGGCCAATATCAATGTATGCAGCGCCCGTATCCACAATATCAATGAACCAATAACGGTACGTTTGCGGGGCAAAGAATGAGAGAAACATGTTTTTTTCTAACGGATAGCCAGAATCTACAAAGGCTGTTTGGTTGGATCGGGCTGGTAGTAAACCAGTGTCATACGGTGCCGTAGATGAATTATTCGTGTTGGAGGCGCGCAACCGGACAGAAGCAATCGGTGAACAATTGTGTGCTATTAATGCCACTAGGTTGATTTGTTTTGCAGTCAACAGGTCAACAGTCAAAGTAATGGTGTCACCCATAGCACGGTAAATGGCTTTTAAATCCATTTCTTGAAGGTTGGCAAGGGGAAGGTCACCCGCGCCGGACGTACCTGAGATTGTAGCAGCATCGGAAAGCAGAGCATTTGCCAAGATCATATTCTGCATAGCTTATCCCCACAATTCAAAAACGGTTGCGCCAGTCTCAGCGTCCTCCGAAACACCGGAAACCATAAAGACTTTCCCGGCATTAAGATTGAAACGATTGTATATTAATCTGACCTGAGCGCCAATGTATAATTTGAACAAAGCTCGGTACACTGTTAATTGAAATACCTGCCGTGGTGTGCTGTAAACCGATACAAGCCTGTCAAGCAATGACTGAGCATCAGCCTGATTTGCAATATTCGTGTAGAAAATCTTTTCAATCAGTTCTTTGCTGTTACCCCGGACAGCGCGGTCTTCATGTGTCAGATAACGGTATTCATTTGATACAAAAGAACGGTCTGCATTTGTGGTGGCGCTGGCAAGTTCGCTTTCGTCCTGAACTGTCCAAGCCGGGGCATAACCCACGGAAACACGCCAAGCGGGTTTTGTTACGCGTTCAAGTTTAATGCCCTGCTCGTCAATGTCGTTTATCGTGATGACAGCGCTTTCAACGGATGGAGGGGAAACTGTTCCGGCAAACAAAAGACCTTGGCGGGTGAATGTCCAATATGCACCAACGCCTGAAACTAGGTCACTAATCACATCACTGGCGGTCATGTTTTTGTTAATGTACGTTCCAACGTCACCGGTTAAAACTGCATCCAGATTGTTTAGAGAACCGCCGTCAATGTATTCAGGCTCAACGGGATTAAGACCGAGACGCGTGGTCACGATCCGCTGGATAATTGCACCAGTCTTGGAAACGTACCCACCATTTCCATTCTCGCCCTGTACATCCATGGTAATACGTCCGGCAGGTGTCGAGCCAAGCTTGATATATCCGCCAGAAAGCTGTGTTTTGAATTGACCGGGCGCAACTGTGGCTAAAATAATATCAGGCACGTCACCGCCATTTGTAAGGCCAACGCCACGATCACGGACGGCATCCACACCCAGAATTGATCCGTCATGGATTTGATAAATCAAATTAATGGAATCCACAAGGATTGGCTCGGCATTCTTGATCTTCCCGTATGCCAGTGGTTTGTAAGTATTGATAATGTTTGCACCGCCATCAATACCACCCGTGCCACCGTAGATACCGGAAACAATTTGCTGATCGGTTTTTGATCTGTTGTCTTTGATTGTCAGCGTGAATTGGTCGTCATCACCATCAAAGTCATCAATTGCACCGTCAAAGATTGTTGCAAAGTCCTGATAACGAAACGTCTTCGCCCCGGCCTTTACAGTTACACGGCGGGATGACCAGAAATAATCCGTGAGACGGTCAAGGTTTCCGTTGCCATTTTGAATGACAATTGAGCCATAGGACTGATTACTATTGCCGAACTCGTCATTTGAAAGTACCGATACGTCAAATTGAAAGGCGTTATTGACCTGACCGATGAAATATTTATTTGCAAGTGTGTCGGTTGGTTTTGTGACAAATCCCACATCGGACAGGCACACCAGAGAAACACCACCGTAATAATCAAAACCATAATGGCTGATTGGCAATGTCCCAAAAGGAGGCTCTCCGGTAAGTGTGTTGACCTGTGTCACATCATACGGATATGCCTCAATCAGATAAATAAGCTGCGCCTGTGGATTGTCTTGAAGGATTGCAAACGGATCAGGAGTGGAATGGTCAAGATCGGTGGCAAGTTGGCTTATCGCTAAATCACCGAAAAAGTCTAGGTAATCGGTCATGAAGCCACTTTCATGTAATTTAGCATTCTCTCCATGAGCTTACGCGTTCTAATGCTTTCCACGCGGCCCGCACGGATTTCATCAGTGTTTTCCTGTGTAAGCGCGGCAATTTGATTGTTACTTCGTACAATGTCACCGGCTGCGTTTCCAGACAAAGCCATAATCCCGGCTGTTTGACCAGCGGTGTATACTTGTTCACCACCACCCATGCGAACCAATTCACGTCCCTGCTCCCCTACCATGGCAAAGCCTGACGCGGCTGAATTTGTACCGACAGCATAACCCGGCACACCAGCAGCTTTGGCGATTTCAGTTACACTGGATCGCACAAAACCTTCCAAGGCTACAAAGCTGACGGATGACGCGTAAATTCCTCTCCCAAGCTCTATGAGGGTTGCTGCGGCACCAAGTAAATCAGTAGTGACGGTTAAATCACCGCCTTGGGCTGTTTTCAGAAGATCATCAAAGTTACCTTGTGCAAGTCCCAGCTTTTCCATTGGGTTTAGGCTGGAATTAGAACTGAGTGACTGACCATCCAAGAAAGCTTTGAATGTTTTAGTCATTTCTTCAAGGCTGGAAAACCCTGCTGCCTGAGCTTTTAATGCACCGATTGCAGCTTCTTTCTGCTTATCTAGGGCTTTGGTATATTCTTCAATCGGCAAACCAAGGAATGTTGCCGTATCAATCAAGTTCTGCATATTGTCGTTTAGTACTTGAATGGCTTCGGATAATTGATCTGCAACCGTTTTCGGATAGAGTGTGTCTTTGTAAGACTGACCAAAAGCAAAGGCATCAGCCAGTCCAGAAGCATTCTGCACACCAACTTTATTCAAGATTGTCGTGAATGTCTCATCCAGCCCGGTAATGCTGTTTCTCAGGTCTTCAAAGATTTTATTCGTGAATGCCTGAGAATCGTTCCCAAAGTTCTGACCGTTATAACGAAGTCCGTCACGGCTACCAATAACGATGTTTGCCGATCCGCTTGCCGTACCACCGTATTGCTTGATTGTGCCAAGGACGCTGGACATTGACGACAGAATGGTATCGCGGAATGTGGCATTTTCCTGACTGAATTTCTTACCGCTCTGCCCGCTATATGAAGCTACACCGGAAGCAAAATCAATTGTGCCGCCCTGGGCTTTATCGGATGGCTTTGCACCACCGAACAAACCACCAATGGCCGTACCGACAAAGGAACCGATTGCAGCACCAAGGAAAGGGATTGGAATAAGTGCCTGACCGATTAAAGCCCCGGCAATGCCTGTCCCAGCGTTCACAAGGCCGTTTTTGTTTCCAAGACCAAGAAGATTTGCCGCTGTGCTTCCAACAAAACCACCTCCTATATTTGCGGCAGTTCCAGCATTGGTTGCGAATTTTTGAAGGCCAACAGTGGTTGAGAAGCTGTTCCCCATGGCTGCGCTGGCTTTTGCAATCATCGAAGCAACGCCTGTCGTGGCGCTTCCTCCCGATAAAAAAGATTTACCAATGCTGAATAAGTTACTGGCACCTGTTAGGCTACTTGATCCCGAAGAAGAACCTGAAGCTGTACCCAGTACTGAACCTACCGCATCGCTGGAAAGCCCCATTGACCCACCAACAGAACCAAGCACAGAAACAACGATTGGACGCACTGAGGCTTGATAAACAATATCCAGCATGACGCTTTTAAACGTCGATTTGATACCTTCGGCAAACTTGGTGAACATACTGCCACCACCCTCAAAAGCGCCTTTAAAAGCATCTTTAAAACCGTCCTGAATTTCATCTGCCATCCCTTGAAAAGCTTTTCCGGTCGGGCCATCTAGCTCGGCTTCGACAGCAAGTTTCTTTAATTCATCACGGGCATTTTTGATGTTCTTGGTAATTGCTTCGGACTGTTCAGCGGTTTTCGCGAACGATCTCAACCGTTCCATTTCAGAGATTTTGTCTGTCAGCTTTTCAGTTTCAGAGCGGGAATCCTTGATTGCGTCAGTCAGTTCCGTTTGGATCTTCTTTTGTGCTTTCAGGGCTTCTTTGTTCTGGTTGCCTTTTGCTGCAATGTCTTTTGCAATCTTGGCGTAATCCTGTGAAATTGCTCGTTGCTCAGGGGTAATAGCTCCACCAAAATCATCACCAAAAAGATTGTCCTCACGGCTCTTACGTGCTGCTGCAGCGGCAGACAAACTACCACCAATATCTGTGGTCTGGAATAAATCGATCTGTGTTTTGTCAACACCCATCCAGTCAGGCGCATTTCGTTTCGCCCAATTAATGCCCTCAATGGCCTTATTGATACCTTTCAGCATCAAATTGACGGTTTCTTGAATTCCTGCGGCAATGCCATCAAACAAAGTAGCCAGGCCATTGTAAATGACTTTTGCACCCTGCCCCAGAACTCTGAGCGCCATACCAATTCCATTGGTTGCTCCGGTTGCACTGTTTGCCTGTGCAATGATCTGATCAAAGCTGCTGGCTAATTGTTTCGCTCCCTGCGCGGCTGTCTTTGGAAATTGCTCAAATTCAGCGCGGACTTTTTCAGTCTGGTTTAATACGGCGGCGAACACGTCACTGGATAAAAGTTTTCCTTCAACCACCAGAAGGCGCATTTGGCCTGTTGTGACACCAAGCTCATCAGCAATCGACTTACCGACCGCTGGAATGTTTTCCATGATAGAATTGAATTCTTCGGCACGTGTGTAGGTGCTTGAAAGCGCCTGTCCTAACTGGGTTAAACCAGCTTTCATCGCATCAGGTAATGCCCCGGAAGTCACACCAAGCTTTGTAACTGTCTCCGTAAAGACCAGCATATCATTGTTGGTGGCTTTAATTTCTTCGCGGACAAATGAAAGACGTTGCAGAATTGAAAGGCTTGTAGCCATTTCGCTTCCAGTGTCGTTTGAAATCTTACGAAGCTCACCCATCATCCGGGCGGTTTCTTGTGCAGTCTTGGCAACGCTTCTCAGTCGGGCTTCCATGACCGTGTACTGGTCAGCCATCTTTACAATCTGAACGGCACTAAATGCAACACCTAAAGCGCCAAAAGCCCTTGTGAGGCCGTTGGCTGCTAATGTTGTGGCACGTACTTGGTTTTCAAGTTGCTTGTTTGAATTGCTTGCGGTTTTGCTGGAAGAGCTAATATCATCGAGTGATTTTTTGATGACACGACCACCAGATACATCTCCAGTGATACCAACAACAATATTTACATCACTCATTTCTTCCCCTTGCTCCGCTTTTCTTCGTACTGATAAGCGGCGTTCTCCAATGATCTTATATGGCTTTCCAAAACAGCGAAATCCTCAATGTCATTCACTCCGTTTCTAATAGCCCATCTATCAATGGATGACCAAGGTATCGGGCCTACGCTCATTCCAATTGGCTTATCATAGCGCAGTTCTTGGTATGCAATCAAGTAGAAGTCCAAGCCGGGGAGAAGTTTGGGGCGGCGGTCTAATGCAGGAACTTTTTGACCATCACGGCGAAGGCTTTCCAGCCATTCGACTTTACCACCAAACTCCGCTTCCCAGACTAGGACTTCACAGAGTTTTTTGCTTCGGCCTCAGTTTTCTTCTTGCGAAAGTTTACAGCGTCCGAGGCATCAGACTGAATTTTTGTGAACAGATCAGGAGCGGCCACAAACAATTTGACCAAGCCTTTTTTGGCTTCGGCATCGTATGGGATCGTCTGCCCGTCAGTGGTTTTAATTCCTACAATTACCGTCTCGACATAAACTTCTGCCATCAATTTGCTGGCGTGTTTATCGTCTTCGCTCTCGTCAACCTCACCACGGGACTGAACATATGGAAGAACTTTGTCTTTCATAGCCTTGGCGTATGCTTGGTTGCGGTGTACGGCACGTTTCAGAACGAATGTACCGTAGCGGCCATAATCGAACGCCACACCTGCAGAAGTTTCGAGATTGGTATCAGTCTCAAATCCTTCGTGTAGTGTTGTCAGGAATGATTGTAAAAGATCGGTAGCGACTTTCGGAGAAGCTTTTGGTTTATCATTTTTAGCCATATGTGTAAGTCCTTCGGGTTGGACGGAAGCGATCTGCCCGAACAGACCGCCCCCTAACTTGCAAGTATCTTATGGCTTTGCGGGAGCCAACTCGTTTACGGTGTTCGCGTAATTCTTAACTGTGCGGCTGTTGTCGCATCAAAATAGGCTTGGAAGCTGATTTTCTGCATAACGTCTTGGTTGTTACCGTCAGCCGTTGGGGAGTTTGCAGTAAGTTTCAGTTTTGGAATGAAGAAAGTGTATTTAAGAGAGGAAGCGCCACCCAATGAGAATGTCAGATCTGATGGTGTGTCACCCAAGTACAAATCCATCAGTTCAGGAGTGTCGAAATATGCTTCTGCTTCACCTGTGACCATGAATTGTCCGGCACGAATGCCCTTGCTGGCGACCTGACCCATTACAGGCTGTTGTTCAAGGTTGTTGCTGATATTCAGGGAAAGGGACATAAGCTGAACCGTACCACCACCTGTCATGGCAAGAGCGGCAAAGTTGTTTGCAGCGTTCAGGACTGGATTTGAGTTTGGCTCAACGTAAGTCGCACCTGTTACAATCGCCTGTGTCTGCGTCATGTTCTGAGACATGATATTAAACGATCCAGTCACAACTTCTTTGGCTCGCATACTGAGTGACAAGCTGTTGACCATTGATCCGGTGTAGCGGTGAAACTGGTTTGCAAGTGCTGCAAAAGTCTCTTCAATGGTGAAGGTCTTTTTAGTCACGCCGTTTTTCAGGACGTTTGTTGTCCATGTGCCGAACATTAGAGCTTCAAGAAAATCATCAAATGTGCCGTAGGACAGTTCAAAATTAATGTCTCCACCAGCTTCTTGACCAACGCGGGTCATATCAGCGACGTTACGGTCAGCGCGGATTTCATTGCTTGAAGTGTATTGTAAGGAAGGCGCAAGGCTCTCACCAGTCATACGCAGCTTTTTAAATGCTGGAGTAGCGGGGGTTACGCCGGGTGTAACTTCGGCAATATAGGCAAGGCGGGTCTGTGAGGAATCAGTCATTAGGGGTCTCCTTGGTTAAGCAATCTCGTCATAGTAGAATTTGGAAAGCACGTTGATCTGATACCATCCTGCGCCGTCGTTTCCGATTTCTCGCGGGTGAACGTCATAGTAGGTTATACCAGAATTCTGAACGCCTTGAAAGATGGGAATTATTAAATCTGCTTTTTTACGGGCATCAACGCTACCTTTTCCCTGCGGTGAGAAAATCTGTGCTGTAATTAATCCGTATCGTCTGAATTTATTGCTGCCGGGAGAGCCAATGCTTGCCTGATTACCATCAACGTGTACAATGTTCAATCGCACCCATGTAGCTGCCGGAGATGGTGGAATTGTCTTGTCCGGTACATCATCATAAGCAACCTTCGTTGTTACGCCCCAAGCGGCTGCAAACCGTGCACGGATGGTTTTGACGGTTAATTCAATACTCATTGAACATCCCTTTTAATAATCTGCTTCGCTTGACGTGATCCGATCATAATTGATGCATCAACAAAGTTTGCAGGGGCTTGGGATGACCAGCCGTCATTCAATCTCTGGATGTATGGGAGGTTGTTTGAGATATAAATTGTATCGCTCATCTTGTATCGTGCCGTCACACCCAAAGCTTTTGAAGTGTCAGGCTCCTCGGTGCTATCAGATACGGAAAGATCAACGGTGTTAATGTCGATATTCCAGTTTGCTCTTGCTCGTCCACCAACATACCCCTCAGGCGCGGGTGACTGCCACAGGTCAGGATTACCAACAGGCGTATTGATGACAATGTTTGTGTAAGCTTGCAGTGCAACAATGCGGACAGCCTTTTCAAGGTTCTTCTCAACCTTGTTCGTGTACGCTGCTTTGATTTGCTCATCAACGGTCATTTTAAAGTTTCCAGCAACCTGTTCTTAAGAATTTCACAGGCTGCGACACCTGAATAAATATTGCCAAGCATTCCCTCGCTGTAAGTCGTGGTAATTCTTTCATCAACAACTGTCGCAATGATTGCCAGTTCAATAATAAACCCTGACCTGACCATTTCAAGGGCTTCTTCCAATACAAGCTCGGAATCGGTTTTCACCTTTTTCTGGCTATGAATTAGATAAAGTGGCGCACCACCATTTTTCATTTTGATCTTGCCAATTTTGCAACCGCTCATTTAGATTGCTCCATGATAAGACCTTTTTTAGCTACTAATTTGGCTGCGAATGATGGAAATCGATTGAACAGCAATCCAATCGGGTAGGCCACTAAATAAATAAACGGCTTAACCCACCACTTTGTGGAAATCTTGAATTTCAATTCAATTGTCATTTTCGCACCTGTAATTTATAGATAATGGAAGTATCGCCCGGCTTGACCGTGAATATATTGATAACCTTATATTCATCGCTGCCATCAACAATAATGTCGTTATACTCTGGCGGGGCTGTCAAGGCTGCGTCAGCCAACAGGACTTTTTTATCACCACGGATAATCACAGTGCCATCAATCTCAGCCTGTTTATATTCAGTAAATAACGCACTGGGGTTTTCGTCTACGTTTCCTGTGCCGGTGAATGTGTCGGTGGCAGGATTGTAAGAGCCTTCAGTATTACGGCGCAAAATAACAGGACGACCGTTTTCGGCTATCGCCTCTTTCGCCATGTCAGCCATTTCACTGTAAAAACTCATACTCTCACCACTGGAACATTGATCCCGCTTCCAGATAGATAGGGACGTAACAGACCATCAATAGCAGGGCGCTTTGTGCTTGTGCTGGATGCTGCAAAGTATTCTGTTTCAATCACATCAACCTTTTTGAACTTAACCTGTCCTGTGGGCGATACGGAAGGATTTAGCGGGGCTGTCATTACTTCTAGTGCCAATTGGCACACAGCTTGTTTTAAGCGATCTGGAATGACATTGGTAGCTACGTAAGGAACATCGGCACGAGGCCAGTTCAGAGGCTGGGTTTCGCTTACCAGAAAACCACGAAACGTATATTTTTGCTGGATGTAATCAGTGGCTTTTATTAAAGCAGACTGTTTGACTGCATCGGTGCCAGTCCATAAAGAATTGCCACGGTCGAGATGGTAACTGTTCGCATAAGCAAGATCAACTAATGAATTTGCACCAGCTACAATATTTCCAGTCTCGACCGTGAACATTATTTACCTACTTCTTTTCAGTTTTTTTAGCAGCCTTTTCCGCAGCCTTGGCAGCGGCTTTCGCAGCAGCTTGCTTTTTAGCTTCTTCGGCTGCGGCTTTCTCTTCTTCTGTCAGCTCGGGTTTGGCAGGCTTTGGATCAGGATCAAACTGGGCGTCAATAATTGTATATCCCTGTTCACGCAGTTCTTTTTTGCGTTCAGGTGTAACAGGGTGTGGTTCGTAAATGATTTTGGACATCGGTGTCTCCGTTGTTTTGAGGAAAAGGGGCGGCTTATTCAACCGCCCCAGTTAATTATTTAGAAGCATCACCGATTGTGATAACACCGGCAGTATCTTTAATGCTTGTAGCTGTCTTATCCCAGTTGGTGCCTGTTGCCAGTGCAGCATCTGTTGGGGACTTACCACCGTTTGCTTCATCCCATGTGTAGCCTTTCAAGCCTAAGCCGAAGGTATAATCTACCTGCATGGTGGATTCGATACGAGTTTGACCATTAGTTGTCTGAATGTTGGAGATAACATCACCACCATCAGAAACAACAGCCGCGCTTTCAACCAAGCCAAGGATTTTTTGCTTGTTCGGCGTACCTGTTTGATACAATGCCGGTGCATCTGTAACAATTACTGATTTGCCCAACATATCAACAACAGTTACGTTGCTGGATTGGAACAGGTTCTGTGCGTTGGCAAGGTTCTGACCGATCAATTTGTGGTAAACGTCACCAGTCATCACGCTTGTTAAGATGGCACCTGAACGGTCACCAAACTTAGCATGGGCTGCGTTCATAGCTGCGTATGACAAACCAAGCGTCGCGGAAACGTCATTTGTTGCTGTTGGCTGGTTTTGAATAGCGGCTACCAAAGCGGCAATCGCGGTGTTCAACTGGTCTGCCATTAAAGCTTCGGCGAAATTACGGGAAGCAACTTCAATGCCTTCGGCTGTTGGCTTTTCCAACCAAGTCAACTGACCCGGTTCAAAGCGGATCGGACCAAAGCCACCAGCGATTTTAACAGAGCTGTTTTTGAGCTGTGTCAGGTCTGTTGGTGTTGCGGCGGCCTGTGCAGCGTAACGGTTTACACGGCGTTGAGCGGAATGGATACCAGCGAAGAAAGATTCTTGCAGGAAATCGCCAGTAAAGCCTTCTGTTGTCAGACGGATTGTATTACGGGAAGCGGCATTGAATTTCTCAACGTTTTGAGAAAGTGTCTCAATGGTAGCTGGCATGATGAAATCATTGAAGACTTGCATTTGGGAAAGTGACATGGGTTATCCTATTTGTCAGAGAGATTTGGGAATTTTTGTGCGATTGCAGCAGTCCGTTCAGCTTTTGAGCCACCCATATCTGCTTTTTCAGTGCTGACCTTGCCACCACTGTTTTGTCCATGAGACCCGCCACCACCGTTAGCCGGGGCAGCAATAATGTGCTTGCCTGTATCACCTTGTGACCATGCAGCAACAAATTCTGTAATTGGCTTTCCGTCAATTAAACCGGAAGACTTACCATCCACGTCACCAATCTCTGGTTTGTTTTTGGCTTTTATAGTGTCCTTAGCCATTTCAAGATACTGTGGTGCAACATTAACCTTAATTAAAGCTTCTGTCAATGCACTATCAATCAGCACTTCATTCAATCGAGCGGACGAGCCTGAAAGTTTAGAATTCAGCTCTTCAATGGTTTTGGTGAACTTAGTTTCAAGCTGTTTGGTAATCTTTTCAACATCACCGTTTTTCAAAGCTGCCTGACGTTCGGCTTCCTCTCTTGCATCTTCAACTTCTTTGACTTTGCTTTCAAGTTCTGCCTTGGAATCCTTGGCCTCTTTTAGTTTTGCCAACAATTCTTCATTTTTGGTTTTCAGCCCGGATGTTGCCTTTTCAATTGCAGCTTCCATTTCTTCTTTGGTGATAGTCATTTTAGCCCCTTGGGTTCAAATTAGACGGCATTACCGTCCGAAAGTTTTTTGCCAAATATCAGCGTCACGCTGCTTCAACTCGTCAAGTGTATATGAGCGACCTTGCTTGTCAACAAACTTCTCAATCGTAAGGCCGTTGCGAAAGAGCTTTCCGGCTTTCACTCCAAGCACTTCGTTCTGAATATCAACGGTCTGTTTCTTCAACCATCCACTGTATGTCAGGTCACTTGGAACGGGACCAAATACACTGGCGCGTGTTCCTTTTATGGAAGTCTCGCCCAGGAAGGGAACTATCTTGGATCGGCAGTTAAAATGAATTGGAGGTCTTGGGCCTTCACCGATTGGAAATATCTTTCCATCATTGGCGCGGCATGGGGCTGACGTGCGGCTATCCAGCGTTGAAACCCATTGAACACCTTTTACAATATCTGGGTTGGATGCGTATAAATCCTCACTGGCTTGGTTGGCAGTCGTGGCGACAGCGGTATTCACAACGGCTGCGGCTTCTCTACGGCTGACCTCTAAAATACCATCACGGTACTGCGCTGAACGTGTTCCCATCACCCGGCGAATGATTTGATCCGATGTCTCGCCCTCAGTAATCCCTATTTTAATGGCATCACTTAACCGCTTGCGGTCATTGGCCTCAATCCCTGCAAACCATTCTTTCAACAATCGGCCTTCAAATGGTCGTGAGGTGGCAACGGCACGGATTTGAGAAAGAGAAGGGCTTTCCAGTGTGACCTTGACGGCCGTGGCTTTAATCGCTTCATCAATCAATCGACCTTGAAAATCAGCCTCATGGACGGCAAAGTCTTTTAGAATATCCGTGGTCTTGGTCTGGGCTGTGTCATACATACCTGTACGTATGGCTTGTAATTCGGCAAGCATCGTTTCAATGCGCTTACGGGTTTCCGGTGAAAGCTTATAACCACGCTCGCTAATTGAGGATAATCGCCCTGCAAGTTTCTCGCGAAGGTCTTTGTCAGTCTGGTTTAAAAGCGCAATAATCTGCTTAACAGTTCCAGCCTTGAACCGTTCCAGCCATACCATGTGCCGAATAGAAGCATTTTGAATTTCTTCATTCGGTGTCATTGGCAATCATACCCAATGGCGGTGCCGATGCTTCCTTGCGCTCCTGCTCATCCTCAAATGTCAGTGTTTGGTCAACTAACTCACCGGCTTTGATCGTGTCAAAGAATGTTTCTTCTGAGATAGCACCGGACTGCCAAGCTTTCACCAATGCGTTTAATGCGTTGGCATCCATGTTCATAGGTAGGAAGTCTTTGTTAAGCTCAAAACGAACCTCACCCTGCAAACCACCCCACTCTGCCATCAATTGCAAAGCTTGCTGTAATGACATTTCAACAGTTCCGGCAATATCTGCCAGTACGCTGTTCTCACCACCACGGCGAATACCCGCTGTCTCTGCGGCTTCGGCTGCTTTCTTTTCTGGAGCAATCATACGCGCACCAAGGGCGGCAAGCATGTTTTCCTTACGATCCATCAGCTTTTCAAGTGATGCAAAACCTTCTGAACCAACCTGAACAAAACCAGCAGTCGCATTTTCAGGCAAAATCCATGCAGTGCCTGTACCAAGGGCAAGCTTCGGATTTTCCGTCGCATCCAGTCCTGTGATATATGGAGTGGGCAAACCAGACACATGAGCGCCGTTTTCAAGGTCTGCACTGTTCTGATAGTGGGAAATGTTCACGTAGGCCAAATCTTCAATCGGGGAATTCTGGATTGACCCGTCAGATTCTTCCGCGGCACTAAACCAGAATGGTATCCATTTCATGGTTTCCCCAAACTTCAAGGGTGTCACACGTACAGATGACCACCCATTTTCACCCTTTTTCCAGATAACTTGCTCATAAAAACCGTTTTCAAGGGTGAGTTGACGGATTTGATATTCGTCCTTTTTATCACCTTCAATGGCTTCATACAGGAATACATCCATCAGAACAGTCTTAGAGCCTACACGGGCATTACGCCAGTTCAGGATGCACTCAGTTGTGTAAGGTGCAATGTATGGCCGGATGTCGAGCAATGCGGCGTCATTGATTGTAAGCTTTATGCCTTGGTCAATGTTTGGGGATTGAGGATAGTCAACCAACAAACCGTAACGTCCCACCTTGATAACTTCCTCTGTGTTCTTCTTAGCCACACC
The DNA here is from genome assembly GCF_021440195.1 of Dyadobacter sp. CY356. Lineage (GTDB taxonomy): Bacteria > Bacteroidota > Bacteroidia > Cytophagales > Spirosomataceae > Dyadobacter. Next base: position 229,791 of record NZ_JAJTSZ010000002.1, read on the forward strand.
AATAAAGGAAATACCAGTCATGGTAACGTCTTCCAGCCATGGTTCCATTGCTTTTGGAACAACTAAAACAGGCTTCTTACGGAATACGAGACCCTTCATCCCTTCGACTGTTCGCCCGGTAGCGTTGTAGAAAAGTGCGCGCCTTTTGTATGCTTCGTATTGAATTGTGGTCTGATCTTCAAGCTTTGGAAGGTATGCAACACCGCCTTTGTGAATAGCGCGTTGCCCGGTGGATGCGTCACGGCACAGCTTCCAAACAGGCTCAAATTCTTTGTATTCGCTGTGTTTGTCGTCTGGCTGCATGGACTGGCTCCTTGTTTGGTTAAGGATACCAGATATTTAAGACGGCGCAAGAAGATAATGGCAGGGAACTGGGAACTTTTTGGGTCATTTTATTGTCTGCACATCATGGACTTCGATACCTTCAAAGATATAGCCTCATTCTGTGCCGATACAATTTCGGTATTAGGTGGTCTATGTGGTGCTGTTGCTCTTTTAAAAAAAAGCCAGACATTTGCATTTGTTATGACTTCTGCAAATAGCTATTTAAAAAAAATGACTATCGGTGAATCTTTTTCCGACATTTTAAGTTACTGACCCCCAACTCGTGCAGTCCCCATCGTTCTCTTAATAATCGGATAGCGTTTTGCTAGAAAATATCCCTGAGCATCGTTGATGTGGTCAAACCCGCTCGTCTTATCAGGCTCCCCGTTCTTATCGTATGCCTGTTGCTCCATGCTTTCCGTCAGTCGTGGGCAATTGTCGGTATTAACTTTCCAACGTCTTTTGCCGTCAGCATTCAGTATCATCCCGTTAACAGATAACACACGGTCTTTTACTGCCGGATTGGTACTGTCTACCTTGACTGAGAAACCCGCTTGTTTCAGGATTGAAAGGTCGCTCTCGCTTGCGTTTACTGACTTACGGCTTTGACCGCTGGCATCAGGGTAGATTGTGATTGATCGCCCAGGATAACGGTCTTTCAACATTGATACCATTGTTGGCGTATCCCGTACTCCTGTCAGCTCATTTACTGATATTGGCAGGTCATCACGGATTACATTAATCACGGCCGCCATGTTCATTACGTTGAAATCCATACCGATATGAAGCGGTTCGTGCGGATTAAGCGTAGCACTGCTGTGGTTCAGAATACGGTCAAAGTCCCCGTACACGCTACCACTGGCAAGGTTGACAAACTCACCTTTCAGATACGCTTGGATCAACTGGGGCGGGTATGATGCCAATAATGACGAGATATAATCAGTCGGCAGGTTAAGTTCGTTTTCGTACGTACTCGCTTGAATTAACCCATATAAGTCCCGTAACTCCGGTTTGTCTCTCAGTTGCTTGACGAACTGCTCATAAACGAATTTGAAACCCTCAGGAGTGGTGGTGACGTCAATCTGGTTCTTCAAGTCCGGCACGTTGTAGCGCATACGGGCAATGATCTTGCGCCATGCCTGACGAGCCTTCTCAGTCTTCATTACGTCAATCTCATCAACCAGAGCCTTACCGATCTTGAAACCCACGATATTGCTGGGATTGTCCATTGTCCGGCAGATGATTGTTCCCCGGTACACACGGCCGGAATACAGTTCAACCTCTTTGTCTGAAATCTTGATCTTTGTTTTCAGTCCCCAGTCAAACGCTACTTCTTCAATCGTTGGGAAGAAAATGTCCTTAATCTGCGGGTATGTCGGTGCGAAGTATCCTGAGTTGATCTTTGGGAACTCCCAGTGATGTTCACACAATCCTGATCCACCTACCCATGTTTTGCCCGAACCAAATCCTGCTACAAACAGTCGGAATTTATGAGGAAGTGCAAGGAACCTTGCCTGTGGAAGGTTAAGCGTCGGCATTCGGCTTGCTTGCGTCTACAACATTAACCACCACTTTTACAGGCAGAACGTTGGATTGATCGTCAGCGGCATCTGGTTTATCACGCCATTTGGCAGGTTGACGGTTACGAAGCCATAAGGAGATTGCCGGTGTATCTGGTGGGGCTGCTTTACGAACCTGAACGACTTGAACTTCTTCCCACTCTTCCAGCTTACGGCCATTGGCATCAAACTTTGTGGTCTTGATCTTGAATGCCTGATCCTCAATCCACTCTGCTCCTACCGCTCTTTGGTGAAGCTTATCAGCGACTTCGGCATCAGCCTTGACCTTCCCCGCACGAGTGGCCTCGGAAAATATTGGGTGAACTTTCTTCCATTCGTAGATCGTATCTTCACAAACTTCAAAGAAATCAGCTAGTTCAATATCTGTCAGTCCGAGCAAGCAAAGCTTACGAGCCTGTTCAGCGTATTCCTCTTTGAATAGTGTCGGGCGTCCTGCCTTAGCCAAAATTCGTCCTTCGGGTTAGACGGTTCAATGGCATAATTGTAACTGCTTTGCTTCTAATGGTCAAATGCTTAATTTTGTCCAAACTCTACTCTATATAATGAAGGAATCTCTCGAAGCTGCCCGGAATATCCACCAGATTATCATTTTTGTTTGTGCGGTTGTCGCTGTTTTTGCCTTTTCTCTAAAAACAGAGCTTAATAAATATGATGTTGCGCGCACAAGCCTGCAGGAGATCAATCTTGCTATTGCAGATGTTAATGCTGATAGGGTAAAAAGAATTGAGAATGCTGCAAGGCAAGGAGGTCACAAAAGGTTCAAGATGTTTGTGGATAACAGCTCGTACCGTAATCTAAAGCTTTGGGAAATAAGGGAGCTACTTACACAAAATTGGGAGAGATTGGATTCTATAGATTTGGTTTACGATGGAGGTGATAATTATAATGTGCATAGCACAAACGTTTTTTCGGCTGCTGGGTTTCCGGTAGAAGCAATACCTTCTAATGGAGCTTGGAAAGCGGAAAGGGATTATTACTACGGCAGCGATTATATAAGAGCTTTTAAATTAAGGGGCTTCTTCCAAGGAGACGGCAGCGTTGATTCATTGTTTCGCGATATTCAACCAGTTTGGTTTGATATAAATAATTCCAGTATAGAAACAGCGAAGCAATTGCTATCTGATTTATCGGTAATTGACAAGAAAAAGGACAAGGCTGATGTGGATGTATCTGGATTGAAGGTGACTGGCGATCTTATTTATATTATTGGTCCAGTTATTCTATTATTGCTCACTTCATATTTAATCGCTTTAACTCTCCATTTAAAATCCATCATCAAACTTAAGGAAGAAGCAGAAGTAGCCAATTCCTTCCCATGGCTGGCGTTGTTTCCCAATTTATGGAGTAAAGCCTTGTCTTTTATCTCACTATTTATATTACCTTATTCAGTATCCGCCCTTACTATTTTTAGAACCCAACTACAAGGTAACTTAACTATAAAAATGTTAGGTATTTATCTATTGGCGTTCATAGTCCTAGGCTGTGTTCTTATATATCAACTTCGTTTGGTACGAAGTAAAATAAAAACTTTGATTTAAAATCATTCGCCTCCCTGTGTCTTAGATTTGTGGGCTGCTAGTGCTTCCGATGCCCTTTTACAGTCTCCGAGCGTAACGCGGTGATTATTTCCTATATTGCCGTCACTCGTCCAAATACCCAAGTCATCTGGATTACTTCTCTTCATCCCAGATACTCCCCATATTTTGGCGAAAGGCTCCAACGCCTTGACCAAATCGTCTGGTGCTGTGTTCTCCTGTAAGGCATTGATAATAATATCATCTTCTTTCAATGTTGCTGCCAACATATGATCTAATTCTGTCCAGTTTTTTACAACTTTCCAATTTAAGCCTTCTTCTGTATTTTTCTTTCTCCGCAACATTATTTCCAAAGCCGCAGCCTTATCGCCTGTTGGTGCTGCTGGAACCAGATCAGCACGTTCTTCAAAGTATTTGCACATATTTGAAATATCTATAAGAGCATCCAGAAGCTGCGCCGGATCACCAATTTGCGGCGACATATTGGCAAGTAGCCAGCGGACATTATCGGTATTGGCTGGCATGTCAGTGGTGGGTTTTGATTGATCGGTCATTTAATCCTTTAATTCCTGAATACCGTTTAAATCCTTTGTGGAATAAAATGCTGTTCTTACTGAAGTCATAAACATATATTCCCCTCTATTTTCCGCCAAGAAGCGACCAATTCTACCATCTCTTAAAGCATATCTTTTGCCCTCAATAGGTATTAGATTTTCAGGTTCTTCTCTGTCACAGTTGCAAATACAGGTCATTCGCTTTTCTCCGGTGGGGTTGGCAGGTGTTGCCATGCTTCTGGATAACACAAGTCCCTGTCTTCTGGCCCATCAGCCGTAAGATCAATCCAACCATATATAGGCACATGAGAAACCTTACCCCATGTAATAATCGTGCGTGTTTCATCAACATACCCGATCAAATCTGTTCCATCCCGTGGTGCTTCATCCATGTTGAAATTCCATCCTGTGGGTGCTGTCTTAGCGTCTACCAAAGATTGTAGGGCTTCTCTTGCAGTCACAAATGCAGGTGTATCTGCCCAATTCCACAAAGCATCGTGATAACCTTTTGTAAGAACTTCCAAAGCCGCTTCCAGCCGTTCCTTTGTTAAATGGGTCATTTGTTCTTCCTAATATGAGGTGGTTGCAGTAAATTCGTGTTCACACTCTGGGCAAAAAATATCAATATCCACCCCGCTTTCCAATGGCTGCACCCCTGTCAGATATTCTTGATAGTCGTAAGCCTCTAAAAAATTAAAGGTCTCGTCACATTCAGGACAGTTAACATCTAAACTGCATGACCAATTGGCGTCTGGTTTTTTAGTCATCGTTATTCCCCCTGTTTGAACTTGTTGTAATTGGCGAGTGCTTCAATGGCTTTAATATAAATATCCTCACCACTAAAATGTTCATCATCAATGCTCACCACGTTTTCTGGTTTAGTGTGGTACTTAATGAGGACACGAGTTTTTGTTAAAGCCTCTGCCAGTGCATCAGCGATTTCCACCGGGATATATTCTCTAACTGGCACCACCGCACTCCTTCATTAGCTGCTCGGTCATTGCTTTGAAAACCGCCTCTGGGTTATCTGTTGTTCTGTGATAAATAAAGTCCATTTCTTCCGCCTTATTGACCATCGCCTCACTCGGCTCCTGCTGTAGTCTATGGGCGATCCGTAGGGCTTTGCGGATGGTTTGAAAATCGTCTTCTGAAACCCATCCAAGCTTGTAATCTCCACCAATCGTCTTGCATCTCTTTGATGTGAATTTGTCCAGTGCTTCTTTATATGTGTTGGTCATTATACAGTGATCCCTTTAACAAATTCGGGATTACGGCCATTCCAAGTACCATCCCATTGAGCATTTTCAGAAATCGGAAAGCTTTCAAATAAGTGCATGTCGTGGTCAGAAATGTGCCAAGATAATTGGCCTTCGGGAAGCTGGATATAAATAACAGCCCATTCTGCCTCTTTCGCTGGCCTAACAACAACTTCGTAACCTAATCTTTGTGAAAGTTTTGCAAGTAAACACACGCAAATCATTCGTTCGGTGTAAACGCTGTTCAATTTATCTAATGTAATTTCCGTCATTATCATACTCCATTTGCTGTGCAATTCAGGCTATATCCTATCCACAGCGGGTATTAATGTCAATACCTTTTTAAGGATTATCTGATATTATTTTAAAATAACCACGGAGGTATTCAATGTATCACAACTCTTTCGCACTCACACGAGAAATGAATGAACGGCGTATTGCCAAGATAAAAAAGGATATTGAAGGATTAGAGGCTTATATTGATGCTTGTCAGGATGCTATGACAAAACCAGCTTTGTACTTAATTCACCGGAAAATGGTGTTGGAGATTGAAACGCTCCGGTCTGATAATCTCCGTAGATACGGATAGTGAGTAGCGACAATTGGCCCTGTAATATTACCCAACTGAACCTGAACCATCCGGGGCGATTGCATCTTTTTCGGGATCGCTCTCCTTAGGCATTGTCGCTATGACTTGTTTTCTCACCACCAAGCAGAAAGGTTAAGTTGGAACCGAACTATGAATGAATTTACACTAAGATCCCTATCTGACGTGCTGTTTCATATTGGTGCAGTAGAACCCTTTTTGGTATAGGGATCAACCGTTTTTCAGTACCGTTATGAGCCTTATACTGATTTAACTCAAAGTTTCCGGCTATTACTGCACTAACATAAAACAGGCTCCGGTCATTACGCTGGCCGGAAAGCGCTGGGTATTCTTATTCGGCTTTTGTGAAGTCAATGAAGTATTTATCACCAGCTTTGAAATTGCCGTGCAAATCTTTATTGGCAACAGTCAATGTCACTGAACCGGAAGGCGTAAAATTTGCGTAGGTATTATCTTCATCCGAGCCATCGGCAGGATAAGAATTACGTGACACGGCTTGGAAGTGCAAAATCTCGCATGTTTCGTGCTGCTCAACTTTGATAACTTTCATTTTAGCGCGCATTGAATTCTCCGATTGTGATATATTGAAAGACAGGCTACTTACTGTGAGGACTAACAGTACCATCCCTGAATGATACGGTCAATATATTTCTTTGCCTCATTGTTATTTTCATGGCAATTCCTTAATTTCCAGCATGTAAACTCACCGTTATTATGGATCGTAAACAACAGGCTATTCTTGATATGCAGGAGCGCATGGCTAAGCTCGTGTCCACACCCACAGAATTAAAAGCGCAGCCGCCATCAATACCCATCCCACCGAAAGCACCAGAACCCATTTATTCCGTTCCAATAACTGAACCTGTAAAGACGTATTCTCCACCCGTAGCTGTGAAAGCTCCAGTTGTGCAACCGCGTCCAAAGGTCGTCCGTAAACCAGTGGCCTCCGTGATCGAGAAAGCGCCTTTGGTGGTAAATTATCGGGCTGTGGCTTCATGGCTTGTGTTCCTTATAGTTGTTGGGGTTGCTGTGTTTGAAATCTATCTGTTCGCTCTAAAATAATAAGATCATGTTTGAAAAAGAGGAAAAGCCTTATTGGCAGATGACTTACAACGAAAAGGTAGACGCTCGCCTGAAAAGAGAACGGTATGAAAAACTGGATAAACTCAATAAGGAGGTACCAATAGATTATTCACCTCGCCAGTTAAGGGAATTAAACAAATTTACAGGCTATGTAGGATTCGGTATTCTCATTTTTTCGGTCTTACTTAACATATGGACTGATTGGTTTGGTCTGCCATGGTTTATATCCCTCTTTGGGTCTATGGTATTGTTAATTGTTGGAATACGAGACTTGTGGCTTGACAATGTTCGCGGGATGGAAACAGGGCCTATGACACGGATAGTCTTCTGGTTATTGTTAGCGTTTACAATGCTTATCCAATATAATTTGATCTTCAATTAGTAAAGAACGGCTCGTATTCATCAGGTTTAAGCGTGTAGTCCATTCCTTGCCTCCTGTGCGTAGGCTATGATTGCGTCAACGTCCTTGAAGTCCATCAACAGCTCAGGTTCGGCAAGCTCTATATATTCCTTAGCGTACTCAACCGATCCATCGTAACCAGCTCGTTCACAGGCTTCTTTGCATTCCAGCCATTGAAGGGCTAGGCGGGTTTTACGATCGGTCATTTATTTCTTTTCTTCCCACAAGGGTCTGTGCGTTCAGGTCCAGCTTTATCAAATAATGCTGCATCTTCTGATGTGAATGATTTGTAGAAAGGGCCTTGTGGTCTCATTCCACGTTTTCTTGCACACCAAAGATCAGGACCAAAATTTGGGCTTTCCTTCATCGCTTGGTCAAAATCATCTAAGTCCGACATTTCAATAGTCTCACCATCAGCGCAACCCCAATAGAATAAATCATTACAAATCACAAACATTTCAATCTCATCCCCACTTACAGATAAATTGATTTTCTCAAAAAGAAGATAATCTTTGATACGTTCTGGGGCTTTATTGATGAATTTTCTAATCTTGCTTTGTTTTTTGATTAACGCCGTATGGCAGGCATTCCACCCTTCCATCCAATCGGTTCTTTTCTCATATGCTTTTTCGCCACCAGATATAGATTGAGGGTAAACACCCATATCATCACTTGCTATTTCTAAGGCTAATAGTCCTAAAGCTCTTTCACGTAAATTAGTCATTCATTGTCTCCTATGCTTTAATGTTTAAAAATACGCGTAGTCTTGTCTTCCAGTCCTTGGGTCGCCAGTCGTCATTGAAACAGTTGGACTTACCGAGATTACACGCCCGGCAGAGAATTTGAAGGTTTGTTAGCTTCAATGCCAGCTTTGGATAATTTGAGCGTGGTTTCACATGATCCACATGCAGCTCGCCGTACTTACCACAACACATGCACTTGTTACCGTACAGGCGTAATGCTCTGTATCTTAGCTTGTACCATTTGTCGGAGGTGTAGAAGTTGTCCTTAAGCACGAATGCGGCCTAACTGTTGGTTTTCGTAGTGGTCAATGTAGGCTTTTTCTTCGCGTGTAAGCTCGAAAGGGCCTTTCTTTGATCGGTTTACAAAACTTTGATATACCCTTGGGCAAAGTGGCTTTACGGATGGATCAAGAATTTCAACGATGTCAGCCGGTGTTGGAATTTCCTTGCCTGTTTTCAGGTAGGCTTTGAAAGCTGCTGTGACCTGATCAATTGTATAATCCTCCAATACCCATTGAAATCCTGCATCTCGAATAGCTGTAACGTCAGCCGCTTCACCGAATTTCTTCAACATCGTGTACGTCTGCTGTAATAGCAAGCTGAGTTGCTCTTGGCTTTCCAAGCAATCCTTGATCTGGGTTTTTACCTCCGTTGGCTTCCCATCTTGCTCGGCGGTCGCGGATAATTTGTTGGGTGATGTCGGCTGCAAGCTCGGTCTGTGACTTACGGCCACCAAAGCCGTTTCCGTTCTGTTCTCCGGTAGGGCTTCCAGTTCTGACAGCAATTTGTCCAGTGATGTTTTGAGTGTTGTTTCCATTTTCTAGTGCCTCGTAATCGTTAAGAAATCTATCGTCGTTCATCCATGCCGGAAAACCTTTTGCGTATTGGCTGTTGCCTTCCTTGGAAACTGAATACTTTTTCACCCCTGCAAAAATCAGCTCTTCGGAGTTACCACGTTCAACCGCAGCCTTCCAAGCCTTCAATGCGTTTCCCCGACTGCCTGCACGAAGCTTTGGATAAATTGCCCACGCCTGATTAAATATATCTTCGTTAGAAGATATTGTGGTTATGGTTGTGGTTGTAGTTACTAGGGCTTTGCTAGGGGATTGCTTTGGCATTGCTCTAGCATTGCTAGACTTGCTTTCACCACACTTTTTCCCAGCATTTACGCGCTTTTCGTGGCGTTCATTGGTCTGGTTAATGACTTCAATTGTCTTTTCACTGACCCAAAAACCATTTTTCAACTTGAAGAATTGTTGCAGCACAACATCAACGTCAGACTGGTCTTCTGCTGACAATGCCCTAGCAATGCTATAACATTGCTTCACAGGTATTTGCTGCTCGGTTGTGTAGATGTGACGAAGCAGAAGCATGTAAGCCCCATGCTGTGCCATCGTTAGATTGAATGTCTTACCGGAATAGTCAGACCAATAAAACGGATACCATGCTTGTGTCATTTGGCACCTAATTTAAAAGGTGAACAAACTTCTATAACCTTTTTGCATTGTTCAATATCAAACATTCCAATATGGCACTCTTGCCGGGTTAATCCCATTTGTTGCGAAAGCCAGTTGTACCCTGATCCTCGCGCAAATTTTTTCTTGTAATGGGGGTCTTGGGAAAGTTTTATACCAAGTTTTCTCTGCCATAACGGATCAAAGGCGGCGTGAGCCTTCATTTTCCAAGAGCGTAAATCTTTATTAGCTAAACGGCCCAAAGGTGTATTTGTCCCCTTATGAACTCCCACATATGCATCACAGGGCTTGCAAAGGTAAATTAAACCGTATGATTTGCCGTAGACACAAGCACTGTCTACTAACTTGGCTTTTTCGCTGCAATAAGGGCAGACTACCGTATGTATTTTCATGATGACCTCCACAGTCATCCACAGTTAATAGAGGCTGGCGGCCTTGACCTGTGGAACATCAAGCGAGGGTATAACCACCGCCATGTTTAAAATATAACAATTATTTTGGTAGTGTCAATCACATTATTAGGATTTATCAAATTATTTCGATAGACTTGTAATAGAAACAACCAAGTTTCTAAAAAACACACACTAAAATGTCCACGAATTCCCCCGCTATGCCAGAGGCATGGCTTAGGACGCTGTTATCAGCGTCATCGAAAGAGGCAAGCACCTCACCTTTTTTCTTCATTATTGAGAAAGCTGAAAATTCTAGAACCTCACAAAGACTTTACGAAAAGTTTACAGAGCAAAAAATTAAGCTTAGAAGGATTGAGCTAAAAGTTTTACTAGTTCATCTGGAAAACATTGAGAAGGAAAGCAGTTCAGAAATGATTAGCCTATGGGATAATTTATTTCTCAGTGCCATCGATGAAAAGTTTGACCTAAAGCTGGTTTCTCTACCCTACATCCTAATGCAGCTAACTCCGAATGAGGTTAAGATCATGTTGGAGATTCAAAAAGAGCATCGCATTAAGATCGACAACTATCTAACTCTTTCGTCCTACTTAGAAAAGATTTCCATGAGCTGGGAGGAGATAGAGAACCTTACAAGACTTCACCTTATTGCTGAGATCATCGATTATAAGTTTGATCCACAAGATGGAGATCGTCACAACCAAACTCGTGTTGAGAACAAAGAAGAAGGAAAATACAAACTTACTTTTCTTGGCAAGAAGTTTTTAAACGCCTGTTTTAGAAAACATTAAGAACAAAATCGTTATATTCGATTTTTGATCGATAGTTCAGGGCTGGTGTAAACAGATGTTTGATCCAGCCTTTTTTTATGCCCTTTGATCTAGGTTCTGGATGACCTTCTAATAAAGATACAGTTCAAGGCAACAATAATCTTTTATTAACAGAGTTATTTCTAGACTTGTAAATGCTTGTTACAAAGTAGTTGTAACGGTGACAGTTCAAGTTGAAGTAATAGTTAAACGCAATAGTTTACGTAAAAAAATTGTTACAAAAACAATTAAAAAATAAATAAAGGAACTACCTTTGTATAACGGTTTTGAAACAGTTACGCCTTCAAGACTTATAGTTAGAGCTACAAGAACAAGAAGGCGTAGTAATAGTGAATATAACGATGCTAGTTAAACCAGCTACGTATCCACACTACTAAAGTTGTTACCGTCCGTTCCATTACTGGAACTACGAGTAACACTACTGCTACCTGATTGGCTTCTGAGAGCTTCAGAAACCAACTTAAAACTGTTACTTCCATTTTATTAGGATGGGTTGATATACAGCCCTTTGGAAAAGGGGTGCTGAAGACACCTCTTTTCTTATTAACTGCCTCCATCGGAAACAAAGATAATATTTAGAATCTAATAAGTATTCCTCGTAATAAGGAGAAAATAGGCAAATATTATTGTCATTTTATTACTGCTCTGATAATCAGAACATTAGGCTGTATTTTTTTAGTTAACGCCGTTAGAAATAAAATGAGCCTTTATCCTAGTATATTCGGTCAAATTGTTTTATAAGCTAATCGCAGTTAAAATTGATACCAGTTTCTACCTTCAGCGCATTTATCTGGTCTTCATCACTTTCAAACAAGTGTAAATCCTCGCGATAGTTTTTGTTATAAAATCGCGGGTTCTTCTTTTTCTTGGCCTTTTCAATCAGGTGAGGTTTGTTTTTAATTCTACCGTAGTCGTCAACTTTGCTCATTTCCGGGTGATCCTTATTTCAACTCGTGGATTTGTTTTGTCCACTCCTACATGATCCCAGCTCTCGCTGTCAACAATTTCGTAGTTGTCGTCAAGTATCACGCCCTGACTTACAAGGTAGTCTGTTGTTGCCTTGAAGTATGATTGACCATCCCGCTTGCGTTTGCAGGGCCAAGCGAAGGTGTAATGAATATGCACCTTGTCAGCAATTCCATGAGCTACAAGTAAGGGACAGGATTTCAACCAATTGGCGTACGCCTTGCTTTTGAACCTGTGACCATTTCTGCTTGTGGGAAAAAGACTGTTTCCAGTAGGCGGGAATGGCAGGACAATAATCACAAAAGCAGGTCTTTTAGGGAAACTTTCCCTTTTGTCAGTTCTACAATCTTCAACGCCATCTTACGGCTTGGGCGGCGTGTGCCGTTCAATAAGCGAAAGATTGCAGTTTCATGCTTGTATCCGCAAAGGCGGCCAAACTCTGTTTTGTTTTTCTTTTCGAGGTACTTTGCTAGTTTCATAATTGGATAGTACCCTACACTGGCAAGTGATGTCAATCAGTTTATTTACTTGCTTGATAGATTTTTTTTATGCTCAAAAAAATTAGTCGTTTTGGTAAAAAAGATGTTGACACCCTATCCTGTATGGGCTAAGGTGACTATATCGAAAAGGAGAAAACGATGAATAGAAAAGTACTAATAGCAATGATTATTTGGGCAGTCTTGTCCTCAGTCATGGTGGTTGCAGCTATCAATATGGCTTCGAGCTGGTTTGATGGCGGTAAAGGAATTGGAAAAATTCAGGCTCAAATTGAAGAGGGCTATGAGGAAACAAAAAATGAAAGACAATAATGTAGTTCCAATCAAGGTCGTTACTGACGATCCACTGGATTTGGTTCTGGATACCATTCTGCAAAACGTAAACTCCATGATTAACATGGGTCATGTAATGAACCTAAACCACGCTTCCAAATACCGTCATGTTCTGGTTTCAATATCAGAAATGGCGAAAGAGGAACTTTACCACCTTGATAAAAAGGCCGCGTGATGACACTCACCAGTCCACTACAAGCCGTAAAGCAGGGCATAATCCAACGCCTTAGCATTATATACCCCACCCTAACCGAAGAAGAATTGACCGAAAAGAGCGGTTCACCCGAATACGTGCCTGAAGCCATTAAAGAGCTGTTGCAAAGCGGTGATATTGTGGTTGATGGCGATCAATATAGATTGAAAGGAAAATAGATGTCCAATAAGCACGTATATGAGGCGATTGCAGCGATTACAGGAAAGATGTCAAAAGAAGGCATCAGTAAAGACCGCAAGAACCAGATGCAGGGATATAACTTCCGTGGCATTGATGATGTGTTAAACGCACTGTCTCCGATGCTGGCAGAAGAAAAGCTGAACATATTGCCCCGTGTAATTGAGCGTGAATGCGTTGAGCGACAAACAGCCAAAGGCGGCGCAATCTTTTACACAACCGTTAAGGTAGAATTTGACTTTGTAAGCGCGGTTGATGGTTCAATTCATACCGTCTGTACGTTCGGTGAAGCTATGGACAGTGCTGATAAATCCACAAACAAGGCAATGTCTGCTGCTTATAAATACGCTGCCTTCCTTGCCTTTTGTATCCCTACTGAGGGTGAAGATGCTGACGCGGTAACCCATGTCATTACGCCGAAAGTTGACCTGATTACACCGGAACGCAAAACCTTCATCATTGATATGGTGAATAAAGAAACTGACATTACAAAACTTAGAACCATCTACCCGGTTATTAAGAAGGAATGTCAAACCGCTAATGATGAGCCTACTTGGAAAGAACTGGAAAAGCTCATTACAGATAAAGTAACACAACTACAACCACCACAGGAGACTACAATTGACACAACCAACTAATATTGCTGGGGTATCTGGCGAAAGAGTTATCCAACTTATTGAGCGGATTGAACGCTTAGAAGAAGAAAAGTCTGGACTTGCTGATGACATCAGGGATGTTTATGCAGAAGCCAAGAGCGCCGGGTTTGATACAAAAACCATGCGCCAGATTGTCAAGTTAAGAAAGCTTGACCGTCAAAAACGTGAAGAAGAAGAAATGCTACTTGAAACATATAAAATTGCCGTCGGCATGGAATAGGAATACAAACAATGACAAAAGTATACGACCTAGTAATCAAAACCGGAACCTACACCAAGAATGGCGAAGAAAAAGCCCGTTACAAAAACATTGGTATTGTTAATCAGACAGATAAGGGAATGTATATTCTTCTTGACCGCATGTTTAACCCTGCTGGCGTGCCTAATCCTGAAAACAAAGACATGTTGATGGTTTCAATGTTTGAGCCAAAAGAAAATCAGTCTGATAATGGTGCTGCCTATTCGCAAGCTCGTAAAGGTGATCCACAATCACCAAGCTTTGGTAATGAATTCGACGATTCAGCGCCGTTTTAGGGAGAAATAACTTGACCAATATTTATATCGACATTGAAGCCATTAATTCACAAGACGAGCGTGTAAAGGAATACTTTGCGCGTTCTGTGAAGGCTCCTTCAAACTATAAAGACCCTGAGAAAATACAAGCCTATATCGCGGAAGGTGCTATTGAGGCGGTGAACAAAACCGCGCTTGATGGCCTTGGACATGCTATTTGTATCTGTGTAGCGATTGATGAGCGAGAAGTTGCAACTTTCTACGCCTATGAGCCAAAGGACGAAGCTGAAACCCTAAAAAATCTGTACACATATCTTGATGATAGCCTTGGAAACAACTTCTCACCCAAAACATTCATTGGTCACAACCTTGTCGGATACGATCTGCCAATGTTGAAAAAGCGGTCAATGGTGCTGGGTATTAAGCCTCCCGCATACATTCCATTCGATGCGAAACCTTGGGACAACACTGTATTTGATACAATGATCCGTTGGGATGCCAGAAACTTTGCAAGCCTTGATAAGCTGTGCCTTGCTTTTGGATTGGATGTAAAATCTGGTATGGATGGCTCAATGGTCAATCAAGCGTATCTTGACGGCAAGCATGATGAAATTGCGTCATACTGTAACCACGATGTTGATGTTGTCCGTGAACTTCACAAGCGGATGATCTACGCATAATGAAAACGTCATACCTCACTGTCAATGATATTGTAATTGAAAACCTTTATAAGGCTATCAAAGAGGCTCCTCGCGGCAGTGAGGTAACTATCGGCCCAAAGAATAAAACACGCCAACAGGAAAAATATCTACATGCTATCATCTGTGAAATTTGCAAGCACAACGGCGCTGACCCAGAAGATTTAAAGGATGATATTAAAATACCAATCCTTGGATTTACCGAACATGACTACCATGGCAAAAAATACCTCCGTCCCAAATCATCGAAACACATTTCTGATGAGCAATACGGTAAACTTATTAATGCGGCCATTGTTATTGCTGACTTTCTTGATGTAAAACTTCGCCCACCCTCCCACTATGGATTGAGCTTTTGACCCTAGCCTTTCCCAAACCTGAGAAGCGGAAGAAACCGGATAAGGCCGATTATAAAAAGCGCGCTTTTATCTGTGATCTTCCTTGTCTTACCTGTGGTCTGGAAGGATCAACAGAACCCCACCATTTAAAACGCCATGTTTTAAGAGGCATGGGAATGAAGGCAAGTGATGACTTTATTGTGCCGCTATGCCATAACTGCCACATGCTGGGAGTTGAGCTGGCTGGGGATGAAACGGCTTGGTTTGCTTCAAATGGCATATCTAACGCTGTTAAAATTTCTAACGATATTAATAAATACTATTTATCAGACAACCCTGAAAACGCACACGACTATATAATGAGAAGATTTTTATGACCCACCCACTCTACATTCTTAATGAAATCAAAGTTTCCTATACATCGCATTTGGAACCAGAAGACAGGATGAAAATTGGTAGACCCTTGGATTCCTATAACGCTCTTTTGTCGGTGTGGAATATGGATACAATTGATTTATATGAGGAAATGAAAGTAATGATGCTGGACACATCTAGCCGTGTTATTGGAGTATTCAACCATTCAACAGGTAGTTCAGCCGGGGTTGCGGTAGACAGTAAGCTGATTTTTGCCACGGCACTTAAAGCAAATGCTCAGTCCATTGTTTTGGCACACAACCACCCTTCTGGAAATTTGAACCCAAGCCACGCAGACCGGGAAATCACTCATAGGCTAATTGAGTGTGGCAAGATGTTGGAACTTCCAGTAGTTGACCACATAATTGTTTCCAGAAAAGGCTTTTACAGTTTCGTTGATAACGATGCAATGTACTAACGATAAGATCCACAATTATATTAAGGAGATATAAATGACTAAACAACAAACAATAGAACGTCTTGAAAAAGAGCTTTATGAATGGAAAAACTACGCGAATGATTTAAAAGATCGCCATGACCTTGCTTTGAACTCTCTTTCAGAACTCGCACAGGGATTTGGGGTAAAGGGGGATTATAGTTGGCAATCTGCAATGCAGAAGTTGGCTGGAAATGCCATTGTTGCTATCGGCAATAAAAGATTGAGAAAGGCTTACTAATGACCGATCTACACGATCAAATTACAGGCAAAATCATTGAACAACTTGAACAAGGAACCGCCCCATGGCGCAAACCTTGGGATAGCACCAACGACACACCTTTCACTATTCCCCTGAATAAAACCACCGGTAAATATTATCGTGGTATCAATATCCCGTTACTTTGGCTCGCCAGTGCTGAAAAGGAATACACAAACCACAATTGGGGCAGTTTTAAACAATGGGCCGAGAAAAAGGAATTCGTCCGCAAGGGTGAAAAGGCCACAACAATCGTTTATTACGATACTATCGAACGTAAAAAGGATGATAAGGTTGAGAAGATCCCATTCCTGAAAATGTCATTCGTGTTCAATCAGTGTCAACTTCAATCGTACAATCCTGATCTGGAAATCAAACCGGATCGTCTGGACTTGGTAACACGAGTTGAGAATGCCGATGAGTTCATCAAGAACACCCAGGCTGATATTCGACACGGTGGAAGTCGCGCCTGTTACTGGATGGCAGAAGATTACATTCAAATGCCTCCGACAGTCTCATTTAACGGTACACAGACGCAAACCCCAACTGAGGGCTATTACTCCACTGTTTTACATGAATTGTCCCACTGGACTGGGCATGAGAAGCGTTGTGACCGTCAATTTGGGAAGCGTTTCGGAGACAGCGCCTATGCCTTTGAAGAATTGGTGGCTGAAATGTCATCAGCGTTTCTATGTGCGGAACTTGACATTACGGATGCTCCCCAGCCGGATCATGCCAGCTATATCGGGCATTGGCTGACAATGTTGAAGGATGACAAGAAAGCTATTCTGACGGCTGCAAGTGCTGCCAGCAAAGCGGGTGATTGCTTGAAAGCGTTTCAGTCTAACGCTCTTTATCCCGGTCCGGCTTTGATTGAAAGCTCTCGCGGAATTTCTCCTTCTTAGCCTCACGCCTTCCGGCTTCCAAGGCTTTATAAGTTTCAGATTCCAAGAACTTTGGATTTTTCTGCTCCTTCATAAGGTCTTGGAACCTGCCTCCCTTTTCCAACTGATACCCAGTGTTGAACCACTTTACAAAGTATGGGTCTACTTTTTCATCGCTCATGATCCCTGTTTTTATCTTTTGATTTAAAAGCTGCCATAAAAGCTCTTTTCTTTTCCTCCCGTTCGGTAGTTAATTTTTGCTGCTTCAATGCTTCTTCGGAAAGATTATTAGTTTGGCTTCTGGATATATCTTTATGAATATCCTGATGAGCAAGGGACTTTTCTATTTGCTGAATATCCCTGTCGGATAAGGCTTTTGCGTCCTTTATCCTTTGTTCAATCTTGTCAAGTTCAATCTGATACGGGTCTGGTTCAAGTTCAGTATTAGGCTCTCGCCAAGGTTTTCGCCCGTGTTCCGGTTCAAGTTCATTTTTGTTTTGACTGAACTCATGCTTCAAATAATCTTTTTTAGCCATCAGAAGGGGTTTTTAGCGTGTTTATCTAAATAGGCATCAATGCTGTCAAGATCGTATAAAATGTGCTTTGGCAAAGGTTGGGTGTAGCGTATCACCCCTGTGTCCCTAAGCTTCTGGAGCGTGGTTTTGCTGGTAATTCGCATGTATTTCATTGCTTCTTCGCCATCAATCCACTTGTCTCGCTTGCCACCCTTCACACGAGCAACAACCTCCTCAATAAGGCGGTAGAATTGTTCGTCTGTGAGGTTTTGGGTTTCCATGAAAGCAATATATCAAATTATCCATTTAAAACTGCATCTAACGCATCATCTGCTGTCTTGTGAATGAAATTATTTTGGTATGATATAGTCGTGGTCAAACTGCTGTGCCGGTACAGCTTTTGAAGCATTTGAGGTGTGATTTTGTCCCCTGAAATGTTTCCGAAGGTGTGACGGCTGATGTGGTTTGTCATCGGCTTAGTGATCTTTGCCTTCTCAGCGACCAGTTTTAAATACTTATTCAGGTTTTTAACGCCGTAGGAAATCTTTCTTTCAACGGTAAATTGGTCGCTCATATCCTCAACCACCTTCAGTTCAGGAAATATAAGGCCGTTGACAGGATCATCGCCCCGGTATTGATCCAATATCGCTTTCACCTTTTCAGGGATTTTTAAAGAGCCGGGCTTATCGTTTTTTCCCATGGAATAAAACAGACGGTCATTTTGAAAATCCGTCCACTTCATCCGCAATACATCAGAAACCCGTACCCCTGCAAAGTAGTATGAGAATAAAAATACATTTCGTGCATGGTTAAGTTTTGGCTCAACCGACAGGTTAAGTTTTTCAATCGCTTCGACTTCCTCTTTTGTCAAACCGATTTTAGAAGACTTTGGAATTTTAATCTGTATTTTTCCCCTGCCAAATGGATAGGCTTTGATATCAGCCAATTCGCCAAGTATCGCCTGATTGTAAAGCGACCTAATCAGTATAAGGTGGTTAACAATTGTTCGCTCACTGAGTTTCTTATCACCCTTCAAGTGTGCCCGGAAACGATTTAACAGCGGGACAGTGATTTCAGAAAAATCAATATCCTTCGTTCCTAAAAAAGCCTCAAAGTTATTTATTCTTGCCTGATCGGTTGGGACACGATTGTATTTCCCCTCCTTTCGCATATTTTCTATAAACTCAGCTGCAATGGCAAAAAAGGTTACACCCTTCTTTGGTTTGATCTTCTTTGCAACAAGCTTGGCAGAGACATCTTTCTTTTTGGCTTGTAGCTCTAAACTAGTGTCACTGGCCTCAGCAAATTTCTGTGCAATTAAATTGTTTAACCTCACGGAATTGCGGTGAGTTTTTTTAACTTTACATGCTACCGCGTCCCAATCCTCTTCATTGATACTTGTCCCAATGTGAATGTAGGAAGATTTACGATCCTTCGTAATCCGCAGCGCAAGGGGAAATGTGCCGTCAGCTTTTGCGGCGTTTCTGATAACCACCTTAATTGTCGTCGCCATATAATTTCTTTTAGGTCAAACAAATATAAGTAATTCCAGTCAAACATTAGTAAAACAAACGGTGTTTTTTTATGTATTACTATGACTTCCATAAATTAATAAAATGCTGATAATTAGATAGTTAAAATCATATCAAAACATAGTAAACCATAGTAATACAGTATGAATAGAATTCATAACCCTGAGGTCAGCAGTTCGATCCTGCTTCCCGCTACGAAAAAGGCCACTTTTAAGTGGCCTTTTTTATTTGCGACAAAAGAATATTGATAAATGAAGTGAACTCAAAAGGCCGCTCTATTTAGCTGACAACGGAATAAGTCCCGCAGTTGTGATGACACGATCAAAGCCCATTGATTGCAAATGTGTAGTTAGTTTTCTGTCTCCTGTCAAAGAACACCATCTGTTTGTAATGTCAGAGCTACATAGCTGATGTCAAAGGCATCAACGCCTATCGTAAGTCGTTCGGCTTCCTGCCAGTGAGATTTTTCTATTAGAAATTCATTGTGCAGCTCCAGACAATTGAGTAGTGTATAATAATCATCTACAATCTGCTCGAAACTCTTTTTAGAATTTTTGATGATTTTTGTCTGATGTTTGAATAACTCCACCATCGTGTAATGACAAGTTATACGCCTGATTGGCAATGAAGTGTGCGTCAGCAGTCTTGCAATGTTGCTATTGGGGGAGATCAGTGCACTAAAAAGAATGTTAGTATCAATGACAACCGTTATCATATAGCTATTTTATTAGGGCAGGAACTTATGCCTGTTCTCGGCCCACCATGAAGTTTCAACCTCGTGTGCCAGTTTGGCGGCATTTTCTTCTGTGCCCCTATTCTGGGCGTTGGACTCGACAAAATGGAAATGATTAATTAACTTTTGTACATCGTTGATATCGAAAAGAGCAGCATTTAGCCGGATAACAATATCCTGATCGTTTCTTTCTATGGTCATAATCATCTTTTATTTTAGTAAATATACCTATTAAACCTGAGACGTTAAAATGATATGTGGAGGCAATTTTAATCTGCTAACCTTGAATTATTGAATAATACTGTCGCAGGAATTTTCGCCATATGTAATAGTAAGTGAATCTAATTAATAGCTTTACGTAAAATCAAAGTGGTTAATGCGTAAAAAGACAAAATCCATACCTGTAAATGTGATGACTGATGATTTCGGCGGAGACATTTCCGTTGAAAAAATATCGGTTGCTAATTTACGCGCTTTGGAAAAAGTATCAGAAAACAGTCTTGAAGACGCTGAACAATCACACCGGCATGACCGCCACTCCTTCTTCCTGCTTGAAAGTGGAATAGTTTCCATTGAAATCGATTTTCAAAAATATGATATCCAACCTTCGTCTGTCATTTACATGCACCCCAATCAGGTACATCGTATGCTGGCATTTGAGCATGTTACCGTATACAGTTGTGCAATCAATAATGAAAATCTGAATCCCGAATATCTCAAACTACTGGAAACCATCTCACCTGCAAAACCAATCTTATTGGACACAGAAACATTTTCAGTTATTTCCCAGGCAGCATCATTTGCTATGAAATTATCTGAACGGAAAAACGAAAAACTGTATCATTTTTTATTGAAAGATAGTTGCAACACGTTAGTCGCACTGATTATTTCTCAATATTTACATCAATCCGGATCAAGTGATAAACTTTCACGTTTCGAAACAGTTACAAAGGGGTTTAAAGAGTTATTGGAGCGTGAATTTATCAATATAAAAAAACCAGCGGAATACGCACAGAACCTCAATATATCTACGCCTTACCTCAACGAATGTGTGAAAAATACAACAGGTCATTCTGTATCATACCACATTCAGGAACGTATTATTCTGGAAGCGAAACGTCTGCTGTTTCATTCCAACAAATCGGTAAAAGAAATTGCAACCGAATTGGGTTATGACGATTATCCTTACTTCACACGGCTTTTCACGAAGGTCACCGGAATGACAGCGGTGACTTTCAGGAACAAAAACCACGATTAGTCCAATACCTGCTTTGTATTTCTGTTTCACGCCTTATGCAGACAACGTTCCTTTGCATTGTTAAAAAATCGTACGAAAATGGAATCACTAAAAGAAAAAATTGCCGGACAAACAGTACTTATTTCAGGTGCAAGTATGGCCGGACTATCAGCCGCATGGTGGATGAATAAATTAGGCTATAAAGTAACTGTGGTTGAAATGGCAAACGAACCCCGAACGGCCGGTGGCGCTGTTGACATCAAGGATGCTGCAATAGAGGCCGTCAAACGTATGGGAATTTTTGAAGAGTTAAAAGCCCATCAGTTGAATGTAGAACTTATTGAATTTAAAAATGCCCGGGATATAACGGAAGGTTCAATTTCGTTAACAAATGAAGGAGCAGAACTTCCTGACGATGAGATTGAAGTTGAACGAGACTTGTTTGTGGGAATTATATTTGATAAGATAAAAAATGATGTTGAATTCATTTTCAACGATAGCATAACTGCATTAATAGAAACAAAAGACGATATCGAGGTAACATTTAAGAATGGCGTAAAAAGATCATTCGATCTGGTATTGGGCTGCGATGGTTTACATTCTACTGTGAGAAGAATCTCATTTGGCCACGAAACTGAATACACACATAATCTTGGGGCGTATTTTTCACTCACGATCCTGAATCAATTATTAATAAAACAAAAAACAATGCAAATGTATAATGTGCCGGATAAGGCTATTATGCTGAATGCTTACAAAAACAAGACGGATATCATCTTTTGTTTCAATTCAGAAAAAGAGATTCCTTATGACTATCGTGATAAAGAGCAGCAAAGAAAAATTATTTTGGAACAGTTTGCCGGTCAAAGTTGGAGAACCGAAGCATTACTGGAAGTTATAAAAAACGCAGATGATTTTTACTTTGATAAATTTTGTCAAATAAAAATGCCGTCGTGGACAAAAGGCAGAGTGGCCTTGGTTGGCGATGCAGGTTATTGTGCTTCGCCGGCTGCCGGAATGGGTGCATCATTGTCGGTGATTGGGGCCACAACGTTAGCAGATGCACTGGAAAAACATAGCGGCAATTTTGAATTGGCATTCCAGGATTATAACCAAAGTTTGCGTCCTTTTATTGAAGAAGTTCAAGCCGGGGCTGAATCAAATGTAAGGGAAAGTTTTATTCCAAGAACTGATGAAGCAATTCGAAAAAGAAACAAAGAAGGTTTTTAAAAACTATATAAGAAACGGGCCTGTAAAGCCCGTTTCTTATATAAACTAAACTGTCATTTAAGTCCAGCTATTACCATGGACAATTTTCAGGCTCAGGAAAATATTCTTCACTAAAAAACTTTCCGGTTGGCCCACTCTGATCAATCAGCGCATATTTAGCTATACGTTTCCCCGCCTCTTCCACTGTACTTGTGCCCTGATCATTGGTAAAATCGGTTTTTGTCCATCCCGGGCAGACTGCATTAACTTTGAAAGCCGAATCACGAAGTTCATAAGCCAGATTGATGGTATACATATTTAGTGCAGATTTACTGGATTGGTATACCGCCATTTTATTGTCGTAACCAGGAACGGAAGGATCCGCAGCCAAAGAAAGAGAGGCCATGGCTGTGCTTACATTAACAATACGCGGTTCAGCTGATTTTTTCAAAAGATCAATAAAAGCTTGTGTAACGCTGATCACGCCAAAAACATTGGTTTCATAAACTGTTTTAAACTGATCAATTGTCGCACTCAGCGCAGATTGCGGAAATCCTCCCGAAATTCCCGCATTATTAACCAAAACATCCAGAACATCCATTTTTTCTCCGATTTGAATTCTGGCAGATTTAACGGAATCAGTATCTGTTACGTCAAGCCTGACAGCTTCTATATTTTCTAATCCGTCTGCTTTCAGCTTCTCCACAGCCTTTGTACCATTTTCAAGACTCCGGCTAGCCAAATAGACAAAAAATCCGTTTTGTGCCAGTTGTCTTACTACTTCCAAACCTATACCCTTATTTGCCCCTGTTACTAATGCTGTTTTCATTTGATTGATGGTTAAAATGATATTCGCAAAAGTAGCAGCAAGAAAAATACCGGAGTTGGACAAATCATTTTAGTTACTGGACAAATCGTGATGATCAGCCAAAAATGCGCTAACACTTTTGCCGGTACTCTTTTTAAATAACCTTGAAAAATAATCAGGGTCATTGAAACCAAGTTCGTAAGCCAGTTCTTTTACCGAAAGTGAAGAATATTGCAACTTCCGCTGAGCTTCCAGCATAAGCCGGTTTGTCATCCATTCCTTTGGCGAAACGCCAGAAAAACTTTTGACAACACCATAAAGGCTGCTCGGTGTCATTGCCAGTTTTTCGGCAATTGTGTGTACATCATGCTGCTCGGTCAGATGCGTTTCCACTGCAAGTTTGAAAGCTATATACTTGGATAACTTTGGATTGAAAATATTATGCTGTTTGCTCTGCTCAAAGTAAGCGCTGTTGAATTCAGTCAGCAATGTATTCAAATGTGCCAGAATAATGTCTGTGTTTTTGGGTTTTCCTGAAACATGCAGCAACTGAAACAAGTTGGAAAAAACCGACTTAACACGCTCTTTTGCATCCGTATCAAAAGTGATCGTATTGGTATTTAACGGATTAAGCAGAAACGGAAATGAGTTTGGAAGCAGTGCCAACACGTTTTCATCAAAGGCAGCTTTATAATTTAAGCTGTGACTTTTTTGACTTGGATTTAGAAATATCTGATTTGGTGAGCCAAAAACCAACTGGCTATCAGAAATTGTAATTTCCTCAGCATCAATTTTATAAGTTTCCAAACCCTGATCTAAAAAAATAAAACAATAATGGTCCAGCTTATGTGGTTTTAAAAGTTTTTCCAGTACCTCATCCGGCAAATTAATTTTACAGTTTTCATTCACCGTCATCAACAATTTGTCGTGGTGTTTGATCTTGTCCAATAATCCCTTTGTCTCTTGCATGCGTTAATATTTTTATGAACATTGATAAGAAGAAAGCCTGATCGCTTTGTTCTAAATGATCAATTCTTCATTTGCCAACTGTTTCTTACCCCAATTGTGTAAATGCTCTATAAAAGGTATCAACTCCTGCCCCGTGCCACTTAGCGAATATTCAACCTTGGGCGGTACTTCGTGATACATTTTTCGGATGATCAGATTATCGTCTTCCAATTCCCGTAAAGTCTGGGTAAGCATCTTTGTGGTAATGTCAGGTAAAGTCCTGCTTAATTCGCCGTAACGTAACACCGATTTTAAGCTCAGATGCCATAAAATCCGTCCTTTATATTTCCCTCCTATTCGTTTGAAAGCGTACTCGACACCGCATTTCTGTATACACTCCGGAATTTCTGCTTTATTTTTCATTTTTATTTAATTATAAGATATTGATACTCATCATTACACACTTTTTAGTATGTAAGATACAAAAAAGTACATACTTGTCAAAAGTATGGAAACAATCTAGTATTGCAGTTCATTAATCAAATAAAAAATGGACTTGAAATTAAAAAATAAAGTAGCTGTGGTTACCGGTGCGTCAAAAGGAATTGGCGCTGGAATAGCAAAAGCATTTGCCAAAGCAGGTGCCAAAGTAGTTGTCAATTATGCAACAAGTAAAGAGGGAGCAGATAAAGTGGTTAACGAGATTACAAATAATGGTGGTGTAGCCGTTGCCATTCAGGGCGATGTGACTATATCTGCCGATGTAAAAAAGCTCTTTGATCAAACAAAAGAAATTTATGGCCAACTGGATATTTTGGTCAATAATGCTGGTGTCTTCGCATTTGAGCCATTGGCGGCAGTTACAGAAGACAGTTATCACCGTCAGTTTAATACCCAC
Organism: Dyadobacter sp. CY356; assembly: GCF_021440195.1. Classification (GTDB taxonomy): domain Bacteria; phylum Bacteroidota; class Bacteroidia; order Cytophagales; family Spirosomataceae; genus Dyadobacter. Next base: position 254,853 of record NZ_JAJTSZ010000002.1, read on the forward strand.
GTGCTGGGCAATTTGTTATGCTCACAAAACACAGTTGCAATGTTTGGTGAGCGTGGAGGTAGTATCATCAATATTAGCTCCACTGTGAGTACTAATCCGATGGCTGGCCTGATTGTATACTGCGCGGCAAAAGCTGCTGTTGACACCTTCACAAAAGTGTTATCAAAAGAATTGGGGCCGAAAAATATCCGGATCAATACAATCGCGCCGGGAGTTACTGATACAGAAGGAAATCATACAGCCGGTATCATTGGCGGTGATCTTGAAAAAGAGATGGTTGCTATGACTCCCTTAGGCCGCGTAGGACAGCCGGAGGATATTGCAAAAGTGGCAGTTTTTCTTGCTTCTGACGATGCCAGCTGGGTAACTGGTGAAAGAATTACGGTTGCTGGTGGTTTGTTGTAAATGTTAAGAAATGATCATAATATGCTGCCTGCCGGCAGCATATTTTTTGTTATTTCCGGCTAATTATTAATATTAGAATCCATAAATAACTTTTCAATGATAACACAACAGCTTAGGCAGCATCTAAATTAGGCCTGTTTTTTGTTCTAGCAGAATTAAATGCAAAACTTTTCAGTTTGATCATTATACCAGCCTATATTCTGCAAACCAGGACAAATGAAATTATTACTAAAATATTTAAGCCGATACAAAGGGCTTATCCTTCTCGCTCTGTTACTCGCTGCAATTAACCAGGTATTTTCTTTACTGAACCCCTATATTTTGGGTAATGTCCTGATAGACCCGTTTGCCAATAAAGCACAATATTTTCGTGACAAAGGTCTGAGCGATGAATTTTTCAAAGGCATTACCATGGGTTTGCTAATGATCATTGGTGCCGCTATGGTTTCACGTATAGCCAAAGCTTTCCAGGATTATGTAGTGAACGTTGTAATCCAGAAATTCGGGGCCGACTTATATACTGATGGCCTTCGTCATGCTTTAAGACTGCCCTATCAGGATTTTGAGGACCAAAGAAGCGGAGAAACATTATCTGTGCTTCAAAAGGTGCGCGCAGATTGCGAAAAATTTATCACAAACTTCGTTAATGTACTTTTCGCTACTCTGGTAGGTATCGTTTTCGTTACCATTATTGCTTTCAAACTCAGTCCGATGCTGCCGGTTATTTATTTAATTGGTTCAGTAGTACTGGCTTTATTAACCAGCATTTTAAGCAGAAAAATAAAAGAGGTACAAAAAAATATTGTCAAGGAAACGACTGCTCTGGCTGGTTCAACGACGGAATCTTTACGGAATATAGAGCTTGTAAAAAGTCTGGGTTTAACACAACAGGAAATCCGCCGCCTGAATACGACAACCTTTAAAATTCTTAAACTGGAATTAAAAAAGGTAAAAAGTATTCGATCAATCAGCTTTATCCAGGGAACATTCGTGAACTTCCTGCAACAGTGCATTATGTTCTCCCTGTTATATTTTGTATTTCATGAAAGAATCACGGTGGGACAAATGATGATGATGCAGTTTTATTCTTTCTTCATTTTCACACCGTTACAGGAACTGGGAAACGTAATTTTATCTTACCGTGAAGCAGAAGCATCACTTATCAATCTTGAAAAATTACTAAGCCGCCCTATCGAACGCAAACCGGAACATCCCGAAAAAATTGACGCCGTTGAATCGCTCCGTTTTGAAAATGTTCACTTCCAGCATCAGACAGCCAGAAAACCTGCACTTGACGAGATTTCTTTTGAAGTAAAACTTGGAGAAACAATCGCCTTTGTGGGCCCGTCAGGTTCAGGGAAAACTACGCTGGTTAAATTGCTCGTAGGTTTATACCATCCCAACAACGGCCATATTTATTATAATAACCACAGCGACGATAGTATAGACTTTGATGAATTGAGACATCAGATCGGTTTTGTGACCCAGGATACGCAATTATTCTCGGGAACAATCAAAGAAAATCTGCTCTTTGTAAATCCTTCCGCGACAGATGAACTGATCACAGAAGTTTTGAAAAAGGCTGCCTGTTACAATCTTTTATTACGTGCCGAACATGGTATCGACACGGTTATCGGTGAAGGGGGACTAAAATTATCTGGCGGAGAACGTCAGCGATTATCGATTGCAAGAGCGTTGCTGAGAAATCCTCATTTGATGATATTTGATGAAGCAACTTCGGCTTTGGATTCCCTGACAGAGGAAGAAATATCAACAACCATCAGAAGTATCACCAGCCAACGCCAGCACATCACGGTCATGATCGCGCACAGGCTTTCAACGATTATGTATGCTGACAGAATTTATGTTCTTGAAAAAGGAAATATTATAGAAACCGGCAGTCATAACGCGCTGCTTGAAGAAAAAGGCCTTTATTATGCCATGTGGCGGCAGCAGATCGGGGAGCGAAAAGACTCGCATGTGCTTCAATCTTAAAACCTGAATATTGGTAGTTTAAAAAACCTGAATTTTGCTTTAACTGAGCAAGATTCAGGTTTTGCAGCTTTTTGGGGTTTAATATTTTTGTCTTATCAAAAATTAAATTCTCAAAATGGCTTATTATAAAAATTTAGAATTGATTGACTGGAATATTGTCACTGAAAGCATACACCAAAGGGGTTATTGTTTGCTTCCAAAAATGGTAGATGACGATAACTGTAATGAATTAGTCAGTAACTACGGCAAGTCAGCTTTTTACCGGAAAACAATTGTCATGGAACGTTGTCGTTTCGGTTTGGGAGAATATAAATATTTTCAATACCCGCTTCCTGAGCTGATTCAAAGCATCCGTGAAGGTATTTATCCAAAACTCGCTGCGATCGCCAACAAGTGGATGCAGGTATTAAATATCAATAAAATTTTCCCGGATTCATTTGAAGAACTTCAACAACAATGTCACGATAACAACCAGACAAAACCGACGGTTTTAATTCTGAAATATGGTAAAGGAGGTTTTAATACTTTACACCAGGATTTGTATGGAGAAATATTCTTTCCGATGCAACTGGTTATCTTTCTAAACGAACCTGGAATTGATTACAGTGGCGGAGAATTTGTACTTGTTCAGCAAACACCAAGAGCACAGTCAAAAGCAATTGTCTTAAAACCAAAAAAAGGAGATATTCTTATTTTCACGACAAACTTCCGCCCTGTGAAAGGTAGTAAAGGATATTACCGGGCGAATATGAAACACGGTGTAAGTGAGATTCTTGAAGGAAACCGCTATACATTAGGAATCATATTTCATGATGCATTGAGCTAAATCTGTCTATCAGCTTATCCCGAAGATAATATAACTTCATCACTTCTCATGTTTCTATATCTGCTCATATGAGTTGCAATAACATTATTTAACGCTGTTAGATTATCTATCTTTGATATAAAGATACAATATTATCAATGAACGATCTTAAAGACAAGCTCTTTTAACAATTCTCCTTCTGGTGTGCTTACACCATCGAGTCCTTTCATTCGTGCGTCACATTCGCGCAGGTAATGTATGATATGAGCTACTTTTGGCAATGGGTAATTTCTTGCTGCCAGCGAATAATCTTTAACAAAAAAGGGATTTACACTCAACGCGGTTGCCAAACCCTTTTCAGATTTATCCGGACTGGCGTGTACCAGCAGCACCTTGGAGAAAAAACCAAAGAGAATAATCAAAATTGGCGCAAGCGGATTATCTTTCGGATTTGCAGAGAAATGTGAGGCAATCCGGTTTGCCTTGATAACATCCCGCATCAGCAAAGCTTTTTGAAATTCAAAAACGTTATATTCCTTACTGATACCTACAAAGCGCTCCACAACTTCGGCATCAATTCCCTGATCAACGCGTAGATTGACCATAATTTTACGGATCTCGTTGGTCAGTCTTTTTAGGTCGTTACCAATATTGTCCACCATCATTTGCACGGCTTTCGGGCTAATTTTTACGCCTTCACCCTGACAATAAGATGCAACCCAGTCCGGTAGTTTATTGTCATACATCTTTTTGGACTGCACCACATATCCGTGCGTATTAAACGCCTTCACGAAAGTTTTGCGCTCGTCTGCATTGGCATGAAAACATAAGACTAAAACGGTGCTATGCAATGGATTCAGTGCATAGTCTTCAAGTCTGGCCTGGTAATCCTTCTGATCTATGCCGCCAAGTTTGTTGGCATCCTTAACAATAATGAGCTGTCGCTCAGACATAAACGGATATCTTCGGGCATAGCCAATAACCCCGGCTACGTCCGTGTCTTTCCCATACAAAACAAACTGGTTAAACCCTTTTTCAGACTCGGATACTACCCGCGCTTCCAGTGCATCGGAGATTGCATCAATATAAAAAGGCTCATCCCCGTAAAGAAAATAAACGGGCTTGAACTTTTTGGCTTTAATTTCTTTAAGAATTATATCAGGCGTTTGAGCCATTTTTAAAAGCTAAAATTTAAAATAATGTAATCAGTATTAATATTCCGGACCCTAATTTTCCTTAATAAACTGTGCTGCTTCTGCCTGCAACTGAGGAAAAAATATATTGAATTTTTCGTGATAAAACGCTTCATTTATTGCCAGATCTGCTTCCGCAAATACCAATACATCCAGAAAATCGGCGCGTCCGGACAACCGGCTGAATGTAAGTTTTATTCCTTCCAGGGTTTCGTAAGTATTTAACCAGTCCTGACGAATCATCGTTCTTACCATCGATTTCATATGATCCGGAATCAGCCTGTCGTTTTTGACAATGATATGATACATACGATCACTGAACGATTTCAGAGATTCATCGCAAAATTGGTTAAAATATTTGGCTAAAAAATAATCGAAATAAATATCTGTGGCGATTCCTGCGGTTTTCCCCAAAACTTTTGCAGCCATTCTTTTTGCTTCTCTGACCGTAGGGTGCTGGTCGGTGTACATGTCAATGTGGCGATGTAATTTAAGACCAAGCAGATAATCAGCGTCAAGCCCGGCAATTTTATCGCCCGACAACCTGCCTTTGATAGAATCCCCGACATAATTTCCTAAAATAACCTCTTCATTCGCTCCGGAAAGCAATAAGTGTGCTAAAAAATTCATAAAAAAAGACATTTTGGCAAAATTCCCGTACGTTTGTTTTTCCTATTTAACCATGGAACAATTATTTTACAACAACCAATATTTTAAACAAACAAGCAAATGAAAGTCGAAAAGAATAATGTTGTAGCACTCATATATAGTCTTAGAATTCCGGACAATGACGGTGAAATGGATATCGTAGAAGTAGTAACGGAAGAAGATCCGATGTATTTTATCCAAGGCATCAGTGGACTTCCGGAAGGCTTTGAAGGTAAAATTGAAGGACTTTCTGCTGGTGATACGTTCGATTTCACGGTGGCACCAGAGGAAGGTTACGGAGAATTTGATCCGGAAGCAATCGTTGAATTGCCAAAAGCTGTTTTCCAGGCGGATGATATTGACCAGGAAGAACTTTTAGAAATTGGAAATATTGTTCCAATGACCAACGAAGACGGAGAACGCATGCACGGACAGGTAGTTGAAGTTAAAGATGACGTGGTGGTCATGAATTTCAATCATCCGTTGGCAGGAAAGGAAATGCATTTTGAAGGTTCAATTCTTTCAATCCGCCCTGCTACTGACGAAGAAATCAGTCATGGACACGTGCATGGAGAAGGTGGACATCACCATTGATAATTGTTAATGGTTAATTATTAATGGTTAATGTTGGTGATTCATTAACAGTTAATTGTAAATAATTAACCATTACGTTTCATATTTCTCCACTTAAATTTCGAAAGTTTAAAAAACATATTAGCCGTGAAAACTATGTCCATAATTATGGTTAATTGCTAATAGCTAGTGTTGGTGATCCATTAACAATTAATCACCAACGTTTAATCCTTAATAATTAACCATTACTCACGTATTGCTCCACCTCCACTCCGAAAGTTCTTAAAAACTCCACACCTTCTTCTTTTGCGATTCCTTTATAGGCTGCGTACGAATGCAAAAAGATAACCTTGCTAATTTTCATTGTATAAATTACTCTTGCGCATGCAATACAGGGTGCCAGCGTGACGAAAAGCGTTGCACCTTCAATATTTGAGCCATTCTTAACAGCGAAAAGAATTGCATTTTGTTCTGCATGAAGTGCAAGTGAGCAACTTCCTTTGGCATCCCTCGGACAGCCTGTTTCCGGAAATTCTTCGTCACAGTTATGTGTTCCGGCCGGTGGTCCATTATAGCCAATTGAAATAATCCGCGTATCTTTTGTAAGGACGGCACCAACCTGAGCTTTTATACAATGAGAGCGTTTCGCTAAATTTTTAGCAAGCTCCATAAATATATCATCAAATTCAGGCCTGATTTTCGTTATGTCTAAACTCATTCGATTCTTAAACTTAAAATTACCTGCAAACTTAGATAAAGCATGAATTGGATTCAATATAGATTGGCAATTAAGCTTAAAAGTATCTTGCCGATGATCCTTTTTATTTCATCAGCAATCGTTTCATTTGCTCAAAATGAACCTGAAATTATTTTGCTCCCCAAAGATGCTTCCTCTGTTATGAAAGCAAACAAATTTTTTGTCCAGAATGTCGAAGATAAGCGAAAAATTAAGGGTGCGGGTATCGGTAAAATAATTGTTTTTGGAAAAGAAAAACCTGTTTCTCTCGCCAATTCGGTAGAAAAAGAACTTATGTCGTATTGGTCTTATACGGCGCCAAAAAGAAACAATGATTATTTACCGCTATACATTTCCGTAAACGATTTCCAGATCAACGAAAAACGTGCAGGCCCCAATAAGGTAACGGGAGACATTAAACTGGAAGTAACTTTCAGATATTATCGCAATATGGTGCCGGTCGAGCTTACAAATTATCAGACTTCCGCCGTATATACGCGCCCGGAAAAAGGTTTTGATTATCCTAAGCTTGTCAAACAACTGCTGGATCCCGCATTAATGCATTTTCAGAAATGGCAGGTTTCCAATACCGGAAAAAATGCGGCTCTGGCCAAAAATCTGAAACTTATTTTCAATGAAATAACATCAACGGATAAGTCTGATACCGTTTTTTACAGTATTCGACGCCCTTTGGTATGGAGTGATTTCCAGGGCCAGAAAAGCAGACCGGGAAGCCGTTATGCAGCTGCTGTTTTTACCAGTTTTTCCTATGAGGGGCACTCCTATCCAAAAGATAACGATATCGTTTTACAGCTTGATCTGAAGACTTTCATGGTTAAGAGTATGTCGTGGGGACTGGCAGAAGCAAAAAACGCAGGTACATTGCGTCATGAACAGCTTCATTTTGACATCACACGAATTGTAGTAGAACGCTTTAAAAAACGACTGGAAGCAGCAGAACTGACCATAGAAGATTACGACAGCGAAATTCAATACCAGTTTCTGGAAGCATTCCGTGAAATGAATGTCGAACAGGAGGCTTATGATAATGCAACCGGCCACGGATTAAATGCCGGAGAACAGGCAGCATGGGATCGAAAAATTTCGAAAGAAATTCTGGATATTTATTCAAGGCAATAAAATTGCTCCATCAGTCAGCAGATTATGCATCTGACAATTCTCCTGTGCAATCAGATCTATCCATCGTTGCTGTGTCTTTCTTTTATTTTCTCCGCTCAACAGGAAAACGGTGTTTTTATTGGCTTGAATTCTTTTTATTCCGGGATAACGTGGTGAGGAGATTATGGCGTAATCCAAAGCAGCTTTGGTAGGAATATAGAGGCCACTGTAAATTAATTTTCCGTGCCAGTAAAATAAATTACCCAAAGCCAGCTTCCTCTTGTACAGGTCGCCAACCTGTTCTACCGGAGAATTGTTTACAAAATTAGTTTCCGTAACTCCTTCACTGACAGCATAGTTTTTAATATAAAATTTAAAAGCATTGGTATCCATTTCAAATGCTTTATCAGAAGCAAAATACATTTTATTACCATCCTTGAAGCTCATCACAGTATGTTTGGGAACCGCATGAATCATTCCTTTTGGTGTGACATATTGCTGAATGCTCATGGAAGACGAATAGAGGATAAAACCGAAAACTAAAAGCACTGCATATTTAATTTTGTAAAATTCACGGGAATCATACGCATGCCAAAACATAAACAAGACAGCATACAATACCAGGACTTCCACCTTATCCAGATATAAGTTTTCTATCAGATAGCCAGGCAATACCTTGGGAACAGTAACAGAGAAATTAGTCAGATAAGATAGAAAATCTACGATATGCCCGATCATTAAATTTAAAGCTGCAAATGGCAAGAGACATGTTAAGAGCAGGAGAAGCGCAGCAGGTAAAAGCAGATTTGTTAATGTGATCACAAAAGGATTTACAAGCCAGAAATAAAATGGGAACTGGTGAAAATAATAGAGACTTACCGGAAATGTCGCGAGCTGAGCGGCAAAAGAAAGTGCGGTTATTTGCCATAAATATTTCGTTACCCTGTTCGAAGGACTCCATATCGTTTCAATTGGTTTATAGAACAGAAAAATCCCGGTCATAGCCAGATATGATAGCTGGAATCCAACATCGAACAATGCCTGCGGATCGATGAGCAGAATAATTAAAGCAGATATTGCAAGTGTGTTAATACCATTATTCTTTTTGCTGAAAACCTCTGCCAGAACGAAAACGATACACATCAATGTCGCTCTTAGGACGGAAGGCGCCAGGCCAGTTACAAGCGCATAAAAGCACATGAGCGAAATTACAATCGTCAGATAAACGAATTTCCCTCCTCTTAATCTCTTAACCCAACCCAGCAGAAACGTGATAACCAAAAATATTATCGCCACGTGCATCCCGGAAACCGATAAAATATGGACTGTGCCGGAAGTTGTATAGTCGTCAATCTGATCCGAACGAAGATCGTCGCGGCGGCCAAGGAGCATTGCTTTTACCAATCCGTATGACTTTTCATCTTTGAGATTTGTCCTTAATTGCTTGTCTGCCCACTCCGACACCTGAATACTCCAAAGTTTAACATTTCCAGATATGTCGTTATTTCTTATAATCTGATAAGAACCTTCCGGCAAATAATCAGTCCAGACAATTCCTTTGTTCCACAAATATCGCTTGTAGTCAAATTCGTGAGGATTCATGGGAGGATTTGGTAACTCCGGGTTTCCTTTAACAATTAAAATGTCATGAGCAGCAGGTACCTGTGCGGAAGTTAGCGGAATACTCAAAAGAGCCTTCACATCCACTCTGAACCATTTTTTATTGATATTGATGCGTTCTATTAAAACGTCAACACGTAAAGATTTAGCTCGCTTTTCGGATAGCGACATTACCACGGCTTCGTAATAGTCGTATTTATTTTCAGTCAGTTTTTCTACATCCTGTTTTAGATCAATTTGATGTAAACCAATACACAACATCCCGGAAAATGATAGAAACAGCAAGAAGCTTATTGCGTAAGCCGGGTACTTTCTCTTTTGATAAAACCAAAAAGAAACGGCCGCAATCAACAGTATTACAGCCGTTTCAAAATAAGTAATTGAAAGAATATCAAGAAAGTCCGGAGAAATCAAACCATCTCCTGCTAAAATTCCGAGAATAAAAAACAGCACAAAACTTACAAAAGGAACACGTGGCAGCATACTGCACTGTCATTTAATTACGATCCTCTTTGTGACGGTTTCTTTGTCTGTGGTCACTTTTAAATAGTATAATCCAGTCTGAAATTTATTTACATCGACAAAAATTTTCCGACTCCAAACATCTGTAAAGTTCTGATATTGAAGAGGATTTCCCAGCTGATCATATAAAGTAACAGAGAAATTCTGATAGTCAGCAAAACGGACAATGGCGTTAAGTTCAGTACTTGCCGGATTTGGAAAAACATCAACAAGAAGATTATCAGAAGGATCTAGCCTGCCAATTTTTGCTGATTCAACCAGTTTAATTCTTCGTGGGCTCAAAGCTAAAACCGCCTTCATTCGCGCCAATTGATCGGCAGTAAAAATATTCATACATGAATCCGGAGAGTAATCCATGTAATTTTCAATCATATTTCGGGTCCTGAAACCAGCACAGTTTGAATATTTATCAGTACAAACGGTCGTTTGATTGGAACCTTCAGTAGGCGGAGTATCTGCGCAAAAGTCATTGCCACAAAAAGCATCGCCCCAGGTATGAATCAAACCCAGCCAATGGCCGATTTCGTGTGTTGCAGTTCTTCCGAGGTTATAAATTCTGCTCGTGTTTGTAACGCTGTTCCTGCCAAAATAACGGAAATCAATGATAACTCCGTCCGTCTTTTCGTATAGTTCATTGTTAGTTGTCAGTCCGTCAACACCCTCCACGGATGGAAATTGGGAAATGCCTAAATAACTGTCAATGAACCTGCAAGTCCAGATATTCAGATATTTATCCGACGGCCAGTAAACGATACTCGCAAGCAGGTCGTCATCGGTAATCGGATTAAAAAGACTTCGTTCTGTATATTGTGTTCTTGTAATTCCGGTTGTGCTTTTTCCATTGTCGTCATATTCTGCCAGATAAAATTCGATACCTGCATCCACGCCAACAGGGTCAGCATTGAAACCGTTGGTACCAGACTTTCGGCGATAATCCTCGTTCAAAACGGCAATCTGACTACGGATTTGCTCGTCGGAAATATTCGGATTGTTTTCCCCACCGATTTTACCCATTGCGCCATCATATACGACATGGACCACAACAGGAATTCTGATAACCTCATCGGTCGCAGCTGTACGCAGCCGCGACCGATTGTTTTGTAAATATTCCTGAATTGCTTCTTCTGTTTTAATTTTAGAAAGCTGATAATCAGGATTTTTCTTCGCTCTGATAACATCCCGCTCATGAGTTACACAGCGGATCAATAAAGAATCTGCTGTTTGCGCATCGCTTTGCATTGGATAAAAGAACCCAATAATGCCCAAACCGATAAGAATGTTAAATTTAGCTCTCAGCTTTTTCATATGCAGCCAGAATGTCCTTAACCAAGCGGTGGCGCACAACATCAGATCCGTCAAGCTCAACGAAACTGATTCCTTTTATCCCTTTCAAAAGGGTCAGCGAATCTATCAGACCCGATTTCAGGTTTTTGGGAAGGTCAATCTGCGATTTATCTCCCGTAATAATTGCCTTGGAACTTGGACCCATCCTTGTCAAAAACATTTTCATTTGCATAGGCGTGGTGTTCTGTGCCTCATCAAGCAAAATAAACGCATTGTTCAGTGTCCGGCCTCTCATATAAGCGAGCGGCGCGATCTCGATCGTCCTGTTTTCCAGATATAATTTCAGCTTTTCCGGAGCGATCATATCGTCCAGCGCATCATAAATTGGTCTTAAATATGGATCTATTTTTTCTTTCAGATCGCCCGGTAAAAACCCTAAATTCTCCCCTGCCTCAACCGCCGGACGCGTGATGATAATTTTCTTAACCTCTTTATTTTTCAAAGCACGAACCGCAATCGCCACCGCCGTGTATGTCTTCCCTGTTCCCGCCGGCCCTACTGCATAGACCAGGTCAAATTTTGCAGCTGCCTCAACCAATAATTTCTGATTTTGCGTTTTTGCTTTGACAACCAGACCTTTATTTCCATAAATGATAACATCGGCATCATCTTCTGCGTGATGGACGGCTGGTCTGGAAATACCGTTCAGATAAACTTTAACATTTTCATTGGTAATTTTTCCATATTTCTGGTAATGAGCAACCAGCGAATCAAGTATATCAGTGATACGCATAATTTCAGGCGCTGTACCCTGAATACGGATTTCATTTCCACGGGAAATAATTTTGCTTTTAGGAAAAGCCGCGGATACTTCTTTAATATTCGAATTGTGAATGCCCAAAAAATCGACCATAGAGACGTCTTCGAGCGTGATGATTTTTTCTAGCAAATGAATGATCGTTTTAGTGTTAATTGAATTCTCTTAAAATTTAGTAATAATAACCAACAATTTTTCGAATATGATGCATAATAAAAAATTTACCACTTCATTTTAACAACGTTAAATAAATATAAAAAGATCAACTATTTCATTATCAATTAACCAGGACTTTTTATAATCCGTAAAAAAAAATAGTTGTTGACACTTCCTTTTCTCACAGCTGCCTTATGATTAATTTTGTCTTACATGGAAAATGACAAGGCACCAAATCAATATACCAAAACAGGTAACAAAACAGGTTCTTCCAACGGAAGATCTGTCAACACACGCGCCCAAAGTTTTGACCAGAATTATGGCAAACTTCCGCCTCAGGCAACCGATCTTGAAGAAGCAGTTCTCGGCGCTTTAATGATTGAAAAAGATGCACTCACTGCGGTAGTTGACATTCTCAGACCGGAGAGTTTTTATAAAGATTCTCACCAGCGTATTTACAAGGCGATACTGACTTTATTTGCTGATTCTGAGCCAATTGACATGCTTACCGTAATTTCAAAATTGCGGAGCACAGGCGAGGTTGAGATCATTGGTGGAGCATCTTATATCATTGGTCTTACGTCAAAAGTTAACTCGGCGGCCAATATTGAGTATCATGCCCGGATCATTACACAGGCGTCCATAAGGAGGGAATTAATCACGATTTCTTCCGAAATCCAAAAGGAAGCTTTTGAAGATACAACGGACGTTTTTAAATTACTTGACAAAACAGAACAAGCACTTTTCCAGATCTCGGAATCCAATATCAAGAAAAATTACTCTGATATGGGTTCGCTGATGCGTCAGGCTTTGGAAGAACTTGATCAGAAAAAAAATAATAAAGATGGTCTGACGGGTGTTCCTTCAGGCTTTTCTGCATTGGACAGGATTACTTCTGGCTGGCAAAAAACAGAATTGGTTATCCTGGCAGCTCGTCCCGGTATGGGAAAAACGGCCTTTGTCGTTTCCTCACTTCGAAATGCTGCTGTGGATTTTAATATGGCCGTTGCGATCTTCTCTCTGGAAATGTCCTCCGTTCAGCTGGTGAATCGTCTGATATCCGCAGAAGCTGAAATTGACAGTGAAAAGATCAGGAAGGGAAGTCTTGCGCCGCATGAGTGGGAACAGCTTCACCACCGGATCCACCGGCTGACCAATGCGCCAATTTATATTGACGATACACCTGCCCTGTCCATTCTGGAGTTACGGGCCAAATGCCGTCGTCTAAAAGCGCAGCATGATATCCAGATGGTCGTGATTGACTATTTGCAGCTGATGACTGGTGATACGGGCGGAAAAGGTGCAGGTAACCGTGAACAGGAAATTGCAATGATCTCGCGTTCCTTGAAAAACCTTGCTAAGGAACTAGATGTACCTGTTATCGCACTGTCTCAGCTAAGTCGTGCTGTTGAAACCCGTGGTGGAGAAAAAAGGCCTCAGCTTTCAGATTTAAGGGAATCAGGATCTATCGAGCAGGATGCCGATATGGTTATCTTCCTTTATCGTCCTGAATATTATGGTATCACAGAAGACGAAACAGGAAATTCAGTAGCCGGTGTCGGTGAGGTAATTATTGCAAAAAACAGGGCTGGATCTCTGGAAACTGTGCAGTTGCGATTCATCGGTAAGTATACCAAATTCGCCGATCTTGATGCCCAGTTTGCACCTGCTCCATTTTCAGTTGACCGTCCGATTACAAATTCCAATCCAATTTCTTCTTTTGAAAGTCAGGGAAGAAATAATCCGGCAACAAATAATCCTGCTACGGGCGGAACACTTCGCAGCCGCGCCAATGATTTAAGTAATTTCGATTACAAAGGTCCGGATAGTGAGCCTCCATTCTGAGTTTCACCAAAATTCATGTTGATATTAAACAAAAAGTCGCCGGAAATATACTTTCCGGCGACTTTTTGTTATTGGTATAATACAATGACTATTACAATAATCTCCGTATTTCAATAGCATCTATATAGAAAAAATTCTATTAATAGCTATCTGTCTTTCCGAAGTAAAAGCGCAACATTCTCCACATGATGCGTATTGGGAAACATATCCACCGGCTGCACCTTTGTTACTTCATAATCATCAGACATAAGCAAAAGATCTCTTGCCTGCGTTGCCGTGTTACAGCTTACATAAACCACTTTGTCCGGCGCAGCTTTCAAAATTGTATCTATTACCGGCACATCCATTCCTGCACGTGGCGGATCGGTAATGATCACATCTGGTCTTCCGTGTTTTGCCAAAAAGGATTCGTTCATGATCCAGCGCATATCACCGGCAAAAAATTCTGTATTGGTAATGCTGTTCAAGGCAGAATTAATTCTAGCGTCACGAACTGCTGCTTCAACATATTCAACACCCACCACTTTTTTAGCTTGTCTGGCAACAAAATTGGCTATCGTTCCTGTGCCTGTGTACAAATCATAAACAGATTCATTTCCAGTCAATCCTGCATATTCCCTGGTCACCTTAAACAGATTGTAGGCCTGTTCAGAATTGGTCTGATAAAATGATTTCGGACCAACCAGAAAAGTAAGATCTTCCATCGTCTCACGAATCGTTGTTTCTCCCGAAAAATTAATTACCTCCTGATCCTGATATGAATCATTTCCTTTTAGGTTGACGATATAGTTCAGCGACGTAATTTCCGGATGCATGTCCTTCATGTAATTCATCACAAGGTCAATCGCCTCATCATTTTGCTCACCAAACTGGACGATAACCATAATATCACCCGTGTTTGCCGTTCTGACAACCAGGTTTCTTAGCGTTCCAACATTGTATTTAACATCATAATATGGAATGCCTTGCGCTTCTCCGAATGCGTGCAGGGAGTTTCTTAAAGCATTGGAAGGATCCGGCTGTAAATGGCATTTTTGAACAGTAAAAATTTTATCAAAACGTTTTGGAACGTGAAAACCTAATGCGTTTTTCGAAAATTTCTCACCCGAATCCAGTTGTTCCTTCGTTACCCAACGGTAATTGGAAAACGTGAATTCCAGTTTATTTCTGTAAAATGTAGTTTTGGGCCCGGCCAGGATTGGATTGATTTCAACATTTTTAATTTTGCCAATACGTTGAAAATGATCAACCACCTGCTGTCTTTTAAAACCAATCTGATGTTCGTAAGCAATATGCTGCCATTTACAACCACCGCAAACACCGAAATGCTGACAGTAAGGCTCCGCCCGTAATTTGGACAAAGAATGTATTTTCGTGACAATCGCCTCCTTTAATTTCTTTTTGGTCCGCACCACTTCCAGGTCCACTATATCGCCTGGTGCCACATCTCCTTCAATGAAAATTACCCCGTCTTCCGATTTAAATATACACTTGCCTTCTGCCGCGAAATCAGTAATTTCAACGTATTCATACCTGGTACCCTTTGACATTTTTTCCTTTTTAATTTCTAAACCTTATTATATCGCCTAATATCTACTGAAGCGTTTGCTATGAAAAACCGATTGATTTTATCCTTCGTACTTCTGTTATGCATTCTGGAAGCAAGAGCCACGCACATTGTGGGCGGACAACTCTTCATCACTGAAAACAAAAACAGCACATACAATTACAAAATCGGGCTCACCATGTACTTCGATGCACTCAATGGAAATCCTGGTGCAGAAGATGACGTTGTCTACATTTACGTGTTTCGAAAACGTGACAATGCATCTGTTGGTTACGTTTCAGCCCCAAAAATAGAACGAAAAAACGTCACCTACGCAAATCCGCAGTGTGGAATATCTTCGACCGAAACAATTATGATCACTTATTCCAGTGACGTTCGGCTCGAATCTTCCGCTTTCAACGATCCTGGCGGGTATTATCTGGTCTGGGACAGATGTTGCAGAAACGGTGCAATTACTAATATAAAATCTCCGGGAACGGCCGGCAGTTTGTTTTATCTTGAATTTCCGCCCATCGTTAAAAATAATATTGCTTTTAAAAATTCCTCTCCGGTTTTCCCGGCTATACAGGGGGATTATGCCTGCGTCAATTCTCCTTTCTTTTTTAATTTTGGCGGAACAGATGCGGATGGTGACAGCCTGTCATATAAGCTCATAACACCTCTGCAAGGATATTCAACTCAGGACCGGCCCAGTGTCCAGGCAATTGGCTCATCAAGTTATCCGACTTTAACCTGGATTGACGGAATCACAACCGCCAATATCATCCCTGGACCAAAGCCGTTGGCGGTGGATGCAAAAACCGGTATGCTGTCCGTAACGCCAGCAAATCTGGGGCTGTATGTTTTCGCAGTGCAGGTAGATGAATTTAGAAATGGTGTAAAAATCGGAACATTAACCAGAGACTTCCAGTTGAAAGTTGTTGACTGTCCGAAAATGAGTGCACCTCAGATTCTTTTCAAACCCAAGGGAAGCAGCACATTTTATAACAGCAACCAAATAATCACAATTAAGGATGGCGATCCTAATTGCTTCGAAGTTATGGTAACAGACCCAACGATCAATGATCTGATCAAAATTGAGGGACATGCCATCAACCAGACCACCGATTATTTTTCACTGTTTCCGCTGGAATATACAACCACCGTAGCAAACGATACCATGCGTTTTCAGGTCTGCCTCGATGAATGTTTTGTCACCTACGACAACCGCCCGATCCGTATCGAACTCATTGCGCAGGATCAGAGCTGTCCGGTTCCGTTGACGGATACGCTGGTAATTTATATCAGACGTACCAGCAGCGATAACAACGCGCCGGTCGTGACAACATCCCTGCAAACTGATTACGTGCATGTTACTGCCGGAACGCCTGTCAGTTTTACCGTTTTTGGAAATGATTCTGATACCGATAGCCTAAGCCTTTCCGGGGCCGGAGAAAATTTTACATTGTCTTCAAAATCGATGATCTTTAAAACGGTAAGTGGTAAAACTTCGGTTCAATCAGGTTTTACCTGGATTCCTCCCTGCAATGCGGTTGAAGGAGACACATTAAAAGTTGATTTTACCGCAGAAGATCTGCGTTGTTCCGGAAGTGGTTTACAATCGTCAAAAACCATTTATTTTATTATTGACCAGTCTCCAAATCATCCACCTGCGATAACAACCTCACTCGTGCAGCCAGAGGTAAGTTATACCCTGGTGACAACCGGAGGTATTTCATTTCAGGTCAAAGCCATCGATCCGGATACGAATACCATTTCTTTAACCGCGTCGGGAAGAGGTTTTGAATTAAAATCTGTCGGGATTTCATTCGAAAATAAAACAGGAATTGGGCAGTTGATATCAGATTTTTCGTGGTTTCCGGATTGTTCTCTCATGCGTGGCGATACGAACCAATCATTTACAATCGATTTTGTTACCAGAGACAAGAGTTGCACCGCCTCTCTTGACACCACATCAGTAACAATTTCTTTAAGTGATCTCGAAGCAAAATCTGAGATTGATCTGCCGAATGTCATCACGCCCAACGGAGACGGAAAAAATGATTGTCTGATTTTGCAAGAACTCCCGATCGGCAGCTGTAACGATGCGTTTAACGATGTCACAATTTTTAACCGCTGGGGAAAACAGATTTATTATTCAAAAGATAAATCGAAAGACTGGTGCCCGAATGATATTTCCGGCGGGTACTATTACTACGTTATCAAATACACAAAAAGCACATATAAAGGCGGGTTGACAGTTTTAAAATAACAAATAAAATGTGCCATTGATGTTTACCTAAACATTATTTATTTTGTCTTATAACTTCAAAATTATGGATGCAAAATCACATTCAGTTTTTAAAAAAAGGTTGTTAACGATGCGAAGGAATATTCAAATGGCATTAGCCCAAGCTGCCTGACAGAGTTTTTGTATCGTAAACTGTAAAATCGAGAGCGAACAATCAACCACTTTTCTCCTACTCATCTCGCATTCTTAGTTTAGCAAGGAACCCCAGATTTACGCTTCATACTTCTGCCGTCTGTTTAGCAATAACGTATTACTTTTCTGAAAAGAAATCAGGAAATGGTTCTGCATTGGTCAAAATAAAACTTCTTGCGGACCATATTCAAACTGCGCCGGTTACACACCGTGAAGTTTCAGCTATTACCTTAAATAAATCGATTATCGATTTTGAAGATAGTCTTCAGTACTACGCCGCTCTTCATGCGGGATGCACGTGTATTGTCACGGAAAATATTCCTGATTTTTATTTTTCCGAAAATGAAGTAATGGATTGCAAAACTTTTTTTTCTAAATATATGGTCGAAACGAAACCCTGAACAAAGTTTATTACTTTGCTATTTCAATTCTCAAACTCAACCTGAAAATACTTATGACTTCACCACAACAATTATCATTTCTTCTCGCTCGTCTTTCTGTTGGCATGAGTATGTTCGGTCACGGACTGGTCAGACTTCCAAAGCTTCATACTTTCAGCAACGGGATGGTCAGTCAATTTGAAAAGTCAATTTTACCACAAATACTCGTTACACCATTCAGCTACATGCTACCCATGGCTGAATTATTGGTTGGTATATTTTTGCTGATTGGTCTCTTCACAAAACAAACGTTGGTCGCCGGTGGTGTGGTAATGATCACACTTATTTTCGGAAGTTCAATGATTGAAGAATGGGGTGGCATTCCTTCGCAATTGATTCACGCTGCATTTTTTACAGTATTGCTATCCTTTGAAAAATCCTACAATAGTTTCGCAGTCGATTCTATATTAGCGCGTAATAGACAAGCAAATATTTAGGATTTAAAGATATGCGTTGCTCATGAATAACCAAATGAAAATTACTTTTTATACTATTATAACTTACTAAAAGTACTAATCATATAATATTAATTATATGATTATAAATACTTCACATTTCAATATTTTTATACATTTAAGAAGTATTTATAATATTATATTTTATAATCTTATCATAGGTATCATTAATATAATATGTACAATTTTGTTCTATGAGTAATTAATAATCAAAATGTTAGGTAAAAGAGACTGCTAGCATTTGCTTTATTAAATTATGCTGATAGTAGTATTTCTGAAATCAAAACATATTCAAAAATTTTCGTTGAATATGTTTTGATTCCAAATCTATTACTATACCTTTGTACTGTAATAATAAAAATTACAGTATGAGTAACGGAAAGTTTGCCATATCAGTTCACATTCTAACTTTGCTGGCAAGTGAGCCGGGAGTATACTGCTCGTCTGAATACCTCTCAGGCAGTATAAATATTAATCCGGTTCTGGTTCGCAAAGAATTAGTCAATTTACGAAATCATGGATTAGTTATAAGTAAGGAAGGAAAATCAGGCGGTAGTACCCTTGCAAAACCGGCAGAATTGATTGCCATGGCTGACATTTATGAGGCAGTTCGTGAAAAGCAATTTTTGGGAAAAAGCATAAATGAACCCAACCCTGCCTGCAACATTGGAAGGCAAATAAACGAGCATCTTGACGAGCTATATCTGGCCTCTGAAAGGGTGCTTATGCAAAGTTTGGAAAACATGACTTTGGCTGAATTCCTTCAAAAATTTGGCTAATTTTTTTAAACTAAACTGTAATGAATTACATTACAGTAATATCATTTTAAACTTAAAATTTGATCAGAATGAAAGTAGCATTAATCGGAGCAACGGGATTTGTAGGCTCACATTTGTTGACAGAATTGATAAACCGGGGACACGAAGTTACCGCAATCGTGCGCAGTCCCGGGAAAGTTACAGCAGAAAGTCCACAGCTTAAAATAGCGGAAAGTGATGTATTTGATGAAGAGAAATTGTCCGGATTATTGGCCGGAAATGACGTGGTGCTAAGCGCATACAATCCAGGCTGGACAAACCCTGATATCTATGCTGAATTTCTTAAAGGATCAGCGGCTATTCAATCTGCTACAAAGAAATCGGGAGTAAAAAGGTATTTTGTTGTAGGCGGCGCTGGCAGTCTTGAAGTTGCTCCCGGTGTGCAGCTCATTGACACGCCTGGCTTTCCGGAAGAAATCAAACCAGGCGCAAATGCAGCCCGGGAATATTATGGTATTTTAAAAAATGAAACTGAACTTGAATGGACAGTGATCAGTCCCGCGATTGAGATGCACCAAGGAACTGCCGGAATTCGTAAAGGCGTTTACAGAATCGGAGAAAACAGTCCCGTTTTTGATGAAAATGGCCGTAGTGTGATTTCTGTGGAAGATATGTCTATGGCCATTGTGGATGAACTGGAAAACCCAAAGTTTATAAACAAACGATTCACAACCGCTTATTGATCAATAACAAAATAGTTTTTATCAATGCAATTGTTGTCTTGTCAAAATCGGGCATCGTTTAGATTTTGCTATTTTATTATGATACTGATAAAGCTGAAACTTTCCAGGCAAATACTTCAATAAGCTCATAGACAGCGACTTAATATTGAATTTTTCGGCAGGATATTTGAACATATCCGAATCTTGCCTGATCAGGCCCGTTGAGATTTCTGCGGGCCTTTTTATGTGTATCTGGTATCATATAATAACTTGAATTGCCCTGGAATGGCATGATTTTTCTTTGTATTTTGTAAGAAATTTATAACCAAATTCAGTAAAACATGAACCGAGAACTCATAGCCACCACGTCAATTTCAATATTTTCCAGCCCGCTTGAAGTTTGGAAAGCACTTATTGACCCGGAAATTATCAAAGAATATATGCACGGAACTGAAACCCTGACAACCTGGGAACTTCATACTCCGATTACTTTCAGAGGCGAATGGGAAGGAGTACCTTATGTTGATAAAGGAGAAATTATCGAAATAATTCCGCAAAGAGTTTTGAGTTATACCTATTGGAGTCCCCTATCCGGAACAGAAGATTTCGAGGATAATTATTCGGTTATCACTTATCACATCTCTCCATATGATGACGAAACTACCCTAACGGTAACGCAGGATAATATCGCAGATGATGACAAAGTTATTGCGGCAGAGGAAAACTGGATGAAAACGTTAACGCATCTAAAAAAGATCCTTGAACTAAAATCCCATTAAATAACTGAACCGGTATTTCAACCAATTTATAGTCGGAATACCGGTCTTTTTTTTGTTAGAGTGCAAAATAACAAAATCACTTGCAAATTTTCGCAGCCAACCAGGCGAATACCCGACCATATTCTATTGTAGTTGTAATTATTTCATTCTAAAATTATTCAACTGCTTTTTAACTTTGTTTTTTTAGAACTTCTCTTCTAAAATCTTCCGCTTAACAATTCTAATTTCCTGTAAAGTCAATAGAATTTTTTTATTTAACAGGACTTCACATTTAAGTCTTAAACGATTATTGACGTTCTTTGTACTTTTTATCTGACATCAAACATTGTAAATACTTTTTTTAAGATTCTTTAATATTTTACTTTTTAAAAGTTTAATACTATTGATAATTTTAATATTTTACAAAAGTTTCAAAAGATTTATACTTCCAAAAAGTATAAATTCGTAAAGAACTTGTAAACAATGCGTTGAGGTAAATTTCAATCAATTACTGACACCATAAAAAGAATAATTTTGCAGTTAACAAAAAAATGGATCTTCGGATTTGTGTTTCTTCTTGTTCTATTAAAACCAAATATCTCCTTAGCGCAGCGTTTTTTAATGGATCTGGTTGATACCACTAATACGATGGGAAAGGGAATGTTATCAATTTACGAGCGATATAACCGCGTCCGGATCAGTGGCTATATTCAGCCTCAGTTTCAATTTGCCAATTCAAAAGGTGCGGAAAGTTTTGCAGGGGGAAATTTTTCTGAACTTTCCAGCAATCGTTTTATGATAAGACGCGGGAGGTTACGCGTTGATTATGCCCATTTAAATGAAAAAGGTGAGCCAACTTCCTACTTCGTTTTTCAGTTTGACGGAACAGAAAGAGGCGTTGCTATCCGTGATTTCTGGGGAAGATTTTATGAAAATAAATTCAAACTTTTTGCTCTGACAACTGGAATGTTTGCCAGGCCTTTTGGCTTTGAAGTAAACCTATCTTCGGCCAATCGTGAAAGTCCGGAAAGAGGAAGAATGTCACAAATATTGATGAAAACGGAGCGTGATATTGGTGCCATGCTGACAATAAATAAGCGGGATAAGAACGGACATCCTTCGGATTTCAAACTGGATATTGGCGTATTTAACGGCCAGGGAATGTCGGGGCCAACGGATTACGACAGCCACAAAGATGTGATTGCCAGGTTTAGTATGAAGCCAAAAAAAATCAATCCTGCTTCTCCTGTCTTAATTTCTGCTGCTGTTTCGGGATATGCCGGCGGGATAACCAGTCAGTCTGATGTTCTGTATAAAGTTCATAGAAAAAACGACACGTATGAGATGGTTCGTGACAGTTCTAAAAGTAATTTCGGCAAGGCTGCTCCAAGAAACTATGGCGGTGCTGACGTTCAGTTTGTGATCCCTAACAAGCGCGGACAAACTGAATTTCGGGCAGAATACATTACAGGAAAGCAAACTGCTACGGCTTTTAGCAGCGAAACGCCAGGGACATATCCTGCAACCAATGGCATAATGGGCCCTTTATACACCAGGAGTTTTGACGGAGCTTATTTTTATTTTCTTCAAAATCTCAATAGTGTTGATCACGAAATTGTGATAAAATATGACTGGTATGATCCCAACAGAAAAATTTCTGGCAAAGATATAACCGCAGCGAAAGGTTTCAGCAAAGCCGATTTGCGCTACAATACGCTTGGAGTCGGTTATGTTTACCGCGCCAATGAATCTCTGAAATTTACATTTTATTATGACTTTGTCAAAAACGAAAAATCAGGTTTGGCCGGTTTTACGGAAGATGTAAAAGACAATGTTTTTACCGGCCGTGTTCAGTATAACTTTTGATATATAATAAAAAAACCAGTTTCGGGAATAATTCCGAACCTGGTTTTTTACATTTAATAAAGCCATTCAATTTTCAGGAACCAAAGCGCTCGGTCAATATCTTCTTTCTGTAACTAAAAATTCCCTTCACTTCATTATTGACAAAAACAGAATCTACAATATCACCCAGGAACCATAGTGGCATTTTGTAGTTTAAGATATCTTCCATTAAAACACCACCCTCCACTTCGGTGAAATGATGCTGATGGTGCCAAAATGCATAGGGGCCAAATCGCTGCTCATCGATAAAATATTTTCTATCTTCTACGTGCGTAATTTCTGTACACCATTTTAAAGGAATTCCCAAAACCGGTTTGACAGTATAACGGATGATTTGTCCAGCGTACATTTGTTCTCCATGATGTTTCGATGTTACAACAAAGTCCATATGTGGCGGCGTTATTTCTTTCAGGTTTACAGGATTTGAAAAAAACTGCCAGGCTTCATCCAGAGAAATGGGTAGCTGTTGGGTAAAATATAATTCTTGCATGAAATAAGTCTGAAAATATAGTTTTGAGTTTTAATCAAAAAGTAAAAACCGTGCCCTGATTTTTGAAATATCACTATTTAATCGTTTTGACAGCATAAACAAATTCTATTGGATTGTTGCTGGTCAATTCACACCTTTCATACTAAGTGCTATTCTTTTTCTCCCCAAATCAACCTCCGTCACTTTCACTGTTACAATTTGTTGTAGCCTGACAACTTCATTTGGATCTTTGACGTAACGATCGGCCAATTGAGACAAATGAACCAGCCCATCCTGTTTCACACCTATATCTACAAAAGCACCAAAAGCAGTTATGTTGGTAACAATTCCCGGAAGTATCATACCAACGCGAAGATCATCCGGTTTTCTAACAGAACTATCAAATTCAAACTTTTTTACCGGCGTTCTCGGATCGCGAGATGGTTTTTCGAGTTCCTGTAAAATATCTTTTAACGTCGGAAGTCCCACGGCGTCAGATACATACTTCGACGGATTGATTTCTTTGCGTAATTCCGGTTTCTGAACCAGATCTTTCACCGTAGCACCAACATCTTTGGCCATACGCTCAACAATTGGATAACTTTCCGGATGTACTGCACTATTATCCAATGGATTAGCTCCATTTTCGATACGAAGAAACCCGGCGGCTTGCTCAAAAGCTTTTGCTCCTAACTTTGGCACTTTTAAAAGTTGCTGACGTGATTTGAAATCTCCGTTTTTTGACCTGAAATCCACGATATTCTGCGCCAGAGCGGGTCCCAGACCCGAAACATAGCGCAATAAATGCTTACTTGCCGTGTTGAGATTTACGCCTACGGAATTTACGCAGCTTTCTACGACTACATCCAAAGCATTCTTCAATGCTTTTTGGTCAACATCGTGTTGGTACTGGCCAACGCCAATTGACTTCGGATCAATTTTTACTAATTCCGCCAGCGGGTCCATCAAACGGCGGCCGATAGAAACCGAGCCACGAACCGTAACATCCTTATCCGGAAATTCTTCCCGCGCCACATCCGACGCTGAATAAATAGATGCACCCTGTTCGCTGACACTGAATAAACCGATCTCATCCGACATTTTCATTGAGGTCAAAAGTTTTTTGACAAAATCTTCTGTCTCCCGGCCAGCCGTTCCGTTACCAACAGCTATCGCTTCAATTTTAAATTTCTGAATCAGATCAGATAAAGTGGCATTTGCTTCATTGGATTTGTCAAATGGATAGATTACTTTGTCCGATAGCAGATTTCCCTGGCTGTCCAAAACTACAACCTTGCATCCCGTACGATAACCCGGATCGATGGCCAGAACATTTTTTTGTCCAAGCGGAGAAGCGAGCAATAACTGCCGAAGATTTTCAGTAAAAATCTGGATAGCATACTGGTCTGCTCTTTCCTTGGAAATATTTGTAAATTCTGTCTCAATTCCTGGTTTGAGCAATCTTTTGTAACTATCACGAATGGCGGTTTCTATCTGATCCTTACTTCCCGGTAAACCTTTCACAAAAATCCTGTCAAGATTACTGAGGGCCTGGTCTTCGTCTGGTGAAATATCAACACTCAAAAAACCTTCTTCTTCTCCCCTTCTCAACGCTAACAATCGATGCGAGGGAATTCTGGAAAGTGGCTCCGAAAATTCAAAGTAATCGCGATACTTTGCACCTTCTTCCTCTTTCTTTTTTTTGACTTTTGAAGTGATTACCGCACTACGCTGAAAAACAGATCGAACGCGACTACGTGCATCCTGATTTTCACTGATCCACTCAGCCATGATATCGCGGGCACCCTGCAAAGCATCATCCGTACTTTCGACCTGATCGTTCAAATAGGATAATGCCTTTCTTTCAGGATCCGGTTCCCGACCTTCAAAAATCAGCTTAGCCAACGGTTCCAGACCTTTTTCGATCGCCATGGAAGCGCGGGTTTTTCTCTTTTGTTTGTAGGGTAAATAAAGATCCTCCAATTCGACAAGCGAAAAAACGCCTGAAATTTGTTTTTTAAGCTCCGGAGTCAACTTTCCTTGTTCTTCTATATTTTTCAGGATTGCTTCCCTTCGTTTTTCAACTTCCTGTTGTTTTTGGTAAGCATCTTTTATTGCTCCGATCTGCACTTCATCCAGTCCGCCGGTCGCCTCTTTCCGGTATCTGGAAATAAAAGGAAGTGTTGCACCTTCATCAAATAATTGTATGGTATTACGAACTTGTTTTTCAGAAATACTGGTTTGTTGCGCAATAAAGGGGTAATTCATATTAATATTTTCGCTGTATTACTATTTTGTAAAAGTAACGAGGTATTAGCTTATTTGCTCAATAATATAAGCAGATTATAGGAAAGAATTATTCATCCAAAAAATATCAGAATATCCACCGATTGTGATGAAATTTTGTATTTCTTGCATGAAACAAAAATTGATAAAGAATGAAAAGTTTCAAAGTAAAAATCTTACTTCTTCTGTCAGCGTTGTTGTTTTCAACTTCTTTTGCGTTTGCTCAAAAAGTTTTGGTCAAGACAGAAATTGGAGATATTGTTATTCAACTAAATCCGGAAAAAGCACCAATAACCGTCAGTAATTTTCTTAAATATGTGAATGCAAACCGATATGACGGGGCAACATTTTACCGTGTCGTCAGAATGGATAATCAGGCTGATAAAAAGATTAAAATTGAAGTAATTCAGGGTGGGCTTGGCGATGATTCTACTAAAAACTTCCCGAGAATCAGGCATGAATCTACCAACATTACCGGACTGAAACATTTAAACGGAACATTATCCATGGCAAGGAATGCCCCTGGGTCAGCGGGCTCAGAATTTTTTATCTGTATAAATGATCAGCCAGAACTTGATTTTGGAGGAAAAAGGAATCCGGATGGTCAGGGTTTTGCGGCTTTTGGAGAGGTGATTACCGGAATAGATGTTGTTAAAAAGATTCAGACCAAAGAAACAGGAATTGGGGAAGATAATCAAAAACTAAAACAACCTGCTAAGATAATATCGATGCGTATCATAGATTAATTTTTCAATGAATGGTCCATTAAATTAGATATATCCAAGTTTCTTTACAAAAACCAACTTCGCAAGAAAATGATCGTATTGCTTGTACTTCTTATTTCCTTTGCACTTAGTTGCGGTTTGTTTGAGATAATTTCAGGGGATCCCAAC
This sequence comes from Dyadobacter sp. CY356, assembly GCF_021440195.1. Lineage (GTDB taxonomy): Bacteria > Bacteroidota > Bacteroidia > Cytophagales > Spirosomataceae > Dyadobacter. The sequence goes on from NZ_JAJTSZ010000002.1 coordinate 281,246, forward strand.
TTGCTTTTCAGTGGAAATATTGCCCTGTGTATTATGCTCTTATTTACCGCGATCGGGCATTTTAAATTTCCGGAAGGTATGGCCAAGATGATTCCATCATTTATTCCTTTAAAAAAAGAGCTTGTTTTTATTACCGGAATTTTGGAGATTCTGGCCGGACTTGCACTATTGTTACCCCAATTACGTTTTTCCTCGGGAGTTTTTTTAATACTTTTTTTAATAGCCATACTTCCCGCAAATATTTATGCGGCCATTCATCATCTTGATTATCAAAAAGGTACGTTTGACGGTAATGGACTGAAATATCTTTGGTTCCGGATACCAATGCAGCTTTTCCTTATAGGCTGGGTATGGTTTTTTGCAATATTAAATACATATTATTCGCTTTAAATTACTCATAAATGAAAATTGTTCACACTGCCAACTTCGCAATATTACTTTTCTCTTCATTATTTATTAATGTCAACAGTAAGCAAACTGTGCTCGTAAGTAATTTGCAAAATAAAACAGGCCGACTTTTCATTGCATGGTATAGCACTGCCGAATCATTTCCTGGACAAGATCCTGATTTCTCGAAGGAAATTGACGTAAAAAATTTAACCGAAATCAGTATACCATTTGATGAAATACCTGACGGGAAATATGGTATTTCTATTTTCCTGGATGAAAACAACAATGGTAAAATTGATCTTAATTTTTTAGGAATTCCAAAAGAAAAATATGGTTTTTCCAATAATGTATTTCCTCTAACACGGGCCGCGAATTTCGAAGAGGCCGCGTTTGAAATTCAGGGAAAATCCACTGTTATTCCAATCCGTCTGAAATAATTTATATCAGATTCAGGTGTTTTTTGCCAGCAATTATTGACTTTCAATAGCGAAATGAATCGTATAATCTGCTCGTATTGATCAGTTATAATTATTGAAATTGATGATTAAGTTTTAATCAATCCTCTATCTTTAAGTCAAAACTTAAAAAAATATCACAATTTATGCAATCATCAATTTTAGGGTTAAGAACAGCAATTTATAAGGTCAGTGATGTCGACGCGGCAAAAGATTGGTATGCAAAGGTTTTTCAGACAAACCCTTATTTTGATGAGCCGTTTTATGTTGGTTTTAATATTTCAGGTTATGAACTTGGGCTACAACCGGAAGAAAATTCTGAAAAGGAAAAAACCGAAAATGTGATTATGTATTGGGGAGTTAATGATATTGAGAAGGAATTTAACAGGTTTGTTGAAGCCGGCGCAACGGTTCATGAAGAACCGACAAATGTTGGCGGAGAAATTATGGTTGCTTCTGTAAAAGATGCCTGGGACAATGTCATCGGCCTGATTTACAATCCTCATTTTCAGTTGCCATAATCTGCTGACAAACTAATATTCAAGATTTTCCTTTTTTCAGGAATATAAACGGCCATGGTGATGTTCTGATAAAAAAGAAAATCACCATGGAAAATATTAAAATTGGCGTACTTGACCAGTCTGTGGTTCGACACGAAAATAATGTACGCGAAGCGATTCTCGAAACAATAGAAACAGCAAAACTTGCTGAACAACTTGGATATAGCCGTTTCTGGATATCTGAGCATCACAATTCAACCTTCATCGCGGGCTCTACGCCAGAGGTTTTGATGGTAAAACTGGCGGATGAAACCAGTCGCATCCGGATTGGTTCAGGCGGAATTATGCTTCCTAATCATAGTGCTTTAAAAGTTGCAGAAAATTTCAGGATGCTTGAAACACTTTTTCCGGGCCGGATTGATTTAGGTATGGGGCGTGCTCCAGGCACTGATCGCATTACTTCCACACTTCTAAATCCCTCAAATGATTTTAGCGAATCAAGCTATTTGCGGCAACTGGAGCATTTGCAGCACTTTTTTGGTGATACCGCCGGAACTGAAAGAGGATTTATTTATGCTACGCCGCAATCTGTGACAACTCCTATGCAATGGATTTTAAGTTCGAGCGGAGGAAGCAGTAAAATTGCTGCCAGGTTTGGAATGGGGCTGGCAGTTGCCAAATTCATCAATGGTTTTGTTGGCCCTGATGTGGTGGAAACCTATCGTAAAAACTTCAAACCATCTGCACAGTTTGAAACACCGGTTGCTATCCTTTCCATTTTTGTCATTTGTGGGGAAACAGAAGAGCAGGCACTGGCTATGCGGAAAATGCAGGACTACATTTTGATTGAATTTGAAAAAGGAAAATCGGGCCCGTTTCCTAATCCGGAAGTCGTGAAAAATTATCGCTTTACAGCTGGTGAACTCGAACGGTTAAAATACAATAGCGGCAGGATCATTTCGGGTACACAAGATTTTGTAAAAGAACAACTTACAAAACTTGCAAGCGATTTTGAAGTTGATGAAATTGTTATTTCGACCATGACTGATAGTTTTGAGTCCAGAAAACGTTCTTTTGAATTAGTATCAGAAGCGTTTAATCTGACTAATTTAGCGGCATAAATAACTTTTGTCCCAACTCTCCTATGAATCGTTTCGACCGCATCACTGCTATATTAATTCAGCTGCAATCCAGAAAAATTGTAAAAGCCCAGGATCTGGCAGATCGGTTTGAAATTAGTCTTCGGACCGTTTACAGGGATATGAACACGCTGGCGGAAGCCGGAGTGCCTATTATTGGCGAAGCCGGCATTGGTTAGTCTATCATGGAAGGTTACCGTTTGCCTCCCGTAATGTTTACAAAGGAAGAGGCCCGGACTTTTATTACAGCCGAAAAACTGATGGAAAAGTTTACAGACCCTTCCACGAAATCACATTATCAGTCGGCCATGTTTAAGGTTAAGGCGGTTTTGAAAAGTACTGAAAAAGATATGGTTGAAGATATGGAACAGCATATTGAAATCAGGCAACAGTACACACTCTTCAATCCTACACTGAATAATACGCTGGAAATTCTGCTAAAAAGCGTCTCCGAGAAGAAAGTCGCAAAAATTAATTACCTCACTTTTGCATCAGATGAGACAACGGAAAGAACGATTGAACCTGTCGGCATATATCATGAAAACAATTACTGGTATGTAATCGCATACTGTTTGCTGAGAAACAGTTACCGGAATTTCAGGACAGACAGGATTCATCATATAGAATTGACCGAAAAAACTTTCAGCCAGAAACACGCTTCTTTAAAAGAATATCTGGCCAAGGTGCCGCAATATGAAAATCTCGAAACGATCATCATTAAAGTGGAAAGGCATATTCTACCATACATACAAAACCAGAAATATTATTATGGTTTTATTTCGGAAAAACGTCAGGGTGATAAAATAGAAATGACATTTCTGAGTGCCTATATGGATGGATTTTCACGATGGTTTATGATGTTTGCCGAATATGGGGAGATTATACAACCGGAAAGTCTGACAGAATTGTTGAAAAAAAACATTTGTAAAATATCCAGTCATTTAAAGATTTCCTGAGTTCTAATGACTGAGGATAATCCGCCTATTTGCTTAATCATTAAAAAACAATCTGCTCTTCAAGTAATTTCTCCCAGCCCTTTGAGCGTTTGTGATAAAGCTGAAATCTCTCTGATTTCAAATTCAATATCGAAGTATTATATTGAAAACTGAACACCTGATCTATTTGGTATGAAAAAAAATTTATTGGTAGCCTTTTTTATATTATTTGGTGCACCGCAATTTATCTCTTGCCGTAATGCGGACATCACCAGTCACTTAAAATTAAATGTTTCAAGCCAATATTGTGCGCCGACAACGGTATATACCTACAATCCTGAGTTTATTCCATTCGAAAATGCAGATTCAATACTAGCAAACAGCACAAATTTATCCGGAAAATTGTCTGAACACGATATTTTAATGGCTAATGCGACGGGAACACTTTCGTTGATTAATAGGCTGATCGTAATCAAAAAGGACACAACATTGAATGGACGCGTACGTCGTTTAGAGATCAGTAATAAAATCCAGAATCATCTCCATTTACTGACAACTGAAATTTCCGGAATCGCAGCAGAACTGGATTGTGAAGGAGAACGCGCTGATCTTTTTGCAGGTTATCTGGATGATCTTAATGATAAAAAAACGGCTCGTTTAACGGGTGCATCTATCGTGATTGGTGCGCTTGCCACCGTAGCTGCTGTCTTAGTGAGCAATAACAGTCTGCAAAATGGTATTACCATTGGAGGAGGTGTTATTTCGGCCGGACTGGCTGTGATGACCATAAAACCGCATGGCAGAAAAATAAGCTATACCCACGACCGTAACGTACTTGAAGACATTTGGTTTGCGCCTGAAAAGTCAAGCATTTATCCGCCGTTTATATGGTATATGCTGAAAGAAAAAAGGTTCAGCAATAGCAAGCAGGAACCACTCGTTCAAACCATAAAAAATCGTTGGAATAAATTTGAGCTTGATCAGAATATTGATAGCTCGACGGTTAATCTTTTGTTTAAAAACGGAGGAATTTATGATGCAGATAATCTGCATACCAGAGCAACTATGCTAAATCAGCTACAATCAACTATCCGTTCCATTAATCAGGATATGCAGAGTTTAATGTCAGAATTGAATAATCTGAACGCTGATAGATAAATTATCAATTTTAGAAAACATGAAAAATATTCAGATATTGGCCATTTCAGGCAGTTTGCGGGTAAATTCTGCAAATACCAATATTTTAAAGTCAATTGGCGAAATGACTGATGATTCTGTTGATTTTCAAATATTTGAAGGTCTTGATACCTTTCCCCATTTCAATCCGGGTGTTGATATGGATAATGAAAAAGTTGCACTTTTCAGAAAGAAAGTTAAAGAGGCAGATGGAGTTATTTTTTGTACACCCGAGTATGCATTTGGTATCCCCGGAGTGCTAAAAAATGCGTTGGACTGGACAGTTTCGACGGGTGAATTTAACGACAAACCTGTTGCCGCCATCAGTGCCTCTCCCCTGAATACAGGTGGTGACAAGGCACTTGCTTCGCTGATACTAACGCTCACGGCACTTGGTACCTATAAAAATGAAAAGTCACTCTTATCAATTCCGAATATTAAACAAAAGATCAATGGGGAAGGAGCTTTAACTGACAGTCTTCTTAAAAAAGATTTGGAGCTGATTTTGAATAACTTATTAGAACAAGTTAAAGAGAAAAGAGGCGGAATTGTTTAATAGTTGCCAGAATCATAGAATTCCGGCAACTATTTTTTACTTGTCAATGCCTTCAAGTGCAAACAGAAATGCATATTGAAGCGCAACTTCTTTCAGATATTCAAACCTTCCCGAAGCGCCGCCATGACCAGCTTCCATATTCGTCTGCAATAATAAAATATTCTTATCCGTTTTGTGCGTTCTTAAACGCGCTACCCATTTGGCTGGCTCAAAATACTGAACCTGACTGTCATGAAGTCCGGTTGTAACCAGCATGTTTGGATATTCCTTTCTTTCAACATTATCATAGGGCGAATATGATTTCATGTAGTCATACGAGTCTTTGTTTTTAGGATTCCCCCATTCGTCAAACTCATTGGTAGTCAATGGAATGCTTTCATCAAGCATCGTCGTAACGACGTCGACAAAGGGAACATCGGCAATTATCCCGTTCCATAAATCAGGACGCATATTTGAAATTGCGCCCATCAATAAACCGCCTGCACTTCCACCCTCTGCATATAAATGTGCCGTGGAAGTATAATTTTGTTTGATCAAAAATTCAGCGCAATCGATAAAATCAGTGAACGTATTTTTCTTTTTGAACAATTTTCCATCCTCATACCATTGACGCCCCATTTCCTGTCCACCGCGAACATGAGCAATAGCAAAAATAAACCCGCGGTTTAGCAGACTAAGACGGTTCGTGCTAAAACCGGCATCCATACTATTTCCATAGGAGCCATAAGCATACAGCAGCATTGGAGCATTTCCATCCAGTTTTGTACCTTTTTTATAGACCAGAGAAACCGGGATTTTAAGTCCGTCGTGAGAAGTTGCGTACAACCTTTCAGTAAGATACTTTTCCGGATCATAGCCTCCCACAACCTCCTGGCGTTTCAGTAATTGTTTCTCTTTTGAAACCATACCATAGTCATAAGTAGAACCAGGCGTGGTGAGCGATGTGTAATAATATCTTAGCGTTTCAGAATTATATTCCGGGTTTGAACCAATATAAGCGGCATAGGCAGGTTCACCAAAATCAACATAGTATTCAGAATTTGCTTCTATATTTCTTGTTCTTAATTGTAAAAGACCGTTTTTCCGTTCGGTTACAACAGTGAATTTTTTAAATACTTCAACGCCTTCAATCAAAACGTCCTTACTGGTTGGAATAACCTCTTTCCAATTTTCCACGCCGGTTTTGTTCAGCGGCGTTTCCATCAGTTTAAAATTAAGTGCATCTTTATTGGTGACGATCAGGAACTTATCATTCTGATGATCAATATCATAAAGCACATCCTTCATTCTTGGCTGAAAAATTTCAAAATCCCCTTCTGGCTTATCCGCTTCTAGAATCCTGTATTCCGATGAAACCGTTGCGGAGGAGCCGATGATAATATATTTCCCGGATTTGGTTTTCCCTACGCCAATGTAATTGCTATTGTCCAGTTCCTTGTAGACAACCACATCCTTTTTATCATCATCACCAAGCGTGTGTCTTTTAATTTCTTCGCTCAACAATGTCTTTGGATTTGTGGCCGTATAAAACAACGTCTTATTATCATTCCCCCAGACAGAACCTCCGCTTGTAGGAAATATCGCATCCTTCAAAGTCTCGCCGGTTTCCAGATTTTTTATGTAAATCGTATACTGCCGCCTTGAAACTGTATCAACGCCATAAGCCAAAAGTTTGTTATCCGGACTGATACTAAAACCGGACGCAGAATAATAAGGATGGTTTTTAGCCATGGCATCCACATCAAGCAAAATTTCCTCAGCAGCTTCCAGACTTCCTTTTTTACGACAATATTTAAAATACTGCTCCCCTTCTTCACTACGGGTATAATAGAAAAAACCATTTTTGAAAACCGGAACTGACTCATCCTTTTCTTTGATCCTGCCTTTCATTTCAGCAAACAGATTTGTCTGAAACTGCTTTGTGGCAGCCATCATCGTATCGGTGTACGCATTTTCAGCTTTTAAATAATCCACTACTTTATCACTGTCAGGACCTTCGGTAAAAAAATCGGCCATCCAGTAATACTCGTCAATTCTTTTATCTCCGTGCATTCCGGTTTCATGCGGTTTTTGATCTGCAACAGGAGGTTTAACATCAGGCCATTTATATGTTTGATTCACTTCTTTACTATGGTTACACGAAAAAAAGATAACGGCGAAAATCAGTAAAAAAATTCGTTTTTGCATAATAATCTGAGGTTAAAAACAAAAAAGAAAGCTGCCGGTCCTGATGATACGAACGGCAGCTTTTATATTTTCAGCAAATCTTGTGCTTACATTTACCCAGTTTTAATCCTGAATGTTAAACATTTTTACAGCATCTTCGTAAGACAGATTTTCATAACTCTGCATACGTATTGCCTGGCCGCCAGGGATTACCACATAACGAAACTGGTATGTTGCAGAAGGTTGTGCATTTCCGTCAAATGGCGTAGACCAGATTCTAAGCGTATTCAAAGCCAGAGAAAAATCAATTAATTCCTCGGTAAAACCGGATTTCACAGTAACCGGAAGCTGGCGGATCTGCGTATCTCCAAGATTTAGTTTTGCATAAACCAGTACGACACCTTTATCCAGAATATCCTGTGTAATGCGTGCAACCGGTATGTCAATATATGAACGTTGAACGCTGTTAAAATTAATTCCTGTCCATGCGCCGGCAGCTGCCCAGCTTGAATAAAATACATTGGCCGTTCCCGCCGGTCCGGTTGCTCCTGTTGCTCCCGTGGCACCTGTCGTCCCCACACCCGCCGGTCCTGCTGGTCCTTCCGGCCCCTTGCAAGCCTGCATCATCACCACACCCAAACATAAGATTGCTAACGTAATTTGTTTTTTCATTGCTTTCATTTTTCTCTGATAACGGATAAGTCTTGCCTAAAAATTAAAGCGAAGATGCCAATTTGCAGAATCATAAGCAAAATTTGAACTGCATTTAGGTAAGGAAGTCATAAAATAACCGGCGTTACATTATCTTTGATTTTCGTTTATAAAGAAATCTTATGGAGAAACCCACCCAGAAGCTATTTTTGCTCGACGCCATGGCGTTGATTTACCGTGCACATTTTGCCTTTATCAAAGCACCCAGAATTACTTCGAAAGGGTTGAATACCAGTGCAGTATTTGGTTTTACCAATACGCTTCTGGAAGTTTTGCAAAAGGAAAAACCGACGCATATCGGTGTAGCTTTTGATACTTCCGCCCCAACTTTCCGGCATATTGAATATCCTGCTTATAAAGCACAACGTGAGGCGCAGCCGGAAGATATTGGTGTCGCCATACCTTATGTCAAGAAATTGCTGGAAGCTATGTGTATTCCAATTTTGATTCTGGATGGTTTTGAGGCTGACGATATTATTGGCACCATCGCCAAGGAAGCTTCCAAAGCAAATTTTGAAGTCTTTATGATGACGCCGGACAAGGATTTTGGTCAGCTTGTGGAGGAGCATGTACATATATACAAGCCTGCGTTCATGGGCAAGGGCGCGGAAAAACTTGGGATCAACGAAATATTGGAACGCTGGCAAATCAAACGCATCGACCAGGTTATCGATATGCTTGGATTGATGGGCGACGCGGTCGATAATATTCCGGGAATTCCTGGCGTCGGCGAAAAAACAGCGCAGAAGCTGATTGCTGAATATGATACCATTGAAAACCTGTTGGTTCACGCTGACGAAATAAAAGGAAAGCTTGGAGAAAAGATTCGTGAGCATGGCGCACAAGCACTTTTAAGTAAAAGACTTGCCACAATTGATATTCAGGTTCCCGTTCCATTTGATGCAGAAGATCTGACAATTTGCTCCGCAAATCGTGATAAAGTCAACGCCTTGTTTGATGAACTGGAATTTAAAACACTCCGTAACCGTATCCTGGGACCTGACAGTTCCTCCGTCGCCACTCCTGCGCAGCCAACTAAAACTGCTGATAAAAAAGGTCAATATGATCTGTTTGGCAATGCGGTGGCAGAAACTGTTCCCACGCAACAAAACAGCGATATTTCAAATTTCGAATCTTCCGCATCAGATAATTTTGAGGGAGAAGAATCGGATATACCGCTTCTAGCTAAAAAAACGATCGATAATAGTTTTCACAGATACCACACCGTTGATACACCTGAAACCTTAAAAAGTCTGGCGCATTATCTGAGCCTGCAATCTGCTTTTTGTTTCGATACTGAAACAACTGCACTGGAAACTATTGATGCTGAACTGGTTGGATTATCATTTGCATATCTGCCGGGAGAAGCTTTTTATATTCCGGTTCCGGCTGATAAGGTGATTGCTCAGGAAATTGTAGAATATTTCAGGGAAGTTTTTGAAAATGAAAATATTGAGAAAATTGCCCAGAATGTAAAATACGATATACTGGTACTAAAAAATTATGGTATTGAAGTAAAAGGAAAGTTGCAGGATACGATGATCGCCCATTATCTGCTGGAACCTGACAAACGTCACGGAATGGATATTCTGGCCGAGACTTACCTGAATTATACACCTGTTTCCATTACTTCTTTAATCGGCAAAAAAGGGGTTAAACAGGGAAATATGCGTGATGTAGCCATTCCGGAGGCAACGCAATATGCAGGTGAAGATGCGGATATTACCTTACAGCTTAACAACATTTTCGTTAAAGAACTTCCAAAATATAACGCAGAAAAGTTATTCCAAAACGTTGAGATGCCTCTTGTTCAGGTTTTGGCAGCGATGGAAAATACGGGTGTGAGACTTGATATTAGTGCACTGGCCGATATGTCACTGGTTTTGGAAGGTGATCTGCGAAAAACAGAATCCGAGATTTTTGAAATTGCGGGTCAGTCATTCAATATTGGTTCCCCAAAACAATTGGGTGAAGTTTTGTTTGATAAAATGAAACTGATTGACAAACCGAAAAAAACCAAAACGGGTCAATATGCCACCGGAGAAGAAATCTTGTCCGAACTGGAAGGTCAGTTTGAAATTGCCAGGAAAATTCTGGATTACCGGGAATTGCAAAAGTTAAAATCGACATACGTGGACGCATTGCCGACATTGGTGAGTCCGCGTACGGGAAGAATTCATACGTCATATAACCAGGCAGTTGCCGCCACCGGACGATTAAGTTCGACCAACCCCAACCTTCAGAACATTCCTATCCGCACACCAAGAGGAAGGGAAATCAGAAAAGCATTTATTCCTGATAATGATGATTTTCAAATTCTGTCAGCGGATTACTCGCAAATTGAATTACGTATAATGGCAGCGTTCAGTGAGGATGCGAGTATGATTGAAGCATTTAACCAGGGCCGAGATATTCACGCCACAACGGCCAGTAAGGTGTTCAAGGTTGATTTGGCAGATGTGACTTCTGATATGCGTAGAAAAGCGAAAATGGTTAATTTCGGGATCATTTACGGAATTTCTGCTTTTGGTTTGGGACAACGTTTATCAATTCCCCGAGGAGAAGCAAGCGAAATTATCAAGTCATATTTTGAGGAATTTCCGGCGGTGAAGCAGTATATGGACAAAGTTATTTTTGATGCCCGCGACCAGCATTATGTTGAAACCATTCTGGGACGCAGAAGGTATCTTCCGGACATCAATTCAAGAAATCAGACTAACCGTGGTTTTGCTGAACGAAACGCAATCAATGCGCCAATACAAGGCTCTGCCGCAGACATGATCAAGGTCGCGATGATTAACATTCACGATTTCATCAAAAATGAAAATCTAAAATCACGCATGATCTTGCAGGTTCATGATGAACTTGTATTTGACGTACATCGTGATGAAGTTGATTTCCTGAAAGAAAAAGTGGATGAACTTATGCGTAATGCCATTCCTCTACAAGTAAAAATGGAAACAGGAATCGGCATCGGAGCCAACTGGCTTGAAGCGCATTGATAAGAATAGATCAAGAACAATTTGAACAGGCCTGATTTGTACTCATCGTACAGTCAGGCCTGTTTCTTTAAATAACGAATAAACCTTTTCTGTTTCATAGCCCTGCACCGACTCCCGGAAATTCATTGATTTATAATACTTCATATTTGAAAAATAATGTGTCGAAATCTGCGGTCAAATCAAAAAATAAATCACCTAATAGTTACAAAAATAATTGCGTTATAGAATTTCATGTTATTATTATGCTTTTACAAATTAGCCAAAATTTGTAAACATAACCTGAGAAAAAAATTTTCACGCACAGCTCTTAATTTAAGGACTACATCACAATCTACATATTCATATAGCACTCATTATTAATTTGTTGTACAGTAAAAATATCAAAATAATAATTTGATTATCTAAATATTACCTGTATTTTGGTTTATTAATAATTCATTAATAATTAAGTAATACTATACAAGTAAGTTTGTGCATTCATAATTCAGGCCGTTTCCAGTCTTTTTTATGTCCTAAAATCTTTTGCCTAAAATTTTCACTTTTTAACCACTTTACTTTTATGAAACGATCTTTACGCGTGCGCAACAGGATGCTCTTGCCGTGGAGGCAGGTCCTGATTGCTTTGCTCATGATCCAGTTATGTTTTGTTCCGGATTTGTTCGCCCAGGTGCGTACGGTTGAAGGGACAGTAAAATCCGTATCAGACGGCCAGCCGATCCCCGGTGCTTCCATTGTATTAAAAGGCACCACCACAGGAACCAACACCGACGAAAATGGTCACTACAAAATCACTGTCGCGGATGGTGGAAGTACGCTTATGTTCTCTGCGATTGGTTTTCTGAAACAGGAAAGCATAGTAGGAAACAAGTCGATGATGAATATTGATTTGGCAACAGACACCCGCGAACTGTCGGAAGTTGTTGTTACTGCGCTTGGTATCAAAAAAGAAACAAGAAAACTTGGTTACGCTGTACAGGAAGTTAAAGGTGAAGACCTTACCATGGCACGTGACCAGAACCCGATCACCGGTCTTATCGGGAAAGTGGCGGGTTTGTCTGTTGGACCTTCTGCTGAGATGCTGAGAAAACCAACGGTTATTTTGAGAGGTAACGAAATCAGCCTTTACGTGGTTGACGGTGTGCCAATTAGCTCAGACACCTGGAACATCAGTCCGGACGATATCGAAACTTACACAGTATTAAAAGGCCCGACGGCAGCGGCACTTTATGGTAGCCGTGCACAATACGGAGCCATTTTGATCACAACAAAAAAAGGAAACAAGAAAAAAGGATGGAATGTTGAGTTCAATTCAACAAACGCTATCGACAAAGGTTTCCTGGCTTTTCCAAGAACACAGGATGAATACGGCGGTGGTGAAAACCAATTGTATGCATTTGGTGATGGAAAAGGTGGTGGGTTAAACGATAATGACTATGATGTTTGGGGACCAAAATTCCGTGGACAGTTAATTCCTCAATACGATGGGAAATACGATCCTAACCAGGAGTTTGTAACAACTTACCCAGGCGGATATCAGTGGAAAGGTCATATTACGCCTACTCCATATGTGGCTCGCGGTAAAAATAACCTGCAACGTTTCTTACAAACGGGTTTTCAAAGCACAAATAATATTTCTTTGAGTACCAGCGGTGATAATTACAGTCTGCGTTTTTCTGCATCGCATTCCACACAGAAAAGTATTATCCCAAACAACGCGGTTAATATCACAAACTTCAACATGTTCGGTTCTTTCAACCCAACTTCACGTTTGAAAATTGATGCGAATTTGAACCTGAACCGTCAATATTCACCAAACTTTCCGGATGTTGATTATGGCCCGAACAGTTTGATCTATAACGTGGCCGTTTGGACAGGTGCCGACTGGGATGTTGAATCTCCGGATATCAAGGGAATCTGGCAGGAAGGAAAAGTAGGTACACAATCTGTTTTTGCTGAATATCAGCGTTATCACAATCCATGGTTCCAGGTTAAAGAATGGACCAGAGGACATTATAAAACGGATATTTTCGGATATGTTTCAGGAAATTATAAAATCAATGATCACTTGAACGTTAATGCCCGCACCCAGGTAACGACTTACAACTTGCTTCGTACAGAAAAAATGCCTTATTCGGCTCACCCTTACGGGCGTGATCAAAACAAAGGTGACTACCGCGAAGACCGCAGAAATTTGTTTGAAAACAATACGGACGCGCAGTTTAACTACAATTATGACATTGGTAAATTCTTCAATCTTACAGGTTTTGTAGGTGGAAATGCCAGATTGTTTACTTACAATTCAAGCTTTACTTCTACGGATTACCTGAGTGTTCCAGGTGTTTACAGTTTCAGTAACTCTTTGAATGCAATTCAGGCAAGTAGCTTTGATTCAAAAATGAGAGTTTATAGCGGATATGCTTCTATGGATGCGTCTTTTGGGAAATATGCTACGCTTTCGTTAACAGGCCGTGTTGACAAATCTTCTGCTTTACCAAGCGGTAACAACAGTTACTTCTACCCTAGCGTTTCTGTTGCTTCTCCGATCTCAGATTATATCAAACTTCCCGAAGTTATTTCCTTCCTGAAAGTTAGAGGATCGTTCGCTGCAATTCATGGTGATGCAACAAATGCAACGGTTGGTGTTGCTCCTTTCAACTCGATCACAGCACTTGGCGCAAGCCCGACTGGAAATTCATTGATGGATTATCCATTGGGATATGGCAGTAATTATGAATCACCTTATGGCGGACCGGATTTTTCACTTTCCTCGGTTTATTCAACTGCAAAACCATATAACAGCCAGACTGCTGCTTATTATACAAGCAATATTTACGATCCTAACATCAAAACTTTCAACCGTGTAAACTTTGAAGGTGGTGTTGATGCTAAATTTTTGCAAAATCGCTTAGGGCTTAGCCTTACTGCTTTCCAATATCTTGACGGTCCGAAAATTCTTCAAAACCCTATTTCTTCTGCAACAGGGTATAGTTACTATTACCTGAACGCATTGAAAACCAAGAAAACAGGTTATGAAATTTCGCTGACAGGAACGCCAATCAGAACGGCTGATTTTAGTTGGGATGTTTTGGTGAATTACAGTTCTTTCAAAGAAGTTTATAATGAATTGCCGGAAGGACAGTCTGTTTACAAAACATATTTCCATAAAGGCGATCGTGTTGATAAATTTTATAGCAGCGCATTCCTGAAAACTACGGATGGAAAAGTGATCTATAACAGTTCAGGATCACCTTTGGCAAACTCAACACAGCAATTTCTTGGCTATTTGAATGCCAAATTTGCATGGAGTGTTTACAACAAATTTGCCTACAAAAGTTTCTCTCTTGGTTTCCAGTTTGACGGACGTGTTGGTGGAAAAACAGCAGATTATATGCACAACAAAACCATGCGTGGAGGAAGAAATATTGAAACTATCCAAGGTGCCCTTGGCGTAGCACGTGACCTGGACGATCAAAATGCAGGTGATCCTAATTACAAAGGCAGTTATGTAGGAGATGGTGTAGTTGTTGCAAACGGACAGGCTATCAATATTGATTCACAGACAGGTGCAATTTTGAATTACAGCGAGTTACAGTTTACGCCAAATACAAGCGTTAAATCTGTACAATCGTGGGTAAGTTCATATTACGGAGTAACGGAGGCTAATTTGATGAGCAAAACATACGCCAAGTTGCGTGAAGTAACTTTTGGATATACTATTCCTTCAAAAATCCTGGGGAATTCGTTCATCAAAAAAGTAACTGTTTCACTGGTTGGACGTAACCTTATTTATTTCTATAAAGACAAGCGCTTTAAAGACGTAGATCTTGATCAGTACAATGCAGGTGGAACTGATACTGCATTACAGTCTCCAACTACGCGCAGATACGGGTTCAATCTAAACGTATTATTTTAATCAGTACAAAAGCATTTAACATGAAAAAATTAATATATCTACGATTATTGCCCTTTGTGGCACTGATCCTGCTGGCAGGTTGTGAAGGGAATTTTGATGAACTTAACCTAAACTCCAACAAGCCCACAACGGTTCCGCCTTCTTTGCTATTGACTGGAATTCTGAACGATTTGTATGATGCTCCGGCAGGCGATTACGAAAAATGGGACCAGTATTTCCTGATCAATTATGACTATTATGGAAATAACCAGTATGTATTTGGAGAAGGAAAAGACAAATACGCTACGTTGAAAAACGTGATCAAAATGGAAGAAGAGGCAGCGAAACTTTATACAACAGAAATCAATCCTTACGCTGCGTTGGGTAAATTTTTCAGAGCTTATTTTTTCACACAAATGAGCCTTCAGATGGGAGATATTCCTATGACGGAAGCACTTTTAGGAGGCACGAACCTGAATCCGGTTTATGATTCTCAGAAAACTGTTTTTCTTCAAAGTCTGAAATGGCTTGACGAAGCAAATACACAGCTTGGAACGTTGGTGGCGCAGTCTGATACCCGCCTAGCCGGTGATATTTATTTTGGAAACAGTGTGGCAAAATGGCAAAAAACGGTCAACGCATATCGTTTGAGACTCTTAGTTCATCTGAGTAAAAAAGAAAGCGATACTGACTTGAACATAAAATCGCAGTTCGCTGCAATTTTGGCTGATCCGGTGAAGTATCCATTGATGACAAGTACGGATGACAATCTTCAGTATACTTACATCAACCCGACCAACAAATATCCGGAAAACCCAGGTTCATTTGGATTTAATGCACTACGTGAAAATTCATCCGCAACCTACGTGGGTCTGCTTACAAAATTGATGGATCCACGTGTGTTTGTTACTACCGAACCTGCCACGGCAAAAGTTGCTGCGGGTACCAGTCCTACAAGTTTCAACGCATTTTTGGGTGCTGATCCTGGTGAAGATTTGGGTATTATGTATGTAAAAGCAAACGCTGGTGAGTATTCGCTTATCAACCGTAAACATTACTATGAGACTTTCACCGGCGAACCAAGTGTTCAGATCGGATATCCTGAAATGTGTTTTAACATTGCCGAAGCGATCAACAGAGGATGGGCGACAAAAGGCGCATTGGGAACTGCTGAGGATTATTACAAAGCCGGAATCCTGGCGTCCTGGTCTTCTTATGGTATTCCTGCCTCAGGATCGTTCACAGCCTATTTTATCGCTTCAGGAAGTCCTGGGAGTACAGCGGTTTATAACAGCTACCCGGTCAATACGCCATTTGATACGTATTATGCTCAATCATCTGTTAAATACGCAGCAGGTGCTACGGGCTTAACAGAAATTTTGAACCAGCGCTATCTGGCCCTGTTCCGCCATTCCGGTTTGGAGTCATATTTCACTTACCGCCGCACTGGTGTTCCTAATTTCACAACAGGTCCTGGTACCGGAAATAGTGAGCGTATCGCGAAACGCTTCCAGTATATCAGTACGGAAAGAACTGCAAACACCGTTAACTACAAAGCAGCTTTGACCAGCCAGTTTGCAGGTAATGATGATATTAATGGGGTTATGTGGATTTTGAAATAACCTTACGTAGATAAAAGTTAAAAAGTTGAGGGTTGAAAGTTGAAAGTGCCATTGCACTGTTAACTTTCAACCCTCAACTTTTATTAAAAAAAGGCAGGTTTTAGGAATAGTAATATTATTGAAGGTTCTCGGCGTATTTGTAGCCGCTTCCTGTATTTAGTAATAAAATCGTTTCGTCGGGGCTAACCCATTTATTTTCAATCGCTTTTTTCATCGCAGGTATTAAAGCACCACCTTCTGGTGCTACAAACAACCCTTCTCTTTTTGACAAAGTTTTAACACCGTCAAGCAATTCCTGCTCACTTACCGAAATAGCAAATCCGTTGGATTCTTTCAGGATTTCTAAAATTTGTCTTTCTGCAAAAGGAGATGGAACAGCCAAACCATTCGCCATCGACGGTTTAGCCTGGTAGGCTGAGGCATTTTTATGCTTGCCTTCATAGGACCAGACAATCGGCTGACAATTTTCAGTTTGAACCGCTATCAGTCTTGGAAATTTTCCTGTGATCCAGCCGGCTTGTTTCATTTCTTCAAATGCTTTCCAAAGGCCGATCAATCCTGTACCGCCACCGGTTGGATAAAAAATCACATCTGGTAAATCCCACTTCATTTGTTCTGCAATTTCAAAACCCATCGTTTTCTTTCCTTCAAGACGGTAGGGTTCTTTCATTGTAGAAACATCAAAATAGCCATTTTCAGCTTTCATTTCAGCAACGAGTTTGCCACAGTCGTTAATCAATCCATCTACTAAAATTAGCTCAGCACCAAAATATCTGCATTCCTGTTTGAAAATTTCAGGTGTCAAACGTGGCATCACGACGGTAACTTCAATATTTGCCTTTGCTCCGTATGCAGCCAAAGCGCCACCGGCATTTCCGGCAGTGGGTACGATACATTGTTTAATACCCAATTCTTTCATTTTAGAAACCGCAACAGCCTGGCCGCGCGCTTTGAAAGATCCGGTAGGATTTAGGGATTCGTCTTTTAATAATAATTTATTGATCCCGAATTCTTTGGCAAGATTTTCCAGATGCAAAAGTGGGGTCATTCCTTCGCCGAGGGTGACGATATTTGCAGGATCAAGAACGGGTAAAAATTCAAAATATCGCCACAAGGAAGATTCCCGGTCTAAGAGAACATCTTTATCAACATATTGAGAAAAATCATATTTGGCAAATAGTGGCGCTTTCCAACCTTCTGCATCATTGGAGCAAAAAGTTTGTACTTGCCGGTGATCAAATTTCTTCTTACTTATTGCACATTCAAGGTGGGTCACATGCGAGGTCAGGGTCATCGTATTTTCCATGCTTTTGACATTATTTTTATCAAAAGTAGAAGTTCGATCATAGCTAAACCAATGCTATTTGAATATACACTATAACATGTTGTTATGACCTTGCAAGGCAAATCGTACAAATGCCTGTCCGAAAGGATCGCTCTCAGAACCATGCCGCTGAATAAAATAAAACTGTCTTTGCACATGCAGCCCTTCAATAAAAACCTGCTTTAAAGTTCCTGACGCCAGTTCTTTCCGGACAGACCGCAATGGTAAAAATCCAAGGCAGTTATCAACCAGAAGAAAGTTTTTTAAAGCCTCAGTTCCTCCCAAAGATATATTGTTTTTAAGGTCTGCAATTTTCATATTAACCTCAGCCAATGCGGCCTTAACAGAATCCAGCGTCCCTGAACCTCGTTCTCTTAATGCGACCGGATAATTTTTCAATTCTTCCAAATTGATAGATTCCCGATACCAGAGTTCGCTTTTGGGAGAGCAAACGGCAATTACTTCATCGGAAAGAAAATACCGGTAACTTACCGATGTTGTTTTTGTCTGCCCTTCAATAATGCCCAGATCGATTTCATTATTTCCCAAAGCTTTCAGGACGTTTTCAGAATTCCGGTTCAAAAGCGTTATTCTGACATTGGGGTATCGTTGACGAAAAGCCGATAAAATTTCCGGAATGATATACAAGGCTACGGTTGTGCTGGCCCCCAGCCGCAATTCTCCTTTTGCGTTATACTCATCCTGATGTGTGCTTAATGCATAAGACAAACGGATCTGCACTTCCTTCGCCTGCCGTAAATGATCGAGCAGCAAATTTCCGGGCAAAGTCAACTTTACTGCGTTTCCAACACGCTCAAATAAGCTGGTTTTGTATTGTTCCTCCAAAGATTTAATGTGCCGGCTAATGGCAGGCTGGCTCAGATTAAGTACCTGACTTGCTTTTGTGAAGCTCAGATGATTGGCTACCTCAAAAAAAACTTCATGACGGAAGGAGATCATTTATTTTCAGAATCAATTTTTCAAAGTTATTATTTTAAGCTGAGTGATGGAGAAAAAATGGACGATTTGTGCTGCTGAAAAAAATAACCACGAAGCATACAAAGAACAACAAAGGTTTTTTGTACACTATTCTTTTACAACCGTTAAATTTTCTTATCCTTTGCGCCCTTCGTATAAAACTTCGATCGCTTTACGGTAAAGGGCAACAGGTACGGGCAATTGAAAAATATCAATCCTCCCATTTCGCGTTTAATAATTTTCCTGTTAAAAAAATTTATAATAAATCATAATATATTAGTAGAAAAAAACCCGAACTTCGCTTTTTAAATGTGAACATTACACTTAATATTTAAAATGCGTTTAACCATCCCAAAACTCTGTCTTTTCCTCCTTGCTTTTCCCCTCGCGGTTACAGCCCAAACAGGAAAAGGAAACTATTCTCCCATTACTTTAAAAGACCTGAGTTCCTTCGAGAATGCCGGTTCCAACTGGTCTGTTAAAGGAAATATCTCCATGCATCCGGTAAAATCAGAAACCGCTAAAACCACCAACGGTGAGGGCATCCTTGTAGGAACAACGGGTGCTGCCATTACCACAAAAGTAAAGGCCAAAGATTTGCGGTTTTATGCTGAATTTATGCTTTCACCAGGAGCAGAAGGAAATGTGCTACTTCCAGGCGGCCAGCGTGTTCGACTAGCCGATAACAAACAATTGGAAACAAGTGCTATGACCAGTGGCTACATTGGACAGTTTCCAGTTCAAAATGCTTCAAAAGCCCCGGGATTATGGCAAACCGTTGAACTTGCTTATGACGCTTCGGTGGCGACTGCTAAAAATTCTGCTCGTTTAAATACCCTGAAACTGAACGATGTTATAGTTTTGGAAAGCGTTTATCTGCCATTATCCAAATCAATAAGCGATGCCCAGTCTATCGGTCTGGAAGTTACGAAAGGTACTATCGCATTTCGTAACATTGGTTACCAGTTATTAAATGACCGCAAGCCATTGACGTTGCACAACCTGAGTTATAAATTGTATTCAGACAAATGGGACGCTCCGACTTATTCAAAACTTGAAAAAGAAGATAAAACAAATAGTCTGACGCAGGAGGTAACAAACGGCATGCGCGAATTTCACCTGGTCTACGAAGGCGAAATGTTAGCCGAAGAAGATGGAGATTACGTCTTCACTTCGATTTATCAGGGTAACGTTTTCACCTTTGATGTTGACGGAAAAGCCATTATCACGGCTGGCGAAAGCACGTCACAGGAATCTCATTCAGGTTCTGTAAATCTGACAAAAGGTTCGCACAAATTTAAAATTCACTATTCCCGTTTTCCATGGCGCCAGCCGGCTCTGGGTCTGAGAGTACAAAAAGCAGGAATCCGTACCTATGATCTGCACGTTCTTTCTTCTCTTCCTGAGCCTGAGCCAAAACCTTATATCGGTGTAAATCCTGATTTACGCCCGGAAATGGTTCGTTCATTTATTCTTTTGAATGGTGAAAAATACAAACGCACGCATTGTATTTCAGTAGGAAGTCCAACCGGATGGAGCTACACGATGGATCTTAACCGGGGCGCCTTGCTGCAAGCGTGGAGAGGCCAATTTGCCAATGTTACTGAAATGTGGTATGAACGCGGTGAGCCTCAACTACTTGAACCGGCAGGATTGACGGTTCCTGTTTCAGGAAAAAGTAATCTTGCTATTTTGGAAAATGAAAAAGCAGCATGGCCTGATTCTGCCAATGTAAACTATTTAGGCTACACCCTTGATCCAAAGGGATATCCTTCCATTCGGTATGCAATTGCTTCTGCAACTGTAAGCGATCATATTACTGCTACCAACGAGGCACTCACCGTTACATATGATGTGAAGGGTACACCAGCCGGTGCGCTTTATTCTCTGCTGGCCAGCGGAAAAGAAATCCATATGATTGAAAAAGGTCTTTATCAGATTGATAACCGTTATTATGTACAAATTGATAAAAAAGCAAAAGCGATTTTGAGAACTTCCGGCGATGGACAGGAGTTACTGATGCCAGTTTCCAATGCAAGCAGTTACTCCATGTTCTGGTAGTTTCTCTCTTCTTATCTTTTTGTTTAAAAATTTTATATCGTAGTAAATGAAAAATATAGTTTTAACAACCCTGCTTTCTCTTGGCTGCCTCGCTGGACAGGCGCAGAACAAGGCAAAAACCGAAGATGATTATTACCGGATCGTCACTATGCCGATTCCACAGAATATCCAGATGGAAGTTGGCGGACTGGCAGTTTTGCCCGATGGCAGACTGGCTGCTTCAACACGTCGCGGAGAAGTATGGATGATTTCCAATCCTTACATGAAAGGTAACGGCCAGCCAACTTTCCACCGATTTGCTTCCGGTCTTCATGAGCCGCTGGGATTATTTTACCGTGGAAAAGATATTTTATTATCTCAACGCGGAGAAGTTACAAGACTGGTTGATACAGATAATGATGGTGTGGCCGACGTTTATGACTCATTTGCACGCTGGCCATTATCAGGAAACTATCACCAGTATTCGTACGGACCTATTCAAATGCCAAACGGAGAAATGCTGGTAACGCTTAACCTCGACTGGATCGGGCGTGGTGCAAGCCAGTCCAAATGGAGAGGCTGGATGCTGAAACTTGGCCAGGATGGCACTTTGACGCCTTATGCCACAGGTCTTCGTTCTCCTGCGGGATTTGGTTCATACAAAGGAGATATATTCTATACTGAAAACCAGGGCGACTGGGTTGGTTCAGGCCGTATGACGCATTTGGAAAAAGGTGATTTTGCAGGAAATGTTGCCGGATTAAGATGGAGCAGCGAGCCAGGTTCGCCGGTTAAATTAAAGGCGGAAGACGTTCCTGATACAGGAGAACCACTTTACGATGTTGCAAAACGTGTTCCGGGAATAAAGCCACCAGCAGTATGGTTTCCGCATACTTTGATGGGAATTTCAACTTCTGATTTTAAGGAAGATACTACCGGCGGAGCTTTTGGACCTTTTCAGGGACAGATATTTGTAGGTGACCAGGGACATAGCAAAGTGATGCGTGTGGATATGGAAAAAGTAAATGGCGTTTACCAGGGCGCATGTTTTCCTTTCCGCGAAGGTTTTGAATCAGGTATTATCCGTATGGTCTGGGGTTTGGATGGATCTATGTTCGTAGGACAGACAAGTCGTGGCTGGTCAGCAACCGGTAAAGCAGACTTTGGTATCCAGCGTTTGGTATGGACCGGTCAGACTCCCTTTGAAATGAAAAATATCCGTTCTATGCCAGATGGATTTGAGGTAACATTTACTTCTCCTGTTGACAAAGCAACTGCTTCGAAATCTGATTCTTACAAACTGAGCAGTTTCACATACAAATATCACCACATTTACGGCAGCCCGATCATTAATACAAATGAACTGGCTATCAAGGGTATATCAGTTTCAGAAGACGGACTTCGTGCACGTATTGTGATTGATCCGTCTACTTTGAGAAAAGGTTATATTCATGAACTAAAAGCAGAAGGGGTTCAGTCAACAGACGGACTTTCGCTTTTACATAACATTGGCTACTACACTTTGAATGAAATTGCAGGTGGCGCGGCTCTTACAAGTGCGCAATATACAGTAAGTTCAAAACCTGCTATGGCGCATGATATGAGTGCTATGACAGCGTCTGACGCAAAAGGTGCTGAAACAAATTCTGCCAAACGTGTTACTGAAATGCCGGCATCCTGGACCAAAGGCCCCGATCAGGTAATCAACATTGGTACAGTTCCGGGATTAAAATTTGATATTTCGGAAATTCAGGTAAAGGCCGGAAGCAAAATCAGACTTAACCTTAACAACAATGATGATATGCTGCATAACCTGGTTGTGGTAAAACCCGGCACCGCCAATACCGTTGGAGAATTAGGATTAAATCTTGGTTTGAAAGGAACAGAAATGAATTACGTTCCAAAAACAAACGACGTACTTTTCCATACGAACATCGTTGAACCAGAAAAAACAGAGTCAATCTATTTTGTTGCACCGAAACAAGTTGGTATCTATCAATATCTGTGCACCTTCCCTGGACATTACACTTTGATGCAGGGAAAGTTGAAAGTTGTTAAGTAAAAATCCCACTATCTCCCCGGCCGTTTTTGATGGCCGGGGAGATCCTTTTACTACCTCACCCCTATCTCAATTTCAGATTATTTCAATTACACGGATATCAGATAATATAAAAGCGTTAATTTTAAATATGACAATTTATTGATTTATTTAAACAATACCGACCAGTCTTCAATTTGAATAATGAAATAAACATATCCGCCCACTCCGATCCCAACGCAGACTTGTGGCATAAATTCAAGTCTGGTGATGCGCAGGCTTTTGGCGAACTTGCACAGGTTCACTACCGCGCATTGTATAATTACGCGACCAAATTCTCCTCCGACACAGAATTTATCCGCGACTGCATCCAGGAATTGTATCTTGAACTTTGGGAGCGCCGGTCGTTTTTATCAGAGACGGCATTTGTCAAATCTTATCTTTTAAAGGCATTACGCCATAAATTAATAAAAGAGAGCGTTCGCCTGAAACGTTTTAAAGAGCACAATGAATTATCGTTTGATGCCGCGGAAGCTGATCTTTCCGTCGAATCACTGATCATTGAAAATGAACATCTGAAACATCAGATTAAACGATTAAATCAAATCGTTTCCCACCTTACAAAAAGACAGCAGGAAATCATTTACCTGCGTTTTTATCAAAATCTGGAAAATGAAGATATTGCTCAGATTATGAGCCTGGGGCGCCAGAGTGTTGCCAATCTTCTTTACCGCACCATCAAAGAAATCAAGAATATCTGGATGCCCGCAGAATTTTTCTGGGGACTTATTTTGATATCATTCTGCTGATTTCCAGCCGGCCTTCAACATAATAGCATTATTTCAAAAAAATATTTTGATTTTTTTGGTTATCCAAGACCAATAATCAGACATACATATTTAAATAACCAGTAGAATAGTAAAATGTAAATTTTATTTTGAACTATTCACACAATTGAGAATTTTGCTATTATGCCTGTTTAAAAATATTTATGATCGATTACCGTAATTATTCTGTGGAAGAATTCGCGACTGATAAGAAATTCCGTCAATGGGTTCTTGATCCTTCCGGTGAATCAATTCTTTTTTGGAAAGACTGGCTTTCTCAAAATCCGGAACAGCATATTACGGTCAATCAGGCTGTGGCACTGGTTTTAAGTATTCATGAACGATATAAAGACGATTTAAGCGAGGAGCGTATTCAGTCAGAAATCGACGCATTGGTAGAAATTGCAGAGTGCAGGAAGAATAAAAACCGGATTTCATTTGTTACAAATCCCTTATTAAGGATTGCTGCTGTGATTACGCTTATTTCAGGACTAAGCTATTTGTATTACGGCAATCAGTTTTCCAAAAAGACGGAGAAAAGCTCTTCTTTTTATTTGGTTGAAAAAAGGAATGACAGCAGTCTGGACATGACGGTTCTGTTAAGCGATGGAAGTGTGGCTACGTTAAAAACCCGCAGCTCCTTGAAATTTCCATCAAAATTCTCAGGCGATACACGAAAAGTAGTGCTGACCGGCGAGGCATTTTTTGACATTACAAAAAATCCATCAAAACCATTTCTTGTTTTTGCCAATGAAACAGTTACCAAAGTCTTGGGGACAAGTTTTCGTGTAAAAGCACCTGAGGGAGCCAATACTGTGATGGTTTTTGTCAAAACGGGTAAAGTGTCAGTCTATCCGAAAAGGGAATATGAAACATTATCAGATCGGGACGATCATGAAGTTTCGGGCGTGATACTTCATCCAAATCAGCAGGTTATTTTTAATAAAAAAGAAAATCGTCTGGAAAAAGGAATTGTAGCAAATCCCGACTTGCTATCAGAATCCGCAACGCACCAGGACTTGATATTCGACGATCAGCCGGTTGCAGACGTTTTGACAACTTTGGAAAAAATGTATGGCATTACCATCGTTTTTGATAAAGAAATGCTGTCACAATGCCCGATCACCACCAGCTTTAAAGAAGAAAATCTTAAACAAAGAATGAACGCAATTTGTCAGGCAATCGGTGCAAATTACGAGGTTATTGACGGCCGGATCATATTAAACAGCAAAGGTTGCAATCACTAAAACGAAAAAGTTTAACGAGGTATGAACCATTAACCCTGGTAAGATAAAATGCCAATGAATTAAATCAATCACCAAATTTAAAAGAGCCAGCGATGTTTGCTCCATCACTGACTCTGTGCATCCCAAATGCTTGCAGGCATCATCTCATGAAGATGTAAGGGAAACTTTTTGTCCAAATTTTTTCACAAATCAAGAACAAAACAATCAAAACTATGAAAAAAAACCGACAATCGATTCGGCTAATATGTAGTGTTATGAAAATATCATTTTACCAATTAATGTTGGCCTATGTCTTCTCAACCATTGCCTCAGCGACGGTGGTTGATGCTCAGGAAATACTCAATCAGAAAGTAACCATTGAAGTAAACAACCAGGATATGAAAAGTGTCCTGACCAAACTTAATAAACTAACGCAAATACGTTTTACTTACAGTTCAGCAATAATCAATACGCAAAGAAAAGTGACCCTGAAAGCGGTTGAGAAACCTTTATCCGATGTTCTGGATGATCTTTTACGACCCATGAATCTGGGTTACAAACTGGATGGCAAACAAGTAATTCTGGTCAAAGCCGCAAACCCGCCCAGCAGTTTTACCAATGAGGCATCAACAACTCCTTCCTCGATTGACCGGACTATTACCGGGAAAGTATCGGACGAAAAAGGGGATCCCCTGCCCGGCGTCAGTATTGTTGTAAAATCATCGAAAGTTGGTACTGCAACAAATACGGAAGGAACGTATCAGCTAAGTATACCCGATGACAATGCGGTTTTGATTTTTTCCTATGTAGGCTACACACCGCAGGAAGTTATGGTTGGGAACCGTTCAAATGTAGACATCGTAATGTCACCCGATGTGAGAAATCTGGAAATGGTTGTGGTAACAGCTCTGGGTATCAAACGTGATGCAAAAAAACTGGGATATTCCACAGCAACCGTGAATACAGAAGAATTACAAACAAACCGTACGACAAACCTGGGAAACAGTTTACAGGGAAAAGTGGCAGGTTTGAACGTTTCACCACCGGCAAGTGGTCCGGGAGGATCTACCAAAATCCGTATTCGCGGTCAGTCTTCATTTGGTGGTAACAACTCGCCTTTGATCATTGTAAACGGTGTTCCGATTAATAATACGAGTGTTTCTGCCGGAGGATCTTCCGGAAACGGAACCGGTAACCCAACAGGCGGATCTTCGGATGCTGGTGATGGTTTGCAAAGTATAAATCAGGATGATATTGAATCGATGACCGTACTGAAAGGTGCAGCAGCGGCCGCGCTTTATGGATTTCGTGCAAAAGACGGTGCAATTATCATAACTACAAAAACAGGTACTAAAAGCACCGGTATAGGCGTAGAGGTCAACTCTAATTTCCAGGCTCAGGAAGCTCTTGATTACACGAATTTCCAGTATGAATACGGGCAGGGTGAATTTGGAAAAAGGCCAACCACCACAGCCGAAGCTCAAAGTTCAGGTGTGTTTGCTTTTGGAGAAAAAATGGACGGTAAGTTGACTCCACAGTTTGACGGTTCGATGCAGCCTTATGTTGCAAATAAAAACCGTATCAAAGATTTCTATCGGACCGGTACAAGTTTTACGAATTCCGTAGCACTTTCCGGAGGAAATGAAAAAGGAAATTTTCGCTTGTCATTCGCCAATACGGATGCCAACGCAATTGTCCCAAATTCTGACTACCACAAAAAGATATTCAATCTTGGTCTGAATTATAAATTTACCAAAAAACTTTCTGTTCAGTTAAACGCCAACTATTCGAACGAATTCAATCACAATCCTCCGCAGATCGGTCTTCAGGATATGAACGCCAATACTACGATTTATACCCTGGCAAACAGTATTGCTGTTCCATGGCTTAAACAACGTAAAGATGCGAATGGCAACGAAGCACCACTTTCCCGTTTCACCAACAGAAATAATCCTTACTGGGTGGCTTACGACCGTTTTGAAAATGTAAGACGCGACCGGATTTTTGGAAATACTTCCGTTCGTTATGAATTTACAAAATGGTTATATGCCCAGGCCCGTATTGGTCAGGATTATTACACAAGGCCGTATAATTATAACCGGCCAACAGGAACACGTTCAATTGGTGCGGTAACAACCGGATTCAACGGATATTACTATCAGGATGTCTCCACGTTCCGCGAAAGAAACATGGACTTCTTAATCGGTGGAAACCACACTTTTGGAGATTTTGGTATTGATGTAACATTGGGTGGAAATCAGCTTCTTCAGGTAAGCGACAACATGTCCACTGCCGTTACGAATTTCTATATCCGTGATCTGTACACCATTGGAAACGGGCAAATTAAAAGCCCCAATTATAGTTACAGCAAAAAGAAGGTAAACTCGATTTATGGTGCTGCTGAATTCTCCTTTAAAAACTTTCTTTATGTAAACGTAACTGGAAGAAATGACTGGTTTTCAACATTAAATCCTGAATCAAACAGCTATTTATATCCATCGGTAAGCGCGAGTTTTGTATTTAGCCAGGCATTTAATCAGCTTCCATCCTGGTTGAATTATGGTAAACTTCGGGCAGCTTATGCGGAAGTTGGCGGCGATACGGATCCCTATTCCAACAATTTATATTATGCGTTGAACGCTAATCCTTTCAACGGAGTAGCCCTGGGTAATATTTCCAGCAACGTCAGTCCGAATGCCAACCTTCGCCCGCTAAAAGTTAAGGAATTCGAAATGGGACTTGAATTCAAAACTTTCGACAGCAGACTGAATCTTGATATGTCGGTTTACAAAAAAAATACGGTTGATGAAATCCTGAATGTTGACGTTTCAAACGCATCCGGATTCTCTGGTACCAAAGTGAACATTGGTAAACTTCAAAACAAAGGAATTGAATTTTTACTTACAATCGTACCTGTTAAAACAGAGAACCTGATCTGGGAAACTGGTTTTAACGCAAGTTATAATATCAGTAAAGTAATCGAATTAGCACAAGACCAGCCACGTTTCGATGTAGGAACTGGTGAATTTTTTGGAATTGTTTCTCACGAAGTTGGAAAACCTTTGGCCTCTCTAAGGGGGTTTGATTATAAACGTGATGCACAGGGAAGAGTCCTTACAGCTGGCGGTTTGCCGCAGCAAGGTAACCTGACCACTTTTGGAAGTGCTATTCCAAAATGGGTTGGTGCATGGCTTAACACATTCAACGTGAAAGGTTTCCGCATCACCACGCAGGTCGATTTCAAAGCGGGATACAAGATCATGTCCAACTCCAATCTTAACTTTTTACGTGAAGGTTTGTCAAAGCCATCATTGGTTGGTCGTGAGGGTGGAGTTGTGTTTGATGGTGTCAATGTTGACGGTTCACCTAACACTACGAAAGTTGAAGCAGAGCAATTCTATACCGCATACCGCAGTACAAACATTGCTACGCCATTTATGTATAACGGAAGTTTCGTGCGATGGAGAACGCTTTCTGTAGGATATGATCTTTCCCGTTACGTAAAGAAATCCTTTATCAAAGGGTTGACAATATCGGCAATGGCAAACAACATCTGGCTGATCAAGAAATATATTGATAACCTTGATCCCGAGGCTCAGGTTTCTTCATCGGATAATCTTCAGGGAATTGAAACACACACGCTTCCGACAACAAGAAGCTACGGACTAAACCTGAATATCAAGCTATAACTTTAATAAAAGACCGACATGAAAAAAATACATATATACCTTACAGTGCTAGGCTTGTTATTAGCTGCAAGTTCGTGCGACAGCGGCTTTGAAGATGTAAATAAAAACCCGGTACTGGCTACGACAACCGACCCGGCTTATCTTTTTTCCAACGCACAATTCAGCTCTGCTATTCCCACTTTTAGTTATCAAAGTGAAATCGTTCAGCAAATTAATACACCCTACACTGGCGTAGTGGAAGGGGGAAATCATAACATTGTTTATGACCCGAGTTCAAATGTCATGTTTAATTCTATGTACATCGGTGCTGGTACAGGAAGCGGTCCGGTGAACCTGCTAAAAACGATAATGACGCTTACAAAAGATAATCCTTTACGCGCTAATATCTATCAAATGGCCCGGATCTGGAAAGCCTATGCCTTTATGGTACTGGTAGATACTTACGGTGATGTTCCCTATTTTGATTCTGCAAAAGGTTACTCTGATGGAATAAATCTTCCAAAATATGACGATCAGAAATTGATCTACGATGATATTTTGAAAGAACTGGACGAAGCTACAAAAGCCCTGGACGCCACAAAAAGTATTGAAACAGGAGATTTGTTTTACAAAGGCAATATAGTGCAGTGGAAAAAACTTGGTAATTCACTTTTACTTCGTGCTGCCATGCGACTAATTAAAGTGGATGAAGCCAAAGCAAAATCTTATGTGGCCAAAGCGGTTGATCCTGCCAACGGAGGAGTGATGACTGCCAATTCTGATAACGCTTACATCGCTTTCAATACCACCTTTAACAATCCGAATGCCAATTTTTTCCAGGGTACTGAGCGGGCTAACGTTTATTTAGGAAAACCATTTATTGATTATCTGAAATCAACTTCTGATCCGCGTATCAGAGTTATTTCCGTAAAATACGCGGTTCCTGCAAACCCGCTGGCGACGGCCGGTGCTGAAAATACAGAACCTGCGGATCAGATTGGAATGCCATATGGTTACAACGAATCTACAATTACTACGGTACCGGGATATCCCGGAAAAACAGGTTCAGCGTTCAATTATTCTCAAATTAACCGTCGCACAGTAGGTAAAATTGATGCACCTGAATTTTTCATTACACATTCCCAGACACAGCTTCTTTTGGCAGAAGCGGCCAGCAGAGGATATATTTCAGGAGATGCGAAAACTTATTACGAGGCAGGTGTGAAAGCGCATATGAATCAGATGGCGCAGTTTGATGTTTCAGCCGCCATACCGACTGCGAGTCAGGATGCTTATCTGGTTGCCAATCCTTTTGATGCGGCGAACGCATTAAATCAGATCAATACACAATACTGGGTTTCCTCATTCCTGAATGGCGCAGAAGCCTGGGCCAATTTCCGACGCAGCGGTTTCCCTGCGCTAACTAAAAATCCATATCCGGGAGCTGATCCTTCAGTAAAAGATTTTATCCGCAGACTGGTTTATCCGGTCCGTGAAAAATCTGTGAATACAGTGAACTACAACGAGGCAATTGCCCGTCAGGGCCCTGACGAATTGGGGACTCATGTTTTCTGGGATAAATAAAGTTTCAAAAATTAGCACAGGTGGTATCCAAAAACCACCTGTGTTCCAGGTCATTTAATCTTTACTTAAACCTACCTACCTATGTTAAAAAAAACAATGCTGTTGCCGGCATTTTTGCTTGCGTCATTTTTAAGTAATGCCCAGCCTATTTCACCAACACCTGATCAGATCAAAGCACTCACTGCAAGTTGGAAAGGTGAACGTTCGGCAGACGGTCGTCCAAAGGTTTCTGATGCAATCCTGGCCCGTTTGAAGAATATTTCCATTGAAGAAGCCTGGGGTGTTTTAAGAAATAAAGGTTATCAAAACCAATACGAAGGCGACTGGCAGTTGATTCATCCGGATAGTTCGATGACGGGCCGTGTGGTTACTGCTCAATACGTTCCACTACGGCCTGATTTACAGGATTATATAAAAGAAACCGGTAAAAAAGAAGGACGAAATCCTGCCGGAGGAACAAATTCCTGGCCCATTGATGTGCTCACCAACGGAGATGTGTACGTGGCTGACGGGTACGGAAAAATTGCTGACGGGACATTGATCGGTGATAATCTTGGGAACTCGATTTATGCCAAATCTAAAAGAGGTACCATATTTTACGGTTCGGTCCGGGATGTGGAAGGGCTTAGCGAAATCAAAGGTTACAATGCCTGGATAAAAGGATCAGATCCGTCATATATACAACAAATGATGCTTTCGGGTATTAATGTTCCAATCAGAATTGGCCGTGCGATTGTTCTGCCGGGTGATGTTGTTTTGGCAAAAAAATATGGTACCATCTTCATCCCGGCACATTTGGTGGAGGATCTTGTCATTACTTCCGAAGTCACGGCTCTTCGTGATGAATTTGGCCATCAAAGACTTAGAGAAGGAAAATATACGCCTGGCGAAATCGATACGAAATGGACAGACGCCATTTCAAAAGATTTCCTGAAATGGATTAATTCTTATCCGGGCCGGCTTCCAATGAGCAAAAAAGAACTTGATGATTATTTGAAAGAGCGCAATTACTAGTTAGATATTGGCCTTTTAGCCGCTTCACTATCATTTCCTAAATATCTTAAAATTATGAAAAGTATCTTAAAACAAATTATTGCAACTAATAAAGAAGTTGAAAAAGCAGAAAAGCTTGCAGTTCAAACTGAAATACGCAATCCGGCAACAAAGGACAGTCGCCGTAACTTTTTAAGAAAATCGGCTGTGGGTGGTATTGCGCTGGGCAGTTTTATGTCTATGTCCATTGAAGATACTGTTGCCCAGGCCACTTCAAAAGTGAATCGCGCATCCAAGCCTTCAGAGCTCAAAATCACTGATATTCGTTATTGCGTCATCCAGAATGTTGGACGTACACCGATCATCCGCATTGATACAAATCAGGGAATATATGGTCTGGGAGAAGTGCGTGACGGCGCTGATGAACGTTATGCACTGATGTTGAAAAGCAGACTGCTAGGAGAGAATCCTTGTAATGTTGAAATGCTTTTCAAAACCATCAAACAATTTGGTATGCACGGCCGCCAGGCTGGTGGTGTTTGCGGCATCGAAATGGCGCTTTGGGATTTATGCGGAAAGGCCTACAATGTTCCTTGCTGGCAGTTATTGGGCGGTCGCTATCGTGACAAAGTGAGATTATATGCCGACACGCCAGAGTTTGAAAGTCTGGATGAGTTCAAACAAAAAATAAAATTCCGCACGGAAACCCAGGGATATACCTGGTTGAAAATGGATATTTCGATCGGTATGCTGAAAGGAAAAGAAGGTTCTGTTGTGAATAATAAGGTTTGGGGTGGCGGATTTTCTCAGTGGTCCGGCGATTACAATTCTTACGCTAATACAAAACACCCATTTACCGCAATTCAAATCACACCAAAAGGCTTGGATGAAATGGCGAAAGTTGTTGATGACGTACGCAGTATCGTTGGTTATGAAATGCCGATTTCATCAGATCATTACGGGCACTTCGACTTGAATAATGCAATCCGTTTGGGTAAAGCCATGGATAAATACCGGCTGGCCTGGCTGGAAGATATGGTGCCATGGCAATATACTGATCAATGGAAACAAATTTCGGAAGCACTTGAAACACCAACACTTACCGGTGAGGATATCTTCCTGAAAGAGGGTTTCCAGCCGTTGATCGAAGCACGGGCGGTAGATATTATTCACCCGGATCTCGCTTCTTCCGGTGGACTGTTAGAAACAAAAAGAATAGGAGATTATGCTGAGGATCATGGCATTGCAATGGCCATGCACTTTGCTGGTTCGCCGGTGAGTTTTATGGCTAACGTTCATTGCGCCGCCGCAACACAGAATTTCCTTGCTCTCGAACATCATTCGGTGGATGTGCCTTGGTGGGAAAGTATTGTCAAAACAACCGACGGTAGAAAACTGATTGAAAAAGGTTATGCAAATGTGCCTCTGGAAGCACCGGGATTAGGAATCGAATTGGTAGACGAAGAAGTTAAAAAACATCTTACGCCAAAAGATAAATCTTACTTTGCCCCTACTGACCAATGGAATGACAAACGTTCGCATGACCGCTTGTGGAGCTAGACATTTAGCTTTTAGCAGAATCGAAAAACGCCGGATGAGTTTCTCTCTTCCGGCATTTTTCGTTAACAAAAAGAACAAATTTTATTAAACCAGATTTCTTCGAGTGATTAGCTAAATGCCAACAGCTAATCAACATATTGCAGGAATTCGATTCTGTTTTCAAAAGGATCACGGAAGGAAAATCTGTTTCGGCCTGGAATTGGTGTTAAATTTTTGACCGGGATTCCATAATTTACTAATAATTTCCGGGATTCTTCAAGATTATCAACCTCAAAAGCCGGATGCCGCTCGGACGAATTGCTGCCATGATCGGTCATTAGATGCAATTGTATATTTCCCATTTGATACCAGATCGCGCCGCGCAAGTGTGGCCGCGCAGGATCGATAATTTCTTCAAGCCCTAAAACTTCTTCATAAAATCTTCTGGCTTCCTTCTCCTGACCTTCCGGAAAACAAAGCATAACGTGATCTATCCGTTTAAAACTAATCTTCATAATTGGGTATAATTTAATTCATTTTTTCACCGGAATTCTTTCAGACAGATCGTGATTTTTGTAAATCCGAGCCTCCATATTTTCAAATTTCTGCAAAAATCACGACTTCCTGAACAGTTTCTGTTTTTAAAAGGCAGAATAAGTGCTTATTTTACATGAGTGACTAGCTTTTCAACCAATATGATATCAGCCATTACAAAAAGTAGATTTTTTAGTAAAATTAACCCACAGACGCTTCTCTTCTTTTTTCATAACTTTTTTATCAACGTCGGAACAACGCTTGTATACGTTTCGTCGAATATATTATTGCTTGAAAATCATCCTGAATCTTCTTTACCTATTGCCTATATAGCTGCCGCACTGGCGGTGATGGTTGCCGGACAAATTTATGAGCATTACGAACACCATCTGGTTCTTGAAAAACTGAGTCTAGGTACCATGCTCTCTTCTCTTTTCATGGTTTTGGTGGTGATGATTTTACTTTGGGCCGGACATGGAATGGCCACGGCCGTGGCGATTATGGTCGGTTACCGTATTATTTATCTGCTTATCAATCTGGAATTCTGGGGCTTATCCGCAATCGTTTTTGATGTCAGGCAAAGCAAAAGATTATTTAGTGTGATCGGTTCCGGAGATATGCCGGCGAAAGCATTGGGTGCAGTTTTAGCTGTTATCATCCACTCTCCGTCCGTTCTGATGATCTTGCTGGGCGTATCACTGGTATGTTTTGCAATCGCCTTTTACACGCAAAAACTTACTTTCAAACACACAGTTATCCCCAATCCGCATCATGCCAGACCCCGACAATCCGGTTTGTCAAACTCTAAATTTGTACAGAAATATTTTAGTGGTAACAGACTTCTAACCGCATTATGTCTTGGAACAATTGCCATTGCCGCTGCAGCCACCTGGATAGAATATCACTTTTTTGTCAATGTAAAATATAAATTTCACAGCCAGCATGATACCATCATTTTCATTGGATCGCTCCTGACGGCTACCTATGTGATATCAACCTTCGTAAAATTATTGTTTTCCGGGAAAATTGTTGAGCATTTCGGAGTAAAACTGACCTTATACCTTTTACCCCTGACAACGGTTTTTACATCGCTTGGGTTGATCGTTTCATCTTACTTCCGTACGGACGAACCTTCGCTACTTGTCTATTACTGTATTGCCTATTTATTATTTGAGCTCGTCCGGCGAACGCTTTTTGACCCGGTTTTCCTTGTATTTTTTCAGCCATTATCCACAAAAAACCGTTTGAAGGGTCACACCCTTGCCAAGGGATTTTATGAGCCACTTGGTATGCTCATCGCCGGTATTTTACTTTGGGTTATATACTCAATGAAGTGGTCCAATATTGGTTTGACTTTTGATTTATCGTTATTATTTTCTTTGGTGGCCTTGCTGATTTTTAGAAAAGCTTATGGAGAATATGTCCTTGAATTAAAAAGTGCAATCAGCAAACGGTTTCTAAAAAGTGGTGAAATGGCCTCTCCGGGTGAAGCTTTACCTATAATCAGGGAAAATCTTAAAAGTGAAAAGAAGGAAGAAGTTATTAACGCTATCGCCTGGCTGGTTAAAAACAAACCCGCCACATTCTCTAAAAACGCAGATTTTTTATTAAAAAATCCGTCCGAACTTGTGAGGCTTAAAACTTTGGAAGCACTGGGACAAATTGGAAGATATCAGCCCACTGAGTCATTCTTTAATTATATTGAAAATGAAACGGATACGCCGTCGCAAACACTTGCGGTTCAAATTGCCTCAGCTTCGGACTCTTTATCAAATGAAAAACTGGCACATTACCTCTCCCACAGCGATCTGGATATTGTGAGAGGAGCCGTCATGGGTGCCCGGCACTCGGGCAAATCAGCAACACTTTTGAGTCAAACAATCAATCAGCTATTTCTTTCGGAGGATGTGGACGCGCGTCTGACAGCTCTGGATTGTGTAGAAAATATTGATATTGAACCCTATCGAAATCAAATCAAAACTTCTTTAAAACAGGATAATTTACGCATTCAAAAAAGGGCAATTGAAGTTATTGGAACCAGTGGCGACAAAGCGATGGTGCATGATCTTCAAAGGTTTCTTACCGGAGCTTTATCCAAAACAACAAGTCTGGCTTTGGTAAGATCGGGAGAAACAGGTATTATGATTTTGCTGGAATGGCTGAACCGCACAAGTTCGCAGAAAGATCTCCTTGCCTTTTTGAAAGCCGCTGAAAAACAGCCTAATCCTGCGATTCTTCCGGTTTTATTTAATTTACTGACCCGTATTTATCAAAATAAAGAAAATCCCGTGTCTAATTCCCCTTTGACTCTTCGGGTTCATACGGCTGCGCTACGCACATTGACGCATTACAATTTGAATGACGAATACAAACTTCCTCTTCAGGAGTTTATGGATGTGGAGTTGAGTCATGCCTACCGGATTCTTAGTGCGACAGAAAACGAGACAGAAAATCTGGTATGGCAATCTTCACTTAATTATGAATTACAACAGACTAATCATCGTTTGTTCCATCTTTTCATGCTTTTGTATGATAAAGATACCGTTCAAAATGCCTGGAAAGGTATAAAACATGCGTCTCAGGAAAAACGCGCAAATTCCCTGGAAATGATCGAAAACCTCCTACCCAGGGATTTATACCCTTCATTAAGAGCTCTTTTTGAGGAGATTCCGTTGACAAAAAAACTGGAAGCAT
The DNA here is from genome assembly GCF_021440195.1 of Dyadobacter sp. CY356. GTDB lineage: Bacteria > Bacteroidota > Bacteroidia > Cytophagales > Spirosomataceae > Dyadobacter. The sequence goes on from NZ_JAJTSZ010000002.1 coordinate 317,235, forward strand.
TAAGGCAATATTTGAATATTCAGGATAATTATCCATCTTTTGTTTCTTACGTTTTGAAACAAAAAGAAAACTATTTTACCTCCTGGACTATCGGACTTGCCATTGAAAAATGGACGCCGCAAAATGATGATATTACAACACTGGACGTTTTTGCAGATCATCCTGTGCGTTTGCTCCGGGAGGCAATTCAAAGTGCATATCAGAAATACCCGAATTATTCATTCAATACCACAGCATTAAATACAATGAAACAAGCCGAAAATGCCCAGCAAATTTCTGAAATGGAAAGAGTGATTGTATTGAAAAATACAAAACTTTTCTCACAAACACCTGAAAATGTGCTTAGTTCAATCGCACCGATTATGAAGGAAGTAATATATCAGGAAGGTCAGGAAATTTTTGCAAAGGGTGATCCTGGCGATAGCATGTTCATCATTTATTCTGGTGAAATCGGGATTTATGACGGGCCAAAACAATTAGCGCTTTTTGATAAAGGTGAAATTTTTGGTGAGCTGGCATTATTGGATACCGAACCTCGTTCTGCCTCAACGGTTGCAGAATCTGATGTTTTGCTGTTCAGGGTCGATCAGGAAGATTTCTTTGAACTGATGGAGGAACGAGATGAAATTTTAAGAAATGTTTTACGAATTCTTTGCCAGCGGATACGGGTGCAGAATGAGAAAATGAGGGCTACGGTTTAGAAAATGAATTAATATCGGACTTTTAATTCCCCGGGTTGAAACCCGGGGTTACCGTTATCGGTCATGCCGATGGCATTTTAATTTATGGCTTGATAAGAAGTTGTAAATTATGCAGATGTTTTTGCTTTTTGCACTCTCTCTTTTTTACTGCGGATTCGGTATGATACCGATGCATTCCAATAAATTTTACCTGAATATTATTCCATGTATTTTCATCTGCAACGAGATTTCTTAGAAATAATTCTTTAAACAACGTTGCTGCAATAAGCTCAAAATCATCACGTCCAAGATAATCCAGATCTGCGTCACAAATTATTTTTTCAAGATGCGTTTTCGGACTTTGCGGGATTTTGGTGGCCATGATCATACCGCAAATTATTTCAATCTGCTCATTTGTATATTGAAACAAAGGCAGAGAAGACCGCACAATCGTGCAACCTTCTTCTTCATGATCTTTGTAAGTATTAATGAAACCGCTGTCATGAAATAATGCAGCGGTTTTGAGCAGTGCCAGGGATTCTGCATCATCAACTGCTTCTTCTTTTGCCAAAATTAAGGCTGCATTTTCAACATCCAGGGTATGGTGAAGACCATGGTAATAAAGGGTATCAGATAACTCCCTACCCAGCAAATCTAAAATATATTTTTCTGATCCGGCAATATCCATATTTATATAAATGACTTATTACCAATATATTATCATTTATCTCTATTCAATAACTTCATAAACCTGCATCGCATCACGTTTATTTTTCAAGTGTACTTCGCCTATTAATTTACATTGAAACGCTTCTTTAATCTTTTGATACGCCGACTCAGGAACTACAATTTGACCTGGACCGGCAGCATTTTGCAAACGCTGCGCAACGTTAACGGCATCACCGATTACGGTATAATCCAACCTACGCAAGGTAGCGGATCCAATATTCCCGCTTACCATTTCTCCGGAATTGATACCGATGGATACATTTGGAAAATACTCGGTCTGACTATTCAATTCTTCCTTAAATCCATTGATCTGATTTCTTACTGCCAGTGAAGCTTCTATTGCCCGATCCAGATGGTATTCACCTTTGAAAACAGCCATAATCGCATCGCCCATAAACTTGTCAACTAATCCGCCATGGGCAAGAATCTCCTTCACCATGATATCAAAATACTTATTAATCAGCTTAACAACCTGGTCTGCCGGCTCACGTTCTGAAATAGACGTAAAACCGCACATATCCATAAAAACGACTGAGGCTTCGATATTTTCACTGGAAGTCAGTGACGTTTCAAACGCCTCCTTTGTCATAAATTGAAGCACCGAAGAATCCACATACATTCTGAGGATATCATTTTCCCTTACCGCTTTCAATGTTTGTTTCAACTGCTCAACGTATTTAAGCGTTTTTTCCATTGTCAGTTCGAGATCCTGAAAATTGATCGGTTTGCAGACAAAGTCAAAAGCACCTCTGTTCATGGCTGTACGGATATTTTCCATATCGCCGTAAGCAGAAACGATGACGGATTTCAGAAGCGGACTAATTTCGCCGATTTTGATAAGCAATGTCAAACCATCCATTTCCGGCATATTGATATCGCTCAAAACCATATCAACATCCGGATTTTCAGCAATCATCCGGAGCGCAACTTCGCCGTTTTCTGCAAAAATAAAGTCATATTGCTGTTCACGGATCTGTCTGCGAAATTTTTGTTTAATCAGTAATTGCAAATCCGGTTCGTCATCAACCACAAGGATCTTAGCCTTCATAACGTTCTTGTAATTTTTGTTTCAGTTCTGTGAAATTCACCGGTTTCGTCAAAAAATCATCTGCACCAAATTCCATAGCCTGGCTATAATTATCAGTATCGCCATAAGCGGTTATCATCATCACGACCGGCGGTGCCAGTGGATTATCTTTCCGGATCTTTTTTAGCAATTCAATACCGCTCATTCCCGGCATATTGATGTCGGAAAGTATCATTACAATTTCAGAGGCATGTCCTTCCAGATAGTTTATCGCCTCTTCACCCGAAAAAGCGAACGAAAACTGGAATTCTCCATTCCGTATTTCCCTACGAAACTTTTGTTCAAAAAGTGCCTGAACATCCATTTCGTCATCTACGACAAGTATTTTCATATGGGAGCTTAACTATTAATCAATTAAATTTCTTTGGTACTAATTGGAATCGTAATTTTAAATTCAGTGCTTTCACCAGGTATGGAGGTTACGTCCAATAATCCATCATGAGATTTTGTAATAATATCGTAACTCATTGAAAGACCAAGGCCTGTACCCTGCCCTGTTGGTTTGGTAGTAAAAAACGGCTGAAATATCTTGGCTTTAACACTTTCCGGCATACCAGTACCATTATCTATCACCCTGATATATAACTTATTGGCAAACATTTTCGTAATTACCTTTACTTCCGGTTTATAATCTGTAATCACAGGATTGTCCCTGTTCAGCCTTTTCTTTTCTGCAACGGCATAAAAAGCATTGGTAAATAAATTCAGGAAAACGCGGCCAAGGTCCTGAGGCAACACATCTACCTTTCCGATTGTCGGGTCAAAATCTGTTACCAGTGCAGCGTTAAATTCTTTATCTTTTGCACGCAGACCGTGGTACGCTAAACGCATGTATTCATCAGCCAGCGCATTAATATCTGTTGGTTCCTTATGGCCGGATGAAGTACGGGAATGTTGCAGCATACCTTTTACAATCGAATCTGCGCGTTTGCCGTGGTGCGTTATTTTTTGCTGATTTTGACTTAAATCGCTGATAATTCCGGCGATATATTCTTTATCAGCTTCCGGAAGGGACGTCTTCTGAATTTCCTCTTCCAGCTCCTGACAAAGTTCTACCGAGACTTCCGAAAAGTTGTTCACGAAGTTCAAAGGATTTTGGATTTCATGCGCAATACCCGCTGTAAGTTCACCGAGTGATGCCATTTTCTCACTCTGGATGAGCTGCACCTGTGTCGATTTTAATTCATCCAGCGTTTTCTGCAATTCTTCTTTTTGCCTTGTCAATTCAATGGTACGCTCTGTAACCAAATATTCAAGAGCTTCTTTTTTAGCCTGATTTACTTCGTCTTTGATACGCTGCTCTTCCCGCTCCTTATCCAGAATGCGCTGCTGCTTTTGTGAATTATACCAAACCGCAAACAACCAGATAAAAGCAAAAACCTTGGCTGTAACAAGATAATCGCTGTATTGGCTATATAATTTATGCGGTACAATGAGCTCGGCAAAATCTGTAAATAAGGCAATGGCTATAAATGGAAACGCTCCCTGCGCGAGTGACCTGACAGGTTTAAATACATCCTTCGTGAAAATGATCCACATGATGTATCCAACAAAAGGATACCATAGCCAGGTAACCAATTTTGATTCATCGAAAATGTAAAAAGCAGCAACCAGCCCTATGGAAACGTACCGTGCTCCAATCAGTAATTTTTCCCACTCCGGAAGCTTTGTGGCCGTTTCCAGCCTTTTACGAATAAACTGAATCAGAAAGAAGGTAAGTAAAAAAAATTCCATATGCGGAAAAGCAGATTTTAAAATGCGATGTTTTAAAAAAATAATAGATTACGGCTGGCGAATAAACACTTAGCGTTATACGCCTGGACGTTTCTCGAATCACTGACCAATGTATGGATTTTCTTCTTAAATAGCCTTATTCGCCTGTGAAAACAAAACTGTAATATCAAAAAGCGTCATTACGCATTTTGATATTACAATAAAAGTGATGTCCCTTCTGGTTCTGCCGGGAAATCTGATTGCTTATGAAATATAATTTTGTAACCTTTCATAACTAACTTACCATGAAAAATCTGAAAATAAAATCACACCTGTCATAGGGGTTATCCAAAGTTTGATTGTGATAAATAAAATCATTGTATCCATCAATTTACAAATTAATACTTACTTATGAAAACCTTGATTGCGACTGCATTTTTTATGTTTTGTGCTACAATTTCCTTTTCCCAGGTTTATGTAGCTGGTGTGAATATCAATGAAATCGATTCTGTCAAAGTTTGCCAGCTGACCTATTCTACATACCGAAGTCTGGCTGCCATGGATAAAATATCTATTGATTATGGCCAACCCGACAAAAAGGCTTTGAACAGGATTACCAATAAAACCAACACTGAAAAAGTGAAATTTAACTCATTAGGCCATGTCCTTAACTATATGGAAAACAATGGTTGGGTACATTACGATTCACAGTCGCTGGTCATATTGAATGAATCTGAACACATGTTATATTTTAGAAAGAAATGATCAGATGTATATGGCTATATATTTAATGCAGTGAAATGATAAGTATTTTAATGAAAAATATAAGAATACTATTGAAGAAATTCAAAGTGCTTATATTTTATTCTAATAAATTTCAAAAAACTGATCCAGGTCATAATTTGTGATAATCAAATTCCTCAAATTTGTGTCAATCATTGACGTGTTAACGCCTTTGAGGTGAGAAATATTTGTAAAGGTCCCTGGCACGTGTTAGGGATTTTTTTATTTTTAGCCTGTCGCACAAATAAATACTCCTCTTTTAAAGAACAGCAACACTGAATGGAAATATGGATGCAACGTTTCCCGCTGCTAAAAAATTTGACGCAAAACTGAAATCAGACCAGGGAGAGATATGTAGTAATTATGATGTAGATGTAGACAAAACCAGCCCAAAACTGTAATAAAAATCTAAAAACTATTTTCTATCCGGAATGTGCCTGCAATAATTGCCTGTAACTATTCAGAACACTTGATTTGGAAATAAATCCTGCAAATTTCCCGGATTCCTTTATTACCGGTAAATGCCAGGAACCGGTTTCGTCGAATTTTCTTGCAACCGTCACCACAGAATCATTTTCAACGATAACAGCTTTGGGTTCTTTCATCAAACTACCCACAGTCATAGACTCGTCAAAATCTTTGTTAAAGAGAATTGGCCTGAGATCGTCCAGAGTTATAATTCCTACCAGCGTTAGATTATCGTTTAAAACAGCAATCAGGTTTCTTTTTCCTTTTTTAACGACTTCCAGTAATTCTTCGAAGGAAGCAGTTTCGTTAATAACCTGCGCGTCTTTGTCCAGCAGATCCAGTGTGTGCAAAAGAGAAAGAAGGTTTCTGTCGTGCTCTCTGGTAAAGATTTTTCCCTGCTTCGCCAGCTTTTCCAAATCGGGAGAAATGGGTGAAAACCATTTTGCCATCAAAAAAGATATAACCGAAACGACCATCAAAGGAATAAAAAGGTCATATCCCGAACTTGATTCAGCAATCAAAAATATGGCTGTTAACGGCGCATACATCACCCCGCTCATTACCCCAGCCATCCCTACGAGAATCATATTAGTCATAGGTACATCGGCGATTCCCGTCTGTAAACAGAGCAAAGCCATAACGTAACCAAGCGAACCTCCTGCAAAAAGTGAGGGTGCAAAGTTTCCACCATTACCACCGCTATAAATCGTAATGGAAGAAGCGAATGCTTTCAGCAAACAAACAACTGCTACGAAAACGATTATCACCCATTCCCGGTAAGCGATAAAACTAAAAAAACTGTTTTCAATAACTTCTTTGATCTCACCGTTGGTAAAAGATTTTATTGTATCGTAACCTTCCCCAAACAAAGGCGGATACAACACACATAATAACGATAAAATGGCTCCCCCGAGCATGGCTTTCTGGAGCCGGGACATTTTCAGGTTATGAAAGAACTCTTCAATGTAACGCGTGATTACAAGAAAATATCTGGCATATAATCCGCTGAAAACTCCGAGAATGATGTAGAAAGGAAGATTATGATAATTGAAAGCATCACGGGTGTGAAAAAGAAACAGAACTTCCTCCTGTAACAAAATGCGGGAAATTAAACTGCCGCAAACCGCTGCTACCACGAGTGGAATAAAATCCGAAAAAACTACCCCCGTCAGTAAAATTTCAAAAGCGAACATCATACCCGCAATAGGCGCATTGAAGGCGGATGCAATACCGGCCGTTGCACCGGCGGCAAGAAGCAAAGTCCGTTCGCGATAATCCAGTTTATAAGTCTGTGCAAAGTTGGAGCCAATAGCCGCACCAGTTACTGCAATCGGGCTTTCCAGTCCTGCGGAACCACCCAAACCAACCGTTATAGCACTCTGAACGATTTGAGAGTACATTTTGACTGGTGAGACATTACTGGAATTCTGCGCAATTTCATAAAGAATAACCGGAATTCCTTTTTTATCAAGTCCTTTAAAAAAAACCTTTACAACAATTGAAGTGATTACTATACCTAAAAAGGGAAAGATCAGATAGAAAAAAACCTGGTCTTCAAAATGAACTTTATAGGTGATAATGTAGTGGATGTAATGAACCAAAGATTTCAAAACCACACCGGCAAGACCGGCCGTGCATCCAACCAGAATACCCGACAAAATCAAAAACTGACTACGCGTCAGCAGACTTTTGAGCCAGAACATTACAATTTCATAACTCTTGACCTTATGCATACTAAACAGCGTAAAGTCACGCTTGAATTTCAGGAAATTGTAATATTTTTTTATGTTTCGATTCTTCACTCTAATTCTTTTGTAGCCAAATTAACATCTTTTTAAGGCAAAACTGTCATGCATCAATCTGTTTTGACAAAAAAATCGTAATCTAAATTATAAGACACTTCATTAACAACGATACTTTTGGTTAATCCGGATTGGAAGGTGGAATAATTTTCATTTTTTATATCCACCTTACAGATTTAAGATCAGATAGTTCGAGAATTGGTATCTACTGGATTTAAATACACTTTGAATGCTCAGTACCTCCTTCTGTAAAAGCCAAAAAGGAATGCCCGCTAAACAGATTCAGCGGGCATTCCTTTTCAACTTCTTATTTCTGAATTTTAACCATTTCCACGGGCCAGCTGAACGGCCAGGCGAATATCGACACCACGATCAGCGTTTCCATAACGGCCATAACCATTTCCGATACCAACACCCATTCCGCCTCCCATACCAATTCCTCCACCCAAACCGATGCCGATTCTTGGAGAAAATCCGGACTGAGACGAAGCACCGTCAATTTTAATATTGATCCCTAAAATAGGAGAATCCTTTGTATTCAACGCCAGTAAACTGAAAGGAATGGCAATTTGCTCAGTTAACTCTCCGTTCTGATCCATGCTTATTTTGGATTTAATACTGCCATCTGCTTCTACCAGATTAATAAAGTGCTGACCTTTCGCGTCCTTCCAGACAGCTTCTTTGTTATAAGAATCCATCAGCAAATTAAGCCCCAGGCTATTTGGTAAATCCGTATCAATCCGTTTTAAAGCCTTACGATCTTCTTTCAAAACGACAGGAAACATCAATGAATAAGAATCTTTTTTTTGACCTTCCGGAGAAAATGAAACTTTAAGTCCGTTGCCCAGAATTTTCTGGATCGTCTGCGGATCACGGGTTGACATAGTCAGATACAAATAATGATCATCGTTGATGATGCCATATGCAAGCCTCGAAGCCTGGTCCTTATGATCAGGTTTCACTTCGTCAACATAAGTAAAAGGGGCATTCCATTTTGATTCAACAGGAATAGTTTTGGATGAACTACACCCTGCCAGTACTGCTAACGTGAGGAGAAACCAGCGGTTTGATTTACTTTTCATTTTATTATTTACGTACACTAAATTTCGACTTTAATTAAACGAAATCACACATAAATCATTACGATTAATTCGAAAAATTCGTTGCATGAAGTGTAAGATTAATAAAATGAGGAAGGTTAATAAGGTCTGAGTTTTTGCTTACTTCATTCAATAAACCGTCTGCAATAACAGCAAACCAATTTTTTCATGCAATTTGGTTGGTTCGAATGGTTTTGATAAAGTATCATTCATTCCCGAGTCAATGGCCTGCCGGGTATCCTCTTCCAGAACCGTGGCCGAAAGTGAAAGTATAGGTGTAGTAATTCCAAGTTTCCTCACACGCTGGGCCGCTTCGTAGCCATCCATTTCCGGCATTCGTGTATCCATAATGATCAGGTCAAATTCCTCCTTTTGAAGCACCTGAACAGCTTCTTTTCCATTTACAACCAAAGTTGTATCAATCAGCCAGGTTGTAAGATATTTATTTATCAATAAAGCGTTGATCTGATTATCCTCAGCTACCAGTACCCGCTTGCCAAAAAAGGGAGATAATGTTTTGAAAGAAACAACCGGCTTTTTACCTTCCAGTTTTTGATTCGAATCTTTCGCCAGCAACGTAAAATAAAATTCACTGCCTCGCTGAAACTGACTGGTAACCTTCAATTCACTTCCCATCAGCAAAACCAGTTTTTGAGAAATAGTCAGTCCCAGACCCGTACCGCCGTAATTATGAGAAGTCTCGGCAGTAGCTTGTCCATATTCAGAAAAAATAAATTGCATACGGTCCTCTGAAATGCCGATGCCTGTATCTTCCACAGCCAATCTGATTTTATGATAAACTCCTTCCACACCGCCATACTCAATACGAAGTCTGACATAACCGGCATGTGTAAACTTCAAAGCATTACCCACCAGATTCATCAGGATCTGATTCAGTCGCATACCATCTAACATGACGCTTTCAGGTATCTCTTTGGCTACATTTAATGATAACTCAATGCGTTTTTCATCAGCTTTAAAACGCATCAGATCAATAATTCCTTTACCGAGCACCTTTAAATTTGTAGGTGTAGGCAGGATAGAAAACTTTCCATCATCAATCTTAGATATATCAAGAATATCATTCAAAATATTAAGCAGAGAACCGGAAGAATGGAGGAGCATATCCAGCAATTCGCGTTGACCTGGCTCTAATTCCGTAGCTTCCAGCAAGTTACCAATACCAATTATTCCGTTCAAAGGTGTGCGGATTTCATGACTCATGTTGGCGAGAAAAGCTTCTTTCACTTTCCGTGACTTATCTGCAAGGCTTCGTGCTTCAACGAGGGCAAGTTCGTGAGCTTTACGCTTTTCGATATCATGCAGATTGATAAACAAGAGTTTATTTTTATACATGATCCGTAATTCAAGCCAAACCGGCTGATGCAGTTTTCCGTGAAACTGGTCTTCAACCACAATAGTTTCACCGCTCATATATGTCTGATTGACCAGAACGCCCTGCAAACCTGAACGATTTGGCTCCACAAGCAGATCCAACATCGAAACATTTATCAGCGACGAAGGATGTAGCCCAAGTATGGAAAAAACGGATGGATTAATAGACATAATCCGACCAGACTCAGCTTCTACGGTGGCAATAATATCCGGAGAATTTGTAACAATCGTTGCGTAATTTTCAAGCAGCTTGTTTTTTTCACGAATCTCCCGCTGGCTTCTGGCCAGTCTGATCAGTGAATCAACTTTTGCATTTGTGATGTATGGATCAAGCGGTTTGTACAAATAATCAATGGCACCGGTTTTCAGCCCTCTGACTGCGTAAGTCGTTTCTTTGGATATAGCTGTTACAAAAACGATCAATATATCTTTTGTTTTTGGATTTGAAGCAAGTGTTTCGGCAAATTCAAATCCATCCATCCCGGGCATCTGGACGTCAACCAAAGCCACGGCAATTTCATTTTCCCAGACAATGCGAAGTGCTTCGTTGGGAGAGGTGGTGGAATAAATGGATATATCATCTCTGTCCAGTACAGCTTTCAGAGAAATTAAATTTTCTTCTCTGTCGTCTAAAAGCAAAATTTTAGTTTTTTCCATGACTACGTTGAGTAACTGTAAAGTACACTTCTAATTTCTTCAAAAATTGTTTTGTCATCTAAAATATGGTGTCTGCCATATTGCTTTAACGCCTCTGCAGGCATCCTTGGTACCTCTGCGAAATCAGGATTTTGAACATAGGTTGCAAAACCCTTTTCCGCAATTAACTTCAACCCCAATGCTCCGTCCTGACTTGCACCTGAAAACAACATGGCAGCCCTGATGTTAATCCCCGATTGCAGTGCTGAAATCAATGTCGCATCAATGGAAGGGCGGGAAAAAAAATCCTTATCGGTATCGTCCAGATAAAACCTTTTGTCCGGGCCAATCAGCAAATGATAATCCGGTACTGCAAAATATATGCAATCATTTTCCACCGGATCCAGATGCTGCGGCTCTTCCATTCTTACCTTTGTTTTTGCTTTAAACAAAAAGGGAAAATTGGCCATACTGGACTTTCCACGATGTAAAACAAAAATCACTGCGCAGGGTAATGGCCTGGTGGCAAGCTTCAATATTTGTTCGAAAATTACAAAACTACCGGACGAGCCGCCTATCAGTACCAAATTCAGCGGACCACGATTCTGCTCTGTCATTTGATCTTTTGATAAATATTCAGATGCGCATCAATAATCCTGAAATTCTCTTCAACTCCTGAATATCTTAACGTCTCCCTTTTCCCCAGACATAAAAAACCAAACATGCCGAGGCTTTCATATAATAGTTTGAAAACTTTCTGACGTTGTTCAAGATTGAAATAGATCATAACATTCCGGCAACTCACCATTTGAAATTCATTAAAAACCCCGTCACCGGTAAGATCGTGTAGTGAAAAAACAATGTTTTTTCTCAAATTCGGATCCATAATGGCCTGATTATATGCCACATTATAATAGTCTGACAAAGAATTTTTGCCTTCTGCAAGCATATAATTCTCCGAAAAAGTTCTCATATGTCCCAATCCAAAAACGCCTTCACGTGCCGATGAAAGCACACGTTCACTCAGATCGGTTCCGTAAATCAGTGATCTGTCAAACAAACCTGCCTCCTTTAGAAGAATAGCCATAGAAAAAGCCTCTTCTCCGGAAGCACAACCTGCGATCCACAACCGGATGGCCGGGTAAGATGCCAGATATGTCAGAATTTCGGAGCGTACGCTTATAAAAAAATCCGGATCACGAAACATTTCAGAATAATTGACCGTCAATTCCTGTATGAAATCGTAAACCGTTTTACCACCCTGCTCAATATGAATATGCAGTTCAGATAAATCCATGGCATGTTTTGTAAGATAACGCGAGGCCCTCCGTAGCAAAGACGGCCGCGCATAACCAGAAAAATCAAACCCTGAAATTTCCCTGACCTTTGTGATTAACAATTCCAGTTCCTGATATTCCAACAGTACCATAATTTACGAATGAAGCCAGACTTTAATCAGGGATAGCAATTTATCTATATCCACCGGTTTCGAGATATAATCATTAGCTCCGGCTGACAAGCACAATTCTCTGTCTCCCTGCATCGCTTTCGCTGTTACGGCTATGATGGGTATGTTATTCCATTTCTGTTCCTTACGGATCAGCGTTGTAGCTTCAATACCATCCATTTCCGGCATCATGACATCCATCAATATTAGATCGACATCTTTATTTTCTCCAAGTTTTGCTATCGCCTCGCGGCCATTTGTTGCAATGACGATTTCAAAACCGGCGTCTTCCAAAACAGCACTTAAAGCAAAAATATTGCGCATATCATCATCCGCCAGAAGCACTTTTTTACCTACAAATACGCGCTCGGCATGTACAAATGGATTACTGAACGGCTGTTGTTTTTGAATAGAAGGTGCTTGTTTGGGCTGAAATTTTTTCAAGAATAAATTCACTTCATCCAGTAATCGATCATTGGATTTCCGTGTTTTCATCACAACCGGATGCGAATAACGCATCACTTTTGACAGATCTTCCTGTGAAAGATCTTCGGCTGTGTTTATTATAACCGGCAGGTTAGCCCATTTCGGCTCCTGCTTGATTTGATCGAGCAGATCAAGTCCGTTCATGTCAGACAAACGGATGTCAAGTATGATACCGTCGACAATTTCCTTTGATAAAAAGGACAGTGCTTCCGCTCCTGAATAAGCGTATAAAACAAACAGATTATTTTTTTCCAGAAAATCTCCAAAGTATTGACTCTGGAAAGCATCATCCTCGATTAACAAAATCCGTTTTTTCTCGGTATCAGGGCCTTCAAGCTTCAATAAATTGAAAATAAATTCTGCTGATTTTTTATCAACCGGTTTTTGCATAAATCCGATCGCACCTTCGTCCAGCATATGCGCTGCACTTTCGTCTCCGGCAGAAACCGTGTGAACCGGAATAAGGCTGGTTTTATGATCTGATTTTAATTCCTTCAAAACATCTTCTCCGGAAATGTCAGGAAGATGCATATCAAGAATAATCGCCGTCGGTTTAAAACTTTTTGCAATATCCAATCCGCCATAACCCGTTGAAGCGATTACTACTTCAAAACCATTATCACGGGCTTTACTGGCCATATCTTCTGCAAAAATCGGATCGTCTTCGATAAGCAGAAGACGATTTTCATTATTATTTTCAACAAATTTGTTGGATTGCGGTTTCGCGATTGCCACTTCTTCCACAAATACATCCGGCTCCATTTCGGATGCGTTTGATTTTCCGCCGCTTGTCTGAACAGGTATTGATAGCGTAAATGACGATCCTTTTCCTACTTCACTTTTTAAAGAAATCGATCCTTTAAACAAAATCGCAAGTTCACGGCTTATAGACAAACCTAAACCTGTTCCCCCATATTTTCTGCTTGTTGAACCATCTGCCTGTTGGAAAGCTTCAAAAATCGCTTTTTGCTTATCGTTGGGAATACCAATTCCGGTATCCGAAACTTCAAAATGCCATTGATCATTGCTTTGGGAAATAATGAGTGAAACCGAACCTGGCGCCGAAGTGAATTTTATGGCATTGGAAAGAAGATTTCGTATGACCTGCAAAACCCTGACTTGGTCCACAAAAAGCGTTTCCGGACAGGAATCTGTCCTTATCATTTTCAGTTCAAGTCCTTTATTTTCAGCAATTTTCTGAAAAGTATTTTTTACTTCAACCAGTAGTAATTCAATATTAACTTCCTCCGGATGAAGCTCAATCTTTCCGGATTCCACCTTTGCCAGATCCAGGATATCGTTAATAAGGGTCAGTAAATCGTTACCTGAATTATTAATGACAGAAGCATATCGTTGCTCTTCATCGCTTAATCGGGCACCTTTATTTTCTGATAAAATGCGTGAAAGAATTAAAATGCTATTCAGCGGCGTACGAAGTTCGTGGCTCATATTGGCCAAAAATTCACTTTTAAAACGACCCGTTTTTTCAAGTTCATCAGCCTTTATCTGAATCTGGTCTCTTGCTTCTTCCAGCGTGCTTTTTTGTTCTTCTAAAAGAAAGGCTTTTTCTTCCAGTTCAGTATTGATCTGTTTTAATTCTTCCTGCTGCACACGAAGTTCCTCTTCGGATACCTGAAGAAGTGAGCTTTGTCTGGTAAGTTCCTCATTAGTAACCCGTAACTCCTCTTGCTGGCTTTCAAGCTCCTCTGCCTGAAGCTGGGTTGTATCCAGCAATTCTTTCATTAACTGACGTTCTCTTGCCGCTACAAATGCTATGGCTGCACCGTCTGTTACTCTTTCAAGAAGTTTGATAACATTGTCATCGGGTTGTTTCAGATAACCTAATTCCAACAAACCAATAACTTTCCCCTCCTGAATCATTGTCTTCACAAAAACTGACTCAGGCATAGTATTTCCAAGTACGGTACCAATCCGCAGATATCCTGGGCTTACTTCCAATCTTTTTAGGCTTTGTTTATCTTTGATTATTTGTCCTGTTAGTCCGTCCTTTTCTGATATTCTGTCAGGCACGCCTTCGTGCTGATCCACAGCATATGTAGAGGCAAGATCCCAGGCACTGGCATTACGATTTATGACATACAATATTGCTGTTGAAGCGTTGGTTAGCTTAGCCATCTTATGCAAAAACTTGTCTGCCAGCTCAGATTCCGTAGGTTCGCCACGAATAGATGTGGTAACTTCTACCGCTGCGGATAAAATCCAGTTTTTACGCTGGTCTTCCAGAGACAACATTTCCATTTCTGCATTTGCTTTTAATGCTAACTGTTCCGAAAATACCTGGGATAAATATGTCCTTCTTATAATGTAGAAAAGAATAAATATCACAAACATAAAAACAGCTGTACCACCAAGAATTACCTGTTTGGCTCTGGTGGTGCTCACAAGAGCCTGTTCTTCACGAACCGCCAGCAGATTGTTTTCCATCGCTTCGGCATTATTGAAAAATAAGGAAAGTTGTGAAGACAACTTCTGTCCACTTGCTACCATAGATTTTAACGAGTCCTCCGAATGATTGTCGGACTTGATAAGTTCCAGTTGCTCCGCCATCAGTTTTAACCGGTTTTGCAGTACGGGTGCAAGGCTATCAAGACGAGCCGTTTGAGCGGGATTGTCTTCAACAAGTTGCCTTAAAAAACCAAACTGGCTTAATATTCGCTCCTTGGCCTTCAGATGTGCATTTTCAAAATCCTGATTATTTAAAAGCGCGTAACCACGTAAATTTGTTTCTGCTGTAAGAAGTTGATTTCTGACTTCGGATGATGATTTGATTACTTCTCTGGTGTGATCTACCCAACCTGCATTTTCCTGTTGCAGAACAATAGCTTCATAAGAAGAAAATCCTACGATTATTACAAGAATAATAGACACAATGATGCCTGTAAAGACCTGTTGCTGAAACGAAAAACGCATAAATTTTAAGATAACGAAGAGTTCCTACGGATGTAGTTTTTAAACTAACCGTGAATATCAGTAAAAAAAAGAAGGGGAACTATAATTTCTGAGATTTTAGCCACAGAAATTATAGAGTTTTTTCTACATTACTATCAAAATTATTTGTAGAATAAAATAAGGATGGTAATTATTGATATAATACAAAAATAGATCAGGAATTGACTTGTATGTTTCTAATCAACATAATTAGATTGTTTAAACGATATCAATAGAATTCTGCAAATGATATCAGTCGATATTTTTAACCATCCATAATTCGCAGGAATGATGTCCGCTATTCCCCAAAGGACTGCTCAACAACTGAAAGCCTAATTTTTCATAAGCAATGACCGCTTTGTCAAGCTCATTCATGGTTTCAAGATAAATTCGTTTGTAACCTTTACTTTTAGCATATTCTATACACTTCAATATCAAGGTTTTACCTAACCCCTTTCCCCTGGCTTCCGGTCTCAGATACATTTTCACCAACTCTACCGTATCCGCATCCAAGCCTTCCGTCGGGAAGATACCTGCTCCGCCCAATAGTTTTGTATCTTCAATGGCAACAAAATAAACACTGTTTTCAACCTGGAAAAGATCACTTAAATGATCAGTGCTTTTATCAAAATAAACAGTTCCGGGTTTATTTGCCTTGAATTCCTCCAAAGCTTTTCTAATAACCCGGGCCAGTTCGGCATTGTCCTCCGGCTGAATTTCTCTGATAATAATGTTCATAACGTTATTCAAATTTTAGCTAATCCACTCAATAACCTCATTTTCAAGCGTGACCAACACAGCTTTTGCTGCATTTCCTTCATTTTCA
The DNA here is from genome assembly GCF_021440195.1 of Dyadobacter sp. CY356. Classification (GTDB taxonomy): domain Bacteria; phylum Bacteroidota; class Bacteroidia; order Cytophagales; family Spirosomataceae; genus Dyadobacter. The sequence continues at coordinate 333,336 of NZ_JAJTSZ010000002.1, forward strand.
AACACTCTTATCAAACGTTTTAAATGATTTTTCGGCTGCTCATTTCCACTTCCTGCAATAAATGTCATAAAAACATAAGAATCGTCCGGCAGATGAACGATTCTGTCTATATGAAGCATTTTCCCACCAGGAAGTAATAATTCTTTATTGATCTGAACGGTAACATTTTCATTGTATAAATCCGTCAGAGAATCTTTTTTCAACAAAGCAATAACCTGATCGTGTAAAATTTTAGCCTCATCTTTTACAACAATGCCTTCCCGAACCAGTTGACTGACGGTTTGAGATAAATCAGCTTCTACATTCATTTTAATTAACAAATGTCTCATTTTTTGCAGATGATCCTTTTTCCTTTCAAAAGTCTCAACATCAAAAATACGCTCGGCCATTCTTCTTAGTCGCAAGGTATCGGTGCGGTCATTGCTGATGACATCGCTGATCAGATATGCTGCTGCATTATTTTTAGAATGAGCATGGAAACAATCCTGATTTCCCTGAGACAGAACAAATGTGCTTTGTTGCTCATCATAAGTGGGCTGCGATTCAGGCTGACTTAAATAGTCGTGCAGCCAGGTACTGACCTGTTGCGATTGTTTCCAGTTTTTCTCACGTTTCGCCAAAATGTAAAGCCTCTGAATGGGTCTTGTAAAAGCCACATACAGTAAATTCAGATTTTCAACCAGAGTCCTCGTTTTCTCTTCCTGATACTGATCGGAAACCAATGTACTATCCAGATCTTTAACCACGGAAACCAGAGAACTTCTTAACTTCTTTGTGACCGGAAAAAGCTCATTTTCTTTTTCTTTCAAAACTAGTTCATCGTACGGAACGTCATCCAGATCAATCCATAATCTGTCAAGTTTCGCATTTGGAGTCACTTTCCAGTTTGCATATGGAACGATAACAACAGGATATTCCAGCCCCTTCGACTTGTGAATCGTAGTGATCCGCAAAGCATCTGTATCCGCAGGAATCGTGATTGAGAGTTTATGTTTATTAGTATCCCAATATTGAAGAAAATCGCCCAGGTGATTACTTTTCCGCGTTCCAAATTCAAGGACTACATCAAGAAAACGAAATAAATATTCATTTTCAGTTTTGTTTTCAAAAAGCCCGAATGTCTGCATTAATTGCTCACACAATTCAAAAACCGTCAACTGACGGATCCTGAACGCAACCAGTTCAATATTCCATTTTAAAAAATAACCAAGAAATGTATCAAGTCCCTTTTTAGTACAAAGCGTCCGCAGGGCTTCGTGCTCTTCCGCACTTGGATTTTCTTTTCTTATGATCCTGTGGAATAAATAAGCGGCCTCATAACGTTTCAAGCGCTGGTCCATATGCAAAACCTGCATAAAAGAAATGATAAAATGCACGGATCTGGAATATGCCAGGGACAGAGCATCATCGGAAATCAGCGGATAACCAGAATCTTTTAAAGCATTTGCCAATGCTGTTGCTTCCTTCTTTTTACGACACAAAATCGCAATATCCCGCCATTGGTACCCGGACTCACGAAGTTCTGAAATCAACGCCACACTTCTTTTTACGATCGAATCATTTTTTGTCTGGTCCTCTAAAAATTCATCCGCAAACTCCTGCATTTCAATAAATTCCATCTGCACATGACCACCCTCATTAACGCCGGAAGGTATCTCCTGTTTGAAATTATCGTCATAAACGTGGCGGATCAACGGATATTCCTCTCCTACCGTTTCTGAAATAAATCCAAAAAATTGATTATTGAACGTAGTAATTTCTCTATAACTTCTCCGGTTTGTCCGTAAATGATTTATTTCAAGATGACTGTCGACACTCCACAATCTTTCCTCATTATAAATATTATCACCCAAAATTGGCATTAGCTGCATTACCTGATTTTGAGCGAGATGCAGGATCAGATCCATATCTCCACCTCTGAAACGGTAAATCGATTGTTTGGCATCTCCCACGATCAGATTGAAATAACCATCCGCCAAAGCATTTTCTATCAGAGGAAGCAAGTTGGCAAACTGCAATTTGGAAGTATCCTGAAATTCATCAACCAGAATATGATTATATTTTTCTCCAAGCCGCTCAAAGATAAAAGGAACTGGCTCCCTTGATACAATTTCAAGAATCCTGCGGTTAAAATCAGAAATATGTACCTGGTTATTTTGCTTTAAAAGCGCATCAAATTCCTTCCTTATTTCTCCGAGAAGTGATAAGTTATAGAGATGACGATCAAGTTGCGTATATAAAATAATCTTCGCAGACTCACCTTCTCTGATTTTCTCAATTTCAAAATATAATCTTTCAAGTTCCGGTCTTATCGCTTCAATCTTGTTCTTAATCGGTCCGGCAGTTTTAGCACCATACCAGTTTTCTTCACCAATAGTTTTTCCGCTAACGTATGAATTAGGTGCTGTCCAGGTATTTTTGCCTTCACTTCTGTCTTTGAAATATCCATAAATACCACGGGCTCCCTGGTAAAAATCTTTATCTGATAGCAGCTCCACCTGGATCAATTCGAAAGCACTGAGCGATAGCCGTTTTATGGCTTCTTCCCGACCTTTCACAAAAGTCCGCATATGATTACGGATTGAAACCCAGTCGCTCATTTGCAAATTGGAAACACGCTGCATTTGCAGATAACTCTGCTCACTCAACAAAGTACCGGCCGTTTCCCTTATCTGCGCAGGTAATGACGACCAGCTTTTGCCTTCTTCTGCTTTTTCCCTGTAATATTTTTCTACAATATCGGATAATACCTCTTCTCCATCCTGTCCGATCCTGGCCAGTAAACGATCAACCGCATCATCCAGTAATTGTCCGTCGAGCTGTGTTTCAAAAACAAACGGAATGCCCAGTTCATCTGTAAAACTGCTGATAAGCCGCTGTGTAAACTTATCAATGGTCATCACAGAAAAATCAGAATACCGGTGTAAAATCTGGCGAAAAACCAGTTGTGCACGGCCTGAAATCAATTCCTTTGCACCTGCATAAAGCTCCGGATCTTCCAATGTTACCGGATATAATTCAGTGATCACATCTCTAAGCATCGGATGCTCAGTGCCCTCGGCTGACATGGCGTTTGCGAAAGTTCTGAGCATTAACAAAATCCGCTCTTTCATTTCATTTGCCGCAGCATTTGTAAATGTTACAGCTAGAATTTGTCTGAAATACGTTTCTGAATTGGAATGCAGGGCAAGTTTGAGATACTCTTTGGTAAGCGTATAAGTTTTACCTGAACCGGCGGATGAGCTATATACTTTAAACACGTTTCGATTTTCTATTTTGAAATAAAGGCAGCCATTAAAAACAGCAAATCAAGGTACAAAAAAAGCAGGCAAAATGCCTGCTCTTCCTGTTTTCTATATTTATGACTTACAACTTTTTACAAATTGAAGCGAATACCTGCTGAAAGGTTCGGACTCAAATAAAATGGCCTTGGAAGCAACTCAACATAGGCGCCGGTTTCCAAAAACACGGAGATTCTGTTGTCCGGAATAAAATATTCCACACCACCAATGGCTGAACCACCAAGTGAAATGGTTTTTTCACGATCACCGGGAGCAGGTAAAGTTCTTTTATTATCAGGATAATAATTTCTGCTGTTAACCTGTCCGCCTAAACCATAATAAACACGCACATTTTCGGCATTAAAAAGAGGTGTAGTCCACAAATAATGCACCTGCACAGATAAACCTGTTGTCTTATATTTTCCGCTGCGGTAATTACGATCATTTGACAATACACCACCATAAGTACCAATCGTGACATCCAGCGCATGAATGTTGTTAAAATATTTCCTGAAATTAACGCCGGACGGTTCTCCTAATTTAAAACCAACGGCCCAATTGTTATCTTGCGCCTGAGCAAGTCCAAAGGAAAGTATACAAATAAAAGTAAGTGCTAATTTCTTCATAAATAAATGGTTGGTGCTTGGGATTGTTGTTATAGTGTGATTTAAAGTGTTTGCGCAATTACGCTATTTTGCTGATATTTTTTTAAAGATTCTACCAAAACCTCATTTTCATATTCCGTGCCTACTGTTATGCGCAAACATCCTTCACATAAATGTACTTTGGATCTGTCACGCACAATAACAGCTTCATTAATTAAATAATCCATCACCGCCTTTGCATCGTCAAAATGTACAAGCAGGAAATTAGCATCCGACGGAAATACTTTATTCACCAACGATAAATTTTCCAGCATCGTACGTAGTGAAGCTCTTTCTTTCAGAATTTCTTTCACCATCTCATCCTTCTTTTGAACCCCATCCAAACCTTCAAGCAAAACACGCTGCGCGGGTAAACTGATATTATAAGGTGATTTGATTTTATTCAGAATTTTAATCAGGTCCGCAGAAGCAAAACACATGCCAGCGCGGATACCGGCAAGCCCCCAGGCTTTCGAAAAGGTTTGCAGAACCACCAGATTCGGGAACTCATCCAGACGCGAAATCCATGAAACCGAATCCTTAAAATCTACATAAGCTTCATCCACCACAACCAAACCATTGAAATTATTCAGAAGTGTGACGATGGCTTCATCCTGCATGACATTCCCGGTTGGATTGTTTGGCGTACAAACCCAGATAATTTTTGTATCAGGCGTAATTGCTTTTAACACGGCGTCAACATCAATCTGATAATCAGCTGTCAAAGAAACTTTGTCAATTTTAACATTATGGATAGAAGCACTTACCTCATACATTCCATAAGTTGGCGGCAAAATAATCACGTGATCTTTCTCAGGGGTACAGGTGGCCCTGATCAATAGATCGATCGGCTCGTCACTACCGTTTCCAAGAAAAATTCTTTGTGTATCAATTTTCTTTATCGGACTTAATTTCGCTTTTATTTCAGCCTGATATGGATCCGGATAGCGGTTATAATCTTCAACCGTAACTGAGCCGTAAGGATTTTCGTTAGCATCCAGAAAAATACCTGAATGCCCCGTATATTCATCACGAGCAGAAGAATAAGGAGCCAGAGTTAAAATATGTGGGCGGATGACCGAGTTCAGGTCGAATAAATTATTCATTTGTACTGTTATTTTAGAGCATCAGTTCTGTACATTATAACTTTCTCTGCTCCTGTTATTATTAAAATAATCTTTTATCAAATTGAAAAGGCTCGGTGTTAATAACTTTTACCGCACCAAAGTCCTCATGCAGCGGATTGATCAAAAAGTTTCTTTCCGAAGGAACCACCACCGAAGGAATACTCATCAGTAATGTTTTATTTTCCTTCAACCAGGAATCACCTGTTTCTTTGCTCCATTGCAAATCTTCCTGCCAATCAATAATCGGATAAGGATTAAAAACAGGCGTATTGTCCGGGACATACAAAACTACTACCACAAAATCTTTTGGAGGATTCGGCTGTTGCCAATGAACGATGATTTCAAGCATAGCCAGTGAGCGGCGGGAAGAAGTGTAAAGCATGGAATTCTGAGGCGTATTCCATCTCCCCCCGTGCCGGTAAGCGCCTATGCCTGTCAGATCATACTGATACTCCGACCTGGTGATTCTGAATAACTCCATCTACGCAAAAATACCATGCTCAATACGACCCAGTTCCGTTTTAATAAGTTCGATACCTGCATGGGTACGCAGAAATTGCATCGGTTTTACATTGCCAAGAGCCAGGATCTTACTGTTCATCCAATCCAGAAAATATTCTTTCCCAAGAACGCGGGTTCCTACTGAGAATAAATCAGCAAGAGCAATCAAATGATCTGAAACCACATTACTAAGCAAATCTTTATCCTCGTAACGTTGCAGATTCCTTGGCGTAACGGGCAAGAGTGAAATTACATCTTTCAATTCAAGACCCGCAGAATCCGCAAGATGCTGAATAGCTATTTTGGGAATACCGTTTTCTGCAAGATATGCAAGGTCAAAATCATTCTTTACAGAATGTTTCAGGACATTGTAACCTCCCAAAAGTTCATTAACCATAAATGCTGTCATCTTTTCAATCATTTAGAACGACCGGAAATTAGTCTTTCAAAAATACGACATTTTTCGCATTTATTAAAACTTACAAATAGTTTTTATGAAAGGGAATTTAAACGAACGGTAACTGCGCGTTTATGCGCATCCAAAGACTCAGCATGAGCCATAACTTCCACAGTGGGACCAATGTTCCTAATTCCTGCCTCGGATATATGCTGAACTGTAATTTTCTTTACAAAACTATCGACCGAAACACCGCTGTATGCACGTGCATAACCATTTGTAGGTAAGGTATGGTTAGTACCAGAAGCATAATCACCGCAAGATTCCGGTGTGAAATTTCCCAGGAAAATGGATCCGGCATTGAAAATCTTATCTGAAACTGATTCTGCATCCTGCACACTTAAAATTAAATGTTCCGCTGCATAATCATTTAACAAATCAATGGCTTCATAAGCTGAATTAACGAGAATCGCTTTGCTGTTGGCGATGGATTGCGCAGCCAGTTCCCGGCGGGGCAAAGCTTCAAGCTGTGTGGTCAATTCTTCATTAACTGCTGTCAAAAACTTTTCACTTGTCGAAACAAGCAGAACCTGACTGTCAGCACCATGTTCGGCCTGGGACAATAAATCGGCAGCTACAAAAGAAGGAACAGCAGAATCATCAGCATATACCGCAACTTCCGAAGGGCCGGCAGGCATATCAATCGCTATACCTTCCTTACTAATAAGCATTTTTGCCGTAGTAACATATTGATTTCCAGGTCCAAAAATCTTGTAAACCTTTGGAACACTTTCCGTTCCGTATGCCATAGCTGCAACAGCCTGAGCTCCGCCAATGCGGAATGCAGATGTCACACCTACAAGTTTTGCAGCAAATAAAATAGCCGGGTGGCTAGATGGCGTACAAAGAATAACTTCTTTACAACCAGCCAATTGCGCAGGAATTCCAAGCATCAAAACCGTACTGAACAAAGGAGCAGTGCCACCCGGAATATATATCCCGACTTTTTCAATTCCCACACTTTTACGCCAGCAAGTGACGCCAGGCATGGTTTCAATTTTTTCAACTGATTGTAACTGAGCCTTATGAAAAGTATATATATTTTGGTAAGCCTGACGAATTGCAGCTTTTAATTCTTCATCCAGCTGTCCTTCCGCAGCATCAAATTCGTCATGTGAAAAAGCAAAATCTGTCAAATCCACACCGTCAAATTTCTTTGCCAGTTCACGCAAACCTTCATCTCCTTTTGTTTTTACCAAATCGAGAATGGGCAAAACTTTTCCTTCAATAGCCAAAGAATCCTGAACCGGCCGAGTCAAAAGTGCCGGCCATTCACTTCTTTCAGGATAAGAAATTATATTCATAACTCATATTATTCATCGCCGAGCCGAAAGCCAATTGCTGACGGCCGAAAGCCATTTAAAGAATCATTTTCTCAATTGGAATTACCAAAATCCCTTCCGCACCAGCCTGTCTGATTTTTTCGATATTTTCCCAGAAATCATTTTCATTAATTACCGAATGAATGGAACACCAGCCCTCAGTTGCCAGTGGCATAACCGTTGGTGCTTTCATTCCGGGCAGATATTTTGTGATCTCATCTACCGCGCTCGTCGGGCAGTTCAACAATATGTATTTGTTATTTTTAGCAACCTGAACCGATTTGATACGGAACAATAACTGATCAAGCAAATCCTGCTGCCCTGCCGACAAATGTTTGCTGGCGATCATGACAGCTTCCGATTTGAAAATGGTCTCAACCTCTTTCAAACCGTTGCTAAGCAAAGTGCTTCCGGAACTTACGATATCACAAACCGCATCAGCAAGGCCGATACTCGGTGCAATTTCTACTGAACCGCTGATTTCATGAATTTGCGCGGTAATGTTATTTTCCGCAAGATATTTCCCCAAAAGTTTCGGGTAAGAAGTTGCAATACTTTTTCCTTCCAGATCCTGAACACCCGCATAATCATGTTCCCTCAAAACACCAATAGAAAGGCGGCATTTTGAAAAACCAAGTTTGTGAACCGTGTTCACGTCGCGATCCGATTCAACCGAAACATTTTCACCTACGATACCCAGATGTGCTACCCCATCTTCCACATAACCAGGGATATCATCATCGCGTAAAAAAAGAATTTCAGCAGGAAAATTAGTCGCAGAAGTTTTCAGTTTTCCGGCACCGTTATCAAAACGGATACCGCACTCCTTGATCAATTTCAAAGAATCTTCACTTAATCTTCCTGATTTTTGTATTGCAATCCTTATAATATTATCCATGTTTTTATTAAAATTGGGCTGGGGCGTTTGCGGCTGTCAGCTTAAAATTCTCTTTATTATTCTAAAATTTATTAATTCACAGCTGCGATCAATTCCTCAATCGTTCCTTTTTGCTGTTCACCTGTTTTCATATTTTTTAATGTAAGCTGACCGGTATTCATTTCATCAGATCCGATCAGGATAACGAAAGGAATATTTTTACGGTCCGCATAGTCCAGTTGTTTTTTCAATTTGACAGAATCAGGATACATTTCTGCATTTAATCCGGATTCCCTCAATTTTGGCAAAACAGATAATCCATATTTAAAGGCTTCTTTATCAAAATTGGAAATCATCACTTTGGTACTGATCGTCTGATTTTCGGGAAAAAGATTTAATTCTTCCATTACATCATAAATCCGGTCAACACCAAAAGATATTCCCACACCTGAAATCCCCGGAACACCAAAAGTACCTGTCAGATTATCATATCTTCCACCACCGCAAATACTACCGATCTGGACATTATTTGCTTTAACTTCAAAAATAGCTCCGGTGTAATAAGACAAACCTCTGGCAAGGGTAACGTCAAATTGAATCTTAGGATTTTTCAACCCCAGCGATTCAACCATATCCCAGACCTGTTCCAGCTCTTCAATACCTTTCAATCCAATTTCAGAAGAAGCAAGCCATTTCCGCAGATCAGTAAAGGGATTTTCTCCACCTGTTATAGAAAAAACCGGATCAAGTAAATTGATACTCTCTTCGGAGAAATTACGTTCACGCAACTCGTCAACAACTTTATCCTTCCCGATCTTATCCAGTTTATCAATCGCAACGCAAAGCGTTCCTTCCTGCCCATGCGCACCGATCATATCCGCAATTCCAGTCAGGATTTTTCTGTTATTGATCTTAACCGTAAAATCTTCAATACCTAATTGAGGCAGAATGTCGTGAAGCAGCAAAACAATTTCAGCTTCGCAAAGCAAAGATTCCGTCCCGACAACATCGGCATCACATTGATAAAATTCACGGTAACGACCTTTCTGCGGACGATCTGCTCTCCAGACAGGCTGTATCTGATAACGTTTAAAAGGCATTACCAAAGTTCCACGATTCATAACCACATAACGTGCGAAAGGAACGGTAAGATCGTAACGAAGACCTTTTTCAGAAATCCTGGTGGTTAATGCTTTGTAGCCTGCGTTCAAATCTGATTCAGTCAATTTTTCACTGAAATTACCTGAATTCAAAAGTTTAAAAAGAAGCTGGTCTCCTTCGTCACCATATTTTCCCATCAAAACTGAGAGGTTTTCAAAGGCCGGCGTTTCCAAAGGCTGAAATCCGTAACGTTGAAAAGAGCGACGGATGGTATCAAATATAAAAGTGCGTTTCACCATTTGTTCGGGACCGAAGTCACGGGTGCCGCGGGCAAGGCTTGGTTTACTCATTTAATTCTGGATTCTTCAAATAGTCAATGGCTGCTATAAAAGTTTAGTTCCCAAGAAGGCAAGTTTTGACGGACTGATTTCAAGTCCAGCCAAAAATCAGGTTAGATCTAACAAATACCTCAGCATTTAAAAATGTAAAGTTAGAGAGGTTATGCAATTTTTATGACTATTTACTACTTTATTTACGTAATTATTACTAATTTTGCGGCTCTTTCACAAAACAATAATTTTAAAATGGGAGTTACGGAATTAAAACGTAAGAGTCGTAGAAATAAAGCTGTGGCGAATAATCGTACAGCAACTATCAAGAATCTTTTGCGTAAGCCAGAAGTAAGAAATGTCGATGTTGAGGCAATAAAAGCACAGTTTGACGCTAACAAGCAATAATCAAAGCGCCTCTCCGATACAAAGTTATCAACAAGTCCCTGTCAATCTGTTTTGGTAGGGCTTTTTGTTTTTTTATCGGATTTGCCTTTTCGGACTGGTTCTTTACGAAGTGATTTTGCATTAACTTTCCGCAAGAGCTGACGCATACTGCGACGGGTTTCACGACGAACATCCAGAAGAATACGAAAACGTAAAGCTTCGCCAAAGAATATAAGTCCGGTATTAATTAATGCGAGACTATACAACCCCAGCAAAACCCAAACCTGTGTAGGCTGGCCGACGCGGCGCTCATGGGCTGCTTCGCTAAGAACACACAGGCCAAAACTGAATAAAACAAGTCCAAGCGGAGCAAGTATAAGCCACTTGGTACGCGTAGACATTCTTTTAATCATCTGCCTTCCCGGCGGTTTTGGATTGATATCTGGGATCATTTTAAGTATTTGTTATCTCGAAAGAACATAAAATTATTAATTTTTAATCAATTGGTTTAATGAAAGCCATCATAAGTTTAGTTTTACGTTATATTCCCCGCCCATATCTGCAACTAATCGGCCATTGGGTAGCGCGTTTTTTAAGTATTTTTTACATAGGAAACAAGGTAGAATGCCCCGTTTGCAATAGCCACTACCGCCAGTTCCTGCCTTATGGAAGAAACACTTCAAGCAGAGATAATGCACTGTGTCCCCATTGTTTATCTTTGGAAAGACATCGTTTGATGGGTTTATATTTAAAACGTAAAACCAACTTTTTCAGCGCCGATCTCAAAGTTTTACATGTGGCTCCGGAGTACTGTTTTATTGACCGTTTCGAGCACATGAAAAATCTTGATTATATCACAGCAGATATTGAGTCTCCGCTGGCAAAAGTGAAAATGGACATCCATGACATTCCTTTTCCTGATAATACGTTCGATGTTGCTTTTTGTAACCACGTCATGGAACATGTCGATGATTATATCAGAGCGATGAGCGAATTACACCGCGTTTTGAAACCGGGTGGCTGGGCGTTAATTCAGTCTCCACAGGATTTGAAATACGAAGTTACTTATGAAGATGCTACAATAACCGATCCGCGTGAACGTGAAATACATTTTCTTCAGAATGACCATTTACGGCTTTTTGGAAGAAATTATGGAAGAGAGCTGGAAAAAGGTGGATTTACTGTTAAAGAAGACCGGTTTGTAATGGACGAGTTAACACCTGCGGAGGTAAAACGTTATTCCTTGCCAAGTCAGGAAATTGTTTATTTCTGTCAGAAATAAAATTAAAAAAAACGGCTCAAAAAGGCCGTTTTTTGGTAAGAAGTACTATATTTTCAGCTTCTATCTTGTTGATATTAAAGCCAATGGTTAAATGCAAACTACTATTAGCCAATTACGAAGGATATTCAATTGTCGCGCCGGTTTCCCGGTGCGATTTTTTTTCCCAGATACGTGTCCAGCCTTCCTGAATAAAACCGATTCCATATCCGAACAACTGGACAAAAGCCGCAATTATTCCTAAAAAAGCCACTTTTACATTTTTTGTTGATCGTAAGGCGTCAAAAAACAAAGCAAATATGATCAACAATACGCCCGCTATTCCCAGATAAAAAAACGGTTTGAAAATCCAGAACCAAAATGGAATGCTGATAACACCTACCGTGAAAAGGAAAGGGATGGTGTGAACCAGTTTTAATTCCTCCGGATAAAATCTCGCTATATTAATTCTGGCCCGTCCGAAAAATTTAAGCTGACGGAAAAATTGCGCAAATTCAGTCCTACGCTTATGATAAATAAAGGCCTCCGGAATTAATGCTGAACGAAACCCAAGCCTTAAAGCACCGATGCTGAATAAAATGTCCTCTCCCATCCTGCTCGTCTGAAAACCTCCCGTACGTTCGTAAACAACCCGTGAAAGTCCCATATTAAAACTTCGCGGATGGAAGGTACCGCCCATATTATTTTTTTTACCGCGAATTCCTCCGGTTGTTATGAAGGAAGTCATTGAGTAACTTATTGCTTTCTGGATTGGCGAAAACGAAGGATGATCTGTGTCAGGACCACCATAGAGATCAACGTAATCTGAATTTAATTTTTGTTCTACAACCGACAAATAATCAGGTTCAATCAAGGCATCAGAATCCAGCAAAATAAAATAATCACCACTGGCTTTTTCGAAACCGGTATTTCTTGCAAATCCTTGTCCGCCGTTTTCCTTGTAATAATAATGGATATCAAGTTTTTGCTGAAATGAATGAACCACGATATCCGACTTCACCTTCGAACCGTCTTCGATAATGATTACTTCAAAGTTTTTATGAGTCTGGCTAACCAGACAAGTCAATAATTCCTGCAATTCATCAGGACGATTATATACAGGAATTATGACTGAATATTTACGCATATTACCCAATTACTTCTTTAAGCGATTCTTCATTTGCTTCGATTATTCTATCAATGTGGCTGTCTTCCAGCGCAGTAGATAAAAACATACTTTCAAATTGAGATGGCCCCATGTAAATACCGCGGTCAAGCATAGCATGAAAATATTTCCCAAACAACGGCAGATTTGAAGATTTGGCAGAAGGAAAATCCGTGACAGCCTGTTCTGTAAAAAACAAAGTATACATGGATCCGATGCTGTTGATCGTGTAATTCAAGCCAAGCTTTTTCATGGAATTGGTAAAACCATTCACCAGTTTGTGACCTGATACTTCCAGCTTGTTATAAACTTCCGGATGTTCGTTTAGATAGTTCAGCATCGTCAATCCAGCAGCCATAGCAATTGGATTTCCGGATAAGGTTCCTGCCTGATAAACCGGCCCCAACGGAGAAATCCAGTTCATGATTTCCGCTTTTCCACCATAAGCACCAACAGGCATACCGCCGCCAATAATTTTACCAAGCGTGGTCAAATCCGGTTTAATACCAAATCTCTCCTGAGCTCCGCCTTTCGAAAGACGAAAACCTGTCATCACTTCATCAAAAATAAATACGATCCCTTCTTCATCACAGATCTTGCGAAGCCCTTCCAGAAAACCTTCTGCCGGCAAAACGCAGCCCATATTTCCTACAACCGGTTCCAGGATCAGCGCCGCTATGTGGCCTTTATTCGCATCAACAAGTTTTTGAACAGCAGCCAGGTCATTGTATGGAGCCGTTAAAGTGTCGTTTGCAACACCTTTTGTGACGCCGGGACTGTCAGGAGTACCAAAAGTGACAGCACCACTACCAGCCGCTATTAAAAAGCTATCGCCATGACCATGGTAACAACCTTCAAACTTGATAATTTTATCACGACCGGTAAAACCACGGGCTACCCTGATTGCAGACATTGTAGCTTCGGTACCTGAATTAACCATACGTACTTTTTCGATGGAAGGTACCATGTTCGTAATTAGTTCTGCAATTTCAACTTCTCTTCTAGTAGGCGCGCCAAAAGAAAAAGAATGCTGGATTGCATCAGAAACCGCTTTTTGAATTAATTCATGTCCATGACCTAAAATCATCGGCCCCCATGAATTGATTAATTCAATGTATTCATTATCATCTTCATCATAAACATAAGGTCCTTTTGCCGATTTGATAAAAACCGGTGAACCACCAACTGCACGAAATGCACGAACAGGAGAATTTACGCCACCGGGAATAAAATGCTGTGCCTTTTCAAATAAGGCCTGACTTGTTGAAATATTCATGATATAATTATCTGACTGGCACCCATTTAGTACCGCTATATTTTAGTATTGGCGAAATCTCGTTTTCGCGTGATTTTGTAAAATCAAAACCTGAAAGCAGGTAATCGTCATCATACCTTCTCATTTCAAGGCCTTTTTTCAAACCATCTTTATATTTAGCCAACATTCTGCCAAAGAAAAGTAGCTGATCATAACCTTGATAAGAATAATTGGATGGAAAAGTGTTCGTTTGCATCCAATAGTTTTTCTGAAATTCCCGCACATTTTCCTTGTCACGGTCAACATGATCTGTTTCTATTAAAAATAAACGAGAGCCATATTTTCCAAGGCGGGACTGCTGCGCATTAAAACTTGCTGAAGTAGCAATTATTGGAGTCGACATTAATTTTCTGTCACTCAAAACTTCAATCAAAGGTGCACCAGAATTACCATCGGATGCAAAAAGGGCAACATGCGCTGGTTTGTTAGTTTCAAAGGCAGAAATTTTGTTTTGCATCCACTCACGATCCGATATAACCTTTAGCATTTGAATTACCTTGCCCCCGCGGGAAGTAACCTCACTGGCATAAGTAAATGCCATTACTGAATCCTTTGCGCTTCCTCCATAGTAAACGGCCACAGAAGGGCCAGGTGCAACAGTTTTCATCCACTCAGCAGCCTTTTGAACCTGAAAAGGAATGGAAGGATGTGCTAAAAAAGTATTTTCTCCATGTTTAACAACATTGGCATCCGTTGAAAGCGGGTTCAGAATATACAAATTGGTACCCGAAACATAATTCGCCGCCACTTCAAAAGTGCTTGGATATAACGGGCCTATGACCAGATCTGATTGCTGAAAATCAGTATTGTTGACGATCATTTTCATCGATTTTTCATCGTTACTAACGTCGTAAGCCCATAGATTTATTTTAATTCCTTCTGTATCAAGTTGCTGCTTTGCCTGAACCAATCCAAGATAATAATCGTAGGCAAACTGATTGGTACGTTTTTTAGAACTGCCAAATTCTTCCAGACGAAATGGGAGTAAAACCGCTACATTGAAATAACCTTTTTCCCACTGATTTTCACGTTTCGGAATACTTTTATCCGGCCCTTCGGTCTTTTCAATTTTTTCTTTTCCACTTACTTTAAAATCTGCACTTAACTGATTCGCCTGCATCAAATCGGTTTTTGTAGAAGATGGCGAACGTTCGATGGATTGTATCAGGGCAATAGCAATATCACGATCTTCCGGATACTGTTTTTGAATTTCTTTCAGTTTAGCAAGATCCCGGATTTCACCAAAATAATGCTGCTTTAAACCCTGCACATCTTTACTATAAGATGATTCTTTGATACGCTGTAAAAATCCCAGCCCCTCTTTGTATTGCTCCGTTGCCAGATTGTTTGCACCCAGCAAATAGTATGCGTCATTGATCTTGTTCCAGCCTGGATAACGACTGACAAGCTGAAGTAACATTTGCTTGCTTTCTCTATACCTTTTTAGCTGAAAAGCTGATAACGCATAATAATAATGTGCGTAAGGGGTATACGGTGCCTGAATATTGGTGCTCGTTAAGGGAGCAAATTTTTCGATTGCAGTTGCGTATCTGCCCTGTTTAAGATCCGAAAGGGCTGATTTGTATTTGGATTCATTGAGTTCAGGATTTTGAGCAAAAACATTATTGCTTAAAACTGAACTGATTAATATTATAAAAAGAACGAAAATTCTCATTAGTCTTTTAGTCGATGTTTATTTGGTGGGTCAAATTACGAAAACCGTTTTAAGGGAAAAAGAAACGGGCAATGTTTCCATCCGAAACATTGCCCTCTTTCCTTTGGTAAACTACCTTATTATTTGCGTTTCGTACGTTTATCTAATTCAGCTTGTTTCTTTTTAGCTTCATCAGCTGCCTGGAGCGACTTGGCCAGATATTTTTGAAACTTCGTTTCTTTCTTCTCGCCGTTTGCATTTTTCTTACGGTTCTCTTCCAGAATGTTTCTGATCTTATCTTCGTTCACAAACTTTTTGATCAACAACTGCTGACCGATTGTAACAACGTTTGAAACAAAATAATAGAATGTAAGACCAGCCGGGAACGAGTTCAGAACAAACATAAACATCAACGGCATGATGTAGCTCAACATCTTCATGTTAACCGGCCCAGGCTGTGTTGGTGTGATCTGGTTATTATAATATGCATATCCGATACTCGAAATCGTCATCATGATGGTAAACAAACTTACGTGATTACCATAAAATGGAAGTGATACCGGCAATTTTATGAAAGAATCGTATGTCGATAAATCGTTGGCCCACAAGAAATGTTGTTGCCGCAACTCAATTAAATTCGGGAATAAAAAGAAGAGCGAAAACAAAATCGGCATGGTTGCGAGAACCGGAATACACCCACTCAGCGGACTCACACCTACTTCCTGATACAATTTCATCTGATCCTGCTGTTGTTTTGCAGCATCATCAGGATTTTTTGCTTTCAATTCTTCCAGCTCCGGCGCAAGCAATTTCATCTTCGCCATGCTGATGTATGATTTGTAGGTAAGCGGCGTAAGCAACGTTTTTACAAATAATACAAGACAGATGATCAGTAAACCATAATTTGAAATAAAACCTTCCAGGAAATTAAACAATGGAACCAGGAAGAATTTGTTGATCGGTTTCAGGAAAGCGTATCCTAAATAAACGTTCTGATCGAAGTTTTCAGCCTTCACTGTCTGAACGATATGGTAATCATTCGGGCCAATATAAAACTGGAAATTGGCTTCGTTTTTCTGAACTGCCAGCATTGGAATTGCGGCGGCCACGTTTGCAGTCTTTACAATTGTTGTGTCGTTGACATTAACCAGTGTTTTTACATCAACATTTGTAAAAGGATGTTTTTCAGAAATAAGACCAGCCAGGAAATACTTGTGTTTGATCGTAAACCATTTCACAGGATCTTCTGCTTTTGCTTCTTCATTAGCAGTAGGGCTTTGTGAAAGACTGTGCAAGCCGTCCGTGTAATAATTGACAGTGATAGCCTTGCGGTTTTCATTCATGTCATTTTCTAGCTTCAAAAGATCGTTTTTCCAGTCAAAACGGATTGTTTTATCTCCTGCAACCAGACTGTTAGACTTGATGCCGTAATCAATTACATAACCAGAACCATGAACAACATAATTTTGCTCAACAAACTGGCCTTTACCTAAATCTGTGCGGTAAGAAATAATAGCAGAATCCTTTGCGGCCAGCGTTTTACCTGTTGAAGTGGTAGTAAAATACAGCTCTGCAAGATTTACATTCCCCGATTGGGTAGGAAATTCAATTTGAAATTTATTGTGGTCTTCAACAATAAGATAAAGCGGTTTCTGATCAAAAGTTTTGTATTTTTTCAACATTACTTCTTTCAGAATACCACCCTTATTTGTGAAAACAACACGGGAATCCGTTGTTTCTATAACAAGATCCTGCTGCGAAATTTTGACAGCCGAAGTATCACCAGCGCTTGCAACTGCTTGTGTTGAATCCGATGCAAGCGCACCTTTTACAGTCACCGTTTTAGCAGAGTCACTATTTACCTGAGTTATCGGTGCGGGTTCAACTGGTTTTGGAACCAGAAACTGATAACCTACCAGCATTAGCATAATTAGTACTAAGCCGATTATAAAATTTTTATCCATTCTAAACTAAAAATTATTGAAGATATTGCCCCATCGGGAGGGCAAAGGTAATAAGTTTTTCCTGATTGGCTTTCCTGATTACGGGATAAGATCAAATCAGGAGATAACCGATCGTTTTTCAAGTGAATAAGTAAGTGCAGCTTTAACGAAATTAACGAAAAGCGGATGCGGATTCATTACAGTACTTTTCAATTCAGGGTGGAACTGAACCCCAACATAAAACGGATGCCCTGGTAACTCAACCATTTCAACCAGATTGTTGTCCGGATTAATACCCGTAGCCATCATACCTTTGTCTTCAAAAGCTTTCAGGTATTTGTTATTAAATTCGTAACGGTGACGGTGACGTTCTTTTATGTTCAGTTTTCCGTAAATACGGTTTGCCAGAGAATCTTTTTTCAAACGGCAAGGATAAGCTCCGAGACGCATAGTACCCCCTTTATTGGAAATATCTTTCTGATCTTCCATTAAATTGATAACCGGATGTTCCGTAGTAGCATCCATTTCAACCGAATGCGCACCTTCGAGTCCAACCACGTTTCGGCCGTACTCAATAACTGCCATCTGCATACCAAGACAAATCCCAAAAAAAGGAATTCCGTTTTCACGAACGTATTGAATAGCTTCAATTTTTCCATCAATACCTCTTTCTCCAAAACCCGGAGCAACAAGTACGCCATCCAGATCTGCAAGTTTTTCAACCACATTTTCAGGCGTAAGGCTTTCAGAATGAATCCATTCGATAGTCACTTTACATTCATTGGCCGAACCTGCATGAATAAAAGATTCTACGATTGACTTGTAGGCATCGTGTAATTCAACGTACTTTCCAACCAGACCAATTCTTATTGCATCAATCGGATTTTTCAATCTCGACAAGAAAGTTTTCCAGGCATCAAGATCCACGTCCTTGTCATTATATATGTCCAGCATATACAAAGCACGCTGATCAAGTCTTTCCTTCAACATCAATAACGGCACAGCATAAATCGTGTCGGCGTCCATGGCTTCGATAACAGAATTAACCTGGACGTTACAAAACAACGCAATTTTTTTACGTAGTTCTATCGGCAAAGGATGTTCCGTGCGACAAACCAGAATATCAGGCTGAATACCAGATTCCTGCAACATTCTAACCGAGTGCTGCGTTGGTTTGGTTTTCAATTCACCGGCAGAATTCAGGTAAGGAATAAGCGTAAGGTGAATAATTAAGGTATCATTATGTTCAAGTTCAAACTTGATCTGTCGAACAGCTTCTAAAAACGGAAGCGATTCGATGTCACCGACACAACCACCAATTTCTGTAATAACGATATCATAGTCACCGGTTTGACCCAGCAACATCATATTTCTCTTTAGCTCATCTGTGATGTGAGGAACAACCTGAACGGTTTTTCCAAGGAAATCTCCGCGTCTTTCTGCTGTAATAACATTGTGATATACTCTACCGGTAGTAACGTTATTTGCCTGAGAAGTACTCACGTTTAAGAAACGTTCGTAGTGACCTAAATCCAGATCCGTTTCAGCACCATCGTCCGTTACATAGCATTCACCATGCTCGTAAGGATTCATTGTACCCGGATCAATATTTATGTATGGATCAAATTTTTGGATTGTTACTGAAAGCCCTCTGGCTTGCAGTAATTTAGCAAGAGAAGATGCTATTATCCCTTTACCTAATGAAGATGTAACACCGCCCGTAACGAAAATGTACTTAGCGGTCTTTCGTGCTTTGGAAGCCATAAGACTTTGCTTTTTTTCTATGATTACGGGATACAAAAGTACAGCAAAAAAGACAGATTTTTATGGTTTGCCTCTTAAATATTTCTATTCGGCACTGTAACGGATTGGAAGTCTTTATGATGAAGCCGGAAAAAAATAATATTTGAACATTTCCGTGAATGCGTTTATGCACATTTCAAGTGCTCAAAATACTATTTTTCTCCTTTCTTTTCATTTTATGGTATATTTAAAATCCCTTTTTGAGCATAACGAAAACGTTTCCTAACCCTGATTTCCATGAAAAAAATTTTTGTACTTCTTGTAGCCTTATTGGCCACAGGCGCAGCAAAATCTCAAACCGCTGCCAAACCTCAACCTTCCGTTCCTATACGTGTAATCGTTTTCGGTGCACATCCGGATGACTGTGATTTGGGAGCGGGCGGCATTGCGACCATGTATTCTGCCATGGGTCATAAGGTGAAATTTGTATCTCTGACGAATGGCGATAAAGGCCATCAAAGCATGAGTGAAGGAAAACTGTATTACCGCCGCTTAAAAGAGGCTCAGGAAGCGGCAAAGCGTTTTGGGATTGAATATGAGGTACTGCACAATAATGATGGCGAATTGTTTCCAACTTTGGAAAACCGTCTGGAAGTGATCCGGCAGATAAGAAAATGGAATGCAGATATTGTAATTGCTCCAAGGACCAATGATTATCATCCTGATCATAGAAATACGGGCGTTATTGTGCAGGATGCGGCCTATCTGGTGATTGTCCCAAACATCGCGGGCAACGTACCGCCGCTTAGAAAAAATCCGGTATTCCTCTATTTCCGGGATCGTTTCCAAAAACCAAATCCTTTCCGCCCGGATATTGCCATTGACATTACTGCTGCCCTACCCCAAAAAGTAAATGGATTGGACGCCCATGTTTCTCAATTTTATGAATGGTTGCCATGGACGAATCAGGATCTTGAAAATGTACCGAAAGATACCGTTGAACGAAAAAAGTGGCTTTTTGCCGCGATGGAAAAAAGGTCCGCAGTGACACCGGAAATAAAAGTTTCGCTTGAAAAATGGTATGGAAAAGAAAAGGCAGATCTGGTAAAACAGGCAGAGGTTTTTGAAATATGTGAGTATGGTAAACAACCAACTACCGAAGAGATCAGGAAATTATTCCCGATGCTCCCCTGAAAATTTGGCCTTACAGATCAGGTTAACATCTGTAAGGCCAGTTTTTCTTATGATAAACGATCTTTGAAACTTTCGTATCCGTAAGACCTGATTAATCTAAAAGTCTCGTTCTCTTGCCAGATACCAATGGAAGGAAGGTTAACGCCGTTAAATGTTGTTGTTTTTACCATAGTATAATGGATCATATCCTCAAAGATGATCTGATCACCTATCTCTAAGGGTTTGTCAAACGAATAATCACCAATAAAATCACCAGCCAGACAAGTCATTCCACCCATTCTATATGTTGGTTTTCCAGCTTGCGCTTCGTGATAAGCTCCGCGTATAACCGGTTTGTAAGGCATTTCCAAAGTATCCGGCATATGCGCCGCAAAGGAAGTATCCAGAATGGCTACATCAATTCCCTGACTATCCATTACATCCAAAACCGTTGTAACCAATTCTCCGGTTCGCCAGGCAATGGCCGAACCAGGTTCCAGGATCACTTCAATATTATATTTAGCACGGATTTTCTGAACAAGTTCCACCAGTTTTTCAGTATCATAACCTTCCCTGGTCATCAAATGTCCACCGCCCATGTTCAGCCATTTTGCCTGATGCAACAAATCTGCAAAACGCGTTTCTAAGGCTTCCAATGTTCTTTCCAAAGTGTAAGAATCATTTTCACAAAGAGAATGAAAATGGATTCCGTCGATTCCTTCGGGCAGGGTATCCGGCAGTTTATCTCTTGTAACACCCAAACGTGAACCTGGTACGCACGGATTGTACATATCCGTTTCCACCTCAGAATACTGCGGATTCACACGAATGCCGCAAGACAAAGCTTGCTCTGGATTATTGATTTTATAATCCAGAACTCTTTCCTTAAACCGCTCCCACTGACTAAATGAATTGAATGTAATGTAACTGCTGCGTTCCATGATTTCAGTGAATTCACTATCAAGATAAGCCGGCATATAAGTATGTGCCGGATATCCCATAAAATCATTGATGAGTTTTACTTCATTTAAAGAACTGGCCGTGGCACCGCTTAAATATTCTTTAACAATTGGAAAAACGCTGTACATGGAAAAACCTTTGAGCGCAAGAATAATTTTGCAGCCGGCAGCTTTCTGTACCTGATCTATTAGTTGCAGATTTTTTCTAAGTAAACTCTCCTCTAAAACAAAACAGGGAGACGGGATATTCGTGTAATCGATTGGCATTTTTATATACAAATGAGCGATGAATCAATGAGCTAAAAGCAATGTTTATTTACATTTGCGTACAAAAGTAAAAGATTGGTTTCCGAAAATTGCATTTTACTTATTTCATTTCAAATTAATAATATTGAATTATGTCCTTCCTTGTGCTTGATATCGAAATGACCGGGCCTGAGCCGGGCTGGAATGAAATTATACAGATCGGAGCGGAATTCTTTGACGATCAGTGGCGTTCGCTAGGCACTTATCTTCAAAATGTATATCCTGAAAACGAAGAAGCCTTCACAGCCAAATCAGAAGAAGTTCACGGTCTCTCCATCGACGATCTCGAAGATGCACCCATGATTTTTGATGTAATACCTGAATTTGAAAAATGGCTTAAAAAATTAAATTCCGGCAAACCAAATCTTTCAAACATCATTATATGTGGACAAAGTGTTGTGTATGACATCAATTTCCTCCGTTTTGCCTATCGGAAAGAAAAGATCAACTGGCCCTTTTCCAATAAACAAATTGATTTGCATACCGTTTCTTATCTGTTTTTCAAGATTTTAGAAAAGAATGGACAATCCGTTCCGCGGTCTTTGAGCCTGGGATCTGTTTCAGGTTATTTTGGATTTGAAAGAGAAGACGAAACGCACAACGCATTGGAAGATGCACAATTAACAGCGCGTTGTTTTAAAGAATTCTTCAAACTGATTGATAAGGTAAAGCTCGTATGATTGATTATAACCCGAAAGAGTGGTACCGGTATATATTTTATTTCCAGAAGGGAGATACGGTAAGGAAATTATTTCCGCTGATCATGACCATAATGGTTTACACCACTGTGCTGTCCTATTTTATTCTGAAAGTATGGCGCATCGGTGAAAACACGGATTTGAAAAATATATCATTAATGCATTCCTTGCTGGGTTTTGTTATTTCAATGCTACTGGTTTTCAGGACTAATACTGCCTATGACCGCTGGTGGGAAGGCAGAAGGCAATGGGGCGCGTTGATGAATAGCAGCCGTAATCTTGCCTTGAAAATAAATTCTTTGGTTGGAGATGAAAATGACGAAGCGAGGGAATTTTTCAGACTTATGATACCAAATTATGCTTTTGCTTTTAAGAACCATTTAAGGGGTCAGTTTCTATCCGAAAATTTTACTGAAACATCTACATTCAAGCTATCTGATCTGCATTTAGATGATCATATTCCAAATCAGATCGCATCAGCATTATTCAGGAAGTCGGTTGAAATGCAAAAAAGCGGACAGATATTACCAGAGCATCTCATCATATTAAACGTTGAACTGGAAAGTTTCACAAATATCTGTGGTGCCTGTGAAAGAATAAAAAACACCCCTATTCCCCTCTCTTATAGTTCTTTTATAAAAAAGTTCATCTTCATATATTGTCTCACATTGCCAATCGGTTATGTTTTCAGCCTTCATTTTCTGGTAATTCCATTCGTCATGTTTGTGTTTTATATCCTGGCAAGTCTGGAAGTTATTGCGGAAGAAATTGAAGACCCCTTTGGAGTTGATGCGAATGACCTTCCTATTGACAGGATCTGTGCAGGCATTCAGCTTTCGGCAAATTCGTTGTTAAAATAAATTTTAATGCATTTTTAATTCAATTTTAATGCGATTTATTAGAAACTCATTAAAATTTAAACTATTTAGAAATATTTATTCCGGTGCATAAGTAAAGTAAATTCTATGATTTAAACCTTTTTTTGTTCAGTTACCAGTGATTTACGTTCCTGTTATTCTAAAAATTTTATTTTTATATCATTTTCATAGTGATTTAGTTACCTATATTTCCAAAATGTCCAAAATCATCTAATTTTTGATGATTTAGAAGTGTTTAAAATTTGATGTTTCTTGCGGTTGATCCTTCGGGATTGTTGTTCATTAATCCAATAAACATCTTAAAATCATGAAAAAATCGTTTTTAATATTCGCTGCAATAATCATATCAGGTTTCATTTCAGGTGCAGTTAAAGCACAATCCACAATCGTTGATCCCGGAATGTCAACGCATAATTACAAACATCCAAATAAGGCTGCCAAAGCAAAGGCTTTGAAGAATGACGGGATTGTTGTTTCCAATATCAACACTATTGAGTCGTACAGCAAGCAGCAGAACTCCGGATATGTAAGCACAACACCAAAATATGCGCCGCGCGCGACACCGTTGGTTGTGACGCGTACTTATAAAAAGGAAGCAGTTGATATTAATCCGCTGATCTCGCCTAGAAATTATAAGACGCCCAATGTTGCAGAGCGTAGTAACGGATCCGAAGTTGCGAACGTAAAAAGCAGGAGAGATACGCTGGGCTATCTGACCATCGATTAATTTACTTCAAACTATAAACTGAAAGGCCGGTGCAAATAGCATCGGCTTTTTTTGTTGCATTTCCTTTTTAGATACATTTTGATCAGGAACGTTCACACAATTCCAAAATTCTTCAATTAATACAATAACTGCTTTTTATTATTATTGAAATAATGCAAATTAATGGAATGTTATTTAATCAGTTTGTGTTTTTATATCAACCAGAGGCAATATTGGTTTTACGCCCGGTCGATTTAACACCATAAAGAAATTATCAAATTCTGTGAAATGTTATATTTTTTCTAATCTATAACATTTACTAAGATCACAGAGCAACTTTAATATATATGTCATATTCAATTTTAGCACCTTCGCAGTCAAAGAAATATCTCCGGATGGCCGTTGCGGCTTTTTTCTTTGTTCAGGGATTAAGTTTTGCAGCCTGGGCCAGCCGTATTCCGGATATTAAAAATATGCTGCATCTGACCGAAGGTGGTTTGGGCACTGTATTGCTCGCCTTACCATTGGGACTAATGGCGAGTTTGCCAATTTCGGGCTGGATGGTTACTAAGTATGGCAGCAAAAAAATGGTTCTTTTTGGAGCGATACTTTATGCGATCACATTAACCTTTATCGGTTTTGCAACCAGAACTGAACAGCTTGTTATCGTCCTTTTCTCTTTCGGCCTTTGGGGTAACCTTTGTAATATCGCCGTCAATACCCAGGCGGTTGCGGTGGAACAGGTTTATGGAAAATCTATTATGGCTTCATTTCACGGATTGTGGAGCCTTGCAGGATTTGTGAGCGCGATGATCGGTACGTTTTTCATTTCTATCAGCATTCCGCCGCAGATTCATTTTATGGTAATCGCTGTAATTGCCTTTGCAATTATATTTACGGCTTACAAACATACCATGCCTGACAGCGAAAAAAATAGTGGTGAAGAACAACCGATGTTTGTTAAACCGGATCGTGATTTATTAATGCTCGGTTTGATCGGATTTTGTGCGATGGTTTGTGAAGGTGCGATGTTTGACTGGTCGGGTGTATATTTTATGGAAGTTGTGAAAGTTCCTGCTTCAATGAAAACAATGGGATATGTTGCTTTCATGGGAACTATGACTGGCGGCCGTTTCGCAGGTGACTGGCTGGCAAATAAAATCGGAAGAAAGAAAATGCTTCAGATAAGCGGTTTATTGATGGCGGGAGGTTTAGGAATTGCTGTTTTGCTGCCCTACATGGCGAGCGCAACTTTTGGTTTGTTGCTGGTTGGTTTTGGAGTTTCATCCGTTGTTCCACTGGTATACAGTGCCGCCGGAAGATCTACAACGATGTCGGCTGGAATGGCCTTAGCTGCCGTATCTTCAATCAGTTTCATCGGTTTCCTTATTGGCCCTCCGCTAATCGGGATCGTAGCCCAAATGGCAGATCTTCGTTTCTCGTTTGCCGTAGTTGCGATGTTAGCTTTTTGTACAACACTTTTATCTTCCAAAGCGAAACTGATCCAATAATCTGGATTGAACAGGTTTCAGTATAGATTGGTACATTTTTATTAGCCAGGATAGCGACTTTGTCATCCTGGCTTTTTTATTTTTAAATTATGAAAACATCGTTCGTCCTTATAATCTGTCTTTTATTCGCGCTTCAGGTAAATGCTCAAAATGATTCGCTCAGGAATCTGGACATTAATCTTGAAAATTATCAATATCCATTTGCCGTAAATTTTCTGCCTCTTGATTTACAGGGAGAAAAATTGAAAATGGCATATATGGACGTGCACCCGGAAACACCTAATGGAAAAACGGTGGTTTTGCTGCATGGTAAAAACTTCAACGGCGCTTACTGGGAGCAGACAGCCAAAGCGCTTACAAAATCCGGTTTCCGTGTCATTATTCCTGATCAGATTGGCTTTGGAAAATCATCTAAACCGCAGCATTTTCAATATTCTTTCCAGCAACTGGCAACCAATACAAAAAAAATTCTCGACACTCTTGATATTACCTCTGTTACCATTCTCGGACATTCGATGGGCGGAATGGTTGCGATGCGTTTTGCCTTAATGTTTCCTGAAACTGCTGAAAGACTTGTACTTCTTAACCCTCTGGGCCTGGAAGATTATAAATTGAAAGTTCCATATCAGTCCGTTGATAAATGGTATCAAACTGAATTGAAAAGCAATTTTGAAACAATTAAAAAATATCAGCTCAGCAGCTATTATGATGGGAAATGGAAAGATGCGTACACACGCTGGGCTAATCTTTATGCCGGCTGGACACTCAATAAAGATTATCCAAGAGTCGCCTGGAACTCTGCGCTTACCTATGATTTGATTATGACGCAGCCGGTTATTTATGAAATTCAAAATATTAAATCACGGACTTTATTGATAATCGGACAAAGAGACCGAAGCTCGGTAGGCAAAAATCTGGCTTCTGCGGAAGATCAGAAAGTGCTGGGAAATTATCCTGAACTTGGAAAAAAAGCCAACGCCCTTATTAAAAATAGTAAACTGATCCCACTCGATAACATCGGACACCTTCCCCATATTGAGAACTTTGACAGGTTTATAAAACCTTTATTAAACTTCCTGAATGAAAAATAAGAGCTCCGTTAAATAGAATTTTTTTGAGAAGCTAAATGAAGACCGTTGGATAAATAGTGTTTTAAAACGTATGATTTTAATCAAATTTCGATTAATTTAATACGACCAAACCTCTATTCGATATGCTATGGTATATAATTTTTACTTTAAATTAATTCTATTTTTATTATTATTTTTTATTGCATTATGGCTTGGCAGGTCCTATTCAAAACCAACCAATAACTCATTCAGCAATCCTGCCTTACTTGTAATCGGTTTTTTTATTCTGACTTTTCTGATACGGTTCCTGTATATGGAAGAGGCTGAGTCAAACATCGATACAAGCACCTGGCTGAGTGCAATGCATTCCGTCAATCACTATTCTTCCTGGCTCTGGACAATTTTAAATTATACCGATTCCCGCCCTCTGACGGTTCTTCCCCTTATCATTGTTTCCAAATTTGGTGTAAATGTTGGCTATATCACTTCTGAATGTATAGGGCTCCTATTCTGGCTTTTAACTACTTTTTTTCTCTATAAAATCTTCGATCTTTTTCTTTCTAAACGTGTCAATCTTATTCTTATCTGGGGATTTTGTCTGTTAATCGGAACCACTTTTGTCTCCGATTACACTGCTTATAATTCAGAGCAACCAAGTGTTTTAATGCTTACAAGTTCCATATATGCCTATTTTTCTTATTGTTACGGTCAATGGAAAAACAATTTTGGAATACTGGCTTTTGGAATTGTGATGGGAAGTCTGGTTTATGTTAAATTCCAAAATGTTCCGATGGGATTCTTTATCACCATAGCATTCCTGATCGAAATCCTGCTTCAAAAACGATGGAAAAGTGCTGCAATCCTGATCACAGGAGGATTGCTGCCTACGACCCTGATCAATCTGTATTACTTTTCACAAGATAGTCTGATGATATTCTGGAATAATTACTTCTGGAATTATTTCTACTACGCTTACACGACGCAGTTTTCAGATGTGCCAATAAGTGACCGGTTTAATCTGATAAGAATTTTCAGATTTATATATTTTTATGATGATTCGAAATGGTACTTTTTATCAATATCACTCATCATCACGGTTGGTGTTATCTCCAATGTCGCCAAACGTATATCTACTACGTCCAAACAGAAGAAAATCTTCTTTTTCACCTTGCTTTATACCTTTGTTTGTCTGTATGCCATCTTGCAATCCGGAAATTCCTTTGCTCATTACAAGTTGTATTTATGGGTTCCTGCTACACTTTTTACGGGAATTATCATTTCAATATCACCTGAAATTTTACAAAAGTATTGTCTGTATTTCTTTCTGATAAGCGGCACAATCGTGGCTGGCAAGAATATCCTGGTGAAGGAAAAAAATCAGGTAGCCATTCATTCGGCATTAGATCAAAAAATAATCGCCAGCATTAGAAAAAATTCTAGTTCAAATGAGCCGGTCATTGTCTGGGGTTGGCGAGATCAGTTGTATGTCAGAGCTGCCAGGCCAATGGGATACCGGGATGCGCACAGTTTTCATTTTGCGTTAAAATCAAGACTGATTCCGTTCTGGACAACAGACTTTTTGAATGATATCCGTAGAAATAAACCAGCTGTTTTTGTGGACGTTACAAAGCCGGAAGGCTATTCAACATTTGCCAGAATCCTTTCCCCTCATCACAAAATCCCAAAAATTCGAGATCATATTAAAAAGTACTATGCGCTGGTAGAAAATATTGAAGGTGTTAAAATATATAAGTTGAAGAAATGAGAGGGAATAAAAAAAAACAATAATCCCGGGACTAACTAACTTATTTACATAGTCGTTTCCGGGACTACTGCATTCATTGTCAGGCAAAAAATTGCTTCACATAATTTCTGCTGGTAAGTATTGCGCTTTGTACATCCGCGATATTTCCTTCATAGGCTTTATCTTCAACCTCAATAACGACAGGTCCGCGGTACCGAACGTCTGTCAACGCACCAAAAAATCCACGCCAGTTCACATCACCAAATCCCGGCAATTTTGGCGAATGATATTCCAAAGGATTGGCCATGATTCCTACCCTGTCAAGCTTGTCTTTGTAAAGCTTTGCATCCTTCAGATGCACATGATGCAAACGATCCTTATAAGCATAAATCGGCTTAATTTCGTCCATCATTTGCCAGATCATATGTGACGGATCGTAATTCAGGCCAAATATCGGGCTTGGAATTATTTCAAACATCCGGTCCCAGACAGCAGGACTGATCGCCAGGTTTTTCCCTCCCGGCCATTCATCATCTGTAAAAAACATCGGACAATTTTCAATGGCAAGTTTTATGTTATTTTCCTCTGCAACTTTCACAATTGCCGGCCAGACATCCGCGAAAGTTTTCAGATTTTCCTGAATACTTTTGGAAGGATCACGACCTATAAAAGTTGTAACCACCGGAATATTCAGTCTGGCAGCCCCACGAATAACCTGTTTGATATGCTCAATATAAAATTCAGACTTTACGGGATCCGGATCCATCGGATTTGGATAATAGCCCAAAGCAGAAATAAAAACCTGCGCTTCCTTTAATGCATAATGGATTTCACCGACCTTCTGGTCTGTCAGTGTATTTACATCAATATGGGTGACACCGGCATAACGGCGACTATCCGCATTTCCTGTGGGCCAGCACATCATTTCAATACATGAAAATCCATGGTTACCGGCAAATTTAACAACATGGTCAAAACCAAAATCACCTAATATCGCACTATTAAAACCTAATTTGAGCATAAGAAAAAGGATTAGATATTAATTGAATGCTATGAAAACGTACGTCTTCAAGGCATACTCAGATGTGAAATTAAGGATATCATTTTTAAATCACATGGAAACACCGGCACAATTGCGACAAATACCGCAAAGGTTTTTTTGTCGTCCTGCGGTTTTGTAAATTTCAGGAAATTGACAAAAATGAAACAGTCAGGTATTCAATTCTTTATTCATGTATTTCTGGTTGTAGCATTTTTGGCATTGCCCTATATATTCGCTCCGACCGGCTTTCCGGGTTTTCAGGAATTTGAAAATAATGCACATGAAAGAACCAATTTTGTTTCCTATTTAATGATGCTGGCTTTTTTTTATGCCAATTATTATATTTTGATACCTAAGTTTTATTTCAATAATAAATTCATTATATACGCTTCTTTAATTCTTATCAGTTTTCTCACCATCATATCTTTTATTTATATACTTGATAAACCACCCGTTGCTCCCCCGACATTCTCCCGGCAACCTTCGCATATGATGCGATTTGAAAAACCACCGGCAGGATTTGACAATAGCCAGACGTTGTTTTTATTTCTGGTTGGCTTGGTCGTTTCCTTTGCGCTGAAAATTAATGATCGCCTGAAACGTTCGGAGCAGGAAAAATTACATACAGAGCTGTCATTTTTAAAGGCCCAGATTAACCCTCATTTCTTATTTAATACATTAAATAGTATTTATTCGCTGGCCATCGAAAAATCTGATCGTACTGCCGATGCCGTAGTTATGCTTTCGTCCTTAATGCGTTATGTGATTCGGGATGCAAAAGAAAGTTTAGTACCACTTCATAAAGAAATTGAATACATAAAAAACTATATTTCCTTACAAAAATTTCGATTAGACGATACCGTTTTAATTGATTTAAAAGTTGATGGCAACTTTCTGAACAAGCAGATTGCACCGCTGATTCTTATTTCCTTTATTGAAAACGCATTTAAGTATGGTGTTAATCCGGAGCAACAATCTTTCATAAAAATTGCGATTTTAATAAATCATGATGACCTCATTCTTCATGTTTATAATGGTAAAGTGAGAATTAATCATCCTGAAGAATCGACTGGTGGTATAGGTATCAACAATACCCGCACTCGTTTACAATTGCTTTATCCGGCGAAACACCAATTAACAATCCAGGATAATAACAAAAACTTTGTCATTGATTTAAAACTCAACCTAGCATGATTCAGGCCATTACACTTGACGACGAGCCACCGGCACTTAGAATTATTTCTAATTTTTGCAGCAAAATTGACTTCATTTTTTTGCAGAAAACTTTCAGCAGGACTGACGAGGCGATGAATTATCTGGAAAATTATCCGGTAGATCTTATTTTTCTGGATATTAATATGCCATCAATGTCCGGCCTCGATTTTTATCGGTCTATCCCGAATGAAGCCATGGTTATTTTTACAACTGCTTATGCTGAACATGCCGTTGACGGGTTTAATCTGAATGCGGTGGATTATTTATTGAAACCTTTCACTTATGAAAGATTTCAACAGGCAGCCAATAAGGCGAAAGATCTTTATAATTTCAAAAATCCGGTTGAGAATCCTGCGTCCAAATTTCTGATCGTGCGTGCCGATTACAGTTTACACAAAATCGCTTTTTCGGACATACTTTTTATCGAAGGGCTCGATGATTACCTCAAAATCCATATCGAAAATACCAGGCCGCTTGTCGTGAGAATGACAATGAAAGCAATGCTGCAAAAGCTTCCTGAACTAGAATTTATTCGTGTGCATCGCTCCTTTATTATTCCATTTAGTCGTATTGAAAATGTACGCAATAAAGTGATCAGCCTGGCAGGTGAGGAAATACCAATTGGATCAAGTTATGAAGAATCTTTTGGGAAATTATTTAAGGAGTAAATCTGGATAATTGCTTGTAACCTTATCGATAAGCCTTCAAAAGCTCCGTAACTGGAATGATAGAAAAAATTCATCCCGTAAAAAATTCGATCATCAATCCCCGCTACCATTTGTAACTATCCTGCATATATAAATCACATGAATTTTAGTAATATTGACATAAGAAAGCAGTAAAAATGGCAAATAATTATCATTACAGCTTGTCTTTTGAAAACTCAAATTTAAACAATTACTAAAACATGGCAGATTCTGAACCTGGTATCGGTAAAAAGATACTAAGCTTTTTCATCAAGGAAAGTACAGAGCCTACACAAGTTTCTCCGGCAGATAACACGAAGGTTGCTGCACCATCGGCAATACCTGTTGAACAACCAAAACCTGCGCCCGCCCCTACCGTTCAAAATGCAGCCGGAACCGCGGAAGTGGACCGAAAATTTGTTCAGCATTTTGTTGAATTGCTGGAAAAAGCAAATCTGCCCGGCCCTGACTATTTCGAATACAAACAGGCGCTCAGAAGCATGGAAGGTTTGGGATTGGGGGAAGAAAAACAGTTTCAGGCAGCCTGGGCAAGTTTCAAAGCTATGGGCGGTGTAACAGATAATTCAATCCTGAAAACCTCTGCGGATCAATATCTCTCCGTTCTTGGAAAGGACCGTGAATCATTTTTAAAAGATGTTGAACGTGCTGTTAAAGAAAGAGTTGGTTCGCTGAATGATGAAGTAAAAAAGCTGGAAGATAATAATAATGCTTATATTCAGGAGATTGCAAATCTTCAAAAAAAGATAGACGAAAATAAAAACCGTTTGGGACAAATATCGGGTGAGATCGCCGAACAAAGTGCCAAAATCAATGCAAACAGAGATAACTTTGAAGTGACATATCAAAGCTTTGTATCGCAGATAAATTCAGATCTCAGCAAAATTAATCAATATCTAAAATAAGACCTTCAACCATGGCATCACCAGACTTTACCCAAATCGGCGGCTCGCAGGAAGATGCTTCCAAGCGATCTTATTGGAGCAAGCCCGAAGGAATTACTTCTTTGCTTTTTCTAGGAGCGGCAGGCGCTGCGGTTTTATATTATTGGAACAAAGTGGCTGCTTTTTTAATAGAAGTAACCCAGAATACATTATATCTCGGTTTCTTACTTGCCTTATTAGCAGTAG
Organism: Dyadobacter sp. CY356; assembly: GCF_021440195.1. Lineage (GTDB taxonomy): Bacteria > Bacteroidota > Bacteroidia > Cytophagales > Spirosomataceae > Dyadobacter. The sequence continues at coordinate 365,576 of NZ_JAJTSZ010000002.1, forward strand.
TAGTTTTTCTATTTACCAGTAAAGATGTTCGTACGGCAGTCTTCTTTCTATTCAAAACGCTGATGCGCAATATTACGGGTCTGATTATTAAACTGGACCCTATTGCGATCATGAAAATTTACATAGATGATCTGAAAGAAAAACGTGAAAAAATGCAGGGGCAGATCAATATTCTTGCTGGTCAACTTGTAAAACTAAACCGGAAAATCACAGAGAATAACGAAGAGATCAAGCAGAAATTTGCAGAGGCAAACAAGGCAAGTCAAATGACAGACCGCCCTGGCATGAAGGAGACGGCTTCCCTCGCTACGATCGAAGGTGCAGGTTTGCAGGAAATGAATGAGAAGTTATTTCCATTGCAGCGTAATATGAAAACGATTCTTGAATTCATGGAAAAGGTGAACAAGAGCGCGGATTATATTATCAAGGAAACGGAAATCAAGGTAAAACTTAAAGAAGCCGAATATAGAATTGTAAAAGAAAGCTCCAATGCGCTTCGCACTGCGGTTAGTATTTTCAAAGGAAATCCTGACAAAAAGTTCTATTTTGACGAATCAATGGAATATATTCAGGACGACATGAGTCTGAAACTGGGTGAAATGAAACGTGCTATGGATTTGTCAATGGACTTTATTAATGGTGTTGACGTTCAGAACGGATTGTTGTCTGATAAAGGTCAGGCCATGCTGGAAGCTTATAACAAAGGAGATTTCAAGTTGATACAACTGGATTCGCCTAATCAGCCTTCCCGTTCTATTGACCCGCCAAAAGATTCAAGCTATCGTGGCTTACTGGACTAAACTGCTCATTACAATTACATTTATCAATTTACTTTTAAACGAACAATGAAAAGACTAACTGTTGCCGGAAGATTATTAATTACCGCGCTCGTGATAGCGGCCATCTTCGTCGGCTATAAATATTTTGGCGGCCAGCAAGCCCTTGAAAAAGTTGCGAAAGAACAAAAAACCGAGGTTGATTCTACATCGGCAACAACTGAAAGCAGCGAAAGTACGGAACCGTCAACAAATGATAATCCTGCCAGCGATGCTGCTGCAAAGACATTCTCCTACACCTCACCCGAGCCGGTTGACGGAAAGTTGAAAGGTGTCGTTGAACTTGGGGCCAGCGGATTTAATTCATTTATTATCAAGGTTGATACCCAAAAACGCTGGAAACTTGAAAAATCTGAGTTTGGTAACAGCCTTGTAACCGAAAATATGGCAACTGACGAAGATGTCCGTATTGGTTTGAAAAAATATATCGGAACGATGCTTGATTATGGAGTTGGTAAAAAAGATATCCACTTTGTTGTGAGTTCAGGTGCGGCAAAAGCTGAGGTAACAAACAAAATTACTGCAGCATTGAAGTCTCTCGGCTATATTGTAAACCAGGTAACTCCGGAACAGGAAGGCCAGTTGGGACTTAAATCTGTACTACCGGCTGGTTATGCCAACAAAGCTTTTGTGGTGGATATTGGGTCTGGAAATACAAAAATTTCCTGGATAGCAGGAAGCGGTATTAAATCAGTAGAATCTTACGGTGCAAAGTATTTCCAGGACGGTACTGATGACAAAAAAGTGTATGATGAAGTGAGTGCGAAATCAAAACAAATACCTTCTGATTTGCGTAAAACAGCATTTATCATTGGTGGCGTACCGTTTGAAATGGCAAAAGAAGTGCGCAAAGGCAAAGAGCGTTACACTGTTTTAAGCGCACCATCAGATTATGCAAAACTAACAAATGCAAAATCAAAAGCCGGCGTTAATATCTATAAAGCCGTAGCAGATGCAACTGGCTGTGAAGAATTTGTCTTTGACTGGGATGCTAATTTTACCATCGGATTTCTTTTGACGTTGTAATCAAAACTGTAAAGTAGGGAAAGATACGGGGTAGTAATCCCGTATCTTTCCCTTTTCACTTGTAAAAAAATGACGCTTCACGATTTATTTAATAACGTTTCCTCAAATTATTGGCCCGTCGCCTTTTATTTTATATTGCTTCCAGGCATTGCCTGGATCGTAGGGCAAGTGGCTACAGGCAGTCGTGATGTGAAATTTTGGGGATTGGTTTATTCCATTCTCGTTTATGCAGTATGTATCCCGGGCATCTTCGCCGTCACTTTAAATATTTATCTTTTTCTGTTTGAACGTCAAAGTATCTGGCAGGCCAATATTGTTTTACAGTTTTTGCCGATTATTTCAATGGCATTAACGCTGATGATCATCAAACAAAAAATACCGTTTGCGCTTATTCCGGGTTTTGGAAAATTATCGGGTTTTCTAACTTTGATCGCCGCACTCATTGGCACGATGTGGTTCTTTGACCGACTTCATCTGGTAGCCTTCACTTATGTGCCTTTTGCCTATATCGTAATCGGATTTGTCACAACTTTACTGCTCATCAGATTTGCATGGAGCAAAATGTTTTGAGCACAGGATCATACATACAAATCTCGGTAACCGACGAGCAGAAAAAATATGCACGCCAGTTGGTAGAGTTTTCTCTTCAACATCATAAAATTGCCAACATCTGGGATAATCAAAACGACCGGTTTTCTCAAACCAGAATGATGCGATATACCGGAAGTCTGGGTGAAATTGTTTTTGCCGATACATATCATCTCCCAAGACCGGTCAAATCTTTTGGTGCAAAAGATGGCCAGGATTGGGGACAAGATTTTATGATATCTTCTGACCAATATACCTTTTCACTGGATGTCAAATCCATGAAACGTCAAACAGGCAATCTGGCGGCCAATTATGTCCTTAATATTCCGGCACTTCAACTACATAAACCTGGCTCAAAAACCTCTCATTATTTTTGCATCTCCTTTCACCAAACCGAAAATGAAGGTACTGTTGCTTCCCTGTTAGGTTTTATAGATAAGCAGGCTTTGCTAAATGGCGAAATTGGCACCCTGTTTTTAAAAGGATCCCAACGTACAAGGTTTGACCAAAGCTCCTTTATTTTTCAGGATGACACTTACGAAATTTTCTTAAAAGACATCGAATCGCCCGTGATTACGGCTTATATCCAAAGCTTGAAAGGGTTTCGGATCTGCCATTTGAGGTAACCAAAATATACGTATATTTGGTTGGATCAATAATTCCATATGCCCGAAACGAATATGATGAGAAAGGATTTTTAGAACAATGGCTTCACAAACACGTACATACGAAAAGAAAAAGCTGCTTGGACAAATTTATACCCCGGCTTTCATCGTCGAAAAAATTCTTGATAATTCCGGATTTCATCAACTCGATTATAGTAAAAATTCTATCCTTGATCCTGCCTGTGGTGATGGCCGCTTTCTAGTACCAATAGCCCGTTATATTATTGAGAATTCTCCCAAAGAAAATTTAAAACAAAATCTTGAAAACATAAGCGGTTGGGATATTGATCCGGAAGCAATTGATATGTGCCTGCAAAATCTAGAAGAACTCGTTTCTTTATTAGACATAAAAGTGGACTGGCAACTTCACAACCTCGACGCCTTGCAGCAAATTAACAGTACGAAAAAGTTTGACCTTATCGTTGGTAATCCACCCTATATCCGAATTCAAAACCTTTCTGCTGAACAGAGACAATTTATCCAGGAATCGTATTCATTCTGCAAATCCGGGTCAACGGATGCTTATGTTGCATTTTTTCAGCTCGCTTCTACCCTCTTGACAGAAAATGGTATTTGCGGATTCGTTACCCCCAATTCATTTTTGAGCTCGGAGACAGGTAAACCACTTCGCTCCTACTTTTCACTTTCACAAAATCTGAGACAAATTACCAATTATGGTTCGGTTCGAATTTTCGGAAATACCGGCACATATGCGGCTATAACCATTTTTGAAAGAAAACGTTCTGACACCTTTTATTATGAATTAAGTGACTATGATTTGAGTTACCAAAAGCGGGAAATCTCTTTCTCAGAGTTACATGAAAGTAATAACTGGCACTTATCCGTTGAAAAAAAATCAATGACCGAGGGAAAGATTCTGGGAGAAATCTGTCAGATATCCGTCGGTATTACTACGCTTTCCGATAGTATTTTTTTATGCTCAGTTTTGCAGAAAAAAGATCATTTGGTGCAATGTTTAAATAAAAAAGGAAACGTTTTCTGGATCGAAAATAATTTCATAAAACCAATTGTAAAAGGCTCCAAGCTAAAAACTTCATCGGATCCGGTAAATGAGTTTATCATTTTTCCTTATGAAAAAGATGAAAACGGAAAACATAAAATTATCCCTGAAAAAACCTTAGCAAAAGAATATCCTAAAGCTTACAAATATTTACTTGGAACAAAAAAAGAGCTTTTGAAAAGAGATAATGGAAAACCAAACGCAGTTGCATGGTACGCTATGGGCCGCGCACAAGGGCTGGATTCTTCCTTCGGAAAAAAAATAATCTTTTCGCCTATGAACAAATTTCCAAATTTTGTTCTTTACGACAACCCTGACTGTACAGTTTATTCGGGATATTTTATTAAGTATGATGGCGATTACAACTTCTTATTAGCTCAACTAAATTCTCAAAGAATGGCGGATTTCATCTCCATTTCGGGCCGTGATTTTCAAGGTGGTTACAAAGGTTATAATAAGAAAGTAGTAGAAAATTTTGTCATCACCGGACTTTAATGGAAACAGTAATCAAAGCGTCTGAAAGATTAAAAGTTTTAGTTAACTCCATTCCTGCTTTACTTGAAGAAATATCCGAAACCGAGCTTTCTTTAAAACCGTCACCATCCCAATGGAGCAAAAAGGAAATACTTGGCCATTTAATTGATAGCGCGGCCAACAATCATCAGCGATTTATCAGGATTCAGTATGAACATGAGCCTGTGTTATTTTATGATCAAAATCAGTGGAATGAGCTTAGTAATTATCAAAATATCAGCGCGAATCATTTGATTCAGTTTTGGAAAAGCTATAACCAGCAGCTCGTTGAAATTATCAATCTGATTTCAGACGAAAACTTAAATCGATTAGGATCTGGAAATGACGGACAAAAATTACCTCTTAACTTTTATATCACGGATTATGTCGGGCATCTCGAACATCATCTGAAGCAGATTGTTCATTACCAATAATCTTGCTACTTCAATATTTCGCTGAAAATCAGTGGTTTTATCAAAAATAATTATGAGTGATTATTTATAAATAAACGAACGTTCGTTTATATTTGCATTACTTATGAGAACGAGAGATGCGAATAAAGAAATTGTAATAAAACAAAAGGCAATAGAAATGATTGTCAGTCAGGGTTTTGATGGCCTTAGTATGCACAAGCTGGCTAAGGCATCGGGGGTATCGGTGGCTACAATTTATATCTATTTCAAAGACCGCGAAAGTCTTCTTCAACAGCTATTTAAAGAAGAAACCAGAAAAATGGCCGAGGCAACTCTCGTCAACTTTGACCCTGAATCCCATTTTGATGAAGGTTTGAAAGTGCAATGGTTAAATCGGATGAACTATTGTATGGAAAATCAAATCAGTATGACTTTCATGGAACAGTTCAAACATTCGCCGCTGGTCGATCGCTCGGTGATGGAAAGCAGGTTTATTGATGCTATGTCCAAATTCGTCCATACGGCTATTTCCAGAAACGAACTGATTCCTTTGCCAGTCGAAATTTACTGGTCCATCGCGTTTGGACCGCTTTATCAGCTTGTGAAGTTTCATATTGCCAAGACAACGATGCCAGGCCGACCTCCTTTTGTCTTTGATGACGAGAAAATAAACCTGACATTATCGTTGGTTATCAAGGCTTTAAAACCCTGATATTTTTTGTTCTAAAATTTAAAGTAATTCTCATTTTCATCCGTTTTCCTGAGTAAAAACCTGATTTTTAAGAATTCATTTCAACTCACTCTTTAAAGAAAGAAGCTATGGAAACGCAATACCCGGATAACAAATACGTGCTTGTTTTTAAGACCAATCTGCATTTTAAAGACATGAAAAAAATAGAACCTGTACTGAACGCTGAAAAGAAAATTATATGCTGGAATGTAGACCTTACCGATTGTGACAATGTACTTCGCATTGAATCTGACGGTCCGCATACGAAAGAGATGATAGCAATCCTGACCAAAGAAGGTTACGCCTGTGAAGAATTAATCGACTAACCTCCCATATATATGCCAGAAAAAAAAGCTGAAATTTTTACAAAATACCAGATATTCGTAATCGCCATTCTTGCCATAGTGCAATTTACGGTAATCCTGGACTTTATGGTTTTATCACCTCTGGGAGCCATATTGTTAAAGGAACTTTCCATATCAACATCGCAATTTGCATTGGTCGTTTCAGCCTATGCATTCAGTGCAGGAGCAGCAGGATTACTCGCCGCCGGCTTTGCGGACAAATTCGACAGGAAGAAACTTTTACTCTTTTTTTATACCGGATTTATAGTCGGCACTTTCCTTTGCGGCATTTCACCAACCTACGAATTTTTGCTTGTGGCAAGAGTGGTAACCGGAATATTTGGAGGTGTAATGAGTTCCATCAGTTTCGCCATTATAACGGATCTCTTTGCGATACAGGTCCGGGGACGGGTCATGGGTTTTGTTCAGATGGCATTTGCAAGCAGTCAGGTTCTGGGAATCCCTTTAGGCTTATTTTTGGCCAATACCTACAACTGGCATGCGCCGTTTTTAATGATTGTTGGTCTCAGTATTGTCGTGGCATTATCGGTTTTTATTTACATGAAACCAATAGATGCCCATCTCAAACTACAAAAGACAGGTAACGCATTTACCCATTTAACCTCAATTTTCGCCCGGGCTAATTACCTTCGTGCCTTTTCAGCAACAACCTTATTAGCCACCGGAGGATTTATGCTGATGCCATTCGGAAGCGCATATGCTGTTCATAACCTGGGCATTGATATCAAACAATTACCATATTTATACATGATCACCGGCGTTTGTATGCTGGTAGCCAGTCCGGTTATGGGCAAATTGAGTGATAAAATTGGCAAGTTCAAAATGTTTATCATCGGATCATCCATAACTTCGGTAATGACATTAATCTATTGCAACCTTGGTGTTACACCACTTTGGATCATCATTATCATCAACATCCTATTATTTGTAGGAATAAGTGGCCGGATGATCTCTGCAAGTGCTCTGATGACCGCCGTACCTGATATTCAGGATAGAGGCGCGTTTATGGGCATTAATGCTTCCATTCAGCAGATTGCAGGAGGTGTTGCCTCCATTATAGCCGGAATGATTGTCTCTGAAACCAGCACTGGTTACCTCAATAACTATGGATTATTAGGCAATGTCGTAGTGGTGGCTGTCGTTCTGACCGTATTTTTGATGTTTAATTTATATAAGTTTATTTCTAAAAAAGAACAAATCAATTTACAGACAACACCATCGGCTCAGGAAGTAATTTGATCCATTCGAATTTTTACAAAGAAATTATAATGATTTCACAGACAAGAAGACCTTCCAATCCGGGAGGTTTTTTTATTTCCGTTTGAGATCCCTATTATTTAGACATTGAAATTCAGTGACTTATAAAAATATAAAATAATAGTTGAAATTACTTTTAATATTTTAAATACTTTTAATTAATATTGATCTTTAAATTCTTATTATTTTATATTATTAGTTCTATGAATATTTTCCGTTTATTTACAAATCAGACAGATCATTCATTTGTAACTTTTAATACATATAATACTTTTAAATGAAAATCATCAGTATTGTCAACAACAAAGGTGGTGTTGGAAAAACTACTTCCGCACAAAGTATTGCAGCAGGTCTTGCTAAATTTGCCAATGCACGTGTGTTGGTAATTGACCTGGATGCCCAGGCCAGTTTGACAAAAAGTTTTGGAATTGTTCACAGTGGTTTAAAGAAAGACAGCGGTTCTTTTATTACCGGAGAATATGCTTTCGAGGAGATCGTTAAAAAGGTTGGGGACGTCGATATTCTACCTGGTTCGGCCGAGATGAGCCATAAGGAAGATACCATCAAGTCGGCACCGATATTCCCGTTCAATTTGAAAATTGCGCTGGAAAAAGTGAAAGACAAATACGATTTCGTGATCATTGATTGCCCGCCCGCACTGAATGGAAATACAAGGATGGCGCTGGTTTCGTGCCATCAATATTACGTACCTCTTCAGGCCGAATTTCTTAGTTATGAAGGTTTAAGAAACTTCCTTGTATACTCGGCTGAAATTAAAAAAATCAGTCCGACAACAAACCTTGGCGGTGTGTTCGCAACACGGTATAATCCTAAAATAAGAAAGAAGATCAGCCACGAACTGATCAGCGCTACAAAGGAGCAACTTGGTGACGTGTTTATGAATAGCTATATTCGTGATAATATTGCCTTATCTGAAGCGCAGGCTAACGGTACCAATATTTTTGATTACGCTCCGGATAGCAATGGTGCAGAAGATTATTATAAATTAACGAAGGAAATTCTCGAACGTATAAACAACTAAAATATGGCAAAGGAAAGGAAATTTGATTTCGCACCTCTACCCATTGTCTCTGACATCAACGACGATATTGAAGTTAATTCATCACAAACCGAAAGTAACGGCGTAGCGACCAAGGTCACATTTGACTGCGATTATACGCTATTGGAAAAAATGAAGGATTATGGTTACTGGGAAGGCCTCACGCAAAAAGATATTATTCTTGAAGCTTTAACCCGATATTTTGATGCAGCTGAAATAAGGCCACGTCCTGATAAAATTCGAAATAAAACCAAAGTGGGCCGTAAACCTAAATCATTGGTTAATTAATAAATTCTATTGAAGTATTTGCGGTGTCCGGAAATACTTCAATAGAAAAAATTCATAGTCTAAACATTTTATTGCGTTATATTAATCAATTCGAGAACTGCCTCCATCTCCTGAATCGCTATATCAACATCTTCTTTTGACGTTCGGAAATTTACAAAAGCAGCGCGCATGCAAGGATGTCCATCCAACATCGTAGGTGTCATGAAGACTTTTCCTCTTGCGTTTAAAATATTCAAAAATTCAGATGTTTTGTCATAATCCTTCAATGCAAAACATACTACATTCAGGTTTACCACGCCACATAATTTGAAATTTGCACTGGATTCCAGATAATTTGTTAGCATTTCTGCGCAGTGAATACTGTTTTCTACGATCCATTTAAAACCTTCCTTTCCATAGGCAGTTAAACTAAACCATGCTGGCAAGGCACGGAATCTGCGCGAATTCTCGGGCAGGAAATTAAGATATGAAAAGTTTACTTTGGGATCTCCCAGGTACGGTGCGTTTGAGTTTTGATAAGTTTGCATCTGAAGCTTTTGATGCTTTTTTCTGGTGAGAAAAATGGCACTGTCGTATGGCACATTCATCCATTTGTGACAGTCAATGGTTATGCTATCTGCGTTTTCCCAGCCTTTCAACAAATGATGATGCTTATCCGAACACGCAGCAAAAGCTCCAAAAGCAGCATCAACATGCATCCAGAATCCGTATTTTTCTTTCAAAACAGAGATCGCCTGAAAATCGTCAAAGTCAACTGTATTGACTGTTCCGGCACTACAATTTATAATGACAGACTTTCCTGAAAACTTAACCAATTTCTCTTCAAGATCGATAATATCAATCCTCTCTCTTTCAGGATCTGTCTTAATTCTGATGAAATTGTTACTTCCAAAACCAAGCATTGAAAGCGATTTAATAACCGAAGAATGTGGTGTTGCGGCCAAAACAACAGTTTCGCCCGTCATTCCTTCTCTTGCAACGTCCACGCCTGACTGGATACCTGCCCACTGCCTGGCAACACCCAGACAGGTAAAATTTGACATCGTGGCGCCAGAAACAAAACCACCGTTGAACTGATCTGGCAACCCAAATAATTCTATCATTAATCTGATCGTCTGCAACTCAACAATAGCGGAAATATCACCACTCCCATTGGCACTTTGCGTGTTTTGGTCGAAAACCGAAGTCAGCCAGTCACCCGCCAGTGCCGCGGGTGTAACGCCACCTACTACATATCCCCAATATCGTGGTCCGGCACTGGACACCATAAGTTTCCTGAAATGCTTATTAAACAAGCCCAGAGCCCCGCTTGCTCCAACGCCACCATCTGTTAGCGGGAAAAAATCTGCATTTTGATCGGTATGACTTGTTGGAATTTCACCAATATCATTCAGAAAGGAAATACTGTTTTTATGTATTTCTTCTAAAATAGATGAAAAGTTATCAAGATCATTTTTTAAAATTTCATTCATTGAATTAGTTATAATGCGCCCGGACAAAATTTATTTTTCCGTCCTTATCAAACTGCATAAATTCAGCCGATTTTTTATTGTTTACGCTTGTGTAAAAAAGTATCAGAGATTCAGTACCTATCAGGATTTCATGGAGATTGAAAAAGAGATCAGGATAAAGCCCAAGTGCCTTTGTGAAATAATCCCTTAAAGTGTTTTTATCTTTAATAACACCTTCTGAGTTTGTGCCAAGTTGTTTGATGATAGGTGAATAAAATTCTATATCCTCGGCATAATGACTTAAAATTTTTTCTATGTCATGGTCATTCCAGGCTTCTATCCACTCACTGGAAAATTGTTTCATATCAATCATAAAATTCTATTTATTTGTGTTTGTAGAACCAACTCCATCTTAATATCTGCCCTCTTATATAAACCCGGTTCCAGTGGAATTTCTGTGAAACCCATTTTCAGGTACATTGCAATAGCCGGTTTCAACTGTTTGCTTGAATACAGGATCAGTTTTGTAGCGTTCATATTTCTAGCTATTTCAACAATTGCATTACACAAAAGTTTACCTGTCCCTAAACCTCTTACGTCTTTTCGGACAGCCATTTTGGCCATTTCAAAAATACCAGGTTCCACAAATTTCAAAGCGACTGTCCCCACAATCTCCCCTTCATTTTCAGCAAAGATAATTCGACCGCCTTCCTTTAAAACTGCTTCTTCCGGATTATCAAAAGCATATTGATCAAACGGCTCGACGGTAAAATATTCTTCAAGCCAGCTTAGGTTGAGGTCTCTGAAATACACCTGATATTCAGGTTGATAATTAATTATTTTCATCAAACTTATTATGGATAATTCTTTGATGATAATTTATCTGGCCGGTATGATAAGCAAGGTGCGCCGAAAGATGAGATAAAACAAGCCTGACACTTTGTGGATTATGAATGGATAAAATATCCTGTGGATATTCCGCTGCAAGCTGACCATCAGTAAGTTTCATTAGTGATTCTGTTATTATTTCAAACAAATAATCTAACTCTTCCAGCAACTGCGACTTCGAGAACAGCCTGGAAGAAAACTCCGCTTCCCTATCCCGGACGTAAGGAAAATGACCAAGTGCCAATCCAATATAAGTCCTGAGATTACCGATCAGATGCTGGCAAATATTTCCACCAGAATTAATTGTTCCCGGAATTTTAACCCAAAGTTTATCCTCATCATTGTATGCGGCAATCTCATCCCTGAGTTTTTTCAGATCCCTTTGATAAAGAAAAGTATAATCGTCAATATCCATAATTTATTTCTTTCAAATGATTTTACAAAATTTCAGCATTAATCCATCACAAAACAGATTCAGTTTTTTATATTAGCTGCATAACAGATTGTTATTTTTTTTTATTCAGCAGCAAATTGGACAATCCCATAGTAAAAGAAGAATTTTTATACGCTCAAATCGCAGATCGGTTTGAAAGTCAGATTCAAAACAATATACTAAAAACAGGTGACAAGCTACTGTCCGTCCGGGCACTTAGCAGAGAACAGGGAATCAGTATCAGTACGGCTTTTAAGGCATACATTGAACTTGAAAATAAAGGATATATAGAAGCAAGAGCAAAATCCGGCTACTTTGTCCGTTATAATCCTGCAAAAATCCTGAAACCTCAGCATACTCCAAAAACCGAAACCAATTTTGAAAATATCGGCCTGGACGAAATGCTCAAAATGGTTTACAAAACAATGAGCCAGGAAGGAGTAGTAAAACTTTCGCAGGCTGTACCATCGGAGGAATTGATTCCCATGGCCAAATTATCCAAAGTCATGATGGAAGCCATCCGGAAAAGCCCGACGAGCTGCACCGGATATGAAGAGATCCAGGGCAATAGCACTTTAAGAAAGCAGGTGGCAAAACATGCTTTCAGCTGGAATGGAAATATTACAGAAAATGAAGTTGTGACTACGCAAGGATGCATGGAAGCACTCGTTTTTTGCCTGAAAGCAGTAACAGAACCGGGCGACACGGTGGCAATTGACAGTCCGACATATTTCGGCATTTTTAATGTGATGAAAAGTCTGGGATTAAAAGTACTTGAAATACCAACTGATCCCGACACAGGTGCAGATCTTGAATACCTGGAAAAAGCAATAGAAAAAATTCAAGTGAAAGCCTGTCTTTTTGTGACCAATTTCGCCAATCCGCTTGGCGTCATTATGCCTGATAACCGTAAAAAACAACTTGTTGAACTACTGGCAAAAAATCAAATCCCACTTATTGAGGATGATATTTATGGGGAAATGTATTTTGGAAAAGCCAGACCTAAAACCTGCAAAAGTTTTGATAAGGAAGGTTTGGTAATGCTTTGTTCATCCGTTTCGAAAACGCTGGCCCCTGGTTACCGGGTTGGCTGGTGCATCCCGGGGAAGTTCATAGACAAAGTGATAAGTTTGAAACTTACACATTCCGTCTCCTCAGCGTCGCCAACACAAGCGGCAATAGGACTTTTCTTTGAAACAGGTCGCTATGATTTACATATGCGAAACATGAGAAAAGCGTTACATACTTCTTGTCTACGATATATTCAGGCCATTTCTGAATATTTCCCGGATGATACAAAAGTGAGTCGGCCGCAAGGGGGTTATGTTTTATGGATTGAAATGAATAAAAAAGTGAATGGATTCGAGTTGTTCCAGAAAGCGATGAAGGAAAACATCAGTGTCTCGCCAGGGCAGATTTTCAGCACGGATGCGCGTTTTACAAATTATATTCGGATAAGTTTTGGAACACCTTATAATGAAGAAATAGAGAAAAGTCTGCAAAAATTGGGGAAACTGGTTGAAAGTATGATTTAGTAAATGAAAAATAAACGGGCATCAGAGCCGATATTTTTGTGAGCCAAAATACGTAATGGTCTCAGAATAAAAATTTTACCCAATAAATCCTGGAAATTAAGCAACTGCAACAATAGTGCAACTATCTGATTTACAGTACTTGACACCCTGTTGCACATCTTTTGCCAGTATCTTTGTGTATCCTAATAAACCACGCACCCATACTTGAAATATTATCAAAGGAATTAACAATTTATTTGATCAGGATCTGACCCATGAAAAACGAATCTCAAACAAAACATATTCATAAAGAAAAGGAATGCTGCGCCCATGACGAATCTCCGGATCATAACCATGGCTCGCATGAGCATAAACATGAAGGCCACCATCACGATGACGATGATGATCACGACCATGATCATGACCATGGAGGTGGAGAAAACACGAGCCTCCTACTCGGTCGCTGGTCTTTGTGGCTTAGTTTAACAATTTTAGCCGTTTTTCTTGTTATCACATACGGATTAAAAATTGAAATAAACAAATATTCTGAAATCACATTAATGCTTGCAGCCTACTTGCTTGCGGGCTATAAAACCATTGCACTTGCCTTTCGAAGAATTAAAAGAGGTGATCTTTTTAATGAATTTACACTAATGACCATTGCTACACTGGGCGCTTTTTATATAGGCCAGTATAGCGAAGGCGTGGCGGTGATGATTTTCTATGAGATCGGAGAATTAATTCAGGATTTGGCAGTAAGCAGATCCAAACGTTCAATCAAAGCACTGCTTGATATCCGACCGGACGCAGTTACTGTTATCCGGGAAAATAAAGACTTGGTGGTAACACCACAGGACGTTCAGATTGGCGAAATAATTCTAGTTAAAGCGGGTGAAAAAGTTGCATTGGATGGCATTCTCCGTTCTGATTCCGGTGTTTTTAATACGGCGGCTTTGACAGGAGAATCGAAGCCAAGTGTGAAAACTAAGGATGAGCAGATTCTTGCCGGTATGATTAATACTGAGAAGACTGTTGAGATTGAAGTTCGTGCGCTTTTTAAGGATTCCAAACTTTCCAGAATTCTTGAAATGGTACAGGATGCCACAGCCCGGAAAGCGCCAACGCAACTGATGGTCAGCAAACTGGCAAAAATTTATACACCCATCGTATTTGGACTTGCTTTATTAATCATATTGGTTCCGTTAATTTTTGTCAGCCATTATGACTTTCAGCAATGGCTCTACCGTGGAATGGTATTCCTGGTAATTGCTTGTCCATGCGCCTTGACCATTTCAATTCCGCTTGGTTATTTCGGAGGAATAGGCCTCGCTTCAAGAAACGGAATTCTTGTTAAAGGATCGAATTTCCTCGATGTTGTCACAGGTATTGATACGCTGGTTTCTGACAAAACCGGAACGCTTACAAAGGGCGTTTTCAAAGTCCAGAAAGTTGAAACGACGCTTGATCGTGATAACTTTATTACAATGGCTGCGTCACTTGAAAACTATTCAACACATCCTGTTGCAAAAGCCGTCGTGCAATTTGCAGCTGATAAACCTCTGACAAAACCAACTGATGTGGAAGAAATATCAGGACTTGGTCTGAAAGGTAAAGTTGGGGAGAGTTTGATACTATGCGGAAATACAAAACTGATGAAAAAATTCGATGTCAGCTTTCCAGAGGAGATAGAAAAAATTGTAGAGACAATTGTGATCGTTGCCATTGATAACACCTATGCCGGATATTTAACGATTGCGGACGAAATTAAAGAGGACTCGCTGCAAACCATAAAAGATCTCAAAGCACTTGGCGTCGAAACCATTATGCTGTCGGGGGACAAACAAGCGATAACTTCTCAAACTGCTTCAAGCTTAGGGATGGATAAAAGTTATGGCGACCTGCTGCCAGAAGACAAGGTAAGGATTGTTCAGGAATTGAAAGATCAGGGAAAACACATTGCCTTTGTTGGTGATGGAGTGAATGACGCGCCCGTGATCGCGTTGTCAGACGTAGGCATTGCCATGGGCGGTCTTGGCTCAGATGCTGCCATCGAAACTGCTGACATTGTAATACAAAACGACCAGCCATCGAAGATTGTGTCGGCAATAAAAGTCGGAAAAATAACCAAATCCATTGTTTACCAGAATATTATCCTGGCCATGGGAATCAAAGTTGTGGTAATGATCCTTGGTGCTGGTGGAATTGCTACACTTTGGGAAGCAGTTTTTGCTGATGTAGGTGTTGCCTTGCTTGCAATCTTAAATGCTTTCAGAATTCAGGGGAAAAGCTTATAACTTACTGATTATAAACAAGAAATAAAGAAGTCAACTTACTTAGGTTGACTTCTTCTTTTTAAAAAATTCATCGATAATTTTCTAATTTGCTCTTTGGCATACTAATTGCAACCTCTTGTTAGAATATATTTGAGTAGTTCCCGTTAAGAATACTATATTTCCAGACTCAGCAATATGATTTTTAGAACAAACTGCATATCTATCTCAACCGCCTTGAAGCAGATCAGTATTTTATTTATCTGTTTTTTGACTGTTAATGCCTATGGTCAGCAGTATAGAAATTATTCTGTCATTTGGCGCGGAAAGGAAGTTGGATTTTTAAAAGCTACGTCCCAGGCCCAACCTCAGGGTCAGTTTTACGCAACAGACAGCGAGATGAATATTAATATGTTGCTTACGTTTAAAATTCAATCCAATACTACAAATCTTTTTTCAAATGCGCAGCTCAAAGATGCTCAGGTTCAGCGTTTTGTTAACAAAAAGAAGAAACTGGCTGCAACTACCCGATTTACAGACAATCATTATGAATTGAAAAAAGATAATAATAATGTCGTCAAATTTAAAAGTAATATTCCTGCCACAGTGACCTGGTTATATTTCAATGAGCCAGTTCAAAAAAGCGAAATTTTCTCAGAGGTTTTTCAGACTTTTCTCAAATTTAAGGAAATTGCATCGTCTGTTTACGAAACCACACTTCCTGACGGTGATGTTATGACTTACACGTATAGATCAGGTGTTCTCCAACGTGTAGAAATTGAATCCGGGTATGGGGAATTCATTTTTAAACTGAAAATCTAAATTAATTTATAGCACTGTATTTCAAAAGGTTGGGTTCATCCCAACCTTTTTTGTTATAAATTAATCACATTTAATGACAAATTTTTTCTTTGTCATTAAACAAAATCAATTGGAAAAGCGTTGTAGTTGAACCACGAAATCATTCTGCCTCACACTGGAATGATTTTTTAGTTGCAGTAGTAAACCATCCAGTCGATATGAAAAAATTACTATCAGGTCTTTTTATAGGTTTGGCATTACTAAATTTTGCTTGTTCAAAAGACAAGGAGCTGAGTAATGATGTAGAGGCTAAGAGCCAGGTTCAAATTAGAATCAGGAATGCCAGCTTATTGCCTTTTGAAGATATTGAAGTTAATACAAGCGGTGGAATTAATAAATTTGGTACTGTTGGCGACAATCAGATCTCTGACTATAAAACGTTTGATTTCGCATACCGTTACAGCTTTGTCAAACTTAATATCAATGGTGAGCCTTACATTATCCAACCCATTGACTACACAGGTGAACAAAAACTGGAAAGTGGTAAATACACCTACGAAATTCGTCTGGATCCTGAGAGCAATCAGATTTTCATGAGCCTTGCGAATGATTGATATAAATTGAGAAATTTCTTCGGGTAAAAAGATTACACAACTTGTGGATTGGCTTATCTTCACAAAGAAATTTTCACTCAATTATTATCAAATGAAAAAAATCTTCCTGACTTTTTCATCACTGCTGATCAGCTGTTTCAGTTATAGTCAGCAAACTTCAAATTCTTCGGAGACTGCTCCCGGCTCATCTTCCAAAACGTATCAACCGCCGACGTTTTTAGATCCGGACAGGATTGCCAAAATAAAAGCTGCAATCCCGGCTTTGGAAAAAATTTACAGGGAATACGCCGAAAAAAATAATTATCCTGGTATGGCCTTCGGGGTTGTTGTGGATGATAAAGTCATTTTCTCTGGTGGATACGGTTATACAGATCTTGCCAACAAAACAAAAGCTTCGGGAAAATCACTTTTCAGAATTGCTTCCATGAGCAAAAGTGTAACGACTATGGCCATATTAAAACTTCGTGACGAAGGAAAATTACGCCTCGACGATCCTGCCTATTTATACATTCCCGAGCTCAAATCAATGCCTCTGTTAACGACAGATTCCCCTGCTATAACCATACGAAATCTGATGACGCATGCAGCAGGATTTCCGGAGGATAATCCCTGGGGAGATCGCCAGCTTGACGGAAAAGATGAAGAACTGCTGGATTTGATTAAAAGCGGAATATCAAATTCCAACGTTCCTGGCGTTCAGTATGAATACAGCAATCTGGCCTTTGCAATACTTGGTAAAATCATTGGCAATATCACTAAAATACCTTACCAGCAATACATTAACGAAAATATTTTCAAACCGCTTGGTATGGTTCACACCATTTGGGAATACTCCAAGGCTCCGGCGGATCTGCTCGCGCATGGTTACCGATGGGAAGAAGGGAAATGGAAGGAAGAAGTTTTGTTGCACGACGGAACGTATGGTGCTATGGGTGGCATACTAACTTCTATTGATGATTTTGGGAAATATATGGCATTCCATTTGTCTGCCTGGCCAGCCAGAAATGATAAAGAAACCGGTCCGGTAAAAAGAAGTTCTGTCAGAGAGATGCAGCAGCCTTGGACGTTCAATAATCTGAACGCAAAATTCAAATATCCCAATGGTCGCGAATGTTCTTTGGTGAGCAGTTATGGCTATGGGCTTAGAACAAGTCGTGATTGCCAGGATAGAATTTTTACCGGGCACACAGGAGGTTTGCCCGGTTTTGGCAGCCAATGGTGGATTATGCCGGAATATGGTATCGGTGTCATCGCGAATGGAAATCTTACCTACGCCAGTATGAATACAGCGAATTTTGCTGTGATGGATACGTTGATTTCACTGGCAGGTTTAAAGCCACGGGAGCTACCCGTTTCACCGATACTAAAACTTCGTAAAGATCAAATTGTGAAGCTGTTACCGAATTGGTCAAATGCAGAAACGAACAATATATTTGCTGTAAATTTCTTTCCTGACCGATCTGTTGAACTTAGAAAAAAGGCATCACTGGCATTATTTGATAAAATAGGAAAGGTAAAAAAAGTTACGGAATTAAAACCTCAGAATCAGTTGAGGGGAAACTTTCAGATTGAGGGTGAGCATGGCGCGATCGATGTTTATTTTACTTTGACACCCGAGAATCCGGCACTTATCCAGCAGCTTGATATTAAAGAGATTCCCAAATAACAGATGAAAGAGATTGACAACTTTTATGCTGAAAAAGTGGAACCCCTAAAAGGTTGTCTTATGGCATTAAGACAAATAATTCTGGATAGAGATAGAAATTTTTCGGAAGCCTGGAAATATAGAATGCCCTTTTTCTGCTATAAAGGTAAAATGTTTTGCTACCTATGGGTTGAAAAGAAAACCGGTATTCCTTATCTGGGAATTGTGGAAGGAAAAAAAATCGCTCATCCCGGATTAATTCAGGATGAGCGATCACGTATGAAAATTATGCGTTTCGATCCGTCAGAGGACTTGCCATTAAAAATGATCTTGGAGATTTTAGACAGTGCTATATTGCTTTATACGAGCGGCATAGTCAAAATCAAATAAACAAAAATTACTTTACCCTACTTTCTATCCAGCGCTTTCTGATAGCCATTGCGCCATCACCCAAAGGCAAATCAGCTTTTTCATTTGGCAGGACAATCAGCTTGGGATTTTCGACAAGTTTCATCATTCCAAGGATAACATCTTTTCTGTGAAGATATTCCAGTTCTATTTCATCCCCTGGTTTATGGGCATCCAGAATTGCCTTAATATCAGCCTCTTTCTTTACTGGTTTTCCATCCAGCTTCAAAATCTGGTCGTCGATGTCAGCACCTGCTTTATACAACGGCGTTCCAACGGTTGTATTGGCGGAGATGACCAGTTCAGAATTTTGTTTATACCGGACATTACCCATCCAGGCCTGACCTTCAAATTGTTTTTTCAGGAAAAATCCTGCTTTTTGAAGCAATGGGGCATAATCATAGGACTCGTGACCGTAGATATACTTTTTGAAAAATCCTGCGGCAAAAGCTTTATCACCAGTGACAGACTCCAGAACGGCCTGCAAATCGGAAATTAGATATGGCGTTTCCGGTTTTCCCAGTTTAATCCAAACGGCTTTCATGTAATCATCCAGCGTTAATTTTCTATTTAATAATTCAAGTTCCAGTGCAAGTGCAATTGACGCGCCGTAAGGATAGTAAGAAGTATATGTATTTGGATAATTCGTTTTGTCCACGGCAACACCGGCATCAACAAAAACGGCCATGCAACTTGCGTCGGCGGGAGATATACGTTTTGCACCAGGCGTGTTTTCTTTTGTATTTACCAATCCTGTCAGCAAATCATTCGCGAAATCTTCCACCGTTACAAAATCTCCTCTTTTCAAAAGAAGCTCACCATAATATTGAGTAAAGCCCTCAGCAAACCACAATTCCCGGCTCATATTACTTTTTTCATAATTGAAAGGTTCCAGACTTTTAGGGCGGATCCGTTCAACATTCCACGCATGGAAGAACTCATGAGAAAAAACACCTAATAAATAATTGGATCCATCAAATTGTGTCGGCACAGCAATCATCGTACTATTTCTGTGCTCCATGCCATCGCCCTTCACATATGGGTTGATGCTTGCCAAAAATGTGTATTTGCCATAATCAAAAGCTGGAAACTCTCCATAGACAGCTTGCGCCTCTTGTGTGATCCTTTTAACTTTTGAGGAAAAAACTGTTGTTAAAGAGTCATTTGAATCTACCTCCAAAGCCAGTCTGAATTCGTAGGATTTTTTATCCGGATTTGTAAGTGTCCAGTTTTTCATGGTAAGTGCACCAATTTTAACCGGTGAATCCATAAAATACTGAAGATTCGGAGCCGTAAAAACATTTGGTTTTTCCGTCGGCTTTAACTGTGTCGCAAATGTCCATTTTTTCCCCTCCGGCAAATTGAAAGTAACATCCATCGGCGCGTTTTCCAGCTCTTTTACCCACATAAAAGTAGCCGGCATATTGAAATGCACGCTATTCTGGTCAACTCCTGCGTAGGTGCCATCCGGATAATTTGCAAATAATGTATAACGAACTTTTGCAAAACCATTTGAAGTATTGACCTGATATACATCACCATCAACACGAAGCACAGCTAACGATTTGCCAGACTGATCAAACCCTTTAACGTCATAAATATTTTTACCAAATTCATGG
Source organism: Dyadobacter sp. CY356 (assembly GCF_021440195.1). Taxonomy (GTDB): domain Bacteria; phylum Bacteroidota; class Bacteroidia; order Cytophagales; family Spirosomataceae; genus Dyadobacter. The sequence continues at coordinate 385,981 of NZ_JAJTSZ010000002.1, forward strand.
GTTGCATACCTTCCGGGCGAAGAACGACTCATCCGGAAAAGTAACTGATTCTGGGTGGCACCGGTTACCGTGACATCGATCTGCGCTTCATGATGTGCGATGTTTGGGAAAGTAATATTGTAACTGATTTTTTGGGCGGTGGCAGTACAAAATGTAAAAAGGAGTGCAATGAAGCCAAGTGATCGATTCATACAATTGGGTAAGTAAATTTAAATATTACCCGAAGATCGAAAAAAACCGGATTGAAACAACCTCAACGCGTGTTACAAGTATAATTTAACCATTTCACGCCAATAACGGGGGCGATGGGCTTCTTCATTCCATATAAAAAAATCATGTGTTACTTTTAGATTTGTTAATGCAGAACTAAGCTCTTTATTATTTTCCAGGAAGGAATCCTCCTGCCCTATCACTAGAATTATTTCGAGTTTTTTTAATTTCCTAAGTATCCTTTTATCAGATAACATCGAGATAAAACGCGTCGGCATGTTATAATATATTGTTTCACTAAAATAACCGTCGAAGAGATCTTTGAAAAACGGAAGAGAAACGGTAAGGTCATAACGGGCACTCATGCCTACTACTTTTGTAAACAAGGAAGGATGTCGAAATGCGATATTGACAGCGTGATATCCCCCGAGACTACAACCGGCTGAGATCAATTTTTTTTCAGGATTTATCTTTCTGATAAAAGGAATAACCTCCTTAAGTATATAATTTTCATAATCGAGATGCCTTAAAATCCTGTCTTCCGGAGATGCGTCCGAGTAAAAACTTTCATTATCAATACTGTCAACACAAAAAATATGGAGCTCTCCAGCTTCTATTTTTGGGCGAATAGCCTCAATTACTTTCCAGTTTTCAAAATCATAAAAACGTGCACCACGCGTTGGAAAAAAAATGACAGGTACGCCTCTTCCCCCAAAAACGAGCATCTCCATTTCTTTGCCTAACATCGGGCTGAACCACTTATGGTAAGCTCTTTCCATAACATTCCCGAATTATATAATTTTGAGTATCGTATATTAAATAGCCAGTTGCTGTCTGATTTTTTTCTGCCAGACTGCATATCCTTTTTGACTGAGATGGAGACCATCTTCTTCAAAAAGCGTTGGATCCGGATGTCCGTTTTCATCAAGCATTAATGGGAAAATATCAATATAATGCTGAAAATTATCCGTTTCGGTTTCTGCCTCCACAAGCCGGTTCGTTTCAATAATCTGTCCCACTATATCCCAACGCTTCATGCTGGGTTTGATCGAAATAAAATAACAGGGAACATTACCAAACTTGTTACGGATTTGCCCGATGAGTTGCCGGTAAGACAGCAGTGCTTCTTCGGGGTGTCTTCCGTCTCCAAGATCATTGTCGCCGGCATAAATAATAATCGTTCCGGCAGAAGTCAAAGGCCCGATAATCCTGTCAAAAAACCAGACACAGGCGGCCAGTGTCGAACCTCCAAAACCGAGATTAACTGGTTTCAGATCTGTAAAATCCACATACAGCGTTTCCCACAACGTAATGGATGAGCTCCCGTAAAATATTGTTTCCGGCTGATAAGATATGCTTGCTAATTCGTTTTCGACCCTTTGAACTTCCTCTTCGTACCAATACATAAATGAGGTAATCTTTTAATTAATTAAATCTGTGTGCCGTTAAAATAATATCTGGCTGCGAAACTTTTATTTTTAGTTAATACTTGCCACATTACCAAAGATATGTTTTTGCTATTAACTCCACGTTAAGTTTGTAGAATTATTAGATATCTCTTTCAGTTACATCTAATAAAACATGGTAGCAATTCGTACAAATGGACATGATTCTGCATGTGGTTAAATAGTCATTTTATAAAGTAAAACTCTAAATTTCCTCTAATCCGAAGCCATTAAACCGTGACGAAAAAGACACTGATCCTCTGCCTTTTTATACTTTTAAAATTTGTAATTCAATATTCCATCAGTGCGCCTGAATATGAACTGCACCGGGATGAATTTCTGCATATCGACCAGGGAAAACATCTTGCCTGGGGATATCTTTCAGTACCGCCCCTGACCTCGTGGACTTCCTACCTGATTTTGCTCCTGGGGAATTCAGTTTTCTGGGTCAAATTTTTCCCGGCACTTTTTGGCATATTTACTTTGATCATCGTTTGGAAAGCGATTGAAGAGCTTGGAGGAAATTTGTTTGCACTTATTCTGGGTGCAACATCTGTTACTTTTTCTGTTCTTTTAAGAATAAATATGCTTTATCAGCCCAATTCAGCAGATATTCTTTTCTGGACATTACTCTATTTCGCTTTACTTAAATACATTAACACAAAGGATAATAAATGGCTGTATCTGATGGGGATTGCACTCGGATTTGGCTTTTTGAATAAGTATAATATCATGTTCCTGGTGTTAGGGCTCATTCCGGCATTTGCTGTGACAGATCAGCGTAATATATTCCGGAACAAACACTTATACTTTGCGGCCGGTTTGGCGCTGGTGATTATGTTACCAAATTTGATCTGGCAATACGAACATAACTTTCCTGTTATTCACCATATGAAACTGTTATCAAAAACGCAGCTTGTGAATGTGAACCGGCTGGATTTTGTCAAAGAGCAGTTCTTGTTTTTTATTGGTTCAATATTCACAATCCTGGCGGCTTTTTTGTCCTTCTTTATATATAAGCCATTTCGAAAATATCGAGTCTTCTTTTGGTCTTTTCTTTTTACATTTTCCTTATTTGTTTATCTAAGAGCCAAAGGATATTACGCCATCGGTTTATATCCGATTTTTCTTGCTTTTGGGTCAGTTTATTTTGAAAAGATATTTACAGCACGATTGGTATGGCTGCGTTATGCGTCTGTGCTTATCATTCTCATTTTATTTGTGCCGCTTTTGCAAGTGGCGTTTCCCATAAAAAGTCCTGTCCAAATTGTCGAAAATCCTGAAATGTTTAAAGCATTGGGAATGCTCCGCTGGGAGGATGGAAAAGACCATCAGCTGCCGCAGGATTTTGCAGATATGCAGGGCTGGAAAGAGCTGGCGGAAAAAGTAGATGCCGATTACGAAAAAATCAGCGATAAAAAGCATACACTTGTGCTCTGCGATAATTACGGACAGGCCGGAGCGATTAATTTCTATTCAAAGTATAAAAATATTGGAGCGGTAACGATGAATGCGGATTATATTGACTGGATTCCGCTTGATGAGGAAATTAAAAATGTTATACTGGTGCAGAACGCAGATGACGATGATAAAGACAGAAAAAAGGAGCAGCCACTTTTCAGGAAAATAGCGTTGACAGGTAAGATTGAAAATCAATATGCGAGAGAGCATGGAACAAGTGTTTACATTTTACTGGACGCAAAAGTTTCTATCAACAAAATCCTGGAAGACGATATCCGCGAGAACCGTTGGGAATGACATATTTATAAATTATTTAAACCAATTATGAGAAAACAATTTTTACTGGCCGTTTGTATTTTTGCTGCGCCATTGATCTCAAATGCACAAAAAACGAAAGATTTACTAAATGGCAAAGATCTGTCTGGCTGGCATATTGATGTGCCGGAAATGGATAAAGATCCAAAAGTCAAGTCACCATTTATAATCCGGAATGGTATGTTGGTCAGTATGGGTAAACCTGGCGGACATTTGATCACGAACGCTGATTATGAAAATTTCAGATTAACCTTCCAATATAGGTTTGCAGGAAAACCTGGAAATTGTGGCGCCTTGGTATTTGTTTCAACGCCAAGAGCTTTGTATGATATGTTTCCTAAGTCTATCGAAGTCCAAATGATGCATGAAAATGCAGGTGATTTTTGGTGCATTCAGGAAGATATTACAACGCCTGATATGGAAAAAAGGCGCGGTCCAAAAGCGAACTGGGGTGTCAATGGAGATAAATTAAGAAGAATACCAAACCTGACCGACGGCAGCGAAAAACCACTTGGTGAATGGAATAGTATGACAATCGAGTGTGTAAAAAATTCTATCAAAGTCTGGCTTAACGGCGATTTTGTAAACTACGGGTATAATGCAACGGCGCAAAAAGGTCATATTGCATTACAGTCTGAGGGTGCAGAAGTTGAATTTAAAAAGGTTCAGGTAACCCCTATTACGCAGCTTAGCAAGTGATCATTGACATCCAGAGCTGCGAATATGCTCTCGTAGGCAGGAATTTATTAATTGAATTTTTTTGATATGATCTTACAAATTGCCGTCAAAAATTTCTGTTCTTTTGCAGGCAAGAACTATTCTGAAAATAATTATCATGCAGCCCTTTCCAGTTTCAAACTCAACCATATCGACCAGTCATCTTGCAGATTTTCTTCAAAAAGAATATAAGTTCGGTTCAAAAACGGATTGTGAACTTTTAAAAACCGGAATAAGCCATACCTATCTTGTAACAACAGAATCTGAAAAATTCATTTTTAGAATTTACAGTCTCAACTGGCGAACCAAGCCAGAAATACACGAAGAAATTCGCCTTATTAATCACTTAAAAGACAATCAGATACCAGTTTCCTACCCGATTGCTGATCCGCAAGGAAGTTATATCAAAGAATTAAATGCGCCAGAAGGAATTCGTTTCGGAGTGTTATTTTCACACGCCAAAGGTGCAAAAGCGTTAAATTATTCTGCCGGGATTCATTATAGAGTTGGGGAAACAATCGGGAAAATTCACAGGCTGACTCAAAATTTTAAACTCAACCGCGTTACTTACACACCTGAAATTCTGCTTGAAAATTCATTTGAGTATCTTAAATTATTTCTAAATCCTGAGCAGGAAGAAATGGTTTATATGGCGGATTTGAAAGAAGTTTTGAAAAGTGAATTGGACAAAATTGACCAGTCACAAGTCAGGTTTGGAGCTGTTCACACCGATCTATGGTTTGACAATATGCATTTTTTTGAAAACGACGTAACAATTTTCGACTTTGATTTTTGCGGGAATGGAATGCTTTGCCAGGATTTGGGGTATTATACCATGCAGCTATATAATCTTGAAAAAGATGAAACCCAGTTCAATCTGAAACTTGAAAGTTTTCTGAAAGGTTATGAAAGTATAACCCGGCTTAGCGATGAAGAAAAAAGGGTCATTCCTTATATAAGCACATCAATTTATTTCTTTTTCCTGGGCATACAATGCCAGCGTTATGACAATTGGTCCAATGTTTTCCTGAATGAAATATATTTGTCTCGTTTTATCAATCTAATCCTCAAAAAGTGGTGCGATTATAATAAGATCTTCATCGACGACAAAATCTCAAAAATATCTTAAACCAAACTGATTTAAACCGGATATGTATTTTCAATTGCCAAAATCTGTAAGTTTTATCTTACTTTTCATATGTAGCCTGACAGCCGTAAAAGCTCAAATTCCGGAAAAGATTAAAAGCATATTCCCGGCAGGGACTGTCATGCATAATAATATTTCATACGCCGGCGACACGTTGAAAAGACATAGACTGGACATTTATCTTCCGGCGAACGCAAAAGAAAAAATGCCGCTGGTCATCTGGATTCATGGAGGTGCATGGAAAGAAAATGACAAATTTGCGGATATGGGTTACATGAAAAATACGGTTAAATCCTTCCTTGAAGAAGGATATGCTTTTGCCAGTATCGACTACCGGTATAGCACAGACGCTATTTTCCCGGCTCAGATCCAGGATTGTAATCAGGCAATTTCCTGGCTTTATCAAAATGCCGGAAAGTACGGCGTTGATAGAAATAATTTTGCTCTTATAGGCTTCTCCGCTGGTGGGCATCTGGCGTCCTTACTTGGACTTTCAAACAATAATAAGATCAAACAATTCACGCAGGATGGAAAATCTGTTCCTTTTAAAATCAAGGCCGTGATCGATTTCTATGGACCATCCAATTTTTTAGCTTTGATTCCGAAAATTGAAATAAATGATCCAACGGATGCTGTAACATCATTATTTGGTGCTACGATTTTGGAAAGACCGGATATGGCAACATTGGCCAGTCCTACAACTTATGTTGATGCAAATGATCCGCCATTTTTAATTTTCCACGGCCAAAAAGATGCATTAGTACCCTATACACAATCTGTCTTGTTGCGGTCGTATTTGCTGCGGGCAAAAGTGCCAAATGAGCTGACAATCGTGACAGACGCTCCGCATTATGGAGAAATGTTTGATGTGGAATCTAACAGAAAAAAGATTTCAGTTTTTCTTAAAACGTATTTAAAATAGTACGCGAAGTCTACCAATGAATAAAAATCGAATTATAACAAATATTTCCGTTCTACTTGTCCTGATTGCTAACATTGGATGCGATCAGATCTCTAAAAATATTGTCAGGGAAAAAATTGATTATTATGAAAGCATCAACCTGATCAGTAAATATCTAACGCTTACGAAAGTCGAAAATGAAGGTGCTCTTCTTAGTTTAGGAAGTTCCTTACCCGAAACGATAAAATTTATTCTACTTTCCGGAATCCCGGCACTTGCTCTGGCATTTGGTATTGGATATATGTTTTTACGAAAAAATATATCATTTATGAGTATGCTTGCCCTGAGTTTCGCAATTGGTGGCGGCATTGGAAATATTTATGATCGTATCGTGCACGGTTCTGTGACTGATTTTCTTCATATCGATTTGGGTGTTTTCCAAACCGGCATTTTCAATATGGCTGATGTTTCAATTGTGGTGGGAATGGCTTTGTTTTTTCTACAATCATTTTTTAACCGGCAACCAACACTTTCCTAGTTGGTTAAGGTACAGTATCAGTATTTCATTTTAAATTTTGTTAAAACAGGAAGGTTTTTTTTCTTTCTTTTTAGTTCAGTTTGATAAATGACCTGACCCAGATTTTTCATGAAAGGATAACACACTTCCTTATACTCGTATTTTCCATCATTATAAATTTCATCATCATTTGACTGCACGACCGCAGTTAGAAAAAATTCTACCTTATTCCTGAAATCAACGAAGTAGGCATTATCAATTATAAACCCGTAGGAGTCGCCATACTTGTTAAAAATACGAATATCCGGGTCAGGTGTGACAGTGGAATCTGCTCCATAAAATAGAAATTTAGAACTGGTCGGCCAGTTTTCCTTTGGATCATATTTTGGATAATCACTTTCGGTCGGATACTTACTCATATAAGTATAGATAAGATTGTAATCATCAGCGGTTAATTGAAACTGCTTTTGCATTGGATATGCCTCCGGAAAAATAAGTTTTTTCATTACCTCCTGCTGATCGGTCATACTGAACGCATTCCGGTTAGTCATGTTGAAAGGCTTGTTAACCAGCCTGTCCGAGCTATCCAGATAGGCTTTACCCATTACCAGATTGCTTAGCTGAATCGGATAATCAGCAGCATCAAATTTCCCCGGTTGGCTGTAAACCATTTTTCCATTACTATAAAACGAAACCGGATTGGTATGTCGCGAAGTGAGTTCAGTATCCTTTACTGCGTATCGATTTAAAATGCGGCTTGTTGTCAATCCATAATCTTTCAAACGGTGATTTATTTCTGCTCTGCCAACAAATTCATAAAGCCGATTATAAGCGTCATTGTCGCTCACCAATAGAATTTTTTTGATGTAATGTTTGATAGATGGCAGGCCATTTTCGGAAGTCGAGTCTTTTTCAACGCTCGTTTGTTTATCAAAATCTGCTCCGGTTATCATTGTACTTTCTTTGCTCAAACCCGGAATTTTGAGTGTATTAATTTTTTCCAGCGCAAAAATTAAAGTGGGCAGCTTAACGGTACTGGCTGGAAAAAAGTAGCGGTGGTCATCAAGATTGTAACTGTATGTTTTGAAATGAGGTACATTGTTATTATCCCTGTCAATTTGGGTATACAAAATTTGAACCTGGTTTTTTTTTGGATGATTCAGAATATGGGAAAATTTATCTGGATGACTTTTCAGAAGCTTTTCCAGATAGATGGTGTCGATTTTTTGGGCAATAGTTGCAGTGCTGATGAAGGAAAACAGGATTATGGAAAGTAATGTTTTTATCATTAAGGTATGGGTTTATTTATGTGAAATTTACCTACAAGTATTGCGGTGCGCTGCACCTTTGAAAAACTAAGATTTTGGTTTCGATTTCTCCCAATAAATCACTTATTCTTCATCTACACCTTCCACATAAGATCCCTCCTCAGTTTTGGTAGAATTTTCTACTGCATCATTGATAAATTTCAACTCTTCTGTTGTTAAATCCCTCCATTTTCCAACCGGCAAATTATCTAATGTTACATTCATGATGCGCACGCGTTTCAACTTTGTTACGCTATATCCCAAATATTCACACATCCTTCGTATCTGCCTGTTTAAACCTTGTGTCAGGATAATGGTGAAAACGAAATGGCCGTCTTTCCTGACAAAACACTTCTTCGTAACAGTATCCAGAATCGGAATTCCGTTACTCATTTTTTGGATAAAATCAGGTTTAATAGGCTTATCAACCGTTACTACATATTCCTTTTCATGATTATTTCCGGCACGTAGAATCTTATTAACGATATCGCCATCACTGGTCAAAAATATCAAACCTTCCGACGGTTTATCCAGTCGGCCAATTGGAAAAATCCTTTCCTTATGATTAATAAAATCGATGATATTACCTTTTATTTGTCGCTCGGTTGTACAGGTAATCCCGACCGGTTTATTAAAAGCAATATAGATCCCTGCTTTTTTTACTTTCAAAGGTTTTCCATCCACCAAAATTTCATCTGCATCTGTCGCCTTGTCACCCAAAACCGCTTGTCTGCCGTTTAAAGTTACCCGCCCCTGTTCCACAAGCCTGTCTGCCTCACGACGGGAACAAAAACCCGTTTCACTTATAAACTTATTTATTCGTATCAAACTAATACTTTATTGATGTTAAAACCCGGATTTCAATACACTGATTTAAAGATTGCAAAAAAAATCCGGATTGAAATCAAAGAAATGGCCTCTTTGTCACTTTCTATTCCAAAAACAAAGTAAATTATAATCTATATCCATGCGAAACATCCTAAATCCGGAATCCCAAAAACTACGGTTTTACTATTTTATCTTTTTCCTCACACTGGCATTTGCGCCGGCTTTTGCCCAACCGATTGAGCGTGCAACTAAAATAATTGTTGCTCCCGACCGTGAGGACTGGACTTATAAAACTGGTGATAAAGCAAAGTTTACGATTACTGTTTTAAAGAACGGAAATCCTGTAAAAAATGCCTCCATACGTTATGAAATCGGGCTGGAAAAAATGGAGCCTACCATCAAGGAAACCAAAACAGCCGCCAACGGAACCATTACCATTGATGCCGGAACGTTGAAAGCACCTGGATTTTTAAGATGCGTTGCATGGACAGCCAATGGAGAAGGCGAATACCGGGGACTGGCAACGGCAGGTTTTGACCCCGAAAAGATCCAACCTACGGTAACAAATCCTGATGATTTTGATACTTTCTGGGAAACCGCAAAAAAGGAACTGGCAACGATTCCGATGGATGCCAAAATGACTTTACTACCGGAACGATGCACGGAAAAAGTAAATGTATACCATGTTAATTTACAGAATTTCAAAATTGGTACCAGATTATACGGCATCCTGAGCGTACCTAAAAAAGAAGGGAAATATCCTGCTTTACTGAAAGTTCCTGGTGCCGGCGTCCGGGCTTATTATGGAGATCCTTTTATGGCAGAAAAAGATATCATCACATTTGAAATTGGTATCCATGGCATTTCTGTAATTATGGATCCAAGCGTTTACACTGATCTGGGTTATGGTGCTTTGAATGGTTATCCAAATTACAATCTGGATGATAAGGATCGGTTTTATTACAAACATGTTTACATGGGGTGCGTTCGCGCCAATGATTTCCTGACCAGCTTACCTCAATATGACGGTTCAAATCTTGCCGTGACGGGTGGAAGCCAGGGAGGTGCTTTATCTATTGTTACTGCTGGTCTGGATTCCCGCGTAAAATGGCTTGGCGCTTTTTATCCTGCCTTAAGTGATGTTACAGGTTACCTGAGTGGAAGAGCTGGTGGATGGCCTCATTATTTTGACAAGGCCAGTGTCAAGGTAAATAACACAAAAGAAAAACTGGCCACTGTGGGATATTACGACGTTGTCAATTTTGCAAGACGCGTAAAAGTACCAGGTTATTATATGTGGGGGTATAATGACGAAACATGTCCGCCAACTTCCATGTATTCAGCCTACAACGTGACAACCGCGCCAAAAGAATTGAAACTATACCTGGAAACAGGTCACTGGACATACCCGGAAGAACGCGATATAATGAACAACTGGCTAATCACAAAGCTAAAAGGAAAATAAGCCAGAATAAGCCATCATTCAATCACTCTCTCATTCTCACATTCAATCATTAATAAGATGGATCGCAGGAAATTCATTGAGCAGTCGGTAATTGCAGGAGCGGCGTTTTCATCGCTACCGCTTCTGACATCATTAAAAAGAACGACACAATACAAAACAGCACTTATAGGTTCGGGTTGGTGGGGTACGAATATTCTTCGTTGTGCCATTCAGGCGGGAGAATCTAAAGTGGTTGCGCTTTGTGATGCTGACGAAAATCAATTAAAAATCACCAATACCGAGGTTACAAAACTTTCGCCGGACAAACCGAAATTGTACAAGGATTACCGGGAAATGCTTTTGAAGGAAAAGCCGGAAATTGTAATCGTGGCAACGCCAGACCATTGGCATGCATTATGTTGCATCGCAGCCGTGGAATCCGGGGCGCATGTTTATGTAGAAAAGCCAATTTGTCATACCATTCAGGAAGGTAGGGCTATGGTAAATGCGACCAGAAAACATGGCCGGATTGTTCAGGTAGGTACGCACCGGCGTGTGTCTCCGCATAATGTTTCCGGAATGGATTTCCTTAAATCTGGAAAAGCAGGAAAAATTGGTATGGCGAGAGCATTTGTTCATTATGGCGGTGGTGCCGGCCAGAAAGTGGCTGATGAAGAAGTACCAAAAGGACTTGACTGGGATATGTATTGCGGTCCGGCGCAAATGGTGCCCTATAATAAAACAATCCACCCGAAAGGATTCCGTAATTACCTGAATTTTGCCAACGGAACATTAGGCGACTGGGGAATCCACTGGCTGGATCAGGTCCTGTGGTGGTCTGAACAGAAATATCCAAAAAAGGTTTATTCAACCGGTGGCCGGGCCATTCGTCAGGACAATACTGACGCGCCGGATCATCAGGTTGCCGTTTACGATTTTGAAGGGTTTACGCTGGAATGGGAACACCGTAATTTTGGGGCAAACAATGCTGAGAAAACGCACCCGCAGCAAGCGGTTGGTGTCTATTTTTATGGAACGGAAGGTACTTTCCATATGGGCTGGCTTGATGGCTGGACATTTTATCCTTCCAATCCTAACAAACCTGTTATTCATCAGGATGCACAACTGAATAAACCTGATGATCAGAATATCCAGCAATTGTGGGCTAATTTTCTTACATCTATAAAAACTAATAAACCGCCAATTTGTGAAATAGAAGTTGGGCAGCGTTCCACAAATATGGCCTTACTGGGTATGCTGTCTTACAAATTAGGAAGAAGTATTGTCTGGGATGGAGAAAAAGAAATAATCCCCGGAGATGCCGAAGCAAACAAATTGTTAAGGAGAGATTACCGTGGAGAATGGAAGTATCCTGAAGCTTAAAATAAAAACATTATATAACAAAAAACCGGGTTGAAGTTTTAAACATTCAACCCGGTTTTTAAAAATCTTGATTTTGGCTAACAGAATTAGTCAATTTTAATGACCTCTGCCGGAATATTATATTGAGTAATTATTTCACGCGTAAAACGGACGTGACCACGCGGTGCCATAAGATACAATTTAGCACCTTTCATTCCTGCCAATTCACTTAGAAGTTTCCATTTTGAAACACTTCCCCGAAGCTGGTCTGTTTTCATGGACACCTCTAGATAATGTCTGTTGAACATATTCACACCTGTAACATCCGGCGTGAATTTCTCATTATCAGCAGCTCTTTCATACGATTTAGGTGTTTCAAAGCCTTCCATATTGGCTTGTATTTCCTTAAATCCATGAGCTTGAGCCCATTTTACAACAATGGGAATAAATGATTCCTTTTCCATAAATAACAATGAATGATTTCTTTCCCCGACCGACGGGGAAACTCAACGTAAAATATTAAAAATTAAAACTGAGCAGAGTGAAAGCGTTGTAACCATAAAAGTCGCCAAACAAGCCACATTTCTTACCAATTAGGAAAACTACTATTTTTTTGCCAGACTACAAAATTAATTTATCATTCCCTGAGCTAGTCGTCAAGCTCATCCAGGAACGATTGATAAGCCCTTAGAAGCTCCTGATGCGTTTTTGTATTGTTATTAAGTAACGCCAGATCAATTCCTTTCTGATAAATTATTTCCGCTTTTTCTACCTTTTCAAGCTCCGCAAAAAAGGCGGCAGCGGGATAATAAGTAGCCAAATAATCCGGATGTTCCGCTAAAAGTATATCGAAATATTTCTCTGCCTCGGAAGAATCCGACTTTAAATATTCCAAAGCTAATGCATATATGTTGAAGGGATCACTGGGATCTTCTTCGTAAAAAGTTATCAGATTTTGAAGCAATGAGTTTTTCATTTTAATATTGTTATGCTTGCATACTATTTAAGAATTTCTGTATATTCGCCATTATAAATTTATTATCAAAAATTATAAATAACGACGGTTACCAGCTGCTAAACTTATCTTGATAATCGATATCGTTATAATTATTTCAACAGCTTTTTAATCAGTCATTTCCATTTCAATCATGAAAATACTCGTATGTATTACCAATGTGCCGGATACGACGGCCAAAATAACTTTCACCGATAATAACACCAAACTTAACAAAGCCGGTGTACAATTTATAATCGGACCCTATGATGACTATGCACTCGCCCGGGCAGTTGAACTGAAAGAAAAGCTGGGAGGCTCAGTAACTGTATTGCACGTTGGAGGTGCTGATGCGGAACCACAGATCAGAAAAGCGCTTGCTATTGGTGCTGACGATGCCATTCGGGTGAATGCTGAGCCTGTTGATTCTTATTTTGTTGCAAGCCAGATTGCCTATGTGGCCGGTCAAAATAATTACGATCTTATTTTAATGGGCCGGGAATCAATCGATTTTAATAGCGGTGTAGTTCACGGACTTGTGGGAGAAATGTTGGGTATTCCCTCCTATTCTCCGGTTATGAAACTGGAAATTGAAGGAACAACTGCTACTTTGGCCAGGGAAATTGATGGTGGAAAAGAAACACTTTCGGCAACTTTGCCTTTGGTATTAGGTTGTCAGGAACCCATTTCTGAATGGAAAATCCCGAATATGCGTGGTATTATGACAGCACGCACCAAGCCATTATTGGTTGTTGAACCAGTTGCTATGGAAGAATTTACAGCTCCGGGAAATTATTCACTTCCAGCTCCCAAAGGTGCGTGCAAAATGATCCCGGCTGACCAGGCTGAAATGCTAATTAAACTTTTAAGAACAGAGGCGAAAGTTATTTAATCTTCTTTTGAAGAGTTAATAATCAGCTTTTCAAATTTTAAATTGATCAAAAAATGTCAGTACTCATATTTGTTGAAATAGATAATGGCTCTGTGAAAAAGACTTCACTGGAAGCTGTTGCTTATGGCGCGGAAGTCGCAAAAATGACGGGAACCACCGCAACTGTTTTGGCTCTCGGAAAAGCCGATGCAGCCGCACTTGAACAAACAGGTGCCTTTGGTGCATCCAAAGTACTTCATGCCTCGGACGATAAGTTAACGCATGAAAATAGTCTTGCCTACGCAGATGTGCTTGCACAAGCTGTAACACAGGAAGACAGCAAAATAATAATTCTGGCAAAATCCGGTCTGGGCGATGCAGTGGCTGCAAGAGCATCTGCAAAACTGAAAGCTGGAATTGTTTCCGGTGTTACAGAATTGCCTGTTATTAATGGAAACTTCACTGTTAAAAGAAGCATTTTCACTGGAAAAGCATTTTCTAACGTTGAAATAAAATCAGATATTAAAATTCTCGTCGTTCAGAAAAATGCTTTTGAAGCGACCGAATCATCAGAGAAAGCAACGATTGAGGCGTTTTCACCTGTTTTGCGTGATCAGGACTTTCAGGCAAATATTGTTTCGGTTGAGAAAGCCAGTTCGGAACTATCGCTTACCGAAGCTAACATCATTGTTTCCGGCGGGCGTGGTATGAAAGGACCTGAGAACTGGCAGCCGCTTCTGGATCTTGCCGGTGCTCTTGGTGCAGCAACAGGTTGTTCAAAACCTGTTTCAGATCTTGACTGGCGTCCGCATCATGAGCATATCGGACAAACGGGAATTAAGGTTGCTCCTAACCTGTATATAGCCTGCGGAATTTCCGGCGCCATACAGCATCTGGCCGGAGTCAATGGTTCAAAATATATTGTGGTGATCAATAAAGATCCCGAAGCGCCGTTCTTTAAAGCCGCAGATTATGGTATCGTTGGTGACGTTTTCGAGATTTTGCCGAAGCTAACCAAGGCTGTTGAGGACTTGAAATAATCAAATGTTTTCAGATATAACCCGACTTGCATTTTTTTATGCAGGTCGGGTTATTTATTTTTGCAGACGAATACGATTCCATCATCAGGAATATGCAAAATTAACTGTATTTTTATAGTACTAGATCGTTGGCTTACAAGCCAGTACCTATAATGATACGGTTAAAGTTGGATTTGACGATATTGGAATCTATTTGGCAGGAATCACAGTACCCATTGCGCAAAGTCATCAGAACTGTTTAGAAAACCGTTGCGTTAGCCCATTAAAGTCCAAACGTGAAAAAAATTAAGTTAGAAATATTGGGGCTTTCCCCAAGCCAATCTCAGGCAGGTTCCTTCGCTCTTGTATTAGGCGAAGAATTAGGAAACCGCCGCCTTCCTATTATCATCGGCGTTTTTGAGGCGCAGGCAATTGCTGTGCAAATCGAGAACATCGTTCCCAACCGGCCGATGACGCACGATCTTTTCAAATCCTTTGCGGAAGGCATGAATTACACCTTGAAAGAAATCGTAATTTCTGATTTGAAAGAAGGCATTTTTTATGCAAAAATTATCTGCAAAGATAGTTTGCGTGAAGTTGAAATTGACGCCCGCCCATCCGACGCTATTGCGATAGGATTGCGTTTTGATATTCCGATTTATACTTACGAAGCTATATTATCCGAAGCCGGCATTATTTCCAGCTCTCTGACCGAAGATGAAGAAGATGGTGAGGAAGAAACGGTAAAAGAAACTTTACAGTCGAGAGGAAGTTTGATGGATCAATTAAGAGATCTTTCTTTTGATGAACTTCAAAGAATGCTGGACGATGCGCTTTCCAAAGAAGATTATGAAAAAGCTGCAAAAATCCGTGACGAAATGAGCAAAAGGAATTAATTCATTTCTTTGGGATTAGTTAAAAATAGTTAAGACCAGCTGTTACACGGGTCTCATTTGATATTAATCCTTATTTTTGTCTTTATCAATTCGCTGTAAGTTTTAAAAACCTGATTCGCGTAATATTCCTTTTTATGCCTAAAAAAAAGAAGAAGATTGGTAGTTACCCCAACGCTATGATCGTAATGAGCCTGACAGCTGCATTATTTTTGATCGGCTTTTGCGGACTTCTGGTAATACAATCCAAGAAACTGGTTTCGATTATTCGTCAGAATATTGAAGTAAGAGTTTTCATAGATAAGGCAGTAACCAAGGCAGGCCAGGATTCATTACTGACCGTTTTGAAAACCAAGCCCTATGTGAACAATACCCCTGAAACGCCAAACCCCATTACTTTTGTATCCAAGGAAGAGGCTGCCAAAGAATTCATTGAAGGTACAAAAGAAGATTTCACAGCTTTTTTAGGAGAAAATCCATTGCGCGACAGCTACCGCGTAAAAATTGGAGAGGATTATTTCGAAGAGTCCAAATTGCAGGCGATTAAAAAAGATATTGAAAAAGCCAATGGCGTTTACGAAGTTGTTTATCAGGAAGATCTCGCAGACAACATCAACCGAAATGTGACCAAGATTTATGCTGTTCTGGCAAGCTTTGCCCTGATCATGCTTATTATCATTGTATTGCTTGTCAATAATACCATAAAACTTGCAATTTACTCCCAGCGTTTTTTAATCAGAAGTATGCAGCTGGTGGGTGCTACAAATGGATTTATTCAACGCCCGTATATCATGCGCGGTGCAATGCAAGGCACAATTGGTGGTGTTCTTGCAGGCGGATTGCTAATTGCTTTACAACAAATTGCGGTCCGAAATGTTGAAGGTCTGGCGATGTTGCAGGAATACAATAAGCTGGTTATTCTCGTGGCCGTTGTGCTCGCACTTGGTATTCTTATTGGCATTGCAAGTACGTACCAGTCTTTGGCGCGTTATCTGCGGATGGCTCTGGATGACCTGTATTAATTGAATTATAATACCTTACCTGTTAAGAAATATTTATGAGCAACACAAAAAATAATCTCCCTTTCGGAGCATCAAATTATAAAATGATGCTGATCGGACTTGCTGTAATCCTTATTGGATTTGCAGTGATGAGCATGGACAAAGAAGAATTTGGTTTTGGTGCTTTGGGATTAACTGTCGGCCCAATCATTGTTGTGATCGGATTCGTGGTTGAGTTCTGGGCCATTTTACGTAAACCAGCTAATTCATGACCATTTGGCAGGCTATTATTTTAGCAATTGTTGAAGGAATTACAGAATTCCTACCGGTTTCATCCACTGGCCATATGATTATCGCATCGTCAGTGATGGGCATCAGCCATCTGGATTTCACTAAAATGTTTACAGTTAATATTCAGTTTGGCGCGATACTTTCTGTTGTGGTGTTATACTGGAAACGTTTTTTTCAATCTACTGACTTTTATTTTAAACTGTTCGTAGCATTTCTTCCGGCGGCAGTATTAGGATTTTTGTTAAATGACATCATTGATGCAATGCTTGAAAATGTTGTTGTTGTAGCAATCTCACTTTTAGTTGGAGGAATTATTTTGATCTTCATCGACCGCATTGCGAACGATGAAACCAGAGAAAGAGAAATTACTTATTTTGATGCTCTGAAAATCGGTTTCTTCCAGTGCATTGCCATGATACCTGGTGTTTCAAGATCAGCTTCTACAATTATTGGAGGTATGCTTCAGGGACTTTCACGGAAACAGGCCGCTGAATTTTCATTTTTTCTTGCGGTACCGACCATGGCTGCGGCCGGTGGTTACAAGCTTTTGAAAACTTACGATACCATTCAGGCATCCGATATTCAGACTCTGTTGATTGGTAATGTGATCGCTTTTGTGGTGGCAATGCTTGCCATTAAATTTTTTATCAATTTCCTTACAAAATACGGTTTCAAAGTTTTTGGGTATTATCGTATTATTTTAGGAATTATATTACTGGCATTATTGGCATCAGGTTATAAACTTGACATCGTATAAAATTTGTGGGAATGACAGAAGAGATTATTTTAAGATAACATTAGTATAGTTTGAGTAACGAGACTACCATACAAGACGAAGGAGAAGTTCTATTAATTGACAAACCATTGAAATGGACATCTTTTGATGTGGTCAATAAAATAAAAAGAGCTTGTAAATATAACAAAATCGGTCATGCCGGCACGCTGGATCCTCTGGCGACCGGCTTGCTTATTTTATGTACAGGAAAGAAAACAAAGATTATTGATACCTATCAGGCGCAGGAAAAGGAATATACAGGCACTTTTGTATTAGGAAAAACAACGCCTTCCGTTGATCTGGAAACCGAATTTGACGCAGAATTTCCTATTGAGCATATCAATTCAGAAATACTGGAAACTGCCAGAAAAACCTTTCTTGGACAAATTGAACAAATCCCGCCCATCTATTCTGCTGTAAAAGTTGATGGAGAAAGACTTTATAAAAAAGCACGTCGCGGCGAAACTGCGGAAATAAAAAAACGCAGCGTGGAAATATCACTCTTTGAAATAGACAGCACCAATTTCCCGGCCATCGATTTCAGGATCATTTGCTCCAAAGGAACCTACATTCGTAGTATTGTTAGAGATTTCGGCGTTGCGGCAGGAAGTGGCGCGTATCTGAGTGTCTTGTGTCGTACCCGAATTGGTAATTTTGAACTAAAAGATGCCAAAAATCTGACCGATTTCATTTACCAGAAACGTGTTGAATTGAAGTTACCAGTTGACGAATGAACATATACCACAGCCTTGATTCCTTTCACAGATTGGAATGCGCAGTCGTAACCAGTGGCACATTTGATGGCTTACATATTGGCCATAAAAAAATACTTTCCCGGCTTAAAGAAATCAGCACGCAATGTGGCGGAGAATCTACGGTGCTTACTTTTTGGCCACATCCAAGAATGGTGGTTTCGGAAGACAGTCAGGATTTACAGCTTCTTTCTACAATTGACGAAAAAATTGAATTGTTCTCGCAGATGGGAATTCAGCATCTGGCAATCATACCTTTCACAAGGGCATTTTCAGAATTATCGTCTGACGAGTTTATACGGCAGATACTGGTTGACAAAATCGGTACAAAAAAGCTGGTGATTGGATATGACCACAGATTTGGCCGGAACCGGGAAGGAAGTTTCGAGTTTCTGCAACAGAATGCATCAACTTATGGTTTTGAAGTAGAGGAAATACCACGCCAGGATATCGAGGATCTGGCTATCAGCTCATCCAGGATCCGTCATTCACTATTGTCCGGAAACGTGGATGAGGCTAAATTCCTTTTAGGCCGCCCCTACTCTTTTACGGGATTGGTTGTAAAAGGAAAACAATTGGGAAGAACGATTGGATTTCCAACCGCTAATATCCAGCTGCATGAATCGTACAAACTCATTCCTGCAAACGGCGTATATGTGATTAAGGCTTATCATCATGGAGAGGCATACCAGGGAATGCTAAATATCGGTGTTCGCCCAACGGTTGACGGAACTTTCCGGACAATTGAGGCTAACCTTTTTGATTTTGATAAAGAAATCTATGGTGAAGATTTGACGGTTGAGCTGCTTCATTATCTTCGGCCTGAACAAAAATTCGATGGTCTGGATGGCTTGATTCAACAAATCAAGGTCGATAAAGAAAGTTCAGTTGCATTTTTTGACATTCAAAAGTAAGAATTGATAATTAGTAAAGAAAACCCTGAGTCGGCCTTATTTTGCCGGTTCAGGGTTTTTTATTTTACGTAAAATATATGGTTAAAGAAATAGCATTTCTCAACTTTGGTATAATTATAATGCAAAAATAGAAAACTGAAATATATATGAAACCATATTTTCGAATCGCACTACTATGCATTCTGCTTGCGTTTACGAGTAAATTAAAAGCGCAGAATAGCAATTTGATCCTTTTAAAAAACGTGAATCTGATAGACGGAACGGGATCGGCTTCCAAACCAGATGTCAATATTTTGATAAAAGATGGAATTGTCGCGGCTATTCAATCCGGATTAAAACATCCTTCTGCAACGCAGATCGACCTGAAAGGAAAAACAATAATTCCAGCAGTCATCAGCGCCCATACGCATATTGGAACGTTAAAAGGAAATACTTCAACCGCTGAAAATTACACACGTGAAAATGTTCTGAGACAATTAAAAAGGTATCAGGATTACGGTGTCGGAACAATTCTGACTATGGGAACCGATCGGCCTTTAATATTTAACGGATTGATCGACTCAACAAAAGCCGGATTGTTACCCGGGGCGAGATTATACTCAGCAGGATACGGTTTTAACACGCCGGAAAAAGCCCCAGGCTCCTGGATGAATCTGCTATGGCGACCGGAATCAGCGGACCAGGTTCCGGCCCAAATTGAGCAGCTTTCAAAAACTAAACCCAGCGTTATTAAAATGTGGGTCGACGACCATGGCGGAAAGGCCGAAAAAATGAAACCTGAGATTTACAAAGCCATCATCACAGAAGCGCATAAAAAAGGAATACGTGTCGCAAGTCATTTATACAATCTCGAAGATGCGCGAGATCTGACAGCTTCGGGTTTGGATATAATGGCGCATAGTATTCGTGATAAAGAAATTGACGCAGATTTAATTAATGCAATGAAAGCGAAAGGTGTCGCATACATTCCAACATTATCGTTGGATGAATATGCTTTTATTTATGCCAGAAAACCGGAATGGGTTGAGGATTCCTTTTTCAAAGCATCCTTGGAGCCAGGTGTTTATGAAATGATTATCAGTCAGAAATATCAGGATCAGGTAAAAAATTCTCCTGATTATGATAGAAATCTGGCTGGATTTAAAATGGCTTTGAAAAATTTAAAAAAGATCCATGATGCCGGAATTTTGGTAGCATTGGGAACAGATTCCGGTGCATTTCCTATTCGGGCCCAGGGCTTTTCTGAACATCTGGAAATGGAGTTAATGGTTCAGGCTGGCCTGACACCCATGCAAACAATTACCGCAGCGACACTGAATTCAGCCAAAATTCTGAAAATTGATAATCAAATCGGAACCATACAAAAAGGCAAAAAAGCAGATTTTATTATACTAACTGAAAGCCCGGAAAAGGACATCAAGAATACCAGAAAAATTGAATCAGTTTGGAAAGATGGTAAGCAGGTAAGTAAAGGACCATTAAAAAATTGACCCTTCATCAATATGGAAATGAAAATTGAAACGTACTTATTTAAGGATGATGGGTTGATTCCTAACAGCAAATATCCTTTAATAATTTACAAAAATGCCTTCAGTAAACGGGGAAAGGAGGCTGGTTCCTGGCTTGAAAAACATTTTGAATCCAACAACTGGACAAATTCCTGGCGAAACGGTGTTTTTTCATATCATCACTACCATAGTATCTCCCATGAAGTTTTGGGTATTTATGAAGGTTCTGCTACACTATTTTTAGGCGGCGAAAAAGGACAAAAGTTGTTAGTAAGCGCAGGTGATATCATTGTTATTCCTGCCGGCGTTGGACATAAAAACCTTGGTTCTTCAAATGATTTCAAAGTAATCGGAGCTTATCCAAATGGGATGGATTATGATATTCTTCGCGGGAAACCCGAAGAAAGAAAACAGGCCGATCAAAATATAGAAAATGTTCCATTTCCCGACAGCGATCCATTTCTTGGTAAAAGTGAAGGTCTAAGAACCTTATGGAGCAAAATCAGGTAATTAGTATTTTCTTAAAACGAAAAAACAAAAAGCGCTTCCCGGAGATCCGGAAAGCGCTTTTGTTATTAACTGATAAATAAATCCTTAGAATTAGTAACCTGTATTCTGCTGCATGTAACCAGGCAAATTGGAAGCACCGTCAATAGCAGTTTGTGGAATAGGGAAAATACGTTTGTGAACATCTGAGTTTGTTTTTTCAGTCCAGGTACTTTCGTATTTGCCAAAACGGATCATATCAGTACGGCGAACCATTTCCCAATATAACTCAAAACCTCTTTCACGGAAAAGCAAGTCGAGATTGATTGAAGTTAATGCCGGTGGAGGTGTGGTGGCTGTTCTGGCAGCTCTCACCGTGTTGACATCGTCAAGAGCTGTCGCATCGCCCGCACTTTTGCGCAGTTTCGCCTCAGCACGCATCAGATAAATATCAGCCAGACGAAGGATTGAAATATCCGCTTCACCTTTATTTCTTCCTGAATCAGAAACACGACTGAACTCATATTTTTCAACACGATATCCTGCACTGTAACCACTTCCTGCGGTTGTAAAGTCAATTTTCTCGGTAAATATCACAGGCAAATCATTACGGTTCCGACTTAAGTTTGTCAGTTTACCAATTTTTAATTTCCCATCCGGACATCTTAAAAATGCACCGTTCACGCGGACAGCGCCATATTGTTGTCCACGCAGGATTCCACGGTTAATCTTATAATCTGCGTCAACTAAACAGGTATCACCCGGATTTGAATAAACAGACATATTTTCTTTGTAAAAACGAGGATCACGTTTTGGATCAACCGCGCCGTAAGCCTGCACCCAGCTTTGGTAAAAATCAGAAGTTATGGCAGGGCCATCAGTACCATTTGCTGCCGGAAAAGCGGCCAGAGGAAACTGGTCTCCCGAAAGAGAAAAATAGGCCAAACGATTATGACCATTAAGGTCCGAACGCTGATCAACAGCAAAAATAAGCTCCGTGTTGCTATGATTGTCATTCCCGAAAATCGAGAAATAATCTGCTGATAATTTAGATTCTCCCGAGCTGATGATACGGCTGGTATAGTCAATTACCTTGTCCATATCCGCACTATTAAAAGTAAACTGCGGAGCATAAATATCACGATAAACAGCTGCATTCAGATATAATCTTGCCAGAAGTCCCCAAACCGCAGCTTTTGTCAATCTTCCAGGTCCTACGGTCGCCTTGTTTTGTAGTAAAGGCTCAACTGCGAGTAATTCACTTTCAATATAAGAAACCGCTTCTGCGCCACGAATGATTTTAGAAACCGTTCCCGGATCTTCTTTAACGAAAACGATACCAAACAAATCCAGCGTCATCATGGAATAATAAGCTCTCATCCCGCGCGCCTCAGCAAGGTACAACGCAGAAGTCGCATCTTTTGCCGTAGATAAAGTTGTGATCGCAGTGATCGACCTTGAAATACTTTGAACGATATTATCCCATGTAGCCTTGATATTAGGATCGGTACTTACCGAAGTATGCGCGTGCAGGGCAAGGTAAATCCCGTTATCACCCCAGTCAGTTCCTCCGCGATAGGGCAAAATAGCCTCATCCGTAGAAATTTCCTGTAGAGCGAAATAATTGGTATGCTTGTGAAGTTCAGGTAAAAGTGCATATACCGGCGCAATCAGCCCATTAGCAGTCTGTTCATCTGTAAGCGTGGAACCCAATGTTTCATCAAGCACTTGTTCTTTTAAATCTGTACAGGCCATTGTCGTTAAAAACAAGCCTGCAACTGTAAGTATGATAGGTAATTTCTTATTCATTGTCGTAAGATTAGAAACCAATATTTAAACCAAAAATTACCGTTTTCGCTTTTGGATAGCTCAGGTAATCGATACCGTAGGAAGTAATCCCATTAACAGACCGGTCGTTGTTAACTTCCGGATCATAACCGTTGTATTTTGTAGCAACAAACAGATTCTGGCCTGTTACTGACAAACGGATGGAATGAACCCAGTTGTTGATTCCCAATGCTGTGGTATTGAAGTTATAACCCAACGCAAGGTTATTCAACCGAAGGAAAGAGCCACTTTTAAGATAACGTGTTGAAACGGGCGCAGAATTGTTTGTTGATTCATTCGCGTTGGCGATTGCTTCCGGTATCACATTCAGTCCTTTTGATAATCTTAACTTGTAGAAATTGGAGTTCGCTGTATTGTCATAAACTTTATTCCCCGACACGCCATTAAAGTTTGCAACCAGGTCAAATCCTTTGAAACCGATATTTCCACTGAAATTGTACATTTTGGTAGGAAGTGCCGAACCAGCCGCCACGCGGTCTTTGTCCGTGATGATTCCGTCGCCATCCACATCTCTGAAGGTATTAATTCCCTTGTCATCAAATCCGGTAAATTCTTTCAGGAAGAAAGTACCAATCGGTTGTCCGCTGATATATCCGTTGATCGTAGCAGAAGTAAGCCCTGAACCTTGTGCAGCTCCCGAAGGAATTACTGAATAAGGAGAGTTTTTTACTTTGTTTTTGATAAACGTGATATTACCACTCAATCCAAATCTGATTCCATTCCCAAGTGTCTTTCTGTAAGCCAGATCAATTTCAGTTCCCTGATTCACAATTTTCATATTTTCAACATTAGTCCAGAAAGTACCCGCCGGCTGAACCGGATCCGAAGGAATTACTTCCAAAAGTATTTTACCGGAAGTTTTGCTGAAATAATCAACAGATCCGCTTAACGCACCTTTGAAAAGAGCAAAGTCGATACCTAAATCGGTTTGAGAAGAAGTTTCCCACTGAATATCCGGGTTAGCAAGACGTGCGTACGTTGTCCCCGCAGGATATCCGGTATTGAACAATGGATAACTCGTTTTGTCAGTGATCGTGGAAGTAAATAATGCCTGGGTAATTTTAGATGGAATTTCCTGGTTACCCGTTTGTCCCCAGCCTGCACGAAGTTTAAGATCTGTGAAGGCGGATGATTTCAGGAATTTCTCCTCAGAAAGTCTCCATCCCAAAGAAAAAGATGGGAAAATACCATATTTATTATTTGCTCCAAATTTGGAAGAACCATCAGCACGAACCGTTGCGGTTACCAGATATTTGTCTTTATAACCGTAATTTACTCTCGAAAAGAATGATTGCAGCTCGTTCAAAGTTGCAGTACCGGTTGGTCTGTTAACAGCCAGCGTAAGATCCTGGCCCACACCTGGATTATAAATTGGTTCTACTCCACCGACCGGAAATTTATTGATACTGTAAATTCGTCCCGTCAGGTTAATTTTTTGGTAAGAATGACCAACCAACGCAGAGAAACTATGATCCTTATTATCAAGCGTATAAGTAATATAGTTCTCGATCAGCTTGTTGCTGTTGCGTACATCTCTTGTCTCTAACCGTCCAAGATTTAATGGAACCGTACTTGCCAAAGACTGCAAATCACGCGTAGAAGTAGAATTATCAATACCAAAGTTTAATTTATAAACCAGACCTTTAAAAATTGTTACCGATGGAGAAATATTTCCGATAATACGATTTGTTGTCGTTAAATCTTTTTCAAGAGCAAGCGTGATCAAAGGGTTTGTCCCGTCAACATATTGAAAAGGTGCTCCTTTGTCATCATATGCAGGATAAGTTGGGTTAGCAGAAATTGCTCCACCAACGATTCCTTCCGGAGGTCTTGAATTTTTTGTATTGGTTGCATTCAGATTGATATCAACGCTCACACGATCATTGAGCATCTTTTGGTTCAGGTTGATACGGCCTGTGTAACGATCGAGATTACTGTTCTTCAAAATCCCGTCCTGCTTCTGCATACCCACCGATGCGTAATAAGTCATTTTGTCCGTTCCGCCACCGAGCGATACATTGTGATTTTGGGTGTAAGCGGTACGGGAAATTTCCTTTTGCCAATCCGTATTAGATTTTCCGTCAATCAGCGTTCCGCCAAGTTTTGTCACCTCGGTTTTGAATTCATCAGCTGAGAAAACATCCAGCGGTCTTGCCATAGTGGAAATACCAAAGCTACCTGAATAATTTACTGATGCAGCACCGGATTTTCCTTTTTTGGTCGTAATAAGAATAACACCATTGGCACCTCTTGCCCCATAAATTGCTGTTGCAGAGGCATCTTTCAAAACATCAATGGATTCAATATCCTGCGGATTTAGAAAACTCAAAGGATTGGTTGCACCACCCGTGCTGCTGTTGTCCAATGCCAGACCGTCTACCACAAAAAGTGGCGTACTTCCTGTACGAACACCACCCGGACCGCGAACAGTAATACTCACCGTTCCGCCAGGCTCACCTGTTGCCGAAGTAACATTAACACCCGCCACTTTTCCCTGGAAAAGCTGCTCAGGCGAGTTGATAATCCCTGTGTTAAATTCTCCGCTTTTAAGTGATTTTACGGATCCGGTGATATCTTTTTTAACAGTACTTCCATAACCAACCACAACAACCTCATTAAGGTCCGCCGCCGATTCTTTCAACGTAACATTAACATTGCTGTTTGATTCTGACAGAACAAAATCACTTAAAGTTTGTTTTTCAAATCCAATGTAACTGAATTCAAGATTATACTTTTTTCCTGCCTCCAATGCGCTGAAAGAAAACTCTCCGTTTTCATTCGTTGTGGCTCCCTGCTTATTCCCATTTACATCAGTGACCAAAACTGTAACACCCGGAAGACCTTCATTTTTTGCTGTAACAACCTTGCCTTTCAACGGAATGTCTTGAATTGACAAAGCAGTATGGCGTGTTGTCAGCTGCGTGTTTCCCTTTGCAAGCATACCGGCAGTTGCACCGGAACTTACAGTCATGAAAGTGGAAAACGACAAAACGCAACAACACAAGCCCATTTTGCTGACTAATAGAGTTTGTCTCATAATGTGGATTATTTGTTTTAAGGTAAATTGAGATACTGACTTAAGTGAGTGTTAGATACAATACCGATGAGTAAGTTTTTCAAAACTACTAATTGTATTATTGATATAAAAAATATAAACTAGCATACAAGTAATGCAAACGTTTGAAATTTTTTGCAAACGTTTGAAATAAATGGGGATAAATTAATGTAAAGCCAAGACGGGTTTATTACAGGTTCAGGAGGGTTATCAGGTATGTTAAAATTGAAGTTCCCGTCTTCTTTAACCGGCTGCAAAACTGCAATGTTAATGTTACCTCATTGTTATGTCAATATGAACAAGCCGTTGTGAATGCCCAATACACTATAATGGCCAACCTTTTCAGGATGGCCATTAATAATTTACCTTGAAAATTTATTAAGATTTTTACTTTATCCTACTATCATATACGTAATAGTAAGCACCTTCGTCTTTATTAAAAATCTTGATTGGCTTTATTCCTTGCAACTGTAAATCTGTTACCATGTACAGATATTTACCTGCCTTAAATTCATTGATAGCCTCCTCGGTCTGTACACTGTGACTTGCAAGTTCAATCGAATCGAAGTAGATATCGTAATCAAACATTTTTCTTTTTTCAGTTGAAACATACTTCAGCAAAATACGGTACTGTGCGTCGTACTGTTTCTCATCTTCGAAAGCAAAAGCATTTGCGATAATCGGAAGGTTTTCTTCACTTAACTCAGCAGCACCTTTATTTCCCAACAAGAAATTTAGCTTTTTAATCATTTTAAGGGTATCCAGATTTTGTGTTTTCTCTCTTAAAAGACATTCCTGTGTTTTAGGGATATAAAATTCCAATTCCGGATTAAGCAGCATTTTAGTTCCGGAAGGCAGCGTCAGAATCCAGTTTGATGCGGTATGCATATTGACCGTAGCATGCACTCTTTTATGTTGCGCATAGGCTTCATTAAAATGAAAAAGAGAAATTATTATGACAAGTCCAAGCGCAACTTTAAAACCCCACTTCTTACCCAATTCCACAATATAACTCAGACCCAAACCAATGAGAAAAAGCGTTACTACGCCTGCCGGCAAAACGTGTGTATCATAAATTTTGGAAGAGCGTAAAACAAGAAACAGAAACAATAAGAGGTTTCCAATCAATACATAATAGATAACCTTTTTCGTCCTGAGCAGCTTAACAATCCCGATTATGCTAAGTGCTAAAATGATATAATTAACAGGTTCTGCAAAGTATATTTTCAAATATTCCATATTGAAAAATGTCCCCATCGGCTTGTCATTCATTTTGGCGATGATCCCGCCTACAAAGGATTTCATTACCACCAATGTATCTGATATTATAAACGGACAAAAAACAATGAATGAAACAAATATCACGAGCAGCGAAAACAGGACATTTTTTATTTTATCCTGCGGTACCAGCAAGAAAACAGCTGCTATATAAAATGGTATAAAGAAGGCGAAAATAAGCCTTTGCGCCAGTATAAGTCCAAAAAGTATGGAACATATTACAACATCCTTTATGGATATTGAATCGGTGAAGACGAGCCTGGCCAGTAACAATATAAACACACTTCCCGATATTGCCTCTGGCCGTAAAACAGGCAAATTAGCAAACAAAATAGTAGAAGCTACCAGTACAACCGGTAAAAAAAGACGCAGGGAATCGGTCAGTAAAAAGTGATTTCTTTTATGTATCAGACGGATCGTTTTGTACAGAATATATCCAACGATCAAAATCTGAAAGGCGCGGCCCAACAGGATATATGGCTCACGATCCCACAGATATTTATACGCTTCGAGATCAAAGGATTCAAAAATTGAAACTAATCCATGAATGCTTCCACTATTGGCAATGATTGACTTGAAACAAGCTACCCCAAAAATGATAAAATAGAACAACATACTCGGTGAAGCCGGCCAATCAAGCCCGCGCGGCGTGTTTCCATACCACATCCAGACACCGGAATCTGCTACAAAATTTTCATCCGTGGTGTAATAACCATGAAACGGCGGAAAAATAACACCCGAAATAAAAACGGATAATATAACTAAAGCCAGTAGAGAGTAAGTAACGATTTTACGGTTTTTGGAAGAAATCATGCGCTGTATTTCAATAAAAAATCAAAAATGCAAAAGTAATTCTAAATTTGCATCTGCGAACATCGCAAAATTAGAATTACTTTATGCTAAAATTTATTTTCAGGTTTATTATTTTTTTAATAATTGTTGCTGGGGTTGCGGAAGCAGTGCTCCGTTTCAAATATGGCTTTTGCAATGCACCTCTATATGTTTCCGATCCTGATTTTGAATATATCTATGCTCCCAACCAGAATGTAAAGCGTTTTGGGAACCGCGTGATCACCAACGAATTCTCCATGCGCAACGACGCCGTGTCTCCAACCGACACGACAGTTGTGCTGCTTGTGGGCGATTCTGTCATCAATGGTGGCAGCATGACCGACCAGGACAGCCTCGCTTCCGGATTTTTGGAAAAAAAATTATCTTCCGAACTTAAAACACGGGTTCGTGTTCTGAATATTTCCGCAGGTTCCTGGGGGCCTGATAATATCGCTGCCTATCTGAAAAAGTTTGGTCTGTTTCATGCAAAACTAATTTGTCTGGTTACAAGCAGTCACGATGCACACGACATTATGGCGCATGAGAGCCAGGTCGGGATTGATCCAAATATGCCGGATAAGCAATACCATATTGCGCTACTTGAACTTTGGGACCGTTACAAATATCTGTATCCCTATTATGTAGATTATTACGCTGAAAAAATCCCTTTTTTCTCAACCCAAAAAGAACTTGATCCGGTGGCGCAGAAACCAAAAACGGATTCTGTTAAGACTGAAAAACCTGTTGATGAGGGAATCCGGAAGGCTGGCGTTGGATTTAATCCCGGATATGAACAGTTGAGAAAAATTGCTGAGGACAATAATATTCCCTTTTTCATATACCTTCATCCCGAAATTTCCGAAGTTGCTATGGGCCATTTTAATGACCAGGGCAATGAGATTATCAATTTTGCCAAAGAAAAAAATGTACGTTTAATCAGCGAATTTGACTTCCATCCTTCTACAAAAATGTATAGAAAAATGGATGTAGTGCATTTTGATAATAAAGGACAGATTTTTCTGACAAATAATCTTTATCCTATTATTCTTGATTACCTTAAAAAAGATAAATAATGCGGGTTTTAGTGATTCACAATCAATTATGGGCGCATTATAAGTCGAAACTTTTCAGTGAGATTTATCAGAATATTTCCGAAACCAGTCCCGATAGTTCATTTCTGGTTGTTCAGATAGCGCTTTACGAAGCAAGCCGAAGCGTAATGCAGGACGATGAGACAGTAAAATATGATTATCCTTACCAGGTTTTATTTCAAACCAGCCTCGACAAAGTAAAATTCGGAGAAAGACGAAAAGCGTTGTTTAAAGCTTTTGACGAATTTAAACCCACTGTCTTAAATGTTACGGGATGGTTTGATTACGCCCAGGTTTTGCTGATGATTTACGCGAGAATGAAAGGTGTAAAAATCGTATTGTCCTCTGAATCTTCATCCCTGGATCATAACCGATCTTCAATAAAAGAAAAGATCAAAAGCTGGATCGTAAACCAGGCAGATGCTTTTTTTTGCTTTGGGAAATCTTCGGCGGATTATCTTCTAACTTTGGGAATTAAACAATCGCAAATTGCAGTAACCAATGCAGCTGCCATTGATGAAGACGTAATCAGAACAAATTTTGAGCTTGCCAAAAATCAGTATCAGGAAATAATTTCTTCAAAAAGCACACGCAGATTTGTTTATGTGGGCAGGCTCGCAGAAGAAAAAAACTTAGAACTACTAATCAGAGCTTTCATTGCCATTAAAGATAACAGTAAAATTCCGTCTGACTGGAAATTGCTTTTTGTAGGTGACGGTCCGGCAAGAGAAAAACTGAAGGAAATTTCGGGAGCATATGCAAACAAAGGAATTATTGAATTTGCCGGAGGGCATCCCTGGTATAAAGTACCTGCCTGGCTAGCGAAAAGCGATGTGCTGATCTTGCCAAGTAAATCGGAACCGTGGGGCCTGGTGGTGAACGAAGCAATGGTTTGCGGTATGCCGGTCATAGTTTCTGAAAAATGCGGATGCGCGGATGATCTCGTCAGAAACGGCGTCAACGGCTTTTTATTTAATCCCGAAAGTCAGCCTGAACTCGAAATTGCTTTGCAGTTTTTTATCAAAAACCCTGAAAAAATAGATTCTATGGGAAAAGAATCATTAAAAATTATACAACCATTTTCATCAAAAACCGTAGCCAAAGCGATGGTAAACTGTTATAAAAATCTTCGTTAGATTTTTGTCTGTTATCATTAATTAATTGAAAATATGCGAATTCTGAATATATGTGCTTACACGTGGGCAATCGGCGGACCTGCAAGAATTATCTATGACCACACCAATGAAGTATTGGCACAAGGTCATCAGGTTGATATTTTAAGTCCGATGACACCAGGCGAGAAAATGTATCCCGTCCCGGAAGGCGCAAGACTTATTGAATGCAAAAGAACAACGCCGATCAGTAATTTCTACCGGGAATTCTCAATTGAAATGTATGATTATCTGAAAAAGCATATCAATGAATATGACATTATTCACATGCATGGAATCTGGCATTTTGGGAGTTTGGCGCCATTTTTAATCCCGCATAAGGCCGCATTGGTTATCACCATACACGGTTTGCTTGATAAATGGGCGGTTGCACATAGCAAATGGAAAAAAGATCTGGTGACTTTATTTTACCAAAAAAGATTGCTGGGCAAAGCGGATTTAATTCAGATCAATAATACGGATGAAGAGGAAGATGTGATCCGGTATCTGGGTTACAGGCCGGCCAATATGGTGATTGTGCCAAATGGAATGAAAGTCTCCGAATATATCAATCTGCCGGACAAAGGTATTTTTAGAAAGAAACATGGCATTGCTGCTTCCAAACAAATGATATTGTTCATGGGAAGGTTAAACATAAAAAAGGGACTTGATTTACTCCTTCCCGCTTTTCAGCAGGTTCATGAAAAATTACCGGAAGCAGTGCTCATTCTTGCCGGTCCCGACGATGGTTATCTATCAGTTATCGAAGATTTTATCAAAAAGAACAATTTGTCTGATAAAGTTAAGCTGGTAGGAATGTTGACGGATACTGTCAAAAAAGAGGCGTTATCGGATGCTGATCTGTTTGTGCTCCCATCCTATTCCGAAGGATTTTCTATCGCCGTTCTGGAAGCAATGACTTCCAAAGTTCCGGCCCTGGTTTCGGATCGTGTCGGCTTTGGAGATTATATCAAAAAATACAACGCGGCCTATCTGACACCCCTTACCAGTGAAGGTGTTGCGGATGGACTTCTTAAAATATTGCAAGATAAAAATTACGCTGACGAATTAAAAAAACAAGCCTTCACGATGGTGAAGGATAATTTTGATATCAAAGTGGTGGCAAACCAATTATTGGAAGAGTACAAGAAAATTAAAAAAATGTAGTTATCTTTGACTATCCTATTAACATACACTAGCTGTACAATTCAACAATACCTGGGCACTTTATGGTTGATTTATCCGTCATCATTTTAACGAATAATGAATCAAAACACATCGGGCGTTGTATCAAAAGCCTTCTGTTAGTTACTGACAAAATCTTCATTATAGATTCATTTTCAACGGATAACACCGTCGCGATTGCGGAAGGACTTGGTGCCACGGTAATTCAGAATCCCTGGGTCTCCTACGCTTTTCAATTTAATTTCGGAATCCGTAATAATCCTTTTCAGACGCAATGGCTGATGCGGATGGATGCGGACGAATACATCACACCCGAGCTAGCGGAAGAATTAAAAATATCACTTGCAGCAATTCCTGAAAATGTTTCCGGCCTTTATGTAAAAAGACGCGTCTTTTTTATGGATCAGTGGATCAATCATGGCGGCTATTATCCCATATGGCTGCTGAGGATCTGGCGCCGCGGATTAGGGGTATGTGAGGAATTATGGATGGACGAGCATATTAAGTTAAGCAGCGGCACAACAGCTCAGCTTCAAAACGATATCGTTGATCATAATCTTAATAATCTTACCTGGTGGACGCAGAAACATAATAATTACGCAATACGCGAGGTCATAGATTTATTGAATATTAAATATAACTTTGGAAATAAAGAAACGGTTACGCCGGATTTTTGGGGAAGCCAGGAGCAACGGACGCGCTATCTTAAAATCAAGTATGCAAATCTTCCATTGTTCACCCGCCCATTTTTGTATTTTATTTTTAGGTTTATTTTCAAAGGTGGATTTCTGGATGGTAAAAAAGGGTTGATCTGGCATTTTTTACAAGGATTCTGGTATCGCTTCTTGGTGGATGCCAAGATTTACGAAGTGTATCAGAGGGCTGGAAAAGAAAAAGAAAATATTGTTTCACATTTCAGGACAGAATATGGAAAAGACCTCCAGAGCCCAAACCAGTCTGTCAAAATATAATAATAGCTGGTATAAACCCGGGAGCATTTTGAAGCAACTGGCCTGGCATATTATTGGTAGGATCAGTATAAATACTTACCTGCCTATTCCAATGTTTCTTAAAACAATCGTTCTAAGAACCTTTGGTGCAAAAATTGGAAACAGGGTTACAATCAAACCAAAGGTAAATATTAAGTATCCCTGGTTTCTGGAAATTGGTGATGATGTCTGGGTTGGAGAAAATGTGTGGATAGATAACCTGACAACCGTTACTTTATGCGACAATTGCTGTCTATCACAGGGAGCCATGTTACTGACCGGAAACCATAATTATACAAAGAGCACTTTTGACCTGATTTTAGGGCCGATAAAAATTGAAAATGGAGCCTGGATCGGCGCAAAAGCGACAGTTTGCCCAGGTGTTACAGTGCATTCACACGCTGTTTTAACCGTTAATTCGGTGGCAACCAAAGATCTGGAAGCATACAGTATTTACCAGGGAAATCCCTGTTTGTTTGTTAAAACAAGAAATCTGACAAATTGAAAATCAGCATAATAACAGTTGTTTATAACGGAGCTGCAACCATAAGGCATTGCATAGAGTCGGTTTTGAGCCAAAATTTTGATTCCATTGAATATATTGTCGTAGATGGAAATTCGACTGACGGAACTAAGGATATTGTGCTGTCATATGGCTCTAAAATTGATAAATTCATAAGTGAACCGGATAAGGGAATCTATGATGCGATGAACAAGGGAATAAAACTGGCAACCGGCGATGTGATTGGTATATTAAACGCAGATGATTTTTATACAAACACAACCGTAATTTCAGAAGTTGCCCGGGCTATGGAGCAGTCAGGTGCAGATGGATGTTATGGTGACCTGAATTATGTTGACGGACAAAATGAAGCAGTAATAAAACGTAACTGGGTTTCTGGTCAATACAGGCCAAACTCATTTTTAATGGGCTGGATGCCGCCTCATCCCACATTTTTTGTAAGAAAAAAATGTTACGAACAATATGGTGCTTTCCGCCTCGATATGGGGAGTGCAGCGGATTATGAAATAATGTTGCGCTTAATATTCAAATTTGGAATAAAATTAACTTATATTCCAAAGGTTTTGGTAAAAATGAGGACTGGTGGCGTTAGTAACAATACTTTAAAGAATCGGTTAAAGGCTAATAACAATGACAGAAAAGCCTGGCTGGTTAATGATATCAAACCACGATTTTTTACTTTGTGGCTCAAACCAGTCCGAAAAATCGTCCAGTTTTTATAGTACCGGTTGCGTTAAAATTATCACATACACTAAAATA
Source organism: Dyadobacter sp. CY356 (assembly GCF_021440195.1). Lineage (GTDB taxonomy): Bacteria > Bacteroidota > Bacteroidia > Cytophagales > Spirosomataceae > Dyadobacter. The sequence continues at coordinate 419,849 of NZ_JAJTSZ010000002.1, forward strand.
AAGTCATCAACCACTAAATAACTATTTTGACATTCAGGGAGTTAGATTAAAGATTCTGCTGATAATTTGTCAAATTTGAAAATAATCTGATTGAAATATTTAATATCCAATCCGGTCATTCAACCACTATTGTCATGGAACTACAAATACCGACCTATATATTAAGCGAAGGAATCTTCAACAACATGATACATCACGATGTGTATCAATGCATTCTCTCCTTTTTGATAGCCTGTTTTTTGTCCATTATTTCAATCCCGATCATAATAAACCTTTCCAATCTTCTTCACCTGACTGCAAAACCCGGTTTTAGAAGCTCTCATGAAACGGAAACACCAACCTTGGGCGGGATCGCTATTTTTGCCTCAACACTTATATCTTATTTCCTCTGGCCACATTCTGAAAACATCGTTGATTCGAATCTGATCAGCCTTTCGATGACAGGTGTAATCATACTTTTTTTCCTGGGTCTTAAAGATGATATTCTTGCCCTTGATTCAACCAAAAAATTGCTCGTTCAGATTTGTGCGTCGCTGATCCTGGTTGCTATGGGAAACTTCAAAATTGATAATTTCTATGGCATTTTCGGAATTCACCACATTCCATATTTCGTAAGTATACCCCTAACTGTGTTTGTATTTATTGCCATTATCAACGCCATTAACCTTATTGACGGAATTGACGGTCTTGCAGGAGGCATCAGTTTGATAGCAGGTATCGGATTCGGTATCTGGTTTATTCTTAACAATCACTTTTCATTTGGATGCCTGGCCTTCGCTATGTCGGGTTCTTTACTAGGGTTTTTGAGATTTAATTTCTCCAAAACAAGCAAGATTTTTATGGGTGACACAGGCTCGCTTATCATTGGGTATTTGCTATCTATTTTTGCCGTCGAATTTCTTTCGTTGAATGTCAGCTACCAGAACGACAGTACTGCTTATTTCAATGCTCCAATCATCGTCATGGTTCTTTTGATCGTTCCAATTTTTGATACACTACGGGTATTTATCGTAAGAATTGTGAAAGGTGGGTCGCCGTTTATTGCAGACAGAAACCATATGCACCACATTTTGATTGATTCCGGATTAAACCACTTCTGGGCTTCGTTTACCCTTTGGATGATCACCATTGTCAATACAGCACTATTCTTTGCTTTCCACGGCGATATTTCTAATACTGCATCTTTATACATTTACATTGGAATGTTTGCCGCCTATATGGTTATAGCCTATTATCTTAAAAGAAGATCTGTTGTGATAAAAGAGAAAAAAAAATTCCTTAATCATCCATCCCTGCACTAAGTAGCTTTCTAACAAAATGTAAATCAATAAGTTAGTAAAAATATCATTTACAATAAAAGCCGCCCTGACAATCAGAGCGGCTTTTATTGTATTCGTCAATCCCGTGCTTTACTAAGGATTTGAATTTCCCCAATCAGCATTATACAGTTTTTTGTGAATCTGCATAAGCTTCGCTTCCGGCATTTTGATTATTTTACGATCATACGTCATCAAGCCGTTTGTTTCAATTTCAACATCCGTTGTTTGAGTGTAAACTGCGGCAGATAACCCTCTTTTTATGAGTGGCTCAAAACTGTTGATAAACGACTCATATTTTGCATATAATTCGTCACTGTTTTTGAAGCTCTGATAACCCCAGTTATTTTTCTGCTGCCAGGTATGTTCAGGCACAGGAAGTCCTAATCCGCCAAATTCGCCTAACACTATTACTTGTTTAGCTCCAAATAAATCCGGGCGAGGCATAACCGGAGCAGGATAATGGTGCAAATCCATAATATCACCCACCGGAAAAAAATTGCCTCCGCTGGCACTGTTCACCAAACGGCTTGGATCATATTTCTTCGTCCAATCTGTAATTTCAGCCGTTTTAAATTGTCCCCAAGCCTCGTTAAACGGTACATAAACAATAATGGAAGGGAAATTATAGGTTGCATCCATAATTGCTTTCCACTCTGTTCTGTATATGCTTTCTGATTCCGGAGTACGGTTTTGCTCCGTTTCATTTCCTGTAATTCCCGGATTAGGCTCCCAGTTGTTCCCCAGATCGCCACTTGGCATATCCTGCCAAACCAGCATTCCCAGCTTATCGCAGTAGTTATACCAGGTTGCGGGCTCAACTTTCACATGTTTCCGAATCATGTTAAAACCCATTTCTTTTGTTTTAACAATATCAAATTTCAAAGCTTCATCGGTCGGCGCGGTATACAACCCATCCGGCCACCAGCCCTGATCCAGAGGACCGTATTGAAATACAAATTTATTATTCAGCAACATCCTATGAATTCCATTCTGGTCTGGTTTCATAGAAATCTTACGCATGGCGAAATAACTTTTTATCTCATCAATAACTTTGCCTTTTCTTAATAATGACACCTTCAAATCATACAGAAAAGGACTGTCAGGAGACCATAATTTTGGGTTCTTTATTGTCAGAACCCCATCCTCATCAGTTGACACTTCTTTTTCAGCAACCGAATTTGCACCGTCAAATGCAGCGATTTTTATAATATCCCCGGGCTGCGCATTTTTGACAGAAGATTTTACAGTAAGATTTTCGCCATCGATATCAGGCGTATTTCGCGTTGATATTATGTAAGTTGAAGGTACAGTTTCCAGCCACACCGTTTGCCATATTCCGGTAACGGGCGTATACCATATACTATTAGGATTTTTTATCTGTTTCCCCCGTGGTTGAGGCCCGTCTGAGCTTGGATCCCAAACTCTTACAGAAATCTCCTGATTATTTCCCTTGACCAGAAACGGTGTAATATCAATTGAAAAAGGATCATAACCACCTCTGTGCGAGCCCGCTTTCCGGCCATTTACAAAAACGTCGCATTCCCAATCCACCGCTCCAAAATGAAGCAAAACATTTTCAGTTTTACTTTTAAAAACAAAATTGACCTTACGGTTGTACCACAAAATACTATCCTTTCCCACCGTTTTACCAACTCCCGACAAAGCGGATTCAACAGCAAACGGAACAAGAATGTTACCCTGAAATGTGGCTGGTTTTGTTTCTGATGATACTTTGGGAACAATTGAATAATTCCATAACCCATTCAGATTAACCCATTTTTCACGTACTAATTGTGGACGGGGATATTCCGGGTGAGGATTTGCAGCATTTACATTTTGTGCCCAGGGAGAAGATATTTTCCCTTCCACCATCTTCCACGCCCCACTCTGCTGGGCGGTTGCAATCTGCAAGGACATCGCCGCTGATAGTGCTAAACTGGCAAATAATTTTTGCATTAAAACAATCGATTTAAATTTGATATACTCCAAAGAAAGGTAAAAAAACGGCTCCTCTACTGAGAATACAGGATCATAAAGTGACAAATGTGCCTGATCAGTAATTTTCAAACATATTGAACCGGATTTTAATTTATTGCTCCAAAGTTTTACCTTGCAAAAACTTGTAGTTACAAGCTGAAAATAATACGAAAAAATGCATTTCATTCGTTGAAATGCTATAAAATTCTTTGCAACGCAAACCTGATTCAGAATGTCCGTTTTTTACAGAATAGTACTTTTACTTTGCCTTTGTAGCACAGCCAGTTATGCTACTCACCTGCTAGGCGGTGAGATCAGAGCTGTAAATTTATCCGGGCAGACATATAGAATTACGGCACAAATTTATTTTGATGTGTCGCCTCAAGGTACGGGAGCTTCGAATGCGCAAAATTCTATCATGATGTGTTTTGGTGATGGCAAAACAGCCGAGGTGAAGCGGACTGGTTTCGATATATTATCAGGAGATCAAAACGGTGTGGCTGTTGGCAGTTATGAAGTTACGTACACCTATTCATCTGCCGGTATCTTTCAGATCTCTACGAACCTGGAGAACAGGTCATCGAATATGCTAAACTTTCCGAATTCTGAGCTTTCGCAAATGTTTTTATGGACGGTGATTGATACTCAGGTTTCCAATTCCACCCCGATTTTGCCACTTCCGGTTTTTACCGCCGGCTCAAAGCAAATCTTCAAGATTGATCTAAAATCTACTGTTACTGACTCTGACAGCACGACAGCACATTTACAAAAGTTAAGCAAAACATCACCCGGAACCTGTGGTGTCCGCAGTTTGAACGAAAATTATATTTATCCGAACGACGTCAGTAAAAAGGGAATTTTCTATGTAGATCAGGCCAGTAAAAAACTGGTCTGGAATGCACCGGATTTGTTAGGGAAATATATTTATGCCGTTGTAGTTGATGAATGGAGAGACGGTGTTAAAATATCCGAAACATACCGCGAAGGCCTGATTACCGTGACTGATAAACCGGGATCTGTTGTTGAAATTCCTCCATACGTTCCTGTCAATGATTCTGGCCTGATTACCTCTCTGCCTGATTCTGATAATTTAGCTATGGTTGTAGAAGCATTTCCGGTTCCAACAGAGGATTTCCTAACCGTTAATATAAGGAGTGTGACAGCCACTACCCTGCGAATTGAACTGATCAATATGAATGGTCAGATTGTAAAACAGATCAACACTACTGATAATCTGACACAATGGAGCCAGCAGCTGGATTTGCGCCAGATGGCAAAAGGACTATACATTGTGCGCGTTACGGATCAGCTTGGCAAGTTTGTAACAAGGAAAATTGCTCGATAAGATAGAGTTCTTAAAATTTTTGAATTATCAGCTGGTTAGCTAATTAAAATTTCTTAGCTTCAACGTATATTTACGGAGTTAAGAAATTTTATTGCCAGACGGCCACTTGAAAAAGCTTTTATCAATTTTATTATTCGGACTTCTCATCTTCAATATGATGGGTTTTTCCGTATATAATTTGATTGAAAAAGACGATAATGACGCCCTGAAATCCTCACTGACCAAATGTGATTTACTTTTAAAATTTCCACTGACACTTCCATATTTGAGTAACTGGGAAAGTACCTTACCATCAAACGAAGAACTTTTGACAGGGAATGAGTATTACAAAATTGTATCTAAACAAATAGCCAACGATACTTTGTACGTTCAATGTGAATTCAGCCAAACTTCAAGAGAGCGTTTCTGGAACATGGTTTCCACGTTTGACGATCATGCCAAAACAAATTCTGACGCGCATAAAGGTGCAGCCGGATCTATTTTAAAGAATTTCCTTAAAGAATATATGGCCGTTGGCCGTAAGCATACATTTTATATTTTCGATTGGTCAGCCCCTGTAACTTTTCGGTATAAGGCCCAATCTCCGGTTATCCCGGAATCGAGTATTCCATCTCCCCCGCCTGATTTGCTCAGCTGATTATTTTCATGTAATCCTTTATTTCATTAAAGCCTTCGGGTTTTGAGGAATAGTATTATGCCAGAAATCCGGCATGTTATAGCTATTTCAAAATCCTGTTGACGCATGATTAACTCTGTTATCCAAAAACAGCGACTGATAATTCTGTTCAAATTATTTCAAAAAATAAAAAAATTCATGTGGTCGAAAAGCTCTACCAATATAAAATCAATACTTTTCTTTAAAGCAAATCACTTCCAATACATCGTTCCAATTCTTTTTCTTTTCACCAACCTGATCTGTCAGGCACAAACTGCTGTAACAGGGAGAATTATCGGAAGCAATGGCGTTGGTATTGAAGGCGTAAGTGTGAGAATTGAAGATTCTAAAAATGGTGCCGTTACCGATAAAGATGGTTTTTTCAAAATACAAAACACATCAAAAAGGGAGCATACACTCCATATTACCTCGATTGGATATTTTTCCCAAAAAGTAAAGATGAAGTTGTCTGATAGTAAACCGAATCATGTCACCATCACTTTAAGAGAAGACATTAACAGCCTTGACGAGGTTGTGATTGAAGAAAAGAAGAACAGTATTCAGGTTGAAAGATTGCCGGATGTGCATGACACCTACCTGATTGCAGGGACAAAAAACGAAGTCCTTCAACTTGGAGGAATCAATGCTAATATCGCTGAAAAAACAGGCAGACAGATATTTGCAAAGATACCAGGTGTATTCGTTTATGATATGGATGGAAGTGGAAATCAGATCAACATTTCCACGCGAGGTCTTGATCCGCATCGTTCATGGGAATATAACATTCGTCAGAACGGAGTAATTACCAATTCCGACATGTATGGATATCCGGCCAGTCATTACAGTCCGGCAATGGAATCTATTGAAAGAATCGAGCTTGTTCACGGGACTGCGTCTTTACAATACGGCGCACAATTTGGTGGTATGATCAATTATATATCAAAACAAGCTGACACCACGAAGGCATTTACTTTTGAAACGATAAATTCAGCTGGTTCTTATGGGCTGTTCAGTTCTTATAATGCCATCTGTGGAAAAATTGGCAAACTTAAGTATTCAGCCTATTATCAAAAAAGACATTCGGATGGTTATCGGAAAAACTCAAAATCAGATGCACAATCGCAATTTGCAAGCCTTTCTTATGAATTAACAAAAAATCTGAAAGTGAAGGCTGAGCTCGGACGTTCGTCGTATGTTTACCAAATTCCTGGTCCTTTAACGGATGCCATGTTTGCTCAGGATCCACGTCAGTCTACACGGTCCAGAAACTACTTTAACCCGGATATTTACATTCCATCAATTGTTCTTGATTGGAAGATAAGTCCTTCAACAAAACTTCGCTGGACAAATTCGGGTGTTTACGGAAGCAGAAACAGTGTTTTGATTGACGCTTTTGCAAACGTTCCGGACGCCATTGATCCTGCAACAAATCAATACAAACCGCGCCAGGTTGATATTGATAATTTCAAAAGTTTCACCTCTGAGCTCAGGCTTGTGCATCAGTATCGTATAGGCGGTTTGAATAATTTCATTTCCGGTGGTATTCAGGTAATGAAAAATAATCTTCGCCGTCGTCAATTAGGGAAAGGTACAACAGGCAGCGATTTTGACTTGTCAATTACCAATCCGGTCTGGGGTCGCGACTTGCATTTAAAAACAAATAACATTGCTCTTTTTGTTGAAAACTTATTGTATATCACGCCAAAACTAACGGTGACGCCAGGATTACGTGTAGAAAACGGAGCGACCAATATGACCGGCACGATCACTTATTATCAGCCGGAAGCCCTTCCCGATAAAATTAAACACCACTTTCCGCTTTTGGGAATAAGCTCGCAGTACAAGTTTGACGCAGATAGCCGTATTTATGCTGGCTTTTCTCAGGCTTATCGCCCGATCGTTTTGAAAGACATTATCCCCGGTTCCGTTCTGGAACAGGTTGATAAAAATTTGAAGGACTCAAAAGGATATAACCTTGAAGCCGGTATCAATGGAAAAGTAGGAAATATTTTTTCATATGATGTAAGTGTTTTTCAAATGTTATATCAAAACAGAATGGGAACGCTGGCTATGAAAGATGATGCCGGAAAAGATTACATTCTCCGGACAAACACCGGAAACAGCATGACCAAAGGCGTAGAAATATACGCTGAGTACAAACCTTTTTCTGTTCAGGGAATTAACGGAAGGAAAACAGAATTCTCCGTTTTCACCTCAACTTCCTATTTTGACGCGTACTATATTAAAGGAAGCTCAGTCCTGAATAACGAGAATCTCAATACAAAAGGAAATAAGCTGGAAGGCGTTCCAACCTGGATTACCAGAAACGGTTTGCAGTTTGCGCATAGTACTTTTTTTGCCACAATACAGTATAGTTATGTGAGCTCTCTATATTCGGATGCACTCAACACGGTGGAACCTTCTGTAAATGCTGCAAAAGGAAAAGTGCCGTCATATGGTTTGTGGGATTTTAACGGAACTTTAAAGTTCGCTGAAAGATATAATTTAAAATTCGGGGTGAATAATATCCTTAATAAAAGCTATTACACGAAACGCCCGACCATGTACCCGGGAGCAGGAATCTGGACTTCTGATGGAAGAAGTATTGTAGTTTCGTTAGGCATTAAAATCTGACCCGAAAAGTAATTTTCGATGTCAGATTTTATACATAGGTTAATTAATGCAGACAAACGGCTGGTCATTGACTGGTCGTTTTCTTTATGTAAAAACGAATTTGCAAAATAATTATATGATAATTTGAATGTATGGGAAGTTCTGCGGCAATTCAGAAATATTTCAAATTAATCTGTACTTATCAATGTTTTCTATAAATTTAAAAAATACAATTTCTCTACTATTTTTCAGCCTTCTGCGTAATAATATTGACAAGCTCTTTATAAGCATTATTGTAATGATGCCCACCCGGAACAGTCACAAAACTAACTTCCGGGTTGGTAATTTCAGATTTTATTTCCGGCTCTTCCTCTGATCCATATATACAAACAATTTTCAAATTCCTGATTTTGTTAACCTCCGAGGATACGTCAAATTGGCGTTTTCCACGTGGCAGGCTTAGCATATCAGTAATATGTATTTCAAAATCTGCCTGTGTAGATGGCGACAGCATGGCCAACAGCTTGATACTTTCGCGGGTTGTTTTGTTTAGATTATTCAAAATAAAAGGAAAAGCATCAGCCCCAAAGGAATATCCAACCAGGATAACTTTGTCACGCTGCCATTTGTTTTTATAAAAAGAGATAAGTTTCTCAACATCCGCAGTCGTAGATGCGGGCGTTTTTTCATTCCAAAAATATTTTAAGGCGTCCAGTGCTACAACAGGTGTACCATTGTCAGCCAAAGTTTTGCAAAATGCCTGATCAAAACTTGTATAACCACCATCTCCGGTGATCAGGAAAACCATTGGTTTTTCAGGATTCGTTGCTGAGGGAATAGCATGAATTGGTAAATCTTTCAACTGACTTTCATTGATTTCTTCATAATCACTCTTGGCCTCCACCTGCTTTTTTGATATAATTTCCGTGAATGCTGCTTTTAATTGAGGCACCCAGTTTTTCTGAACGGAATATCCATGACCTACTTTTTGAAGCGCAACAAGTCTGGCATTTGGAATCTGGTTCAGGAAACTAGCCGTTGCTTTGAAATCACAAACCTGATCCTGCATTCCCTGTAATGCTATAAAAGGTTCTGGTAAATCAGGAGAAGCTTCCAGATAAAATCCTTTGTTTTTCCCCAACGTGTGCGACCTCAGGCCGGATCCGGCACAAAGTGTCTTACTGAGTTGAATGTCAGGACAAAATCCCAAAGCAATTCCGCCAAAGAATGTGTTAGCAGGTGACTGGGCAAGTATCCCGTAAACCAGCGTTGCACCGGATGAATATCCTGCTAAAAGAGGACTAATGTAATTTTTATAGTGATATTGTTTTTGAATGAATTTACTTAAATTCTCAAAATCAGCCGCCGGATAATAACAGGCCGATTTTGAATTTTGGAGGTTTTTCAAATAACTCCTGATATCAATCCCCACCACCATGGCATTCAAAGAAACAAAATTACTAGCCATATCGACTACACCCTGATTCCAGCCGCCGTCACCGCTAACAAAAAGAACCAGCTGCCTGGGTGCAGTCCCCGACTGATATATTTTCAGTTTACCAAAAATACCATATTGCAAAGAATCGGGACTATATGCTTTTGCTGAAAGTGAAATTGATACCAGCAGCAATAATAATAATTTAAATTTCATAAGGGCTACTTCATTTTTACAACCTTATTCAACGCCGCCGGAATTCGGATTAACGCATAGGCATCGTCGTAAATCAAATATTTACTTTTCCATTCAGGAGAAAATTTGCTTTTATAATCACGAAGCGACTTATAATAACCGAACTGCTTCACATTCTGATATGCAAACTTGATGGCTCTTTCCGTAATGTCCTTGTTTTCCTCGGCACCCGAAAGCGGTACCATACCGATATTCAGATAGTCAAAATTTTTCGATTGAAAATATGTTATAATCTCAATCATCATAGCGTCCAAAGTAGTCCCTGGAGCATCTTTTGTCTTGCGAATGAGGTCATATGTTCCTTCACCTTTCACATAATCCGGAATAACATTAGCAAAGCCAATGATTTTTTCATCTTCGTTTTCAAGCGTGATAATTGTCTGTTGTTTTAATTCATCTTTATCGAAAATTCCCTGGGAAAAAACCATTTCGGTATATCCGGTTGTTTCAATCCATTCATCACTTACTGCTTTCAAACGTTGTAAAACACCATCTTTTACAGGAGCTGCGTAAATCTTTGCCGAAAAACCTTTGTTCGCAATATTTTTAACTGCGTTTCGAAGGGACTTCTTATCGCCTCCGTCCAATGAGAATGTTTTTAAATTCACAATGGCTTCCTGCCCAATAATCAGTGAATTTTTATTTAATGAATGAAATATTGGCAAAACCTCCTGATCACAGCGGTAATAGGTACATTCTAAATCATTTTCCCGACAAAACTGATCGAATTCTTTTATAACCAAACGCATATCGTTTTCATTGGCACAAACAGGTTTTTCCAGAACAACGGCAAAACCGCTGCCGACCCTGTATGAGATAAATCCCTCAGTTTCTTTTCCAAAATATAAAAGTTTGTCGTGATAGGTTTTGAAATAATCAAGGGATGAATCTCCAAATTTTTCTACCAATAGTTTTGCTTTATCCCAACGCTCCTCCTCCATTTCCGGTTTAAAAATCAATGGACGAATTCCGGTGTAAACCAGAAAAGCAATACAAAGGCCGCCAAGGACATTAAGGGAATACAAAAAGTCGCGACCGAAAATTGTTTGCGGATCCAGATCATTTCCGATCATGGCAAAATATAACAGTGTATTTTTTATTGAGGCAGGAAATGAAAAATCTATATTGAAGTGAATTTTGTCAAGAAAATAAAAACCAATAATTCCGTATACCAAAACAGCTCCAATGGCGGCCAGAACCGTCCGCAAACCGAATAACTGAAATCGTTTATTTCCCTTTCTGAAATACTGGCGGCTTGTAAAAAGCAGGACCAGGACAACAAAAGCAGCAGTTAATGATTCTTCATAATCGATACCCTTGGTAAGGTGCCCGACAAGTGACAGAATAGATAAGCCAATGGAAAAATAGTAAGCCGTACGATAACCTTTAAGCAGGAAGACCGACATGAGAACCAAAACGACACCTGTCAGCAGAACGAAATAATTTGATACCGCTATCAGATTTAAAGGAATAAATCCCTGCAATTCCTGAACACGCGAAGCAATTGACGGCGTTAAAACCGAAACAATATCCACGATTCCAAGAATTAATATCAGAAAGGCCGGCAGAATCCTTAGAATTAAATTGTTTCTTTTAAATAAAAAAGTAAGTATTCCCGCCAACAAAGGTGCCCAGAATTCAAAGAAACGATAGATCATAGTTACCGAAATAGCCGCTACACTATCCATACCATATTGCACCAAAAGTACACTCAGAGACAGCTCAATAGCACCTATTCCTCTCAGAAATGGTGATAGAATAAGAAAAATAGTTGCCACCAGATACCCCATGAAAGCAGCTTCAAACGGAGCAGTAACATGTAAGGCAAAAAAGGCGATATACAGATGAAGTATCCCGGCCAGATCAATAAGCACTGAAAAAAGAAGACAATTAATTATGGCTAAGATAGAAAAACGTCCATCAGACATTTGTTCCATTACAACTTCAAGGTCGGGTTGATATTTTAAAAGCAAATTATAAAATCTGCCGCGATCTATAAATGATTTAATGCCCAGATAGAGAAGTAAAACCAGGACAAATAGACCGCCAAATGCATAAATTTCATTGTTTGAAACTGATTTTTGAAACAATAACCAAATCCCGGCAGGGATCGCAATCACAAAGACAGATACGATTCCACAAACTGCATAAACGGAAGATGCAAGATGTATTTCCGTTTTGGTAACACCCTTTTTTTCGGTCTTTGACGTAAAAAAAGCCAGGGAAGAAATTCCTCCGGCTGGCAGAAATACACTTATGAAATTTCTTCTGAGAAATAACTCTGTAAGGGTGAGGAGATCAATGTTTTTACCAAGTGCCTTGAAAGAAAATTGATACATAATTCCTTGCAGAAATATATATCCAACAGTTACAAACAATCCAAGGAAAATGTAAATGGGTGCAGCAGATTGAATTAAGCTATATACCTTCCTGACCTCCGCTTCTTCATGTCTGACAAACCAGACGGCCATCAAAATACATACTATGCCAATTAATCCCCTTGATAATATTTTTTTATTTTCTGTAACAAAGCTAAAACCTGTTCTGAAGGTATCTGACACTTTTTTCATATAACGATTGCCACTTAATATCTGAGAGGGGGATACAAATGTTATAACAGATTCTGGGGACCAGATCTGAATTTCCAAACGTGTTGTGCTTTATTCGTCATTCATATCAACGGAGGTAACTTTTTCTTTAAAAAGCTGACTGCGTAAAAGCATTTCCTTAATCATTTCCAGATGCGTGAATGTGATCATATGACCGGCATTGTTAAGAAAAATGTATTGAGATCTTTTACTTTTAATATGTTTTCTGGCAAAATCAAGATTGGAAGGATCTGCTATCCAGTCATTTCCACCCTGGATAACGGTAGTTGGAATATGCAGATTTTGCCATACGGGCAACAGCTTTTTAAGCTCATCCGAATGAGAATATTTCTCAGCAGTAGCCGTATTGAAATCGCCTGGCAAGAACAGCTGTACCAATGCATTTCTCCCCCATTTTGAAAACCAGTAGAACTTTTCTTTATCCGGATCAATCACCGGAGATACCATAATTAACTCTTTTACCTTGTCAGGAACCAGTGAAACCATTTTTGCGGCAATCGGGGCTCCATAAGATCTTCCCAGTACGGTTACTTTCTGATCGGAGTGATTAAGGGCAAAAACTGGTAATAGTGCTTTTGCCTGGGTTTCAATGGACGTAACATATTTCCGTTTATTTTTCATTTTCAGACGTGATTTTCCATAACCAACTCTGTCCACAGAAACGATGTGAAAATGGTTTTGAAGATCTTCATCATCCATTAAATTCATATATCCCCACAGCGAACCCGGCGCTCCGTGAATCAGCAGCAACATCGGAAGTGTATCGTTACCAACGCTCGCTATGCAGAGAGATAATGTATCATTTTTAATGATCCGGATTTCCGGACGGATGTCCTTTTTAGCATAATGACGGCGAACCTGTTTTTCAGAAATCAGATATTTTGAAAAGCACGACGTAAGGGCAAATGCTAACAATACAATAATAAAAGTGGACTGAAATTTTTTAACACGCAACATAATTTTCCTGATTACTCCAAGAATTTATAACTTCACAACTTCTATTCTATATACGATAGAATGTAGAGATAAAACACGTCTGAGCAAAGAATTTCAAAAGAATTAATAAAATTATAATCTTTCGAAGGCTTTTTGTGTTTCTTCTGTATCAATACAAAAACAATGCCGTTAACGATAAAAGTTATCAAAAAAATAAGGAATAATGAACAACCACCAGCAGGAATTATTTTTTCAAAAACTAAATGAGCAGAATACTACTTTTCAATACAAACTACCATCCAGGCACGATGCAGGTCTTTTTATCCAGAAACTGATCAATTTTTTGTTTCCGATTAGTCAGGATTGTCAGCAAAATGATAAGGCGAAAGACATGCAGGGAGCTTTTTTGGAGCTAAGACACCGGTTGGATTGCATGCTGGCTCCTTTAACTCCACAGCTTGCAAGAAGCAGGGAAGAGATTCTGGATGCCGTATTTGATCATATTCCGGATATTCATGAAATGCTTTTGCAGGACGCTAAATCCATTACAGAAAATGATCCTGCGTCTGTCAGTATTGAAGAGGTGATTGCGCTTTATCCTGGTTTTACAGCCATTGCAACGTATCGGATTGCCCATAGTTTTGCTCAGGAAGGCATTCCGTTGTTACCACGAATGCTGACAGAATTTGCACACAGCCAGACTGGAATTGACATTCATCCCAATGCTGAAATCGGACATTCATTTTTTATTGATCATGGTACCGGAATCGTCATTGGAGAGACGACCATTATAGGCAATCATGTAAAGCTGTATCAGGGCGTTACCCTTGGCGCAACTCATGTCTCAAAGTCGCTGGCTTCCAAAAAGAGGCACCCGACGATTGAAGATCATGTTGTAGTTTATGCTAATGCCACGATTTTAGGTGGAGAAACTGTTATTGGTCATAATTCCATTATAGGTGGGAATGCATGGCTGGTTCGCAGCGTACCTCCATATTCTCAGGTATATCACCAAAGCAAAATAGAAGTACGCCAGACCAGTTCTGCTACATAATACTTTTTATAAACCTTCTGACACCTTCCATGTAAATCGGTTCCGCCTGAGCGAAAGCGTAACGTGGCTGGGTTGTCATGGTAATTGATATAAATCCATAAGTAAGACACCACCATTCATAATAGGTCTTGGTCACCATTTCTCCTGACTTCGGGCGTAAAACAGCAATCATTTCCCAAACCGGATTATCCCGGATATTCATGGCATGGGAATATACCCGTTTTGAATCACAATACGCTCCTTCCAGATTAAACATAACCTGGAAAATCTCAGGATTTTCAACAGAAAAAACCCAGATGCATCTTGCCACTTCCGATAGCTGCTTTTCAGGATTTCTGAAATGACTTTTTATCTTAACAAATTCTGCCTGAAGAAAATCAAATCCTTCAACACGGATTGCTTCCAGTAATTTATCCTTGCTTTCGAAGTATTCATATAAAATAGGCGGGCTATATTCAATAACCTCAGCGATTTTTCGAATCGAAACGGCAGTCCACCCATCTTCGCGGGCAATTTCTTTGGCTGTTTTAACGATATCGGACCGAACCTGATTTCTCAGTCGTTCTCTTCGCTCTACTATTCCCATATTGCGTAATTCTGTTTATTGATTGAGAGACAGTGACATCCTTTCAAATATAGTCATATAGTTTTTACATAACCAGAGAATTTAACCCTGTTAAGTTAAAACTTAATGATACCCGGAAGGTATTCTTTTCAAAATAATAGCCTTACGAATTCAGAAACGGCTATATGAGATTATATGCAGGAGGGTAATTTTTTTAATAAATTTAAAATAAATTATTCAGATTTACGAATACTGATATTTCTTTCAAGACGCTCAGCCAGACGATAGTTGGCTTCCTGTGCACGGACTTTTGGCATGCTGGAATCGTAAGGAATTCGCAGATTATTCTGGTACATATCCAATCTGACCGCCTTCTGATTATCATTAACATAATTTTTCAGAACCTGCCGCATCTGACTTTTTAATGATTCATCCAGAATTGGAAAACAGACATCGATCCGCCTGTGCAAATTCCTGTAAGTCCAGTCGCAGGAAGAAAGATAAATTTCATCATTACCGCGATTTCCAAAATGAAAAATGCGGGTATTTTCCATATAGCGGTCCACATGCCTGCTGACCGTGATATTATCGCTGATTGATGGAAGCCCCGGAATGACGCCGCAACTTTCACTGATGATTACATGAACCGTTACGCCCGCTTTGCTGGCCTGATACAGTTTGTCAATCAGTGTATGGTCTTGAATCTGATTGAGCTTAATGGTTATAAATGATTTTAGACCAGCATTAGAATTTTTTATTTCCCTGTCGATCAGGTCTACCAGCTTTTTCTGAATTGTAAATTGTGTAACGTGCAGGAAATTAAAAGGCAGGTATTTATATTTCTTCGGTTCATCCTGTGTATACAGATATCCAAATAGTAATTCAAGTTCATTGGTGAGTTCCCGGTGGCTGGTGAGCAATGCATGATCCACAAATTCGCGGCTTGTTAACCGGTAAAAACCGCCCGTACCTAAAAATGCATAACGCTCCCACCCTTTCTGTACGCGGCGTTTGATAAGAGCCATTTTTGCATGTACTTTCAATCCGGGAACGCTGAAAATAATTCTAACACCGGCATCTCTCATTTTCTTTGACCACTGCATGTTTTCCTGAATATCCAGTTTAGCATTCAGTTCAACATAAGTCACCACTTTTTTTCCGTTGCGGGATGCGCTGATCAGGGAATTAAGAATAAAAGAATTTGCGCTTATTTTGTAAAGAGAAACGTGTATTTCCTTCACATAAGGGTCAATGGCAGCTTCATTGAAAAACCTGACTATCGGATTGTAAGAATGATAAGGTAAATGCAAAAGCTGGTCTGCCCGCTGAATGGATTGAAAGACGGATTCTGTTTCTTCAAATTCACTGTTCAGAATGGATCGCTGATATGGATAATCAAGTTTTTTGGAGAAGGCCGGAAATGTCAGCAAATCCTGCATATGCAAATAATCTCCACGTTCATGAAATTCGTTCATGAGCATTCCGGCCCGGTTGGACAGATATTCACGGATATACAAAGGCATACCCGACTCGTGAAAAAATTGAAGTGGTTGTATAAAATTTCTTTTTTCAAGCTGCCTGATAATCCGCTGGGCCATCACCATCGGATACTCGTCTTCTATGGAAAGCTCAGTCTCCTTCTCTGCTCTTAAAGTATAAGAATCAATGATTTCATAACCCGGAAAAAGTACCGGCAAATTCTCCCGGATAATGTCTTCAAGAAAGGCAACATACTTCTTGCCCTCGTATTCAGGCATTTCTATAAAACGGCCGAATGGTTCTGTGGGAATATTTACAACCGCATACCAATCCTCATCCTGATCTTCCTTAAAAACCAGATGAACGATAAGATACAGCTCTTTTGATTCAAAAAATGATATTTTGGAATTCCGCCTTCCGTCAAGAAAAACGGGTTGCAGATAGCGGAATAATTTCTCAATAAAAAACTTTTTTACAAATGATAAATGCTCGGCAGCAAATGATTCTTTGTAATAAAGATGAACGCCCTGATCATTTAATGATGGTAAAATGCGGGATAGCAGTATTTCATTAAATTCCCTGAGCTGGTTATCAACCGTCTCATAAACATGTTCCAGAAGCGACTCCGGATATACATTAAGTTTTGTTCTGATATCCTTGCTAACCTCCCCCATCGCAAGAAGATTGGGGATGCGTACTCTGAAAAATTCATCGATCTGATAGGCATATTGTCCCATGAATTTCAGTCGCTCACGAACCGGAACAGTATCATCGTTCGCTTCCAGGAGAAGTCTGAAATTATTGGAAAGCCAGCTTAAATTCGTATCAAAATAGGGATAGGAAACGTCAATCATTTAACAAACTAAAAAGGATTCAAACTATGCAACAGGATTATGAAGAGGGAAGGGTTGGTATTTTGCTATCCGAAATATAATAATGTATTGAAAACATTCAATGTTAAACTATTAATATTTTCCCGGAAACTTTCAGGTTTTTACTGTGCGGAAAGTCATCAGAAAAGCAAAAGGCCCGAAAGACTCAGACAAGTCATTCAGGCCATTTGATTTTCATTTGTAGTTTTATTTTCCCCAAATATCGGGTTGTACACGCCATTGGCTCAGACTTTCAACCTGTTCCATCGTGATATATTCATGTTCAAGCGCCGAGGCGATCAAAGCGTTATAATTGCTGATTACGCTTAGTTTTACACCTTTTTCATCAAAATTATTTGCGGCAAGCTGAAAATCATAAGTGAAAATTGCCACCATTCCGGCCACTTCTATACCTGCATTACGAAGAACGTCAACTACTTTTAAAGAACTCCCGCCCGTGGAAATTAAATCCTCAACAATGACCACAGACTGACCTTTTTCCAGACGGCCTTCGATCTGATTGCCCATTCCGTGTTTTTTTGGTTCAGGACGAACATATGCAAAAGGTAGTTCCAGAAGATCAGCCACCAAAGCTCCCTGGGCAATTCCACCCGTAGCTACCCCGACAATTGCATCCACATCAGGATATTCAGACCTGATCATTTCAGCTAACGCCTTTTTAATAAACGTTCTCGTATCCGGAAATGATAATGCTACGCGATTATCACAATAAATCGGGGACAGCCATCCGGAACTCCACTGAAACGGTTTGTCAGGGCTCAATTTGATTGCCTGTGCTTCTAAAAGTAATTCTGCAACTCTGCGGGATATTTCAGTTTCTTCTGCCATTTTATTCTTTTGAATCGTCCTTCTTATTATTAGTAACCAATAATTTATCTATTCTGCTTTTATCCATGTCAATCACCTCAAAATCAAAATGTTTCCATTTGAAAGTTTCGCCGGTCTTGGGGATATTTTCAAGTACATGAAGCACAAATCCGCCCAACGTATTAAATCCGACAAATTCCTTCCGTTCAGATTCCTGCATATTCAGATCAAAATACTGAATGAAATTATCAAAAGGCAATTGCGCATCGATCAGATAACTTCCATCCTCTCGCTGGATAATTTCAGAATCTTCCTCATCTTCTTCGGAAATGTTTCCAACCAGCGCGTCCATAATGTCGTGCATCGTGACAACACCTAGTAAACCGCCATATTCATCTACAATAATCCCAAAATACACTTTCTGTTCCTTGAATTTTTCCAGTGCCTGATAGGCTCTGTTACTTTCAGGGAGATAGACAGGATCTTTTAAAATTTCTGTAAGATCGGCGAGCTGCACTTCCAGATCTGTTGCGAGCAAATCTTTTATATAAATTAATCCGACAACATCGTCGACTGTATCCCGGCAAACCGGATACACCGAATGTCTCGATTCAAGTACTTTTGCTTTGTTTTCTTCAACCGTATCCTCAACATCAAGCCAGACAATTTCCTGGCGGTTAGTCATCAGCGATGTGATTTTTCTATCACCCAGCTGAAAAACATTATGAACGATTTCCTGTTCGATTTCTTCAAAAACACCACCCGTAGTGCCTTCCTGGATCAGACTCTTGATTTCTTCTTCAGTTACAGAATTTTCGCTTTGTTTGATATTAAGCAAGCGGATAATCAGATCGCTGGAAAAACCTAGCAGGGAAATAAACGGAGCTGTGGCCACTGAAATGATATTCATCGGCCTCGCCATGAATTTAGAAATCGCCTCGGGATTTGCCATACCGATTCTCTTGGGAACCAGCTCTCCCAGAACCAGAGACAAATAAGTGATGACAACCAGTACTGTCCCGACGGCCAGCGTATGGCTATAAGGCAGAAGAGCAGGTATGGTTGCGATCATTTTTTCAAAATCGGCGGTGATGTTATCACCGCTATACATACCCGTCAAAAGTCCGATCAATGTAATCCCGATCTGAACCGTTGAAAGAAATCTCGTTGGTGAATTGGCTAAGTTTAAAGCAGCCTTGGCACTGGAATCGCCATTGCGCGCGGCTGATTCGAGGCGGGATTTTCTGGAGGATACCAGTGCTATCTCAGACATGGAAAAAATACCATTGAGAAGCACTAAAAGTAATATGATTAGGAGTTCCAAGAAATTATTATTTATTATTACTGCAAATTTATCAATAATAATCACTGTCTAAACTAAACTCTTTACTTAATTTTGCTGATCGACATCCGTACCTATAACAAATGATTATTTTTTTCGACGACCGTCCCTTCCGAATAGTACGGACAAATGAATTAACCACAGCCGAAACATCAGCCTTTGACCATATCGTTGATCTTAGACTGGAGAAGCTGCAAAAGAGTATGTTTACCGGGCATGTACTTTTCCTGAACGTGACGTCAACGTCTGCTATTCAGGCCATTAGCTTACTTGAAAAAGAACTTCCAAAAGAAATGTTGTCTGTTACGCTGGCGACCCGCGAGAAGGCGGAAGTGGAAGATAAGGTTAAAAGTATGTATAAAGTCATCAAAGCCGCAGGTGGTGTGGTCGTGAAAGGAGACAAATGGCTTTTCATGTTTCGACGTAAAAAATGGGATTTACCAAAAGGGAAATTAGATAAGGGAGAGAACTCCAAAAAAGCCGCTGTACGTGAAATTGAGGAGGAGACAGGCGTAAAAGCGTTGGTACGTGATAAAATTTGTACCACATGGCATACCTACACAATGAATAACAACCGGATATTGAAAAGGACAAAATGGTATCTTTTTGATTGTCTTGACGACTCCAATATGCAGCCTCAGGCGGAAGAGCAAATTGAAAAACTGGAATGGTATTCACCTACGGAAGCTAAGTCGATTCTGATTAATTCATTCAGTTCAATTCGTTATGTAGTTGACAGTTTAAAGAAAATTCAGAATCTCAAAGAGCAATAAATGAAGCTGGGGTATAGATTTTTATACCTCAGTTTTTCATTATTCAAAAGTCCGAAATTCCATGTTAAAGGGAACCAAATTATACAGTATTTTCACCAACACCTGCCCAAGATGTCAGACCGGTGCCTTCTTTAAAACTAATAATCCTTATAATTTAAAGAAGTTTGACAAACTCAATGACGAATGCGCTTATTGTAAAGAATCATTTACGAGGGAGCCGGGATTTTACATCGGTTCCATGTATGTGAGTTACGCGCTGTCAACAGCGTTGATGGTCACCGTTTTTGTAGGTTTTGTAGTGATCCTTGATTATGACATGAATTACGTGCTGGCCGGACTGTTGATATCCTACGTCATTCTCATACCCGTCATGTTCAGGCTTGCCCGGTTAATCTGGATTAATATTTTTGTTAAATATGATCCTGTCAGACCCAAAATTGCAAAAGAAATAAAAGCCGCAGAAAAATTGTAAATGCGTTAACAATAAAAAATCCCTGATAAAGCAAGATTAAACTTATTTATCAGGGACTTTTTCTTTTCATAGAAATTAACTTTTTTCCTCTCTCAATTTATTTAGTTCTGATAGTGAATAGGGCAAAAAATCGTCAACTGCCTGTCCGTATCGGTGAAGATCTCTGATAATACTGGAACTTATCGGAGCCAGATTTGGAGATGTAATTAAAAAAACCGTTTCTATTTCTTCATAAACAAAACGGTTTACCTGGGCTATACCATTTTCATATTCAAAATCTGTCGTGTTCCTCAATCCACGTAACAAAAACTTCGCTCCTATTTCTCTTGCAACCCGCGCCGTAAGATCATTGTATGTGATTACGCTGACATTTTCTTCTTTTTCAAAAGTCTTTTCAATAAGCTCCTTCATCACATCAAGCGGAAAGTAGCGTTGCTTACTGGAATTATTTCCAATACCAACCACTACTTCGTCAAAAAGCCTCAGCCCACGTAAAATGATATCCTCGTGACCTTTTGTAAACGGATCAAAAGACCCCGGAAATAGTGCTATTCGCTTCATAGATTCAAATAAAAAAGGGGGACATCTTGAATTTAGATGCGATTATACTGAAATAAGCAGGATGAAACATTATATCAGGCAATCTTAATTAATTTCTAACTAAGAATTCCGACGGCTTTTTAAGAAGATACCAGATAAGTATTGAACAATCCAAAATAACGATGCCCGGGAATATCCCCGCAATGCGTGCTGTAACGCAACGTTGTCGGACCGGTTCCAATCTGAATATTTGGAAAGAAACGTCCCAGCTCCATGTAGTTATCTGACAACGGACTTACTTCACCATAACACAAAACCTTCATTTCTTCCGGAGAAAAATTCAGTTCATTCAAAGCAAATAAAATGATATAGGCCAATTCCTGAGGCTGAGAGAATTTGAAGCGATTACACAAAATGAGCTGTTCGCTTTCTGTTACCACAAGCGTAAAATATCCCTTTTCAAGAAATACAGAAACCACCTTTATCTCCTGATGTTCTGCGTGGCTTACCAAAGCGCCTATAATCAAAGGACTGGTCAGATGATAAAATGACAGATCTGATGATTCAAAATGAGTAACCATCCAGTTATACCAAACTTTTGGAATGCTGAAAACATTTTTGGCATGTACAAGTGGCAATTCATGATAAAGCACTCTTTCATCGTCACTGACAGGATGTCCAAGGGCAAATTCAAGATAACTTGGAGCAGAATCTTTTTCAAAAATCAAACTCGGTATCAAACTGAATGCGTGCGAGTTGATCGCAATTCTGACATTTTTCCAATGATTTGAAGACCAAAGTAAATGCCCGGTAAAGATTTTTTTCAACCGGTCAAAAACCTCTTCCTGACTTAAAACGACGTCAAAATTATAATCTTCCAGCCAGATGCATTCCATTTTCTCATCCCTGACGATACAAAAGCGTATGCGCCTGTCGTCCACTTCAATGCATAACGTACAAAACGGTATTGCATCTGCATCAAATGAATTGTCTCCTACCAAAAGTGTAGGAATTACTTCAATTGCCTGGTTCTCAATTTGTGCCACAATATATTTTTAAAGTATTTGTAATTTAACTAACACTAAGTCCGCTCCCTGCTCCATGATAACCCCTGAGCGACAGAACTTCATCAATCGTATCGCAATTTTGAAATAAATTGTGAACATGATCAACAGGAAGCAGCTTAATTTCTTCGATTGACATAAAACGAACTTCACGAATAATCTGGTTTTCCTCAGAAAATTCCGGATCTATGCCTTTTATAACCTGACCAGCGAAAAATTTAATCTTAAAAAAAAGCTCAACAGCATGTAATGGAGGCTGAATAAATTCATTCACAAAAAGCATTTCACCCGCTTCCACAATCAAACCTGTCTCTTCCTGAAATTCTCTTTTTAAGGTTTCCGCTGCGCTTTCTCCAAATTGCATCCCCCCGCCCGGCGGACTCCAGAATATGTTTTCATTTCCTACAAACCTATGCCGGATCATTAAAATCTTTTCGCTATCAACACAGATCCCGCATACTCTTATCCGCAGCCGACTTCCATACAACCCAATAAGTTCATTTTTTCCTGCGTCCAAAGCTGATATTTTAGGAAGGGGACAAAGATAGCCACCCCGTCAAAAATGACAAGTTATTCATTTTATTTGATACAAAAAATCTCTGCTGGTCTGATTAACTGACCAACAGAGACTTACAAAAAGTAGTTATTTTTTATGAGATATCAGGCATAAGGCGTTCCGGAAATGTAACCTTCCAGAGATTTGATGTGAGCCTTCTGTTCACGGATAATCGCGGAAACAATGTCATTAATCGATATGATTCCCACCAATTCACCTTTCCTGTTCACAGGAAGATGGCGGATATGCTTATCTGACATAATTTGCATACAATCCTCAATTTTCTGATCCGTCTCCACCGTAATTACACGATTGGTCATAACTTCTTCAACCAGTGTATCACGTGATGCACGGCCTAACAGAATAACTTTTCTGGCATAATCACGTTCGGAAAATATACCGATCAATTCACCGTCTTCAAGAACCAGTACAGCACCGATGTTTTTTTCGGCCATCAGCTCTAAGGCGTGGAAAACAGTTGTCTCTTTTGTGATAGAGAAAATAGCGTCAATAGACTTGTTGGCGAGCACTTGGTATACTTGCATGGACGTTCCGGTTATGGTTTATGAATAAACTCGAAAACTAATATATGAAATACTATGAAAAAGTGCAATTAAATCAAGGTTTATTTTTGTTACTGTATGTCGACTTTGATTATTGAATTTCATCCAGTAGTTTCGTATCTATGGAATCAGGCCGATTATTACCGTCACAAAGTTTAGTTAAAAAATTTCCTTTCAAGCCTACCAAAGGTCAGCTTCGTTTTTTTGCAAGGACGGATGATTTCTTAATTGAAGAAAGTGGCCTGGAAAGATACCGTGACTGCTTTTTATTAAAAGGATATGCAGGTACAGGAAAAACGACAATTATTAGCACGCTCATAAAAGTGCTGAAAAATTTTGGCTACAAATCTGTTTTACTTGCGCCGACGGGTCGTGCTGCAAAGGTCATGTCAAATTATTCGGAGAAAATCGCGCTGACGATCCATAAGAAAATATACAAGCAAACCTCCGATGCATTTTCTGGCAGCCTGACTTTTCAAAGACAAAAAAATTATCATGACAATACGCTTTTCATCATCGATGAAGCGTCTATGATCAGTGATGACGCAGAATATGGTAACCGCAGTCTGCTTGCAGACCTGATCGAATTTGTTTTCGAAAACCCCGGAAATAAATTAATGCTGATCGGTGATGTGGCCCAGCTTCCGCCAGTTGGGAAGGAATTAAGTCCGGCTCTGGATAAACTCTATCTTGAAAAGAACTTTTACATGTCAGTTTTTGAAGAAGAACTAACCGAAGTAATGCGCCAGGATGAGCAATCAGGAATATTATTTAATGCAACAGAACTGCGTGACCAGCTGCGCGAAGAAAAGCCAACTGTCAACATCATCACAAAATCTTACCGCGACACTTTCCGTATGACAGGTGAAAGACTTGAAGAAGGATTGCGTTATGCTTTTGATAAATACGGACAAGAAAATACGATAATCCTGACGCGTTCCAACAAGTCGGCTGTGCAGTATAATGAATATATCCGCCGTTCCATAAATTTCTCGGAGGAAGAGCTTGATGCCGGCGACAGGCTGATGGTTGTCAGGAATAATTATTCAGTTTTGGATGAAGATTCCCCCGCTGGTTTCATTGCAAACGGAGATTTTGTCGAATTGTTGAAGATAAAAAAAACGCAGGAAATTCATGGATTTCGTTTTGCAGACGTCGTTTTACGCCTGACAGATTACGAAAAACAACCAGAATTTGATGCCAAAATAATGATGGATACTCTTCATTCTGCCGCTCCTTCGCTATCATCCGAAGATAACAGGAAACTGTATGACAGTGTTCTGGAAGATTATTTTCACATTAAATCTAAAAAAGAACGGTCAGAGGCACTGCGAAAGGATCCCTACCTGAACGCGTTGCAGGTTAAATTTTCCTACGCTTTAACCTGCCACAAAGCACAAGGAGGACAATGGAGTGCTGTTTTTATTGACCAGGGTTACTTGCCCGAAGAACAGATTAATAATGAATTTATACGCTGGTTGTATACTGCGATAACACGTGCTACGGACGAAGTATTTTTGATGAATTTTCACACTTATTTTTTCAAATAAGCAAGGTAACTTAATCTTCCGCTGCCGCTCGTTTCAAACGATCATTTATTGCTCTTCCCAGATCAATTGCAGGAACAGGTTCAGCCCAGATCTGGCTCAATGTTTGTGCATCCAGTTCTCTTAAAAAGGCAAATAAATTATGTGCCGCTTCTTTTAAATTACCGCCCGGACTTAAAATTCTTTGGTATTTTTCATCCACTCCATCAATGTATTGATCAAAAAGAAGGTAACCAAAACCATCTTCATGAATTGGGAATCTGCTTCTTTCAGTTAAATAGAAAGGTTTCTTTGGCGCATAATGACTTTTCAACATGCCAGGGGCCTGTGGATTTGAAGATGAATGAGCCATCAAAATTACCTCTCCTACCACACTTTCAATTTCTTCAATAGCCAATCCGCCTAATCTGTAAATAGTTGGAATTCCTTCCACAAAACCTATAATCGTAGATTCGATACCGATGCCGCACTCTCCGCCATTAAGTATATAAGGTATTTTCTCACCAAGCTGCTGATCAACATGTTGAGGATTTGTCGGACTGATATAACCGAAAGGATTCGCACTCGGCGCCGCCAGAGGAAAATCAAGCGACCGGAGTAATTCCAGCGTCAACGGGTGGTCCGGAATTCTGACAGCAACCGTATCAAGCCCGGAGGTTACCAGATCAGGAACGGAAGTTTTTTTTGGCAATAATAAGGTTAAAGGTCCCGGCCAGAACTTTTGTGTTAAAAGGTAAGCTGCATCAGGAATGTCGGAAACCAGTCCGGAAAGTTTTTCAACCGAATCGGTATGTACAATTAACGGATCAAAAGATGGTCGGTTTTTTACTTCAAAAATTGATAACACTGCGCTTTCATCCAGCGCATTTCCCGCCAAACCGTAAACCGTTTCGGTAGGAATTCCTACCAGCTGCCCTTTTTGTAAAAATTCTTTTGCAAGACGAATGTCTTTCCCAATGTTAGCCAAAATGTAATTAATGTTTTTTAGAATACAAATGTATTAAAATCGTTTTTAATACACATTTATGAGGTCTGAATTGATCCGATTCAAGTATTATTATTTTTAACAGTATAACACTTGTTAACATTTGCAAAATCGTTTTTGCATTAAAAAACAGTAATATTACGGTTTGCCGGCAAACCGTTTAGATTCGTTTTAAATTACCTCTAAAATAGCTTTTAACGGGCGCGGTTATCTTTTCCATGTTTATATTTATTGATTAAATAGTATTTTCTAAATCAAACCTTGACTATGTTCCAAATTAAAGAACAACCTGCTGTTTTTGATGTCTGCATTATAGGCTCAGGAGCAGGAGGAGGAATGGCTGCTTATCAGCTCGCGAAGGCAGGTGCAAAAGTTGCTCTTCTGGAAGCAGGCGGATATTTCGATCCGGCTGATCCTAAATATATTACGCAATTAAAATGGCCTTGGGAATCTCCTCGCCGTGGCGCAAGTACAACCCGTCCTTTTGGTGATTTTGACGCTGCCTGGGGAGGCTGGGAATTGGACGGAGAGCCTTACACACATAAAAACGGTACAAAATTTGACTGGTTCCGGTCCCGTATGTTAGGTGGACGTACCAATCACTGGGGTCGGATTTCGCTTCGTTTCGGACCAAATGACTTTAAACGTCATAGCATAGATGGTCTTGGTGACGACTGGCCGATCGGATATGATGATGTAAAACCATATTACGATCAAGTTGATAAATTAATCGGTGTTTTTGGTACAGTAGAAAATATGCATAACGAGCCGGACGGAATTTTCCTTCCACCTCCTGCTCCTCGCTTGCACGAACTTTTTCTTAAAAAAGCTGGAAAGGCTGCCAATATCCCGGTAATTCCATCCAGGCTTTCGATCCTTACAAAACCAATCAATGACCAGCGCGGGGTTTGTTTTTATTGCAGCCAGTGCAGCCGGTCGTGTCAGGCTTATGCGGATTTCTCTGCTTCATCAGTACTGGTTATTCCAGCGATGAAAACGGGAAATGTTACGCTGATAAATAATGCCATGGCCCGGGAAATTCTGACAGATCCTTCAACAGGATTGGCGACAGGCGTTTCTTATGTTGATCGTAATAAATTGACTGAACATACGATAAAAGCAAAAGTCGTTGTTTTGGCTGCCAGCGCAGGAGAATCTGCACGTTTACTTTTGAATTCAAAATCAGACAGACATGAAGGTGGTTTAGCCAATTCAAGTGGTGTCGTTGGAAAATATCTTCACGATTCCACAGGTGCTTCAAGAAGCGCGTTTCTTCCTCATTTGATGGATCGTAAACGTTATAACGAAGACGGCGTTGGCGGTATGCACGTGTATACGCCATGGTGGCTCGATAATAAAAAACTCGATTTCCCAAGAGGTTACCATATTGAATATGGTGGAGGAATGGGTATGCCAAGTTATGGTTTTGGCTCTGGCATTGAAGGTATGAACGGGAAATACCCAACTGCAAATGGAACAACGAAACCTGCGGGAGGTTACGGGGCTTCACTAAAAGAAGATTACCGTCGTTTCTATGGTGCTTATGTTGGCATGGCTGGTCGTGGTGAAGCCGTTCCAAATATCAATAACTACTGTGAAATTGACCCTAATGTGGTTGACAAGTACGGAATTCCGGTTCTTCGTTTCAACTATAACTGGACGGATTACGAAATCAAGCAGGCCAAACACATGCATGATACATTTGAAGAAATGATCCATGCCCTGGGCGGTGTTGCGATGGGAACAAAACCTGGCGCGGATACAAATTATGGTATTGCAGCTCCCGGCCGTATCATTCACGAAGTGGGTACAGTCCGTATGGGTGATGATAAAAAGACCTCTGCTTTAAACAAATTTTCGCAGGCTCATGACGCGAAAAATGTATATGTGGTTGATGGTGGCTCATTTGTTTCGCAGGCAGATAAAAATCCGACATGGACTATTCTTGCCCTTTCATGGAGAGCTTCTGATCACATTATTGAGCAGATCAAACAAAAGAATTTATAATAACTGTCGACTCAGGCCGACTCAAATTATATAAAAATGAAACGCAGAGAATCATTGAAAGCCTTAACGCTTAGTTCACTTGGCTTTGCCGCACTGAATCCTCAGGAAGCATTGGCAGAAGCGAGAGAAGTTGAAGCAGCATTACCTCCGGAAGTACCACTCAAAATACCGGGAGGTCGCCAGAAGGAGGAAGCCATCCGTGATGCACAATTGATGAAAGAGAAATTTTTCACGGCACCGGAATTGGCTACGATAAAAGTATTGGCTGATATTATAATCCCTGCCGATGCAAAATCAGGCAGTGCATCTGATGCGGGTGTGCCAGCATTCATTGAATTTATCGTAAAAGATATGCCGCAGCACCAGACGCCCATGCGCGGTGGACTGGCATGGATTGACCTGGAAGCAAACAAGCGTTTTAAGAAAATTTTTACGCTTTGCACAAAAGCCCAGCAAATTCAGATTGTGGATGATATTGCATATCCCGAAAAAGCAAAGCCTGTTTTCAGCCAGGGTGTTGCTTTTTTCAATCTTATGCGTAATTTAACAGCCTCAGGTTTTTATACGACCAGAATTGGTGTGGATGACATTGGTTACGCAGGAAACACACCAAATATATGGGCCGGGCCGCCGGAAGATGTATTAAAACAATACGGATTTGCCTAGAAAGTGGAATTTATAGGGGTAAATGAAAAAGGTCATCAGTTTTCGCTGATGACCTTTTTCTTATGTGAATTGTATTCTATCAATATAAGGCGTTGCGCTGTGCTTTTACAGTTTCGTCTTTCAGGAAGTCATCATAAGGCATTAACTTATCAAGTATTCCTTTTGGCCCGATTTCAATGATGCGGTTTGCGATTGTGTGTACAAACTGGTGATCATGAGAATAGAACAACAAACAGCCTGAGAAATCAATCAGGCCATTGTTCAAGGCAGTGATCGATTCAAGGTCAAGGTGGTTGGTCGGATCGTCCATGATCAACGCATTTGAACCTGAAAGCATCGTGCGTGATAACATACAACGAACTTTTTCACCTCCTGAAAGTACCTTCGCCTTTTTAAGTGATTCTTCTCCGGAGAAAAGCATACGACCTAAAAATCCACGGATAAAACTTTCATCCTTCTCCTCAGAATACTGACGAAGCCAGTCAACCAGATTCAAATCTACATCAAAGAAAGATGTCGGATCTTTTGTGAAATATGACTTGGTAATAGTAACACCCCAGTTGAATGTGCCCTTATCAGCTTTGGCTTCATTATTTAGAATATCAAATAAAGCACTGATGGACAAAGTATTACGACTAACAAAAGCAATTTTATCACCTTTGTTTACATTGAAACTCATATTGTTAAACAATGTAATACCGTCCTCCGTCTTTTTCGATAATCCCTCAACATTCAGGATCTGATCCCCTACTTCACGTTCAGATTTGAAAGCGATGTATGGATATTTACGTGACGATGGTTTGATGTCATCAATCGTCAGTTTTTCCAGTAACTTCTGACGGGAAGTTGCCTGTTTGGATTTCGATGCATTTGCACTGAAACGGCGGATAAATTCTTCAAGTTCTTTACGCTTGTCTTCTGATTTTTTATTCTGATCCTGGCGTTGTTTCATAGCCAGTTGGCTCGATTCGTACCAGAATGAATAATTACCTGAGAACATTTGTACTTTACTAAAATCAATATCAACAATATGCGTACAAACCTCATCCAGAAAGTGCCTGTCGTGCGATACAACAATTACCGTATTTTTGAAATCTGCAAGGAAATTTTCGAGCCATAAAACCATTTCAACGTCAAGGTTGTTGGTTGGCTCATCTAATAAAAGAACATCCGGATTCCCGAAAAGTGCCTGGGCAAGTAGTACGCGAACTTTTAAGTTTACGTTCAAATCTCCCATCAGGATATTATGGGAATCTTCGCCGATACCTAAACCACTCAACAATTGAGCCGCTTCTGTCTCAGCTTCCCAGCCATTCAAATCTGCAAATTCAGCTTCAAGATCTGCTGCCTTTTCACCATCAGCATCTGTGAAGTCTTCTTTTTCATAGATAGCTTCACGCTCTTTCATGATTTTATACAGACGCTCATGTCCCAAAATCACCGTCTCCATCGCTGTATAAGCATCAAATTCAAACTGATCCTGTTTTAGGAAAGTCATCCGTTCACCAGGATTCATGCTTACCAAACCTGTCTGAGCTTCGATTTCGCCAGAAAGAATTTTTAAAAATGTTGATTTACCTGCTCCATTCGCCCCAATAATACCATAACAGTTTCCAGGTACAAACTTTATATTTACTTCATCAAACAACACCCTTTTGCCGTACCGCAAGGATACGTTCTGAACCGTAATCATCTTAAAACTGATTTTTATTTATGAAAGTGCAAAAATACAAAATTCAGAGGGATTTTTAAGCCTCTTTTCAACAGAAACCAAAAGGTTACAAAGGTTTCTTAACATAACAAACAGACGAGGCCGATTAAAAACCGGCCTCGTCTGTTTCAATCTATATGGATAAAATCAAGGAATCACACGTAGCGTATGAGCTCCTTTTCCAACACTGATTTTAGCAACCTGTTTTTTCAACGCCGGAGCATCACCTTTCGTTACCGTCCAGAATTCTACGCCACCCGTTCCGTTACCATATTCCTGATATTCATAAACTGAAACGGCAAGGTTAGATCCGTCTTTGTCAAAAGCAACACTTGCCGGATAAATTCCTTCAAAGGGGTAATCAACCACTTTTGTTAGCGCACCATTTGCCAATTTGAAAAGAGAAAGAGAACTTCCCGTAGCAGAACCAGCTTCCGACCATGGTAAACCGCTTTTACCAGAACTTACAGATACGATCGAAGATCCGTCCGGGCTAATTGCAAAAGAAGCCGTGTTCACACCAACCGGTGCTTTACCGGCAATTTTATGTTCTGTTGAACCATCCATAGAAAAATCAACCACGAACAATTCTCCTTCACCCGTTCCTTTACCAGCAGGAGCTTTTGAATCCAGAACGAAATAATGTTTTCCATCTGGTGAGAATTTGCCCAGTGTCGCTTCTGTTCCTACTTTAACCGGCTTACCTACCAATTCAACATTTTTCAATTTTCCTGCTTCCCGAAGCACTTTATACAAACCAACTTCATGACTTTTCAAAGTAAAAGCTATGAAGTCACCCGATGGATGCCATGAGATATCAATAATTTTATTTGTTGAATCCTGACCAAATGGCAAATTCAGAAATCTTGCAGGTTTTCCATCCGGAGCAGATTCAATAAAAACCAATTCCTTGCCCGACTGCATGGTTGAAATGATCAACTCATTTTTATTGATATCAATGGATGTAGGATATTTTCCTACTGCAAAACCAAATTTTGCTTTTGGTGCCGCAAGATTTGCGATATCAACTACGTACAATTTTTCGCCGCCCGGAAATTCAGCGGCAGCATCCTTATACTCTGCCACGCCATCGTCCGGGCGCAGGCGGTTTTCAAGCACATAGGCCAATCCTCCTGTCGCCGGAACTGCAATTGTTTTTGCCGATCCAAGCAACGAATTTGATACCAGGGCAGTACCTACGGATTTGCTTCCTCTCTCTACCGGAAATTTAATTGATGTTAAAACGTCTTTTGCTGTGTTGTCTCTTAATAGCTTCCCATCAACAAGCGCCGAGGCCGACATATCCGCATCAGAAACAACCACAAGGCCACGCGCGTTAAAATTAACAGGCGATTGAGCAGCAGCAGGAAAAATCCCCAAGGCTACAAAACCGGCAAATAATACGACTTTTTTCATAGAAAAAGAATGGTTTAAATAATTGAATTTTTTAAATAACCGGAATTCGGCTAACCGTAATATAAACGTCAGATTAACTAAAAACAGGCTTTAAATGTTTTTTATAAGATTGCAATATATGATAAAAAACATTTAATGTACAAAATTTACTCTTGCTTGAAAGACCGTTTTGCATGAATTATTGGTAATCGTCGCCATATGACAGATTAATTCAAATAATTCTAAAATACATAATACAACAGGTCCAAAACAGAAAGCCCCGATAGTAAAACTATCAGGGCAAAAATCATAGTAAAAGCTGCTTACGCTGCTACCGCCAATGAATTAACTAACTTAGCTAATTTTGATTTTTGGTTAGACGCTTTTTTCTTATGGATAATGTTTTTCTTTGCAAGACGATCCAACATAGAAGCAACTGTTTTGAAAACATCTACTGCAACAGTTTTATCAGTCGTTTCTCTCAATTTCTTGATATAAGAACGAGTAGTTTTGTGTTGGTAGCGGTTACGCAAACGCTTCGTTTCGTTGGCACGAATTCTTTTTAATGCTGATTTATGATTTGCCATTTTATAATATTGATATTTTTCAATTCTTGGAATCGGTCTGCAAAAATAGGTATATGATATTAAAAACGCAAATAATCTCGTGGATATTTATGGATATATGTAAGGTTTACTTGACAAGACGCTGTACATCTGAAGATAAATACTCTGCCAAACGATTTTCAAGCTCGGCCAAAGGAATATTCCCCAGCAACTCCCCTTCTACGGCAAGTGATATTTTTCCGGTCTGTTCTGAGATCACAATCACCACAGCATCAGTCGCTTCACTCATCCCCATGGCTGCTCTGTGACGAAACCCTAATGATGATGGCACATCCACCCCATCAGCTACGGGCAATACGCAACGCGCAGCTTTCAGCCGGCCGTCAACGATAACAACGGCTCCGTCATGTAATTCACTATATTGATTAAAAAGAGAAACAATCAGTGGTTTGGAAACGCGCGCATCCAGTAATTCGCCGGTTTCGATAAATTTACCAAGATCATCCCTTTTGTTTAAAACGATAAGCGCACCATTAAAATTAGAAGCAATGGTTTTGCTGGCATCTACGATTTCTTTAAGATTCTTGTTTTTCAGATCAAGAACCGTACTTCCCAGTATTTTTTTAAGAAACTCATTATTGGTGTAAATCGTAGATTTTCCTATGATCAGTAAAAACCGGCGTATTTCCTGTTGGAAAATAACAATAAGGGCCACCGCTCCTACGCCCATGAAATATTGTAAAATGGCAGTAAGCAGACCCAAACCCAAGCCCTTAACGACCAGGTAAAATACATAGACAAACAAATATCCCAAAAATACCCTGCTCGCTATACTGCCCCGGACGAGAAAATAAATCTGATAAAGAAGTATCGATACCAGAAAAACATCCAGAATATCAGTCCAGTTTACATTCAAAAAACCAACACGCATAAGAACCCCAATATTATTTAGCGACTAAATTACTATTTTTTCCTTCACTCCACTAGTGGCTACCCATAGTTTTACGGCTTCAACGGCAGGTTTAACATCATGAACCCGTATAATGGATGTTCCCTGTTGAAGCGCAGTGGTATTTAAAACGGTTGTGCCAGTTAAGGCTTCGCTTGCCGAAATATTCAATGTGTTGTAAATCATACCTTTTCTCGAAATTCCCACCAAAAGAGGACAGCCCAGTTCATGAAATTCTGAAAGATTTTTCATCAGTTCAAAATTTTGTGCAGTCGTCTTTGCAAAACCAAATCCGGGATCTATGATGATATCAGAAACTCCTAACTGACGCAATTTTATGACCTTCTCTCCCAGTTCCTTTAAAATATCCGGTATCAGAAAATCATAACTGGTAAGCGAACTCATGGTTTGCGGCGTTCCCCGCATATGCATTAGTATGTATGGTACGCCAAGTTCTGCAACAATGTCAAACATTTTATCATCCAGTGTTCCACCGGCAACATCATTAATAATATGTGCACCGCTTAAAACTGACTGCCTTGCCACTTCTGAACGAAAGGTATCAATAGAAATTATAAGATCAGGGAAATTCTTATTAAGCGCCTCGATAACCGGCAAAACCCTTTCTGCTTCTTCATGCACACTTATTTCCTTAGCACCGGGCCGTGTAGAATATCCACCGACATCGATAAAACTGGCCCCATCGTTCTGCATACTTTCTGCACGTTCCATTACTTCATCCAGAGAAGCCATTCGACTGTCCGAATAGAATGAATCGGGAGTAATATTTAAAATACCCATGACATGCGGCACCGAAAGATCCAGCAAGTGCCCCTTAATTTTGATCGTTTTTTTACTAACTTGCGTCATAAAATAGCTGACATTGGAGATTACGAGGCGTGATTTAAATGATGCCAGAGCATCATAACGCGCTTCATTTTTTCAAGAACAAATTTTGAATTACAAAAGTATTCTTAAAAGATCGTTTTCAGTTGTTAAACATTTTTGACAGTTCATTAAGCCAAACATATTAAGTACGCGTGAAATCGACCGAAGCGGAATATCAGGAAATCATTCAGTATTGCCAAGATCTTTTTACAAAGAAAAATAAAGATTACGGAACTTCATGGCGCATCCTGCGCATTCCTTCTATAACAGACCAGATTTTTATCAAGGCACAAAGAATCCGGACCATTCAGGAGAAAGGTATCCAGAAAGTTAATGATGACATTTCAGACGAGTTTATCGGCATTATCAACTACTGTGTTATGGCTTTGATCCAGATTGAGCTTGGTAATAATAAAAGTGATATAGGTGCTGACGTGCTGACCGCGTTATACAACGATCAGGTTGAAGCTGTGAAAGAATTGCTGTTTAATAAAAATCATGATTACGGCGAGGCCTGGAGAGATATGCGGGTAAGCTCTATGACCGATATTATTTTGATGAAACTGCTTCGCATCAAACAAATTGAAGATAATGAAGGATTTACATTGGTATCCGAAGGTGTTAAATCGGGATATCAGGATATGATAAACTACTCCGTTTTTTGTCTGATCAAGTCAAATTCACTGCATACAAATTAATCAAAATTAAGAATTACGGCTGCCTAACAAGTACTTAAAATGAAAATTCTTGCCCATATTTCCAAGATCATAGTAGGGTTATTGTTTATTTTTTCAGGTTTGATAAAATTGAATGACCCGGTTGGGACGCAATATAAGCTTGAAGAATATTTTGAGGTTTTCGCCACCGACTTTTCCCATTTTCAACATTTTTTTGAGGCACTGATTCCTTTTGCACTTTATTTTTCCGTATTTCTTTGTGCGGCAGAAGTTGTTTTAGGAATAGCGCTTTTGGTAAGTTATAAGCCAAAAACAATTTCCTGGCTGCTGTTAATTATCATCGTTTTCTTTACGTTTCTGACGTTTTATTCTGCCTATTTTAATAAAGTTACCGATTGCGGATGTTTTGGTGCGGCAATTAAACTTACTCCGTGGACCTCGTTTGGGAAAGATATTTTCCTTTTGGTATTAATTCTTATTATCCTTTACAAAAGAAAGATTTTCAAATCTCAGCCGACGGGTTTTATTGTGGCTCTTTCTACGATGGCCTCTCTGGGTATAGCGGTATATTCGATCAGACATTTGCCGATTTTTGACTTGCTTGCCTACCGCGTCGGTGCAAGCATTCCCGCGCAAATGAAGCCATCGGAGCCGCTCAGGTATAAATACATTTTTACCAAAGGGGGAAAAGATCAGGAATTTGAACAGTATCCGACAGACACCACTTTGGTATTCAAGGATATGATCGTTTTGAATGAAGATGCCAAACCGAAAATCACAGATTACAGGGTGTGGAATGATGAAGGTGATTTTACAGAACAAACCTTCAAAGGCAAAAAGCTATTTTTAATTATTAAAAACTTAACTGATATCAACACAGCGGCATTTCCTGATATACAGAAACTGGTAAGTGGTATCAAGAAAAAAGGCGTTGAACCGATTGTTCTGACCTCAGCGAGTAGTGCTGAAATCACTGAATTTCTTACTGCACACCAACTGGCAATGCCCTTCTATTATGTTGATGCAACTGTACTGAAAACAATTTCACGTTCGAATCCGGGATTGTGGCTTTTGAAAGACGGAATTGTAAAAGGTAAATGGCATTATAACGATACGCCGACGGAAGAGGAAGTTTTGGAAGATCTGGCGAAATAGCACTGAAACTTTTAATATTCCGGATTTACTCTACTCTTTTATCCTTTAACTTATCGTTGCTCTTTCCATAAGTATACATGAAAAATATCTTTCTAATCGGACTCCCATCATCTGGAAAGTCTACTTTGGGAAAAAAACTGGCCCGTCTTCTCGACTATCGTTTTGTTGACATGGACAAGCTGATTGAAAAAGATCAGAAAATGACTATTCCCGAAATATTCGCCCAAAAAGGAGAAGATTATTTCAGAGAAATAGAAAGCTGTATATTGAAAAATACGATCGAAAACAGAAAAGTCGTCATAGCTACCGGCGGCGGCGCACCATGTTTTTTCGACAATATGGATTTTATTAAAAAGTCTGGAATCAGTGTTTTCCTGGATGTTCATCACGTTGAACTGGCAAAACGCATTCAAAATCATGGAAAGGATGATCGTCCCCTGTTATCAGGTGCAACGTCACTTGAATTGGAGCTTGAAAAAAAATATCAGCAAAGATTTCCCTATTATTCCAGGGCGGATTTTACTTTAAGCGGCGACACAGACGCTTCAAAACTTGCAGCAATTGTTAAGCCATTATTATAACAAAAGAGCGAAAATCTTACTAATCTTCGCCCTTTTGTTATAAATTAATTTTATTAGAAAAATGTACCTACTGTCAACACTACATTGGTTGTGTTGTTATTGATCTTTGCAGATGCGTAATCCTGAGAATTATTCAGTACATAAGGCGTATAAACTGATTTAAACGTGTTGTAGGTTCCTGAAATGTCAGCAAAGAACCGGTCATGACGCACCCCAACACCTGCCGACAATAACAATTTGTCTCTGTTGATACCATCAGATTGAATCTTGTAAGGATCAGATAAATAAGCAAGTCCTAATCTTCCTCTGAATATTCCTGACCGGTACTCACCTCCCAGGCGTGCGTTAATTCCTGCTTTGTAAGTATCCTGAATCTCCTGCTTATAGTCATCCTTGAATGCTTTGTTGTCCGCATCAGATAAATACTTCGTTCTTACTCCCATTCCACCGTAACCGACGTATTCCAATGAACCCGTTATAAAACCACTCTGATTGATAAAAACAGTAGCTCCTACCGAGCCACGGAACGGGCTTGTTATCGAATATTCAAAATCATTTGGAGCCTGTGGAATAGTTAGCAGGCTTGGACCTACATCCACGCCCTGATCATTCCTAATTGAACCTACGATATAATCTGCACTTGTGCTTTGATTAAAAGTTTCTCTGATTTTTGTAAACGTTGGAGATGTCAGCGATCCTCCCAATTGGAATATAGGGTTGAGCTTGTATATAACACCAAAGGTTGCGTTAATTCCATTGCCGGATACGGTCAAATCTTCGCTCTGTACGGCTCCTCTGAAAATAGTTCCGGTCGTATATCTTTCGGTCAGCGTATGAATGTAATCATACTTAACTCTGTTAAAACCGATAGATCCTCCGACATATAACTTGTCGTTATAATTACCGGCGTAGGTAAAATTCCATTGCGTCTGAGCACCCTTCGAATCAAATTCTCCAAGTTGCTGCGTTGGACTATTTGCATCATAACGATTGTAAGGTCCACCGGTCGCGGTTGTAGGATTGATCAAAAATAATTGATAATAGGCCGCAGCTTCTGAATATGCCAGGTTTGCATCGGCATCATAATCATTGCCCAGCGCAGTGATCGTTGGATTAGTACTGTTTACGTTTTCAAGTACTTTATTCACGTAAGCACTCCTGTTGTTTAAACCGGAATAACTAAATCTGTTTTGAAAGGATTGCTGACGGGAATATGATATGCCCAAAGAAGAGCTTTTCCATCTTCTCTGATAACCTGGCTTATTTGTTATGACGAGAGATGCATTGGAAAGATTGAAATTAGATTTTCCATCGGTTCTTGTAGTTCCGATATAATCAGATTTTGTATTGTAATTGGATAAAGACGGACTGATGCTAAATTCAGATCTTGTATAAAATCCTAATCCTGCCGGGTTTCCACTGATCGAACTTGCATCTCCTCCAAGCGCTGCATGATTCCCTCCCAATCCCTGAAAGCGGGCAGTTCCCGTCTGGTTGATCTCTGAGTATCGAAAGGCATCAGAAGCATATTGTGCAAATGTTGGAATGGATAGCGTTAAACTGCATAAAAGTCCAATCCATCTTACTGATTTTGTCATGGCTGGTGTAAAGTTTTTGATAATTGAATATACTGGTTACTAAACGAAGACCCTGCAAAATTATGACATTTTGCAGGGTCAATTTATAAATTAAGCTATAAAAATCATTCCAGTTTATCAGCGTGGACCTCTTGATCCGCCACCGCCGCCACGTGAACCTCCGCCGCCACCGCCTCCGCTAGGAGCACTGTAACTTGGGGCACTGTAAGTTCTTGCAGGAGCACTGTAATTATTGCTGTTGCTTCTTGACGGTGCACTGTAATTATCATAACTTCTGGTTGGAGCCTGATAACTTTGTGTACTACGTGCAGGAGCAGAATAATTAGACTGACTTCTTTGCAAGTTATAAGAATCTGAGCTTCTTGTTCCCGAAGATGAACGAGGTGTATAAGAATTCAAATTACCGTCCGAAGTGTAATTGCTTCCCGAAGAAGTTCTTGGACGTGAGTAATAAGTATTTCCATCACTTGCTGTATTTCCCGATCTTGAATATCCGCTGCTGCTTCTTGCATTAGAGTTTCCGGCTGTGCCGTCAACAGCTGTTCTTGTATTGCCAGAACCACCACGGCTGTTTGCTCTTGGAGAAGCGTAATATGTATCTCCCGAGGACGAATTACCGGATGATCTCAAATTACGACCAGAAGAATTATCAGCTGATCTTGGTGTATTTACAAAGCTGGAATTATAACGCTCACTGCTTCGTGGACTTCCACCAGATTCCCGGGCTCCATAAGTACGTGAGAACGCTCTTCTGTCATTTAAACTATTAACAACAATCACTGGACTGCTGTATGCCCATGGACTGTAATAGCCTCCGTATCCGCCATAACCATATCCTCCGTAACCACCATACATACTTCCGTAATATGGATCATAACCATATGGACTGTATCCGTAAGGGCTGTATCCATACATACCGCTTCCATAACCATATGGTGAAAAGCCATATCCAGAATAACCCATACCAAAACCTGAGAATGGACTAATACCGAACATACTTCCGAATCCAATGCTTAAACCAAGTCCTCCCATTCCCATTCCGCTCATGAAATTACCTGGATAATATGATCCAAAACCGTTGTTCATTCCATATCCAGTATTATAAGGATTAGAAAAACGTGTGGCCTGGTTGTATCCATCCGTGAAACCGGCGTTATACCCTACATCGCTTGAAACATTGCGTTGAATGCCCCTGGCTGATATGTATGAATCATCATAATAATCGCCGTTCGAAGCTACGTCATCGGCTTGCGTATCCACATAATCCGGATTGCTTGAACGTGACATATTCTGTTCGGAACGACTGTTTTTTGTAACAACTCCTGTATTTAGATTTCCTCCGTAAAGGTCATCATATCCACCTCCCGATTTCGATGCATATTGACTACTGGTACATCCTCCAGCTCCCAACAGCAACATCAGGGAAAGATATTTTAAATTATTCATGCTCCCCATGGCTCTAGTTGTTTATAATTTTGTCTACTATACTTTTTAAATTTTCGTACCAGACTATAATAAAACATCATTAGTAT
Source organism: Dyadobacter sp. CY356 (assembly GCF_021440195.1). Classification (GTDB taxonomy): domain Bacteria; phylum Bacteroidota; class Bacteroidia; order Cytophagales; family Spirosomataceae; genus Dyadobacter. The sequence continues at coordinate 459,358 of NZ_JAJTSZ010000002.1, forward strand.
GACATTAATTCCAAAGTTAACATAAAAAACTATCTTTGCAACTTCATTAAAAAGCGAAGTGACAGCACGTCATACTCCTTTCCATTATATAATATTTTCTTAGAATGAGTAAAGCCTTACCAACCCGCAGTGAAAATTACTCCGAATGGTACAATGAACTGGTAAAAAGAGCCGATTTGGCGGAAACTTCTGCTGTGAGAGGCTGTATGGTGATCAAACCTTATGGCTATTCTATCTGGGAAAAAATGCAGCGCGCATTGGATGATATGTTTAAAGAAACAGGCCATCAGAATGCTTATTTCCCTTTATTTATCCCAAAATCATATCTGAGCAAGGAAGCTTCACACGTTGAAGGTTTTGCAAAAGAATGTGCAGTAGTGACGCATTATAGATTAAAAGCTGACCCCAATGGCAATGGTGTGATTGTGGATCCGGAAGCAAAACTGGAAGAAGAACTGATCGTTCGGCCAACCTCGGAAACTGTTATATGGAGCACTTACAAAAACTGGATTCAGTCATATCGCGACCTTCCTTTGCTGATCAATCAGTGGGCAAATGTGGTGCGTTGGGAAATGCGTACCCGATTATTTTTAAGAACTACTGAATTTCTGTGGCAGGAAGGCCACACAGCCCATTCAACCTCTGCGGAAGCAGTAGCGGAAACGAAGCAGATGCTCGAAATCTATGCCCAGTTTGCAGAAGAATGGATGGCATTACCGGTTGTAAAAGGAGTGAAAACAGCAAACGAAAGATTTGCGGGCGCTGTGGATACTTATTGCATCGAAGCTTTGATGCAGGATGGTAAAGCTTTGCAGGCTGGAACGTCACATTTTCTGGGACAGAATTTCGCTACTGCCTTTGACGTGAAATTTCAGGATAAGGAAGGAAAGCTGGAATATGTCTGGGGAACTTCATGGGGCGTTAGTACACGTCTGATGGGTGCACTCATTATGGCTCATTCGGATGACGCAGGTTTGGTGTTGCCTCCAAAGCTGGCTCCTATTCAGGTTGTCATTGTTCCGATTTACAAAAATGAAGAACAGCTGACTTTAATTTCTGACAAAGTTGCACCTATAATAAAAGAACTACGTAAAAAAGGAATAAGCGTTAAGTTTGACAATAATGATGCTTATAAACCGGGTTACAAATTTGCTGAATATGAGCTCAAAGGAGTTCCTGTTCGTCTGGCCATGGGAGCCCGTGATCTGGAAAACAATACAGTAGAAGTAGCTCGTCGTGATACTAAAACGAAAGAAACAGTTTCGCTCGACGGAATAGCTGACTTTATTGCCACTTTGCTGGATAATATTCAGGTTTCAATTTATAATAAAGCGTTTGCTTTCCGTGAAGAAAACACGGTTAAGGTTGATACCTTTGAAGCGTTTAACGAAATACTGGATACCAAAGGTGGCTTCATTTTAGCGCACTGGGACGGGACGTCTGAAACAGAGGAAAAAATTAAAGAGGAAACTAAAGCAACGATACGTTGTGTTCCTTTGGATTCTGTAGAAGAAGAAGGCGTATGCATTTATTCCGGCAAACCTTCCAGCAGAAGAGTTGTTTTTGCAAGAGCGTATTAAAATCCGGCCGTAGGTTCTGGCCGGTATCTAACAATTATTTTTTTACTAATAGATTCTATCATAATGAAACAAGCACAAGCAGGTGATACTGTCCAGGTACACTACACAGGCACTCTTCCGGATGGCCAACTGTTTGATTCCTCAGCAGGTCGTGAGCCGTTGTCTTTTCAACTGGGAAGCGGACAGGTAATCAAAGGCTTTGATGACGGTGTTACCGGCATGGCAGTTGGAGATAAAAAAACGATTCATATTCCAAATTTGGAGGCGTACGGCCCGATCAACGAGGACATGATTGTGAACTTCGAACGCAGCCAGATACCTGCTGACATACCTTTGGAAGTTGGTATAACATTAAATATGCATCAGGACGGCAACGGACAGGTGATACCAGTAATCGTGAAGGAAGTTACTGAGGAATTTGTAATTCTTGATGCCAACCATCCTTTGGCTGGTCAGGATCTGATTTTTGAATTAGAACTTGTAGGTATCGAATAAAATATCGTTTTTTAAAAGAACCGGCCCGGATCATAATGGTCCAGGCCGGTTCTTCTATTTTTATCACAAATCACTCGACCCATTTGAGGCTGAAAATTTCTGGTTTGCCTTTTTGTAATTTTAATAATACCTGTTTCTCTGCAAGATCATTTAACAGACGTTCCGCTCTTTTCTCTGAAATGTTAATGATACGCGAAAATACCTTCGCAGTGACCGAATCATATTCTTTCAAATACTGAATAAGTGATCGAACATGTCGGGATTCGAGCAACGTTTTTGTATCAAAATCACTTTGACCTTCTATAAACAACCGCAAAGTTGGAACGCTCTTATCTTTAACCCGAACATAAATCATCCGCTGACCTTTTTCATTGATGGCGTAATGCGGTCTTTCCTGACTCTCATCTATTTCCACCCGAAGTAAAATCCGGTTATCCAGTTTTTCAGATTTAAATCTGATCGATAATGCTTTATCTACTAATTCGGTACATGCCCTTTCCAATTTTTCCAGCTCACCAAGTTCTGAGGTTATTCCCAAAACCTCCCGGTTATCCGCCACACCAATCAGCAAAACTCCGCCGGACGTATTGGCAAACGACGCCAGCGTTTTTGCAATTTTAAATGGATTGTCAATCGTTCTTTTAAACTCGACCGTCAACCCCTCACCCTGCTTTATTAATTGTATTGTGCTTTTAATCATGCGTTAAATTAAACCATATTTTTTACCTGGCAGCGACCTCACCATTCCCTGAAATTCAAGATTAAGTAATAAGGTTGCCAATTTGTTTAAATGCAAACCACTTTGCCACGACAATTCATCCACCTGCATATATCCCTGTCTTTTCAAAAGAGACAGAATCTGGCCTTCATCCTGCGTGAATCCGTCAAAGATAAATGTCGATTCATTCTTCTCCTCTTTACCTGCAACATCCAAAGTGGCCACTTTGTTCTGCAAATTCCATCCAATTGAATCGGCCATGTCCTGAATTGATACAAAAATGCACGCTTTGTTATCCCTGATCAACTGATTGCAACCTTCCGATTGGGGATTGGAAATATTTCCTGGTACTGCAAAGACTTCCCGGTGATAGTTTTGAGCGAAATCTACCGTAATTAAACTTCCACCTTTTTTTGCTGATTCCACAACAATGGTGACATCGCTCAATCCGGCAATGATCCGGTTTCTAGCCGGGAAGCGCATAAAATCTGGTTTGGTTGCCAATGCATTTTCTGTAACCAATCCGCCATTTTCCATCATCTCAGAAGCTGTTTTTTGATGCACAGCCGGATAAATTAGGTTCAAACCACTGGCCATGACACCGATCGTGGCCAGATCGTTTTTCAAACTTGCCCTATGCGCTGTAATATCCACTCCATAAGCAAGCCCGCTTATTACAAGCGGATTATAGGGAATGAGGTCTTTTATGATATTTTCAGTAACACTTTTTCCATATTCGGTTACCTGTCTGGTTCCGACAATACCAACGGTCCTGAAACTGTTATAATCAAAGTTGCCTTTGGAATACAATACTACCGGTGCATCATAAAGTGATTTAAGGCGGTTTGGATAAGTGCTGTCTGAGAAGAAGTGAAGTTGCGCTCCACTTTTAATACAATTTTGCCACTCCTTTTCCGCTTCCGCCAGCCCATCCTTTTTCAGGATCGACCGCGCAACTTTCTCTCCTATTCCCGGAATTTTGATTAGCTTTTTATAGTCGGAGCTGAATACTTTTTCTGCGCTCCCGCAGTAACTTATGAGTTGGCGAATGGTAACAGAGCCGATTCCGGGCGTATTGACCAAAGCAAGCGTACAAAGCTTTTCACTTTCGGGGTTTTCAGACATAAAAAAATAGAGTGTGTTGTGAGCCTGCAAATTAAAAAAATATGATTCAAATTCTTCTCTTTGGAGGCGAATTCTTCTCTTCGTATAGTGTTGGCACAAAATTTGCTTTCCTTATAAAAACAATAAAACATAATCCCAACTCCTTTATGGAAAATATAAATACGGAAGACACCGCAACATTACAACATTTCGAAGGCATGGGTGCTATTTGTCACCCCGAAGGCGTTCATTACAGAGTTTGGGCGCCACATGCTGAAAGCGTAGCAGTAGTTGGCACCTTCAATGACTGGAATGAGGAATCACATATAATGCAGTCCGAGGAAAACGGAAACTGGAGTCTATTAGTTGAAAGTTCAAAAGAAGGGGATGAATATAAATTTGCTATCAAGACACCAAATGGTGTTTTGATGCGAAATGACCCTTATGCGTTAAAAGTTACAAATTCAGCCGGAAATGGTATCGTTTACAGCCATTCTTCTTTCGACTGGCAGGATTCCGATTTTCAGATGCCAAGCTGGAATGAAGTGGTTATATATGAACTTCACATTGGTACTTTTAACGTTACAGAAGAAAATCACGTCGGCAATTTTTATACTGCCATTGAGAGACTGGATTATCTTCAGGGACTCGGTATAAATGCAATTGAGGTTATGCCAAGTTCTGAATTTCCGGGCGATCGTTCTTGGGGTTATAATCCATCCAATCCTTTTGCCATAGAATCGGACTACGGCGGACCAGAGGGTTTAAAAGCCTTCGTAAAAGCTGCTCACGAACGTGGGATTGCTGTAATTCTGGATGTTGTTTATAATCACTTCGGACCATCTGATCTTGATCTTTGGCAATTTGATGGCTGGTCAGAAAATGGCACCGGCGGTATTTATTTTTATAATGACTGGAAATCAGAAACTCCATGGGGTGGAACCCGACCTGATTTTGGTCGTGGTGAAGTAAGACAATATATTCACGACAACGCCTTAATGTGGCTTCGTGATTATAAAATTGACGGGCTCAGAATGGATATGGTTGTCTATATCAGAAATGTGAAGGCAGACGGTAACCCTGGAAATGATATCCAGGAAGGGATCTCATTGATGCAATGGATCAATAAAGATATTAATGAACAATTTCCAAACAAGATCACGATTGCGGAAGATATGCACTCGCTTGACTTTGTGACGAATACTGTGGAAAATGGCGGTATGGGTTATGGTTCACAGTGGGATGCAGAATTTGTGCATTCAGTTCGCGATGCTATCATCACGGCTAACGACCAGGACAGAGACATTCCAGCGGTGGTCAGGTCCATCACAAGCAAGTATAATACCGATTCATTCCAGCGTATTATCTATACAGAATCTCACGATGAAGTTGCGAACGGACAAGCCCGGGTTGCAGCAGAAATAGCTTTTGATGGTAACGTTAACAACTGGTATTCAAAAAAACGCGCAGCACTTGGCGTTGCACTTGTAATGACTTCGCCGGGGATTCCAATGATTTTCCAGGGTCAGCCACTGTTGGAAGACAAATGGTTTTCTGACAGCGATCCGATAGACTGGACAAGGCTTGAAAAGTTTGCAGGATTTGCCAGTCTGCACAGGGACTTGATCCACTTGCGCAGAAACTGGTTTGGAGTAACGGAAGGTTTGCAAGGCCAGGATGTTCAAATCCTGCGTTCAGATAATGATAAGAAAGTGATTGTGATGCACCGTTATAAAAATGGCGGACCAAAGGACAGCGTTGTTGTCGTTCTTAATTTTTCAACGGAAACGTTTGACGATTACAAAGTTGGTTTCCCAAGGGAAGGTTCATGGAAACTTCGTTTTAACAGCGACAAAGGCGATTACGATCCCGATTTTTCAAACCTTGGTGTTTTTGACGTTGAGACCATGCAGGGTGAATTCGACGGAATGCAACAATATGTTTCATTGCAGATTCCACCATATACGGCGCTTATTTATTCTCAGGAAGAATAAGATACCGCAGATTTCCGGATTAAATAAGATAAGGCTTTCTACGTGGAAAGCCTTATTTTATTTAATGACTCTGAACAAACGGGACCAGCGGATTTTATTTAAAAAACCCGCCGGATCCGGATCAATAGACATCCATACAAATACCGCTTTTCCTACAATATGATCTTTTGGAACCAGTCCCCAATATCTTGAATCTGCCGAATTATGACGGTTATCGCCCATCATAAAATAATAGTCTTGTTTAAAAGTATAGCCATCAATTTGCTTTCCTTGCTGAAAGATCTTACCATCTTTTAAAACGACATTTTCATTGCCTTCATAATTTTGTATTACCGCTCCATAAAAAGCATTATTTTCCGGTGTTAGTTTTACTGTCATTCCTTTTTTCGGAATAATAACAGGACCGTAATTGTCCTTATTCCAATTAAGCCTATCCGAATCTGGATAAATAAAAGATTCCCGCATTGCATTTGGCAGTACCATCATATCCATGTGTTTGACAAAGTCCAAACCTTTTAGTTTCAATGCAGTTTCTGATGTAGTTTTTATCATATATCCGAACTCATCATTGGATATCAGAGTATCATTATAAGTTTCCGTGTACGGCGAAAATTCAGTTATGCCGTTCTTTTTAAATATGTTAGTTTCATTAACCGGCGTTGTAACGGCCATAAAATAATCGTTCTGCATTTCGGGCGGGTTAACACTTTTGTTACCATTCACAAATAACTGACCATTTTTGATCTCAAAACGATCACCGGCTTCGGCTACACACCTTTTGATATAATTTGTCCTTAAATCGATTGGATATGGTTTCAGATTTGGTAGCACTGCCTCGTAATTTTTATAAAGATTGGGATGCTCTACCGGGAGATTAAACACAACGACGTCGCCTCTTTTAACCTCCGAAAAACCGGGTAAACGGAATTGGGGCAATGCAATCCAATCCAGAAAAGAAGGAATTTCGGTATTCCATATTTTCTGATGCGTCAAAGCCATTTGCAGTGGCGTGACGGGAGTGCGTGTACCATAATGCAACTTGCTCACAAACAGATAATCACCAACCAGCAGTGTATGTTCCATAGACGAAGATGGAATCACAAAGGCTTCGAAAAAGAACCAGCGGATTAGTGCAGCAACGACGACTGCAAATAAAATGGAATCAAACCATTCACGAATGGCTGATTTTTTCCTGATCGTTTTTGGAGGGTTTAGTAATTCTTGCGGTTCAGATTTGATCATGGCTAATAAATTTATGGCCACAATATACCGCTAATTCATAATAACAAACAAACAATTATATATAATTTTTCTATATATTATATTAATGAATTACATTAAATTGAAAAAGGGAAAGAAATGGCTGCTGTCCCATTTCTTTCCCTTTCAAATAATTAAAAAATTACTATGACTTAGTTAATAATCCTGAACAATCTGCTCCAACGTATTTTACCAAAAAAGCTTGTTGGTGCAGGATCAATAGACATCCATACGAAAACTGCTTTTCCTACAATGTGATCTTTTGGCACAAAACCCCAGTAACGTGAATCTGCTGAATTGTGACGGTTATCTCCCATCATAAAATAATAATCCTGACCAAAAGTGTAGCTGGTTATCACTTTGCCATCCACTTTAATTGTATTTTCAGTAATTTCAACTTTATCATTTCCTTCGTAGCTTTTGATTACGGTACCGTACAAAGCCACATTTTCCGGTGTTAACTGTACTGTCATTCCTTTTGCAGGAATTGTAATCGGACCATAATTATCACGGTTCCATTTAAACAAAGGAGAATTCGGGTATAACATTGGCTCGCTGATCTCTTTCGAAGCCTTAACCACTGTTACACCTTTTACGAAATCATACTGTTTCAATTTAGCAGCCAGCTCGACAGTTGTATAAACCAAATATCCAGGCTGATCATTTGTCGCGATGGTATCGTTAAATGTTTCCAGGTATGAATTGTATTCAGAAATACCATTATCTTTAAAAACTTTGGCTTCATTCACGCTTGTGGAAGTTGCCACAAAATACTCATTTTCCATCCTTGGCGGATTTTCAACAGCTTTGCCATTGGCATATACCTGAAGATCGCGAACTTCCAGTTTATCACCAGGAAGTCCCATACATCTTTTGATATAATTCGTTTTTAAATCAACCGGATGCTGTAATTCAGGCGGGTAATTAAACACGACAACATCACCACGTTTCACATCACTAAAACCCGGCAGACGGAATGATGGTAACTGAACCGCATCTGTATAAGAAGGAATATTGGTTCCCCAGATCGTCTGGTGGGTTAATGGAACCTGCAAAGGTGTTTTTGGTGTGCGTGTTCCGTAATGAAGTTTACTGACAAACAAAAAATCACCAACCAAAAGACTGTTCTCCATGGAAGGAGTTGGGATTGTAAAGGCTTCAAAAAACAACCATCGTATCAGCGTCGCAGCAATTACTGCAAAAAGAACAGAGTCAAACCATTCACGTACAGCAGATTTTTTCTTTGAAGAACTAGGGTTATTTCCCTGATTAAAAGCCATGTTTTATTCTAATTGAAAGTTACAGTAATATCATTCTAAATTTTTAACAGGTCGTCCATTCCAAAAACACCCTGTTTGCCAGGCAGCCATTCCGCAGAAATTACCGCACCGAGTGCGAATCCTGCTCTGCTGTGAGCCGTATGCGCAATTTCTATTTTATCAACCTCAGATTCATACCGGATAATATGCGTGCCGGGTACTTCTCCTTCTCTTTCCGCTTTGATCTGAATCAGACCACCTTCATTTTCGGGAGCAAGTGTCCAACCATTAATACTGCTGTCTTCTTCAATAATTCCCTCGGCAAGCGTAATTGCAGTACCGCTTGGTGCATCCAGTTTATGTATATGGTGAATTTCAGTCATAGAAGCCTTGTAACCGTGACCATTCATCAAATGTGCCAAATGGCGGTTTAACCGGAAAAACAAGTTAACGCCAATGCTGTAATTGGAAGCATAGAAGAATGCACCTTTCTCAGATTTGCACAATGCTTCAATTTCTGAGCGGTGTTCCAGCCAACCCGTGGTACCACATACAATTGGCCAGCCTTTTTTCAGGCAATAAGTTATATTTTCATAGGCAGATTCGGGTGCACTGAATTCAATGGCAACATCAACATCCCATTTTCCAAGCTCGTCCATTTCACTGCGATTGCTCAGATCAATTTTTCCAACAATATGATGTCCTCTTTCCAGGGCGATCTTTTCGATCGTTTTCCCCATTTTGCCGTATCCCAGCAACAATATATTCATTATAAAATCTTAATTTTCAATCTATACTTAAACTAAATTCTTATTGTTTTCGCCTGTGCAAGTTAAAAACCAAACTTACACCCGGCGTTGGTAATGTCATATTGGGCTGCTGAATTTTAGGTGCAACTTTCATGCTGATGTCCTCCGACAAGTCAAATGTCTTTAAATGCGCCGCAACGTTTGCTTCAATGATCGAAAGTGCATATAGCGCAACTGTGAATACGATGGCCGTTTCTTTATAACGGCGATAAGTATTTTTTTCACGTTTAACCTGATCAATCGTTAGCAACAATGAATCAACACGTTGTCCATTCAATATACCACCCCGGTAAAAAATGGGTAACCTGGAATCAGAGGTCAGACCGCTTTTGAGTTGCCCATAAGTTGTGCTGGTTTTATCAGACAAATCGTAGAAGCTTTCATAACCTCTCAAAAAATCTTTATAACGCACATTCCAGTAAATAGCTGTCCAGGTTCCTCCGGCAAGCGCTGCATAAACAAGCGGAACCTTCCAGTAATCACGGTTATAAATTTGTCCGGATCCTGGAATTAACGCTGCCAGTTTTGTGGCTTTTCCCGGGTTTGGAATAAATTTCTTTTTTTCAACCGCGATCTGTGGCTTTACAGAATCTCCCTGAATAAAAGCCGTACTGTCAAAAACAACAGTTCTTTCAGGTTTCTTCCGGTCCTTCTCCTCCACCTTTTCTGTCTTCTGGGCACTTACCTTACCGATGATAAGAATAAACATCCCAATCCAAAACCACTTTTTCAAGCTTTATTATCGAATTTCAATGTTTCCAAAATCTTTTTCAATTCATCCTGCGATCCAAAAGGAATCTTGATTTCACCTTTATGATCATCACTGCTTTTTACAGAAACTTTCGCTCCAAAAAAGGAAGATAACTGGAATTGCAATGATTTTATTTCCTGATTTAATGTAACAGGTTTTTTCGTTTCAAAAGATATACTGCTCATCATACCAAGCTTCCGCACTTCTTCCTCTACCTTACGAACTGACCATCCTTCTTCGATAATCTTATTGAAAATCTTCAATTGGATCTGGTCACTGTTGATGGTAATAATCGCTCTTGCATGTCCCATACTGATACGATTGTCACGCAAAGCAGCCTGAATCACCGGCGGTAATTTCAACAGACGGATATAATTATTGACCGTAGTTCTGTTTTTACCAACACGAACGCCAAGCTCTTCCTGTTTAAGATTACACTCTAAAATAAGGCGCTGATAACTCAGGGCAATTTCTATTGAGTTAAGATTTTCCCGCTGGATGTTTTCGATAAGCGCCATTTCCAGCATTTGCTGGTCATTGGCAGTCCGCACGTAGGCAGGAATACGTACCATTCCGAGAGACCTCGAAGCCTGTAAACGTCTTTCCCCTGAGATCAGCTGATACTGATCCTGACCAAGTTGTCTTACCGTTATGGGCTGAATAATACCCTGGACACGGATAGAATCCGCAAGTTCCTGAAGTGCTTCCTGGTCAAATTTCGTCCTTGGCTGATAAGGATTGGCCTCAATCTGATCCAGATCGATTTCATTCATCGAGCCAACCGCATCTGTCGAAGAGGGCCGTGGACTGGGACGCGAAGTATTGCCTTTGTCAGAATCCTGAAGCAACGCCCCAAGACCGCGACCAAGACCGGTCATTTTTTTATTTTTATTGCTTGTTTCCATTCTGCGCTATGATCTCCCCTAAAATACAATGAATCAATTTACTCCCTGATGTGTATCTGTTGAAAGCAATCCGTTTTTGGTAAGAATTTCTCTTGCCAGATTCAGATAACTAATAGCACCTTTACTGTCGGCATCCTGTGCCAGAACCGGAATCCCGTAACTTGGCGATTCGCTTAAACGTATGTTGCGGGGTATGATGGTGTTAAAAACGAGTGATTCGAAGTGACTGGTAACTTCATTAACAACCTGATTTGACAAACGCAAACGCAGGTCATACATGGTTAATAAAATACCTTCAATCGCCAGGTTGGTATTTAAACGGGACTGGATAATTGTAATTGTGTTGAGGAGCTTGCCTAAACCCTCCAATGCAAAATACTCGCACTGAACAGGTACAATCACAGAATCTGCCGCTGTTAAACTATTGATCGTTATTAAACCCAGCGAAGGTGAACAATCAATAATAATGAAATCATAATCATCCTTAACTTCGGCAATGGCATCCTTCATCCGGTGCTCGCGGTTTTTAAGGTTGATCATTTCAATCTCCGCTCCGACCAGGTCAATGTGCGAAGGCAGCAGATTGAGGTTTGGGAAATCTGTTTCCAAAATCACCTCACCCGTCCTCACATCCTCAACCATGCACTCGTAGATACTGTTTTCCATTTCCTGAGGATTAAATCCAAGTCCGGATGTGGAATTTGCCTGCGGATCTGCATCAATAATAAGTGTACGAAACTCTAATGCTGCCAAACTTGCAGCTAAATTAATTGCGGTGGTTGTCTTACCTACTCCGCCTTTTTGGTTTGCAATTGCAATTACTTTGCCCATGAATTTTTGAATTACCAATGCCAAATTTCAATTATTCAGAGCAAACCACCAAAAAATGTTCCACGGAGTTTAAATAAAAAGTATTTACATCCTCAATATCAAATAATTAACTTATATTAATATTTGTTAAAATTTGAAATAAAGGTCTAAAAACACAATGTTTCACGCCCAAACCTGTGTTCCTTCCGTACAGTTTTTACACATTTCTATCTCAGAACGTGACCGGATCAGGGACGCCCGGAAGTCATTATATTTTTTCCCACGCCATAGCTGGCGGAAGCTGGTTTTCTTCATATCGCCCAGCTGATATTCGGCATCCTTATCAAAACAACAGGGAACAACGCCTCCGTCCCAGGTAATCACACACGAATGCCACATTTTCCAGCAGTGGTCCACAAATTTATTTTTGATTGAAAATTTACCGTCAGCGTGTTTCTCGTAACGGGAATATTTATCAATGGTAGGTATTAGATCAGAACCTTCTTCATAGTCGTAAATCTGGGCGGTTTTTAACCCTACTTCATCCACACCCATTTCTTCCGCCAGTCTTTTTACATCCTCAATCTGATGTTCATTCGGTTTGACAACGAGAAACTGGAAGATTACATGAGGCGTACTGGATTTAAGTTCCTTTTTCCATTTGATGATATTTCGGGTACCTTCGAGCACTTTTTCAAGATTCCCACCGATTCTATATTGCTCGTAAGTTTCCTGTGTTGTTCCGTCGATGGAAATAATCAGGCGATCTAAACCTGACTCCACTGTTTTACGGGCTTTTTCATCTGTTAAATAATGCGCATTGGTGGAAGTTGCCGTGTATATCCCTTTTTCGTGGGCATAATTGACAAGTTCAAAAAACTTGGGATGTAGATAGGGCTCTCCCTGGAAATAAAATATGAGGTATAGTAAAGTATCGGCTAATTCGTCAATTGTTTTCTTGTAAAGCTTTTCCTCCATCATGCCCGTCGGACGGGTGAAAGAACGCAAACCACTTGGACATTCCGGGCAGCGCAGATTGCAGGACGTTGTAGGTTCAAAAGAAATCGCAATGGGCATCCCCCAATGTACGGGCTGGCCGGTGGTTTTTGAGTAAAAATAACTGCTCAGTATCTGAATGGCATTCCATGCACGTCTTGGCGTTACCTTCGACATCAGGTTTAAACCATCTTTAAAATTTTTATTCATTTTGTTGATTTTTGGCCGTCAAAATTTAAAAATTGACTGCTTAATAACTGTAAGAATATTTCCCGCCCCACGTTCAGTACTTTCTAACGAACTGATATACCGGTCGAGTACTTGATTTCCGAAATTACAAAATAGCTGCTGATGTGTAACACACTTTTCAGGGCAGAAAGTTTATGCTGATAAAATTGGTTGTATGCTTCCCCATCTTCCACAATGACTTTTAACATATAATCGAAGTTACCAGAGACCACTGAACATTCCAAAACCTCAGGCATATTGACAATCGCCTGATTGAAATCTTCAAAACTTTCCCGTTTTTGTTTATCCAGGGTTATATTACAATAAACTACCAGCGATTTACCGAGCTTTCTTCTGTTTAACAAACACACATATTTGTCGATAAAACCCTCTCTTTCAAGTTTTCTGATGCGGTCATGCACAGGTGTTACCGACAGATTTATCCTGCTGGCAATTTCCTTCATCGTAAACTGAGAATTCTCCTGAAGCAGTTCAAGTATTCGTTTGTCGGTCAGATCAATTTGCATGAAAAGTATTTTTTTGTCGAAAGCATATATTTCTACACAAATGAAAGAATTAATTTCTTCCCGGAACTCTTCGAACAGTTTTTTTTTCTGTATTTCAATTAAACAAAAGAAAGTTTTTCCCTCATCCGGTATTTTTACAAACGAATTTTCAAAGTGACAATTTTCAAATCTAACTCTTATTACTATGATCATCGGCGTTCCGAAAGAAATTAAAAACAATGAAAACCGTGTGGCCGTCACGCCTGCGGGAATTACAGAATTCCGCAAACATGGACATACCATTTATGTACAGACGGAAGCGGGAAAAGGAAGTGGATTTTCTGACGAACAATATACCGAAGCAGGTGCTACCATTCTTTCGACAATTGAAGAGGTATACGCGATTGCTGAAATGATCATTAAAGTAAAAGAGCCGATTGAAAGTGAATATGCTTTAATCAAAGAAGATCAGTTGCTGTTTACCTATTTCCACTTTGCATCATCTGAGCCGCTTACAAATGCAATGATCGAACGTAAGGCGGTTTGTCTGGCTTACGAGACTGTGGAAAGAACTGACAGAAGTTTACCACTTCTTATTCCAATGAGTGAAGTTGCCGGTCGTATGGCTGTGCAGGAAGGTGCAAAATATCTTGAAAAACCAATGGGTGGATTCGGAATTTTGCTTGGTGGTGTTGCCGGCGTTAAACCCGCCAATGTGCTTGTTCTTGGGGGTGGTATAGTTGGAACGCAGGCTGCAAAAATGGCGGCTGGTTTAGGTGCCAATGTTACGATTGTTGATATCAGCCTTGCACGTCTTCGTTACCTTGAAGATATTATGCCGGCGAATGTAGATACCGTAATGTCAAATGAATACAACATCCGTGATCTTGTAAAAAGCTCGATCCTTATTATTGGCGGTGTATTAATTCCTGGCGCAAAAGCACCTTCATTAATCACACGAGATATGTTGAAATTAATGAAACCTGGTACCGTTATGGTTGACGTTGCGATTGACCAAGGCGGATGTTTTGAAACATCTCACGCTACAACGCATGAAGATCCGATTTACGAAGTGGATGGCGTAGTTCATTATTGCGTAGCGAACATGCCAGGTGCCGTTCCTTATACTTCAACATTAGCACTAACGAATGCAACGCTTCCTTATGCCTTATTATTGGCGAACAAAGGATGGAAAGCAGCTTGTGCAACAAACGAGGAATTGAAAAAAGGACTTAATGTTGTGAATGGAAAAATTGTTTTCAAAGGTGTTTCCGATGCCTGGAACCTTCCTTATACAGAAGTGAGCGAAGTACTGTAATATATCAACTTTAAGTCAGAAAGCCGGATCGAAAAAATGTCGATCCGGCTTTCTTTTTTTACAATTTTACAATCCGAAATTTTTCGAGATTCCAAAACCTGCGCCACTGCCAAAATTAAGCCCGAAACTGCTGCTTTTCTTTTCTCCTTTTATCTTATTGGTTGCAAAGCCAAGACTCCCAAAATTAAAATTCAAGGCAAAACCATTTTTAAGATTAACTCCTATCGCAGGAAAAATTGTTGATTCGAAACCGTTCATTTTAACCCCCGCAGTTTTACCAGACAAAAAATTAGTATTCAATTGTCCGTAAACCGCGAATATGTCAGATAACGGATAGGCATAACGAATGAAAGGCCCCGCTCCGAATGATGTCGTTTTAATTTCAGGTGAACCTGTTTTTGAAGATGTTGTGTGAAGATTGACCCCACCCGTCCAGTGATCGTTCCATTGATATCCAACTGCTGGCGTGAACGAAAAACTGTTTGTTTTAATGTCCGATGAAGACTTGGAACTATTGATTCCCAGACCTCCATAAACCAGAATTGAATTACTCTGAGCCTGAACAGCCATGGCAGCCATCGCAAACATCATACTTAAAAATACTTTTTTCATGTCAGATTGTATATAGTTGTGAATTTCATGATCACCAACTCTGGTGATTTGCCTCTATATACGGGCTAAACACAAAAAAGTAACTGACACAAAAATTCAATAATTAAGCATTCTGACGCTTTCGGAGATATTATTTCGCAGACATGACAGAACGTGATAAATTTTATTTCTGAAAATATTACAATTACTTTCTTGCAGCTATTGACATTTAAAATAATAGTTGTACTTTTGTAAAAAATTAGAACGAACATCCGTTCGCTTCTCTGCTTCATATCACGGTTCGGCGATTTATTTTTAGCGCCACCAACCTTTAAAACGCCTGGTTGGTTTTACCCGTTTCGTCATGCAGAGCCCCACGGATGTCTTGTGGTGGGCTTAGCGCAATCCCTTAAATTTAAGTTACTGACAGTCATCAGCGTTGTTGTACCAAACCGGTTTTTCGCGGTTTACCTTAACAATCAGACATGATTTCAAATTGTGCAGGTTTTCAATATTCTATTTAATATTCGTCATGAAGGATATTGGATTGATATTGCCGGCAACCTACTGACTTCTAATTCTTATAAAATAATTTTTAAAGAATTTTAATAATAACAAGATAGATGACTACTGAAACAATTGAGACAATTGAAGATTTTGAGACCTTCGCTGATTTAGGACTCTCAGAAAACATTCTTAAAGCCTTAACTGAAATGGGTTTCACAAAACCCTCTCCAATTCAAGCACAGGGTATTCCGGCTGTAATGCTAGGTTCTGACGTAATCGGTCAGGCGCAAACAGGAACAGGAAAAACTGCTGCTTTTGGAATACCTGTACTTGAACGTATTGACGTAACCAACAATGCTGTTCAGGCACTTATACTTTGCCCTACAAGAGAATTAGCCGTACAGGTTTCTGAGGAAATCGGAAGACTTGCTAAATTTCAGCGTGGACTTAAAATTGAAGCTATTTACGGTGGTGATTCTATTGATCGCCAGATACGTTCTTTGAAAAAAGGTGTTCATATAGTTGTAGGAACTCCTGGTCGTGTAATGGATCATATGCAGCGTCGTACTTTGAAATTTGACGAAGTTCGCATGATGGTTCTTGACGAAGCTGACGAAATGTTGGACATGGGTTTCCGTGAAGATATTGAAAGCATTCTGGCTGACATGCCGGAAGATCGCCAGACAATTCTTTTCTCGGCTACTATGTCTAAGCCGATCATGTCGATCACAAAACGCTTCCTTAATGATCCTGTGTTGATTAAAGTAGTTCGTAACGAGCTTACTAACGTTAACATCGAACAGGTTTGTTTTGAAGTAAAACCTCAGGCGAAAGTTGAAGTAATGACTCGTCTGATCGATATGTACCATTTGAAATCACTTCTTGTTTTTTGTAACACAAAACGCAAAGTGGACGAAATCGTTGAAGAATTACAACTTCGCGGTTACGCATCAGAAGGTATTCACGGTGACTTGCGTCAGCAACAACGCAGCAATGTAATGAGCAAATTCAAGGCGGGTGTAACAACCATCCTTGTTGCAACAGACGTAGCTGCACGTGGAATTGACGTTAGCGGTCTTGATGGCGTAATTAATTACGACATTCCTTTGGACGAAGAATATTACGTACACCGTATCGGCCGTACAGGTCGTGCCGGTATGTCCGGAAAAGCATTCTCACTGGTTGCACGTGACGAAAAATTCCGTCTGAAAACCATTGAAAACTATACAAAAGTAAAAATCGAAAAAGGCGTTATTCCTTCTTACGAAGATATCGTTGGTGTTCGTAAAGCCCGTTTTGTTGAAAGCATTTCTGCTTCAATTCAGGAAGGTGATACAGATCTTTATCAGGATGTATTGGAAATGTTACGTCACAGCGGTTTTACAACTGAACAAATCGTAGCAGCACTTGCCAAACAAATTATGGGTGTTCAGAAAAACGAATACGCAGATACTAACCTGGCATGGGAAGAAAGACGTGGTGGCGAAGGCCGTCGTGAAGGTGGAAGCGATCGTTTCGAACGTCGTTCATCCGGCGGATCAACAGGCGGACGTTTTGAAAGAGGTTCCCGTGATGGCGGAAGCCGTGAAGGAGATCGTCGCGGACCAAGTTCTGACCGCTTTGCGAGCAGAGAACGTACTGGCAGCAGCGAATCACGTGCACCGCGTGAACCGCGTGAACGTGATGGAGAAGCAAAACGTACAGCAGCACCGGAAGCAGGTATGACTCGTTTGTTCCTTAGCCTTGGACGCAAAGATCATATCATGCCTCGTGATATCGTTGGAGCGATTGCTGGTGAAGCAAACATTCCTGGTAAAACGATCGGAGCAATTGATATTTATGATAAATTCACTTTTGTTGATGTTCCTGAACGCGATGCACGCACCGTACTACGTGCCATGGACGGTAACACAATCAAAGGAAAAGCAGTACAGATTGACATTGCAAAATAATCATTCTGATTTCTGACACCATATATGAATTAAGAGGGACTTGTAAAAGAGTCCCTTTTTTTGTTACTTTTCCAAATGGAAAATAATGAAAAACCAGAAGTCTGGCTTCGTGGGCCGCTTCCCAATATACCTACCGTTTTGCAGCCAGCTGCTCATGCGCTTTTGCAGGCACAGGAAGAAATCAATAGATTAAACCCAAACTTCCCTTCTGAATTACTATGGACCAAACCTGCCGGATCAGCTTCAGTAGGTTTTCATATGCAGCATCTTGCTGGTGTACTGGACAGGCTCCTTACCTATGCCCGCGAAGAATCGCTCACAGAAGAACAACTTAAATATTTAAGACAGGAAGGACAACCTCCATTCCCGGATTGTAGTTTTACCGATTTACTACATCATCTCAATAACCAGTTTGACACCGCAATCTCTCAAATCAAAAATACGGATCCGTCAACAATTCTGGAAGTAAGAATGGTAGGCCGCGCACAGATTCCTTCTACTCATTTGGGATTAATATTTCATGCGGCCGAGCATACTATGCGCCATTTAGGGCAATTGCTGGTAACCATGAAAATATTATTATCAGATAATGACAATCGGAGAAACTAACGACTTTGTAAGTAATAATTTCCAGTTACATAAATTGTATTATTGAGTAGTTCGCATTGCACTTTCTCTTCTTTAAGTGTTTATTTTGAACTAATATAACTCTTATGCAATTTTTGAAGTCTACCTTGCTTTTCTGCTTATTGGCAGTGTGCGGATTATCAGCCTCGGCACAAAATAATCCCGAAGACAAATCCGGTTGGAAACTTGGGTCACAATCTTACACATTTCGTCTTTTTACCTTTGCCGAAGCATTGAAAAAAATCGATAGCTGCGGTTTAAAATATGTTGAAGCGTTTCCCGGACAAAAACTTGGTGGAGGCGTGGACGGGACCATGGATTTTAAAATGGATGCCGCAAAACGCCAGGAAGTTAAAGCACTTCTAAAAAAATACGGCATTACGATGACGGCTTTTGGTGTTGTAAACGCAACGAATGAAGAAGAGTGGAAAACACTTTTTGAATTTGCAAAAGATATGGGAATTCTGAATATTGATACCGAGCCAAAACCGGAACAATTCGCCTACATCGCTCCATTAGCAGATAAATATAAAATTAATGTTGCGCTGCACAATCATCCGAAACCTTCACATTACTGGTCTCCGGATTCCGTATTGAAATACGCTGCAAAAAGTAAATTCATAGGCTCTTGCTCGGATATCGGTCACTGGGTTCGTTCCGGGCTGGATCCCGTTGCGTGTCTGAAACAATTAAACGGCCATGTTCTCGGATTACACTTTAAAGATGTCGTAAAGGATACACCAGACGGGAAATATCATGATGTGGTCTGGGGAAAGGGTGACAGCCAGGTTGACGCTGTTATTGCTGAACTTAAACGTCAGAAATTTAAAGGACCAATTTCAGTTGAATATGAATATCACTGGGAGAACAATGGCCCTGAGGTAGCAGAAAGCGTTAAATATTTCCGTACGACGTTTCAAAAAGTGAAATAAAACGACGTATTTCCAAGTTAAAAAGTTGAATAAATTATTACCTTTTCATATTAACAACAGCATTTATGACTTATAACCGTCGGTTATTTTTGAAATCAGCAGGAGCCGCAGCCGCCGGCTCTTTGGTTTTGACACTAGCAGCATGTGGAGGATCAAAAGAAAAATCTTCTGAAAGTACTGACTCTACGGGTGTTGCTTCAACAGGCGCAGGTGCGCCATCAATTTCCGATTTTGGATTACAACTTTACAGTGTTCGCGATGTGATCGGTGCTGATCCAAAGGGAATACTGAAACAAATCGCAGGTTTCGGATATAAAAAAATCGAAAGTTATGCGGGCGACAAAGGCTTTTTGTGGGGAATGACGCCGAAAGTATACAAGGCCTATATGGACGAATTGGGTATTGTTACCGTGAGTACACATGCCGATACAACCAAAGACCTTGAAAAAAGTGCCACAGAAGCGAAGGAAGCCGGTTTGTCATACATTTTACAACCTTACATTGGTCCACAAAAAACACTGGACGAATGGAAAAAACGTGCAGAAGAATTTAACAAACGGGGAGAAATTTGCAACAAGGTTGGAATCAAATTTGGATATCATAATCATGACTATTCTTTTAAAGAACTTGAAGGTAAAATTCCTCAGGAAATTCTGTTGGACGGAACCGACAAATCACTTGTTCACTATGAACTGGATTTAATGTGGATCGTCGCTGCAAAACAAGATGCTGCCGCGCATTTGAAAAAATATGCAGGCCGTTATGATCTTTGCCATATTAAGGATCTGGTAAGCAAACCGGAAAATCATTCGACGGATTTGGGTAAGGGAGAAATCGACTTCGCCAGCCTTTTGAAAGTGGCTTCGGATAGTGGCGTGAATCAGTTTATCGTTGAGCAGGAAGAATATCCGGGACCCGTTTTGACAAGTATCGGCAATGACGCAGAGTATATGAAAAAACTGGTTTTTAAATCATAATACTACTGATCACTTTCTGATCTGATATTAAGAAGCCGCCGCCACCAGCTTTGCTGTTCGGCGGCTTCTGCTTTTTTTTCCTTTTCATCCAAAGTAAAATTCGATATTTCTTTTAAATCCGGCTGTCCGGCGTTGATCCAGCACGTAAACCAAAGATCGCTGACCATCTCTATGGAATTCTTCATTTGTCTCTCAACCTGCCCTTTTAATTTCTGGTGATATTGATTTGAAAATTCCTCTGAATAAGTTCTAACCAGCAAATTATTTCTCAGTTCGAAACTAAACTTCTTATCGGCGTCGAAAGATGCTGTTAATTCCTTTTCAAACAGAAAAACAGAGTCACTCGCCATGTGCGCCCTATTGACCGAAAACCAAATCCGATCAGCCAGGTTTTCAATATATTTTGCTTCGCCAAGCCATAAGTCATAATCATTGGCATAAAGTTCTGGCAATCTGGATTCCCAAAATCCATGAATGCCTTCCTGTTTGGTTAGCTGCCCATTGTAGTTTTTGGTAGTATGTAAGGGAACATTTGAATCAGCCACGTAATGTCCAAGATCGGCAGAAATCCTTAGAATTCGTTTTGCGTCTTTATCTTTAAATGCTTCGGTCAGCTGGTAGGCGGCCGTTTGAATATACCACGGGACGATGCCATGTTTTCTCAAACTATCCTCTCCTATTTTCTTTACCGCCGCCGGCCAGTAATGAGGCAGTTTTTGCATCGCACTATCACCATAAACATCAAGATCAATGAAATGCCTTTCAGCTTCACCGACAACAGCATACCTGCGGCGATCGGGATTTACTGCATTCTCGGTAAGGTAATCAATGTGCTTTTTGTAAAAGTACTGCATATCAACCGGCAAGCGATAAACTGCCAGTCTATTGATACGTTTATGTGCCCAAAATCCCCAGCTGGATGAAAATCCCTTTTCCTGAACCAGAAAAAATGCCAACAGAAAGAAAATCAGCTCTTTTTTGAAAAAAAATCGACTTTTTTTCAAAAATTTTTCTGTCAAAACAATATTGATTTCCATATATAATTTGGGAATATAAAAAGCAGGCTTTACTACCGTTTATACTTAAATTATCAAAAAAAGTAACCAACTCTTATCTACTCTGAACCTGTTTTTCTGCTTTTAACAACTTTTCTGCAAAATCCACTGGATTTTCACACCCAACACAAAAATTTGTACAATATTTTACAAAAAGTTACTCAAA
The DNA here is from genome assembly GCF_021440195.1 of Dyadobacter sp. CY356. Lineage (GTDB taxonomy): Bacteria > Bacteroidota > Bacteroidia > Cytophagales > Spirosomataceae > Dyadobacter. The sequence goes on from NZ_JAJTSZ010000002.1 coordinate 480,898, forward strand.
ATAAAATATTGCCATTTATAGTTTTGTAGTGTAAATATTTCGAAAATCATCCTAAAAACAATATTATTAACATTATTTAAGGAAATAATACAATTAAAAATATTTGTTTTACATTTGTTTAACAATAAGATATGACGGTTAAATAAGTCCCAAGAGATGAGAACTAAAAATAAAACAATAGGATATTTAGTACCGGTTTTTATGTTAAGCGTGTTTATGCTTATCATTTATGGAGCATACGTTCCTCACAAAGCCGCAGAAACACAACGCATTGTTTGTATCAAATTTAAAGCAGGTACAACGAGTGAAGAAATGGAAAAAGAAATGCGTGACTTCGCAGTTTTGAAAAACAATGTGAAAGACGTTGTTGCTTATTCAGCTGGAAGAGTTCAAAAATCTGATGGAAACAAAAGTGAGTACGACGTGATTCATTATCTGACTTTCCGTACGGATGAAGCTGCGAAACAATATGCATCAAACGCATACCGCAATGATTTCGTGAAGAGCAACGAGTCCCACTGGGATAAAGTATTAGAAATGAATTCTGATATCGAAAAGTAATTATTTAATAGTAATAGGAGTGAAAATTATTAAAAAGAGTCGGGCTTCCCGACTCTTTTTTTCTTATGATCTTACCAGTTCACCGGTGTAAGTCCCTTCTCTTCGAGATAAGTATTTGCTTTGCTGAAATGTTTTGTTTCAAACCAGCCACCATAATTTGCTGCCATTGGAGACGGATGTTTGGCCTTTAAAATGTAGTGCTTGCTTTCGTCAATCACCTTTCCCTTATCCTGTGCATACTTGCCCCAGAGCATAAAAACAACATTTGTTTTCTCGTCGGATACGCATTTAATAACAGCGTCTGTAAATTGCTCCCAGCCTTTTCCCTGATGGGAACCAGCTTTTCCAGCCTCAACCGTTAAGGTTGAATTAAGAAGTAAAACGCCTTGTGATGCCCATCTTTCCAAATTACCTGATGGCGGAATCGGTTTGCCAAGATCATCCTTGATTTCCTTAAATATATTGAGCAGCGACGGTGGCATTCTGACGCCGTCATTCACTGAAAAACATAGCCCGTTTGCCTGTCCAAATCCGTGATATGGATCCTGCCCCAGAATCACTACTTTACAATCGTCAAAACTGCAATGGTTAAAAGCATTAAAAATTTGCCTGGCAGGTGGAAATATTTGTTTCGTTGCATATTCACTTTTAACAAAATCAGTAACCGCAGAAAAATAGGGTTTTTCAAATTCCGCGGCAAGTCGCTTTTTCCACGACTCTTCTATTTTAACATCCATACTTTTATTATTAATTAAAATCCAAATTAATTGATTTTTGATTTGCTTTTATCAGTAAATGATGACTATTTTCGTTAGTAGTGAAATTTAACAAAAGACATACCAGCATTTTTGTTGATCAAGATTTTCAACACTATCCTCAATCCGTATGGTTTCGAAAGTGACAGATGGCGTAAAAGTCACCGTATTGACAGAATATCAGCCTGATTACTCCAATCCAAGGCAGGATCACTATGTGTTTACCTACAAGATTCTTATTGAAAACCATAGCGAGCATACTGTGAAGTTATTGCGCAGACATTGGTTAATATATGATGCAAACGGCACAGTGCGTGAAGTGGAGGGTGAAGGGATTGTGGGTTTGCAGCCCGTTCTGGAGCCTGGGGATATTCATGATTATGTTTCAGGATGTAACTTGCGTACGGATCTGGGTAAAATGGCCGGTACTTATTTGATGGAGCGCGTCCTGGACGGCCGCCAGTTTCGTGTTATTATTCCCGCTTTTTCACTTGTTGTACCTTATCGGTTAAACTGACAAAACATATCCATTGCAGTTAATTTTACTGCCTTATTTTATTAAAATTTCTTCAATTGATTACTGCTTATTTTAAGTATCTCCTGCGTTCCGGAAATGAACATGCCATCCACTCTCCTTTTCTTTTTGATTTATATACCAAGGTCATAAAAGATAAGCGTGAGAAACATCCGGATTATTCTACCTTACAATCATTACGAAAAGAGCTGCTTGCTTCTGATGAGGAAATTGAAATTCTTGATTTGGGTGCAGGATCAAGGATTAATAAATCAAATCTCAGAAAGATAAAAACAATTGCAAAAAACGCTGAGAAGCCCGAAAAATTCGGAAAGCTTTTTCATCGTTTGATTCGTCATTTTCAGCCGGAAAGTTTACTGGAATTAGGCACCTCGCTAGGACTCACGACGCTTTATATGGCTAAGGCAAAACCGGATTCAAAGATAATTTCTTTTGAAGGATGCCCGGAAACTGCAAAAGTGGCCAGACGTAATTTTGAAAAATCAGGTGCTCGAAACATTGAAATTATTCTGGGGAACATTGATAAGACCTTACCGGAAAATTTAAAAAAATTCACCAATGGGCTTGACTATGCCTATTTCGATGCCAATCACCGCTACGAGCCTACGGTAAGATATTTTGAAGATTGCCTTCCTTATGCCAAAAACGATTCCGTTTTTATTTTTGACGATATCTACTGGTCTGAGGAAATGACACAGGCCTGGGAATATATCAAAGCGCACCCAGAGGTAACTTTAACCGTGGATTTGTTTTGGATCGGACTGGTTTTTTTCAGAAAAGAGCAGGTAAAAGAAGATTTTGTTCTGAGATTTTAATAGGAAAATCTAGCTGAAGATTTTTCTTCCGCCGGCTTCGCTCACAATTTCATGAATGAATCTCAGCTTTTCTTTGATGGTCCGACTTATTACAAAGGGATATAAATCACGGAGACCCATACTGCGGTTCAGGCTGTTCATTGCAAAAGTCAGCGGTAGCCACATGTCAATAATTTCGTCAAAATTGGTAACAGTATATGGATCTACAAAGGAAGTATTCATTTCATCTTCCGGCCTTACCATGCGCGGCCTCACATTAAGTCCGAAAGAATCGGCTGTTTCCAGCGTATCTACAATATGCATATAATGCGCCCAGGTTTCCGCCCAGTCTTCCCAGGGATGTGCACTGGCATACTTACTGATATATTGTTTTTTCCAGATTTGGGAATTGCTATTTGAATAGTACTGTTGTAGTGCAAAACCGTAATCAGCTCTCTCATCCCCAAAAAGATTTCTGAAAAGAAATAATTTGTTAGTCCTGCCAATTAAAATATCCCAGTAATAATGTCCGATCTCATGTCTGAAATGGCCAAGTAAAGTCCGGTAAACCTCATTCATCTGATTTCTTGACATTTCTCTGTAAATGTCATCTGCTTCATCTATATTAATGGTTATCAAACCATTATCATGTCCGGTAAGAATCCGTTTACCATCGGAAACATGTTTTTCTGATAAAAAATCAAACAAGATCCCATCTGGTCCGTAGGCGTTTTTGCTTTTAACTTCAAGACCAAACCGGAGTAGAGAATGAATTAGCCGGCGTTTGGCAGTCTCCACCCTGTACCATTTGTTGTAATCCTCTTTTTGTCCTAAAAAAGGAATGGTCCGGTTTAATTCACATGCTATGCAAAACGGAGAAATACTGGAAGGTGCTACAAGCCAGTTGCATACATTATGCGCATGGTTCCGGCAATATTTATATGAATTTTGATTTCCGTTTTGGTTAATTAGTTTGAAAGATTTGTTATTTTCTGCTTTAAGTGCATAGAGTTTAAGCTCTTGCGTTTCAAAGCCCAGGGAAGAGTGGCAATGCTGACAATAAATATTTTCAAAATAAACGGCGTGACCGCAATTACTGCATTTAAATAACTTCATATTTCACTACTTATTAACTGGCAATATACAGATTCCAAGAATCAATTATCTTTAAAAATTATTTCAACAAATTCCCCTTATAATTATCGTCAATGACTGCTAAATCAATTCTGGAAAAAATTGTTCAGAAAGGAATTTTACCGGAAGAACAAGCACTCCTGATCGCTGATTATGAACGGACCAAATCATTTTCAATCCACCGTGAACTTCGCGCCATTCTTTATCTCGGGATTACGTTATTAACTACCGGACTGGGAATTTTAATTTACAAAAACATTGATACGATTGGACACCAAGCCATTATCACATTGATTGCAGCATCGATAGTTGCCTGTTCCTATTATGTTTTCAAATACCGACAACCTTTTAGCCGGGGTATTATAAACAGTACTGATCAGTTTTCAGAATATGTACTAATTTTAGCCTGTACTTTATTCCTGACACTTGAAGGATATCTGCAATACCAATACCAATTTTTCGGCAGCCGCTACGGCATTGCAATATTCATTCCAACCGTAATTTTCTTTTTCTGTGCATATCGTTTTGATAACCGCGCTGTGCTTTCCATGGCTATAACCGGGCTTGCTTCCTGGCTTGGCCTGACAATATCTCCACTATCCGTTTTGGAAAAAAATGATTTCTCAGCGCCTGGAATTATTGTTACCGGAATTGTTCTGGGTATCTTACTGATCGTTATAGGTTGGCTTTCGGATACCAGGTCTATAAAAGGTCATTTTGGATTTACCTATTTCCTTTTTGGAGGAAACCTTGCAGCTGTTTCAGGATTAGCAGGTCTTTTTAAGAATGAACCAAAAATAATATACTTCCTGGTTACGGCAGCACTGTGTTTATTTTTAATCCGGACAGCGCGAAAAAATCAATCTCTGATATTTTTATTGATGGGTGTGATTTATGGATACATCGCTTTAACCTATGGTGCTTTTGTGTTCCTTCCCGATTCAGTTTTGGCTGCTTTGAGTATCTTCTACTTTCTATTTACCAGTCTCGGTGTTTTATTTTTCTTATTGAATATTAAAAAAATTCTGGGACTAAAAAAATGAAAAAGCCGTATAACGAAACCTGGGTTAACAATCTTCATATTCAAAATTTGAGTCAGATATGGCTTAAAAAGAAATTGATCACTCAAAAACAGTTCGAACAAATAACCTCCGATTTTCCCGAATATTTTTACAAGCCTGGATTTTTTGTAAAAACCGGACTTTTCCTTTTTACACTTTTAGCGGGATCATTTTTCTCAGGATTCATTTCTCTTTTCTTTCTTGAAAACAGTACGGACAAAATATTTACCGTAATCAGCCTCGTATGTGCGGTTAGCTTCTTCTTCGCTTTGGAATATGCAATCAAAGACCGTAAACTATTTCATTCCGGAATTGACAACGCCTTGCTTTATATGGCCGCAATGGCTACACTCACACCTCTTTTTCTAACTTTTGAGCATTTGAAAATCTGGCAGTACTGCCTGATCATACTCATCGTTAACAGCGTCCTTCTTGTTCGCTATGCAGATATTTTGATTGCATTTGTCAGTGTGGCAGCGCTGTATGTAATGATCGCCAGTATCATTATTTCCATCCCGCAATTGAAGCCATTTTTGCCATTTTGCCTGATGCTGATTTCTGCTGTCGTTTATTTCTTCAACCGATCTGATTATGGCGTTTATTATGCTTATTGTAAAATCATTGTAAAAATAGCAGCGCTGGTCATATTCTATTTTGGCGGCAACTATTATGTTGTCAGAGAAGGAAATGCGTTATTATCAGATCTGCTAATACCCATTGCACCGCAGATTCCCTTTTCTGTCTTATTCTACATATTAACCACAGCCATTCCAATCAGTTATATCTATTTGGGATTGAAAAATAAAGACAGAATTTTGCTGATCACAGGATTACTGACGACAGCATTTTCGGTTTTTACATACAGATATTATTTCGATATTATCCCTTTGGAAATTATGCTGGTAATCGCAGGTTTTATTCTGATAATCCTATCCGTATTTGCGATAAAACACCTTAAATCGCCCAAATTCGGCATTTCTGACGAAAAAGATGATAGCCAAAATCTTGTAAATCTGGAAGCGATGATAATTGCACATCAATTTGGACAATCACCTGCACAGGATCATCTGGATTTTGGTGGCGGAGACTTTGGCGGCGGCGGGGCGGGCAATTCATATTGAGCCGTCAGAAATTTGATTTCCCTCCCACTCCGCTTAACTTGCAAAAAAAAACGTATTTATGAAAAAACAGATTCTTCTATTTTCTCTTTTAGTATCAGGTGCGGCGGCTTTTGCTCAGAACACAAAAACAACTTCCGGAAATCCCGTTTTTCCAGGGTGGTATGCTGATCCTGAGGGCATTATTTTTAATTCAAAACCACAAGGAAATCAGTACTGGATCTATCCGACATTCTCAGCACCATACAAGGATCAGGTTTTTATGGATGCATTTTCTTCCAAAGATCTCGTAACATGGACAAAGCATCCTAAGGTTTTGGATACTTTAAATGTTAAATGGGCAAAAAAAGCACTTTGGGCTCCATCCATTATAGAAAAAGATAAAAAATATTATATGTTCTTTGGAGCAAATGATATTCAGAGTGATAATGAACCGGGTGGTATTGGAGTGGCTGTGTCGGATAAACCGGAAGGGCCTTTCAAAGATTATCTGGGGAAACCACTCATCGATAAATTCCACAATGGCGCCCAGCCGATTGATCAGTTTGTTTTTAAGGACAAGGACGGACAGTACTATCTATATTACGGTGGATGGAAACATTGTAATGTCGCAAAGCTGAAAAACGATTTTACCGGATTTATTCCTTTTGAAGATGGAAAAATCTTCCGGGAGGTCACGCCGGACAGTTACGTGGAAGGCCCATTTATGTTTATCCGTAATGGAAAATATTACTTCATGTGGTCGGAAGGTGGCTGGACAGGTCCTGACTATTCAGTGGCCTATGCCGTAGCAGATTCGCCATTTGGACCTTTTAAAAGGGTTGGAAAGATTTTGCAGCAAGATCCAAAAGTGGGTAGAGGAGCAGGACATCACTCAGTAATACAAGTTCCGGGTAAAGACCAGTGGTATATCGTTTATCACCGCCGGCCGCTCACTGAAACAGATGGAAATCATCGTGTTACCTGTGTTGATTTAATGACTTTCGACGACAAAGGAATGATTAATCCTGTCATCATTACAAACGAAGGTGTGAAACCACAGCCTTTGAAATAAAAGTAAAATGCTAATGGCACCGTGTTTCCAACTGTGCTATTAGCATTCTTCAAAATAAAAGTAACATCACATTTCCATACCTTCCAGGATTGTTATCATTCCGATATTTCTTATCTCGCCACAGGAACTGGGCAAATTATTCCATTAAAATAACGGTGGATTTTAGCATTCCGAAATAAGGCCGTTTTGGAACGCTAAATCTTTATCGCTGTTGTAAAGAATATACGTTTTCCAAGTGAAAAATTGTTTTTATTCAATTATTTTCATGAAATCCATGTTTCTGGCTGCTGTATGGAATGCTTTTTGCTATTACCATTCGACAAAGAACAATTCGGGAACGGGAGGTTAATAAATGAAACCGCAGAAAAGTCGAAACATTTATACATATAGGTCATTTAAACTTTGCAATTATTTTTAATGAGCACGACACAAAAAGATCATGTTTTCACAAAAAATATAGACCATGCCCTTCTATCCGCATACAATGGCTATAAGTTTTTCATCCGGTTTTTTAAAGAGGCCTTTCGGGGGCGAATGGAATTTCAGGAACTTGTAAAGCAATGTTACGCAATCGGTTATAAATCTTTAATGCTTATTGGCATGACCGGTTTTATTACCGGAATGGTTTTTACAAAGCAGTCAAGGCCTTCTCTCGCTGAATTTGGAGCCACTTCCTGGCTTCCATCACTGGTTTCAATTGCCATCGTCCGTGCACTTGCCGCTCTGGTAACGGCACTGATCAGTGCAGGTAAAGTTGGATCCAGTATTGGTGCTGAACTTGGTTCCATGCGTGTTACAGAACAAATCGATGCGATGGAAGTTTCGGCAATTAATCCATTTAAATTCCTGGTGGTAACCAGAGTTTTAGCTTCAACAATCACAATTCCTCTTTTGATGTTTTATTGTACACTCGTTGGTCTGATGGGTGCATTTTTAAACGTATACCTGAATGAGGGTACCAGTGTGATATCGTTCGTTGAAAAAGCCTTCGAACAAATTACATTTCTGGACCTTGGAACATCTGTGGCCAAAGCCGTAGCTTATGGTTTCACAATTGGAATTGTAGGTTGTTATCAGGGTTACAATGCAACAAAAGGAACGGAAGGCGTAGGTAAGGCTGCGAACACTTCGGTCGTATTATCGATGTTCCTGATTTTTATCGAGGAAGTTATCATTGTTCAGGTATCTAATTATTTCAGGGCTTAGGTATATGCAAAACGATACAACAAAAGAAGATCCCGTAATTGCTATAAGGGACGTATATAAAGCATTCGGAGATTTGAAAGTACTCAACGGCGTAAATCTGGACGTATTCAGAGGAGAGAACGTGGTGGTTCTCGGAAGATCCGGAACAGGGAAGTCGGTACTTATCAAAATAATCGTTGGTTTATTACAACAAGATAAGGGTACTATCAATGTGCTGGGTCAGGAAGTTTCTGAGCTAAACGGAAAAGAACTAAACGAGCTTCGCAGAAAAATTGGTTTTTCATTCCAGAACAGCGCGTTGTACGATAGTATGACGGTCCGTGAAAATCTGGAATTCCCTTTGGTTAGAAATGTTGCCGGATTATCAAAGGCTGATATTAAGGAGCAGGTAGAATCTGTTCTTGAATCTGTTGGATTATCCCAGACTATAAACCAGGTGCCCTCACAACTTTCAGGGGGACAAAGAAAACGGATTGGTATAGCCAGGACGCTTATTTTACAGCCTGAAATTATGTTGTACGATGAACCAACGGCAGGTCTCGATCCGATCACCTGTATTGAAATCAACGAATTGATCAATGAGGTTAAGGAAAAATATAAAACAACTTCCATCATCATTACGCATGATTTGACCTGCGCCAGACAAACCGGAGACAGGGTGGCTATGCTTCTCGACGGTCAATTTCAGCAAACAGGCACATTTGAAGAGGTATTTGCTTCGAAAGAAGAAAGAGTTAAAAGTTTTTACGATTATAATTTTATTCAATAATGGAAACAAGCAATAGAAGACGCTCTATCGTAGTAGGTCTTTTCGTGGTATTAGGATTGGTTATTTTACTCGTCGGGATTCTCACGATTGGAAGTATGAAAAAAGTATTTTCATCCAATATAACCGTTAAAACAATTTTTGAAGACGTAAATGGTCTTAAAGCCGGTAATAACATCTGGTATTCCGGTGTTAAAATTGGTACGGTAAAATCTCTTCGCTTCCTGCCGAACTCTCAGGTGGAAGTGATGATGAACATCGAAGAAAAATCGCAGCAGTTTGTAAGAAAAAATGCACTGGCAAAAGTTGGTACAGATGGATTGATCGGAAATAAAATCATTGTGATTTATGGCGGTACCCAAAAAGTACCTTCTATTGAAGATGGTGACCAGTTGGCAGTGGCCAAGGTGGAAAGTACCGATGAAATGCTGAGTGTTTTATCTGAAAACAACAAAAACCTTCTTTCTATAACGGACGCTTTCAAGAAAATCAGTAAAAATATTCTGGAAGGTCGTGGTACGGTCGGTATGTTGCTAAATGATGAAAAATTGTATCGCGATGTAGAATCTACCTTGACAGGATTAAATAAGGCTTCATCAAATGCTCAGGCGCTAACTGCTTCCCTTTCTGCATATACTGCTAAACTGAACCAGAAAGGCGGACTTGCGAATGACCTGGCTACGGACACGACCATTATGCATAGTGTACGTGGGACAATGGCGCGTCTTGACCAAACGGTCAGTTCAGCCAATGCAATGGTTAATAATTTAAAAACTGCGAGTGCTGATATTAATTCAAATTCCAAAAGTCCAATCGGTGTGTTGCTGCATGATGAGGTCACCGCAACAAATCTTAAAAGTACCATCCTGAACCTTGAAACCAGCACAGCGAAACTTGATGAAAATATGGTTGCTTTGCGCTCAAACTTCCTTTTCCGCAGATACTTTAAGAAGCAGGACAAGAATAAGGCAAAACAGGAAGATGAAATGAAAAAACAGGAAATGAAAGCTGATACGGGATCTGTTAAACCTCAGTAAGTAAATTGAGGGGAGATTGAAAAATAAATGCGGACTTATTTATAATAAAAAAGATAAATTACTTTATACTACAAATAAATAAAAGAACTCCATATAAATTTGCATCTGGTGAGGTCTTTTAAAAATCGGATTGGGATTAGAAATGATTCGCCGATTGAAGTATAAATAACAATTAATTTAACCCGTAATTACATTTTCAATGGCACTCCAACTCAATCCTGCACTCGACGTTAAATACCTAAATCAGGTTTATGGTGATGACGCATCCATTGTTCAAATAATTTTTGAAGCATTTTTGTCTGACTCACTGCCACGTTGGCAAGGATTGCAGAATGTTTTAGAAGAAGAAAATCTGACCGAGGCGGCCAGTATCGTTCATGGAATTAAACCTTCATTTACGATGGCCGGCCTTACAAATATCCGGCCAAAAGTTGAAGAACTTGAAAAAGCAATTCACGCAGAAACGGAAATAAATGATCTGATTGCCCACTACCACAGAATCAGCGAAGATGTATATTCGATGACGCCTATTTTAGAGCAAGAAGCCGAAAGATTAAGCAAACTTTAAAATCGTTATAAGAAAAAAGACCTGATCAATTCTGAAAAGAAATGATCAGGTCTTTTTTTTAATGTCAGGCAGTTTTCCTTTTCGATTTTTCCCAGGCCGCACTTTGGCTGCCTTTCATATACCTGTTAATACCGGCTATCACTGCATAATTCATCACACAGAAGTAGTACGGAACAAACAATGCTTTTACTTTTATTTTCCGTCTTTCCAGCAACCATCCTGCTAACGAGGCTCCATAAAACAAAACCTGACCAAAAAGAATAACAATATAAATTGGATTTTCGGACCTAAAACAGATTATAAAATTCAAAACGAATACCAGAATCATAAGAAACGGTGTGACAGTCCAGCGCAGAACACGATGACTTATATACTGAAACCAGAGAAGCGGATGCTCAAATGGTGTCATAAGTTTTTTAAGACGTAAAATGGATTGAATTCCCCCCGCCGCTATCCTTACTTTTCTTTTTAATTCCTCCTTGATGTTGTCCGATGAAAGCTCAGATGCATAGGCATCCGGTTCATAAATAATCCGATAACCTTCCTGAGCAATCAGCATGGAAATCATAAAATCATCCAGAATCGTGTCCGGCTCAACCTCCTTATACAGCGATCGTCTGACACTGAATAATTCTCCCGCAGCACCAACTACCGAATACAATTCAGAATCCCATTTTTTCAGTTTTGACTCATATTTCCAATAAAAACCCTCTCCCGCTGTTGCATCCGAAACGTCATCCTGTAAAACCCTTTTTTCACCAGAAACCGCGCCAACCGTTGGATCTGCATAATGGCGCGCTATAAGCAATAGTGCGTCCTGATTCAAAAAAGTATTGGCATCTGTATAAACCACTACCTCAGTATCCACTTCATGCATAGCTCTGTGAATTGCCATGATTTTACCGCTTCTGGCAGCAGAATGCATCAGTTTAATTTCCGGATGCTGAGCGATCAGGTCCGGAGTCCGGTCTGTGGAACCATCCGTTACAAATAGAAGATTCAATTTTCCCTGTGGATAATTTAAACCAATCGTATTTCTAATTTTTTCTTCTATCAAAGATTCCTCATTATAAGCCGCAACCACCAACGTCAGTGTTGGAAAATCCTGATCAAGACCAGGGTATATGCGTTTACCTTTAATAATCCTTCTTATTCTTACCAATACATAAAGCACAATTCCGTAACCCAGAAAAGTGTAAAAAACAATAAATAAACTGATCCAGAAAAGAACTTCCATAAGTTAAGGTTTGAGGGTAAAGCCCAGATTTTTGCTGTCGGTATTGTTGGAGAAATGCCAGGTAATGGCACTGATAAATACCGGAATAAAACTATATTCCTTATTAATCAGATAATGAATGATATTTCTTGGAAACACAGTAGCCATGAAATAACTACAAAAAATTGCAAAAGTTAATGTTGAAGTATTTTTACGGATAAAAAGAATTCTATTCCTGGTCATGAAGAATTCTTTCAAAGGAGATCTTTTCCCAACAGAAACTGACTCCTTATGAAAAATCAATGCCCGCAGGTCAACATGGATTTCATATCCAGCTTTTCGTATTCGCTCACACCAGTCAAGCTCTTCAAAATACAAAAAGTAATTTTCTGCCATTAATCCGGCTTTGTCTATTGCTTCCTTTCTGATCATCATGGCAGCACCATGCGCATAACCAGTTGGCCCTGTAAGTGAATCGTATTGGCCGTTATCAACTTCAAACTGACCGATACAGGCATTTCTGGCCGTGTAATAGTTCATGGGGGTGTATCCTGCATATTGCAGCATGCCAGGTTGATCAAAATAATGGATTTTAGGAGAAATAACACCGATTACAGGATTTTCATCCAGTGCTTTAACGAGTAGGGCTATTAGTGTTTCAGTAACTTCTGTGTCGTTATTTATTAGAAAATAGTAATCACCAGTGGCCTGTTTTATGCCAATGTTATTACCTCCTGCGAAACCGGTGTTGGCCTCAGAGCGTATAAAAATAACATCGGGATATTTTGTTTGCCAGGCCGGTACCAGATTCTCTTTACTGCCGTTGTCAACAACGATTATTTCAAGGTTTTGATAAGTATTGACATCTCTTAACGACGTCAGTAGATCCTCTGTAATTTTGGGTTGATTAAAATTTACTGTAATAACGGAAACTTTTTTCATTACAAATACGAAGAGTAATTTTACAGTAAAGAAGAGAATTTATTTTAATGATTTTGTAGAATTATTTCAAAATTAACAATAAAAATATAGCTTTAAACAAAATATAAAAATTGAAGAAAATTTTCATTTCAAATTCATTTTCACACGCTGATATAGGGTTAAAATATAATTTATCATAGATAAAGTGAAAATTCCACGCCTGCTTGATTCGAATAAAACTTCTGAAAATAATGCGACCGAACCTCAACAGGCTGATCGGGAAAATCAGTTGCTTGAAAAAAAGATTCAGGAACTTATAGACGCTATCGAAGTTTCTACAATCAACAGCCAAAGTTCCAGACTATATCAAAAAAAAATTTCTGATGCTTTTCAGAAGTCTCTACTGACACCGAAGGAATTGGCACCCTTCAAAGAACTGGATCAGGATAACAATTTGTCCAGAGAAGAACTTCTGGAAGGATTAGAAAAATTACTATCAGAAAATACCTTTGATAGTGAGGTAAGCAAAACATATTTACGTAAAAACACAATTCAAAAGGGTGTCATGTTTATTCTGGCTATACTGCTTATTATGGTAGGATTTGCCATGATCATCATGCCCGCGCCGCCGAGTTTCGAAATTTTTACTGTCTTTTATTTCAATGCAAATGATGGGGTGACCGTTATGGATCTGGTTTCGCTGCTCATTATTTTTGGAGGGGTACTTGTCTTCATTTTAAATTTTAACAAGAAATGATTACCCTTCCCGAACCTCCTAAATCCGTAAAAACAATACTTCTGGTTGAGGATAATCTTCTTTTCAGGAAAGTAATGGAGGCGTCCTTAAAAAAGGCGGGCTACACTTGCATGTTGTGCGATTCAGCATCGGCAGCCCTGCATTTACTGCAAACCGAAACGCCTGATCTGATACTATCAGATTATGATATGCCTGAAATTAATGGTTTCGACTTTCGTCAGGCCGTTTTGCTCAATCCAAACATCCGCGATATTCCATTTGTGTTCCTGACTTCCTTCACCGACAATTCCCTGATATTGGAAGGTCTGAATATGAATGCACTGGATTATATCAACAAGGAAACTCATTTGCCGGTTATCATTTCCAAGTTAAACAACATTATAAAATCGCTTGAAAATGAGCATATCAGATCCATCAGGGAATTGCGCATTGCGGCAGAAACGCTTAATGTCAAGTCTATTCCAACAGCCAGTCCGATAACCACCGGATATAAAATACATTTTTGGCATAAAGGTTATCGAGGATATCCGGGAGGAGATTTTATCGATTTTGTCCAGGTCGATGAGCGTTACTGTTTTGCTTTTTTGGGAGATATTATGGGTAAAAAGTGGAAAGCCTGGTTCTTCACTTTTGGTTTTCTAAGCTACATAAGAGCCGCTATACGGTTTTGCGTTTTGGACAATGATTTTAAACTGGATTCAATCGTCACAAAAATCAACAAACTTGTTTATCTGGACGAAAGTCTTCAAAACATTCTATCCAGCCTGTCGCTAATATTGCTCGATAGTGAGACCGGAGAAATACACTATACCGGCGCGGGCGACCTGCCATTAATATATTTCAAACCAGCCGAACAGGTTCCAAAAATGCTTATTTCATCAGGTTTGCTACTTGGACTACTCGAAGACGGCTTGTATGACAAGCAAATGATCGATATGAAAACCGGGGATCAGTTGGTTTTATTTACTGATGGAATGATCGATATTCCTTCCAACGGCTCGAAGAAAAGCGATTATCCGTTTTTTGTCGAAAAAATCAACCCTTACCTCGGCAGCACAAATAGTTTTGAGTTAATCAGATCCAACGTTTTAGAAAGAATAGATGACACCAATCAAATGGACGACGCCAGCATTATTTTTATAGAAAAACTTTAACCCTCATGATACTTCAAGTTAACGAAATCGACAATATTGTCCAGGCAACTATTTTGCCGGAAGAAGCAAGCCTTGCTAATGCAGACTTATTCAAGGAAGAGATGATAACGCTCATTGCCACAGGTGCGAAGCTTATTATCGTAAGTTTTGAGAATGTAAACTACATTGATAGCTCATTTCTCGGAAGTCTGGTGGTCGCATTAAAATATGCGATGCCAAGAAAAACGGATATATATCTGGTTGCACTAAAGCCGGATGTGAAAAATCTGCTTACCCTGATCAGGATGGATAAAGTTTTTAAAATGTTCACCAGTTATGATAAGGCCATGGAATCTTTTAATTTGTAGATGAAAAAATACAGTCACAAGAAGTCATATATATTCCATAATAAGGCAGAAGGGTTAGCTTCGGTTGTAAAAGGCTGTGTAGAATATATTAGGGATCAAAATGAATTCTTGGGTGTACCGGCGGCCATTCATTCAAAAATACAATGGGCCATTACCGAATTACTGATCAATGGCGCCAAACATTCGGGCTCCGCAAAAAGCCGGCTGAATCTGAAATTTTCAGAAAACGAGCTGACAATTGAAAAAGAAGATTCCGGAAATCCGCTCAAATTAACAGTAAATGAAGGTGAACGAAAACTCAACTGGCCTTTACCTGAAAGTCTAGTAAAACAACGGTTTGAAGTTTACAGGAATGGAATGGATTCTCTGTGCGTTCTCACAGACAGTGAGAACAGTGCCATTTTCATAGTCGAAGAAATGGAAATTGAAGAAATGCCCGATTTGCTGGGAAACACAAGTGAACACTTTGGTTTAATGATCATCGCCAAAGCTTCTGAGCAGTTCACATATGTGTACGAAGAAAAAAGCGGGAAAAACATATTTAGTATTCGATTTGATTATAGAGCATGAGCGACTTAAAAACACAAAGGCACCGATTCGAAGTTTTAGATATGTTTCGTGGTATATTCGCCTCGCTGGTTTTCCTTTTTCATCTGGGGCCGTTCGCTGAAACGCCACTTCTTAACAATAGCTTCGTTGAGAACTCAGATATGTTTGTGGATTTTTTCTTTGTGCTTAGTGGCTTTGTAATTGCTTACAGCTATCAGGCTATTGCTGATTTTCAGGCTTTAAAAATATTTTTAACCAAACGTATTTATCGAATTTATCCTCTGCACCTGGTTATGTTACTGGCTTTTGTGGTAATGGAAATAGCCAAAAACTTATTAAATCCGTATGTGAAAGTAAACAACCTGGACAATCAGGCCAATACGATTTATACATTTTTCACTTCTTTGTTTTTAATTAATTCTACGCCCATTCCTGGTGTAAAAGATGTAAGCTGGAACATTCCAAGTTGGTCAATAAGTGCAGAAATGATCGCTTATGTAGTATTTGCGATCGTTGTATTATTTATTCATACCTCAAACCAGATTTCCAGACGTAACTTTTATTACCTTCTTGTAGTCATTGCATCTGTTTCCGGACTTTGGTTTGTGTCAGAAAGCTTCCAGATTAATTACAGTTTCAATTATGGTTTTCTTCGCGGAATTCTCGGCTTCTTCACAGGAGTGCTTTGCTTTAATCTGTTCAATGCAACAAATATTGAAGTTAGAAAACTGCCGGCTTATTTATTTACGATTGGCGAAATCATTACGCTGACTCTAATCATTATTTGCATATGTAACGGACAAGCCTTAAAGCCTCTTGGAGTGATTTTTGAAGTTTTATTCTTTGCCTGCATTTTTGTTTTTTCTTTCGAAAAAGGACTTATTTCTTCTGGTCTGAAAAATATCGGACTGCTGAAAAAGTTGGGACAATATTCCTATTCAATTTATATGACCCACGCCTTTCTAATCAGCATTTTCAATGTGTTATTTATTAGAATAATCAAATTACCTCCAACCTCCTACTCTTGGTTATTTTTACTGAATTTTATACTGATCTACTTTGTATCCGCCTGGACGTACAAGCATATTGAAATGAGATTCCAATATAAAAAGAAGATAACTCAGAAGGTCGACCAGGAATCGATCAACACTTTGTGATCACATTAAAGGTCTCTTAATCAATGATTAAAAAGTAAGATCTAATACTTAGCTTACCTGATCTTCAATAATTAATCCCTTCACCACAAGCGTATTATAAATCACGTCGGATATCTTATTGATCCTGTTATCCCAGGTATTATCCGCAGCAACAGCCACCCTTTCCGCTCTTAGTTCGTCATTGTCAGATCGTAAAGCTGTATTGATTGCTTCTGAAAAATGATCCGGACTTGAACAGAACTCAACGTAACCCTTTGTAAATTCATTTAAATCAGGGTTGAAATCAATGGCTACAACCGGTTTCCCAGCTCCAAGGTATTCGAACAGCTTTAAAGGAAAAATGCTATTACTCACCTCATCCTTCTGGAAAGGAATGAGTGCGACGTCAAAACCTTTTATAACAGAAGGCATATGCTCGTAAGCCACAGAACCTGTGAAGGAAACGTTATCTGCCTCGTAAAACCATTGAGGAATAAACTGCTTGTCCTCAGGCCCTACAAAAACAAAACTTTTATCCGGGTTATCTTTTATAACGATTTCCAAAAAATGATAATCAATGCGCCTTTCAATGGCTCCAAAATATCCAATTACAGGTTTTTTTAAATCAGCAATAATGGGTAATACCGGTAACTCAGGGTCAAGTGCTTTACTGCTATGTTCAAGATTAGCAGCATTAGCAACAAAATATGTATTTGGATTATCCCTTATCTTTTCTAAAAATAACTGTTTGCTGCTGCAAATCACCAGATCGCTTGATTTCACAAGCCTGTCTTCTGACACAACCCCATGTTTTCTATTAAACGACAGAACCATGGGATCAAGGCAATGATATACCGTCAGGGATGGATTAATCTTTGCGGCTATATCCGGATAATGAAAGTTGAAGGAATTGATAAAGATAAAATCCTTGATCTTATACCGTGAAATTATCGCTTTTAATTTGGTTGTAATAAGACTTTCGTTCAGCTTTAAGGCCATTCGAAATATCAGTCCTTCCGGTAAAAAATTTATAGAAAAAAGTATGGGAGGAATTATAATTTTTAAATTCGGCACGTCGGTATCGATCAGTGAAGTATTCCACAAAGAAATGTGGTCCTTCCTGATCTTATATTCACTGGATTTTCTAAGGAGAAAGTAATCCTTGATTGTAAAAGGATTATCGACATAATACACTTGATTTTCTCTGGCAAGTAATTTGGCCGTTATATAGTTAGTGGATTCAATAAGTGAGTCAAACCGCGGCAAGCCAAATATAATAATCTGATGTCCTTTAAGTTTCATTTATAAAATCTTATTCATACTGATTAGACCTTTCCGGCCTGGGGTTCACAACGAAATCTATTAACTTAAAATAATAATTTATAAATATAGTTTGTATCGAACAATAATTAGTCCGGTCAGTGGCATTAATCTTTTAGCAATCAGCACTATCAGATTAAAAAGGCCTATACTGTATGTTCTGACAGGATATTTAAAATTGAAAAAATTGTTACCAGACTGAAAAAAATCCGTTAATCGATAAAGACCTCAGGAATTTAGTAGTCAGTTTAACAATATATTACTTCGCGATTTTTAGCCAATACACTTTTGCCAAGGTTTGAAATTCTTTATATCCGGTAACAAAAACATCCCATATCTTGAAAGGCTTAAAACGGTTAAGACCCCAGTATGAAATTGCAATTCCAATCACAATGGGCACTACCCCTGCGATGGCAACGCCATAAATACTGCCGGTTATTAATATCCCCAAAGACGATGCAGTAACACTTGCTACAAGCATAACTAAAACCTTGATAAAATTGATTTTTGGCTGATGAATAACATCCAGTGTAAGAGCAAAAAATCTGTCAAGAGGATATAAAAGAGCGAAAGTCATAAAAAGCCGCATAATATTGGCCGCCTCAGAATCCACGTATTTGCTGCCACCGATAATCTTTATAGCTACATCAGCAAGTATAACGGCACCTACACATGCCGGCAACAGCACGATGGTTATCAAACCCGTATATTTCTTCATCGTTTCAATGACTTGCGCTTTGTCGCCGGCGTTATACGCCGCAGAAAGTTCAGGCATACCCGTAGCCGCAAAACTGCGTAGAGGAATTTCTATTATTTCCATCAATCGTTGCCCCAAATTAAAAACAGCAAGAGCCGCTGGCCCCAACATAAAGTTGATGATCATAGTATTTGAAGTTCCAAACAGATTGGAACCCAAAGTTGTGCCAACACTGTATTTCCCAAAATCAAAGACTTCTTTAATGCAAGGTCGTGTTCTGTATTTAAATGCAGAGATTTTGGACCAGCCGATGAGGATAGTAAATAAGCTGGTTACGACTGCCCCGCCAAGATATGCATAGATGATATTTTGCAGATTGGCCGAATTCGTGAAAGCCATAATGATCACAAAAAATATAAATATTCCCTGGCTCAAAAACCTGATCATAAGTAATTGGTCAAATCGCTGCTCGGCCTGAACAACACAGGAGGCTAAAAAGGAAGGCAAAGAAGCAAGATAAATGATACCGAACCATTCTACGAATAGTACCATCGAAGGATTTTTAACATAGGGCAAAAATAAATAAGCGGGGACGTTGAGCAACATCAGTATTATCGTTATCGCTCCGCCAATAAACCATGTGGAACCTATAACTTCCAGTTTTCTGCTTTCACTCGCACCAGCGTAAAATTTAATAAATGCAGTTGTAAGAAATCCGGATCGAAATGTATCAACCAACAGAAGAATTGATAAGAAAAATACCCACATCCCTATGCTCGCAACGGATAATGCCCGATACAATATAATCATATTCAGCATGCCAAGGACGGACATGACACCATTGCCGGCAAGAGAAAGAAAATGCTTGTTTTTTAATTTTTGTAGAAGTTCTAATACCATTGAACGCTGAGTGATAACTGAGTAAATACCTTGGGCGGAAGATACGGAAATATTTATTTTTACTATTATTAGTACTACGAATAAATCACATAATAAGATTAACTATTTTGCAGTACAAGTTAGAATAACTGCTACAAAAGACGTTATTTTATGGTATTAATCACGCAACAGATGAATAAAATATTTACTCCATCCTTAAAAGACTTTTTTTGCCATTTTAATGACCTGATTCATTTTAGAACCGACCCCGTTTCTGAAACCGACTCCGGGTATGAAGGTGAACAATTCTGCACCAGCATAATACAAAATTGTTCACCTTATTAAAGAGGCTGCTGCAATTTCAATTTATCTCAACGTCAGCATTATAATTTACAGATATGAGTTTATTTGGTTTACCTGATTGGATTTTACCCCACCTTTTTAAAAACAAGAAGTTCCAGGATCTCACTGATCAGGAAATTATTGCACTAAAAAATTCTATCAGCCGCTTTAAAGATGAAACGCCGGACGTTTCGGTCGTAATCCCGGCGTGGAATGAAGAAAATAATATATACAGGACACTTTCATCAATAGCGGCAAGTGCTACAAAATATAAAGTTGAACTTGTTGTAATCAACAATAATTCCACAGATGGAACACAAAATGTACTTGATAATCTTGGTGTTATCAACTACATGCAACGTGAACAAGGCACTCCATTTGCCAGACAAATGGGCTTGGAGCTTGCAAAAGGTAAGTATCATTTATGTGCTGATTCAGATACTTTTTATCCTCCTGACTGGATTGATTGTATGGTAGAACCGATGGTTAATAATAAGGGAGTAACCGGTGTTTACGGAAATTATGCCTTTATTCCCCCGGAAAACCAAAACAGAATAGGGCTTTGGATTTATGAAAAAATGACGCGAGTTATGATTGAAATCCGTAAGAAAAACCGTGAATACTTAAACGTTTACGGTTTTAATATGGGCTTTATAACCGAAGTTGGCCGAACAACGGGCGGCTTTAAAGTAAGCGGGTCAAGAGTTTACGCAAACATAGTGGGCAGTGATTATGAAAATGAAGCAGAAGATGGACGTATGGCGCTGAACCTGAAAAAAGCTGGGACCTTAAAAATGGTAACCAGCTCCAGAGCAACTGTATACACCTCACCCAGGCGTTTGCTTGATGACGGTAGTATTACAAACGCTTTCCTGAACCGGGCCAAAAGGCAGATTAAAGGTATGCGTGATTACTTATCCATCTTCTAATTGCACCATGCAGCACATTTTCCCTGACACAACCCTGCTCATCACACATTACAACCGGAGTGAGTCTCTGGAGCGTTTACTTACCACTTTCGAAAACCTTAATTGCAAATTTGAAGGTATAGTGGTTTCTGACGACGGTAGTCGTCCTGAACATCTCGAAAAAGTGAAGGTACTTGCAGACCGTTTCCATTACAATTTGGTAACCACTCCTGTTAACCGGGGACTGGGAAACAACATTAATAAAGGTCAGGACGCTGTAAAATCTCTGTACACACTGTATGTGCAGGAAGATTTTCAACCTTCTGATATTTTCCCGAAACATTTTGAAGATGCTTTGGACTTTATGAGAAAAGATAGCGGACTGGATATTGTCCGGTTCTACGCCTATTTTTCTTATCCAAATTTAAAGCCTTTTGCCAAAGGGTTTTCAGAAATGATCTATTCCTTCTGGGACTGGAACCATCTTAAGTTTTATTATTACAGTGATCATCCGCATTTAAGACGCAGCAATTTTCTTAAGAAATTCGGAAGATATCCGGAAGGCATCAAGGGAGATCTGACTGAATATCAGATGGCGGTTCATTTCCTTCAAAAAAAAGGGAAAGGACTATTTTTCGACAATTTCACCGAGCTTTTTTATCAAAAAAATTCGTCTGATGAACCCAGTACCATGGTTAGGCCGGATTGGAGGCTTAGTAAAAATCCTCTGATTAAATTAACCAGACTCGCCTACTTGCGCTATCGCTGGTTAAAAAATACGCTGGATCTTGCCTTAATGAAATGATTTGCTTTGAACGACTTTAAAAACATGAAAACTGAATATTATTTTGAAGATGTTACGCTTCTGATCACACACTACAACAGAAGCCAGTCACTTGAACATCTTTTACAATCATTTATAGATCTTAACTGTACATTTAAAGATATTGTTGTTTCAGATGACGGAAGCAAGCCTGAACACCTGGAATACCTTAAAAAAATTGAAAATCAATATCATTTCAGACTGATTACCACACCAAAAAATAAAGGCCTCGGCAACAACATCAACAAAGGCCAGGATGCTGTCAAAACTTCGTTGACTCTGTATGTTCAGGAAGATTTCACGCCAACAGACATATTTCCCGGGCGTTTTGAAAAATGTGTCGGCCTGATTAACGAGCAGAAGGAATTAGACGTAATACGTTTTTATGCATATTTTGAATATCCTTACCTGAAAAATCCCAGGGATGGTTTTTATGAAATGGACTTTAAATTATGGAAACCAGGGTACAAAAAATTCTATGTGTATAGTGATCATCCACATTTGAGAAGGACTGATTTTTTCAAAAAATTCGGGCGGTACGTTGAAGGCCAAAAGGGTGATGTAACCGAATACGGTATGATGATGTCTTTCCTGAAAAATAAAGGTAAGGCATTATTCTACAAAGATTATACTGGATTATTCATCCAGAAAAACACCGAGGCTGAACCGAGTACCATGAAAAGAAATCTCTGGCGCGAAAGCGATAACATCCTGATTTCTCAACTCAGACATTTATACCGTCATTTTAAATTCAATCTCGATTATTTGAAGTAATTGTTGCAGCAAAAAGATTAGAGAGATTTCTGCATTGCTTTATAGATTTCTCCCACACTGTTTTCCCAGGTGTGAGAACTTGCAAAAGCACGGCGGTCTTCTGTTTTGCTGACGGAATTTTCTGCTAAGGCGAGTTCAATTAAATTAATATAATCTTCTTTCGTTTTTCCAAGATAAACATGGTTAGCGAAAACACTCATTGCATCCGTTTTTGTAGCAACGGTTGGTTTCCCCACAGCAAGATATTCATCAATTTTACGTGGATAATTTCCGATCGTAACCTCATTTAAAAGCTGAGGATTAATGCAGACATCAAAAGAATTAATATAGGACGGTAATTCGTCCAAACTTCTGGATCCGGTAAAAATTACATTTGGCAATTTATGCAGATCACTTTGAAGAAATTCATTGTCTTCCGGGCCAACCAGAATAATCGTCCATTCGGGTTTCACCGTTGCAATATGATGAAGCAAATCCAGATCTAACCGCAAACTTTGCAGCGCTCCGACATAACCAATTCTAGGGCTGGAAATCGATACTATATCTTTTGGCTCACTGGAATGCATTCCGTCCAGAAAAATGTCAAGATCGCATCCCTGACCAACATAGTAGGAATTAGGATTATATTTTTTGCAATAGTCCGCCAAATAAGTTGAATTTGCAACGCAAATGTCACTTTTCGCGATAAGCTGAGGTTCAAAAGTTTTGCCATGCCGTTTCCAATAATCTACCGCCAACATAAAATCACGGGAATAGTAGATAGAAAGTTTTGGCATTAAAAGATCTTTCAGATAAAAACTCCGAAAGATGTCATTATCATTAAAATGAATGAAGTCTTTAAAGTTAAGTTGTTGAATAGCAGACTGAATACTTTTAGCAAAAGTCCGGTTGTTCAGTTTATTCAGAATATTGAAGATAAAATCTGACGGAATCCAGTTGATAGATTCAATCAGCCTGTCAGGATAAAATACCCAGAGATTTTCCTGAATCTGTTCCAGCCCGTTTTGCTTTTTGTTAATAATATTACGTCGCTTGTTAACTTTTGGATCTTTGTTGTTACGCCACAAGCTCGCGCTGTCCAACGGCGAATTGACATATAAAACTCTGTTATTTTTACTAAATTCAAGAGCAATATTTTTGCAATTACTGCCAATTTCCACATCCCAGGCTTGTTGACCGGTAATAACTATATCCATGCTTAAAAATACTGTAAAAATTAAATTAATATTGGTATTACAACGGTTTCCTATCAAAATCCGCAATTATTCCGTCAATAAAATCGAACAATTCCGGATGCGCTTTTAAATCAAATTTTCTCGCAAACAGTGAACCGGATTGTATTAATTTATCCGCATCTTCCATTGACAAAGTTTTAGGACTTGCCTTTCCTTCGGCCCAATCGATATACCTTAAATTGTTATTTGAAATTTTTGTTCTAAAATCGGAATTGTACAAGATTGTCTGAAATATCATTTCATCAGGTGCCCAGGTAAGTCTAAAAAAACTGGCAACATTGGCGTTCCTATCAAGATAGTCAAGAATATACTTCACAGACTCCATCGTCAGGCTCATCCATTGTGACCTTCCAACCGGAATGAGGCCGTTAGGCATTTGTCGCAGAGGGGCTAATTTATGCAGGTATTTTTGAAGAAGATATTTCCCTGGAAATGCGTAATTATCCAGGTGATATCTGGTTATTCTCGGAATGGCTTCCTCCCATTCATGATAGACTAACCGAAACTCCATAAAATTTTGACCCTCATTTTCTTTGAAGAAATTATGGATTTCTTTCGGATTTTTAATTGGATAGTCCGATCCGCTCAATAAATTAATGATACCAATTTCAACACCGGAATTCTGAATTGCCCTGAAACCATTGATCGTTGCCTGTACAATGCTATATGCCCCCCACCTAACGTTTACTCTTTCAGGAATAAAACGTACCCTGGCGATTTTCATTAAAAATTCAAAATAATGTATATCCGCCTTTTTATCCAGATGCACAAAAAAACATGCGTCCTCGTGCTGCAACTTATGGATCAGCCTTTCTAACTGTTCAGGTTCAGCATGTGCTAAAATCAAGTGGGCAATTTTCATAAGATTCCGGTTTAGACCGCTGATGTCAGTTTACCCTTCTTTATTTTTGCTTGTTCCCTGTCATCCAGCATTTTCGTTGCGCCAATCAGGGCTATAACGAGAGAAAAATAGACATTTGCCGGAAACTGAACGAGTGCCTCCTGGGGGTAATTTCCTACGTTATACGCAAACATCACCAGAAGCATACAGAGGCAGTAGTTTTTCAGTTCAGGATTTTTAATCTGGTAATAATTATTAATTCCAACTTTCAGAATCGTAAACATCAGGCAGCAAAATATAAAAAGTCCAATCCAGCCAAGTTCGACCGCAACACGCACATAACCACTGTCCGGTGGAAATTTCGCCAGAAATGAATTAGGGGCAAAACGAATACCCCAGGATCCAACGGCTCCTAGTCCCCCGCCGATTGGATGGGTCAGAATATAGGGTTGTATACGTTTCTGGTTAACGGCCCTTACCTTGAATGACGCGTCATCGCTGGGTTTAAAGGCAGACTGAAACCTGAAAAGTGTTGGATTTGATGTTGGAATAAATATCAAAACGAGAATAAATACAAATGCGATCGAAGCGATGATGGCTATTTGCTTACTTAATTTTAGAAGACTAAAAAATGCCAATCCGACCGGTACAAGCACATATGCACCGCGGGTACCTGAAAAGAGCATTGCTGAAATGAATATTAATGCAAAAAAAGCTAAAACTAATTTTTTCCAAAGCTTAAATGGGCCTGCCATTAAACCTACACAAAGTAGCGAACTGACAACCATGTGATAAGAAAATGACACCGGGTCAGAAAAAATTGAAAATTTTCGCCAATGTCCTGAGATGAAGAGCAAATCCGCAATGGCCGGATCGGAATGCAACCACTCATCCTCAGATGCAGAAAAACCAATAAACTCCTGCTTAAAGCCGTAAAGTGCTCCAACCAAGGATAATATAAGCCATAATTTGAGAATCAATCTTATGAACTGAATAGTATTTATCTGATAAACAAATACAAAATACATCATCAACACTATGGCAACAGAACGAATGGTATATACCCACGCCAATCTTGATTCTGCAACAGGATTAGCCACTTCGATAAAATTGAAAAAGATCCATATCAGGATCATTGTTGCTATGGGACCTTTAAAAACTTTCCAATTGGGATTTTTCTTTTGAGAAATGAAAAATCCCAGCATCAATAATGTTTCGACAACATCAATAGTCGTTCCCCAAGGGACGTTAAGACCAAGCCTTATAAGCGAAAAAACGAAAATGGCGAGGATCAAAAGAAAAACAATACCAAATTTAGGTTTGGCAACAATGGCATACAAAGATGTTGCACCAAAAATGACAACCAAAATTCCCAGTCCTGCCTTCAAACCATACAACGACGTGGCAACACCAGCGGCTAAGGAAAAGGCTAAAAGAAAAAGTATGCCCGGAAGGTTATTGAGTTTTTCATCCCAAACAATTTGACGCAATTTTTTTTTCAGAGAAGTACTAACTTTCTGTTCCTGAAATGTTGTCGGATTTGACTGAATATTCACTTATAAAAACAGAATTTTAAAGAAAAAAAAGAACACACTGATAAAGGCAACAACCAAAGCCGACTTCCTGGTAAATTTTTCCAGTGGAGTAAGGTGATCAAAGTTTCCTTCTTCACTTTTCTCTTCTTTTTTTGGATAGATTTTCATAAAAAATGGCTGTTACTTTTGACTTGCCTGTCCGTGACGTGTTGCTACCGATATTTGATTTGCTTTTCCTGATTTGACAAGTGCTACAAGCTGAAATGCAATAAATTTCGGAATATTGATAAGTGACTGATATATTCTCCTGTCGGTCACGGAAAGTTTCAGTGCCAGGTAAAATCCTATTACAAACACAGATAAAGCCAAAAACCACATTACCGCAACCGGGATTGACATGAACAGATTTATGAATAAAAATAACAGTGACAGAAGAAGGAAGATGAACAGTGGTGGCCTGAGCAGCACAAGTCCAAAAAGAAACTGATTCTTATCGAAATTGGTAATACCCATGAAAAATAGTTTGAATCCCAGGCGGAAATATTTAAACCAGGTATTTATCCAACGCGCTCTTTGGTTAACAAGCTGATCCGTTCCACTCGTCTTTTCGTCATAAACTATTGCCCGTTCGCAGAATGCTATACGGTAACCTCTACTGACAATGCCCTCCTGAAGAACTTTATCAAATCCTGCTCCGGTAACATCGAGGTGCTCCAAACATTTCCGGTATAGCGAAGTTGTAAATGCCATACCTGAACCCGCCAAAGTTGCCGAAGAGCCTGCACCGAAAAGAACTTTACCATCGTAAAAGTGATAATAAATATCCCGCGCCGCGTCCAGGCAAGCATATGTACTGTCAAGATTTTTTGCCTGCCTGACACCCTGTACCGCTTCAAAACCCTGATCAAAATAAGTATTCAGCTCATTTAAATATTCAGGATCCGTTAAATTATCACTGTCAATTATAGTTAAATGCGAATGAGGTCTTTCAAAATTATTTATTGCATAAAAATGCGACCGGGTATTACTCCCCAATGTAATTGGCGGACGAAGCAAAGTTACCTTATTTGAATTAAAATGAAGATTGGTTATATCGCACTTATCCGCAACAACATAAATATGATAGTTTGAATAATTCAATCCCAGCAACGAGGCAACAACTGCCGGCAGCTGCTGAGTCTGTTCATAGGCAGTCACAATTATCCCATAATCCTGAGAACCAGATAAAACAGCTTTTTTGGGATTTTCCTTGTTGCCCCTCATCTTGTAAATGAGCAATAGTAAAACAGGAAAAACCAGATTATATCCGATCACTATCTGTAACAGATACCAGAAAAATTCAATTATTTTCATGCCTCAACCGTTTTTCGGACTTTGCCAGCTTGTTCGCGCATACTTCCAGTGTTAGTTAAAACCCATCCGGCAAATTTTCCGTCAAGGCTGTCCAAATATTGAATTTTAGAAGCGTCCTCCTCGGAAATCGTTTGTCCGGCGGAAAAAACTGTTACGACCTTATCTGTATAAGCGATCCATTCTTTTGCTTTATTCATTTGTGATAACGGATCCGTTTCGATCAGGATCACATCAAATCGGCTTTTCAGTATAGTAAGTTTTTCCTGAATTTGTTTATCGTACGATATTTCAAGAAGCGACGAGTCACCGCCGCGGTTTCCTAAAACCGTAATTTGTCCGGGAGATGCTTTTATTACTGATTCGTTTTTGAAGAAATTGACAAAAAGGTCAGCGTCCGGATTTAAAGTTGAGATAGCAGGATGGCCAAAATTACCGTCTATGATCAGTACTGTCTTATTAATTTTTGAAAATGCCCATGCTAAACCTACAACAAACGGCGTTTTGCCAACACCACTGGTCAAACTTGTAACGGCGATAATCTTCGGATCTTCAATTTCATTATCCAGTTCATAACGGATTGAACGGATCAGGTTTTTATACAATAAGAGTGATTTCTCATTAGAGCCACCCGCACCAGAAAGATTCAGCGCAGAATCGCTTTCAAGTTTATTAAGATAACCGAGTACTGGTCTTTCCATGGCATTTGCCAACTGGATAGGATACCGGATCGATTTGTCCAGATAATACAAGATGAAGAAAACAAAGACACAGAAGGTAAAGCTGATCACTCCTGACAAGATAATCAAAACCATTTTTTTAGATGCCTGAACCTCTCCCGGCAACGCTCGTTCGATTAAATTGAGATATACCGGAAAGCTGAATTCCAGACTTGCGTCATTGTATCTTTGCAAAGCCTCAATATATTCTTTACTGGCAATATCAATTCCTGTTTCGTATTCCTGTATCCTGGCTTCATTGGGGACCAGGCCATCAAATTTTCTGTTTAGCCTGTTCAATTCTCCCTGAATTGAATTGACGCTATTTTTAGCCAGATCCAGAGAGATTTCCATTGTCAGTTTTTGTGTTACCAAATCCTGCTTGGCTGACATCGGATTATAGATATATTTATCTGATGCTCCTGCTATCTGTTCGGTTAGCTTGTTTTGCAGTGAATCCAAGCTGCGTTTAACAACAGGATTAAAATTGCTCACAACATACTTGTTGTTTAGATCTTTCAGCGCAAGCTTACTCGCTACAATATCTTTGTTGATAGATACCAGGGCGCTTTCAAAATACCGCCTGTCGGCCGGATCAAATTTGCTGTCAATGTTTTTAATGGCAGCAGTGTAAGAAATAATTTCCTTCTCGGCAACCTCTCTGCGGGTTTCAAAATCTGCCATTTGCCCATAGATACTTTTTGCCATTTCATTTAAATTCAGAACCCTGTTTTGAATTTTAAAATTTCGAAGCGTATTCATCCGGCCATTAAGGGCAATCTGTTTTTGTTCAAGAAATTTTTGAAGAAAATCAATCGTTTTCCTACTATTTTCAACGATTCTTGATGAATTAGAAGCTATAAATTCCTTACACAGCGTATTAACTACAAACGCCGCCAGATCAGGATTTTCGGCTTCGTAATCGATGTTGATATAGTCGCCCGCCCCAGTCCTGTAAATTGTCAGTTTTTCTCTTATGGCATCCGCATCATAACCCATGTCCACAATTATTTTGTTTAAACTGTTTTCATAGGGATTTGACAAAACCAGCTCCTCTCTTTTTCTGTATTTACTTGTAATTAAGGCAATTGCCTTTGCCTTATCTGCCTTGGACATATTCTTTAGCTCTTTCACGGGAGCACGCCACGTCGAATCTTTTACACTTTTAAGATCGTTCAGAATCAGACGGTATGATACCTGATCCATGATCTTTTTAAGCTTCATCATTTGCATGAGGCTTTCAAATTTCCTGGCAATCTCTGAATCCTGTTCGTCTTTGGATTTGGTGATTACCTGATCAGTTTTGTCTACCAGCCCGGTTGCTATTCTGGCGTGTGTTTTGTAGGTGTCGGGTAGTCCCTGTACGAGAAAATAGCTTACTATAACAGTAATTATGGGTACCAGAATTAATGTAAGCTTGTTTCTTTGCAATAATCTTATAAACTGTAAAAATTCACTCATTTTATATTTTCAAGTTTTTGTCCCAACAATTCTTCCAGTGAGCTTTTTGCGATTAAAACTTCACTTTCAGCAATAATAATATTTTGTGAATGTGCCGATTGCATCATCAACACTTCATTATAGTTTTCAAGAGTTTCTTCCCCTTTTTCAAACTTATGTTTTACACTTGCCAGCATACTTAAAACATCAAGCAAAGCTTCGTTTTTCAATCTCAGCACCGCAATCTTTTGTAGATAAGTAAAATACCGCTTCTTAACTTCCGCTTCAACATTGAGATCATTCGTTAACTTTTCAAACTCAGCAGTGGCCAACTCTCCTTTTGCTTGTTTGATAACACTTGGTTTTTGTAAAAGCGAACCAATGTTTGCGAAAAAACCCAGTTGATATCCTCCTAAGAAACTGGCAGCACCTGCGGTTCCGTTGCTGCTATTCGGACTGTATAAATAACCCGCAGAAAAAATATCGAAGTAAGATAATTTGGCCTTCTTAATGCCATATTCCGCTATGGAAATACGCGTGTCAAATATTTTATTTTTAGGATAATTCGTCTTGCAAGTAGCAACAAGTTTGTCCAGATATTCATACGAGATATCTCTGCTCAGAGATTCCTGCGCATGTACGCTTTGCATTATTAAAAAGAAAAAAACCAAAAACACTGCGTATTTCATCTGCATTAATTTTTGAAAAAAATATATTATTAAAAACTACTTTTGCTTTTAGTCAGATCATTTATAACTCAACGTTCCCAAATAAACCTTCTATTATGTCAGTTTCCGATCAAATCAAGGGCAATCCTAAGCTTAAAAAATTTATTCACTGGCTTCTTATTCCAACTAATCAGGCTCGTCCGCGTCTTTGGGTCAGGCTATTTTTAAATCCGTTTTATCATAAAAAGGGAAACGGTGTGATTATTCGCCGACGTGTCAGAATGGACGTAGTACCTTTCAACCCATTTTCAATCGGAGACAATTCTGCGATTGAAGATTTCAGCACGATTAATAATGGTGTTGGAGACGTTCATATCGGAAATAATTCTTTGATTGGCATGGGAAATGTAATCATTGGTCCGGTCACAATTGGTAACAATGTCATTCTGGCCCAGAACATTGTTGCGAGCGGACTTAATCATAATTATCAGGATGTCACAAAACCTATTCACCAGCAGGGTGTTAGTGTTGCTCCGATTGTCATTGAAGATGACTGCTGGATAGGTGCCAATACTGTTATTACTGCCGGCGTAACAATCGGCAAACATTCTGTGGTGGCGGCTGGCGCCGTAGTAACCAAGAACATTCCGCCCTATTCCGTTGCCGTTGGAAATCCTTCCCGCGTGATCAAAAGATTTGATGAGGCGCAAAATCAATGGATTAAGACCATCTGACATAGTGAGTATTATAATGCCGATAACTTACTGATTAACTCAAATTAAACGTTTTCAGACTGGAACAAGGCCGGGAAAGTCATCAGGATAATTTTCAGATCCATTTTGAAAGAGAAGTTTTTGGCATATGTAATGTCAAGTTCTGTTCTTTCTTCTTCTGACATATCCGATTTTCCTTTTCCACGTTTTGTCACCTGCCAAAGACCGGTTAATCCAGCCGGACCGGCGAAGCGCAAAATAGCGTGGTCGGTCGTTAATTTTTCAGCTTCGTATAATGGCAAAGGACGATTGCCAACAAGTGACATATCACCTTTTAATATATTGATAAGCTGCGGGAGTTCGTCCAGACTGGTATTTCTCAGGAAATTACCAATTCTTGTAATCCGCGGATCATTCTGAAACTTCATGAATGCCGCTTTTTGTTCTTTTTGGTTTTGGTAAACCTTTTCACATATCTCTTTACCATCCAAAAACAAACGTCGGTTACAAAAGCCTCCGCTATTACATTCTTCGCAGAAATTTGAATTTTCAGATTTCACTTCCTGTTCCGCAGGTTTTGCGTTGTACATATTTAATGCTGCCATTTTTCTAATCATCTGGTCAGCATCTGTACGCATAGTCCTGAATTTGTACAGGTCGAAAATTTTGTATCCCGCACCTACCCTCTTCGATTTGTAAAAAACAGGACCTTTTGAATCAAGACGAATAAGAATTGCAACTAGGATAAAAATTGGTGAGAGCAAAATCACGGCTCCACCGGTGGAGATCACATCGATCGCACGTTTCCAGAACGGTGTGCGCTGCTCTTCTGACTGTATTTTTTTCGAGGCTTTACTGGCCACATACCACTGGCGCTTTGTAAAATATCGAAGCCTTGTAAGAATATCACCTTCTGTAAAATCTGCTGGGAAAATGTCATCAGCCCTTTTTGCCTTCGCATTGCGAATTACGGCCTGATTTAAGTTGTCCACCAAAACTACAAATGGAATATTGCCAAAGCCGGGACTGCTGCGAACCTGGTCAAGCAATTCCCAAGCCCCGCTCCTAACGTGCGCCAGGATTGCATCTGCCGGAAAATATTCCTGCAGGGCTTTTAGCAGTTCCTCTTTATCCTCGAAATATTCAATTTGTAAAAAACTACCGTAGTTGGCTGAAAACCAAAGATATTGTTCAAAATCTTTGCTCAAATAAGCTATACGGTATTGAGAAGTAGGCGGTACCTTCGAATCAACCGAAGTTCCGTCAGACTGGCTTGTCCACTCCATCATGCTAATGTAGATTTATAGTATCAGGAATATCTTTTGCTACGTCTCAAAATTGCATTAACCTTGGCCTGGACTTCAACAGGATTAAAAGGCTTAACCATAAAGTCATCTGCGCCAAGATTCAGGCACTGTATCCGTTCACTGCTTTCATCAGACCCTGATAGAATAATTACAGGAATATCAGCATACAGATTACTCGCCCGGGCAATTTTTAAAAACTCTTTTCCATTCAGATTTGGCATTTGCAGATCTGCAATAATCAAATCAACCTCATTGCCTTCTTCAAGCCAAAGCATACCTTCGGCACCGTCACTTTTGACAAATACATTGAAGTCTTTTTTCAGAAAATGTTCCAGTATCTTGCAAATACTTGGTTCATCATCCATTACCAGTAGAGTTTTCCGTGGGTTCATATGTTGAGTAAAATAGGATATACGTAACTATCGATTTTATATAATGCGTGTATGTTCCTGGGCACAAATACAATTCCCAGCTGGTTAGAAATCAGCAGTTCAGTTTTGAAATATTCTTTACGATTCTGTGCTTTATTCAAAATTTGAAGTATTGAATCTGCCGAGGGTTTGGATAGAGCGAATATAAACTTATTTCGCAACTAATTTGTAATATGATCTACAATATTCTTGTCGAAAAATTGCTTAGTAAAATTACGAACAATAGCTACAATCACCAAAATACGACAAATAAAATTCATAATACGAACTAAAAGTGGCGATTCAAGGCTAAAAAGGCACATCTACTAAAAAAACGTATAATTAGCTTCGTTACCTAAATGTAGGTAGTAATTATTGTGCAATGAAGAAAATATTTTTTCGCTGACTTTTCGCTAAGAAGTTATCAAATCCTGACACTACAAGTATTTCTACAAAAAATGCAAAATATAAATTACTGTATCAATTTGAAGATTGCTTGTAATAAGCGATTTTTGAATACAATTCGTTTGGGTTGAAAGGTTTGCTCAAATAGTCATTCATACCTACGTCAAACGCCTTGTCTTTTACATCAAGCATAGCAGAGGCCGTAAGTGCAATAATGGGTAAATTTGCAAATTTGGCACCATCCAGCTTTCTAATTTTCGCTGTTGTTTCATAACCATCCATCTCGGGCATCTGAAGGTCCATGAGAACCATATCATAGTCATTGGTTTGCACAAGCTCAAAAGCCAGAAGGCCATTTTCTGCCACATCGCATTCAACATCCCATTGTTTAAAAAACTGTTTTGCAAGAATTACGTTGATGTGATTGTCTTCGGCAATTAGTATTTTCGTACCCTTTAAACTTTTAATTTTAGGAAGATCTGCTTTTGCCTGTTCCAGCAGTTGTTTCGTACTGGTCTTGAAACGCATACTAAAAAAGAAAACAGAGCCTTTACCGATCGTACTCCGAACCTCAATTTTACTTCCCTGCAATTCGAGAAGTCTTTTTGTGATCGTCAGGCCCAATCCTGAACCTCCGAACTTCCTTGTTGTATCTGAACTTGCCTGTGTAAAACTTTCAAAAATGTTATCAATTTTGTCTGACGCTATGCCTATACCGGTATCCGAGATTTCAAAATCAACGACAACATGATCCTTATTCTGACTGGCCAGGGACGCAGAAATTATAACTTTTCCGTCATCCGTAAATTTAACCGCATTGCTGATGAGGTTAGTAAGGATCTGCCCCATGCGCACCGGATCGCCCATAACTGCCCGATTCAAATCACTGTCGATCATCAGTTTAAGCTGGATACCTTTTTCCTTTGCTTTATGCACCATTCCAAGCCTGATATTCTCGACGAGATTATGAATGTTGAAATCCACCTCTTCAAATTCAATTTTCCCAGCCTCTATTTTACTGAAATCAAGAATATCGTTTATTAAAACGAGGAGATTTTCAGCTGAGAATTTCAGAATATTCAAATATTCCATTTGTTCAGGACGGGGATTTTGCTGTAAAAGCAAATGCGTAAACCCGATCACCGCATTCATTGGCGTCCGGATTTCATGGCTCATGGTAGACAAAAACTGAGATTTTGCCGTGGCAGCCATCTCCGCTTCTTCTTTTGCCTGAACCAGCTCGCGTTCCGCTTTTTTGTGTTCATCAATATCAAGAATTGCGCCGTAGAGTTTTACAACATTTCCAGCTTTATCAGTTCCTGCTCTACCTATTGCATGAATATATTTTACCTGACCGCCAGGAAGCACAATGCGCAAATCGAAGCTGGATGATATCTTTTCATTGACAGCTTTTTGAATCTGAGTACGGTACAGATCGCGATCTTCCGGATGTATTTTTTTGGTAAATTCTCTTGTCCTGGGTGCTGTATCAGTAGGCTCCATTCCAAAAATCCGGAATGTTTCAGCCGACCAGTAATTTTTCCCTGTCACCAGATCCGCTTCCCAGCTCCCACTGTGTGTCAGCTCCTGGGATTCTGCCAGCATGGCTTCATTCCTTCTTATTAATTCCTCAGCAAGTTTTCTTTCAGTGATATCATGCCAAACGACAAGCAAAACCAGTTTCCCGGCAACGCTAACCGGATTAAGGGTAACCTCAACCGGAAATTCTTCACCACCAATCTTTTTATGAATCCACTCAAACTGATGATATCCCGTTTCGTAGGCGATTTTGTCCATTTCTATGGATTTTTCATCAGAACGTCTGCCGTCTGGCTGAAATTCCGGAGAGAAAATGGCGGGGTGGTAAGACAGTAAATCAGATTTATTTTTGCATTTAAGCATCTTGATTGCCGCTTCGTTACAATCTACTATGCCGGTTTCGTCAAAGAGTAAATGAGCGTCTGTTGAATATTGAAAAATAACACGAAGCTTTTCATCAGCAAGTTTCTGGTTTTTTTGTTCATTTTGTGAAAGCTTTTCTTCCAGAAATTTACGATGCTGTATATCATTAATGGAGCCAGCCATTCTCACGGCCTTTCCATCGACGAATTTAGCTATACCCGAACATTGAAAATATCTGAACTCGTTTGCTTTGGTTTTTAATCGGATTTCTACTTTGTAAGGAACATGATTTTTCAATTGTTCGTCAATACCTTTTTCTACAATCTCACGATCTTCCGGATGAACCAGTATATCCAAAAATGTATGATAACATGGCTCTAACTCACCCGGCTCGTATCCCAAAATTGTATATATCCTGTCTGACCAGATTTGCTGGCCGGTAATCATATCCCAATCCCATATCCCGGCGTCAATACCGGATATTACCATTTCTAATGATTCATTCCCAAAGCTTGCTTTCATTTTTGTTTAAAGCATACGTGTTTCACTATTCCTATGTCTCAACCAGCGTTTAGTGCTTTTTTCAAAAGTGCGCTCCCCTCTTCACTATATTGAATAGCCAGCGCAGCTTCCTGTCCGGGAAGACTCATTTTGCCCCAGGTTTTCTGCAAAATGTCGATCATTTTTTCCTCACTCAATTTCTGGATCAAATCATCAAACTGAAATTCAAGAAAAACAAGACAAAGCGCATTTTCCATTGTCTGGACATCCTTGTCTGCTTTTATTCTCTGTTTTAGTATAATTTGTTTTACCCTGTCAATGACAGTCTCATCAAATCCGGCTTCTAAAAGCAACTCAGAAGATTTTTGCGCATGAAACCTGGCCAGATCGCTTCTCCATTTCAGATAACCGACGCGGCCATCGGGATAAGATTTTCTTGCTATTTCCCATCGCCCGATATGCTGACTTCTTGAAGCAAGCAATAGTGCTTCCGGTGCATCTGGTTCAAGTTTATTTACCCAATCATATAACTTTAACGCATAAAAATATTCTGAGGGAAACACTTCTCCATTCCACGTGACCCGCTCCGGTGAAAGCTTATTATAATTGTCAAAAAGGGTGAAGGCTTGCTCTAATTTGTTCATGCTGGGTCGAATCAATTCTACAAGATAACAAAGAAAGAACAAAAACTTAAAATTTTGCTATTTTAAACAAAGGATTACCGCATTTGGATTCAGTCAAAATAAAACGTCCACCAAGATCCGGTGAAGGACCCTGATGAACGTATTCGAATAGTGCTTGCGGCCTGACTATTCTGGTTGGAGCAGATGCTCCGGCAATGGAATATTTTCACTGGAACTATCGCTCAATGGCTTCAAACGACTTGTTTTTAAAGGTATAAGGCCAGACCAAATTGGCAAATCCTGATCTTCCTCTTCATCAATTGGCATACCGGTCCTTATTTTGGCAGACGCCTCATCCAATGCAAAGGCCAGCGCGGTAGTTTTCTTTACTTCATTTAACTTTACCGGACGAAGATAATCCCAGCTTCCCGGAACAATCTTATTTGTCAGCCATTCAAACGATGCGATTTTCAATTCTATATTATCTATTACTTCGGCTTGCGCAAATATGACTACTGATCTGTAATTTACCGAATGGCTGAAAGCTGATTTTGCTACCACAAGTGCGTCGACAAGCATAACCGTTATGCAAACCGGAATTCCTTTTTCAATTTCCCTCATAAAATGACTTCCCACGGATCCATGAATGTAGATTTTATTTTCATAGCGGACAAAAGAAGTAGGAATTGAAAACGGCTGATTATCAACCGCATAACTAATGGTACAAAAAAGTGCTTCATCAAGAATCGGATAAATGGATTCAGGATCAAAATGAGCCCGTTTTGCCGAACGGCTCGGAATAATTTTAGATTTCGGTGCTGACATATTTTGTTTTTTTACAAATTTGTCGGATAATTGGATTACTGTTATCATCCAATTATAATAAATTTGGTAGTCCACTCATGCAGCCACTTTCTTCTCTGATAACGACAGATAAAAATTCCAGACATCCAGTTTACATACAGATTGCCAATCAGTTGATGGAATTAATCAGAAATGGATTTTTACAAGCCGGATACCAGTTGCCCAGCAGCAGACAATTGGCTGAAACTTTAAGCATACATCGTAAAACGGTTGTCCGAGCCTATGAAGAATTGCTGGCTCAGGGCTGGCTGGAAAGCAGAATTGGAAACGGCACTTTTGTCGCGGCCCATTTCCCCGAAATAAGGTTGCAAGCTGCTCTGGACAAGCCCTTTGAAAAAAATGATTCAAGTAAGATATCAGGTTTTGTATTTGACCAAAAACCCCATTTAAAAAGACCGGTAATTAAAAATAATATAAGACTGCATCTGGATGATGGTTTCCCGGATCCCAGACTTGCTCCTTTGGAAGATCTGTCACGTGCGTACCGCACCCAACTTTTAACCGGAAATTCTTATCAGAAACTTGGCTATGGTGATACGGCCGGATCGTATTGGCTGAGAAAAGAGTTGTCGGCATATTTAAATGAATCAAGAGGACTAAAAACCTCATCAGAAAACATTCTGATCACTCGCGGGACTGTAATGGGACTTTATCTTGCCAGTACCGCACTGCTCAAAAAAGGCGATTCCGTGATTTTGGGAGAACTGAGCTGGTCCAGCGCGTCTGTCAATTTTTTGCAGGCCGGTGCAAATGTGATAAAAATCCCGGTTGATGAATTTGGTATTGACGTAGAATATCTGGAGAAAATCTGCCAGAAACAAGCGATCAGGATGGTTTACGTAACTTCGCATCACCATTATCCAACCACCGTAGCCCTGCGCGCCGACCGCAGGATGAACTTGCTAAATCTGTCAGAAAAGTATGGATTTATTATTTTCGAGGATGACTATGATTATGACTTTCACTATTTAAGCAAACCCTTGCTCCCGCTTGCAGGCGCAGACCGTTCTGGGATGGTTTTATATTGCGGCTCCTTTACGAAAGCTATTTCACCTGCTTTCAGGGTTGGTTATCTGGTAGGATCTGAAAATGTAATCAGCTATCTGGCACAGCTGCGCAGGATTATTGACCGTCAGGGAGATACGATGCTCGAAAATGCCATAGCTGAGTTATTACAAAACGGCATTATTCAGCGTCACCTTCGTAAATCTTTAAGAACATATCGCAGCAGAAGAGATTATTTTTGTGATCTTCTGAAAACGGAATTAGGTGACCATCTTCATTTTCAAAAACCAGATGGCGGAATGGCTGTATGGACAGAATTTGATAAACAGATCAACCTTAAAGATTTGGCGAATAAAGCTTTACAAAAAGAATTATTTTTCTCAGACGGATCAGAAAACAATACTTCAGACATTATTCGAAATGCAACACGGTTAGGTTTTGCTTCATCAACAATTGATGAATTGGAACAATGTGTTGGGATTTTGAAAAAATTATTGTGTAAATAAATGTAATCGTAAAATTAATACATATTTCTATGTGAGAAATTTGGCCAAAACACCCCTTAACAAAGTCCATTCTGCACCTGCTGTTATAAATACTCCTGCAATAATTTTGTTTTTGTATTTTAATGGTCAATTCATAACAATATTACCAGAATTCAATTTGGAAGTTCTAAATTCAGTGAATAAATTCTATAAGATCTAAACTAAGGATAAAATGGCTATGTCAGCAACCGGCAGAACAACGGAGGAAATTGCAGCTCGTTTCAATGAACTTGCGAAACAGGAAAAATGGTTTGAAATTCAGGATGAGCTTTTTTCGGATGATATTAAAAGTATAGACCCGGAAAATTCTCCCTACCTGAAATATGCAGAAGGGCGTGCTGCGGTTCGAAAAAAAGGGGAAGATTTTATTGCAAAAATTGAAGGTTTTCACGGTGCAAAAACCACTGAGCCCGTGGTTGGCGGAGATCATTTTGCAGTGGGAAGAGAAACCGATATTACGCTAACGGGCTTCGGAAGAATACAGCTTAATCAGATTATGTTATACAAAATTGAAAACGGTCAGATCGTATCTGAACAATTCTTTTATTGACAATTCGTCGGCTATCAGCAATAAGCTTTACGTAAAAAACGCTGATTACTGATAGCCGACAGCCTTTTTAATATTTCAACATCAAATTCAATAACTTTCTGTCCAGCTTATGGCCGTGAAAATCTTCATAAGCCACATCCGTCCGTTTAGAATCCAATACGCCGAAATCGCCTATAAATTCCCAGAGCGAAAAACCAATTCCATTACTCGTTAAAATATCCAGCACATCTCCAAACCAGGCCAGAAACACATCGTGCGGGGTTTTATTCCAGCTTCCACACTCACCGCAATGCACACCTACTCCCTGATTTACAAGATCAATCCACGGTTTATAATATTTTTCCAACATTTCCCGACTTAAATATTGATTCCCCACCTGTCCTGGCCATTTTGGCTCTGGCAAATGTTCCGGATCTTTGTTTGCCCAGGGTGCTTTGTAATGGGAAATAATTCCCGGATGATATCCTCGACAACTCTGGCCAATATCAAGATCAGCAATTTCAGGAATCACGCTTGATCCGACATCATTTCCATCTGCAATGATTAAGTGTTTTGGATTTTCCTTTCTGATCGCATCAGAAGCTGCAATCGCCACTTTCCGATAAACCGCACCCGGGACCGAGCTTCTTTTGGAAAGCTGATCGTTCATATCCTCACGCAAACTTGGCTCGTTCAACAAATCAAAACTGATGCGTTTTGAAGAAGTATTTTTAAACCGTTTGGCCCACATATTCCAGTGAAAGCAAAATGCATCCAACGCTTCCTGATCCGTCCAAAGGTTGTAAGGTTCATGAAAACCCGCATTCACGCAATAGCCGGGAGCTCGGTGAAGATTCAGACTAACGTGCATTTTATATTTATGTGCGAGAAAAACCAGTTTTTCAACTTTTTCAACAGCTTGCTCATCAATGTTATATACCTCAGCCGCCGTAATATTTTTGCTCCTGTCAAATTTGATATAAGAAGGATAGGCCATCGGCAACCTGACAAAATCAAAACCCCAGTCATGCATCCATTTAAAATGCTCTTCTGCTGTAAGACGTCGATCTGGTTTAGGATCAGGCGAGAAAAAATCGAGCAGATTAAAACCTTTCCATTTCGGAAGTTTATTTTTAGATTCTGAAAAGGCAAATGTTTCAGGAGCTACCATTCCAAGCGCAGTGATCAGTCCGGTATTTTTTATAAAGGTTCTTCTGTACATAAGGCAACGGTTCGGGATATTGTCTTATTAAAAACAACATCAATCTGTATTTTACTGCACAGAGCATAATAAAATAATAATGCCTGCCAAAATTATTTTCTGGCAGGCATTTGTAATGATAACTTTTCAAATTCCGGAATTTCAACTACATGAAACGTAAATCCATTTTCTTATTTTATAATAACAACACCTGTTTTCTTATTGAAATTATAAACCATTTCCCAGCCCGGCCCCTGTACATATTTAGCCTTCATTTTCTGATGTAATGACGCAGGCTGTTTAACTCCGTTTACAATCAGTTCTTCACTATTCAATTTATAAGAAAGATCTGAATTGCTTTTTATCACACCTTCTTTCGTCAAATCTTCAATAAGCCCGCTCTGTATTTTCTCATAAACCACTCTGGACTTATCTGCTTCCTTTCTTGAAATGTCGGCCTGCTTCCTGACTTCGTCAGCACCTTTTCTAATATTATCAGCGTTCAGACGAATAACTTCCGCCTCTTCCCTTAATTTCCCCGCAGCCTCTCTTAGTTTATCACCTTCAAGTCTGTTTGCCTCACCGGATTTCCTGGCTTCGTCTGCCTGTTTTCTACTTGCATCGGCTACAAGACGGAACTGCTCTGCCTCCGAACGCATTTTTTCAGCAGATTCTCTCATTTTTTCAGCCTCTTTTCTATGCGCATCCGCTTCCTTTCTCAACACTTCCGCCTGCGCTCTTGATTTATCCGCCTCCCCTCTGGCAATCTCTGCCTCTTCGTGAGCCTTTTTTATGTCTAGCATAATCTCATCAATTTCATCTTTATAAG
The DNA here is from genome assembly GCF_021440195.1 of Dyadobacter sp. CY356. Taxonomy (GTDB): domain Bacteria; phylum Bacteroidota; class Bacteroidia; order Cytophagales; family Spirosomataceae; genus Dyadobacter. Next base: position 521,932 of record NZ_JAJTSZ010000002.1, read on the forward strand.
CTGAGATTTTGTCATCCGAAATTTGCTGTCCGTCTATTTTTAATGAAGTAATTTTCCCGTTGACATTTTCTATCTGATAACGTTGGTTATTTTTTGTTGTCTCAATCGAGCTGTTACCAGATTCAATATGAACACGGCTCTGGTGATTCTTGGGCAAAGTATCTTCCCTGCTAACCGGAAGCGAAGTGGATGTAGGCCGGGTAACTTCTAAAACTCTTTCCAGCTTCGGTTTAAGCAATTCAATATCCTTTTTTACGGCTGTCGAGAAAGCGGCAGTCATCAAAGTGGCAGTAATTAAACTGGCTGTTACAAATATTTTTTCCATGGCGTTTAACGGTTTATTATGTTTATAGATAATGCGTTTTATTCTATCAAGCAGGAAATTCCGCTTTCCGGGAAATGCCATAGCGAGCGACTGATCGGATAATTTATATTCCTGATATGACAGCAGTGCCTCAATAAAGGAAGTCCGGTTTTCCATCGCAGATATTGCAATTTCATCGCAGCAATGTTCTCTTTCTTCCCTGATCAAAGATGAAATCCAAAGTACGGCAAGGTTGAAAAAGAATATATTTTCACAAAAATTCTGGATCAGATTTACGACATAATCCCTGCGTTTTATATGAGCAAGTTCGTGAAGTAAAATTGCTTCAATCTGTGTAGCTGGCAGATGGATAAAAAACCCGACGGGAACGAAAATTACTGGTTTTAAAATCCCGGCTACCATTGGCACTAAAACCTTTTCGGATTCCAGCAGTTGTATGCTTTTATGTAAATTAAGTTTGGCAGCCAATTTTTTTATCGACCTTATCCAAACCTGATCCGGAACTACGTTTTGCCCGCATTTGAGTTGATTGATATATAAAAGTCCACCCAACGCTTTCAGTGATTTTAAACTAAAAATCAAAAGCCAGATTGCCACCAGAATTGTTGCGTTTTCTTTCAGGAAATGATCTAGAAATCGTTCAATATTTTCTGGATTTGTGAGTTTCCTAAGTGGTTGAAAAGATGTTTTCAGTAAAGGCGGCGATGGGTTAACTGTTTCAAAAGTGATTGCGGAGGAAGCTGATTTAATCTTCGTTTGCTGATCAAATGCTTTATAAAATGTAAAGGTGGCGGCTATTACAAATACCAAAAGAGAGAGCGACAAAAGATTGTAGCGCAGTGCCGGTTTTGACTTTCTGGTACTCGCTAAAATAATCCCTGTAACCACTGCAAGAATGAGTCCCTGCCAGACAGAATGGAGCAATGTGCGGCATATAGACTGAATAATTACAGAAATAAATCCGGAATCCTGAATGAAAAATTTCATGGCTAATAAGTTAAACTTCGGTTGCTAATCCAATTTTTTCAGAAAATCCCTGATTTCCTGTAAGTCCTCCTGCGAAGAATATTTGTTACCAAAAAGCTGCATGACCAAGCTGCTTGCAGAACCTTTGTACATCGTATCCACAAATTTTTTCAGCAAAACATTTTTTGTCTTGTCTTCTTCCTCTGCCGGACTGTACACATGTTTCATGCTGGTTTCGTCACGTTTCACAATACCCTTTTCAGCCATGATCTGCATGAGCTTCAAAGTGGAGGAATATTGAACGGCCCGTTTCTCTTCATTTAATTTGTCATTAACAAAACGAACTGTCGACGGTCCATGCTGCCACAACACTTGCAATATTTCTAACTCCGATTTAGTTGGCTCCATAAAAAAAAGTTATTTACTGATCACATTTCAAAGGTAGGAAAATTTTCGTACGATAAAAGGTTTAGGTATTATTTTTTTGAAATTTAATTTTAAAAAATAAAAAAAGCCGCTTTCGAAGCGGCTTTCAATTTTGATTAACAAATTAGATTATTTCAGTAAAAACGACCGATATATTTGTTCTCAACAATTGTCCTTTTCATCATTTTTGGATCAATTGGCCCCTGCTTCGCATATACTATTTTCCCACCTGGCTCCACCAGAATAGTGTAAGGCAATGCTCCCTGCCAGTTGGGGTCAATCGACTCGATCAATTTGTATTTATCTTCTATACTAAAAATGTAGTTTTTGTTTGAAGCCCGCTTTCCCTGAAGAAATTTAAGCGCCTTTTCCTTTTTGTCAGGATTGTCCGCGCTCACAGAAACAAATTCAAAATCGCGGTTTCGGTACATATGATGCATCTGCATGAAATCCGGAAATTCGGTTACGCAAGGGCCACACCAGGTTGCCCAGACATTAATTAGCCGGAGTTTATCCGTTTTATTTGAAATGAGTTCTTTCAGACCAGCTTCATCGATCGTCTCAATACTTACGGGTTCTTTCGCCCAGGCCGCCTCCTCATCCTGAACGCCATGCTCTTTGGTAATCCATTTCATGGAACAGCCAAAGGTCTTGGTTGTAGGCACGCTCACTGGTTTGTTACTTACTAATTCCTGAATGGCATTGTATGCATCTTTGTTTTTTGGCGTTCCGGTCGGTTTTTCAACATCGTCAATTCTGCCATTGTAACGAAGCTTACGTTCTTTGTCAAAAATAAAAATATGTGGAGTAGCAACGGGTCCATAAGCGAGCGCGGTGGCCTGATCATCTCCATCATACAGATATGGAAAATTATATCCTTTGTCCTTGGCCCGTAACTTCATTTCGTTGAATGTGTCGCTCATATCTGTGTAACCCAGCTCATCCAGCCTGATTGCTTTGGGATCATTGGAAGATATAACAACCACGGCTACTTTCTGAGCCTTAAATTCAGTGGCCAGCGCTTTGATCCTGTCCTCATAAGCTTGCGCTGTGGGACAATGGTTGCATGAAAATACGATAGCCAGAACAGGAGATTCTGCAAAACTTTTCAAAGAGTAAATCTTGTCATCAACACCTTTAAGATGAAAGTCAGGTGCAGCCGAACCTATGGCCAGTGTTTTTGCTCCCTCCGCCAATGCAATATTGGCAAGTAAAACGATGAAAACGGCAACGTTAAAATATATACGCATGAAGCCAAACATTTAGGTTAATGTAATTATATCAGTAAACACCTTAAATTAAAGTATTTACTGATATAATTACATTAAAATTTTACCTATTGCTTAACCTTCATCGTGGCCTCGGGCCATTTTACCGGTTCCAGATCTGCTTCATTAAAAGGTTCAGTAACCAGCGCGTTATTTTTATTAACCCAGCTGCACCAAACCTTACCATTGTATTTTCTTGGTGCGGTTTTTATCCCCCACCCCATTGTCACCCCCTCTGTCATTTCTGTTTGATATTCTTCAATTTGCATTAACTGGCTACTGCCACGTTTTTTTACCCAATCGTCTTTAATGTACTTAGGATTAAACATCATGATATAAGGTTTTATGTTCAAGTTCACCCCTTATAACAGCTCTCTTAACGTCGAATTTATTCTTGGTATTAAACATTCGGATGAAAATATCATACCACCGGTTATACAATTGTTAAATTTTTAAAATTTTTTATTAACCGGTCAATAATAATATTGGCAACCTGTGGGAGTCGAAATCAGATAACGAACAAGAATCAAGTGAATGATACCCGCTGAGAGGTGCATATTCACGATTAACATAGAATTAATTTTACTAATTTGTAATATTAATTCTATGTTTTTCTTTGTTTATTAAAAATACTGCTCTACTTTTACATTACTTATTTTACAAGTGTAGAGGAGGGTTAAAATGAGCAAAAGGGCCTTGATGATGTCAAGGCTTTTTATTTTTCATACACTCTGCAAAAAAAACCGGCCCTGTCTAAAACAAAAAAGTGGACAAAGTGCCCACTTTTAGTACAAAAATTAATATCCTTTGTTTACTTGATCACTGGAATTGCCCAGAACAAACTTACCTGGATTACGCTGCTTTTAAAATTTGGATCAATATTGTTTCCCGAGAAATCTCCAACTTTTGACAAACCTGCAATGTAACGGGCACCAATGCCAAGTCCTATCGGTGATTGATAACCCAGACCTGCCGCTGCTGCCAGATCAAGATTTTTTGCGAAGTGATCGAATGTCTGATTTGGTATATCCTCACTTGTGCGAAATGAAAATTGCGGACCTGCTTCGATATAAAATCCACCTGTTGTTTTTAACTTAAACATGACCGGAACTCCTACATAATTTGTCTTGTACTTTACACCATCCAGATTACCGTTATTTAATTTTGCACCTTGCGTTGAAAAAAGTACCTCCGGCTGAATTGCAAAATGCTGACCTATTCCAAATTGTAGAATCCCGCCCAGATGAAAACCTACAAGCGCATCCGATTCAATATTTCCTCCTGTGTAATTGCTGACATTGACTCCGACTTTCGGACCAAAACTAAAAGATTGCGCAAATGTAAATGTAGTAACTGCGCAAAGCATCATTAGAGTTAATGATAATTTTTTCATGTGATAATAATTAGAAGGTGTAAAAAACATTTCTTATTCCACAGAAAAAATTATGCCAATATGGTAAATAATACCTGTAACAAAGAGTTACTACATGCGCTTTAAATTAATCTATTTTACAATTACTGATACCAAAATAAATATACAATACACTCATAATAAGAATGTTATGAAGGAATTTTTACCAAAAAAAGCATAGATGAACTATCTCAAAACCAAAAAATGAATGCCGGGCAGGGAAGAATTCTGCATCCGAACATTCATTTTCTCTGGTAACTAAATCTGGTATTTGATTACGTTATTCTACAAATTTTTTGAAAACACTAGTGGCTATATGTCCACCAAAACCGAATGTGTTACTCATGGCATAATTAACCGTTCTTTTCTGCGCCGTGCCCAGCGTAAGATTAAATTTTCCTTCAAGCTCAGGCTCAATTTCCACAGTATTTATTGTAGGCGGAACGATATCGTGGATCGTAGCCATAATACAGGCAATAGCCTCAACAGCTCCTGCACCACCAAGCAAGTGACCGGTCATCGACTTGGTTGCACTGATATTCATACCGGAATTAAAACCAAAAACTCTCTCAACGGATTTCAACTCGCTTGCATCACCCATCGGCGTCGACGTGGCGTGAACGTTAAGATAATCTATTTCGCCTGGCTGCAAATTAGCCTCAGCAAGTGCTTCCAGAATTCCCAGATAGGCACCTTCCCCTTCCGGATGCGTACCGGTAAGGTGGTAGGCGTCGGCTGCCATTCCACCGCCAACTACTTCACCTAAAATGGGGGCACCACGTCTAACAGCATGCTCATAACTTTCCAGGACCAACGCTCCCGCCCCTTCACCCATCACAAAACCATCACGGTTTATATCAAACGGACGTGAAGCTTTTGCAGGATCTTCATTAAAAGTTGACAAAGCTTTCGAGGCGTTAAAACCACCAATCGAAGTCTCGTTGATAGGTGCCTCTGATCCGCCGGTGATGATCATGTCTGCTTTTCCCCAACGGATATAATTAAATGCATCGATAATGGCCGTATTGGAACTCGCACAGGCCGAAACCGTCGTGAAATTCGGGCCACGCAGACCATATTTAATAGAAATAACCCCGGAGGCGATATCTACAATCATCTTTGGAATAAAATATGGATTGAAACGTGGTGTCCCGTTTCCTTTTGCAAATTCTGAAACCTGCTCCTGGAATGTCTGGATACCGCCGTTGCCACTTCCCCAGATCACACCTATCCTGTTTCTGTTTAAAGTTTCAAAATTGATATTTGCATTTTTAACAGCTTCCTCGACAGCTATTAATGCATATTGTGTGAAAGGATCGTATTTTCTGGCTTCATTTCTCTCAAAAAAATCCTGCGCGTTAATACCTTTAAGCTCGCAGGCAAATTTTGTTTTAAAATGTGTAGTATCAAATTTTGTAATATTCGCTGAACCACTAACACCGTTAATCAATGATTTCCAAAAATCATCTACGTTGTTTCCGATTGGTGTTAAAGCCCCGAGGCCTGTAATTACCACCCGGTTCAATTCTTTATTAATCTTCATTTCCGAACTCGATTGATTAAAATATTAGCTTATTGGTTACTCATAAAATTTCAAAAGGCGAAGATAAAATTTGTTTGTAATAATTGCCCTAAGAAATAGATTGAATGAAATAACAAACAAATTTACCGAACGATCGGTAAAATAAAAATTTTTTAATATTTTTATTTTACGATAACCCAAGAAGATGTGGGATTCCGGCGATACTGGTCTGAAAAATGTTATTATCTTTCATCGCTCTTGACAGCACCAGCGAACCCTGTATATTGATAACTGCCTCTTGTGCTTTTGTTTTGGCAAGACTTTCTTCCATACCGTTTTCAACAGCCACTTTGGCGAAACTGTTGCTCAAAATAGTGAAACAACTGGCAATGGTTTCTTGAAAATAAGGAGTTTCTGAGCAGGCAGATAACATACGGAGAGAACAGTTTTTTGCTCCGTCTTCAAATAAATTACTGATAGCCAATAAAGCTTTTTCGAGTCTTTCTTCAACAGGCAGATTTTCATGTTCAATCACATCCTGAACATTTTGCTGAAACCAGAGCTCCACCTTTTTTAAAACATGCGCAGCCATATCCCTTTTTCCACCAGGAAAACGATGATAAAGACTTGCTTTTTTCAAGCCCGTAGCCTGCGACAATAATTCCATAGAAGCACCGTCGTATCCAAAGTTTGTAAAAACTTCGGATAACTTTCGGTCTACATCTTCCGGGACAACTTTTGTTACAGCCATAATCATTCACTTTACCGATTGTTCGGTAAAATTAAATAATTTTCACTCCACAACCCAACGGTTCGCGTTATTGTATTTTCCTTCCAATACTATCTTGTAAAATTTAGAAGGTATTTTTGAGATATCAAGATCAATCTTTTCGCCGGTAACCGGCACTTCATCCATCAAATAATAAAGATCTCTTTCACCTTTTTCAAAATGATTTGTCGTTGTCAGCCAGATTTTTACTGTTCCTTCTTTATCAGCTGATTTCCAGGTTACATTTATTTTACCGGCTTCCTTTTTAGCAGCCGGGTTCATAATGGATATTTTTCCGGTTAAAGAGATTCCATCAACTTCAAAAGCCTGTTCTTTTGGGAAATTCACATCCATATGACGGGCAATGGTAGGCATAATATCAACAATGCCCGGGTTAGATTTAAAATTTTCGTTCAAGTCTTTGGCGTTGGTAACGATCCAGGTACTTCTTTCACGATCAGATTGTCCGCCGTGGCCTTTCCCGGTTTTTGGATCACGGCCATGATCCGTAGTAATCACAATCAGCCAGTCTTCACCAAAATTTTTCTCACGGTATTTAACCGCCTCCCATAAACGTCCCATCTGGTTATCCATCATTTTTATAGCGTCATGAAACTGATCACTATCGCCATAACGATGGCCCATATCATCGGTATATTCCAGATAAACCCATGAAAGATCCGGTGCATTATTTTTTATTGTTCTGGCAGCCTCGTCTACAACTTTTTCATCAATCTGGTGCATGTATGCTTTCAGCTTGTCATGCGGAAAGTGAATGGTATCCAGCTCAAATCCATCAAATGGAAAGTCAGTTCTTAACTTATCAGTCTGAGGCAGACCGTCGCCGACAAGTTTCGTACGGTTATCCAGCCATGAAGAAAAGACAGCACTTCGTTTGTGTGGATATTGTTCTTTGAAAAATCTGAAAATAGTCCAGTAATTATAATTCGGATCCTTGATGTCGTTATCCCTGACATTATGTTTGTTAACCCAGGTGCCTGTCAGCAAACTGTTATAACCTACCGCGGAAATTGTCGGCGTTTGGGAATACGCGTTTTTATCCCCTCCAACATGTGCATGGGTATATCCCCCCACTTTTGAAATGACATCAAGATTTGGTTTTGCAACACTTTCCAGCGCATCCGCAGAAATACCATCAACGATTACAAAAACCGTTTTTTTAACTTTCGATTGCGCAGAGACAGAAAAATTTTGCAAACATAAAAACAACGAAAAAACACCAATGCAGATTGACCTCATATCAGACTTTAAAGATTAAGTTTAGGACATGTGCCGAAATTAATCATTAAAATTAAAGCGCGAAAAATCCTGGGGCTGAATACAGTTAATTTTATGATAACATAACAAACGGGAAAACTTATACGCACCATTTGGTCCCATATAAATTTTCCCGTCCTGAATATTTAAAATCAGAATTCAGCAATCTGATCCTGATCCCATTATATTTTGTGTTTATTTTTTATACTTCAAAAATCAATTGCTCATCACGATCGGAGATCGGGATCAGTCTGATAAAATTATCGTAGCCTTCTTCCCCGCCGTGGTCGCTGTAAACGCCGTAGGTATCCAGACTGTAACCGGTTAAACCATCATTGGCTTCAATAATATATAGAATAGATGAGTCAGCAGGATCAGATTCACCTTCAAAACGGTAAGTTTTAATAATCGTCAATTCCTGAGCATCATAACTTTTACCCTTTCCGGCATTGAACCCTTCCTCTGTCCATCTGAATTCATTATCAAGTTTTTTCAAACGTAATTTTTCTAAAACCTGAGATAACGTAGACATTTCTGTAACCCGATGATTGAAACCCGGCTCGTTGTTGGTGATGTTATTTTCCATATTGCTATTGGTAAGATTTAGTGGTTTGAATTAATCGATTTTATATTTTGTAGCAGCCATACTCCAAATATTATGCCATGATTCTTAATGATGGTCTTCCAAATTAATTCTAAATTCAATTTGTAAATTAGGCTTATGAAAATTCTTATCATAGAAGACGAAAAGGAGCTGGCATATAACATTTCCGTTTATTTATCGGACGAAAACTATTTATGCGAATTTGCGGAAACCTTTCAGCAGGCATTGGAAAAAATTGAGGTATATCACTACGATTGTATATTGCTGGATCTGATGTTACCCGGTGGCGACGGATTGAAAATCCTGGAAGAACTAAAAAAGCAAGACAAACAGGATGGTGTAATCATAATATCTGCAAAGGATTCCCTGCAAGATAAAATTGCCGGATTGCAGATTGGAGCCGATGACTATCTGGCCAAACCATTTCATTTATCCGAACTGGCGGCTAGAATTTATTCTGTTATAAGAAGGAAACAATTTGGGAATTCCAACATCATAAAACTGCATGAACTTCAAATTGACCTGCTGGCAAAAACCGTTCTGGTCAATAATGAACCTGTTATGCTTACGAAAAAAGAATTTGATCTGCTTTTGCTTTTTATTGGAAATAAAAACCGCGTAATTTCTAAAAGTGCTTTGGCAGAAAATTTATCGGGAGACATTGCAGATATGCTTGACAATCACGATTTTGTTTATGCCCATATCAAAAACATGAAAAAAAAACTAGTCGACGCCGGATACCAGAATTACCTCAAAACGATCTATGGAACTGGCTATAAATGGGAAGCATGAATAAACTTCTAAACCGGCCATTGAAAGCTTTTACGCTTTACGCCTTGCTGGTGCTGGCATGCAGCATCCCGGTTTACTATTTCATTGTTGACTATATCTGGCGTCACGAACTGGATGAATATAATGAAATTGTAAAAAGCAGAATTGAGTCCGGGCTTAACAAACTGAGCCTCGACAAAGACGAATGGGCAAAAACAATCGCGCTTTGGAACAAAACGCAACCCGGTACCAAAATAGAAAAATCTCTACTTACAGAAAGTCGTCCTGATAGTATTTATACGATCATGCGACAGAAGCAAAGCGAAAACGAGGAAGAGCTGGAACGGTTCCGGGGCTTGTCCACATATATAAAAGTTCAGGGAGATCTGTATCATCTTACCATTGAGATCAATGTCGAGGAGGCGCACGAAACTGTATTTGCCATTGCAGCAGTGACGATGTTATTTTTCATTATCCTTTTAGCCGGATTTGTAGTTTTAAACCGGAGAATTTCCACCCAAATCTGGAAGCCATTTCAATCGACATTAGACAGATTAGAGGCATTTGACCTGAATAGTCAGAACAATATTGATCTGGAAAAATCTGATATACAGGAATTTGAGCAGCTTAATCAGGCATTGTATCAACTTATAGCAAAAAATATCTCCACATTTCGACAACAGAAAGAATTTACTGAAAATGCCTCCCACGAATTGCAAACACCGTTGGCAGTATTAAAATCAAAAATTGATCTGCTGATGCAAAATGAGTCGCTTACTGAGAACCAGTCAGAATTAATTGCGTCGTTGAATATACCGCTTTCAAGAGTTTCCCGTATCAATAAAAATTTGCTGCTCCTGGCTAAAATCGAGAATCACCAGTTCGCGGAGGGGGAACTGATAAATATGACCGAACTTGTAAACCAGAATCTCGATTTTCTGGAAGAACATTTGCTCGCGAAAAATAATAAAGTTGAAATAGAAATCTGTGAAAATTGTTTAATAACCGCCAACAAAAGTCTGGTGGAGATTCTGCTTGTCAACCTTCTTCTCAATGCCATTCGCCATAATCACGAAAACGGAACGATCAGAATAAAATTGACAAAAAGAGAGCTGACGATCAGCAATACGGGTGTCGAAGCTTTAAATAAAGAAACTTTGTTTAAACGATTTATAACGTCATCCACCAGCACGCCCAGTAGCGGATTAGGGCTTGCGATCGTTCAGGAAATTGCGCAGCGTTATAAATGGAAAGTTGATTATCAGTTTGTTAATCAGTTTCATCAGTTTTCAATACAGTTTTAATTGTATTGAAATTAAAACGAAAACCAATCCGAAGAATCAGGAAAGTAATCAGAGAGAAAAAGACTGACTTATATTCAAGTTGTAAAATAAAAGCAGCGTGATTTAAAGTTTACTGCTTTTTGAAATACCGGATTCAGAATTGTTATACTCCACACTTGAAAAACTTCTATCCTCCTGTAATTTACTGGTCACTGGCTTTTTAAATACAAGTGCCACAATCATTACCATAGTCAACAGGGAAATAATAAAAATTCTATCCTGGTATTGTTCAATTTTCTTGTACATATTTATCAATATCAAATCGCTGATTATATCGGTTCCGTTCTGTATTATACACAAATATAAATTATTTTTTCGCATTTGGAAAAATAACCTATTAAAAATATTCAATTTCTACCGGTAAGCAGAATTTTATCCAAATGAACGCCGGTTTATCTGTCGTATTTTTGATAGTCACTGATCCACTTATTTTCGTAATGGCACTACTTTTATAGATAGCCTTATAAGGCCAGGAAGTGCCATTTATAACTTACTTAAACAAAAATTAGTTGGATATGGAAATTAGCTTTGAAAAAATCCTTCATCGCCCTATTGGTGAGAAATTAAAAGTTATAGTATACGCAAATGTTACTCTGGACGGTTGCGAATGGTCATACCGGGTAGAAAGTTACGAACTGGATGGCTGGGTAGATCCCATTACCCGTGCGAAAAGCCAGGGCAGAGAAGAAAATTATGTAGACTATGTAAGTGAAGAGGAAGCTTATGAGGTTCAAAACGAGTTTTGGGAAAGTTTAAAACCGGAACCAGTAAAAAACCAGGAAGCATAGTTAACTTGCACGCCAAATTATGAATTCTGATTTTCTTATAATTTCAATGTATCAACCTCATGAATTATTTTGATATTTTTCGGATAACCTATGAAGACCTGATCATTATTGCATATCATCCTGAATCGATTGTAAACAGAACAGTTAAAACTGATTCGGGTTATGTGGGAGAAATCGTTCTGTTAGGCGATTATCCCGGAAGAGAGAGCAATATTCTCTTTTATCATGAAGAGACTTTTGATACTGAAACTGAGGCGTTAAACGATTTGAATAAAATTATTGAAACAGTTTCAAAAGCATATGAAAGTACGCGCAACAGCGAAGCGCTACGAAAAAGCCATATGCCAGAATAACATTTATTTAAAATAAAAATTGAATACTATCCCTTCATAATCGTTGCCTTATGGAAAAAACATTCAGCATTTTCATTCTTGATCCGGAAAAAGGGATACTCCCGAAACCGATCGATGTCCAAAACGAAGTGGGAAAGTGGTATAAAGAATTTCTATCCGAACGCCATGCCGAAAAGGTTATTGAAAGGTTGATGAATGAATACGATTATAACGGGTCTCAATATGTAATACTCGGTGTTTACAGTAAAGAATAAGTTACGACTGAAATAAGTTTTTAATTCTTTCGGCAGTTTAACACATACAACCAATGGCTAAGTGAAATTCTCTAACAAGAGATATTTCATTTAGCCATTTTTATTAGGATGGACGGAACACGCTTAGTCCAAATTATTATAAGAAAGTTATAAAACCGATGGCTTAAATTTGACAAATAATACCAAATGGTATAAATTTGTCAAAAACAATTATTGATATGTCAAAAGCTGAAAAAACGAAGGCGTTTATTATTGAGAAAACAGCTCCCATTTTTAATCGGAAGGGATATGCCGGAACTTCGATCAATGATATGACAGATGCCACCGGTCTTACCAAAGGGAGCATTTACGGAAATTTTTCGAATAAAGACGAGGTGGCTCTTGCTGCATTTGACTATAATCTACTAAAAGTTAACAAGATTTTTCAGGACGAAATGAGTCAGCAGAACACTGCGAAAGGACAACTTCTGGTCTTTGTCCATGTCTATATGAATTTTTTATCTCATCCATTTCCATCTGGCGGCTGCCCGATCCTGAACACCGCTGTGGAAGCGGATGACACGCATCCGGAGTTGAGAAAAAAGGTTGTTTCCGGAATTGTTAACTGGAAAAACCGAATTATAGCAGTGATTGAAAAAGGTATTGAACAGAAAGAATTCCCGTCGTCAGTTGATCCTGAACAAATTGCACTGACCATTATTGCTACCATTGAAGGCGGCGTTATGATCACACAGGCAACGGGTAAATTGAATTATTTGAAACTCATTATGAAATCGATCGAGAAATTGGTCAACGACCTGAGCAATGAAAACTAAAAAAGCTGAGAACGCCTGGTTTACAGGCTGATCCAGCTTTTGATTATAATTTTAATTTTCTTAAACTGTCAGCTTAATCATTTGTGCCTGCTTTTGCGCTTTCAGCGATAACTCCGTAGCCAGAAAACAATGCTCCTGCGACATAGCAGTTTCTGTTCTGTTGAGCACATCATCAACGAGCTGTTTTCCGTATGGTAACGCAACCTTGCTGCAATCTATATATTGGGTTTCCTTTTGGGTCACCAAAAATAAATGATTTCCTCCTTCACGTCCGGCAATATCGATATTTTTTCGTATTTCAATATAACCTTCTGTTCCTAAAATAGTTAATCGACCGTCACCCCAGCTTTTAAGTCCATCCGGAGTAAACCAGTCGACACGGATATAACCAGTTCCGCCGTTTCCCCGGATCATACAATCACCAAAATCCTCAAATTTCGGGTACTGCGGATGGTTTACATTTCCCACCTGCGCAGCGAGAACTTCCGCTTTATTGGATCCTGTAAAAAATAAAAACTGGTCGAATTGGTGGGAGGCGATATCACAGATGACACCCCCATACCGTTTGGCATCAAAAAACCAATCCGGCCTTGTACTTAAAGATGTTCTGTGAGGTCCTAAACCAATTGTCTGAATCACTTTTCCAATGGCACCTGACTTGACCAGCTCTCCGGCTTTCACAGTCGCCCGGTTTTCCAGTCTTTCACTAAACATGATAGAATAAATTCTACCAGTTTCTTTTTGCACCTTGCGTACCTGAGCCAATTGTTCAAGCGAAGTAATACCTGGTTTGTCGGCCATGTAATCTTTTCCGGCTTTCATCACACGAATACCGATCGGTGCGCGCTCATCCGGAATTGCCGAGCTTAAAACCAGCTGTATAGATTTATCGTCCAGAATTTCCTTCTCACTTGCCGCCAGTTTTGCTTCGGGAAAACGTTTGGCAAAAGCAGCAGTCAGATCAGGCTCTTTGGCATAAAAAGCTACCAGCTGTCCGCCACCTCTCGTAACGGCTTCAACCTGTCCATAAATATGGCCATGATTCATACCAATTACCGCAAATTTTATGCGACCAGGTTCAACGGTCATATCAACATTATTGTCATCAGTTTCCGTTTTTTTGTCTTTTGCCAAAACATTCTTCGCCTCGCCAGGAAGCGCTGACATCACCACGAGCCCGGCTGCGGTGCTCATCGTATTGCGTAAAAATTCGCGGCGGTTGTCTTCTGCTTTTTTCATCTTTTCCGTTTTAAAACTACTTTCCCGTTCAGGTTTCAATTTAAAGGAAGACTTGATTCCTGATAACCTACCCTTAAATGTTATTTTTATTAATCAGATAATCCTAATGAAAATCAGAATCCGGACAAATCGAATTATTTACTTCAACTTCGGACATTACTGCTTCTTTAAATTGCAAAGTATCTGAAATAATCTGAAATTGCGCCCCCAAATTTTCAGAGATTATAATGACGAGTATTTCCTGCGGTATCGATTTTGGAACTTCCAATTCAAGTATAGCAATAGCAAACCAGGGCAACGTACACCTCGTACCCGTAGAAGGTTCCAGTACCACCACACCCAGTGCCATGTTTTTTCTGCGCAAAGGCAATGTTCCGTTTTATGGAAGAGCCGCAGTAAACATGTTTCTGGAAAGGAATCCCGGTCGTTTTATGAGAAGTTTGAAACGCGTTTTAGGGACACCGGTTATGCGTCAGGGAACGATGGTGAATGGCGAACTTATGCGCTTTGACGAGATCATCACCTCTTTTCTGAAAAACCTGAAAGACAAAGCCGATGAAGACGCCGGCACGGAAATTCAGAATGTAGTCATGGGCCGCCCGGTTCATTTTGTAGATAATGATCACGCAGCTGACAGCAGAGCCGAAGCGGAATTAAAACTGATTGCCAGGCAATTGGGTTTTCAGAATATCGATTTTCAATTCGAACCGATTGCAGCAGCTTTCGCCCATGAAATCAATATCACGGGTGAAAAACTTGCCATTGTGGTTGATTTAGGTGGTGGAACTTCCGATTTTACAGTGATAAGGCTTTCTAATCAATACATTCATAAAGCGGATCGGTCGTCAGACATTCTGGCTAATACCGGCATTCGGGTTGGTGGCAATGACTTTGATAAAGACCTGAGTCTGGCGGCTATTATGCCGGAACTTGGCTATCGCAGTACTTACGGAACAAAAAATCTTGAAGTTCCACTTTATCATTATTTCGATCTTTCGGAATGGAGCAAAGTGAATTTTCTCTATACAACAAAAATTATTTCTCAAACCAAACAGATCCTTTTTGAAGCGCATGACAAAACGCGCTATAAAAGATTGTTGCAGGTTTTGGAACAGGAAACCGGACACACTTTGCTCGCCGCAACGGAAGAAACCAAAATTGCACTCACCTCTCAGACAACATACGATGCACCTTTCGATTTTCTGGAAGAAGGACTGACGACAAGAGTAACCCGTGAGCAATTTGATGAGGCCATTATTCAAAAAATTGATAAAATTTCTGATTCAGCGCTTCAATGTCTGCGTGATGCCGGTGTACAAAAGGAAGATATTGATCTGGTGATCCTAACCGGAGGTTCCACAGAGGTGCCGCTGATACAATCTGAGTTTAAAAAGTTGTTCCCAAATGCAGAACTGGCGGATGAAAACAAACTTTCCAGTGTCGGCTTAGGGCTTGCCTATGACAGCCAGAATAAGTTTGGAAAATAGTAGATAAGCAACCGTTAAATAACTCGGAATATTTATTTGCGCGTTACGGGCGCTCCTATAATTGGTGATATTGTTTATATGAATTTTTTGGTCTTTCTTTGATTGGTGTTTATGTAACTTCATAAACACCAACAATTTCAGCCCTAACAATCTTGCTAAACATATCAAAAAAGCAATTATCTGCATTGCTTATCTTTTTCGTTGCATTGACTACGCTTTCCTATTATCACAGATATGCATCTGGTGATGACGCCTGGTTTG
Organism: Dyadobacter sp. CY356; assembly: GCF_021440195.1. Classification (GTDB taxonomy): domain Bacteria; phylum Bacteroidota; class Bacteroidia; order Cytophagales; family Spirosomataceae; genus Dyadobacter. Next base: position 537,812 of record NZ_JAJTSZ010000002.1, read on the forward strand.
CGGAACAGTCTTACTGGCTGCACAAAGAAGGGGTTATTCGTTCCGAATTTTTCAGAGGGCTTCTCGGTTGGGAAAAACAACTTCTTGTAAGCCATAAGCTGTTTCTGATATTTGGCGCGGGAATGATTCATTTATTTGGCTACGAGCTTCCGGTCTTACAGTATGTCAGTATTATATTTTTTGCTATTCTGGTTGGCGAGATCATATTTTATATTCGGCGGGAAGAAAAGACGATTAACTCATGGTATCTGCCGGCTATATTAATTCTTGTTTTCTCAAACCGGATTTTGGTTAAAATGAGTTTTGAAAACCGGCCGGAAATCATGCTTGCGGCGCTGGGTTTTGGTTCTTTTCTTTTTATATCAAAAAATAAACCGCATCACTTGCAAAGTTTGGCAGCCGGTATGCTGGCGGGAATGGCTGTTCTCACGCACCTGAATGGTGTTATTTATTTTATTGCAGGAGCGGGCATGTTGTTCTATTTAAAACAATACAAAAATGCTCTGACGTTTTCAATCGCAGGAGGACTGATCAGCCTGCTCTATTTTGTTGATATCATTCAGGCAGCCGATGGTTTTAAAACGTGGCACTATCAGTTCATACATGACCCTGCCACACAAAACGCGATGGGACTAGCTTCCAAACTGATGGTAATGGTTACTTATCCTGTGCTGTTTTTTCATTCACCGGAACAAGTGGCGCTTTCGTTATTATTAACTTTCCTGTTATGGAATCAGCGGCTGTTTTTGAAACAGTTGCCCGTTCCCCTGCGTATTTATTCCATCATTCTTTTACTAGTATTCTGGCTGATAACCAAAAAAAATTCGGGCGTATATCTAACCTTGTTCTTACCATTCATGCTCGTTTTGACTTATGAATTGTATAAAATCAAACCTTTTAAAACGATAGCCTTAAAGGTAATTCTGGGTGTTTATTTCATTATCGGAATTTACGGGACGATCCAGATCATTTATAAAAATTTAACCCTTGAATATTTACCGGTTTCTTATCAAAGGCTGCAAAAAGATATTCCTGATCACCAGCGTGGATTTGTTCCGTTGACTTTCTTTTTTAACGAAATGGATAATTATCCGCATTTATTAAGTCACGAAAATTTCAAGATTCAATCCATCATGGCCAAATCGGAAGCCTCGCCCTATAATATGGCCAGGTGGGCGCAAGCCAACAAGGCAGAGTTTATTTTAATGGATTATGAATTCAGACCGGAAAAGTTTTACCCGAAACCTGGTACCAAAATATTACCTCCCTATCATCTTACTTTTTTCGACGGGAGGTTTGCTATATATGAAAATTAAAAGCGGGAAAGTTATTTTCTCGAAGCGACTGAGGCATTTTTAACCCTTCTGATTTTCCCGTCACTCTTAGTCATCAGGTAGAGCTCCTTCGAAAACGGGTTGTATTCAACTCTGAGGTCAACTCTTTTAGATGCCGACATTTCCTGCAAACTAGTTGGTTTAGAATTATTTACAATGTTAATCTCATAGATTGTGGAATCAGAAAGTTCTTTATTAATATTGATACAGAAAATCCTTCCGTTTACGATATCACCAAAAATATATTTGTTTTTCAGCGGGGCCAGGTTCCCTTCATACACGTAACCTCCACTGATGGCATTGCCGTCCTTATGATCATAAGCCGAAAAAGGTTTGATAAAATTGTCCTTTTCCGTTGTGTCGATTTTATAGACATTTTTAAGATCCGCCAGAGAAATCCCGAAACTTCCTTCACGGGTGTTCCAACCATAGTCCCCACCTTTAACAATCACATTCACTTCTTCGAAGTTAGACTCTCCTACCTCGGCACTAAACATAATTTTTCCATGCGTCAGGTCCCAGGATATCCGGTGTGGATTACGGAAACCAAAAGCATAAATCTCTTTGTAAGTTTTGGGATCAGGATTGTTAACAAAAGGATTGTCGGCCGGGATACCATACTGGCCGTTTGCACTATTATTGCCAAGCGGATTTATCCGGATGATTGTTCCTAAAAGTGAATTCAGGGAATGCGTGATTTCGGGATGTTTGCCGATGGTCGATCCACCGTCACCAGTGCCGATAAACAACATTCCATAATCAGGATCGTTTTTGCTGATGCCTGGAATAAAGCCTATATCCTGAGTGCCGTGCACCACACCAGGAACATTAATACGCAGCAATTCCCTTCTGGTACCCTGAAAAGTTATACTTTTTACATCATTCATTTTCCATTCAGAAACCACCCACTGTAAAGCCACTTTTATGGAATCGGGAAATTCAAAATCAGCTTTTTTTCCAACAAATTCCTCAGTGTGGGTGATGTAAATCAAGCCGTTGTTTAAATAATCAGGATGAAATGCGAAACTTCCCAAACCAGTTCCCAAACCCGGCGTATTTACATATTTGTCCACTATGTTTCTAAGGTCAAGGAAAACTGTGGTCTTGTTATTTTCAATACGGTATATAATGCCCCGCTGATCACTGACATAAAGTGTTCCGTCGCCGGAGGGATGCGGACGCATGTTAGAAATTCTTGTCAAAGGAGGCTTATCTGATGATGCCGGAATCTGAACAAAATCTTCAAGCTCAATCTGAATACCGGATTTTGTTACCGGTTTCCCAAATCTTTCGGTTGATTGCAATGATAAATTTTCAGTTTTAACAACAAGTGGTTCGATAGAATTGAGCTTGGTTTCATGATCAATGTACGCTAAAACAGCACCTATTTCTTCCAGTTTCAGAAAATCATACGAAGGCATCACCATCTTGTATTTCTTACTAAGATTTACAGCCCTACGGTCACCAGATTCTATGGCTTTTGCCGGATTCTGAATAAACCATGTAAGTGTTTGTTTGGATAATAATTTTGTGATTCCTCCAAGCCTTGGACCTATTTCTTCCTGATCGATGGCGTGGCAGGAGGCGCAATTAGTATTGAACAACTCCTTTCCCTTGGCCAACGTCTTCTTGTCAACCGGATAAGCATATGAAGTTTTTTGGCCATTTGCATTGATCACAAAACGTGTAATAAAGAATAAAAAGCAAACAGCAGATAGAAGAAATTTGGGCATATATTAATTATCAGAACTTATCGAATGAGTCATTTCTAGTAAAATCCTCTTTTCAGAAAACTCTACTCATATTTGATCAGGATGGCGATTAAAATATTGTTTTGCCATGATTCATTGTTCCTGATTTATAACAAAAAAAACCGGAGCCTAGGCTCCGGTCATATTCACGTTGAGTAAAGTAAGCAACTATCTATTCTACATTCTTACCATTTTTATCCAACTTTACTCTGGCACTTTCACTGCCTTTTTTGACGGATAAGTCATAGTATTGCGTTTTGTCATCATTGGTAACCAAATAAGCAGTAGTGACTTTCCAGCCTGCAAATGCGTCACTATTAATAGTTGCCTTTACAGCCGCAGGTAAATTATCCGGCTTAACTGAAACTTTTTCCTGCTTCACGGTAATGGTATGATTAGATTCCATTAATGGAGCAGCCTGAACAGAGGCGAAAGAGATAAGAGTTAAGGCTACCGCCGACATTATTAGCTTTTTCATAATCTGTATTTTTTAATTAAAATCAATTTTCACTACTTGTAAATCTTGACTTGTAACCAACCAGTATCATGCCAAACTGTCAAATTACTAAAAACCAACGGATTCACTAAATTGAGGAACCGCATGAAGTGTTTATAACATCCCCATGTTGTTGAATTAATCTTCAATTGCAAGCTAAAATAGTACATTGATAAATGGATTAAATTATAGAAATTAGATTTTTGTCCCACTATACTTCACCTAATATGAAATCAACGCTACTCTTAAAAATTATTATCCTCCTAGTACTTCCGCTGACCGTACTTTCGCAGAATAACAAAAATTATCAGATTGAATTAAAAAGTGGTTCGTTCACACCCGAAAAAAACATAGGCAATGGCAAAATCGAAGCAATCAACGCCAGGCTTTCGCCCGATAAAGGAAAGACCTTTGTTGTAATACAATTCGAGGAAATCCCCGGGCCGGCAGAACGCGACCGTTTAAAAGCGGAAGGTATTGATCTGCTTGATTATATTCCAAACAACGCTTATTCGGCCACGGTCACAGGTTCACTTTCCGAGATATCTCTGAAAAGGTCAAAGGCTCGTGCTGTTATTTCTCTCACTGCCCGTCAGAAACTGCATCCGTCCTTATTGAAAAAACCGTTTCCTGAGCAATCCAGGAAAGTAAAAGGTAAAGTTGACGTCTGGATAAACTTTCCAAAATCTTTTTCATTTGATGAAATAAAGGAACAACTGAAAAATGATCAGTTCGAGATAATTTCAAATGTTTACCAGGCCTATCAGATTCTGGAAATACGGGTTCCGGAAGACCGCTTAAACGAGCTGGCCCTTAAAAATTATGTTCAGTATGTTGAACCAGTACCTGAACCTGATAAACCTAATAATTTAAACAGCACAGCCAACGGTCGGGCAAATGTGCTTAACTCGTCACTGCTATCGGGAAGAAACCTGCATGGGGAAGGCGTGGTTGTGGGTGTTGGTGATGAAGCTAATCCCTTGCTTCATGTGGATTTTAACAACCGAATCATTAACCGGGCTGCCATACAAGCCGGTGGGCATGGAGTTCATGTAACGGGAACACTTGCAGGAGCAGGAATTGTAAATGAAAAATTTATTGGTTACGCTCCAAAAGCCAAAATTGTCTCGCAATATTTCTCCAATATTCTAGCCTATGCGGCAACCTATGTACAGGATTTTGGAATGGTCATCACGAATAATTCTTATGGAAATGACTTAACTGATTGCTCGTTGATCGGGGCATACAATCTGCAATCCTACATCCTTGATCAGCAGGCATTTCAAATGCCTTATCTGCAACACGTTTTCGCGGCTGGAAATAGTGGGGCTATTACCTGCAGTCCTTACCCTTCCGGGTTTGGTAATGTGGTTGGCGGATTTCAAACTGCAAAAAATGTAATCAGTGTTGGTAACACCACTGTTGAAGGTATCATTGCCGGAAGTTCAAGTCGCGGGCCGGTACGGGATGGCAGAATAAAACCGGAAATAAGTGCGCAGGGTACCAATGTGATTTCTTCTTATCCCGTAAATCAATATGCCAGCGCAACAGGAACCAGCATGGCTTCTCCCGCAGTTTCCGGAGGCCTCACATTGCTTTACCAGCGCTACCGTGAGCTTCACAGCCAGCAAAATCCTAAAAACGGATTAATGAAGGCCATTCTTTGTAATGGCGGAACAGACCAGGGAAACGACGGGCCCGATTACAAATATGGTTTTGGCTGGATGAATCTTTTACGTTCGGTAAAAATGCTCGAAAGTGAAAGTTATAAAACCGCTTCCATATCTACTTCACCCAATCCGCAAACTTACCCGATTCAGGTACCGGCAAATACGGCGCGGGTTAAGGTTATGTTATACTGGAATGATCCTGCGCCTTCTTCGTTAGCAGGAAAAAATCTTGTGAATGACCTTGACCTGACTGTAACCAACCCTTCCTCAGTCACTATTTTGCCAAAATTGCTTGATCCTACCCCATCCAATGTAAATAATCCGGCTGCTACGGGAGCTGATCATATAAATAACATCGAGCAGGTTGTAATAGACGCACCCGTAGAAGGAACATATCAGATCAATGTTAAAGGAACCGCGGTTAATCAAAACGGGAGCCAGGAATATTTTGTGGTTTATGATATTATCCCGGTTTCTACAACCATTACAAATCCGATCGGCAAAGAACGTTACCGCGCCACCGATTCTATTTACGTAAGCTGGGATTCTTTCGGAAATTCATCCAATGATTTTTCGGTACAATATTCAACCAATAACGGCATGCAATGGAACCCGATATCCGGAAATCTTACCGCAAATGGGCGTCAGCTAAAATGGGTTTTTCCGGATGTTTCGACAGATAAAGCCAGGGTAAAAGTAATCCAGAATGCGACCGGAATTGAAAGTGTCAGTGAGGCATTTACTATAACCGGCCGACCGGCACTCAGCCTTTCTTCGGTTCAGTGTGAAGGTTATATCGCTATGGAATGGACGCCCGTCACCGGTGCTGGCGATTATGAGGTTATGATTTTGAAGGGCGATGAAATGGTGTCAGCAGGCATTACGCCCAATACAAGTTTTACCCTCAACGGATTAAGCCGAGATTCTACATACTGGGTTGCGGTCCGGGCAAGAGTAAATGCCAGCCCAGGGATACGATCAAGTGCGATTTCCAGAAAACCTGATTCCGGGAATTGTTCAGGTTCAATTTCAAACAATGATCTTTTTCTTGAAGCCATCGTAAATCCGGCATCGTCGGGCAGGTTATCAACGCCCAAAGCATTGCTAAGCCAGAACGATGTAACAATCAGAATAAAAAATCTGGATGACCAGCCGTTTTCCGGGCCGGTTTCTGTGGGTTATTCTTTAAATGGAAATGCAGTCGCTTCAACTTCTGCATCCTTGTCTATTCCCGCACAGGCTTCTGTTGACTATACTTTTACGGATAAAGTCAATCTTGCTGCACAAGGTTCGTACATCATTTCAGCATTTGCCAATGCAGAAGCAGATACTGCCAAAAGAAATAATAAAATTTCAGTAACATTTGATCAGCTGACTAATGCTCCGATCACACTTCCTTTCCTTGATAATATTGAAACAGCGGCGGTACAGGAATTTGTAACTGATAAAACAGGACTTCAAAATGCGGGCCGTTATGATTTTACAAATTCAACGAATGTTGGTCGGATACGTACTTTTGTCAATTCAGGTATGGCATATTCCGGATCGAAAGCACTGACACTTGACGCAGACCGGTATTATCCCGCTGGCAATACCAATTTCCTTGACGGCACTTTCAACCTTTCTAATTACAGTTTATCCCAGGATATCCGCCTAAATTTCAGATATAAAAATCACGGACAAAAAAGCAATCCTGACAACAGTGTCTGGGTACGAGGAAGTTATAATGATCCATGGATTCTGGTATATAATCTCTATGCAAACCAGAATCCGGCGGACGCTGCTTACAAATTATCATCCAGCATCGAACTTAGTAATAAACTCAGGGAAAACGGGCAGACGCTTTCAAGCAGTACGCAAATTCGTTGGGGCCAATATGGTGACATCAGTACAGCAGATCCCACAAGCGGCGCCGGTTATTCTTTTGATGATATTCAATTAAGTATCGCCACCGATGATATTCAGATGATAAGCCTGAACAGTATTTCGCAGGCAAGCTGCGGATTAAGTAATAATCAACAAATTACCATTTCTGTGAGAAACAGTTCGGATCACACGATTACGAATATTCCTGTTAATTACAAACTTGGTAACGGTTCCGAAATCCATGAAACGATCCCGTCCATTGATGCCAGAACAACGATTAATTTTACTTTTTCTACAACTCAAAACATGGCAGCGTTTGGGGCATATCACCTGAAAGTCTGGACGAGCCTGGCATCGGATTCTTATGCCGAAAACAATACCATCGAACTTGATATTTACAACAACCGCCAGATTGCTGTTTTTCCTTATCTTGAAAATTTCGAAAGCGGTAACGGCGACTGGCATAGTGCAGGCACTTCCAGTTCCTGGGCATATGGAACGCCGGTTTCAAATAAAATAAACAAGGCGGCAAGTGGTACCAAAGCCTGGAAAACGAATTTATCAGGAAATTATACTAACGGAGAAACTTCTTACCTGTACTCTCCCTGTTTTGATGTGACTGGCATGACCAATCCAACTGTTAGTTTTAGTCTTGCACTGGATATTGAATTTTGTGCTAATGAGGATTGTGATTTTGCCTATCTTGAATATTCCACCGATGGCAATACATGGCTTCGACTTGGCGATAAAGGACAGGGAACGAACTGGTATAACAAAATCACCACCGATACTCAGGGATGGAGTGTTCAGGATTATACACGCTGGCATGTTGGCACTATGTCATTACCAACAGCAAATAATATAAGGCTGCGATTTGTTTTACGCGCCGATCCGGGGACAACAAAAGAAGGCATAGCCATTGACGACGTTCATATTTATGACAATAAAAATGGTATTTATGCCGGAAATACTACCTCTTCCCCGGTTACTCAAAATGCTGCAAACAGTGCCGGATGGATTGATTTTGTTCAAAATGGTCAACTTGTCGCATCAATCAATCCCAACAACCAGAATCTTGGAACTACGGGCGTACAGGCCTTCATCAATTCAGCAACCGTTCGCAACAATCAGGTTCAATATTATATGGACAGAAATGTGACGATAAAACCTGCCAACAGGTCGCTTGCTGCCAATGCTACGGTACGCATTTATTTTTTGGATACAGAATCAGAAAAACTGATCGGGGCGGCAGGATGCTCAAATTGTTCAAAACCAGCCTCAGCTTACGACCTTGGAATTTCAAAATATACCGACGCAAATACCAATAATGAAGATGGCATGGTTAGTAACAATGCCGGGGGAAGCTGGTCTTATTTCGCCTCTGCCAATGTGATAAAAGTGCCTTTTGACAAAGGTTATTATGCCGAAATTCAGGTAAAAGATTTCTCTGAATTCTGGTTTAATACGGGTGGAGGACTTCAAAACGGTGCCCTTCCGGTACAACTTTTGAGCTTTAATGTTTCTAAAAAACCGGGAAACGATAATACGGATCAGGTGATGGCAGAATGGATCACGACTTCTGAAACCAATACGGATTATTTTGAAATTGAACGTGTTCAAGGTTCCAGCGCACTCAATTTAAACCAATTCAAAAGAATAGGAAAAGTACTGGCTGCCGGCAATTCTGCAACGCAACAGGATTATAGCTTCCTGGACATGTCACCGGATATAAGCACTACCAATTACTACCGTTTAAAAATGGTGGATAAAGATGGCAGTTTTGAGTATTCACGGATACAGTCTGTTAATTTCGATACAAAAGGAGACTGGCGAACATATCCAAATCCTTCGGCAGGAATAGTTAATGTCATTTTCCAAAGTGACCCGGAAACTTCCGTTCAGATAAAAACCTTTGACCTGCATGGAAATATTGTTTTTCAAACGAAATTAACTGCCACCGGCAGCGAGCAAAAACTTCCAATAGATTTATCAGGACCTCGGTATTCGCCGGGATTGTACCTCATTGAAGTAACTTCACAGAGACAAAAGAAGGTTTTCAGGATCATGAAACCCTGACCAATACGCGTCTGATTTTCAAATCGTTAAAGGCAAAATATTTCATTTTAAGAAATTAGAATAACCTTATAAAAATCATAACTATAAAAAAAAAGCGTTTTTAGCGAACAAAAAGCTCTAATTTTCCACAAATCAATACCTTTATGCGTACTGGATCTTAAACAATCCCGAGTAAATAAATTTAAAATTTATGAAAAAGTTATTAGTCGTCTTATCCTTAACGTTAATCAGTTTTCTTTTTTCCAACAAAACATTTGCCCAATCCACGCTTACTTTGCAAGGTACCTACGGTGCTACCAATCAAAGTTACATATCAAAGGGAATCTATGGCGGCGGTGTGCAGTATCGTTATTTTGTTAAACCCAACGTTGCAATCGGGATATCAGGAAAATATTTGATGGAAGAATTAAAACGTGAATTATCAACCAAAAGCATCAGAGGAAAAGCGACCAACATACCTATCAATTTACTTGCAGAGTACTATTTCAAAACGGAGGGAATTCGTCCATACGCAGGTATTGAAGCCGGTTTAAATATATTGAAAATCGAAGGTTACAACATCCAAATTGATCAGACAGTTTTACGTCCCGGCGTAGCTCCGAAAGTTGGGATTGTACTACCCATGGGAAAAAGGTTAAGTTTTACTGTGGAAGCTGCATACCAGGTTGTCATCGGCTCAACAAATTCGATTTTAATGGATCCTTTGAAACCAGGAAATCCAAAATACGAAGTTAAAAACAGCAATCAGGCTGTGACAGTAAGTGGCGGAATTACTTATATTTTTGGTAAGAAAAAGTAGTTTTTGAAATGTATATTCAGGCGGATTCCAATTATATTTGGAGTCCGCCTGATTGTTTATCGGGCAGAATTTATTTAAGATCAATAGTGTCATTCAATCAAACCTATAATGCCTGACAAATCCACTCAGTTACTTTCCTTACGACCAATCATTGCAACAACTCCGACAACAGGAATTGCTGAAAATTTTCAGAACCAGACATTGCGTCCGATATTGAAACTTCAAAATGACCTGATTGTCCGTGTATTTAAACAATACATCCATCAAAGGAAAAATGTTTTTTATAAACTGGGTGAAGTTGAACAGCGCACCTATATCAGTCAGGCACTAAAACAGGATCAGAAGTTTCAACAGTTTTTGAAAGGGATTATTATCGGCCATTTCACGGATCAGGAATTCGATCAGTTTTCGTCAAATGAACAGGAAATAAGTAAGCGTTTATCAAATCTGCTAGAACAACGACTTACCAGTAATTTATCTGAATTAAAAAGAATTGATTCAGTAAATTAATTGTTGCATAATATATCCGTAACGGAATAAAATTTGTTTTGAAGATATCTTTGTGACTTATGATGACCGGGCAGTCACACATTAGAAATCTGTTAATCAAGTGAATAAGATAATATTCAATAAGTTCTTAGGTTATGGAAACTATTTTTCGCATCAGCTAGTTTTTATTTAGTCTAAGAATCACATAACCCTAACTATGAATACCGTACAAATAAAAAGAATCTATGAACCGAAAGATGATTCGGATGGTTTCAGGATACTTGTTGACCGTTTATGGCCACGTGGATTGAAGAGAGAAGAGGCAAAAGTTGATGAATGGCTGAAAGGCGTAGCACCATCGACCGATCTGAGAAAATGGTTCGATCATGATCCTGAAAAATGGGAAGAGTTCAGACAAGATTATACTTTTGAGTTAAGGCACTGTATGTCAGCCGTTCACGATTTGGTTGACAAGGTTAAAAAACATAAAAAGGTAACATTATTGTATGCAGCACAGGATGAAAAATACAATCATGTTGTGGTACTGGAAAAGTTCATAAATAATTTACTGCAATAAGCAGTACAATTCAGTAAACGTTTTACTACTCACATTAATATCACCACAGATCATGTCAGGTTATCAGTGTGATACTAACCTAATCTTCAAGTAACTGGTTGCCCAATAACAGTTACACAGAAATTTTACTGACAAATGTCACTCATCAATTCCAAGCTCCCCGCAAATTTCACTTTTTGATCCTACTACAAAAAATTTCTCTTCGGTTTTCAGAATGATCAGACTAAACCGAAAATCTGCATCCGGTACAATTTCTTCTATTTGCTCACTTGTTATTTCAACTTGTTCTTCCGGATTATCCTTTAATTTGAATCTGCTCATTTACGTTTTTTTTGATAAAAAAAGACACCCGGAGAATTCCGAGTGCCGTTTCATTATGTTTATGACAATTACTGAACGTGTGCTCTTAACATCCATGCAATTTTTTCATGCTTTTCCATCAACCCGGTAACATAATCACTTGTGCCAGCATCCTTATGTTCATCGGCAAATGCATCCACATTTCCACGAATAAATTCGATAATACTTTCGTGGTCTGATAACAAAGATTTAATCAAACTCAGACTATCATTACCCCCTTCATACTGTTCAGTAAGATGGGTGATTTGCAGATAGTTTTTAAGTTTGGCAGGCGCAAAATGACCCAACTGACGGATACGTTCTGCAACGCTATCCAAAATTTCAGCTGATTCTTTGTAAAGCTCTTCAAAATACAAATGTACTGAATGAAAATCCGGGCCTACAAGGTTCCAGTGTGCATTTAATGTTTTTGTATATAAAATGAATTCGTCAGCCAATAATATGGCCAGCTGATCCGATACCACTTTTCTGTTCTCTTCAGAAATTCCGATTCCTGGTTTCATTTCTTGTTATTTTAGGTTTAAACTTTAAATTATATTTTCCCCAATATCCGAAAAAATTCTTGCACCTCAATTGGCAAAGCTACATATCTACCAATTATTATAATTGTACCAAGCACGGTGGCTCATGCACATTTTAACGTTATTTTAACCTTTCCTGACTTTCATTGCAACCGGATCCCAGGTTACCACTTTCTTTTCAAAATAACTTTTATTGCAGGCCAGAACCGGGGCAGCGGCACGGAAGGCAAAAACAGGATCTTCTACGGTCCCCAGACTTCCTTTGCTTACATTTTCAAAGAAGTCCCGGAAATGCTGTGCGTGAGGATCATCGTCCTTTGGTGCTTCAAATCTCACTTCCTTAACTGGATCCGCTTTTCTCGTGTCAGCCGGGTATTGGGCGTCATATTTCTTCTCAAAATCCTTTTGTTCACTGGCTGAAAATGTTCCGAAACTGTCATAGCCTCCATACCCGGGTGCTTTGGCCAATTTCTTTTTTGTCAAAATTAAATTGTCATCCGTAAAGTCGATCTGCCCCTCAGTTCCCACAATGCGAGTATTGTTATTGATGGCACCTGCGTTGGCAAAATTGACCCGCAGAACCATTTGAAATTTGGCATGAAGATCTGTTTTCGGGTAATCAAGAATTGAAACCATCATATCCGGCACGTCCCGGCCATCGTTCCAGTAGCTCAGCTCACCGGAAGAATAAATTCTTTCAGGTCCCAGTGAATTGGTTACGAAATGAACCCCAGTGATCAAATGCACAAACAAATCACCCGCTACGCCGGTACCATAATCTTTATAATTTCTCCATCTGAAAAAGCGTTTGGCATCAAAAGGTACTTTCGGCGCATCACCGAGAAAAGTATCCCAGTCCAGCGTAGTCAGAGAAGCATCGCCGGGAATAGAATAATTCCAGGCACCGAGCGAATTAAAACGGTCGTAGTTAGATTCAACAAAATTAATATCCCCTATTTCACCAGCAAGAAATAATCTTTTTGCCTCCCTGAAAGAAGCAGAACTTACCCTCTGACTTCCGACCTGCATGGTTTTACCTGATTTTTTCCAGGCTTCAATCACCGAAGCGCCTTCATCAATATGCTGTACCATAGGTTTTTCACAATATACATGCTTACCAGCCTGGAAGGCCGCTTTTGTGATATGATCATGCCAATGATCCGGGGTAACGATCAATACTGCGTCAATATCTTTTCGTTCAAGAATTTTCCGGTAATCACGGGTTGTGAAAATATCTTTTCCATATGCTTCTTTTACGTGGGTCAGACGCCCGTCGTATAGATCGGCCGCAGCAACAAATTCAGCCATGGGCGTACTGCGCAAAGCTGCTTTCGTATCCTGATTGCCCTGAATTCCCATCCCGATCGTGGCAAAACGTATTTTATCATTAGGACTTATTTTTTTCAGATCACGGATAATGTTGAAAGGTTTTGCAACGCTTCCGGTGGCAATAAGTGCGGAAGCCGCTGTTACACTTTTAATGAAATTACGGCGTGTTGGATTCATATGATTCAGGAAAGTGAAGTATAAAGTTGAATGCACTAAAATAAAGAATAATCAACAGGAAAACACGAATTTCCTGTCCAATATCGCTCTATAAATTGCACGTTCATTTTAAGAATCTTAATAAAAGTGCATTTCGAATAATGACTGGCCTCAAAATTGCTGAACCCTAAACAGATATCATTCAATAAATTTAAACTGACGTTATGCAGACGAACGAAAGAAAAATCATTGTTTCAGAATTGATAAGTCTAATTGAAACAGGAAATGCACATGTTGCGCTGGATGAGACGATTGACAACATACCTGCTGAAATGCGAACGGTGATTCCACAAAATCTGCCCTACAGCATATGGCAATTGCTTGAACACATCCGCATCACGCAATGGGATATTGTTGAATTTTGTATCTCGGCCGACCATAAATCTCCCAAATGGCCGGAAGAATACTGGCCTGAAAAAACGGATATTGTCGATGATAGTAAGTGGAAATCTACATTGCAACAAATTAAAAACGATCGGGAGCGTTTTTTCGATTTGTTAAACAATGAAAAGACAGACTTATATTCTCCTTTGCCTCATGGTGACGGGCAGAACATTTTCAGGGAAGCACTGCTAATTGCAGATCATACCTCCTACCATCTTGGCGAAATCCTGGTAATGCGCCGGTTACTGAAATGCTGGAAAAATTCCTGAAATCAGGATGCTTTTCGTTTTCCTGTTTCCAGACTGGCCTTTAACTGAGCCATCAAATCATTGCTGCGTGAATGAACAATCTTCATTGGCGCAGCGGTGCTTTTTTTACCTTTTGCCTTGGCTTTAATCAATTCAAGCAATTTATCGGTGTAGGAATCCTTAAAGCGGGTTATGTCAAAATCGGTAGTAAGTTGTTCAATCAAATGAATTGCCATTTTCAATTCGGCCGGTTTGATCTTAATATCCGGTATTTCGAGTTCATCCGTGGCACGTATTTCGTCTTGAAACCGGATTTTATTTAACAGCAGAATATGATCCAGCGGTTTTATCACCACCAGACTTTCCCGGTTTCTCAAAACATAGCTCCCCAACCCTACCTTATCCGTTTTTTTTAAAGCATCCCGTAGCAATGCATAAGCGCGGGTTCCGGATTTCTCCGGCTGGAGATAATATGGCGTTTCATAATAGATACTATCAATCTCAGATTCATCCACAAATTCTGCGATTTCAATGATTTTATTCTGCTCCGGACTCGCCTTTTCAAAATCTTCATCATCCAGGATTACATAGTTGTCGTCAACTTTGTAACCTTTCACGATATTTCCCCATTCTACTTCCTGTCCGGTATTGGCATTAACTCGTTGAAATTTAATATTTGCATGATCTTTTTTATCCAGCATATCCAGATCAAGTTCACTTTGCTGTGTTGCACTAAATAACTTGACCGGAATGTTCACCAATCCAAAACCGATAGCACCTGTCCATATTGCCCGCATATTATTTTTGTTTAATTGTAAAATTGAAAGCCAATTCAAATTTTAACAAAACCTGTGCCGTGTCAATAAAAAGGTATTTCAATTGAATAAATTTTCCACTTTTTAAATAATTTCAGGAAAATTATTGTTCAGAACAAGCCATTCGTGATTGAAAGAAAGTGACTTTTTTTGAATCACGGTGTCTTTGAAAGGTAGATAATCATCCAATTTTTAACATGAAAAGTAAAAAGTTTTTTATCATTCCGGGTTTCTTTGCCCTTGCATTATCAGGTCTTACCATTTTGAATTCTTGTTCAGGAAGTAAGATGTATTCCAGAAATGGAACTGTTCAAAATATTGAGTACGGGAAAGACGGTTACACAGCCTATTTAAAAGACAAAAGCGGAGAAGATTTTGATGCAATCATAAGTCGCGTTCGTATGGAAAAAGGGTATCGTGTTTTGAAAGCCGGAGATCATGTGGCACTTTCAGGTGACACAATTCACGTAGAGAATAAGGTCAGAGTTCTTGTAAAAGAAATTAAATAGCGAGTTAAAGGTGTTCTTCTTCAACAGAACATCTTTTTAGTTTTGATTATTATAGATGAGCCTGATACATTTCCAAGCAGTATTAGTTACAAATCAGGACTTTACAATTAAACGAAGACAATAAATATTTTCAAATTACTTCCGATATTATCGGATCAATACAAAAAACGATGAATCCAAAAGGCCGGCTATTTGAATTAAGAACATATACTGCCAACGATGGCAAACTTGACGAGTTGTTAAGTCGCTTTGAAAATCACACGATCCGGCTTTTTGAAAGTCATGGTATGAAGATCGAGGGTTTTTGGCTTCCGGTAGAAAATGCGGAACAAAAGCTCGTTTATCTTCTCTCCTATCCGAGTGCAGAAGCCAGGGAAGATTCCTGGGAAAAATTCCAGAATGATCCGGAATGGATTGCGGCGAGGGACGCAAGTAACATCAATGGAGATATTCTGGCAAATAAAGAATCAGTTTATTTGAAAGCAACAGACTTCTCCCCATTAAAATAATCTTATCCGATCCTTATTTCAACAGAGTCTATAAGAGTATGAACGTAAGTGGCATAAAAATTGAACTGATTATTCAGCTAATGAGTTACAAAACGAACATACCGATTATCTTAAATATTTAAGTTAATAAATCTTTTATTCACGAGTTCAAATAAGGATTAGAATGGAAACGAATTTAAAACCAGCCCATACTTTTAAATTGGGTAATACTATTGAAATCAATCGTCTGGGATACGGTGCAATGCAGCTCACTGGTAAAGGCGTTTTTGGTGAAGTAGAAAATAGAGAAAACGCAATTAAGGTTTTACAGGAAGCAGTTGCAGCAGGTGTTAATTTTATCGATACAGCAGATGCGTATGGGCCTCATTTTAATGAAAGCCTTATTTCTGACGCTTTGCATCCATATAAAGAAGGATTGATTATTGCAACGAAGGGTGGATTTAACCGTCCGGGTCCAAATCAATGGGTTCCTAATGGTGATCCGGATTTTATTCGCCAGAATATCGAGGGAAGTTTAAAAAGATTAAAACTTGACACGATTGATCTTTGGCAACTACACCGCTTTGACCCGAATGTTCCTGTTGAGCAAACGCTGGCGCCGGTTGCGGAGGCTGTTAAAGCTGGAAAAATAAAATATGTCGGTCTTTCAGAAGTTGACATTCAGCAAATTGAACGTGCTGAAAGAGTTGTTCCGATTGTTTCTGTTCAAAATCTTTACAACCTTGGAAACCGGCAATGGGAAGAAATCGTAGATTACACTGCGAAAAAAGGCCTGGCATTTATTCCATGGTATCCTTTGGCATCCGGCCCTCAAAAACTGGCTGAAAAACTTGGAAAAATCGCAGCAAATCACAAAGCTACAACCGCACAGATTGCTCTTGCATGGCTATTAAAACGTTCTCCGAATATCTTACTTATTCCTGGAACAAAATCAGTCGAACACTTACATGAGAATTTGAAAGCAGGAGAAATTGAACTTAGCGATGAGGAATTCGCTGAACTTTCAAAATAAAAAAAACGCTTATCGAAACCGCTGGATATCCCGGCGGTTTCTTTTTGCAATCTTATCCGGTATTATAATCTGGTATTAGGATGCAGGCAAGCTTCCCAGTAAGCTACAATTAATTCTATTTGTTTTTTAAAATCCTGAAAACTGCTTCCCTTCTTGTAGAATCCCTGGATTGTCGATTTATAAGCCTCATCAATTAATGGCAGACTACCGGAAGTACTCAGAAAAATAAATGGAATCGCCTTTTTCTTTAAATATGGATTTTCATCAATTCGCTGCCGCAGTTCCAGACCATTCATCACCGGCATGTTGATATCGCACAAAATCAAAAACGGCTGCTCTGTGGTTACTTCCAGAAAGTTGAATGCTTCCAAACCATTTTCAAAAAAGTAGACAGGATTAGCAATATTCATTTCCTCCAATACACTTTTAAGCAAATACTGATCGTCATGATCGTCTTCAATGGAAATTATCGGGCCGTATTTAGACATATTTTATGGTACTGTATTTTGCTTGTTATAATCTCAACGGGAAAATTAATGATTTTATTTAAATTAAAATCACCCCAAACATGAAATTACCAAACTCTGACAATATCATAATCCAAAAAATAATCATCTAAAATTTCATCCCGGCTTATAAGGAATAAACCTTCAACCAGGGCTTGGGAAACAATAATCCGATCAAAAGGGTCTTTGTGATAACCGGGAAGTATGTTTTGCCGGACGGTATTCTCAAAGGTTATTGGCAATACCTCCATGCCAGCCGCCATGATATCGTGTATGAGCATTTGATAAGGTTTGAAAATTTCAAGTTTTTTCATGGCTGTCTTTATTGAAACCTCCCATAAACTTGCTATGCTTAGATAAATAAGATTATCAGGGTTTTCAATCAGGTCTTTCGCCTTATTGCTCAACTGGCCAGAACCTTCATTGAACCATAAAAAGGTGTGTGTGTCAATTAAATACTTCATTACATATATTCCTCAAAATCTTTTAATGGATCATCAAAATCTGGTGATATCCTGAACATTCCTTTCGCACGTCCAAATATTCTATCTGGAATTATCATATCCTTATCATCCTCAGTATAACCTTTCCTTAACCTCATAATAAAGTTTAGTACCTCTAATTGAAGATTTTCTGGCAGCTGATTTACTTCCGATAAGATCTCTTTTTCTATCATGTCATTTTTGTTGTCATAATTCAAACCGGTTCATATTGCTATATAAATATAAAAATTATATCTCAAATAAATAAAAATCCAATCAACTCATTATACACGTTCTGTTCAGATAACGAGGATTTATACAACGCTTTCCACCAATCTGCCCTTTTCATTAAATTCATAAATTTTCAATTTTGGAAATTAATAATTCAACAATTTCCATTGCCCAAAGTCATCGCGACCGATTTTAATCAATATATAATGTGATCGAAAAAATTCTTATTCAGCTGAATGACAGAAGATACAAACCAGTTTCTGAATCATATAGAAAGTCTTTACAAATTAGAATAGGAATTCCGTGGCAAGTCTGGTAAATTGATTTTTAATTGACAACATAACTAAAAACAAATCTTAAAATGATGAATATGGGATATTGAAGTGCTTACCCAGGTGAGCGGACGACTACCATTTCATCAATTTTTTAACCAATTGAATAGTAAAAATGGGATCAGATACAAAGGAAATTGAACAGCTGGGCATCAATACGGCCAGACTTTTGTCCGTAGATGCGGTACAAAAAGCGAATTCAGGTCACCCTGGAATGCCTATGGGCGCAGCCCCGATGGCACATGTATTATGGGCGCATTACATGCATTACAACCCCAAAAATCCCGACTGGGCAAATCGTGACCGGTTTATTTTATCAGCAGGACACGGCTGTATGCTTCAATACAGTTATTTGCACTTGACGGGCTACGATCTCTCTCTCGACGATCTTAAAAATTTCAGACAACTTAATAGCAAAACGGCCGGTCACCCGGAATATGGTCTGGCGCCCGGGATTGACGTTACAACCGGTCCGCTCGGACAAGGTTTTGCTAACGGCGTTGGTTTTGCCATTGCTCAAAAACATTTGGCAGCCCGCTATAACAAACCGGGTTATGAAATTTTCGACTATAATGTCTACGCCATTTGCAGTGATGGTGATATGATGGAAGGGGTAACTTCGGAAGCCGCTTCGATTGCAGGACATCTGGAACTCGGAAATATGATTTATTTTTATGACGACAATCATATTTCTATTGAAGGTACTACCGATATTGCTTTTACCGAAGATGTAGGAAAACGTTTTGAAGCCTACAACTGGCACGTTCAATCTGTTGAAGATGGGAACGATGTGAATGCACTAATCATTGCTGTAAGAAATGCAAAGGCTGAAAAAAATCGCCCATCGCTTATCAGAGTGCGGACGCAAATTGCTTATGGAAGTCCAAATAAAGTTAATACGGCCGGTTCTCACGGATCTCCGCTGGGCGCGGATGAAGTAAAACTGGTGAAAGAATTTTTCGGTTTTGATCCTGAACAATTTTTTGCCGTTCCCGATGAAGTAGCAGCCTATTACAAAGCAGCTGGCGATAAAGGAACAGAACTGGAAAAGAAATGGAACGAACTTTTCAGCGAATACAAAGAGAAATTCCCTGAACTGGCAGCAGAGTATGAACTGGCAAAAACTGGTGAATTGCCAGTGGGATGGAAAGATAACTTACCCGTTTTTGAAGTTTCAGATAAAAAAATGGCAACACGCCAGGCTTCCGGGAAAGTCCTGAACGCCATAGCAGCCAGTCTTCCAAATTTCATTGGTGGCGCAGCCGATTTAGCTCCGTCAACCGATACTAATTTGAAAGAGTTTGATTCTTTTACACCTGAAAAAAGAGATGGACGTAATTTCCACTTTGGCATAAGGGAGCATGCAATGGGCTCAGCCTTGAATGGAATGGCTTTGACGAAAGGCGTAATTCCTTTCGGCGCAACTTTCCTGATGTTTTCGGAATATATGCGCCCGCCTATCCGCCTGGCTGCAATTATGAAAATCCGGCCGATTTTTGTTTACACCCATGATAGTATCGGACTCGGCGAAGACGGAACCACCCACCAGCCGGTTGAACAATTGATTTCGCTGCGTTCAATCCCAAACATTACGGTCATTCGTCCGGCAGATGCCAACGAAACAGCTCAGGCCTGGAGAGTTGCACTGGAACATAAGGACGGTCCGGTAGTATTGGTTTTTACACGTCAGGGACTGACTATCATTGATCAGGAAAAATATGGCAAAGCAACACAGTTAGAAAAAGGCGCTTACATACTTTCTGATTCACAAGAAACACCAGAAGTTATTTTAATTGCAACGGGTTCAGAAGTCGAACTGATCATGACTGCTCAGGCGAAACTCAAAGAAGAAGGCATTTCAGCCCGTGTGGTAAGTATGCCATCATGGGAATTATTTGAAAAGCAGGATGATGCTTACAAAGAAGAGGTTTTCCCAAAGGCCGTCAGAAAACGTCTGGCTGTGGAAACCGGCTCACCGTTGGGTTGGCATAAGTATGTTACTGATGAGGGTGATATCATTGCCATGCATACTTTCGGCGAGTCTGCACCTGCCGAAGAATTGTATAAAGTTTTCGGATTTACGGTTGAAAATGTAATTAATAAAGCGAAAGCTTTGTTAGATAAATAGGCTAAAACATCAAAAACAGCCAAAATTGGCTGTTTTTGATTATATAATTGAACAGTAAATTTAATAATTCAAATAAAAGTTGGTTATGGCTACTAATAAAGTAAAACAAATACACGACTTCGGTCAAAGCATCTGGCTTGATTTTATTGATCGTAAGATTATTTTTTCTGGTGAATTGAAAAAACTGGTTGAAGAAGATGGTGTGAGAGGTGTTACATCCAATCCTGCAATCTTCGAAAAAGCCATCAGCAGCAGCTCTGACTATGATGCAGATATCAGCGAACTGGCAAAAGGTGACAAAACAAATGAGGAAATTTTCTTTGGTCTTGCCGTAGCGGATATTAAACTGGCTTGTGATTTGTTGAGACCAGTTTATGATGAAGAAGATGTAGAAGGTGCTGATGGATATGTAAGTCTTGAAGTTTCCCCATTCCTTGCCCTTGATACCGAAGGCACGATCAAACAGGCTCTTGAACTTTGGAAAGAAGTTGATAAAGAAAATGTAATGATCAAAATTCCGGGAACTGAGCCAGGGCTTCCAGCCATTCAAAAAGCAATCAGTGAAGGTTTGAATATTAATGTTACTTTACTTTTTGGCCTTGATCGTTATGAGGCTGTAACGGAAGCTTACATTTCCGGTTTGGAAGAAAGAGCAGAAAAAGGATTGCCGATTGATAAAATTTCTTCTGTTGCCAGCTTTTTCCTTAGCCGTATAGATGTTTTGGTTGATCCGCTTTTGGATGAAAAAGGACTTGGTGAATTGAAAGGCGAAGTGGCAATAGCCTCTGCAAAGAAAGCATACGAAATATATAAAAGAGTATTCAGCACAGAACGCTGGAAAAAACTTGCTGACAAAGGTGCTGTTCCACAGCGTTTGCTTTGGGCAAGTACAAGCAGCAAAAATCCTGCGTTTAAGGATACCAAATATGTAGAGGCACTTATTGGGCCTGATACAGTTGACACTATCCCGTTGGAAACTTTGGAAGCATACCGTGACCACGGCGATCCTGCAAGCCGTCTTGAAGATGATCTTGAAGGAGCGACTGAAATTATGGAAAAAATTAAAGCGGCTGGTATTGATATTGATGCCATAACAAAACAGCTGGAAGAAGAAGGAATTGATAAATTCAATAAGCCATTCCAAAAATTACTTGATGCTATTGAGGAACAAAAATCCAAAGTCAGCTAATTTGTAAATAATGGAAAGGACTGATCTTAAAATTCTGTTTTTTGATATCGGTGGCGTGCTCCTCAGCAATGGCTGGGGGCACGAATCCCGAAAAATGGCAGCTGAAAAATTTGGGTTGGATTATGATGAAGTGAATGTGCTTCATAATTTCATTTTCAATGTATATGAAATTGGCAGTATCACACTGGATGAATATCTGGATACCGTAATTTTCAACCATCCCCGCGATTTTGCACGTGAAGATTTCAAAGCATTCATTTATGCGCAGTCTGTTGAACTGCCGGATATGCTGCAATGGTTAAAAGAATGGAAAAAAGACTGCGGCTTCCGTGTCATTTCCATTAATAATGAAGGAAAAGAATTAAACGACTACCGGGTTCGAAAATTTAAATTGCACCAGTGTTTTGATGCATTTATCTCCTCCTGTGAAGTTAAAATCCGCAAACCTGATCCTGGCATTTTTAATATTGCAATGGGTATTGCCCAGGCAACACCACAGCAATGCGTTTACTTTGACGACAGGATCATGTTTACGACCACTGCACAGAAATTGGGAATACGTGCCTTTCACCACACCGGTTTCGAGTCCACAAAAAAAATTCTTGAAGATCTTAAAAAAGAAACATTTCCACAATCATGAGTGATCAGCAAAAGTATAATTTTGGTATGATCGGCCTTGGTACCATGGGCCGTAACTTACTTCTTAACATCGGCGACCATGGCTTTGCAGGCGCAGGATATGATAAAGATGCCTCAAAAGGAGTCTTGCTTGAAGAAGAAGGCAAGGATATAAAAGTGAAAGGATTTAGTGATGTCAAGGAATTTATCGCCAGCCTTACTACACCGCGTGCTGTGATGATGCTGGTTCCGGCCGGTAAGATCGTTGACAGTGTTATTGAAGAACTTCTGCCACTTTTGGACAGAGGTGATATTTTGATAGATGGAGGAAACTCACATTTTGTTGATACAAACCGTCGCGTTGATTATTTGGAAAGCCAGGGATTTCATTTTTTCGGGATGGGGATTTCAGGTGGAGAAGAAGGTGCACGCAGAGGCCCGAGCATTATGCCTGGAGGTGATAAGGAAGCTTACAATGTTATGAAGCCTATTTTGGAAGCCATTGCTGCAAAGGTTGATGGATCTCCATGTGTCACGTATATCGGACGAGGTTCAGCGGGCCATTTTGTTAAAATGGTGCACAATGGTATCGAATATGGCTTGATGCAGTTAATTTCCGAAACGTATGAAATTTTAAAAACCGGTTTAAAACTGGATGACGATTCGATCCAGCAGCTTTTTGAAAAGTGGAATAACGGCCGTCTGCAATCATTTTTGATCGATATCACAAAAGATATTTTCAAATATAAAGCGCCCGGTACTGACCATTTGCTTTTGGACGATATCAAAGATGAAGCCAGAGCAAAAGGAACCGGAAAATGGACTTCACAAGCTGCCATGGATTTGCAATCGCCGATTCCTACGATTGATACAGCCGTGGCGATGCGCGATTTGTCAAAATATAAAGCGCTTCGTGAAAAAGCAGCAACTTTATATAGTGAAACAGAAACATCAAAACTCGATGTTGATCAGGAAGCATTTCTGGCTGAGCTTGAAGAAGCATTTTACTTTGCTATGATTATTACTTATGCTCAGGGTATGCAAATGCTCTCCAACGCATCGGTTGAATATAATTATGGTCTGAACCTTTCAGAAATTGCCAAGATCTGGCGTGGTGGATGTATCATCCGTTCTTCTTTCCTGAATGACATTTACAATGCTTATGTAAAAGACAACGGGCTGGCTCATTTGCTTTTAGATGATAATGTTGCCAAGATAGTGAATGAAACAACTTCCGGTGTCAGGTCCGTTATCTCCACAGCAATTTCCAACGGTATCGCTGTTCCTGCGTTTGCTGCTTCATTGAGTTATTTTGATGCTTTCCGTAGTAAGAGAATGCTTTCAAACCTGATTCAGGCACAACGGGATTTCTTTGGTGCGCATACCTATGAGTTAATTGGAAAAGAAGGTGTTTTCCATACGCAATGGGTACCAAAAATCTAACCGGAAATTTTAAAAGTAGTCCGTTAAACAAACGACATCATGTATTCAACAATTAAATCGCAGCCGACCATATTTATTATTTTTGGCGGTACCGGTGACCTGAATTCACGAAAACTGGCCCCCGCATTATATAATTTATACCTGGAAGGTTGGTTGCCCGATCAATTTTCAATTATCGGAACTGGCCGTACGCCACTTTCTGATGATGATTTTAAAGGGAAATTGCTTGATGGGATCAATTCATTTTCAAGAAGTGGTAAAGCCCAGGATGATAAGTGGGCTGACTTTTCTCAACATCTGCATTATCAGGTTTCTGACATCAATAATCATGAGACCTATAAGGAATTCGGTTCAAGAATTGCCGCACATAATGCAGAATGGGGAACAGAAGCGAATGTAATTTATTACCTGGCCGTATCTCCGAATTTCTTTCCGATTATTGCCGAAAATATTTCAAAAAGTAATCTGGCTGAGAACCCTGAAAAAACCCGGATCGTGATTGAAAAGCCATTTGGCCACGACCTCGATTCTGCGGTTTCTCTAAACAAATTGCTTTCAGGAATTTTTGACGAAAAGCAGATCTATCGCATCGATCATTACCTGGGTAAACAAACAGTTCAGAATATTATGGCATTCCGTTTTGCCAATGCTATTTTGGAACCGATCTGGAACCGGAATTATATTGAACACGTACAGATTTCTGTTACTGAACAATTAGGTGTTGAAGAACGCGGTGATTATTACGACGGCTCAGGCGCCATGCGCGATATGATCCAGAATCACTTACTGCAATTGCTTTGTCTGGTAGCGATGGAATCTCCGGTAAGTTTCGATGCAGACGAAATCCGTAACCGGAAAGTGGATGTATTGAAAGCAATGCGGAAATTTACTGCGGAAGATGTGCGTTTATCAGCTGTTCGCGGACAATATGGAAGCGGATGGATGAAGGGAAAAGAAGTGCCGGGATACCGTGATGAACCAAATGTTGACAAGGAATCAAACACTGAAACATTTGCAGCGATCAAGTTTCACGTTGACAACTGGCGCTGGCAGGGCGTTCCTTTTTATGTGCGTACCGGAAAAAGATTACATCAGTCTGCTTCGGTAATCACGATTCAGTTTAAAGATGTCCCGCATATGGTTTTTCCGAAAGAGGCGAATGAGAGCTGGCAGCAAAACCGGCTTATTATCAGCATTCAACCTGAAATGAGCATACGTTTGCAGGTTCAGGCGAAGCGTCCGGGACTGGATATGTATCTGAATGCTGTGGATATGGTTTTTGATTACAAAGGAACTTACACAACAGAAGCACCTGAGGCCTACGAAACTTTGTTACTGGATACCATGCTTGGAGATCAGACTTTGTTCATGCGCGGCGATCAGGTTGAAACAGCCTGGGAATTGATTATGCCAATTTTAAACGCGTGGCAAGGAAGAAAAAGTCTCAACTTCCCGAACTACTCTGCTGACTCATGGGGACCGGAAATCGCAGAAGCTCTTATTGCAAGAGATGGCTTCCACTGGTTTACTTTACCAATTAAAGGCAAAAAATAACCACAGAATAAGTGGAAAAACAAACAGGGGAAAGCTGGATCAGCTCTCCCCTGTTTTTATATTGTTGGAATCGTCTGACTAAATTTTAATCAGCCATTCTGTTTTGATGATGAGAAACTGCCATCATTCCTCTTGATTCTTTTCTCTTCAATCTTTCCAGATTTTTTCTTTTACCGAATTCGAGAAGTTTTTGTCCGTAATCTGTTTTAAAAAAATGCGATTCCAGTAAACAGATGGTTGCCTTTCTCCAATGACTACTATCTATTTTACATCCCGTTTTTCTTTCTACTTCCTCGTGCATCAACATATCACGGGCAGAAAATTGTTCAGTCCCAAAATGATAAAGATCTGCATCACACATGATTTGTTGTAACAAATTTTCAGGTTTCTGAGGCATCACCGTTGCCATTATGCATTTCTGCACTTCCTGAATGAGCGACTCTTCAACTCCCATTTTTGACAGAAAACTGCGCGCCATATCAGCACCTCTCTGCTCGTGCCCGCAAGGTTCACCAGTGAAATATCCGGTATCATGAAACCAGGAAGCCGCTGTCAAAATGAAAGTTTCTCTGTCGTCAAGCCCATAGTGACGAGCCATTTTGGTCGCATGCATAACAACATCCCGGGTATGCGCAAAATTGTGGAACGTTAGCGTCGTATCCTCTTTTGCACCAAAAAAATGCCCTACATAGTGCTGAACATTTTCAAGAATTTCCGAATACCTCATATGCTGAAAATAAAATTGTCTCTCTGGATAACATCAGGTTCAACACCCATTTTTCACGATTTATACAAAACCTGTACCAATGTAGTGAACAAATTCGAATTCATTTTGAATTTACAAATAGAGAACGGACTTTCCGAAAAAAAATTTCCTGTTTATTTGCTTGCAGGTCAAAATTTTGATAAAAAATCATAACGCCATAGAAACGATACGCAATTTTAACATTTTGTCCCTTATTATTACGAACAACGAATCGATTAATCCTCTTTCTTTTTGCTAACAACTTTGCCGCCTTTGTCAAATGTCACATGCATTTCTGAGGATGCCGTTTTCAATTCCACTTTGTAAGTAACTACTCCGGCATTATCCGTTTTTTTAGGATCATGAACTGTGTATCCTTTGTAATCTTTCGCTATTACTGCTGTCACCTCTTTTGGCAATTGATCTGCTTTTATTTCCTGTTTATGTTTTACTATTTTGCCTGTTTTATCAAGCCAAAGTTCATGGTCGTCTTTAACGATTTTAAATTCAACTTTGTAAAGCCCGGCCTTCTGCTTCCACTCCACTTTTTCCGCTTTGGCATATTGCTGTTTGAAGGTATTCAGCACAACCGAAGGCACCTCCGTTTCTTTTATATCCTGGCCAAAAGAAACAGCAGCATAAAACATCATAAAGGCAACAAAAATCAACTTTTTCATAATAATGTAAATTTAGTTTTTACTTCAAAATCACCCCCTTAAACAAACCAGTAGATATTTTACCGTTTTCTTCTCGGAAGCTCATAAATAACACGGGCCAAAATGCTGACTCCATGATCCTTTAAATTTAATGGAATTCCGGTCACTATTCCTAGCGCGAGATTGGGAGTTAATGCCAATTTAATTTGTGGCCTGACCACCGTTTCCGCTTTCATACCTATATATTCCTGATTCATTTCCACCCCTAGCAGATTCCCCGTTCCGCCAAATTCATAATGCATGCTGGCGTTAATCTGGTAGTACTTCTCCGGCTTATTTTCACCAGACGTAAACTCCCACTCCGGACCCGTATAAATCATTGAATGCACATGTTTTCCCCATCTTTTTGCTACAACAAAAAAAGGGCTCACACTATGACCTTTTAACGGAGCAGAGCCATGACTTAATGAATAAAAAGAATGTGCTTTAAACTCATGAATGTAACCAATGGCCATGGAAACACCACATTTTGGTGCAACCAGGAATGTATATTGTGATGCAAGTTTAACACCTTCCATTCTGTTTCTTGGCATTTCATCTCCTTCTTTATGTTCAAATGCCGGCTTATAAAAAGTAAATGGAACTTCAACTTCCAGACCCAAACGGTTAACAGGCGAAAATTCATATTCAAAAAAACCCGTGTTGGCTACATAACCACTTTTGTTTTCCATGCCCCAACCCAAATTCAATTCTTTTTCACCTTTTCGGGCTCCAAGGTCCCGGATCAGGTCCATGTAAATCGGCTCGGCATGATGTATCTTCGCCGGAATTCTTTTCGATAAAGAATCATTCTGGCTAAAAGCAAATGAATGAATAGCCAGTAATAACAGTGTTGTGATGATGTGTTTCATACTTTTAACGTTTGTCGATACAATGTTAAAAGTCAAAACCGGAAAGAGTTGGTAATTTTCCTGATCCGGTTTTTATTTAGAAGATACAGTCATCACGTGTCCTTTTTTGTAGGAATAATCAATCGTTAAATCATACAGATTCGCTATGGCTTTAACAATAGCCAGCCCCAAACCTGTGGAATTTTTCTCGTTACTCCTTTTATTAAATCTTTTGAAAATATGGTTCCTATCCAGGGGAACCTCGCTTCCTGAATTTTGTATGGAGAAGGAAGAAGAAGATACGGTTATACGCACAAATCCATTCGGTATGTTGTGAACGATAGCATTTTTAATAAAATTGGTAACCATTATTTCAGACAGATTTTTATTCATTCCAACCAAAAACTGACCGTTTTCTTGATAAGAAAATGTTATATTCTTATAGTCTGCAAAATCCGTAAATTCTTCAATAATCGTTTTAAAAACCGAATTGAAATTGACCTTTTCATTATACTGAAATTGCTTGTTTTCAATTTTTGATAAAAGTAATAAAGATTTATTCAGCCTCGTAAGCCGCTCCAAAGTCTGGATAACCTGACCAATCGCCATAAGATTTGCTTCCGTTAGATCCTCTTTCTCCGAGAGTAATTCAAGCTTATTTATACTGATAGCGAGGGGTGTCTGCAACTCGTGAGATGCATTTTCAATAAATTGTTTTTGTCCGTTATAAGCTTCAAGAGATTGATTGATCAGCAAACTTACTGCTTCATTTAACTCCTTAAATTCCTTCACCCGAGTATCTGCCGGTTTTATGACCGGATCTTTCCCGAGTTTAAACTGTCTTAATTGTTCAAGCAAAAGATAAAACGGCTGCCAGGTTTTTTTCAGAAGGAAATTGTTAACTATTATTATACTGGCAAGTAATGCGATATAAAGCCAGATTAGTGAATAAAACAAATCCTCGATCAGGTCATCTTCTTCAACCATCGACGAAATTACTTTCAATTCATAATACCGTTTATTAAGTTCGAAGGCCGAAGTAAGCATTCTGACCGGCTCGAAATCTTCCTCGTTCAACATGTACATAAGCGTATCCACATGGATATCTTTTTGTCGCAAAGCCACGGCTTCCGGAATTTGCCGGATTTCATAATTACTTTCGGCAAAGTCATTTTTAGTGAGAATGGTAGAATCTTCCTGTGCTTTTTGTATGACAAGCAGTTTGTAATTATCAAGCCCGTCATCCAGACTATCATATACTTCGTCGAGCATATTGATATAAAATATCGCCGCCCAGACGGTTATGATAACGAACAGGGTTATAGACAAGTATTTGAGCGTGTGATTAAGTAGCTTCATAGTACCACCAGTTTATAACCCAGGCCATATACTGCCTGAATTTCGACCCCGGCCTGGCTGTCTTTCAGTTTCTTACGAAGATTTTTAATTTGTGAATAAATAAATTCATAGTCGTCAGCTTCATCCATATGATCACCCCACACATGTTCAGCCAGGCTTGTTTTATTTACAAGCCTGTTTTTATTCACGATCATGTATGACAGAATATCAAATTCTTTACGGTTCAACACTAACAAT
The DNA here is from genome assembly GCF_021440195.1 of Dyadobacter sp. CY356. Classification (GTDB taxonomy): domain Bacteria; phylum Bacteroidota; class Bacteroidia; order Cytophagales; family Spirosomataceae; genus Dyadobacter. The sequence continues at coordinate 567,143 of NZ_JAJTSZ010000002.1, forward strand.
TCGCCGGCAATATGAACAGTCCGGTCGTCAGTATCCAGTTTTACATTGGCAAGTTCAATCGTATTTTTTCCACCAAATGATTTTCGCCTGAGGACGGATTTAATTCTGGCGTTCAATTCTGCAATGTGAAAAGGCTTGGTCAGATAATCATCCGCTCCGAGATCCAGGCCGGTCAGCTTGTCATCTAATGAATCCTTTGCTGAAATAATTATCACATTATCCGATTTGTCAAGATCTTTTAATTCCTGAAGTATATCCAGTCCGCTGCCGCCGGGAATCATGATATCGAGTAAAATACAATCGTAATTAAAGGAAATAATCTTGTCCAGCGCGCTCGTATAGTCAGATGCGGTTTCTACAAGGAAGCTTTCTTTTTCCAGCGACTGGCGTATTACTTCCTGTAATTCCGCTTCGTCTTCAATTATCAGTATTTTCATAGGAAACAAAGTTCAGAAACAAAACCGGAAACAAACGGGAATTTGTTCAATGAGTGAATTTCGAAAGATATAATAAGTGCATGCTTTTGATCAAATTACCATTCAGCATTGATTATTATTATACCAATTTTATTCCATTATCGAATATTTTCAAATTATTACACTTTTGTAAAAAGATGTCCTCGCTGTCCTCATTCTAAAATTTCTTTCGGTTATTTATAATCTAACATTGATAGATAATCCCTGATTTTACACCAGACGCAGATATTTTTCCACTAATAAAATGGCAGGCAAATAACAACCGCTTAAAATCGGCTGTTATTTTTACTCATATTTGGAAAAAGGGCCTGCAAGACAATTATTATCTTAGAACACAATCAAATAAAGTTCATATATGATATAAAATAATTATCTATTTTAGGTTCAGAATAACTATCTCACCTAAATATGAAGCATACTTTACTATTGTTAGGTTTAAACCTGATTTCTATTGTTCCTGCCTATGGGCAGGATACATTAAAGCTCACACTGGAACAAGCCCAGGAGCGGTTTGTCCAAAAAAACTTTGCGCTGATCGCCCAAAAGTTCAATGTTAACATTGCAGAAGCTGGCGTTGAGCAGGCGAAATTATGGTACAATCCAAATCTGTTTGTGGAGACAAATCTTTACAACGGATACACGCACAAATTTTTGCCCTACGGCAAGCAGGAAGATTTAATTAATCCTACGGGAGGTGTTATCAATTTACAGCTTCAACAGGTATTAAGTTTAACTGGGAGTCGGAGCAAACTGGTAAAACTGGCGCAATCCAACGTAGCATTGCAGCAATCTGCTTTTCAGGATGTGATGCGAAACGCTCGTTATGCGTTATCTCAGACATTTGGCAATCTTCTTAACGAGCAATCCAAACTGCGAATGCTTAATGACGAGAGGTTGCGTCTGGAAAGTTTGCTTGAAGCATTCCGGGCACAGCTTAAACTTGGAGTTATTGCTCCATACGAAGTTACAAGACTGGAACTTGAACAAAAGAATTTCGAACGTGATCTTGCCAATCTAAACGTCCAGATAGCTCAGGACCAATCTGTTATGCGGGTTTTGTTATCGGAAAGCGGAACGGTATACATAGTGCCTGCGACCTCCCCGACATCCACAAATAACTTACCGGCATTAACCCAGCTTCTCGATGTGGCTTATGCCAACAGACCCGATTTACAAGCTGCTCAGTTACAAATTCAGTACAATCAGAACAATCTGACCTATCAGCGGTCTTTGGCAACGCCAAATCTGACAATTGGAGCAGATTACCAACGCGTTGGCTCCGCATTTCCACATTATGTAGGTTTACAGGCACTCATAGATCTGCCCGTGAGAAATAAAAACCAGGGGAATATTCAAAGTGCGAAAGTAGGTATCGATCAATCAAAAACAACTTCTGATTTAACACATTTGCAGGTTGAACAAGATGTTGTTGCGGCCTCACAGCAATATCAGCAGGCGTTGATCCGGCAACAAAGAATTTCTCAGGCTTATCTTCAAAGCATAGAAGAAATTTCAAAAAATGCGACTGAGGATTATGCAAAAAGAATCATTGACCTGGTTAGTTTTATTGATAAGATCAGGGCATACAAAGATGCGCAACTCAATCTGATTGATCTTCAAAATGACCTCTTTCAGGCACAGCAACTCCTCAATTTTGTAACCAACTCAAAAACCTTCTAAAATTCTCGCCTCATGAAATTATTGATAAGATTAGTCCCGCTGGCCTTTTTATGGCTGGCAGCATGCAACCGTTCTGAAAAACCCAAGGAAGCAGAAACAAAAGATACAGGCTCAACATTCAGAACGGATACCGTACAATTGAGAAATTTTGAGGAAGAACTTCAATTCACAGGTCAGGTTTCTTTTGATCAGAAAAAAGTGGATAAAGTATTTCCAATAGTCAGCGGAAATGTGCTGGAAGTGAAAGCTGATCTTGGTGCTTACGTCAAAAAGGGACAAGTACTGGCGACTTTGCAAAGTGGTGATGTAAGTGATTTTTTGAAAGATCAGAATACTGCAAAAGCTAATTATGATATTGCGAAACGTAATGCAGAGAATGTTGAACAACTTTACAAAACCAAGTTTTCTTCTGAAAACGATCTGGTGAATGCGAAAAAACAACTGGAAATTGCGAGCTCGGAATTGGAGCGTTCAAATCAGGTTCTGAAACTTTATGGAGGTACAGGCGGACCTGGAAAACAACCGGTCTTCACGGTGAAAGCACCGGAAAGCGGCTACGTGGTTGAAAAAAATGTCAACGCAGATATGCAGATCCGTTCAGACAATTCGGATCCGTTGTTTACAATTTCAGATTTAACAGATGTGTGGGTTCTGGTTAATATTTACGAATCTGATATTCAGGCAGTAAAAGTTGGTGCGCAGGTTAATATCACAACATTAGCTTATCCTGATAAAGTTTTCACCGGTTCAATTTCAAATATCAGCCAGGTAATTGATAACGATAGCAAAGTATTACAGGCAAGAGTTGTTCTCCCAAATCCAGGCGGCTTGCTGAAACCGGATATGTTTTGTAATGTAAAACTGCATATTGAAAAACCAGAAAAACTGCTGGCTGTCAATCCGATTTCTGTCATTTTCAGTCAGGACAGTTATTTTGTCATTAAGGAAGTTAAAGCTGGTGAGTATAAAACAGTCCCGGTTGAAATCCTGAAAAATACATCCAAATTCATGTATGTGAAAGGAGCATTGCAGCACGGCGACAAAGTGGTTACTGAGGGTGCATTGATGTTATTCAGCGAATTAACCAACAATTGATTCTATGGATAAGCTCATAAAAAGTATCATCGGATTTTCGCTCAAAAATAAAGCGATTATCTTTTTCATCACATTGCTCGTTGTTGTTGCCGGAGCGGTAAGTTTTTACTTTACACCCGTTGAGGCCTATCCGGATGTAACCAATACGGAAGTTGTGATCATCACGCAGTGGCCTGGAAGAAGCGCCGAAGAAGTCGAACGTTTTATTTCTGTTCCCATTGAAACGGAAATGAATTCGATCAGCCATAAATCTGCTCTTCGTTCTATCAATTTATTCGGTTTATCTTTTATCAAAATCGTTTTTGAAGATGGAATTGATGGCTTTAATGCCAGAATGGAAGCGTCCCAAAAACTGGCGAATGTGAACCTGCCTGACGGTGTTGATGCCGAAATTCAACCACCCGCGGGGCCGACAGGAGAAATTTACCGGTATACGCTGGAATCTGCTACGAAGACAAATACGGAGCTGAAAACGATTCAGGATTGGGTGGTAGAAAAAAGTCTCAAAGCAGTATCAGGTATTGCGGATGTTGTCAGTTTTGGTGGGCATATCAAAACTTTTGAGGTAAGTGTCAATCCAAATCTTCTGGCAAAATATAATCTCACAGCACTTGATATTTACAGTGCCCTGCAAAGAGCGAATGTAAACGTCGGTGGCGATGTTTTGAGACAAGGCCAACAGGCTTTTGTCGTTCGTGGTATCGGGATTGTAACAAGTGTAGCCGATATTGAAAAAATTATTGTCAAAAATTTGAACGGTGTTCCCGTGCGGATGACAAATATTGGTACCGTCCATGAGTCCGCATTACCACAGCTTGGAATTGTCGGCCGCGACAGTCATGATGACGCAGTTGAAGGTATTGTTTTGATGCGGAAAGGTGAAAATCCGGGCGAAGTTTTACCTGCTTTGAAGGCAAAAGTTGATTACTTAAACACTATTGTTCTTCCATCTGATGTAAAAATCAAGGTATTTTATGACCGTACGGAACTCAACAGTCATACACTCAGGACTGTTGGCGAGAACGTCGCCATGGGTATTACGCTGGTAACCGTAATTCTTCTTATTTTCCTGGCCGACTGGCGTACAACAGTTACTGTGGCCCTTGTCATTCCGCTGGCTTTGTTGTTTGCATTTATTTTGATGCGCGCAAAAGGAATGAGTGCAAACCTGCTTTCCATCGGTGCCATCGATTTTGGTATTATCATTGACGGGGCTGTGGTAATGGTTGAAGGACTTTTTGTAATGCTGGCCCACTGGGCAGAAACGGAAGGCATGGAGAAATTTAACAAACGGGCTAAACTCGGGAAAATTCTCAAAACAGCGGTTGAAATGGGTAAATCCATTTTTGTTTCCAAACTGATTATTATCACGGCATTGTTACCCATCTTTTCATTTCAGAAAGTGGAAGGAAAACTTTTCAGTCCGCTCGCCTTTACGATGGGTTTTGCCCTTTTGGGAGCTTTGTTGCTTGCACTGACTTTTGTGCCCGTGATGAGCAGTATATTATTAAACAAAAATGTTCGCGAACGTCACAACCCTATCATCGAATGGCTTAACAGAAATTATTCACCACTGTTGAACCATGTGATGTTGCACCCGAAAAGAGCAGTAATCACAGCGGTTGCCGCCCTTTCTATCGCAATCTTTTCCTTCCGATGGGTAGGTTCCGAATTTCTTCCGCATTTGAATGAAGGCTCCATTTATGTTCGTGCAAGTATGCCGCTTTCTGTAAGTCTGGAAGACAGCTATCATTATACCAGAAAATTCCGCCAGATTTTTGAGCAGTTTCCTGAGGTCAGAGGCGTAATTTCCCAAACCGGACGACCCAATGACGGAACAGATGCAACGGGTTTTTTCAATCAGGAATTTTTTGTTGATTTATTTCCAAAAGAAGAATGGAAGCGGGACATTTCCAAGGAAGAACTGATAGGCCAGATGCAGGCAAAACTTTCCATTTACAAGGGCATTGATTTTGGATTTTCCCAACCTATTTCTGATAATGTTGAAGAAGCGGTATCCGGGGTGAAAGGGTCCATAGCGGTCAAAATTACCGGTAATGATTTAAACCTGCTTGATAAAAAATCTGATGAGGTTTTTGCTCAATTGAATACAGTCAGCGGAATTGAAGATCTGGGAATTTTCAGAAATCTTGGTCAGCCTGAGTTACGGATCACCTTAAATCCCGATAAAATGGCACAGTATGGCGTCGACGCAGCAGATGCCAATGCCGTTATTGAAATGGCGATAGGTGGTAAGGCTGTAAGTCAGGTTTATGAAGGTGAACGGAAATTTGATCTGCGTTTACGTTACGATCTTCCATATCGCTCTTCGATTGATCAGATTGGAAATTTGCTTGTTCCTACGTTAAACGGAGGTAAAATTCCATTGAAAGAAATTTCTGCAATCAAAAACCAGGCTGGTCCCGCGTTTATTTACAGGGAAGACAACGCCAGATTTATTGCAGTAAAATTCTCTGTTCGCGGTCGTGATCTCGGAAGTGCAGTAGACGAAGCGCGCCAGAAAGTAAAAGATCACGTCAAACTTGAAAAAGGTTATGAAATAAAATGGAACGGCGAATTCGAAAATCAGGAACGAGCGGAAAAACAGTTAATGATCGTTGTACCGATTAGTATTTTATTGATATTTTTTATACTTTTCGCATCATTCGGAAATACACTTGATTCGGTGCTTGTATTATTAAATGTTCCTTTTGCGTTAATAGGCGGAATTGCTGCATTATTGATAACAGGCGTAAATTTCAGTATTTCGGCAGGTGTGGGGTTCATCGCTTTATTTGGTGTGGCAACGCAGGATGGTGTAATTCTCGTAAATAAGTTCAGACATAACTTACAAGCAGGGATGCCGTTGGTAGAAGCGATAAAAGACGGAGCGAGGTCACGATTAAGACCTGTTATCATGACGGCTCTGATGGCTTCTCTGGGACTTTTACCAGCCGCGCTTAGCACAGGGATTGGTTCGGAAACGCAGAAACCACTTGCTATTGTAGTGATCGGAGGATTAATGACGGCGACATTGTTATCACTGTTAATACTGCCTACCATTTACGAATACATTTACAGCAGCAGGGAAAAACGAAAAAATCTTTTAAAATAAGTCAGAGGAAGTATCCGGTATGAGAAATAGAAAGTGCATGGATGGTTATCAAACTGGACTCAAATCCATATGTCTGTGCTTTTTATTGATACTTATTTCATGCAAACTTTATGCACAGAAAGATACTTCCTCTACGCCCAAAGCAGGTTTGCTTTTCAATTTTGATTCCCGGAATACATATATCCAAAACAAACGCATAAATATCTGGGGGCTGCGTGCAGGTATGAGTTTTGGCAAAAAAACGCACCGCATTACGCTGGGCTATTACTGGATGGGTTACGATGCATCTAAATCTGTTATACGCTGGCATAAGGTGTTGTCTCCAAGAATCAACATGTCTTCCATCACCCAGACTGACGTGCAATTTCTAAGTCTGGCTTATTGGTATCCCGTGTTAAAAACGCGTAAATGGACATTACTCGCTCCCGTTGAATTTGGTATTGGAAAACAGTCTTCTCATTATAAAGATTTTTTTGAAGACATTTTAATGAGGCGCAAAGAACGTTATTTCCAGCCATTTCAGATTGGTATTTATGCAGAGCATAAGCTAACACCCTGGGCTGGATTGTATGTACAGACAGGATATCGAAATGCTATTAAAAGTGGAAATATTGATCATCACTTTGGCGGAATGTATTACAGCTACGGTTTGACAATATATCCGGAAACAATTTATAAGGATCTAAAAAACTGGCGTTTCAAGAGAAAGAAAATATAGAAGTTGATTGAAAACAAAACAGGCAGCTTTCACGGCCGCCTGTTTTGTTTTCAAATTATATAAAACGCATCCACTATTATCGACGTCCGCCGCCACCGCCTCTCATTCCGCCGCCTCCGCTACGGAAACCACCACCACTAAATCCACCACCGCCTCTGCTAAAACCTCCGCCATTGGATGGTCTGCTAAAACTGTTACCTCCATAGCTTCTGTTGCCATAACTTTGGCTTGGTGACATGGAACGGGTTCCTTGTGAATAAGTACGGCCTTGGCTAAATCCACCATTACGGGGAGATGACAACCAGTTTGAACGGGCACTTCCCATATTTGGACTGTAATGTCTACCGGCTACTCCTATGAAACCATTGCTGCGAGGCGAAATAAAGCGTCCTCTTGACAAATAGTTGTTACGGTAGAAATTACCATAAGTACGGTACAGGTGAGGATAATATCTGTAAGCCCCACCGAAAAACCAGCTTGAAAATCCGAAGCTCGGGAATCCGTACAAGCCCATTCCATAATATAAACCACCACCAAAACCGTAGGCACCAGGATACCACATTGCCGAGCCGTACCAGGAAGGATAACCAAACCAGTATGGATACGGATTGTTGTATACATTTACAACTTTGTCACCGGTTGGCGCAGGATAGCTATATCCGTTATTAGCCGAGGCATATTGTTGCTGAGCCTGATTATATTCTTGCTGAGCTTGTGGATCCTGCGAAAGATCATGTTGATAATCAGCAAGATCCTGTTTGTTTTGAGCTTCCTGTTTGTTATGAAGATCTGCAAGATCCTGACGTGTTCCATCGGGGTCATTTCTAAACTCACGGCCTAAACGGGCAGTAAGATCACTATGATCATTTAAAATCGACAAAACATCCGGCATTTCCTGCAAGTTTCTGAAAGCATTTTGAGCATCCTGATTTAGAGGACTTACCATATCTTCAAATGAATTCATAGCCTGCTGGTTCAAATTGTCAACTGTCAACAAATCACTATGGTGATTATTATATAATTTCCAGGCAGATTCTTTTAAATCCGAAGATGCATTAGGAACATTGGCTACCAGACCGTCAATCTGTTCTTTGGACTGTCTGCGAGGCAATGTTGCAAGCTGGTGCATCAAATCCGGATAGCGGGAAACTTCGTAAAACCAGTTTTGTTTTTTCTGAGGGTAATCCTGAATTGTGGATTGGAAAGCCTGAGAAGTATTATCTCTGATTTGTGCAAGTTTGGCCAAAATATCAGGATACTGCGTAGCCACTAAAATGTCATTTCTGACATCATCATTGTACTGGGCCACCATCGATTCAAGACTTTGTTGGGCCGGAGCAGACTGTCTGTTAGTATATGATTGTTGCTGGTTACCATACTGCTGCGGACTGGCATATTGCTGCTGATTTCCGTATTGCTGATTGCCATTATTATTTTGATAATTTTGGCTGTAACCTGTAAACGATGTAGTTACTAACAAAGCAGCTGCAAAGACTGATGTTGACAAACGAGGTTTAAAGGTATTAGCTCCGGTTGTTGTTATATCGGAATTACCTTTTTTATGCGATTTCATGAGCTGATGTGTTAAATTTTGAATAATTTCTTAACCTTTAACGCATTAAAATTACAATGACATTCTGTTGAAATATTGTAGTTAGAGAACAAGATTGAAATAAAAATAATTTATTTTTACATACAAAACAGGCATCATTTCTGAAGCCTGTTCTGGTAAGTTTATCTCACTCCTTATCCCTGAACCGGGAAGTCTTTCATTAATTTTTTAACACCTTTGTTAATTCTTTTTTCCAGATGATTAGGATTCGTCACATCTCCGGAGATTGCTTTTTGCCAGATTATATCTCCGGTTTTTGCGTCAACCACATCCAGTATCAATGTTCCGTCGGTGTTGTTTGTGGAAGATGGATATCCGCCATAACCGCCGTATCCGTATCCCCCGTAGTAAGGCATTCCGTAACCAAATCTTCCAAAACCCATCATGGGATATCCCATCATAGGATAACCACCTACCCCATAATAATTTCTGCGTACACGTTGTGTATACGTATGAAATTGAAGCAGCAGATCAGGATGCTGCGTTTCTCTTACCAATCCCTTTCCATTTAAAGCCGCATCAAACGCCTGCTGTATACGCTGACGGGAATAGGTACTGCTGTACATCGGATTTTGATTTTTTTTCATGTCCGGTACAATCCAGTTGTAAGTATGCGCTGTTACGCCACTCATTGTTTTTGGTTTTGAATTATTTGCAAAAACCATTGTGCTGAAAACACTTAGCACTCCCAATAAAATCAGGCTCTTTTTCATTTTTGTACGATGATTAAATTTTTAATACTTAGAAAATAACTTTTCATTTAAAAAAATAAACATTGCATCTGTTTGGGCGGACATACCGGTTTTTGGAACGGACTTGCCTGTTACTGGAACGGACTTGCCGGTTTCTGGAATGGACTTGCCGGTTTCTGGAAGGGACTTGCCGGTTTCTGATATGGACTTGCCGGTTTTTGATATGGACTTGCCGGCTTTATAGTCAGAAATGCCAGTTTTTGGGCGGACATGCCGTTTATTTTTGGGCGGACACAAGGCCCGCCCCTACCAGTCTCACAAACCAATTGCATAATATTGTGTTTCCTGACTTCCAGGATATACTCCCTCAATCATGACTCCACCTTTTTTACCTTCCAATGCTTTCATCGCTTGCTGCACGTTTCCAACAGGTGTTTTATCTATTTTAGTAATAACGAATCCGTCCTGCATATCAGTATTCTGACGAACTTTTCCTGCATTAATTTGGCTCACAATTACACCTTGTTCTACATCCCAGTTTCTTTTTTGTTGCGTTGTCAAATCCTGCAATTCAATTCCAAGGTTGTCGAGTGTTTGAGCCGATTTTTCCGCTACCAGTGTTCCTGTGTTACTTTTTAAGATTACGGTAACTTCTTTGTCGACCCCATCGCGATTCACATTGACATTGACTTTATCACTTGGTTTATGCTGCGCGATTGACTCTTGGAGCTGGGGTACGCTTTCAATTAGATGTCCGTCTATTTTTGTGATCACATCACCGATTTTTATTCCGGCATCGCGTGCAGCACTTTGCTCAGCAAAACTTTCAACGCGAACGCCTTCATTTACTTTCAAATCATATGATTTTACCTTTGCACCATCAACTTCACTGATCCCTACACCCAGATAACCTCGTTGCACAGAACCGAACTTCGAAATATCTTCAACCACTTTATGCGCGATACTGGAGGGAACTGCGAATGAATAACCTGCAAATTGTCCAGTCTGGCTCGCTATGGCAGTGTTGATCCCAATAAGATTTCCGTTTAGATCCACAAGTGCTCCACCGGAATTTCCAGGATTCACCGCTGCATCTGTTTGAATAAATGACTCAACAGGTGCTTTTGAGTTTTCACCTAAAATATTGATACTGCGTCCTTTCGCACTGACAATACCCGCTGTAACAGTTGAGGTCAGATTGAAAGGATTACCAACAGCCAAAACCCATTGTCCTACTTTCACATTTTCTGAGCTGCCGAAAGATAGCGCCGGCAGGTTTTTAGCATCAATTTGAATCAGAGCAATATCGGTGTTGGGATCAGAGCCAATTACTTTTGCTTTGAATGTCCGCTTATCGGCCAATGTAACTTCCAAAGATTCCGCGCCCTGGATCACGTGATTATTGGTTACAATATAACCGTCCGGATTTATGATAACGCCGGAACCCGAGGCCTGCGCTTTTTCACCTCTTCCCTGTCCCTGCGGACCATCCTGACCAAATGGACTGCGACCACCGAAAAACTCTTTCAGTTCATCCGGAACCTGCATCTGACTGACATTTCTTTCTGGTTTAAGCGTTGATTTAATATGCACTACCGCCGCCGTTGCTTTTTGGGATGCGAATGAAAAATCCGCTGGAATCATTGCTACGTTATCACCCGTATTTTTATTATCAAGACGTGCCTTCACAACCGGCATATTGTTTTCTACCCAATTTGAAATTGTATCAGGCTTACTAAAATGCTCATAAGCTGCAAATGAAGTTCCTCCCAAAAAGGCAAATGCCAAAGCAACAGGTGCCAGTTTTTTAATATTTTGTTTTTGAAACATGACTATACTTGAAGATTAAGTTGAATGATGGATTAATTGACGATAAAAGACTACTGTATTAGGATCAGCTGAAACTTAAACTGCTGCTTTACTCGTTTGTTAATTCAAAATTGCAACATGATCCTGTTGTAATTTTGTCGGGATTCTGAAGGAATTCTGAAGTTTTAAATTTATCTCAGATTAAAAATTGATATAGATGAAGGAAGACGCCAAACTGGAATATTCAGGAAACAGCAATTGCTTCACTGACCAGTTATTGTAAGCGCACAAGTGAGGAAGTTGTTGTTGAAATTGTCGATATTTTGACATAATAAATGGAAGGTGAGCAATCTGATCCGGCTGGTTAGATTTCGACGTAAGCCAATCTCGTACACAGCCGATTACTGATATGACCTTAAATTCATGCGCCATTGGATCCTGGCCTGCTAAATCTGAAAGATACACTTTGGACGAATATTTATTTCCTTCCAAAATAAGATAGCTCTTTTTTTTCTGTTTTCCTGTACCATACTTTTGGCAGCCAATAAATAAGCCTAGTTCAAGCGGCATATTTAATCTGCCATCCTTATGGGAAACATCATGTATACCGAATTGACAATCTTTTATGAGGTCAGTTATTTTTTGTAATCGATTCTGATCACCAGCAAACTCCAATGCACATCGGGGTGTAAAGTCACAGGCGTGAATTGTGAAAATAATAGCGTGAAAGATTTTTTTAAATTGCGTATCAAATGGGCAATTAATGAAGACACTCTCCTCAAATACCGGTTCCTTATGGATCCTTTCTCGTGTAATATTCACCGGCACTTTATTTTTTCAATGCCCTGTTTAAAATAGCCAAAACTGCTTTTTCAGCCATTTCAGCAGTGTCTGGTGTGATAGATGGATTTGGCACAGCTTTAAATTTTCTTCTAACCGGAATTCCTACGAAAGGCCTGGTTCCATTACCAGATGTCAATTCTCCCGTAAACTCATTTCTTTTAATCCAATGCCCGGTATTTTGATTCCTGGTTTGAGAAAACATGAGATTTTTATCTGTAACCGATTCGTTATTTATATCCAATTCCTGTAAAAAGGGTCCCGTGTAAGTTGTTACGGATTTCCGGGACCTTGTGTTAACCGATTTAGAAGATTGCTGATATACCATGCCATCTTCTTTAAATTCTTTCAAATCGTTACTCATAGCTTTGGTCGTTTATTGATAATGAGCCAAAATTTACAATTTTAAAAGTCAATAAAAAAACCTCAATTTCCCCTTAACTCTTATTTGATTAAAATATTCATAATCAGCATAAAACATAAAAAAAGGAAGGTCATAAACCTCCCCCTTTCTCTTTTTATTAGCCATGAAAAATCTTTATATTACCAACTTACGGTCAAAGTATGCCATTCGTTGTCTATATCATATTTTAAGTTCTGTCCGTTCACCTCGCAAATTGTTTTAACAAGAGCAAGACCTAGTCCCAGTGATGCAGATAATGTGCTTTCTTTTCTAAAACGTTCAAATAGCTGCTCCGGGTTCAAATTCATAATTTTTCCTGTATTTTTCACAGATAAAAATCTTTCACGTAAGGTAATAATAATCTTTCCCTTTTCAACGTTATGGCGAATCGCATTTGTCAATAAATTATTAACAAGAATTTCGGCCAGCGCGGGATGAATTATTATCCCTATGGGTTCAAGGTCTGTTTCAACACTAATTTCACGTTTAAGGACCAAATCTTCAAGGTCCTCCAACTTTCCGTTGATAATCGGCACCAGATTAACCGGCTCTGTTCCAGCCAAAAACTGCCTGTTCTCAATCTTTGTTAGCAATAATAATGCCTGATTCAAACGCCCCAAACGATTGGCTGCTTCACTTACGCCCGATAATATAACAAGTTGTGATTCAGTTAAAGTTTCATCCTGGAACAATCCTTCAATTTTTGAAAGGATCACTGCCAGAGGCGTTTGTATTTCATGCGATGCATTTTCGGTAAATTCTTTTAGATTTTGATATGCCGTTGCTATTCTTTCAGTAAGCTGTGTAACAGCCTGGTTGAGCTGATCAAATTCCAGCGTTTCCTCTTTCTTAAATTGCAGAGTTTCATGCTGTTGAATCTGGTATTCGTCCAGCTTGCCCAATGTATTGTAAAACGGCTTCCACAAACGTTCTGATAACCAGCTATTTAATAACAAAAGAGAAACCAGTAACAAGGCGACAATAAAAGTAATCGTCATCACAACCGTTTCCAGTAATCGCTGTCTCTGCAAAAGCATTTTACTGATTGTAATCCTGTACCATTGCCCCAGATATCTTTCATAAAAAACCAGTTGGCGATATGGCTGATATTCATTTTCAGCAAGATTCAACATGGAAATCTCCCTCATGAAAGTTCTTCCAGGATAAGCAACCGGTTGAAGCTGCAAACTATCGCCAAGTTGTAGAATATAAACGGGTAACGTGTCCAGATGCCTCAGTTGCCAACGCACTTTAACCTGGCTTTGAGCCAATTCCTTATTTGCCTCCCTGTCAATCAGATACTTCACAGAAACATAAAAGAGTCCGGCTCCCAAAAAGAGAACGGTCATCGATGTTACCAGCTGATAGCGAAGGATCCGGAGTAATAATCTCATTGTTCACTGAACTTATATCCTACCCCGTAAATCGATCTCAGATAATCCGGACAGCCTTTGTCCATCAATTTTTTTCTGAGATTTTTAATGTGGGTATAGATGAAATCAAAATTGTCCATCAAATCCGCATCATCGCCCCACAAATGTTCAGCGATGGATTCTTTGGTCAAAACACGATTTTTATTGGCAATCAAATAAATAAGCAGGTCATATTCCTTTCTTGTCAGGATAATTTCCTGGCCTTCCACCGATACAAAATGTTCCTGCGGTTCTATTGTTATCTTCCCAAAACGGATTTGCTGATTTCCCTGAAAACTTCTGCGCCGAATCACAGCCTGAACTCGTGCATTAAGTTCGGATAAGTGAAATGGTTTGGTCAAATAGTCATCGGAACCTAGATTCAAACCTTCAATTCTGTCATCCAGGGAGTTCTTGGCAGAAATAATGATGATCCCGGTTTCCGGATTTTTCTTTTTTAATTCTTTAACCGCATTTAAACCATCTCCGTCTGGCAGCATGATATCCACCAGTACGCAATCGTACTTGTATATATTTATTTTTTCAATTGCCGATTCGTAATCCGGAGCCCATTCACAAATGAAATTTTCACGCTGAAAATAATTCTGGATACTCGTGGCAAGTGCTTTTTCGTCTTCTATGAGTAATAGTTTCATAGCCTGATATTTTCTACAAATGAAACTATGAAATTTGTTGCAATTCTGTACTTCCGCATAATATTACTTTTTACCTGAACCCAGCCATAAAAGGCCATCAATAATCAACTGATTCTGTATTTTATTTGCGAAGGTGTAAGACAATGTTTTATTCGTTTTGTTTTCATAATCAATATCATTATGTCCCATATTCAGGTAAATCATTTTGTAATTTTTATTTGTCCAGACAACAGGATAATAACCACTGTGCCATATTTCATGCGGTTTTGGACCGGTTCCCAGCGGAAAACTGGTCGAATCTATTGAAACCAGTATTTTAATATCCGGATTTTTACGAAGGTCATTTTCCCAGCGATACCATTCATTTGGAGAAGATTTAAAGGTGGCCGGGAGATTTTTTGTGGCCGGATGTTTTTTGTCCTCAACCCGTAAAACAGCAGAGGTGGGCCGCCAGGTATTGCTCGCATATTGACCAGACCCCAAGAACTTTTCATGATACCAATCCCAATCCTGGTTAAAGGCCGAAGGTGTCAGAGCAAAGGCAGCGAAATGAAAACCCATCCACGCTCCTCCGTTTTCCATGTACTTCTGAAATGCGGCTCTTTGTTCATGCTTTTCCGGGCGGGTATCCAGAAAAAGTACTATCTGATATTTGGAAAGAAATTCCGCGTTCAGTTTGCTCCAATCTGTCGTGGAGTCGTAGGTGAAATTATATTTTGAGGCGATTTGCGGGAAGAATTTATTCGCTTCATGCATATAGCTGATATGCGCCTGATCATTTTTACCTGTGTAAAAAGCAATTACTTTAAATTTCGGTCTAGTTTTCTGAGCAAAAACGGGAAACAAAATGACAAGAAAAAAACTTAAACTTAGTACGGCTCTCGCCGCGCGTAGCGTAGAAAATGGCATGTTTAAAGAATATTTTTAAGGATCAGGATATTTTACTTACTGGAAAATCAAATATGATTTAACTTTTCCAAATTTACAATTTTCGCCTGTTTTTGAATAGTTCAACAAATATAAACGACATAAATTGATTGTATTCAAACTACCATTCTTACAACCATTCCCGCTTTTTGAACCAATAATAAATACACCCTGTGACAACCCCCATCAGGATCATCACACCCGGATACCCAAATCTCATTTTAAGTTCCGGCATAAATTCGAAGTTCATTCCATAAATTCCCACGATAAAAGTCAGGGGCATAAAAAAGACCGAAAAAATGGTCAGGACGCGGATAATTTCATTGGTACGCTGAGAAGACAGCGAAAAATAAATGGTCAATAAATGGTTTGTATTTTCAAAAAGCGTATCATAAATGTTATGCAGCTTTACGTAAAGATCACGTGTGTCGCGCGTGTATGTATTTCCTGGCTCGTTATCGATTTTATCTACGATTTCATTTGTCAAAATCAATATCCGTCTCGTAACGTCCACTTTTCTTTTCAAATAATATAACCCTTCCAAAAGAGACCGTTTTCTGTTTTTCAAAAACATATTTGTCTCAAAAAATTCAATTTCCCTGTTCAGATGTGACGCCTGACTATCAAACGTTGCCAGTCCGGTTTTTACAATTTCGTTTAAGATATGGTGCGCTGATTTACAATTATCTGACTTCATGTATTCATCTTTGATCTTTTCAGACTCAGGCCACGGTTTTTTATGAATTGTAATTATCCGTTCTTCCTTCATAAAAATGGCAACCTTATCCGTCAGTTCCCTGACAGTATCGGCCTGGTTTGCAACCTCACTGGTGTGCAAACGTAAAATGACGAATACATCGCCCTCCGTACCAACAATTTCGTATTTAGGAAGATGATCTGGCTGTAAACAGTCATTTACAGACGATTCGTGTAAATTGTACTTCTTTGCAATTTCATCTAATTCATCCTTATCCGGATCAGTTACGTCCAGCCACTCAAAAGGATAGTCGGACTTATCAGCAAATGTTTTGATCATATAATAGCTTCAATTTTTAATTACAATGATTGATTTCTTCGAAATCCTGTTATTCTGAAAACATACAACTTTTGTTCCAAGGCAGAAGAATATGCAAAACAAGGTCATAACCACAAATGACGCTGGTCATAAGAAGAAGGTTTAAGGAACCCGAACTTTACAATTCAATATGTAAAAAATCCTTAAATTTTTGCGTTATGTTGCCAAAGAAAATGAAAGCCGCCGTTGTCCGTGAATTTGGAAAACCGCTCCAAATTGAAGAAATGCCGGTAAAAGAACCCGGAAGAAATCAGATTTTGGTTAAAGTAATTGCCAGCGGTGTCTGTCATACGGATTTACACGCCACCGAAGGCGACTGGCCGGTAAAACCAAAAATGCCGCTTATTCCCGGACATGAAGGAATTGGATATGTTGTGGCACTCGGGCCGGATGTCAGTCAGGTTAGAGAAGGTGATATTGTGGGTGTTCCCTGGCTTTATAGTGCCTGCGGCTGCTGTGAATATTGTATTACCGGTTGGGAAACTTTATGCGATACCCAGCAAAACGGCGGATACAGTGTGGATGGAAGTTATGCCGAATACGTGATCGCCGATGCAAGATATGTGGCACATTTGCCTTCGAATACAAATATGATTGAGATGGCACCGATTCTTTGCGCGGGTGTTACGGTCTACAAAGGTTTGAAAGAAACAGAGACCAAGGCTGGTGAATGGGTTGCGATTTCCGGCATTGGCGGCCTGGGGCATCTGGCAGTGCAATATGCCAAAGCAATGGGTATGCATGTAGCTGCAATTGATATCAGTAAAGACAAACTGGATCTGGCAAAAGAGCTGGGCGCTGACCTGACAGTCAATGCTTTGGAACAGGATCCCGGCGAGTTTCTGAAAAAAGAAACCGGTGGTATGCATGGAGTTTTGGTTACAGCCGTCTCTCCTGTCGCGTTCAAACAGGGAATTTCGGTGCTGCGAAAAAAAGGAACAATTGCTTTGAACGGATTGCCTCCGGGAAGTTTTGATTTGCCGATTTTTGAAACAGTTTTAAACCGGTATACGGTAAGAGGTTCAATCGTTGGTACCCGGAAAGATCTTCAGGAAGCTGTTGAATTTGCTCTTGATGGCAAAGTGAAAGCCACCGTGCATACGGCCAGACTGGAAGATATCAATTCGGTTTTTGACAAAATGAAAGCGGGTAAAATAGATGGACGGGTTGTTATGACCATTGCTGATGCGTAAAATTCAGGTTCGCCTGATCATTTCGGGCGAACATATTTTTCATTATTTAAATCTGATTAAAAAAGAAAACAAACATCAAGCCGGAAATATGGAAGTCGGCCTTTTGCGTTACATTTACATAGGGCGTTTCATTAATTCGAAAAAGGTTTTAATGTGAATACTTTATAAATGACTTCTGTAACCTTAAAAATAGTTTATGCCGGATTTAATAATCGTCAGACACGGCCAGTCCGTCTATAATTTACAAAACAGATTTACGGGCAGCACCGACGTTGAACTAACTTCGACCGGTGAAATGGAAGCCAGAAATGCCGGCAGACTCATTAAAAAATATCCTCTTGACGAAGCTTATACTTCGGTTTTGGTCAGAGCTATTCATACACTCAATATTATACTTCAGGAAATTGACAAAACTACAATGCCTGTTACAAAAACAGCTGCATTCAACGAACGGAGTTACGGAGATTTGCAAGGCCTTGATAAACTTGAAATGACCAAAAAATATGGTGCAGCACAAGTACAGACATGGAGAAGAAGTTACGACGTAATACCTCCAAACGGAGAAAGTCTGAAAGATACTTACGATCGTGTTGTGCCGTATTATATCAAAGAAATAGAGCCTAAACTGAGAGTAAACAAAAACATTATTATTGTAGCGCACGGAAATAGTTTGCGCGCTCTGATGATGTATCTTGAAAAAATAAGCGAAACCAGGATTTCAGATGTTAATCTGGCTACCGGTGTCCCGAGGCTATATGAATTCGATTTAGGGTTAAGGCTTTCGAATGTTTCTTACATGCACTAACTTCTAAACAAAGAACTTGCTGCGTTATAAATCAGCAAATTCCCAGGCACTCTGATATGCGTCCAGCTTTTCTGCATAGGTTATGAAATCTGCGTAAAAAGGAAGTGAAGATAACGTTGCGCTATCTCCGATGACAACCAGTTTTTTTCTGGCGCGGGTCATAGCCACATTCATTCTCCGGATGTCTGAAAGAAATCCTATTTCGCCTTCCGCATTACTTCTGGTCATACTGATATAAACAACATCCCGCTCCTGCCCCTGAAAACTATCAATGGTATTGACAGAAATCTTATCTCCATATTTTTGAAGTTCAGGGCTATGGAGCAATTGTTCTTTCAAAATATAAATTTGCTGTTTGTACGGTGAGATAACAGCGATGGATGGAAAGTTTTCGGCGGTATACAGCAACTTCCCATCTGCTCCCGTCTTGGACACAATTTCTGCAACAAGCTGGCCAAGATGTTTGAATACAAAGGCCGCCTCTTCCGGATTTGTTGAGCTTGTTCCTTCCAGTTTTTCATCAAAACCACAACCAGCCGTATCAATAAAAGCCAGCGGAGCTGCTTCCGGAAATAATACATGATGCGCCACAGCAATACTGGCTTTCAGTTTTTCATGATAAAATATTTTTGAAGAATAACCCATAATCTGCTCATTCATACGGTACTGTTCTTCCAAAAGTGTCACAGATTCTGGATGTAAGGCCACGCATTTTTCGAGCAAAGTGGTTGCCAAACCTTTTTTAGCAGCTTCGTTTGATTTAAGGGTTGGCGAAAGCTGGCAATGATCACCAGCCAGAATAACTTTCTGTGCTTTTAAAATCGGTAGCCAGCAGGCCGGCTCCAAAGCCTGTCCGGCTTCATCAATGACAACAGTATTGTATTTCAAATTACGAACCGTGTAATGATTTGATCCGACAAGTGTCGCCGTAATTACCTGCGCTTTTGCTACCAGATCATCAATAATATACTGCTCGGATTTGCCAACATCCTTCATGATCCTGTGCGCTTCGTCAAATAGTGCTTTGCGCTGGTCACGTTCCGCTTTCCCAAAACTTCGCTTGTATTTATGAGCCATGTTTTTATACTCATTCGCTTGTTTTTTTAGCGTTTTCATTTCTTTCATACCCGGATGCGCAGACATTTTGCTATCCAGCGTCAGGGACATAAGTCGTTCAGAAACCCTTGCCGGATTGCCCACACGAAGCACATTTAAACCCTGGTCGGAAAGTTTTTCGCTCAAAAGATCAACGGCAGTATTACTGGGCGCAACAACCAGAATCTGCTTTTTTTCCCGTTTAATAAGCGCTTTTATCGCCTCAACCAATGTCGTTGTTTTGCCGGTACCGGGTGGTCCATGCACCACGGCCAGCTCATTTGCTGACAAAATCTTATTCACCGCAGCTTGCTGGGACGAATTTAATTTTGGGAAAGTATAAGGTGGAATTTCTGTATTAAAAGTTGGTTCTTTTTCTCCGGTAAGGATTTTCACCAGTCGTCCTTCATCCGATTTTTCATCAATGGCAGATGCGGTTTTAAGCGCATTTTGCATTTCATCATAACTGTTATCGTCGAAAAGTAAATCGATACCCAGTTTCCCGTCACGGGACCAATCCGGTAATTCGTCTGTACGAAGTGTGATTTTAAGCCGGTTGCCGTTTTGATGGGTTATCGTCCCTTCAACTTTATCTTTTTTGGGATCATGATTGGAAAACAAAACTGCCGGCATTCCAAATCTCAGCTGGTGAGAAATGTCCTGATGCGTTGTCCGCTCCACTTCAACCGTAACATAATCACCCCGGCTCATTTCCTGCCCGCGAATTGCAATCGGATACCAGGCAAGTCCATTTGCCCTGCGCTCAGAAACGGATGTTGATTCAGTAAGTTTAAGATAAGATTGACGATCTTCCTCCCTTTCTATTTTTAATAAATCAAGCAGCTTTTTAAAATATTCCATACCGCAAAGGTAAACAAACGGAAAAGTATTGAGGATGAATTTGCCACAACATGACTAAATTGTTTGAATTTCGCAATCTTCTGTTTGTTTTTAGTAATTTGTTTACCACGCTTGCTTTTACTTTTGTATCAATAAAATTGAAAATATATTTCAATCTAAAATTTGGCAATTACTTCCATTTCCGCCATGATAGCAAACACTGAATCGATTGAAGAATTTTACCGGGGGAAATTCAATTACCTGCCCGAAAACCTGCAACAGGAACTAGGCCATTTTAATGTTTTCCGTCTTGAAGATTGCATTAGTCACCCCGTGAAATATAGCCGTCGGGATTTCTACAAGATTAGTCTGGTCAGAGGAAAAAATGTTTATCACTATGCCGATAAAAGTGTAGAAATTGAGGGCAGCACCCTGATCTTTTTTAATCCACAAATACCATATACACTATTATCCGATAATCTTACCAAAGATATTACAGGTCATTTCTGCATTTTCAAGGAATTCTTTTTTACAGAAAAAATGAGAGGCGGCATTGGTGATCTTCCGATGTTCACGCCAGGCAACAAACCTTCCTACTCGCTAACACCAGAACAGGATGTCCATGTATCGCAAATATTTGAGAAAATGAGAACGGAACTGGATTCGGATTACCGGTTCAAATATGATCTGATCCGTAATTATGTAACGGAGCTGATTCATTATGCTTTAAAAATGGAGCCAACCGAAATGCTGTACCAACATGCTGATGCCAACACAAGAATTACGTCCATTTTTGCCGAATTATTGGAAAGACAGTTCCCTATCGAATCTCCATCACAGCGCTTCACCATGCGTTCTGCCCAGGATTATGCTGAAAAACTTTCGGTTCATGTCAATCATTTGAACCGGGCTTTAAAAGCCACGACCGGAAAAACTACATCGCATCATATCGCAGAAAGAATAACCAACGAAGCGAAAGCCTTACTAAAACATTCGAACTGGAACATTTCAGAAATTAGTTATTGCCTTGGATTCGAAGAAGCTGCGCATTTCAATAATTTCTTCAAAAAACAGACAGAAACCACGCCAACCGCTTTTCGCTCGATATAAAAGATCATAAGCCAATCTAAAATTGCCAGTTAGAATTATCTGACTGGCAATTTTTTGTTAAAACTTTTGAAATATTAATAATGGTGACTTTGTATAAAATTTATCGTTTTGCCTGTGTGCAAATTCAATTATTCATTTCAAACAAACGAATAATTACCAATTGTTTGAATTTCGTAATTATTGGTTTGGTGCCTGCAATGTCAGCCTTGATTTGCCCAATTACCTTTGTTTCATCAAATTAAAACATCGAAACAAATGGAAAATAAAAAAGTATGGTTTGTTACAGGCGCCTCAAAAGGTCTTGGACTTTCACTTGTAAAACAATTATTATCAGCCGGCTACAATGTTGCAGCAACATCCAGAACGGTAAACTCACTTAACAAAGCTGTTGGATCAGAAGAGTCAGAAAGTTTTCTTCCGCTCGAAGTCACCATTACCAACGAGCAAAGTGTGAAGGATGCAGTTTCAAAAACAATAGAAAAATTTGGATCAATTGACGTATTGGTAAATAACGCCGGTTACGGATTATTTGGCGCGTTAGAGGAATTAAGTGACGAAGAAACCCGTCAGAATTTCGATATTAATGTTTTTGGTTCACTTAATGTAATTCGTCAGACACTGCCTTACATGCGGGAAAAGCGTTCTGGAAAAATATTCAATATAGCATCTGTTGGAGGTTTCAGGGCCGATTTTCCTGGCGTAGGAATTTATTGTTCCACAAAGTTCGCAGTGGCAGGTTTTACAGAAGGCCTTGCATCGGAAGTTCAGGAATTAGGCATTTCTGCAACAGTTGTGTATCCTGGTTATTTCCGTACGGACTTTTTATCAAGTGATTCAATGGCTGCTCCAAAAAATTCGATTCAGGATTATGCAACTTCCCGTGCATCCATTGAAGCGCACGAAAAAGAAATCGCTGGAAATCAGCCGGGCGATCCTGAAAAAGCGGTCGCTGTTTTAATAAAAATCGCATCGGAAGAAAAACCGCCGGTTCACCTTTTCCTTGGAAAAGACGCTTATGAAATGGCCAATGGCAAAATTGAAATCATAACCAGCAATCTCGAAAAATACAAATCTTTAACGGTTTCGACAGATTTCGATTCCTGAGTTTATCGATTTTCTAACTATCAAACCAAATCATTATTTGATGGAAAATAAGGAATTTTATTTGGGCATGTGGGTCACAAAAGACGGCCACATCCGCCATGAATTATTACCCGGTAACCGATACGACGAAGCACGTAGAAACCGAAAAAGTGCATACCAGGGAAATTACAAAATCACTGGAAATCATATCGATTATAAGGACGACACCGGTTTTACGGCCGATGGAGATTTCAAAGATGGCATTTTGTACCATGCCGGAATGATATTATACAAAGAAATTTAAAGTGCATTTTACAAAAGAAAACCACGATTATGCCGTGGTTTTCTTTTGTAAAATATTTTCAATCTTTTCTGCTTCTGCAATCAGGGCTTTGTCAATAAAACGGCTCGTATTAATTTCCTTACTAATCAGCTTTGGTTTGTAAATTTCCTTAAAACAGACATAATTCAAATCGAAATTCCAGTGCTCGGTCAGCATCTTAAACACATCTTTATCTGACTGCAACAGTGCCCCGAAATTGACGACGGTATAATTGTCTTTTGATAACCGGGACATCGATTTTAGAATCTCCTTGTTGTATAAAATCCAGATTTTCAAAAAATTAGTTGCCCGCTCTTCACACAATTCCTCAATTCGCTTCTGAACTTCAAGCCTCTTTCGGTATTTTTTGAATAAACCCTTTATAACAATGTCATCAACCGGATATATCACTTTATATGTGCGACTTATTAATGAACTCACAGTCGATTTCCAATCCCTGAAAACCACCAGATAATAAGCCTCCGGCAGCAAGTCTTCATAATCCCTCAGAAACAGACAAGTCCGTGGATCTTTCCATCCCCATTCTTTAAATGAGCTGTTTTTCTTTGAAATAATATTTTGCAAAAACTCCTTTTCTTCAAGCACCAAGCCAGGCACCGGTGTTTCAGTAAAACCAGAATCCTCGATATTCTTATTTCTTAAAATCTGCTTTTGCGCTTCATAAAAATCTATGTCCTCATAATGCCCGTCGTCATTGCCAATTCCTGCACCCAAAAGATTTTCACCCACATTTAAACCGCAACGATATAACCACTGCGTTGTCAATGATGTACCAGACCGGTGCATTCCGGCAATAATCAGCGTTTTATTTTGCATAGGTTAAAGATTTGAGAAAAGATGGGTTGGTTTTCCTGGTTTGGGAATTCTGACAAGTGATATGTTTCATGATCAGATCAGTCAAGTCTCTTACACTTTCTACGATCGTTTTTTCTGATGTATTTATATAAAGATCCGGATGTCCAGGCCTTTCAAACATATCGTTGATTCCTGTAAGATTTCTTATTTTTTGCGGATCATCGTCAGCAAGTAGTGTTCTTTTGTATAAACCTTTGGTATCGCGCTGATACAAAACTTCAATGGGACAATCCAGAAAAATGGTTTTCACATTCGGATATTCCCGGACCAATTCGGCTCTGGTTTCCTCGTAAGGATTGATTACGCTCATAATGGCGACAATTCCCTGGGCTGAAAAACGGCTCGCAATAAATCCCAGTCTTTTGATATTTTCCTGTCTGTCGGCTTTTGTAAAACCAAGATCTTTGCAAAGTTTACTACGGTAAACATCTCCGTCAATGATCTCGGCCCGAATACCATTTTCAAGTAACCGCGTCTTCGTATTTTCTGCAAGGGTTGTCTTACCAACGCCTGATAAACCGCAAAATTGAATAATCATATGTCTGCTATTTTATTTCGGGATGTGCCAACAAAATTTAAAAGTATTTCCGAAAGTGTTTTATACTTCAAAAAGTTGTACAAAAATCGTGCAACGGAAATATTAACAATTTCATCATGTCTTTGCCAGTCAGTACTCATAAAAATAAGACGTTGTTGCACTGACGACAATTATGTCCAAAAATGTAACCAAAAATTACTTAAATCTAATATTCTGTTTGTCAGTAATATAGAAATATTCGCACCGGATTATTTCTTTACGACGCTGATCATAAACTGATTACGGTCATGTTTTAACCCAACTTCAGTCATTTCCTGCCGGACTCAAATAGGTGAATTTTACATCATAAAAATGGATTTCAAAATCGCTGTTCGATTCAGAAAACTTTGAAAAACGATATAAAATCACGAGCTATGAGCATGCCAACATACGTTTCAGCAGAAGAAGCGGTTAAACATATTAAATCAGGAAACAGGGTTTTTATTCATGGAAGTGCCGCAACACCGGTGCATCTTGTGGAGGCTTTGCAAAAACGTCACTGGGAGTTAAAAAATGTTGAATTTATTAGTATCACAACGTTGGGAGATGTGGATTTCAACAATCCGGTTCACCACAACAGCTTCTTTTTTAATTCACTTTTTGTGTCAGCGAACACGCGTTCCGTAGTCAATAGTGATTATGGAGATTATGTGCCGATCTTTTTAAGTCAAATTCCACAGTTAATCAAAAATGGGAAACTGCCGGTTGATGTGGCCTTAATTCAGGTTTCTCCGCCGGATGCACATGGTTTTTGCTCACTCGGCACGTCTGTCGATATTGCAAGAGCGGTGGTGGACACGGCCAAATATATTGTTGCCCAGGTCAATCCAAATATGCCCAGAACGCATGGCGACGGATTTGTGCATATCAGTAAAATCAACAATCTGGTTTGGCACGAATCATTATTGCCCGAAGTAGATTACTCTTTGAATGCGAAAAATGCAACAGTGGAAATCGGAAAAAATATTGCATCGCTTATCGAAGACGGGGCCACGTTGCAGGTTGGTATCGGTGCGATTCCTGACCAGGTTTTGAAAAATCTGAACCATCTCAAAAATCTGGGGTTGCATACCGAAATGTTGTCTGACGGGGTAATTCCTCTGATTGAAAGCGGGATTATTGATAACAGTCGCAAAAAACTGAACAGAGGAAAATCAGTAACGTCATTTATGGTTGGCACAAAAAAATTGTATGATTTTGTAAATGACAATCCGGCTATCCGGGTCATGGACATTGGTTATGTGAATGACACGAGCATTATCCGTCAGAATCAAAAAGTTACTGCCATTAATTCGGCACTGGAACTGGATTTAACAGGACAGGTTTGCGCCGATTCTTTGGGTACCTATCAATACTCCGGCATTGGCGGACAAATGGATTTCATTCATGGCGCATCGCTTTCAGAAGGTGGCAAACCGATTATAGCATTACCTTCCATAACGTCATCCGGAGCTTCCAGAATTGTTCCATTTTTGAAAGAAGGCGCAGGTGTGGTAACAACCAGAGGCCATATTCATTGGGTTGTGACGGAATTCGGAATTGTAGATTTGTTTGGAAAAAGCCTTAAACAACGTGCTAGGGCACTGATCAGTATTGCTCACCCAAACCATCGCGAAAATCTGGAACAGGCATTTTGTGAACGTTTCGGCAGTTATAATCGTCCGGCTATGACAGGTATTTCTGAAAGGGTTTTTCACGGGTAATTTTTTTTAACCGCAATGGGCACAATAGGATTACGCAATGGAAGCAATAGAATTTTGTCCATTGCGTAATTCATTTTAAATAGAAATAATTTACAAGCTGACTGTTTTTCTTTTTAAGATCAATGCGCAGATTAGTGAAACAATTAAGCCTACCGGAAGAATTTCGGTGTAAGTCAATAAGATAACAAAGAGCGGATTTTTATACATTTCCTTATATCCAGCCATTTCCGCAACTGTTTTGTTTATTTCCGCTGACGTTCCACCCTCCTCTTTTACATTTTTGATCATAGTTGCGGAATATTTTTCCAAAAAATCCGGGACAAAAAGATAATAATCAACCAGCCAGACGAGCACGTAAATTGTTGAAGCGATCAAAGAAATGAATAGGCCAATTTTGAAAGCTTCACCAAAAGTGACTGTGCCTCCGTTATGTTTGTCCCGGAAATTTCTTACGGCCACAAAGATCAAAGAGAAGGCAAGGATCATGGTTGCATAACCAATAACCATGCTGCCCTCAAAATTTCCGGATTGATAACAAAGGCTTGTTGAAGTAACCATCATGACAGCTACGATGGCTCCGGAAATTAGTCCGCACACAATAATGTTTCGTTTCATCTATTCAGTGAGTTTTGATATTTGACATGCCACAAAGGTGATAGGCTGCACAGTATTTTAAGTCATACTTTTGAGTGATTTTGGTTTCCAGACAACTTTATCATACCAAAGTATTACTTTATTTTCCAATGATATTCAGCCTTTTGGCTTTTTCCACAGCCTGTGTCCTGCTTTTCACATCCAGCTTACCAAACAGATTTGAAGAATGCGTTTTAATCGTATTAAGGGAAACAAATAATTGATCTGCAATTTCCTGATTGCTAAAACCTGCCGAAATAAGTTGTAACACTTCGAGTTCGCGACGGCTTATTCCAAGTTTTTCAATTGATTGATTATTTGGGTAAAACGTATCTTCTGAGTGAATAAACACTTCTTTTTCTACCACAACAGTTTTTGGCTTTGTCAGTTTAAGAGCCAGCCATATCCCTAAGCCTGTGAAAATCATGGCAATGGCACCAATATAAATTTCAAGAGAATGATTGATAATCACATAGCGCATTTCCAGCCATTTCAGCAAGAACAGCAGTATCGCCAGAGAAAGACCGTAACTGATTACCTGCTTATGTTTTGAAAAGAAATTCACAGCTACTTGCATCCCGTGTTTAATTTTATTTATCCAAAAATAAAATTATTTCGACGTTGCCAACACATATTTTCTTTAAATAATACTTCATTGTAAGAGAAAAATAAAACTTGTTCTGATTTAGTGAGTATCCCGTCTCTGGCACTTACTTTTTGCGATATACAATGTAAGTTCAATACTGAAAATGACCAGAAAATAGACGATAAAATGAACCTGCTGAAAACCTTTTCCATCTTTACCTTTACAATTTTTTCTACCTCCGCTATCACCTTTGCCCAACAGGCAAATGTAAACCTGGATTGGAATCCGCAGAAGAATACAGAGAATCTGGTTCCTTATGGCGGCAATGTTGTATCTCCCGATGTTAAGGATGATCATACCATAACTTTTCGACTGAAAGCACCAGATGCGCATGAGGTAAAACTTACCGGCGGCCCCATACTGCTGGCTCTGGGCGTAAAAGATCCGGTCCCTTTCAAAAAAGGAGATGACGGGATTTGGTCGCTCACTGTTGGTCCGGTTAAGCCAAATATCTATGTCTACCGTTTTCTGCTTGACGGAGTTGCTATTGTAGATCCAAATAATACGATCACCGGCGCATCGAATCAGCCTGGATATAGCAGTGTAGTGGTTCATGGAAACGGACCGGCTTATTATGACGCGAAAAATGTCGCGCATGGAAATATTACCAGAAGTATCTATCACTCTGACGTATTGAACGGAGAACGGGAAATCTTTGTCTACACGCCGCCAGGCTATGATCCAAAGAAAAAGTATCCGGTCCTATATTTATTAGGAGGAAGTGGCGAGCTGGCTTCGGGTTGGATGCTGGACGGACGCGCTAATTTTATTGCTGACAATCTTTTGGCAGAAAGCAGGATTGTACCAATGATTATTGCGATGCCCAATAACCAGGTTTTACACAGAAATGACCCGAATCACATAGAAAAAACTTATACTCTCTTTGAGAAAGAACTTCGATCGCAGATTGTTCCTTTTGTTGACAAAAATTACAGCACCATCAAAGATCGTAAGAGCAGAGCTATTTCCGGATTATCCATGGGCGGACGTCATACGCAAATTGTTGGTATGAATGATCTGGATCTTTTCAGTTCTTTTGGAATTTTAAGTGCCGGCGATCTGGAAACAGAAAAGTTGAATGCTGCTTTTTTCAATGATCCAAAAGTGAAGGAAAAAGTGGATTATCTCTTAATAGGGCACGGTAGTGCTGAAGTGGATTTTGTTGAAAAACGCTCAGCCGCAACCCACGAAGCCCTGGAAAAACATGGAATCAAACATGACTACTTCATTGGCGGCGATGGCGCGCATGACTGGGGAACGTGGCGGATGCTGCTGAATGATAAGTTGCTGCCTAATTTGTGGAAGAAGAAATAAATTATCTTTCCTCCATCCTGCTCAAAATCGTATAATCAACATAAAATGTACCGAAAGGAATAACACAGGCGAGCAAAACTTTCCAGGTTGTTTCCTTAAATTTCCAGTTGTATTCAACGCCAACACTGATGGTGTTTATTACAAAAAACAGAAACAAAAAACCATGAATCGGGCCCATGGTTTTAACTAATGATGGATCATGCCAGGCATATTTTAACGGAACCGCTATAAAAACCAGTACCAAAAGCGACAGTCCTTCCAGCAAAGCTACCAATCGTAACCTGCCAATTTTAGTTTTCAAAAACTTCATCATTATTAAAAAAGACGTAAATACGGCCGGTTGGCCAAAGGTGAAAATGGCCATGGAATAGCCAGAAAAATGATTAAAAGCGCAATCCCGAAATATATTACCATGGTTTTGAATTTGCTTTCATTGTTTTGCTGACGTTTGGCAATAGACGAACCGATTGTGATAAGAATAATAGAGATTGTCATCAATGTGATGTGGATCATGCCAAAGAACATGAAGTCAAAATGCTTGACCGCTTCGTGATAATTCGACCGAAAATAGGCGATAAACGGGCTATTGAAATACAACAAATACCCAAGCGTGAGCTGGACGTGAGAAATGGTCGCAGTCATGTGCCTGACGCGATCATCTCTTTTAGTAAATGACAATTTCCCGCTCCATCCGCGTACTCCTTTAAAAAGTGCGAACAATAAACTGACCAGAACAAGCCACCTGAATATCGAATGAAAAAATAGTAAATAAGTATACATCGGGCTCCAAATTTGACACTGCAAAGATCAGCTTAAACGAAAGGAAAAGTTAGGACAGAAGACAATAATTTCAGGATATTTCAATCATTCTTCGAAAATCAGTAGGCGTGATTCCTTCGTATTTTTTAAATAAACGTGTAAAATACGACTGATCTTCAAATCCAACTTCCTGAGCAACTGCACTGATCGGCCAGTCAGATTGGCATAGTAAAACTTTTGCCTCAGCAATAATTGCCTCATCAATCCATTTTGTAGGCGATTTTGAGGTGACCGATCTGACCGTTTTATTTAAATGATTAGGTGAAATATTAAGCAGAAATGCATAATCAGAAACCAGATGTTTGTCTTTAATATTGGTAAAAACAAGCTCTTTAAATTTGTTTGCAATGGATACAGAAGCGGCCCTTCCGGTACTTACCAAGGGCTGATATACATTTTTTACTTCGCAAAACATGGCCAATAGATAGGACTGAAAAATATCCTGATTCTTTATACCATTCTGAACATATTCAAGCAAAAGCCGTTTCAAAATGTGGTGTATAAAATCAGAAGTTTGTCGATCAAAACGCACAACCGGATTACCCCAGACTCTTAAAAATTCAAACTCCTTCAAAGGATCCGTTTTCCCGAAGGCACCTACCAGCATGTCATTATGCAACCCACAGATATATCCCTTGTTCACATCTCCGGTACGGAACGAAAACACTTGACCGGCGGGAACAAAAAGCATTTCGTCTTTCTGGATTTTGTAAACATCGCTACCAATTTTCATCACCGCCTCGCCTTCTGTTAAATATAAAACGCTATGAATAGTGGATCGGGATGCTGGGACATTATGCTTTACTAACTGATACATTTCTTCAATCCGTGTAATGAAGAACTTATGCTCTTCTACCCTGATGATATTTTTTAATGTATCCGAAGGCATGTACTTCCTGGTAAAGGCTTTCGGATCGTAAAGTTTTATTTTAGTAGTTTCAGACATGACCTGTCAGTTCAAGTTCTTTATCGTTACCGGGATCCCGTATCATAGACTCAGGAATATCAATGTCCCGTTATCTTACATTAGCAGTTAATTCAATAAGAGAGGCAAATTACGCTCCTTTCCCCGGACCAATCTTCGCTCCAATCTTTTTTCATTTTCAATCATTATTTTACCCGGTCAATTTAGGAAAGAAAATTTTACTGATTTCCTTTTCGTTTATATTTACTTTTATCGACGGTTTAATGTCCAAAAATTCCCTACGGATAATCCACCTTAAAACACAAATAATTGATGTCTGAAATTCCATTATTCAAGATTGCAAAATTTGATATTCAGGCACCTTTCATATTTGCCAGAGATCCCCTTTTGGCATTAAGAAGCGGCTTCGATAATTGTGGAGACACCTTTCGGATCAAACTTTTTCGCGAATTTATAGTGAGCCGCGACCCTGCCTTTTTCAGACATATTCTTGTAACAAATAATAAAAATTACAAAAAAGGAAGCTCATCAAAGATGCTTAATCCGGTACTGGGGAATGGTTTGGTAACGAGCGAAGGAGAATTCTGGCTTCGTCAGCGCCGGCTCGTCCAGCCGGCTTTTCACCGGGAAAGATTGCAGGAACTGTTTGTGACAATGGGCCAGATCACATCAGAATTTATTGATGAAATGGAAGCGTTTCGTGGTAAAGGTGCCGTTGATATTGATGCCAAAATGATGGGAATTACAGCAGACATTGCTCTGAAAACTTTGTTTGGCAACATATCGAATGAGGACAAAATGCAGATCTTTCATCAGGTGAACAGAACGCAGCGTTATCTGGTGACCCGTGTCCGCCGTCCATATAGAATTCCTTTGATGTATGTTAATGGAGAAAGAACACGGTTTAAAACGGATCTGGCTTATTTTAACAAACTGGTTTTTGAGTTTATTCACGAAAGACATGGCGTAAAAGATAAACCGAATGATCTGTTGCAGCTGCTTCTGGATAGTCTGGATGAGGAAACCGGAGCGCAAATGAACGATCAGCAAATCCGTGACGAGGCCATTACGATGTTTGCAGCCGGACATGAAACCTCTGCAACGGGTCTTAGCTGGTTGCTTTTAGAGTTGGCGAAACAACCCGAAATTGTTGCAAGAATTCGTGAGGAATCGAAAATATTTGATACTGTTCCGGGCTTTGAACAATTAATGAAGCTACCATACACCCGGCAGGTTGTTGAAGAAGGCCTCAGGTTATTTCCGCCAGCCTGGACAATGACACGGGAAGCTTTGGAAGATGACGAGGTTGAAGGGCAGATTATACCAAAAGGAACTTCGGTTTTTATGTCGGTTTATGAACTACACCGAAATCCAAATATCTGGAATGATCCACTGGTTTTTAATCCTGAAAATTTCAGTTTGGAAAATGTTAAGAATAGAGGAAAATACAATTATCTACCCTTTGGTGCCGGGCCACGCTTATGTATAGGACAGCAGTTTGCAATGATGGAAATGATGCTCATTCTTGCATCGCTTGTGAAACGTTTTGATTTCGAATTTGACCCAAAACATAAAGTTGGTATTTATCCGCTGATCGTGTTGAAATCGACAAACGGGATTAAATTATTTATCAAATAAAAATCTCATTATAAATACTTTACCAAAAAAGTGAAACGTTTTCTTGCAATATTTCTCGGCCTTTTTCTCATATCCGAAATATCATTTGGACAAATACCTCCCGGAATTAAACTTAAAACCGGAGATTTTATTTTTCAAGATCTTGACTGCGGACCGCTTTGTGATGCCATTGAGCAGGTTACTAAAAGTTTCGGAGGGCGCCATTTTTCACATATTGGTTTGGTTTATGTTCAAAAAGACAGCGTTTTTATTGTTGAAGCCATTGGCAGGGAAGTACAGTTAACATCACTTGATTTATTTCTAAAAAGAACGCCGAATCCGGTACTCATCGGAAGAGTAAAAAAGCAATACACGGCCGTGGCTAAAAAGGCTGTAAAATACGCTTTGGAGGAAAAAGGTGTACCATATGATGACGAATTTATTTATAACAATAAAAAATATTACTGTTCCGAACTGATCTACGATGCTTTCAAAAGAGCAAATGCAGGAAAGGATTTTTTCACTCTACAACCGATGACTTTTAAAAAGCCGAAAAGTGATCAGTTCTTCCCGGTATGGATTGAATATTATGCAAAACTTGGCATACCAATTCCTGAGGCCGAGCCAGGAATTAATCCGGGAGGAATTTCTACGTCGCCTTTAATTGATATATTGAATCCGTAGGTTAGCCGCTGGCTTTGGGCCATAAGATTTTAGTACTGCAAAATTCAGCGTATTATTTTGGAAAATCTTTCATAACTTTTGATAAAACTATTCCAAAAATAAAAAATGTAACGACATGGCGGCACAAGAAGAAAAACCCGAACCTTTTACCATTGAAAGAACCTACGAAGCCAGTTCAGATAATGTCTGGCTGGCCATTACTGACCATGAAAAACTGAAACAATGGTACTTTGAAATGGAGGATTTCAAACCGGAAGTTGGTTTTGAATTTGTCTTTTATGGTGGAAGTGAAGGGAAGTCTTTCAAACATATTTGTGTTGTTACGGAAGTAGTTAAAGATAAAATACTGGCATATAGCTGGCGTTATGACGGTTATGCCGGAAACTCGACTGTACGCATCGAACTTTTTCCTGAGGGTGATAAAACCAGAGTGAAATTAACACACGAGGGACTGGAAACTTTCCCGCCGGTAGACGACTTTAAAAAGGAAAACTTTGCAATGGGCTGGACTGAAATCATTGGAAAAATACTGAAAGAATTTGTTGAAAAACAGTAATACAAAACTGCCCGTATCTATAACTATGCAAGATACGGGCAGTTTAATTTATGAGGGTTTACATTTACTCTTCTTCTTTACTAAAAATATTAAAGGCTAACAGATGCTTTTTAAAAATTGTATCATACTCCATGGCGGCCGCTTCCTGTTTCGCCTCTCTGCATTCATGCACAATTGTTTGTAAAATATACAGATCAGCATTGATATCCCGACTTTTTGATAAGTCATTTTTCTTTGCAAATTCAAGATTTTCGTTTGCTCTCAGTGCCATGGTTTTAGCCGTGTCCAACGCCTTTTTATTTTCACCTATTTCAAAAAGAAGACCTATATAATTTGAAGAAATCTGGTCGTAAGGAATACTTTTGTCCGGCATCACGGCCAGCGCTTTATTGATCACTTTTCTTGCCTCTTCCTTCCGGTTTTCTGCAATCAACTGATTGGTCAAACGCAAAAATGCTATGCGGGCAGTGGCAACAGGTGAACCCAGGTAGGTTGGATCGTAGTAAGTATTTTTATTATCCAGTTCGCGCCAGAACATTTTGTTCATCAGATTATTATACATAATGTCTGAGTTGACGTAGCCATCAACCGCTCCCGGAACACGCACGGGCAGTAATCTGTAAGTGTAACCTTCAAGTTGCATATATTCTTTCAAACCCAGATTATTGGAATTGCCCATCGTACTTGAAAAGTAAACCGGTCTTTTCCAGTTGTTAGTGGCGATGATATCCAGCATCACCAGATCGCTTTTGTACAGATCTTTTTCACCAATGTTCCAACTCATAGAATCACTCAGCATTGGCACAAGATCCTTTTTGATAATGTTCATTTTTTCAACTTCCTTCGTATTTACCGGTAGAAAAAGAACGGAAGACGGTAAGATGGAAGCCATTTCGCCACTGGTCAGCGGCACCTGGATGGCGCGGTTTTGCTGCTGGATCAGTTGCAGATATTCTTTCAGATTGATACCGGCTTTCACACTCGGGATTTCGTAAAAAGGCAGGTAATCATTTTTCCCAAAAGCATAACTATTAGTATCCAGCGAAAGCGGCAGTGCTTCTGATTTATTCATCTTCCTTTTCAATTGCCTGATATACCAGTCGATACCGAGGAATGTCTGCACGCAAACCCGCACATCTGTCCTGAAACCTTCCACCTCCTGAACATACCAGAGCGGAAAAGTATCATTATCACCACCGGTGAATAAAATGGCGTTTGGCGCACATGAATTCAGCAGATTTCTTGCAAAATCCACAGCATGATAGCGGTTGCTTCGGTTGTGATTATCCCAACCCTGAGTAACCATAATCACAGGAATTGCCAAACCGAAAGCAGTTGCCAGAATAGCCATTTTAGCATTATTTCCAACTATTTTCCGCAAAGCATTTGCCAGTGCAATCACGCCCAAACCTATCCAAATACAGAAAATATAAAATGAACCTACATAAATATAATCCCGTTCGCGGGGTTCAACTGGTGGTGAATTGAGGTAAATCACAAGCGCAACGCCGGTCAGAAAAAATAACAGACCAAGCACCAATAAGTCTTTTCTCTTTTTAAAATAAAGCGCCATAATGCCGGCAAATCCCAGAAATAGCGGAAGCATTAAAAAGTTATTATGTCCTTTATTTTGAGCAATTGAGGAAGGGTATGTTTTTGAGATATCCCAGGGAAAGAGCGTACCGGCACCTTCTTCATCACTTTCGCGACCGGCAAAATTCCAGAGAAAATATCGCCAGTACATATGTCCCAACTGATGTGAAAATAGAAATGATATATTTTGCGTCATCGTCGGCTTTTGTCCTTCGACCAATCCAGTCATTTGCTGATAAAGCTGCGGATGGCCTGGCTGCGTGCTATACATCCTTGGAAAAAGCATGCTGCTTCCCGGCTCATAATCATAGTCGTAGCGATGGCCCTGGACTACATATTTGCCATCCTTTTTGGAATAAACGGTTGATTCGGGTTTCTGGTTTATTGGTTTTGATGTAAATGACGGACCATATAATAGCGGACGGCTCCCGTATTGTTCTCTTTTTAAATAAGAAACAAAACTTAAAACATCACTTGGATCATTTTCATTGATTGGCGGATTATATTCCGAACGGACCAGAACCGTCAGGTAAGAAGCATAACCCATCAGAACAAAAGCGAATGAAAGCAAACAGGTGTTGAGTAGAATTTTTTCTTGTCGATGAGAATATCTGATTGCCCATACCACGACACCGATAAATAATATTACGAAGATGATCACACCTGATTTGTAGGGAAGACCGAATGTATTGACAAAAAATATTTCAAATTTCCCTGCCAATCCGGGAAGCCCTGGAATAATGCCCGAATTGATAATTCCAAGAACAATAAGTCCTGCGAAAAAGGCCATCAATCCTCCAAAAACAGTAGGTTTTGGGTATTTTTTGAAATAATAAACCAGCGCCAGCGCCGGAATAGTAACGAGATTTAATAAATGTACACCAATTGAAATTCCGGTTAAGTAAGCAATAAATATCAGCCAGCGGTTTTCTTCTGCGGGATCTACTATCCTTTCCCACTTGAAAACTGCCCAGATTACGATAGCAGTAAAGAACGATGACATGGCATAAACTTCCGCTTCAACAGCAGAAAACCAGAACGAATCGGACCAAGCGTATGCGAGTGCACCGACAATCCCTGAGCCAACCGCAAGAATTATATCACCAGTGGTCAGATCTTCTTCATTTTTACCAACCAGTTTTCTAGCGAGTAAAACAATTGTCCAGTACAAAAAAAGAATTGTAAAAGCACTGCATAATACGGAAAGCATGTTGACCCAGAACGCAACTTTGGTAACATCACCCAGCGCGAACATCGAAAAAATTCTACCAATAAGCAGAAAAAATGGAGCACCCGGCGGATGCGGTACCTGCAATTTAAAAGCACAGGCAATAAACTCACCGCAGTCCCAAAAGCTGGCGGTCTGCTCCATCGTGAGCGCATACGTCAGCAAGGTTATGGCAAAGACGATCCAGCCAGTCAGGTTATTAATCCGTTTAAAATTTTTCATTTTGGTCAGTGATGTTTAGACACAGCAGTATTGACGCAAATTGCTCGTAGCAAATCACTTGCAATCGACACCCTGGTGTTATGAAGAATATTTTGATGGGTCAAAACTAGGAAATTCGATAGTTTTGGTGACAGAAACGCCTCTTAAAAAAAGTTAACAGAAGGACATTTGTATGGCACTTTAACTTTCTTTAACAATAATGTCTGTGGTCCATACAATACCGGCAAAATTCATAAGCAATTAAACTGATTTTCCGAATTAATCGTTGTTTTTTCAATGCGGTTTTATAGCCTGATACATTTATAATTAAATTGCGTTTGTTATTAATCATTGAGTTTTATGCTTGAATTTCTGGTTGTCGTTTCTCTGGTCGGCTACATATATTATTTGCGGAATTATGCAGATTTAAGGACTAAATCCGAGAAGGAAGCTGCCGGTTTACAGGAAGGAATTAGTCTTTTTAACGAAGCGCAAACCGAAAAGGCATTTAATTATTTTGACCAAAAAATAAAGGCAAAGCCAAAATCCAGTTTCGCCTATCTATACCGGGCACTTTGTTACAAAAAACTTGGGAATATTGATGCTGCGAAAACTGATTTAATTACCGGTCTGAGTTATGACGGAACCTTGTCACAATTACATC
Source organism: Dyadobacter sp. CY356 (assembly GCF_021440195.1). Classification (GTDB taxonomy): domain Bacteria; phylum Bacteroidota; class Bacteroidia; order Cytophagales; family Spirosomataceae; genus Dyadobacter. Next base: position 604,137 of record NZ_JAJTSZ010000002.1, read on the forward strand.
TGGAAAAAGGTAAAATTGAATTTGAAACCGGGCAACTCAGAGATGCGTTTGAATCTTTTGACAAAGCGGTTTTATATGATGGTGATGAACATGAAACAACTTATCACTGGCGCGGGCTGGCCAATCAGGCACTGGGCAGAGATGTGGAGGCACAAAAAGATTTTTGGAAGGAAAGTGATATTTTACAGAAAAAGCTTACGGCAGGACCAGTTGTAACAAAACCCAAAGATCCGTTTTTTGATAAGCGTCTTGCCATAAATTCAATCCTGATCATTGCCACCAGTATTTTGGTAATTGTGATCATCAAAAAATCAGATGGTATTCATTTACCATTCTTACTTGCGGTTTTTTCAGCGATATCCATTGGTATTGTTGAACCGGTAAAAGGCTGGCTTCTGGCCATTTTTCAGTGTATATTATTGGTGGCGGGCTACTTTCTTTTTACTGATCTTCCGGAAAATACCGGTCGGCAGGAGGTAGAAAGTTTTAGTTTATATGGAAGCTGTGTTTTAACCTTTGCGGGAAGTTTTATCGGAGCATTTTTGAAAAGAGCATTTATCGCCGGATAACATTTTGAAATATGGGAAACGCCAAGACAACTTCACCACAAGTAACGGTTGAAAAGGATATAAAGGATTCATTTTCAATACGATTATTAAATAAACAGATGCGGGATTTCCAGGAACCCGTTCGTCTGAAATATCACCGTATTTTACTTATCAAAAATGGAAGTGGTATCATTAATATTGACGAAGCTACATATCCTGTCGCCGGGTGCGAAATCTTTCTATTAGCTAAGGAGCAAATCTTTTACTTCTCACAACATCATGATGTAAAGGGTTACGAGCTCAGTTTTGGTGATTGCTTTTGGGAGAAAACCCCTGCAAGTGCAAACAACTGCAAGGCCGTTTTGTTTAATAATATAACTGAAAATCAGCACATTCCCATTCCATTGTCTGGATATCAGGAAATGGATATATTGTTCAATACCTTACTTTCGGAATATAATAATGAAGATTATATCAACAAACCGGATGCGATGGCGGCTTATTTAAAAATCATTATGATAAAAACGGCTAATCTGAATGCTTCGCTGGCAAAGGCTTATGATAACTTTGAAAAACAAGTTTACCGGCAGTTTTTGGGTTTGGTACAAAACCAGATTCATACCTCCCATGACGTTTCCGATTTTGCTGCACAATTGAATATTTCAACAAGAAAACTTTCGGACATTTGTAAAAGAAATAGTAATCAAGGCCCGAAAGACATTATCAATCTGCAAATTATTACAGAAGCGAAACGGGCGTTACAGTTTAGTACCAAACCAGTTAAGGAAATTGCATTCGATTTAAATTTTAATTCTCCTGAACAATTCAGTCATTTTTTTAAAAAATATACCCAGTTTTCTCCCCAGCTATATCGCGGCGATTTTGTGAAAATTGGCATGCGATTGACCGGATTTGACATTCCCTGATGCTGACTGCCTGGCTAATTTTGTACATGAAATTCATGTCAAACCAATCAGTCAGATCATTAGTAATATGTCAGTTAATAAAGTAAAATCCGTAGCCGGGATTCAAATTCCCGATAGCACCATCTCGACACAGGCAACAGAGCTTTTGCTTGAACATGGAACAGAATTTATTTACAATCACTCCCTGCGTGTATTTCTTTTTGCCTCTTTAAACGGAAAAAGAAATGCGGCTCAGTACGATCCTGAGCTGCTGTATGTAAGTTCAGTTTTCCATGATCTCGGGCTCACTTCACATTATAGCAGTCCTGATTTACGGTTTGAGGTGGATGGAGCAAATGCCGCAAGAGACTTTTTGAAAAGCCATGGCTTGCCAAAAGAATCGCTTCAACTTGTTTGGGATACCATTGCTTTACACACCACAATCGGCATTGCAGAACATAAGGAACCGGAAGTGGCACTGATGTATTCAGGCGTCGGGCTGGATGTGATGGGTGAAGGTTATGAAAACCTGAGCGATGCAAACCGTGAGGAAATCATCTCAGCATTTCCTCGTAATGATTTTAAAAAGAATATTATCCCGACCTTCTTTTCCGGTTTTGAACATAAAACGGAAACTACTTTTGGGAATATAAAAGCAGATGTCTGTGCTTACATGATCCCGAATTTTCACCGGAAGAACTTCTGCGACTGCATTCTTCACTCGCCATGGAGTGAATAGGTACATTATAAATATTTGCAATAGTCCTGTTGAAAATGTCAGCAGGACTATTGTTGTTTTACGACATATTCTTAATACCTGATTTGATTTAGTTCCATCTTCCGGTTCTGATCAGACCTGCTATATTCCAGCATTACGGTATTATTTCCTTCTACAGGAAATCATAACACAAGCATCATTGACTATTTAAGCCCTTATCAGAAGAATAACCGGAATTTTGCCAGTCATTTTTTTGCTTGACATACCCTTCTCCTCTGAATTTCTACATTATTTAATCCAACTAATTTTAACAAAAAATGAAGGGAATCTTTACCGAAGAAAATGGGATTTATGCGCGCCGGCTAAGAAAGGCAGTTCAGCAGATCCTTTTTATCTGCCTTTTGTCAAACTCTTTTTTTAAAGAATTAAGAGCACAGGCAGTTACACAAACCGGATTTACATCCGTTCTTACACCCCAGTATATGTCTAGTGGAACTTCAACCCGCTTGCCGGTAATGTTCAGGGCTACTGTAACTGGGTTGACGGCTAACACTGTTTACAGATATTTCACGGGTGGTGCAATAACGACTGATTTTGGCGGAACGAATCCGGGTGCAGGAAATCCACTCTTGATCAGTGCCAATGGAAGTACCTACACTTATTCAACTGGTGCATCAACTTCATCCGCCGGAAATTATGAAACTTTTACTTCCGATGGAAATGGAAATTATACCGGATGGTTTGGATTTGTAAATACAGGAAATGCCAGGTTTACAGCAGGGAATGATGTTTATCCTGTTATTGTTGTAGCTAATTCTACCGGTACTATTTTATCCCGGAATGTCCTTGACACTTCCATTAAAGTTCTTGGTTATAGTACAGCCTCAGCAGCCAATAACGGATCATTTTTAAAGGAAACTTCTTCTGCAACCGCAAAAAATCTTGTCGCTATTTATGACAACACGGCTGGTACAGGAAGACCATTGTTTATTTCACCTGTTGAATCAATTGGAGCAACTATTGCAAGCGTAACAAGCGGATATCTAACCACAACAGGCAGCTGGAATGCAATCATACCAAACATTCTTCCGACTGGTGTAAGAAGAATTGAACAAAGAAGTGTTACAACCGGAAACATAGTGGGTTGTGCAACCGACGATGACGGCACCTGGCCAACTGGTTCGGTTAGTACAGTAAATCCGGCATCAGGTACTACTGCAATAACAATTGCCGGTGCGGATGCTCCTTTAACTTCATGCGGGCCAACGCTTCCAACTATCACCTTGTCAGTGAATCCAGCTTCGGCGGCGGAAGCAAATCAAACGGTTATCACTGTAACTGCCACTTCATCTGTGCCGGTAACTGCGGACCAAACTGTCTCGTTGTCCATAACCGGAACTGGTATCACTATTTCGGATTACGTTTTAAGTTCTCCAACCATTACGATTTTGAGCGGTCAAACCACCGGAACTGCGACATTTACAATCGTTGATGACGCCGATGATGAAGGAAACGAAACTGCTATTTTAACATTAAGTAATCCTTCATCAGGTATTACACTTGGTTCAACGGTTTCGCAAAATATTACAATAACAGATAATGACGGACCGCCAAATGCGAATGCGCCTGTGATTTTGGCTGATAATGAAACGGTAATTGATCCTGAAAAAACTACGGCTTATTTAAGTATTCCTGATAATAGTCCGGTGGCTGCTCCCGCAGCTTTTGTAAGTGGTGTTGTCAGCGACCCGACAGATCCGGCAGGAACAATTGGTTTAGAATTTAACATCAGTGATGTGGAAACTGCCGCAAACTCGCTTGTTGTGACGGTTTCAAGCAGCAATACCAATGTGGTAACCAATGCTAATCTTGTTTTGACTGGAACAGGGAATAGCCGTAATCTTAAAATTATTCCGGCAGGAGCTGGTTACAGTGATATCACGTTAACAGTTTCAGATGGCTCATTGACAAGCTCTTACCTAATAAAATACGCGGCTTCGGTAGCGTCTGGAACACCTTCAACCACAAGATTTCTGACACAGGTAAGTGATGCTTCAACATCACAAGCCGTTGATGACAATTATGTTTTGGTTGCTGATGATGAAAATCAGGTTTTAAGATTGTATAACAGAACAAATTCAGGTTTACCGGTTAATGGTTTTGATTACACGTCTTCATTAGGACTAACAGACCTGTCGGGAGGCGTACCACGTGAAGTTGATATTGAATCCTCAGTAAAAGTTGGTAACAGAATTTACTGGCTGGGCTCGCACGGAAATTCTTCCGAAGGAAAAAACAGACCAAACCGCAGCAGGTTTTTCGCTACGGATCTTACCGGAACCGGATCAACTGCAACATTAAGTTATGTAGGAAGATATGACGGATTGAAAACTGATTTATTAGCCTGGGATGCTTCAAATGGAAATACCTTGGGTTTAAGCGCAAGCGCGGCAACAGGAAAAGTACCAGAAGACCCTGCTCTTGATGGATTTAATATTGAAGGATTAACCATTGCGCCAGATGGAACAACAGGATATATCGCTTTTCGCGGACCGATTGAACCAGTTTCCAATCGCAATAGTGCCTTAATTGTTCCCTGGACAAATATGACGGCCCTGGTAAGCGGAAATCCTACAACAGGTCCGGCAACCTTTGGCACTCCGATTCAGCTTGACCTTGGTGGACGCGGCATCCGTGAAATTAAGAAAAACAGTACCGGCGAATATCTGATCATTGCCGGTCCGGCGGATGCAGCAACGGGTGTGGCACCAAAAGATTTCAGATTATATACCTGGACAGGAATTGCTACTGACGCGCCGGTATTACGCTCTGCAAATCTTACAGCGCTAAACGCGAATGGAAGTTTTGAATCCATCGTGGATCTTCCGGCAAATTTGACAAGCACCAGCCAGATCCAGCTTTTGGTAGATAATGGCGATGCAGTTTTCTACGGTGATGGAACTGCTGCGAAGGATTTGGCACAAAATAACTTTAAAAAATTCCGAAGTGAAATGATCGCCTTGGGTACAACACCTCTGGTTGCCACTTTAATCCATAATATTCAGGGAAGCGGAAATTCGGCGGCGATCACTGGCACGCAAACGATTGAAGGTATTGTTACCCGCACATTTTCAGGTACCAATGGTTTGAGTGGATTTTATGTTCAGGAAGAAGACGCCGACGCAGATGCGGATCCGGCCACTTCGGAAGGGATCTTCGTTTATAACCAAGCTGCTGACCCAACCGGGCTTGTAACACCTGCCGAAGGTGATAAGGTAAATATAACCGGAACTGTTGTGGATTTTGTAAGCACAACCAGCGGCGTTACCACAAGTTTGACAGAATTAAAAACATTAACTAGTTATACCAAAATTGGAACGGCTGCCTTGCCGACTATTACTTCTGTAAAACTTCCGGTAGCAAATGTAGCTGATCTGGAACGTTATGAAGGTATGCTGGTAAATCTGAGTGCCACAACAGGCAATCTGGCCGTGACAGAATATTTTCAGTTGGGCCGTTACGGGCAGGTTGTTTTATCTGCTGATGGTGCGAGTAATCTTGCCGGAACAGATGCCAGACTTGATCAGTATACACAATTCAGTGCACCAAGTGTTGCCGGATATTCGGCTTACCTTGCAGAGATTGCCAAACGCAAAATTATTCTTGACGACGGAAGTGGGAAACAAAACCCTGATCCGATCATCTTCGGGCGCGGTGGAAATCCTTTGAGTGCTACTAACACATTGAGAGGTGGTGATGAGGTCAGTAATGTTACAGGAATCCTGGATGAACGTCTGGAAGGATATAGAATTCAGACAGCCTCTGGTGTTAATTTCATGGCTACAAATGCTCGTCCGGTAACGCCTCCTTCGGTTGGATCGGCAACTTTGAAAGTAGGAAGCGCCAATGTGCTTAACTATTTTACCTCCCTTGATCTTAACGCGAGCGGCACTGACTACCGCGGCGCTAACACAGCAGAAGAATTAACAAGACAAAGAACGAAGGTGATCAAAGCCATTACAGGTTCGGGTGCTGATGTAATGGGATTGATGGAATTACAAAACAACGGTGCAACGCCAACTACGGCTCTGGCAGATCTGGTAAACGGATTGAATGCAGAAGTTGGCAGCAATGTTTATACGTATGTCAACCCGGGATCAATTGCGACGGATGCCATTACAGTTGGGATTATTTATAAAACAGATAAAGTTGCACCTGTGGGATCGCCGGCTACACTGACTACAAGTGCCGCATTTAATACGGTCGGCCGTCAGCCTTTGGCACAGACTTTCAAGCAACTTTCAAATGATGAAACTTTCACTGTGGTTGTCAATCACTTCAAATCTAAGGGATCCAGTGCCGGTGGTGCTGGTGATACTGATGCGAATGATGGACAGGGAAGTTCAAACGGGACACGTACCCGCCAGGCAGAAGATTTAATTACCTGGCTTGGTACCAAACCGACCGGAACTCTGGATACCGATTATCTTATTTTGGGTGATTTGAATGCTTATGCAAAAGAAGATCCGATTACAAGATTGGCAACTGCGGGATATAACAATTTACTTCCTGTAACTTCCTACTCCTACGTTTTTGACGGGCAAGTTGGTTCACTGGATCATGCATTGGCGACAGGTTCATTACAGTCCCAGGTTACAGGTGCTGAAAAATGGCACATCAATGCAGACGAACCAAGTGTGCTTGATTACAACACAGAATTTAAAACTGCTAATCAGATTTCAAGTTTATACAGTGCTGACCAATTCCGTGCCTCAGACCATGACCCGATTTTAATCGGATTAAATCTTGCTAAACCGTTGCCTGTTAATTACATATCCTTCACCGGACAATCGGTTGAAAAGGTTGTTGTGTTGAAATGGGAAACGGCAAATGAAAAAGATAATGCAGGGTTTGATGTATTAAAAAGTACTACCGGAACTACTTTTGAAAAAATTGGTTACGTGCCGGGAAATGCAACGACGTCTGCCAACTCTGCATATCAGTTTAACGACACTGACGTGAAAGCTGGTCAGATTTATTACTACCGTTTGGAACAACGAGATCTGGATGGAACTACCGATTTATCAAGAATTATTGGTATTTCTGTGAAAGGATTGACCCAGGCAGCTTTTGTATATCCAAACCCAAATAATGGAGTTTTCTCAGTTACTGCTTCAATCGCTGAAAATACTTCGGTGAGATTATTCAACAATTCCGGTGTAGAAATTAAGGTAAATGCACAAAAAACCGAAAGCCAGGAAACATTGATCATTCAACCCGTTTCCACTTTGACTTCGGGTGTTTATTTCCTTCAATTGCAAAATGGTGACAATGAAAAGAAATCACTAAAAGTGGTTGTAAAATAAGGATAATTGGTTAACTAAAAAGCCGGTTAGATCATTCATCAGATGATTTAACCGGCTTTTTAATTTCAAGATTTATTATTTATAAATTCAGATTCTTCATCACATTTAAAACAAAGCTCTCCGGAACCTCTGCGTAATTAGCTATTTCCTGAGTGGTAAAACGTCCTGCCCTAAGCAAGTTTGTAATAATACTAATTTGATTTTCCACTTTCCCTTCCTTTTTCCCCTCCTCTTTCCCCTCTTTCTTAGCCCTATCAAGCACCATTTCTCTTATGCCCATATTCTTTTTATTTTCAGTTAATTCCCCAATAACCTGATCAAATTTAATACTATATTCTGAATCCGCAAACCTTACGTATTGATGTAAAAATATTAGCAAATCATCAATCTTTTTCTTTTCAATTTTCCTTTTCAACAAATTCTTTGCCAATAAGTATTTTAAATTGAAAAGACTTTCGTCATCCATTTTTTTCTTTTTCAAGGCCAGGAGTACTGTTAAAATGACTATTGCAAATGGATTGTCATTTTCGTGAAGATCTTCTTCATTCTGTTCGATAATTTTGTAACTATTAAAAGAGAAGATATTTCTGGTTCCAAGGAATTCATATTCAAAAACCGAAGGGTGGTACTTTTTATTTTTATCCGTAAAAATGGCGATGGCTGTAACTGGTTTGCCATACTTGTCAAGGATACGATAGAAATAGGTAAACATCCTTTTCGAAAAATCTTTATCAATGTATCCCTGGACTTCAATATGTACAAGAATCCATTCCTCTTTACCGGTTCTTGTAAATACCTTTACCAGTTTATCAACAAACTTTGGCGCATCAATTTCGTCTGATGGAAATAGCTGCTCCAGTTCTTTATCCAGAAATTCAAACCCTTTCTCGATATTCAATAATTTATCTGCATCCTGAAAAAAAATCGTAGAAAATCAGGACATAAATTTTCAAGAATTCCTTTCCAAAGTGAATCATCTCTATTCATTTTAATTAAAATAGATAAGTGCGTGTTCAGAATCTTAAACGCGAAAATCTTAAAAAAGTAATTGTTTCGATGTAACTATCTTTAATTTTGAATTTCTAATCGTTCAGTTACTTCTTTATCGAATTTCGAACCTAAGCCTAAATGAAAACTCTTGTTTGTGTAACACCAGGTCAATTTTCTTATCAGATATCTGAAAAACCAGAACAATCTGCCGGAAATACCCTTATCAAAATAAAACGAATTGGAATTTGTGGTACAGACCTTCACGCTTTTGAAGGAACGCAGCCATTTTTTAATTATCCCCGAATTTTAGGTCATGAACTGGCCGGTGAAATTGTGTCCAGTGACGATTCCTCCGAATTCCGGATTGGCGAAGCCGTAACTTTTGTTCCATATTTCAACTGTGGAAAATGTATTGCTTGCCGCTCAGATAAACCTAATTGCTGTACAAGTCTTCAGGTATCAGGTGTGCATATTGACGGTGGTATGTCTGAATATATCTCTGTCGCCTCCTATGCGCTGGTGCACGGAGACGGATTAAGTTTTGACGAATTGGCATTGGTCGAACCACTTGCCATAGGCGCTCATGGTGTGAGAAGAGCCGGTGTAAAACCCGGTGATTTTGTACTGGTTGCAGGGGCTGGCCCGATTGGTTTAGGTACTATGGAATTTGCAAGAATCGCCGGAGCAACGGTCATCGCCCTCGATGTAAATGACTCCCGGCTGGCATTTTCTAAGGATAAAATTGGTGTAACACATACCATCAACGCTCTTACGGAAAACGTAGCAGAAAGATTGAGCCAGATTACGAACGGTGATATGCCAACGATCATTATTGACGCAACCGGAAACCTACGGGCCATCAACACCGCTTTTGCTTATCTGGCACATGGAGGAACTTATGCTTTAATTGGTTTGCAAAAAGGAGAAATCATTTTCAGTCACCCCGAATTTCATAAACGTGAGGCCACTTTAATGAGCAGCAGAAACGCAACACGCCAGGATTTTGAGCATGTGATTGATAGTATGAAAAAAGGGCTTGTTGATCCTACAACCTATATCACCCATCGTGTAAAATTTGATGAAGTAGCAGATCAGTTCGCCGGTTGGCTAGATCCTGAAAATGGTGTGATTAAAGCAATGGTATCCGTGGATTAATTATAGCCTAATAGAATTTTCTTCCTAAAAAATGAAGTCGCTGGGCTGTTGCATAGTCAGGCGATTTCATTTTCATTTATTTTACCTGATCACATCTCCTGTTTTCTTCCTAAAATCTTCCGGGGTATGTCCTGTTTGTTTACCAAAAAAACGTGTAAAATAGGCAGGTTCAGAAAAACCGAGTTCGTAACTGATCTCTTTAATTGATTTATCAAAACAGCTGATTTCTCTTTTCGCTTCCAGAATCAGCCGCTCATTAATAATTTGATTGATTGTTTTACCATAGGTGTCTTTTGTTAATTCATTCAGTCTTTTCGCACTTAACGATAGTTCATTCGCATAAAAAGCAGCACTTCTTTGACTTTTGAAGTGATTTTCAACAGATTCAATTAACAGGTTCATACGGTTATCCTTATTCTCATCTTTTCTGATATCTTTTTGAAATTCAATACAATGTAAAAACCAGCTTCTAAGATAAGATTCTAAAATAGCAGGACGTTTTTCACCATCATGTTCAAGCTGAATCAGATCAATTAATTTATGAAAAAGACAAACCTGTGAATCAGGCACTATGATTGAAAAATTAACAGTGTGGTAAAATAATTTGAAAATATCACCAGCAATCAAACGTTCGAAAAAATCCTTGGAAATAGCAAAAAGATACCCAACCTTATCCCGCTTATCAATATTATGGACCTGATCCGGAAGAAGCAGAAATAGCTGGTTCCGGCTTATAGGGTATTTGATAAAATCAATAAAATGCACCTGACGTGGTTTCACATCCGTAAACCATAGAAATTCGTAAAAGTCATGGCGATGGATCCCATTAAAATAATGCTCATTACTTTCTTCAATTTTGGACATCATGAAAAAATCTCCTCCCAATTGATGGAGAGGAAAATCAGTAATTTTTACCTGTCTGGTTTCATTCAAAAGGTCGGTTGATTTATTAAAACTATTTTTCATGGCAAGACATTCACACAAAATTTTTAAAATTCTGCTTCATCAAAATTATGAATCAATCGTTGTTTTTTCGTTTAAATCTTTATTTCGTATTAGTCCCGGTTTAAATTTTGACGTTGTGGCTAAACTGATATTTTCCTGATTTTCTGAAAGATCTTCACTTACAAACTTCTTAATCCTGCCGGCATTTTTCTTACCTTTTTTGCCAAAACCTTTCCGTCCCCACCATACCAGAAAGCCCGTCACAGGCAAACTTGCTCCGATCAGACTGGAAAGGAAAGCCAGCACTTTACCTGGAAATCCGAGAATACTTCCCACGTGAATATCGTAGTTCATTTTGCGAAGTTTTGTTCCAAAAGGTGCGCCATCATAAGAAGCTCCATAAACCTCATCTTTCGGCAATTCTTTTAATGTATGCTGATCAAAAGAATAACTACGGTTATTATAAAACTGACCGCTGTTTGGATAAATGGTAATATAAATGGCAGATTTTGCTTTTACAGAATCAGGAAAAGTATAATAAAAACCTTCGGCTTTCGGATTCTCGCTGATCACTTTTAACCAGGCTTTATCAATCGCCTGTTGTGGGGTAAAAAACTTTCCAGCCATTAACGAGTCAGAAGTTATCTCCCTTTCCCGGCCCGGCAGTGATTTCCCGCCCGAAGTTGCCCAATATAAACCCTGACTGTACCATTTAATTCCATAAACCATTCCCGTCAATGCGATGGCCAGCAAAAATAAAAGTGAGTAAAACCCAAGCACATTATGAAGGTCCAGATTAACCCGCTTAAAAGATGCACCCCATTTTATTTTGAAACTTTTATCCGTTGTGGTTTTCGTCCACTTTTTAGGATACCACCATATCAGTCCGGTTATCAAAAGTATGACAAAAACTAAAGTGCCATAATTTACAATCGGGCGACCAATTTCAAACGGAAGCCATAAAAAACGATGACCGTTTAAAACCCATCGAAAAAAGCTTGTTTCCCCCTTTTTGTGTACATCCTTACTGATTATCTCACCAGTATACGGATTTATTTTCAACGTGATATTAGGACCGCGTCGTTCACCCAGACCCAAATTAATCGCTCTTCCTTGCTGGTAATTCGCATAAGAAACTTTGATATCAGGATAAGAAGCCTTTGCAATCTGCATCAGCTGAGAAGGCATGATAACTGCTTTATCCTGCCTTTCAATTTTAGTTTCTGGTTCTAGCAAACCTTCAATCTCCTCATTAAAAACCCAGATACAGCCTGTGATACAGACGATGAAAACGATGATTCCGGAGATAAGCCCGAGCCATAAGTGGAGAAAGTTATTGACTTTTTTGAATGTTGTCATAATATAATGATAGAATAAGTGAATTATAGAATGCGTGCGGTAGGCTGGCTTTGGTAATGACAAAGCTTATCCCTTCCGAAGAAGTGGACAAGCTTTGGCGACCATTCCTGATTTCTTTTATTTCACTTTTACAATGGCAGTGATAGCACCGCCTTCAACTTTCAAACCTTGTTTTGCAGTTGCGGAAGCGATGTCCACGCCATAAACCCAGCTGCCGGCGTCTGTATTTATTCCAACATATACCGTCTTTCCATCCGCACTAACGGTATTATTATTGTAAGAGGCAGATGAGGATGCAATTGCCTCAGGAGCCCCCGTAACCCAGGTAAATGTCTGGTTATAAAGATCTGCTATCGCCAGTCTCTTGTTCCCGGTTGCTGTATTAACCGTTCCATACATATAAAGCAGCACTTTCCCTTTGCTCAGATAAGTCTGATTAGCAATGTGATAGCCGCCTGATTTTTCCTGAACATTAAAGAAATAACTTTGATCAAATTCGGTAGTTCCTTTTTTAATTCTTACAAAAGCGGAAGGTTTTTTCGAAGTTGCTGCACCACTGTTGCTAGCAGACGCCGGAGAAAATCCATAGGCATCACCGTTTTCATCCACTGCCAGTCCGTTATTAAAATATGATCCGATAAAGCTTGTTCTGTTGTCCTTAATCACTTTTTCAAGTTTCATAGCCGGATAAGAGAACACCGCAATCCAGCTGCTGTCCGGATAAGCTGTTCCAAAAACATCAGGCGCTGCACCTTTGATACTCATATACGGAGCAAAAACTTTATCCCCTACCTGAGTTGCGCCGGTGAAATGTGCACGCTCTCCATTGCCTGCCAGTTTTACTATGTTTTCCTGACCTTCAGCAACAATTTTAGACTGGTCCGCATTGATACGGAACCAGGAAGAACTTTCGTTTCCGCTTCTTGGCACTTTAATGATCAAAACATCATCACCGGCAGTTGCAAATACCTGAACAGTTTCACTCTGAAAATCAGAAGTTTTTACCAGTTCACCTTTTTCATCCAGTGCATAGGTCGTGACAGCACCCGGATTTCCCTGGCCGTACAGCAAACTGAAAAACTTGTTTTTGTGGGTGATATAATAACGATAAGACCCATCCTGCTCAATTCCTTTTCCAACAGTACTGATCGTTCCCTGCGAAAGATCGCTTGTGGTAAGCAGATAATCCGCCACCCCCGCAGAACCAATCGGCGTTGATGCTACCACATATCTTGACTCGGTGTCTACAACTGGTTCAGTACCAGGATCAACAGTTTTATCATCACTGCAAGCCCCCAAAAACACACCCATTCCCAACACAAAAAACCACTGTAAATATGACTTTTTCATTTTTTGATTTATTAGAATTATTGAAACTATTGAACTGATTATTATTTATTTGCTGATAAAATACCGAAGCTTTACATAGAATCCTCGACTTGGTTTTTGAAGACTGAAATTGTCGTATAACTTACTATCAAGCATGTTTTTGCATTCCAGAGCGACGTTATATCTTCCATTGGCCATGGCATAAACAATGTTGACATCATGGCTTAACTGGCGTGGAATGTCAAGTTTGTCACTTCCGAGACTTGGCCAATACAGGTAATATGCATGGACATAAAGCAGATTATAACCAAAAGTCAGGGTGTTTCCTTTTTTGCCAAAATCTTTCAGGAAAAGTGCGGCATCCGCGTTCCCGAACATGAAAGGCATGTTAGGAATCCGGTCGCGGTAGAGCGGACTTTCCGTTGTGTAGCCATCTTCAAATTTTGTATTATTCCGCAGATCCTGATAAGTCAGATTGACTCCCGCAGTAACCAATTGTCTGAAGGAATAGCGAACCTCGCCATCAACTCCAAAATTGGTTACATCTGCCAGGTTATCCATTACCTGTTTTGTCTGGTTGGCATTCAATTTGGGACGTATAAAGCCCTGGGCATAGCGATACATCACATTCGCGTCGATACTAAACCGGTGTATTTTATGGATACTGGCCTGATAACTAAATCCTAAATTGTAGTTATTACTTGTTTCCGGTTTCAGATCAATGTTTCCTTCCAGATTTAACAAATCACCAAACAGCTCATCCGTTTCAGGCAGTCGGTAACTCTTTTCAAATGAGCCCTTTAATTGCAGGTTTTTCAATAGAAAGTAAGTAGAGGCAACGCCATATCCCAGTTTACTAAAACTGTTTTTCTGATCCCTATAAGCTATATCACCCCAGTTTCCACTTGGATTATATGAAACCGAAAACTTGTTATCTTGGGAGAATTGCTTTACAAAAAGTGAGGTATTCCAGCGGTCGCTGTAATCAAATTTATAACCTAAACCGAGCACGTTTTTGGTATTGATCCGCGGCTGCTCATATTTATCAGCGTCAGGAAAAAGTTCGTCCTTTCCTTTTCTGTTGAAGGTATTATAAACGTTATTGATGGTTATTGAGTGGCGATCATCGATCTGGTAGCTCAAATTTGCTGTTGCCAGACCATTATTATTTCTGAATTTATACAATGATCTTTCGCGCTCACTTCCCAGCCCTTCGTATTGTTTAAACTGCTGAAACCAGTTGTAGCGGCGATAAACCGTGTCAATATTTTGCTCTTGTCCAAGATTATAATTCGCAGACAAATTGAAATTCAATCCTTTTACAAAAAGATCTTTCTTTTGATATTTCAGACTTGGCATCACAATATTTCCTTTCCGATGCCATTTCCCAAAAACGCTTACCATCCTTGCGCCGGTTTGTATCTCGGCTTTGTTCTGACCAAGCGTGATTCCAATCAACAGTTTGTCAGCGAATTTTTTCCCAACTATACCGATGTTTGCAATCAAGGTTTCATTGTGATAGGTATCGTGAAATCTTCGCAATCGCTGATTTCTGAAATATTCACCCGTATTCACATCGGCGACATCTACGTTAATCCAGTAGTTATTATTTGAAAAATTTTGAAATACGTTCACTTGCGCAGTGAAGCCGTTTTTGGCCGTAAATCCGGCATTGATCGCCGTACGGTACGTATTAAATGAACCGTAAGAATATGACGCATCAACATAACTATTTTGTTTTGTATTAGTTACGATATTAACAGCTCCCCCCAATGCGTCGGAACCAAGCCAGATTGGCACAACACCCTTATAAACCTCTACCCTTTCGGCAAGATTGATCGGAATATTATTAAGCTGAAAAGAAGAACCAAAATTGTCCATCGGCACGCCATCCAGAAAAAATTTTACCTGCCGACCAGTAAATCCATTCAGCGAAAAGTTCATATTTGAACCCACACCACCACTTTCTCTAACCCGCACTCCAGAAACGCGATCTAGTGCGTGAGACAAATCAAGTGTAGAGTTTTGAAGTTTTTTTGCGTCAATGGCTGTGACATTGTAGGCCTGCCGGTTGATTTCCTTCGTTTCGCTCCGTCCAATCACCGAAAAAGATTCCAACTCTTTTGTGTCGGAATCCAGATGAAAGTTGAATTTTAGTTGCTCGCCTTCCTTTGTTGTAATTTGTTTGGATTGGGTCTGATAACCTATGAATGAAACGGTAAGCTGATAGGTGCCGGGCATTACTTTTTCCAGGAAATATTTCCCCTCAGAATTGGAGAAAGTCCCAATAGAAGTTCCTTTTAGAGCTATGGCAGCACCTGGTAATACCTCACCATCAGCGGATTTGATATGTCCGGTAATGGTTACGGAAGATTTTTGGGCAAAAGTTATGATCGAAAGGACACAAAATATCCCGATATGCAGAATTTTACTAATTTGCATTGCTTTAAAATGTTCAGCGTTGGTAAGCATTGCACTTTTGCGCAATGAGCCGGATGGTTGCAGCCATCCGGTTTAATTATTGTTTGTGGAGGGAATTTATAGTAGCGGTCACGTCATCGTTATGATTTGTTAGGTAAAAAATAAGGAATTTTAATATATAGTAGCTTTAAACAGTCTATTCCACAGTCGGCCAAATCAATTTATTATTAAGTCGCTGTGTTATAAATAAATAGACTCATTCTAAATAAGATTACAAAAGTACTCGGTGAAAATTGGATACGCTTATACAATTTGCCGGTTCGGTTGGACAATCTGCACCTTTCCACTACATTCATCACTGAATTTTTCCGTCCATGTATAGATTAGCCAAAATACTAATCATGTACTATATATTGCATAGTACCTTGTTAAACATAACATATTTAGCCATGAAACTTAAATACATTTTATTTATGCTTACTGTAAGCATAGTTTCTTCATGCAGAAATTCAGATGATGTGAAAATTGCGGTAAAAGATTCTGATGACGAATACCGGTTTACAGCTTATTTCGACGAAAATAAAACAGAGGAGATTGTCAAAGTTATTGATCAGAATATTGCGCCAACTACCATTGCTTCGGATGATGACAAGATTGACGTAACGACAACACTGGAAGATAAAACGACGTTTGATCTTCAATATGAACCGGGTGAAGTGATGATCAAACTAAACAAACATGAGAACAGCAAATCTTCTTATTCCAGGGTCAAAAAAATGTGTGAGGAAATTAAAAATACTATTGGGGAGTAATGGTAATTATAAAGATTGATAATCAATATGGTTAAAAAAATTATAACCTGTTTTAAACCGTAGATTTTTCTGAAACACAAAAATGTATTTCAGATAAATCTACGGTTTAAATATAAATTCAAAACGGTAATTTCCTAGGTCAAAAGTTCCATAACAGCTTTTCCTTTTCCATCCGGCGTAGTGTAAAACGGACGCTTCTCGACTTCGTATTGCGTGTCTTCTGCAATACCAAGTGCGTGATAAATAGTTTGATGAACAGCGTCTATTTTGATCGGATTTTCAATCGTTTTGCATGGTCGTTCGTCAGCAGTTTTCCCGTATACAAACCCTTTTTTAATACCTCCGCCAAACATCAGCATAGAACCTGCATCGGTAAAGTGGCGGTGCATTCCATAAAATTTCATATCCGACAAAATATCTGGCTGCGGTACCTGCTCCTGAACTTTCAAATCCGGACTTCCTTCTACCATCATATCACGACTAAATTCACTCGCCAAAACAACCATCGTTCTGTCCAGCAAGCCTTGTTTGTCCAGATCTTTAATAAGCTGGGCCACAGGGCCGTCAATTTGTTTTTTCATTTCAACAAGCCGGGTATTACCATTTTCATGAGTATCCCAACCTTTAAATGGCTCATATTCAGTAGTAACACTGATAAACCGCGCACCTTGCTCTGTCAATCTTCTGGCCAGCAAACATCCCAAACCAAATTTACCGGTATTATAAATATTATAACTTTCCTTAGGTTCAGTACTCAGGTCAAAAGCTTTTGATTCCGGCGAATTAAGCAAGGCATATGCCTGTTCCATAGATCGTTTTAATGATTCCCGCTGATAATCACTACCAAATTCTCCAACCGGACTGTTATTGATCAATTCGTTGTACAGTTGATTTCTCCTTTCAAAGCGTTTGGCATCCATGCCTACGGGCGGTCGAACGCTATCAAGCCCCTGGCTTGGATCCGGAATGAAAAAAGGGCCGAACTCATTACCCAGAAATCCAGCCGTATGAAATGCCTTCAACTCTTCACCTTCACCCAAAGTAAATCGCTGGCCTATGTCGATAAATGCGGGTATGACCGGATTTTTAGGCCCCAGTTCCTTTGCAATCCATGAGCCTAAATGTGGCGCGGCAACAGTTTGAGGTGGTTCGTAACAAGTATGCCAGTGATATTGGTGTCGGGAATGAAGAATATGCCCCATATCCGCAGCTGTGTAGGAACGGATCAAAGTCCCTTTATCCATCACTTTTCCAATCGATTGCAGCCCGTCCGAAAAATGAATTCCATCCAGGGCTGTCGGCATTGATTTAAATGTGCTCAAAACCCGGTTACCTTCCATCCCTGTTTTATATGGCGTATAAAGTTTCGGGTCAAAAGTTTCGGTATGTGCCATTCCGCCAGCCATCCAAAGCAGGATGACGGTATCGGCGGTAGAATTTGCTCCGGATTTACAGCCTGTCAAAACATTTGCCAGTGGCGAACCGGCGGCTAATGCGGCCAAGGTTGCAGCACTGGTTCTTTGCAGGAATTCTCTTCTGTTCCAGGTCGATTTCATTATTAGCGTTTGGCTTTTAGCGTTTAGGAATTAGCTTAATGCATCCGAAAGTATTAACGATATTTCGATTCTAAAAACTACATCTCAATTATCTTTTCTGCATTGGTAATCAATAAATTAATTGAAACTCCGGAACAAGTGCCAGAGCCCAGACAAAATCCTGGATTCCTTCTTCGCTTGGTTTTGGGCCAAGGATTTTCCGGGCTGCATCCAGTTCTTTCGGTGCAGGATTTCGTCCCAGTGCCCGCTTGTAAAGTTCAGTTACCAATGTATCCGTTGTTGGATATTTTACGATCCATTCTTTCGCCCCACTTTTCAGCGTCTCGGTAAATTTATTTCCGTTGGTAAGCTCCAAAGCCTGTAACAAATTTGCCTGCGATGTCCGGCTTGTGCTTACAGTTTCCCGGTTGGGTCTGCCTAATGAGGTTAAAAAAGGATCATTTTTAACAAGTGCTGCTCTTGCGAACGGCACTTTTGCTTTAATCTTTTCCGGCAAAAGATTAAAAACAACGGCCGAATCTGCATACATCGGTTTGAAAGAAGTACTGATGGCATCTGTAAATTGTTCTGCTGTCAATCGTCTTCGGACCATTCCTGTGAATTTATAATTGTTGGCCATAATATCTCCTGGTTCTTTCACCGAAGAAGACGGAAGCTGGTATGTTTTTGAAGTCAAGATCGCAAAAATCAATTTTTTCATATCGTACCCATTTTTTTCAAAATCAGAAGCAAGCCAGTCGAGCAGATCCTCACTCCATGGCATATTATCCATCATATCAACAGGTTCCACAATGCCCCGTCCTAAAAGCTGAGCCCAGATCCGGTTCACAACCGTTCGGTATAGCCGACCATCTTTTGGCTGAACCAGATAGTCTGCCAGTTGTCGCAGGCGTTTTTCAGTACTTGCATTTACTGTAATCTCACCCAATTCCGGATAAAGTATTTTAGTACCTGCAATTTTGCCGGTCGGTTTGTCGCAGCGGTTTATTTCGAGCAAAGTATCAGCAAATATATTGGCAAAGGCATAAGAATCAGCCAGTTTCCAGTCGCTGATGAAGCTATCGTGGCAGGATGCACATTTTAAATTCAATCCCAACAAAACCTGTGAAACATTTTGTGCGGCCTGCATTTCTGTGCGCTGACTTGAATTAATAGTTCCTCTCCATTTTATTCCTTTGATAAATCCTTCCGACCCTTTTACCGGACTTATCAATTCTTTTACAAACCAGTTATAAGGCTTATTGTCCTCCAAAGAAGTGTAGAGCCATTTGGTAATATCAAAGCGGCCACCTGTTATATAACCAGTTCCGGTGTAATCATTTCTGAGTGCATCATTCCAGAAAGAAAGCCAATGCTGGGCATAATCGTCATTTCTGCTTAACAATTCCTTTGCCAACGCAGCTCTTTTTTCCGGATTCTGATCAGCTATAAATGCCTCCACTTTTTCCGGTGGCGGGAGCAATCCGATGATATCAAGATAAACGCGACGAATATAAGTTCTGTCATTTACCACCGGTTTCCACTCAATTTTGTTTTTTAGAAAATATACATTTACAAACCGGTCAATGGGCTGAACAATATCTCCACTTGCGGCCGGAAGTGCCGGCATACGTGGTTCCAGAGCTGCAACACGGTAAATGCTTTTTTCTTTTCCATCCGGCCACAATGCACCTTTTTCAATCCAGAATTCCAGGACTTTCACTTCTTTTTCTGTCAACCTTTTTCCTTTTGTCGGCATGGCATCCTTATCTCCTGCCGGCAAAGATATTCTTCTGATCAACTCACTTTTATCAGGGTGATTGGGAATTACTACAACGCCGTCTTCACCGCCTTTCATGATACCATCCTTACTATCCAACCTCAAATCGCCCTTTACCTTTTGCTCTCCATGACAACTATAACAATTGTGAGCCAGAATGGTCCTGACTTCCACATTCAGGTCCTGAATTTGCTGAGGATTCAGCTCACCATTATTTGTCAAAACAAAATCAGCTTCCTGGGCATCAGGATTATCAGGTTTTGAGAATGGAAGAACACTGGAAAGATAGTCACCGCCATGAGTCAGCATAGCGCCATAATGTCCTGCAAAAGAAACCCCAAAAACAGTCAGAAACAGGAAAGAGCGAAAAGCTGCTACTCGGTTATTGCGGATTAAAAAAGCGGTTACAAGAGACAGAACCATGGTCGCGATACCAGACCAGCGATGAATTTCCAGGCTATCTCCGCCATATTCTCCCTCACTTGCCAGTAACCATCCAAAAATGACTGCAAGGACAGCACTCCCGGCACCAATCCATACCAGGATATTAATGGCATCCTTCAACTTCCCACTTTTGCCACGCCAGTCGATAATTTCCAATAACAGCGCAATACAAAGCAAGCCAACAGGAAAATGAACCATTAGCGGGTGCAATCGTCCTAATAACTGCCAGAGCCAGAAAGTTTCAGTGGTTTGAAGTAACACAGGGTAAATAATGGGTTAGAATCAGGCTTTATGTCGAAAATAAAAAAACAGTGCTTTGGCATAACAAGCCTGAACTGCAATATTTTTGTCTTACAAATAAGACAAAAGGATATGATTTTTACCCGGTTAGTGAAGGTGTTTCTTAAATTTAAAGAGAAGTGTCTTTGACCTTTCTTTCGGTAAATTTTAGACTCCGACTAATTAGAAATCCTGATATTTGCAGAATCCATAGTGAAACCTGTCTGGAACTTTGTTGTTTAAATAAGCAGTACCAAACCCACCATCACATTTTTTCAAAAAAGACCCAGTCAAGGAAAAACAAACCGACTTGGCTTTCATCAGGATTTGAAAACGTAAAATACAGATCATGAATACCCGTTGTCGGTTTCAGGCTGATCACGAATTCTTTCCAGTCTGTTTTCACATCTTTGAGCTGACCGGAAGATACCGGTAAACTTCCGATCAGAGCGCCTTTTTCATTGTCTTGTCTAACTTTAATCAAACCACCAGCGCCTTGCTCCTGTAACCGTATCTTTATTTTTTTGATATGGGTAAAATCGATTTGTTTGAAGCTGACATACTTTCCATTCTTACCCCATATCGATGAAACATAACCGGTATTCAACGTGGCAATCACAACATTGGCACTACCTTCTTCGTAATCCTCCATCTCGATCAGCGGATTTCGAAGCACAATGTGGCTACTGCCTTTGAGTGGCTCAATACCATTTGCACCTTTATCTGTATATCCTGCTAAAAGCACATAAGCTCCTTCCTTACCCTGACCAACATGTTCAGTTAATTTTAGACTGCCATTGAGCGGAAGCTGTTTCTTTTGTTCTCCGAGTGAAAGAATATATCTGGAAATTTCTAGGGCGTCCTTTTCAGGCAAATCCATGTGCGGCGGCATAGGATAGGTTCCCCAGCTGCCACTTCCTCCTTTAATAATTTTTTTGGCCAATTTCTGATCAGAGCCTTCTTTTCCCGCATAACGTTTGCCGATTTCCTTCAATGCCGGCCCAATTGATTTGGTGTCAATCGTATGGCAGGCCTTGCAGTCGAGAGAGGCATACAGTTTTTCCGTTGCAGCATATTTAATATTTCCATGATTCGCCCCCGACAGCACCGAAGCCAGATCCTTACCAAAAGGTAAATAATTGAAAGAAGCTGTCAAAGCTGACTTTTCGATTACTTTATCCTCCGTGTCTTTAACATTTATCTTGTAATCAAAAACTGTATTGTCCCAGTAAAAACTCTTATTGGCGGTGCTGCTTATTGAAACTGCTGGTGGTGTATTACCAACTTTAACCTGCACAGTAGCGATACCTTTTCCACCTTGCGGATCAGAAACGGTTAGTGCTACATCATAAATTCCAGGTTTGGTGAACATATGTTTCACTTTCGATCCTGATACTTTTTTTGCTCCTATTTTCCATTCAAAGCTCAATTTGTCGCCCGGATCATAATCCCTGGACTTCTCGGCGGAAAAAGAAACCGTCATTGGAGCGGCCCCGTATTGTTTATCAATCTGAATATCAGCCATCGGATTACGGTTTCCTTCGGAATATTCCACTCGTATCAGGCCAGCATCCGTATTTTTTGCAAACCAGTTGGTTCCATAGGCCAACATATAGATTGCTCCATCCGGTGCTATTTTCATATCCATAGGCGCTACCACTTTCAAATGTGGCAAGAATGGCTCCATGCTTACATAATTTCCGTTTTTATCCAGCTTTACCGCCATAATCCATTTACGTATCCACTCGTATATAAACAGTTTTCCGTCATAATATGCCGGCAATTTATATTTTGCATTCGGGTACAAATCGCGGTAATATACCGGCCCGGCCATCGCGCTTGCGCCACCTTTCCCCACCATGGGCCAACGTTTCGATTCACCCTTGCCATACCAGATCATCGCAGGCTGCGCAGGTGGTAAATTTTTAACTCCCGTATTGTTGGGGGAATTGTTTACAGGATGCAGCGGATCCTGTTTTGGACCTTCTTTTTTTGTTTCAAAATCATATTTTGGAAATCCTTCGTTGTTACCTAGAAAATAAGGGTAACCAAAAAAACCTGGCTTTCGCGCCTGATTGATTTCGTCATAACTCAAAAAATTCTCTTCTGCCGGAACATTGGAATCCGGCCCGACATCCCCCCAGTATACAAAGTTATTTTTTGGATCCACTGACAACCGGAACGGATTTCGGCATCCCATTACGTAAATTTCCGGATAACCCGTAGAGCCGTCCTTTGGAAAAAGATTGCCATCCGGGATGGAATAAGTACCATCTGCCTCAGGCTTGATTCTCAATATTTTTCCGCGGTAATCTTTGCTGTTCGCAGTCGTACCCTGACCATCCGACAACCGTCTGCCCGGGCGCTCATCAGTCGGATTATGTCCTTCAATTTCTTCTGCGTTTGTATTATCGCCTGTTGAAAGATAAAGCAGACCGTCAGCGCCAAAAGTCAGATAACCCGCTGAATGGCAGCAGTAAGTGCGTTGCGTAGGAATTTCGAGCAGTACTTTTTTGGAGGCCATATTTATCTGGCCATCAGTCATTTCGTATCGTTCAAGGTTGCTTACATTTTTATTTCCACCGACCCCATAGTAAAAGTAAAGCCAGTGATTTTTATCAAATTCCGGATCTGCGGCTACGCCCAGCAAACCATCTTCAATACCGCTGAAAACATTAAAATGTGCTATCGTTTTAATCTGTTTTTCTTCCGCATCATAAAGTTTTACCGCTCCCTTACGTTCAACGATAACGACATCCAGATTGGGCAAAATAGCCATTTCCATCGGCTCGTCCAGTCCTTGTGCCAGCATCATTTGCGTAAAACGGCTGCTGTCCGGTGCTGATGTGTCGGCAATCATCTTTCCTTTGATTTGTGATTTATCCGGGCTCTCGGACCTGGTGTATGTTTTGTTTTCCCGATAAAATTTATCAGAATTTTTATCTTCAAAAAAATTGAATACCGTTACAGATGCCAGGGCACCTGTAAGAAACAATCCGCTGAATATTTTAAATGTGCTCAAAAGGTAAAGCAGTTATGGTTTTAGGAATAGCTATTTCAAAATTAACAAAACTTGATATTTTTGTTAAATTCTCATAAAGTAAATGCTATATTTATTAACAAGATAACCCATAATTAGCAAGTCTGGCTCAATCGTAACTACTTATATAATTTACTGATGCTTTTCTATCCAGGCCAGTTCGTTTCAATACCCTGTTTTCTTATAAAAATCTGAAAATCAGTCAGCAACTCCTGCTTATCCCTGACCATCCTGGGGATTACGTTTTTGTCCAGAGCATATTTTATGAGCAAACCTACGGATTCGCCAATACTCCATTCAACCGGATGCAGGCGGTAACAGCCGTTAGTAATATGCGTGGTTCCGATGTTTTTGTTTGCCGGAAGAAGATTTTCCATTCTTTTCGGTAGAAGTGCGCCCAGCGGAATCTGAAAGGGCAGCGAAGCAAAATCGATATAATTGTCTCCGCGCGTACTTGGGTGCAGGTCTATATGGTAGTACCCTACACCAACGCTATCGTAAAATTCCGCTGCTTTATTTTCCGTTTTTTTCCCGGTGACCAAGGAGCGATTATCTACCCCAACATGTTCTTCCTTAATCGTAAAAACAGCCTTAATTCTCCGGGATTCGCGGACGTAAGGATATTTCGCCAACCCATCTTCCGTTCCCATGATATCTTTTCTTAACCTGACTCCCGGCCAACCTTTCCCTCCGTCAGGACGAGGTGCTTCGGTTTGCAGCGAGTAAAGAAGTGACAGGCTCAACTGTTTACCACCTTCAAAATGTTTGTTAAAATCCTTTTCACTTGCTCCCACCAGATTTCCGAGAAAATAATCATTCTGCGGCCAGTTCACAATCGTGATATCTCCTGTGTAAGATCCTTTTGTAAAATTCTCCTTATTGATAATTCTCCTGTAATTCCAAAGATTTAGTTTTTCACCCATACTGATCCCTTCCGGATGAAAACCCAGCATTTTTGGAGCTAGCGTTTTAGGGTTTGAATATGAAAGATCAAGTAGCTTCCCTGACCAGGGTTTTGACATTTTCGGGACAAAATTTTTCCAGAAGTCATATTCTTTAGGCTTCTCAATCACATGATTTTCACCGGGAACATAATCAATCGCGAAGCAAACCGTAAAAGCCTGATTATTTTCGGGATCCGCCTTTTCCGGCGCATGCAGTTCACCGGTTTCACTTTTTGATTCAGCTCCTGTGACAAATTCAGTACCTGTCAGCGGAAGGAGATCACCCAGTTCGGTCGCATCCACAAAATATGGTGCCGATAAAACCAGTTTTTGCTTGCTGCTCAAACTAATCGCTTCCAGCGTTTTAACCTTGTTTCCATTGGCGTCGGCTCCTGTTATTTTATGTTCAAGAAGGAGTTTAAGTTTCCCATTGCTTAGGTAAGGCGCAAACATATCGTTTAGCACTGCGACGGCAACCTTGGGCTCGTGACAAAGTTTTGAAACCGAGCCATCACCAGGATTCAGATTTTTGCGGGCCTTTGCCTCATCTGTAAGCGGATAGTTACGTTTGTAATAATCTCTGACATTGTTCCTGAAATCTCTGTAAAGCTGTGTGGCTCCATGCGTTTCGATCCAGACATGCTCATCCGGCGGAACGCCCTGCTGACTTAGCTGCCCACCTATCCAGTCTGTTTCCTCTGTCAAAATAACAGAAAGGCCATTTCTTAACGCCGCCATCGCTGATGCACAGCCTCCAAGACCACCTCCCGCAATGACCAAGTCAGAAGTTAAAACTACTTTCCCGTTTATAACTTCATTTTGCACCGGTTGTCCTGTTGCAGGTGATGTTATTAACGACGCTGTCGACAGTAAACCGCTTCCCAACGTCAGATTTTCAATGAAATTTCTACGATTCATGATTCAAATTTACTGCATAATATTTCAGATCTGCCAGCCTTTTAATATCTGCGGATCTAATCTCCCTTCACCATTTCATCACATCAATTGTTATAAAATTTTGAAGTAATAACAATTGATTTTTTGGTAAATCATTAGTGAAACTTAATATCTTTTGCAGGTCATGGTCACCAGAAGCTCCTGTGTGATCTGACAACCGCCATGACCGAAAAGGCCCTCACCCTATCTTTTTACTTTAAATCTGTAACTGCCGGAACCGATTTTGAAAACAGACTGTCCGTTCTTATTCTCTACAAACCTGACGTCCTTCTGACTTAAAACAGGTTTGTCACCCTCTTTCACTTTTGAAGGATCCGACGAGGGAATGTATATTACCGCCGAACTATTGACAGGGATTTCGACATTCATTTCTGTTATATTATCCTTTATCTCACATTGAACGCTAATTCTTCCATAAGGAGAATCATAATGGGTATTCACAGAGGTGATGTCTCCAACCAGCTGCGGACGAATAATAATTTCCTTGCTCGCAACAGACGAAGGCGCATCCTGAATGCCGGACAATCCACTGTAAAACCACTCCATCAAATGCCCCAGCATCATGTGGTTGTTTGAGGCATTGGTATTCGCCTGCCATGACTCCGTTAATGCAGTGGCTCCTTTTTTTAACTGATAACCATAACCCGGGACGTCAGTTCTGCTATTCATATCATAGATAACTTCGCTGGCACCCGCCTGTTGTAATGCAAGCAATAGGTAACGAAAACCTACATCACCGGCGCTGAGACTGTTATTGCGTTCCCTTATGCCCGTTATCAGACTTTGGGTCACTGCCTCCCGGTTTTCCGGTTCAACAAGGCCCATGTAAAGAGCCATAGCGTTGGCGGTCTGGCTGTTTGTGGCGTAATTCTTTAATTTTTCGTTATAAAATTTCTTGTTAAATGCCTTTTTGACAATCTGCGCAAGCCGCTCATAATTTTCAGCTTCGCCCGGCTTATCCAGTAATTTAGCCGTTTGGGTCATGATCGATAAATCATAGTAATATACCGCCGTTGCGGTAACACCTGCCGGCGTAAGCTGCGGGCTACCCGGATCTTTTGGACCAAGGTCATACCAGTCCCCCAGGCCATGCATCAGAATTCCGTCCTTACTTTTACTTTCCAGGTAAGAAATATATTTTCTCATCATTGGATAACTCTGTGTCAGCAGCTGTTTATTGCCATACCATTTGTATAAATACCAGGGCAGGATGACGCTGGCACTACCCCATTCGGGAGAATCGCGAAAGGCTCCGGGGAAACGGGGATATTCGGGAGCTACACTTGGAATTAATCCCTCTTCGGTCTGCGACTGCTGCATATCCTGAACGATTTTCGCAAAGTATCTGGACACATCGTATTTATAGTGCATTGAACTTCCCATGAGATGAGCCACCTCGAGCCAACCGAGCTTTTCCCGGTGAGGGCAGTCTGTAAGTATACTTGCCATATTGCTTCGGATACTCCAGTCGATGAGTGTGTCTATTTCATTAAACAGCACACTCGAACTGGAGAATGAACCTGCCTGAGGTGCCGAGGCACGTGTATGCAATCCTTTTATATCTTCAACCACAGGCAATCCTTCCGGATTAGGCTCTCCCGCTGGAACCGCTCCCTCGATCTGAACATAACGAAATCCGTAATAGGTAAACTGGGGATGCCAGGTCTCGGACTGCTGGCCATTTGGGCCGTTTCCACGCAGTGTGTAATTAAAAAAAACAGGAAATCCGACAGCCTGTTGGTTTGCTAATTTATCGTTGGTGAGCAGTTCGGCAGGAGTAATTTTGACGCTGGCTCCCCTCTTGCCCTTTACAGTCAGTTGCGGAAAGCCTGACGTGTTCTGTCCAAGATCATAAACCCATATACCTATTTTAGGACTAATCGGTTTTTTAGCCGTAAAAATCTCATGAATTTTAATTGGATCCTGCAATTGTGATGACAAACGAGGCGGCCCCTGCACCGCTACCGGCGATTGCCAGGTCTGATCATTGAATCCAACGCTCATCCAGCCGGATTTTTCCAGTGTTGCATTATAATCCTCTCCGCCAAAAACACTGCTAAAAGTTATAGGGCTTTGGGCAGCTTTCCATGTCAGATCACTGACGACGTTTTCAAAACTCCCGTCCGCATATTCGAGTTGAATTTTTGCGATGAACATTGGATATCCATAACTGACCACCAGTTTTTTGTACCGCTCACTTGGAATATTGTAAAAACCGTTACCCAACATTACACCAAAGGCATTCTCACCATTCTTAATCTGATTGGTAAGATCGAAGGTTACATACTGGGCAACTTTGGAATACTCTGTCCAACCCGGGTCCAGCACATGGTCACCTACTTTTTTACCGTTTAGAAAAAACTCAAACTGGCCAAGTCCGGAGATGTAGGCAGTGGCAGCTTTTATTTTTTTTCGAACCAAAACCTGTTTGTGAAATTGCGGTAAAACGTTGCTGGCCGGAGCCGACTTGCCGATCAGTTTATCAAATGAATCTATACCTGGCACGATGCGGTCTGTTTCAGCTATTTTTTCCATCCCGATCCACTGCGCGCTGCCCCAGTCTGTTTGATCTGGCAAGCCCATACGCCAAAAGGCCGGCTGGCTCCAAGCTGAAGGTTTCCCCGCTTTATCCCAGACCATTACCTTCCAGTAATATTTTCTGCCTGGTTTTAGGTTGGCTCCTGAGAAAGCTATTTGAATGGATTCATCCGTCAATTGCTTTCCTGAATCCCAAAAGTTTCCCTTTGCAGCATCCAATTGCTGGGGTGAATCCGCAACAAGTATCCGGAAAGCTGTTTGCCGCTGTCCGCGCTCCTTCGATAAAAGCTGCCAGCTAAGCTGTGGTCTGGCTGTTTCCACACCCAAAGGATTTTCAGCATCTTCGCAGCGCAGATGATACACTTTTAACTGTGCAGATACAGAGGTAGCCAATATGCTTAACAACAGTAAAATCAGAGGTATTCTCATTATAGTTTTCAATATTTTGGCAAGATAAAAGCATAACAAATACTGGCAATGTTGATCTGAAAACAAATCCTTCATAACAGTCTCTATTTGTAACCACGCGTCAATTTTAATTAGTAACCAGGATTTTGTTCCAATGATAAATTGATCAACAACTCATTTTGTGGAATAGGAAATATAAGCCGGTCCTGCGTTACATTGTATACATTACCGGTCAGATAGGGACGAATAGCCTTTTGTTTGGCTCCATAAGCCGTCATGACCGGGATTGCCTGACCTGTGCGCACAAGGTCCAGCCAACGGTGATTTTCAAAGGCAAGCTCGATCCGGCGCTCTTTTGCAATGGCTATCCGCAGGTCGGCCTGCGAGTTTGCCGTGGTAGCAGCAAGTTTTGCGCGGGTACGCACCTGGTTGAGAAGCACAATGGCCTCAGCCGATTTATTCTGCTCATTGAGGCTTTCTGCCAATAGCAGCAATGCATCTGCATAGCGGTAAACCGGCCAGTTGTCGTTCGTGTTATTAAACTGGGCGTGTGGATGAAGGTATTTTTTCACGAATGGCTGCGCCACTACCTCACCAGCGGGATTGATATAATTGTCGGCTATGGAAGCAGATTTACGCGTATCACCGGATTCGTAAGCGGCTAGTAAGTCATTGGTAGGAATATTCCAGTCTCCCAGGTTCTGGCTGTTGCCTGTTTGTCCGGTGATGTTTTTGGTGTCGGTGACGCCTGGGGCAAACTGGTATGCGAAATTACTTTGAACACCCTGAGTACCTTGCAGATACTGCACTTCAAAGATTGATTCAGCATTATTTTTATTAGCCGGATCGAATATAGATGCATAATCAGGCAAAAGACTGTATCCCAGCGTCGTCACGTCTTTAAGAACCTTCTCAGCTTCGGCATACTGTTTTTGAATCATATAAACATAACCCAGCAGCATTTTTGCTGAACCCTGCGTCGCCTGGCCTTTTACAGACTGGGTTTTGGGCAGCAGGGAAGCTGCATCGGTAGCATCGGCCAGAATTTGTTTGTATACATCAGCAGCCGACGAACGTGGCAAATTGGCTTCGGCAACCGTTCTCACTTCTTTCAGTTGCAGCGGCACTCCGCCAAAATACTGCACCAGATCCAGATAGTAGAACGCCCGAAGAAATTCTGCCTGACCTTTCAGATTATTTTTGATATCGGAACCGATATTGGCTGCGTCAATCCGCACCAAAACGGCATTTGCTTTGGCAATTCCGGAATAGTTATTGATATACTTATTGAAGATATAGCTATTTGTCGCCACATCCGTAAACGTATTAATGTTTTCCTTGTCCGTGATTTGTCCACCCCGGTTGCTATTGTTGAACAGATAATAGGAATTGTCTGAGCGCATCTCGCCCATCACATAGGCATCATTGTAAAGGCCCTGCAAAGGGCGGTAAATGCCGGTAACAGCTTTTGTAAAATCATCTTCAGATTGAAAAAAATCAGCTTCTGTGACACTGGTCTTCGGAGTCAGCTCCAGAAAATCATTTTGACAAGAACCAGCCCCTAAAAGTACCAGTCCGGCCATCAGCAATTTTATTTTCATAATTATAGTAGATTAAAGTCGATAAAATAATCTTATTTCAAATTCACGTTGATACCAAAACTGATCGTGCGTGGTACCGGATAGGATGTATAGTCTATACCCTGTGTCAGTCCGTTTGTGCCGCTGTCATTTACTTCGGGATTTGCCCCTTTATAGCTGGTAAATACAAATGCCTGCTGCACGCTTCCATAAGCCCTGATGCTTTTGAAATAGTTATTTTTGGTAAGTGGAATGGTATAACCCAGGGTAATGTTTTTGATCGTCAGATAACTGCCGTTACTTACCCAGCGTGAATTGGTATTCCGTGCCAGCGGAGTGCTCACAACGGCTCTTGGATGAATCCCGTCGCCCGGATCCTGTTCTGATTTCCACCTTCTGGCCACATCTTTGGTCACATTGAAGACGCCATCCAGGTTCTGAATATATTCCAGAGTCCGGTTTTGAATATCATTGCCGTATTGCCCGGCAATGACCGTACTAAAATCGAAGTTGCCATACGAAAGATTGTTGGTCATACCGAACATAAATTTAGGATTCGGATTTCCAATAATGGTTTTGTCGGCAACTGTAATAACCCCGTCCCCGTTTATATCAGCGTATTTCACAGTACCCACTGTGGATGGCCCGTCACCTCCCAGGTATTTGGGCGAAGCGTCGAGGTCAGCCTGCGTTTTGTATACTCCAAGAAATTTGTAACCAAAGAACGACCCGATAGGACTGCCAATCTGGATAATGTTCGGACCATTGGCATCGCCCCTTGGCAAAGCCGGGTCATAAGGCCCCAGATTCAGGACGTTGTTGTTAATAAACGTAATATTGAAATCTGTTGACCATTTAAGCTTCCCTACTAGGTTCTGCGTGCTGACGGCAAACTCATGTCCCCGGAATTCGAATTTTCCCACATTATCGGTTATGGTAGCAAATCCTGACTGGCGGGGTACACCAACATCCAGCAACATGTCGGACGTTGTTTTATGGAAATAATCGTAGGTCAGAAAAATCCTGCCTTTCAGAAGGCCGATGTCAAGGCCAACATCAAGTTGATTGGACTTTTCCCAGCTCAGGTTATCATTACCGATGTTTGATATGGTTGTACCATTGAACAACGCACCATTGAATGGATAGTTGTTGGCTCCGGTACGCGCAAGATATCCATAATTACCAATGTTGAAATTACCATTTAGCCCATAACCAGCCCGAAGCTTCAAAGTTGAAATAGCAGGAATTTTTGTCATAAAGGATTCATCCGACACATTCCAGCCAACAGACACCGCAGGAAAATTACCGTACTTGGTATTTGGTGCGAATCGTGACGAACCATCACGACGAAATGAAGCTGAAAGCAGATATTTCCCTTTGTAATTATAGTTCAGTCTTGATACGAATGACACCAGAGACCACTCTTGCAGATCAAAACTTGGGGAGAACTGCGTACCCGCATTAAGAGTCTGAACCTTATCGTTGGCGAAGCCGGTTGCACTGATATTGCTGTAATCCTGACGAAATTTCTGGGCGGTATATCCGGCCAGCACATCAAAATTATGATTGCCAAAAGCGCGTTTGTAGGTCAAGGTGTTTTCCGTCAGCCAGGAATAAAAAACGTTACTCAATTGGGAGGCACTTGTCTGAATTGGTGGAGCAGAAAACAGGCTGCCCGATGTTGAAGGCGTGAAATTATTAAATTGCTGATTGGTATAATCAATATTAATCGATGACTTGAAATTCAGGTCTTTTATGATTTCCAATGTTCCGTAAGCATTCGCTAAAATCCGTCCTGTACGGTTGCTATTCTTAACCTGTTGAACCACATTGTACCAGTTAGGATTAGGAAATAAACCGGGTGATGTTGCAGTAAGGGGAATTGTCCCGTCAGGATTTATCGCAGGTGCCAGCGGTGACGTGGCAATGGCACTCTGGATAATACCTCCGCCGAAAATATTGCCATCTGTATTTGGGGCTTCGTTGGTGGCATAGCTTGGCGCAAGATTTACACCAACGGTAACTTTGTTATTGACCTTATAATCCGAATTTAGGCGAACCGAATAGCGTTTGTAGCTGGAATTCAACAGAACTCCGTTTTGGCTGATGTATCCTACCGTTGCTGCCGTGCTTAGTTTATCTTTACTGCTGGCCAGCGACAGACTGTAATTCTGTAAGGCAGCATCTCTTAAAAGCAGATCATACCAATCGGTCCCTTTTCCGGCATATTGAGCAGGATTTTGGTACTCGACCGGAATGCTTGTTGCCTGGCCAAGCCGAATTTTTTCCTGAAAAACTTCATTCTCGTACTGAGCAAATTCCTGCGCGTTCATCATATCCGGCCGGCCACGCTGCGGCACCTGCTGTACACCGTAACTTGCGTTGAAGCTGATAGTGGACCGTCCGTTTGCAGCTCTTTTTGATGTAATCAATACTACCCCATTGGAAGCTCTTGAACCATACAAAGCTGTTGCTGATGCATCTTTCAGGATTGAAAATGTTTCAATCTCGTCAGGGTTAATGTTGCTGATATCACCCACAATCGGAAAGCCATCCACTACATAAAGCGGCTGACTACTTCCGCTGATCGAAGCAGCACCACGAATCCGGATTGACATACCTCCCCCAGGAACGCCGGTTGTCTGCGAGATCTGAACACCTGGTGTTTTACCCTGAAGTTTCTGCGCAAACTGCGTTACGGGAATATCTTTGATTTCGCTGGCACTAATACTGGTTACTGCACCTGTAACATCAGCTTTTTTCTGGGTTCCATAAGCAATTACCACGACTTCGTTGAGTGCCTTGACATCCGGAATCAGGGTCACAGTCAGATTTGTTCTATTGTCCAGAGGCAATTCCTGGCTTACGTAACCAATGAATGAAAATATCAGCGTCACATTCTGATCGGGCACGCTCAACTCGTAGTTACCGTTGGCATCGGTAATTGAACCGCTTGTTGTTCCCTTAACAGACACATTTACGCCTGGCAATCCAGCGTCATTATCCGATGCCAGTACCCTTCCAGTGACACGGATTGGTGTCTGAGCAGCCACCTGTCTATCTGCCCCAAAGACCAGAAACCCGGCAAGCAGCAGTCTGCAAAATAGCATCAGCCTCCTTTGGCGACAGGATACCGCCACATTTGATTTGTCGATTTGTTTCATAGTACAACAGTTATTGATTAGAAAAATTTATTTGAAAGCATCCCCTGTCAGCATATCTGAACGACCTCGATCCTAAGAATCTCACCCAGCTTTTTTAGCCTTGAACCGATATGCCCAATTCCAACAGCGCAATGATGTGCTGGTCCATGCCCGTTCCATAATTCCACAAATGCACGTGCACCAGGTGAAAAACGATACCGGCTGTTGGTATTCCCTATTTCCAGAATCGGCCCTTCCACAGATTCGCCTTCGGCAACAAGCAGCATCAGCTTTCCTGCAATGGTTTCCACGACGGACAGCATTGTTATAGGCCCATTGCGGACAGACATCTCCACGGATAAGCCGGACCCTACCTTGCCGTGATAAACTTCGAGTGGCCTTACCTTGGTTTTGCCTTGTGCGATCTGAATATGCCCTGGTCCGTCATGGCCCATAAGTATGACATCGTCCGTATAATCCATGGCATAGTATTCGGTAAAGGACCCTCCTACTCCGAAACTGTCCATGATTTTCATCGCCTGCACGTTTTTGATTTCATACTCTCCGGCAACGGGGATACCCCTGGCCGTAAGCAGTGAAGTACCCAGAATGATGGAGCTCATCGTGTCCTCATTGGAAGGATTGCCAGTACCTTTGTGGTAGTAAGCCAACGAACCTAGTGCATGCCTGTCAACGAGTTGATCCAAAGCAACCGAAGTTCTTGCAGCACGTTCAAGTTCATAGATTGAACAGTCGGCCTGAATATCGAACCGCTCGTAAAATTCGCTGACCCTATCCTGAATGGCGACTATTCCGACAGCCTCTCTGAGTGCTGAAAGTTCATCTACCTCCAGAATTGTAACATTGCCACCAAACGTTATTAATTGTAAGGTCGGGTCAGAGTAGATATCCAGCATCCCGTTATAATAGTTGCCCAGCAATCCCAGGTTGTTATAAGACATGCTGTTGGCTACCCGTGAAGCTTCAATCCATTCATCGGTTTGTTCCCATACAACAGGATCTCCATAAAGCATTCCTGTTACCTGGTAAGCAGCAATTCCAGACCTTTTAAGCACATTCATGATCTCTGGCACCGGGCATGATCCACAAAACGCCAGCCACTCCCCGGTCATACGGGTACGGTCATTCATACTATTAATCCTGGCATAATCTATGGCTGGCTCCGGGGAAAGATTCAAAATGACAACAGGCACGCCAAGCCGGCGAACAACAGGCAATACTGTTGCCGAAAGCGCATAGGTAGTGGCGTAAATAAATATTATTTCTACATCGGCCTGGCGAAACTGGTGCCCGGCCTTAATGGCTTGTTGTGCATTGTCTATAACACCCAGATTTATAACGCTGGTGTACGGTTTTCCCAAACTTTGTTCAACGAATTGCAGGTAGCCTGATAGTCTCTGTTTCAGGCCTTCAAACTGCGGCCAATAAGTATCCAGACCAATACCGAACAGGCCTACTTTGAGTACATGTTGATACCCGTCAGGCGGGTGCGAAAACGCTTTGTGAACGGAATTTTGCAGTATTGAATGCATCGGACAATATCAAAAAAAACAAATTAGTATCAAAAAAGATATATTTTGATTTAGATTCAGTTAATACTTTGGTCAAATATTTTGGCAATACCAATCAATAATCTTTTTATAAGTAAATATTTAAGAACTATTGTACAAATAAATCACTGAAATGATTAGATTTGCCAATTGTTTTTGATTTTTAATTTATCCAATTTGATACTATATGGCTCTGTTTAGAAAATACTATCAAAAGGTAATTGTTGAGCAGGCTCTTGATCAGCCCAGCTGGGGAGTTGCTGTCATCAATGTGGGCCATAATATTCATCCGCCAGGTGTTAGCTATCCGGATTACCAGCACCCGGGCGACTACGTATTTGATTGGGACAAAGGCCGTATTCTGGAAGAATTCCAATTAGTTTACATATCGCGCGGCCAGGGAATTTTTGAAGCTGATGGCGTAAAGCCGACGATGATAGAAGCCGGTACAGCTTTTCTGCTTTTTCCAGGCGTATGGCATCGTTATCGCCCTTCGGAGCAGACGGGTTGGGAAGAATTCTGGGTGGGTTTCAAGGGCTCCTATGCTGATTATCTGATGGAGCAATCATGTTTTCAATCTGACAAACCTTTAATTCAAATTGGTTTTAATAGTGAATTGTTACAGGTCCTGACACATTTGGTGGATACGGTCCGTTTTAGTTCTGACTCTTGTGGTACACTGTCTTCTTGTCTTACAATTCAGGTTTTAGCTTTGCTTTATGCATCAGCGATCATGAAGAACCCTGAGCAAAGCCAGAGATATCAACTCATTCTACATGCAAAATTTAGAATTCAGGAATACGAACAAAGTAATATGGACCTTGAAGAACTGGCGAAAGAACTGAATGTCAGCTATGTTTGGTTTCGTAAGGAATTTAAAAGAATTGTGGGCACCTCACCCGGTCAATACCATTTAAGCCTGCGGATTAAACGCGCCAGGCAGCTTTTAAGTGAAACAGATCTATCGATTGGAAATATTTCTGATCAGCTGGGTTTTGATTCAGATTTTCACTTCTCTAAAATATTTAAACAGAAAGTCGGGTTTTCTCCTGCCAATTACCGGAAGAATCTTCTCAAAAGTACAATCACAAACTGATGGTCAATGGTTTACGGAGACTGGCAAGGTACGATATTGTAAGATTATGTAAAGCATGTCGTACAGGCAAAAAGGAGTATACCAAAAAGAGGCTCTAAGAATATTTAAACAAGTAAAAGATAAGGCAGCTGTAACCTGGAAAGCGTAATATTATTTCGTTTGTACTGTCAAAAATCAAAAAACACCTACCAAATAAATTGATAAGTGCTTGATTTACTGGTGATCCCGTTGTGATTCGAACACAAGACCTACTACTTAGAAGGCAGTTGCTCTATCCAGCTGAGCTACGGGACCGGTTAAAATAAAAACAGTTGGTGATATGCAGCGAGCAATTTAAAACTGCTCAACGATACTGCCAACTGATCAATGGTAATAATTGTCGGGGAGACAGGATTCGAACCTGCGACCCTCTGGTCCCAAACCAGATGCGCTACCGGGCTGCGCCACTCCCCGAAACCTTAAAACCCTTTTTGATGATTGTCAAATTTATTTTGAAATCATCAAACAACTTGCGGCGACCCGCATATAATGAAACAGTGTAGAGGAAGCGGGATTCGAACCCGCGGTACCCTTGCGAGTACGGCAGTTTAGCAAACTACTGGTTTCAGCCACTCACCCATCCCTCCGTCTTTCCGTTCTGGGTTGCAAATATAGCGCGTTGTAAATCAGAAAAACAAATGTTTTCGAAAAAAAAAGTTTGTCACAAGCTTCTATTGTCTATTTTTGAAAAAGTTTTAATTAGTCAAATCGTTCATTATGAACTGGAATTACCCCTTTGAAAGTACTGAATATTTTTTTATATTTTTCTTCATCCTTGCTTACGTTACCTTTATTTACCGAACCATTCGGATTGCCCGTCAGCTGAATACCACGGCCAGAACTTTAATTTTAAAGCTTTTTTTACGGACCATATATTTCGCATTACTCATTGTCAGTTTGCTTGGACCGTCTTTTGGCGAAGCAGATCAGGCCATTCAGTCCAAAGGGAAAGACATATATATTCTGGTAGATCTTTCCAAATCCATGGACGCAACAGATGTAACACCAACGCGTTTGGAAAAAGTTAAATTTGAAATCAACCATTTTGTGCAAAACCAGCATTCAAACCGGATTGGCCTGATCGTTTTTTCCAATGAAGCATTTGTCCAGGTACCGCTAACTTATGATGCTGCTGCGCTCGAACTTTTTATCCAAAGCTTACAAACAGAACTTCTGCCAACCAGTGGAACAAATATTTGCGGTGCCACAGAACTTGCATATAAAAAGCTGGTTGACGGAAACGACCGAACAGGACGCTCTAAAATGATCGTTGTATTTACAGATGGTGAAAATAAAAGCGATTGTTACCGTTCGTTGTATAACAATATCCGTCGCTTTGGCGTCGGAATGTATGTTGCGGCCGTGGGTACCAAAAACGGAAGCAGCATTCCGTCTGCGGGAAAACCCTTAAAAGATGAAAAAGACAATCTGGTGATCAGCAAACTCGACGATGATTTTTTACAAAACATGGCGACCAGCACAAAAGGGTCTTATTATGAACTGAATAATGAAAAGAATGAAATTAACCGCATGATCAGCGATATCAACAACGCTGACGGAACACTCGTGGATTCAAGAACAGTAACTGTAGTCAGTAACAAATATTATTATTTCCTTGGTGCCGCGCTGTTTTTGTTAATCCTCGACGTTTTAATTACCATCGGAACTTTCCGACTGTGAGTATCTATTCTTATTTTTGCCTCCAAACCGGAATGTTATGAACGCCTTACTATTGTACTTACTGCTTTTGCTATGGGACAACCGGACGTTCGATGCTATTACCAAGACGAATGAAAGGAAGATCGGCGCAGAAATGGCTTACAAGAAAAAGCAATTTGTAAATGCCTCAAAATTATATCACCAGATAACTTACGGTTCTGTTTTTTCTGATCCGGCGGCACGGCTTAATATGGCTCACTCCTATTATCAGGCCGGACAACTGAAAGCTGCTTTATATCAATATAAACTTCTGGACCACGTAAAAGATAAAACCATAGCCTCGGTTGCCAACTGTCAGGTCGCGCTAATTTTGGTATCAAAAAAAGACACGGCAGCTGCTTTGGAAAAGCTGAAAGCGTCGCTCAGGCTTGAACCCAGGAACACCGTTGCCAGATCAAATTATATTATTTTAAAATCGCATTTTTCAGGGATTGAACGACCATCTGAATCCAGCCAGGACAACAGAATGGCGAAAAATGAAGCAAGTGAAAATAAGCCAACCCCGTCAAAACCAGAACCAAAACCGGAAGGTTTTGAGCAGGAAGAAGCAGCCAAACGTGAGCAGCTTTTGAAAAGCTTAAAATCAATGAATATGTCGGAAGAACAGGCGCGTTTGATTCTGGATGCCATGAAATCAAACGAATCCCAATATATTTACCAGCTCAGACGAAAACAATATGCGAAGAAGTCTGAAAAAAATGAAACAATAGAATGGTAATTTTTACTACAAAACTCCATGAACAGCATACCAGAAAGTAATTTTCAATTCCCGAACCAGACCGGTTTTTACAAAGGAAAAGTACGTGATGTATATTCTTTTGAAGACAAACTGGTCATGGTTGCCACCGACAGAATTTCTGCTTTTGACGTTATTTTACCCAAAGCAATTCCTTATAAAGGCCAGGTTTTGAATCAGATTGCGGCACACTTTTTGTCGGCCACTGCGGATATTGTACCAAACTGGTTACAGGAAGTGCCAGATCCAAATGTCAGTATGGGCATTAAATGCAATGCTTTTCCTGTGGAAATGGTTGTTCGCGGTTATTTGGCAGGACATGCATGGCGGGAATACTCAGCTGGAAAAAGAGAAGTATGCGGAGTTTCTTTGCCAGACGGACTGAAAGAAAATGACAAATTGCCAACACCTATCATTACGCCTACAACAAAAGCGCATGAAGGGCATGATGAAGATATTTCAAGAGAAGCAATATTAAGTCACGGACTTGTGTCTCAGGATAATTATGAACACCTGGAACGTTACACACTGGCACTATTTAACCGTGGCACTGAGATGGCCGCGGACCAGGGTTTAATACTTGTAGATACAAAATACGAGTTCGGGGAATTGAATGGCACGATTTATTTAATAGACGAAATCCACACACCGGATTCTTCCCGTTATTTTTATAAGGATTCGTATGAGGAAAACCAAAGATTAGGTCTGCCTCAGAAACAATTGTCGAAAGAATTTGTAAGAGAATGGCTTATTCAAAATGGTTTTCAGGGAAAAGAAGGACAAACGGTACCGGCCATGGAAGAAGATTGGATCCAACAGATTTCGGAACGGTATATTGAATTGTATGAAAAAGTATCAGGTAAGAAATTCCAGAAAAACAATTTAGACAATCCGTTGCAACGCATAGAAAAGGCCATTCTCAGAGCATTAGCTTAGTCTGGTCAGTAACTCAACCTAATAAATCATCTGGTTTTAACAAAAACTCGTATGAATCACAGCCTACAAAAAAAAGAACAGTACGCCTATATCGACCTTGAAGAGGCGGCGTTTGCTGATGAAATTCCAGCCGCGTTTGAGGAAAAATCGCGTGAGCTGTTTCGTGAAGGATTTAATAATATCATCGTCAATATGCAGGTAACAAAATCCGTTGACAACAATGGAACCGTGGTATTGAGAAAAGTAAACTGGTTATGCATCAATGACCTGGGTATGTTGGTCATCGTTACCAAAGATGATGATTTTATCGACCTGCTTGAATCTTTAAAAATTCCTGATCTTAATATACTCCCAACACTGGAAGAGGCCATTGATGCAGTTTTCATGAATAATCTTGAAAATGAGTTCGGTGCCGGCGACGACGATTATGATGCGGAAGATTATGATAACGTAAGCGAATCAAGCGAGCCCTGATCATCAGGAACTGTTCTTTTTAAGCACAAAACCATCATCCCTGCGGTGATGGTTTTTTTATTTCTACCTTAAATTTCGTATCTTAACAAGGTATTAAACGATTCGTGGCGAATTAAGCAAAACAAAAAATTCCACTATTTTCTTTTGAAAAATTTATAACAAATTGATTGAATCGTTGTCAAATTATCAGTATTTTCAGATTTATTGTAACGAAACAACCAATTTGTAAAGGTTGGATAAAATTTCGCAGTTTTGATATTACACCAAATATTTTTTATCATTATCTTGCGTGGCTTTACTCTATTCTTAATGCGATAGCGGGAAGCATTTAATTTTATTTGCTTATTTATATAAATTCTACACACGAATTTGTAAAAAATCTACACTCTTCGATATATGTCGCAAATGTCAGAACCAATGGTAGAACAACAGGGGCTTTACCGCCCGGAATTTGAGCATGATGCATGTGGGATAGGTTTCCGTGCCAACATTAAAGGTCGTAAGTCACATCAGATCGTGGCGGACGCTATCCACATGCTGGAAAGAATGGAGCATCGGGGTGCTACCGGTTTTGATCCAAACACCGGTGATGGCGCCGGTATCCTGATACAGATTCCCCACGAGTATTTTGTAGAAGAATGCTCCAAAATCGGTTTCCAGTTACCTCCTGCGGGTGAGTATGGTGTAGGTATGATCTTTTTTCCGAATGACGAGACTGTCAGGGAAGAATGCAGGGATATTGTAAACCGAAAGATAAAACGTCTGGGCTTAACCCTGATGGGTTACAGAAAAGTGCCGACACTGAACAATACGCTTGGTGAAGGATCTTTGTCTGTTGAGCCTTATGTAGAACAGGTTTTCATCAAACGTCCGGACGATGTTACAGAAGACATCGCTTTTGAACGTAAACTTTATATACTTCGCCAGGTTTCGGCGCGTCTGATCAGCGATACGGTTAAAGGTGCAAAAGGAGTTTTCTATTATTCTTCTTTGTCATGCCGGACCATATCTTACAAAGGACAGCTGACCACAGCGCAGCTGAAATATTATTTCCCGGACCTTGAAAACGAATCGGTGGTGTCAGCACTTGCTGTTGTTCACTCCCGCTTTGCAACCAATACTTTCCCGAAATGGGAATTGGCACAACCTTTCCGTTACATTGCCCATAATGGTGAAATTAATACCGTTAAAGGTAATGTGAACTGGATCCGCGCCGGTGAAAAAGCGTTCCAGTCGGAATATTTCAGCAAGGAGGAAATGGATATGATCCTTCCGATTTGTGATAGAGGACAATCAGATTCGGCGAATCTTGATAATGCTATTGAACTGCTCCACCTTTCAGGCCGCTCCCTTCCTCATGTAATGATGATGTTGGTGCCGGAAGCCTGGGATGGCAATGAGCAGATGGATGCGGAACGTAAAGCATTTTACGAGTATCATGCTGCGATCATGGAGCCTTGGGACGGACCTGCTTCTATCTCTTTTACAGATGGCAAAATGGTAGGTGCAACGCTTGACCGTAATGGTTTGCGCCCCTCACGTTACTGGGTTTTGGATGATGATACAATCATCATGGCTTCTGAAGCGGGCGTTTTGGAAGTTGACCAGGCTAAGGTCGTTACCAAAGGTCGTTTACAGCCGGGTCGTATGTTCATCGTGGATATGGAACAAGGCCGTATCATACCTGACGAAGAAATTAAAGCACAGATCTGTTCGGCACAGCCCTATCAGCAGTGGCTGAATGAAAATAAATTGCGTGTTGAAGATCTTGATCAGCCAATTCGTACTTACAGACAATATGAAGATTCTTCGTTGCTGAAACGTCAGATGGCTTTTGGATTTACTTCGGAAGACTTGCGGATGATCCTTGCTCCTATGGCCCAAAGTGGTATGGAAGCAATCGGATCGATGGGTACGGACGTTCCTCTGGCCGTTCTTTCAGAACAAAGCCAGCATATGTCGAGTTACTTCAAGCAGCTTTTCGCACAGGTAACAAACCCTCCTATTGACTCGATTCGTGAAAGAGCGATCATGTCGCTGATCTCGTTTGTTGGAAGTACGGAAAATATCCTGACTGAAACGCCTCAGCATTGCCGTCAGATAGAATTGCCGCATCCGGTTTTGACCGTTACTGAATTTGATAAATTAAGATTTATTGATAAAAACCATTTCCAGGCAAAAACGATCAACATCTACTTCCGGGCAGATGAAGGCGGAAAAGCGCTGGAACGTGCCTTGGCAAGAATTTGCCGTTACGCGGTAGAAGCGATTGAAGATGGTTTTGAAATTATCATTCTTTCTGACCGTGCGATCGATTCTGATCACGCGCCGATTCCTACTTTGCTGGCAACAGCGGCCATTCATCACCACCTTATCCGTGAAGGTTTGAGAGGAAGAGTCGGTTTGCTTGTTGAAGCGGGTGACGTTTGGGAAACGCACCATTTTGCTACGCTGATTGGTTATGGCGCAGCAGGTGTTTGTCCATATATGGCATTTGAAACACTTTCGTTCATGAATCGTAAGAACATGATTGATGGTGAATTTTCAGACGATAAATTATATTACAACTACATTAAAGCTGTTAACAAAGAGCTTTTGAAGATTTTCTCTAAAATGGGAATTTCGACATTGCAGTCTTACCAGGGCGCTCAGATTTTCGAATGCGTCGGTATGAACAAAGATGTAGTTGACCGCTTTTTCACAGGTACTATATCCCGTATCAGCGGAATGGGTATTGCTGAAATTGCGCGTGAAGTATTGGTTCGCCATAAAGTGGCTTACCACGAAAGTCCAAACATGACGCCTCGTCTGGAAGTTGGTGGATTTTACCAATGGAAACAACGTGGTGAGGCACATATTTTCAACCCGCAAACTGTTCACTTGTTGCAGCATTCAACAAAAAATAACAGTTACGCCGAGTTTAAGAAATACTCTAAACTGATCGATGATCAGACTCAAAAAGCACTGACGCTTCGTGGGTTATTACGTTTCAAAAAAGGAACGCCAATACCAATCGAAGAAGTGGAGCCGGTTGAAAACATTTTCAAACGTTTCGCTACGGGTGCTATGTCTTTTGGATCGATCTCGTGGGAAGCGCATACAACGCTGGCCATTGCTATGAACCGTATTGGTGGAAAATCCAATTCAGGTGAAGGTGGAGAAGATGAACTTCGCTACAAAAAACTGGCGAATGGCGACAGCATGAACTCTCAGATCAAGCAGGTTGCTTCCGGACGTTTCGGGGTAACCAGCCATTATTTGAGTAATGCAGGTGAATTGCAAATTAAAACGGCACAAGGCGCAAAACCGGGTGAAGGTGGTCAGCTTCCAGGTCATAAAGTGGATGACTGGATCGGACGTACGCGTCATT
Organism: Dyadobacter sp. CY356; assembly: GCF_021440195.1. Lineage (GTDB taxonomy): Bacteria > Bacteroidota > Bacteroidia > Cytophagales > Spirosomataceae > Dyadobacter. The sequence goes on from NZ_JAJTSZ010000002.1 coordinate 647,274, forward strand.
CGACTCCTGGTGTAGGACTAATTTCTCCCCCACCCCATCACGATATTTATTCAATTGAAGATTTGGCTCAGCTAATCTTCGATTTGAAAAATGCTAACCGTGCAGCGCGTATCAGCGTAAAACTGGTATCTGAAGCAGGTGTTGGAACGGTTGCGGCCGGTGTTGCCAAAGCACACGCAGACCACATTCTGATCTCAGGTTATGACGGAGGAACGGGTGCTTCGCCTTTGAGTTCAATTCGTCATGCTGGTCTTCCGTGGGAGCTTGGTTTGGCGGAAACACATCAGACTCTTGTAAAAAATAAATTGCGTGGCCGTGTTACCGTTCAGGCGGATGGTCAGCTTCGTACAGGTAAAGATCTAGCGATTGCGGCGATGCTGGGAGCGGAAGAATGGGGTGTTGCCACAGCGGCTCTTGTAGCGGCAGGTTGTATCATGATGCGTAAGTGTCATTTGAATACTTGCCCTGTTGGGGTTGCAACGCAGAATAAAGAGCTTCGTGCATTATTCTCCGGAAAACCCGAGCATGTCGTAAACATGTTCACTTTTATGGCGGAAGAACTTCGTGAGATTATGGCTCAGCTTGGTTTCCGTACTGTAAATGAAATGGTTGGCCAGGTTCAATACCTTGAACCACGTAACGATTTAAAACACTGGAAATATAAAAACCTTAATTTTGACGCGATCCTTTTCAAGGATGCCGATCTTTCGGTTGCCCAATACAAACAGGAAGATCAGGATCATGGAATCAGTGATATAATCGATCTGAAATTGATTGAAGCGGCGAAAGCGGCTCTTGAAAATTCAGAAGAGGTTTACGGTGAATTCCCGATCAATAACCTGAACCGTGCGGTTGGAACCATGTTATCCAACGAAATTTCAAAAGTTCATGGCGGTACCGGTCTTCCAAAAGGAAGCATCCATTTCCGTTTCCGTGGAACGGCGGGACAAAGTTTCGGAGCGTTTAACACAACCGGAATTCGTCTGGAACTGGAAGGTGATGCCAATGATTATTTTGGAAAAGGTCTTTGCGGAGCGGAACTGATCGTTTATCCGGACCGTGATTCTAAATTCAAGCCGGAAGAAAATATCATCATCGGTAACGTAGCATTTTATGGTGCAACATCCGGTGAGGCTTATATTCGCGGCACAGCTGGTGAACGTTTCTGCGTAAGAAATTCAGGAGCAAAAGTGGTTGTGGAAGGACTTGGAGATCATGGACTTGAATACATGACAGGTGGATTGGCCGTAATTCTTGGTAAAACAGGCAGAAACTTCGCCGCGGGTATGTCAGGTGGTGTGGCTTATGTTTTGGATAAAGCTGGTGATTTCCGTGAAAAGGTAAATTTCGAAATGGTGGCCGTTGATGCTATCAATGAAGAAGATCAGCTTATTCTGCGTGAATCGCTTGAAAAACATTTTCAGTACACAACCAGTAATGTAGCTTTTCAATTGCTACAAAACTGGGAGGAATCTATTGGACAGTTTGTCAAAGTTCTTCCAAATGACTTCAAAAAAGCACTGGATGGACGTGGTATCACACTTGCACAGCAGATTGCTGATAAGAACGTTGTTTATCAGGACATTGTCGTTGATGTAGACCACCTTTGAGTAATTAGCCGTTAGCTTTTGGCTGTTAGCTCCGGTGATCACTGAAAACAGACAGCCCTATTTGAATCACGATTAACAAGGAAATAATAAGAATGGGAAAGCCAACCGGATTTATTGAGTTTGAAAGGGAATTACCAAAGAAAAGAGCCGTTGAAGAACGTCTTCATGATTATAAAGAAATTGAAACAGCACCCATAGAGTCAAAATCCAAGGAGCAGGCAGCACGTTGTATGGACTGCGGAATTCCTTTTTGCCATAACGGTTGTCCGCTGGGAAATATCATCCCGGAATTTAACGACGCTGTTTATGACGGAAACTGGGGACTGGCTTATGAAATATTGGCATCGACAAATAACTTCCCGGAATTTACGGGAAGAATTTGTCCTGCACCTTGCGAAGCATCTTGTGTTTTGGGTATCAACAAACCACCGGTTGCTATTGAATTTATTGAGAAATCCATTATTGAGAAAGCTTTTGAACTTGGTCTTGTAAAACCAAAATTTCCTCAAAAACGTACCGGTAAAAAAGTAGCTGTTGTTGGCTCAGGCCCTGCCGGTATGGCCGCTGCAAATCAGTTGAATCAGGCTGGTCACACAGTTTCTTTGCTTGAACGCGCTGATAAGATCGGTGGATTGTTACGTTACGGTATCCCTGATTTCAAACTTGAAAAAAGAGTAATCGACCGCCGCCTGGCTGTGATGCAGGAAGAAGGAATCGAATTTATTACCAACGTGAATGTTGGGGTGGATATCAAAGCGGACGAGCTTTTGAACGACTATGATGCTGTGGTTTTAACCATGGGTTCAACGGTTCCAAGAGATTTAAATATTGAAGGCCGCCAATTGAAAGGTGTTCATTATGCCATGGAATTTTTGAGCCAGCAGAACAAACGTGTGGCTGATATTTTCCCGGAAGTTGATCATCAGGGTAAGAAATATGCACATGGACAGCTTTTGGCTACCGGAAAAAATGTGGTAGTAATTGGTGGCGGTGATACCGGATCTGACTGTGTGGGAACTTCAAATCGCCACGGTGCAAAATCTGTAACGCAGATCGAGCTGATGCCGGTTCCTCCAAAAGATCGTGATACAAGTACACCCTGGCCAAACTGGCCGATGATGCTCCGTACTTCCACTTCACATGAAGAAGGCTGCGACAGACATTGGTCTATCAACACAAAATCTTTCGTTGGTGATGAAAACGGTAATCTTGCAGGTTTGAAAATTGTTGAGCTTGACTGGCAGAAGGATCCGGAAACGGGCCGTATGCAAATGAAAGAAGTGGCAGGAAGCGAACAAGTTTTACCTTGTGAACTTGCTCTTTTGGCAGCAGGATTTTTGCATCCGCAACAGGAAGGACTTTTAAAAGATCTTGACCTGGAATTTGACGAGCGTGGTAATATCAAAGCGAACGGCTATCAGTCAACAACAAATGAAAAAGTTTTCGCAGCTGGTGACTGCCGCCGCGGACAATCTCTTGTTGTTTGGGCGATCAGTGAAGGTCGTGAAGCGGCTCGTGCTGTGGACGAATATCTGATGGGCGAATCGTTCCTGGAAGCAAAAGCAGTTTCGATGTTGAACCCTGTTTTTGCTCATGCCTGATTTCAGTCAGTAATATAAAATTAACAAAATAAGCCATTCATCGTGAGTGGCTTATTTTGTTAATCAGCTATCACCATCTGAATTATCAACGATTACCGGCGATGATCCGTATATTTGGATAAGAAAGCTGGTTATTGAATTCCCTGTAAACACACATACTAATGTTTTTACATTATTCCCCCTTTTGGTTAAAAGCCCTGTATCCGCGGTATACCTGGCACGTTCCCACAACAGAAAAAGAGATTTTTCTGACTTTTGACGACGGCCCGATTCCTGAGATTACAGAATTTGTTCTGGATACTTTGAAACAATATGAAGCCAAGGCAACTTTTTTTTGTATTGGTGATAATGTCAGAAAACATCCATTAGTTTTTTCAAAAGTGAAAGATCAGGGGCACGCCATCGGGAATCATACTTTTAATCACATGAATGGCTGGAAAAGTAAAGATGAGGAATATCTGGCTAATATTAGTTTGTGTGAACAACAGCTCAATGTGGAAACAAATTTATTTCGCCCGCCTTACGGAAGAATGAAAAAAAGTCAGTCAAAGCTGCTTCCGGAAAGCAAGAAAATTATCATGTGGGATGTTTTGAGCGGAGATTTCTCGGCGAATGTGGAACCTGAAATCTGTTTAAAAAAAACCATTAAATATGCGCGCCCTGGCTCGATTGTTTTGTTTCACGACAGCCTTAAAGCAGCAAAAAATATGCAATATACTTTGCCTCGCTTTTTGGAGCATTTTTCAAAAAAAGAGTATCAGTTTAAAGCCTTGCCGATGCGTTGAATCAATTTCAATAAGTTAGCAGTGCTTGACCATCCTTAAAAATTCCGGAACCGGACTTTATGTCTAATATATTACCTTCTGTTAAAGTAAGTATTTTGCTGGCCGCACGTAATGAAGAAGCAAATATTGAACGTTGTCTTAAATCGCTTGACGCATTACAATTTCCAAAGGAAAATCTGGAAATATGTATTGGTGACGATGATTCTTCCGATAATACCGCCGAAATTATCCAGACATTTATCAAAGAAAAACCTCATTTCAAATATTACAAAATTTCCGGACAAACAGCTGGCTTGAAAGGAAAAGCAAATGTTCTGGCCCAGCTTGCCCACTTTACGAAAGGGGATTATCTGTTTTTTTGTGATGCCGACATTGAAGTACCTGCTGCCTGGATCGACAGGATGTTGTCTCGTTTCAAAGATAATACGGGTATTGTTGTTGGTTTAACGCGGATGAAGAAAAGCGGATTTTTCGCTGATTTTTTGTCGATGGAATGGCTATTCACCTTAACCATTATGCGTTTTTTTTCATTGTTTAATATTGGGATTACAGGTCTGGGCAACAACATGGCTGTCACGCGAAAAGCCTACGACGCAATTGGTGGATACGAGGGAATCGGATTTTCTATTGTAGAAGATTACGCGCTATTTATGGCCATAGTGAAAAATAAATTTGGCTTCGTTCAGACTTATATTCCTGAGGTAATAGCCATTTCTGAGCCACTGGCCTCTTTTAAAGAACTGACCATTCAACGAAAAAGATGGATGCATGGCATTATGCAGTCACCGCTAGTTCTGAGAATTTGTCTTATTGTTTCTGCACTATTGATCCCGGTTATCGCCGTTATCGCCATCTGGGATCCTGAACGAAGTATAAGAATGCTTATCCAGAATTATGCTTTAATCACCGCCATCGTGATGGTTCCTGTTATAATTTTGAAGCAAAAAGATTTATGGAAAACGGTTTTTTTCTTTTGGTTTTACCTCATTGGAATTAGTATTTTGATGCTCATCATCCACATACTGCCAGGTAAAACCATGTGGAAGGAAAGAACTTATTAATGAGATAATTATGATAGAAACGCATGCTCACATCTATGACGAAAAGTATGATGATGACCGTACTGAAATGTTACAACGTGCCTGGGATTTAGGGATTGAACAAATATGGATGCCAAATTGCGATCATACCACCATACACGGCATGATGCAACTGGCAGAAACTTTTCCGGACCAATGTCTCCCGATGATCGGTCTGCATCCTACTTATGTTAAAGATGGTTTTGAAAAGGAGTTGGAGATTGTAGAAGAATGGCTGAACAAATATAAATTCATAGCCGTTGGAGAAATCGGAATGGATTTATATTGGGATAAAACCTTCAGTGCACAGCAGGAAGAGGCTTTTTTATATCAATGTAAACTAGCCAGGAAACATAATCTCTGGATTGATATACATTGCCGCGACGCCTTTCAGGAAACTGTTGCCCTGATTGAAAAATTTGCCGATCCGTCACTGACCGGTATTTTTCACTGTTTTATCGGAACGTTGGAGGACGCGCAAAAGGCCATTGATTTAGGTTTTAAGTTGGGTATCGGCGGTGTTTCAACCTTCAAAAACGGAGGTTTGGATAAAGTTATCCCGTTCGTTGATCTGGAAAACCTTGTATTGGAAACGGATAGCCCATACCTCGCGCCAACACCTTTTCGTGGCAAAAGAAACGAAGTTGCTTATATCGACCTGGTTGCACAGCGTGTTGCCGATCTTAAACAGATAACAAAAGAGGAAGTGATTGCCACTACTACCAAAACGGCAAAATCTCTGTTAACTTTGGCGGGCTAACATTATTCTTTGCAAAAATGCCTTACAATACAATTCATATCAATCCGATTTCTCCCGAGCCACCGCGCGCTTCCGTACTCGTCATCTACACCGGAGGAACATTAGGAATGGTTTATGAGTCAAAAGGAAAACAACTGGTTCCGTTTAATTTTGATCAGGTTATTGAAAAAGTCCCGGAAATTCGCAGACTTGATTTTGAAATTACCTTCCTGACATTAAATGAGCCCATCGATTCATCCAACATGAATCCAGAAATCTGGATTGAACTTGCCAAAATCATATTTGACCATTATGATGCGTATGACAGTTTCGTCATTCTGCATGGAACAGATACAATGGCCTATACGGCTTCCGGGTTGAGTTTTTTGCTGGAAGATTTAAATAAACCAGTCATTCTTACCGGCGCTCAGCTGCCGATCGGCGTGGCAAGATCTGATGCCAGGGAGAATTTCATCACTGCGCTGGAACTGGCCGCCTCGACCAAAGATGATGGTACGCCAGTTTTGTCAGAGGTCTGTATTTATTTTAATTCCCATCTTTTGCGCGGGAATCGTAGTAAAAAACAGGAAAGTTCTGATTTTAACGCTTTCCATTCCGAAAATTACCCATTGCTTGCCAATGCAGGTGTAAGAATCGACTGGAATTTTCCATTTTTAAACCTTTATGCCCCCAATAGAAAACTGAAAATCCAAACGGGGCTTGATACCCATGTCGCATTTTTAAAACTTTTCCCTGGTATCAATAAACAGGTTGTCAAATCAATTCTGGGCATTGAAGGTATTAAGGGAATTGTTATGGAAACATATGGAGCAGGGAATGCTCCTACTGATCCCTGGTTTTTAGAAGAAATTCAAAAAACAATTGAACGCGGTGTGATCATTTTTAACGTTTCGCAGTGCGACGGCGGGCGTGTCTCTCAGGGACATTATCAAACAAGTAAATTTCTAAAACAAGTCGGTGTTGTCAGCGGGTCGGACATTACTGCGGAGGCTGCCATCACTAAAATGATGTATGTTTTTGGTAAAGAATCGGATACTATGAAATGTGTTGAAATGCTGGCAAAACCATTAAGAGGAGAAATGACGCTATGATTTACAGTGTTTTAAATACAAATTTGTATGTCGCTGATAATGGTTGTTTGAAGTGATCGTACCTTGCAGAACCGGGAGGACCAATAACCCAAGGATTTTTCTTTTCAACAATTTCTTCTGATTTATATTCATTTTTCAGCACAAGACCTTTTTTAATTGCGATTTCATCCGCCTCACGCCAGGCCTGAACTGTGATGTCATGAAACAATTTGTCTTTGTCGTTTTTTGAAAATTCTGGTTTGACAGCCACTCCTCCCAGTTCAGGATGACTATCTCTGTATTTTTCTAAAAGCAGATACTGATCATGATTCAGCAAAATTTGATAAACGGGTGTATTGTAAGTATCGTCGCCGTAGCTTGATGTAGAATCCACCGTGCGAATTATTTCCAGCTTATGGTCCGTAAGAAAATCCAGAAATTCTTTGTTTTTTGCAGCAAAAGTTTTGACAAAAATCTCTTTGTCAGGAAAAGTAAAAGATGACCAGAAAACAACCGTTTCTGCCGTAAAGTACGCTTCTTTTGACACAACCACTTCAATTTCCTGAGCTAAAAATGAGTTTTCCATTTTATTCTGGCTTTTAAAATAACTTCCCCTGAACCACCTTATTATCTATTTTGAAAAGATAAATAAAAAGTTGTTCAGGGTCAAGTATACCTTAATTTACTTATACAATTCCGCCCATCAAAGGATCTGTTTTGGTCACCTGCCCTGTTTCCACATGACCGGCAAAACGCTCCTGATAAGTATCAAAACCCTTTATTTTTACACTGAAATCGTACCAGTTATAATTTTTCGCAAGATTCAAAACGATCGAAGTCTGCGCTTCGGCAGGTATAGCTTTACTCTGATTTCCAGCTTTGTAACTATTGTCCGATATTGTCAAAACATGCGGTTTCGAATCATGATTGGTAGCGGTGATCACAACATTACCGGTTAATCTTGACGGGTTAAGTCTGCTTGCTTCGTATGTACAGGTAAGTTTAACCAACGGATTTTTTTGATCTCCTGCAAATTCCCTGTAAAACCCGTTCGGACCATAAACTCGGAAATGATATTGTTCCTTCTCAAAATCTGAGAGACTGAATTCGTCTTTGATCAAATCTCCTGCGGCAACACTGTAATCCCATGACCTCAGAGGATCATTTTGATAGGAATTCATGGCATATACACGGAAGGGAGAACCGGTTGCCTTATTCCCAAAAATCTTATTTCCTGCTTTGAAAGATAATTCGACGCTGTTTTTCTTTTTGTCAAAAACTGTGTGAACGTAATTTTCATATGGCAAGGCACAAGCCGATCTTACACCTTTTTCCTGTTTTGGAAAATATGGTGAATCATGGTGATTCGTGTTGATCTGCTCAATTTCAGCCGTAGTCAATTGTTTATAATTGTCAGGCGTTTTATTGAACTGCGCCTGATGTATCCCCTCGATAAAAGGTTTTTTTACCAGGAATTCAGGTTTGGTTATGGCTTCTCCGTTATATGGCCTGAACACTGAGGTAAGGTCACCGCAGATCGTTCTTCTCCATTGTGTGATATTCTCTTCCTTCACTTTTTTATTGAACTTCTTTTCAAGGAAATTTTCCAGAAATTGCAAGGATGAAGTATGGTCAAAAACCTCAGAATTTACAAAACCTCCGCGAGACCATGGCGAGGCAATGATCATCGGGACGCGGTAACCCAAACCAATGGAACCTTCCCGAAGATTACTATCCTGCATGGAAGGATTTGTCTGCTGGGTTTTGGTTGCAAAATCCATTTTCGGGTCTATACCTTTTGACACTTTTCCCGTATTTTCCTTATACGGATTTGGAACAACATAAGGCGGCATGTGATCAAAATAGCCGTCATTTTCATCATACGTAACAATGAAAATCGTTTTTTTCCAAACCTCCGGATTTTCCAGCAGGATTTCCATCGCCTCACTCACATACCATGGACCAAACCACGGCTGGCCGGGATGGTCTGAAAAGTGTGCGGGAGGCATCAACCAGGACACGGTTGGCAAAGTACCATTTTTTACATCCTCTCTAAACTGATGAAAAACATCACCTTTCGGCACTTTCAATTCTCTTTCAGTACCTTTATCATCATACTTCAACGCTTCCAGCTCGTGATAATAAGCGTCATTGATGTTTGTTATAAAGGCTTTATTATGTAATTCTTTTGCTTGTTCAGAAAGGTTGTTATAGGTCTCCGTCGTGAATCGGGTCTGTGCGGTTTCGATTAAAGTAAGTAGTTTTTTTGCTGCTGCAAGACGCTGGCTAACCTTCTCGTTGGAAGGCTGTTTTTCCATTTCAGCAATCTGCTGCAAAGTATTTTCTTTTTTATACTGCAAATTGGCGATTCCACCTTCGTGCAGCCTTACATTGTATTGTTTGTAATATTCCAGCACGTTTGTGCCAAAGTTACTTAGCCATGCGCTTTCTTCACCTTTCAAACCATAACCCATCGTCAGCTCGTTCTGGTAAACTTTCCATGAAACGCCGTTTTCCTGTAAACGTTCCGGATAGGTTTTCCAGCTTAATTCCGGGTATTCATAATTACTGTTATTCCACAAATGCGCAACCGCATCAACCTCATTCTTCTCGCGTACTGTACCCGTCATGAAATAATGGCGGTTTGGGTGCGTACCCGTTATGCTTGAACAAAAATTATGATCACAAACAGTGAAAGCATCCGCCAGAGAATAGTAGAATGGAAAATCAACACGGTCGCAATAACCCATCGTTAACGGAATTTTTGCGTATTCCTTATTTCTGGCTTTTTTTACATCCAGCCATTTGTCATATTTCCCATCATTCATCGCGTCCGTCTGATCGGTCCAGCCATGCGGCACAGAACCCATCCAGGCCACTTTTGTATCTTTTACATTAAGTTGAAAAGGACCATAAGTTTCACCTTCTTTATTGGTTTGAAGCCACACTTTATTTTTATCCGGCAACTGAATGGCGCGGGGATCATTAAAACCACGGACACCCTGCAAAGTTCCAAGCTGGTGATCGAAAGAACGGTTTTCCTGCATCAGAAAAACAATATGTTCAGCGTCGTAAAACGTACTTCCCAGCTCCGGATTTATAGCCATGGCTCTTTCTATAACCGCCGGCAACATATTGGCCATTGCACCAGTACCTGATAAAAGTGCGGCTTTCTTTAAGAAATCTCTCCTTGAATTCATCTGAATTAAAATGCTAAATGCTTGTAAACATCATTTAAAAGATCAAATTTATCTCGGGAAATCCAAGGGTATGTTACGCGCAGATTAACTTTTAACCAACAGGCACATGGTTTGGAAATATGTTACGAAGGGCATCATAATTTTGGAGCTTCCGGCTTGTTCGGTTTGTCCCAGTTATTTGCTCCCTTTGTATTTAGCTTTCGCTTGTAAACTTTGTCATTTGCAGTCACGTAAAGTATGTCAAAATGCTCACCGCCAAAGGCCACATTGGAAGCATTTCCGTTGGGTGTCGGAATAATGGCATTCACCCTGCCGGTTTGATCCAGAACCTGAATTCCAGCCTTTGTTGTCACATAGATCCTTCCGTCACGGTCGCAGGTTAGGCCGTCTCCCCAGGCGTTATCATCGGCATCACGCACATGCAGCCAGCCAAATTTCTGCTTGCTTCCAAGTGTTCCGTCCTTTAATATCTGATATGCATATACCCAATGCGAGGCAGATTCTGTAACATACAGCAAAGTCTGATCCGGGGAAAGTGCCAGCCCGTTGGCAAAAAGCAATCCTTTATCCACCTCCACTTTTTCGCCATCAGGGCGAATGAGCAGTATTATTGATGGTTTTTCTCTTACATCAGGGATTGTCACATAAATATTGCCGTTGTATGCAACTGTCAGATCATTACCGGCAATATTGGTGGCAAGATCCGTTTTTTTCCCATCCGGACTATACTTAATGATCGATAATGTTTTCTGGGCAACTTCATAGCGGTTTCCATCCTTATCAAACTCTGTTCCGCTGGCGTTATGTGAAGTTCCACTGAACGTTTCTACATTTTTTGTATTCCCGACTTTATATGTCTTTCTATTTGGGATATCCTGAAAAAATAAATCACCGGCCTGATTTACAGTTGGGCCTTCGGTAAATCTATATCCCTCTCCAACCAACTCCCAGTTCTGTCCCGGAAGCAATAATGCTGAAAGAAACTGATTCTGGCTTTTTCCGGTCTCGACAGTTTTGGGCCAGTCTTTCCATAAATAACGCATCGCTTCCGGAAAAACTGCTGTGCCCTGTTTTCCATTATGACCGCCCTCACCCCATTGATGATTGACTTCATAACCCGAAAAAGTCAACGCCCGAAGCATCGTCTGATTGGCCATCCACCAGTCGCCGCCATATATGTTGAGATCATTGCTGCCATCCTGAAGAAATAATCTCAATGGTTTGGGTTCGAATTTTCGTATTAAAGTCGGGTAACGGTCTGCGCCACGAAGACCAACATACGTACCAATTGCACTGAAAACCCGTGTGAATGCGTCCGGTCTTTCCCAAGCTGCTGTAAAAGCGCAAACCGCTCCGCTGCTTGATCCTCCAATTGCCCGGTCATTCCCGTTTTTTGATAATTTTATAGCCCGGCCATCACTTGTCTTTTGTTTCTCAACATCCGGCAAAATTTCATCCAATATAAATCTGGCATAGGCATCTCCTAACCCGTCAAACTCAAAACTCCTGTTAAACCTGTCCAGGGCATCGTCTGGATTTTCGGCCTTCACTTTTCCATGCATCACAAAAACGCCGATCGTAACCGGCATTTCTCCCTTATGAATCAGATTGTCAAAAACCGTCGGCGCTTTCCATTGAATGCCGTCCTGATTGATGTATACGCAGGCAGGTTTGTCCGCTTTGTACTGGGCCGGAACATAAACCCAGTATTCCCGCCAGGTTCCGGGAAATATTTTTGAATTCTCAAAAGTAAATTTCAAAACCTCGCCTTTGGGAACATTCGGCTGTTCTTCTGATGCAGGATCGACCGTATAATTTTCAGCCGGGTTTTGGGCTTGCAGAATATGAACAAAAAATACGAACAGAAGGACTAAGATTCGTTTCATGGATTTAAGGGTTAAGGATATAGTAGTATAATTATGGATGGTAGTGAATCTACTCTACCCGATAAATTCTTCATTCCCTGTTCCCATAACCACAGACCCTGTAAAACGAAAAAGCCGGAACCATCTGACAGGTACCGGCTCTATAAGAATAATATTAGACTAAGCTAACTCACAGCTATTTTCACTGAAAAATTTCACTTCACCCGTAACTGTATTTCTGCATTTTACCTTTCCGGTAAACTTTGTCGTTGCGCCTTTTCTGATGTTTTCATGTTCCAGTATCATCCACGTATCAGGATGGTTTTTCACTTTAACCTTTACGCGGTCATTATATTTCTGTACAGCCATTTTCGGATTTTCAATTTTTCAGAACGGCAAAGATAGACAAAAGATTAGTCGGAAAGCATATTGCATTGCATAAGAGTATTCTGCAAAAGGGATTCAGATTATGTGCTAAACTAATATCTCACAAAAAAGTTGAACGGGACTATTTCAATTAATTGTCAAATTATTTGGACTAGATATAAATAAGCTCCTATATTTGTAGGAAGACGGTCTTAGACGACATCGAATTATCATGCATATTGATCAGCCAGAAAAAATCTCATTTAAAATTGACGAGGATTCCTTTAAGGAAATCTACAATTTGTATTGGGAGAAAGTTTTTTCGGTATGTTATGCCAATCTTGGAGAAATTGAACCTGCCAAAGGAATGGTGCAGGAAATATTCAAATCGCTTTGGGAACGGAAAGATGAACTCGAAATTAACCAGTCCGTTGAAAGATATCTTGTTCGTTCTGCCAAGTTCAAAGTTTTTGAGTATATCAGAAATAAAAAGATCAGGGAACAACACCATGAAAATATTGCAGCAAACCAGGTAGCCTCCCCTAATTATACAGAAAATGAAGTGATGGTGATCAGCCTTAAAGAAAGAATCGCTTCTTTAATAGAGACATTGCCGGCCCAATGCCGTAAGGTATTCAAAATGAGCAGGGAACAGGGTCTGACTAATAAGGAAATTGCATCGGACCTGCTCATTTCAGAAAGAGCCGTTGAGTACCATATTTCCAAAGCAGTTACTTCCCTTAAATCTCATCTTACAGAATATTCCGTCTGAATTCTTGATTGCCTGCTTCGTAAAATCATTAGATATGCTACTTTTACTAAAAAGTAATTCTGCTTTTTAAAAAGAGGTTTCATGGCGGTCAGTAAAGAGCTTATCGAAAAATACCATAACGGAGCATGTACTCCCGAAGAATCCGCTATGGTTGAAAACTGGCTGCTTGATGACGATGAGATAACAGAAATAATTCTACCGGAAAATCTTCATAAACAAGATGTGAAAGCTGAAATGTGGAAAGATATTTCCGGTTCATTCCCTTCTTCAATTGAAAGCAGAAAACACAGATTAATTAATTTTTCCGGATACCGTCTTTCAGCGGTTGCTGCAAGTGTTTTGTTTTTACTTGCTTTTTCATTTTTAATAATAAAAATAAACAGGACAGAATCCATACCAGCGTCTGTTAAAACCGCTTTGTCAGAAAACAAAGAAATCGATTCCAGGGACTATACCATTTCTCTCGGTCCGGAAAGTAATGCGCGCATTGATGCAAACGCAGGCCTGATTGATTTTTGCGGAACCATACTGATCAGCCCCAAAAAGGATATCGACCTGTCTTTTAACGATATATGTACTACGAAAAAAACCAGCAGGGGCAAAATTAACTTTAAGAAAGGCGAAACTTACATCGCACTGAATTATAGAAACAAAAAAGATAATGAGCTAATTGTAATGGATGAAAAACTGCTGATGGGTCTGCCGCCAATTGTAAAACGTCAGATTATGGAACAGTTTAATATTTGAAAAGTTCGTTACAATGATACGTGCCAAAGGCAATCTCCGCTTTTTACAAATTCTCATACTTACTGTCAGCTTTTTAACGGGCTGTTCCGAAAAGCAGAATTTGGACCGGAAAAAGTATAGTATTTATACGATGGCAAAGGACTATAAGGAATACATTATCCAGCTGGATGACTTGTCATCCGGATATATCGATCCTGTAAAAAATGGTGCTAGAACGTATCCAAAACAGATCTGGTTTGATCTCATAGTACAAAATGGATTTTACTATCGACTGGAAAGGAAAACGCATTATTTTTTAAAATATACAATTGAAAATAATCAGTATATCCCTGTCGATTCTGTTGCCATCCCTCCCCTAACCTATCTAGATAATTACAATTGGGTGCATCCTGACACACTACTACTCCTTTCCTATGATCGAAAAATTTCGAGACTTAGTTATGCGAGGATAAATGTTAAAACCATGAAAGCAGAAGTTGGGAAGATGCCCCTCTCCCTGCCAAAGGCTCCATACAATTCCATGTCTGTGGGTTTTTCTGAGTTGAGAAATAAACAGCTGCTTGTAGGATATAGCTATCATCAGATTTCGTCCCAAAACTTTATCACGACAGATACAGCCTATGTGGATATTTTAAGTTACCCGGAATTGAAATGGCTAAAAACCTTAAAAGACCACCGATCTACCTACCCCGGAGGTTCCAACACTGCTCAACCCAATACGTTTTCTGATAAAAAGGGTGATTTCTATTTCCTGACCTGTCCGGGACTTGCCTTAGGAAATCATCCGGATAAGCCGACAGCTTTGTATCGGATTAGGAAGAATGAGGATACGATTGACAGCACTTATTTCTGGAATATTTCCGAATCTATAAAAAATCATGGCTACGGTTTGTGGAATATTGGTGATGGAAAAGCTATACTGCGGAGTGAAAGGAGAGATCTTTTCAAAGGTGTTGAGGATCATTATAAGGTCCCGCATATAGAATTTTTTGTACTCGATCTAAAACAAAAAACTACCAAAAAACTTGACCTTCCACTGGATAAAGGGACTTCACGCCAATGTGTGCTTGTAGAAAATGGAAGAGTTTATATTTCCATCAATTCGGACACAGGTGGAAATTACATCTGGATTTACGATCCGGAAACTGATAACCTGACAAAAGGTTTAAAACTGAGTGGCGAAGTCGACTATATACTTCGCATGGAAATGTTATATGAAGATTAGGAATAAAACCCGCTGAATACTACACCAAAAAAAAATTAAACTTTTTTGAATTCCCTCCTTCGGTAAACATTCGATTATGCTACTACGAGTTAGAAAAGGTCAGTCCTTGAAATTGGTCTGATTCTTAATAATCAGTATTTATAGCTAATCCAATGCAATCAGGTAAGTTTATACGCTACATTCTACTTGTAAATCTTTTCATTTGGAGTTGTGCTGGTCATGCCCAAACGCCGATTACTATTTCAGGCATCGTTCTGAATGAAGATGGTGCGTCCATTCCCGGCGTAACGCTTGTCTTAAAAGGAACTTCCATAGGAACCCAAACAGATTCAGATGGATATTATCAGTTAAACATCTTAAAACCAGGCAACTACACCCTTTCACTATCGTCTGTTGGCCATATTGCTCAATCAAAAGCAGTTACGCTTAAAAGCGGCCAGCACTTGAAATCGGATTTTACATTAAAAAGCGATACAAGAAATATCGATGAAATTACGGTTCACGGGAAAACAGAAACTCAGGAAGTCCGTGAACAGGCCTTTACGGTAAATGCGATTGAAACCAAAAGATTCGCCAATACAACTTCCGATTTAAACCAGGTTTTAAACAAAACCGCAGGAATCCGTGTCCGCGAAGAAGGTGGTGTTGGTTCTGATTTCAACTTCTCCATCAACGGCCTATCAGGAAAAGCCGTGAAATTTTTCCTCGACGGCGTTCCGCTCGAATTGATGGGAAGCACGATGTCGCTTAACAACATTCCCGTTAACCTTGCCGAAAGAATGGAAGTCTATAAGGGCGTGGTTCCGGTTAGTCTTGGCTCCGACGCTCTGGGTGGTGCTGTGAATATTATCACGAACCAGAATATAAATAACTATCTGGATGCAAGTTACAGCATCGGCTCGTTCAATACGCACCGACTGGCATTGAACGGACAATATAGCACCGCAAAAGGCCTGATTATTAAAGCAAGTGCCTTCGCTAATTATTCGGATAACAACTACATCATGCGAGGTATGGAAATCTGGGATGAGGCGCAGTACAAATATGTAAACAAAGATTTCAGAAGATTCCATGATCAATACAAATCTGCCATGGGCCAGGTTGAACTGGGGGTAATTAATAAAAAGTGGGCTGATTTATTTTTCGCAGGATTTTCTTATTCAGGAACCGACCAGGATATTCAAACCGGAACGCGCCAGGATGTGGTTTATGGTGCCGTCACTAAAAACGGACATGCCTACAATGGATCGCTTCGCTATAAAAAAGATAATCTTTTTGTAAAAGGACTTAACGCCAACCTCTTCGCTTCCAGATCTGTTGATAATTATGTCGTAACAGATACTTCGAGTTATAAATATTACTGGGACGGATCGCGGGTAAAAACCAGTCTTGCCGAAATCAGTGGTACGAAAACCATTACAAATATCAACCGTCCAAGGACATTTGCACGCGCCAATGTGGGATATCAATTGTCAGCGGCACATTCTTTCAATGTTAACTATACTTTCGATCATATTAAGAATGAAACCTATGACGAACTTCTGACAGATCACGCGGACATACCCGGAATTCTTTCAAAAAATATTGTTGGCGCAGCCTATCAGCAGAATTTATTAAAAGACCGATTGACAAATACCTTATTTGGTAAATTCTATGGATTAAGCGTTCAGCAGTCCAGATACGTTTCTGCATCGGGTGAATATGCCAAGGCAAATGATTCGCAGACATATCAGGGTTACGGAATTGCTTCCAGGTTCAAAATCCTTCCGGATCTTGGTATTAAGGCGTCCTTTGAAAAAGCATATCGTTTGCAGGAAGTTGGAGAAATGTTTGGTAATGGTTACACCGTCATCGCCAATCCTGACCTCAAACCAGAGTCCAGCAAAAATGTAAACATCGGTGCATTTTATGGTTTTGCAGTCAATAAGCACAAACTTTTTATTGAAGGTTCATGGTTTTACCGCAATGCCAACGATTTTATTTATTCGGTGGTTTACAAATCCAATTCCAGCGTAAGTCGCTATGAAAACACTTCGAAAGTGAAAGTAACAGGACTGGAAGGTGATATCAAATACAACTATGGAGATCTGCTGTATTTCAATACAAACATCAGCTATCAGAATGCAATCAATAATACCAGGTATTCTGTCGGATCAACAAGCGGAGTTCCGGAAGCTACTTATTTGAACAAAATCCCAAATCAGCCATGGCTTTTTGGCAATGCGGATCTGAGTATTGGCCGCAACAATATTCTTGGAAAAGCTTCCAGAATGCAGCTTAATCTGAGCACGCAGTATGTGCACTGGTTTTACCTTACCTGGGAGGCTTATGGCAGCAAAGCCGGCAAAAGTACAATTCCTGATCAATACATACACAACGCTTCAATCTCTAATTCCTGGAACAATGGCCGTTATAACCTTTCCCTGGAATGCCGGAACTTCACTAATAATCTGGCTTTTGACAATTTCCGGTTGCAGAAACCGGGCCGGGCATTTTCTGTCAAAATGCGCTATTTCCTGAGATAATACGCTTAAACTTTCATCATAATATCCATCTACCATTTATTCATATCGTAAAAATCATGTTTAAAAAATTTAAGTTATACATCATTCTAATGGCGCTTGTGCCGTTTCTGAATTCGTGCAGCAGCGACGATAGTGAGCCGACACCCGCTCCGGTGGTCGAAACACAGGAAAAATATACTGTATGGTTGCAAATCGGCAGCTGGCCAAATACAACGCAGTACATTTTAGGGACAAATTCCTTGACTGAGGGCTCGATTGACCTGACGGGGCATGGTGCGGAAGTGACGGGAAAATCTGCTTACGGAATTATTACAAAAGGTGGGTTTTACTATTATTACAACACAACTACCGGTAGATTTTCGAAATTCAAATATGAGAAGGAACTTTACAGCACCGTCCTTGAAGTTCCTTATACGCATTTGGCTGATGTTTCAGGATTTACCTGGATCAATGACAAAACTTTGTTCGTCATTGGAACAAATGGTGATCAGAACAAAATACAGTATTCAGTGATTGATACGGAAACGTTGAAAATGACAAATGGCGTGCTGGATGCTCCGGCAATACCTGTGGGATATAATTATTTTAATCTTGGCAATATTGAATATACAAACGGAAAAGTATTTGTACAATTTGGATATACAGGCGTGTGGCCAAATCCGTGGGAAAACAAATCATATATCGGTGTTGTAGATTATGCATCAATGAAATATGAAAAAACGCTGGAAAGCAGCACCTCAGCAGGACCCGGCACAAACAAACTTTGGTTGTCATCATCATTTGTTGATGAAAGCGGAAATACATACTTCGCTACCAATGTGGAATGGAGCAGCATAAAAGACAGAAAATCAGCTATTTATCGCATTAAAAAAGGAACTACGGAAATTGACGCAAGTTATACCGTAAATAATACTTCGATAGGATATGAAGGTGTCGGCTTGTGGTATATCGGCGGCACAAAAGCCATTTACAAATACATTGATCCTGCCATTACCGGCTCAACGCATATTTACGCCTTTGCTGTTATGGATCTGGAAACCGGAAAAATCGTCAGAAAACTTCCCGAAATCCCATACGACGGTGATGCTTACATACAAAACATCATTGTGGAAGACGGAAAAGTATACATGATCACCAATGCAGAAACAGGAAAAGACTATGTATATATCTATGACATCGCTGCGCAAAAAGTAAAAACCGGCATGGAAATGATCGGCGGTTATGACTGGGTGCTTCGCCTTGACAAAATGAGATAAGCTTGAAAACTGAATGCAAACTGTCCGGTAATTCCGGACAGTTTAATAATATCCTGCCCTAATGATAAGTTTTAAAAAGATAAATGCCTGGCTACATTTATGGCTGGGCCTGATTTCCGGAATCATTGTTTTTATCGTCGCACTGACCGGTTGTATACTGGTTTTTGAGCAGGAATTCAAATCTTTGACCCAGCCATGGCTTCATGTAAAAAGACCTGCTAACGCAGAATATCTGTTACCCTCCGTCATCAAAAGTAAAGTGTCTGCGAAATTCCCGGGTAAGGAAATTAGCGGGATCTGGTATTACGGGCTCGAAAGGACGGCGACTGTCAGCATGAATTCTGATTCGACCGTTTACATAAATCCTTACACAGCAGATGTCGTATCGCTTGTAAACGAAGAAGATTTCTTTCACTTTATTCTTGATGGCCATACATCACTTTGGATTGAAGCGAAAATCGGCAAAAAAAAGGTTGGCCAACTTATCGTTTGTTATGCCACACTGATATTTTTTGTACTGCTGATATCGGGTCTCATTTTGTGGTGGCCTAAAAAATGGAATAAGTCAAACAGGGATAAGAGTTTTAAAATTAAGTGGAGCGCGAAATTTAAACGGATTAATTATGACCTTCATAACGTGTTGGGATTTTATTCCCTGATCGTTGCGTTGGTCATTACCATGACGGGATTGGTGATGGGTTTTGCCTGGTTTTCACAAGGCGTATACTGGCTAAGTTCAGGCGGAAAATCTCCGGCACCTTATATAAATTCTGTTTCCGATACGACAAAAGCGGCCGGTGACGTAATGTTGAAAAATGTGGATCTTGCCTTCAAACGAGGAATCACAGAGATTGGCACCTATAATAAAAATGCGATTATCGTTTCGTTTCCCGACGAGCCTTCTGAACCTATTGAATTATGCACAGATATGTATAACGGCTCATGGCGGTATGTTTATCTGGATCAATACACTCTTAAAGAATTACCTTCCACACAGGTTCATATTGATAAACTGAAACTCGCGGATTGGCTTAAACGAAGGAATTACGCCATACACGTAGGTGCGATCGGAGATATTCCAACCAAAATTATATATTTTCTGGCAAGCCTGATTTGCGCCACCCTTCCACTTTCAGGAGCCTATATCTGGTGGGGAAAAAGCAGATTTTCCAAATCAAAAAAAGTGAAGAGAAATAAATCTGCATCGCTAAAAACAGAGGTTTGATTACAAAATGTCTTAACAGCATTACTGTAAAATTTCAGAAGTTTGGTCCGAAGCAAAGTCTGTTATTCAAAAAGACGAACTGCAATATTGTTTCAACGCTGGTTTTGAGTTATTTAAACCGCTAAATCATACAAGTTTTTCTAAGCTATTACCACCAGATTACAAAGCAGAATTTCCTGCAACAAACAGTTCCTAACCGGATTTACGATGGTAAACCTATGCGCCTTCGAAAATTGAGTTCTCATTTCTGCCAGTAAATTTTTTATAATTTCGACCTCTTCCTGATATTAACTTACTGTATTTCAAGGCAAAATTGTAGCTTTGTAAAATAACGTACCCTATAAAAAATTAGCAAATGACAAAAGCAGAAACCGTTTCCAAACTTGTGGAAATGACCGGAATACAAAAGGAAGAGACCGAACAAATCCTGGAAGCTTTTTTCTCAACAGTGAAAGACTCGATGAGCGAAGGTGAAAATATTTACATCCGGGGCTTCGGTAGTTTTATTGTCAAAAAAAGAGCTGCAAAAATAGCCAGAAATATTTCTCTGAAATCGTCAGTAATGGTTCCTGCCAGTTTTATTCCATTTTTTAAACCTTCGCCAGATTTCACCAATCAGGTTAAAGACGGGCAACCAAAATAAGCTTTAAATTAGTTAAGGATTAATATACTTATGGCCCCGCCTGATACAGCGGAGCCATTTTTTTGTTCCTTAAACTGATATAAAATCAAAATCTATATATGTGAAATAAATTGCATGTCTAAAATGCAATAAGCATGACCGTTATGATTAACCTGGGTTTTAACCTGGGGAAATTTCCGGAAAATCCTTCGTAGAAATTCATCAAGCTTTTGATCTCAGGCACGATAGTTTAATGCATTCTGGTAGTTGTGGAACCGTTTTTCACAATGTTATCAAAACATGACCGAACTAATTATGCTTATTAAAAAATTAAGTTTTCAGATACTTCAGGTTGCGATGCTGGTCAATATTGCGTCATACACACCCGCTTTCGCACAGGACAAAGAAGAAGACAAAATCAAGGCTGCTACATCTGTGTTGAATGATTTCAGTCAGATGAAAGAAAATATACCGGCGCAATTACTTTCCATATCTCAGGGAATTATTATTGTTCCAAAAATGATCAATGCCGGACTTATGGTTGGCGCGAAACATGGAAAAGGGCTCGCTATGATAAAAGCAACAAACGGCCAGTGGAGCGATCCTATATTTGTGACGATAACAGGAGGAAGTGTAGGAGCGCAAATTGGTGTACAGGCCACTGATCTTATTTTAGTCTTCAAAAACAGCAAAACATTGACAGAAATAGGAAAAGGGAGCTTCACATTGGGCGGCGATCTATCCGTAGCGGCCGGACCTGTTGGCAGAAGTTCTTCTGCGCAAACAGATTATAAGTTAGAGGCGGAAGTATATTCGTATTCACGAAGCAAAGGGCTTTTTGCCGGAATAACACTTAACGGAGCAGCATTATCTGTTGATTCAAAAGCTAATAACGAGTTCTATGACGATAATTCAGATGCAAATACCATTCTTACATCATCGCACACAGACTCAAAGCTGGTTGCAGATTTGAAAACTAAGCTGGAAAATTTTAAATAACACCCGTAACCAATGCCTTCATCCGTTGTTGCAAAGATGATCTATGACGATGAACAAGAAACGTTAAGAATTATTTTCGTTTCAGGAATGGTTTATGATTACAAAAAAGTCCCTTTGAAAGTCTATGAAGCGATGAAAGCTTCGGACTCCAAAGGGACTTTTTTAAATCAATATATAAAACCTAATTATGATTTTGATAAGGTGGAATTAAGGTAAAAGCTTGCTTCACCCACAAATTCTTACTTACGATCTGATAAATAGAAACTATTTAAGATTATCCACAGAAGTTTTTCAAACAAAATCAAATAGCAAGCAATACAGAATCGCGGGTTTTGCCCAAATTCAAATTGGCCTATTTCAAATCTTTTGGCGGTGACTCCGGTAATAACTGGTACAATTCTTCATCGGGATCAATGACGAAGCCGACCGTTTAAAGCATAATTAAAACAAACAATTCTGGTTTATTGGCTGAGGAATTATTTAAGTATACCTTGAATAACTTTTGAACTATTCCCATCCGAACACATGAAAAACCAAATGCCAGCTGCCGAAACCTCCGTCTTACAACGCAGAAAATTTATCCTGAACTCCATCAAATCTGCTGCCGGATTAGCTCTTTTAACTATCAGTCCCTCCTTTTCAAAAGGGAATAACTGGTCTGTTAAAAAGCAATGGACCGTGCAGGAGGTAATGGATTTTGTATTAAAAGAAGGTGGTCTGACTCCTTTGAAAGATACGGTTGATACCATTAAATCCGGCAAAGCTGAACAGATTGTGACAGGTATCATATCTACGATGTTTCCCACGATACCCATTATTGAAGAAGCCATCAAACTAAATGCAAACTTTATTATAGCGCACGAGCCTTCGTTTTACAATCATAATGACAAAGCGGATTGGGTAAAAAACAACGAAGTCCTGAAGAAGAAACAGGAATTGCTTGACAAACATAAAATGGTAATCTGGCGTTTTCACGATTATTGCCACTCGTTAAAACCAGATGCAGTAAGTTATGGTGTGGCCAAAAAGGCTAACTGGCTTCCGTATTTCAAAACAGGCGAAGTAGTGCTAAAAATTCCGACAATTTCATTACAAAATCTGGTTCAACACCTAAAAAAATCACTGAGCATTTCCCGTTTAAGAATTATTGGTGATATGAATCAGTCTTGTGAACGGATCGCACTTCTTCCCGGAGCCTGGGGCGGGCCGATGCAAGTTTCGACGGCAGAAAAAGAAAAACCTGATGTTCTGATCGTTGGAGAATTGTCGGAGTGGGAAACAGCTGAATACATCAGGGATGCAAGGAGCTTTGGTCAGAAAATATCTTTAATTGTTTTAGGCCATGCAGTTAGTGAAGAGCCTGGTATGGAGTGGTTTGCAGAATGGCTACATCCAAAATTGCCAGACGTGAAAATTACACATCTGGCATCTGGCGATCCGTTTACCTGGCTTTAAATCAGCTTAAATTCCTGAACCAATCTGATTAATCCAGCTCTGGTTCAGGACCATGCAGCTTGGCAGTTGCCGGTGAAGCTTTTATTTTTACAGGTTTGCCATCTTTCGCCGACTGATATATTGCTTCCATCAGCATATGATCCTGCAAACCTTCTTCTCCCGGCGTAAAAGGTTTTGTATTTTTCATAATACAATCAGAAAAATGGTCCATTTCAATGGCGAACTGGTCGGTTTCTGCCATGCCGATATTTTGATTTAATTCCAGTTTCCCGCTGGCTTTGGCGGTGGTTAATTCCTGGCCCTTATAAGCATAGGCCTTATCCAGATTAAGCCAGCCTTTTTCACAAAGAACCCGGTAGCGTCTGCTTTCGTGCACATTGTAATTTGTAGAACAGCTCGCGATTACACCACTTGGGAAACGCATCTGCCAGGAAACCATTTCTTCAACTTCTGTGAACAACGGATTTCCAGGCGTAGTATATTGATAGGCGAAAACCTCGGTTGGCTCTTCACCCAAAACAAATCTGGTCGTATTTAAGCAGTATAGACCAATATCCGGCAAGGCACCTCCACCGGCCAGCTTGATCTTATGTCTCCAGTGATCAGGATTTGCACTTGCCTGGCAATTTGAGGCCTCTACAAATTTGGGCGATCCAAACTCTTTACTTTGTACTAATTCCCTCAATTTCCGATTATGCGGCTGATACTGGATTCTATATGCAACCATGAGTTTGACGCCGGCTTTTGCACAGGCGTCGATCATTTCCCTGCATTCCTGCGAAGAATTTGCCATCGGCTTTTCGCATAAAATGTGTTTACCGGCCTTTGCTCCGCGAATTGTATATTCCTTATGCAGTCCATTTGGTAAAACAATGTAAATGACATCAACTTCTTTATTATTTTTTATCTGGTCGTAGGTTTCATAACTGTAACAGTTTTCTGTCTTGACACCGTACTGGCTGGCGACCTTCTTCATCTTCTCAGGACTGCCGCTGACGAGGGCAGTCAGTTTTGAATTTTTACAACTATTTAGAGCCGGAAGAATTTCTTCCAGTGATAGATGGCCTAATCCAACAACAGCATAGCCTATTCTCTGGTCTGGCGGCATGGGAGTCGGTGTCGGTCCGGATTGCTGGTCAACCTCCGATTTCCATTTTTCCAAAACAATTGGCTCAGACTTATCTACCGGCACCTGGGCGGGAGGGGACATGGCCATTATATTACTTTGCCCAAAGGCAACGCTTCCGGTACCTTCCATGACCAGACCGCCCATCACACCGACCGCAAGATATTTTTTTGTCTCAGAAAGAAATCTCTTTCGAGAAAGATAAGAGAAACCAGCGTTATTTTCTGATGCGCTGTTTTGTGAATCCAATTGTTGTTTCATGATTATTGTTGATGAAAGATGTATTGGACAACACCTATACAAATCACATACCGGGCAATTTCAGACCAGATGATTTGAGACTTTCCATAATTTTTTCCTGAATCGTCATTTTAGTATCAATAAATCCGTGTGCATTGATCCAGACATTGACCATAACCTTATAACCATCCGATTCAATAGAAGAAATACCGATCCTTCTTTCCGGTGATTTAAGCGTATTCACAGCATTGTCGAGGACGTCATCGATTATCTTTTTGACCTCATTAAAATCTATTGCATTGGTAAATTTAAGTTCAATATCCAGTCTTCTGCTCCCGGAAGCACTGATGTTGATGATGACCTCATTTGACAGTTTACTATTGGGTACTACTACCTTTCGGTTATCGAATGTGGTGATGACGGTGTAAAATATTTTGATTGCCGTTACAGTTCCCTCCTGCCCCTGCGCCAGAATGTTATCACCTACGTGAAAAGGTTTCAATAACAAGATCAATACCCCGCTGGCAAAATTCTGAAGAGTTCCCGACAAGGCGAGACCAGCCGCCACACCTAATGCACCGATTAATGCAGCAAAAACTGTCATTTGTATACCGATGATCTGCATGCCTGCTATGATCAGCAAAACTCTTAAAACAGTAATCGTAAGGCTAAGAAGAAAAGGTGTTAATGAAGGGTCAATTTCCTTCCTGACCATATGCGCAGACATGTATCTGGACAACATTTTAATAAGCCAGAAGCCAACAATCAGTACGGTTACTCCCAGCAAAAATGACGGGCCTTTATCCAGTATCCAGAGTGTAGCCTTATCATAAAACTCATTTATTTTCATTAGAAACATATTATTTAATCTTTACTTTTAGGCTATACGTGAAATTTTCATTCCAAAAATGATTGAGGAATAATGGATGTGAATTTTTGGTTCGTTTCGTATTTTGAATATTTAACTCTTAAAAACGAATTCGGAAATGGGAGTAAAGTTTTTAGTTAAAGCGATGCTTTAATTAAAAACAGAAAACCATCCGAAAAATGGGGCTATGTAGATTTGTATACTATTGAATCAGAGAGAATTGATTGTTACTAATTTTTGTGAAACTTAAAGTGGCAGAATTGCGATAGTTATTTTCAAAATAGATTTAGAAATCCTGGTTATATCAACAGCCTGATTTGTTCTGCCAGGTTTTATAATACACATACTGAATCCTGTTTAAAGGCATTTCACCTGGAAGGCGGGTATACTTTGGTAATAATTGAGGACAAATTACCCCTTCCGTAAACCGCACCGGAAGAAATTTTTTTGGCAATGATGTATGAAAATATTTAATTGTAGGCCGTTGGCATATTATTTACATGATATTTGTAACGAAAATATTACAGTCAAAAATGTAATATGAATTGATCACTCAATAGATTTAAACGATACTATTTATGAATTGGCAGGATTTACGAAGAAGCGGAAACGTTGACGACAGACGTGGAATGTCTGGTGGTGGCAAAGTTGCGATGGGTGGAATCGGAGTGGTGATCGTGGTGGTGATCGGTCTCTTAACCGGACAAGATCCCTCGGCGATTTTGAATACGATTCAAAACGGTCAGTCATCAGAGCAACAGGTTCAAACGCGCCCGGAAGGTCCGCGGCCCGATGACAAAACTGCCGATATGGTATCAGCCATTTTAGGAAGCACCGAAGATGTGTGGACAGCAGTTTATAAAGAAAACGGCAGTACATATAAATTGCCGACTTTACAGATATTTGAGAATTCTTCACAAAGCGCTTGCGGCGGGGCATCATCAGCCATGGGACCATTTTATTGTCCGGCCGATCAGCAGGTATATATTGATCTTTCTTTCTGTGATGAGTTAAGAGAAAAATTTAATGCTCCGGGCGATTTTGCAGTAGCTTATGTGGTGGCTCACGAAGTTGGTCATCATGTTCAGAATCTGATGGGAATTACTGATAAGCTTCAACAGGAACGGCAACGTTTAAGTGAAGAAGAGTATAACAAACTTTCAGTAAAGCTCGAATTACAGGCAGATTTTTTAGCTGGTGTCTGGGCCAATCACGCACAAAAGATGGAAAATATTCTGCAACCAGGAGATTTGGAATCTGCCCTTACAGCTGCAAATGCCATTGGTGACGATAAATTGCAGAAAGAATCACAGGGTTATGTTGTGCCGGATGCATTTACACACGGTACCTCCAAGCAAAGAATGTATTGGTTCAAAAAAGGTTTTGATACGGGAGATCTGAACCAGGGAAAATTTGACGATATACAATAATCGATAGTGATAATTATGCTGCAAAAGCCCGGATCTGATGTCCGGGCTTTTTTGATGGATGAAAAATACATTTTTAATGGCAGCACCGAAATTGAAAATATTACAATACAATATATGTTGAAAAATAAAAGCCGGCCAATACTCCCGCAGAAAATGGATCGTATCATATCAAGTTGAAATTTTTAGCCTTATGAAAACAAAACTGTTACTCTTCCAAGGGAGTGTTTGAATTAAAGGAATAAATTTTTGAGACTGGTTTATCAACTGGTCAATGGAAATCTTGAAGTAATTATGGAAGAGAAAAATAAAAGCAACGAAATGGAAAAAACGTTTTTTGCATATCAGCGTAAGAAATAATCAAATCAGGATTTGTATATAACCCCGGAAAAGCTATCTTTGCACCCTGATAAAAACAGAGAGGTGTCCGAGTGGTTGAAGGAGCACGCCTGGAAAGTGTGTATGCGGGTAACTGTATCGAGAGTTCGAATCTCTTCCTCTCTACTGAAAACATAAAACTATTTAAAATCCTGTAAATTTCCATTTACAGGATTTTTTTGCTTTTGGGAAAGAAAAAAGGTTATTTCAGCCTGATCTCACCAACTCCCGCCCCTTGCGGGATCATAGGAAAAATATTATTTTCTTTACTAACCAGCACTTCCAATAGAAATGATCCATCATGCGCTATCAATTCAATCAAACCATCTTTTAGCATCTCACGCTTTGAAATTGACCTTCCGGCTATTTTATAAGGGCTGCCAAGGCAACAAAGTCAGGGCTTTCAAGATCGACAAATGAATATCTGGAATTGCTGAATAACTCTTGCCACTGCCTTACCATTCCCAAAAAACGATTATTTAATATAATGATTTTAACACTTAATCTGGTTTGCATAATTGTTCCCAGTTCCTGTAAAGTCATCTGAAACCCGCCATCTCCAATAATGGCAATAACTTCTTTTTGAGGTGCGCCTATCTTTGCTCCAATTGCGGCAGGTAAAGCAAAACCCATGGTACCCAACCCTCCACTGGTTATATTATTTCGACTATCGTTAAATTTAGCATAGCGGCAAGTGACCATTTGATTTTGACCGACATCAGAAACGATAACTGCATCTCCCCTTGTAAATTCATTCAACTGATTGATAACTTCACCCATGGTAATTTCCCCATTTGGCGGATTAAGTTCATTTTCAATAACGATATTGACTTCCTCATCGTGCAGCAACTTAAATTTGTCAACCCATTCCTTATACGATTTTGCATGAATAAGATCTGTTAATAAGGGCAGTGTCTCCTTACAATCCCCGCAAACAGCGATAGTTGCCTTTACATTTTTATCGATCTCAGCGCGATCAATATCCAGATGAATTACCTTGGCTTGTCGGGCATACTTGTCCAATCTTCCGGTCACTCGATCGTCAAAACGCATTCCGATGGCAACGATAATGTCACATTCATTGGTCATTACATTTGGGGCATAATTGCCATGCATACCGAGCATTCCAACATTCAAAAGATGATCTGTCGGAAGGGCTCCGGCACCCAGTATGGTCCAGGCGGCCGGAATTCCGCTTTTTTCTACAAAATCTATAAATTCCTTTTCCGCTTCACCAAGTATAACGCCCTGGCCCCAAAGAATCATTGGCCTCTTTGACCCATTGATCATGGCAGCGGCATTTGCAATTGCATCCAGCTTAATAGTTGGACGTGGTTTATAACTACGGATACTCTCACATTTTGTATACCCGCCATATTTAAAACTATGGAGCTGCGCATCTTTGGTTATATCAATAAGCACAGGACCTGGCCTACCGCTACGGGCAATGTAAAACGCTTTTGCCAAAATTCCGGGAATTTCCCGGGCGTCGGTTACAAGATAATTCCATTTAGTGATCGGCGCAGATATATTGATCACGTCCGTTTCCTGAAATGAATCAGTTCCTAACATGTGCGAATACACCTGCCCAGTGATGCATACCAAAGGTGTACTGTCTATCTGGGCATCTGCGATACCGGTAAGAAGATTGGTTGCACCAGGCCCGCTCGTTGCAAAAACGACACCAACTTTTCCCGAAACCCGGGCGTAACCTTGCGCAGCGTGTACACCTCCCTGCTCATGACGCACCAGGATATGATTTAACTGCGTCTTATAATCATAGAGCGCATCATACATTGCAATATTCGCTCCTCCCGGAATTCCAAAAATGGTATTCACACCCTCTTCAATCAAGGCTTCCAGAATTGCCTGCGAACCTGTAATTTCTCTTCCTGTAAGGGTGCCCGGTTCGCCTGTTTTTGATTTGCTATTAAATTCTTTCCTGATCATACCAAGTTTATTTATATAGTTTAGCTTTTCCTTTCCCGCTTCCTGGATAGTGCCATGCAAGTCTTTGTTAATCAGTATTTCTTGATTAGGCTGTTTTTTTACTTCACGAGGATGATTGTCATCTGCTTTTTCAAATTACTGTATCCGCTATACGTCATCTTTTAAAAATAGCCTTTCTCTATTATCTGAATAAAATCTGACGCTTTCTGCCTGTTCGGCATCAGCTTACTTCCCAATTTCCTTTTCTTTCCATCGGAGTGCCTCGCTGTAAAAATCACCCAGAACCGCCTTGGCAAAGGATGAACCTACACTGATCCTGCGAATACCAAGTTCCAATGCTTTGTCAATCGTCAAATCCGCTCCTGAAAAGTCCATGGCTACATTGACAGGACGGGGATGCAGGGCATTAATTATTTCGGCTAAATCTGTTTTTGTTTTAACACCAGGAGCAAAGAGAACGTCTGCACCAGCATTGGCATAGGCAACAAGCCTTTTAATGGTATCATCAAGGTCAAATCTACCATGTTCGTAATTTTCAGTACTTGCCGTTAGCGTAAAGTCAAAAGGTAAATTCCGGGCAGCATCGACAGAGGCAATAATTCGTTCAACAGCATGGATATAATCATAAACAGGCCTATGCGGTTTGCCGCTGGAATCACCTATTGAAACACCTACCAAACCAGCTTCTGACGCCAGCATGATTGTTTCCATGCAATTTTCTGGCCTGTCTCCGAATCCATTTCCCAGATTAGCCGTTACAGGCAAACCAGTGGCACTGACTATTTTAGAGATAGAAGCCAACGTCTGATCTCTATTTGTAACAATTCCCTCCTTCCCAGGCTTTCTCACAGCATCTTCCCCACCAACAAACGCTGCCGCCAGCGATGAAAATCCCATATTTGTTAATAACTTAGCAGAATTTGTATCCCATGCATTGGGCAACACAAATAGTGCTGGGCTCTTATGCAGTTTTTTAAAAACTTCCCCTTTCGTAAATTGAGAATTTGTCATATCATTTAATTCCGGGCTCATAATTTCTCATTCTTATAATTTGTAAATCAGATAAACAGAGGGTAAAGACAGTCAAAATTATCCTCCTGCCCCATCGTTCTTTTAAATTTCATTTTTTCAATATATGGACTCACAGCAAAATATACTTTGCCAAAATTTCTTTGGGAAGTATTCCCGGTAGTTTCTGACAAACAATTGAATTTGTTAAATATAGCAGTGCCCCTTTCTTCTTATTGAGTCAGCAGAACAGTTTTATTCCAATCGATGATCCATTTTTTGATAATTGGAATGATCATGAGTAACGCAGCAATACCGAGCGATAATAATCCAAATATCATGAACAAAGACCTGTTTGTTAAAAGTTGGCTCTGCTGGTTTAAACTTTGCGAAATTGCCGCCTGGGCTAATCCGGATGCCTGCTCTGTTGTAAAACCTTTGGAAGCATAAACAGAACGATACATATCCAAACGGCTAATCATGTTTTGGTTTTCCAATGTGAGGTAACCAAGGAAACCTTCTTTGAAATATTGATTGAAATACAGCTGGAGGTTATAAAATCCAGCGAAAGAATGCAAAGTGGCGATGAAACGGGTACAGGCTGCGATGATCAGTCCGCTCATTCCCGTATTTGCCGGAGCCGAAGACAGCACATTGATCATGACAGGAACGAATATGAATCCTGACGCTGCACCTTGAATCAGTATGGGGCACAACAAATCTCTAAATGACAGATCCGTTGTTAATAAAATACACATCCAAAGGTTAAAAACGCTCATTAAACCAAATCCGAATATCAGGAGCGATTTAATTTCAACTTTTTTAGCGAGTAAAAGTCGAATGCAAATCACCAGAACTCCAACCATCGCTGCAATATTACAAAGACCCAGTTCAATAACGTCCAGTATACTCCACCGAAGTGTCCCGCCAGCATAATTATAAACCAGATTGATACTGTCTTTAATTCCATAATAAAGTGCCAGCAGGCAGATCATACTCACAAAATTCATCGATTTGAAAACACTGAGATGGATCACAGGCCTTTTCACCATATATTGCCTATACAGAAACAATGATGATCCAACCACAGCAGTGGTACTACTGAAACCAATCCGTGAATCCGCGAACCAATAATATTTTGAGCCGTAAATAACTGTATAAGCTGTTGTTAGTGCGGAAATGGAAAATAGAATTGCCCCGGCCCAATCAATTTGATAAAGTGGATAACGTTTATGTCCGGATGACGGCTTCAACAACAGTAATACGATGATTATGGTCAAAAGCTCAAACATAATCAGATAATAGTAAGTCACTTTCCAATCCGCCGACTCGACGATTATCCCACTTACCAGGCCGATCAATACAGAATTACCGAGCATGGTACCGTAAAAGACGGCCGGTGCAATCGTTTGAACCCGTTCTGCCCGTATACGCGTGAAGATCAATAGCAGTGTAAAAACAATTATGTTACTTGCTGTAACTCCTTGCGCAAACCTGATTGCAAAAAATAAATTGATATCCTGGCAGTGCAGGCAAAGACAGTTGAGTATTATGCCCAACATCATGCTTACCAAAAGACAGCTCCGGATTTGAAAAAATCTAAAAAAACGGAATTGAATGGGCAAAGCTGTTATAATTCCTGCATACGTTGACATAATACCAAAAACTGCGTCCTCTTGCTGCGCTCCCAGGTATGCAATAAGGTAACCCTGCGTCATTACGAACATTCCCAGGTGAACCAGTCCGGAAAGCAGCATGAGAAATAACCCGATTCTTGCTCCCCATTCCCAATTTGTTACCCAATTTTTAAAATAATCCGGTTTCATAACTTTACTCGTTTTTTGGCAGCCACGCTCACATTCATACCTGGAATTACTTTTCCGCTCTGTTCATCGGTAAATTCTATTTTCACCGGCACCCGTTGAATAATTTTGACAAAATTGCCGGTGGAATTATCTGGTGGCAATAGTGAGAAACGAGAACCCGTAGAACCTGCAATAGCTACAATCCTGCCTCTGAAAATCTTTTTACTGATAGCGTCGACCCGTATTTCCACCGGCTGGCCCAAATACATTCCCTCAACCTGTGTTTCTTTGAAGTTCGCAGTGATCCATTTTTCAGCTTCGTTAATAATGCTGACCAATGGCTGACCAGGCTGGATTTGCTGTCCTTCCAAAATGTTTTTCCGCCCTACCCTTCCTGCATACGAAGCTCGTATAATGGTGTATGACAAATTAAGTTTTGCCAGTTCCAATGCCGCCTCCTTTCGTTTAATATCCGCATGCAAGACACCGTAATGCGTTTTTAGCTCAGCAACCCGGGACAAACTGGTTTTCAGATTATTTCGCGCAGCACTAAAATCGCTTTCGGCGACATCGTACCGTGCCTTGACCTGCTCCAATTCGGCACCTGTGGCTGCTTCTTCATGAACCAGATTCGTATATCGGCTGATATCCTTTTGTTGCTGCACGTATCGCGCCTGGGCTCCATTAATCTGATCCTGATTTACGAGCATACCATTTTGAGCCGAAAGAATACCTGCGGAAAGTACATCAAGCTGGGCGTGCGCATCTTCTACCCCAGCCTCTGCTGCCGCCAGTTGAGCACTGTATTCTTTCCTGTCAAGAACCACAAGTGTATCTCCCTTCTTAACCAACTGATGTTCATTAAAACGAACCTGATCAATATACCCTCCAACCCTCGCAGAAACAGGATTAATATAAGATTCCACCTGCGCATCATTGGTTTCTTCAAAATGGTCACTATACTGCCAATACTGAAAAAAGTACACTGATCCCGCAATTATTACCACTACCGCCAACATCGTGACAACAATATTACCCGGGTGTATTTTGTGATTTAGCTTTTCCATCTTTCAATTACATTTTTATAAATTACCGCTGCTGTAAAGAATATGATAATAAATACCAAGAGCGTCTGTTTGCGCTTTGATCAGATTGAACCTTGATTCCTGGTAAAGATTATCCGCATCGAGCAGATCGGTCAACAGGGAAAGTTGATTCAAATATTTTGTATTGACGATGCGGTAGTTGACCTTGGCCTGTTCCACAGAATGCTCGTTGACAGAGATCCTGGTGAGTGCTTCACCATATTTTATATAAAAAGCATTTATTTCTGTGCGCACCCGATCACCATAGACCTCGCGCTGCACTTCTGCTTCTTTCATTCTCAATGCTGCTGCTATTTTCTTGCTTTTGTTATGATAAAGTGAAGAAATACTGTACTGTGCTTTGAGGCCGAGAAAACCTATCGCATATGCCTGATCAACCGGTGGAAAGAAAATGTAATTTGGATAATTGACGCCATAAGCACCATAAAAGCTCAAATTTGGTAAACTGCCACTTTGGACAAGCCTAAGTCTTGCTTGTTGTATATCCACATTTTCGGCTGCCTTTTGCAGAATGTAGGATGAAGTCCCAGCCGTTTCAACAAGAGGAATCAGCGACCGCATTTCCGGCTTGGGCATATTTGCTGAATCAATTGGCCATATTACCACTGAATCAGGGATATTAAGTAAAACGACCAGTTTTTGATTAGCAATTTTGATGTCATTTTCATTTTGCATCATAGAAAGTTCCACACCCGACAAATTAACTTCTGCACGCAGTACGTCACTTTTAGTAACCTTTTGATTTTTATACAATGCGTTGATATTTTCTAACCGCGCGTGTGCCCTTTTCAATTGGTCTGTGATAAATTTCTGAAGCTCATTCAGTCGTACCAGATTAAGGTACTCACTGGCTGTCTCAAACCCGATATTCCCCGACTGATCCAGGGTATTTACTTTTGCCAGCCGGGATCGTGCACTTTGCTCTTCCCGGAGTGCCCGCTGTCTGCCACCGTTATAAATGCTGTATAAAGCATCAACACCCAGACCTGCTGCATTCGGCGTAGGTTTCCTGGGACTTGTGCTCGCGTGATTCAATCCGTCCGTGAAAAGAGTCAGACCTGAATAACGCTGATAAGAACCGGTTACATTGATAATCGGTAGAAAGCTTTTATAGACATCTTTCCGGTCCTCACCGGCAGCATGCTCTTCAAGACTTGCCGCCTTCACCCATTTGTTTTCACTTTTAGCGAATGCTACTGCTTCCGAAATAGTGAGTTTGTAAACATTTCCTGTGCGTCTCTGCGCCTTTGCCACTGTCGCGTTTACGATAAGGAAAACTGACAATAAAAACGATAAATTTCCCTTGATTTCCCGTAAGATATCAATTAATGATTTTCCCATTTTCAAACTTTGTTAAAGTTTCAACAGGACAAATTTCCAGCAAAAGAACTGCGAAAAATAGGCCGGATAACCCTAATGTTCGTCGAAATGGCTTAGTCTGATTCAGGAATAAGGAGGAGGCTCAATTAAATTTCCTCCGGTATTCAACCGGGGACATACCTGTATTTGCTCTGAAAAATTTACCAAAAACCGATTGATCTGAAAAATTGAGCATACCAGTGATCTGTGATACAGTAAGCGTTTCATTTTGCAGCAAAACCTTGGCTTCAAGAATAATGGCATCATCAATCCATTTTCCAGCAGATTTGCCTGTTTGTTTTTTAATGGCTGCCGAAAGAGATTTTGGCGTCAAATTAAGCAGGTTTGCATAAAAATCCAGTTTGCGCTCGCGCATATAATTACTCCGCAACAACTGTCTGAATTTCGAGAATAAAAGATGTCCTTTTCTTTTAAAAGATGACTCCGGATGATGTTGACGATAATAGGCATCAATTTCATAAACAAGCGCAAAAATATAGTTGCGCACAAGCTCGGCCTTATGATAATTCCCCGCTTCCTGCGTCAGTCGGATCAGCTCAAATATCTTATTGATTTTAACAAAATATGCGTCTGTGAGAGGCAAAACGTGAAGATCGTTGCTTCCAAAAAAATCATATTTAAACAGAAAAAAAAGATCTGCATAACGTTCCAGCAAAAACGTATCCTTAAAAAAAATAACATCCATTTTCAACAGATCACTTCTTTTACTGAAATACCGAATATCTGATGGTGCGAGGGTAATAATCGAAGGGGCATCAACATCCCAGGCAGACAAGCTCACATTTAGTCTTACCCCACCCTCTTTGATATACGCAATGGCATAACTTTCTGCCCGGTAAGGCTCCTCATGATACGGATGGTCACCAGATCCCACAAACAAATATTCCTTCCCATTTTCAGGGACAGAGAAAAGCCGGCTATGCCTCGACAGCGTAAAAGTTTTTATATCTTCCATCACCACAAAATTATAATATTTAGTGTGTTGTTTGTTTTGAGCCGGGTCTTTCTTGAATAGAACAAGTAACAGATCATATATCAAATATGATTTAAACAAGATATTTTTTCCTGCACTGCTAATGCCTTGTCTCTCTAATCGGCATTCGAAAAGTGCTGGGCGCTTCTGTGAGCAATTTGTGGCAGATGTTGTCAAAGGATTTTGTGTTTTTGGTCCTGGTCGCAGGTCTGCTGGCTATGCCGATTGCATACTATCTGATGCAGGATTGGTTACAACAGTATACCTACCGTACTTCTTTATCTTGGTGGATTTTTCCACTGGTAATGCTTGGTGCCTTACTGATCACTGTCGCCACGGTCAGCTTCCAGGCAATAAAAGCCGCGTTGCTAAATCCTATAAAAAGTTTACGAAATGAGTAAGCACTTTATTTACAGCTGCTATTTAAACCTATTGCAGCATGCAGCCAGAAATTCCGTCCTATCAGAAAAAAATACATGTACAATGTCAATTCTTAACAAGGAAAAACCCTTTGTCATATCCCATTTTTACTGAATCAATTTCGATATCCTGCTCGCCCGGAACATAAGATTCAAATTCAGTTTTTATATGGTATTCAGTAAAATGCTGCATCAGCTTTTTTTCATTAAAGAACCAGGCCGGATATTGCGCTTCATAGATATGTGTCGGTACAATTTGCAATGTCAGCCGGTCAGGCTGGTTATTTTTGATGAAAGAGGTCCGGTCAAGGATGATATACTTAAAACCGTATCCCATAATCTCATTCAGAAAGTCATGTGGTTTTTCCAGATATTGAACCACACTTGATAAGATTAAAACATCTGCTTTTTTTGAAGACATACTTTCGGCGATGGTATAATGAAATTTAAGAATTTCATCTTCAAATAAATCTTGTCCGCAGGCAACATATTCCTTTTGTTCAACCACACTCCAGTGAAGTTTTACCGAAGCAGGAATCAAGTCTCTGACCTGATAATAGGTGCTGCCCAGTGATCCGCCAAAATCCAGCACATTCAAAGATCCATCGCATTCAACAGCGGCATAAAGCAGCGCGGAAATAATGGAATAGGGATATAATTTTTTGTCAAACAAAACGGAATCCCGTTCGTAAACGGCCTCTCCGTTTTTAACTTTGAGCAGAGAATTTTTCGTAATATTCAGAATCGTTTGTGCCTGGTACCCGCCTGACATGGCCGTTAAGTCTTCCCAGTTTTCATAATTTCCAAACCAGCCGTCTTTCTTTTTCTCTTTCTTTTTAAATCTGAATATTGACATGTGCCCACTTTAAGGATTCTTCGCAATTTAAAGATATACGGCTCCAATTCAAATTATGTCGCAACAGGTCAGAAATGTTGTCTTTTTCGAATTTATTATTCCTGACCACATGAATTTAATGATAATATTCTTTGATCTTTGTAGTTCATAACCCCCTAACAGCGCTACATTTTTTCATGCAAAATTTTTGCACCCTGTTCAATTCGTTCTATCTCTCACGGGGACTGGCGATGTATTATTCACTGCTGAAACAAAGCAGTGATTTCCACTTATATATCTTTGCATTTGACGATGATTGCCATGCGACACTTTCGAAGATGGATCTTTCAAATGCCACAATCATTTCACTCAATGAATTTGAAACGCCGGAATTACTTGCCATAAAGTCCAGCCGGACGCCGGGTGAATATTGCTGGACTTGTACTGCCTCTACGATCTGGCACTGCATTCATACTTTTTCCCTGGACCATTGCACTTATATCGATGCAGATCTGCTATTCTTTTCCGATCCAAAAATACTGACGGATGAAATGGGGAATAATGCCGTGTTGATTACCGAACACAGGTATAATCCGGATTATGACCAATCGGAATTAAGTGGAATCTATTGTGTTCAGTTTATAACTTTTAAAAATACTGAACAAGGTTTAAAGGTCCTCGATTGGTGGAGAAAGGCCTGTATAACCTGGTGTTATAACCGTTTTGAAGATGGCAAATTTGGCGACCAAAAATATCTGGACGACTGGACAACCCGCTTTGAAGGTGTGCATGTAATGCAACATACCGGTGGCGGCGTAGCTCCATGGAATTGTAAAACGTATAGCTATGAACGCATTGCCGGTCAGATTATGGTTAAAAGTCCGGGATCCGAAGCTGTTCCACTTGTATTTTATCATTTTCACGATTTCAGGTATAGTGCCAGCGAGAGTTTCAGACTTACAGCTGAGCAATATTTGCTGAATAGTGATGCCATTCGATTGATATATGGGGCCTATGCTAACGCGCTTCGTGATGCAGAATCCAAAATCTTACTCACAGATAAGTCAGCTGTTTTCCATGAAAATCTTTTGCAACTAACCTGGATTAAGATCAGTTTATCAAGACAGATTCATTATCTGTTGAAAGGCCGATACAAAAATTATTCAAAAAAACATACACTCCAATCCAATCTTCAATAGCCTTGGCCGAATTAATTAACCTGACAACATTCGCTGATACCCGCGGAAACCTGACCGTGATCGAGCGTGTAATTCCATTTACAATCAAACGAATTTTCTATATCTACGGTGTCGATGATTCTGTCCGGGGCGGGCATAGACATAAAACAACCATTCAGGCGGCGATATGTCTTAAAGGAAGTTGTAAGATTTTTAATAACACCGGTCAGGAAGAGCAGGAATTTACTTTAAATTCTGCCAGTCAATGTCTTATACTCCAACCAGGTGACTGGCACAAAATGTACGACTTTGAAGACGGGACCATACTCATGATACTGGCCTCTGAGCATTTTGACCCGGACGATTATATATATGAGTCTTATTTACCTGCGGTTTAAGCTCCTTGAATATGACCGCAGATTTCCCTAAAATAACCATTGTTACACCTTCTTATAATCAGGGAAAATACCTGGAAGATACCATCTTGTCGGTACTGGGCCAGGGGTATCCAAATCTGGAATATATCATTATTGACGGTGGCAGCACGGACGACTCTGTGGCGATTATCAAAAAATACGAAAACCAGCTTGCGTATTGGGTCAGTGAAAAAGATGAAGGATTGTATCATGGTCTGCAAAAAGGTTTTGCAAAATCTACCGGAGAAATAATGGCCTGGCTAAATGCGGATGACATGTACCATAAGAAATCTTTATTTCTGGTTGTAGACCTTTTTGAAAAATTCAAAGAGGTTCATTGGCTCATGGGCAGCAATACCTTCTTTGACGAAAGCGGTTATCCATTTACTTATGATGATCAGCCGTATGCGCAACGTTGGTCTCAAACACGTTTACTGCTATTTAACGGTCATTTTATACAACAGGAATCTGTATTCTGGAGGCGGGGTTTGTGGGAAAAAGCAGGCGGTTTTATATCGCAAGATTATTCATTGGCAGCCGATTTTGAATTATGGATCCGGTTTTTCAGATACGAGAAGCTTTACAGCACGTCTTTCATGCTTTCCGGATTTCGGTTCAGGAATGAAAACCAGAAAAGTTTTAATCAGAGAAATCAATATTTGGAGCAGGTTTATGCGTTAACAGATCAAGAGAAAAAGATCAGTCCCAACTTACATCTGCGGTTTTGCAGGCTGTTAATCAGCTTGACAAAATTAATCCCAAAACGAAAATGGCGGGAGAAGATCATTGCAAATATCCTTCAATTACCTCCCAAAATAATCTTTGACAGAAATGAAGGATTTGTTTTTAGCAAAAGATAACATCAGCTTTTGAATAGCTTTGCTTTAAGCTTTTTAAATTGAAAACGGAGATAAATTTTAAGGCCAAAATACTTAATAATCAGT
The DNA here is from genome assembly GCF_021440195.1 of Dyadobacter sp. CY356. Taxonomy (GTDB): domain Bacteria; phylum Bacteroidota; class Bacteroidia; order Cytophagales; family Spirosomataceae; genus Dyadobacter. The sequence continues at coordinate 686,489 of NZ_JAJTSZ010000002.1, forward strand.
CTTCCTTTTCGACTTTCAAAAACAGCGTCTTTTTGAAGCGATGAGATTCCGGTATCATTAAAGTTGGCAATAATAAAATCTTTGAACTCAAAATGATACTTTTCATGCCGGTTGAAACCCATATTAAAAACATGGTCAGCTGAAATTTTATAACTGGTATCGTATCGGTTATCAGCGAATATTTGAGACGGATAAATAATGGCCTGGTGATTGATACCCGTTTTGGCCTGGTGATAGCGTGAAAGTTTTCCTAAATATTTTTTACCGGCTTTGTAAACACTTCCGTAGTAAATGCAGTCAGCGTTTTTCAATTCTTTTGCCAGTTCCGAAAATTCTGGTGTCAGGGTATCATCCGCACCAATAAAATAAATCCATTGGCCCTGGGTATAATCCAAAGCCTTATTCATGGCGTCATAAATCCCATCATCTTTCTCGCTTTTCCAGAAAGCAATTTTATCGGCATTATCCCGAATAATTTCTATTGACTTATCCGTACTTCCACCGTCAATAATAATGATCTCATTGGGCGTATATGCCTGAATATAAATACTATCCAGGCACCTTTGTAAAAATTCTTCCGCATTATAGGTAACTAAAATGATTGAAATTAATGGATCCTTAATCATTGAAGTTAAATACTAAATTCACTTTCAGCCTGCTCTATTTCGCTGTATGCTGTAAAATACTGATTGAGTCCCTGGCTGCAATACACGGATTTATTCTGAAGGGCATAGGTAAGATAGCCTTCGTTTTCCTGACAGCCTTTCCGGTCTGCTTCCCGATGATGGATATGAAAAACGATACCGCCAAATTTGATTGTCCGTTTCCGGAGCCCCGAATTGAGCAGTCTGACAGCAATTTCATTATCTTCTCTTCCCCATCCTATAAAACACTCATTGTAACCGTTTACCCGGACAAGATCTGCTTTCCAGAATGCCATATTACAGCCACGTAACGAAAATATATCCCGTGTTTTGTAACGATCGGCAAGATATCTGCTCAACCAGCTGGCATTTACGCGGTTAAAAAGATTGCCTAGACCCGGCTCAAAAATCTGTATATTGGTTTTTTGCAAACGGAGCAGTCTTTCGGATAGTTGCTGGCTCATCAATACCCGGCTGCCGGTGATGAAAGAACCAGGTTTACTTAAATTAAGATGGTCTTTTATAAAATGTTTATGCAGGATCAAGTCGCCGTCAATCTGGATAATATAGTCATAGGCGCTTGTCGCAATCGCTTTATTACGGATTTTTGATAGCTGAAATCCTTCGTCCTTATGCCAAATATGCACCAGCCTGACCGGGAAAACTGGCCGCATTGCATCAATGATTTCAATGGTTTGTTGTGTCGATCCGTCGTCAGCAATAATTACCTCATCCGGCAAAACCGACTGCGCTATCACACTAAGCAGACAAAGCCGAAGTGCTTCCGGCCAATTGTATGTTGAAATAATCAGAGAACTTTTAGTAGAGGTTTTCATATCCATTTAGACAGATTTTTGCCTTGGTTGCTAACGTATTTTGGATTATCTGGCTGTGATAGCCTTCATTTGACCTGGATAAATCCTGATGATGAAAATGAAACTGGACTGCGCTTAGCTTCACAATTTTTTTAATGATGTTGTTATTAATAAAACGAGCCGCCAGTTCTTCATCTTCATGCCCCCAGCCGCACAATGCATTGTTGTAACCGTTTACACGCAGAAAATCTTCCTTCCAAAAAGCGAGATTGCTTCCACGAACATTTCTGCTGGCCATTTCCTTGCGCTGGCCAAGTGATCTTAAAACAGGGAGGCGGACTGCATTAAGCCGGTTATAAACGCCGGTAGAATAAAACCCGACAGCCGTCCTGCGATTTTTCAGCATAGTCGCTGTTTGAGAAGCGGTTAACCGCGCGCGACTTCCACGAACAAACGTTCCTGCCTCTGCCGCTGCCAGATGATCCTTAATAAATGAAGGGTGCAACAAAACATCCCCGTCTATCTGAATCAAATAATCCCCGCTGCTTCTGGCAATGGCCTTATTGAGTATCATTGTTTTCCTGAAACCCTGATCCTCATGCCAGACATGAATGATCGGAACAGGAAAATTTTCCTGAGCCTTACTGATCACAACCTGGGTTCTGACATCTGAACCATCGTCGGCAATGATAACTTCTGTTGGCAAAATCTTTTGCCGGGCCACACTTAAAAGACAGCAGTGCAAAGCCTCTGCCCAGTTATAGGTAGCGATAATAAGCGATGTCGCCGGAACGGAGATCATGTGTAATTGCAAGTTGTGTTGTGACTAAACTGAATCCATACAGCTTTTTTCACACCAAAACACTACTCATTTTCAGCGCCTGATATACATTGGGGAACATCAGACCTGTAAAAAATGCGCAGATACAACGTAACGGAATCAAACATTGATTTGCTTGATCAGGTTACCATTGTGAATTGGGAAGAAATAAAGCGTTGGGATAAATACCCCGAATTAATCTAGAAACACCTGGTTACATATGTGTGTATACGTTCGTTCTTTTAGCAGCTGGGCCACCAACAGGAATTGGGATTGCGGGGAATAATTAAGAGGCATGAGTTATGATTGTTAGGGATAAAATTCTTCTCAACGTAGAGACTACGTAAATATCTAAAAAGTACACGAATTACCACAGAATAATTTTTTAATTTTTTTTCTCCTTGCCACAGGTTATAAAAAAAGACATACCGGAGAATGTTCCGGTATGTCTGTAAATTTGAGATAGTTCGTCTCTGATTATCTGCTTCTCATATCAAATGAAAGGTCAATAAGTAACTAAATTGAAATGATTACCATGGACTAATTCCTGTTTCCGGAACATTATCGTCACTAAAAAACTGACCCGTCGGCCCGTCCGGACCTAATACAGCCGCTTTCACAACACGGGCCGCAGCATCTGGCACAGTTCCGGGGCCGGAATGATTATTAAAATCAGTAGCGGTGTAACTCGGATCTACCGCGTTTACCTTAAACGAAGAATCGCGCAAGTCATAAGCCAGGACAATCGTATAAGCATTCAGGGCGGCTTTGGAAGCTACGTACGCTGCCGGTTTCACTCCATAATATTTCCATTCCGGGTCACTATGCAACGTAAGAGAGCCAAGTCCTGAAGTAACATTTACAATTCTTGGCTCCGAAGAAAGCTTCATCAGATCAATAAAAGCCTGCGTAACTGCTATAACCCCGAAAAAATTAGTCTCAAAAACTTCTCTGAAAACACCGCCATCGGTGTTCAGAGCCGTCTGTGGCACACCATGCACTCCTGCGTTATTAATCAGAACGTCAAGTACTTTTGTTTTCTGACCCACAAATTCGCGCGCTGTTTTTATTGATTCAACATCGTCAACATCAATGGTAATCGCCTCAACATGATTTAGACCTTCCGCATGAAGCTGATTCACCGCCTGTTCACCCTTTTGAAGATCACGGCATCCGAGGTATACATAATATCCCTGTTGAAGTAATTGTCTTGCCGTTTCGAAGCCGATACTTTTGTTTGCCCCTGTTATCAGTACTGTTTTCATATCCAAGTTTATAATTTTATAACAGTACAAATGTACCGTAAGCATTACATCCGGACGTGACACATCAATCGGTATTAATGGTACATTTCACGGATGGTTGTCCGGTATTCGGCGGGCGTTATACCAGTTTCGCGTTTAAAAAAACGGTTGAAATAAGAGGCATCTGAAAAACCCAGATAATAGGTTATTTCCTTTAAAGAATTATCCGTGTGAACCAGCATTCTTCTGGCTTCCAGCACCAACCGGTCATGGATATGTTTGATGGCAGGTTTCCCACTTTGGGTTTTCACTACCTCACTCAAATGTCCGGCAGAGATGTTGAGCATAGAAGCATAGTCCCCTACCTCATGACATTCAAGAAAATACTCATTAATTTTTTCCTGAAATTTACTCAGTAGCAGCTTTTCTGCCGAAGGTTCCTGGTCATTGTATTGTGCTGTGTAAATTCTGCTTAAATAGGTAAGCAAAACGGTCAGATAAGCAGTCAGCATACGTTGTTGCCATTCGCCTGGACGATGATATTCCACCGATATTTTATCAATCATATCTTCAACAAAGCGGACATCAGCATCATTAAGTAAGAGCTCATAACCTTTAAAAGGATTTAATATCAGTGGCAATTTGCTTAGCGAAGCACCTTCCTGAAACGATAAAAACTCACTTGTAAACGCAATACCTTTACTCCATAACTGATTGAACTCCTCCTTTACGATAACCGGACCGGGACCGGTAAAGTAAACGGTATTCTCTTTAAGTTTATATGGCATCATGTCAATCCATTGCCGTGTTTCCGCTTTTTTAATAAAAACAAACAGATAATGGTTCTTACGGTGTGGTATCAGAAGATCCGACAGACTTGGAAAATCACCTTCAAAATTATAAACCCTGAAATTTTTGTTGCCCGTAATCTCATCCGGTTCCAGGGAATAAATTGGTAATTGTTGGGTGTAGTTTATTGTATTCATCACTGAAACTAGTCATTATTTTTAATACTACGCAATCAGATTTTTATCACTATATCAAAACTTAACACTTTGTTTTTGACGCAGGAATTATTTATGCCGCATCTTTACCCTAAATCCAAAAGTCGTTTTACTATAATTACAAATTAGATTCTTATCATTTAACATATTTACTTTGTCTACAAGTTTAGTGGATTGTTGTACCAAATTACTTTTATTTTATTACTGGCGTTACTAATGACAACCTTTCAATTCACCTTTTCTTCAATTTGTATTCCTAAATTTTAAAGAATGAAAAAATCAATTTTAGTTTTATTGAGTCTCATAACTTTTTCGTCCGGCACTTTTGCGCAGACAAAAGAGCGTCCTAATATTGTTTTTATATTCTCCGATGACCACGCCTACCAGGCCATTGGCGCTTACGGGAACAAACTTGCCAAAACCCCAAATATTGATCGGATAGCAAGGGAAGGCGCTTTACTTAAAAATAACCTGGTAACAAACTCCATTTGCGGGCCAAGCCGCGCAACTTTACTTACCGGAAAATATAGTCATATCAATGGATATAAAAACAATGACAGAACCAGGTTTGACATCACCCAGCAGCTCTTTCCTGACCTGCTTCAAAAGGGTGGATACCAGACAGCCTGGATTGGGAAACTACATTTAAATAGTCTTCCAACCGGATTTGATTATTGGAATATTTTGCCCGACCAGGGCATTTATTACAATCCCCAGTTTATCACCGCCCCAAACGATACCATCAGAAAAGAAGGTTATGTGGCTGATCTGATCACGGAAAGCTCACTTGACTGGATAAACAAACGGGATGAGAAAAAGCCGTTTTTCCTTGTTGTTGGCCAAAAATCGGTGCACCGCGAGTGGTATCCGGATTTACAGGATTTAGGTGCTTATGACGATATCAATTTCCCCTTGCCCGAAACTTTTTATGACGATTATGTGGGAAGAGCTGCGGCAAAAGACCAGGACATGAGCATTGAAAAAACGATGCGCTTGAAGGAAGACCTGAAAGTGCATCTTGATTATGAGAAGGTTCCGGGATACAAGTTTTTTCCGGAAGATAAAAAGAAAAAACTAAGAGATTATTACGACAAAATCACCAAAGAATTTGATGATAAAAAACTTTCCGGAAAAGCGTTAACGGAATGGAAATATCAGCGTTACATCAAGGATTATCTGGCTACTGCAAATGGTCTTGACCGTAATATTGGCAAAATCCTTGATTATCTGGACAAGACTGGTTTATCAAAAAACACAGTTGTGATTTATGCCTCCGACCAGGGTTTTTACATGGGCGAACATGGCTGGTTCGATAAACGTTTTATTTATGAAGAATCGCTGAAAACGCCTTTTGTCATTCGATATCCGGGTGTTATTAAACCTGGAACAAAGGTTGATCAATTGATCTCCAATATAGACTGGGCGCCGACTGTTCTGGATCTGGCGGGTGCGAAAATCCCGGCAGAAATTCAGGGGAAATCTTTTCTTCCATTATTGGATAAAAATGCAAAAGCAAATACCCCATGGCGTGACGCGGCTTACTATCACTATTATGAATTCCCTGAGCCTCACCACGTTTCCCCACATTTCGGTGTGAGAACAAAACGTTATAAACTGGTGCGATTCTATGGTGGAACTGATAGCTGGGAGTTATTTGATCTTGAAAAAGACCCACATGAACTTAAAAATATATACGGAGAGAGAGCGAGCGACGCAATTGTAAAAAGTTTGAAAGAACAATTAAAAACGCTCATTGTTCAATATAAAGATGATGAAGCCCTGAAAATTTTAAACAGCGTTAAATGATCATTTATGAGCAATAACTTTCAGTAAGCGCCCTATTACTTCCGATTTGAAATAACAAAAAGACCTGGCACACGAATGTCAGGTCTTTTTGTTTCAGATAAAAAGTAAGGGATTTCAATAGAAAGACGGTTTTTTATGAGCAATATTTATATTACCGCTAAAAAAATGGCGGCAAGGATATTTCCCGCCGCCATTATACATTACAACAAACATTCAATTTTTCTTTTTACAAAATTATTCCCACAAAATCTCAGGCAGGTATCAATTTCGTTGCTATACCAATTCTGTTCCACACATTAATCGTGATAATGGCCATGATCACCTGTGCCAGACATTTTTCATCCAGTAATCTGGCGGCTTCTGCGTAGATATGATAACTATTATTGGAGTTGAAACCAATGAGTTGAGTTCGGTTTGTGCATTTTTAGAAATAAATAATCACAAACTTTTGCGTAGTCAAATAACTACACATATATTCGTAGCCAAATAACTACATAATGAATTTAAGACGAGACGTATTTCAGGCCATAGCAGATCCAACCCGACGGGCTATTTTATTGCTGGTGGCTTCTCAGGCAATGACCGCGGGTGCGATCGCATCCAATTTTGACACGGCCAGACCGACGGTTTCAAAACATTTGCAGATACTCACCGAGTGCGAACTAATTGCGCAGGAGCAGAATGGCAGGGAGATTTATTACCATATCAATGCAAAAAAAATGAAGGAAGTAGCTGATTTCATTGAGCCTTTCCGCCAGATGTGGGACGACAGATTTAATAAGTTAGAAGCCATCATGAAAAATTATAAACCCGAAAAATAAATTGTATGGAAAGAAAAACGAAGGTCGATGCAGAAGACGGAAAACAGGAAATAGTGATTACCAGGGAATTCGATCTGCCACTGGATTTACTTTTCAAAGCCTATGTTGAGCCTGAAATTGTTGAACAATGGATGGGAACAAAAGTGTTGAAACTTGAAAACAAAAAGCATGGCAGTTACCAGTTCGAAACTTCCGATGCCCAGGGAAATGTAGTATTTCGCTCCAACGGTACAATCCACGAATTTGTGCCAAACAGCAAAATCACACGGACATTTGAAATGGATAGTACGCACGCTTCGGCGATCCGGTTTGATGTGCAGCTTGAATTCCTGGAATTTGAAGCACTTTCTGAAGAAACCAGCCGACTGGTTATGCATGTGGTATACCGTTCAGTCGCTTTGCGGGATCAGATGTTACGACTGCCTTTTGCACAGGGAATCAACATGGCACATAACCGTTTACAGGAAGCTGCAAACAAATTAAAATAATCTTTTTATGGCAAAAAGGAATAAAATTATCTACTGGATCGCCACGCTTTGGCTTTCCCTAGGCATGATCTCTACGGGAATTGTCCAGATCATAAAAATGAAGGAAGAAGCAGAAATGATGACACATCTGGGTTATCCTCTTTATTTTCTGACCATACTGGGAATCTGGAAACTACTCGGCGTTATTGCCGTACTGATCCCTAAGTTTCCTTTGTTAAAAGAATGGGCCTATGCAGGTTTCTTTTTTGCAATGTCAGGTGCTGTATTTTCACATCTTGCCGTTGCCGATGGTGCGAAAGAATTTTTTGGCCCTGTATTATTATTGATTCTGACTGTATTATCTTGGTATTTCAAAAGGTATCGCGCAAATGGGGTCGCATAGATCGGGACGCATAGCCGGGATCGCACAGTTCAGTTTGCAAAACTTTATCAATATGCCAGTTTAAATTACTCCATCAAACTAAATCCGCTTATGACACTATCGGAAGCGCTCACTCAGCTTGAAAGTTTTGGCAATGAAACAATGCGCCTTCATAACAGGAAATATGGTGCAGGAGAAAACCAGTTTGGCGTAAAAATGGGCGACATCCGCGCGTTGGCCAAAAAGATAAAAACGGACCACGAACTGGCTTTGCAGCTTTGGGATACTGAAAATATCGATGCCCGCTTTTTGGCCATTCTGATCATGGTGCCAAAAAAATTGTCGCATGATGAAATAAACAGAATGGTAAAATCGGAAGGGTTCGTTCATGTTGCAGATTGGTTATATAATTACGTAATTAAAATTTACCCGGATACGGAACCGCTGCGGCATGAGTGGATGAAATCAACAGATGTCATGTGTGCCCGTGCCGGGTGGAGTTTGACGAGTGGATGCATCAGCAGGAATCCGCAATTAATTGACATTCCCGGAATTCTGGACAGAATTGAATCCGGAATGGCTGCTGCCGCACCCGAAGTACAATGGACTATGAATTCTACACTGGCAAACATTGGCATTCGCTTTCCTGAATACAGGGAAAGGGCGCTGTCGATTGGCGAAACGTTGGGAATTTTCAGAGATTATCCGGTTTCCAAAGGATGCACCTCCCCTTTCGCACCCATCTGGATCAATGAAATGGTACGCCGGCAAGGGTAATACAATTCTCACTTTCTGATCGTAAAAATGAATCCAAAAGCTGATTTTTATTTTGAAAAAGACAAGCAATGGCAGGAAGAAATCCAGCAACTACGCACCATCGTTCTTGATTGTGGATTGACAGAAGTCTTGAAATGGGGCTGTCCCTGTTACATGTTTCAGCAGAGCAACATTGTTTTAATACATGTTTTTAAAGAATACTGCGCCCTTCTATTTTTCAAGGGCGCCTTGTTGAAGAACACGCATGGGATTCTTATCCAGCAGACAGAAAATGTACAGGCCGCGCGTCAGATACGTTTCACTGATCTGAAGGAAATTACAGAGCAGGAAAAGATATTGAAAGCCCATATCTACGAAGCCATTGAAGTGGAAAAGGCCGGATTAAAAGTTGAATTGAAAAAGCCGGCTGAATTTAGCGTAGCAGCAGAATTTCAATCCAAACTTGATGAAATTCACGACCTGAAAATTGCTTTTGAAAAATTAACACCCGGCCGACAACGTGCTTATCTGCTACATTTTTCCCAGCCCAAACAATCCAAAACAAGAGAGGCGCGGGTAGAAAAAAATATTCCGAAGATTTTGGAGAGTAAGGGCCTGGATGACTAATAGTGATTGAAATTTTAGAAAATCCTCAACTTAGAATATTTAGTTACGAATAATATGAGTAATAATACAAAAAGGTTATCGCCGGAACATAGTCAGGAACTTCTAACAATCCTGAAATCCCGTTTTGAGAAAAATACAAATCGACACGATGATATTAAATGGGAAAATGTTCAGGAAAAACTTGAAGCTAATCCGGAAAAACTCTGGTCGATTGATGAAATGGAAGTGACCGGCGGAGAACCGGATGTTGTGGGTTTTGATCAAAAATCGGGAGAATTTCTCTTTTTCGATTGTGCTCCTGAGAGCCCCAAAGATCGAAGAAGTCTGTGTTATGACCGGGCAGCCTGGGAATCCAGAAAGGCAAATAAACCCAAAAACACCGCCGTTGACGTGGCAACAGAAATGGGTATCGAACTTTTGACAGAAGAAGAATATCAGTACTTACAGCAACTTGGAAATTTTGACCTAAAAACCTCCAGTTGGCTCAAAACAACTTCTGACATCAGAAAGCTGGGTGGCGCAATTTTCGGAGATCGCCGTTTCGGAAGGGTTTTTATCTATCATAACGGTGCCGATTCTTATTATGCAGCCAGAGGTTTCCGGGGTTCGCTCAGGGTTTGATACCTGACAGATGTAGCACGACTATTACCATATGAGCGTTCCGGCTCGCCAGTGTAGGAATGATGGATTAGTCAAATTTTGAAATAAAATAGAAGAAATCAATATGAATAAAATTCAGTCAAAAGACGTCTGGACTGGAAACTTTAAAGCTGGAAACAGAAAAATTTGATGTCATAGCACTTCTATATGCTCATTTTCCGGCAGACATTAAATCGCTTTATCACAAAACCCATAGCCAGTATCTAAAAAATGGCGGGATCATTATTTTTGAAGCTTTCAGTAAAAAACACATCGACTACATTGCTGCCAATGAAAAAGTTGGCGGGCCAAAAGACATTGAAAGCCTCTTTTCCATTGAAGAAATAAAATCCGATTTCGCAAATTATGAGATCATAGAATTGTTGGAAAAAGAAATTGAACTGAATGAGGGAATTTTTCATAACGGCAAAGGTTCAGTAATCAGGTTTGTCGGGAGAAAAAAATAAGGTGTGCTCTATGTGCAAAAATCATATTATTGCTGTGCCGGGTGTTGAAATAAAATAAGGTCAAAGGTGTTCATGAAAATCTGCTGAGACGTAATGTGTCCTAATCATAACATTGTCCAATGAGATATTAAAGAACATTTTTTATATTTTTAGGAATCGATACACTGACTTTAATTTAGAACAACAACTAAGAAACGTTATGGCAAATATTGCACTTTATGGCTTTGGCCGGATTGGCCGCCAGTTCCTCCGCATTGCACTTGAAAATAATCTTTTTGTTCCCGTATCAGTTTCGGATATTCATGATGTTGGGATTCTTGCGTCACTTTTCAGCGTGGACACCAACTATGGTCGCTACGGGGAGAAAGTTTCGCATGATGGAGATGATCTTTTGATTGGTGACAAAAGGATCAAATACGTAAATTCAAAAGCCGAAGTTCCTGATTGGAAAGCACTTGGGGTAGATATCGTTGTGGATTGTACCGGCCGTGCCACTACCCGCGCCGGCGCACAGGCGCATATTGACCGCGGGGCTAAATATGTGCTCATCAGTGCAGCAAGCAAATCTTTGCAGGATTGTGACGCGGTACTGCTTAAAGGTATTAATCTGGATACTTTTGACCCCTCAAATCATAAAATTATCAGCATGGGAAGCTGTACAACCAACGCACTTGCAGCCGCGGTGAAGGTTATCCTTGATAATTTTGGAATTAAATACGGACTTTTCTCAACTGTACATTCCTATACAAATACGCAGTCGCTGACGGATCAGCCGATGAAAGATCGCCGCGATTCCTGGGCAGCAGCAGAGAATATTATTCCATCAGCATCCGGCGCGGCGCGTGCGCTTCAGTTTATCTGGAAGGATCTTCAAATCACAGGAAAAGCATACCGCGTTCCGACACGCACAGGTAGTATTGCAGAACTTAATCTGGTAACGGAGAAGGAATGTACCGTTGAAGAAGTAAACGAAGCCTTCCGCAAGGCCGCGACTGAGGGCTCGCTTAAAGGTGTGCTTGATGTACTCGAAGAGGAATGGACTTCCGCGCGTATCGTAGGCGATCCGCATTCATCCATCATCGATTTACCACTTACCGTTAAACAGGGCGAACTGCTTTCCATAGCTACCTGGTATGATAATGAATGGGGTTTCACATCCAGACTTGCAGAAGTAGCACAATTTATTTCTCAGAAGATTTGAATAAAATGTTTTAATAACAGGATCACTGGACACAAATTTCAGCATGAAACACGGTTTCGCGATCCGTGAAATCCAATTAATAACATTACAATAAACGCTGTTTACTGGTTTACTAAAACCATGGACAGCGTTTTTAATTTTGCATCAACTTTAAAAAATTTTCTAATCAAAAGGTGAATAATTTTAATCAGTTATAATAAGTGTAAAATAGTTACTTTTGAAATAAGTATTGTACAACACTATTATTGATCAATAACCTTCATCAATGAAAATATTCATTACGTGTTTTTTCCTTGTTTGGCCTCTGGCTATTATTGCACAAAATAGCCCGCCGGATACAAACTCGGTTTCGAAGAAAAAGCATTCTGCCAATTATTCAGGAATTAAATTCGGTGCTTTGGCTAGTTCTTTCAGTCACAAAAACGAGCTGCTCGTTCCTGCACCCGTAAAGAAATCATTACCAGCCTGGCATGCGGGCGTTTCAATGGATCTTTTCACAAAGACACATTACAATGCCCGTGTGGAATTGTCATATATGAATAAAGGAGCGAAGGAAACATTTTCGAACGACCAGATTTCAATCCGGAATACAAACCGTTTACACTACTTACAGGTCAGCGCATTACCGCTAATTATTAAACCCGGTTTCAGAAAGATCAATCCTTATATTGCCTTTGGCGGATATTATGCACGCCGTATCGGAATAAAATCAAGGACTAAAACAGGACAAGGCTCCTGGGAAAATGATCCGGTGACAGCCGAAAACCTGAATGTAAAAAACGATTATGGCTATTCTATTTCCGCCGGTGTTTACATCTGGAAAAGGCCGGTTTTTGAACTTCGGTATGAAGCAGGAATTCCTTCTGTTTCATCTTCGTCTGGTATCAAAAACCGTTCCGTAATTCTTTCATTTTCAATCTAGTCCGCCATGAAATATAAAATACAATTTTCTAACCGGATTTTAGGATTTTTACTGGGTCTGTGTTTTCTCACAGGCTGTGAAAAGGTGGTTCCTTTGGCCACTGACGACTTCTATCGTTTTGATAAACTGAACAAATTGTCCATTAAAAAACCAGCGCAAATTGATTACTTCCTGGGGACTGACAATGTGCGCATTCCTTTGAATGTAACAGCCTATGACCAGCAGGGTAAAGTGATCGATACACCGCAGGAAGTGGTAAGTTTTTACAGCAATAATGTTAAAATTTCGGGAGAAACATTTTCTGTGGATAAGGAAGGTAACTTTGCCATTGTCGGGAAACTGGCCGGACAAGTTAGCGACACCATCTTCATCAGGGTATGGGACCCAGCCTCACTGACACTTTCTTTAAGTGTTTTAGATTCTTCCAATGCATTTTATGCAAATGGCACCGACACATTAAAATTCAAGGTTGATGTAATGAAGGAAAACCGGATTGTCGATATAAAATTCCCGTACAATCTATTCGTAAATGGTAAGGAACAAACCTCAGAAACATTCTCAACCACAGTTCCCGGCACTTATAAATTTCAGGCAAAAGGATTGGGAATATCCAGTAATGAACTCACAATCAATGTACTCCCAAAAACTACCTATGCCGTAGTACGTTTGCCTGTAATATTCCATGAAATAAACACAACCATACTCACGGCCGACAGAATTCGTAAACTGACGGAAGACATGACCCGGGCATACCGCAATCAGTATAATTTAAATCAGGCACAAAAAGATCCAAATGCAGAGGATCTTTTCGTAGAATTTTATCCGGCAGAAATTGGTCTGGATGGTAACAGACTCAGTGCTCCGGGATTACACCGTACTTCGAGTCCAAAAACAAGTTTTACGTCCGCCGATGCTTACAGCGATTCATTTAACTCTTTCTGGGATCCGGCAAACTATCTGAATATTTGGGTATATCCCAATATTACCGGGGATTATGCGAATTCTTCATGGGCATATTACCCCAACGTGACAGTGCCCATGGATGGACTTCCTACTTCTCTGGAAGGCACAAAACCATTCTACCCCTACGGCATTTTCCTGAATGGGAATCACGTCTCAATCAATTATGAAGGGGGAAGAACTGAGGAGATCCTAGCACATGAAGCCGGTCACGCACTTGGATTATTTCATGTTTTTGATGGTAACAATACCAATTTCAATACATGCACTTCCGTTGATCCGGATTATTGCTTCGATACGCCCTATTACAACAGAAATAATTATGCCTCCAATACGGATCCGACTCAACGCTATAAAAGGATTTCCTGTGCTGGTGTAGCATACATTTCGACCAATTTCATGGATTACTATTACACTGAAAATAACTCATTTACTACCGAACAGATGAAAAGAGTAAGGCACACGATCAACTACGGTTTATGGCTGCCGTCACCCCGTAACGGATCCCGGTCTGGTCGAAAGAACGGGCGGAGTTCTCTGGTGGAACGTCCAGCTGATCTCAGGTATATTGAGCCGGTAATTTGTTCTATGCGGTAGATTTGGATCGAGATATCATTTTATTGAGACAGAATTTTTCAACGCTGCGGAACAGCTAATTTTTATCTGACTTCAATAAAAGTTTAACAAAAATCAATAATTTCGGGGGCATAAAAGTCTTAAAACGTTTATTGATAAGTCTATGGAAGCGAAGGAAATTTTAAAGCAGCACATCGCCAAAACTGCAACGCTGACAGACGAGCAATTCGATTATTTCTTTTCGCATTTTAAACCGCAATCATACAAAAAAGGACAGGTAATTATCACTGAGGGACAGAAAGTTGATCATGAATATTTTGTCGTTTCCGGTTGTTTAAAAGCTTTTTTTATTAATGATGAAGTGAAAATGTATATTCTTCAGTTTGCCATGCCGACCTGGTGGACTTCCGATTACGGCGCATTATACAACCAGACACGAGCGACAATCAATGTTGACTGTATTTCTGATTCGGAGGTACTTTGCCTTTCAAATCAAGACAGGGAAAAAATTTGTAGTGAACTGCATCAGGCGGAGCATTTTTTTCGCTGGCGGACCAATAAAGGCTATCTGGCTTCACAAAAACGACTCTTGTCTTTTATGAATAATGACACCCGGGCGCGCTATGAAGAACTGCTTGCGTTGTATCCGCAGCTTTACAATCTGGTACCTAAACATCTGATTGCTGCCTACCTCGGCGTATCCCGGGAAACTTTAAGCCGACTTTATAATTCCCACAAGTAAAGCCTGCGATTGTGATCTACATCACGTAACAGCCTCCGAATTCCTGCGGTCCTTTGTGCTATCAAATTATTTAACAATTGATAACATAAAAGAAAATGGAAACTCAAAAATTTCAAGTTGTAAGCGCTGAAAGCAGCATTGACTGGACCGGGAAAAAAGTAACCGGAGCGCATAATGGTACAATCGCCATTAAAGAAGGAACGCTGATCCTGGCCGATAACAAACTGACAGCAGGCAGTTTTGTAATTGATATCCCATCCATCAAAATACTGGATGTCACGGATCCTGCCACAAACAGACAGTTTGCTGACCATCTTTTTTCAGAAGATTTTTTTGCTGTGGAAAATAACCCGGAAGCATTCTTCTCTGTTACAAATTCGGCTTTTATCAATGCGACGAATTATCAGATTACGGGCGATTTGACCATTAAAGGTATCACCCATCCGGTCACTTTCCCTGCCGCTGTCATTATCTCCGATGGCAAAATTACTGCTTCCGGTAAGATCATTGTAGACCGTACCAAATATGATATGAAATTCAGGTCCGGAAACTTCTTCACGAATCTGGGTGATACGCTCATTTATAATGAGTTTGAACTGGATGTGAAATTAACTGCAACCCTTTAAATTTTAAAGCCATGCCATACGTAAAAATTGAGGTAACCCGCGAAGGTGTTACCCGTGAGCAAAAACAAAAACTTATCGCCGGAGTGACTGATCTTATCACAGAAGTACTTGACAAGGATCCGAAACTTACACATGTGGTGATTCAGGAAATTGAACTGGATGACTGGGGTTACGCAGGCGAGCAGGTATCAGTCCTGAGAGAAAAAGGGATAACTGCCAATAAACAATAAGGGATTTTCAACGATAAGGATCATGAAAACACAAACAATAATCGTAACCGGTGCGTCTACCGGTATCGGTAAAGCAATTGCAGGTTTATTTCTGGATAATGGATATAACGTCGTTATCAATTCTGCCAACGAAAATAATTTAAAAGCGACGTTTACGGAGTTAGGTCATCACGACCGCCTTGTCATGGTTGCCGGAGACATCAGCAACACGGCTACAAGTCAGAAACTTGTCGAAACAGCCGTGGCAACTTTCGGATCTCTGGATGTGCTGGTGAACAACGCTGGGATTTTTGAGCCAAAAGGATTTCTGGAAGTAGATGAAGCCTACCTCGACCGGTTTTTAAGTATCAATTTGAAAGGCACTTTTTTCACCAGTCAGGCTGCCATCAGACAAATGCTGACACAGGAACAAGGTTTGATAATCAATATCGGCACTGTTCTGGTTGATCACGCCATCGGAGGTTTTCCGGCCACAGCACCTATTTCCAGTAAAGGAGGAATTCATGCGCTGACGAGACAACTGGCTACTGAATTTGGCAAAAACAATATTCGCGTCAACGGCATCGCACCAGGTATTATCAGAAGCCCGTTGCAGGCAAAAACCGGCGTCAGTGATGCGGACAGTCTTGCTGGACTTCATTTACTTAATCGTATTGGTGAAACGCAGGATGTGGCTGAACTGGCACTTTATCTGGCTAAAAGCAATTTTGTCACCGGGGAAATTATCAATCTGGACGGCGGACATGTCGCAGGACATCATATTGATTAAAAGCACTTTAACTATTAATTCACAATTATGCTTAGGGACAAATCGTTCCTAAGCATAATTAAATCGGAATAAAAATGAAAACTTACAGCGAAAATGCAGCTGAAATATCAGCCGTGTTATCAGATTATTTCAAGGGCGTTTTTAACGGAGATGTTGAATTGTTGCGGAGCATCTTTCACCCGCAGACACTGGTCAGCGGGGATATTAACGGACAGCCATATTTCAAAAGTCTTGATCAATACCTGGACGGTGTCGGGAACAGAAAAAGTCCGCAATCTCTGAATGAAACGTTCAGAATGGAAATATTGTCGATAGAAATTATCAACTCTATTGCGGTGGCTAAGGTACATCTTCCTATGTTTGAGTTTAATTATTACGACCTGCTCAGCCTGAGTAAAATCAACGGGAAGTGGATTATTGTCAATAAATTATTAACAAATGTAACCCAGTAAAGTTATGTGGAACCATACGAGAATTACCGAACTTTTTGGTATAAAATATCCGGTTTTACAGGGGCCGATGGGTGGCGGATTTTCAACGCCCGAACTTTTGGCTGCGGTATCAAATGCCGGTGGATTGGGCAGTTTGGGTGCTTACACACTGATACCTGAACAGATATTGGAAACTAACAAAATCATCAAAACCAAAACAGACAAACCTTATAATATCAACCTCTGGATTTCGGATGTGGATGAAAGCCTGACGGATTATCCAGTTGAAAGTCTTCAGAAAGTAAAAGCGCTTTTTAAGCCTTATTATGATGAACTTGGTATACCGCTGCCCGATCTTGATATCAAAATTCCGTCCAAATTTCTAAAACAGGTTGAAGTGTTATTTGAGATAAGGCCGAAGGTTTTCAGTTTTATATTTGGTATACCATCAAAAGAAATTCTGGATGAGTGCCACAGACTGGGTATTAAAACCGTTGGCGCAGCGACGACACTTGATGAAGCACTGGCACTGGAAGAAGCCAATGTTGACGCTATCGTAGCGGCAGGTTTTGAAGCTGGAGGGCATCGTCCTTCATTTTTAAAACCTGCCAATGAATCTTTGACAGGGACATTTTCCCTAATTCAGCAATTGAAAGCAAAAATCAAAACACCAATAATTGCAGCGGGAGGAATTGCTGATGGAAAGGGAATTGCAGCTGCGTTGACTTTGGGAGCCGATGCAGTGCAGTTGGGAACAGCATTTTTGGTCACGGACGAATCCAATGCGACACCGCTCCACAAAGCTAAATTGTTTTCCGAAGAAACAAAATATACTGTACTTTCCAAATCGCTGACCGGCAGAATGGGTAGAATGATCCGGAACCGGATTTCGGAGGAGATAAAGTTTGAAACGCCTGTATTACCTTTCCCTCTGCAAACCCGTTTAATCGGGCCATTGCGGGAAGCGGCCATGGCTCAGGGGAAAACGGATATGATTAATTTCTGGTCCGGGCAAAATGCTGTTAATTTGAAATATACCAAAACGGATGAATTGATGACCGCTTTGATTTTGGAAACTGATCAGATATTAAACCGATAGATCAGCAGGCGCAATGCTCATTATAACGGGTGGCTGCAAACGTTGATCTTTAAAATACTGATTAGGAGGAAACCAATATTTTTTTACTGGAAATGAGATCTCAAACCAAGTATCGGATGATTCTACCACTGTTAAATATACTATCAGCCTAATAATCTGTCAGTACTATTATCTCAGGTTACAATTACCGGAAATGTATATTATTTAAAAAGATCAATTGATAACTGAAATCTTGGCGACCGCATATTTTTAAGCGCATCATTGATCATTGCTTTCCCAAACATCATCTGGCCTTCGTAAGATGAAAGTTGGATGGTGCCGGCGCGCATTCGCTCACCTATTTCTTTCAGCTCCGGAACCTGCATGTCATTACTATGACTTTCTCCCGCAGGTTTTAATTTAGCTGCAAGCTTGAACATCAATATGGCGTAAACAATCCGGCAGGTCTGACGCATGATAAAGAATCTGGCACTTTTGTATTCGTCGGGTGTGGACTGAAAATAATTTTCCAGAAATATTTTTTCATCTTTTTCTGAATGAACAAAAAAATTCGCGGTCGTGGCAAGATCAACATAACGGTCATTTTGAGACGCCATGTCCCAGTCTATGACCCAGATTTTTTCTCCGTCGCAGGTTATGTTACCCGGATTCAGATCATTATGACTGGAAACATTATCGGTATCGTGCCAGGGATATTTGTTTCTTATTTTATCAAAATGTGTAAAACACTCATCCAGAACCGGACTTGCCAGCATACCCGATTTCCTGAACTCTGTTACCAGTGTATCAATAGTGATCAGTAAATTATTTTCCTTTTCAAAAAGTGGCAGTTGATGAATCTGCCTGATGGTTTTTGCGAGTTCAGGCAAAAGAACATCCGATGTGATATAAACGGCTCGCAAAGGCACATTAGTAATAAAGGAAGTGATAAAAATCCCGTCCACTTTATCCATATAATATACTTTTGGTGCAATTCCAGCCTGTGAGACAATTTCAAGACTATTAAATGAATCACCTGAAACAGAACTTTCATCTGCATTAATTTTTAAAATATAGCTCTGGCTGTCCATTGAAATTTTGTAGACCAATGAACCTGATAGCCCACCTTTGACGGATACAGCGTCAGTAATATTTATATCACCAAATGTTTCCAGCAACGCTTTTTCAACTGCTTTGAGCTTTTTAGTTGATATGTCCGCCGGTAAAAAAGAAATCTCCATCCGTTCCTCATTTAATATTTATTCCACATCGGCTTTTCAGCAAAAATCCTGAACAACAGCTTTTTCAGACCCACTTTTAATCATTTCGATACTATTTTCTCTGGCGCTCTCTATGGTATAGTGCTCACCCTTACCAATCACTGTTCCGTCAGCTGATTTTACTACAAAAATGTAATTGAGATAACTGCTGGTTCTTTCGTAAAAATCATCGTCAGCAGCTTTTTCACGGATGTATTTTATGGCATCCAGACATTTTTGTTTTGAACTAAAACCTTCACCAGAAAGAATTAACTGTGAATTTCCTGTTGCTTTTAAAAGATAATAATACTCGTTTTTCGTGCTGCTTTTAAAAATCTGAAAATTCGCCATCATTGTAAACTTAAATTAAAAAAGGCGCTAGTTAACGCAATAATCCCGTATTATAATCATCCCGTAAATCATCGTCAGGAATTAAATCTGCGTTCGCGGCTCACACAAAACTCCTTTCCAACGATTTCTTTGACAAATTTATGAGGTGTAGTATCTAAATAATGCTGAAAATCTTTGATCAAATGACTTTGATCGTGGTAGCCGTATTCCTCGATAAGTCCATGCCAGTCAACTTCCTGATTTTCAAGTTTCAAAATACTGTTTATTACCTTTTTAAACCGTAAAAAACGAAGCAGTTCTTTGGGCGAATAACCCAGGTATTTCTTAAAACGCAGCTGAATCGTCCTCTCCGAAAGATCTGAATCCATTGCTATGGCACGCACAGGCTGAATAAACGGATCTTCAAAATAATCAATTCCTTTTAACAAAGGATAAGAAGCATCATCGGCCTCACAGAAAAACCTGAGTCCATATTCTTTTATTAAACCGATCTTGTCTTCCAGTGTCGGTAAATCATTTAACAAATCCCATAATGCATGAAAGCCTGTTATCTGTAATAATTCATCCGGATCAATCAGGTCATTATCCCCTATTTCATCCATTGGCAGCTGCATTAATCTGTAAAAACCCTGCGGGTTAAATACGATAACGATCAGATTCGTGTCCGGCGGCAATGCATAGGTGAGCATTTTACGCAATGGCCCAATTACTGCAACCTTATTCATCTGTAAGTCTGAAATAGTATTATCTGAATAAGAAAAGTGCAGCGGTTTCCCAAAATTGAAAATAAGCAGCATTTCCAGATTTGGTGATAAATGCTGGGATGTCGTTTCAAAATCTGCCGGAGTATTTATGCAATACAAATATTTGATCACCTCGTTCAATGGCGCTTCTACATCAATATGAATGCCCGATGATTCCATTTTTCGTATTTAAAGACTGACGTTTCTGCGGATTCATATCAAATAACCCGGTGACGAAAGTTAGAAATAATTCTTTGTATTAAATCGGCAGGTGTCATATGGATTTCGTTTTCTTACAATTTCCGGAGCAATTGTGACTGTACTTTTGACATATCAAACATTAATCATCTAAACTTTAAGAAAATGTCACAGTCAAAATCTGCCAGTATTCTAATCACAGGCGCAACAGGAAATGTAGGAAAAGAACTTGTAAAATATTTAGCCACAAAAGAAGTTCCATTCCGCGCCATGGTGCGTTCGATGGATCGCAGTAAAGATCTAGAAAGCATTACTTTGCCGGGTGTTGAAATAATAAAGGGAGATTTTAACGATCCTGAATCATTGGAAAATGAAATTAAAGGCATAGAAAAAGCATTCTTGCTAACAAATTCTTCCGAACTGGCTGAACAGCAACAAACTGCTTTTGTTATGGCAGCGGCCCGTGCCGGTGTAAAACACATCGTAAAACTTTCTCAATGGGCCGCGGATGTAAATTCTCCCGTACGCTTTTTGAGATACCATGCCGTGATCGAAAATCTGATAAAAGAATCCGGAATGGCTTACACATTTTTAAGACCAAATCTGTTTATGCAGGGACTTCTTGGATTTCGGGAAACCATTATCAGACAAAATCAATTTTTCGGCGCAATTGGGGATTCCCGGATCAGCATGGTCCATACAAGTGATATTGCTGCTGCTGCCGGGGAGGCATTGACATCATCCGCACACGAGGGCAAAGTTTATGACCTTACCGGCCCGGAATCGCTGACGCATTATGAAATGGCGGAAAAACTTTCCGCAGCACTCGGCCGCCAGATTGAGTTTGTTGACATCACACCAAATGACTTAAAACAGACACTTTTGTATGTTGGTTTCACTGAATGGCAGGCGGAGGGATTAGTTGAAGATTATGCGCACTACAAACTTGGAGAAGCAGCCGAAGTAAAATCAGGGGTCAGAGAAGCAACAGGAAAACAGGCAAGAAGTTTCGATTTTTTCGTAAACGAATATGCTTCACAATTTTCAGTATGATTGATTCATCCTGCTCCTGGTCTGACAATTCTATTTCACTTAATTCTTAACGACAATTTCCCGATCATTTATCTTAAAACAAAATTTATGGGGATCAGGTTTTGGCAGATACTCTGATGAACAATTGAGATAAGGCATCAATATACCCATAAAAAAACACCTACTTTGAGTTCAAGGTAGGTGTTATGCATTACACTCAACGTTTTGTATTCCTTATCCAGAAGATGGAATAAAGGAATAGTGCTTAAATACAATAGTGTATATTAGAACGAGGCAAATGTACGTAAGCAATTCTTTACAACAAGTAGTACTACGTATTTTTATTTGTAGTATATTTTCTACTTAACGGTAACAATATGATATTTTTGTATAAGGAATAGATATTATCGTACACTTTTCAAAAAATCCAGTACCTTTTTCGAATGATCACTGCCATTCAAAAATCCCCTGAATTTGAAAACTATTTCTCCATTCAGATCTATTACGAAAGTCTCCCGGCCTGTCAGGAAAAGAACATTTTTTATTCCGAAAGATTTCAGGACTTTGTTATCCGGATCGCTCAACAATGTAAACGGCAGACGGTGATGGTTTTTAAATGCTTTATGACTTTCCACAGTACCTGCGTTTATTCCAATTACTATTGCGCCGGCATCCACATAATCAGCATAACTATCACGAAATGCGCAGGCTTCTTTGGTACAAATTGCACTTTCATCTTTTGGATAAAAGTATATCACCATTTTTTTCTTGCCGACATAATCTTTGCTTGAAAAAGTATTTCCATCCTGGTCTTTAAGAGTAAAAGCAGGGACTAGGTTTCCATTTACAATCGTTTCGTTTTCCATGATCTTGTTTTTTGATTTCTGATGATGCAAAACTCACAAGAATCAGGATCAACAATTTTCACCTATGTTAAAATCGGTGAGGCAAATTTGTTTTTTTCGCCATTGCTTTTAACCATTTGTACGACGCAATAGCAAGATAAAATCCAGGAAAATGTTTTACATGAATATGGTTTCATACCAGATTATATGAACAGTAGAAAAAAATATCCTGATAATTATCTCTTGCCAGAAACTTATGCCGGTACCATTATCGTTCCGCCTTTAATAAAACAAACCTGTCAACCGGCCAATAATATGCTATCAGCACGACAATGAAAAAAGCTTTACGTTTCCTGTATTCTTCGTTATTTCTGGTTTTGACAGGTATACTACCTTCTGTTGGCCAGGAAGCGGAGCCAACCAGAATGTTCCGCTTTTATGAAGATAATGATTTCCTGAACGTGCGCGGACTTGGAACCGATAGATCGTATACCAACGGTGTGCGGCTGGATCTTTTTTATAACAAAAAAAAGCCGGCTCGTTTTTCGATCCTTCCACACGCCGGAGCCAAAAGTATTGATACCTACGGCTGGTCGGTTATGCAGGTTATGGTTACTCCTGAAGACATTTCCATACCCGGTTACCAGCCAGACGACTATCCCTATTCGGGTGCACTTTTTGTGACACATTCCCTTTCGTCTTACAATAAAGATAAAAAATACAGTTTTCAAACGGAGCTAATTGCAGGTATCCGAGGGCCGGCTTCGTTTGCGGAGCAGACGCAAAAACTTATACACAGGACCATTCACGACCGAAAGCCCATGGGCTGGCAAAATCAGACCTCGTCCAAAATTTTGTTGAATGTTAATTTTACAGCTGAAAAACAATTGGCTGCATTCAAGGGATTAACAGAGGTCATGGGTGGAGCAAAAATAACCGCAGGTACTATGATGAACAGTCTTACCATATATCCGCTTATTCGTTTTGGAAAGATGAATCCATACTTTAATGGTTTTTTAAGTCAGTTTAGCAAGGCAAACGGCAGTAACCATAAAACACAGCTTTATCTATTCCTAAAACCTAAACTGACATGGATGGCGAGCAATGCGATTTTGCACGGAAGTATTCAGCATAATTCGCAACCGGAGCGAGACACAAAGCAGGTTTATACTCCTGATGTCGAAAATTTTCTGGGCGAAGTGGAATTTGGGACTGTGATTAATTTTGGAAATTTCAGTATAACCTACACACAAAAACCGAGTACTGCTTACAGCAAAGGATTGTATAGCCACAATGTTGGTAACATTTCGGTTTATTTCAGTTGGTAAGTCGCGAGTAATATCTAAATTTTATTAAGTTTAAAATCACAGTACGTATAGCTATCGTCGATAGTAATCTATATTGTATCTACTGGTTACATTTTTAACTGGCCTGATTTAACTTCTAACCACAGGACATTTATTTTTAATCCTGCTTTTAAAATATTTAATTATTACAAGATATTTAGAATTATTACAATATTCTTCCTCACATCTGGAACGATCATTCAACAATATCGCTTATCTATTTAATCTGATAATTCAGCCACTCGGCGAGCGGAGCGAAAAACAAGTGTAAAGCAAAAAAGTAAATGTATCTGGCAAAATCTTATACCGACCAATCATCCATACAGCGGAAAACTTTTGAGATCAAAAATAATGATTTCAAACCTGCTACTATGGAGTCTGCTTTATCCTTCCGGCCATTTGTGGCTCATTTGAAAAACATGCTGAAAGATCAGCCTTCTGTAAAATCCGAGTTTTACCGGTATGTGATCAGCAAGTTTGAAAATGAAATGACAAAAGGATCAGCGATTATGATCCGCGATTCGGCAAGTTATAAGGAGTTGATGGAATTGGTTTATATGATTCTGACACCTTTGGCAACCAATGAAAGAGAACATTACTGGGCACTGAGCACACCAATTCCTGACAAGATATTTTTCAGTACCGACGGGTTTTACGATTTCTTAACCCGGCAAACTTCTTCCGGCCCTGACATCACGATCAGTCCGGTGGAATTATACAAAAAACAGCAGACGCAATATTTGTACAGGCTTATTCTGGATCGTCTTTACAAAATACCGACGCATGCCAAAAATGAGGTTTTGTATCAGTATACTGATGTGACGACGAATCTGCCAAAATTCTATTCGATTTTCACGGATACCCGTTTCATTGATATTCAGCCGACAGGAAAATTACCACAGCTGGATTATAAAGCGATGGAACCCTATCTTTTGGAAGGCGCAGATACAGCTCCGCTTGAAGCATTGTTACCGCTCAAAAACTTCCGTTTCGAAGGTTTTTCGGTTATAACAATGGTTGATGTCACTGCTGCTCAGGCTACGGAAATCATCAGGGATGTTTTGGTTAATCATGAATATCATGCTTGCCGAAATGAATCGGTCATCCAGGCTTTGAAAACACTGGCAGGAAATGATAAAATTGATTTTGGACTGATTCCCTCTTTTCAGATCAATGGAAAGTTTGTTGTTGCCAAAGCGGAATGTTCTCAAAGTATGGTGGTGGAGGCCGCAAAAAAATACGGTATGACCCAGGAAACTTTTGATACGCTGGTCACAGAATATTTCGCCAATCCGGAAATGGTCGTTTTCAACCATTTGTCAGATGATGCATTATCAGAACATCCGCTTTTAAGATTGCTCATTGCAGAAGGTATTTCTTCGTACGCTTTGATTCCGGTTTTTTATAACAAAAGAATGGCGGGAATTCTGGAAGTATTTTCAAAAGATGACGTATTACTGGATGATGCCATTTTTTCAAGGTTACAGACAGCACTTCCGTTGATCGCTCAGTTGCTTAAATATAGTACGGAAGAATTTGACGCCAAAATAGAAAATATCATCCGCGACAAGTTTACACCGCTTCGGCCTTCTGTGCAATGGAAGTTCAATGAGGCAGCCTGGCATTATCTGGAATCCAGCAGAGGAGAAACGAATATTGCTGATATTGAAACTGTTACATTTGAAAAAGTTCATCCACTATACGGGGCGATTGACATTCGCAATTCAACTTTTGAGCGAAACCGTGCAGTTAAAGAAGATATCAAAAACCAGCTTAACCTGCTGACCAATACTTTAAGTTCGCTGAAAGAAATCGTAAGAATCGAAACTGCGGAAACATTGGTTTGCAGCTGCGACAAATGGTCTTCTGAAATTAATGAATACCTTTCCTCAGCGGATGAAATTGCACTAAACCGTTTTTTGATAGCTGAGGTAAATCCTTTTTTGAATCGTGTGACAATTGAATATCCGGCGACGAAAGATGTTGTAAACTTTTATTTTGCGGCTCTGGATGAAACTACCGGGATTGCATTTGAAAACAGAAGAAAGCTCGAACGCTCTCTTCAGCTCGTTAATACGTCCGTGGCAGGTTATATTGAAAATGCCCAGAAATCTTTAAAATCAGCGTATCCGTTTTATTTTGAAAAATTCAGGACAGATGGTATTGAATATGATATGTACATCGGGCAATCGATGGCGCCGGAAAAACCGTTTGACGAAATTTATCTGAAACACCTGCGTTTGTGGCAATTGACCTCCATGGCTGAGATCGCCAGATTAACTGAAAAGCTTTTGCCGCAAATGGAAAAGCCGCTCAGGACCACGCAGATGATATTTATTCACTCCAATCCGATCAATATCAATTTCAGAAATGACGAGCGCAGGTTTGATGTGGAGGGAGCATACAACATTCGCTATGAAATTATTAAAAAACGGATTGATAAGGCACTTGTCAGTGAAAGCCGTGAACGCCTGACGCAGCCTGGAAAAATTGCATTGGTTTATTTCAACGATCATGAAGCTGACGAGTATGTTGAATACATCAGCGATTTACAACAAATGGGCTTGCTCGATGATAATCTCGAATATCTTGAACTGGAAGAGCTGCAAGGCGTCATTGGTTTAAAAGCTCTGCGGATTGGTGTAAAACATCTTTAATAGCAAATCGTGATACCGGCCAAAATATCTGATCCGGATCGGTATCGCAAATTTTAAAATATAATTATCATTAGAATTCTCCTCATAAAAACATCACCCAGCATCTCAATTGTCATTATTTAAAACTTTTTTCCAAGATATCGTAAAATTATTGAACGATCATTCCAAAATAAACATTATTAGTCAGAACCTACAAAAAGCCGTCAATCTTCATTTCAGAAAAGTCAATTTTTTAATTAATATTAATACCACAATCATGAAAAATCTTCTCATAGCACTTGCTATTTTCCTTTACGGATGTGCACCAAAACAGGAGGCTCCGACAACACCTCCCCCACCAACAATACCAGTTGTCGAAATAACATCAGGACTTGCCACAACATACCAGGAATATCCAGCCTCAGTTGAAGGCACGGTTAATGTTGAAATCCGCCCGCAGGTTGCCGGTTATCTTGATAAGGTGTTTGTTGATGAAGGCGCTTATGTTAAAGCCGGACAGCCACTTTTTAAAATTAACGACCAGCCCTTCCGTGAGCAGCTGAATAATGCCAAAGCCAGTTTGAGTGCTGCCAATGCAACGTTGATCAACACACAGCTTGAAATTGACAAATTCACACCGCTGGTGGCGAATAAAGTTATTTCAGATTATCAGCTTAAATCAGCGAAAGCTGCCAATGCCGTGGCACTTGCCAATATTGAACAGGCCAGAGCAATGGTAGGAACGGCTCAGATCAACCTGGGTTATGCAACAGTAAAAGCACCGGTTAACGGTTTTGTAGGAAGGTTTCCTAAGAAAAAAGGTAGCCTTGTTTCACCTACTGACCCGGAGGCACTGACACAACTTTCAGATATTCAGGAAGTTCACGTTTACTTTGCGCTGGGAGAGGATGATTTCATCAATTTCAAAAAACAATATGGCGGTGCGACTCTGAATGATAAACTGAAAAAACTGGATCCTATTTCACTTCTTTTGGCTGACCAGACGGTTTATCCAACACAGGGAAAAATCGATATGATCGACGGTCAGTTTGACAAAAATACAGGAGCGATCACGATGCGTGCTACTTTCAAAAATGCACAGGGCCTGCTGCGCTCAGGAAATACGGGTAAAGTAAGATTGAGTCTGCAACACGATTCTGCAATACTGGTACCGCAATCTGCAACAATTGAAATGCAGGATAAAGTCTTCGTATATACTGTATCGTCAGACAACAAAGTGAAGAAAATGCCGATCACCATTGTTGGTAAAAGCGGTAAAAATTATCTGGTAAAAGATGGCGTTAAAGCAGGCGACAGGATTGTATTCTCCGGCCTTGACATCTTACAGGACGGCACCGTCATCACGCCTGAAAAAGCAAAACCGGCTCTTGCCTCAAATTAAAAACTTAAAGTCAATATCATGTTTAAGAAATTCATAGACAGACCCGTCTTAGCCACCGTAATTTCCATATTGCTGGTCATACTCGGCGTGCTTGGACTTACAAACTTACCTTTGCAGCAGTTTCCGGATATTGCTCCGCCAGCCGTTCAGGTAATAGCAAATTACCCTGGTGCCAATGCAGAAACTGTTCTGCGCTCCGTTGCGCCATCGCTTGAAGAATCCATAAACGGGGTTGAAAACATGAGTTACATGAGCTCAACGGCCAGTAATGACGGATCTTTGGTGATCACGGTTTATTTCAAACTGGGCACCAATCCGGATCAGGCAGCGGTGAACGTTCAGAACCGGGTTTCACAGGCGACCAGCCAGTTACCAGCCGAAGTGATCCAGGCGGGTGTAACGACTGCCAAACAGCAAAACAGCCTTTTGATGGTTGTTGATCTTTATTCAGAAGATGAAGCAACTTATGACCAGACATTTTTGGCCAACTATGCGCAGATCAATATTATTCCTGAAATCAAACGGATTAAAGGTGTTGGTCAATCGATTATTTTTGGTGGAAATAAAGATTATTCGATGCGTGTGTGGTTGAATCCGAGCCAACTTGCTACCTACAATCTGACGCCAAATGAAGTAATGGCTGCGATCAAAGACAAAAACCTTGAAGCTGCGCCGGGTAAATTTGGTGAAAACAGTACGGAGTCTTTTGAGTATGTAATCAAATATAAAGGGAAACTTAACAAACCGGAGGAATACGAAAATATTATCATCCGCTCAAACGCCGACGGCTCGATTTTGAGACTGAAAGATGTGGCCAGAATTGAATTTGGCTCGTATACTTACGGGAATTTCACCCGCGTGAATGGAAAACAAGGCGTGAACATTGCCACCATGCAGCTTGCCGGTTCCAATGCCAACGAGATCCAGATCGCAATTCAGGAATTGATGGAAAAAGCTTCCAAAGATTTCCCGAAAGGCATGAAACATTTGATTCTTTATAACACAAAAGATTCACTGGATCAGTCGATTGAGCAGGTTAAACACACTTTGATTGAAGCCTTTATACTGGTTTTCATTGTTGTATACATTTTCCTTCAGGATTTCCGTTCAACTTTGATTCCAGCGATAGCAGTACCGGTTGCGATTTTGGGAACATTCTTTTTTATGTCGCTTTTCGGGTTTTCGATTAACCTTCTGACGCTTTTCGCACTTGTACTTGCCATCGGTATTGTCGTCGATGATGCCATTGTCGTCGTCGAGGCCGTGCATTTAAAAATGGAAAAGAAAGGATTATCACCCAAAGCCGCCACCAGTTCTGCCATGAGTGAAATTACCGGTGCGATCATTTCGATTACTTTGATCATGTCCGCTGTGTTTTTACCGGTTGGTTTCCTCGAAGGTTCAACGGGCGTATTTTACAGACAGTTTGCCTTTACACTGGCCATTGCGATTGTAATTTCTGCGGTTAACGCTTTGACATTGAGCCCTGCACTATGTGCGATATTCCTGAAAGAACATCATCCTGAAACGGGAGCACATGTCAAGAGAAGTTTCAAAGAAAAATTCTTCATCGGCTTTAACATCGGTTTTGACAAACTGACAAACAAATATGTAAACAGCCTGAGATTTTTGATCCATTACAGATGGCTGAGCATGGGTGCACTTGCGCTCGTTGTGATTGCCACCGGATATATGGTCAAAACTACAAAAACAGGTTTTATACCTTCTGAGGATCAAGGATTTATAGCCATTTCACTATCTATGCCGGTTGGTGCGTCACTTGATAGAACGACAGAAGTAATTCACCGCGCCGAACAGATTCTAGGTTCAATGGATTCTAAGAAAACGTTAATGGGACTTTCAGGATTTAATATCCTGACGCAATCATCCAGCCCATCGTCTGCCGTTGCATTTGTACTTTTGAAACCTTCGAAAGAAAGAGGTGAAGTAAAAGATATCAACGCGATCATGAATGAAATTCGTGGAAAGCTGGGTTCAATTAAAGGAGCGAATTTCTTCGTCTTCACCTTCCCTACCGTTCCGGGATTTAGTAATGTGGATGGACTTGACTTTGTATTACAGGACAGAAATGGTGGAAAACTTGACAAATTCAGCGGCGTTGCCAATAATTTCATAGGGGAACTCATGAAACGTCCTGAAATCGCCGTAGCCTTCACAGCTTTCCGTGCCGATTATCCTCAGCTGGAAATGGAAGTTGACGAAGTGAAAGCGGAACAATTGAGTGTCAATGTAAAAGACATTTTGCAAACCATGCAGGCTTATTTTGGTAGCTCACAGGCATCTGATTTCAACCGTTTTGGAAAATACTACCGCGTGATGGTTCAGGCTGAAAAAGCGGATCGGACAGATCCGACTTCTATGGATGGGGTTCTTGTCAAAAACCGCCTGGGCAATATGGTGCCGATCAATACTTTGGTCAAAATGAAAAGAGTTTACGGCCCGGAAACGGCTTCACGTTATAATCTTTTCAATTCGATAGGTATTAATGCGATTGCAAAACCTGGTTTCAGTTCAGGAGATGCGATCAGAGCGGTAGAAGAAGTTGCTTCTAAAAATCTGCCGAACGGATTCAAATATGAATTCTCTGGTATGACAAAAGAAGAGATCTCGTCCGGTGGACAATCGGTTGTGGTTTTTGCGCTTTGTCTGCTCTTCGTATATTTCCTTCTGGCTGCCCAGTATGAAAGTTACATTTTACCTTTCGCCGTTATTTTATCAATACCAACCGGGATTTTCGGTGTATTTGCAGCGATCGGTTTAACAGGAATTGAAAACAATATTTACGTTCAGGTTGCCCTGATCATGCTTATCGGTCTGCTCGCCAAAAACGCGATTTTGATTGTAGAATATGCGGTTCAAAGAAGAAAAGCCGGAAAACAATTGTTGCACGCAGCCATTGAAGCAGCCAAACTTCGTCTTCGTCCAATCATCATGACGTCGCTTGCTTTCGTGGTGGGACTGATACCGATGATGACAGCAACCGGTCCATCGGCTCAGGGAAATCACTCGATCAGTATTGGTGCCGCGGGAGGTATGATCACTGGTGTTATCCTTGGCGTATTTATTATCCCGGTGCTGTTTATTATTTTCCAATACTTGCAGGAACTGATTACCGGAGAACCTCATGCAGCTGTTAAACATGAAGAAATTCCTGAACTGGCAGAAGCAATTTAAAGTAAAAACAATCATGAAAAATTACGTTAATAAATTATATTTCTTTGTTTTACTGGCTCTGTTAAGCGCTTGTAAAATCTCGAAAAACGTCGAAACGCCAAACGCGGCATTACCTGAAAATTTCAGGAATGCTGCCACCACGGCCGATACAAATAGTGTTGCAGATTTGCCATTGGATAGTTTTTTTACCGACGCATCGCTTCAACGATTACTGGACAGTGCGATCGTAAAAAACTATGATATGCAGGTGGCGCTTAAAAACATAGAAAGTGCCCAATTGCTCTTCAAACAAACAAAGTTTGCCTATTTACCGAGTGCTAATCTTAATATTGGCGTTGGATCAAGTCGTCCTTCCGACAACAGTTTGAATGGATTAAGTGCGAGTTCATTTTTAGGAACTACTCATATCGAGGATTTTACTGCCAACGTAGGTTTATCCTGGGAAGCTGATATCTGGGGCAAAATCCGCAACAGGAACGGAAGAGCACTGGCTGAATATCTGCAAACGATTGAAGCAAAAAACGCGATTCAGACAAATCTGGTGGCAACGGTTTCACAAGGATTTTACAATCTGTTGATGCTGGACGCCCAACTTGCCATTGCTCAGAAAAACCTTGCGCTGAATGACAGTACAATTAAAATTTTCGGATTTCAATTTACGTCAGGGCAAGTAACATCGCTTGCTATTCAACAAGCCGAAGCACAGCGCCTGACGGCAGCAAAACTGATCCCACAATTGCAGCAGAGCATTATTTTACAGGAAAACGCACTTAGCATTCTTGCTGGAGAATTGCCAGGCAGAACGCAGCGTGATATTAATCTGGATCAGGTGTCTTTTCCAAAAACGTTGTCTGCCGGTGTACCATCAGCCATGCTAACTCGCCGCCCGGATATCAGACGTGTTGAACTCGCGCTGGATGTTGCCAATGCGAATGTGGGTATAGCCAAGGCAAGTATGTATCCATCTCTGGTCATTACCGCGAGTGGTGGGATTAATTCTTTCAAAGCATCAAACTGGTTTAGTATTCCGGCTTCATTATTTGGCCTTGCATCAGGAGGAATTACCCAGCCGCTTTTCCAGAGAAATCTGCTGAAAACTCAATACGAAGTTTCGAAAGTGGAACGTGAAAGAACCGTTATACAATTCAGACAATCAGTACTTTACGCAGTTGGTGAAGTTTCTGATGCTTTGGTAAAAATTGAAAAATTAAAAGAGCAGGAAGATATCGCCGCAACGCGTGTCAGAACACTTGAACAGGCTATAACCAACTCAAATTTATTATTCCAAAGTGGCATGGCCAATTATCTGGAAGTGATCACCGCGCAAAGCAATGTGTTGCAAGGTGAACTGGAACTGGTAGCCATCAAACGTGCCCAGCTTAGTGCCAATGTAGACCTATATCGTTCGTTAGGAGGCGGATGGAAATGAAAAAAGATCTAAAACAATATTTGAACTGCTTCATATCCAGATATAATTCAATATTTGGGGGACATGGAAATTCTAAAAAAACAACGAATCAAAAACTACCGGATAACTGGTTATACTGATTTATTAAAAAAATAAAAAAGATAATGGCTGTCAGAAATTTCTGATAGCCGTTATCTTTTTTATACAAATAATATATTCCTAAAAAGAACGCTGTACCCCTCAGTGAAACGCTGTGTAACCTAAGGAACTAAAACCAGAAACCCATCCGGAACATAATCAGAGGAGATTCCTCTTTTTTCTCTTTCGGGAAAAATGCCCCCACAGAAATTGTCACAATATCTACCGGCGCAAACCATAGACCACCGCCGTAATCGTAATGCCACTTTTCAGAAGGATATTCTGTAAGCCAAACGCGACCATAATCAAATCCGCCAAAAACGCCGAAAGTAAAAGGAAGCGTTTTGTTATAACTGCTGTTGATTTTCACCCGCATATCGGTACTGTGCCAAAGGCTGCTTTTTCCATAAAAACGCTGGGTCCGGTATCCCCGCAATCCCTGCCCATCCTGATTTCCACCTAATGTTGGTAATTGAAAAAACTCATAACCCGATCCAAAATTCACGCCGGTTCCAACCTGAGAGGCAACGACAAAACGTTCCTTTTTATCCAGACTTTTATACAGTGCCAGTTGAGCCCGCAACCCGGTGAAATTTTTATTTTCTTTCAAATTCTTCACCCAGCTCAAATCGGTATGAAAGCGGATTCCTGAATGCGGAGAATATATATTATCAACATTGTTAAAATCAAAAGTAGCCTTTCCGCCACTAAAATATTTTGTATTGAAAATATCATCTTTATTGAGATCACCATCTGCAACCGTGATATACCTCCCCGCTGTTTGCTGAATTTTTGAGATATCAAGTATTGGCCCGAGCGTTACAAAACCATTGTTTCCAAAACGCTTTTTAATTGAAGGATAAATATGAATGGCTTTTTGACGCACCCGGTAAAAGTTCGGATCGCTTACCGGACGCTGGCTTTCGTTTCCAAGACCGGCATAGTTGAACGCATACGCCGGACCATGATAAAAAGCATCCAGATAGAAATCGAATATTTTAAAAGCATTGATAAAATCACCGGTATAATTCAATTTCAACGCTTTTGTACCAAAAGAAAAACTGCCGCCAAAACGTTGCAGGGAAGCATATGGCTCCTTTTTGAATCCGTAACGGATCATTGTCAAATTTCCACCGATCAAAAATCCGTCATCCGGGTTATAGCCGACAATCGGGATTGGCATATTGATATTATAGTCGCTGCCAGTACCGCGGCGGTCATAAATATTGTAACGGTACAAACCAGTCCTTTTGTCATTTGTCTCTTCTCCTTCAATCACATTATTATCCGAAAGGTCATCATAAATAACCGTTTTCCTCAGTCCGCTTTCAACCTGTGAACTATCGGCGAAAGAATCCTTTCCGGTTCCACCAATGAGCCTGACTTTGATTCCTTTATGAGAAGAACCTTTGGTAACAAACTGATCATCATTCCCATTTCCATAAATATTGATTGATCTGGTGATCTTGTTATCAAAGATCCTGTCGTAATGCAAGCCTTTCTCTTCTCCTTTTTTGTTGATCTCGTGAACAGTCACACGGGTATGCTCATTGTCAATTCGCTCAATGTCAAAGCGTTCGCGTTTTTCCGTTCCCAGGATATCTACCGATTTTCCAATGAAAGCATAATGTTCTTTGGCAAGCGTCATCAGATTGTCTCTTCTGGCTTTCAAACTTTTGATTATAAACGGGGCCGACAATTGCCTTGCTTTTTCAGGCCAGCTTGCAAAAGCGCCTTCAATAACCTGATCTGTCAGATTGGCCTGAATAAATTTCACCTGATTTTCCCACTGTTCCCAGCTTAGCTCAGTCAAAAAAGTTCTATCAAAAAGCCGTGCACTCCAGCTCGTCCATTTCATGCTTTTTATTTCGGGCTGATAGGTTTGCAGCTGTCTCAAAAACGGCATGGTTGTCAGCTTGGCCATGTTGGTAAACAAACCATCATAACGTGAAAAGGCCTGATCCCTGTCACGAGGAATGGGTCTGTAAAGTTGTGTTCCATCTTCCTTTTTTGTTGAAGACCAGGTCCACTGATCATCATGACGGTCCCAGTCACCCAGAAGAAAATCCAGCAGCCGCGTTCTGAGCGCCCATTCTTCATCGACCTTATACTTTCCGTCTTTCAGGATATTTTCCATCAGATCCGGCGTCCCGATTATCTTGTCTGCATTACCAAAGAATGCATCATTTTTCCATTTCTTACCATCCGGCCGTTCCTCAAACAGACTCATACTCCCGCCAAAGATTGAATTAAAAACGCCCAATGCAGGCTGATTTGGAACATAAAACAATTTAGGATTGGTATGATATACGTTTATAGCATCAGCCAGTGGCGGAATGGCCAGCGGTGCAAAAGGATGGGTGGAAAGGAAATTATCCTCCGCCACATATTTGGCGGCCGTCATCTGGTTAAAAGGGAAAGGCAGCAACCGGCTCACGTCCTTGGTCATGCCGCGAAGCACATATTCTTTTCCGGTAGGATCCTTGACGCGTAGTGAATTCGTCTGGTTTCCCCCACCCTGTTTTACTGGGGTAAGACCTCCTTTGTATGTAGCCAGATCCAATACCGGGAAAGGATATTTTTCCTGATACAATGCGCGGTTGTGCGCTCCAAAAAAGAAATTGTGAGCATGATTTACCTTCTTAACTTCTTTTGCAAAAATGGGTTTATCAAGCGAATCCTTGTGGTGCTCATATTCGGTATAAACCGGCTGGATGTCCTGTTTTGGGACGGGCAACTTGTCTTTTATTTTCTTTTGAAAAACCATTTCAGACTTGCTTCCATCATCACTGACTTGCCAAAACTGAACCCAGGTTTCACCACCTTCATAAAAAGATAACGTGCTATATCCTAAAGCCGTTGAAGCAAACTTCGAACCTTTTCCCAGACGAACTGGCCCTGTTTTTGAGCCACTTCCACTGACAATAAATTCCTGTCTTTCATTTTCAATCAACTCCATCGCATTTTCATGACCGCTGGCAAAAATGAAACTTCCGTTTTTTCGGACACCAGCCATCATACCTGCTTTTAAATTTTTATAGTATTGATTGGAAACATCCTGCTTCCCCCCAATGCTGCTCCGAAACAATGCCGCCAGACTTCCAATGACTGGCAGAGGAACATACAGATTTTTATTAATATCCGTCAGCGGAAAGATATGTTGCCTGACCGTAAAATTTCCACCATGCTCTCCATACGTATAAGGCGGATGATGCAGCGCGATAACAACATTTTTGTTTTTGTACTTACGAACAAGATTCTCAAATACGAACTTGAACGTTTCCCGGTTTTTAACATCGCAACCGTCATTGATTGTCGGCTCTTTATCCCAATCGGTAAGCCACCATTGAGAATCTACAACCAGGACAACAAGCTGATCATTTAACTCAACGACCTCAGGACCAGAGCATCCGTCATCGGGAAGAAAGTAATTTTCAAAATCATCCTTGTCTGTTTTACCACGACGATTGTTCAGATAATTTTCTATGTAATTTTCCTCTCTTTTCAATCCTTTCAGCCCCCAGCCTTTCCAGTCATGGTTTCCAGGAAGGAAAATCGGTCTGCCTTGAAAGTCATCGAGCGTTTGTAATTCCGAATTTATTCGATATTCAGCCTCTTTTCTTTCAACAGAATCTTCCCTGGGAGGCATTCCTTTTTCATAGATATTATCCCCTAAAAACAAGATCGAACTGTTTTTGGATTCTGTGGGTAATTTCGTTTTCAGATATTGAAGTACCGGAGCTTTTTTATCCGGAGAATCGTTACCCGCATTTCCTACCAAATACATGGTATGCGTCAGTTTTGCTTTTTGATCCGGACCGCTATTTTTCCATTCATCCGAATTCCCGGCATACTGATTTTTTTTGTAGCTGGCACAGGAGGAGGCCAGTACAAGCCCTGCTATCCCGATCAGAAGAGGTAATTTTATTTTCATATCAAATCGTATTAAGCACGAAGAGTAACCCTGAAAAATTTCCTTAATTACTTATAAATTGCAAGCAGAAAACTGATTAAGAAACCAGCACAAATCCCGGATTGATTATTTTGCCACTCTCTTGATTTATAGAATATTTCCTTCCGGCATTTTGTCATCCTCATTGGAAATGTACAAATTGCCTGATTTATCAAAACAATTCCTTCCGGCTGGTCGAAATTATTGCCGCTCAATGGATAACCTTCTGTTGGTTCCCGGTTTTTATCCGTAACAATTAACATTTTGTTAAAGCCTGACAGAATAAACCCGTCAAAATCTGATACCGGTTTGGCTTAAAGTATAAATAATTCAATACTAATATTGGCACGGATCAAATTTGTCCTGCCAACAACTTATAGATTGCTTCCTGTGATCTTACTTCATATCCATTCTCATTTCTCACAGGAACATTTTCCAGATTTTTATCAATCAAAACTGCCTGAACTGTATCGCTCCATTGCAAAGCCAGAAGTTCAACCATTTGCTTTTTAATAGCTTCGTTATAAATTGGAAAACACACTTCAATTCTCCGGTAAATATTCCGGTTCATCCAGTCTGCCGAACCCATGTATACCTCTTCCTTTCCGGCATTATGGAAAATAAAAATCCGGCCATGTTCGAGATATCTGTCTACTATTCTTTTAATCGTTATATTTTCACTCTGGCCAGGTATGCCTGGCACCAGGCGACAAATACTTCTGACAATTAAATTAATTTTCACTCCGGCGTTAGAAGCGTCATATAATTTTGATATCAGAACTTCTTCTTCAAGATTGTTCATCTTAATCGTAATTGCAGCTTCCAAACCCCGCTTTGCATTTTCAATTTCCCGGTCGATCAATTCCAGAAAACGTGTTTGCAGATTAAATTGTGCGACAAGTAAATGCTGAAATAATAACGGTTGCTGATTTCCCTTTTTCTTTTTCCTGAGAAAATTAAAAAGAGATTCCATTTCCGCCAGCATGGGCTGAAACGCAGTAAGCAAAATATGATCTGTGTAAAAACGTGCCGTACTTTCATTCAGGTTTCCAGTCGCTAAAAGTCCCAGATAAGGTACCTGGTGATTTTTCCTTTTTACCAAAGCGATCTTGGCATGTACTTTCAGAATATTGCTGCTGTAAATAATACGAACTCCGGCCGCTTTCATTTTCTGAGCCCAGCGGATATTGTTTGCTTCATCAAATCTTGCTTTGAGCTCAACCAGAACTGAAACTTTTTTACCGTTTTTCGCCGCACTGATCAGCGCATATCCGATGCGTGAATCACTGGCAACACGGTACATGGTTGTATAAATTTTTTCTACTGAATTATCAATCGCTGCCTCATTAAAAAAGCGGATAATGGTATCGTAAGACTGATAAGGCGCATGAACAATGCGGTCTTCTTTTTCAATGGCAGCAAACAGAGTTCCGGGAATATCTACATTTTTGATACTTTCAATGGCAGGCCAGGCTGGATAAGCAAGTGTTGCATTATGAACCGGCAGCGAAGCCAGATCTTTAAGATTATGATGTTTTCCACCTTCAACCACAGATGCTTTCTGTAAATTAAAAATCTCGATCATATCCTGTAAATGGCGGAGCGGCATCCCCGGCTCGTAAAGGAAACGGGTGGCAAAACCCATTTCTCTTTTTTTGAGCTGCTTTTCAATTTTCCTGGCCAGATCGCCATACTCATCCCGCAGATCAAGCTCTGCATCACGTGTGATTTTCAGATTATAAGAACCGGAAATACTGGCTCCAGGAAATAAATATTGTAAATTCTGGCGGATAATGTCTTCCAGAAAAACGATATAATCCCCATCTTCCTTTGTGATTTTAAAGAATCGGGAAACATTGTTGGTTGGAATATTAACAAGATAAAGCTGCTCGTCATTAGACTCATACTGCACAATGACTGCCTGATAAAGCTGGTTATTTTCCAGAAAAAAATCTGTATTGCCCTTTATCAGAATGGGTTGCAAAAAACCCGCGATCTGGGTGAAAAAATAATGCGTGGTTGCTTCTTTTAACTTATCAGGAATCTGGTCGTTGTAGATCAGCTTAAAGCAATATCGGTTCAAACCCGGCAAGACAGATTCATTGAAAATTCTGCCGAATTCGTTCTGCTGTCTGTTAATTATTTCTACTGCTTGCCTGTAAACAGGCAAGCCTGATTTTTCCTTATCGATCTTTTTCAACGCCAGTAACGCGGGCATACGAACGCGGTAAAATTCATCCAGGTTTGACGAATAAATTGACAAAAATTTAATACGTTCATTGAGCGGAACGGAATCCTTTCCTGCTTCCTGCAAAACTCTTTCATTAAAAGATAACCAGCTGATATCCCTGTCGGCAAAAAAATAAGCACTCATTTATAATCAGTAAATTTATCAGGATCCAAAAAATATAGAACTAATCACAAACGTGATGACCGAAATGACGATTCCAAACATAAACACATTGTAGGCAATCCGCAGATGACGATACTTTTTGCCAAGCACAACACCCTGAGCGTAAATATCTCTGGTCAGACTTCCGTATAAAAAATCCCTGTCGTCCATCATCGCCTGCATTCCGGAAGCATAATCAGCAAAACTCATTTTATAAAAATTCCCGAAGAAAAGAAGATTCACTTTTTTCAGGTCAATGTCTTCTTCGGTAAAAGTACCCGGTGGAACGGAAGGCCTTGTTGATAAAATTGAGAAGACCATCGTGGTCACACAAACTGTCAACAAAAGGATTGTCGGTATAATAAGTTGAGAATTATCTTCCAGTTTCCTCAGCAAGATACTCAGCAGAACGGATATAATAATCGAGTTGGTTGAAATCATAATATTGGCTTTATTATCAGCCATATCACTCAATCTCTGATGATTACCCGAAGTGATCCGGAACATGGTTTCGATTCCTTTCTCCGGCCGGTCAGATTTTTGCTTTTTAGAAGGGAAATCATCGGCTTCCGGTTTCTGTCTTTTAACTTTTTGAGGCTCGCTGTTCTTTTCAGAAATCGCATTGGATACCGGAAGCTGCTCACCCTCTTTACGTGCTTTTTTTATTAGCTTGTCAAGATTCTCCTGCTTTTTACTATTTAAAAGCTGCTGGCAGTAATCAGTCTGAAAATGATGAGATTCGAGTAAAGCAATCGTCTTTAATCGCCATTCGCTTTTATCTATTTTCTTACTCGAAAGCAACGCTGTTTCTTTTCTGAGAAGTTTATTGATCTCCTGGAAATCATCAGTTCCGAAGTTGTATAAATCCGCATCACATAGAATTTTCTCTAACAGATTTACAGGCGACTGAGGCATAATCGTAGCGCTGATACAACCTCCTACTGCCATAATAATTTCCTGCGGAACCAGATTCTCTTGCAAAAATGCCTTGGCAAGATCAGTTCCCCTGGCCTCATGACCCTCAGCCTTACCGCTATAATATCCACTATCATGAAACCACGCCGCTGTTATAACTATGAAATAATCTTTATCATCCAGTTTATAGTGTTTTGCAATTTCAGTAGCGCGGGTAACAACTTCGCGTGTATGGTCTTTGTTGTGATATAACAATTCATCGGAAGTATTTCTATTTTCAGCCGATTTTATATAATTTTCTACCTCAGCCAATAAAGAAGAATAATTCATATTTAAGGAATTTGATTGATCAATCACCATAATTTGTCAACATCCAGTTTCCCTCAAATATCTGCATAAGAATCGGTATTTTATTAAAAATACAGGACATATGTCAGCAAATTCAGAAGGGCACGGTCCAGGTTGTTCCTTCTTTTTGTACCATCTTTAAAAGTACCGTTGATACTGTATTTTGATAGAAAAAATTCGTTATCACTATTCCCAAATTATAGTAAATTTTTGCTCAAACTTATCTTAAAACCATGGTTGAAAAAATGTCTCTATCATGCCTATTGTTGTACAAATAATTGCAGTTCATATTTTCAGGAAGATTCGTTTATAATTATGAACCTGAATCATACCACTCATATCAACACCATTCTATTAAGGGATCATCATTGTATTTAATCCAAACCCCTATATTTAAGAATTATTCAACAGCTGTGTATTATTGAAATATGCATTATTACATGATGTCATACCTTGTCGACCGGATGGATGAGTATCTGGAATATCGCGGCAAGGAGCTCGAATCTCATGGCACCGGTTCATTTAGCAAATATTCTAAAATGCTCGATATCCACAGAAAATTTGAATCTCAGAAAAAGGAGAATTATTCACTGTCAGACCTGCAAAAATTTATTGATGCCGTTCAAAACTCCAGGCATTAATTTTAAAATAATAACAATTGGCACGATTGTAGTACTAGTTCTATTTTTAAATAGAACTAATTATCTATCTACTTGGTAATTAGTTAAATACGATGTATAGAGATTAACTAAAATATCTACAAAGTTATTTTTATCGGACGATTTACCGCTGTTAAGGAGAAGCGAAAATTACTTTTTTTCAAAAAAATTTTAATTATTTTAAAAAAAATAAAGTATCAAAATTTTACGCTGCAAACTCAAATTTCATTGGGAATGAATGCAGTCAATAAGAAGAATTTAACCTTTGACTAAGCGTGTAAATCTTTTAAAAAATATAACATTAACAGTACTTCTGGTACTTTAAAAACTATTAGCATATGTAATATGGTATTTTTCATATTTTTAATTTAATAAAAATAAAACGTAAAATTAGAGTAGATTTTACAATTCAAAAAACGATTACCAGTTTAAAAAATATAAATTTTCCTATTCCGACAGTATTTGCAACTTAAAAAACCCAAATATTGAAATAGATAATTCAATAAAAATACTGGTGATGTTCCAAATTCTTGTTAGCTTTGTGACTGAAAACCAGTTAAATGGTTCTCATAACGTTGAGTAAAATCGGACATCCCATAGGTCATACCTTAGGGATGTTTTTTTTGTACGAACTCAATGATGTAACCACTTGTACCTCATTGAGTTTGATAACTTCTAAAAAACCCAAACAAGAGTGAGGTTTACAAAAATCTATAACCGGGGTTAAATCAAGACCTTTAAATTCCAATCAATTCAGTAATGAATTCCTTCACGAAACCTTTATATGATGCCGGGTTTTAAACAAAAAAGCTGGTATAAGAATATACCAGCTTTGCATCTATAAATTATTTAATTTCGGATCTAACCCAACTTTGCAAACCTACCTCAGCGATTTTCCTAATTCATCATTACTTTCTTTAAACCTTCATTATTGCGTTTAACAAACCAATCATTCTTACCAGATACGGACGTTTTCAATTGCGCAATTAACCAGATCGCACAGGTTGTAATTGCAATGACAAGGATCATAAAGAAATACGGTCCAAAAGTATCCGAATATTTGAGTAATTGTATCATAACGCTTTCAGTTTAAAGTTGATAGTCAGGTAATCCGGCTTATAAAATAACTATACCAGAACCAGAATCTCTCCGTATTGCCAATATTCCTATCTGTTGTAAATCAAAAGCTTAGGTCGCAGGATGTGAAATTGTCCCAAGTTTCCTATTCTGTCCGTTTTTGTACCCAATAATGATATCAATTGAAACAAATACTGGTAAATTAAGTCAGCGTGGAAGATCTTGTTCCCAAGCAACTATTTTGCAACGGATAGGAATGTCTCGGAAAGATTACAGGTACTGCAACATTATTTTATCTGAAACTGTAA
Source organism: Dyadobacter sp. CY356 (assembly GCF_021440195.1). Classification (GTDB taxonomy): domain Bacteria; phylum Bacteroidota; class Bacteroidia; order Cytophagales; family Spirosomataceae; genus Dyadobacter. Next base: position 728,720 of record NZ_JAJTSZ010000002.1, read on the forward strand.
AAAATAAAAGCAATGTCATTGCTGAAATAGTAATAGAAGAAATTGCCTGAAACCAAGAATCGCCCGAATTGTTTTCCATAACTTTCAGGAGCCGAATTTTCTGTATATGGTTTACAGAAGCTTTTTAGATAACTTTTTAATTCTCTGCCGCGCTTCTTTTAAACTTTGATAACTTTGTAACATTCTAAGACAGTGTTGCAATTTTATGAAAAGTGAAGCTACAAAAACAATAAAACTGGCATTGCCAATTATTATAGGAGAACTTGCCCAAATGGCTCTTCACCTTATTGATACGGCGATGGTTGGTGCCATCAGTTATAAACAACTTGCTGCGGCAGCTCTGGTTGTTAACACCATGAACATTCCTTTTGTGATCGGGATCGGGATGACGATATCTGTTTCGCAAATGGTTTCACTTTCGCATGGACGGCGTGATGGGCAGCAGGTTTCCCATTATTTATTCAATGGGTTTTGCCTTTGCGCTCTAACCGCAATCCTGATATCGCTAACATTGGTTTTTGGCAAAAATATCCTTTATCACCTGGGTCAGGACCCCGAGGTGGTGCTTCTTGCGCTTCCGTTTATGCAGTTAATGGGCTTGTCCATTGTGCCTATGCTGCTATTTATGACGCTTAAACAATTCACTGACGGACTGGAATTTACAAAAACGGCGATGTTTTTGTCCCTGGCTGGTATGCCGATAAATATTCTCTTAAACTGGCTGCTGATATATGGAAACTGGGGTTTCCCGCGACTGGAACTGGTTGGTGCGGGTTACGCTACGCTTATCACCAGGAGCATCATTTTCCTTGCATTGGGTGTTACTATATTAAGACATAAAACATTCAGAAAGTATATAGCTGTAAGGAAAAAACAGTGGGTTTTACAGCGTAAAACACTTGGAGAATTGCTTCATATCGGTATCCCGAGCAGTCTGCAAATAGGTATGGAAGCTGGGGCTTTTGCGGTTTCCGGTATCATTATCGGGACGATCGGAGCTGTTGCACAGGCTGCACATCAGATTGCGTTAAGCAGTGCATCTTTTACTTTTATGGTTTCGATGGGTCTGGCTCAGGCCGGATCTATCCGGGTAAGTAATGCCTTTGGGACATCCAACTGGGCAAAAATTGCTGTGATTGGAAAAAGCACCATGATCACCGCGCTGATCTATGGAACATTTTGTGCCATAGCGTTTGCAGTTTTCCGTTTTGAACTTCCAAAAGCGTTTAATGACAACGCGGAAGTTTTGCAGCTGGCCGCTTACCTGCTTTTATTTGCGGCTGTTTTTCAGATATCTGATAGCACACAAGCCATCAGTGCCGGTTTGTTACGAGGTATCAAAGATGTAAAAGCGCCAACAATACTGATTGCTATTGCCTATTGGGTTATCGGTTTGCCTACTGGTTACGTTCTGGCTTTCCACTTCAAAATGGGTGCTCCGGGTATCTGGCTTGGACTGATTATCGGGCTTACGCTGGCTTCCGTATTTTTAATCAACCGCTTTTTGAAAATGGCAAAAAGGAATAATTAATTCTATACGCCGGCCCTCTTGCAATACAATTTTTTCCAGTCAGTTTAAACCAGGATTGTTTGAATTTTGTAATCATCCGTTTGAATAAGGCAACAGCATTTTAAACGAGTAAGACTACTTTTGTTTCAACAAAAAGAACAAAAATATGGATTCTCAAAAAACCTGGTTTATAACAGGAGCTTCAAAAGGTTTGGGGCTCAGTTTGGTAAAACAATTATTGAATGCGGGACAAAATGTTGCCGCAACAACAAGGAACATAAACGAGTTGACCAAGTCCGTTGACTCGCCCGGTGCAACTTTCCTGCCACTTTCTGTTGATTTGACCAATGAGGAAAGTGTTGCGGACGCACTTAAAGAAACCAGCGCGCGGTTTGGAAGTATTGATGTTGTCATCAACAATGCTGGTTACGGTATCGGTGGAAGTATTGAGGAGCTGACTGACGAAGAGACGCGTTTAAGTTTTGATGTCAACGTTTTTGCAACGCTCAATGTGATCAGAAAAGCGCTGCCATATCTTAGAAAACAAAAATCGGGTCATATTATCAACATCTCTTCCATAGCCGGTATCGCCCCAGGAACTGGCTGGTCTGTTTATGCAGCTGCGAAATATGCAGTGATCGGCTTGTCCGAAGTGTTGGCTGATGATGTAAAATCCTTTGGAGTAAAAGTAACTGTTGTAGCTCCCGGCGCTTTTCGTACCAGTTTTCTTACGCCGGACTCTTTGGTAATGACCAGCAATCCAATTCAGGAATATCAGGCCGTGAGAGATTCGCATAGCAGGTATTTGAACATGGACGGAAATCAGGCCGGAGATCCTGAAAAAGCGGCCGCTGCCATGATTCAGATTGTTGCCGAGGAAAATCCACCGCTGTATCTTTTATTAGGAAAAGATGCCTATGAACGGGCATTTAAGAAAATGGAGGTATTGACCAGTGAATATGAAAAATGGGAAAATCTGACAAAATCAACTGGTTTTGATGATTAAATCCGAACAAAAAAAGAAGTCAACCCTGAGCCTTCCGCTCTCAAAGGTTGACTTCTTTTTTTTATTAAGCCGGAATTTCCAGATCAATTCAATTTTCCAGAACCGACAAAACAATTTTGACCGTTCCTTCAATAATCTCCCTTTCCGGCTCAGATTTACTGTAAGCTTTTAAGCCCCATAGGTTATTGACAAAAAATCCGGCTAACGCTTTTGCCGGTTGGTCACAGGAAATTTGCCCCAGCTCCTGCCCTCTTGTTATCGCTTTGTAAAAACCCTCTTCAATTGCCTGACGATTTTCGGTAACGATCTCAGCAATTTCGGCATCATGTGGCGCAAGCTCAATTCTTGAATTGACCATAAAACATCCCTTAGGCGAACTGTCGCCGAGACACTCCACGGCTGTTGCCTGAAAAATAGCTTTGATAACGGACGGAACATCCTCTGCATTATCTAAAAGAGAGATCATGTGCCCGGTAACTTTGTCCCGATAACGGCGTAATGCCCTTATAAAAAGTGTACGTTTATCACCATAAGTATCGTATAAACTCGAACGGCTCAGGCTCAATCCATCTACAAGCTCCTGCGCCGAAATTCCATTATATCCTTTAAACCAAAAAAGATCCATCGCTTTGTCCAGAACCAGTTCTTCGTCAAATTCTTTTGATCTTGCCATAGCTAAATTGTAATTCAATAATAATATTAGGTTTGTCGTGAAATATTTTTGTCCGGATTAGACGACATCAATACCAGCTTTGTCAGTGCAAGTTAATAGCCTTTTTAGCGGACGAAGGTTTGGAAAACACAACCTGCTTCGGGCATTGTTCGTCGGTAACAAAGATTGGTGAAATAATTAAAGTCAAAGTCTTATTTCACAATATAGGGCTTGTGACTGATATGCATATTTTTACAACATTTTGTCTAAACGCTGTATGAAAACAATTCTGCTGAAATTTGATAAGACATGCCTGAAGATGGTCCGTATAGGATTGAATAACCTTAAAATACCTCATGTAAGTTCAAAACTACTGCAATTTAGAATCAGTCACAAATTGACAGACCGGCTTGGATGGTTATCAGTCCGTTAACAGAAAAGTTTATGGCATAAGGATTGAATAGTTATTTTCAGTATTAAATGTAACCAAAATGGAAAAAAGAAAATTAGGGAATTCCGATATCGAAATTGCGCCATTAGTTTTTGGCGGGAATGTTTTTGGTTGGACAACAGACGACAACCGGACATTTGAATTACTTGATGCTTTTGTTGATGCAGGCTTCAACGCCGTTGATACAGCTGATGTCTATTCTGCCTGGGTACCGGGAAATCAGGGCGGAGAATCTGAAACAGCCATTGGAAAGTGGTTCAAAAAAAGTGGAAAGCGGGATAGCATTATTTTAGCCACAAAAGTAGCTTCCGAAATGGGGCCAGGAAAAAAAGGCCTGAGCAAAAAGTATATTCTCGAAGCTGTTGAAAGTTCTTTAAAAAGATTGCAGACCGATTATATTGACTTGTACCAATCGCATTATGATGACCCGGAAACAGCAGTTGAGGAAACGCTGGAAGCTTATAACGAACTTGTAAAATCAGGGAAAGTAAGAATTATTGGCGCCTCTAACTTTCCGATACCAAGATTGGAAGAATCAATAAAAGTGAGTCAGCAGGAAAATCTGGCGGTTTATCAAACATTCCAGCCTGAATTTAATTTATTTGACCGACAGGATTTCGAGCAAAATATTGCTCCTTTCACCGTTGATAACAATCTGAGTGTGATCAGTTATTTCTCTCTGGCAAGTGGGTTTCTTTCAGGAAAATATCGTTCAAAAGATGACCTGAAAGGAAGCAAGCGATCTGGTATGGTTGAAAAATATCTTAACGGAAGAGGTTTTAAGATATTAGCTGCGCTTGACGAGATTTCTGCTGAATATGGCAGCAATCCGGCGACAATTTCTCTTGCCTGGCTCATCGCCCATCCGGCCGTTACAGCCCCCATTGCAAGTGCAACCACACTTGATCAATTGAAACAATTAACGGTGGCGGCAACTATAAAACTTTCTGATACGGCCATTGAAAAACTCAATGTTGCCAGTGCCTGGTAGTTGACAAATCTGTATAATGCTCTAAAAGCCGGTACTGAAAATAAATAGCCGGTACCGGCTTTTAATTATCTTCGAAAGCTAACAATGATTCGTAAGGGTTTCCCGAAAGGCCTAGCAACTGTGCAAAAGCAGGTTCCGTTTTAAGACCTTGCCGTTTTAATTCAATAACCGCAATTCTAAAATCCTCTCCCCTTTCCTGCAAAATTTTGTATTCGACAAGCATATGGCGATAGGCATATTGTTGTTTTGAAGGAATATTCTGTCCAAAAATTTCTATCTCAAAACCATCAATAAAAAAATTTGCGATAACGGTTTCCTGATACTGAATAATTGTTTCCCTGATATTGAAATTCAGATTTTCAGCGAAATGACTAATGACAACAGCAACAAAATCTTCCTTGTTTTTCCAATAACAAACGATATCCAGATCGCTCCCTTCAATGTTGATATTCAATGGAATGGTTCCGGCAAGAATTGGATCAAAACCGGTAAGGACATTCATTATCCCGTTGTTGGTCAACAAATTAAAAGTGAATTTCTGTTTCTCACTTCCATTCTTTAAATATGAAATATCGGTAAAATCAATCATACAAAGCTGGCGTTTTTATATTGCAGCTGATACTGTCTCGGTGTTAATTTCATGATGCTTTTAAATTGAATCAGAAAATTGGCCAGACTATTGTATCCGCTCTCGTAAGCAATTTCTGTGATACTCCGGTTTGAACTAATCAGGATTTTGCAGGCATATCCAATTCTTACTTCATTTAAAAAATTAGAAAAACGTTTACCTGTTTTAGATTTAAAATATCTGCAAAAAGCGGTTTCGCTTAAATTAGTCAGTGATGCTACCTCCTGCAAAGTGATCTTTCCAGACAGATTATTGATCACATGCAAAAAAACCGTATTGATCCGGTCAGATTCAGCCTCAGAATACCGGTTAACAAAACCAGCACTGGCCAGCGGCAGAATTTCCCGGCATTTTGACAGTCTATCCAGAATCGATAATAACGTAATAATTCTATTCATACCATCCTGCTCTTCCAAAACTAAAAGCATTTCAGTTATTTCAACCCGCGTTTTTCCTATTACTTTAATACCCTGTTTTGATTTTTTCAAAAAAATATCAATGGCAGAACTTTCAGGCAGATTGTAAAAGGTATCGCCGATGAAAGCCTTTGGAAAATGAACCGTAAGAATTTCGGCTTCATGATCCGGATTGGTAATACTGGCCAGGTCGTTCCGCCAGCAATGCGGAATATCAGATCCAATAAAAATCAAATCACCCGCCTCAAAAGATTCCACAGAATCGCCTACAAACCTGAATCCCGAACTTTTTAAAATCAATGAAATTTCCATTTCAGGGTGATAATGAAAGGGATTTAGAAAATGATGGCGCCTGTTTTTGACAACATTGATACTGTTGGACGGAGGCGTCAGTACTTTATGGAATTTGGGCTGCATTGCTTTCAGAAATTTGTTCAGAATAAAGGAGATTAGCGCAAATCTATCTTTAAACATCCAAAAAAACATTCATATTTACCCAAATTATAGTCAGAAATCGGTAACCTTGCTAAGATTTTTAATAAACTGGCTAACTTCTCTTACATGAAGACAGATAGTTCTCGATAGTTTTGTTTTTGCTCTAAACCGTTTTATCATGCGTTGTATTTTTAACTCAGCTCTGACCTTATTCATTTCGGTCTTTACATTATCGTCTTTTACAAACAATTCGCAAACAGGCCCCTGGGATGTGCTTTTTGATGGAAAATCCGTTGAAAAACTGCGTGGCTATCAAAGAAAAGATTTTCCGCTGGAATGCTGGTCGATAGAAAATGGCCTGCTTAAAACAATCCCCGGAGTAAAAAACAATGATATTGTTACCAAAGAGCAATACAAGGATTTCGAACTCCAGTTTGACTGGAAAACATCTGTTGGCGGCAATGGAGGCGTGTTTTACAATGTCATTGAAGATGCAAAACAAGAAGCGGGAAACGGTAACAGTCCCAACTGGCTGACTAATTTTGAAATGCAGCTATTGGATGATATAGGGTTTAACGACAAAGAACCAAAGCGTTCAGCCGGATCTTTGTATGATCTGATCACGCCGAAAAACAAGGTATTAAAACCCGTTGGAACATTTAACAGCTCTCGGTTGATCGTAAAAAACAAACATGTAGCGCATTGGCTGAATGGACGAAAAGTTGTGGAATATACGATCGACAGTCCGGAATTGAATGCACTGATTAAAGCCAGTAAGTATAAAGATGTCCCTGGATTTGCCCAGTATTCAGAAGGGCACATTATGTTTCAGCATCATGGACAGGAAATGTGGTATAAGAATATAAGAATTCGCCGCCTTTAAACGTAGTCTTACTATAATTAATCAAAATTAATACAGCAATATTACCAATAATACTATTCCTAAACCTACCTTTGATTTTAAGAATCCCAAATTAATTTTATCATTCATGAAACGCTTAATTTTTCTTTTATTGCTGACTCAGTTATTCAATTCAGCTACTTCTTCTGCTCAGGATATGACTTCAAAGCTAGGCTATACAGGCTGGAACCATATGGCACTTCATGTGAAAGACATTGAGGCCAGCAAGACTTTTTACAGAGAAATAATTGGCATGAAACCGGTTCCGGTTCCTGACAATTTAAAAGCTATCCGTGGCTGGTTTGACGCTGGAAATGGTCAAATGATCCATTTGCTGGCCGGACGTACCGAACCTGTGGTGGCAGATAAAGATGGTGGCCACATGGCATTATTTGTGGCTTCTATTGATCAGGCGGAAAAGTTTTTGACGGAGAAAAAATTGAAATTCCACAAGCAGGTAAGGTTTGATGGTGTCACCCAGATTTACTTTGCTGATCCGGATGGTTATTTAATCGAATTGAACCAGAAATAATTTAAAGTCATATGAAAAAGGGAAAGAAGTCAAATCAATTGGCTCCTTTCCCTTTTTCATATCGACTGATTTATATACTGTTGAGTTTAAGTCAGTCTAGTAGTCAAATTCAGCCTTGTGTTTCTTAACGAAGGCTTCCCAGTTCACCGGATCTTTTCCTGTAATCTGCGGAAAATTATCAAAGGTCTCATCGGCACCAGGAATTGTTCCGGCGGCGTAACGCTTGTAATGTTCATAAACACAATGCATATAGGCCATTTCAGCTCCGGCATCCTGCATGGATTTCAGAAAAACCTCGGGTGACTGTGGTTGATATTGAAATGGTTTTTTAATAAGCCTGGTTAATATTTCGGCAATTTCATCGTATGATTTTGCATCGTATCCCATACGGTATGTTTTCCCGGCGTGCAAATCAGGATGTAATAAAGACAGCGCCGCAACCTGCGCCACATCTTCTGCATCCACCCAGCTTTTCGTCGCGCTTTCAACGTATTGATTAAAAACGCCTTGTTTTACCACTTCTTTCCCACCATAACTTAGCAGATTTTGCATAAAAGTTTCCGGTCTCAAATGTGTAAAAGAAAAGCCGGCAGATTCGATATATTTTTCTACCAGCTGATGCCAAACCCAGTGCGCGACGGTCGTATTATCCGGTCCACAGGCACCCAGATGGACAACATGTTTCACCCCTGCAACTTTTGCGCTATCCAGAAAAACCTTGCTTTGGCGGAGCATATCAACGGTGTATCCCGTCACAATCAAAACGCGGTCAACATTTTTCAGCGCTTCCGGATGTGTCAGTTCGTCATCAAAATCAAAGAGAACCGTATCTATTCCTTTTCGTTTAAACTGACGTGCTTTCTCCTGTGTGCGAACTGCCGCAATCACTTCAACTTCGTTATTATTTTTGAGAAACTCTATTGTTTTGTTTCCAACCTGGCCAGTGGCGCCGGTAATTAATATCCTTGGTAATTTGTTATCTGACATTTGTATAATAAAAAGAAACCGTAAAGTTACACTTATTGTCGGCCTGATCTAAATCGCTAATATTAAACCCGCTTCGTATATTAAAATTAAACCTGATTGTATTCCTCGGCTTCAACACTTCCTTTTTTTAGACCGAATGAGGAATTTACAAACGTAGATCACCCAAAATTATCATTTTGTTAAGCCCTTACTTTTACTGAGGACAATAAATATCTTTGTAACTCAGAAGATATGGATTTAGACATGAGACAGGAAAAAATATTTATATTAGATACCGGACGATGCCTGAAAGTGATAACTGAGGGACTGCTGGCAGAAGATTTTTCAAGAATTACGGTTACGGTGAATGTGCTGATTAAAGATCCAAAAGAAGAAGAATTTCATTTGCCGATCGTAGAAAGCCATCCCAAATTCTGGAAACTTAAAAAACTGGATTCGGAACAAGCCAGGGCACTTCAGACCAAATACAGCGGCGTTTCAGAAAAACAATTAAGAAAAGCTGTTAAAGAATTTGAGCAGATGCTTAGTCCTGCAGTGTTGCAATAATCAAAGGAGCGATCGAAAATTTCGACCGCTCTTTTGTCTTTAAATCAACATAATCTGAGTTCAATTATTTTTCAATCCCCATACAGATACGGATCTGCTATTGACTTTAAACGTTGCCGAACCATCTTCGCCTATCACAATTTCATCGGTAACATTACCCAAGTAATCCACAAAAGTTTTACCTGCATGTTGTTCACCCATGTGCATGGTTTTGACACCTTCTTCTCCATTTGAAATGACGATGGCACACCCGGAATTTTCATGTTCCTCATCCCCTTCACGTGTCCAGCCAATGCAATTTGGATCATCAAAATAATCATTTTGCTGACCATATGCCAGATGTTTTCTTACAAAAAGAAACGCTTCCACATGATCCATTCTTTCCAGCGTGATCTCGTGCTCCTCACCATCATTGCCGGTATCAACGTATTTTGTCCCATACAAATCGGTGTAGAAAATACATGGATACCCATCCTTTCTAAATAAAATCAAAGCATAAGCCAAAGGACGAAACCAGGCCTCAACCGTTTGCTCCAACGATTGAAGTGGCTGTGTATCATGATTTTCCACCAAAGTCACAGCCAATTCTGGACAGGCCTGAACCAAAGAGTTATCAAAAATGGTACGTAAGTCAAAATCTCCATTCTCTTTTGAGGCCTTATAAAAATTGGCCTGAAGCGGCGCGTCAAAAAGTGACATTCTACGGTTTGTCGCTTCAATGTACGCCAACATCGATGACAAATCGTAAGGCGCCCAGTATTCACCAACCGTGTAAAATTCCTTCTGATACTTACCTCTTAAATGATCCAGCCATTCATTATAAAAATCAGGATCCATATGCTTGATCGCATCGAGACGAAAACCATCTATCCCAACAGTTTCATAAAACCATTCTCCCCAGCGTTTCAGCTCCTCTCTCACAAACGGATTACGAAAATCAATATCGGAAAGCATCAGATAATCGTAATTTCCATTTTCGTTATCCAACACATCCTGCCAACCTTCACCGTACTGATTCTGAATACTGAAAATTGCAGTTTCTTCTGTTTTCGCATCAAAATCCACACCTGAAAAACACTGGTAATCCCATACAAAGGATGAGTATTTTCCATTCCGCCCAGGAAAAGTAAATTTCGTATAAGCTTCTATTTCTATGGGTTCGCTGATAAATTCGTTCCGGTTTTCTGGGACAACCTTCTTAACCGTCACCACTTCCTTTTCATCAGCACCACCCATATGGTTTAAAACAATGTCTGCATACACGTGCAGACCCGCGTTTTTTCCGGCAGTTATCGCGTCAATAAATTCCTGCTTTGTACCATATTTTGTTCTCACTGAACCTTTCTGATCAAATTCTCCCAGATCATATAAGTCGTAAGAATCATATCCCGGCGACTTGCTGCCCTCCATTCCTTTGTGTGCAGGCGGAAGCCACACAGAATCAATACCAATTGATTTAAGTCTTTCTGATTCATTTTTAAAGTGGTTCCACAGACTTCCGTCGGCTGGATAATACCACTCAAAAAATTGAAGCATTGTAAAATTTTCCATGATGAGGTTTAAAATTATTTATTAGCCAGACTGGTAAAACCATTATTCTGACTTATTCGATTAAAATTCTGCCGATACAATTTCTATGCCGCAGTCAATTTTGAGTATCAATAGCTTTGGGTCTACTTCAAAAAGCAGTTTCAAAGTCGTAATTCTTATTCTCAGGTTTTATAATTTCGAGTTCAGGAATTAGCTTGCAGGACTATTGCCAAAACTCCCTATCCAGATGTGGTCATAAAACTCTGATAGTAATTAAGAAATACACAAAAAACTAAACTAAGAATGATCCAAATGAAACTTCGAATCGTATATTAGCGCGTATTGACGTTTCACAGTGATCGTTATAATTTTAATCCTCCAACTTAAATGTTATGAACCAAAACTTTACACAACTAATCTTTTGTCAGGAAGCTGATCTTCATTTCTTAGCTACGGATCGCGTCCATTTCTAATGTAATTTCATTTCTGAATTACAAAGCCTTATTATCGTTCTGTTCTAAACCCCTTTTTTTCGGGTGATTCAATACAGGAACTTCTTAAATTTTACTTTTTTCATTAAAAGTAAAATTTCTATTATTTGGCAAAAACTCAACTGCAACACACCTTAATAAACTAATGTGAAACCAGACACAACAATTCCCAACATTCCGGATTGCGGGCCCATTTGTCAGGCAAGAAATACTCAACACGCCGCATCTCAGGCAGGGTTGGGAGAACAAGTGGCTACATTTTTTTCCGGCCTTTTGGATACCAATGACTGGCCCGCACGTTGGTACTGTGGAACCTGGTCTGATTTTCATGGCTGGCTTTACATTATATCAGACCTGTTGATCTGGGCTGCTTACTTTCTGATACCAATATTTCTATTGCGTCTGGTCATTCTTCGGAAAGACTTTCCATTTCCCAAATTAGTCTGGCTTTTTGGTGCTTTTATTGTTTTATGCGGAACTAACCATTTCGTAGATGCCATTATTTTCTGGTGGCCCGCTTATCGTTTGAGCGCATTTATCAGGCTCCTTACTGCGGTAGTATCTGTAACCACCGTCTATGCATTGTACAGGATCTTACCAAATGTATTGCTGCTAAGATCTGTAAAGGAACTCGAACATGAGATTAATGAGCGGCGTTTGGTAGAAGAAAAACTAGCAGCCAGCGAATTTTTACTATCAGAGGCCGGGCATGTTGGCCGGGTGGGCGGATGGGAATTTGATGTGCAGAAGAAACAATTCAACTGGTCCAGAACAGCCTATGAAATCTTTGGCCGGGAGGTAGATTATTACATCGGACCCGAGGAGTCCCTGTCACATTTCATAAAACCACATCAGCAGATATTGCGAAAAACATTGGAAGATGCTTATGAGAAAGGTATTGGATGGGATCTTGAATTACAACTTGTAACGCCGGATCAAAGCAAGAAATGGGTCCGTTATTATGGCAAGCCTTTATTTGATCAAAATGGGGATTTGATTAAAATGAGGGGTGTGATTATGGACATTGATAAATATAAAATAAACGAGCTGGCGCTAAGCAAATCGGTTGATTTAATGGCCCGGCAAAATACCCAGCTTAAAAATTTCACGCACATACTTTCACACAATCTGAGGAATCATTCCAGTAATATTTCGATGCTCACTGATATTGTGGATGAAAAAAGCCTCGATGATAATAATGCGGAAATTTTTCAGAAAATAAAACGGGTTTCCTTTAACCTGAATGAGACTTTGAATGATCTTTCGAATGTTATTAAAATCAGAGAGAGTTATTTACCAGGTCAGGAATTAAGTTTTACTGCAACCGCCGAAAAGGTCTTGAATGCGCTGGATACCGGGCTAAAAGAAAGTAATGCTGTTGTTAATATGAATTTTGAGGTAGATAAAATCTTGTTTCCGGGAATCTATCTTGAAAGTATTATTATGAACCTGATTTCTAATGGTATTAAATATAAAAAGGAAAAAGAAGACTTACACATTGAACTTAAAACCTATCTTGATAAAAATCAGATCACGATTTTTGAATATACCGACAATGGCCTCGGTATCGATCTGACACTGCACGGCGAGAAAATTTTCGGACTCTACAAAACATTCCACCACCATAAAAATGCAAATGGTGTGGGATTATTTCTGATCAAAAACCAGATTGAGTCACAAGGCGGGAAAATCACAGTAGAAAGCAAACCCAATAAAGGCACTAAATTTAAAATTACATTTTATGAAAAAAATTAATCTTATCTGTGTTATCGATGACGATGATATTTACACATTTCTTATCAAGAGAATAATCCAACATGCGGAAGTAGCCGAAAAGTCCATTTTTTTCAAAAACGGTATGGAAGCGCTTCAATTCTTTATGGATAAGAAAATGCAGCCGGAAGAGCTGCCGGAATTAATTCTACTGGATATCAATATGCCAATACTGGATGGATGGCAGTTTTTGGCTGGTTACACCCAACTGGTTCCAGTCATCGAAAAGGACATAACGCTGTATATGACCAGCTCTTCTGATGATAAGGATGATTATGACCGCGCTATGTCCATTGGTCCGGTGAAAGATTTCATCAGAAAACCTATTGATACGGATGTATTGAGAAAACTGGTTGATGAGATGTAAGAAGATCTACTCAATCAAATTTTAGACAATCCAAGCGCATCTTTAAAAGCACTCATTATTTGTTCGTTGGAATGCGTCAACAAACTATCATTAACCATTAATTTTATAGTACCGTCCGATTTGGCAACAGGCAGGGCAATGTTATATTTTTTCCATAAAACTTCGCTTAGCTTTTTAGAATTCACAGTATCAGCAAGTTTTAGAATAGAAATATTTGTACCGTTTTCCAGGCTCGATACTTTCATTTCAGGCAATTGGTTCATCATTTTAAAGAGTTGCTGTGATTGAACCGAGAATCGTTTAAAACGATCGTCTATTCCGTCAAGATGATGTAAAGCCATCGCTGAGTTAGCCCAATTTGAGAAAACAACGCCACCGTGCACTTTTGTCAAATGTTCCATTTTATCGATGATATCCTTTGGACCGCACAACACTGCACCTCCGGAGGCACCAAGATATTTATATAATGAAATGTATATAGTATCAAAAAAAGAAGCGTACTCAGAAACCGAAACTCCCGAAAAGGCTGATGCCAGGTAGATGCGCGCACCATCCAGATGAAGTTTATAACCTTTCTCCCGGCAGAAGGAACTGATTTTCTTAATTTCGGTCAGAGGAACAAATTGTCCGTCATTTCTTCTGATCGGGTTTTCAATAGAAACTGCCCCAATTCCGCTTTTAAATGCTTCACCCTGGGTATGCTCTTCAATGGATTTTTGTAATTCATCCAATGTAAAATACGCCCTTCCGGCGGCAAGCGGAATCAGACGTTTACTGAAAACCGATTGTGCAGCATCTGCCTCGTCACGGTATACGTGACTCGTCTCCTGAACAATAACTTTTGCATTTTCACCAGATAAAACAGATATCGCGAGTTGATTCGCAAGCGTTCCGGAAGGCATATAAATCGCTGATTCCTTACCAGTTATTTCACAAAACTTTTTCAGAAGCTGCTCAACACTTCCACCTTTTCCGTAGAAATCTTTTACAATTGGTTTGTCCTTATGGATCTGCTGTAATTTTTCCAAAAACTCATCAGGAGAATACATAGGCCCGTCGCCCATAAAATACAATCCTTCTTTTTTGGGAACTTCCGGTTCTACGCCGGGGGAAAAACCAGTTATCGCGGTCACAACCGGTGCGGCCGACAAACCTGAAATTCGTAAAAAGTCTCTTCGGTTATACATGATCTGATAAAGCGGGAATGTTGACTAATTCATTTTGATAAAAATAGGAAGTAGTATCTGAAATTTTGCAGGATTGCTTTCACAATGCCGAGAAAAATTTCCCCAATTTCCATTACAGATTAAATACTTATTTGTAACCGCAGTATTTCAGCCAGGTTAATAATCATTTTGCTATACCCATGGACAACAAAATTAGTTACCCAGACACGGTAAAATGATCTTCACAAAATGCACGAACACGAGTCGAAAACAAAATTTATTACAGGTTAGCAATTCACAGAGCCTTGTCAACAGGTATGGTTATTTTAATTTCATATTTTTAGACTCAAACGCGTGTTTGGTCTAAAAATTTAAACCATCTAATAATATAATCAATTAAACGACATGAAAAAGCTACTATTTACAATATGTCTGGCAACGATCAGCACATTTACTTTTGCACAAAATTTCAGTATCGGTCCGAAAGCGGGTGTTAACATCAGCAATTATACAAGCGGTAATATTGACTCGGATCCCTTGGTAGGTTACCATATCGGTGGTCTTTTAAATTTTGGTTTTGGCAAAAATTTCTCGATTCAACCAGAGGTTTTGTTTTCTACACAAGGTGCAAAAGTTCAGCGTCCGGCCGGTCAGCAGGATTATAAAATAAGTTACCTGACCATTCCTGTGATGTTTAAATTAAAAACAAACGGTGGATTTTTCATTGAGGCAGGACCGCAGGTAGGATTTAGAACTTCACAGGATCTGCCCGATCAGACAATCAGTCACTTTTCTAAAAACCTTGATCTTGCAGTAGGCGCGGGAATTGGTTATCAGACAAAAATCGGATTGGGAATCGGTGCCCGTTACATTGCCGGACTTTCAAAAGTTGGCGATTTTACAGGACAAAACATCACACCAGATTTCAAAAACAGTGTGATCCAGGCCAGCATTTTCTGGGCTATTCCATTGATCAATAACGATTAATTACTTTAAGATTTTGAAAGAAGGGAAAAGATTGATTTCTTTTCCCTTCTTTATGCGCAGCTCCGACGTTTAATATTTTTAAAAAATTGAAGGCGAAACATTAACTTAGCCTTTTCCAATATTCAACAGCTTATTTAAAAAATATGATAACGCATTCCGTTTTTTTCAAACTCAAACATGCACCAGGTTCCTCAGAGGAAAAGGCATTTTTAAATGCAGCACTTGCATTGTCTTCTATACCTGGGGTAAATAATTTTCAGTGTGTGAAAGAAATTAGCAAATCGAATAAATTCGATTACGGGCTAACCATGGAATTCGATGATCAAAAACAGTATGACGATTACTCGGCACATCCTGATCACGTTCAATTTGTTGAACAGCTATGGGCTAAAAATGTCGAAGATTTTCTAGAAATTGATTACGTTCAGACTTCCATATCTTAAATACCTTTTTGGAAATCTTTTCTGTATTGCAGCGGACTTATCTTAATCCTTCTTTTGAATAGTTTATAAAAGTGAGAAACATCGCCAAATCCGCTTTCCATGGCAATTTCGGCAACTGGTTTTTCTGTTGATAAAAGCTGCTGCATCGCAAAATTAATACGATAATCAATTACAGTTTCCATGAAAGTTTTGTCCGTAGCTTTTTTGAAATATTTGCAAAACGCATTGGGTGACATATTCACTTCGGCAGCTACTTCATTTAAAATAATGTCTTGCCGGAAATTATCGACGATGTAACCCAACGCCACATTCATCCTCTCCTTATTGATATTTGGAAGTTGTGCAACCGCGCCTCCATGGTCGAGCAGCTGATATTCAGAAGATCCCGCCAGGTCTTCCATGACGTCGAGTAAGCGCATCATTTTGCGGAAAGGATTTTCTTCAACCGACAATAACTCCATTTTTGTAACTGCATTTTCAGCTGTTTCTCCGTAAAAACGTATACCGGAAGCACTACGCTGAAGGATATTTTGAATGTTGGAAAGCTCAGGTTTATTGAAAAAATCTTCTCCCAGAAAATCATTTATAAAGTGTACGACCACTGATTTTACGCCATCTTCCTTCTCACTTTTCCAGCAATGCGGCAAATCTGGTCCGATCAATACCAGATCATTTTGCTCGAAATCTTCCATATTGTTTCCCACGTAACGTTTTCCCCTACCCTTTAAAATCATTGTCAGTTCAAATTCCGGATGAAAATGGAAGGGGACGGTGAACTGTTCAAGGTCAAAAGCTCTGACAATAAATGAACTTTCAGGCCCAGGCTGCAAATTTTCAAATAAAGGCTTCATGTTGACTTTATTATTCAAAAATTAATATTATTTATAAAAATAGATAAAATACACCATAAAATGGCCATTATATGCCTCACAAAAAATCAATAAAGGGACGAAATTTGCAAATGATTATTCCTAAACCTTAAAAATGCATGGCTACTTTGACCGCTCCCGATCTAAACGGTTACAAAACAGTCTCCGAAAGTGAAATCGAAAGTTTCAAAGAAAACGGGCATATAATGATTCCCGGTGTTCTTGATTCAAACGAAGTTGCGTATTACCGTGACGTGATCAACAAGGCAGCCACAACCTACAACACAGAAAAGCGTAAACTGGAAGACAGGGACACTTATGGAAAGGCTTTTCTGCAAATTACCAATTTATGGGAAGTTGATGAAAATGTAAAAAACTTCTCACTTGCAAAACGTTTTGGCAAGATCGCCGCTGATCTTCTGGGTGTCGAAAATGTAAGAATTTATCATGATCAGGCATTGTACAAAGAACCTGGCGGGGGCTTCACACCATGGCATCAGGACCAGTATTACTGGCCGGTTGACACAGATAAAACCATCACCATGTGGATGCCTTTGATTGATATTGATACGGACATGGGCATGCTCACGTTCGCTTCCGGATCACATCAATGTGGTTTTATTGAAAACGTCCCGATCTCGGATGAATCCGAAATTATGCTGCAAAAATTTGTTCAGGAAAAAGGTTACAAAATAGCCCGTGCAAAAACTATGAATGCCGGTGATGCGACGTGGCATTATGGCTGGACACTGCATTCTGCGCCCGGTAACAAATCTGCCGATGTCGTCAGGGAAGTGATGACCATTATTTTTGTGGCAGATGGCGCGCGAGTAACTGAGCCACAGAACAAACATCAGGAAGCCGACCGTCAGCGCTGGATGGCGGGAGCACCAACCGGTGAGCTCCTCGCTTCAAAACTGAACCCAAAAATTTTATAAGTTATTTTGCCAGCCCTTTACATTACTGATGGTATCCCGGAAACGGGATACCTTTCTGTTTTAGGTCCTGCTTAATTTTACAACTTCAATCGCTTCTCTATCATTTGTCTCATCCAAAATTCTTACAAAATATAACCGGCTTATGAGGCTGGCCTGATTATTTTGATCCTGACAGAATAATTTCATTCCCTACATTTTCAAGTTAAACACATGCAGAAGGACAAAGCAGGATACAATCCTATTGAAGATTACGGCCTGATTGGAAATATGAAAACGGTGGCGCTGGTATCAATGGATGGTTGTATAGATTTTATGTCATATCCTGATTTTGACTCCCCTACCGTTTTTGCGAAATTACTGGATAGTAAAAAAGGCGGTAATTTTTCAATCACACCCGCTATCAGGGATTACAAAACCAAACAGCTTTATCTTCCTGGTACAGCCGTTCTTTTAACACGCTTTTTCTCCGAAGAAGGTATAGTGGAACTGACTGATTATATGCCGGTTGAAAACGGAAATCCAAAAAAATCCAATGCTATTGTCAGGGAAGTTAAATCTGTAAGAGGTGCAATTACTTATCAGGTAAAATGTGATCCGGCATTTGATTATGCCCGGTCCGGACATACCTGTGAGCTGAAAAATAATGTCATACTATTCAAGGCTGATGACGAAGCTAAAACCACCTTGCGTTTGTCGGCGTCAGTTCCATTACAGATTGTAGAAAATTATGGGTACGCTGAGTTCACGCTGCAACAATCTGAAACTGCTTACCTGATTCTTGAAGATGGAAATCAGAAAAAAAAGGAGATTGAACCGATCGAAATTTATAAAGAACAGACTTACACCGAAACAATTAATTTCTGGCGACACTGGTCAAAACAATCCGTTTACAAAGGCAGATGGAATGAAACGGTGAACAGATCAGCGATCACTTTAAAGTTGCTGACATCTGCCGAGCTGGGTTCCATGGTTGCCGCGCCTACATTTAGTCTGCCCGAAACTTTGGGTGCTGGCAGAAACTGGGATTATCGCTTTACCTGGATCAGAGATGCTGCTTTCACGATGTATGCTTTTTTAAGGCTGGGTTATACCGAAGAAGCCACCGCATTTTTGAAATGGATACACGATCGTTGTGTTGATGACAAACTTTATCTGATGTATTCCATTGACGGACATCACGATCTGGAAGAAAAAGAATTGAAACATCTGGAAGGATATAAAAAATCAAAACCGGTAAGAATTGGAAATGCGGCTCAGAACCAGCTTCAGATTGATATTTACGGGGAATTGATTGACACGGTTTATATTTATGACAAACAGTATTCTGCCATAACCTATGAATTCTGGCAAACCATATATAAGCAGGTTGAAGAAGTGATCAAAAGCTGGAAAAAGGCCGATCACGGTATATGGGAAATAAGAAATGTTGAGAAAGAATTTCTTCACAGCCGGCTCATGTGCTGGGTAGCGATGGACCGCGCGATAAAAATTGCCGAGCACCGTTCTTTTCCCTACCCAAAAACGCAATGGAGTGAGGTGCGCGATGAAATATATATTGATATCTATGAAAATTTCTGGCATGAAGAATTAGGTGCCTGGGTTCAATACAAAGGTGCCAGTCATGTGGATGCAAGCGTATTGCTTATGTCGTTACTCCATTTTATTTCTCCGCATGAACCCCGATGGCTGTCAACTATGAAAGTGGTGGAACGTGAATTGGGTCTTGACGTTCTTTTATATCGGTACAGAAATGGCCCTGACCAATTTGACGGACTGCAAGGCGATGAGGGAACATTTAATATGTGTTCTTTCTGGTATATTGAATCGCTTGCCAAAAGTGGCGAGGTGAGTAAAGCACTGGACAGTTTCGAAAAAATGACAGGTTACGCAAATCACCTGGGACTTTTTAGTGAACAGATCAGTCACAAAGCTGAGCATCTCGGGAATTTTCCGCAAGCTTTCACACACCTGGCACTGATCAGCGCCGCGCTGGAAATTGATAAGCAGCTTGATCGTTTGTAATAATAAAAAAAATCCGCCCGGCCGGATAGGATAACGCAACAAGTTGGATGTATTGGTATAAGTTGACTTATATTTGTACAAATGAAAAGCAAAATTTTTCCGAATAAAGCACTTTTAGATAAGTACTGGATCAGGCTGGCGGGACACCCATCTGAGTTTCCCCTTAATGCCCGCATATTTCACTCCGCATGTCTGATTTCGATTGCAGCGATTGTTTACGATATTCCTTTCAACTTTTTTGTTGGCTTGCCTGACGTAGCCTGGGCTTGTATATTCGTACTAATTCTCTGCGTTGGACTTTATTACAATTCAAGATTCTTAAAGAAGGTCAACACAAGTATATTTATTTCCAATATTCTCGGACTTGGACTTTTCACATTTACCTATTTTGTAAATGGTGGAATTTCCGGGCCTACTGAACAGTTTTTCTTACTATTTCTACTGATCAGTGTTTTAATAAGTCCGGTTGAGCAATACAAGGTTTGGGTTCCGGTCAATATTGGTATTGTTGTGGCGCTGTATCTTACAGAATACTTTCATCCGGAATTATTCCCAACTCCCTATACCAGCCGGCTTGAAGGTTTTGTAGATCAAACTTCCTCGTATATTCAAATCGCATTGCTGGTCTTTGTTTATATATCTTTTCTTCGAAAAAGTTATGAACGTGAAAAAACCTCCGCACTTATAAAAACCCAATCGATCACAAAAAAGAATTTGCGTATAGTAAAGCAAAATCTGGAACTTGAAAGTCTGAATGCCGAGAAAACGAAGTTGATGTCAATCATTGCACACGACCTGAGATCACCACTTTCCAGCATACAAGGGTATCTGGAATTGTTATCTTCTTACAGGCTCGAAGAATCTGAGAAAATAGGTATAGAAAAAGATCTTTTGTTCGCAACAAAAGATACGCTCGCATTGCTTACCAAACTGCTGGCCTGGTCAAAATCCCAGCTTAACGGTGTAACGGCCTATCCTGAATATTTAAATGTTTGTGATATTTTGTCCGATACACTGAATTTTGAAAAAAATGTTGCTGCTGCAAAAGATATTATGCTGGATTATTCCTTTGATCCTGAACTGAAAATTTACGCTGATAAAGATATGATGCAGCTCATTATCCGAAATTTTGTTGGCAACGCTATCAAATTTACACACAAAGGCGGTGTGATATCAGTTTCTGCAAAAACTGCCCCGGCAAGTTGTATCATTTCAATAAAAGATACCGGGATCGGAATACCAAAGGAGAGACAGCAGGATCTTTTTTCTTTGAAAGCAGAATCTACTTTTGGCACAAAAGGTGAAAAGGGAGTTGGCCTGGGTTTGTTACTTTGTGTTGAATACATCAAAGCCCAAAATGGAGAAATATGGTTCGAAAGTACACCCGGCGAAGGCTCCTGTTTTTATATATCCGTTCCCATAAATCCTGTGATTTTAGATCAGCAGCCTGCTCTTGAATAATATTTTTCAGCGTGATATCAATAAATATAAAGTTTTAAACTTCCTCTTTTAAAATATTTGCCGGAGCCTTAATTACAATGATTGTGATGATAGCCGAAAGCAGCAAAGCCACAGCCATAAGAATGTAGGAAGATTCAAAACCTCCGGTTTTTCCATTCAGATAACCTACAAGATAAGCCCCGATGAAAGATCCGAGTGCGCCGATACTATTAATAAGTCCAAGCGCACCGCCGGCAACATTTTTAGGCAAAATTTCAGTAATAACAGCAAAAAAAGGTCCATAAGGCGCATAGAGTGCGCCGCCTGCTATGACTAAAAGTGCGAATGAAATCCAGAAGTGCTGGGTGCCGATGAGATACGAACAAAAGAACGCAACCGAAGCTGCAAGCAAGAACGGCCAGATAAATATTTTCCTGTTCAGTGTTTTATCTGAAAAATAGGAAGTCGCCAGCATACCCGAGATTGCCAGCAGATATGGAACCGAAGATAACCAACCGGTTTTTACAATATCCATATCCGGCGCAGCCTTAATGATAGAAGGAAGCCACATCACAAAGCCATAAACGCCGAGACTCCATAATAAATACTGAAAACACAATAGAATCACGGTGGTGGATTTAAAAGCCTCAGCGTAATTTTTCACAGGTTTAATTCCTGCCTGCTCTTCCCTAAGCTGATTTTCCACAGCCTGTTTTTCTTCCTCACTCAGCCAGTTCGCATCTTTCGGCTTTTCATCAATCATCCTCCACCAGATAAATGCCCAGATTATACCGGGAACTCCCTGAATAATAAACATCCAGCGCCAGCCCATAGAATTGATCAGATAGCCCGAAAGTACTGACATCCATAAAACTGTAACCGGATTTCCTAAAACCAAAAAAGTGTTAGCTCTTGATCGTTCCTTTTTTGTGAACCAGTGACTCAGCAAAATCAGCATGGAAGGCATTACGGCACTTTCCACCACGCCCAGCATAAACCGGATTATAATTAAAGAAGTTACATTACTGACCATCCCGGTTGCTGCGGCCAGTGCACCCCAGAGTATGAGAGAAATAAAAATCAGTTTTTTAGCACTTTTACTGGCTGCATAGTGAGCTCCCGGAATTTGAAAAAAGAAGTAGCCCAGAAAAAACAACGATCCAAGAAGCGATGACGTAGCTTTGTCCAGGTTAAGATCATCTGCCATACCGCCTGCCACTGCAAAACCGAAGTTGGCCCTGTCCAGATATGCCAGACTGTATGTGATAAATACGATGGGAATTATCCGGAACCAACGTTTCGGAGCCAAGGGCTGCTTCATACCTTTTGATTTAGCTTTACTGTGTAAAGGCAGGCAAATGGAAACGCTACCTGTGTTTACACTCCGATTTTTTATCTGGCATGATTATAATTATCAAAGTTCCGAACACATACAATAAATTTTCATTTCCCATGACGCGCGTTACCCCTTTTTATACCCGGTTAGCTCAAATCCTGATCAGTATTATTTGTTTATTTTACATTGCTATCATTGGCCGCACGTTACTGGCTCCCTTGATTTTTGCCTTGTTATTTTCTTTACTGCTATTGCCCTTTACTGTATTTCTGGAAAATAAACTGCGTTTACCTAGATGGGCTTCTTCTCTTGTGGCATTGTTATCCTTGATTCTCGCCATTGTCAGTATTATGACAATTCTTGGATCACAGCTAACAGCACTGGCGCAGGATTGGCCTGCTTTCAAGCAGCAGGTACTTACCGGCACTGAGGATTTGCAAAAATGGATTTCGATGCGATTCCATGTGGACAGCGAGCAGCAGATGAGTTATATCAACGACTCTACAGATAAAGCTTTGAATACCGGTACAACGCTACTTGGGCATACCCTGCTTTCCGTATCCTCTATTTTGCTGTTTTTACTTTTTACCTTTCTATATACTTTCTTCATCCTGCTTCACAGACGTTTACTACTCAGGTTCATCGTCTCTTTATTTAGCGAGGAACAAAGCATCGTAGTTTACGATGTTGTGAGTCAGATTCAGTATATAGTCAAAAAATATATCGTTGGTTTATTTCTTCAAATGATGATAGTAACCGGGCTTTCGGTCGCTGCATTTACAATTCTTGGAATAAAATATGGCTTTTT
Source organism: Dyadobacter sp. CY356 (assembly GCF_021440195.1). Classification (GTDB taxonomy): domain Bacteria; phylum Bacteroidota; class Bacteroidia; order Cytophagales; family Spirosomataceae; genus Dyadobacter. The sequence continues at coordinate 751,945 of NZ_JAJTSZ010000002.1, forward strand.
ATTGGGGCTGATCACCGGGATTTTCAATCTGATACCATACATCGGAATCCTGACAGCCTTGCTGCTTGCCATTCTGATCACTTTTGCGACTTCAACTTCCAGTCATATATTATTTGTAATAGCCGCAATTGTGGTCATACATCTGATCGACAGCAATTATATTATGCCTAAAATTGTAGGTTCAAAAGTGAAAATAAATACACTCGTCGCGCTGATTGGGCTTGTGCTTGGAGAGATGATCTGGGGTATTACAGGTATGTTTTTATCCATTCCCGTTATTGCAATCGTTAAAGTTATATTTGACCGTGTTGAAGGTTTAAAACCCTGGGGTATGGTCCTGGGCGACGATGACAGCCATCCGGATACTAAACCTGCCATTCAGGAATTTGAGGAAGACAAATTAAATAAGGCCAATCCGGTATCGAATCAGCCTTAAAAGATTTTCAGAAAACCAGATCAATTAAACCTGGCCCGCCAGCACTTTTGATCTGGTTTTTACTTTTTCAGGTTTCTTTTTACCTCTGTTGTACCATATCAAAAAGCCGGAAACCGGCAATGAAGTAGCAAGCAGACATGCGATGAAATAAAGCAGTTTTGAGAAAGTTCCAAACAATTCTCCGGTATGGATAAACTTTACTGACGATGTAATTTTTTCGCCAAAAGGTTTTTCCGAATACTTTTCCAACCTGACCATACTTCCGGAATATTGATCAAAATAAACACGGTCGATGGCGGCAAGTGTAAAAAATCCACTTTGGCTTTTTAGCACCGCATAGACTCCCAGGGAGTCTGAGGGCATATTGATACGTATGTTTCCCGGATAGGTGTAAAAGTTATTCGCATTGGCTATCACAGTTTCCAGAGGCACAGCAATGCTATTTTCTTCGACTTTTGAAACCGGATTTTCTTTCTTTTCAACACCCATTGCCTTAATAAATCCCTCTTTGTACCAGTCAAAGGCAAAATATGGGCCGGTTATCGCCATAATGGTAACGAAGAAGAAAGCATAAAATCCCAGCGTTTTGTGCAGATCAAAATTGACCCTTTTAAAACTGGCATCCGTTTTCACCTTAAATCCGGCAGACCAGCTTTGTGACTTTTTCCAGCTTTTAATTTTGGCCGGAAACCATAAAATCAATCCGGAAATTTGAAGGAAAATCATCATCAGGGCAGCAGTGCCTGATATTACCCCACCGATTTTTTTATCCAGCAAAAGCCATCTGTGAATCTTTAATGTCGTTGCAAAAAATGTGAACGAGGATGTCTGGGCATCTCCTATTATTTTTCCGTTATATGGATCAACAAAATAACTAACCGATTTCAATTTCGGCTCTTCCTTTTTTCCGGCAGTTCTAGAAGTCTTGTCTTTTTGCTGAGCTTCTTTTTTTTCGCCCTTTTCCGGAATATTCAGTGCAAAAGTCCAGGCTTCTGATTTATTTTCGGGAATCTGTATGTTACTGATTTTTCCCTTTATCTCCGCCTCTACCTTAGCCGTCAGTGAAGCCAGCGGCATCAGACTTCTATTTCCGGGTGTTATGGTAAATTTATCAGTATCCAGAAAATGGGTAATATCAACTCTGAAAGCATAGATAGTGCCGGTCAGACACATGATGAAAAGTATAATTGCACTTGGAAGTCCCACCCATAGATGGAGATCATTGACAAGTTTTCTAAAAGTATATTTGCTTTTCATAGGACGTCAGACCGTGCAGTTCAATAAGTTCTGTCAAAAAAAGAATGATCAAATATTCAGATTTAATCATTCCAAATTGAATTAATGTCTACAAGTTTGTCCTTATTTTAAATTCGTCCAAATAAATTTCGAAATTCTTCAAAATTTACAACTACTTCTAAATTTAGTTAGATAATCATAGCTAAAAGTCAGGTTTAATGTTAAGGAATCTTAAATTTCACCAAACCTGCAACATTCAAATGCGCTTGGAAGTATTACCTATACGCAAGCCGATTGGCACAGCTTAACACCGAAGAGATCGTTATCAATTAAACCAAAAAAAGCCTGATATCCTGATGAGATAATTTTACCTGGAAATTTTTCCTCCATAAAATAAAAATAATTTCACATGAATGATCAGCTCAGAGCTTTGTTTGCGGCCAACTCCGGCCTTCCGTTTACATCTATTAAAGACGAATCGAATTTATCAAAAGATCTGGGGCTGGATAGTCTCGATACTGTTGACCTGGTTTTGCAAATGGAAGATATGTTCAAAATCGCCATTCCCGATGAAGAATATCAGGAACTACAAACCGTAAAACAGTTTTCAGATTATCTGATTAAGAAAAGAGCAGAAGCCTGAAAATAATAATTATCAAATTTTTCAATCCATAAAAACATGCATCATGGAAAAGATTTACGCTAAACCGTATCAATCTGAATATGCTTCACGAAAATCTTTTGATTACACTATTGCTGCTTTTTGCAGTTTCTATGATGATTATGTTAGGCCAAAAGCTGAAAATATCCTATCCGATTTTTTTGGTTATAGCCGGACTGCTTATCACGTTTATACCCGGCGTGCCGCACTTCAAAATATCGGCCGATTGGGTTTTCATGGTCATACTGCCTCCGTTATTGTATCAGGCTGCCTGGAACACGCCATGGAATAATTTCTGGAAGTGGAAACGATCCATAGTAATGCTTGCTTTCGGGCTTGTTTTATTTACCTCCTGCATCGTTGCTTATTTTTCCAACGCTTTTATTCCTGGCTTTACAATGCCGCTCGGGTTACTTCTTGGAGCAATTATTTCCCCACCAGACGCAATTGCTGCCAATTCTGTTTTACAGGATATGAAAGTCCCCCGCCAAACGGTTACGATACTGGAAGGTGAAAGTCTGCTGAATGATGCTGCGAGTTTGATCGTTTTTCGCTTTGCATTGGAAGCTGTACTCACCGGCCGCTTTGTAAAAGAAGAAGTTGCCGCAGCTTTTATTGTAGTAGGATTTATGGGTATTGTCATCGGGATCGCATTTGCCGCCTTGTTCTATTTCATTCACCGCTACCTGCCGACAACACCAAGTATGGACGCAACACTTGAAATCATTGCCCCTTATTTTATGTATCTGGTGGCGGAACATTATGGATATTCAGGCGTTATGGCCGTAGTCAGCGGAGGATTATTCATGTCATCCAAATCTGTAAAATTGCACAATTACGCTATTTCCAGGATGCATTCAGCCGCCGTAGGTTCTGTTATTGTGTACATTTTAAATGGTCTTGTTTTTATATTGATCGGACTTCAATTGCCACTTGTTGTAGCCGGTCTGCAAGGTTACTCCATCACCGAAGCGTTGAAATATGCTGTTGTGATTAGTCTGTTAACCATCATCGTCCGGATGTTATGGCTTTTTTTCACATCTTTCGTTCCGGGTTGGCTAAGTTCGAAAATCAGGACCAAGGCAGTTAAACAGAGTTGGCAAAGTGTGTTTGTAATAAGCTGGGCGGGAATGCGCGGCGTGGTTTCCCTGGCTTCTGCCCTATCGCTACCTATTGTATTAAACGATGGACAGCTTTTTCCACAACGCAATTTAATTTTGTTCATCACCTTCACCGTCATTTTGGTTACGCTCGTTTTTCAGGGAATCACGCTGCCATTTTTAGTACGTTTTTTGAAGTTTGATGAAGAAAAGCCAGTCATACCAAATTCAGTTCAGGAAGCTGATATTAACAAGCGTCTTCTGGCTATTGCGCTGAAAGAACTCAATGAAAATTACACCTGCGATGTAGCTGAAAACGAAATGCTGCAAAGGTTTAAACTGGAACTTGAAAGAGATCTTTTACTTCATTCCCAGATTTTGGCATCAGACAAGCCCGACATAAGAAATGTCGATCGCTTTGGCCACGTAACCAATAACATTCTAAGAAATCTGAGGGCGGAATTATCACGGATGAGAAAAGAGAATTACTTCGATGAGGACGTTTTGAAAAAACGTGAAAAACAGATGGACCTCGACGAAGTACGTCTCTATCACCATACTCATTAAGATTTTTTTTCCCGCATTGCTTTGTCATCAGACTTTGCCATGAGCCATTTTATCGTTTAGGAAGCGATTCTTTAAGCCGTATCAAAAAATATTTTAAATTATTTTAAAAATATTTTTCAAGGCTTGGGAAATAATATTGGGCAAATGCCCCAAAAAGGCCTCTTGACAAAATACATTCAGAATAAAATTTTAAAAAATTACCCATTATCGATATAAAGTATTGAACGCGATTTATTTGTGATAAGATCATTGCTTTGCGCCGAACGGGTCAAAATCTTATTAGGCGCACATTTACGGAAATTGGTTACAATTCAGATTTCAATATTTAAATAATCCTATATTTTTCGTATACAAAAATCGTTATCCGGCAGGAAACTTACGATAATGTGAGGTACCTTAATATGCGTAACTTGCATCATATGTACATATTATAAATATATGTATTATATTTGTGTCGTAATAAAAACAAGAACAACAGAAAAAGTTGTAAAAATAATTATCTATGAAAAATGCAAACATAATGATAGCTCTGATCCTATTGGCATTGACTATCGCAACAAGTGCTATTGCTTCAAACGAAGAAAAATCAAAAGTTACGCTGATAAATAAAGTATTGCCTGCTTCACTTCCAGTTTTGGATAGTCCGGCACCACAACGTGTTAGTTTATCAGCAGAATCAACAAAAACTGCTATTCAAAAAGCAAACATTGTTGAGCTAAAATTGAAAAGCATCGATAAAAAATAATCGAAGCAAATGCAGTCAGGAATGTGGGTAAGCTTAGGTATGAAAAATACTTATAATTTACTCCTTCCAGATACAGTTTTGCGAAGATTTATTGGTGTAAACAACAAATTCGGATTACTTCTGAGAATATAGCATAGTAAAAAGGCTCTGGCGCACGTCAGAGCCTTTTTGATTTTAAACAGAATTTAATTGACGATCAAGGATTTTCGAGGCATGCTTATTATAGGTGATCGGTTGCCAGGAGAATTTCGATGATCCTGTTAGACAGAGATTTAATTTAACATGTGTCAATTATGGAAATCAAAGAAAACGAATACAGTATTGAATTCAGTCAGGATTTTTCGGTGTCAGCTGAAATCCTTTTTGAAGCCTGGACCGCTGCCGATAAGTTAAAACAATGGTGGCATCCGATGGGAGATTCTTTGTCAGAAGTCCATAATATTGTGGAGGAAGGCGGAGAAATTACCTATGATTTTGAAAAAGGTGAATTTCGTGTAACCGGAAAGTATCAGGAAGTAAAACTAAATGAGAACCTGGTTTACAGCTGGAACTGGGATTTTTCAAATGAACTTCCCGATGAAAAATACCTGTTGACCATTCGCTTTGAAAACACTGATTCCGGAAGCATTCTTCATATAAAACAGGAAGGATTACCAGGAGAAGAGGCAGCACTACCCCATCAGGATGCCTGGAAAACCGCTCTGGAAAACTTGAAATCATTTCTTGAAAACGCAGACACTCCAACTGACAGTGTGAAAAGTGACGAAGGAATGAATGACCGGTCCGGCGGATATAACGAATTGCCCGAGCAGGCAAAGGTTGGCGGTGGGTGATCAAAAACGATTGCAGGTTTCGGCTTAAATCCGAAACCTGTTTTTTATTTGCTTACTAACCTATTCTGGTTCAAAAGTGTCTTTATTTCTGAGGTTACCTTGCCTGGTGAGTGTCCCGACGCATCGGGCTGAAAAATTTCACCCTCAGCATCAATCAATAACTTACCGCGGTTTCCCGGCTTCAAGATATGATTCCCAAATCGCGCCTTGCTGTGGGAGCTGCATCTGGTTCATATGAACCCCGTTAAAATCTTTTAATTAACCGTAAGTTATTTAGTTTTTTGTCAAATATTAATAAAATTGAGTTCAACTTTAAGAACCCGTTCCGGCAATTGGCACAAAAATCGATTTATTTCAGATTTATAGGTAAATTGTGAGCTTATAATCTTCTTAAAAATTTATGAGCAAAATATTCCTGACAAACCCCAAAAATCTTTCCCGGCACTTTTTACTTCCGGTGCTTTCATTGCTTATCGCCGCAGGTTCGGCTATGGCCAGTAATCTTGTAAAACCGCTTGCATCCCCGCTCGAAGGGCGTTGGGATATTACCGTTGACGTGGCAGGGAAACCTTCCCCATCCTGGCTCGAAGTAAGACATTCGGGAAATCATACTTTAATCGGACAATTTGTTGGCTTCTCAGGAAGCGCCCGCCCTATCTCGGAAGTTCATTTTAAAGACGGAAAATTATCCTTCGCCATTCCTCCCCAGTGGGAAAAAGGAGATAAAGATCTGACGGTTGAAGGCACACTTTCTGGCGAAAAACTTACCGGAACTATGAATACCGTTGATGGTAAAACATATAGCTGGACGGGCGTTCGCGCGCCTTCTCTGCGCAAAACAACACAACCTGTCTGGGGAAAAGCAATTCCATTGACAGGTGGAAATGAAATAAAAGGATGGCATGCAGAAGGAACAAATCAATGGGTTGCGAAAGATGGTATTTTGAAAAGCGATAAATCAGGAGCTAACCTGATCACAGATGCCAAATATGGTGATTTCAAATTACACGTTGAATTCCGTATCCCAAAGGGAAGCAACAGTGGTGTTTATCTGAGAGGCCGTTATGAAATGCAGGTTACCGATGGCAAAGGTTTGGAACCAGCCGTGGATCAATTGGGAGCGGTATATGGATTTATCAGTCCAAGTGAAATGATGGCAAAAGAGCCAGGCGAATGGCAGACCTTTGACCTGACACTTGTCGGCAGAATGCTGACGCTGGCTGTTAACGGCAAAACTGTGATTACAAATCAGGAAATTCCTGGTATCACTGGTGGTGCTTTGGATAGCAACGAAGGAGAACCTGGTCCGTTATTGATCCAGGGAGATCATGGTCCGGTTGAATATCGGAATATTGTCATTACTCCTGCCAAATAAATCAGGAAAGATTTAAGGCAATAAATATTGAAAAGCAGTGATAAATCCGTTTATCACTGCTTTTCTTTTTGATAAAATTATATATAACTATCGCATTATTTTACAAAACAAAATCAATAAATTTGGTAAACTTAAAGGTTGCCGCCCATGAGATATTTTCTAATCTTTGGAATGTTTTTGGATGTGTATGCGCTCCTCAACAGTGGCAAGCTTGGGTATTACGGAATGACCGATGAAGATTTTTTTGCCTTGCCAAAGTTGCAGCAGATCATTCCCCTAACCGCGCCGGACACGTTACTGCTCGATGCGGCCATTTTCCAGGCCAGTAACGAAGCCCGTCGGAAAAACGGAATACCAATATTTACTTATGATTTCAGTTTATATCTTTCTTCGTCCAATCATGCTCGTTCCATGATTGTCTTTAACTTTTACAACCATAATAATCCTTACAGTAATTTTGAAAGGACGGCTTCCAAGAGAATTGAACTGATCACCAATCGTTTCAGGCGGACAGGAGAAAACATTGGCCAATATCAAACGTTGGTCACCAAACAGTGGTTTGCGGTTCACTGGGACAACAGGGAGCGGCGTTACGAATTTCTTGATTTGGATGAAAAAACAATTTGCCAGCCGTTTACCTATGCAGACTATGCACATTACTGCGTTCGCCAGTGGATGGAATCTGCACCGCACCGCGCCAACCTTTTAAATACCCATTATACTTATCTGGGTTGCGCAGCACGATTAAGCGCTGCACCCTACCAGGAAAAACGGGCACCCTATGGGAGATTAGTACAAAATTTTGGTGGCGAAAAATGATAAAATGTCATTGATACAGATTATCTTAACGCAATTATTAGTCACTTCAATTTTACTCAATTAGTCATGAAAAACCTCTTCCTGATCAGTATTATCGTTATGTTAAATTCTGTCTGTTTCGCTCAGAATAAAAACACATTATTTTTAACTTATGCACTATCTAATCCTGAACCGATATACAACGGACACATAGACGGCGGCGCAGGTTATCGGCCGGTAGCTTCAAATTCTTTTGGGATCAGGTACCATTTAAAGAGTAACAAAATCATCACACTTGAAACCGGAATTGAATATTCTGACTATAAATTCAAGCTCGATTATGTTGACAACCCGGGTGTAGTCATTCCGGATGTGACGCAGAGTATTAAACTGATTTCAATTCCTGTATATGCTCACCTGACTTTTCTCAAATATCTGTTTATTAACGGAGGAGCACTTATTGATACCGAGATTAACAGGAAGAATAATGACATCAACAAACAATCCGGCATTGGTTTCGGATTAGGTGCCGGTTTGAAATACAGGTTTAAAAATGTCGCAATTTTTGTCAATCCATTAATAGAACGTCATGCATTTATAGCCACCGGAGGTTCTGACCATGGAAGCAGACGAAGCACGATCAACGCGGGCGGCCGGGTTGGTATTGGTTATTCATTTTAAACCAATTATATCAATCCAAAACTGATTCGTCGTTTATATATAGCAAATACCTTGTTTCAAGCGACTTCCCTCTTTTTTTGTGATCCAGAAAGCCCATTTTAAGTTTTGTAATATGGAAGTTTTGGGAAGATGAAACGATCTCTGCATCAATTCCGGACCTGATCAAACTATCGCCGACAGCAGCCGAGGTGTATAAGTAACACGGATTTTTATCAATAAAATCATCCAGCTGATCAGTGGTTTTGATGAGATTGACACCTGCCGGTGCATAAAATTCGAATGCATAAGAAAACGAATGGTAGGATGCTACGGGAACGTCGTCATCATTTTGTGAAATCATTTTTGCAGCACTCGCACCAGACTGATATTGAAGCAAAAAAGGATAGAAAAAGACAAATAGAAAAATATACAACATCAAAGCTGTGGCATATCCTCTGAAAAGTATTTTTCGCAGCACAATCTTATCCTTAAAAAGAGCTGAAATTATCGCGATCGAAACGGCTAAAACAGCTCCTATCCACGCATTTTGTATATTGGTGATATAAAAAAGATACAGGATCAAACCGCATAGAATGTACAATAATCCACTTTGAATGCCTGCAAACCAGTTAAGTACCGGATCATTTGCCTTTTGATATAAGAAATAGGCGGTGATTATGGCGAAGTATGGAAACTCAATTACGATGTAATGCGGTAACTGAAATTTGGATAAGGAAAACAACAAAAACGTAACCAGCGTACTGCCATAAAGAATCCAGCGGGAAGAATTTGTGTCTTTTTCATACCGGAATAAATAAACCAGTCCCCCAACCAATCCGGCAGACCAGGGCAGGAATGCCCATAAAGTCGTGTGCAAAAAGAAACTTAGATCTCCGCTTCCTTTGATTGGACCGGTGTTAAAAAACCGGCCAAACTGACTATCCCAGAAAAAGAAACGCAGCCCCGAAACATTAGTCCTTCCAAAAACAATTTTTTCCGGATGCAGGTCAAACTGGACGTACAAACTGTATAATTCCGGCAGAATAAAAACAAACGAAAGGCCCATCATAACCCACCAGCGATAGTTCAAAAACTGCTTCCACTGTTTTGTGATCACAAGGAAAATAAACCATCCAGATCCTATGGTAATCAGAATAAAAATTCCCTTTGTCATGACCGCACAGGCGATAAAAAATGCCGCTGCGACAATATGGAGCCAGTGTTTGCCTTTGTAAATATTGAGCATATGCCATATGGCGGCAATTGTACAGGCAGTTAAATAGGGTTCTGCACGCACATCAAAATTAGCCAGCGTACTGTGCAGCGCCACGGTATAAAGCAATAACGAGATTTTTGCAACGGTACTATTAAACAGATCACGGGCGGTTACGTAGGTGTAAAAAAGACTTAAAAGCCAGAAAAGGAAAGCCGGAAGTTTATAGGAAAAACCATTGATTCCCAATATTTTATAACTGATTGCCGCCATCCAAAAAGGAAAATGGGGTTTATCAAGCCAGTCGTGCCCGTCTCCGAATAAGTTTACCCAATCATTATGAAGTACGATATGTTTGGCAATTGTTGCGTACAAAGCTCCATCAGGTTCCATCACATCCAGCCATAAGCCGGGCATATTCAGCAAAATACCTGTTGCAAGCAACCAGGGAAAATAACGCTGCAAAGAAAGTTCAGTTAATTTCATAAGCCGAGTGTTGGTATTTCTGTTCAATGTTAACCGTTTAAATGGAGTAAAATTTCGGTCAGAATCATTGATTACATAATGATAACATTAGCAGATACGCAGCTCAGGGCTGGATTTATGCAGTGCATTTCAAAAAAGTTTGAAATGATTCAGAATATTTTTCAACTGACTGGCTGAGAGATAGAAAAATCTATACCATTCCACTTATCCATATGGAACTGATGTCAGACAGATGTTTCCAAGGAAAAAACTTTTACAGCCAGGATTTATTGAGAAAAAATATCCGCATGAGAAGATGCTCCCAACCGCCGTGAATTGATTCCGGAAAGTTTTTAAAAATAAAACCTGATTCCTGTTACCCGCCACCGATACTATCCCGACTAAGCTAGTACCCTTCTGACAGAAGGTTGAGCTTACAGATTTAATTCATTTTCCAAAGCACTATTGAGATCAGAAATTTTTATTAACCCGGCCCTCAAAATGGGTCTTAACCTTTACAACGTGATGAAAACATTATTGAACCAACCTTTTGAAAATCTGACCATTTCGGCAGGCAAGAAACCGGGAAATGTAATCAATGTCCATTTGGGATGTAAAATACTTTTCCTGGAATTCCACGAGATCGTTTATCTTCAGGGAGATGGAAATTACACTTACGTATACACAACACAGGGCAAACGTTATCTTATTTCAAAGACAATGAAAGCTATCCAGAAAATCCTGGATGCCGGATTTCTCAGAATCCATAAATCCTACATGATCAATCCAATGCACCTGGTGGAACGTGTTAATCCTGATAAGGTGATACTTAACGGAGGGAAACAATTGCCAATCGCACGGAGAAGAATCCTGGAAATCCAGGAAACACTTGCAGGAGAATATCTGAATGTCGGCTGATAAATACATTCACAAATACGTGAATGATCTAAAAATTTTTCACTTACTGATTAAATATCAAATCAGACTTTAAGTGAGAAATTTTCGTAGCAACGAATTCTAAACTGCTCAGGTTTTACGGAATGTAAGGCCCGAGCAGTTTGATTCTGTTGAATATATTTTATTATAGACTATAAATCAATTATTAACATTAATAAATCATCAATTCCCCCTTTGTAACGAATCGATTCCTTTAATTGACAATCGTGCCCCACTGAATGAAAAACCGCCATATAATAAAGCATTCGTTTTCGGTGGATTATCTTCCGAAAAGTCGATTGATTTTTTTAAAAACTTACCAATTCCTGAAATAGTCTGAAGTGGAACATCCAGTGTTGCAACCTTTGGAGCAACATTGTAATATTCATTTCTAATTTCAATATCCGATTTCCTTCTCCCTCCCGCAAGAGCAGGATAAAAATCGATTCCCATGGTAATTCTTATAGCGATCGGTTTTCCGTTTTTGATAGCACAATGCCACTTGGGCATATTTCCTACAACTCGCAAAGCCTCTTCATCAATGCCATAACCCAGTCCTTCCACAATTTCTACATCACGCACATTTCCATTTTCATCTACCGTAAAGGCTACCCTTACTTTCCCTTGTATATCAGCAGCCAGCGCATCGATCGGATATTTCATTTGAGAATAAAAATAATTTTCGGTCTGTCGAAAGCTGTTTCCAAAATAAGCATTTCTATCCGGAACAAGTTTTCCGGGTACCGAATCATTTTTTGGTGATATCAAACTTTCATACCTTCTATTTGTTAGTGACTGTTTTGATTCATGTTGATTATCAGTTAAATAACCAACAATTTCTGCACTGCGACTTTCCAATAATTGTTTACTGAAATCTGGAATTTGTGTCAAATGTTCTCTGGCAGCTGTGAGAATGATGATCAAACCCAGGACCGGTAAAACCAACATATATTTGCTCACTAACCAACGTGGTGTACGGTTTTGAAAAATCATTTTTACGCGGCTTTTTAATAATGATGAATTAAAAAATGGATTGGATAAAGACTGAACCGGCGCATTAAACGAGTAGGAAATAAGAAAAGTAGCGTACTCTTCCCGATCAGTCGCTGGTGCATCGGCAAGAAATTCATGAACCTGCTGCATCGAAATTTTATAAAGCCAAAGCGCCGGATTAAACCAGAATAAAATTTTCAATAACTCTACGAAAATGATATCAATGCTATGTTTTTGCCTGATATGCACCAACTCATGTCTGAGCACATTTTCCAGACAATTTTCGTAATCATCCTGACTAATAATTAACCACTTGAAAAATGAAAAGGAACCTATCCTGCTCCTTTCATTTATGCTTTCCGGCAATAAGATTAAGGTATGATCATCAAACTTAGTGGCCTCTCCTTTTTTGATAAATGAAAACAGATTAGTAAACCCGCGAAACATATAAAATGTCATGATTGCTACACCAGCAAGGTAGATCACAAAAATAATCAGTGACCAATCCATATACTGACTGGAAATCTGACTTTCATTTGGCAGAACAGGGTTTAACGATATACTATATACGACTGGCGGGATCTCTTTTGTAGCCGTTTCAGGTATCTTGATTAATGGAAGAAACATGGCCAGGAACAAACTCCCCAAAAGGTAGGATCTGTTAAGAAAGAAAAACGTTTGTCTCCGAAAAAACAACCAGAAACATGCATAAAGAATGATCCAGAATAAATTAACTTTTGCCAGATAAATCAGATTTTCCATCACCAAGTCCGTTTTATTTATTGCTTTTTTGTTCCTTTATTAATTTTAGCAGTTCATCCAGATCGCTGACATTGAGATCATTATCCTTCACCAGAAATGAAACCATGTTTGGCAATGAGTTGTCAAAATAGCTGGCCATGATTTCCTTTACTTCGTGACGTTTATATTCTTCCTCAGATATCAAAGGATAATATTGATGGGTATTTCCGTAAGGTTTGTAACCTACAACCTCCTTTTTTTCAAGAATTCTAATCACTGTTGAAATCGTGTTATAAGCAGGTACCGGCGCTTTCATTTCAGCAATTATATCTTTGACAAATGCTTTTTTCAGATGCCACAATATCCGCATTACCTCCTCTTCTGCACGAGTTAGTGTTTTCATTTGTTTTGCACTTAAACAAGTCTTAAATAGATGTGTCAAATATACTACTATTTAATTAGTTCTAACAACTAATTAAATAGTTTATTTTCTTATGGTGTTATTTATTGAAGGAAGACTCACCTATCCAGAGTTGGTATGCCAGAATTAAAATGGAAAAACACAAACCATAAATTCAGATATAATAAAAAAACTCGGTAGTAACAGTTGCTTATTGTTCAGAAAACAATGCTAAAACAAAATGCCAGCTTTTTCAGGGCCGGCATTTGCACTTACGATTGATAAAGGAGGACTTTGTGTTACAAGTCTATCAATTATTTAGTAACCGGCAATGGATAACTTATTTAACGGTAATACACTTAACAATTTTTTTAAAACAAAAAAGATTAATAATTGGTAATCAATCATTTACATAAAATTTTTTTTAAGATCTTTTGCTTCAATAATTCATATGTTGATTTTAATTTTTTGCACTTTAAGGTGTTAATCAAATAGTAAAAATAAATTAACTGCTCACTTTATAAAATCCTGTAACTTACGTGATACCGGATTATTACTATAAAACAATGTTTCTAAAGTCTTTATTAAAACTTGCTGAAATCTTTTTCGAACATTTTGAATTGGGAACGATCAATTCAGACTTAGGCTTTGGCTAAAGCCGGCAGTATTCGGGTGACTCTCATACCCAGGGTTGAAACCCTTGGTTAGTATTAGAGATCAGGAGATTATTTTTTTCTTAGCAACTCCAAAACCCGATAGTAACTGGGTCTTGCGATTTGGTGTAAAACTAACCCAGGATTTCGACCTAGGGTAAAACTTGTTGATGTCTTGTTAAGAGATATTGAATTGAAAAAGATCAACTCAGACTAAGGCTTTGGCTGAAGCCGGCAGTATTCGGGTGACTCTGATACCCAGGGTTGAAACCCTGGATTAGTATTAGAGATCAGGAGATTATTTTTTTCTTAGCAACTCCAAAACCCGATAGTAAAACCTTAGGCCCCGCGATTTGCTCTAAAAACCTACCCAGGATTTCGACCCAGGGATAGTGATTTGTAATCAGGATTAAGATTATTCACAGACAGCTTTGAATCTGATAGTGAAACCACATGGTCCAGGATCTGGTCTAAAAATTAACCCAGGGTTTCAACCCTGGGTGGTCAGGAGCTCAGGACTTCCCGGGCTTTAGCCATTGCTTTTCTCAGACTTTTCTTGCCGTATTGATCACATTTGCTCCATCAAACCTTGAAGTAGAACTACCATGAGAAACACAACTGCTTTGTGACGGCTGGCCTTTTCCATCGAAAAAAGATCCTTCCACCCGAAAGTCACTATCGTCACAAATCTTTACACAGCTGTTCCAGAATTCCTGCGTATTTGACTGATAGGCCACATCTTTCAACATCCCGACAATCTCTCCATTTTTAATTTCATAGAAAAGCTGTCCGCCAAACTGGAAATTGTATCGCTGCTGATCAATTGAGAAGGAGCCGTAACCGACAATATAAATTCCCTTTTTAACATCCTTTATCATTTCTTCAAAAGACAATTTCTCTTTCTGCGGAGCAAGTGAGACGTTCGGCATTCTTTGAAACTGAACAGAATTCCAACTGTCAGCATATGAACATCCATGTGACTCCGTCTCCCCGATCATATGCACCTGATCGCGTGTCGCCTGATAATTCACCAAAATTCCGTCTTTGATCAAATCCCACTTTTTACTTTTCACACCCTCATCATCCCAACCTACCGCGCCCATAGAACCTGGCTGGATTTTGTCTGCAAAAAAGTTTACAATCTTGCTTCCATAATTAAAGTTTTTGGATTTCCATTTGTCCATTGTTGCAAAAGAAGTACCGGCAAAATTTGCTTCATATCCTAAAACCCTGTCAAGTTCCGTTGCATGACCGACAGATTCATGAATCGTTAATCGAAGATGCGTGGGATCCAGAACCAGATCGTATTTTCCAGGCTCTACGGATTTCGCTTTTATTTTCTCCTTGACCTGGACAGCCGCCAAAGTAGCGTCATCGATCATGTCATAACGGCTGTTAAACAAAGTCGTTTTTCTGCCGGTTATACGATCGGCTGGTTTGCTTTCCAGGTATTCGTAACCCATCGCTTTGGCTGTTCCCAATGAATTTCTGGTTTGAAATTGACCGCTGGCCTTATCAATTCCGGTAACCGTGAAGGTTGGCCAAAGCCGGTGAATATCCTGATCAATATAAGAGCCATCTGTGGAAGCGAAATATTTCTGTTCGTTCACCATAAACAATTGTGAATTCACAAAATCTGCCCCGTTTTTTTGCGCTGCCCCGTTTACGGCCATTAAAAGATCCACTTTTTCTTTGATCGGCACTTCAAACAGATTTTTGATTATTGGCGTTTTATAGCTCACTTCACCAAAACCTTTTTGCGCGGCCAGCTGAACTGGTTCAGCTAAAAGTTTGGCGTTCGCTTTGGCAATTGCCACGGCAATTTCAGCCGTTTTGGCAACTTCTGTTTCCGTTTTTGCCTCTCCCAACGAAGCAAAACCCCAACAGCCGTTTACGATCACCCGCACGCCTATTCCATACGATTCCGTATTCACAATACTTTGAACTTTGTCCTCACGGGTAATGACAAACTGGTTCAAATACCTTCCAATTCTGATATCTGCATAAGATGCGCCTTTTGCCGTTGCGGCATTCAGTCCGGCATCTGCCAGTCTTTTTTTGATATTTACATCAAGTCCCGGTTCCAGTAATACTTCACTGGCCACTAATCTTCCACCAGGTGTAAGTACAGGAATTATAAAAGCGCCGGCCGCGATACTTGCTTGCTGGATAAAATCTCTTCTATTCAAAACATTGTTTTATTTGAGGTTGAAAAATAAAATTGATGTTCGTTTTGATCATCAATTAAACAGCGTCCGACAAACTTGTAAATGTAAAATCGCGAATTTTCATTGGTGGGATCATGTTACCACCCGAGCGCATAGGTTTTCCCATGGCCTCAATATTATTGAGCATCACAATAGGACTTTCGTTAAACCGGAAGTTTTTGACCGGAAATTTGATCTTACCATCTTCGATATAAAAGGTACCGTCACGGGTTAGTCCCGTATACAAAAGCGTCTGGCGATCTACATCGCGGATATACCAGAATCTTGTTACCAGTATTCCTTTTTGCGTACTTTTAATCAGATCAGCAATCGATTCTGTACCTCCTTCAAAGATAAATCCTGAAGGAGCGGCAATGGCTTTGACACCCTTTTTCTCAGCCCAAAAACGGGAATAAAACATGTTTTTGACAACCCCTTTTTCAATCCACACCACCTTTTCCTGTGCTCTTCCGTCGACCGTATTGTCGCCAAGAACAAATGGAGTTCCGGGAATATCGGCATCCATCGGATCAGAATAAATCGTTATTCTCTCATCAAAAAGTTTTTCTCCAACACGGTTTCCACCCCCTTTTTTTGATAGAAAACTTCTCCCCTCGTCAGCACTTCTGGCGTCCATGTTGGACATCATATTGCGCATTAGCTCCGCCGCCGCAGTAGGTTCCAGAATGACGGTATACCTTCCCGGTTCAATAGCCTGGGCTGCTGTGGAAGCCATCGCTTTTTGCAGTGCGGTCTGGGTCAATGAGGCACTGTTTAATTTTGAAACGTCATTAAAATCACGAACCACATAACCGGAACCTTTTGCATCTTCCGTCCGAACCGTGATGGAGTAATCTACCGATGTCGTTTTGTAATATCCAAACAGTCCTTTACTATTGCCAATCGCTTTGAATCCGGCAGAATCTTCCAGATAACCGGCTGCAACCACTGATTTTTTTCTGCAAAGATCAATACTGTCTAGGGCGATTTGTGCTCTTTTATCGGGGTCAATGTTGGCAGTACTGTCAGCGAATGATTTGGTTTCCGGATATTTCTGGGGTCCCAACATACTGACGTATTCCGGATTTTCCGGTGCGAGCTTGGCAAGTTCTTCTGCTCTGGCAACCGTTTTTTTTATGGATTCTTCATCAAATTCATTGATTGTTGCCGTTCCGGTTCTTTTACCAAAAACCGCCGTCACAGCCAGCGAAACATTTCTGGAATCACCGCTTGTACTTACCGCATTTCTGGCATAACGAATGTTACCGACATTTTCCCCACTCAGACTCACGCTCATTTCATCTGCTTTCGAAAAAGACAAAACTTTATCTATAATTTTCTTTGCTTCCTGCTGTGATAATATGCCCATGTTACTAGTTTTTTTGAGACAAAAGTTGAGAGATAACCAGTAATCACCGACTATTTATAAAGCTCGTTAAACAAAAGTTTGAAAGTGCTGTGCGACTGTGCTCTGAAAATAATCTCCGGTCCGAAAGCATAGAGTTTCCCCTTCCCTACTTTGGCTTCAAAAGCAACCACACCGCCGTCCAGATAAGAAATCCCCCATGCCCATCCACTGCGAAGTGCTTTTTTACCTGAAACCCAGGCCAGCGGATTAACGCCTTTCAAAGCTGCATCCGGATCGAGTTTGAAAACCGGACTACTGCTGAAAACCATATCCGCAGTTGAAGCCATACCCCAGTTTGCTTTATTTGTCGTATCAACCGCAACCTGTAAAATACTTCCCGGGATGTAATATTTATCACCCGGCAACGGTTTTTCTTCACCTTTATTCATTTCAACAAGTGCGTTATGCACAGGCAGTTTAAGGTGGTAAGCCAGCGAAGTGCTGCTTCCCACGGTTACGACAGAACCGCCATCTTCCATAAATTTCTTTAAGGCAGGAATTGATTTTTCTGCTGTCAGAAATCCAAGCCAGGGGCGGAATTCTGCCGGAATTTCTGCTGCTTTCGGGTCTCTTGACCTCTTTGCAAGATCAGCGGTTTTAGCCGTTACCGCAGGAATGCCAGCTCCCATAAACAGTATCACATCATATTTGGAATGAAGATCAACCGAGTCAATATCTTTTGGATAGATCACTGTGAAAGCAAAATTATTTTGTTCCAAAAGCCAACGAACCCATCCCGATGGCATCGAACCGCCATACTGATCAAAAAGTGCGATTCTGGAAGGTGAGATTGGTGTTGTTTTACCCGGCTTAGATGATGCCGAAATCACCTTGATCCCATAATCCGTTGCAGCTTTTTCAAGAATTGCTTTTCCTTTTGCCCCAACTAAAAATGACCCCGCCGGAACTGAACCAGAAGCTTCTGTGATTCTGGAAACAGGTACTTTTGCCTTTAATAAATTGTTCACCGTCGTGAATGTATCATTATTCTGGCTGCTTAAAATATAACCGGCTTTGGCATCAGCCAGTTTATCAGCTTTTGGTTTTTGAAGTTCGCCATAAGGAACTGCTGCAAATGGGCCTTCAAATCCATTTAAAATACGGTCAAACTTTACACCCATTTGATAGGCAAGTGTCCAACCGGCCACGTCATAAGGTTTTAAGGGAGGTCCGCCCGGATATTGAAAATCATTCGGGTGATCCTGAGGCTCAAACATATCCAGTACATGCGGACGGAAAGCCTGATTTGTTTTAACAACGTAAGATCCGGCAGGATACTTTTTCCCTTCAACCGTGAAATCAGCTGTGGCAATATGAACCTGTATCCCTGATTTGATCAATGAATTAAGGAATTTAACTGCCGTTGAAAAATCAGGCTGCTGTGTGGTAATGATATAACCACGCGGATCTCTCAGCGCCGGATCCTTATAAACTGCATCAAAAAACCTGACGGGAACGCCAGCTCCCGGCCCATATTCATCGCTTCTTAAAGCCAGCAAGGAATCTCTTTTTGCTGCTGCGGTATCCTTTTTTACAACCTTTTTATCTGCCTCATAAGCCGATGTTACCGATGCAGAATATTTTGGAAGCATTGTCCAGTGATCCATATTTCCTCGGTCAATGGCATTTTTTCCCATTTTGTAAATATTATAAAGCAACTCATCACCTGATCTTCTCGCAAAATCAAAAACAGCATAATTAAGTGAAACCGAATAATCAATGGATTGTCTGAATTTCCAATCCTGCGGTGTCACCGGAAAAGGTGTGGAGTTATCAGGAATCAGTCTTTCAGGAACCAATGGAATTTTTGATGGCGTAGGTCCTCCGATAATTTCCGTCAAAATCCCTATCTGGTTATGGAAATAAGGTGCAGTACGAAGTCCGCCGTTCCACCAGGTCGAATAGTTGGAACCCGATAAACGCGTATAACCTGGTTTGTCTTCCATATTCAGACGGTTGATCATCGCAGCCGCAACAGCATCCAGACCGGTAATAATCATCGGATCAAAAACGTGGTTGAACGGATCCCGGTAAGGCGGACCAGCCAGTACACTTCCGTCGGGCCCGGTCTGATGGTGATTGTAAATAATCTGAGGCATCCATTCAATATATTGCTGACGCGAAATGTTAATGGTTTCCTTCATGTTGTTCATGTAGAAATCCCGGTTATTATCATGTCCGACGTATTTTTGATAGAGCCTTGGGATTTTCATGTTGCGCTTTTTCTCATCCGCATCTTTCATATACCAGTTAGATACCAGTTCCTGCCCGTCCGGATTTACCTGCGAAAGAAGAATAATCACATTATCCAGAATTGCCATTGTTTCAGGATCAGTTCTGCTAACCAACTGGTAATAGGTCTCAATCAGCTGATGCGCCCCAACCGTTTCCGTAGCATGAAGTCCGCCATCGATCCAGATTACCGGTTTCCCTTCCTTTGCCAAAAGTTTGGCAGCTTCGGGAGTGATGCCGTCTGCACGGGCCAGTTTTTGTGAAATTTCCTTGTAACGGTCAAGCTTTTTAAGATTTTCAGGAGACGAAACGATCAGCATATACTGATGCCTCCCTTCTTCGGTCAATCCGATATCAACCACCTTTACCCGGTTAGAAGCCGCTGCAACTTTTAAATAATAGGCCTCCGACTGGGTGTAAGATGCCAGATGATAATCGTCTCCGATATTGAATCCAAAATGTTCCTTTGGTGTGGGAATCGTCTGGGCCTGTGTTATTAAATTCGAAAATAGAAATAGTAATAGAAAATAATGGCAAATTTTCATTATCATAGGTTAAGTTAGGTAATTGGAGTGAATACAATAGATTATCGAGGTATTTTCGAAATACTATTTTTAAAAATGCTTTAAATTTGATGATAAACCAAATTTTTATTTTTGTATGTTATCACCTGGCTACATTTCCCGAAGCGGTAATCAAGCTTCTTTATAAATAAAAATTTATTTATAACTAGATTTGAAAAAACCATTATTCCCTGATCGCCGATTATGAAATCAAGTTCTTCTTTTATTACATTCCTGTTGGTATTTGTTATTTCCAGCTCCTTCGCTCAACGGAAGACCAATGCAACCGACGATTGGAAATTAGGCGTTGCGATGTATACCTTCCACACGGTTAATTTCCCGGACGCAATCCAAAAAGTGGACAGCGCCGGTCTACATTATATAGAGGGAATGACTTTTCACAAATCAGGTCCGGATTTAAAGGATAGCCTGATTTCACAATTATCACCTTCGGGAATAAAAAAATTAAAGAAGTTGGTTAATGAAAAAGGCATCAAAATCGAATCCATTTACATTGGAGGCGGCAAAACAGTGGATTCCTGGAAAAAGGAGTTTGAAATTGCTAAAAATTTCGGGGTGAAATTTGTAACTGCCGAGCCACCTGTCTCGATGTGGAAGAGTGTTGATAGTCTTGCAGGTGTATATGGAATGAAAGTGGCAATTCACGAACATTGGAAAGGTGTTAGCGCATATTGGCATCCTGATTCTGTCCTCGCAGCCATTAAAGATCACCCGAATTTCGGGGCCTGTGCAGATCTGGGTCACTGGCCAAAAAGTGGTATTAATCCTTTGGATGCTATTAAAAAACTGAAAGGACACATTCTTGCCGTACACCTGAAAGATATCGCAGCATTTAATAATCCTAAACTTCTCGATGTAACTGTCGGCACCGGTGTAGTAGATTTTCCCGGAATATTTGCCGAATTAAAGAAACAGGATTTCCGTGGTTACATATACATTGAAAAAGATGAAACGCAAAAACCGAGTAATCTGAATTCTGTGCTGGAAGCTGTTAAATATTATGACACCCAGGTCAGAAAATTAAAATAATTGTTGTGTTTTTTTATCTTATTAAACAGGCTGTTAGCTCATTAGAAACGATGTGCGATCAGCCTGTTTTGTTTATGCAATTATGAATTACAATCCCATCCTGTATTAAATCGCTGGTCTACGTTATTAGTAATAAATTAAAACTTCGGGGGTTTGCAGAACGAGCTGCTGAGGACAAAAAGTTATTATTACTTTTGAGAAATATTTTATCCCTGACAATGAAAAGTGCTTTACAATTTTTCTCAAAAGAGAAAATAATTCTTTTTGTTTATCTGCTTTCAAGTCTTGTTATTAGCATAATCTTTTATAATCAGGGGCCTCGCCGTTTTAATAATCTGATCATTTACAGGCAGTCATTTTTTCACTTGCTTGATCACAAAAATCTTTACCTTGAATATCCTTCGGAGTATTTTGATATCTTTTTATATCATCCCGCATTCCCCGTTTTTTTTAGTCCGTTAAGCCTGATACCCGTCTCAATATCCCTTATATTATGGACCATAATCAGTTCACTTTTTATCTTTTATGCAATCAGGATGCTGCCTGTTGCCGAAAAAGGAAAGGTATTTTTATATTGGTTTGTATTAATTGAACTGCTCAATAATCTGCATAGCCAGCAGACCAATTCCGTTATTGCAGCTTTGGGTTTATTTACATTTATTTTTCTTGAACGAGCAAAGCCGAAATGGGCTGCAATTTTTCCGTTACTGGCTTTTTGTATTAAGGGATATGGGCTTGTTTTTGCAGTGCTTTTTTTGTTTTATCCTGAAAAGAAAAAATACATTACCTATTCCATTCTATGGCTGGCAGTGCTGACATTGCTTCCCTTACCCCTTACCGGAACAGATTATTTTCAGCAAGTATATCAAAACTGGATAACCTGCCTGATTGACGATCATAAGGTTAATTTTGGATCGTCAGTGATGGGATTGATGAAATTGGCAATGCCGTCTTTTACTGAAAATGATCTCAGCAAAGTACAGATTTCAGGTCTTTTCCTTTTTGCTGTGACGATAAGCTGGAACTGGATTAGTAGTGCTAACAAAACAAAAAAACGGAGAATGCTTTTGCTGGCCTATACACTTTTGTGGGTAATACTTTTCAATCATGCCTCTGAATCTCCAACTTATATAATTGCGATCACAGGCGCAGGACTTTTTTTCATTGCCAATAAAAGCAGTCAAAATGTTTGGTTGAATTGGTTGTCTTACTTTGTTCTGGCATTTTGCGTGCTGGTAAACAGGGATTTTTTTCCATCATCATGGCCAATTGATGAAACAATACCACCGCTGGTAGTGCGTGTTTTGCCTTGTCTCCTGGTTTGGGGAATTGTTCAGATCCAGCTTTTTATACCTGCGAAAACAATAAGTGCTGCTGCGGAAGAAGATTTTTAAATTCCCCTGCTTTTAAATATAAGCTCCAATTTATTCAGAAATAGCTGCTGCAACCGCATCAATCTCAATCAGATATCCATGATGTAATTCCGGAACTGGGACAACGGCCCTTGCCGGTTTTGTCTCACCAAGCATTTCAGCATAGATCAGATTGAACGCCGGCCAATTTTCCACGCCTACCAGATATACAGTAACTTTCAGGAGATTGGCTGGATTTCCACCAGCTGCTTCAAGAATGGCCAGCAAATTTTTCATAGCCTGTCTGGCCTGTATTTCAAAGGTTTCATGAAAGGTATGTTTTCCTTCGGCCGTTACTGGCAACTGACCTGAAATGTAGATTTGTCCCTGATAGACAGTTGCCTGCACATAGTGACCGCCTGCCGGAGCAGCTTTATCCGTTTTAATAATTTTAATGGATGAACTCATTTTCAGCTTGATTTCTTTCAGTTTGTACACTTTACTATCCAACGATGTGTAAATCTACAAAAGTAAAACTGACGAGCTTTAAAGAATTACGATGACTGCTGTACCTTTTAAAAAGGATCAATACTTAGACTAAAAGCACTTTGGTATACTATCAAAAATTGTGAGCCGAATAATTAACCTAATCGGCTCATAATTTCAGTATATTTGAGCCGAATAGGGAAATTAATCGGCTCATGAAATACAATTGGCAACGGCCGGAATGGCCGCACTTTTTTTATAATGTTACAGATTTAGAAGATCTGCTGTTATCCTATGCCGAAGAAACCGGTAATATTTCCGGAATTCTGCAAGTTGCTACGGAACATGTAAAAGCCGAAAACCTTCTTGACATTATGGTTTCAGAAGCCATTAAAACATCAGAAATAGAAGGCGAGTATTTAAGCCGACAAGATGTAGTATCTTCTATTAAAAATAATCTGGGGCTCAATTCAAACCCGGTTAAAGTAAAAGATAAACGTGCCGAGGGAGTAAGTACACTAATGATCGATGTTCGTAAAACCTATTCCGAAGTACTTACCGAAGAGAAGCTTTTCGAATGGCATGTGATGTTATTAAGCGAAAATAAAGCTATCAATTCAGGAGAATGGCGCAAGGGAATGGCACCTATGCAGGTAATTTCCGGAACATTAGGGAAAGAAAAAATACATTTTGAAGCACCACCTTCCGAGAAGGTTCCACAGGAGATGCAACTATTCATAAATTGGTTTAATGAAACAGCCCCAGGAGGAAGCATGGAGATCAAAAGAGCACCTGTCCGTTCGGCAATTGCACATTTATATTTTGAGTCAATCCATCCATTTGAAGATGGAAATGGACGTATTGGAAGAGTATTAGCCGAAAAAGCATTATCCCAAACCTTGGAGCGACCGGTAA
The DNA here is from genome assembly GCF_021440195.1 of Dyadobacter sp. CY356. Taxonomy (GTDB): domain Bacteria; phylum Bacteroidota; class Bacteroidia; order Cytophagales; family Spirosomataceae; genus Dyadobacter. Next base: position 775,970 of record NZ_JAJTSZ010000002.1, read on the forward strand.
TGATGAGTCTGTCCCGGAAAATTGAGGCTGACCGAAAATCTTATTATTCTGCCCTGGAAACAGCACAACGAAGCGATGACATTAGTGCCTGGATTCATTACTTTGTCCGTACAATCTATGAGGCGCAGGTGGATGCAAGAAAAATATTGAATTTCACTTTGCAGAAAACAAACTTTTTCGATCGGTTTAAAAAATATTTTAATGAGCGCCAGTCCAAAGCCATTAAAAAAATGCTTGAATCCGGACCGGATGGTTTCCAGGGCGGAATGACGGCAAGAAAATACATGAGCATTAACAAAACATCAAAAGCCACTGCAACAAGGGATCTTCAATATCTGGTAGATATTAAGGCATTAATAATAAGCGGTGGCGGGCGTAGTGTCAGTTATTCCCTATCCATTTGAAAATTTACGCATTCTCAAATTCGCTTCTAACCTTTTCATAAAGACTCATGACACGCATGGCCAGAGAAATACATTCTTCCGAAGTCATCTGATCTATGGTATTGATAATTGCATTAGCAGTTAATTTTCCGTCCTTATCAAATTTTGGCCCTTTCGCTTTGATCTGAATGGTGATACTCTCCCATTCAGGGCTTAAAGTATCTGAGAAATGTTTGGAAGTTATGATATTAAAATATGCCGCCTGGGATCTTAGATATTGTTTGGAAAGTAAAATGTTACTACTCAAACTTGCTACAAGTTTGGAAAGCTCTGTATAAACGAAAATGTTTGACTTAATCACAATGATGTACGTTGAGGGTTTAATACTCAAAGTTACATATATTGATTAAATACAATATACGTGCGTCTAAATAAATTTCCACTTCAAAGTCTTCAGCTAATTATTGGTCACTTTCATCACTTTCGATATTAATCACGTTAAGAAAAAAAATATTTTTCAAACAAATAACAAGTGACCGAAAGTAACAATTTTAAAATTAAAAATTACCGTAATTTCCTATCAACCGATGAGAGTTATACGCGATAACTTTTATTTTTTTTAGAATATAAATATCAGATAAGCACCAATCTTTTAAAGTCTGATTTTTAAAGAAAATCTGATCGTCGATTGCAGATTTTCAAAAAGTTAGGGCAAAGAAAAAGCTCCGGAAAATCCGAAGCTCTTTTACTAAATATTTCTCACAGTCTTATCTGGTAAGACTTGTAGTAAAATTACTACGATTATTGTAGAAATCCGAATTTCCAGTCAGCACATTTTACAAAAAATTCAAATTAGAATTTATGGCTAATGAGCGCAATAATCTTAATACCCTCATCAATTCTATTGCTGATTAAACTTATAGATTTCTTTATCATTTGGTGTTATAATTTAAGATACAATCCGCGAATATGGGATTAATCCTAATAGCACAACGGTTACATACTAAATATTAATCATGCAGAACCAATCCATTGGTTTTAAAATTCCATAATAAGCTCCCAAAAAGGAATGATCTTTCGTTCTTTAAATCCTAAAAATTCATATACCTTGCCCGCTCTCACATTGGTATTTACGAAGTGAAGAAAAGGAACTGAACCTTCATTGAGTATGTCCAGCGCTACGTGGCTGACAAGCATTTGCGCATACTTTTTCCCTGTATAAGATGGATGCGTAACCACAGCGCTAATTTCAGAAAAACCAGTTATCCGAAGTCTTTCGCCTGCCATTGCCACCAATTTTCCATCTTTTCTGATCCCAAAATACTTTCCGAGAAGAGGCGTATCCTTATAAAAATACCCTGGCTGCACCAGATTGATCAGTTCCAGCATTTCCTGCGTATCATAATCGTTAAGCCGAATAATGTCTTCCGTGGGATCAGGAATTAAACTTTCTCTACTTTCACAAACCATCTGTGCACAGTCCAGTTTCCTGCTTATGGTCCAACCCGGGGCAGGAGCCGCAAGTTTGCCTACCATGAACATCTTTTCACCGGCAGAAAGCCATGGCCGTAAAACATTTAGATCTGCGTTTTGAGGATCTTCACATCCCATAATCTGCAATGTTCCGGGACGATACCTGCATACAGTATCAGTACCTATCGCAAAGTTTTTATGTACCGTCTGCAAGGCATGCCAAACAGGATTATCCATTTTTTTGTAAGCGTCAGAATGCATGAATTTTCGTCAGATCAATTTAAGTTACTATACAAAAGTATAGGGCTATTACTATACTGGCTTTATAGACCTACCTTTGGGGCATCATTTAAGATTAGGACTTAACAGTCTTAAAAAGTACAGTAAGCAATATTAACATTAACTTTTCAAAAATGTCACAAACTACATGGGTTGTTGATAAACTTCACTCCGAAGTTCAATTTAAAGTAAAACACCTGGTTATCTCAACGGTTACGGGAGCATTTACATCTTTCAGCGGTCAGGCGACTACCGAAAACGATCAGTTAGAAGATGCAAAAATTGAATTTTCAATCGATGTAAACAGCGTTTACACAAGTCAGGAAGGTCGCGATGAACATTTAAAGGGAGCGGATTTCTTTGACGCTGAAACATATCCACAAATCACATTTGTATCGACTTCGTTCAAAAAAGCAAAAGGTGATGTATACAAGCTGATCGGTAATCTAACGATGAAAGGTGTTACGAATGAGGTGGAACTGGAAGCCGAATACGGTGGAACTGAGAAAGATCAGTATGGCAATACAAAGATTGGATTTGAAGTAACGGGTACTGTAAACCGGAAGGACTTCGGTGTTTCATTCAACTCACTTACTGAAACCGGCGGACTTGCTTTGGGTGAAAACATCAAAGTAATTGCCAATATCCAGATCGCAAAACAGGCTTAAAAAAAAATATATCAATTGAAAAACAGCACTGCAATTCGCTTAAAGCTTTGCAGTGCTGTTTTTTTTATTGATTACTATCAATGAATCTTGTCGGGATTTAAAGACATAAATTCCAAACTTTCTTCATCATTCGCTTCAAGTGAAACCGATGCGATCGACGCATTTTTCTGTCCCCAGGCAAACACCAGCGGCAAAATAAAGAGCGCAGCGAAAGTCGAGGCAATCAGTCCGCCAACTACTGCGCGCCCCAGAGGAGAAGACTGATCACCCGCCTCACCAAGTCCGCTGGCCATAGGAAGCATACCTACAACCATTGCAAGAGAAGTCATCACAATTGGCCTCATCCGGAGCGCCGCCGCTTCTTTGGCAGATGCCAATGCATTGCCATTCACCAATCTAAGCTGTTCAGCGTTGGTAATTAACAAAACCGCATTGGAAATGGATACACCAACCGACATGATAATACCCATGTACGATTGAAGGTTTAACGTCGATCCCGTAGCAAGCAACATGGCAAGTGCACCCAAAATTACCGCGGGAACTGTTGTTAAAATAATAGCAGAAACCCTGAATGACTGGAAGTTCGCTGCAAGCATTAAAAATATCACGACAATAGCGACCAGCAGTCCACTTTGCAAACTGCTTAAAGTATCCGTCAACGTAGAGCTCATCCCGATTTGTTCCACAGTAATCCCTCTTGGAAGTTCTCCAAGCGCGGCAATTGCTTTTTGAACATCTACCGTTGCAGCACCAAGATCTTTATCGTTCAAATTGGCCGTTACGGTAAGTATCGGCAGAGCGCCCAGGTTATCATTTTCACCATAGGTTGTGTCGAGTTTTATTGTAGCCACATCACTTAGTACCGGTCTGCTGGTATTTTTTAAAAGTGGTATCTCCCCTATTTCATCCAGAGAATTCATTTGATTTTCAGGAATCTGAACCTGGACACTATAACTCAAACCACTTTTCTCATCCACCCAAATATTCTTTTCTGTGTACCGGGATGATGATGTGGAGGTTGTCATTGATCTTGAAACATCTGTCATGTCGGTGCCGAGCTGAGCAGCCCGGATGCGATCCACTTCAATATTAATAGCAGGATATTTATTGGATTGCCCCAGCTGAATATCACGCATGTAGCTGATTTTTGACAGCTCCACCATCAGCTTCCTGGCATACTGTTCATTAAGTTTTTTGTTTCTTCCACCAAAACGAATTTCGACAGGTGTTGGAGACCCCTGACTTAAAATCTTGTCAGTCAACTCCATAGGTTCAAAAGAAAGACTTACGTCTGGAATAGCGGCACGAACCTGGCTCCTGATTTTTTCTTTTAACGCATCCAGATTCGTTTTGTAATCTTCATTAAGAGCGACCTGTAAAACTGCTTCCTGAGGACCAGCCATCCAGAGATAAATCGGATTGGAAGAAAATAGCGATGGATGTTGTCCTACATATGCAGAAGTTACTGAAACATTTTCAGGTCCTACAATATTTTTGATGATCCGGATCATACCCAACGTTTTCTCCTCCGTTCTCTCAATCCGGGTGCCCTCGGCGGCGCGAAGCCTTACCTGAAACTGTGAGCCATTTACTTTTGGAAGAACGTCTTTTCCAATGATTGATAATAAAAATGCCGTTAAGGCAATGGTAATGACCAGATAGGAAATTACGATTGGTTTTCTCAACGGCAGAGTCCTGTCAATAAATCTTAAAAACCGCAAACGAAGTTTCTCAAACCGCGACAGCTTTTCCTCCGGCGCGTCATGTGCTTTGGCCTTATGTCCTTTCATGATCCAGTTCGCCATAACCGGCACAAATGTCTGGGACAAAAAATACGAAACGATCATGCTGAAACCTATTGCCAGGGCAAGCGGAAGGAATAGCGATCCGGGAATCCCACCCATTGTAAAAGCCGGCGCAAAAACGGCCAGAATGCAAAAAAGGATCAGAAGTTTCGGAAAGGCAATTTCCCGGCATGCGTCCCAGATGGCGAGCCGCTTGGGTTTCCCCATATCCAGATGCTGGTGAATATTTTCGATCGTTACGGTACTTTCATCAACCAATATCCCGATAGCGAGGGCCAACCCACTCAAAGTCATAATGTTAATGGTTTGTCCAAATAGATTCAGAAACAAAACACCTGCAATTATTGACGTTGGAATTGTCAGGATTACGATCAAGGCACCCCGTGGATCTCCCAAAAACAACAGCACCATCAAACCGGTCAAAACTGCACCAAGGGCACCTTCTGTGATAAGACTTTTTACGGAGTTAATTACATAGACAGACTGGTCAAACTCATAAGTCAAATGTACATCCGCAGGTAGTAAGGCCTGCATTTTGGGTAAATTGGCTTTCAATTTCTGAACAACTTCCCAGGTTGACGCATCTGCACTTTTAGCAATACTTAAATAAACCGAACGTTTGCCATTAACCAATCCATAACCAACCGTGATATCGGCAGCATCTTCAACCGTGGCCACATCACGCAAATAAAGATTTTGAACGCCGCCTTTGAATAGAGGAATATCTGCAAAATCTTTAATGTTATGGATTGTCGTATTGGTAGGTGTGATATAATTTTTGCTTCCTACCCGGACATTTCCGGAAGGAGCCGTCTGATTATTAACACGGATTGCTTCAACAAGTTGGTCCGGAGTCATATTGTGTGATCTGAGAAGGTCAGGATCTGCTTTTATGACAATAGTCCGGATGTTCCCTCCAAATGGCGGTGCTGAAACAAGACCGGGAATCGTTGTAAAAGAAGACCTCACATAGGTATTCGCAAGATCAAGAAGTTCGTTATTTCCCCTGATATCGCTACTTACGATAAGCTCGCCAATGGGCAAGGTTGACGCATCAAAACGGATGATAAATGGCGGCTGGGAACCCGGCGGAAAAATTGCCTGAGCCCTGTTACATGAGGCGCTTACTTCCGCAGCGGCCTGTGCCATGTTGGTACCCGGATAAAAATTGACCTTAATTAATGTTAAACCCTGAATGTTTTTTGTTTCGATACTTTTAATACCGTTTACATACAAAAGTAGATTGATGTAGGGTTTGGCAAAAAAAGTTTCCATCTGATTAGGCGTATAACCTCCAAACGGGTGAGATATATACAAAACCGGCATATCAAGTTTTGGAAAAATATCAATCTTGATATTGCGCAGCGCATTTATCCCGAAAAACAGCATGGTCGCTACAATCACCATTACGGTAATTGGTTTCCTTAATGCTAAAAGAATTAAATTCATGATAGAGTGAATGAATAGGAAATAGGAAGAATTCGGATATTATCGAAAAAATTTACAAATAGATATTTAAAATTGCACTAAATTAAGGATACGAATCGGGTTACTGATATGATTACTAATTTAATTCAAGATCAGTTTACTCTAACATTAAATTGTAACTGTGCATTTATTATAATCAAATTTTAATAGCAGGTTGTGGAAAAGAATCCTGCAAAAGTTTTTCTGCAATTGCCTTCGCCGCCAACATAGATTCCTGATTTTTATAAATTGATCCGCTTACCGTTGCTCCTTCTAAAAGAAAAAATAATGCATCGCTGAGCATCGTGTGTGATAATACCTGATTGTTTTGAGGCAAGTTTCCAACAATGCTATCAATAAAAAACTTCAATCTGCTTTTTTGATGACTAACAGCGTCGAATACCACAAGATCCTGACGGGAAACTTCCGCACTGATTTTTATAAACTGACAACCTCCAAATCCTCGCTTGTTTTGTCTTTCCATCCTGAAATCAAAAAGCGCAAGCAGCTTGTGTTTAGGGTCGAAAAAATTTGCAGTAAATTCTTCCATTTCCTTATACCAAACATCCTCAGCCTCTTTTAGATAAGCAAGCAAAAGATCTGTTTTGGAATCAAAATGATTGTAAAGTGATGCCCGCGCAATATCAGCCTCTTCAATGATCTGATTGATCCCTGTCAGATTGTATCCCTGCTCATAAAATAATCTTGAAGCCACTTTAAGTATCCGCTCACGTACCGCTGATTTTTTCATTTTATAAAACTAATACGAAAATATTATATAGACAAGTCTATCTGTTTTTAAAAGCGATTGATATTTCAGTCTATTGAAATATTAAGTTCCTACAAAAAAAGTCACCCGCTGAATAAACATCAACGGGTGACTTTTTCATCAATTAAAAGCTGTTAAGCCGGTATTTTTCTTGGTTTTTCACGTTCCCAGAAACGGTGCTGCTCAATAGCCAGAACAAATTTTTCTGCCAACTGCGCCGCGTCATCACTCACGATCACACCTTCCGCAAGGACATTTTCCTCAGTGAAATCTGCCGGAAGTTTTTTGATGAAATAGGTTGCTTCCAAAACCTGAATGGCCTGAGCATCTGCTGCAATCGCTTTACAATGTTTAAAGGCCTGGTTTAAGAAATGGATCGCATCTGCTTCCGCTTCCACAGTTGCAACGCTGTTGGTACCACCTGGCACATATACTGCATCATAAAGTACCGAGGCGGCTGTTAAATAACTTTGCGATACCGGTAGCTGCTCATCATCCTCAGTCAGGACATAACCCAGTCTCGGTGCGATAATCTCAACAATGGCTCCTTCTGCTTCCAAAGCATTTTTAACAGTGTTAAGTGATTTTCCATCAACACCATCCGCAGTAAGGAATGCGATTTTACGCGTTTCGATACTATCCTTCGGCGTGTTTGCCATACTTAATGCCTCAGATTTTAGAAGTGAACCTTCTACCATGGCTGAATCATAATCCGCTGGATCAGCATCGGCAGGCATACTATGATTTAAAGGCAACGCAGGATCCTGTGGAACCGGAATACGAAGTGCAAATGCAACTTCCGCCGCCAGGTTACCATCTATCAGTGATAGAATCCCTAACATCCTTTCACGGATGGCTGCGGTTTTTACTTTGCCAAGCTCAAAACTTAATGCGTCAACAATATGATTTTTTTCAGGATCAGACTGGCTGTTAAAGAATAATCGGGCCTGAGAGAAGTGGTCCAAAAAGCTTTTGCTTCTAGATCTGATTTTTTTGGAATCAATACGTTCCGGATAAGAAACAAACCCACCTTCCGACTCCTTCACCTGTGCAGGATCATTTCCTCCAAGAGAATTTGGACTGTAACTTACTTTCCCCTTGTTAATCGTCTGGCGCATATGGCCGTCACGCTGGTTGTTATACACACCCACAACCGGTCTGTTGATCGGGATTTCCTGAAAATTTGGCCCTCCCAAGCGAAGTAATTGTGTATCAGTATAGGAGAATAAACGTCCCTGCAAAAGCGGATCATTTGTAAAATCAATTCCCGGCACTATATGTCCTAAGTGGAAAGCTACCTGTTCAGTTTCTGCAAAAAAGTTATCAGGATTACGATTCATCGTCATTTTACCAATGCGCTGCACAGGAACCAGTTCCTCGGGAACTAGTTTCGTGGAATCCAGCAGGTCAAAGTCGTACTTGAATTCGTCTTCCTCAGGGATTATCTGGACACCTAGCTCCCACTCAGGAAATGCACCACTTTCAATGGCATCCCAAAGGTCGCGACGGTGGAAATCAGGATCTTTACCTGAAATAATCTGTGCTTCATCCCATGCCACAGCGTGAACACCAAGTATAGGTTTCCAATGGAATTTGACAAAACTTGAAACGCCTTCCTTGTTTATAAAGCGGAATGTATGAACGCCAAAACCCTCCATCATCCTGTAACTTCTTGGTAACGCACGGTCGCTCATGGCCCACATGATCATGTGTGCAGATTCCGGCATTAAAGAAATAAAATCCCAGAATGTATCATGCGCGGAAGCTGCCTGAGGCATTTCGCTATCCGGTTCTGGTTTAACCGCATGTATCAAGTCAGGAAATTTAATAGCATCCTGAATAAAAAACACGGGCATATTATTACCTACCAGGTCAAAATTACCTTCCTGTGTATAAAAACGAACCGCAAAACCTCGTACGTCTCTGGCAAGATCCGTAGAACCCTTTGAACCGGCAACCGTCGAAAAACGCACAAATACAGGCGTTTCAATAGAAGGATCTAATAGAAACTGCGCTTTTGTTACGTCAGACAGAGATTCGTAAACCTTAAAGACGCCGTGGGCTCCCGAACCGCGTGCATGCACTACACGTTCAGGAATACGCTCATGGTCAAAATGCGTAATTTTTTCGCGAAGAATAAAATCTTCCAGAAGTGACGCTCCGCGGTCGCCTGCCTTTAGAGAATTCTGGTCGTCATTGATTTTCAAACCAGTATTGGTTGTCATCGACTGACCAGCTGCATCATTTGTAAATGGTTGCAGTTTGGAAACTTTATCATTGTCGAGCTGCTCGCCCGAATCTGTGAATGTCTGTTCGTTTGCCATAAAAATAGGGATGGTGTTAAATTATGCTTCTTCCGAAGCCTTGTAGTTAACCTCGTTTTCTGCGATTTCAGTAAGCAGTTCGTCAGCCTTTTTTTCTTCTGTCAAAGTCAGATATAAAATTTCTGCTACATCGTCAAGCCCGAGGGTTTTAGCCAACTGCGTTAGCCCACCATAGGTTGCGATTTCATAATGCTCAACTTTTTGAGAAGCGAGTATAATGCCAACGTCTCTTGTTGCAGTTCCTTCGTCTGTGCTTTCAACAATACCTTCGGCTTCTTTTGCAATTCCTTCCATTGCATCACATTTTTTTGCGATTGCCTTTTCGTTAAGCAGGTCAAAAATCTCTTCAAGCCGGCTTACGTGTTCTTTGGTTTCAGTCAGGTGATTTTCGATAGCCTTGGAAAGTTCTGTGGAACTGGCCGCGCTGATCATTTTCGGCAAGGATTTAACAAGGTGATTTTCTGCCCAATAGATATCCCGGATACCATCCAAAAATAATTCCATTAGAGCCGGCTCTGCATGAGCCGAAGTTTTAGTCTTGAATTTAGGTTCTGAGCCAGTTTGATTTTCCATGATGACGAATAATTTGTTTGTACGCCGCATTATATACAAAACTGTTCCAGACCTATGGGTTACGTGTAGACCTTAATTTATTAGTAGTCTCCTGACATCTGGGTAATTCTTGCATCAAATTTTATTCTTCCAGCCGAATATATCATACAAATCATGGCACCTAAATCATTTGATTTTAAGAATGTTGTATGAATATAAATGGCGTAGTTCGTCATTGGGCCGTATTTGACTTCTCAAAATGTGGCTGGCAAGGTTTTTGACCTACTGAATCCCATTCGGGATATTTCCTCCATTTAAATTAATCAATATGTTTAAACCTCAACTTCATAAGATTTGTTGGCTTATAATCTTGTTACCCGTCACGAAAGTATCTGCCCAGCTCACTGTATTTAATGTTTCTTCATCCACCATTACAGACAAACGTAAGATCAGCGTTCAACAACAATTTGAAATTCAGGATGAAATAGAATCCTCTACAACGCTCACTTATGGGCTGGGCAAAAATTGGGAAGTGGGATTAAATCTTGTCAATGTAGATTATAACATGAAGGAGAAATCTTTGGAAACCAATGATTCCACCACGGCAATCCCCTATGCACCCTTACTTTTAGCCAATGCTCAAAAAGTTTTTGAACTTAATGATCTTTTGTCCGTCGGCCTGGGTGCCATTGCAGGAACTAACATCACAAGCTCCCATTCCCGCAAGTTTGTATATTATAGTTATGCAAACCTTTTGGCATCGGCCGGAAATCAGGATCAATATCAGTTTGCGGCCGGGCCATATCTAAGTAATCACCGGTATTTGAGTGAAGGTGCTTATTACGGTTTTCAGTGCGCCATGGACGCAGGTATCTGGTATAAAAAACTTCATTTAATTGGCGACTGGATTTCCGGATATCACCAAAAAGGAAGACTTACTGTCGGTATTGAAATATTTCTTACCCAAAGGCTTCCGTTATCTCTGGGCTGGCAGCGTAGCAATGTCGACGGTTCGCAGGGAGCGGTTTTTCAACTCACGTTTGTACCTCAATAATTTGAACCTCTATACCCAACGGTTCGAAAGGAAAACAGATGCAGTTAACACATAGAGGAAAATAATAATTACGAAAAGAGGGAACAATCTGCCGTCATGGCTATTGTTCCCTCTTTTTGTATTTTGTAAAAACTATCAGTTCAAATGATAATTAATTCACTGGTTGAAAAGACATTAACTATATACCCTTTTCATTTTTATTTTAACATTACTTCTGATTACCAAGGGGACTTTTTCAACCTTTACGGAACTGCTGTCGAGCCCAAACCATTTGTCTTCTGAGTTCGTAATATTTTTGATAGCGAAGTAAAAGTTCATCACAAACTCCTCGTACCAGGGCAAATCATTCTCTACTGACAGGTATCGTTCCAAAACTACAAACCGGAAATCGCCCATAATGTTTTGGCGATTCAGCGATTCATAACGACTGGTAATATCCACTTCCTTATTCAAAACCATATCCTGAACAACTTTTCTCAGGAAAAGATTGATGCGCTGCTCGACCCTGAATCCAAGTCGGAACGTGATTTTGATCACATCGTCTTCAGCCATGATATTGACGTGGTAATCCATTGTGTACGGTTCATCCGTTGTTTCCACATGGACAAACCAGAAAATATCAGCCCGTTTAGGCCGTTTTTGAAATATTGAATAAATGATTTTGCTTTCAATCTCGTTTTCGCCGGCCGCGTTGGACATAAATATCAAATGCGTCGAATACTTCGGAATACTGATATCATTGCTGAGTTCTCTCAGCGCCGGAATGTGTTCACCAAGATTCACAAATTCCGTAAGACGCAGTTTGATCGAATTTGCTTTTAACCACATCGCCATAATGTCCGCGATGATCACTGCCAAAAGTAGCGAAACCCATCCTCCGTGTGTAAATTTCAAAAGATTTGCAGCAAGGAAAGAGCCTTCAATTGCGAGATAAACGATCATGAAGGCCGCTATCCATAATTTACTAATCTTATGAACATACAGATAAAATGACATCAGCAAAGTTGTCATAATCATCGTCAGCGTAATGGCCAGTCCATAAGCGGCTTCCATGTTGGAAGATTCTTTAAAATAAAGCACAATACCGATACATCCGGCCCACAACAGCCAGTTGACACTCGGTACATAAAGCTGCCCTTTTTGATCACTTGGATATACAAGACGCACTTTCGGCCATAAATTAAGCCGTATTGCTTCCGAGATCAAAGTGAATGAACCACTTATCAAAGCCTGACTGGCGATGATCGTTGCCATCGTCGCGATACAAATTCCGGGCAGCAAAAACCAATCCGGCATAATTTCATAGAATGGTTTGCGACCGTTTAAAAACTCTCCATTGTGCAACGCAAGCCAGGCACCCTGACCAAAATAATTGATTACCAGACAACTTTTTACATAAATCCAGCTGATACGAATATTGCCTCTTCCGCAATGCCCAAGGTCAGAATAAAGTGCTTCTGCTCCTGTTGTACATAGAAACACCGAGCCTAATAACCAAAATCCGCCCGGATGATCAACCAGAAGCTCATATCCATAATAGGGATTAAATGCCTTGAAGATTTCGGGATGATAAATAACCTGGGAAAGCCCAAGAACCAGGAGCATCAGAAACCAGATCATCATTACAGGTCCAAAGGCACGGCCAACAATTGTTGTTCCAAAAACCTGGATTATAAACAGCAGCGTCAGTATTCCAATGACGATCGGTATTGTTTCAATATTTGGATAAAGAATTCTCAATCCTTCCACCGCAGAAGAAACAGAAATTGGCGGGGTGATGATACCATCCGCCAGCAGCGTACTTGCACCAATAATCGCCGGGACTGTCAGCCATTTCGCATTTTTCCGAACCAACGCGTAAAGAGCAAGAATCCCACCCTCTCCATTATTATCAGCCCGTAAAATCAGAATTACATATTTCAGGGTTGTTTGTAAGGTCAGGGTCCAGAAAATCAGGGAAACCGAGCCGTAGACTACGTCCAGAGAAATTCGCTCCTTGCCAATAATGGCCTGCATGGCATACAATGGGGAAGTTCCGATATCTCCGTAAATAATCCCAAGTGCAACCAAAAGACCAGCAGCCGAAGCCCTGTCACTATGTTTAAGAGAACTCATTGGTAATATTTAAAATGTTCTGTGCTTTGAATTGGGTAACGTGTAATATGATGCGAATGACTACTCAGCGGCCAACGCAGCTGCAAAGGTGTTTAATTTGCTTAAAAGTATCATACCAAATCATTAATCTTTTATTTTTTAAAATTCATAAAAAAACCTGCCCAAAAGTCTGTACGACAAAAGCAGGTGATAGTAACATTTTGTTTCAATATTAAAACGATTAAACTGTCAATTTTTCAATGTAAAAAATGGGACATGGATGGCAAAACAGTCTTAGTTTAAACCTAAAAAATTCAAACTAAAATATATTCATACTGTTCGCATATCCCATGCATTTACCGTTCATACAAAAAACGTTAAGTGACAGCCCTGATTGTTTTAAAAATAAGTAATTTGACCTTTCTTACCACCAAAATATTGTTTTGTTTATGAACAAATTTTCCCTGATTTGCGTCGTTCTGCTCGTTGCCTTACATGCCAGCGCGCAGGACAAACAGCCCTCTAACATTCATCTTACCAAACTACCCAATGGATTGGAAATCCTGGTTCTGGAAGATAATTCCGTCCCGTTGGTAACTGTCGAAATTGCCGTTAAAAACGGATCATTCACCGAATCGCCGGAATATAACGGACTCTCGCATCTTTATGAGCATATGTTTTTCAAGGCGAATAAAGAAATTCCTTCCCAGGAAAAATATCTTGAAAGAGTTCAGGAACTTGGAATTTCTTTCAACGGAACGACGAGTACAGAGCGTGTAAATTATTTCTTTACCCTGGGCAGCGATGAAGTTTCCGAAGGCTTGCAGTTTCTGAACAGTGCCATTCGCTATCCTTTATTTCTTGAAAAAGAGATGAAAAATGAAAACCCCGTTGTTGATGGAGAATTCCAACGCGCGGAGAGCAGTCCTTTTTACCCGCTTTTCAATAAGTTTGATCACAAAATGTGGGGAGATCTCTATTCAAGAAAAAATGTGATAGGTGACCACAACATCATTTTGACTTGCACACCGGAAAAAATGAATGTGATCAAAAACAAGTATTACTATCCAAACAACTCAATTCTTGTTGTTGCCGGAAATGTAAAATATGATGACATTCTAAAAAAAGTAACAACGATTTTTGGAGACTGGAAGGCAGCCGATTTCGATCCGATCGAGAAATGGCCAATTCCTGAATTTAAACCATTAAATCCAGCTGATTCATTAAGTTTTGTAGTGACCAGCCCTAATGCCCGTGTACCGGCACTGGAAATTGCCTGGCACGGTCCGGATACAAGAAATGATATTAAAAATACACTTGTAGCCGATGTATTTTCCTATATTCTTACCCAGAAAAATTCAAAGTTTCAGAAGGCATTGGTAGATCAGGGTTATGCGCTCAATTTGAGTATCAACTATCTGACCCAAAAATATGTTGGTCCGATACAGTTATTCATGATACCAAACCCTGCCAAATTCGAAGAGTCTTTCAAAGTATTGAAACAGCAGATCGATCAGTTTGATGCTCCTGATTATTATACGGATGAACAGATTGAAACCGCCAAAATAAAATTGGCCAACGGCGAAAAATACAGTTCCGAGGTTACTTCGGAGTATATCCATACGCTAACATTCTGGTGGGCCTCCGCTTCACTGCCTTATTATTTCAATTATGTGAATGAGATCAATAAAATAACGAGGGCAGATTTGAATGCTTATGTTCAAAAGTATATCAAAGGCAAACCATGCGTAAAAGGTTTACTGCTTAATGCGGAGCAGCAAAAAACGCTGAATGTGAAAAATGTAGACGCGCTGTTCAACTAAAAAGATTCCATTCCCTATGAAAAATATATTTTCTTTTTTGGCAGCCACCTATTGCCTGCTATTTGTTTCAAGCCCGATATTCGCCCAGAATACGACGAAAGAGATCAATTTTGAAGGCCTGAAAATTATTTATAAAAAAACGCCGAAGCAGGTAATCACGGCAAGTCTATTTATTAAAGGCGGCACAGCCAACATTACCCAGGCACAGCAAGGCCTGGAAGTTATGGCATTAAATCTGGCTCTTGATGGTGGAACAAAAAAATTAAACAAAGACGCGTTTGCTTCCAAGGCAGACAAACTCGGAACCAGTTTTGCGGCCAGTGGTTCGACAGATTACAGCACCATGACGATGACTTGTCTAAAAGAAAATTTCGGGCCGAGCTGGGAAATGTTCAATGGTGCAATTTTTGAACCTGCCATGGATGAGAGTGAATTTAAGGTATTGAAAGACCAGATGATTGCGCAGGCAAAACAGCGTGAATCTGACCCGGACGCTTATCTGAGAAATATGGCCAACGAATCCCTTTTTGGTGATACTGATTATGCAAAAATCCCGGAAGGCACACCCGCAACTTTGGAAACGATCACGTTGGCCGATGTGAAGGCATACTATCAGAATTTACTGGGTAAGAAAAAATGTTACCTGGTGGTAGTAGGAAATATTGAAGAAAAGGATCTTTTGCAAAATGTCAAAAACAGTCTGGCGAAATTGCCTGCCGGGCAGATTGCAAAGACGCCAACTTTCAAAAGTGTGACCACGCCGGATGCCATAATCAAAGACAGAACGCTGGCAACCAATTATATTCTGGGAACGATGAACGCACCAAAATACAATTCGGTTGACGGACCACTTTTCGACTTTGCGATGCGTATTCTTTACGACCGTTATTTTGTTGAATTGCGCACTAAAAGAAGTCTGTCTTATGCCCCCGCGGCCAGTTACAGCAAAAGGACTATTCAGCAGCCGTTGGCTAATTTATACATTACCACCATTGATCCTAAACAATCTCTTGCGGTGATGACAGACATTATCAACAGTATTAAAAAAGACGGATTCACTGAAAAAGAAGTGAAAGACAAGAAAAAAAGCTTTTTGACCCGCTATTACATGACCAACGAATCGAGTGCTGCGCAGGCATCTCAACTTGGTTTTTGTGAGGCATCCGGAAGCTGGAAGTTGTTTGATGAGATCAATACCAAAATCAACCTCGTAAAATTAGCCGACCTGAATAAAGCTTTTAATAAATACATGACGGTTATAGACTGGGCATATCTGGGAAAAGAAGGACAGGTTGCAAAAGAAGATTTTAAACAGCTGGCCAAATAAATTTCAGGTAATATTTAAATATAACATTGTGCTTCATTTTTTGCCGTGATCTTTTCATAAGATTGATGGCAGAAAATGAAGCCTTTTAATTTTCTAATTTCTCTAAAAACACAAATTACTTTAATGAAAAAAATCAGTACGCTTCTGCTTTTATTTTTAACCATTTCTATAACCAACGGCCAGACAATTTATTCAAAAGCCTTTGGAAACAGCAAAAACAAACCGGTCATTTTTCTTCACGGCGGTCCGGGAAGCAGCTCCGTTTATTTTGAAGCTACAACCGCACAGAAACTTGCGGACACAGGTTTTTATGTAATCATTTATGACAGGCGTGGTGAAGGCCGTTCCAAAGACGGGGATGCAAAAATGAATTTTCAGGAATATTTTGAAGATTTAAACAGCCTTTATAAAAAATACGGATTAAAAAAAGCAACCCTGATCGGATTCAGTTTTGGTGGTTTGATAACGGCTCAGTTTGCAGAGAAATATCCTGAAAAAGTAAAATCAATAGTTTTGGTTAGCGCTCTGGTATCTCAGCAGGAATCTTACAATACCATTCTAAGAACGACCAAAGCGATCTATGAGAAAAAAGGAGATAATGCCAATTTAGAAGATCTGAAAATGATTGATAAAATGGATAAAAACTCTTTGGATTACCGGACTGCCTGTTTCAAACATGCCACACTAAACGGTTATTTCAAATTAAAAAATCCTGACCAGAAAGCGAAAGATATTTATGCAGGTTATGATACAGATCCGTTGATCTCAAAGTATGTCAAAAATGAGCAGGCGGTACCCACGTTTTGGAAAAATGAAACTTTGAGAAATATTGATGTGAGTGCCTGTCTAAAAAAAGTGAGGAACAAAAACATCCCGATTTATGCCGTTTACGGCAGGCAGGACGGAATTTTTTGTGCGCAACAGATGACAGATCTGGGGAAAATAATTGGCTCAGATCATGTCAAATATATTGACAACAGCTCTCATACTTTGTTTATTGATCAGCAGGATATGTTTTTGTCTTCGGTTCAAAACTGGATTAAATAAACATTCATTGTCAAAAAATAAACGAGGTCAATTATCTGAATCAATTCTTCTTTATATTGGGATAAAAAGAAAAATATGAGAACGTTTATCTTGCTCTGCTTATTGATTACCAGCGCATTTGCCACTTTTGCGCAACAGCCGGATGTTGAAAAAAGGCTTATTGATCTGGGTTTGCAACTTCCTCCAAATCAAAAACCACTTGCAAACTATGTTAAGGCAGTACGTTCTGGAAATCTGGTATTTTTGTCCGGTCAGGGCCCGGCATCAATGGATGGGAAATTGATTGCCGGAAAAGTCGGAAGAGATTTAACGATTGAACAGGGATATGACGCAGCCAGATTAACAGGATTGAGCCTTCTTTCATCTTTGAAAGAAGAAATTGGTGATCTGAATAAGGTGAAGCGCATTGTGAAGGTTCTGGGAATGGTTAACTGTCCGGAAAACTTCACGGAGCATCCCAAAGTCATCAATGGGTTTTCGGATTTGATGGTTGCAGTTTTTGGAGAAAAGGGAAAACATGCCCGTTCAGCAGTAGGCATGAATTCTCTCCCTTTTAACATACCCGTTGAAATTGAAATGGTGGTAGAAGTGGAAAACTGATTTTACAGTACTTTATCGAGCACTCTTTTCGCATTTCCTCCAACGATTTTTCTTACCTCATCATCTTTCAATCCTTTTGATTTAAGACCCTGAATCCATTCCGGCATTTGGGTATAGGAAGAAAAAACAGGCTTGAAATTGCCATCCATATCCGTCCCCAAACCTACATGGTCGATCCCGACGGCATCGATCAGCCGTAATGTATTGTCAAGAAATTCGTCGAAACTGGTGTTGAAACCTGATGGCCATGCGCCGATTACCCCACCCGTACTGGCAACCATTTTGGCGTGCTGCACAGTAATCGCCCGTTTTGCCATCGGACGATTATCATTAGTTTGCAGAATAGAATGAGAAATAATGATCGGTGCATCCGTGATATCGCAAACCGCTTTTGTGGTGGCCTCAGTAGCATGGGCCAGATCAACGAGCATTTTTAACTTGTTCATTTTTTTAATAACCTCCTTCCCTGCTGCCGAAAGACCATTATGCATCGGCTGCTCGGTTTGAAGATCCCCAAGTTCGTTGGTATGGTAATGAACCAACTGCACCGAACGAACACCGTCATGATACATCTGATCGAGATGTGACGCATTTCCTTCCAGAAAATCTCCGCCTTCAACAGAAATGAAAGCAGCTGTTTTTTTAGTTTTTAGAGCATCATTCAGAGCGGATGACCTTGTCGCCAGCACTAAATCGTTGGCAGTGATTATATCTTTTAGCAGTCTCATCTGGCGGTTATATTCCGCCCAGGCTTCATTAGGCTCATAGGAGCGGGAAGGTTTTACTCCGTTTGGCCCGATCTCAATCACCTTTGCATCAGCAACCAGAGCAAAAAATGCACCTGTCAACTGCCCCTGAGTCATGTCAGCCAACGTTTTTTTCAACATACCGTCTCCGGGATACATTTTGGTTTCCCTGGCAAAAAACAATCCCGGATGTGCATGAAAGTCAAATGTCAGATAAGGTTTATCATCAGTAAAAAAATCGACGTGATTGATAAACGGAGCAGCCGCAAGAAAACTGCCTGCTTTTTGCAGAAAATCTCTGCGGTTCACTTGATTACTGTCCATTAAAAAATATGATTACTAAAATGATATTTCAAAGATAGAAAACCCGAGCTCCTGATAATCAGATTGATCCCCAAAGGTTAGTGAACTCAATATAGGCAAGGTTTAAATTCTTTTCAATAAATCAAAAGTTTGTTTTCAGGAATATTTTCAAGTAAAGGAAACACTGAAAAATAAAATAATTTCATCAGTTCCTAAAAACGCATGATCATTGCCATAACTTAGCCTGGTGATTAGCTTCAAATTTACATCTGATTTGTAATGAATAAAATAAAGATATTATCCGGAATTATTTTTCTTACAATTACCATAACAGCATTACTTTCCTGGAAAAGCAAAACGGAAATTAGCGGTAAATCGGCAACAAAACGCCCGAATATTATCGTGATCATGGCAGATGATATGGGGTTTTCTGATGCTGGCTGTTATGGCGGTGAAATCCAGACACCTAATATTGATTTTCTTGCACAAAACGGAATCCGGTACCGGCAATTTTATAATACTTCCCGCTGCTGCCCTACCCGCGCCTCTTTACTGACAGGTTTATATAATCAGCAAGCCGGAATTGGAAAAATGACCGAAGCAGAAGATGCGCCTGGCTACCAGGGACATCTTACAAACAATGCAGTCACGATAGCCGAAGTACTAAAATCAGCTGGTTATCATACGGCTATGACCGGCAAATGGCATGTTTCCAATACTTTTTCTCAGAAAGATCCGAAGGACCAGCTTGACTGGCTAAATCACCAAAAAGATTATGGGCCATTTTCACCTATTGAGCAGTATCCTACCGCCAAAGGTTTTGAGAAATTTTTTGGTACCATTTGGGGCGTCATTGATTTTTTCGATCCTTTTAGTCTCGTCAACGGTAAGGAGCCTGTGAAATCGGTGCCTAAAGATTATTACCATACAGATGCAATTAACGATACAACAGTTTCTTACATCAGGGAATATGCAAAAAGTGATAAACCGTTTTTCATATACGTAGCGCAGAATGCACCGCACTGGCCGCTGATGGCCAAACCAAAAGACATTGCAAAATATAAGGAAACTTATAAAGCCGGCTGGGATGTGATCAGAGAACAGCGGTACAAAAAAATGATCAGACTTGGCCTGATTGATCCTGCGACAACAAAACTTCCCGTTGACCCCATCGATGATATGAAATGGGAGAACAATCCGGATAAAGACTGGGACGCAATGGCCATGGCTGTGCACGCGGCGATGATTGATAACATGGATCAGGGAATCGGGCGGATTATCAGTGCCTTGAAACAAACCGGCCAACTGGATAATACCCTAATTTTATTTTTATCTGACAATGGCGCAAGTGCAGAAAACTGCGCCAATTATGGTCCTGGTTTCGACCGCCCGAGCCAGACACGGGATGGCAGGACAATTGTTTATGCTACAAAAAAGCAAGCGGTTCCTGGCCCTCAAACTACCTATGCATCTATTGGCCCGCGCTGGGCGCATGTTGCCAATACACCTTACCGGTATTGGAAAGAACAATCTTTTGAAGGTGGCATTCATACACCAATGATCGCGTTCTGGCCAAAAGGAATAACTGTTAACAAAGGAGAATTCAGTGATTTCACCGGCCACGTGATGGATTTCATGCTTACTTTTTGTGAACTGGCGGGTGTTAAATATCCGTCAAGTATCAATGGTAAAAATATTACGCAGACTTCCGGAAAAAGTATGGTTGCTTCTTTTCAAAATAAAAATGAAAAAGGACATGTTCAGCTCTTCAATGAACACTACGGAGCCAGGTATGTCCGCAGCGAAAACTGGAAACTTGTGTCGCTTCCGCGGGATTCAACCTGGCATTTGTATGATCTCAGCAAGGATAAAACAGAAACGGTCGATCTGGCTGCAAGTAATCCTTCAAAAGTTCATGAGCTAGAAATTCTTTGGAATGAGTGGGCGAAAACCCATCAGGTATTTCCTAAACCCGGCGCAGCTGCTGAGAAATGATGCGTTATAAATTCATTACCATCATTTGACCAGTTCCAAAACTTTTTTTAATTCTTCCACATGATTTACCCGGCCGACAACAATGCCGTTTGGGTCAAGCAAAAAGTAAGTTGGCCATTCCACAATGTTATATCTGGTACTAAGCTCACCGTGGTCGCCTTGCAATTCTGAGACTTGGATCCATTTTGCATTGCCCTTATTGATAGCCTGAATCCATTTAGATTTATCATCACTATGTTCCGCGGCGACCCCGATCATAACAAGCTTATCAGGATATTGCTCATGAATTTTCACCAGCTCAGGAAATGCCCTGATACAGGGAGAACACCAATGTCCCCAGAAATCAAGAAGCACATATTTTCCCTGAAAAGATGATAGGGTTACTTTTTTGCCGGAAGTATCAGCCAAAGTGAAATCAATGGCTTTTTTGCCTATGACGGGCTGATTTTTAATGATGTTGATTCGCTTCATTACTTCAACACCATTCAGGCTTTTCTTCACGGACGGAGAAAAGCCGGCGTATAATTTTTCATAAATCTTAATATCATCGTTCGAGTAAGAGGTCTCACCCTCCAATAATTCAGCACTGGTTTTTGCATTGGGATATTTCGCAATAAAATCAAGCGTCGCTTTATGTTTATCTTCTCTCGCTTTCATAAATTCAGCATTGGAAGCTTTGGCTATGCGGTCTACAAAAGGCCAGTATATTGTAGTGTTATAAAGTGTAAGAATATTATTTTCGCTTCCTCCTTTTACAACCAGCGCGTAGGGTTTTTCAACATGACCTGAAAGCTGAATATCAGCATTTTCATACCAAAAACTAGTGAATCTAGGTGCACTTATGAAAATCGAAATCGATCCTTCATCGCTTGGTTTTGGAAAATAGACGAAATGATCGTTTTTCGCATATACCGTATCTTTATACCTTTCACCTTTCAAAGAATACCAAAAAATAATCGGTTTGTCATTGATTCCTTTTATGTATCCATTCAGTTTTGGTTTTTGCGCGGATGCGTTAAAGACGATCGATGTGATCATTAACAGAGATAAGAGGTTGCGGGTTGCAGTAGATATGCTCATCAGTAGGAACGGTTAGGTGTATAAGCTATTAAAAATAATTCTTATCCGCAACTGCGTATAAAAATGGCACATAATTAATTGATTAATCTTTAACTTTATTAACAGCTACACGATTAAAGCATAAAGTTTAAATCTGAAATTCAAATTAAATTTTCATCCCAAAATTCAGGTAAAATGAAGACCGTACTGATTCCCGTCGATTTTTCTCATACTTCTTCCAACGCCTTACAGTTTATCTCAGACTTAAATCAGGATGTTGATATGGAGAAAATCATTTTACTCAAAACACATTATGTTTCTATTTATTCCAATATAATTCCTTCTGGTTATGGCCAATCTAATGCCGAATATATACTTCAGGAAAGAACCGATACAGAAGAGCAATTGACATTTACCGGACAGAAATTACTCAGACAATGTAAGCCAGGCACGAAGGTGGAAACATTGATCAGTGACTTACCAATAGCTCAGGCAATTCTTGACACCATCAGTGATCAGGGAGCTACGCTGCTTGTTTTGGGAAGTGATGCCGGTGATGAGGAAAGTCCGGTCGGTGAAAACGTGATTGAAATAACACAGGCTTCCATGATCCCGGTTTTGATTATCCCTTCTGCGAGTAAATATCTGAAAGTAGAAAAAGTACTGGTACCATGTGGAGCGGGTGCTATATCCCAACTTCAACGGCTTAACCGCTTACGCCAGATACTTCCTGATCCGGAACTTGTGATTCTGAATGTTGATCACAAACATACAGGAGACGAAGAAGATTACAGGGCACAGATTAAGGAAAGACTTGGTGATTTTAGCTATACCGTTTACTATGCCCGGGAGGAAAACATTGCAGCCGGAATTTTGAACTTTGCCAAGCAGAGCAAAGATATTCAACTCATTGTTGCGCTTCCCGGTAAATACAGTTTTTTCTATAATCTTACCCATCAGAACATTACCGAAGCAATCACTTTAAATGCAAAAATTCCGGTTTTAATTTTTAAGGAAAACTAAAAGGAAAAATCGTTTTTCATTAAATAAAGATTAAAATTACAGATCTGACCGCTACATTTCCTGCCGCTCAGATTTGTAATTAATACCATGGAAGATCTATTAAAAGAACTAAGAGCCCTCATGTATGGTATATACAATATCATGGGTTTACTTAAAAAATGGAAGATAAATCAATAAAATAACCGGCTTTTTTAAGATAAACTTAATGCTCTAAGTAGCATTATTCTAATGCTTGTTACAAAATTAATAATGGATTAAAAACGCGTTACATAACATTCCCTTAACATACATCCTGTCTATTTCTGTGACTTTTGCATTGTATAACCAGAACAATCAAACAGTTACGAATCATGAAGCTTTCAGTTTCTACCCTGCTATTACTACTTTTATTTGCAACGCTCTCCCAGGCCCAGATCACAACCAGTGGTATAAGCGGCCTTGTTAATGACTCGAAAAAAGAAAGCTTAATCGGAGCAACGGTTCAGGCCACCTATGTGCCAACCGGGACTAAATATGCAACCGTTACAGATGTTGACGGACGTTTCCGCATCAACAGCATGAACGCCGGCGGTCCTTACCAGATCATGATCACTTACGTTGGATTTCAAACTGAAACCCTGTCAGATATTGTTTTACAACTTGGTGAAACTACAAATCTGAATGTTGTTTTGAAGGATGCCGGCCAAACACTGACCGAGGTCACTGTGACCGGTTCACGTGGCGGGGATCGCGAAGGCACAGGTTCAAGTGTCAATGCGGAAACCATTCGGCGCTTGCCTACCATTTCCCGCAGTTTGACCGATATGACCAGAACTTCTCCGCAGGTCAACAACAACAACTCATTTGCAGGAACGAATTTCCGGTATAATAATGTGACTGTCGATGGTGCGGTGAATAATGACGCTATCGGTTTTAGCCCGTCGCTGGGTGGTTCAACAGGATCTACCGGACAGCCGGGATCAAGTACGCGTACCAACCCGATCAGTCTTGATGCGATTCAGGATATTCAGATTGCCGTTGCCCCTTTTGATGTAAGATTGGGTAACTTTTTGGGTGGGTCAGTCAATGCGGTAACCCGCAGCGGAACAAACGATTTGACGGGATCAGTTTACGGTTTTGGCCGTAACTCAGCACTGGTTACCAAATGGAACGGCGCTTCTGATGCAAAAGAGAAATTGCCAAGTACATTTCATGAATACCAGACTGGTGTTCGCGTTGGTCTTCCTTTGATAAAAGATAAACTTTTCTTCTTTACCAATGAAGAGATCACAAACCGCCAGGATCCTGTTCAATTTCAGGCCGGTACTGCTTCTTCTTTGATTAAAGATGTTGCGGTTGCGCAGCAGATCAGTGATTATGTTAAAACGAATTATGGCCTTGACGCTGGTTCTTTTGGTGATTATTCAATCAATTCGAAAAGTACCAAATTCTTCAACCGTATCGACTGGAACATCAATGCCAAACATCAGCTATCGATTCGAAACAATACCGTATTTTCAGAAGCAACCAACCTGGAACGTGATTCACAGAATTTCCGCTTCGGAAGTATTGATTACAAACAGCATAACAATCAGACAAGTACCGTTGCAGAGTTGAAAAGCCAGTTTGGCGGACATTCTTCCAACAGTTTGATCGTTGGATATTCATCAATCCATGATTACCGTAACACGCTTTCCAATGTCAGAACTTTCCCTCAGGTTGAAATCGGATATAATGGCGGAACTATTTTCCTTGGTAATGACCGCGAAGCATCGGTTTTCAACCTGAAACAAAAAACCTTTGAGCTGACTGATAACTTTACTTTTTATGTAGGTAAAAATACCTTCACGGTCGGAACACATAACGAGTTTTACAACATCAATTATGGATTTGTAAACTCCCCAAATGGCCGTATTTCTTACAGTAACCTGAATCAGTTTTTAGGTATAGGTACGCCTAATAACCAGTCGCTGCCAAACCGTGTGAGAGGATCATACCCTTTTGCTGACCCGACGAATAATCTGGACAATCAGTTTGATAATCCATATGCTCAGTTCAAAGTTAATTTATTAAGTGCTTATATTCAGGATGATATCCAGCTTACAGATAATTTTAAGATCACGCCGGGTATTCGTCTTGATTATTCAGGATTGCCTACGAAACCGACTTTAAGTCCGTTGGTAACAAACGCTGCGCAAGATCCTGGCTACGGAGGAACATATTCTTATACACCTTTGAAAGATATCAACAACAAATATCTGAATAACGTACAGGTTTCTCCCCGTCTTGGTTTCAAACTGGATATCAAAGGAGATAAGAGCATTATCCTTCGTGGTGGAACGGGATTATTTACCGGCCGTATTCCTTTTGCATGGCTGGGTTATGCGTTCTATAACAACGGTGTAGGTTACGGCGCTTATGATTTTAACAACAATGCGACGGCTGCAACCAAACTGGTTGGTGATCCTTTGGTACCAAATGGAGGTGTGCTGATCAACAACAATCCGGTTAACGGTGGTGTAAAACGTACACAGGTTGACTTAATCGACAATAATTTTAAAATGCCGCAAATGTTCAGAAGTAACCTGGCGGTAGATTATACGCTGGCCGGCTACAAGTTTACAGTTGAAGCCTTATATACCAAAGTGATCCAGGATCTGAAATTCCAGCAGGTTAATACAAAAGATGCTGTGCGTTATTATAGTTACGATACTGACCACCAGCAGCCGATTTATGTTGCCACAAACGGATCAGCCGGAGCGCAGCGGATTGACAATAACTTTGCGAATGCATACATGCTATCAAACACAAAACAAGGTTACCGTTACAGTTTGACAGGACAGATCCAAAAGAATTTCTCAACTGGTTTTGGTTTCTCGGCAGCTTATACCTACGGAAAATCATATGATATCACGAACGGTATCAGAAACTCGATGGAATCTAACTGGCAGCTTAACCAGTCTCTGAATCCTAACAATCCAAAGCTGGCTTACTCAAACTTTGACGTTCGCAGCCGTATTGTTGGAACAGTAAATTACCGCCACATTTGGAATCCGAAAAATGCAACCACGGTTAGTTTGTTCTATTCGTTCCAGTCAGGTACGCCGTTCTCATGGGGTTATGTCAATACAACGATCGATGGAACAGGCCAGGCAAACAGCTTAGCATACATTCCAAAGGATTTGGCAGAGGCACAAAAACTGTTACCGACAGGCACGCAGGCAGCTGATTTCATGGCCTTTGTTGATTCAAAATCTTATTTGAAAGGACAGAAAGGGAATTTCACAGAAAGAAATGGCGGCCGTACGCCATGGAACAATACGATGGACCTACGTTTTATGCACGAGTTTAAGATCAAAGGTCGTAAGTCAATCCAGGTTACTTATGACATTCTTAATTTCCTTAACCTGGTTGACAAGAAATTGGGTTATTCTTATTTCTCTCCAAATACGTTTAATTCAACGGCCTCTATTGGTTTGACACGTGCGACAAACCCGACAACCGGCGATCCGACATTTACATGGACAAAACCAGGTGCACCTTATTCGATTGATCCACTTGGATCACGTTGCCAGATGCAGCTTGGTGCAAGATATTCATTCTAAGAATATAGACTTTAACTGAAAAACCGCAGGGCATGATAGCCTTGCGGTTTTTTATGAACTTTAAATTTTAGTATCAGATTGTTAAAAAATTATGAATCAGCTATTTAAGAATTTCTTTCGGAAAAACATCTTCCTTCACTTCCCCCTTAACCAGAGACACAAAATAGGCGTTATTTTGTTCGTCGAGTGACACAACTTTTTTCACCTGATTATCTTCGAAATAAATACCGGCTTTATCGTCAACCGCATATCCCGCTTTGTATTCTCCGCTTTTGATTTTTGCCCAATATAGTGGTTTACGCTGTGCTTCGGCATGGTAATGAGGACAATGACTTGTTGTTATAAAGCCAAGACCGTCCACTT
The DNA here is from genome assembly GCF_021440195.1 of Dyadobacter sp. CY356. Classification (GTDB taxonomy): domain Bacteria; phylum Bacteroidota; class Bacteroidia; order Cytophagales; family Spirosomataceae; genus Dyadobacter. Next base: position 802,708 of record NZ_JAJTSZ010000002.1, read on the forward strand.
TTGTCAGCTCTGTCGGGCGGGAATCTGTTGTTCCGTGCTCAAACCAGCAAAGCGAACCGGCGCTGCCTCCGCCTAAAACGATCCCTTTCTCCCAAGCTTTTTTAAGAACTTCATCAATTTTATGGGCTTTCCAGATCACCATCATATTCAGCGTATTTCCTCCGCCGACAATAATGGCGTCCATTCCTAAAAGCACCGTTTCAAATGATTCTTTTTGAGTATAAGACGAGATGAACAAACGCTGAACATATGGACGGATCGGCAAACCCTGGCAGGAATCGTACCAGCGCGTAATAGTCACCAGAGAATCACCAGTCGCTGTGGGCAAAAAACAAATTTTTGGATTTTCTTTCCCTGTCAATCCGGCGATGTACATGATAAATTTGGGATCCATTGATCCGCCGGTAATAAAAATTTTCTTTTTCAATTCCTTCAATTCAATATTAGGTTGGGCTAATGAAATATTTGCCGTCAGAGCAGTTGTAGCGCTTAATTGTACAAATTTACGTCGGTTCATCATTTTAACAGGAGTTGGTTGAGGTTTAGCATGTTAGCAAAATTATATTGTTTCAACAATATACATCTATTAAATTAAAAAAATCAGAACTACAATACCCCTTAATGACGCTGCTGCTATACTTCAAATCACGGTTGTTACAAAATTGACTTTTCCGGAACATCAAAAGAAAATGAAGCGGGAATGAAAAGGCCTGTATTTTGTAATAGTTGAAATCAAACTTCACTAAAAGATCAGACAATTGAATTTGCCTGATCTTTTTCTTTTAGATAATTAAACTTTAGTATGTCAGCGCCGGATATTGATAAAGCAAATCCGGATTTTCAGCTTGGTTAAGCAGAAAGTCTGCCACATCATTCCTGGAAATTTTACCTATTTTTATACCTGATTCAAGTTTAGTTTTAACTTGATAACTTTTCGTACGCATCCCATTGGTGAGCATACCGGGCCGGATAATTTCCCATTTCAGTATACTTTTCGCAATGAGTTCTTCCATGTATGTTTTGTCTTCATACTGGTCTTTCAGGAAAAAGCGGATCACCATGCTCATGAAAAAGCTTAAATAATTTTTACTCTCTCCTGCCCCAAAACCAGTGACAATTAAAACAGGTAAATCCGGTCTTATTTCGCAGACCGCTTCAATAAGGGCCTTTGCAGTTTCAGAAAATAATATAGTATTTTTTTTATCTTTTGTTCCAATTGTGACCAGAATAGAATCCGCATCTATTATCACTTTTTTAAGATCCATTACTGATGTGGCATTTCCGTTTATTTTGGTTAGAAATTGATGATCCTGGATCATATCCGTATTTCTGGAAAAAGCGGTTACCTCGTGCCCGCGTTCCAAAGCCTGGTTGACAGCTTCCAGACCGATTCCGGCTGATGCACCGATTATTACAATTTTCATAAAAATGAGATTATCAGGAAAGCTGCTTTTCGTATTTAGCATTACAAAACTTTTGGCCAACGCCTGGTATTGCCACCAAAAGACTATCGTCACCCCAGGTCCAGGGGCGACCATCGGCAGTTAAAATTTCGGCCCCGGCTTCTTTTGCAATCAGGCCACCGGCGAGCCAGTTGTACGTATCCAGATCCTGCTGATAAAATACATCAATTCTGCCTGCACCGATGTATGCAAGTTGCAGACCATGCGGGCCGTAATTTCTTACCACGCCAAAATTGTCCAGAAGATCAGTAACTGACTTGCCTATTTTTTCATTTAATCCATCAACTTTTTCATATTGATACGCATACTCAAAAACAGCGGTCATCAATTTCAGGTCTGTTTTGGAAGAAGTTTTTATAGGATTTCCATTCAAAAAAGCTCCGCCACCTTCCTGTGCCCAAAACATTTCCTGGGAAAACGGATCATAAATCACGGCGAAATGTGGGCGTCCTTCGCGTACCAAAACTAAATTAATGGTCCAGCCCGTGATATGCTGCATATACTGGATCGCCCCATCCATGGTGTCACACAGCCAGTATTCAGGCAGATCGAGCGGTTTCTTTTGTTCTTTGAAATCGAATTCCTCACCTTTCCATGGCGTTTCCGGAAATTCAACAGACAAATATTCTTTCAAAGATTGCAGGCAGCGTTCTTCAATTGCATTCAACTGAATCGCAAAATCTTCTTTTGCAAGGGGAATAACCGTTTTTCTAAAATCCGGAAGGAACAGATCACCAGTTTTTTTAACAGCGTCAAGAATGACAGGAATATTGATTTCTTTTTGCATAACAACATTGTTTAATGGTTATGCAAAGGAAACGGATCTTAGGACCCGGCATGTAGGCGCAATAAGCGGAATGATGGTCTTAATCGCGGAATTTTATACGAAATTGTACCGGTGTTAATGTTGTTACCTTTTTAAAGAGCTTGTTAAAATATACAGGCTCGTCGTAGCCAAGTGCGTAACCAATTTCTTTGACGCTCATATCCGTAAAGTACAATAATCGTTTTGCTTCCATGATGGAAAACTGCTGAATATGCATTGAAACTGGTGTACCTGTTATTTCCTTGACAGTATCATTTAAATGAGACACAGAAATGGCAAGCTCAGCAGCATATTGTGAAGGCTGCTTCCAACTCTTGTAATTCTGTTTAAGAAGTTGCTTAAATTCACGTGCAATGATATCTCCACGGCCTTCTTTTTTTATTTGATCCTGTATCCCTGTTTCTATTCTTCCGGCAATTAAGCTTAATAAAGCTGCCAATAGTGAATGAGTTGTCCGGCCGGTATAACTATTGGTTGTGTCGGTCTGAGTTTTTTCAATCAGATCCAGCAATATGATCATTTGCTGAAAAAATGCAGATTGTTTGTCAAGTAACGCGGGCCCTTTAAACCCCTGTTCAAGAGCGATTTGAAAATCCATATCAATCAGAGACGGATCAAAACTGACCACCCAGCCACGGGGTTCAGTAATGTCTACTATATTGTGGACCTGTCCTGGAAATACAAACAACATTGCCGGCGCCTCGACAGCCAGTTCTTCAAAATCCAGATTTAGCTTTAACTTTCCATCGCTGGCAAACATGAAAAGATAGTGCGAGTCGCGATGTGGAGTGATCGTATCATGGTGTTCGTCACGATCAGACTTTTGCATATTTATCAAAAAAACACCCGCCTTTGCCAAGGGGGAAAGTTCGAACTGACGAATATTTTGTAATTGATTTTTCACCACTCAAAATTAGAAAAATTACAATGCTGAAGGGAAATCTAAAACAGGCTGAAAGTTTCAATATATTAATTCTTTACACGCAGTAAAAGTCTTCCAGTTAGTCTTTTGATAAATAATATTGTTTACAAACATTCACTTCCTGATTTTCAACTAATTTTAAAAAATTTTCCTTCTTATCAGTTCATGAAAAAACGTTACCAGGTTCTTTTTGCACTTTCTCTTCTCTCCGTTATTACTTTTCTGGACCGTATTGCCATTAGTGTCGCCAGTCCCAAAATCATGACGGATTTAGGACTCAGCAAGGAGCAGCTCGGCTGGGTTCTCGGAATCTTTGCATTGGCCTATGGTGGTTTTGAGATACCGACCGGTTTGATGGGCGACCGGCTTGGTGCAAAAAAAGTATTGATTCGGGTCGTTTTATGGTGGTCGGCTTTTACCGTGCTCACAGGTTTTGCGACGGGCTTTGGTATGCTTGTGATCACACGTTTTCTTTTTGGAATTGGCGAAGCCGGTGCTTATCCAAATTCATCCATTGTACTTTCCAAATGGTTTCCTGCCATTGAAAGGGCACGGGGACAAGCCTGGATATGGTCTGCGAGCCGCGTTGGCGGTGCGTTGACGCCGTTTTTAGTGATCCCTATTCAAAACCATTTCGGGTGGCGGGGCAGCTTTTTCTTTCTGGGAATACTCGGTTTATTATGGGTGATTTTCTGGAAATTCTGGTTTAAAGAAGAACCTGCCGAAATGAAGGGAATTACTGAACATGAATTAAACAATATTCTTGCCAATCGAAATCTGCCCCAGGGACATCACAAATTTTCCTGGTCAATTTTTAAAAATACCAACTTACAGCTTTTGATGGCGATGTACTTCTGCTACGCATCAGGAGCATTTTTCTTCCAGGCCTGGCTTCCGACTTATTTGCAAAAGGGCCGCGGGCTTGATGATCAGCAAATGTCATTTATCACTTCCTTTTCATTCGTTTTAGGTGCGGTGGGCTGTCTTTCCGGTGGTTTTGTCTGTGATTTTCTGGTCAAAAAGATTGGCCCAAGATGGGGACGCGCTGCTGTGGCAATAACCGGACTTGGCCTATCAGGCATACTGATGATGATATCCGTTTTTGTTAACGACAATACGCTGGCAACTATACTTCTATCCGCAGGTCTTGGATTGATGGATTTTACCATTCCTGCGTCATGGTCGACAGCCATGGATATTGGTGGTAAAAATGCGGGCACCATCACAGGTGCCATGAATACTGCCGGACTTTTTGGAAGCACTTTAAATACAATTGGGTTTGGCTATCTCGTAACTACATTTGGTAATAATTACCACGCGCCGGTTGTGCTTCTGGCCATTTTACTGATCATTGGCGCCCTGCTTTGGCTTAAAATTGATGCTACTAAGAGGATTTCGTTTGAGGTCGTTCAGGAGTGAAACCCATACTATTGATTAGCATGTAACTTGCTTTTAACCTGATCTTTTTTAAATTTAATTTTCCAAAATATCCTGGTACTCAACAAATAAATTTAAATTTCATAACAACAGAAGACCGTAAGTTTGCATAAAATGCAAACTTTTCGTTATATTTAAATATTATATGTTTGTTATTCATAGCAAGAGCGGTAAGGAAATTAAGGCTACTGTAAGGAAATTGGATACAAAAGAAATTCTATCCATCAATAAGGATAAATTTCATTTCAATTGGAGAACCGAAATCTCTTATAATGTTTACATGTTGACTGCGGATGGTATTGAAGGCGCATTAGGATTGATATCAATAGAAGATCGTTCGATGGATTACGCTATTCAAATCAGATTACTTGCATGTGCAAAAGAAAATATGGGTAGTGGAAAAAAATATGATAGAATAGCCGGTTGCTTAATTGCTTTTGCGTGTATGGAAGCTTTTAAGTCTGGATATGGAGGCTACATTTGTCTCAAACCCAAAACAATATTAAAAGAACATTATCAGGAAATGTATGGATTTACTTCAACAAAATTATTTCTAGTATCTCAGGGACAAAATTCCTTGGCTTTGATTAATAAATATTATGAAAAATAAAGCTCCAAATACTTTAAACGAATCGCACGACTTCGAGGGGTTGAGTGATAGAGAACTGGCCGAAGCATTTATATTTCCATCAATAGAAAATACAGATAAAGTAGAAAAAAAGGAAGATGAAGATTTCTGGAAAGAAAGACAACAACAATTCGAAAGCAGAAGTAAGCAACAAAAGATTTACGACAAATTACTTCAACTAAAATTTCAGTTAGAAGATTATGTTACAAACCAGAAATATGATGCAGATGCTAATTTCGGATTTTTCTTGAATGAGTATATCAACGGACTGGAAAAACAGGATAAACAATTTGCAGCAGATATAGATGTTAAACCAGCTGTTCTAAGCGGGTATATTAACAATCATAGAAAACCTCCGCACAAAATCATCATTCGGCTCGAACTGCATTCTAATGGCATAATTCCAGCCCACATTTGGTATAGATTATTGCAAAAAGATAAAGAACATCAAATCAAGACCGATGAGGTGATGAGAAAGGAAGAAAGCTCTCACGTAAAAAATAAACTTCAATTATTTTTTTAGAATAACTAATAACAATATATAAAAAACCTTACTGATCATTGATTAAATGCGTTTGTAAATAATTTCAAAATGCCTGTTGCAACATATAATTCAAGTAGTAAACCCCCAGCCGCAAAAATTCTCTACATCGATCACCTGAAGGTACTGCTCACCGGCCTTGTTATTTTGCACCACGCTTGTGTGACATACGCCGGACCAGGCTCCTGGTATTATGCCGAGAAGACGTCAAAAAGTGCTGTGATAATTCCTGTAACTATGCTTGTAGCAACCAATCAGGCATTTTTTATGGGCTTTTTCTTCTTTCTTTCTGCACTTTTTATCCCAGCTTCTCTTACTAAAAAAGGAACGACAGTTTTTGTTAAAGATCGTCTGAATCGACTGGGAATTCCATTGCTCTTTTATTCATTTATACTTTCGCCGGTGATGGATTATCTGGTTTATTATTATGACGGCGGTCATCATATTACTTTCGTCCAATTTTTGGGTGGATACCAGGGCTGGATGAGTTTTGGCGTTATGTGGTTTGTTGCCGCACTTTTGTTATTTACGGCTGTCTATATTATATGGAGAAAGGTTGATGAGTCGAAACCAACAATTTGTAAAACTCCATCACTTAGTGCCATTTTACTATTTGCTGGCGGGCTTGGTGTCGTAAGTTTTCTTGTAAGAATTATTTTTCCGGTTGGATGGGTCTTAAAGCCGGTTGGATTTCAATTAGGACATTTCCCGCAATATATCGCTTTATTCATTGGGGGCATTATTTGTTTTCATAACAACTGGCTGGGAAATATCGCTTCGCAATATAAACGATCCGGCCTCATAGCAATCGGTCTGATCATTTTCGGCTTTCCTCTCATTTACTCAATCAAGATTATAAATGATACGCCTCTCGAATGGTTTAGTGGTGGTATTCATTTTGAGTCCCTGTTATATGCGACCTGGGAGCAACTTACCGGTCTGACAATCATTACGAGCTTACTTTACATCGGCAAAAATTATTGGAACAAGCCATCTGCATTCCTGGCAAAATTATCCCGTTGTGCTTTTGCAGTGTATATTTTCCATCCACTCGTCCTTATCAGCTTATCGCTCTTTTTGAAAAACTGGCCGGTAGATCCTGCTATGAAACTGGCAATAGTGGCACCAGCTGGTATCCTGTTCAGCTTTCTTCTTGGGTATTTGGTTGCTCAGATTCCTGGCGTCAGGAAAATTCTTTGATTTATTTGCTAAACTACCCTTTCTTTCAGATAAATTAAATGATAAAATGAGACGGCAGCTTACCTTATTTCTTACTAACCAAAAGGACGAAATTGAAAAGATAAGGTCCGAATTTAATCCTGTTCAGTTTGAACTTATAGCCGCGCACATTACTTTATGCAGAGAAAACGAAATTGAAGAACTGGATAAAATCATTGGTAACATCCGAACAATTTCATTTTCGAAACCCTTGCAAATGGAGTTTGAACCTGTGGAAAGATTTGAGAAAGGAAAAGGTTTATTGATTCCTGCTAAAATCGGGAACAGTGATTTTCTTGAACTAAGAACAACAATACTGGCAGGAACCGGGGAATTTAACAGAAATTATCTCCCGCACATTACGCTAATGCATCCGAGGAATTCGATTTGTACAGACAAAATTTTTGATCAGATAAAAAAGTACAAATTACCTTCCATTATTAATTTTGATACAATCAGTTTAATTGAACAAACCGGCGACGGAGTCTGGAAGATAATTCAGCAATTTCCCATCTTCAATCCCAATAATTGAAAGACGTATGTCATTTCAGGAAAATATTTTCACCACCTTGTCAGGATATAACTAAAAGTCCCTTAACCATTATCCAACCGCGCTGAAAATTTCACATTCACCCGCTGATAAAGCTACGATTACTAAAAACATAGAACGACTAAAAAGTGCAGACAGCATTTTCCTTAAAACTGATTACTAAGAGATATTTGTTTGTCAAATATTTTGTTATTAAAAATGACCATTGTAAATTTACAACTGTAAAAATAAAAAAGTAAATAAAATGACTTACATCAGTGCACAACCACAATTAGCGAGTTCATGGGATGACATTTGTTATCCTGTCAATCCGGTGTGGCTGGCAGATCTTTTGCCGGAGTATGATATCATGGCAACTGATCGCCAGCAACTTATTGTGGGACAGCCGGATGGAGGTCGCAAAACAATTTTCGGTATTCAGAGTGCTGACTACTCCATCATTCCTAACGCAGCGATCCGCGATGTTGTCAATGAATTAATTGATGACTATTCGCTTCAAATTAAACATACCACAACGGGAGAATTCAGTATCAGTATAATTTTACCAGATGAATTATCGGTTGGTGGCGAAAAACTTTATAAAAGTCTGATTTTGACCAACAGCTATAATGGAAAAACTCCATTCAGCGTTCAGGGACAAACACTGGCTTCCGTTCCAAATAATGACACTTTGCCCGGAAGCAGTTTGTTCCGTACCGTTTGTCAAAACGGACTTGTTGGATGGGCGGACCCCTTTTTGAAAGTTTCAGCTTACCAGCAGTGGTTGAAACAATGGTCATTGGGAAAAGAAAAAGCACGAACTTCCCAAAGTCCGAAAGGCCAAAATCGACCGGTACAAGCAGGCGCTGAGATAAAAAAAATTCATCACGGAAAGCTGACTCTTGATATTTTTCAGCAGCGACTACGGGATATGCTTGCTTATCATTTACAGGTGAAACCAACTCTTACCGCTGACATTTATGAACATTTTCACAAAACAGCTGTAAAAAAATCGGATGAAGGATTGCTCAAAACATTACCGATTCCGGTTCAGCTGGCCAAACAGGCGCAGGAACGGTTACGATATGAAGAGCGAATTTTAAGTGCAGACCCGTCCTACTGGTTAATGTATAATGCTGTTAATTATGCACTGTTCACAGCCCGCAGCAGTCTTACACTTAATGACCGGTACAAACTGGATGAGCGTGTTTTTCATCATTTGGCTGCCCGTGCGTATGCTTAGGTACGGGATTTGAAGTAGTTTTCTTGTTGACAAAAACAATCAGCATAAAATTTCAGTACTAGTTAAATTCATCAGCATATGCAATCAGTTAATTTACGTCCGGTCTCAGGAATTCAGTCTCTATTCCTGAATGAAAGTAGCCCTAATTTGAGAGAAAAGCACTTTGTTAAAGAACTTTTCTCTGCACTTCCTCATGAAGATCTTGATTTATACGCCGGTTTCATCGGAGAAATTATCAGCCGGCCTGTAAACGAAGATTACATAACTGGTTCTGAGAGAAAAACGGTTCAACACGTTGAATTAAATGAAACTACAAAACAGCGTTTTGTAAATACAATGCAGCGTGTTACGCGGTTGCACGAAGGAATTTCACGCAGAGAACGAAGTTTCATTCAGCAGTTCTGGGCTCAGATCCGCAGGCTTTGAGTAATAATTTTGGTATAACATAAGGTATTTAAAAGTAATATCTTATTAATCAATTCCACTTTCTGATCGAAAGATTATGGCAATTAAATCAGAAGTATATTTTTTCAGAACAACTCAATATCCTGATTTACTGATGGAAGATTTCCAATCTGTAAATCAGGTACCTTTCCATAGCTTTACAAAAAAAACCTACTACATCTCCAACTTCAAGGACTTCAACACGATTGCCCCGAATCTGCTTCAATGCCAGATATCGGGGTAAATTCCCCGGCTCAGGGGAAAATAATTCCAAACTTAAATTTAATGGTGGTCAGTCTGACCTTTTCTAATATACACGTTTCCAAAATGGGGACTGGTAATGGCGTTGTGTAGATTCTGATACAACCTTTAATATATAATCCATGTAAAGATGAACAATAATAAAAACCTGGTGATACTGGGCGAAAATGATTTTCGTCTGTTAAAACAATTCTCGGAAACTTTGCCTTCCAACATCAGTGGCAATGAAATGACGTTGTCTTATGAATTAAACCGTGCTGTTGTAGTTGACAATAATGAACTTCCGGAAGATAGTATCCGGCTAAATTCTATCGTGAAAGTGCGTGAATTGATTTCAAATAAGGAGCTTGAATTTTCTATTGTGATGCCGGCATTTGCAGACATAAAACAACAAAAAATATCCATTTTGACACCTATGGGTGCGGCCTTAATCGGCCTGTGTAAAGGTGAAAAAGTAGAATGGAAAATGCCGGCGGGGATGAAAAAATTTGAAATTCTTGAAGTAAAGCAGGTTACTGTTTAAATTTTTAATCATGCTGGGAAACGGCAGTAATATGTCGCTTTCCAGCCTGTTCTATTTTATCGATGTGTAATGATGAAAAAAATAAAACTTCGCAATTCCGATAGATTAACAATATCTGAAATTATCATTATCGTCATATGGACGTTAACGATTGCTATATTTTTTATGATGTTCTGAGACGTTTTGGGTTAAACAGATTTCCGACTACCAATCTACGTCAAGTCGATGGCTGTAAACGAAAACCCCGAGATTGATATCTTATGCCCTTCTTTATATCTATCAATAAATCTTACCAGATAATGGCAAGTTGAATCGGTAAAGTTTTAAAACTTACTGTTTGAATCCATAAGCGATTATCTCTCACAAAAGGCCTCTTTTTCTATTTAACACCTTAGGAAATATGACTATTCTGACGAAAGAATGGTCATGTTTACCTTTTGTCAACCTCAGTATTGCTCCATTTACCTTTTGTACACCCCTATTTTCAGCGGATCAACCTTTTGTATACCCTTTAAAATTGAAGGCTGAATTTATCCGCCATACGTTTGCATTGCCTTCCGAAAGCACGATGCTTTAAACCGGTTGGCAAGAAACTTCAATCATTTTTTAACAAATTTATTTAGCTATTACCATGAAAAATTTAAAAATCATGTCGGGTAACATCGGCACAAAATCATTACTTGCTGGTCTGTTACTATTAGGCAGTTCGGTTAGTTTCGCTCAGAAATCACAGTATAACAATCACCTCGCTGTGGGAATGTATCAGGTCAAAAATGTTGATAAATTCTGCTTGCTTATTGAAAAAGGCTCAAAAAAATCAGCCTCGGTACAATTGCTGACAGAAAAGGGTATTGAACTTTACGGAAGCAATCTGCCAAAAAATAGCGCAAAATTCAGCCAGAAATTTGACATAACCAATCTGGAAAACGGCAGATACATTTTACGTGTCAAACAGGGTCATCAGGTGATCAACAAATCAATTGAACTAAACAGGACTTTACCAAAGGATTTACTTTCGGCAAGAACTGTTTCACTCCTTGATTGATAACTAATCAAGTATCTAAAATCAATTAGTCATAAATAATAAAGTACTCAAATCGAATGAACATCTCAGTTAAAAAATTAGCAATAGTCGTTTCATTAGTTTTCGTGATCGGCTTGGTTTCGTGTCAGCATGACGATGGACCAAAACCGGTTTTGCCGGATCCTGCATCTGCGCAGGCATTGAGAGACGGAGTTTCTCCGAATCTTCCAAAAACATATCAGCTTATCAAACATGGAGATGCGATTCTATCCTATTTTGAAGATGGTAAATTAAAAAAAGTAAGTATGGGCGCTAACATTCGCGGCAGTTACCTGACTAATGTTACCTATGCTTACAGTACAAATTCAATCGTGGCTACATTATCAAGAAATGGGAAAGAGGTTGCAATAACAACTTTTTTGCTGGATCCAAACACGGGACATTGTCTTGAATCCAGCCGGATAGATTATATGCCATTAGGTACAAATGCTGTACAGGAAGTCGAAACTATACTTTCCTACATTTATAATCCAAAGGGGCAATTGACAACCATGACTGACAAAAAAGCTCCAAATTCAAAAACTTTATTTGGCTATAATACGGCAGGTGATTTAAATAAAATCAGCTACTACGGTTATTCCGGAATTACACCAGGACCAAGTTTACTGACTGAATTGTATTTGTCCTACGAACAAATTGGTGGCGATCCGATGCTTGATGACTTTTCACCTGTTAATTGTGAACAAGCAGGCTTTCCTGATCCGTATCTTAAAATTTTCGGCAAACCAAGCAAACATCTGGTCAAAATGATTACAGAGAAAGCTATTCCCCGCGGCAAGTATTACAATTATGAGCTAAACAGTGACGGTTATGTAACGGCAAAACAGATTTATAATATCTCTGGCGCGGCGTTGGTTGAAACCAAGCGATATGATTATCTGGTCACTGAAATTGGGCTTCACCCTTAAAATTAAATCCCATCAGAAACCAGAGAGAGATACACAAGCCGGTATATTTCTCTATAAACAAATAAAACAGCAAATCTTAGTCATGAAAAAATTAATATTACTCAATTATCATACTTTTATTTTCAATCTGATACCCGTTGCAATACTCCTGCGACTTGAAACTGTAACAGTGAATTTACGTCACGGCGATATTATCGGTGCATCGCTGGAGCTGTTCAATGTCATTTTAGGTTCGCACTGGCATACATATCAGAACCGTCAGCAAAATCCTGGCGTTTCTCCAAGGTTAAGACGTTTTGTCAATCTCATTTTAAGCAGTCTTGTATCCTTGACAGTGCTATCCACAATTGCCTGAAAACCGATTGCGTATGTCAGTCAGCGTTACTAAAAGTTTAATTCAGCATTTAATACATATCAAACCACCAGATGGCTAATATTAAAACACTTCTTGATGAATGGGCAGTGAGAGATCTCGAAGATGGATCTTCCCTGACCATAACTGTGGTTAACTGTACAGAACTAGGTAATCATTCACTTCCGGGAATTCAGATACTTTTCATGGGAAATACGATCAATTTCGAACCAGATATAGTAGAGCGCTGGGCTTATCAGGCTTCCAAAACGGAAGATGTCGCTTTTTTACTTAGTGACTACTCCTGGATGGTGCACGAAGATCAGTTCATTAAAAATTATCTGATTCCGGGCTCGCCTTTGAAAGCACGAGTTGAAGTTAAAACACGCAGCTCGAAGGTGATCAGTAAAGAGTATGAATTACCCTTTGAAGTGTAAAAAGAAGAATCAGAACTTTCGAATTTTTCATTCCCAGAAACGAAAGTTCTGATTACCATTATTTTCAATTTTTAAAAACTTATCGCTTGTTTTATGACCTTTGTTAAAATTATTACTATAATCAACTGGATACTTATCACCGTTTACGGCGGATTCGTAGCCTGGGCTTTTATGCAGGAAAGCAAACCCAGCCACGAAATGCCAGGCGTAGAATCGGCGATCAAAGGTGTGATGTTCCTTATGCTTCTTGTCTTGGTAGGTCTGAACGTTGTATCACAGCAATGGATGAAAATTCTATCTACGTGCATTGCGACAATACTTCTTTTAATTATCTATCAGTTTGCCACGAATTAAATTTACAACACCATGAAATCTTTTGGTATTGCGCTGATTGCGGGTATTGCCGGATATGTCATTGCTGCCTCATTAAGCTACTTTTTGATAGGAAAATTTTCATCAAACGGCCACGACAGAAGTGTTGAAGCCAGCATGACAAGCATATTTGTTTTTGGCCCGATTGGGTTTATCCTCTCATTCATATCCGGATATATCTGGGCAAAAAATACTTTTCCATGAATAACACAGACTCCTCTCTTCGCTATTCAGAAGACGGACGTAGCGGAACCATTTATTTTAAAAATGAAGAAACCAGTTTTGAAATGTGGTATGAACTGGCGATGCCACCTGCCATAATCATTATGGGGATTCCGGAACCGAAATACTGGGAAAGACACACAAAAATTCCGCTTTCAAGAAGGGAAGAAATCCTCGGTTTTATTGGAGAACAGGTTATTAAAGATAAACTATCCGGAGAAGGTTATTTTTTGATCGATGATAATATTTTATCAATTTGTAGTGGAAAAAAGCCAGCCGATTGATAAATATCATCAGATATTTGACCGGGTTAGCTAGAATCTATACATCAGCTGAACATGAAAAAGCAACTGATATGTTCTCGAATTAAATCCGACAGGAGGAATTACATAGCTAAAAGTTGGTTGGGCAATGACAGTAAAATGTTTGGAAAAATTGTATATTACTCCTGCCCCAACTGTTGGAGATATTTTGAAAGTCTTATCGCCGGATTTGAATACAACTGGCCCAATGTCATCAATGTACATATGCGTAGTAGTCTCAAGGTTCCATAATGACCCTACTGAAAAATAGGGTGACAATTTTCTTGTTGATGATTGAAAATTAATCATTAAAGGGATAGAAAAATTGTGTGACCTTGCTTCTGTATTTCCGGAAATTAACCTTGATTTATTATACCACAGGCCGGTTGTGGCAGACCATTTTGGAGAAAAAGAATATTGTCCATTCAAACCAAACCAACTACCTCGCCAGGATCCTTCTGACTTATCAATATATGTATAAGTTCCGCCATTATTATCGGGAAGTATAATAGTATTTCTGGATTTGAAATGCCTGTACATAGGAGCCACCGTGGTAGAAAGTGCAAATTTACCTTGTCCTAAAACCATTGAAAATGAGCATAACTGAACAACCAGAACCATCACAATGTGGGAAAGTGCTTTCATAATTAATTGGTTGTGTAGCATTTTGAATTATCGCAGAGGCAGGATTTCAAAACGACTTTAAACAATAAGATTTGTTAGCCCCAAACTTACTTGTAAGAATATATTAAAATATGATTAAAAAATATAATTATTTAGATTTCGTCTATGCGTTAAAGGCAAACCAAAGTCCTCCAAAATAAGGTTAAAAGATTCCTGGAATGATCTTTTTTAATAATCCGGAAACAATTAATCATTGAATTACTATGGATAGCATCAATCAACAACAGGAAGAGAAAAACCACGAAGATCTTTTCGGACAGGCAGCAGGTGAAAAAATTAAAGAACTGGCAAAAGATGCAGGAACATGCTTTTTCTGCACTCGTATTACTTCTCAGCAGCCATTAAAAGTTAGACCAATGTCGGTGCAGAAAGTGGATGAGGAAGGTAATTTCTGGTTTTTAAGTGCCGACGACAGTCACAAAAATGCAGATATTGCGTCCGATCCGAATGTTCACCTATTGTTTCAAGGGTCCTCATACTCGGATTTCCTGAGCATTTATGGTGCTGCCACCATCACCAAGGATAAGGAAATCATCAAAGAACTTTGGGAGCCAATTTTGAAGACCTGGTTTACAGAAGGCGTCGACGATCCAAGAATTACAGCAATCAAGGTGGAAGCCAGAGAAGGTTATTACTGGGATAATAAACATGGAAATACAGTTGCCTTTGCCAAAACCGTTGTTGGCGCAATCCTTGGAAAAACCATGGATGATTCCATCGAGGGGAAATTAGTCAATCCATAACTAAGAGCAAAACAAAAGTTGTACGTAGTGTTCTTGGAACACTACGTACTTCCAACCAGTTGCGGTGGTTAAAAACATTACTTAGTTTAACTTATAAAAAAATTTGTGAAAAATGCATACCTAAGACTTGGATGTATACAATACTTTGGTATATTTGAGTTATGAATAAAAACGCCCAACAGCTTTTAAAAGGAAGTATCAATGCGGTAATATTAAAACTCCTTTCAGAAACGGAACGGATGTATGGATATGAAATATGTCAGAGGGTAAAAGAAATTACCAGCGGAGAATTACGTATAACAGAAGGAGCTCTATATCCCGCATTACATAAACTGGAAGGAGAAGGAATATTGACGACACAGACAGAAGTTGTAGATGGCCGTGCCCGGAAATACTATTCAATAGCCAGTAATCAGCAAGGAAATGCTGTTGACAGACTGGCAATGATACAAAATTTTCTTAACCAGCTACAATTGATACTTGAAACCAAAGATTTGATTTCAATACCGTAAATTACTATTTCATGAAAATCACGCAAGCTCAATATTTCGAGATAGAGGAATTCTTTACAAAAAATTGCAAGTTGGTTGAAACGGATTTCATTAAAGAAATGACCGACCATTTTATTGATGCCATTGAATCAAAACTTACGGAATCCTTTCCATTTGATAAAGCTATGGATTTGACCATTAAGGATTTTGGTGGTTTGGGTGCTATCCAAAAAATGGAGTGGCAATTCAGAATGGGATTTATGAAAAAACAAATCCGTGTTTTATGGGCATTGGAAAAAAGTCAGTTTGCCGGAATAAAACTATTAAGAACTGCAATTGTTTCGGCCGCGATCACAGCTTTATGTCTTTATCTGGGATTCTTTACTAAGAATGTGGCTGATAGTTACGACTTTTTAAGCGGATTGATATCCGGCGCATCTATTGTGCCTGTTTTAACTCTTCCAATTTTTCTCCTTCAGAGGTATGTAAAATGGCTTCGTGTTTTTGGTGTGATAAAATCTCAAATGGTTGTGAGAGTGTATGTAACATATGCTTTGTTTGTAATTTCGGCATTATCATCCTACGCACTTACAGAATCAGGATTTACGGTTTTGGCGAGTGCACTGCTGAATGCTGTCATTTGGTCTATACTGTCAATATCGTTTATTTCACTTATCGAATATTCTCAAAAATATGAAGGGAATTATTGGTATAGCACGAAGTAGTAGGCTGTTTTGGTTGAATAGGGATGGAACGATAGCAGCCCAGACAGACAGTATATCCGGAATAATTAGATTAGTTACTATATCAACCACCCCACTACCCCTTAGAATTTTCCTTCAGACTATTACTCCACTCAGCAGTTTTACTTGTAATTTTTTCTATTCTGTTTTCGAGAGATCTCACTGTTGCCGGATGCCATTTTCCTCCTTCACTGGTTGTTATCCCGAGCTCGGTAAGTTTGTTGGCAATTTCCAGAAGTGTGAGCGGGCCGCTTTGTCTTATTTCCTTTAAAACAGGCGCTAATTTCATGGCAAAATTATCGGCCGGAATACTTCTTTTTGATTTTCTAGAACGAAAATAAACAACACTCTTTTCCTGGTTCAATTCGGTCACCGGTTCAGGCTCCTCTTCATGCTCCCTATCTTCAAGTCCTGCCTTGTACATTTCACTTAACGCCTTGAAGAACATATATTGTACATAGTCCTCTTCAGACATTTTTGTCTCAAACTTTATTTCTGTTATTTCTTTAATACCTTCTTTCCTGGAATGCTGATCGGTAAGTTTTTTTAAAATATCACCGCAAAGTGAGAGAAAAACCGAATCCATTTTATCATTGTCTTTCATATTCACGGAGGAAATGTTGTCAATTCTTTTAATAAAAAGTGGTAATTAATTCATATTGATGTGTAAATGGACAAAGAAATATCTACAACCAGGGTATAGAATAGATAGAAACCCGTATATCATAGACAGATTGTCAATAATTTCCGGTCGGAATTTATTGACCGGCTTGAATTTTAAGCGAAAAATTTCTAACTGTGCGACTGAATCAAGCCAGGCTTTGGGGATAAAATGTTAATTGAAAGATCAATGCAGGAACTAACCTTGGTCTTTTAACCTTTTTTATAAATCAGATCAATTTTTACATTATAGATGGGCTTCGGTAATTTTTTAAATACCTTTGCCGCATTAAAAATATATCATGATTTACTTCTTTTCCAACGACCGCAATACCGTCTTTGCTCTGCAAATTGAACAATCCCTCTCTCAGGCAAATATTTCTAAATTATCCTGGCTTTTTGGTAACGCCCAGCTCAGTGAAGAAACTGTTCTGAGTGGATCTTATGTGGGCCCTCGTGCTGCAATGATTACACCATGGAGTACCAACGCTGTGGAAATTACCCAGAACATGGATATCCATGGGATTATCAGAATTGAGGAGTTTTTAAAAGTTGAGGCAGACTTTACCGGTTTTGATCCAATGCTGTCGCAAAAATACAGTGAGCTGAACCAGGAAATTTACACCATCAGTATCAAGCCTGAATCCATTCTGGAAATTGATGATATTGCTGAATATAACCGTCAGGAAGGTTTATCGCTAAGTTCTGAGGAGATTGATTATTTGAATAATCTTTCTGAAAAACTGGATCGTAAACTTACTGACTCAGAAGTTTTTGGTTTTTCTCAGGTAAATTCTGAACACTGCCGTCATAAAATCTTCAACGGTACATTTGTTATTGATGGCGAAGAACAGCCTTCTTCTTTATTCAAACTGATACGCAAAACTTCGGAAACCAATCCTAATGGAATTGTTTCTGCCTATAAAGATAACGTCGCGTTTGTAAAAGGTCCGCGCGTGGAGCAATTTGCTCCGAAACGCCCTGATGTTCCTGAATATTACGAGACAAAAGATTTCGATTCTGTCATTTCCCTGAAAGCTGAAACGCATAATTTCCCGACTACGGTTGAGCCTTTCAACGGTGCCGCAACCGGATCGGGAGGAGAAATAAGAGACAGACTTGCCGGTGGACAAGGTTCTTTGCCGTTGGCAGGAACTGCGGTTTATATGACTTCATTTTCACGTTTGGAAGAAAATCGTCCATGGGAACAGCCCATGGCAGAACGGCCATGGTTATACCAGACGCCGATGGATATTCTGATCAAAGCTTCGAATGGTGCTTCTGATTTTGGAAATAAGTTCGGACAGCCTTTGATCGTTGGATCCTTGCTGACTTTTGAGCATGAAGAAGATGCCCGTAAGCTTGGTTATGATAAAGTGATCATGCAGGCAGGCGGAATCGGGTATGGAAAGACAGATCAGGCTAAAAAAGAAAAACCTTCTGTTGATGACAAAATTGTAGTACTGGGCGGTGAAAACTACCGTATCGGTATGGGTGGTGCAGCAGTTTCTTCTGCTGACACCGGCGCAATGAGCTCGGGAATTGAGCTGAATGCGGTACAACGCTCGAATCCTGAAATGCAGAAAAGAGTTGCCAATGCCGTTCGCGGTATGGTAGAAAGTGATAACAACACGATTGTTTCCATTCATGACCACGGCGCAGGCGGACACTTAAACTGTCTTTCTGAACTCGTGGAAGAAACGGGTGGAAAAATTGATCTTGACAAATTGCCTGTGGGTGACCCTACCCTTTCGGCAAAAGAAATAATCGGTAATGAATCCCAGGAACGTATGGGACTTGTGATCGGACAGAAAAATATTGATACGCTTCAACGAATAGCAGACCGCGAAAGAGCGCCGATGTATACCGTCGGACAAGTGACTTCTGACCACCGCTTTACTTTCGAATCGGCTTCCACAGGCATAAAACCGATGGATCTTGAAATGGATGATATGTTTGGAAGCTCGCCAAAGGTTGTTATGCATGACAAAACCGTTGACAGAAAATATCAGCCTGTAACCTATGACCAGAAAGAGCTTCACAATTACCTGACGCAGCTTCTTCAACTGGAAGCTGTGGCAAGTAAAGACTGGCTCACCAATAAAGTTGACCGTTGCGTTGGCGGCCGCGTTGCGAAACAGCAATGTGCCGGTCCGCTTCAATTGCCTTTGAATAATGTGGGCGTTATGGCGCTGGATTATAAAGGAAAAGAAGGAATAGCCACTTCAATCGGCCACGCTCCTCTTTCTGCGCTGATTGATCCCGCTGCCGGTAGTCGCAATGCAATAGCTGAATCCCTTTCGAATATTATCTGGGCGCCTTTACAGGACGGACTGGAAAGTGTTTCGCTTTCTGCCAACTGGATGTGGGCCTGTAAAAATGAAGGTGAGGATGCACGTTTATATGCAGCGGTAAAAGCCTGTTCCGAATTTGCGATCAGTCTGGGAATCAACATTCCTACGGGAAAAGATTCCTTGTCAATGAAACAAAAATATAAGGATACAGAAGTGATCGCTCCCGGAACTGTGATCATATCAGCTGCCGGGCATTGTGATGATATCACTTCGGTAGTAGAACCGGTTCTTCAAAAAGACGGAGGTGCGGTTTACTATATCAATCTATCCGAAGATCTTTATAAACTGGGCGGTTCTTCTTTTGCTCAGATTTTGGGTAAAATCGGAACAGAAACGCCGGATATCAAAAATGCGGAATCTTTTAAAAATACTTTTAATACGATTCAAAAGCTGATCAAAGCAGGAAAAATTCAGGCGGGACATGATATTGGCAGCGGCGGTTTAATTACTACCCTTCTGGAAATGTGTTTTGCCGATCGTGATCTTGGAGCAGATATTGATCTTTCATCTTTGTCAGATCAGGATATGATCACCAAACTTTTCGCCGAAAATATTGGAATCGTTTTCCAGGCTGATTCAGAAGCCGAATTTGTTCTTGAAGCGGCTGGTGTAGATTTCCATAAAATAGGTACTGTTACATCTACGGCAACTTTGACAATTAAAGATCAGTCAGTAACGCAAGAATTTGCTATCGACGAACTTCGCGATGTCTGGTTTAAAACTTCTTATTTGTTAGATAAAAAACAAAGCGGACCCGTTAAAGCCAAAGAACGTTTCGATAATTATAAAAACCACGTATTGCAATACAATTTTCCATTACAATTTGATGGTAAAAAACCAGTAATTGATCCATCAAAACCAAGACCAAAAGCGGCTGTCATCCGTGAAAAAGGCAGCAACTCGGAAAGAGAATTGGCCAACGCAATGTATCTGGCAGGTTTTGATGTGAAAGATGTGCATATGACGGATTTGATCTCAGGCCGCGAGACACTGGAAGATATCCAGTTTATCGGTGCTGTCGGAGGATTTTCAAATTCTGATGTTTTAGGTTCTGCCAAAGGCTGGGCTGGTGCATTTCTTTACAATGAAAAGGCAAAAATCGCTTTGGAAAACTTCTTCAAACGCGAGGACACACTCTCAGTTGGTATTTGTAACGGCTGCCAGTTGTTTATAGAATTGGGCCTTATCAATGAAGATCACGAAGAAAAACCTAAAATGCTTCATAATGAAAGTAAAAAACACGAAAGCGGATTTACTTCTTTAACAATACAGGAAAACAATTCTGTTATGCTTTCCACATTGGCCGGCAGTACGCTTGGTGTATGGATCTCTCATGGCGAAGGCAAGTTTGAACTTCCTTATACAGAGGATCAATACAGCATCGTGGCAAAATATGGTTACGAATCATATCCGGCCAATCCAAACGGTTCAGATTTCAATACCGCAATGCTTTGTGATAAATCAGGAAGACATTTGGTGATGATGCCACACATCGAAAGATCGTTGTTCCAGTGGCACTGGGCCAATTATCCGAAAGGAAGAAAAGATGAAGTTTCTCCGTGGATGGAAGCATTTGTGAATGCCAGATTGTGGTTGGAAAAGAAATAAGTTAATAGAATTAATATCAAAACACCCTCAATAGATTTAATCATTTATTGAGGGTGTTTTGTTTTATGTTGAATTGCAAAGAACCCATGCGCCATAAGCAGGAATTTGTAAGTTGGGATTTAATACGCTATTTTACCTTCACAAGATTTAGTACTTTGGGAGTTCGTTAACTTATCACCTTCCTGAATTATACCTGCCTAAACTATAAAAAAATACTGCGGGAAGTAAAGATGGTGTTAGTAGCGACTTCTGCATCTAACATGCACCAGAACTGCTCGTTTAGATTTGACTAATTTAAAATTATGAGAATATGCTTAACAAAATCATTAAATCAAGTATCCTCTTTGCGCTTATGTTCACACTGGATTCGGTAAAAACCTTTGCACAACAAGACGAAAGAAAGTTTCGCATTGCCAAGCTCGAAGTTTATCCAACAGACGTGGAAGCCTACAAGGACGCGCTTGCACAACACGCAAAAACGGCTGTTAAAGTCGAAAAAGGAGTTCTTGCTTTGCAAGCCGTTCAGGATAAAACGCATCCTGAACTTTTCACAGTTTTTGAAGTATATGCTAGTGAGGAAGCATACCAATTTCACTTAAAAACACCGCACTTTATCAAATATAAAAATGGTACGCTAAAAATGGTCAAATCGCTGGAACTGATCGAGGTAGCACCTGTTGCGCTGGAAATTAAAGAGGTTTTGGTTAGGTAATTGAAATTAAAAAATCAGAATGGATTTATTGACTCTAAAATTATTTATTGAAACTGCTTTTTGTACAAAGAGATTGGCCGCTTATGTCGTCCCTAAAATAAACTTAGCCATTTGCTTATCTCTTCCGGGAATCCGGTAAGTCTTAATTTACAAAGGACCAGATTTCATGATATGTAAATTTTGGATTAATGGCTTGAAATGGGACTTATCCTTACACTATCTGCTTGCCAAAAATCTTGTTTAAGAAGATGATAATATCTGTAAAAACAGATTGTCACTTTTCAACCTCCTTCTTCGAAGACCTAATAAACAACACAGCCATCAACCCACCCAAAAACGCAAGCCCGGCAGAAATACGCATTATAATGGCATAAGCGCTAATAAACGATTGATGATAAGCATTTGTCACAACTTGTATTTTTCCTTTTTCAATTTCCACCGGCACTTTTGCATTACCCAGATTCGTCGCTTCCCGGAGAATCTCTGTTTTTTCAGAAGTACTGAACGCTGATTTATTTAACTGATCTTCCAGGGCACCGGAGAAAAATAAAACTGCCAGAGCACCAAAAATTGCGTTGGCAAAAACATTGGCAATTCTTGTCGTCGCATTGTTAACCCCGGAAGCAGTTCCGGAAAAATGATCACTCACGGAAGCCATTACTGCGGTTGTCAGGGGTGCCACGATGAATGACATACCAAAGCCAAAAATTAAAATTCCAGGAAAAAATGTCGTCCAGTATTCTGATGGACCGTTGGTTTGTTTCACCATTGATAAAATAAACAAACCGGCACCTGTTGTAAAAGGCCCCGCAATCAGAAATAATCTGGGTCCATATTTATCGGCCAATTTTCCGGCATACCTTGCCAGCAATATCATTAAAATTGTAAAAGGCAAAAACGTAAGGCCGGATTCCAGTTGACTATATCCTTGCACCTGCACCAGATTTAACGACAGAAATAACATTCCGCCGCCAAGTCCCGCATAAAGGAAAAATGTCAGGAGATTTGCACCGCTGAAAGTAACACTTGAAAATAGGCTCAGCGGCATCATCGGATGTGTGCTTTTGTACTGCAAATAAATAAAAAGAACAAGCAGAAAAATACCAGCGCAAAGGGCTGAATAAGTCTGAAAATTATTAAAACCGATCGAAGGTATCCTTAGAAAAGCTAATGTTAAGGTGGCAAGTGCCAAAGCGATCACAGCAGCCCCGGCAAAATCCAGCGGCTTTCCTGAAGATTCTTCCTCAGATACTTTAACACGAACCCACAACATGATCAGTGCAGCCGTGCCAATTGGCACATTGATAAAGAAAATATAACGCCAAAGACCTGCATCAGCCAAAGCGCCACCGAGAATCGGACCGCCTATTGTTACTACGGTCGTGAATGCCGACCAGGTTCCAATAGCCTTGCCCCGCTCCTTTTCATTAATCGATGATGAGATTAGCGATAAACTTCCCGGTATCATCAATGCACCGCCTATTCCCTGAATCAACCTGAAAATCACCAGCCATGTAACTGTTGGAGAAAATCCGCAAGCGGCAGAACCTGCAATAAAAATAGCAATTCCCACCATGAATACTTTTTTGCGGCCAAGGTTATCACCCAAAGTTCCACCAATCAGAATTAGTGAAGCGAGCATCAATAAATATGCATTCAGTATCCAGAACAGGTCACTGCCACTTGCACCAAGACTATTTTGTAAGGATGGTAAAATAACATTCAGCGCCGTACTGTCAATAAAAGCCATTGCTGATGCCAGAATGACTGATGCCATGATCCATTTTCCTTCTGTACTGGCAAGTGCAACTGTTGACATGATTCAGAATTTAATGCTTTCGGGTGAAGTTTAGGCAAGTTTAAGTTAAGATTTTTAACACAACAATTTTAACTTGTCATTGTAAAATCGGCAACTCATTATAACTGTAATCTTATCAATATAAAGAAAATACGGGCAGATCTGGCATCACCGGTTTTTAATTCCTGTTAATCAGGATAGAATAATCAGTACCTGGAAAAGTAGAAACCTCAAAGCTATCCCTTAAATTTGGAAGATCACATCTTGGTAGTAAATCTGCTAAACCTGAAAATGGCTTATTCCAAAAAACACATTTTAATACTGGGTTGTTTTGATACCAAAGGTGAAGTTTTCGCTTATCTGCGAGATTGTATTCTCGCTTTGGGTGAAAAGGTAATTACCATCAATACAGGCGTTTTAGGGACCACAGACTTATTTCCTGTCGATTTTGAATCCGATAGTGTGGCTTTGCAAGGTGGTTCCGAGATTTTTGAATTAAGAAAACTTGGCGACCGTGGACATGCGATGGATGTCATGGGAAAAGGCGCTGCTGCCATCGTCAAAACACTTATTGAAGAAGAAAAATTAAAAGGTGCAATCGGAATGGGCGGTGGTGGCGGAACCTACATATCACTTTCCACGATGCAGCAGATTCCTTTTGGCATTCCAAAACTTTGTCTGACCACAATAGCTGCCAAAGATCTTTCAAGACAAATTGGCCATAAGGATATTACGTTGGTGCCTTCTGTTGTTGATGTTGCAGGATTGAATAGTATCATCAAAGTTTTGATCAGCCAGTCGGCCGCGGCTATTTGTGCGATGTCCAATGTTAAATCCATTACTGAAAAAGCGCAGGTCAAAAGAATTGCAGTCAGCATGTTCGGCAATACCACGGCTTGCGTGGATCAGTGTACTTTATTGTTACAAAAAGAGGGATATGAAGTTCTTGCATTTCACGCCACCGGAATTGGTGGTAAAACAATGGAAGCCCTGATCAGGGAAGGTTATTTTGATGCAGTTCTGGATGTTACAACAACAGAGCTGGCCGATGATCTTTGTGGCGGTATTTGCAGTGCAGGTCCTGATAGATTATTGGCTGCCAGTGAAATGCATCTTCCACAAGTAATCGCTCCCGGCTGTCTGGATATGGTTAATTTTGGGCATCCCGACACAGTCCCTGCCAGATATAAAGATCGCTTTTTTTACAGCTGGGCACCGGATGTGACTCTGATGCGGACGAATACCGAAGAAAACTCCATCTTAGGGAAACAGCTTTCACAAAAACTGAATAAATCCACGGCTCCGGTAAGTATTGTTTTGCCATTAAAGGGGATTTCGCAAATTGACTGCGCGGGAGGTATCTTTTTTGAACCAGAAAATGATCAGGCATTATTTGATTCAATTAAAAAACATGCAGCAGCAAGTATCCAAATTATTGAAGCAAACGCACATATTAACGACAAATCCTTTGCCGCATTACTGGTAAAAACATTGATAGAAACTATTGATAAGGCAGGAAGCCAGCCTTAAAAATATCTGGAAATACATAATCATAATAAAAAAATACTATGCCAAATCCATGGACAGGTAAGGGAAATCCTTACACAAGACAGGAAGTCAGAGATCGTTTAAAAGCTACCCTGGATCAAAATAAAGCCATTATCGTTGCCGGTGCAGGTACCGGAATTAGTGCCAAGTTTATCGAAAAAGGCGGAGCAGATATGATCATTATCTATAACTCAGGCCGGTTCAGAATGGCAGGCCATGGTTCCACAGCAGGCCTTATGGCTTACGGAGACGCCAATGCCGAAGCGATGGAAATCGGAGAATTTGAAGTTTTGCCGGTGGTTCAGGAAATTCCTGTAATCTGTGGCGTCCACGGGTCGGATCCCAGACGCCGCATGTGGCATCATTTGCTGAAAGTGAAAGAAATGGGTTTTTCGGGAATTAATAATTTTCCTACACATTCCATTGTCGACGGGCAATTCCGCCAGGTGCTTGAAGAAACAGGAATGGGCTTTGATAAGGAAGTGGAAATGGTACGCATTGCAAGTAAAATGGATCTTTTCTCCATCGTTTATGTGGCTAAACCAGAGGAAGCTGCACAGATGGCAGAAGCAGGTGCGGATGCTATCATCGCGCATGTTGGTACAACCGTTGGCGGATCCATAGGTGTTGTGGACGCTTCGTGTACGATGGATGATGCCATTACGCGTACTCAAAAAATCATTGATGCGGCGAAAGCCATTAATCCCGATATTTTCTTTCTCGCTCACGGCGGCCCTATCAATACACCTGAGGATGTACGTGTTATCCTGGACAAAACGAATGTACACGGATTTGTCGGCGCCTCTTCATTGGAACGAATGGGTGTTGAAAAATCACTTACCGACTTGACTCGAAGCTTCAAGTCGCTTACAATAGAAAAGAAAAATTAAAAATTTCATACAAACAGAGTTGGCCGGTCCAACTCTGTTTGTATTTCTCCCATAGTATATCTGGAAATCTTCTGCGCAGCTCACACCGCACCATTCCAAAGCCGGAACGTCAATGTTTCTAACCGGACGTAACAGATTATCCTTTTACAAATTCAGGTAATCTCCTGTCTTTTTAACTTACCGTATAATAAATTTCAAATCTCCGAGGCCGGCATTACTATATACTCGTCAGTAGATTAAGTTCTATTTAAACTTATCGATATGCTCATTCTAATTATTAAATTTGCTTTGTTAAATTTAATTTTTAGATTTGTCTAAATTATATTTAAAATAAAGCTAATATATTTGATTGCGTAGTTTTTCACTCGATTTGATAAAATGCGTTTGTCTTGCCCCTAACATTTTTCTATTTATGAAAATACGTCTTCTATTAATTGTCATACTACTGGCAGGTAATTACATTCTGAAAGCCCAGACCGGATCTGTTTCGGGCCAGATTATTTCGGGTGGAAAGCCTGTACCTTATGCCTCGGTAACCCTTACCAAAACATCCTTCGGGACTCAGGCAGATAGTTCAGGCCACTTTAAATTGATAAATATAGCAGTCGGAAAATATGAAATAATGGCCTCGTCCATTGGGTTTGAGAGCTTTTCCAGAAAAATAGATGTTAGCGAAAACAAAAATTCTATGCTGACAATCGACTTAAAACCAATAAATAATACACTTAGCGAATTGGTTGTTACGGGCGTATCCAGAGCAACTGAACTTAGGAAAAGTCCGGTCGCCATTGCGGTAATGAGCAAAAAGGAAATGGATATGAATGTCAATAATAATATTGTCGACGCGGTTTTAAAAGGTGTTCCGGGTCTGAGCGCGGTTACAACCGGACCGAATATTTCCAAGCCTTTTATCCGGGGACTTGGCTACAACAGGGTCCTGACGCTCTACAATGGAATTCGTCAGGAAGGGCAGCAATGGGGTGATGAGCATGGAATTGAAATTGATCAGTATGGCGTCGAACGCGCAGAAGTGGTGAAAGGTCCGGCAAGTCTTATTTACGGATCTGACGCAGTAGCCGGCGTAATTAATTTCATTCCCTACATTCCAAAAGGGCCGGAAGGAAAAATTAAAGGTGATATCACGACGGAATACCATACCAACAATGGCATGATCGGTGCCTCGGGCGGACTAGCTTATAACAAAAACGGATGGAAATCTGCATTCAGGGTTTCAGGGAAAAATGCTACTGCATATAAGAATAAAATTGATGGCCGGGTTTACGGGACAGCCTATAACGAGCTCAATCTTTCTGCGATGACCGGGATTATAAAACGCTGGGGATCGTCCTATGTTTATGCCACGCTTTATAATAATTTACAGGAAATCCCTGACGGCAGCCGCGATTCACTGACTCGGAAATTTACAAGACAAGTACTCGAAAGCGGCCCGGATAATATCAAAAATCGTCCGCTCGTGTCTCAGCATGACTTAAAAACATATAACATCAATCCGCTGCATCAGCGAATTCAGCATTACCGTTTATTTACCAGAAATCGTTTTCTTTTAGGAAAAGGTGACCTGACAGCCTTGTTTGGATTTCAACAAAGTGTGCGCCGTGAATATAACCATCCGACTATGCCTTCGCAGCCCGGACTTTATGTTCAGCTGAATACCTATAATTATGATTTCAAATACAATTTCCCGGAGTGGAAAGGACTGGAAGCAACATTGGGTGTGAATGGAATGTACCAGATGAACCGAAATCTGAGTGGAACTGATTTCCCGATTCCGGACTATAATCTGCTTGATATCGGAACCTTTTTATTTTTGAAAAAATCTCTTGAAAAAGTAGATATCAGCGGCGGTATGCGCTATGATACCCGGTCATGGAATTGGAAAGATCAATATGTACAACATGATCCTGAAACCGGATTTAATCAACTTTTGACAAAACCTGGTTCTGGGGCAGTTTTACAATTCCCGTCTTATAATAGAAATTTTACTGGTATTTCCGGAAGTCTGGGGGCGACTTATAATATTTCCGAAAGGCTTCTTTTAAAAGCTAATCTGTCAAGAGGTTACCGCGCTCCCAATATCACCGAAATAGGCTCAAATGGTTTGGACCCTGGTGCGCATATCGTTTATCTGGGAAACCGCGATTTCAAACCAGAATTCAGTCTGCAAACGGATATCGGCTTTATCGGTTACCTTAAAGAATTCGATTTTAGCGTCGAACTTTTTAATAATACTATTGACAATTACATTTACCAGGCACGGCTGGTTGATGCTGACGGAAAACCGGTCATTATCGTTCCTGGAAATTTTACCTATAAATATCAGCAATCCAAGGCGCAATTATATGGAGCAGAATTCAGTATAAACCTGCACCCTACCGGTGTTAAATGGCTGACATTTAATAACAGTCTGGCTTTTATCAGAGGTTTAAACCGCAATAAAGCATTAATTGCTTTGGAAGGAAATTCAGCAAAATACCTGCCGTTTATACCTCCCGTTCATGGCCGTTCCGAGATCAGAGCTTCTCTTGTAGAACCAATCGGTAATTTAAGCGGGACTTACTTCAGAGCAGAAATAGACTATTACGGCGCACAGAATAAATTCTATGGCGTTGATAATACCGAAACGGCTACGGCCGGTTATGCCTTGTTTAATATCGGTTGCGGAACAACAGTAAATAATCGAAATAAAAAACCATTGTTCCAGCTGTTTTTACAGATTGACAATTTATTCGACACTGCCTATCAGTCAAATCTGAATCGTTTGAAATATTTCGAATATTATACTGCCTCTCCAAATGGCCGTTCCGGGATTTATAATATGGGTAGGAATGGCAGTGTTAAGGTAATTATTCCGTTCTAATCTTTTAAGTTATTACAAGCTCACGTCAAATATAAATTCCGAAAATTGATAGAGATAATTTAAAGCCGGACTTGCTGGAAATCAGCAAGGATCCGGTTTTGGCACGCCAGTTCATTGTGTGAACACAGCAGGATAATTGCCAATAATCAGAAACATTTTTTACAAGCGTTGGAAAATCCAGCAAAAGCAGAATCATAAAAATTTAAAGGCATGATTTTGTACAATGATTTTTCAAATTACAGTTATTAAATATTTAATCTATGAAAAAGAATTCCTTACAAAAAGCATATCAAAAAATGATCGACTGGAACAATTACCGGCTCGAACAAAACACCGAATCCTTAAATAAATTGATTGCACTTTTACCAGAATTGACAGATGAAGACCAGGCAGATCCGGTCTATCAGGCTGATATAGATGATCTTCTTTCTTTAAAGATCATTTACGAAACCGGGATTAGAAATTTTGAAAGTAAAATTGATAAATACAAGGAATTGCTAAAAGAGCTCCAAGGATAAGCAAGTAGCATTTTTAAACTTTTGTGTTGTTATATTTACAAGACGTTTCAAGTATATTTCCGCTGACGGTTTACTTTTTACCTTGTGGCTGGAAAGTATTCAAACCACAAAAATTTAATGCATTTTTTAGTATCAGTCCGTTTTTTATGAGCAAAAAGTTGAAGGCTTTAAGTATTTCTCTGGCAAGTTTATTGGTTTTCGGATTAGCCGGAACTGTTTTTAACAGCTGTAAATCTGATGACCCCGTTGTGGTGGCTTGCAGCGAAGGCATTTTGAATTATGAAGATTTGAATTCAAAATCATCTTTATCAGCAGCAGTTCTGGATACCAATTCCGTTGTAAATCTGGTTATTACCTCTCAACAGCAATACGAGAGATACATCGCAAACCGTAACCAGAGTATTGATTTTGATTCAAAAATGCTTTTGGCAGGAAGTTATTTTACTGATTCGGCAGCTCACGTCGTGAGCCAGTTGGTAACCAGTGATTGTGGTGCCGGAAAAGTGACGTACCACGTTGAAGTCGTGCGTACCAAAGGAGTTCTTACCACCAGGCAGCATGTTGAATATTTTGCAATTGTTCCAAAACTACCTGATGGGACTGAGGTAAAATTTGATGTTGCCTATAAAAAATAATTTCACTTACCAGTAAAATATCAGAAGGGCCTTGCTTGACAGTATTTTACTGGTAACTTTTTTTATTACCACTTACCTGCGTCCGTTAGCCCACGAAATATTGGGATAGCTTGTATCAAATTTTTCTTCCGAAATTGGGAAAGTCCGCCATCAAAGTTTGCTATCAGCGAATGGCTCTAACAAATCCCATAGATTGCCATATAAATCTTTGAACACCGCCACCGTTCCATAAGCTTCTTTTTTCGGAGCCCTTACAAATTCAATATTCCTGGCAGTCATTTTATTATAATCTCTCCAAAGGTCGTCTGTATAAAGAAACAAAAATACCCTTCCACCCGTTTGATTTCCAACACTTTCAAGTTGCTCATTGTCGGCAGCTTTTGCCAGCAAAAGAGCACATCCGTTCGATCCCGGTGGTGAGACTACAACCCAGCGTTTGTCTTCGCTTAATTTGGTATCCTCATTCAGTAAGAAATCCATTTTTTGAGTATAAAACGCAATCGCTTCATCGTAATCCTTTACCAACAATGTTATATGGGCTATTCTCTGTTTCATAATCTTTGAATATTTGCAGGTTTCTGATATTTTCTACAAGCCATTAAACTTACAAGCACTACATAAAATTCGCAATATGTGTCATAAATATGCCATATTGGAATATATTTGGTAAGAATTTCCCTGGTAGTTTTAACAAAATTGGATGTTGAGTTTCCCTGATCGCAGTAACATCCTGTTTGATAAAGCGATTTAAATTAAACACTATCAGGAATCGTTACCCATTTTTTGCAATAACCCCGTACTCTTTAATGTTTTGCCAAACTGGCTGTATGAATATAAAAACAATTTACCTGGCTGATGATGATCCCGACGACCGTTACCTTATCAGTGATGCCATAAAACAAATTGATCCCGCAATTACGATTATTGAAGCTGAAAACGGTTCTGATTTATTAATTTCTATTGAGGAAAAACAGTCCACATCCGCCGTATTGATTGTTTTGGATATGAACATGCCGAAAATGAATGGCCTCGAAACATTGATTGCGATACGTTCTAATCCGTTTTATGCAACTATACCCGCTGTGATGATATCCACATCGTCAGACCCCAGACTGGTGGCATCGGCTTTCAGGGAAGGAATCAACGATTTTATTGCCAAACCCAGTAGCATCCCTGAATTCGCGAAACTCGCTGACAAACTTGTTTCATTTTTTTTCAAATAAATGTGTCCGGTCAGGCACGAAAGTTTTACAAAATTGTCTATCTAAATTTCTAATTAAAATTTACTCAATCAATGAGTAACGGACAGGAGATATCAACAGATCATAATGGACTAAACCAACGTCTGAGCGTAGATTTTGCGTTAAAGGCAGCAAAACTTGGTGTATGGGAGATCAATCCAAACACAAGAATTGTGCACTGGGACCAGCGTTGCAGGGAAATGTTTGGTTTGGACGACGATTATCTGCTTTTAGATGATATTGTTTCCCATATTCATCCGGATGACAGAGACTGGGTTGCGACAGCAAGAAATCTGGCAATGACGCCGGGGTACTCAGGAGAATATGATGTTACCTACCGTACGATCGGGGCAAAGGATAAGGTTCTTCGCTGGGTGAGGTTCACCGGAAAAGCAGAATATGACGATCAAAAAATAATAACCCGGTTTTCGGGAGTTGCTCAAGATGTTACTAAAGAAAAACAGCATCAACAGCAAATTCAAAATAGTGAAGCCCACTTCAAAGGGCTGATTCAGCAGGCACCTTTTGCAATTGCAGTTTACAGATCCCGCGACCTGATCATCGATATAGCCAATCAGGCAATGATTGAACTTTGGGGAAAAACGCCCGCTGTGATTGGTACCAAATTATCGAATGCCTTACCGGAACTCGAAGGTCAGCCTTTCATCGGAATTCTGGAAAATGTATTCGATACAGGCGTAATCTACCAGACTGACCAGCAAATGGTTGATCTGGTTGTGAACGGAAAACTTCAGTCTTTCTGGTTTAAATTTACTTATCAGCCTCTCACTGGGCCTGATGGCAAAGTTTACGCCATTTTAAATATGGCGGTTGATATCACTGAGCAAGTTCTGTATCAAAAGCGGATTGAAGAAAGCCAACGAAAAATTCTTGCGTCCTTCGAGCAATCTCCTGTTGCCATTGCGATTGTCAGTAATCCGGATCTGGTTTTTACCATGGCCAATCCTTTTTACGGTGAACTTGTGGGAAGATCTCCGGAGCAACTAATCGGAAAATCTTTGCTGGACATTTTACCAGAGCTTCGTGGACAAGGATTTGATACAATAATGAAGCAGGTTATGGATACCGGCATCCCCTACAAAGCTCTGGAAGTTCCGGCAACTGTTCTTAGAAACGGTAAACTGGAAACAATTTATGTGGATCTTTCGTATCAGCCAAACCAGGAGTCAGATGGAAGTATATCAGGGGTTCTGATTATTGCCACGCACGTTACGCAATTGGTTTTGGCAAGAAAAGAAGTTGAAAGCCGCGAGTCTCAGTTAAGATCAATTATTGAAAATGCACCGGCAGCAATGGGACTTTTTGTTGGAAGGGATCTAATCATCGAGCTTCCCAACCAGGCATTTATCGAAATTGTTGGAAAAGGTAACGACATTGCCGGAAAGCGACTCGCAGATGTTATGCCGGAACTTGAAAATCAGGCTTTTCTTCAGATTCTGGATGATGTGTATACCACAGGAAAGATGTTCCAAAGTCCTGGGGCACAGGTTAATATTGTGCGAAATGGCGAGATGACGCACAATTTCTATAATATCACTTATTCTCCACTTTTTGATGAATCAGGAAATGTTTATGCCATTCTGGACATTGCCATTGACGTAACGGAACAGGTTAAAGCACGTCAGCAGATTTCTGAATCTCAGCAGCAGCTGAGCGGTGCAATCGAACTGGCAGAACTGGCCACCTGGAGCCTGGATATCAAGGCAGGAAAATTTACATATTCCGGACGTTTCACAGACTGGCTGGGTCTTGACAATGATTATTTATCGGAAAACGATGCCTACAATCCTGTACCGGAACAGTATCGACAATCAGTGGAAGAGGCTGTAAACGAAGCTATCAGACCAGGTTCTTCCGGAATATATAAAAATGAACATCCCATTATCAACCGTATAACAGGGAAACAAAGGATCATACAGGTTCAAGCCAGAGTTTTTTATGATTCCGAAGGTAATCCGGCGATTTTAAGCGGTACAGCTCAGGATGTTACAAAACAACGCGAAGTCCAGTTTACTCTGGAACAGCTTGTGCAGGAACGTACAGAAGAACTTGAAACAACGAATGAAGAGTTAACGGCAACAAATGAAGAACTGGCTGCGATAAATGAAGAGTTTGCCGCAACAAATGACGATCTGGCCGAAGCCAATCATCTCTTGAGCCTTTCCAATCAAAACCTGGAACAGTTCGCATACATTGCCAGCCACGATCTTCAGGAGCCGCTCAGAAAAATACAACAGTTTGGTGATCTTCTTAAAAAGAAATACGACTCTCCATCCCCCGACGCGCTTATATACCTGGACAGGATGCAATCTGCTGCCACAAGGATGTCAACGCTGATCACTGATCTTTTGACTTATGCTCGTATTTCTAATAATCCTCAGGAGTCCCAACAGATTTCTTTGCATGATGTAATCAGTACAACTTTGTCGGATCTGGAATACCGTATTCAGCAAACCAATGCTCAGATAACTGTGGATCAGCTGCCAATAATAAATGGAAACAAGATTCAATTGGGACAGCTGTTTCAGAATCTGCTTAGCAATGCATTAAAATTCCACGATTCGCAAAATATACCCCGCATTCATATACGTTCAAGATTGATCAATACGGCTGATCTTCCTGCGCATGTAAAACCATCGCGCTGGTCTTCCACGTATCATTTAATATCCGTGTCCGATAATGGAATTGGATTTGAACAGCAATATGCGGACAGAATTTTCCAGGCATTTCAACGGCTGCATGGTAAGAGCGAATATGAAGGTACCGGAATCGGGCTTGCCATTTGTGACAAGGTGGTAAACAATCACGGAGGCGCCATTACAGCCATCAGCCAGCCTGGTCAGGGCGCAGTATTTGAAATTTACTTACCTTCTGATTTTTGATATATACCAGATACATAATTAAATTCCCCCTTTCAGCGGATTTGAAAGGGGGAATTTTTATTATGGTTTCAACACAACCTTTACACAATCTTCTTCCTTTTCCTGGAAAATCTTATAGCCATGTGCGGCCTCTTCCAATGGGAGCGTATGCGTGATAATATCATCCAGAATTACTTTTTCATCTCTGACCAGATCAATCAGATGATCAATATAATTCAAAACCGGTGCCTGCCCCTGTTTGATTGTTAATCCTTTGTCAAAAATCCGGTGCATAGGAAAATTATCATATGTTGAACCATAAACACCTACGATGGACACCGTCCCCATACGACGCACCGCTTCAAAACACATTTCAAGCACTTTTGGCGAACCTACTTCAAAATTGATAGCAGCTTTTGCTTTATCAAGAAATGATCTTTCGGGCTCAAAACCTACCGCATCCACACAAACATCTGCTCCCCTGCCTCCTGTCATATCGCGAATGGCCGCAACAACATCAACTTCGTGCGGATTCAGTGTTTCGACTTTATTTACTCTTTTTGCTTTTTCCAGACGATAATTCAGCGGATCAATAGCAATAACGCGGCTTGCACCGTTAATCCAGGCAGCCTTCTGTGCCATCAGACCCACTGGTCCGGACCCGAAGATTGCAACTACTTCGCCACCTTTCAGCTGAGCCCAGTCAATCGCAGACCAACCTGTCGGGAAAATATCAGTTAAAAATAAAACCTGCTCATCAGTCATATTATCCGGAACAATCCGGGGACTTATGTCAGCATAGGGCACGCGCACATATTGAGCCTGCCCGCCGGAATATCCACCGTACAGGTCGGTATAACCAAACAATGCGCCACCTTTTTGATCCAACATATCGCCATTTGGGCCATAATGTTTAAAATTGGAATTTTCACAGGCAGGAGAGGCCTCATGCGTGCAGAAAAAGCAGTTACCACAAGAAATCGGAAATG
Source organism: Dyadobacter sp. CY356 (assembly GCF_021440195.1). Lineage (GTDB taxonomy): Bacteria > Bacteroidota > Bacteroidia > Cytophagales > Spirosomataceae > Dyadobacter. The sequence continues at coordinate 837,794 of NZ_JAJTSZ010000002.1, forward strand.
GTACCACCACACGATCTCCTTTTTTCAAATTTGTAATGGCAGATCCAACTTCCTCAACAATTCCCATAAATTCATGTCCTAAAACCATATCTTCCTTTTGAGGAACGGATCCGCTCATTATGTGAAGATCAGATCCACAAATTGCTGTGGAAGTTACTTTCAGAATAATATCTCTTGGATCTAGAATTTCCGGATCTGGTACATTATCGACGCTGATATCGCCTGGTTTGTGAAATACGGCAGCTTTCATAAAGTTTGTTTTTAGTTTGATGATTGGGCATTTGATAAAAACAAGTATACCACGATTTTAAACCTTCTGGCATGACAGGGCTTGTAGAATTGATTGCCTTAATATCGACGGCGGATCAGCAAAAAAATTAAAAGTACCCGAATAAAGGAATATCCGCCCCTGATGATTTATGTAACTTGTGCGTTAACCCCTTATAGTTAGCTATCATATCGGCAAGAATATTTATAAACCGAAATTTCTATTCTTTTCATTTTATTGACATAGATCAATGTTTGCCGTCATGCAGTGCAGCATCTTTGCATGATCAAATAGAAAATCAGGCAAAATGAAACAGAAATATTTTAAGTACATCAATACCCTTTTTGTGGTTATTCCTATGACGCTGATTATGGCCTTTGTCGGGTTGATCCGCAATTATGGATTCGGTCAGGATTGGTTTTACAAGTTTATCAGCGCATGGAGCGTTATGTTGCCTGTGGCTTATGGAGCCGCATTTTTGATAATTCCTAATGCCAGAAAACTTGCAGAAAAATTCTCCTCAAAACCATGAATGACATATTTGAACAGGTAATTTTTTACATAAAAGAAAGAATTCAGGTTTCGCCGTCAGAAGTCGAAATCATACTTTCCTATTTCAAACCGTACCGAGCTCAAAAAAATGAAATTTTGATACAGCAAGGCCAGATCGGGCAACGCACATTTTTTGTTGGTAAGGGTTGTCTCCGGATATTTTTCAATAATGAACAGGGCCAGGATACTACACGTTATATTGCTTTTGAAAATAATTTCGCAACCAGTCTTGTGAGTTTTATTACAGGCGAACCCTCACAGGAATTTATCCAGGCCGTTGAAAATTCTGATTTACTTTATATCACCCAGCAAGATTTTTATCACCTTCTGGAAATCATTCCTTCCTGGGATAAGTTCTACCGGATTTATTTAGAAAAAGCATATGTAAATAATACAAACCGGCTGATGTCATTTGTAACCATGGAAGCCAGAGAACGATATCATTTGCTCCTTCAACAGAATCCAACGATTGTAATGCGTTTGCCAAATAAACTGGTCGCCTCGTATCTGAACATTTCCCAGGAAACATTAAGCAGGCTGAAAGGAAAAATCTGAAACAGGTATAATTGTCATTTATTGTCAGGATTTGGTCATTAGTAATCGAAAAATTATTGTTTGTGGAAATTACTGACGGTAGTGACATACGTTTGATTCTGAAGACGATAAGATGTCAGTATGTTTCATAAACGTATTCCAGGGTTTCGTCAATATAACTTTCATTCTGGCCATTTTTCTTTTTTGTAACACGTGTAAGCGGAAGCCCCTGACCATTATAGGTGTAGTCGTAAGTGGCCTGGTAATCACCTATTGATTCTGATCGTATATTGTTTTTGCTGAGAGACAGAAAATTATCTATTCCGCCATAGTATGTATAATAATTGAAATTTCCCTGAGAAGGTCTTGCCGGCCCGTTGGGCGCAGGAATGATGAAGTTTCCATAGAAAGGATTTACCTGATCATCATAAGTATATTCAGATTCAGAATTTGTGATCGACGATACATTTTTTGTGAATGTGGTTACAGAACTTACTGATCCAAGATTATTGCCAGGAAAATTGTAAAGAACGCTCTTAATATAAGAAACAGACGAAAAGTTAAATTTCCTTTCACTTCCCGTAAGCATATTTCCGCTATATTGAAAAGTCATTTTGTAGACATCATCTGCTAATGCGCTATAATCAAGCTTATTGACTTTGCCAGCCTGATTGTAGCCAAACTGATAACTTTCAGTTTTCAGATCACTAAAATTCCTGGTCACTGCTAAAAGCATATTATTGCCATCATAGGTGTAAATCGTACGGGATCTGACCGCTGCATTACTATCCGGCAACTGGTAAGATTTGAGATTACTTAAACGGCCTGCATTGTCGTAATTAAATTCTGTTATGTTGGTTATTCCGTTGCTGTTAGGAAGTGTTTGCGTGATACTCTTAACCCTTAAACTTTGTGGAGGCAAATGATCAGTGCAGGATAAAAAAAATGTAAATAGTAGAACTGTACACCATTTAAGTATATCGCTGGTTTCCATGATCATAAAGGGTTAAAAGTGATTATTGGTATAAATTTAATTATAAATAATATATAAATAACATTATTTTGACAATATCGATTATACGGTATTTCCGATATAGATTTATTTAATGTTGCCATCTCAATCGTGCAACTGGTAAGGAGGATTTAGGTTGAATTCGTTAATTTAGCGGAAATCTTACAATCTATTTATGTCTTTTACAACCGTCATTACGCATGACACAGCCTTTCACGCAGATGAGATCATAGCCGTCGCCCTTCTTCGTCAGGCCGGTTATCAATTCGAATTAATACGTACCCGTGCCCCAAAAGTACTTGAAGCAGCAGTTGCGGATAAAAACACTCTAGTTCTGGATGTCGGCGGAGTTTATGATCCGGAGATGCTCAATTTTGATCACCATCAGAATAAAGAACTATTATCAGCCGCAGGATTGATTTACGAGCATTTTAAAAATGAAATTTGTCCGGTTGATGCCCAGGCCTTTTTTGGAAGGTTTATTTCATCCATAGACGTCATGGATACCAACCGTGACAATATTTTTGAAATTTGGTCTACACTCCCAAAAGGATTTAAAAATACTTCCGGGATCCTGGGTGGCTTTAACAGAGATATGACCGATGCTCCCATGCAGTATCAACAGTTTTTAAAGGCCACAGATATTGCTCAGGAGATTATTGGGAATGAAATTTATTCATCCGTTAAAAAAGCAAAATCTGAATCTGACTATCAATTCAGGACTGTACTTGACAATAATGTGGCTGTTTTTGATCAATTTTCTACGGTTTGGAAAGATAAAAAAGAACACATTTTTGCCGTCTTACCTCACGCAAATGGTTGGCAGCTTCAAACTGTTGACACCCTTGTGGCGGTGGTTCCCGAGCGTATAACCCAACTTGATGGATTTGTTTTCAGACATATTTCAGGATTTATGGCTGTTGTAAAGGACAAAGCAGTGCTTGTGGAATTTGCCAGATCACTTGATCGCTTTCAATTTTAAAATATAAATCTTCCTGTTTTGCTTTGAAAATCTTTATTACTTCAACCCGGAAAATGATTTTTTCAGGCTGGAATATTTTCACGCTCAGACTTTTACTGCTTAAAAACCTGTGTGTTAACTTATAAAGGTTTACCTTTGCACTTTGTTTTACCCCACAATACAGACCGCATGACGAAAGCAGAAACCATTTCGAAGATATCCGAACAGACAGGAATCGAAAAAGACACCGTTGAGAAAATAATTGAATCTTTTTTTGTAACAATTAAAGATTCATTGAGTGAAGGAGAAAATGTCTATTTCCGTGGATTTGGTAGCTTTACAATCAAGCACCGGGCACAAAAAACTGCCAGAAATATTGCACTTAATTCCACAATTATCGTGGATGCGCATGTCATTCCTTTCTTTAAGCCTTCTCCTGAATTTGTTAGTCAAATCAAAGAGGGAGTAAGCCTGGAACAATAAGACCAAACGTTTTAAAAGCAGGCCATGTGAATATGTGGCCTGCTTTATTTTTTATCTGCACGAAATAATAACATCTATGCTGTAAATCTCCGCGCAGCTTCTTCTCCCCGCATTAAGAAACCTTCAAATAAGATTATATCGGTATATATCCTAAATGGAATTAGTATTCCTTAAAGGATGTCGTATACTTTTAGTAAATTGGCATATACAATTGCTATCACACATCCGTTAGAAATCCCAATTAAAAATGTACGATACGCACGGCTGAAAATTTTCAGGATTTGACGAGAAAGTTTCTGCATAAAGTGTTTATCAACAAAAACAGGATTACAAAAAATGTAATCCTGTTCCTCACTACGCACACACTATAGGATCAGTTTTTCAATTTCCTGAAAAACATAAAACCTTATTTAACCATCATAACGTTGAGCATTTATTATGTCTTTACAAGTACCTGAAAAATATATTTTGTCACCTAACCCCTTGTATTACTAACCTTATGGAATTTTGTAATTCTGTATATTTAAAAGTAGCGTATATTAATATTATGTTTACAGTTGAATATGAGGATTACGATAATAGCCTTTAATCAAAAAAAATTAGTTTAACAGACATAAAACCTTCCTTACTGTTATTGAGTCCCATTAATTGATAATACTAATTCCGTAATAAAAATACATGTATTGAGTTATGGAACAGAAACAATTTCGACCAGTTTTACTATTATTCGACCAATGCGGTAAATTTTCAGACGAACAGATGAATCACCGACTATGAGTGCGATTTTACAATGTTTTATCATCGATGATGAGCCTGGTGCACGCGAAGTCATCAGAAAATTTGTTGCCCGTGTACCTTTTTTAGAAGTGGTCGGTGAATTTGGAAATGCTGTTGATGCCCTTTTCCAGATGCAGAGCCTTAAACCGGATTTAATATTTTTGGATGTAGAAATGCCGGAAATGAACGGTTTTGAATTTATAAGGTCATTAAAGGGTAACATGAGACCTAAAATCCTAATGTTTTCTGCCTACTCCGATTATGCCCTGGAAGGTTTTGAACATGAAGTGACAGACTATATACTAAAACCCGTTTCCTTCGAAAGATTTATCAGAGCAATCAACAGGGTTACCGAACTACTTTCGCTGAACACAGAAAAAACGGGAATAAGCCAGCAGGACCTTTCCGCATCGATGCCCTTAAAGTTGCCTTCACCAACCAAAAGAGAACAAAATGGAAGTGACTTTCTTCTAATAAAGGAAGATAAAAAGCTTGTCAGGGTGATACCGGAAGATATTTTGCTGATAGAGGCAATGAAGGACTATATTAAAATTTTTCTACCCGGAAAAACAATTATCACCCTGAGTACCATGACTAAAATGGAATCCATGCTGCCGGTGAACCGTTTTATTCGTGTAAACCGCTCCAATATTATCAGGATCAATGCCATAGGAGAAATAGACGGAAATCAAATTACTACGACAGACGGCAGGAAGGTCGACATTGGAGTTACTTATAGAGAAGTTGTACTGGAAGCTTTGAAAAAAGCAGCTGAAAACAAATAAGAATTTCGATGAAAAATAAAATCAGCTTGTATTCGATATTTGATAATAAAAAAGCGGGGGTTATTATTTTTCATCTTTTATTATGTGGGCTAACCTGGATTATCAGCAAATATTTTTCGATCGGCCCTTTTACACGAGATAACTTGTTTATTACAAACATCTTATGCATAATATTTTTCTTCCAAACTCTTTTCATTTATTACTGTTTCAGCCTTTTTATCTTTCCCAGGTACCTTTACAAAAAGAAAGTCCTTCCCTTCTTGTTGAGTTTTTTAGTGATTTACCTTCTTGTATATTGGTGTAATTACTTTTCCATCCTGCGCCTGCTGCCATACAGTGACGGCTACGCATCAGGCAATTATCAAGACGTATGGATACAGAAGGTATACAGTCTTTTTCTAATCCATGCCGGGTGGTTTGGCTGTTTTACGATGCCAAAAGTGGCTTCGTGGAATTTCTGGTATAGCTTTGAAGTCCCTACCATCTATTTAAGTATTAAATATTTCAGGGACATGATTGAGATTCAGAAACACAATATGACGCTCAAAAACAATAATCTGGCACTGGAAAGGGATAATCTGGCACTTGAACTCGGCTTCCTGAAGTCCCAGATCAATCCACACTTTTTATTCAATACCCTCAACAGTATTTATAACCGGACTTTGGATGTGGATGACCAGGCCTCTGACCTGGTCCTAAAACTATCCGGATTGATGCGTTACAGTTTGTATGGTGTTAACGAAGACAGAGTGCCTTTGACAGAAGAGATTGAATACATTGAGAATTATCTTGATCTCGAAAAATACAGACACTCATCGGATCTGGTTATTATTTCAATGGATACTGAGGGTATTACCGATAGTCATAAAATTGCACCGTTACTTTTAATTTCACTCGTCGAAAATGCATTTAAGCATGGTGTCAATCTAAGCATAAAATCGTCCTATGTCCATATTTCTGTTGTTGTAGAAAATAACACGCTATATTTTACTGTTCAGAACAGCCTTCCGGAAAATAGCAAAACGCCAATTGTAATTGCGCCCTCAAAAAAATCGGGCGGAATCGGTCTCTCCAATACCCGCAAACGCCTGAGCATGCTATATCCCGGCATGCATGAATTATCATTTCAAAAAACTGAAAAGGAATATGAAGTTACGCTTCAGATATTTCTTGGTGCCTGAAAGCAATACCACCGACCAATGCACTGATCGGTAATAGTTTCCCGCTTATCGAAAAACGTCTACCTGTACGTCTAAATAATTTCAACCCGCTGTACAGATATGCTAGATTTGTTTCATCAAACAGTCACAAAGACTATTTAGATTCAAACGTTTTTAAAACTTCAAATATCAATTATCATGCAATCGAAATCAACTACTTCCGCATCTGCCAGCAAACGTCTAGTTCTTAAAAAAGAAAGAATCACTTCATTAAGTTCAAAAAACGGTGCTCAGCAATCAAAAGATAACACAGGCATGACTTCATTCCTACTGTGAACGCGGTAAATTGGTCGAATACTGTTGAATCCAGTTTTCAGATAAATCCAAAGCCGTTGTACAGATGTATTCTTATCAAAAAGTGGTGGCTTGCCGACAGCTTTCTGGAAAGTTTTATACGACGTACGACTTGCCTTGAACTGACCTGGGCCGGCGCATATTCGGCGGAAGCATTGAACACGTTGCAAACAGGTTCTTATGATCTTGTATTTGCAAGTTTGCCTTCACCTGAAATGGCAGTTCCTGAAAGTATTCTGTCGGAACTACGTAAGCAGCAGGCACTTATTGTTTCAGCTTCATATCCCGAATACCTGTTTTCCGGATACGGACTTGATCCCTTATACTTTTTGAAAGAACCATTTCCCCCGGCGAATCTTCAAAGGGCGTTGGAAAAATTCAAAGATATTGCTTATCGCAGAAAAAGTGCCTGAATTCAGGTTAATAGCTATGGGCATTAGTGGTTTTCAATTGTTATCTTGCAACCTTAACTTTAATTTTCTGAATAACTAACGTCAGTGCCCGCACCTTATGATTTCTCACTTTGGCCTGTTTATGTTACGGCGACCACTTATTGCCGTTGATCAGCTTGAGAAATTTCACCACGTGTTTTTAGAAGAAAAAAATCTTCATGTACTAAAAGAATGGTACATAACAAATTCGGGTGCTAAGGAAGCAATATTTCTTGCCTCGGCGGCTTTGTTTGAAAGATTTGAAATGTGGTTAGAAGCAGAAAATGTTTCTGAGGCCGACAAGCTGGAAATTACCCTATACAAATATCTGGTCCGAATGAGTACGCGTTGTACTCCTTATGGCTACTTTGCGCTGACTTCAACCGGCACAATCGGTGGTGACACTGATATGCGGGTTAGTAGTGAGGATGTGTTGATCAAACATACGCGCCTGGATATGGAGTGTATGATTGCCATAAAGGAATGGCTGATCAGACAACAGAGCATTCGTATGCAGCTAACGTTATCAGTGAACAGTTCTCTTTATACGGTAGGAAACGATTTTCGGTATATTGAAGAGGTTGTTGAAATTGACAAACGGAATTACTTCATCAGTTCGCTGGAAAACAACGAATTCTTGTCGCTCATTTTAGAAAAGGCGGGAAGGGGCGTAAAGATACCAGCGCTCATTGCGCTATTACAAAGTTATGATATCGAAGCCGTTGAAGCTTATGATTTTATAGACGAATTAATCGAAAACAGAATTCTTGTATCCGAGCTGGAACCTAATGTGACCGGTGCCAGCTACCTGCAGACGATTATCAAAAATGTTGCTCTTTTAGAGCACACACAATTACTTAACGGCCATCTCAACTCCCTTCTGCAACTTCTCGGTCAGCAGGATAACCGGGTTGAGATGTATCAAAAACTGCGGGACAAATTGGATTTTCTTGGAATCCCAACCATTAAGAAGGACCTGGTTCACGTTGATACAGTTGCGCTCAGCCAGTTTAATCAAATATCGGAAAAGTTGATTTCCACGATAACCAAGCAGCTTTCACGTTTGGTTGTTTTAAACAAACCAAGGAACAATCACGAGCTGGACGAATTCAAAAGAAGATTTCTGGATAGGTATCAACAGCAGGAAGTTGCACTTACAACGGCACTGGATCATCAAACAGGTATCGGTTATGGACTCCAAAGTACGCTGGGAGCCAGTTACACGCCGATGATCGAAGAGCTGACTTTCCCTAAAAATCAGAAAAAACAAACAGCTCAGCAGCCGGATTGGTGGCAAAATCTGTTAATAGAAAAATACACACGTTTTATAAGAGATCAGTTGTCAGAAATTGAGCTGACAGACAGAGACTTAAACGATATTGAAGACTTAAAGAAAATGGATCAGGTAAAGACTTCGTCTTTACCTTTCAGCTTTTATATACTGGGAAATCTTCTTGCCAAATCCGGCGAAGCCGCCGATGAAGGTAATTTTTTATTTAATCTTCTGACATGCAGCGGCCCTTCAGCTGCCAATATTATGAGTCGTTTTCACGAAGCAGATCCAACTTTAAGCAAGCACTTACTCCATTGGGCAGCATTGGAGGAACAAAATAGTCCTGATGTAATTTTTGCAGAAATTGTTCATTGTCCTGATTCCGCAGCCGGCAACATTATGACAAGGCCGGTAGCTCATCGCTACGAAATTCCATACATGGGACACGCTTCGGTGGATGAGAACTTTCAGATTCCTGTCCAGGATTTAATGATTTCCATAATAAATGACAGGATTTTACTACGGTCAAAGCGGTTGAATAAACGGATAATCCCGAGGCTTTCCAATGCACATAATTTTACCAAAGGACTTCCGATTTACAAGTTTTTGTGCGCATTACAGACACAGGATTCTGACCTTAATATGCAGTGGGACTGGGCTATGTTTGGCGGTCAACCACATCTCCCCCGTGTAAAATATAAGAACTTGATTTTGAGCAGAGAAAGCTGGCTGCTCCGGACCTATGATTTTAGATCCTCCGATTCCGAATATGTAGCAAAAAAACTCACTGCTATGGGTTTGCCGCCTCAGTTCGTCATTACTTCCGGAGATAATGAGCTTCTGATCGATATACGTATTGCTCCTGCCCTACAAATCCTCATGCAGGAAATTAACAAAAACGACGAAATCCGTGTTTTTGAAACGTTATTTACATCAGATAACAGCCTCCTTCGTCAGGATGAATTTCGATTTACGAATGAAATTGTGATTCCGCTGTGCAATACAAAAGCCGCTCCTATAAAAGGAATTTCAGAGAAAGTTTCCGGAGAAATTGCCCAACGGAGCTTTTCTGTTGGCAGTGAATGGCTTTATTTTAAAATTTATTGTGAAGAAAAATCTTCTGATAAATTACTGCTTGTGCTTCATCCGTTGATCCACGAATTGCTGGAAAAAAATGTTGTAACGCAGTTTTTCTTTGTCCGTTACCAGGATCCCGACTACCATTTAAGACTTCGTTTTAAAGGTGATCCGCAAAATGGTTTTTATCATCGCGTGATTGATGTTATCAAAGAAACACTTGAAGAATATATTCAAAGCGGACTTGTGTACAAAATTCAGCTTGATACGTATGAAAGGGAGATTGAAAGATATGGTCACGAACAAATTGAAGTTTGTGAGAATTTATTTCATTTGGACAGTATGGATTTTTTGAATGCTATTCATTCAGTTGACGACATTCCCGACGAGATCACCAGGTTCGAACTTTCTATCCGTCGGATAAATTTGCTATTGGTAAATGCTGGTCTGGAAATTTCCGAATGCGTTGTCATAATGGAAAACCTCAAAGAGACTTTCTTTAAAGAGTTTGAAGGTAACAGCACGCTTCGTAAACAACTTGGTATGCATTACCGAAATTTTAAAGATATCATTGACCGGGTAGTCGAGCCTGATAATATAGAAATTAGCCCGGCATTCAAAATTAGCCTGAGCAGACTTTCGGAAAATTTATCCGATCGGAATCAGTATTTTTCAATTCTGAGCAGCCTGATCCATATGAGTGTTAACCGCACTTTCAACACAAAGCAACGCGCCTACGAACTGATACTATACCATTGTCTTGCCAAACATTACGATTCTGTAAACGCCCGTCAGATTAAAATGAAAGGTTAACCGGTATTATCCGGTTATGTTCAATTCGTTTATATCGACCTTGTTGCCTATCTGCATTTAAAGAAGGTCATTCAGAATCCCTGATGATTATACTTCCCTTCAAATTTGGTATGCCTTTCATCTCTGTACTACTATATCCAAATAAGTTCAGGGATTTCCATGAATCAAAACGACCTGATCAAAAATAAATAAGATAAGATTTGAAGATCCTTCTGGTTTTCTCGGATCAAATTTTTTCGGCAAATAATAGAAAAATTTCGTTACTTTTTTTGACACGCCCCGTCTTATGCCGAAACATTTATTAAATCACGTTTCAGGGTTTAATAACTGCTGACCAAAATAATATTGCATACCTGATTCAGTTTTAATACAACTGTTAAGCCTCTTACACAGCAAAGGATTAGGCTTGTCAGTATTGCAAATTGCAAGTCGGATTTTTAAGGTTAGAGCCTTTTTCAAGCGATTAACTTTACATCAACTTATTAAAAATACAGATCAGACATTTGCCTGGTCTGTTCAACCTAAAATTAAAAACTTCAAGGCCCGCCTGTTACCCTTTTGAAAGTATGTCTGAAAAACCGTTAAAAAAAGAAGTTGATGATCAAAATTATACTGATGAAGACCTTGTAAAGCTATATGTTCAGACTCAGCGCAATAGTTATTTTGAAAAAATATATGAAAGATATGCAACAAGAGTTTATCAGAAATGCCTGTTTTTTGTGAAAGATTCAGCCAAAGCGGAAGATTTGACCCATGATATTTTTTTTAAATTAATACTTCGGCTCAGTACATTTAAAGAGAATTCTAAATTTTCAACCTGGTTATATTCTATTACTTACAATCACTGCATGGACCAGCTCCGGTCCTATAAAAGAAGTGGCGAAATTTCTTATGACGAGACATTTGAAATCCCGGACGACACTGACTTAAATAATTTATTTGATCACGACGATGTTGAAACCAAAAGATTACAACTGGCTATGGATCAGCTGACCGTAGATGAAAAAGGACTTTTACTGATGAAATATGCTGACGAAATGAGCATTCGCGACATAGCAGAAATTCTTAAAGTAACTGAAAGTTCTGTCAAAATGCGTCTGCTGAGAACAAAGGAAAAATTCAGGAACAAGTATATGGAAACTGCTTTCTTCCTGGGCATTTTTCTTATTAAGGTCATTGAATTACTAAACCAGTTTTTTGGCAAATGACAGCAAATTATAATTCAGATCAATACATTTTATTAATCTGGACATAGAAAAAATTCGTTACTTTTTAGAAATAACACGTCATATGGAAAAACGATAAAATAAAGACAGCAAAAAAAATTCTGCTCAAAAGGATTTACACTTCATCATCAAAATATAAATTAAAAATCCTGTTTTATGCCGGCCGTTTGTATCACACCATCAGATTCTTCGAAGATGATAGACAAAGGCTAAATACATACACTGTAATCCAAAAAATTGGGCAAAATCAATAATGTGAATATTACTTTCAGTCTCCCGGCCATAACCGGGAGATTTGATTTTAAAAACAGGAACAAATTTTCAATTACCATCCCATAAATACCATCCCCGCACCACAGATAAAAATAGTCAGTCCACTTAGAGGATGCATATATTTCTCCATATTATTCACCTTGAAAAACGTAAGTCCGTAGAAACCTAGGACAACCATGAGCACCATTGTTGCAAGGGTGATTGTGGTATAAACTGCGATCATCATAAGCATTCCGGTTAAAGAATTTTGAGCTGCCGGAAAATACAATAAAGGTATCATGGGTTCACAAGGCCCCAGAAGAAAAATGATGAACATGACCCAGGGCGTTACTTTATGCTTTTCGCCAGCTCTTACGACCTGCCCATGTCTGTGCTCATAGACGTAAATCTCCCCTTCTTCTTCAACATCAAAATGTTTATGACTTTTATTGCGATATACATTCAGCAGTCCCCAGATACCATAAATTATTCCAAAACCCAGTAACATCCAGCCTGCAATTCCGCCTCTGATCTCGTCGAGCCAACTTACCTTACTAAGTGACCAACCGATAGCGGCACCGCCGAGCCCAAGTAAAATGGAACTCCAGACATGGGCACATCCGCAGACGACAGTCCACCAGATTGTTTTAGAAAAAGACCATCCTCTGGATTTTGACAAGGCAATAAATGGAACATAATGATCCGGCCCTGTTAAGGTATGAAGGCAGGCGATCGTTATGGCTGCTGCGAGCAAAACCTGCAATTCTGTCTGCATATGTTAATCTTCTGTTGTAAAAATTTTCGTTAAACTTTTAAGGCAGTTAATGAGTTGTTCGGATTTATTACCAAGAATTCTTACTAAAAGTCCTGACACAGGTGCCGCCGTAATGCCAAAAATTATTTCGCCTTGAGTTTCTAAAAATAAAGTGGCCTCCCGGGTTAAAGCACTGCAATCCTTTCTTCCTTCGAGAAAAATAAGGCTGGCCTGATGTGTAAAACCTTCAAGCTGACCTATGGCGTTAATAGTCATCGCATCAGGAATCAGGCAGATATTTTCTTTGATGACCAACCTGTTCTCAACAAGAACTTCGGTGACAGCGTGATATTTTGAAAACTCAAAAATCTCTCCATTTAATTTCCTTCCACATGTAATGATATCACCCCAGATCAAACGGCAGTTTTGCGCCAGATAGATTTTGTTTCTGGTCGTGAAAATTGAATTTGCCTGCGGTACTGCCGGATGCGGTAAATAAATGAATGATGCTCCTGCCGCCAGATTTACCGTCATTGTCTGTCTCGCACCCATTTTCATTGTGAAAAGTCTTTGATACGATTGTGTATGAAGCTGCAAATGACAATTTTCTTCGAGCTCAATCCTTATTTCAAACTGATCATTATCTAAAATTCCGGGCGATGAACTCATCTGCATAAGATGCAGCGATTTCTGACTACGGTTCTCCGTGATATCGGCTAGTTTTAAAGGTGGCGAAAAGTAACTTCGTTTTAAGTAAGTCGCCTTCCCGCGAAGTGCCGCATGAATGTGCAGAGCGGCAATCATCTCAGCAATGCAGGATCCTGAATCTGCTCCAATAATGCATATTTTTTGATCCAGTCAATGACCGTATCGAGCCCCTGAAGGCTCATTAGATTGGTAAAAACAAAGGGCTGTCCATTTCTCATTTTTCTTGAATCACGCTCCATGACTTCCAGGTTTGCATGTACATAGGGTGCCAGATCGATTTTGTTTATAACCAATAAATCACTTCTGGTAATACCGGGACCGCCTTTTCTGGGAATTTTATCTCCTTCAGCCACATCTATTACAAAAATGCTGACATCGGCCAGATCAGGACTAAAAGTTGCAGACAAATTATCCCCGCCACTTTCAATAAAAATTATCTCAATATCCGGAAAACGGCCTGCCATTTCTTCAACCGCTTCCAGATTCATGCTTGCATCTTCGCGAATGGCCGTGTGGGGACAACCGCCGGTTTCTACGCCAATAATTCTGTCTTCCGGCAAAAGACTATTTTGTGTCAAAAATGCTGCATCCTCTTTTGTGTAAATGTCATTGGTAATGACACCCACGCTATAAATGGCCGCCATTTGACGCGTAAGCCTTTCTATCAAAGCCGTTTTCCCCGAACCTACCGGGCCTGCCACACCAATTTTTATGTAACTTCTTTCCATCCTAATTTAATGTTTTATGGCTTACTGACCGTTTGAGTAAAATCAAGCCTATTATTTCTAAAAAACTTATGACATGTAAAGTCTTGAATATAAACTTTCATGCTGAATACATCTTATATCGAATCCCGGACAGCATAAGCCTAAAAGATCTCTGTCGGGCTGCATCGACTCTTCAACCAGATGATCAATCACAGGTAGAAACGAAAATAATAATTGCTGCCCGTCCTGCTGCCCCAAAGGAATAAGCTTTACGCTGTTTGTGATGAAACCAACCGTGGTGTTATAGAAAAATCCTGTCAGCATTTGTTTTTTGTCAATTTGTAAAGACTTGGCATACAAGCCGAAAAGAATACAATAATGCCCTGATACGGTTTTTGATTTAATGGCATCCAAATACTTTTCAGTGATTTCACTGCTGCATAAAGGCTGAAAGATTTTCGTCAGACGGTTACCTAATTTCTGGCTTGCTTCACGCATTTCTCTCGGTAATTTTAGCGCGCTGCATTCCTGATCCAGTGATAACAGCTGCTGAAAATCATGATTAACGCCTGCATCATATGCAAGTGAAGCAAATGCCGCATCGGTATATTTGAAGTTTTTAGTTAGCATTTGCATAATAAATTCCTGAGCTGTTTCCAGATTTTTCACCATACCCTTTTGTACATACGTTTCTAGTCCTGAAGAATGCGCGTAGCCTCCTATGGGAAGTGTCGGGTCGCTAAGCTGTAATAAATTGAGAAGCTGAAGATTCATAGTACGAACAGAAAACTTGGACTGGCACCATCTATTTCATATTTCACCTATATTTTTCATTGTCTCTACGTGGTCAGCTGCATAATTTTAGAAAATAAACTGGTGCTACTTTGATCTCCGTGTGGTGATACCGTCGTTTTTAAAGGCTGCAAAAGTCTGCGATCTTCACGCAAAATCTGATAACCCTGTGCTGTTAAAAGTCTGAATAAAGGCGCTTCGTAAGGCACCAGCAAACTGTCATTTTCGAAAAACAACGGTAAATGTTTATTCCCGATCTCATAACACAGCGAGGCGGTTTCGAAGATGGTCTTTGGTTTTACAACGATACAATCACAGGGCAGAATTTCAGCGGCGATGATCATAAATTCATCATGATATAACACATCTCCCTGGGTAATTTCCGGCGACTCGCTTAGAAATTTTATGGCTATCTCTTTTCCTGAACGTGTTTTTTTATGCTGAATTCTTTTCCGGGTTTCATACCAATGCATTTCAAGCCAGTCAATATGCCTGCCTGCGACTTCGAAAGTGCTAATGTTCCCAAGCTTCTCTTTTATGATCATGATGAAACAGGAATATTTGTTCTAAAACAAAAAATAACGCTGGGCCAATGAAGCAACTGCAATCGGCTCACAGGTAATATGCATGCCATCCACTCTTACTTCATAATTTTCCGGATTCACGTCAATTTGCGGCGTGGCATCGTTATGGATCAAATCCTTTTTGGAAATATTACGGCAGTTTTTTACCGGTAAAATCATTTTTTGCAAACCATACTGCTGCACCACATTTCTATCCAGAGATAGTTGGGAGACAAAAGTGACACAGGTATTAAACAGCGCTTTGCCATAGGCACCAAACATGTGGCGATAAATTACAGGTTGCGGCGTCGGGATCGATGCATTGGGATCTCCCATCCGACTGCCAATGATCATACCGCCCTTTATTATCATTTCTGGTTTAACACCAAAAAAAGCAGGTTTCCATAAAACCAGATCGGCCAGTTTTCCTGTTTCAATGGAACCTACGTGTTCCGAAATCCCATGGGTAATGGCCGGGTTGATGGTATATTTCGCCACATATCGTTTAGCTCTGAAATTATCATTTTTGTTAGGTTTATCTTCCGGTAAAAATCCTCTTTGTTTTTTCATTTTGTCTGCCGTCTGCCAGGTTCGGATAATGACTTCACTGACCCGGCCCATCGCCTGAGAATCGGAGCTCATCATACTAAAAACACCTAAATCATGTAAAATATCCTCGGCTGCGATGGTTTCCGGACGGATCCGGGAATCGGCAAAAGCCACATCTTCCGGAACGGATTTATCAAGGTGGTGACAAACCATCAGCATATCCAGATGTTCATCAATGGTATTGATCGTGAACGGACGCGTCGGATTGGTTGATGAGGGCAAAATATGTGGATACATCGCCGCCTTTATAATATCCGGGGCATGTCCCCCACCCGCTCCTTCGGTATGATAGGTGTGAATGACCCGGCCATCAATAGCAGCCATAGTAGATTCCAGAAAACCGGATTCGTTTAGTGTGTCTGTGTGTATAGCGACCTGAATATCAAATTGATCAGCCATTTTTAAAGAGGCGTCGATCACAGCCGGTGTAGCTCCCCAGTCTTCGTGGATTTTAAGACCAATAACACCTGCTTCAATTTGCTCCTCCAAGGGTGCCAGCGAGGCGCAATTCCCCTTACCCAAAAAGCCCAGGTTCACAGGAAATGCCTCCGCCGATTCCAGCATTTTCCTGATATTCCAGGCACCTGGCGTCACCGTTGTTGCATTCGTGCCATCGGCCGGACCTGTACCGCCTCCGATCATGGTAGTGATTCCGCTAAAAAGTGCGTGGTCAATTTGTTGCGGACAAATAAAATGAATGTGCGTATCAATCCCGCCCGCAGTTGCAATCAAACCTGCGCCACCGTGTACTTCTGTGGCTGCCCCAATGATCATTCCGGGTGTGATATCGTCAGTTGTATCAGGGTTTCCAGCTTTTCCAACACCGGATATTTTCCCATCTCTGATGCCAATATCAGCCTTGACAATTCCCCAATGGTCGATGATCATCACACTGGTTATGACAAAATCCAGTACGCCCTCATCCCGTGTAGCTCTGGCCGATTGCGCCATTCCGTCACGGATCGTTTTTCCTCCGCCAAACTTGGATTCTTCTCCATAACCCGACTCGCCTACGCAAAGGTCTTTCTCAATTTCTATGATCAGATCTGTATCGGCCAGCCTTATTTTATCTCCAACCGTTGGCCCATACATGTTGGCATATTTAATGCGGTTTATTGACAAGCTCATGATTTCACATTTTTATAATTTGAGAGATCTGCCTTTTTTACCGCACTTTCTTTACTATCTGACAAATCGCCGTCTACAAGATTATTGAATCCGTATATCTTTCCACTACCTCCAAAAACTACTAAAACAACATCCTTTTCCTCTCCTGGCTCAAAGCGGACTGCCGTTCCAGCGGCAATGTTCAACCGCATACCGAAGGCCTTTTCCCGGTCAAAAAGAAGTGATTTATTGATCTCAAAAAAATGAAAATGCGAGCCTACCTGAACGGGCCTGTCACCGGTGTTGACCACAGTAACAGATTCGGTCCTTTTTCCGGTGTTGGCAATAATATCACCCTTACCCAAAATATATTCTCCTGGTATCATGGTTTTAGCGGATAGGATTATGGACTGTAACCAGTTTTGTTCCGTCTGGAAATGTTGCTTCAATCTGGATGTCATGAATCATTTCAGCTACACCATCCATCACATCTTCCCGATACAAAATCGCGGCACCGTACTGCATCAGTTCAGCTACCGACTTCCCATCTCTGGCGGCTTCCTGTAAACGGCTGCTTATTAGCGCAATTGATTCGGGATAGTTGAGTTTTAAACCGCGCGCTTTACGTTTTTCTGCCAGCTCACCAGCCAGAAATAGTAGTAGTTTTTCCTGCTCCCGGGGAGATAGATGCATCAGAATTCAGCTTTTGGATTAACTTTTATATTTACGTACCTAAGTACTAATTACGTACGTAAATATAACAATCAAACTGAACTAAAAAAACATTTTTTTAAGTTTTATGCCAATAGAGAATAAGCCCGTGCATTTTCAACAGCCTCTTCAATGGTACTGACCTGGAATTTTCTTAAAATATTAAGTCTGTGTGCTTCTATGGTTCTGATACTTATTCCAAGAGATTCAGCAATTTCCTTGTTTGTTACGCCCTGATCTATCATCCTGATAATCTGCTGCTCACGTTTGGAAAGTGAGGTTTCTGCCAATGGAGCCGTTATTGATTCAGGAGAAGTATGTCTTTGTTCATGGTATTTACGGACCAGGGTGTCAGTAACATCACCGATAAAATAAAACTGACCATTATGCACTGTACGGATTGCGTGCAAAAAAATCTTGTTACTGGTATCCTTTAAAATATAACCGCTGGCACCCATATCAAGTGCTGTAAGTACATAATCCGGATTGTCAAACAAACTAAAAAACAGCAGTCTGGCTTTGGAATTATCTTTTAAAACAGATTTTCCTGTATCGAGTCCGCTGATTCCGGGCATACGGATATCCATGATAATAACATCTACTGCTATTTTTGACAGCATTTCTATCGCGTCTTCGCCCGTGGCAGCTTCACCTGCCACTTCCATATCCGGTTCATTGTTAATAAGTTGTTTTAATCCATTGCGAAAAATCTCATGATCATCGACGAGGAATACGGCTATTTTTTTCATAAAAAAAGTTTTGCTGATGAGTAATAAGTCAGGATTTATGTTTCCCCAAAGGTAATTCCAGCTGAACCGCGGTACCATGGCCTGGCTCCGAGCTGATACTGATCGTTCCATTCAGCAGATCAGATCGTTCTTTCATACCTCTGAGACCATGCGCTTTCGGGAATTTTTCTCTTGAATAAATATATTGATTGTCAAAATAAAAACCTTTCCCGTTATCCTGAATGATCATATTCAAGAACTCTGCATTGCTATCCACATGCACTTCTATGATCGTTGCCTGCGAGTGTTTGATCGCATTATTAAGTGCTTCCTGCAAAATCCGGAAAACACCGATTTCAATTTCCCTGGGAAGGGTTTCATTCCTGATATTTTCTTCCAGATGAAAAGTAACAGCACCAGCCGTTTCCCGGCACATCTTTACCAGCTCCCGAATTGCTGAGCGAAGGCCAAAATCTTCCAGAACACTTGGAAGCAGATCAGCACAAATCCTTTTGGTTTCAAATATTATCCCGGCCAGAAGCTCATTAACCTTTTGAATTTCAGGATCTTTATGCTCCATCCTGTCATCCACCTGTTCAAGTTTCATTCGAAGACTTGTCAGCATTTGACCAATGCCATCATGAATTTCAGCCGCCACCCGCTCGCGCTCTTTTTCTTGTCCGGTAATGATTGAAAAGGAACGGATATGCTGCTCAGTTTCCTGTCTGCGCATTTTTTCTTCGGTCAGAAGCCAGAGCTGCTTTTCTGTATTTTTCCTTTTAGTTATATCATTGCTTACGACAAGATATTGATAAACACTTCCTGTGTTATCAATAATTGGCATCATGGTTACGTCGAGCCAAAAACCTGCTCCATCAGAAGCAGTATCAAAAACTTCTCCCTGCCAAACTTCTGTTTTGCGGTGCTTGTCGCGGATGTGATTATATACAATGCTTTCTTCTCCTCCCAGATTATTGTAAAACAGTGGACGGTTGAGAAGCTCCGATAAACTGTATTTTGTTACATGACAATACTTATCATTGGCATAAATAATGTTTCCGTCCCTGTCCGTTTTGACAAGATAAGTTGCTTTTTCCAGTGCAAAGTTTGTTTCCCGTAGTTCCTTATGTGATTTTTCAATGGACTTATTGCTTTCCTGAAGCTGTTGTGCCAGCGTTTTCGCATGGTTTTCTGAATCGATCAAACCGGTCATCGTTTGCCTGATTCTTACAGAAAGTGGAAAAAAGATGAGTCCGGCTTCTAAAAGCAATGTAAATAACACGACGCCCAAAAGAATGTATTCGATCTCTTTTAGCGTACGTACCTTTTGCCGCCAGAAACGGTCATAATCAAAAACGATAAGCTCCATCCCCAAAAGATATGACTTTTCGTATTCCAGAATTTTTTTCACGTAAGGCTTCACTGTCACCGAATCGGCTTGTTTATTTTTATCCATGGCTGCCACCATATTATTAGCAGCCATCAGGATTTCCTGATACGGTTCTTTCACCATATCGTACATCATTGCGATTTCCTTTCGATTGTTTGGAGGAAGGTTCAGGAAAGAATTGCCTCCGATCAAAGCCTGATGTGCTTTTTGCCACTGCTTTAAGGTATTGACAAATTCTTTCCGGTTGGACTCCAAATCACGTCCGGATTCTATTAAAAGAGCTGTTTTGCTAAGCGTTTGACTATATGTCCGAAGCCGGCCGGCATAATTGATAATATGAGAATCATCCCGTTGAGCAGTCAGATATCTCTGGATCAGAATTTGGCTAAGTATGGAAATTACGGCAACAATTAAAAGAGCGGAAACATACAGCCACGTAAAGTATAGAAAGGTTTTTCTTTCCTGCGTTTCATCTTTGACGGGCTCCCTTCTAAACATGATCCTGATCGTTAGATTATATATTTTGTTGTGGCAAACCTGTAAAATCGTTTATACCTACGTGTAAATATACGTAGGTATAAGAGCGAAAACATAAATTTTCAGACTAATAAATCAAAAGAAAGTGTGTACGTAATTATTAAAAGAAATTGTTAGAGAGAAATGTGATTTTGAAGTTCTTCCATACTCATTTGATCCGCACTACCCTGGGAAACTACTGCACCACGATTCATGAAATAAAAATAGTCGGTAACAGGTCTGGCAAAATCTATTTTTTGTTCAACCAATAAAACAGAAATTCCCTGTTCCTTCGCAAGTTTTTTCAGGATGTGACCAATTTCCTGAGAAATCGATGGCTGAATTCCTTCTGTGGGCTCATCTAAAAGTAATAAGGAAGGTCTGCCCGTCAGTGCCCTGGCGATAGCCAGCTGTTGCTGCTGCCCACCGCTCAAATTTCCGCCAAGCCGGTTTCTGAAATCTTTCAGGATTGGGAACATAGCATAGATCTCATCCTCAGGAATTTTTGCTTTTCTATCACTCAAAGCCTCCAATCCCAGTTTGAGATTTTCATAAACCGTAAGTTTTGGAATAATTTCTCTTCCCTGAGGCACGTAGGCAATGCCTAATCTTGATTTTTTAAAGGCTGGCAGATTTGTCACATCCTCATCTTTATACTCAATCATACCAGATTTGGGAGGTACCAGACCCATAATTGTTTTCAATAACGTAGTTTTCCCGACACCATTTCGCCCCATAACGGTGGTTACTGTACCTTTTTTAACTTCCAGGGAAGTTCCCCATAAAATAGTACTTTGCCCGTAAGCAGAGCTCAGCGAATTGATTTTTAATATGGATTGACTCATGGTTCAGAAATTTTCAAGTTGTACATTGGCCCTGCCTAAATAACTGTCAATCACACGCTGATCATTTCGAACCTGTGCAAACGAACCTTCAACCAGCAATTTCCCTCTCACCAAAACAGTGACCAGATCGTTTGCTATCTGCTCCACAAATTTCATATCATGCTCGATGACGATAATGCCATGGTGTTTTGACAATTCTAACAAAAGCTCGCCTGTTTTTTCTGTTTCTTCGTCCGACATACCGGCAGCCGGTTCATCGATCAGCATTAATTTGGGATCCTGTAACACGACAATCGCTATTTCCAGCCATTGTTTTTGTCCATGTGAAAGTTCACCGGCAATTTTTTTCAGCTCCCTTTCAAGTCCTACTTTCAGAGCAACCTGCCTGATTCTTACATCAATTTCTTCTGTTGGTTTGAAAAAAAGCGAGGCAAAAATGCTTTTCTTCATTTTGAAAGCCAATAGCAAATTGTCGTATACCGTAAGGCTGGGAAAGACGGAAGGTTTTTGAAATTTTCGTCCAATACCAAGATTGGCTATTTCAACTTCTGTTTTACCAAGAACCGGAATATCGTTATACAAAACTTCGCCGGAATCAGGTTTTGTTTTTCCGCAGAGAATATCAAGAAAAGTTGATTTACCTGCTCCGTTTGGGCCAATGATCACCCGAAGTTCTTTGTCGTTTAATTCAAAATGGCTCAGATCCAGGGCATGCACACCACCAAAGGAAACTGAAAGTTCATTCACTGTAAGTAGCATCTGTTTAACAGTTTAAATTCTTGATAGGATTATTAGATATTACATAGTTTCAAACAACCTGTTGCTCAGCAACTTCCTTGATTGAACTTTTCCTTTTACCAATTCCGCCGCTTATCTTTTCAATCATCCCTAAAAATCCTTTGTCAAAATAAAGCACCGTTATCACAAACAAGAAACCGAGAATGAACAGCCACGAATCCGGGAAAAGACTAGTGCAGATACTATACAGAAAATTTACCACCAAAGCACCAAGCACAGCACCTTTTAATTTACCTCTTCCTCCCAGTGCAACCCACATCACCATCTCAACCGAAGCTCTCACATCCATTCTTCCGGGTGTAATGATTCCAGTCTGGGGCGCGTAAAGCATTCCTGCAAAAGCGGCCAGTAATGCACCTGCAATAAAGATTGCGAGTTTATAATCCAGAACCCGATATGCGGTATAACTCGTTCTGGATTCACTGTCACGGATGGCCTGTAATACTTTCCCAAATTTTGAGTCCACAAGTTTTTTGCTTAAAAAATAAGCTCCGCAAAGTCCTGCCAGCGAAATGAGGTATAAACCGAGCTTTACGGCTGGCGATGAAAGGCTGAGCCCAAGTAACGATTTAAAATCTGTCAGCCCATTTGTGCCTCCCAGCATTGTTTCATTTCTTAAAAACAAAAGCCACATGGCCAGTGCAAGTGCCTGTGTGATAATGGCCATGTAAACCCCTTTGATCCTGCTTCGGAAAATAAAATATCCAAAAACAAAAGCAAAAGCAGCCGGAATCAGCAAACCGAGAATTAGTGCAAGCCCAAAAGATTGAAATGGCACCCAGAAAAAGGGCAGTGAATTTACCTGGTTCCAAACCATAAAATCTGGAATCCCGGTACCATTTGCGGAAGCACCTTTCATGACAATATGCATCGCCACGCTGTATCCGCCCAGACAAAAAAAGAAAGCCTGGCACATGGAAAGGATGCCAGTATATCCCCAGATCAGGTCAACGCCTAATGCGGCTATGGCAAAACAAAAATAGCGGCCCCACAAAGAAATGGTGTTATTGGAAACCAGACCAGTCAGATTCCCCAAAGGAAGCAGTACTGCAAAAAGCACTAAAAAGGCGAGATAAAACCTGAGATCTTTTGTTTTTTCCATGATCATGATCAAAAATATTGTTCAGAAATTTGATTTTTTTTTATGGCAGGATTGATTTGCTTAATCCTCCGCTATCCTTCCCTTATCCGGAAAAAGTCCTCGTGGTTTGAATTGCAGGAAAATTACGATCAGGGCAAGTATCAATACTTTACCATAAACGGCTTCATAAAATGATTCAAGAACTTTGGTAAGAAACCCGATCCCAAGACCTGAGAGTATAGCGCCTGCAATTTTCCCAACGCCACCGGTAACCACGACCAAAAAAGAATCAACAATATAGGTTTGTCCCATATCCGGGACCACGTTGCCAATGAGCGTCATCGCGCAGCCGGCAAGTCCGGCTAAACCAGAACCAAGAAAAAAAGTAATCGCATCCACCTTTCTGGTTTCCACGCCCAGACAGGCGCTCATGCTTCGATTTTGGGTTACGGCTCTGATCTGAATTCCCAGACGACTTCTATATAGCATCAGATACGTAAGGGATACAACGATAATCGTTAAGCCGATAATAAAAAGGCGGTTATATGGCAGGATTAAATGTGGCATAACCTGGTAACCACCAGCGAGAAACGAAGGTGCTTTAACGGCAGTCAGATCGCCAAAAATACTTCTGGCAAGCTGTACCATAATCAAACTTACACCCCAGGTTGCGAGAAGACTTTCCAGCGGACGCGAATATAAATGCCTGATAACAAGCTTTTCCAGAATCAATCCGAAAACGCCTGCGATCAAAAAGGAAACAGGCAGCGACACAAAAAAGAACAGATCTGATTTTATCCCTAAAATATCAATGAAAAGTTTCTGAACACAAAAAGTGGTATATGCACCAATCATCAAAAATTCGCCGTGAGCCATATTGATAATTCCTGCGAGGCCATAAACGATTGCAAGTCCCAATGCAATCAAAATCAGTATACTACCCAGACTGATGCCGCTGAACAAATTCTGCGCTTTCTGGATTCTGCCCTGGAGGCCTTCCAGGTCTGTTACTTTTTCGGCTGCATATTTTTTTGCTCCCTCCAGTTTTCCTGACGTAGCATAATTTTTTAGGATCAGCGTGACATTTTCTCCCCAATTACTATCGAGACTGTCGATGTACGCTTTCGCCACAGTTTCAGATTTAGCCTGTTCCAATTCGAGCTGAAACAAAATCTCTTTACCCGCAGTGAGCGCTTCCTTATCTTTTTCCAGATTTAAGGCACCAGACAAAACACTTATTTTTGAACTGTCAGCAGAATTTAATAACTGACCGTATGCAATTATACGTTTCTTCGGATCTGGATTTGCAAGATTCAGAAACGGTAAAATTGGTATCATTAGAAGACGGTCCGAACGGCTGATACTGATTTGTTCAAGCGAACTGACAGGAAGTAATTTTGGTATACCATCCGAATTTAAAACCGGAACACTTTTCGGATACAAAAGAAAAACTTCAAAAACCTCTGAGCCATCAGCAGCCTGTTGGGGCAGGCCTGTGGTTACAGGCTGGCCATCTAACAAAAATATTTTTTTGTCATTAATAGCAGCAAGAAAGGGAAAAGTCGCAGGCTCGCCACGGCTGACCAGCTTTTGCAGGGCTGTGCTTCTGGCAGAATCACCAGGCGGATAGAGAATATGACCTATTAAAATACTTGTACTGTCAGACTGCGCCGAGGCATGTTTTCCAATTATGAGGCACAGACATATTCCCAGCCACATTTTGATGATGCAGTTCATACCCTGAAAGTTTAAATTGTACGGTAAGTTTTTCAATTGGATTCCTGGCTTAAACCGGTTACCACCTGCGCGGCAGCAACCAGTTTAAAGGAAGTGTGGATACCCTTTGGCAAACAACTTATCTATTGAACGCTGAGCGAATGTTTGCTTTTTTGACCTACTTTTTGGCGACAGTGTAGGTTCCGCCGTGTGCCACATGATCACAATCTTTATCCGGAGAAGTCAGCTTTGACCAGGGCTCAGGATTAACCAGGCCATTCGATTTCCAGATGATATCAAACTGACCGTCGGGTTTAATTTCTCCGATCATAACCGGTTTGGCAAGATGGTGGTTTTTAGTATCCATTTTAACAACGCCGTCAGGAGAATCAAATTCCAGTCCGTAAAGTGCCGGACGTACTTTTGACACTTCAAAAGAACCGGCTTTTTCTGCCGCTTTTGCCCAAAGATACACGCCGGTATAAGCCCAGCAAATCGGATCATCGGTAACTCTTTTATCACCACCCGGCAAATTATTTTTCTTGCAGAAAGCTCTGAAATCTTCCACAAATTTTTTGTTTTCAGCTGATTCGGATGACTGGAAGTAGTTCCATGCGGCAAGGTGACCAACAAGAAACTCAGTGTCCGTAGCGCGTAATTCATCCTCAGCTACCGAAAAAGCCATAATTGGACAAGTTGCAGCTGATAATCCCTGATTTGCAAATTCTTTATAAAACGGCACGTTGGAATCTCCGTTGATCGTTGAAAGGACACATGCTTTTCCGCCTGCTGCAAATTGTTTTATTTTCGAAACAATAGTTTGGTAATCCTGATGATGAAATGGCGTATATTCCTCCACAATATTTTCTTTTGGAACACCTTTGGAAAGTAAAAATGCTTTCAGGATTTTGTTGGCCGTACGGGGAAAAACATAGTCTGTGCCCAGTAAATAGAATTTTTTGTATGCCCCACCTTCTGCGCTCATCATGTATTCCGCTGCCGGAATAAGCTGCTGATTTGGCGTGGCACCTGTATATATCACACTGGTTGAGCATTCTTCTCCCTCATATTGAACAGGGTAAAACAGCAGTCCGTTATTTTCTTCAAAAACAGGCAGTACCGATTTTCTGGAAACTGAGGTCCAGCAGCCAAACACGGCCGATACTTTTTTATCCAATAAAAGCTCCTTCGCTTTCTCTGCAAACAAATCCCAGTCGGAAGCCGGATCTACAATAACTGGTTCAATTTTCTTTCCAAGAACTCCCCCTTTGGCGTTGATCTCATCCACGGCCATTAATACAACATCTTTCAGCGAAACCTCGGAAATAGCCATGGTACCGCTTAATGAATGCAAAATTCCAATTTTAACCGTTTCGCCCTCTCCTGCTTTTTTATCACTTGAACCTGAACCGCCACAGCCTGAAAGTGCTGCAATCAAAGCGAGCATTAACATGCCCCAGTAACGTGCTTGTATGATCTTCATATATGTCTGAATTTAATAATGATATTGAGTGAAAAATAATGATCTGATTAAACCTGACCCGGTCAAGATTTTGTAAAGATGAACAGATACCTGTATTATTTCAATTACGTAGGTAATATTAAAAAACCTCTTAATTTACGTTTGTATTTTCCTTAAAATATAAAAAACTGAACCTGAAGCCATAACTGACCATATGACTTTGTATTGAAATTCCCGTTTGAATTGGCAATGTTATATTGTCTGGCTACATAGGAAAGCCTGAGATTGGTTGTATTTCCCGCAAAAAAATAATTCAAACCGGCCCCGTATACCTTACTTGATTTGGCTTTGTCAAAACTGCTGGTGAGTTCGGATCCAACCTGCTCTTTTTTGGAAGAAATATTCTGATTCTCATATCTTACCCATGGTTGAAGTCTTGATTTGGTGAAATAATATCCTAATTCGGCAAATTGAACCGTTTGCTGTGGAATCAGTCCGGCAAATGAGTATTTGGAATTAATATTGGTCCCACCTGTCATGTATTGAAATGCCGCATTCAAAGTAACTGAACCCGCTTTACCTGCCTTTTTATCAATAAAAACATCAGTTCCCAAATTGTAGTATGAACCTTGTGTATCAAAACCAGCTCCCCAGGCAAACGTATTTCCGTTGCCCAGCTTAGTACCAGCATAATAATAATCCTTTTCAGGATCAAGGAAATTACACGCTACTCTTCCTACTATACGCAGTGGTGCCTGACCATCCATATTTCTTCCCGTAAAAACTCCCAGCCTATATTCCAGTTTATCCTTTAAAAGAAAACCTCTCGCATTCACACCCAGGTCACGTCCGAAATTTCCTTGCAAGGGACTGTTGCCAAACATGTTATATGGATACTGGAAATATGTAAAGTCATTGGCCATCAATCCCGCTGCACCTTGCAGACCATTCCTGTTATTTGAAACAAGCTGCATACCGGCGATCAGTTGAAAAGCATTAGAAAAATCGTATTCATACTGCGCATCCAGAATAATCGGCGCAACTTTTACATTTTTTGTCCCGTTGCTTAGCTGAACGCCGATGGGTGAAGGCAGATCCGTTTCCATAAAAAAGCTGCCTTTCTTTGATAACTGCCCACCTACCAAAACCCTGGCGCGATAAAGGGAAAACCCTTTGTTCCAATCCTTTGCGTCAGCTGATACGGTTCCACCAAAACCCGACTGCTCTGCGGATGCGAACATATGTACAATAGCACCAAGATGAATGGAAGGTTTAAATTCCTCAGCTTCCTGCATCTCTTTCTTCGATGTGGTATCCACAGGAGCCAGATAGGCAGGCAGCTCTCTCAGTATACGTACTCTTCCAGCAGTCTTTTTGTCCTTCTTATCATCCGGAGTCAAGGCGTACACTGTGCTGTACGACAGACCAATGACTGCACTTACACAAAGTATAAATCGTTTCATGATTTTGTGAAATTAGGTTATTACGTAAGTATTTATACAACATTAAGCAACAATTACGTATGTAACAAATTCAAAATCAATTTTTACGAAAATTCATTATAAGTTTATATTTTATACTTTTTTAGGTATATTATTTTGAAAAATATCTGAATGACGATACAGGTATTATGTATTTTAGTCAAAAGAGGATATTGCTATAAATAAATCACTATGTAAAATACTTACGTACTAACTTCGCTAAAAATTAAATTTGTGATAGGTTGTAATACTTACACCCGGATTTTCTGATTTAAAATCACATTGAAAACAGCATTAAAATGTATTTTGCACATTATTCCCTTCCACAATAACGACTGGTTTGTGAGTCAGGCAAGCCGGATTATGATAAGATATGTTGATTAGAATATTTTTATTTGTTATCCTGGGCCTTGGTTCAATTGATGCCCGGGCACAGAAGTATGCTGAGAAGTATACAGTTAGTCACTACACAGACGAAAACGGATTACCTCAAAATAGTGTAAAAAGCATTGCAGCGGACAAAAATGGTTTTATCTGGCTTGCCACAGAAAATGGGCTGGTACGCTTTGACGGTCAGCATTTTTATACTTTTGATAAAAGTAATTCCAGCCTGTTAAGCCCAAGATTTTATTCCCTTCTTCCAGACCTGACCGGACATGCCAACCGGATTTATGCCATTGGTGATAATATGGAAGACATTTTGCGCATCGATGGTCCAAATGCCCTGGATGATTCCACATACAATGCAAAGCAACTCTCCCGCGTTCCTCATAGTAATACAAACCGTGACAGACTGGCGTCAGGCCTGCCCAATAATCTGATTCAGATGACTGACAGACTGCTTCAATATTATATCGTTTTAGTCCCTTCCCGGATTGGCACTTTCTACATCATTCAGCGCAACAAAATCGAATTTTTCACGGACTGGAAGAAATCCTGGGAAATACCATACAAAAGCACTGACTTCGCCAGCTATTTTATTTCAAACGGAGACTTGTTCTCCTCGTCACCGGATGGAGATTTATTTCGTTTTAAAGCAGGAGGCCTGGAAGCGATTCGACTTGACGGCGATATACTCGATGATGCAAATCAGATTGCCGGAAATAAAAAAATTAAAATTTTCTGGAATAATATTTCTGATCAGGTCTTTATTAAATCCGGAAAGAAATTCTACTATGTGGATGATATTAAAGCCGGAAAATGCAAAACACGACTGATTCTTGATGACTTTGAACTGGATGCCCCTATCATTCAAACAGTTTATTTTGATAAGCAAAAGAAAAGGCTTTTTCTGGGAAGTTCCACCCAGGGTTTGTTTGTCTTCACAGGAAAAGATTTCCAGACAATTCGTTTTGGTATCAATGACGCAGATAATGCATTTTACACGCAGTCGGTTTACGGTAAAAATCTGGTAGTAACACCACAGGGCAGTATACTCGGACTCATTGAATCCGGCACGAAAAAAGGAGAAGTTTTCAACAGGATTTTACCCGTAATAAGCTCCGGGTTTGAGCGAGACGGTTATAGTATTGTTACAGATAAACAGGGCAACATTTGGTCTAAATCGGGATATCACTTATATCAATATGATACAAAAGGAGAAAAACTTCTAGGTCACTGGGATATGGGGAACCAGATATACACTATGTATATGGATGACCATGGACGTATTTGGCTCGGAATACAGCGTCTGGGATTGTTTTACATTGATCCCTCACGCCCCGCGCAAAAGCCATCCAAATTCATCGGTCCTGTTATAGTAGACATTAAATATATTACCAGCAAGGATGACGAAAAATTATGGTTAACAACCGATCACGGTTTATTTTCTGTTCAAATAGCATCGGGTAAAACAGTTTTGATTCCGGGAACGGAAAAACTAATTATCCGAAGCATTTATTTCCCTGATAAAAGTAAAAATAATATTCCGGAAAATGAGGAAGGAGTATTCCTGGCAACCATGGGTGATGGAATAATTTATTATACCGGAAATAAGCTCATACGTTTTCCACTGGACAACAACAAGATTATCTCAGCTGCGCATTATATTGTAGAAGATAAAAAAGGATTTTTGTGGATACCGACCAACAAAGGATTATTTCAATTTGCAAAAAAGGATTTTCTCCGATTCGCAAAGGAGTCAGAAAAAGAAATAACCAAACCAGAAAAACCATTTTTCGTTTATTATAATAAAGAAAATGGCTTCTTCACCAACGAGTTTAATGGAGGTGCCCAACCAGGTGCAGTCAGATTACCAACCGGCCAGGTATCGCTACCGTCTATGAATGGCCTGGTATGGTTTACACCAGAAAAGATCACGCCAGAACTGCCCGATAAAAGTTTTTTCTACGACAGGCTGGAAATTCGTGGTAAAGTAAGCCTGATAAATGGTGATACCATTACGCTCGGAAAGGATCCTCGGCAAATAAATCTGCATATCACTACGCCGTATTATGGGAATAATTACAATCTGAATCTATCCTATGCAGTTAACAGATCAGGTTCTAAACCAGTTGCTTCGGACTGGATAGAATTAAAATCGTCAGATCCAACCATCCGGTTTTCTGAACTTTCGTCAGGAGAATACACAGTCACCGTTCGTAAAGTCAATGGTTTTGGTGAAAATAATTTTTCCACAAAAATCATTACGATCATCGTTCCCAGACATTGGTATGAAACCTTTTGGTTCAGGCTATTTTGTGTCCTGATGTTTCTAGGCGTTGTTTTTCTCTTTATCAGGTCAAGAACACGTTACCTCGAAAAACAAAACCAGGCATTGGAAATGAAAATAAAAGCCAGAACGCAATCACTTGAAGAAACACTTCAGCGGCTGCGGATTTCTGAAAAAGAATTAACCAAACAAATGCACATCAGGACGCGCCTTGTTGCATCCATCAGCCATGATATCCGGACGCCTATGAAGTTTCTGATTTACGCTTCCGAGAAGATCGACCCCTTGCTGAGTGCCCAAAGATATGACCAGGTTTCCATGATCGGAAACAATATAACTACGTCTGCCCGACAAATCAGTCGTTTGCTGGAAAACATGATTCAGTATATCAAAACACAGTTTAAAGGCGAAAATATCAAATTTACTGAGGTTTTTCTTCACACGCTGATCAGTGAAAAAATATCCTTATTCAACGCTCTCATCCAGGAGCAGGAGAATACTTTCATTTCTGAAATAAGCGAAGAGATTACTGTCCTGTCCAATATGCATTTGCTTGGTGTGGTGATTCACAATATTATAGATAACGCCAATAAGTATACTTTTAATGGCGAGATCCGCATTTACACTGAAACACGTGAAGATAAAGTTCTTCTGATCATTGCTGACAGTGGCCCTGGAATATCATCAAACCTGATGCACTGGCTGAATGCAGAAGATGATGCCAGCCAGAAGGCACTTGAAGTTTCTCAGGAATTTAACGGGCTCGGCCTTTTGATGATCAAAGAAATTACCTATATGCTTAACATTGAATTATTGGTTGACAATACAAAAGGCACCAAGTTTCATTTGATATTTAGAGGGAATCAAGAAGACTGACCAATTAATTTAAAACCTTTTCCAGCATCCCGGCAATCACCTCATACCCTTTATCCGAAGGGTGCAGCCCGTCATACGTCATGTTGATGGCTTCAACCGGATAGGGATATTCATCTTTTTCCGGATCAAAAGGAACGGCTGTGTAGGCCGGATAACCGTAGTTTTCGTAATTTCCGGTTTGCGGGTCTCTCAATCTTTTAAAATTAACCATATTGTCCAGAGTAATTCCGCTGTCGTGATACAGATCAACCACAGGAAAATTTTCTTTCTTTCCTATCTCAACAACTGCATTGGCAAAATCTTCAAGTTCCTGCTTATTTTTTTTCCGGTAAGAACCATATGCATTGTTTTTCGCGCTGTTTATATATACAAAATCGCCGCGCTGCATAGGCGTGATCAGGATTATCTTTCCTTTTTTATTAAG
The DNA here is from genome assembly GCF_021440195.1 of Dyadobacter sp. CY356. Taxonomy (GTDB): domain Bacteria; phylum Bacteroidota; class Bacteroidia; order Cytophagales; family Spirosomataceae; genus Dyadobacter. The sequence goes on from NZ_JAJTSZ010000002.1 coordinate 869,691, forward strand.
GCTTTTTAACTTGTTCCTGATAATCCGAAATGCACCATAAACCGTTCCTGTCCCGGTATTTAGCTCATAATCGCTGATTGTGCCCAATGTTTTTCCCTGCCACCAGTCGTTGGTGCCCAAAAATATGGTGTAGACATCCGCTTTTACCAAATCAAGCGACTCGATTTTATCAGCGATATTAATGGAAGTCCAGCCATTATGCCCCTGATTAATGTATTCGATCTGCGGATTTTTTTCAGTTATTAATGTCATATATCCTTTTGTAACGCGGTTTCCGGTTTCATCTTTATGGTCGTTCAGATAAGTAATGGAATCCCCGATGGCAACCCAGGATATTTTCCTCGGTGCGGATGCAATCGATATAAAAACTAAAAGGCAAAGGAGAAAAAACTTTTTCATGGATAAGTTAAGCTACGTATTGATCTTCAATTACTAAACATTTACAAAACCTTCAACCGGTAAAAAATACTTATGAAATCAGAAAATTCAATTAATACTTAACAGTCGGTTCAGCAGGATTGTATGATTTTCACATTTTATAAAAAACAAAACTAAATTGCGTTGCATAAAGTCAATGCGCAGATCCTGAACATAAAACTCATCCTGTATTTAAAAATGAAAATTACTTTCCTCGCCGCTGCCCTGGTTGTTAGTCTGATCAGTTGTAATGAAAAAAAAGATACAAAAACAGAAACTGAACCTTCCATAGCCGGAACCTGGTCGCTTGCTTCCAGTAGGGTGATCACCAAAGGAGATACTGTTTTGACTTTCCCTGTTAAAGGTCAGGAAATGATCAAGATCTTCAACGACAATACTTTTGCGTTTTTTAAACATGATCTGAATGGCGGCAAAGGCGAGGCTGCCATATTTGATTCAGGCGCGGGAACTTATGAGCTGAAAAATGGAGATTACTCCGAACATCTGGCATACTGCAATTACCGGGACTGGGAAAACCGTGATTTCAAATTTAAACTTGATGTAAAAAAAGACTCACTGATCCAGACTGGCATTGAGAAAATTGACAGTCTGAATATCAATCAGGAAATCGTGGAAATCTATGTCAGGAAAAAATAGAATTTCTTAACATTAACTTTCAAAATTAATAACGCAAACGTAAAACGTAAATATCCAGATCTTAGTTATACTTTTCCGGCTGAGATTTAAGCTACAATCTTTGTAATTCCGGCTACACTTTCGACCCATTTTCTGAGGAATTTTGCTTCATCATTTTAAACAGATTATATGAATAGCGAAATAATAGGAAAAGTTGTTGCGATTACCGGCGCAAGCAGCGGAATCGGTGAAGCCATTGCACTGATGTTGGCCGGTCAGGGAGCAAAAGTGGTATTGGGTGCACGTCGTTCCGATCGTTTGGAAAAACTTGTAGCGACAATCAATGATCATGGCGGAGAAGCTGCTTATGCAATTACTGACGTTAAATGCCGTGAAGACGTTGAGAAACTTGTAAAGCTGGCCTGCGATCGTTTTGGAAGGCTAGATGTGATGATCAATAATGCCGGAATCAGTCAGCTTTCCCGGATCGAAGAGCTTGATGTAGAAGGCTGGCTTGAAATGATTGATGTGAATGTGAAAGGTGTTTTGTTTGGTATCGCAGCCGCCATTCCGGTTTTTAAAGAACAGGGTTCTGGGCATATCATTAACATAATTTCAACCTCCGGCATTAAAATAGTGCCGATGCAAGGCGTTTATGCGGCTACAAAAAATGCGGTCCGCACGATCAGTGAAGCTTTGCGCCAGGAATCGAATGGACGTTGGCGGGTGACTGGTATTTCGCCAGGTTTTGTCAAAACAGAGCTGGCCGACAGTATTCAGGATGAACAAATGCGGGCGGCCATCATAGAAAAAATGGACACAGTTGCCATCTCGCCGGATGCTATAGCCAGCGCCGTTTCCTTTGCTATCGGTCTGCCTTCGAATGTTGATGTTGGTGACATTGTAATTCGGCCAAGTGCTCAGGATTAGTTTGTAATTTTACGCAGAAGCAGCCATTATTACGGGCATGTGCCTGCTCATTACAGATTTTAAAAAATTGAATAAAAACAGGCATTAAATTATGCTTCAGAATTATAACAGCATATCCGAATTAATGAGGCGGATGGAGCAGCAAAAGCCGCTCCATCCACTCGTTGCGCTCATCGATTATAACAATGTAAAAGTTTCGCTGACCGATGTCGGAAATAAATTCTCGTTGGGTTTTTATAAAATATCTTTCAAAACCAGTTTCAGCGGCCAGGTGAAATATGGCCAGGGATATTACGATTTTGAAGAAGGCGGACTGGCTTTTCTGGCTCCGAATCAGATTGTTACAATGTCTGATAATCCGGATGGTTATGAAGGATATTCGCTATATTTTCATCCGGATCTGATCAGGAATTATCCGCTGGGCAGTGCTATTCAAAAATATGGCTTCTTTTCCTACGCTGTTTCGGAGGCTTTGTTTTTATCTGAAAAAGAAAAACTTGTTATCGCAGCCTTGTTTGAATCAATCGCCGGTGAACTTGATAATAATATCGACAATTTCAGCCAGGATGTTCTGGTTTCACAGCTCGAACTTTTACTCAATTACAGCAACAGGTATTATAACAGACAATTTATAACGCGCAAGGCGGTACACAACGACACGATTGAAAGATTAAACGCATATCTTTCTGACCGGTTCGATGGCCAAATAGCTTCTCAACCGGGATTACCGACTGTACAGGAAGTTTCTGATCATTTACATCTTTCTCCGCGATATCTGACAGATATGCTAAAATCGCTCACAGGTTTTAGCACGCAGCAACATATTCATAATCAATTGATTGAAAAATCTAAGAATATACTCAGCAACACAACCCTGACCATTGCTGAAATTGCATATGACCTTGGATTTGAACATCCTCAGTCTTTTAATAAGTTATTCAAACAAAAGACAAATATTTCACCGCTTGAATTCCGCCAATCTTTCAATTGACAGGTTGTCTAGAAAATCTTAAAAGCTTCGCTAAAAACTAGATTATCCTTGCAACCCTTTTTGCAGTTTTTGACTCCTTATTTCAACGTGATTTATAATACCCTATCTTTACGGGCATTTTTCAGGCAAAATTGCCATACCCTAACAAATTTTAAAAAACAATGTTATTTACCTCCAATGTAACTTTTCGGCTAAATCATCCTTTGTTTATTACGAATACCTCTCAAAAAGCTCCTTTCATTTTGATCGCGGATAAAAATGATTGAAGCTACACCGCTGTCGAAACCAGTTTCAAAAATTGCCAAACCATCAATCAACGGGCAATTACTATTTGCACTTCTTTGTATCGTAATCATCTTGCCAAGATGGTATTATGTTGAAAATTTTGCCGTTGCATTACCTTTCTATGATCAGTGGGACGCTGAATGGGTCAATTTATTAAAACCCTGGACAGAAGGAAAACTTGCCATTTCAGTTCTTTGGAGTAATCATAATGAACACCGTATATTCCCTACAAGACTCCTGACCTTACTTAGTTTTGAGCTGACGGGAACATGGAGTAATCTGGCAGAAACAAGAATAAACATTTTGCCGGGAGCCTCAACACCAATTTTACTGATCTGGCTGTTATATAAAAGACGGGAATTATATGGTTTCAGATGGCTTGTTGTTGCAGTAATTATCGCAGGTGCTACATTTCCGCTGTCGTGGGAAAATCTTTTGATAGGTTTCCAGAGCCAGTTTTACTTTCTGAATCTTTTTACTTTATCTGCTCTTGCGCTCGTAGTGTTCCGTCCGCGGGATACGTGGGCGATGATTTCCGTTGCAGTTCTTTGTGTGCTGAGCGTAGTGACGATGGCGTCAGGCCTGATCACGCCTGTGGCAGTGGCCATGGTTTATGCTGCTGACGGATATATCAAAAGGGATTTTTCGCTAAAAAAAGTGATCATGATGGTTATGCTGGTCGTTATCGCCGCAACCGGATATATGACAATGCCCTACATAGCAGGACATAATTTTCTTCATGCGCAAAACATGACCGAAATGGTTAAAACCACTATCCGGATCATGGGATGGCCACTGATTGATAAGAAATTATACATTGGTGTGCTTTGGTTACCAGCATTAATTACAATTCCGGTGCTGTTATTTACCCGCAGATTTACACGTTTTGATCTTTTAATGTTTGGTTGTTTCATCTGGACAGGTGCGCAGGTTCTGGCCCTGGCTTATGGCAGAGGACACGAGCTTTTTGATATTTCGTCACGGTATACAGAAGTCCTTCATTTGGGACTGGCAGGAAATGCCTGGTTTGTTATACGCGCAACAGAAGGATTTTTTACGGAAAAGAAGGCAGGAATTTTTGTGCGGATTATCGGACTCATCTTTTTTGCGGCACTTTTCATTAGCCATGCAAAAAGATTTCCTCGTGATATCGTCACAATGAAAGAGGATCACGCCATCAGAATAATCCAAACAAAAAATGTGTTTTTATATCTAAAAACGCATGACAAACAACATCTTGTGAAACCGAGGCTACATATCCCCTATCCAAAAGCTGAAAGATTACAAACCATTCTTGACGATCCCGAATTGCTGAAAGTATTGCCGCAGTCTGTCCTAAATGGTACGGAGTAATTATCTACGATGTTGTATTTATCTGTTACATCCAATCAATTAAAAGATTGCCGAAACTCCATGGGCGACTGGTTGGTTTTGGTTTTAAATAACTTACTAAACGATTGTAAATGCTCAAATCCAAGTTCATAGGCAATTTCGCTGACGGACAAATTTGTTGTAGATAATTTCTCCTTGGCCTTTTCAATCAGTTTATCATGAATAAATTGCTGTGTGCTCTGGCCGGTCAGCGTTCCTAATAAACTACTCAAATATTTTGGTGAAAGATTAAGTTCTCCGGCTATATATTGAACGGTTGGCAAACCTCTGCTGATTAAATCGTCATTGTTAAAATAATCACCAACCAGTTTTTCCAGCCGATCCAGTAACTGGTGGCTGGATTTTTCACGGGTAATGAACTGACGATTGTAAAATCGCTCTGCATAATTCAGCAAGGTTTCAATTTGCGAAATGATAATCTGCTTACTGAATTTATCAATATTGGCGTGATATTCCTGTTCAATATTCTGAATGATTCCACCTATCACGGTTTCTTCCTTTTCAGAAAGAAACAACGCCTCGTTTAAAGAATAACTCCAGAAATCATATCGTTTTATGATTTTTGCCAAACTGGTATTCCAGAGAAAATCAGGATGGATGTAGATCACCCACCCTGATTGACTAAATTCTTCCTCCTTTTTATCAATGGAAATACTAAAAACCTGATTCGGGGCCATAAAAGACATGATGCCCTCATTAAAATCAAACGATTGTTGTCCGTATTTAACTTTGGCATTTTGCACACGTTTGACGGCGATACTGTAAAAATCGAACGTGAGACTCATCGGTTCGTCGGCCCGCAAATGCCTGACACTATCAACACTGAATATGCTGATTAACGGATGCTGCGGTTTTGGCAAACCTCTGAACTGATGAAACTCGCTGATCGTTTTAAAATGCTTCATGCCTTATCATGTTCTTTTCTTATTTCCAAAACCAGTTTTCCGCGCACATGCCAGCTTTCACTTTCAAGATGCGCTTCGGCGACTTGTTCCAAAGGAAATACTTTATTGATAAAGATTTTTACTTTTCCCTCATCAATTAATTGTGCGATTTCCTGCAACCAGCTATTCCTTACCTGAACAGCAACCTGTTCGCCTTTCGCCTTCTTTTCTGCAAGCGCTTCCAACACGTCGTCATTAAAGGGAAAGTCAATATTCACACTGACCAGAATGCCACCTTCCTTCAATACTTTTACCGACCTCAGCCTTTCATTATTGTCCCGATGCGGCGCGGCGTCGAATACCACGTCTATGTCGTGCAACATTTCTTCAAATTTTTGGGTCCGGTAATCTATTACTTCGTCGGCACCCAGTTGTTTTAAATAGTCAAGATTTCGGGCAGAAGCAACGCCGATAACATAAGCACCTTTTGCCTTTGCAAATTGTACAGCAAAACTTCCAACACCGCCGGTTGCACCATGAATCAGAACACGTTGTCCGGATTGCAGTTTTCCGAACTCAAAAATACCCGTCCAGGCTGTAAGTGATGCAAGCGGAACAGCAGCGGCTTCATTAAAGCTGATAGTTTCAGGTTTCAGTACAAACCCGTTTGCTTTTCCAACACAATATTCAGCATAACTGCCATCGCCCGGAAAATTGGGAACGCCATATACTTCATCCCCTACTTTAAAATCTTGTACTTCACTTCCCGTTTCTTCAACGATACCGGCAGCGTCCCAACCCAATGTTAAAGGTAATTTTAACAATGGTCTTAAAATATCATTTCCACCATTCCGAATTACCCAGTCCGCAGGGTTTATTCCACTGGCAAACAATTTCACTAAAATCTCGTCCGGTGCAGGAACAGGGCGAACGATTTCTTCCAACTTCATTACTTCAACCCCGCCAAATTCATGAATTCTGATTGCTTTCATACCAAGTTATTTTTCAGTTTTTGTTGATACAAAGATCAGTACCTGCTGAAAAACAGATTTAGTGAAAAGACCTTTTATGTTAGCCTAAATACCGAAAATGCAGGATTTTGATACGGATAAGAAAACAGAAGTATCCTGCCAGTTTATTACCTTCGTGCTCAAACGGTGTACTGGAATGATTCTTACACCATTTCCCGACCAAACATTTTAAATATTACAAGAAAAAATAAAACATGGCATCAGGATTTTTTGCGATTTTAGATGATATAGCATTTTTAATGGATGATGTTGCAATGGCAACAAAAGTGGCTACCCACAAAACCGTAGGAATTCTGGGTGATGATCTGGCGGTGAACGCCGAGAAGGCAACAGGTTTTCTGTCAGAAAGGGAATTACCCGTGTTGTGGGCTATAACCAAAGGATCGCTGGTTAATAAACTCATTATTGTTCCTGTGGCTTTGCTGCTCAATGTTTTCTTCCCGGTTGCTATCACCTACGTATTGCTTTTAGGTGGATTATATCTTGCTTATGAAGGTGTCGAAAAAATAATAGAATACTTCTTTCATCCGGCAAAAAAAGAGCACGCCGTTGTTCAGGATACAAAACCAGAAAGTGAGGGAAATACTATTGAGAATGAAAAAGGAAAAATAAAATCTGCGGTAACTACCGACTTTATCCTTTCAATAGAGATCGTCATCATTGCGCTCGGAAGTGTTCTCGATGAGACATTACCGATACAGATACTAACCGTTTCTGCCGTAGCGTTTTTAGCAACCATTGGTGTTTATGGCATTGTAGCCCTCATTGTGAGATCTGATGATGCAGGTTACAAACTGATCAAAAAATCAGATGGTAAAGGTTTCTTTTCAAAATTAGGCCATTTGCTGGTTAAGGCGCTTCCGGTTATTATTAAGATTTTAGGTGCCGTAGGAACGGTCGCTTTACTTCTGGTTTCCGGTGGTATTTTTGTCCATAACATTGAATACCTTCACCACTTCATGCCTGAACTTCCCTCGATGATCAAAGAATTTGCAATCGGTTTGGTATTTGGCCTGATTGTATTTTTGGTTATGACAGGATTCAAAAAAGTAGTTACGCTGGTTAAGCGGTAAGAATTGAGAAAATAGCACAAGTTTGTTTTTAAAAATAGTTATATTATAACAGGAGTAAAAGGAATATTTTCTTTTTACTCCTATTTTTATATCAGGCATTTTCCGGGATTTATATAATTTAGGAACTGCCAATAAATTGACTTTTGACCCACTATATTTTCACTACAATTGTCACAATTACCGCCTGAAATAGCCGCATTAACACCCTAACAACAAAACCTGTAAAAGTTATTTTTGTAAAAACATAAGAACCATGCGAAAACTAAAATTGCAGATGCAGATATCGGTTGATGGATTTGTTGCCGGACCAAATGGTGAAGAGGATTGGGTTTTGAGGGGATCAGACGAAAAACTTTTTGGGCTTATTAGTGCATTAGCCGATAGCTCGGACACCCTTCTTTTAGGCAGAAAAATGGCCGAGAAATTCATACCCCATTTTGAAGAATTTGAATCTGATAGTCCAAAAATAACTTTCGCTCAAAAAATGGTAAACATCCCGAAAGTTATTTTCAGCAGAACGCTTGATAAACCGTTTGGTAAAAATACTTCGCTGGCAAAAGGAAATCTGGCCGAAGAAATTGCCAGACTTAAAAATCAGGACGGAAAAGATATTTTGGTTTACGGAGGTGCAGGTTTTGTTTCTTCACTGATTGGCGGCGGTCACATTGACGAATTTTTTCTTTTTGTAAATCCGGTGCTGATCAATAAGGGAATGAGAATTTTTGACTTGCCTGACAAACGTCAAAAGCTGTCTTTAATTAGTGCCACAGCATATGAATGTGGTGTGACAGTAATTCATTACAAACTGAACAATGAATAAAAAATGGAAATCAATGAAAGTGGCGACAAGGCATCACAGCCAAACGACTTCACTACGTACTACCACGGTACCAAAGCAAACCTATCGACAGGTGATTTGATTGAAGTTGGATTTAATTCAAACTATGGTCAGGAGAAAAAAGCAAAATACATTTATCTGACCGCAACCCTGCCGGCCGCGATCTGGGGTGCCGAACTGGCTTTGGGTGAAGGCCGGGAGAGAATTTATATTGTGGAGCCGACCGGCCCGATAGAAGACGATCCCAATTTAACGGACAAAAAATTTCCTGGGAATCCTACAAAGTCATACCGCTCCCGCCATCCGTTCAGGGTAATTGGTGAAATTACAGATTGGCAGGGACACTCCCCGGAAGAACTTAAAACAATGAAAACAAATCTGGAAAAGCTCAAAAAACTTGGAATTGAGGCCATTGAAGATTGATTTTGAAGATTTAAGCATAATTGCGGGAAATCCCCTGACAACGCTCTGTTCTGCAAAATTTGTTTAATTTTGATGTAGTTTTACACGAGCAGTTTTTTTATTACAACCAGGAAATAGGTATAGGCACAATATTCCCTGATATTAATTTTATTATTATTTCCAATGCATGAAAACCTCTTGCTATATATAAACAAGAATGCTTCTCCCCCGCTTACAAGCGATGAAGAAGCACTTGTCGTGGCAGCTTTTCTCCCTAAAAAATACAGGAAAAAGCAATATTTTTTGCAGGAAGGTGATGTATGCAAATACGTAGGTTTTATAGTAAAAGGTGCTATGCGGCAATACAGCGTAGACGATAAAGGTACAGAGCATGTCGTCAATCTGTTTCTGGAAAACTGGTGGATCAGCGACCGCGAAAGTGCTGCAACGCTAACGCCTTCAAAATATAATATTGATGCCTGGGAGGACACAGAACTGCTTGTCGCAAAGGTGGCCGATATGGTGAACCTGATAGAAAAAATCCCTTTGTTTGGTCAAATGACAAGATTAATGGATCAAAGAAGTTTTATTGCGTCGCAAAGAAGGCTAAATTCAACCCTTAGCAATACAGCAGAAAAACGTTATGAAGAGTTCGTTGAAAACCATCCCAAATTCATTCAAAGATTTCCTCAGCACATCATTGCTTCTTATCTGGGGATTACAAAAGACACGTTAAGTCGTGTAAGAAAACAGGCTATAAAAAAATAAATCTCTCCACAGCGCGTGATACCTTTTGGCCAAATCGTGGCTGTAACGATCGCTCCAACATAATCTACTTACATATTCAGTTTACAAGTAAAAAAATCTTTCCCTGAACGATCTATCGTACCGGGAAAGATTTTTTTTATTCCATCCTTTTGCGTGGCATATGTTATACTCAAAGGTCACGCCAACATCATTTCCCTTTTCTGTTTTTCTCCTTTATAGATATTTGTCTACGCTTTTTTTCGCCATTTATCATCGTTGTTTGACTTGCTTCCGGGGCACCTTTGTATCGTTAATTCGATAAACGATTAGCATTAAACAATTACGAATGTCATGAAAGGTTTTCATTAATGATCAAGGACAAAACAGAAGTTGGTCAATGATAAAAAGCTGCACATGATATTATTACAATCAATATTCAACAATTCAAAAATGGAAACGAAAATAATAGTCGTACTCGGCGCAACCGGCGCACAAGGTAAAGGTGTGGTTGATGCACTTGTAAATGAAGGTTTATATCATGTTAAGGCAGTAACCCGCAATCCTGAAAAATATTTAGGGAACGCAAATGAAGCTGTTTTTGCAGATCTTAATAATACTGAATCACTAAAAGATGCTTTTAAGGATGCTTATGGCGTGTTTGTGGTAACCAACTTCTGGGAAGGAGCCGATGAAATTGAGCAGAGCAAAAATGCCATTGAAGCCGCAAAATCAGCTGGTGTGCAGCATTTTATCTGGTCAACACTTCCGGATGTGGAAGTAATCAGTCATGCTGAATTTGATGTTCCCCATTTCACAAATAAAGCCAAGGCTGATGATCTTGTAAAAAATGCGGGTTTCAGATATTCAACTTTGGTACAACCTCCATTTTATTTTCAAAACCTTACAGGTGCCATTCCCCCTCAGCCCAAACAGGATGGTACAACGGGCTGGACTTTACCGATTGATCCAACAATAAAGGCCATCCATATGGCCGATATCCATGATTTGGGTAAAGTAGTCGCCGGCGCATTTGCGCAGCCGGAGAAAGTTGGTAATGGGAATTATCTTTCACTTGCCACCGAGTTCAACAGCTTTAATGATATCATAGAAGCATATAAAGCAAACGGCCAGGATTATACCTTCACGCAGGTACCGGCAGCATTGTTTTCGACTTTTTTTGAAGGCGCAAAGGAATTTTCTGAAATGTTCGGATACTTTGAAAAATACACCTACATGGGGCCGGATCCTGAATCAAGGATTGCGTTGGCAAATGAAATTGCTACCAGCAAATTTGTAACGTTACGCGAATGGCTGACTGAAAACGTTCAGGAAGTTAAAGAATAAGGAACGCTCAATCTGCAAGTAAAATCGATTCTTTAACTTGCTACCCGTTTTTCAAGATAAATTTAGTTTGATGTATTTTCTTCCTTTGCAGGATTTACATCAAACTAAAAATTTATGGGGGAAACCGAATATCAAATCCGATAAAGCATCAAAACTTTATCAAAATTATCAAACACCCATTATAATTTTTCATCTCAAAAACTACGCAAAGCCAGCCTAATTGACTAAGTTCATTTTCTGAATAATACTTGCCTTTAAAATGGAGTTTTGGTGTAATGAAAAAAATATATTTTTTGCTTTTGACAGCGTTTATTAGTTGTAGTCCGGATTATGATACAAAATACTACAAGGCTATTTCTCTCGATAAAAAGGACACCGCGATATTGAAGTTGATAACGGCAAAAGGATCCTTTTATGGAGATTACAAGGTTATTTATGATGGCAGGTCGACGGATGAGGGTACAATCAGCGGCAATATCATTGGCGACACGCTGGTTGGGAATTTTCGCTATTTATCCAGAGACAATACAAAGCTAATTGACCCAATTGTATTCCTGAAAACCGGAAATAAATTAAAACTGGGAACTGGTGAAGCCGGAACCTACATGAATTTTCATGTTTATAAAAGGGGAACGGTATCGTTTGCTGACTCTTTACTTCAATTCCTGCCCGTTAAACCGGAAGAAGTGAGTAATTCGTTTAAAGTGATTTATTAAAACGCTACTTTTCAATATCAATACAAAATGTTTTAAAAGACGTGCAATAACGGGCAGCCCCGGATATTGCACGTCTTTATATTAATAAATCTCAGTAACCGATATCGAGAAAAGTTGGCCTCTCCAACTTATTGGGATCTCAAAAAAATATTATTTTTTAATAACCAGCGGAATTACCTTTTCACCGATCAGTTCAATCGAAGACATCAGTTGCTGGTGAGATAAACCTGCATTATCCATCTGAAAAGTGAACCGGTCAACACCTCCCAGGGCTTCACTGTGGCGTAGTAATTTTTCGGCAACCTGCTCAGGTCCACCTACTACCAGTACTCCCTTAGGCGCGATCAGACTATCAAACTGTGATTTTGTAACAGGAGGCCAGCCACGTTCTCTCCCCAGTTTCGTCCACAATTCAGCATAACCCGGATAATAATCTGCAACCGCTTTTTCGTCAGAGGCAGCCACATAACCCGGCGAGTGAAGTCCAACTTTCAACTGATCCGGTGCGTAACCTGCCCGTTTTCCTGCCTCACGGTAAAGGTCGATAAGCGGACGGAAGCGATGAGTTTCACCTCCAATAACTGCCACCATCAACGGCAGACCTAACGAACCTGCGCGCACGAATGATTCCGGCGTGCCGCCTACACCCAGCCAAACAGGTAATTTCTCCTGTAAAGGTCTTGGATAAACGGGTTGGTTATTCAAAGCCGGCCTGAACTTGCCAGACCATGTGACAAATTCCTGATCCCGGAGCAAAAGTAACAACTCTAACTTTTCCTTAAACAAGGCATCATAATTTTTCAGGTCAAAACCGAACAATGGATATGCATCAATGGCAGAACCACGACCGACAACAATCTCTGCCCTGCCTTTCGAGATCAGGTCAAGCGTAGCAAAACTCTGAAACACACGCACCGGGTCGGAAGTACTTAAAACCGTTACGGCACTGGACAGAAGGATCCTTTTGGTCCGGGCAGCCGCAGCGGCGAGTATGACCGCAGGAGCAGAATCCAAAAACTCCTTTTTATGATGTTCACCAATACCAAAATTATCTAAACCGGCCTGATCTGCCAATGTGATCCTGTCAAGCAACTGTTCCATCGCATCCACGCTGCTAAGCGTATTACTGCCATACATTGCCGAAGCGAAACTATCAATACCTATTTCCATCCTATTTTTATTTAAATCATCAACTTACAATTTTCAGCGCAGCGACGAAAGACGACAAACTGCTCTTTTTCAAAATATTATATCTCAATTTTTCAGGAAAGAGCCCCCGGAGGCGGACCACCTGCCGGCCTTGAATTGTCCTTCGGCAGCGGGACAAATTCCGCATTGTCGGTAGGTGGCAAGAGAATACGCCCCTGCTTCCAGTCTTCTTTCGCCTGCTCAATTCTTTCTTTACGGCTCGACACAAAATTCCACCAGATGTAGCGATCGCCCAGATGTTCGCCGCCCAGCATCATGAGCGTTGTAGTTTCTTTTGCTATGATGAGCGGATCTGCACCTTTGGAAAATACCAGCAATTTTCCTGCCGGATAACTGACTCCATTTAGTTCAATACTTCCTTTCACAATATACACACCCCGCTCGCTGTGTTCTTTCGGAATGCCAAACCGGGCACCCTGATCAAGTACAACATGCAGATAAAACAGCGGAGAATTTGTCTTTACATGACTTGTGAGGCCATAAGCGTCACCCGCTATCAAGCGCATCCATATACCCTTTTCTGTAAAAACAGGCAATTCCTCCGCTGTATAATTTTTAAAGGAAGGATCGGATTCTTCATCCTTTTCAGGCAGTGCTACCCAGGTCTGGATCATTTCAAGTCCACCAGCAGCCAGTATTGCCGGATCTTCAAAACGTTCGCTGTGCGCTATACCTTTCCCGGCATTCATCCAGTTCGCTTCGCCTGGTTTTATAAGTTGTTCAACACCAAGGCTATCCCGGTGTGTAACATTTCCTTTCAGCAAATAACTTACTGTCGACAACCCTATATGCGGGTGCGGAAGCACATCCAGATTGGTGGTTGCAGGCACGCTGATCGGGCCGCCATGATCCATAAATATAAAAGGGCCGACCATTCTTCTAAGTTGAAACGGAAGAATACGTTTTACAGAAAATCCGGGCGAAATAACCGCCTGACGGGATTCTATAACAATATCAAGCATGGCATTCAATTTTAAATTCCAAAACTAATCTACAAAAGTAAAAGTGAAATTAATGCTTTGTCCTGTCATGACTAGTTGATAAATGGCAACAAATTCCATCGACATTTGTCTATTGTTTGCTGGTTAAAACTAAATTCCTGCTTCCTTTGACAAAGAATGGATATAATCGGGTTAATAGGTTCGGTTAGGCGAGCAGGCCATTTTCCGTTCGAAAGATTTAAATGCTACCTGGACGGCTTGAAACATCCATGGCTTGTGGTTTACTGTCTACAACAATGCATATCCTTTTATATTACACTGTTTAACATCAAATATGGCTAAAATTGTAGATATAATTCTATAAAATAACACACTTTGGCACGATATTAGTAGAACAATGTCGACGTTGTGACAGACCTTCTTTTATTTTTTGCTAAATAAATACTTTCAACCAGGCCTCATATAGTATTCAATTGAACAATGATTTTACCAGACTGTCAGTCCGTCAAAATTCGAGGATTTTTTTGAGGCTTTATTTAACATGGGTGTTGTAACACCAATGTGATAAGTTATCAGAGCCATGAAAGAGAATATCCATATTAAGCCCACATAACCTATTGAGGAATTTGCTCTGTTTATATTTCCCGGTTCGTATATTAAAATACGTGATCCTTTTTTTAAATTTTCTTCTGATTTTTCTTTCGAACCTGCAACCTAATAATCAGGTTGGTAACTAATATTTAATATCAGAAGGCTAATGTCCTAACAATTAAATAGTTGACAAGCACCTCCGATAAAACACACCTTGCGTAAACAATTACATCAGTCCTATTTTATACTTATTGACGATAGAAAATAAGCATTTTAATAGCAAAATCTGAACTGATGGCCGATTGGCTGAATATTAGGTTTTATAGAATCATTCCTGAATGCTACTCGTGAAGACGACGTGCATTATTCCCTCCATAGTTAAGGTACCCGAAATCCTCGATAAAAATAAAAAAGATCGCATCCCAAATCCCCTTATTAATACCTATAACCTAAACATGATAGACCTTAAAATTTTATTTATTGAAAGCAGTTACATCGTTAGAGTCGGCTTACGAAAAATTATTGAAGAAAAATTCGAGTCAGGGGTATCTTTTGATACCTTATCACCAAACGCCCTGGCTCATTTCAAGCTTACAACAGATCACTATGACCTTGTTATCTTAGGATCAATTTCAAGAATAACCGCGTTGCTCATAGAGAAAATCAAGAGAAAAAACAGCAAAACCCAAATCCTGATATTTGCCGGCAAAATGGAATATTCGGATGCCATAAACTGCCTGTTGGGGGGGGCCGACGGCTATGTAACGCAAAATGCCGGGAGTGATGAAATTTTTGAGGCCATCAAATCGGTTTTAGCAGGACGACGATTTATATGTTTAAGTATGATGGAACAAATGGTGAATGAAACTTTAAAAGAAAGTAACGGAACCAGTCAAAAAAAATCGGGCAATACTGAATCCTGGACTTCCAGCCCATTCTACACATTAAGCAGCCGTCAATTCCAGATAGCTGAAAGAATGCTCCAGGGACAGTCGACGTCCACGATTGCAACCTCATTGGATATTGCTCATTCGACCCTGGCAACGCACAAGACGGTTATTTTTAAAAAACTTGGTGTAAAAACATTGGTAGAATTTGTAAACAAATATTATGACGAATTCAACAGTGGTATTGCAGAACCGTCATAATATTCTTAGGAAACATCATATCGTCAGAATTGTGTTTCTTGTTAATTCATGAATCAGAAGTAATCCATTCTGGTTTTTGATTCCGCTTATTCTCACTGATTATTTTAAGAGAGCCCGGCAGTTTTAATTACAACTATTTGCTGGCCTGAATTAAGGCAGCAAATAGTTGTAATTTATAGCGAAATGTAAAAGCATATAGGTCAAAAACCTGAATCCTATCCTTTATTTATAATCGATAGCAGACTTTATCTCGTCCTAAAATATCGGATGCCTATTTGGCAAGTTGCAGATCAGCTATACTTTTTATCCTGTTGCGTTCCAGAAATGCATCAATCGTTTCAAAATGCTCGATTACACGTTTGTCTTTAAACTCAAAGACTTTTTGTGACAGGCCTTGTAAAAAATCACGATCGTGGGAAACCAGCACCAACGTACCATCAAAGTTTCTTAGTGCTTCTTTCAAAACATCCTTTGATTTTAAATCCAGGTGATTCGTAGGCTCATCAAGAATTAACAGGTTCACAGGTTCCAAAAGCAACTTCACCATCGCAAGCCGAGTCTTTTCTCCACCCGACAAGACACTCACTTTTTTGTCAATGTCTTCACCCTGAAACATAAAGGCGCCCAAAATATTCTTGATCTGGGTTCTCACATCACCTTCGGCAACCTCGTCAACCGTCTGAAATATCGTCAGATTAGGGTCTAATAAGGACGCCTGGTTTTGCGCAAAATATCCAACCTTGGTATTATGTCCAAGCTGACAGGTGCCTTCCACATCTATCTGCCCCATGATAGCCTTGATCATCGTCGATTTTCCTTCACCATTCCGCCCAACAAAAGATACCTTCTCCCCTCTTGAAATCGTCATGCTTGCATTTTTAAACACAACCTGATCTCCGTAGGATTTTGAAACATCTTTCACGGTAACCGGGTAGTCGCCAGACCGTGGCGAAGGTGGAAAACGAAGTTTTAGAGAAGAATTATCAATTTCGTCAATTTCAATAATTTCCAGCTTCTCCAGCATGCGTTCACGGGAGGAAACCTGGTTGGTTTTGGAATATGTGCCGCGAAAGCGTTCAATAAATTGCATATTATCGGCAATCATTTTCTGCTGTTCCTGATATGCCTTCACCTGATGCGACCTGCGGTCTTCACGCAACTGCAAATAATGTGAATAGTTGGCTTTATAATCAAAAATCCGACCCATGGTTACTTCAATCGTCCGGTTGGTAATATTATCGATGAAGGCGCGGTCGTGGGAAATAACCATTACTGCATTTGCCTTATTCACTAAAAAATCTTCCAGCCACATCACCGATTCAATGTCTATATGGTTTGTAGGCTCATCCAGTAAAATAAGGTCTGGTTTTTGCAATAATATTTTGGCGAGCTCAATACGCATTCGCCACCCTCCACTGAATTCCTTGGTTTGTCTTTGAAAATCTTCCGGCCTGAATCCTAATCCTTTCAAGGCTTTCTCAACCTCCGCGTCATAATTGACTTCTTCCAGCTGGTAATATTTTTCACCTATTTCGGTAACCTGCTCAATGATGGCCATGTATTCATCACTGTCATAATCTGTGCGGGTTTCGAGGGCATAATTCAGTTTCTCCATTTCGGCACGCATTTCAAAAACCTGCCTGAATGCTTTGGCCGCTTCTTCAAAAACCGTACAGTTATCTTCAGTAAGTAAATGTTGCGGCAAATAAGCGATAACCGCATCCTTCGGTGCACGTACATGACCGCGATTGGCTTTTTGTTCACCCGCAATAATTTTCATCATTGTGGATTTCCCCGCTCCGTTTTTACCCATAAGGGCAATTTTATCAGTAGGATTTATAACGAAGGACACTTCGCTAAAAAGTACAGAACCGCTAAATTCAACGGCCAAATTTTCAATTGTAATCATCTTCTCATTTTTTGGAGCCGCAAAGCTACGATTATACAATTGAAAGAAACGAAAAAAGTAAACTTTTAACGCTTCTCTGGACATCACTTCTTAGCCCGCAGATCCAGGTTATGAAAGACAAAAATCCTGAGCACATTATTGCTGTTGAAATGATTTCCGGAAGGAAGCTGCTGAAACTGGTTCATGTAACCGACCTGCAAATTCAGTCCCTTTGTAAACTGGTAACCCAAACCGACAAAAAAGCGGTTCTGGTCAAAGAGGTTATAGGTAATCTGTTTGCCGGCATTGATATGGATTTCGTCATTGAAAGCAAAAAACAAAGTTTTAGGTTCAATAAAGTCTCTGTTCAACGGCACCATCAGATTTAAAAGATAACGAAACCTGAAATTAAAGTTCGAACCGTCGAGCAATTGATCGTTGGCAATTTTACGATTAAAACGTTCTTCAAGACGGATCCACTGCTGGGTTTGCAGACGCTTCTGACGGCTGGTCCAGAGTACTTGCTGCCAGAGCCTGTTTTCCGGCCGGACTGTGTGCAAGCCAGCGGCAGGGAAACTGCGGGCATAGGTATAACCGGCTGTGAAACGAAGATGATCATTTGCGTAATAGGTAATGCCGGGGCGAATAAGCTGGGCAGACCAGCGGTCGAGAAAATCTGTCCTCCTGGCGTGGACATCCAGCCAGATACCCCATTTATCGGTCAGCCTGGTCTGGTTAAAGTAACCCAGCCAAACGCCGCTTTGTTTATTGACCTGCTTTTGACCCCAGGATGGAATTGAAAAAAGGACAAACAGTAGTAGAACAAATTTTTTCATGAAAACAGGTTAAAAAATATTTATAAATAAGTTTTGATAAAAAATCCGAGAATTGCGGCTATCAGGATGATATATGGTTCCTTTAATTTTTTAATATAAATGAGTGAGAGTATCGTGACGATTGCAATAGCAGCCGACGCAGGATCGACAATTGAACGTGTGGCAATGACGAAGACGGATCCAACCAGTGCACCAACCACAGCTGCTGTAATGCCATCCACAAATGCTTTGATACTGGCGTTTTTTGCAATCTTTTTGAAGTAAGGTGCGGGGAGAACTGTAAAAACAAAACAAGGTAGAAATACGCCCAAAGCTGCAACAACTGCCCCGGAAAATCCGGAAACCAAAAAACCGATGAAACCGACGGTGATAACGACCGGCCCTGGCGTGATCATGGCCACCGCGACGGAATCCAGAAACTGCTGTTCGTTAAGCCAGCCCATTTCACCAACAACTCCCGCCTGCAAAAATGGGATAATTGCCAGTCCGCTTCCGAAAACAAATGCTCCCGCCTCCGTGAAAAATAATCCAAGTTTAACAAGTTCCCCTGGCTCATATTGCCAGAATCCGGTTCCAGCCAAAAGAATAATTGATAACGATGTATCCTTTCTTCGCAGCCATTCCGGAGGTGCTTTCACGAACATGTAAATAAAGCCCAAAATCAAAAATAGCCAGACTTCCTCTCTTTCTGTGATAGCAGTAACGATTGCCATTATTAAAAAGAACAGCCACAAAATCCACCTGCTTTTGATTGCTTCGATTTCGAGTTTACTAACCGTTTTTACCGTCAGTTTATAACAGCTCAGGGAGATAATACCAATCACAGCAGAACCTACCCCGTAAAACACAGACTGCATCCACGGAAGTCCGCCATATAGTTTATAGGCCATGCCCAGTAAAACGACCATAATAAAGGATGGAAGTACAAAAGCCAGCCCGGTCAGCGTTGCGCCCCATACACCGTAATGTACATATCCAAGATATATTCCCAGCTGAGCGGCTAACGGTCCGGGTGCAAGCTGTGCAAGTGCCAGGCCCTCACGGTATTCATCTTCGCTGATCCATTTACGGTCTTCGACCAGGTCCCGGTGCATATAACCGATCAGCGCAACGGGGCCTCCGAAGCCTAGTGTCCCCAGTTTTAGAAAGTACTTGGTTAAGGCGAGCAGGCTATAAATATTCGGCTGATTCTCTAATTCAATATTTTGACTGACCATACGAATTGCGATTTGCATTGCAATACTACCTCAGACACTTTTAAAATAATAGAATGAAAATGACGATTTGTACAGGAATTACTTTTTATGCAAACTTTTTCTAAACTTCGATGGATTCTGACCTGTATGCGCCTTGAAAATCCTGTTAAAATGACTTTGATCGGAGAATCCTGTTAAATAGGCGATCTCGGATAAGGTATGATTATCGTTTGAAAGCAGATCAACCGCTTTCTCTATCCTGAGCTTACGAATATATTCCCCAAAGGAAAGGTTACTGAAATACTTGGAGAATTCTCTTGACACGTAGGACGGATGAATCTGTAACCCTTCCGCAATTTCTTTCAGACTTAAACTAAGATTTGTATCTATCTGGTCCTGTATGATGTCTTTAAGCTCATGAGCCCATTTTGGGGTTTTAATCTCTTCAGACTTCTGTTTGTCAAGATATGTATTGAAAACTGCCAGCAGCAGCTTCTCAGAAGGGCTCTGCGTATGCTTTTGGTTTTGCAGATGTTTTGCCCAGCTATACAGTGAATCATAAATGAGCATGCCTTTTTCCAGCAGCTCCTGGTCATCGGTAATGTTATATGCCAATCCCGCAGAGATTGCCCATAATCCAGCCGACTGGCTTGCAAGTGAATGATTATCGGTATCTGCGCCCCGGATGATCGTTGCCATATCCTTCAACGCCGGATCTTCTATTTCATATTTTTCCAGAAAGAAATCAAAAGTGCAGCGGTCTTCGTAATGCGTAAATTCTGTGTCCGGAATATCAAAAGGTGTTGCATCAAGTTCGAGGGCTTTAGCCCGGACCTGATCAAACGGAACATAAAAAATCTGCGCATCCGGATCAATAAACCTTTTGATCAGCCAGGGACAGGCGATGCGGTCAATTTTAGGTCGTTCACGAGTGATCCAGTTCATTCAGATTGTAGCCATTACCATTTTAATAATATTTTCTTAAACGCTATCTTACAAGCAAGCTATGACAAATCATACGAACATTTTACAATAGGCGAAACATATCTAATTTTGAAATGAACCTGTTGAATCTAAATAAACAGAATATCCATCCGGTTATTGAAATTACTGAAACAACCGGCTATTCATATTCAAAATGCCAAAGCCTGCTTGAAAAGACTCATAATATATTCAAGGTTTGTTGTGTCCCGAATCCTGATCTCGTAATCACCATTTCCCCAATGCCCAACATTTGAAACATCCCTGCTCAACAATTTAGGATCATCCAGCTTTCCGATTTTCAGATTGATCCAGAATTTCAGTTCCGATTTCAAAACCAGTACATCCGCAAATACCTTACCTTTTTGTGTAAAGCCAATGACCATTTTCTGCGGTTTGATTTCAATATCTGCGCCCAGATTCAGTATGGCATTTTTGTAGATTTCGTACAACTCCACCGTCGTTTCACTCTTGCCAAGTAAATGATCTTCTTCCGAATAGGTTTTGATTTCTTTGGCCAGTTTACTGATTTCTGACCCTTCAGTCTTCTGCATGGATCCGATACTCGATGCAGATTTCGACTTCTTTATCTGGTTAATCGTAATTACATCATGCTCAAACTGCTTGATTTCCCAAAGTTCAATCCCCAGATCTTTGAAATTGGTTGACTGCTTTTGAAAATCCGTAAACGACGGCGACACAAACATAATCCGGCTCTGCGACCAGTCTACATCCGTTCGTTTGAGATTTGCACCATGCACTTCATTATACTCCATGATAAAATCTGCCCGGTATTCCAGCATCATGTTCAGATAGGATACACCCTGATCGACAACGCTGTAATTCTGGCTGCGCTTGTATTCAATAATCACAAAGGCATTGCTTTCCTTATCAAAAGCAAGGGTATCGATGCGGCGGCTCTGGATCGAAAACTCTGATTTGACCAGTTTTAAACTGCTGAGTAATTCGAGATTTTGTTCAAAGAGGTTTTGGATGTTGCGTTTCAGTTTGAAGGGGATTTCGCGGAGGGTAGACAGGGTTTGTTTGTTGTTTTTGAAAATTTGCATACAACTCGTCTACTTTAAATCACTTCTTGGGATACTTTTAATCTATTTTACTAGGTAATTTCTCAACAAAGCCTTTATTCGATTAATATATTTTTTTTGACGCAGATCAAAATCATTGCCACTCAAAAACTTCCATTTCTCATTATTTGCCTTGATATATTTAAAGTCAGTGAGGTAAGCTCTAAAACAAAATTCGAATATATAATTTTGATATTCGAGCAGCTCTAAATAGTACTTGCTCACCTCCAGAGAAAAGAGGATTGACTGTTGGATAATTCTGTTTTCACCTTCATTGATAACCAGGCACTTACTAATTTTGGAGGTATCTAAATGACTAAATTTGCTCAGCTCACCATAAAGTAAACCCACCCTGGGAATAAATTTCTTTAAAACAGTAATAGATTTGGTAGGAGACATGAAATTTGCTATCTCATTACCAGAGACTAATGACGCCGTGTAGGCATAAGCCAGTTGCTCCATAAAGAAACGAATCAAGGCGAAAGCTTCAAAATAAAAGCCAAATTTAATATGGTAGTGAATTGATTTAATTGTTGTACGGAGTCTTTGGAAGACGGCTTCACAAGCTAAGCTTGATTTTGTTCCATCA
Organism: Dyadobacter sp. CY356; assembly: GCF_021440195.1. Taxonomy (GTDB): domain Bacteria; phylum Bacteroidota; class Bacteroidia; order Cytophagales; family Spirosomataceae; genus Dyadobacter. Next base: position 891,841 of record NZ_JAJTSZ010000002.1, read on the forward strand.
TTAAAATTACATTGTTTAAGTCTATCCAATATTTCCTCATTAACCGATACAGAGAAATCCAGAATCTCTTGAATTAAATCAAATTCCTCAATTTTAGGTTTTGTTTTTCTTTCCTCTTCAAAACCATCCATCATAGTTTTCAGAGTATAATCCACAGACTTATTACCTAGCATTATTGCCATCTGAGATGCAACGAAATATTTTTCCGCATGAATAGACATATCATTTGGCACTAAAAATGGACTTGTCCATATCCAAACGATTCGAAACTTGCTCATGTCCAACTCGAATGAGTTGCGATCCAAAATATCCATACTTTGCCAAATTACTTCTCTCAAAAAATAATAACTTCACACCGCCCCCAACACCCGTTTTAATGAATCAATAAAAGCCATCTTCGTAGCATCATCCTTCGATATCGCCCGGTAAAGGTCAAGCTCATTCCGGCGCTGCTTGCCCATTACTTCTTCAAAAATTCTTCTGAAAGCAAGCTCCCGGTTTTGAACATCCGGATTGTTTAAATACTTTTCCTCATAATCCGGGTGGACCTGAATGGATTTTGCAAGACTTACGAATTTCACGCGCTGCTCCTCCGGCGTGGCTTCCCAGCCCTGAAACCAACGTTCATTAAAACTGTTGACAATAAGCTCCAACGGATCTTCGGTCGCATCAGATCCATGCGCTCCCCGCGGATTTGGATTTTGTGGTTCCAATTCCGTTTCAGAAGCATCCAGGCTGATCGATGCATTCAACTTCACACGTTCCAATCCGTATGTTGAAAGATCAACCGAGTCGAGAAGTTCGTCATAAAGCTTTTCGTTCCCCGTTTTGATAATAAGTTTCGGAATCAAAAATTTCAAAAACCAAAACAGCTTTTCCCAGTTAACAATCTCATAAGGAAGTATGGATGCCATTTGTCCGTATATTTTCACAAACTGTTTGGCCAGGATCTTAATCTCTGCCTTGCCATTATCATCCAGTTCCAGATCTGAATTAAATCGTTGTGCGGCGATGTCAATAATAACACTGAGTTCCTGTGCATCGACACCTTTGAAATACTTATCAATAAAATCTTCAACCTCCGCCCATTCATATACGCCGGTTTCGTCAAGCGTATTTTTAATATCGTGTAATACGTTTACGTCCGTTGCAGAATTGAGTGTTGTGGAAGTGTAAAAAGGATCAAAAGCAGCCTTAATTTCGTCAGTCGAATTGAAAAAATCAAGTACAAATAAATCTTCGGTTTTCTTTCCCAGCTGGTCAGCAGAGCGGTTTAGCCGGCTCAGTGCCTGAACAGCCAAAACTCCCTGCAACTTTTTATCGACATACATGGCTGAAAGTTTCGGCTGATCGAAACCGGTCAGATACTTGTTGGCCACCACCAGCATACGATACTCATCCATATTGAAATACCTCGCAATTTTGTCGCTGATATAACCCGGATCACTGGGTTTTGCCGAATCGAGTGCCGATGGAAAATTATTGATTACGTCCTCTGTATATTCAATTCCGTCAACTTCCTTCTTTCCTGAAAACGCAATGGCAATACTGAACGGATTGCCTCTGTCGTTCAACAATTGTTTGAGCGCAAAATAATATCTGACAGCCGACTCAATACTCTGAGTCACCACCATCGCCTTGGCTTTTCCTTTCAGTTTTTTGGTATTGACCACTTTTGAAATAAAATGATCAAGCATAATTTCAGCCTTGGTGCCAATGGTCTGCCGGTGCTGCTCCACAAAACCTTTGAGTTTTTTCTGTGCTTTTGCCGTATCAAAAAGTGGGTTGTCCTCTATGGACTTTTCGATTTCGTAATAACTTCGGTACGTGGTATAATTGGCCAGGACATCCAGAATAAAACCTTCCTCAATCGCCTGTTTCATAGAATACAAATGGAAAGGCCGGAAACCGCCGCTTTCTGTCGGAACGCCAAACTTTTCGAGCGTGCTGTTTTTCGGTGTTGCTGTAAAGGCAAAGTAAGACGCATTTCCGCGCATTTTCCTTGACTGCATAATTTCAATAATTTTATCCTGCGGATCCGGATCTTCTTCCTCGTTTGACGCACTTCCCAGCGCTCTGTTCATATTGTCAGCCGCGGTTCCGCTTTGGCTTCCATGTGCTTCGTCAATGATCACAGCGAAACGCTTATCGCTCAGATCGGCAATTCCGTCTACAATGAATGGAAATTTTTGAATGGTCGTAATGATTATCCGTTTCCCGCTCTCAAAACTTTCTTTCAGTTCTTTGGACGAATAGGCTGGCGCAACAATATTTTTCACCTCGGAAAACTCGCGGATATTTTCCCGCAGCTGTTTGTCGAGTAACCTTCTGTCGGTCACCACGATCACTGAATCAAATAGCGGGTTTTCTACACCTTTGCTGCCCGACACCTGATCGTTTTCAGGATAAGTTTCAATCAGCTGATAGGCTGCCCAGGTTATAGAGTTTGACTTACCCGACCCTGCTGAATGTTGTATCAGATAACTTTTCCCAACGCCGTATTTACTGGTATCGGTGATCAGTTTCCTGACCACATCCATCTGGTGATACCGTGGAAAATACAGGCGCTTTTTCGCCAGCGGATCGGTATCTTTTCCATCAAACCTGACAAAATGCTGCATGATATTAGCTACACTTTGCCGGGTCAGCACTTCGTTCCAGAGATACGCCGTCTTATGCCCGAAATGATTTACAGGATTTCCTTTTCCAAAATCATTTCCAAGGTTGAAAGGAAGAAAAAAGGTATTTTTCCCATCCAGTTTTGTAGTCATATAGGCCTCGTCTGTATCCACCGCAAAATGCACGATACAACGGCCAAAATTTAGTAAGGGCTGGTTTATGTCCCGATCATTTTTATATTGATTTTGCCCATGAAACTTAGCATTTTGTCCGGTCCACTGGTTTTTAAGTTCCATGGTGGCAAAGGGCAAACCGTTCACAAATAGCACCATATCAATTTCCTCGCCCGGTTTGGTAAGGGAGTAACGTACCTGACGGGTTACGCTAAACTGGTTGCTTTCAAAATTCTGCTTGATCACTTCGCTGCTGCTGGCTAGTGGCAACACGTATAAAAATGTAAAATGCGCATCTTCAACATCCAGTCCTTTTCGCAGTATCCGGATAATTCCGTTCTTCTTCAGCATCCGGTCCAGGCGTTCCAGTATTTTCAGTTTCCAGTCGCTTTGTTTCTGCAATTTGGCCAGCTCATCTTTCTGGGTGGTTTCCAGAAAATCCCAAAGCCGAACTTCGTCCACCGCATAACGCGCATTGAAATCTCGGGCCAATCCCAGATAATAACCCTGTCCGCTTCTATACAAAGGCTCGCGCTCTTCGAAAGACGAAACGGGTGAAGTTGGTTTTATATATTCTTCCAGGGTTGTGCCTGTCAATTTCTTTTCAATGGTTGCTTCGAGGGCGGCTTCGTTCGTTGAGCTTGGCATTAGTGTGATTTTAAATTGTGCGGACTTTGATTCGTTTGATTGCTGTTTGTCTGTACTTTGATTCTTTTGATTTTTTTGATTGTTATGATTCTTGACTGTGTTTTTTCGATTTTAGTGATTACTGGGTTTATTGGGATTATCTGAATTTAACTTTTTATTTAGTAATCTTTTGAAATTCAGGCTGGTTTCCTACTTCCATATGTCTGTACTTTGATTCTTTTGATTTTTTTGATTGCTGTGATTTTTGACTGTGTTGTTTAATTGATTATTGAGATAATTAGGATTCTCTGGATTAAACTTCTTATTTAGTAGTCGTCTAAAATTCAGGCTGGTTTCCTACTTCCATATGTCAGTACTTTGATTCTTTTGATTTTTTTGATTGCTGTGATTTTTGACTGTGTTTTTTCGATTTTAGTGATCACTGGGTTGATTAGGATTGTCTGGCTTGAACTTCTTATTTAGTAGTCGTTTGAAATTCAGGCTGGTTTCTCCGAAGTTGATTAGTAATCCTACTTCCAGATTATACGCTTCCAGATAATTGATCGCCTGGGCGAAGTGGACATCTTCAAGTTTTGATGTGGCTTTAAGTTCAACTGATATGAACTCCTGTACTAAAAAATCCACTCGCCTGGTACCAATACGCTGTCCTCTATAAAAAATAGGCATCTCAAATTCCCGGTTAAACAAAATCCCATTCAACTCAAATTCGATCGCCAAAGCCCTCTGATATATCACCTCTTGAAACCCATTCCCAAGTGCCCGATGGACACTCATACAACACCCAATAATTTTAGAAGTCAGCTCAGAATATTTATACTGGTCATTTATCATGACTTTGATTCGTTTGATTCTTGTGATTGCCTTGATTACACCAATATGCCTTTTGTCTGTACTATGATTCTTAGAACTGTCTTCACTAAAAATCAAAGGCCACTTCCTAATCAAATGCAAAAAATCATAAAAAATTACTATGATTCGGTTGATTCTTGTGATTGCCTTGATTACACCAATATGCCTTTTGTCTGTACTATGATTCTTAGAACTGTCTTCACTAAAAATCAAAGGCCACTTCCTAATCAAATGCAAAAAATCATAAAAAATTACTATGATTCGGTTGATTCTTGTGATTGCCTTGATTACACCAATATGCCTTTTGTCTGTACTATGATTCTTAGAACTGTCTTCACTAAAAATCAAAGGCCACTTCCTAATCAAATGCAAAAAATCATAAAAATCACACAAATCAAAAAAATCACAGTTCAGACTTTTATTTTCCCCGTCACCGCACTATTAATCAACGTCGATTTGTACTCTTTTAACTTTTCAATCTCTTTCTGTTTCAGGGATATGGCGGTGGCGATTTTTTGATTAATGTTTTCTATGTAGGAAACAATCTCCTTCTGTTCCTTATATGGAGGAACAACGGTTGTCAATTGTTTGAATTCATGCCAATATAGACGCTTTCTAAAATCTGTGATACCCTTAGAAACGCGATTCATTTCTTGAATATAAATGCTTGTTCTAAATTGATATTCAGCATAATTCGCTTCGATATTCTTGTTTGGCTTCGCAACAACGTACGCCGGACTAACCATACCATTGGTACCCACAGCACCAATTGCCCCCTGCCAAGCGCGCATCATATTAAATACAATGTCGTTAACCTCTACAAGTTTATAGTTACTTTTATCTTCAATTTTAACTTTGCCGCGAATATTGGATTCTTCGTCCAATTCCTCCGACGAAATGGCTGTATGAATTGAAACGGATAATAAAGGAAGTCCTTCCCGACCTGGCTGATTTCTTTCAGTGAAAAGAACCCTGTTTGCGAAAACCTCCCAATGCTCCGGAATCTCCCCAATCCATTCTACCCCAGAATCCTTCATCTTCACATCCAAACTCAACCCACGCGTTACCGCATTGTGAATCAGTATTTGCCTGCGTTCTTTGAGTAGTTCTATTTGTTTTTCTTTAATGGAAACAGCCTGGTCAATTTGAGCCGTTTTGCGATCAAGAAAATTGGCGATGGCGGTTTGTTCGGCGAGGGATGGAACAGGAAACACAAGGTCTCTTAGCCAGTCCCTTTGCAATTCCGTCTGGTTAGTTGATCCCTGAGCTAAAATGCCATTTATCAGATCGTAGTTGATCGAAAAAATATAATAATAGAATTTGGCGTGAAAGTTATCATCCCCACGAATTATAGTAACATGACTGTCCGCTAAATAATTATTCTTATTCAAATCAAAAAATGCAACCTTTCCTAACACTCCTCCCCCAGTAGAAGCTAATAAAATATCGTTCTTAAATACCGTTCCTTTAACAGCCCCTATTTTTTCAAATGGACCAACTTTTGTGAACTTGCAATTATCTGCATCAAAATATCCCTTACTAAAAGTTGCTTGATTTACTACCCTAAAATCTGACTGTTCGACATAGCTTGGTGTAACTCCTCGATTTATGAAGCTAGCAATCGTCTTTAATTTCTTTAATTGCCAACTTTTTGGAATATCACCAAGCCAAACATTTCCAGAATCCCTATACTCACTATATTTCTCAAACATCAAATACTTTCATTTAAAACGTCCACACTTTCACCCATGGCCAATATCTCCCGGATCAAGCCGTCACTTTCCGCTTCGAGAGCCAGTATATCAGCAGCCACATCTTCAATACTTCTCAAAGGTTTGTGGCGGTAGAAATATTTGTTGAAGCTGATCTCATAACCGATTTTCGTAGCGTCCAGGGTTATCCAGGCTTCGGTTATGTGGGGTTTTACTTCGCGTAAAAAGTATTCGTAGATATTCTCTTTCAGCGGTACGTTTTCCGTATCGCGCAAATCACTTTCCGTTTCATATTGCAGGTATTCACCTTTTTTACCGGTCGGGAAATATCCATAATCGGCCAGTTGTTCGTCGGAGCAATCCAGATAACTGAGCAGTTTTTCCAGTTTTTCGCCAGTGAGTTTTACAACTCCTTTTACAACTTTTTCAGCTCCGGCATCATACCAGCTCACGGCGTTCAGGATCGCATTTTTTTCAGAAGAGGTCAGTTTGGTGCCTTGTTTTTTGAGGGCGGCATCTACTTTTTCCTTGAAAATATTGAAGTCTGTAAATTCTTCTGTACCCATCGCCGCCAGCAGTTCCTTTGCGCTGTTCAACAGATCCAGCTGTTTTTGCCAGGTTTCGTTGCTGGTCAGGGCTTTGGCTTGTTTGGTATTCAGGTTCAGGTCATTTTTTTCACAATATTCCAAAATCGCTTTTTCATGCGTGGCGATATCGGTATACACTTCTTCCCCAAATTCGGCATAAGCCCAGGTCATGGGTTCGCGTAAGGATCTGTCAAAACGCAGGTCGGCGATGCGTTCTTCGGTAAACTGCGCTTTCAGGCGTTTCGGCCGGTCGATGGTCACTTTGTAATAACCAAAATCGGCATTATCAAAAACCTGTGAAGCAATGCCCTCATCACCCTCCCTATCAATCGCTTCCAGACTGGTATATACCCGCACGATTTCCGTGATATGTTCAGGAGCAAATTCGCAGTTTTTGTTACCCAGGTTTTTCCGAAGTTTCCGGTAAAGCTGTCCGGCGTCAATCAGCTGCACTTTTCCCTGGCGGTGCGGTGCTTTTTTATTACTCAGGATCCAGATGTAAGTCGTAATGCCAGTGTTGTAAAACAGATTATTCGGCAACTGCACAATCGCTTCCAGCCAGTCATTTTCAATAATGTACCTACGGATATTACTTTCTCCCCCACCGGCATCACCCGTAAACAAACTGGAACCGTTATGCACAGAAGCAATACGCGAACCACTGTGGCCGGGCTTCATTTTAGAAACCATTTCCATCAGGAAAAGCAGCTGTCCATCCGACGAACGCGGCGTGGCATCAGCGTCATCTTCCACGCCCCAGTAATCTTGCAGTCTGATCTGGAAACGCGGATCAATAATATCTTTTCCATCTTTGATATACTTCTGCTCACTCGCCCAGGACTTGCCATAAGGCGGATTGGAAAGCATGAAGTCAAAACTCGTTCCGGCAAATTCATCCGTAGAAAGCGTAGAGCCCACCCGGATATTCTCCGGATTGTTGCCCTTAATCATCATATCCGACTTACAAATCGCATAAGTTTCGTCGTTGATCTCCTTGCCATACAGATACACATCACCTTTGGCCCGGATACCGCCTTCTTCATCTTTGATAAAATTCTGGGATTCCGTCAGCATACCGCCGCTTCCACAAGCCGGATCATAAATTGTCATCACAGGAGGCAACATATCTTTGATCGGATCAAAAATAATATGTGTCATCAGGTCTATCACTTCACGCGGCGTAAAGTGCTCCCCGGCCTCTTCGTTATTATCTTCGTTAAATTTCCTGATCAGCTCTTCAAAAACATAACCCATACCCAGGTTAGAAAGCGGCTGTAATTTCCGCCCATCCAGATCCACCTTTTCAAAAGGCGTAAGGTTGATGTAAGACGAAGTAAATTTTTCCAGCACGTTCAACAGCACATCCTTATTGGCCATGTGGCGTACCTGGCTTTTCAGTTTAAACTTGTCGATAATCTCCTTGACATTCGCACTGAAACCATTCAGATATTCTTCAAAATTACCCTGTAAAATCTGCTGGCTGTTGGTGGCAGTGCTGTGCAGCCGCTGCAAAGTCTACGGACTGGTATTGTAAAAAACATAACCGGAAGCCTGCATCAGTCCGTTTTCGTCCCATTCTGTAAAACCGGCTTCGTCTTTCTGGAATGCCAGCTCTTCCATAACCGCGTCCTTGGTCGGTTCAAGCAAAGCATCCAGCCGCCTCAAAACTACCATCGGGAGAATTACGTCCCGGTATTTTCCACGCACATATACATCACGCAAACAATCGTCAGCGATGGACCAGATAAAAGAAACAAGTTTATTGTGTACTGTATGATTCATATTGTAAAGTAATCTTGAAGGGATATAACCTCCCATTCAATAAAAGTAGAAGATTTTGGAAGGGTTGCCAAAACGAAACAGACTTAGTGACCATATTTTTTAAAGGGGCCAGGCTACGTTTTCGTTAAATTTTTAAAATTGCCGCAGCTAACAGATTTTCAAAGTTGTGCCTTTATGTTATGTTAAAATGATTCGTCCGGCACATCCACAATAGAAGAGAACAAAAACTCGTAGTTAGCTTCAATATTTTTGTGAAAAGAGATGAGCAGTACCGCCCAATCTCTAAGTTCAACCAGGATCGGTATATTGCTATCGGTGATTTTTTCGCAAAGCATAATGTACGCATCAAAGGGCAATGGTGCTAAATCCTTGGTTCGCAGCACCAGATCGAGATCACTTCCACTATGACCCTTTCCATTTACACGGCTGCCATATGCCCAAACCTCCATGGCAGTTTCTGACTCCTGAAAAATTGCGAGTAACGCTTGTTTGTCCTTTTCTCTCAATAGCATTTTAATCAATATTTTGGTTTTTCAAAATAGCAGACAGCTCAATACTGCGGTAAAAACACAAGCGTTTCATTAGCAAAATTTACCCCATAATCGTGCGCAGTATTATTTCTAATGTCCCTATATTGGAGCCATCGCTCACATTGTTCATCAGTCATTAAATCCCGCAAAACAGCATTTCTGAACACGTTTTTAAATACCATTTTATCCACTTCTTTGGGACTATGAAAATAGGGTTTGATAGCTTTTCGCAATAATTTGCCAGTCTGTTCCAGAATAAGCTCAAACGCTTTGAAACAGGCCGAACGAAACATATCATATTCAACGGTATCTATTTCCGACTCGATAAGCAATGAATGTGCTTTTTCCCAGTGCCGCTCTACACCTTTCTAAATATGTAGTATCTATTTTCATAAGCCTTTCCAACGTTAAAATTGATTTTAGTAGCTGGCCACATGTTTACATGCACTTCGGTTAGCTGTATAATTTAAATATAGCGAACCGGGAGTCCAATTATTATTTTTGGATTACTTCCCGATACAGAACTTACTAAAAATATTATCCAGCAAATCATCCGTAACAATAGTCCCCGTTATCTCACCCAAATGATGCAGTGACAACCTGATGTCCTGAGCCAGAAAATCGCCCGTGATTCCAGTATCCAGGCCATTGATTACTTCATTCAACGCATCCTGCGTTTTTAATAAATGCTCGTAATGACGAAGATTTGTAACGACAGTATCCGTTGCAGCTTGTCCATAAACACGATTAACCAAAACGTCGGTGAGAGATTTCAAACCTTCCTGAGTTTGTGCGGAAATACCAATTATTTCATGATTTTCTGCTTTTAGTTTATTGAAAATTTCAGGTTCGATATCTATTTTGTTAAATACCCAAAGCACATCTTTTCCAGAAGCTAATTCCGTAGCAACCTGCTTGTTTTCCAAAAATGTCTGCTCGCTGTCGAATAGGAAAATTACCATATCCGCTTTTTCCATCGCTCCACGTGAACGTTCAATTCCGATGGATTCTACGAGGTCAGTCGTTTCACGAATTCCTGCCGTATCAATAAATCTGAACTTTAATCCTTCAAGAATCATGGTATCTTCAATCACATCACGGGTCGTTCCTGCGACGCTGGTTACGATTGCCTTTTCTTCATTCAAAAGTGCGTTCAGCAAGGTTGATTTCCCAACATTTGGTGAGCCAATAATCGCTACCGGAACGCCTTCTTTCAGCGCATTTCCATAATCAAAAGATTCAATTAAAGGCGCTATTGTCTGACGAAGTTTTTGAATTAATCTTCTCAAATCGTCTCTCTCAGCGAACTCAACATCTTCCTCGCCGAAATCTAATTCCAGTTCTACCAAAGAAGCAAAATGGATCAATTCTGTTCTTAATGAAGCAAGTTTTTTTGAAAAACCACCTCTTAATTGATTGATCGCAGTTTTATGGCTGGCCTCAGAATCGGCAGCGATGAGATCCGCTACGGCTTCTGCTTGTACCAGATCAAATTGTCCATTCAAAAACGCACGTTGGGTAAATTCTCCCGGGCGTGCTATTCTTGCTCCTTTTTGGATAAGGAGTTTCAAAATCTGTTTGATGATATAATCTGAGCCGTGACAGGAAATTTCGACTGAATCTTCTTTTGTAAAAGATTTTGGTGTTTTAAAAACAGTTACTAAAACCTCATCGATTAACTCAGTTTCTGACTGTATCGTACCAAAATGCGCCGTATGGCTGTCAACCGAATTCAGGTTTTTGCCTTTAAAAATATCGTTGACAATCGAGATCGAATGAAGTCCGGAAACACGGATTACCCCAATGGCTCCCACGCCCGAAGGTGTCGCCAGAGCGCAAATCGCTTCCTGTTGTTGTATTTGGGTATTATTCATAGTACAAATATCGCATTCATTCAGCTATTTTCCGGGCTGAATGTTAAGTTTAAGTGATCGTTATGTCTAACAAGCGTTATTCCAAATTCATTTAAAGCATGATAAAAATCTTTAAAAGCCAGTTAGTCAATCTGAAAGACTTTATCAGATTTTAAATTATTTCCCGATTTCTTTTGTTACCCTCTATCTTTGCACTGATTTTATTTAACGCTTACATACTTTTTGAATTTTGCTAACTGAAACATTACCCATCGTCACCAGTCAACTTCCTGTTATGGAGGCTTTTTACACTTTGCAGGGAGAGGGCCAGCATAGTGGAAAAGCTGCTTATTTTATCCGTCTCGGCGGATGTGAAGTAGGTTGCCACTGGTGTGATGTAAAAGAATCCTGGGATGCCAACGCACACCCTAAACAGGAAATAAATATGATTGTAGAAGGTGCTCTGGAATACCGCGGCCGACTGGCGGTGATCACCGGCGGCGAACCATTAATGTATAATCTGGATGCACTGACGGGTGCTTTACAGGAAGCAGGCTTCCAGACTAACATCGAAACTTCGGGCGTTTATCCGTTTACAGGACATTGGAACTGGGTTTGTTTTTCACCAAAGAAATTTAAAACGCCTCACCCGGATATTTACGAAAACGCAAACGAGCTGAAAGCGATCATATACAATAAAAGTGATTTTGAATTCGCTGAAGAGCACGCAGCAAAAGTGAATGACAACTGTACATTATTATTGCAGCCCGAATGGAGTAAACACGAACAGATGCTTCCATTGATAATAGATTACATCAAAGACAATCCGAAGTGGAAAATGTCGTTACAAACGCATAAATACATGAATATTCCATAATGCGCCGCCTTTTTCTGACACTGCTTTTTTCAGGTTATTTTTTTTTAACAGATAGTCATGCACAGGATGCGCCTTTGTCGCGCCGTGGCAAGGAAACGTTTGACAAAGCCCAGAAAGCGTGGCAGGCGAGGCAACTGAACGAGGCAATGGTACTATTTGAAAAAGTGGAAGAAACGGATCCAAACAATTCCGAGATTCACCTGAGGCTTGCGCAGATATATGAACTCCAAAAAAAAACGGAACTAACCCGAAAACATTTTGTCCGGTTTGTGACACTCCGGCCTTCTGATCCTCAATCTTCTTCCGCTTACCAATGGCTTGGAAGTGATTTTTTCAAAGAAGAAAAATACGATTCAGCGGTGGTTTATTTTGAAAAAGCGCTGGCTCTTTCTCCGCCTAAATCGGGACTGGCACGTTTGGCAAAAAAAAGTGCGGCTTCTTCCCGTTTCGCTCAAATGGCTATGAGAAATCCGATGAAAGTGCATAAACAATCATTGGGCGATACGGTTAATTTTCTCAATTCTCAATTTTTCCCGGTAATGACAGCGGATGATGAAACACTCATTTTCACCGGATTGACCGAAAACCGGGATGAAAACATTTATGTAACCCACCGGATTCCCGGAGGTTGGGATGTTCCGGAAGAAATCTCGAAATCTATCAATACGACCAATAACGAAGGCACCTGCAGCATTTCAGCCGACGGAAGAACATTGGTTTTGACTGCCTGCAACCGCCCCGACAGTTATGGTGGCTGTGATCTATACATTTCTCACAAACAGGGAAATGACTGGAGTGCGCCGCAGAATGTTGGTGAAAATATAAATTCAAGAAACTGGGAATCGCAACCTTCTTTATCTGCGGATGGAAGGACGCTTTATTTTGCATCGGATCGTCGTGGCGGACAAGGCCGTTCGGATATCTGGTTTTCGGTTTTAAAAGAAAAAGGACAATGGTCGGATCCGAAAAATCTCGGGCCGGTAATTAACACGCCGGAAGACGAAAATGCTCCTTTTATTCACGCCAACGGACGCACGCTTTTTTATGCCTCCAACGGCTTGACAGGTATGGGCGGTTTTGATATATTTTTGTCCCAAAAAGCCGATACCACCTGGACTTCACCCAAAAACATTGGATATCCAATTAATACCCAGGCAGATCAGGTTGGTTTATTTATTTCGTCAAATGGAAAAAAAGGATATTACACCGACGACACTTCCGAAAAAACCAAAGGCCGTTCCTTATTGTATACATTTGATCTGCCCGATTCATTACAAAACCTCGTAACCCCCACCCGCTTTGCAAAAGGTAAAGTTTTTGATAAAAAAACGAATAAACCGCTTGCATCCAGCATTGAATTATACGATCTCAAAAGCCAGGAGAAAGTGGCGGAGTTTTCTTCTGATACCCAGACTGGTAATTTTCTCGCGGTTTTAAACAAAGGAAGTGAATATGCTTTTTATGTTTCCAAAAGCGGATATCTATTCAAAAGTCTTACTTTTTCTGTCACCGATTCTGTCTCTTCTGTCAACCTTGACATTCCTCTGGAAGCCATACAAAAAGATCGTATTGAAGTTTTAAACAATATCTTTTTCAATACTGGTGAATTTACACTGGACGACAAATCAAAGGTGGAGTTGAACAGGATGGTTGACTTTTTGAAAAATAATAAACAAATTAATATAGAAATTTCCGGACATACGGATGACGTTGGAGGTGAACAGACCAATCTGGAATTGTCTAAAAAAAGGGCGCAGTCAGTACTGGATTATCTGAAAAAATCAGGCGTTGAGCCGGAAAGACTTACGGCAAAAGGATTTGGCAAAACAAAACCTGTCGCCAAAAATGATTCCGAAGAAAACCGACGAAGGAACCGCCGGATCGAATGGCGCGTTTTGTAAGGAAATTTGCATAAAGGAGTGAAATTTCGCACTTTTGTACAATAGGAAATGTTATTCATCCGTGAGCAGATCTTCCAAAATCGCTCCATCATTACACTGAAAAAAGAACAGTAAAATGGCTGTTCTGCACTGTAAATATTTGAATTAAAGATTTTTGATTACTATAAGTAAGAAATTAACATGACATCTGAAAAAGTAGATTGCCTTATTATTGGTTCCGGTCCTGCCGGCTACACCGCTGCTATATATGCTTCAAGAGCTGGTTTAAATCCAGTTCTTTATCAGGGAGCCCAGCCTGGTGGTCAATTGACGATAACTACCGAAGTTGACAATTATCCGGGATATCCTGACGGGATCACAGGTCCTGAAATGATGATTAATTTTGAAAAACAAGCAAGACGTTTTGGTGCTGATATCCGTTATGGTATGGCAACAGAAGTTGATTTTACAACGTATCCCCGCAAAGTAATTATCGACGGCAAAAAAGAAATTCTTGCTGATTCTGTGATCATTTCAACGGGCGCAACTGCCAAATGGCTGGGTATTGAAGGTGAAGAAAGACTGAACGGCCGCGGCGTATCTGCCTGTGCGGTCTGTGATGGTTTCTTTTTCCGTGGCCAGGATGTGGTTGTTGTGGGCGCTGGCGATACGGCTGCTGAAGAAGCAAGTTATCTTGCCAAATTAGTTCGCAAAGTATATCTGGTGGTGCGTCGTGACGAAATGCGTGCTTCCAAAATCATGCAGAAACGTTTGGAAACGCTTCCAAATATTGAAATTCTTTGGAACACAGAAACCGTTTCTTTGAATGGAGAAGAAGGCTTGGAAAGTGTTTTGGTAAAAAATAACAAAACAGGAGAAGAAACACTTCTGGATGTAACCGGATTTTTCGTAGCCATTGGTCACAAACCAAACACTGAAATTTTCAAAGGTTACATTGATATGGACGAAACCGGATATATCAAAACCATAAAGGGAAGTGCGCATACCAACGTACAGGGTGTTTTTGCCTGTGGTGACGCGCAGGACAATGTTTACCGTCAGGCGATTACGGCTGCCGGAACTGGTTGTATGGCCGCGCTGGATGCTGAACGTTTCCTGATGGAACGTGAAGTGGAAGTGATCGCGGACGATATACTTGAAACAAACTAAGAATAATCCGGAATAGATTTGACATTTAAGTCGGGCTGGCCATTGTGGAAATCACAGTGGCCAGCCCGATACAGTAATTATATTTATGAGAGAAAAGCTTATTGTTGGTTTGCTAATGGTCGTGTGTCTGATCCCCTGGAACACGCAAGCACAAGAGCGAGGAAAGTTCAAAAAAAATCCAAAGATCAATCAGGCCGGCAGCAATGCCAATGAAGGCCCAACCAGAGTAGGAACGCCTCAGCCAGAGGATGAATTTCAAGTCGAAACTTCTACATTAAAATTCCAGAGCCAGTTTGAACCCGTAAAACCACTAAATCCGGTTGTAAGTGAAGATACTTCAACAATTGACGAAGGAGAAACGGATGTTGTAGAAGTGGTGGATTCTCTACTGGTCGGTGACGAATGGGTGAAATCTGCTGAATATTATGTAATCTGGGATTCCCGTACGATTAATCCTTACGGGTTAAGTCCGCTGGATTTTGACGAACCTGTCGATCTGACCTTATACAATCCTGCCCTTAACCGTATGTGGAGCACTCCGATGACGGACACAAAAACAACTTCAAACTTCTCCTTTCGCTGGGGCCGCTGGCACAACGGAACGGATCTGGACCTTGAAACAGGCGACACCGTCAGATCAACCTATGATGGTATGGTCAGGATTGTGGCCTTTGACGGAAGTGGTTATGGTAAATTTATTTTAGTGCGTCATTATAATGGACTTGAAACATTGTATGGTCACCTTTCTAAACAATTGGTTGAATCCGGACAAATGGTGAAAGCTGGTGAGGTGATAGGTCTTGGTGGAAATACGGGACGTAGCTCAGGTTCTCATTTGCATTATGAAAACCGGTATGAAGGAAATCCTTTTGACGCCCGGAATATTTTTGACTGGGATAATAAACAAATCCGCTCCGACCACTTTCTCCTGACCAGCAGTGTCTGGAATCACCTAAGAGGTGGACGCGCAACAAAAAGTGAATTTGAATCAGGCGATGCTCCCGTAGCTTATACCCGTTCAATTTTACATAAGGTACGTTCCGGAGATACACTCTCTTCAATAGCCGGAAAATATGGTGTTTCCATTTCAACCATTGCCAAAAAGAACAGAATATCAACCCGTTCAACCTTACGTTTAGGTCAAAAAATAAGAATTAAATAGATCAGAAAATGGAGCTGAATTTGATTCAGCTCCATTTTTTTTAAAAGCATATATAAAAAAATCTTTCAATGAAACTTGATATTCTGGCCATTACGGCCCATCCTGATGATGTCGAACTTGGCTGCGCAGGCACTTTGCTTGCGCAAATGGCGTTAGGAAAAAAGGTAGGCATTGTTGACCTGACACGCGGAGAACTGGGTACCAGAGGCACACCGGAAGGACGTATACAGGAAGCAGCCGATGCAGCCAATGTTTTGGGTATTTCCGTTCGCGACAATGTTGGTATTGCTGATGGTTTTTTTGCCAATGACGAGGCGCATCAGAAAGCGATTATTCCCTATATCCGAAAATACCAGCCCGATATCGTTATCACAAATGCTTTTGATGACCGTCATCCGGACCATGCACGTGGTGGCAAACTGGTATCCGACAGCTGTTTTTATTCAGGATTGAGAATGATTGAAACTTTTGATAGCGAAGGAAACAAACAGGAAGCCTGGCGACCACGTCTGGTATTCCACATTATCCAGGACCGGTATATAAAACCTGATTTTGTTGTAAACATAACTGATTTTCATGAACAGAAAGTGGAGGCAATCCGCGCTTTTAAAAGCCAGTTTTTCAATCCTGATTATGATGAAAACAGCAACGAGCCACAGAGCTATATTTCGTCTCCCGAATTTTTAAATTTCATCATAGCCCGTGCACAGGAAATGGGACACGCAATTGGTGTGAAATATGGGGAAGGATTTACGACAACGAGGATGCTTGGGGTTCAGGATTTATCGTCATTTATTTAGTTTTTGATATCTCCTTTTTTGACACCAATTCCTACGAACAGAACTATTTTTGACAAAACGGAACAATGAAAAAATCCTGAATGTTAAATCTTTAAGCATACTGATTTCGTATATTCCATATCAGCATTTCAAATCAAGTACATATGAAAATTAAGTTATTGATGCTCATTTTAGGCGTAACAGGATTTTGCTTTCAAAGTTCATATGCGCAGACAATGCAGCAAAAGAGTCCGGTTTATTCTCACACCGATACCAGCAAAGTAACAACCTCTGAAACCGAGTGGAAAAAGATTCTGCCGTCAGAAGTTTTTGAAGTTGCCAGATTAAAGGGAACGGAGCGCCCTGGTACGAGTAAGTTTGAAACTTCGAAAGAGATAGGAACATATTACTGTGCCGTTTGTGGAAATCCGCTATTCAAAAGTGATACCAAATTTGACAGCGGATGTGGCTGGCCAAGTTTCTATGAACCGATCAGTAAAACGTCCATCGTTTACCATACCGACAAAACATTGGGAATGGTAAGAACGGAAGTGACCTGCGGAAGGTGCAAATCACATCTGGGTCATGTTTTTGATGATGGTCCTCCGCCAACAGGTCTGCGCTACTGCATAAACGGCGTAGTTCTGGATTTCGAAAAAGCAAAAACTGCTGAAAAGAGCTATTCCAAAAAAAATAAAAAAGAAGATAAGGCCGGTAAGTAAGGTCATAATAACCAGTCCGATTTTTCTAAACTTCTGAGAAGTCTGTTCAACAGATTTTCTCAGAAGTTTTTTTATGTATAAAACAATCACTATTGCTGATTTACAGAAGATTGCTGATCCGGTACTATCTAAAACGCATATATTGACAAAAAAAAGGTTCCAAATATTTAAATAACAATTTGTTCTAATTCTAAATAATGTATATGTTTGTCTCGCTCATTTGGTATTAGTCTAAATAATTTCATTCAAATGAAGCGTGTATCCTAACAAAAACATACTTACGAATGTTGAAAAACAGATTTACCTTTAAATCGTTATTGTTCGCGGCAATGGTTGCCGTTAGCCTTTCATCTTGTAGTGATGACGATGATGACAACCCTACTCCACCTGTTGTTTCGGATCTTCGCACCAAAATTGACTACGCCAAAGTAACCCCAACCACGCCTTACAAAGCACTTTTTATAGATGCAAAAGGCGATACCACCGTTGATTTAACATCAGGAAATAACCGTTACAGAATGTTCCAGGGACTTAATTATTACCTTGGATCTGCCGTTAGAGATTCTGCTACCCTGGATGCAACTGTCATGAAAAACATGTTCGCAAACGCATCCAATCCTTTTGTTGACGTACCTTCCTTAAAAATTGTTGGTGCAACATTGAATGCTTCCGGAGTCCAGCTTAAAGATAAAACTGCTTCTTCGAAAACAGCTGCGGAGATGGCTGCTGCCAATACTTATCTCGAAACCAGCTTCGCCTCAATGGCCGATGCCAGTAAGTCTGTCAAAAAGGCTGCGTCCAAAGGCGTAGCCGGAAAATCAGGAACCTATCTTCTTGATGCCAAAGGAATTGAACATGCTCAAATTATTCAAAAAGGATTAATCGGTGCTCTTCAGCTGGACTATATTTCTAACGTTCTGCTTGTTAAAGGACTGGAAGCTGATAATAAAACTTTGGTTTCAGGCCAGAAATATACTGCGCTTGAACATAACTGGGACGAAGCATATGGTATGCTAACCACAAATCCTGTTTATCTTTTAGGTTCCACAGATGCTGTAAGAGGCACTTCCGAATCATTTCTGGGATCATATATCTGGGAATACAATAAGGAAAATTACGCTAAAATCCATCCGGCATTCGTGAAAGGTCGTGCCGCGATTGTAAATAACGACGCTGCCGAATTGAAAACTCAGGCAACTTTTATCCGTACAGAAATGGAAAGAGCGATTGCAAAAGCCGCAGTAGGTTATTTGGGTAAATGGAAAACTTCAACTACCGACGCGGCGCGTGCACATGCCATGGGCGAAGGTCTTGGATTTATTTACTCTCTGCGTTATGCATCAATTAACGGAGCAGATGCCGCTTTTTCTGACGCTATCCTGCTTGGACTTGTTGGTTCAGCAAATGGCTTCTGGGACTTAACTCCTGATAAAATTAATACAGCTGCTGACGCTATCACAGCGAAATTCAAGCTTTAAGATCTGATAAATCTAAATATCTATATTCCTCAGTGGACTGGCTGCTAGCGCACCAGTCCACTATTATTGTTTAAAAGATGATACTAGCTAACTTCAAAAAAGGTGCAATAATCTTGTTTCTGTCCAGTGCAATCTGGGCTTGTTCGGGAAGCAGTGATGCGCCGACGGAAACGATTGACGTCCAGGATAAGAACAGAAAAGATATGCTGACCAACCTGGCAGATAATATTATAATCACATCCTACGCCAGTTTCCAGACAAAATTTGACCTGATGCTTGCTAAAAGAAGCGCATTTGTCGCTAAGCCTGAGCAGATTGAATTATTGGCATTACGCCAGGCCTGGGCGGATGCCTACGTAGAATGGCAGAAAGTGGAGCTTTTTGAATTTGGACCGGGCGAAAAGTATGCTATCAGAAGTTATTTCAATATATATCCAGCCAATGTTGCCGGTATCAACAGCGATATTTCTGAGCTGTCACCAAACTTTGAGGTCCCGGCTTCTTATGACAGACAGGGTTTTCCAGCTTTAGATTATATGATCAATGGCGTGGGTGCGGATGATCCAGCCATTTTAGCATATTATGGCGCACCAACGGACGGCGCAAAACGTCTTGCACATTTGACCAGGCTAACGAACAGGATGGGCGGATTGATCAGCAAAGTAAGAAACGATTGGGGAAGTACTGCGCGTGAAACTTTTATCAGCAAAACAGGACTGGATATCAGCTCTTCCGCTTCTCAAATGGTCAACGCATATGTACTTCACTATGAGCGATATATCAGGTCAGGAAAATTTGGCATTCCGTCAGGAGCTATGCTGAACGGCGTTCCGGCACCAGAAAAAGTGGAAAGTTTTTACAAAAAAGATCTGTCATTGACCCTGGCAAAAACAGCCCAGCAGGCTTTTGTTGATTTTTTTAACGGAAAGAATTTTACAACCGGTGTCGAAGGCCCTTCTTTAAAATCCTATCTGAATGCATTGGGAGCAAAAGACAGCGCAACCGGGAAAACATTATCTGAAATCCTTAACACGCAGTTTGAAGTGATCAAAACAAAACTGACTACGTTGAAACCTAGTCTTTACGATGAGGTAAAAACCAATAATCAGGCAATGAAAGACACGTACACGGAAATGCAAAAAGCCGTGCGTATCCTGAAAGTCGACATGACTTCTGCGATGAGTATTACAATTACCTATACAGATAACGACGGAGATTAATACAATTATTCTGTGTTTAAAACTTTACAATCGTATACTTCTGCCGCTCCTTTGGCTGTTTTCAGGATTGCTTTTGGCACTATGCTTTTTTTGAGCATAATCCGGTTTTGGAGCAAGGGATGGATCGGACAATTGTATATAAAACCTCAATATTTTTTCCCCTTTTACGGTTTCGAATTCATCAGGCCGTTAGGAGAATACACCTATTTTTTGTTTGCCATATGCGGCATTGCTGCCTTGTTGGTGGCTCTGGGATTATTTTACAGAATTGCCAGTATAGGACTTTTTCTTAGTTTTACTTACATAGAACTGATCGACAAATCCACTTACTTAAATCACTATTATTTTGTAAGTATTATCAGTTTTATGCTAATCTTTTTGCCTGCCCATGTTTACTTTTCCGTTGATGCCTGCCGGAATAAAACAGTGCACGCGGGTCAGATTCCGGTCTGGTGCATTTTTTCTATTAAAGCTATGGTCTGCATTCTCTATTTTTATGCCGGTCTTGCCAAATTAAACAGCGACTGGCTCTTAAATGCATTACCGCTAAGAATCTGGTTACCAGCCAAAAATGATATGCCGGTCATTGGTTTTCTTTTCAATTATGAATGGATTCCTTATGTATTCAGCTGGTTTGGATGTTTGTATGATCTGAGTATTCCGTTTTTACTTTGGAACAAAAAAACGCGTCCCTTAGCTTTTATTGCGGTGGTTATTTTCCATATACTAACCGCCATCCTGTTCCCGATCGGCATGTTTCCGTATATTATGATCGTCACGGCGACAATATTTTTCTCAGGCCATTTTCATCAAAACATAATTTTTAAACTTGGAAGCGTACTAAGATTGCCAGTTTCATTTTTGATAAACAATAAAAAATATTCCCCAACCAGACTGTCCACTAACATAGTTACAGTAACTTTTACAATCTTTTTTCTGCTTCAACTTATCATTCCATTCCGGTATCTGGCTTATCCCGGTGAATTATTCTGGACCGAGGAAGGCTATCGGTTTTCGTGGCGCGTGATGCTGATGGAAAAGGCCGGGTATACCCAATTTCAGATTAAAGATAAATCCGGAAAAAGTCTGATTGTTAATAACAATTTGTTTTTGACCACTTTACAGGAAAAAGCCATGTCAACCCAACCCGACATGATTTTACAATATTCCCACATACTTCGTGATTATTACACTCAGCACGGATTCGAAAATCCGGAAGTTTATGTGGATTCTTACGTCGCGCTTAATGGCCGTATGGGGCAGCCACTGATTAGTCCGGACGTTAACCTGGCAGCAGAAACCGAATCATTCCAACACAAATCCTGGATAACACCATTCGATAATGAAATTAAAGGTTTTTAATATTTTTATATTTTGTCTGATCATTACCAAATCGCTGGCTCAAAGTCAGCTCACCGGAATGATCATATCAAAAAAGGACAGTTTGCCTATATCCGGTTGTTCGGTTTATATTACCAAGGGTGGTCAGAGTGTTATCAGTGACGACAACGGTAAATTTGCAATTCCTGCTATAAGCCCGGGTAATCACACCGTGCACATCTCGCATCCCGATTTTAAATCTTATCAGCATTCATTTAAAGCAGATGGCCAGCCAATTTTTTTAAAGATTGTATTGCAGAGCAGAGAAAATGATCTGGATGAAGTTACTGTCACTGAAAAACAAAGTGATTTTGGTTATACCAGAATGCGTGGCGTTGAAAATATGGGCATTTATGAAGGCAAAAAAACCGAAGTTATTTTGCCGGACAAGCTGGTTGCCAATCTCGCCACCAACAACGCCAGACAGGTATATGCCCGTGTTCCCGGACTGAATATTTATGAAAATGATGGTGCAGGATTGCAGCTGAGCATCGGCGGCCGTGGTCTGGATCCCAACCGGAGCTCCAATTTTAATGTTCGTCAAAATGGATATGACATCAGTGCCGATGCACTTGGATATCCGGAAAGTTACTATACCCCGCCTGTTGAAGCAGTGGGAAGAATACAGATTATTCGTGGTGCGGCTTCACTTCAATATGGAACACAATTTGGCGGATTGTTAAATTTTGTAATGAAAAAGCCGGTTGAAAACCGGAAGCTCGAATTGGTAGTCAGGCAAAGTGCCGGCTCTTTTGGATTTTATAATTCCTTTACGAGTGCAAGCGGAACGGTTGGAAAACTCAGTTACTACACCTTTGTTCAATACAAAAGAGGCGATGGCTGGCGGCCGAATTCTCATTTTAACAATGTAACTGTCTTTTCAGATATCGATTATAAAATCTCTGAAAAAACAAAAATTGGTGTGGACATCACCCACATGAATTACCTGGCGCAGCAACCAGGCGGATTGTCGGATGATATGTTCAAAACAAATCCCCGCCAAAGTAACCGGGAACGAAACTGGTTTAAGGTCAACTGGAATATGCTGGCTTTTCATCTGGATCATCAGTTCAATACGATGAATGAATTTAACCTGCGACTTTTTGGTTTATCTGCTTCCCGTTACTCACTTGGTTTCCGTCCAAATCGCGTTGCAACGGTTGACGATAATAGTGAGCGGGATTTAATCAAGGGGAATTTCACAAACTGGGGTGCGGAAGCCAGATATCTAAAACGTTACTATACCGGAAAAATGCAATCTGTTTTATTGGTAGGGTCCAGGTATTATCACGGTTTCAACCACAGTTTACAGGGATCGGGAAGTACTGGCAAGGATGCAAATTTTAATTTCGTTGACGCCGACAAACTGGTAACGTATGATTATCGTTTTCCAAACCGCAATGTTTCTCTTTTTGCTGAAAACGTGTTGTATGTAAATGACAGATTTTCCGTCACTCCGGGAATTCGCTTTGAATACATTCATACTATTGCCGACGGTTATTATGGAAACATTTCCAGGGACCTGGCGGGTAATATCATCAATATCTCAAAAACGGATGAATACAGAACCAACGGAAGGCAGTTTGTAATTGCCGGTTTGGGGTTGAGTTACAAACCAGCACAGTATCTGGATATGTATGGAAATATTTCCCAGAATTATCGTTCGATCACTTTCAGCGATATGCGGATTTCAAATCCTTCATCCGTTATTGATCCGAATATGAAAGATGAAAAAGGTCATTCGCTGGATATCGGAATCAGGAGTTATCAGACTTCGCTTTATAATTTTGATGTAAGTGGATTTTATTTGAATTATAACAACCGTATCGGAGAAGTACAATTTTATGATGAAAGCAACCGCGTGCTCAGGAAAAGAGGAAATGTCGGAAGGGCTGTGATCATGGGATTGGAATCTTACGGCGAAGCGGATTTTTGGAAATTATTGGTACCCAAATCAAATCTTAGTGGCGTTTTATTTACAAACATTGCTGTCATTCATTCCACTTATAAAGAAAGTGAAATTGTGGGTGTGAAGGGAAAACAGGTTGAATTTGTTCCAAAATTCAATATCAAATCCGGTCTGCGACTGGGCTATAAAAATCTGAAAGCATCATTTCAATATACCCATTTATCCGACCAGTTTACCGAGGCGACCAATGCAGTTGACGGCGGCGTGACGGGTGTTGTTGGAATTATTCCGGCCTACACCATTATGGACGCAAGCGTTTCATACGAAATTAAAAAGCTGAGATTTGAGGGAAGCGTTAATAATCTCGCGAACCGGATGTATTTCACCCGTCGTGCTACGGGTTATCCGGGGCCTGGTATTTTGCCCTCAGACGGTAGAGGATTTTATATAACCGTCCAGGTAAAGATTTAAATCGCTCTGATGTATGAAAGTTAAAAATCGTTAAATAGCTTTCATACATTAGATTAGCAGCTTTGTGAAACCTACTTTTATCACAAAAAAGCTATGCTGGAAAACTACTTCAAAATTGCCTGGCGCAATCTGGTCAAGCGAAAATTCTTTTCACTGGTTAGTATTCTCGGTTTATCGGCCGGACTGACATTCACATTCCTGATCGGAAGTTATGTCTGGGGTGAATTGCAGGTAAACAAAAAATTAAAAAATCCAGATAATCAGTACATCCTGCAAAGTAAATGGAAACAGCCCGATATGGGTGTTGAAATTGCAACGCTTGGTCCGCTTGGGAAAACGTTAAAAGAAGAATATCCAAACCTGGTTGCGAATTATTACCGATATGACGGCATAACCGTTGCCGTTTCAAAAGGTGATAAACATTTCCGCGAGGAAGTGCAATGCGGCGACTCTACCCTGCTCGGCATGTATGGTTTTCCATTGTTATATGGCGATCCGGCGACGGCATTGTCTCAACCAAATTCCATTGCACTAACTGAGGAAAAAGCGGTTAATTATTTTGGGACAAATGATGTTTTAGGTAAAAATATTACTCTGGCTAATTTTATCGGGGGAAAACAGGAATTCAGGATTACGGCCGTTCTGAAATCATTGCCAAATAATTCGGTAACCAATCTTTTGAAATTACCTGCGGAAATCTTCATTCCCCTAAACGGACTTAATGGAAGAGACGGAGCGGAAAGCTGGTCTTTTGCGTACATGATAACTTTTATAGAACTGAAAAACGGTGTAACTGCGAAAGATCTTGAAAAACCAATTACACAGATATTAAGCACTAATGCTTCGGAAAATATCAAGGCTAATTTGCAGGTATACCTGACACCGTTAAGATCATTTTATATGGATCAAAATAACGGTCTGGTAAGAAAAATGATCTACACTCTTCTAGGCGTATCCATTTTTATATTGATGATGGCTGTGGTTAATTTTGTCAATATTTCCATTGGGAATTCGTCTTCCAGGCTGAAAGAGATTGGCGTCCGGAAAGTATTGGGAAGTATGCGAAAACAATTAATTTTCCAGTTTCTGGCTGAATCCTTTATTCTCGCTTTCATCTCAATGTTGTTGTCTATTGGCTTTTATGAACTATTCCGTCCGTATTTTGAAGAGATGCTTGGCAAAAATATTAATTCAATTTTCTCCCTTTTGCCTTATTCATTGATTATTATTGTTCTTATAGCATCTTGTACAGCTTTGCTGGCAGGGATTTATCCTGCATTTATTTTATCTTCCCTGCCAGCAATTGAGTCCGTAAAGGGAAAATTAAAATCTGTTAAAGAAAATATTTTATTCAGAAGAATACTGATAGCCTCCCAGTTTTCGACAGCCCTTTTTGTATTTATAGCAGCTACACTTGTCGCCAGGCAAGTCAGTTATTTTTTCAGCAAAGATCTGGGTTATAACAAAGAATCAATCATTTCAATAGCAACACCAAGGGACTGGACGCCGGAAGGACTTACCAAAATGGAGGCAATCCGCGAGGAAATGTCCCGTTTGAAAGAAGTGAGTAATGTTAGTTTATCCTATGAAATTCCGAATGGAAATTTTGGAGGAAACACGGGATTATACAAAATAGGTCAGGATTCTACGCAGGCAATTTACACCCAGACTCTATCCACCGACGAGAAGTATGCTGACACTTACCAACTATCTCTTCTGGCTGGAAGATTTTTCTATGCCAAACAGGGAGTGTACCAGTCAGATGAAATTGTCCTGAATGAAGAAGCAGCAAAATCGCTTGGATTTTTGAATCCACAGGATGCCATCGGACAACAAATTAAGATGCATTTCAGCCCTGCACCCCTGACCATAAGAGGTGTGATCAAAAATTTTCATTTTGAGTCCATGCATAAGGAAATTAAACCACTGGCTTTTCTTCATATTCGAAATGCGAATATCTATCGTTTCCTTTCCTTTAAAATCCCCGCCGGAAATATTTCTCAATCCATCGCTGCGATTGAAAATAAATGGCGCACCCTGATGCCGGAAACAGCTTTCGAATATTCTTTCATGGACGATACGCTGGCTAAACTCTACAAGACCGAAATGCAATTAAAACGCGCTGCCAACGTCGCTACCATACTTTCAATCATCATCGTGTTGCTTGGAATTTTGGGAATGGTTTCCCTGAATGTTTCCCGGAGAACGCGCGAGGTTGGGATACGCAAAGTGCTGGGAGCTTCCTATGCGAATGTTACGATGCTCTTTTTGAAAGAATTTTTAATGATCATTCTTGCTGCCATCTTAATCGCATTTCCGCTGGCCTTTTTCAGCGTTAATAAATGGCTTCAAAATTATGCATACCGTATTGAAATTGGCTGGATTAGCTTCGCATCCGTCGGTGTTATTTTTGCTACGGTTGTCTGCATTCTGGTTAGTCTCATAACTTACAAAGCAGCAGTTATGAATCCAGTAAAAGCTATCAGGATGGATTGAACCTGTCTCATTTGTTGAAATAATTTAAACCATTAACAATCTAATAGATTGATTGTTAATGGTTTAAATTATAATATCAAAATCACAAATTAATAGATTGATTGAAAGTATGTGCACAACACCCACTGCTATTCGGCGACACCTGCGTCCGACTTTTTTGCCTTTTTAAAATCATTCTTTTCCTTTTGCAAATGTTCTGCGGCATCGATGGAATGTGAACGATGAATGTCGTCATCGTCTTCTGAAATGTCAGATAACTTCTGGTAAAACTGATGTAATACATTAAGTTCGTCTTCACTCAAATCCTCAATGTCCACCATTCGGTTACTGGCATGACGGCTGGCTGCAATCAGTTCATTCAGTTTCAGATGTATCGCTTTGGAATCTTTATTCTGGGATTTTTGAATGATGAATACCATCAGGAAAGTGATGATGGTTGTGGAGGTGTTGATGACCAGCTGCCAGGTATCCGAGTACTTGAAAACCGGCCCCATGATTCCCCAGGCAAGGATTATCAAAAATGCAATCAGGAATGCTGGCGAACTCCCCGTCCAGTTCGTGATTTTTGATGCAATTTTTTCAAACGTAGCACTTACTTTATTCGGCATTGAAGTAAATTTTATAGTGGACGGTCATTTTTCAGATTGAATTCAAAACCATCAAATTTTTATGCCGGTTTTTCTCATTTTCAGTATAAATGCAGCTGATAACGTTTATTTAATCACTATTTAATCTGATGATGAAATGCCAATTGATATATCAATACAAAAATGAAAGCAAGCAAACTCCCCCATTCACCACCACAAATTCATTGATTTATACAATTGCAAACGTAATGTGCAAGCATATATTTGTCAGGAAAAGTGAATTGACCGATATGTCCTTTGAAATTCTGAGGATGTGAATCAAAATAAATAAATCGACACCTTATTAATGATTATTATGGAACAGAAACTTCCTTTACCACCGTTTAATTTTGAAACCGCCACCCTAAAAGTCCAGCTCGCCGAAGATGCCTGGAACAGCCAGGATCCTGAAAGAGTTTCCCTTGCCTACACAATGAATACCGAATGGAGAAACCGCTCTGAATTCGTAAATGGCCGTGAGGAAGTCGTAAAATTTCTATCTGACAAATGGAAAAAGGAATTAAACTATAAACTAAAAAAGGAACTTTGGGCTTTCACTGAAAACCGCATCGCGGTACGTTTTGAATACGAATACCATGATAAAGACGGCCAGTGGTTTCGCGCCTATGGCAATGAGAACTGGGAGTTTGACGAAAATGGATTGATGCAAAGAAGATTTGCAAGCATCAACGACCTGGCTATCAGAGAAGAAGAACGAAGGTTATAATCGTCCTACAAAAAAATCCAACACAAAGTAAACCAATTAAATAAGGTGTATTAATATTAAAAGTTCTAACTTTATTTCTCTGTTATCTACTTAACATCCCTATTGTTCCGTCAGATTTAATCTTCCCCTACAAAGAAAGAATGTTTAGAACTTTTACTATACTTATGCTGACTTGTTTGACAGCAAACTTGGCTATTGCTCAGTCCGTAGAAATGTTAAAACAGCTGGAAAATCCACAAAAAACCATTTTAGCGGAAAATAGCTTTCTCAGTAAAAAGGTAAACGCATCATTCAAAGAAATCAAACAAAACACGCGTCTGATCTCGCTGGATTTTAACGCCGATTACTTTCTTAGCCTTACTGCAAAAAAAAATGAAAATCTGAATATTCAAATTCCTGGTATTGACGAAATACCAATTGAACTTGAACTCGTTCCCGTCATCATTACATCCGCAGATTTTAATGTCTCCAATCTTGCCGACAAAAGCCAGACACAGGCGATTATTGACCAAAGCACATTTTACCGTGGAAAAATTAAAGGCGATGACAGCTCATTGGCATCATTAAGTTTTATTAATAATGAGCTTTCCGGGATGATAATTGACAGTAGCGGAACCAGAATTTTAGGAAAAAATCAGGATCCGGCTTCAACAGAAACAAGCTATATTCTGTACTATGAAAATGATATCACTACTGGTTTTCAATTCTTGTGTGGTTCGTTAGAAAAGGATTTTAACCAAACAAAAAATGCCCGTATTGCGTCAGTATCAGATGTAACTGAATGTAAATATCTAGGGGTGTATATTGAAACAGACAAATCAGTCTATGACAAACTAGGCAGTAAAGCCAATGTCACAGCTTATGTTCTGGGCATGTTCAATCAGGTTGCCACTTTGTTCAATGCAGAAAATATTGCATTTCGTATATCAGGACTTTACATTTGGGATACGCTTGATCCTTATGCGTCCAGCCAAACAAATTTAGATGACGCGTTAAATGTATTTCAGAGCTATTGGAATGCAAAAAACAATAACTTTCCAGGGCAATTTGCACACCTACTAACCTGCCGGCCACTCGGTGGCGGGAACGCAAATATGGAAGCCATGGACGACCGTAGTAAGGCCTATGGCGTGAATATGATTTATGGTAATTACAAAATTGTACCTGCCTATTCATGGGATGTAAAGGTATTTGCGCATGAGCTTGGCCACAACCTCGGCTCTCCACATACCCATTCCTGCATATGGCCTGGCGGAGCAATAGACAACTGCACGACTGTGGAAGGAAACTGCCCGCCCGGACCAACCCCGGTAAACGGCGGAACAATTATGAGTTATTGCCAAAACACGAGCATCGGAATTAATCTGGCCCTGGGTTTTGGGCCGCTTCCCGGCAATCTGATACGCAGCAGAGTTTCAAATAATGCAACTTTGCCCGTTTCAAATAGTGTTCCGTCAGATTTACTGGCCTACAATGTCGCAGCGCGCAGTGCACGGTTGCAATGGAATTTCAGCGGATCAAATACTACACATATCATTCAATATAAAAATGTTAATTCTTCGGGTAACTGGATCGAGTTTCAAACTACTAAAAATACTATACTGTTATCAAATTTATTACCTAATACCAGCTATAACTGGAGGGTTAAAGGAAATTGTTCTGAGTATACAGAAATACAGACCTTTGCCACAAACAATAGCCAACCAACTTATTGTCAACCCGCTGACCAATGCTCCAAAGCGATTGGGATCGGACTGAATTCCGTAACTATCAATAATCTTCCACTAAGTGTAGCATCTGATTGCGCGGTTGGGGGTTATACTTTTAATACCTCCGCTCCTGTTCCCCAGCTCAGTTCCGGACAAAGTTATGCTTTCAATTTTTCGTTGATAGGCTATAATTTTGCACAGCAGGTAAAAGCCTGGATTGATTACAATAATGATGGAGAATTTACAACGGATGAGCTGATCGCCGAAACGAAAACTTCGCTGACGGAAAGCTTTTCAGGGACTTTTAAAATTCCGGATAATCAAATTTCTTTAACCACCAGAATCCGTATCAGATCGAATTATTTCTATGCTGGATTTAATTCCTGTGATAATCTTTCTTTGGGAGAAACGGAAGATTATCTGGTGAATCTAATTCAGACTACACCTTTGCCTGTCAAATTCATTTCTGTTAATGTATCCAGGCAAAACAATAACGCACTGCTGCAATGGGAAACAACCGATGAAGATGCAGGATTTATATTTGATATTGAAAAGAGTACTAACGCAAAAGATTTTCAACGAATTGGAAAAGTTGCAGGGAGCGGTCCTTCCTCACAAACCAATAAATATCTGTTTAGTGAGGAACTAGGGACAGTAAATGTTCCATCATTTTATTACCGTATAAGAATGCCCGATGGTTCTGACAATTTTATTTATTCAAGAATTGTAGCTCTGAATTTTAATGCATTAGCGAATTCTGATCTAACGATCTGGCCCAATCCATTTCAGGATCATTTGAAGTTATCTATCAAAACTTTAAATAGAGGACTGTTGTATTTCACACTTTACAATATTCAGGGAAGGCTGATAAGAAGTGAACAAAAATATATTTACGCTGGTGAGACGAATTATGAAATGAAAAATCTACCGGGCTTGTCTGTGGGGAATTATATATTGAAAATCTATGATGATAAAAATTCGTATTCAGAAATTCTGATTAAAAGTCCCTGAACAAAAGGATGTACCTGAAAATTCGGTCAATGAGCTTACTCAAATTTTTTCGACTTAATAGATGAAATCATTTTTTAGTATCCTGGATTAAGGCAAATGTTAGGCTCTGAGAATTTAATTAAAATTTTATTCTGAAAAACTCCATAAGAAATTAAAATTTTTTAGAATTTATTCGATTATGATCCTCATCAATCCCTCACCGAAATCTTTTTTAAAAGAAAAATGAACTTTAAAAAAATCATAAATTTAGGTTTTAAATCAGCAACAATCTGATAGAAATCAACTCTTTATCAACCATTTATAAATAAAAAAAAGAATCCCGGAAGCCCGAGATTCTTATATATGTTACCCTCCTCTACACACTTAGTAAGTGTGTTATAGTACAAATATATTATATACAAGGAGAATAACAAGAGCATAGAACACAAGAAATTATTCTATGGTATTTTCCTTTTCAATTAATCACCTCTAAAAATCGCATGTAACAGGTTAAAGCCGGGATTTTGCAGAATATTTTAATAACTTAATTTTAAAATTTCTAAGAAAAGGTACTATAAAACAGTTATATATTCAGAATCAGAATTTTCTGATTCCAAAAATTCCCACTGAATAATTTCCCCCTCCGGGAAAATGTTATTGCAATCCTGTGTATCCGAACTTTCAACTAATTCTACATAGGCATTCATGTCCAACACGTAAACACCTTCGCGCCTTACCCCTTTCACGTCCGTAAAGAGCACTTTGGCCTGATCCGGTGGATATATTTTATTTTTCATAGTGGTTTTGAGTAGTACTTATTCTGCACAATAAAAAATCAGTCCAGAAAAATTTTATACCAAAATTCCACATTCACAGACCAAATAGGCCCATTTAAATAGACCATTTTAAATATTCCAGTGGTGACTTTAAACCATCCGCACATTTCATAATCAAAAAGATGCTGGCAGGAACGAATTATAAATTCACTGCAACAATGGTTCACCAATCATCAACCTACTGTTTTATGAAAAATCTAAAAAAATTCACTGCGTACGGTATATTTTTTCTATGCACAATGCTTGCTGTTGGTTGTGTCAGCCAAAGAAGAAGACCTGGCCCACCAGCAGCAAGAGTCGAGATAATTCCGGCTTCTCCTTCGTCAAGACACGTCTGGGTTCCAGGAAACTACAAATGGAAAAGAAATAAATACGTATGGCACGAAGGACGTTATCGTAAGCGACACTGAAAGTTTAATAACAAGTAGCTGTTAGTAACTAGCCAATAGTGACTAAGCAGGATAATACTGGACAGATTCGCACTTAAATTGACCGTCCAAATCGATTTTTTGATACTAAAAGAATTAACCAAACAAATTGCTTATTACAATAAAAAAGTGGTCATTTCATAATAGAAATGGCCACCTTTTGTGGTTAATCAAATAAAATTCAACCCTACGGATGGCTATGTCAATGTACTATCTCCTCTGAAAATTTACTCTCAAGCTTAGTCATCACCCTTGTGGCCGTTAGTCCGTGTACTATGATGGATAGTAATACGATGAATGAAACAATTGACCAAAGTTCATTACTATACAAAAAGTCCTTCTGCGTGATGGCAAAAGAGAGATAGTAAAACGATCCCAATCCCCGGATACCGTAAAAGCTGATACCCAGTTTTTCTTTGATATGCAGATCTGTATTTATCAGTCCTACAACACCGCTGAATGGTCTGATCAGAAATATAAAAATTATCCCAACCATAGCCATGGTCCATGTCAGCGAACCCAATATCCCATGAACCAGACTTCCGCCAAAAACAAGTAAAACGATGGCAACCAGAATCCGCTCTACCTGATCAGAAAAGTTGTGAAGATCTTTATGAAATTCATTTGTGAACTCATAATTTCTAAGTGTTACAGCAGCTACAAACACGGCGATAAAACCGTAGCCATGGATCATTTCTGTTAAACCATATATCAAAAGTGCAGAGGCAACGGCAATAAATCCATCGTTGATATTGATGAACCGGGTTTTTTGAGATACATTGAAAATCAGATAACCCAGCACTTTTCCAAGCAAAAAACCGGCAATTATTCCGGCTATAATTTTATATACAAAGTCGTAGGCAAACCATTCGAAAATACTTCCGGCATTATTTGGGCCCAATGACGCTACGGAAATAGCAAGCCAGGTGAACGAAAACCCCATACCATCATTCATCCCCGCCTCGGCCGTTAGGGCAAAACGGACATTATCTTTTGTGGTTTCCAGAGGTGGCCCAACCTGTACATCTGCCGCCAGAACGGGATCTGTCGGAGCTAATGCTGCACCGAGTAGCAGAGAAGATGCAAAGTCAAAATGCAGTACCAGATAACATAACATGGTCAGTAGAAAAATTGACAAAACCATGGTTACAGTTAGAAGCCGCAGCGGGACAGCCCAGGTTTTCAGGGAAAATGGCCGGTCAATTTTTAACCCGCCGCCCATGATCGAAATGATGATTACAAATTCTGTAAAATGAACCGTGTAATCTTCATATCTCACCGGATCCGGCTTCGGGAGCATGTCTATGAAATAATAAGAAACTGCACCGAGAAGGACATAAACAAAGGAATCAGAAATACCGGTCTTTTTTGTAAAAGAAGGCATCCAGGCCATTCCCAATGCTGCAATTCCTATCAAAGTAATTGTAATAATATAGCTATCCATGGCTCAGCCATGGAAATAATCATGCCTGTTTTTGCCGTAATTAATATGATGCGTCAATTACCTTTTGAAATAATTGAAAAAATGATCTTACCAAACTTTTCCCGCTTATCTTAAATTTCATCAGATCCACCCTACAACTCAGTAAACCGGGGTTGATTTTTTTCTATTTTTTCCCCACTTATATTGATGCGTCCAGTAGGCCATTTTCATAGACAAAAACCCAAATCCAGCACCGAAAAGCACGTCTCCGAGATAGTGCCGGTTATTCGCAATCCGAAGTAATCCTGTCGTACCCGCCATGGTATAAGCCGCATATGGCATCCAGGGAAGCCGGTCTTTGTATTCTTCACTCAAAAAAGTAGCAGTGGCAAAGGCCTGGGCAGCGTGCCCGGACGGGAAAGAATAACGGTCACTTCCATCAGGCCGGGTTTCATGCGAAACACTTTTTAAGATCGTGACGGAAGCGTACATAAATAATTCTCCTTTAATCAGAATTGCCGTTCGGTTTGGAAAATCGTTTTTTGATTTTACACCAAAAACATCCAGACCATATGCGATGGGTAAAGAGGCATACTCCAGATAATTATCAAGTTTGGTGCGAAAATGAGGTATCTGTTTGTTACGTTCATCCCGGATCTTGAACTTGATCTGATCCTTAAAAAACACGGTTGTAAATAATCCGGAAGCCATTAAAATTCCGGGAACGTATAATTGCCTATTTGTAAAAGAAAGCTTTTGATTGATCTGAACAGAGTCCTGCTGCTGGCCAAAAGATGGCAACGACAAAATAATAGCCAGTTGCAGCAACAAAAATTTACGAAACATAGAAAGAGGTTTTAATACAATTTTTCAAGCAGTGCTAAATGTATAGTCAGATTCTGAATTCTTTTTGAATTGACACGATTTAGAGTTGGCGGTGTTCAATGCAATCATCCACCTTACCGCTACGATATGTGAATCATTTTTTTTATGATTTAATTCAAAAGGCGATTTCATTTAACAAGATTTTAACGCGCTTCCTGATTGACTTACCACTACCCAGGCTGTAACAAATGAAGCCTTAACATTTTATCAGGAAAGATATCCTGACTTTGGATCGCCTGATTCAGCTAATGTTTTTCTTACCGATGCCCGAATATTTGGCGTCCTGTCGGGTGTGGATGCAGATCCTGGCCTTTATGCCATTTACAGCCCTTATGATCCCAGTGGAAGACTGACAATTGCTTCGGTTGCAGACAGATTAAAACATTCGAAGACTGAACGAAAGTTTTAAGTTCAGCATAAATAAAAACGAAAACCCGCTCCAATGAACGGGTTTTTGTTTCGTAACTGCAAGTTCAAATCAGTAGGACGTAGCGGGCTCGAACCGCTGACCTTCGCGTTGTCGACGCGACGCTCTGAACCAACTGAGCTAACATCCTTTTTGATGGTTGTAAATATATATTAATTTGATTTCGTCTGCAATTCGAATCTGTATACTTTTTGAGAAGGGATTCTTGATAAAAGTATAAGACCGATCACAAAAATCAGAAGCAAGGCCAGAATACTATTTCTCATACTACCTGTGATTTGCTCAACCGTTCCGTAAATGAATGTTCCCAGCACGATAGCGATCTTTTCAGTGACGTCATAAAAACTAAAAAAAGAGGCCGTGTCAATCGTATTTTCAGGTATCAATTTTGAATATGTTGCCCTGGAAAGCGACTGGATGCCACCCATCACCATACCAACCGCGCAGGCTACAACGTAAAACTGTCCGGCAGTTGTTGTGTAATAAGCGCCGGCACAAATGCCGATCCAGATGGCCACACCGATCATCAGCGCATAAATGTTCCCGATTTTTGAAGATAACCAGGAAAACGTATAAGAACCGGCAATACCTACCAGCTGAATTAAAAGCACGGTGATAATCAGACTTTGTGATGGTAATTTCAATTCGTTTGAACCAAATATTGTCGCTACGTACATAACCGTTCTCAATCCCATGGTATAAACAAAAAATGCAATCAGAAATTTGGCGAGATATGGTTGTTCCCGTAGTTGTCCGTAAACTTTTACAAGTTCTTTAAACCCGCTAAATATCCAGTTTTCAACCTGTTTTTTGCTTTTACTGGCAGATGGTAAATATTTAAACGGGATCTGGGCAAACAAAATCCACCAAACACCCACAGTAAAAAACGAAATTCTGGCCGGCATAGCCTTATCAATTATACCATAAAGAGATGGAAAAAGCACCATACTCAGATTGAA
The DNA here is from genome assembly GCF_021440195.1 of Dyadobacter sp. CY356. Classification (GTDB taxonomy): domain Bacteria; phylum Bacteroidota; class Bacteroidia; order Cytophagales; family Spirosomataceae; genus Dyadobacter. Next base: position 927,148 of record NZ_JAJTSZ010000002.1, read on the forward strand.
AAGTAGAAGCAGTACGCTTCCAAAATAACCCATCGAAAACCCTTTTGCGCTCACACGATCATAATTTTCTTCTGTCGCAATCTCTGGCAGATATGAATCATAAAAAACAATACTTCCACTCCATCCTATCAGACTCAATGCAAAAATCATGACTGAAATATTGAGTGTATCTTTTGTAAAGAAAAACAGCAGCATACAGCTTACTGAACCGAGATAACAAAAGAATTTCATAAACCTTTTTTTGTGCCCGGTAAAGTCTGCAATGGCTGTGCAAAGTGGTATTAAAAGTGCTGTAAATAAAAAAGAGGCAGAAACTGTGTAGGAAAAGAGCACCGTACTCTTAATTGACATACCAAAAAAATCAATGAACCCTGTTCCTGCTGAGGCATTTAGTGCAGCGGCGCTAAAATAAACAGGAAATATGCTTGAAACGATTACCAGGGCATGAACAGAATTGGCCCAATCGTACATACACCAGGCATTGATTATTTTTGGATCGTTCTTTTTCATAAAGGGTATATTTCCTGTAAAACTAAGAAAAGCGGCAGATTCCTCTGTCGCTTTTCTTACAATATTTATAAAATGCTTTTTATTTTATGACCGGTTCAAAAACCATGATCGTTTCAGTATCCACACCGTCGACGGGCATCGTACTTTTTAATCTTAATTTACTATTTGTCAGTTCAACAACACCAAATTTACCGGAAAAGCCTGTAACCGCAATATCCAATGTAGCGTCGTTATCGATCAAATACCAAGTACCGCCGTTGATTACCTGACTAGTTTTTTGTTCCAGAGCTTTCGTAACATTGTTAGATAAAAACTGGATATCCATGTAGGTACCAATAGCTTTCGTATCTGCACTCAATAAATTATCAGCTATCGCTTTACCATTCAAATCTGTTACCGAGCTCATGCGCCATGGATAATTTACAAGAATTTTGCTCTTTTCCGTAGGCTTCACAGAATCGTCATTATCTTTACTTCCACAAGAACCAAGTGAAAATAAAATGACAAATACAGCAACAAGATTAATTAATCGATTCATTTTTGTGTTTTTAAAGTAATAATTTGGCTAAAATTCCGGTTTCTGATTTTAAACCTTTAAAAGTGAATATCTTGTAAAAGTTAAATTAACAGATTTTCCGGGAGTTTTGCAAAATTAACGAATTTGTTTCATCAATTCTTATCGAACGACACACAAATATGTTATCAAAATATTTACAAATTGTAATTACACTGCTGACAATCAGCTCTATCCATACTTTTGCGCAGGATTGTACGCCATCTTATATATTAAATCCGGTTACTGCCAACAATTCTATTGAGTGGAATAAGTTTCCGGAATTCAGTTTGCCCTTCAAAATAATATACAACGGGCCGCGCTTTGGTGACACCCAGTCGCTTCCTTTAAAACACGGTTTTAGTCATCTCGCCTTATTTTCCGGAAATGAACCCGCCACGTTACCTGCCGCTAACCGGGCTTTGCTGTGGAATAGTGTTGCAACCAATTCAGGAAATCAGCCCTGGGGAATGGATGATCTCAGAAGTCCATGGGGAAATGATACCACCGCTTACCGCCAGGGGTGGGAACAATATCTCACTTTACTGGCCAACAGCTTCCAGGATTCGCAGGGTAGCGGATTGCCAAAAGCAGATATCATATGTCTGGATGTTGAGCGTATGCTGACCGAGGATCGTGATATTTTAAAGCTGAAAACAAATGCTGCCACGCCGTCGAAGTATAAGAATTTATCGGATGCCGATTTTATTGCGACTTATAAAAGAGATATCCGCTGGTGGTATACCGAAGCGGTAAACTATTTAAAAAACAAAGGTTTCGATAAATCTTCAACCATAACAAGTTACAGCGATGTCCCTGTACGCGCAACCTGGTTGAATATTGAAAGTAACAGCTGGCAGGATTGGACAACAAATACAGCCCGTACACATTATTTGATGCAGGATGATAATGGAAAAATCGGTGGCAGTTTTTATAATTCCTTGACGAGCCTGACGCCGTCTCCTTACTATTATTATGGTTACAGCAGTCCGATCGGCAAAGACTATCTTACTTACCTTTTGTTTCAGGTTGAAGTCAATAATGCGTGGTCCAACAAACCCAATATTCCATTTGTCTGGATGCGGATTCATGACAGTTTCGATCCGACGGTTCCCATGATTTTGCCTTTTCAGGCACAGGCAACGGCTATTTTCCCTTTCTTTTCAGGAGCAAAAGGACTTTGGCTTTGGGAAAATGGCGGGATTTCAAATTCACGCCAGGAAAATTATGCAGCCTATGAGAATTTTATTTACGGACTTTACCGGCTTTCGGAATTCAAGGATATGTTTGAAGGCTCATATGAACTGGTGATCCCGGAAACAGCAAGAGATTTGATGACCTCCAAAAAACCGGTTTGGCGTGGCGTTGTAAAAAATGGAAACATTCTGATTGCAGCTCAAAATCCATATGCCGGCGATAGTGATGTGACGAGTGTGACACTTTCTTACCAGAAATGGGTTAAAACGATCAGTCTGAAAGGCAAGGAAGTTTTTCTATGCAAGTTTGATCTTAGCCAGGATAATTCCTCAACTGAACCGAATATTACGGAAGCATTTCTATATCCAAATCCTATGGCTGCGGATTCCAAAGTGAGACTTACAGGAATTAACGGTACGGTTAGCGTAGATTTTGATCTTTTCAACAATCAGGGAAAAGTGGTTTATTCAGGAAAACTGCAAGCCATTGCAGGTTCAACAGATCAGACTGTAACGCTTCCGCAGCTTGGCATGGGTTTATATATAGCACGTTTCAAAAGTCCGAACAAAACGATTACCCAAAAAATCATCATCACAAAATAATGAACCGTCTTAGCAAAGAAACCAGCCCGTATTTATTGCAACATGCCAACAATCCGGTCGACTGGTTTGCCTGGGGAGACGAAGCACTGCAAAAAGCAAAAGCTGAAAACAAGCCAATTCTTGTTAGTATTGGATATTCCGCCTGTCACTGGTGCCATGTGATGGAACGCGAAAGTTTTGAGCATGAGAATGTGGCAGATGTGATGAATGAACATTTTGTTTGTATAAAAGTAGATCGTGAGGAGCGTCCGGATGTTGACGCCGTTTACATGGACGCTTTGCAGGCCATGGGCACTCGTGGTGGCTGGCCGCTCAATGTTTTCCTGCTGCCGGATAGCAAACCTTTTTATGGCGTCACATATTTGCCGCCGCAAAACTGGGTGCAGCTTTTGAAAAGTGTGAGCAATGCTTTTACCAATCATTACGACGAACTGGCCAATTCTGCCGAAGGATTTGTCGAAAATATGATCCAGCCGGAAACAACCAAATATGGACTGGAAAGTTCTGATTCCGGTTATTCAATTGATGCTTTGGATCAGATGTATGAAAAACTGAGTCAAAATTTCGATATAAAAAAAGGTGGTATGGACAGGGCTCCCAAATTCCCTATGCCATCGATCTATAAATTTTTGTTACGGTATTTTGACATAACTCAAAATCCCGCAGCACTTGCACAGATTGAACTTTCTCTCAACAGAATTGCATTAGGCGGTATTTACGATCACGTTGCCGGTGGGTGGGCCAGATATTCGGTTGATGATGAATGGTTTATCCCTCATTTCGAAAAGATGCTTTATGACAACGCACAGTTGCTTGGCATTTTTGCAGAGGGATATTCTTTAACGCATAATGGCCTGTATTCCGATCGTGTCACAAAAACAATTTCCTGGCTGAGCAGTGAAATGCAAAGTCCGGATGGAGGTTTCTACTCTGCACTTGATGCTGATAGTGAAGGTATTGAAGGGAGGTTTTATATCTGGAAAAAAGCAGAACTGCAAAATGTTTTAGGTGATGATTTTGAATGGTTTTCCAAATTATACGATATCAGCGCACATGGAAACTGGGAGGATGGATATAATCATCTGCACCTGACAAATTACGTTTCAGAAACAGCCAGGGCAGCTGGAATTTATTCCGATACTTTTGACGAAAAATACCAGAACGCGCTTGAAAGGCTTGCAGAAGCACGCAAAAGCCGTATTCGTCCGGGACTTGATGACAAAATTCTGGCTTCCTGGAATGGACTGCTAATCAAAGGTCTGACAACTTCTTATCAGGCTTTGGGCGACGAATATATTCGAGATATGGCTGTAAACGCAGGTCGGTTTATATTGGAAAAAATGACAGTTGATGGAAAACTCTGGCATAGCTATAAAAACGGGAAAACGAGCATAACCGCTTTTCTGGAAGATTATGCAGCCGTCATCGAAGCGTATCTTGGGTTATATCAAATCACCTTTGATCCTTTATGGCTGACAGAATCTGTTCGTTTGAGCGATTACACCATTTCGAATTTTTACGATGCCTCGGATGGATATTTCTTCTTTACTGATTCGGAAGGCGAGGCATTGATTGCGCGAAAAAAAGAATTGTTTGATAACGTAATCCCAGCGTCCAACTCGATAATGGCGCAAAATTTATATACCCTTGGAAAAATTCTTGATCGCCAGGATTACCTTGATTTGTCAGATCAGATGCTTTCCAAAATGAGTAAGATTCTGATCGCCGATGTGCAGTGGGTTACAAACTGGGCCGCACTTTATTGCCAGCAAACATCCCCTACCGCCGAAATTGCTATTGTGGGCGAAGATGCAGATGTGCTCAGAAAAGATTTTGACCGTTTTTTTGTCCCAAATAAAGTGGTAGTAGGTACGAAAACTTCATCTGAACTACCGCTGCTCGAAAACCGGACAACGCTAAATGATAAAACTGCGATTTATGTTTGTTATGACAAAACGTGCCAGTTGCCGGTAACCTCTGTAAAAGAAGCGCTGGAACAACTTGGATGATACGGTGGAAAATGAAAGAAGGCATTCAGAGAAATCTGAACGCTTTCTTCATTGCTGAGTATTACAACAGAGGAAAATATCTTTCGCGGATAATATTCATGTGGTGAACCGGATGGCCAATAATTACAAATCCCAGCGCAAGAGCTGAAATCTCAATATTATTGGCATTCCCAGGATTAAGGATCATTTCATCACTCATATTCTTAAAAAGTAATATGGTTGTCTGACGAAGCAAATTAAACTCTTCCAGCAAATCTGTAACTGAACGTTTACTAGCAACCGTGTTTGCTGCAAGCTCTGCCTCCTCATAACCTGGTAAAGCAGTTTTATCATTCCTCGAAAAACGAAGCGCCCGATAAGCCATAATACGCTCATTGTCAATAATATGCTGCAATATATCTTTTACTGTCCATTTTCCAGGAGCATAAACTTTGTCCTCTAAATCAGTAAGTTTCTCAACTTCCGAATAAACCTTTTGGGGAGAATACTTTTCAAAAGCGTCAAAAATATCAATATCTTCCACCAGATTAATGTACCGGTCAAAAAACGGCGGCATTGGATTAATGTTCGATTTTTTCATAGAAACGGGCATTTTAAGTCTTAAACGGGTAGAAAATCTGAAATATAAAGTTATTAACAAATTATACTTTGAATAACTTATTCATCAAACGAATGAGCTCGCAGAACATAGTTTATCAATTTTCATTTTTATAAAATATTATTTTGCAATATAATAGTAACACGCATTTCTGATATCTTTTATGTATCCGAACAGTTTAAAATCATAAATTAATTATTATATTTGACAGAATAATCCCTGAAAATTGAAAAAAATAGTTGCCATAGGTTTATTGGTTTTGTTGCTCTACAACATGTTAGGGCTCACTACTGCTGTGCTTCTGTTTGACGATCAATATAAATCTTCTGTTTCTTCAAACAACGAAGAGGATTACCAGCTTCTGAAAGTTTATGTACCTTCATTGCCTTACACAGATAGCTGGGAAAATGAAAATGAGATAGAAGGTCTTACGAAAAGTAACGGCCAATTTTATAATACCACCCACGTGCTCCATATAAACGACACTTTGTATGTGACGCTGAAATCGAACCAGCCTGCCCGTGACCGGTTTTTTGAACTTGCAAATCAGATGCAGTCTATTGCAGATCCCGCGAATCAGACGGCAGACTCTTCACAAGGAAAAACTTTGAAATTGCTGGATAATCTCATGAAAAATTATATTCAGAACACATATCATTTTTCAATTCAGCACCAGGCATTTTTTGCCAGTGATGCAATTGCCATCTATCCGTCAGCGGAAGTGAAGTTTACCCGCTTTCTATTAAAACTTCAAACACCACCTCCCGAGCACTGCTGATAACTTCATATTTATATTTTGTAAACCTTTCGCAGTAATGTGATATGGCTTTCAAATATCCTGACTTGTACGATTTTTCTTTATAAGAAGGTAATTATCATTTAATCAATCTACCGTTTTGAAAGGCGGAGCTACACTTTTATTTAGTACTATATGTTTACAACTATACAGAATAAAAAACATCTTTTGATGTTCGTTCTGGCTATGATCAGTTTCACCGGAGCCTATGCACAAATGCCGAATGATGCTGTTTATATGTCAAAAAATACTGCTTGTCTGGCATTGTCATACACACACAGTTCGTGGGATAAATACTGGGAAAATACTTTGAAAAGAGAAAATCTCAATATTGGAACGCAAACAACACAGGTTGGAATGGCTATGCTGGCCGTTGGTGTTACAAAAAATCTTAATGTGATCGTGAGCCTTCCCTACATCTGGACCCAGGCAAGCGCCGGAAACATGAAGTGGAGTAAAGGATTTCAGGATGTTGGGGGTTGGGTAAAATATCGGTTTTATAACAAAGCAGGATTATCGTTAAATGCAGTAGTTGGCGCATCGATACCAAGCTCAAATTATGTTCCTGATTTTATGCCTTTGTCCATAGGTTTACAATGCAAAACGGCCACAGGAAGACTGGTGGCACGTTACCGTCACAAAACCGGTATTTATGCAACGGCTTACGGAAGTTACATTTTAAGAAGTAAAATTACGATTGACCGTGATTCTTATCTAATGGGAGAAACGCTTTATAACACTAATCGCGTAAGTGTCCCTAACGCTTTCGATTATTCTGCCCGGGTTGGTTTTACAAACAAAGCAATTCAGACGGAGGTTTATGCAGAGCGCAATGAATGTGTAAATGGCGATTATATCCGCCGCAACGGAATGCCATTCCCAACCAATAATATGAAGTCTACTACTGTTGGATGGTATGGAAAATTTCAACCAAAAAACATTGGTTTCAACGCACGTGTGGCCTATGTGACCCGTGGAGAAAATGTTGGCCAGGCGATGACCTATTCCGCCGGCCTTTTATACCAGTTCAGATATCTTAAATCTGGAAAATAAAAATTACAGTCATTACGATCATATTATGAATAAGATATACAATTCGCGTGGCCGCGCTGCATTCTTTGCAACAGGTTTATTTTTAGCTTTTACGGTTTTTTCATGCAGCAAAACAGTTGATGAGCCAACTGCATCTATCAATAATCCATCAACCCTGGATGAGAATGCCGGAACCTGGAAACCTTACATTCTGGCATCATCCAGCGAAGTGCCCGTGGATGAGCCAAAGGCTGCAACCTCAGCAGAATACATCGCTGAAATTGCAAAATTGAAAGAAACCATGGCCGGCGTTACACCTCAGCAACGTGACCAGATCAACTACTGGGGTGCCGGGGCAGCATATCGCTGGAATGAAATTGCAAGAGAGCTTGCTGCAAGGTATAACAGTCCTCCTGCTGTAAATGCGGAAGGAAAATATCCGGTTCCCGATGCTGCCAATCCTTTGGCTGACCCGAAATTTCCGTTTGCAAATCCACCTTACACTGCCCGCGCCCTGGCTTACCTGAGTGTGGCACAGTATGATGCGCTTGTAAGTGCCTGGAACTATAAATTCAAATACAACCGCAAAGCACCCTCGAAAATTGACGCATCTATCAAGGCCATTCTTCCGGTCTCAGATTTACCATCCTATCCATCGGAAGACGCTGTGGTTGCTGCCGCGTCGTATACAATTTTGAAAGCGATGTTTCCGGGTGAAATCCCTTTTCTGGATGCCAAACTGGCTGAGCATAAGAACAGCCGTTTACTGGCCGGAATGAATGTAGAGAGTGATATCGTAGCCGGAAGTGCTCTTGGTAATGCAGTTGGGGCCAAAGTGATGGCCCGTGCCAAAACTGATGGAATGGGTGCTGCCAATAACCAGGCAAAAACCGCGGACATGATCGCCAACGCCTTAAAAATCGGGATTTCTCAGCCATGGAAAAGTCAGGAATTCCCTGCGCGTCCTCCTATGCTTCCTACTTATGGTTCTGTGCTTACCTGGAATTTTAATACTGCAACTGTTGCCACACTCCGTCCGATTGCTCCACCGGCAATTGGTAGCCCGGAGTATGAAGAAAATATGAACGAACTCCTCTCGATTGCAAAAAGCCAGACGCGGGAGCAAGCCCGGATTGCAAATTTCTGGTCTGATGGTGTAGGAAGTTACACCCCGCCGGGACATTGGCATCGCAAAGCTGCGACTTTGGCACATGACAATAATTTCAGCGAAGTAAGAACTGCCAGAACTTTTGCGCTTGTTGGTACTGCCATGCAGGATGCCGGAATCTGCTGCTGGGATGCGAAATATTACTATTATTATCCTCGTCCTAACCAAATGAGCAGTAAGGTAAAAACGTCGGTTGGTTTACCAAACTTCCCTTCTTACACCTCGGGACATTCCATGTTTTCCGGAGCTGCGGCAGAGGTATTGGCCCATATTTTCCCATCTGAAAAAGCCAATGTTGATGCAATGGCTGTTGAAGCATCGGTTTCAAGGATTTATGGCCTGATCCACTATCGTTTTGACTGTGAACAAGGATTGGCAACTGGTCATAAAGTTGGTAATTATGCGGTGCAACGCGCTATGACAGACGGAGCTGAAAAATAAAAACCGCTGATTTAATTTTTTATAAAGCGGTGCAGTCTTGATGGCTGCATCGCTTTTTTAATTATATGATGTTGAGAAAAATTGGTTGAGGTTAAATTAATTTGCGTTTAGGTATAGGGGTCTTTTTGCTTTAAGTTGTTATTGATTTAAAACGAAAAGTCATGAAAAAAACATTATTAGCATTAACAATTTTATGTATGCTGAGTGGTTTTGAATCCCATTCGCAACAGGTGCAAACCGTTTTTAGCGGCGGCAAAATTAAAAGATCGGGTGGATATGCGGCCATCTCGAACAAGTTTACCACCATCAACGGCGACTTCGCGAATATGCCGGAAATTTATGGTGGCTGGTTTATCAACAGTAAATTTTTGATCGGTGCGGAATTAGCTGCGACCTCCAATTTTATTCCCTCAGCTGCATTTAATAATTCTCCCGACAAAAAAATCTCTTACCAGTATGGACAATTTGGTCTTATCACGGAGTACGTTTTTGCTTCAAACAAAAAAGTACATTTTGCAGTAAATCTTATTAACGGCGCCGGATTTACCTTGCAGTATGACCGAAAGGATTGGGATGACTGGGACGTTGATGACGACTGGGATGATGACCATACCAATGCAAAATTTTTCTATGTCATTGAGCCAGGAGCTCAGGTTGAAATTAACCTTTTAAAATGGATGCGGATAAGTCCGGGAATATCTTACCGCAAAACTTTCGGAGCAAAAGGTAATGGACTAAACGATGCAGATTTGAGCAACGTCTCCTACAATATGACATTGAAATTCGGCAGGTTCTAGTGGAATTTATGGTTGAATACCACTAATCATTGTTTCTCTCCTTTCGTGAAACTCCCGGATAAGCTATATGTGACGGTTTAGTAATTTGTGTTGTTTTACTAATAATACAAAATTATGAGATATCTCTTGCTTGCTGTTTGCCTATGTTGTTTCAGCAAAACCTTCGCGCAATTAAAACCCTCACCGGAAGCCTTTGAGAAAAAGTGGGTAAAACCTGAAACCTATGACATGGCCTGGTACGCAATTCGGGATACTACCAAAATCGAGATAGGAAAAGTTTCGACCCGGATCGTTGAAAATAAAGATCAGGTTGTGGTTATTACAATCGTAGAAATGAAAGGCATGAAAGGAACCTGGGTTGACTCTTCGAGTTCAGATAGAAAAACTCTGACTCCAATTCGTCATGCTTCTTACAATGCACAACGAGATATGGTACTCAATTTTGGTCAAATTATAACCGGATTTTATAACGATAAAAAGCCGGGGAAAAACATTTTAATCCATGATACCACGCAGACGTCTTATTTTGATAGTAATATGTATCCGGTATTGATTCGTTGGCTACCCCTTAAAGAAGGATTTACCACGAAAATAGCGATTTACGATTACAACCCATCTGCTAAAATTGGCGTGATCAGTGCTACCGTAAGTGGTGTCAGCAGTGGGATTTACAGTAGCAAAAGGTCAGGTTCAAGAGAGGTCTGGGTGGTAGATGTGAACGACGAAATCAGCAATGGAAAATCACAGTATTTTATTGACAAAACCAATAGAAAACTCTGGAAACAAACCATAGAAGCGAAGGGACGCACGATGATAATGGTCGCTATTGAAGAGTAAATTGAACAACATGTCCAGTTCTACCTGATCCAAGGGGAATACAAACAAATTTTCCAATTGCCAGTCGGGCGATTTTATACAGTTTGGTTTCCAGAAGATAAATAAAAACCCCGAAAATTCGCCATTGATGGACATTTTCGGGGTTAATTATATGACTTTCTTTATCAGTTATATCTATCTAGTTTAATCCAGAAACAGATTATGGATAATGCCATCAAACTTTTAGATTAGTTATATCAAAAGGAAGTTTTCGCATTCTTTTTCCTGTTGCTGCAAAAATTGCGTTACCAAGCGCCGGGGCTATTGGCGGAAGTCCCGGCTCACCTACCCCGCCCGGACTGGAACCACTGTCAACAATATGTATTTCAATTTCCGGCATCTCATTTAAACGCATGATGTTGTATTGATGGAAATTACTTTGATCACAAACACCATTTGTAAATGTAATTCCATCTTTTGTTGCCGCCGTTATACCCATAACAATATTGCCTTCCGTTTGGGCTTTCACATTATCGGGATTGACATAATAACCACAATCAATAATGGAGACAACCTTGTCTATTTTAACACCACTATCTTTTTTAGTAACCGTTATGCAGGTAGCAGAAATACTGTCAAAAGACTTGAAAACTGCAATTCCCTTTCCTTGCCCCTCTGCAAGTTTTTCACCCCAGGCCGATTTTTCTGCAAGCGTTTCCAGAACTTTTCTGAAACGTTCATCCTTTATAATTTCCAGACGCGCTTTCAATGGGTCTTTTCCTGCGAGATGTGCGAGTTCATCAATAAAACATTCCTGTCCCCATCCAAAATTCGAAGCATAAACTGAACGCCACCAAACGACTGGAATATCCGTTTTCACATGTGTCCAGCTTACTTTTGAAGCTACATCAAAACTGTATTTATTGTTATTTGTACTGATTTCCTCACTTAACCATGGATCTGCTTCATCAGGTTTCAATCCTTTATATACCTGACCAAGAATCGATTCCCCAATGGCGTGGTGGTGATATCCGACTATTTTTCCATCCTGAATAAAGCCTTGCATATGACTTAACATACCCGGACGATACGGCCCCTGCGAGATATCATCTTCCCTCGTCCAGACAACCTTCACCGGTTTTTTCAATTCCTTTGATAAATGACAGGCTTCCAAAAGGAAATCATGATAAGCCTTTCTACCAAACGCACCACCCAGAAGTGTCACATTGATTTTTACTTTTTCCGGAGCCACTTTCATGTACGCACACACATCACGCAATGCCCAGTCCGGGCCTTGTACCGGTGCCCAAATCTCTATCGAACCATCGTCCTTTACATGCACCACAGCATTTTCCGGCTCAATAGGCGCATGGGCCAGAAATGGAGTTTCATAATTTGATTCAAGCTTTTTAGCAGCAGAACTATATTTTGCGTCAAAATCACCTTTTTCCTCAAAGTTGATCCCTTCTTTTTTTGCCGCTTCGTAAGTATCTGTGAAGTATTTTTCCGTGCTCAGTGTTTTTTCGTAATCTGCATTATCCCATTTCACTGCCAGCGCTTTTCTTCCTTTCAGTGCTGCCCAATAATTGGTTCCAATTACCGCGACCGCCTCGGAAGTACGATGCGGCATGGTCCGTTCCGTTTTAATTACTTTGATAACACCTTTTACTTTCTTCGTTTCGGTATCATCGACAGCAATAACTTTTCCGTGCAGCATAGGCGAATGCAGAATGCTGGCATAAACCATCCCCGGAATATCAATATCAATACCGTAAATTGCCTTGCCCGTAACACGTTCCGGCACATCCAGACGCTTGTTATATTTGCCCAAAATCGTAAAGTCTTTGGGATCTTTCAATTTCGGATTTTTAGGAATTTCAAGCTTTGAAGCGTCATCTGCCAGTTCACCATACGCCAGGCTTTTTCCTGTTGGTTTATGGATAATTGTCCCATCCTTCGCAATACATTCTGCAACCGGCACATTCCATCTTTTGGCGGCAGTTTCCGTGAGCATATCCCTTGCAGCTGCTCCGGCTTTACGGATTGGTTCCCATAATGACCGTACTGAACTACTTCCACCCGATGTCTGGCTGCCATATTTATCTTTCCCGTCACTCTGAATAATTTTCACCTGATCAAGCCTTACTTCAAGCTCCTCCGCCAACAGAGAGGGTACTGCCTGGGTGGAACCTTGTCCCATATCCGGACGAGGGTTAACGATCGTGATATTGCCGGCCGTATCAATAATGATAAACGGATTGATTTCAAGTTTTAAAATGGCCGGATTGATCTTCTTTACCACTGCATCTTTTGAAAAAGCAGAAATGCCCAGAGCAAGGCCGAAAGAAGTCAGACCGGTTGTTTTCAGAAAATCACGGCGTGAGGTTTGTATATTTTCCAATGTCTTTGATACGCTTTTTGTGAAAAACTATCTTTTTCCGATTCCTTTTTCTTCTACTTTGATTGTTTCTGCGGCACGGTGAATTGCTTTACGGATACGGTCATACGTTCCGCACCGGCACAGGTTTCCGCTCATCGCAGCATCGATATCCTGATCGTTCGGATTTGCATTGGTTTTCAGCAAAGCCACTGCTGACATGATCTGCCCTGACTGACAATAACCACATTGAGGCACCTGCTCTTCAATCCATGCTTGTTGGATTGCGTGCAGTTTCACGTCTCCTATACCTTCAATCGTGGTTATCTTCGTAATTTTACCAATACTGGAAACGGGTGTCTGGCAGGAACGTGCCGGCTGGCCATCCAGATGCACCGTACAGGCACCGCAAAGCGCCATTCCGCAGCCAAACTTTGTCCCTTTTAAACCTACAATGTCTCGGACTACCCATAACAAGGGCATATCGTCTTCCACATCGACTTTTACTTTTTTACTGTTAACTGTAAGATTATATATCGCCATAGTAGTTGGAATTTTATCAGTCCAAATCTTTCTAAAAGTATTAAAAAAATATCATAACATAAAACACTGATTTACAGAATAGTCGCACCTGAAAACACTCGTTTATAAACTATATTTATCCGATCCTTGTTGGTTTTTCAGCGGTCAGCAATAAATATTTAGTCGGGAGTCAGAGTTATGTTAATTACATCAGCGTCGGAATTAGAGGGAATTCAGAAAATAAGTGAAGCAGTTGCTACAACGTTAAAACAAATGAGGGATTTTGCCAAAGCAGGTATGACAGCAAAAGAACTTGACGATTTTGGTGGTGAAATTTTAAATTCACTCGGCGCAAAATCGGCTCCAAAACTTACTTACGGATTTCCCGGCTGGACTTGTATTTGTGTTAATCATGAAGTGGCCCATGGTATCCCTTCGGCCGGAAAAGTTCTAAAAGATGGTGATTTGATTAATATAGACGTTTCTGCTGAGCTTGACGGATTTTGGTCCGACAACGGTGGATCTTTTATTTTAGGCGATGATACTAACAACCATCAAAAGTTGGTAAATGCTTCGAAAAATATTCTTCATAAGGCAATTTATCGTATCAGGTCCGGTGAAAAAGTTTCGGATATAGGCAGGTTAATTGAAGTTGAAGCACGGAAAGCCGGCTACCGTGTGATCAAAAATCTGGCAGGGCACGGCGTAGGAAGAAGTTTGCATGAAGATCCGCACGAGATCCTTAACTGGTGTGATCATGATAACAAGCAGCGTTTCAGAAAAAATACGGTGGTTGCGATTGAAACATTTATTTCCACAGCTTCAACAATCGCTGAAAAAGGAAAAGACGGCTGGACGCTGTTGGGCAATAAAGGCGGATATGTTGCACAGCACGAACATACTATTTTAGTAACAGATGGAAAACCGGTGATTTTAACGGCGGTTAACGGGATTTGGGATTAGGTTACAATCTATTATCTGGAATATAATCTTCAACGGCAATCACCTTTACCAAGTCATAATAACTTGGAAATAAAGGATTAAGTACAAAATTATACTCTTGCGGCATTACGGCACTTCTTGCCTTAATGCCTATGTATTCTTTAATTCTGAAAATTTCATCCCCCATTTCTTTCAAAGCGAGATTCTCGGTATTCCGCCAGTCAGGTGGCAAATCTTTGTCATCAATTTCAAAAAACAGTGCTGAATTTTCGATCTCAATGGTCATTACAAATAAATTGGGAGGCAATTCAGTTTCATCTACATGTACCAGCAATTCTAACATGGCTAATGCTCGGCTTTCACTTGTATACAAACAAAAAACACCTTCACTATTCCATCTACCGCCCTCTTTGGCAGCACCTTGTCCCGTCAAATCATTTGAACGCTCCTTCTTCTTCGCTATCCTGTAAACAACCATAAATTTCAGGAATAAACACCATCTTCAATACGCCCTAGTATTTGGTTAACCAGTTTGATACCGGTTGGTGTATTGAGGAGATCGAACGGCTTTTGCAGATTAAGTGATTTATTCTCTTTATGTAACCACCGATTAAGTTTTTCAGGATCTTCAAAAGTAGATAATCCCTTTGCAATCGTATTGGCAATTTCAACAGATAAAGATGAGATCAGATTATTAAAGACATAATTATCCTTCTTTTTTACCAAAATTTTATATGATATATTAAGTAAAGATGCCATATCCTTCATTGGAACATGCATAACATTTGCCAAATTTTCAATTGCAAACTTATGAATTCCCTTTTCACTAGCAACTAAAAAGTCAAATCCAGAAACTGGCTTTTTGACCATGAATCGTTCTCCCCCCAGCAAAAACCAGGTAATTTCATTTGTCGATACTTTTTCCTCAATTAGACTAATTAGATCCTTATCCAGTTGAGGTGTTAAAAGGTTATTTTTAATTATCGCACCCATAATTCCATTTTGGCCAAATATAAAATTGATCAATTAGAATGACTTTTACAATAGGATTATAATAATAAATATATCAAACCTATTAAATCCCTTCCGTAACCTTCTTCATTTTTTCCAAACCAGTTTTTGCTACCAGCAATGCATCCTGCGCATAATAGGTTTTATTGAAAACTTCGAAAGACAGAATAACCGGTTTTTCAGGATTTTTAAGTGTTTTAAGTAAGTTTTTCAATGGCGCTGTTCCATCACCGGGATATATTCTGTCTGCATCCACAATTGTCTCCCTTGGCGGAGTTGCCGGATAGTCATTGATGTGAAAAATTTCAATAAGTGGTTTCCCTACATCCTTCACACTATCCATCCCTGAACCGCCTTTGTGCAAATGATACACATCCATTAACACTTTTGCTGACGGGTGATTTGATTCTACGGCCACATACAACAACTCTCCTACCCTGCTAAGATTTTTGGAAAAACCCCAGAGTTCAAGATGTGGAACCACGCCAGTCTGATCACCCAATTCAAGTATTTTCCGATAGCGTTCTGCCATTTTAGGCAGTTCAAGGCTTTCACCCGTTGTTGCGCCCATTGGCGGCGCGGCAATTCTCGGACATCCAATTTGCGCAAGCTGATCCATTTCCATTTTTAACTGGTCCAGCGCTTTGTTCCGTGCAGCCTGATCATCCACAATCCAGGTTGCAAAACCGATGGCATCTTCAACCTTTAACCCCAGATCATCAATGATCCGTTTCGCCTCAGCTAGTGTAGCACCGGTTTTTATAAAATCCTGTAAAGTATTGATCCATATTTCGACTGATTTATATCCTGCTTTTGCAGCTACTTCCAGTTCTTTTTTAAATCCAAGGTTATGGCCGCGTAACGTGCTCATGTTCAATGAATATATAAAGGAAGTTTGTTTGTCTTTTTTTGTGTTCACAGGCATTACGGTGGCGGTTGATAATGCCAAAACGGAAGAAAGTGCTTCTCTGCGGTTCATCAGGAATTTGCTTTTATTTAATTGATTTTCTAACAAAGAATACCCGGAAAGGTTTTTACCGGTGAAAGTTTAAATTTGATTATTAAATTAGGGTTTGCTTTCGTATCAATCATCATTTTTGACATTATTATGCCTTCCGAAGAATATACTTTACCCGCCCAGACCCGAATTGGCCATGTTCATTTGAAGGTATCCAATCTTGAAAAGTCCCTCGATTTTTATTGCGGTTTGCTGGGTTTTGAAATTATGGCCCGCTATGGTGATCAGGCCGCGTTTATTTCTGCCGGAGGTTATCATCATCATATCGGGCTGAATACCTGGTATAGTAAGGGATTTCCTCCTGCCAGTCAGCAAGGTGTTGGCCTGTTTCATACGGCCATTTTATACCCGACGCGGAAGGATCTGGCAGCCATTTACCAGCGGCTGATCAATGCCCGTTATCCATTAAGCGGAGCCAGTGACCATGGTGTTTCGGAGGCTTTATATTTAAATGATCCGGACAATAATGGTGTGGAATTGTACTGGGACAGGCCGATGGAATTCTGGCCAAAAACAGAAGACGGAAATCTTGAAATGTATACCAGAGTTTTGAATCTGGGTGGCCTCCTGAATGAGTTGAAATAGCAGGAAGACCCATCGGCAAAAAACCTATCTCTAATTGTTATCTAAAATCTACAAGAAATAATATGTCAGAAGAAAATAAACTCGACAAGATCATTGAGGCAAGAATGAAACTGAAAGCGCGGTTTGAGGAAAAAATGCTGCAAACGCCGTCCATATCTGATGACAAGCCTATGGGAACTGGGGAGCTCAACAGACATGGAATGCCCAAGTTGCCGGTTGGACAAATAAAAACTGTAAAATGGCCTGTACTTGATCTTGGATTCAAACCTGATATATCACATCTTCAATGGAAATTGACCGTAAATGGAGAAGTAGAATCCCCTCTGGAACTTAACTGGCAGGATTTTATGAATCTGCCGCAAACTTCAGACGTCAGCGATTTTCATTGTGTGACTACATGGTCGCGGATGGATGTACCATGGGTTGGGGTAAAACTGGCAGATATAGCTGCACTTGTTATGCCCAAATCTACTGCCACCCATATTATTTGTTATGGTTATGATAAATATACAACCAACATCTCCATAGAAGAAGCCCTTAAAGAAGATGTCCTGCTTGTTCATTCTGCTGATAACAAGCCACTTGAACGCGACCATGGTGGGCCGGTACGCATGATAACGCCTCAGTTATATGCATGGAAAGGAACAAAATGGATCAACAGAATTGAGTTTTTAAACAAAAATAAACCTGGTTTTTGGGAAGTTCGTGGATATTCCAATACTGCTTATCCATGGAGAAATGATCGTTATAGTTGAGAAAATCATTCGCCCTTCTAATCTGATTTTAACATGGTATGATATTTGTCATGTACCGTTATAGTCATAAATCACAGATAGGCATGTATTTCGTATCATATAATAATGGAAAACCGACAACCTCCTCATCAGCCGTAGCTGATCAGTTTGGGAAGTCTCACAATGATATTTTAAGATCAATTGAAAAACTTCCTTGCAGCAAGGAATTTAAAAAATCCAATTTCTTTCCATCTCCAAGCCTATGGCCGTCTGGAAAAGCGGATCCTTCAATTCTCATAACAAGAGAAGGTTTGGTACTTCTTGTCATGAGTCTTGAAAGTGCAGCTCCGGTTTCATTTCGCAAAAATATTATTGAAAAATTTGACGGCATGGCTTCTTTCCTTTGATATTCCCCATATAAAAAAGAAACTGTCTTTTCATCAATTTAGTAGCCTAATGTAATATCCCAAATGGTAACTTCCTCAGGTGAGAATCTGAAATAATAATAACTCTACTATTATTACCTTACATATTTTTGTAAGGTTTAAATTCGTAATTAGCAGCTGGCACAATTTCCTTCCAATGCCTGGCATTTCCCAAATGCTGTCTGAATATAACAATTTAGCCATAAGGCTTCCGTAGCAATCTGGTAATGGTTGTATAGGATTTCTGGTAAATTGAGCCATTAAATCTCTGCCATTGCGATATAATTAGTTTCCGAATCAACTGGATTTAACTTTGCCCGGTGTTAAATTATTTTTACTTTACAGGTAACAATATTACATTTGGTAAAGCTCAACGGAAATTACATTTCTTCACATGCATTCTATAATTAAGGACAAAGTTCTCCGATGGTCTTACATCAGCATTTTCATTGGCCTGTTCTTAATTTTTGCCTCCCAGTATTTCGCTTATAAAAATGTTCAGGATTTGTCCCTTCACAATCAGGGCGTGAATGTAACAATAGGTATTCTTAACCAAACTGCCAATTTTGGATTATCTACCAAAGATATTCAGTCCAATATGCATGAGTTTGTCATAACCGGGAATGAAAAGCTGCTGGACGATACTTATTCAAAAAAGGTAAAACTTTTAGGGATGAGCGATACACTTTTTAATTTGGTAAAAGACGACAAAATACAGACCGAAAGGGTTAAAGAATTATTGGATGTTTCAAGTCAAATCGTTGATCATACTCATGCGGTAATGACTGTTTACAGGAATCAGGGGACTCAAAAAGCCTTTGATATGATACAAAAAGGAGAAGGTTTGCACTTGAATCAACTCCTGATGAGTAAAATTGAATCCATCGAACAGGCAGAAAACAGGCATCTTAACAAACAAAGAATGCTTATCCAGAAGACCCAGAAAAAAACCACACTTTTCATTATGGGGACAAGCATCTTTGGGTTTTTCCTGACTGTTCTTTCCATTGTTTCGCTGCTTTGGAACCAGAAACAACAACGCTTGCTTCAACTCGAAATCAAAAAAAAAGAAAGACTTCTCTATCAATATATTGATGCAATTCCTGATGGTGTTCTGGTTCTGGATACGAATAAGGAAATTGTGCTTTTGAATCAGTCAGGGAAAGAAATGCTTGGGTTGGATGACGATAAACTGCTAAAAGAGCAGATGAGTAAAATCACTTTGTTAGATCCGTTGCGTTACAACATAAAATTCACATCCGAAACCTTGCCTGTAAGTGAAGCACTGGACGGAATAAAATCAACCGGAAACAAAATTGACCTGCTGAAAAATAATACGCTATACCATTTGGAAACCAGTGCCAGGCCTATCCTTGGTCTGGATGGAGAAATTACAAATGCCATTACAGTTTTCAGGGATATTACAGAACGCGCCAATTACGAAACTGCACTTGAAAAAGCACGGTCCATTGCAGAAAAATCGGTGCGCGTGAAAGATATTTTTCTTTCCAATGTCAGTCATGAAATAAGGACACCGCTAAATGCTATTGTTGGCTTTACGAATTTGCTGGAAGAGCAGGTTAAAGATCCAAAAAGTAGTGACTATGTCAGTTACATCAAAATCGCCAGTAAAAATCTTCTCGATCTGATCAATGATATTCTTGACTTTTCAAAGATCGAAGCGGGACAAGTTATTCTTGACAAAACCAATACTTCTATAAACGAACTTGTCGATTCAGTTTCCGTTATAATTAGTCAACGCGCTAATGAAAAAGGAATAGGGTATGAAAAAATCCTTTCCGCAGAACTGCCGCAACTGATCATTTCCGATAAACTGCGATTGACTCAAATTTTGCTTAACGTTTGTGGGAATGCAATAAAATTTACTGAAAAAGGCTCTGTAAAATTAATTGTTGACCCGGTTTCAGATTTAAAAGACGATGTCCAAACCATTCGTTTTTCGATCATTGACAGTGGAATTGGAATTCTTGAAGATAAAATAAACAAGATTTTTGAACGTTTCGTCCAGGCATCGGAAAGCACCACCCGACTATTTGGCGGCACGGGACTTGGTTTGAGCATTGTAAAATCACTCGTTCACCTACTTGGCGGAACCATACGTGTAGAAAGTGTTTTGGGTAAGGGAACAACCTTCATTCTCGAATTTCCTTTTGAAGTTGTAACCGATCTGACTGATATCGAGGTAATCGATGATTCTACATCAACCATAGCTCCAATCGGCGATATCAGGGTTCTTGCCGCTGAAGATAATCTCTTAAATCAAAAACTGCTGGAAGCTATTTTTGAGCGTATGTCGATTCCATTGACAATCGTTAATAATGGGCAGGAAGCAATTAATGCGCTTGAAAAAACGGATTATGACCTGGTGTTGATGGATATTCAGATGCCGGTTATGGATGGCTACACTGCAATTAAAAAGATAAGAAACGAAATTTCTCAAACCGTACCGATTATCACGATGACGGCACATGCGATGGTTGGGGAAAAGGAAGAATGCCTGAGCATAGGCGCAAACAGTTATATTTCAAAACCTTTCCGGGAAAACGAGTTGTTACATGCTATTTCAAGTCTGACCGGCAAACAAAATCTTAACTACAAAGAAATGAATTCGACGAATGTTAATGGTGAAAGTTCACAGGACTCCGGAATCCTGAACCTGACCTATTTGAATGAGATAACTGGTGGTGATGCCGAATTGAGAGATGAGCTCATTTCTTTATTTGAGAGCGAACTGGGTTCACAATCAGAATTAATTTTTAAAGCAGAAGAATCAGGTGACAACGAAAAATTACGCCAGGTTGTACACAAATTCCGGTCTTCATTATTCTCTGTCGGGCTGCTTTCAACCGCAGATAAATACAAAAAGATTGAAGGTGACCTGAAAAATAATATTCGTTCAGTGGATTTGAAAGAACAAATCAGACAGCTTGCAATGGAAGCGGAAGCTGGATTAACTGAATTGAAAAATTTGGAATAACACGGTATCTAAGTCTGTTTTTCTTTTAATTTCCCTGACATACCCACATAAAAAAGAAGCTCTCCCTCTAAACTGGGAAAGCTTCTTTAAACTACTACTATACCAAATTTAACAAACACTTCTTTTTTTAATGTACGGACGATGGGTCAATTTTTGTTTTTCCCGGTCTTGTTATCAAAACAAACGGAACGCAGAATAAAAAGAGACAACCCAGAAAAAGAAATACGTCCATGTAAGATAATACAGTGGCTTGTTTGTAAACACTATATTCAAGCACCTGATACCCACTTTTCAAAGCGACATCTGAGGGCATGCCTTTGCCCATAAAATTCCTTTGTAAGCCTTCAATGCGTTGCTGCACAACAGGATTATTAATATCCAACCGACTTACCAGGTCGCTGCGGTGCTGCATATTTTGTCTGGCAATGTAGGTGGTGATAACCGCTACCCCGAAAGAGCCGCCAAGCTGGCGCATCATACCCGTGAATGCAGCGCCTTCACCAATTTCACGACCTTTCAATGTTGATAATGCCAATGTTGAAATCGGCACGAAAAGGAAACCCAAACCTGCACCTCTGACGATCAGCATCCAGAAAAACGCATCTTTGCCGGTGTCAGGAGTAAGAATAGTATACCCCCAGAAACTGTATATAAAAAACACAACCATTCCACCAGCTACCAGATATTGCTGTTTCACCCCGCGCTGGATCAGTTGCCCGACAATAGGCATACAAAATGCCGTTACCAGTGCTGCGGGCACCATCAACATACCTGATTGGGTAGCAGTCCATCCAAGCGTTGCCTGTGTGTAAAGGGGAATAATAAATGTTGAACCATACAGACCGAATCCTAGTACAAAGGAAAGAATGGTCCCGACCATCAGATTGCCGTTTTTAAGAACCCGTAGCGCAACAATTGGATTTTTATAAGTAAGCTCCCGCCAGATAAAGAAAAAGAATCCAAGGACTGCAAGTACTGAACAAATGATAATGATCTCATCGTTAAACCAGTCTTCTTCCTGTCCTTTTTCCAATACATATTGTAAAGATCCAACGGCAAGAGCAAGCAGACCAATTCCCCACCAGTCAATTTCATTGGCTGATTTTTTCTCTGAATATTTAGGACTGCGGATAAACTGCATTGTCAAAAGTGCAGCAATGATACCCAACGGAATATTGATATAAAAAATGTAAGGCCAGCTATAATTATCCACGATATATCCACCCAGCGGAGGACCCAAAGTAGGACCAACAATAACCCCTAAACCATAGATAGCCTGCGCCATTCCACGTTTTTCAGGAGGATAACTTTCAGTAATCAGCGTTTGGGCCGTAACCAGTAACGCACCACCACCAAAACCCTGGATTAAACGGAAAAATACAAGTTCCCAGATATTGTCTGAGTTACCGCAACAGAAAGATGCCACGGTAAAAATGATGATGGAAGCGGCGAAATAATTTCTCCGTCCAAATTGCTGGGAAAGCCAGCTTGTCATCGGTACAATGATCACGTTACCAATGGCGTAAGCCGTAATAACCCAGCTTACTTCGGAAAGTGTTCCACCCAGATTCCCCCGCATATCATTCAAAGCCACGTTCACGATCGTCGTATCGACGATTTCAAGAAGCGCGCACATTACGGCTGTGATTGTAATAATAACCCGTCGAAAGCCGTACTCTACCAGGGATGGTTGTAATTCCATATGCTTATTATTTTATTGATGAGAAGATGATCAGGTGAGTTTGCCGGGCAAACTCACCATTTAATTCTTTCATCTTAATCCAGCTCAACATCTACAAACACATTCATTCCCGGGCGCAGACGTTGAATAAATTCATCTTTGCTTTCTTTAAATTCGATACGGATTGGCAAACGCTGAACAACTTTTACGAAGTTTCCACTTGCATTATCCGGAGGTAAAAGTGCAAACCGCGCTCCCGTTGCAGGAGAGAATGACGCCACTTTTGCTTCGAACACATGGTCAGGATATGCATCAATGTGAATTTTCACATTTTGCCCAAGTTTCATTTTGGTAAGCTGTGTTTCTTTAAAGTTGGCAACAACCCATGGCTGAGAATTTGCGATGATACTGAAAAGAGATTGTCCAGCCTGTAAATATTGTCCCAATTGCGCATTCACTTTTGAAACGTGTCCGTCAGTTGGTGCTGTAATAATTGTATATGACAAGTTCAGTTTTGCATTGTCTATATCAGCCTGACGTGCTTTGATGGTTGCATTCACAACGCCAGTCTGACGAGAAGTTGCCGCTGTTTGAGAAGTCGCTGCTTTTGCCTGGCGTTGTGCCGCATTTTTCTGTGATATCAAAACCTGCAACTGACGCTCCGCAGTTTGTTTTGTAGCCAAAGCCTGTTCGTATTCCTGCTGTGTAATGGAGTGATCTTTGATCAGATTTTCATATCTGGCAAAATCCTGATTTGCTCTCCATACACTTACTTTTGCCTGTTCAATCTGCGCTTCTGCAACTTCTACATTCGCAACGTAAGTACTGCCCGAAGCAATCGATGCGGATGTTGTAGCATTGGCAACAACCAGATTTCCCTGAGAAGCATATAGATTTGCTTCTGCCTGTTCCAGTTTAATTTGCTGATCACGATTGTCAAGTACGATCAGCGTATCGCCTTTGTGGACCAGCTGATTATCTTTTACTCTGATTTCTGTAATATAACCTGAAATACGTGGAATTACCGGACTGATATCCGCATCAATCTGCGCATCGTCAGTTTCTTCGTGGTGTAATCCGTGGTTGTATTTTGTATAACCCCAGGTTCCACCCACGATTACAAGAACTGCCAGGATGATAGGGAAAGTGTAACTTTTCTTTTTAGGTGCTGGTTCGTTTGCAACACCTGTTGTTTGATTAGTCTCCATAATCTTTGGAATAATATAATGTTAGAAAGTGCGATGGAGCTGGCAAGATCCGCCGCTGTTGAAATTTGGTTAGTTAATAACTCCGGCTGTTTGTTCAAGCTTTTTATAAGCCACGACCGCATCAGCTTTTGCAGCAGCATAGTTAATTTTAGACTGAACCTGAGCCACATCGGCATCCAGTAATTCAGTTGTCGTTACCAGACTGTTGTCATATTTATTTTTGGTGATCCTGTAATTTTCGTTGGCTTGCTCCACCGCTTTTTCATAAACCTCGATCTTCTTTTTGCTTAACACATAATTGTAGTAGGCAGTGTTAATGTCCAGATGCACACGGTCAAGTAAAATTTCTTCATTGGTTTTTAGCTGGTAAAGTCTCGTTTTGGCTTCGTCAATTTTCGAACCTGTTTTCCAAAGTGAAGCCAGGTTATAGCTAACACCAATTCCTGCGTTGAATGCATTGGGAACCGTTACAAATCCCGGAATATTCAAAGCAACATATCCGCCTGTTAACGCCACGCTGGGGTATAGATCAGCCTTAGCTACATGAATGTCAGATCCGGCAGCCTTTTGGCGCATGGCAATGGCGGCCATATCCTTCCGGTGCGTAATCGCCGTTTGTTCCCAATCCATTGCATTTCCGGCGTCTTTCAATACTTCAAAACTTGCAGAATCTGCTGCGAGCTGGGTATCCTCAGGCAGACCTAAAATCAGGTTCATATTGATGGTTGTGATTTTAAGATCATTTTCAGCGTCCATCAAGGTCAACTGCACATTGGATTCCTGCAAGGTTGCTTTCAATAAATCATTACGCGCTATGATGCCGTTTTTCTCACGGTTTGTGAATTCGGTCACGCGTTCATGTTCTCTCACAAGGTTTTCTGCAACCAAATCAACCGATCTTTTTGCTTTATACAAATTACTGTAGGCCAGAATCGCATTCTGGATCACTGCCTGACGATCCGTTTCGGCATCCAGTCTCGAAGCTTCCTGTAAATATTTCGCAGATTCAAGACTGTACTTGTACCGGAAACCTGAGAAAAGAGGTACCGAAGCACTCGCCATCCCATACGCTACCGAATTAACATGAAGTGAACTTGCTCCGCCGCTGGTGGTATCACTGGATGAAGATTTCAGATTAATGTTCGGTGTATTTAATCTCAGATAAGATGCCGAAACACTAAAACTCGGCAACTGGTTGTCTTTGATCTGACGGATGTTCAGTCCAGCCAAATCTACATTTGACTGACTTATTTTCAATTGTTTGCTATTTTTCAGACTAAGCTCTACGGCTTCTTCCAGGGTAATATTCCGGATTGTCTGCCCGAAGGAATGAGAGGCGATCAGGATCAAACCGACTGCCACAAAAGCCATTCTTCTACTACTCGATGGTCTCATATGCTACTGTTGCTTTAAAGATACTTTTTAAGTGTTTGCTCAATTTTTGTTTTAGGGATTTATCAAATTCATCCTGTCCCAGGGATTCAAGACTGTTTATTCTACGGTAAAAAGATTGTGTGGTAATGGCATGATTTACAGTTCCATAAAGCGTTGCTGAAAGTAAGGTCGCATCGATACTTTCTTTGAAATGACCTTTTTCCTGCCCCTCACGAAGAATACTGTTGATACCCTGCCAGTTTTTTAGCTTTAATTCATATATCAAATCTGAAATTACCTGCGTACGTTCCTCACCTGAAAGCTGCTCACGCAACATGATATTATGGAAGCACTTATTTCCCAAAAGCCTGTCGATTACACCATCAATCAATATATAAATCTTTTGAAGTGGTGAGAGATCTTCATTGGATACAATGTTATCCAATCTTTCCGCTGATTCGTTAAACCGCACTTCAAAAAGCGCCTCGATCAATTTCTCTTTCGAACCAAAGTAATATGAGATCATCGAAACATTGATATCTGCCTCATGCGCGATATCACGGATCGAAGTTCCTGAAAAGCCCTTACCCGCAAAAAGCCTCTCCGCTACCTGAATAATCTGTAATTGTTTTGCGTTGTATTCCATTTCATTTGATCCTCAGCATATTAGTGATTATTTGTTCATTGCTCTGCTGATTGATGTACAAATGTAATATAAGAAAAATCACAAATCAAACGTTTGTTTGATTTATCTAAACAAACGTTTGATTTATTCAAGCATTCATAGGATAAGTACCATTAAAATTAGATTAAACCGGAAATAGGATTATATCGGGCCAAAACCAGCAGCGTTGATTTAAGCTTTTTCACTTTTGCTGATGCGCTGTTATAAAAACTGAGCCACCATTTTTGTAACAATGTCAGGCATGGCACAACGAAATTGCAGATCATAACCTTTGCTATGTCCCGGATTTCCCGAAAAAGATATCCTGATCATTATGAAATGGATTCTTACTATTTCGAAAGAAAAGCTTTTAAATCAATAACTATATAAAGGTCATTTAACCCTGTTTGGATTTTCACTTACAAAGGCACCCCAACCGCCTTTTTTGGATTTTTTACTACCCGAAGACGAAGCCGCCGCAGCTGGCGAATTCGCATGATAATGATGGCAAATGGCAATGGCGATTCCATCCGTAGCATCCATAAATTCTTTGCTGAGTTCCATTTTCAGGATTTTTTCAAGCATATAGGCGACCTGTTCTTTCGAAGCAGCACCACTCCCGGTCACAGACTGTTTTACTTTTTTAGGGGAATATTCAACGATCGGTATATCTCTGGACAAGGCTGCTGCCATCGCAACGCCCTGGGCACGACCCAGTTTAAGCATCGATTGGGGGTTTTTTCCGTAAAAAGGATCTTCAATGGCCATCTCATCAGGTAGGTAATCGTCGATCAATTGTGAGATGCGTTCAAAGATTTTCTTCAACTTCAACTCATGGGTAGTATATTTGCTGAGATGAATCACACCATATTGAACCAACGTAATCTCTTGCCCCTTTACCGAAATAACCCCGTAACCCATAACCTGTGTTCCGGGATCAACTCCAATAATCACCTTTTCGGTAGCGTCGGCCTGCTGCATTTTTATCATGGTGCAAGATAAGCAACTCTCTTCTCCAAAAGAAAAAACAACCTGGCGAAAGCTATTCTGGGTGGCAAAACTTGTAGTGACCCTATTGATCGTCAGCTACATCTATCACACTTTTGAAAATGAACAAAAAGGGATCCGGGATGTAGGTCTGGTTTATAAAACAATCTTCGTCCAAAAACATATTTTAATTATTTCCTTCATATTGATATTGGTACCCGTGAACTGGGCTCTGGAAAGTTTAAAATGGCAGCGGCTGGCGAGAAAAGCCGTGCCGGTAACCTTTTGGGACGCATTTCGGGGAACATTAACCGGATTGGCTATAGGTGTAGCAGCACCAGCTCAGCTAGGCGATACGATCGGACGCGTGGCCTCCCTCCGCTCCCACGACAGGTTAAAAGCTATTGGCGCAGCGCTGGTTTCTAATGGTATTCAGTTTTATGTATCCATCATCGGCGGTGGCTTGGGTTTGCTTTGGGTCGGCGAAAAGCTCGGGCTTGACCCTCTTGCAAGATCTGTATTAAACGGACTTCTCATTGTATTGATATTACTTGCGATAATCATCATAATATATCGCCAAAAATTGACGACGTGGAAAACGAAGACCGTTTTTCTATCTAAAATGCTATCCTATTTTCAGATTATCGGCCAATACACCGCAGCAGACCTGATGGTGGCGACAACATACGGCTCGCTCCGTTATCTTGTTTTTTTATCTCAGTTTGTGCTGGTTTTGTCCCTCTTTGATTTCGGTTTAAACTATGCAAATCTATCTGCATGCGCGGCACTTATTTTTTTGGCTAAAACACTTATCCCGGCTGTGAACGTGTTAGGAGATCTTGGACTGCGCGAGTTCACAGCACTTTTTGTTTTTAAACAATACAATTTACCCACTGAACAGATCATTGCGGCCACATTTCTGGTATGGATCATTAACGTTCTGGGCCCGATACTCATTGGAATTTTCCTACTTTGGAAGTACAAATGGAAAGGTTTGAAATAAGCTTCAGGAATTTCCTTCTTATAGTAAATTGACACAAAATGACTGAACAGTATATAACTCCGTGGCTGGTGCCAATTTTATGGATATTAATTTCAAGCTACGGTATATTCACCATCCTGTTATATGTTCTCTGGAAATTTATTCCAGCCATTAATAAAAAACAAAGTAGCACATCCAATTTTCTCTCTGTCATAATCCCTGTGCGCAACGAGCAGGACAATATTGAAAATCTTTTAAACGATCTTGAAAAGCAAAGTTTTCCATACGAACGCTTTGAAGTATTGGTAGTGGATGACAGCTCAACGGATCAGACTGCGGCCATTGTTAAGAAACTAAGTTTACATTCGTCCTGTAACATTTCTTTAATTTCTCTTCCCAATATTCCTACTACGTCGCCAAAAAAACGGGCAATAGAAACAGCCATCATCCAGGCAAAAGGAAACATAATCGTGACCACAGACGGCGACTGCCGGGTAAGATCCGGATGGCTTCAGGCCATATCCGACTGCCAGATGTCATCCAAAGCAAAATTGATCAGTGGCCCGGTTACGTTTTTCAAAGAATCTTCATTCACAGATTATTTGCAGACGGTGGAGTTTTCGAGCCTTATCGGAAGCGGCGCAAGTGCAATAGCCGCGGGATTTCCGTCACTTTGCAACGGAGCAAATCTGGCTTATGAAAAAAGTGCCTTTTTTGCCGTTGATGGTTATGATGGTGTGAGACATATTGCTTCGGGTGATGACGAATTTTTAATGCATAAAATTGCCGCGAAATATCCGGGGAGTATCAAATTTTTAAAAAATCCGGAAGCCGTTGTTTCCACCAAAGCGCATACGGAATGGTCGCTGTTTTTCAGGCAAAGAAAACGTTGGGCAAGCAAATGGAAACACTATCAAAGCAAGACACCCCTTTTACTTGCACTTTACATTTTTCTATGTAATCTTTCCGTGATTGTTGCTGGTCTGTTATGGTTGTCGGAAAACCTGACCGGAAGAGATTTCGGAATTTTACTTCTGATCAAATGCGCCCCGGAATGGTTATTTTTGGGGACAGTTCTACATTTTCTCAAAAAATCTGTGTCTATTTTCTTCATACCGTTTACTCAAATCTTCTATCCTTTCTATGTATGTTTTTTTGGATTAATTGCACAAAAACCAGAATATGAATGGAAGGGTCGTAAACTCACCTGATTTCAACTAATAAGCCGCCTGGTTAATCTATTTAGGCATGGTTTTCGTACATATTCCTGCAAACAGAAACACAATGGGGTCTGGTAACGCCCATTTTCTGACAAACTAACCATCATGAAATAATATGAACAGTCTTTTATCGTTCTCAAAACGTTGCGTGGATGCAGTCCTTTGGTCTCTCGGATTGTCTACGGTTGTGCTTTTTTTGATGTTAGGTTTCTATATGTGCTGGACAAAACCATTATCCAGAACTACAAATGTTGACCTGGCTGAAAAATCTGTTAAAGGACAGCAAACACAATCAGTACAAAAAGCAACGCTGCCAGGTTTGGAAAAACGTTCGGTTTACGCAGGCATGTAACAGTACTTTTTTATGCGCTCTTCGATGTTTAAGACTCCGTGAGTACTGGTAAAAGTCTTAATCTCAACTCTCCTTTTAATTTTTTTGTGATTAATTTCTGAAAACTCATTGAGTAATCGGGGACTCTCTTATTACCTTTCAAAAGTTCTCTGTCCGTCAAAATCTGTTTCTCTCCTTTTAATTCAAAAAGATGTAAAAAATCTTTTATGGATATGTAGAATAATAACTATTTGTGCTTGACATTTAATGATCAAATATGTAAGTTTGATCACCTTAAATCACTCATCCTTAACATTATTGTTATGAGAGAGCACAAAAATACTCCACGATCAAACTTTGAGGAGTTTAATCCAGCCAAATCCGGCAGTAACGGTAAGACATATGTCTGGAAGCCTAAAAATGATATTCGGATAAATGAACTGGCCAGGTGTATAACCTTTGTATCGCATCCTATTTGCCATGACTTATCCTTGATCGATCCTGACTGTTTAAGACATTTTGAAATTATTGATCCATGACGAATATAAAACCGGATTTATCCGGTTTTTTTCATTTACGTCAACTTATTCAGCCGCCTGTATCATTTTTTACAATTTTTTAAATGATCTGATAAAATTAGTTTATTATTAAAATCCCGGTCATCATTCATTAATCTTTGCTGCTGTTATTTGAATTTCATAGCTTTATGGCATGATAATCAGTGAATCAATCGAGGATTTTTACAAATCACATCCGGCTGCCAAATCCATTCCGGTGGATCATAATAATGCGCAACAGACACAGGGACACTTCAACGTATTTTCACGGAAATTTTGTAATCGTTATAATGCATACAGCCGCCGGGACTATTACAAGATCTCTCTTATAATCGGTAAGGGAAAATTGCTTTATGGAGATACAGAAATTGACATAAATCAGAACGCACTTGTTTTCTTTAACAGAAATGTGCCTTATTCCTGGGAAACGGTTTCAGAAAACCAATCCGGTTATTTTTGCCTTTTTAATGACGAGTTTTTGAACGGAATGAGTCGAACGAAAAGTTTTATGGATTCGCCCATATCTAAAATCGATACAATCCCCGTATTTTTTATAACGGAACAGCAAGAGAAATATCTTCTGGATCTATATCAAAAAATGTGCGTTGAAATTGAGTCTGCCTATATTTACAAGTACGAATTAATCAAAAATTATGTAAACCTGATTATTCATGAAGCTGTAAAAATGCAAGCCTCACAGATCAGCGACAGTCATATAACCGGATCGGGCCGGATTACTTCCTACTTTGTTGAGCTGATGGACAGACAATTTCCAATCGATTCGCCTGAACATAAATTACAGCTCCGCACAGCCAAAGATTATGCCCAGCGTTTATCCGTTCATATCAACCACCTTAACAGGGCACTGAAGGAAGTAACCGGAAAGACCACAACCGAACACATCACTGAAAGGTTGATACAGGAATCTAAAATATTATTAAAAAATTCCAATTGGAGCATTTCGGAAATCGCTTATTGCCTTGGATTTGAATACCCTGAATACTTCAATAATCTGTTTAAAAAACAAACCGGAATAACACCAAATTCCTTTAGAAAATGAATGTTTGAATTTTACAGTTTATTGTTTGAAATACATAGTAATAAGTGCATTGTCTTGCAGTACTTTTGTGACCTTAGAATACAAGTTAAGAAAATGGTTAAAATGAGATCAAATTCCGCCCTAAGTCCCTATCAGACTTTAATAATCTTCCGGTCTTTTTGTTATTCACCCAATTTTATAAAAGTTAACAGTCTTTTTGCGCTGATAATTTTGAGTTTGCTTCTATCCGTTACCAAAGTGGGAGCACAGGCACTTACCCTGCCTGATGCTATATCAACTGCCAAAAGCAATTATGGTACATTGAAAGCGAAAGCAAATTATATCAACGCTTCCCGGGCTTCGGTGCGTCAAAGTGAAAAAGATTATCTGCCAAATCTTAATCTTTCCCTTCAACAGGATTATGGCACAGTGAATGGTCAGAATGGTCCGCTCTATGGATTGGGAGGTCTTGGTGTTGCTTCTTCCGGTTTGCCGCTTGCAAGTCAAAACTGGAATTCGGCTTTTGGGGCGATGTATCTTACCAATGTCAACTGGGACTTTTTTGCTTTCGGGCGCGCACGCGAAAAAATCAATGTTGCCAAGTCTACCGTAGTACGCGACCAGAGCGATCTTGACCAGGAATTATTTCAGCATGAAATCCGTGTTGCAGCGGCTTACCTTAATTTACTTGCGGCACAACGACTGACAAAATCCTGGCAAAATAATCTTGTTCGTGCTACTGCTCTTAAAAACGTAGTAGTGACAAGAGCGAAAAACGGGCTGATTGCCGGAGTAGATTCGTCGCTCGCAAACGCGGAAGTTTCAAGTGCCAAAATCGCAATCACGCGCGCAAGGGATTTTGAGCAGGAGCAGGCAAACCGCTTAGCTGTTTTGATGGGTGTTGAAGAACAAAACTTCACGCTGGATACGATTTTCATCACCAAAATACCCATCTCATTCAGCGATTCAATACAAAGTTCCAGTCCTGATCATCCGCTTTTAAAATATTATTCAAATCGTATTGCGCTTAGTAACCAGCAGGCAAAATATTATCAAACGCTAAGTTATCCGACTTTCTCCGCCTTTGGTGTTTTTCAGACAAGAGGTTCTGGATTCAATTCAAACTACGCATCTGATCAGCATTCTTACACACAAAATTTTTATGACGGCGTAAAACCGGTAAGATCAAATTATCTTTTTGGTTTAGGGATAGTCTGGAATATGACCAGTGTCCTTCGTATCCGTCATCAGGTACTGGCGCAAAAATTTGTCTCTAACGCCATGCAGAATGAATACGATCTTGCGGATCAGCAAATCAAAAATCAGCTCCTTTTATCGAATAACAAGATAAAAAATGCGCTGGACAATTATCAGGAAGCACCTATTCAGATAAAATCTGCCACAGACGCGTTCATTCAGAAAAGTACGCTTTATAAAAACGGGCTCAGCAATATTGTAGATCTCACCCAGGCGCTTTACGTTTTGAACCGTGCAGAAACTGACAGAGATATCGCATTCAGTAATGTTTGGCAGGCTCTCTTATTAAAAGCCGCCGCCGCAGGAGATTTTAGTTTGTTTACCAGCAGTTTTTAGAATGTTATGAAAAAGGGAAAAGCATTTTCACCCGATGTACCCCACTGCTTAATCCCTACCCAATTAATATGGATTTAATAAGAAATGCACTTCGCAAACCCATCTCTATTTTAGTACTTGTTGCCGGGATGTTCTTTTTTGGTATTAACGCAGTGCGAACCATCAAAGTAGATATATTTCCGGCCATGGATCTGCCCGTTATTTATATCTCCCATCCTTACGGTGGTTTTACGCCAAACCAGATGGAAGCTTATTTTGGAAAGCCCTATGTTAATATTTTTCTTTTTGTAAATGGTTTAAAAGCCGTTGAAACAAAAAATATCCAGGGACTAACCCTGATGAAGCTGAGCTTTTACGAAGGTACCAACATGGCTCAGGCAGCCGGCGAATTAAGTGCGTTTGCCAACAGGATGCAGTCTTCTTTTCCACCCGGATCTCAGCCACCATTTATTATCAGGTTTGATGCTTCCACATTGCCGGTTGGTCAGCTCGTTTTTAGCAGTGCTACACGGTCAAATAATGAACTTCTTGATCTGGCCCAGGTTTACATCCGCTCTTCTTTTACCTCAATACCAGGGCTTATTTCTCCGCCGCCATTTGGAGGAAATCTTCGTACTATATTGATTAAGGCGGATCCTGCATTATTACGTTCACATAATCTTACCCCGGATCAGTTAGTAGAAGCAATCAGGGTAAATAATCAGGCAACACCAGCAGGAAACGTTCGTATCGGGGATAAAAACTATCTGACACCTGCAAATACTTCAATAAAAAATGTCAAGGATTTTGGAGATATTCCTTTGTTTAAGGGAACAATACAAAACTTGTATCTGAAAGATGTTGCTACTGTTGAAGACGGAGCCGACCTCACTGCGGGTTATGCATTGATCAATGGAAAAAGATCCGTTTATTTGCCAATAACAAAATCAGCAGATGCTTCGACCTGGGAAGTTGTTCAAAATCTGAAAAAGGCAATTCCACGTTTTCAGAATATTTTACCCGAAGATGTAAAAATCTCATATGAGTTTGACCAGTCCGCTTATGTAATCAATGCTGTTGAAAGTTTGATTACCGAAGGTGCAATTGGTGCAATTTTAACGGGAATCATGGTATTGATTTTCCTTGGTGATCCGCGTGGTGCCCTCATTGTGATCATGACAATTCCTACATCCATTATAGCAGGGGTATTGTTTTTGAAATTATTCGGGCAAACGATCAATATCATGACATTAAGTGGCCTTTCACTTGCAATTGGTATTTTGGTAGATGAGTCGACGGTAACCATTGAAAATATTCACCAGCATCTGGATCTCGGAAAACCCAAAGCACTCGCGATTTGGGATGCCTGTAAAGAGATTGCTTTCCCCAAACTTCTTATCCTGCTTTGTATTCTGGCCGTTTTTGCTCCGGCATTTACAATGACTGGCATTCCGGGAGCACTTTTCCTTCCGCTTGCCCTTGCGATTGGATTTTCAATGCTTGTATCTTTTCTTCTTTCGCAGACATTTGTTCCCGTTATGGCCAACTGGCTGATGAAAGACCACCTGCACAAAATTCACAAACCGGCAGTAGATTCAAGTATTGCAGGAAGTGAAATTGATACCTGGGATGAGAAAAAACTGGCAGAACCTCAGAATTTTAATAATGATGGAAAAGTAGGCGGATTCGAAAAGTTTAGAAACGGCTTTGTTCGTATGCTTGACAAGTTATTTCCCAGCAAAAAACTTGTTGTGCTCGCTTATGTTGTGATAATTACCGGTGTAGCAGGATTACTGCTTGTAAATATTGGTCGTGACGTTTTGCCAAAAGTAAATGGCCGCCAGTTTCAGCTGCATATTCGGGTACCCGATGGAACAAGGATTGAACGGACAGAAGAAAAATTGCTCAAAACCATTGGAGTACTGGAATCAATTGTTGGGAAAGAGAACATCGCGATCACCTCTGCATTTGTCGGTATGCACCCGGCTCAGTTCTCAACCAATCCTATTTATTTGTTTACAAGCGGACCTCACGATGCAATTCTTCAGGTAAGTTTAAAGGAAGATTATAAAGTACAGCTTGACGACCTTAAAGAAAGTGTGAGAGCAAAAATGAAGCAAAATTTGCCAGATGTAAAGGTTTCTTTCGAACCTATTGAACTGACAGATAAAATTTTAAGTCAAGGCTCTCCTACTCCCGTTGAAGTACGGATCATGGGGAAAAATAAAAAGCAAAATGAAGAATATGCCAACAAAATAGTAGCAAAACTACAACAGATCAATTTCCTTCGTGATGTTCAGATTGCACAGCCGCTTCATTATCCGGCAGTAAATATTGATGTGGACAGAACACGTGCAGCACAGCTTGGTGTTGACATGTCAGATGTTTCACGTTCACTGACTGCGTCAACTTCTTCATCACGTTATACTGAGAAAAACGTTTGGCTGGATGAAAAAATCGGGCTTAGTTACGCCGTTCAGGTACAGGTTCCTGAAAACCTCATGAATAGCGTTAACAGCATCGGAGAAATTCCTGTTTTAAAAAATTCGACGCGCCCGGTATTGAGTGATGTGGCAACAATAAAACTGGATACAACCTATGGTGAAAACGACAATTTGGGAGCCATGCCCATTATGTCTGTAACTGCCAATTTACATAAAACCGACCTTGGAACAGCTTCCAAAGCAGTCAATGAAGCCATTGCTTCTTTGGGAGAATTGCCACGCGGTCTTACGATTGAACCAATTGGTCTGAGTACTGTTCTAACAGAAACACTTGACAGCCTTCAATCCGGTTTGGGAGTTGCCATTGTTGTGATTTTCCTGATGCTGGCGGCTAATTTCCAGTCATTTAAAGTATCACTTGTAGTACTTACCACCGTCCCCGCTGTGTTATTGGGAGCATTGGCAATGTTGACAATTACAGGATCTACATTAAATTTGCAGTCATATATGGGAATCATAATGTCGGTCGGGGTATCAATCTCCAATGCAGTACTTTTGGTAACCAACGCCGAACAGCTCAGAAAACATAATGGCAATGCTTTGCTTTCGGCAAAAGAAGCCGTAGAGCTTCGTCTCCGGCCTATTTTAATGACCAGTGTCGCGATGATCGTGGGGATGATTCCAATGGCAGCCGGACTAGGCGAAGGCGGCGATCAGGCCTCACCTCTGGCAAGAGCGGTAATTGGCGGATTGATTGCTTCCACTGTGGCTGCACTCGTAATTTTACCGCTGGTTTTTGCCTGGGTGCAGGAAAAAACATCAACAGATTCGGTTTCTCTTGACCCTGGGGATAAGGAAAGTAAATTTTATATACCTGCTCATTAATTGTAAAATATAACCTGATGCAACCAACAAATAAATATTCGATCATAAACGGACTGATTTTCAGTTTCCTGATTGCGACTGTTATAGGATGTAGTTCCAATGCTGAGGAAAAAGAGAAAACAGAAAAAGATGAAAAAGCGGCCGCTGGTCCTTCTGCCATAGTTACTTTCCCACTTGAAAAAGAAGATCTGTCAACAGCTTTTCACACACCCGGAGAGCTTATTTCATTCAGAAATGTGGACTTGTATGCCAGAGAAACCAGTTTCGTGAAAAAGATCTACGCCGATGTTGGTTCAGAAGTTAAAGAAGGACAATTGCTTGTTTCGATGGAGGCACCGGAATTAAATTCAAGGCTCGCCGGAGCGGAATCAAGAGTGAAAGCACAGGAAGCTGCCTATATTGCCAGCAAAGCAAATTATTCACGTTTGGTAGAAACCAGCAAAACACCGGGAACGATTTCGCAAAATGACCTGGATCAGGCTCTGGCCCGTATGGATGCTGATTACGCGCAGCTTCAATCAGCAAAAGCAAGTCAGAAAGAAGTTGGCGCGAGCAAAAATTATCTTGAAATCAGAGCACCCTTTTCCGGGATTATTACTGCAAAAAACATTAGTCCCGGCGCCTATGTAGGCCCTGCCGGAAAAGGTTCAGAATTCCCGCTATTCACTTTGCAGGAACAGAAAAAAATGCGTTTGGTCGTTTCCATACCGGAAGCATATGTAGGTTATGTTACCAATGAGACTGAAATAAGCTTTTCTGTAAAGGCATATCCAAACCAGAAATTTAAAGCCAAAGTAAAACGTCTGGCCGGTGCACTTGACAGCAGACTTCGTTCAGAAAGAATTGAAATGGATGTTTTCAATGATGACAAAAAATTGTTTCCTGGTATGGTTGCAGAGGTAGAAATTCCACTTTCGTCAGACGTCCCTTCTTTTGTTATCCCAAAAACCGCGCTTGTTAATTCTATGGAAAGAGTTTTTGTTGTAAAGGTGGTTGACAACAAAGCTTTATGGGTTGATGTAAAAAAGGGAAGAGAACTGGACAGTACAATAGAAATTTTCAGCAGTAACCTTCAGGTAAAAGATCAGTTGGTAAAAAAAGCAAGTGAAGAAGTCAGAAATGGCTCAACGCTGCATACTAAACTGGCAACATTGTAAGAGATTTACTTTTTCGGTATAAAACAAAAGCCCTGGAACAGCATTTTCAGGGCTTTTGTTTTATATCATTTCAAAATTCATCTTCTATTTTTTTAAAAGGAAAAAATCCTAAATGAAGCTCATCTTCGGGACCTTCCTTTTTCGAAATTTTCAAATGATATTTTTCTTTAAAAGCTGGTGCCAGTATTTCCTGGACCTGAAAAATATCATCAACATCAATTCCGTATTTATCGTCAACATGGGAAGGGGCGCCTTTGAATCCGGTATGTCTGAAAAAGGCTGTTTCTTTGGAAATGGCAATGGCTTCACTTTGAGACTTTGCTACGATGAGCATTTTGTAATGAAATTCATCGAACTCTCCTTTTTTATATCCACCCAGATTAATAAAAAATAATTTCAAATTTCCTTCTTCACCAGACTGCTCACTGCGTTCCAGAACCTCAATTTCATAGCCATCCATAATGTTTACCTCCCGAAAAGCATCCAGATGCATCTTTCCTTTTGCCTCAGGCCAAAACCGGATGATATGTGGTATCATTTTTGTAACTGACTCACCGATTCCGAAAAATACATCATGCTGCTCGGTAAAACGACCTGGCGGCCTGCATCCAACCAGAATCATATAAAGTTTTAACTTATTCATTTTTTAAAGTTAACGACCTGTGATTATAAAATTTTACCTCAACGTGGTATTTAAAAATTTCCCCTTTTTATTTGCTTTCCTAATACCCATCTTTTTAATATTTACGGCTACCAATCCGGCCAAGGCGCAGAGATTTTACTCTGTTGTGTTTAACCAATTACCGCAGGATTACCAGCTTTATCCACGTAATGCGCAAAGTGAATCAGTCGTGCCGGTATCCGGATTTATTGAAGCTCCCGGTTTCAGCTACATATCCGTTCAGGTTTTCAGAAACGACAAATTAATCAAATATTTGAAAGCTCCGATTAGCTATAATAATAAAGGAGCAGGATCTTTTACCACAGAAACAAAGATCAAGGCGGAACTTGCAGAATATTCGTTCAAAGTATATGCTTGTCAGCCAAACGATTCTACGCTTATGGTAACCCGGAAAAATGTTGTCAGCGGGGACGTTTATATTCTTACAGGGCAATCGAATTCTACCGGTTTTTTCACCGAGGCAGATACCAACCAATATTGCCGTACGTTTGGAAAAATTACCGGAACTCTGAATACTGAAACCTACATTCCGGCTGATACGCTGTGGGCTTTGTCAAACCAGCAGGCGTATTACAATGGTGTAGGAACAATGGGTTTGGAATTGCAAAAACAGCTGGCTCAAACTTCGGGAATTCCCAACTGCCTCATCAATGGAGGATTTCACTGGTCATCTGCCGCCATGCACGCGCAGAGAACGGATAATAATCCGGCAGATCTTAACAACGGCTATGGACGTATGCTTTACCGGATTAAAAAAGGTGGCTTAATAAACGCCGCGAAAACCTTTATTTTCAGACAAGGTGAAACTGAAGCTTATCACGAGGGTGCAGACTGGCCGGGAAATTTTAAAAAGTTATATAACAATCTCAAACTTGATTTACCCAATCTTGAAAAACTGTATGTTTTCCAGATCGACGTCATATATTATCAAAGCATCACCGGTGCGCAAATCCGTGATTATCAGCGCAGGCTTCCCGAAATATATCCGGATATCCGTGTGCTTGCAACGGTTGGAACCAGGGATTTTGACGGCTTACATTATGGCAGAGAAGGAAACAGACAGAGTGGTCTGGAATTATCCAGAATCATTGCCAAAGATTTTTATACTTTAAAAGACACGGCAAACATAAACTCACCCGCGTTAAAAAAAGCCTTTTATACATCAAACGAAAAAAAACAATTGATCCTGACATTTGATGAGGGACAGGAATTGGTTTATCCGGCTAAATATAATTACACAAACGGCACAGTACTGGATATGAAAGATTTCTTTTATCTGAATAATGTTTCAGGCAATATAGTCTCCGGAAAAGCTGATGATAACAGGATTATTCTCGAATTAAACGGCTCACAAACGGCACAGACCATCGATTATTTACCTCCATACATTGCAGAAGGCGGGCCATTTTATCCTTATCTGGGGCCATATCTGACAAATAAATCAGGAATGCGTGCGCTTTCTTTTTACAACGTAAATATTGGTACTGCACTCACCATACCAGTGCTAACGGCGACTATTGATGAATTGGCCAATGTTACACTTTCATGGCCGTCGACCACGGATGCGAAAAGTTATGTTTTACAAAGGAAAACCTCCTCTGAAACATCATTTAAAACAATAGCCAATCTTACTACACAGACTTATCAGGACAACCTTAGTTCAGAAACCGGGGAGGTGACTTACCGTTTGAAATCCATAGGACAATTATCGGAATCAGCTGATTATGGTTATGCTAATGTTCAGGCTCCCGTTGTGCTTGGTGTACTGAAAGAAGCAGATAATTTAATTTCTGTGTTTCCAAACCCTGCAAACAGGCATGACAAGATTACCGTTCAGTTCAAACAAGCCGTTTCCGGGAATTTGAATGTGATAAATGCTTCCGGACAAATAATAGTCAGACAAAAGGTAAATCGTAAAAGCGAATTAATTTTAGATATTTCGAACCTGTCACCAGCCACTTATTTTATACAACTTGATTCTGAAGAAAAGTTGCCTGCCAAAAAGCTGCTGGTGCATTAACCGGCGGTCAGAAATTAGTGATCCTATTTTAATCTGAAAAATTGGATGCGCTAAACTGTTTTTTTATATTTGCGCATCAAAGGAAATGGTGTCTTCCTAATTGAACCGCCCTAAAAAAGCTGATGGCGCCTGGTTATGTTCATTTTAAGCCAG
This sequence comes from Dyadobacter sp. CY356, assembly GCF_021440195.1. Lineage (GTDB taxonomy): Bacteria > Bacteroidota > Bacteroidia > Cytophagales > Spirosomataceae > Dyadobacter. Next base: position 967,235 of record NZ_JAJTSZ010000002.1, read on the forward strand.
GATAGTTATGCCTTTTACAGATCAAAGATCAACGTTTGTAAAAACAAAAAGTTACCTCTATTTCTCCAAAATCAATCAGAAATATCCATCATCCGGTTATATAATCAGATGGATTTTGATATGCTCGGTACTTGGAATCTGCGTTGGCTCGGTTTCCGCATTTTTTCTTGTTTCTCTGCAATGGGCAACTGAACTGCGCGAGTCGCACCTTTGGCTGATCGCATTGCTTCCTGTCGCCGGTTTTGCTGTCGGATTGCTGTATCATTATTTTGGTAAGGAAGTTGAAGGCGGCAATAATTTATTGATTGATACCATCCATAATCCAAAAGACTGGATTCCATTTAAAATGGCGCCTCTTGTTTTAATTGGGACCATAACAACCCATATTTTCGGAGGGTCAGCAGGACGTGAGGGGACGGCGTTACAAATGGCTGGTGCGATCGGTGATCAGTTTAGCCGCATTTTCAAACTTAATCCGGACGACAGAAAAGTCCTCCTTATTGCAGCAATCAGTGCCGGTTTTGGTTCCGTTTTTGGAACCCCTCTTGCAGGTGCCATATTCGGACTGGAAGTTTTTCTACTCGGACGCATACGGTACAACGCCATATTCCCGGCTTTTCTTTCGGCAATTCTGGCAAGCCTTGTCACTGATGCCTGGCAGGTTTCTCATACACATTATCACATTACTTTCATTCCAAAAATTACCGCCGTTAACATTTTGTTCAGTATTCTTGCCGGATTATTTTTTGGTATAACAGCAGCTTTTTTTAGCAAAACCATACGTCAAACCGGCAAATTATTCAAAACTTATGTTAGTTATCCACCATTTCGTCCCGTGATCGGAGGGATTATCGTGGCAGGTGGGGTTTGGATTTTGGGCACAACAAAATATATCGGACTCGGCATTCCAACCATTCTGGAATCCTTTGAACAAAGTCTCCCGGCTTACGACTTTTTGCTAAAAATTGTTTTCACCATCATCACTTTGAGCGCCGGATTTAAAGGCGGAGAAGTCACACCTTTGTTTTTTATAGGCGCCACTCTGGGAAATGCCCTTTCCTATTTCATTCCGTTGCCCGTCGGATTATTAGCCGGAATGGGCTTTGTAGCTGTTTTTGCAGGTGCTACCAATACACCACTTGCCTGCATTTTTATGGCGATCGAATTATTTGGCGCTGAATGCGGCGTTTATGTAGCCATCGCCTGCGTAGTGTCTTACCTTTTTTCCGGCAACACCAGCATTTACAATGCCCAGATTATCGGGGAAGCGAAAAATTCATATTTTATTGAAAATGAAGGAAAGAAAATGAGTGAGCTTTAAAAAGCTCACTCAATAATTTGCCACCAGTCTTTTCCATTCCGGATGCCTTTCAAGGTAATCCAGCACATAAGAACATCTCGGAACGATCTTTCTGTTTTCAGATTCAATATATTCAAGCGTTTTAGTAACCATCGCTGATGCAACACCTCTCCCTTCAAGCTCCGGCGCAACTTCGGTGTGTATCAGATATACGTGGTCGTATTTAATAACATAGTCTATAAATGATCTGTGATTATCTACAATAAATTCAAAATTGTGTTTCTCTTTATTATCAACTAAAGGAACATCATCATATTTTCCACTCATAGCCGGTTTTTATGTTTAGTTAAGGCAATTTAACTTGTCACTATCCATTATACAACGGTTTGCAACTTTCAGTTTCAACTATTTTTGTAGTGCAACTTATTACATAAACGCACTGAGACGTGATTTTGAGTGTTTTTTTCCACAACTCCAATAAAAATTAATATTCCAAAATGGAATAAAATATAAATACGGGGAATAATTACGCTTTTATGAAGCAGAAGTATGCTGGCACTTATTTTTAATATATCTCAGTATACTTTTTCATATTAACTAACTTTACTACCACCATGGGGAATTTACTTTATACAATAGCCGTAATTCTGGTTATTTTATGGCTAATCGGTTATTTCGGCTTTGCCAGTTTTGGAATGGGTAACATCATTCACGTTCTGTTGGTAATTGCTGTTGTTGCGGTTATACTTAGATTGATACGTGGAGACAGAGTTGTCTAAAGAAATACTTCATCAATGATATTTGCTCAGGGTTTCCATTGGAAATCCTGAGTTTTTTTTGCCTTGTTAAAACCCCAAAAACAACAGAAAATTTAGCAGCTTGGCATAATTGTTATGAAAACAGACTTGCCGGCTTAAAGTGGCTAACCTGACAAATAATATGGAAAATACAGACTATAACCCTGTTCCTGATACAATAACATCTGTTTTTAAAACAAGAGAAGGGGCACAAAAAGCTTATGACGAGTTAATAAATCGTGGTTACGCCGCGGATGAAATTACTGTGATCATTTCCGGTGATACGCAAACGTTGCATCTTTCAGAAGAAACTAAGGAGCATAAAACGGATGAACATACCGGGCATAAAACCCTCGAAAAAGCAGGACTTGGAACTGCTATCGGCGGAACTGCCGGTGCGGTGGCTGGTGCCATTGCCGCTATCGGAACTGCTGTAATTGTTCCAGGACTGGGCATTGCAGTGGCCGGACCCATCCTGGCTTCCTTAACGGGGGCAGGTGCTGGAGGAATTGCCGGTGGGATTATTGGTGCACTGGTAGGCTCCGGGATTTCCAAACACCATGCTGAACATTATGAAAAAAGCTTGAAAGATGGCGGCATCATTATCGGCTTTAAACCAAAAACAGTTGAAGACCGGATGGAGATCATCACGGTCTGGAACGGCCTTGGTGGAAGACAGGTCCATGAAGATTAAAAGTAAAATCCTGACATTTTTAGCAAATCATAAACTTCGCTCCTCAACATGGAAAATTATGTAAAATGCCGCCACGAAAACGGTTTTTTCATTTTCGATACCATAGAAAAATACCCGGAAGATGTTGCCAACGATATTCTGGATGAATTTATAAATCAGGATATGGAAGCGATTAGCTACAAAATTGCTGACGATCACTGGTTTCAGGTCACCGGCCGAATACGTGAGCAATATGAAAAACTGACACTGGATGAAAATGGGAACGATCCGGTTTTGCTTAAAATGAACACAATTAAAAATATGCTGGAATCCAGAATTAAGGAATTAGTATAGCATAATTTGGGTTAAGAGTATTGATCAAAAAGTATTTAAATGACACACGAGAAGATATTTAAACGGAAGGATGGAAGCCGGGTTAAAGTATCAGTTTGGTTATATGTTCATCTTAATAAATCAAACTGGGGATATTCCATATTTCTTCGTGAAGCGGATTCGGATCGTTGGATAGATCCATTCAGTGATAGTGAATACATTACAAGGGTTGTAAAACCGAAGTTTAAAAACACTACAAATCATGATGCATATGACAACTATATTTCTAAAAAGGAAATAATGGAAGCCAAACTCGAACTCTGGGAAATCATCAAACCTGTCTGATTTCCCAGAGTTTTTACAATAAATCTTTAAGTGATTTCCAGACTGTTTCAGCCACAATTTTGTGCCCCTCCACACTTGGGTGAATACCATCCGGCTGGTTTAATTTCGCTTCTCCGCCAACGCCCTGCAAAAGGAAAGGGATTAAAGTAAGTTTATTAGCAGCAGCAATATCTGTGTAAACGTTTCTAAATTCAGTTGTATACTGCTTCCCCATACTTGGTGGCATTTGCATTCCTGCAAGCACCAGTTTAGCATCCGGATACCTGGCTTTGACTTTGTCAAGAATCGATTGAAGATTCTTCTTGGTTTCACTTACGGGAATACCTCTAAGCCCATCATTTCCACCCAGTTCAAGAATGAAAATATCCACTGGCTGCTTCAATATCCAGTCTACGCGGCTATTTCCTCCAGCCGTTGTTTCTCCGCTTACTCCCCCATTTACAACTTTATAATCCAGACCCAGCGAATCGATCCTTTGTTGTGTTAGGCTGGCAAAACTTTTCGAAGGATCGTCAAGGCCATATCCTGCTGTAAGGCTGTTACCAAAAAACAAGATGGTCTTTTTACCTTTTTTGACAGTTTCCTCCTTTCCGGATTTTGCAGATTCAGTTGGTTCAGTTTTTTTATTACCGTTACAGGCGGCTAGTACTATAATTATAACGAATAATCTTACGATTGAAAATAGATTGTTCATAGATCAGGTCTTGTCAGTTTAAGCTTTTTTAATTTTGGTTTAAATACAATTTAATACCGCCTATCTTTACAATTGGCTGCAATCAACATGTAAAAATATAATATTAATACTTTATATTTCCTGCGCGTTGATCAGGTTGGATTATTTGATAAAAAGATCACGCCGACAAGGTTGCCGAAAATCTTAACAACGAAAAATTTAATGAATACGATACTGAATCTGGATCAGGTTAGTAAAATCTATCAAAGTGGCAGCAGGTCTCTTACTGTGCTGGATAATATCAGTTTTTCCGTTGAGGCTGGTTCAACCATGTCAATTGTGGGGCCGTCCGGAAGTGGAAAAACTACACTTCTGGGCTTATGCGCAGGTTTGGACCGCTCAACTTCCGGCAAAGTAGAACTGCATGAAACGCGTCTGGATGGGTTGAGTGAAGATCAGCTGGCAGCGGTTAGAAATAAATATGTCGGTTTTATTTTCCAGAACTTTCAGCTCATGCCGACTTTGACAGCGCTTGAAAATGTAATGGTACCACTTGAACTTCGGGGCGAAAAAAATATAAAACCAAGAGCACTGGATTTGCTGGATAAAGTCGGCCTGGCCGATAGAAGTCACCATTATCCAACACAACTCAGCGGAGGCGAGCAGCAGCGCGTTTCCCTGGCCAGGGCTTTTTCAAATAAACCACAAATTTTATTTGCTGATGAGCCAACAGGTAATCTGGACGCTGAAACGAGTGAAAAAGTTGTGAAGCTGCTTTTTGACCTTAATAAAGAAGCAGGAACTACGCTGGTGGTTGTAACCCACGACCTCGAACTTGCTGCCAAAACACAAAGAATCATCAAAATAAAAGGGGGGAAAATCATTTCAGATACACCTGGTCTGATTGTCTGAAACCTGATTTATTTCATTTCCTTTTATAGTGAATCTGATACAAAATGATCCCATCCGAAACATCGTCAGAAGATAAAAACGAAGGCTTGAATTTTCCCTGGCTATTACAAATGGCCTGGCGCGACAGCAGGAGAAACCGTTCCAGGTTACTTCTGTTTGTTTCGTCCATCGTACTGGGCATCGCTGCGCTGGTCGCCATTTATTCTTTGGGAGATAATTTAAGACAGAATATTGATAGTCAGGCCGCTACGCTTCTGGGTGCTGATCTTGAACTTTTCAGCAATAAGCCTGTCACCGGAAAAGCAAAAAAACTGATCGATTCACTAGGTACCAAACGTTCCGAAGAAAGAAGCTTTGCGTCGATGATTTTATTTCCAAAAAATAATGGAAATCGTCTGGCTCAGGTGAAGGCTCTTGATGGTGATTTTCCGTTTTATGGTGAACTTGAAACGAGCCCGACAAGTGCAGGGAAAACATTTAGAAATGGAAAAGAAGCGTTGGTGGATCAAACACTTATGCTGCAATATGAAGCCAGGGTTGGGGATTCTATTAAAGTTGGTGAAGTAACGTTTGCAATAGCAGGAATTTTATTAAAAGCGCCTGGACAAACCGGACTGACAAGTTCGGTTGCACCGTCCGTTTATATCCCGATGAAATATCTGGACCAGACAGGTTTGATGCAAAAAGGTAGCCGGATCGCTTACCGGAATTATATCAAATTTGCACCGGAAACAGATGTTGAGAAACTGGTTAAAACTCTGGAAACCAGACTTGATGCTGCTGACCTTGATCATAAAACCGTACAAAGCCAAAAAGAAGATACCGGAAGATCATTCAAAGACCTGACGCAATTTCTGGCTTTGGTGGGTTTTATCGCCTTGCTTCTTGGTTGTATCGGCGTTGCCAGCGCAGTTCATATTTATATCCGGGAAAAACTTAATTCAATTGCCATTCTCCGGTGTCTTGGCGTAAAAGGTTATCAGGCATTTCTTATTTATCTCATTCAAATTGCCGGGATCGGGCTTTTTGGTTCTGTTTTGGGTGCTGCTCTCGGAAGTATTATTCAGCAGTTTTTGCCGATTGTTATCAAAGATTTCCTTCCTTTTGAACTTACCACAGGTCTGTCGTGGCCCGCAATCGGGCAGGGTATTGGTATTGGGTTAATTATTTCAATACTTTTTGCGATGCCGCCTTTGGTCTCGATCAGGAAAATATCACCACTCAATGTTCTTCGAAATACGGCGGATACCGGAAAATCACAAAGGGATCCGGTAACCTGGATCGTATACATACTGATCGTCGGTTTCATACTTGGTTTTTCTTATCTACAGACACAAAACTGGATACAGGCACTTTCTTTTACAGCGGGAATTTTGGGATCTTTTCTCGTGCTGACAGGCATGGCAATTTTGTTGATGTGGTTAGTCCGTAGATTTTTCCCGGCCTCATGGAGCTATCTGTGGCGTCAGGGATTAGCAAATCTTTTCCGCCCAAATAATCAAACAATTATTCTGATCGTTGCCATTGGCCTGGGTACCTTATTTATCTGCACCTTGTTTTTCACGCAAACAATTCTCTTAAATCGTGTCAAATTGTCGTCCAGCGGGAATAAACCCAATATCGTTTTATTTGATATTCAATCAAGTCAAAAAGATGCAGTGATAGCATTGGCAAAACAGGAAAAACTTCCTGTCAATGAAACAGTTGCTATTGTTAATATGCGTCTTGAACAGGTCAATTCCCGAAGTGCCGCGACAGCTGAAAGCGATACTTCCAAAGAACAGTCACGACGTATTTTTGGCAGAGAATATCGTGTCACTTTCCGGGATTCGCTTACGTCATCCGAAAAAATTGTGCAGGGTGAATGGATTGGAAAATATGATCCCAAGTCTGAACTAATTCCCGTTTCCGTAGAAGAAGGTTTCGCCAAACGAGGTAATATGGATTTGGGTGATACACTTGTTTTCAATGTTCAGGGTACCATCATGCAGACTTATGTGGCAAGCACTAGAAATGTTAACTGGGCCGAAGTGCAGACCAATTTCCTTGTTGTTTTTCCAACAGGCGTTTTGGAAGATGCCCCTCAGTTTCATGTACTTTTAACGCATGTGCCATCCGCTGAGGTTTCAGCCAGGTTTCAGCAGGCATTGGTTCAAAAATTTCCAAATATCTCGATTATAGATCTTGCGCTGGTCTTAAAAGTGATTGACGACCTATTCAACAAGATTGGTTTTGTTATCCGTTTCATGGCTGGTTTCAGTATTCTGACTGGAATTGTAGTGCTTATTTCATCCGTACTGATCAGTAAATATCAGCGGTTGCAGGAAAGTGTCTTGCTCAGGACTTTGGGAGCAAGCCGGAAACAGATTTTTGCTATCACAGCTCTGGAATACTTTTTCCTTGGTGCGATGGCTTCCTTAACCGGGATTTTACTTGCATTACTCAGTAGCTGGGCACTTGCAAAATTCACTTTTGAAACAGAATTCAAACCGGAGCTTTTGCCGGTTTTGTTATTGTTTTTGCTTGTTTCCTCACTGACGGTAATCATTGGATTAATTAACAGCCGTGGAATTTTATCCAAATCTCCCCTGGAAGTTTTGCGTCAGGATGTTTAGTGAAGGGAATGGCTGGTTGTTAGGAAAGCAATACTAATTTATCAGCAGGCTTTAAGAGTAAGATTATTTTTGGGTATTGTGAATTTCAGTGAGGGTCTGCAAACTGATGCCGAGGTAAGAAGCTATGTGTATCAGAGGAACTCTTTCAAGAATTTGTGGTTGGATTCCGGACATATATTTATAACGTTCCAAAGCACTATCAAGCTTGAAAATATGCGCCTGCTGCTCCTGTCGTGCCAGAATTTCTTCCATCAATCTTCTACCCATGGTATCAACCTCGACAGACCGGCTGAATAATTCGTAAAGCTTATCTTTATTAAAAACGATCACACGCATTTCTTCCTCAGCCCGGATAAAATATTCGGATCCGGCTCCGGATTTCATGCTTCTGATATTGGTGGCAAATTCCGTTTCAAAATAAAAATTGGTATTGATCGTCTTTCCATCGTAATCATAATAAGCTCTGCAATAACCTTTTTCGATGTAAAAAAGCGCGTCACTTATTTCTCCTGCATGCAATAAATATTCACCTTTTTTAACTTGCCGCAAGTTAAGAACCTTTTTCAAGGCACTCCATCCCTGCTCAGACAGAGTAATTATACTGTTTATATAAATGTAAAGATCTTCCAAGTCCTGAAAATTTAAGTAAAAATCTAACTTATAATTTTGTAAAGGAAACTTTTACTATTCAAAATATAGTATTACTAAACATTTTAAACCTAATGTACAATTAATTATAATTTTATTTATTTAATATCGAAAACTTAATATAGAATTATTAGAAAGTGCGCGCTTACAACTGGGATAGAGTTCAATGTTTTTGCGTGAATAGTTTAGAGGAAAAGTAAATTAATTCAATAGAATTAAAAGACAGAGAACATTGATCAGTACTGGCAATCATCTTGAAATCAGATATTTAAATCAAAATACTACCAGGTGGATTTGAATCTGATTTTCTATTTTTGATTATTTAATACCAGATTTTCAAATTATTATCCAATACTTATAGATAAAAGTTACAAACTTTTATTCATTACAGCTGTCAATAGAATTTTTACGATTGTATTAATGATATTGCTGTTCTTTTTTTAGAAAAAACACTTCCAACCAACGGGAATACTGTAATTCATTTTCCGGATTTCATCTTGAAAGTATTGCATCTGCCCTTCCTGAACTGGTTCAAAAATATACTGGTGAACAACTCGCAGACGTGCTGACCCCGATTCAAAATCTTCCGGAAAAAACGATTCCGAATACACTTCTGGCCAAAACAGGATCACTCCGGCTTATCGTAAAATTCGACGGAAAGGATGCAAAAGTTGACTTTTCTTTATATGAAAAAAACAGCAGAGTTTTTGCCTTTAACAGCATGTAAGAACACGGACTGTATTCTAATTCATTGACTTAATATAATAAAAATAGCGATCATGGCAGAACTGTTTTTGGCTGAAATAAGAGTTATGAGCTTTCAGTTTGCTCCGAAAGGCTGGGCGCTGACCAATGGACAATTATTAGCTATAAACCAGAATCAGGCATTATTTGCACTTTTGGGAACAACTTTCGGAGGTGACGGGAGAGTCAACTTTGCGCTGCCGGACGTGAGAGGAAGAACACCTATACAAATGGGCGAAGTGCACCAGCTTGGTGAACGGGGAGGCGAGCAGGCTCATACGCTTATAAATCTGACAAAAAATCGAGTGCCGTCATTGACGTTTCACGTTTTCCGGCCGGTATTTACATTGTCTCATTGCAGTATGTTAATGGCAGCAAAAAATCTTATAAAGTGTTGATCAGCAGCTAAAAAAGAAATTATCTATCTAACTCAGCCGCATGGAAGTTCTGTCTTCCATGCGGCTTTTATTTTCTTTATGGTTGATGCAAAACAGGATTTGTGTCCGAAGAAAATATTTGGAACGATTATTTTATTTAGGTTACTACGGCAGTTTGGAATTCTCTCATCCTGTGCCGTTTCATCAAACTTTCAAACTAAATAATTCTAAATCGTTATGACTTTCATCGAATCAAATTCAGGAAATTCGGATAAACCAGTAAATCTGTACGTACAGGATATTGGACATGGAAAACCTGTTGTATTTATTTCAGGATGGCCATTGAGCAGTGAAATGTGGGAATATCAATTGAATGTTTTGCCAAAACATTTCTTGCGTTGCATCGCTTATGACCGTCGCGGTTTTGGAAAATCAGATAAACCATGGGAAGGTTATGACTATGATACGCTGGCAGGTGATTTAAATGCAGTTTTGGAAGAACTTGATCTGCACGATGTCACGCTTGTTGGATTCTCCATGGGCGGCGGGGAAGTTGCTCGTTATATGTCGAAATATGGTGATCAAAGAATTTCAAAGGTAGTTTTTATCAGTTCTGTGGTACCCTTTATGTTGAAAACAGAAAGCAACCCGGATGGTCTGCCAAAGGAAATGTTTGACGAATTTGTAACGGCTTCGGAAGATGACCGTCCAAAATTTCTGGCAGAATTTGCAAAGGGATTTTATGGTAACTCGTTCCTGAGTCCTAATGTGAGCGATGAAATTATGACCTGGCATAATATGCTGGCTTTGCAGGCTTCCGGCCGTGCTACAAGCAAATGTATCCGCTCATTCAGCGAAACGGATTTCCGAGAAGATCTGAAAGTGATCAATGTGCCAACTTTGATTATTCATGGTGATGCTGATAAAACGGTTCCTATTGAAGTGAGTGGAAAAAGGACAGCAGAATTGATGCCGGCCGCAGAATATATTGTTTATGAAAATGCACCACACGGACTTTTTATTACAGAAAAGGAAAGGCTGAATGATGATCTGATCCGGTTTATTGCTGGAAAACCGCTGCATTCAGAAGTTGCAGAACAGGCTATAAGCGCGGTTCAAAACGGTGGTAATATCATAATCTAGATTTTGGGAGAAGGATTGTGTTGAACGATTTAAAATAAAATCCAATGGCTAAATATTCAGAAAAAGCCGGTGAAAAAGTGCAAGCTGCACTTCATGAACAAAAAGAAGGAAAGCTGAAAACCGGCACAGGCAAGAAAGTAACGTCAAAGAAACAAGCCGTTGCGATCGGCTTGTCAGAAGCGCGTAAGGCAGGAGCAAATGTTCCTGAAAAGAAGAAGTAGCGTTTTATAATCAGATAAAAATACCCGTTCAGCTTTTACAGTCGGACGGGTATTTTTTTGGCTCAAATACATTTTAGGAAGCTTCAAACCTGATTTTTTCGGTTTAGACTTTAATGTAAGAATCCCGTTTATAATTGTAATTATTTTCGTTTGAAAATTCTGTCATAATCTGACCTGTTTTCTCAATATACACACTTGTACCCTCTTTTAAAACTCAACATTTTTCTATCCTCCGTCATTTTGAAACCTAACACAATCTTATTTGAAGTTGCATGGGAAATATGTAATCAAATAGGTGGGATTTATACATTTATCAAGTCTAAAATTCCCGCTGTGATGGACGTCCGGGAAGATAATTATTATCTTCTCGGACCTTATTTTCCGGATATCGCCCGGCTGGATTTTAAAGCAGTGGCAGTAACAGGGGAATGTCCTGTTGGTAAAACAATATTGCTTATGCGCGATATGGGTTATGAAATCCATCTGGGTTACTGGCTTCTACAATCCTCCCGCCCACTGGTGATTTTATATAATCCTAACAGTCATTTAATAGATCTGAACCAGGTAAAAACAAAATTATGGGATGATCATAAAATCTCTTCAATCCGTGCAGATGCGCTCACTGATCAGGTTCTTTCTTTTGGCGAAATTGTCCGGATTTTCTTTACTACACTTAGAAATTTTTCTAATAAGGACCAGGATTTGATTGCTCATTTTCACGAGTGGATGTCAGCAAGTTGTCTTCCCCAGCTCCATAATGACAAAATTAAAATTTCAACCGTTTTTACTGCACATGCGACGGTGCCAGGCAGATATCTCGCGCCAAATGAATATGATTTTTACAACAAACTGCACACGTTTAACATAGAAGAAAAAGCTGCCTATTACAATATTGAAGCACCCGCAGGAATAGAAAAAGCTGCTGCCTTACATGCGAATGTCCTCACAACGGTAAGTCAGCAATGCGCTACGGAATGCGAAATTTTTCTAGGCAGATGTCCTGATGTAATTATCCCGAATGGGCTAAACTTTCAGCAGCGATTTCCCCATGAAAGCTTTACAATACATCAAAAATACCGCCGGATGATCGATGAATTTGTGAAGGGATTATTCTTTCCAAGTTATCAATTCAATACTGAAAAGACCTTATATTTTTTCACTTCCGGCCGTTATGAATATAGAAACAAAGGTTTTGATATAACGCTGAAAGCAATAGAACAACTTAATGAAAAATTACAGGAAGCAGATTCCGGCATTACGGTTATTTTGTTTATTGTATCACCAAGACCGCATTATTCCATAAAGGCGGATGTTCTGGAAGCCAGGTCACGCTATCAGCATATGCAGAAGTTATGCATGAAAATCAGTTCCAAACTTGGGCCAAGGATCTATGCGTCGGTCACACATGACGGTGGCTCAGCTCTGCCTGATATCAACAAATTACTAGACGATGATCTGCTGCAAACATGGAAAAGGACAGTAGCCGGATTTAAACAGCAACATTTACCAGCCGTAGCGACACACCACCTGGTTCATGAAGACGAGATCACCGATTTTTGCCGCTTATGCGGTTTAGATAATAGTAAAAATTCTGCTGTCAAGGTGGTCTACCATAATGAGTTTATCGAAAGGGCCACTTCATTATTAGGAATGGATTATAATGAGTTTGTCTCCGGCTGTCATTTAGGAATATTTCCTGATCTGTATCAACCCTGGGGATATGCACCTATGGAATCTGTTGTCGTTGGTACTCCCACCGTTGTGAGCAATCTTTCCGGATTTGGACAATTCATTCAGGCCAATGTTCCCAATCATGAGGAGAAAGAAATGTATATACTCGACAGAAAGTTTCGGTCTGATGAGGGCGCTGCTTACCAGCTTGCAGAAATGCTGTATAATTTCACCCAGAGCTTCGTTAAAAATCCTTTCATCCCAAGAAGCACCATGAAAAACACAGCGATTGAAAAGCTCTGCTGGTCAGAAATTCAGCCGCGTTATGAGGAAATCTATAAACTGGCCATGATGCGTAGCCAGCCTGCAACAAGTCTTTATTAAAGCAAAAAATCACGAATTTTCACCTTTTTACAGATGAAACTTCGTGATTTTTAATAAAAAAATAGAATTCTTTTTATTCCCCATTCATTACTCTCAGCGACAACATCGTAATGTCATCAAACTGGGTCGCAGGGCCAATGAATTCCACCAGACTTGAAAGTGTAACTTCGTTCATATCCTTGGCGGATTTTTGCGTTGAGCCCTCACCTGTTGTAAAGAAATCCTGCAAATGATGAAGTCCGTAACGTACGCCGCTCAGATTGTTTGCATCCGTAACACCATCCGTATAAAGTACAAATTTATCCCCTGCATTCAGCGTCAGAAATCTTGATTCATACTCATATTCCGGATCAAAACACAAAGCCATACCTTCCTGCTTTTTAACCAGTTCGGTCGTGCCGTCAGCGCGCTGGATAATTGGTGGTTCATGACCAGCATCAACATATTCCACCACTCCTGTTTTTGTATTTAATATACAAATAAACGCAGTGACAAACATAAACATGGAATTATCCTCACACAAAAACTCATTAACAATCTTCACCTTCTGCACCAGACTATCACCATTTCTGTTAGAAAACTGGCTTTTAAAAATAGCTTTGGTGATGGCCATGAAAAGTGCGGCAGGAATCCCCTTATCTGAAACATCTCCGATCATAAAAAATAACCGGTCTTCGTCCATCATGAAATAATCATACAAGTCCCCTCCTACCACTTTGGCGGGCTGTAAAAATGCATGAAGATCGATGCCTGCTTTTCCGATATTTGCCGGAACCGTTTTTGGAAGCATCGAAAGCTGAATTTCCTTTGCCACGCTCAGATCGTTTTGTATTGCAATCAGCTGTTCTCTTCCCTTTTCGAGACTTGTCAGCATTTCGATATGCTCCACCGTTTTGCTTATCGTAATTTCAAGATCTTCAAAATTGACCGGTTTGGTTACAAAGTCAAAAGCGCCGCGGTTCATTGCGGTGCGGATGTTGTCCATATCGCCGTAAGCCGAAACCATGATTGATTTCAACAAAGGATTTTGTTTTTCATTAATCTTGGCCAGAAAGGTCAGACCGTCCATTCCGGGCATATTGATATCGGACAATATCAACGAAACGTCACCCACTTCCTCCAACTTTTCGAGTGCTTCTATACCATTATTTGCGAAAACAAATTCATATTTTTTATCTCTGATCTGTTTTCTGAAAAGCTGAAGAATCAGCATTTCCATATCCTGCTCGTCGTCTACACTTAATATTCGGATTGCCATTATTGTGAAGTTTTTTTATGAGTATTTAAAAAATCAGGGTTTATTATGCCGGAATTACAATTAGAAATTCCGTTCTCTCATTTAATTCAGAAGCAACTTCAATAGTGCCCTGATGTGTTTCCACGATGGTGCTGTAAGTCAGCGAAAGTCCGAGACCTGTGCCTTTTCCATGTGGTTTTGTTGTGAAAAAAGGTTGAAATAATTTTGATACAATATCAGCCGGGATACCAATTCCATTATCCTCAAACCGGACCTCTATTTTGTCATTACGTTTTTTCGTTGTGATTTTGATGAACGGATCATACTTCTCAATTTGTCTTTTAGCCCGCTCATTCACCGCATAACAGGCGTTATTAACCAGATTCAGTATCACCCGACCAAAATCACCCCGCGATAGTTTCACTTCTTTAATCAAAGGATCCAGATCATATTTCAAAGTCACGTTAAATTCTTTGTCTTCTGAGCGGGCACCCTGATAGGCCAGTTTGCTGAATTCTTCCAGCAGCTGATTCAGATCGGTTGGTTCCAGATATGCGCCGTCTGTCCGTGTCTGCAACAGCATACCTTGAATGATACGCTCGATCCTTTTTCCGTTTTCATTAATTTTTACAAGATTTTTCGAAAGTGCTTCCAGCAAATCCTTTTGATCGGCCTTGTCATCTTCACTAACTTCCTCAGCAGGTTTGTCTAAAAGTTCTTCCAGTTCCTCCACCAGTCCCTGCGATAACCTTGAAAAATTATTCACAAAACTAACCGGGTTCTTTATCTCATGGAGTATGCCAGCACTCAGTTGGCCAATATCAGCCAGCTTACTCAATTCTGATATTTTTTGTTGATATGCTTCAATTTCTTTGTTCAATTCTTCAATCCCGGTATGGAGACTTGTTTCCGTAGGCGGAGAATCTGCATGGTTATCTTGTTGCTGCTCCATAATAGGTATTGTTAAGTGTAAGTAGGTTCGATGAATGTATTAGATGATGACCGGCAATAGAATTTCTACTATTGTAAATTCGCCGACCTCCGAATTTATTGACATTTCTCCTTTGTGGTACTGGACAATGTCCTTGCTCATGTAAAGGCCTAAACCAGTCCCCTTTGAGGTGGGTTTGGTAGTAAAAAAGGGGCTGAAAATCTGCTCGATTTCTTTTTGCGGAATTCCTTTTCCATTGTCCCGAAACTGTATACAAATCCCCTCCCTGGTTTTGTTAGTCTTGATAGATACCTGCGGAACGTAATCTTTAACGGTTTTACTTTTTTCAATAACCGCATAACAGGCATTACTGATAAGATTCTGCAAAACCTCCGTGAACTCGTACGGCAAAAGACTAACTTTTACCTGCATTTTATAAAGATCAAAATCAATATGCAGTTCGCAGCCTTTGTAGTCGGCCAGCACTTCGGCAAGGGCTGTTTTAGCTTTTGTTTCAAGAAATGGGTTGAGCTCGGTAATCAGGAATTCGGTAGATTTCCCTTTCAGAAGTTTCTGCATATCCTTTACGATACGGGTTGTACTCGCTCCGTGTTCGTAAATTTTTTCGAGATTTTTTTTAAGCATTACTACGCCGCTTCCAAGATCATCCTGATCGTCTTCGGTAAATCCATCCTGATATTTTTCAGTGACTTCTTCAATTTCCTGTAATAAGGATTTCGATGACTGGGAGAAATTGTTGATATAGTTTAATGGATTTAATATCCGGTCGACAATCCCCTTTGTCAACTGCCCGACTGACGCAAGTTTCTCCTGCCTGATCAATTCCTGCTGCGTTGATTTCAGATTCGTGAGCGTATTTTCAAGGTTTTCAAGAATACTCGTTTTGATATAGGCACCGATCAAATGTTCTTTCAGGTTTTTTACCATATGGAAATCCCGGTCGCCAAAAGCATTTTCGTGGTCCATGTTTTCCAGCGTGATAAAACTTTTTACAGCCCCTTCAACCCGTATCAAAATAGTGATCAGGGACTTAGGGGCATAAATATCATCAATGGAACTATTCAGGTTTTCGTACGTGAAATTATTTTTAAGGAAAATATCCTCAAAAACCTCCTTGCCATTGTCAATATATCGCTGCGCCGCCTGCGCGTAGGAAAGTTTTACATCACTCACGCTATCCAGATCAACTGTGCCGGCCATCGCGATAAACTGGTAAGAATCAGACGATTTACTATGCACCAAAGCCGATGCACTATCCACATTTTGAAACAGGCACAGACGTTCCAGTACCAGCTGAAACAGTTTCCCCGTATTAACCTCGCCGTTGATCGATTTTACAAAATCATCAATTCTTTCCAGTTGATCATTTGTTGAAGAGAGCTCTTCTGACTGCTTTTCGAGTTCTTCTTTTTGGTTGACAACCTCCTCAGTCCGCTCACGGATCAAGGTTTCAAGTCCACGTTTTTCACGGATAACCGCCTGAAGTCGCCAGCGGACGGTATAATAAATCAATAAAGAGAAGACTCCGGCATAGATAGCAATCATCCACCAGGTCATAAACCAGGGCGTGCTGACGGTGATGGGCACAACCGCCTCCTGAGAAATATTGCCGTAGATGTCTCTTCCCCTTACCCTGAAATTATATTTACCTGGCTGTAAACCACTGTATTCCTTATGTGTAAGCGAACTCCAATCTGACCAGTTCTTATCAAAATTTTCAAGATAAAACTGGTATTCTATTTCCTGATTGACGTTGTAACTTGGCAAGGCATATTCGATCGCTATGTTGTTCTGGGCAAAATTCACCAGCACTTCCGTCCGTTTTCCACCCTTTGATGAATCTGAGAAAACAAGCCCGCCGGAAATTAATTTTCCATTTGTGGATGATAACTCCCGGATCAAAGTCGGATATTTATGAAAGTAATTTCGGGTTACCTTCATATCCATACGATACAGGCCCTGATCACCTCCGGCCCAAACAACCTGATCCTTATCAGGATACATCACCTGGAACGAAATTCCGGAAACCGGCTTGAATGGTTGCTGGATTTTGGTGAAAGAAAGGTTAACACCTGCCTTCTTTTTAAAGAAAGCAATTTCTCTTTTATCGCCCCGCGTAGCCCAGATATTCTGGTTATCATCTTCAATCAACTGATCGTACCAGGAATTGGCAACGTCCTGTTTATCGTTCAGAATATTGAATGGTCCAAATTGATCTTTTTCCGGTTTATAAACAAAAATCCCGTCTTTGTTGGAAACAATGATTTTCCCATTGTAGCCCGACACTTTATTATAAAGCGGACTTTTCAAGCCTTCCCGCTCTGTATAACGTTTCACTTGGCCGGTCTGACGATCCCACTTCATGAGGCCGTTAGACAAAGTTTCAAGCCAAACCTGATTTGCGTTTTCCCTGATCCCGACGATCTGCTCATCAACCCCTTTAACTTTTGTAACAGTCCAGCCCGAAGCTGATCTGGTCAATTCTTCCAGACCATTTTGCAAACCTACAAATGCCTTGTTGGGATAGGTTTTTGATATGGCTACCGAAAGAGCAAATTCGTTAGTCAGATTTTGGATTCCCGAACCGGGTTGCCACAATACAACACCGCGATTTGTGGCAATCATCAGCGCATTGCCAAATTTTTCAAAGGCTAAAACACTTCCCTGGAAGCTGTCGATTTTCTTTACATAATTGTTGTCGATATAATATAATCCATACAATGTTCCGACATAGAGTTTGCCATCAAAACGACAGATGGAAGTTACCTCCCCTTTTAATCCATTGCTGCTGTCGAAACGGGAAATGGGTGAAGGAATATTCATTTTTCCGATACCATCATTCAACGCCAACCAAAGATATCCGTCCCGGTCATTGAAAAGAAAGCTAACCTGACTATCCTGAATACCTCCGCCAGGCAACAACGGATATAACAAATTCCCCTGCTCGGAAATCACCAACAGGCCGCCGGTCAGCATACTAACTACAATGCTGTTATCTACTAACCTTATTGCGTAGGTTGCTTTGTTGGCTATCAGCTGTTCATTTGCATCTCCGCTCAGGACGTACAGCCGGTTATTGACAAGTTTGAAAATACCCTGATTCGTTGTGACCACCAACGCTGCATCATTATTCAATGGCACCAGAGATACTACATCCAGCAACACAGGTACGTCCGGTGATTTTTCAACAGTAGTGACCGATTTACCTCGCACAGAAAGCAGACCATTATTACGGCTGTAAACCAAAATGCGACCATTTAAACCGAAGGCGGTGGAGGTCTGGAAAGAATTTTTCTGGATTCTTACCTTCTTACCGTCCCAAATAAACCAGGCATCTGAGGAAATGAAGTAAATCCCATCCGGCATTTCCAGTATCTGGGTAACCGGTCCGATTTTTTGCTTCATGTGCCTGGACAAACTGATAAATTTGTGTACGCCCAAAGAATCATATCCCAGATAACCAAATTCTCCGTTTGCACCTACCAACACCCGACCCGTTTTATCAGTCAGTAAGGAAGACACCCGGCTGATATTTTCAGTAAGGATCGTTTTCCAGTTTACGCCGTCATATTCCAAAACGCCGGCAAAATTTGCCAGGTAAATGATTCCGGATTTGTCCTGTGTGATCGAAAAATTCTGTCCATGCGCATTATAGTCAGCTGGTACGTACACCTTGGACAAAGGATGCCCCATTTCACTTTCCCGGGAAAAGCTGGATTGCGCTTTAACAGACAAGCTAAAAAAGCTTACCCTGCACAAAATCACAATCAATAATACCAGTTTTGTTACTTTCATTTTAGTAAAATATAATATCAAAAGTCACAAATTTCATCAGGCAACAACGGCCGTTTTTCTTTGCATCTCAACGGACAAATCTCTCAGAATATAGGTTTCGACAATATAAAATTCTGAATCTGCCATTGCGTTGGGGATCATCACAATTCCCCGTTTTCTATGTTCCGTAATATCCCAGATATCACCGCTCACTACATGATTCTGCCCTGAAAAAACGAGTTTTCCGTAAGTCACAATCAGAGAAACTTCTCTGTCATTTGTAAATTTCCTGAGGTCAGTAACGTCATCCATTTCCACATTGAAGTAAGTCGAGTGAAGCAAAATCCTTTGCAGATTTTCGTTTGAAAGTACTCCAAGCTGCTCCATACCACGAAGCCGTCGAAGTTTGCTGATCAACAAATCTTCCTCACTGGAAAGCCAGTCCAGAGGCTCCATAATCGCTTTGTGAAAATCATCCTTTTTCTGATGTATTATTTTGAATAAAGCAGAAAAACGTTTCGGATTGACAATACGCAAAATGTAAAAAGCCGTTTCGGAAACCACTTTTGAAGATGATAGCGCGTTGGATACCAGCAATGGCGTGACGCTTTCCGATGAATAGTGTTTCAGTTCGAGCATAGCGATAGATTTTGTCCATCTGGATATGCGCGTGTAATCTTTGTTGACAATATCTTTTAACCGTTCCTCAACTGTCAGCTGGTTTTGAGGGAATATTTCCTGGTAACGGTTCAGCATTTCATGCAGCGTAGTGCTTTCCAGAAAAGGCAGTAATTTATTTTTGACATCCTCAGGAAGCATCAGATCGGCAATTTCAATCAGGTAATCCCGCACATCTTCCTGCTGATCGCCATCAAGCAAAACGATTACATTAAATTTGGAGCCATAAAGCACTTCAAGCACTGTAAAAGCCTTTAGCATGATCAGTTCTTTTTCTTTTTCCAAAACAATCATTAACTGACTGTCCTCCTCATAGTCATTGAAAAGATCTGCCTGAGCCGCCAGAACCCAGACATAACTGGCCACATAATCATCAAATTCCTGCAAAAAATAGGTCTGTTCCAGCACGGTTGCTTTGTATCCCAGATCACGCAGCGAGCTCGTTACTTTTTCTTTGATATAACGGTTAGGATTAGCAATATTTTTACGCAAGAATCTTATACCCTCTGAGCCACCTATTCCTTTTACTATTTCAAGCAGTTTGATTTGAAATAATTTCCCCTCTGAACGGCTGGCAAAAGACCTTTCGATCTGTTTCAACAACGGCGTACCTGATTTGACCAGGGCCTGCGAAGCCATTGTGTAAAACCTGTCCTGATCAAGTTGTTCGAACAAATAAGGCCATAACTCTTCCCGTTTCAGTTCACCGGAAGCAACGATGGCAACTTCCCGGACATGCGGATCCTTATCCTGTAAAAGCGGAATCAGGTATTTATAAGACATGAAACGGTTTGAACGACCCAGATTGTAGGCGGCCCTGTAACGATCCGATCCGTTGGACGAGGAAGTAAGTTCAAGAACCTCTTCGTAATCAGCCGGATGTTCCTCAGCTATTTGCGGCTCGGCAACCTTGTAAACCGGTTTTTCCGGAATGATGAACACTTTATCCCGCACAATCTGTTTATATGCCCCCTGCCCTCTGACGGAAGTGAATATCCAGTACATGGTCACAGCCAGAAAAACAATAGAAAGTGCGACGTCATCCACAATAGAAAGTCTATGCAATATCAGAAGTATTACACCCGCAAGAAGTCCGCCTACAGATTTGGCCCGGCCTTCAATCCTCCCCTGAATTTTAAGACGGAAAGCTGCCGGTATGGGTTGGTATAAAATCTGGTAAACGGGATCGCTGATGGCTTTTCGTACTGCGCTCAGGAAGAAGCGCGCTAACACAATACAAGCAAAAAAGATAGCCGAAGGCCCGCTGCTCAGACCATATACAACAGCCAGTAAAAAGCTGAATGCCAGACTGACCGGTAAAATGATTATACCGATGCGCATACCATATTTGGCCAGCAGACGGTTATAGAAAAACGATTTTATAAAGAACTCGACAATTGAACATATCCCGAAAAAGACTGCGAGAAAACTGGCAAGTGATTCTTTGTTGGGAAAAATAACCCGGGATTCGGTAAAGAAAATATATTCAACATAAAACAATCCGAAAACCGGAAGCACGGCGAGAATAAAAATGACTTTGTAATAACCTTTATCAAGTTTTTCAACCGGTTTGGTATGTTCCTTTATTTCGCTGGTTTGCTTTACTTTGTTTAAGTCGTGTGATAAATAATTGCGGTGGATGGTATGAATTAAATAACTGCATGCCATCAATAATACGACGACAAAAATCAGCAGAAAATTCATATTCAAAAATTTGATCAACAGTGGCATCGACAAATAAGCCACAACAGAAGCAATCACCTCACCAGTATTGATCAGTCCGGATAATCTTTTGGATTGTTGAAAATTGAAAAGTTTCCCGACAATCGCCCAGAATGTGACACCATTAACAAGAACAAAAAAGCGGTTCCAGATGAACAGAGCAAAAAAAACCCATTTATTTCCGGTAATCTGATACAGCACTAAAAGGATAACAATGGATGAAATCAGCGATATCAGCATCCCTTCACCCAGCTTTTCTGAGGTGATCATCTTTTGCAGTTTACCGATAAACATACCAACCAGATAAACCAGAATACCGCCGGCGATGTAGGCATATGGAAGGAAGCTGCTTTCGAAATTTATTAAAAAGGAAGAGACGACGATCGTGTAGAATACCGCCGTGGCTCCTCCCATAAAAAAGGAGTAGCCAATCAGCAGGAACACGAGGTTTTCTTCTCCCTGTTTGATTTTTAATAAATTTAAAACAGACCTATTTTTCCACATTATTTATTCAGAGATAAGTCGTTTACCATAAAATAAAGTTGTCTTTCCGGCATTTGATATAGAGGTTTTATTTTGCCGATCAATAAAAAACCAAGTTCTTCCAATGATCTGATTCTGGATTCAATCGGCTGCGCAATGATCACTTTAATTCCCTGTTGTCTTGCAAAGTCAACCCTGGCTTCATCCAAAACAGAAGAAAATCCTTTTCCCCGATAGTCAGGATCAACGACCAGCCGGTTGATAGATGCAAACGGACCATGATTGTAAATCCCCAGCTCCTTTTCATCAAAAAGTTCTGAATGCGGTATCGACGCATAGGACTCATGAAAACTCATCCGGGCCGAGGCAACGATATGTCCTTTAACAGTAATGATCCAGTGGTGTGCATTTTCATCAAATTCATCGATCCATGTGCTGTTTGAGAAAAACTGTTGGCTAATTCCCTGTTCATGTTTCCATGCATGAACTCTCAACGCGCCCATTTCGTCAATTTTATCGGGGTATGAAATTTTCGACAACCGGAATTCCTCGTCATCGAAAATGCGACGTTGTGGTTTATTATTCATGATAAAAGGAGTGCTTACTGAAAGATTCATAGGTTGGTCACTGTTACTAATTCGTGTCAATAAGTAGTCCGAATGAAATGGTTCTTCTTTCCTGAGGATACCGCGAAGCAGAGGTAACGCCCTCTGCCGCCCGGATACCGGGCACAAAATATTCCGAGTTCAAAAGATTGGATACCTGAAGCTGCAAACTCATTCCCTTATAAAAATTCTTATAGGTAATGGCTGAGTTCAATAAATAGATCGCGTCAAAACTTGTGATCGGGTTGCTGCTTCCTGAGGTACCCGCCCCGGATTTCCTCTTACTGACATAGTTGTTGGTAACACTGATATCCAGGTTTTTGTATGCTTCCCAAACACCGCCGATATTGGTAGTAAAACTGGCAATATCACTCACCCGTACTTTCTGACCTTCAATTTTGCTTAGATCTCTTGGATTTGTAAAAGTGAAGTTCCCCCATAAATGCAATTTCTTTACATCATATTTCGCCTCCGACTGGATGCCCATGATACGCTGCTTTCCGAGCGCCTGAAACTGGGTGGTATTAACACCGGCGGGTGTCACGGCGGCGGCCAGGCCTACGGCGTTGCTATAATTGGCCAGATATGCCGTCGCGATCCACGACAGATTTTTGGTCAGTTTCACATAAACACTGCCTTCAATATTTTTCACACGCTCAGGCTGCAAGGTTGGATTATTCAAAAGCCGCTCCCTGGTCGTTGCGAATTTTTGCAGATAGGAAGCATCTTTAAACGCTTCTGCATAAATTCCTTTGAATACGAATTTTCCTTTGGAATAAATTAAACTGACCCTTGGATTGAAAACAGCCCCATAACCACCACTCGTGCGGATCTGGTTATAATCAAGCCTCGACGCAAGCACCATTTTCAGGTTATCCGTCCAGTTGTATGTGGCCTGACTAAAAACGCCGATATCAAAAACCCGGAAATTATCTCCACCTGCAAGTGTAGAATCCGGCCGGCCTGTTTGGGAAGGATCTGGTGTGAGTGAAGTGATGTAGTTGGCCTGGATGATACTATTCCGAACTTCCAGTCCGCTGTTGATATCCAGTTTTGCAAATGGAGTCCAAAGCACGCGGAACTCATTTCTTAACTGGTTGGAAACCCGGTACCAGTATGGGACGGAATAAGTTGGTTTTCTCTGATTGAGCAAATCGACGATCCCGTAACTGCCATTATAATACCCTCTGTATGTTGGCAGATTGGTGGCACCTTTCAATTCATGAAGCCGGTATGAAGTCAGGTTAAGAATCTGGACTTTGTCATTGATAAATTTATTATAGGTCAGCGAAAATGCTTTATTATTAGCCACCCAGCGCGACAAATCATCTGTTACTATCCGCGATTTATTGGTATACCAGGGTGTTGCACCTTCATCCGTTTTCCAGTTGATGAAAGAAATCGTAAAATCCTTAAATTCAACTTTTGCCCGTATGAAAAAGTTTTTGGAAGCGTCGCTGAATTTCACCGTTTTTCCATTCACATTCGCTCCGAACAAGGTTCCGTTGTCCAGCTCTGCCGCCTTTGCTTTTCCTGCGTCAGTAAGACTTAATCCATTTACCGCTCCGCCAGCATCGTACTTCACTTCGTATAAATTGCTGTTAGGGAATAAGGTCGTCAGCTTGTTATTGGTGATATATTGCTGCGCAAGTGTTGCGCCGTTGACGTTCTGCTGGGTGGTATAATCCGCAGCGGTACGCGGATCATAATTCCATTCCGGATATTTGGAAAGATCCATTTCATTGGAAGAAAAATAGCGTGACGTAACGGAAACCGCAATATCTTTTGAGCGGATAGAAACTACGCCGTCCAAAATTTTTGTATTAAGTGAACCATAGCGAACCTGGCCGGTTCCCGATACTGCAACTCTTTTTCCTTCCGGCAAACCCTTATCGAGATACTTTTTGGTAATCACATTGATAACGCCCATGAAGGCGTTGGCTCCGTACATGGTGGAAGCGGGACCATAAATAATTTCAACCCGTTCAATATCTGATAAGGCATACTGGCGGGAAATAGGAATGTTATCCGAATTCAAATCATTTTCCTCAACGCCATCAACCAGCAAAATGGACCGGTCATTTGAAGTTGATCTGTATCCTCTTTGATAAAAAGTTACATAAGAAGGCCCGTTGCCGCGAATCACGTCAAATCCGGGAAGGTCGTTCAGCATCTGGGTAAGATCCCGGTATCCTCTTTTGGTGATATCCTCTTTTGTAATGACTGTAACCGTAGCCGGCACCTGCAACAAATTTTCCGCTTTTTTAGAAACAGAAGTAATCTGAATGATCCTTTCCTGCAAATCTTTTTGCTGGGTTACCAACTCCTTAAATTGTGGTGTGGCCGAGAATTCCGGTTCGTAATTTTGATTGGCAATCAAAAGATTTCTCACAGCCGCCGCAGCCTGCGGAAGGGAATCCAGCGCGAGATAACTCATGGCCATGATCTTATAACCCTGAACCTGCGCGTTTGCCGAAAATCTGTTTTTAAGACAAGGCATCAGTATATCAAAAACCTCATCAAAATTTCCATTTCTATATTTCCGATCTGCTTCCGGGATAATGACCGAAGCGTCACAATCATTTTGTGCCCAAACTTTTGCCGAAGAAATCAGCAGAATCAGGGAAACACAAAAGACCAGTCTGTTTTTCATAGTAAAGTTTTTCATCTTACGCTGCGTGATAATTTCTCGTAGGGAATGTCTTTCCCTATATATTTATCCCATTCTTCTTCGGTTAAATCCCTCGCTACTTTTTTGGATACTTCATTGAATAATGACGCCGAATTAATGTCCCAGATACGTACCGTTTTATCCGCACCGGAAGCGATTAATTTTTTACCATCGTGGGTAAACCGCAGATTTAATACCCAGGAATTAAAATCGTTCAATACCACAGGTTGCTGCTTGGACAAATCCTCTTCAAGATTCCATATTTTAATTTTTGAATCGAAACTGGAAGTTGCCACCCGGCTGCCATCCGGATTCACGGCAATTCCTGTAATTCCTGAGGTATGGCTTCCCTGAAAACCAGTTAATGTGGATAGAACGGGTTCGCCGGATTTCATCTTTGCCGAGTATAAAGCGCCGGTCGAACTGCCCAGAAATAACTGAGAACCGTCCGGACTGAAAGCCATGGTGGAAATGCGCCCTCTCACCCGGCTGAAATCATAACTAATTGGTTTCTTGGTAATATCAGCTGTTTCGATACGAATAATCTGTTCCTTTCCGGTTGCATAAAAAAGGTATTTCCCATCCGGGCTTGCTTCAACGGTGGAGAGATCCACACCCAGATTTACATTTTTAAGCACTTCCAGCTTTTTATCCGCAATATCCCAAAGTCTGATCTGCCCGATTGAACTTGTTGAAATCAGTCTTGGTTTTCCGTCCTCATTACGGATCAACAGATTAATGACCATGCCGTCCTGAGCAATCAGCGTTTTGGTTGGCAAACTACCGGCTGTAAGATTATCCCAACGCACGATCTGACCATTGGATGTTCCGACAAATATGGTTTTGTTGTCCGGCGTAAAGATTATGGAACGGATACTTTTAAAGGTCTGCTTAGGATTTTTAAGTGGTATCGGCCGGTTGGATGCTGCGGTGTAATTCCACAAATTCAGAACGCCATCATCCCCTGCACTGGCGAAGATTGAATTATTCGATTTTTCCGGTTCGGCTATCACACGCACAACATCATTATGGCCCAGCAGCGTAGCTTTGGCTCCTGCTGCTTTTGAAAGTGCTGCGTACACGTCAGGATTTTCTTTTTCACCACCGTTTTTTATGTTGAAGTCATAGGCACGCAATGCCAAAAGTGCAGCAAGGTCATCGGCTGCCGGCATCTGGTTGGACTGGATCGCTATAAATCTTGCAATCGCTTTTGATCGTTGCCGTAAAGCGTCGTTTCTTGACTTTTCTGCATCTTTCTGAGCTTTTTGAGCATTCACTTTCTGACGCTCTGATTCATTTTTTGCACCAACCGCAAACTCCTTTTGCACTTCCGTTTCTCTTTGCGACTGCACCGCGATGCGCTGGGCGTTATCCGCCTGAATTTTTTGTTCTTCCGCAAGTTTTCTGGCGGCCTTGGCAGCTACACTCTCATTAATCGCTTTTTCCTGTTCCCGGACGGCAATTGTCTTTTGTTCTTCCGTTAATATTTTCTGCTGCTCGGCGATAATGCCTTGCTGTTCAGCAATTTTTTTCTGCGCTATGGCTTCCTTGGTCTGATCCTCAGCACGTTTACGTTCTGTCAATGCCAGACTTTCCTTATCCAAAGCTGTTTTTTCACTTTGCTCAGCCTGAGTACGAAGCACCATGGCCACGATCAAAAAAAGCAAAGAAATTAATGAACTCACACCAAGCACAGTTGCAAAAGTCCTGGCCTTGCGAAGTTCCCTTCGCTGACGGTCTTCCTTATGCTGAACTTCCTGATCGTATTGTTTTTTACTGTAATCCAGAAAGTTGATGGCCCTTTCGAAAAAAGGGTCATAACGCTGCGCCCATTCAATGGTGGGCTCGCTTTCTTTCAGCCATTTCAAACCTACCTGAAGTTCAGGATTCACCCAAAGTCCGGTTCTTCCATCCTGATAAAGCGTGGCCGAATAACTTAGCTGTTTATATAATTTGGCGGATTCAAGTTCTTCTTCAATCCAGATACGTGACCGGTCCCAAAGTGTCAGTACTTTTTCAACTGCAACGTCGATGATAGAATCACTGTCGATTTTAACGCCCGGTCTTGGGGTTAAAAATGATACGCCGTTTTCACGAAAAACAAGTACTACATCAATCAAAAGGTAATCAGGAACGCCTGAAATTTTTTCTATTTCTTTAAGTGATGTCGGCCTAAGCGATGGGGTATCACTTGGCCCCAAAACAATAAGCGTTTTGAATAATTTTGCGGCTGCAATTCTTCTCTTTTCATCCAGTCTCCGGGTAAATATTTCCTCTGCATGCAGCGTGATCGACTGCTCCATTTTCCCGATAGCATCATACTCTACCAGCGAAATAGGACTTGTAGCCGCTTTGGTAAGTTTCCACCGGTCCCACATACGCATCAGCACATGTTGAAGAATCGGCAAAAAGTCGGGATTTTCAGCAAGTTTTAGTAGAAGCGTTTTAACCAGATCCGGCTCAATGGTTGCGCCAAATGTTTCTACCGGCCGCACAATTACCTCTTTAATCTCTTCCTGATTCATTTTAGGAAGCAGATAATAACCACGGTTGATGACTTCGGTAAGTCCTTTAAATTCCGTACAATGATCCAGATAATCCGAACGCATCGTGATCACCACGTGAATTGGCAGCTCACGCTGATTGATCAGTGTCAGTAAAAGATTGATAAAAGCAGGACTTTGCAGCTTTTCCCGGCTCAGCGTATCACTGAATTCAAAGCGAAATATCTCTTCGAACTGATCTATAACCAGTAAAATTTTTCTCCCCTTTAATATTTCCAGTAATTCGAAAATAGCTTTTGGATCTGAAAGCAGCCATTTTTCGGCCTTTTCCAGATCACGGTTTTCCCAGCTCAGATCTTCTCTTCTGAGATTTACTTTCAAAGCAGCAATCAGGCTTTTGACCGGATTTCCACCCGGACGGAACACGATCACTTTCCAATCTTCTTTTACCTGTTGGGCATTTTCCAAAGAAGGTATCAATCCCGCCTTGATCAAAGAGGATTTACCACTTCCGGACGACCCGATTAATGCAAGAAAACGCGCATCCAGGAGTTTATTCCTCAACTCCTGGATATGCGATTCCCTGCCAAAAAATAAGGAATGGTCTTCGTACTCGTAGCTCCTTAGCCCGGGAAAAGGATTAGAAAGTGTAGTTATATCGACCATACTAAATTTAAAGTCTATTCATAAAGGAGATGTGAAAACTGCTTTGCCTCCTGATATCTGTGTTTGTTCAACTGCTTTATGTCGGACCTGGCATATTAATGGATACAGCACAGTACTAAGCCACCTTCATGACAAATTTGTTCCGATTCTTACCTGTCGAGAAATCGTATGAAAAATCATCAACCCCATTGATTGTCAGAAAGATACCCAACCCTCCGATTTCTCTTTCCTCCAACGGAAGTGATAAATCAAGTTCATCCGGAAGTTTATTTTCCAGAGGATTAAATGGTTTGGCATCGTCTTCCAGGATTACGGTCAGTTCGTTTTCCGTGATTTCACTCAGTAACCGGTAAGTCCCATCAATCTTCTCACTTTGATAACCATACAAGATGATATTGGTGGCGATCTCGTCGATAGCCACTTTAAGATTGTAAGTAGATTTTTTGGATAATCCCGCCTGTTGCGCAAGCGCTCCTATGTGTTCCCGCAAAGGATCCAGCGAATCTACATTACCCGGAAAACTTCTGGTTTCCATGCCCATAGGATCTATTCTGGATATTGATCGACAATAGTTACGCTGTGGTGAAGGCCTGTTTTTTCAAGCGTGTCAACAATCAATTCCTGTGGCTTTACGATAATGATATTAAGACCAACACCTATTTTTTGTTTTGAAAAAATAAGCACACGAAGGCCAGCCGACGACATAAAGTCCAGCTTTTCCATGTTCAGCACCAATACTGAAATCGTTTTGGTTGAAAGTTTTTCAATTTCCGTCTGGAAAACTCTTGCCGACAGAGAGTCAAGCTCTCCTACCAGTGTTAATACTGCTACCGGTTCATCTACAACAGAATCTATTTTAAAAGCCATGAGTATTTTTAGTTTTATTAGTTATGTCAAAAAGTTTTTAGCGACTAGCTGTTGGCGATTAGCTTGATGATAGTCGAGACTAATCGTAATGCCTAAAAGCTAAATTTATTTGCCTACGAGAATTACGGTCGATCTACCTCCTACCAGGAATCTGCCTTGTTCGGCCAAGATTGGTTCTTTTCCGATTTCGAAAATATCCTCGCCCGAAGGCATGCTTGTATTTACGGCCAGATACCAGTTTCTGCCTGATGAAAGTGCCGGAAGTTCATAATAAAGCGCATCCCAATAGGTATTCATCGCGACATAGATCATGTCATCTTTGACACTGCCGTTTTTGGCGTGCGCACCGTCAAGCATAAATGCCAGGCATTTGCTCGAATCAGAATAATCCGGTTTCCATGCTTGGGTTCCGTGGAAACTGATATCCGGAAATCCGCTTCCCACATAATCCCTGTGCTGGAAGTGCGTGGCACTTCTCAATACCGGATGCGCTCTTCTGAAGCGCAAAATGTGGCGGGCGAAATAGTAGATATCATCGTTCTTTTTCAATAATCCCCAATCCGTCCAGTTCAGTTCGTTATCGTGACAATAGGTATTGTTGTTACCAAATTTTGTAACACCCATTTCATCTCCTGAAAGAATCATCGGAACGCCCTGGCTTACCATCAGAATGGAAAGTGCATTTTTGATCTGGCGGTGGCGCAGCTGGTTGATACCTGCGTCTTCGGTTTCGCCTTCTACACCATGGTTCCAGGAATCATTGTCGTTTCCACCGTCATTATTATTCTCGCCATTTGCAATGTTATGTTTCTCATTGTAAGCGAAAAGATCATACAACGTAAAACCATCATGGCAGGCAATGAAGTTGATACTGGCTGTTGGTCCGCGATAGTAATAAAGATCGGGAGAACCCTGAACGAGCTGGGCCATTTTGCCCACCAATCCATCATCACCTTTCAAAAATTTACGGATACCGTCGCGGTACTTTCCATTCCATTCAGCCCAGCGGCCATAGGCAGGAAATGATCCAACCTGATAAAGTCCTCCCGCATCCCAGGCCTCAGCCACCAGCTTGCATTTGGCCAAAATCGGGTCATGTGCCAGCGATTCCAAAAGCGGCGGATTGCTTAGCGGCGCACCATTCTGGTCGCGCCCAAGAATGGCTGCAAGATCAAACCGGAAGCCATCAATATGATAATCAGCAGCCCAGTAGCGAAGGCAATCCAGTACCATATTCCGAACAACCGGGTTGTTACAATTCAGCGTATTTCCTGTTCCGGAAAAGTTGAAATAATAACCTTCCGGCGTCAGCATGTAATATGTTTTGTTGTCAATTCCTCGGAAAGAAATCGTATGGCCACGGTGATCACCTTCAGCAGTATGGTTAAATACCACGTCGAGCATTACTTCAATACCGTTTTTATGCAATTCCTTGATCAGCGTTTTCAACTCATCAACCTGCATTCCAAACTTTCCGGTAGCTGCATAACCTGCTTTTGGAGAGAAGAAATTAACAGTACTATAACCCCAGAAATTGACGATCAAACCGCCGGTCACAGGATTTTCCTTACTGTTTTCCCACTCATCAAATTCGTAGATCGGCATGAGCTCAACACAGTTGATACCCAGTTCTTTCAGATAAGCGATTTTGCGGCGAATGGCTGCAAATGTTCCCGGATTTTTTACATCTGAGGACGGGTGCTGTGTAAAACCTCTGACGTGCATTTCGTAGATCACAAGATCTTCGATCGGCGTTTCCAGCGGATGATCATTCTCCCAGTCGAAATCTTCGAAAACAAGACGGGAACGATATGGATAAATGTCATCCCAGTTTGGTTTTGCCAGCCATGTATCACGTCCGCCAATGGCTTTCGCATAGGGATCGCTCAGGATAATGCTTTTATCAAAACGATGTCCTTTTTCAGGATTGAAAGGTCCGTCCATACGGTAACCGTATTCCAGTCTTTCATAATCCAGATCAAAAACGATCATTGAATAAACATTTCCAGTGCGGAATTCTTCAGGAAAACGAATTTCAGCAAACGGTGCAGCTTCTCCTCTTTCAAATAAAACCAGCGTGCAGTCAATAGCTTCACTGGAATATATACTGAAATTGATACCATTTGGCACCATCGTGGCGCCAAACGGAAGCACATGGCCCCTCCGGAATTTAATACCCTCCTGTTCGTGGGTCGGGTAATAATCGATACGAATGTCTGTTGCCATGACCTAAGCCTGTTTTAAAAAGGAAAGAGCCTGTTCCTTCGTATCAACGATTTTGAAAAAGTTGATAAAACCAGTCATTGACATCACGTCCTGAATTTCTTCTGAAACACCAGCCAAAACCACTTTTCCTTCTTTGGCTTTCACATTCCTGTAAAGCATCAGAAGCACACGAAGTCCGGCACTGGACATGAATTCTACTGCGGTCAGATCTATCGCGATGATGTTCGATTTATCCGTGGCAAGTTTGGTATTGCGTTCAAACTCCGGCGCTGTTTTACTATCGATGTTGCCTTCTGCTTCGACGACAGCGATGTCGTCGAAGTCTTTTATTGTAACTTTCATAGGAAGTTCGTTAGTATGTTTTTACAACTACTTGGCAGGGCTGATCTGTACTTTCACACGAACCGCTTTGTCAGATTCCGGCAAGGTTACTGTCAGTGCCTGAGCATCGAAATTTGTGTATGGAACATCGTCAATAAATACTTCACTGATGTAGATACTTCCCTGTGGCAAAATATCCGGCGAAACGCGAAGGATATTATCTTTGAACCCACCCGGATACGGCTTGAAGTAGAAGTAAGTTGGCTCTTTTGTGATCAGCAAATTGATATAAACCGCTGACAAATAGCACAATTCAGTACTGTGATACGCGCTCATCGAGTGACTTCCTTTGAAACGTTCGGTTCCAAGAAGGTAAGGCATACCGTTTGAAAATACGTTGAAATATACACCGCCATCGTCCGTATCAAGGAAGAATGCATTGTAGAAAGCAGCCGATTCACGAGCGTATTTTTTGTAGTCTTCATCACCCAAAACACCGTACATAATCAGGTAAGCCAGAATCGCCTGTTCCTGCTGCCACCATGCTTTGCGGTCGTGCCATACGAACTGATGTTTTCCACCGGTTTTTGCAACACGTTCAACTACATCATACCAACCGCCACGCTGCTGATCAGAGCCAGCTGCCGGCATTAATTCTGCGATTTTTTTCGCAAAAGCAAGGTATTCGTCTTTTGGTGTCAGCGATTGCTGACGGATCAAATTCCATGCAATTTTCAGATTGTGGCCTACTACCGCACGGTTTTGCTGCCATCCCCAGGTTTGGTCTTTGCTCCAATCCTCAAAGAATTTCTCTTGAACAAACGGGCTGTTCTCATAATCCGGGAAATGTTTTGTGATCGTATCAAAAGTGTATTCAAGGAAATCAGCGTGTTTTTTCTCACCTGTTGCCAGATACAAATTGATCAGGTAAGCCGGTGCGTGGTCACCCACCGAATTCCAGTTTTTCCGTGCACGGTTGTGAGCCAGAGACTCTTCATGTGCATCCAGAGAAATAGGATCGAGGTGGGAGAAATAACCTTCTCCATTGTGATCTTTGAAATATTTTTC
This sequence comes from Dyadobacter sp. CY356, assembly GCF_021440195.1. Taxonomy (GTDB): domain Bacteria; phylum Bacteroidota; class Bacteroidia; order Cytophagales; family Spirosomataceae; genus Dyadobacter. Next base: position 999,845 of record NZ_JAJTSZ010000002.1, read on the forward strand.
AAAAAGATCAATTGTTTTGTCAATATCAAAACGAATTTTTGGATCACCCGTGATGCGGTAAGTCTGCGTAGGTCCGGCCAAAGCATAGATCTGCTCATACATAGGAAGCGAATCCAAATCGTCACCAAATTCCGAAGTCAATAGTTTCGTTTCTTTCTGACCTTCCACTTTTAACCCGTGGTACCAGTATACAAGATCGTCGTCCTGATCAAAGAAACGCATGTGGTCACGAAGATATTCCGTACCCAATTCAGCGCCTTCAAGGAATTCATCTTTTCCGGTCAGCAAATAAGCCGAAGCAAATCCATAAACCATACGGGAAATCGTGTCCGTTTCCTGAAGATAATCGCCCTTTTTCGAACCACCCAGATGCAGCATCGTGCGGTAATTCTTGTAATTAATTTCGTCTTGTGGATAGTTAAACTGCCATTTTAAATAACTCGTTGCGATAGAACTAATTTGCTCGATCCACCAGTTTTGTTCTTCATGACGATACTTTGTCGGCTCATTACCCGGAAATACCAGTTGCTGCGCTTCAAAAGTTGCTGAATCCTGGCCTGCGTTTGGATAAAACGTACCGTAAGCAAAAACGTACTGCCCATTGGTAGCAAGGAAAGTATCAATTTCGCCAGGATTTTGCCATCCTTCCGTCAGGTTGCGTGTACCTCGTGCATAAGTCGAAGGGATCAGGTTGACCTTGAATTTTCTATTATCCGAAGTCTCTAAAAGAAACCAGCGTTCCTGTGGATTGAAGCCATACACATAGCCCGCAATGGTGTCTGAAAAGGTGAAGTCTATATTCATTTGAGTCGATAAAAAGGGTTGTTGATTTAAATTTTCAGGTATGGATAATTTAATATCATAAGCAGGTCAGGCCAGGTCTTCCTGATCTTTATAACCCTGCGTGATTTCAATAATATTGCCTTCGGGATCTTTGAGCCAGACCGTTTTCCAGCCGGGAATCACATCGTCAAAATGAAGAGGACCAAGCGTTATAACCGCGTCAGAACCCATTTCTTCCAGTTTTGCTTCCACATCATCCACACTAAAAGCGAAGTGACGCAGACCGGGGTAGTGCGGGCCGTCGGCTTCTTCCATCGGGCAAGGACGGTTTTCTTCCGGAGGGAAAACTTCAAAGTAAAAACCGTGGTCATCTTTGAGGAATACCAGTTCTGCATCATCGCCGAGGCTGATCACACGAGCTCTTTTAAACCCAAAATGTTTTGCATAAAAAGCTTCGAATTTTGCGAGATTTTTTACTGTCACCGCCAAATGAAAAAAGGATGTTTTCATGGTTTCAGTATTTAGTCGATTCAGATAAAATCTCAATAATTTTCTTCGCGAAAAGATGGGCATGTCCGCCTGAACGGCCGGTTACCAAATCCCCATCAACGACTACATCTTCATTGGTATATATCGCTCCATAAGCTTTTGCATCTCCGATCAGATTGTTGTGGCAAACCAGTTTTTTACCCTTTACCAGTTCCGTAGCCGGTGCTGTCAGCCACAAACCGTGACAGATTATTCCTTTCAGAATGCTTTCTTCTGCAAATGCACGTTTAAGAAATTCGGTCGCCGGTGGAATTTTTTCGACATCTTCGGTATAACGAAGACGGTCTGAAACCATACCTGAGGGAACAATGATTGCACTGTAACTGCGTAATTCTTCATCGCTCATGTTTTCAAAAGATTCCCAGCAATCCATAGGAACTTTGTATTCATGACCGGTAAAAGTAATTTTATCATTTCCCCATAGCCGGGATAAAAAATGGATCTCTGCGCCTTCTTCGGGAAAGCGGTATTTGTAATAGAAAATTTCGTTTTCGAAGTAATCGGCTTCAAAGAGAATTCCGATTTTTTTACCGGCAAGTTTCATATTTTGTATGTTGAGGAGTGTAAAAATTAAGCCAAAGTACCGTCTGGGTGCTGCACCATACCAGCAAAGTGAATGGCGATTTTCCCATCTTTCAAAACCCAGCTATCTGCGAAACGCATTTCACTTTTTTCTCCTCCAACGGTCATTGTGATCTGCTCTGTGATCATTAACGTTTCCGGGTTTTCTGTTTCTGCCCAAAAAACAATGTCAGTTTCCAGGCCGTCGATTCCCAAAATTCCCTGCATATGTTCTTTCACCTGCTCTCTTCCCTGATAAATAACAGGAGATTTTGAGAAGCTGCTGATCAGTGTGGCGTCGTCGGTATATTGATCCAAAAGCGCTTCGATATTCTTATCCAGAATATGCTGAATATGCTCCTTGTACATTTTGCCCAGTTTGGTATCCGGTACGTTTTTCATCTTTTCAGGATTTTAAAAAAGTGGTTTTTTCAGTATGAACATGGACCTGCCTGTCGTTGACAGATCCTGCTCTAACGTTGAGTAAATGCAAATTCCAGGTTATAGCGTTGCCGAGCCTTCGTGGTATTCCAGGCCGTCAACGATATATTTTGTGATGATCGCCTTGTCTCCCTGAGCCTTCACTTCCCAGGTTTGAAATGCGTCACATTTGATTCTTTTGCTATAAGCCTCCGGGGCATTCCATACACTGGCCTCCCATTGCACCACCACTTTTACCGTAGCCGTATCGCCTGTTATTACCGGTTCCACCACTTTTACCGTGTGTACTTCATCAAAGAAAATACGGATCACACGCTGAAACCAGCCTTCAAAACCAGCATATCCATACACTGTCGCTTCCGGAAAAACCATTTCCAGTTCTTTGTCGGCCAAGTGTGGCAATACTTCAACCATCGGCACGTGAACGTCCAGTTTTTTATACCATTCGGTTGCTAATTCCTTTATTGATTCCTCAGTAAGCATCGCTTCTAAATTTTATGTTTGGATAAAAATTTCTATTGATTGGTATAATCTTCCAGGATCAGGTCAGCAGCTTTCGCACCGATTACAAAACTGGAAGCCACTGTATTTCCGCTGGTTACGGTTGGCATTACGGAAGCATCTGCTACACGTAAGCCTTTTATTCCATGCACTTTTAATCTTGGATCGACTACGGCAAGGGGATCTTTTCCAATTCTGCAAGTACCGGCCGGATGCCATAGGGTTGAGCTTTGTGTCCGGATGTAATCTGTGATATCAGCTTCTCCCGGCGCAATTTCTCCTCCGCTTAATTCCTGAAAAGTTGGCGTTGCTGCAAGATTTCGCACAAGCTCAACCGCTTTTTTCAATACTTCCAGATCAGCTTCTTTTTCAAGATAATGTGGATCAATAACAGCCGGTTCAAGCGGATCTTTGGATGATAATGTTACCTCTCCCCTGCTTTCAGGCTGAACGAGAATCGGGAGGAAAATACAGATTGGTCCTCCAAAATCCGGTAAGAGCGGTGCTAAGGGTCCTGGCAAACTTGGTGTGAAATTCAACTGCAAATCCACCAGTCCGTCATCTTTTTTTGTATTGACAAAAAGTACGTTTCCTGTCAAAAGCGTTGTCTCCGGCATTTCAATTTTGGAACGAAAAACCATAGGCAGCTGCAAATGATCCTGAAGGTTTTTACCAACACCTGGCAGATCAACCACCACTTCAATATCCAAAGTTTTCAATTCAGCAGCCGGTCCTATTCCGGAAAGCAAAAGCAGTTTTGGTGAAGCAAGTGCACCTGCCGAAATGATCACTTCTTTTGAAACAAAAACCTGATTTTTAATTCCGCTGATAATATATTCGATACCAACGGCAGTGCCGTTTTTAATAATGATCTTAGTGGTCTGGCAACCGGTTAGAATCGTTAGGTTTTCGCGATCAAAAACCGGATCAAGAAAAGCAGAAGCACCGCTATCGCGTTTGTCATTTTCGGTAATATGAAATTGAAGTAAACCTGCACCATTTTCCTGACGGGCACCGTTATAATCCCAATCAGGCCCGTCATAACCCAATTCCATCGCCCCTTTCAGAAAATGTTCTGAACGCATTACATCGTCCGGACAGTCACGGATTGACAATTCTCCATCCATTCCATGCAATTCAGAAGCTCCGTTTTCAAAGTTTTCCAGCTTAATAAAATATGGCAAAAGATCTTCATATCCCCAGCCATCAGCGCCTTGTGCTTTCCAGGTTTCAAAATTTCCCGGATTGCCCCGCACGTACATCATCGCATTGATTGAAGAACTTCCTCCCAGAACTTTCCCCTGATTAATGACAATCGAACGATCCGCTAATCCGGGCTGATTTGTTGTTTTTAACGCCCAATCCAGTTCAGAAAACCATAGACTCACAAAACCGCCAGGATCCTTAATGGCAGGGTTTTGATCCGCGCCACCAGCTTCGACAAGCAAAACCTTGTTGGCCGGATCAGCACTCAGGCGATTTGCCAGCACACTTCCAGCCGCACCAGCGCCCACGATGACATAATCGTATTTAGAATCAGAATCCATAACTTTATATAGAGGAGGGATTTAAGATTTTTATTGCGCACAGTTGGTTACTACCCAATCTGTTTTATAGTTTCCTTCTAAAACAAGATCGATCAAAAAAGGCTTATCATCGGCCAGCATCCGGTCAATCGCTGCCGGAATATCTTCTTCTTTTTCGACCCGGACTGCATCAACACCAAGTGATTTAGCCAGTAAATCAAAGCGTATCACAGGGTAAGAAAGGTCAAAAGGTAAAGGCTGGTTATGACCCTGAATTTCTCTTTCCTTCCAATAGACATCGATGTTCAATTGAAGCAATTTGTAAGAACCATTGTTACAGACTACAAACTTCACCCCGGTATTATGACGCACCGCAGACCAAAGCGCCTGGATGGTATACATACTACCGCCATCTCCGGAAAATCCAATTACTGTTTTATCAGGATTGGCCATTTTAGCACCGATCGCTCCCGGAAAACCTACTCCAAGGGAGCCTCCGCGCGTTGCGAAATAATGTCCCGGAATTGTTGGCGGAATGTATCGGGTTACCGGTGGAGAATTGGTTAAGGCTTCATCAAAGATGATCGCATCAGACGGTAATTTCTCTGACAGCACCGCAGCGAACTGAGACATATGGAGTGGAGATTTTCCAACCTGATCCAGATCAGCTTTCTTTTCTTTTGCCAGTTTTTCGGCTTTCAAATCACCGATTTCTTTTGCTCTTGCAGCGGCGGCAGATCTTTGTTCATCTGTGATTAATTCTTCAATAGCGTCCGCCAGTTCTTTCAGCGAAAGCTTTGGATCGCTCACGATGCCAAGATCAACGCGGTGATTTTTAGCGATTTCATAAGCGTTGAGATCTATATGAATTACCTGCGCATCAGGAGCATAAATATCATCAAGCCCAGGAAAAACCTCCGGCATCATGTAGGTTCCGACAATGAGATTTACATCTCCTTTTTGGGTAATCGGAAGACTAAACTCACCAAACATATGGCCTGTGGAACCCTGATAAAGCGGATGTGTATTATCCATTACCAGATCTCCAAACTCAACACCATACACCTCTGCACCAAGCAGTTCCGCAACTTTTGCCAGTTCAACTGTTGCTCCCGAATAGGCCACACCATCGCCTACGAAGATCATAGGCTTTTTGGCCGCGAGCATTATTTCGGCGGTCTGAATAATGAGTTCGTCAGCCGGTGCCACGCGTGTTGAAGGGATGGAGGTTGGGAAAACCGGCTCATCATTTATTTCATCCAGAATGTCCATCGGAAGACAGACATAAACCGGACCCATCGGTGGTGTCGCAGCAATTTTTATCGCTCTTCTCAAAGTCCGCAAAACAGATTTTGATGAAGTTACCATTGTGGAAAATTTCGTTACCGGTGCCATCATGCCCACCAGATCGTTGGCCATCTGGGCATCCATGTTCAGATATTTCACCCCTGCATCCGAGCCGATTACGACAAGTGGCGCATGACCACGTTTTGCCTGATAAATCGCCCCGACTGCATTTCCAATTCCGGGTGAGCTGTGCAGCTGAACCAGCGTTGGCTTTTGCGTTGCACGCGCATACCCGTCACCAGCCATGACGGCAATGGTTTCCTGAAGGGTCAGAATGTATTTCATTTCCGGATATTCGGCCAGTGCGTCAAGGAAACCTTGCTCCACCGTACCGGGGTTTCCGAACATATGATCCATCCCGTCAGCCAGGAATTGTTCAATTATTTTCTGATTTCCGGTTTTACCAGCCATAACGAGTCAGACCTTTATCCAGTACGTTTACAAACTGATCGCCAAACTCAAATGAACATTGCAATGAGCGGGCAGTGATGAATGGATAATCAACAATAACCGAAGTTTCTTTTCCAAAATTTCCGTGGTATTTGCCTTCTGGTCCAACCGCGTCAGAAAGAATATATTCCAAAACATAAGGCGGTGGCCCCATATTCAAATCTGTGTGCAGGAATCCGGTTCCGTCGTGATAATCGTATTCGATACAGTGGCCAGTCACATGTTTTCCTTTGATGATGGAATCTCTCTCGTTGAAATCACGGGCAAAAACAAGTGGCGCAACACCATAGCAAATTCCCGCTACCGGCATATTTTTCTTATAAAACCCAAGGATAAGATCATGAACACGCTGATTATTAACCATGTCAATAATCGGTCCGCTGCCTCCTACCAAAAGAACAGCTGCATATTCTTCCGTAATTTTATCCTGCGCAACTTTCAGATCAGCATAATATTTTTCAAATGCTCTTAGAAAATCAGGCGTTGAAAAATATGGTCGCTGTGGAATAACCTCAGATAGATTTTGTCTTGTTTCCAACCGGTTTGTAGCTTCAAAAGCAATCACTTTTTCTGCTGCGAGCGGCGTGGTAACACAGGTGCCAAGCGGAGGATCCACATACGTAGTGTCGTAACTTGGTGGCAAGGCTTCTGCTTTTTTTCCGTTTGGCGTGATAAATTCCACGGTATATCCCGCAGCTTCCAATTTTTCAAGAGGGCCAACAAGTTCTATTCCCCAATAACCATACTCGGAAAGAACTGCTAATATTTTCTTAGACATAACACTGATGTTTGAAATATGGGTTAACTAATTCAAGTCTTTCGTCAAATAATTAATAACGATATTTATTATACGTAATATCGATTATCAGTTAGCACCGGGAGGTGGCGGTACCACACCAAGCTGCTGCAACAAACCCAGCTCATCTACATTTGCCCAACGTTCAGCTATTTTTCCGTCTGCCAGACGAACGGTTGTGGTTCCGGTCATTGAGATATGTTTTCCACTTGGCGGCATTCCCATAATTCCCTGCGTATCGGTTCCGTTCAGTCTCCATCTGTGCACCACTTTGTCATTTGCAAAAATGGCGTCTTCGATACTGATCGCTGCATCAGGCATACCGCCACGGAACATGCCAACGATATGTTTAAAGCTCCCGGAACCTGGTTCGCTTACTGTTTTGCCACCAACCTGAGAATGATCGATAGCATCTTCTGACAATAAATCTTCACGAATTACACCTGTATTCCAGGCAGTTTCAAAAAATTCAACGCAGATTGCATTGTTTTGTTCGGCAGTATAAGACATGGTTTTTTCTTGATTAAAAGGGTTGTTGTGGTCTTTTAAAATATTTTGTAGGCTCCAAACCAATCTTTATTGAAGCACTTTCAGTTGTTGTAACAATCCAAGGCTGTCCTGAGCCACCCACATTTCAACGATCTTATCATTTTCGATACGGAATATGTCAATCCCCAGATCGGTTACTTTTATGCTTGTCGTTTCACGACCAAGGAAAGTTCCAGTGTTTGTGGCTTCATAAGACCAGCGGCTAACCACCTTGTCGCCTTCGGCCAGCTCGTCATGAAGTGTAAAGTGCACATCAGGAAATGCGATCAGCGCAGTTTCAAACCAGATTCTCAGCGTTGCGGGTTTATGCGCCTGGCCCTGTGGAAAATGAAAAACAACATTTTCGATAGCAATTTCATCCAGCACTTCAATCCGCTTCTCGTTCCAGAGCTCGAACCAGTAGCGACGAATAATCGCCTTGTTTTTTTCTAATTCTGACATAACATTGATATTTTAAAAAAGAGGAGAATAACAGATCAGGATGGTATAGCGCCAAGTTGCTGCATCAAACCGAAATCGTTTTCGTTGACATGAACAGAGAATATTTTCCCATTCTTAATTGTAAAAATATCAATGCCATAATCGATCAGATGATGTCCGGAAGCAGGTACTCCAAGGAATTCTCCCTGATGTGTCCCGGCAATACTCCATCGCGAAGCCACTTTGTTGCCTTCCGAAGTCTGGCGCATTACAGTGAATTTGATGTCCGGGAAAGCATTGTGCAGATACTTAACAAATTCTGTAAAAGCTTCGTAACCCTTAATAGGCTCAGGTTGTGTTGGAATTATAAAGGCGAATTCAGGATCGAGAATCTCTTCAATCACTTCCAGTTTTCCCTGGCTCATGATTTCGTCAAAATAACGGGTGGCCAATAATTCATTGGCAGCACGGTCTGGTTCTACTTTTTTTGTATTACTTGGCAAAACACCCAATTGCAGCATTAATCCAAGTGTATCTTCATGACCAATTGATTCAGCAATTTTTCCGTCCTTAATCGTATGCCAGGTCATTCCGTCAATTTCAAAGAAATTTCCCGACGCTTCCACATTACCTTTAACAGTTAAAAGCGGAATTCCGGAATGTGTGCCTCCTCCAATCCAGCGCGTAATGACCCAATCATCGTTGGCAATCATTTCTTGTGGATTGATATAAAAATCGGGGAAAGCACCGTGTAACATTCCAACCAAACCTAAAAATCCGTCTGGTCCGTGAAACGGCTCCGGATGTGTCGGCAACGTAAAAATAAAATCTTCGGAGAGAATTTCATGCGCAGTTTCCGCATTCATTCCATTCATGATCTGATAAAAATAACGACGAGCAAGGGACTTGTTTGCGCTCATTAGTATTGAAGTTTTTGAGGGTTAATACGTTTAGATCTTAAACTACGGAGCGAATTTAAAAGAGAAGCTCATCGCTCTCATCTAACCCGCTTTTGCGTAGATTATGATGTAAATATCCTCACTTAAACTTCTGAGCTGTTACAAATCATTGCTGAAACTGACAAAAATAAACCTGAACCTGTTGATTCGGTACTTCAAACCGTCCGTATCTGTAATTGAAATTACAACACCATAACATTGACTTAATTTTGAAATAAAATATAGCATTTCATTTGATTATAAGCCATTTAATAAAATAATATTTTATCAAACACAATATTACTTATTATAGCGAATTCTGTCAATCCAGCTTTTCTGTAAAAATCTTTATTAGTTTATCAATAATATATATTGATATAAATCAAATTCTCTTCAAAATTATTACCAGCTTCATAAATATCAATTAGAAACATAAAGTTCAGGCCCGGAATCGTCTGCTTCAAGTCACATATTTTCAGCTTCACGATCAAACCATCCGGAAAACGGTCATGAAATTAAAAATTTGTAACCTTAATATTTGAAATGCTTAATATATAACGTTACGAAAATGTATACCGCAAGAGAGATCAAACCAAACCTTATCTTTAAATTTTCCTGGCGTTCCGTTTTACTTTTCCTGATTTATTCGAGCAGTCTTTTTGTCCTTTATTTTTATTTTGGAATTCATATAGGTGTATCATTTGTCCCAATCGGATTAATTGGTACAGCAGTTGCTTTTTCTGTCGGTTTTAAAAATAATGCTTCCTATGCCAGACTGTGGGATTCCAGACGTTCCTGGGGCGGAATGATCAATGCAAGCCGGAGTTTTGGAGCGCATATTGTTGCTTTCATTAATTGCCCGGATCTTTCACAGGAAGAATTAAGCTTTATAAAAGAAGAAATATTATATCGCCATATTGCTTACCTCAATATTGTGCGAATTCAATTGCGGCGAAAAAGTGTCTGGGGAGATACCAGTACGGTTGCTCATCAAGTAGTTGGGGTGGATAATCATGCACAGGTTTCCTCGGATGTCACCAGAATTCTACTGGAATATGTTCCGGAAATTGAAGCTGAAAGTTATGGCAAGAAAAGAAATATTGCCACCCAGATTATGAAGACACAAGCCGTGCGGATCACGCAGCTCGCCGGGCGGGGATGTATTACAGAAACAGGGCATCGCCGGCTGATGGAAATGGTACAGGAATTCTATAACCATCAGGGTGCCTGTGAAGCCATCAAGAGTTTTCCGTTTCCAAGGCAGTATGCCTATTACAGCAAATTGTTTGTGTGGCTATTTCTCCTGATTCTGCCATTTGGGCTACTGACAGAATTTGCCAAACTTACCGGCCCGGCTGTCTGGCTGGGTATCCCGCTTTATGTAGTGATTGCCTGGATATTTAATACAATGGAAGTGGTTGGTGATACCAGTGAAAATCCTTTTGAAAATGCGATCAATGATGTTCCGATGACCGCCATTTGCAGAATCATTGAAACCGATCTGAGGGATATGCTGAACGAAGAAAACATACCGGCCCCTATTGAAGCCATTGATAATATTTTAATGTAAAAAAATAATGTAATTAACCTGATAGCCTGAATTACACCTTTTGGCGTATTGTGGTTAATAATTTAAAGCTTAAAATAATGCAGATTTTGCTTTCTTTTTTCATTAAATAATCATTGAAAATTTAAGTACTCTGCTATCTTTGTATTCCTTACACACCTCAAAGGCACCTTTCAGATATTATTAGCCAATTCGTTTCCTTTTGATTTGACTCACGACAGCATTCATCTGTTATTCTCACACATTATATCGAAATAATTCCAGCTGTTTGAAATTTATACACTTTCAAACATGTAGAAAACCCTTATAATTACACGCAATGAAACCCTTGCAGTTATTGGTAGTATCGTTAAGAGGAAGATCACAAACCCTTATTGAGAGCTCTCTGGCCGAAGCAAATTACAGCTTTGAGATTACCCACGCGGACAGCAAGCAAAATGCTTTGCAGGCATGTGGTGAAAAAAAATTCGACATATTAATTTCCAATTGCAAACTCTCTGACGGACCGGTTACTGATCTTGTCAGTGTACTTGGGGATTTACTCCCATGTCTGGTCATGGCAGAAGGGAAATGCCCTTTCACGGCAGAATCGATACTTTTTATTCCTGAAACCAATTATTATATCAGCTGTTCCGAGTCTATTTCCTGGCTTACGCATCTTGAAAACACGATGACCATCTGGGAAAATGCTGCAAAAGAACGAATTGCCGTATTTGATCAAAATTATAACAGCCTTTTTGAAACTGCACTTTTGCGCTGCGCCGAAGAACTTTCACCAGGAAATGAATCTACCGAAAACGCTATATTAAACACTCTGGATCTGCTCCGTGAAGTTCTTGATATCAGCAGGGTTTATATTTGCCGCAAATACGGCACCGCAAATCAAGCCACGGAAATTGTGCAGACAGTCGAAGTATGCGCCCCTGGTGTGAAACCAAAAAATAGAAAAAATTCTAATGTTGAATATCCATATTACAAAAGCTGGGACAGATCTTTTTCTGCACAAAAACCCGTTCAAATAAAATTTTCAGCATTGGAGCCCGACCAAAAATCCTGGTGGCAGACGAGAGATATGCAATCTTTCCTGGCTATACCTATTTCTTATAATGAAAGTTGGGATGGATTTATTGGATTTGAAGATAGTATGCACCCAAGAGACTGGTCCACTTCTGAAATCAGTTTTCTCAAATCTGTGTCAGAATTGATCCATGAAAAACACATGCACTTTCAAATAACCCCGGCCTTTCAAAACAACAATAATTAGTTTCTGTTTAAAGAAAACATTTTTATAGCGCATCATTAGTGATTTTAATACTGTATAAGCCTATAACTTCGCTATCTTCTGCATTGATATTCCCAGTGTTTTTATATAGAGGTTTAGAACCCGACCAACGTAAAGATTAACTTCATGGAACCCTTAAAATTATTAATCGTTTCAATCCGGAATGAATGGCAGAGCCTCATTCGTGAATCTTTATATGCAGCAGGTTATATCTATAATATTCAAATTGCGCCTACCAAGCAACTTGCACTTCTGGCCTGTTATCACGACAAATTTGATCTTGTAATTTCCAATTGTACCCTTCCTGACGGACAGGTTTCTGACCTTGTGAGTGTGCTGGGGAATCATATTCCATGCCTTGTTATGGCAGAAGGTGTGTGCCCTGTCAATGCAGACAAGGCTTTATCGATTCTGGCAACCAACTTTTATATTACCAGCGCCAACAAATCTTCCTGGCTTGAAGCGATGGAAACGACGCTGGCCAAATGGCAGCAAAACGCGATGGTCCGCCTTGCTCAAATTGATCAAACAAAGCAAAATTTTCATGAAAAAGTTTTGGAGCGTTGCCAGGAAGAATTAACGTCGTTGAATTTTAAAAGCGAAAAAGATTGCTGTGTGATGAACACGCTAAGTTTGTTAACCGAAGCTTTGGACGTTAGCCGCGTTTATATCTGCCAAAAAGTCAAACTTCCTGATACCTTAATTGGTATAGTAAAAACAAATGAATATCGCGCTCCCGGGGTATATAGTCTGGAAAAAACATATCTGGCAAATTCTTCGTCTGCCTGGTATCCATATTTCAAACGCTGGGATAAACTTTTTGAAAACGACCAACCGCTTGCGAACTTTTTCAAAGAATTACCGGAAAGTGAGCGAAACATGTTTCAAAATCGTGATATACAATCCATTCTTGCTGTTCCATTTTTTTACAAAAAACAATGGGCAGGATTTATCGGCCTGGAAGATACCATGAATCTGAGAGAATGGACCGTGGATGAAATTGAGCTGATCCAGTCTGTCTGCGCATTAATTCATGAAAAACACATTTATAAGGAAAAATCCCTGCAATTTAAATCGAATCATCTACAAGTGACCTCCGCTGCATAGTATGAAAATTCTCTATGACAAAGGTGTTGCGCTTGCCTGGCGGTTTTGTATTATATGGAGCCTGTTCATTAGTGTTCCATGGTTATTCCTAATCATTAATTCTTCACCTTCACCCAACGTGGAGGGGTTTGGATTGGCTTATCTTGGTGTCCAACTGATATCAAATTTTCTGTTTTCCTGGATTTTCAGCAATCTTTATCTTTTCCATATTTGTAATATTCCGGGATGGTTTAACAGACAAAAAACATATGTCAAGGTTTTCCTGTCGCTGATATTGTTTTTTGTTTTGACTGAACTGCTATTCCAGTTACAGTTATTAACCTTAAATTCTCAAAAAAACATTTTCTTTTTTAATGAGGTAACTTTTGGTTATAACATTTTAGTATTGCTTGCTATCCGTGTTTTTGGTGACTTTCTGGAGGTGGATCAAAGAAATTATCAGATGAATCTGGAAAATGAACAGCTCAAAAGAGAAAAGTTAAAAACACAACTCGACGCGCTGAGACACCAGTTAAATCCGCATTTTTTGTTCAACGCACTTAATATTCTCAATATATCCATCGCCAGCAATCCGGAAGAAGCGCAGAGAATTGTGCATGACCTTTCGGATATTCTTCGCTACAATCTGAAAATACAGAACCAGAATGTCGTTCAACTTTCTGACGAACTTGATATCGCCCGTTCTTATCTGGCTTTGCACAAAGCCCGGTTTGGCGACAAGCTGATGTATAAATTTGATAACGTGGAAACGAGCCGTGAATGGTATATCATTCCGCTTTCTTTACAAATACTGATTGAAAACGCGATTAAACATAATGTAATTACCTCCAACCACATTCTCCACATTGAAGTAAAACTGGATGAAGCTGAAAAACAGTTGCTGGTCGTAAACTCTATTACCCGGAAAACAAATGTTGCCAGCAGCGGGATAGGCCTGCAAAATCTGGATGCGCGCTACCGCCTTCAAACCGGAAAAGAAACCTCCCAGATTCATGATGCGCAACAATTTTTAGTCAAAGTCCCTTTAATTGAATCTCCATGACAAATATATTAATCATTGAAGACGAAGTTCCGGCAGCTAATTATCTGAAAGGGCTTTTACAACAGATGGATCCGCAGGCAAATGTGCTGGGCATGCTGGAAAGTGTAGAAATGGCTATTTACTGGCTTCAAAACAATGCCTTGCCTGACCTTATTTTTATGGATGTACAATTGGGCGATGGTACTTGTTTCGAGATTTTCGAACAGGTTTCAATCGGATGTCCGGTCATCTTTACAACTGCCCACGACCAATATGCAATGCGCGCATTCAAATTTAACAGCATTGATTATTTGTTGAAACCCATTCGTCCGGAATTGCTGCGGTTTAGTATGGATAAATATTATCAGCTTAACAAGGAAAATACAACGGCGAAAGTAAGGGTGCTGGAAGAAATTGTCCATTCGCAGATCCTAAATAAAAAGAATGCAAGAAGGAGTTTTCTGGTCCCTTATCGGGATAAATTGATTCCATTAAAAGCGCAGGATTTCGCCTGGCTTACCATCCAGAACGGAATTGTGACGGCAATGCTTCACGACGACCGGAGTTTTATTTTGGATAAATCGCTGGAAGAGCTTGAAAATCAATTGGATACCTCAAATTTTTTCCGGGCTAACCGACAGTTTATTATTTCAAGGGATTGTATTAAAGATATTGAGTTGTATTTCAACGGCAGGCTGCTGATGCGGGTCTTTCCGGTTTCAACGAACCTGATTCTGGTTAGTAAGGAGCGGGTTCCGACATTTAAAAAATGGTTTGAAGACACGCCATAAACCTTCTAAAATCGGCCATACCTACGGCATTTAGGCCCTACCGTATGATCACTATTACCCCGGAATAAATTCCGGGGCTACCATTTCGGTCATGCCTACGGCATTCTGGGGAACTAAATATTTTTTACACCCATCAAAATTTCAGCTTAGCAAGCGATAATATCCGTTTCAAAGTCAAAAACCTGATATTGTCATACCATTTTAAAATCTTGCATCGTGAAATTTTCTCCCATCCGAAATCAGTCTTGTTATGCTTGATAAAGTTAAAGCACATTATCCCAACGCCGTCAGTTCCTCCGATTTTATTTTGAATGTATACAAAGGTTTGTCTGACTATGGCCTTAGTCCTGACCGGATCCTGCTTGCGCATTCGATTTGTTCTGATGACGTAAATAATATTGAATACCCGATGGAAGGCAGACAAATGCTTGGTCCTTTTAATCTGGGTGGGCTAAATGGTTATCCTTTTACAGGTATCACCGGAATGACCGCTTTTGCCCACCACGTTCCTGAGGAAGGCGCGGCTCTGATATTTTATGCTCCTCACATTGGAATTAATGCTGAAGGAGATACCGGAAAAATCCTGCGTGTAGGTCAAAATCACGATTCAACTTGTTGTGGAGCAACAATCCTGGCCCTCAACCGGTTAAAAAATGATGAAATAATATCCGGTCAAAAACCTGCTGACGACTATCAGCAGCATTCCTTACAGGAATTTTTATTCAATCAAAAAGACAGAGTTTTGAATTCATCAGATTCTGTCAAAGAAGCAACAGACATTATTTATGAAGAATCCGGGAGCATGATTGATCATATGATCCGTAGTACGGATTTTACCGGAAAACATATTTTTGTAGTTGGTGCTGTAATCATTAATACAAACTGGCAGTATGGCTCGTTTGTCACTTTGCGTCGATTTGAAGAATGGGATGTCGTTAGCCGGAAAAAGGTAAAAGATTTATATTTTTAAGATCAGAACGCCGTCCACATTTTAAAAAGTTTTATGTCAAATCGTGTACTGATTTTATTTGCCCATCCTCTTTTTGAAAAATCAAGAGTAAACAAAACGCTGGTGTCAGACTATCCAGCCGGTGTAACTTTTCACGACTTATACGAGCATTATCCTGATTTTAATATTGATATTGAAAAGGAAAAACAACTATTGACAGATCACGATATTATTATCTGGCAGCATCCGATTTACTGGTATAGCTGTCCGGCGCTGTTAAAACAGTGGATTGATCTGGTGCTGGAAGCAGGCTGGGCTTATGGCCCGGGCGGAATTGCACTTAAAGGAAAATCCGTTTTCCAGGTTATCACGACAGGAGCTCCCGAACATTCCTATCATGAGGAGGCAAACAACCGATTCACGATCCGACAGTTTCTTGCACCTTTTGATCAGACGGCAACGTTATGTAAAATGGATTACCTGCCGCCTTTTGTCACCCACGGATCGCACCGGATCCATAAAGACCAGGTTGACGAACAAACCGCAGCATATCACTTTCTTCTTGATTACCTGGCGAATAATGATCTTGATATAGAGGCTTTAAAAAAATATAACTACCTGAATGATTGGGTAAAAGAAAACCAACAACTATGACCAGCGATTTTCTTTCACAGGCTTTGGTATATCTGGGTGCAGCGGTGATCTGCGTACCGATTGCAAAAAAGATTGGCATGAGTTCCGTACTTGGATATCTGCTATCCGGTATCATCATTGGCCCTTTTGTACTTGGATTTATTGGAAAAGAAGGACAGGATATTATGCACGTTGCAGAATTTGGCGTGGTCATGATGTTATTCATTATCGGTCTGGAACTGGAACCAGCTGCATTCTGGAAAATGCGAAAAGCGATAGCCGGCTTCGGCTTATCCCAACTTTTTGGTACCAGCATTTTACTTTTTCTGGTATTTATATCAATGGGCTGGCCATGGACAACGGCAATTTCAGCCGGCCTTACTTTGACGATGTCATCCACCGCCATTGTTTTGCAAACTTTGAAAGAAAAGGGATTATCGCAAACCACAGCAGGTCAGGCATCTTTTTCGGTTTTGTTATTTCAGGATATCGCCGTCATTCCGATTCTGGCTATCTTGCCTCTGCTTGCAACTACGGCCGTCGTTGCCGATGAAGCCCATCCTTCCTTGTTAAGCGGACTTCCAGCCTGGGTCCAAACGATTCTGGTTATTGCCGCGGTAGGTTCAATTTATGGAATTGGTACTTATCTCGTCGTTCCGTTGCTTCGGGTCATTGCTAAAACCGGGCTTCGTGAAATGTTTACGGCGTCATCACTTTTACTGGTTGTGGCCGTTGCTTTTTTGATGGAAATGGTCGGTTTAAGTCCGGCTTTGGGCACCTTTGTGGCTGGCGTTGTTTTGGCAAACAGTGAATTCCGTCACGAACTTGAAAGTGATATTGATCCGTTTAAAGGTTTGTTACTGGGATTGTTTTTTATGGGTGTAGGTGCATCGATTAATTTCCAGTTAATCCAGGAAGCTCCTGCGCAGATCGCAACTCTTGTTTTGCTGGTTTTGTTTATCAAATTCATTGTCCTGTTTGGTATTGGAAAAATTTACAAACTTAACATCGACCAGAACTTCCTGTTTGCTCTCGGTCTCAGTCAGGTTGGCGAATTTGCATTTGTGCTGCTTTCCTTTACCGGACAACTCAATATTATCGATCAAGAATGGATCGGAAAACTGACCGCCATCACAGCAATCAGTATGATGACTACTCCACTTCTGCTTTTAGTTCATGAAAAATTTATTCACCCACATTTTGGCATTCAGGAAAAACCAGTCGAAAAACCTGGTGACACGATTGAGGAGCATCACGATGTAATCGTCGCCGGTTTTGGTCATTTTGGAAGCACCATTGGTAGATTACTCAGGGCGAATGGAATCAAGGCTACCATTCTGGACAACAATCCGGATCAGGTAGAATTGCTGAGAAGGATGGGTTTTAAGGTTTATTATGGCGATGCAACACGTATTGATATGCTGAAATCAGCCGGTATTGAAAGTGCAAAACTACTGATAGCGGCAATTGATTCTCCTGAAACTAACAGCAATCTTGTTCACACTGTAAGAAAACATTTCCCTCATATTAAAATTCTCGCTCGCGCCAGAAACCGTTTCGACGCCCATGAACTGATGGAAACCGGTGTAAGCCATGTTTATCGCGAGACGCTTTACACAGCAGTTCAGCTTGCTGTTGATGCTCTGGGAGAACTCGGTTTCAGAAAACACACCGCTACGCGACAGGGACAAAAGTTCATCAAATTTGATGAAAAAGCGCTTGCAAAACTGGCAGCTTCAAGGTATGATATGAAAGAATACGCACTCAATTCAAAAGACGAAATTGCCATTCAGGAAAAGTTGCTGCAAAATGATCTGTTGCTCAGTTTTTCGGATAATGACCATTCCTGGGATAGCAATTTTGTCAAAGAAGCGATACTTGGAAAAGATCCGGGAGGGGCTTCAACAAAATAATGAGGAATTGGATCTTCACATTACCAGCGGGATTATTGCGGTGCGCTGCACCTTAGGAAGCATGCAGTGTCTTGGTCATTCTACAAATATTTCGGTGCTGCCGCACCTGGCAAAAAATAAGATATCAAGTCGATATATTAATCATTTGTGATCTCTGGAAATATTTCGGTGCTGCCGCGCCTGGCAAAATAAGATATCAAGTCAATATTAATCCTTTGTGATCTCTGGAAATATTTCGGTGCTGCCGCACCTGGCAAAAAAATAAGATATCAACTCGATATATTAATCTTTTGTGATCTCTGCAAATATTTGGGTGCTGCCGCGCCTGGCAAAAATAAGATATCAAGTCGATATATTAATCTTTTGTGATCCCTACAAATATTTCGGTGCTGCCGCACCTTAAAATGAAAAAAATTAGCTCAAAATATCTTTCACTACATTTCCATGCACATCAGTTAAACGGAATCTTCTGCCCTGATATTTGTAGGTTAATCTTTCGTGATCGACACCCATCAAATGCATTAAAGTTGCCTGAAAATCATGTACATGCACCGGATCTTTGACGATGTTATAACTGAAATCATCCGTTTCACCATAACTGATTCCTGGTTTCACGCCGGCGCCTGCCATCCACATCGTAAAACAGCGCGGATGATGGTCGCGGCCATAATCATCCGCCGTTAATTTGCCTTGTGAATAAACCGTCCGCCCAAATTCCCCGCCCCAGATCACAAGCGTATCTTCCAGCAGTCCTCTTCTTTTTAAATCCATAACCAGGGCCGCTGTCGCCTGATCCGTATTTTTACACTGATGCGCAATTCCTTTGGGCAGGCCACCGTGATTATCCCAGCCCTGATGATAAAGCTGAACAAATTTTACATCCTTTTCCAATAATTTCCTGGCCAGAATACAATTGGCAGCGTATGTTCCTGAGTCCCGGCTATCTGGCCCGTAAAGCTCAAAAACTTCGTCAGGCTCATCGTCCGTGTTCATGACTTCCGGCACCGAGGTCTGCATCCGGTAAGCCATTTCGTATTGTGCAATTCTGGCATCCACTTCCGGGTCGCCGTAAGCCTGGTTTTGTATCTGATTTAATTTCGACAAATATTCCAGCATTTCCCGCCTATCCGCTCCGTCATATCCTTCCGGATTATTCAAAAACAAGACGGGGTCTTTTCCGGACCTGAACTGGACACCCTGATGTTTGGATGGTAAAAAACCATTTCCCCAAAGTCTCGCATACAGTGGCTGATCTTTCGATCCATTTTTTGAAACCAGAACAATAAAAGTTGGAAGGTTTTGATTATCGGATCCCAAACCATAACTAACCCAGGAACCAATCGACGGTCTGCCCGGCAACTGGTTTCCTGTTTGGAAAAAAGTAATCGCCGGATCATGATTAATCGCCTCGGAATGAATCGACTTGATAATACATATTTCGTCCACAACTTTGGCAGTATGCGGCATCAGTTCACTGATCCAGGTACCGCTTTTTCCATGCTGATTAAATTTATAAATAGAAGGCACCATCGGCAATGCGCTCTGATTGGCACTCATTCCGGTTAGCCTCTGCCCTTTTCTTACAGAATCCGGAAGATTTTGTCCGGCAAGATTTACCAGTTTTGGCTTGTAATCAAAAGTTTCAAACTGGGATGGACCGCCGCTCATAAACAGGTATACCACCCGCTTGGCTTTTGGAGCGATATGTGGTAATGCTTTTAATATTTCGTCTTCAAAATTTGAAGGATTTTCAGCGACGTTGGGTGTTGTTCCAAACAGTTTTTCAGCACCAAATAAAGAACCCACCGCCAAAGCACCAAGACCAAGAGATGTTTTCGTCAAAAAATGACGCCTGTCCAGCTTTTTGTTTAATTTATCAAATTCAGGTGAATTCAATCTGAATTCTTCGTGATGATGGTGTGACATAATTATCTCTTGGTTAAAGACGCGTCAGAATTAAGTATCGTACTTGCCACAACGGCGTTCGCAGCAATTTTTGCAGTATCTATATTATCATTGATCCGGTATTGTCCCGCATGAAGCCAGCCTGCCGCCTTCTTTGGATTTGTTTTAAACCGTTCGTATTCCGTTTTATACATTTTCTGTAATAAAACGATCTCCTGTGGCAAAGGAAAGTGACCGGTAAGTTTTCTATATGCCAGGGAGATTGCATTTTTAGAATCTACTGCCAAAGTCATTTGTAAGCCTAAAACTCTGGCTGCTTCAATAAACGTCGGATCATTCAAAGTTACCAGCGCCTGTAACGGTGTGTTTGTTTTTTGTCTTCTGACAACACAAAAACTCCTTGAACCTGCGTCAAAAGTTGCCAGCGTTGGATTTGGGGACAGACCGTTTTACAATGACATAAAGGCTTCGTCGGTATACTGCATTTCCTGAATCCGGCTGATAAGTTGTATTATTTATTTCCCACAAACCTTCGGGCTGATACGGTTTTACACTTTCGCCTCCAATTTTTTTATTGATCAGACCACTCGCCATTAATGCATTGTCACGGATCATTTCTGCGCTCATTCGCCCCGAAGGGCCGCGGGTCAGCAAACGATTTTCCGGATCTTTATCCCGCATTTCCTTCGTCGAACGGGAATCCTGCCTGTAAGCCGCTGACATGACGATCATTTTATTAAGCTTTTTTACATCCCAGCCAGACTCCCGGAAAGTGATTGCAAGATAATCCAGCAGTTCCGGATGACTCGGCATTTCTCCCTGATTTCCAAAATCTTCCGTGGTCTTGACAATACCTGTTCCAAAGAAATTTTGCCAGAATCGGTTCACCGCCACACGCCCCGTCAATGGATTGTCTTTGCTCGTTAGCCATTGTGCCAGCCCGTAACGGTTTTTAGGTAGATTTTTTGCAAATCTCAATATTGATTCCGGCGTATCCGGAAAAACTTCCTCACCAAAAGCATCATAATTTCCTCTCAATAAAATATGCGCTTTTTTCGGTTCAGGCATTTCCTGCATAACCATCAGCTCCCTAATATTTTCTGTGGAATCTGACTCAATTGTTCGTAATTGGGTCAATTCGCCATTCGCTTTTAAAACTTTTGCAGAGACTGCGTTGACATAAAAGTTTCCAAGGATTTTTAAATCAGTGTCAGTAAGTTGATTTTGAGGTTTTGAAACAATGCTGGACCAGGAACTTTTCCCGGCAAGAATTTTTATTTCAAAATCAGTAAGCTCACGGTTGTAAACGACAACATCATCAACTTTTCCACCTTTAAAACCCAGTCCACGCCACCATCCACCGATTTGTAGGCCAGGCTGTTTGTCTGTTTTAAAAAGTATATCTTTTGTCAACTGATCCATCGTCGTTTCCATCGCCATTTTATTTCCATCCAGAAATAAATTTAAACCTCTGGATTTCGACGAACCGTCATAGGTAATCGTTAACTGAATCCATTTATCTCTTGTAATTCCGGCCTTCGAAATTTTTGTAATTGCATTTGACGGCGCGGTATGAGCCATATTCAGTTCCAGTTTGTCATCCTTTAAATACAAATGATAGCCTCTGAAATTGTACAACCGTTCAGCCTGAGACTTGTGCAGAATCACACCTTCTTTCAACGCTTTCGGAATGTTCACCCAGATGCCAATACTAAAAGGCTGAGATCTGCTGAACACTCCGGTTTCATTCAGATCCAGAAAAACATCACCATTCATGACCATTGCCTTACCTTTTTCATGCGATACAAAAACGGGCTCGTCTCCGGTTTGTCCGGATTCTCTTTTCATAATTCCCGTTTGTCTCGTATGAACTGCGTTTTTCAAACTATTCTTTTCAAATGTATACAATGCCTGTAACCCTGCTTTTGGCAGCTTTTCATCTTTTAACTTTTGATATTTCTTATCGGAAATCCACTTTATAAATTCGGGTTCGGCTGTCTTTTTAGCCATTTCCAAAGCTTTTTCCTGCGTCAATATTTTTGAATGAATGAAATTCAGCATTTTTTCCTGCTGGTCATTTGGAAGCATGAGTGTTGGCGTCGGAAGAGCATCGTCCCAGGAGATCTGTCCTGCTTCTTTTACATTGTTAAAAAAGCTGAATAGCTGGTAATAATTTTTCTGCGAGATCGGATCATATTTATGGTCGTGACATTTCGCACACCCCACCGAAATACCAAGCATCGCATCGCCAAAAGTATTGGTACGGTCAATAACGTATTCAGTCTGAAATTCCTGCTCAACAATTCCGCCTTCCATATTCTGTTGGTGATTGCGGTTAAATGCTGTGGCAATGATCATTTCTTTCGTAGGTTTTGGCATTAGATCACCAGCCAACTGCCATTGTACAAATCGGTCATAAGGAATATTTTTATTGAACGAATTAATGACCCAGTCACGATAAGGCGACATATCCCGAAGCCGGTCCACAGTATAACCATGCGAATCTGCAAAACGCGCCAGATCAAGCCAGTCAACTGCCATTTTTTCGCCATAATGAGGTGAACTTAAAAGCCGGTCGACCTGCTTTTCATAAGCATTTTTAGAATTATCTTTCAGGAACGCATCTATTTCTTCAATGGTTGGTGGTAGTCCCGTTAAATCAAGTGACACTCTCCGCAATAGCAATTCCTTGTTCGCCTCTTTTGACGGAACCAACTTTTCCTGTTCCAGTTTTGCCAGGATAAAATGATCAACAGGATTTTGAACCCAGTCTGTTTTTTTAACTTCCGGCAGTTCATGTTTTTCAGGTTTCACAAAAGCCCAGTGCGGCTTATATTCAGCACCGTCTTCTATCCATTTTATCAAGATGGCTTTTTCTTTTGGGGTCAAACTCAGGTGTGAATCTTTGGTTGGCATCATATAGTCCGGATCTTCCGACATTATCCTGTGGAAGAACTCACTATCAGCCAGATCGCCAGGATCAATCGCAACTTTCCCCGGATTTTTCGGAAGTTTTCCATATGCAGTCTCTTTCAAATCAAGACGTAATCCTGCTTTTTGTTTCGCTTTATCAGGACCGTGACAGGCAAAACATTTATCAGATAAAACGGGCTTTACATGTTGATTGTAATCAAGTTTTTCAGGCAATTCATCATAAGCAAATTGAATATCAGCAGGAAGGTCCGGCCCACACGACAACATGCAGATGAGAGCAGAAACAGCTAAGAAAATCAGGACTAACCGCATGAAGGAATTGCATATAGCATAAAAACCAATCAAAAGTATAATTTAATAAAATATTAAAATCATACAAAATTTATTTTCATTTATGTATAATTAGGGTTATTACAGATTAACTATTTCCACCGATTCCGAACCACTCGTTCATATTCAGAAGAGCGAATAAATCTTTTTGCTGTAATGTCCTGGTTAACTTTGAACCTGCCTTTTCAGTTGTTCACTTCTGGACGAAATCGTCCGTTTTCGAACGATTTACAGATAAAAGAATTTGTAAATAACTGATTATCAAACTGGCATAAAATTATTAAAATCACCGAAGGTGCAACCTAAATTATCTGCCAGCCATGATAAAAAATTACTTTAAAATCGCGTTTCGAAATCTTGTCAAGCACAAGTCTTTCAGTTTTATCAACATCATTGGCGTAGCAATAGGGCTAGCCTGTTTTTTGCTTTTGACATTGTATGTAAAAGACGAGCTCAGCTATGACCGCCATCATGTCAACGCCGACAGGATCTATCGTTTATCCAGAACATTTCTTTCCAAAGACGGAACTGAATCTTTGAGACTTGGACATGCCGCACCACCATTCGGACCACTGATTAAACAGGATTTTCCAGAAACAGAACAGGTTGTCCGTATGATTGAAACCGGAGGTATGGTGCGATATGGAGAACATGTTTTTAATGAAGAACATATGTATGCTGCGGAAGCAAATATATTCAAAGTTTTCACCTTCAATATAGTACAGGGAAATGCTTCAAATGCCCTTGTGAATCCATTTTCTATTATGTTTTCCAAGCCAATGGCCGAAAAATACTTTGGAAATGAAAATCCAATCGGCAAAACTATCCGGATGGATAATCAATTTGATTATACGGTAACAGGCGTTTATGAACCTTTGCCAGCACAGGCAAGTTTCCATCCGCAATTTCTTGTTTCATTTTCAACACTTTCTGATAACAGGATTTACGGAGCGGAAAATCTGCGAACCAATTGGGGCAACAACTCATTTTCAACTTTTCTTTTGTTACCAAAAAATTATGATCCCGCAAAGCTGACCAAGGCTTTCCCGGCTTTTCAAAACAAACATATAGATCCAAAAGCTTCCACTTATTCTGTTCTAAACCTTACCAAACTGACTGATATTCACTTGTATTCACATCTTGATTCGGAGATGGAAGCAAATGGAGATATTCAGTATGTTTACTTGTTTTCAGCCATTGCCATTTTTATTCTTGTCATTGCCTGCATCAATTACATGAATCTGGCAACAGCCCGTTCCGCTAAAAGAGCGAAGGAAGTTGGTATGCGTAAAGTTGTTGGTGCAATGCGCAGTCAGCTTATCAATCAGTTTCTGAGCGAATCTATTTTACTTGTTACCATTTCGCTTTCCATCGCTGTGATCATCGTTGTTTTTTGTATACCTTTTCTCAATGAATTTACACAAAAACAACTTACAATATCATCGCTTGTCAATCCGTCATTTATCGCTATTGTAATTGCCATAACGCTTTTCACAGGACTTGTTGCAGGAAGTTATCCCGCTTTTTTCCTTACTTCCTTTCAACCCACAAGCGTTTTAAAAGGTAAAATTGCCTCTGCATTGAAGAATGGGAAACTGCGACAAACTTTGGTTGTTGCACAGTTTGCGATCGCAGTCGTGCTCATTATCAGTACAGCCGTAGTTTACAGTCAGATGAAATATATCCAGAATTACAAACTTGGCTATTCGAAAGATCAGGTGGTCCTTCTGACACCGCCCTCTGATTCTACTACCAATTTTGAAGCGATCAGTCAGGAATTAAAACAAAACAGCGGCATTCTTGAAACCGGCCGTTCATCCAGAATTCCGTCCGGTCGTTTATTGGATTCCTGGGTAGCATACGTGATGAAAGGTGATTCTATGGCTCCATCTGATATCAATATAAAATCACTTACCGTTGATGAAGATTTTATTCCTACCTATAAAATTGAAATGGCAGCGGGTAGAAATTTTTCTAAACAATATGGAACAGATAAGACCGAAGGTTTTATTTTAAATCAAACAGCTACCCGTCTTCTCGGCTTTAAAAATCCGAAAGACGCAGTAGGAAATCAGTTTGGTTACGGTAATGTACGTGGTCAGATTATTGGTGTGACAAAAGATTATCATTTCGAATCGCTGCATCAAAAAGTAGCGCCGCTAGTTATGTTCATGCAGGGAAATAATATGAGATGGCTATCGATACAGATTTCGGGTGGCGATATCAAATCTTCACTGGCACATATCAAAAAAGTTTGGGAAAGCAGATTTCCGGATAAACCATTTACGTATGAATTTCTGGATGAACGTTTTGGAAACCTATACGCCCGTGAACAAACACAGCAACTTCTCTTCGGTATTTTTGCGGGAATCGCCATTTTCATCTCCTGTCTCGGTCTTCTGGGATTGTCAATTTTCATGGCTGAATTACGTATAAAAGAAATCGGTGTCAGAAAAGTTCTTGGAGCTTCTGTTTCAAATTTAGTAATTCTTCTGTCGGGCGATTTTCTTAAACTGGTATTCATCGCCATTGTCATTGCTTCACCAATTGCCTGGTACGGAATGTATAAATGGCTGGAAAACTTCGCTTATCATACCCAAATTTCTGCCTGGATTTTTATTGGTGCCGGCGTATTATCAGCAGGCATTGCGCTACTTACAATCAGTTTCCAAAGCATTAAAGCGGCGCTGACAAATCCCGTAAAATCGCTCAAAAGTGAATAGAAATAATTTTGTATTTCAAAGACACACAACCAGCTAAATGATATAACCAAACAGCCATGATAAAAAGTTATTTTAAAATTGCGTGGAGAAATATTGTCCGCAACAAAGCCTTTTCGGCAATCAACATTGTCGGTCTCGCGCTGGGGATCGCCGCCTGTATCCTCATTTTACAATATGTTGCATTCGAATTAAGTTTTGACAATTTCCATGCAAACGGCGACCAGATCTACCGTGTTCGCCAGGATCGTTATAACGAAGGAAAACTCAGTACAGAATGGGCGGCAGGAGCTTATGCTGTTGGAAATTCGTTTAAAGAAGCATATCCCGAAGTTGAAGATTATGTCAAACTTGTTAACCGGGGCTCAATGGTTCTGGACAATCAAGACCGCAGTTTTAAGGTTGAAAAGGTTTATTTGGCAAGTTCCTCCTTTTTCTCGGTTTTTTCTTACAGGCTGCTAAATGGTAATCCAAAAACTGCCCTGACAGAATCCAATACCGTTGTCCTTTCCGCATCCGTGGCTAAAAAACTTTTTGGCAAGGAGAATCCGGTTGGTAAAATAATTAAGTTTAATAAAAGAAAACCGGCCAAAGTAACAGGCGTATTTGAAGATATGCCGGCAAATACTCATTTCAAGTCAGACATACTTATTTCCTACGCCACATTTTTGAATGATGCGAAACCAGACAATCCGGATCTGGCCTGGCAATGGGATGGTTGCCTTACTTATCTGAAACTTCGTGCAGGCACCAACATCCCAAAACTTGAAGCCCAATTCCCGGCTCTGGTTGACAAGCTTGCGGGAGAGGAGCATAAAAAATACAATTCCGCAGCGGTCTATTTATTACAACCTTTAAAGGATATACATCTATATTCACATCTGATGATGGAAGCTGAGCCTAACGGTGATGGCAATACGGTTTATCTTTTGCTTGGAATAGCGTTTTTCATTGTTGTAATCGCCTGGGTTAATTATATCAATTTGTCTACCGCCAGAGCAATTAACCGTGCTCGGGAAGTTGGCGTCAGAAAAGCAGTGGGTTCACAACGCAGCCAGCTGATTGGTCAGTTTATGATGGAATCTGTTTTATTAAATGGATTAGCGGTGGTTTTGGCACTCATACTCGTTGCACTTTCCCTACCAAAATTTAACGAAATCTCCGGTCAGGAATTATCCTTTGCTTTGTTGGGAAGCCGTATGTTCTGGCTTCCACTTATAACGCTGTTTGTTGTTGGCGCTTTTTTCTCAGGACTTTATCCGGCTTTTGTTTTATCCGGTTTCAAACCGGTTGTGGTTTTAAAAGGCAAAGTAAGTACTTCGGCCAAAGGCGTGTTATTACGAAAATCTCTGGTTGTTTTTCAGTTTGCAGCCTCCTTATTTTTGCTGGTCGGCACTTTGACCGTATTTCAGCAGATCCGTTATATGCGGCAGCAAAGTCTGGGAATTAATATTGATCAGACACTGGTTATCAGTCCTCCGATCGTTGCCGATGATTCCACATTTATGCGGCAGATGTCCGCCTTTAAAGATGAATTAATGCGGCAATCGGGTGTAAAAAGCATAACTGCATCAACCGTAGTACCCGGCCAGCCGTCACAATGGAATGCAGGCGGAATCAGATTGAAAGGAACGGATGAAAGTGCCGGAAAGCAATACCGGGTTATTGGTGTCGATTATGATTTCCTTAAAACATATGATCTGAAACTGGTATCCGGACGAAATTTTTCAAAAGATTTCGGAAGCGATCCCAAAGCTGTTGTTTTTAATAAAATGGCAGTCAAACAACTTGGATTCAGCAATCCTGAGCAAGCCATAGGAAAAGAAATTAATTTCTGGGGAGAGATTTTCACCATCGTTGGTGTAACTGATAATTTTCACCAACAGTCTTTAAAAGAAGCTTACGAACCACTTATTATTCGACTTATTCCTGACATTCGCGGATACTTTTCGGTGAAACTTAGCACAGGACAAGCAAATACTGCGGTTGCCGGTATTCAGTCAGAATGGAACCGCTTTTTTCCTGGCAATCCTTTTGAATATTCATTTCTGGATGATCGGTTCAATGATCAATACAAAGCTGATCAGCGCTTTGGTCAGGTGTTTGGTGTATTTACCGGACTTGCCATTTTGGTTGCCTGCCTTGGCTTGTTCGGGCTAGCTTCATTTACGACCGCGCAGCGTACCAAAGAAATCGGGATACGTAAAGTATTGGGTTCGTCGGTTTATGCGATTGTTGAAATGTTGTACCGTGAGTTTGCAATATTGATCCTGATTTCATTTGTCATATCGGCTCCGCTTGCCTGGTTTGCTACAAATCGCTGGCTGAATGGTTATGCATTCCGTACAGATATTCAATGGTGGCTTTTTGCAGCCCCATTTGTTTTGGTACTGGTAATTGCATTATTGACGGTAAGCTTTCAAAGTATAAAAGCGGCACTAATGAATCCTGTGAAAAGTCTGAAAAGCGAATAATTAAATACTTGTCAGAAATCTGGAAAAATTACAAAAACGGATTAATTATGGTAAGCCGGTTTTCAATCAGCTGTTTATGCTGCAAATCCTCAGAATACAGGATGCTGCAATTTGCAGCCAGCGCGGATGCTATAATGATGCTGTCAAAAAGTTGGAAATCGTATCTTTTGATTAACCGTCTTGCGTGGCCTAATATTTCCTTATCCAGATTAACGACTTTGCAATCTTCAAGCAATACGATAGTGTGCTCTATCAAACGTAGTTTAGGTAGTTTCAGAATTCTTTTCAGGACATTAAGATATTCTGAAACTACCTGCACCGACACTGCTGGAAAGCCTAACACAATCCTTTCTGCAATATCCTTTTTTGGAGATGGAGATGTTTCATGCAGATATACCAGAATATTAGTATTTACTGCAAACTTATTCATCATAATTATTGGCCTCGTCCCGATCAAATTTAAAATTAGACAAGTCCACTTCCAAATCAGCAAGAGATTCTCGGATTCTCTTTCTTCTTTCTTCTATGTCTTCAACCGGTTTCGTTTCAATTTCAAAAGCAATAACTTCAACCTGCTTGCCAATCATTTCGTCTGGCAATTTGAGAAGGTAAGTATTGTCGGTAGGCACGATGATTTCCCTGATCAGTTCCATATCGGTTTCATTTGTTTGTTGTCAAAGCTAATTAAAAATATAGATAATCCTAGGATTACCACCTGCTTCTCCTCCTGAAAACAGAAAGCAATCTTATATAATTCAAAGAACACGATACGATTTTCACTACCAACCTGTTAACTATTTCGATATGCTTAAAAATTATCTTAAAATCACTTTCCGGAGCCTTTGGAAATACAAAACCAATTCCATAATAAGCATTACCGGATTGTCAATCGGCATTGGCTGTTTCCTTTTGCTGGCCACTTATATTCTTCATGAACTGCAATATGACAAATTCCAAACCCACGGAAAAGATATTGTCAGAGTTAATTTATTTTATCAATCGGGCGACAGTGAGCCGGTTTATGTTGCCATTACACCAACCGGTGTAGCTCCTGTATTTTCCAGGGAATTTGCCGAAGTAGAAGATGCTGTAAGACTATACCCGCTCAGCGGTTCAGGTGCGGTTTCTGTTCAGTATGAGGACAAATTATTTAATGAAAAAAAGGTTGTCTTTGCCGATTCTTCCTTTTTCAGGATTTTTCCGCAAACTTTTCTTGAAGGAGATATCAAAACAGCTTTGTCGCAACCCAATTCAGTTGTGATTGACGAAACAACTGCAAAAAAATATTTTGGGAATGGAAGTGCCATCGGGAAATCGGTAAAAATTGCAGAAAAATACGATTTACAGGTAACCGGCGTAGTCACGGATCTTCCTTCTTATTCACATATCAAGTTCAACTGGTTGGCCAGTTACAGCACATTACCACGTTCGAAAACCGAGGTTTTTGAATCTGCAAATGATTATACTTATTTATTACTCAAACCAAATACCGATGTCAAAACTTTGCAGTCAAAAGTGGACGGTTATGTAAATAAAAATCTAAACAATCCGCAGGATCCTTCCTCAAAAGTCCGCCTTGAACTGGAAGAATTTAACCGCATTCATCTTTATTCCAAAGCATCCAGTTCTATGGAAGTTTCCGGAAATTATAAATACATTTATATCCTTTCCGGTGTTGCCATTTTGATACTGGTTATTGCCTGTATTAATTTTATAAATCTGGTTACAGCCCGTTCAGCCGTGCGCGCAAGGGAAGTTGGTGTTAGAAAAGTGATGGGCGCTGCCCGCTCACAGCTGTTCCGCCAATATCTTTTTGAATGCGGAATTATTACAATCTCATCTATTATCGTTGGTGTCATTATTTCCCTTCTCGGCTTTCCTGCGCTGAGTAATTTAACTGGTAGCATTTTGAGTTTTAGTGTCTGGCCAACTTATTCTGTGAGCTTGATCCTTGTAATTCTGGCTATTCTGGTTACGCTTTTATCAGGCGTATATCCCGCCGCAGTTCTGTCGGGATTCGAACCTATCAGGGTTTTACAAGGCAAGGTTTTGTCCAGAAATAATGGAAGTGGTCTGCGCAGTTTTCTTGTTGTCTCCCAGTTTACGGTTTCCCTGCTTTTCATCATCGGTACAATCATCGCCAATCAGCAGCTTTCTTATATCCAGAATAAAAATCTGGGTATGAATCCTTCCAAAATTATAGTACTCGATCTCAGCACCGGCATTTCGTCCGGAAAACTTGCTTCTATAAAAAATGAATTGCTTAATAATTCGTCTGTTGAAGCTGTCACGGCATCGTACGATTCACCGGTGAGCGTTCAAGGCGGGTATATGATTACTGCAAAAGACAAGCCTCCGGGTTTTAATATGAATATCACTGCTATCCCCGTAGAAAAAGATTTTGTTACGACGCTTGGGATGAAACTGGCTGCCGGTGAAAATTTCAATGAAACAGATATCCTTCAAGCCACAAAAGATAGCGTTGAATTAAGAAAATACGCTTTTATATTGAATGAGTCTGCGGTAAAAGCATTGGGTTGGACAAACGCTGCTGCCATTGGAAAATCGGTAAACATGAATGGTCGCGAAGGTGAAGTGAAGGCAGTTGCAAAAGATTTCCATTTCAGGTCACTTCATGAAAAAATTGGCCCGATCGCCATTATCCCTGAATACAATTATTTCGGTAAAATGATGGTAAAAATTTCAGGTGATAAAATGCCGGAAGCGGTCAAGGTCCTGGAAGAAACATGGAAAACCAATTTTCCACTGCGTCCCTTTGAATATCATTTTCTGGATCAGGAATTTGACGAAATGTACAAATCCGAAAGCCGGGTTTCCAAAATTCTGGGACTTTTTTCAAGCATTACCATTCTGATTTCCTGTTTAGGATTATTTGCATTGGTTGCCTTTATTTCACAGCAACGTACCAAAGAGATTGGCATCAGGAAAGTGCTGGGTGCTACCGCTTCCGGTATTGTGATTTTACTTTCAAAAGATTTTATCAAACTAATGCTGATTGCGCTGGTTATAGCCTCGCCCCTAGCCTGGTATTTTATGAACCAATGGCTTCTCGATTTTGCCTATCGTATTGAAATCAACTACTGGGTTTTTGTTCTTGCAGGAATTATCGCAGTCGCCATAGCACTTTTCACCGTGAGCTTTCAAAGTATAAAAGCGGCTTTAATGAATCCGGTCAAGAGCCTTAAAAGTGAATAAATTTTCATTTTTAATTTAATCCTGAATGCCGTAACTGATCTTACTCAAAATCAATTACGGCATTTTATGTTTCCTTGATTTATTAATCATTAAAGTAACTGCTTTAAACATATAATTAAACACCCATTAAATAATATTATTTTTATAAATAGTATTATTATTTGTAAATTGAGAGATGAAATTTAGTGTTGTTTTACCTAAACAATAAGCTCATGCAAAAAATCTCTTCCTTCCGCTCTATTTATCTTTTAGCCATCCTTTCATTCGTTTTTGCCTGCACAGACCACAGTATGCCAGGTCCACCACAACTGGAAACATTGGTTACAGAAATGAACTGTCATGCTTCCTTTACCTTCAAACTTAATGTGGTTGAAAGTGGTAATATGCATGTTGTTGAATACGGAATCGTATACAGCGCCAGTGCACCAATTAACCCTACCCCAACCGTTGAAACTAATACGAAGGTTATTTTCAGCGACCCATTTAGTGATGGGGCAAAAAGTAAAGTTGAAGGTGGGCCATGTGTCCCTCATACTTATTACAGAGCCTATGCAATACTCGATGGCGGTACAGTGGTTTATGGAAACATTATTCATTTCCAATATACCTGATCCATTGGTCGATGTAAAAAGCTTCTACGTCTATTAATCCGGTCTATTGACCGATTTTGCATTTCACCCGTTAAACTTCATGGTCAAATCCCTCTCTAAAAGACATAACAAACAAATTAAACTTTTAGAAACCATGAAAAAGATCATCTTATCAATCGCTCTTTTAGCAACACTTACAGTTGGAAGTTCTTATGCTCAACAAGGCCGTGCGTACGGAAACAGACCAGTTCCAAATGCCCGGATCGACAATAATTTTGAAGAGTTTCAAATTAATAAGCTGGACAAAATCGTTGGACTTACACGCAAACAGGAAAATAAGATTAAAAACATTGAAAACCGTTATGACCGCGTCATTGTGGGAAGAAGAACGCCAAACCTGAAAGAAACACAATGGAAAAAACAACAGGAAATTATGGCTGTTCTAACTCCGGCGCAACGTGATCGTTTAATGGCATTTCAGCGCGGTAACCAATTTGACCGTTACAATCGCAGAGGTTAATGGTTAATGGTTAAATTTCTGGTATTGAATGTCAGCATTCAATACCAGAAATTTATATGTGATAAGGAATTAAAAAGTTTTATTAATGAACTGTTCTCCTTGGGAATCTTTGAAGGATAAAGTAATCCGCCATTAGTAGTATGCAAAATGCTATAATGACAATCGAGTAAATTGAAGGTATTTCACTGATATTTACTGAAAAAACTGTAAGCGTTCTTCCAAGCAGATAGGGATCAACATCCGTCGCAAGTTGAGGAGACTTGGCAAATATGCTATATCCAATTACTAAGGCAAAGAAAGCGGCAATGGTATACCAGGCGCCATTACTGATAATTGGTTTTTCAACCTTTTCAGCGGCTGGCAAAATCTGGGACATAATCCTGGATTCAAACATAAAAGAAGGATGATCCGCGTCAGCTTTTACCAATAAAGTACGCAAAACCTCTTGCCGGGCAAGCTCTTCGGCCTGCACCATTTTCATAACACTATCCGTAAAATCAGAGCATGTTTGATCAGGCTGTGATTCCTGCATTAGTTTTTTGAAAAGATATTCTTCGTCCTCTTCCATTTTTCTAAATTATTTTATTCTAACAAAAAACGCAATTCCTGCTCCAAAATTTTTCTGGCCCGAAATAGCTTTACCTTAATGTTAGATTCTGTCAAACCTGTAATTTCTTCAATTTCCCTGATCGAATTTTCGTTCATATAAAAAAGTGTAATCAACAAGCCTTCCATCTGCGGTAATTTCCCAATCGCTGATTTTATATAGGTGGACTGCTCTGTCTCCAGTATCTCATCTGTTTGTGATGTTGAAAAATCGTAAGCATAATTTTCGCTGATATCTTCATCAATTGGAAAAAAAGGAATTTTATTTTTTTGAAGTTTTGTGATTGATGTCCTGTAAACAATCGTATATAACCAGGTAGAAAATTTCGATTTATTCTCAAATTTATGTAGCTGCTGATATGCTTTTACAAAACTTTCCTGCGCCGAATCTTCCGCATCTTCAGCGTTTCGTAAAACTTTTAACGCAATCGTATAAGCCATATCCTTATACTTATTCACAAGAAACGCATAAGAAGCCGGGTCTCCCTTTTTTATTTTTTCGATATAAAACTGGTCGTCCGTATTTTTCATCCGCTAATTATACATGCCTATTGGCTATGAGACCGTCCTTCCCATCATAAGGTTACAGATAATCTTAACTATTTTTTATTTTAATAAAATTATAGAAATTCTGTAACCCGTCTTGAAGTATTCTTGTCTAATGCAGTATAATCAGTATTAAACTTTAAAACAGATATTATGAGCGGAACATCCATGAGTGTAATTATTGCACTGGGAGCCTTTTCAGCAATTTTTGGAATTGCATATGTATTTATGATGACGCGACACCGGGAACGTATATCCATGATCGACAAAGGTGTTGATGCTTCCATATTTGTCGGCAAAAACAATCCTTCACTATCACCAACTTTAAAATTCGGAATGTTATCTGTGGGTATTGCATTGGGTATCATTACCGCAAATATCCTACGACATATTTTTTACTTTGAAAAGGGAATTGCTTTTACATCAATGATTTTCCTTTTTGGCGGTTTAAGTCTGATTGCTAATTTTTTGATTGAAAGAAAACTTGATCGCAAAGAGTAGTCAAAAGGGCTCAAAATAATATTCAAGCTTCCAGCGAATTCCTCACTACTGATTTTTATGCAGAACATTTTTTAGAATCCGGAATTTCCGGACAGGATAACTATGCCTTTTTCAATTTATTAGCCATAAAAAATACATCATGAAAATTAAAAATTTACTGCAAAAGCTACTGCTTTTTGCACTGGGAATGTATTGTATCTGCACAAACAATTTTGCGCAGACAAGCGCTAAAACTTACAGGATATCAGGATTTGTGAGTGATTCGATTGCACAGAAAAAACTGGATTATATAACAGTCAATTTACTATCTGAAAAAGGAATTCCGGTAAAAGCAGATTACACAAAAAGTGACGGATCCTTTTCGTTCCCCGCCTTGCAACCTTTAAAATATTCCATTGTACTTGTTGGTGTTGGGTACAAAAATAAAACGGTTTTGGTAGATCTGACTGACTCTACAAAGCAACAATCAGATCTGGGTATACTGCTTCTTACACCTCAAACCGTAGGGCTAAAAGAAGTTACCATTACTTCAACAAAACAAATCGTTAAGCAGGAAGTCGACAGGATTTCCTATGATTTACAGGCTGACCCGGAAAGTAAGGTTTTTAGTGTACTGGACATGATGCGCAAAGTTCCGCTGCTATCACTCGATGCGGATAATAATATTCTGATGAAAGGGAACAGCGATTTCAAGATTCTGATAAACGGGAAACCTTCCAGTATGGTTGAGCGAAATTATAAGGAAATTTTGAGAACAATGCCGGCATCCTCCATTGAACGAATCGAAGTAATTACCACGCCACCGGCAAAATATGATGCCGAAGGATTAGCTGGAATAATTAATATCATCACCAATAAAAAACTCGATAACGGATATAATGGAACTGTAAACGTAAGCGAACGTTTTCCAAATGGAGGACCCGGCGTGGGTGGATCTTTTTCTGCAAAAATAGGAAAAATGGGTATGTCAGCTTTGGGAGGAGCGAGTATTTTTAAATCTCCGCAAATTATCAATTCAACTTCGCGAAACACCTTTGGCATTGAAAATACGATGCTATTACAAAATGGAACAGCGGAATCCAAAAGTAAAAGTGCATATCTGGGATATGAAATTTCTTACGAAATTGACAGCCTGAATCTACTATCCGGCCAATTCAATTTAAATGGCAGCAACTCAAATGGAGAAAACAGACAAGTCAGTCTGTTAAGCACACCGGAATCTGTTTTACAAAAATATTCATTGGCGAATAATACCGGAACAAAAGGTTCAGGAATAGACGCTGCGGTAAATTACCAGAGAGGATTCAGAGCAGATAAAAATCGATTGCTTACTTTATCTTACCGGTATTTTGCATATACCAATAACCAAAAAAGTAATATTGCGATCACTGATAGATTGGATTACGATCAACCTGATTATAAACAAGTTAATGACCAGCAATTTTCAGAACAAACATTTCAGGCAGACTATATCCATCCTTATAAAAAGTTAAACATTGAGGCTGGCTTGAAAGCGATATTACGCAATAACCAAAGCGATTTTCAAAATCTTTTTGAAAATAATGAAACGGGATCTTATGAAGTTCAACCTGATTTAAGCAACAAGTTCAGATACGACCAAAATGTCTACGGCGCATACAATACCTATCAATACAGTATCAATAAATGGAGTTTTAAAGTGGGGGCAAGAGTTGAACAAACTTTGATCAACGCGAATTTTATATCCAGTGAATCAAATCTTTCAACGCATTATTTCAATGTAATTCCATCGATTTCTATTAGCAAAAAACTGGTTGGAACCACTGCTATCAATCTGGGTTACACCCAAAGAATTCAACGCCCCGGCATTTACCAGCTCAATCCATTCATTGACAAATCCAATCCAAATTTCGAAAAAACAGGAAATCCAAATCTCAAACCAGCCTTGGTTAATGACTTTCAGATTGGATACAACTGGTCGAAAAAAATGTCTGTCAATTTTGGCCTTGGTTACACTTTTTTCAAAAACCTGATATTTCCAGTGGCCGTATATGATTCCAGTACAAATATTACCAGGACGTCGTATGGAAACACGGGGCAAGCAAAGCTCCCACAGGGCAATCTGAATTTAAACATTCCAATTACTAAAAAATGGAATTTCAGTCTGAACACACGCGTTGCCTATGGAATGGTTCGTGGTGTAGTAAATGGTAATTTATTAAAGAATGAAGGTTTGATGTACAATTTTTCTGCTTCATCCGGATATCGGTTTGAAAAATCCTGGCGTGTTAATGCAAACCTGAATGCCAATGGTAAAGGCGTGAATTTACAAGGATCAACCAATAGTTTTGTTAGTACTTCTTTTAGTGTTAATAAAGATTTGTATCAGGATAAATTATCATTTTCAGCCTCGGTCTCGAATCCATATAAGAAATACCGGCGCAATATTAATAATTCATTTGGCCCGGATTTTTCCCAATCCAGTATCCGAAGGGATTATTTCAGAACATTTAATTTCAGTGTGAATTATAAATTTGGAAGGCTCAAAGACGCTATCCGTAAAAATAAAAGAGGAATCAGGAATGATGATGTCCAGAATGGAAGTTAGATAAAATCTTGCTACATTGTAGTTTCACACACTATTATAATTATGCAGCAAGATTATCCTACCCCAGGTCGGTTTATTGACCCTTTGACAGATTTCGGTTTTAAACGCCTATTTGGAAGTGAACCTAACAAAGAAATTCTTATAGATTTCCTCAATCAATTATTTCTTGGCCAGAAAGTAATCCGGGACTTAACTTACAACCAAACTGAGCTTTACGGAAATAACGAAGATTCGAAACGAGCAATTTTTGATTTATTATGCACAGGTGATAATGGAGAGCAGTTTCTAGTAGAAATGCAGCGCGGAAGACAAGACTTTTTTAAGGAACGAGCTATTTTTTACACCTCACGTCTAATAAGTGAACAATTACCGAAAGGAAATAAATGGGGTTATAAATTGAAAGAAGTTTATTTCATAGCACTGCTGGAATTTACTTTGGAAGAAAGTACGAGCGAACAATATCTTCATGATTTATGTTTGATAGACAAAGTGACCGGGAAAATATTTTACGACAAGCTGGAATATAAATTCATTGAATTACCTAAATTTACAAAGACAGAAAACGAGTTATTTACCGACCTGGATAGATGGTTGTTTTTGTTGAAAAATATCGTAAAGATGGACAAAATGCCATTATTTATGAGAAAAAGTGTTTTTGAGAAAGTATTTAAAATAGCAGAATTAAACAATTTAAACAAAGAAGAGCGTATGTCATACGATTCAAGTTTAAAAGCGAAATGGGACTATGAAAATGTCATGGACTATGCGATTAAAACTGCTGTAAAAACAGCCGACGAAAAAGCGCGTGAGGATATTGTGAAAAACCTGCTGCTTAATACTGATTTTTCAATATCCAAAATAGCTATGCTTGCCGGAGTAACTGAGCAATTTGTATCAGACATCCGGCAAGAACTAAAATAATAAAATTAAATATCAGCAGTAGAAGGTCAAAAAAACAGATCCGATAACAGGAAAACTCTGATTTTCGGATCTGTTTTTTGAAAAAGATTATTCCCTTGCTTTCATTTTATTAAGCGTCGCTTCAAATGACCCCGAGGGCATACCGGTAACTTTTTGAGCGGATACAGCTTTTGTTTGCCACTCAATTGCTTCGTCTTTTCGTCCAAGTTTATATAGTATTTGGGCATAGGTATCCAGATAGGCTGGATTACCGAGGCTCATCGACCCCTGGCGATCTTTGTTAAGTGCATCAAAGAATAACATTGATTGCTGCGACCATTTCAGAGCATTTTCTAAATCGCCTTTCTTTTTTGCCATTTCAAAAAAATGCCAGGCATGTTCATTAAGTTCGATATGAAAATATTGGGAAGGCGGCGATATCCTCATGGTATGCGACAATTTCCCGGGAATTTGTCTTGATTGTTGTATTTTCATTTCCTTTTCATCCATACGTTTAAGCGAATCAACCGTTAATCGCATGTGCGTATAATCCAGGAAATTTTCTGCTAACTGGATGTATTGAACAGTATCTTTTACAGCATAAAAATAACGTAACAAACTTCTTTGACTTGCCAGGGAACCCTTTGCAAAATCCGGCCTGTAAGTATTCTGTATAAACCGCGACAAATCATGAGCCAGGTTTATGTTCTTATTCCTGACAGCATTTCTAAAAGTTGTCTCGATGATGGCGTTGTTGATCGCTACCGCCTCTTGTACCGGAATTGATTTGTACAAACTGTCTATTAATTTACGTTCCGTGTACTGAATCATTTTGTATCCCCGGCTATCAAGGGATGGTCCCTGCATATATATAAACTTTATAACATTGTAATTTTTCAAAGAATCTACTGGCAACTGACCAACGTATTCTTCCAGCAGATCATCTGTAGGAAGCTGCATTTCTTTACGTTTTGCAATATATTCTTTAAGAAATTTTGAAGATCTGGATCCAGAGTTATATTCCTTTTCAAAATCCTTTACCTTTTTTTCACCCCTCCTTCCCAAGGCGATATCTGCCTGCTGCGCATACATAAATCCAGCGCTTGTTGAACCATTAAAACGGTTGAGAATATTTCCGTCAGCATCTACAAATAAAGAAACGGGGGCTCCTTTAATCTCAAACTTTTCGGCAAGCCTATGTCCCATTTCAGTATCTGTATTTACTCGGATTGAAACGTAATGTTTCTCGAACTTCTCTTTTAAAATCGTTTCATTAAAACCCTGCGTTGCTACTTCATTACACTGTTGACAATTGTTGCTCTCCAGATGAATGAAAATCAGTTTCTTTTCCGATCTGGCTTTTTTTGCTGCTTGTTCCCAATCAGGGTTATTCAAAAATACAATTTGCCCATACGAGATTGGGCCAATAATTAATAATACTAAGAGCGTGAATAGTGATTTCATATAAAAAGTGGCTAATACAAGATTCTCAAATGTAACCGATTGAATCTAAACCATTACACAATTTTGTATGATAAAATCGTAAATATTTATTCAGTGAATTTTATTAGATATAAAAAAGGCTCTGAAATCTTCTACGACGCATCAGATAATCAGAGCCTTTCTATATTTTTAACAATCCTAACTACTCCCGGT
Source organism: Dyadobacter sp. CY356 (assembly GCF_021440195.1). Classification (GTDB taxonomy): domain Bacteria; phylum Bacteroidota; class Bacteroidia; order Cytophagales; family Spirosomataceae; genus Dyadobacter. Next base: position 1,039,454 of record NZ_JAJTSZ010000002.1, read on the forward strand.
TAAAACTTTGGGAGCAACCCATAAAATCCATTAAACCCATAATCGGAGCACCAGGCGGCATATCCAGTACGGTGGCCGGTTCAAACTTATCCGGATTTTTGTGAAACTCTTCAATTTGTGAAAGACCAAAAAGTAAATTTGCCTTTTGTTTTGGTGTGACCGAAGTAACTTTATCTTTCATCCATTGTCCCAGCTCTTCAACCTTCAAAAGCGTTTCACCTCTAACATTCTCCGGCGCTTTGGAATCGGCGGCTAACGTTAACAGATATTTCAATGAAAGGTTATTAACCAGCATTTGCAGCTCACCTTTATAACCCGTTATAACAGGAGCTTTCCAGGTTTTGTCAAGAATTTTGTCAATTACTGGCATCAATCCTGGCTGGTTTTCATCTCTTGCGTTATATTCGATTAAACGTGCCGCGCGTTCGGAACTGAATAAATAAGAAAACGTAGTACCTGCTGCCATTTCTGCTGCCGCAATCGGATCAAAAGTTGGTCCGGTATGACCTGTAAAAGTTTCCTGACTTGCCGGATATCCGGTTGGACGCGGCGGGATCTTTTTGATCAACGCTTCCGGTAATGCCAATGCTTCGGGAGAAATTGTATTAAGCAAAGATTCCAGAGCTCTCCACTGCTCTTTTGGTTCTACCATTCTGGTAATCACCTGTCCATCATTTTTTACAGCATGGGTAAAGTACAAACCACCTACGGATTTGGCCACGGCTTCAATCTGGTAGCGATGCAAAAGATAAATTGGTACCAGAACCTCTTCCAAAGTTGCCATAGGTTCACCATTTCGAATTGCCTTTTCAGAGAAATTATCCAATACCTTTCTTCTCACCGTCATGATATTGGTCATCTGATCAATAGGGTTTGAACCATCATCCCACTGGTGAGAAGTTGGATGTGCGTTGCCCCCAATATCAGGAATGTAGATAAAACCTTGTTTCAGCGTTTCCTGCATAATTTTTTCCAAGGCTGCATCTTCGTCTGTTCCTTTTGGGAACTCGGTATATCCCCACATCACAGCCCGTTTATCCCAGCTCCCGATTCCTTTTGCATAGGAATCTGAAATATCAACAGTTCCATCTGCTTTCAAAGAAAACTTTGGAAAAGGGTAATCCATCACCGAAGCCCGATCTTTCGGACTTGCGGCAAAGTTGTGATTGAAACCTAATGTGTGACCAATTTCGTGGGCTGAAAGCTGACGAATCCGGGCAAGTGCCAATTCCTTCATCGCCGTGGGTACAGGTTTCCCATCTACATAAGGCTGCAACAAACCTTCCGCAATCAGGTAATCCTGGCGGTGACGATCGGAGCCTAGTGTGACCACACCCTTAATAATTTCTCCGGTTCGCGGATCAATAAACGACATGCCGTAAGAAAATCCGCGCGGACTTCCATTCCGATTAACCCAGTTAACCACATTATATCGAATATCCATCGGATCAGCTCCTTCCGGAAGTTCTTTTACCTGAAATGCATTTTTATAGCCCGCCGCTTCAAACGCCTGGTTCCAGAATGCGCCGCCCTCAATCAAAGCCGCCTTTACAGGCGCAGGTGCTCCCCGGTCGATGTAATAAACAATCGGTTTTATTGCTTCGCTGGGCGCTGAGCCTGGATTTTTCTTTTCGAGCCGGTGACGTCTGATAAATCTTTTAACGATCGGCTCATCCATGGGTGCAGAAAAATCCATATAACTAAACTGACCAAATGCTGAACGTGGATCAAATTTCCGGGACTTATATTTGTCATCCGGCAGTTCTACAAAAGACTGGTGCATATTCACTGTAATCGCGCCCGGATCTGGTGCCAAACCACCTCCGCCACCAAAAAAATTGGTATTAGGATTTCCTCCTGTAAAGGTTATTAATGCCTCAAATTCAGTATTTTTTGGGAAATTTTTTGTGTTTTCAATATATAAAACCGAACGGGTTTCATCCATTTTATAAACACCTCCTCCACCTGCCGGCTGAGAAACCGCGACTGGTCCGGCGGCCCTTCTCACACCCAAACGTGAAGCAATATTCTGACTGTCGCGGACGATAAATGGCGTTATATCAATCAGTATTTTGTCTCCTTCCACCGCCACCGGAACAAAACCCCAGATCACAGATTTGGCAAAGTTATTTTCAACCGCTTTTTTCTCATCCTGATTTTGTGTGATCGCCCTGTAATTATAAACTGGCTCAACCAAAAGAATTTTTGGGCCAACTTTTACAAATTTGGCAATAGCAGAAGAAGCCTGGCCACGCTCTGGCCCACCGCTGCCTACACCGTCTGTCAGTGACGAAAAATAGAGAAATTCTTTGTCGAGCTTATCGACTTCAAGCAATACTTTCCCGGTTTTTTCATCATAGTAAAAATTAAAAAAACCGTCGTATTTTTTCAATCCCTGGGTCACCGAAGTAAATGTTGCAGATGATGCCGCTGGTTTGGCCGGAGTGGTATTACCAGCTGGATTCTGTGCAAAGGTTAAAGACCCGGAAGCCAGCAGAACGGCTAATGCATTGTAGGTTAATTTCATAAAATTAGTATAGGAGTTATTTATTCAAAATTTCGACATTTTATTTTACCAATTCCGCATTGAGCAGAAATATTTCAGAGCGCAGATCTCCTGTTTTATTCAATAAAAGTTTTCCACGGATTTTTACAGGTTTATCAGTGTAACCTACTTCTTTTGACATTTTCACTTCAACCATAGAAGGAATATCACCTTGTCCGCAATATGGGCATTGATCCATCGGCACCACGGCCAGCATAAATTCCTTGTGCTCAACATCTGCGTTGATGGGAATCATATAACCGGGAAGCTCAACAAACTTATTTTGAAGTGCTTCCAGTTTGGCCGGAAAGGTTGGCACCATCTTAAATTCTTTATTTTTCCTGTACGATCTCTCTGCAATAAGTTTCCAGGTGTTTGTCATCAAAGGGACGTGTGTCGGAGGCTGGGCGTTTAAAGTAAAAGTGGTAACAAGAAACAATATCAGAAAAACAGTTTTTCTCAAAATCATACATCAACCTTTTGATAAAGTTTTAGAAATATCTGTGCTGTAAGCCTTAAATGCAGGAAGCGCAGAGGCCAAAATGCCGATAAGAAATCCTCCGGTCAGGAGATAAAATTCTTCCGTTACAAAATAGAATCCGGTTAACCTTGCCTGTGATGATTCCTGAAAATGACCTATGAGTTCCAAAGTAAAATGTCCGATAATTATTCCGGCAATAGATCCAATTGAAGTTAAAATCAGTCCTTCAATCATAATAATCAAAAAAATGCGAAACTGAGATGCACCCATTACCCGCATAATTGCCAGATCATACATCCGCTCTTTCAGAGAATTGTATAAACTTACAAAAACGCTGATACCTGCAATAAACATCAGACTCAGGGCAAACCACTGCATAGTTTCTACACCGACACCAATAAGCGAAAATAACCTTGCACTTTCTTTGGCAGGGGAAGCAGCCTGCATGGAAGTTGTTTTATTGACAATCATCGGAAGGATAATCATCGCCATCCGTGATTTGTATTGTATCAGAAGCGAAGTAATTTCTCTTTTATCATTCTGACCTTCTGAATCAATTCCATGAATATTCCAAATTGTTGAAATATTGGTAAGAATAAGATTGTCGGTTGTATTTCCTGCCGGTGCCAAAATCCCGGTAATCACGTAGGGGCGCCCCTCGTGGGCGCCCTCTTCACCAGCAGTCAATCCATGTGAACCATGAAAGGTATCTCCGACTTTTAAATTTCTATTTTTCGCCATTTCCGAGCCAATAACTACCTCGAAATCTTTTTCCCAAAACTTCCCGTTTGCAATCTTCAAATGATATAAATTGATAAAACTGCTATCCGTGCCTACAATCCGGCAACCAAAATAATTATCCCCCAAAGCCAGAGGTACGGCTCGTTTTACCATCGGATTTTTTGCCAGCTGTTGTGCCTCGGACATAGCAATATTGCCGGTTGGAAAATCAATAAAATAAATACTGCTCAGGATAACTTGCAACGGACTTCCCTTCGCTCCTACCACCAGATCAATTCCTTTTGCATTCCCCCTTAATTTATCTCCAATTTGTGTTGTTCCAATTAAAAGTAAAGTCAAAATACCTGTTCCGAAAGCAACCAGCAGCACATTCAAAACAAATGTCCATTTATTATATAGCAGGCTTTTCCAACTGATTTGAAATGGATTCATTTATTATTTGAGTACATATTCTTTTGAAAAAGCCTCTTTAACACGATCGTCATGCGTAGAAATAATTAATGTAGAATTAGACGATTCTGATAGTTTCAAAAGCAGATCTATTACCACTTTTGCATTTTTATTATCAAGACTTGATGTAGGTTCATCGGCAATCAATAGCGCCGGTTGATTCAGAACCGCCCTGGCAATGGACGCACGCTGCAATTGTCCCTGGCTTAATTCGGCTGGATAACTTTTCATTTTCTGCCCAATCCCCAATGCTGCAACGACCTCTTCTATCCGTACTTTATCATTTTGAAGTCCGGCAAAAGTTTGGGCAAGTTTCAGATTCTCTTCCACAGTCAAACTCTTAATCAAATGTGGCTGTTGAAAAACCAGACCTATATTTCTACCCCGGAAGCGGTCAAGTTCACGACTTGATAGCTTATATAAATCTGTTTCATTGATCATAACCTTACCTCTTGCAGGTGAAATTATGCCTGTCAAAATATGCAACAGCGTTGTTTTTCCACTTCCTGATTCACCCAACAAAAGCCATTTTTCTCCACGCTCAATATTCCAGTCACTGAAATTCAGCACTTCCTTTCCATTATAGCTGTGGGAAACGGATTTGAGTTTAAGCATATTTAGCAGTCGGCTATCGGCCGTCAGCTACCGGCCAGTAGTGGTTAAGAAAAAAGTTTAATGGAATATTCGGCAATCGGATTTCAGCTAGATACTGACAGCCGATTGCCTAAAGCCGAAGTCATTTTACTGTCGGATATTTGATTCCCAGCTGTTCCAGATAAGTGGCATATTTCGACGGATCGTAATAGTATTTTTTCATCTCCGGACGAAATTCTTCCATGATCTTTTCATTCAGACGGATAGCAGGCTTATCAGTTTTTGAAATAATCGCTTCGTACTTTACATCCTTTGTTTGTACGTCTGTGAAATAGGCTTTTGCATTTTTAATCACTTCAGGTTTCACAAACATATCCAGTAAGGTCATAGCTTCCACTTTTGCTCCGGCTGTCACGCCTTTGTGCGCAATCGGTGTTGCCATTGCAATTGCGTTAGACCAGTGATGCCCAGGCAGACCAGGAATATTGGCCGGATACCTCAACACAACCGTTGGCAAATTCCAGGAGATATCAGCAATATCATCCGAACCGCCACTTCCCGGATCTGTGATCGGGATTGGTTTGATCAGAGCACTCAAAGTCGTTGCCAGTCCTTTTGTTTCACCTGATCCCCCTTCGCTGTTACCCTGTTCTTTTTGCGCAGCTTTTGCAAGGATCTGATCTTCTTCACTCCATTTTGGCAAACCTACTGCCTTGATATTTTCGTACATCGTTTCTGCAATGGCTTTGTTAAAATGCCCCGGCCAGGCACTTCCGTAGACTTCATAGGTCATTTTGGTATCCGTCATCATCGCAGCACCTTCGGCAATTCTGATCCCATCCTTGTAATTCTGCATGATTCTCGGATAAGATCTTTCTCGGAAATAATACCAGACCGACGCCTTTGAAGGGACCACATTGGGCTGGTCGCCACCATCTTTAATCACATAATGCGACCGTTGTGTCGTCTCCATATGTTCGCGGTGATAATTCCAGCCGACATTCATCAATTCTACCGCATCCAATGCACTTTTTCCGCGCCATGGCGCACCGCCTGCGTGCGCTGCCTGTCCATCAAATTTGAACAAAACCGAAACCAAACCATTGTTTCCTGCATCACCGTAAGAAACCGTCATATTATTTCCAACATGTGTAAAAATACAGGCATCGACATCTTTGAAATAACCGTCACGAATAAAATACGCTTTCGTACCTACCAATTCCTCTGCCACGCCCGGCCAAAGCATGATCGTTCCGGGAATTTTCTCACGTTCCATTATTTTTTTCAAAGCCAAAACGGCTGTAATATTCAAAGGTTCGCCGGAATTATGGCCTTCTCCATGTCCGGGAGCACCTTCTATGATCGGATCATGGTATGAAACGCCGGGTTTCTGAGATGCTTTTGGAATACAATCTATATCACTCCCCACAGCTATCACCGGTTTCCCGGAACCCCACTTTGCCGTCCAAGCCGTTGGTATACCTGAAATTCCGTGTTCAATCGTGAAACCGTTTTTTTGCAGAATGTCAGTAAGGTATTTTGACGTTTCGGTTTCCTGAAAACCAAGTTCTCCAAAACTGAAAACCATATCCACCATTTCCTGCGTCATTTTCTGCTGCTTATCAATTTCTTTTGTCAGCTCTGTTTTTAACGCATCAATCTTTGCCGGCGTCATTTTCGTTTGGGCCTCAGATGGTGAAGTTAAAAATGCTGATAATAAGCAACCAATACCAAACCGCAGCAAATTTCTGCAAGGAAATGAAGCAAAATTTGTTTTCATAACAATGTTTTAGAGTGAGTAGAATAGTCTGATTTATTTCCCGACGTTCGGAGCTTTTACATCACGAACAGTCGGATACTTAATTCCCAACTGTTCCATATAAGTGGCATATTTCGAAGGATCGTAATAGAATTTTTTCATCTGAGGACGAAATTCTTCCATGATCCTTTTGTTGAGATAAATCGCAGGTTTGTCCGTTGCAGAAACCAACGGAATATATTTGGTATCTTTAGTTTGGACGTCTTTGAAATATGTCCATGCATTTTTCAAAATATCCGGTTTTACAAAAAGATCCAGCAAAGTCATTGCTTCCGCTTTTGCTCCCGCGGTAACACCTTTGTGGGCAATGGGGGTCGCCATAGCAATTGCATCTGCCCAGTGATGGCCCGGTAATCCTGGAATATTGGAAGGATAACCCAATACAATTGTTGGCACGTTCCATGAAATATCCGCTATGTCATCAGATCCCCCTGAAAAACCCGATGGAACGGCTGTCGGTTTTCCGAGCGGGCTCAGTGTAGTACTCAAACCCGACCCTTCCGCAATCGGACTATTTACTTCTTTTTGAGCAGCTTTCGCAAGAATCTGATCTTCCTCGCTCCATTTTGGCAAACCTACTGCCTTAATATTTTCATACATTGCTTCGGCAATCGGCTGATTAAAATGTCCCGGCCAGGCACTTCCCAAAACTTCATAGGTCATTTTTGTATCCGTCATTTTCGCTGCCCCTTCTGCGATTCGGATACCATCTTTATACATATCCATAATTTTCGGATACGTCCGCTCGCGGAAATAATACCATACTGCCGCTTTCGAAGGAACCACATTTGGCTGATCGCCGCCGTCCGTGATCACATAATGTGAGCGCTGCGACGGCTCCATATGTTCACGGTGATAATTCCACCCCACGTTCATCAACTCCACTGCATCCAAAGCACTTTTTCCCCGCCATGGTGCTCCGCCAGCGTGCGCTGCCTGTCCTTCAAAACTGAACTTCACAGAAATCATCCCAACCATTCCCGGATCGCCATACGACGTTCCCAGATTGCTCGCTACGTGTGTGAAAATGCAGGCATCAACATCTTTGAAAAATCCATCTCTGATATAATATGCCTTGGAACCTAACTGCTCCTCTGCAACGCCGGGCCACAGCATAATGGTACCCTGAATTTTCTCCCGCTCCATAACTTTTTTTAAAGCCAGAACGGTTGTAATATTTAACGGCTGACCGGAATTATGGCCTTCTCCGTGTCCGGGAGCACCTTCTACAATCGGATCATGGTAAGATACACCGGGTTTTTGCGAGGCTTTTGGTATACAATCAATATCGCTTCCAATGGCAATAACCGGTTTCCCAGATCCCCATTTGGCCGTCCAGGCCGTTGGCATTCCGGCAATCCCCATTTCTACGGTAAATCCATTTTTCTTTAAGATACCTGTCAGGTAAGCTGATGTTTCCGTCTCCTGAAATCCGAGTTCGCCGAAACTGAAAACCATATCCACCATTTCCTGTGAAAACTTTTTGTTGGCTTCAATTTCCTTTGAAAGTTCTGTTTTCAAAGCGTCAATTTTCGCAGGCGTCATTTTGGTTTGCGCCATTAAACTGCCAGACAAGAAAGCCATGACGCCAGCCAGGCAAATACTATTTGCCAGCATTTTTTTGTACCTGGAAAAACTGTATAAATTTCTCTTCATTTGCAGGACAGTTTAAGATTGAAAATTAGTTAGGTTCAGAATTTCGTATTAACTGGAAATTATGATTACAATTTACTTACATCATTATCAATTATTTCAATATTATTGAATTTCATTTTACTTTATTTGGATAAATAATATTTAACATTAGTATAATTATGTATTAATTAAATTTTATCAAATTATATTTTGAATTTCATGAATACCAATATTCATTTTACTAAGTGATAAAGATCGATTACGCTTATATTTTCTTTTATCTGATATTCAATTTTTATAAATTGTTAATCAACAGAGGATTTCAGATAGAAAAATCTCTATCTAATTATCTGGTTTAATATTAAAATTATGGAGAAGAAAATCCCTACGCTTTATGAGTGGGCGGGTGGTAATGAAGCACTGGAAAAACTTACGCAGGTATTTTATGAAAAAGTTTTTCAGGACGATTTGTTATATCCTGTGTTTAAAAATATGTCCGGAGATCATAGCAAACACGTGGCTCATTTCATCGGGGAAGTTTTTGGTGGGCCAAAACTTTATTCCGAGGTAGATCATGGAAGTCATTATAAGATGATTGCGCATCATTTGGGCAAAATGCTTGACGAACCCAAGAGGAAACGTTGGATTGAATTATTACTCGAAAGTTGTGACGAAGTCAATCTTGCTGATGATCCCGAATTCCGGTCAGCGCTCGTAGGATATCTGGAATGGGGAAGCAGGATTGCTGTAATTAATTCAAAAGAAAATGAAAATCCTCTGGACGATTCTGAACCGATGCCGGTCTGGGGATGGGGAGAAACGGGCGGGCCTTATGTACCAAAATTAAATCCCTGATGGCAGTAAACATACTTACCATCAGGGACTAAAATTATAACAAAGATTTATAAATCGCCGGTTGCAACAGGTCTGTCATTTCTGGACCACTCGCTCCATGAACCTACGTAAAGGGCTGCGCCTTCAATGCCCGCTTCTTCCAAAGCCAAAAGTGTGTGGCAGGCAGTTACTCCTGAGCCGCAATGCACAATGATGTTTTCAGGATTATAATCACCCAGGGCATCTTTATATTTTTCTCTTAATTCATCTGGTGAAAGAAAATTCCCCTCTGCGTCCATATTTCCCAGATAAGGAATATTAATCGCACCGGGTATATGGCCTGCAACAAGATCTATCGGTTCACTTTCTCCCCTAAACCTGAAATTTTCACGTACATCAATGACTATATAATTTTCATTTGCAGCAGCCTCGGCCACTTTTTCGATATTGGCAACGGGAGAAATCCAGTTTTCTACCGGATAAACCGGGAATTCCGTAAGTAAAGTTTCTGTTTCGTCGGTGACATTCAAACCTTCTTTTTTGATGGCATCAAGGCCTCCGCTTACTACATAAACTTCTTCATGCCCGATGGCCTTCATCATCCACCAGAAACGGGCCGCTGCCATAGCTCCTTTTTTGTCATCATAAACAATGATCCTCGTAGAAGGAGTGATACCAAGCCTGCCAAGCAACTCACCAAACTTAACCGCTTCCGGCAATGGATGGCGACCGCCAACGGCAGCATTTTCCGGTTTTTCTGACAAATCTGTTTCAAGATTGACAAATTGAGCCCTTTCCAAATGTTCACGTTCAAAACGATCTTCTGCATCTGCACCGCCCCTGGCATCGATTATTACTGTATCTCCGGTTGCTGAAAGCGGCTTGATTTCATCTGCTTTGATAATATTCATAATTTGTATTTGCTGATTAAGAATTCAATATAGCTTTTGGCCATTAGCTTTTAGCAATTAGTCATTAAAAATATTATTTCGAGTTTATGAAGACAACTATTTTGCCGGTTTAAATTCTACCAACTGTATCGTAAAATCTTTCGAAGGCCGTTTAATCGGATCCGAAAGTTCATTCATTTTTGAATTCAAAACATAGACCTGTTCACCTGACATCGTCGCTGTACTCGGCTGCTGGTAACGATCCTCCGCAGAAGTAGATGCCTTTAATTCAGCCGTTTGCCATCCATCGGTACTGGAAAGCTGATGTACTTTGTCAACGCCTTTGTTTTGAACCAAAACAAGGTTCCCAGTATTATCGAATAACATTCCATCTGCGCCTGGAAACAGATTTTTAATTTTTATCCGTGTTACGTTATCCGGACTTTTCAAATCAATTTTATATAACGCGCCCTGACTGTTATTATTCACAATCAGATAACCATCCTTATTAAATGCAATACCATTCAGACCAATATCTATGGATTCAAAATTTTCGCTTTTTGTAAAAACAGAAGGTTTTCCATCTTTATCAATTTTATAAACCACCGGAGAAAAACTGTCTGTCGCATAGATATTTCCCTGCAAATCGAAAGCAATGTCATTAATAAAATGTTTTCCTTCATACTGCGATGCCAGATCAATATCCTTCACTTTTTTCCCTGACTTTAAATCAATGGCAATAAGCCTGCCTATTTTTTTACGCGTGGATGGCTCCGAATATTTACTATAATTAGCATCCGAAACACAAGCCCATAAAAGATTCTGGTTCGGGTCCATTTTCAGTCCATAGGTTGATTTTAACAAAGAATCCTGATAAATGGGTTTATAAATTCCGTTCATATCCACGGTCCCAATCGTGCCGGTGGTGACTGAACCAACATAAAATAATTTGTTCTTACTGTTAAAAGTCACTCCTTCCGGATAAATTCCTGGCATTCCAAATTTGATTTTCGGTGATTGTGCCTGACTTTTACTATAAGAAGTCAACGCTATCAATATCAAAAGCAAACACTTTATATTTCTCATAATCTTATCATTTTTAATGTTTTCCAACTTATGATTTTGCCGGCATGATGCAGTAAATGATTCCATTTTCATCATCAGAAACGTAGATTTTCCCTTTTTTATCAATAATAATCCCCGCCGGACGACCGAAGCGTGTTTTGCCATCTGCGCTTAAAAATCCGGAAAAGAAATCATGAACTGACGCCGGTTTTCCGTTCACGAAGTGTATTCTCTGTATTTTGTAACCTTCCGGATTTTTCCGGTTCCAGGAGCCGTGCCATGCCACCAAAGCATCATTTTGAAATTCAGCAGAAAAACCGGCCGTTTTACCAATAAACCTGAAATCAATCGGTGCACTATGCGCCGCAAATGTCATAATTGCCGGTTTTGTATTTTTGGCATAAGCTTCTTTTGTAGTTCCCGTTGGATCTTCACGTGTCGGATCCACCTCCTGCATTCCGAAAACCCATGGCCATCCATAATCAGCACCGTCTTCAATTTTGTTTAGTTCTTCGGGAGGAATTCCATCGCCGCGCCAATCTGTACCGTTATCAATACCCCAGATTTCCTTCGTTTGTGGATGCCAGTCAAAACCAATCGTATTTCTGAGACCTCTTGAAAAAATCCTTCTGTTAGTCCCATCCGCATTCATCACCAGCATCGTGGCATTCTCCTTGTTCGTTTCCCCGCAATCGTTGCAGGTACTTCCTACGGTCATATATAGCAATCCGTCAGCACCGAAAGAAATCATCCGGTTGTCATGCTGGCCACCTTCTGGTAAGTCTTTAATTAAAGTCGATGTATCGGTCAACATTCCATTTGTGCCAATTTTACCTCTTTTAAGAATTTTGCTCGAAGCGAGATACATATACCCGTCATGAATCGTAATGCCATGAACGTCGGGGAATTGCGCCCATACGGTTTTCAAATCTTCAAAATTACCGTCACCATCTTTATCGGTCAGCATCAATATATCACCGACATCACGTCTGGTAACATATAAAGATCCGTTGTCTGACAAAACCATAATTCTGGGTTTCCCCAAACCGGAGGCGACTACGGACGTTTTAAATCCTGGCGGTACTTTAAGATTACTGACCATACTTTCCTTGAAATTCAGATGTTGCGGATAACTTGTATTGATGGTCGCTGTGAAGGGCTGTTTGGAAGGCAGACCTTTCTGTGCTTTTACCTTATTAAGAGAAATTGCACTTAATAAAGCAAAAATTAACATTTTACTGATAAAATGATTTTTCATGAAATTGATTGGATGAAGTGTAAATTTTCGATGGGATTAATTGAAATTCCGTTTCAGATATACAATTCTGAAAGATGCATTCACAGGATAAAATTATGCCAGATGCGGGGTATGAAAAACCCGGCTGATTTACAGAAAAGTGAAGAGATTATTGCCCTTAACAATTGAAATGAACCACTATTATTAAATAAATTACTTTCAATCCGGCGGTAAAAAATAGCACTAAACAGCTTACTCTATTTCAAACTGAATGTAAGATTCTATTTTGTTTCCCTATGCGTTATCTATTTAAATTTCTACGATCAATTACGTTACTAATTTCATTTTCCTCCGTTTCTCAACTTACTTATAGCCAAGTTATTTCTGTTTCCGATTTTGGGGTACAAGCGGATACATATGAGAATATCACACCCCGGGTTCAGAAGATTATTGATGACGCCATTGCCCGACATGACACACATATAACTTTCCCGAAAGGCCGCTATGATTTTTGGCCGGATGGTGCGATAAAGGCAAAATATTTTGTATCGAATACTTCCGCAGAAGAAGAAGATCCAACCAAAATAAAAACAATTGGAATGCTTTTCAAAAAGGCCAGGAACCTGACCATTGACGGGAATGGTTCGCTGTTCATTTTCCATGGAAAAATGACTACCATTGTTTTGGATCAGTGTGAAGGTATGAAACTTCAAAATATCCATGTGGATTTTGAACGGCCAACCATGTCGGAAATGCGTTATGTAAAAGTGGATGCTCAGGGTGTGAATATGGAAATCCATCCGGATGCAGCGTATTCCATCACTAACAGACAATTAATCTGGCATGGTGAAGGCTGGAAAACGAGTCATTTTCATAGTGTTGAATTTGATACCACATTGAAAACCTTGCGTTACAGTGACTGGAAGATTTTCAATACCAGCAGGGCTTCGGAGTTACGGCCCAATCTGGTACATTTTGACACACCCCATGATTTTAAACCCAAAGAGGGAAATATTTTAACAGTTCGCGATATCATCCGTGATCAGGTTGGTATGCTGATTCTTCAAAGCAAAAATATTAAACTTGAAGATCTGGGGATGCATTATATGCACGGACTGGGAATTGTGAGCCAGTATTCTGAAAACATTACCATGCAGCGTGTGACCTGCGCTCCAAGGGAAGAGACAAAAAGGCTTATTGCGTCCTCAGCCGATTTTATGCATTTTTCGGGATGCCGCGGTCAAATCAGAATAGAGGATTGCAAATTTTCAGGAGCACATGATGACCCTATAAATATACATGGAACGAATCTGCGAATCGTTGAAAAACTTGGGAACGACCGGTTGAAACTACGTTTTATGCATGGCCAAAGTTATGGATTCAATGCATTTTTCGCTGGCGATACTGTGGCTTTTGTTCACTCCGCTTCTATGCTCCGTTTTGAAAAAGGTATTGTTAAAACAATTGAAAAGATCAGCGACCGGGAAATAATCTTAACCTTTCAAAGTGTGGTACCAGCCGAACTTGAAGCCCGTGATTGTGTGGAAAATATGACCTGGACTCCACAGGTTTTGATTAAAAATAATTATTTCACCAGGACCAATACCAGAGGAATATTGCTGACCACACCTCGAAAAGCCCTGATAGAGAACAACATTTTTTATCGGACAGGCATGAGCGCAATTCTGATCGAAGCTGACGCAGAAGGATGGTATGAGTCGGGGCCTGTTCGGGATGTTACTATCAGGAACAATCAATTTATCGATTGCGCCTACCAGGGTGGGCCGGGTAATGCAGTTATTGGAATAAACCCCTCAAATAAAATTGCTGATTTTAAAAAACCGGTTCATTTTAATATTCATATTGAGAAGAATGTTTTTACCACCTTTGACTTTCCGGTACTCTATGCGAAAAGTACGCAGGGGTTGTTTTTTAATGGCAATACAATCATCAGAAGCAACACTTTGGCACCGCAATCCGAGAATAAAAAAATGTTTTATTTCAACGGTTGTTCACAAGTTGAAATAAGCAATACGAAGATGTCGGGTGAGGTTTTGGGCAGAAATATAAAGACCGAAAATATGCCCAAATCGGGTATAAGAATGACCGGAAATAAAAATCTGGTCATTGAATAATTACCAAAAAAGAAAACCTGGCTACGAAATCCATAAAGGATATGTAACCAGGTTTCTTATTATTTCAGTTTGGTAATAAACTTACCAGGTTGAATTTAAATTATTATGGTCTTGTAGTAGACGATCCACTTGATGGACGTGATGTACTGCTACCAGGCGTTGTTGATGACGGCGATGTTGTGCTGCCGGGTGTTGTTGTACTTCCTGGTGTTGTCGTGCTGCTTCCCGGAGTTGTCGAGCTACCAGGCGTTGTTGACGACGGGTATGAGCTGCTTCCAGGAGTTGTTGATGACGGCGATGTTGTGCTGCCGGGTGTTGTTGTAGAGCTACCAGGCGTTGTTGATGACGGATAAGAGCTGCTACCAGGTGTTGTCGACGACGGTGATGTTGTGCTACCAGGCGTAGTGGACGACGGATATGAGCTGCTGCCAGGTGTTGTCGACGATGGCGATGTTGTGCTGCCAGGTGTTGTTGTAGAGCTACCAGGCGTTGTTGATGACGGATATGAGCTGCTACCAGGTGTTGTCGATGACGGCGATGTTGTGCTGCCTGGTGTTGTTGTACTTCCCGGAGATGTCGATGGCTGCGTCATCGTTCCATTAGATTTGCTTTTAGAAGATCCACTTGGACGCGTTGAACTTGGAGTCGTACTGTTTGGAGTCGTGCTACCTGGCGTTGTTGATGGAGTTGTCTGTGCAAATGCAGCTGACGATCCTAAAAGCATGAATGCTATGATATTCAATTTAATACGTTTCATAATTTCTATTGTTTTTTGTTGATAAGTTGTAATTGACCTGGCTTAATAAATAATCATACCAATCCGGTTAAACTTCCTTAAAATTCCACAATGCGGAAAGTTGTTGAATTCCGGAATTTAATTTGCTGGCTTCCGGGTAAACATACCTCCCCAATTCACAGTTATTCTCTGCACCGCAAAAATTAAAAAACAGACGCTGCTCATGTTGGATAACAATTCATTCCGTAATAGCTAATAATTCCTTTACAGTTCCGCGAGCTTTTTGTTCTTCAATGAAGATTGTTTGCTGTCAAATAATTATGGGCTCTATAAAGATTACTTCTTAACGTGGAAGCCTGATTTTCAGAAGTCTGGCATAGATATAGATGATGTGTACACAATGTTGAACTGCTATATTATGAAACTTCGAAAGCTATGTTGCTTCCTACCTGCGTGCCTGATCTTACATGGTTTTCTGCCCGCTTCGGCACAAACCATAGAGCACAATAGTTGGCTTTTCTGGTCGCACCAGCAAAAAATTTCTGAAAGGTGGCAGTTTAGTGCTGATGTCCAGGTGCGTTCGGCAGATAAAATGGAGTATGTCAATACCTTATTAATTCGTCCCGGAATCGGTTATAAAATTTCTGATAATAAAACGATTACGATGGGCTATACCTATTTTGGTACCTGGGATAAAGAGAATGATAATAAAAATTACGAACTGGAAAACCGGATATTCGAACAGTTTCAAATAGAAAACGAGATCCGGCGAACAGAAATTACAAACCGGTTCAGATATGAACAAAGGTTCCTTGATCAGCAGAATAACAAAGCTTTTGCCCAGCGTTTCAGATATTATTTGCAAGCCCAAATCCCGTTGTTAGCCAATCCGCTCTTTACAAAAGGATTCTATTTGTCAGTTCAAAACGAGCTATTCCTGAATGTTCAGGGAAAAAATCAGGTCAATGATCATTTCTTTGACCAAAACAGATCCTATGCCGGGCCAGGTTATCGTTTTAGTGAAAATCTCGATCTGGAAGTCGGATACATGTTTCGCTACCAGATCATGAAGGAAGAAAATCTGCGAAATAATATTTTGCAGGTAGTGATCAAAACTTCATTTTGATATATAATTTTCTGCAAAGTCCTAAGCTCTTATCCCTTAGCATATATTCTACAAGTCTATCAAAATAATTGTACAACTATTAATATTATTTGTTACAATTTTTCTAAATTTACAAACACATGAAATCCCTCTTCATATCCGTAGCCAATTAGCAAAAAATACTTATTTATTATTCATGAAAAATTTCTACAATATGAAAATTTTAACGCGTTACTATTGGGTAATTATGTTACTGGTAGTAAATTTTGCCTGTACCGAGAAGGAACTGGCGAAGGAAGAAGAGCAGGATATTGTTATCAAAAAAGACGAGGTCATGCCTTTGATCGAAAATAAAACATGGGGACTTACCAAAATCGAGAAACAGATTGGTACAGGAACCAGATCAGAACTGCCAGCCTCACCAGAGTACACTGCTTACAAAACGCAATGTTCTTTTACATATTCAAGTGGATATGTGGGTTTTTATTCTGGTAACGAGTCGACAAGTGACACTGAAAAGCAAAAAAATAATTTCCCGTCTTATGCCCGAACATTCTCCATTTTTACGAGAATAAGTCTTCCGGTGGGATTGGATTATAGCTGGGATGACACAGCCGGAACCATGGTTACACACTGTTATGACGGAACAAAAATCCTCAAAATCCCCCTTGATCAAACTGCTTACCTTGAAAAAGGCACGCTTGTTCTTTACAAAGATATGGCCGCAGCCCAAGCTTCAAAAATTCCAGAAAACATTACTTTGGTTTCACAGGAAAAAGATGCTACCCTTGGCGCAGTTACTTACTACTACTCTTTCCGTCCGCTTTATCCGTACAAGCTGCATACAACACAATGGGAAAATGATAGTTTTGTAATGTTTTAAAAGATCGTTTTTTTTGCTCCATACTGAAAACCTGTTCGATGTGAGTCGGGCAGGTTTTTCTCCTTTTTATGCGTCTTTTTTTACAAAAAATTACGTTTTGTAAAAATTAATAGTCGCAAATCCCCCCTGATAAAGTCGTTTCCATACCCTGCAACCGACTTCTGATTCACGTATTTTTGTAATAATAAATCCTGATAAATAACCAATCCAAATCTTCGTTTAACCAAACAAAAACATTTAACAGTATGCAAAAAATTACACCGTTTCTTTGGTACGACAACCAGTTGGAAGAAGCCATGAATTTATACATATCCATCTTCAAAGATTCAAAAATACTGAGTGTGAGCCGGTATCCGGAAGGAAGCCCCGGACCTGCCGGTCAGATAATGACCGCGACATTTGAGCTCGAAGGACAAACTTTCTACGCACTTAACGGTGGGCCCGTTTTCAATTTCACCGAAGCGGTATCATTTTTTGTAGATTGCAAAACACAGGAAGAAGTTGATGATAAATGGGAAAGACTCTCAGAAGGAGGATCAAAAAGCCAATGTGGCTGGCTAAAAGATAAATTTGGCGTTTCCTGGCAAATAGTACCTTCAATTTTAGGTGAATTATTGGGTGATAAAAATCCGGCCAAGGCACAAAGTGTTATGCAGGCGATGCTGAAAATGACTAAACTGGATATTGCACTTTTGCAGGAAGCCTACGACAAGGCCTGATGTGGATCCTGCTCATCGCAGATTTAGAATTTGCGATGAGCGGGAATATTTCTAGCCGTCAATGGGCTTGATAAAAAATCATCATAATCTTTCGCCCGCATTTCTTTAATCAATTTCAATCAAATTATCATCCGGGATCCGATCAATCAGTTTGTTATATGGATCAATACCTGCTTTAACGGGTTTTCCCTTTACACGGATCGTAACAGTTTGGTTGCCCGGTTTAAGTTTATACTTTTTAATGAACAGAGGGTTTATCTGTTTCTGACCTGATTTGTTTTTTGATTCTGCTGCAAAAATTCCGATATCAACATAATCATTCATCGGTGCAACAGTTTCCTTCCCGGCGCTGTCTGCATACAATTTTTTCGTATTGAAAGAGAATTTCACATCGTAAAAATTCTTTCCCGCAGGCGTTGCCGTGACTTTTTCTGATTTGTTTTCATACAAAGTTATTTTCTTCCACGTATCGTTCAGATAGTACTTTACTGAATCAGGCGTATGTTTGTTAAGGTAAGAAAACAAATCATAACTCCCCGGAAAAGGTGGATTTTCCCGTAATGCAAATTCATCCCTGAATTCCCGAAGCGCATGGTTCACAGCCGTATCTCCAATAAGATCACGCAAACCGTACATGACCAGACTTCCTTTATAATACCATTCATATGGACGGTTACAGTTTATAAAAGTATTTTCCTTTTTGGCTTCATTGGCCCGGCCCCGCAAATATCTGTCAAGCTCATCTTTCAAAAAACGTTTCATATTGTCCTTTCCATATTTCTTTTCGGTGAGGATCAGTGCGGTATATTCCGCGAGGGCTTCGGAAATCAGATTGGAACCTCTTGTTTTATTGGGAGTAATTTGATGGCCCCACCACTGATGTGCCAATTCGTGTGCCGTTACAAAATAAGTATAGTCAAAATCGTCAGGACTCTTAAAATCCGCAACCCAGCCAAAAGCTTCTGAATAGGGAACCGTATTTGCAAAACTTTGTGCAAATCCTGCATATCTGGGAAATTCCATAAGGCGCATCTGGCGAAATTGAAAGGGCCCGTAGACATCCGAAAAATATTTCAGACCATCGACGTATGCAGCTTTGAACCGGTTCAGGTTGTAGGGATGATGTTTATCATAAAATATTTCAATGTTCACCGTTTTGCCGTTATCCAGTTTCAGCGGTTCTCGTAAAACTTCGTACCGGGCCGAAATTACGCTTTCAAATAATTGTATAGGGCTGTCCTGGATGTAATAGAAATATTTCCGTCCCTTTTCCTCCCAACTCTTTTGTAGATAACCTGGCGCAATAGCAATCTGGTCTGTGCTCGTGCTTAGCGTGGCTTCAAAATGTATAAGATCCGCGTTGTCGTTGAATAACATTGTGCTTCTGCCAACCGGATCATTTTGAGCTGGCAAATCGTCCTTTTTTTCTTTCAATCCCAGTTTTTTCCGATACTCATCGCTTTCCAGTTCAAGGCTTTCCTGATAACCCATTTGCGGAAAACCGCCGCTGTAAAATGTTCCATTATTAACGACTTCTCTGCTAAAACCATTATTTAAAAAACCTTTATTCCGCTTCACTGAATAAATTTCCATAACCGCAGAATCACCGGGCTGCATGGTTTTCTCTAAATTGTAAATCCGGTAACCCGCTACTTTTTCACCCTTCTTGAAAAATGTAAATTTGGAATAAGGCTGATGAAGCGGTTCTGTGTATTTAAGGTTTTTGCCATTATAGAGAAGTTTATATTCCAGATTGTCACCATCCAGCATATGTATTGTTCGGATCGGCTTGTTAGTCCTATTCTTAACCATCATTTTGGCATACATATTTAACCTTCTCTCCTCCGGAAAAATATCAGCTTTCAGGATAAGACTCGTAACCTTTGGATGCGGCAAGCCTTCGTACTTCTTCATTTTTTTCTCATACAGAGCCTGATTTGTCCTCAGTTCAGAAGCGCTGTAATAGTCATTGAGATAACTGACGTTGTAGTAAATATAGGCCCCGCTCATGAACCAACCGATAAAAAACACAGGAACCAGAAATTTTGGAACACCTGAATACCGCTCTTTTGCTACCCGGATTCTTTCGTTAAAACCACCCACAACACCGCGTTGGAAAAACAGATAAGCGATCGTTACCAGCAATGAGCCAAACAAAAGCCAGTAAAAATTAAACCAGAAAAGTGGTTTGCCAAAGTGCCCAAGACCGTTCATATCCGACCATTTATACTCGGGCGTGAAAAAATAGAAGAGCAGATTATAATCGTATTCCGCAAAATTACGAAGCAGAAACATGGCCGCCCAAATGAGCATCGCCACACCGTGTCCGGCAAATTTATTATTGACAATAACGTGCACGGCAAATGACAGCAGTATCATCTGGATAAAACCAGGTAAAGTAAGTAAGTACAGATCAATAAGATAAACCGGCAGATTATAATCCGTAAAACCTTTGAGCGTCTGGATAATGATCCCTATGAAAAGTGGGATTGTGGCCATAATAACAGCAATCCCAACAAGGCCGAAAAGTTTTGATAAATATAAAATGGTGTTGGAAACCGGAAGTGCATCATTCAGAATGTTGTAACGCGTTGCTTTTTCTCTGTGAACAGCCTCTCCGGTATAAAAAAGAAGAATTATGAAAATGAAAACGTTGTAATCGAAACCTTTAAAATCCATTATAAAAATCGTAAGCGGCCTGTCCCCTACGCTGTAAAGTGTATTGCCTATCCAGATATCCAGGATCAGAAAAATCAGTCCGCCCAGCAAAATCGCTCTGAAATAATTATCTCTGACAATATTTAAAAATTCAATTTTGGTAAGATTCCACAAAATCGTTTTTTTGTAACTGCCGCCAAATTGCTGCGTGACGTGTTTTAAAAGTCCCGGTGCTTTTTCATCCTTATCCTTTCCTGATTTTTTTTCCTTTGAAATCTCAGGCTGTAAAAACTTTTGAAAGCTGAATTGGTAATAAGTAAATAATATTAAAGCTATGGCCAACCCCAACCATATCAGCCTGTTCAGCAGATAAATATTCGTTATCGGAACGGGCAAATTATTCTTTTCATATGGTGTCGAAAAGCGGGTTTCAAGATTGAAAGTATTTATTGCAAACGGATCAAGAAGTTTAACAAGCTCACGATTTTCAATATCTCTGACCAAAAAATTACCCAACAGATAAGCGATCAGCAGAAGGATACTGGCAGAATAAATCACTTTTACATTTCTTGTAAAAGAGACAAGCGCAAAAAATATGGTTGAGGACAATAGTAAATTTCCTATGGCAAAGGCGAAGTAAGGATAGAAATAATTCCATAGTCCATAACTCCCAACCCTTTCCGCAGCTATCCAGCCAAACATGGGGCCGGCGAAAGTTCCTGTCAAAGTTCCAAAACTAAAACCGGTACCGATTAATAAAACGAATACAAAAGAGCCGAAAAATCTTCCCCAGAAATAACCACCTTTTGTTATTGGAATCGCATAAAAGTAATTGCGTGTCTGATATTCGATGTCCCGGTAAAGCGGTACGCCCATCACTGCTGAACAGACCATCATCATTGTGAAACTAAAAAATATATTTCCTTCCGCAATCGTCCAGGGAGCGTTGTACATCACCTTTTCCGAAGCCGCCGACCAGCCACCGGCCACAGAAAGAAAACCGACGAGAAAATAGATGAAGAAGTAAATCCAGGTGGCAGGACGATTGTAGCGATATTTTATTTCGAACAAAAATATTTGACGGAACATGCCGGAGTCTTTTTATGAGTCAGGGAATATTTTTACAAATGAAATCAGGACAAAAGATTTACATCGAAACCGTATCCAGTTTGCTGGCTATCTGATGAAAGTAAATATCTTCCAAAACCGGTTCAGCCGGCAGGAATTCGTTTCCGGGATCTGATTCAGAAAATACCCTAATTCCCAATTTGCCGCTTTTCATCTGTTCTGAAATAACCTGATAATTTTCTCTGTAACTCAACTTATCACCCTTGTCTATGAGCTTGCTGTAAACTTTACCATTCAATTCTTTAACAGCTTCGTCCGGATTTCCATTTCTGAGTACTTCTCCCTTACAAATAATTGCGAAATCACTACACAAAGTCCGCACGTCTTCCACAATATGCGTAGATAAAATCACAATGGTATTTTCTCCCAACTCACTCAATAAATTGTAAAAGCGATTACGTTCCGCCGGATCCAGACCTGCCGTTGGCTCATCGACAATGATCAGTTTGGGATTCGCCAAAAGTGCCTGCGCAATTCCGAAACGTTGTTTCATACCACCGGAAAAGGTACCAAGATGTTTTTTGCGGTCATTATATAAATTCACTCTGTCGAGCAAAGCTGCGACGGTTTGTTTTCTTTCATTGGCATTCAGAATTCCTTTTAACTGAGCAATATGATCCAGCATCAATTCCGAACTGATTTTGGGGTATACCCCAAACTCCTGCGGCAAATATCCCAGTATCTTCCTTACCTCTGCCTTGTCTTTGAGCACGTCAAGTTCATCCAGAAAAATGCTTCCCGCATCTGCTTCCTGCAAAGTGGCAATTGTCCGCATTAATGAAGATTTGCCGGCTCCATTAGGACCAAGCAAGCCAAACATTCCGGTTTCTATAACCAGGTTTATTCCTTTCAGCGCCTGAACACCATTTGGATAAGTTTTTTGAAGATTCCGGATAGTTAGTTTCACAGGGTTGAGATTTTTTAAATGATAGGAATGACGTCTTCAATTTCGTAAACTTCTCAATAATAACAAATTAAGGATTTAAAAAATATTAATAATTTAAACAAATCTAGAAATAAATGTTTGCGGAAAGCAACCGTTAAATCAGTTTTGGATGTATTTCGGATGTCGGTTTCCGTTTCATTGTTGAGTTGTTGAGTTGAAAATTCCATTGAAGAGTTACTGGATAGCGTATGTGAATATACGCTCCATAGGAGCATCCTGCATTAGTACTTAAATATTCGTTAGGCGTTTATTGCGTTCGTTTCAGGCTATAAAAATCAGAAATCAAAAAGATATCATTCAAATACCCGGAATTTCCGGATACTTATTAATTTTAGATGACATATTAAACAATCCGTTACATGCAATCAAACGCCTCTACGCCCCAGGAATATGTGGATTCACTTCCGGATGACCGGCAATCTGCTATTAATGAATTGAGAAAAGTAATTACTGAAAACTTGCCGTCAGGATTTAACGAGGTCATGAGTTATGGCATGATCGGCTATGTAATTCCGCATTCGACTTATCCGGATGGCTATCATTGCAATCCATCGCTTCCGCTGCCTTTCATGAATATAGCTTCACAAAAAAATTTCATAGCGGTTTACCATATGGGAATATACGCAAATGAAGAACTCATGAACTGGTTTACCGGCGAATATGCCAAACACATTACGACCAAACCGGATATCGGGAAAAGCTGCCTGCGTTTTAAAAAAGTTGATCAGATACCGTTTGCACTGATAGGCGAACTTGTTTCAAAGATAACTGTGGAAGAGTGGATAAATCTTTATGAGTCGCTTTATAAAAGGAAAAAATGAATACTTTAACCTGTTACGAAACTCTTAAACTATTGTCTATTCAACTCATCATCAATCCTGTCTTGTAAGTTTTGTTTAAAATTATCGTCCAGTTTCCTTTCCTTATTTTGTGAATTCATCAGAAGATTTTTGACCATTTGATTGATCAAAATGCTTTGTTTTTGAAATACACGACAAACCGAACATCCTGTGAGGTGTATCTTTAGTTCAATGTTTTCTCTGAAGGTCAGCTTCTTGATCTGCTTTTTTTCAATCAGAAATGTGGCTTGCCGACAATTATATATTATTCCTTTTAAAGAGTTCATAACGTTTTTAATTAAATCCAGTTTTTTTGAAGACAGGCACGAAGGTTAAGCTTGGCCCGATGTATAATCACCCAAAAATTGGAAGACGATATTTTCAAGTACTCACAAATATGCTCCGTTACCTCGTCGTCCATATGTTTCATAGTGAAAACGGCGGACCACAAAACAGGTAACTTTTCCATACATTTTTGAAGGATAACAGAAAACTCTGCACTCACAAGCAGATCCTCCTCCTCTCCTATTTCCTTTGGTCTGAAAGCTTCGTTCCAATGCCCGTCGTTCGGATCAAAAAAGTCATTTTGAGCCCGTTCTGCCTCCGTGACATCAGACTGTCTTTCAGGACCTGACGATTTTTTCCGGTAAACATCGATAATTTTATTTCTCAAAATCGCTGTTAACCAGGTACGCTCCGAGCTTCTGCCCTCGAAGGTTTTAATTCTCTCCAATGCAGCAAGAAAAGTTTCCTGAACAAGGTCTCTCGCAAGCTCCTCATCGTTAACACGCGAGACAGCGTATGTATACAAGTAATCGGCATACTTTTTCACCCATTGGCGCGGATCAACCATTACACTTTCGGATGACAACCTGCTTTTATCCATTTTTTTTATGTAGGGAAAATCTTCATTATGATTAACAGCCTGAATTGCTTTTCCAAGATTTTAAATACCTATCTTATGGTTAGACTTGCTGAACAGAAAAACCTTACAAATTTTTACACATTTTTTGTAAGGTTTCGAAAAGATAAGCGACTAAGGGTGAAAAAGCTAATTTGAAATATCATTTAAATACCTCTTCAAATGAAAGTTATAAAAGAAAAACATTCTCTGGTTATGCGTTGGACACATTGGGTAAACTTCCCTTTACTAACGATCATGATTTGGAGCGGAATGTTGATTTATTGGGCAAATGACGCGTATTCGATCACCATTTTCGGCTATACTTTCTATCATTTTTTCCCTGATGCGGTATTTACTTTCTTCCATATACCCTACCGGCTTGCGGAAGGAATGGCATTTCATTTTTTGTTTATGTGGTTTTTTACCCTGAACGGCTTGTTCTATGTTTTGTACACAATTTTTTCAGGAGAATGGCGAAATCTCGTTCCCGAAAAAAAGTCTTTCAAAGAAGCCTGGCTCGTACTTTTACACGACCTGCATATCCGAAAAACGGCTCCGCCGCAGAACAAATACAATGCGGCACAACGGATTGCATACACCGCCATTATAGTTATGGGCCTGGGTTCTGTTCTTACCGGATTGGCGATTTATAAACCTGTTCAGTTTTACTGGTTATGCTGGATTTTTGGAGGCTATAATCTGGCCAGGATACTGCATTTTGCGTTAACGCTGGGTTATTTATTTTTCTTTATTATTCACATTGTCCAGGTAATTATTGCAGACTGGAATAATTTCAGGTCGGTGATTTCCGGTTTTGAAGTTGTTACAGAAAAACCCGCGATCATCTCAGGAAAACCTGATGAGGAGCGAAATGCTTCGGATAATGAAAGTCTTGTAATCGAATAATTTCTATTTAAACCACGACAATGATATGGAGATTATTGATCCAAAAAATAAAAAGCAACTTACTGTTGATCAAAAAATTAAAAGGAGGACTTTTATCTCATTCGCAACATTTTTTGCTTTCGGTGCGGCAACTTATGAAGGCTGGAACTGGCTTTATAAAGCTCCCGCCGAACCTAACGGTGTAACGGCAAGAGCCCGAAAACCGCTGCGGGCTGCTTTGAACAAAACCGAGATTTTTTTCAGGAAGTTTTTTAGCGATAACCATCTCGTGAAAACTTATCCAAAAGAAATGGCCGCAAAACGAGTACGGATCAATAGTAATATCGGCAATGAAGATAAAAATTTCAATCCTGAAAACTGGCTGTTATGCGTTGTAAAAAGTGACGGGGAAATTTTGAAAGTCAGTTTAGATGCGATCAAAGCCTTACCCAAAACCGAAATTATATTTGATTTCAAATGCGTTGAAGGCTGGGATCAGATCCAGCACTGGGCAGGCGTTCGTTTTATTGATTTTATCAAACATTATAAACTGGACGATATAACTTCGATGCAGTATGTTGGAATGGAAACGCCAAGCGGAAAATACCAGGTGGGCCTGGATATGGAAAGTGCCTTGCATCCGCAAACAATCCTGGCTTATGAAATGAATGATGCACCGCTGCTGACTGCTCATGGTGCACCGCTTAGGCTGATTATCCCTGTGAAATATGGAATTAAAAACCTGAAATGTATCGGGAAGATTTCATTTAGCAATCAGCGCCCACCGGATTACTGGGCTAAAAGGGGCTATGATTACTACTCCGGATTGTAGTATAATAAAACCTCCGATCAGAATTTTAATTGACCAAAAATTGTTTTCAATAATCACTTCATACATTAAAAATGAAAAAGTTAAATATAATAATTGCGTTCATTATGCTGCTGTCGATGAATGCATGTGGCCAAAGTCGTAGTAGTAAAAACAAAGAAAGTGCGGTGGATGTTGCCTCATTTCCCGGAGCCAAGCCTGACGCGGAATGGAAAAAGGTTTTGTCATCCGAGGCTTATCATATTATGGTGGAAAGGGGTACTGAAATTCCTTTTAGAAATCCTTACTGGAACAATCACAAAAAGGGAATTTATGTAAGTGCTGCGACTGGAAAACCATTATTCAGTTCGGATACCAAATTTGAATCGGGCACAGGCTGGCCAAGCTTTTTCAAACCCATCGATTCCAAAGCGGTGAAAGTGGTAACGGATAATTCACTGGGTATGTCGAGAGATGAAGTGGTGGAAACCAGTACAGGTTTGCATTTAGGCCATGTTTTTGACGACGGCCCTGCTCCAACAGGAAAACGGTATTGTATGAATTCCTGGGCGTTGAAGTTTATTCCTGCCAAATAAAAATTTAAATTAGAATTATAAAAACAGGGTCGGCCAGAATAAACTGGCCGACCCTGTTTTGTGTTAATCTATCTTTTAAAATTATTTCCCGTTGAGAAAATTCCTGATTGCAGTAAGATACTGCTCCGGGTTATCCCTGATTTTATTGTGTCCTGAGTTTTCAATAATTTCCACTTTCGAGCCCGGGATTTCCTTTTGAAATTCATACATCGTTTCCGGCCTTGCCTCATCAAATCTACCGGTGACGAATAAAACCGGCACTGTTATTTCATGGAGATTAGGCGTTCTCTCAAAATTTTTCAGCGTACCTGTCGCGTTAAATTCGGTTGGGCCCCACATATATCTGTAAATTTCTCCATTACCTTTTCCTGATCCTGCACAATCAGGAGCGGAAATTCTTGCTCCGGGTTTTCGGCTGAGATAATTTATATTGAAAGTATCCGTTGCTGCCGCATAGGATTTGTGGTCGTAGATTTTCAGACTTTCATATTTATTGATCGAATCCTGAACTGGTTTTGAAAGCTGGGAAATCAGGATTTTGGCATCACGCATCCATTTTGAAGTACTGATCAGTGGCCCGGCAAAAATTACAGACTTTACCCCTTTTGGCTTTTTGGTCACCATATATTCCACAGCTACCGTTCCGCCCCAGGAGCTTCCAAGAATATTAAGTTCTTTCAGATCCAGTGCCTTTCGCAGCGCATCAATCTCGTCAACAAATCTTGGCAGTTGCCAAAGTGTAGTATCCGTTGGCCGGTCGGAATGTCCGGAACCTAGCTGATCGTAAAAAATAACAGGACGATCGTCTCCCAAAGTGGAATATCCCGGAATTCCCTCACAACTTCTGCTGCCAGGTCCGCCGTGAATCAATAATAACGGAACACCTTTTCCGGTTCCGACAACTTTGTACCAGATACGTCCGCCTTTAACTTCAACAAAACCTTCTCCTGGCTTTATTTTTCCCGGAGCAGCACCAGTCAAAAAAACAGACAGAAATAAAATAGCGGCGAAATATTTCATTGATAGTAAAATAAATTTGATATCATTCACAGGATACATTGTGTTCCTGATAAGAATTTTAACAGGTAATATGTTGAACTTGAATTAAATACAAACATAAGTCGTCATCATCAGAACCGAATCGGACAAAGCCAGAATGGTATGCGCCATGTTGGGATGAAAAACAGCCACCTGTCCCTGAATGCTTTGGATAATTTTTCCATCCGTTTCGGTCTGGATTTCTCCCTGCATAACCTGCAAAGTATAAAACTCATCCATTCGCTGATGGTTCAGCACGGCACCGGATTTCAAGGCTGTGATAACCATGGTCATTCCTGAGGATTTAAAAACCGTTATTCCATTTCTGTCATTTTTCTCCCACGATTTTTCGCTTTTCAACTGTTCAACAAAGGTTGGAATATCAATAAAAACATAAGGAGCGTCAATAATACGATCTCCTCCCGGGCGATTTTTTGTGGCTTGATTAGTTTTGATATCCATAAGAATGACGGTTTGATTTTTAGAAAAATTCAAATTTCATTACAGCACGTGAGCATATAAACCTACACATTTTATGTCGTTTTTCCTTGGCATAAAAATTTATCCTAATGAGAAAATTTCAATCAAAAACTGTCAACTGTACAGACCGTTATGAGCAAAATAAAATTTACTTTCTCTCTCATTAAAGATAGTTTTAATGAATTCATGAATGATAATGGCCTGAAACTTGCCGCGGCATTATCGTACTATACCATATTTTCACTGGCTCCGATGCTGCTTGTCATCATTTCCGTTGTTAGTTTTTTTTATGGCAAAGAAGCGTTTACGGGTGAGCTTTTCGGTCAGATCAGCGGGTTGGTGGGAAAAGATGCAGCCGCTCAGCTTCAGGAGATTATCAAGAATGCAGAGATATCCAACAAGTCAACTGTTGCGGCGACGGTGGGTATAGTAACGCTGCTTATTGGTGCGACAGGGGTTTTTGCAGAAATCCAGGATTCTATCAATTATATATGGTCGATAAAATCAAAACCTAAAAAAAGCTGGCTGGCTTATCTTAAAAACAGGCTATTATCATTTTCTGTAATACTTACGCTTGGGTTTCTGTTGATTGTATCTCTGGGTGTAAACACTGCCATTGATCTGTTGAGCAGCAAGTTGGAAAGTCACTTTTCAGAAGTTTCTGTCATTGTTTTTACGGCATTGAATATTTTGCTGGTGCTCATTGTGCTGACTGCATTATTTACTGCGATTTTTAAAGTGTTACCCGATGGACATGTGCGATGGAAAGAATGTATGATCGGGGCAGCTTTCACCGCTGTACTTTTTGCCATCGGGAAATCGGGAATCAGTTTATATCTGGGCCAGCAGGATCTTGGCGCAACCTATGGCGCATCCGCATCCATTGTCATACTGCTCACCTGGGTCTATTATTCCTCAATTATTCTATACTTCGGTGCTGAATTTACCAAGGTTTACGCCAAAACGGATGGTGAAGATATTTCCCCGAATGAGCATGCAGTATTAATTTCGAGACTGGAAGTGGTGGAAAAACATGGTTCAGAAGTACCAGCGGCTCCGGAATCATCATTCAAAATGATTGCATCTTTACCCGAAGATGGCAAAAAGTTAATTCATACAGTTATCAAATTTATTGATGACAAATTCGATCTTGTAAAACAACAAATCTTACCGGTTTTTGAGTCCGTTGCAGCCACAGTAACATTTTACGTTTTAACTGCTATACTGGGTTTTTCAATTCTTGTAACTTGTTTAATTCTGCTGGGAAATTTCCTTAACGAAGCACTGGACAGCTATTATCTGGGGTATTTGATTTTGCTGGGCGTCTTTGTAATTTTTGGAACCGCCACCATTCTTCTTCGAAAAAGGATACTTGACATGGTTCGTAAAATTCTGCTTTCCATGAATAAAGCCTGATTACCGCTGAATAATCGGGCAAAAAATGCAGCATATGATTTGCCAGGTTTGGTGATCATATACTGCATTTACTTTTATTTCTCCTGAACTATCACCTTTCCAATCATTTTATCCTGCATGATAATGATATACAACCCTGATGTTAGGGTTTCAATATTGATCTTTTGACTTTGTTTCAAAATAGTCTGGGCTAAAACTATTTTTCCGGATTGATCTATAATTTTAATTTTGGCAGGAAAAGCATTGTCGCTGGCTTTAATCCGGACAAAGTCGCGGGCTGGTGAGGGATAAACAGCTATTTGATCAAAGCCTTTTCTCTCAACCGATACCATACCGGAATAAGCATAAGTCGCGTCCATATCAATCATTTTCAGACGATAGTAATATATTGGCTCCAATAATTTTGTGTCTGGAAAGTTGTAGTTGGAATGATTAACAACATTGGATTGAATAATGGCCAGCTTTTCAAATCGTTTTCCATCCGTACTTCTTTCAATCTCAAATTGTTTAAAATTGATTTCATCAGTCGTTTTCCATGTTATCAAAATCTGATTTTCATTAGTTTCCTCTGCCTCGAAAGATTGTAATTTGACGGGTAGCGGTGCGCTCAGACACAATGCATTCATTTTTGCCGCATGTGTGGCAAGTCCAAAATCCGGGTCGTTTATTATCGTACTTCCATATGTTGAAAGATTAGTAAAACTGCCATTCATACTAATCCGGCGACCATTTATTCCTTCGCAAAAATCATCCGTCCAGGTCCAGGCCATCCAGCCCACGTTGTGGTTCTGGCAACTTTGAAGCAGATTTTTATAGGCTGGAATTATATTGGAACAAGGTCCTGTGGCATCCTGAATGTTGGCGATTTCACCCAAAACAATCGGAAATGAGGCATTGGCAATTTGCTGAACGCGCGCTTCCATGGCCGCAGCATTATCAGCATACCAATATGCATGGGCACTCATAATAATATTATGCATGGGATCCTGCGTTTGAAGCGCGGCTCCGACCTGCAAAGCGATGTCCAGACTTTGTCCGCAATCGGGTGCGTCGATCATCAACGGAACCTGAATTCCTGCTGTTCGTAAATCTGTTATGACGGTTTTGTAATGATTGAGCCAGGTCGTGTAAGCTGATGACGGATCCGATGCCCAATTTACATTACCAAATTCATTGGCAACATTTACGATGACATAACCTTTATGTTTGGTGATCAAATTTTTGACCGATTGCTGCCTCCACCAGGGTAAAATGATGTTGTTAAACTGAACATAATCATTGGAGCAAGTAAGGTCATGCAGGTCGATTACAGAAACAATTCCGGCATTTTGAAAACGTGTGATGACCACATCAAGGTCTGCAACAGTATAGGGTTTCCAGTTTGCTGCACGGTTTGCATACCATTCAATTCTGACGATATTGGGTTTCGCTTTTATAATTTCGGCAGACAATTCATTGTTTACGCCTGTTGGGTCTCCGTTAATATTGGCTGGAAATTCCCAATCGTCTGCCAAAGAATAATTGACACCTCTTGGTATAAACGCCTCATTACAAGGACTCATGATCACATTTCCCTGTGTATGAATGGTACCCTCGGCATAAGCCGGGGTTTCAGGAACCGGTGCACAGGAAGGCGCTGTGGTAATGGAATATGCTTTCAAAAAATCCCAGATAACCTGGGCCGGATTAAATCCTGTAACCGCTGGCCAGTTGTGCCCCACACCAGCTACCCGGATGAGTGAAATCTCCTTTGCAGGCGGCGTACCGGCACAGAAGGAAAGCTTGGTTACATTGGGGGCTATTGTCCCATTGGGAAGTGTGTAGGTAACTTTGCCGCAAGTATAGTAGGAAAACTCAGTAAGCGGCCACTCGCTCCAATCCGTTGGCTTATGGTCGGGATCGGGATAATCGACAGTGCCGTCAGGATCTCCATGAATATGAAGGATTGGAACCGGCTTGAAATTTGCGCTGCTGAAATAGGAATAATTGCCATTATTTGCATACATATTACCAGCGACCGGTGCAAAAGCGGCGATCCTTCAGGCAAGATTTACTGCAAGATTATAAGTCATAAACCCTCCGGCCGAATGTCCGGAAGCATAAATTTTTTGCGCGTTGATATGATAAGCCGAACAAAAATAATCGATCATATCTGATGTGAAGTTGATATCTTTCAACTGGTCGATGGCCCGGTTCCAGCCGTTTCCATCGTTATCCGCATTGGGATATACGACGATAAAATTATTGGCATCTGCAATAGCATCAAAGCCGGTAGCACTCTTAATTCCCGAACCACTTCCACCATCACCATGAAAAACGAATAGCAAGGGAAGGTTCTGCGCTACGGCTGTTCCCGGTGCGTGAAAAACGAAACTTCTGCTCTTTCCTCCTGATGTGATGCTTTGCGTTATATCGATTCCAAATGTTTTGGAAGTAAAAAACAGACACAAAAACAACATGATAAAGTAACGTCGCGAATGTTTCATAACCTGAATATCAAAGTATTAAATACGAAATACTTCTACTAATTTAATATATTTTGTAGAAAATATTTGATACTTAGGTTAAGATGTTACTTAACGGCAATTCTGGAATGATAGAATGATAGAATGATAGAATGATAGAATGATAGAATGATAGAATGAAGTGCGGGAATGAGGGGTTAAGTTCCCGGGATCCAACATTCTCTCATCCTATCATTCAAAATGCTATCATTTTTTAAAACAAGTCGCAACTTCATTCATGAACATGCTGCCGATTGGAATGACGTGTTTGCCTATATGCAAGTGATTCCGTTCAATTTTGCTGACCCGATTTTTTGATATAATAAAAGATCTATGAACACGAATGAAATCCGTTTCCGGTAAAAGTTCTAAAACTTCTTTCATCGTAAGCCGGGACAAAATTTTACTGGTTGGAAGCCTGAAAACCATATAATTACCAGAACTTTCAATAAACAATATTTCATTAAAAAATACCTTGATCTGTTCAAACCCGGATTTTAGAAACAAAAATTCGGGTTTCGGATTTAACGTTTTGGTACGAAATTCCAAAACCTCCGAAGCTTTGTAACAGGCCTTTGCAAAACGTTCTGATGAAAATGGTTTGAGCAAATAGTCCACAGCATCAAGTTCATAACTTTTAACAGCATGTTCGGTATATGCCGTTGTGAAAACAACCAGCGGCTCTTTGCTGAGTGCTTTTAATAGTTCGAATCCTGAAATATCAGGCATTTTTATATCCAGAAAAATCAAATCGACATGATTTTCTTTTATAAAACGAATGGCATCAAAGGCATTAACAAAACTGGCTGATAAGTCTAAGAAAGGCACTTTTGCTGCAAGTGCCCCAATAATTTCCAATGCCATAGGCTCATCGTCGACTGCAATTGCTTTCATTGTTATACTCATGTTGTGGCTATCCTTTCGACATACTTTTCACTACTGAAAACGCAATGTAAGATGAACAAAATATTCTATCTGCGACGCTCTGATTTGTAAATCATATTTCGAAGGATATAATAATCCGAGCCGCTGCCGTACATAATCCAGACCAATTCCTTTGTTCTCATTTTCCGTATCAGACTGATTTTTAGTATGTATGCTATTGTAAACATCCAGTTCCAGTTTATTATTCTCGCACCGGAGCGAAATATTGATCCATGACCGATTCTGCAAACTGATCCCATGTTTGTAAGCATTTTCAATGAAAGGAATCAGCAGCATGGGCGCGATTGAATGCTGGCAGGTATTTTCAGAAATATTTACTTCAACCTTTATGTTTTCAGATTTTGCAAGGCGAAGATTCTGCAAATGAATGTAATCTTTTAAATAATCGACTTCGCGTGCCACCGGGATCATATCAAGATTATTCTCATAAAGCATAAACCGCATCATATCTCCCAGTTTTTGAATTCCTTCAGAAGTCCTGTCAGCACTTTCCTGAATTGCTGTTCCATACAAGGTATTCAATATATTAAAAAGAAAATGAGGGTTGATTTGGGATCGAAGAAATTGTAGGTCAGCGGAAGATTTCCCTAATTCTGTTTTAAGCGAATAAAGCAGTTGCAGCTGGTCTTTATTCTGATTATAAATGAACCAGGAGAATACAACAGCGATCGTAAACACCAGAAAATTGATGGTCAGGAAAGCCATAACCGGCAGAATCTGATGTAAAATTTGCAAAAAAATCATTGAGAAAAATCCCGAAACAATTATGGTGCTCAAAAGTCTTAGCGTGTATCCACGGAGTTTTTCCGGCTCTTTTTTATAATCTGGTATCAGATAATATAAATTGAACAGGTAGATAAAATAACCACACGGAATTATGCAGAACCAGAAAATTGCCAAATCACGGTAATCACTTTGCAATAAAGCAAACAAAATAGCCGCCCAAATCAGGAACACGACGATGACCTCACGAATGATTCTGGTGCGTAAAGATTGGTTATGTACGTCATGAACCAGAAAATTCAAAATCAGATTTTTGACAATCGTATAAGCCAAAAACAATAGAAATATTTTGAAAGTATCAGGGGCACTATCGACCAGACATGCACCAAAGGAAGGACTTGTCAGGATGTTTTCGTGACGGTAATAACCGGCATATACCATAGTCAAAAAGGCATAGGCACATAACCAGAAAAGCACGATGATATTCCATTTTTTTCGTGGCAAATATTTTGGTAAGACCCAGTTATTGAGGAAAATAAAACTGAGATATAAACCAGTTGCAACCGAAAGCCGAGGTAAAAGATGATAGGTGCTATAATTATACACCATACCTTTTTGCGCAAATAACTGCGTCATCTCCCCAATGTATGACTTATGCGGCTCCGATGCAGAGAATGCATTGTTCAGGAAGTGGTAAATACTAAGAACCCAGCAAAGCGTTGCCAGCCAAAATTCACTCAAACGTAGTTTCATATCTTATTTTTTTGACAATGTTAGGGCAGGAATAAACATCAAAAAAATATCAGTGACAGAAACCTCGATCCGTGTGATGAAAAGAAATATGCAAAGCGAATGGTTCATAATCGGAATCGATTATGAACCATTTTAGAATCATAACTGGTTTTTTTCCAGTGCAACAAAATCCTCCCGAACTGGTGTAAAACAGTCAAGAACTTTACATGCTGTTAATGCCCTGGCTGAATGAGGTGCCATAGAAGGGATAAATGCCGCCATACCTTTTGTCAGCAACTGAATTTCGCCGGCAATATTAAATTCGAGTTCTCCTTCCAATACATGACAACATTGCTCGTGCACATGGCTGTGTTCCGGTAAATTTGTGCCGTTTTCAATTGTAAAATAACCAAAAGTCGAATTTTCAGTATGCGCCAGCGTTCCGGAAATCCCGTCCCAGATCTGTACGATTTTGCCTGAATTAAAATTTATAAATGCCATGATAACCGCTTTTTGTTTGATAGAAGAAAGTAGTAAAATTACGAGCTATCTTTTTAAAAGTGTTAAAAGATATAAAACCATTTAACAGATAAAGCAGCACAAGTTATTAACCGTCAAATCCTCAAAACATTATGATTCTCATCAGCACATTGGAAATTGTCTTCCGGAAATCGTTTCCAAATTGATTTCTGGTAAATTATTACATATCTTTATGTTACATATTTCTCACTTTATAAAATTGATTCATCATGAAAAACTCTTTAAAAATACCTCATTTTAACCCTCTCAGGACATCTACACTTATTTCAGTTAAACAATTGTTCTTTAACAGTAAAATTTATAACTGGACATTAATCTAAGCTTTTAAGATCATCATTTATAGTGTAGTAGTATCGGCCAATCTTCCGTTGAGACGATATCATTATATTCATTTCGTATCTGTTATTCAGGTCCCTGGTGATAATTGCCATTTTTTTGGCATCTTATCTTCAGAGCACTGAAAATTTTTGTCTGTCACTATACAAGGTCAGCCTTTGTAAAATTTCAGACAAAACATCGCTGTATCGAAAAAATTCTATGCAAAGACTGAATGGACAAGAAAAACAAGCGATGCTGACACACGGATTGAAATAGTAAATGTTGAGCGTTTCTCATTCTTACGGCATTGCCGTAAAGTTTGATTTCAAACAACGTAAAGGCCAACTGGAAAATTAAACAACCCCTCTTTAAGATGATAACTATTGCCCTCGTGGATAAACATCCGGTTACGCGTATTGGCCTGATAGCTTTACTCAAGGATAACTTTAATGATATATTGATTCTGGAATCGTCCTGCATGACTTCTTTTCTCAAAACAAACGCAAAAAGTGATGTAACTATTCTAGGAATAAATCCCGATTCAAATGCAGGCAATCTTCGCTTTTTAAACAAATCAGGAGATGAAAATACTTTCGGGCCAGTTATTATTTACGATGAAGAGCCGCGCCCTTACCTGGCAATTTCTTTTCTGCGGGCTGGTGTTATGGGATATTTATCAAAACAAAACGATGAAGCAGAACTCATCGAATGTATCACCGATGTTTTGATTGGGATGCGTTATGTGTGCAAAGAGATTCTGGGCATAAATAAAAACGTTTCTGCTTTTGAAAAAACGACCCGGTTGAAAGAAAACAGCAATCTTACTTTTCATGAATATGAAATAGCCCAATACATATGTCAGGGAGTTAATATTTCAGAAATCGCTCAAATTTTTGATAGAAAAACTTCTACGATCAGTACGATTAAAATGAGGATACTTAAAAAACTGAAAGTGAATAATATTCTCGAATTACGAAACCTGATGCTTGTTAATGAAACAGGCATTTGAACGAACTATAATTAAGAAGATACGAAGACGAAGCCTCGGTCTAAACGTTTATAAATGTGCGTAATACTTTATAATCGTTTAGATGTCAATGGTTATTTGTTTATTTATTTGATTTCGAATATCAGATACGTGAGCTTTTCAACAAAATAATCTGAGCTTTTCAACAAAACTATCGTTGGTAAACCACATTACCTTTGTCATATCAATTTAAAACAAAAACGATGACAAAAGTATGGTTTATAACAGGAAGCTCCCGCGGATTGGGACGTAACCTGACAGAAGCAGTTCTTGAAAAAGGTGATAAAGTTGTAGCCACTG
Source organism: Dyadobacter sp. CY356 (assembly GCF_021440195.1). Classification (GTDB taxonomy): domain Bacteria; phylum Bacteroidota; class Bacteroidia; order Cytophagales; family Spirosomataceae; genus Dyadobacter. The sequence goes on from NZ_JAJTSZ010000002.1 coordinate 1,076,110, forward strand.
CAAGAAATACAGCACAACTGGACGATCTTGTTGAAAAGTATCCTGATCAGATTTTCCCTGTAAAACTTGACGTTACCATTCGCGAAGAAATTTATCAGTCTGTGTCGGATGCAATAGCGCATTTTGGAAGAATTGATATCCTTGTCAATAATGCAGGATTTGGCATAATCGGTGCTGCTGAGGCCTTTACGGATGAACAATTCCGGAGCCAGCTTGATACAAATTTATATGCGCCTATTGAAATTACCCGTGCCATTTTACCTCATATGCGCAAACAGCGTTCAGGACGCATATTGCAGATAAGTTCTGTGGGCGGGCGTGTAGGAAATCCTGGATTAACGATGTATCAGGCTGCAAAATTTGGTCTGGGCGGATTTACCGAGGCCCTGGCGAAGGAAGTTTTACCGCTTGGAATTTTCGTTACCAGCGTAGAGCCAGGTGGATTTCGTACTGATTGGGCAGGCGCGTCAATGAGTTTCGCACCAAAAGTTGAGGGGTACGAAACAACCGTAGATCAACGAGCTTACTATTTTGCAAGCGGGGATTTTGTCCCAATGGGTGACCCCGACAAGGCTGCAAAAGTAATGCTTGACTTGGTTGAAAACCCCGAACCTCCTGTGCATTTGGTGTTAGGAAGCGAGGCCATTGGTATTTTAAAACTAGCGGACGCAGCCAGAACAGCAGAAATGGAAAAATGGATGCCCGTAAGTATTTCCACCGACCATCATGAAGCGGTTAATTTTCTGGATACTGCGTTGGGGAAGCAAATGACAGAATAGAAAAAGTTTCCGTGACGTCAAAATTAATTCTATGATAAGGATCATTTTTCGTTCAGGCCAATATCAGGTTTCAGGCACCGGGGTTTGAAGATTTTTGTATCAGATTATAACAAACTGATACATTATCAACTAACCTACAAACCAGTGAAAACTTATTTCTATATTTTGTTCTTCTCCTGTGCGCTCTTGCTGCTGTTTGCCTGCAATTCTGGTCCTACACAAAACTCGGCAGTAAATATGAAGACTTCTGACAAGGACAGTACTTTCAACATTTGTTATTCTTCTGTTGTTAAAAAAGATACTGTGCTGCTGAATGCTCTGATGTCGGGCGATAGTGTCAGGGGAAGTCTGGGGTATAAACTTTATGAAAAGGATCACAGCAACGGCTCATTGCTTGGTAAAATGTATGGTGATACTTTAAAAGCGACCTGCACATTTATGGTCAACGGTTCAGAGTCAATTCAGGAAGTGATATTTCTAAGAAAAGATTCTTTGTTTATCGAAGGGATCAGTACCCGCAAAAATCAAGATGGTAAAATTGTTTTTGCGCAACCAGAAAAGTTACATTTTGACGGACTGGTATTGAAGCATGTTCCCTGTAAATGAATGGTCTGATTCTAATATTTGTTTAAGTTTAATAAATTTAGCCCGGTACCAGGATAAGCTTTACGCTATAAGCTGCTCCTGATATCGGGCTATTTTGTAGTAAAATACAAATCTTCAAAGATTCAAAATTTCCTGATAGACAAGTTAATTTAAGTCCGGTCAAATCGCAGACTGTGCATTGACACAGATATTATTTATCTTGGACTTATGGAATCAGCTATTGCCCTAACCAAATCGCAGGCACGGAAAATTATCCTTAATGCCGCCGGACTATCACAAAAAGCACAGTTCGGGACCGGGATTGAGGCTGTTTACCGTGTCATTGATCATTTGGGTTTCGTACAGTTGGACACGAATTACGTTGTTGAGCGTGCCCATCACCATGTTATGGCGGCGCGCATACCGGACTATCAAAATGAATGGCTGGCCGAACTTTGTAAGGATGGCAGCATTTTTGAATACTTCACCTCAGATGCCGGGTTTATTCCCATGCACGACTTCTCCTATACGCTGCCTGTTAAAAAAGCTTTTAAAACACAAAGAAAACCCCTCACGGAACAGGAGATCAAGTTAATGAAGGAGATCCTCGACAGGGTGGAAAGAGAAGAGTCGCTTATGGTGGGCGATTTTGAAAATGATCGTCTGGAAGCAAGTTCGGGCTGGTGGGATTGGCGGCCCGCCAAAGTTGCGCTCGAAAGACTTTACCTCGATGGGAGCCTGATGATCACCAGAACCAAAACTTTCCAAAAAGTATATAGCCTGCCACTCGACCTGGTGCCGCGAGATACAGACATAACCATGCCTTCTGATGAAGAATACGCCCGTTTTGTCATTCGCCGTACACTTGGAGCTCTGGGAATTGCCAGCGAGAAAGAAATGGCCTGGCGTGCCCGTTACGTCAGAGGTAACCTGGTGAAAAAAGAAATTAAGAAAATGGCTCAGACCGGAGAATTAGAAAAAGTCGTTATCGAGGAACTGAAAGGTCCTTTTTACATGCTACCCGATCAGGAAATAAATATCAGTTTATCAAATGATGTCTTCATTCTTTCACCTTTCGATATTCTCAACGTCTTCCGCCATCGTTTAAAAGACTTCTTTAATTTTGATTACCAGATTGAATGTTTCGTTCCGGCAGCCAAACGCAAGTATGGTTATTTTTCACTACCGGTACTTGCAGGAGAAACATTTATCGCCAGAATGGATGCCAAAGCCGATCGTAAACAGAAAATACTGGTGGTCCAAAACATCCATTTTGAAACGATTGATCTTGACCAGAATATTATCGAAAAATTTATCCAGGCCCTGAAAGCATTCGTTAAATTCAATCAATGCAGGGGTATTATCTTTAAAAAATGTAATAACGAAATTTATCTGGAAGCGATCAGCCAAAGTTTTTTGGATTAGGCTTCTCATAACAATAATACATTTGATAAAATTGCCGGACATTTTTATTCACTAGCTTAGTGTGCATTTTAATTAATTGTCTGACCCGCCGGACGAAAAACTACTCACATGAATATTGGAAGTCACTATCGTTTAAAAACATTTGTACTCTGGACGCGCAGAACTATTTACTGGCTTTTAATTTGGGCAATTATCCCAACCGTTCTTTTCAAATTCGCGGGTTTTACCTGGCTCACAATTCCATGGGTTCCTATTGCGCTCATTGGAACTGCAACTTCATTTATTGCCGGTTTTAAGAATACACAAACCTACAATCGGCTTTGGGAAGCGCGTCAGATTTGGGGCGGAATTGTTAACAGCAGCCGGACTTTGGGAATCATGACCCAGGGTTATATCAGAACCGGAGACGATGCCCAAAAGGGAATTCACCAACAGATAATCTATCGTCATATGGCCTGGTTAACAGCTTTACGCTTTCAACTCAGAGAATCGAAATCCTGGGAAAATATTAAAACCAAAAAATACAACATAGAATTTCTGACCAATTACACGGTTGAAGAATGGGAGAAAAATCTGGCGGATGAATTAAAACCTTTTTTGTCGGAGCAGGAAGCCGGCTATATTCTTGGAACAAAAAACAGGGCAACACAGATAATTGCATTGCAGTCCGAACATTTAAAAAAATTAAATGAAGATGGGATATTGGATACCTTATGTTATGTAGAACTTGAAAATATTTTGAAAGATCTGTATGATCATCAGGGAAAGAGTGAGCGTATCAAAAACTTTCCATATCCGAGGCAGTTTGCAAGTATCAATCTCTTTTTTATACGGTTGCTTGTGATACTTCTTCCTTTTGGTTTGTTAAATGAATTTGCCAAACTCGGAGAATATGGAATCTGGCTAAATATTCCGTTTAGCATGATTGTTTCCTGGGTTTTCACTTCTCTTGAACAAGTTGGAGAAAGTACTGAAAATCCATTTGAAGGCGGACCAAACGACGTCCCGATCACATCCATGTGCCGAACGATTGAAATTGACTTACGTGAAATGCTGGGTCAGAAACATTTACCTCCGCCGATTACTGCCACTAATGAAATTTTGATGTAATTTTATTATGCCTGAAAGACGAAAAGCTGCCACACGAGATGAGACAGCTTTTCGTTTTTTCAGATCAAACTAAATGTTCAGTTTTCGCTATTTTTCTCCTACATACCTTTCAAAGAATTCGTAGATTCTTAGAATTCTGTCTATCCGCTGGCGAGGATTTCCACTTCTGCTAAGCTCATGTGTTCCTCCCGGCATCCGTACATATTCCACGTCGCGACCAAGTATTTTAAGACTTTTGTATAATAATTCGCTTTGAATGATACCGGTTCTTAAATCATTTTCACCATGTTTGATCAAGAGAGGCGTATGAATATTTTCTACGAAAGTCTGGGGGGAATTTGCATCCAGAACTTTTTTGATTTCTGTCTGCCAGGGATAACCGCCGAAATAATTTGGAACCAGGCTCCACGCATTACCCTCACCCATAAACGTTGTCAGTTCGTACACGCCACGCTGTGCATGCGCGGCTTTAAAGCGATTGTCATGCCCAACGATCCAGGCAGTCAGATATCCTGCATAGGAACCACCCGTTATAACCTGACGCGACGTATCTGCCCAGGATTCTTTTGAAGCCAAACTTGCCGCTGCCAAAACATCTTCCGCCGGACCTGTACCCCAATCCTGAAAATTAGCCTTCATAAAATCAAGGCCATAACCACCTGAACCGCGTGGATTCGCATAAACAACTCCATAACCCTGGGCGCAAAAGAATTGCAGTTCATGCCACATTGATATTTCTCCCGGCCCCCACATGGCTGTCGGGCCGCCATGCATTTGTAACACCAACGGATATTTTTTGCCCGCTTCCACTTTTGCAGGTTTCATAATCCAGTACTCAACAGTTTGCCCTTTGGAGTTTTTCAAAGTATTTTTTTCCGGGTAGCTTAGTAGCTTATCTTTCAGCCATTCTGTGTTATGATTGCTCCGTTTCACTTCTGCTTTCATTGCCAGATCAGCCGTATAAAGTTCCGAAGGGTCGGCTACTTCTGTTTTGGAATAAACAATGGCTGTTGTTGAAATATCAAAGCTGTTGATTCCTGTATCATATCCTGTAAGCTGATCTACTTTTTTGTTTGATAAGGTTAATTTATAAACCGGGAAACCGCCATTAGAAGCTGCTGCGAAATAAAGTGATTTGCTATCAGCCGTCCAGGTAAGGTTTGAAGCAATCCGGTCGAAGTTGGAAATATAAGGTTTTGAACCTGAACCCAATGTCAATATTCCAATATGCCCCTGATCCAGCGTGGAAGGTTTAATAGCAGCCTGTGATGAAATGTAGGCCAGTGATTTGTTATCTTTTGAAATCGTTGGCTTAGTGAAACTATATGCAGGATCGCTCAAAAGTGTAGCACCTATACTGCCATCGGCATTCATAATTACTATCCTGCTGGTTTTGCTGCGGTCGGGATGTTGCAGACTATCACCCTGAGTAACGAAAATAATTTTATTATCAGGTGTCCAGATCGCTTGCCCGTAGCTGTAAAATCCTTTTGTTACAGGTTTTGCTTTGGCACCTTCCTTTGGCTCAATCGTGTATAAATGAGCGAAAGTAAGTTCTGGCTGCGTGGTAGATTCCCCCTGAAAAGTTAGGCGATTGATCACTTTCGCTTTTTTATCCTCCACATCTTTGTCCAGATATGCACGAATTTCGGCAAGAGACCCATCCGGATTTGCCTTGATGGATTTATCTTTTTTCACAAAGTTATTGTTCTGGAATCCCGGCTTTTCCATAGACCACACCGGAACAGCTTTTCCCGGATTTAAGATTGAGTCCTTCAACATTTCACTCATAGAAAGTGATGCAGAGAACATGATCTTGCTGCCATCCGGCGACCACTTCGGATTGGATGCTCCATAACTTAAATCAGTCAGCTGCCAGGCTTCACCACCTTGAACAGGAAGAATAAAAAGCTGGGTCTTTTCTTTAACTTTTCTGGAAAAAACAATTTTAGTACCGTCCGGAGACCACTCGGGGGCGGTTGCGCTTTCGGTTCCGTGGGTTAAGGCAACCGGCTCATTTTTGTTGGTAAGATCTACGAGATAAAGGTGTGTCCTGTAATCATATTCAAACGGAGAATCAGGTAAAGGTTCAACAGTTAAAAGTGTGTAAATGGCCTGTTTCTCAGAAGGAGAAATGGCGATATTTCCCACCTGCCTGACTTTTGTCAAATCACTTACTTTAATTTTTTCCTTTTGCTGTGCCTGCGCTGAAACTGACCAGATCAGGAATAAAACATATAATTTCTTCATAAGGTTGAAATTGTATAACGGGTTATAGTAATTGGGAGTTGCTGCAACAATTTAATATAAATTGTAGAAAATCGATGATGAAAATTCCGGTATATGGAAGAAGAATTATTGTTTTGCATAGAATAAGGAATGGTTGATGAAAGCACCAACCATAAGACGAAATAAATTGTGGTTAGTGCAAACACCAACCACAGCAGAAATCTTCATTTCAATTGAACAAACCTGATTTGTTATGGTTTCGCTTTTTCCAGATAGCCGTTATCGCCAAGCCAGTCAGCCATGCGTTGTGGCCACGACTTGATACTTTGCCACGGAGAGCGGTTTCCCATGTTAAACCCGTGATCTCCTTTTGTATACAAATGAGCTTCCACAGGCCGTTTTGCTTCCCGATATTTCACTAATAAACTCGTGGTCGTAACCGCGCAGCAGGGATCATCATTGGCTGCCAGCAAAAAAGCAGGCGGCGCATCCTGAGCAATTACATCTGGAATGCCCAACGGACCGGGATATATGAGCATCTGAAAGTCCGGTTTACCATCTAATCTGTCAACAGGATCCTTTGCCGCCGGATCTCCTTTTCCAGATTCATACGCAACAGCCGCAACCACTTCACCACCGGCAGAAAAACCCAACATACCAATGCGGCCGTTATCGATTCCGTATTCCTTTGCCAAACTTCTCACTTGCCGTATGGCACGCAACCCGTCTTCACGTGGCTGTTTTTCCAGTGAATAGGGAGAGCCCTCTTCTCTTGGAAGACGATATTTTAAAACGAAAACGGTAATGCCGAGTTTCGCCAGATACTCTGCCGGTTCTGTTCCCTCTGCATTGTAGACAAGCAATCTGAATCCACCGCCCGGACAAACCACAACCGCCGTTCCGTTTGCTTTTTCCGTGGGTGGAAGAAACACCTGAAGAGAAGGATTATGAATATTTTTCACCCAATAATCCTTAGCGGATTCAGCCTCCTTCGATTTTGCTTCGAAACCCGGAGGCCCGTTTTTCCATAACGGGATAATTGTCTGTGCTTGTTGTGCGCTGGCTATGTATGTGGTTAATGAAAGAACCAGCAAGAACATGATTCTCATTTTAGTGACTGGGGTTAAGGAAGATTTCATTTAGGGTATTTAGGTATTTTTCGGATATGGATGGAATTGAAGGAAATCTGAAATTGTAATGATTGAAGTTTTTTCAAAAGGATGTAACGCTAATAAATCTTTATCTCCGGTTATTAAAAAATCTGCGTTACCATCTATTGATAATGATAGTAAAAAATTATCCTTAGGGTCTCTGCAAACATCGGTTTTTGTAATAACAGTTACAAATTCTGCATATTCTTCAATAGTTTTCAAAATTTGCTCAACATCTTCCTGAGGAAAAAATTTTTTAAATTTCGGTCTTTGCGCGACTTCCAGGAATTCTTCAAGTAATTCAGCACTGAAAATTAGGGTACCCTGCTTCGAAAAGATTATCTCATCGAGCTTAGAAAGGTCTTTTGTTATGAGAAAGCTGATCCAAAGATTTGTGTCAAGGATTATTCTCATATAATTATTTTGCATAACGCCCGCTTCTCACTAATTCTACCTCCGCTGTTATTTCATCAATTGAGGGGACCATTTTTGCATTTGTTCTAAGTTTTTCTAAAACAGATGTAAAGCCATTTGTCGATGAATCCAGAATTGAGATTAAATTCATGTCAGCAAGATCCTCCAATAATTTCTCTGCCTTCGGATTCAATATTTCTACCTTTAGAGTATTCATACTTTTCTTTAATAAATGAGACCTAATATACAAAAATTCTGACAGATATTTATTCCTGCCAATTACTGCTACGTCCGCCACTTAAACGATTTGTTATCAATTGCTCGCATGGTACACAAAATACCATTCAAATGATCATATTCATGTTGCAGCAATTCGGATAAATCATCCGACACTTCCCATTCCTGCTGATGCCAGTTTTCATCAAGATACCTTATTGTTAAACTTTTATGACGTTTTACCCGGACTAAAAGATTAGGAAAACTCATACAATCATCCCAAAGCTCGAACATTTCCTTGCTTAATCCTGTAATTTCAGGGTTGATAAAAACAACAGGTTTATCAATGTTCATATAGATCAGCCTCTTCATAATGCCAAGCTGCGGCGCGGCAATAGCCCGTCCGAAACTGTATTTTATCCTGATTTCCTTCATCACATTATCCATATCCGCAACCCATCCCTTAACCAGCGGTAATTCTGTTTGCAAAACGGGGTCGCACACTTCATAGAGAAGCGGATTACCCAGTTGAAGCATATCATGCAAACCTTTCATTTATCAGATCCTTTTTAAAACAAACACTATTTTCAACGCCAATGTACTGACCATAATTAGGAATATTTAAGTAGCCGTTTTTCTTATAAAGATTAATAGCTTCCGGCTGCCTTTTCCCGGTTTCAAGGACACAACTTTTATAAGATAACTCCGATGCCCATTTTTCCAATTCTGTCAATATAGCTGTTGCGATCCCCTTACCCCGGCCTTCGGGTGCCGTGTACATGCGTTTCATTTCCATACTGTCGGGCATGAATTCCTTCATCGCCCCATAACCGACGGGTCGATTATTTTCATAAGCAACAACGGTATGTTTTATTTTGTCGATTTTGTTGAATTGGGAATAAAATGTATGATCTGCACCATCCCGTATAGCAAGATCTGCGTCAAGTTTTTTTACAAGCTGAATGAAATCCGGATCATCGGAGTTGGTACGAATTAGGTTGATCATATATATATGCGGTGATATTTTCATTTGGGCAAGAAAACAAATATAATTTCCCTAAAATATTTATTCTCTTACAAAGTTTTCCAGATAGCTATTGATTTCCCTACGCTGTAAGGTGTTTGCGTCATTGTCCATGTCAGAATGTTTTGTGTCGGCTAATGCGACGATTTGTATTCTATATTTCTTTGCATCGATTGCTGTTGGCAACACCCCGTCGTCAGCCGGTAAGTCGCATGAACGTATGGAATACACTTTTGGCTGCCTTGTTTTGGGAAGAGGCATCCGCCGGTTATCCAGAGTTATTATTTTATCAACAAGTTCTGGATATTTTGTGGCAAATAAAGCGGTCATATCGCCGCCATTCGAGTGGCCGATTAAAATAAGATTTCTATTATCAACATATGGAAATCTTATTTTTAGTTCATTCAAAACAAAATGAATATTTTCTACTCCACGTTCCCAATTAGATTTTCTTGTGACCTTAAAAGGCTCTTTCATTGCCAGAAGACTATCAGTTGACAATTCATGTTGGATACTCGCTACAAAATAACCTAGTGAAGCAAGATTCTCGGTCAGATAAGAATAAATCTGATAATCACCTCCTTTATTTTCACCATACCCATGACTAAAAATCACCAGCTTCTGATTCCTAAACTTCTTATCAGTTTTTGGTGAATACAACATCACCGGAACCAGCCGGTTTCTCGCCTTATCAAACAAATTTATACTGTCAGTTTTAAATTGATATGTGGGTTGGGGCGACTGTGCCGACAGATTACAGGCGAAAATTATTAGGATCAGTAATTGGTAAAAAACAATTCGGGTCATTCTTAGCGTTTTAAAGATCTAATCAAAAATACAACTACTGCTCGTAAATATCGTATTTATCAATCGTTTTGATCTTTTTCAAATCAGGAAATTCGTAGCCCAGCACATTTTTAGGAGTTTCTCCTCTTTTTGCCACGACAAACCTGATCTTGTTTTCACTGACCATGTTTTCAAAGTTCCGGAAATCAAAGGTTTTATTCTTGTCTGCGAGATATACCACGTCCGTGAAAGGCAATAAAATATTTTTGAATAAGAAATGTTTGAGATACACGCCCTGATAATTATCAGCATCACAAACATAAACCCATTCCTTATCAATCAGATTCTTTTCATTCACAAGAAAATTTGCAACCTCCCGTTCCGTAAAGTATTGATGTGTGTACAAACTATGTGGCTGAATCTGATAGGTCATGTAAACAAAAAGTGTGCAATGAATGGCCACAATGATGAGATAGGAAGCGAGCATTGCCCTTAAAATTTTGGGCTGAAACAAATTCTTTCTTTCTGGTTCAGTAAAAAACAAGGTAATTTGGATTACAGCCAGGATCAGATAATCCTGATAGTATCCAACCCCCGCTCCAACCTTAAAGGCTGTTGCCGTTGCAAATAAGAAAAACATGGAACTGGCGATTGCCAAAAAACGGTAAAAAACCGATTCCTTATGGGTCAGCGTATGAAATGTAACAATAAAATTACAAATAATAAGCGGCGCAAACTGAAGAAGAAATCTTTTCAGTGTCCAGTCATAAAACCAGTTCCAGCTTACTGAATTCTCTACTCCGCCGACAATATTGGAGAAGAAAACAGGTATGGTATTGATGGGTAATACAAGCAAGTAGAGCCCAAAAAATACGAGACCTGACAGGATAAGTTTTGCCAGCAATTTCCACTGATACTGATAGATACAGAAAATGCCCAACGCAATGGCATGAATGGTTCCGCTCTGTTTTACAAAAAATGCGCTGACAGATATGAAAATGGCCAGAATATACCAAAGATCACTTTGTGAAGCAGAGGTTATTCCTTTAAAGATTGCACAAACATACAAGGCAGTCAATAATACGATCAGACTATCAGGCCGGGAGCTGGTTAATATCCAAAGGCCCAAAACCTGAAAAACGAAACATGCGATCAGGATTCCGACCATTTTTTTTCTTTTGGTCAGTTTGGTTAAAATATAAGCAACAACCAGAGAGGTTAGGACTGTAAGTGTAATAGAAATAAATCGATTGCTGACGAAAACCTTATGCACGTCTTCGGGAAGCCATCCATTCAATTTTAAGCAAAAACTGGTGATGAAGAAATATATTGGCGTGTATTGAGTAAAACGGAACGGTGCATTTTCAGGATCAGTATATATTGGACGGTTATCTGTCAGAAACTGGATTGGAAAAATAGTACTTGCTTCACTACCTGACATATCCGGAAGAAAAGTCATTGAAAAATAAACTTTGACGATAACTAAAACCACGCAGGATAACAGGCTGATCCCGGCCGCAATTTTGAATAAATTCATTCTCATCCAATTATATAGTAGCATTTCGTTTGGATTAGATTTTTGAAAGAGGTTTTGGAACAAATAGTCTGCCAGGACTAGAATTTATTTAATGACCCCAACAAAAATTGGTCATAAATTAGCTTTAACACCAGTTCTCCCGGATCGATTATTTATTTGATTTTGAGTAATTCTGAACTTAAAATCTACTGGATAAACCCATCATAGATGATATGGTAATTCTTGATACTTGGAACGCGCATGCATAGACGAATGATTAGAGGGATGAATAGTCATAGTTTTATTCGTAGGGTTACATTCTCTTCTTAAAACAAATGTAACCATTAGTGTAGAATTTGTAACCACCAGATGATAAAAGTTTACAATAAATTGTAACAAAAATCGACAATGGTCATAAGAATTATCGGTTACCAAATCGCAAACCGGCTGCTATACCGATTTGGTAAGGCCTGACCTGAAATTTACTATCGGGATTTATCAATTTAATAAAACTGTATTCAAGATATGGCCCTATCGTTAAACTTGTGTTTTTACTGATTCTTATTTCTTTCCCGATACCCGCATTACCCCATAACACATTACTACGGGTTGTTAATTCTCTGGAATACTCCATTCCAACATCGCCATAGTAATTCCGGAAAACATGGTTTTTCGTAATTAGTGAATGCTTTTTGAGTCCGATCCCAATTAATTTCATTGTGCTTTTTTCATCATGTTTGATTCCCTTTCTGATAATTTTGTCACCCATCTGGTTTTTGTCGTTAACCAGGAATTCGTCAGTTGCAATTTCATATTGAAAGGACTGGTCAAACTGACCATAAGTTAAAAGCAGCTGGAATCCGTTTTTTTCTACTCCACCGCTCAGTTTCGTTCCAAGTCTTTTTGCTGAAAATTTTGTTGGAAAACCAATGTTCTGGTAAACAATACCGGGAGTAGCACGTACCGTTAGTTCCTGAAAAGTATTCATGCTGGTGACATTAAAAAGAAATTTTAACTCTTTCTTAGTCTTTACCATTCCTGGCTTTTCCTGTTCATTTCTTGCTAATTCCTTCTTGTTTATTTTCAGAGCAGGTTTAAAATTTGATGCAATAAAAGCCCGGATTTCTAATGGTTTGATTTTAGGAATATCGAATTTTAACAATTCCTTGTCTGGGGATATCTTGGTCAATTGCATATCGGGTAATGAATCTTTCTCTATGTATAATTGATTGATTATCCTTTCAGTTGCTGCTTCTGTCAAAGTTTTCACCTCATTACGCTTGCTTTCCAAGTGGTCCTGCACGATTTCAACTTTACTGACAACATGTGTTTTTTCCTCTTTCACTTTTTTGACAGACATATTGCCGTTGTTTGATAACAAAAGTTTGCCGGGCTCCGGCAAAGAACTGGTTAGGTCACTTATGGTTTCTGATTTTTCAGCAGTTATTTCATTCTTACTTTTTATTTCTCTGTCAGAATCACGTCTCACATTAGTTTCTTTATTCGAAATGTCAGATTTCGTAATCATCTTAATTGAAATAAAATCATATTCTATGCCAGTAAAAAAAAGTATGGCAATCAAAGCAGTAGCTATCAATAACGGCCTGATATAGGCAGTTCTGTTTGATGTTTGTAAAGTATCAAAAATGCCTTTTTTCCATGAAGGGTCCGGTTCGGGCGCAAAGTCATCAAATTTGCGTCTCAAAGCTTTCTGCAATGCTTCGTCCTCGTTGTTATCAGGAGTTTTCATATTGCGTGATTCCTTTTTCCTGTAATTTTTTCATTAATAAATGTCTTGCTCTCATGAAATTGGATCGCGATGTGCTATCTGGAATTGACATTATCTGTCCAATTTCAGCGTGTGTATATCCGTCTATTAAATGTAAATTGACCACCATCCGGTAGCTGTCAGGCAGCTGATTTATTATTTCCAGGAGCACTTCAACATTCAATTGTTCAATAATTGTATCGTAATCTGCCGATTCCAGTTCCTTCGGAAAGTCTTCGATAGAGGAATGTAAAAGTTGATCTTTTGTTGTCCGGTTGTAATAATTAATGGCAGTCCGGATCACCACTGATTTTACCCAGCTATCTGTGGAACCGATATCCTTTACCTCATTCAAATTTTTAAAAACTTTAATAAAAGCCTCCTGGAAAATATCCTCCGCCTCCATTTTCGTTTTGGCATAACGCAAACAAATACCTGTGAGTTTTGCTTTATATCGCTCGTAAAAAATAGTTTGCGCACTGGGTTCAAGCCTTTGGCAGGCCAGCACCAGTTCGGTTAAACTATTGTATTTTTTACTGCGAAAAAACTTCATTAAGGGGTTGTTAGGGAGGTGAGGTTCGAGATAGTAAACTAAGTCTTAAACAAATAAGCTCGCTGTGTATAAAAAATCAACTAGGTTTCCATTCCTGTCCAGCCATACTTGAAATGCCTCGGTATTACTAAATTGCTGTGATATTTCACGGTTAAAAAACAAACCGAACTGTGCAATTGCTTCCGTTTTCTTAATGTATCCCTGCCCAAAACTCATTTTTGAAGTAAACACAGAATTATCTACAAATTTAATTACCTGTTCAGGAAAACTAGGCAGACCAAGAAATACTTGGTCGCCTGGTCCCGGATACTCAATTGCAAGATTATTACTTTCATCGTAAAAAAGGTTGATTTGAATATTAGGCATAAAGTCCGTCGCAGAAATGAAATATGACACTTTATTTTCATCAGAAACATATCCGGTGGCCCCAGTAAGTGTACGGTTTAAAGTAGCCACATATTTATTGATAGCTGCCGGAACAACGGTTTGTAATTCAGGTTCATTATAACCAATTCTATATTCAAACTTAAAATAAGGCTTAACAGTTACTACGTAGATGTGTTTCCCTGCATATGTTCCTTCTTGTGAATATGTTTCCCATTTAACTACATAGGGAGTTCCGTTTAAAACATACTTTGCTGTATAATACCGTGTATCCACCGCAAAATCCTCTTGCCTGAAATCAGAAAAAGTACCTCCTTTAATAGATAATGTAGAAAAAGTGTTTTGCAATGAATCCGGTACGGTAGGGCTAAGCAACTTATAAGCCCTAAGAACCCGGTTCGTGCTCAATGCAACATAGAATAAAACATTATCAGAGGAAAACCGGGCCTCCCAAAGTTTATCTTTTAATACGGTTTTCAACGTAATATCTTTTGCACGTGGATATGCATTTGTTAGCACCTGAGCAACGCCATCCGGAACATCTTCACCACCCGCAGGTTGGAGATCCTTTACGTTATTGCAGGATACCAATATCAGGAAAGTGAAAAAATAGAATATGTGGCGGTGTAGTTTTGTTTTCATAAGTCGTTAACAGGATGATAGAACATTTCTGCTATCAAAAATAATTTTAGCGTTCCTGGATTCTGCTTTCTGGGTGTTAAAAGTAAGACACCGTTTATCCGGGATAACGTTGCAATAAGTTCAAAAATAAATATCCTCCGCCAGTTCCCCTTAAACTTTCCTTTGCCTCTTCCTACCAGGTTTTCTGTCAGATTCTTACCGTTAAACAAGCCCGTTTACTTTTTGTACACCCCGTTTTTCACTCCTATCAACCTTTTGTATACCAAGTAAAATAGTTGCTGCATTTATTCCTTTCTACGTTTGCATTGCCTTCCTGAGACAGATAATCTGCACGCTGTGAAGGGAAATAATTCTATCATTTATTTATAAAAATTTAAAGTCTATTGCCATGAAAAATTTAATTATCAATGCCCTTTTTATTTCACTATTATTTACAATCTGCTCTTGTAACGAAAACACGGATCCGCAACCGTCAACCCAGACGCAAACCGCGAAAATGGCTCATGTAAGTTTCACAGAAACAACATCTGCGATGATTGATCCCGGTCATTTGCCTAACCGGGTACCTCCTGCTTTTAACTGGGATCTTGTTAACACGACAAAGCTTGGATTTGATAAAAGCATGAAACTGACAAGTCCTTTTACGGTAGCAGCTTACCCGGCAGGCGATATTGGGTGGCAGAGTGACGGCGGATGTTATTCTGCTTTATTCCCTACGACGGTTTCATTCAAGAGTCTCGGTATTGTCAGTATAAAAAATATCACGATTGAAGACCTGAATAATTTGACTTTCAATGCTTATCAGATCAACGCCGCTCCGAATGGCTCATATTCCTGGACAAACTATCTGCCGGTTGGGACCATTGTGGCCTGTAAAACGGCTAAGAGGAAATATTATCTTCTGGAAGTTAAAAGTATCGGAGTTCCAGGCTTTATTGAATTAAATGTATATCATGGTCTGTATTCGCTGTAACGATCACCAATTCTGATAATCGTTTAATAACATTTTTATAATGAAAAAGCCCTTCCAGAATATACGGAAGGGCTTTTAACACATTTTCAATAAACAAGTTTTACTGCCCTACAACTACTTTATGTGTAGATATAGTCCCGTTAGTGCGGGATATCCTTACAATGTACATTCCCTGTGAAAGGTTTGTAAGGTCAATAAAACCGTTTCCTGATGCAAA
Organism: Dyadobacter sp. CY356; assembly: GCF_021440195.1. Classification (GTDB taxonomy): domain Bacteria; phylum Bacteroidota; class Bacteroidia; order Cytophagales; family Spirosomataceae; genus Dyadobacter. The sequence goes on from NZ_JAJTSZ010000002.1 coordinate 1,091,882, forward strand.
GGAGGTTGATTTGTATACGGCAACTCCGCTAAGATTACTCACGGCAACATACTTAACTGTGCTATAATCCCGGATAAATAATTTATCAGCAGATGGATTAGGGTAAACAGACAGATCTGTGTCTCTACCGTCAAAAGTCACACTCTGAATACGACTGTAAGCAAATGTGCCGTCTCTGTCTACCATCCGCAAGCGATAAAGATTTTCACCGGATTTTGGCTCGTTGTCTTTAAATGAATAGCTAAGAAGCGCAGTGCTTTCACCACTCGAAAGAACATTTCCAATATTCGCCCAGTTTTTACCAGTTTCGCTGCGTTCAATTTCAAAATGGTCTGAATTGGTTTCCGAGGAAGTGCTCCATCTCAGCACTGCAGAAGGATTTTCCGAGCCATTTTTTTCCACAGTAAAACTAACCAGGGTAACCGGCAGCGGAATTGGAGCAGCCAAATTACAACGCGCACCGTCATTAGCAATGGAAGCAATAGAGGTTGACATCAGCAACGCTGTGTTAGCAGCGGCATCAATCCGATAAAAATTACCGCTACCATTGGCAAAGACATAGAGGTTACCTTCATTATCCAGAAAAGTTGCACCAAACCCCGACTGTGCGTCACCTGCAATATTGGCTCCGGTAGACACAACTGATGCCGGTTTCACGCTAACTGCGCCCGTTGCAGGATTGAGTGTGGCAAGTACAGCGGTGAAACTTTGCAAGGCATAGAACAACCCGTCTTTTGGATTATAACTCCAGTCACTGATCGCAAGTGCAGACATTGCAGTACCATAAGGTGCCGCTTCCAGGGCATAACCGGCTGTTGGATCTACCAATTTGAGATAGGTCGCCGGACGTGCCGGATTCACATCAACTACGTAAAAATTACTATTGTTTTGTGAATATAAAAACAGGTATCCCCCGTTCATCACATCCCCGACATTGAAAGATATTTTTGGCAGGTTAGGAATTATAAAACCAGCCACCGCACCGGATGCGTCTATTCTCGCCACTTCATTTGTGTTAGGCGCATATCCCCACATCAGGTTGTCCACATTGTTATATCCTATCGCATTTACGTAGCGGTCCAGGGTGGCAACGGATGTACGCAAACCTGTTGAGATATTATACTGATATAGCGTAGACGGAACCGAAGATCCCGTAGATGCTACCTGATAAGAACTGGTAGTACATGCAAACGGAACAGCCGGAGTAACTTCTGCCAGGTTGCATCTTGCACCATCGTTGGCTCCTGATGGTGTAGAAGTTGACATAAATGTTGCCGTATTAGATGCCAGATTTATCTTGTAAAATTTCCCGGTACCATTTGAAAAGGCATACAGATTACCTGCATTGTCAAGAAAAGTAGCCCCAAATGCCGCCGCATCACTCGTTATACCTGCACCAGAAACAGGCGTAGAAGCTATGACCAGCTCGCCGGTTGTTGGATTTAGCGTAGTGATAGCCGCTGTGCCATTTTGCAAAGTGTAGAACAGGCCAGTCTGCGGATTGTAACTCCAGTCGGTGATCCCGATCGGCGTTATGTTTGTTCCGAAAGGAGCAGTTTCCAATGCATAGGCCGCTGTCGGATCTACAAGTTTAAGATAGGTTGCCGTGCGCGACGGATTAATATCTACAACATAATAGCTGGCCGAAGCCTGAGCATAGAGAAATAAATAGCCTCCGTTCATTACATCTCCAACGTTGTAAGCACTCTGAGGAAGGTTAGGGATAACGTAAGGTGTAACCGTTCCGGAGGCGTCTATACGTACTAACTCATTCGTGTTCGGCGCATATCCCCAAATTAGATTGTCGACGTTATTAAATCCGATTGCATTGACGTAATGATCCAGCAAGGCAACACTATTTCTCACTCCGGTAACGATATCATATTCATAAAGTCTTGAAAATGAACCCTCTCCTACAACCTGATAAGAGCTTGTGCTGCAAGCAAAAGGAACAGGATCTGTTGCCAATGGCGTAACACTACCAATGGCTAGCGCCGAAATGGTGCCCGTGGCCGGAATTGTACCTGATATGGTGCTTCCCTCGGTATTTCCGGTTGCATTACCCGTTGCGCTCAGGCTTACCCATTGCGTACCATTCCAACCCGCAAGGCGCAAGTCAGCCGCAGCCGAATATGCAGTCAGATCAGGAATAGAGGCCGTAACAGTCAATCCGGAGAAAGATCCTGTTACCGGAATCCAATCCCAGAAACCAGCCTGGCTCACAGAAATTAACGTACCGTCCAAAGAAGAAATACTATGGGTTGAAGCGTCCGAAGGATCATTTACTGTTCCGGGATTTCCATTGAACCAGGCCACTGTAACCTGTGAAGTTGTCGTAGAAGGCGCCGAAATACTTAGCGTCCTGAGATCCGTACCGTTTCCGGTAGGAAATGTAAATGCAGTATTACCAATTTTGGAAACATAACCATCCACATGATTTGCATCATTTGCTGCTGATTGTGTAGCTGCCGGTCCAAATTTCAGTACACCAAAAGGGGAAGTGCGTATTGTTTTAACGATTCCGGGTTGTGTGCCGCTACCGCCTGTGACAAAGTTATGAGCTCCGAAAACAGTAATTTCCGCTCCACCGAAAACGGTTGTATTTCCCTGGCTCGCTTGCTGGGCATTTGCAAAAAGCGGTAGTGCCAGCATGGGAATAAATGAACACGTCCTTAGCCAGCGCGTAGCTTTGGACGATTTTTTATATATTTTCATTGAGTGTAAGTTATAAGTCCGTAATGATTTTCCTCTTTTCGTTTTGAAAAGAACAGGCAACCTTAATTAACTATATAACATACCCCGTTCAGAGAAACAATGTGGTTAATTGTAAACTCCGCGTCCGGTAAATAGAACCCAACCGCACCGTTGGTATAAATGATCGGTGTATAGATTTCCCATGCATCCGCGTGTTGAACTCCGAAATTACCCCCACTTGGTCCTTGCTGTACCACTCTTGGTGTGTAACCACCTGGAATTAAAGCAATTCTGAATTCATTCCCATTTTCATTAGGGGCTAATGTTTCCTTTGCCGATATATAACCTTCAAGACAAACCACATTCCCGGTTCTTACGGCATTCACTGCTACGTTAACCTGATCGCTTGTATAACGGGTTGGCCCGGTCAATAATCCTAAAGGTGCAACGGTCAAATTGCTTCTTAAAGTTAGATTTCCACTCGCATCGGCAGCCACGCTTTTATCGGCCAAAGCAGCATCAGGCAATGTTTTGATTTGTGCATTACCGTCAACAATCAATTTTCCCGCATCTTTTGTAATTACGGTTTTGTTAGCATTTGTTGCTTCAACTTCCAGATTTGCGTTCGCTCCGATTGTCGCAGAGTTGGCTCCAATTTTCACCTGAGCAAATAACGTTGTTGAAGTCAGGATAAATGCAGAAACCAAAGTAACCGTAAAATGTTTCTTAGAGAATTGTAGTTTTCTTTTCATTTGAGTAAAATAATTGAATTGATTTATATTAATCCTTTGAATGAGGAGCGTTTTTGATTTATATCTAAATTTGAATGTTCAATAGTCGTAAGATTCAGCATTGCCGGCATAAGACTGATTTACTTACCTGGCAATAATTCTAAGAACCTTATCCAATTAGTTTAGCGCAAATGTAGATTGATATTGGCTGAAATATTGTAGAGAAATCCGACGAATAAAGTAGTAATTTCTTTGTAAAATTTGTAGTAAGATCTTTGTTTAATCCAAATACCAAAAAAGAAAAACCCCGGTATTTCCCGGGGTTTTTTGTCTCAGATCAATGTTAAACAAACTTTTGATACTAGTTAAAAATGGAATTATGCTATTCTGGAAGGAGAAATTCCGTAGGCTTTTTTGAAGGCAAATGAAAAATGAGAAAAGTCTTTGAAGCCTACTTCAAGATATACATCCGATGATTTTAATCCTCTTTCTTTGATCAGAAAATAGGCGTCATCAAGTCTTTTTTGCTGCAACCAGCGGTTTGGAGATATGTGAAATATTTTGTCAAAATCGCGTTTAAAACTTGCCAGACTTCTGCCTGTCAGATAAGCAAAACGATTGAGGTCTACGTTGAATCTGTAATGCTCGTTCATGTAAGCTTCCAGATCAATTTTGCCTGGCTCGCTAAAATCCAATAGAATATTTTTTAGTTCCGGATTAGTTTCCAGTAAGATCAGGATCGCTTCCTTGACCTTTACTGCTGTAAGTCCTTTGCTGATTTCGGAGGTCCCGTCAAGATAAGGACTTAGTGATTCAACATAATTACTGAACAAACGGTTTGGTTTCAGGAACAGTGCATTTTCACCGGTATAAGGTTTATCCATCACCAGGTTATTTTCCGCACTGATACTACGAAGTGTGTTTTGATCCATCGATATAGAAATGGATCTGTATTCGCCCCCGGCTGGCGGAAGCTTGACATATTTTGCCAATTGATTTCTTCTTAAAAACCGGAAATCTCCTGCTTTGAAAACGTAATTTTTTCCATTGAGATACATTTCTGATTCACCTGAAATAACAAAACCAAAAATATGTTCAGGTATGAATTGTTCACCCTCACTACTCTTGTGTGAGTAACAGGAATACAAAATGTGAGGAAACCTTCTGTCGTTTTGTGAGTTATCCATAAAAAGCTGAAAATAAGAACAAGGACTGGATTTAGAAAACCTCGCCCAAGGTAAGTTTCAAACCAGAATAATGACGGCTAAATCCATAATTAAGCGCGATATTAGTCCCGGAGCGTTTGTTCATTTTTATACGGAGGCCAAACCCACCGCCTGGATTCCAACTCCATAAAAATGTGCTTTTAGGCCCGCTGACCGTATTGGCATTAGCAAAAACGACAAAACCCAGGAAGCCATTGTTTGTAATATCCCGGCGATATTCCGTTTCTACATAAAGCAGATTTCTTCCACGGTAACGGTTCTGATCAAACCCACGACCGGAGCGGTTGTAATCTTCCCAACCTATACTGGGCAGATCCAGATAAGGCACTTTTTTATCAAAAACCTTCCACAAATAAGTCCAGATCGCTAACATATTCTGTCTTTCACGGTTCTGGTCAAAGCGGATATATCTTCGAAAATCAAGGTAAAGAGACTTCCACGAATTCGTATTACCCAGGTAGGTCGGATTGAAACGGTACTGAATACTCGCGTAATATCCGTCCCACGGATTGATAGAATTATTTCTAGTATCAAACAATGCATTCAAACTTAATCCCGAAGAAAAACTGTTTGCAGACTGCGCTGTACCGTAAGCATATCCTGAATAATCTGCCAGAAGTGGTGATCCCTCATCCGTATGAATATGCACCCGATAATCTATATGATAACCTATGCCGGCAAAAAAACCGCGTGAAAGTCGTTTAAGTAAAGTTTGATACAAGCGGAGATAGGAATAATTTACCAGCAACTCATCCCCTTCCTTATACTGCCTTCCCAAACCCCAGGTATATTGCGGATATACCATCATTCGCGTATCTCCGCTGATCACCCAACGGTTTTTATCAAGCCATATATAAGAACGGATCGGAAGCCCGAAACGCTGTTTAAAATTCCAGTAAGGCGTAAAAGTCACGCGCGACATATAGGTATCTTCTCTATCGCCCAGATAAAATCCGGCCGTTGTGGAAGTTACCAAAGCCGTCCCGCCACCGGGCACCTGTGTAGAAAAAGGAAGCACTGAAAAGTAGATCGTTCTTCCCGGGGTAGATTCCTTTTTTTTCGGTTTAATATGAAGCAGTCTTTTACCAACATCGATCAGGTCATACAATTTACTGGTATCTCCTCTAACCGTAGAATCTCTTTCCAGCACATTACCAGGACTTTGGGCAAGCAAAAAACACGGCCACAAAATGACCAAAAGCAAAAAAAATATAAATAATTTATCGTTTCGGGGTGAAAACATATTTACCGGAAACCTGCCATTCATAAAAACCAATTAAAACAATGTAACCAACACTAAAAGTATACCTTATCATTACAAAAATGTGTTTTATTGAAATAAAATTCAAAAACAACTTTTAAAACCATTTAACAAACTAAAAATCATCAAATTACGCATATAGAAACAACCGGGCGTGCTATTTCGGAAGACTGTTGGAATAGTAATTATAGTGGACAGATTTATATTACATGACACATCGAACAAGCGATTATGACCAGAACGGAGAATCATCCTAATTACGGACTTACAAAATCAAGAGAAGAGGGATTTGTTGACAATGCAGACGCCCTTCCCCGGGCGGTTATACGTCCCAATGAATATATGTTATTGGATGGCGAATGGAAATTTTCACATGATTCTCTGGATAAGGGTTTGTCAGAAAGTTGGTTTGCAGGTCATCAATACGACCTGACAGCACATTGGCCGGGCAGTGTGGAACAGCATATAGCCAGCGCTTTAGAGTCGGAAAAACCATGGCAGGACAAGGTTGTGGTATGGTATGAGCGCGAATTTAATTTGCCGGATATTGAAGAAGAAAAGAAAGCAAACTCCCTGATTCAACTTTCTTTTGGTGCCTGCGGCTACGAAACCCAGGTCTGGCTCAACGGTTTTGAACTTACTACGATTGAAGGTGAACTCAAACATCTGGGTGAATACACGTCCTTTTCTTATGAGTTGGATGAACATCTTCTCAGACCGGTTAACAGGATTACAGTCAGGATTGAAAGCTCAATGGACGCGGATATCACGCGTGGAAAGCAGGAATCCTATGTTTACAAGCGCGGCGGAATCTGGTATCAGACCTACACGGGAGCGGTACGAAGTATCTGGATTGAAACTGTGGAAAGAAACAGGCTTCGTTCCAGAGTCGGCGTTGTGAGCAGTGTGGAAGATAATCTGGTCCGGTTTAATCTTACAACACGTATCTCGGATCCTGGTTTTTACAAAATTCGAATAAAAGTTTTTGATGACAAAGCGGACAAAACTACACCTGTGGCGGAAGATGAGTTTCCGTTGACATTGCAAACCGGACAAAAATCCCAGCGTGTAGTTTTACGGATTCCGGATGCAAAATTATGGTCAACCGAAGATCCTCATCAATACCGCCTGGTTGCTCAGTTGATTGATGAGAAGGACTATGCCGCTGAAATTGAAACAAAATTTGGACTGAGAAAAATTGAAGCCCGTGGATGCTGTCTGTATCTGAATAATAAACCCGTTTATCTGGATGGAATTTTGTATCAGCCGGGGGCATCAACCTATGAACAGATCAGGAAACATATGTATGCGATGAAGGAGCTTGGCTGCAATCTGGTCAGAATTCATATCGCCGGAGTTGATCCAAGGATTTATAAACTTGCGGATCGAATCGGAATGTTACTTTGGGTTGAAGTCCCGAGTCCGCACCAATCCAGCCAGAAAAGCCGGACGAATCACCGAAACGAACTATTGCGAATGCTTGCTTTGGTCGGCACACATCCTTCGATCATCATCTGGAGTCTTTATAATGAAGATTGGGGTGCACAGGATATTGCCACAAATCCGGAAACCAGGGAATATATTATTGAAACATACCATTTCATGCAACTTGCTTATCCGCAGTTTCTGGTTGTTGACAACGATGGGTGGCAGCATATTTCATTTGAAGGCCGTTTGAAATCGGATTTATTATCCGCGCATTTATATACCTCAGACCTGCAAAGATGGCGTGAAGTTCTGGAAGAACTTTCGTCAGGTGAACTTGACCGGGTGGCTGCTTTTCCGCTGGTCGTTGGCGATCCGTTTTTCTATCGTAACCAGGTTCCGTTAATTGTAAGCGAATGGGGCGGTTTCGGTTTTGATAATTATGGTGGCCCGAAAGATGATGACGACCGAGCGGTTCTGATCAAAAAATTCAAACAGGAATTAAGAAACAGATCTTTTGCCGGCGATATTTATACGCAGGCTACCAATATTGAAGACGAGAAAAATGGACTGTTGGACGCTGAAACAGGCAGTTTAAATGTTCCGGCAGGACTTCTAAATACTCAGGAAAATCAGATTGAATATCCTGGCAACAAATCACTTTGAACTAAAACAGGAAAACTGATCCATCCATTATTATTTTTAATTGATGGATCGGTTTTCCTACGTTAGCTCATCTTTCAGTTTGGATAATAACCACGTAACTCATGTTATTTCAGTAAAGATTCCAGTCTTTGTGCAATAGCCTGCAATAAACCGGGACTTAGATTTTTATGGCCGATCTGATCCAGACCTACAATTGCGCGGTAATTCCGCTCTTCATCAGGTTCGAAAAATACAGAAATATCTTCTATAAAAATTTCTATTTTGTGTTCATAACCGGTAAGAACAAGCCGGCCCTCAAATTCTCTGATTTCACCTTTGAATTCAACGTCAATCTCAAAAATATCTTCCATAACGAAACCGGAATTAATAAATGTAAATGTTTTCCGGTATGGTTAAAATTACGAATGATATGCGGATTTTGATTAAACTGAGTTTCTTCTCACTCAATTTTATTAAGTATCTGCGTTAAAAAAATCATCGGAGAATTGATGACTCATCAACCAAACTATTTGATTTAAAAGATATTATAAATATATTCAGCGGTTACTTATAAAATACAATTCATCAATATTTTGTAAGTGAATTGATTTTACTCACATTAATTTTATCAGCCATGAAGTACATTTATTGCCTATTATTTTTAGTGTCTTTCATTTCCTGCAAAAAAGAAGACGAACCAGCGCCTTCCAATATTTCTAAAAGGCAAGCTCCCTTTGGTGATAATATTGTTGATACACAACTTTCAAAGGTATTGTACAATGGAAATATGACGAGCGAATTTTTGTATGAAAATGGTTACCTGAGTGAGTATCGGGCTTATATCGTCACAAAGGATACTCCTCCCTACTTAAAAGGAACATTTAAACGTATCAGTGGAAAATTGGATAGCTACGAAATATTGAAGGCTAACAGAATAGTGTTTGAAAGCCATTATATTTCAAAGGACATGATCAAGCTGTATACCATGCAGTTCAATACGCCTGAAACTGACACAGTACAGAAAATCAGTGAAACGTGGTTTTACCAGCCGAAAGTAGCAGTGAAGAAATTTGTATATAACAAATCAGGATTTATCATTCAGGAAAGGTATACCGAAGGTTTAAACGAGCAATATCCGACGGTGATTAATTACACCAGAAATGCTCAGAATAATATTGAATCAAGCTGGCAGACAAGTGCACTTGAAACAGAAAAAAATAGCCAGTCACAATTTAAATACGATACACATCCCAACCCGTTTTTCAAAATAGGCGTTGATCGGGGCGGCATGTTTTCTGTTCAGTCTTACAGTCCAAACAATATTATTGAAGAACGCTGGATCGTAAATAATACTTACAAAGTATTCAAAACTTACGACTACACTTATTTACAAAACGGTTATCCGGAAAAAGTCACAGTAAAGTCCTATGACGCCTCAGGATCAGTTTACGAAACCTATGCGTTGGATTTCATTTACAATTAAGTAAAAAAAATATTAACGGTACTGGTCATAAACCGGTACCGTTATTTATTTCAGCAGGGATTTCTCTTGTAGTGATACGCAATTGATGCGTATTAAAAACCTGGGAATTTGGCTCGATGCTTTTGGTAAGAAAAACGCTGCCACCAATAATACTGTCTTTTCCAATCACGGTATCACCGCCAAGAATCGTCGTACGGGCATAAATAATTACGTTATCTTCAACTGTTGGATGTCTTTTAATATCAGCAAGATTTTTGGCAACCTGCAATGCACCTAACGTTACGCCCTGATAAATACTGACATTTTTACCTATAACCGTTGTTTCGCCAATCACAATACCTGTTCCGTGATCAATCATAAACGGCACGCCAATTTTTGCATTGGGATGAATATCAACACCGGTTTTCCCATGTGCATATTCACTGACAATCCGCGGCAGAACGGGAATATCAAGCTGTGTTAACTTATGGGCAATACGATATACGGTGATGGCATAAAATCCCGGATAGGATACAATCACTTCATTTACGCTCGTCGCGGCCGGATCATATTCATAAATCTTGCTCGCATCCAGTCGCAGATTCTGATAAATATTTTCCAGCGAATTATAAAAATCACTCACAACACCGACAATATCGAGCCCGGAAGGTTCAAGATAACTCAAAAGAATATTTTCAAGATCAATCTGGTTTTTCTTCAAAATTCCTTCATATGAGGACTTTTTCGGTAAGTGATTACTTGGAAAAAGAAACTGGACCAGATCGTTTAACCAGGCAATAGCGTCATGGGACGAAGGGGTTGCCTCCCACTCTGCGTTATGCGTTTCCCTTAAAAGACTGATCAGCGACTGCGTATTTGTGTTGTTGCTCATGAATTTGGTAATATGCAAAACAGCTATCTGTGAATTCCCTCTGAATGCCGTGTTCGGTTAATTTAAAGGAAAATTACAAATAGCCGTCTGTCTGAAATAATTTTAGCGCAAAAATTTATCTGCGGGCACCTCTGAGCCTGTACAATGTTTCAACCAGCACATCCACATCTGAGCAGGTATTGTAAAAAGCAAGCGATGGACGAACGGTCGTTTCCACACCAAATCTTCTTAAAATAGGCTGCGCACAATGATGCCCGGAGCGAACTGCAATTCCCTCATTGTTTAACGCTGCACCCACCTCTTCTGTTTTATAGCCCGCAAAAACAAAAGATAAAACAGATGCTTTGTCTGGCGCCGTACCGATCAAACGAAGGCCGGGAATATCTTTCATCAGCTTCGTAGCATACACCAAAAGATAATGCTCATACTGGTGAATGACGTCAATCCCGATTTTATTGACATAGTCAATAGCTGCGCCAAGTCCGACGGCATCCGCGATGTTACCAGTTCCGGCCTCAAAACGGTTTGGCGCGTCGTGGAATTTTGTTTGTTCAAAAGTTACATCCTGAATCATATTTCCTCCACCCTGCCATGGCTGGGTTTCGTTCAACAAATCCTCTTTTCCATAAAGCACGCCGATACCGGTCGGACCAAAAACCTTGTGACCTGAAAAAACAAACCAATCACAATTCAAAGCGCGGACATCCGAACGCAAATGTGAAACCGACTGAGCGCCATCCACCAGTACCTTCGCACCGGCCTGATGCGCCATATCCACAATTTGTTTTGCCGGCGTAACCGTGCCCAACGCATTAGAGACTTGTGTAAAGGAAACCAGTTTTGTTTTTGGATTTAACAATTTCGCATATTCATCAAGCAAAATCTGCCCGTCATCATCTACCGGTATTACCCTGATTTTCAAACCTTTTTTTGCTGCAAGCTGCTGCCAGGGAACGATATTCGCGTGATGTTCCAGATTGCTGACTATGATCTCATCACCGGCATTCAGGTTTTGTTCACCCCAGGTTTTCGCAACCAGATTAATTGCTTCGGTAGCACCACGGACAAAAATAATTTCGTTGACAGAACCCGCATTCAAGAAAACCTGAACTTTACTACGCGCACCTTCATAGGCATCCGTCGCACGTGCCGCCAGCTCATGCGCAGCGCGGTGAATGTTTGAATTTTCGTGTTCGTAAAAATAAGTGATCCGGTCAATCACCGATTTTGGTTTCTGTGTGGTCGCTGCGTTATCCAGCCATATCAAAGGCCGGCCGTTAACACGTTCCTGCAAAATTGGAAAATCCTTTTTTATGAGATTTACGTCAAACGGAGCATTTCCTGCACCATTTTGAATATGCGGAAAGGATTTGCCACTAAGCTGGGAGGTTGGATTCTGAATGACACCAAAAGGATCATTTCCCTTAAAGCCAGCTCCTTGTAAAAAATAATATTGCGCACCGCCAGTTCCAGGGATTTCAGGAATCTGAGGCGTGCTCTTAAAAGTATTAATGGTTGACCAGAGATTATCCAGGTTCGGCTCAAAGGCGGTGTCTGGCGAAAACGGAAATGCATCGGCATAACCAGGCCCATTTTGAATAACCGAGGGTGAAACTCCACTTCCCGCAACAGAATGTGGTACTTGTCCCAAACCAACAGAAGATCCAACATTTGGATCAGGAAAGCTGGTTTGCGGATTTTCCAGATTCACAGCATTTCCCTGATGTGCGGCAGATGGTGAAATTCCACTCCCGGCAACAGAAGGTCGTTTATGATCCAGTCCCGGATAATCCGTTGTGCTCGTAATACTATTTGGGCCAGCCGGCTGAGCCAAACTCAACTCGCTTCCTGGCCGCAAAGCCGATGGAGAGGCTCCGAAACCCGGAACGGACGTTCTGTCGACTGGAAAATGCGGATCCGGCAAACTGGTCTGCGGATTGTTCACATTAAACCCTTCGCCTTTGGAGAATAACGACGGAAGCCTGTCGTGCACCAGGTTCAGTGATTTTTCAAGTCTCGGATGATCAGCAAGATCCGGGGAAAAACTGGCTTTTGGCATCTCATTGGGAAGCAATGAAAAAAGCTCATTTGCCAGTTTTTCCAGTTCCGTCACATCCGGCAAACCCGAAATATTTCCGTCGGCAGGAAATTGATTAGTATTTATACTCATGATAGTTTCCTATTTCTACGTCTTCAAGTACGGCAATCGCATCATCCACCAAAACCGCCAGTGAGCAGTAAAGAGAAACCAGATAAGACGCTATCGCTTTGTCGTTAATCCCCATGAAGCGTACTGATAATCCGGGAGATTGTTCGCCCGGCAAACCTGGCTGATAAAGCCCGACAACGCCTTGGCGACTTTCGCCTGTACGAAGAAGTAAAATTTTTGTCTTTCCGTTTTCGATCGGTAATTTATCAGATGGGAAAAGCGGGATACCTCTCCATGTAATAAATTGTGATCCGAAAAGAGAAACTGTTGGAGGTGGAACACCTTTGCGGGTACATTCACGGCCGAAGGCAGCAATTGCTTTTGGGTGAAGCAAAAAGAAACCCGGTTCTTTCCAAACTTTGGAAATCAGCTCATCCAGATCATCCGGCGTTGGTGCTCCGTTTCTGGTTGAGATACGTTGTGAAGGTGCAATGCTCGACAATAAACCATATTCTTCGTTATTGATCAGCTCACTTTCCTGACGCTCCTTTATACTTTCAATGGTTAAACGAAGCTGCTCACTGATCTGGTTGTAAGGCTTGCTGTATAAATCTGAAACGCGTGTGTGAACATCAAGAACCGTATTAACAGCATTCAGGTTATACTCACGTGGATTTTCGACATAGTCAATAAAAGTATGCGGAAGTTCGCGCTCATCGCGTCCCGAACAATCAACTTCGGCTGTGCTGCCATCTTTTACTTTATTGAGACGATAAACTCCTGATTCAACAGGAATCCAGTTTAATAAATGAGTCAGCCAACGCGGGGTGATCGCTCCCATTTGAGGAACTGTACGCGTTGCGATGGCTAACTGCCTGGCTGCTACGTCGCCTAATGCAGTCTGCTTTTCGTTTAATTTTGGCATTGTCTTGAAATTTAAATGTAACGGGTAAATTTTCTAAACTGAGGTACTTTTACACAGGAAGTTAAAAAGTCGTATTACAAACTTACAGCATTGAATTTATTACCATTCAAAGAAGAATGCACCCTACCACCGCTACCAGAATACCACCAAACCGACTTTCCGTTTGACAGAATTTATTAAAACTATTTAATCTAAGTGAATCAGGATGTCAAAATTTAATTTTACCAAAAGCTTAAAAACGAAAGAAAAACTTTCTGATAATTCTATCGTCTTAGTAGATTTCATAACATTACAAATCCGGCAGATTACCACAAACGTTTAACTTTATACGCATGACAAGTATCACATTCGGGTCAGTAAGGTTCTGTTTAGGGCACTAATTCTAACACCTTTCAAATTTTTGATTTTTTCTTCAATATTAATATTACAATGGATTTCATAATGCTCGCCTATCCTTGTTTTAAACTCATTTATGGCCGAATAAAGCTGTTTTCTTGAAACGCCGCTATATTCCATTTGCAGAAGCTGCGCCTTATCCACTGTGGACTTTTTAAGTTTCCAATACTGCGGATGATTGCTCATGATCGAATCATGAAATGAAGTTTCATGTGTGTCTTTTATTAAAAATTCAAAATCGATCGTAACCTCATTACTGTTTTTTTGAAAATCTGCTTTTAGAATAATTTTGGCTTCTCTGCCCACTGTCAGTATAAATCTCTTTTCGTAAATCATTTTCCTTATTATTTAAATCTCATCTGTTATAAATCAATTTTAATCATTTCATTTTCAACAAAAACGTATTTGACTAACAGAAGAAAACATTACAAATTATTAGTCTATCAGATTTATAGACAAATCAATGTGATTAACTTCAACTTTCAAAACATAGTTAGTAATATAGTTATAATTACCTATAAAATAATTACAAACAGGTAAAGAATATAGTTACAAAGTAAGTTTTCTTACGGTTTTTGGAATGTATAATCCATATCAAACGATGCGCATTTTCATGGCTTTTTGTCGTAGACAATATCCATTTCTGCCCCCTTATCGCCCTGGTCCTTCATCCAAGCGTATAGTTTTACTTTATATTTCTCAATAGTCTTTTGATAAACAGGATCATTCGCCAGATTATTAAATTCCCAGGGATCTTTTACAGTATCATAAAATTCTATTGCAGGCCTTTTTACAAACCGGTTTGTAAGTTTTTCTGCCTGTGGATCTTTACCTGTTTCGGCCATCCACGAAAACCATACAGAATTTCGCTCTGTACTTTTCGGATTCATCATAAACCGGTTGTAATAATCTTTGTCGGAAGTCAGATTTAAGATGAGCTTATATTGCTTATCGCGAATACTGCGGATCGGATAAGGATTGCCTTCCGGAATGTTGTTATGGATGCTGTAAGCATATTCCCTTGCCTCTTTTGTTTTTCCAAGAATTACAGGCAAAAAGCTTTTTCCATCCAGATTTGGAATCGCTTTCCCACCTGCGATATCGATCAGCGTTGGTGTTATGTCTTCATACTGAACCAATGCATTTGTTTCGGAAGCCGGTTTTACCTTTCCTGGCCAGGTCAAAAGCATAGAACTTTTTTGACCGGCATCCCAAAGATTCCATTTCGCGCCAGGAAATTGCGCACCCTGTTCACCTAGAAAAATTACGATCGTATTTTTGTCTTGTCCGGTCTCTTTCAGCAATTTTGTGATATCACCAACCTGGTTGTCAAGCCTTCTTACTTCGGCAAGATATTTAACAAATTGACTGCGTGTAATCTTTGTATCCACCCAGTTTTTTGGAAGTATTAATTTATCCGCCTCAAATTCGGTCGTGTCACCAACCGTCCAGGGAGCATGCGGATTGATGCTCATTACAAAGAGACAATACGGTTTTTCATCCTGTGTGATATATTTTTTAACATCTTCAAGCTCATAATCATCGGTAGCGGCTACGCAATTCGGCTCAAAACCTTTTACAATTTCAAATGGAAAAACGGTTTTTGGCTTGGTCACATGATCTTTTCCCGTGAGGCCAACGCGATATCCAAGGTCAGCAAGATAATGTCCAACACTTTTCAGATTGTCATATACAGGTTTATGATTTTGAAAAGAACCATGTCTAACGGGATATAAACCTGTAAATAAGGAAGCACGCGTTGGGACGCACATGGCTTCCGAAGTATAGATATGATTAAATTTCAAACCATTTTTTGCCAGTGCGTCAATATTATTTGTTTTCAGATTCTGGCCGCCATAACAGCTCAATTGCTTACTATCCAGATCGTCTGCCATAATAATGATGATATTTGGTTTAGACCTACCTGACTGCGCGGATGCTTTACAAACAACGAAACAGATGACAAGTAATAGCAGATACTTATTCATATGAGATACTTATTATTTTTATTTGATAACTTATTTCCACCAGATCCGAAAGTGAATCGAAAATATACTATTAACGTTGGCTGGCAAAAAGATAGATAATCTACTAAATTGATAGACAAAGTAAATTTATAAAATACAGATTACCAAAACATTTTTTCAGTAACAGAATTTACAAAATAAAAAGCCTTGCTAATCCCGGTTTAACACCGAAATCAGCAAGGCTTCAAAAGTTCAAGTTAATATTTAGGCAACCGGATGGTTCAATTCAATAAATCCGGAACCTGCCCCAAAAAGAGAAGCACTGCTTTGTGAAATGATTTCATGCGGAGAACCTAAATCGATGGCGCTGATATCATTTAATCGCTGAATGTGTTCCTGAGAAAGTGTCAGCGCAAGTGAAGCGAGGTTGTCATTCAGCTGTTCCTTTGTTCGAGGTCCTATAATGGTTACTGTCGAAAGTGTAGATTTATCATGCTTTTGACGAATCCAGGCAAGTGCGATATCCAGTATTTTTACGTTATATTCTTTTGCCAAAACTTCCAGCGTATCCAGAATTTCAGTTTCACGATTTCCTGTTTCTGCTTTTACCAAATTGCCCTTCCATGCTTCCTGACGATTATTTTTATCATTCTGAGCTAAACGATATTTCCCTGTCAATGTTCCGCCTGCCAATGGCGACCAAAAGGCAACACCCAATCCCAGAGCTTCGGCCATCGGTAATAATTCACGATCGGCAGTCCGTTCTATTAAATTATACTCTATCTGGATTCCTGCGACGGGTGACCATCCACGCAGGTCAGCGAGCAGGGATGCATTGGCTATTCTCCATGCCGGAAAATTTGAAAAACCGGCGTACAAAATTTTACCATCCCGTACCAGATCATCAAAAGCCCGTACTATCTCTTCAATCGGTGTTTGCCCATCCGAAAGATGCGCCCAGTATAGGTCCAGACGGTCAGTTTTCAATCTTTTCAAACTGTCTTCCACTGCGCGAACCATTGTTTTTCTGCTATTCCCTGATGTCAGCAGTTCTTTTCCACCCATAGAATATTTGGATGCGAGCACCAGGGAATCACGCCTGCCGGCAATCAAATTACTTAGTATTTCTTCCGACTCTCCCACCTGATAGCCGTCAGCAGTATCAATGAAATTTCCACCGGCTTCCAGAAATTTGTCGAATATTTTACGTGATTCTACCGGTTCTGCACCATGCCCCCAACGTGTACCAAATGTCCCGGTTCCCAATGCCAGCTCAGAGACACGAAGGCCGGTTTTCCTTCCAAAAATTTTGTATTTCATGATATTATTTAAGTTTACTCCACTACTCCATATAACAATCGGTATATGATGATTCAAAAAAAATCAGACACAGATTTCCCTTATTTTACCTTTTGCAGCGTCAAAAACGGTATCCATATGAACGAAATTCTTTGTTGCCTTACCTAATAAAATTCCGCCTTCAATAAGGGCAATCAAGATCAATGCGGTTTTATCTGCATCTGTATCTGCTTTAAATTCATTTTCTGCAACACCTTTTCTAATAATATCTACCAGGTCAGACTTCCATAACATAAGCCCCGAAGCAGCTCTCAGTCTGAATATTTCATTGGTATCGTCCGCTTCGACAGCGGTATTTAACATAGGACAACCGCCGTTATTGGTCGTTTTGACATAATAAACGGCAATGTGGCCCAAAAGTTTTTCTTTATTACTATCACATTTTTCAACTGTTTCCTGTATCCGCTTCCTCAATCTGGCCAGATTGTAATCAAAAGCAGCGAGCGCAACATCCTCTTTATTTTCAAAATTGCCATATATACTTCCTTTCGTCAGTCCGGTTGCTTTTTCCAGATCTGCGACTGAGGTGCCGGCATAACCCTTTTTGTTAAAAAGATCCGCAGTGGCTTCTGTAATAAATTGTCTTGTGGTCTCTGATCTTGGTACGAATTTCATAAAACAAATATACCGATCGTTATATTAATTAACAAATGAATTTATTTTTATCACTAAAAATAAATTCGATGCCCTTTCCTGGCTTTCACCAGGAAAAGGACTTTTTAGCCAGGTTAAAATAATTTTTAATAACAGATGTACTTTTATAACATATCGTTCCAGATCCAGCTCATCACAAAAATACGGCTGAGACTAACGACCTCTTTTAGTAAAATTTTGGTACTGAAATCACTAAAAATAATGGAAGGATTTGCGAAAACATTCACAGATTGTATATCCACTTTTTTTCTGATCAATTTCCGGATCAGTTCAATTTCAAAAACGAAAGTATTTGTTTTCGTACGCTGAACCTCCGGCAGAATTTCTCTCCTCAAACCCTTGATTCCCGCCTGCGTATCTGTGATATGCCGGGAAAGAAAAATACGGTTCAGCACGTGAAGACCTTTCGAGATCATCTTTCGTTTCAGTGGCAGTTTTTTAAAATATTCGCTCGTCCTATTACCGTAAACAAACCAGCAATCAGGATTTTCATCAAAAATCTTAACCATTTCCACAATAGGACTAGTCCCAAAAGGGAAATCAATGTCGGTGTAAATGATGATATCACCTTCTGCACGCATCATTCCTTTTCGAATTGCTGAGCCTTTTCCTTCGTTGACCACATTATCAAGAAAGACAACATTATCGCTTGCAGTAAGCAGGCAGACCTTGTCTTTATCCAGCCGGGTCGAGCCATCGTTTGAAATAATATACTGAATAGTGTTGGCCGGCAACCTTTCATTCAACTCTTTGATATTATTTTCTAATGTCTGGCACCACCCGTCAACCGGATTATAACAAGGAAGCACTACACTGATTAACGGAGGGGAATTATCTTTTTTCAAGGCTAAATACTGAAATGGTAATCGAAAAAGTACTATAAAACCGGACTTACATCAAACTAATAAATTCTATAAATCAAACAGTCATACCCAGAGCCGCAAACACCGGGTTTTCTGTTGTTAGGATAGAGGAAGGCTACATTTACCATAAAAAAGGGTAAGGCAACAAACAGAAATCAGTTTTACTTTAAAAAATCAAAAAAACCTTATTAAAATTTATTGTTAGGGTTGTGTTGAAATACTGACGCGCGTACGTATCGATAATCTGGTGCATTCAGGAACTTACTTTTTGATAAACCAACATAACGTACTGATTTACAGTAATTAATATTTTTAAGTATTATTACAAGAATTACATAAATACTTACGGAGTTTTCTGACATCAGCGTTGCCTGAGTATGGAAGAAAAAAAAATTATCTTTGTCAGGCAACGAGACTGTCGCTCTTTTACGTAGAAAGAAATGGAACTTACTTATTGATAGATCTGTGCTCTTTAGAAGATCTAAAACATTGCCCTTGAAGGAGATACTGGAAGGATGCCGCAATCAGAAACCAGCCGCTCAGAAACAGTTGTTTGAAGCATATTACAGCTTCGGCATCAACATTTGCATGCGCTATGCCGACAATAGAGAGGAGGCAGAAGAAATGTTTGATGACGGCTTTCTCAGAATTTTAAACAAAATAGGTTATTACGATCCCGATCAGCCTTTTGACGCCTGGTTTAGAACGGTAATAATCCGCTCTGCTATTGACCATTACCGAAAAAATAAGTCAGACGTAACCTTTACTGACATTGAAGAAGCCTACGATATTGGTGAGGATGAAGGACTTATTGAACGCTTGTCGGCTGAAGAAATATTGGCCGTTGTACAATTTTTACCTCCATCCTACCGCACAGCTTTTTCTTTACATGTGGTAGACGGCTATTCGCACGCTGAAATTGCCGGGATGCTTGGAATCAATGAAGGGACTTCTCGTTCCAATCTGGCGAAAGCCCGGATAAAATTACAGGAACTTCTCATAAACTGGGTCTCAAACGGATCTATAAATACACGGAACTATGTCTAGTGAACGTTTCGACAAACTGATTAAAAAGAATCTGGAATCTGTGAGGCCGGAATATCAGCCCCAGGCCTGGGACCGGTTCAGTAAAAAATTACCTGCTGCGGGATTTTTCCCATGGATACAGCAATATGGTGGTTGGGCGCTGGCTGCTATGATGCTTGCAGGCTGGTTCACAACGCTTTATACACTGCGGGAAAATCAGGAGCTGATCCGGGAACTGAGTAATAAATCAGGCCGGAATATGGTTTATGAAAATAATCCTGAAAAAAGATCTGTCCAGTCTGAGCAGATTACCGCTACCCTAAAATCTGTATCCAATACTGATACGGTTTATATTGTTAAGAAAACGATAATTGAGCATAGACATTTCTATAATTCGCCGCCTGAGAACAAAAATCGTTTTACAGAAAACGGAACCGAAGATGATCGAAAAAACGCTACGAATTCGACCGCATTAACAACTAAAAATAATCCGGAAATAACTGATACCCATGAAGAAATAGAAACTTTACTAACAAAAACACCAGAAGCAGAAAATCACTCCGCCGCTGGTAAAAACGTTCTTCCAGAAAAAAACGTTGTTGCTAATAATGCAGAATCCGGTTTCATTGCTCATTCCGATACAACTGAAAAGGCAAATGACGAAGATCGGTTTACTATGCTGCTCGATTCTAACCGGGCAATTCAGGCTTATAATTACAAGGCCCTCGCCGCACTTGTTGATTCACTTTCTTCAAAAAAGACGCCAGCACAAGTTATAAAACCGAAAAGGCCGCCTTTCAGACTTTCTGCCTTACAGCCCCGGCTTGGTATGGAAAGTTTGCTTTCGCTGCATAGTTACGGTATAGGTCCGGTTGTTGAATTTTTTCCTGCCGAAAATCTGGGTGTTTCTTTTGGAATTCAGGCTTCAACGCTGGAAGCAGAAAATCACAAAGCGCTCAGGGACTATAATTCGGCAACCGGGAAATTCTTTCTAATACAATACCGGAGTTATCTGCCATCGAAATTTGACAAGATTGAAGATATTTCAATTAAAACTTCTGTGATCAGTCTGCCAATCAGCCTTAAATATTATATTCCTTTAAAAAAGAATATTTCGCTGTTTATACAATCGGGAACCAGTCTGGATTTGACTGCTTATCAACAAGTTGACTTTGAAAGTTATCTAAATAAATCCAAACGACGCAATACTTTTGAAACTGATGCTAAGCCTTATTTCTTCCATAATTTTATGTTTGGTGCCGGCCTTCAATATAAAAAATCCAGAGCCTTGGCTCAGCTTTCTCCTTTCTATGTCTATGATTTCCGAAACATAGTAAACACGCCCTCAGGAAGTAATCTGGGATTAAGGGCATCGTTGTGGCTGAATTTGTATAAATAAAATCTCACCTCCGGGTTCACTCGAAGCGAAAAAAGATAAAAAGCAACGAATGCGAAGATCTTGTTCTGCGAGCTTTGCGCAAAACTTTGTTGCTTTGCGTGAAACCTATTAGCTTTCCGTGAAACTCAAAGCCTGCAAATATTTTATGTAAATTCAGTCCCAAACGTTATTTTATATAAAATATGAGGTCAGATTTACTGAAAATTCTATTTCTTATTGCAGGAATTATATTTCATTTAAATACTAAGGCTCAGGTCAAGACAGATAACGCTTTGCAGCCGACTGAAAATGTTAAAAATATTCTCACCGGAAAAATAATAAATTCAGAAAACGGAGAAATACTTCCTGGCGCATCCGTCATATTTCCCGACTTAAAAATCGGAGGTTCAACCAATGTACAGGGAATGTACTCTTTCAAAAATTTACCTGAAGGAAAATATTTGATTGAAATAACATTCGTAGGTTTCAGCTCTATTTTGGAAACAATTGAGCTGAAAGGTAATATGACAAAAGATTTCAAACTTTCACCAACTGCTGTGGAGGCGGAAGCTGTTACCATAACAGGCGTTTCTTCAGCAACCTCGGTTAAGCGCACACCGATTCCGGTTACGATTATTAAAAAGCAAGACTTCAACCGGGGAACTTCCACCAACATCATCGATGCGCTGACAAAGATTCCCGGCGTTTCTCAGATTTCTACCGGAGCTGCTATTTCCAAACCTGTTATCCGCGGACTTGGGTATAACCGCCTGGTTGTTGTCAATGACGGGATCAGGCAGGAAGGCCAGCAGTGGGGTGACGAACATGGCGTTGAAATTGACGAATATAGTATCAACCGCGCAGAAGTGCTCAAAGGGCCGGCGTCTATTATGTATGGCAGCGACGCCTTGGCCGGTGTGATCAATTTCACCTCCATCGAAACGGCAGCAGAGGGTGAAATCAATGGTAATATTTTAACTACCTATCAGTCAAACAACAACTTACGTGGCGTACACGGAGAAATTAATGGAAATAAAAATGGTTTGGTCTGGGGTTTAAATGGTACCTATAAGGCGGCAGCTGATTACAAAAATAAATACGATGGAAAAGTTTTTAATTCCAATTTCAACGAGAAAAATTTCGGCACTTACATCGGACTTAACAAAAGCTGGGGATTTACGCATCTGTATCTGACACGTTTCGACCAGACCGTCGGATTAATTGAAGGAGACCGCGATGAGGTGACGGGGAAGTTTACAAAAGTTGTTAATAACAATGGAACGGAGGAGGAAGTTACGGTTGGTTCGAAAGATGATGATACTTCGAATCCAGTCATTCCGTACCAGAAAATAAAACATTTTAAGCTCGCAACAGATAACAGTTTTTATCTTGGAAATAACCGGCTCGCCGTTACGGTTGCTTACCAACGTAACCGGAGACAGGAATTTGGTAATGTTCTGGATCCGGGAGAAAAGGCCTTATACTTTGATTTGAGCACAATAAACTATAATATCCGCTACCATTTTTCAGAAAATAACGGCTGGAAAAATTCTGTTGGGATTAACGGTATGCAACAGACAAACCGAAATAAAGGCGTAGAAGCCTTGATTCCGGAATATGCTCTTTTTGATGCCGGCGTATTTTTTTACAGCCAAAAAAGAATCGACAAATTAACGATCAGCGGCGGAATTCGCTTTGATAGCAGATTTCTGAACAGCAATGCGTTATACATGGATGAGGCTTTAAAATTTGAAAGTTTCAAGAGGAATTTCTCAAACGTTTCGGCCAGCGGCGGTTTGAGTTATGCATTAACAAAGGCCGCCACTTTGAAATTTAATATCGCCAGAGGATTTCGTGCACCCAACATTCCTGAACTCGCCAGCAATGGCGCACATGAAGGCACAAACCGCTACGTTCATGGCCAGCAAAACCTGAAATCAGAAACGAGCCTCCAGCTGGATGGCGGCATTGAAATGTCGACCTCGCATCTTACGCTTTCCGCATATGCTTTTTACAATTCAATCAGTAATTTCATTTATTACCGAAAACTGGTTTCCGGTTCCGGATCAGATTCCATTGTGCTGGATGGGAATGAAAAGCTGATCGCGTATCAGTATGCCCAAAACAAAGCAAATCTTTATGGAGGGGAACTTGGCATTGATATCCACCCCCACCCGCTCGACTGGCTGCATATCCAAAGTTCATTTTCTTATGTCAGAGCAACACTTGGCCAGAAGCAGGATGGCAGTAAAAATTTACCATTAATTCCAGCAGGAAGGCTGATCAATACACTGAAAGCAGAGTTTGGAAAAAACAATAAAAAATTTCGTAATGCTTATCTGAAGCTTGAACTGGACAATACTTTCGCTCAAAACCATCCTTTTACAGGATTCAACACAGAAACTAAAACAGCAGGTTATGGTTTGCTGAATGCAGGGTTGGGGGGTGATCTGGTTGCCAGACAACGAACATTTTTGAGTATTTTTTTATCAGCAAACAACATTACTGACGTCGCTTACCAAAATCACCTCAGTCGCTTGAAATACACAGCGGTCAACGCCGTTACCGGCAGAATGGGGGTTTTTAATATGGGAAGAAATTTTAGCGTTAAGGTGATTATTCCTTTCAAAATCTAAAAGAAATATTCTCAGAAATCAGGCAACATTCTGTTTTTCAATAACAGAAAGCAATCCATTGCTCGCCCGCATCAATCTGACAACGGAAGCAAATCCGCTTCTGTCAGAGGTTTCCACAATTAATGTTCCTACCAAATCCTTTCCCTGACTTGTAAAGTTGATATGCTGGATTCTTGTTCCTTGAACGGACTCGACAAGTGACGTTATTTTATAAAGACTGATGGTATTCGGATAAATTACATTGATCTGATAAGTGCTCATACGTTTGCTTCTTTTGATGAAGGTTCAATAACTTTTACTTGGCTCATAATACCATTCGCCAGACTTTCAAATGTGCCATTTGCGCAGAAACGTTCTGATTGTCAGGATAGTTTTATATTACTTCTGGTTAAGCCTGTTACAAATGTAGTTGAAGAAATTAATTACTCTATAAACTAAGTAGAGTTTAAATTAAATATTTCGGATCCATACCACAAAGCCAATTTGACCCGTCACTAATTTCATATACTTATCCTATTAACATTATAGACTGATAAGAAATTTTGAGTATATTGCCAGTGATTAAAGATGCAAAACTTACGCAACCAGTTATGAAAAAACTTTTGCTTATAGGATTTTTACTGATCAAGATTATGACTCCCATCCAGCTTCACGCTCAGCATTTATATAAACCTTCGTCTTCCAAAATTCTTCAGAGTATCCAAAAACTGAATGTGCTTGGTAATGTACTTTATTTTGGTGCGCATCCGGATGATGAAAATCCCACGCTGATTGCATACATGGCCAATGAAAAACTTTATAACACAGCCTATTTTTCCTTAACCCGAGGTGACGGAGGCCAGAATATGATTGGCAGCGAAATGAAGGAAAATCTTGGTATACTCAGAACACAGGAACTTTTGCAGGCAAGAAAAATTGATGGCGGACAGCAATTTTTTTCCCGTGCTGTCGACTTTGGTTTTTCAAAAAGTGCTGAGGAAGTTTTTACAATCTGGGACAAGGAAAAGCTACTTGCCGACGCCGTCTGGGTCATCCGCAAATTTAAGCCCGATCTGATCATCAGCCGTTTCCCACCTGATGAAAGAGCTGGACACGGACAGCATATTGCCTCAGCCATACTTATTGAAGAAGCATTTGAAGCCGCGGCAGATCCTGCTAAATTTCCGGAACAATTGCAATACGTACAGGTTTGGAAAGCAAAACGTCTGGTCTGGAATGCCGGTATGTGGTGGAATCAGCGGCGGGATGAAGTAGACGAAAAAGAAGCGGAAGATTATATTAAACTGGATGTGGGGAGCTTTAATCCTTTGCTAGGAAAATCTTATGGAGAAATCGCTGCCGAAAGCCGCAGTTTGCATAGAAGTCAGGGATTTGGGACTGTCGGTTTTCGTGGAACACTGACTGAATATTTCAAACATGTCAAGGGCGACAAGGCCGGACATGATCTGATGGAAGGCGTTTCCACGAACTGGACAAGAGTAAAAGATGCTCAGCGTATCACCAAACTTATTTTGGAAGCAGAAGATTCTTTCAAACTAACAAATCCATCCCTTGTTGTTCCACAGCTATTAACGATAAAAAAGGAGATTGAAAAATTGCCTGACAGTTACTGGAAACAAACTAAATTACAGGATTTGGATAAAGTGATCCAGGATGCCCTTGGCTTATTTATCCAGATAACGGCCACGGACAATTCCTACACGCCCGGACAGAAAATGCAATTCAGGATTGAAGCCATCAACCGTTCTGCTATTCCTGTAACGATAAAAAAGATAAATTTCCCATTTGGTAAGAGGGATTTCATTCTTAATGTTGAATTAACCAATAATCAGGATTTTACGCATTTGGATGATATTGAAATTCCTGAAAACGCTGATTATTCCCAGCCTTACTGGCTACAAAAAGAAGGTACTTCCGGTCTATTTGATATTTCAAAACAACAGGAAAGAGGAGTTCCTGAAAATCAGCCAGTGGCTGAATTAACTTTTAATCTGGATATTGCCGGAAGTACTTTGTGTTATAAAATCCCTGTAATCTATCAAAAAACAGATCCGATACTTGGAGAAGTTTACGAGCCTGTTGCCATCACGCCACCCGTATATGTTTCAATAAATGAAAAGGTCTACTTGTTTGACAAGCAGGTTGATAAAAAGGTTAGTGTTGTGATCAAAGCAGGAAAAGACAACATTTCGGGAGAAGTAAAACTAAAAATTCCTGATGGCTGGCGCGCCTCGCCTGCCGCTGTTCTTTTCAATCTAAAAATAAAAGGGGCAGAACAATGTGCAGATTTTCTATTATTTCCGCCAAAAGAAGGTAGTGAAGGTGAAATTACTGCGGAGGCAATTTTTGAAAATAAAACCTTTGATAAGGGTCTGGGTCTGCTAAGCTACAATCATATTCCTACACAGCTTTACTTTCCACGGGCAAAAGCAAAAGTCGTGAAAGTGAATATCAGTAAAACGAACGGGTTGATTGGTTATATCAAAGGCGCCGGCGACCTCGTTCCCGCCAGTTTGCAACAGATTGGTTATAATGTGGTGATACTGGAAGACGGCGATATTTCTGATGAAAAACTTCAAAAATATGATGCCGTTGTAATTGGTGTGAAGGCGTATAATATTGTGGAACGGTTGAAAGTGATTAACCAGGTTTTGCTGCATTATGTTGAAAATGGCGGTAACCTTATCGTTCAATACAATTCTGATCAGGGACTTTTGATGCAGGATTTCGGACCTTATCCCTTCAAGGTTTCCAGCAAACGTGTGACTGTGGAAGGTGCGGAAGTTCGTTTTTTAAAACCGGATTGCCAGGCACTGAATTATCCAAATAAAATTACCCAGAAAGATTTTGACGGCTGGGTTCAGGAGCGCAGTTTATACCAACCCGAAAGCTGGTCTGAAAAGTATGAAACCGTCATTTCCTGCAACGATCCTGGCAGTGAAAAACTGGATAGCGGAATTTTGATTGCCAAATATGGTAAGGGAAATTATGTGTATACGACCATGAGCTGGTTTCGCCAACTACCGGCTGGTGTGCCGGGTGCTTACCGGATATTCTCTAATTTAATTTCACTGGGAAGGTAGTTTTAAGCCAGATCATAGCCTCTTTTTCAGCCAGAGAAGTAATAATGCTGTTGATTGTCAAAGCAGACAATCTGATAACCGCACGTTGCATGAAATTTTTATTTCTCTGGTTGGTCCTTATCCCGTTTCATATTCCGGCCCAATCCGTCGGCAATCAAAAATTTATACAGGAAATAGTAACCATACATGCTGTTAAAAATGGTCTGCCGGAAGGAAAAGTTGACAAAATTTATTTCCGGAACGGAATTCCTGTTGCTGAAATTCTGAAACAAAAGTTTCAATTCCAGGATGGAAAATGGATAGCCGCTGGAAATGCGCAATTAAAATCTCTTCAAAAATCTCACATAATTCCCGGACGAAAAGTACTTTCATCGATAGCTTACAAAGGCGGTTACGCCGTCGGCTGTGATGAAGGACTTTACTTCATCAGCACGGGCAAAAAGCCGGAAAGAATTTTCCCTCAAAGTGATAAATATAACTGGTCATTAAAAGATGTTTCTGCCATCGTTACTGACTCAAAAGGCAGACTTTGGGTCGGAGCAGAAGAAGGCGTTGGATGCCTGGACGGGAAATCCTGGAAATTGTTTACCGGAAAGGAAGGATTACCCTATAATAAATTTATCTGCGCGGCTGCCGGGCAAGATGGAACGGTTTGGTTTGGTACAGAAAACGGTGTAATTGAAGTCAAAAACGATTATTTCAAATACCGTTACAGCCGCCGCTGGATGCCTGATGATCATGTCAATGATATGACAGTGCAACCAGACGGAACTTTGTGGATTGCTACAAATCAGGGAATAAGCCAGATCACACCAGCGGTAATGTCACTGGAAGATAAAGCAAAAATTTTCACAAAACAGGTGGAAGACAAACATAACCGGATGGGTTTTGTCGCGCCAAGTCATTTGAAAGAACAATTTAATCCGGAATCTTCGGAAGTTGCCATTTCAGATAATGACGGTATGTATACTTCCATGTATGGCGCGGCTAATGCATTCAGGTATGCCGCGTCCGGTGATTTGGAAGCAAAAACATTAGCCGAAAGAAGTTTTAAAGCTTGCAAATGGCTTGTGGATATCACACATGAAAAAGGATTTCCGGCGCGTGTCATTATTCCGGTAGACTGGCGCGAACCTGTGAATGAAATTTACAGCCAGGAAGCCAACCTAAAACATCAGCAGGGCGATCCGATGTGGAAAAATATTTATCCCCGTTTCCCAAAAAGCAAAGACGGCAAATATTTGTGGAAATGTGATACCAGTTCCGACGAGCTGGCCGGCCATTTCTTTTTCTACGGAATTTATTACGATCTGGTTGCCAAAACAGAGGAAGAAAAAAAGGAAGTCCGGGAAGTTGTAGGAGATGTGATGGATCACCTGATCCGACATGGTTATAAACTTGTTGACCATGATGGAAAAGTGACACGCTGGGGAGATTTTTCACCCGAATATTTCAATTCAGTTTATGGATATGACCAGCGCGGACTGAATTCGATGATGATGCTGTCGTTTTTGAATGTTGCCAAACACGTTACCGGCGATTCGAAATATGATAAGGAGGCGAAAATTTTGCGTGAAAAGTACAATTACCATATCAATGCCATGCATCCAAAAGAGTTTTTTCCGCCTGAAAACGTGGTGCCCTGGGATAATAATCTTTGTCTGATGAGTATGTACGGATTGATCAATTACGAGACCGATCCTTCCCTTTCTTGATGTATCGCCAGTCGCTGGAAATTGCCTGGCAGCATATCAGCAAACAAAAAAATGCATTTTGGGATGTGATTTATGCATCGCTGGCAAATCGCTTCACAGCACTTGCCGACCAGAAATTTTTCGATGATAAAAACCTGTTTCCCGAAAACCGGCTTTATGCTCCGAAGGTGGTCAAAAGCATGTATAAAGCAAATAATAATCCGGATTTCATTCTGGAAAATTTGCAAAAAATTCCACTGGATCTGATTGGTTATACAATGGATAATACACATCGACTCGATGTCGTTTTTGATTCTTCGCCTTTGCAAAATGAAAATATTGGCTGGCGGACAGACGGTTTTGCATTACCTGTTGACGAGCGCGGACATGTGCGGCAGGATCGTGATGGCTTTGCCTTATTCGCTTCCGAGGGCGACGGGCATGAGGAACATGAAGGTACTTTCTTTTTACTGCCTTACTACATGGCATTTTATCACGGATTATTGAGTTCCGGAACTGCCGCAGCAACGGGGAAATAACAGATCACTCGCCAAAAAGGAAATGTTATTTTTCGTTTTTGGTAAGGACTGGTTCAATTCGGTTATGAATTTTACGCTTAATTTTCCAAAAGAATTTAGCACTTACCGGAATGTGGTCTGAAAGATGAAGTCCATTTGCATTTGAAAAAAGCAGATTTTCAAATTTGTAATCAGTAGCAGAAAGTTCAATTTCCACGCTGCTTCTGTAAAGAATTTTATCAATCGTTTCACAGGAATCTGTCATGGACAGAATATCTTCCGATGGAAAATCCTTTAACATATCAGGAAATTTGCCCATATTTTTCTCGGAAACCCAAACATCCGTCAGCTTGTTTTCTGTATTTAACAGACTGATGTTATCATTGTAAAAACAATAACGCGCATTAAGATCCCCCATCAGGATTACTGCATTTTCAGCAGAATGCTGTTTGATATAATCCGATAACTGCTTAATATTTTTCCGTCTTGCAGCGGAGGCTGAATTGTGGTTCCACGCGTTGGCATGTACGTTGTAGAAATCGATAAAAACATCTTTTGCCACTTCGATCCGGCTAAATGAAAAACCTTTTGGGGTCAGGCAGTCCGACCCGCTGCAATCTTTCCAGCGTATTCTTCGGAGGTCATGAACCGGAAAGTTTGAAAGTGTATTCAACCCGTCGCCAAAAGGAACCTTTCCTTTATTTCTGGTCCGGAAAGGATGACTATTCCCTGAGTTATAAAGAAATTTATTGTAGTTAAAGTCTTCCTGAACATGGGCAATATCAAACCGGTTCAATTTCTGCCCGATCTCTGCTATACTCGAAGATCTTTTGGTAACAGCGCTGGAAATGAATTCCGGCAATCCGGCGATGTTATAGGTTATCACTGAAAATTCTCCTGCTTCTGTCATTTTCATCTCAGAAGAAAATAAAATGCTTTTCGAATTTTGTGCCAAACAGTTGAATGGCATTGTTGATTTCCATAATAAAATGGTAGTCAACAATCTAAAAAACAAAATTGTATCACGCCTGTTTTGCCAAACCAGAAAATCCATCTTTCGCTTCTTAAATTGAATACGAAATTAGGCTCTCAATGTGAACAGGAATCGTGATGAATATTATTGTATTATTAAATATGCCAGCCAAACATTGACTTAACCCCGAATCAAATATTCCTGAAAATCATAAAAATACTAAAACACCTTACTACGTTTTTGTGTAAAACTTCGTGTGCTTTGTATTTATTCTTACAATTGAAAATCAGAAATGATCAGAGGAAAACGCCAGAGGAAGCAAATCATCTGCATTTTTCAGATAAATTATTTTCCCCTGCGGATTACTCAGAATAACCTTGATATGCGCCTGTTGCCGCTGTGTCGCCTCCAAAAGACTTTGCCGGCAAATCCCGCAGGGTGATAGAATATTTTCCGTAGAACTATCGTCAGTACTGTTATGATAAGAAATAGCGACAGCCATTATTTTTTCATTTGGATAAAAGGAAGACGCCGCCGACAATGCCACGCGTTCAGCACAGATCCCGGCCGGGAAAGATGCATTTTCCTGATTACTGCCTTTCACGATTTCTCTATTCGACATAAGCAGTGCAGCCCCCACATGAAATTTTGAATACGGCGCGTAAGACAGTTTAACCGCTTCTTTCGATGCTTTGAGAAGTTCCTGCAAATCTTCTTCCAGCTCCTGGTCACTTTCAAATATCTGGTATTCAATAGAAAGTTCGATTTTCATGAGTCGTTTTATTTTCAGGTTGATTATTGGTTTGGTTTGATTGCCAAACATCTGCAAGCTAAAAATATCAAACCAATAATAATTCTCCATCTTTTTTCAGATAAACCGGGGCCTGATAATATCCTTTACCCGTATGTATTAGAGGAAACAGGAAAATTGAATTTTCTGAGTAAAAAAATATAATATCCTGTTTGACAAAAGAATAAGCCCATCGGTGACTTTTACTATCGGGCTTGATGTCCTCCTGAAATAAACCACTTAACCAGAACCTTAAAATGCAGGAAAAAAGTACAGGAAATGATAAACCGGCTTCTTCGAGAAGAGATTTTATCAAAACATCCGGTTTGGCAGCAGCCGCATTTATGATCGTTCCACGCCATGTAATCGGCGGAAAAGGATTTCTGGCACCAAGCGACAGGCTGATTGTAGCTGGTGTCGGTGTCGGCGGAAAGGGAAGATCGGATATTGCCAATTTTGCCAAAAGCGGTAAAGCTGATATCGGCTTTCTATGTGATGTGGACGACCGAAGTGCTGCTGAAAGCGTAAAGAATTTCCCAAAAGCCAAATACTATAAGGATTGGCGGGAATTGTTTGAAAAAGAATCGAAAAATTTTGATGCCGTATCCGTTTCAACACCGGATCATACCCATGCTGTGGTGGCTATGGGAGCCATGCAGCTTGGCAAACACGTGTATGTTCAAAAGCCGATGACCCACGATATTTACGAAGCACGCCAGCTTACAGAAGCAGCGGCACGTTACAAAGTGGTTACGCAAATGGGAAACCAGGGCTCTTCCGGTGATGGTGTAAGACAATTGCATGAATGGTATGATGCCGGCACAATTGGCAAAGTTCACACCGTTTATATCTGGACTAACCGGCCGATATGGCCACAAGGCATTCCGTGGTCAACAGCAAAACCACCTGTGCCGCAAGGACTTGACTGGGATCTTTGGTTGGGAACGGCTCCTAAAAAAGATTACGTAGATAAATTGATTCCTGGAAGCTGGAGAGGTTGGTGGGATTATGGAACAGGTGCTTTGGGTGATTTGGGATGCCACTTAATGGAGGCCCCTTTCCGGGTGCTTGGACTGAAATATGCCCTTGACGTACAGGCGAGCGTAAGCAGTGTTTTCACAGATTTCGGTAAAAGAGGCATTTTCCCTGACAGCTGTCCACCATCCAGTCACGCCACATTAACTTTTCCTAAAACCGCAAAAACAAAAGGGCCGGTTACCATGCACTGGATGGATGGGGGCATAAAACCCGAGCGTCCGGAAGAATTAGGACCAAATGAATTGTTCGGTGACGGTAACAGCGGTATTTTATTTGTAGGAACAAAAGGTAAAATGATGGCGAGCGAATATGCTGCCAATCCACGCCTTTTGCCTCTTTCGAGAATGGAAGATGTAAAAGTGAAACAAAAGTTTGCCCGCGTGCCAGGCAGTGCAGAAGGTCATTATGCACAGTGGGTGGAAGGCGCCATTGCAGGATATGGCAATATGGAACTTAGCTCACCTTTTGAACTTGCCGGTCCATTAACCGAAGCAATTCTTATGGCCAACCTGGCAATCAGAGGCGCAGATATGCCCAAACCAAGAGAAAACGGAAAAGGATTTGATTACCCGGGTGCAAATATGAAAATGCTTTGGGATTATAAAAACATGAAAGTGACCAACTTTGATGAGGTGAATCAGTATGTAAAACGTACTTATCGTGAAGGGTGGAGTTTGGGGGTTTAAGCTTTTAAATCTCTTCAATTTTATAATTTAAAATGAGTGCCGGAATAACATTGAAATTCCGGCACTTTCTGTAATATTATCAGAACTTATCACTGATACAATATTTGGCCTATCCAATCAGACGGCCAAACTCAAATTTAAAGATGCCTTTCAATATCCATACTAATATGAAGAATCCTTACGATATCTACTACATCTTCATGTGAAAATCGGAAGAAAATATAGTGTTTACCATGCAGTACCTTACGGTAACCCAACACAACTGAATCAATAGCTTTACCTTCAATTCTTCCCTCACCTATTGCTTCAAAACTGGATAACAAACCGTCGATATACTTTTCCGCCTGATCAAGTGACCACTCATACACTGTGTAATCCCATATTTTTTCCAGATCATGTTCGGCAAGCTTAGTTAACCTGTATTTACTCATTCGATGAATAATTCTGTTTCAACTTGGCCTTGAAGATTGCTGGATTAAAATTTTCTACCCATCCACTTTCTTCACCGTCAATAAGTGCTTGTCGTAATAGTTTTAGTTTTTGCTCTTCATCTTCCAATAAACGAAGTCCTGCCTTAATCACTTCATCGGATGATGTATACCGGCCTGTATCAATTTGATTTTGAATAAATTCGTCAAAATGTTGACCAATTGATATGGATGTATTTTTGCCCATTTCCCTCAAACTTTAATAGGATGAATTCAAAGTTACCAAAAAATTAGCAACAAAAATCTTGTTTGGTTCCATGATACATATGACTTTAAAAAAATGCTTTGAGCGGAATTTACTGACTATTTTTTCCATAAACCTTATAACAAAAGTTTGTCATTGCCATGAATAAAATAAAATCTGTGATCTCGCATTCAGTAATATGTTTAAATACGTTATTTGTAATATAAAGACATCGCCCAATCTTATAACTTTTTTTAATATATTACAATTATCTCCCTGGCAATCAGCATTTTATTTTTTTATTCTCTATGAACAGAAGCACATTTATAAAAAGTACAGCTCTTTTAGGAACCGGTTTGATGATCGGTAAAATACCCGCATTTGCCAATCCCGATTTTCCGGTTGTCAGATTAAATCCTGGTGAACGGAAATTCACCAGCAAGGTTATTGAAGATGCCATTCTGGAATTTCAATCGGCTATTAAAGACAAGGAACTGGGTTGGCTTTTTGGTAATTGTTTCCCAAATACGCTTGATACCACTGTAACTTTTAACGGAAAAGGTGAAAAGCCGGATACATACGTAATCACAGGTGATATTGACGCCATGTGGCTGCGTGACAGTACCGCGCAGGTCTGGCCATATCTTGATTTTATCAAGAAAGATAAAACGCTTCAACAATTGATCGCCGGTGTCATAAACCGTCAGGCTGTTTGTATTTTGAGAGATCCTTATGCAAATGCCTTTTATGACGATCCTAAAAAAACCGGTGAATGGAAAACCGACGAAACGGATATGAAACCGGGTTTGCATGAGCGCAAATGGGAAATCGATTCTCTGTGTTATCCTATCCGGCTTGCCCATCGTTACTGGCAGTTAACTGGTGACACAACACCTTTTGATGCCAAATGGAAAGAAGCGATCATGCTCACGCTTAAAACTTTTAAAGAGCAGCAGAGAAAAAAGGATAATGGGCCTTATCATTTCCAGCGCAAAACTTCCTGGGCAACCGATGGCGTACCGATGAACGGATACGGATATCCGGTAAAACCTGTTGGTTTGATCTGTTCAGCATTTCGTCCAAGCGACGATGCAACGATTTATTCTTTCCTGATACCATCAAACTTTTTCGCTGTTGTAAGCTTGAAACAGGCTGCAAAAATGATTGAAAAAATTAGTGGAGATAAGGCAGCCGCAACTGAATTAAATGCACTCGCGCTGGAAGTCGAAAATGCTTTGAAAATCCATGCAGTGGTTGACAGCAAAGAATATGGCAAGGTATATGCATATGAGGTAAACGGGTATGGAAGTTACAATCTGATGGATGATGCCAATGTCCCGAGTCTTTTGGGACTACCCTATCTGGATGCGCTGCCAGTAAATGACCCGATATACCAGAACACGCGAAAAATGTTGCTGTCGTTAAATAATCCTTTCTTTTTCAAGGGAAAGGCGGGTGAAGGAATAGGCGGGCCGCATATTGGTCTGGATATGATATGGCCGTTGGGAATCATTATCCGCGGACTGACGAGTAACAATGATAAGGAGATAAAACTCTGTATTGATACGCTGAAAAAGTGCCATGGCGGCACAGGTTTCATGCACGAATCTTTTCATAAGGACGATGCCACGAAATTTACAAGATCATGGTTTGCATGGGCTAATACCTTATTCGGAGAGTTTTTATGGGAGACTTACAAAGCGAAACCGCAATTATTTTCATAGAAAAAATTCATCTCCTGATCATATGAATATTTGTGATCAGGAGTTATTTGTCGCAATACCCCCTTTTTTGGGCGCGGATGCACCCTCTTCTTCAAAAGTTGTATTATTAATTTTGTAAATCAAAATTAATAATACATCATGAGAAAACTAAAACTTCAAGTCCAGATCAGTCTTGACGGATATATTGCCGGGCCAAATGGAGAAATGGACTGGATGGTATGGGATTGGGATGAGGCACTGAACAATTATGTAAAACAAATAACCGATCCTGTTGACTGCATCATTCTTGGGCGAAAACTTGCTGAAGAATTTATTCCTTATTGGGCCAATATTGCGACAAAACCTGATGATCCCGATTACATACCAGGAAAAATGATTACCCGGACACCAAAAGTAGTTTTTACCAAAACACTAAACGAGTCAAAATGGGAAAATACGATTCTGGCAAAAGGTGATCTCGTTAAGGAAATTACAAAACTGAAAATGCAGGAAGGAAAAGATATCATTGCTTATGGTGGTGCAACTTTCGCCTCCGCTCTTATTAAAGAAAAACTGCTTGACGAGTTCTATCTACTTTTAGACCCTTCTGCGATAGGCAATGGACTACCTATTTTCAAAGAAATTGATGGTAAACAAAATTATTCACTGATAGAATCAACCTCCTTTGACTGCGGAATTGTCATACTTCGTTACAAACAAAAAGAAGTTATTTTATAGTACGCTTAAAGCTGATACAAGTAAAATTTTGGTATGCAAATACCTATGTATTACATATAACTAACTAATCAATAAGTACTTAAATAAAAAACATTATATGATTCATGAACTGAGAGAAAGCTTATGGAATCAATTTGGTGCAAGTATCGATACGCTGGAAGAGGCAATCCTACTTTGTCCTGAAAACATTTTTTATGAGCATAAAAGGCTCTTTTACATGACCTATCATGTGCTGGTATTTCTGGATTATTATTCAACAATTCCTCCTGTAAATTTCTCACCAAAGCTATCTTTCACAATTGCAGATCCCGACAATTTACCAGAACATGCAATCGATGATTTAGTACCGGACAGGTTTTACACCAAAACAGAATTGCTTGATTATATGCGATCAAGTCGTGAAAAATGCCGAAAATTAATTGCTGGCCTGACTGAGGAAAAAATAAAAAACGAGCGTTTTATCGAAGATTTTGAATCTGATGCAATGAATTATTCTGTTCTGGAAATATTATTTTACAACATGAGGCATGTGCAGCACCACGCGGCGCAGATAAATTTGCTTCTACGTCAGCAGATAAATGATGCACCAAAATGGGTTTTCAGGGCAAAGTAATACTTCGACTGATGGAAATATGGAATTAAAAAGAAAAGCTTAGTAGTGCATTGGATGCTACTAAACTTTTCTTTTGTAACATTTCAAAAACTACAATGCCATTCCGCCTGATATTTCTATACGCTGACCGTTTACCCAACGCGCTTCTTCAGAACATAAAAAGGCAACAACACCACCAATATCTTCAGCCACGCCGGGTCTTCCCAGGGCAGTTACGTTGCTGATAAATTTTTGCATGTTATCATCATTTCTCAAATGTCCTCCGCCAAAATCTGTCATCACCGCTCCCGGTGCAATAATGTTTGCCCTGATCCCGCGCGACCCGTATTCTTTGGCCAGATAACGCGTGAATGTTTCCATGGCACCTTTCATTGAAGCATAAACCGAAGAACCAGGCACCGTTACTCGGGTCAGGCCGGATGATACATTCACGATTCCGCCGCCATCATTTAAAATGGGTAACATTTTTTGTGTCATAAAATAAACACCTTTGAAATGAATGTTCAGCAATTCGTCAAAAGCTTCTTCAGTTACGTCCGCAATTGGAGTATAACCGCCGATACCGGCATTATTTACAAGATAATCGAAACGCGTTGCTGCAAATTTGTTCTGCAAAATATCTTGTAATTGAACCACAAATGAGCCAAAACTTTTGATATCTCCCGTGTTCAGTTGCAGCGCAGCCGCTTTTTGTCCACTTTCCTGAATCTGCGCCACCACATTTTCCGCATCCTTTAACTGGCTGTTGTATGTAATGATGACATCAATTCCTTTTTCTGCAAGGCGTAGTGCCATGTCTTTACCCAATCCGCGGCTACCGCCGGTAATAAGTGCAATTTTATTTTTCTGTTCCATCGTCTGTTTTTATTTTGTTGAACAAAGGTATTCGTATACAGCTTTTTACTGATTATGTAAATCAATCCAAAACTTGTAAAAATCAAATTATTGAATTAATGAATGATTATGGCTTTTCTTGCGACTTGCTTACCTTACTGTATTGAATTTAAAACTACTTTAATATCCATAAAAACTACACGATAAATAGTGAATACGATAAAACCATTCTCAGTCAATATTCCACAGCATCAGCTGGATGATCTCAAATTGAGATTAAATAATACACGCTGGCCCGACGAAATTACAGGGTCCGGCTGGTCATATGGTGCTGATCTTTCTTATATGAAAACATTGACAGATTACTGGCATCACTCGTTTGACTGGCGAAAAACTGAAAAAGAAATCAATGCGTATCCCAATTTCATTGCCGATATAAACGGTTACCAAATACATTTCCTTCACATCAAAGGAAAAGGAAAGCGGTCTATTCCCCTGATCATTACGCACGGATGGCCCGGCTCTTTTCTTGAAATGATGCAATTGATACCACTGCTTACCGAAGATCCGGAAATTTCATTCGACCTGGTAATTCCATCAATTCCCGGATTTGGCTTTTCAGGAAAAGTGCATCAGCCGGGTTGTAATAGTTTCGTGGTAGCTGATCTCTGGCATGATTTGATGACGACTTTGGGCTACGAACACTATGGAGCTCAGGGCGGAGATATTGGCGCCGGTATCAACACCTGGCTTTCATTGAAACATCCTGCAAACGTTATCGGGCTGCATCTTAATTTTATTTCCGGGTCTTATAAACCTTATGTCAAAGAAAATGAAAAGCTTCCGGATGAAGTTATTGCTTTCCAAAAAACCGGGGCCGACTGGTCCGCCAGAGAAGGTGCTTATTCACATATGCATGCTACAAAACCGCTCACAGCTGCTTATGGCTTGAATGATTCGCCTGCGGGTTTATGTGCGTGGATCTTGGAAAAGTTTAATAGCTGGAGTGACCATAAGGGAAATATTGAAAACACGTTTTCAAAGGACGAGCTGCTTGCCAATGTGACTTTGTTCTGGCTTACTGAAACCATTCATTCCTCCATGCGGATCTATAATGAAAACAGCAAAAAGCCTGTTGCTTTTGCTGAAAATGAATTTGTGAAAATTCCGGTTGGTTATGCCAGATTCCCAAAGGAACTTCCTACACCTCCCCGATCCTATATCGAAAAAGGTTTTAACATTGAGCATTGGACAGAGATGCCGGAAGGCGGACATTTTGCGGCTGCGGAACAGCCTCAGTTACTTGCCAATGATATACGGTATTTTTTCACAACCTTAATATAGACTCATTTTGATCCTGTCAGGTACTGATATACCAACTTTAAAAAAGTCAGTTTGCTTAAAATCCGGATACTGATATGGCCAATTCCCGAATTGTGTCAATGAATCCTGATTTTGTGTTAAATCCACTGCATAGGCTCATGATACCTTTGTAGTGTACTAAAAAAGAAAAATATCATGTCAAAAATAATTCTTATTACAGGAGCTTCCCGTGGTTTTGGTAAACTTTGGGCCAAAGCATTATTAGAAAGAGGAGATAAAGTGGCAGCAACCGCCAGAAATGTAGAAAATCTGGATGATCTGATTGAGGAATATGGTGATGCAGTTTTTCCGATTCAGCTGGATGTTAATAACAGAGAAGATTGTTTTGCAGCAGTGAATAAAACCAATGAACATTTTGGCCGTATTGATGTGTTGATCAATAATGCAGGTTTCGGGTTGTTCGGTGCTATTGAAGAAACAACAGAACAGCAGGCCCGCGCTCAGATGGAGACCAACTTTTTTGGACTTCTTTGGGTTACACAAGCAGTCGTTCCGATTATGAGAGCGCAAAAAAGCGGACATATTATTCAGGTTTCAAGTTTCCTTGGACTGGTAACGCTTCCGATTTTAGGACTTTATAATGCCTCAAAATATGCGGTGAACGGGTTGAGTGAAACGCTTGCTGCTGAGGTGAAAAGTTTTGGAATAAACGTAAGTTTGATTGAGCCAAATGGTTTTTCAACAGACTGGTCTGGTGCCTCTGCTTTTCAAACTGAACCGAACGAGGTATATGCGCCGATCAAAAAAGCGTTTGCTGATGGTGCTACTCCGGATACCTGGGGAAAACCGGAAGCTACGACAGATGCTGTATTACAATTAATTGACGCAGAAAACCCTCCTTTACACTTTTTGTTAGGCAAAATTGCATACCCGGGCGTAAAACAAGTTTACAGCGAACGCCTCGCTGAATTCGAAGCCTGGAAAGAAGTATCAGCAGCGGCACACGGCCACTGATAAAATAGAAATATTTAATCCTGAAAGACGATCTGCATGATTATTTTTGCAGATTGTCTTTCATTTATCTGATAATAAAATGAAACATTATAAAAACCTGAGCGACCTGCACCGCGATAACGGATTTCCTCCCAATGAAAATCCCTTGTTCAGTATATATCAATGCAACGGAGCCTGCTCAATAGGTGCGCAGGAGTTTACCAGTGATTTTTATATGCTCGGTTTTAAGAAATTAAAATCCGGTGTGGTTTTATATGGCCGTACCAAATACGATCATGACTGCGGCTCAATGATGTTTGTAAAACCACGGCAGGTTATCGAAATGAGAAATCTTCATTTGGATGAGGATGGCTTTCTGATTTTTATTCATGAGGATTTTTTGAACGGCCATATTCTTCATAATGAGATAAAAAAATATCATTTTTTCGATTATGAAATCAATGAGGCGTTGCATTTGTCTCCAAAGGAGGAAACAACAATTTGGGATCTGTATCGTAAAATTGAAAATGAGTATAACAACAATCAGGATGAATACAGCCGGGAAATCATCCTGGCCAATGTGGGTACAATGCTAAAATATGCCCAGCGTTTTTATAAAAGACAATTTATTAACCGCTCAGAAATTTCCGGAAAAACGGTAAGCAGATTTGTTGAAGAAATGGATGCGTACCTTGCCAACGGATTACTGCATAGCAAAGGGCTTCCTTCCGTCCAATATATGGCTGAGCGTTTGAATATTTCTTCGGGATATTTAACTGATGTGTTAAAACAGGAAAGCGGGAAAACGGCATTGGAGCATATTCACATTTATCTGATTTCGGAAGCAAAAAACCGCCTGAAATATGAAGAACAATCCGTATCAGAAATTGCTTATGCGTTAGGATTTGATAATCTGTCCTATTTTTCAAGACTTTTCAAAAAAGAGGTGGGTATGACGCCAATACTATTTAAGAAGCAATCACTGAATTAAAACGGATTCATTGCGCACCGAGATACGATAAGCCGCCGGACTGCTACCCGTCTGGTTTATAAAATATTTATTCAAGTGGCTGATATCAGTAAAGCCAAACTCATCCGATATTTCATTCAGCCGCTTGTCGCTGAATTTTAAGCGGTGCTGGATCAGTTTTGTTTTGTAACTGCTGATATATTCCTGCATCGTTTCGCCCGTGTGTTTTTTAAAATATCGGCCCAGATATGAATTCGATATCCCAAAATGTCCGCTGACATTTTCTGCTTTTAATTTTTCAGGATAATAAATATTGTTCTGAATATATTGAAGCACGTCAATCGCCTTTTCTTCTGTTGCCATATTTACTTTTTCCGGCAGGAATTTGGCAATATTTCTGGCAATGATAATGATGAGTGTGTTGACGAGCTGATGGATCAGTTCCTGATTATAGATATCTCTGGTTTCATGCTCACGGATGATGGCTTCAATGATCGGGCCTACCAGCATTTTGTCATCTTTATTTCTAAAAATACAGCCGGGCTGGTGATTCGCATTTTGTAAAATGAATTCCAGCCTTTTTACATTCTCCGCAACAATTCCGTTGTTTTTAATATAAATATCATTGAATTGAAGAAAAAAAAGCTGACTGGTCGTTTGAATATCAAACGAATGACAATCATCCGGCGTTAGCAAAAACAAATGTCCGGCCCGATATGCAAAGCTGCTCTTATTGATACACTGCAAGCCCGTACCTGAACGGACATAAACCAGTTCAAAAAAACTGTGGGCATGTTCCGGCTTAGGACAAACGTCCAGCGTTTCATACTTAATAACATACGGCGCGTGTAATATTTCT
Organism: Dyadobacter sp. CY356; assembly: GCF_021440195.1. Lineage (GTDB taxonomy): Bacteria > Bacteroidota > Bacteroidia > Cytophagales > Spirosomataceae > Dyadobacter. The sequence goes on from NZ_JAJTSZ010000002.1 coordinate 1,133,058, forward strand.
TTTTGCATGCAGCAAATATACTAACTTAACGAAAATATATACTACTATCTATTCATCCTGATAGTATAATTTTGCGGTATAACTTAAAAACAAACAAATGAAAACGATGATATTGGTTGAGCCGGGATCAACAGAAAACTTAAAAATGACAGAAGTTTCCGTACCACAAATTAAGGCTGACGAGGTTTTGATCAAAGTAAAATCAATCAGCATTAATCCGGTTGATGCTAAAACACGTCTGGGCGGCGGAGTTTATAAATATGGTGGTGTAAGTAAGCAATCAGCGTTGGTTCTGGGCTGGGATATATCGGGCGTAGTGACCGAATCCAAATCAGGTCTGTTTAATGTTGGTGACGAAGTTTTTGGTATGGTGAATTTCCCGGGCGTTGGTAATGCCTACGCAGAATATGTAGCAGCACCCGCCGATCACCTGGCTTTGAAACCCGCTGACATATCGCACGACGAGGCTGCCGCAGCAACCCTTGCCGCACTTACGGCCTTGCAGGTATTTACTGATGCCGGGGTAAAAAAAGGTGACAGGGTTTTGATTCACGCCGCCTCTGGAGGCGTCGGGCATTATGCTGTGCAGCTCGCAAAACATCTGGGTGCTTATGTTATCGGCACCTCATCTGCTGCAAACCGGGATTTTGTCCTTTCCTTAGGAGCCGATGAACATATCGATTATCAAAACCAGTCCTTGGCAGATGCGACAAAAGATATTGATTTCGCATTCGACTGCGTGGGTTCGAATAGCGTTATACAGTCTTTGCCAGTACTTAAAAATGGCGGAAAAGTTACCACTATCGTTGGTCAGATTAGCGAGGAAGTAAATGAAAAACTAAAATCTGAAAATATTCAGGGTAAATTGTTACTGGTCCATTCCAGTGGAACCGATATGAAGTTTTTAGCGCAGCTCATTGCGGATGGAAAGCTTAAATCTCATGTATCAAAAACCTTTTCCTTTGACCAAATGGCAGAGGCGCACGCCCAGATCGAAAGCGGACGGACAGTTGGTAAAATTGTTGTGACGTTATAATGCAGGTGCAAAAAGGATAATAATCTTTGATCAAAACCACCAGATAGATAAACTGACAATAAAAGTCCCGGATTGCACGAGGCACAGAATTTTCATTATAGTATTATCACATTAAAACGAACTATATGAGTACTGAAAAAGCCATTTTGGCAGGCGGTTGCTTTTGGGGAGTGGAAGAACTTTTCAGACATCAGCCGGGTGTAATTTCAACAGTTGTGGGATATACAGGCGGTGATGTTCCCAATGCAACTTACCGGAATCATGGAACACATGCAGAAGGAATCGAGATTGTGTTTGATCCGGCTCAATTAAGCTATCGCAAACTCCTTGAATATTTCTTCCAGATTCATAATCCGACAACGCGAAATCGTCAGGGAAATGATATCGGGATGTCTTATCGTTCAGCTATTTTTTATCTGGATGAAACACAACGTGAAGTTGCTACCGGGCTTATTGCAGAAATGGAAGCATCGGGTATCTGGCCCGGCAAGATTGTCACAGAAGTAGTGCCTGCCACAGATTTCTGGAATGCAGAGGTTGAACATCAGGATTATTTGCAAAAAAACCCGGGCGGATATACCTGCCACTTCGAGAGACCTGACTGGAAACTGGTTTAAGAAAAATTAAAAATAAATAGGAACGGCCACCTTACAGAAAGATGGCCGTTCCTATTTATTTTTTTTAAATCCTCTTTACAATTCAGAAATATTTCCAGTATCCGAAATAATCTTTATCCCACTTCTTTTCATCAATGCACGGGCATTGAAGTCTGTGCATATTCCTTTTGTCAGCCTGTAATTGAAAATAATTTCATCATCATTTATTTCACTGTTAAAGCTGTAATTCGTTATGTTTTTTTGATTTGCGGTTAATTTGGCCAGTTCGAGATCATGTGTTGAAATAATCCCAAAAGCATTAAGCCCGGCCAACTGTTTTATCAGCGAAGCGCCACCAGCATACCGATCCTGAGAATTAGTGCCCTTGAACATTTCATCCAGAAGGAAAAAAACAGGTTCACCGCTTTCAACCAGTTTCAGGAGTTGTTCTATTCTTTTAAGTTCAGCGTAAAAAGAAGAAATTCCCTCTTCGAGATTGTCCTGCGTTCGCATACTGGTAAATATTTTAAGATGCGATACGCGCCCCGACCGTGCGCAGCAAGGCGCTCCCATAAACGCTAAAACCAGGTTGATACCCACCGATCTTAAAAAGGTACTTTTTCCCGCCATGTTTGACCCGGTAATCAATGCAATTTCGCCACGGCCATGAAAAGCAAAATCGTTATAAACCCTTTTTCCATTAAGAATCAAAGGATGGCTGAGTTCCTTAAAATCAATAACATAAGGTTCCGCTACAATTTCAGGGAAAGTGAAAGTATCATTTGAACAGGCAAATCCGGCCAGGCTGCTTAAAACCTCAAATTCACTGACCGCAGACGCCCAGGAAATCAGAAAAGGCCTGTTTTTCTTTTTCCATTTTTCAGTCATGATAATCAGATAAAAATCAAAAAACCACAGACTATTGAAAATACCATAAAAATCATTTTTACCAATAGAACCCTTTGTCCCCTTTGTCTGAAATATTTCCAGTATTGTTCTTAATCCATTGATTTCTTTGGACGCAGAATAACTATTCTGATTGAAAACAGAACGAAGACGTTGAAGTAAAACGGAATCAAATTCTTCTGTTTCAATTCTGTCGATCAGTGCCTGGTAGCCGCCCAATGTCTTGATATTGGCATGTGTACTATCAATAATTTCTTCCGAAATATGCCTCGTGGTTTTCAAAATACGCCGGTTTATAAACAAGCTGATCACCAATGGGAGTATATAATAAAAGGAAAAAGTGACTTCCGATAATAAACCGTAAAGGAAATAAGCCGCTGCCGACGTAGACAAAATTGACAACAATATACTTATTACCAGGTATTTAAATTGATGGGGAAGTAACTTTGCCGGCTTTTCTATCCAGGTGAGCAATTTATTAAATGCACTTTTCTCATTATTAAACCGCATTCCCGATGCCTGAAAATCCTGTCGCCAGTCTATTTTAGGCGTAAGTTCTTTTACAGCTTTCTGCCGTTCCAAAATTTCGTCCCGGGACGCTGGCTCTCCGAGCCAGCGTGCCAGTAAAGATTGACCAAACTCCGTTGTAGTACGATTAATAAGCTGGAAAAGTGAATGGGTCCCGAAAATATCAAAATCTGATACGAAAGGATGATTCCGATTGACAAACATTTGCCCGGAAGGAAAACCAGATAACCCATTTTCCTGTCTTAACAGCTCATCTTCATTTATTTCTAACAAGAAATCCACATGCTGTTTCTCCAAAGAAAGTTTGGAGTAGCGTTTTACTATTAAGACAAAAGCAAGAATACAAACCGGAACAACCAGAAGTAAAGGCACGATTAATTTTTCATTTGCCAGAATAAGAATGATGATTACAGACAATAAAAAAACACCCAATCGCCATGTAGAAACCCCCTTCAATTCAGTCGATAACGCTGCACTCTTCGTTTTATATCGCTGAATATTATTAATGTACACGCTCATGGACTTTCCTTTTTGGCTTTTAATTTAATTAAATATAATTTCTTCCAAAATCCATTACTGGTATCGTTTTTGTATAGGTTGAAATATATGGAAGGTACTACTGCTTTTTCACAAAATAAATTATTTCAATTATGAAAACTACGAAAAACATAATAGGGTTAGGTATTATAACAGGCGTTGTTGTTTTTGCTTTCATGAGATCAGTCGGTAATAGAATGAACCGTAAATCACTTGGCCCAAGAAACGCAGAAGTTCAATTAACTTAGTATTCAGTTATTAAATATTCAAAAAACCGCTATTAGAATAAGAGTTCTGATAGCGGTTTTTTTATACATTTTCACGGTAAGCGTATCCACTGATATTGGCAATTATAGTTAATAATAATCTTATTTATAACTTAACTTTTAAATGAATAAATTTTCGGTTAAATTTACATTATGAGACCACTTGATCCAGCCAAACAGGAAAAGATTATACAGTCAGTATTTGAGATCACGGGCAAACATGGGCTTGCCGGAATTAATATTGCTGACATCAGCAAGGCGGCCGGTGTAGGTACGGGTACTTTATATACTTATTTCAAAAATAAAGAAGAGATCGTCCAATCTGCTTATTCGAGTGTCGAAGATAAGATGACCGAAAAAATGTATGAGCGTTTTGACATCAACCTGCCCGTAAAGCAATCGCTGAAACTGATATATGTCAATATGCTGAATTACAGACTAAATCATTATAATGAGACCGTATTTATAGATCACTATATACAATCAAATTACATTCAGCTCAATTTTTCGAAGCAGATGGCAGAATATGAGCAGCAAAACAAACCGCTCTATGACCTGCTGAAAAAAGGACAAAATGAAGGTATCATCAAAAATCAGGCGCCCATCATGCTCATCAGTTTTTTTGACGGAGCTGTCCGCTCCTGCTCAACCGGGATCGTTCAAAAGTTATTTCCACTAACACAGCAGATCATAGACGATTGCTTCGATTTACTTTGGCGAGGTATAACACAATAAATTTTTTTTAGTTTTTAACCGAATATATTTTCAATTAAATACAGAATCAATATGAGTAACTTAAAAGATAAAACCATCATCATAACCGGTGCAGCGATGGGTCTTGGGCTGGCAACTGCGTTTGAATGTGCATCAAAAGGAGCAAATCTTGCTCTGATAGATTTCAACGCGTCGTCTTTGGAAAAGGCTAAAACAGCCATTTTGGAAAAATTCCCGGATGTGAAACTGATCGTCATTATAGCTGATGTGTCTGACGAAGCCGCGGTAAAAGCTTATGTTGAAGAAACCGTAAAAACGTTTGGACGCATTGACGGATTTTACAATAATGCCGGTATTGAAGGCCGCCAGGCACCTATGACGGCATATGATATGGACGTGTTCAAAAAAGTTATCGATATTAATTTGATGGGTACTTATTATGGAATGCGTTATGTAATTCCTGTGATGCAGGATCAAAAATATGGCCGGATCGTTAACGTAGCTTCGGTGGGCGGTATCCGTGGTGTGATGAACCAAACACCTTATGTAGCCAGCAAACATGCCGTTTCGGGAATGACCAAAAATGCAGCACTGGAATATGCGAAATTCAATATCAGCACCAATGCAATCGCGCCCGGAGCCATTCTCACGCCCATGGTTGCAGAGGCATTTGTGCAGGTAAATCCAGCAGATCCCAAAGCAGCGCAAACGCAATATGCCCAGTCTAATCCCAGCAAACGATTGGGCCAGCCCGAGGAAGTTGCCAAGGTTGTCGCTTTTCTTTTAAGCGAAGATTGCTCCTATGTGAATGGACAAACGATTGCTATTGACGGCGGACAGTCGAATAGTTATGGTAATGTTTAAGGAGTCCTAATTACCAAAAAGGATTCCCGAACCAAAAATAGTATTGGTTTGGGAATCCTTTTTTGGTCAAACCATATTCAACATATTCATATTCGGATAAATATGTTATATTAGTATTGTTGCCTGACTGATTTAAGATCGAAATATATTTGATGGTAATCTTTATGTGCAACACTTCTTTAATACATTACTTAATCTTTAACCTGGATCAACCAATTTTCCATGCGCTTCAATTTTTTACTTTCAATCCTACTTTCCTGTTTTGCTCTTTTCCCCGTTTTCTCCCAGAATCTCAAACTGGACAAAAACACTAAAAACGCTTTGAGCAAGGTTGATACTTCAAAAATAAAACGTGACATTACTTACCTGGCCGATGATAAATTAAAGGGAAGACTTCCCGGAAAAGAAGGTTATCAAATGGCGGTTGATTATGTTGTAGATCAATATAAACAAATAGGATTAATGCCTGCGGGAGAAAACGGCACTTTTGTTCAAAAACTGATTCTTCGAAAAGCCACAATAAATGTAAAATCATCGCTGGCGATATTGAAAGATAAAAATGGAAATGAAGATACACTTTCCATTGGCAAGGATATAACGATTTTACCAAACGCTTTGCAGGCCAAAACAGTAACAGAAGCGCAGCTCGTATTTGCCGGTTATGGGATTGATATGCCGGGAAAATATTCGGATTATGATAGATTGGATGTAAAGGGAAAAATTGTGGTATTGTTAAATGGTGCTCCGGCGAATCTGCAATTGCCTTCCAGCATTCAGGCACATTTTGGAAGTCCAGCATCAAAAATGACAATCGCAGCTTCCAAAGGAGCAGTTGGAGTCATAATGAGCACAGCCCTTCCTACTCCGGCAAGTACGGCAATTCCAAGTATTTCCGTAGCGATGGATCCCGCCAAAACAGTGGCAGTTGGCCGCAGTGCGCTTGGAAAACTTCAACTGAGTGCTCGTGTACCCAATGCCGAATTGATCAGGATATTTATGAATTCCGGTAAAAATCTGAAACAGGTTTTGAGTATTCTGGAACAGGGAAAACCATCTTCTTTTGAATTACCCGTGTCCATCCGCGTTCAATATACGAGCGAATATAAGGATGTTGAGAGTTATAATGTCATTGCGAAAATTGAAGGAACAGATCAAAATCTGAAAAACGAATATGTCATTCACACAGCCCATCTTGACCATGTGGGAATAGCAATGCCGGTAAGAGGAGATTCAATTTATAATGGCGCACATGACAATGCCTCCGGAGTGGCCTGTCTGTTGGAAATAGCCAGAATCTATAAACGTACAGGTGTGAAACCCCGCCGGTCTGTTTTGATCGTGATGACAACCGCGGAAGAAATGGGTTTGCTTGGATCTGCCTATTTCTCATCATTTCCCACCGTGCCGAAATCTCAGATTGTGGCCGATGTAAATACAGATATGCCTACGCTTATTGCTCCGCTTTTATCGGTGGCACCGCTTGGCGCAGAGCATTCCAGCATTGATCAACACGTTGCTTTCGCATGTGAACAGTTGGGTATCGAAAAACAAAAGGATCCAATGCCGGAGGAAGCACGGTTTGTCCGCAGCGACCAGTACAGTTTTGTTTTGGAGGGTATACCAGCGTTACACATTAAATATGGTCTAAAAACTGTCGATCCTTCTTTCGATCTGGTTAAATTTACAAAGCAATGGAGAGATGCCAATTATCACAAGCCGTCAGACGAAATAACAAACGGCTTCGATTTTGAAGCTGCAAAAAAATATGTTCAGCTTAATTTTCTGATTAGTTACTCCATCGCTCAAACCACTGAAAGACCTAAATGGAATGCCGGTGATTTTTTCGGAAAAGCAATTCAATAATAATTTCACGCAGAGCAGGAAAGGAAAAATAGAAGAACACAGTAATAACTTTGCGAAAGTAAATTTCACGCAGAGCAGGAAAGAAAAAAGGCAGAGTACGCAAAGTGTTATCTAAAATTAACTTTGCGATCTTAAACAAAAACTTTGCCCCTTTGCGTGAAACCCAAAGAATCAAAATGAAAGAATTATCAGATTTTATAAAATCAAAAACAACAATAGAAGAAACTACCCTTCAGGCAATTCTTTCAAAATTCAAGATAAAAAAGGTAAAAAAAGGTGATCTGATTCTAAAACGGGGTCAGATTGCCTATCAATATTTCTACATCAAATCTGGGGCACTTCGCTTTTTTTATGGTGAAGGAGATCAGCAACTTACGGCCTGGGTCGTTTTTCAAGATGAATTTTTTGCTGAAATTTCCAGCCTTAGCCCACAAAAGCCAACACGCTTTAACATTGAAGCCATAGAAAATGCTGAATTGTTTTATATTGATAAACCGGACATGGAGAAGCTTTATAAGCAATTTCCGGCCTGGCAGGAATTTGGCAGAATAACCTGGGAAGCAATGGCCGTTCGCATGATCGATCAAATTATCAGTTTCCAAACTTTGTCTGCCGAAGAGCGCTATCTCGAATTCTTGGCAAATTCTGAACTCATGCAGAGAGTGCCAGTAAAACAAATCGCATCCTATCTGGGCATAACGCCAAACGCGCTCAGCAGGATCAGGAAAAATATTAAGAAAATATGATTTACTACCAAATGGTAGTTTTTGCCGCCCAAAAGGCATCTAGCTTTGCATCATTAAAAAATGATGACAAACATGGAAAATTTAGTTTTAGTATCCGGAGCTACCGGAAATCTTGGTCAGAGAATTTGCCGGGAACTGATCAAAAATGATATAAAAGTACGGGCGATCGTTCGTCATGAAAGTAAGGCAGACAAAATTAATACGCTTGAAAAACTGGGCGTCGAAGTTGTTAAAGTCGATACGTCAAACGAACAGGATCTTATTGCTGCCTGCACCGGTGTATCCTGCGTGGTTTCTGCGGTAGCCGGCCTGCATGATGTAATTGTGGAAGCACAGTCAAAACTATTGAAGGCAGCGATCGCCGCTGGTGTTCCCCGTTTTATTCCTTCTGATTTCTCTACTGATATCACGCAGATGCCCGAAGGTGAAAACCGCAATTTCGATCTTCGTAAAGAATTCCACAAACTTCTGGATCAAAGTCCGATTCAGGCTACCTCCATTTTTAACGGCTGTTTTACAGATATTCTGCGCTACAATACGCCCCTATTCAACGTTCCAAAAAAGACGGTTGCTTACTATGACGATAAGGCAGATTGGGAAATTGACTTCACAACAATGGACGATACCGCAGCCTACACGGCCTTGGCAGCTGTTGACGAAACAACTCCAAGATATTTAAATATTGCCAGTTTCCGTGTTAGCCCAAGTGACCTTGTCAGTTTGAGTGAACAGTACAAAGGAGCAAAATTCGAGCTCGTTCATATGGGTTCCATGGAAGAATTTTCTGCCTATAACAAGATGCAAAGAGCCGCTCAGCCGGAAGGCGAAAATGATCTTTATCCAAAATGGCAGCAATCCCAGTATCTGTACAGCATGTTTTTAGTTCATCATAACAATCTTGATAATGATCGTTACGGAGGATTAAGCTGGTCGCCGGTTGAAGCAAATATTTAAATCAATATCATGAATACAGAAATTCACAATGAAACAGATCCGTATTCTGATGAAGAACTGATCAAAAAGTGGCCCGGGTTTGAAAACAAATTTGCGACAGTAAACGGAGTTACACTTCATTATGTTGAAGGGGGAAGTGGAGAACCACTGATTTGTCTACCAGGCTGGCCACAAACCTGGTATTCTTTCCATACCATAGCACCGGAACTGGCGAAAAATTACAAGGTTATTGTGGTCGATATCAGAGGTATGGGAACTTCGGAAAAACCCGCATCCGGCTATGACAAAAAAACAATGGCGAAGGATATCCATGAATTGACAATTCAACTTGGACTTGAAAAAGTACATTTACTTGGGCATGATATAGGCGGAATGGTGGCTATGAGTTTTGCTTTCAATTATCCTGAGGCGGTTGCAAAACTTATCCTCATGGATGGGTCCCACCCTAGTGAGGGAATGTTACAAATGCCTCTGATACCTCCCATGGGCAGTTTTAAAGATAAAATGGACGGCCAGTCTAACTACGCCTGGTGGATGAGTTTCAATCAGGTGAAAGGGCTACCGGAAAAATTACTCGAAGACAGATTTCAATATTTGCTCGACTGGCTGTTTGCCTATGTCATGATTGATGAAACAAAAATGTCGGTTTTTGACAGAGCTGTATATGCTTCGGCATACAACCAGCCGGAAAGTATCCGCGCTTCTAATGCGTGGTATCAAAGCTTCGCTCAGGATATTGAAGATGCAAAAAATTATCAGCAGCTAGCCATGCCTGTGCTGGGTATAGGAAGTAATGTTGGTTACAATTTTATGTGTTATGGTTTGCCTTTTGTTACGAAAGATTGCAACGTAATCGATCTGCAAGAAAGTGGTCATTACATGAATGAAGAAGAACCGGAAAAGGTACTTGAAGCAGTGCTGAATTTCCTGGGTTAAATAAATATTCTCAGTTATTGGATGGCTTTCTGATGACTAAAATTATCATAAAATCTCATTTTGAATAAATTGTTCAAAATGAGATTTTGTGATGTCTGGCTTATCATTCTGCGTATTGATAATTTTGTCAAAGCTGAAATAAGTCATTTTATGACGCTGAATATTTCTTCGGTTTCATACCAATATGCTGTTCAAAAACTCTTGAAAAATGACTCAGATTGGTAAATCCAAGCTGATAACCCACCTCCGAAACCGTCAGTTTCTGTTCCTTTAATAATCTCGCTGCCTGCTGCATACGCATCGACTGAAAATATTCAAACACATTCTTACCGAAAGTCTGATTAAAAAGCTTACGCAATTTTGGTTCGCTCATATGGACTTCCCTGGCCAATAAAGCAATGTTTGGTGCTTTGTCCAGCTGCGACTGCAAACGAAGCTTGATAGCATATACCGCTTTGATATCGTCGATATGCATCCCGCTTGTTGGCGCTGAATCGCGCTGGATCAGTAAAGCAAAAATGTAGCAAAGCATTTCTTCACATTTCAACTTGCAGAAATGACTTTCCAAACTTTCCGACACCGTTGGATGCAGGATTTCGCTGGCAGTTTTGATCATTTCAGGTGATATACCGGTCTCATACACAAAGTTTCCTTTCGCTTCCAGAATACTTACAACCACAGGATGCAGTAGGTTTCCAAAGAATTTTTGTAAATATTTTCGGGAAACTGCCATTGTAATACTTCTGAAAAATGTATTTGAAGGCATAGTTAGTACCGAAGAAACGGCGTGCGCACAGATTAATACACTGGCTTGTTCAGGAACCAGCTGTTTTTCCTGTTCAACCGGAAGAGGAAGGACGCCACTGATCAAAAAGACAATATCATCCTGATCCTCTGCCAGCTCATTGGTTCTGTCAAGCTGAATTTCCTCATGCAGATAATAATTTCGCACCATTAACCTCAGCTCATTATTTCCCCAGGAAAAGCCGGTGATGTACCCTCCTCCTTTATTTTCAGGAACCAGAAAATAACGTCCCTGAACTGTTGCGCCAATAGCTTTGGCAAATTGCAGTGCTATGCCGGAACCATGTTTGTCAACAACCGATATTTTCATTCACGACTATTTTAATACCATTTATGGTTATTTTATCCGTAAAAGTACCTTTAATTTTGCAAGTATCATAGAATTAACAATTAGCAATATGTTATTAAAAGACAAAAAAGTAGCCATTATAGGCGGCGGCCCCGGTGGGCTGACCTTGGCAAGATTACTCCAGTTAAAGGGTGTCGACATGAAGGTTTTTGAACGGGATGTTAATAAAAATATAAGACATCAGGGATCAACCCTTGACCTACACGAAGAGTCAGGGCTGGAAGCTATCCGGAGGGCAGATTTGATACAGGAATTCATGGAAAATCATCGCCCGAATGCAGGCAGGTTCAGAATTATGGACAAGCATGCAAACATACTTTTGGATGAACATGAAGTTGAATATGACCGTGACGAAACCCGTCCCGAAATTGACCGCCAGGTATTGCGCGATATCCTGTTGAATTCATTAAATCCTGAAACAGTTGTATGGGATAGTCATTTTCTTTTAATGGAAAGAAAAAATGAAGGCTGGTTACTTCATTTTAAAAATGGAAGCCAGGTTTATGCCGATTTTGTTGTTGCGGCGGATGGTGCCAATTCTAAAATCAGGCCTTATATAACTGACATTAAGCCTGTTTATTCCAACATTACCATTATTGAAGGCAATGTCTATGACGCCGCTGTAAATGCGCCAAAAATGTGGGAATTAACAAATCACGGTGCCGGGTCTGTAATGATTATGGGTGACAATCAATCTTTATCCATCAATACAAAAGCGGATGGTACACTTTCATTTTATAGTGGCAATGTTGTTACTGAAAATTGGGTGAGTGAAAGTGGTATTGATTTTAGCAACAACAAATCGGTTGCGGCCTGGTTTAAAGAACAATTTGGTTCCTGGCATCCGATGTATCAGGAAATTTTTGAAACCGATCATATAAGTATTGTTCCCCGGCCCATGTATCATTTTCCTTTTGATCAAACCTGGGAAACGTTACCTAACCTGACCATGCTTGGTGACGCTGCCCACAGAATGCCGCCATACGCCGGAGAAGGTGTAAATATGGCTATGCAGGATGCCTATGAATTAGCAGAATGTCTGACAGTTAACGAATTCAAAGCGATCAAAGATGCTGTGGCAAAATATGAATTGCATATGCAAAAAAGGGCATCTGAAATTACTCAGGACACTTTAAAAAATACAGAAATGATACATTCCGATGATGCTGCGAACAAAATGGTTGCTATGCTGACCGGAGAATAGATTTAACGTTTTGATCGCTATCGTGAAAGCGATATAAAAGGATCTGTTAAAAAGCGTTGCAGCCTGCCAAAGGTTAGGTTAAAAGATGATCCTTGTCACAATTAAGACATGCAGTTGTGCCTAAATTTGATTCATACCTGATTAAGCCGGATCGCATACCACACACTTTTCTTCCAACATATATTGTCGATTCAAATACTTAAAGTTCGGGTACCTGAAATAATTTCAGTTGCCGGGGTTGGCCCTGTTTTTGCAATACGGCGCGTGCGTATAATTTTGCCCGAAAAATGGCAATGATGTTTTTATGATCTGTAATAGATGTAAGTTCTAACCAAAAATCTATAACATGCTATATCTACTGTTTGCTTTTATTATCAGGTGAAATTTGCAACAAACTGACATTCATATATTTAATAAATTAATGTTGGTTGAGACACATATTTTTCAAAATAAAAGAAAACGAGGTGGCAACAGAAAATAACGTTTTTATTCTAGTTATCAATGGAGGCTCATCGAGTATCAAATTTGCCTTTTACGAAGTTGGGAAGGCATTAACACTGGTTCTTGCCGGAAAGCTTGCGAATATTGGAAGTAAAACAACGGCACCGGTTTTAACGATCAATACTTCCCAAAAAACCGAAACTGTTGAAATCCGGGAAAACACTTTTGAACACGCCATTGGCTTTCTGACCAATTGGCTGGAAAACCGAAGTGAATTTCCCGGAGTTTCTGCCATCGGCCACCGCATAGTGCACGGCATGCAACACACAGGCCCACAAGAAATCACAACTGAATTACTTGAATACCTCAAAAAAATCAGCCCTTACGATCCGGAACATTTGCCTGAGGAAATCAAACTGATTGAGCTTTTCAGCAAAAGACATCCGGATTTAAAACAAGTCGCTTGCTTTGACACTTCGTTTCATGCTGAAATGCCTGATGTCGCAAAACGGATTCCCATTCCAAGAAGATTTACTGAAAAACATATTCACCGTTACGGTTTCCACGGCCTCTCCTACGCTTACCTGATGCAGGAACTTGAAACCCAGGCAGGCAAAAAAGCCGCCAACGGAAAAGTGATATTGGCACATCTTGGAAACGGTGTTAGTCTGGCCGCTGTAAAACAAGGAAAAAGTATTGATACCACCATGGGATTTACCCCTGCCTCGGGCGTGATGATGGGAACCCGCAGCGGCGATCTTGATCCGGGTATAGCCTGGTATCTGATGCAATTTGAAAAACTAAGTCCCAAACAATTTAACCATCTGGTTAATCACGAGTCCGGACTTTTGGGTATCTCGGAAACGAGTCCAGATATCCAGGAATTAATAAAAACCGAAGCTGCTGACCACCGCGCTGCCGAAGCGATAGAAATGTTTTGTTATCAGGTGAAAAAAGCAATCGGCTCTTTTGCGGCTGTGCTGGGCGGGGTTGATACTCTTATATTTTCAGGAGGTATCGGAGAAAATATTCCTGAAATCCGCACCCGGATTTGTCAGGATCTTGACTTTTTGGGCATTGAACTGAATGAAAAAAAGAATCAGAAAAACGATCCGGTTATTTCCATCGATACCGGAAAAGTGATAGTTCGGGTGATTGCAACAAATGAAGAACTAATGATCGCCCGGCTGGTAAGCCAGGTTTTGAATCACATCAACAAACGATAAAATATGGAAAATGAAGAAACCGGTCGTGAAGAAAAAACTTTAACGCCCGAATTATTACGAAAAATGAATGCTTACTGGCAAGCAGCCAATTATTTGTCCGTCGGCCAGATTTACCTATATGGCAATCCGTTACTTAAAATGCCGTTGACGCTTGAACACATTAAGCCAAGACTCTTGGGACATTGGGGTACCACGCCGGGACTGAATTTTATTTATGTTCACCTCAACCGTATCATCAAACAATACGATCTGAACATTATCTACGTAGCTGGTCCCGGGCACGGCGGTCCCGGATTAGTGGCCAATACTTATCTGGAAGGCACATATAGTGAAGTTTATCCTAATATCAGTGAGGACGAAAACGGAATGCAAAAACTTTTCAAACAGTTTTCATTTCCAGGTGGCATTCCAAGTCACGTGGCGCCGGAAACACCAGGCTCCATCAACGAAGGAGGAGAATTGGGTTATTCACTTGTCCACGCTTTCGGCGCTGTTTTTGATAATCCATACCTGATCGCAGCCTGTGTGATAGGCGATGGCGAGGCGGAAACCGGCGCACTGGCGACAAGCTGGCATTCCAACAAATTCCTGAATCCTGTTCATGATGGTGCTGTACTGCCGATCCTGCATTTGAACGGTTATAAAATTGCCAATCCTACTATTCTGGCCCGGATTTCAAAAGAAGAGTTGGAACAGCTTTTCCGTGGATATGGGTATAATCCATATTTCGTGGAAGGTGATGATCCCGATTCGATGCATGAATTGCTGGCTAAAACGCTGGATATCGTGGTGGAAGAAATCCGGCAGATCCAAAGTGACGCACGGGTGTACGGATATAAAAAACGTCCGGTCTGGCCGATGATTATTTTCCGTACGCCAAAAGGCTGGACAGGCCCAAAAGTGGTTGACGGACTGCAAATTGAAGGTACCTGGCGCGCGCATCAGGTTCCTCTGGCCGAACTAGCTGCAAAACCTGAGCACGTACAAATGCTCGAAGCCTGGATGAAAAGTTACAAACCAGAACTGCTTTTTGAAGAAAACGGAAAACTAACTGCGGAACTTGCAGAACTTGCTCCGGAAGGCAATAGAAGAATGGGTGCCAATCCAAGTACCAATGGCGGATCACTTCTTGTAAACTTAAAAATGCCTGATTTCAAAGATCATGCGGTGGACGTGCCGACGCCCGGCAATATTACGGCCGAAGCGACCTCGGTTATGGGCGGTTTTCTGCGGGATGTGATGAAAGCAAACTGGAATGAACGGAATTTCCGGATTTTCGGGCCGGATGAAACAGCTTCCAACCGTCTTTCTCATTTGTTTGATATCACTGAAAGAACATCTACCGCCGAAATAATTCCTGGGGATAATCATATTTCTCCCGATGGCCGCGTGATGGAAGTTTTAAGCGAACATCTTTGTCAGGGATGGCTGGAAGGTTATTTATTGACTGGCCGGCACGGGTTGTTTTCTTGTTATGAGGCCTTTATTCACATTGTGGACTCGATGTTTAATCAACATGCAAAATGGTTACAGGTTTCAAGAAATCTGCCGTGGCGCAAACCGATCGCCTCGTTGAATTACCTGCTCACCTCTCATGTCTGGCGACAGGATCATAATGGAAACAGTCACCAGGATCCGGGTTTTCTGGATGTGGTGGCGAATAAAACAGCCGATATCGTCCGTATTTATTTACCGCCGGATGCCAACACGCTGCTTTCGGTGACAGATCATTGTCTGAGAAGCCGGGATTATATCAATGTGATCGTTGCCGGCAAACAGCCTGAAATGCAATGGCTCGATATGGATGCAGCGATAAAACATTGCACCGCTGGTTTGGGTATCTGGAAGTGGGCGAGCAATGATGAAGGTTTTGAGCCGGATGTGGTGATGGCCTGCGCCGGAGATGTACCTACGCTGGAAACAATCGCAGCCGTGCAGATTCTTCGGGAACAACTGCCGGAATTGAAAGTCCGGGTGATTAATGTTGTAGACCTGATGACACTTCAACCGGAAACCGAACACCCGCACGGCTTAAATGACAGGGATTTTGACATTCTTTTCACCAAAGACAAACCCATTATTTTTGCCTTTCACGGATATCCGCTGCTCATCCACCGCCTCACCTACCGCCGGACAAATCACAAAAACCTGCACGTGCGGGGATACAAAGGAGAAGGAACAACGACAACGCCGTTTGATATGGTGGTGCTTAATAACCTGGACCGGTTCCATCTGGTAAGCGATGTCATTGACCGACTGCCTGATTTGGGTGCGAAAGGCGCATATACCAAGCAATATCTGCGTGACAAGCTGCTCGATCACAAAGCTTACATCCATATGCACGGCGAAGACATGCCCGAAATCCTGAACTGGAAATGGAATTTGGGTTGACCAGTAATTAATAATTTTGAATAAATTTTTATAACAAAATTCCCGACCGGGATAAGCCATGATGCCAGATATTATTGAAGAAAAAACACATCTCATTCACCACTGGTGGATGTTCCTGTTATCAGGAACCGGTATGGTTGCATTTAGCATTTACGTCATTGTAAACCAGACCCTGACCTATGACCAGATAAGTATCATTTTTGCAGCTTTGCTTTTTACAACAGGTTTGCTGGAACTGGCTTTTTGTATCCTAAACCGTAAATGGTTCAGCGGCTGGAGTTGGTATCTTACTGGTGCCATACTGGATATGATCCTGGCGGTAATATTTTTTACAAATTCCATATTGGCTGCCATTTCATTGCCACTTTTAGCAGGATTCTGGCTGCTGATCCGAAGTTCAGTTATGATCGGAAGGTCGGTACATGTGAAGAAAAGCGGCCACCCCGAATGGCCCTGGCTCCTGTTTTGGGCTGTGACAGGATCTTTCTTTTCGATCATCAATATCTACAATCCTATCTTTGGAGAAGAACGACTGATGATATGGACCGCCGCTGCGTTGTTCACCGTTGGTATATTTTATCTGCATTTTGGCTGGCTGATCCGGAACAGGGTTGGATGGCTTGATACGCGGAAGGTGAAGTGATTTGGATGTTATTGGCTTAAAACATTCGCTTGTTAATTGGAACAGCACAGGAAAAATACAAATTGTCAGAGAATATTTTTGTATGTTTCGCTACGAACGGATAGCCAAAAGACAGCCCCGACCAAATGCAATATCTAGTAAAAGGCCAAAAACTTGAATTGAAATATGAACCTGGCAAAGGTGCCTGGACATATCATATTCAAGTTCCTGATACAAAACATATAGTAGGAAAATGGGGTTCGTTAAAAGTTTCGGGTACGATTGACGACTATAAAATTGAAAGCATCAACTTGTTTACCATCACAGGACAAGACAAATTAATTTCAATAAATGAGAAAATCAGAAAAGCGATAAACAAGAGTGGCGGCGACATTGTAACAGTTACACTCTACCTGTTACCGTTAGAAAATCAGATTACAGAAAAGGAAATTTTAGAGACCTTCAAAGAATCGGATGTATTAAAACCATTCAAGAAATTATCAGAAGATGATAGAAACCAAATTATAGAAAAAATTATGTCTCAGGAATCTGAGGACAAACAAATAAAGATGATATTGAAATTTGTTGACCAGTTAAGTAAAAATAATGGTTAAGCAAACTTGGTTAGTGACATCAACAAAATCATAACATCAAAAATTTTTAAAAACTTTCCAGAAGATTGCGGGGAGCAGGAAAGCCTGCAAATCTGCAAGAAGTATAACGAACATAATCCGGCCAAGGGACTGTGAAAGGTTTTTCAATTATTATACATTTTGTATAATTTTCATTATCTTCGTATCAGATGTATTGAGAATGAAAGTAAAGATTTTCCGAATTTCTGATAGGCAGACAATTGAGGCGCAAATAATCCAACCCTCTGGATTATCAATACCATCTATAACCGATGGCTGGCGTTTTAACCTTAAAAAGCATTCAAAAAGAGCAGGTTTTCAAACCTATATCTTAGTTAAAGAAGCGACCCCGAAAATTATTGAAGGATGTCTCACGTTTCAATTAAGAGAGACTGTTGAACCGTATATGGCATATATTGAAATTGCCCCTCACAATAAAGGCAAAACTAAAATACACGATCATGTTGCAGGATGCCTAATAGCATTTGCATGCAGACTAAGTTTCATTTATGGTTTGGAACATTTCAAGGGCTGGCTAGCGTTCGATGTTATGGAAGAAAATAAGGAAGACGAATTAAAATTGATGGCTGTTTATTGTGAAAAATACGGAGCATTGAAATGGAGAGACAAAACAATGGTCATAAGTCCGGAAGCTGGTGAACAATTAATCACAAAATTTCTAAACTAACATCATGAAAAACAAGGAAATTGAAGTCACAGAAATTTGGAATGATGATAAAATGAAGTCTTTAAAAGAATTTATCACTTCCCATTCAGAAAAACAATCAAAAGAGCAAAAGTTAAGAAACGAATTGTTGGCTATACAATACAGAATCGAAGATTATATTGAATCTGACAGCATTTCTGACAGGTTAAGGGTTTTGGACTTTGTAAAATTATATCTTAAAACATTTAACGTAACTCAAAAAACACTGGCAGATTTATTTGAAATGAAGGATAGTAATCTTCATAAATACCTGGTTGGTGAAAGAAAATTAAATACAAACATCGTATTAAAATTGAGCTCATTCTCAAATTTAGATCCGGAGTATTGGTTAAGAGTTGAAGTCAAAAACGAGTTAATCGAGATTAATAAAGAAAAGGAAAAAAGTAACGATTATCGAAAATATGACTATCGTAACTTGTTGGTAAGTGTTGGTGAATAAGGGGAGAAAACTGACAAAAAAGCACATGGAATCCAAAACAATATTAATTACCGGAAGCACGGATGGGATTGGAAAAGTAACTGCAAAGGCTTTAGCAAAGCTGGGACATACGGTCATTATACATGGCCGAAATCTTAATAAAGCTGAAACAGTATGTTCAGAAATAAAATCTGAAACAGGTAATGACAAAATCGATTTTGTAGTTGCTGATTTGTTTTCACTGGCAGACGTACAACGAATGGCGGGTGACTTCAAGAAAAAATATGAACGCCTGGATGTCCTGATCAATAATGCAGGGGCAATGTTCGGTAAAGACAGAGAAACGACGAAAGAAGGTCTTGAAAAAACCATGGCACTTAATCTCTTTTCACCATTTCTTCTAACCCAGTTGCTATTAGAGATTTTAGCCAAAAGCCCCGCTGCACGCATTATCAATGTTTCGTCCTCTGCGCACGCTATGAGTGGCGTACCCGATTTGAACGATATTCAGTTAACAAAAAACTATTCGCTGGGCAGTGCTTACGGACAATCAAAACTATACCTGATTTGGGTGACACAATATTTGGCTAAAGAATTGAAGAAAACGGGTTTTAACAATATCACTGCGAATACCTTACATCCAGGTACTATAAAAACGGAGTTCGGCCAAAATGCTGACAAAGGTTTTATTATAAATCTGATTTTCAAACTCTCCATGTTATTTGCAATTACACCGGAACAGGGAGCAGAAAACACGATTTATTTAGCAACTTCGAAAGATGTAGAAAATATTACTGGTAAATATTTTGCCAACAAAAAAGTGGCAAAACCTAATCCAAAATACTACTCGGCCGAAAATGAAAGAATAATCTGGGATTATTGTATGCAAATAGTTCAGCCATATTTAAACAGGTAGTTGTTGGAAAATCAGTGCCACAATAAACACGAAAGACACTAAGAAGCATAAGGTGGATTGGGGGAACCCAAAAGCAGCATATAAATCCGGATTGACACAGCCCCTACCCTTCAACATTTACTAACATCCTCGTTATCGTTATGTATTCCCCCGATTAGGTTACTTCTGCTTTTGACTTGTTGCTGAACTTTGCATCAACAAAATAAATCAAAAATATGAACATCGTAATCACAGGTTCTTTGGGGAACATTGGAAAACCGCTTACAGCAGAATTGGTACAAAAAGGACATACTGTAACGGTTATCAGCAGTAAAGCCGAAAGACAAAAAGACATTGAAGCATTAGGAGCCAAAGCATCAATCGGATCAATGAAAGATGCTGATTTCCTTATCAAGACTTTTACAGGCGCAGATATTGTCTATCTGATGGAAGCCTGGGAAGGCATCGGCAGCATCTTCGACAAAGACATTGATTTCACTGCCGGGTTTCATCAAATTGGCAACAATTACAAAAAAGCAGTTACAGCTTCCGGCGTAAAAAACATTGTGCATTTAAGCAGTGTCGGCGCCCACAGCGCAACAGGATACTGATCACTCTCGGTGCATTATGACGTCGAAAATATCCTGAACCAGCTTCCCGATGACGTCTCCATCAAATTTATGCGCCCCGTCGGTTTCTATACCAACTTATTCAGGTCACTGAAAAACATTAAAGAAAAGGGTGCGATTATCTCTACTTACGGTGGTGATAAAAAAGAGCCCTGGGTGTCGCCACTGGATATTTCATCTGCAATTGTCGAAGAAATGGAATTGCCTTTTCAGGGCAGAACGGTTCGTTATATAGCCAGCGATGAAGCGTCGCCAAATGAGATTGCCAAAATTTTGGGAGAAGCCATCGGAAAACCGGATCTGAAATGGCTGGAAATTTCTGATGAACAGATGTTGGATGGGATGTTGGCGATGGGTGTAAATCCGGAAATTGCCAGCGGCATGGTGGAAATGCAGGCAAGTCAACGAAGTGGTTTATTATTTGAAGACTTTTATCGCCATAAACCTGCGTTTGGTAAAACGAAACTTACTGATTTTGCAAAACAGTTTGCTTTGGCTTATAACAATTAAAAACTGAACAAATGAAAAACGTATTAATAACAGGAGCAAATAAGAGTATCGGTTATGAAACAGCAAGGCAACTTTTGCAAAACGGATATTTTGTTTTTTTAGGCAGTAGAAATTTTGAGAATGGTTTGGAAGCAGCAGGAAAGCTAAAAGCCGAAGGGTTATCTAATGTGGAAGCCATACAGCTTGATGTAACCGATGATGAATCCGTAAAAACGGCCCGCATTGAAATTGGAAAAAGAACAGAAACATTGGATGCGCTCATCAATAATGCCGGCATCAACGGCGGATGGCCACAAGCTGCCCTGGAAGCAAGTATTGACCAGTTTAAGCAGGTATTTGAAACCAACGTTTATGGCGTAGCGCGAGTAACGCAGGCATTTATTGATATGTTAAGAAAATCGCCGCAGCCACGCATCGTCAATGTTTCTTCCAGTGGCTGTTCGCTTGCCTTGCATTGCGATCCTACCTGGAAATATTATACGCACAAGGCGGCAGTTTACCCGGCATCAAAAGCCGCGATGAATATGTATACCATCAATTTGGCTTACGAATTAAAAGACACTAAGTTTAAGGTAAATGCCGTTTGTCCTGGCTTCGTGGCAACTGATTTTAATGGTCATCGCGGGACAGGCACGGTTCATGAAGCGGGCACACGCATTGCTAAATATGTCATGATCGGCGAAGACGGACCGACAGGCAAATTTATCAGCGAAGAACATAACCCGGAAACAGGCGAATGTCCCTGGTAAATCGTAAACTTACATGATGAAAAAAGAAGAAAACTCGTTTTACAAATTCGAATCTTTGACAGATTTTCATCGGGTGTTCGGGCTGCCAAAGCCCCTGCACCCGATGATAAGTTTCGTTGATTTAAAGGATATGAAGATACCGGAAAATGTATTGCCCGGTTCAATCATATTGAATTTTTATAAAATTGCTTATAAGACAAATACTTGTGGCAAAGCAAAATACGGTCAAAATTATTACGATTTTGGAGAAGGCGGTTTGGTATTCACATCCCCAAACCAAATTTTTGAAAGCCCCGGTAGTAACCAGGCGACCGGCAATTTGTTACTTATTCATCCCGATTTCTTTTTGTCTTACCCTTTGGCGAAAAAAATCAAGGAATATGGCTTTTTTTCTTATACTGCAAATGAAGCTCTGTATTTGTCGGACAAGGAAAAGAATACCATCTTATCAATTTTCGCCATACTCGACGATGAATTAAATAGCAGAATAGACGATTTTAGTCAGGATGTCATTATTTCGCAAATTGAATTATTATTGAATTATGGAAATCGTTTTTACAAACGTCAATTCATAACGAGAAAAGCGGTTAATAACGATTTGATCCAAAAATTTGAAGAGATTTTGAGCGAATATTTCAACAACGAAAAATCGATGATGTCGGGAATTCCTACGGTTCAAAATCTTTCAGAACAATTACATATATCCCCGAGTTATCTCAGCGATATGCTCCGTTCTTTTACGGGACAAAATGCGCAGCAACATATTCATAATAAGCTTATTGAAACGGCAAAGGAAAAATTATCCTCTTCCAGTTTATCAGTTTCAGAAATTGCTTATCAATTAGGATTTGAGTTTCCACAATCATTTAGCAGGTTATTTAAAACGAAAACCAAACTTTCTCCGCTGGAATTCAGACAGACATTCAACTGATGAAAAGCAGTTTTACAAACCACTATCACTGAAAGTATTTTGTAAGACTTGAAAATTTGACGAAGTACCAGACAACTGAAAAATGAATTTACTACGCAAAAACTGACCGGAATAATGTACCTTTTTGCTGGATCGTCAGACTTATATTTTTAAAATACAACAAGATCTTCCACAAACCACTACACACGCACAAACCCATGAAATTTGAAAAACATGATCCGATGGAAAGACTTAAACCCTACATCAAATATTTTGTAGTGTCGGAGAACGAATTGGAAAATGAATACAAAGTTTTTCCATCATCCGGGCTTGTTATTGGTTTTCAGTACCGAGGACAACTGGCAACTATCCATAGCAGCATAGAGAACAAGCTGAATTCCGCTGGAATTTCCGGGATTACAGATGGTTACAAAATTTTCAAAAACTCGGCTGATATAGGAACCATATTGGTATATTTCACTGAAATTGGCTTCACTCATTTTGCTTCACATCCTGCCAACGAATTATTTAATTTAAGCCTTTCTCTTGATGACATTTTTGATAGAAAATGTGTCAACGAAGTCAAGGAAAAACTGGCCACATCTTCCACCGCCAAACAGCGAATTGATCTGGTCGAGCAATTTTTATTATCTCATCTCAAAGACATCCAAACCGACAAACTGATTGTGGAAGCGATAAAACTAATTTACCGGACGAATGGAACAATCCGTATAAAAGAACTGAACGAAAAATTATCCATCAGCCAAAGTCCGTTTGAGAAACGATTTAGAAAAGTGGTTGGCACAACAGCCAAAAAATTTGCTTCCATT
Source organism: Dyadobacter sp. CY356 (assembly GCF_021440195.1). GTDB lineage: Bacteria > Bacteroidota > Bacteroidia > Cytophagales > Spirosomataceae > Dyadobacter. The sequence continues at coordinate 1,156,341 of NZ_JAJTSZ010000002.1, forward strand.
GTTCGTTTCAATACAGTTCTTGACAATCTGAATCAGACAAAATCGCTCACTGAAATCTGCTATGAAAACAACTTTTTTGATCAGGCTCACTTCATAAAAGATTTTAAGCAATTCACTGGCGACACGCCTGAAAACTTCAAACGCTTCTTGTAAAAAAACGATTTTTTACAATGACAGATATTTTAGCATTCCAATCTTTGTATAGTAATCTTTATTATGGTTGCGTGTAATTCAACAATCATTTAACATTTAAAACAAAGAAAAATGTTTACAGCAGAACAAATCAAAGCCGCACACAGCAAAGTTAAGTCGGGCGCAGAATTCCCGTCGTATGTCAAAGAAATCAAAGCCTTAGGAGTTACGCATTATGAAGCCTATGTAACAGACGGACATATTGACTATCACGGAGCCAACGATCATATCGCAAAAGTGCCTGCGAAATACGACCCGTTAATTATTGCTGAAAACTCCAATGGCGAAGAATTTAAATCGGAGCTCGTCGCGCATCAGCAGGGCAAAACCGATTTCCTGACCTTCATTAAAATGTGTGCAACCTATGGCATTGAAAAATGGGCTATCTGTATGGATAAAATGACTTGCACTTATTACGACAAAGCAGGAAATGAAGTTCTGGTTGAACAAATTCCGCAATAAAATCCGAATTGATAAGTCTTATTCATTATTCAGGCCGAAGTGCAAACTTTGGCCTCTTTTGCCATTTGGCAGGAATCAAAAATATTAGATAATGCATGAGAACAGAATGATTTAGGTATTTTTGAAATAGTCATTATTTTTAACGGTAGAAACTTCACCAATAAAATTATGGAAAATAAAAATGTACTATCATTCTCGTTTACAATTGTAGCAATCATTCTGGGTGTCACATTGTTTAAGCAATTCGACTTTGAAAGTCTCACATTCAAGAATACTGGATTGGCCATTGTTTACATGATCACCTTTGGATTTTCAATTTATTTTCTTGTGAAAAACTCGGGAAAAAGAGTTGAAAAGTAAATCTGTGAAAAGAATGATTTTTTGTGTTAATGGATAAGTGTGGGTGTTATTTTTGCAAGTAATGCAAACTTCCAGTACGTCGCCTGGGCTAAATTTTCTTTATTTCTTACACTATTTCAATCCTGAATACTTTAAATCTTAATTTTAGAAAAATTTCAGAAAAAGAATCAGTAAAACGCTTGTACTATCAACTTCCGCTGACAAATTCTTTTTATTAGAGATTAAAATGGCCACCTTTGGTCGACCTCAAAGAACTATCCAACGCAATAGAAACTTACAGAAAACCACAATCAAAACCTTTATCATGAACAAAAACGGACCAATCGTAATTATTGAGGACGATGTCGACGACCAACTGATTTTGACAGAGATTTTCGCTGAACTTCCTTACGAAAATGAACTTGTGTTCTTTGATGACGGTATACAGGCTCTGGAATATTTAACAAACACCGAAATTGAACCCTTTCTTGTTCTCTCGGACATTAACATGCCCAAACTCAACGGAATGGAATTGCGTGATAAAATTCACAATAATGAAGACCTCAGATTAAAATCAATTCCTTATCTTTTCTTCTCTACTGCCGCCGAACAAAAAGATGTGATCGATGCTTATTCAAGATCCATTCAGGGATTTTTTGTTAAGCCAAGTAACTACGACAAACTAAAACAAATCATGGTGAAGATTGTCGATTACTGGCAGGAATGCGAATCTCCGAATTATATTAAAAACGTCCAGCAATAGTGAATTGCATAAAACAGATTGACTGAGATTGGTAATTGTAATATAGATACTCTAAGAATAAATCATTGATCATGATAAATGATTTATTCTTACAAATTGAAAACAATGCTGAATTTATAATTTTTTATTTCCGCTGAACATGCTGCTCTTGTAGAAGCGGCATGTTCAGCGGAAATAAGGTGATTTTTTAGAAAAAGGTTTTATTCGGGATTATTTTGAGCTCGTTAAAATACGCTACACTTGCCCAATCAATGATGATTTCCACTTGATCCGGCAATAACCTCAAACACTCCCATACTCAGATTTATTCATATTCCGGGTTAACAGATACGCAACAAACATATTCGGAAGCCAGCACAGCCATGCTACAAGCACATAAGCATTGATAAAATCCCCGAAAACAACAACCAGCAAAGGTAGCCACAGGCGCAGTGTCACGGCAGCAAAACATGCTGCGTAGCTGAAAATCATGAATTTTTGGTGCTGGGTTACGCGCCCCTTTACAATGCTGGTGTATCCCAGGAAGGTGCTTGTAAACCACACAATGGCAAGGCATAAAAATCCCGTTGAAGCGATAACGCCGCCGTCTGCATGAAAGGCCAGATACGCACCAGAAACCGAACTGCAAAGCGCAAGTAACACATATAGTTTTCCAAGGTTGCGGTGTATGGCAGGAGCAGATATTCTGATCTTTTGACTAAACTGAACCCAGCCGATCAGCAAAGCCAATCCCCCGGTAGTGATGTGCATATAAAAAGCTGAGCTCCATACCGCGCTTGCCAATAACGCAATGTTTTTGTTGCCCAACAGTCCAAAGTTACTCTGGAAAAAATAGAACAAAGGATACAGCCCGATGAGCGTAGCGAGCACGGCGAGCAGAATTTGTGAGATTTTGTTACCTGGCGAGAAAGTAGATTTTTGTGACATGAATAAAGGTTTCTTACTTGATGCTTTTGTGGAAGGATTGGTTGCGTCTTCAATGCTCCTGTGAAGATATGGACCATTGTTGGAAAGTTTTGCTTAGAATAGCAATTACACAATCATTGGCATAAGATTTTATCGCATAACATCATAAACTACTTAAACCAGAAAAGTTATGCAAAATCCTGAAGATGAGAAATCGGAATTGACGAATGCTGATGAGCATGATAGTAACGACCAAAACCGTACTCACGGCAAAGCAGGGAGTGAAGAAATGGGATCACTACCGAACGATCCGGCAGCGAATGCCAAAAAGACTTCCCCCGAAGAAGATGCCGGTGAAAAGGAAGATACCAGATTGTCAGCCAATAATTAATTATTGGTATACGCAGGCATGTTGTGTGTTTGAGGTTTTGAGCGGATCAATGAATTCTGCTTTATCCGCAATTACCTCAAACACAACAAATTCCACAACCGTTAAAGATTGTATATTTATTTAAACCAGGTCTTGGAGATTACGCAAGATTTGCAAGAATTCTTTTATATCTTTTTTGATAAAGAAGGTCAGTTTTCGCGTTTTTCTTGGTACAAATCCTGGCATCTCTGCCAAATTCTCACCTGCCATATTTTCGACTCACGCCCTTCGCTTATGACAGGGAGTTTTCCCGGGCATTTCGTTGGTACTTCCCGATGGCCGCATCTTTACCAGCCTGAAGTTCTTCGAGTAACACAGGGTTGACGACAGTCGCGAGATGTTTGGTTCCCCACAGAACAAGTTCCACAATAATCGGAATGGTGTCAATGCCTTTTTCCGTCAGGCGGTAGGTGAATTTCGATTTTTTATCCTCAGCCACCGTTTTGGTTAAAATGCCCTGCGATTCCAATGCAGCCAGGCGGTCGGCCAGAACGTTGGTCGCTATTTTTTCTTCTGATTGCATAAATTGCCCATAAGTAGACTTTCCCTCAAACACCATGTCCCGGAGAATGAGCAGGGTCCATTTGTCGCCCAATACGTCGAGCGATGTGCTTACAGGGCATGTAGATCGCTGTTTTAACTCTTTCATAAATTTAATTTTATTTCACTTGCTATTTGCAAGTAATATATTTAACTTTGTACTTGCAAATTGCAAGCAAATATACGCGAATTTAATTTCTTTTTATCATGATCTTAGTAACTGGCGCAACCGGTGGATTAGGCCACCAAACCATAGAATCCTTGCTCAACACCACTCCGGCCGCAGAAATTGCAGGTCTTGTGCGCGACGTTAGCAAAGCCACGGACCTCGTGGAGAAAGGTGTAGACGTCCGGCAGGCCGACTACCTTGACTATCCCGCACTGGTGCAGGCATTTCAGGGTATCGATAAAGTGCTGCTGGTTTCTGCCGTAGCGTTTACAGACCGGGTACACCAGCACCGCAATGTCATTGACGCCGCCAAAGAAGCCGGGGTAAAGCACCTTTTTTACACCAGTATACAGCGGAGTACAAATTTTGTGATGACGGAGGTCACGGAAAGCGACCTGGCTACCGAAGCCTACCTCAAAGCATCCGGACTGGTATACACCATTCTCAAAAATGGTTACTACTTTGAAGGACTTGGATACATGATTGGCAGCGAGGTACCTGAGGCGGAAATATCTATACCGGCGGGAGATGGTAAAATAGCATTTGTTAAGCGAACTGAACTTGCAGCTGCCACGGCTACCCTGCTGACCAGCGAAGGACATGAAAACCAGGAGTATACCATGTCAGGAAGCGAAGCATACTCGTTTGACGACATTGCCCGGGAATTTTCCGCGTTAGCAGGCCGTCCTATCACATACAAAAACAGCGAGCTGGCGCCCTACATCGCGCAGAAAGTAGCCGCCGGCTTCCCCGAAGTCGTCGCCAACTTCCTTGCCCAGTGGTGTGCCGCTACTAAACACGGGATGCTTGCCGGGACAGACAATACCGTTGAACGTCTGCTTGGCCGTAAGCCAACTTCGTTAAGGGAATATTTGAAGATGACTTATTTTCCGGGTGTCTAGGCGCTTGTGGCGTTGGTAAAGTTTAGTGCGTTGTTATCTCTTGAAACTTCTTGTTGCTGAGACCGGAATGGGTTGGGGTTTGACTTTCTTTATTTATTCTCGGTTACCCGTTGTGCGTAGTGTTTTTTGCACTGCGCACTTTTCTTAATGGGCGTTTATGATAGCTTGAAGGGACATATAAGATGTTATATATTTATTCCTAATGAAATATCTGGAATCTGTCCCGAATCTTCTTGCTGGTACTCTGCTGGATTTCGTGAATTTGGATTCGTCGAATTTGACATTTTTGTGGATTTATTGTGATTTTTTAATATTTTTCAAGTTGGATAAATAAAGGACTTGTTTTGGAAAAATTTTCTCGTAATCTGATGATTGACGAATTTTTCATTTCTCTGTCAATTTCTTCTTTAATTCAACTGATAAATTTTCATCTGTTAAAACCATTTTTGCATCCTGGCAATATTGCGTTTTTCCGAGATATTGTTCGTATCCAGATGTTTTAATAGTAGTAAACTCTTTCCAATCCTTATTCTCTTGAGATAAAAATTCTCCACATAAGACAAAAGTCTTTACACTGTTTGGTGATTCAATATAGCCAATTTTTACATTCCGGAAATCAATAGGTTTCGGTGGTTGATGATTAAGAAAATCATTGGAAGCCGAAATAATTAAAAACTTAACAATAGAATCCGGAATGCTTTCATTTTCAGAAATTGCGGCTGAACTTACTTTCGCATCTGCTTTTTTGTTAGAGTTACAACATATCATTGCTACCATAAATACTATGAAAGCAAATTCTTTGAGTGTGTTTTTAAAGATTTGTTTGGTCATATCTTAATAAAATTTATTGTTTTGACTTATTGTCGGATGGTTGTCCCAACATAGCCTATAACTGTATAATTTGCAAAAGTATAATCGTACTATATTATAATATTGTTACTAACCAAAGAGATAATAAGGCAAAATGTAACCAGTTTTTATTGATTCGCTATTTCGGCGCAGACCAACGAAAGTCCCGATAGCGAATCCTACGATAGCCCAATTCTTTCCGGTACTTACCACCTAAATAAAAATAGAAAACGGATGATGCAGAATTTTCCGGGTGGAACCTGCAAAAAGAAGCTTAGTTGAAATTTTCAGTAACGTTGTCATATTCATAGAAGGTTTATATTATTTCTACAAGTAACAAAATCCGCGTTTCTGTTCACACGAAATCAAAAAGAATTTTTATTAAACGGTAGATACAACCAACAACAAAACCTCTCCCAAACCAAAATATCCCCCAAAAGCAAAAGCCCGCAGGAGATTTTCTCAACCTAAAAACAACCTCAGTGCATTCATAACTTATATTTTGCCAAAAAGATCATTAAATATTTCGCTGCTCGATGGATGCGTATAAATCGTATCCCGCAAAATCTTGTAGTCCAGTCCGGCTTGCATGACCACTTGCACGAGGTTGATCAGTTCACTGGAATTGACACAAAGCAGCGTGCAGCCAAGTATCTTGCTCGTATCCGCATCGACGACGGCTTTCAGAACACCTTCGGTTTGTCTTAAAATCTGAGCGCGCGTACTGGCTGCTGCCGGAATACTGGCAACTTTTATCCGGTAACCCTGCTCAATGGCTTCATGCTCACGCAATCCGACTTGTGACAAAGGCGGTGTAATGAACAAAGAAGACGCTACGTATTTTCTGTCGAGCGTTGTATGCGGTCCATATTTGGGAAAAAGCTGGCTACGGATAATGCGGAAATCGTCTAGGGATATGTAGGTAAATTGCGGCCCGCCATTCACATCGCCGATCGCCCAGATGTTTTCAGCTGTCGTTTGCAAATGTTCGTTTACCCGGATGTAACCTCTCTCTTCCTGCTCTACACCCGCAGCAGGAAGGTTCAGGTTTTCTGTTACCGGCCGGCGACCGGCAGCGACCAGAATAGCGGTGGCTGAAACTTCTTTTTGTATTTCTCCCTGGTGGTAAACGATAGTATCCGCGGTTTCGCCGGGGATTATTTTATCAATCTGTGCACCTTGTTCTAACCTGATTCCTTTGGAAGATAAAATGATCTTAATCGCATCTGCAATATCTCTGTCTTCATTCGGCAAAAATGTGGCGGAACGGTCAAGCAATGTTACCCTGGAACCGAACTGCGCATACATACTCGCGAATTCAAGCGCAATATAACCTGCACCAATAATCACCAGTTCCTCAGGCAGAGACATCTGGTCAATCAGTGTTGTGCTTGTGCAAATACGCTGACTTTGCTCAATACCCGGAATGGAGGGAACAACGGGTTTTGCACCTGTATTGATAAATATTTTCTCAGCTTCAATAAATACTTCTTCGCCGGTATCCGCCAGACGTACCGACATTTGTCGGGGCGACACAAAAGTTGCGGTTCCGGTGATCACCGTCGCGCCGGGCTGGTTGTCGACCATCTCAAAGTTACGTTGCCTGAGTGATGTTATTAACCGGTTTTTCTCATTAACAGCTTCATGATAAGGCACACTTGTTTCCGCACTATGCACCAGCGACTTGGTCGGGATGCAGGCAATATTGATGCACGTTCCCCCGTACATAAGCGCAGACTGTTCGATGACCGCAACGTTCCATCCTTCTTTGGCCAGAAAAGCAGCCAATGTTTTGCCTCCTTTTCCGAAACCGATTATCACTGCATCGTAACTATTTTGAATGGTTTTCATGGGCGCGAATATGGGTTTACTGTGGTAGATATACGTTTATTACTCAAAGGGCAAAGGTTACCATTTCTAACTGATCTACGCCTGCAAATTACACGCCATATTACTGCTTTGAATCTTCAATTGAATTCGGTTTGTATCTGATTTAAAAAAAATTATTAAAAAATTAAAATGTCCCGGGAATAGCTATGATTTTGATCAGCTTAAAAATAAATTCAATATTTTTTCTTTGTTAAGTTATAATTAAGAAAAAATTATAGGTGTCCGGATAGATTTGACATTACAAAACGCCACAAACCTAGCCTTTGTTAAAATCACTATTCACCTTAATTTTTTCGACGGATGAAAAAACTTTTTTTACTCAGTTTATTATTAATGTTCTTTTTGGAAGGACATGCGCAGGTAGTCCTGATCGACGATTGTGAATCGACTTCCAGCTGGGGCGGAGGTGGTAATGCGCTTAGTCTAGATACAGACAATCCCGTTCAGGGGCTGGCCTCCATAAAATCCGAAGGTGGTAATACAGAGCGTTTCCGCAAGAATTTCGCGACACCGCTTAATACGGGTATTCTCCCCGGTGAACTTACAATCTCCTATTTACAATTCTCCCTTTTTGTATCTGACATTACAAAGTTCTCAACATCCGACGGCCAGTTTGAACTTACCAGTTCAGGTGGCCCGGATACTGATGAATACAACTGGGGAACGGGCAGTGTCAATCTGAGAAATGGCTGGAATAATGTGGTATTACGGTTGAGCGGCGCAGGAAAATCCGGTAATCCAGATTTGTCGGCAATCAACTTTTTCAGATATTACAAGCCCATTAATGACGGAGAAAGCGTGGTTATCAAGATTGACAACATGCGATTTACCAAAGGTTATAACGGAAGTGAGCTTTCCGGCGCCCATATCTTTAACAATGCTGATCAGAATACGGGATGGTCCGGTTCGGATGCTATCCAGGTCGATAACGGTAATAAAATCCTGGGTGCAGCATCCATTTCCAAAACAGGTTCCGGATCGGATTGGTTTATATTTGCACCAGCTTCCGTATTTAATTCAACTGTAAATGAAACGGATGGGCTGATCAAATTCTGGTTGTATGTAGCTGATATTTCCAAATTTACAGGTGCAGGAAGTATCGTATTCTCTTCATCCGGACAGAGCGGAACAGATGAATACAGATGGAATATGTCAGGCCAGAAACTCCTGAATGGCTGGAATCATGTTTTTCTGAAAATTTCCGAAGCTGCAAAACAAGGTAACCCCAATCTGAGTGCCATCAATTATCTCAGGATTAATCAGCCGCTCTCTGCTTCAATCACGGCTAAAATTGATGAAATTGAGTTTTATCAGCCCGAATCAATGCTCACGGCTGATCCATCCACAAACACACTGAACGGAAAAGTGATGTTTGGTTATCAGGGCTGGTTTGGCCTGCCAACGGATGGTCAGCCGGCGCATGAGTGGTGGCTTCACTGGTTCAGCGGCGCACCGCAGCATAGTACGGCGACCGTGGACATGTGGCCATACCAGGCAGATTATCCTCCAAGTGAACTCGTTCCAACCACCATGACATACAGTGATGGAAGTCCGGCCAGATTATTTTCAAGCTATAACTACAACACTGTTGATGAGCACTTTAAGTGGATGCAGCAAAATGAGGTAGATGGGGTTTTCCAGCAGCGCTTCCTTGGTTATGCCACAACGACGGACACACGCGTGCACCGTCATTTTGATAAGGTGATTGAAAATGTGCAGACCGCCAGCAGTAAATACAAACGGGTTTATTCGATTATGTATGATCTTTCAGGCGCCAACGCCACTTCAACCGAAGCCATAATTGCGGACTGGAAAAGGCTTGTAGATGACCTTGGCGTGACTTCGGAAGACAGCTATTTGTGGCATAAAGGCAAACCACTTGTCGCACTTTGGGGGCTGGGCCTGGCCTCTGATCCGGAAGCGACCGCCGCGCGTTCGGAAAAACTGGTCAGATGGTTTAGGGAGGGAGATCCGGCTGATCCAACCGATGATCCTAAATACAGAGCAACGGTCATGGGCGGATTAAATGACAACTGGCGCTCTCATTCTGCCGAGTGGCTGGCTGTTTATGACATGCTGGATGCTGTTAGTCCCTGGTCGGTTGGTCGTTATGGTGATGAAAGCGGGGCCAATAGTTTTGCGATCAATACGGTAAGGCCCGATATGGCTTATCTCGAACCAAAAGGAATTGATTATATGCCGGTAATATTCCCGGGGTTTTCCTGGTTCAATCTGCAAACGGTCAGAAACAATCCTTCTGCGGCGATCAAGAATTCAATCCCCAGAAACGGAGGGAGTTTTCTTTGGCAACAGTCTCAAAATGTCATTAATGAAGGAGCGAAAATGATCTATCTCGCGATGTTTGATGAGGTAGATGAGGCTACATCTTTTTTCAAAATGGCGAAATTTTCTGCTCATACGCCCAAGGGTGGAGACACCTGGTATCTTTCGCTGGACGCGGATGGTTATGATCTGACGCCGGACTGGTATCTGGGAATAGCCGGTTATACAAAAAAGGTACTGGCTGGCAGGGCAACCAATAGTTTGTCAGTTCCCCTCTTCCCTAATCCTGTCACGACTGATGCAGGAAATCCGCTGCCGGTAACCTTGACGGAATTTACAGCAAGCAAGGAAGGAAATTCAGCACAGCTGCGATGGGAAACGGCCACAGAAGTTAACAGTTCGCATTTCGAAATTCAGCGCAGTTCAGACGCAAAAACATTCGCAGGAATCGGAAAGGTTACAGCCGGGAATAATTCGTCCTCAAAACAGCAGTACAATTTCACTGACCTAAACCTTCCGTCAGGTACTTATTATTACCGTCTGAAAATGGTTGATCTGGATGAAACCAGTGCGTTGAGCAGGATTGCAACGATCAAAATAATCTCTGATGATATGATAAAAGTGTATCCCAATCCGGCATCAAGAAAGCTGACAATCAGCTCGGAGCAGAAAATACTTAACCTGCAAATTGTCAATATGAACGGCAGGAAAATGTACTCTTCAAACCCTGAAAAGCTGACTGTGGAACTTGATGTCAGCAATTGGGCGACAGGCATCTACATCGTAAAGTTTAACGGGACCGAACGAAAGTTTTTGAAACAATAATCGTAATTACGAGCTAACAATAAAATCCGGCATCGATATCGTTGCCGGATTTTATTGTTAGAAGTTTACACAAATTATTACGGCGGAAACTGATAAAGTTTTGCGTGAAACAAATCAGATTATTATTTGATCCTGGCAGGTTTCTGAGCACTATACCCATTTGCACCATGAAACCATTTTGCTCCTTCACCGGTAAGCCATAAGTAAAAATCAGAATCAATATCCGGTTCAATACCTACAAATTTCCCATCACCGTTCAGTGGCGTTTCACCTTCTTTTTTGGTTTTAAATATGGCTGTGCCCTCATCCACTTCATCAAACATGGCTACATACAATGCTTCCGCTCCGGACATTTTTGCTCCGGCAATCTGCTGCCAGAGGAAGTCGCCTTTTGCCCTCGGGATCTGATTATATAATGTTTTATCATTTTTCAGATTCCCCCAGCTGAATCCAGGAAAAACAAGTGGGGCGTAATCAATTTTGTTTGTTTTGCACCAGGTAATATCGCCTGGCAAAGTTGCTCCGGCCACGCTGGCGTAGGTTGATGCGTTGTATCTGCCAACCGCCCAGGGCATGATCACATCCGCTGTTTTGATCAGCGTATGAAGACTTGCCGAATTCTCAGTATCCTTTGTAAGCGTGCGCCAATAATAGGGAACACCAAGTAAAATGGATGTTTTCTTCGTAGGGCCTTTGATTGAGTTTACCAGTTTTTCAATATCTGCAATCGTGTATTTTCGTCCGTCATTAAATCCCACACCCCATATGGCCAGTAGCGGACGGCCGTTGTGGCGCAGATAGGTCGGGTTTTCCTTGTTGTCATAAAGTTTAAAAAGCGTCTGTAATTCTTCCCAATCTTTAATAATAAAATCCATGTCAGCAGACGTGGACCCGCTCAGATCGTACATGATGCTGATAGCGCGTTCGTATTTTTTCGATGCTTTAATCGCATTTGTCAGTACCTGATTAAAATGTTTTTTTCCACTTTCTCCTTTAACCTCACTTACAAAACGCTGCATATACACCCCGTCAATACCGTGCTCTTTCATCCATTTGAAATGCAGGTCAATACTTTCTTCATCATAAGGACTGTAAACTTTTGCGCTTTCACCGTCCTTGTATTTGAAAGCCGTTGTATACGTTTTAATATATTCTGTGACGTCAGGCCAAAAATCGATGGAGGCAAATCCTGGCTCGAACTTGCCGTTTTTTTGATAGTGATGCCAGCCACGGCCAGCGCCATCGCCTTCTGTGGTGAACCAGCCCTGATATCCGGCCATCACCAGACCTTTATAACTTGGAAACAAAACTCCGGTCTGATCATATCTTACTTCTTCAGCTGGTGTGGGAAAATCTGTCTTTTTCTCCTCAACCACTTTACAGCTGATAGAAAGAATCGAAAAAAGGCAGAGGAATTTCAAGATTTTCATTTGTGGGTATGATTTGGATTTACAAAAGTAATTTTAACATAAAAATTGCCGGCCCAAATGTCAGGCCGGCAATCTGATGCTACAAAGTAAGTCTTACCGCTTTGGCATAATTAAATTTAGATTCCGGCGCATCAATCAAGGCACCCACACGGAAAAAGTACTGGCCTCCGGCTTTCAGATTACTGCTGTTGGACGGCAGATCAATTTCCAATGTGTAAATTTTATTGGGATCAATAACCGCATTAATGTCCTGGTCAGCCAGAACGGTCCGCATCGGCTCACCGACAGCAGGTTCAGGATGTGCGTACAATCCAATTTTTTTAACATTATTGATTACTGTCTGCTGCAATTTAAAGGTAGCTACAACCTTTGTGCCGACTTTTTCAATTTTGGCATCTTTCACACGGATATAGGGCTGAACCTTGAAATCTAACTGGGTTTCACCTTTTACATCTACTTCCTGAGGTTCGGCGGGAACAAAATTTCCACGGACCGGTGTGATGGTATAGGTGTTTGAAAAGATAAGGTCGTTGCGGTAAGTTCCGTCATTTTTAACGATCATCACCTGCTTGGTCTGGGAAGCATATCCGTGCTCAATAAATTCAATCGTGCTGCCGCGGATGATATCCTGCTCAACAGGTTCGTTGGTATCAATATCCAGAAATGTTCCGTGTAAACCAGCATCCGGAGCCGGATAATTATCAATTTTACAGGCATTTATAGTTAAAACCAAAAGCAGTGCCTGTATATATAATTTTATCTTTTTCATCATAATTTCCTTTTTAAGATTTGTCAACCTTCCTAGTATTGTGGATTCTGAACCAGGCCGTTTGAACCTATGCCGGGAATGGACCTGTAATATTGTCTGTAATCAAAAGTGGCTGGATTCAAACGCTGGATTGTCTGGCGGATAAAAATGTATTTAGCCGGCGAAACCCGTAGGTCAAGTACCGGTATCAAAGCATGGCGAACGGAGTTGTTGAACAGCGTATGATACTCACGGCGTCTTATCAGATCCCAGAACCGCTTGTTTTCAAAGGCCAGTTCCACCCGCCTTTCCCGGATCACGTTGTCAATGCTCAAAGGAATGTCTTTGGTATGACCTGCCCGGCGGCGGATGTCATTTAAGGCTTTTGTGCCTGCATCCGTTTTTGCAGAACCGCTTTCCACGATTGCTTCCGCATAGATCAAAAGGATTTCTGCATAACGAAAATCTGCCCAGTCTGATACCGTCTGGTTCCAGCCCGGAGCCACGTTGGTGCCCTCATTCAGAAATTTTTTGAAGCTCACACCCGTCCGCGTATTGTTTCCGCCCCAGGTATCGAAGCCCGAATATTGTGTGCGGTCAGCTGCGCCATACGGATAGTATGTTTTTCCATTCGCTGTGACAGGCTCTCCGCCGAAAAGCTGCGGATTACCATCCGGTTTCACAAACCCGGCCTGGATAATAATCTTCTGACCTTTCCACGCAGTGCCTGGCAAGATAGCCGTGGCCCAGAGCCGCGCATCTTTGTCTTTGTAAATGCCTGCCGGATCATCATAACGTTTGTAATTTTTTGACGCATTAAATCCGTTATAGTCATTTATATCATTAGCTGACTCTGATGTCACAACCGGCGCACTCTTTCCTGGATCCGTATAACTTTCATAAGCATCGATCAGATCAAGCGTCGGGTTCATACGCCCGGGATGCGGCCAGCCATTTGCTGTCTGATTGGGTTGATACCAGATTCCATAATTATGTCCGGTACCGGCACCTGGTCTTGCAAAACCTTTGATAAATATGGCCTCGTTTGGCGCAATGTTCGGGTCCTCAAAGAGTTCTCTGTAATTCTCGGCCGCTTCTTCCGGAGATGCCGGCGTTGGTTTATAAAGGGAAAATTTACCGGAACTGATGAGTGCTTCGCTGGCTTCAATGGCTGCCCTGTAATATTCCGCTGCTGCTGACTTATCCATACCTACCAGTTTTTGGTCAACTGCTGTGCCTGAAATCGGAGCCCTGTCTCCATATTTCGCCAGCGATGCCGCATGTAAGGCCGCTCTGGATTTCAGCGCATAAGCGACCCATTTTGTTGCTCTTCTCTCGCCGGCCGGCCATGATTCGCCCAGGTTTTGAATGGCCAGATCACATTCTTTCAAAACAAAATCCCAGGTTTCTTTTTCAGTGCTTCTTGGTACTTTCAGCGCTTCTACATCACCCTCGTATTTTTGAACTGAGGTAATTAAAGGAACTCCGCCATATCTTTTTGCCAAAGCAAAATAGGCATAAGCACGGATAAAGGCACTTTCTCCGACAAGCGCTTTGGTTTCATCCTGCGACACAGCCAGCGTAGGGATGATGTCAATAAGAATGTTGGTATCCCGGATCAGTTTGTATCCCTGGTCCCACCACTGAAAATCATCATTGCCGATGAAATCACCAAATTCTGTATGCACTGCTTCATCTGTGACCATCGCAGGCGCAAATCCTCCGTTGTTCGGATCGCCCGTGTTCCAGTTAAAACCCTGTCTGAAAAATGTAAAATCTTCAATCGGCAGCTGGTAATAAAGGTTCGCCATATAAAGTTTGACACCTTCGGGATTAGAAAACAAATTCTCTCCCTGCAACTTATCCAAAGGCTGTTTGTCCAGAACATCTCCGCAGCTCAGCGAAAACAAAATGGGAAGCAGCATGATATATCTAAATAATTTCATCTTTTCTCGTGCTTAGAATTTAACATTTATACCAAAGTTGTAACTTCTGGTTACCGGATAAGTGAGTCCGGCACCAAACAAACCTTCGATTTTTTCAGGGTCAAATGGTTTTACGAAAGGATCTGCCCAGGTGAAAATGTTATGAGCATTTCCATACAAACGGACTTCCTCGATACCGATTTTTTTTAGCCATCCCTGCTTGAAAGTATAGCCCAGCTGCGCACTTTTAAATCTCAAATAAGAAGCATCTTTCCGCCAGGCAGAACTTTCCGCATACATGGCACCCACATTATAGTTGAATCGTGAAGCTGGCCACTTGCCGGGTGTCCACTGGTTATCGTCGGACAAATGCCATCTGTCATAAAAGTATTCAGGCGTATTTCCACGGAATGCGAATACTTCTGCATAAACCTCACGAAAACGGACGCTGTATTTTCCTGATCCCTGAAATAAGGCGATGAAGTCAAAACCTTTGTAAGAAGCGTTCAGAGTAAGCCCGTAATACATTTTTGGATCTCCGCCGAAGAATAATGGCATCGCATCATTTCCGTCTATCACCCCGTCTCCATTGACATCTTTATATTTGAAATCACCTGGCAGCTCGCGCGTGTTGCCCAGATCTCCATTCTGGATCGGCGCATAAATGACTTCATCTTTATTCTGAAACTGACCTTCCAGCTGATAAGCCCAAACCACATCATTCCAGCGGTTTGCGCCTCCATTGCGCCATTTGTCCATACTGCTCAAAAAATCTCCTCTTTCAATATAACGGTTCATCGTCCGGGCAAAATTGAAATTTCCGGTAATGCCATATTTGAAATCGCGGATCTGTCCGCTATATCCTGCCGTGAATTCAATACCTTTCACACGGTCGCTGTTCAGGTTTTCGTCAGGCAGGGTTCCGCCAAAAGTGTTGGGCAATGACACATTTCTTCTGGCCAGCAATCCTTTGCGATCTCTTTGGTAAACATCCACGGTCAGGTCAATTTTATTATCCCAAAGCCCGATATCAATACCCACATCCTGGATTTTCGATTTAAACCAGGTAAGCTTTTCATTGACAATGGCCGGAGAAGCTGCTCCGGTGGTATAGTTTCCGTTGTTGAATTCATAACCGCCGCCACCGCTGAGCGAAAATCCGGGAACATATTGAAACGGTGCACCCGCATCAGCACCCACCAAACCATACGAACCTCTTAATTTTAGTGTCGAGACGAATGGAATTTTCTTCATGAATGACTCTTCCGTAATCCGCCAACCGGCTGAAACTACCGGGAATAATCCCCATCTTCTATCCGGGTGGTAGCGGTAAGAACCATCGTAACGGGCCGCCACTTCAAGTAAATATTTTTCTTTGAAATCATAATTAAGACGCCCCACATACGACTGGCTTGCATATTCGCTTTCGTTTCCGCTCGTGGTCTGGTTATTCAAACCAGCCTGATCGATCTGGTCGTTTGTAAAAAACGCGTATTCTCTTCCCAGCCCGGCCGATCTGTTTTTGGATTCCTGCTGCTCGTATACCAGCGTTGCGCCAAGATTATGGTTTTTTGCAATAACCCTGTTGTAAAACAATTGTCCCTGAAAAGTAACCCGGTTGTTATCCGAAAAATTATTACCGATCCGTGAAGGATTACGCTGCTGATGCGCGGTATACTTATCTGTCGCAGCGTCATAGGTGTAGAGATTATAGCTTTTTGAAACCGATTTTGCCCGGTAATTATTGCTGTCATATGCAACAAGACCTTTTACTCTCAATCCGGTTACAAAAGGTACGGTGTAGGTCAAAGCAAAGGTTGACTGGAAAAACTTGTTGGCTTCCTCATTATAACCTGTCAAAGCACCATCAGCCAACGCAACCGGATTATAACCGCCGCTCAACAGCGCAGGATATTTCGGATTATCATTAGCGTACGGTCTTTCCGTTGGTAAGGCAATACGCGTCCCTTTGTAAATATTAAAAAAGTTGTCGCCAGGCTGATTTCTTTTGTCATAAAGCCCGGACAGGATCAAATCCGCTTTCAGGTTTTTGGTCAGGTCAATACCGACATTGGTACGGAAAGTATATTTTTTATAACCCATGTCATTGCTTTTCAAAAGCCCGTTTTCGTTCTGATAACCGAAACTGGTGAAATAAGTCGCGGCGCCTTCACCACCGGATGCGGAAATGAAATGCTGTGTTTGTGAAGCTGATTTGTTTAAAACCTGCTTATACCAATCGGTGCTTTGATACCCTGGCGCACCGGTCCTGAATTTCTCGACCTCCTCGGAAGTATAAACCGGATTCTCCCCCAGATTTCTGGCAGCGTCATTACGCATCTGCGCCCATTGATACGCATTGGTCATAGCGGGAACATCGGTAGGGCTTTGCCGTCCGTAAACAGCGTTGTAGCTAAATTTGGGTTTACCTTTCGCTCCTTTTTTTGTCGTCACAATCACAACACCATTACCTGCCCGGATACCAAATATTGCAGCGGAAGCATCTTTTAATACCGATATGCTTTCAATATCATCCGGATTTATTTTTTGAAATTCATAACCGCCATCACGCGCAACACCGTCTACCACATAAAGCGGTTCGCCAAACCCGCGGATGTTAATACTTGTGCTGAATGAACCCGGCTCGCCCGAGTTCTGGCGGATTTGCACACCAGCTATTTTACCCTGAAGACTCTGCGCCAAACTGGTATGGGTGGTGGTTTTGATCGCATCTGAAACAATATTGGAAATTGCGCCAGTCAGGGTTTGCTTGCGCTGGGTTCCATACCCGACAACGACAACTTCCTGAAGCTCGTCTGTGCTTGGTTCCAGTTTGATCTTGAAAGAGGTTTTGTTTCCAACCTCAATTTCCTGTCTCTTATAACCAAGAAAACTCATAACCAGCGTTGCGCCTGATCTGGGAATACTAAGCGAAAACTTTCCATTTGCATCCGTTGTAGTACCCTGTATAGATCCTTTCAGTACCACACTTGCGCCAGGTACGGGCTGGTTTTTCTCATCATCGATTTCACCGGATACTAAAATTTCGCCGCTTCCGGCAGATTGATTTTGTGCGAAGACCTGAGGAGAAAGCTGCATAGCAAATGCCATCATGACCAGCTGTAACACTTTCATCCAGGCCTTTATTCTTTTTTTTAATAAAGGTTGATTTTCCATAAAAATTAATTGGTGAGTAGTTATTCTTAATTCAAAGTCGGCGTTTTGGTCAAATAATTTTTGTCATAGGCATTTGGGTTTTGGATACGGGTTTTTAGGCAGTCCGGCAAGTGGCAGTTTTACCTGCTCCCTCAGGATTGTCAGATTGAAATTGTTTGGGTAAGAGATCTATTCGGCCGAACGATTAGGCCAAAGAAAGGGCGGAGCTATTAAGAAATAGTTAATAAATGATTAATAAGTGCACTGAATCAATATAATTTTTCATTATACGAATAGTTTTTTTTAAAACTGAGCTATTGACTTGGCTTAGTCGCTGCGTGTAAGGCGGAATAGAAAGATGATTAGAATTGCGTTTGAAGAGAGAATATTTTTGTCTGACGAAGCTTTGTTTGTATATATTTAAAAATTACGGTACAACCACAAATGAACTTACCCCCAAATCCTGTTTGCTCTGAACTTTTATAGTATATTTTCCCGGTGATAAATTTGGCAGACGAAGATTTAAGTATTGCTGGTCTGCTGATGCCACCTGACTGCCATTGTGATAAACAACTTTGCCTGACAGATCATAAATGGTTATTTCCAGCTGCTCAGGGGCCTTCATGCCATTGACTTTGAACAATATCGTCTTGACTTGACCCGGATTTGGAAATGCTGCGATGCTAAAAGGCACCATTGTTCCCTTTACTGCCACAATGGAACTGTATTCGAAGGTACCGTCCAAATCAACCTGTTTAAGGCGATAATAGGTATATTCTGAATTATCGTTCGGATCAATTGTTTGATATTTAACTGTGGACTTTGAAGATGCTGCTCCTTTAATCTTACCAACTACCTGAAAACCAGCAATTGGATTAACTGTTCTCTCGATCTGGAAATAATCATTGTTCACTTCTTCACTCGTCTGCCATAGAAGCATGACGTGGGTGTCATCAATACGCTCAACCGAGAAGCTCAGCAAAGTTACCGGCAGAGGCTTTTGTACGCAGGGCACAATCATTGAGCAAGGGTCGGTACTTAACAATGGTGTCTTTAATGTATTAATAGCAAAGAAACCGGCTGTTGTTCTTTCTACCAGATTCTCCGCAGTTTGTTGCGCGCGGGACTTAGGAAGAGATTGTCCACTGGCTACTCCGGCGAGTAAAAATAAAGCCAGACAAATTTTGAAGCTCATATTTGATTTGGATTTAAGTATTAAACAAATCAAAAAGTCGCAGTCATCGAAGAAATATCCAGTTCAAACGGATTTGGGTTTGCAACAAACGCACCTGTTTTGGAGTCGATTGAATAAGTGGTAATTCTTATCGCTTTGTATACAAAACTTACACTTTCAGCAACAGTTCCACAGTCCCCGGGGCATGCTTCTGCACTGGCATTAGCGATTTTGGTTACAAAAACGTTTTTGAGCTCAATCTTATGCGCCACGCGTTCAACCTGCCCAACTTTGTTTGTAGTGATAATTTCAATAAGTGGTATTGATTTACCTGCCGCAATGTTTCTCATTAATTCGTTCGATAATATGTCTACACTTTTGGTGATAACGATAGCATCGAAATTTGCCTTTCCAACCGCAGCACCAGCGCCCTTAATTACAGAAACTTCCGCGTCAGCACCTAACTGCACCCCGGTAAGCTCAACATAATTTTCATAATTAGTAAACAAGCTGCCTTTCAATGTAAGATCACCCGCCTTTAGAAATATGTGCTGGGCATATACAGTATTATTTTGAAGAAAAAGAAATGAGAAAAAAACGAAAACGGAAAATTTTTTCATGAAAAAGCCAGGTTGAAAGTTAAAATGTAATATTTGATTTACCGTAAAAAACCCTGGATCGATAACCAATATTGTTATCCCATGTCTCTCATTCAAAATTAAATATAATCGTTGTAACCTGGATGTAATCAGATAGTTATTAGGCCAATACTGAGTTAACGGTAAAAAAGGAAGTTCATACAACGATTCAACACCCCTACACAAGTGCAATAAATGTGATGCAGTCATCCGCCCGGAGCTGGAAAAAGATTTAAATCTCATCGGTATTCCTGTAGAGAAGTTTTAATTGAAGCTGGCTCGAAATTCCAGTGGTGATAAATTGGTCTTTAATTTAAACAACTTACTAAATGATTGCGGATGCTCGAAACCTAACTGAAAGGCAATTTCACCGACGGTTAGATCACTTATGGTCAAAATTTCCTTTGCTTTTTCGATCAGCCTGATATGTATGTGTTGTTGCGTATTATGCCCGGTCAGCGTCCGGAGCATATCGCCTAAATATTTTGGTGATATATTTAATTGTCCGGCAAGAAACTGTACCGAGGGTAAGCCATTCATTAAGGCCGTTTTGTCATTGAAGTAGTCATCAAGTATTTTATCCAGCTTTTCCAGCAAAGCATTATTCAGTGGTTTGCGGGTAATGAATTGTCGCTTGTAAAAGCGGTGACTGTAATTCAATAACAGTTCAATCTGCGATATAAGCACATCCTGACTGATATCATCAATCGCCGTTTCAAGTTCGTCACCAATGTTTTTAGCAATTGTTGTGATTATGACTTGCTCTTTTGCCGACAGATGCAGCGACTCATTGACCGAGTAAGAGAAAAACCCATAACTTTTTATTTTCGTATCCAAGGTATAATTCCGCAAGAAATCGGGATGAATCAGCAGGGTGAAACCTGAACGGGAGTCTCCTGTTTGTATACCGGTCAAAGGCTGGCCCGGTGAAGTAAAAAACATACCGCCCTCCTCGAAATCATAAACGGTTTGTCCATATTTCATCCGACAGCCTGCCGATTCGTTATAAGTAATATTGTAGAAATCCATCACAAAAGGATGTGCCAGCATCTCAGAAGTTATTTCTACTTTATTGTAGTCGAGCATGCTGATCAGCGGATGCAATGGTTTGGGTAAACCAAAAATGCGCTGCATTTCTGTAATTGAATGAAAGACCTGTAATTTATTTCTCTGTTCCATAATTAAATCCTGCCGGTAAATATCATCAAAGATATCTACCGGCAAAGTAATTTAAATTTGCTGATTGGCACTAAGCATTTGTTTAATTCCTGCTCTGAAAGCCTCGTCGCCATTTGCCAGCCGCTGGCTGTAAAGGTTTATGGCATCTTCGCCGCATACATAACGCAAAGTGTCGCTACCATCCGTAGCAGCACCATAAACTACTTCTGCGATCTGCTCTGCCGTAGTAACATTTTCACCGTGCGCAATAAGTGCCATAAATTTATCCATCAAACTTTGGTAGGCCGGATGGGAAACGATTACTGACCGGTCTCCGATCTCAGTTGCAACCAAACCTGGTTCTATGGTTTTAATACCTATTCCGATTTCATTCAATTCGTAAGATAAGCTTTCGCTCCAACCTTCCAAAGCCCATTTGCTTGCATCATACATGGAACTTACAGGAAATCCCATTAAGCCGGCAGAAGATCCGGTGGTAATGAAAAGCCCGGAACCTTTCTCCCTGAAATAGGGAATAAATGCCTGGGTCACCCTAACTACACCAAAGAAATTTGTCTCCATCTGCCTGACCACCTGCTCATCCGATATCGCTTCCAGTATACCCAGCAAAGCATAACCTGCATTATTAAAAACGACATCAATGGGGCCTAACATCAGTGCTTTCTGCGTCGTTTCTTTAATCTGTTCCAGGTTTGTTACATCCAGCGGCAGTACAGTTACGTTGTCTAAAAGATTCAGTTCTTTCTCATTTTCCGGCCTGCGCATCGTTGCAATTACATGCCAGCCTTTCTGTGCGAAAAGTTTTGCGGTAGCCTTGCCAATTCCTGCCGAAGCTCCCGTGATGAATATTGTCTTTGTCATTTCCTTCTTTTAAATAATTGAATACAAAGCTAATATCACGGTATATGGAATCTGTGGCGAAATCGGAGAACCCTGGAGCCAAAATGATAAGTAAGGTTTAACATTTGGCTCTTTTATCGGTGCAATGTCATTCTAGACATGCTAATGGAACAATCTAAAAAAATTATTTCGGAGGATGCTGCCTCATAAGCCCGGTTAGGCGATAATAATTTTCAAGCTGTTTGCTCATTACCGATTCACCACTTCCCACCTGAATACCTTTTGGGTTCTGGTCGGCGCCATAGCCGCCTAATGCCATAGATCGGATGTCTCCAATGTAACCCGGCCATCCCCCACCCGTCCATGAATAACCGAACAAAAAACCGTTTGCGCCGGCAAGTTTCATCTTCTCTTTCCAGTCCATTTGAAATTGTACGAAAAATTCGCCGGGACAAATGGCTATCGAAATGTCGTTGTTAATTACCAGGTTGGAAAACTGGATGTTGAATTTTAGACTTTTGTCATAACGCCCGGTGAATTGCAGAGAATCTGTTATGAATTTCATATCCGTGCGGTCCGGACCTGGTGCTGTTTTCTTTACCAGTTTAATGGTTTCCCAGGCTAACAGCTCGCCTGTTCTTTCCATAGGCTCATAATTGGTTTGTATTTTATCGTCGGGGCCCGAACGCCTAGGACTTATCAGCAACGACTCCATGTTACCCGAAGCGCCCTGGATGAAAAGACAATTAACATCTTTGCCCAGGGTTTCTTCAACCTTCCGGGCTGCTATGCCTGGAAAATCTGCTGAAACCGCATAATTAAAACAAACGATATCAGCGTGCATGGCATAATTCATTAAAACTGCCCGGGTATCCCCTTTGTCATTCATTATTTTTATAACGCCCAGCTCGGTATCAACCGGACCAAAGGGAATTCTTTCCGGATTTTCAGATTTATAATGCTCGTCCTCAAACCAGGACTCACGGGCATGGCCATCCTCACGCACGATTAACCTGTTAAAGTTTAACTGGGGAAATATACTTTTACCAGCAGAAATCCTGGCTTTAAATTTGTTTTTTACCGCCATTCCAATCACTTTAATGATTTGATCTTCATAAAATTTTTGAAACGGACTGTTTTCTGCGAAAAAGATTTTATTATCGACCAGCGGTCCGGAATGATTATGTGATGAAGAAAGGATAACCTGAGAAATTCCATATTTTACAAAGCTTTCCTTTTTTATCCTGGAACTTGTAAAAATAACAAGATCAACCGCTACAAAAGCTATATTGAGACGGTCCACTTCCAGCACCAGGCTACGGGCATATACCGAATCATGAATTGGCTCACTGGTTTTGGGGGTTATATTAATTTTGGCTGTTCCGGCCAGCAATATGCCCGTATCTGAATGTGCAGGTATGACTATGAAATGGCAAAGCAAAAGCGCTGCAATGATGCGCCAGGAAGGTGCTGGCAACAGATAAAAGTTTTTCATGATGCGGTTAATGAATTTAATAATTAACAAGATTATGGCGATAAGCGACAAAGAAAGAGCCTGGCCTATAACAAAAGGTTAATTTTAAATTAATTACCACGGCAAATGAAAATCAGTAAGGATTACATTAATAGCGGTTGGCATCACTTTTTGACCTACCCGGGAATTACACCCGAAAATTTAAGTAGTATAAGGAAAAATTTAAGGCATTGATTTCCTGGAAACATAGATAACCCCTCTGCCTTCCTTGCTATTACAAAACTTAAACGAGTCTCCAGAACCGCAGACTGCATCGCTTCCTATAATGTAAAGCCGTTGCTGATCATCAAAATAAAGGCTTTGTATCTGATGAAGTTGCGGGAGATCAATTGTCTCACCTGTGGATTTAATGACTCCCGGGGTTTCAAAAACTCCTGATGTAACATTGGGTCCGTCTCGGAAGGCTCTATTAATCTGATATGTTACCTTATTTGGAGCTACAACCGGATTGATTAAAAATTTATCAGGTGAATCAAATTCAGGCAGGCCGCCTAATACGGGATTTCTTGCCACGTATTTTTGCCAGGTCTTGCCATCATCTACGCTATAATTATTTGCCTGTACAAGGATTTGTTGAGATTTATTCTCTTTCGACTGGCTGGACAAACCGCTCATGGTAAACAAAGTATCCCGATATTGTACGATACCCATAATTCCGGTCGACTGTTCACTAACCTGTTCCCATTTCTTGCCCTGATCGGTGCTGCGAAAAAGTTTAAACATTGTAGAAATCAGTATCGTTTTGTTATAATTGCCCCAGGCACCCACAATCTGGTGATCTACCGGTGCTTTCAAAGTATACCAATCAGGATATTCATCCAGAACAGTATCCTGTTTAGTTACATCATCCCCTGACGTTTTGCATGACAAACAAATAATGACTAGCAAACAATAAAGAAAAATCTTCATAAGAATTAAGATCAGATAAGTTGAATAAAAGTTACATACTATTTATTTTCTTACCAAATTTCTTTCACGACGGTACAAGAGATCAATCGCCGCCAGCTTCTTAACCTCATTGGCCACGTAAGCTTTGGACGGGATTCATCAATGCGGCTCTGACACTTTGAAAACTTACAGTTACCAGGGCAATTCCAGTTGCCATCGCACCTGCCAGTGCAAATGTCCACCATCCGATGTCCGTTTTATAGGCAAAGTCTTCTAACCACCAGGTCATTGCATACAAGGCAAGAGGGGAAGCCAGCAGAATAGCCATAGCCACGGGCCTAAGGAAATCCCTGGATAACAGCACGACAACACTGACAACGCTGGCTCCGAGTACTTTTCGTATGCCGATTTCCCTTATGCGATTCCTGGCCATGAACATAGCCAGACCTAACAGACCCAAACAGGCAATACTAATCGCTAATAGCGCGAACCAGCTGAACAGAGTGGCTACCCGTTCATCGGATTCGTATTGTCGCTGAAAATGATCATCCAGGAAAAAGAACTCAAATGCATTACCAGGAAATACTTCCTCATAGGATTTTTGCAGCATACTGATTGATTCCCTGATATTGCTGCTCCGTAGCGCAATCGTCAGAAAGTTACTATTCCAGGGAATATGCTGAAAAATCATAGGACGATTTGCCGTTTTCAGGGATTGCTGATGGAAGTCATTGACGACGCCGACAATCTTTTTGGGAATAACGTTGCCAATTTCCTGGTTGAGTGCCGCTTCGGCGTCAACGAAGCCAAAAGCTTTCAACGCACTCTCGTTGATTATAACCGATTCGTTGTCAAGCACTAATTCTTTATTGAAATTTCGCCCCGCCAGCAACCTGATTTTATAAGTTGGAATAAAATCCTCGTCAACAGCCAACATACTGCACAGTTTATACTCAGCGGCAGCCTCATGAAATCGTTGCCATTCGTCGGTCCAGAAAATTTCCTGACCAGGAACTTCGGAGGAAGTCGTCACCTGCTGCACACCCGTACTTGCTAACATCTGATCCTTAAAAAACCGAATGTCATTCGTAAAACTATCCGTTCGTAACACTTTGGGAGCTTTAACGATGAGCTTCTGGTTGATGTTCATCCCCAAATCCTGCTGCTGCATGAAATTAAGCTGCTGATTAATGATCAGTGTAGCAATGATCAGGAAGATTGCAACGGTAAACTGAAACACTACCAGGGCTTTACGGAACGATTCGCCACCGGCTTGTTTAGGCAAATACCCTTTTAAAATAGTAATTGGTTTGAACGAGGAAAGGATAAAGGCGGGATAAAATCCGGAAAGAAAAAACCCCAGACAAATGACAGAGAAGGATACAATCCAAAATATTGGCTTTTGAGCCATGGAAAAATCATTTGTAGCCTGAATCCAGTCATTGAAGATGTTATGCGCTAACAAAAAAAGACCAACTCCAATTAACACAGATAACAGGTTAATACCCAGAGCTTCAACAAAAAATTGTTGAATTAGTTGTGCTTTACCAGAACCCAGTGCTTTGCGGAGTCCTACTTCTTTCGCTCTTTCAATTCCTCTCGCCGTTGATAAATTGATATAATTAAGCCAGCCAATGGCCAGAATCAGCAGAGCTACCAGCGTGAGCACATAAACGACGACAATATTCCCGTTTGCTTCAACCTCCGAAGCCGTTTGGGAGTAAAGGTGAATTGTGGTAAGGGGCTGTAAAACAAACGTTTGCCTGATATTATATTTTTTAAGTTGCTTGCTAATATGCTTTTCGATAATACCGGACAGCCGGCCTTCTAATGCTTTGAAAGAGGTACCCGGTTTTAGCAGCAGATATGTATAGAAATTAGTCCAGTACCAGCCTCCTGAGGCGAACTGTTTATTTTTGAGCAGATTCTGGATGGAAAAAACAAAATCGAAATGGATATGACTGTTTGCCGGAATATCAGCAAATATGCCTTCCACTACGTAGTCACCTCCCTGCCAATCTGAACTTAACTGAAGCGTTTTTCCAATCGGATTTTCCTGACCAAAATATTTTTGCGCCATCCTTTCTGAAATCACAACTGACTCAGGCCGACGCAGCACCCGATAGGTGTCACCTTTTAGTAATGGGAATGAAAATACATTGAATAAGGAAGAGTCCGCATAAAATGCCCTTTTTTCATGATAGCTTACCAGTTCCCCCGTTGGTTTTCGGTAACTGATCATGCCATCCGCCCTGTGCAGGCGAACAAAACTTTCCACTTCGGGGAAAGCTTCTTTTATGGCCGGAGCTTCGGCGTGGTAGCTGATTGTACTGCTATTGGTCAGAACACCCTGTTTATAATCATCCAGCTGAATACGATAGATATTATCAGCATTAGCATGAAAGTCATCATAGCTAAATTCAGAGAATACATACTGAGCAATTAAGAGAAAGGCAGCTATACCAGAGGCTAATCCGAAAATCATGATGAACGAAACCGACTTATCCTTCAACAGATTACGCCAGGCAACTTTAATGTAATTCCTTATCATAGCCAACGTAAATTAATATTCAGATAATGGTATGAATAACGTCTTAACTATACGGTCTAAATGTATAACTTATTTGTTAGTTTATAAACTAATTCATTAGTTATTTTAATAAAGTTGTTTTGAGACCCACTTCAAACCTTATCATGGAACCGGAGGCAGCAATTGAACCGGTAAAGCCATCTCAGACCGCCTTTTGAAATCAGGTGCTGAAGTGATCATTACTGCGTGAAATAAGCCGGAAGAAGAAACCACCGACATTTATTCAGTAGCTGATTTAAGCAAACCGGACGGTACCAGCCAAGTGGTCGAGAAAGTACTTGAAAAATTTGGTCGCCTGGATATACTGGTTAATAATTCGGGAGGCTCCGAAACACCTGGGGGTGGTTTCGCCGTGCTTACTGACGATAATTGGGAATCATCTTTTCAAACCAATTTGCTGGCCGCACTTTCATAAATTTGGTCTAAAAACTTATGCATGCGAACGCCGGATTCAAAATCAGGAAAATGCCGGGTGTTGTTTTTAATATCGTTTAAAACAGTCTGGTAAGCGTAATACATACCGTGAACCGGCTGGTCCGGAATGATTGTGCTTTTTGATAAATAGTCATCAGGAATAACTAGCGGGGTCAACTTGTTACCGGTCGCAGAGTATTGCAGCTGCACAGTTGATAACTGATAATGACCCAGATTTCCTGTAATGACAATATCGCCTTTTGTCCCATTGATCTCCCAGAGAAAATTTGTCCCTGCCGAAATACCGCTTCTGTAATGCATACTGGCGACAGATCCATTTTCAAGTGTGCCGGACAATACGATCTGATCATAAGTAAGCTGGGGGACTTTTTCTCCGGTTGCCAGAAGTGGAACCTCCTGTCTGCGACGGGCCAGAACGGCGTTTACGGTTTTATAACCACTTAAAACATCAACAAATGCAGCTAGCGTATGCGCAAAAGGGATTTCAATCATGCTGGCTCCATTTGCAGGATCTAATAAATAAAGATCGTCTGTGGTGCGGGAGGAAGCCCAGCCACCTGCTGATCCTATCACGCTGGATGAAAGCACTTCACCAATCAATCCCTCAGCGATTACCCTTTTCAGATAAACCGTTTCGGGTAACGAAATTGCCTGAAGCCCTGTAAAAGTGCGCAACCCCCTGTCAGCCGCCAGCGATGCCAGATGCTGCGCTTCGGTAGTTCCATTGCCCAGCGGCCATTCACAATAGATCATTTTACCCGCTTCAATGGCTGCTTTGACCAACTTGTAATGATATGGTACTTTAACGGCTATAACGACCAGATCAACGTCCGGGCAGTTTACCAGATCAGATTCATTATCAAAAGCATACCGCGCACCAAATTGATCCGCTGCTGCCTTGGCGGTACTCATCCTTGTGGTACTGACAGCTGCAAGATCAAATTCAGGTATCAGTTTGAGTGCGGGAATATGAGACTTTGATGCCCAGTTGGTTGTATTCGCGCCAATAATGCCAACTCCTATCTTATTATTTTTCATCATATTATTTTTATAATTTCAATTTTAATCACCTGCATCAACGCCAAAAAGATTTAGTAAAAATTGCAGATTATTTTCCTGATGAAAACCGTCAGTATTTTTTAAAGTCTCATCGGTTATAACGGCAGAGCGCAGTATCATCATTTGTTCAAAAAAGGAAATAACCTCGGCAATAGTATTGAAATCTTGATAGCACAACCCTTAATCATCCCTGAACATATCAAATAATAATTTTATGCACACTTAATATGATATACAAAAGTCCGGATATTTTTATGAGTAAAATAGCCTGTTCTGTTAAATAAATAGTCGCGAATGAAAAAATTTATTGATGATAAAAACGACTTAGGAACTGTTTCAGAGTTTTGCCCAAGCTATCGTTGCCAAAGATGGAGACGCTTCACTTATAGCACTTTTCAGTTAGTTAATACAACACAATTAAAATATCTTAACTGATACAGCATTCCAAACTGAATGTTTATGTTCCCCTTAGGCCCGGATAAAAACACTGAATTAAAAATGATTTACCGGTGATCATTATGATTTTGATAACCTGACAATTTTGGCTCATGGCTGCCGTGTGCGCTCGGTAGCCATGAGCCAAAATTCAAATAAATTAATTGGTTGCACCACCGTTTACAAGCAAATGCTGTCCATTAACGAAAGAAGAAAGATCGCTGGCGAAGAACTCGGCAGCATTTGCTACATCTTCAACTTCTGCAAGCCTTCCCATCGGGCAGCTGTCCAACAATTGTTTGCGGAGCTCCGGATAACTGTCAGGCTCGGCAAAGATGCCGGAATGGTCTACTGCAAAAGGGATAATCGTATTAACTGTGACGCCTCTATGCCCTATCTCTTTGGAAAGAATTTCAACCATATACCTTGGCGTAGTTTTACTTCCTCCGTAAACAGCCATCCCGGGGACAGGAAATGAGGTTGTGCTGGAAGCAATATAAATGATGCGCCCGTTATCTTCCACATTTCTCGCAGCCTGCTGCATGGTGAAGTAAGCTCCTTTGGTGTTGATAGAAAATACGCGGTCAAACTGTTCTTCGGTAAAATCTACAACCGGCGTTTCAACAAGTTCGATACCCGCGTTCGCCACGACGATGTCTATTTTCCCGAAAGTATTTTTGGCTTCGGCAAACAAACGTTCAAGATCAGCGACTTTGCTCACATCGGCCTGCACAGCGATCACCTTTACGCCCATAGCTTTGATATTGCCTACTACTTCATCGGCAGATGCTTTGTCCCGGGAGTAGTTGATGACGATATTGGCGCCCAATGCGGCATAACGTTCTGCTATGGCTTTGCCTAATCCTCTGGCTGATCCTGTAATTACTGCTACTTTATTTTTTAATGAGTTCATGTTTTTTCCTGTAATCTGGTTAATGTTATGAATGAATTGTTTGTTAAGCCTGACGGCCAATTGATGACAGCCTTACGCCATCCCGCCATTGGCGCCTATATTTTGTGCATTGATCCACTTGGCTTCATCACTGGCTAAAAACAATACGATCTGTGCGATATCTTCCGGCTCACCGATGCGGTTAAAAGCGGAGAGTGATGCCAACCGGTCGATTACCTCCTGTGATTTTCCATTGGTGAAAAGTTCGGTATTGGTAGGTCCGGGAGAAACTGAGTTGACATTAATTCCTCTACTGCCAACTTCCTTGGAAAATACACGGGTGAGCTGCTCGACTGCCGCCTTTGTAGCGACATAGGTGCTGTAAGCGGGCAGCATGATCCGGTTAACAGAAGTTGAAAAATTAATAATACTGCCTTTGTCGGCCAAACGTGTTGCGGCCTCACGCATGGTATTAAACGTACCGCGGACATTGATATCAAACTGGCGGGTGAAATCTTCGTCTGTGGTATCTTTCAAAAGTTTGGTGATCATGACGCCTGCATTATTGACAAGCACATCAATCCTTCCGTAATGCGCAATGGCTGCGTCAAACATTGCTTTTACCTGACCGGCATTACTTACATCCGCCTGAATTGCAATGGCATCGCCGCCTTTGGCAATGATGTCGTTAACGGTTTGTTCAGCCGCTTCTTTTCCGCCGGCGTAATTGACGATTACCTTTGCTCCGGCCTGTGCTAATTTGTGTGAGATTGCCGCCCCGATGCCTCTTGAAGCACCTGTTACCAGGATCACTTTTTCTGTTAGATTGCTCATGTTTTCTTTGTTTTAAATTGATAGAACAAAGATCATAGATGGCCTCCCCTGCAAAAGGACGGATATTAAAGTATTACTTACAAATATCTAAGATCAGATATTTTGATGCTGTTTGCGATAGGCCGCCGGGGAAAGATTTGTGTGTTTTTTAAAATAATTACTAAAATGGGTAGACTCGGTAAAACCCAGCAGAAAAGTGATTTCTTTGATGGAGGTCGTTGAATTTTGCAACAATGATTTGGCTTCAGCGATGGTTTTGTCTGCAATCCAGGTACTGATGGCCTTGCCTGTTTTGGTCTTAATGACCGTGCTCAGATAATTGGGATGCAAATGCTGCAAAGTGGCGAAGTCCTGTACCCGTGGTATCTTATCAGTTTTGCCATTTAAAAGGTCACGAAAACTGTTTTCCAGATTTTGCTTGAATACTTTAACGATCAGTGAACCGCGGTTACCTTCATAGATCGGGTTATAATCCTGCCAGAAATATTCCTTAATCTTCAACAGCAACGCGACAAACAAGCTGCCGATAATCTTATTTTTATACGGTGAGTTACCGACTTGTTCTTTCAGAATCTGACGATACAACTGCTCTATTTCCTCAAATTCGGATACTTGCAGTGTTTTTGGCTGAACTGTCTCTGTCAGCAGAAATGAAAAATCTTTGTACACATCATGATGCACATGTTCTTTCAGAAATGATTCTTTAAATGTAATCAGGTAGGCATCGTCAATATGGTACCATTCAAATTGCCGGAAGTTTCCCGGGTTCGTAAAGTAGATAGTTCCCGGCTCGGTCAGGAACTCCATTTCGTCTATTACGTATTTGCCGTGGGCATCTTTTATAAAAGTGAAGCTGAAATAATCAGGACGGTAAGCAATCGATTTAAAAGGAAGTGTCTTGAAAGTTTCCTTTAAGGAATGTACGGTAAACCCCGATTTCGGATCAATGGACCCCAACGGCAGATCCATGCTCTTATAAAGATCATACAGACTTTGAGATACGGTTTCCTTGTTTAGCATACCGTAAATTTAAATACAATAAACAAATTACTGAGAACAGATTCATATCAATATTATCAGATATCCCGACAATTGAACACAACGTACCGACTTTTGATTACAAGTGAATAGCGGATATATATCGTTTTTTGCATAAACAAACTAATGCAAGAAAATGACATATACCTTAGTAACGGGAGCCTCTGGCGGAATTGGTGAAGCCCTGGTCAGAAAGCTTGCGGCAAGAAAACACAACCTGGTGTTGGTAGCACGCAACGCAGAAAAACTCGCTGAAATCAGCAAACAATTAGAGGATCAATATAAAGTACAAGTTGAATTCATAGCATCTGATTTATCCAAACCAAATGCTGCCACTGTAATATTCCAGGAGATACAAAAGCAGGGTTGGAAAATCGAAACATTGGTGAATAATGCAGGCATCGGCTCAGGTGGTGAATTTGGAGCGTTATCTTTGCAATCCGAACTGGAATTACTTCAACTGAATAATGCCTCCTTAGTGGCGATGACCCATCTTTTTTTACAACCCATGTTGGAACGAAAAAGTGGAACGATCATCAATGTTGCCTCACTGGCCTCGTTTATACCTGTGCCTTACATGGCGACCTATGCGGCCAGCAAGGCATTTGTGCGTTCGTTTACCCAGGCTTTGACCGAGGAATATAAACCATACAATATTCACATTATGCTGTTTGCCCCCGGATTGACTAAAACCAATTTTAATGAATCAGCTGGGATCAATAATGAAAAAGGCGTCGGACTCAGTTCCGACTACAAGACTTCTTCCACACAAACACCAGAAGAGGTGGCTGATGAATTATTAGAAGCACTGTACGCAAAAAAACATTTTCATGTATCCGGAAGCAGGAACCGCTTTGGTGCCCGGTTAGCCGCTTTATTACCAAATACAATGATTACCCGGTTCATGGCCAAATCATACAGGAAAAAATCAGGTCAGTTATAGTTAACTTTGTTATATGGAAACTACAACGACGGTTCAGATTCAATCGATTACCCAGCTGCACCAGCTATTGCAGCTTCCCAAGCCAAAGCATCCGTTGGTCAGCCTGATCAGATTTGAAGATTTCCCACCTATTAAAATTGAACAGCGGACAAGGCTTATCAATGATTTTTACCAGGTGACCTTGAAAACAGATTGCCCCTGCAAAATTCAATACGGTCAGAGTATATTTGACTTTGACGAAGGTGTAATGTCCTGCTTTGCACCAAGGCAGGTAAGCTTTATAGATAAGGACTTCGCCTTTGCCAAAGCAGGCTGGATGCTATCGATCCATCCGGATTTTTTAAGAGCTTCTCCGTTATGTAACAAAATCAAATCATACGGTTATTTTGACTATGCCGTCAACGAGGCGCTCATTCTCTCGGAAGATGAACAGGAGACGATGAAAAACATTTTTCACCAGTTGCAAAAAGAGTCGTTGCTGCCGATTGACAATTTTAGTCAGCAAGTATGGATTGCTAATATTGAATTGCTTTTGACCCATTGTGACCGTTATTACGGCAGGCAGTTTATCACACGTAAAAGTGAAGGCAGCGAGCTGCTGGACAAGGTTGAGAAACTGCTCGACAGTTACTTTGAATCCGACCAACTTAAAAAAGGTTTGCCCACGGCGCAGTACCTGGCCGATGCATTACATTTATCTTCCAAGTATGTTAGCGATTGTCTGAAACAACTTACCGGCAGCACCACGCAACAATTGATCCATGAAAAACTGATCGAGCGCGCAAAGGACAGATTATCGACCACGCACATTTCAGTCAGCGAAATTGCTTATGAACTAGGTTTCGAATATCCCCAATCGTTTAGCAAGCTTTTTAAAACCAAAACCCTTCAGACACCATTGCAATTCAGGGCGGACTTTAACTAGAAAATTAAAATCCGTATCTACATTCAAGTCTAAGATTTATGAAAATGACCGTGACAGCAGTATCAGGATGTAACCTTATTCAACGTGCAAAGCTTGATGAACAAAAAAAGCTGGCGACCACAACCTGTGACCGCCAGCCTTAAAAGCACCTAATATAAACTATTTAGTCTTTTCCAGACTTTTTACATGTTCAGCATGCGCTTTGATTACTGGTAGTGTCTTTTCTATAAAAGCCTTCAACTCTGCGTCTTTCAAATCTTTCTGCGCATCCTCAAAAAGTTTCACGGTTTTTTCGTGATCTTTATTCATCTGCGATATGTAAGCTTTGTCAAAATCACTTCCACTTTTCCCGCCAAGATCCGCAGCTTCCTTTTGCTTTTCTTCATTTGGCGCCGAAGGCAGGGTAATATTTTTACTACTAGCCAGTGTTTTCAGTTCTTCATTTGCCTTTGAGTGATCTTTAATCATTTGTTTAGCAAAATCTTTTACTTTCGGATCGGTAGCTTTTTCTACTGCTATTTTACTTAACGCAACCTCTGCCATTCCACCATTCGCAGCCTCGACGGCAAACTCAGCGTCATCTTCCAGGTCGGTTGATGTTGAGTCTGCACCAGTGTTTTTAGCGGTAGCTTCATTAGTACTGTCGGCAAACTCAGTTGTATCTTTTGTTTCCGTTTGTTTGGACCCGCAGCCCGATAACATTGCTACGGTTGCCAGTGTCAAAAATGTTGATGCAATTCTCATTGGTAAATAATTGTTTAAGTGGTGATAAATTCAATACGCCGGCTAAACCGGTATATCCCCAACTATAAAAAAAGCATACCATCGATATTAACATAAACAAGCAAAGCTCATCCTGAGACTCGCTCGTCCGCAGAAATAACCGCTCAGTCTGAGGCTTATCAGATGATTTGAAATTGTAAGAAATACAGTATGTGCCTGACATTCTACTAAATTCCGACAGTCACTTTCAGACCAGGATAAACATGAAATATTATTTTGTGAACAGCCAGTTTTATTATTACATGTTGTAGAGCGGCAGGTAAACGTTCCTGACAAAATCTTCTGCTGTTGTAAGCGTGGTATTAGAATCATCTCTTTTTTGATAATTCATAAATCCGGTTTTAATGGCTGTTCCCATTTCAATCAGATTGTCTGCAAAATCTTCTGAAAACCCGTTACCTAAAAAGGCCTGCTTCACCTGCTCTACCGGTAATTGCACATACGTTAGTTCCGGATTACCGATAGCGGTCCCAATAATGGTGGTAAATTCTTTATATGTATAGTCCTCCGGACCCATTATGGCAAGGACACTTTTACCTTCGAAATCGAGATTTGCCAAATACCCGGCAGCAATTTTTGCGACATCATACGTGGCTACCATCGGTATGGCATGGTCTCCATCTGCTGCTGTGGCGTTGAACCCCATTTTTTTCACCATACCGATGGTCCTTAAAAAGTTTTCCATAAAATAGGCAGACCGGACGTGCAATACGTTTACATTGTTCAATTGATTTAATCTGACTTCCTGCTCACCGGTTCCTGCCATCATACCATTACCCTCATGCATGTGAGACCCGACACTGCTCATATTGACTATATATTTGATGCCCGACTTCCCGATGGCTTCAATCAGGATGCTGGTAACCTGTCTCTGGTAAGCTCTTGTATTTTCAGCTTTTACATTGTCAGGTAATAATACGAATGCACTATCCGCATTTTCAAAAGCACTGGTCAGCGTCTGAATATCAATAATATCCCCTGCAATGATTTCCGCACCCAGACTTCGGTATTTTTCCAGTTTTTCAGTGTGCCTTGCGATCAATGTTACCTGATGCCCCTGATTTAAAAGGATTTCTGAAATCTTACTTCCCACTGTTCCTGTGGCTCCGAGAACTACTATTTTCGTTTTCATATTCTTTTTGTGTTTGATTAATTACTATGCAAAGATGTTGTGATCAAAAAATTTAAACTTGTATCAAATCACTGTTCTTATTTTGATGGTCAGTCAATTGAAAGAATTTGGAAAAAAGATCTGCGATTCCCGGCCTGATGAAATTTTAGCCGCAAGGTCTTTTCAAGTCAAAATGTTTTTGCAGGCCACTTCTCAAATAGGTCAAAATCTCTCCTTAGTTTATTTCTACGGCAACTTTTCCGATGTAGCCACCTCGCTCAGCATATTGATAAGCTTCTCTGTATTGAGCAAATGGAAAAACTTTATTGATTTCAATCTCTATCCCGTTTTCGATGGCATTCAGCAATATATCTGTGTATTTAGCCGAGGGACTGGAAATTATTACAATATGCTTTTTGGCCGTAAACAAATTTTTAAAAAATGATACGGGAATTTCAATTGGCCTTGGTGTTGGGTTTAAAAAGATGGACCTGGGTTTCATGATTTGTCTGGCAACTTTATAACCCATTTTACCTGATAAATCGATGACGACATCGTAGGTGGCTTTGTGAGAAAGCACATCTTCTCTCGTGTAGTCTATCACGGAATTGGCTCCCCATTTTTTTGCCGGTTCAATTCCCTTGCTGCTTGTAACGGCTGTTACATTGGCATTTCTTTGTTTTAATAATTGAAGTAAAAACATACCAAAACCGCCGCTGGCTCCATTTACCAGGATGCTGGTTTGCGCGTTGATGCTACCCATTTTTTCTAACGCGCTCACCGCTGCCGTACCAACTACGGGGATAGAAGCAGCCTGAGCAAAGCTGATATTAAATGGCTTTTTCCAAATCAAGGAAGACGGCACAGCGACATATTCGGCTGAAACGCCTTCTTTCATCATATTTTTTACTATGCCAAAGACCTCATCGCCTATTTTAAAACCACTGACAGAAGTCCCGATTTCTTCAACGATGCCGGCGAAATCAGTGCCGGTGTGTTTTGGAAATTTAGAGCCCGACATCAGTGTCATTTCTCCCTTTCTGATTTTCCAGTCCATTGGATTGACAGAGAAAACTTTCACTTTTACCAATACCTGATCTGCTTTAATAGTAGGTTTTGGCTCTTCAACGATTTGCAATACGTCCGTGGTGCCGAACTTTTGATATACGATGGATTTCATGATATTATTTTTTTTGTTAAAATGATATCACAAAGTTGCACCCAAGGACATGATCAAACTTGTATCAGATCACTGTTCTTCTAAAAGCAAAGTTGACCTGGCTAGCGTATACCAAATCAGTAAGAAAAAATTAAAACTTACAGGTGATGCGATGTTAATAAATGTCAATCAGATCACTATTGTGTTTTAAGGCCTTGGGAGGCATTCCGAACATTTCATACATATACTTATTGAACTGTGGGAGGTCGTAAAATCCGGTATCGTAGGCAATGTCAGTAAGGCTTCTGTCTTTGTCAGAAAGTATAAGATAGATGGCCTGACGCAACCGCGTCCATAATAAGTATTTGGATAAGCTGCTTCCGGTTTGCTTTTTAAAGAGTGAGGCCAAGCGGGATGGAGAAAGAAAAACAATATCAGCAAATGTTTGCGGAGTTATGTTCTGTTCAAAATAATTACCTTTTATATATTCAACGATTCTTGTAACCCTGGCATCATAATCTATCGAAGGTAACCTGGACAGCATCGCATCAACTACCATATTTACATCCAAACTATCATTTTGTGTCTGAAAGAAGGAATTTGTTTCGTGAGGAGAATTAAAAACGATATAATTTTGATCTTCTTTAAATCTGCCCGCCAGTTCTAAACCAATATGTGAGTAAGGTTCTATATTCAAAACATTTAATGTTCCATTTTCTGCAATGCAAAAATGTGGGACATGAGGTTTAATCAGAAAACCGTGGATTCGTTCATAAAAAATCCCGCTAATCGTTGAATTAAATGGAGTATCGTTCGATAAAACGATTTGATATGCAGAATGCTGATGGATTTCTACGGTGAGATTACGGGCTTTGAGTGCAAGAATGAACGGGTTACTGGTCTGTTTAATCATAGAACCTTGAGTTTGACAATGGATATCTTATTTTCATACATCCCGAACGATCTGTTTTAACGGTATTATTATATCATCTATTCTTTTTGCTAATATCACAAGCCATCTGGATGTTGCACCTTTTATAGGGCGTCATATGACCTGCAACTTTTTCAAATCCTAGTTTATGATAAAGATTAATAGCAGGTTTCAGGATGGTGTTACTTTCAAGATATATCTTTTTGGCACCTTGCCTGCTGGCACAATCAAGTGCCGATTGCCCCAGCAACCAGCCTATATTCCTGCCTTGTGCCAGAGGAGATACGGCCATCTTGGCAAGTTCAAAATCGTATTCGCTGTTTTCCATTTTAATCAAAGCACAAACACCGACTGGTTTACCGTGATATAGTGCGACCAAAATATGGCCGCCTTTCTTTAAAATATATCCTTCCGGATCATCTAAAGACTTATAGTCTGCCTCTTCCATCTCGAAATAAGCAGAGATCCATTCTTGATTCAGGGACTTAAATGCCGCAGCATATTCGGGTTCATATTTTACAATTTTAACATCTACACTTTCCCGGCTTTTTTTCTCCTCGCTCACTCTGCGCAGCAGTGACTTCTGTTCGAGCAGAAATTCCCATTCTTCGATCGCTTTCCATAAGTCATGTGTTGCCTGCAAATTAATTGCCTCGATAGCATGTTCAAGATCTGTGTATTGATCCTGGATTTTCTCTGTATAGCTAGTTCCTCTTTCCGAAAGGCTCACCATGTTGCGCCTTCCATCCGCAGCGTCTTTTTTCTCTACAATAAGCTCTGCTTTAATCATTTCGCTTACAATTTTAGATACCGAAGGATGAGAATGTCCAATTTCAGTGGCAATTCCTGTAATAGTTTTTTCTTCACCATGAGAAAGGGCGTAGAAAACCGGAAACCATTTTGGCTGCATCTCTATGCCGTATAAATTATAAATGTCCGCCGCATCGTAGGTAACCTTTTCGGTCAGCATTCTGAGTCTGCTGCCTAACGCTTTTATTCCCGCTGTCTGAAAAAAATTAATATTCATCAATTACGTAATTAGTTACGTAAATATATAATGCGTTTTTCGAAGTTATATATTTTAAGAGGAATAAATTTTTGTCTCCTTAAACCAGCACCTTTAATATGCCTTTTTTAGTTATTTAATATGCAAGGCAATGATGCAGTTTACTTTATCTAGTATCGTAGACAAGAACACGTTAATTTTTATTCCTCTACTACCAGCCTTATTGATAGTATCAAATTGAAGTCCAAATATTCCCACCGGATAATCTGCAAGCCTAGGGTCCGTAAATAGGTAATGCTAAGTCAGATTTGACTTCTAAAAAGAAAGATCTGAACACATTTAGTCCATTACTGTAATCGACCTTTGTATAAACAAAAACTGAAACAAAGTGAAAAAAATATTTGTAACAGGAGCAACGGGACATCTGGGCAGCGCCGTTATCAGCAAATTATTAACTGAAATACAAAGCAAACAAATTTCAGTTTTAACCAGAAACTCAGAAAAACAAAAAGAGTTTCAGGCTAAGGGCTTTCACGCTTTTCTGGGCAGCTATGATGATGTCACAACCCTGGAAAAAGCCATGGAAAATGTTGAGGTCGTTTTGTTAATTTCTTCCGGTGATCAGGGTGACCGTATGCAGGATCACAAGAACGTCGTTGATGCAGCCAAAAAAACAGGCATAAAAAGTATCGCATATACAAGCCGTTGTTTGCACGACAGAAATTCCCTGGTTAATAAATTAATGGATGAACATTTTGAGACCGAAGACTACATCAAAGCCAGCGGTTTGGCCCATACGTTTTTCAGAAACATATTGTACATGGATGCGATCCCTCAGTTCATAGG
Source organism: Dyadobacter sp. CY356 (assembly GCF_021440195.1). Taxonomy (GTDB): domain Bacteria; phylum Bacteroidota; class Bacteroidia; order Cytophagales; family Spirosomataceae; genus Dyadobacter. The sequence continues at coordinate 1,195,390 of NZ_JAJTSZ010000002.1, forward strand.
CGGGAAGGCAGCCCTGGATAAAGGAATATTTCTACCAGCCGGGAACGGAAAAGTTGCTTTTGCATTGAGAAGTGAGATGGGTGAAGCCATGGCGAAGGTATTACTTGCCGGAGATTGTGAAAACAAGATCTATAATTTTACAGGAGATAAGGCCTATTCATTTTATGATATTGCCACAGCCCTTTCCGAACTCTCCGGTAACCTTGTCAGTTACAATGCTATTGACGATGATACGTTCACACAAATGATGCAACAAAGAAATGTTCCTAATGCTTCAATTCGAAAGATCATTGATTTTATAACGGATATAAGACATAACCAGGAGCAGGATATTTATGACGACCTTGAGACAGTTTTGGGACGTAAGCCTGCTTCTTTAAAAGAAGGCCTTAAAACAATATTTGGTTTATAGCTTGTGCAAACAAATTAAGTAATCAACCAGATGCTTCTGATGGAAGCGGCAGTCATTTATATTTCGTATATTCAATTGTCAGTTAAAGAAAAATTATGACTGCACCATTCCATATAACAACAATCGCTGAATACCACAGGCTGATGGAGCTTCCTAAGCCTTTGCATCCTTTGATCAGCGTAATAAAATTTGCGGATATCAAACGGCGTCCTGGTAAATGTCCGGCAAGTATTGTGCATAATTTCTACTCTGTTGCGCTAAAAAGGGACGTTACCACAAAAATGAGGTATGGCCAGCAAAAACTTGACTTTGATGAAGGGGTTATGCACTTTATGGCACCAAAACAGGTATTATCAGTAGAAATAACGAGCGAAGAGGAACTGAAACATTCCGGTTGGCTTTTACTGATTCACCCCGATTTTTTATGGAATACTTCACTTTCAAAAAAAATAAAACTTTATCAATATTTCTCATACCAGGTCAATGAAGCCTTACACCTCTCCGAGAAGGAAGAGACCCTGGTAATTGAAATCATTCAAAAGATAGAACAAGAATATCACAGTAATATTGACAATTTTAGCCAGAATGTTATTGTCGCCCAAATAGAGTTACTATTGACATATTCCGAACGTTTTTATCAACGACAATTTATCACGAGGAAAAAAGCACATCACTCTACATTACAACAACTGGAAGATTTGCTAACAGATTATTTTGCGGAACAATTAAATTTTAAGGGCCTTCCGACCGTTGAATTTGTTGCTGAAAAGTTGAACATCTCTGCAAATTATCTTAGCAGATTATTGCAATCTCTAACAGGACAAAGTACCAAACAGTTTATACAAGACAGAGTAATTGAGCTGGCCAAAGAAAAATTAGCTGGTTCAGACCTTACTGTAAATGAAATCGCTTATAGTTTGGGATTTGAACATCCGCAATCTTTTAGTAAACTATTCAGGCTCAAAACTAATTTGTCGCCCGTAGCGTTCAGGCATTCATTTAAATGATATACCGTATTAGGTGCACGACGATGATTGCCTAAATTTGCCCGATATTTGATACTGAAATGGAAAATATCTCCATTTTTTTGCTTCGGCCTTTCAGCAGGTTCTCTCCAACTGATTTTACATCAAATGCGGCCGGAAGGCGAAGGATTTTAGCAAGGTCCTCCGATACCAGCAGATCGGTTTCGAAATGATTGCAAAGTCCCTGAATCCTGGCAGAAGTGTTAAGCACGTCGCCTGTAAAAATGATTTCCTTTTTCAGCGATCCGATTTCCCCGGCAGTCACCATACCAAAATGCAGCCCGGCTTTGAACTCAGGTAAGATGCCGAAGTTACTGTTGTATTTTTCCTCCTGTTTATTAAGTGCTCGTTTCATAGCGAAGAAGCATTCAATACAATTATTGTTTCTTATCCCGTCTTTCAGTTTCCAGCTCACGATCATCTCATCACCGGCGTATTGATAGATTGTGCCCGCATAATCAATAACAGCAACTGACAGGTCGAAGAAATATTCTTTTAACATTTCAAAGTATTTGACATGGCCAAGATTTTCCGCGATTGTAGTCGAGGACTTCATATCCAGGAACATAAATATTCGCTCCTCCTCCACCGGATGATGGTATTTTCCCAGGAAAAAATTATTCAACGTGCCTGGTCCGATACTCTGGCTAAATTCAGCATAAAATTGCGTAATCAGAATGAGCGCAGCAATGTATAGCATAAGACCGACCGCAGCGTAGTCAGTAAAAAATGCCCGGACTGGTGATACCAGGTTTTTAAAAGTGTGCTCACTATGCATATTCAGTCCGTTCATCAACAACGTGACACCCAGAAAAATGATCGTAATGATCAGGTAAAGAAATGATTTAAACACGATCTTTCTGGCGAAGCTCTTTTTTATAAACCACTTACTGAAATAACCGATTTCAAGAATGCCGGTAATCAGGCCCATCATCAGGCCCATAGCCGGAATTGCAAAAAGGTTTGCTGCAAAGTTGTACTGATTGCCAGTAGATGGATAATGGTCCATATCTCCAAGAATCCCTTTTTCCAGCATGCAATAAATCAGGCTAAAAAGAAACCACAATACTCCAAAAGGAATGACACGGGCAACATCTCTTTTGGTTTTCGGTGACAGCATAAGTTGATGTATTGTGAACTGGTTTTCAAAATAACCTTAAATTTTTAAAACAAACCTAGACAATACCTGTGAAGATGTAAATTATTACTATGTCTTGATTTTTGTCAAGTGGATTATCAGGCATTATATGGATTATTGCATCGCAAAGCACTCATCAATTTTCTCGCTATGCTTACTGAACACTTCGGAATATCTTTTCCCGCTAAAAGGCGGCAAAAAAAGTTTCTTTAGGGTACACCAATTAAAAGATATTTTACATACCAAAAGCGACATTGGCTGGGAACTTTGAACAGACAAAAGCACGACAGAAAATGCCCAAATATTTGTCTGATAATTAGAACAATATGATTTAAACATAATAAATAATGAAAACATTAGGACTAATTGGCGGGCTAAGCTGGTATGCTACATCCGTTTATTATAAGACGCTTAATCAGCTTACAAATCAGCGACTTGGCAACGCTCACTCTTCTAAACTACTTCTCTATTCTGTGGATTTTGAAGAATTCAGTGTACTCCAAAACGTAGGCGACTGGGTTGCAGTTGAAAAGATGTTATCAGATATTGCGATACAGCTTGAAAATGCAGGAGCTGACTGTATCGTGATGTGTGCCAACACGATTCACCTTGTTGCTGATCCCATTCAGCAAAAAATAACAATTCCGTTGCTGCATAGTGCAGACGAAACAGCTAAGGAAATTGTTGGCAAAAAAATTAATAAGGTGGCGCTTCTTGGAACAAAATTTACAATGGAACATCCTTTCTTTAAAGATCGTCTCTCACAGTTGGGCATCGACACAATTATTCCTGACGAAGCTGATAAAGATTTTATTCATGCTTCTATTTTTAACGAATTAACAAAAGGACTTTTTCTGGACGTCACAAAAAATAAATACATCGAAATTATTGACAAATTAAAAAGCCGCGGAGCAGAGGGAGTAGTATTCGGCAGCGCTGAATTTGCAATATTGCTTAATCAAACTGATTGCAGTATTCCAATTTTTGACACGATCGCAATTCATTCCAAGGCAGCGGTTGACTTTGCATTATCCAAATGACGATAAGTCAGCACAATCCACTTTTCAATTGAATAAATGTGGGCTTGCAGCACGATTCTGGTGAGTCAATATTTTCGAAGTACGTGACTCTCGATTTGCTCACCAACATATTGCGAATTATATTATATTTTGACGCATTTTCAAAAAACAAAAACCCTGTAAATCATTGATTTGCAGGGTTTTGATTGTTTTTGTTATGTCATTCAGTGCACCCAACGAGATTCGAACTCATATCGTCGGTACCGGAAACCGAAATTCTATCCATTGAACTATGGGTGCTCTTTGGCTTAAAGCCTGTAACGGGGTGCAAATATAGCCCGTAATTTGATTTCTTGTCAATTACTGACAGAATATTATTGGAAATAAAAATGAGAGGCTCTTGCTAAGCTTACAATCTTTTCATTAAATCCCAGTCTCCCACATCTTTCAAGTACATGAAATCCAGCAGGATACCGTTGGTATTTGTAATCAATTTATGCCCTTCCGCAAAGGGGACAACGTGCGTTGTGATATGCTCGTGATCAGAAACCAGTCCCTGTGTTTTGTTATGATGCTGAGCAATTTCTTCGGCCGACAATTCTATTTCACTATAAAAAAGATACATCGCCTCGTCGCTGGTACCGGTTGAGGGAAAGAATGGTTCTTTATTCAATTCAACCAATTCCTCTTTTTTAATCGGAATTCCTGTTTCTTCAAAAACTTCTCTGGCCGCTACGGAAGCTGCATCACGCTCACTATCCAGCATTCCAGCCGGATGCTCATAAGTCAAAGACCCGTCACAAATTCTACGTTGACGAACCAATAACAAGTATTTTTCTCTGGTTTCAATTTCAACAAAACAAATCAGCACACACACCACTTCTCCTTTCAGAAAACAGATTGGTGGAATTTTATCTCCCTCTGGCGTCGTTGCGTCTGTGTATAGAAGAGAGAAGAGCACTTCTCCTTTGCCATTTCTGCGAGAATATAATTCGTCTACTCTGTGCACGTCCAGACCGCTTGTTTCAAGCCTTCCTTTCCACAGATTATATTTGTGAGAATCAACAAGTTTTTCGTCCATATTACTTTTCCGCTGTCAACTGCTGATTACTAATTATATAATGGGAAGCAGACCGAAATGTATGGCATGTCGTATGTAGTTGAAAAACGGTTTTGATTGTTGTCCAGCTTGACATCCGTTTTATAAGTAGTCCGACCATGAACATAACCTGCTTTTACGCCAACTCTATTGGTGATCCAGTAACGAACGAAAATTTCGGACTGTCCACTGTTTTTATCCATTCCCAAGGGTAATACATTGAAGAAATTAGGAGAACTTGGAATTAGTGCGTTGTAATAATCCGATCCTTCTCCTTGTGGGAAAGTCGGCTTAGTATAAAGTCCTTTGCGTTTCACGCCTATGGCTATTCCAATGATATCCGTATTGGCACCTATATCAAACTGACCAAATTTAAGTGTTATTCCTGCAAGGATACTCAAACTGTTCATAGTCAATTTTCCAAATTTCAATGAATCCCCGCCAGAAAAACTTGTTTTCGGGGTAAGCGTTTTCTCCCCGGTATAATAACCGGCTGTACGAGCGCCCCAGGTCAGGTTAAACCATGGAAAACCATTGACACTTAATTCCTGATGATATCCAATGGATGGAGCCCAGGCCTTATCATAATAACCCGTTCCCAGATCCACTCCAGATGTGACACGGGAGGGATATTGTGCGTGACTTGCAACTGTACTTAGTAAAAATAATACTACCGCTAACCGAATGATTTTCATTTTTAAAAATTATTATGCTGACGTAAAGGTAAATAAATGTTCAAAAAAACAAATTTGGAATTTGCTCTACCTTATTTGCCGGTCATTAAACCCCTCTTTTTTCACGCAAAATGTGAACCTGTTCCAGACCTGATTCAGTGAGGCTGGCGGTAATGTTATATCCCTCATCTTCCATTTTAGTAACGGTTACCAATCCATGCTTTCTGAGCAATTCGGTCGCCTCCTGAAAAAGATCCTGTGTTTCTGTCGGGAATTCAATAAAGTTTCTGTCTGTTGCAGTTAGAAATAGCAAAAGCGCATTTTCGATTTCCTTATCCATGGTATTTTTTAATAATTGATTTCCAATGATCAGCTCTGTACCGGATTTTTCCGTTCAGAAATGGCAATTTTTATGCCCAAATCGCTTTTTCCAAATATAACTTAAAAAAATAAGGCAGAGATGTCTCCGCCTTATACTTCTTACTTATTTTCAAAAAACTATTCCAAATCATCTCCCTTTTGGGGTTTTCTTCAAAATTACAGCACCCAACGGCGGCAAATTAAGGTGAATTGAATTTTCCTTACCATGCCATAAGCTATTTTCTGAATTCACCGGTTGCGTGTTCAACTGACCGCTACCATAATATAAAACGTCATCAGAATTGAAAATTTCTTCCCATGTTCCGGCAGAGAGTACACCAACTTTATAGTTAGGTCTTGGTACTGCCGTAAGGTTCAGAACAACTACAACGTTTTGATCAGGATCCGAAGCTTTACGGGCATAAATCAGTACCGAGTTTTCACGGTCCTGCGTATCAATCCACTCAAAACCTTCGCTTGAAAATGAATATTCTGATAATGCAATTTCTGATTTATAGATTCTGTTAAGTGCCTTCATACACTCTTTCATTCCCTTATGCGGAGCGAAGTCTAGAAGATGCCAGTCAAGACTTTGTTCAAAATTCCATTCGGACGTCTGACCAAATTCACAACCCATAAAGATGAGCTTCGTTCCCGGATGCGTAAACATATAGGCGAACATTAATCTCAAATTTGCAAATTTCTGCCATTCGTCACCTGGCATTTTATTAACCAGCGACTTTTTACCATATACCACCTCGTCGTGCGAGAAAGGAAGCATAAAGTTTTCTGTAAAAGCATAAACAAGACTGAATGAAAGCTGGTCCTGGTGCCATTTACGGAAAGCCGGATCTTTTTCGAAATACTTCAGAGTATCGTTCATCCAGCCCATCATCCATTTCATACCAAAGCCAAGTCCACCTACAAAAACCGGACGGGAAACGCCTGGAAACGCTGTTGACTCCTCAGCAATGCTTTGAATATCAGGAAACTCGGTATAAGCTGCAATGTTCATTTCTCTCAGCAAGGCAATCGCTTCAAGATTTTCCCTTCCGCCAAATTCATTCGGAATCCATTCATTATGTTTTCTTGAATAATCAAGATAAAGCATAGAAGCCACCGCATCCACACGAAGTCCATCCGTATGATACCGGTCCATCCAGAAAATGGAATTACTGATCAAAAATGATTTTACTTCATTCCGGCCATAATTGAAAATGTAGCTTTTCCAGTCGGGATGATATCCTTTTCTTGGATCTTCATGTTCATAAAGCGATGTACCATCAAAACGGAAAAGTCCGTGAGCATCGCCGGGAAAGTGTGAAGGAACCCAGTCGATATAAACCCCGATCCCTTCCTGATGCAGGCGATCTATCAGATACATTAATTCCTGCGGAGTTCCCATCCGAGAGGCACAGGAAAAATATCCTGTTATCTGGTATCCCCAGGATGGTGGATAAGGATGCTCCATTATAGGCATTAATTCCACATGGGTAAAGCCCATTTCTTTCACATAAGGAACCAGTGTTTCTGCAATTTCCTTATAGGTCAAATATCGTTCAGGATCGGAAGGATCGCGCTGCCATGAACCCAGGTGTACTTCATACACCGAAATCGGGGCATTTAGTTTATTCTTTTCTTTCCGGATTTTCATCCATTCGGCATCACCCCATTCATACCAGGTATCCCAGACAATAGAGGCTGTTCTGGGTGCTACTTCACACCAGAGAGCGAAAGGATCCGACTTTTCCAAATGTTCGCCATCGCTGGTTACAATCAGATATTTATAGACTTCACCTACCCCAATATTTGGAATCCAGCCTTCCCATATCCCAGAACTATCCCAACGCGCTGAAAGTCCGTGTTCACCTCTGTTCCAGCCATTAAAATTACCTATGACAGAAATATGAGATGCATTGGGGGCCCAAACTGCGAAATAGGTCCCCGTTACACCTTCTACCTCCATTACATGGGAACCCAGTTTTTCATATAACTTGAAATGTTTTCCCTGCTTGAAAAGATGAATATCAAAGTCGGTAAAACGTGATATTGTTTCCACCGGTTTCAAGTCACGCTTAGGCACCGCAACCAAGTCCTGTTCCTGCGAAGACGCTTGGGACGAATTCTTTTTGTTTTTAATGGTTGACTTAGTCATTGGTTAATATACAATTTACAATAATCGGATGAGAGTGTCGGTTTTACTGGTTACTGTTTTGGAACCTGTAATCGCTTCAATTTACAATTTTATTAAACTATTTCTTAAAATGTATCTATTATTTCATTTCTCATCTAAAAAACCAATGCCAAAGTACTTTCATTATATTGACTTACCTTTCTCAACAGCAGCCAGAACCCGCATAATATTTCCACCCCAAATTTTTTCTATGTCTTTTGCAGAATATCCGCGGCGAACAAGCTCTTCGGTAATCACACCGATATCACTTACATCGTCCAGCCCGATCACTTTTCCTCCACCATCCAAATCCATACCAATACCAACATGATCCACGCTTGTGAGTTTGATCACGTGTTCAATATGATTAACCGCATCCTGAATTGTTGGCATATCAGATTCATATTTTTTAGCATTTGCTTTCATTTCTTCAAAAAGCGCTTTTTTATCTTCCGGCGACAAATCTGTCTGACGAAGTTTAAGGCGTATCGCTTTCATCGATAATTCCTGCTGCATCGAAGGTTTTTTAACAAAGCCGGGCACAAAATTGATCTGGATCACGCCACCGTTTTTTGCCAGCGTCTTGATCATATCATCCGTCATATTTCTCGGCACATCACACAATGCGCGGCATGAAGAGTGAGAAGCGATTACGGGAACTTTGGTCAGTTTTATCACATCATAGAATGTAGAATCCGAAACGTGGGAGATATCTACCATCATTCCCAAACGGTTCATTTCTTTCACAACCTGCTCACCGAAAGGACTTAAACCATTCCATTCAGGACCATCCGGGTCAGTCGAGGAATCAGCGATATCGTTGTTGGCAGAGTGAGAAAGCGTGATATAACGCAATCCCAGATCATAATATAATTTCAGGTTTGCAAGATCATTATTAACAGGCCAGCCATTTTCCATTCCGATAAAAACGGCTCTCTTACCCTCTTTCTGCAATCTGTAAGCATCTTTTGGCGTCGTTGCAATTCCGGCCATTTCCGGATGCAGCTTTACTGCTTCATGAATTTTGTCAAAAATCGCCAGTGCTTTTTTCTTTGCCTCGGCGTTGGCTTCCGGACTGCGTTTTCCTTGTCCCAAATAAACCGCAAAAAACATGCCGTCCATGCCGCCTTTTTTCATCCTTGGAAAATCGATCTGAGAACCGTCTTTTGCATAATCATGCTCCACCGAAACATCAAAACCTTCTTTCATCATGTTGATCGGCACATCGGCGTGTGTATCAATCGTCAGTGCTTTTTCATGAATTTTGGCCGCTTTTTCTTTGACAGCATCGGGAGCGGTTTGCGCCTGTGACAGTAAAGGGAGAGCAAGTAAGAGTAGTAACTTTTTCATAAATTATAAACCAGTAAGAGTGAAAATTTCGCAGTTTCTTTCTGCGGTTTTCAAATTCACCCTTTTTTCTATAAAAACCCAATTCTTATTTGCCTATTTCACAGTTAGACCAAAGCATTAATAGATTTCTCCATGATAATCCTCAATTCGTAATAAATGGAATGGTAAAATGTGCGGATCCAATTCAACATAATTCCACTCGCCTATCCACTCATAACGTGCATCTGTAATGAGGTCATGCGCTATGAATCTTTCATCATGGTTTTTATTGATCATATGAACCGGAACCTGTACCATCCCCGACTGCCGGTGGTAGGAATCCAGATTGACAACGCACAACAATTTATTACCTGCAAAATCATTTTTTAAAAACGCAAGTATCTGATCATTTTCAAGGAAACAGGTATGGACATTGTTGGTCTTTTGCAAAGCAGGATTTTCGTTTCTTATTTTATTGATCAGTTTGATCAGATAATGCACCTTGGTATCCTTTTCCCAGTCCCAGTGTTTTATTTCAAACTTTTCCGAATTCCAGTATTCCTCTTTTCCCGGAAATGATTCATAAATCAACTGTTCAAAAACCGGCCCGTAAATACCATAGCAGCCGGACAATGTAGCAGCAAGGAAAAACCGGATCAGTTGCTGTGGTTCGTGGCCGGATTGTAAATTAAAAGGATTGATATCGGGCGTATTGGTCCAGAAAATGGCTTTGTAAAAATCCTTCTGAGTTGAGTATGCCAGCTCATTCATATATTGTTCCAACTCATATTTCCCATTTTTCCACATAAAATAGGAATCTGAAAGTGCAAAACCCGATTTGGAAAGCACGTTCATAACCTTTGGAGGCTTAAAAGTTCCGGCATAGAAAATCAGATCTGGAAACCGGCCCGTGATATTTTGTATTAATTTTTGCCAAAAGTAATATGGATGTCTTTCAGGCTCTACGACCCTGATAATTCTGATTCCCCGGGAAATCCATAATTCTATTATTTCCTCCAAAGCTTGCGCAACCGCCTTTTCATTGCTTTCGTTGATCGTGATATTATAAAAATCAGGTTGAACGGAAATAAGCTGACCCGACGACATAAATGGTTCCGAACCGTTTTTATCAAACCATTCAGGATACTCAGCCAACCAGGCATGATCGGCAGAAAACTTTAAAGCAAGATCCATCGCAATTTCCACGCCTAGTTTTTCCGCTTCGACAATTAGATTTTTAAAATCAACTATACTACCCAGTTCAGGATGAATAGCTTCGTGTCCTCCGTTAAAATTTCCGATAGAAAATGGTGATCCCGGATCCGATTCTTCAATCTTTTGACCACCGTTTTTACCTTTTTTATTTTGAAAACCTATCGGATGAATCGGTGGAAAGTGGATAACATCAAATCCCAGATCAGCAATTCTTGGCAAACGTTTCACCACATCCGCAAACGTGCCGTGTTTCCCGGAATCATCAGAAGCAGATCGTGGGAACATGGTATACCAGGCGCTGAATTCAAGTTTTTTACGATAGACCAGCAATGAAAACTCCACTGTTTCGCTCGACAAACGTTCATCCGGATATCGGTTCAGCCATTCTGTAAAACGAAAACTCCCTGCAAGCTGCCCTGCTTCGTCTTCACGATTTTTATCTTTAAATAGCCGTAAGGCTTCCTTCATCAGTGCCTTATCATCTCTGGAAGCCAGTTTTGACATTTGTTCCAAAAGCTTTAAACCTTGCGGAATCAAGTCAGCAATAGGAAGATACTTTTGCAAGCGCCCATTAATCTCTGTTTGCCAGGTTGCAACAGGATCTACCCAGGAAGCGATTTTATATGTATATCTCCCCGTTTCTAAAACCTGAAATTGTCCTTCCCACCGGTCATTCCCGATAGGTTTCATGTACGCTTTTTGCCAGTTATCTCCTCTGTTTTTATAAAAAATCCTGGCAGCCAGTGCAGCATTTCCATGCGTTAAAATATCAGCCTGAATGGTAATAAAATCACCGGAAATTGCCTTTGTTGCATATTGACCAAAGCCATTTTCGGGACTGATATTTTCAATGATCACAAAATGATGACTCAGGTTTGAACTGCTATCTTCGATTTGATTATCCATTCACAAAGCGATTATTTCTTACTAAAAATATTTATAAATATTAACAATTTAATATCAATATTCCGAATCTTTTGAAAGTTTTGACATGTTTCTAGTGATAAGACATGTATTTTCTGCCCTCATATATTTTGGATATCACATTGTTTTTAAATCCGGGTAAATATTGTGCCGGATAGTCTTTGCTGAGTAAAGGAATTCACCTCGGGACATTCAAATTATTTCTGCCGTTTAACAAAAATCGAAAATGGAACCATTAGTTGTAAAAAGCGTGATCACGATCAATGCACCCGCTTCACAGGTTTGGGATGCCCTGGTAAATCCTGAAAAGACCAAAGTTTATATGTTTGGCTGCGAAACGGTTTCGGACTGGGAAGTTGGGAGTTCGCTTTTATGGAAAGGAAGTTATGAAGGCCAGGAAATGGTTTTTGTGAAAGGTAACATTGTTAAGATAGAACCTGAGAAGCAGCTGATTTACACGACCATCGATCCAAATTCAACGATTGATGATGTGTCTGAAAATTATTTGAATGTAAATTATTCGCTCGAAGAATTGGACGGACAAACGGTTTTAACTGTTGAACAGGGCGATTACAGCACCGTCGCTGAGGGAGAAAGACGATATCAGGAAGCTTATAATAACGGCGAAGGATGGAATCCGATTTTGGTTGAGATCAAAAAATTAGTGGAAGAAAACCAATAATCTGTACTCATCAAAATCCAACTAGGACTTTTCGGATATATTCTGTCAGAATCCAGATGTAAGAAATATTATTTTAGTAATATTCATAATGTGTAAAATTTATTATTTTATTTTGCGCGATTTATTACTAAAATTTCATCAAATGACTAAAATTTATTATTCGCTATTTTTCATTTTGCTGTCGCTTTCCACTTTCGCCCAGAAATTGAAAATAACAGGAAAAGTAACAGACGAAAAAGGAGAGCCGCTTATTGGTGCATCGGTAGTTGAAAAAGGAACCGGCAATGGCACCAGCACGGATGGCAGTGGAATTTACACCCTGTCGGTTGGTTATTCCAACGCAACTTTGATCGTAACTTATGTTGGTTACAACAAAATTGAAAAGGAAATTAACGGCCAGGAAACGCAGAATTTCACTTTGCTGGATGCGACAGTTTTGAGTCAGGTTACAGTTGTAGGTTCCAGAAATCTGAATCGCTCTTCTACTGATACGCCGGCTCCGATTGATGTCATCAACATTCAGGAAGTAACTACCAAACAGGGACAGCTGGACGTTAACCAGCTTTTGCAATTTGCTGCACCTTCTTTTAACTCAAACAGACAGACTGGTTCGGATGGCGCAGATCACGTGGATCCGGCTTCACTGCGAGGTTTGGGACCGGATCAGACTTTGGTATTGATCAATGGAAAAAGACGTCATCAATCTTCATTGGTGAATTTGTTTGGATCGAGAGGACGCGGGAATACCGGAACTGATTTGAACGCAATTCCTGCCGCTGCTATTGAAAGAATTGAAATTTTAAGAGATGGCGCAGCTGCGCAATATGGTTCGGATGCGATAGCGGGTGTGATTAATATTGTTTTAAAAGAAACTGTGAATCAGCTGACTGCGAATGTAAACGCCGGCATGTATCAAGCAAAGTATCGTTATGACGACAAAAAATTCGACGGACAGAATTACAATGTTAATCTGAATTATGGTGTAAAAATCGCGAAAACAGGATTTTTGAATGTAACAGCAGATTATAATTTCCGCGACCATACCAACCGCGCTAATACGAGTCCGATTGACGAAATCAGCCGCAGACAGTATGGTGATCCGCAGATGAAAAATGCTGCGATTTATTATAACGCAAAAATTCCATTAGGCAAAAACATACAGGTTTACAGCTTCGGCGGCCATAATACACGAAACGGTGACGCTTATGCATGGACCCGTTTTGCTGATGATGTGAAAAATATTCCTGCGATTTATCCAAACGGATTCGATCCGATCATCGCCAGCAAGATCACCGATAATGCTGCAACAGTTGGAATTCGTGGCGTTTGGAAACAGTGGGATATTGATTTAAGTAATACCTATGGTTTCAACCGTTTCCATTTTTCAGTAAAAAATTCATTGAACACTTCGCTTGGATTGCAATCTCCTACATCTTTTGATGCCGGTGGTTTTCAGTTGGGCCAGAATGTAACAAATCTGAATTTTACCCGGAATTATAAAAGTATATTTAGCGGTTTGAACGTAGCTTTTGGTGGCGAATACAGGATGGAACGCTACAAGATTTTCGCAGGCGAAGAGGCATCTTATAAAACCTATGATCAGAATTTTGCAGGTGGCTCCCAGGGTTTTCCGGGATTCAGCCCTGTGGATGTAACCAATCATGGCCGTTCAAACGCTGCCGCTTATCTGGATGTTGAGGCAGATATAACCAAAAAACTTTTGGTGGATGCCGCAGCACGTTTCGAAAATTACAGTGATTTTGGTAGTACTTTGAATGGTAAATTGGGTGCAAGATATAAACTGACAGACGACATCGCCATTCGCGGGTCTGTTAGTACAGGTTTCCGGGCGCCATCTCTTGCCCAGAAATATTTCAATTCTACCTTCACCAATTTCGTAAACGGACAAGCAGTTCAGGTGCTTTTGGCAAATAATAACAGTGCTGTAACCAAAGCTCTGGGAATCCCACAACTTAAACAGGAAACATCAGAAAATGCAAGTTTGGGTATTACGGTGACCCCAAAAGCTTCTGCGTTGTCGGTTACGGTGGATGGATATTATGTAAAAGTTAAAAACCGTGTTGTTTTAACAGGACAGTTCAGTGATGAGGATGAGGCGATCGGGCCACTTTTAAAATCCTTAAATGTTGGTCAGGCTCAGTTTTTTACCAATGCACTTTCTTACACAACAACCAAAGGAATTGACGTCATTATCGCACATTCAACACCTTTGGGCAGAGGCCGGTTCAGTACGACACTTGCTTCTAATTTTAACTGGATGAAACTGGGACCGATCAATACCAGTCCAAAACTGGCGGGAAAAGAAGATACCTATTTTAACCAGAGAGAACGCAGTTTTGTACTTGCCTCTGCACCTCCTTCGAAGATTAACCTGACGCTTGACTATACCGTTAGCAAGTTGAGTTTGATGGTGAGATTTGTCCGTTTCGGAGAAATAAAACTGACCAACTGGAATTATGGATCAACGGATCCTGAAACAGGTAAGGACTATACACCGGCACAATACACCGACGTTTATAAGCCAAAAATCCAGACCGACGTTACTGTTAATTACAAATTCAGCAAACAGTTTTCCTTGTCGGTTGGAGGAAGTAATATCCTGAATGTGTATCCAGATATGTCAAAACCATATCTGACCGAATCTGGTGGTGGATGGGATCCTGTTCAAATGGGAAGTAATGGTGCTTTTCTATTTACCAGATTAGGATTCAGGTTTTAATAATTAAGCACAATTTTTTCGAAAGCTATAAAGAATGCTGTGCCAGGTCCGGATTTCGGATCGGTGCAGCATTCTTCTTTTACACGCAAGAACATTTTATGATTTGACATGTTGAAGTCTTTTTCGTTAATGAATACATCAATCCATATTGGTCGAAATCGAATTTTTCCGGTCCAATTTTCAATAAAATATTAAGATCCCTTGCAACTAAAAAACTGTTCTGGTGTCATCAGCTTATAAGCAACCACTTGCAGCGTTATGAAAAATTTATACACATTTGTTGTCTACTTTTTATTCACAAACTTGCTATACGCACAATCACAACAAAAGCAATTTCATTTCGGCATCTTGGGCGGTACGCAGATTATTGGAAAAACTTTCCAATATGAATCGCTCGCTAACATCAAAGGTGCTGTTTTGGGCATTGATGTCAGTTATGCATTCAAACCCGAAAGATCAAGATTTTCAATCCATGCTCAACCCAATTGGAGCAGTTACAAAAGAACGAATGAAGATCGCGGCGATACTGATATCTACCAATGTCAGGCCATTAATCTTCCACTTCTTTTGAGATATTCATTTACTTCCGGCAAAATCCGACCCTTTGCAGAAGCAGGGGTGAATGTTCGTTACAGAACAGATTTCAAGGTAGAAAATAGAGGTAATATATGTGAATTATACGGCTGTTTTAGTGGGGAAAGAATCATTGATCTCCAACCAGAAGTAACACAGAATGTTATTGGATTAGTGGCCGGCGCAGGTATTGAATTTGAAATTGGAAAAATTAGTATTCCCATTACCGTTCGTATCAATGAAGGCATTGGAACATCCCAAATGAAAGAAATGAGAGAGGATTCTTATTATTACTCTGATATCAAAACACGAAATATTCAGATTACCACGGGGATAACGTTTTAGGAAAATTCTCGATCTATGCTGAACAGGAGGCTCCGAAGGAGCCATACCATTCGCATAGATTCAAATTTCTATAAACAGGAATCTCCGATGGAGATAAGTTCCGGCTATTTAAAATTTCTTGTCATTAGGATAATTTTTTCTACAATTCCAATGCATACGAGCGAAACAAAGCTTGCATTAGCGTTATATCTTTTGGGAATCTTTAATTTATTTAATCTGATCAAAAAATTATTCCGACACCGGCTCGCTCCTTTTCGCAAATTCAGCATCAATTAAATACGCGCCCTTTACAACCAGCTGCTGTCCGTCCAGGTTTTTGTCGGTAATAATTTCTACCAGATCTTCTTTTGCGGCTGTGCCAATCTGAACCGGGATCCGGCGAAATTCTTTTGATTTTTCTTCAATATAAATAAAACCAGTTGCACCTTTTCTGACAATAGAGGCCGCCGGAACCATAATAGCAGGACGGTTTCCGGTCTGAATTCTTGCATTTACATAAGCACCCGGAACAAGTCTGGCTTCCTGAATTCTGTCTTTGATATGGGCATGAACGTTCAACGTTCTCGTTTCTCCTTCCAGTACTTTTCCAACCATCATCACATTAGCCTGCACCGGTTTAGTACCGTCATTAAATTGAACCATAACAACCTGATCTTTCTTTATTTTTGAAGCATCCTGTTCAAAAACAGTCAGTGAAATATGCATATCACTTTTGTCAACCACTTCAAAAATTGGCTGTCCCGCTGCTACTTCCTTTCCCAGATTTACGTCTGCGGCAGTGATGTAACCATTCACAGAAGAAACCACACGAACTGATGGCGTAATTCCCTTCGTATTCAGGGTGGCAATCGAAAGTCCGAGAATTTTCAATTTTGCTTCCAATGATTGCAATAAAGCTTTGGTCGAGCGTTGATTTGCCTGGGCAAGCTCAAAATTCTTTCTTGCACCTACATTTTCAGTACTTAAAGTGCGCTGGCGTTCCAGTTCTTTTTCCTGGTAAGCAAGCTGACTGGCATTTTGAAGATAATCCTGCTGCAACTGAATAAATTCAAAACTTTCTAGCGTCGCCAGAAGCTCACCTTTATGAACTGCCTGACCGGGAATCCCTTTCATATAACTTATTTTCCCGCTTACCGGCAAACTTAGTGTCGCCTGATTTTCAGGAGGAAGTTCAACTATTCCGTTGGCTTTCACCTCGTCGCTTACCGTTTCGTTTTTAACGGTTCCGAGCTGAATTCCGATGGATGAATATTGCTGCGGGGTTAAAGTGATCAGATCAATCCGGGAGGTATCAACGACGGTTTTTTTCTTATCAACTTCCGCCTCCTCCGTTTTTGATTCACAGGAAATTCCGCCAAAACAGATAGTAGAAATTAATCCAGTATATAGAAGTCCTTTTCTGGTAATATTTTTTATTTTTTTCATTTCAATGCGTGAATAACTAAGGTTTATTTATTGACCAGCAATGCGATACATAATTTTCAACTACTTCTCTTCTCCGGTAATCTCTTCAATCCTGATCAGGTTAAAATCATAGTCAAGCACGTTGATCAGATATTCTTCCTGTAATTGATAAGCTTGCTGAATGGCCGCGAAAAATTCCAGATAACCGATTTCTCCGCCTCTAAAAGTAGACAAGGCAGTCTGCCTTATAAGATCAGCCTGTGGGAGTGCATGCTCTTCATAATATTGTAAAGTTGCAGCCAGGTTTCGCTGACGTGTTTCCATCACATCCAGTTCCGTACTTAGCTGTTCTTTGGCAGCTGCGAGCTGTGTTTCGTTCACCTGCTCCTGAATTTTCGCCGATTGAATTTTTGCCTTTTGTGCTTTTGTAAATATGTGAAAAGACAGTCCGGCATGCACCACATTATAGTTGTTATCTTTTGCAATAGACTGATTGATAATACCAACCCGCCAGTCGGGCAAAGTATTGCGCTGTTCCAGACGTGTTTGCAGCTGACTATTTGTAATATTTTGCTGCAAAATGCCCAGGGAAGGGTTCAAGTCGGGACTAAGACTCTTCGCGATCAGACGACTTGAAATTTTCTTAAAAACTGTACCGGAATCAATTTGGATACTATCCTTTGTATGAAGCAAAAGGCGCAGTGAAGCATAGTGGATCTGCTGTTCACGCTGTGAACTCCTGATGCGCTGTAACAAATTCTGATACCTGCTTTCAGCTGTAACCTGTTCGAGACGATTGGTTTCACCAGTTTTGAAACGGACATCTGCCGCACGAGCCGACTGTCGGTAAAGCTCACTTTGCTCTGTCAGGAATTTCAGCAATTTCTGATCATAAACAAGCTGATAATAAGCGCGTCTGACTTCATTACCTAACCGCCATTTGTCAGCATCCAGTTGATAACGGGCACTTTGCACATTGGCTTCCGAAAGTTTTTTCTGGGTTTTATATACACTGATCGGAGCAAAGGACTGAATAGCCGTCGCAGTATAATCATTATTTCTTGCCTGAGTTTGTCCATACTGAACATCAACATCCGTTTTGGCAGGATTAAAAGAAGCACCAACCAGCGCCTGTTGCCTGTTAATAATCAGTTCTCCGGATTTCACCAATAAGTTCTGGCTTGTGGCTTCCTGAACCGCCTGGTCCATAGAAATAATTCGCTGAGCCCGCGTGGGAATATTGGCAAATAGAAAGCAAAGTGTGATCATGCCAATCACGACCGCATGATTTGCTCTTTTTCTTTTCTCAACCCGTTCTTTAACCAGACTATATAAAACAGGAAGTACAATGAGTGTCAACAAAGTGGCTGTAATTAAACCCCCAATAACGACGGTTGCCAATGGCCGCTGCACCTCCGCTCCTGCCGATGTTGACAATGCCATCGGCAAAAATCCCAGCGAAGCCACGCCTGCGGTCATAATAACCGGACGGAAACGGGCTTTAACGCCAGAAATAATTCGTTCACGGAGGGAGCCAATTCCTTCTTTTTCAAGCTGATCAAAATAACTGATCAGAACAATTCCATTCAGAACTGCTACCCCAAAAAGTGCGATAAAACCTACACCTGCCGAAATACTGAACGGCATATCCCGAACCCACAATGCCCAGATCCCGCCAATTGCAGAAAGTGGAACAGCTGTAAAAATGATCAGTGCTTCGGTTAATCTTTTGAACGTAAAATAAAGCAGTACAAAAATCAGTAATAGTGAAATCGGAACGGCGATGGAAAGCCGCTGGCGTGCCTGTTGAAGATTTTCAAATTGTCCGCCATAAGAGTAATAATAACCCGGAGTCAGTATTACACCTTTTTCAATTTTTGCTTTGATATCATTTACAACACTTTCAACATCACGGTTTAAAACATTGATACCGATTGTAATTCTGCGTTTTGTATTGTCGCGGGATATCTGTGCAGGTGCTTCTTCATAGGTAATATCCGCAAGTTCGCCCAGCGGAACTGAACCTCCGTTTGGAACTGTTACATACAAATTTCTTATATCCTTCAAGTCCGTCCGGTGCAAAGTATCCAGACGAATTACCAGATCAAACCGACGCTCTCCTTCAAAAACAACACCGGCAGTTTCTCCGGCAAAAGAAGTTTTTATCAGTTGATTAATGGAAGCAACGTCAAGGCCATACTGAGCCAGACGATCTCTGTGGTATGACGCTTTAATTTGCGGCAAACCAACAATAGGTTCAACCCGACAACTCGCGACGCCCGCGATGGGTTGGATTAATGCGGCACAGTCATTGGCATGTTCAAACAATTTATTCAGATCATCACCATAAATTTTCACAACAACATCTGAGCGTGCACCTGTGATCATTTCATTGGAACGCATCTGGATCGGCTGTGTAAATTCCGCCATCACACCAGGCACTTCCCTTTCCAAAACCTTATTCATTTTCTCGGAAAGTTCTTCACGGGTATGTGCAGAAGTCCACTCCGAACGATCTTTAAGATTGATCATCTGATCTGTCATTTCTACCGGCATTGGATCTGTGGGCACTTCTGATGCGCCGATACGGCCCACGATCTGACGGATTTCAGGAAAATTTTTCAACAAAGCACGTTCCGCTTTTAAGGAAGCCTGAATTGTTTCGGTTAAAGATGTTCCGGTCGGCATGCGTAAATCAATGGCAATATCACCTTCATCCAGCTGAGGAATAAATTCTCCTCCAAGTGCACCGAAAAGCATAACACTCCCCACCAATAGAATTAGCGAAGCACCAACGATAGCTTTTCTGTAAGACAAAGCACCCTGAATCAAGGGTTGATAAAAACTGTATAATTTGTTAACCAGACGATCCGAAAAATTCCTTTCATTATTGATTTTTGAAGAAAGGAATAATGATGATGCCATCGGAACATAAGTAAATGACAGAATCAACGCACCCAGAATTGCAAAACTCACCGCAAGTGCCATCGGCTGGAACATTTTCCCTTCAATACCTGAAAGTGAAAGAATTGGAAGATAAACGATGAGAATAATGATTTGTCCAAAAACCGCAGACGTAAGGATTTTGGACGCATTTACCTGAACGGTATCGTCCATTTGTCGTTGTGAAAGCTTGTCTCCGGTTTTAAAATGGGTTTGTAAGTAATGCATAACGCCTTCCACAACAATCACGGAACCGTCCACCAAAAGCCCAAAATCGATTGCGCCGAGACTCATTAAATTGGCCGAAACACCAAAAGTATGCATCATACCAAAAGTAAAAAGCATAGCCAGCGGAATGACGGACGCGACAATCAGGCCTGCTCTGAGACTTCCCAACAGTAAAACCAAAACAAAAACAACGATCAGTCCGCCTTCTAGCAGGTTATTTCGGACGGTTTTGATGGCTTTATCAATCAGTTTTGCCCTGTCAATAAACGATTCTATC
The DNA here is from genome assembly GCF_021440195.1 of Dyadobacter sp. CY356. Lineage (GTDB taxonomy): Bacteria > Bacteroidota > Bacteroidia > Cytophagales > Spirosomataceae > Dyadobacter. The sequence goes on from NZ_JAJTSZ010000002.1 coordinate 1,215,950, forward strand.
TTGACGCCTTCAGGTAAAGATTTCTGAATCCGCGCCATTCTTTCTTTAATCGCTTTTACAGTCCGGTCAGCATCGGCACCTTTCAACATCAACACCACAGCACCAACTGCCTCACTTTTCCCATCTCGCGTCATGGCGCCATATCGCACCGCGTGACCAAACTGGACACTTGCCACATTACTGACTTTCAACGGAACGCCATTCACACTTTTAATAACAATATTGCCAATATCATCCAGACTTTTTACCGTCCCTTCCCCGCGAATAAAATATGACTGGCTATCCTTTTCGAGATAACTACCGCCCGTATTGCTGTTATTTTTTTCTACCGCAGTAAATACATCGCCAATTGTAACACCTGCCGCACGAAGTTTCTCAGGATTGATACTGACTTCATATTCTTTAACAAATCCACCAAAACTGCTGACTTCTACCACACCAGGGATTCCGGTGAGTTGCCGTTTGACAATCCAGTCCTGCATAGTCCGTAGCTCCGAAAGATCGTAGCGACTTTCATATCCCGGCTGAGGAACAAGTGTATACTGATAAATTTCACCAAGTCCGGTAGTAATCGGCGCCAGATAGGGTGATCCGAATTCTTTGGGAATATCCTGTGCGGCAAGCGAAATTTGTTCGCCTACGAGCTGTCTGGCTTTTAAAATATCCATCTTATCGTCGAAAACGACCGTTATCACAGACAATCCCAGTCTGGAAACCGAACGAATTTCCTCCACGCCCTGTACATTGGTAAGACTGAGCTCTATCGGTGCCGTGATATATTGTTCAACTTCCTGAGCCGCAAGTGCGGGTGTTTGTGTCAAAACCACAACCTGATTGGTGGTAATATCGGGGACGGCATCAATCGGAAGTTTTGAAAGCGCATAAATCCCCCAACTGATCAGGCCTAAAACCATAAGGCCTACGATCAATTTGTTCCGTATACTAAAACGGATTATTGAGTCAAACATAAAAAATTGGTATTAATCACTGATGGTGACAATTTTCAAATACCAACAAAAACAGGCTTGAATTAAGCGGTTTCAATAATTTCAATCTTGAAAATTGATCGTTTTAACGACTTTCCTTTTTAGATATCAATTATGTCAAAAACTTATTAAAGCTGGTTTCTGTGGCAGCTCATTGCTGTCATCAGACAATAAAATAAAAAACAGGAATAATGGAATGGAAGCCGGATCAGCCGAAGTTGGGCGGATTTAATAATGAAGACTGGTGTTGAAATGAATAGAGATTATTCCACCAAAAGGCATCTTTTTCCTGAAATTCAGTAACCAAAGGCTCTGAAAAAGCTATGAAATGAAATTGGGTAATTACGTAGGAATGCAGCGAATGGCCACTCAAAGAAGGAAGTGATTCATGCTGATTTTTTTCCGAATCAGGAGCATTCTGCGCATGCTGTGAAGCGGTTGCATAGTGCATCTGCATAAAACCCCAGAATGATATCTGCCCCTGACTTTCCTGCTTGTGTTTTTCAAAGTGCTTCATGAGCTGCGGAAGGCGGCTCAATTCCTCCCAGCATTCCATTGAAGGTAGAAAGCTGCCAAGCAAAATGTGAAAACTTAATAAACAGGCGAAGATACGTATCAAGGCAAATGTGGGATTATACTTGTCTTACCAATAATCAAAGATATATTTTTTTACTCCAAGTCAATTATCAGCTCAAATAAATGCAATAAGTACTTCTTATATTCAAAATTATGACGGGATTGTTTAAGTGGATCAAACAATCCCGTCATTGGCTAAACTTTAAATATTATATAAAAACGGAGCTTTTCTGATGTAAGTTTTATCAGAAAGCTGTTCTTCAAGAAAAATAGCAATATTTTTAGTACTGATCCCGGCACCGGGACAATCCACTATGCTTGCTTGCGCTGCCAATATCTCATCGGAATATTCGATCATCGGAAGACGAACCAAAGTCCATTCGACATCACTTTTGGTCAATAAATCATATGACTTTGCTCTGTCTGTATGAATTTCCGGAAAAGTATTTTTCATCCATTCCGTTGCCGCCTTTGTCTGACTACCTTTTTTGTCAAAAGGGGTGTCGATATTGATGCCAGCTACCAAAATGTACCGATGGATTCCATACTCATTCATCGCTTTCAGAATATTCTCAGTGGCTGAACTTGCTACCATTGGCTCACCAGGTCTTTGCCCGACTGTGCTTATAATGGCCTGACAATCAAAAAGTAATCTTTTAATATCATCAAAACATACAGCATCTCCTGTGACTATTTCAACAAGCGGATTGGAAAGGTTTAAAATAAATGGATCAGAAGATTCATCCGAAATAGGAAGGTTTCTTAAAAGGATTTTTAAGCTATACCCCTTTTCGAGTAAGTGATTAACAAGATATTGCCCTGTTCTCCCCCCGCCGCCAAGCACGGCTATTTTTATATGTTGATTCATTTTGTTTTTGTAAAATATGAAATACAAGGTCTCACCATGATTTTCACGTTGAAAACACGGATTTGAAGAAGTCTTATGACCTGCTTCTGTTGGTTTCGATATTTTACAATGACATTTGAATGAGACAAATGTAACGATTAATTAAGTCATAAGTTATTATGTTGTTTGACGTCAATTATTGCGGTGCCCCGCACCTTGGACGATAATTGCCTTACTTCAATTTCTATAAATATTTCTGTGCTCTGCACCTGTTTAATACCGAAAACAAAACCAATTTTCTGCCCATAGGTTTTAACCCGCGGAAAATTAAATTATGATTAGCTTTTTACATTTCCACCTTTTTAACGTAGATAACAGGAACCCAAAACCCACAATTGTCGGTTACCAAAACAACTTGTTTCTTGTACCAAATAATCCAAACACAGCATCAGGGTTGCACAGCAGTGATTAGGCACTTACTTTTGACTTGGAAATAAAAATGAGAATCGAGCCCTGGAAATTATTAAGATAAAAAATATATTGATTATGAGTCGCTATTTGAAAGGTTTTGAAAGTAATGCAACCAATGCAGAGCTTATAGAAGTATTGGATCAGGCTGTTGGGATTTTATATAACAAAAGTGCGGGTGCAGAGTCAAACGGTAAAATTTCGGATGGCCCTGTTGGTTACGAATTATACGAAATGCCGGATAATGTTCTGACTAAATCATTTGAGATAATCACCTGCAAAGCTGCTGTGGGCAACCCGGCGGAAGATCTTGCAGAGAAATTGTATGATGCTTTTTATGCCTGGCTAGTTGAAAAACAAGACGGAGAGGCTCTGATCGAAGATTTCGAAGGACCAAAAGATAAAATCCCGGTTTCCTATATCGTTACCAACGAACCATATTTTGTTGAGCCATTTAAAAATCTCGGCGTCAATTTTGATTTAAAAGCTGAGGTTGACCACAGAACTCCTGAATTGTTTGGAGAACAATTTGCAAAAGAAGTTGTATGGGCTTATACATTTGAAGTAAGAATTTGCGCGCCAAAAAAAGGCTGATCAATTTTTTGACATGACATATTAAAACAATACCAATGCCAGGCCGGATTTCAACCCTTGCCTGGCATTTTGAAAAATCATTTGCATACATTATTTATGAGCCCAATGTTCGACCGCATCAATACGTATATCATCAATCACGCGAACCTGACGGTCGAAGAATTAGCCTATTTCAATTCAATCCTTCAATATAAAAAATATCCCAAAAAGACGATTTTGCTGCACGAAGGCGAAATCTGTAACTTTGAAGCATTCATTAATAAGGGCTGCATCCGCATGTATTATATTGATGAAAACGGCTTTGAAGTTACTTTGCAATTTGCAATTGAAGACTGGTGGGTTAGTGATATTGCCAGTTTCCATGATCAGAAACCAAGTAATATGTTCATCGAAACTTTGGAAGAATGTGAACTTTTAATTCTGACACCACAAACCAAAGAGTCGCTGCTGTCTCATGTCCCACAACTTGAAAGAATGTTCCGGATTCTGGTACAACGGAATCTTTCCAGTTTGCAGGGACGACTTTTCAAAACCATTGCTACTAGTGCACAGGATAAATATCTTGATTTCATCAAACGTTATCCCACCATACCTCAGCGTGTTCCGCAACATTATATAGCTTCCTATCTGGGCATTTCCGCCGAATTTCTGAGTAAGGTAAGAACCAAACTTGCCAAAAAATAACTTACATTTTCCTCTTTCTTGTCCCAGTTCAATGTTTCCGCATCGCGGGAGCTGTTCCTTTGTATTATTAATTTATTGCAGAAAACGAGAGGATCACATTGACAAGGAACGGAAATTTTAACAGATCAAAAAGTTTTCAGATTTTGATTTTCTTGTCCTGGTTCAATGCAGGCCGCTCTCCGAATAGCGAAATTTGTATCATTAAATCGGTAAACGACTATAAATCATGGAAAGAAAAGATTTTATCCGTAAAGGCCTGATGGGAACTGGAATGTTCGTTGCGTCGGCTTCTGTTGGAAATGTTATCAAAAACGATATTGACGAATTGAAAGAACTGGACGTGATTGGTTTTAATCATTTACCAAATACTGAATCAAAAGTGAAAGCAAATACGGTACTTCATAAAGCAGATACCCGCGGACATGCAAGTCATGGCTGGCTGGATAGTCATCATACTTTCAGTTTTGCCAATTATTATAACCCTGATCGTATGCATTTTGGTGTGCTGCGTGTTTTGAATGATGACCGTGTTGATGGTGGAAAAGGTTTTGGCAGACATCCACATGATAATATGGAAATTATCTCAATTCCATTGGAAGGCGATCTCGAACACAAAGACAGCATGGATAATGTGGCCGTAATCAAACATGGGGATATACAGGTGATGAGCGCGGGAACCGGAATTTTCCATAGTGAATACAACAAAAATGAAGATCTGGATGCTAAATTCTTACAGATCTGGCTTTTCCCAAAAACCAAAAATGTTACGCCAAGATATGATCAGCTGACGCTGAATGTAGAAGACAGACATAACAATTTACAACAGATTTTGTCACCAAATGCGGATGATGCAGGTGTGTGGATTAATCAGGATGCCTGGTTTCATATGGGCAAATTTGATAAAGATTTCAGCATTGAATACAAATTAAAAAATCCTGCAAATGGTGTTTACGCTTTTGTATTAAAAGGTGATATCACGATTGAAGACAACGATCTGAATCAACGTGACGGACTTGGAATCTGGGATACAAACAGCATTTCAATCAAATCAAACTCGCAGGATGCGGAGGTGCTTTTAATGGAAGTACCCATGTCTGTTTAGGGATTGGCTTTTAGCGTTAGCTATTGGCTAAATAGCTTGGTTATGTGATCTGGCTAATTTAGAAGTGTAAGTAATAGTCCAACGCTAATTCCCGATCAATCAATATTATAAATAATTTATCCGCCTATTAAGGTCGGAATCACAAAACTAACCGCTAACGCCTAACCGCTAATAGCCAAATCTATGAGTCATATTAAAATTGCAAACACAAAGCACGATGTGCTTGATTTGATTAAAAACAGATGGAGTCCACGTTCTTTTTCTGATAAGGTAATTTCTGAAAAGGATCTTCATACAATCCTGGAAGCTGCCGGATGGGCTGCAAGCGCCAATAATGAACAACCATGGCAATATTATTACGCATCCAAAGGAAACGATGGATTTGCACAAATCGCAGAAAGTCTGGCTGCCGGAAATAAGCCCTGGGCACAACATGCAGATATTTTAATTGTTGCGGTAGCCAGAAAAACTTATGAAGCAAACCAGGCCGAAAACGTAACTGCTCTGCACGATTTAGGTATGGCCAATGCACATTTGCTTTTGCAGGCATCCGCATTGAATATTTACAGTCATATGATGGGTGGCTTTGACAATACTAAAATTTCAGAAACCCTTGGTTTGACCGAAAACCAATTGCCGGTTGCTGTTATTGCTTTGGGTTATCTGGATGAAGCTGAGAAATTGGAAGAACCATTTAAGTCACGAGAACTTGCGCCACGTGTCCGCAAACCTTTGAGTGAGTTTGTTTTTTCAAAAAACGCATAAGATTATGGAAACTGTGAAAGTAAATATTCTGGCGATTGGCAGACATGAGGAAATACTGGAAACCGTTTTGCGCATCATCAATAAAAGCGAAAACTGGACTGCCAGGGGGGCGCTGACAGATGAAGAAGCAATTGCATTGTTTGAAGAAGAAAAGTTTGATATCATCCTTTTATGTGGTGGTATTGAAGAAGCCAGCGAAGCAGTACTCCGCAAAACTTTTACAGAAAAAGATCCTGAAATTATTGTCATTCAGCATTACGGTGGAGGAAGCGGTCTTTTGAGTAATGAAATCATATATGCGCTTTCACAACGTAATGATTTAAAAAATTTGAATTCCTGATTTTTCTTGTCCCAGTTCAATGTCCAGGGGCTCCAATCTTCGGAAATTTGCATAACAAAAAACAAAAACAATCATGGAAAATCAAATCTTAGGCCTGCATCATATCACTGCCATCGCAGGAAACGCAAAACGCAATCACGACTTTTACACCAAAGTTCTTGGCCTGAGATTAGTGAAAAAAACCGTCAATTTTGACGATCCAGGTACCTACCATTTTTATTATGGTGACGAGGTTGGATCGGCTGGTACTATTCTGACATTTTTCCCTTGGGAAGGAACTGCACAAGGCCGTACCGGAACTGGTCTGGCTACCGATATCGGGTATTCAGTACCAAAAGGAAGTCTGGGTTTCTGGGCAGACCGTTTTACCGAATTCAAAGTAAAACAAGGAAATAAAGATGAAAAATTCGGTGAGTTATATCTTCCTTTCCAGGATCCGGATGGATTGAAAATCAACCTGATAGAATCAAAAACCGAAGACAACAGAAAGCCATGGGAAACAGCTGACGTCAAAGCCGACGTTGCTACCAAAGGATTTCACAGTATTGTTTTGACACTTAAAAATATAAAACCAACCGCTGAAATTTTGACCGATATTTTCGGATATAAACTTTTGGAACAGGAAGGAAATCGTTACCGGTTTATCACTGATGCAGTTGAAAATGCAGCAATTGTAGATTTGATCGAATCACCAAATGAGGAGCGCGGATATAATGCCGGTGGGACCAATCACCACGTTGCATTCCGTGTAAAAAATGATCAGGTTTTGATGGAGTTCCGTGATAAAATTGCGGGCAAAGGTTTGAATATCACACCAAAAATCGATCGTGATTATTTCTTCTCTCTTTATTTCAGAGAACCAGGTGGCGTTTTATTCGAACTTGCTTCTGAAAATCCAGGCTTTGCAATTGATGAAACCGTTGAAAATTTAGGAAGCAGTTTGAGATTACCAAAACAGTACGAAAGTTCACGTGCTGAAATTGAAAAAATATTGCCAAAACTGGTTTAAGTGATTTGGAAGGGATAAGGGTTGGAATTAATTATCTCTTACCCCCTTCCACTCCTGACTTGCAATGTTTTCCAAACTCAATTTAGATTTACCACGATCATGCATACCAAAAAAGTAATAACAGCCGGAAAAGCCATTGATGAAACGGACAAAGTTTTGATCATGATTCATGGCCGGGGCGGAAGCGCACAGGATATTTTGTCGCTGGCTGCACATCTGAATACTAATGATTACGCGCTTCTTGCTCCCCAGGCTTCAAATAATACATGGTATCCGACATCATTTCTGGCGGAACCGTCCATTAATGAGCCCTGGCTATCATCGGCAATTGATGTGATTGATGAAGTAGTTGCTGACGCAGTCGCCAGAGGAATTTTAAAAGAGAACATTTTCTTTCTGGGATTTTCACAAGGTGCTTGTCTGACGCTTGAATATGTGACGCGCAATGCAGCGAAATACGGTGGCGTTGCTGCCTTTACCGGTGGTTTGATTGGTGACAGGATTTATGCTGAAAACTATTCCGGAGATTTTGACGGAACTCCAATCTTTATTGGAACCAGTAATCCGGATCCGCACGTACCGGTTTCGAGAGTACAGGAAACAACGGCAATTTTGGAATCAATGCATGCTGAGGTTTTTGAAAAAATATATCCAAATATGGGACATACCATCAGTCATGATGAGATTGAGAAAGCCAATGCACTGATTTTTAATAAATAAAATTTTAAACAAATATTCCAGCGATCACTATTTAAAAATAATGATCGCTGGTTTTTTATTTCAGTATTTCACACATTTATTCCAGTTCGTGCTTGCCTCCGTCATCATAACCAATGTGCAGCATGTAACGGAGGGATATCCCAAATGCCAATCCGCTTCCATCTGCTTTGATCATTGCGGTTTGGGTTTGCACTTTATTGACGTAATAATCGAGTTGGGTGGATAATGAATTTCCCAGCCCCCAACGTTTTCTCGCATAAAAACTAAGATCAAATGCCTTGGCTACTCTTATAACATATTCAGCAGTGGCATCGGCAAAACCAGTTATTTTTGAGTTGGTCCGCGTATCGCTGCTTAAATATAAAGTATCATTGGTAAATCTTGTACGTCGTAAGTACCCTTCAAACTCCATAAAATCCTTTTGTTTACCAGAATTTGGTACAATACCTGCGCCTGCACCGATCCAGAAAGCAGAGCGGCGAACCAGTGCATTTGATTTTCCGAATAAAATCCTGCGCTTGGCTCGGAAGGCAATATTGTTTTTATCATTATCCATTTTGTATTCCAATGGATAAGAATTGTTGATAATAAGCGTATTATGAATTGGCGAGCGGGCATATTCCACTTCTACCCCCCACTTTTCCTGGTTCACCCAACCAATGGAAGCACTATATCCTGAACGGCTGGCGGATTTTGTGTCTACCAAACCATCAAAATTGTTATTGAGCGTACTTTTATCCGTACCAATAAATCCGTCAAAACCGATATACCAGCGATTGCGGATCTTTTCCGTTGAGTATTTAGCAAAAATCGCTTTTTCTCTTTTAGTCTTAAAAGTATTGACCAAAGGAGTTACCGGCTCATAGGATTCTTTAACCGGCTTTGTAACCGGATTATAATAATCTTCGTTTTGTGCAAAAACAACGCTGGCACAAAACGTAAAAACAAGAAGGGTATAAATTGTTTTCATAAAAAACGAGTTTTGGCTTCATTTTAGCATTACGCTAAGTAAGTCAGAACCGTTGCAGTGTGCAAAAATATGGTATTAAGTTATTGAACAACAGGAAAAGCTACAATGCTAACTTTGGTAAATCCATAAGTAATCTTAAAATCGCCTCTATTTTTTCAATAATCGTTTCTGGTATATTCCTGTTCTGTTCCTTATCATTTATCTTGAACAGCTATCAGCCACTTTCCAGTTCAGGATATTTCTCTCAATATATTTAACAAAAATGCGTCAAATCTTAAATTAACAAACGAATACTCACGACCAGAAACCCTGCACCCGGACTGTATCACAATCGCTTTTCTTCAATTCCTTTCTTAAATGTCCACAGCTGGGAATGTGTCCGGCTACATAAATGGTGGCGTGATTAAAATCCCTTTTTCTGGCCCAGTCGGTTAAAGCATGAAAACCTCCCTGATCCGTTTGCGCGACTGGCTGAATATTCCAGTTAAAATATTCCACAAATTCTGCGCGGTGATTTTCTTCTTCAATCGCAATCGCTCCTGTAATATTTTTTGTACCGGCCAGTTGCTGCAAAGCAAGGTAATGTCCAATTGTTGTCATATCGCCAAGAGCTATCATATCACCTCCCTCAACAGGCCGGTGCATGGTTGGCCCAACGCCTACGTAAGTAATTTTATCGCCCGCTTTCAATGATCTTACCCAGTCACTTCCAGGCCCCTCCTGCATGGCATTGATATACAGTGTACAAGTACGGGTTTCCACATCCCAACCGGCAGGTGTATAATCGCGGTAAACGCCGGGTGCAACTTTAACTTTCATATGCTGCACACGGTCCCATCCCGACATATCCAGCGCAGGAAAGTGTACGTCCAATTCGAAAAAGGTAGCAGGATTCCAGGCTCTGATGGCCAGTATCGTTCCCTCTTTCGCTAATGCGTTTTCAAATAAATTAAGCGCTGTTTGTTTAAGAATATTCATGATTATGGCTATTTGGTGTTAATAAAATGACTTCCTGGCGGTCAGGTATAAACGTGGAGACGGATCAACTTTTGTTTTTACTTTAATCAGGATATAAAATTTCCGGATTGATTGACCGCCGTAGTCAATCGACATTACAAAACAACACATGAAATACAGAAACGGAAAGAGAGAAAGAACGGGAAAAGCTGGACTATTTGCGGTATTCTTTTCGAAAGGCCACGGGATAGGTTCCGGTTACTTTTTGAAATAAACGAGAAAAATAGGTTGGATCTGTATACCCGATCTGAAAAGATATTTCTTTAATATTCAGGTCAGTGTAATACAGAAGCCTTTTTGCCTCCATCATTACTTCCCGCTGAATCCAGTAACTTACCGAAAAACCGGTTGTATTTTTTACAACTTCATTAAGATAGGAAGGCGTAATATTTAAAGCCTCAGCATATTCCGCAGGACTTTTCAGGGTTTTGAAATTTTCCAAAACCATTTTTTTAAATGTATTGCTTATTATTACCGGTCTTGAATTACCATGCGAAGACTGTTGCTTATGCTGCTGAAAAACGGCAGCGAAACTTCCTGCACAGACCTGAACCATGGAACGAAGTGCCGGCTGCTGAAATGGCAGATCTTCCTGATTATGCAGCATTTCAGAAAGCAACGATATTGATTTATCCAAAATGTCTGCCGTTTTAATACTTATTGGAACAGGTTCAGGATGAGCCATGTAATCTTCAAAAACAGACCGGTGAGTATCATCAAGTGAAGCCAGATCTGTGGCAATAAACCAGCCTATTGAATTTATAGCTGTATTGGAATGATGAACCTGACCCGGCAGAATACAAAAAATAACACAGCCATCAAAGCTAACTTCCTGAAAGTCGACCATCATTTTACTGCTGCCGCTTTGCTGAAAAATGAAGATATAATGATCGTCCCGATGCGCTCCGTATCCGGCTACCTCCGACGATTTTTTTGCATCGATCCTGTGAATTTCCAGACCAAGACTTGTCCGGGCGCTAAGATTGTGAAGCGGAATGACTGGATTCTGAGGCATTTTTTTAATTTATGACTGATGCAAAAAAATCTATTTTTTCAATCTCACAGCTCTGTCCAGCATATCTGTCGACTGCAAAATCTTGTTTTTCAGATAATAGGGATAATCCGGATTTGATTTCAGAAATGAATTGGCAATTTCCGCCGACTCCTTATCCGAATGACCGGAAAAAGTAACTCCCAGCCATCGTTGCGGAAAGAAAATATCACCGGTTAACTGAATTTCCTGCAAAAGATCCAGCGAAGGTTTCAAATATTTGTTGGCATTTTTAGCCCTGATTGGATGGTGCAAATATCCCAACGCTTCCAGAACCCATGCTTCGTGCTCCCGGTTTTCAGGTTTCTTTAATGATTCAAAAAAAGCATCCCGGACATTTTGATCCGGACTCAAAGCGGGTATTACAAATTTCATCCGTGACTTGCGGTCCGGGTTTTTAGTATCATTTAATTGTTTTTCAAAAACAGCATTTCCATCCCCCTGACCTTTCAAAACCAGTTCATATGCCAAACCAATCTTATCGTCCTCTGACAAAATCAGATCCTTTACTTTCAATTTTTCATTCCATAAAGATTCCACTTTTTTCAGTCCGTCTTCCGTCATGGCGACATTTCTGAAAGCCCGGAAATACGAATTTTTCATACCCTTGTCCTGAGTAGTTTCCAGGAGCGTCCATAAAACTTTTTCTATTCTTTCCTGTTGTCTGGTTCTTTGTGATGCCGTCAGAAATGTCCACCAGATGGTTTGCAGATCGCCCAACAAATTATCTGAAATAAGCGCATTGTTTTCTTTTGGTAAGATATTTAGCAATGTATTAACAAAGAGTTCTGGCTCGGCTCCATCGCCACGCAGAAATCCTTCCCAGATATTGACCAGCATCGCACCCCGGAAAACAGGATCTGTTAACATGGTATCTTTATTGGAATTATAATTTTTCAGAAAATAGTCCTCAGAGACAGAATCCATTTTAAAGTAACCATAACCTTGCCCGTTAGCATTAGGAAAAACCATAGCGGGCAAATCCGGCTTTCTGATACTTTGAGGTTTGTTGTCGATATGAACCATGACGCTTCCCTGCGCAAACAATTCTTTCCAAAATGTCACAACCGGCTGCTGCCAGATACGATCGGAAAGTGAGTCATTTTTCTGCTTGATCAGTATTTCATCTTTATCACCAACAAATTCATATTCCGGCATGCCTGCCGTTTTCACCCAGACATTACTCCAGGTTGCTATATCTTCCGGACTTTTCTTATCAATTATTTTGATCAGATCATCCCATTTGGCGTTGCTGAAAGAAAAAGTTTTCAAGTATTCCTGTAAGCTTTCGCGCATCAAACCTTCACCGATTTTCTTTTCCAACTGACGCATCACAATCGGTGCTTTCTGGTAGATAATACCGCCATAAAGTGTTCCTGCATTTTTCAGATTCCCCAGTTTTTGAAGGATTGGATTGGTACCAATGCTGCGGTCAACTTCATATGCGCCGGGATAATGTGCGAGCAGAAAACGCAGATCATGATTGATTTCCGGGAAGCTCGGATGCACGATTTTGGCAGCCATGAAATTGGCAAAAACTTCTTTAAGCCAGACATCGTTAAACCAATCCATCGTCACCAGATCGCCAAACCACATATGCGCAGACTCATGAGCAATGACACTCGCACGCGCCAGTTTTCGGTTAACAGGCGCATTTTCATCCAGAAACAGAGAAGATTCATTGTAAAAAATAGAACCCGGATGTTCCATTCCACCATATTGAAATGATGGAATCAGGACAAAATCAAATTTCCCAAATGGATACTTTATGGCTGTGTACTCTTCGAGCCAGGCAACAGATTTAGCATGAAGATTAAAAACTTCATCACTATTGCGCTCAACTTTCTTGCGATCTGTTTCACGATAATACATCGTCATTGCTCTTCCACCTACCGTTTTTTCAGTCTTGAAAAATTTACCCGCAGCAAAGGCAAACAGGTAAGAACTGATCGGTTTTGTTTTTTCAAACTGATAAATATTCTGATCTCCGGCAGATTTTTTTTCTTTCAAAATACCGTTCGATACGGCTTCCCAATCTTTCGGAGTTTTTAAGGTAAGGTTATAAGAAGCTTTTAAATCAGGCTGATCAAAAAGCGGAAAACAGGTGGAGGCACGATCCGGTACAAAAAGCGTATATAAATATTCTTCGTTCCTGTTCAAAGAAAGATCTCCCGCAGTAAATGTAATTTCAATCTCATTTTTCCCCTTAACCAATTGATCAGCACTGATCACAATATGCTCATTAACAAAGTCGTAAGCGATTTCTTTTCCGCTGGATTTTACGGCATGTAGAAAACTGCTATCCGCATTAAAATCCATCACAAGCGCCGAATCCAAAGATTTAAGATTAAACGTTACGATTTGTTTTCCTTTAATAACCTGTGTTTTCTGCGAAGGAATTTCCAGTTCAATGTTATATTGAATACTGTCAAGGGTCTTCTTCCGGTATTCATTCAACGCAAAAGAAACACCTTTTTCAGGCATTTCATTTTTTGCATTTTTACAACTTTGACTGATCAGTATAATACTGATGAAAAACAAAAATAGAAAGCGGGTATGCATTAGATCAATATCTTTAAAAACAGGAAATACTCAATCAGAATCTTACTTTTCCTTTAACAAAATCAACTGTGTTCTTTGGCTGTTTTTCAATCCCGGGTTATCATCGGTCACCAATAGTATCTGCCGTTTTTCATTGTCACCCGGCCACCAGGCCATACCTTCCAGATTGTCAACCACAAATGGGAAGTTATCATTGAAGTCAAAAGCGGGTGCAGGATCTTTCTTCAAAGTCGCCCCGTCAACAGTAACCTGCCAAAGTTTTGCCTTTATTTTCTTGGACACTTTTTCATCATAACATCTTTCCAAAACCAATAATTGATTTTCCTTAACCGCCAGAATTTCAGAAATCCCTCCTCTTTTTTCAGTTGTACTTAACGGACAACCGCTTCTGTCTATGACGTAGGTATAAGGAATTGCCTCACTATAACCAGAATTTTTTCTATCAAATTTCCAAAAATGAATGGTATCATTTCCAAATTCTGTTTCACCCTGCCAACCTGCTTCCGGAGCAATCCATACCGCTCCGCTATCGGTAACGGCAATCGCCTCAATCCCCTTATTATCGGCGGGCAGATGCATGGGCGGAATCAGATATGCAGGTGGAAAAGAATCGTAATAACTGACGTATGTTGTGGTATCATTTGTCTCGTTATTTGGCTTGTATTCGTTTTCAACAGCGTATAAAAAAGTGGAATATTTGGGATCAAACCGTATCGCTTCAAACCAGTATCCTGTCTTTTTCGAAATGGCAAGATTCTGTCTATTTTCAAAATCCCGGATGTTACTAATGCTGTCAAAAATGAAATAATTGCCCCTGTCGCTCGCCAGATGCCACTGCTTCTTTGCTGTGATATATTCAATTCCTGAAATTCCGTGTAAAATGCCTGCCGGTTTTTTAGCCAGAATGGTATAGTCAGACAGTCCGAACGTAAGCGATTGCGCCTTTAAGTTTTGAAAACATAAACACGAAAAAACAACTAAAAATAATTTCTTCATCTTAAAAACACTTTGATTGGGGCGCAGACAAAAATAGCACAGATAAGGCAGACATTTGGGAATTATCAGCAAGAAGTTAATAAATCTCATAAATTGCATGTCAAGACAATTAACCGACCTGCCTGCTATCTATGAAACACTTTTTGCAACTTACATCACTCCTGCTAATCATTACATTAATCCCATCAAAAGCACAAAAACTGGGTCCACTTACCGTTGAAAAAATCATGCGTGAACCCAGGATCTGGCTTGGCACTTCGCCGACTGATATATTCTGGTCAAGTGATTCCAGGACCATTTATTTTAACTGGAACCCGGATAAAAATCTGTCTGATTCACTTTACAGCTATTCTCTTTCTGATAAAAAAATCGTTAAAGTTTCACTTTCTGACCGAAAAAAACTCCCGGCAAAGGATGGCAAATTCAACCGTGACCATTCCTTGAAAACCTATGAAAAAGACGGTGATATTTTTGTGTTAAACTATAAAGACTTTACCATTCGCCAAATTACCAATACCGTTGAGAAAGAATCAGATCCATTGTTTAGCGGCAATGAAAAAAGTATTGTTTTTGAACGGGATAACAACTTGTTCGGTGTTGATCTGGAAACCGGATTACTTACCCAGTATACTGATTTTAAAGGTGGAAGTAAAAAAGCGGACGCTAAATTAAGCCCTGAGGAAAAGATTTTAAAAGAGGAACAGCTTGCTATGTTTCAGATTTTGAAGGAACGGAATGAAAAAAAAGACGCCGGAAAGAAACTGGAAAAGGGAGAAAAACCTACTTATCCGAAGGAAATATACATTGGTGAAAAACGCATTCAGAATCAAAAGCTCAGTCCGGACAACCGCTTTGTCACTTACCAACTTGGCCAACCCGACAAATCAGCAAAAACAACTATCATTCCAAATTACGTAACAGAATCCGGATTTACCGAAGATATATCCGGTCGCACAAAAGTAGGTGCCCCGGCCACCAGTTATGAGTTTTGGGTTTATGATATCAAAAAAGATACGACACGAAAATTAAGCGTAGAGAAAATTCCGGGCATACGTGACAAACCTGACTATCTGAAAGATTATCCAAAACAGGATACTGCAAAAGCCAAAGACCGGCCCGTGATTGTCCATAGTCCTTTCTGGTCTGATGACGGAAAAAATGCTGTGGTGGTGGTCAGGTCGACGGATAACAAGGACCGCTGGATCATGGCGTTCAATCCGGATTCATTATCGCTTCGTCTGCTTGACAGACAACGTGACGAGGCATGGGTTGGCGGCCCTGGTGTTGGTGGTTATGCAATGAGCTCGGGTGAAATCGGATGGATTGACGACCGGACAATTTGTTTCCAGAGCGAAGCGTCAGGATATTCCCATCTGTATTCAATTGATATCGTTTCAGGTAAGAAAACGCAGCTCACAAGCGGAAAATTTGAAATTCAGAAATTTCAGTTTTCAAAAGACAAAAAGACGATTTATCTGAGTACCAACGAAGTGAATTTAGGAGAGCAGCAATTTTACAGTATGCCGTCAGCGGGTGGAAAAAGAACCCGGATTACCCAGGAAACGGGAGCTAATGAGGTAACCTTATCCCCTGACGAAACAAAACTGGCTATACGTTATTCATCGGGTAACAAACCCTGGGAGCTTTTCCTTATGGAAAATAAACCATTGGAAAAACCGGAACAGATTACAAAATCAACCTCCGCAGAGTTTCAGTCTTATCCATGGCGGGAAGCAAAGCTGATCACATTTAAGGCTACTGACGGAGCAGATGTTTATGCCCGCATTTATGAACCCAAAAAGTCAAATGGACGCGCTGTGATTTTTGTTCATGGTGCTGGATACTTACAAAATGCGCATAAATGGTGGAGCAGTTATTTTCGTGAATATATGTTTCATAATCTCCTGACGGATCAGGGGTATACTGTGCTCGATATGGATTACCGCGGAAGTGCAGGTTATGGCCGCGACTGGCGTACCGGAATCTACCGTTTTATGGGTGGAAAGGATCTGACGGACCATATTGACGGTGCAAAATACCTAATAAAAAAATACGGCGTAGACGCTAAAAAAATTGGTATTTACGGAGGATCTTATGGCGGATTTATTACCCTGATGGGACTTTTCACAACGCCTGATGTCTTCAAAGCCGGAGCTGCCTTACGGCCCGTTACCGACTGGGCTGCTTATAATCATGGCTACACGGCAAACATTTTAAATGAACCACAAGCCGACAGTATCGCTTACCATAGAAGTTCGCCGATCTATCATGCGGCTGGTTTGAAAAATAATTTATTAATCTGTCACGGTATGGTGGATGTAAACGTTCATTATCAGGACGTTGTAAGATTATCCCAGCGATTGATCGAGCTTGGGAAAAACAACTGGGAACTGGCTTCTTACCCCATGGAGGATCATGGTTTTGTTGAAGCGTCTTCATGGACAGACGAGTACAAAAGGATTTTAAAGCTGTTTAATGAAAAGTTGAAATAAGATAAACACAGGGATTGGGGTTATCTTTGGCCCATCCTAATTTATTTACCTTACCACACATGGAAACGACCCGGGAATTAAGACTTGCCGTATTAATTGATGCCGACAATGTACCTTATGCAAATGTTAAAGGTATGCTGGAAGAAATTGCGATTTATGGCACACCAACTTTCAAACGCATTTATGGCGACTGGACAAAACCTACTTTATCCGGCTGGAAAACGGTTTTGCTTGAAAATGCCATAACGCCGATTCAACAATACAGCTATACTTCCGGAAAAAATTCCTCTGACTCTGCGTTGATCATTGATGCGATGGACATTCTGTACACCGGAAACGTGGATGGGTTTTGCATTGTTTCCAGCGATAGTGATTTTACAAGATTAGCCACCCGGCTTCGCGAGGCAGGTATGAAAGTTTTTGGAATAGGCGAAAAGAAAACACCATCTGCTTTTATAGCTGCCTGTAATAAATTCATTTACATTGAAATTCTGAAAAAGGAAGTAAAACCGGAAACACCAGCTCCTGAAACATCCAAATCGGGAACCGTTATTAAAGAAGAAACGCCACCGGTTGCAAAAATTGATAAAGGACTGATAAAATTGATTTCAGAAAGTATTAATGATATAGCAGACGAAGATGGCTGGATTTTTCTGGGTGTTTTAGGCAATATGATTTTGAAGAAAAGGCCGGAATTTGACCCCAGGAATTATGGTCATAAAAAATTGCTTGATCTGATCCGGTCAATAAAAACGATTCAGGTGGAAGAACGTCATACGGGGAAAAATAATATTTCACATTTTTATGTTAAGGTGAAGTAAATTATTGTTATGATCTTTTATGCGTAATCGCTGGATTTCGTTTATGATGTAAAATAGCAATAATTACAATTTCAGATTTAATGGCATCTATGTAAAAATGAATACCGTATGGAAATAATGCGGAATGAGCAATTCTTACATTTTGGTATTGAATTGCGTAAATGAAAGGATTCTTTTGAATTGTAATAATTGAAGTCTTGATAACTTTTGCGAACCGTTTTTCCAGACCTGGTTTTTGTTGTTTATACCAGATTTTTGCTTCATGAACATCAAATTTAGCCTGCTCAAAGAAAACAATTGAGAATTCCATAATTATATTTCTCTATCCAGTTCATCAAAAAGCTCATCAATAGGTCTCAGTTGTTGAGGATTTTTATTGATTGCATTTATTCGAAGGTCCAGCAGTTCTTTTTGCCAATCAGGAATTTGACTTCCCAAAGTTTCAATATCAGGATAATTTGCCTTTATTAAAGTCCAGTCCTCAATAGTAATGAATACACCCGCACTATTTCCCGCGCCATCTTGTATTACCTGAAATTTCATAGCTATATATTTTCTGAATGATAAACTGCGTCAGTAAAATCTTAATTACCACTAAATTATTGAATAAAATACAAATTCTGCTATAATATTGACAAGCAGGTACATTCTCCTTACCCCGAGTAATTTAAAAAGTAATTTGACTTATATCATGAATTAATCAATTTTCACCTCGTAACACTAAAATAATGAAAAACAATATCTCTGCTTTTAACTTTAACGCGATTCTTTTTGTCTTGCTTAGTAATGTTTGTCTTACCGTGTCAGTTTACGCACAAGTTGGCGTTGGTACAAAACCTGAAAAAGGTGCGGAAGTTTTCATGGATGGCTCACGTAAAATGCTGGATGAGAAATGGACATATTGGAAAGGGCCACGTTTAAAAGCTGAATTGCCTATAAAATGGACTGTTGTTGCGGATCCAACAGATAAAGGTACAGTTATCAATTGTTTCGATGCCGCTGCGGCCGGCGGATTATACGGCTCAGCTGATATTGTAACGAAAAAAGAATTCCGTGACTTTCGCGCGCATGTTGAGTTTTTCATCACCAAAGAAGGTGGCAACAGCGGTGTTTACCTACAAAACCGTTATGAAATTCAGGTACTCGACGGAGATACTACTTCCCACGGTATGGCTGCGATTATTAACGAAACAAAGTCTCCTTACTACGCATACAACGGCGTCGGAAAGTGGAATGCTTATGACATCCAGTTTCGGGCGGCACGTTTCAAAGATGGAAAACTGGTTGAAAAACCTTTGGTAACATTATATTTCAATGGAAAAAAAGTACATACCAACCATTCGATCAGCCAGGTATGGGGTGGACCAAATTCCGGAATTGATGGTGGTAATGATGGTGGAAAAGGAATCACAGACGTGCCAGGCGGATTGAAATTACAATCAGAAGGACACAATGTCTATTTCAGAAATATCTGGATTAAACCGGAAGTGATCAAAGAAGCAAATACTGATTTTTAACAGCCAAACCATATCAATCTCACTTCTTGTGTTATATCACAGCGAAAATATAAGCGGCCGCAGTGCGGTTTAAAAAGAGGGACACAGCGTTTTTTACTAAACAAAAAAACACTGTGTCCCTCTTTTTTTGTCTGTGCCCGCCGTGTCATCTAAACTTCACGAAGGATAGCCGATTTAAAGTTGGTTTCGCTATTTTTGTCAGATGAGAACCAACTTCCTTTTTTCTATCATTTTCCTGTCATTTTTGACAAATAATCTGTTTGCTCAAAAAACATATCTTCTTCGTCCCGACCGGGTTTTTGACGGGCAGGAAATACATGAAAACTGGGTTGTTTTGGTAAAAAATGAAAAAATTATTTCAGCCGGACTGGCAAATCAATTAACATCAGATTCCCAAAACGCAGAAGTTATTGATTTAAAAGGATGCACCTTGTTACCAGGATTTATTGAAGGACACTCCCATCTTTTTTTACATCCTTATAATGAAACATCCTGGGACGATCAGGTTTTGAAAGAATCAAGATCTTACAGAACCGCCCGGGCTACCACACATGCCAGAAACACTTTAATGGCCGGATTCACAACCGTGCGTGACCTGGGAACCGAAGGCGCTGAATATGATGATTTTGGTTTGAAACAAGCTATTAACAACGGAATAATTCCCGGCCCGCGCATGATCATTGCTACAAAAGCATTGATCGCCTCCGGAAGTTATGGACCGAAAGGTTTCAGCAGTGATATCACCACTCCGCAGGGCGCAGAAGAGGCTGATGGACAGGATCTTATTAAAGCTGTCAGAAGTCAGATTGGGAAAGGTGCGGATGTAATCAAAATCTATGCAGATTACCGTTGGGGAGTTAATGGAGAAACGCGACCCACATTTTCGATAGATGAAATCAAACTAATTGTTGAAACTGCGAAAAGCAGCGGAAGGCCTGTTGTGGCTCACGCAAGCAGCGCGGAAGGAATGAAAAGAGCCGTTTTGGGAGGTGTTGAGACAATAGAACATGGCGATGGCGGGACACCCGAAATTTTTAAAATGATGCGCGAACATGGCGTCGCCTTATGCCCTACCCTTGCCGCCGGCGATGCGACGAGCCAGTACAGAGGGTGGAAAAAAGGGACCGATCCTGAGCCGGAAAGAATCAAAAATAAACGGATCACATTTAAAAATGCCATGGATGCCGGGGTTACCATTTGCGCTGGCGGCGATGTAGGTGTTTTCTCACACGGAGATAACGCAAGAGAACTGGAAATGATGGTGGAATATGGAATGAAGCCAATTGAGGTACTGCGTTCGGCGACATACGTTAATGCAAAAGTTTTTCATCAGGACAATCTCGGTCAGATTAAACCAGGATTTCTGGCAGATCTGGTTGTTGTAGAAGGAAAACCGGAAGTTAATATTAACGCAATCCGCAAGGTAAAACTGGTTATGAAAAACGGCGTTATTTATAAAGATTGACCAATTAAAATTTTCATCGAAATAAAGATTCCGCCAAACCAAAATTTCAGTAATGGATAAAAGAGTTGTGTTTGATTTCGAAATAGAATTTACAAATGGCGGCGGTATCCAGGGACAGGATTTTCGTCTTGATATTAATTCAGACACAATTTCTGATACCGAGCTGGCTGATTTTATAATTGCAGATTTACGTCTCCTTATGGTAGGAAAGGTCAATATCCTAAATAAGAAGTATATCGAAGAAAAGCATAAACGAACGATAAAACGTGAGTTCTCCGATCCCCGGTTTATAGATCTTAGCCATGTCATTTTTGACGGATTAATAACCTACAAAGGTTTGCCGGCGCCAATAATTTGTGACTATCTGAGTCGCGAAAAATCAAAATCCAATTATGAGGAAGGAACTGAATTCCAGATTGTAAAAATAGAAATGGTAACCAACACCGGAACTTATATCGACTGCCCATTTCATCGTTTTGAAAATGGAAAAGATCTATCCGAAGTGGAGCTTGGGGCATTCGCAAATCTGGATGCTATTACGGTTTTTGTCCCTGACGTCCTTTCAATCGATGCATCATATTTCCAGAATCTCGAATTAAGAAATAAGGCCGTTATGGTCAGGACCGACTGGTCAATACACTGGAATTCGGATCAATATTTTGAAAACCACCCATTCCTGACCCGGGACGCTGCGGAATACCTGAGGGATTGCAACGTAATGCTGGTCGGCATTGATAGCCATAATATTGATGACACAAGAGGAAAAAGCCGTCCGGTCCATACCACCCTGTTAGGTTCAGAGATTTTAATAGTAGAACATTTATGTAATCTTGACAAATTGCCTCAAACAAATTATCAATTCAGTGCGGTTCCGCCAAAATTCAAAGGTGCCGGAACATTTCCCGTAAGAGCTTTCGCAACACTGCCATATTGAATCATCCGGTTTTTGAATAAAAACTTAAATGTAAAGTATAATATCCCGATTAATCCCGTAATGGGATTAATCGGGATATTATACTTTATCACAATTCATTGATTTATTGACACTTCAAGCGGGTTTTTGAAAGATTTCTTTCAAAACAGAAGATTTCGGTTGCAAGTATTGTGCCAGTAACTTGTGGCACGATCCTTGCATCCCTGACTTCATTACTCAACAGAAAAATTTCATAGTTATAACCGTATGAATTGAAATTATTTATTAAAAACATGGTCAGCACCCGCTGCAAAATGACTGTGCAGCAAAAATTGAATCAACTAGGATTACAAAACTTTACAGTTGATTTAGGTGAAGTAGAAATAGAGGAGAGTCTCACCCCCCAACAACGTGATAAATTGAAACTTTTGCTGTCGAAATCAGGACTAGAACTGATCGATGATAAAAAGACTTTACTTATCGAAAGAATTAAAATTGTCATTGTTGAACTGGTCCATTACTCGGACCAGACACCGAAAATTAAAAATTCGGAATACATCAGTGAAAAACTAAGTCATGATTATACATACCTGGCCAATGTCTTTTCGGAATCAGAAGGGATGACGATAGAGCATTATATCATTGCGCATAAAGTGGAACGGGTTAAGGAGTTGTTACTTTATGGTGAATTAAATCTAACCGAAATTTCTTACAAGCTGAATTACAGCAGTGTAGCTCACTTATCCAGCCAGTTTAAAAAAGTCACCGGGTTATCGCCATCCGTCTACAAGCATCTACAAATCAATCAGAGAAAGGCCCTTGAAAATGTGTGAATAATATAACTAAAATCGAAAATTTTATAAGATAATAGCTTTGTAATAGTTCGTAATTTGAATATGTAAAACTAATTCATCTACATACATAAAACTATTATGACAAAAACTACTACATTACTTCGATGTGCCGCATTAATTTTATGCATGGCCGGAAAGATTTCTGCACAAGCCCCAGCAATTCCTGTTGCATCAGAATTTGGCGTATTTACTGGTAGCGGCGCTATAACAAATAGCGGCGCAACCACAGTAAAAGGAGCTCTTGGGACACGAACAGGAAGTATTACAGGTTCCGCCATATCTTATTCAGGGCAATCTCACATTAATGATCAAACTTCCATAAATGCGGAAACTGAAATTACTAATGTTCTGGCGTCATTTAGTGCCAGCGGAGGTACCTGTCAGACGCTTGGTGCTACCTTCGGAAACGGGGCTACTTTGACTGCTGGTAATTATTGCCTTGGAACTGCCGGCGTATTAACGGGTGATCTTACACTTGATGGCGGAGGAGATGCCAGTTCTATCTTTGTTTTCAACATTGGCGGCGAACTTACTGCAACTGATGCCAATATTATACTGACCGGCTCGGCGACCTGGAACAATGTATATTTTATTGTAAACGGTGCATTTAATCTTAATCAAAATACATCACCGGCAACTTCAATTTTCAGAGGTACTGCAATCACAAGCGGGGTAATAAGTTTGTCGTCAGGATCACGCGTTCAGGGTCGGCTTTTATCAGGTGCCGGAGCAATTAATTTGCAGGGAAATACTATTTATGCAGCAGAAACGCCTCTACCGGTGACTTTGACCAGCTTCACTGCGAAAAAAGGCGAATTGCAAACTACATTATTAAAATGGACAACAACTGCTGAAACAAACAGTGATCGTTTTGAAATACAACGCAGCAATAATGGCAAAGTCTGGAATCCAATCACAACAATATTGGCAAAAGGCGAAAGCACATCACTTTCGTCATATCAATACTCGGATACAAAACCGGAGAACGGGACTAACCTGTATCGTCTGAAAATGATTGATAAGGACGAGACATTTGCATATAGCCGCATTGAAAGCACAGAATTTAAGATGCTGGCTAAAACAGTTTTGTATCCTAATCCGGCGGTTGATTATCTGACACTTAACGTTGACGATATCAGTATGATCCAACGTATTCAGATCAGTAATATTCTTGGTGTAAACGTTTATGACATCACCAAAGCGGCTTCCGATTTATCATCAAAGGTTGATGTTAAAAACCTGCCTTCGGGAATGTATATTGTTAGAATTACAAACAATACAGGAAATATTGCATCCGCGAAGATCGTAAAACAGTAACTACTCAACGGGATTATTATAATTACCTCCACAATGACCTAACCGGTTTATTTCGGATTATTAAAAAGGGAAATCATCAGCCAAAGTTTGCTGATGATTTCCCTTTTTTAATTTAGCTCACTTTTTCTTGTAGTCGATTTTAAAAATCGTACCGTTGAGATCGTCGGTAACATACAAAGCTCCATCCGGCCCCTGGGCAAGTCCGCATGGTCTGTGCTGAATTGGCCCCTCAGGCGCAGCAAGATTCACACCAGCGAAATTATCTGCAAAAATCTCCCATTTCCCCGCCTTACCATTCACAAATGGTACAAATGCAACCATATAACCTTTGTGAAGCGGTACGGATTGATTGTGAAAAGCAATAAACGCTCCGTTTTTATACCTGGCCGGAAACATATTTCCAGTGTAAAACATCAGGGCGTTAGGCCCCAAATGAGCAGGGAATGCGGCAACCGGCGTCAAAGCCTTTTCACCACCCGTTTTTTTCCCGTCACCGCCATATTCAGGAGAAAGGATTTTTTTATTCTGAATATGATCAAAGTAAACATAAGGCCAGCCTGCATCCGCACCTTCACTCAGTTGAAACATCGTTTCGGCCGGTAACTCTGCACTTTGTTTTGCTGTATAATATTGCGGATAGAAGTCGTCAAATTTCCCTCTTCCGTGCTGGGTTGCGAATAAAGTATTCGTTTTTGTGTCCCAATCAATTCCAACCGCATTTTTCAGACCGGTAGTATACCGTTTTCCATCTGCAAAAGTCTGGTTCAATTTACCAGCCTCAAATTTCCATATTCCACCGGCCGAATCAAGAACAGTACATGGCGACATGCCTTTTCCGGTTCCTTTCACCCGGCAATCATCGCTGTATGAGCCAACGGTAACATAGATATTTCCGTTTTTGTCCAAAGCAATCGGTTTTGCATTATCCCGTCCTTTGTCGACAAGACCATCCAATACTTTCTCGGGATTTTCTGTGTCTATTATTTCCTCCTTTTCATTCAGTTTATAACGATAAACTCCTGTATTTGAGGACGAATACAAAAATCCGCCATGAATCCGTATTCCCGTTCCCGGATAATTGCCAAACATTTTTTTGTCATCAATAACACCATCCTTATTGGTATCACGCAAAATATAAATCCCCTTGCCGTCTTTCAATTTCGACAATTTCACATAAATATCTCCGCTTTTCCCAATGGCGATGTGACGCGTAACTCCGAGGTCAGAAGCCAGAATGGTTGCCGAAAAACCGGCAGGAAGCTTTATGTCTTTCGCGACTTCATTAATCTTTTTTCCACTTTTATTATCAGGTTCCGGGAGGCCCCTGTAAGCCAGTAGTGCTCCAATTCCTGCAAAACCGGCAAACATTACGGCAGTTTTTAAAAATCTTCTTTGCATGCGATCCATCAATAGGTTAATTATAAGTTTAACTTTATAAAAATGTTTGAGCCAATAAGGTTGACTTAAAATAATAAAGCATTAAAATAGCGTTTTAATACTCAGACGTGGAGTATCAAATTTAAAATTTGAAGAAATTTCGAATTTTGATGGAATGATTTTTTGAAAAATCAGTTTACAGTATGGCAGTAATATTTTTGAGCAAACAACTTATTAAAACTTCAGCTAACCTTAAAAACAATTGATATGATTATTGATGACGATTTCCCACTCGATGATGAGGATGATGATTTGCCGGGATACCCACTTTATCCTGCGTCTGATGATGTTTTTAGCCGTGGACTGATTGAAGAAGATATTGATCCTGAAGATATAAGCAAAATCAAGGAAGAGTTAGGACTTGAAACGGACGAATGGAACGAGAAAAGTTTTGATGAAGATCTGGTTGGGGACGATCTGGATGTTCCAGGCTCTGACCTTGATGACGAAGATGAAATAGAAGGTAACGAAGACGAAGAGAATAATTATTATAGCCTGGGTGGTGACAACCACAATGACCTTGAAGAAAATCAGGGAGACTAGAATAACGTTACTCTCGCTCGTACAGAAATTATTATCCTGGCCCAAAGCCGGGATATTTTTTTATCCGGATACCCCGGGATCTGCTCCGACACAAAAACGTTAACGTACACAACAATTACATTTTCTAAAATAATTTAATAATATGATGAATCTTGTTCAATATTTTAATTAAACTAATAATATTTCTTTTTTATATATTTTTGTTAGAATATATTTGCTGAAACAGTAATTTTTCTAATATATTATTCTAATGAAATTCCTTTTTACCTCTTTCCTTCTTTCATTGCAATTTCTCTGCATAAACAGCTATGCGCAAAATAAATATGAATTAAATTCCGGTTGGAAATGCAGTCCAATAGCCAAGGTTAAAGAAGATGGTGCAGCCATATCGACTCCCTCCTATTCATTGGGTAACTGGATCCCGGCGGTTGTGCCTGGCACCGTCCTTACTACAATGCTTGAAAATAAGCAGATTCCGGATCCTTTTTTCGGGATGAACAATGAAAAAATACCTGATATCTTCAAAACCGGCCCGGAATACTATACCTATTGGTTTGTAAAAGACTTTAATGAAACAGCAAAAGCCGGAGAGCAGGTCTGGCTTCATTTCCGCGGTGTCAATTATAGTTTTGACATATACCTGAACGGTAAAAAACTTAACAAAAAAAGACACAGCGGCATGTTTTTGCGCCAGTCATATAATATTACAACTTCTCTTTTAAAATCCGGATCAAACAGACTGGCAGTAATTGTTTTCCCTCCTGATGCCGTTGGAAATGCAAACGGCGGGCAGGGCGGTGATGGTACTATTGCGAAAAATGTTGCGCATCAATATGTTGCAGGCTGGGACTGGATTCAACCTATCCGTGACCGGAATACCGGAATCTGGGATAAGGTTTTGATTGAAAAAACAGGAAAAATAAATATTAAAAATCCGCATATCATCACGCTCGTTCCCGGACAAAGAAAACCGGAAGGAGCTCAGAAACCCGCCACAATAAAAGCAACCGCAGAACTGGAAAACCCGACAGAAGCTCCACTGAAAGGTGTTTTACAATATGTTCTGGATGGAAAGAAAATTTCAAAAGAAGTTACCATCAAACCGCGCAGCACTTCGGAAATTGCTCTACCCGATCTTCAACTTGAAAACCCTGAACTTTGGTGGCCGGCAGGTTATGGAACACAACATTTGTATGATTTGAAAATGCAGTTTCTGGTTAACGGAACTGTTTCTGACGAAGAAAACATAAAGGTTGGCGTACGGGAAATTCAGGCGGACTGGAATTCAACAACCAGAAGCAAACAGATATCCGTGAACGGGCAACGCGTTTTCATCAAAGGCGGAAACTGGATTATTTCAGACGCAATGCTTCGTTTTACGGATTCGCGTTATGATGCGGAAGTTCGTTTTCACCGGGATATGAATCTGAATTTATTAAGAATCTGGGGTGGCGCTTTGACGGAGCGTCCGGAATTTTACCAGGCTTGCGATAAATATGGTATTCTGGTGATGCAGGATTTCTGGGGCTCGGGCGATTGTAATGGTCGATGGCTGGATCCTATGAAAAAGGACGATCAATGGGTGCGTCGCCAATATCCGGATGACCACGGATTATTCCTTGAATCTGCCGCAGATCAGATCAAAATGATCCGTAATTATCCTTCACTTGCAATCTGGTGTGGGGGAAATGAAATCACTTTGCCCGTTGATATAATGCTGCCGCTTCGTGATACTATTTTGCCCAAACTTGATGGTACTCGTTGGTTTATTGATTATTCCAATTCGGATGATATGTCGTTCAATTCGATTGGCGGCAATGGCGACGGACCTTATGGAATTCAGCCACTGAAACGCTTTTTCGATTACAAAACCTGGCCTTTCAATTCAGAAATCGGTTCAGTTGGTGTTGGAGATTATGAATCTTTGGAAAGATTCTTGCCGAAAGAAAACATGATTGCCCCTGTTTATTCCGAAAAAACGGGTAAGGAAACCGTAGATTCGGTTTGGAATTATCATAAATATATTGGCTATGAAAACTATGTGTTGCCATATGGGAAAGTGAAAGATTTGCGCGATTTTGGGAAAAAGGCGCAGTTGATTAATTATGATCAATACCGTGCTTTAATGGAAGGTTTCAGTGCCCATATGTGGGATTGGTACACGGGTGTGATCATCTGGAAAACGCAAAATCCATGGACGGCACTTCGCGGTCAGATGTATGACTACTATCTGGATCCGAATGCCTGTTTGTATGGATTACACAACGGAAGCGCGCCTTTGCATGTGATTTACAATCAGGCCGACAGTACTGTAATGATCACAAATAATACCTTCAAACATCAGTACGACATGATGTTGAATATTACCGCGGTTGATATGAACGGAAAAGAAAAAAGCCTGGGACAGGTTTTCGTTGAAATCGGACCGTCGACAACACGTATGATTTTACCAATTAAAAATGAGATACGTGAGCTTGCCAAAAAAGAAGGTATGTTCCTTTCTTTACGTTTGTCGAATACAAAAAAGGAAATACTGAATGATAATTTATACTGGCTGCCAGACGCAGCAGGAGCTTACAGTGGTCTAAATAAAATGCCAAAAGCGGATATTGATGTGCAGGTGCGGCAGTCTGAAAAAGGAAAAGTTGAAGTGACCTTATCAAATCCCGCAAAAAATCCGGTAGCTTTTTTTAACCGACTGGCACTCGTGGATCAGAAAACAAAAAAACGTGTTCTTCCGGTTTTTTACGATGACAATTACGTTTCCGTTTTACCGGGAGAAAAGAAAATTGTGATTATGGATTATCCCCAGACGACCGGAGAATTGCCGATGGTATCAATAGACGGCTGGAATGTGAAAGAGCAGTTTATCCCGATAAAATAAATCTGAAATTTTACAAAATGACATTTTCAGCTTGAATTGCAATGAAATTACCGGAGTAAGTAAGTTTACAAATCCTGATTCTTTTGGAATAAAACAAGACTTATCATGGCTGACTTTGCACCGGAAACTTTTAAGAAGGAATTGATCAATATCCTGGATTATTGGGAAAAATACGCAGTTAACCGTAAAGATGGTGGTTTTTATGGAAGAGTAAATTATGACAACGAAGGAATTGCCGATGCACCGAAAGCGGTTGTGATCACAAGCCGGATCTTATGGACCTATTCAATGGCCAAACGCCTTTTGAACAATCCCAAATATCTGACACTTGCGGATCGTGCTTTTCAGGATCTTTCGATTCATTTTATTGATGCCAAAGAAGGTGGCGTATTCTGGTCGACGGAAGCAAATGGAAAACCGCTTGAAATGAAGAAGCAGGTTTATGGCAATGCTTTCGCCATGTATGGATTGAGCGAGTATTACCGGACCACAAATTTTCCACCAGCACTGGAAAGGGCGAAGGAAATTTTTTATGTGCTTGAAAAACACGCTTTTGACCCTGTCAATGGTGGTTATCGTGAAGCATTTGCAAGAGACTGGTCGGAAACGAATGATTATATTTTGAGTAAAAGTCCATATAACAAAAGCATGAATACGCACCTTCATCTTGTCGAGGCGTATACAAATCTTTACCGGGTCTGGCCTGACAAAACTTTGAAAAAGCAAACGGCAGCAATGCTCGAAGCTATTCTGGATCACATTGTCAACAACGAAACGAGCCGGATGGAGTTGTTTTTTACTGAAAAATGGGAATCAAAGGATAAAATAATTTCATATGGCCACGACATTGAGGCATCCTGGTTGTTGTACGAAACGGCGGAAGTGTTAAAAGATGAAAAATTATTAAAAAAAACCAGGGATCGCTGCATCAAAATGGCCGTTGCTGTGAGTACTGGTTTAAGTCCGGACGGTGCGCTCAATTATGAGTATGATCCTGAAACCAAGCATACTAAATCAGAAAGAAGCTGGTGGGTAGCCGCCGAACAACTCGTTGGATTTTATAACGCATACCAACTTACAAAAATTAACGATTTTAAAATTAAGTCTGAAAGAAGCTGGGCTTATATTGAAAACAAATTCATCGATAAGGAAAGAGGAGAATGGTTTGGCGCGGTAAAGGAAGATGGAACTCCGGTTCGTGGTGATAAGGTTGATTTCTGGAAGTGCCCGTACCACAATGCCCGTGCCTGTGCAGAAATGTGGAAACGTTTGGCAGAAAATGAGAAATAACTGTAATTAATTTTAATTCTTATGTAATAATTAAAAGAATCTTTAAATCATTTAACAATCCTGTTTAATAATATTCTGTTAATAAAGTAAATTTAGATTAGAGTACAATTTCAGCTATGCATTTCTGAGCTATGAAGTTGAAGAACAGATCAGCAGCAGAATTTGATACTAAAAAAATATTTAATATTTTCTAGTCAGTTTGCATATTTCTTGCGTATCCCAGTAATAAAACCTAACTAAATAATATAAATATCTCCGCTACGATGGCAAAAGTTAATCTTGACGTACCCGACAAAGTTCATCTGAAAGCAAAACAGCTTCAACTGGAACTGGAAGAAAATGACCAAAGAATTACTCTTCAGGAGCTTTACAAAGAACTGGTAATTATCGGCTTGGAAGCGATGAAGAAAAAAATGAGTAACGGGCATGTGCTGTCTGATTCAAAAGGCTATACCGCTATTGCCAGTTAACTCGTCACTGAGTCTTATTTATCAGAAATTTCTTTTCTGAATTGTCAAGCCATGTTTCAAAATTTATTGTCCATTTTGAAGGAAGTTCAGGAAAGCTTCCAGGGAAATCTACACCTGAATTTTGATATGGAACATTGGATTCACTCCCTCTTTACTATCATCAAAATAAAATAAGCGTCAAAGAATACAGACAAACTGTAACACTTTGACGCTTATCAATATCATCTTCCTGGCGGATTATTTAGTCTCCTTCCCTCCTGCTTTTATCCAGACATTTATTTTATCTTCCAGAATATTAAGCGGAACACAGCCTGATTCCAATACCTTGTTATGGAATTTCCTGATATCAAAATCAATGCCCGATTTTTCTGCTTTTGTGCGCAATTCACGGATTTTCAACTGACCGATTTTATAAGACAAAGCCTGTCCCGCCGCAGTCATATATCTTTCTACTTCTGCCACAATGCTTTCTTCCGTTTCAGCTTCATGATCCATCGAATATTGAATGGCCTGTTCGCGCGTCCAGCCCTTGGAATGAATACCAGTGTCCACAACCAACCGGATAGCCCGGTGCATTTCAGCACTCAACATTCCGAAATACTGATATGGATCCGTGTATAATCCAAGTTCCTTTCCCAACGATTCACTGTACAAAGCCCAGCCCTCTCCGTAGGCACTGTACCACAGGTTTTTCCGGAAAGGGGGAAGTGCTTTATTTTCCTGTTGCAGAGAACCCTGGTAATGATGACCCGGAATGGCTTCGTGTAAAAACAGACTTTCATCCGAAACAGTATTATATGCTTTAACGTCAGGAATAGGAACATAAAATATCCCGGGCCGCGAACCATCCGGTGCAGCCGGACTATATTCTGCCGAAGCCGATGCCTCCCTGAATGCCTCCGTACGACGAACTTCAAAAGCTGCCTTTGGTGTCAGATCAAATAGCTTTTTCAAATTCGGCTTCATCGTCTCATGAATGGCATTGAAATGAGCGATAACTTCTTCCGGCTTGGTATAAGGCATTAATTTTTTATTTGATCTGATATCATTAAAGAATGCCTTCAAATCTCCTCTAAACCCTACCTCATTTTTCACCTTCAACATTTCTTTCGAAATACGTTCAACCTCACTTAAACCCAGTTTGTGAATTTCGTCAGACGTCATCGAAGTTGTTGTATAAAATTTGATATACGTATCATACAACGCTTTTCCATTGGGAAGATCAGCATATCCGCTGGTTTTGCGACCGGCTGGCAAATATTCCTTTTCCATAAAAACATGGAGGCGATTGAAAGCAGGTATCACTTTTTCCTCTACCATTGCCTTATACTTTTTGGTCAGCCTGGCTTTATCGTCAGCAGAAAAAGACTCAGGGAATTTAGTGACCGGCGTATAAAATAAATGTTGCTCCGTTGGGCCATGGTCAAGATCTGCCAACTGAGGAATTACTTTTTTGATCAAAGGAATTGGTAAAACGTAACCCTTTTTAATCCCCTCACGCATATTGACAATCGCGGTATCACTCCATGCGATAAAACCATCAACCCTTTTCAGCCAGTCATCATAATCATCATTTGTCTGAAAAGGCTGAATACTGCTCCCACCGGCCATGGTGGCAATGGTTAGATGTGTTGACGAAAATTGATTGATGGGCATTAAATGCGTTGGAAAAGCCAGCAGTTCCAGATTGATATTACATTCCCAATTCAACAGGTCCCAACTGGTTTTTTCCTCCTCAGTTAGCTCCTGACGATTGTACTTTGCAAGTTCTGCTTTATATTTTTTATAAAAGTCAACCTGCTGCTGTCTGACATCCTTTGTTAAATCGTTCGGGAAGAGATCATTATAGCGTTTGTCTCCGATCTGCGTTGCTTCAAAAGGATAAAGCGGCAACCTTTCTTCATAATAATTATCAAACATTTCACCAACTGGCGGTAGTAAATCTTCGGAAGCTTTTTGCTGGCAGGCAGACAAAATAACGCTAAGCACAAAAGTCAGAATCAGGCTTTTATTCATACACTAAAAATTAGGATTATGGGTTAAAGAGAAATTCCCTTATCGAATGAAAATTCCAGACCCAAGATTAGGAAAAGAGTCGGAAAAATCTAATTTTATTTCCCGCCAAACATCATTTTGAGCAATTATTAATAAGATTCTAATTTCATATCAAAACTAAAAAGGGCTCCCAAAGAGCCCTTTTTGATAATAATATAAGAAACTGACATTCAATCATTCTTTCACTCAATCACTCAATCATTCAATCATTAATCAGAATATCTCATCAAAGAAATCCTGCATTGCTTTCCATGAGCGTTTTGCAGCTTTTTCATTGTAGGCAGCACCTTTTGAGTTGTCTGTTCCTGCGGCAGGATCAGTGAAACTATGTACTGAATTTGCATAATAATTCATTTCCCAATCCGCATTAGCCTTTCTCATTTCGTTTTGAAAAGCAGCAACTTCCTTGGCCGGCACATAATTATCATCGGCGCCATGCAGAATCAACAATTTAGGTTTGATCGCCGAAACCGCACGTGTAGAATCTTTCGATAAACCACCATGAAAAGAAACGATTCCTTTAACAGGAAAATTTTCACGCGCTGCTTCAACTGCTCCTGTCCCGCCAAAACAATAACCGATCACGGCAATATTTGCCGGATCTGCGCCTGCTTTAATCAATTGTTCCAGCGCCAGTTTGATACGTTTTTGATACTCAGCAATATTCTTTTTGTAATATCCTGCCAGTTCACCGGCACCTTTCATATCCGTTGGCCGTTTGTCAACACCATAAATGTCTGCCACAAAAGCATAATAACCCATGGCTGAAAGATCTTCTGCACTTGTTTTTGCATGGGCATCAATTCCCATCCAGGCTGGTAAAACCAATACACCCGCTTTCTTTTTTGCAGCCGTTTTTGGCTTGGCCACAAAGCCGCTTAGTTTCTGTGCACCATCTGCATAGTTAACAGGTTGTAGCTGTGCGAAAGACATGGTTGTCATCAATAAAAAAGCCGGGGCCAGATAAAATTTCGAAATTTTCATAGGTTACATTTAGTCGTTAGGTTATTAAATAAAATTAAAGAAGCATGGAAACTTCACTTTCTACATCACTATTACGTGCAGAATTGTTGACGGTTGCGTTGCCCACAAACAAAATAACAAGGCTTACCAGAGAACAAGCCGCCATCATACCCACCATTGGGATTGCAGTATTGTTATGCAAAACACTGACAATGATTGAAATAATAGCACCCGCACCCATCCGCCAGCTACCCATTAAAGCAGAGGCACTTCCCGTATGTTTTTTGAATGGAGCAAGAGAAAGTGCAGAAGTATTGGGCCCTGTCAGTCCTTGTCCTGTCAGGAAAATAAACATCATACCGATCAATGTATACAAGTTGTACCAATTGTTATAAACACCTAAAACGAGCAGCGTGCCAACAACACTTTGATAAAGCAAGGTTGTTTTGATGATCTGTTCACTATTATATTTTTTCAAAAGAAAATGATTCAGCTGTGTGGAACCGATCATTGCAACGGCTAAAAATGCAAAAATCCATCCGTATTGCTGTTCCGAAACTTTATAGATATTCATAAAAACATCTGATGAACCCGCGATGTATGCAAAAGGTGCAGCAGTAGCCAGACCACCTGCCATAGTATAAATCAAAAACTGAGGCTGTCTGAGCACCGTAAGAAAGCTGTTCATTACGGCTTGGGGTTTCAGAGAAACGGTGTTATCAGGCATTTTCCCGGTTGGCAGAAAGAAATAGATCGCCCCGATGATTAGCAAAGCTATAAAAGCTAGTATGATAAAAACCCAGTGCCAGCCAAAAGCGGCTGTAACATAACCGCCGATTGTTGGCGCAACCATCGGAGAAACGGCAATTACCAAAGTAATCATCGAGAAAACTTCCGCTCTTTTATCTTTTGTAAATAAATCACTAACAAGGGCTTGCGAAGAAACCAACCCCACACAACCACCAATTGCCTGGAAAAAACGCATTACAACCAGTGCTTCAACAGATGACGTCATGGCACAGCCGATGGAAGCCATAATGTAAATTGCAAGACCAGCATATAAGGGCGTTTTTCTGCCAAATCTGTCAAGTAAAGGACCATAAATAATCTGCCCAATACAAATTCCGATCAGGTAACCGGTTAAGGATAATTGAACTTTATCAATGGTTGTATTCAAATCCGTGGCAATTCTTGGAAAGCCAGGTAAATACATATCAATTGAGAAAGGACTGATTGTTGCCAATGATCCCAGGATCAGGATCATAAATGAATATTGTTTCCGACTCATGCAATTTTAACGAAACTTACGTATAGTAAACCATCTGTAAGTTGTGTAAGTTCCGGAAATCTTAGAATAATCTTATTTTACAATGTTTACTCGAAATGATATAAAACAGTTTGATAAATGATTGTTGTCAAAACAACTCATCTGGTTATTACTTTCAAAAACGGACCAATAAAATACTTCGCTTTTAGGCTCGACATGATCTTCAGATCATCAGCGATGGTACTCTCTCCATCAAGAAAAGCGAAAATCGTTTTTGCCTTGACACGCCGGAAAAGATCTGTAAAAATCTCATCCCCTTTATAGATATCATTATCCAGCACATTCAAAATCGTAGCATCCAGCACTTTGTGTTTATTGCTGATATTTTCGTTGTCAAAAAACGGGTGATTCTTTTCTTTAAAGGAAGTCAGGATTTTTGAAATTGTTTTTTGTGTGTTTAAAAAAGTATATCCAGTGGAAGCCCGCGTATCTCCTCCGGCACTTCCTATATTCACTACATTTCCTGATCTTCTCTCAAACGAAGAATCTGTCATGGGAATAACACCAAATTCCTCCTCGACAATTTGAAAATCATTAATTTGTAATATTTCGGAAAGGTATATTTTGATTTTGGAATTATACTCCTCAGGTTTTAGCAGTGATTTTGAGAATAACGTGTATTCAACAAATATTTCATTCTGACTGAAAGGCAGTGTATAAAAAAATGTAGTACCGTTTTCCTGCGTCGTCCGGAAATCCATAAAAAACATTTCGCCCGGATCCGTCTTAAATTGATCTGTACGGATTGTTATACCTTTAAAATGCTGGATAAAATATTGCTCCTCAGGTTTTAGCTCCGGTTTTTTATAGATTGAGTTGAAAATATATTTTGATTCAAAGACAGATTCTGAGGTTTTCACAACAGCTTTGCTACCAAGATTTCCGATTGAAATGATGTCATGATAAATAAAATCAACCTGATCAGACTGGCGGATATAAGCCAGCACATGTTTATAAAAATCAATACTTCTGATCATTTTATAAACATAAGAACCGGTGTCGAGTTTTAATTTTTCTTTTTGATTTGAAAAAAATAAAAGGTCTTTCCATCTCCTGTAAACAATATCTTCAAACTCGTTTTTGACCCCTTCTTTTTGCCAGAAACACCAAGTCCGGTCATTTGTATCTTTACTGTCTTTATCAATGATCAATATCTTTTCATCGACCCAAACCTTCTCCTTCAAAGCACGGTATACCAGACTTAATCCGGCCATTCCTCCCCCACAAATAATGATATCGTAGTTTTTTGTCTGCATTAATGAATTTAAAGTTGACTTAATATAAAAGTAATCCATTGCGTCGGTACCCTTGTTATTTCTACCCGGCAAATTTTTAAAATAATGTTAAAATAGCGGAGACAGATTTGAACGGCAATTCAGATTCATCTAAACCAAAACAGCGTTATCGAAAGAAATTCTTTCAATAACGCTGTAATGAAATATGCTCAATATTTTGTTAAACCTTGTCGTGATGCGGATGTTTGTAAGGATCCCGGTATGGACGCGACAATAGCGCATTCGCTTCCCTGTCTCCAACAATCTCGCGTTTTTTCGGATCATAAACGATTGGCCGACCGGTTTTCATGGACAAATTTGCCATAATACAACTGGCCGTAGAAATATGTCCTTCCTGAATGTCAGCAACCGGCCTGCTGCTATTATCGATTGCGCTTATGAAATCGAGCATATGCAAACGTGTTGCCGGAGCCGCATTTAATTCGATCTTATCTTCTTTCAGATCTTCCGGATACTTTTCTTTTTCAAACACGCAGTCACCGTGGATTTTTTCACCCTTTCCTTCCGGCGTAAAATCATAAGACATGGTACTGGCTCTTAATGTACCTTTTTCTCCAAAAAGTGTGAATGACCAGGGATATTCTGGATCTGCCGGCGTTCCCCAGGACCGGTGCTGCCAGACGCAATTCAGTTCATCATATTCAAAAATAGCCGATTGCGTATCAGCAATATTGGATTTCCCTTCCTTCTGCACATAAATTCCACCCGTAGAACTGATTTTATTTGGCCAGCCAAGTTTCAGCATCCAGCGCACAGTATCGAACATATGGATACACATATCACCCATAATTCCATTTCCATATTCCATAAAAGTCCGCCACCAACGCACGTGCGGGGAGCCATCATAGGGCCGCAACGGAGCCGGGCCAGTCCACATTTCATAATCCAGATAATCCGGAACAGCCTGTACAGGTGGATTTCCATTGGCTTTCATATGGTAATAACAGCACATCTCCACGTGGGAAATTTTCCCAAGCAGACCGGCATCTACAATTTTTTTCTTTGCTTCAATTAAATGAGGCGTACTTTTCCGTTGCGTTCCTACCTGCACAACCTTGTTATATTTTCGCGCAGCTGCCACCATTGCCTCTCCTTCCATCACATCCACACTGATCGGTTTTTGTACATAGACATGCGAACCGGCTTTTACAGCATCAATCATTTGAAGCGAATGCCAGTGATCTGGTGTTCCAATGAGCACAATATCAAGTTGATTTTCTGACAACATTTTTTGATAATTCCCATACAAACGTGGCGTTTTACCAGATTTCTGACGCTGGGTAACGAGTTTTGCTGCCTCCGACAATTGATTTTTATCGACATCACATAGAGCAATCACTTCCACCGGAGCAACCTGCATAAGCCGGAATAAATCACTTTTGCCATACCATCCTGTTCCGATCAGCCCCACACGAAATGGTTTTGCAGGATTAATTAAGTCCATTCCGCGAGCGCCGAAAGTACTCAGCGCAAGGGAGGCCGTAGCCCCATATAGAAATTGCCTCCGATTGATATTAAAATGATTCATTAGGATAAGTTTCAGGCAGGTCAAGCCGGTTTAGTAAATACATTTATCAATAAAGCCGGACGACTTTGTAAAATACTTTGATGACCTGAACGAATTTTCGATAGTTATACAGATAAAGTAGCAAGGTCCTATCACTAATTATTTAAAAAAATGTACATTTAACCGATATTATACCGACCCTAATACTTCCCAAACACATGAATCCCAAAAATATCTTTTACTCTGTCGTCGCAACTGCTATGCTTTCCGGTTTTGTAATGATTAAAAAAATCGGTGAGTTTGATATGACCACTGATATCGGAAATCCTAAAATTGTGGGTTCATCAAGTTTTGATAAAAATACAAAAACCTATACGTTGAAAGGATCCGGATATAATATCTGGTTTGAAAGAGACGAATTCCAGTTTCTATACAAAGAACTTGAAGGAGATTTTACTATGACAGCGGATTTTGAATTCGTAGGAACCGGGAAAGACCCTCATAGAAAAGTTGGCTGGATGATAAGAGAATCCCTTTATGATAATGCATCGCACGTCAGCGCAGTAGTTCATGGTGATGGACTGACGGTGATGCAATGGCGTGTTGCCAAAGGCGATAAAATGCGTGATCCGGAAGATGAAATTTTTA
Source organism: Dyadobacter sp. CY356 (assembly GCF_021440195.1). GTDB lineage: Bacteria > Bacteroidota > Bacteroidia > Cytophagales > Spirosomataceae > Dyadobacter. The sequence goes on from NZ_JAJTSZ010000002.1 coordinate 1,254,435, forward strand.
GCAAAGAAAAAGATGTGCAAACCGTGCAGCTTCAACGAAAAGGTAAAGACTATACCATGTGGGCTGCAAAAAAAGGGGAAGCACTCAAAATTGTCGGTACCCATCAAATGGATAATCTTCCTGATAAGATCATTGCCGGTATTTTTATTTGTTCTCACAATCCGGAAGTTTTGGAAGAAGCAAGAGTTAAAAATCTGAGGATTGTAAAAAACTGATGATCAGGACATTAGTACACTTGTCGCTATTTGTCAACTAAGATAAGTTTTCAGATTCTGAATGTAGTACAGAATGAGGTAATATTTATTTCTACATACTTCGTTCTTCATTCGACTGGTACACTTTTTTAAGATTAAGTTATACAACTAAATAACCAGCTTAATAATAAAAAAATGAATCTTGAATCTTACGGGGCAAATCCTGAAAACTTATTGATGGCCAAGACTGATCTTGCTGTTCTAAGAGATCTGTTCCACACGCTTAATGATGCCGGCATCAGCTTTTCATCTTTGAACAGCTCCATTGCTTTGCTTGAAGAATATATTGAAAATACAGATATTGAATCAAAAATTACTGAAACATTTGTAAAAGCTAAACCTAAAAATACTCAGGTAAAAAGTTATCAGATGTGGAGAAATAGTAACGTCATATTCGCGCATCGCGCAGTTTGAGGAAACAAAATGAAAAAGCCGGGCCAAGCAAAACTTGACCTGGCTTTTTCATGATTAAATAATTGTTACTTCTTGGTTACTCTGATTGATATACGGCGATTTTCGGCTCTGCCTTTTTCCGTTTCATTTGAGGCAACAGGATGTTCTTCACCATAACCTTCGGCTTCCAGCCGGGATTTGTCGATCCCTAAATTTACCAGCTCTTTTTTAACCGATTCTGCCCTATCACTGGAAAGTTTCAGGTTGGCAGCTGCGTCACCGGTATTATCCGTATAACCTCCCAGTTTAATATCAACCTCAGGAAATACTCTCAGTATTTCAGCAACATTTTCAAGCTGCTCTTTGGAACTCGGTTCCAGCTTATCACTGCCTGTTTTAAACAACAAACGGTCAAAGTCAAACCAGGTTTCCTTATCCACACTTTTTCCTGATTTGATAAAATCCAGTAAAGCCGTTTCAACCGCATTTCCAGACGCCGCAATGTTCAGCTTCGTCCCATTTAAATCCAGTGTGGTCGTTTCAACCTCTGCCATTGGCATTTCAATTATCTCTTCTTCCACAACTTCAACACCGGCAGGAATAACGGCAATGTGCGGTGCTATAACCAGTGAAACAATGGACATTAATTTGATCAAAATATTCATCGAAGGACCGGAAGTATCCTTGAACGGATCACCCACGGTGTCACCTGTAACGGCGGCTTTATGCGGGTCTGATCCTTTGTAGTAAGTTTTGCCATTAATGACAGCACCTTTTTCAAAAGATTTTTTGGCATTATCCCACGCGCCACCGGCATTATTTTGAAAAATCCCCATTAAAACCCCGGAAACCGTCACTCCAGCCAGCGTTCCGCCCAATACTTCGGGTCCGAAAAGAAATCCCACAATAACCGGAACCAGCAGGGCAATTAATCCTGGTGCAACCATTTCTCTGATGGAAGCTTCCGTAGATATCGCTACACATTTATCGTATTCGGGTTTGGCCGTTCCTTCCATAATTCCCGGAATTTCACGGAATTGACGGCGAACTTCTTCCACCATTTTCATTGCAGCCCGGCCCACCGCGGCGATGGCCAGGGAAGAAAATATAAAAGGGATCATCGCACCAACGAAAAGTCCGGCCAGTACATTGGCTTTGTAAATATCAATTGAACTGATCCCGGCAACACCACAAAAAGCTGCAAAAAGTGCAAGTGAGGTAAGCGCAGCAGAAGCAATCGCAAAACCTTTTCCGGAAGCGGCAGTCGTATTTCCAACCGCATCCAGCACATCTGTGCGTCCGCGCACTTCTTCCGGCAAATGGGCCATTTCTGCAATGCCACCCGCATTATCTGCAATGGGTCCGAATGCGTCAATAGCAAGCTGCATGGCCGTTGTCGCCATCATCCCGGCAGCGGCAATGGCTACACCATATAAACCGGCAAATTCATAACTGATAAAAATCCCGGCAGCCAAAACCAATGTAGGAATTACGGTTGATTCCATACCTACGGAAAGACCGCCGATAATATTGGTTGCATGCCCTGTTGAAGACTGATTTACAATGGATTGCACTGGACGTTTGCCCATAGCGGTGTAATATTCAGTCACTGTCGACATGATTGCGCCGACAATCGATCCTAACAAGATCGCATAAAAAACATGCATGGAGGTAAACTCAACGCCGCGAATCGTAAGCACGCCTTCCGGCAACATCCACATTGTCAAAGGATAACATGCAATCAATGTCAGAACAATCGATCCCCAGTTTCCGCGGTTCAAAGCTCCCTGCACATCACCATGGTCTCCACTGATCCGGACAAAAAGCATACTGATAATTGAAGCGATCAGACCCAAACCTGCAATGACCATCGGCAATAAAATCGGGGCTATGCCTCCAAAATTATCAGTTCCTTCGGCGATGATTTCTCGTCCCAAAACCATTGTGGCCAGAATAGTCGCTACGTATGAACCAAATAAATCGGCTCCCATACCTGCCACGTCGCCCACATTATCTCCCACATTATCAGCGATGGTCGCAGGGTTTCTTGGATCGTCTTCGGGAATTCCGGCTTCAACTTTTCCTACCAGATCGGCTCCTACGTCTGCCGCTTTCGTGTAAATCCCACCACCCACGCGTGCAAAAAGTGCGATAGATTCTGCTCCAAGAGAAAAACCGGCAAGCACTTCGAGCACTTTCTCCATGCCAAGTCCATTGACATCACTGCTATTTCCAACAAATACACTGTAAAGAATTATAAACAAACCGCCCAAACCGATTACGGCCAAACTTGCCACTCCGATCCCCATCACAGAACCGCCGGTAAAGGAAACTTCGAGTGCTTTTGTAAGACTTGTGCGTGCTGCCTGTGTGGTCCGCACATTGGATTTGGTCGCAATATTCATCCCGATGTATCCGGCAAACGCCGAGATGAAGGCACCCACCAGGAAGGAGGCACCAATAAAAACACTGGAATTTTCAACCAGTGTACCGGAATAACCTAATAAAATACTAACTATAATACCGAAGACGATCAGGACCCGCCATTCGGCTTTTAGAAACGCGAGGGCACCATCTGCGATGGCATCTGCTATTTCTTTCATGTTGCCATCACCGGCATCCTGCCTGATCACCCAACCTCTTTTAAAAAACATAACCAGCAAGCCAATCAGGCCTAAAACTGGCACTAAATAGGTAATATTACTCATGCGCGATATGAATTGGTTAAAAGGTTTTAAATTCTCGTAAATATAGAGAATGCGACCTCATAACAAAATCAAAAACGGCTTATTTTTGTTTAATTCGTATTTTTTTTGTGAAAAAATATAGAATTTAAATATGAGTAAAATAATAAAAAAATTAACTGATCAAAGTTAACTATGTAAATACTACACCTATATCACTATTAGTCAACTTATTAACTATAGAGCCGGCTCAATGTGATAAAATTTGGTCAGAATTTCATATAATTCGGGATGTTTTTGCTGAAATTCTTCCGGATTATTGAAAAAATATTCGCTGACAACGGCCAGGAATTCTGCATTGTTTGTGATCGCATAAGGATTAATATCTGACTCCCCGCTCCGGATATTTTGCATTTCTTTTTTGATCAAATGAAGCCATGGCAAAGCATAGGCATGATCAGCCAGTCTTTCAGGAACGCCATCAGTTTCGCCATCTTCCCTATCCAAAAGATGAACAAACTCATGAATTCCAACATTATTTTCTCCCTTTTTTCCATTGAAACCACTTAACAATGCCGGCTTCGACAAAAGCAATGAATGGTTCATGTAGCGGTTACCCACCATACCTTCAATATTTTCATCATTTTTATGGGCACCGATTTCAAATTTTTCACTAAACGAGGCCGGATAAACCAAAACTTCATTAAGATCAGGATAATCGAATGCAGGAAAAGCGAAAGTCGGGATGATAGCACTGGCAGCTACCAGCACACGTATTTCGTCATCAATTTCGGTATCAATACCTTCCACCCTTTTTCCAAGCATAAACAACTGCACTCTTTTTTCAAACAAAGTCTGCTTCTGAGCATCCAGGTTTTTAAAGAAAACCGAATGTTTTTCAAGCATCTGACACCACGCAACTGGAAATTGCGTTTTAAAAACTGCCAGTCTTTTATACGACTTGTTATGATACCGGCGATGTATAATGGCGATTATGCCCACCACCAGAAAACCAGCCAGATACAAAATTGTTTGGTGACTAAAATAAGCCAGCAAACCAAACAAAATCATCACCCCCATTTCCCAGCCGATAGCCCTTAAACGCGCGGCTCTGAAAAGATTCTGATAATAATTTTTCAGATCCTCAGCAGTAGTGATTGGTGTATTCATTATGAAATCTGTTAATTATGGAGTGTCCTGAATTACAAATGCGTTAAGTTAGAATCTTTTCTTAGTATTTTAAAAAGAACTAAAGAGATACCAAAAGCTAATAAACCTGCTGAAATGGCCAGTAAACATCCACCCAGAAAATACTGGACGAAGTTTTTATTGATAGAATCCAGAGTAAGTTTTTCAATAGTATCTAACTGAACGCCATTTTTATAAAACAAACCGCCAAATTTGTAACTGAAAAAAATAATCAGGGGAATCAGCGGCGGAAGACTGATGTTGGCCGCTGTAAGAAAAAGGACCTTATTCATTTTGAAATAAACCGAAAGTGGAATACCTATCAAAAGTTGAAATCCCCAGATTGGAATAATTCCCATAAAAACACCAAAAGCAATGGAAATCGCCTTGCTGTAATTGCTCTCCTCAGGCTTAACCGCCTCATCTTTTATAATCTTCCAAAGTCCTTTTTTTTTTATAAATAGAAAAAGTCGTTTTGGAAGATAATACAGCAAAGTAAGGATGACAAAATATGTATTTAGGATACTTATTCTCGTAAAATCCTGAAATGGGCGAAAATGTGTTACGCGCTCATTTTTATCATAAATCACCTGAATATCAATCGGTAAAATTCTGACATTCCGCCAGGCAAGTTTCACGATAACTTCAATTTCTGTTTCAAATTTTGTGGTCAAAAGCCTGATTTTAGCAACCTCTTCAAGCGGATATAACCGAAAACCAGTTTGCGTATCCGGCAAAACCAGACCGGTTTCCACCTTAAACCAAAAGTTAGAAAACTTATGCCCAAAAGAACTTTTCCCAGGCACACCTTCCTGCTCCATATTACGGGAGCCCATGATCAGGGAACCGGGATTTTGATAGGATTTTTCAATAAAAAGAGGAATATCCGATGGCAAATGCTGCCCGTCCGAATCAATAGAAATTGCATTTTTGTAACCCTTATTTTGCGCCTCTTTGAATCCACGACGTAAGGAAAATCCTTTCCCGCGATTTTTGTCATTATGGATCACGAAAATCTGACTTCCATATTCAGACAAAATACTGGCAGTTTCATCCGTAGAGCCGTCATTGATAACAATCACATCGTCACCGACACTATAAGCCAAAACTCCGTCAATAACACGTCTTAACGTATTCTGGTTATTATACGTAGGAATCAGAACGCAGCAATTTATGTCTTTTAAAGTCATTAGGTCAGGGTGATGAAACTGAAATTCTTGAAAGTGAAACAATTTTGCGCTTCAGCAATTACGCTAAGTATACGAAACCTGAGTCTTAAAAAAAGTTACGTTTCCCCAACTTCCGGAGGCAACAACTTCTAAAAATTCGCTGCTTTTCAATTTTATGTCAATATATACGTCCGGCGTTTCTTTTGGATTTATTACCTGAAGAAATTTAGCAGATCGCATAGTTTTCATTTTCAAAGTTCTTCCCAAATACTTTTCCAGCAATTCTTTCACGATTTGCAGCTGCACAACCCCGGGTAGTACGGGCGAATCCGGGAAATGTCCTTCAAAGATAATATGATCCGGATTTAAAGAAATCGTGGCAAAGATAGTATCCGGCGTAACATCAAAACCGGTTATTTTATAAAGACTGTCAGGAAACATTTGTGAGGTCAGATTTGGGTATATCCGGGAATGAAATACGCCTTATAGATTGGTAAAAACAGTTGCGGCAATAGGCTGATTAAACTTTTCATTCTGGAATTTCATGATACTTTTATCGCCACCTTTTTCAAAAAACGTCATTTCCTTCAAACGTAAAGTGCTTTTTGAAAACATAAGATTAATTTTCGCATATACATTTCTCATCCGCTTGTTTGTCGGCGTCAATGTCACTTGGTAATATTCTGCATTCTCCATACAAACTTGCGTAAACGCTTTACTTTGCTGAAAATCACCGTTGACCAATCCCAGCATGACCTGTTTTATTTGTCCTGCCATTTTTCCGGCAGAACCTAAATTCTTCTCTTTTCCACCATCCATAACCCGAAGTTTTTCACCGTTGATCAGGATTATATATTTAAAAGGCGACTGCTGTTCCCAGCGCATCTGATCTTCTTTTTTGTAATAGAAAACCCCCGACGATTTTTCAGGTTCTTTCATAAAAGATAAATATTTTTCCTCCTTAAAATCGGCCTGTATAGAAGATGTGGCAAGCGAAGATTTCTTTAAATCAGCCAGTATCTTATCCGGATTAGCTGCCGGTTTAAATTCCTGTGCGAATATTGGACCACTGAATAAACTAAAAAACAAGATAAAATATATCCTAAACGGCTTCATACGGTTCTTTATTAATGATTACTGAAAGAGGCTGGATTTCAATATTTTTATTGAAACAATGTTCAATAAGATCTTCCAGCGCATCGGCGGTTACGGCGCGGTTGTCGTGCAGCAAAACGATATCTCTTCTTTTTAAATTTGATATGACCTTCTCAATCAACTGATATTTGTTCTTAGCGCGGGTGTCAAAACTACGCAGCGACCAGCCTATTGACTGCATTTTCAGTTCTTTTAAAACTTTGGCATATCGTGGGTTTGTTACTCCAAAAGGCGGACGAAAAAATATGGGTGATTTACCCAACGCAGCCGTGATAACTTCATTGCAATGTGTCAAATCCTGATACAACCTGTTCCGGGAGAAAAATGCGATCAGGTGATTGTGACTATATGAATGATTGGCCACAATATGCCCCGCCTCATCAATCTGCCTTAATAAATCCGGATATTTCTCGGCATTTTTCCCAATTACAAAAAAAGTTGCTTTGACTCCCTTTTCTTTCAACACAGCTAAAATCCGAGGTGTAAACTTCGGATCCGGACCGTCGTCAAAGGTGAGCGCTATTGATTTTTTTTTTCCTTTGTGGATGGATTTAACAAAATAATTGGCCTTGATCTGAAAAGATCCGTAGGTCGTACTGGCCAGGTAAATAATCAGGATCAAACCGAGAATTATCTCAACATAACCTGTCTCCCAAAAGGCAAACCCACACAAAACGAAGGCGATAACGGATATGGTGGTGACAATATTATGCTTCAATGGATTGGATCAATGTTAAGCCCAAATTTATTCTATTTAATCCGTTAATGATTAAAACCGTTTTTATCTTATTGTTATTCTGAATCCTGTCAGCCGCATAATGTAACGCGAACGAGGAATTCGAGGGGTAAATACCAACAAGATTTGTATAATTTATTGCCTCTGAACTGTTTTCAAAACGTTTAACAACGTCCGAAACCAAGCCAGAATCCACAAAATCAGAATAAAGTACCAGATCGATTTCAGACTCTTCCAAAGTGTTATTTGTTAGAAAATTTTCTATTGATACATTAATATCCTGAACCAATCCAACTGTTACAACATCTTTAATTTTTGCGATTGAATTACCCGATTGGTCTTTTGATACTACAAAAAACGAGGCACCGGAAGTCAGATTGATAGCTGGATTAGCACTCAGTTTCTCTCCTATTTCGCCTAGAATTTCGATATATTCATCCGCGGCACCTACAATAATATTGTCATTCCCCTCGACCAAAAGTAAACCTGCATCGATCAATGCATGTTCGAAAGAAAGTGTATTTTGGGTATGCGTCATGTTGTAGCCATGATTCCCAATACTCAGGGAAATCTGCCCGGCGATGGTATTATGTGTAGATTGAATAAATGAAGTTGGCGGTAAAAGTCCTTCAATGGTCAGGAAATTATTGAGAAATTTCTCTGTATCCTGCAAACAACCCAAGCCTGTTCCCACAATGATGGCACCGGGCTGGTCAACACCTGCCTGTTGCAAACAATCCTTTGCCGCAGTCACAGACATCCGTAAAATCTTACTCATCCGGCGAAGCAACCCTGCGTCAATGTAATCTTTAAAATTGGGACTGATCAGTTCTGAATCAGTTTTTAAAGGCTCAATCAATTTCGAAAAACCTGCGTTTTTGAATGTAGGCTGATGGGAAATCGTTGAAGCGGCAGTTATATACATTTGACTTTTATGAAAAATCGTTGGCGAAAACGCCGTGTTTATGAATTATTAACGGAGAAGACCAGTGAAGAATTATTTCCTCCAAATCCAAATGAATTGGATAATACCGAGGTTACCGGCTGATCAGATTGAAATTCGGTAATGGGTACCAGACCCGTTTCAGTAATTGCCTCACTATAATTCAGGTTTGGAAAAATTATACCATTTTGAATAGCAAGCACAGAAAAAACCGCTTCAATCGCACCAGCAGCTGCCAGCGTATGTCCTGTAAAAGGCTTGGTAGAGCTAAAATCAGGGCAGTTATCCCCGAAAATATTCAGCAAAGCTACCGATTCGGAAAGATCATTATTTTTAGTGCCTGTACCATGCGCATTGATATAAGAAATATCCAGCGCACTTAAACCGGAAACCTGTATGGCATTTTGAATTGCCATCGTCGCGCCCTTTCCGTCAGGAGAAGATGCCGTCTGGTGATATGCATCGGCCGCATTAGCCCAGCCTGTCAAACAGCAAAGTGTTTTATTACCTGAAAAATCAACGCTTTTATCGTTTTCCATGAGCAAAAATGCCGCCCCTTCTCCCAGATTTAAACCACTTCTTGACTCATCAAAAGGTCTGCACCACTGATCGTCGTAAATCATTAAAGAGCGGAAACCATTCAGCGTAAATTGTGTCAAAGCATCTGTTCCACCAACCAGAACACGGTCAAGTCTGCCCTGTTCGATCAACCGTGCACCCAGCATAATCGCATTGGCGCCAGACGAACAAGCGGTGGAAAGTGTGTTAATGTATCCTGAAATACCCAATTCAGCCGCAATGCGTTCGGTAGTATTACCGCTATCATGACATTTTAAAACCTGAAAATCGGGATTATTATGATCCAGAAAATCCCGGTAAAAATGTTCCGTTTGATCCATTCCTCCAACCGAAGTGGCAGAAATGATACCCGTTCTTAATCCGGATGAATGTTTATTTTCGCCCCAGGCTTCTCTGGCTGCCGCTAATCCCAATAACGATGTCCGGGAAATCGGCTGGGATTTTACACCTACCCTGCTTACCAGTTCCTGATTTGAGGATTTCACTTCTCCAACCAGATAATCTCCATTTTGATCAAGATATTGTATTCTGCCTATGCCAGATTTGCTGTTTTTGAGCGAAAACAGATTTTCAGCAACATTTAATCCTATTGCTGAAACAATCCCAATACCTGTAATTCGAACGGACATTTTTAAATTGAAGTGGAAATTTGAAAGTGTAATTACAGAAGTCAATGATAATTATGCTCTTTTTTTCTCTATGTAATCAGCCATGGTATTGATTGACAGGAACGCAACTTTTCCCTCATCCGGATTAGTAACCTGGATTCCATAATATTTTTCCATCAATACAATCAGTTCCAGTGCGTCGATGGAATCAAGTCCAATGCCATCAGCGCTGAAAAGCAAAGCATCGTCATCGATATCCGAAACCGTCAAATCTTCCAGATTTAATTGTTCAATAATATGCTTTTTTAAATCTTCTTTTAATGAATCCATTTGTGATAAATCGTTTATTCAGCTTGCTATGAGTATCTTTTCCAACGCTGGTTAAAAACCGGCATATTTTCTAATGTTTTCTGCATCAAACGGATAGCCGTTTTTGTTTTCGGTTTCAACTAAAAACATAAAAACTTCAACACGCCCCTCCAAAATTCCGAGCCATCCTGCTAATACAGCTTTTGAACCAGTATTTAATAAAACAGAACCATATTGAATAAAAAAATCAGGTGTGAATTTAGGCAAAACGGCAAACATATTTTCACCAAACCATTTATTTCTGATCGCAATTTCACCCAGAACGATGTTTGGCAGCGTGTAAACAAACAAGGATGGGCTTGGCGTTTTCTTTTCCAGATAAGATTCTCTGAAACGAATATCTGTATCTGCGCTCGATTCACTGTTCGCAAACAAAAGAGCGATTTCGTCATCAGCGTAATCCGTGAGCAAACCCGGATTTGTTTTTTTTATCAATTCGGATCCCAGAAAACCAGCCTGGGAAAGCATGTCCATTTTGTAAAATTTCGGATATTCCAAAGCGAGCTCTTTGTACAATTGCTTGAACCAGCTGTCAGCAGATTCCTCATTTTTCTGTAAAAAAATTTCTCCGTTTACAGAACAAACGTTGTCCTTAATATGACAATAGGCGGTAATAGAATTCATAATTTCCGAATAACTAAGGATGCATTACAACCTCCAAAACCTGACGCAGTTTTTAAAATTGTATTTAATTCGGAAGATTTATTTTCTGTGGCGATGTTTAAGGTTTTTGAAGTCCCGGATTCTTTAAACCCAAGGCTCTTGACCAGTAAATTATTTCGCATCATTTGCATTGAAATGGCTGTCTCGATGACGCCGGCAGCTCCCAGGGTGTGTCCAAAATATCCCTTTAGACTATTCAACGGCTTTTCATTTATTTCCAAACGGTCAAAGGCGATAGCCTCCATTTCATCATTGAAAACAGTGGCCGTCCCATGTGCAGAAATAAAATCGATCTCATTCCCTGAAATATGATTTTGTTCAAGCGTTTTCTTTACACTTCTAAACAACCCTTCACCTGTTCTGGAAGGACCGGAAATGTGGTTTGCATCATTGGCAGATGTGCCGGTATAGAGCTGAAAGGCAGTTTTCTTAAATATTTCTTTTGAATTTGATAATACAACCGCCGAACAACCCTCTCCCAAAGTGATTCCGTTTCTGTCCGCATCAAAGGGCGCGCAAGGCGCGTTGCTCACAGCGAAAAGGGATTGAAAACCAAACAAAACAAAGTTAGAAATGAGATCGCAACCTAATACAATGGCGTGATCATACATCCCTGCTTTGATAAAATTACCTGCAACATTGATCGCCAAAACCCCCGAAATACAGGCATTTGAAACCACCACCGGCTCGTTTGCCAACTGAAAATGCCTGGCAAAAGCATTTATCGAATCCGTAAATGGACTAGAAATATTTCTATCTAAATCACCCTTCGTTGAGCTTACGATTGTGATCGTTTTTTTTGATAAAGCGATTTCAGGATCAATCTGTTTTAAGACTTTCTCAAGGATATTAATAAGCAGCATTTCAAATTTATTCCGATCCGAAATTGCGGTTATTTTTGATAAGTGCATTGAGTCATCATTAAAGCCGGCATGGGGTATCAAAGAAATACCTGACCGGTTTTCGCAAACCGCCTGGAAATTTTCTTCAATGTTTTGTCCCAACGGACTTATTATTTCCTCAGCACCTATAAAAATCATTCTTTATTAATTCTGTCGGTAAGGCAATTCACTATTATGCTTGATTCAGACTAAATGATCCTCTTTCCAAATCCGGTAAAACTCTGGTGTCAACAATTCCAGCAGGCGGGTTTCACGATCCAGGAATACCTGCATTGTTTTTCCAACAGCGCAAATCTCGTTTGTTGACAAGTTAATTACCTGATATTCAAACATGATCTTGGCTGCTTTGGAAGAAACAAATTTGGTAATTACTTTAATCTTTTGTCCGTAAAAAACCGAAGCCTTGTGATCAATTTCCGATTTTACAATTGGAGTAAAATATCCTTTGTCAAAAATTGTTAAATATTCCAGCCCAAATTCTCTGCCAAAAGCCTCTCTTCCATCTTCGAAAAATTTGAGATAGTTACCATGCCAGACAACGCCCATGGCATCTGTTTCACTAAACCGTATATCAATTTCTATTTCAGAAGAAAGCATATTTTTTATAATCAGTTACGTAAAACGTTAACTAAAACGATTTAAGTAACTACAATTTTAATTTCACATTCAAGCAATTTACGCCCATTACAGTAATTTTCCCCTTTTACCAGAAAAATATTCCCTAACTGATGCGTGGGCGTGACCACAGTTTCAATTCTTGAATGAACAAAAGGAAGCTCAAAAACTTCCAGTTTCGTCACAGCGCCAATAAAACCGATCTTAGGTTCCGTGCCATTCCCCTGATCTATAAATCCGAAACCGGCAGCGCATGTTTGTGCAATATTTTCTATTAGTCCGGATTCTTCAAACTGACCCGAACGGACCAAAATGTTATTTTCTTCAATAAAAAAATCTGATTCAAAACGTTCCGCGTTTGCCAGAATCAGATTGTCGATCATCAAAAATGGTGCTCTGTGAGGAATGAAATTCGTAATATTTTCTTTTGTAATGATCATTCCTGAAAAAAATTGAAATAGTTAAACCACTGTTCGGGATACTGCCGGACTTTACGCTCTAACTCCGCCACATATAATTTAGCAATCTCTTCTGGCTTCATTTTGCCTTCAATCGGCGTTGTAGCACTTAAATGGTAACTAAACTTCCCATCTTTTGGAGCAAAAACAAAGGTTACAGGCGCATCAAATTTCGATGCAATAACAAAAGGACCAAATGGGAACTTCGCCTTTCTTCCAAGAAAATCAAGTTCGATAAATTTTGCACCTTCCAGATACCGGTCCGCATGAATGGCCACAAACTCGTTGTTTATCAAAGCATTACGAATTGAGATAATATGCGATAAATCATTTTTGATAGGAATAATCTTAAATCTGGAACCGCCCGTGGAAAGATCCATGAATTTTTTAATGCTTTCAACCTCGGCATCCAGCATGACAATGTTGATTGTGGGAGTAACTCTTCCTTTGAGCAAATTGCCGGCAGTTTCCCAGTTTCCCAGATGGGCACTTAGTAAAATTCCGCCTTTTCCCTGATCTCTTATGTCGAGTAAGTATTGCTCGTTTTCAAAAGTATGGGTGAAATTTTTATCCTTTCCCAGAAGAAAAGCGGCCCGGTCAAGCAAAGTCTGACCGAGAATAAAAAAGTTTTTTCTTACCAGATTTAGAGCAGGTTTGCCCGAAATATGTAGTGTTTTACTATAAAAATCAAGGAGAGACTCTTTCGGTTTTGCAGCATACAGATAGTAATAATACGATACTATCCTTAATAGCCCATAGGCAAAATTAAGTCCCAGGGCATTAATCAGAAAAAGGAAAATTTTATAGCCAAATAATGATCCTTTGGTTTTACCATCCCAACGGCTCATTCGTTACAGCGATAGTTTCTTTTGAATAAGTGCGTAGAAATCTCCGAAAGTTTCAATTTCTTTAAAATCTTCCCCGGTAACTTTAATATTCAAATTTTCTTCAATCAGCACAACCAGATCGACATAATCCAGACTATCCAGATCCAAAGTCTCTTTCAAACTATTCTCGGGAAGTATAAGATTTCTATCTACCTCAAACTCCTCCGACAAAAAACTCCTGGTATCCTCGATGATATCTCCCAATCCCATTGTAACAATTGTTTCATTCATGACTACAAAATTAATTTATTCTTTGGTTATAGTTTTCAAATTGACGTTAATTTTTAACATATAATCCATTAATTCATATAAATTTCACACAGATTATAATTTTTCAATACGTAAAACGTTAAGACGCAATTTTATAACTACAAAAATGTCAAAATTTACATTGTAACATTGAGCCGGTCAGTAACAATTACAATCATTAGTATTTATAATGATCACATAGTCTGACAGCGTTCCGGGCAATTGTCCGAAACTATCCGTTTCACCCCTGCCTCTTACTAGATTTTTTTTATTATCAATGTAGAATTTGTACCTCCAAAACCGAAAGAATTTGATAGAAAACAATCGATATTCTGTTCTTTGGTTTCTGCGATGATGTTGATTTTTGCAGACTCCTCGTCCGGATTTTCGAAATTGATATTGGGTGCCACAAAGCCTTCTTTCATCATCAGAAGGGAATATACGATTTCGCTCGCGCCGGCCATCCAGCATTCATGCCCTGTCATGGATTTAGTGGAACTGACAGGAACATTACCACCAAAAACTTCATAGATTGCTTTTGCTTCGCTGCTGTCACCAACCGGTGTTGATGTTGCGTGCGCGTTGATATAGTCGATATCTTCAACTGAAATCTCAGCATTTTTCAGTGCCATTTCCAAAGATCTGACCTGCCCATGCATACTTGGATTTGAAATATGATCGCCGTTTGAAGAAAAACCATAGCCTATCACTTCCGCAAGAATCGGCGCTCCACGTTTGACAGCCGCTTCATAAGATTCCAGAATAACCGTTGCCGCCCCGCCACTTGGAACAAGCCCGTCCCGATTACGATCAAACGGCCGGGAAGCTTTTGCAGGGTCAGATTCATGAATGGAGAAAGTCCCCAGTCCATCAAAACTGCACATGGCCGCCATGTTGATTTCCTGTGCACCACCACAAATAATTCTATCCTGTAATCCTTGTTTGATCATAATATATCCCATTCCAATCGAATGAGAACCGGAAGCACAAGCGGCACTTAATGTAAAATTGATACCTTTCAGTTTGAAAATAGTAGAAAGATTCATGTTCACGGTGCTATTCATATTTTGGAAAATAGCACCGCTTCCGATCAATGTCGTGTCAAATTTTTCTCTCGCTTTGTCCACCGCTTCCACAATGGAAGCTGCGGTACTGTCATTACCAAAAATAATTCCGGTTTCCGTCGTTTCCAGAAAATCGATTTCCAAACCAGACATTTCCATGGCTTCTTTTGTCGACATATATGCATACATAGCAGGCTGATGCATGCCCATACGCTGTCTTCTCGAAAGAAATGGTTTCAAATCAGGTTCTTTAACCATACCGGTAAGGGCAGACCGAAAACCAAAATCTTTGCGTTCCTGATCAAAAATAATACCACTTTTCCCGGCATATAATGATTTGGTAACCTCTCCGAGATTTTCTCCAAGACAGGAATAAATGCCAATTCCGGTGATAACGACTCTATGGTTCATTATGAATAAATTCCTCCGTTGATATTAATCACTTCTCCGGTGATGTAAGAAGCCTTCTCCGATGCCAGAAAACTGACGAGATGCGCCACTTCCTCTGCTTTCCCAAAACGATTCATCGGTATCATTTGTTTCAATTCATCCTCATTAAGGTCTTTGGTCATATCGCTGGTGATGAAACCGGGTGCGACCGCATTGACCGTTATTTTTCTTTTGGCAACTTCCTGCGCCAATGCTTTGGTAGAAGCGATCATTGCGCCTTTTGCCGCCGAATAATTGGTTTGCCCGGCTACACCCTTCAATCCTGATACAGAAGCAATGTTAATAATCCGCCCTGTTCTTTTACGAAGCATTTGCTGGATTACATTTTGCGTTACATTAAACAAGCCTTTGGTTGAAGTATTCAGGACATCGTCCCAATCTTTTTCCGGCATCCACATAAACAAGCCATCACGCGTGATCCCTGCGTTATTTACCAAAACGCTGATGGTATCATCCGGGTGACTTTCTTTCCAGCCATTCAAAGCCTCATCAACCTCTGTTTTGGTCTGAACATTAAATGGAAGCAACTCTCCATCACCACCATTTCCCTTGATTTCCGTCAGAGTTTCCTCTGCCGCTTCCTTATTGCTGGAATAATTGACCAAAATAAAAAGTCCATGGTCCTTGGCCAGTTGCACCGCAATGGCTCTACCTAACCCCCTGGATGCTCCTGTAACAAGTGCGCAATTCATATCGTAAACGGTGTTTCCTTGATTAATTGATACACATCCGCGATGCTTTCCGCAGGCGTTACGTCTTCCTTAATGAAGGATGCTTTCGTGCGGATCTGTGTATAAATCGCTTTTGTTTTTACTGATAATCTTTCTTTTTCTTCCGGTTCAAGCAGGTCAATTGCCTGGCAAATGGCCATGATATGAATTGCCATGACCTGATAAGAATTTTCAAGAACCTGTTTTGCAAGTACGGCACTATTGGTACCCATACTTACAATATCCTGATTATCATTGTTATTGGGAATACTATGGATATAAACCGAAGTGGATAGCGCCTGACTTTCGGCTGTTGTGGACGTAGCAGTAAACTGAATTCCCTGAAATCCAAAATTCAGCCCCCAGGTTCCGGCATTCAGGAAAGGCGGAAATTTACCATTTAACTTACTGTTCATCAAAAAGTTAAGCTGACGTTCCATAAGCATGGAAAGTTTGGTCAAGACAATTTTTACCTTGTCCATTTCCAGCGAAATATAATCACCATGGAAATTACCTCCGTGGAAAACATTATTTTCATCCGGCCTTACAATCGGATTGTCATTTGTAGAATTCAATTCATTTTCAACAACTTCCTGTGCATAATTGATGGTATCAACAATTGGCCCGATAATTTGCGGCACACAACGAATGGAATAATATTCCTGGATTTTCCTTTCAAATTCCCTGGTTTGAAGCGCAGTATCATCCTTAAATAACTCCTCACGATTCCGGATCATCTCACTTCCGGCAAGGAAATCCCGCATTTGCTCAGCAACATATTGCTGGCCTTTGTGATGTTTTACGGCATTTAATTCCCTGGAAAAAGAATCGTCGAAGGCTTCCATGATTTCATTCAGCATGGAAGAAGCAGCGATAGACCACTGAACCAAACGCTGGGCATAAATCAAATTAACAGCGGCAATTCCTGTCATACAGGAAGTTCCGTTGATCAATCCTAAACCATCGCGAAGCTCCATTTTAAGCGGAGCGATGCCATGTTTTGCCAAAACATCCGCCGTTTTCTGGCGAACGCCATTTTCGTAGACATAACCCTCACCAATCAGATTTAGCCCCAGATGAGAAAGCTGAACAAGATCACCACTCGCGCCAACACTGCCGTGTTCGAAAATTTCAGGAACGATACCCTTGTTCAAAAACAGCACCAATTGTTGAATAACCCCTGTGCTAATTCCCGAATTTCCCTGTAAAAATGAGTTCAGACGGGCAACCATCACACTCCGCGCGTAAGTTTCATCCAGCGGTTTGCCAATTCCACTGGAATGGCTGCGGATGAGATTATACTGCAAATGATTTAATTTATCCGTGTCAATCCGGTATTGCGCCATCGGGCCAAAACCGGTGTTGATACCGTATATGATTTTATCTTTTGAAAATTCAGTTAAGAAATCGAATGACTTTGAAACGTTGTTGAGTGCGTCTTCAGCTAGTAAAAATTCTTTCTTATCAATGGCATATTGCTCGATCTGAGCTAACGAAATACTACTCATTTATAGTTACTGTAATTAAAACCCATGTAAAATAAATCTTTTTTTATGGCTTTGACAAGAAACGCAATTTACCGGCCGACGTATCAATATTTTGTCAGGACACGTACATTTGTATAAATTTACCCCAAACTCACGTGCAAATCCATGATTGGAGATTTATTACTTAGACTAAATACCCTCCTTTCCCGCCACAAAACCGCTTTCTTTCTCTCGCTCCTCACCATCATTGCCATTCTTGGTTTTGGCATATCCCGATTAAAGATCACAGAAAGTATTTTTTCGACTTTACCAAAAGGCAAAACATTTGAAGAATTCAACAGACTGGTTGAAAATAAAAGTATCATTAACCAGATAGTTTTTTCAATCAATATAAAAAAGGAAACAGATACCGAAGATGCCAAAACGCTGGCGGAGAATTTCGCCGATGCTCTTGAAAAAAATACAAAAGGTTATATTAAAAACATTCAGGCTGTCCGCCCCAACGTTCAGCAGGATGTGTATGATTATACTTTTGCCCGATTCCCTGAACTTATTGATTCTTCATACTATCAGCATATTGCTAATAAAACAGTTTCGGATTCGATAAAAAATTCTGTTTCAAACGCTTACAAACAATTGCTGGCACCCGGCGGAACATTTTTACGTCAGTTTATTTTGAATGATCCGCTGGGAATTTCAGGAAAATATTTTCGCGACCTGAATGCCATTAACAATTCAAATGGTATGACGGTTGATGATGGTTTGATGCTTTCAAAAGATAGAAAGCAGATCATCGTGATGGCAGGGACGAATTACGATTCCGGAAATTCGTCCAAAAATATTGAATTATATCATCGTGTTGAAGTATTTAAAACCACCTGGAACAAACAACATCCTGATAATCAGTTCACTTACTTTGGCACTTTTGAAATTGCTGCACAGAACGCCATTCAGGTAAAACATGATTCATATACGACGATGATCATTGCATTATCGGCGATTTTGCTGATCATGATATTGTACTACCGAAAAATTCTGATTCCTTTTTATATCATATTACCTGCCATTTTCGGTGGCGTTTTTGCACTTGGGATGATCGGGTTTTTCAGACCGGAAATTTCAGGAATATCCTTGGCCACGGGCGCAGTACTGTTCGGAATTTTGCTGGATTACTCCTTCCATTTTTTCACGCATCTCCGGCATACAGGATCGGTGAAAATTGCTGTTAAAGAGGTAAGTGAGCCACTTTTAACTGGAAGTCTTACCACAATTCTTGCTTTTAGTGCGCTTCATTTCGCTAATTCTGTGGTTTTGCAGGATTTTGGATTATTCGCTTCGCTAAGTTTATCAGGTGCTGCACTTTTCACGCTGATCGGCTTACCTGTTATCTTACAGGCACTTCATTTTGACTACAAGAACATTCCGGGAGAAATCAAGTTTTTCAATTTTCCGAAAATACCTGCAAAACTCCGGTCGGCTATACTCTTTGCGGTAGCGATCCTGACCATTATTTTTCTTTACTATTCCCGATTCACAGAATTTGACAGTAGCCTGGAAAACCTAAGTATCCACAGCGCAGATCTTAAAGAAAAGGAGCAATTACTGACCGGAATCAATCCGGAAAATGAGAAAAGAATTTATGTTTTTTCAATGGATAACAACATAGAAAAAGCGAAAGAAGTGAACTATCAGGTTTTTCAAAAACTAACTTTACTTCAAGCAAATAAAAAAATTAACGGCTTCGTTTCCTCCGGTTCTTTTCTTATCCCTGAAAACCTGAAAAAAGAAAGAAAACAACGCTGGCTTAACTTCTGGAATAATGATAAAAAAACGCAGACATTTTCAATAACGGATCAATCTGCATCACAAAACGGATTTAATGGTGCTGCTTTTGATAATTTCAAAACATGGATTGCCGGGGAAAATGAAAATCCGGTAGACGAAAAGGAATTATTTCAGGAATTAGGTCTCAATAATCTGATTGACTTAAACCCCGGAAAAACGACACTTATAACAACTATTGTTGCGCGACAGGATCAATTAGCATCTGTAAAAGAAGCTTTGAGAAAAATAAACGGCGTTGAAATTTTTGACCGCGGCGAACTTGCAGCAGATCTGCTGACGATGGTGAAAGATGATTTCAATTATATCCTGATCATTTCGGCCTCGATCGTTTTCTTAACTTTATTGATTGTTTACGGGAGAATTGAATTAACGATTTTGTCATTTATGCCCATGGTAATCAGCTGGATATGGATTTTAGGCATTGCTGCTTTGCTGAGTATCAAATTCAATTTCGTCAACGTTGTTATTACCACTTTCATCTTCGGTCTGGGTGATGATTTTAGCATTTTTGTTACCGAAGGCCTTTTAAGTAAATATAAATATGGAAAAGATACGCTCCGCTCCTACCAGTCCGCGATTATGCTTTCCGCTTGCACAACCATCGTCGGCACCGGCGTACTCATTTTTGCCGAACATCCTGCCATTCATTCCATTGCATTGATAAGTGTTTTGGGTATAGCTTGCATTCTATTTGTATCGTTTATCGTCCAGCCTGTTGTTTTTAATTTTTTTGTTGAAAATCGTACCAAACGTAAAAAAGCGCCGGTCACGCTGCTCCCCTTTATTCTTAGTATTACGAGTTTCACTTATTTTCTTTCCGGTTGTTTATTTCTTCATTCCAAATTAATACTTATCATACTTCTGCCCATTTCAAAGATCAGAAAAAAGCAGATGATCAATAATTCACTGGCATTTTTTTCTAAAACTGTGATTTATTCTGGTCCGCATGTGAAGAAGAACTTTTCCGGAACTGAGCATATGAATATTTCCAAACCAGTCATTTACATAGCCAATCACACGTCTTTTCTTGACATTTTGCTGGCCATTATGATCAATCCGAAAATTGTTATGATGGTGAAAGGCTGGGTTTATAATTCTCCGTTTTTCGGTCCGATCATTCGTTTTGCAGGTTATATCTATACTGAGGCAGGTCCGGAAGAAAACATTGCGCAGATGAGAAAACTGATTCAGGAAGGTTATTCAATTCTTGTATTTCCTGAGGGAACACGCTCTGAAGACGGAAAAATTGGCCGGTTTCACAAAGGTGCATTTCATCTGGCCCAGGAATTAAATCTGGACATTCAGCCAATACTGATCCACGGTGCCTCGGATGTTTTGCCAAAGGGCGATTTCCTGATTCGTCCTGGTGCTTTGAATGTTCGTGTTTTGCCAAGATTAAATTATAACGACCCGAAATGGGGAGAAAATCTTCGTGATAAAACAAAAAATATCTCGGCACATTTTAAATCAGAATTTGAGTTGTATAAGGATGAAATGGAGGATACGACTTATTTGAAGCATAAAATTTTCACAAATTACGTCTTCAAAGGGCCTGTTCTGGAGTGGTATTTCAAAACGAAATGGAATCTGGAAGCGAAAAATTATACATATTATAACGAATTAATTGGCGACCGGAAAAACATTCTGGACATAGGCTGCGGCTACGGTTACCTTTCTTTTTATCTTCATTATAAAAACCAAAACCGGTTAATTACCGGGGTTGATTATGATGAAGACAAGATCTTAATCGCTCAAAATAGTTACAACAAAAACGAAAATCTGCAATTCCGGTATGAGGATGTTATGTCAACCAAAATGGCAAATCAGGATATAATATTTTTAAATGATATACTTCATTATCTTTCCGAAGAAAAACAGCAGATAGTGCTTAACCGGTGCGCAGAAGCACTTAATCCGGGTGGGATTTTGTTTATCCGGGACGGAATTACGGATCTCAAAGAAAAGCATAAAAATACGGAACGAACTGAGTCATTATCGACCGGACTGTTTTCGTTTAATAAAAAAGTAAGCGAATTTCATTTTTTCTCCTCCTCAGACATAAAAACATTTGCCGAAAAAAATCAACTGGATTTTGAAATGCAGGCGCATTCAAAAAATACCTCTAATGTATTGATCATTTTAAGAAAAAGATCTGAGACTTATGCCGTAGAATCATTTTCCGGGAATTGAATTAAAAACTGACGACAAAAGACCGTTCAATCAATAAAATAGAGAATCACAAAAATATTTATAAATCTTGTCAGGTTTTCCTGCCCGACATAAATTGGAAATAATCATTTACATGCAGCAACAATCTGAAAAGGAGTATGATTTTGTAATCGTTGGGAGCGGTTTGGGAGGATTGGTTTGTGCATATATATTGGCATCGGAAGGTCACAGCGTACTTGTTCTGGAAAAAAACCATCAGATTGGCGGCCTACTTCAGGTATATAGCCGGGATAAAACCATTTTTGATACGGGCGTTCATTACGTTGGCGGTTTGGATCCCGGTGAAAATCTTTACCAGTTTTTTAAATATCTGGGTATTCTTGACAAGATGAAACTTAAACGCATGGACGAAGAAAAGTTTGATGTTGTTCGGTTTGATGATGGGTCAGAATATTTTTACGGACAGGGATATGATCAGTTTAAGAAAAATATGATCGGATATTTCCCCGAAGAAATAGAAGCTATTGAGACTTATTGCGCCAAAATTAAGGAGACATGTGCAAAATTTCCGCTATATAATCTGACGGTATCCGGACCAAATTATCAGATGGATAACACCATGATGGAGCTTAATGCTTATGATTACATTTCTTCAATAACAACAAATGAAAGGCTTAGAAATGTACTGGCAGGCACGAATTTACTTTACGCCGGGGTGAAGGAAATGACACCGTTTTTTGTCCATGCCCTGATATTAAACAGCTATCTGTCAGGATCTTACAAATTTATTAATGGTGGCTCGCAGATTGCCATACAGTTAAGCCGTGGAATCCGGAATTTTGGAGGTGAGATTTTAAAACGTAAAAAAGTTGTAGGTGCACAGTATAATGATGCGGGAGAAATTACTGGTGTGGTTACGGAAAACGGAGAAGTTTTTAGAGGAAAACAGTTTATTTCAAATATTCATCCTGCCGTCACAATTGATATTTTTGGAGAAAATCGTTTTTTAGCGGTTTACCGGAACCGGATTCGTTCTTTGAAAAATAGTATTTCAACCTTTATCTTACACATTACTTTTAAGGAAAATTCTTTTGA
Organism: Dyadobacter sp. CY356; assembly: GCF_021440195.1. Lineage (GTDB taxonomy): Bacteria > Bacteroidota > Bacteroidia > Cytophagales > Spirosomataceae > Dyadobacter. Next base: position 1,277,107 of record NZ_JAJTSZ010000002.1, read on the forward strand.
ATATCTGAATTACAATATCTATCAGCACCATAATGACGATGTTTGGGACGGTATTGAATATGATCAGGAAACATGGCCGCAGACCTATTTTGTATGCACGCCGTTTATTGCAAAAAATGAAAGATATGCTGAATCAATGTCCATCATGACCTACATGAAAAGTGAGGAAATTGAGGAATGGAGCCATACTTCACGAACGGTTTCTGAGCCGGGAGAACGTGAAGAATCATATCTAAGATTTAAAAAACGTAAGGAAGAGCAGATTTTGGAACGGATTAAAACACTTTTTCCCGGTATTGAAGATAAAATTCATTCAACACACAGCACTTCACCGCTTACATTCAGGGATTATATCGGGAACAAAGACGGCTCCTTGTATGGTGTTTTGCAAAATTCTGCTTCGCCTACGAGAACTCAGATTAATACAAAAACGAGAATACCGAATTTGCATTTAACCGGACAAAATATCGCAATGCACGGCATTCTGGGAGTGACCGCCAGTGCGTTTGTAACCTGCTTTTCATTTGTAGATAAAGATAAACTTATTCAAAAAGTAAAAGATGCATAATCATGCCGAAGTTGATGTGGTGGTTATCGGAGCCGGACCTGCCGGAACTGTTGCTGCATCCTATTTAAAAAAACAGGGATATGATATTACAATTTTAGAAAAAGAGAAATTTCCGCGTTTCCAAATCGGCGAAAGTCTCCTCCCTTGCTGCATGGAACACCTGGAAGAAGCTGATCTTTTGGAAGCTGTTGTGCCAAAAAACTTTCAGAAAAAAACCGGAGCAGCGTTTATGCGTGGTGAAAATCGCTGTGAATTTTTCTTTTCTGAACAATTTACAAAAGGCTGGACATGGACCTGGCAGGTGAAACGTGCAGATTTTGATCTGGCACTTGCGGAAGCTACGAGCGCCAAGGGTGTAGATGTTCATTTTGAATGTGAAGTACTGAATGTTAGCTGTTCAAAGGAAAAACAAGTTGTTGAATATAAAGATGTCAATGAAAATAAATTTACGATACAAGCAAAATTCATTATTGATTCGAGCGGATACGGACGTGTTTTGCCAAGATTATTTGACCTGAGCAAACCATCGGCATTCTCACCCCGCGGTGCTATTTTTTCACATTTGGAAGATAAGAACCGCACAGAAAAGGCAAGCAATAATATATTCGTCCACTCTTTCGATGATAACAAATCCTGGATATGGGCAATTCCGTTTTCCGATGGTTCTACCTCTGTTGGTGTGGTTGGAAATCGTGAAAAAATCGAAGAAATGGCAGAAAACGGTGGAGAAAAATATAAGACTTTCATCCGTGAATTTGATGATTTGAAGGGTCGTTTTAAAAATGCAGAGCTAAAATGGGAGCCCAAACATATTCTTGGCTATTCGGTTGGTGTGAAGCAGATGTATGGTGAAGGTTTTGTTTTATCCGGCAACAGTACCGAGTTCCTCGATCCGATTTTTTCATCCGGCGTTACTTTTGCCACAGCATCAGGTTTACTCTCCGCTAAGATGACGCACAAACATTTGCAGGGAAAAACTGTGGACTGGAAAAAAGAATATGAAGACGTTGTGCAGGGAGGGATTAATGTTTTCAGAAGTTATGTAAGCGGCTGGTATAGTGGAGATTTTCAAACAATTGTATTTGCAAAAAATGTCAATGAAGAGATTAAAAAGCAGATATGCTCCGTTTTAGCAGGATATGTTTGGGACCAATCCAATCCATTTGTAAAAAAGCATGATACCATTTTGCCCACACTGGCCAAAGTGATTAAAATGGACGAAAAATCACGTGCAGATTTGCTTTAATCTAATCAGCAAAAAGCTCCTGAAATAAGTACATATCAGAAGCTTTTTGTACTTTGACTCACAGCAGACATCAAAATAAACCCATGCTGAATGCCCTTATGGTGATTATAAATCAATATTTTCTCTGCCTTTCTGTGCAATTCCTTTGATAATTTAGTCTCATCCGGCATTTTCTTTCCAGTCAAAATATGAGCTCCCATCCAGACTGCAAAGGCAGTTGCGGTGGGAAAGTCACCGACCAGATTTTTGTAGGTATAGGCGGCACTACCAGGAAAATGGTTTTCAAGTATCCAATCGTACCAATGATCACTACGGCTGTCGCCATTATAGCCCAAAATCACCGTATCAATTTCTGAAAAGTCGATGTTATTTTTGCCTAAAAAAGAAATGAGCTTTTCGCTTAATTTACTTTCATCAGCATAGCTGATCTGATCTACATCGATTATATCCGCCACAGAATTTTCGGATTCTTCATCTTCAACGACAAACATGACCGCTGCTTCACCACAAACCGTTCCGGATGTCCCTGAACCAAGCAAGGTCTCCGTGGAACTTTCATCTTTCTTCCAGGTTCCGGCAAGCAGATCTATATTGAAATTATAATCTGAAATTTCTTCTATACTACCAAGCAGTAATGACCTCGCTTTTTTTTCATCAAACAATAAAAAAGCATCCATTAAAGCACCTTCAAAAGCCAAACCTTTATTAACGTGCGTGGCATTATATCCGGTGTTTTTGCTCATCAATGCCAGATTTCCGGCAACAGCATTGGGAGTGCTCTGGACGAAATTAGTAGGCGTTAAAGTACCTTCGTTGTAATCCACAATCTGATTCAGAAATTTGAGGCAATCTTCTAAACCACCGTTTGCGGTTGCCAGTATGATACCATCTAAATCCGGATTTTTTTGAATCAGGGGAAGTCCGGTGCCTACACCTATCCGAACTGCCTTTCCCATTCTACGAAGCAGCCCGGCTGGGATCAAAGTACCATAACCAGGCTCGATTGCCGAATATCTGTTTCCTGTCTTGGCTATGATCGCTCCTTCAAAAAAAGATTCGTCAAACGTTTGCTGAGCTGAGATACAGGATAAATCTTTAATAAACATATCGTTAATTTCACTAGAAACAGCTACTGAACAGCCATTTCGCCAACGGCCGTTGCCATAAATTGTTTTATTTCCTGACTATACTCCCTGACATGCTTTTCTTTCAGGATACTGCTCCATCCAAGTTCCGCTGCCATCAGATCTGCTACTTCGGGCAAGCATTTTAACGTAGCGTTCCAATCAGTAATTTCCATGCGTATTCTTCTGGCTAAAACATCCCTTGGGGTAATCGCCATTTCATGACGTACGGTGTAAATAATTTCTGCTTTGATATAAGGATAATTCGAGTCAAGCCTTTCCCCAAGTGCGGGATCTCCCGTTACAAGTTTCCCTATTTCACTTGCCTTCGAACCATATTTACTTACCAAATGCTTGCTCACATCTTCCGGCAAACTAAAATCCTTTACAAGAAATTTCCATGAATTGTAATCAAAATTCGCGCCACCGGTCAGCAAATGATCAGCTGTTAAACATTCATTGGTTTTTCCTAAAATAATATCTGCCTGATCGATTGTGTCTTTTGCCATCAAACGATACGTTGTCCACTTTCCACCCAGCAAACTAACCAGCCCCGAAACGTCATCTATTTCAATCTCATGATCCCTTAATAATGTCTTCGTCGACTTATTTGGATCAGCGGAAAGAAGTGGCCGCAAACCACCATAACCTGCTTTGATTTTTGATATATCAATTTCTTTATCCAGGTAAGGATTTAGCGTACTCACCAGATAGTCAACCTCTTTTTTATTCAAAGTAGCTTCATTCACAACATCTTGCGAGTCTGTATCCGTAGTCCCAAGCAACATGGAGCCTTCAAAAGGAATTGCAAAAACAACGCGACCATCCGGCGTTTTTGGAATTAACATCGCATTTTCACTATTCAGGACTTCGTACGGGAGCACGACATGAACACCCTTACTAGGCCTTATGCGGCCAGGCAAAGAGCTGTTAGCAAAATGCCTGATCTTATCAGAAAATGGCCCTGTGCAATTGATTACAATGTTTGCACTGATTGCAAATTCTTCCTCAGATTGTGTATCACGAACCTGCACACCTTTTAATTTACCGTGCTCATTTTTCTCAAAACCACTCACTTCAATATAATTGGCAACTGCCGCGCCTGCCTCAGAAGCCGATGTAGACAAAGCCAGACAATACCTTGCATCATCCAGCTGACCATCGTAATACATGACAGCGCTGTGTAATTTACTTCTGTTTAGTGTCGGGATTTTCGCAAGGACTTCTTCCTTTTTCAGCCATTTACTTTTTGGCAAAGAATCATTTGTGGCAAACCAGTCGTACATTCTAAGGCCAATACTAAAATAAAGTCCTTCTATCCAGGAACTTACCGGAGTCATCAAAGCCAGCGGCCTCGCAAGGTGCGGTGCATTGTTAAGTACAATATGGCGTTCTTCAAGTCCATGACGAACCTGTTTCAACTGTGCAAAATCAAGGTTTTTAAAGGCTTGTTCAAGATAGCGTACACCGCCATGAATCAGTTTTGTAGAACGCGAAGATGTCTCGGAAGCGAAATCCTTTCGGTCGATCAGGGCAACTTTATAACCTCTTAAAACTGCATCCAGAGCGCAACCGGCACCACTTGCGCCTGCTCCAATAATACAAATATCAAAATGCTCATTTTTTAATCTAAGGAGTGACTCGTTACGATTCATGCAAGCGGGTATAATATTTGTATTTCTTATCAACATACAAAAGTACAAAGATGAGCATTGTTATTACATTAAATAATTTATAAAATAAATTCCATCAGTGATGTGACATCTTTGCTATTTTTCCGTCTGAGAGTTGTTGTATTTGAAAAATACAGTAGCTTTGAACTCAATAGTTAAACTTTTTTTACACACAAAAAACAATTTTTTACAATGGGACTAATGTCATTTTTTCAGGGAGTAGGAGAAAAAATTTTCCACAAAGAAGCCGCAGCAGCTCCAACGCCGGAGACAGAACCACTTCGTGCCAGCGCTCTTTTGGCTCACGTGAAGCAACTTGGATTGGCATATAATTCCCTTTCCGTGAAAACTTCAACCGATACTGTTACGATAGAAGGTGAAGTTGCAAAACAGGAAGATGCGGAAAAAATCGCTCTTGCAGTAGGTAATGTTGAAGGAGTTAAAATAGTAGATAACCGTTTGAAAGTTGCAACGCCTGCTCCGGAAGCTACCTATCATACAGTAGTAAAAGGAGACACACTTTCTCTGATTGCGAAAGAAGTTTATGGTGATATGATGAAATATCCGATTATTTTCGAAGCAAATAAACCTATGTTGACCCACCCAGATAAAATCTATCCGGGCCAGGTTCTACGTATCCCGGCACTTTAATGAGCTGGTGGCTTTTAGGTGTTAGCTTTTAGCATAAAAAAAATGACAATCCTTTCGGATTGTCATTTTTTTTATGTCGAAGAAGACTGATTATTAATCTTCTGCTGCGATTACGTTCAAAGTTACTTTGTGTTTCACTTCTTTGTGTAGATCGATAAGTGCTGAATAAGTACCAACCGATTTTACGTCATCAACAGTAATTTTCTTACGGTCAATATCAAAACCTTTTGATTTAAGAACGTCAGCAACCTGTGTGTTCGTAACACGTCCGAAAATACGGCCGCTTTCTCCAACTACAGTGCGAATGTCAATGATCAAATCGCCAATTGCAGAGGCAATATCTTCTGCATCTTTTTTAAGCTTTTCAGCTTTGTGAGCAGCCTGACGTACGTTTTCTGCAACGATTTTACGATTAGAGTCATTAGCCAATAAGGCAAAACCCTGCGGAATAAGGTAGTTACGACCGAAACCCGCTTTTACATTCACGATGTCGTTCTTATAACCTACTCCGGCAATATCAGTTATTAGTATGATTTCCATTGTTAGTATCTCTTTCTATTTTATTTCAATTGATCAGCAACAAATGGCAATAACGCCAAGTGACGTGCTCTTTTAATTGCCTGAGATACTTTACGCTGGTATTTCAAGCTAGTACCTGTAAGACGACGTGGCAAGATCTTTCCTTGCTCATTTACAAGTTTCAACAAAAAGTCAGGATTCTTGTAATCAATGTATTTAATACCCGCTTTCTTAAAACGGCAGTATTTTTTGCGGTTGATGTTTTTTTCAACCGGTTCGTTTACGAGTGACATAGCTTATGCTTCGGTTTTAGATTCAGTTGTTTCTTCTTTCTTTCTTCCAATCAGACCTTTACGTTTTTTCTCATTGTAAGCAAGAGAATCTTTGTCAAGGGCGATAGTCAAGAAACGCATAACGCGTTCGTCACGACGGAACTCCGTCTCCAAAACATCAACAACAGCACCACTTTCTGCTGCATACTCAAACACATTGTAGTAACCTGTGTTTTTCTTTTGAATGGGGTAGGCTAGCTTACGCAATCCCCAGTTTTCTTCGTGTACAAGCGTACCACCATTCTCAGTGATAAGCGTACGGAATTTTTCAACGGCGTCCCTCATCTGAGCCTCAGACAAGATGGGAGTTAGAATGAACACCGTTTCATACTGCTTAGACATACGGCAAATATTTAAATATAAATTGAATTTAATCCTCATTCGGGATTACTGGAATCCATAATGAGGGTGCAAAAATAGGGCTTGGAATCGAGAATTCCAAGCCCTGTATATATTTATCAGAAAGTTAAGCTGTTATAGATTATTTTACAGTAAAATCTCCCTGTCCGATTTTAAATCCTTCGCTGTAAACTTCGATCGCATATTTCCCGTCTTTCATTGGAATTCCACCACGACCGTAGAAAATATCAACCTGCTGACGGCTGTTTGTAAAATTTACAGTTTGTTTTGAACTGTAAATCATTTCTTTGCCATTATAATTAAATGCACCTGAGCCGGTTGCCATATCTGAAAGTACCGCCCCGTCGGGATCAAGAATACGCAGATAAATATCCTTTTCATTTTGTTTGGCAACTGCATTTTCACCCAGCTTGAAGCTAACGCGCAGTTTATCAATTCTTTTTGCTCTGAATTTATCACCATCACGTTCTTTCCCTTTTGCAGAAACCGCATGGATGGTAAGTTCTTCGGTACGTAAAGCAGAAGCCAGAGTTACTTTTTCAGCCAGTTCGCGGTTTTGAGCTGAATAATTATTAACAGAATCATTCAAAAGTTGCTTTTCAGATTCCAGTCCTGTAACCTGCTGGCTCAGTTCCTGGTTTTTGTTTGTCACGATACCTAACTCCTCACGAAGATTATTAATTTCAGTATCTTTTTGTGATAAAACATTTTCATAGGATTTAATTTTCTTATTGAAATTCGAAGCCGAGAAATTGTTCACGTTTTTCAATTCCTCCTTATCTTTTTCAAGTTGTTTTTTCAATTCGATCAAAGAATCCACGCTTCCACCCAATTGCTGTATCTCAGCGATTTTCGTATCCAATTCGGCAGAAATTGAATCAAGCTTTGTTTTGGTAAACAAGACCTCTTCGGTTTTTGCCGTTATAATATCGTCCTTAACTCTATTTTCCTGTTTTTCGTGATAGATAAAATAAACAAGTACCAAATTAAGCAATGCTAAAACGGCCAGAGCAGCCCATAGAAGAGTTTTCCGATCTTGCTTTTGTTCTTGATTATAGTCCATAAAGAGAGTTAATTTTTTAATTAGTTGGTAAAAGAACTACGTTTTTTTCAATTTTGAAATAAGTTAAGCCCTATTTCTGAAAAGTAAGGCCAAAATATCCCTTGTAAATTATTCGTTATTAAAAATTTCATATAATCACAATGCCTGAAATTGCTCAAAACATCAAGCAAATTGAAGACCAGTTACAACAGAAAGCCAGGTTAATTGCTGTAACTAAAACCAAGCCAACGGAAGTTTTGGAAGAAACCTATCAGGCAGGCTTCCGCCGTTTTGGAGAGAACAAAGTTCAGGAAATGACGGCAAAGTACGAAGTTTTACCCAAAGATATCGAATGGCACATGATTGGGCACCTACAATCGAACAAGGTAAAATATATGGCGCCTTATGTTTCGATGATTCATTCGGTTGATAATTTCAAACTTTTAAAAGAGATCAATAAGGAAGCGGCAAAAAACAATCGGATCATTGATTGTCTTCTTCAGATATTTATAGCTGAGGAAGAAACAAAATTCGGTCTCTCGGATGAAGAAGCAAAAGAAATCCTGGAATCTGATGACTTAGTTTCGCTTAATAATATCCGGATTGTCGGACTGATGGGAATGGCATCCAATTCTGATAACCAGGAAAAAGTACGCCTCGAATTCCGACATTTAAAAACGCTTTTTGATTCCTTCAAAACATACGAAAAAGGTAATGTTGAAATGCGCGAACTTTCCATGGGAATGAGCGGAGATTTCCTGCTTGCTGTCGAAGAAGGCAGTACTCTGGTGAGAGTAGGAAGCGCAATTTTCGGCGCCAGATAATAGTAAATTTATTTTAAAGAGAGGGTTCCTGATTATAATTCTCTCTTTAAAATAGTTTTATCCAATACAGAAGCGACTTTTTCTTTTACAAATTCGAAAGAAAGTTCAGCACACATTTTCCCATCCTGACGCACAAAAAAGGCATTTTCCTGTCGCCCATAACTTCCCGAATAAGGATTATAAGATGGAAAAGCACCCAATGAGCCCATCAAAATAACACCTGTGGTACTTACAGCATTTGCCAAATGAGACGGGCCGCTATCAAGTCCGATGAAAAAATCAGCTCTTTTAATAACTTCTGCGGTTTCCAGAATTGATAATTGTCCGCACAAATTTCTGTAACCTGACTCTTTCGTACTTAAATTACTTTTCAACCCAATTTCAACAATTTTGTATGAATAAGTTTCCGAAATCCATCCTACAAGCTGATCCCAACGTTCTGCCGGCCAATCTTTTGGCGCATAGTTTGACTGGCAATGAATGACAATAAAACGTTCCGGTAAATTTAAAGAATCTGCTTTTTGACGGTGCTGATCCTGAAGATATAACCTCGGCTGATCATCCGCCGGAAATGGAAGTTCACTGCTTACCAAACCGGCGGTCTGAGCAAAAACTTCCAGCAAATTCCCGAAATTAAAATAGGTACTTACGTTGATGCCTTTTCGCTCTGCAATAGGATTGTCTATGGTAACCTGACATTTTGCACAATGATTATTATTACTGAATTGAAGCGGATAAATCTTATCAAAGACGTTTTTTTCAAATAAAATCCTCCGTTGGGTCACACAAAATTCACCAAAAGTTTCATCAACCGCAGGATTAAAATCGATCAATTCATGATAGGTTGGCTTTACAAACCATACTATATGGGCATTTGGATGCAATGAGCGAACATACCGGCTTATAGGCTCAGCAGCAACAATGTCACCAAAATGTTCCGTCCTGACGATGGCAATCAGCTCTTTGCCTTTTTCAAATTTTGCTTTTTTCGTTTTGAAATAAGTATAAGCCTGAAATGCCAGAAAGTGGGCTTTAAGAATATGTGAATACTTAAAATAGCGGTGTGTCCAAAGCTGCCTGAAACGTTCTATTGTCATTTTATAATCTTTTCCCTGATACTATATTTCAGATTGTGGTTCTGCCTGCAAGTTAAAATAATTTTTCGTCAAAGAGTTGGTTACCCCTTTTCCCAAACCTAACTTTGCCGGTAAGCCATAACGACAAATAATAAACTTTCAACGCTCAGTATATATGAAATTTATAATTCAGGCAGGCGGCATTTTTGGTGCATTGGCCGTAGCACTTGGTGCATTTGGTGCCCACGCTTTAAAGGGAATGCTTGAAGCATCAGGCCGAATGGATACATTTGAAACGGCGGTTAAGTATCAATTCTACCATGCTCTGGCTATGGTCCTGGTTGGACTTTTATTGCAACGTGCAGGTGAAGATGCAATAAAATTATTGGCTTGGTCCGGTCATGCGTTCATTTTTGGAGTAATCATTTTCTCAGGATCGTTATATGCAATTTGCTTTACAGGCATCACAAAATTTGGAGCAACAGCACCAATTGGCGGTTTATTGCTGATTGTTGGATGGATATTACTTGTTATGGCGGCCGGGAAACTTTGAATTAATGGTTAATGGTTAATGGTTGATGGTTAATGGTTAATGGTTAATGAATGTGATTGCCTAAAATAGGTTGCCTTCAGTTTAAAATTATGAATAAAGTTTAAAATTGAATTATACATTGATCTGGATTTTGGTTTTTAGACTCTGATGCAGTCCAGATTGATAATTTAGACCTATC
>NZ_JAJTSZ010000003.1 GCF_021440195.1 Dyadobacter sp. CY356
TGGTAACAAAATCCGTAGCCCGGCTGGAAACCAACCGGGCTACAAATAACGTACTAGAAGTTGAAAGAAAAAAAGTCTGTTTTTTTGACGGGCTTAAAAATTAGTTTAATGATTATCTGAGCAGCTGTACCCATCCTTTGAATGTGGCCGGTTTTCCACCGCGCTGAACAGATTCAAAATAAACGGTAACCTCGTAGTAATACTGACCCGCAGCCAGATCGCTTCCGCCATTATTTTTCCCGTTCCAGTTGATATTTACATCTTTGGAATCATACACTTTTGCACCCCATCGGTTGAATACTTTAAATTCCAACGACTGGACAAAACTTGGGCATTTCAGCGGTGTAAACAGATCGTTTTTACCATCACCATTTGGCGTAATCACGTTGGGCAGCGCAAATATCGGGCAGTTGTCTTTGCAAACGGTATTGCTCGGCGCACTTTCCGTACCATATTTATTGACTGCGGTCACATAATAACAACCTGCAAAAGAAGTCAGTCCTTCATGTGCAAAAGAAGTGGCTGCCGGCGCTGCAATTTCTTTCAAAAGGGTAGGCGTATCACCTTCATATCGGGTGTAATAAAGTCTGTAAGCGGTGATGGCCTGGTCACAGTTTGCTGTGTTCGGATAGGTCCATGACAGATTATTGGTAAACGAAGTCTGGTCACAGAATTCTTCCGGGGTAATGGTGGCACAATCCAGCAGATCGATGCTCAGCACCGGCACACAAGGTTTGGTGGTATCCGAAGCAGATATACAGATAATCTGTGAGAAGTTATAAAGTGGATCGACCTTGATCTGTGAATTGTTGTAAGACCCGACTGTTTCTACTTTGTAACAATAAACAACATCTTTGGCAATCGTCACATTGACTGTTCCGTCCTGTGCATATTTGTCTGTTCCGTCATCAGTGAAAGTATAGGAAGCCGCACCGGTCACAGGCACATCAGCAATCCTGTTGAAAGTACCTGGTTTGGATTTGTCTTCACGGTAGACCCGGTGTGTCTGGCCATCATTGCTCCATGGCACATTGGCCGTCCAGTTGACCCTGATGGCATTCGGATTGGCTGAACCTTGTGACAAACGCACACTACTGGCCGGATCGGTTTCATCCAGTTTCACCAGCCCACCGGCGTCAGTGTAATAGTATTCAAGTTTATACCGGTAAGCATTGTCAACGGTATTCAGGTTTTTGTCAACAAAAATTGTATCCGGCGCACCAGCCACCAGATTGGTATTGATGGTGGCGATGCTTGTAAAATTAGTACCTGCAAGTCCTGTTGCACGGAAAAGTCTGTATTGTGCCGGAATGGAAGCACCCGCAGAAAGCGTTGGTCTTGTCCATTTTACGGTGATAATACCGCTTGCTGCGCTTGTTGAATCGACAGTCACATTGGTAATAACCGGCATAAGAAGGGGTACTTCGATACAAACCTGTTCAGAAGCAACACTTTCACCGCCACCGATCAGATAACCTGGTTGTGTAATATCAGAATCCGGTCTTGGGAATATAACCACGATGCGGTAACTGTAAGAAATTCCTGATTTCAATCCGGCTCCTGCATTGTTATCGGTGTAAGAAATCTGGTCCGCGTTGACCCTTGCAATTTCCTCATAGCCATAACCATCTAATCCTGTAAAACATTTTTCTACCGGAATAACACGGCAACCCTCTCTTCTGTATATGACGATTTTGGCACCAGGCACCTGACATATATAGGAATCCCAGGTGAGTTTAAAAGCTTTTCCGGCAGCATCGGTAACCGGAGCAGCGGCCAGATTCTTTGGCTGCGGTCCGTAGACCCGGATATGCAAAGTTGTAATATCGACGAGTTTCTGAAACAAATTCGCGTTTGGCGTTCCTGCTACCGCCCCGTCTTCTACTTTAAAAAGTACTTCATACGGTTCGAGCCTGATTTGGTTACAGCCGGTCTGCCAGGTAAATTGTCCTGTGAGCGTACCTTGTGCACCTTGCTGTGGAACGGCGAAAGTAGCATAAGCAGGGTTGATCAGAGCGGTGGCCTGATACAGACCACTGGTACTGGTCAGCGTGAGTTTGTCCCCGTTTTTATCGGTAGCTTTTACAATCTGGTTAATAAGCGTTCCTGCCTCGACGCAGATATCGGGAATTAAATCCAGTTTTGGCCGGTCGTTTCGGGCATCGACAATGATGATCTGCATATCACGAATGATCTCACCGATCAGTACGCCGTCCCGCCATTCTTCAACCACAAAGGCAACATTATAAAGTCCTTTGGTGACTGGCGCGTCCCAGATTAAATCGCCCGTTAAGGCATTCATACTAAAAGTAGCAGGGCTTGCTCCGGTTTCGGTTGTACCGGGAGTCGTTACAAGATTAGGGTCTTTGTAGCCAAGGTTTTCACCTAAGCCTCTGGTTGTGCCTTGTTGTGGAGTGTAAAGATGATAAGCAATACTATCTCCATCCGCATCAAAAGCACCAGGATTGTGAATGTAACGTTGTCCAACAGCACCGATATCTATTGGCGCATTTAGAAGAACCGGCGTTTGGTTTACTCCGACAAAGGCATTAATTGAAATATTGGTATGTACATAAAAGTTAAGCCTGTCTGTTGGAGCAGGACTTAAATTTAAAATACTTACGTTACGGTTATCAATACCAACTGAAATACTCCAGTCGCCGGCAGAAGGAAAAGTATACCTTGTTGTATAAATATTTTGCGTGGTATTGTTTCCGATGTTTCTTGTCAATGCGTCAATTCTGGGAACTTGCACAGGCTGTGCAGTGGTACCGTTTCCCGTGTAAAAATACATATTGACAGATGTCTGGGCATTGGCTGCACCAAGTCCTCCATTTGGAGAAATGTCAAAATAACCGGTAAAGGTTACATCATACGCAAGCGAATTGCCGTTCACGCGTTTTGCCGTAATTTCCCCTGCCCGTGCATGTGTTGCCTGAGCTTTGTGGCCGGTTAACACAAGGATAAAAGCAAAAAGAAATGATAATTGTAAAATGTAACGCATAGACATAAGACTTACTTTAGACAGAGGCATTAATCAGAAAAAGAATACTGATATGTTATCTTGTTTTATAATTTTCAACAGGCCTTCATGATAGAATCGGATTAATGCTCCTAACATACATGTATTGAACGAAAATTTAATTAAAAATGTGTGTTTTATTCCCTATTACGCTAAATTATTGAACTCTTGTGGAAGTTTGTCAATCATTTTTTCTTTTTAGCGGCATATAAAAGAATTAACACATTTTTATTGATTTAATTTCCTGCTACCTACGTCTCTAAAATTACTAAATAGGAGAGGGAAAGGTTGGTAACAAAATCCGTAGCCCGGCTGGAAACCAACCGGGCTACAAATAACGTACTAGAAGTTGAAAGAAAAAAAGTCTGTTTTTTTGACGGGCTTAAAAATTAGTTTAATGATTATCTGAGCAGCTGTACCCATCCTTTGAATGTGGCCGGTTTTCCACCGCGCTGAACAGATTCAAAATAAACGGTAACCTCGTAGTAATACTGACCCGCAGCCAGATCGCTTCCGCCATTATTTTTCCCGTTCCAGTTGATATTTACATCTTTGGAATCATACACTTTTGCACCCCATCGGTTGAATACTTTAAATTCCAACGACTGGACAAAACTTGGGCATTTCAGCGGTGTAAACAGATCGTTTTTACCATCACCATTTGGCGTAATCACGTTGGGCAGCGCAAATATCGGGCAGTTGTCTTTGCAAACGGTATTGCTCGGCGCACTTTCCGTACCATATTTATTGACTGCGGTCACATAATAACAACCTGCAAAAGAAGTCAGTCCTTCATGTGCAAAAGAAGTGGCTGCCGGCGCTGCAATTTCTTTCAAAAGGGTAGGCGTATCACCTTCATATCGGGTGTAATAAAGTCTGTAAGCGGTGATGGCCTGGTCACAGTTTGCTGTGTTCGGATAGGTCCATGACAGATTATTGGTAAACGAAGTCTGGTCACAGAATTCTTCCGGGGTAATGGTGGCACAATCCAGCAGATCGATGCTCAGCACCGGCACACAAGGTTTGGTGGTATCCGAAGCAGATATACAGATAATCTGTGAGAAGTTATAAAGTGGATCGACCTTGATCTGTGAATTGTTGTAAGACCCGACTGTTTCTACTTTGTAACAATAAACAACATCTTTGGCAATCGTCACATTGACTGTTCCGTCCTGTGCATATTTGTCTGTTCCGTCATCAGTGAAAGTATAGGAAGCCGCACCGGTCACAGGCACATCAGCAATCCTGTTGAAAGTACCTGGTTTGGATTTGTCTTCACGGTAGACCCGGTGTGTCTGGCCATCATTGCTCCATGGCACATTGGCCGTCCAGTTGACCCTGATGGCATTCGGATTGGCTGAACCTTGTGACAAACGCACACTACTGGCCGGATCGGTTTCATCCAGTTTCACCAGCCCACCGGCGTCAGTGTAATAGTATTCAAGTTTATACCGGTAAGCATTGTCAACGGTATTCAGGTTTTTGTCAACAAAAATTGTATCCGGCGCACCAGCCACCAGATTGGTATTGATGGTGGCGATGCTTGTAAAATTAGTACCTGCAAGTCCTGTTGCACGGAAAAGTCTGTATTGTGCCGGAATGGAAGCACCCGCAGAAAGCGTTGGTCTTGTCCATTTTACGGTGATAATACCGCTTGCTGCGCTTGTTGAATCGACAGTCACATTGGTAATAACCGGCATAAGAAGGGGTACTTCGATACAAACCTGTTCAGAAGCAACACTTTCACCGCCACCGATCAGATAACCTGGTTGTGTAATATCAGAATCCGGTCTTGGGAATATAACCACGATGCGGTAACTGTAAGAAATTCCTGATTTGAGTCCGGCTCCGGCATTGTTGTCGGTGTAAGAAACCTGGTCTGCGTTGACCCTTGCAATTTCCTCATAACCATAACCATCTAATCCTGTAAAACATTTTTCTACCGGAATAACACGGCAACCCTCTCTTCTGTAAATGACGATTTTGGCACCGGGCACCTGACATATATAGGAATCCCAGGTGAGTTTAAAAGCTTTTCCGGCAGCATCGGTAACCGGAGCTGCGGCCAGATTCTTTGGCTGCGGTCCGTAGACCCGGATATGCAAAGTTGTAATATCGACGAGTTTCTGAAACAAATTCGCGTTTGGCGTTCCTGCTACGGCCCCGTCTTCCACTTTAAAAAGTACTTCATATGGTTCCAGCCTGATCTGGTTACAGCCGGTCTGCCAGGTAAATTGTCCGGTGAGCGTGCCTTGTGCACCTTGCTGTGGAACGGCGAAAGTAGCATAAGCAGGTTTAACCAAAGCGGTGGACTGGTACAGACCACTGGTACTGGTCAGCGTGAGTTTATCCCCGTTTTTATCGGTAGCTTTTACAATCTGATTAATGAGTGTTCCCGCCTCAACGCAGACATCCGGAATTAAATCCAGTTTTGGCCGGTCATTTCGGGCATCGACTACGATAATCTGCATATCTCTGATAATGTCACCAATTTTCACGCCGTCACGCCATTCCTCTACGACAAAAGCTACGTTGTAAAATCCTTTGGTGACAGGTGCATCCCAGATCAAATCACCCGTTCGGGCATTCATACTAAAAGTAGCAGGGCTCGCTCCGGTTTCTGTTCTGCCAGGGGGAGTTACCAGGTTCGGATCTTTGTAGCCAATGTTAACACCAAGACCTGTTCCTGTTACATTTTGTTGTGGATTGTAAAGATGATAAGCAATGCTATCTCCGTCCGCATCAAATGCACCGGGGTTGTGAATGTATCGTTGTCCGACTACTGCCAGATCAATAGGTGCATTAAGTAAAATGGGGGTTTGGTTCGCTCCAGTGAAAGCGTTGATAATAAGATTGGTATGAACAAAGAAATTAAGATTGTTTGTTGGTGCTGGGCTTAAATTTAGAATGCTATTATTCCGCTTATCGATCATAACTGCTATCGTCCAGTCGCCAGTCGATGGGAAGGCATATCGGGTTGTATAAACATTTATTGTGGTATTGTTTCCAATATTGCGGGTTAGAGCGTCGATTCGATCAACTCGCCTTGGATCAACTTTACCTTCACTACCCGATGGATAAAAGTACATGAAAACATATGTCTGTGCATCCGCTGCATCCTTGCCAGTATTTACGTCAAAGTATCCCGTAAAAGTTACATCATAGGTATTAGTATTTCCAATTCTTTTGGCGGTGATCTCACCAGCTCTTGCGTGCGTAGCATGTACCTTCTGAGATACGAAAAAACAGGATAAAAAGAAGATTAATAGCTGAAATCGTAGATTATTTCGCATACACATTTAAAACATTTTCATGATAGAGGTAAGTGCATTAAATCCTGGCGGAATATAATGCTATCCCATAAACGAAAAATCGTATTAAAAATGTATCCGGAAAACTGGATTAATGATACATAAATAACAAGCCTTGGGATAGGATAACGTTACGGTTTAAAAATGTAATTATCAGGATTTAATAATTCGGGAGAGGTACTTCATAATGATTATAAATTGTCTGGCAGGTCATAAAAATGATCCTCTTTTATTGTGTCGCACAGGTTTGTGCTATACCTTTGAAAGGTTCTAAATATACATTATTTTTTTGTACTAAAACTATTCGTGTTTGCTATGTCTTGGTTTACACAAGCATTAACAAGTTCAATCGGTAAGAAAGTGATCATGTCGCTTACCGGTTTATTTCTGATCAGTTTTCTGGTAATACATGCATCCATCAATGCTATGATTTTTTACAATGATGGAGGCGAAACATTTTCTCACTGGGGGCATTTTATGGGGACAAATCCCATAATTCGTACACTTGAAATTGGTTTGGTTTTGGGCTTTCTCATTCACATCGCGGATGGCCTTTGGTTAACAAAACTGAATCAGAGTGCAAGACCTGTGAAATATGCTGTAACCAATGCCAGTGCCAACAGCACCTGGTATTCCCGCAGCATGGGTTTGTTGGGTACGCTTATTCTGATCTTTTTGGTTATCCATACTTCGCATTTCTGGATTCCAAACCGTTCCAACCAGTTTGCAACAGGAGAAGAGCTGAATCTTTATCAGATGATGCTTGATATTTTCCAGAATATATGGGTTGTTATCATCTACGTACTTGGTTGCATTTCTCTGGCCTGGCATTTGCTGCATGGTTTCAAAAGCGCATTTAAGACATTGGGTCTTTACCATGTAAAATACAATGATGCAATTCGTGTTATTGGCGTTGCTTTTTCGATTATTGTTCCAACCCTTTTCGCTCTGATGCCTATCTCGATTTATCTTGGATGGGTTTATTAAGTTCCGGCATTTGACTGTCTGTATCCTGCGTGGATATTGACTTCAAAAGTTAAATGTTCTTGTTTAAATAGTTGAATCTAATTTTTCAGGTTAATTAACATTTCAAAATATATGGCAACTTCATCTCGTCTGGATGCCAGAATACCTCAAGGCTCGCTGGAAGATAAGTGGGAAAAATACAAATCGTCAGTACCCCTTGTAAACCCTGCCAACAAGCGTAACATTGAAGTAATTGTAGTTGGAACCGGTTTGGCTGGTGCTTCTGCTGCTGCTACGCTGGCGGAAATGGGATATAAAGTAAAAGCATTTTGTTTCCAGGATTCTCCACGTCGTGCGCACTCAATTGCGGCACAGGGTGGTATCAATGCAGCTAAAAATTACCAGAATGATGGTGACTCAGTTCATCGTCTTTTTTACGATACAATTAAAGGAGGAGATTACCGGTCACGCGAAGCCAATGTGCATCGTCTGGCGGAAGTTTCCGGAAATATTATTGACCAGTGCGTTGCCCAGGGAGTTCCTTTTGCACGTGAATATGGCGGACTTCTTTCCAACCGGTCTTTCGGTGGGGTACAGGTTCAGCGTACATTTTATGCGGCAGGACAGACGGGTCAGCAGCTTTTATTAGGTGCTTATTCAGGTTTGCAGCGTCAGGTTGGTATGGGGACAATCACCATGTACAACCGTCACGAAATGCTTGACGTTGTGAAAATCGACGGAAAGTGCCGTGGCATTATTGCAAGAAACCTGGTGACAGGGGAATTGGAAAGACATTCTGCTCACGCAGTTTTGCTTTGTACCGGTGGATACGGTAACGTATTTTATCTGTCGACAAACGCCATGGGTAGCAATGTTACTGCTGCCTGGAAGGCGCACAAACGCGGTGCATTCTTTGCCAACCCATGTTTTACCCAAATTCACCCGACTTGTATTCCGGTATCTGGTGAGCATCAGTCGAAGCTGACTTTGATGTCAGAATCACTTCGTAATGATGGTCGTATCTGGGTTCCGAAAAAACAAAATGATACACGTGCCGGAAATGAAATTCCGGAAGAAGAAAGAGATTATTATCTGGAACGTCGTTACCCTGCTTTTGGTAACCTGGTTCCGCGTGATATCGCTTCCCGCGCAGCCAAAGAAAGATGTGATGCAGGATATGGCGTAGGATCTTCAAAACTGGCGGTATTCCTTGATTTCTCTGCTGCTTTCCACCGTTACGGACAGGGAGAAGCAAATAAAAATAATATTACCAATGCGCCTGAAAGCCAGATTCTGGAATGGGGTAAGGCGGTAGTGAAAGAAAAGTATGGTAACCTTTTCGATATGTATAAGCAGATCACGGGAGAAGATCCTTATGAAGTGCCTATGCGTATTTATCCTGCTGTTCACTACACTATGGGTGGACTTTGGGTTGATTATAACCTGATGACAACTGTTCCTGGTTTATATTCATTGGGTGAAGCGAATTTCTCCGATCACGGTGCAAACCGTCTGGGAGCGTCTGCCTTGATGCAAGGTTTGGCGGATGGATATTTCGTGATACCAATCACAGTTGGAGCTTATCTCGCAGGAGAGATCAGAACCGGACATATTTCAACGGATCACGAAGCTTTTGTTCAAACTGAAAAAGAAGTTAGTGACAGAATCCAGAAATTGATTACAATCCAGGGCAAGACATCTCCAGAGGTATTCCATCGCCGTTTAGGCAAGATCATGTGGGATAAATGTGGAATGGCCCGCAATGAAAAAGGGTTGAAAGAAGCGATTGTTGAAATCCGTGCGCTACGTGAAGAATTCTGGAAAGATGTGAAAGTAATGGGTAAAATCGGTGATTTTAATCCAGAGCTTGACAAAGCAAACCGCGTTGCTGACTTTATCGAGTTAGGTGAATTGATGTGTATCGATGCCCTGACACGTGACGAATCTTGTGGAGGTCACTTTCGTGAGGAATTCCAGACAGAAGAGGGTGAAGCACTTCGTGATGACGAAAACTTTATGTTTGTGTCGGCATGGGAGCATATCGCAACTGAGAAATGGGAGCTTCACAAAGAAGACCTTGTTTACGATAATATAAAAATCGCTCAGAGAAGTTATAAGTAGCTATCGGCTTTCGGCTTTCAGCTATCGGCTTAAAACCCGGTACTTCTTATGAGTTTATAACTAATAAATTTCGTTAATAGTTAATCATTAACAGTTTAGAAAAAATGAGTGCAGGCAATATGCGTCTTACGCTTAAAGTGTGGAGACAAAGCAATACAGATACAAAAGGAGGATTTGAAAATTATAATCTGGATGGTGTTTCTCCGGATATGTCTTTCCTTGAAATGTTCGATATTCTTAACGAACAATTAATTGAAGAAAATAAAGAACCTGTCGCATTTGATCACGATTGCAGAGAGGGTATATGCGGATCATGTTCTATGTTTATCAATGGACAGCCACATGGACCGTTGAAAGGTGTGACTACCTGCCAGTTGCACATGCGTTCTTTCCAGGATGGGGATACCATAACGGTTGAGCCATGGAGAGCCGGTGCATTTCCGGTTATCAAGGATTTGGTTGTAGACCGTGATGGTTTTGACCGGATCATATCAGCTGGTGGATTTGTTTCCGTGAATACAGGAAATGCACAGGATGCGAATAGTTTGCCGATTCCAAAAGAAAATGCTGATGAGGCATTCAGTGCTGCTGCTTGTATTGCTTGTGGAGCTTGTGTAGCGGCATGTAAAAATGCTTCGGCTATGTTATTTGTTTCTGCAAAAATCTCACAGCTGGCATTATTACCACAAGGTCAGGCAGAACGCAGTATCCGTGCAGAGAAAATGGTGGCGCAAATGGATGCAGAAGGTTTTGGTAACTGTACCAATACGCATGCATGTTCAGCTGAATGTCCAAAAGAAATCAGCTTTGAAAACATTGCCCGTATGAACCGTGAATATATTGGCGCGAAATCATCGTCAAAAGTACTTTAGAAATAATTCGGAAGCTTTGAAAATATATTGGGGGGTGATTTATTAATTTAAATCACCTCTTTTTTGTGGTGTAAAAGGTACAGTTATGGATTTGTGTCAAATGCCATCGGCATGAACGATATGATTTCCATTTAAAAACAGAAAGGCGACCGATTTAAATCAGTCGCCTTTCTGTTTTAATCTGATTGATTATACTTATTTCTTAGTAGAATCAGCCGCAGCTTTACCAGCGTCAGAACCTTTATATTCCTTATTTAAACCTTCAATTATTTTCTGAGTAACATCCAGAGATTTGTCAGCGAACAAAATACCGCCGCCTAATGAATAACCTAATACATATTCGTATTTGTTATCCTTGTTATATTTCTCAATATAAGATCTGATTTGTTTGTAAAGCTCCTCATTTTTACCAGCTTCTTCCTGCTGAAGTCCAGCCATCGCCTGATCACGGTAAGCGACAAGATCCTGCTGTTTTTTGCCAAGTTGCTGTTCGGTGGAACGCGCCTGGTCAGGGGTCATGGTTTGTGCTTTTTGCTGAAAAAATGCAATTTCATTCTGCAACGAGCGTCCTTTTGTATTCAACTCGTTTTCCAATTGGAAATGCTTGTTTTCAAGTGCTTTCTTAGTGTCCTTGAAGAAATCGTAATTCGTCAAAAGTGAATCAACCTGCACATAAACAGTACGACGGCCGGCAACTACTCCATCCGATCCTGCTGCTACGGATTCAGATTTACCACCTGAGAAATGTAAGAAAAATAACACCGCTACGGCTATGCTAAGCACGATGTTCCAAATTAACGAAGTATTGTTATTCACGTTTTTAAGATTTTGTTTTTTGAAAGAGCCGCAAAGATAATGATTTGTGTTTCAAGCCCTACAATTATGCGATTTTTTACTCTACTTTAAAGAAGGAAGGATGATATTTGGAATATGAAATTTGTATTTTTTGAGCTGGACGAAGGTAACCATATTTTTTAGGGTCCAAACCCTGCCTTGAAATGCCTTCATCCGTAACATATTCTATAATCATAAATGGTTGAGTAAATCTAGTTTTTAAAGTGAAAGAAATCTTAGTTATTCCTAATACTGTTGCTGTCGTTTCAATTGTTTTGCGATTTAAGTAATAGCCTTTGATCTTTTCATTTAGACCAAGAGCAAGCTGTTGTGAAATTGAATAACACAAAGTTAATATTGCTAGAAAAATAAGAACTCCTATAATTTTGAAATACGACTTTCCCGGTATAAACAGGAGTTTGACAATTCCATTATCTTCATATCTTTTCAATGTAGGAAAAAATAGAAATAGAAAACCGACGGTCGTAATATTTAGCGACCACCATTTTACAACAGACCAGTATTCCAGATTATGAATAAAAACTGCTACAAGAAGGAAAGCAACCAACAGCAGCGCAATTCCAATGAAGATCTTTTTCACATAACAGACACTTAAAGTTATTTTTCTGCCACCGCACTCACAATTGCCTCGACCAAACCTAAATCACTATACATTACTGATTTTTCGTCAGGAATTTCACCAGCCATAGATATATCGGACGGAAAATATTTTTGTCGTCCCGGACGAAAAGATTTCGCAGTTAAGTGTAATGAATGTACACCGGCTTCTTTCAGCTCAGCTGCATTATTATGATTCACACCACCACCGGCCATGATTTCAATGGAGCTTCCGGCAGCTTTGGCCAGCTGCTCCAAAAGCTTGATACCTTCCAGTGCGTTTGATTTTTGACCAGAAGTCAGAATTCTTTCTGCACCAGTTTCAATTACTGCTTTAAGCGCTTTGATTGGATCAGGCGTAAGGTCAAACGCGCGGTGAAAAGTTACCTTCATCGGAGCGGCGTAATCTATAAGTACTTTTGTCCGGGCCACATCAACCTGCCCGTCAGGAAGAAGGATTCCCAAAACAACACCATCTGCGCCTAGTTTTTTTGCCATTGCAATATCACGTTTCATGATTTCCTCTTCAAAAAAATCATAAACAAAATCACCACCACGGGGACGGATCATGACGTAAACAGGAATTTGGATATGCTCGCGAACCATTTCTATAAGACCGGCACTTGGCGTGGTGCCGCCTTCGCCTAATCCTCCGCACAGCTCAATGCGACCTGCGCCGCCTACCTGGGCATTCATACAAGATTCCAGAGAGTATGCGCAAACTTCAATTGTCATATTATTTTAATTATAATGATCCGGAAATTTACAAAAGATTTTGTCCCGGTTTGAGAAAACAATAATTCAGCAAAATGGGGAATTTGCTATGGAATGATATTTTATATTGTGCGAGAAGATAAAGTTAATAACCTGTGTTTACTTAAACTTTGTCCTAATTTTATGATTTTCAATCTTTTAACATATTGACAGAAAATATTAAAAATAAAAAACAATTATTTTAGATTTTTTTTGTTTAAAATTATTAAAAGATGCAAATTTTTTTACTTTTGCAATCCTGAAAAAATTAAGTAACTATTTAATAGGCGAAAAAAATTATGTACTGGACTCTCGAACTCGCATCATATCTGGAGGATGCTCCTTGGCCAGCTACCAAAGACGAGCTGATTGACTTCGCAATTAGAACAGGCGCTCCGTTAGAAGTAGTTGAAAACCTACAAGAATTGGAAGATGATGGTCAGCCTTATGAAAGCATTGAGGAAATTTGGCCGGATTATCCGACCAAAGATGACTTCTTCTTTAATGAAGACGAATATTAATAAGAGCGGCGCCACGAGGCGCCGTTTTTTGTTTATCCTCCTTTGAATCAAGTGCAATTGAAAAATTGCGTTTCAGCAAATATTTTTCAAAAATGCTTCCTTTTTTCAGTGAGTATTGCTGCACCACTTCTTTTCCATTACTATAACCTTTTTCCAAAAAGTCATAATAGTTGTCTCCCAACTCTGAAACCTCCGGATGCTCTATGGTATTTATGGATCCCATATCAAGTGTAAATAACCGTTCATAGTAGAATTTAACGAAACTCAGCGTATTAACGGCCAGAAATAATGCTGCGGCGATCATCCGGATATTTTTTACTTTGCTTCGGGATCCGGCCAAAAATGCATAGGCAACGCTCGTGCCCAATACAAGTTGCGCTGCGATGGAACCACGTGTGTTCAAATCGTTAAAGTGGCCAACCTGAACGAGGCCTAACAAAGCAAACGTTATAAATGCTATGAGCAAAAGTGCTCTGTCAAATTCAAGTAAGCGTTTTTTGAAAAATATAAACCAGATTCCGAAGAATCCGAAAAGATAAAGCAGGTAGTACAAAGGCCAGACTGAACTTCCGGCTTGCCATATAAATAAATTACTCTCCATAGATGTCGCGGCAGAACTCAGTAGAAATGCAATGACCGGATAAAATGCAGTCAACAACAAACAGCCGAATATGGCGGCAGTGATAATAAAACGGAATTGATCTCGCTGAAATCCTACATAGACAAAATACAAACAGAAAAGCGAGAGCCCTATGGTTGTAAACGGAGTCCAGAAAAAGGAGCTGAAAATAAAAACCGCAAATGCATAGAAATATTTCAGATCCGTAATGGCCACCAGAAAAAAGCAGGTTCCCAGGATGGCAGGTAGTGTATGTTGAGGAGCTTCTGACAGGCTTTTTGAAAAAACTGGAAGCTGATTCAGAACAAATTTACCATTGATAAGAACAGAATTATTTTGAAAATTAAGTGCTCCTGATAGTAACTTACTTAACGCAGGTAAAAGCACGCTGACATAAGACCCAAAAATGATAAGTATACTGATAAGTATCCGCTGACGGTTTTTTAAGTCTTTAAACCGGATCTGGATCCAGGAAAAACTAAGAAAAAGTCCAAACCAAGTCCAGATAAAAGCAAAACCTTTTATAAAATGAAGAGACGAAATTTTTCCAAGCAACGAGGGTATAATGTAATAGCCCAGATAATAACACATGTAAACGTCATGATCCTGATCATACAATGGCAGGGATTGTGTTGCCAATAAGTTGAATTTGAAATTATGCGCCTGATAATCGTAGCTCTGGTAATTAAATCCGCCAAATTCAGAAAAGTAGGAAAGTGTTAAAGATATAATGAAAGAAAAAAGAAGTACTGGTTTTAAGGAAAATGGTAGCTGGATTGAATCCGGTTTTTTATCATTCGTTTTATAAATTGAAAAAATAATTACAGCCGTAAGCGTAATGATTGATACAATCGAATAATTACTATTTACCCAAAAGTATAAAAAGAAGTAAGTTGGTAGTGTGATGTATAATAATGTAACAATAGCCAGGTTTCTCATGCAGTTGGCCTGGTCTTGTTAAAGACCAGGATTAAATAAAATGTTCGGCATAATAGAGAAAATTCTATGCCAAATTATTTCATTTTCTACTTCAAAGAGACCTGAGTGTGACGATTATAGGTTTGAATCAACTAGTTATGAGAATGATTATAGAATGTTCAAAGATTCATTAATAATATTTTTTTAATATCATGAAAGGAATGTAAATTGGTAACGTTGTTAATAAAAGCAAATACCGGAAAGCCCGATTGTTTTTTCATAGTTAAGTATCTATCCAGGCCAATTGATGGAACTACGATTGCTTAAAGAGTTGGTCAGAAAAGGTGAGGGTGAACATGTGGAATTCAAATTGAAATCCAATCATCCTGAAAAAATTGTCCGCGAGCTTGTTGCCTTCGCTAATTCGGGGGGTGGAAAACTTTTCGTCGGTGTTGGAGACGACCGGACAATCAAAGGAGTTAAAGATTCTTTTGAAGATGAATACACCCTGGTCAAAGCCATTGACACCTATTGTTTCCCCAAACTTGATTATCATTTAGAAAGAATCCCTATCGATTCGGATCGCGAGGTACTGGTTTTGACTATCCCGCGAAGTCTGGACAAGCCACATTATGTTGTTGACTCTTTGGGAATAAAAAAGGCATATGTTCGTGTTGCGGATAAATCAATTCAGGCAAGCCGGGAAATGCGTGAAATTATGCGCCGAGGACGTTTTAAGAGAGATGTCAGATTTCAGTATGGGGATAAGGAAGAAAAGCTTATGAAGCTGCTGGATGAAAAGCAAACCGTAACGGTAGAATTATTTGCTGCAGCAGCCGGGATTCCCCGAAAAATGGCTTCCAATACGCTGGTGATGCTTGTTCTTGCCAATGTTTTGGAAGTACATCCGCATGAAGTTTTTGATCATTTCACAGTAGCGATGGCATAATCAGCCAAATGGATTTATAAAAAGCAGTCCGCCGTCGCGCTGAAAGAATGATGACAATAACCTCAGTAATGAGGACGATAAATGACCATTAACTCATTGACGAATTCTCTCATCGCGACGGTGGATCGCTCTTGTATTTTTTAGAAAGGCAGATCGTCAGATTCGTCTTCCGTAAAAGTTGTTACCGGAGGCAAAGTACTGTTATTGCTTCCTCCACTAAAAGAAACTCCGCCACCGCCAGCACTGCCGGCTTTGTCAACCTTCCAAGCTTTTACCTCAGTATACCAGCGATTGTTATATTCGCGGCTTTCTACATCAATTGATGCCGTTACAGCATCATTCACCTGTAAACCAGCCTGATCGATTTTATCACCCCACAATGAAATGCATACTTTTTTTGGATACTGCGAAGGGATTTCAAGAATAAATTCCTGCTTCCGCCATGTTCCATTTTTACCCTGACCAGACACCTCAGGAAGTAAAGCGATGACAGTTCCTGTTAATTCCATGTATAACGTATTGTTTGTTTTGCTATAATTGTAGAGATCAAAAGTAATGGTTTTGGCTTTGGAATGCAAAAGAGAAATGAAACTTAGCCAATTGCCTGGGCCAGATCTTCTATCAAATCCTCCACATCTTCAATGCCTACGCTGAGGCGTATCAGTGTGTCTTTTAATCCCGTTTTCTCCCGTTCATCTTTTGGAATACTCGCGTGTGTCATGCTTGCAGGATGCGTGCAAAGTGACTCAACGCCACCCAGAGATTCGCCCAGAGAAAACACGTGTAAATTTTCCATGACATGAACAGCTTCCTGATAATTGTCTCCTTTTAACTCAAAAGAAATTATTCCGCCATATCCGCGCATTTGACGAGTTGCCAAAACATGACCGTCATGGGAGGCGAGTCCGGGATAATATACTTTCCCAACTCTGGGATGATCTTCAAGCCATAAGGAGACTACTTTTGCATTTTCACAATGCCGCTGCATCCGGATATGTAATGTTTTAATTCCTCTTAAAACCAGAAAACAATCCTGAGGCCCCGGAACTGCGCCGCTTGCATTCTGGATAAAAGCAAGTTGTTTGGCCAACTCATCGTCATTAACAATCAGCGCGCCCATAACCGTATCCGAATGACCGCCAAGATATTTCGTTACCGAATGCATCACAATGTCCGCACCCTGGTCTAACGGGTTTTGCAAATAAGGCGAAGCAAAAGTATTATCAACTACGCTCAAAATTCCTTTTTGCCTACAAACATGCGTTACGGCTTCAATGTCAATGATTTTTAACAAAGGATTGGTTGGCGTTTCCACCCAGATCATTTTTGTTTTTTCAGAAATCACCTTTTCCATTTCGGCGATATCACTCATATCAACAAAATGAAATACAAGACCAAAGGGCTCATAGATCTTTTTCATGATCCGGTAAGTGCCGCCATAAATATCATTGGTGGCAATAATTTCGTCACCAGGCCGGAATAGTTTCAATACTGCGTCTGTTGCTGCAAGGCCGGATGCATAACAAATGCCGTGTTTCCCATTTTCCAAAGCGGCAAGTGCATTTTGCAAAGCCGTACGGGTCGGATTGTGTGTGCGCGAATATTCGTAACCTTTATGTTTACCAGGACTTTCCTGAACGTAGGTTGAAGTCTGGTAAATCGGCGTCATGATCGCACCAGTGGTTGGGTCTGGTTCAACACCCGCATGTATGGCTTTCGTCCCGAATTTCATAGAAAAATAGTTAGCTTAAATCCTCGGATTTGCAGTAAAAGATCAAAGATAACCTTCCGGAAAAACCTTTTACAGAAAGAAGTGGTTAATTTGATAACTGAAATTATTGTATTGACTAAAAATATCTTCTTTTGGCGAATCCATTAGTAAAAAAACTTCCTTTACCTCTCGTTGTAAGCGTTTTACTCACTGTTGTTCCATTGGTAACCACTTCCTTGCTGACCGCTTCGGCAGTTGCCCATGAAGAATTATTACGAAGCTGGTCTTATGGAACCTGGATGCTCGTTACGATTGGATTAACATTCACTTCGGCCATTGCTTTGACGCCGCCAACATTCCTTGCTCTCGTTTTCGGTTATTTCCTTGGATGGTACGCAGTCCCGTTTCTATTTTTATTGAACCTTGGCGCCATTGCGCTTCTTTACATACTGGCAGATTTTTTTAACGCAGAATCGATCCGGATTTATCTGGTGCAGATTTACCCTGAAATTGAATCACTCATCAGGAAATTTAAGGCAAACCAGTTCCGTCTGATTTTCTTTGCCAAACTTTCACCCGTTTTACCATTTACGATCACCAATTTATTCTTCAACGTTGTCGGAGCAAAACTTCCACAAGTACTTGCGGGCGGAACCTTGGGGATGATTCCACGTACTGTACTCGCAGTTTGGGCCGGGAGAGAAGCACAGGAAATCCGTTATTTGCTGGAACATCCCAATGAAGGATTAGGAACAAAAATTCTCCTGCTTTCCCTGATCATCATTTCCACTGTCGGGATTGGATTTCTGTTTAGGGATAAAAAAGATTGATATCCGGTATCCGGATTTCAATGTTAAATTATTGTGTATGATAAGATCGTATAATAAAAGGATATAAAACCACATAAATGCATGAAAGTAATCCTGTTTATTTGCAATTAAGTTATACTTATTAACAAAGTAGAATGAAATCCTTGCCCGTTATCGATCTGGTTATTGTTATAAGCTATCTGGTGGGGATGGTGGCCGTCGGGATTTATTTTTCACGCAAAAACACAACAGCAGATCAGTTTACAAAAGCTTCCGGAAAAATCCCTGGCTGGGCGATCGGTATTTCTATTTATGCCACTTTTCTTAGTAGTAATACTTTCCTCGGAGTTCCGGGTAAAGCCTTTGGCAGCAACTGGAATTCTTTTGTTTTCAGTTTGTCAATGCCGTTGGCAGCCTGGGTTGCAACTAAATTTTTCATACCGTTTTATAGGAATACCGGAACGGTCTCGGCCTATACCCATTTGGAAGAACGTTTCGGTCCCTGGGCAAGAACATATGCCGTTGCCTGCTTTTTGCTGACACAACTTGCCAGAATGGGCTCTATATTTTTCGGAATAGCACTCAGTCTTCAGGCCCTGACGGGTTATCCAATGGCTACGATAATGATCGTAGTAGGTATTTGTATTGTCCTTTATACCGTCATGGGCGGTATGGAAGCCGTTATCTGGACGGAAGTTGTGCAAGGTGTTGTCAAAACCGCCGGAGCACTTGTCATTCTTTATCTGGTTATATCCGGTATGGAAGGCGGCGTTTCTAAAATTATTGATATCGGGAAAGCAGATGATAAATTCAGTCTGGGAAGTTTCGCGCCTGATTTTACACAATCGTCTTTTTGGGTTGTTTTGCTGTACGGGTTTTTCATGAACCTCAACAATTTCGGAATGGACCAGAATTATGTGCAGCGTTATCACACCACAACCTCAGTTAAAGAAGCCGCTGGCTCCATCTGGCTATGTGTTTATCTGTATCTGCCGGTTTCGCTGATGTTTTTTGTGATAGGCTCCTGTTTGTTTGCTTATTACCAAAGTAATCCCGATCTGCTTCATGCAGTCCAAATGCAGGTTGCGGTTGAACGTTTGCCAAACGGAACACCGGAAGCACTTCAAAAGCTGGCATCTACATTGACTGCCGCAGATATTGGCGACAAAGTAATGCCACATTTTATGGTGAACAAAGTGCCGGTCGGGCTTTTGGGATTGATTATTGCAGCCATAATGTCTGCAGCCATGAGTACGATCAGTTCAGGAATGAATGCTTCTGCGACGGTTTTTATGGTTGATATTTATCAGCGGTATATTAAACCTGAAATGAGCTCGAAACAGTCGATGACCTTGTTATACATTGCAACCACAGGTTTTGGACTTCTTGGCATGGTAACCGGTATCGCGATGATCGGCGTCAAAAGTGTGCTGGATGTCTGGTGGCTGCTTTCCGGAATTTTTGCCGGCGGCATGCTGGGGTTATTTCTTTTAGGGATAATTTCAAGAAATACAAAAAATGCAGAAGCACTTACGGCTACGCTCATTGGTATTGTTGTCATAATCTGGATGACATTTTCAAAACAATTGCCTGATGAATATGCACATTTACGAAACCCGCTGCATCAGAATATGGTGATGGTAGTTGGTACGCTGACTATTTTTCTTGGGGGTTTGATTTTAACACGGTTGAAAGGAAAAGCCATACAAGTTGAAAAAGAAGCACTGGCAAACCACCCGGGTATTTGATCATATTCTTGAGGTTGAGAATTTATTCTGACATGAATATATCCGGCAAACAAGGGGCCGGTTAAGTTACCCTGACACTTATTGATTTTAATTTGGTATGACCTCAACAACAACATCTTTGCCGCAAGGATTTATTCCAGTTATGTTAACTCCATTTCTTGAATCCGGGGAAGTGGATTATGACGGGCTGAAAACGCTGACTGAATTTTACTTAAACGCTGGTTCGGCGGGACTTTTTGCAAACTGTCTTTCCAGTGAAATGTATGAATTGAGTGAACAGGAAAGGATTGATGTAACGAAAACGGTTGTTGATCAGGTTGCGGGCAGAGTCCCGGTGGTAGCCACAGGGACTTTCGGTGGGACTATCACAGAACAGGCCGAATTTGTAAAACGTATATACGCTACCGGAGTAGAAGCGGTTATCATTATTTCCAGCCTTATCGTTAAGGAGAATGAATCAGATGCGATTTTCCAGAGAAACGCGAAAGAATTAATAAGCTTAACGAATGATATCCCATTGGGTTTTTATGAATGTCCGGTTCCCTATAAAAGATTAATACCAGTTAAAGTACTTAAAGAATTGGTTGAAACAGGAAGAGTTATATATCACAAAGATACTTGTCTGGACTACGAAGAAGTAAAGCGCAGAATCCAGGTTGCGGAGGGATACCAGTTTGGACTTTATGATGCCTATATGGTGAATGCGGTATCATCTTTGAAAGCAGGTGCAGCAGGATTATCCTGTATTCAGGGGAATATTTATCCGGAACTGATTGCGTGGATCTGCAAATATTTCAACGATGCTGATCGTCAGGGAGATGTGAAAAAGGTACAGCAATTTTTTGTGGATTCAATGGATATTGTACACTCGGCTTATCCTACCATTGCGAAATACAGTCTGCAAAAGCGAGGTTTTCCGATTTTAACTTATACAAGAAGAGAGGTCGAAGAACTAACAAAAGAATTAAAAAATGAAATGGATCAACTGCTGATTACAGTTGAGAAGCTTCAAAATGAATTGGGCATTACAAGCAATTTTACCGAATATCTTGTGAAATAATACGGACCAAAAATTTCCTAATCCTATGAACTTTCCAAACGAACAAATCCTTTATCGCGTAACACAGGGAGACGAAGCAGCTTTCTCGATGCTTTACACGCATTTCCGGTCACCGGCGCTGAAATTTTGTACTACTTTGCTCAAAGATGAAGAAGAAGCTGAAAACGTCACACAGGATGTATTTGCCAAGATTTGGGATCGTCGCGTACAGATCAAACCGGAGCATAGTTTTCAGGCTTATTTGTTTGTCAGCCTGCGGAACCAGGTTTTTGATCAGTTTAAAAAATTCGAAAAAGATCAGCAGTTACGCCAGCAGTATGTGGACCGTATGACTTTTTTGAATGATGAAGATGGTGACGACAAGGAAGCCAGGATCAAATTTTTACTGGGTGCTGTTGAGTTACTTTCTGAACGAAGAAAGCAAATTCTGAAGCTGAACATTGAGGAAGGAAAGTCATATAAGGAGATAGCCGGTTTTCTGAATATCTCAACCAATACAGTTAAGAATCAGTTAATCAAGGCAAAAGAAATTTTACGCCATCAATCCCGTCTGGCTATTTCGTAATTAACAATTTTGTAAGGTCAATGACACCCATAATCGAATTGCATTGCGGCTGATTGCCGACAACTGATAACGGATTGCCAAAATTCTTAATTTTTTCAAGGAATAGAAATGATGCGGTTAGTACTTATTAGATTGAAAACAGTAGGATATAGCAGATAATTATCCTGATTCAATTTAGTACCATGAAGCCTCATTTTCATAAAGTTCCGATAAAATCACGTAATTCGTTCAGTATCAGGCACGAGCAAGAGTCAAGCTTTGGTACAGTCTGGCATTATCATCCCGAACTGGAATTACATTATCTGATTAAGGGTCATGGTGTACGTTTCATTGGTGATGATATCAGTAATTTTTCGGACGGAGAATTGATTCTATTGGGAGAAAACCTGCCGCATACCTGGCGGGTTGAAGGGGGAGAAGGAAGCTCTGCGGTTGAGGTTATTATTATTCATTTTTTGCCGGATTGCCTGGGTGCGGATCTGCTGAATCTTCCGGAAGCGTATCTTATTCCAAAACTTTTTGAAAAGGCAAAAAAAGGATTGGTTGTAAATGGAAAAGCAAAAGAAGAGGTGATTGCCATTATGCGCCCGGCAGTGACGATGCAAAATCTGGACAGGTTGATCGCGCTGTTAACAATTCTTAAAATCCTTGCAGAAACTGATGAAACTGAAACAATTACTTCGGCTCATGCTTTTTATAAATCTAACGATTCCGAAACACTTCGATTGAATAAAGTATATGCCTATACTTTGTCAAACTACAAAAACCCCATCACGTTACAGGAAGTGGCAGCGATAGCCAATCTTGGCGTAACCTCTTTTTGCCGTTATTTCAAATTGATGACCAAGAAAACATACAATGATTTTCTTGTCGAGATCCGTATCAGCCATGCATGTCGTTTTTTGATTGAAGACAGGCAGACGATCGAGGTCATCTGTTTTGAATGTGGTTTTAATAACATTTCAAATTTCTACCGGCATTTCAAAAATGTTACTGACATGACGCCTCTGGAATATAAAAAGAAGTATTTGTTCAAAGGGAGCAAAGAAGCAGGAAAAGTGGCGGAAAGTCTGAACAGATTTTGATATAAAAAACAGCACAAGAAGAAGTTTTTGGTAAATCTATTTTCTTATGCTGTCTGTAAGATTAATTGTTATTCTCTACAACAGTCAGACTGCCTGGGCGGCCCCGCCGAAAGCCGACCGCCGAAGTCATTATATTAATTATCGTGATTCTTCATCCATTCATCCATAGAAAATTTTCCTGAACCGATGACTGTAAAAGTGATAACCAGAATAAGTGTAATGGCCGACAGCCATAATTCAGAATTGAAATAGGAGAAACCAGCTCTGAGGTTTACCATAAAAACAGCAGCAATTAAAATGGGTATCTGAAAAAGACAAGACGTACGGGTAAGGCAGCCTAGTGCAATCAAAAATCCTCCGAAGATATGCGCAAAAGCCACGTAATGAACGGCCATCACAGAGTATAAATGAAAATCCATATTGCTGATCAGGTGCGAGAGCCGGGCTGTATCGCTAATAAAACTGATACCCTTTACAAACAAAAGTACGCCCAGGCCAATACGAACTACATCCATCCAAGCCGGGTGATGTGTATCACCCCAGCGTTCAATCCGGTTTATTGTCTCCATAACTGTCAGAATGTTTTGATTTCCAGAAAGTTATAAAATTACAAACAGGATGTCAATAGATAAATTATCTTTTTAATTTGAAAAGTACATTTCTGTTTAAAATTTAAATTATGAAAATTAATGTTCAATGAGTGAAGTATGTTTGGTGTCCTTCATGGTAATATAAACCGTCAGAGAAATCAAAATACACACCGTTACGTACCAGTAATAATAACTTTCGTGACCTGCATTTTTAAACCAAAGTGCCAGATATTCAGCCGTTCCGCCAAAAATGGCGACGGTTAGTGAATAGGGTAATCCAACGCCGAGCGCACGAACTTCCACCGGAAATAATTCTGCTTTTACTACGGCATTAATGGAAGTATAACCGCTGACAATGATCAATGCTGCCATCAATAAGCCGAAGGCGCCCCATTGGGTTGTGGTATGGCTTAAAGTTGTCAGCAAAGGAACGGTACATAATGTTCCTAAAACTCCGAATCCAATCAATAACGGCCGTCTTCCGACTTTATCACTCAAAGCACCAAAAACAGGTTGTAACAACGCAAAGATCAAAAGCGAGCAAAAAGTTAAAGTGGTTGACTGGCCTTTGGTTAATCCTACCGTATTCACCAGGAACTTCTGCATGTAGGTGGTATAAGTATAAAAAGCCAAAGTTCCGCCAAGCGTTAATCCTACCACAACGGAAAGTGCTTTGGGATGTTTTAAAAGCTCTTTTAATGAACCTTCTTTTTTGGCAGGAGAAGTACTTTTATTTCTGAAAGCTTCCGTTTCATGTAAATTGCTCCGTAAATACAGGGCGATCAATGAAAGTATCGCACCGATCACAAATGGAATCCGCCATCCCCATTCATGCATTTGTTGTTCTGTCAAAAATATTCTTTGCAGGATTAATTGTAAGCCAAGAGCAATCAATTGTCCACCGATTAAAGTAACATACTGAAAACTGGAATAAAATCCGCGTCTTTCTTTTGTCGCTACTTCACTTAAATAAGTGGCAGAAGTGCCATATTCTCCGCCAACGCTTAATCCTTGTAGCAATCGTGCAACCAGCAATAAAATAGGTGCAGCGATTCCGATCGTGCCATAACCAGGTAAAAACGCAATTAACAGAGAGCCAAAAGACATCAGTAAAACTGATAAAGTCATGGCTTCTTTTCTGCCTTTTGTATCTGCCAGTTTTCCAAAAACATATCCACCGATCGGCCGCATCAAAAAACCAACGGCAAAAATTCCGGCTGTATTGATCAATTGAACCGTAGGGTTGGAGCCGGGAAAAAATGTTCCCGCAAAATACAGCGAGAAAGCTGAATATGCATACCAGTCGTACCACTCGACCAAATTACCTATGGAACCGCCCATAATGGCCTTTAACCGCCAGCTGGTATCGTCTTTATGCGGAAGTGTCTCGGAAGTATTTGTTTCGATCATTTACAATAAGGGTTTCAAGGGAAAACGGGAGTTCTTAAAGATATAAGATTTTGGGGAGAGGTTAAGCGGAGATGTTGAAAATGTTAATAATACGAAGGATATGTGTCTAATCAATAGAAATTGTTACCTTTTGGATATTAAAAATTACATTGCGAAAAGTTGGTCATGAAGGTATTTGCAAACAAGAAAATCCGAAATGTTTCATTAGTGCTGATGGTCATTCACGCTTTGGCATTAATGTATACGCCAGGCACATCGCATAGTCATAATCCGAAAGAATTGGGGTTTTGGTTAGCGGTTTGGAGCGCTGTATCCAGCACTATTGTACTTAATATGTTTTTTGTGAAGTTTTCTAATAAAGATTGAATATATCTGATCCTATATTTCAAATAATGATCATTTAAATTACCCTCAAATGAAAAATCTAATCAAACTGGTTTTGCTAATCTTTGTTTTATCATCCTGCGCTTCGGTCAAAGTAGAAAAATTAATTTCCAATTCGCCAAAACCAAAAAACTGCAATCTGGAGGTTTTTAACAATGAAAGTGAGGTAAAAAGGAAATTTGAGGTGGTATGCCTACTCAATAGCAAAACAGGAAACTCAATCTGGAATAAAAGAACAGCCGAAGCAGCCATAGAAAATGCTAAAAATAAAGCCTGTGCATGCGGAGCAGATGCGATTGTTATAACATCATCAGGTAGGAAGAAGCTTAAATTTTATTCTTACCGGCGAGGGGTTGCTTCGATGAAAGGGGTTAAGTATTTGTGAGGTTTTGAAGGCAATCTAGTAGTCGGCTACATTATTTATCATATAAAATTTTTTTCAGACAACGGCTGAAAGTCGCACTTGTAGTTCCGAGGTAAGTGGCGATGTAGTGATCCGGAATCTTACGGAAAAGTGAAGATGGCTGATTAATATAAGCAGTGATCCTCTCTTCCACTCCCAAGCATTTAAATAGTCTGATTCTGTCACTAAAATGTATCAAATGATCCTGCAGCAATCTTATAGCTACTCTTGCCATACTATTGTCTTCCGTGATCAGTTGCTGATAAGCCTCGAAGGATATAGCGTAGACCCAGGTATCTTCCAAAGCTTCCATTGCCTCATTTGATTCAGTTTTGTAGAAGAAGCTTTCAGCAATGCAAGCAATATCTCCATCCGAAACCAGCCAGGAGGTGATGTCCTTTGAGCCTTTGATATAATATGCCCTCATAATGCCTTTCCTGATTATATATAAAGTAGAACTCACCTGGCCAATATCCAGTATAATCCTTCCCTTTGGAATAAGTGAAAGTTTGAAAAGTTTTGAAAAATGCTCTTTGCTGCCGGGTGAAAGAATAGAATCTTCAATTTCCTGTAACGTATACAGGGGCTTGGTATTTTGCATTTTATAGTGTGGTTTAAGTTTTTAAAGATGTGTTGTCAACGAACAATGTAAAAATTTGCACTCCAAAATACTTAATTATTACCTAATTATTTGCCAGTAGATCCTGGAAATTGTTATTGTAAACAACAAATTTAAGCGTTGGAAACCAAGCCGATAAAAGCGCAAATAATAATATTTGCTGATGTGCTTTATGATGTTCCTCTTTTCTAGTCAATAATGGCGCACATCTCACACCCACTAAGTAGGCTGTAACTATTTTATGTCTAGGGGTTCGAGCTATTTACACTTATAACGTATATCAATGTAAGATACCTAATCTACTGAATATAAGTTCTCAATTGGTATTTTCTTGTCGTACGACAATTCAAATTAATGTCGTACGACAAGCTGAAATGTTGTCCTACGACAAGATATAAATCCTTTTGAAAGCGTTAAATTCATGTGGTCGAAGGAGTTGATCATCATAAATAGATCGCCTATGAAACTACCACTGAAATACATCGATTTAAAAAAATGTTTCACCTCTAAACTAAAAAACCAAATGAAAAATGCAAACCTATATTTATCTACGTTAGTGACTGTACTGCTTTTGTGGAGCTGCGACAAAGGACCTGATCTAACGCCCACTACACAGGAAGGAAAGAATACCTTTTCCTGTAAAGTGAATGGGAAAGTGTGGATACCGGATGGAACAGGGGACTGGTTTGGTGTAGCCAAGGCGATTAATGGAGGTTTCGCTGGTTATGGTTCTCATAATCCCCCAACTATTCACCTGTGGACCTACAGCAAGGACAATAGCGAAATGCATATTTTCTTAAAAACCATAGAAGTAGGTATTCACGATCTAAATAAGGATACTTATAGAATAGACCGGGATTTTTTTCCTGAAAACTACGGTTGGTATCGGGCTGCGGATGGTACAAGCTGTATAACCAATAGAAACCAAAGGGGGAGTGTAACAGTCACAAAAGCGGATACAATATCCGGCGTTATATCCGGCACCTTTGAGTTCGAAGGAGGGAATTCGCTCGGGCAAAGGGTGAAAATTACGGACGGTCGATTTGATGTAAACAGCAGAACCTTAAATTTTTAAGCCCTAATCAACTACAATCATGAGAAATTTTTATAGCCTATTTATAGGCCTGGCATTGCTATGCCCTTTAATTACTGGCCTTGCGCAGTCAACTGCCCATGCATACCACATAGATATATCGCCTAGAAGCTATAACTGAAATACTTGATGATTAAATGTTTCACCTCTAAACTAAAAAACCAAATGAAAAATGCAAACCTATATTTATCTACGTTAGTGACTGTACTGCTTTTGTGGAGCTGCGACAAAGGACCTGATCTAACGCCCACTACACAGGAAGGAAAGAATACCTTTTCCTGTAAAGTGAATGGGAAAGTGTGGATACCGGATGGAACAGGGGACTGGTTTGGTGTAGCCAGGGCGATTAATGGAGGTTTTACAACAAACAATGCTAATGACCGGACTATTTACCTGAGAACCTATAAGCAGGACAAAACAGAGCTGCACATTTTTCTAAAAACCATTGCAGTAGGAATTCACGAACTAAATCAAAAAACGAATTTGCGGGATAGAAACTTTTTCCCAGAAAACTACGGATGGTATCAGGGTGCCGAGGGGATAGGTTTTATGACAAACCCAAATCAAAGAGGCAGAGTTGTTATCACAAAAGCAGATACGATATCCGGTGTTATATCCGGCACCTTCGAGTTTGAGGGGGGGAATTCACTTGGCCAAAGGGTGAAGATCACGGACGGACGATTTGATGTAAACAGCAGAACCGTAAATCTTTAACTCCTAACCAATTAAAATCATGAGAAATTTTTATAGCCTATTTATAGGCCTGGCATTGTTATGCCCTTTATTTACCGCCTTCGGGCAGTCAAACGCCCGCACCACGCAGGCAGAAGCTGACGACTATATGGGGAATCTGGATAAAAGCTTTGTTACTTCGGGTATCTTATACAACAGGGCCTTCCCTGCTGCCTCACTTAATATCTTCAGTTCGTCAGAAACTTCCAATTCAGGACACTGGCTCGAATCCCGGGCCGAACTCTACAAAGGTGCTTTGAACACCAGTGGGATACTTTCCACAGAATCATTACAAAGCCTGATTTATCAGAGTAATAAAGAGCAGAACATTGTACCTATTGGGATCACTTTAGCCCGACTTCAGGAAGTTAATTCCGCCGCAGTGGAAACAGATCCAAATGGGAGGCTCAGATTAAAGACCGGCTTTGTCCCTTCACAGACGTTTAATACTAAACAGGCCGTTGTCGCCTCAGCATTGGTTCCGTCGGTACCGCTAGGGACCAGTAACTTCCAGTTTCCACGTTGGGCGGCTTTTAGCAACCAGGGCGTGGGTATCAACAGCGTAGTTGTGAATTTTGGTGACGGAGGTGCCACAAGAACCCTTACTCCGGGAGGCCCTCCGGTACAGGTAACTTACGGTAACGCTGGGATCAAACAACTGAATTTTACCATTATCTGCTCTGATGGAAGCCAGCGGACAGCCAAATCGGAACTGGAAGTGCTTCCCAATGCGCGGGTTGCTATCACTTATCCTTATTTTGATGGAATTTCAACCGTTGACTCTACCCGAATAGAGGCCGATATTTACTTTCAGGGTTATGATGAGTTTACGGGCTATCCAGGAAAAGGTGACGTACTTACTTATTATGCTTCCGGACGTTCACAACTCCGTAAGCCCATTATTCTTATTGATGGATTTGATCCAACAGATCGGCGAAGCGGGAGGTCCTTTTACGAAAATAATATGCAGTATACTGATGGTAATGGGGAAAACCCATTATTAGGTGACAAATTCCGTGAAAATAGCCCGGGGAACGGATATGATGTTGTCATACTCAACGCACCAAAGTATGAATACACTTCCTTTCAAGAACTTGTTTGCCCTATTTTCAACTTTGAAGGTACCAGTTGTTGGTTGCAGGATGTGAAAAGATACCGTGCTGGGGGAGGAGATTATATAGAGCGTAATGCCATGGTACTGGTGAAACTGATCCAAACGGTAAATCAGAAGTTGCAAGCCAATGGCAGTAGTGAAAAGATCACGATCATTGGTCCAAGTATGGGTGGGCTTATTTCTCGCTACGCGCTTCGTTACATGGAGCAAAACAATATGAACCACAACTGCAAGCTTTGGGTCTCATTTGATTCACCACATCATGGAGCCAACATTCCGATAGGGTTGCAGGATATGTTGGTACATATGGGCTATGACATGGGTTTGGAAGGACCACGAAAGGCAGTAGAGGAACTGCTGTTTGTACCGGCTGCGCGGCAAATGTTAATTCATCATTATGAAGGAACAGTAAATGAGCATCCTGGTGGCTCGCCTGGATTCCGTGACCGTTTTGTTCAAACCATGAGCGCAATGGGTTTCCCTCAAGCTCCGTGCTTACGCAGAGTAGCACTCAATAATGGTAGTAAAAATGGGACGAGTCAAAATTTTCCTGCCGGTGGACAGGCTATGGAAATCAAGGCTGAACTTACTACTCTGGGTTCAATAACATGTGCTTTTACGGCGGGGTTCTTTTGTCTGGCTGCGAAGGACAGGGCTTTTAGTATGAAGGTTTTTACTTCTCCGTCAGCTACTAACCGGGGTAAGGTCATGGATAAAAGCTTTCTGACTTTTGGATTGGGCGGAGCAGAGCGTTATATTTATGGGGTGGGCCAGGCCGGTATGGATATTCTACCGGGTGGTTATGGTTAATACTTTGAGCTTGTCGTTGATCAGGCGAAAACAAATAAATGGTTGTACAAGACTACTGGCTCGGTACAATTCCCGACACCATCTTTCATTCCATCCGTGAGCTCCTTCGCGCTAAAAAACCTGAATCGTGACTGGGGGGCTTCGCTCAATAACATCAATGTGCAGACAGATACGCCGTTTGACGCCATTTATGCGCCGGATGCTAATGAGAGGCATACCATAATAACTCAAGCCGGCGTAGACTTCATCCGTGCACAACTAGCCATCGCCGACCAGGGATGTGCTCCTGTTAATTATCTGCCACTTTCCAACGGATGTTATACCATTAAAGCCAAACACTCCAATAAATTTATGCAGCCAGAAAATGGCAACAACGGTGCAAGGATCAGACAATATGGGGCTAACGGGCAAAACAATCAGATCTTTCAGTTGGAAAGTGTGAGTTCTGATTCATACAGGATCATTTCGCGAAGTACAAACAAAGTATGGGAATTGGCTGGCGGTAATACCAATTCCGGAACGCCCATCCAGCAAGCTGACTGGAGTGGAATTTACTATCAAAAATGGCGTTGCGATCTACCGGTGAGGGAGCCTATACGATTGGGGTTTCCAGTAAGTTTGGTGTGGGTTTAGCCGATGTCGAAGGCGTAAGCGGAGATGATGGAGCCGGCCTTCATTTTTGGAGTGAAACCAACGGAAATAACCAAAGGTTTTATTTTAATTCCGTAAGCTGTGGCAGTACTCAGGCCAATTGTGATTTTAATGTTTCTGCCAGCAGTACAAATAATAATCCCTCTCCTGGTCAGAGCTTACAACTCACATACGGCTGTTCAGGCAATGACTGTGCAGGCATTTCCTACTCTTGGAGTGGAAATGGTGTCAGCGGGAATTCATCTCCGCTAAATATCACCGCACCAGGTTCAGCTGGGACTTACAGTTATACAGTCACAGCAAGCAAAAGCGGGTGCGGTAATAAAACGGCAACAACCAGCATAACGGTTGGTAATGTTACCGGAACGTGTATAAGCTTAGGGGACCAATGTTCGGGAAATTCCTCCGAAGTACGTACGTATACAACAAATATGTCTTCCAGTGGTACCTTTCCACTTAAATTGACATATCGTGCACACGAAGGCCCATCGGTTGGGCTCGTTAGAATTAATGGTGGTTCATGGCAGAGCTTTAACCTGGGACAAACGAGTGCAAGCCAGTACGTGGAAATAACAATAGGCAGCTTTAACTTGAACAGCGGAAATAATACTGTTGAGTTTGCCAGTGCTGGGGGCTACATCTGTTTCAGACAGCTGTGCGCAGGTACAGAAACTGGTTCTAGTTGTGACTTTAATGTTTCTGTTGGAAACACAAATAGTAACCCCATTATAAATCAGGCTTTGCAGCTAAATTATAACTGCGCAGGTGTCAGCTGCGGTGGCACATCTTATTTATGGAGTGGAAATGGTGTAAGTGGTTCTTCAACTCCATTCAATATAAATGCCCCTGGCTCATCTGGAACCTACACTTACACAGTTACGGCAAGCAAAGAGGGCTGTGCTAACAAAACCGCCAGCACAAGTATTACGGTTGGTAACATATCAAGTGGCAATACATGTATCAATCTTGGGGATCAGTGCTCAGGCAACTCTTCTGAAATCCGCTCTTACACACTTAATCCGCCATCTAGTGGCAATTATCAATTGCGACTTACATATAAGTCTCATGAAAGTGCTTCGGTAGGTCGTATTCGGATCAACGGAGGTACATGGCAAACGTACAATCTTACCCAAACAAGTGTTAACCAATATGTAGAAGTAAGCATAGGAAATTATTATTTGTCGGGAAGTAACACCATGGAACTAGCAAGTAACAGTGGATATTTTTGTTTCAGACAGTTGTGTGGTGAATCGGGATCCAGTGGCAGGTTTGGCGTAAACGATGATATTTTTTTTAGTAGTAAAAATGAATCTGCCCTGACAAAGAAAATCTGGTTGTATCACCAAACCCTAACACAGGGATATTTGAAGTATTGTTTTATCTCCAAAAAGATAAGAAGGCAACTCTGTCAGTATTTGATGTTAAAGGTAGATCCTGGTTTGAACTGCCCATAGTTGGTAAAGGGATTCACAACGAAAAGATAAATCTGGAAAACCGTTCATCTGGAACGTTCATTCTGCAATTAAAAAAGGAAAATGGAATTGAGATTAAAAAAGTTATCATTATAAAATAACTTCAAAGTTAAGCGACAGAATTTATCAACCATTAATTTCTCCCTAATTTTAACAAACCAGGTTTAGGTTGAAATAATTTTTGTAATGTTGCCAAATAGCCCCGATTTGTAATCAGGGTTATTTGGTATTTCATTTGTAACGCGAAATCATGCAACATTGCTTCCATGATTAAAATTACCGAAACGTTATAATTCTGTAGTTCCGAGTCAAAAACGCTAAACCAAACAAGTCCACGCGGGCGGCGTTAGCCCGCCAAATTTATTTTGCCAAATCCCGAATCAGAAACATCGCCTTTTCAACCAAATTAGAATGCCCCGCAGAAAGCAAAAAATACTGTTCTTCCGGAAGAAGCTCAGATAGTTTCTTTACATCTTTTGCCTTCAACAACTTATCATATTTTCCAATAAACAGGTAAACCTTCGTACCATTAAGTTTTTTGTAAACCTCAGGAATATCAAATTTTAACATCCGGAAAGCCAGCCAAGAGCGGTAAATTGTTTCCTGCCGTTTTGGATCGGCGAGCATGAATTGTGTAAAACGAATCAGACTTTTGTGGATAAGTCCCAGTTTTTCAAATAAATGAGCTGATTTAATTAAGATGTCCGGGTTTTGAATTACCCAGTGAAAAAGTTTTCGGGTTGGCCAGAAACGTGAGACCAGTGTATAAAGAGGATGTTCGGAAACGCCGTCTGGTGCAATCAGAAATGCATTATCGATTTTTTCTGAAAATTCTTCCAAAGTTGCCAAGGCAAATCTCCCACCCATACTAAACGCAACGATATCAAAACGGTCAATTTTATTTTCTTCCAAAAAGTCAGAAATCAGTTTGTTCCAAAATGTTTTGGTAATAATATCCTGATCGGAAAAATCATCATTTCCTTGGATACCTTTACTTTGTCCGTGGAAAAATAGGTCGAAAGCGTAAATGGTGTAATGATCTCCTAAAAGTTGAGAAAAGGACTCGAAGCAATTTAAACCAGTTTGGCCAATGCCGTGGAAGGCGAGAAGAATTTTTGGGCCGTGGCCGAGGCGATGGTAATGAAGAGTATTACTCATAAGCGTCTCTTCGATGCCTGACACCGGATACTTCCACGATCC
Organism: Dyadobacter sp. CY356; assembly: GCF_021440195.1. Taxonomy (GTDB): domain Bacteria; phylum Bacteroidota; class Bacteroidia; order Cytophagales; family Spirosomataceae; genus Dyadobacter. The sequence goes on from NZ_JAJTSZ010000003.1 coordinate 32,961, forward strand.
TTATTACATCGTCAATTGAATACAGGACGCGATAATTTCCAATTCGAATTCTATATATATTTTGAGTTGAGGTTAATTTTTTACAACCCGGGGGGCGCGGATCGTTAGATAATAATTGAATTGCAGGAATAATTCTTTGAACTTCTATTTTTTGAAGTTTACGAATTTCTCTTTGAGCAGAGCTTGAAATAATTACCTCGTAAATTTTAGGCATCGAATTTTCCTTCTGCCTTTAATTCCTGAACAAAAAGATCAAATGACATGGAATCTTCTGATTTCCTTTCTTCAACAAGGAGTGCATCCAGTACATCTTCAACAATCTGTCCGTGTTCTTCCATAGAAATAATAAGATCCGTCTTTTGACCTTTTTCATTGGTAATAAATCGAATACCCGTCATAGCTTTTTTTTATAAATATAAAAAAACCTCCCAACAAATCCACTCATGAATCTTGTCCGAAGGTTTCCTTAATTTAAATATCTCTTAATACTCCATCAAATAAGCTTTAATGAAATCATTAATCTCACCATTCAACACTGCATCCGTATTAGAAGTCTGGTGATCCGTGCGGTGATCTTTCACGCGGCGGTCATCCAAAACATAACTGCGGATTTGAGAACCCCATTCGATTTTACGTTTGGAAGCCTCCACTTCGGCACGTGCTGCATTACGTTTTTCAAGCTCGATCTGATAAAGACGCGATTTCAATAAACGGATTGCAACCTCTTTATTCATAAGCTGAGAACGTTCCTGCTGACAGGCGATGATAATTCCGGATGGTTTATGATGCAGACGAACTGCCGTTTCCACCTTGTTCACATTCTGTCCACCCGCTCCGCCAGAACGGTAGGTATCCCAGGTAATATCGGCCAGATTGACATCAATTTCAATCGTATCGTCCGCCAAAGGATATACATAAACCGAAGTAAATGAAGTATGGCGGCGGGCGTTCGAATCAAAAGGTGAAATACGGACAAGACGATGAACGCCGTTTTCCGACTTCAAATTTCCATAAGCATATTCACCGGAAATTTCCAATGTTACTGATTTGATACCAGCTACATCACCATCCTGCAAATCTACCTCACGTACTTTGTAGCCATTTTTTTCAGCCCACATGATGTACATCCGCATGAGCATCGACGCCCAGTCCTGCGATTCAGTACCACCGGCACCTGAGTTAATTTCAATAACGGCCGGAAGTTCGTCGCCTTCTTCACCCATCATTTTACGGAATTCAATTTCGTCAAGTTTGGCTTCCAGCTTTTTGCCTTCCTCGTCTACCTCTTCTTCGGTAGCTTCACTTGCATCATAAAATTCCCAGATCGTATCCAGGTCGTCGCGTAATCTTGAAAGTTCTTCATAACCTGTGGTCCAGAACTTCAATCCGCGAATTTCCTTCATTGTTTTCTCAGCCCGCTCGGAGTCGCCCCAGAATTCCGGTTGAGAAGTTTGTTGTTCAAGGTCGTCTAGCTGTTTTTTACGGTTAGCGTAGTCAAAGATACCTCCCCAAAGCCTCTACACGGGCCTTCAAGTCTTTCAATTGATCAAGTGTCATTGAATTTTTTGAATTTATAGTTATTAATTTATTTAGTCATTTATTGTCAAGTGTGGTCAGGAAATTGTCATTTGTTGTCAGGAAATGGTCAGGTCGTTGTGAGCGATGCCTGACTATAAATGACAACCCTTGACAAAACCTGACTATTATTGACCACATCATGACAATTTATTTCCCAATCGTCCTGATATAGTTATTAAGCTTCACCGATAATGATTCACAAAGTTGGCTTAATTCCGTGAATTTTTCTATGCTTATCAGATTTCTGTTTTTTGCTTTTGCAAGCCAGGTTACTGTCTCCTTTAAAGAACCACGGGCGTAGAAGCAAAAGTTCAGATTTTCTTTGTAATGATACCGACCATAACCTTCCGCAATATTTGCGCCACTGAATCCGCTGATCTCACCAGTTGTTTACCAATTGTATCCTTAATAAAATAGCTCCAGGCATCAGCAAGTTTCCATACGTCTTCACCTAAGGCCATAGCCACCTGATAAATATGCAGCTCTTCAAGTTTCATAAAATAATGGTTAGTACAAGAAAAATAGGGATCATTAATCTCCATAAGTACGCACAATTCATGATCTGGTAACTTAGAACAATTCATGACAATCCTTGACCCCCAATGACAAATCCTGACAATTACCCAGAATCAACGACTTCCTGACTACCAATGACAAATCCTGACAATTTCCTGACCACACTTAACCATTCCTGACGATTACCTGCCGTTTTCATAACGATATTCACTACCTTTGCATGAAATTTTTGTCAACCCATTTCTTTCAAATAAAAATACTAGAAAATGGCTCAAACGTATGACGTGATTGTGGTTGGTAGCGGTCCTGGCGGATATCCGGCAGCTATCCGTGCTTCCCAATTAGGACTGAAGGTAGCAATTGTAGAAAAAGAACTTTTAGGTGGGATTTGCCTTAACTGGGGCTGTATTCCAACCAAAGCTCTTCTTAAAAGTGCACAAGTTTTTGAATACATTAAGCATGCAAAAGACTACGGTATCAACGTAGGCGAATCTTCTGCTGACTTTGGAGGCGTTATCAAACGTAGCCGTGGTGTTGCAGATACAATGAGTAAAGGCGTTGCCTTTTTGATGAAGAAGAATAAAATCGACGTCATCATGGGAACAGGTAAAGTGAAAGGTGTAAAAACAGTTGAAGTTACTGATAAGGACGGAAATAAAACTGATTATACTGCTGGTAAAGGTGTTGTGATTGCAACAGGAGCACGTGCACGTGAATTGCCAAATATTAAAATTGACGGTACGAAAGTAATCGAATACCGTAAAGCAATGAGCCTTGAAACACAGCCAAAAAGTCTTTTGGTAGTAGGTTCTGGTGCGATCGGTATGGAGTTTGCTTATGTGTATGCAACCATGGGAACGAAAGTTACGGTTGTTGAATTCCTTCCAAATCTTGTTCCGGTAGAAGACGAAGATATTTCGAAAGAAATCGCGAAACAATACAAAAAACTGGGTGTTGATACTTTTGTTAATTCTTCCGTTGAGAAAGTTGACACAAGCGGAAACGGTTGCAAAGTTACTGTTAAAACACCAGACGGAGAAAAAACTTTTGAAGTTGATGTTGTGCTTTCAGCAGCTGGTATCGTTTCGAATATCGAAAATATCGGTCTGGAAGAGGCTGGTATCAAAACAGATAAAGGTAAAATTTCTGTTAACGAATGGTATGAAACCAACGTCCCTGGTTTCTACGCAATCGGTGACTGTACGCCTGGCCCTGCTTTGGCACACGTTGCGACTGCCGAAGGTATCATCTGCGCAGAGAAAATTGCAGGTCACAAAACGGAAGCTTTGGATTATGGAAACATTCCTGGTTGTACGTATTGCCAACCTGAAATTGCATCTGTTGGTTTTACTGAGAAAAAAGCGAAAGAAGCTGGTTACGATATCAAAGTGGGTAAATTTCCATTTAAGGCATCTGGTAAAGCTACGGCTGCCGGCGCTACGGATGGTTTCGTAAAAGTTATTTTTGATGCCAAATATGGTGAGTTCCTTGGAGCACACATGATTGGTACAAACGTTACTGAAATGATCGCTGAGGTTGTAGTGGCCCGTAAACTGGAAACGACTGCTCACGAAATTATGCGTTCAATCCACCCCCACCCAACGATGTCAGAAGCTTTAAAAGGAGCAACTGAGGCGGCTTATGGTGAAGCAATCGATCTTTAGAAGTTAGCTTTTGGCTTTTAGCGATGAGCTTGGCCACAGAATATTATGAAAACCCTGGTGGATTTTGGTCTGCCGGGGTTTTTGTTTTTTGTTTCAAATAATTTATATTTTAATGTTGTAAATACTTAGCATCCACACTATTCAAATCATGAATATTCCTGTTGTTCAATCCGAATCTCAATATTTAGAAAATATAAAAAAACTAGCCCAACTCAACCATTTGGCGGCCAAGTTGTATTCTTCAAATCGACTAAATACGAAGGCGTTTTGTTTTTATATAAATATTGACGATTTCAAAAATCTTTTTAAAAGCCTGGAAGATTTTGGTGTCAAATATCTTTTGGTTGGAAATGTTGCAGGCGTTGTTTACGGTCATATTACTACTGCATTAAATTTAAATCTTTGGATAAAAAACGAAACAGAAAATACAAAAGCCCTAATTAACGCCTTATCCGAAAATGATGTGGTTGGTAGCGATTTGCTTTTAAATATGCCGCTTATTTTCGGTTATACTTCCGTCTGTTTTGGAATGTCAGGTTTTGAGCTGGATCTTGGACATTCCCTAAAAGCATTTTCGGAGGCTGATTTTGATGCTTGTTATGAAAGAGCTTTACAGGCAGATCTTGATGGAATTCCGTTTTCTGTGATTCAGCTTAAGGATTTGATTACCGAAAAAGAGGCAACAGGACGACGTAAGGATTTGGCTGACATTGAAGAATTGCAGCGTATTTGGGAGGAGCAGCAATTGTAAAAATTTAGTTGGATTAAGTCAGCTTACAGCATGCCAAATCTGAAATAATCTGACATGCTGTAACTTAGTTTTACTTTACTTTCTGACGACGCTCCATCGCTTCCCTCCACGTTGTCAGAATAATCCCTTCTTTTTCAATATATTTTCTCAATTCCGGATCGATCATTGCCAGAAAATCGCCTTCGCGGGTTGGGTATGAATCTGTGATTTTTGGAAAAACTTCGGTATGGATCGTGCAGTGCATAATCACCATCGTAAGGCCGGGTTTAATGTTTTTGATAGCCTCAATGTATTTTTGTGTTTTATATTTTTGAAGTGCTTTTTCAGATTTGTCACCAGACTCCGGACCTTTCCATCCATAACTTGAATTTTCCAGATCATCCAGAACGGGTAAACCGGCGTCCCAAAGCTGTTTTCCAACCATTTGTGTCATGGCGAGCTGATCAGCAATTATTTTCTCCTGAATCTGGACGACAGAATTATGTCCGCCCGGAAACATGACCGGGATTTTTTCTTCCATACCTACTTTCAGATAACGCTGCAAAAATTCCGGTGTAGCGAAAAGCGTTCCCATATGTGAGTCCAGATGCGTTGGTGTGAAACCCATCGTTTTTGCCCGGTCAAGTTGTGCGCGGATTTCTTTTTCAACCTCATCCGGCGTGGCATTTTTAACGACCTCGGCAACACCTCTCCACATCGCACCTTCGGAATCAACCAAACCTTTCACCTGATTTTTGCCGGCAAGCGGTCCCCAGCGATAATCCTTCCATTCGGAAGTTAATGTCAAATGCAGTCCCGCGTCTATATCCGGATTTTCTTTCAAATAATGAACGAAACCTGGCACCCAACCGCAAGTCATCATCACACTAAGCGAATTGGCAACGCCTTCTTTTATTGCTTTTATAGCTCCCTGGTTGGATTCATAAGACATGCCGACATCATCCACGTGGATAATCAGTACCTTTTTCCCTTTTGGATAACCGAGTTTTTCGGCGAAAGTGGACTCCGTGGTTTGAGCATTTAACATTAATGGTAACAGAATGTTTACCAACAGGATCAAACTATTTCGGATTAAATTCATGGCTGGTTTTTTTGATGCAATTTTTGTTATTAAGCTGGTATTCAATAATATGCTTCTTGTTAATTATTACATGTTATTATTTGTAAAAAAAGTAGCCGCGTACAGAATAATTTTTTTCATTATCTCCCGATAATGTGGTTATCAGAATTTTTATGTGATATCCAGAATTTTCATAATTGATCGTTAATACATTTGACGGAACCCGATAGGAATTGTTTTCATATTGATTACTTAATTCTTCAATTTTCTTTTTAATATCTAACGACACAATTTTCTTGTGGTTATGATATAAAATCAATAGCTGGCCATGATCGGAAGATGCAATTTCGTACTCTTTCTCAGTTAGTTTTTCATTATTACTTACCAGAAAAGGAACCATGAAATTATACCCGTGTATATCGATTTTGTTTTGGGTTTCTGAATCTAGAGAAAAAGTCCAATATATGTCGGAAAGGTTGTTACCAGTCGAGGATACGTGCTTTTCTAGGAAATTATTCATAACATTTGAATATCTGTGCTTATTAGCATTCTCACCAAATTTTGGGAAATAGCTCGCAATAACTGACCGGTCTCTTGCCTTGAAAAAATCTACAATAGAAAAAAGTTGTTCATAATCTTCTACTGATAAAACTGCATTTCCGGCTATTTTATCCTGAGAATTTAAAAGCTTGTTCTCCGTCAGGATTTTACGAAAAAGCTTTAACTGGCTTTTTTCAGCAACTCTGAAAATATTCCATGGGCCAACTGCGAGAAAAAAACTTATGATGGAAAGACTGACCGGAATCCAGCGAATATCGTTTCGTTTCACTACGAGTGAATAAATCGTAATGCCGGCAAGCCAAATTGCTAATACCGCTACGAGGTATCGATTTTCTGTTAGACCGTAATCATTAATACGGCGAGAAATTCCTGCAAAAAGAAGTAGGATCAAAGGCGAGATGGCAATATAAAAACGGCGGCTGAAAAGACTTACCCAACGATCTTTTACCGTGTCCCGCAGCGGGTATAAAAGCAATAGTGCTAAAATTCCAGCTACTGAAAATGCTAATACAAGATAGGCCACTCCACCTTCCGGAAGTTGCCATTGAAAAATTATTTTTGCTGTATAAGCATATAAAATGACCAGATAAACGACTTCAAGTGGCAATAGAACGTATTGTGTGAATATCTTTAAACCAGAAGGATAGTCAGTTTGCTCTTCAAGAATTTGAAGGTTTTCTGGAATTTTACTTAAAAAAAAGACTGTGTGAAAAAGTATAAACAGTGTATAAAAAAGGTCGGCCTCAATCTTGAAAAGAAACTGGATGTTGAACAAAAATATGACTGTTTCAACCGCAATAACCAGGCCAGCGTACAAAGTAACCGAATATAAAGTGGCGGTTAGGAACTGTAAAAAAAGCGTTTTATTAAATTGCCAAAAACCGTTGGGCTCGTTGAAACGGATAAAACCAGCGAAGGATACTAACAAGTGAGACGCCGCCATGAATAAAATAAAACGGTAATAATCATTTTGATTTGGATCCGGACTGATATAAAAATAGTAGCAGAACAACAGCAAAGCTACCAGTGCGAGCAAGCCATATTTTAATTCCTTTTTCGAGGACCTTCTCTCAAATAGTATTTTAACGCTAAGTACAAGAGGCATAGCTACAAAGAAAACGTAGGAAAGTCGTACCAAAATGTTACGTAAAGATTCATTTTCGTTCGGTGTTTCTGTGTAACTGATTAGCAATACGAGTTTGATAACAGCTATAAGAACTACCCAGGGATAACGGATAATTGTGGTTAAAAGACTCTTTTTCAGGGTTTCGAGAGAAGGTAATTTGACCATATTGTGAAGTAAGGTTTGTCGGATGTAAATGAACAAACTTTTTTTGAGACTGTTATTAGTCAAATGGTAACATAATTACAAAAGAAGGTAAGACAGGAAAACGCCGTTCATACAATGGAAATATTTTTAAATTCTTACAGTTTAATGCCTCAATTTTCTCAGATACAATACCGTAACTCTTTTCTCGTTATTTGCCGACAATCACACCCCTGAACAACGCATGAAATTTTCCCGACATTTACTTTTCGGATTTCTTATTACGACGGTTTCGTCGGTTCAGGCTCAGCACTTTGCTTTGAGCAGGTTGTTTTATCCTAATGTGACTTTAAAGGCAGATTACAACGTTCCGTCAAATTTGGGTGGGGGTACAGGAAAAGATTTTGGCTATTCCAGGGCTGGTTTTTTTGGGATCGTGCCGATTCAAAGTGAAGTGCAGCTGGGTTATAGTTTGCAAAAAAAGTTTGATCTGAGAGCGGTTCATACCGTTTTATTAACACAATACACACAAATTCAGCCGACAGTTGACGGGAAAAATATTCCGGATAATGGATATAAAACATTATCTGTTGGTGTGATCAGATTGCAAGCCAGTATCAAAGACCGTCTTTGGGTTTATGGTGGAGGACTTGGTATGACAGAAAGCAATGAAACATTTTTTACACCTCAGCCATTTTTCTGGGGAGGCGCGGCGCGGATGCATATTCTTGGATTGCATACGCAGATCCTGTATGGATCCATTTTGGCTTATAACCAAAAAATACGTTTTGTGCCGGTGTTTGGTGTGAATAAGCGTTTTGGCAGAGACTGGCGCGTTTCAGCATTATTGCCTTTTATGATGAATGTTAATTACCGCTCAACAAAGTGGTTTAATGTGGATATGCTAGCCGGGCTGAACGGTTATAGCGGCGGTTTCCAGATACAGACACCGGAAGAGAAAATGCTGCGTCGTGAAAATTACCGTCAGATCAAACTCGGTGTTTCGGCGAATGCGCATTTATTTACGGTACTTAATATTTCTCTGGAAGCCGGTGTTACTACTTTCAGACAAATAAAAACTTTTAACAGCGCGCATGAAACACTGACTGCCTACACGCCGGCAACCATGCCTTATATCGGAGCCAGTGTGCGTTACATTACCAGCAAATCCAAATTATCTAATCGTTTTACCCGTAAAATGGGTTTAGGTGGAGGCGGAGGAATAAACTGGTAGCACAAGATATCACAAAGCAATCTTTCATTTTACGAGAGACAGTGGTGCAGAGCACCTCAATATTTGTAGAAAAGGCGATTGTCCTCCTGAATGTTAAAGTGCGGCGCACCATAATAATTTGTTCTTAAAGTATTTGAGGAATTTTCTACATTTCAAAAGCGACACTGGTGCAGAGCACCCAAATACTTGTAGAAAAGGCGATTGTCATCCTGAATGTTTAGGTGCAGCGCACCGAAATAATTTGTTCTTATAGTATTTCCGGAATTTTCTTAATTACAAAAGCGACACTGTTGCAGAGCACCCAAATACTTGTAGAAAAGGCGATTGTTCTCCTGAATGTTAAGGTGCAGCGCACCGTAATAATTTGTTCTTAAAGTATTTCCGGAATTTTCTACATTTCAAAAGAGACACTGGTGCAGAGCACCTCAATATTTGTAGAAAAGGCGATTGTCCTCCTGAATGTTAAGATGCAGCGCACCGAAATAATTTGTTCTTAAAGTATTTCCGGAATTTTCTACATTTCAAAAGAGACACTGGTGCAGAGCACCTCAATATTTGTAGAAAAGGCGATTGTCCTCCTGAATGTTAAGGTGCAGCGCACCGTAATAAGTTGTTTTAAACCAATCCAAACTTCTCCGCCTCTGTTTTTAATAACGCTTTATCAATCGGTACCACACCAACCAATTCGCAAACCAAACCACCACCAAGATTCGAAATTCCTGCAATTGATCGTGGAGGAAGCCCAAGCGCGACACAACAGGCTGCGATACTGATTACGGTATCTCCCGCGCCGGATACGTCAGCGATCTGACGAATGTGTGCAGGAAGTTTATGTACTTCATCTTGAAAATCAATAATTACCCCACGTTCAGAAAGCGTGATTAATGCCCCTTTTGCGTTCAGAGTTTCTTTTAATTGTTGAACAGTTGCCTGTAATTCCGCAGGATTATCGACATTAAATTCCACTTTTAAACCTTCACGTAGTTCTTTCAGATTTGGCTTGAAAAGCGTTACATTATTGTAAGAAAGGAAATTGCGTTTTTTAGGGTCAACAACCGTTGGGACATTATGCTCGATAGCGAAATCTGTAATTTCTTTTATAGATTCGGAAGTTAAAACGCCTTTGTCATAATCTTCAAAAATAATGACATTGCAGGAAGGGATAAGTTCTTTTGCTTTGTTAACAAGTCTGTCTTTTTCTTCGGTTGAAACAGGTTTGTCCGTTTCGGTATCAATTCGTACCACTTGCTGGGAGCCAGCGATGATTCTTTCTTTTATGGTTGTGATTCTATCGCTGCTGCGGATTAATCCTTCACAATTCAGGCCTTTTTCTTTCAGGCTGTTTTCCAATAAATCGCCTGAACTGTCAGTTCCGATCACGGTACAAACAATGGCTTCCGCGCCCAGTGCCTGAACATTCAAAAGTACGTTTCCTGCACCACCAAGCCGATATTCACGGTTACTTACATTCACAACCGGAACAGGCGCTTCGGGTGAAATACGTTCTACTTTTCCCCAGACATAGGAGTCGAGCATAACATCACCAATGACAAGAACACGTAAAGAATTGAATGCTTCAAAAACCTGATGGATATTCATTAAATCTAATTTAGGCCTGGTTTCCCGTTGTTGATGAAAGAATTTGGAAGGCTATCTTTATTGGACGGCCGTCAAAATTCGTACAAAGGTCTGAAAAAATCAAACCTATCAAACATTAACAACAAAATGCATGCTTGTAATTTGAAAACGTTTGTTGAGGTAAAGTCGATGTGCGTCCGTCCGGGCTGCGCTAACTCCTGAATCTAAATGAACCTGCGCGTAACCTTCCTTTTTAGCATAATCTAAAATCCAGTCGACCAATTTTCCGGCATAACCTTTCCCGCGATTGCCCGGAAGTGTTGACAAGTCGTCGATATAAATATATTTTCCACGGAAGAGATTATAACCGGTCTCAAAAACGGCAACTGCTGCAGCCTGGTTTTCTTCTTCAATAAAAATAATCTGCCGGTTGTCTTCCAGGGTCTTTTGAACGGCTTCAAGGTAAAGATCGTCCGTTAAAGCAGGCCGCAGCGCCTGGATAGTGCTGCGGCATTTAAGAATGTCGCTTTCCGTTACGACAACTTGTATGTCTGTCATACCTGAGTTCCAGGAAAAGATAGGTTACTAAGATTATGTCCCATTTTATCACGCTTGGTCAACAGATATTTTTCATTGTAGGGATTTGAGGGAATTTCAATAGAAACTGAATCAACAATTTCCAGTCCGTACCCGATTAAACCGGCACGTTTTTTTGGATTATTTGTGATCAGTTTTATTTTGGTAATGTCGAGGTCCCGCAGGATTTGTGCACCAACGCCATAATCGCGTTCATCACTACCAAAACCCAGTTCAATATTTGCTTCAACCGTATCCCGGCCCATTTCCTGAAGCTTGTAGGCTTTTAATTTATTTAACAAACCAATTCCACGGCCTTCCTGATTCATGTAAACGATCACACCTTTTCCTTCTTTGCTGACCAGATCCATGGCCGCATGAAGTTGAGGACCGCAATCGCAGCGGCATGAACCAAAAATATCACCTGTCATACAGGAAGAATGAACGCGTACCAAAACAGGCTCATCTTTTTCCCAGGTGCCTTTTACCAAAGCCAGATGCATATCACCTGTATTAATCTGACGGTAAGCAATCAGATCAAAATGTCCCCATTCCGTAGGCATATCAACGCCGATTTCTCTTTTGATAAGAGATTCTTTACGTAAACGATATTCAATTAAATCTTTAACACTAACCAGTTTCAGGTTAAATCGATTGGCAATTTCCCGAAGCTGAGGCAAGCGGGCCATGGAGCCATCTTCATTCAAAATTTCAACCAGAACACCCGCAGGTGCCAAGCCGGCAAGTCTTGCAAAATCGATGGCAGCTTCTGTATGTCCGGTACGTCTTAATACGCCACCTTGTTTTGCTCTCAATGGAAAAATATGTCCCGGGCGCCCAAGATCAGCCGGAATTGTCGTTGGATTTACAAGCGCCTGAATTGTTTTTGCACGGTCGCTGGCGGAGATTCCGGTTGTACAACCATTGCCCAGTAAGTCAACCGAAACGGTAAAGGCAGTTTCATGAAGGGCGGTATTATTTCCAACCATCATGTCCAGTTCCAGTTCAACACAACGCTCTTCTGTAATAGGCGCACAAATGAGTCCGCGGCCTTCTTTCGCCATAAAATTGACGATTTCTGGTGTAACCAGCTCAGCGGCACAAATAAAATCACCTTCATTTTCACGATCTTCATCATCAACGACAACTATCATTTGTCCGTTTTTAATCGCTTCAATGGCATCTTCTATCGAATCCAGTACTATGGAATTACTATTATTATTCATTATTCGGGTAGACAAAAAATAGTTTTACGGGAAAACACGTTTTAGGTTATAAAGGTACAGTCTTAATGTCGAAATGTTTTAATTTTGACCTTCAATGAGTGAACAATCCATTTCAATGAAGGGTTTCAAAGTCTGTTATTTCCAGGTTTGTAAGTGTTATTACTCAATTTTGAAACATACTTCATGAGGTTACGATTACTGTCTATATTATTTTTTACAGCTTTACTTCAATCATTTAATGTCAATGGGCAGGCGCCGATTGTGAAAGGAGGAAAGTATTGTGACAAGGCTGATGGAGACTTTGACGTTATCCCTTTTGATGGTTGTGGCAGTCAAACCGTTTCTGTCAAAAACAATGTTGTTGGCGGACTAAATATCGGTTACATATTTGATTATGATAAAGTCAGTGATCCAATTAACCCACCGAATCCCTTTTCGTATACTTATGATAAACCGGGCGTTTACACCATTTTGCAGGTAGGGAGCAAAAATGGCTCGGGATTTGCACTTTGCAAGCAAGTCACCATATACGAACGACAAAAGGTGAATGCACTCCTCGAAGTCTGTGGGACTATAGCAAAAGTGACTATTGTAAACGATACCCTGGCCAGGTCATACGATCATATCGAGATCAATTGGGGGGATGGGAAGGTTAATTCAGAATGGCGAAAAGGTGAAGGGCTGATACTTACACATGCCTATACAGGGACAATTTCTCAAATAAAAATTAAAGGTGTTCACAAGGCGGGGGTTTCCTGTACGGGACTGGAAAATATTTTGTCAGCAACTTCACAAAATATTTCGCTTGATGATATTAAAGTCAGGAGAGTTGAAATGAGCTCCGACGGCAAAGTCAATATTTTGTATAGGGGAATTGAAAAAACAGAGACGGAAGTTTTTTTCAGCGAGGTCAGCGACACCTATAAGTCTGTTGAAAAAGGGTCTAATGGAGGGGATAATGGCGTTTTAATAGAAAACTTAAATCCTGAAAGTCAATATAAAGTAAAACTTGTATCCCAGGATGCCTGCGGGGGCACATTTTTGAGTGATGAAGTAGGAACAATGGTTTTGAAAACGAGTACGGAAAAAAAAGGAAATGTGCTTGAATGGAACAGATACGCTTATCCAGGTGCGTTTACGGGTTATCAGCTTTTGAGAGATAATGCTCCGATTCATGGTTTTCAGTCCATCGACGATCTAAAATGGATTGATGAAGATGCAATTTGTGGACAAACTTATGAATACAGGATCGTAGCACTTACAAATTTGTTACGCTCTTTTTCTGCGCCAAAAAAAGTTACGATGACAAGTTCAAAACCTGAAAAAATTACCCAGGCCAGTGTAAGCGTTACCGCTCCAAATGTGATAAGAACGGAAGTTGTTTTAGGAGGGGACGGCTTAACTGGAACTTATGATCTTATTGTTGAAAGAGCAGATTTGGGAAGTTCGGACTTTACCCAAATTTCAGGTGCAAAAAATCAGCAAACGGAATTTGAAGACAAAACTGTGAATACAGGAAGTAAATCCTATTGTTATCGTTTCAGTTACGAAAATTCATGTCCGCTCCGCTCAGAATTCAGCGACCCGGTTTGTTCTATATTGCTTAAACAGACACCATCAGATATTTCCTGGACAAATGACTCACCATTTTTAGCAGGTGTAGAATCGTATGATGTCATACAGAATGAATCGAACATAGGTGCTACGAATACACCAGTCGGTTTAATCAACACCTATCCCTTAAATTTAAATACACAGACCAAATCGACCTATTCGTTTCAAATCGTTGGTCATTCCCAAAATGGAAATTTTTTGAGTTTTTCCAACATTGTAAACTACACACAGGAATTTATCCTCCTGATTCCGGATGCTTTTACACCAAATGCAGATAATATTAATGAAACATTTGAAGTAAAAGGCTTGTTCGTCAACACATTTAAAATGTCTGTTTTCAACCGTTGGGGTGAAGTCGTTTTTCAGACGGCAGACATCAATAATAGTTGGGATGGGATCATTAACGGAGAAAAAGCGCCTGCCGGATCTTATGTTTACAAGGCTGAAATAACCGATAGCAACGATAAGTTGTTCACTAAAAGTGGTAGTTTTTTACTTATTAGGTAACGGGATTATTGCAAGTGTTTATATCTTTTTGGTTGAAGATGAACTTCTTAATGCTGAAAATTTTAACTTTGATGTCTATTTGAGATAAATACCTCGTATCAGTTTTAAAACCGGTCAGTTATACACACATATGAAAAAACAATTACTTGTAACCTTTCTGTCATGCCTTTTGGTATGCAATGTTTTTGACGTCCGCGGTCAGGGCTTATGTGATAACAGCGGTGGTGGATTTGAGCTGGATAAATATGAAGGTTGTGCTCCATTGACCGTAAAAATTCAAAATACGGTTCCGAATTCTTTTAGTGTTGGTTATGATGTGAATTACGACGGAAAATCACAGACACCACTACTAGCCCAAGGGTTACAGTCTACGACTTACTACACAAGAGGCACTTTCACAATTTTACAGGGTGGGAGTATTTCAACGGGTCCGATTTACGCATGTAAAAAAGTAAAAGTTTACGAAGCAGGATATCCCAACGTACAATATACTTCCTGCGGTGGAGGGAAAGTAAAACTATTATTTACTGACGACATTATTTTACAGACCTACGATCAGGTAGAAATCAATTGGGGGGATAATTCTTCTGACATTTTAAATAAAGGAAATTCTCTTGAGCTGGAACATGATTATGCAAGTATAACAACCAGCCCGGTTGTAAAAATAAGGGGATTGTATACTTCAAATACAACCTGTTCGGGAGGTCTGGTATTATCGATCGGAATATCTTTCCAGCAACCTCTATTGAAAAATATTCAGATCAAAACAATACAGATGAATGGTAACGGGAGTATGGATGTTACGTATGAAGGTGTGGCATCCATTTCCACCAATATTTCAACAAGCAGCGATGGCGGTGCTAATTATACAGTCGGCGGAACAAGAACGTCTGGCGGTACGCAGTCTTACAGAATCCCAAATTTAAATATTGCTCAGGTTTATCGGGTAAAACTTGCTTCCAAAGATTTGTGTGGCGGACAGCAGGATAGTGAGATAGGCACGAGTATGTCCTTAAAGGGCATTTCAGCAAATGAAAAAAATTCTTTAACCTGGAATGAATATCCTAACGCTGACGACTTTCAGGAGTATCAGCTTATGCGGGATGGAACGCTCTTAAAATCTTTCACTGATATCAAAACAACTTCGTTCAGCGACGAGGATGTGGAATGTGGAGATAATTTTGAATACTCAATTACTGCTGTCACCAAAAATATTCAGTCGGTTTCAGCACCTATCATTGTTAAAACTTCAACCACTGCTCCTCAGGCATTGCAGAATTTATCTGTAACCGTCCTGGGAGATGACCAGATTCAGTTTGATGCACTGGTGCCCGGAGCAAGCTCTAAAAGTAATTTTGAGTTATTGGTGCAAAGGTCGGAGGGATTGGGCGGTCCTTTTAAGAAAGTAACTACACTATACAATGAAATTACATACCAGGATTTTGATGTAAAAGCTAACCAAAACTCTTACTGCTACCGGGTAATGTATCAGAATGGCTGCGGACAAAAGGCTCCTATGTCTGAGCCGGTATGCTCTATTTTACTTCAAAATACGATTTCAGCTTTTTCCTGGTCGTCGGAGAAGCCATTTACAGACGAGATTAAGTCTTATAAAATGATACAAATCGGTTCGACGGGCTCTCGTGTAGAAACTGATTTGAAACTTCAATTGTCGTTTTCTTCTCAATTTACTGAGAAAAGTGATCCTGCCTATACTTTTCAGATTGTGGCCGATTCTAAAACGGGAAACTTTCAAAGCTTTTCCAATGTCATAAACTATAAAAAAGATGCGGACATTTTTGTGCCGACTGCGTTTTCCCCAAATGAAGACGGAATCAATGATATTTTTGAAGTAAAAGTTTCCATGTATAAATCTTTTAAAATGTCAGTTTTAAACCGTTGGGGAGAAGTTATTTTTCATTCCAATGATATATCAAAAGGTTGGGACGGGATGTTTAAAGGTGAAATTGCAGCAGTCGGATCATACATTTATGATATCGAAATTGTTAATAATATTGATCAAACCGTTAAAAAAAACGGTACTTTTGTGCTCTTGAAATAATGAGATACCTGGTTTAATACATCATTAAGATATAGAATTGATATGTTTGGAAATATGGCAGACATGATGGGACTGATGGGTAAAATGAAAGACCTTCAGTCTAAAATGAAAGAAGCTCAGGATCAACTGGCTGGTATTATTGAAACTGCCGAATCTGGTGGTGGAATGGTGCGCGCAACTGTAAATGGCCAAAAAACGCTGATCGGACTTGAAATTGATAAGGACCTTATTAACCCTGATGATAAAGAAATGCTTCAGGATTTAATTGTTGCCGCAGTAAACAAAGCATTTGAAAATCTTGAACCAAAGATAAAGGAGCATCTGGCAAAAGCAACTGACGGAGTTCTTCCCAATATTCCAGGGTTGGACTTAGGGGGATTCATGAAATAACGTCCCTCCATTAGATGACTCCAATTGTTGCAATTGTTATCCTGAATTATAATGGCAGGCATTATCTTGAAAAGTTTCTTCCAACGGTTTTAACCCATTCTGAGGGATACGAAATTTGGGTTGCGGATAACGCATCCACAGATCAGTCCATGGAATGGCTTGAAAGCCAGTATCCTTCTGTAAAAACGCTTTCAATTGCAGAAAACAAAGGATACGCCGGAGGTTACAACATGGCGCTAAGTCAGATTGATGCTGAATATTACGTGTTGTTAAATTCTGATATAGAAGTAACGCCGGGCTGGATAGACCCGGTGATTTCTTTTATGGAAACGGATGTAAATATTGCAGCCTGTCAGCCTAAAATAAGGGCGTACGATCTTCCAACCCACTTTGAGTATGCCGGAGCAGCCGGGGGTTATATGGATTACCTGGGTTATCCCTTTTGCCGGGGACGAATTTTTGATACCAGGGAAGAAGATCTGGGGCAATACGATGATGAAATCGATGTTTTTTGGGCAACTGGTGCCTGTCTTTTTATAAGGTCAGATGCGTTTCATAAAGCGAATGGTTTTGATGAGCGTTTTTTTGCGCATATGGAAGAAATTGACCTTTGCTGGCGTTTGTTAGATTTAGGTTACCGAATCACATTTTCAGGAAAATCGCTGGTCTATCACGTTGGTGGTGGAACACTTCACAAATCTAATCCCCAAAAAACATTTCTGAATTACAGAAATAATCTGATCATGCTTTTCAAAAATCTTCCCGTAGGAAGACGGAAGAAAACATTGTTTTTCAGGTTGATATTAGACGGAATTTCCAGCGCACGATTTGTTGCTTCGGGTGCCTGGCCCGACGTTTTTGCCATTATCAGAGCGCATTTTGCTTTTTATGCCATGATGCCCAAATTGATAAAGGAACGGCACCAAACAACCTATCGGGCTCCGCTTTATTACAGAAGTATTGTATGGGAATATTTTGTTTTGGGAAAACACCGCTTTTCAGAACTCACCAGAATCCTGTTTCCTCTTAAAGCTCCCAAATCGTAGGGGTATTATGCTTCCGCCAGTTTTGGCGCATTTCCATCCAGAATGCCAGCACCAGATACAAAATGATCGGGGAGCCGAAAGTCATAAAGGTGGCATAAATGAAATAACGGCGGATACTACTAGCCGGGAAATTGAGTTTTTCACCCATTCTTGCACAAACTCCAAATATCTGATTCTCTACAAAATAACGAAGACGATTCATAGTAGCTTATGGAATAGTTAGCTCAGCACTAGCAATTTTCTCTGCAATATACAAAGAGTACCGGAATTTTTACAGTTCAAAATTTATTAGAATCTGACCGTTAACTTGGAAATTTGCAAATTCTTGGTTTAAATAAATTGTTTTCCGAACAATTTTTGTTTCTTTGTGATTAGAGAATTTGTAAATGTTACATTATTATTGGGAAGCCTCGGTAAAAATATCCAAAATTTATTCTGTCAATCCTTTGAGCCTCCCTCAATAATTTGGCAAAATAGTGTTAAAGATTACTAATGGGACGTTTGCATTTCTTGATGTATTTTCAACTTATTTCATTTTTTTATTTCCACTATTATGCCAACAGGTACTGTAAAATTTTTCAATGAAGCTAAGGGATACGGCTTCATCGTTGAAGACGACACAAACAGAGACATCTTTGTTCACGTGACAGGATTGGGAGGACTTACTATCCGTGAAAACGACCAGGTTGAATACGAAGTCGTTGAAGGAAAAAAAGGACTAAACGCTGTACAAGTTAAAAAGATATAGTTTTTCTTTCTTGTCAGGTCAAAAAAATACCGCAGTGTTCAGTTGCGGTATTTTTGTTTTATAGCGAAAACGCAAAATTACTCGACCCAGGTTTTTACATCTTCAAGTGCCGGCATTTTTTCGTCGATCTTCAATTTTTTACGCATTCCGCCCAAATCATTAAATATTTTATTCGGACTTGCTGCTTTCAATTGCTCAATCGTTAAAATATTCATTTTCTGTAAAGCAGGAATCCAGATGGCAGGAACATTGGCTGCCACGTAATCAGCTTCTTTTGCCATTTCCTGTTTCTTCTCAGGACGCATATGCGGGAAGAAAAGAACCTCCTGAATGCTCGAATTATTAGTCAGCAACATTGTAAGCCGGTCAATACCAATACCGATACCCGAAGTTGGCGGCATACCATATTCCAGTGAACGAAGGAAATCTTCATCCATTTCCATCGCTTCGTCATCTCCACGTTCTTTCAGTTTTAGCTGATCTTCAAATCGCTCGCGCTGTTCAATCGGATCATTTAATTCTGAATAAGCGTTAGCAATCTCTCTGCCGTTTACAAATAATTCAAAACGCTCAACCATACCCGGTTTTTCACGATGTTTTTTCGTCAAAGGTGACATTTCAACAGGGTGGTCGGTAATGAAAGTTGGCTGAATGATAAATTCTTCTACCTTTTCACCAAAGATTTCATCGATCAACTTTCCTTTGCCCATGCTCTCATTTACGTCCATTCCCCATGCACGGCACTGTTCACGAATGGCAGCCTCGTCGAGCGCATCAACATTCAATCCTGTATATTGATGAATCGCGTCGGTAATGCTTAATCTTTTGTAAGGTCCTGCAAAATCCAGTTCAACATCACCAAACTGAGCTTTTGTAGTTCCATTGGTGGCAATTGCAACCTGTTCCAAAACCTGCTCGGTCATACGCATCATCCACAAATAATCTTTGTAGGCAACATATAACTCCACTGTTGTAAATTCTGGATTATGCGTGCGGTCCATACCTTCATTCCGGAATAATTTCCCGAATTCATAAACCCCTTCAAACCCACCTACGATCAGACGTTTCAGGTGAAGTTCAGTAGCGATACGTAGGAAAAGATCAGTATCCAATGCATTATGATGTGTTTCAAAAGGACGGGCAGCAGCACCACCATGGATGGTTTGCAACACCGGAGTCTCTACTTCAAGCCATCCTTTTGAATCAAAATAGGAACGCATAGTGGTAATGATGCGCGCTCGTTTTATGAAAATATCACGTACTTCCGGATTCACGATCAAATCCACATAACGCTGACGGTAACGCAATTCCGGATCCGTAAATCCGTCATGGATCTTACCATCTTCATCACGTTTTACAACAGGTAAAGGACGAAGTGATTTATTTAAAATCTTGAATTCCTGAACATGGATTGATATCTCACCTGTCTGAGTGGTAAATACAAATCCTTGAACACCAATGATATCACCAATGTCAAGCAGTTTTTTAAATACCGTGTTATAAAGTGTCTTATCTTCTCCCGGACAAAGATCATCGCGGCGGAAATACAACTGGATACGGCCCGTACTGTCCTGCATTTCTGCAAAAGCCGCACTTCCCATAATCCGGAAACCCATCAGGCGGCCTGCAATCGTGACGTTCTTATAATCTATTTTATTGTTTTCGTAATTCTTTAATATATCAGCAGCAGTGACATTTACTACAAATTCATCAGCAGGATATGGTTCAATTCCCATCCTGATTAATTCCTCGCGCTTTTGGCGGCGCAATATTTCCTGTTCGCTCAGTAGCATTTTTTATAACAATATTAATGAAATGATAACTCTTTGAGTTGCAAAAGAGTGCGCAAAATTAGCATTTTTTGCTGTTAATAACGAAGTTGAGCAAAGGAAGATCATTAGTAGATAAAAAAAAGCAGCATAATAGCTGGCATATTATTTGCAGAGTATCTGCATATGGCGAATGAACTGATTTGAAAGTGATTTCTCTATCGATGTTGAAATGAATTTTTGTAGACCTTTCAATGTAAATCAGTTACTTTTATCTTTATACGTAGACACCCCTCAATGTTTCAAAAAATATTAAAAGGTATTGCAATTTTTGCACTTTTCATTGGTCTGCTTATCGGCGGACTCGAACTTTGGTTTTATAAAAATCAGGAGGAAATTTTTGTAAAAGTGAAGGCAGCGGTTAATGAGGAAATTAATGGAAGTCTGGAAATAGAAGATTTCAGATTTCGTCCTTTTCAGGATGGATTTGGATTTAATTTTACGCTCTACAATGTTGTTTTACGCGACAGTCTTTATAATCAGCACAAAACGGATTTGCTTAATGCAAAACTTATCCATGTAGCACTAGATTTTGCAAGTTTTTATAAGGGTGTTATCCGGCTTCAGAATCTGGTTATTCAGGATGGAGATGCTACGTTATTTGTCCGAAAAGATGGGTATACCAATCTCTCACTTTTTGGCGCAAAAAAGACAAAATCCAAAAAGAAAGGCGGGAAGGGAGAACAGCTTATAAATAAACTGGGCAGAATTCACTTGTATAATTTTGGATTTCATTTTGCAGATTCTACTACTGGGAAAAAGTTTGGGGCCGTTTTCCGGGACGTTACCAACCGGGTTAGTCATTCCGATTCTTCCTGGAATGCGAATATTAACGGACCAATATTTTTTGAGGGACTTACATTTAAACCTGAAAAAGGCGGTTTTCTTATTAAGCAGGAGACTTTTGCTAACCTGTCACTTTCTTATAACCAAAGAGAGAAACATCTTTTCATACGCCCTTCATCCCAGCTTCGGGTTGCTTCACAGGATCTTATCGATATAAAGGGATTATTTGATCTGTCGGAAAAGCCGGCACATTTTAACCTTGGTTTTGGTGCCCGTGAAATTGAAGTAAGTAATGCCCTCAAATTGCTTCCGAAAAAAATTGCAGGTACACTTGACTCCGTCGGCGTAAAAACAAAGGTCGATGCCCGTGTAAATGTTGAAGGTATTTTCTCCCATGAACCGCCTGCGGTCCATGTAACTTTTGAAACGGATACTTTTCAGTATCAGTTGCCGATTGGGATGCTTCGAAACATGAAAGCAAAAGGGGTATATACTAATCAGGGTGATAAAACGAAGCCACCAGGGTTGCTGAATACTCAGGTTAATGTACCTGGTGTAAAAGGTTTGTTCGAAACATTGCCATTTAATTTTGATCTTAAAATTGACAATATCACAGATCCGATTGCTGTAATCCGCGGAAAAGTTAAAGCTGATTCTGCAACCGTTAGTGGTCTTTTAGATCCGAAGCGATATGTTGTCCGTAGCGGCGAAGCGTATATTCAGATTCATTATGACGGAAGTTTAAGAAATTTTTATAATCCAAAGACTGATCAGTTTAATGGAAAACTTGTGGGCAGGGTACTGATTGACGGTCTGGCTGTGGATTATGTTCCAAGGGCAGTGCATATTTCAAAAATAAATGGTGACGTGTTTTTTGATGAAAAGGATTTCCTTATGCCCAGACTTAACATGAATGACGGGCATAATGCAATGTATATTAACGGTGGCATTACGAACCTGATACCCTATCTTTTTGGATCTCCCAGAATACTTAAAGCTTCGGTTGATATGAATATTCCAGACTGGAAAATGAACTGGATGGAAGTTTTTGTCGGCAAACGAACGCCAAGTCAGAAGAAAAGTAAGAAAAAAGTCAAACTTTCTGATTTGCTTGATAATGTAATTGACCAGATGGAAATTGATGCAAGACTTCAATCAAAGCACATGGTTTATCATAACTTTTCTGCTGATAATATGAAGGGGTCACTTTCGGTAAAAAACAATATTGTTGCCCTTAATAATTTCTCGATGAATGCTTTTGGAGGAGGTGTAAAAATTTCCGGTTCCATCCATAATCCATATTCGGCGGAGCCTCCGCGTGTACAGATCAAGGGAAATATCAGCAATGCAGATGTCCATTCCGTCTTTTATTCTTTTAACAATTTTGGTCAAAAGGCAGTTACACATTTGAATTTGAAAGGAAAACTGAATACTGAATTCAACTTTTCCACAAATCTTAAAAATGATGCAACGATCATCCCTAAAAGTATGAAGGGGGAAGTGAAACTTGATCTGGAAAGGGCACAGGTTAACAATTTTGAGCCTTTTTTGAAAATGAAAAAGCTGATATTCAAAAATCGAAATCTTGAAAATGTTCGCTTTGCGCCCATTCGAAACGACCTTATTCTGAATGGAGAAGAGATCATCATTAAACCGATGGAAATCGAGTCTAATGTGATGACTCTATTTTTGGACGGAGTTTACAGTTTTGGAAATAAAACGGATATGAGCATTGAAATTCCGTTCAGAAACCTGAGCAGAAGGGATTCCACTTATCAGCTTAACCCTAATGACCCGAAGAATAAAAAAGGTTCAAGAATTTATCTTCGGGCCGTAGATGAAAAAGGTCAGGTTAATATCAAACTTGCTTTCAGAAAAAAGAAGCAGGATAGTGGTGAAGAAAAGGACGAAAATGAAGAAGACAAAAAGGAAGAAAAAATTAAAAACTGATCATTCCGCTTCGTCTGTGAACATATAACCAACGCCTTTAAGTGTCTTGATATATCTATCGCCTAACTTCTCACGAAGCTTACGAATATGCACGTCAACGGTGCGCTCCAAAACATAGATGTCGGCACCCCAGATTTTTTGCAATAATTCGTCGCGGCTGAAAACTTTATTAGGTGTTTGAGCAAGGAAAAATAAAAGTTCAAATTCCTTTTTAGGGAGCACAATCGATTTGTCCTGGCCTTGTGTTACTGTATAATTTTTTCGGTTAATCACTAAATCCAGTACTTCAATCTGATCACCTGAATCCGCCTTTTGTGCTTCACGGCGGAACAAGGCGTTGATCCTGCTCATTAGCGCACGGGGCTTAATCGGCTTCGTGATGTAATCATCAGCACCAACTTCAAAAGCGGCCACTTCAGAATATTCTTCTGAACGGGCTGTTAAAAATAAAATGTAAGTATGCTTAATATCCGGGTTCTGGCGTAGAATTCTTCCCGTTTCAATGCCGTCAAGCTGAGGCATCATAATATCCAAAAGGATAAGATCCGGAATAAAAGTTTTGGCTGTTTCTATGGCTTTTCTGCCATTTGAGGCTGTTTGAACGGAATATCCTTCTTTAACAAGATTGTATTCCAGAAGCTCAACTATGTCTGAATCGTCGTCAACTACTAATACCTTCGGTGCTGAGTGGGTTGCTTTTGCACTGCTCATGTGATGTTTCGGGGTTAAATCCAATTCGAAATTAGCTGTTGTGATTTTGACATTATCTACATTATTGCATTGTTAACAAAAACATAACATCAGCGATAAGTAATGCGGAAAAATTCCTGCTGTTCATTCGTGACGATCATATCAGTATTGCTGACAAACATTAAAGCCTCTGCCTGCTTCCTTACAAACTTAAAACAACCCAAAGGTTTTTTAAAGCTGATCTCGTTATTTTCGACACCAAATAATAATATCTTTCCATAGGTCAGCAACGCAAATATTTTACCGTCAGGGCTGATATCCGCTGAGGTAACCGGTGTATCAATTTGAATGCTGTCAAAAGGCGCAATTGCATAATTGCCTTTCTGAGCAGGAAGCTTATATAATCTTACATATTTATTGGTACGGCTCCAATTTTTTGAGAATAGAAAAAGATTTTCGTTGTGGTATAACATGGCCTCACAATCATAATTAAAATTGTCTTGTGAAGGCGGAAATTGTTTTTGGTCAGCGTAATTAAAGGTAATCTTTTCGGTTGTCGAATCTCCCGGAGCAATTTTATAGACCGTCAGCTGGCGTTTTGTGTTGTCATTATTTCCAAAATCACCGATATAAATCGTCCCGTTATTGTCCTCTGCAAGATCTTCCCAATCTGAATTTTTTGCATCAGGAATAGGTTTTGTAGACAAAAGCTTGCCCTTAAAATCAATTTCGTACAATTCGGGTTTTCCACCACTATCATTGTGTGTCCAAAAAGCATTTTTATTCTGGCTTTTGGCTATTCCTGAACTTTCATTGGCCTGAATAGGTAATTTACCAATTTTGGTAAAAGTATAATGGGAATATATTTTGTCAAAACCATTAGCTTTATCCGGATTACAGGTAGAGAAAACAGTTTTTGCAGCAAATAACAGATAATATAACTTATTCATGAATCGTCCTTTACAATCACTTACAAACAAAGATAAAGAAACACCTGCTTACCTGAAGCTCGCAAGTATCCTTGTGTCACTAATCTCAGGAGTTTATATTCTCTTTGTGTTAAGAGAAACATTGATTCCTCTCGCATTTTCGGTTTTGCTTGCTATACTTTTACACCCGGTTTGTGTCTGGCTTGAACATCGCCGTGTTCCGCGGATCGCAGCTATTCTGCTGAGTATACTGGTGCTGATAATTGTAATTTCCATATTGTTATATGTGGTCACTTTACAAATTGGCAGTTTTGCTGAAGAGTTGCCAAGAATCACCGAAAAAGCCGAAATCATTCTTGACCAGACCCTGACCATGGGTGAGCGGTATCTTAGCCTGAGCCGTAGCCAGCAAGTAACGGAGGCGAAAAAATATCTGGTTGATATGCTCACCGAAGGACGTGCTTTTTTGTTGAATACGCTGGTAACGACAACCGGGGCCATTTCGACATTTATTTTACTTCCGCTTTATGTGTTTTTCTTTCTGCTTTATCGCGACTTTTTCAGAAGGTTTTTTTACAAATCCATAGCAGCTGTTCCTAATGAAGATCTGAATGCCTTGCTGAAAAAAATCTATGAAGTGATCCAGAGTTATTTATCCGGATTGTTTCTGGTGATTATTATTGTAGGAATTTTAAACAGCATCGGGCTTCTGATTCTTGGCGTTCCTCACGCTATTTTCTTCGGATTTTTAGCCGGGTTTCTGATTCTGATTCCTTATATCGGGATTTTAATCGGATCATTATTTCCTGCTTTACTGAGTATAGTCACCATGGATTCTTACTGGTATGCTGTTGGTGTTATCGGTGTCATGAGTTTTGTGCAGTTTCTGGAAGGGAATTTCATTACACCCAATATTGTCGGATCAAAGGTGAGTGTAAATCCGATGGCGGCTATCGTAGCATTGTTTTTGGGAGGGCAGCTTTGGGGATTGTCGGGATTGATTCTGGCATTACCCGTTACTGCAATTTTGAAAGTTATTCTAGATACCATTCCAAGTCTGGAGCCATACGGATTTCTGCTCGGTGAACCTGTTCATGAAATCGAAGAAGATAAGGCAGAAGAGCTGCAAAAGATTGTGGAGCAGAAAGAAGTACATAAAAAACGATACAGAAATTATCGAAATCGTCCCCGTAAGAAACCGGAAGGACAGCCTGCTAATCAACCAAATAAAAATATATAATAAAAATAAGGATTCTCTTTATGGAGGGAATCCTTATTTTTACTTCTCAACTTTTTCAACACAGATTCCAATACCCATCACAAAGGGAAGAGGATTTTGCCGCATCGATTGAGAGAGTGTGAAGGTATAAGTGCCGGATCTTGGGAATTTATAATTGGTCAGAAATGGTATTTTGTGATCAAACAAATCACCCAAACCCTTTCCAAATGGCTTTCCTGTTATTTCATTAGAAATAAAAACCTCCTGCAAAGTGGTTGACATCAAACTGCTGTCAGGCCCGGTAATCTTTCTTGTCAGATATAAATTATAGTATGGATACTGCAGAGTATTTCTTACCAGATAAAATACATTGTAAAGCTGCGTACTGTCTTTTATTTCAACTTTGAAAGAAGGCGTGTTTTTGATAAACCACTGGCCGTCATCAATGTCTTCATATGCTTTGTAAACAACATTTTTGTCACACCCGGCCAGTAAAATTCCAAAACAAAGCGTGGCAAACAATCCAAAAGTTTTCATGCGGGTATCAGTAAGTAGTGTGCAAAGCTAAGTCGCCGGACAAACGTTTCAAAACTAGGAAGCGGTTTGTTCCGAAAAATAACGGCTGAGCCATGAGTTAGAGGCAGGCGTCTTCCAACGTTTCATCCATTGTGCCTTGGTAGTTACCTGATTGTCGAAAATTGTGGTATATGGTGTAATGATCTGCTCGGTAACCGCCTGTTTTATTTTAGGTACCGGAATAGTTTCGACATTGTTGTAATCATCAAGATAGGCCAGTGAACGATCAAAGAAATCAATATTCAATCTGCTTCCGATTTCCTGTAACCAATGAACTGATTTGTCGATGGAACATCCACTTGGCGTTTCCTTGGATTCGTCGACGGCAATAACCACAAAACGGTGTTCGAAAATTTTACCGGATGCCGTAAGCGGCTGCCCATGTGCTTCCCAACTTTCCAGAGCTGCTTTCAAAGTTTCAGTCAGGATACCAACTTCTTCATCCGTAAATTTTCGGTTGGCCTGATAAATCCAGACGCGGGCAGATAAATTTATTTCGCTAAAAGGGATATACATGGTAATGTATTAAAGTATGATTTTATTTTTTCAAAAATTTCTTAAAATGAAACAAGCCTTGCAAATACTAAGTTCGTAAATCACTTGACCTGAAGAACGAAGAATCTGGGATTTTCATTACAATCCTTCTGCCTGCGCTACTAATTCTGCCAGGTCAAAAACTTTGACACTGTCTTCCTTTTCTTTGTTTTTAACGCCATCTGTCATCATCACCATGCAGAACGGACAAGCCACTGCTATTGTCGTAGCACCGGTTTCTATCGCTTCCTCAACACGTTCAATGTTGATATCTTTTTTGCCGGTTTCGGGTTCTTTAAACATTTGTCCGCCACCAGCTCCGCAACAAAGCCCTTTGGTTTTGCAGCGTTTCATTTCAACCAGATCAGCATCCAGAGCTTCAAGCACATGACGAGGTGCCTCATAAATGCCATTTGCCCTTCCCAGATAGCAGGAATCATGAAATGTAATTTTCCGGCCTTTGAAAGTTTCGCCACCTTCAATGCGGACTCTTCCTTCGTTAATCAATTGCTGTAAATATTCGGAATGGTGAATTACCTCATAGTTTCCGCCAAGTTCCGGATATTCATTTTTTAACGTATTAAAACAATGCGGGCAAGCCGTTACTATTTTCTTAACACCATACATATCCAGAACCTGAATATTGGACATGGCCAGCATTTGAAAAGTAAATTCATTTCCGGCGCGTCGGGCAGGATCACCGGTACAACTTTCTTCCGTGCCTAAAACGGCGAATTTTACACCTGCTTTGTTTAATATTTTTACAAAAGCTATGGTTACTTTTTTATACCTATCGTCGAATGATCCCGCACAGCCAACCCAGAAAAGCACTTCCGGCATTTCATTGTTAGCCGCCATTTCGGCCATGGTCGGTACTTTGTATGTTATTTCGTTCATTGGTTTCTATATTATTGACCGGATTAACTTCGGGAAAAAGAAATAAAACAGATTGCTAAACCTCATTTCTCAATTTTTCGGCCCAGTTAAAACGATCTCCCGGTGAGAATTTCCAGGGAGCCTGATTGGTATCCAGATTCTGAAACATTGCGTTCCAGGCCGCAGGCGCCTGCGCTTCATCCATGATTTTATAGCGGCGTAGTTGGAGAATAATGTCCAATGGATTAATCAGGATCGGACATTCCTGCACGCAGGCATTACAGGTTGTACAAGCCAGAATTTCTTCATTGCTGATGTAATCTCCCATCAAGCTTTTCCCGTCGTCAACAAATTTTCCATTATTAACCTGCATATTCCTGCCAATATCTTCCAGTCTGTCGCGGGTATCCATCATGATTTTACGAGGAGATAATTTTTTACCCGTAATATTAGCCGGACACGCGGCTGTGCAACGTCCACATTCTGTGCATGAATATGCATCCATCAGGTTTTTCCAGCTCAAATCTGGCACATCTTTCGCGCCAAAACGCTCAGGAATAACATTTTCGTCTCCGGTTCCTGCTGTTGTAGCATCCGTTAAACCTAGCATAATTTTTACCTCTTTGGTAATATCCGGCATATTTTTCATCTCTCCCTTTGGTATCAGACGGGCAAAATAAGTATTGGGAAAGGCCAGTGCGATATGCAAATGTTTCGAATACGTGACATAAACAGCAAAAGTGAAAATGCCCAGGATGTGAAACCACCAGGCAAAACGTTCGTAAATCATGAGTGAAGTCTCATTCCAGCTTGCAAAAAGTGGTTTTAAAAATTGACTGAAAGCAAAATCACCCGTGCGGATATAATGCTGACTTCCCATTTCCTGCAAAACGGTGTCGGCTGCATTCATAGTTAGGATTGCAACCATCAAAACAATTTCAAAAATTAAAATGATTTTCCCGTCAAGCTGCGGCCAGCCGTTCATTTCTCTATGTCGGGAAGACTGAAATCTTTCAACCTTTAAGATCGTGCGGCGGATCAAAAATATAAGACACGTTACTAAAACGCCAATGGCAAGAAATTCAAAAAAGCTGATCAAAAAGGTATAAAATGAGCCAAGAAAAGGAGCGAAAAGCCTGTGTTTTCCAAGTATTCCATCCAATACAATTTCTAGGACTTCGATGTTAATAAGAAGAAAACCGGCATAAACTACAAAATGCATAACACCAATCAGCGGCCTGTCAAACATCTTCTTTTGTCCGAAGGCGACGCGAAGCATAGTCGCAAAACGCATGGCAGGTTGATCTGTACGGTCCTCATCACGACCTAACAAGATCGTATTTCGAATCAGGCTGGCTCGCTTAAAAATCAGCCAGCCAACAATTCCGAGAATTGCTAAAAAGATGATCTGCTGGATTATGACCATAGGAATCAGGTTTGCTGCTACAATAACGGTGATTGTTCCAATTAGTATGCAAGCATACTAAAAGCAAATATGATAAAAATGTATTTAGTTACAAGTTTAAAAATAAATAAATTTTTTTGAGCGAGTTAAGTTAAAGAAAGTCAGTGCCATAAGACTCAGTGAAGATAAAGTCATAAAAATTTTTCCAAATTATTTTCTAAAACAATTTGGAAAAACAAATCCAAATTCTACCTTTGCAGTCCCAAAGGGAACGAGTTGAGCTGGTGATGTAGCTCAGTCGGTAGAGCAAAGGACTGAAAATCCTTGTGTCGGCGGTTCGATTCCGTCCATCACCACAAGATCCTGTCAGAAAAATTTCTGGCAGGATTTTTTGTTTTAGCTAAAACTGAAATTCATTAATAGTTTTGTGTTGCCCATAGTTATTTGTTAACTTGTTGATATAAAATCATAAAACAATGGTATTCATACTTAAAAAGGGTCAACGTCTGGAAGAGATACTTCCTCAGGGTACTTTGCCCCAAGGCAAGAAAAGGCTAAATGCTAAAAAATATGTTGGAGCATTGAATTTAAAAGAAGATCCTTTAGTCATTCAAAAGCGGATGCGTGATGAATGGGAGTAGGGTTCTGATAGATACTAACATTGCTCTTTATTTATTTAAAGGGGATAAAAATTTGGGTTCAATTTTGCAAGATGTTGAAACCTACGCATCTTTTATCAATGAACTTGAACTGTTAGGATTTAAAGGAATTACTCTAAAAGAGGAAACCTGGGTTGAGTTATTTTTGGAGGAGTGTATTATTGTTGATATTAATGCCGGCATCAAAGAAATTACAAAACAGATCCGTCGTAATTATTCTTTAAAATTACCCGATGCAATTATTGCAGCCACCGCTATTTTCCTGGGTGTCCCACTTCTTTCAGCCGACAAACAATTTGGGCAGGTGTCTGGTTTGACATTTGTGCTTTACGAGCCTTGATATCAAATAAAGAGATTACATTTAAGTCATTTCACTTCCCGAAAATCCTCCCATCCGTTATTTCTCCCCGATGCTCTTCCAGAAAATCACAAAATAATTTGATCTGAATTTCCTGGATTGAAAAATCAATTGTCTGGTCATAATTTTCCTGGTACACCTCCTGAAAATCAGTAATAACATAGCGTAATGTTCTGATTCCTTTGGATCGCAGCGCTGGTAAATAAAAGTTCTGGTGGCTATGCGCAAATCGACCAGGTTGATAATTATTGGTTGTCTTGATATCGACCGCCAATGTTTTTCCAATAACATCAACATAGCCATATAGCAAGACGTTATCAAGCTGATGTTCGCAATAAACCTGTGTCTTCATCATCGGACGGGGAAGTAGTGCGCGAACTTTATCAAGAATTTCGGCGTCAAAAAATTCTTCATTAATACCTTTAATAACCGCTTCTTCAAAAGATGATCCTTTTGCCTGCGATTCTGTTTGCGGGATTGGTACGCGGTTGATCCGGTTCAGAAAATCAGCTTTTTCGATATAACCCTTTTGATATCGGTCATAAAGGTTAAGTAATGTAGGATAAAATTTATATTCAATTGAGGCCAAAGGGAGAAAGATTAAAAATTTATGATGAAATGTCTTAAAAAACTGACAATTTAGCGTCGCCTTCTTTTTGCGTTACTGCTAAACTTATAGGTGACCGACAAGGCCAGAAAACTGAATTTATCATTTGGCGTTTTGCTGTAAGAATCTGCCTCTTCGGGATTGATAAAACGCATACCTGAGGTAGCGTCAACTTTATCACTTCTCACAAAATAAAAGTGGTAATCAAAACCGAAAATCAATTTTTCAAACAATTTATAGTCAAACGAAGTGCCGATTGGAATAATTCGCTCATTCGTTTTTTTGATTCCCCATTTTCCATGCGGCTTTCCCCAACGCAAAAAAAGTGGATTTCTTGCGCTTGTTTTGCTGTTTGTGAACCGTAACAAATTGTTGGTTTTAATATCAAAAGCATTGGCACTAAACATCATTAACCCAATACCGGTATATAGATTTATATTAAATTCTCCATCATAACCAGAAACAAATTGCTTGGTCAGATTCCATTTAGCAAGTAGTTCGATTGCGTTATATTCGTTGATAAAATAAGAATTGAAAAAGGAAACATCTTGTCCGCCAAGTTTTCCCATAGAATACTGCATGCTGAGCGAAAGTGTTTTGTTAAAAGCTCTGTTGACTTCGATACTATACATGGCCGGCATGTCCTGCTGCCCGAGTTCTCCATAAAATTGGGTAAGTCCGCCCCGAACCGTCAAAGCATAGCGAGAAATGGTTTTTTGCCTTGAATGGCCACTTTTGTATTTTTCATACGCTTCTTTCCAGCTATTTTTATACTGAGCATTAGCCGTAAACGATATGGCAATAAATACAATTAATTGTAAAAATTTGCGAATCATAATCAGTACGTGTGTGTGGTATTGGAACAAATATAAAACTATCGTGATTTTTATTCTGCTGTTTCTCTTTAAAATCAGTGCTTTATGCAAACTTTACATATATGCAGCAAAACCATAACCAATAAATATCTGTTAGTTTTGTACTTCTAATTTTATGCTAATCAAAAATGAGTGTAGTACCCTATAAAGATAAGGACGGAAGCAAACGTGAGCAGGTAGCAGAAATGTTTGATAACATCTCGCCAAAATATGATTTATTGAACCACGTACTTAGTGGTGGAGTGGACATCTACTGGCGTAAACGTGCTATAAAACTGCTTAAAAAACAGCAGCCGAAAATCATTCTGGATATCGCTACCGGAACAGGTGATTTTGCAATTGAAGCACTTTCTCTTAATCCGGAAAAAATTTACGGGGTTGATATTTCAGAAGGTATGCTGGCTGTTGGACGTGAGAAAATTGCAAAATTGGGCAAACAGGATATCATCACCTTGCAAAGCGGAGACTCTGAAAGTTTGTCTTTTCAAGACAATTATTTTGATGCTGTTATCGTTTCGTTTGGAGTACGTAATTATCAGAATCTGTTGGCCGGACTGACTGAAATGAACCGGGTTATGAAGCCGGGCGGAACTTGTGTAGTTGTTGAATTTTCGAAACCGCGCGCTTTCCCTTTCAAGCAGTTTTACAATTTTTATTTTAAATATATATTACCAACCATAGGAAAGACCGTCTCAAAGGACAGTTCAGCCTATACCTACCTGCCTGAATCCGTTCAGGCATTTCCGGATGGTGAGGCTTTTCTTGAAATTTATAAAAAAGCAGGTTTTAAAAATACCAAATGCATACCATTAACCTTCGGGATTTGCTCCATTTATACAGGACAAAAATAATTATCAGTTTTGCTATTCTCTGTGTTATTTCACAGGAAGTTAAGGCGCAGGGACAAGGTTATGTGCGCCGGCATTTAGAATATTATGACGACAAACCTATCCACTATGGGATTTTGTTTGCGATGCCGTTTACGAGTTATAACATTCGCCATAGCGATTCTTTTATTCCCGGAGACTCGGCTTATCTGATCCAGTCACCAATGAAAACGGCTTTTCGGATGGGTTTTATTCTGAATGCTTATCTGAGTGAAAGGTTTGATATCCGGACAACACCATCAGTATCACTTTATGAACGTCAGATTAAATATAGTTATCCCAACAGTCCTGACAAAATTGATAAACGCGAGTCTACCTGGCTGGAAATACCGTTACTTGTAAAGTATAAATCCAAAAGGAGGGTCAATACGCGTATGTATATGATTGCCGGTGTCACGCTGGGGCTTGAAACAAATGTGAAAAAAAGTACGGCCGGAACTGGAAGTGCTGGTGGTCGGCTTGATACACAAACGTCTGATTTCACACTTGATTATGGTGTAGGTTATGAACGGTTTTTTGAGTTTTTCAAGTTTGCTCCTGAATTAAGATTTTCCACAGGTTTGAAAAATGTGCTGAATCCATCCAAAAAT
Organism: Dyadobacter sp. CY356; assembly: GCF_021440195.1. Taxonomy (GTDB): domain Bacteria; phylum Bacteroidota; class Bacteroidia; order Cytophagales; family Spirosomataceae; genus Dyadobacter. The sequence continues at coordinate 66,109 of NZ_JAJTSZ010000003.1, forward strand.
TCAAGTGCTGTGGGGATCGGAAAACTTACCACACATACCGTAACTCTATATTTAAATTTCGAATAAAGAGAATTCTGATAATCAGTTCGTTGAAAAAAATATTCAAAATATTTGGAATTTTTTCTGTGGATAATTTGGATATAGAAAATCAGTCGTGCATATTTGCACTCCCGAATGATGACAAGAGGGGCTCTTAGCTCAGTTGGTTCAGAGCACCTGCCTTACAAGCAGGGGGTCGCTGGTTCGAATCCAGCAGGGCCCACAAGAAAACGAGTTAGCAATAACTCGTTTTACTTTTTCTCAGAAAGCTGAAAAAAAGTCATTATTTTGAATTCCCGTGAGGGCTCTTAGCTCAGTTGGTTCAGAGCACCTGCCTTACAAGCAGGGGGTCGCTGGTTCGAATCCAGCAGGGCCCACATTAAAAAAGCAAATCAGAAATGATTTGCTTTTTTTGTTTTAACAGGGTTAAAGATGAAGTTCGAATTCGTCCGCCAGTGATGCCCGCATTGTATTATCCATTTTTTCCTCATGCGGAATCGTGTAGTATTCTCCTTTCAAAGTCAATCCTGAACTACTCTTCTCAATGGCGATTTTCAGAAAGCCATGTTTGTCTCCACAATTAGTTTCCAGATTTAATCCTTCAAACAGATCGCTGTCATTCGTAAAGCGCGGATCACTTTTTAAGGCAACCGGATGAAGTTCATCATAACCTCCGGCACCGGACACAATAAAGGGGACAACTAAGCCATCTTTATATTTCTTTGTGAAACGCTGATAATTATGCACATGGCCGCTAAATACAATATCAGGTCTCACGCCCGTTTCTTCAAAAATCTCTTCAAGAAGTGTGATCATCGGGATACTCGAACCATGATTTATGTCGGCGGAATAAGGTGCATGATGCAAACATAAAATCAATGCCTTATGCGGTCTTTCTTTATCCGCAGCAATTAACTCTTCTTTGAACCATTTTTGTTGCTCAGGTGTGATCACGCCAAATTTTGGAACATTGCTATGTAAGCCAATAACGTTTGCGAGCGGTGCTTTTAGAGTCCAGTAAATATTTGGCTGAACCATACTTTTACGATCCACCCCACCGCTGAAACTTACTGCTCTCGGTTCAGAATCACAAAACACGGCTTTAAAAGCATCCAGACTTTTGTATGGTGTAGCGTTTGGATTTACATCACTGTCATGATTTCCGGCAATGGCAAATATTGGTCCGGGATACTTTTCATATGGTTCAAAAAACTGTGTTTGATAACGGCTCGCTTCACCAAAACTATAAACGACATCGCCCAAATGAAATAAAAACTGTGGACGTTGATCTTCACTTGTTTCATATTGCCGACCCATTTCACTTGCTACCAGATGTTGAAAAGTTGGTCTTCCGATACTGCCGGTATCACCCAGCATATGAAATATTGTTTTTTCAGTATTGACATTTGGAACAATTTCCTGCAAAGTCAACCGATATGGATACTGGCCGGAAGGAGATGGTAAGGGCTGAAATTTATAGGTATCGTCAGGTTGATCTTTTTTTAAAACCGGCGTGGTATATCTGGAAGAGGTGTTGGAAATCATGATCACAAATTAAAACCAAAATTAGAATTGGGTATTAAGGTACAGTTAAATTTAAAATGGAGAGCCATTCAACGTTGTTTTGCCCGTTACTTTTTGCCCGCGTTTTATTCCAATATGATAAAAATAGAACTTTAACTAACCTGCATCCAGTTTGTTGTCCTGCATTCAATATAATTGACAGCTGAAAAGTCGCTTATCCATACACATACTTTTAATGAAACAGTTTGTTCGAAAGCTGAAAACGCTTTTTAATTTTTTGCCGGATGTTTTTCAGCTTGTTAAAAATATGGGCTGGCATTATTTTATGTTCCGGATCTGGTTTGAGTTCCAAAGAAAAACCCGGATACTAAAATTCCGGTTTCCTGTTAATCCGCCTGAAAAGAAAATGATAACGCTCGAAGATTGGCGAAATCTCCCGGTAAATTTTTTCTTTTCAAATCATTTTCATGAAACAACTTTTAAAGGCGGGCCTATTGATTACCGGATGTTGGCAAAACGTGTTGAAGCGATTTTACAAAGCAGGTATATGCATTTTGGGTCAAAAAGTTTTTCTACTTCTGACTGGCTGACAAATCCTGAAAACGGATTTCAGTATAACATCAAAAAACACTGGGCCGATATACCAGATTTGTCTCGTGAATCCGGTGATATAAAGTATGTATGGGAAAAATCGCGTTTTACTTTTTTGTATGACCTGATACGCTACGACCATCATTTTGGGAGAGATCAATCTAAAACCGTTTTCTTCAAAATTGAAGACTGGATTGATAACAATCCGGTCAACTGTGGCCCGAACTGGCAGTGTAGCCAGGAAATTACCCTCCGGATTTTGAACTGGACTTTCGCTTTACAGTATTACAAAAAATCATCTGCTCTTGATGATCGGCTTATTTCGAAAATCTTGAATAGTATTTACCAACAAATGCGGCACGTGGCTGAAAACATTGATTTTTCACGCATTGCGGTCCGGAATAATCATGCCCTCACGGAGACATGGGGTTTGTATTTAATTGGTTTGTTATACCCGTTTTTTGATGAAAGTGAGCAATGGAGGAAAAATGGGAAAAAGTGGTTTGCAGAGGAAATTGCTTATCAGATTTATGAAGACGGCACTTTTCTTCAATTTTCCATGAATTATCATCGGGTTGCCGTTCAGCTGTTGACATGGGCAATCAGACTTGCACATTTGAATCAGGAAACCTGGGATAGGGTTGTGTATGAACGGGCAGGAAAATCTTTGAAATTTCTTCAAACTTGCCAGGATAGCAAATCTGGTCAGCTTCCAAATTATGGTAATAATGATGGTGCTTTATTTTTCCCACTAACGGATTGTCATTTCCGGGATTTTCGGCCGCAATTAATGGCTTTGTCAACGGTTCTGGAAGAAAAGCCCATTTATAACGGTGGGAGATGGGAAGAGGAAAGTTTTTGGCTTGGTCTAAATTCGGCTGTTTGTAAAAAGGTAGAATTGAAAAAGGAATTTCAAATTTCATCTTTTCCAAATGGGGGTTATTATGTTTTAAACGACGATAACACCATAACATTTCTTCGCTGTGGAAGTTACCAGAACCGTCCGTTTCAGTCGGATAACCTACATCTGGACGTTTGGGTTGATGGTGAAAATATTTTACGGGATGCAGGATCTTTTCAATATAATACAGATAAAAAATGGACGAGTTACTTTTCAGGAACGGCGTCTCATAACACGGTAATGCTTGGAAATTTTGACCAGATGAGAAAAGGGAAAAGATTCATATGGTATAACTGGATTGAAAAAAGTGAGGCCGGTTGGAAGGAAGAACAAGATTCGGTGATTTTTGAAGGATGGTTTGAGGGTTATAAGGAAATTGGAAAAAACATTATTCACAAACGCAGGGTGACAAAATTGAAAAGGGAACTGCATTGGATCATTGAAGACTGGATTGAAAATGCGCCAACGGAAATCATTATGCACCAAATCTGGCATCCATATCCGGCGTTTTTTGAAAAATTTATGATCAATGCCTTTTTAAAGGAGGGAAGTATGATCAAATTATCCAAGACTGAAGGCTGGTTTTCTGATAACTATGGAGAAAAAGAAATGGCGCACCGGATAGTTTACAGTACGACGGAGCGGTATATAAAAACAGAGATTTGTATAAAATTTAAAGAAAAAGCCAGCGATGCGAATTTTATTGATACATCAGTTTTTTCTTGAAGATCATGAGGGTGGCGGCTCCCGCTGGAATGAAATGACTAGAATCTGGACTGAGGAAGGGCATGAAATGACGGTTCTGGCCGGAATGACGCATTATATGGAAAATTCGAAAGTTAAATATGACGACAAATATTTTCATGTTTCCAGGAATAGAGATTCCGTAAAAGTAATTCGTTGTCATGTTACTACGAGCAGTAAAACTTTTTCAAGCCGCCTTTGGTCATTTCTTTCATTTGTAGTATCCGGAACGCTGGCAGGGCTATTTATTACAAAAGAAAAGTACGACATGATCATCGTCACCTCTCCACCATTGTTTGTTGGACTTATCGCAATTTTTTTGGGTTGGTGGAAGAAAATCCCTTTTGTTTTTGAAGTCAGAGATCTTTGGCCGGAATCTGCCATTGAAACTGGCGTATTAAAAAACAGCTATTTAATTCGATTTTCATTCTGGTTCGAAAAACTGATGTATCAAAAAGCAAAACGGATTTGTGTTTTAACACCTGCCTTTCAGGAAATCTTGATCAAACAAAAACAGGTTCCGGCAGACAAAATTGTTTGTATTCCAAACGGTGCAGATTTTATTTTTTCTGACAAATTACTTACATCATTTGATCCTTATCCAATTCGCAAAACGCATAATCTTGAAGACAAATTTGTGATAATCTATGTCGGCGCGCATGGAATTGCAAATGATCTGATTCAGGTTGTGGAAACCGCGGAACTGCTCGTTGATACCAATGTTGTTTTCATGCTTATTGGAAATGGTTCGGAAAAGAAAAACTTGATTGATGAAATTAACAGGAGGCAACTTAAAAATATCCTTTTTTTCGATTCTGTATCAAAAAATGAAGTGTTTAAATATATTCTGGCATCCGATGTCGGCTTGTCCGTTTTGAAAAAAACAGAAATTTTTAAAACTATTTATTCCAATAAGACCTTTGACTACTTATCCTGTAAAAAGCCTGTTTTGATGGTTATTGATGGAGTTTCAAGAAAGTTGATCGAAGAAGCAGATGCAGGTTTATTTGTTGAACCGGAAAATGCACAAGACTTTGCTCATAAGATCAGATTTTATCTGGCAAATCCTGCACTTATCGATCGGCAGGGCGAAAATGGATATTCTTACGTAAAAAATCATTTTGACCGCGAAGTTCTGGCAAAGACATATTTGAAGTATATTGGCGACATGTAAATTAATTTATAATGTCACATATCAGAAAAATAGCTTCCAGCAAACGCATTGCAATGGTAGCCCACGATAATCGCAAAACTGAACTGCTGGATTGGGCGTTGGCCAATCGTGAGCTTCTGGCAAAAAGTACTTTATACGCTACCGGAACAACAGGTAAATTATTGGAGGCTTTATTAAATCAACCGGTTTTGCTTCTTTTGAGCGGTCCGCTTGGGGGCGATCAGCAAGTTGGGTCAATGATTGCAGAAGAAAAAATTGATCTGCTGATCTTTTTCTGGGACCCCATGTCCGCTCAGCCGCATGATCCGGATGTAAAGGCCTTACTGCGCTTATGTGTTGTCTGGAATATTCCTGTTGCCTCAAACCGCGCCACAGCCGATTTTTTATTTACTTCTCCCTTAATGAATGAAGATTATTTCGCCGAACAAACGGATTATAGTAAATATTTGAACCGTATCGTCTGAACTGAAATGAGCAGGTTATGGTTTTTTCTATGTACAAAAATTCACACATGAAGAACCTGTCAGAGTTATTTAATAGCGGAATAGAAAGAACGATTTATTCTTATTCCGATTATATGTTATTGATGGAACTGGTTGTTAAGGAACAAAGAACAACCGGTCCAAAACAATCAGAAGATTTAAACCATTACACCAGGCTGAATTTGCATAGAATGCAGCGTTTGAACAAAACGGTTGTATTAAGTGAAAGTTTAAAAGTAGCAGTAAATCAGATTAAGTCACCTCAAACCTGGTATGTTTTGACGGAAGCATGGTGTGGAGATGCTGCACAAAATATTCCTGTTCTGGCTACCATTGCAAAATTGAATCCGTTGATTAGCCTTCAATTGATTTTAAGGGATGAAAATCCGGATGTTATGGATCAGTATCTTACAAATGGAGGGCGTTCTATTCCAAAATTGATTGCGGTTGATGGCGAATTTAACGAGATTTTTGATTGGGGACCACGTCCAGCTGGTGCCCAGCATATGATGGAGCAATACAAAGAAAATCCTGACAAACCCTTCAAAGAATTCGCTGAGGATATTCACAAATGGTATTCGGTCGATAAAACACTTTCGGTGCAAAAAGAATTATTGGCCATATTGGAAGGTGTTCCTGTTGAAAAGTAAGTTTTTTAATAGATTACTCTATCTTTGTAATAGGCTTATTTCCGGGTTTTCCGGATCTAGTTATGAATTGAAAATTGAGACCTGCTAACGTTGTCGACATACTTTAAAAATATATCAGAGGGAATCAGTACCACTTTAACGGGTATGAAACTGACGTTGCGCCATTTGTTTGATGCAAGAAAACGTCGGACGAATAATGATATCCGCTCAGGTAATTTTTATGATATGCAGGATGGGATGGTTACCATTCAATATCCTCAGGAAACAATCCCGATTCCGGACAATGGAAGATACCGCCTGCATAATGAGATAGACGATTGCATTGTTTGTGATAAGTGTGTAAAGGTTTGTCCGGTTGATTGCATTGAAATTGAACCTATCAAAGCAATTGAAGAAGTGGGCCGTGCTTCAGACGGTTCCCCGATCCGTCTATATGCTGCTAAATTTGATATTGATATGGCAAAGTGCTGCTACTGCGGACTTTGTACAACGGTTTGCCCGACGGAATGTCTTACAATGACAAAAACTTTCGATTATAGCGAACTCGATATCCGGGATATGGTTTATAATTTCGGAAATCTGACCGCTGATGAAGCACAGGAGAAACGAGATTTACTTGAACAATTCCAAAAAGAAAAAGAGGCACTAAAAGCTGCACAAAAACCGGCTGTGCCTTCGGAAGTTACTGCAAAGATACCTGCCGAGCGTCCTGCTTTTAAGCCTACAATCAAGCCAAAACAAGAAGAAATTGTTGCGAAACAGGAATCTCCGGAGGTAGAAACTCCAAGACCAAAACCTGTTTTCCAGCCACGCAAACCCGCTCCGGTTGAAGCCAAGTCTGAAACATATGAAACTTCGGAAGAAATTATAGAAAAACCGGCGGCTAAATTGCCTTTTAAACCTACGATGAAACCGAGGGTTCTCCCAGAGGAAGTAAAAGAAGAAAGTGATATAGTACCTGGTGAGGCTCCGAAAGCAAAACCAGCTTTCAGGCCATCTATGAAACCTAAAACAGATACGGCTCCCGAAGCTGAATCTACGGTTTCGAATCAGGAAGAAACTGCTCAGGCGAAACCAGCTTTCCGACCGACAATGAAGCCTAAACCAGCTACGAATTCAGAAGAATCAGTATTGGGTGAAGACGTAAAAAGTGAGGAAATAAAAGCCAAACCTGCTTTTCGACCAACTATGAAACCGAAAACACCGGTTTCTGAAATTCCGGATACAGCAGTTGAAAAAGATGCGAATGAAGAAGTGAAAGCCAAACCAGCATTTCGTCCAACAATGAAACCGAAGGTTGAAGCTTCTGAACCTGCTGAAATAATTCCTGAAATTTCACTGGAACCTGTTGCTGCAAAACCTGCTTTCCGTCCAACAATGAGACCGAAAACACCGGTTTCTGAAATCCCGGAGCCGGCGGCAGAAAAAGTAGAAAATGAAGAAGTGAAAGCAAAGCCGGTATTTCGTCCAACAATGAAGCCAAAGGTTGAGCCGACTGATGAAAATGTGCCGGAAACAACTGTTGAAAATAAAACGGATCAGGATATACCGGAAGCAAAGGAGGAAACGCCAAAGCCGAAACCGGCGTTTCGCCCGACGATGAAACCAAAACCAAAATCTCCGGATCAGGAATAATTTATATTGAGATAAATGGAAATAGCTGCTTTTTATGCTTTCTCGGGATTAGCGATTGTATCGGCGCTTTTTATATTGTTTTCAAAAAACCTTATATATGCAGCTTTTGCCTTGTTTCTTACATTTCTGGGCGTTGCTGCGCTGTATGTTTTGGCAGGAGCTGATTTTCTTGCCGTAACGCAGATTATGGTTTACGTAGGAGGAATTTTGGTGCTGCTTATTTTTGGTATCATGTTAACGCAGCAGACAGATAGAACGGCAGTTTCATCAACACCAAACCGGGTGATGGTATCTATAACCAGACAGTTTTCCGGATTTGTCGTGGGCGCAGGTTTGTTCGGTTTTCTGTCATATATTATCGCAATTTCAAATTTTAAGATGACCGGAGAAACCAATACTTCAAGGTCAACATTAAAAACAATTGGTGTTGAATTGATGACAAGCCATCTTTTACCTTTTGAAATTGCTGCCATACTTTTACTCGTTGCCTTAGTTGGCGCCGCTTACCTTGCCTTAAACAGAAATCCAGCTCATGATTAATATTCCGGTAGAACATTATCTGATCGTTGGAGCTGCATTATTTAGCATTGGCCTGGCCATTGCCATAACCAAAAAGCATTTAATCGGAATTTTATTGGGTATTGAATTAATGCTTAATGCAGTCAATCTTAATTTGATCGCATTCAGTCGCCATGACCCTGAAAAAATCGGCGGACAGCTTTTCGCGCTCTTTGTGATTGTTGTTGCAGCGGCAGAAGTTACGGTAGCACTTGCGATAATTCTGCGTGTTTACGGACATTTCCGGTCTGTGGATCCTGATAAGGTAAATGAGTTAAAGCAATAAAAAGTAAAATGAATTTAGATCTTCTTTTATCATGAATTGGTTATTCCTGGCACTGGCTTTTATGATTGGAATGGCTAATACATTGCAGTCTGGTGTAAATGCCCAACTTCGTGTCGCTTTGGGAAATCCATTGATGGCTGCAATTACCTCATTCAGCTTTGGCCTTTTCGTTTTGTTAGTAGCCTTTCCATTCTTTAACCAAAATCCTGTACCCACCTTAGCCACATTCCGCGACGTAAGCCTGTGGAAATACGCAGGCGGATTTTTAGGGGCCTTCTACGTTGTCACCGTTATTTTTATTGTGAAAGACATTGGTCCAGCCAATTTAATCTGTCTGGTAATAGCCGGACAAATGTTAGCCGCAATGGTCATAGACCACTACGGCTTGCAAGGTTTTGCTGTACATCCAATAAGTCTTCCCAGAATTTGCGGCGGATTATTATTAATTGCAGGCGTCTATCTGATCCTTAAAAATTAAGGAATACGGTTAAAAACAAACAGATCCATAAATTCCCACTTGTTGTTTTCAAGTTTTCCTCTTCTGATCACCAGTTGATTCTGTGTTCTTCTTTCGTAAATAATTCGAACCGATATATCATCTTTTTCAAAAAGAGCCTGGTTTTTCTTTGCTTCAATAAAGTTATAAGTATCCGAAACTTCCTTCTCTTCCAGGGAAATCATGCCTGGTTTGAAATGTTTCACATGCGCCACGGGGCCTTTTTCTGTCTGCTCAAAAGCGAATAATTCATAAAGTGTGGCTTTCCCATCTTTCACCATACGGATAAATCCAACAATATTATCACCTTCCGGTGCAGTCCAGGAAGCCTCGATCGTTCCGCCATTATAATTGCCCTTCCAGCGTCCATCCAGGAAATTAATATCTTTCAGGCTTCCGGTTGTTGCAGCTGTTTGTGCATTGGATGAAAAGCTTGTCAGCGTGATGATAAACAGAAAAGATAAAATTTTACTAAAACAAAATTTGTTAAATTGAGTCATATAGATTTAGGTTTTTATTAAAATGCCAAATTAGAAGTTATTTTTGAATTTAACCGTAATTAACGTTTTAACAAAAAAATAACCGTCCAGACTGCGGACGGTTATCAAAAATATAATAAGAAATTCTTCTATTAATAAGCTCTTTCCAGCTTCCCTTCGTGCGAATTTGCAAATGCTTTATTCACTACTTTATTTCCGCCAGGTGTTGGATAATTTCCTGTGAAGTACCAGTCACCAACATGGTTCGGGCAAGCTTTATGAAGATTATCAACGGTCTGGAAAATAACAGAAAGTTCAGCGTTCAGATCTTTTGGACGAATAATTTCGGCAACTGAATTCGAAATTTCCTCGTCTGTAAAAGGATCATAAAGTGCTTTTACATAATTGGTATGGAATGAATTTTTTGTAGCAATCGACGCAACAGCTTGTGTATAAACATCTTCGCGTAAATAATCCATATCACGGTCTTCAAGCAATTTCAATACGGCTCTGAAAGCAACAAAATCTTTCATTTTTGACATGTCAATACCGTAACAGTCAGGGAAGCGGATTTGCGGTGCAGAAGATACAACGACTATTTTCTTAGGCTGCAATCTGTCAAGCATTGTCAAAATACTTTTTTCAAGCGTAGTACCGCGAACAATTGAATCATCAATAATTACCACAGTATCCACGTTTTTACGGACAACCTCAAAAGTGGTATCATAAACACTGGAAACCATATCATCACGAAGCGCATCAGCCGTAATGAAAGTCCGGGATTTCACATCTTTGGTCACCAGCTTTTCAATACGCGGACGGAAAGAAAGTACTTTTTCAAGATCAGCTTCAAAAAGAATTCCATCCATAATGGCCTGCTTTCTTTTTTTCGCCAGATATTCTTCCAATCCTTCAATCATTCCTAAAAAGGCGGTTTCCGCTGTATTTGGAATATAAGAGAAAATAGTGTTTTCAAGATCATAATTGATCTCTTTTAAGATCTGCGGGATCAGCAGTTTTCCAAGTTGCTTGCGCTCGTAATAAATATCCGGATCAGTACCTCTTGAAAAGTAGATTCGCTCGAAACTGCATGAGCGTTTTTCCAAACGCGGCAAAATCGGGAATTCGTTATACTCTCCGTTTTTGTCAATGATCAGTGCCGAGCCAGGCGTAATTTCCTGAATCTGGGAATATTCAACATTAAATGCTGCCTTGATTGCCTGTTTTTCAGATGCAACGACAACCACTTCGTCATCTGCATAATAAAAAGCTGGACGAATTCCGGCGGGGTCACGAATTACAAAAGAAGCTCCGTATCCTGTTAAACCGCACATGGCATATCCGCCATCAAAATCACGGCAGGATCTGTAAAGCAATCTTTGTAAGTCAATATTTTCTTCAATAACATCCGATAAGGTCGGATTTTCATATATTCCTTTGAAACGATCGAAGACGCGCTGATTTTCTTCATCAAGGAAATGTCCGATCTTTTCCATAACCGTAACCGTGTCAACCTTTTCTTTTGGATGCTGGCCTAAGGATACCAGTTTTCCAAAAAGTTCGTCTACGTTGGTCATGTTAAAATTCCCTGCCATTACCAGATTCCGGCTTCTCCAGTTACTTTGACGTAACATCGGATGACAGTTCTCTACTTCATTCGTGCCATGCGTTCCATAACGCAAATGTCCAAGCCAGACTTCTCCGGTAAATGCCAGGTTTTCCTGTAACCATTTAGCATCTGTGATACGCTCTTTGTTATTTTTCAGTCCTTTCCGGAATTTCTTGTGAATTTTCGAGAAGATGTCGGTAAGTGGCTGAGGTTCAACGGATCTGTATCTGCTGATATAGCGCTTTCCAGGTGGAACATCAATTTTGATGTTGGCAACTCCGGCTCCATCTTGTCCCCGGTTAACCTGTTTTTCCATCATTACTGAAAGCTTGTGCACGGCATATAGCGGCGTGTCGTACTTGTCAATATAGTATTGAAATGGCTTTCTTAGACGGATAAGTGCTATACCGCACTCATGCTTTATGGCGTCGCTCATGAGAAGAATAATGAGTTAGAAATATGAACATTTGCTGGCTGCAAATCTTATTCCTTTTAATAATTTGTTAACGAACGAAAATCGTCGTTAGTTCGTAAACCCAGAATAAAGGTACAAATCCTTTCTCTTAAAAAACTTCGAATACGTCTGATTTTTTAAGGTTATGTGGATATTAAAATGATACAAGTATTCTATATCGGCGTGGCGGCTACAATGTGCTATGTTTATGAAAAGATTAACATCATTTATTTATATATTAAGAGGGTAAGTCTGAAGTCAGTATTCGAAAAAAGTTTTTAAATTTTTTTAATTAATTTGTTAATACTGCGATAATATTCAGGCACACATAGGATATATTCTGGTGTAACAGGATTTTTTATTCCAAAAAAGCATAAACGGTAAGTATGTTATACAAAACCAGAGGAATTGCCCTGAATTATATCCGTTATCGTGAGTCTTCCATTATTGCGAAGGTCTATACGGAAGCCTTTGGTATACAGAGTTATATTGTAAATGGTGTGAGAAGCAGTAAATCCAAGACGAATAGAATTGCTCTCTTTCAGCCACTTACCTTGCTTGATATGGTTGTATATCATAAAAGTAAAGAGGCGACAATTCACCGGATCTCTGAACTTAAATGTTATGCACCATTTCAAAGTCTGCCCTATGATGTTTTTAAATCCAGTCTGGCTTTATTTGTTACTGAAATTCTGGGGAAAACGCTGAGAGAAGAAGAGCCAAATGAGCCTTTATTTCAGTTTATTGAGGATTCGGTTTTATATCTGGATGAAGCCGAAGATGGATTTGAAAATTTTCATATTCAGTTCTTACTTCAATATGCTTCTTATCTCGGCTTTGGTGTGGAAACGATAGAAGATCTGGAAAATGAATTAAAGGAAAATCATTTTCCGCAAATTGCTGATGCCAAAGAGATAAATGCAACGGAATATCTGCTGCATAACCCTTATGGAATCTCTGTTTTGCTTGACCGTAACCGTCGGGTGGATATTCTCGAAAAACTGATTTTCTTTTATAAAATCCACATGGATTCCCTTGGTGAAATCCGCTCGCTGGAAGTTCTGAGAGAAGTTTTGAAATGATAAGGTATGATTAATAAAGGATTTTCCAGAGCGCCCTGGCATACTTTTGATACGCTTTGATGATAAACGTAAACTAAATATCGAATGAAACATCTTCTTATTTTTACATTCTTTTTATGCAGCGCGGTGGTAATGGCCCAATCACCAAAGGGTGCATGGAAATCTCAGGAGCCAACTGGTAGTACTTCCACATTGATTGTGACAGACAATTATATGATCATTGCTTCTTACAGTGTTTTGAACAAATCCTACGAAAGAACAGAGGGCGGGCCATTTACAATTCAGGGTGATCAGATGACTTACACACCGGAATTTAATCCTTCGGATACAGCAAAGGTTGGTATTCCCATTATTTATACGGTAACAATGAAAGACGGAATCCTGACTTTGAAATATGACGAAGCCATGGTTTGGATGAAAATTGATGACGGAGGAAATTCAGCTTTAACAGGAGCCTGGAAAGTTTCTGATAAAGATGGCGATTTAAAACCGCAGCTAACTGGTACCCGAAAAGCAGTTAAATTGTTGTCAGGAACTCGTTTCCAATGGATTGTTTTTGATACAGTAGAAAAAATATTTTACAAAACCGGGGGTGGAACTTATACTTTCAAAAACGGGAAATATACCGAAAGAATTGAGTTTTTATCAAGCGATAACAACAGGGTAGGAACAACGCAGGTTTTTGACGCTAAGTTAGATAATGGCGTTTGGGATTATAAAGGAACAAATACCGCAGGGAAGCCAATCCACGAGATTTGGGAGAAAAGATAATTCGATTTTAAAAACAGCTAAAAAGGTCTTTCCAGTCTTTATGATATGGAAGGACCTTTTTTAATTTATGGCCTTCACATTTTTTAATATATAATTGAGGTGCACAATATCGGAAAGATTGGTTTGTAAATCCTCATAAACCATCCGGACGTAAAAGGCGAAAAATTCCCTGATCTTTTTCCTGTTTTGTAATCAGTATTTCACCATCATTTGCATGATCTATTTAGATTTGTTCAAAATAATTTTTAAAAAGCTTTTGACTGATTCTAAATAGATACTACATTTGTCTCATCAATAACGGAGATGGAATGAACGCGTTGCTTTCGAATGAACCAACAGTACTTGTTGAGCCAATCAATTTATGGTCAAAATCGCTGATTCTGAACGATGAATGCGTATTTAAGGATTGTTGCAAAAACTATAAAAAGAAAGGGAAATACTGTAAAAAGTGCCCTAAAAAATAATACAGTTCATGGTGAATAATTATAAGAGGGGGAGTGCCCAGAGCGTTCCCTTTTCTATGCTTGAGACATTTTTAAATTAAACTTTTCGTTTTAATTCAAAGTTCTGTCCAAGATAAACTCTTCTTACCTGTTCATCTTCCGCTAGTTCTTCCGCACTTCCCTGTTTCAGAATTTTCCCTTCAAATAAAAGATATGCTCTGTCTGTAATTGAAAGTGTTTCATTCACATTGTGGTCGGTAATGAGAATACCAATATTTTTGGTTTTCAGTTTGGCAACAATACTTTGAATATCTTCAACCGCAATCGGATCGACACCGGCAAACGGTTCATCTAATAGAATAAATTTAGGATCTACTGCAAGAGAGCGCGCAATTTCAGTCCGGCGGCGTTCTCCTCCCGACAAAACCATTCCTTTACTTTTGCGTACGTGCTGCAAGTGAAATTCTTCGAGTAATTCTTCCACTTTCGCTTTCTGGTCGCTTTTGGATAGGTTAGTCATTTCCAAAACCGCCCGTATATTTTCTTCAACCGTTAATGAACGGAAAACAGAAGCTTCCTGTGCAAGATATCCCAGGCCCAAACGTGCTCGTTTGTACATTGGAAGATCGGTAATATCCCTGTCGTCAAGAAAAACTTTTCCGCTGTTTGGTTTAACCAGACCAACAGCCATATAGAAAGACGTCGTTTTTCCTGCTCCATTCGGACCAAGTAATCCTACAATTTCGCCCTGTTCAACCTGGTAGCTCACATTGTTATTCACAAGACGGGCACCGTATTTTTTTACCAGATTTTCGGTTCTTAATATCATTGTTCGATTTTAGTAATTCAAAAACGCAACGGCCTAATTAAATTTAATATCCTTCAGGAATAGTTGTAACGTTTTTTTGTCCCGAAAGTTATTCTCTTCCAGGTTGTAACAAATAGAAAATGTTCTGCCTTTGATCAAATCCTGATAATACTGTGACATACCAAATCCAATGGCCGTAAAAATCGGAGAGCCATTTTGTTTTACATCAAATTTAATATGCTTTTCCTTCATGATCGTAGGCTGACCAGCCAGTGAAACCTCTTTGCTTTCAAAAACCGGCGTCATATTCCCTGGTCCGAACGGCCCCATCTGGCGCAGAATATTGTAAAACTTTGGAGTAATTGCACTTAATTCCAGTTCAAGATCAATATTGATCATGGGAATTAATTGATCCGGCAAAATTCTGCTGCTTACAATCTGATCAAATTTGGCACGAAAAGCTTCAATATTTTCAATCGGCATCGTCAATCCTGCGGCAAAAGTATGCCCGCCAAATTGTTCCAATAGTTCAGCGCATTCCTCAATCGCTTCATAAACATCAAAACCAGGCACTGAACGGGCAGAGCCGGCAGCTTTTCCATGTGATTGTGTCAGGATAATCGTTGGTCGGTGATATTTTTCAATACACCGGCTCGCCACAATTCCAATCACACCTTTGTGCCAGTCTTCCTTATATAGTACCGTACTTCTGGCCTCTGTAAACCAGTTATCACCTTCAATCATGGCCAGTGCTTCTTCCGTTATGCTGCTGTCGAAAGTGCGGCGGTCGCTATTATGCTGATTTATTTCATAAGCAAAATCGACGGCTTCCTGTTCTTCCTCGCATAGTAAAAGCCTGACCGCTTCTTTCGCATGTTTAATTCTTCCGGCAGCATTAATCCTCGGTCCAAGTCCAAAAACGACATTGGTTATATCCAGCACACCTTTAATTCCAGCAATATCAATCAAAGCTTTCATACCCACACGCGGTGCGGCATTCAGGCGTTGAAGCCCGTAATAAGCCAGAATCCGGTTTTCGCCGGTAATGGGCACAATATCTGCGGCGATACTAACAACCAGTAAATCAAGATATTCGAAAAGTGATTCCTGGGGAATATCGTGCTGAATACAAAAGGCCTGCAATAATTTAAAACCGACACCGCAGCCAGTCAGTTCTTTGTAAGGATATAAGCAATCTTCTCTTTTGGGATCCAGAACAGCGATTGCCGGAGGCAGCTCATCACCGGGACGGTGGTGATCACAGATTATAAAATCGATTCCTCTTTTATTCGCCTCTGTAACTTTGTCAACCGATTTAATACCACAGTCCAGTGTAACAATCAGACTGAAACCATTTTCCTGAGCGAAATCGATGCTTTGCCAGGAAACGCCATAACCTTCATTGTAACGGTCCGGAATATAATAATCCAGGTTGTCATATATTTTTTTCAAAAATCCATAAAACAGGGTGACAGAAGTAGTTCCGTCAACATCATAATCTCCGTAAACCAGGATTTTTTCGCCATTGGAAATAGCTTTTGATAAGCGCTCAACAGCGATATCCATATCCTGCATCAGGTATGGATCATGTAAATGTGAAAGATCAGGGCGGAAAAAATTGCGGGATTGTTCAAAATCTTTAACACCGCGCTGTACCAGAAGTGTAGCCAAAAATGGATTCACTTTTAAAGCCTCAGCCAGTTCACGTGCAACTTCAAGTTGATCAGAGGGTAATTCAGGGATTTGTATCCAACGCTTGTCAATCATATCTGCAAAGATAATGGGATTCTGTGATGCATGTATCAAAATCTATTATCGCGTACTGAATCAGGGAAAGCTAAGTGAAAGGTCTTATCTTTGCAAAATTATTTTAGTCAAAGTTTGACTACTCACTTATCGATTAAAAAATGCCTCGTCTGCTGTCTATTGATTATGGTGCGAAACGCACAGGAATTGCGGTAACTGATCCCTTGCAAATTATAGCAACGGCATTGGATACGGTAAGAACACATGACTTGCTGGATTTTTTGAAAAAATATACCCAGACCGAAATTATCGAAGCATTTGTGATAGGAATGCCCCGAAAACTGGATAATACAGAAAGCGAAAATGCGGCCAGAGTGCATACTTTTATAAAATTATTGAAAAAAAGTTTTCCTGATATTCCGGTTCATACCCATGATGAGCGATTTACGTCGTCAATGGCTTTACAATCCATGATTGCCGGCGGTTCCAAAAAAAGTGAAAGAAGAGAAAAAGGAAATATAGACAAGATCAGTGCTACCATTATTTTGCAATCCTTTATGGAAAGTCGCAGGTAGTTAATTAGTTAAAGAATTAATATTTAGAAATCTCATATTTTAATCAGATGATTTACCCAATTGTTGCCTACGGCGACCCTATATTAAGAAAGCAAACCCGCTTTATTGAAAAAGATGAAATGGATCTTCAAAAGCTTTCGGCCGATATGTTCGAAACCATGTATTCTGCCAATGGTGTAGGATTAGCTGCGCCACAGGTGGGATTAAATATCCGTGTTTTTGTTGCCGACGGAACGCCTTTCAGCGAAAAAGATGAGGATGATGATGACGACGACGAAGTTGATTTGAGCCTTGTAGGTTTTAAAAAAACATTTATCAATCCGGAAATTCTGGAAGAAGATGGAGAAGAATGGGCTTTCGAGGAAGGATGTTTGAGTATTCCCGGGATCCGTGGCGATGTTTACAGACCTGAAAGGTTGGTAATTCGTTACAGAGATACGGACTGGAACGAAATCACGGAAGAATATAAAGGCATGGCGGCAAGAATTATCCAGCACGAATATGACCATTTGCTTGGAAAACTTTTCGTGGATTATCTTCCAACATTGAAAAAACAGTTGATCAAAAAGAAACTGACTGATATTTCAAAAGGAAAAACGGATGCTGATTACCGTATGCGCTTTCCTGGCCGCAGATAAAAATTTTTGTATCCAACTGATCAGTATGGCCACTCCAATGGTTGACGAACTTGCAGTTTGTCTTATTCAGACAGATATATTTTGGGAAGATGTAACAGCAAATCTTTCTTCGCTTGAAGAAAAGATTGCTGCCATTGATCATCCCGCTGATGTTATCGTTTTGCCTGAAATGTTTAATTCGGGCTTTACGATGAACACGAAGATCGCTGAGCATATGAATATGACGACTACCAAATGGATGAAGCACATGGCTTTGCAGACCGGGGCTTTAATTATTGGAAGTTTTGCTGTGAAGGAGGGAGGGAATTTCTATAACCGATTAATGTGCGTCCGCCCGGACGGATCTTTTGTTCACAGCGACAAACGCCATCTTTTCAGAATGGGGGAAGAGCATAATACTTATACGCCTGGAAATGCACAATTAATCGTGGAATGGAAAGGATGGAATATCTTTCCATTGGTTTGTTACGATTTGAGATTTCCGGTATGGAGCCGGAATTCTTCGGATAATCCTTATGATCTGCTTATTTATATCGCAAGCTGGCCGAAACGCCGGGCGCATGCATGGAACGTTCTGCTTCGGGCACGGGCAATTGAAAATCTCAGCTATGTGGTTGGGGTTAACAGGACGGGTCAGGACGGAAACGGGATTGATTACCAGGGAGACTCCGTCGCGCTGGATTTTCTGGGTGAACCGCTTATTAACATGGGCGATAAGGAATCTGAAAAGGTAATCAGGTTTTCCGGATTGGCTTTACAAAGCTATAAAGATTCTTTCCCCGCTTATCTCGACGCTGATGCGTTTGATATAAGGTAACCTATTCAATCACTTTGGGTACCTTTATATAGGTGTCATTTTTACTTGGCGCATTTGCCAGTGCTTCTTCTCTCGAAAGGCTGTTATTACCTTTATCTTCACGCCAATTGTTGACTTCCTCCATAATATGGGTAAGTGGCTCAACATTTTCGGTATCTATTTCGTTAAGTTGTTCCATCCAGGTTAAAACATTATCCATACTGGTAAGTAGAGCAGTCTCTTCTTCTGGTTTTACATGAAGTTTTGCAAGACCTGCAATTTTTTTAAGAGACTCGTGATCAATTTTCATAATATTAAGAATTTGTTATGTTCGTAATTCCTGGCGAATCGGGTCACGAAAATACCACATTTTTGCGAACTCAAACGAAAGTGCATTTTTTTAAGCACAATGGTGGTATGAAAACAGATTGCCTGACTTAAAAATAATCCGAATTTGTATAGTTGATAATTTTTGGGCAACAGATTCTTAAAAATATTATAATCTTAAATAAGTAGAAGGCGAATAATATTTGCTTTTGAACCCATATGAGAAAATAATTTAAAATGCTTTTGCCAATTTAAAAAAAGATGTTCACAGGATTTGAGGCGGATAGTACAATTTTATATAAGCCTTGAATTTACTTATATATCATTCTTAATCAAGGAAAAAAAGGCATTTAAGCGGCAAATTATTTTAAGTAGTAATCTTAAAATTATACAATTGAATGACAGTTAATAAAAATATAGAATAAAAAAACCCGTCAAAAGCTTGCTTTTTTTTAAAAGGAAAACTCATACTTTTGTAGGACTTAAAATCGTAACACCACAATCAAAATTTTATTTTACAAAAACACGGTTTAACCAAAACTTTTATTTAATTAACAACCAAAATCTCAATTTAACCTTTAAAAGTAAGTCTGATGGAAAAGAAAGCAACGACTCCGGCACCAGCACCAAAGCCTGCAAATGCAGCACCAAAAGGCTCAGGTGGTTTGAACCCGGCATTGGTAATCCCCCTACTATTTGTTATTGCCCTTTGTGTTTACATTTTCGTTTTAGGAGCTCCTGATCACTTTATCGACGGAGATCACGAAAAAGGACCAAAACCAGGTGATTATTTCGGTATTGTTCACGAAGGAGGACCTATTGTACCAATTTTAATGACTTGTTTTCTTATTGTTCTTGTGTTTACAATTGAGCGTATGATCACAATTGGAAAAGCAAATGGTACTGGTAGCATCGATTCATTCGTGCGTAAAGTGAAAGCGCTTCTTGATAAAAATCAAGTTGACGAAGCAATTAAAGAATGTGACAAGCAAAAAGGTTCAGTTGGTAATGTTATCAAGGCTGGTTTAGTTAAATACAAACAACTTGCTCTTGATGGCGGACTAGATAAAGAACAAAAACTTGCTGCTTTGCAAAAAGAAGTTGATGAAGCTACTACGCTTGAACTTCCTATGCTACAAAAGAACCTTACAATTATCGCAACACTTGCCGGAGCTTCTACACTTATCGCCCTTCTTGGAACGGTACTTGGTATGATCAAGGCGTTTGCAGCTCTTGGTGCTGCTGGTGGTGCTGCTGATTCAAGTGCTCTTGCAGCGGGTATCTCTGAGGCCCTTATCAACACAGCGATTGGTATCGGTACTTCTGCGATTGCAACTGTTTCTTATGCGTATTTGAACAGCCGTGTTGATGACCTTACTTACAGTATTGACGAAATCGGTTTGAGCATTCAGCAAAATTTTGCAGCTCATTATTAATAATTATATACTATTGATATATAATTATCGTTAATATTAAAAAAACTTATATATTTGTAAAGTTATGGCAATAGTTAAGCCCAAGAAACATCCGCCTCACATGGATATGACGCCTATGGTGGATTTGGCGTTCTTGCTACTGACATTCTTTATTATGACGGCGACGTTCAAAACCAATGACGCGGAGGTTACTACTCCAAGTTCGGTATCGACGATTAAAGTGCCGGATGATAAAATTATGATCATTAGTATTGACAAAGAGGGTAAAGTTTTCTTTGGTGTGGATGCGCAGTCGACCAGGATTTCCATGTTAGACAACATCGCTCAATCAAAAGGAGTTACTTTTACAGATTTGGAAAAAAGCAAGTTCTCGCTTCAGTCGAGCTTCGGATTTCCTCTTAATCAGTTGAAGGCTTGGTTGAACACACCAGATGCACAAATGGCTCAGATCAAACAACCAGGGATTCCTGTCGATTCAACAGGAACAAGTGAGCTTGCTGACTGGGTTTATGCTGCGAGAAAAGCGGATCCGGGATTACGAATCGCTTTGAAAGGAGATAATCTTGCTAAATTCCCTGTTTTCAAGGATGTGCTAGGAAATCTTCAATCTCAGAATATTAACCGATTCAATTTGATCACAGGCAGCGAACAAGCTCCTGCTGGTTTTAAGATGGATTAAGTATTTCACTTGAAATAAAAGAATAATATGTCAGCAATAGTTGAAACCGGTGGTGGTGGTGGTAAGGGCGACGGTAAAGTTCGCGGTAAGAAATTATCTACCAATGTTGATATGACGCCTATGGTGGATTTAGGTTTCTTGCTTATTACGTTCTTTATGCTTGCAACAACAATGTCTAAACCTACGTCGATGACATTGAACGTGCCTGATAAAACGGAGAAGCAGGAAGAAACCGAACCATTGAAGGCTTCTAAGGTGTTGACACTTTTTTTAGGGAAAAACGATGATGTTTATTACCTGGATGGTGTTGCAGCTGATGATCCAAAAGCAGAAGAGTCCTTAAAAACAACTCGTTTTGGTTCTGATTTGAGAAGTGTAATTTTTAACTCGGCAACTCGTATCAATGCTGCAAATGCAAAGGACGAAAAAGGTTATGGCGCATTTGTTTGCGTAATTAAGCCTACGGTTGTGTCTACTTACAAAAACATGGTTGATGTGCTTGATGAAATGGCTATCACCAAGTCTAAAAAGTATGCACTTGTAGACAACCTTACAGACTCCGAGAAAAAGTTACTTGGAGACAAAGTTAAACCTTGATCGAATTCAGGGTAGTAGTTAATATTTTTAACATTTAATTTTAACGCCATGGCAGAAGTTAGCCCGAATGCGACACTGGATGATATAGTGTTTGCCAATCGTAATAAGGCGTATGGTGCATTTTCACTGAGAAAGGGATATCGTGCAGATATTACCAAATCAACTTTGATCGGCGCTGCTCTTTTTGTTTTCGCAATGTTTTCACCTGCACTTATTAATGCACTGAAAGGCGATGAAGTAAAAGAGGAAGTAATGGTTAACGTGGATTTAATGAACTTGCCGCCACCGCCAATAGATCCGACTGAACCGCCACCGCCACCGCCGCCGCCAATTGAGCAGCCGAAAGTAGCAACGGTTAAGTTTTTGCCTCCCGAGGTGAAGATGGATGAAAAGGTTCCTGAAGAAACACCTCCTCCAACGGTTGAGGATTTGAAGGAAGCAGTAATTGCTGATAAAACAGTAGAAGGTGATCCAAATGCTAACGAGGTAATCGTTGCTCCGGAACAAGTTGCAGCACCTAGTAAAGGTACTGTTGTTGAAGCCGCTCCTGCTGAGGAAAAAGTATTTACTGTGGTTGAACAACAACCGGAATTTCCAGGAGGAACTACTGAAATGTATAAGTACTTAAGTAAGAATATTAAGTACCCAAGTGCTGCTTCTCGTGCCAACGTATCTGGTAGAGTATTTATGTCATTCGTTGTTAATACGGATGGAAGTATTCAGGATGTTGCGGTACTCAAAGGTTTAGGTTTTGGTTGCGATGAAGAAGCTATCCGTGTTGTGAAAGCAATGCCAAAGTGGAAACCAGGTAAGCAGTCAGGACGTGCAGTTAGGGTGAAGTACAACTTGCCAATCAACTTCCAACTTGAGTAACTCATGAAGGAAAAACCATTGCATGAGAAAGTGATCAATATTGCTTCTTTGTTAATGGCTCTAGTATATATGGGAGGAGGGATCTTTTTGATCTCCTCCTCCTTATCTTTTAAGTTGCTCCCTGTCGGTAGCATGCAACGATATGCCTTTGCTGGCACACTTATTTTGTACGGTTTTTACCGAGGGTACAGGGTTTGGAAGAAATGAGTTATTACACACAAGAAGCATGAAATATCCAATCAGTGCAGGCATAGGAATCTTCCTGTGTATTTTAATCCTGGCGTCAGGATGTTCCAAAACTTCTTCAAAGGAGCGCGATAATCCTGTTCAGGGTACAATCACGATAGCGGCGGACGAATCATTTAAACCTCTTGTAGACGCCTTGACAAAGGCTTACGAGGGAATTTATCCAAAAGCTCATTTCAACGTAGTTTATAAGCCAGAGCAGGAAGCTATTCTGGAATTATTGAAAGATAGCGTTAGATTGGTTTTTGCTACCAGGCAGTTAAGTGAGAATGAGATCTCAATGGTGCGCCAGCAGGAAGGAATTCAGAAAGCACATCATATTGCTTTAGACGGATTAGCTCTTGTAGTAAACGGAGGCAATGCTGATAGTTTAATAACAATGGATGAAGTGAAATCTATTGTTGAAGGTAAGATTACCGATTGGTCTCAGCTAAAAGGTAGCAATCTGGAAGGTCCCATTACGCTTGTTTTTGATAGTGCTAATTCCAGCAATCTTAACTTTGTAATGAGTAAATTCAATTTGAAAAGTATTCAGAAACTTAGAATAACGTCAGCCGGATCAAATTCGAAGGTCATTGACGAAATTAAGAAAAATCCTTTAAGCCTGGGTTTTATTGGGGTTAACTGGATAAGTGATGGTCATGATGCCTTGGCAAGGGAGCTTTCAAAGGGAATACGGGTTTTAGGTGTTTCTAAAAATCCAAACCCTGCTTCAATTCAGGAGTATTATCAGCCTTTTCAAAATGGACTTGAATTAAAAAATTATCCACTTTCCCGGGATGTATATATTATTATCCGGGAGGGATACGCAGGACTTGGCAGCGGTATGGTAAATTATATTGCCAGGGACGTAGGTGGGCTCATTATTCAGAAGATGGGGTTAATTCCTACGGTAGTGTATCCCAGGGAGCTGGAAATAAGGACTGGACAAAATCTTTAGTCTTCTTACACAATTTATTACATTTGGAACTTGTTTATTGAAAAACCAAATCTTTTGTCATTATATTAACCGGGTAAAAATGAACAGAAACATGAGAATAAAGTTAGTAGCGCTGGTATTATGCATTTTTTCAGTTGTAAATGCTTATGCGCAGACAGTGCAGGATGGTTTGGCCTTAATACATGCTGAACGTAATAAAGAGGCAGGTGAATTATTTACAAAACTTGCCACAGGTACTCCTTCGGCAGATAATCAATACTATCTTGGTTACTACTATGTAATTAATAAGCAATTGGATGAAGCTCAGAAAGCTTTTGAAAAAGGTGCTCAACTAGACGAGAAATCATATCTTAACCAGGTTGGTCTTGGAACGGTTGCGCTTGGAAAAGGCGATATGGCCAAAGCAAAAGAATTGTTTGCAACTGCGGAAAAGAAAAAAGGTAAAGATGCTGAAGTTCTTTTGCGTATAGCTGAAGCTTATACTCTTTTTGAAAAGAACAATGATCCGGCAGAAGCAATCAGATTGGCTGATGAAGCGATCAAAAGAGATAAAAATCTTGCTGATGCATATATTGTGAAAGGTGATGCTTTGATGTTGCGTAATGAAGGTGGTGCTGCTGTTACTGCCTACGAATACGCGTTAACTGCAAAGCCTAATTACGCCGTTGCACATAACAGAATCGGTTCGGTTTATTTGAGAGGTAAGAACTATAACCTGGCACTGGAAAACTATAAAAAAGCATTAGAAGCTGATCCTAATTTTGCACCTGCATACCAGGATCTTGCTGAGCTTTATTTCTTTGCCCGGAAATACAAACAGGCTGCTGAGAACTACGATCTTTACATGCAAAAAAGTCTTGCATCTGATCCTGAAACGAAGCTTCGTGCAGCTCAATTTGCCTTTACTGCGGATGATTATACAAAGTCCTTGCAGATTTTGGATGAGATGAAAGGAAAGATTAACAACCCTATTACATTACGTATGTACGGTTGGTCTTATGCCAAGACAAATAATCCTGATATGGCTATTCAGAACCTGAATGAGTTTATCAAAGTGGCTCCGGACAAAGTAATCGGAGATGACTATAAATATCTTGGTCGTGCTTACAATGCCAAAGTAACCGACGGAAAAGGATACGACTCAACAGGTGTGCTTTACATCCTGAAAGGTGCAGATATGGACACAAGTAAAGCAGATGCTGCAACGACTTATAAAGAAGTTGGTGCGTTGTATTACGCTGCGAAGGATTTTGGTAATTCTGCTTCGGCGTACTATAAAGGTATAGCACTGGATACTTCTAAGGCGTCTGCAAATGATTATTACTATTTAGGTCTTTCCAAGTTCCAGTTAGCTGGTGCTTTGGGATCTTTGGATAATACTGCTGGCGATAGCGCTCAAATTGCTGCTAACAAAAGAAATATGTATCTATCTGCTGATTCTACGTTTGCGACTGTAACTCAAAAACTTCCGGATTGGCCATATGGTTACTATTGGAGAGCAAGTGCGCTTTACAATGCATATGACAAACAAGAGAATATTGATAAAGGAATTTCAGCTCCGTATTATCTTAAACTTGCTGAACTGGCAGAAAAAGATCCGGATCCATCGAAATACAAGTCTTACTTGAAACTGGCTTATAACTACCTTGCTTTTTATAGCCAGACTACATTGAAGGACGAAGCGAAATCAAAAGAATACTGGACCAAATTGCTTGCTATCGATCCTACCAGTGCAGCTGCAAAAGAAGCATTAGGTATGGCACCGGCAGCAACCGAAACAACAGGTAAAACTGCTGCTGCTGCGACTAAACCAGCAACAACAAAAAAGCCAGCTCCTAAGAAATAAGCCGGCTTTAAGAATAAAACGAAAAGACCCGCCAGTTTCGGCGGGTCTTTTCGTTTTATTCTTATTCAATTACAGTGGATCAGCCCAGTGTAGATGGAAGCGGAAAGCAATTATTTAGCGTCGCTAAATGTACTGAGCTATAATTCTCATAACACCAGTTTCTTAAACGTTTTACTTCGGCAGGCATTAACATGCGAATTGCTTTTCTTAATTCTTTTTCGAACAATCTGCGGTCGAAACTAACCTTTTGCAGAATAATTTTAATGTATTCAAGCATAGAGGCCATAGTATTATGTAGTTTTGCGGTTTAGGTATGACACAACGTTTAAAAACTTGAACAGATTATTAATCCATATAAGTATCATAAATAAGTGTAACGAATATTTACGATGAAATTATATGTAATTTTAAGCATAATTTTGTGTTTTTCTTGTACTATTCATGCGCAAATAATAAATAATGATCCAACAATCGAATTTGGGCCTAAAAATCTCAAAATGGATGAGCCTTTTACCATTTCAGTTGTTGTTCCTGGTGAAGAAAACCGGCCTTCGGTAAGTTTTCCGGAAATTAATGGGCTTGAAAAGCGAAGCAAATCTGCCACCAGTTCAATAAACACAGTAGGTGGGGAAAAAGTTGTCGTGCAAACCATTAGCCAGCAGTATTTCGCTCTGAAGGAAGGCACATATGTAATTCCGCCATTTTTTGTGACAGTGAATGGATTGAAGATCAAGTCGGAAGGTATAACGGTTGAGTACAATACCAGGGTATTAATAAACCCGGAAGTGATTAGCGAAGAAGATCTCGCACTATTGCCGGAAATTGAGAATAATGAAGAGGATGTTTTTCTTTCCGTAGGTGCTAATAAAAAGAGCGTTTTCATGCGTGAAGGTTTTGCACTTGGAATTTCTCTGTATGTAGCCGAAAATGCACCGATACAAATGGACTTTTATCAGGTAAACGTTCAGTTACAGTCAATTTTGAAAAAAATACGCCCTGTTGGATGTTGGGAAGAAAATGTTGGTATTGAAGAAATTGCAAAGCGTCGTATTGAAATTGGCGGCAGAAAATATACCGAATTCAATTTATATCAGGCCCAGTTTTTCCCAATGACGTTGCAGGATATTATTTTTCCTTCGGTAACTTTGGAAATGTTGGTGGGTAGTGGCAAAGCAGGGGAAGGCAAAGTACTTAAAAGTTTTCGGTCGAAAGTTGTTAAAGTGAATGTTAAACCATTGCCTCCACATCCATTAAAGGACCAGGTGGCGGTAGGACAATATAAACTTTTTGAGCGACTGTCCAGTGCACTTGTGTATCCCGGAGAAAGCATAAGATATTTGTTCAGGATTGAAGGAAAAGGAAATATAGCAGCAATTCCAACACCGGAAATTATCGCCAATTCATCGTTTGACTTTTATCCGCCTGATATCAGTCAGCTTATAAAAAGAACTAACCAGAACGTAATAGGAGAAAAGAGCTTTGACTATTTTGTAGTACCACGCCAGGATGGGACTTTTCCAATGGGAAGATATTTTCAATGGGTTTATTTTGATCCCAAAGCAGCAAAGTACGATACACTGATTTCCCAAAAAACACTTCAGGTGAAAGGTGAAGATTATAAATTAGGCAACATATCGTTACATGGCTCCACAGGGTTGTATGACAATCTCGAACGATTAGATAGCAGTGCGGAGCATTTTGATTTTAAAAAAATACTAAAAGAAATAACCAACGCCATCGTAATTCTGTTGTTGTTTACTATGGTTTGGGTATTAAGAAAATAATTTCATGGGTAGTACATACGGAAAAATATTCAAGATTTCTACTTTCGGGGAATCACATGGTGTAGGGATCGGAGTAATCGTGGAGGGCTGTCCGGCCGGCGTCGATTTTGATACAGATTTTATTCAAAGCGAGTTGACACGCAGAAAACCAGGCCAGTCGCGTATCACAACCCAAAGGAAAGAAGCCGATGAATTTGAGGTTTTGTCGGGCGTATTTGAAGGGAAAACCACAGGTACTCCAATTGCATTGATCATCAGAAATGAGGATCAGCGGAGTAAGGATTATTCACATATAGCAGCACAATTTCGCCCTTCTCATGCAGATTATACCTACCAGGTAAAATATGGCGTGAGGGATTATCGTGGAGGCGGAAGAAGTTCGGCAAGAGAAACTGCTGCAAGGGTGGCAGCCGGTGCTTTGGCGAAATTGCTTCTTGCCAATTTTGGAGTTAATATCCAAGCATATGTTTCTCAGGTAGGGGCTTTGAAACTTGATAAATTTTACACCGGGCTTGATTTAACCCAAACCGAAAATAATGCTGTACGCTGCCCGGATCCTGAAATGGCAGAAAAAATGTTTACATACATTGATGACATCCGGAAAAAAGGCGATTCTATCGGAGGCGTTGTAAATTGTGTAATTCAAGGTGCTCCGGCCGGATGGGGTGAGCCTGTTTTTGACAAACTGCATGCTGAACTTGGAAAAGCGATGTTAAGTATCAATGCCGTTAAGGGTTTTGAATATGGCAGCGGTTTTGATGGTGTTGCGATGCTGGGATCAGAACATAATGATGCATTTTTTATTGATGACAAAGGAGAAGTTCATACCCGATCAAACCATTCCGGAGGCATTCAGGGGGGGATTTCTAATGGTGAAGATATTTATTTTAAAGTTGCGTTCAAGCCGGTAGCAACGATTATGCAGGATCAGGAAAGTGTGGATTCAAATGGAGATACCGCTGTTGTGCAGGGCAAAGGACGTCACGATCCTTGTGTTGTCCCGCGCGCCGTTCCTATTGTCGAAGCCATGGCCGCGTTGGTTCTGGCAGATTTCTATTTAAGGAACAAGGCCAGCAAGCTTTAATTCTTTTTTCGTCTCTGGTTAAGACTGAGCACAAGCCAAATTGTTCCTAGAAATTCAATAATGAGCCCACTCAACATGGTGGGATTACTAAATTGCACATGTGCAGGTTTAATAAGTGCACCTGTGGCAATTAATAGCAGACCTGCTGATAAGATGATAATAGCATTTAGTAGATTCAGTTTCACCCGGTTATATCTTTCGTTCCACCTTTTAACTAACTTTGGTTCAAAGAAACACTATATATCGAATATAGGGATTCTATTTTTACTTTGCTATTTTCCTCTCCAAACTTTCGCCCAGGAAAAACGCTACACTTTTGAAAGAGGATTAATGGGGTCGCCTTTTAGGATTATCATTTATTCTAACAACGATTCAACTGCTAATAAAGCAGCTCAGAGTGCTTTTAAAAGGATTGAGGATCTAAATCTGGCATTAAGCGATTATCGTGATGACAGCGAAATAAATGCGGTCTCCGCGCAATCCGGTACCGATAAATGGATTCCGGTTAGCAAGGACCTCTTTGATATTCTTTTTATTTCGGACGATATTAGTAAAAAAACAAATGGAGCTTTTGATGCTACACTTGGACCGATCGTTCAGGAATGGCGGCGTGCTACGAGAAAAGGTTATTTGCCGGATGCGGATCTGATCAAAAATGCGCTGGCCAGAACAGGTTATCAAAAAATTAAATTTGACAAAAAAACACAAAGCATTCAACTTAAAGATAAGGGGATGCGGCTGGATATCGGAGGATTGGGAAAAGGCTATGCGGCTGATGAGGCGGTGAAAGTTTTGAAACAATATGGTATTAAATCCGGAATGATCGACGCAGGTGGAAAACTTGCCTTAATGGATGCGCCTCCCGGTGAAAAAGGATGGAAAATTGTAATTTCTTCGGGTCGTGATTCCATTGAAACGATTGAATATTCCAATGTTGGCATGGCAACTTCCGGCCCGACCTATCGGTATCTGGAATATAATGGAAAACGGTATTCTCATATTGTTGATCCAAAGACTGGAATTGGTCTTCTATATCATGTGAGAACCACCGTGATTTCTCCAACCTCAGTTGAAGCTGATGCGCTGGCAACGGCGTTCAGTGTATCCGGAATTAAAGAAGGAAAGAAATATTTGAAACGATTTCCAAATAATAAGGTCTGGCTGGTGGAGACAAAAGATGACAAGATCCAAACCTGGAATACTATAAAATAATTTCATTAAAATCAGAAATAAGAAAGGCTGCGGTTTTAGATCGCAGCCTTTCTTATTTTAACAGTAGAATTTTAGATAACCACGGTTTTTCCAGGCACTGCAACTGGGTACAATCCATCTGGTCCAGGCATCAGCTTAGGGTTTGCATCCCATGCAAGCTTGTCCGGGAATAGATTGATATCAGAATTTAAGGCTTCATCCCACTTGATCAGTTTTCCTGAATACGTAGCCATACGTCCCATGATGGCAGTCATAGTACTTTTGGCTGCCCTTTCAGCATCCCAGAATTTATATTCACTTTTTGCAACAGCAGCAAATAATTCGTCGTGTTCAACTTGATATGGGTTGATATCACCTTTGTCGTCATGTGCATATATCACACCACCTTTGTAATCCTTAAGAACTGTTTTCTTGCCATCAAAGCTGTCAATGCGTCCTTTTGTTCCTACAAAAGCCTCGTCCACCTTGTTCCAGGTACCTTCAAACTGGCGGCACTGGCTTGAAATTGTCGTTCCATCGGCATAGACAAGATCCAGTGTATGGTGGTCAAAAATCTCGCCATACTGTTTTCCTGTACGCACTTCACGTCCGCCTGTCCCCTGAATTTGTGTTGGGTAAGCATTTTTTACCCAGTTCGCCACATCAATATTATGAACATGTTGTTCGTTGATGTGATCACCGCAAAGCCAGTTAAAATAATACCAGTTTCTCATTTGATATTCCATTTCAGTCTGGTTTGGCTGACGCTCTTTCATCCATGGGCTGCTTCCAACCCAGTAAACCTGTCCGCCAACGATATCACCCAAAGCCCCGTCATGAATTCGTTTGATCGATTCCAGGTAATTGGCCTGATAACGACGCTGAAGACCGACAACCACATTCAATTTCTTTTTCTTAGCTTCTTCTGCAATAGCTAAAACTTTACGGATACCCGGCGCATCTGTTGCAACCGGTTTTTCCATAAATATATGTTTGTTGTTCTTAACCGCTTCTTCAAAATGAGACGGACGGAATCCCGGAGGTGTTGCCAAAATAACAACATCCACATCTTTCAATGCAATTGCTTTTTTGAAAGCATCGAATCCAACAAATTTACGATCCTCAGGAACGTCTACTTTTGTTTTTATATCTACAACAGTACCGGCCGCGTTTTTATATTTTTTGGCAGTAAGATTTTTGTAAGATTCATCCAGCCTGTCTTTGAAAGCATCAGCCATCGCTACGATCTGCACATTTTGTTTTGTGCTTAAAGCCTGCGCCGCAGCACCTGTTCCGCGTCCGCCACAGCCAATCAAAGCCACTCTGATGGTTTCGCCAACTGCGCTGTTATATCCATATCCCGTGAAAGGATTCAGGATCACGCTGCCTGCAACCAGGCCGGATGCTTTAAGGAATTCGCGTCTGTTTTGTTCCATTTTAAAGTTAAATTAAGAGTTTATATATCAGTAATCTTCTATCAATGCAGGACTGTAATATTTGGCAATTTCTTCTGCCGAAGGCGTTTTAACAGGTCTTACCAATCTGAAACCTACAAAAGATGCACTTGTCATCCACCATTCACTTTTAGGAAGTTGTGGATCCAGAACTTTCCATTCCGGTTTTGAAGGCGTACGAGCCGCACTTCTCAAATCAACCGGTTCATCATCCCATGATCCTCCGCGTACAGCAGTCGGATAAAGTTCTGTTACCGGTGCAAACTTTTCTCCTGCCGGTTGTTTGGTATAATAATCCGGAACATACTGGTCAAGTGTCCATTCCATCACATTTCCGTGCATGTCATATAATCCCCATGCATTCGGTTTTTTAGTTCCGATTTTTTTATATGCCGAACTGCTGTTTTTGCGATACCATGCATATTCATCCAGTTTCGTAGCGTCATCTCCAAAGGAGTAAGCTGTGTTTGATCCAGCTCTACAAGCATATTCCCATTCAGCTTCGGTTGGAAGACGGTAGAAAACGCCGGTTTTCTCATACATCCACTTACAAAAAAGAATGGCTGCATATTGTGTCATATTAATTGCCGGATATCCGGCACGGCCCATTCCAAATGACATATCCACATATGGAGGACTGGGGCGTGTACTTGCATCCGTTTTTGCAACGCTTTTTTCTGGATCAGGATGGCGTAAGGCCATTTCTTTTTCCATATTTTTGAAAGCATACAAATCATAAATATCCCAGCTCAATTCAACTTTTCCCATCCAGAATGGCTCAATCTTAACTTTATGCTGAGGCCCTTCATCTGGTCTGCGGCCTTTTTCGGTGGCAGGGCTGCCCATGGTATACTCTCCGCCCGGAATGGCAACCATGTCATAAACTTGTGGGCTTCCGCCGATTACCTGCGTGTAACTTTTGAAATTGTCTTGCGCAGATGCATTTAAACAAAGAAAAAAAACAGGGATTAGGTTTAAGATTTTTTTGTACATAATTTTTTAAAATGTGTTCTCATTGAACCATATAACAAAGAATAAGTAGCAATATTATGGTATTTACCCTATGAAAACGAATTTTTTCTTTCTTCTCTAATATCTATCCTACCTTTGCAGTTATAGAATCCAAAATTTACCTATGAATTACCTTTCAGCAGAAAATATTGCGAAGTCGTTTGGCGACAGATGGCTTTTTAAAAATATCAGTTTCGGAATCAGTCGCGGTGATAAAGTGGCACTTATCGGAACAAACGGAACTGGAAAGACGACATTTCTTAATATTTTAACGGGCAAAATTCCCCCACAGGAAGGATCTGTCAGTCTGAGAAAAGATATCCGTGTAGGCTATCTGGATCAAAGTCCTTCTTTTGATCCGTTACTACCAGTTTTGGAAGTGATTTTTTCGTCAAACAATCCCGTTGCGATTGCTGTAAAAAAATACGAGCATGCTATTGAGACGGACGACCATGATGCATTGGCGACCGCGATGGAAGATATGGATACCTACAAAGCCTGGGATTTTGAGTATAAGGCCAAAGAGGTTTTAGGAAGACTGGGAATCCATGACACGGAAAATTTATATGGAAACCTTTCAGGAGGGCAAAAGAAGCGTGTCGCTTTGGCTAAAATTCTACTGGAAGATCCTGAATTGCTAATTCTCGATGAGCCAACCAACCACTTAGATCTGGATACGGTTGAATGGCTTGAAAAATATTTGAATACACAAAATACTACCCTTCTGGTAGTAACCCACGATAGGTATTTCCTTGACACGGTTTGTAATCAGGTACTGGAACTGGATCACGGTTCGGCATATTCTTACAAAGGAAATTATTCATATTTCCTCGAAAAGAAAGCTGAACGCGAAGAATCCGAAGCTGCCGGAATTGATAAGGCAAGAAACCTGATGCGTAAGGAACTCGACTGGATCAGACGTCAGCCGAAAGCACGTGGTACAAAAGCAAAATACCGTGTGGATGCTTTTGAGGAATTAAAGGAGAAAGCAAGCCAGAAAAAATTCGATACGCAGATGGAGCTTAACGTACGCACAGCGCGTTTGGGAAGTAAAATCATTGAAATGGAAAATGTAAGTAAAGGATTTGGTGATCGTCAGCTTATCAAAAACTTTGAATACACTTTCCGAAAAGGTGACCGGATCGGTATTGTTGGTCAGAACGGTATGGGTAAGTCCACGTTGCTGAACATGATCACAGGTGAATTGGAACCGGATAGCGGACAAATTGTAAAAGGAGAAACGGTTCAGTTTGGTTATTACAAACAAACGGATCTGGTTTTTGACGAAACGCAGCGTGTTATTGACATTGTGAAGGATGTTGCAGAAGTCGTTCAGCTTGGTACGGGAGAAACCGTCACGGTCGGACATTTGTTGCAGGCATTTTTGTTTTCGCCATCCAAGCAATATGATTTTATTGCAAAGTTGAGTGGGGGAGAAAAGAAACGACTGCAATTGTTACTAACCCTGATCAAACAGCCAAACTTCCTGATTCTGGATGAGCCTACCAATGATCTGGATATTGCAAGTTTGAACGTTCTGGAAGAATTTTTAATGAATTTCCCGGGATGTATCATGATCGTATCTCACGACAGGTACTTCCTGGATCGTTTGGTTGAGCATATTTTTGTTTTTGAAGGAGAAGGAAAAATCAGCGATTTCCCGGGTAACTATACTGAACTTCGTGATTATCAGGACGAGGTTGAGGCTGAAAAGAAAAATGTTGCATCAGGTAAAAGTCCACAGGCTGCCGCACCAGCACCTGTAAAAGAAGAAGTTATAATGCCTGCTGCTCCGAAGAAAAAATTAAGTTTTAAAGAACAGCGTGAATTTGAAATGCTGGAAGGTGAAATGGCAGCTTTGGAAAAGAAAAAAGCGCAGTTGTTGGAAAAACTGGAAAACGGTGGCTCTCATGTAGAGGTTACTTCATGGGCAATGCAAATTGAAGAAATAACACAAGCGCAATCTGATAAAGAAATGCGCTGGCTGGAACTGTCTGAAAATGCTTAATTTTGAAAAAGATAATCAGCGATCGTCATGAATATCAAAACGGTTTCAAAGGAATTTAAAGATGAAATGAGAACTTTGTATGGTGACTTGCTCTACAAAGTGATTTTGTTCGGTTCATTTGCCCGAAATGACTTTCGTGATGATTCTGATGTTGATTTCCTGGTTGTTTTAAATAAAGATGAAGTTCGTCCCTTGACAGAAATATCAAAAATTTCCCCTGTATTGGGGGAAATTTTAAGGCATTACCATAAAGTATTTAGCGTTGTTCCAACGAGTAAGAGGAAATTTGAAGATAGCACTATGCCACTTTACCGAAATATTCGTTCAGAAGGAATTGAAATATGAGTGATATTAATTCAATCATATTAAAAGCTGAGGACAGTATTGACAACGCGGTTTATAATCTCGAAGGAGGTTTTTATTCTGCAACTGTGAATCGCTGTTACTATGCGCTTTATTACTGTTTGATAGCCCTTTTAGAAACTAAAAATGTAACTTCAAAATCGCATAAAGGAGCACATATTAAGTTTAATGAATGATGAAGAAGCCTTAGAAACTTTACACAAAGCCCGCCATTTTGTTAGTACAGTGATTCATTATCTTAAAAATAATGGATACTTAGAGTAAAAACCCTATGAATTCAATTGTAGAATTTTTCCAGTACCTGCTGAATTCGGAAGAGTTAATCCGGACCGGCGGTTTGCTTGTTATTACTTTTATAGTTTTTGCAGAGAACGGACTTTTCTTTGCTTTTTTCCTTCCGGGTGATTATCTGGTATTTCTTGCAGGGGTTTTTTGCGGAACAGGAATTTTACAGGTACCGATCGGAATTCTGTTGTTATGTATGTTCGCGGCTGCTGTGCTCGGCTCGCTTACCGGATATATTTTTGGAAAATATTTTGGAGGTATGTTTGAGAACAGGCCGGATTCATTATTTTTCAAGAAAAAACACCTTGATACAACCCGGAAATATTTTGATAAATATGGTAGTAGAACATTGATCGTCAGTCGCTTTTTGCCAATTGTCAGAACTTTTGCACCGATTTTGGCCGGTGTAGCAAAAATGTCATTTCCCGCTTTTCTTTTGAACAATGTAATTGGCGGGGCGGTCTGGATTGGCGCACTTACCGGTGGCGGATTTTTATTTGGTGAACGCTTTCCATGGATTGTTGACTATGTCCACTATATCATTTTATTCTTTTTAGCGATTACTACTTTCACGGTAATCAAAGGATACTTAAACGCAAGAAAGGGAATGGTTGAGGAGTAGAACTTTTTTAATTCAGTATTGAAAAAGACACACTATGAAAATTTATTATAATAAGAAGCAGCGCAATTTCAACATCGGAATGATAGTTGTTATGGCATTAGGATTAATGGCCATCCTTGACCGTGGCAGCTTCGATCCGCGAACTTCTGGATTTTGGTTATGTATTTTACAAGCATGTTTTACATACCTATTTTTGGGCCCTATATCCTTCAAAAAAACAGACAATAGTCCTGACTTATTGATTGGAAAGGAAGATTGATCTTTTATTCTTCCCCCTTAAACCAGCCCGAATAAGTAATATAATTATTCGCAGTCCTGTCAATAATAGATCCTAATTCAGGAGAGACATCTTTCAAATATTTCGCTGGATTTCCGGCATAGATTGTTCCGGGCGGAACTTTGGTATTCTGTGTAACAATAGCACCTGCTGCAATAATGGAGCCAGTTCCAATTACCGCCCCATCCATCACAATTGATCCCATACCAATCAAAACGTGATCTTCAATAACACAGCCATGAACAATTGCATTGTGTGCTATGGAAACATAATCTCCGATATAGGTACCGTTTTTTTGATAAGTACAATGGATGACTGCACCATCCTGCACGTTGGAATAGTTACCGATCCGGATACTATTTACATCACCGCGAACTACGGCGTTAAACCAAACCGTACAGTGCTCACCCATAATAACATCACCGACAACTGTTGCATTTTCTGCGAGCCAGCAGTTTTCCCCAAACTCAGGATGATTTCCACGAACCGATCTGATCAGCGCCATATTTAAATGATTATATATTCGTTTTTCTAATTAATATTTCCTTTTTTCGTTAATCAACGAGAAATATAAAACACAGGTAATGTTACTTAAAAATAAATATATTTCGTTCTTTAATTAATTAAATTCACACAACATGGCCATGACAGAAAATCTATTCAAAGGCTCTTTGCTGATTGCCAAGCCCTATTTGGGTGACCCGAATTTTGAGCGGGGCGTCATTCTGTTATGTGAATATAACGGACAGGGAAGTTTTGGTTTTGTTCTTAATCAGGTGACGGACTTGTTTTTAGGAGATGTGCTTGATGATACAATCTACCAGGATATTCCTTTGCATTTAGGCGGACCGGTTGAAAAGAATACTTTACATTTTATTCACCGTAAACCGGATCTAATTCCTGGAGGAGCTGAAATTATGCCCAATGTTTTTTGGGGAGGAGATTTTGATCAGGTCAAAACACTGCTTAATATCAATACATTGAAAGCAGATGATGTCCGTTTTTTTATTGGTTATTCCGGATGGGGCGGGGGGCAGATTGAAGATGAGCTTTCTCAGAATTCGTGGATTATTACCCAGACTACTTCTGATTTTTTATTTACAACGCCACCTGCTAATTTCTGGCGGGAAATTTTAAAAAATATGGGTGGTGAATATCGCTCAATTGCGCATTATCCAATTGATCCAACCTTAAATTAGAAAGTAGCAGCAATATTTGTTGACATTATAATAAGCTACCAACCCTGGATTATTAATTCTAAACGCTTACAGCTGATAGCTAAAAACTTAATTCGGGCTATTCAGACCGTGAATAGATTCGTAATCTGACTTCACACGGGCTGTTTCACTGATAAGGAATTTTTGAAGCTGTTCATTAAAAACCGTTTTATCCTCTTCCGAAAGCGAGGCATAAAGATCTTTTAATTCCTGATTGATAGCGGCACGCTCTTCACCGGAAGCGTTCATGGAACGAATATGGAAACGTTTAAAATCGAAATCAGGCATAACATAAAATTTTAATAAAGTACAAAACTACAAAATTCCACCTTTTACATAAATAACCTTACCGTTCAGCATTAATTTTTTTCCTTCAAAACTATTTTACTCAATAAAGTTTTCTTCATCCGAACGAGAAAAACGGATTGGATGTTAATTTCGTCATATACACCTTTTTGACTGGAATGAACCGTACTCTTTTTTTTATACTATTAACAGTTGTGCTTTTTGGCATCGACTGGTATGTCTGGCAGGCTTTACGTTTTGTAATCCGGAATCTTTCCCAGCCGACACAAAGATGGATCACCCTTGCTTACTGGGGATTTACGTCTTTAACATTGTTTGCTTATGTGATGATGCAGTTTCTTCCGGCTGACTTTTTCAATCGCATTACCAGAACTTTCATCATCGCGGGCATCGCAATTCCTTATTTGTCAAAACTGCTTGTGGTTTTCTTTTTGTTGATTGATGATGTTCGACGTTTGATCCAATGGGTTGTAGGTCACTTTATTCCATCCGTTTCGCCGGTCGATCCAACTACTACTGCGGAGCCTGGTATTCCCCGCTCGCAATTTCTGGAGACTACCGCCTTGGTAGCAGGAACGGCTTTGATGGGCACCTTTGCCTTCGGAATTTTATCCGGCGCACATGACTACCGGATACGCCGGGTGAAAGTTGTGTTGAAAAACCTTCCGAAAGCATTTCACGGAATGAAGATCGCTCAGCTTTCTGATATCCATTCGGGGAGCTTTTTCAATAAAACGGCGGTAAAAGGTGGTGTTGAAATGTTGTTAAAAGAAAAACCGGATATCGCATTTTTTAC
The DNA here is from genome assembly GCF_021440195.1 of Dyadobacter sp. CY356. Classification (GTDB taxonomy): domain Bacteria; phylum Bacteroidota; class Bacteroidia; order Cytophagales; family Spirosomataceae; genus Dyadobacter. The sequence continues at coordinate 103,932 of NZ_JAJTSZ010000003.1, forward strand.
CGGAGATTTGGTTAATGACAGGGCCGTTGAGGTTAAGGATTATATCAACATTTTTGAAAAAGTGAAAGCACCGCTTGGCGTGCATTCAACGTTAGGTAACCATGATTACGGCGATTATTATCAATGGAGTTCGCAACAAGAGAAAGATCGGAACCTTGCTGATTTGAAAAAAGCTCATAAATTACTGGGCTGGAATTTAATGCTTGATGAAAATCGCGCGATTCGGGTTGATAATGAAGAAATTGGATTGATTGGTATTCAGAACTGGGGAGCAGGAAATTTTGCCAAATATGGTAACCTTGACAAAGCCTATCAGGGTACAGAAGATTACCCTGTTAAAATATTACTTTCCCATGATCCAAGTCACTGGCGCGCGCAGGTTTTGCCAAAGTATAATGACATAGATTTAGCATTTGCCGGTCATACGCATGGAATGCAGTTTGGAGTTGAAGTAGCGGGGATAAAATGGAGTCCTGTTCAATATCGTTACAAAGAGTGGGCAGGTTTATATACTGAAAATAACCAGCATCTATACGTAAATCGGGGATTTGGCTATTTGGGATATCCCGGACGTGTAGGGATTTTGCCAGAGATTACAATCATTGAGTTGGTAAGAGGTTAAAAATAATGAAGATCTTTGTAAATCAGGATTTTAATGTTCTGTTATACATACTTGCAACATATCTAAAGTCGTTCAATATTCAGGTTAAAGGGTTTAATTTATAGAGTTATGAAAAAATTTGTTGCATTATTTATTCTGTCGGGATTTCTTTTAGGCTTTTCCGGTGTTCAGGAAGTAAAAGCTTCTCCTAAGCATGTTAAGTCAGAAATGTTTTCTAACAACAGGAAGAAAAACAGAGGATATCAAAAACCGAAATCCAAAAAATTCCTTGGAATATTCAAACGCAAAACGGACTGCGGTTGTCCCAAACATTAAAAAGAAAATTTTATTGATTTTTGAACATATTCAAGAGTAAGCATTCCCGACAATCTCTCTGAGATTTGCACGGATTTGCTTACTTTTGTATTTTATAACCAACTATATAACGGTCTCGTTAGCCCAAATAATGAAAATCAATCTTCGAAGCCAGGATAAATTCGAAAACCGTCATCACGGTAAGAATGAGCAGGAATTACAGGAAATGTTGCGCACGGTTGGAGCATCTTCTCTGGATGAATTGATAGCACAAACGCTGCCGGCAGCCATTCGTCTGCAAAAGCCTTTGAATTTGCCAAATCCAAAATCTGAAAAAGATTTTTTGGATGGAATCAAGAAACTGGCGCGTAAGAATGCGATCCTGAAAACTTATATAGGAACAGGATATTATGACACCATCACGCCCAATGTGATTTTAAGAAATATTCTGGAAAACCCAGCCTGGTATACTGCATATACGCCTTATCAGGCAGAAATTGCCCAAGGAAGATTGGAAATGCTTTTGAATTTTCAGACGGTGATAACCGATCTAACCGGAATGGAAATTGCGAATGCTTCTCTGTTAGATGAAGCAACAGCAGCAGCAGAAGCGATGACGATGCTTCACAGCCTGCGCCCGGGTTCAAAGAAAAAAGCAGATACATTTTTCGTTTCCGAGCTTTGTCATCCGCAGACCATTGATTTGATTTACACAAGAGCCAATCCGATTGGAATAAAAGTTGTCGTTGGAAACCACGCAACCGTAGATTTGACTGATGAAAATCTATATGGCGTATTGGTGCAATACCCGGCTACCGATGGAGAAGTGATTGATTATACTGATTTTATAGCTGCTGCGCATGATGTGAATGTTACAGTTGCTGTTGCTGCGGATTTGTTAGCGTTAACCTTACTAAAAGCTCCTGGTGAAATGGGTGCTGATGTGGTAGTTGGTTCATCGCAGCGTTTTGGCGTACCGATGGGTTATGGAGGTCCTCATGCAGCATTCTTTGCTACAAAAGATGCTTTTAAACGTAATATTCCAGGACGTATCATTGGTGTTTCTGTTGATGCGGAAGGAAATCGTGCGTTGAGAATGGCGCTTCAAACACGTGAGCAGCATATTCGTCGTGAAAAAGCGACCTCAAATATTTGTACTGCACAGGTTCTTCTTGCAGTAATTGCAGGAGCTTATAGCGTTTACCACGGTCCGGAAGGAATTAAAAATATTGCTTCACGCGTTCACGGGTTGACACGATTGTTTGTAGATACGATCAAGAAATTCCATTACGACGTAGTAACTACCAATTATTTTGATACCGTTACGATCAAAACGCCGCTGTCAGCCAAGATTAGAGAAAATGCTTTGAAATGGGGAATTAATCTTCGTTATAATAAAGATGACAGCGTTAGTGTATCATTTGATGAAGCTAAAACTTTTGAAGATGTTATAGCACTCTTGAATCTGTTCGCAGAAGTTTCCGGATTTCAGGGGGAGATGGTCATTGACGAAGAAATGGAGTTTAATATTCCTGAAAATCTGGTTCGTACTTCCTCTTATCTGACACATCCGGTTTTCAGTTCTTATCATACAGAACACGAGATGCTTCGTTATCTGAAATCACTGGAAAACAAAGATCTTTCTTTGGTTCATTCGATGATTTCTTTGGGAAGCTGTACCATGAAATTGAATGCAACGGCTGAAATGATTCCATTGACCTGGCCGGAATTTGGTGCAATACATCCCTACGTTCCTGCAAATCAGGCGTTGGGATATGGACAATTGGTTGCAGAATTGAGTGCCTGGTTATGTGAAATTACAGGTTTCGCGGCGATGTCGATGCAGCCAAACTCAGGCGCACAAGGTGAATATGCAGGATTGATGGCCATTCGCGGATATCATGAAAGCAGAGGTGACCATCACCGTAACGTGGCCTTGATTCCTTCGTCTGCACATGGAACAAACCCGGCTTCTGCTGTTATGGCGGGTATGAAGGTGGTTGTTACCAAATGTGACGAACGCGGAAATATTGATGTAGCTGATTTACAAGCAAAAGCGGAACAATACAAAGACTCGCTTTCTTGTCTGTTGGTAACCTATCCTTCTACACACGGTGTTTATGAAGAAAGTATCATTGAAATCTGTTCGATGATCCATTCCTTCGGTGGACAGGTTTATATGGATGGTGCCAACATGAATGCTCAGGTAGGTTTGACAAGTCCTGCTTCTATCGGCGCGGATGTTTGTCACCTGAACCTGCATAAAACATTCTGTATTCCTCACGGTGGTGGCGGACCAGGTGTTGGACCAATTGGTGTTGCAGAGCATCTTATCCCATTCCTTCCAGGTCATGTTAATTTGGGCAAACAGTCTGAACATCTGGAAGCCGGACAAGCCGGAGCGGTTTCTGCGGCACCTTATGGAAGTGCAAGTATTCTGACCATTTCTTATGCATACATCGCAATGATGGGCGCAGAAGGTCTTACGAATGCTACAAAATATGCGATTCTGAATGCCAATTATATTAAAGAACGTCTTGCCGGTCACTACGAGGTTCTTTACACTGGAACAAACGGACGTTGTGCGCATGAGATGATCCTGGATTGTCGTCCGTTTAAAGCATTCGGTGTTGAAGCGGAAGATTTGGCAAAACGTTTGATGGATTATGGATTCCACGCACCAACTTTATCTTTCCCGGTTGCTGGCACATTAATGATTGAACCAACAGAATCTGAATCCAAAGCTGAATTGGATCGTTTCTGTGATACAATGATCGCGATCAGAAATGAAGTGCGTGAAGTGGAAGAAGGTTTGGCTGATAAAGTTGATAACGTACTTAAATATGCTCCTCATACATCGCGTGTTGTACTTGCAGATGTTTGGGAACATGCTTACGGTCGCGAGAAAGCTGCTTTCCCGTTACCTCATTTACGTTTCAATAAATTCTGGCCAAGCGTTAGTCGCGTCGACAGCGCTTTTGGAGATAGAAATTTGATTTGTTCTTGTATTCCCGTTGAGGCTTATGCTGAGGTAGAGTAGGGGATAGGAAAAGTAAATGTAAAAGTTTAAGAAGGAGCCATTTCGTGAGAGGTGGCTCCTTTTTATTGATTTGCTCCTTTCGGAGCATCCAGTTTATCGCTGATCATTAGAGTTGGGGTTAGCATGGCTCCATAGGAGCCTCCTTATTCAAGCTGTGAAATCAGGAAACTCTTACAGAGTTTTGATCTGGCTTCTGAGAATTCTTTTCTATAAACAGGATGCTCTATCGAGCAGTTCTAAATTAGAACTGACTTTTTAGCCAATTAATAACCGGGGATTAATAAAAAAAGCGAATCAATTACGATCCGCTTTCTGCTTATAAACTTATGTTGAAACCGATCAAAAATGTCTCTCTCCAATCTCTCTTTTACCTAACATTACAGCTCCCACCATCGCTACCAAAAGCAAAATTGAGGCTAATTCAAAAGGAAGTAAATATTCGCGGAAAAGAAGTTTTCCCAAACTTTCGATCATACCCACCTGCGAGTCAAACGTATTAGGATCTGCCGGGGCGATGATCGTTTTGCGGTAAGCTCCGAAAAGAATTACGAAAACTGTTCCGCCTACAATCGCTGCTGCAATTTTGGTCAGACTATTTTTAGCTTCTTCATGAATATCCTTCACGTTAAGGAACATAATCACAAAAAGAAATAGTACCATGATTGCCCCTGCATAAACGATGATATTCACCGCTGCCAGAAACTGTGCATTCAATAAAATATAGTGTCCTGAAAGCGTAAAAAACGTCAGAATAAGATAAAGTACGCTGTGAATAGGGTTTTTTGACAGGATAACCATCAATGCACTAAGCACAGTTAAAAAAGACAAAAAGTAAAAAAATGATAGCGTCGGATTCATAGTATTTTTTGAATTGCTGATTCAGGTTTTGAAAATCAGGGAATAGCTCTTGGAATAACATTGGTTACTTCGCCATCAGCTCTTTTGCGGTCTAGAATATGAGCTTCCTCTTTTGTCCAGGCTTCACGGGTATAACGATTGTTCATATCTTCTACCAATAAATCTTTCCCCCAGATCACCTGATTACGGTCGTTGAAAACAGGTATAAATTCATCATGACGCAAATATACTGCTTGTTTCGGACAAGCTTCCTCACAAAGTCCGCAGAAAATACAGCGCAGCATATTTACCTCATAAACCGCAGCATATTTTTCTTCTCTATACAGGGTTTCCTCACCTTTCACGCGTTCAGCAGCAACCATAGAAATTGCTTCCGCCGGACATGCAACTGCGCATAAGCCACAGGCAGTACAACGTTCACGGCCGTCTTCGTCTCTTTTAAGTATATGTCTTCCACGGAAAACCGGTCCTAAATACCGTTTTACCTCTGGATATTGAATTGTTACTTTTTTAGCGAAAAAATGCTTCAGAGTAATCGCAAGACCAGTCGCAATAGCGGGTAGGTAGGCGCGCTCCATCAGCGTCATTTCTTTATTGCTTACTTGCTTAGAGCGATTTGTCAATTGCATGGCAATATGGATTTTTTGTTACTTAGTTCAACAAAGCAGTAATGTATGGTTTTAAGAAAAGCACACATGCTCCGGTGATGATAATATTAAATATAGCCAATGGAATTAATTTCTTCCAACCTAAATTCATCAATTGGTCATAACGGAAACGTGGAAGTGTCCATCTAACCCACATGTAGAAGAAGATAAAGAATAATGCTTTTCCAAAAAATACGCCTGTACCAATTAGTGTAGCAATATTGTGGCCTGTTGTCGTACCCAACGCAGCCGTCAACTGGTTATATACCCAATCCATTCCCGGATAATTGTAGCCGCCAAAATAAAGCACAGAAATAATAGCCGAAGAAACGAACATGTTGATATACTCCGCGAACAGATAAAATCCAAGTTTCATACTTCCGTATTCCGTATGGTATCCGCCTACAAGTTCCGTTTCACATTCAGGTAAATCGAATGGTACGCGGTTACATTCTGCAAAAGAACAGGTAAGGAAAATGATGAAACCTAACGGTTGGTAAAAAATATTCCAGTTTCCACCATGTTGTTGAGCAACGATATCACCAAGAGATAAAGAACTGCTCATCATCAAAATAGCAATCAGGGAAAGTCCCATAGCTACTTCATAACTGATATTTTGAGAAGCTGCACGAATTGCACCAAGCAACGAAAACTTGTTATTTGAAGCCCAGCCACCAATCATAATTCCATATACTCCAAGTGCTACAACACCGAAAACGTAAAGAATTCCAATGTTTGATTCAACACCCTGAAGAACCACTTCTGCTCCTCCATAACGAAAAGTACTTCCGAAAGGAATTACCGCACTAGCCAGCAGAGCTGTTAACATCGCCAAACTTGGTCCGGAAATAAACAGCCATTTGTTAGCAAGTGCAGGGATAAAGTCCTCTTTAAAAAACATTTTACCCGCATCCGCCAAGGGTTGCAATAATCCGCCCGGTCCCGCTCTGTTTGGTCCCATCCGGTCCTGGATGAAACCAGCCACTTTGCGCTCTCCCCAGGTTGAGTACATTGCGATCACCAGTGTTAGAACAAAAACAACCAGGATTGTTAAAGTCTTGATAATAAACTCCGTTAATTCCATTTTTTACCTCACAGTTAAATATTGATGGCAGAAATTAATTCCTGTTATCGGTTAATAGCGAACGATGATTTGCTTTATCATTATTTTCTATGCTTTGATGACGGATTGTCTCGCTGTCTGTTGTGTATTCGCGTTCGTCGTCAATTGGTTTAAACTGCGTTGCGGCAAGTTTAAGTGCAAAATCAGGTTTTGCAATGAGATCTTTACGATACTTGTTTGCAGAAATTACCGAACTACGTTTCACCTTTGTTGGACCTTCAATAACCCAATCGCTGGTTTTTTTACGTTCAAAACGGCATTTGTTGCAAATGAACTCGTTCACTTCGCCCCACATATTTTTGCGGGCCGTAACGCGGATCACTTCGTCTCCACGATACCAAAGCGTAACTTTTCCACTGCATTTATCGCAATCGCAATGTGCATCTTCCGGTTTTGAAAACCATACACGGCTTTTGAAACGATATGTTTTGTCAGTTAACGCACCAACCGGACAAACATCGATCACGTTTCCTGAGAAATCATTATCAATTGCTTTTTCGATATAGGTACTGATTTCAGAAGCATCCCCGCGGTTCATCACACCATGAACACGTTTGTCGGTAATCTGATCAGCAGTATAAACACAACGGTAGCACAGAATGCAACGTGTCATGTGAAGCTGAACGAATGGTCCGATATCTATTTTGTCAAAAGTTCTGCGGTCTTCTTCGTAACGTGTTTTTACAGATCCGTGCTCAAAAGAGAAATCCTGAAGATGACATTCTCCAGCTTGGTCACATACCGGACAGTCAAGCGGGTGGTTGATCAACAAGAATTCAACAATACTTTTACGTGTATCAAGCACGGCCGGATTGGTCGTATTTTCAACGATCATACCTTCCTGAACCTGTGTGATACATGACGGAACCAGCTTAGGCATTGGACGCGGATCTTTTGCAGAACCAGCGGCAACGCGAACCAAACAAGCACGGCATTTACCACCCGATGTCGGAAGCGGTTTGTAATAACACATGGCAGGAGGTACCAAATGTCCCTGGCTCTCATCTGCTTCGGCAATTTTACGTGCCGCCTGCATGATGGTAGTTCCCGGTTCCACTTCGACCTCAATGCCGTCGAAAGTTATTTTTATTAACTGAGGTTTTACTTCTTCCATATCAAGACTTCAATAATCGTCTTAGTAACTTAAATCTATATATCTGATCCCGCTTTCTTTTAAAATGATTTAAAAACTTCGGGATCTTTCTGAACCTCTTAATATTTAGGCTAGTACCGCACCCATAAATACAGCTCCCGGTTGGGTAGCTTCTTTTGGACTGTTGATATGCCATTCAAATTCCTCACGGAAATGACGGATGGCGCTGGCGATTGGCCATGCAGCTGCGTCACCCAATGGGCAAATTGTATTTCCTTCAATCTTTTTAGCAACATCAACCAGCAGATCAATATCATGCAAGCTTCCGTGACCATGTTCGATACGGTGAAGTACTTTCTCCATCCAGCCAGTACCTTCGCGGCAAGGACTGCATTGTCCGCAAGATTCGTGGTGATAAAAACGGGAGAAATTCCAGGTATTACGAACGATACAAGCTGTTTCATCAAAAACAATAAAACCGCCTGAACCTAACATGGTACCTGTAGCGAAACCACCATCCGATAAAGATTCGTAGCTCATCAAACGGTCTTCGCCGGCTGCGGTTTTTGTAATCAAATGTGCAGGTAAAATCGGTACTGACGAACCTCCCGCAACCAATGCTTTCAAGTAATGTCCTTTACGGATACCTCCGCAATATTCATCCGAATTAAGGAATTCATCAACACTCAGTCCTAATTCAATTTCATAAACGCCTGGTTTCTGGATGTGTCCGGAAGCAGAAATAAGTTTTGTTCCGGTACTTCTTCCAATTCCGATGGCAGCATAAGCATCACCGCCATTGTTGATAACCCAGGGCATATTGGCAATGGATTCAACATTATTAACTACGGTTGGGCTCTGATATAAACCTTTCACCGCAGGAAATGGTGGTTTGTTACGAGGATTTCCTCTTTTACCTTCTAAAGATTCAAGCAAAGCAGTTTCTTCACCACAAATGTAGGCACCGCCTCCTGGCTGAACCACAAGTTCTAGGTCGTAACCGCTCCCTAATATATTTTTACCAAGAAAACCATTTGCTTTTGCTTCTTCAATGGCTTTTTCAAGGATTCTGATCACATACATAAGTTCGCCACGAACATATATAAAAGACTTATTCGCTCCCAAAGCATAGCTGGAAACGATCATGCCTTCAATAAGCAAGTGGGGAATCGATTTCATCAGGTGGTGATCTTTGAAAGTACCAGGCTCTGATTCATCAGCATTACAAACTAAATAACGGGGAACACCTTCCGGTTTCGCCAAAAAGCCCCACTTCATTCCCATTGGAAATCCTGCACCACCACGTCCACGTATCCCGGATTTCTTAGCTTCTTCCACAACCTCTTCTGAGGACATGGTTTTTATCGCTTTTTCAACAGCAGCATAACCGCCTTGTTTGCGATATACCTCAAAGGTTTCAATACCTGGAACATTGATATGCTCCGTCAATATTTTTCTAGCCATTTTCAGGGTAATATTTTCAGCTTATAAAAAGGCTTATTTACTCAATTCTTCGATGATCTCATCAACACGTTCGCGGGTCAGGTTCATATAGAACTGCTCACGGATCTGGAAAACCGGTCCCCAGCCGCAAGCTGCAAGACATTCTACTTCTTTGATCGTAAATAAACCATCCGCAGTAGTTTGTCCAGCCTGGATTCCCAATTTTTGTTTCAGATAATCATATATTTCTTCACCGCCCATCAGGCAGCAAGGGCCAGTACGGCAATATTCAATCACATGTTTTCCCACCGGGTCAAGGTGATACATCGTGTAAAACGAAGCTACCTCATAAACCTCAACTGGCTCTATACTCAATATTTCAGCTACGTGATCCATCACTTCGCTGCTTACCCATCCCCATTGTTCCTGGGCAATGTGTAGAACAGGGAGTAAGGCCGATTTTTGGCGGCCTTCCGGGTAACGGGCTATAACTTCTTTTACTTTCGCAAGTCGTTCCGGGGTAAACGCAACGGGATTTGGTGTTTCAGTCATTTCTAATGCGATCTTTTGAAAATCAAATAATCAATCTGATTTTATGCGTCCAGTTCTCCTGCAATAACGTTCAGGCTACTCATGGTAAGAATAGCATCTGAAAGTGTGCTTCCTTTGCACATTTCAGGATAGGCCTGATAATATATAAAACTAGGGCGACGGAAATGCAAACGATAAGGTGCTCTTCCACCGTCACTGATCAAATAGAATCCAAGTTCTCCGTTTCCACCTTCCACAGCATGGTAAACTTCACCAATTGGCGCATCTATTTCTCCCATAACGATTTTGAAATGGTAGATAAGCGCTTCCATATTGCTGTAAACCTCTTTTTTAGCAGGCAAATAATATTCAGGAGTATCAGCGAAATAGGGTCCTTCCGGCAGATTTTCCAAAGCCTGCTCGATAATTTTCAGACTTTGCCACATTTCTTCCATACGCACATTGTAGCGATCAAAAGTATCACCACTTTGTCCGATTGGAATGCTGAAATCGAAATCTTCGTAAGAAGAATATGGATTCATGACACGTACGTCATAATCCAGTCCCGCAGCACGAAGATTTGGTCCCGTAAAGCCGTAGGAGAGTGCGCGTTCCAAAGAAATTGGTCCAACATTGATAACCCGGTCCATAAAAATACGGTTACGGCTCATCAACTTGTCAAATTCACTTAGAACGGGAGGAAAGCTTTTAATAAATTCACGGATCTTACGGATTGCCGTACTTGACAAATCGCGTTCCATACCACCGATACGGCCCATGTTTGTTGTCAAACGAGCACCGCAGACTTCTTCGTAGATCTCATAAATATCTTCACGTTTTTGCATCACGTAAAGGAATCCTGAAAACGCACCTGAATCCACACCCAGAATACTATTACAGATCAAATGATCAGAAATACGGGCAAGTTCCATCATGATCACGCGGATGTATTGCGCACGTTTCGGAACTTCTATCTGCAGGAACTTTTCCATCGTCATATGCCATCCAAAATTATTGATTGGCGACGAGCAATAGTTCATGCGGTCTGTAAGTGTAGTCAGCTGATAGTACGGACGTCTTTCAGCAATTTTTTCGAAAGCTCTGTGAATATAACCAATGGTCTGCTCACCGGAAACGATCTTTTCACCATCCATTTGCAGGATATTCTGAAAAATACCGTGGGTTGCCGGGTGGGTAGGGCCAAGGTTAAGGGTTGTAAGTTCCTCGATCAATTCAGGTAATTCTGATTGAGAAGGAACATTATGCGGTAATAATTCGATATCTGCCATAGCTTACTCTTTTCCTGATAGGTAGGGTCATCGACCAAAAAGCGCATCAATTTTATCCTCACGGGTAGCATCTTCCAATGCATATTCTTTACGCATCGGGAAATAATCCATTTCCTCAATGTTCAGGATACGTACAAGATTAGGATGTCCGTCAAAAAGAATTCCGAAGAAATCATAGGTTTCACGTTCCATCCAGTTTGCACAGGCATACAGCACCGTTGCTGTTGGAATATGAATATCTGCTTCTGCAATGAAAACTTTGATACGGATCCTGAAATTATGGACGAAGCTATGCGCGTGATAAACCACAGCAAACTCCTTACCCGTATTGTCAGGATAATGGACACCTGTCAAATCTGTTAGAAAGTTTATCTGATAGTTTTTATGCTTATTCAAATATTCAAGGACCGGAATAATTTGTTCCCGGGTTGTCGAGAGTGTCAGCATTCCATAAGGCTCCTCAAAGTCAAACACCTGATCACCAAATTTCCCTAATAGCTCTTCGGCTACTTCCTGATTGCTTAGCATAGGTAATTATTGAATATTATAGGATGCTAGTAGTTCCTGGTATTCGTCGGTGTTTCTGCGACGAAGTTTTTCGTTTTGCGCCAGTTTCTGGATTCCCATCAATCCGTCAATGATTTGTTCAGGACGGGGAGGGCAGCCTGGTACATAAATGTCAACCGGAATAATACGGTCAATTCCCTGCAAAACGCTGTATGTATCAAAAATCCCACCGCTAGATGCACAGGCTCCAACAGCTAAAACCCAACGCGGTTCAGCCATTTGAAGATAAACCTGTTTCACAACCGGAGCCATTTTTTTAGCAATAGTACCCATCACCATAAGCAAATCTGCCTGGCGTGGTGAAAAACTTGGACGTTCCGAACCGAAACGTGATATATCATAATGCGCACCCATTGTAGCCATAAATTCAATACCACAGCAAGAAGTTGCAAATGGTAATGGCCATAATGAATAACTTCGGGCAAGACCGATTGCTTCGTCAAATGATGTTGCAAAAAATCCTGATCCGCTATGTCCTTGCGGTGCTTCCGCTATTGTTACCTCTTTCATAACCTTTTTGATTACAATAATTTATAATCTATTCTTCCCAATTCAATACGCCTTTACGGATAATATAGTAAAATCCGGAAAGAAGCAGCGCCATAAACAATAACATTTCTACGAACCCAAACATTCCCAATTGTTTAAAATTGACTGCCCATGGATACATAAAGATCACCTCTACATCAAAAAGCACAAACAGAATTGCTATCAGAAAGTACTTCACTGAAATAGGTGTTCTTGCATCGCCAACAGATGGGATTCCGCATTCGAAAGGATCATCTTTCAATTTGCTTTTGCGGCTTGGACCAATTAAGTGTGTCACAATCATCGTGCCGCCAATGAACCCTGCTGCCAGAATAAACTGAACAATAATGGGTAAATAGTCCGAAGGAAGATAGTTATTATTCATTGATTTTTAATTTCAATTTATGGCTGGCTATCAGCAACCCGAAGATTGCAAATTGGGAAACCTTTATTACTGTCAAAATTAGCCTTTGCAAATTTATCAATCAAATTCTTTACTTTTTCTTTTACCAAATTAGTATCATACTAAATAAGCTCCGGTTACCCGGAGCCTATTTAGTAAATATTAAAGAAAAAATATTTATTTAATCATAATTTGCTTTTTCAGATCTACCTCGTCATTTTTAACGCGAATGATGTATTTCCCGGTGGAAAGATTTTTAACCTGAATTCTAACGCGACTCGTCAGATCCTGTTTCTGAGTGATCACAACACGTCCTGAAATGTCATAAACCGTGATTTCAGCATTGCGCATATTGTCCCTTGATTCAATATAAAGTTCATCAACCAATCCGGGATTCGGGAAAATTACAACGTCGTTTTTTTCATTGGTAACAATCTCTTCTGCATCTGAGTATGCGGAGTAACAGGTCAAAGCGTTATTAGCTAAGGTGTAAGTGACTTTTGCCCGGGCAGCATATTTACCGGAAGTATCGGTTTTGATAATATTTGTATGCGTCAATAAAACTTTTTCATCTCTTTTCCAGTCATATTGCTCATTAAGGCCAGCCTGTGAAACAGAAGCCATGATCGTAAATGGTCCTGATTTTGTAATGGTTGGCTTTGGCAGTGCCGGACGGATAATCAACGATGCTGTTGCAGAGTTGTCAGATTTACAACCAAAAACGTTTTGACTATTTACTGTAAAACTTCCGGCTTCGGATACTGCAAAGGTAGAACCTGTTGCAAGAACTGTGGTGGTTCCTTGCTTATACCAGCTGTAAGCATCATTTCCATTTACAGAAAATGTAAACGCCGAATCTGCGCATGCTTGTTGAGATCCTGACTGAACAATGGTTGGCGTTGCAGGTTTGATAGATGATGCTACAACCAGCTTTTGGCTATGAACTATATTTCCCGAAGCATCTTTAACCAACGCACTATATTCTCCCGGATTTGTTACTGTCAAAGTTCTTCCCGTCGAACCTCCCGGCAACCAGGAATATGAAGAATATCCCTCGGGTAGGGTAAGAATAAGTGAAGTATTATTAGGTGCACAAACACTGGTCAATATTGGAACAGGTGTCAACAAAAGCGGGCTAACTGTTGAAAAGAAATTATTGGAAAGTACATCGTTCCATGCATTCCCAAGAATGGTAACACCGTTTGTACCTGCGAAGTGGGTGCCGTCAGCTCTTTGCGGGAATAACCCATCTGTTTCGGGGCCCGGATAGGCAGAGCTGAAAATACGGTTAATAACAGCATTTTGCGCTCCTATTATATCCTGGCTGGTAACAGATACGCCATTATCATTGGCTATTCTTGAAGTACGGGCAATAACCCAGGTTACGTTCGCGCCAATATCAGAGCCTAGTTTATCTATTAATGCCTGTAAACGTGATCTGTAATCTTCATATTTTGTTGCGAGCGGATAAGTATCCGTTTCGCCTTGCATCCATAATATGGCGCGTACACCAAATTCTTTACCATAATTCTGCATGGATATCCGCAGGTTTCCGTAAGGCATTTGCTCAGGATATATAAATCCGAATGAATTCTGTGTTTTCAATCCCTGGCTGCTTTCCTGCCAGTTTTTGATTGCTGTTCCTTCCCAGGCAGTATTAATAAACAAAACAGGAACATTTAGTTTTTTGGTAAGCAAATCACCAAGAATTCCCCAACACCAGGCTCCTTTTCCTCTCGGGCCCATGGTTTTAATATTGGAATCTACTTTTTTGAATATTGGATATGGAGGGTTGGTAAGAGAGTTTACCGAATTGTCCTGATCGATATAATTCACTCTGTCGTCCGTAGCGGCCGGACTGGTGTAATCAATTCCCTGGGCATTTGACTGGCCTGCAATTATAAAAACTTCACCAACACCCATTCTGGATATAGTGAAAGGTTGCCCTACAACCTTTCCGTCCTTTATTCCCCTTACTTCCATCGTATACCAGCCGCCCAAAAGACGAATCGTTCCGCTGAAAACACCACCGGTAGGCTTGTCTTGTAAAAGAGTCCAGGCAGAAGAGGCATCAACAGCCTGTCCCGGAGCCGCAGGTACAGCATGAATTTCAACTTTATCAATAGGTACAGTGTAATTTCCAGTTACGGATACGGTAGCCTGCCCGTTCATTTCACGCTGATAAACGGCTCTTTCTACCGGAGATGTAATTTTAACTTGGGCACTTAGGCCTAAGGGAATTAAAGTAAGAAACAGCCAGGCCCGAAGAAAATAAGAAGTAAAAAATTTATCAAGCATTTGTATATGTTTAAGTATTATCCTGTGTTCAAGTTCGTAAATGGTGTGAGTCTGAGGCTGAACTTCCGGCAAATTTAAAATATAAGTTTGGGTTTTGAAGTACTTCTTTTATCCTCAGGGTATTTAATCAATATTGGATTAAAATATCAGTGGTTATGATTTAACGCATTATCATAACTTGTCAAAGATTAAAATATAACGATTCAGTGTTTACGAAAAGACACTTTCCCCAAAGAAAACGTATTTCAAGTTGCTAAATTACATGAAAATAAATAAAAAAAGAGAACAGAAAGCTAGCTTTCTGTTCTCTTTTGTAACTGATCAGTTTTTACTGATTGAGCATTATTTTTTTAGCTTTTTTATAGTCTTGTGCGCTAATTGACAATATGTAAGTTCCATTGCCAAGCGGGGCGAGATTAATAGTTTTTCGCTCATCAAAATTGTGGGCAGGATAAGTCCTGATTAACCGGCCGTTAAGATCATAAACCTGAATCGTTGCATTTTTAAGATTAGCAACTGTTTCTATTGTAAATGATCCGTTATCACTTGGGTTAGGATAAACACTGACTTCTTCGCCTGACGGATCCATCGTAAACAGGAAAGGATCTGAAAATGCTGAAAAACATGTCAATACCGGACTATAAATAACCGTGTTGTTTACGACGTACTGTCCTGTTTGAACGGCTTTTAGCGTAGCACCATTTTCGGATAGATTGGCTCCGTTAAACTGCCAAACGTGATTTCCATCATTGATGTTATTTTCTGCCAACAGTGTATATGTTCCAACCTGACGAATTTCCGGTTTCGAAGGTAATGGTTTTACATCCACCAGTACAGAGGTAGAATAGGGTGAAAAACATCCCTGATTATCTTTTACACGGGCAGAGTAACTTCCGGATTTGCTAACGGTTAATGAACTGTTTGCCGTTCCGGTATTCCAGAAAAACGAATCTCCGTTCGAAGCTCTTAATGTTACCGCATCTCCGTCACAAAACGAAGTCGGGCCTAGTGCCTGAATCAGCGGAGCTGGCGGTAGAGCCAAAACCTGAACTCTTACAGCATCCGAGGGGTCAGAATAACAGCTGAATTCGTTGATTGTTTTAACAGAATAATCTCCCGAAGTATTGGTTGTGATCGCTTTCGTACTTGCTCCTGTATTCCATACATATTTGGCTGCATCATTGGCCGTAAGGCTGATACTTGCGTCCGCACAAAAAGTGGTTGGGCCGCTTGCGGTTATGGCTGGTTTTGGAGGCAATGGATTTACTACTACTTTGATAGCAGGCGTTGGAGGTGATAAACACCCGTTGTCATCTTTTGCAGAAAGTGTATAATCACCGGAGTTTCGTATTTCAACCTCCCGGTTGCTTGCACCGTTGCTCCACTGATAAGCAAATGATTCGCTGCCACGAAGCGTGGTATAATCACGGTCGCAGAATGTTGTAGGGCGTAACGAAGTGATTGTTGGAGTAGCAGGAAGTGGATTTACCTTGGTTGTAACGGCATCAGATGTTGACTCACAGCCATTGCTGTCTTTTTGTTTCAAACTAAAAGTTCCTGATACATTAACAGTTATGGATTTTGATGTTGAATTTGTGTTCCAGGTATTTCCGCTGTCATAATTTGATGTCATCGTGATGTTTTCACCTTCGCAAAGTAACGGAGAACGGTTTAATGAAATAACCGGCTTGGCTGGCAAAGCATTTACCTTCACAGTAACCGGATCAGAATCAGGAGACATGCAGCCAAAATTATCCTGCGCCTTTACACGATATTCGCCGGATGATCTTACTGAAATTGTGGCATCATTTGATCCGTTAGACCATATACTTTTAACAGTTGAACTTGATTTCAGATTAACCGAACCTCCGTCGCAGAATGTAAGTGCGCTGGCTGCGGAAATACTTGGTTTATCAGGAAGAGGAGATGTCAGCACATTCACAGCGACTTTCGCAGAGGTCGACTGGCAGCCATAAACACTCCTGGCTGTTACCGAATACTCTCCGGCGACTGTAATATTGATCCTGTCACTGGTTGCCCCCGTATTCCATTGAATGTTGGAAGAAGTGTTTGCAATAAGCACAGCCGTATTTCCTTTACACACAGGATTACTTCCTTCCAGCGTGATAACTGGCTGAGCGGGTTGAATTGTCTGGTTTAATTTTACTTCGGGAGAAAATATAATGTTTGAATTTGCATCCCGGGCCTGAGCTCTGTAATTACCATTTCCAACCTGAATATTTCCTGCCGACTGTCCATTGCTCCACCTAACCGAAGAATATCCGCCTGTATTCACAGCCAGATTCATATTGCCGTTACCGACACATGAAGCAGAAACTATCAATGGACTTACCCCTTTAAATGGCGTAGAGCTTGCAAAAAAAGCGTCAGTGAGCTGCGTATTCCAGGCATCTGCCAGCTGGCTTAATCCGTTGCCTGTAAAATGGACACCGTCTGGTCCTCCGTCTCTTGGAATCTGGATTACATCAGTATTAGGCCCCATGTACACGTTAGGGACAGAGGATATAACTTGTTTCTGGCCATTAATTGCATTGGCATAAACACCAGTGGTATTACTGTAAGAAGTCAGGCTGACCATCCACGCAAGACCTTTTCCTGATTCATTCCGACTGGTTTCAATAACCTTAGTCAGGTCAGCCGCATAAGAACTTGCAGATGTACCCGCAAATTTTTCTGCTTCTCCCTGTAACCATAAAATAGCCCGGATACCTGTGATTGGTACATAGGTTTGCATAACAGAACGAAGGTTTCCATAAGGGGCTCCATTGACTGGATAAGGAGCTCCGTTGTATATATTATAAGCCGTGCCATTTATGCTCTCCCGCCAGTTTTTGACAGCAGAACCGGTCCAGGCACTGTTATAAAACAAGATCGGTACGCCAAGGCGACTAGCCAGTAAATCTCCAAGTTTTCCCCATGACCATGCGAAATTACCTCTCGGAGCGATGTAGGTATCAGCATTTAAATGCGAGAACTGTGGATAGGATAAATCCGTATTGGGATTGTTTGCATTGTTGGAATTAACACAATTCACCCGGTCATCACTGGCGCCTGGGCCGGTGATGCCTTTTGAATCCTCCGGATTTATCTGGCCGGCATTTGACTGGCCACTAATCATAAAAACCTCTCCGACACCAACCCGATCCAATGGTACAGTACCCACAAGCTGGCTTCCATTCCATCCGCGAACTTCAAGCTGATACCATCCGCCTTTTGCATCAATGCTCCCGGAAAACACTCCCCCCTGAACATTTGACATGGGTTGCCAGTCCACTGAAGATCCGCCGGTAATTGAAGTCAGCTTGGCTTCAACGCGGTCTATGATCTGTGTATAATTTCCAGCGATATAAATCGTCGCGAAGTTATTTTTATCACGTTGAAAAATAGCTCTGTTTGAGGGATAATCTATTGAAATTTGTGCTGTTGCCGTGAAGGAACATAAACAGCTCACTATTCCTAAGCAAAAAAAGAATTGTAAAAAGTGTTTCATGGAAAAGGAATCAATTGGAATTAACCTATTGGACACAAAAGTGGGTACAAAAGGTTGCCTCTCAAAATAAAATATTTCAGAAATTTATTTAGCGGCTGTTGAATCATTGAGTAATTCCCAGATTCTGTCCTTTAATTGATCAATTCCTTCTCCTGTTAACGAAGAAATAAAAGTGGTAGAAATTCCTTGTGGTAATTTTTTGACAAGTTCTTCCCGCTCTTCTTCCAAAAGCATATCAACTTTTGAAATGGCAAGAAGTCGTTCTTTATCTAAAAGAGATGGGTTATATAACTGAAGTTCATTAACGAGCGTATTATATTCCGCTTCAATATCTTCGCTGTCGCCGGGCACCATGAAAAGAAGAATCGAATTTCTTTCAATATGTCGGAGGAATCTTAGTCCCAGGCCTTTTCCCTGTGAAGCACCTTCAATAATTCCCGGAATATCAGCCATTACAAACGACTTATAGTTACGGTAATCAACTACGCCTAAATTCGGAACAAGTGTTGTAAATGGATAATCTGCGATTTCAGGGCGTGCAGCAGAAACAACAGAAAGCAGGGTAGACTTTCCCGCATTAGGAAAACCAACCAGACCAACATCTGCCAATACCTTTAATTCCAGTATAATCCAGGATTCAATGGCCGGATCTCCCGTTTGTGCATGCTGTGGAGTCTGGTTTGTTGCTGATTTAAAATGATCATTTCCCAATCCGCCGCGTCCGCCTTTCATCAAAATTACTTCCTGCCCGTCTTCGGTGATTTCAACAAGCTGTTCACCCGTTTCCACATCCCTTGCGATAGTTCCTAGTGGGACTTCCAGATAAATATCCTTTCCGTCAGCACCTTTTCTTCTTCCGCCTTCACCACCTTTACCGTCAAAAGCGCGGATGTGTTTGGTATATTTTAAATGTAAAAGTGTCCAGACCTGTGTTGTTCCTTTCAAAATAACATGCCCACCGCGGCCTCCGTCTCCACCATCCGGCCCACCTTTTTCAACGTGTTTTTCACGACGAAAATGTAAAGCTCCCGCGCCACCAGCGCCTGAGCGTACATTAATTTTTACGTAATCTATAAAGTTTGAAGATGCCATGCCCTGCTACCGTTTTTTTTAAATTTGTGAGAAGTGTAACTACTTTATTGTACTTACAGAAAGAAAGGTGTAGAAACCAGGTACGTTTTACCTTGGTGCCCTACACCCTTACTACATTTTATTATGCCTGTTCAATTGCTTCGGTGATTCCTTCAAAAATCTTTTCGATTTCTCCGATACCATTAATTGCAATATATTTTCCCTGCGCCTGATAATAGTCAGCTACCGGTTTTGTTTTGCTGTTATATTCATGAATTCGTTTGCTGATCAGCGCTTCGTTCTGGTCGTCCGGACGGCCGGAAGTTTTTCCTCTGTTTAACAAACGGGCAAGAAGTTCGTTGTCATCAACCACAAGAGCAACCATCACAGAAATACTTTCGCCATAAGTGGCAAGCAAAGCATCCAGAGCTTCCGACTGTGCAACGGTGCGTGGAAAGCCATCGAAAATAAATCCCGGGCAACCTTTATGTTCTTTTAATTTATTGTCGATCATCCCGATCACAACTTCATCCGGAACCAGTAATCCCTGATCCATTAAGGTTTTTGCGCGAAGTCCTAGTTCGGTGCCGCCCTGAATTTCAGAACGAAGCAAGTCTCCGGTAGACAGGTGTATGAGCTTGTATTGTGCTATGATTTTTTCACTTTGTGTGCCTTTTCCAGCACCCGGAGGACCAAATAGTATAAGATTCAGCATATTGCTTAATGAAATAAATTTCGGAGAAAAAGATGGTTTGGGTGCAAATTTACAATTACTTAATACATGTCAGTTCAATTATCTCGTTTTTTTCCAATAAAAAATCCTCTTAATTATTACTAATCAAGAGGACCATGGTAAAATTATTCAAAAGATCAGGGAAGAACTACACGCTTCACAGCTCCGTCTTCATTCTGCGTAACCGTTACGAAAAGCGTTCCTTTTGTATTTTTCTTAATGTCAATCTGCCCGACAAACTCGCCGCTAAAATCTTTAATTTCCTTTTTGCCAACTTCTTTTCCCTTTGTATCAGAGATCGTTACAAATACATCGCCCTTTTGAGGAACGTAAAAACGAAGATTCATAACACCATTATCAGGATTGTTTGGATAAACATTCAGCTCCCGGACCGTTGATGATTTTGCCACTTCATTATTCCAAAAACTGCTGGCACGATCACCCATGCGATTTCCAAAATCTTCCATATCACGTATCATGATTTTTGCCTTCGGACGAATTTCTCTTTCCAGATTTCTGGTCTGGTTACGTAATTCATCAAAGTTGAAATTCAAATCTTTGAAATCATCATTTCTGAAATTAAATGCGAATTCTTCATGATCATCTTTTGATTTTTTCTGCATTTTCCCACGACGCTGAACAAGTTTATTTCCATTGCCGTCGTCAACAGTTATAGTAACCTGTTTTTTACCATTGGGATCAAGTTTCATTGAATCAATCGCTTTGTCAACGAAGTTTTCTCTTTCCGGTCCCGGCATATCCGGCAACTCGTAATTTTTTTCAACCGTTCTCGATTTTCCATCCTTATCTTCCGTTACTTTAATACGGATAGAAGTTTTCTTCTGATCATCTTTTTCGGATTGCGCGAAAGTCTTTTCAAAGCCTGAAAGACTTGTAATAACGAATAAAGACAAAGCGGCACGTAAAAGAAATTTTTGTCTCATGATGCTTTATTGTTTTGTTTTTGAGATAATTACAAATTTAATTTTTACTTAAAATACGGGCTGTTAAATTTTGTTAAAAACAAAAACGGCTGGAATGGAAGCCTTAAATTTGTTCAACATAATAATGTCGCAGAAAAAAGTGCCGGTGTTGCATCATAAGTTGTGCATCGACAAATAAATAAAAATGACAAAGCGGAAAATTCAGATTATTATCGGTTTAATGTGCCTCGCGCTTATTGGTCTCATTGGTTTTCAATGGTACTGGATACGCGAAGCAATTGCAATCCGTAATGAGCAGTTTAACCAAAAAGTAGCCGAATCTGTACAGGAAGTCGTGCACCGTCTCGAAAAACAGGAAATGATGTATCTGCTTCAGCAGCGTATTGAAACGGAGCAACAAAAGGATAAGCTGAACCGTATCACGCAGCTTAGAGAAATGCCGGTTAAAAAGACGACTGGAAAACGAAATAAAAAACAACTTTCTGCGGTTTCGCCTCCGCCCAATATCCAGGTTTTTATTGATCCAAATGGTGGAGAAATCCATTACCAGTTTTTTGCGGAAGCCGCTCCTTCGGATGTGTTAAGCCCAAACTTCCGGGTTACACTTGATCATCAGCAGCAAATAATTGAAGAATTTTTTCAGGCTCAGCGTTTTGGTGCGGAGGGAATGGATGAATTTATGCGAAGAAGGCTTGATGAGGAAAAGAAACTTGGCAATGCATTTCAGGAAGCTTTTCCAAATCAGAAAAATACTTCGAAAAATCAAAATTCCACGCGACCGGATACAACGAACCAGCCAATCGCTTATCGTAAAATCAATCCGAATATCGGAAGATCGCCGCAGCTTGCAGGAACCAAACCACTGATTAACGGAAAAGCAAAAGATCTTGACAGAGCGGATCTGCTTCGTGAGGTGATGAAAGATCTGATGTATACCAAAAGGCCAATCCAGGAACGTGTTAACCGGTTTCTGCTGGATACCTTATTAAGAAAGGAGCTTGCTCAGAATGGTATCACACTTTCTTATGAATTTGCTGTTCAGGGAAATGCAAACAACGGTTTGGTGTTTTCAACAGCAAGTTTAAAATCTTCCGAATGGCAGCAGAGATCATACAAAGCATCACTTTTCCCAAATGAAACTTTGCAGGAGAATAATTTGCTTTTCGTCTTTTTCCCCGATCAGCAGAAATATATTCTAAGCAATATGGGCGTCATGTTTGGCGGTTCAGGGATTTTGATCATTGTGATTATGGCTTGTTTTTATATGGCCGTTTCAACGATACTTCATCAGAAAAAACTTTCTGATATCAAGAATGATTTTATCAACAACATGACCCATGAATTTAAAACGCCGATTTCTACAATAGCATTGGCGGCAGATATGGCTCAGGAAAATTCAAGGTCTGCCGGCAACGAGGCCTCTCCACGTATGACGCGTTATCTGGGCATTATCCGGGAAGAAAATAAACGGCTCGGAACGCATGTGGAGAAGGTTTTGCAAATGGCACTTTTGGACAAAGGTCATGTGAAACTGAAAAGGAGCGAGGCCAATATTCATGATCTGATTGAAAAAGTTTTAAACAGCCAAAGCGTTCAGATTGAGCAGAAAGCTGGCGAAATTGATCTGGAATTTGAAGCGGTCAATGAAATTATTTCCTGTGATGAACTGCATATTTCTAACGTACTGAATAACCTTGTTGATAACGCGATCAAATATTCTCCTGAAAAGCTGCATCTGAAAGTCAGGACGGAAAATGAAAATAACGGAATTTCCATTGCCATAACCGATCACGGTTTAGGTATGAGCAAAGAACAGATTCAGCGTATTTTTGACACTTTTTACCGTGTTCCAACCGGCAATGTTCACGATGTGAAGGGTTTTGGTCTCGGACTTAGTTATGTCAAGAAAATGGTGGAGGCCCATGAAGGAACGGTTAATGTGCATAGCAGGCCGGGTCATGGAAGTACATTTATTATCTGGCTCCCCATTGCTCCTGCGGAAGCATAAAAATTGTCCGGACAATCATTAATCTGCTATCAATCACGTGAAAATATCGGTTTCAAGTGATAACTTGCCATCTTTTTAAGACTGCAATTGTTATTAACGCCCATATTTTACAAATAGAATGATCTCCAAAACCTACGCGCCACAAGAGATAGAAGATAAATGGTATAGCTACTGGATCGAAAACAAATATTTTAATTCCAGACCAAATCCTGATAAAGAGCCATATACCATCGTAATTCCACCGCCAAACGTGACGGGTGTTTTGCATATGGGGCATATGCTGAACAACACGATTCAGGATATCCTGATCCGTAAGGCGCGGATGGAAGGCAAAGAAGCATGTTGGGTTCCGGGAACGGACCATGCGTCTATTGCTACGGAAGCGAAAGTGGTGGCGATGTTGAAAGAACGTGGAATCAACAAAAGGGATCTTTCGAGAGATGAATTTCTGGAATATTGCTGGGAATGGACGCACAAATATGGCGGTATAATTTTGCAGCAATTACGCAAACTGGGTGCATCCTGCGACTGGGACCGTACTGCTTTCACGATGGATCCGGATCTTTATGATTCTGTGATTGATGTTTTTATTGATCTTTACAAAAAAGGAGATATTTATCGCGGTCACCGTATGGTGAACTGGGATCCGCAGGCGCGTACAACCGTTTCTGATGAAGAAGTAATCACAAAAGAGGTAAATCAGAAACTGGTTTATATCCGCTACAATCTTGTTGGCGGTGCAGAAGGTGAAGGAATTATCATTGCTACAACACGTCCGGAAACAATTATGGCGGATGCAGCAATTTGTGTCAATCCAAACGATGCACGCTACCAAAGTTTGATTGGAAAGCAGGTTATTATTCCGTTGATCAACCGTGCTATCGATGTAATCGCTGACGAATATGTGGAAATGGAATTTGGTACGGGTGCATTGAAAGTAACACCAGCACACGATACCAATGACTACGAATTAGGGAAAAAACATAATCTGGCGATCATCGATCTTTTAAACGAGGACGGAACGCTGAATGAAAAAGCGCAGATTCTGGTTGGTGAAGACCGTTTTGTGGCCCGTAAGAAAATTATAAAACTGCTTGAAGAATCAGGAAATTTGGTGAAAAGCGAGGAATATAAATCGAATGTTGGTCATTCAGAACGTACCAATGCGGTTATTGAACCGAGAATTTCGGAACAATGGTTTTTGAAAATGAGCCGGTTAAGCGAGCCGGCTCTGGAAAATGTAATGAATGATACCATTCAGCTGATTCCACCAAAATTTAAAAATACCTACCGCCACTGGATGGAGAATGTGCGCGACTGGAATATCAGCCGCCAGCTTTGGTGGGGACACAGAATTCCGGCTTTTTACTTGCAGGACGGAACGGTTATCGTTGCTAAAACAAAAAATGAAGCACTTCATATTGCCCAGCACGAGTATCAGCTTTTTGCACTTACCGAAGAAGATCTGACACAGGATGCCGACGTTCTGGATACCTGGTTTTCTTCCTGGTTGTGGCCGATTTCTGTTTTTAACGGAATCAAGAAGCCGGATAACGAAGAAATAAATTATTACTATCCGACGAATGATCTGGTAACGGCACCTGAAATTTTATTTTTCTGGGTGGCGCGTATGATCATTGCCGGGTATGAATATAAAGGTACATATCCGTTCAAAAATGTTTACCTGACAGGGATAGTCCGTGATAAACAAGGACGGAAAATGTCGAAATCACTGGGGAATTCCCCTGATCCGATTGATCTGATTGAAAAATATGGTGCGGATGGAATTCGTACCGGTATGTTGTTCAGTTCCCCGGCCGGGAATGATTTGCCTTATGATGAAAAACTTGTTGAACAGGGACGGAATTTTTGTAACAAAATATGGAATGCTTTCCGTCTGGTAAAAGGATGGAGCGTGGATACGTCTCTTTCTACACCGGAAGGCTCGGCTTTGGCAGTGAAATGGTTTGACAGTAAACTGAACCAGACGCTGGCCGAAGTTCAGGATCATTTCAATAAATTCCGTATTTCCGATTCACTAAATTCGGTTTACAAACTGATCTGGGATGATTTCTGCGCTCAGTATCTGGAAATGATCAAACCAGGTTTCGAACAGCCGATTGATGCTGCAACTTTTGAAGCAACGCTCGAATTTTTTGATAAATTAATGCGTCTGGCGCATCCGTATATGCCATTTATCACAGAAGAAATCTGGCAAAATATTCGTGAGCGTCAGGAAAAAGAAAGTATTTGTGTTGCTGATTTTCCAACCGTTGGTCCAGTTGATACCAATCTTTTAGGAGAATTTGAAATTCTGTTTGAATTAATCTCTGCGATTCGGAATTTAAGAAATACAAAAAATATCAGTCCGAAAATTGAATTGCCTCTCGCAGTAAAGTCGGAGCAACCTCAACTTTACAAAGGTTTGGAAGCATTGGTAAGAAAACTTGCCAACGTGGCTGAAATTAATTTTGTAACAGCACAAGCGCCGGGTATGTCATTCCTTGTTCGTTCTGATGAATTTTTCATTAATCTGGAAGGAGAAATTGATGTTGAAGCAGAACGTGAAAATCTGACGAAAGAACTGGCATACACAGAAGGTTTCCTGAATTCGGTTGCTAAAAAACTTTCAAACGAACGTTTCGTTCAAAATGCAAATGCTGATGTTGTTGAAAAAGAAAGACAAAAAATGGCAGATGCGGAGGCGAAAATTGTCACTTTGAAAGAGGCTTTGGTAAGACTTGGATAGACAATAAATATATAAAAAACAGCGCTGTTACCTTCTGGTTTCAGCGCTGTTTTTTTTGTTTAAATAATTGGCATGGCAAAGATTTTATGTCACCACTTCGTGGTTTTACGCAATGAGCGTGAATGTTTTCTATAATAATATCAGTCCTTCGGACTTTGGAATGTCTTTGAATTTATAATTCCGGACGGTTTACAGCGATAAAACAATCCGGAAAGGGTGACATTATTATAAAAAATGACATAATTTCATCTGTGAATACCTCCGTCGAGCAATCCTGAAAGGATTCCATTATTATAGAAAATGACATAATTTGATCTGGGATGCCTCCGTCGAACAATCCTGAAAGGATGACATTATTATAAAAAATGACATTATTTGATCTGTGAATACCTCCGTCGAACAATCCGGAAAGGGTGACATTATTATAAAAAATGACATAATTTCATCTGTGAATACCTCCGTCGAGCAATCCTGAAAGGATTACATTATTATAGAAAATGACATAATTTGATCTGGGATGCCTCCGTCGAACAATCCTGAAAGGATGACATTTTTATAAAAAATGACATAATTTCATCTGTGACCTCTGTCGAACAATCCGGAAAGGGTGACATTATTATAAAAAATGGCATAATTTCATCTGTGAATACCTCCGTCGAACAATCCGGAAAGGGTGACATTATTATAAAAAATGACATAATTTCATCTGTGAATACCTCCGTCGAACAATCCGGAAAGGGTGACATTATTATAAAAAATGACATAATTTCATCTGTGAATACCTCCGTCGAACAATCCAGAAAGGTGACATTATTATAAAAAATGACATAATTTGATCTGTGAATATCTCCGTCGAACAATCCTGAAAGGGTGACATTATTATAAAAAATGACATAATTTGATCTGTGAATATCTCTGTCGAGCAATCCTGAAAGGTGACATTATTATAAAAAATGACATAATTTGATCTGTGAATATCTCCGTCGAACAATCCTGAAAGGATGACATTATTATAAAAAATGACATAATTTCATCTGGGAATACCTCGGTCGAACAATCCAGGAAGGGTGACATTATTATAAAAAATGACATAATTTCATCTGTGAATACCTCCGTCAAACAATCCTGAAAGGATGACATTATTATAGAAATGATGGATATAGCTTTAATGCAAACCCTGAAAGGGTGACATAGGTAAATCAAATTAAATCTCCATTCTTACATAGTTAAGGCAGATTTTCAAAATTAATTTCCGGTGCTTTTCCACCAGATTCACGAATAAACAAATCTCCAATCGTTGTAAATTCATTAAAGAATCCACAGTTTTTCAAATAGAAATAATTCTGTTCTTTTCCGCCAGCATAATCCATTCGGTAACCTTTCCTGGCTGTTGCGTCTGCTGAGAATTTTGCCTGATTAAGTTCTGTCCATTTGCCGGAGGAATTTCTGATCCATTGATTTCCAAAATAAAGTTTACGCGTCTGATCTCCGGTTTCCGGAATAAAATTTTCCAAAAAAGAATGAAGTTTTTTTAAATAAGTCTGCGTTTTTGGTCTTTTAAAACTTGCTATTAATTTCCATTCTGCGATTTCGGGAGCAAAAAAATAGGCTGTGTAAGTAGTAGTACTATCACCTGAAGGTTTACCCTGCAATAAAAATTTGTAAGTATTTCCAGCCTTCCAGTTGAACTTCAGATAACTTTGTCCGCCTGAGCCTTCATTCCCAAATTCTCCGGTATATACATCATTCCCTTTTTTCAACATCACAATCTGTTTGTCTTCTGGAATTGATTTCGGATCATCTGTGTGAAATGGGCTCCATACTGAAAAGAGAATTCTGCGTTCTGTTGAAGCGTTTACCTGCATCCCAAAGTAGCCTTCACCAAAGCCATTAGCCATAAAATAAGAACCGATCACATCCTGTTTTTCTGGAGCGGTTACTTCATTGTAAAACCATTCAATATTTTCCTCGGCAGGGATAGGATAATTAAGATGGACCGAAGGACCACGTCTTCCCCAATAGAAAAAATTGTCTGAATTGTCTTTTACGAAAGTAGTTTTTTCATTGATGGGAGTACCATTTAAAATCCATTCACCCAATTTTCCAAATTCTTTTCCCGACTTTGAAATTCCCTGAACACTAATTTGTAAATATCCGGCCTGATTAATTTCGAAAGATCCGAGATCATAAATTTTTTCGATACCAGATAACTCAATTTCTTTTGATTTACCTGCGGCCAAAATGCTAATTCTACTTTTTCCTGTTTCATTAGAGGCTTTTAATGAAATATTGATTAGCCCGGTTTTTGACAAACGTACATAAGTTTGGAGAATTGATCCCAGATTTGTCCAATTCGACAATCCTGTTTCACCTATCTTTTCTGTTTTTCCATTTTGAATCCAGGAATTTCCACCGATTGGGATGTGAATGCTGCTATCTTGCAGGGTAACAGATTTTTCCTTTTTAGAAAAATTTTCTAAAAAGGCCGGAGAAAAGGTTGAAATGAAAGTGAGTAGCAGTAGGTACATATCTATCTAGTTTAGGAATCGATTGATTGAGATTACAAACTAAACATTTTAGATGGAATTCATTTTTAGTCTCGGAACGGAAGCTGGAAAGAAAATCATTTAACTTTTTATATTCAAATGAGCCAGACGATAATATAAACTACTTACCCTGAACAACGTATATAGTTAATTTTCTACTTTTAAAATATAGTTGGGATCGTGCTGAATTGTCCAAAAAGAGTCTGACATTTGATCAAATCATACTGCTTTTCACATCTCACAACTTGTTGAAAATTCAAAATATGGGTGTTTCTGAATCAAAAACTACACAGGAACTGGCTTTGCCGGTAGGTGTTACGCTGGATCGGTTTATTATGCATTCACAAAGTGCTTTTCCATATGCAACCGGAGAACTTTCACAGTTGTTAAGAGATATTGCTTTGGCAGGAAAAATCATAAACCGGGAGGTTAACCAGGCAGGGTTAATTGACGTGACAGGTGCAAACGGTACGGAAAATGTGCAGGGTGAAAATCAGCAAAAACTGGATATCATTGCTAATATCCGTTTTATAAGAGCTTTAAAAAACGGAGGAGAAGTTTGCGCGATTCTTTCAGAGGAAGACGAGGATATTATTCATACCGGCAACAATCATGGCAAATATGTAGTGGCGATGGATCCGCTGGATGGTTCGTCGAACATTGATGTAAATGTTTCAATCGGTACAATTTTTTCTATTTACAGACGGATTACACCGATAAATTCGCCGGCCAATATTAATGATTTTTTACAAGGTGGAAGAAAACAGATCGCTGCCGGTTATATTCTTTATGGTTCGTCAACCATGCTTGTTTATTCAACAGGTGATGGCGTAAATGGCTTCACGTATGATCAGTCACTGGGCGAATTTATTTTATCACACAAAAATATAATTTCTCCTTCCGATGGGAAGATTTATTCTGTCAATGAAGGGAATTATAACAGTTATCCTGAATCAATAAAAAGTTATATAACAAATTGTAAATTAAAAAGTTACAGTGCCAGGTATATAGGTTCTCTGGTCGGGGATTTTCACCGGAATTTGTTGAAAGGCGGTATTTATTTGTATCCTTCTACTATAAAAGATTCAAAAGGGAAGCTGCGTTTGCTGTATGAATGTTATCCGCTGGCATTTATTGCAGAGAAATCCGGAGCCAGGGCAAGCGATGGCTTTTGTGATATTCTGGACATTGTTCCTTCTGATTTTCATCAGCGTTCTCCCATTTATGTCGGTTCTTCTACGATGGTTGATGAAGCTATAAAGGCTTAAAACATGGAACCTGATTTTTGTTTTCGTACCTTTGCGCGATGCAAACTACGCAAAATAAATTTGAGCTATTTAAGCTTAACCGTCAATTACTCAATGCAATTGAAGAAGCAGGCTACACGGAGCCCACACCCATTCAGGAACAGGCAATACCTTTAGCACTAGCCGGACAGGATATATTGGGCATTGCCCAGACAGGTACCGGCAAAACCGCTGCTTACACTTTACCTTTGCTGATGCGTATCAAATACGCACAGGGACAGGATCCCCGCGCTTTGATTTTAGCTCCAACACGTGAGCTGGCTATGCAAATAGCAGAGGCTGTTACCGAGTTGAGCAAATATACTGACATTCGCACCGTCGTCCTTTTTGGCGGTGTCGGCCCGAAATCGCAGATCGATGCGATCCGGAAAGGCGTGGATATAATCGTTGCTACACCAGGACGGTTTATGGATCTGTATTTACAGGAGGAAATTGTTGTGAAGCATATCAACGTCATGATTTTAGATGAAGCTGATAAAATGATGGATATGGGTTTTATGCCGCAGATCCGTCGTTTTCTTGAAATCCTCCCCCGCAAACGCCAGAATATGCTTTTTTCGGCCACTTTTTCGGATAAGGTTGAAAAGCTGTCTTTTGAGTTTCTCGAATATCCTACCCGAATAGAAGTAACACCGCAGGCAACAACGGCTGAAAGAGTTACGCAGGTACTTTACGAACTGCCCAATTTCCGGACAAAGATTAATCTGCTTTCCAGTTTATTGAAAGACGAAGAATTTTTTAAGCGTGTACTGATTTTTACGCGAAGTCGTGAAGTGGCCGGACAGGTTCACAGTTATCTTCTCAATGGGGTTGTAAAAGAAAATGAGCTCCGTGTTATACATGCCAATAAAGGGCAAAACACCCGGACGAATGCAATGGATGCTTTTAAGGAAGGATCTGTGCGGGTAATGGTGGCGACGGATGTTGTGGCGAGGGGAATTGATATCACCGAAGTAAGCCACGTAATCAACTTTGACGTTCCTTTGATTTACGAGGATTATGTCCATAGAATCGGGCGGACAGGAAGGGCAAATATGCTTGGACAAGCGATTACTTTCATGACAATTGCCGATGAATATCACATTGCAAAAATAGAAAAAATGATTCGGATGGAAATTCCACGTCAGGAATTGCCGGAAGATCTTGAAATCGCAAAAACGCCGGTTGATGAGCGCCAGATGATGCTTCGCGAAATTGATAATCAGAAAAGAAAAGAGGATCCGACGTTTCTGGGTGCATTTCATGAGAAAAAGAACGCACACTTGTTCAAGGCTAAAACTACTTCTAAGGCCAAAGATACGGGTCGTAGAAAGACAGCTACAAAGCGAAGTAAACGATAAGAATACAATACGATATCCAATAATTCCGTTTAACTTGGACAATAGAAAAGCCTGTTTCTCTATTTTTAATTTATGAAAGAATCCGTTGTTATTTGGTTTGCTCTTTTAATACCTGTTCTCGGGCTTGCCCAGGAAAAACATCTGGCGAGTGCGGCACCTGGTTCTGATACCAATATTTCACAAAGAAGGCCGCTGGAATTAAAAGAAAGACGTGTCGTTCCTTTATTTGGGGAGGAAAGCAAAACTTCTCAGCAGATTGATGAAGAAATAAAATTTTTAAGTGATTGCGATAAATCATTTTCAAGCAGACCGGAGGCCAGCAGCTTTTTTTCTGCCCGCGCCTGGGAATATTTACAGGAAGGATCTTTGGATACAGCATGCTATCGTTTCAATCTTGCTAATTTGTTGAACGACAAAAATGTTGAAGCTTATTGGGGACTTGGTGTAGTATGTTACCAGAGAGAAAACTGGGTAGATGCAAAACGTATGTTGAGTAAAGGCGTGAATCTTCAATCGAACAATGTTCCTTTGCTGGTTGATCTTTCTACAGTTGATCTGAAACTTTATGCGATGAACAAACAGCAGGAAGACCTGGATGAGGCGAATAAGTTGTTGGAAGAAGCGGTTGCGCTGGATTCAACTTATGCTTTGGGCCAGTATAATCTTGCACTGGTATACTACAACAGAAACGAACCGGAGAAATCCTGGGAGCGTCTTCACAAAGGCCGGTCACTGGATTTTAGTCAGTTAAATATTGAATTTGTTGAGCTTTTAAAAGCAAAAATGCCTGATCCGTTAGGGTTTTTTAAGTAAGAAGTTATTTAGAAATCTGATTTAGAGCAGACAAAAAAATAAGTCATCCTTTTCAGGTTGACTTATTTTTTTGATCAAATTATTTTATTGATTTGAATTAAAGTTGCTTGAAGAAAAATCCGGTAGGAGCCACGCCCACTTTAACCGAATCAACCAAAGAACCATCTCCGCGATAACGAACGGCATAACCAGATTGTGAATAAGAAGGTGTAACGGCAGCATAAACCAATCCTTGTGTAGGATCAACTGCCAGACCAGTAAAGATTCTGTTTACAAAAGGAGTTGTTACGTTAACCTGTGTATCTGTGATTGAGAATTTATATGTTGCACCGTGGTTAACATAATTTGCATCTGAATAAGAAAGAACAAAATAGATCGTTGAAAGATCCGGAGCCATTGCAAAATTACCTGGTGTTTTACTGGTATCCGTTCCTATTTTCAAGGTCGTTTCAATAGCAAAAGTTTCGGTGTTCAAGCGAAATAATTCGATTCCTGCCTGTACCCATAATTTCCCGTTTGCATCAACTCCGATTGGGTTTGGGGCAGATTTGAAAGTAATGCTGCTTAAAACTGCATCCGAGGAAGTGCTGATAACCGTAAGCTTGTTACCGGCCCCGTATTCGTAACCACCAACAAAAACTTTGTCTTTCGAGAAAATCATTTTTTCAGGGCCCTTATCTGTACTGATTTTCTTGATTACCTTGTTAGTCGTCAAATCTACAACAGCAACATAACCAACCGGATAAGTATAATCTGAATTCAATGTATTCCAGCAAGTAACATATGCTTTTTCATTTGTTACGGCTACCACGTCACGGGGATTTTCAATGTCAGCATTTATTGTAGCTTCGGATACAAAAGTATTGGCATTTACAATTTGAATTTTATCCTGTCCGGCAGCAGAGTTGTCAACAAGGATCAATCCGTGATCTCCGGCGATGTCATAACCCTGGATTCCACCGGCAAGTGCATTCCCGTTTACCAAAGAAAAAACATCGGCGTCAGCAGTTTTGCTTTCACGTGCAAAATAGGAAACCATACCATTATTTTGCGAAAAGTTACCTTCATTGATTACAAAAACACCCTGAACATAAGTACCTTTTGGAACCGGATCGCTCTGGTTACAAGACCATAAAACTGTTGATATAGAAGTGATTGTCAGAATTCTGAATAATTGTTTTTTCATTGTTTTTTAATTAAGTATTCGTTTAAAATTATTATTGGTGTTGTTGATGCTGATTTATAAAGTATGATTGTCAGTTTTTAAAGAAATCAATAAACTAAGGGCAAAACTACGTCCGGGCATGGGATTTCCATTAATGGATTGATAAAAAGAATTGTTAATATTATTTACCCTGCCCTGTAACGATGCGGCGGTTCCATGCCAATTAAATGTTGTCTCAGCCAGGAAATTTTCCAGAATATATCCTTGCGAAAATTGTGCATGGTCGTCCAAAGTATACCGTTTTGACACACACTGTAACTGATTCGTGAATCGAATTTGTTTATATTGAACGAACAAATTAATATTTCCGGAATGTAAAGGAATATGTGATAATTGCTTCCCAACTTTATCAGATGCATAAGCATCATATACTTTTTCTTGTGTACTTTTTGTAAAAGCATAATTCAGATTACTACCAGCCTTCCAAATTGTCCAATTCCCTTTCCAGCCAATTTGTGTTTCAATTCCTCTTGCAACAACCAGTTGAAGATTTTCTACATGGAAATTTCTCGAAGGATTCCAGTAAATCCAGTTGTTGATACGGTTATGATAAGCTGTAACGCTGGCCGTAAATGCATTTATATTGTTAGAAATGTGTTTTCCTTCCAAACCGACTTCTTTATTAAAACCATCTTCCGGGCGAATATCCGGATTCCCCAGACTTTTCCAATATCGCTCATTCAAGGTAGGGACGCGGTAACTTCTTCCAATTGAACTTCTGATTTTTAACGACTTAACATTAGTCTGAATCAGCTGATATTCAGCACCCAATGAAGGTGTGAACGGTGGATTAAAGCCTGTGACAAAAGCCTGGCGCAGATTGACGGAAACCAAAAATTTTGAAGTTGCCTGCCAGCGTGTCAGGAGAAACAAATCTTCACGATTCTCTGTGGTAACGGGTTTTTCATAATCGGTAAAATGCGTTATGTAGTGCGTAAATTCTCCCCCTGCCTGTATTTGAATATTGCCCAGATTTGTAAATTTCCATTCAAACGCACGCTCAATCCTGGCACCAATTCTATCAGTGACTGCATGATCTAATTTTGAATAATCACCTGATGCGTGATTAAGAATATCCCGGATCCAGGAAGTTCTGACTGTCCAGTTTTCAACCTGATAACGCAGCATTGAGCGGTAAGATTTTATTCCTGTAAACTCTCTGCCTGTAAAAATTTCAGGATTATTGGTAAGTTGATTATCTGTCAGCCAAAAATGAGCGGATAATTGATGTTTATTTTTGGTGAAATATAAATCCTGAACAATTCCTTTCTGGAAGGTTTCCGATGGTATCATTATTTTCTTATTGCGTTCGGTGTATGGATAGTGATTATTCATACGACTATCATACGCCGCCGTTTTCCCGGCAATTATCCATTTATTTGAAAGACTGGTTCCGTACTTAATTGTTGCCTGCATTTGACTATTGCGGAAACTTTCCTGCTGTCTTCCGATCATAATTTGTAAACCAGCCTGGGGCATAGTGCTCCCCAATAAAATACTTCCGCCAACGGCATCAGTACCAACAATACTAGCAGAAGAACCATATTGAACTGATAACTGATCAAATCCTGCGACCGGAATTGTTGAAAAATCAGTTTGTCCCAAGGTTGGCAAATTTATGTTCAGGCCATTCCAAAGTACAGCTGTATGGTTGGCTGATGTTCCCCGAAACGCAACCGTTGCGAGTTGTCCCGGACCATAATTTTTTATAATGATTGGTGTATTTAATGAAAGCAGATCCGTGATATTCCGGAAACGAAATTGTTCCAAAGCAGCAGAATCAATTTTCTGAACTTTCAACCCGCTCATAAAACGTTCGGGCGCATAGCCATAAACCGTTACCGGATTCAAGTGGATTGAATCCTTTTGTGCCATTAATTGATTTCCAAAGGCATGAACCAACAGAATCAAAAGCAGTAGATAAAAGCGATTTTGCCCGCTACGCACCGTAAAACTTCAAGATCATCATACAAAACGATTAAATGATTTTTCCTCCGAAAATCAAAACGCTGAATATTTCTGGCAGGTCTCCTGGCTTGTCTTGCTGATCCTGTACCTTCCCGTTTTCACAGTGGTTATGCAGATGAGATCAGTTTTTTGTAAGACTTACAGTTGCGGGGACAGCTCCCGTTTTTCGCGGGATTCCCTATTAAGCCATCCTGTTGATTTGATTCAACGCCTGGCACCAAAAACATTGTAAAGTTAAGGAAATTATGCGGGCAGGACGTAATCGTTTTTCAAAAACGGAGCTTTCCTTACAATCGGATGCGTTATCTTTACTTAAAATTATGACATTTTGTTACCCGCCACCACGAATCGTTTTTCACTAACTGCTCCTCAAAGAGGTGTCCTGCTGATGCTGGGCGCATCTTTTTTCTTTGCGCTGATGTCGGCTATTTCCAAATGGCTGAGCCGGGATTTTCATATTGTGCAGCTGGTTTTCTTTCGGAATATTATTGGTGTATTGTTTATCGGTACAAGCATTTTAAAGCGACCTTTAAAACAAAAAGGTGGCCGCCTGGGCTTACTTATTTTTCGAGGCGTGGTCGGGACACTTTCGTTATATCTGCTTTTTTACGCCATTCAGAATCTCGGGTTAAGCCGCGCTTCGACCTATCAATATACTTATCCGATTTTTCTGGCATTTCTTTCCTGGCTTTTTCTGGGTGAAAAATTAAATCTCACGGAATGGATTGCAATATTGCTGGGCTTTGCCGGAATTCTTTTCGTTTTCCGTCCTGATCTTTCCATGTCGGTGAGAAATCATGTAATTGGTTTGGGCAATGCCTTATTAACTGCTGTGGCATATCTGGCCATTCGCCAGCTTGGGCAGGTTTATGACACCCGTGCTATCGTACTTTCCTTTATGTTGAGCGGCATTGTTCTGCCAATTTTTTCAATCATGATCGGTACCTATTTTCCAAATGACCATCTTGATTTCCTGATAGGAACTTTCAAATGGCCGGCCACCTGGCAGCATTGGCTTGGATTTCTTGCTATTGGAATAACCGCGATGATCGGGCAAATCATGATGACACAATCCTTCACCTTTGGCAAAGCAGGACGTATTGCAGCAGTTGGATATTCCAATATTCTTTTTGCTCTGGTGTTTGGGTTTTTGATGGGAGAAGCTATTCCAACCATTGCCACGTTCTTAGGAATGGCAATGATTATTGGCGGGGGATTACTTGTTTCCTTTTCAAAAGACAAAACGAGCACTTAAACTTGCCACAGATACACCAATAATTTATTGAATATTCGTGGCGGAGAACAGTTAATCTTTCGCCTCGTTGAATAGTAATTTATTTCCAAACGGATCAATGACTTCCATAGTAATGGCATCCCAGGGTGCTTCTTCCAATCCTGGTCGGTTAAACCGGTAATTTTTCTCAATTAATTCGGCATGGTACGCTGTCAAACCGACACAGTCTATAAAAACCTTGCTTCCCGGCGTACAATCCCCGTGATGTTCTGTGAGATGTAAAACAATTCCTTCCTTTGATATCTGTAAATAAAGTGGAGCGTTGGCGTCGAACTGATGCGTCCAATCGATGGTAAAACCGAGCCAGTTGACATAAAACTCAATTGCTTTTGCTTCATCAAATATTCGGATAAGCGGAATAACTTTGTTTACTTTCATGATTGAATACTTTTTATGCTAACCAGAAAGATAGCCTGTTCGACAAGAATGTGTAATGGTAGAATTCAATTATAAAATTGACTGATATTAATTCAGAAAAAAATTATTTGCCCGAAAATTGTGTTAGAAAAATTGGATATCAGAAAATTATGAAACGATCACCATATACAATAGTCTTTTTTATCGCTGTGCTTATTGCGTTAACGAGCTTTCAGACAGACGATGAAATGAAAAAATCACAGGAAATTCAGTGGATTACCATTGAGGAAGCCTATGTAAAAATCCAGAAGGAACCTCGCAAGGTATTGGTAGATGTCTACACAGACTGGTGTGGCTGGTGTAAGGTGATGGATCGGGATACATATAAAAATGCCGAGGTCGTTGATTACATCAACAAAAAATATTATGCAGTAAAACTGAATGCCGAACAAAAAGAATCAATAACGCTGGGTAGTCAAAAATTTGAATTTATTGCGGAAGGGCAAAAAGGTATTCATCAGATAGCCCTGGCACTCACGAATAATCAGCCGAGTTTCCCAACAACGGTGTTTTTAGACGACAAATTTCAGATGATTCAGCCTCTGTCGGGATATATGAAGGCAAAAGAATTTCATGAAGTGATTACTTTTTTTGGAGATAATTATAATAAGAAAGAATCTTTTGAAGATTATAAAGCGAAGACTTATAAGCAGCTTTATACAAGTAAATAACCTGGTTAGAAACGATAAAGGCTTAAAAATGATAACAATTCATTTTTAAGCCTTTATCGTTTTTCTTGTCAATCGAGTCGGCGAATCCATCCCATAGGGATGTCCTGTTTATAGAAGCTAATAGTCGTGACGGAATCCAGACTCCTTCGGGGTCGCCTGTAATCTGCTTCTTTCCTGTTTGGGCCAATAATTCAACGAATATTCACAGGAGGCTCCGAAGGAGCCAGAATTTTGCGGAACAAATGCTATTGCTATAAACAGGAAGCTCCTATGGAGCTAAACATCCGAGCTTAAATCGTTTCGCCTTCCTGCATTCTTTCTGCATTTTCAGCAATACGCAGGCGTTCAATAAATTCTCCGATATCACCTTCCATAACAGCCGGCAAATTGTAAACAGTATAACCGATACGGTGGTCCGTAATCCGGCTTTGTGGATAATTGTATGTTCTGATTTTGTCAGATCTGTCCCCGCTACCAACCATCGATTTACGTTGAGAACTGACAGCATCATTATGTTCTTTCAATTTAATCTCATATAAACGTGAACGCAAAACTCCCAGCGCCTTGTCTTTATTTTTCAACTGTGAACGTTCATCCTGACAGCTGACAACCAGCCCCGAAGGAATGTGTGTCAAACGAACAGCGGAATAAGTTGTGTTAACGGACTGTCCACCAGCACCTGACGACATGAAAGTGTCGATACGGACGTCATTCATATTGATCTGAACATCCACTTCTTCTGCTTCCGGCAAAACGGCCACCGACGCAGCTGAGGTATGAATTCTGCCCTGGGATTCCGTTTGCGGCACGCGCTGAACGCGGTGAACACCCGATTCAAATTTCATTTTACCATAAACATCGTCACCTTCAACCTTACAGATAATCTCTTTATAACCTCCGTTTGTTCCTTCTGTAAAATCCATGATGGAAGATCTCCATCCCATTTTTTCGAAGAAACGCTGATACATGCGGAAAATATCTCCGGCAAAAATTGCCGCTTCATCGCCACCGGTTCCACCTCTTACTTCAAGAATGATATTACGGCTGTCGTTTGGATCTTTTGGAATCAGTAATTCTTTGATGATCAGATCCATTTCTTCCATTTTTGGAAGTAATTCGTCTAATTCTTCTTTTGCCATTTGGCGCAGCTCTTCGTCTTTTTCGTTGACGATCATATCTTTTGTCCCTGCAATATCCTTTTGAAGTTTTTGGTAAATTGCATATTGTTCAACAATCTTTCCCAAATCTTTGTATTCCTTACTTAACTTGGAATATTTCGTAGAATCGGAAACGATTTCAGGCTGTATAATTTGTTGCGAAACTTCTTCGAAACGTTCTTTTATGGCTTCTAATTTATCTTGCATATCGCGTTAATGTCTTTTGGCATTGCATATTCGGGCGACAAAGATACGCATTTTAGGTTGAAGAATGTTTTTCGTACGTTCGTTGTCTGTTTTGAATTACAAAGTTGTATTTAACGTTGAAGAATAAGCATAGGAAATCGCTGAATATTGCTGATTGAAATCTGCTTTTGAAACTTTCTACCCGTTTACCATTTTAAAAATAAAAAATGAACCGTATCCTATATTTTCTGGCTTTTGGATTGCTTTTGTCTGGCTGCAACAATACGCGTGTTGAGAATACGAAGGAATTGTCTAATGAAATAAAAGCATCAAAAATTGTTCGTGTCACCAATACACAGCTCATTTACACCGTTGATGAATGGGGAAAGAAAATCTCAAAACTTGCTCAGAAATCACTGGAAGAAGCTCTGACTAAAAATCCGGAAAAGGGTGCTGAACTTTGCAAAAATCCCTCAGAGATCCCGATTATCGGTGCTTTGGAAAAAAAATATGGTGTGAAAATATCTTTGCTCGGCCCGGATGATACTAAAAATGTAAAACTTGATAAGAAAGAAATCGAGCTTTTGGAAGCATATTTATTTAGCGCGAAAAGTAATGCGTCATCATTAAGCGACAATGTTCAGCCAATTAATGACACCACAGTTGTCTATAACGTTCCGGCAGATCTTACAATTTGTAAAACCTGTTTAGCTGATAAAACGCCATCATTTGCGCTTTGGAGATTATTATTTGACAAAAAAGAAATTCTTAGAAAAGTAGACGTAAAAACCTTAAAGGATTGATTTGGATCGGTTTTTGCTACCTGCAATTAACTTATTTAACGTAGCAGAATATATGGCTGACCAGGATCAATTTAACCCGGAAGAATTTATCCGTTTCCGGGAGAATAAAAAAATTCCGAAAGTGATTGAAAACGAGATTTTGCACGCACTTTCATTTTACCCGGAATTGCAGAATGTACCGATTGATTTTGTATTCAAACAAAATATAAAAAAATCGGTTATGCAGGCGCAGCCTAAAATCGGAACGATGTTTTCGGTCAGGAAAAACCGTGGTTATCAAATCAATATCAGTGCCTTGTTTAAATTGACCCATACAGCAATACCTATTCACCAGATTCCGGCAGATATTCTGATTGGCTGGGTAGGGCATGAGTTAGGACACATTATGGATTATCATAACCGTAATATTTTTGGGATGATTCGGTTTGGGTTTGGGTATTTGTTTTCAACAAAATACATTCAGCAGGCAGAAAAAGTGGCGGATACCTTTGCCGTGACACATGGCTTGGGCGCATATATTATCCAAACCAAAAATTTCATCCTGAATCATGCCGAATTACCAGAAAAGTATAAACAAAAAATTGCCCGGCTATATCTTTCTCCTGATGATATAGTCGAGCAAGTGAGATTACTGGAAGTGCAAAGAGCAACTTTATAAATGTTGATTTATATAAGCTTCAAATTCTAAGAAGTCTTCCTCTTTCATTACCCGCGGGATTTTAACTTGTCCACCCAGTTTCTTGGTTTCTTCGCTCCATTTATGGAAAAGTGTGTCAGAAATTAGCACAACTTCAATGCCTTTCAGTGCTTTTCCACGGGCAACTTTATAGTTTTTATTGCTGATCTGCAAGGCATTATCCAACGATTCTGCAACTTTGTTGAAGTCCGGAAATTTGTCTGAACTGATATACCATTTGAGAATAAATTCTTCATTTTTATGAATCGCCGCGGCAATAAATTCGGTCATAACCAAATCATATTCTTTTTCCAGAACGCGTAAAGCACCGTTCATCTGGTTTACAGAAAGCTGTTCGCCCACTACGTTGAGATAATGTTTTGTTCTTCCGGTAATTTTAATTTCCGCCCTTGCTTTGTCGGTTAACATCACCGTATCGCCAATCATATAACGCCAGGCACCGGAAACGGTCGAGATCAGCAGACAGTAATTTACATCTTCTGCCGCGTCTTCCAGAGCAACGATTTCTGCATTCGGTTTTACCAAACCGTCATCGTCAATATTGTCACCTTCCATAGGCACAAACTCGAAGAAAATTCCACTATTTGTTAATAAGGCCATTGAAGAAGTTTCAGGGCGGTTTTGTATCGCAATAAAACCTTCGGAAGCCAGATAGGTATCAATGTAAATTAGCGGATGCGCAAATAATTTTTCGAGACTTTTCCGGTAAGGTTCAAACGCAACGCCGCCTGTGGTATATACCTGAAGATTCGGCCAGATTTCATGGATATTTTTTAAGTTATGCTTTTTGATAATTTCTTTAAGCATCAGTTCAATCCATGCAGGAATTCCTGACAAACAGCCTATATCCCAGTCTGGTGCTTGCTCGGCAATGGCTTTTACACGTTCGTCCCAATCTTTGATATCAGCAATTTCACGGCCAGGTTTGTAATATCCACTAAACCAACCCGGAATATTGCTGGCACTGATACCGCTAATTTCGCCTTCCAGATGATCATCTTTTTCGATCAGATTGGTACTGCTGCCCAACATTAAAATCTGTTTTTCGAAAAATTCGGCAGGCAGATTAAATGCACTCAGGTTCATGATTTCATGCGTTCCGCTTTTTTTAATAGCGTCCAGCATATCGTCTGTAACGGGAATGTGTTTACTATTACTTGTTGTGCCGCTGCTCAGTGCAAAATATTTCTGTCCTCCAGGCCAGGTTACATTTTGATGGCCTTCAAGTAAATAATGCCACCAGTCTGCATTCATTTTGTCATAATCATGAACCGGGACAAGTTGCTGAAATGCGGCAACGATGTTGTCACTTTCCAGAATTTCCTTAAATTTATATGCTTTTCCGAACGCGGTTAATCTTGCCTTTTCAAGCAGCATTTGAAGAATTTCCCGCTGCTCTTTCACCGGATCCGGTTCGCTCTTTATATAACCTGTCAGGTCAATCGCCTTTTTAATCAGTTCTCCAATAACTGCCATGAATATTTTGTTAAATTGAAGTGAGTAAAGTAATTATGAAATATGGGTAAAAAGCTATGCCAAACAGCGATCTTTAATAGCCTGACGAGATAATCTGTTAAATTTATGACTTTACGAAAGCGTATTGTATCTTCAAATTCGGGAAAGTAACTGATAATTTTGAATTATTCTGATATAAATATGACCTCAGTTTGCCTAGTAAATCAATCCATGAAATCAAAGTTTTCAGTTGCGTCCATTATGCTGATGCTGATCTCTTTTACTTCTGTTGCTCAAAATAATATACTCGTTTTTCAATCTGATTTTGGACTGAAAGATGGCGCCGTTTCTGCTATGAAAGGCGTAGCCATGGGCGTTTCCGCGGACCTTAAATTATTTGATGTAACACATGAAATCCCGGCATATAATATCTGGGAAGCATCTTATCGGTTGGTTCAAACCGCACCTTACTGGCCTGCCGGAACTGTTTTTGTTTCCGTTTGTGATCCGGGTGTTGGGACAGAAAGGAAGTCGGTGGTTCTGCTTACTAAGTCTGGACACTATTTTGTTACGCCCGACAACGGAACTCTGACCCTGGTTGCCGAACAAATGGGCATTCAGGAAGTTCGTGAAATTGATGAAGTGAAAAACCGGCGTAAAAATTCAAACGAATCCTATACTTTTCACGGCCGTGATGTATACGCGTTTACCGGCGCAAGACTTGCTTCCAAAACCATTACCTACGATCAGGTCGGGCCAAAACTTCCTAATCAGATTGTTTCGATTCCATACACAAAACCGTCATTCGGAAACGGGGTAGTTAAGGGGACAATACCCATTCTGGATATTCAATACGGAAATGTGTGGACTGATATTGATAAAAAGCTTTTCGGCCAATTGGGTGTCAAAGTTGGCGATAATATCAAAGTACAGGTTTTCAATGCTGATAAAAAGGTCTACGAAGGGACTGTCAAATTTGTCAATACTTTTGGAGAAGTGACCGAAGGAAACGATGTGGGCTATTTCAACAGCTTACTTAATTTTTCTCTGGGAATAAATATGGGTAGCTTTTCAGAAAAGTATAATGTGTTTAGTGGCAATAAGTGGAGTATTGTTTTAAGCAAAAAATAAAACCTAAATGCTTGCTTTGAAATTAAAAAACCTGCCGGAAAGCAGGTTTTTTAATTATGTCACAGAAAGAAATCTTACAATTTTTTCACTCCTTCTTTCACTCCGTTTCCTACTTTCTTTGCTACTTTTTTAGTGCCATCGTATGCTTTTTCAGCACCTTCGCCTACTTTCTCAGCTCCGGTTTTTACGCCTTCACCAACAACTTTTGCATCTTTCTTAATCACAGCACCAACTTTTTTAGCTTTTGATTTTGTAGCTGCAACAGCTTTCTGCGTTTTTGTTGAATCAGAATCCTGCGCGAAAGATGCGGAAGAGAATGCAAACAGAGCGGCGATAATCAATATTTTCTTCATGTTGTCTTATGTGGTTTTATAATCGAGGTTTAAAGCTTTCGCTTTTCCGTATTTATACGGATTAGAGCTCTATAAGTCACATTTGTACAGAAAAATTTTTGTACCGATATAAAATAAAAAAGCCAGTTACGTTTCGAGAACATTACTGGCTTTTGAGGAAAAACTTATTATTTATAAGAAAGGATTTACGACCTGATAAAGCGCGTACCAATCCTGATTTGTTAATTGAATATCTGAGGCACTTGCCGCATTTCTGATTCTTGTTTCGGATAAAGAACCGATAATCGGTAGAGTACCCAGTTTCATTAGCCAGGCAACAGCCGTTTGTTCAATATTAGCGTTATATTTTTTACCAATTTCTTCAAGTTTTGCTCTTAGAGCCACCGCTTTCTCATCGGTTCCATCTAAAATTCGGCCGCCTGCCAAAGGTGCCCATGCCAATGGTTTACTAAAACATTGTTTGATAAAATCAATCCGGCCGTCTTCGATAGCCGTCGTGTTCATTAAATTTAATTCAATATGATTCGTAACAATTGGGATTCTTAGATAGGAAGCCAGAAGCTGGTGCTGGAAAACAGAAAAATTGGCTACTCCAATATGTTTCACTTTCCCGGATTTTACTACTTCTGCAAGTGCGCCGGCAGTTTCTTCCGGATCAGCCAGGAAATCGCTGTGCTGTAAAAGGAAAATATCAAGGTAATCCGTATTCAATCTTTTTAAAGAACCGTTTACACTGTTGATAATATGTTCTTTTGAAGTGTCATAATATTTAAAATCTCCATTATCCGACTTTCTGATAC
Source organism: Dyadobacter sp. CY356 (assembly GCF_021440195.1). Taxonomy (GTDB): domain Bacteria; phylum Bacteroidota; class Bacteroidia; order Cytophagales; family Spirosomataceae; genus Dyadobacter. The sequence continues at coordinate 147,847 of NZ_JAJTSZ010000003.1, forward strand.
CGCATTTGCTAAAAAGAACAATGTCTTCTCTCTTAAAGGATTTTGTTTTGATTACTTTACCAAAATGTTCTTCCACGGTGAAATCGCCGTAAATGTCGGCATGATCAAATGTGTTTATGCCAAGTTCCAAACACAAGTTAATTGTCCTTTCAATGGCGGCTGTTGTTTCTGCACCTTCATCTTTCCATCGCCAGAAGCCATAAATTGCTTCGGATACTTTTGGGCCGGAATCACTTAAACTAACTTTTTTCATTCGGTGGTGTTGGTTGGATCAGGTTGCAAAAATACCCTAATTTTAAAAATAGCAATCCAATTTTTGAATTACTCGCCGGATTCACAGGAATATGACGATGGTTTTGATACAAAAAGAAAGCTCCTAACTCAATTAAGAGGTTCGGAGCTTTATTAAGGGTTTATTGGAAAATACCTTTTTTAATTAATTACTGATATTTTTACAGATTTTGACCTGGAATTACTTTGCTTATCATTTATTTTTAACTCGAAAATTCCGGGTGTTTGAGTGCCTTGAATAGTGATTTGATAGGAATCCGGATTTTCGCTTTTAGTTATTTTTATTGGGACCTCTCTTCCGGTTTGGTCAAATAATCTGATTTCAGGGTTTTTGAAGTCTGTCAATTTTATTTCAAAAATGCCTGTTGTTGGATTGGGGTAAACATAAAGTTTTTCCATCCCGGAGACTGATTTAAAATCAATAATTCTTGAATACTCATAACTTCCATCCAGATCAATTTGTTTGAGACGGTAATAAAATGTCTGTCCGGATTTTATACCGGTATCCGAGAATTCGTAAACGGATTTTAGTCGGGTAGTACCATTACCTTCAACATATCCAACTTTATTGAAAATAATAGCGTCAATACTTCTCTGTACTTCAAAACCTTCATTCTGATCTTCCTGGGTGGTCTCCCATTTTAATAAAACCGTATTGTTTTCAAATGTCCCTTCAAAAAAACTTAGCTTGACAGGCATAGCAGAAATTACAGTTCCGTTAAGTGTGACATTATCCAGCCGGAAACTTCCTCTGGCTGATGCTCTGGCAGTACCTAAATCAGCTCTTTGGGTACCGTAAGGATAAATTCTGAAAGTTAATTTGACACCGCTTGCCACGGTAAAATCATCAAAATTCCAGGTTGTTGTAGCGCCGGGTGATGTAACTGTCAAAGGAGCCGCTCCCCAGGCGGTCGAGGTAGCAAAGCCATCGGTACTGTAACGAATTTCAAGCTGGTTAGGAGCCGTGGCACTTCCTTGCCGGAAAAAACTTAGCGAAGTAACATTCAGTTGTGAACCAGCGTCCGCCGTAACTGAAAATTCAATATATGAGTTGTTATTAATTGTTGCCGTATTATTAAGTGTGGTAGAGTTGAAAGCGTTGGAAAACGCCGTGCAAGTTGTTATGCTTCTTGTAAGTGCAGTCCCGGTTACACCAGAAATTGGTGTGGCAACATTACCAGGTGTTGGACAGGCAGAAGCCCCTGTAAAGGTATTGGAATAAATTTGCCCGAAAGTAAGCACAGGCGCAAGAAAGAAGACGATTAACAGCAAAAGCTGTTTTGCGTAAAAATTTCCATTCATAGTAAAGGTGTGTATAGCGTAAAAATTACTATTGAACCGAAAGTATGAAAAAGAAGGATTATTTAACGGAAATATTAAATAAATAATTGGTTTTATTCAATATTTGATTAAGACTTTCAAATGGCTCATATTTTATTCGCGTGTGGAATAATCTTATAAGAATGATCTTGGAAAAATGTCTCCTTTGGGAGATTCCTGTTTATAGAAAGATTTGCTTTTAAAAATCCTGGTTCTATCGGAGCTCGTGGAAATATCAGGAAACTCCTATGGAGTTAGGATTATGACATTTCATTAATAGCACTATAAACAGGGCGCTCCGAAGGAGCGATAAATACCTGAATATTGAAAGAAAACAAAAGCAGCTTCATATTGGGCAAAGTGATTTTACGAGAAATATCTCCTTAGGAGATTCCTGTTTATAGAAAAGACATGCTTTTAAAAATCCTGGCTCCTTCGGAGCCTCCTGGAGATATTAGGAAACTCCGATGGAGTTAAGATTCGAAAATTTCATTAATAGCACTATAAACAGGGCGCTCCGAAGGAGCGATAAATACTTTAATATTGGAAAGAAAACAAAAGTAGCTTCATATTGGGCAAAGTGATTTTATGAGAAATATCTCCTTAGGAGATTCCTGTTTATAGAAAAGACATGCTTTTAAAAATCCTGGCTCCATCGGAGCCTCCTGGAGATATTAGGAAACTCTGATGGAGTTAAGATTCGAAAATTTCATTAATAGTACTATAAACAGGGCGCTCCGAAGGAGCGATAAATACCTGAATATTGGAAAGAAAACAAAAGTAGCTTCATATTGGGCAAAGTGATCTTCGAGAAACATCTCCTTTGATTAGGATTCGAAAATTTCATTAATAGTGCTAATAACAGGATGCTCCGAAGGAGCGATAAATACCTGAATATTGAAAGAAAACAAAAGCAGCTTCATATTGGGTAAAGTGATTTTACGAGAAATATCTCCTTAGGAGATTCCTGTTTATAGAAAAGGCATGCTTTTAAAAATCCTGGCTCCATCGGCGCCTCCTGGAGATATTAGGAAACTCCTATGGAGTTAGGATTCGAAAATTTCATTAATAGTGCTATAAACAGGGCGCTCCGAAGGAGCGATAAATACCTGAATATTGAAAGAAAACAAAAGCAGCTTCATATTGGGTAAAGTGACTTTACTAGAAACATCTCCTTAGGAGATTCCTGTTTATAGAAAAGACATGCTTTTAAAAATCCTGGCTCCATCGGAGCCTCCTGGAGATATTAGGAAACTCCTATGGAGTTAAGATTCGAAAATTTCATTAATAGTGCTATAAACAGGGCGCTCCGAAGGAGCGATAAATACCTGAATATTGAAAGAAAACAAAAGCAGCTTCATATCGGGTAAAGTGATCTTCGAGAAACATCTCCTTTGGTTAGGATTCGAAAATTTCATTAATAGTGCTATAAAAAGGATGCTCCGAAGGAGCGATAAATACCTTAATATTGAAAGAAAACAAAAGCAGCTTTATATTGGGTAAAGTGATCTTCGAGAAACATCTCCTTTGGGAGATTCCTGTTTATAGAAAGACTTGCTTTTAAAAATCATGGCTCCATTGGAGCCGCCTGGAAATATCAGGAAACTCCGACGGAGCAAGGATTCGTAGTAATCGGTAATTGACAATTATGTGCATTCCCGGATGAAGCGACGAATACTGAGATTATACTTCTTTAAGAAGTGCTTCTTTCCATTTTCCATAAGCTTCTTTTGTTTCTTCGGTTAATGCCGCATCCGGTTCAATGGTGCGCACGGCGGATAAACCCGTAAAAGCCTCATCACGGTTTTTGTAATAACCCAAACCCAGGCCAGCTGCACGTGCCGCTCCCTGAGCACCATCCGTGTTGAAAAGCTCTACCGTCGCGCCCGAAATATTCGCAAAAGTTTCGCGGAAAACAGGGCTTAAAAACATATTTGCCTCGCCGGCTCTGATGTTTTTCAATGATACACCAAGCGTTTCCATCACTTCCATACCATAATAAAGCGCGAAAACAATCCCTTCCTGGGCAGCACGGGTATAATGACTTAAACCATGACGGCTGAATTGTATTCCTTGGAAATTTGCTCCGGGATCCTGATTGTCTAGCATTCGCTCCGCACCATTCCCAAAAGGAAGACAAATCAATCCATCAGAACCAACAGGTGCCTGGCCGGCTAAATCGTTTATTCCGGGATATGAAATATTGCCTTGCAATAATGTATTTCTCAGCCAGCTATTCAAACTTCCTGTGCCATTCACGCATAACAAAACGCCATAACGAGGAGCTTCAATGGTATGGTTAACGTGCAGGAAAGTATTGACCCTGGATTTTTCATCAAATTTAATCTGGTCACTCACGCCATAAACAACACCGGAAGTTCCTGCGGTTGCTGCTACTTCGCCTGGTTCTAAAACATTTAATGAAAATGCATTATTTGGCTGATCTCCTGCACGGTATGTAATTGGAATGCCTGCCTTTAAACCAAGTGCAGAGGCTGATTCTGCTGTTAATTTTCCTTGTTCAGAAAATGTTGGCAGAACATTGGCAATCAAATTTTTATCAAAACCAAAATAGTCCAAAAGGAAATCAGCAGGTTTTTCTTCTTTAAAATCCCAGAAAATTCCTTCCGACAGTCCCGAAGGTGTAGTAACAATTTCGCTGGTCATCTTTGCTGCCAGGTAATCTCCCGGAAGCATGAATTTATGAACTTTGGCATATACTTCAGGTTCATTTTGTTTTACCCATCCCAGTTTTGAGGCCGTGAAATTACCCGGAGAATTCAGTAAATGTGGCAAAACAGTTTTTTCGCCAATGGATTCCATAGCCTTATTTCCAATTTCAACAGCACGGCTGTCGCACCAGATAATTGATGGACGCAACACGTTCAATTCTTTATCCACAACAACCAAACCGTGCATTTGATAGGATATTCCGATAGCTCCCACATAGTCAGGAGAAATTCCGGATTGTTCCATTACAGCCTTCGAAGCCAGACATGCGTTTTCCCACCATTGTTCTGGATGCTGTTCAGCAAAACCAGGTTTTGGTGCTGCAATTGCCATTTCTTTTTCAGGATAAAAAGCCGAGGCAATCACCTGGCCGGTATCTGCATGCAGGAGACATGCCTTTATTGATGAGCTGCCTAAATCGAATCCCAGGAAATACATATAGGTTGTTTAAGGTTAGTCGGTTTATTAGAAAAATTATAAATATTAACAGATTAAAATCAGAAATACAAAATTGTTGAATTTGTCGGATATTACAATAAATAATAAGTGTATAAATTACACTTTAAAATAACTGAAATGTTTATTTTTATATCAAAATCATAAATCACCAATTTTTTACCGTAATCCAAATGATTCTTTCAAAAGTCTTGTTGCATCTTAAACCTGATTTTGGTTTTAGATATTTGTCGTGGATAATAAAATTCAAATTCTTTGCTAACTTAGGTTTCGTAAATCTACATCGTCCTTTTTAAGGAAATTATGAAAAAATTAATATTGGTTGCGGTAGCCGGCGGATTATTCTTTTTAACCACCGGATTTAATTCAGATGACAAAAAATGGGAAAAAAATTTTACACGTCTTGACACCGAGGTAAGGAAAAACAGTAAAGCGTACGAAACTTTGGGCAGTGCCACGCAGACCATCGGCCATAGGCTGACAGGTAGTGCGAATGGGGAGAAAGCCGAAGAATATGCTTACAAATTGTTAAAAAGTTATGGTTTTACAGATGTAGTATACCAGCCTTTCGAAGTGGAAGCATGGATGCGCGATACTGTAACGCTAAGTATTGTTCCGGGAAGCAGTGATAATTTCCGGGATGTGCCAGTGGTTTCGCTTGCGCATTCACCTGTACAGTCAAATCTGAAAGGGGACATTGTGGATGTTGGCAATGGTTTGGAAGAAGATTTTGAAGCACTTAAAGATAAGATTAAGGGCAAAATTGTTTTGGCCAATATTGGTGTCGTGGGCGTGACAGGCAAAAAGAATTTGCACCGTTCTGAAAAAACAGCTCTTGCGATTAAATATGGTGCAGATGGGATCATCATGGTAAACCAGGCTCCCGGCAAAATTTTGCTGACAGGCACAGCTTCGGTTACCGGTGCTATCATTTCGATTCCGGCTGTTTGTGTTTCAAATGATAGTGGAAAAGAAATTCGTGGATGGCTGAAAGATGAAGGACCGCTGCAAGCGCATATTGATATGCACAACATTTCAAAACAAATTAAGGCGAGAAATGTAATTGCAACATTAAAAGGCAAATCGGACGAAAAAGTTATCATCGGCGGTCACCTTGATTCGTGGGATCTGGCGACTGGTGCCATAGATAATGGTATCGGTTCTTTCGCTGTGATGGATATTGCGCGTGCTTTCAAGGCTTTGAAAATCAAACCGGAACGTACAATCCAATTTGTTTTATTCATGGGTGAAGAGCAGGGATTATTAGGTTCCAAGCATTTCGTAAGTGAATTAAAACGTACCGGAGCGGTTGACAAAGTCGGTTATATGATGAACCTTGACATGACCAATGATCCAAAAGGGATCAATGCTTTTGGAAAAGATGAAATGACAGATTTCTTCAAAGGTGTTGGCGAAGCAATTCATACTGTCGATGCAGGTTATAAAAACGAACAAGCCAACAGGGCCGGTTTGCATAGTGATCATCAGCCATTTATGTTGGAAGGTATTCCGGTTGCGGGACTTTCAGGTACGCTGGCTCCGGAAGTGATTCAATGTTATCACGCGGACTGTGATGATTTCAAACTTGTTAACAAAACTCAGCTTGAAAATACGGTGCGCATTGCGTCCATGTGTTTATATGCGCTCTCAAATGCGGATAAACTGCCGGGCAAAAAACTTTCTGATACAAAAACAAGAGATTACCTGATTTCCCAGGGATTGAAACAAGAGCTTGTGATCGGGCAGGAGTGGAGATGGGGAGAGTGATGATTAAAATTTATTGAGTTTTAAAAAATGGTCCCGGAATTATGATTTCGAGACCATTTTTATTCCAACGATTGAGCCGATCAGTAAGGTGATGAAAAATATTCGCCAGAAATCGGCCGGATCTTTGTAAAAAACAATTCCGATAATCACAGTTCCAACTGCTCCAATTCCGGTCCAGACAGCGTAAGCGGTACCAAGGGGTATGCTTTGTATTGCTTTATTTAAAAGAAGGAAACTGCATGTGATACAAACCAGAAAGCCTGCGCTCCATTTTAGATTCGTGAAATTGTCAGAATGTTTTAGACAAGTTGTAAAACCTACTTCAAAAAGGCCGGCAATGATTAAGATGATCCAATACATAAGTCAGAATTTGTAAAAGCAAAACACTAAGAACTATGCCGGCAAAGTTCCGACAGTTTTTCCAATGCAAATTTTACAAATGTTAAAAAATGAAATTACCTGATATCTGCCCGAATGCGGCTTAGCGTAACCTGACTTATCCCGAGATACGAAGCAATATGTCCAAGTTGAACTCTTTGAAGTATGGCAGGGTAGGAACTTATGAAATCTTCATAGCGCGATGCCGCCGTTTTAAATTGCCGGGAAATAAATCTTTCTTCTGTTTTTATCAATTCAGCTTCCACAAGTTTTCTTCCCCAGTTGGCCATGTCTAAATTGGTATTGTAAAGATTTTGCAAAACCTCGTTTGAGATTTTATAAAGCACCGAATCTTCGAGTAATTCAATGGTTTCATATCCCGGCTTACCAAGAAAAAAACTATTGTAGGATAGTAAAATATCTGATTCTGCTCCAAACCAAAACGTTACCTCTTTGTCTTCCTGATCACAATAAGCGCGGGCAATTCCCTTTTCTATGAAATAAACAGATCGTTCAATCTTTTCTGACTTGATCAGCAAATGTCCTTTCGGATATTCTGCTTTTTCAAGGCGAAGAACAAAATCCGATAGCAAATCCTCATTCAGACCGAGCTGACGAATTTTTTTGATCGTGTTTTCCAATTGTTCCTATGTTTGATGAGAAGATGAAAAGGTAAGTAAATAAATTTGAACACTTATTTCAAGCCTTCCATACCACTTCAAGAATTACTGCTGATATTTGTCGTTTGCTAACATACTTTTCATCATTCATGGTTGTCTTTCCAAACGCGAAAATTAATATCGGACTTAATATTGTTGAAAAAAGGCAGGACGGATTTCATAATATTGAGTCCTGTTTTTATCCGGTTGGCTGGTCTGACGCATTGGAAATACTTCCTGCTGAAAGTTTTTCATTTCAATCGGATGGTATAAATATTCCGGGAGATCCGGCAACAAATCTTTGTACAAAAGCGTATGACATGCTGGCGGCGGATTATGCACTTGGACCGGTGAGTATTCATTTGCTGAAAGCTGTGCCCATTGGTGCAGGCCTGGGCGGTGGCTCTTCGGATGCCGCATTCACAATAAAGGCTTTGAACGAATTATTCGGATTAGGAATTTCTTTGGAAAAACAACTGGATTATGCACGTAGATTAGGAAGTGATTGTGCCTTTTTTATAGAAAATAAACCGTTGTACTGTTTTAAAAAAGGTGACCGCTTTGAGGAAATCAGTCTAAAACTGGAAGGTAAATGGATTGTACTGGTTAATCCTGAACTGCACATTTCTACGGCCGAGGCTTATGCTGGAATTCGGCCGTTAAAATCAGAAAACGATCTTCGTGACATGCTAAAAATGCCAATGGAAAGTTGGAAAGAAGTTGTTAAAAACGATTTTGAAATATCCTTATTTCCAAAATATCCGGTTCTAAAAGAAATAAAAGAAAGGTTGTATCACGAAGGGGCAAAATATGCAGCAATGAGCGGCTCCGGATCGACTTTGTTTGGTATTTTTGAAGAGGAAACGGACTTATCTTATAAATTTAATGAGTATAAAGTATGGCAGGGCTATCTTAAATAATTATTCTGATTTTGTTGTATCTATACTACAAAAATTGTCGTTATAAAAACTTATATTCCCGTCCAATTAACCTATTTTGATAAAGAGATTGAAATAATGAGTCCTAAACAATCTACTAAAGACAAAGAAAATCCATTTACAAAGCGGAGGGAGCCTTTCGGGTTCATGCTCTGGCTTGGGGTTTTTGGTAGTTCCTTATTGTTTGGGATAATTTTTCTTGAATATATTCTTCGTGCAGAAGGCGCGAACTGGCATTTTGTAGCGTTGCCTGATATGTTCTGGCTGAGCACTCTGGTTATTCTTTTCAGCAGTATTACTTTACATGAGGCTAACCTGGCCTTTGTTCAGGAGCGTTTTCTGCATTACAGGATTTTTCTTGCAGCAACACTTACACTGGGAATCACCTTTATGTTATTGCAGGGCGGTGGCTGGATGGAAATTATTGAAAGCAGAAGTTTTGGTAATCAGAACAACACCTCTTTTGGATTTATTTACATACTCACAGGACTACATTTGATCCATATCCTGATTGGGGTAATTTATCTGGGGATCATGTTTAAAAAGGCTTTAAAAAACAGGACTTATGTGGATTCCTTCGTTTACAGCGTCAATCCTCCTAATCGCTTAAAACTTAAATTGATAACCCGTTACTGGCATTTTGTCGATGTGCTGTGGGTTGCTGTTTTCCTTTTGTTGCTTTCGTTGAGTTTCTTCAATACCTATTAAAAATTCTTGTTTAAACTTTTCCTTGCTAAAAAAGCACTGATCAAAGTCAGTACAGCTGCGGTAAGCATAGGCGCGCCCGGAAAATAAAACGGAGCGGTAGGCTTTGTGAAAAAGTAAAAAAGATTGCTCATGAGCGGAGGGCCAATGATAGAGGTCAGGCTCATTAAACTGGTCATGGCGCCCTGTAACTCTCCCTGTTCATTGGCAGGTACCTGCGTTGAAATAAGTCCCTGTAACGACGGTCCGGCAATTCCTCCTAAAATATATGGAATCATAAATACAAATACCATCCAGGTTTCGGCTGCAAAAGCGAATAAAACAAAGCCTACGGAATAAAGAAATAAACCAATATAGACACCCTTCTTTTGGCCGATTTTAGGAATAATCAATCTGATGAGCCCTCCCTGAACAATCGCGCCGAGCAGTCCCATTGCGCCTAAGGAATAACCAATAATTTTTGCGTCCCAGTGGAATTTTTCCATGGTATAGTACGACCAGTTGCTCTGTATCGCATGATTGGCGATATACAATAAGGCCAGGGAAACAATGAGTCCGGAAATGACCGGGTAGCGTTGCAGATTTTTTAGTGCACCGGCCGGATTGGCACGATCCCAGCTAAACTTCCGGCGATTTTCTGGTTTTAAAGATTCAGGCAGGATAAAAAATCCATAAATCCAGTTGACCAAAGAAAGTCCACCCGCTGCTAAAAAAGGAACCCGCGATCCATATTGACCTAATAAACCACCCAAAACCGGGCCTATAATAAAACCTAATCCAAAAGCTGCACCAATAAGTCCGAAGTTCTGAGCGCGTTTTTCAGGAGAACTGACATCTGCTATGTAAGCGGCGCCGGTTGTAAAACTTGCACCCATGATTCCCGCGATGATCCGGCCTACAAATAACCATCCGATACTTGGCGCATAAGCCAGAAACATATAATCCAGTGCAAAACCGAGCAGGGAAGCCAGCAGAATCGGACGTCGACCAAACTGATCACTTAGGCCTCCAACAATCGGAGCGCAGATGAATTGTACAAAGGAATAGGAAAAAAGTATCCAGCCTCCATAACGAGCCGCATCGCTTAAACTGCCGCCCACGAGTTCGCTGATAAGTTTTGGCATGACCGGAATGATAATACCAAGGCCAATTACATCAATCAGAAGTGTAACAAATATAAAGCCGATCGCCGGAGATTTTCTCGAAGTCATAAGGATTAATTATTCCTCAAATGTACAGTTAAAATCGGGTAGGAGGGATTAAAAAAATGTTAGTTCATTGTATTTAAAGACTGTGGCAACATCAACAAGAAGGGAAGGGCCTTTTCATAGTTCAGTTGATCATATTCAATGCCAAGCCGGCGAATGTGATTATAATATGTTTGATGCTGTATATAATAATTTTTCTCCGATTGCAGAAACCATGCTTTGGGACCAAGTTTCGTAGCAAGAAACCATTTTTCAATTAGCCTTGAAGTTCTCCCGTTACCGTCATCGAAAAGGTGGATTTTTGCAAATACCAAATGAAGCATAGATGCGAAATAAAATATTTCAGTTATTGAGAGATCAGTTTTTAACAATAAATCCATATCCATGTAAAATTTGGATAGTTCTTCTTTACCTACAAAAGGACTCGCAGCAACATACTCTATTTTCCCGTCAGAGGTGGTTACATACATATTTCCAGTCCTGACCTGTCCCTGGCGATTTTCAGGCAAAAGATTTTTTGTAAGATTTTTATGAGCCAGAAGAATATTTTTTTCAGTTAGTAAGGACTCTTTGGCAAACTGATATGTGTTATACAAGTCGTCTATTTTACGTGTATAATCGGGTAAAAATTCTATCCCGAATCTTTTGTGCTTCACGTAAGAATCCAGCTCAATATTTTCACCTTCAATTTTGGAAGAAAAAACAGCGGCTACTGATGTGTAAAAGCTGAAAGTATCAACAGAAATTTCGCTGTCCTTTAATTTATCAAAGTAAGATTGCAAATCCTTCTCTTTGATAAAGTTTTTGTACTCATCCAAGGTGCCTGATATCAATATTTGAAATTCGATATTTTGCATAACCTTAAAATGAAAATGGACTGAGAAATTTATTTCTTCAAGATCTTAAACTCCACACGACGGTTAGTTTGCTGGCCTTCCGGGGTGTCGTTTTTGGCAACCGGCATCGTCTCACCATATCCTTTGCTTGCCACGCGGTCCGGCTCAATACCTTTGCTGATCAAATGTTCACGCACGGCATCAGCGCGGTCTTGTGAAAGTTTGAGGTTGGCTTCATTGCCTCCGACGTTATCGGTATGTCCGCCAATTTCAATAAACAATTTTTTATTTTCGTTCATCGTAATTGCAATACGGTCCAGTTCCGGGAATGATTCTGAATTTAATGTTGCCTTACCAAATGCAAAGAAAATATTGTTCAGACGAACAATTTGTCCTTCTTCAATGGGTATCAGCTTTAAAGATTTGTTTGAAATTTCTTTATAGTTTTTCCCTTTACCTGTGGTTGTGGAATCTGTCAAATCAACGCTTTCTCCCTCTGCAATAAAGTTGGGTGCGACGGCACGCATACTATATTTTTGACCATAAGGAAGTACGATTTTATATTCACCTGTCAATGGATTCGTAGTAGCTGTTCCCGCTTCTTCGCCATCCGGTAAAGTTTCATAAATTATTGTCGCTTCTATTGGTTTGCCTGTTTTTGAATCAATTACTTTACCGCTGATCATCACCACCGGATCTGATGTTGGTATGTTTGGCTGCGTCGTGGCAGTGTCACCCGGAACAGGTTTCGGCTGTAAATTATATCTTACCACATCACCTTTTCCTTCTGTATTTTTGAAAGAAATCATATAAGCATAATCTCCTGCGGCGGAAATGGTATAATACGCATCGTAACCGTCTGTATTAATAGCAGCACCCAGATTTACCGGCCGGCTCCATCTTTTCCAGGATTTGTCAATCCGTTTGCTGTAATAAATATCGTTGCTTCCCTGACTTCCTTTTCTATCACTCGAAAAATAGAGTGTCACCCCGTCAGGAGCAAGAAATGGCGTGGTTTCAGTAAAATCTTCTGTATTTATTTCCGGGCCCAGATTCATCGGCTTTGTCCATGTACCGTTTTTTTGTTTAAAACTGACATACAGATCATCTACTTTACTGTTCTTTTTTTCACTGAAAGACATTACCAGCGACTTTCCGTCAGTCGACAAATAACCGCAATCAAACTGGCCTTTGCTTATTTTGGAATAATTCGGGATATCAATTTTATTAGGAACAGACCAGCCTTTGGCGGTTTTTTTACTTAATGAAAATCCACGGGTTTCATAAACACCGGCTTTGTATGCGCCTTTGATTAAAAGCGTATTGCCGTCAGGCGTGATACTGTAAAGACTATTGTATTCTTCCTTATTTAAAGGAGATGGCAACCTGCGGGCGGGCGTCCATTTATCATTTTTTAATTCAGAAAACCAGATATCCTGGCTGCCTTTTGTGCCATTTGTATTTTGAGGATGACTGATTCTTGAAAAATAGATTGTTTTTCCATCCGGAGAAATGATCGGAGCAATTTCGTTAAATTCAGTATTAACCGTTTTACCAAGATTTTCAAGCTGTGCCCAAACCGGAGAAATAATCAGCGCGGAAAATATTAAAAGCAGAAGAACACGCATTTTTGTTGGAGGATATGGTGTGTTTTGAATAAATAAAAACGAAATTTCAGTTTCCCGTTTTGGAATACAACGATATTTCTGGCCGCTTATTTCTTTCTAATGCTGATGAAAAGTTTCCATCTTTTCAAGAAGTTCGGAGGCGTTATCAGCCACCAAAAGTAATTCCCGGTTTTCAATATGTAAAAATCCTTCTTCTACTGTCTTGTCCAAATGGGCCAGCAAATGATCGTAAAAACCATTAATATTTAAAAGTCCGATCGGGCCTTTAAATATCTTCAGTTGCGACCAGGTCAGTATTTCAAACAATTCATCCAATGTGCCAAATCCGCCTGGTAAAGCAATTACACCATCAGACAACGAAACCATTTTGGCTTTACGCTCATGCATGGTTTCAACAAAATGAAGTTCGGTCAACGTTTTATTTGCCACTTCCAGCTGTGCCAGGAAATTTGGTATGATTCCTGTTGCAGACCCGTCATTTTCCATAGCGCCGTCTGATACGCGGCCCATCAGCCCCATATTTCCGCCACCATAAATCAATTTTATATTTTTCTTTGCCAGTTCCCGGCCAAGTTCATAGGCCATTTCACTGTAAATAGCTTTTGTGCCAAAATTTGAACCGCAGTATACTACGATGGATTGCATTGCATGATATTTAAAAAACGGCGATTTTTATTTAATAATTTTTTCAGTCAGCTCTTTAAAATCCAGTTCTCCAAAAGTTCCGGAGCTCATCAACAGTAAATTGGTATTTTCCCAATCCTGTGCTTTCAGGAAATCAGCTAGTTTTTTACTGTCCGTGAAAACATTCAGATCTTCACGTTTGAATGCCTCTCTGATATCCGTTTCTGATATCGGTTCCAGTCTCTTATGTTCTACCGTTAATGGATTGTAATAAACGATTGCAATATCAGCCGCATTCAATTTTCTGCGATATTGTTTCAGGAATGTTTTGTTGAGGCTGCTGAAAGTGTGCAGCTCTGCGCATGCAATCAATTTCCGATCAGGAAACTGCGCTTTTACAGCGGCTGTGGTAGCTTCCACTTTTGATGGAGCATGAGCAAAATCCCTGTAAATGTTTACGTTTTCATTACTTCCCAGCAGTTCCATGCGTTTGGAAGCACCTTTGAAAGACTGTATGGCTGTATAAAATGCCTCGTCAGTAAGGCCAAGTCTTTCACAAATTGCTTTGGCGCCACTGATATTCTTCATATTGTGTTCACCAAATACCAAAAGAGGAATATCGCCCTGATCAGTCGTTGTCAGGAAAGTATTGCCATTTTCAATTTTATAAGGATGTGCTTCGTAAGGAATACTGACTACATCCGGGCGCTCTTTCTGTCCGATCACATCCAGCATATCATCAGTTTGGTCAAAAACGATCGCACCGGCCTTTGGAATAGAATCAGCAAGGACTTCAAATTGTTTTACATAAGATTCCCAGGTTGGAAAAACATTGTAATGATCCCAGGCAATACCGCTGATGAGTACCATATGCGGCTGGTAATGCATAAACTTAGGCGTTTTGTCCAGAGGTGATGTGAAATATTCGTCTCCTTCAATAACAATAACTGGCGCATCATCAGAAAGTTTGACCATATTTTCAAAACCCTCTATCTGTGCTCCGACCAGATAATTGAAAACACGTTTGTTAAAGTTCAGCACATGCAGAATCATCGAAGTAATGGTTGTTTTTCCATGACTTCCTGCTATAACCACACGCTGCTTGTCAACACTTTGTTCAAAAATATATTCCGGATAAGAATAAACCCTGATACCCAGTTCCTGCGCTTTTTTCAACTCAGGATTATCCTCTCTGGCATGCATCCCCAAAATAACAGATTCAAGATCGGGAGTAATTTTCTCAGGAAACCAGCCCGTTTCTGCTGGTAAAAGATTATGTTTTGCCAGGCGACTAACCGAAGGTTCATATATTTCATCATCAGACCCTGTAATAATATAGCCCTTTTGATGTAATGCGATGGCGAGATTGTGCATGACGCTCCCGCCTATGGAGATAAAATGTATTTTTCTGGACGAAGTATTTTGACTCATTATTTATTATCGTAATGGCTGATTCGAAGCGAAGTTACTAAGAATTGATCTTTGGGCAAATGACCGATGAAATGCGCCTGGTAAAAATAGTTAAACCTTAACAGAAAAAAGCGGCTATCTATTTTTAGACAGCCGCTTCACGGAATTATATTTTGAAAAATTAACCTCTCTTTACAAATTTTTGTGTTTCCTGTGAACCGCTTGTGTGCACAAGTCTGAGCACATAAGCACCTGGTGTCAATCCGCTCACATTAATTTCAGGTCCTGCTTTATTGTCAGACTCATAAATAACTGATCCGGAAAGATTCAGAATCTGTACTTTGTCAATTTTACTCCAGTCATCAGCCGTAATTGTTAACTTATTTACAGCCGGATTTGGATAAACTACTGCCAGATTCCCTGTTTCGAATATTACGCTCTCAATGCGGCTATATGCAAAAGAACCATCATTATCAATCATTTTTAACCGGTATAGATTTTCGCCATTTACAGGTTGGGCATCAGTAAAGGAATATTTGGAAAGCGTTTGATTCGTCTCGCCATTTGATTTTACATTTCCTAAAACTTCCCAGTTTTTTCCTTCGGTACTATGCTCAATATCAAACCGGTCACTATTTGTTTCCATGGTTGTTGTCCAATTCAACAAAGCTGTTTTTTCTGATTTTTTAGCTGTAAAACTAGTCAAAGTAACGGGCAACGGATCTCCAACAGCCAAAGAAGTTGTTGCTACCTTAGCGCTGCACCCATCCCGGTTGGTTTTTACTGTGTATACATAACTTCCACTTGCAGATGGCGCCTGTATCGCTATGGACGCTCCGGTTTTGTTAACAGCGCCCTCGCCGTTCCAGGTATATTTTACGTCTCCGCATTCTCCACCGGCACAATTTACAGATAGTGTCGTTGTTTTCCCTGCCGCAGGTTTGTCGTCGGAAGTTGCGGCCTGAATTGTGAAAGTACATGGGAGAAGATCAGTACTGTCCCAAAGATTATCCCAATATCCGTCATCAGTCATTTTAAATGACTTTGGACGATTATCTGTGGCTGACCAGTTTCCTCCTCCTGTATCGTTCCATTGCTGAAATAAATATCTATCGGTAAATACGTTTGGGAAAATATTTACAGGAACCGCCGCCTCACGAGCTGGTGCTTTATAATTTTTACCAACATATTGAGATTTAATGATTGCAAGCGTTGGAGCCAGCTGATTCATCACCGTCTCCGTGTAGTGCATGGCTAAATGGATATAGTCTGCACCATGTTTATAACCTCTCGGCATCCATTCGTAGGGGATGTTCCAATTAATTCCCGGACCGCCACCGCCAGCTTGTTCGCCTAAATCTTCCGGATCAAATTCAATTGCCGCTATTTTATTAGGATTCGTACCTTTTAAAACGTCAAGTGCAAGTATCTTTTTCTGAAGATCATATTGTGTTGTTCCGTCTGATGTATAGATACCATCCGCCAGTTCCAGGGCCAAAGGCAGGGTGCTGTTATGAAGAAACGATACATTTCCCTGCGGCGTACCAAAATCAGAAATAAAATAAAGGACTTTTATTGATTGGCTGTGGCTCTTTACCGTTTTGTAAAAACCCTGAAATTTTCTCATAAGTCCCCAGCCAGCAAAACGATGCAAATCTCTTCCCATTTCAGAGTTGTAATTTCCGTCGGTAGGCTGTGGAGCTGTGCTGATATTTACTTTTTGACTTCCCCATGTCGCTGTGGTTTGATTTGGAAAACGAAGAGGCAAAAACTTGGTTCTCCATGATTCCAAAGCCTTTTGTTCAAAAAATCCGGGATCAGGCCCTGAACTTCCGCTGTTAAAAGGAATAGCAAATTCCTCAGCAGGGCTGTTGCCCATTTGAACATATAATAGTTTTGGATAATAATCCTTGATCTGGGTTAACACATCATCCACAAAAGCGTTAAACCGGCTTTGGGCATAATCTGAAAAAATAGACGGGCAGGAATATGCAATTTCTGACCGTACAAGTGCTCCATATTTAGTCTGCGCAATGTCTGCACTTCCAAAGTAGGAATCATTCCAATAGCCCGGGCGCTGGTAAGGAAAGTGGAGCGCAAATTTCATCCCCGGCTTTAACTCGGTAATTGCTTTTACCGCTGCCTTTATTTTATCGCGTTGATAATTTCCAGGTGTAGGCTCATATTGGTTCCATTCAATGTGCAAACGGACAGCAGAAATGCTCGCATCCTGACCATTGTAGGTAAGGTTGACAAATCTTTTGATATAATCCCATTGCTCGCTGTTGATTCCGTTCGCCTCATCCTTATTAAATCCATAACCTGTTGTATTCAAAATGATTTCGGGCTGGGCCGAAAGCTTTGGACTATACACACAGAAAATAAAAATAATGATAAAACCTGACTTGATTTTCCTTACTGTTTGAGCTAAGCAAAGAAGAGATGTAAGGTAGTTGTTTCCGCACATATAATCGACCGTATTGTAAGTGGATTTGACATTTCCGCTTTTAAACATACTACATAATCGTAGAATTTATACTATCAATGTAGTTGTATACTATACGTATCAGTAATATGTTTCGATCAGTCGATATTGATTTTGGCCTGAAAAGGTACGATTTTGGCCAAAATTATTTATAAAGTACCGTAAAATATAAAATTTATATAAGAATAAATTTTTTTATGAATTTGAAAAAAAATAGAAAAAATTTAGTGAACGGTAAAAACTTAAACTGAAATTATTACTATGAGATGTTTTTTGATGTAGAAGTTTGTGTCAGAAAAAAAGACGGTTCACTTTTTAGTGACCGTCTTTTCAATCCTGTTTAAGTTGTAACTGACTACACCAGTTTCTTATATTTAATACGCGTTGGTGTCGCTTCGGTACCTAATCTTTTTTTCCTGTTTTCTTCATATTCCGAGAAGTTACCTTCAAACCAGTAAACCTGAGAATCGCCTTCAAAAGCCAGGATATGTGTGGCCACTCTATCCAGGAACCACCGGTCGTGGGAGATGATTACGGCGCAGCCTGCAAAATTTTCCAGACCTTCTTCCAATGCACGAAGTGTGTTGATATCCAGGTCATTAGTAGGTTCATCGAGTAATAGAAGATTTCCACCTTCCTTCAATGTCATAGCCAAATGGACACGATTTCGCTCTCCACCTGATAGTGTTCCAACTTTTTTCTCCTGATCTCCGCCACCAAAATTGAAACGGCTCACATATGCACGTGCGTTGGATTGTTTTCCCGCCATCATGATCCAGTCGTTTCCGTCCGCAATACTTTGATAAACCGTTTTATTGGCATCCAGATTATCGTGTTCCTGATCAACGTAAGCCAGTTGAACCGTTTCTCCAACATCAAAATGGCCATGTAATGGTTTCAGTTCGCCGGTGATAAGTTTGAACAGCGTAGTTTTTCCAGCACCGTTTGGACCAATAATTCCAACAATACCATTTGGAGGCAAAGCAAAATTCAGGTTTTCGTATAACAAACGATCACCAAAACCCATTGAAACGTCATGCGCCTCAATTACTTTACTACCCAATCGTGGGCCCGCCGGGATAAAGATTTCCAGTTTTTCTTCTTTTTCTCTTCCTTCTTCACCCAATAATCTTTCATATGCTCCTAAACGCGCCTTGGATTTAGCCTGGCGACCCTTGGTGCCCATACGTACCCATTCCAGTTCGCGTGCAAGTGTTTTTTGGCGCTTGGATTCTGTCTTTTCTTCTTTTTTCAGACGCTCCTGTTTTTGTTCCAGCCAGGAAGTATAATTACCTTTCCATGGAATTCCTTCACCACGGTCAAGTTCAAGGATCCAGCCTGCTACATTATCCAGGAAGTACCTGTCGTGGGTCACTGCGATTACAGTTCCTTTATATTGCCTTAAATGTTCTTCAAGCCAAAGTACTGACTCCGCATCCAAATGGTTGGTTGGTTCATCAAGTAATAATACATCGGGCTGACGAAGTAAAAGACGGCACAAGGCTACCCGGCGTTTTTCTCCGCCGGATAAAGTACCAACCAGCGTATCGGAAGGGGGACAGCGCAAAGCATCCATCGCAACTTCCAGACGGTTGTCGAGATTCCAGGCGTCGGTCGCGTCCAGTTTTTCCTGAACCGTACCTTGTCTTTCTAGTAATTTATCAAAATCAGCATCTTCCTCGCCGAAAGCTTCGTTGATCTGGTCGTATTCTTTCAAAAGATTTACAATTTCCTGTACACCTTCTTCCACAACTTCGCGAACGGTTTTGGTCGGATCAAGTTTTGGTTCCTGTTCCAGCATGCCAACAGAGTAGCCGGGAGAAAACACAACGTCTCCCTGAATGTCTTTATCTATACCTGCTATGACGCGTAAAAGTGTAGATTTACCAGAGCCATTTAACCCTAGTACACCAATTTTAGCTCCATAAAAAAAGGATAAATAAATATTTTTTATGATATGTCGGTTGGGGGGAATGATTTTGTTAACTCCCGACATTGAGAAAATAATGGTTTCGTTACTCATTTTTTAGTTAATTTGTGCAAAGCAAATATCGTTATTATCCCTACACTTAGCAGATAAAAAACTTGAAAGAATGGAAAATGCCACATTGAATGATGAATACGGCTATGTTAAAGACAGCAAAGTATTTTTAAAAGGGTATTTAGAGTACCCAGACCGGCAAATTGGAGAAGTAAAAAGGACGGAACAAGAAGCTATCGATTATTTCAAAAACCGTTTTTCTATCGTACTTAACAAGGTAGAACAACTGGAAACTGAAATTGACGAGGCGCTGAACAAAGGTTCTTACTTGACAAAACTTATACAGTTGCAACGGAAACTGATAAGTTTTGACGCATTGGGAGATTTCGTCCCTCTGTTGGAAAGACTTCAGGAAAAGGAAGAGTATTTGCGGGGTTTAATTGAAATTAATCAGTTAAAAAACCTTGAAATCAAACGCGCACTGATTGAAGATGTAAAAGTGGCGGCTGCTATTGAAGATTATGCAGCAGCAACGGATCAGATTCAGGAAATTAAAGCTAAGTGGATTAGGACCGGCCCGGTTGAAAAAGAATTTCAGGATGAAGTAGAAGTTACTTTCCAGGAAATTCTTGATAGTTTCTTCCAGAGACGCCGCGATTATTTTGACGAACAAAATAAAATTAATCAGGAGCGTATCGATGAATACGAGCGTCTGATCAAGATCACTAAAACACTTAGTTATTCCCGCGACCTTGACGATGCCTATAATAAGGCACGCGAAGTTCGGGTGGCATGGAACAATGTGGGAGAAGTTCCTCCAAAAAGATTCTTTAAGGTGAATAAGGCTTACCGCCATTTCCTTAAATTATTCTACGACAAGTATAATCTTGCCAAAGGTATTGAGCCAAAGGTACGTGTTGACCCAAGAATTGCTGAACAACAGGCATTGTTAGCGCGCGCTGAAACTTTGTTGAGACAAAAAGATATCGTTGAAGCATCACAGGAAGCAAAGGTTTTGTTGAGCAAATGGAAAGAAATTAAAATTCCTTTCAAACTTGCTGATAAGGAATTGGCTGAGCGTTTCCGTTCTGTTTGCGACAAGATTTTTGAGCTTAGTTATCTGGCCCGTGTAATCAGCCGTAAATATCCTGCTTTCGAAATGAAAAGTGAGGAAGAACAGCTTCGTACGAAACTCAGAGAATTGGAGTGGCTTGCAAAACGCGAAAAAAGCGACCTTGAATTCGCTGTCATCGAGTTTGACAGAACAGCTACCGGCGATCCTGAGCAAGACAAACAGGCACAGGGACGTATCAATATCCAGAAGCGTAAAGTTGCAATGAAAGAAAGAATTTTGTCTGAGTTCGAAAGAAAGTTGAAATCAATCACCAACTAATTCTTTCATAGACGATTTTCTGATTATAAGATTGGAAGTAAGCACCCTGGTTTCGAAAGCGACCGGGGTGCTTTTGCTTTCAATAAGGTCTAATAATAATGTAGCTGCAAGTTGTCCCATTTCAAATGACGGTTGCGCAACAGAACTAAGCGGAGGATCCAGCAAAGAAGAAATGGCAAGGTCAGAAAAGCCGACTATGGCAACATCATCCGGCATCCGGTAACCTAACTGGCGCAAAGCCCAGTGAACGCCGAACGCAATCCGGTCGCTTGCTGCAAAAATTGCATCCGGACGGTTTCTCAAAGCCATTAGTTGATAGGCGCGTTCCGTTCCGCCGGCCTGATTATATTCACTGCTCACCACCCATTCGTCATGCAACTCCAATCCATTATTGACCAGGGCATCCTGATAACCCTTTAATCGGTTACGGCTGATGGACAGATTCGCGGGACCCGCTATATGAGCAATTTTTTTACAACCACGGCTGATCAAATGTTCCGTAGCTTCATAAGCACCTTTGTAATCATCCACCCGAACTTTGTGACTTGGCATGGTTTCGCTTACCCTGTCAAAAAATACGACGGGAATTCCCTGTTCCTGTAAGGCTACAAAATGATCATGATTCTCTGTCTGACTGGATATTGAAACGATGAGCCCGTCTACACGCCTTGTCGCAATGTGTTTTGTGTCCGCAAGTTCCCGTTCATAAGATTCATGGCTTTGATAAATCATCGTATGGTAGCCACGGCTATAAGCAATATCTTCAACACCGCCGATTGCCGTTGAGAAAAACGCATTGGCAATATCAGGAACAATGATACCCAGCGTTTGCGTCCGGTTTTTCAATAAACTTAATGCAATGGGATTTGGAGAATAATTAAGTGATTCCGCCAGTGCAATAACCCTCTTCTTTGTCTCTTCGCTAATTTCCGGACTATCGCGCAGTGCTCTCGAAACCGTTGATTTTGAAACATTTAACTGTCTTGCTATTTCCTTAATGGTAATGGACGCTTTTCTCATATAGAAGAGGATATCAGAATAATGCAATTATAATATTTAATCTTTGAAATGCACCAGAGACAGAATTGGAGCAAAATTCAAACTATTTTTCACTGTTCCGGGAAAAATGGTTTTCCGGGAACGGTTTCGGGAACGGTTGCGTAAATATATTGATTTTTTTCAAGATTTATTTTTGTATATCAACGAACCAATCATTAAACTAGACGAATAATAGAGGTAGTTGCACTGAATGGTGCGTTCATAATCTGAGAATTTTTCTATATTCACCTACTCCCAATGTTGATGGAAACGAAATCGTTTACTAATGTATTACCAGCTGTTTATTCGCAGAAAAGTCTTCTGGAAAACCTGTTTGGTAAGGTAGTCGCCAATGGAGATTATTTAGCTTTTCGTGAATTGTTTACGCATCACTATCGCTCCCTTTGTAATTATGCGATGCGGGTTGTGGTAACAAGAGAAATTGCAGAGGAAGTGGTTTCGGATGTTTTCGTAAAACTATGGAAGAACCGGGAACAGATTGAAGTGCATACTTCTTTTCAGGCTTATATTTATAGGGCAGTCAGAAATCAGGCGCTGGATTATTTGAAATTAAAAATTCACCGTCAGCACGAGCGGGAATCCCTGGATAATGTGCAATGGAACCTGACGCACGCTGATCATTACACACCGATCGAAGAAATGGCCTTTAATGAATTCTACGAACGCGTGGAAGGTTGTATTCAGGATCTGCCACGCCAGTGTCAAGTCATTTTCAGGTTAAGCCGTGAGGAAGGTCTGCGCTACCGTGACATTGCTGATCGTTTAAAAATATCAGTTAAAACAGTAGAAACCCAAATGAGCCGGGCATTGAAAGTTTTGCGTGAAAGAGTGCCGGAGCATAAGTTGGTAGCCTGATAGCTATCAGCTAAAAGCTAAAAACATTTTGGTATAAAATTAATAAAACCTCAAATTGCCATAGGCTAAAAGCTCATCGCTAAAAGCCAATAGCTATCAAAATATGTCATTAGAACAAACTTGGCGCTGGTTTGGCCCAAACGACCCTGTTTCATTACAGGATATCCGTCAGGCAGGAGCCACGGGAATCGTATCTGCTTTACATCATATACCAAACGGTGTTGTTTGGGAAGTAGATGAAATCCTAAATCGTAAAGGAATTATTGAAGCAGCCGGTCTGACATGGTCTGTAGTGGAAAGTATTCCGGTTCATGAAGCAATCAAAACCCGGACCGGAGATTTTGAAAAGTATATTCTGAACTATCAGCAGTCACTTATCAATTTGGGAAAATGCGGAATTGATACGGTCTGCTACAATTTTATGCCGATCCTGGATTGGACCAGAACCGATCTGGACGCGCCAATGCACGATGGTTCAACGGGTTTGAGATTTGACGCGACGCAGTTTGCTGCTTTCGATCTTTATATATTAAGAAGAGAAGATGCGGAAGATCAATATAGTGAAACACAAAAAACGGCTGCATTACAGTGGCTGGAGAAAGCCAGCGGAGACGATGTTAACAAACTGACCCGAAATATTATTGCCGGTTTACCAGGCTCTGAGGAAAGTTTTACCATAGAAGAATTTCGTAAGGTTTTAAGTACCTATAAAAATGTTGGCGACCTGGAACTGCGGACACACCTGTATCAGTTTATTCAGGCCATTGCTCCCGTTGCGGAAGCGTCGGGAATTAATCTGGCCATTCACCCGGACGATCCTCCTTATCCGATTTTAGGCCTTCCAAGAGTTGTCAGCACGGAAAACGATGCCAATTTATTACTGGCAGCATACGACAATACGGCAAACGGACTATGTTTTTGTACCGGTTCTTATGGTGTCAGGGCGGATAATGACCTTTCAGGAATGGTGAACCGTTTGGGAGATAAAATTAATTTTATCCACTTGCGCGCTACAAGCCGGGAGCCGGATGGAAGTTTTTATGAGGCGGACCACCTGAATGGAGATGTGGATATGTACGCTGTGATGCACGCTTTGATTCTGGAACAAAAAAGAAGGATTTCTGAGAATAGAAAAGATTTGAGAATGCCATTCCGTCCCGATCACGGGCATAGAATGCTGGATGATCTAACGGCAACAAAACGCGTAAACCCTGGTTATACGGCCATTGGCAGATTGCGTGGTTTGGCAGAATTGCGTGGTCTGGAAATGGGAATCGAAAGAAGTTTGATAGAAAATATTCAAAAATAGTCTGACAGCTGATTGCTGACAGCCGAAGTAAAAAATGTAGCAATGATAGCCACAAATACGACCGCCCAGAAAACGTTTATTGACGAAGATTTTCTCTTACGTTCAGAAACTGCACGCATATTGTATCATGATTATGCAAAGGAAATGCCGATCATTGATTACCATTGCCACTTACCTCCGGATCAGATCGCACAGGACAAACAGTTTGAAAACCTGACGCAGATCTGGCTTTATGGTGATCATTACAAATGGCGCGCTATGCGGGCAAATGGCATTAACGAAAAATACTGCACCGGAAATGCCAGCGATTGGGAAAAGTTTGAGCAATGGGCAGCTACTGTTCCTTACACCATGCGAAATCCGCTGTATCACTGGACGCACCTGGAATTGCTGAGATATTTTGATATTGATATTCTGCTTAATAAAGATACTGCAAGGGAAATTTACGACGAATGTTCTGCAAAATTGAAGCAAAAAGATTTTAGTGTCCGAAGTCTTTTGCGCCGTATGAATGTGAAGGTGATTTGCACAACAGACGACCCGACAGATTCTCTGGAACATCATCAGATCATCGCTGACAGCAATTTTGACATAAAAGTTTTACCGACTTTCCGTCCGGATAAAGCGATGTTACTAATAGATTCTCCGGCTGAATTTCAAGAATATCTGAATAAATTATTCGAAGTAGCCGGTGTTTCTAATGGCAGTACTTACGAAGATTTACTGGCTGCACTAAAAAACCGCCACGATTTTTTTGCTGAAATGGGCGGACGATTGTCCGATCACGGTCTGGAACATATATATGCATCTTTTGACGAAACAGCGGCGCGTATGGCACTTGCGGAAACATTATCAGGAAAAACGAGTTCCGCTGAGTTGCGTACGGCCTTCAAATCTGTTTTGTTATATGGCCTAGCCAAAATGGATCACAGCAAAGACTGGGCGCAACAGTTTCATTTAGGTGCATTAAGAAATAATAATTCCCGGATGCTGAGTACGCTTGGGCCGGATACTGGCTGGGATTCCATCGGCGATTATAGCCAGGCGCAGGCATTATCCAGGTTTTTAAACAAACTTGATTCGACAGATCAATTGGCCAAAACGGTTTTGTATAATCTCAATCCGGGGGATAATGAAGTGCTGGCAACTATGACCGGGAATTTCAATGACGGAACGGTACCGGGTAAAATGCAATTCGGCTCAGGCTGGTGGTTTCTGGATCAAAAAGATGGCATGGAAAAGCAGATGAACGCACTTTCAAATATCGGACTTTTAAGCCGTTTCGTAGGGATGCTGACCGATTCGAGAAGTTTCTTATCCTATCCGCGTCATGAATATTTCCGCAGAATACTTTGTAACCTGATTGGTAATGATGTGGAAAACGGTGAGTTGCCAAAAGATCTTCCCTGGCTTGGAAAACTGGTTCAGGATATTTCTTATAACAATGCCAAAAATTACTTTGGTTTTTGAAGGTAGGTAATCGTTTTCAAAACCTTCTTGCAGAAAGCCGGTCTGATTTTGGAAATCGGCCGGCTTTTGGTATAACTTAGCGGACAGTTATTTATATCCTATTCCGGCATTAAAGTAATGCTGACCTAACCATTTCTGATTAAAATTGAAAAGTATTTATGTCTAAAATAGTAACCTTCGGGGAAGTTTTAATGCGCCTGTCAACCCCCGGCTTTTCCCGTTTTGAACAAGCAAGACAATTGGATGTTACCTACGCAGGCGGTGAAGCAAACGTAGCTTCTGCACTTGCATATTGGGGCCATCATACGGCGCACGTGACGCGTTTCCCGGATTCTCCAATCGGACGCTCGGCTGCGCAATTTCTTCATTTTCATGGTGTTGATATTTCCAATATTATTTATGGCGGTCCGAGAATGGCCGTTTATTTTCTGGAAACCGGAGCAGCGTTAAGAGCAAGCCAGATTGTCTACGACCGTGCAAATTCTTCATTAGCCACAATTGATCCAAGTGAATTAAACTGGGATGAAATATTGAAAGATGCGGATTGGTTTCACTGGGCTGGAATTACACCTGCACTTTCCCAGGGTGCTGCGGATGCATGTCTGGCTGGAATCGAGGCTGCAAGAAGAAAAGGGATTACCGTTTCAGGTGATATTTTTTACCGCTCGAATTTGTGGAAATATGGTAAAAAACCTTCGGATGTACTTCCTGCGCTTACTGCCGGAACAGATATTGTCATCGCAAACCGGGAAAATATCAGCGAAATATTTGGTATTGAAGGGAAAGATTTTGTTGAATCCTGTGTTAATCTGAAAGCAGCTTTTCCACAAGTGAGCCGCGTTATTGATACAAAAAGAACTTCCATCAGCGCGACACATAATTTACTGCGAGCCTATTTGTGGAATGGTGAATCGGTGCTTGAAACAGCAGATATTGATATCAATCCAATTGTGGACAGAGTAGGAGGAGGAGATGCGTTTATCGCGGGATTGATCCATGGATTAATTTCTTTCAATGATGAACAAAAAGCATTGGAATTTGGCGTTGCTGCTTCTGCTTTGAAACATACTATTGAGGGAGATGCATTGATCTCAACGGTTGCAGAAGTTGAGGCAATTCGTCAGGGAGAAACTTCGGGAAGAATTAGAAGGTAGGTTATTAAGGTGCAGCGTGCCAAAATAATTAATAAAACAAGAGGTTGCTCTCTAATAAAGGTGCAGAGTACCAAAATATTTATAAAACCAGATAAGCTATATCTGAAACAAAGGTGCGGAGCACCGTAATAGTTGCGGTCCGCCGCGCGGTAGCAATCGAATAGGCAAATCTGGAAATCAAAGGTGCAACGCCCCGTAATAACATGGATATCAAAATTTGAAATAACCTTATGGCAACAATAGATAAAGATACCACCATCATTTTGATGAACGAAACCGGCTTACTGCCACTTTTTTACCATGCAGATATTGCGGTAGCAAAAGCAGTGTTAACGGCCAGTTATAATGGAGGAGCCCGCGCATTTGAATTTACAAACCGCGGTGTAAATGCTTACGAAGTTTTCGTGGAACTGATCGCTTACAGCCTTGAAAACCTTCCGGGATTAGCCTTGGGAATCGGTACCGTTTATGACGCTGAAACAGCGCAGAAATATATTGATGCCGGTGCAGATTTCGTCGTGGCTCCGTTTACAAATCCGGAAGTCGGGCAAGTTTGTTTGAAAGCAAATATTCCATGGATCCCTGGAATTGCCACATTAACCGAAATATTCCACGCGTTGAAAGGCGGAGCAGAAGTGGTTAAATTATTTCCTGGTGAAGTTTATGGTTCTGCATTTGTAAAGGCAGTAAAAGGCCCGATGCCGCATGTGAAAATTGTGGTGACCGGCGGTGTTGCGCCAACAAAAGAAAGTATCGATGAATGGTTTGGTGCCGGTGCTTATGGTGTAGGGATGGGTTCAAATCTTTTTCCAAAAAATGTGATCAGCGAAGGAAATTATGGATGGATTGAGCAGAAAGTGGCTGAGAGTATTAAGTTGATTAAAGAGTTTCGGGCGCAGGGTTGATTGTAAATTATGTTTAAGAAAGAGGCCCAACTGGAAATTTTCTGGTTGAGCCTCTTTCTTATAATAACGTAAGATTTTTATTTATTCACGTTCAAAAGGACTTCCACGTAAAGTGGGTGCAATGATAAAATAACTTTCATCAGTAGTTTGTGTTATAGACTTCAAGCTGGACATTAGATATAAAATTTGGAGCAAGTGCGACTTTAAAATTTCTTCTTTTACGTCACAATCGGAATTTATTCCGACATCAACGAAAGGATATACAAACCAGCAAAAATCTTTTTGCTTTGTATGTTTGGGAATTATCCAGTGCCCTTCTGTTTTTCTAATATTAGCAATAATTTTTTTAGCCATTTCATCATGAAAAGTGCTGTTATTGTAACTTACACTATCTACTTTCCCCAAATAATTTACCCGAAAGAAAAAGTGGCTTTGATATATTTTACAGTCATTATCCGAAATTATATGAGCGACGCCATCGGATAAGTAATCAGGTAAATTAATTTCGGTTCCTCTGAAAGGATGGATTTTTCCTGATTTAAACTCTGGACGCCAACTCTTCTTTTGAGCATATAATTCTTGAAAACAACTAGCCAAGAGAATTAAGAGAATGATTTTATTAACATGGTATGCCATATTGATGATTGTATTTATTGTTTAAATTTTTAAATCTCTCGTTAATATCACGTATTGATTTTTGTTTTTCTCCGGGTAATTTATCCCAAGCTTTGGTGTTGTATAAACCGGACCAAGCCAAGGCTTCTGCGTTTGCTGCGCCCAAATTTGGAAATTGAGACATTAGGGCATTTGCAATCGGATTAACATAGTTGTTTGCCATTTTAATATGATCACTTTCTTCTGTGGTATTTAGATATATGTGAAGTATTTCATGATAGATTGTTTTTGCAATAAACTCCTTCGAAGCATTTGCCAAGGCAAAACTATTTAAAGTTATGGTTTTGCTAGTGTTATCTGTTGTTGCATTTTCTGCGGGATCTTGTGAAAGGTAAAAGTCTTGAATCTTAAAACCGAGATTTTGTGATTTATCAAAGTTGCTAAGTATGGTCTGTACCGCATTATCAAAACGAGCGGAGCGCATCTTACTAAGTACATTTGCCAGGCATGGATTTGTTAATTTATTGTCAATAAATATACTTTTGTTAGAGATTGTACCAATTCCACCTGAATAATTAGGAGTGGTAGGCGCGTCAGCTTCTACCGGCTTGGAACCAGTTATTGTTACCTCATTAAAAGTATCCCACCAGGCAAAATTATGACATGATCCGCAGTCGTGTGGTGCTCCTCCCATTATAGCCATTTCTTTGGCATTAGATTGAACTGAATGAGAGGGGAACTCTATGTATTTTACTAGCGGAATAAATGTGCTGTATGGAGGGGCGATATTTAGAATTTTGACCTTAAATCTGTTCACACCATTAATTGTGCTTACTTTCATTGTTGTTTTTAGAAAAATATCAGAATTCCGAATTGGCACTTCTAGTAATGTGCTGTCGCCAGTTTTCAAAATTTTAGTACTATCCCACATTGGGTTATTTAAATATTCCTTATTAAATGGAAAATCTTTGGTATGGTTGTAATAATCCCATTGGATACTGCTTAATAAAGGATTGGGTTTGGGCTGTTGCTGGCTGATTTCATCTTTCTGGCAGCTTTAAATCAAGAGCGAATTAAGTAAAAATGCGAATAATAAAAATTTCTTTCTCATAGCGGTATTTATTTAGACTAATTATAATAACAATAATAAATAGTCTAAGACTATACACCAAATCGGAAAAGGGGTATAATCAAACTTTGAATAAATTAGTTGAAATTTGATTATAAGTGGATTTGCGAATGTATTGATAAATATTTTTAGAAGTTCAATACTCCAAAATATCACGCAACCGAATAGAAAAACCATCCAAAACCTCTTCGCCAAAAATCAATTCGTCAAACAAAATCGTTTTCAACTCTTCATCAGGTTTGTAAACATAAGTGATCTGCTTTTCGGTGGAAATAAGCCAGCCAAGTCTGACCCCGTTATCGATCCATTTTTGCATCTTCGCTTTCAGTTCCATCAAGCTATCCGTTTCTGATTTTAGCTCAATAATAAAGTCCGGCACGAGATACGGGAAAGATTTTTTCCCGGACATGGAAAGTGCATTCCAGCGTTCTAATCTTATCCATGCAACGTCAGGAACGCGCATGGAAGTATCCTTTAGAAAATAACCACAACCTGGTCCTAATATCTTACCCGAATGGGCTTTTCTATTCCATATCCCGACTTCACCAATTAATTCACTTTTATTGGCACTCGTTAATACCGGGACGGAAATTATTTTTATAAAAAGCTGACCGTTATTGTCTCGTTCAATAATTAGATCCGGATTAGCCAGACTTAATTCGAGTAACTCAATATCAGAGAAAGATTGAATACCTGGAAGATTTAGCGGAACGGCCATAATGATTTAGTTACACTCCCAAAAACTCCAAATGTTTCAAAGCAGCCCGTAATTCCGTGTAAGTAACATCTTCACTTAACGCCGCTTTGGCCTCACTTAAAGTAACCTGCTTGTTTTCCATGAAATAATCGATCACTTTGTTGATCTTTTCTTTTGGGAAAATATCGAAAATATCCAGTTCGCCGGTGCCGATGTAATGTGCCAGATGTGTTTCAATCGTCGTCACACCAAAACCTCTTTCTTCTGCAATTTCTTCAACCGTTTTTCCGGAATTGAAAAGATCAAAACTTACTTTTTTTGTATCCGCCTTTTCTTTGGTCAATGTCAGCTGCGAAGTATTTTTTTCAATCTGATTATCTTCACAATACGTTACGATCATCGTCACCAGCTCCTTCCCAAATTGCCTTACCTTCGTTTTTCCAATGCCTTTTACGGCTTCCAGCTCAGCCAGCGTAGTTGGTAATTTTGATACCAATTCCTCCAATGCTTTTTGCGGCAAAATGATGTAAACCGGAACATCCTTTTCTGTGGCCAGGTTATTCCGCCAGTCGCGAATTGTTTTATATAACTCTGCATTTGGAATATTTTTAAGCGCGGCAGCTGCTTTGGTAACCGGTGTTGCGGTTTTTATACTGACCTTAAAGTCAATTTCGGCATTTGATTTCGCTCGTAAATAAGTAGCAGTATTAAAAATTTCCTTACAAGCCAGCATAACAGATCGCTTGGTGAAAACAGCCCGCTGAAAGTTTTCCAAGGCCAGTTCTACTACCTTTTTTACAGCGATGTTATCCACATCAATTTCTAACGCCCGACTTTCCGGATAAATGGATTGTTCGATTTTATCATAAAAATAAACACATCCTTTTTGGACGCGCGCGTTCAGGTTTTCATTTTCTTCCGGTAGACCGGCTTCAACGAAAAACTGGTTCAGCTGATTTTTAAACTTATCCGAAACATTAAAAATATCCTGATCTGCTGTGGCCTGAATCAATTTCAAAGTGATACTGACCGATTTATTGATGACATTTTCATGTTCCGCAACAACCCGGTTCAGTCTTGAAAAAGCATATTTCATTTCACTGAAATCAAATAATTCAAGTAACAACGAACGCTGAAAATTCATTTTAGAATTTGTAAGCTGGTCGCTGTCGGGTTCATTTGCACTGGCATCTTTGGTATAAGCTGCTACGGTTCCATCCGTTTTTACGCTGTTTTGGGAAATCGGCGTGCGTAAAACCATGCCTTCAAAACTTTTGCAACGGCTCAATGCTACATAAACCTGGCCATGTGCAAAAGAATTGTTCGCGTCAATAATGGCCTTTTCAAATGTCAGACCCTGACTTTTGTGAATGGTAATTGCCCAGGCGAGTTTTAGTGGATATTGGATAAAACTACCGATAACCTGCTCGTCAATTTCCTTTGTTTGCGGATTTAAAGCATATTTAATGTTTTTCCATTCGGCCGGATGTACATCAATTTCAGTATAATCACCTTTGCATTTTACAAAAATGGTGTCGTCGTCGAAACGTGTAACAGTACCAATTTTTCCATTATAATAAAGCTTGTCACGCGATGAATCATTTTTAACAAACATGACCTGCGACCCAATTTTCAACGCCAGACTTTGTTCAGTCGGATAAGCAAATTGGGGGAAATCATCATGGATTTGCGCTTCAAAATGCTGTGTTTTGCCTTTCAGTTCATTCAGTTTTTCACTGTTTATTTCCTGGGCTGTGTTATTGTGGGTCGTTAAAGTGATATAACCTTCATCTTCTGCGGGTTTAAAATTGGGAATGTAACGTTCGTTCAAAGCTGCCAGACTAACTTTATCGAGCTGATTTTCACGGATTTTATTCAACAGATCAATAAAAAAAGTATCCGATTGGCGGTAAATATGTTTCAGCTCAATCCTGACCGGATCTGTTTGCCGGAGTGCATTGCTGCTAAAAAAGAAAACGGTATCATAATACGGTTTGAGCATGTTCCATTCTTCATCCTTGATAACAGGAGAAAGCTGATGCAGATCACCGATCATAAGCAGTTGCGTTCCGCCAAAAGGCTTATTCCGGTCTTTATATTTTCTTAGGACTTCGTCAATTCCATCCAGCATATCGGCCCGCACCATACTGATTTCATCAATCACGAGCAGATCCAGACTTTTGATCAGATTTATTTTTTCCTTGTTAAAACGGCTGTAACGCTGTTCATTCGGATTACTTTCAGGAATATAAGGACCAAATGGTAACTGGAAAAAAGAATGGATCGTTACACCGCCGGCATTAATTGCAGCAACGCCCGTAGGTGCCACAATCGCCATCCGTTTATGAAGTGTCTTTTTAAGGTTATGCAAAAAAGTTGTTTTTCCCGTTCCTGCTTTTCCTGTCAAAAAGATGTTTTTATTGGTATTGTGAACGAATTGAGCTGCCAGTTCGAGTTGTGTGTTTTGCTCCATGACGGTTATTTGATTCCGGTTATCACATTCTTGTTTACTTTCTCTTTTCTTTAAACGTAATTGCTTACACTTAAAAAAGAGATTGTTTTTTACCCCTTCACAAATATATCACAATGAAAAACACATTACTATTTACATTCCTAATTCTCATATTTCTTAATTGTTCAGCTCAGGATATTTCCGGCGAATGGTCAGGAATTCTCAAAGTTCCACGCGGACAGTTAGGACTGGTGCTTCATGTAACAAAGATAAACGGAGGTTATTCGGCCACTTTGGATAGCCCCAGTCAAGGTGCGAAAGGCATTCCTGTCAATACAGTTGAATACAATAATTCCGTTTTGAAATTTACAATGACAAGCCTAAATGCAGAATATGCAGGAACATTAGGTGCAGACAATATTTTTAAAGGAATTTTCAAGCAAAACGGCCAGTCTTATCCTTTGGATCTAGGGCGGGGAGCGTTAGAAAAACCGAAACTTTCCAGACCGCAGGAGCCTGTGAAACCGTATCCATATTATTCCGAGGATGTGAAATTTGATAATGCGAAAGACAAAATAACATTGGCCGGAACGCTTACCCTACCGGCAAAAGAAGGAAATTTCCCTGCTGTGATATTGATTTCCGGAAGTGGCCCGCAAGACCGGAATGAAGAATTATTAGGTCATAAACCATTTCTTGTTCTGTCGGATTATCTTACTAAAAATGGTATTGCAGTTTTGAGATATGACGACCGCGGAACTGCGCAGTCAACAGGCGATTTTAACACTGCAATAACCAAAGATTTTGCCACGGATGCAGAAGCAGCGGTGGCGTATTTAAAAACTAGAAAAGAAATTAACCGAAAGAAAATTGGCCTGATCGGTCATAGTGAAGGTGGTATAATAGCTCCTATGATTGCGGCTGGTTCTGATAAGGTTGCTTTTATTGTTTTATTGGCAGGGCCTGGACTTCCCGGCGATGAGCTTTTAATAAAACAAGCGCATTTAATTTTTAAAGCTAATGGTATTTCTGAAAGTGTTTTAAATGAAATTGACGCATTAAATAAAAAGGGATATGATATCTTAAAAAGTAAATCGGATTTTGCTGAAATAAAAAAGGAACTTTTACCCATTATGGATGAGGCCTTTAAATTGCTTCCGGCTAACCAGCAACCACCAGCTGATAAACGAAATGAGTATTTGATGAAGTCAATAAATCAGATCGCTACGCCTTGGTATCAATTTGTTTTGAGATATAATCCTGCTGAAACTTTGGAAAAAGTAAAATGTCCAGTCCTGGCATTAAACGGAGAAAAAGATTTACAAGTGCCTCCAAAAGAGGATTTGGAAGGAATCGGAAGGGCATTAAAAAAAGGAGGAAATAAAAACTTTAAGATTAAGGAATTGCCAAATCTGAACCATCTTTTTCAGGAATGCACCACAGGTTCACCAACAGAATATGATAAAATTGAGCAAACATTTTCACCGACGGCTTTAACTGAAATCTCCGACTGGATCAAAATGATCGTTTCAAAATAATCGGATTATGATAATTCCTGCCATACTTCTATCAGTCGTTTTTATTTCAATGGGATTTCTGGTGACGAAAGATAACGCCAGATATATTCTTTCGGGCTATAATACGATGTCGGAACAGCAACGGTCGCTGGTAGATATTGATGGTTATTTGCGATTTTTTAAACGATTTCATCTGTTTCTGGGAATTTCGGTCTTTGCTCTTGTCATAGGTTTAGGCCTTTTTAACGCGAATTTTGCTGCTGTCATTTTGGGTACATATCCGTTGTTGGCTTACTGTTATTTTGTATTAAAAGGGAATAGATATTTACCTGATATTAAAAACCGTAAGATCTGGACCAATGTTAAGATGTGGAAAAAAAATCAATCTTACGAGACCCGGGGCACTAAATAATTTAAAGCTTATAAAAACCAAAAAACCACTTGCCGACCATCAACAAGTGGTTTTTAATATTACAGATAACGCTAATTAATAATTGTTTCTTTCTTTGAAAGCAATTCCAGATTTTCTGTCACTGCCTGACTAAAACCTGGTAGTGAAGTCAGATCAGCTCCCCAAAGTGAATCGTCACTCAGAACTTTTTGGACCAGTCCGGATTTAGATTCTGTATTTTCCCATTTCTCTGCAAAGTAAGCTGCTGAATCACAGCGGATCGGGTATAACTCCCCGTTTCTTTCACCTGAATAAATACCATCTAAAATTTGCGTTGGTTTCATAAATAGTAAAAAAGCGGCAAATCCTTTGGCGAAAAGAACAGGAACCTCACTTGATTTCTGATAATGATTTAAAAGCGTAGGTATGTTACGCATCTTCATTTTAGCAGTATACTGAACTGTAATATCGATTAGTTGGTGTCGGATAAATGGATTTCTGAAACGATCCAGAACCTGATTCCCAAATTCCTGCGCGCGGGCAGGTTCAACTGTATAGGGAATGGCCGGAGCTAATTCTTTCAGCATAACATCCGCGATAAATTCAGATGTTTCCGGATTTTCCATGCTTTCACGAACCGTATTTAATCCATGTAAAAAACACAAACCGGAAGCTAATGTATGGGTACCGTTAAGCAGACGAAGTTTCAGTTCCCTAAAAAGATCAATATTAGGTTCGATCACGACTCCGTTATCAGCCTGCGCAAAGCTTAGAACAGATTTAACATGTTCATCACCTTCAATGGCCCACAAACTATAAACTTCTGAAACAATCAAAAGGTCATCTTTATACCCCGATTTTTCTGATAACTCCGCGACCGTCTCGGCATCAGGTTTGCCTGGCACAATCCGGTCAACGAGTGAATTGCAGAATTGATTATGCTGTTCAATCCAGTTGATGAAATCATTTCCGAGGTTATGTTCCTGTGCTTGTTTTAGAACAGTTTCATGCAGTTTCGTACCATTACCAACAATAAGTTCAGTAGGTACGATCACCATTCCGGATTCTTTTGATCCTTTAAAAAATTTAAAACGCTCGTATAAAAAAGCTGTTAATTTTCCAGGAAAAGAGGTTGGGGGAGAAGCCTGCAAGTTATCTTCCACAAACTGAATACCAACTTCTGTTGTATTGGAAATGACGATTTGCATTTCCGGATTATGAGCACATTGCAGAATTTCGGGCCAATGATTACTTGCAGAAAGTGTTCTGCTAATAGCGGTATTGATCACCGTTTCATCAATATGTTCCCCGTTTTGGATACCTCTGATACCATGAGAAAAAACATTTTTCTGCGTTTCAAAGGCATCAGCACTTCCTTGTGCCGTTGATTTTACAACGACAATCCGGCCATTAAAAATATTTTGCTGATTGGCTTTGTTGACGAAATAATCAGGAAGTCCGCGTAAAAGTACGCCTGTACCAAACTGGATTATTTTTTCAGGTAAGGCCAAAAGTTTATCTAGGTCGGGATATAATTCAGGATGTTGTTTTAACAATTCGGGAGATAGCTGCGATACGCTCATTTTTCTAAATTTCTTGTTCATAAATATGACGCTTTTTCCCGGATCAAACCCCTAAAAAAAGAGGCACCTTTTGGGCGCCTCTTTTGGGGATAATATGCTGAAATAAATCAGGTCAACTTTTATACGGTTAATGTTACATAACCACTTTCTTCTTTTTCTTTCTTTTCGTCAGGAAAAACAAAAGTTGTGGCGTTTGATACTTTTTCAGGAAGAAGCGCAATCTCTAACACTTCATCAACTTTATCCACATAATAAAAAGTTAAGCCTTTGATATAGTTGGCCGGTACTTCCTCAACGTCTTTGCGGTTTTTTGAGCACATGATAATTTCTTTCACACCAGCACGCGTTGCTGCAAGGATCTTTTCTTTGATACCACCCACTGGAAGTACTTTTCCACGTAAAGTAATTTCACCGGTCATGGCCAAAAACGGACGAATTTTACGCTGCGTAAAAATAGAAGCCATCGAAGTAACCATGGTAATACCAGCAGAAGGACCATCTTTGGGAACTGCTCCGGCCGGGACGTGGACATGCAGATCGTAATGATTGAAAAGACGGTAATCAATATCCAGCTTATCAGAATGTGCTTTTAGATAGGAAAGAGCCGTAATAGCGGATTCCTTCATGACATCACCCAGTTGTCCTGATAGTGTCAGACTACCTTTTCCGCGGCTTAAACTGGTTTCAATAAACAGGATTTCTCCACCTACCGAAGTCCAGGCTAAACCTGTAACCACACCTGCAAAATCGTTGTCCTGATACAGATCTTTATCAAAAACCTCTGCACCAAGGAATTTTTCAACATGTTCAATTTTTATCGTTTTCGGATATTCCTGATCCATCGCAACGGATTTTGCGATTTTCCGAACCAGCGTTCCTACTTTTTGTTCCAGATTCCGTACACCTGATTCACGGGTATAACCTTCGATAACGCGTAACAAAGCTGCATCATCGAACTTCACATCCGTTGCTTTTAAACCGTGATCTTTGCGCTGTTTTGGAACCAGATAACGCTTGGCGATCTGCAATTTTTCTTCAATTGTGTAACCCGTCATCTCAATAATTTCCATACGGTCGCGGAGTGCCGGGTGGATTGTATCAAGTGCGTTGGCAGTGGCTACAAAAAGTACGCGGGAAAGATCGTATTCAACTTCCAGATAGTTATCAGTGAAAGAAGAATTCTGTTCCGGATCCAAAACTTCCAGCAGGGCAGAAGCAGGATCGCCACGATAATCTGAGCTTACTTTATCAATTTCATCCAGAATGAAAACAGGATTTGCTGAACCTGCTTTTTTGATATTCTGCACTATTTTTCCCGGCATTGCGCCAATGTATGTTTTACGATGGCCGCGAATTTCGGCTTCATCATGCACACCACCTAGCGCCATTCTTATATATTCCCGGTTCAGTGCTTTTGCAATTGATTTTCCAAGGGAAGTTTTACCAACACCGGGAGGACCGTACAAACAAAGGATCGGAGCTTTCAGATTACCTTTCAGTTTCAAAACTGCCAGATATTCGATGATCCTTTCCTTCACTTTTTCTAAACCGAAGTGGTCTGCGTCCAGCACTTTTTGTGCTCGGACCAGATCAAAATTGTCTTTTGTATATTCACCCCAAGGCAGATCAACCAGTGTTTCAAGGTAATTTAGGGTTACCGGATATTCAGGTGCCATGGGATTGATGCGCTGCAATTTGGCAAGTTCCTTATCAAAATGCGCACGAACGGTATCTGACCATTTTTTCAGACTAGCTTTGGCACGGATATCATCCATATCGCGCTCGGGACTATCAATTCCCAGCTCGTCATGTAAAACTTTAATTTGCTGACGCAGATAATAATCACGCTGCTGCTGATCAATATCAGAACTTGCTTTGGACTGGATTTCACGCTTTAATTCAAGCATCTCAATCTCCCGCATCATGTATTGAAGCAAAAGTGTGGCCTGTTTATGACCGTTTCTCTCTTCCAGTAATCTTTGTTTGTCTACTACTTCAACATTAATATTTGAAGAAAGAAAATGGATCAGGAAAACAGGGCTTTCTATATTATCAAGCGCAATTCTGGCCTCCTGCGGAATTTCCGGATTCAGACGCATAATTTTATGCGCGCCATCACGAAGTGACTGCAAAAGTGCTTTGGATTCCTTTTTGGTAGGCGCAACAAACGAATCCTCAATAGCCTGAACTTCTGCCGTCAGGTATGGATCTTCACTTAAAATCTTTTTTATTTCAAAACGCTGACGTCCCTGAACGATGATCGTGACATTTCCATCCGGAAGCGTGATCATTTTCAGAATATGTGCAACCGTTCCGATTTTATGCAGGTCGTCTGCGGTAGGATCTTCTTTATTTGGTTTTGCCTGGGTAACCGCACCTAAAATCCGCATGTTAATATCCGAATTACGGTATATTTTTTTGACCAGACGGATTGCTTTTTGGCGTACTACGGTAACCGGAATAACCATTCCGGGAAAAAGTACCGTTTGCCTGATTGGCAAAATGGCAAGTTCATTAGGTACTTCAAAAGGTTCATCAGAGCCCTCGGGACCACCCAGGGGAACAATTTCAAGGCTATCTAAATCCGAATCGGACATAAGCAGCCGACTATAGAGGTCAGAAGGTTCAAATTTCATAGGCATTCTGCCATAATGACAGATAATCTTTTCCCAATTTATAAATAATGACTTTCAAATGAAAGGGATAAATACAACAAAATTGCTATGCCAGCCAAATGTTGTCAGGCAAAATGTCAATATTCACCTTTTTTAAAGCGTTTGAACGGCTTGTCCTTTTTTGTATAAAAAGGTTTTTGGTCCGGAAGGAAGTTTCAGATTCATCATATTAACCTGATCATCAAACGTTTCCATTAATATACTATTTTGAAGTTTCCAGCCTTCCGGATTTTCCGAAAATGGAATTTCAAGATAGATCCAGGTTGCATCAGCTTCTTCTTCTTTGCCAACATACTGGATTTCTGCTTTTCTCTGTGCGTTGCTCAGGGCAAAGTGTTTGCGGATATAATGCTCAACAAAGGAATTATTCTGATCATTATTTTTGATCGTGAAAACACGTTTATTGTTATCTTCTGAAAGCCCTTTTTCCAGATCATCCGTAAAAATACGAATACTTATTTCAAAGGTTTTCGCAGGCTTGTCATACTTCATTTGCGTTACGCTTACATGATACTGATGTTTGGGCGCAAAAGAGCTTGTGAGCCAGAAAATAAGGAGCAGAAAAGTGAGACGGGTGATCTTCAATGCAAACTTGTAAGAAGATGAGGATAATTTATAACATTGACCGGCTTACAGCATAAGCCGGTCAATGAAGAATATTTTAAAAAACAGCTTTCCAAACGTCGTTGAAAATGGCAAAGGCCATCAGTCCAAGCAACAGGACCATACCTACTTTCTGTGCATTTTCAAGGAAAACATCAGAAGGTTTACGGCCGGAAATAATCTCATAAGAAAGAATAACGGCGTGGCCTCCATCGAGAGCAGGAATTGGCAAAGCATTCATAAATGCCAAAACCATGGAAAGCAAACCAGTCAGGTGCCAGAAACGGTTCCAGTCCCAAACGCCGCCAAACATACGCGCGATCCCGATCGGGCCGCTCAATGCTTTTGAAGCCGAAACTTCTCCGCGGAAAATCTTACCAAAACCTTTGATATTATTGAAAACAACGTTGAAAGCATTTACCGTACCTTCAGAAATTGCCTGGCCAACTGTAAATTTAATTGTTGTAAACGCCAGAAGACTTTCAGGATATAAACCAATTGTTCCGTCTGGAGAAACTTTCACATTTACATCTTGCTGAACTCCTGCGCGGTCAATTACGATTTTGGCTTCCTGTCCTTTCAGTTTGGGAAGTGTTTCCTGCAACTCATTATAATAATGAATCGGAGCACCGTTGATTGAAACAATTTTATCGCCCGCTTTAATACCTGCTTTCGCGGCTGGCATGCCCGGAACCAGTTCCCTGATCTTAAACGGCATAGCAGGCATAATGAAAGTATTTTTCTCTTCGCGATCTGCTTCTGAAAGCTTTTCGATAAAATTATTAGGGATATCGATATCAACTTCCTGCCCGCCACGATTTACAGTATAAGAGCTGTTACTTCCAAGGAAGACATCCGAGCTAACCACATCGTTGAAATCAGCAAAGCTTTTTCCGTTGATCTTCACAATTTTATCACCAGTTTTCAAACCAATTTCTTTGGCAAGGTCTCCGGCTACAATTCCATATTTATTTACTTCGGCATTGGATAAAATCTTTTCTCCATCAATATACGCCAGGACGATAAAGATGAAAACACCAACGATGACATTCACAATAATACCACCAAGCATAACAATTAACCGTTGCCAGGCTGGTTTTGAGCGGAATTCCCATGGCTGGGGATCTTTGTTCATGGCCTCGGTATCCATGGATTCGTCAATCATACCCGATATTTTTACAAATCCACCCAGTGGAATTGCACCAATTCCATATTCTGTTTCTCCTTTTTGAATACTCCATACTTTCGGAGGAAAACCGATGAAGTATTTTTCAACACGCATACCAAACGTCTTAGCGGCATACATATGCCCCCATTCATGCAATCCTACCAAAATAGACAAACCCAGGATGAGCTGTCCGGCCATAATCAGGTACTCTAAGTATTCCATTCAGTCTTGAAATTATTGAAATTGATAATGGATATTGAAAATTGGAGCCATATCTCAAGGCGAGGAAGGTTCTTTATTTTCAAATATTAAACTTTTATTTTTCTTGCTAATACAAATAAACGTAAAGTCGTACAGTAAAGTTACTCAAAAGGCATGATTTCATTCAAAAACCTTTTATGAACGGTAGTCTGATCAGGATTTTTGCATGTCAATATCAATTCCCATCATGCGCATCAATTCGGATGCGTTGAAGGATTTACAAATTCCGTCGTGTAACTGATAATCAAATTTGAGCTGTCCGTTTTCTACATCTGAACGGAAATGGAAGTTCCGGACATAAGTTTCAGTCGCGCCCCACTCACCTAATTCCAGATCATGCGTTGAAACCAACCCGGCTGAACTTTTTGCATGCAGCTGACGGATTAAAGCTTCTGCACCTTTATGCCTGTCGGCCGAATTCGTTCCTTTTAATATTTCATCCAAAAGATAAAAAACCGGCGATTCATTCTTTTCATCAGCCAATTCCAAGAGCTGACGCAAACGTTTTAATTCAGCATAAAAAGAAGATGTACTTTCTTCCAGAGAATCTTGCGTACGCA
Organism: Dyadobacter sp. CY356; assembly: GCF_021440195.1. GTDB lineage: Bacteria > Bacteroidota > Bacteroidia > Cytophagales > Spirosomataceae > Dyadobacter. The sequence goes on from NZ_JAJTSZ010000003.1 coordinate 189,059, forward strand.
TACTGCTGAAAACGCGTAGCGGCGAACAGGCAAATTTGCTTGCGGATACTACCGCGCCCATTTGCGCCAAAACAAGATTTAGTCCAATGGTTCTTAAAAATGTACTTTTACCCGACATATTGGAACCTGTTACCAATATGGTTTGTCCCAGGCCATTCATGCCGAAATTATTGCTTACCCGTTTTTCTTTCGGGATAAGCGGATGTCCCATTTGACTGGTTTCAATATAAACACCTTTTTCCCAGGTTACCTGAGGAACCGTTGAATCCGGATAAGCAAAGGCATTTCCGGCCAAACTGTTCATGGCTTCGGTATCGGCAAGTACGTCGAGCCAGTCATGTAAATGTTCTTTGTTATTCTTTTTCCAGCTTTCCAAACCAGCCAGACAGTGCAAATCCCACATCGTAGTGATACCAACAAAAATGGCGAAGAAGGGATGATTTCTGTAATCAAGTCTTTCAAACAACATGCCTGCTTTTCTAAGTGAATGCGCAGATCCGCGGATTAAGGTTTGTCTTTGTTTCCACCAGCGCGACCGGAATGGAGCGGCGTCGGCGATATCCAGCAAATCAGCATAGGCAGAAAGTGTAAAACCAAGTGCTGTGGTCCGGTTTACAATATTCTGCAAAGTTTCCTGATAACGCCTGAGAATAACCAGATGCCAGGCAAGACTCAAAATCAGCAACCAGCCAGGGATAAAACCTGCGAAAAAGAGTCCGCCGATCAGTAAAGTCACCAACGGAAAAAACCGCCAGCGGAGTGAGGATTGTAGCGAATCCGGTAAAGTTTCTGCGGACCAATCCCTGAATGCACCAACCTGCTGGGCTGCGTGTTCATGTAAAAGTGCAGTCGCTTCCCAGGTTTGTCTGAGTTCAGGATTGTTTTTGAATTCCTCCACCGCCTCCTGTCTCATCAAAATTTCTTCCAGTGAAGCATGATGTTTCAGCCAGTTTGCCAGCCGGCGGCTGCCTTCGGAAGTTCTTGTCCGGTTTAATAAGCGGTATAATGAATACTCGCCAAAAATATCAAGATCGGTGGCGAAGGAGTGATTCTTTTCCTGAAAGTGAATTCCGGTATCTTTTCTTAAAAATTTAAAAGAAAGCCGCTGGATTTCATCTTCGTTTATTGTCTGGATATTCCGCTGGAAATTACGTTTCGTTTTGGCTGTCTGCTGAAGACGCATCAGTATCAAAAATAAAACAAAAGCAATGGCAGTACCAATTCCCCAGCCCGGTTGGTTGAAATGATTCCAAAGCCAGGCCGTTCCGAAAATGCTCAGAAATGCAGCAATTCTTCCAATTGACAGCAAATTAAATCTTTCAGCAGCAACGGCTTCGGCTGATTTTGCCTTTTGAAATTCTGCTTCAAAAAAAGTGTGTGGGTTGGTAATTTCCTTTTGATTATCCATTAATGGCTTTCTGCGGTTTCAAACTGTAATTTAATCAGACTTGCATACAAGCCATTGTCGAGCAACGATAATTGTTGGTGAGAACCGGATTCTGCGATCTGTCCTTCGCGGATTACATAAATTGAATCCACTTTCCGGATTGTTGCCAATCTGTGGGCAATGACAATCGTCGTGCGGTTTTTCATCAATTCATCCAGGGCAATTTGTACCAGTTTTTCCGATTCTGCATCCAGGGAGCTGGTTGCTTCATCAAGGATCAGGATTTTAGGATCTTTCAAAATGGCACGCGCAATAGCAATCCGCTGACGCTGGCCGCCTGATAATTTTATCCCGCGCTCACCCACAACGGTTTCAAATTTTTCCGGGAAAGTGTCGATAAATTCGGTAGCGTATGCTTTTTTAGCCGCATCAAAAATTTCAGCCGCAGTAGCTGATGGACGGCCGTAAGCGATATTTTCATAAATCGTACCACCAAAAAGCATAACTTCCTGAGGAACTATGGCAATATTTTTACGCAATTCAGAAATGCCATAATCAGAAACAGATTTTCCGTCGATCAGTATTTCGCCTGATTGATGGTTATAGAAACGCATCAATAATTGAATAATCGTCGATTTCCCGGCACCGCTATATCCAACCAGCGCAATTTTTTCTCCCGCCTTCACATGAAACGAAATTCCTTTCAAAACCGGAAGATCCGCTCTGGACGGATAGGCAAAGTGAACATCATTGTATTGAATTTCACCAAGTACATGACTTTCCGGCTCTTTGGCAGATTCTTCCACAGAAACTTCGGAGGTTTCCAGAAGGAGCTCAAATATTCTTTCAGACGCACCAACAGTTTTGTTGATCTGTGCATACAAATCACCCATACCACCGATGGAAGCGCCGATAAATGTTGTGTATAAAATGAAGGTAAACAAATCGGAAAGGCTCATATCACCCGATTGTACCAGACCGGCTCCAAACCAGATCACACCTACAATACCACCGAAAATGGCAAAGATGATGAAGGATACAAATCCGCCACGGAAAGTTGCCGCATGAAGTGCCAGTTTTACAACACGTCCCAAAGCTGTTTCGTAACGGTTTACTTCCAGATGTTCGTTTGTAAAAGCTTTTACAACATTAACAGATTGCAAAGTTTCTTCAACAATTACATTGGCTGCCGCCAGTTCGTCCTGCGCCTTTTTTGACAAACGACGAATGTATCTTCCAAAAAAAGCAGCGGCAATAACCAGGATCGGAAAAGTCCCCATCATGAAAAGTGTCAGCTTCCAGGAAGTATAGGAGATAATGGCAATACCAACAATCAGCGTTGCCACCTGACGGAAAAATTCTGCAATTGTGAATGACAAAACACCTTCCAGTTGGGAAACATCGGAAGTAACCCGGCTTGTCAATTCGCCAACACGGCGTTGTTCCAGAAATCCTAGAGGAAGCGTAATTATTTTGCTGTACGTATCCCGGCGCAGATCCGCCATCGCTCTTTCACTTACTCTTGTGAAAAGAAATATGCGTAGAAACGAAAATATGGATTGGAAAACGAGGACTAGAATTAAAAAGCCTGTTATCTGGTTGATTGTGTATTTTGATTTTCCTTCAATTACCTCCACAATACTTCCTACCAATTTTGGAAAGGCAAGAGATGTAAAAGTTGAAAGTGTCAGGAATACCATCCCGACGATAAAAACCCACTTATAGGGAAGTATGTAACGAAAAAGGGCAAATGTTTTTTTGAGTCCTTCCCAACTTATTTTTTTCACCGCAAAGGGAGATGCTGAGTCTCCTTCATCACTGTTTCTTCTTTTGGCCATTACAAAAAGGTATTCGACATGCGTTACTTAAATGATGCTGAACTAGAAATTATGTATGTAACAGTAGATAAAAATTATTTCAAACAACTGGTAACCATAATACTATATTCAGAACGGCAAAAGTACGGAATAATTGATAATTAAGTAGTAAGAATAGGAAGTCTGGTAATCGAGATTTGTTATTGTTTTGGGGAAAAGTCAGTTTTTGGATTTCCAAGGATTGCCGTGTTTAGGAGAAGACATTGAGGTGCGGGCCTCAGAGAGGCTTCCTGTTTATAGCAATAGATTTGTTTGTACCGTTTTAACTCCATCGGAGTTTCCTTGATTTTAGCCAGGAGGCTCCGATGGAGCTTTCACCGAAAATCTGCCGATGGATCAATTGGATTTAAATCATTGCTTTTAACTGATTCCTGTCAATTAGGGTGATCTGATTTGAAATAGACAATTCTCTTGCAGAAGGGGTGAAATAATTGTTCGTAATCACTATACCTTGGTGAGCGTTGTAATGTTTTATAGCGGCACAAACTTCTTGAACTGCTTTATTGCCGACTGGACTACTGTACAATTTCACTTGAATGACAAATCGCTCCCCGAATTTTTCTAAAACTACATCTGCACCCTGGTCGCCTGTAATCTTTGTTGTCTCAACCCGATATCCATTATTCTTGTATAGATTTGCAATGTATGTCTCAAATTGGTAAGGAGACATTTGGTCAATAGTATAAATATCAACTTCGCTTCGCTCAGATATTAATTGTTTCTTCAAACCTTCTTTTAGTTTTACTCGCCTAATATTTTGAGCATCTGCCAGGATCTGTGAGGGTGGAGTTTGTGGAATTATAATATTTTCTTCAATTAACAACTGATGTAAAAGATCTAGATAATCAGTTACATTATCACCATACTGCTCTAATGCTGCATCTAAGTATTCGTTATATAATATTGGATTATGTTTTTTTAGATTGGTTTTAAAGGAAATTTTCTTCTGACGGCTGTGTTCTAATCTTGTTATTTCTAATATTGATTCTATATCCAAATCCCAATCAAAAGAAATGACTTCAACCATTTTTAAGAATTCAGAATTATGTTTTGAATTTATTTCGAAAGGATTCTTAGTGACATAACCTTCAATCAACTTATAATCCTGTGATTCTACAAAAGCGTCTACTGCTCTAAGTCTTTTGTTTGCCAGAATCTCTTTAAGCTTTTTAGCTTCGAGTTCAAGTTGCTTTTCTTTTTCAGCTTGGTCACTTTGAGTCTTGTGTTTGAAATATTTTAATAGAAAAATTACTGCCGCGATTAGAATCAACGATCCCAGAACGACGTTGCTATTTTCCTTTATCCAAAAGATGGCTTGCAATAGACTCTTATAGATCACATACCCAGCCAATAAAAATAAACCCATTAAAATTATTGTGTTATCAGCATTCTTTTTGCCCCTTGCCATGAATAAAGTGTATAAGATAAACCTTAAAGTTATTAAACATCTTAATTGAATAATTTTTACTGTACACCAATTTAGCCTGTTATCTCCCGTACACCATACCTCTAATTGATGTTTAATTTAATTTCGCTGGGTAAGAACTTCAATTTTCGTTTTAAAGAATGACTTCATCAATTTCTGGAAAATTTGCCAAAACTGAATGAATACGCTGAATTACATTTTCTTTTAAACCGTATTCCATATTAGCCCAGGAACGCTGTCATTTTGGTTTGAAATTCTTTGAATGCGGGATAGTATGAAGCAATTATCTTATTTGTTATTTCGTCAACAACTTCTTCATTGTAGGTATGCGTTGTCAAATTCCGGCTATTGATCATATCCATCCAGTTTTCCCCATCAATTATCAGCCCTTTTTTGAAAGCTTCGCGGGTTGCGCTTCGGGATCCCATGATTGTGGAAGTTCCTTTCATTTCAAAAAAATCCTTCATTACATTCCAGGCCAGCTCGTGGGTATATTCAAATCTTTGTATAAGCCCCTCTCTTTCTAATTCAGACAATCCCGTTTTTTCCAGTACCAAGATTGCGCTTTCAAGTTTTGTAAAAGCCTTATTAAAATTTTGAAACCGTTGTATCCAGCGAATATCCTGCTCCATAATTATAAATCAAATACTTAGCACTTTTAATTCATTTACATTTGCTTAAAATTAACGAAAGTTTTGTGATAAGCAGGGAATCCGGACTTCGACAGGAAAAACGGGAATAATGAGGAGCATCGGTTAAGAAAACAAACAATTAAAAAATAATTAAAAAAAGATTTCAGTTCACGCAACCGTTTTGTCACTTGGCTCGTAAGTGCTAAAAAAACAAAAGACATGCCCGAGTATAACTCCGCCGTTCTTCATGAACTACTCGACGGCTGTTTGAAAAAGAACCGCCGTAGTCAGGAGCTGTTGTATAAGCAGTTTTATGGCTATGCCATGAGCATTTGTTTGCGTTATACACGGAGCCGGGAAGAGGCAAAGGAGATTTTGAATGATGGGTTTTTAAAGGTTTTTACAAAGCTGGATAGTTTTGACCAGAGTCGTTCTTTTAAAAATTGGCTGAGCAGGATAATGATTAATACCGCACTGGATCATTACCGGCACGAAATCCGTCATGAAGTTTTAGATGATGTTGAAGCTGCGGATCAGGTATTTGTAGATGAAACAGTAATTACTAAAATGGCACATGAAGAGATTATCGGATTGATACAGGAACTGACGCCGGCATACAGGCTGGTTTTTAGTTTGGCTGTAATAGACGGTTACACACACGAAGAGATTGCCGAGCAATTAAACATTTCCGTTGGCGCGTCAAAGTCGAATTTGTCGCGGGCCAGGGAAAAATTGAGAATGATGCTATCCAAAATAAATATAGACAATTATGAAAGAGTTTCCAGATGACGAACTGGACAAGCTCTTCAGAAAGTCTGCGGAAGAGCTTGATTCGAATTTTGATCCGGAGGATTGGAATGCGTTAAGAAACAGGTTAGACGAAAATGACGGAAGAACACCTGCTGCTTGGTTTAAAAAATGGTGGCCGGCCGGAATGCTTGCGCTTTTGATGCTGGCAGGTTTGACAACTTATTTGTTGACAAATGAAGAAGGAAATGTGGATAAGGCTGTGGTTAAGAATGAAAATCAATTCCCTGAATCAGCAGTTTTAAACAAAAAACAGAATACTGGAATAGCTGAGAAATCAGAAAATGACACAGCGGATACAAAATCGGCTGGAATTGAAAATGATATAAAAAATGCGTTTGAACTAAGATCAGGTAAGGATTTATCAACAGTTGCTGGAAAACAAACAGATTCCAAATCAGCTTCTTCGGAAGAAAGAAAGGTATTGGCCAGTGGTTCAAAGAATGCGGAGACAGACCACTTGAATAAATCTGAAAACGAATTAGAAGGAATATCCAATAATAAAAACAGGATTGCGAAATCGGAGAACGGAAAGATACTGCCCCGGCGCCGGTCTAAGGCAGGCGGAGTGTACTTAGCACCAAACCATTCTATTGGGAGAAGGGGCGACGGGGCATTTTTATCTGATCCCGATTTGAAGATTGATGGATTTTTAAAACAGGATTTTAAAAAAACAAATCCGGAAAAGCTGTATCAGGAAATCCCAAATCTTATGGATTCTGGAATACCGAAGAATAGTAAAAACAATTTTCCAATTGATCGTAAAGAGGTAGAGAATGTGTTAAACACATCAGGTACTGATGAATTAAGCCGATTAAATATTTCTGCCAGCAATTTAAAATCCAGATCACTGGTATGGAAAAAGTCAAATTCGTTACCAGAAATTGAAGTGAAGGAAGCTGATATTCTACCGGTTTCTGAACCAGTTAAAGCAGTCGGCGAAAAAGAGGCAACGCCAAAATTCGCCGTACGTTTTAGTTATTCGCCTGATATCAGCAGTGTAGGATTAAAGAATTTCACCAAACCGGGAACGGCAGTTTCGCTATTAGTTGAATACGCGGTTTTGAAGAAATTGTATATTCAGACGGGTGTCGCCAGAAGTTCAAAGGTTTATAAAGCGGAAGGTGGTGAGTATGAGTGGCCGAGCAGTTGGAATGATCAGACTGTCAGACCTTACAGTACTGATGGGACATGTAAAGTAATCGAGATTCCTTTAAATCTTAGGTATGACATCTTTCAGGGGACACATTCAAGATGGTTTGCAGGAGCAGGAGCTTCTTCTTATTACATGCAAAACGAAAAGTATGATTATAATTATAAGCCAAATGCAACCGGAGTAAAGTGGCCCGGCTGGGAAGGTTCAACAGGCTGGTACTGGCTCAGTCACATCAATGCTTCGGCAGGATATGAGTACCGGGTTTCAAAAAATTTATCACTTTTAGCAGAACCTTATGTGCGGATTCCGGTTAAGAAAGTTGGCTTTGGAAAAGTAGATTTATTCACGACCGGCGTGTGGTTTTCAATAAGATACACCCCTCTTTTTAAAAAATAACAAGGTCTGTACAGATCATTTTGTCAATTCCTGCAAAATCGGGAAACAGGAAAAGTATGTCCAAATTTTCACTAACCTACTTAATATTATCATGAACACTTCGCAAAAAGAAACAATGAAAAGAGGAGAATTTCTAAGGAGCCTGAGCCTCGGAACATCAACATTAATGGCCTTTTACTGCATGGGAACGATGACCTCGTGCAGCTCCGGAGAAATGGATCCTTTAACAACAACAACACCTACTACACCGACAACGGGAACCGGAACATCTGGTTTAACCGGAAATGCAACGACTTCTGCCGGAGCGATCAGCTTTACTGTTGATCTTACAAATGCAACCTATTCCAAATTGAAAACGGCTGGTTCTTATATTATCATCGGCGATTTGATCGTGGCACTTTCCACGACAAATACTTATGCAGCACTTTCCAAGGTATGTACGCACGAAGGAACAACGGTCCAATACAGAAGTTCTGAAAATGATATCTATTGTTCCAATCACGGATCAGAATTTAATCTGACAGGCGCAGTAGATAAAGGCCCGGCAGTGGCCGCTCTGAAAGCTTACAAGACCGTGCTCTCAACAGATGGTAACACTTTAACCGTATCAGCATAATCTTGAAAACAATGAAAGCACTCCGCCTCGCAATCATTTTATTTTTTCCGGTAACTGTTCTGCACGCCCAGAATGACTTACTCGGGGAATTGAACAAACTGGATAGTAACACAACCGTTCCTGTCGAGGCTACTTTTAAATCCACAAGAATCATAAACGGGCATTCTGTGGAAACGGTGAAGAAAAACCATATGGATTTCCGGATTTCTCACCGTTTTGGGCGGCTGAATTCTGGTTCCTACCAACTATACGGATTGGACCAGGCAACGCTGAGATTAGGATTTGAATACGGACTTACCGATGATCTGATGATCGGTGTTGGAAGAAGTACAGAGCAAAAAGCATTTGACTTTTTTGCCAAATATCGATTGTTAAAACAAACTTCCGGAGCCAAAGTTATTCCGGTTTCTGTTACACTTTTTGCAAGCAGTGCCATCCGGACTTTGAGGCCGGTTTCGGATGAGGAAATACCAAGGACTTTCCAGAATAAGCTTACCTACGTGTATCAGGCCCTGATAGCCCGGAAATTCAGTGAAAAACTCTCTTTGCAAATTACACCAACCTATCTATATCGAAACCTGCCTGAACTGACGGGAGAGGAGCGGGGTCTTTTCTCCCTTGGTTTAGGTGGCCGGTTAAAGATCAGCAAACGGGTTTCTGTTAACGCAGAATATTTCTGGACAGCCCGAAATAACAGTTCCCTTCCATACCATGATTCTATGGCATTGGGTGTTGATATTGATACAGGTGGCCACGTTTTTCAGCTTCATTTTACCAATTCTCTGGGCATGATCGAAAAGCAATTTATTGGTGAGACAACCGGAAGCTGGGGCAAAGGTGATGTGCACTATGGCTTCAATATTTCCAGGACTTTCAGTTTTGACAAAAAAGCAAGAGGAAAGGTTAATTACTAAACACGAGATTTATGAAACGACATATAGTCCTGAGCGTAATCTTTTTGATGACGATTTCGGGAATATCCGGCAAAGCTTTTGCGCAGGGAGGGATGTTCGCAACGGCGACCGGCAATACACGTTTTTCGTCAGAAACCCCGATGGAAAACATTTATGCCGAAAATAAGAAAACGCAGGTTTTACTTAATACCGGAACAGGCGAAATTGCTATCCGAATGACGATGCGTGATTTTGTTTTTCCAAACAAACTGATGCAGGAACATTTTAATGAAAATTATATGGAGTCTGCGAAATATCCGACAGGGACATTCAGCGGGAAACTTGACCAGACAATTGATTTTACAAAAGATGGTACTTATGATGCTTCTGTAACCGGAAGTTTCACCATTCACGGCGTGGCTAAAACAAGAACGATTAAGGGAAAACTGAAAGTAGAAGGATCAAAAATTACGATTAGTTCTGACTTTGAAGTGGCGCTGACGGATCATAAAATTGAAGTTCCTTCCATCGTTTTTGTTAAAATCGCGCAGTCTATAAAAGTAAAATCTGAATACATCCTTGCTCCATATAAAAAGTAACAAAGGCTGTATTCAGGTTAGTGAAAGTCTATCTTCTTCTTTTCTTTTTTGAAGATGATTTCTTTTTCGAGCTTGATTTTTTTCTTGAAACCGACTTCTTTTTACGGGTCGGTTTCTTTTTGTGTGAAACGCGTTTTTTAGAATATTTTGAAGAATATCTTCTGGTGGTCGGTTTAACAACTTCCTCTTCTTCGGCATCGTCGCCAGCCACTTCTTCGGTTTCATCTGCGGTGGTGGCAGTAACACCTGGAATTGGTTTTGGGGCGATTGCAGGCAGTTTGGTATGAACAATCTGCTCAACGTTTGAGGAATTATCAATACCTTTCAATCGGAAAGAATAAGAATAGGGTTTGGCGGGTAATCTGTATTTGTCATGCACCCGCGGCGACCAGCTATCATCGCCGCCAAGTCCCATCTGCGCCAGATCCAGATTGACAACGGTTGTATTTCCTCTTGAAAAATCAGAAGCTCTTTCCTTGGCAGCCACCAATTCCTTGTCCGTATAATCGTGGACATTGACATTTAAAACCGAATCACTGATTGCCAGCAAACCAAGGCCGTCTTCGTTAGTAACACTCGCCCAGCGAACGTCGGTTTTATTCCCATTTTCCTGCGGACTGATATAAGGAAAATGCTGCTCTGCCACAGTTCCGGAATATAATCCGATTCGCCCGCTGCTTTTCCGGTCGGCATAGGTTTCGTAAGGCCCGTTTCCATACCATTCAAATTTGTCAAAAGTCGCGGGCATTTGCAGCTGCATACCTACTTTCGCCAGTGAAGGCCATTCTCCGCTTGGTGTAAAAGTGTTTTTTACCTCAATATCTCCCGACGCGTAAATGGTGTAAATTGAACTGACGATCATCGCACCGGCTTTGCTGCGCAGACTTTTCATCATCGTTACTTTGAATACATGGGGGTTCAGTTTTTCCACACGCAGGTCAGAACCTGTCAGCCTCAAAGAATCCAGATTGGCATTTCTCCAGCTGGTTGCAAAACTTTGTTTTTTTCCACCCTCATCATTATCTGTCGGTACACGCCAGAAATTTGCAAATGGTCCCGATTCCAGTAGCTCTTCTTTTTTGTACATAAAAGAAGACATCCGTGCCGTTTTCTTATTGAAACTAACAGAGAAATTTTGCCCGCTGATGGTAATTCCCTTTCCACGTGTCAGCGACAAACGTAACGCCGGGCTGCGTGTGTAGGCAATGTCTTTCATTTCATCCGTAGAAACTTGAAGCGGAACCTGATACCAGGCCACTTCATGACCGGCAGAAGCCCATAAATTAGCCTTTTTTGTCCGTATGCTCAGGTTAAGGAAATATTCATAACCTGGTTTTGGATTGGAAGGTATCTGGTAAGGAATCGTAAGCTGCTGCGATTGTTTTGAAAGTGCGGTCAGATTTGAAATCGTCCCTTCCCCGATTGATTTACCATTTTCCTGTAATGACCAAATCAGCTCAAATCCACTTAATGAAATAAAATCATAAGTGTTTTTAATTGTAATCTGATGTTGTCCGGCACGTAATGTATCTGGAATTTCAAATTTTATATTTTGATAAACCTTTTTAACTTCATTGATTTCAGGCTGAGGAACGCGGTCAGGATTTACGAGTCCGTCGCCGGCATTGGCACCGTCGATATAATTAAAATAATCCCAGTATTGTTTTCCGTCGGCTCTTTTCAGGCTAAGCCCCTGATCTACCCAGTCCCAGATAAAACCGCCCTGCATGGTCGGATATTTTTCAATTACGTCCCAATAATCCTTAAAATTTCCGATGCTGTTACCCATTCCATGTGCATACTCACAAACGATCAACGGCCGGTTTTTATCTTTTTTTACCAGTTCGATCATGTCATTAACCGACGGGTACATCACCGAAATAATATCAAAATTGCTCAGCGTGGTCGGTTTGTAATTACTTCTTCCTTCATAATGAATAGGGCGTGTAGGATCGGACAGGCGGATATAATCGGCCATGGCTGTGAAATTGGCACCCATACCGGATTCATTTCCCAGAGACCAGATGATAATGGAAGGATGATTTTTATCGCGTTCCAGCATCGCAGTGCCCCGCGCAAGAAAAGCAGCTTTCCACTGGGACTTATCGGCCAGGATTATGTTTTTGCCCCACAATTCATGACTTTCAATATTGGCTTCGTCCATGACGTACAGACCATATTCATCACACAGATCATACCACTCAGGCACGTTTGGATAATGCGAAGTCCGAACCGCGTTGATGTTGTGTTGTTTCATCAAAACGATATCTTTGATCATGGATTCGCGGTTTATCACACGGCCTGTTTCCGGATCAAATTCATGGCGGTTCACACCTTTGATCATAATCGGTTTTCCGTTAACCATCAGCTGTCCGCCGGAAATTTTAATCTCACGGAAACCAACGCGCTGGCTTACTGCTTCAATTGTTTTCCCGTTTGAATTTAAAATCTGGATTGTCAGCGTGTAAAGATTCGGAGATTCTGCGCTCCATTTATAAGGATTGGTTACCGGCAGATCGATACGGACCGGCAGTTCTCCTGATGGTTCAATCGTAGTAATCGGGCGACTGACCGGAGAAATGACAACGGATTTATTGGCATCGTATAAAGTATAAACCAACTGATTTCCGGCAGCGGCCTGCTTTGAAAAATTCTTGATGAAGGTGCTGATCTTTAAAGTTGCATTCTGATAATTGGCATCCAGATCCGTCCGGACTGAAAAATCATTCATGTGCACATCGGGAACAGTGATCAGGTTCACATCCCGGAAAATCCCTGACAAACGCCAGAAGTCCTGGTCTTCCAGATAACTGCCATCCGACCAGTTGATTACTTCAACAGCCAAATGATTAATACCCGTTTTGATATCGTCGGTGACATTAAATTCAAAAGGTGTCATCCCATCTTCATGGTAACCGATCGCTTCTCCATTCAGCCAAACGTAACAAGCCGACTGAACACCGCCAAATTGAAGAAAGTACGTTTTTCCCTTATCCGCGTCGGTAATGTTGAAAGTGGTTCGGTAAAGTCCGGTGGCGTTGGTATCCGCATCAATCCCGGGAGGATTGGCTTTGAAGGGATGTTTTATATTGGTAAAAATCGGTTTATCATAAGCGCGGCCTTCTCTTGCTCCGAAAACCTGCCAGTTGGATGGAACAGGCAAATCATCCCAGTCTGACGTTGGCACATTTGGCTGGAAAAAATTGGAAGGTGCTTTGGACGGATGGGAAACCCACTTAAACTTCCAGGTTCCGTTTAGTGATTTTACAAAAGGTGATTTTTTATCAAATTTAAGTGCGCTTTTTTCGTCAGCATATGGCACAAAATCAGCACGGTTTTTTTCTGTATTGACGCTGATCACTTCCGGATCTTTCCATTCAGGAATTCTTTGGGCTTTAAGCGTAATTGTGGTAAAAAAGAGAAAAGTATAAAGGATTAAAAACCGGCAGCTATTCAAATAATACATGTTTTTTACTAAATCGGAGTGAATTTTACTTATTACAAAAGTAACCGTAAGGCACGGAGCGGGATATTCGTAAAAGTATTAAAAGTAGGTTTAAACAAAAAGAAACCATGTTTAAAAACGCCTGCAATTGCCGTTTTATTTCGATTATGCTTTTATTTGTCCTCTCATATAAAATCTGATTATGCTGTTAGCTGTCGATGTTGGTAATACGGATACTGTTTTTGGGCTATACAAAACCGGCGTGTGGGAACATGTCTGGCGTGAACGATCGCTGGCCCAGGAAAGTGAGTCGCACTACGCGTCGAAGCTAATGCTGCATTTTCTGGAAGCAGGAATTTCATTCAATGAGGTGAAAACGGTGGTTTTGAGCAGTGTTGTTCCTGCACTTACTCCTGTCATACAGAAAATGCTCCGGTCACTGTTTGGTGATGATACGATTGTTGTCGGCCCCAATACCTTTCCCGGATTGACTATTGCAATCGATCATCCACACGAATTGGGCGCGGATTTAATTGCCAATGCCGTTGCGGTAATTACACGTTACCAGCAAAACTGTGTTGTAGTTGATTTTGGTACCGCATTAACTTTTACAACCGTTTCCAAAGAAGGTGAAATTTTAGGGGTCGCCATTTTGCCCGGACTGTTAACCGCCGTAAAAGCATTGTTTGCCAATACTGCGCAACTCCCGGAAGTTCCTTTAAAATTACCAGAATCTGCTATTGGAAAAAATACAGTACAATCCATTCAGGCAGGTATTTTACTCGGATATGAAGGTCTGGTAAAATCGCTGATCCAGCGTATTCGTGCAGAAATGGGTGGGCAATGTATCGCCGTAGCCACCGGCGGATTATCTTCAATTATCGATACACTCCGCGATGAATTTGTTGAAATTGACAGGAAACTCACGTTGGACGGATTGCGTATTATCGGAGAAAAAGTGGGCGGCAAGATTACAAATTAACCTGCCGGAAATCTCCGCTTTCAATGATTTCAAGGTCTGTGGTATCCTGATTGTAAAGATAAATCCAGCAATTTATAGTAGATCCGTCGGTCATTAAAACCGGAATGATCTTACGCAGATAAAGACTTTTCTCTTCGTCGTCAAAAACATCTTCATACTCGTCCAGTTCAGGGAAAAGAATTTCCGGAACTGTGATTTTATATACTTCGCCAAAAATCCGGCTTTGATTTTCCTCTTCATAAACCGCACCAGGGTACCAGTCAATTTTATACAGCGTTCCCGGGAATGATCCTTTCCCTGTAAATGTTGATAAGGTATGGAGGCGCTCGGCAAATGGATTGCTAAATCCCTGCATCAGTGTCCCGTATGTAAACAGAAAATCAGCGTGTGAAGGCATAGAAATAAAATAGTTTAATTCCTTCTGTTAATAGTAATAAATTATAGAATTTTTCGATTCTAATATATATTCTGTAACTGTTATTAACTATTCGGAATGGGATTTTTCTTATATTTACGTGTAAAGCTCTTCATCTAACCCAGAATTGATATGTACGAAAAGAATCTTGGTACTAAACAAAAGGCGTTAAGAATTAATCTCGACCGTCGGATTTATGGCTCATTTGCTGAAATCGGCGCAGGGCAGGAGACAGCAGCATTTTTTTTCAAATCAGGTGGTGCATCGGGTACGGTGGCCAAAACCATGTCGGCCTATGACATGACTTTCAGTGACGCAATTTACGGAACAGAGGAAGGCGGGCGTTACGTAGTGGAGTCAAGGCTGATGAAAATGTTGAACCGGGAATATAATCTTGTTGAAAAACGTCTTCAGGAAAAACGGGGTTCAGAAAGCCAGTTTTTTGCTTTTGCTAATACGGTTGTTGCTTTAAATTTTCAAAAAACGAATGAATCGCATGGCTGGATAGGCCTTCAGTTTCAGTTAACACCACTCGGACCGTCAAATTATGTCGTGATTCACGTACGTATGCGGGATGACGAAAATCTTCTTCAGCAGCAGGCTTTGGGGATAATCGGCGTTAATTTGATGTATGGCTGTTTCTTTTATCATAAATCTCCTGAAACTTTGTTGTTGTCCCTAATGGACGATTTAACACCGGATCGTATTGAAATTGATATGGTTCGTTTCAGCGGGCCGGATTTTGTGAAGGTTGATAACCGTTTGATGAGCCTTCGTCTGGTTAAGAACGGTTTTACCGATGCAGCACTTTTTGGTTCTGATGGTGGCGTTTTGCAGCCTTCGGAAGCCTTATACAAAAAACATATTCTGATGATGCGTGGCCGTTTGCGCCCGATCACCAATGTGCATATTGATTTGATCAGTAACGGACAAAAGCAGTTTTTAGCTGAGCCTGATGTGGACGAATCCAAGGTGGTTCTTGTTTCTGAGCTGACTTTACACAACCTGAAAGGTTCTGACAAGGATATTGACGAAAAGGATTTTCTTGACCGTGTGGATATCCTGTGCTCGCTTGGGCATATGGTAATGATATCCAACCACCACGAATATTTCCGTTTGGTTGCTTACCTTTCCCGTTTGTCGAAATTAAAAGCCGGCTTGCTTTTGGGAAGTCCGAGCTTGCAGGATATTTTTGATGAAAAACATTATGAGTTTCTTCCGGGTGGTATTTTAGAATCCTTTGCAACACTTTTCAGTCGTAAAGTGAAACTGTTTATTTATCCGACCTTACAGCCGGATGGCTCGGTGTATAGTTGCGAGAATTTCATTGTTGATGACCATCTGCGTCCGTTATTCCAATACCTGATCATCAATAATAAAATTGAGGATATAATTAATTATAATAAAGAACATATGCATATTACAACGGATAGTGTTCTTGAAAAGATAAAAAGAGGAGAGCCTGGATGGGAAAACCTCGTGCCGGAAAATGTAGCAAAAATTATCAAAGAAAAATCACTTTTTGGATTACCAAGCGAGGAATCAAACACCAATGTGGTGAAGTCTATTCATCAGGTGGTTGGTAATATGTAGTAGAAATCATTGTTTATTAATTCCATGTCATTCAGACAAAGTTTGCTGTTTTCAAAATCGCTGTTGTTTATTCTGGCAGTTTTGTTTCCGCTTGCAGGAATTTCTCAGACTCTGTGGTCAAAAATGCTGCCGAAGGTTTCTACTTTTTCTTCTCCCAGAGTTACCGATCTTAACCGTGATGGTGTAAAAGATATCGTGCTTGGCGTTGGCAGATTGGAATTTATGGCCTGTGATTCGGCTATCATCGCGCTCGATGGAAAAACGGGTGCGTTGCTTTGGAAGAATCCTGCGAAGGACCAGATCTTTGGTTCCGCAATTTTGAAAGATCTGAATAAAGATGGCATTGATGATATTATCATTGGCGGAAGGGTAGGAGAGTTGCAGGCGATCAATGGAAATACCGGAGCCATTATCTGGAAATTCGATAAAAAAACGCCTTCTCAGAAAAGTAAAAAGTGGTATAATTTCTATAATCCCCAACTGATTCCGGATCAGGATGGTGATGGAATGGAAGATATCCTGATTTCCAATGGCGGTGATGTAACTGTAAAACCTTATGATCCCAAACGTCCGGCCGGGAAACTGGCGATACTAAGTTCCGCAACCGGAAAGGTAATTGCAGAAGCCATGATGCCCGATGGAAAGGAAACCTATATGTCAGTTTCTGTTATAAAACATTTCTCAAGTGATGATTACAGAGTGATATTCGGAACCGGTGGAGAAACCATTGGCGGAAATCTTTATGTAGGGTCTTTAAAAGATATTCTGGCAGGAGATTTATCTGCTTCCGTTAAAATTGCCACAAGCCCGGACAAGGGATTTATTGCCCCCGCAGTTTGGGTCGATATTAATGAAGATGGCATTGCTGATGTTGTAGCCAATGCCGTGGACGGTCGTGTTTTAGCTTTTGACGGCAAAACGCTGGCACCACTTTGGAATGTTAAAATTCCCAACTCGGAAGCATATACTTCAATCGCGGTGGGCGATTTTACACCTGATAAAATTCCCGATTTCTTTGTTTCAGTCGCCAAGGGACGGTGGCCTAAACTGGAAACGACAGAACAATATATGATCAATGGAAAAAACGGTGAGGTTGCGTTCAGGGATTCTCTGGGCAAATATCAGACAAGCACACCGGTCGTTGTCGATATAGATGAGGATGATCAGGAAGAGGTAATTATGAGCGTTAATTACGAAAACAGGGATCAGTTTGGCAGAAAAGAGTTTTTAAATACGCTGGCAGTTATTGGTTTCAGAACGAATGAAGTTGTTGAGTTAATAAAAGGGCTTCCCGGACATAATCTTTCTTCCACGCCATGGATCGGAGACATTGATAATGACAATATGCTGGATATTGTTTTTTGCAGCAGTACAAATAAATACCGGACCTATGCTTTCGATGGTATGCAGGTTAGTCTGATCAAAACGAATATAAAAATCACGAAGCCCATCCGTTGGGGTGCTTATATGGGAACGTATTATGATGGCGTTTTCCATACAGATGGAAAATAATTTCATTTGCCTTCACTTATCCTTTCTCATTTGTCCTGCCAATTTAATCCAAGCTGACAGCGGCCAAACTTATTCTATTTTAGTTTTAGGAGATTCGTCCTTTTTTGTTTTCTGTATATAATTATAATTCAAAATAATTGTATTTTTTATCAGTAACTATTCGGGGTAGAATTCTTATACGTGCGTCTAACGAGTTACTTATCAGGACGATAAAATAGAAAAGTAATTATTTTCAAAAGAACGAAATTCCTAAATCTATATCTCATGAATAAAGAAAACGAAGTTTCCCGACGGGAATTTATCAAAAGTACCACCGGTGCTGCTGTTGCGCTTTCCATTCCTTCTATTATTCCAGCCAGTGCCTTTGGAGCAAATGATCGTGTACGGGTGGCAGTAATCGGAGTAAATGGACGTGGACAAGATCATATCAAAGGTTTTTCTAATCTTCCCAATGTTGAACTGGTAACGATTTGTGATCCGGATAACAACGTTTTGCAAACCCGTGCAAAACAATATGCTGAAAAATATAACGGCAAACAGCTCAAAACTGAAAACGATCTTCGTAAAGTTTATGAAGATAAATCCATTGATGCGGTTAGTATTGCCACACCAAATCACTGGCACTCTCTGGCGGCGATATGGGCTTGCCAGGCAGGAAAAGATGTGTATGTTGAAAAACCGGGATCTCATAACCTGCATGAGGGGCGCAAGATGATAGAGGCGGCACATAAATACAAACGTGTAGTGCAGCACGGTGTGCAGCTCAGAAGTTCTGTTGCTTTGCAGGAAGCTGTGAAACACATGCGGGATGGACTGATTGGAAATGTTTATATGGCACGTGGCCTTGTTTATAAATGGAGACCGGACATAGGAGATAAAGGCGTTTCTGCGGTACCGGAAGGTTTGAATTACGATCTGTGGACAGGTCCGGCAGAAATGAAGCCTTTCTCAAAAAACTACGTGCATTATGACTGGCACTGGCATTGGAATTATGGAAACGGTGATATCGGAAACCAGGGAATTCATGAAACCGACATGTGTATGTGGGGATTGGGTGTTGAAAGTTTCCCGGAAAAAATAACTTCATCTGGCGGGAAATTCCTATGGAATGATGCAAAGGAAACACCTGAGGTTTTAACATCTTCCTTTGTTTATCCGAAAGAAAAAAAGATAATCGAATTTGAAGTGCGCCCCTGGATGACCAATGAAGAAGGTGGGGTAGGAATTGGCAATATATTTTATGGAAGTGAAGGTTACCTGGTAGTTAAGGGATATGATTATTACGAAACTTTCCTGGGTAAAGAAAAAAAGCCGGGGCCAACGCGTAAGGAAGGTGGTGATCATTACAAAAACTTTATTGAAGCGGTCATCGCAAGAGATCCTAAAAAAGTAAATGCCCCGGTTGAAACAGCTCATTTGGCATCTGGTCTGGCACATTTGGGAAATATTGCATACAGGACAGGCAGAGCGTTAACCTTCGATCCTAAAACAGAAAAATTTGTCGGAGACAATGACGCCAATACCTATCTGACAAGGAAATACAGAGCGCCCTATACCGTTCCGGAGATCGTTTAGAAAAAATTTGTGTGTGTGTTTATGAACAGAACAGCCCGGATGAAATTTGTCCGGGCTGTTTTTTAGTGATAAAAATAAGAATTTCCTTAGTCAAAAATCTCGTCTAAATTTATTTCCAGATCCGGAAAAATGCTGGATTTGAGCGTTGAAGTCGCAGGTTTCAATCCAACGTATTTTCCGCTTTCATTTAAAACATATATGTATATTGTATTTACAGAAGGCTCAACCAACCAATATTCTCTTACACCGGCTTCTTCGTATAAATTATATTTTTCGTTTTTTTCTTTCGTTGAGTTACCCGGAGAGAGAATTTCAATAACAAGATCCGGAGCCCCTATACAGCCTTTTTCATCCAATTTATTTTCATCACAGATCACACAAAGATCCGGCTGGACCACAGTAAATATTTTACCGTCACTTGCCAACGAATCTTTTCTGGGAAGCCTTACGTCAAACGGAGCGTAAAAAATCTGGCAATAGTGATTTTTAAAAAACTGACCCATTTCTAAATGCAACCTACCCGATATCTTTTGATGGCGCAAAGAAGGCGCAGGTGACATTGTAAAAATTTTACCCTTGATCAGTTCCAGGCGTTCTTCAATTCGCCATAGCAAATAATCTGCATAGGTATAAGTCCCATCCAGATCCAGCTGATTAATATCCGTTACATTCGTTGACATAGTATGTAAGTTAGTAAGGTAAAGCTACTTAAATTTAAGATAAACCTCAAAACCAGAAAAGGTGCCCGGTTCTATAAACCAGACACCTTTTCAAAATATTATATCAAATAAAACTCCCAGCTATTCTGCGCGAAACTCCGATAACGCTGCGTTTAAAACAAATTTAAAGCGTCGTGAAATCAAATGATTCCAAAAATTTCGTTGTGAAATTTCCGGATTGGAAACCAGGATCATCCATCAACTTGATATGGAACGGAATGGTCGTTTTGATACCTTCAATCACAAATTCCTGCAAGGCACGTTTCATTCTGGTAATAACTTCCTCGCGCGACTGGCCGCTAACGATCAGTTTTGCTATCATTGAGTCATAGTTTGGCGGAATAGTATATCCACTGTAAACATGCGAATCAATACGAATACCATGACCACCCGGAAAATGCAAATTCGTGATTTTTCCAGGTGAAGGACGGAAACCATTTGCAGGATCTTCCGCATTGATACGGCATTCCATTGCAAATAATTTCGGCGTATAATTAATACCCTTGATCGGATCTCCGGCAGCAACTTTAATTTGCTCTTTGATCAAATCAAAATCAGTAACCTCTTCCGTAATCGGGTGTTCAACCTGAATACGCGTGTTCATTTCCATGAAAAAGAATTCACCGTATTTGTCGACCAGAAACTCAACTGTTCCCGCACCTTCATAACCGATTGCCTGCGCACCTTTGATAGCAGCTGCACCCATTCTTTCGCGAAGTTCAGGCGTAACCACAGGAGAAGGCGTTTCTTCAACCAGTTTCTGGTGGCGACGCTGAATAGAACAGTCACGTTCTGACAAGTGACAAACTTTACCATATTGATCACCGATGATCTGGATTTCAATGTGGCGAGGCTCTTCAACAAATTTTTCAAGATACAAACCGTCATTTCCGAAAGCCGCAGCAGATTCTGTACGTGCATCGTTCCATGCCTTTTCAAATTCTTCCGGTTTGTTGATGATACGCATACCGCGTCCACCACCACCGGCTGTTGCTTTCACAATAACAGGATATCCGATACCAATGGCTAATTGTTTGCCCTGTTCAACTGATTCAAGCAAACCTTCCGAGCCCGGAACAACCGGAACGCCTGCTTTGATCATGGTTGCTTTGGCAGTTGCCTTGTCGCCCATTCCGTTGATCTGAGCGGCTGTTGCTCCAATAAATTTAATACCGTAATCAGCACAAATCTGAGAGAATTCAGCGTTTTCAGACAAAAACCCGTATCCCGGATGTATTGCATCTGCGCCTGTAACTTCGGCAGCAGAAATAATATTTTGTATACTCAGGTAAGACTGACGGCTTGGCGGAGGCCCGATACAAACAGCTTCGTCAGCAAAACGTACGTGAAGGCTGTCACGATCAGCAGTTGAGTAAACTGCAACCGTTTTAATACCCATTTCACGGCAGGTCCTGATCACACGTAGTGCGATTTCACCTCTATTGGCAATGAGAATCTTTTTAAACATGAAATTTAATTTAGTTTTTAAGACCGGTCATTACCGTTATATTGGTTCAACAAGAAATAAAGGCTGGTCAAATTCTACCGGAGTAGCATTTTCAACCAAAACTTTTACAATTCTTCCTGAAATTTCAGATTCGATTTCGTTGAACAACTTCATTGCTTCAATCACACAAACCGTTTTTCCAGGCGTGATCTCATCTCCGATGCTTGCAAAAGCAGGCGTTTCAGGATTTGAGGCACGATAGAACGTACCGATCATAGGCGACTTGATTGTAACAAGATTTGAAGATACGGCAGGTTCAACAGGCGCAGAAGGTGCGGTGGCAGCAGTTATAGCGGCTGATGCAGAAAGCGTGTTAGGTGCCGGAGCAGAAAACGGTGCGGGAGCAGCAGATACTACCGGAGCGGAACCGTATCTTTTTACCTTAATTTTAAGATCTGTTGTTTCAATGTTTACTTCATCAAGACCAGACTGGGCGATGAAGTCAATTAGTTTCTGAATTTCTTTAGTTTCCATTTAGTCAAGTTTATACAGTTGTAGGAATTGTAGCCTATGATTTTACTCTTTCAACGTAGTCATACGTGCGTGTATCTACTTTGATTTTCTGACCTTCTTCAATAAATAAAGGTACCATGATACGTGCACCTGTTTCTACCTCAATCGCTTTTTTCGGAGAGTTTGCAGTATCTCCTTTTAAGCCTGGTTCAGCATAGGTCACTTCTAATTCTACAAATGGGGGCAATTCACAAAGTAAAGCAGCATCCGTTTCGGTATTGATCAGGATTTCTACTTCTTGTCCGTCTTTCATCAGATCAGCAGCTGTCACAAGTTTTTCGTCGATCAATACCTGATCAAACGTTTCTGAGTTCATAAAGTTATATCCACTTTCATCCTTGTATAAAAACTGGAATTTATGTCTTTCTACGCGAACCGGAATAATCGTAGCACCTGAAGAAAAAGTATTGTCCAGTACTTTTCCTGTTGTAAGGCTTTTAATCTTAGTACGAACAAAAGCGTTTCCTTTACCAGGTTTTACATGTTGAAACTCAATAACCTGAAACAGGTCATGGTTAAAATGTATAACTAGTCCGTTACGTAAATCTGCGGTCGTTGCCATGTTTGATTAATAATTAAAGCAAAAATTTTGTAAAATCTTAAACACAAAATGAATAATGAAGCATGTCCATTATTCATTTCTTTATTATAAAGCCCATTTTAAATATATAGCTCCCCAGGTAAATCCTCCACCAAAGGCAGCCAACACAAGATTATCTCCTTTTTTCAACTGTGACTCATAATCCCACAAGCAAAGGGGGATCGTGGCCGAAGTTGTATTTCCGTATTTCTGGATATTCACCATCACTTTGTCCATTCCCACACCCATGCGGTTTGCGGTTGCTTCAATGATCCGCTTGTTTGCCTGATGCGGAACAAGCCACGCTACGTCTTCACTTGTCAGGTTATTTTTTTCCATGATCTCAGCTGAAATATCAGCCATATTTTTCACAGCAAATTTAAAAACCTGAGCGCCATCCTGATATACAGAATGCCATTTGTTGTCGACTGTTTCGTGTGTAGGCGGGTACCGGCTTCCTCCTGCTTTCTGGTGTAGATAAGGATATCCAACGCCATCAGAACGAATAATAGAATCTACAATACCATATCCGTCAGTATCCGGTTCCAAAAGTACGGCACCTGCGCCGTCGCCGAAAAGGATACAGGTTTTACGATCCGTATAATCTACAATTGCCGACATTTTATCAGCACCAACTACAATGATCTTTTTATATTTTCCGGTTTCAATAAATTGGGAACCGATCGTAAGTGCATAAACAAATCCGGAACATGCAGCCTGAATGTCAAAACTTCCCACATTTCTGATACCTGTCATATCACAGATCAGATTGGCAGTACCCGGAAATATAAAATCAGGGGTTGTTGTGGCGCAAATTAACAAATCAATGTCTTCCGGAGCGGTATTGGTTTTTGCCAACAACCCTTTTACCGCTTCAGCGCCCATATGTGAGCTTCCTAAACCTTCTCCTTTAAGTATGCGACGTTCCTTAATGCCGGTGCGGCTAACGATCCATTCATCGTTTGTCGCCACCATCGTTTCCAATTCAGCATTTGTCAGAATGTAGTCAGGCACATACCCGTGTATTCCTGTTATAGAGGCTCTTGCGTGGGTCATGGTTAATTTCTAGCATTCAAAATTCATATGAATTTTGGTAAAAAATAGTATCAGAGTTTATTAGCAATTATAACTTTTCGGTCATGCCGTGTTAACTCAACGCATTTGCAATGTGCAGATATGCTTTTGATTTGACTTGTTTATATGCCCATCCAAGCATGTTCTTGATGGCCAGCGGCGAAGAAATACCGTGAGCAATCATTACATTACCATTTACTCCAATAATTGAACTTCCGCCAATGGATTCGTAATTTGTCTGATCAATAAAATCATCCTGAATCCCTTTTTGTTTGGCAATTTCGTAAAAAGACTCTCCTAATTTAAACAATACATTCCCTGTGAAACCGTCAGTAACGATCACATCTGCTTTATTAGTGAAGAGGTCTTTCCCTTCAATATTTCCAATAAAATTGATTTTTTTGTTATCCTTGAGCAGCGGATAAGTCGCCTGAGCAGTCAATGAACCCTTCTGTTCTTCTTCACCGATATTCATTAATGCTACACGCGGGCGCTCAATCTGGAATGTATGTTGAACAAATAGTGAGCCGATTTCTCCAAACTGCGCCAATACCTCAGGCTTACAATCTGCATTAGCACCAATATCCACCATGATGGCATATCCGCCTCCAACCTGCGGTACATAACCTGCAATGGCTGGTCTTAAAACTCCCTCAATAGCTTTTATGCTAAAAAGAGCACCTACGTGCATTGCTCCGGTATTACCTGCGCTGCAAAAGATGTCAATTTCTTTATCTTTCAGAAGCTTGAATCCAATTCCTATGCTTGAATTAGGCTTTTGAGAAAGAGCTTTTGTTGGGTGCTCACCCATCTCAATAACATCTTCGGCATGAATGATGTCAACAACTGATGAAGAAAAGTTATTTTGGCGAAATATCTCCAAAATAGCGCTTTCCCGGCCAATTAACACGATTCGGGCGTCCGATGGCAGTTCTGAAGTGGCTTGCATAACCCCTTCAACAATTGCTTGTGGAGCTAAATCTCCCCCCATAGCATCTACCGCAATTTTCATTTACACGCTGTTATTTTGTACTAAAAGTTAGAAATCGAAGGTGTAAATTTAGCAGTTGTGCCTTAGTAAAAAAGAATTTCGCAACAACTTTTATAAGGCTGCTGCGAAATTGGCATTCTGATCATCAAAAATTAAACCGTTTTGGCATAATTTTCAACAACAACTTTGCCTCTATAAACTAGATTTCCTTCGTGTACGTGCGCACGGTGGAACTGATGAATTTCCCCTGTTGAAGAATCAACTGACAATTGCTTGCCTGTCAGGAAGTCATGTGCTCTGCGTGTATCGCGACGGGTTTTGGAAATTTTCCGCTTAGGATGTGCCATGATGCTTTATGTTCGGTTGTTAATATTCGGTTTGAAAAACTTTTATATGCGGCTCAGGATTATTAATCCCTTATTGCCCTTTTAATTTTTTTAATGCTTCCCAACGCGGGTCAATTTTTTCTTCTGAATCGCTGTCGACATCATCATCTTTTGCCTCCGAAGAATACACCAGTATCACTTCTTCATCTTCTGATTCGTTGTCAGCGTCATCTTCTGTCCTCAGACTTGGATGCAATTTTTTTACCGGAAGCGAAAGTGCGATAAACTCAAAAACATATTTCGCAACGTTAATCCGGTTCGTGTTTCGGTTGATGATTTCTATTTCATCGGTCAGCTCTTCATCGCGGTCGCCAAATTTTAAAATTATCTGATCGTCCGAAATAACAGGCTCCTCAAACGGTTCCAAAGTACGGTCACAGGTCAATTCAACCGAACCTTCAGTATGAAAATGTAACTGGAGCATTGTTGCAGATTTTTTTAAAACCACATGGGTTTTAAATTGGCCGCGTTCAATAAGATCCTGCTCTAATTCTTCAAAAAAAGCGTCTCCGGACTCCATATCATAGTCATACTGTTTGTCTTCCAAACCGTAAATGTCTATGTTGTATTTACTTAGCTCTTTCACTATTTCTGTCAAAAGGACTGCAAAGGTAGTGTCTTTTCGTGTGAATAAAAAAACTATCTACGAATTTTATTGATTTAAACTGAGGTATTTAACATTGAACCCGCTCTTACTCAGCAAGCATTGGATTTTTCCGTATCAATCCGAGTTAAATCTTCTTGGCCGGGTTACCAAAAAATGTTGCATTTGCCGGTACATTTTCCACAACAACCGATCCGGCACCGATCCGGGCATTTTTCCCGATTTCAATGCCTGCAACAATGATAGCTCCTGAGCCGATAAATACGCCGTCAGCAATTTTTACCCTATCGCCGATAATTGCACCAGCGCCTACAGTGACATAATCGCCAACCTGAACAGCAGTTTCAATAATGGATCCTGTCAGAAATAATGAATGACTTCCCAGTTTTGATGTTGCACCCACGACAGCACGTGCGGCAAAGAGATTTCCATGTCCAACAGCGGCCATTTCTGAAATGATAGCGCTTTCATGTATCGCGTTGACGGGCATGCTCTTGAATCGCTCATTCAAACCTTCTGTTAATTGTTTGCGGACAGAACGTTCGCCAACGGCTACAAAAGTTTCGCACTTTTCTCCGATGATGTTGATAAAACCTTCGTCGTCTGTTGCGCCTAAAACACTTACATCGCCAAATTCTTTACCATGCAATTCCTTATTATCGTCCAGGATTCCATAGACGAGCACATTATTTCTTCTGAAAATATCAAGTGCCTGCATACCTAATGCGCCTGCACCAAAAATTAAAACGGGATTTTCCATAATTGATAAGATTCATATTCCGGATTAAACCGAAAATGAAATTGGTAATCGTATTTGTTAATGAACCTGATTGCATTCTGTACCGATTATAAAAAAGATACCAAAAGCAACAGAAAAAAATTCTTGCAAAAGTACAGATTGATTTACAGAAACGTCACGCGGAAAACAAAAGGACTTCCGTATGGCGAAAGATTTTCCTGATTATACGGATCAATCTGATTGTTATAATTAACATTATAAAGTGCTGTAAAATGAACAGCGCGGATTAATTTCCCGCCAGTCGGCTGACTATATGAGGCACCGATCATTGGAGAGCTCAGCCAGGTTCTTTTCTGATAAGACATCGGGACATTCAATGTTTCATACTCCGCAATTATATTGACAACCGGCACAATCTGGTACATCAGGAAAGCCCTGCCGCCATAATTGATGGTATTGTATCCAAAATATTTTGACTTAAACCACATTACCGTAGCACCAACACCCCCAACAAGTTTGTCTGTAATCTGATAACCTGCCATCGGTGAAAGGTTTACATTGGTGATCGTACCAAAACTCAGGCCGAAACTACCGCCCAAACGTATCCTTTCTTTAAACGCAAGATTCTTCAAATCACTTTCAACTTTTTTTTGTTCAACCGGGGCCTTGTCTTCAACCGGAGGCATTTCCTTTCTGACCGGCCTTTCCTTTTTTACAGTATCAGGGCGGTAGTATTCATCAGTTTGAGCAAATACAGTTGTTTTAATAGCTAGTGTGATGATAAATAAGCAGGATAGGAGGATTTTCCTTTTCATTTCTAAATGGTTTATTTTAATATTGTTAATACTAACGCAAAATGCCTAACTTTTGGTTTATTATTGATTTGACCCTCATTATTACGCCTCATTACAACGTTTATGCACTATCAAATTTCAGTAACTGACCCTGTTTCGCACTTTCTATCGATTACTTATACTGTTCCTGATATAACTGCGGATCGTATTGAAATTCAATTACCTGCATGGCGTCCCGGACGTTATGAAATTCAAAATTTTGCCAAAAATATTCAATTTATTGAAGCAATTTCAATAAGTGGTGATAAACTACCATTACGCAAAATCACGAAGGATCGTTGGGAGGTTAAAACAAATTATGAAAAAACAGTTCAAATACGCTATTCTTTCTTTGCGGCGATACAAAATGCCGGCAGCAGTTATGTAGATGAAGATCTTTGGTATCTGAATTTTATCAATTTTTGTTTTTATACCGAAGGAAGAATTAATGATCCATGCTCGGTTTCTCTGGCATTGCCTGAAAATTTTGAGATAGCCTGCGGACTGGAATCTTCTGGTCGCCATAAACTTATTGCGAAGGATTTTTATCAACTGGTTGATAGTCCGCTTCTTGCATCAGAATCTTTGCAAAAGTCTGATTACATCGTACGCGGTGTACAGTTTCATATCTGGATGCATGGAAATCTGAAACCAAACTGGAAGCGTATTCAACGCGATTTCAGAAGATTTTCCAGAGAGCAGATTGCTACCATGGGAGAATTTCCTGAATCAGATTATCATTTCCTGAACCTGATTTTGCCCAATGCTTTTTATCATGGCGTTGAACATCACAATTCTACCATGATCGTTCTTGGTCCGGACGATGAAGGGGAAGGATTATATACCGATCTGCTTGGCGTAAGCTCTCACGAACTGTTCCACGCCTGGAATATCATCAGAATCCGTCCCATTGAACTTTTACCATACGATTTTACAAAAGAAAATTATTTTGAAACCTGTTTTGTGGCCGAAGGCTGCACGACTTATTATGGTGATTTATTTTTAAGACGTTCAGGTGTTTTCGATGACGAAGCTTATGTCAAAGAATTACAGGTTTACATGAAACGTCACTTTGAAAATAATGCACTGGCCTCACAATCACTGGCCGAATCTTCTTTTGATCTCTGGCTTGATGGATATGAAAAGGGAATTCCACACCGTAAAGTTTCGGTATATCACAAAGGTGCTTTGGTGGCTCTGATCCTGGATTTATATCTTCGGAAAAAATCCGATCATGGATCATCCCTGGATACGGTTATGCAGGTTTTATGGCAACGTTATGGTAAACCGTTTGTTGGTTATACTATTGAAGATTACAAAAATGTTGTTGAAGAAATCGCAGGTGAGAGTCTTGACTGGTACTGGAAGGAATGCATTTTTACCAACGAACCACTCGAAACAAGGCTAAATGAAGCACTGGCATTTGTGGGATTACAAATGACGATTTTTAGTAATGGAAATATTCAGCTTAACGTTCAGGATGATTTTCGGGCAAAAGTACAGCGGGATAAATGGCTGGAAACAAGGCAGGTGTTGAATGACGAAGAAGAGGAGGAATAGTGCGTGTATTCTTGACTATTATATAAAGCTTTTAATAGTCAATTTTTAATCCTCGATTTTCATAAAATCATTTTGATAAAACATCCTTTAACGCTTCCAGCAAATCCGGGAATTCATATTTGAAATCCGTTTCATCTTTTATCCGCTGATTGATCACATAATTGCTTCCCAAAACTACGTTAGCCATTTCTCCGAAAGCCAGACGGAGAGCAAATGATGGAACATTGGGCAGCCATTGTGGTTTGTTCAGTGCCTTGCAGATCTGTTTGGTGAAATCTTCATTCGTTGCGGGCGGGAAAGCCACTGCATTATAAGCGCCTTCCCAGGAATCTTTTTCCATACATTCAATATACAACCGGCAAAGATCATCAATATGAATCCAGGAAAGCCATTGTTTGCCTGTTCCCAACGGAGCTCCGAAACCGAATTTTGCAGGTAAGGCCATTTTTGGAACAGCTCCGCCATCATTACTTAAAACAATCCCTGTCCTCAGTTTTACAGTTCTTACGTCAAGGCTTTTGATGGAATCCGCAGCTTTTTCCCATTCAATGGTTACTTCTGAAAGAAAGTCTTTTCCCGGAGGGGACATTTCAGTATGTTGAATATCGCCGGTATCTTCTCCGTAATAACTGCTTCCGGAAGCCGAGATAAATGATCTCGGTCTGATATCCGCTTGTTTCAGCTTTTGACAGATCAGTTCTATACTGTCTGTCCGGCTGCTGAATATTTGTTTTTTTCTATCCTCTGTCCATTTTTCGTCAGCAACACCAGCTCCGGCCAAATGGATTAAATAACTGGTGTTTTTAAGAGCACCTGCCTCAATATATTTATTCTTCACGTCCCATTCAAAGACTTTGACAAATGGGATATCTATTTTTCTTCTGCTTAGGTACGCTACTTCATAGCCTTTCTTCAGAAGCAATGTTGTTAAACGTTTTCCTATTAAACCTGTTCCGCCGGTGATTACAACTTTTTGTGCCATAAAATTTTAAATGAGGGTATAATAAGTGAATACAAAAATGATGCCCTGCTATGGAGTTGCGGTACTATTTTCCTTCGGAGGTTCCTGCTCAATAGCTTTTGTGATCCTGTCAATCATATCTTCCACCGATTCGCCGGGTAAAAATTGCATCGGTGCTTTAAACTGAACTGTAAGAATCGTATTTCTCTTTTTAAATCGTAAACCCTTTTTGTCAAATGCCCTTCTGAAACCATTAATTACCACCGGAATTACAATCGGCTGATGTTCTTTGATCAGATAAGCTGTTCCCTTTCGAACCGGAGCGAATGGTTTTGTAGTACCCTGCGGAAAACTGACAACCCAACCATGTTTGAGGCCCATACCGATTTTATCCTGCGCAGAATTATCAAGTTCACGTTTTACGTTTTCACCATTGGCCCGCCAGGAACGATCAATGGTGATTGCTCCGCCGATACTAAACAGTTTTGGTAAAATACCTTCTTTCATCGTTTCAGACGCAGCCACGTAGTAACACCGGGCTCTTGGAGAAAACAGGTAAAAGGGTGGGGCAATAGAATCTTTGTATCCCCATTTCGTAGCACAAAAAATGTGGTAAAAAGCAATGACATCTGCAAAATAAGTCTGGTGATTGGAGAGGAAAATGACACCATGATCCGGAAGGTCAACGAGCTGCTCACTTCCCGTAATTTTAATTTTATTGACTGCCGTATAGCGATAATAGGTAAACCAGCCGATCACAAAAATGAAGAAACGTTTTACAGTCAGAAAATTGCCGAAAGGGTCCTTTTCGAATATCCCAAGAAAATCAAATCGAGCCAACCAGGTTGGAAGCGCGCTGAACGTACTTTTTTTTGATGTCATGAGATAAAGTCTTTCGATAAATCGTGTCTGGGTTAATTTTCGTCAATTATTTGATAATATTGAGCCACAATCAAGTATGCAGGGGTAAGTTAATAAAGAGATTGATAAATTAATAAAATAACTATGCTACCGTAAAATGTAACCGGGAGTATGTTTTTTAGTCATAGTAATTGTCATGTCATTTGGCATGATTCTTTGATTACGGCGTTATACTTACTTAATTTTGACGAGCTCACTAACAAAAACATTACAAATTTTTATGAATACCAAATTTCAGTTACACATACTCGCTTGTGTTTTGGGCGCAGGAATTCTGTCCGGTTGTTCGAGAAATCCGGTAACGGGAAAGAAAGAAATCATTTTTATGTCGCCCGAAAAGGAAAAGGCATTGGGAGCTGAATCCCATCCGTCCGTTGTGTCTTCTATGGGATTGTATGATGATAAAAATCTGACTGCTTTTATCAATGAAAAGGGAAAAGCAATGGGTAAAGTTTCGCATCGTCCGGAAGTTGACTATCAATTTTTCATCGTAGACTCTCCGGTAGTGAACGCCTTTGCAGTGCCTGGCGGATATGTTTATTTCACGCGGGGAATTATGGCTCATTTTAATAATGAAGCAGAATTTGCGGGTGTTTTGGGCCATGAAATTGGTCACATAGCAGCGCGTCACTCTGCAAGTCAGCAGACAAAACAGGTTTTTACGCAGGGCGTAATATTGGCCGGATCTGTACTTTCTCCCACTTTCAGAAGTTTATCGGATCAGGCTTCGCAAGGTTTGGGATTATTACTTTTGAAATATAGTCGTGATCATGAAAGTCAGTCAGATGAACTGGGTGTGGAATATTCGAGCAAAATCGGATATGACGCGCATCAAATGGCAGATTTCTTTGGAACCTTAAAAAGGATCAGTGATAAGAGCGGAGCAAGTATCCCAACTTTCCAGTCGACTCACCCGGATCCGGGAAATCGCCAGGTGACCGTTGAAAAACTGGCTACCAGCTATCAATCAGCACATCAGGCAAAATATAATGTCAATCGTGATGTTTATCTGCGAAAAATCGAAGGATTAATTTATGGTGTTGATCCGAAACAAGGTTTTGTGGAAGGCGGACAATTTTATCATCCGGAATTAAAATTCCAGTTCCCGGTTCCTTCGGATTGGCAGTCAGAAAATACGCCTGCACAATTCCAAATGGCATCCAAAGATGGAAAAGCAATGATGCTTTTTACAATTGCCGAAGGGAAAACGCTGGATGAAGCTGCACAAACTGTGATCAAAAATTACGGTTTGCAAACTTCTGAAAATAATAAAACAACAATTAACGGATTTCCTGCCATTGCGATGATCGCAAAACAAGTGGCTCAGGGACAGACTGCGCCGGCAGCGAATGCCGCGCAGATTGCGAGTTGGTTAATTCAATATAACGGGTCCATATATGCCATTCACGGTGTTGCGGCAAGTGCTGATTTCGGAGCGAATTTTAATCAGTTCAAATCCGTTGCACAAGGTTTTAAATCGATAACGGATCAATCCAAGCTTAACAGAGAGCCGGACCGTATCAGAATAAAAACTGCGCAACGCGACGCTACACTTCGTGACCTTTTGAAGGATGCAAATATGCCGGATAATAAACTGGACGATATAGCAATACTTAATGGAATGGCTCTGACTGATAAAGTTGAAAAAGGGATGCTTTTCAAAACTTTGAGTAAATAAAAGGCAGTCATTTGCGAGACAAATAGCTGGATTTTACGTCTGGATATCGATACAAATAAAACCACTTGTATTACTGAAATATCAGTTTTGCAAGTGGTTTTATTTTGTTCAGGCTCTTATCTGTCAATCGGTTTGAAAGTAAATTACTCATATTTTTATGCGTAAGAAAAATGATATTTTGCTAAAAAGTGCATTTGAAGAATCTTTTTCAGACCTTTTAATTTTTTTCTTCAATGACGCAGCACTTATTTTTGATTTGGAACGCGGTTTCGATTTTATGGATAAGGAACTGACCGAACTTTTTCCTGATTTAGAGAAGAAGGGAGGAAGCCGGTTCGTAGATATGCTGGTAAAAACTTACCTGAAAACCGGTGCAGAAGAATATATTCTGGTTCATATTGAAATACAGGACGGCGCCATAAAAAAATTCCCGCAACGCATGTTTCAATATTATTACAGGATACTGGACAGATTTGAAGTTGAGGTGGCAGCATTGGCAGTATTTACCGGAAAAGAAAAACAAAAGTGGCCGTCTGAATATCGAAAAAATTTTCTTGGCACTGAGATAATCTACAAATACAACTCTTATCACATATTTGATCACGATGAGGATCAATTAAAGGGAATGGATAATCTCTTTGCTCTGGTAATTTTGGCAGCTCAAAAGGTTATTTCAGCAGATAAAATTACGGAGTCAGAGCTCGGCAGACAAAGACTGGGAATTGTACGGACGTTGATAGAAAGCAAACGCTATGACAGTGAAAAAATCAGACGTTTTCTCTTTTTTCTGAAGACTTTTATTTACATTGAAAATACTGAAATAAATAGTAAATTTGATAGTGAGGTAAATTTATTAACTGGAAATGAGACATCTATGGGAATTATAGAAGCAATCAAGATGATCACTTTGGAGGAAGGTTTTGAAAAAGGCGTCGTAACTGGGATGGAAAAGGGTATGTCGCAAGGTATTGAAAAGGGTGAACAAAGAAAAACGTATGAGATTGTCAAAAATCTTTTGCTTAATACTGACTTCGACGTCCCAAAAGTCGCAGCGCTTGTTAATTGTCCAGAATCATTTGTTAAAGAAGTTAAGGAAGATATTATTAGAAAGTAAACAAGGTGAGTAATTTGACTACCCACCCTGCACTGATTTTTATTTCAATTTCGTTTCCAGAACCTTCATATAATATCCGCCCACAACCGAACGCGCCCGGAAGCCAACTGATTTCCCGTCTGTGGTTTCATGCCAGTCCGATAAGGGAATTTTGTCAGGCGTTTCTGTTACGTAGCGATAAATTGGCTTGATTAGCGCTTCAAAATCTTTCTGATTATCGGCCATCGTTGCTGTCCAGAGAATCCAGTCAGATTTTGTGTAGGTACGACGACTATCCAGTGGTAAACCAAAAGCGAGTTGTTTTGTCAGGTAATAATTAATATCCTTTTTGGCCACTTCTTTCGGGAAAACATTCAGCTCCAATAGTTTATCCCAAACCAGATTGTATTTCTGGCTCCAGGTACCTTTTTTGTCAAATGTTAAAGCATAATGATCTCCGTCATTGGCCATAGCCATCCATTTTTGTGCAAACTCCTTTACCAAACCGTTGACCTCAGCCGCTTCTTTTTTGTCACCTAGCTGTTCAGCCATTTTTGCATAACTTGCCAAACCCATAATGGCTTTGATAGACAAATTTGTATTTCTTGCCAAATGTCCGGCAAAGTCATCCGTGCAAAGTTGGTTAGCCGGATCAAAACCTTCTTTTTTCAAGTAACCAGCCCAGATTTTCAGAGTTTCCCAATGTTTTTTAGCAAACTCAATATTCTTCTCGGTTTTACAAATTGCATAGGTCAAAATCAGCATATTTCCTGATTCCTCCACTGGCATGTCTTCATCATAAGTTTGTCCGTTGGCCAGTGGATAAGTGCCCACATCATGCGCTGCAAATGGTTTTTTCCATTTTCCGCTTTCTGAATAAAAGAAAATAGGTTCCATCATTCCTTTAAGCAATGTTGGATTATAAATTAAGAATAGCGGTGCTGATGGGTAAGTAATATCCACTGTACCAATGGAGCCGTTGCTGAAGTTTTCTTTGGAAAGAAATAGCGGCGTTTCATCTGGACCGGCAACCAGTTTGTGCGCTGCAATGGCCTGACGATAAGCAGCAACGCAAAGCTCAGCGTAGATTTTGCCACCAGCCTTCAATGCATCATCATAAATTTTTGTATCAACGGTTTTGCAGGCATCCACAATCTGAATGAAATTTGTTTCAGCATCTTTTAATTCACCCTGAATTGTTTTATCGCCATTTTTATTCCACCATGGAAGCAGATTTTTTCCAAAGTATTGAACAGAAAATTCATCATCATAACCAAGCAAAACATGATTCGAAGTGCCTTTGCTATCCACTTTTCCAACATTCGAAATTATTCCCATTGCCCTGTTCTCGCCATTACCGATCATCATGGTATTAACCGGATCAAGTACGCCTTTTTGAGAAAAACTTTTGATCAGTCCGGCCGGTGTTCCGAAAGCTGAACCTGAAACTGTTTTTTCAGAAGCGGCCAAATAGGCGTAACCCCAGTCAATCCGCACATCATCACCTTTGCGCTGCAAAATTTTCTGATCAAGACTTCCGATGGCAAGTGTAATCAAACCACCATCTTTTCCAGCTCTTTCAGTTACTTCCTGATTTCCCTCATTAACAGCCAACAGGCCGGAAACAGAAGTTAATACCTGGACGTCATGTACTTTTCCATCTTTCGATTTAACATCATAAACAATATAATTTACCGGTCTCGATAGTAATGCAAGATTATCCATTAGCAGCGGAGCGACAAAACTTGCTGTGATCTGCACCGGACCTGCATTAAATGAATAAATGCTTTGTGTGGCTTTCATTTCAAAACTAGTCTGTTTTGCAGACATGATCACATCTGCACCTTTTGGCGCGATTTCGTCTGTCAAACCGATGTCTATATATCCTGGTCCGGCTCCGTTTTTACAATATGCAGCCAGTATGTTTTTTCCTTTCTTTAACGATTTTTTGGCGGCTTCACTGATCTTTTTTGTTTCATAACCACCTGTAAAACAATTAGAACATTCGTAAGCTGAGATACCATTTATGAAAACGGAGACGTCGTCGTCATGAAAAATGTTCAGACCGATCTTCTCAAAATTGATATTGTCCAGCATAAATTCACGACGATACCAGATTTCTTTTGGAAAAACTGTACCCGTTTTCAACATATTATCATTCCGGTCTTTTGTGCCAAATGGAGCCTTACCATTTTTCCAGCCAGTCGCTTTAAAACTCTCTTTATTCCAGTCCGCAGCGGGTTTTTCGGTGGTATAGGCAGCTTCATATACTTCAACTTTTGCAGTACCGATTACAGATTTCAAAACAGGTACAGCCGCACCCATAAATCGATATGTTTTTCCGTCAACCCGAATCAATCCGTCTATTGGATTTGGTTTGCCGGTCCAGTGCCTGGTTGGCGAACCATTAAGCTCACCACCAAATGACCATACACTTGTGTAGGGATCCACAGTTATCAGCGGGACAGCCGGCGGCTGAAAATTCTGAGCAAAGCACGTGCCAAATCCGCATAGCAATAATGCAAGAAGGTAGGTTTTAGTTATTTGATAAAAATTTGTCTTCACGAAATTTTAGGATCAGTAAGCGATTAGGAAAAACGTTTTAGCGAAATACGAAGTTCTGGAAAATATGCTGATTTTCTTGATATTTATAAATAAAAAGTGGCTTCACTGTCTCAACAATGAAGCCACTTAGAAGAATCTAAATGAAATTATTTTTTAAAAGCAGCTTTTGCATTTTCCAGAAACGCTACGAAATGGGCCGGATTTAAATCATAATTTTTTGGTGCGACCAGTAGATCCCCGTTCTGATCCACGATGCAATAATGCGGCTGCGCATTGTTATTATACTTAACGATTTGTAAATCAGCGTTTTGAGCCCCAATCGTTTTCTTTACTTTGTTATCATATTTAGATGTATACCAGTCGGCTTCAGGTAATTCTGTTTTGTCGTCCACGTAAAGTGCGGCAATAACAAAATCATTTTGAAGACGTTTCAAAACTTCCGGATCAGGCCAAACGCGTGCTTCCATCTCACGGCAATTGACACAACCATGGCCCGTAAAATCGATAAAAACCGGTTTGTTTACTTTTTTAGCATAAGCCTGCGCTTCTTTGATATCAAAAAAACCATCCAGATCATGCGGTAAATGGAACAGATCCGCATACTTTTTATTTTCGCCTGATGAAGCTGACGGTGCCACTCCGCCTACTCTTTTACTTAAATCAAAATCAATTGTGGATTGCGGAGGCAGATACCCTGCCAAAGCTTTCAACGGCGCGCCCCACATACCAGGAAGCATATAAACTACGAAAGTGAAAGTGATAATCGAAAGCAAAATCCGGGGAACGCTCACGCGCTCAATTGGAGAATCATGCGGTGTCAGGATTTTTCCTAACAGATAAAATCCTAGCATAGAGAAAATTACAATCCAGAACGCCAGGTAAACTTCACGATCCAGCAAATGCCAGTGGTATACCTGATCTGCGATACTTAAAAATTTAAGCGCAAGCGCAAGTTCCAGAAATCCAAGTACCACCTTTACTGTATTTAACCAACCACCGGATTTCGGCAAAGATTTGAGCCATTGTGGAAATAAGGCAAACAAAGTAAAAGGAATGGCGAAAGCAGAAGAAAAGGCCGCCATACCAACAATCGGTTTGACAACGGCACCACCGGCTGAGGCTACCAACAGACTACCAACAATTGGCCCTGTACACGAAAACGAAACTAGGACCAATGTAAAAGCCATAAAGAAAATCCCGGCATAGCCGCCCTGATCCGATTTTGCATCCATTTTATTAACAAATGCACTCGGCAGAACGATCTCAAAAAGTCCCAGAAATGATAATCCAAAGACGAAGAAAATAGCAAAGAACAATACATTTGGAATCCAGTGTGTACTCAGGAAATTGGCAAAAGCCGGACCGTTTAATCGGGAAACGACAGTTCCAATAAGCGTATAAATCAATACAATTGATACTCCATATAATAGGGCTTTTACTTTTCCATTCGTCTGGTTTGTAAAATAACTGACCGTCATTGGAATAATAGGGAAAACGCAAGGTGTTAACAAAGCAACCAAACCAGAAAGAAATGCGGCCAGTGCAAATGCCCATAAAGATTTATGTGCCCCGGTGTCTTCGGCGGTCAAATCTATTTTTGGAGCGTCTGATTTTGTTTTGAAAGCCGTTGCAGAATCTCCGGCAGACAGGGAGATATCAGCTGTTTCCTGAGACGTTGTATCTTTTATTTCAGCAGAAGCTGTTGTATTTGTTTCAGCAGGTGTTGTACCAGCGGATTGCTCAGCAGAAATTCCGGCTACGACTTTTAAACCCTTAAATTCAAAGTCATCTCCTCCCGGTACGCAGGTACCAGAAGTATGGCTGCAGGTCTGGTATTCTGAACTTCCTTTAATAACCGGATTGTCGGTTAATACTTTTATAGTTTGTTTGAAAACAGCTTTTCCATCAAAAAATTTGACATTTCCACCCCAGATTTCTTCATATTTCGTCTTCGGGTTTTGCGGTTTCAGTTTACCTACCAGTTCAAGAGATTTATTTTTGGTGTAATTAAAGGTGGTTAACATGGGCCCGAGTTCGGGATCAAAATCGGAAGAATAGATGTACCAGTCTTTATCAAGCACGGCTGTGAAAACCAGATCTACCGTTTCACCCTGTTTTACTTCGTTTTTTGAGAAAGTATAAGTCCATTGCGCATGTTTTTGAATTTGGGCAATAGCATCGGTTTTTGCAAGAACTGCAAGAACAATAGTAATGAATAGAAAAAGACTTCGTTTCATTGGATATTTTGATAGTAGGAGCTGAATGGAATCATTCAGGTTTCTAATTTATAAGATTGAAGGCAGCGATTTTGGTGCCCGGATTTAATTATTCAACGTAATTTTTCTAAAAAAATTCATCATGTAAAATAACATAAATTCTATCATCAATTACACAGGCCGGATCGTACAAATAAAAGCTTCGGTCCAGCGGCAATAGAATGAAGTGTAGTTTTGGACAAATTTATTTATTAAAACCTTCGGGCACATTTAAATTCCTGTTCATGATTTCTTCTAACTTTGTGAGCTCAAATGAAGTATATTAACCACAATTCGATGTCTGAATCTCTTTACATAATAAAAATAGGCGGCAATGTAATCGATAATACCGAGGCGTGTTCTCGTTTTCTGGCTGCTTTCGCCAAATTGCCCGGTATGAAAATTCTGGTACACGGAGGAGGGAAAGTAGCCACACAAATTGCTTCGAAACTTCAGATTGAAACACAAATGGTTGACGGGCGTCGAATTACGGATAAACCGATGCTGGATGTGGTAACAATGGTTTACGGTGGGCTTGTTAATAAAAATCTTGTCGCTGGTCTACAATCAATGGGTTGCAATGCTATCGGGCTTACAGGTGCGGACGGAGGAATCATCCGTTCTGTAAAAAGACCGGTGAAAACAATTGACTATGGCTTTGTAGGCGATATAGAAAAAGTTAATGATAATCAGATCACATCTATATTAAACAGTAGCCTGATTCCTGTGATCGCGCCGTTGACGTATAATGACCAGGGGTCACTTTTAAACACCAATGCAGATACGATGGCTTCGGCGGTAGCAGTGGCTATGGCAGGTAATTATCAGGTGAAACTGATATATTGTTTTGAGAAAAAAGGTGTTTTATCGGAACCGGATAATGATGATTCTGTAATATCGTCTTTAATACCAGGAACTTATGCGGAATATAAAGCATCGGGCATTATTAATAAAGGAATGATTCCAAAACTTGATAACGCTTTTGCCGCTTTGGATCAAGGTGTAGCCAATGTGATTATTTGTCACGCTGATGATTTGGAAACAGCAGTCTTTGGAGAATCCGGCACCGTTATTTCTAAGCTGTAAGGTTTAATAAAGATATTTTAATTATAGTATTTATTCTATTAGCTGCATATAGATTCTGTATAACTCAAATTATTCAGAATTTATATCTACGTTTCTGTTTGTCACTATCCAGCTGCACTCAATGTTAACTGTAAATTCGTAATGCTGGATCTTGGTGTCATTTAATTAAATTATTCCGGCTAAAATTATAATGCATTTCATAAAATCTTGTGGATGAAGTTATTCAGCGTTTATTATAAAACGAAAGATTCTTCTTCATTAAGTAAACTTTGGGATATTTATTAATAAGAATTTGACTAAACATAATTTTTTTTAAATGCGTTTGATATTTATTAAAATATTTTATTAAGTTTGTGTTGTATTATGTTTTTATTAAGAATACTTCCTGTTCACTAAAAAACCTTTTTTACTCTCTATGGGAAAAAATTTACTTAAGCTTGTTGTCATGATTATGGTAATGAGCACTCCAGTATTCGCTCAGACGATTACAGGAAAAATTTCCGGTACTCCTGACGGGCAACCGTTGCCAGGCGTATCGGTTCTTGTAAAAGGTACCACTTCGGGTACCACCTCAGATGCCGGTGGGGCATACAGTATTTCAGCATCCGGAAAAAACACGCTCGTTTTTTCTTTCATTGGTTATAAAACACGTGAGGTTGTTGTAGGAAGCCAGTCAGTAATTGATGTTGCCCTTGAAGAGGATGCATCTCAATTAAATGAAGTTGTTGTAACCGCACTTGGTATCAAAAAAGAAGAACGTGCATTAGGTTATGCTACGTCAACAATCAATAACGAATCAATTGTTAAAACGGCCTCTCCAAACTTTGCAACCGCATTGTATGGAAAAGCTCCTGGTGTTACGATCAATGCTACACCGGGTGGAGCAACCAGTGGTGTAAGTGTTAGTATCCGTGGGTTCAGTTCGATTTCTGGAAATACCCAGCCTCTTTTGGTATTGGATG
The DNA here is from genome assembly GCF_021440195.1 of Dyadobacter sp. CY356. Classification (GTDB taxonomy): domain Bacteria; phylum Bacteroidota; class Bacteroidia; order Cytophagales; family Spirosomataceae; genus Dyadobacter. The sequence goes on from NZ_JAJTSZ010000003.1 coordinate 229,397, forward strand.
GTGTACCGATCCGTAACGGAGAATCAAGAAATACTGATTTCTGGGGTGATCAGCGTATTCGTGGTAATGGTCTTTTGGACTTGAACCCAGCGGATATTGAAAGTATCACTGTTTTGAAGGGTGCATCGGCTGCGGCTTTGTACGGTTCTGAAGCTGTGAATGGTGTATTGTTGGTAACAACAAAAAGCGGAAAAGGTAAAAAAGGATTTGGTGTTGATTTCAGCGCAAGTTACAACGTGGATAAAATCGCATATCTTCCAAGATACCAGAACGTCAGAGGTCCGGGTTATCCTTTGAACTATGCTAATGGCGGACAGGATGCAGCCGGATTTATTTATTATGACACAGATGGTGACGGAACAAAGGAAACAAGAGGTTTACTTGGAGCTACTGTTAACTTCGGACCTAAATTTGATGGTCAGCCGGTTATGGCATTTGATGGTGTAATCAGACCTTACTCTCCATCAAACAACAGTTATGCAAACTTGTTCCAGAATGCAAGCAGCTCAAACATTAACCTTGCGGTTTCAAAAGTAACTGACAATGCGAATGTTCGTTTTTCTTTCACGCGTCAGGATAACGGAATGATCAGCTACGATTCTAAAAACAGCAAAAACATTGCAAACCTTAATTCAAGCTTTAACACGGGTAAAAAGTTAAAGACTGACATTACGGTAAACTATGTAAATCAGCATACGCACAACAGACCTTACAAAGTAGATCGTATGATCAACAACTTTACAGGTATGATGAACCGTTTTGAATCTGCTGACTGGTACTTCAATAAATACCAGACAAGTCAGGGATATAAATATGTAACGGCGGCTTCGGGTAACCCAAGTTTAACGCCAAATGAAAATATCAAATACAACGGTTTCAAAAGTGATATTGCTGACTATGTATGGAGTACAAGAAAAAATACATACGACGAATACAGCAACCGTATTATTGCAACTTTGACACAGCACTGGGATATTACGCCTGAGTTAAAATTGAGAGGAAGAATTGCATCGGATTTCACTTCTGAAAGAATTGAAGACAAACAGGCTACTGAAAAACCGATTGCCTTTGGTTACACAGGTTCATTTGCGATGGGTAATAATCTATATAACAATGTCTTTGGTGAAGCCCTGCTGACCTATACTAAAAAATTGAATGCCGACATAACTGTTAATGTTATGGGTGGGTATAATGCCCGTAAAGAACTTACCACAATGCTCGGTGTGACCACAGACGGTGGACTAAGTACAGAAAGTTTCTTTGATTTGTCTGCTTCTGTAAATAATATAAAGCAGCTTGGAACAAATACCCGCAGCCGATTTACAAGGGATGCTTATCTGGGAACGGTAAACTTTGATTACAAAAACTTCTTTTTCATTGAAGGAACGGTAAGAAGAGACCGTACGTCCACTTTGGCAAAAGGAAATAATTCATTTGTGTATCCTTCGGTTAACACCAGCTTCGTTTTCACAGATGTATTTAACCTGCCATCATTTTTCAGCTATGGTAAAGTAAGAGGTTCGTTTGGGGTTGTGGGTAACTATCCTCAGATTTATCAGGCAAACGTTGCTTACCAGCAAGGAAGTTTACAGGCTCAGCAAACAGGGGGACAATCGGTATTGTATACTTACATGAATTCAAGTTATGGTAATGACAAAATCCGCCCTGAACAAAAACGTGAATTTGAATTTGGTTTGGAGACTAAATTCTTTAATAACCGTATCGGTTTAGATATCTCTTATTACAATGCACAGATCGTTGACCAGATCTTACCTTTGTCAATTGCATCAACTACGGGTGCAAGATCAATCCTTGCCAACGTGGGTACATTGAGAAACAAAGGTTTGGAAATGGCCTTGAACTTTTCTCCGATTCAAGGAAAAGGTTTGAACAGCTTTAACTGGGATGTGATTTTGAACCTTGCTCAAAACACAAACAAAGTTGAGAAACTTGCAAATAATTCAACAGAGTTGTTGCATCAGGATTTTGATGGAAATGCAGCTCAGCTGAGATCAGTTGTTGGTCGTCCGATGGGAGATATTTTTGTACACGGTATCCTTAAAAATGACAAAGGAGAACAAGTTGTTGGACCTAATGGCATTTACGCGCTTGATCCAAATTTCAAACAGGTTGGTAATGCAATGCCTAAGCTGACAGGTGGTTTGATCAATAATCTGAGCTACAAAAGTTTCAGCCTTGACATCGTAACAGATTTCAGATGGGGCGGATCTATTATGCCAACAGGTATCAACTGGATGACTTCAAGAGGGTTGACAAAAGAAAGTTTGACTGCAATGGATACAGAGCACGGCGGATTGACTTATTATGTTGACGCGAATGGTAAAGGTGTTCAGACAACAGACGGAGTTGCGCCAAGTGGTGCTACAATTTATCATGACGGTATGCTCATGCAAGGTGTAACTTCAACAGGTGAAGCGAATACCAACGTTGTTTCTCAGGCTGTTTATTACAATAGTACTTACAACTGGGGTGGGCCACAGTACAGTAGCTCTCGATACGAATTGTATGTAAAGAAAAACAACTTTATTAAAATGAGAGAAATTTCTCTTGCTTACAGGTTGCCAGCTTTCATTGCAAACAAAATCGGAACACAGAATGTAACAGTATCTGTATTCGGACGTAACCTGTTCTTCATTTACAGATCGATCAAAGATCTTGATGCTGAACAAACCAATGCAAGTACAAGATGGTATGAAAACGTGAATAACGCGGGTAATAACCCATCATTCCGTACCATGGGTGTTATGTTAAGAGCAAGCTTCTAATTTTAATTCGATTATGAAAATGAAAAAAATATCATCATTAATATTAGCAGGACTTTTGCTTGGTGCAGTTTCCTGTAAAGAATCGGATTTTACTGATTCATATGCCGATCCATCGAAGATTGCTGAAACAACGGTTGAAAAACAATTCACAGGATTTTTACAGTCCACAAAGGATTACATCCTTCCGGGGTATACCAATTATTTCGTAGCCTTACGGACTTCGATCAACCATTACAATCAGGTTACAGGTTGGATTAATGATTCGGGGCAGTACATTCCCGGATCTTCCGGAACAGAGGCAGTTTGGTTTAATTACTACAACATGCTTGCTCAATATCGTGAGCTTCAAAAAGCATTCAACGCTTTAAGCGCAACAGATCAGGCAGATCGCAAGTTCTTCATGACGGTTGCGACGGTTTACCTTTACGATCAAACTGAAAGGATGGTTGACCTTTTTGGTGCTATTCCTTTTACTGAGGCAGGCATGGTTGGATTGAATGGCGGAGACTATGCTAACTCACTGGCGAAGTTTGACGATCCGCAGACGCTGTACACGATGATGCTTGATGACTTGAAGAGCATTGCAGCAGAGCTGAACGCGACGACGATAAACGCAGGTTACCTTAAATCTTTCCAGACTCAGGATTTTGTAAACAAAGGTGATCTTACGGCCTGGAAGCGTTATACCAATTCACTTCGTTTGAGAATGCTTAACCGTGTTTCTGCTGTAAGTGCTTTCCAATCAAGATCTGCTGCTGAAATGGCAGAAATTCTGGCAAATACTTCGACTTATCCGATTGTTGAAACAAACCTTCAGAATATTCAGATTAATGTATTTAACGTAAATACGGATATTAACTCTAAAGGATTCCAGGGAGGTATTGCTTCTGATGGAGGTTGGTATGGTAATACTGCTGGTAAGAAAATGATCGATTTCATGAATACGAATGCTGATCCACGTTTGCCAATCCTATTTGAACCAGGTGCGAGTGCAGCAGGAAAATATATTGGTATTGATCCAACTGCAACGTCCGCTGCCCAGACAGAGCTTTCTAATGCAGGACAAGTTGCAATTTATAACCGTTATGTGACGAGCCACAACCAGTTTTTCCCTGGGGTGATTATCAATGCAGCGGAAGTAAGCCTGATTAAATCTGAATATTATTTGAGAGTTGGAAACGATGCTTCTGCCAAGGCTGCGTACGAATCAGCAATTTCTCTATCAACTAATTTCTATAATTCGATTATCACTGTAAGTAATGCGACGGGTGTAAATGCTGCACCGTCTCCAGCTTCTGAGTCCTCAATAGCGAAGTATATTGCTGCGGATGGAGTAAACTGGGATAAAGCTACATCAAGCACTAGCAAGCTGGCCTTGATCGCTACGCAAAAATGGCTTCATTTCAACCTTGTTCAGCCTTATGAAAACTGGGCAGAAACACGTAGACTTGATCTTCCAACGTTTACATTCCAGGTTGATAATGCAAATAACCAGACATTGCCTCCGGTAAAATGGACAATTCCAAGTAATGAGATTTCTTACAATGCGAATAACTATTCAGCAGTAAGAGATCAGGATAAACTTACTACCAAACTTTTCTGGGACGTAAAATAGTCTGAAAGTTTTTGAGGATTGATATAAAAGCAAAAGAGGCAAGTCAAACGACCTGCCTCTTTTGCTTTTACACAGTGATGTATGTTTTAACTTCTGATCATCTAACAAACCTTAATAGAAAATCTCATCCCGAATATTTTTCGCATAAAACAATACAACTTATTTTTTTGTATTCCTCAATACCAAAACCTGAGGAAATGACAAAACTCCCTGAAAGGCGAGTTTTGTAAACTCTGATAAATTGTGGAAATAAGAGCCGAGTATAATATCAATATCGCCATCATGATCAAAATCTGCGGCTTCCATGGTCATCCATTTTCCGGTTGCCGCTTCTGGCGTGGAGTGTACCTGGAAGTTTAAATCTCCTTTATTTGACAAATAAATAAATTGCTGTTGCGGATTTTCCAGCTCGGTATAAAATGAAACTGCTGCGATGTCTATATCTCCATCATGATCAAAATCTCTGGCAACGGCCTTGGCTGCACCGTATAGAGGATAAAAATAACTTTCTTTAAAATTATCTTTTCCATCATTTAGATATATTCTTACGCCGTGATAATTTTTCTTAATCGCTGAATAATCCCAGTTATCTCCATTCGTAGCCAGAATATCTTTGAAGCCGTCTTTATTAAAATCTACCAGCTCGAAATAGCTCATACCATATTGCGGGGGAAACCTGAGCAAAGTCTTTTCCTTGAATTCACCGTTTCCCAAATTGTAAAAAATGGAAATCTGTTCACGCGCCTGTCCCATCAATACCATCAGATCCGGTTTTTTGTCCTGATTGAAATCTGCCACTTCAACCTTTCTTGCTCCGGGAAATTCTTTTAAAACGTGTTCTTTTGAAGGTTGAAAATCATCCAGCCAAACTAACTTTCCGGTATGATTTCCAAATTCACAAATGATTGCATCTTCCTTTCCGTCCATATTGAGGTCGGAAGTGGCAAATTGAACAGGGCGGTGTAGGTTTTGAATTGTTAAGGCTGAGGATGACGATATTGTTTCAAGCGATATAAGCTTACCCAATTTTTGTTCAGAAGGCTGAAAAAGGCCAATGGTTAAAAAACGAGGCTCAGCATTTTTTGGAAAATCCATATCAACCGGAGGACTCTCCACGGATCGGGAATTTTTCAGTTTAAATTTGTTATCTAAAACATAAAGGACATGCTGCGCATCGCCGACATAGATCAGTGAGGTTGCAGGATCGAATTTAAGTAAAGTTGTTTGAGGAAAAGGTTTGTCGCCAAGTTTAATTTCCTGCGCCTTAAATAAAGGAAGTGAATTTGTTACAGGCGGAACTGCTTTCTGAGGTAACGGTTCTGACGGGGCTTCGGTCTCGTAATATTTCACAATTTTAGCCCAGTTTTCATCAGAAATTAATTGGGTTTCCGGATATATTGCTTGTTCCCGGATCAGATTTATTTCTACATCCGGCAAGTCTTCATAAGGATTTCTGCCTGCACTTTTTACACCCAAACGTAAACCCATATTGGGCAATACAGAATTAGTCCAGGTTGCTTTGTCTAATGAAGAAGGGTCGGGGAAAAGATGACAAGCCCGGCAGTACTGACCTGCCAGTTGTCTGCCGGATAAGGTATCAGCAGTATTATTCCGTAAATGAACTCTGGTTAAAGGTTTTTCGACTTGCTGTTTTAATGAAAAAACAGTAATCCAAAGAAAAAGGGAAACAATCAGACCGAGTTTTATCGAGGACATTTCCTGTTTCAGATTAAGATTGGAGGGAATTATTTGAGGAAAACCGGTTGGTAGAATTAAAGGAAATAGAGAAATCAATCGGTGCTGACTTCTCTATTTTTATTGTTTTATTTGATGTTTCGCTGGCCGGGTAATCTTATACGATGAGACTATCCAGAGCAGCTCTTACATTATCAAACTCGAATCGTGCCAACTCGTTATCCATACGCGCCTTGATCAGATCATTCTGCAAATTCCCGATACTACCTTCATGCGAATGTTTCAATTCCCGCGGCGCAACATAACTTCCGTCACCAATTTCTGCACCAACCTGGCGGTATGCGTCACGGAATGGAACGCCACTAATGACCAGTTCATTCACACGCTCCACACTGAATAATAGATCATATTTCGGATCATCCAGCAGGTTTTGTTTCACTTTAATATTTTCCAACATAAAAGCGGCAATATCCAGACAATCCAGAATTTCGTCAAAAGCCGGCATCAGGATTTCTTTCAGCAGCTGCATATCACGGTGATATCCCGAAGGAAGATTGCTCAAAACCATGGTAATTTCCATAGGTAAAGCTTTCATACGGTTTGTTTTCGCGCGTAATAATTCTGCTACATCCGGATTTTTCTTGTGCGGCATGATACTGCTTCCGGTGGTTAAATCATCCGGTAAAACGATAAAACTGAAATTCTGGCTGTTGTATAAACAAATATCCATTGCAAGGCGGGAAACCGTAGCGGCCAAAGAGGAAATTGCGGTAAGTGCCGCCTGCTCTGTACGCCCGCGACTCATTTGTGCATATACCACGTTGTGATGCATACCTTCAAATCCCAGCAATTCGGTAGTCAGTGTACGATTTAAAGGAAACGAAGAACCATAACCTGCGCCGGATCCCAGCGGATTTCTATTAGCTAAGCGGTAAGCTGCATTCAATTGGATCACATCATCAATCAAACCCTCGGCATAAGCACCAAACCACAAACCAAAAGAAGATGGCATGGCAATCTGCAAATGTGTATAACCTGGAAGAAGATCATTTTTATGCTCCTCCGATTTGCTGATTAATACATCAAAAAGTTTTTCCGTAGCCTGAACGACCTGAAATAAACGGTCGCGTGTATATAGTTTCATATCAACCAAAACCTGGTCGTTACGGGAACGCCCGCTATGAATTTTCTTGCCAATATCGCCCAATTTGCGCGTCAGCATCAGTTCAACCTGTGAATGAACATCTTCCACGCCATCTTCGATTATAAAATCGCCTTGCTGGATTTGGGCATAAATTTCAATCAGTTCTGCTTTCAGCGCAGTAAGATCTTCCGCTGTAAGTAAACCGATTGTTTCAAGCATTGTCGCATGGGCAAGATTGCCAAGTACGTCGAATTCGGCAAGATGTAAATCCATTTCACGATCGCGACCGACAGTGAAACGTTCTATTTTTTCAGAAGTAACGGTATTTTCTTTTTGCCAGAGTTTCAAAATCAGTAGACGAATTATGGTTACACAGAGGTACGCAGCGTTGGAAAGAGAAACACAGAGGTATTAATCCCGGTCAATCATGCGCTTTATGCTACAAATTTACAATCAATTGAGGAAACGGTGGGAAATTGAGAAAGTTATTTTCTTAGGTTACACAGAGGACCACAGAGTTAAGGGGAGGTACACAGAGTTTATTTTGAGATAAAAAGAAAACTCTGTGTCCCTCTTATTACCTCAGTGGTTCTCTGTGTAACCTGTAAACAGTACAATATCAGTTAATCATTCGCCGGATGGCTACGAAGCGTTTTTGGTAGTAATCAGCACTCAGCAGATCGTAGCGCACGCCACCATTCCATGCAGAGTGTATAAAGCGCACATATCCCGGCGCGATTTCAGTAATAATACCGACATGCCCAACACGGGAATCTTTGGAACTATGGCCTTTAAAGAAAATCAAATCACCTTTGCGGGCATTTGAAAGATTTACTTCTTCACCTTTTTCAGATTGAGCGGCACTTGAATGTGGCAAAAGAATATCCCACTTGCTGAAACAATAGCGGACAAAACCGGAGCAGTCAAAACCTTTTTTGGAAGTGCCACCGGAGCGGTAACGGATATGAAGATGTTTATCAGCGAAAGAGACCAGGGATTCAATTGGATTGAGCGTATCAGCAGCTGTTTTTGGAGGATTCAGTGATTTTGAATTAGCAGTATTACCAAGTAAAAAAGCACAAAAGAACAAGCTTAAAATGACGGTACGTTGAATCAAATTTTGCATCCAGATTGGTTTAGGTTCTGATATTAAAACATATCTCAATAGAAAATATTGTGTTTCCTACTAAATACGTTAGAAGTTTAAAGATAAGAAGGTTTTGGCATTTAAGAAATTTTATAAAATTAAGATTTTGTGAACTTTGTTATTTTGCTTGCTAAGCTGTTAACAGTCAGTCTATTTATGATTCTATTGGTCAATCATACAGATAAGCTTCATTACCCCCATCTTTTTTCCTATTTTTGTGCCCTTCAATAAGAAAATTTAGAATTAACCATACTTAACGCATGGAAACCACCGACCGTTATTTGCAACGCGGCGTATCTGCATCGAAAGAGGACGTACACAAGGCAATCGAGAATATTGACAAAGGGTTATATCCAAAAGCTTTTTGCAAAATTGTTCCTGATACGCTCGCCGGAGATCCGGAATATTGCACCATTATGCACGCGGACGGAGCGGGTACCAAAACCTCGCTGGCTTACCTTTACTGGAAAGAAACCGGTGATATTTCCGTTTGGAAAGGTATTGCGCAGGATGCTATTGTGATGAATACGGATGATTTATTATGTGTTGGCGCCACAGGCCCGATGCTTTATTCATCCACAATTGACAGAAATAAAAACAGAATTCCTGGTGAAGTGATCGCTCAGGTGATCAACGGCGCGGAGGAAATTCTGGAAATGCTGCGCAGTTATGGTGTTGAAATATACAGTACGGGTGGAGAAACGGCCGATGTTGGAGATCTGGTACGCACGGTAACAGTGAATAGCACGGTTATCGCCAGAATGAAAAGATCAGAAGTGGTTGATAATGCCAATATCAAAGCCGGTGACGTTATCGTTGGACTTGCTTCTTATGGCCAGTCGAACTATGAAACTTCTTACAATGGAGGTATGGGCAGCAATGGATTAACTTCTGCCCGTCATGACGTATTAGGTAAATATCTTGTTGAAAAATATCCTGAGAGTTTTGACCCAGAGGTTAATAACGATTTGATTTACAGCGGTTCAAAAAAACTGACTGATTCTGTGGAAGGCACAGATTTAAACGTTGGACAATTAATTCTTTCTCCCACCAGAACCTATGCTCCGGTGGCAAAAGCATTACTTGATGAACTTCGGCCACAGATTCATGGAATGGTACATTGCAGCGGTGGTGCGCAAACCAAGATTTTGCATTTCATTGATAATCTGCACATTATAAAAGATAATCTGCTTCCTGTTCCACCACTTTTCAAATTGATACAGGAGGAAAGTGGTACGTCATGGCAGGAAATGTATAAAGTATTTAATATGGGTCACCGTTTGGAAATTTATTTGTCGGAAGAAAACGCGGCCCGTGTTATTGAAATATCACAATCATTTGGTATTGAGGCACAAATCATTGGCAGGGTAGAAGCATCGCCCGTTAAGAAATTGACGATTTCGAGTGAGGCCGGGACTTTTTATTATGAATAAAAATATTTTAGTTTAAAAGTTTTAAGACATTTTCAGGGGTTTATATCAAAATTGTTTTTGGTATAAACCCTTTTTTATTGATATAAATACAGATTTTTTCAACAATGATGGTTTGTTACCACGATTAATTGTTTTGTGTAAACCACTGATAACAAGGTTTCTCTGGAATCCTGGCATAGATGTTATAAAACTAATTTTACAAATTTATGCTCACCGTCAACTTCATCAACCATGGAAAACTTCGACCTGAAAAAGAGGGCTTTCAATTTTGCTGCCTTGCTGTTTATCGTTTCGCTACTTTGTAATTCTCAGGTTTATTCCCAGCCAACCATTTATTTTAGGTCCGTCATTTCAAGTGGACTGAGCTCGCCCATACAACTCGTCAATGCTGGTGACGGAACCAATAGAATTTTTATTGTTGAAAAAACCGGTGCTATTAAAGTATTTAGCGCAACTTATGCTCCACTCGGGACTTTTTTGACAGTTGCCGGAATTTTGACGACAGGTGAGCAAGGTTTGCTAAGTCTGGCTTTTCATCCAAACTATGCTACAAACGGGTTGTTTTTTGTTTACTATACCAATGGGGAAGGAAACCTTGAAATTGCCCGTTATAAAATAAGTGCCGGAAGCCAGAATATCGCTGATCCTGCATCCAAGCTGGTTGTGCTTACGGTGCCTCATCCGGGGGAAGAAAATCATAATGGCGGGGAATTGCATTTTGGAAAAGACGGGAATTTGTATCTTTCAATCGGTGATGGAGGTGGAGGCAATGATCCGGACAATAACGCTCAGGATCCTGCGAAATTACTTGGCAAAATTCTCAGAATCACGGTTAGCACGACGGATACCGGACTTCCATATACAACTCCTTCTGATAATCCTTATCCGGTTGGAAGTATTACAAAAAATGAAGTTTACGCAACAGGGCTGAGAAATCCGTTTCGTTGGAGTTTTGATAGTGAAACAGGTGATATGTGGATTGGAGATGTAGGGCAATCAGCTTTTGAGGAAATTAATTATCGAACTACCTCCACCACATCCGGCGCTAATTATGGATGGGGTTGTTATGAAGGAGATGCCATACATAACAGTGCTGATTGTATTGATGGTGCACAATATCATTTCCCTGTGCATAAGTATGCGACAAACAGCGCAGCCGGAAGTTCGGTCGTTGGCGGGGTTGTTTACAGAGGTGCAAAATATCCTGAGATGCAGGGCTATTATGTTGGCGGGGATTTTTATTCAGGCAATATTCACATCGTGGGGCCAGTAAGCGGAACCGTTGCAACAACTGTTCAAACATCCTCTATTACCAATGTCGCGGATTTTGGAGAGGCCGAAAATGGCGAAATTTATGCGGTTGCACTCACGTCCGGTATAATCTACAATCTGATACCCGAAGATCCTTTGCCTGTGGAGCTTATCAGTTTTAAAGGAGTTTCAGGAAATGAAGGTGTAAGATTGAACTGGAAAACTGCTACGGAAAAAGATTTCCGCCAGTTCGACATTGAGTATAGTTTGAACGCCAAAACCTTCGCACAAGTTGGTACTGTTTTTCCAAAAGGCGGTCTGACCGGAAGCGATTATCAGTTTTTTCATTCCATCAACAATGCGCAAACGCTTTATTATCGTTTGAAAATGGTTGACCAGGATGATTCTTTTAAATACTCTAACATGATCAGTATCGCCTCAGGAAATGAAAATCGCAGTGCAAATTTTGTTAGACCATCCCTGATTGAAAGCAAAATTATGCATCTTGTGATTGAAGAACCCTTTAATTCCTTTGAGTTGGTAAGCGCAAACGGTAATGTTTTGATGAGAAAAGACATTACCAATAAAAAAGGAGACCTGGACGTTCCCATTGAGATGGTATCTTCAGGGATGTATATTGTCAGGTTGCAGGGAAATGAGCGCAGCTTAAATCAGAAAATTGTGATTATAAAATAAGCGTCTGATTGTTTACATTATTAATCCAAAACCATCAATATTATGCTCATAGGCATTTATTGATGGTTTTTTCACAAAAAAGAAAATTAACTTAGGATCAAAATTTTTGTCAGCTGGAAATTAATTTCTTTAACTAAAAATATAACTAATAAATTAGTTATATTTTTGATCTGATATGATTTCCTTTTTTTCTATAAAATCTAAATTTATGATTGCCGGAAATAATAAGTTTTTCATGTTTTTAATTTTTCTGAGTACATGCTTTTTTGTGAAAGCAAATGCCGCGGAAAATCCGGAATGGCTAAAAAAATATCAGGAACATGAGCAATTTGGTCATGTATATGTTGTTAAAACGATCGAAAGATCAAGTGGTTCGTATGCCAGTTTTCTGGTAGATAAAAACGGGAACAAACTTACTCCGGCTTATCGGGATATTGGTAAATTTTCAAACGGATTGGCTGAATTTGTCACTTTTGAAAACCATCAGGGTGCACTGGGAATGCACGGATATATTAACAAAAACGGTACAATAATTATTCCGCCAATTTATCGTGGCGCGGGAGAATTTAAAGATGGAATAACTTACGTCATATATCCAAAAGGAAAGCAATTTGGGCTGACTTATCTGGATTCATTAGGCAAGGAAATCTATAAAATACCAGTCGAATTGTTTCCAAACGATTTTTTGATCGGCAAATGTAAAGCAGCTTACGTCGCTTACCATGATTGCCAGGAGGATTTTATGTGGGATGTCAACGGAAACCTGACCACTTTAAACTGGAACTTTGGCAGGTATACCGAGATAGATATCAAAAAAGCAAAAGAGCCTTTTCGTTTTTATTACCATGGAAAATTTGGGATTGTCGATAAAAACCTGATCCTGCGTGTCCCCGTTGCGCTTGATGATATTGACCTGATCTATAAACATTCCGGGCGTGGTTTGGCAAGGGTTAAGTACGGAAACAAGTTTGGATATGTAAGTTCAAAAACGGGAGAAATTGTGATTCCGTTTTTATATGATGATACACAAAAGCCATCTCTTGGACGCTATTGGGTGAAAAAAGGGAATAAATGGGGCTGCATCAATAAAAAAGGTGAAGTCGTAATTCCATTTTTATATGATTACGCCGGCCGCTTTATGGATGAAAACCGCGCTTCTGTTTCTCTGAATGGAAAGTTTGGTCATATTGATACCACAGGTAAAATTACTACGCCAATTATTTACCAATCTGCTTCCTATTTCAAACATGGCGTAGCGATGATCCAGCTGAATGATAAATACGCATATATTGATACCACGGGCAAAGTGATTACCAAAACCTGGTTTAGCGAGGCAGAACCTTTCCGTGAAGATATGGTGGTGACTGAAAAGTATGGTATTTTCTACGATATGTCGCCGGATGGTACCTTTCAGTTTAAAGGATTTTCTTCCGCCTGGCGTGCTACGCTGATTATGTTCCTACTGATTGTTCTGGCCTATTTTCCTGTAAAATTTATTTCCCGCACTAATAGGAGTAAGGCTGAAAGAAAATAAGTTGAAAGTCTATCTTAGAATAGAGTTATCGTCAGTAATCTTCTTCCAGTTTTTGATTTTATCAAAAACATCGGAGGCGGATATACTATCCAGATCTTCTGTTAGCGTTTGAATGTAACTCACCCTGGGACCAATAGGTCCCCATCTGCCCGCATGTTTTGGCCGGTTTTTTGGAAATAATCCCAGCGTATTGATACCTGTGGCGGCAGCAAGGTGCATCGGCCCGGTACTCCCGGCAACAAGTCCATCCGTTTTGCTGATAAAAGTTATTAATTGGTCGAGTGGAAGTTTTCCTGTCCAATCTATTACATGCGAGGGCAATGTTTCAATCCAGGATTGTAACTCAACTTTTTCCTTTTCAGAGCCGGTTATAAAAACGCGGAATTTATCGGGATCCAACAAATCAATAAGTTCAGAAAATCTTTTTAAATCCCATTCCAACGCATTTCCATTCGATTTGGGATGCAGGATAATGGTGAATTTATCTGTGTTTAAAAGCTCTGAAAATGCTTCCGGAAGTTCCGCAAGATGATTAAGCTGGTAATATTCCCATAATTTTTCAGGCACTTTTTTTATTCCAAGCGGTCGGAGAAGACGAAAATGCAGTCTTGCTTCATGGTCGTCCGATTGTTTTCTTCTCAGCCATACAAGCCTGTTGCATTTAAGCCAATGATAAGGGCGGCTTATTGTTCCAATCCGAATAGGAATTCCGGCATCCTTGGCCATATCATTCAAATCCTGTTGGGTAATGAGGTGCAAAATGGCATCAAATTTAAACGATCTGATATAAGTAATCTGCTCATTTTTTGGCATAGCAGATATTTCATTATAGTCAAGAAACAAGTCCACAGCATCACTCGCATCAACAACCGGCTTGGTATATTTCCTGGCAAGAATGGCTACGGTGGAGCCGGGGAAACATTCTTTTATAAAACCGCAAACCGGAAGTGCCAGGATGACATCTCCGATTGCGTCAACGCGAGTAACTAATATATTCATGCCTTGGTAAAATCAAGCTTGTTTATGCAAAAATAGATAGGGGAGAAGTGGTTACGAAATTATTTGTCCAAAATAGAGAATATGATAACAATTTTCGCTGGAACAGATGTTTCCTGTTATGTATTTTGTATTAATAACGAAAAGTTATCTAACCTGGTAAGCAGGTGGAAATTTTCTTTTCTATCTTGTTAGTAATTTGCATAAGAACCAGTTTGTTCACCAGGAAACTAATCCTAACGTACTTTTACAGTGAGTAAAAAAACTATTTTTTTCAGGGCATTTATCTTTTGCCTGATGGTTTATTTTTCTTCTGCATGCAGCAAAAAACCTATAACGGCAAGCACCTCAACATCCATTTTCCGTGTTATAGGTTATTTGCCTGGCCGGGAAAACTTAGTACAGTCTGCAAATACAATTGATTACGGTAAAATTACACATCTGAATATTGCATTTATCAATCCTGATTCTGCCGGAAATTTGCAGGGAACAGAAAACCTGAAAGCTGTTGCCGCGATTGCGCATTCAAAAGATGTTAAAATAATGGTTTCCATTGGCGGAGGCAGTGCTCCCAAATATTACCCCTCATTTTTAATTGGAGAAAAAAAGACAAAATTAATTGCCGATCTGGTAAAACTGGCTGTTGAAAATAATCTGGATGGAATTGATGTGGATCTCGAAGGTGATTTGATTGATACCAATTATGAGAACTTTGTCATTGATCTGGCTGCGCAGTTGAAACTGAAAAACAAAATGATTACCGCTGCTATCGCTACTGCTTACAAAGATCAGTTCACAGATAAGGCTTTGTCGCAATTCGATTTTGTTAATATCATGTCTTATGACAGAACCGGACCGTGGAATCTTGCAAAACCCGGTCCGCATGCACCTTACGATATGGCCGTTGAAGATGTTGAATACTGGAATAAAACGCGGGGCATTGCAAAAGAAAAACTGAGTCTGGGCGTTCCCTTTTATGGATATGGTTTTGGAGGAACAGCACCTGAAAGTATTTCCTGGAAAAGTCTTTTGCTCACTTACCCGGATGCCATTCAAATGGATGAATTCAACGTAAACGGCGGTGCAATCTATTACAACGGGATTCCTACAATTCGTAAAAAAACTACATTGGCTTTGGAAAAAACCGGCGGTATTATGATCTGGCAATTATTACAGGATGACAATGGTCCGCAATCGCTTCTGGGAAATATTCATGATGTTATACAGTCCAGCGGGAAATAATGGTTATGCTTTTCGGGAAAATGAATAAATACTTCGCCGCACTTGTTGTTTTATTGTTTTCTGCTTTCCCCGTTTTTTCTCAAAACGTTAAAATCCAGATCGTTGCTCCAAAAGAATTTAAAGGACGCAAAGCCATTTTGCTTACCAGGGAAAAAGGATTTGCTGCTATCGTACATTCCATCAAACTGAATTCTGATATATTTAATCTGGAAATTGCCAACGATCTGGTTCCGGATCTTTATCAGCTTCACGTATCCCAGGTTAAAGGTTCACTGTTTTTCTTTTTAGAATCCGGTGCAAAAATTCAGCTTGATACCGCGGATGTTTCGAGATCCATAGTAACCAATTCAAAAAGTAATCCTGACTGGAAATTATTTCAGGATAGTCTTCAAAAACCTTATGACCAGCGGATTCTTGATTATGCAATAGGAGAAAAACGTGCACGTAAAGAAAGAAATGCAGATAGTCTTAATTTCTGGGTTGACAAGCAAGCGATTGAAAAAGAGGACTTTGTCAGGAAAACAGGTGAATACATTGCAAAACATCCGGATTCATATGTAAGTCTGTATCTCTTGAAAATCAATTGGTATGCTTTTAAAAATGACAGGCTTTTTGAAAAACTGGATAAAAGTCTGGCTGGTCACAGAACGTATAAATTTTTAGAGGAGAAAAATCGGAAAGCTGAAAATCCGGGAGTTTTGGGGCGGCGTTTGTAATGATGGGGAGTGAAAAGTATCTGGCTATAAAGATATTATTAAGGGTTTAATTCTTCTTAAACTGCAATAGCCTGGTTGAATTAGTATATTTAAATCACATTTAACTTATTACCATTCAAATATTTAGATTTGAAGTCTTGACTATTCTCACACCACACTGCTATGACAAAAAATAATCCTGATGTCGACAAATACATTGCAGGTTTTCCAAAGGAAATACAAAAGCTTCTGGAAGAAATGCGGGTTACTATTTCCAAAGCTGCGCCGGATGCAGAAGAAAAAATAGGCTACGGAATCCCGACTTTTACACTGAACGGGAATCTGGTCCACTATGCTGCTTTTAAAAATCATATTGGATTCTACCCGGCTCCGCGCGGACTTGAAGCATTTAAGGAAGAATTATCTGAATATAAGGGTGCGAAAGGATCGGTACAATTTCCGTTTGACAAACCACTTCCACTGGATTTAGTGGCTAGAATTACAAAATATAGAATTGAACAAAATCTGTCCAAATCTGACTCAAAAGCTAAAAAGAAACCATCCGCAAAACCTTCAAAACTTTCAGATCAGGAGCAGGTAACCGCGCATATCCAAAAACTGGATCTTGAGCTGGGAAAGGTTGTTGAAACGATACGGCAAATAATATTAAGCACAGATAAAGAAATAGGAGAAAGAATAAAATGGAATAATCCCAGCTTTTACTACACCGGCGAAATGAAACCATTCGATCCAAAAGAGTACAAAAGTGATATAGCGGTGATGAATCTGCATAAAGGAAAAATAATGATCGTTTTCCCAAGCGGAGCAAAGGTTAGCGACACAAGCGGATTGCTTGAAGGTGACTATGAAGATGGACGTAGAACTGTGATTTTTAAGGATTTGGATGATGTGAAATCGAAGGAAAAAGCTTTGAAAAATGTGGTGAAAAAGTGGCTTGCTTTGGTAGAGAAATGATTGGGGAAAGAGCGATTTATTAAATATAATTCTTATTTTTAGAGTATGGAGATCAAAACAGTAATTACCATAGATGAAGATATTTTAGGCGGTCAACCTGTCTTTACAGGAACCCGTGTTCCGGTGGAAACACTTTTTGATCATTTAGAAGCAGGTGTTGCACTGGACGATTTTTTAGAAGATTTTCCAACAGTATCCAAAAGGCAGGCCGTTGCTGTTCTGGAAACCGCTAATAAATTTCTTACATCTAAAAATATCGAGCAGTTATATGCGACTGTTGCTTGACGAAAATTTACCGAAGCGTTTAAAGTCTGATTTTCCTGAACATGAAGTTTTTACCGTTCGGGATAAGGAATGGAATGGCGTAAAAAACGGAGAATTACTTAGGTTAATGCTTGCAAACAATTTTGACGTTTTACTGACCTTCGACAAAAATCTTCAGGATCAGCAAAACTTTTTAAGATATACAATTACGGTTTTTGTGCTAACAGCACATATTAATACCTACATGGAGCTTACAAAACTTTCAAGACAAATTAATGATCAATTGAAATCTGATAAACTGGCAATTGGACCAATAATTATTAAAGCAGATTGAAAATCGTTTTACCGTAATTTTCTATTTGCAAATCGCAAATCAAAACGGACAATATAATTTTCTATTTGTTTCCGCAGCCCAAACCAACTAACTTTACAACATAATCTCATAGGGGTGCCCTACCTAACGGGCTGAGATCATACCCATATTACCTGATCCGGATAATGCCGGCGTAGGAAGAGAAAGCTAAACTTAGGACTGGCAAAATCATATTAAACGTATTGGTTTTCAAGCTTCATCAAGTTGGCTGAATCGAATAAATTATTTTATTGTACAAAAAGGATAGGTGGCCCCTTGCCTGTTCGTAACAATGATTGATCGCAATGCGAAACGTTACGACTTGTCTTTTAACACTCGTTATGAGCACTTTATTGAGCATATCTGTTTTTGCTCAAAAAACATTGACCGGTCAGGTTACCGATCAGGATGATGGAAAACCGCTGCCCGGCGCAACGATCAGGGCCGGTGAAATCCGCGGCACCACTACCGACGCAAACGGGAGATTCACACTCCGGAATATTTCTGACAATATCGGTATTCTGGAGATTTCTTACATTGGTTACCAAACACTAAAATTGGAAAGCGCCAATTTTACAGATGGGAAATCCACTGACATAAAACTACAAAAAAGCACATTTCAGGCCGATGAAGTGATCGTTAATGCAACGCGCGTTACGGACAAAACCGGAATGGCGTATACCAATGTTACCGCCGAAGCTTTGAACAAGCAAAATCTGGGACAAGATCTTCCGGTTCTTTTAAATTTCACACCATCACTGGTAAGTACGAGTGATGCGGGTGGTGGAGTTGGCTACACAGGGATCAGGATCCGGGGCACAGATGCGACGCGGATTAATGTAACTGTGAATGGGATTCCATACAATGATGCTGAAAGTCAGGGTGTTTATTGGGTCAATATGCCGGATTTTGCATCTTCGGTTAGCAGTATACAAATCCAGCGCGGGGTGGGGACTTCAACAAACGGCTCTGGTGCTTTTGGAGCAACGGTTAATATCAGTACCAATCAATTCCGTAAAGAAGCTTATGCTGAGCTTAATAATTCTTACGGCTCTTTTAATACATTTAAAAATACATTTAAAGTTGGCAGTGGTCTGATTAAAGACAAATTCACTTTTGACGCCCGTTTGTCACGCGTTTCTTCGGATGGTTTTGTCGACAGAGCTTCTTCTGAATTGCATTCTTACTACTTATCAGGCGCTTATTTTGGCAAAAAAAGTTTTGTCAGGGTAAATGTATTTTCGGGTAAAGAAAGAACCTATCAATCATGGAATGGTGTGCCGGAGGCAAAACTTAAAGGCGATCGCGAAGGAATTTTATCTTATATAGACCGGAACGGACTGGATGACCAGGACGCACAAAACCTGATCAATGCTAATGATCGTACTTATAATTCCTACACTTATAAAAACGAAGTTGATAATTACCGCCAGGATCATTATCAGGTTGTGACTTCGCATACGCTAAACAATAACCTGACTTTGAATGTAAATGGTTTTCTGGTGCGGGGTTTGGGTTATTATGAGCAGTATCGTAAAAATGACAGTTTCAGTAATTACAATCTGCCGAATTTAATTTCAGGAAGTGATACCATTACAAAAACGGATATAATCCGCCGCAGATGGCTTGACAACTATTTCTATGGATCCACATTTTCTTTGGATTATAACAGTTTCAAAAAGCTGACAGCCAGTCTTGGTGGTGGTTATACTTATTATACCGGTGATCATTATGGTGAAATCGTCTGGGCAAGAAATGCAGGTGCCACAGAAAATGAACAACGTTACTATTTTAATAAAGGTGTAAAAAAGGATTTCAATATTTATGGAAAACTTTACTATCAGTTTACTGAAAAGCTAAACGCATTCGGGGACTTACAATACCGCAGCGTCAGTCATAAAATTGATGGAAAAGATAATGAAATGGTCCAGATGAATTTTGACCAGTCGTATTCTTTCCTCAATCCAAAAGCAGGCTTGACGTATCAACTAGCGCCACAGAGTTCGGTTTATGCCTCTTACAGCGTTGGAAATAAAGAGCCTAACCGGGATGATTTTGCAGCCTCAACTTATCAGCTTTTTCCAAAAAGTGAAAGACTTAATAACGTAGAAGCCGGATTTCGGATGCAGCGTGGCAAATGGATGGTTGCAGCCAATTATTATCTGATGCATTATAAAAATCAGTTGGTACTAACCGGCCAGATCAATGACGTAGGAAATTCAATCCGTGTGAATGTGCCGAAAAGTTACCGGACTGGAATTGAGCTGGAAGGTGCTATTGCGTTTAATTCACATTTTAAATGGAACGCAAACGCGACATTCAGCCAGAATAAAATTGCCAATTTTACCGAATATATTGTCAATTATGATACTGGAGGTTATGACCTGGTCAATCATGGAAAATCTGATATTTCATTTTCTCCAAATGTGATTGTAGGAAGTCAGTTCACTTACAGTCCTCAGAAAAATCTTGAATTTGCATTGTTAACAAAATATGTCGGAAAACAATATCTTGATAACACTTCCACTGAAACCCGCCGTCTTGATGCTTATTTCACGAATGATCTTCGGCTAACCTATACTGTGAAACCGAAGTGGATCAAAGAAATTTCCTTTAATTTCTTGCTGAACAATATTTTCAGCGAACGTTATGAGTCAAACGGGTATACCTATGGTTATATCAGCGGTGGTGCATTGACGCAGGAAAATTTCTATTTCCCACAAGCAGGCCGTAATTTTTTAGTTGGTGTTAATTTTCATTTTTAGGTTTTTATAATGTTGATAAATAAAAAAAGAACGTCTGGTGGCGTTCTTTTTTTATGATATGTAATGAGGGAAAACATTCAAAGTGTTTCAATTGTAAGTCAGTTGCCGGAAGTATTACGGTGCTCTGCACCTTGCGGGTCAATTATTTTGTCGCTCTTTCCTACAAGTATTACGGTGCTCTGCACCTTACAAATCAATTATTCATTATTGCTTCCTACAAATATTGCGGTGCTCTGCACCTTGCGGGTCAATTATTTTGTCGCTCTTTCCTACAAGTATTGCGGTGCTCTGCACCTTGCGGGTCAATTATTTTATCGCTCTTTTCTACAATTATTGCGGTGCTCTGCACCTATAATCATGGATAAATTTATATTCTTACAAATGCAGTTAATTGATAGGTGCGGAGCACTGTAATATTTGTAGCCCAAGGAATTTGAAATGGAAATTAAGGTGCAGAGCACCGTAATAACTAAAGCTCCATATGTCAACTCAAAATTTCCTTATCTCTCAGCATTCCAATATATTTCTCACTATTCAATCTACCAGAAAAAAAACTGTCTGCCATTTTTTCATCCGTCAATTTCAATTGGCTTGAAACCGTTTCCATCAACTCCGGACTTAATGGTGCTTTACCCACGTATGTAAAAACAGCTTGTTTTTTACCGTCGACAACCAGATAATGCAACTGATGATGATCCTTTTCCGAAAACGATTCAAAACCTTGTTTTTGTAACACCCTCTGTATATCCTTACTTTTTCTAGCTTTCATTTGATCGCCTTAACAATGGTCAACAATTTATTTTTTAGCACAATCGCTTCATCTGATAAAGCTTCATCAGATTCCAGACCGAAATTTTGATACAAGGCGTGGAAAGTAAAATTAAACGCTGCCTCCGATTCTTCTCTGGTTGTTCCCCAAACGCAAATGTCCAATGGTTGAAAGGAGATCACATATGCATGATTCTCGAAATTGACTTCACAATTTAATTTATCATGCAGGACGTATAATTTTTCGTCATATTTAATGATGTCCGGACTGTAAGGATAGGTTCCATGCTCCATTTCTTCGATCAAAAGAACCTTTTTGATATCCTTTTTACTCAGATCAGTGGAAGCATCTTTACCTCCTATCTTGGCATATATTTTGGCAAAGCGATAAACAATTTTCTCTTTTTTTACCTTTTCTTTTTTCGGGAAATACAAATCGGTAAAACTTTTATCCGGCTGTCTGAGATTCAGTTTTTTCCCTTTTGCATCAATCAGAAAAAGCTTAAAGGGCCTGTCGGATGACGTTGCGGTGAAAAGTGGTTTATATATCCGGTTTCTTTCTTCAGGAGTATATTTAATGATCGCCTGATTCATATATTGCGGCTCTTCAAAATTCCCGAAGAGGATGTTTTTTTTAAATTCAGAAAACGCATTTCTTTTCCAGTCGTCAATATCTGTTGTGAAAAGACTTGGCGGTTCAACAATATTGGAAGCAACCGCAGCTTCGAAACTGCTGAATTTTAGATCAACAACCAGTAATTCCAGTTCTTTTTTGAGCCCCTCCAAAACCTTTGGTGATCTTTCATAGGCAGCCCGGAACTTGTCATTTTTCAAAAACTCAATTTCAATAAAATTTAGAAATGAAGTATTGAAATTATTCAAAACCGTGATCACGGAGGATAATCGGGCCGTATGCCCGGCAGTTTGTTGAGGGTCAATCTGAAACCTAAAAGCAATTCTCCTTAATTCTTCCAACATTATAAAACATCCTTTAATAAATAGGTAACCACAAAGATCATTGTATCTCACAAAATAATGGCAGTTGAAGTGAAAATATTTTGAACTTTTTACAAGACCTTATAAAACGAAGACTGCCTCAGTTCGAGGCAGTCTTCGTTCAAAAGAATATTGATTTTTTTTATTCGCTGGAAATCCTTTTCCTGGCTGAATACATCTTAGTGGCGGATAAGAATTTTATTAGCGTTTTGCGTACCGTCGGTTCTTAAAACCTTAACGATATACAATCCATTAGCCAATCCTTTTACATTAATTCCTTCTGTTGAAGAAATTGATTTTGACATGTGAACCAGCTGTCCGTTTGAATTAATAATTGAAAGTTCTTTAACCGTCTCAGCGGAAATATCTTTCACAAAAATTTCACTCGATACCGGATTAGGATAAACTGTAACTGCCAGATCATTCCCGTCAAGTGATGCAGTTTCAATACGGCTGTAAGCGTATGTACCATCTCTGTCCACCATTTTCAACCGGTAATAATTCGTATTGCTTTTTGGAGCAGAATCAATAAATTCATAATTTTTAGATTCGGAGCTTTCGTAACTCGCTAATACCTTTCCAAGAGTGTTCCATTGTTTAGCATCTGTACTGTGCTGAACATCGAAGTATTCGCTATTTACTTCCTGGGTAGTTTTCCAATTTAAAACAACATTTTTATTGTTTTCCAATGTTTGAACTTTCGCTGAAAAACTGGCAAGCGTTACTGGCAGCGGATCAATTGAGTAGGTATAAATAAGACAAACTCCGCCAAGTGCCGATGTTACTTCCTGGCTTGAAGTATTGCCACCTGAATTTGTAATTGTTTTTGAAGCAGTGCCTGATATAGGAAACGTTATAGTTCCTGTACCTATGTAATTAGGATTAAAAGCGGCAATATTTGTTGTATTTGTTTTTCCTGAGGTAATATCAAAATAGGATAACGAAGAGCCGGTTGGGATTTCGATTGGATTTTGATTGTCCGGATTTGGATCCTCGTCATTGGCGAACGACTTCGTCGTAACAAGATTGGACAAGGTTCCGGTAGTAAAAGGGTTGCTAATTTTTACACTGGCACCAATAATCAATTTTTGAACCTCCGTGGTTGTCGTTGTTGATACCAGAATGGTAGGATTAGATACCAGTGAAGAAGTAAAAATCTGAACGCTTGACAAAGTTGCTGACGGATTGATTGGAACAGCTTTGTCGACAGTTACAGATTGGTTAGTGAAAGGTGTCAGGGTTGATACCGAAACGTTACAATTAGTAATGGTATTTGTTTTTCTGGTTAACGTTAACCCACCTTCCGGAACTGTATTAGCACCCGCAGCTGCTGTAAATTCCGTGGATGGAATTGCAGTTAAAGTAGTAAAACCACTTGTTGGAAATTCATAATCCACAACATAATTAACTCCGGATCTGCCGGTCAAAGTAAAGTTTCCATTGGCATCGCTGATAGCATAAGAAACTATAATATTGTCGCCACCTGGAACAACGCGGGTCAGACGGGCCAGAATGCCTGGAAGATTCTGTGTGCCTCCAATAGTGACTGTGCCGTTAATTTGTGCGTCGTGGTTACTGCTG
Source organism: Dyadobacter sp. CY356 (assembly GCF_021440195.1). Classification (GTDB taxonomy): domain Bacteria; phylum Bacteroidota; class Bacteroidia; order Cytophagales; family Spirosomataceae; genus Dyadobacter. The sequence continues at coordinate 253,332 of NZ_JAJTSZ010000003.1, forward strand.
TAATCCGGAGCGGGAAGTACCGGCAACGTTTGACAAATCGCGCTTGCAGAGCCAAGCGCCAGAAAAAGGAATAACGAAATTTTTGCGAAAGGTTTCATAAAAGTTATTTACATAAATGATTTGATTGTTGAAGTTTTTCAAATTGTTGAGAATGCCTGCTACCTGAGAATGTTTATATAAATCAAAAGTAACCTTTGGTAACATAATGATATAAGACATGAAATATCATGCAGGTAAACCTGCCAGAATTCATAATGACATCTTAAAACAATATGTTAGCGGCGGTGATTATAAGTGACTTACCATGATTCGATCATAGCATTATTCAGTATGACAGACGGGTTTTGAAAAATACTTTATTAACGAGGAGGTGTGTGAAAATTTTGATCATGCATAATCAAAAAAATTCTATTGAGACTAGAAATATTTCGAGTCAAAAGTAGGAAAAATTAAAACAAGAAGATTGATATAAAATATAACGAATCGAAGAATTTTATAAAAACAAATGAATTACTACTTTTTATGATCGTTATTTTCTAGCTTGTTTGTAGAATTATTTCTATAACAAAACATTATTTATTGAACATATGATGAGTTTCCCAATTATAACGGTTTACTGAGGTATCCTTGTCTGGATTTAATTAGTAAAAATTCGATAGTACAAAACAAATAATTGGAGATTTATTACTGTCGACCCTGAACAGTTAACCATTTCTTTGAGCCTTTATCATAAGCAAATTGATACAGTGTCTCTGCATCTTCACCTTTTACTGGTAAGCTATAATCAAATTCGATTCCATAAACCATCATATAACCTTTTTCATCAAACCGAATGTTTTGAGCTTTGTCATTGCCTCGGGGTCCCAGATTTTTCAATGAACATTCTTCTTTGACATCCCCGGTAAATTTTCCATTTTTTGTCAATTCAATGGAGTAAACAGCAGAAGTACGCGCACTTCCAAAATACAAACGTTTTTCACCTGTTAATCCGCCTACAAAAACAGCAAATGCATCATATCCTTCCAATTTGTCAACAACGTCGCCGTCTTCAGGATCAATAACATAAATTACTCCGTTTTCTTTGTTTTTATTACTGCCTGCAACACTGGCCGCATATATCTTTTTACCGTGGCAATCATAGTAAATGCCTAATACTGCCAGAGGATAAGTACCTGCGGAGCTGTCAGCTTTGGCAAGTTCCGTTAACATAGCCATGTTTCCGGTTTCAGAATCCAGCTTATAAATTTTGTTCATCTCCCTCCAGCTACTCGCTTTTTCAGCTTTTGGAAGCGGAGCGGTGAATGTATTTCCGTCGCTATCTGACGTAATACCGCCCATAAAACCATGTTGAGCCCAACTGCGGTCCTGATATGTTTTTTTGCTTGCAGAATCAGCCATATTTCTCGGGTGTTCAATCAATACTACTCCTGTATAACCTGGCTCCGTTGTTGACAATCCTGAACGGGTTGGATCAAATTCAAGCGTTTTGATAAATGAAGGGGATGACCGGCAGGAGGTGATACCAATTTGTAGCACTTCTTCCTTGGTCATTTTTTCATCGCAGGATGAAAATGTAAAAAGGAAAATAATAAAAAATAAAATATTGATGAATTTCATGTGACTTGATTCTGGCGAATATTTGTTTCCTGAGGCTGTTGGCTTCAATGATATCACTATAATACTAAAAATCCCGTTCCAACAATTATCCCAGGGAAAACACTTCGCTAATTCTCGTATTTTAGTTCATTCCTTTATCCTATAATTCCTACCTTTGCGGCATGAAATTGAAAAATGATCTTTTGCTTCGCGCAGCACGTGGTGAGAATGTAGAGCGTACTCCTGTTTGGATGATGCGCCAGGCCGGACGAATTTTGCCTGAATATCGGGCCGTTCGTGAAAAGGCCGGAAGTTTTATCCAGCTTGCTACAACACCGGAACTTGCAGCCGAAGTTACCATACAACCTGTTGATCTGCTTGGCGTTGATGCTGCTATCATATTCTCGGACATTTTGGTAGTTCCCGAAGGAATGGGGTTGCCGTACGAAATGGCTGAACAAAAAGGTCCGGTTTTTCCGACAACAGTTAATACCATTGCTGATCTGGATAAACTGAGAATTGCTGATCCGGCAAATGATCTGAGTTATGTTCTGGAAGCCATTCGTCTTACCAAAACGGGCCTGGCCGATCGTGTGCCGTTAATTGGATTTGCAGGTGCGCCATTTACCATTTTCTGTTATATGACCGAAGGAAAAGGATCAAAAACTTTTTCAGTGGCGAAAAAACATCTTTATGCCGATCCGGAATTTTCCCATTTGTTATTACAAAAAATAACAGACAGCACGATTGCTTATCTGAAAGCACAGATTGTAGCAGGTGCAGATATGGTTCAGATCTTTGATTCATGGGCAGGAATTCTGTCTCCGGAACAATATAAAACTTTTTCTCTTCCTTATATCAAACAAATCTGCGACGCGATCACCGAGGCGCCGGTTACGGTTTTTGCCAAAGGAGCATTTTTTGCAAGAGAGGAAATCGGTAAACTAAATTGTGCGGTTGTCGGACTGGACTGGAATATGGATGTCATCGAATCGCGTCAGTTAATTCCAAATAAAACCTTACAGGGAAATCTTGATCCTTGCGTACTTTATTCTTCCTTTGATCAAATCCGTGCGGAAGTGAAGAAAATGGTAAGCCAATTCGGGACACAGCGTTATATCGCCAATCTGGGACACGGCGTGTATCCGGATATGCAGCCGGATAAAGTAAGATGCTTCATCGAAGCAGTAAAAGAATACTCTGCTCTTGGATAGGGACACAGAGAACCACAGAGTTAAAAAGAGGGACACAGAGGTATAATTTGTTACTGTCAATGTCTTATTAAATTTTCTCTGTGGCTCTCTCCTGAACTCTGTGGCCCTCTGTGTAACCTAAAAACTCCATGTCCCAAACAACAAAGTGCGTTTTCTTAGATCGTGATGGTGTTCTTAATGAAGATCTTAGCGATTATTTACATACACTCGAAGAGCTCGTGATTCCCGAAGGAATGCCCGAAGCTTTGAAATCATTGAAAGAAGCTGGTTTTTTATTGATCGTGGTTACCAATCAGGCTGGAATTGCGAAGGGTATGTATGGCCCGGAAGCCGTTTATGCAATCCATGAAAAAATGCAGGAGGTTTCCGGAAATGCTTTGGATGACATTTACTTTGCTCCTTCACATCCCGATTTTACCGGAAAATCACTTTCCAGGAAACCGGATTCTTTGATGCTTGAAAAAGCAATTTCAAAATATAATATTGATACAGCCCAATCGTGGATGATAGGCGACAGGTCAAGAGATATGGAAGCCGGACGAAAGGTTGGCCTCAAAACAATTCATATCATTCCTGAAAATGAGACTTCAGCAGGAGATTTCACCGCTGTCAGTTTATTTGAAGCGGCAAAAATAATTTTAGCTCAAATAAATTAAGCGCGTACTTTAACCGGCTGTTTCTGAACTTTCACAGCAGATCCGTAAGCCGGGCACTGGTGTTTTGTGCATGAAGATGCAAAACCGATCGTACCGCAAATTGTCAAAAGAAGGAATACCTTTTTCATATAAGATTTTTAGAGTAGTATATTAACGTCAGGTTATAAAACTTATTTCTTTGAATGAGTTCGTAAAAGTAACGAACTCATTCAAAGAACGTTATATATTTCGTCAAATTTTTGTTTCCACAAGCTCTTCTTCTGTTTCCGAAGGAACTTCATCCCTGATTACCGGCGTAATAAAGGATTCATCTTTGAAACCAAGAATTTTTAACATAGAATCGCTGTCCTGCTCTTCTGCAAAAACTTTGGTGACAATTTTTCCTTCTTCATCACGGTCGATCAGAACATGTTTTGGTGCCGGAATCAGACAGTGCTGAATTCCACCGTAACCGCCCAGAGATTCCTGGTAAGCGCCGGTATGGAAAAACCCAATGTATTGTTTTTCAGCCTCTTCCTCAAAAATCGGCATATACAAATCCGCACTGTGCATTTCACTGTTATAAAAATCCTGCGAATCGCAAGTCAGACCGCCCAGGTTTACTTTTTGGTACGGACTATCCCAGTTATTGATCGGAAGCATGATATATTTCTGGTTCATACCCCATGAATCAGGTAGTTGGGTGATAAACGATCCGTTGATCATATACCAAAGCTCCTTATCGTTTTGCAGTTTTTTATCAATGATCTCGTAAATCACCGCGCCGCTTTCTCCAACGGTATAACTTCCGAATTCCGTAAAAATATGCGGAACAGGAACGTTGTTTTTGTTACAGATCCACTGAATATTTTCAATGATTTCATCAATCATCTGCTGGTAATCATAACCAGCCTGTAACGAAGTCTGGATTGGAAGTCCTCCTCCGATATCAATCGAATCCAGTTCCGGACAAATTTTCTGCATTTCGCAGTATTTGAACATAAACCTGGTCAATTCACTCCAGTAATATGCACTGTCCTTAATTCCGGTATTGATAAAAAAGTGAAGCATTTTAAGCTTAAAACGAGGATTACTCTCGATTTTATCTTTGTATAACTGCTGCACATCATTATAGCGAATGCCTAAACGGGACGTATAAAAAGCAAAGTTTGGCTCCTCATCCGTCGCAATACGCATTGCAAAATTTACAGTATCTGCGGTAACCTGCTGCTCGTATGATTCAATTTCTTTCAGGTTATCCAGAATTGGAATAACATTGAAACCTTCGTTGATCAACTCACTCAGATATTGTGTATAAAGTGGTCTTTTGTATCCATTTGCAAGAATGTAAGTAGACTTGCTGATTTTTCCGCGGCGGTATAATTCACGGATGATCGGAATATCAAAAGACGACGAAGTTTCCAGGTGTATATTATGCTTCAGCGCCTCTTCCAGCACAAAACTAAAATGCGAAGATTTGGTACAATAGCAATAAGTATAAGTCCCCTTATAATTATGGCGCTTGAATGCATTTTTGAAAAACATATTCGCATTACTAATATGTTCACCGATTTTGGGCAGATAATTAAGTTTCAGAGGCGTACCATGTTCCTTGATGATGTCCATCAGTGGTACATTGTTGAACAGCAATTCATTTTTGTCAACGTTAAATTCCATCGTTGGGAACTCGAACGTTTGCTGAATCAGGTCAATGTAGCTTTTCATTTATTTGTTTTCGCGGATAGCAGTTAGTGGATTTGAATAAATAATTGAACTTGTTTTGTTTTCACTTTCATTCTTCGGATCTCTCTTCAACGTTCAGATCACTATTTCTAATACTCTTTCTGCTTAAAAGAAAAGACCCGAAATTTGGGCAGAATATGTATTATTTCCAAACATCATTTGACTTTAAAACATTCCGTGCGATTACTTTATCACGGATAATTTAAAGTTCATACGTCAAATTGCCTGTTTGGTACTTTTCTGATAGCTTCTTTTAATTCCAGTCGCTTCCTTTGAATTACGATTTACAACATGCTTAGATACTTTTTTAATCTTAAATCAAAAAATAATTATTTATCCGGGCTTGATCTGATATAAATAAATTACAATTTGCTGAATCGTTAGATTCTTAGATAAACAGGTTGCTGCGTTGCAAATGTTGCCGAAAATTTTGACCCCAAAGTTACAAAGCGGCGTTAACAATTTAGTAATCAATAAATTAATAAATCATTAAATATTTAATCATACCATATTATAGGAAATAGGTTGAAAATGAATAGAAAACTTTAAACATTCTTAAAGTTTTCATAGTTTTTATCATTGGAAAATTTCAACTTTGTCCTGTGAAAGAACGAATTATAAAAGAAGCATTCAAACTCTTTTGGCGCTATGGCATCAAAAGTGTGACGATGGATGATATCGCGAAGGATCTCGGTATTTCCAAACGTACGATCTATCAGCATTTTCCGGATAAGGAAGCGATTGTAATATTGGTTATAGAACAAGAGCTGGAAAGTCAGAAATGCCAGATGGATAAAATGGATGAAGATCAGCTGAATCCTATCGAACAAATGGTACTTGGAGCCGATTATATGCGCGTTTCTCTGGCGCATATGAATCCTGTGGTTTTCCATGACCTGAAAAAATATCACCCGCTTGCCTGGGATTTATTTCATCAGTACAAACACGAATATATCACAAAAGGTATCCGGGAAAATCTGGTGGAAGGTGTGGAGACGGGGCTTTACCGGAAAGAAATAAACGTCGATATGTTATCGATACTTCGTATTGAACAGGTATTGATGGCTTTGGATCCAAACATTTACCCGGCAGACAAGTTTAATATGATGAATGTGCAGATGGAATTTGTCCACCATTTTTTACACGGAATTCTGACTGAAAAAGGATTTGAATACTATACTAAATATAAAGAAGAATCAGCAACAACTTTTACCCATGAGAAATGAACGATAACCGGTCAAACTTCCCGGTTATCGTCTTGCAACAGATAAAACTAATTTGAGATATTTATATAACCTACTGAATATTTTTTATAACCAAATGGATACATTACTAGCACAAATTTTACCTGACCTATGAAATTAACATTAGTGGTAGAAGTGCCAATAACATATTTCAATCGAGTTTTACCTGATGTGCCTAATGAACCTGGATGAGTTGATGAAGTGACTTCCATATATGTTTCAGCATTTGTTAATTCACTATTCGCATCAGAGTAAGCTCTTGACTCTGCTTGAATTATCCAGTTGTTAGTAGAGCCGATAGGCACATTTGTACATGTTAAATAACCTCTTACATACATTGAACCATAAAATGGAATATATAAAGCCCCGCCTTGGATATACTCAGAATATGGGCCTACCCTGAGATTTTTACTGAAAGATTGTAATGTACGTTTTTCAATTTTGTTTATGTAAATACCACTTTCTATGTCAGTTTTATTAGAATTTTTTAATCTATTAATAAGATCGGGTTGACCTGTGTAATTTTTCAACTCCTTGACATATTCAGTCGTAAATTGGAATAGACTATTTCCCAACATAACAAGTCCCTTTTCATTTACGATCGATTCTATCAATGATGGTAACTTTTCATCTGATTCTTGTTTAAGCGACAATTCTGAATTATTAACCGTGTTCCTTAGCTTTAAAATGGATGAATCAATCGTTTGTTTTTCTGAAACATCATTTTTTTCTCTGAATGAGGTAAATCCTTTTATGTCTTCAAATGCTTTAAGTACTTTATCACGTTCATCTATATTCTTGGCTTGTAAAATTGATATCAACTCTGAGGTATTTCTAAGTTTTAAAAAATCAGTTTCCAAAGTTGGTGTTATCTCTTGAAGTGGAATGTTTTTGTCTTGAATCTCTTGATCACTGATAGCAACTTTTTCGTCCTTTTTACATGAACAAAAAAGAGATAAACTCAGGCAAAAAATGACTAGCTTTTTCATAGATCTTACAAGTTTAGTTTATTGTATATCATTTAATTATAAATGGACACATAAATATAGTTTTTTAATATGAAATCAAGAATAATTATAACATTTGTATTATTTATTTTTATTTATACAAATTCATCTGCGCAGGAGGCGAGTTTTACGGTTAAAGAAGCCGTCGACTATGCCATCAAGCATAACCTGAATGTAAAAAGTACCCAACTCGATGCTGTTTCTGCGGAAGCCAGAATCGGCGAAGTGCGTGGTGCGGGTTTGCCTCAGCTGGCTGCCAATTTCAATTTAAGTGATAACGTGATTATTCAGCGCGTTTTCCTTCCAGCCAATGCTTTTGGAGATCCAAATGTACCGGCTGACGCTCCACCAGTAGCAGTACAATTTGGAGTAAGATACTCAGGAAGTGCATCGGCGACGTTGAACCAGTTAATTTTCAGCGGTTCCTATTTTATCGGTTTGCGCGCCGCAGCTACGTATCGTGAATTGGCGAGCAAAAATATTACACAGTCGAAAGTTACAGTTGCGGAAGCTGTTACCAAAGCCTACTATTCTGCACAGGTTTCGGAAGAACGTGCCAAAGTTCTGGATTTAAATATCAGTCGTGTGGATTCATTGAGACGTGAAACCAAAGCGATGAACGAAAGCGGATTTGTTGAATTGCTTGATGTAACGCGTCTGGAAGTGCAAATCAACAATCTGGTAACTGAACGTCAGAAAGTTCAGAATTTGATTGAACTGAGTTATACGCTTTTGAAATACCAAATGGGTATGCCGCTTGATGAAAAAATTCAGCTGACGGACAAAGTGGATGACCTGAATATTGAAACGTTAAGAGGTGATTTTTCTGATTATAAAGTGAACTACAACAGCCGGATTGAATATTCGGTATTGGATACGCAGCTAAAACTGGCCGGTCTTGATCTGAAAAATATCCGTTCCGGTTATCTGCCAAGTCTTTCGACTTCTTTCGGATATGGTCATAACAATGGGCGAAATACACTTCCGGATCTTTTCGGAACAAAATGGTTTAATAACTCTATACTTGCCTTGAACCTGAACATCCCGATTTTCGATGGTTTTGTCAAAAAATATCAGGTTGAACAAAAAAAGGTTGCGCTCGACAAAGTAAAGCTTAACCAGAAATTGCTTGAACAAACCATTGACATGCAGTCCCAACAGGCAGCCATCAACATAAAAAATGCTTTTGCTACTTTGGAAACGCAGACTAGAAATGTTGATCTGGCCAAGGAAGTTGTCCGGGTAACCAAAATCAAGTACAAAGAAGGTGTTGGTTCTAACATTGAAGTCATCAATGCAGAATCCGCTTTCAAAGAAGCGCAAACAAATTATTTTTCTGCACTTTATGACATGCTGATCGCGAAAGTTGATTTGAGCAAAGCGAAAGGAGAGCTTTATAATGATTAATGGTTAAGGGTTAATTGTTAATGGCGGCTTATACTATGACCAGGCCGTGAACAACTAACCATCTCTTATTAACCATTAACAATTAATAATTAACCATTAAAATTTTATCATGAAAACACATATTCTATCTATCACAATTGCTGCTGCTTTGCTGGCTTCTTGTTCAGGGGAGAAAAAGGATGGATTGGCAGGCAAAAAAGAGGAACTCACCAAACTAAAATCGGAACAGAGCGAAACTGAGAAAAAAATAAAAACACTTGAATCAGAAATAGCGAAGCTGGACACGACCAAAAGAGTTGAAACAAATATAAAAGTTGTTACAGTGAAACCGCTTGAAGTGGGCACTTTAAGTCATTATGTAGAATTGCAGGGTTCTATTGATGCTAAAAACAGTGTGATGGTAACGCCAAAATCCGGCGGGGTGATCACGGCGGTTTATGTACGTGAAGGCGATCAGGTGAAAGCCGGAACTGCAATGGCTAAAGTCGACGACAGTATTTTGCGTGAAAGTATTGAGGAAGTAAAAACGCAGCTGAACCTAGCCAACACGATTTTTAACAAACAGAAAAATCTGTGGGACCAGAAAATCGGTACTGAAATACAGTTTCTACAGGCGCAGAATAATAAAGAAGGCTTGGAAAGAAAACTTTCTACTTTAAACACGCAGCTTTCTCAGTCGCGGGTTTCTGCTCCGATTTCGGGTGTGGTGGATCAGGTCAATGTAAAAGTTGGAGAAACGGCTGCGCCGGGCGTTGGCCTTTTCCGCGTTGTTAACCTTGGAAATCTGAAAGTGGTTGCCAAAGTTTCTGATACTTATGCTGCGAGTGTAAAACGTGGTGACGAAATTCTGATCAGTTTTCCTGATTTGAACAAGGATTATACGGCAAAAGTCTCTTTTGTGGGCACAACAGTTGATCCGCTGAGCCGCACCTTCCTGATTGAAGCAAATCTTCCTTCCAGTCCAGCACTGAAACCAAACATGACTGCGAAAGTCCAGATCAACGACGTGACGAAGAAAAATGCGCTGATCATTGACCAGAATATTATTCAGGGAACTGAAAAGGGACAGGTTGTATATGTAGCGGTGAACGAAAACGGCAAGAAAATGGCTAAATCAAGAATTGTGAAAACTGGTTTGATTTACAACGGAAAAATTGAAGTAACGGAAGGCTTACAGGCAGGAGACGAAATTATCACGACCGGATACCAGGAGGTTTCGGACGGACAAACGATTTCGTACTAACATTCACTTTCAGCTAGCATACCCATGAAATTTGAAGATCATAAAACCCTGAGTTTTACCAACTGGTGCGTAGAGAATAGGACTACTATTTACATCTTTACGGTTATCATCACGCTGGCTGGCTTTGTGGTATACAACAACCTGCCCAAAGAGCAGTTTCCGGATATTAAAGTACCGCAGATTTATATCAATACGGTTTATTTTGGTACCGCTCCCGCCGACGTGGAGAACACAATTAACAAGCCCATTGAAAAGCAATTAAAATCGATCAATGGTGTAAAACATATCAAATCAAACGCTTTGCAGGACGTTTCGGTAATTCTGGTGGAATTTACACCTGATGTTGACGTAGCCGATGCCTTGCAGCGGGTGCGTGATGCCATTGATAAGGCCAAACAGGATTTGCCTCAGGAACTGGATTCCGGCCCGACGGCTCAGGATGTGAACTTTTCGGAATTTCCGATCATGAACATTAACCTGGCCGGTAATTATTCGCTGAAACAATTAAAGGAATATGCGGAAGATTTACAGGATGCAATTGAAGCCATGCCGGAAATCAGCCGGGTGGATATCGTTGGTGCGCTGAACCGTGAAATCCAGATCAACCTGGATCTGCCGCGTATGCAGTCCACTGGTTTGACTTTTACAGACATTCAAACTGCCGTTCAAAGTGAAAACATTAACGTTTCAGGTGGTGATCTGAAAGTTGGAAATATGCGCCGGACGCTCCGTGTAAAAGGTGAATTCCTGAACATGACCCAGCTTGCAAACCTGCGTATCCGTACCGGAACAGGAGCGGTGGTTCGTCTGGGTGATATTGCCGAAGTGACGGACAGTTTTGAAGAACAATTGGATTTTGCCCGTCTGGACAACAAATCGGTAATCACGCTGAACGTAATCAAAAGAGCCGGATCCAACCTGGTGAAAGCGGCTGATGATATTGAAGTGATCATTGACAAAATGAAGGAATCCGAATTGCCGCAAGGGCTGGATATCCGCATCACAGCCGATCAGTCGGAACGTACCCGTGCGGATTTGCATGAACTGATCAACACGGTTATCATCGGTTTTATCTTCGTGGTTTTGGTACTGATGTTTTTCATGGGTATCCGTGACGCGATTTTTATCGGACTTTCCGTACCGCTTTCTGCGTTGGTTGCCTTTGTATTGATGCCGGTTTTAGGCCCGTTGATCGGAACTTCTTTCACCTTGAACACGATCGTACTTTTTGCCTTCCTGCTCGGGATTGGTCTTGTGGTGGATGATGCGATTGTGGTAATTGAAAATACCCACCGTTTGTTCAACAATCATAAAGACTGGACGATCCAGCAGGCTGTAAAAGCTGCGGCGGGAGAAGTTTTCGTGCCCGTACTTTCCGGAACCTTGACGACGATTGCGCCGTTTTTTCCGCTTCTTTTCTGGCCGGGCATTGTCGGGGATTTTATGAAGTTCCTGCCGCTGACGCTGATTTTGACTCTGATGTCATCACTTTTTGTGGCTTATGTGATCAACCCGGTTTTCGCTGTAACGTTCATGGGCCGTCATGAAGATGAAAAAGAAAAACATGATACAAGCATCAAAGCGATCATGCGTCCGATGTTGATTTTGGCAGCGATGGCACTGGTTGGTTATTTTGTCGACCGCGGTGTGGGCAATTTCTTTGTGATCATCCTCGTGCTTTTTGTTTTCAATCATTACATTCTGACGCCAAGAATTCTTGTTCCTTTCCAGGACAGATTATTGCCGGCGCTTAAAAATAATTACAAAAAACTGATCACATGGCTGATCAAAGGATACCGTCCGGTGTTTGCGATCCTTTCGATGGTCGTGCTTTTGATTGCGACGTTTATCATTGTGGGTATTGCCAAACCGGAAGTAACATTCTTCCCGAGCGGTGACCCGGATTATATATATGTGTACAATAAACTGCCTTCCGGAACTGATGCGCTTACGACGGATTCGATTACCAAGGTGATTGAGAAACGTGTGTTCTCAGTTTTGAAAACGGAGAAAGCGATGGGAATCGTGAACTCGGTTATTTCCAATGTTGGTAAAAATGCCGGTGATCCGAACAACCCGGACCGTGCCGCAACGCCGCATAAGTCCAAAGTGACGGTAGCTTTTGTGAAAAGTGAAGCCCGCGACGGCCGCTCGACGCAGGAATTACTGACCAAAGTACGTGATGCAGTAGCCGGAATTCCCGGAACTGAAATTTCCGTAGAACGTGAAAGTACCGGTCCGCCAACAGGAAAACCAATTTCGATTGAAATTTCGGGTGACGATTTTGAGAAATTGCAGTTATTGGAAAAAGATCTTTTGAAACGTGTACAAAACTCCGGTATCGCGGGAATTGACCAGTTGAAGTCCGATCTGGTAACGAACAAACCTGAAATCACGATTGATATTGACCGTGAAAAAGCTCAGCGCGAAGGGATCAGTTCATCGCAGATCGCGCTGTCAATTCGTACCGCACTTTTCGGTCTGGAAGTTTCCAAATTCCGTGATGCAAAAGATGAATATCCGATCATGGTCCGTTTGAAAAAAGACGACCGTCAGCAGATTGAAAAACTGTTGAGTCTGAACATTGTATACCGTGATATGAATTCCGGCGGCGCGCTTCGTCAGGTTCCGATCACGTCCGTAGCCAACATTTCTTACTCGACAACATTCAGCCAGATTAACCGGAAAGATCAGCAGCGCATTGTGACGCTGAGCTCCGATGTTTTGCCGGGATATAATGCCAACGACATTGTGGCCCAGATTCAGGAACTGGTGAATAACGTGAAAGTACCAAGCGGATATACCGTGAAAATGGGTGGTGAGCAGGAAGACCAGGCCGAATCCATGAACTTCCTGACCGGCGCATTTGGTGCAGCAATTTTGCTGATTTACCTCATTCTGGCTACACAGTTTAACTCGGTTGTGAAACCGCTGATCATCTTCTTTACCATCGTGCTTTCGCTGATCGGGGTATTGCTTGGTTTTGTGATTTTTGACAAAACATTCTCCGTGATCATGTCCGGTGTGGGTATTATTGCACTGGCCGGTATTGTGGTGAAAAACGGGATTCTGCTCATTGAATTTATTGATGAACTTCGCGGACGCGGTTACCCGCTTCGCAATGCAATCATCGAAGGAGGCGCAATCCGTCTGACGCCCGTATTGCTGACAGCTTCGGCGGCAGTACTGGGTCTGATTCCGCTTGCATTCGGTATTACGCTAGATTTTGTAGGGCTTTTCCGCGATTTCGCACCGAATGTGGTGACAGGCGGAGCAAGTTCCGTATTCTGGAATATCCTCGCCTGGACGATCATCATGGGACTTACCTTCTCAACCATCCTGACGCTTCTGCTCGTTCCATGTATGTATTATGTTAACGAAAAAGTCCGCGACAAATGGTTCCGAAAAGGCAAGCAGGAAGTCATCAATCCAAACTGGCAGAACGAAAGTATTTAAACTCGTTTGTTTTTTAAACGCAGAGTTACGGGAGTTTTTCGCAGAGTTTCACAGAGATTATTATGAAAATAAAAAACTCTGCGAAACTCCGTGTAAAACTCCTTTACTCTGCGTTTAATTTTAATTAGTTTTGCAGCCTTGGAAAATTACGGGATGTGGCGCAGCTCGGTAGCGTGCTTGCATGGGGTGCAAGAGGTCGCAGGTTCAAATCCTGTCATCCCGACAAAACAAAAAATAAAGCCTATAAAATTGATTAGGCTTTATTTTATTGTTAATAACAATTTTTTATTGTCGGATTAGGCATTTTAGGACTTATCATTAGATTTTTATCATTGAATTTGAATCTTAAATTAATTAAAACCTCCATTTTAAGCCCTATATCTCTTCTATAAATTTCTTTGTTGGATACAAAAAATAGCTTAACATCTGAGTAATCGATATCAAGTGGATTTCTAAATTTTGTTTTAATAAAATCATATAGTGTTGTTTCAAATTTCTCCTTTATATTACTTGTTTCAAAACCTCTTGAATTATCTATGTTTTTTAATTCTACTAGGGTAAGACCATAACCTGATTTATTACACTTCCGTATTATTAAACAATCGATAGAAGCTGGCCTCTCTGCAATATTTAACGAGTTATAAAACTTATCAACTTTTATAATTACATATGATGACGGCAAAACTTCATTATCAAACGTTACACATACATCATTTTCACAACATGTATCTTCAATTAAAGTTGACAATATCTCATGATTCTTTACTTTACTAATCATTGTTTTCCTCTAAAAAATTAAAACGTTCATAGTAAAGTTGTTCTGAAACATCTTGAAAGTTTTCATCGTTTATGCCATTCTCCGATACCTTCATGTCACTATTAATTGTAGTACCTTCATCACAAGTTACTAAATGGTAAACCTTTATTTTTTGATTATCAATTTCTCCTTTAATTAATAAATTATTTAATTTATTAAACATATAATTACTATGAGAAGTGATAAATACTTTAAGTTTGAGTGTTGATAGTTTAGCAAATATTTCCATGAGCTTAACTTGAACTTCCGGATGCAAGTGTGCTTCTGGTTCTTCTATGAACAAAATATCATATCCTCTATCTTTTGTTCGCCTCTTTAATCTATAATAAAATTCATCGTAGAAAAAAGGGTCTCGATTTTTTGCAGAAGAATACTTATTATTTAAAATATGTTTAAAGTAAAGTACTAGAGGCGATAACTCTGCGACCATAGAAGACGCTTCAGATAGATTCAACTCAAGCTCAATTCCTTTTGGCTTGTATAATATTCTCCGAGTTTTATCATTATAAACTACTTCACCTCTTAGGATATCGTTTTGAAGCAGATTAATAATATCTTCAAATTCCTTATTTATATTTTTTTTATTAACTGTGGATAAGTCAATGAAATAATCCGCAAGAGGTTCAGATAATGAGGGTAGTTCTATACTTTTGTTTTGTATGAAGAATCGGTTTTGAGTTAATTCAGCAATGATTGGGGTAAAAGCGTTTAAAGCTTGATACAGCCCAGAACGACTTGCAGGTAGATAATAAATATCTCGAATATTAAAATCTAGCTTTCTAAGTATTTCGTTCACCTTTGAAAAAATGTAACCCTTAAACTCATTAGCAAATTCTATTTCTGTTGGCTTTCCAATTGCTTTGAATCCATTAACTATTAATGAAAACTTAGTTGATTTTGTAGCTTTTTGAATTATCTCTACTTTATCAAAAGTACCTACATAACTCAAATCCAAGACACCTTCATCATCTGAACAAATAGTAAGCTTCTCCACTTCTGAAATGGATATTATAATTTCATAGTTTTTGTTGGAATACCTATTTTTTAGGTTCTTTAGTGAAGAAAAGGTATTTAACAGCGAATTTTGCAACCCCTGTAAAACAACTTTTTTTAAAGCATCATCAATAAGCTGAGAAAAGTCCTTTGTACAATCTACCGACTTACTGCTCTTTAAACTTTTAACATTTGTATTAATAAAATTATCAAATGCACTATCCTCCGATCTCTCAAGATACAAATAGTTATAATTTCCACTAATTGACTTATTAGTTATGTTTTTAATTAAACAATAAAGACAATAAGTTGCGTAGGACTTACCAATTGCATTCTGACCGTAGATAAGATGTAGATCCTTCTCTAAGTCAAACTTCAAAGTATCAAGTGGTCCGAAATTCCTAATTTCTATTTCCATTTCGATGTATTCAAGTAATTCTCCTCAAATATAAGGTTTAATTATTCCCGCCCTAAAACGATTAGGAATACATTGATACGTATATTTATCTATTCATTTATTCCGATTATATTGAGTTCAATAAGAATCTTAAAAAGAATGAAGATACCGTGTAGAACATACTCAGAGTTTACACCTCAACCTCTTCATCATCCTCCACTAAAACAGAATCCATTTCAAGCTGATATTTCTCCCATTCAAGATGTTTTTGAAGATCACTGGATATTGCTTCTTCGATAGCCAAACTTTCTCTATAATGCCTTGCTTCTGAAATCATTGTCCATTTCGCATTAATATTCATCCGATCAACTTCATCTTTAATATCATTTAAGGCTACCTTGAAAAATTCCTTTCTTGGGTTGACTTTGTTCATTTGCAGACGTAAAAATTTCTTGTGCAATTCTCTTTCCAGTGCGGGTGCATTATCACTATAAATCATTGAATGAACATCGAATTCAAATGGAACACTCGCATCACCCAATTCTTTAACTCTATCCAAAGGCTCCAAACGTCTGGTCATTCCAATCTTGAATACGTTTTCTCCAAAAGAACCGATATTTGAAACAATATAAACATTTCCGGATTTTGTTTGTTGTGCCATAGAAAGGGCACGCTGATTTTTCTCCTCTGCCATTTTCAGGCGTCCTTCCAAATCTAGTAATTTCAATTCATAACCCGCTCTTTGTTCTTCGCTGGCAAGCTCAACTTCCTTCTGAGCCTTTTCAATTAATTTTTTCAGTAAAGCTTCTTCCTTTGAGTTTCACGGATAGCTTTCTCAAAATCTCTTCTTGCCTTTTCTTCTTCTCTAATTTGCTCTTTTATTCTTCTCTGTTCTTCCTGCTCCTCCCATTTCAGTTCCTGCGTGATAACCGCCCAATGCAACTCATCAATTCTGGCCTTTTCATATTCTTCTGTTATAACAGCATTACGAAAAGCTTTTCCATTGTTATTTACTACTTGATAGGCATCCTTAATTCTTTGTTCCAATGTACCGTAATTATCCTTTTTCACATTGGAAAGAATAGAATCTCCTTTTCCATTAAATGCATCTAAAACAAAAGAAATAGCTGTCGATCTTCGGTAGTGCTCGACATAATCACATTTTGCCGACGTGCCATTCTTGATCATTAATCTGGTTTTTTCTCGTGCCAGTTTTAATCTCTCGCCTGCCTCGGTATGACTAAATTCTTGCGCCAAATCGTCCAGTAAACTGTATGTTGGTTTTAAATAATTGTCACCATAACCTTCAATTATATTTTTCATTGCCTTTGCTGTCTTTTCAAGCTCAGTGGCATCAAGCAATGCTTTATAAGCACTACCCGCAATTTCCTTGGCTTTAATGATCGCTTGTTCAATTACTAGCTGGGCTTCTTTTGTAGCATTACTTAAAAGGCGTTCAGCATTTTGTCTTAGACTACTTGCATCGGCATTTGCCTGCGTTTTTATAGTCTTGGAAGATATTTTCGCTTGATCTAATTCAAACTTTGCTTGTTGTATAATTTCGCTTGCTTCGTTCGCAGCGATTTCTAGTTCTTCTTTTGCGCGGAGCAATATTAAATCTGCATTACTCTTCGCCTTTTCCAAAATTTCTTTGGACAAATTTTCAGTATCAACAATTCCCTGATATTTGGATAATGCACTATTGAGTTACTTTAAACCTTCAACTCGAAGTAATAAATTCTTGACTTCTTCTTTCGACTTGACTTCTTCTTTCGATAAGTTAAGATCAATTGTTAAAATATTAATCTGACTTTCAAGTTTTTTTCGGTCTCTCAGCCATAATATTATAAGTATGATGGAGGTAATAAATAAAAAAATGTCCATGCTATTTGGGAGGATAACGTCGAGATTAATAAAAGTTACATGTTAATGAATTTAAACTTTAAGACCTATAAGAAATTATTCAACGGTCATTTTAATCAATGTTAGATTATTTTTATCCTGTCTTGTATAAATCACTCAAAATAGATCATCTTTGCATTACCATGTTCACCCCCCTTCCCAAGGACAGGGCGCTTCGGGTGAACTTTTTATTTTATTAACAAATAAAAAGGCCTGCGAACCCTCGCAGACCTCAAAAATTCAAAACCCAGACCTTCCTACTCCTTCAACAACCAAACATCCGAAATCTTCGAATTCTTCCGCCAGTTCAAATCAGATTCTTCCGGGCCGTCGAAGGTGACGGAGATTTTGCCGTCACGGGTTAGGGATAGCGGGACGATCCATTCTTTGAAAGAATCCTGTTCTTTGTTGTATATGGTTGGGGAAAGTCTTTGTCCGTCTACACGTAAAAGCGCCTCGCCGTAGCCCGCCACGCGAATAATGTAACGTGCGCCTGGATCCAGGTTTGTGTAATCAAGTGCTGGTTCTCTTTGGAAAAGCTGGGAAGAAAGGCGTTTTCTGCTTTTTCCATTGTCCCACCAGGCCACGTCGGTGGCGTCATCGGAAATGGTTTTTACACGCGGGCCTTTGGCTACGCTTGAAATATCGTCGTAATAACTTCCTTCGCCCGGATTTTCCCAGGTCGCTATACGTTTCAGCATGGCCAGCTGTTCTGCCGGGTCTTTTATCTTTTTGATTTTCTCAAATTCATCGGCCAGCCACCAGCGGTTGTTCAGCGGATAATCTACAAAATCCATCACCGCGCCGCGCTCCGGATTTCTTGGTTTATGTTTGGCCGAGCTTGTTTGCAAACCGATGGAAATGTACAAGGCATCGCTCAGGTCTTCGATGTGTTTGCGGATATCTCTGGCAATCGGCTCAGTATCGGCTTTGTTGACAATCGCTAGTGCCTGATCCATGGATTTTGTGATGGTCTTGTTATCTGCTTTGGCCAGGATTTCGTTGGCCTGTTTTTCCAGTTCCTGCTCATTGATCAGTCGCAGGCGGGTATATTCGTCATAATATCCTCTCAGCAAAAGCATTTGCCAGCGCCAGCTATCTTTCAGTTTTGGATTAGTACTTTCCAGATTTTTCCAGAACTGGTAGGTCATTTCAACGCCGCCGTTTTCAGCCAGAGAACCTTTCCAGTTTTGTTCAAGTGCTTCTATGCCACTGGCTACGGCATTATCAATATTTTTTCCAAAGAAAAAACCGGCATATTCTTTCAATAGCTGGTGCACATCTTTTTTCACATCCCAGGCGCGCATACTCCACAAAACCTTGTTCACATCATCATGGCTGCCATCAGAATAGGACACAAAACCATCGGTAAAGGGCGCGTATTTTTCATGGATTTTGGCAAAAGCATAAGGCCGCGGATTCACAGATTCCCTTCCGAGCGTCAAGGCAAAAGCCTGGTCATATTTTTCCACCGGAAATTCA
Organism: Dyadobacter sp. CY356; assembly: GCF_021440195.1. Taxonomy (GTDB): domain Bacteria; phylum Bacteroidota; class Bacteroidia; order Cytophagales; family Spirosomataceae; genus Dyadobacter. The sequence goes on from NZ_JAJTSZ010000003.1 coordinate 272,468, forward strand.
CAGCGGATGGCGTGGGTTATGTCCGGATATTCGCGGTGCTGATATTGTTTCGGAAGCCGGTAGCGGGTTTCGGCCATAGGCGGACTGCCCGGTCCGGATACCACGCCCTGAAGCCAGGATGGCTTTTCAGTTTCAAGATATTTGTAAAAATAATCGATCTGCTCCACGCTGAATCCCTGTAAGGAAATCCACATTTTGGCATTCGGATGATATTTCACCAGACGACTTTGCAGCTCTTTCAAAAACGGCATCACGTCCGCCGGATGATTATCTCCGGGATCACCGCCGGGGAGAAATATATGATCAAGCCGCGGCGCTTTTTTGTAAAACTCCTCATGCATTTCAATTTCGGCTTTTCGCCTGGCTTCGTCTTTCAGGTTGAAAGTGGCCGGCGTCCAGACCCAGTAATCCATGTCATATTTCTGACACATTTCACTCATTCTAATTCGCATTTCGGCAGAAGGAATTTTAAAATGCGGACTCGGTGCTTCGCCTTCCTGAAACGGAATTCCTTCAATGGCATTGGTACCGAAAATCGCCAGTTCACGGATATATTGGTCAAATTGTCCGGTTGTCCAGGCATCATAGGTATTGGCTGTGGTGCGGTAACCTAACTGATGGCCGCGGATCGGATAATCGGGTGAAGTAGCAAAATCAGCTTTTTCATCCAGTTGAAGTATATTTTTGACCATTCTCAAATTCCGCAGCAGCCAGCCCGAGCCAAATAAAATCCCACGCGCATCAGCTCCGATGATCCAGATGATATTTCCTTTTTCAGAAGTTTCTGTGACCAGGCGATATCCTTCTTTTTTTAATTCAGGATTTTCGCCGGTCCGTTTTGCAGGAGCCGGTTTTCCAAATAATTCAGTATCGGTTGACAAAATAAGGGCAATTGTTGGTTTCCCAGCTTTTGGCCAGACGGCAGCATTTTTCAAACTAAAACCCGTTCTTTTTTCTATTTCTTCGGAAAGTACCACCGCTGCCGTTTCCTTCATAGGAGATGGAATAGAAGGAGAAACCATCAGAACCGCATTTTTAAGATTTACAGTTTGAGCATATAAAGAATGGACAAAACCGGAAATAAACAGCACAAGGCAAATGGGTGGCCATTTGAAAGTCTGCAAAAAACTGTATGATTGAATTATAGAACGCATAAAAAGAAATACTTCCGTGGCAAAATTACTTTCCACTATATACTTCAAATTCATTCATTAAGGCCAGTGCAGAAATGTTCATTTAGCCATAACGCAAAACAGGACTGCTTTTTCTGACAGTCCTGTTTTTATACATTTTTTGAAATATTATGCTTTCCCGTAAACGCCTTTAAGATATTCTTCAACCGTTGCAGGTTTTCTACGTAAAATATTTTCCAAAATTCCATTTGTTCCTTCAAACTCTCCCTGACCAATCGCCTGACTGAAACCGGCAACAAGACCGGCCATTTCCGCCGGAGCACCTGCCTTTGTCAGCGTCTCTACAAATTCGGAAACAGGTGGATTGACATAAGAAATTGTTTCTCCTGTAACTTTTGAAATCATCGCAGCAATATCCGCCCAGCTTATTGCTTCTGAACCTGCCAGTTCTATTGACTGATTGTCGAATTTGTCTGTTTCATCCAATAAAATATTAGCCCCTGTTTCCGCGAAATCTTCTCTTGTAGCAAAAGCCGTTTTGCCTTCACCTGCTGGTAAATAAATGGCTTTGCTTTGAAGAAGATGCGCCCCTGCGAACATAGGAATGATATCAGCGTATAAACCGTGTTGTAAAATGGTATAGATAACGCCGGATGCTTTTAACACATTTTCGGTGTACAGATGGCTTTCCGCAATAAATCCAATCGGGGAATCAGACGCTTCGGTTTTGCGTTGAAAACTGGTGTAAAGTATTTGTTTCACGCCAGCTTTCTTCGCTGCATTGATAACGTTTTCATGCTGTTCGCCACGATTATGGGCCAACCCGGAAACCAGATATAATTTATCAACACCGTCAAATGCTTTCAAAAGTGCTTCGCTGTTATCGTAATCACCCACATGGATGTTGACGCCTTTTGTCTTGAATCCTTCTGCTTTTGCCGGATCACGAACGAGGATGCTGATGTTGGAAGCATCTGTTTTTTGTAAAAGAAAATTCGTTACAGCCGCGCCCAGATGGCCTGTGGCACCGGTTACTAATATCTTGCTCATAGGTTTTATTCGATTATTTTATTTCAATAGTTACTTTTGGATAGTTAAAGGTAAATAGTAACTTAGCGTCTCGCAAGAACGCACCTGTAAGTCAATTACTTACCTTGAAGTAACTAATGCTGAACACCAAATTGTTATGCTGAAAGATAATTTAAAAAAATATTTAGTGATCGACGATTGCCCCGCAAGAAACATTCTTGACCGCATTGGAGACAAGTGGTCTATTCTGATTATCACGATTTTAGGTGAGTGCGGGACGTTGCGGTTCAATGAAATCAATGCTGTTATCGGTACGATTTCCCCAAAAATGCTGACGGTAACTTTGAAAACATTGGAGGCCGACGGGCTGATTTCCAGAAAAATTTATCCGCAGGTACCGCCACGTGTGGAGTATACACTGACACCGCTTGGCGAAAGTTTACTTCCGCCGATGTCGCTGCTGGTTGACTGGGCCGTTAAAAATATGCCGGAGATCAAGGCGTCGCGGGAAAAATATTCGAACAGGAAGGAATTGGTGTAAGATACATTTTAATACTAGCCACAAAACCTGGTCTTCTTTAACATTCATTGCGCTCAAACACGCATCATTTTCTTATTTTTACATAATAAATCGAAAGAATCCGCTTAAACGTAAATACAATGGCAAACTATACAGACACAACGATGCTGGAAGCAACACAGCTGGCAATGGAATTGGAAGGAAAATACGGTGCACACAATTACAAGCCGATGCCCGTTGTACTTTCCAAAGGCGAGGGCGTGTATGTCTGGGATGTGGAAGGTAAACGTTATCTGGATTTTTTATCTGCATATAGTGCTGTTAGTCAGGGACATTGTCATCCGAAAATCATTGCCGCCATGATAGAACAGGCGCAAAAATTAACGCTGACTTCCCGTGCTTTTTACAGTGATAAACTCGGAGAATGCGAAAAATTTCTATGTGAATATTTCGGTTATGATAAGGTTTTGATGATGAATTCGGGTGTGGAAGGTGGTGAAACTGCTTTGAAACTTACCCGGAAGTGGGCATATAAGGTGAAAGGAATTGCGCCGGACAAAGCCAAGACGGTTTATGCTTCCGGCAATTTCTGGGGACGCACGCTGGCTGCCATTTCATCCTCCACGGATCCGTCAAGCACCGATGATTACGGACCCTTTTTGCCAGGCTTTCTCATCATTCCTTATGATGACCTTGAAGCTTTGGAAAACGCATTTAAAAATGATCCGGACATTGCCGGATTTATGGTTGAACCTATTCAGGGCGAAGCCGGCGTGGTTGTTCCGGAAAAAGGATATTTAAAAGGTGTGCGTAATTTATGTACAAAATATAACGTTTTATTTATTGCCGATGAAGTTCAAACAGGAATCGGGCGTACGGGAAAACGGCTAGCTTGCGACTGGGAAGATGTGAAACCGGATATTCTTGTTTTGGGGAAAGCACTTTCAGGTGGAACGATGCCGGTTTCAGCAGCTTTCGCCAGTGATGAAATTATGCTGACGATCGCTCCGGGAGAACATGGTTCAACCTATGGTGGAAATCCATTGGCCTGCGCCGTGACGATGGCTGCTTTACAGGTTGTCGAAGAAGAAAACCTGGCTGAAAATGCTGAGATCATGGGACAGCTTTTCCGCCAGAGAATGGAAGTTTTGAAGGGGAAATGTAATCTGATTGAACTGGTTCGCGGTAAAGGATTGCTGAATGCAATTGTAATCAACGACACAGAAGACAGTGCAACGGCGATGAATTTGTGTTATAAAATGATGGACAAAGGATTGTTATGCAAGCCGACACACGGTAATAAAATCCGTTTTGCACCGCCATTGGTGATTACCGAAGACCAAATGAATGCTGCCTGTGATATTATTGAAGAAGTTTTTATGTCAACAAACTAGATCAACTTAATGAAAAAGGCCTTTATTTTATTATTTCTTATAACCGGATTTCTTGCAGCTTGTCGTGAGAAAAATGTAGATCCTGCTACAAGTACCGAAACCAATCAATGGATTCTGGATCAGATGAAAACCTGGTATTACTGGAATGATAAAATAACAACCTCGCCCGACCTGACTTTGGAGCCGGAAGCCTTTTTCAATTCTTTGTTATACAAATTTGACGCCACACTTCGCCCGGACGGGGACCGTTTTTCATGGATTGAAAGTGATGCTGACGCCCTGAAAGCAGAATTAAGCGGATCAACAAAAACGACCGGTATGGAATTAAAGCTCTTTTATTACCCCACCGGCGGCTCCAACATTGTCGGTATTGTGGCTTATACCTTGCCAGGTTCGCCGGCTGCTTTGGCCGGTTTCAAAAGGGGAGACGTTTTTACCCGTATTAATGATCAAAAACTTACGGCATCAAATTATTACGATCTGGTTTATTCTGATGCATCGAAAAATTTTACGATGGGAAGTTTTAATGACAAAGATTCAATCATTGAATCAGCTGTAAAAAGAGATGTGACACCGGTAAGTTTTCAGGAAGATCCGGTTTTCTTTGATACCACCTTCCAGTATGGCAGCAACACCATTGGTTACCTGGTTTATCATCAATTTATTACAAGCAAAAACGGAAGTGATAAAAAGGAATATGATACAGAACTTGATAATAAGATTGCCGCATTTAAAGCCAAAAATGTAAATGCGCTTATTCTGGATCTTCGCTATAACCCGGGAGGGTACGTTAGTTCCGCGACCAATCTGGCCAGTCTGATTGGCAAGAATATCTCTGATAGCAAAGTGTTTTACTACAAAGGATACAATTCGACCATTACACCTGTGCTGAAAAAGCAATATGGTGATGATTATTTTGAAGATAAATTCTCCACAAAAAGTCAGAATATTGGTTCCAGCCTCAAAAACCTGATCATTCTTACTTCTTCACGTACGGCATCAGCAAGTGAGTTACTCATCAATGGATTAAAACCTTATATGACTGTCACGCTTGTTGGAGATAAAACCGTTGGTAAAAATGTCGGATCGATTACGCTTAGTGATAAAACAGGAAAAGTGAAATGGGGCTTGCAGCCAATTGTTACAAAATCGTATAACAGTTTAAAACAATCCGATTATTCCACAGGTTTTACGCCGGATATAAGCGTAAAAGAAGGACTCCGGCTTTATCCTTATGGCAGCGTAAAAGATCCGTTGTTAAATGAAGCTTTGTCCAGGATCGTCGGTGCGCCAGTGGCCCGCAAAACGCCGGAACAGCTCGGGACAGCTGCTTCTTATGTAGAAATACTGTCTACCATTGAAAGGAAAGCCGGGGGGAGCAACATGTTTTTTGATAAATAAATTCGATTCCCTTAATCTCAGAAATCCAGTCATTTAACCTGGCAAATTCTTTATTTGATTAAATAAGGTTGTGTTGCTTGTAGTAAAATTTTGTGAAATTTTCAGGTTCGGTATACTTTTTATAATATTATGAAAAGCTTTCTAATCTCTAACACTGTAAACAGAATACACTATGGGCATTTTGACTTGGATTATCGTAGGATTGGTAGCCGGAGCTATCGCTAAGGCATTACATCCGGGAAAAGATCCGGGAGGTTTTATTGTAACAATATTGATTGGTATCGCCGGTGCCGTTGTGGGTGGCTGGATATCTTCTCTGATGGGATTTGGTGCAGTAGACGGATTTAATATCGGCAGTCTTTTCGTAGCTATCCTGGGTGCTGTTCTACTTCTTTTTCTTTATAGAAAGTTTAGTACAAAAGCATAATCAGATTTAATATCATGGAGAGGGAATAAGGTTGCAATCTTATTTCCTCTCCATTTATTTTGTTATTTTTGAGAAATTCCGCAAACGGATTACATCAACAACCTGATTACTATGAAGCTGGTGAATAATATGACTGTCTGGTTTTTGAAGCGGCGCTTCGAAAGGATAGAGCAGTTTATGAAAAACCCCATTGAAACCCAGCAACGTATCTTTTTTGAGCTTATAGAAACAGCCAGATATACGGAATGGGGAGCAAAATATAATTTTGGTCAAATAAAAACGATCAAGGAATTTCAGGAGCAGGTTCCGGTTTCTTCGTATGAAGAATTATATCCTTATATCGAGCGTGTTTTAAAAGGTGAGCCGAATGTTCTTTGGCCATCGCAGATCGAGTGGTTTTCAAAATCGTCAGGAACGACAAATGCTCGCAGCAAATTTCTACCCGTTTCACCGGAAGCTTTGGAAGAATGTCATTATGAAGGCGGCAAGGATATGATGACGCTTTTGATCCATAACCGACCTGAAACCAGAGTTTTTGATGGGAAAGGTTTATCGATTGGCGGTACGCTGCACGCAAATCCCTTTGATGATTATACTCAGGTTGGTGACGTCTCTGCCGTGATCATGCAAAACCTTCCGGCCTGGGGCGAGTTCATGCGGACACCGCCGCTGGAAGTGGCGCTGATGGACCATTGGGAAAGTAAGCTTGAAAAAATGGCTGAGATTTGCTCGCAGGAAAATGTTACCAGTATCCTTGGCGTGCCCACCTGGACTATCGTTTTGCTTGATCAGATTCTTGCCAAAACAGGAAAGAAAAATATGCTTGAAGTCTGGCCTGATTTTGAAGTTTTTGTCCATGGTGCCGTATCTTTTGAACCATATCGTGATCTGTTCACACAGAAATATTTTCCTTCAGAACATGTAACATATCTTGAAACTTACAGCGCGTCCGAAGGTTTTTTTGCTATTCAGGATGATCTTACCAAGGTCGGAGAAATGCTGTTGATGCTTGATTATGGCATCTTTTACGAATTTATACCGATGGAGGAAGTCGGAAAGCAGCATCCAAAAGCACTTTTGCTCGATGAAGTAGAAGTTGGAAAAAATTACGCAATGGTTATTTCTACAAACGCGGGTTTGTGGCGATATCTGATTGGCGATACTGTTAAATTTACTTCCAAATATCCATTTCGATTAAAAGTCAGTGGACGGACCAAACATTTTATCAATGCTTTCGGAGAAGAAGTGATTGTGGAAAATGCAGATCACGCCATTAAAATTGCTGCGCAAAATACTGATTCGCTGGTAGCCAATTACACTGCCGGACCAGTTTATATGGGCGATGGTTCGCGCGGGCGGCATGAATGGATCATTGAGTTTACAAAAGAGCCTGACAATCATGATGAATTTACCAGAATTCTGGACGAGACTTTACGTGAAGTGAATTCTGATTATGATGCAAAAAGGTATAAGGATATGGCCTTGTTGTCTCCAATCGTACATTTTGCACCTGCCAACACTTTCTACAACTGGATGTCAAAACGCAATAAACTGGGTGGTCAGAATAAGGTGCCGAGATTGAGTAATGACAGGGTTTATCTGGAAGATTTGTTGGGGCCGTCGGCTTTCGGCAGTCAGCAATCGGCTTCTGACCTTAGTCATTAATACGCTTATCAAAATTTATCACCCTTTATTAAGCCGATAGCCGACTGCTGACGGCCGAAAGCCCTGCTATGATTCCCAAATATCTTAAAATCAAAGGTTTATATTCTTACCAGTCCGAACAGGAAATCCAGTTTGATGCATTAACGGATGCCTCACTATTCGGTATTTTCGGTGCAGTAGGAAGTGGGAAATCTTCAATTCTGGAAGCAATTACCTTTGCACTTTATGGAGATACGGAGCGTCTGAATCGTTCCGGCGACGACCGTACTTATAATATGATGAACCTGCGGTCGGATGAATTGCTGATCGATTTTGAGTGTATTGCAGGAAAACCAGCGGAATTGTACCGGTTTACTGTCAAAGGAAAAAGGAACAGCAAGAATTTTAAGGATGTAAAAACTTTTGAGAGAAAAGCATATAAATCGGTCGAAGGAGTTTGGATACCGCTTCCGGATGACGAAAATGCGGAGCGGATTATTGGATTAAGTTATGATAATTTCCGCCGGACGATCATCATTCCGCAAGGTCGTTTTCAGGAGTTTATTGAACTGAAAGATGCTGAAAGAACAAGAATGATGAAAGAACTTTTCCAGCTGGAAAAGTACGATCTGAGCCGGAAAGTAGGCACGCTGAGCAAACAGAACGATCTGGAACTATCAAATCTGGACGGCCAGTTATTAACATTGGGTGAGGTAACATCTGAAATGATTGTTGCCGAAGAAACTAAAAGAGAAGAGGTAAGACAACTGATTAAATCAGTTAACGAAGAACTTATCGCGCAAACTAATCTTGAAAATCAATTCCAAAAATTAAAACTTACTGCGGAAAAGCTGCAACAGCTTAATAGCCAGATTATCTCGCTGGAATCGCAAAAGGCGGATATGGAACTGCGTGAAGAAACGCTCCGGGTTTTTGAAATCTGCTCCCTGCATTTTAAATCACTTTTCGATAGGAAAAAGTCATATGTAATTGCTATTGAGAGAGATAGTCAGTCATTTGATAAAAACTTTCGTAGAAATACAGAACTGGATTCTATACTAACCCGGCAACGGGAGGTGCTGGCCAAAATTCAGCCTCAGTACGAAAAACGTGAAGAATTGCTTGATACTGCCGAAGAGTTGGAAAAAGTGATTCAGATTGTTGAAAATAAAACGACATTAGAAAAAAATAAAGGTGCACTGGTTCGCGGGGAGGTAAAGCTTTTGGAGAAAGAAAAAGCAATAGAATTACTGAAATTCCGGAAGCTGGAAAAAGAGGAATTAAATGAAAAAAGAAAATCGGGTTTGTCAGATATTCAGGAACTTAGCCATATTAAAGTTTGGTATACAACTTCGGATAGTTTAACGGAAAATCGTATTGTTATCAAAAAAGAAGCAGACGATTTGCAGACAGAAATTGTAAAACAGCAGGAGCTTTTACAAACAAAAATACAGGAAGCAAATCAGCTTTTTTCTTTGCAAATTATTCCGGAAGCAAATCTGGAAATGATCCGGAATTCAGTTTCCAATTATTTATTAGTGAATGAAAGGGAAAGTGAAGATTTAAATCAAAAACTGGTGCTGGCAAATACCAGATTGGCTTTACAAAGATTTGCCAATAGTCTGGAAGACGGCAAACCTTGCCCGTTATGCGGCGCAGAACATCATCCGTCTGTTTTGCACGAGGATGATTCTGTTTTTGAAGAGATAAAAAATATTGAAGTTCAGCGAATTAATTTGCAAAAACAGGAACAGGCCATCCGCCAGTTCCTGTCGCCGGTAGAAAGGATTTTTAACCAGATTGAAAGCCTGGAAAAGCAGAAAAGCACGATCAAACAACGCTATACTGAGGTTAGAGCCAAAATCGAAACGCATGACAAATCATTTATCTGGCCAAAATTCGATAAAAACAATCGCGGAGCTTTTGAAAAGCACTTCAATGAAGTAGTAAAAATTCAGGCCGAAATCAAGGAAAATGAATCAGAGATCAAAAAGGCAGCTCAGTTAATAGAAGCGGAAACAAAAGAGAAAGTTGAAAAAATTGAACAGCCGCTGCAAAATCTAAGAAACGAAATCATAAGAATTGAAAATACAATTTCTACGTTATCCGGGCAGCTTGAAAAAGTTGATTTAAGTCATTTTGAAGCACTGGATAAAACAGTTATTTCAGAGAAAATCGAAGTGCTGAAAAACCAGTATAAAGAGCTGAACCGGCTATACGAGCAAACTGAAAAGCAACTCGATGTCCTGGAAAAGGAAAAAGATATGATTTCCGGCAGTCAGAATATTTTGCAGGAAACCCTTGAAAGGAATCGGACTGAGCTGGCTACTGCACAGGTTGAAATTGGAAATCAACTAAAAATACATCAGTTTGAGTCGGAGAATTGGGTTAATAATATTCTTCAAAAACCGCTTAGTATTGATCAGGAACGCAAAATTATTGATCAATATAAAAACACATTAAGTAACGCCAAAAGGGATCTGGATGCCTTGAAAATTGAAAATGCAGATCAGCATTACGATTCCGAAAAACATGCGGTTATACTGGCAAATAAGGAAAGTTTGACACTGAGTTTAAATAACAAAAGAAAAGAAGAGGGCCGGTTGGATGGTTTGCTGTTAAAGATGGCCGGAGATCTTGCCAAAAAAGAATCACTTCAAAAGGATAAAACCAGGCTTGAATTGCGAAAAGAACATCTGGACGACCTTGCAAGATTGTTCCGTTCCAGTGGATTTGTAGATTATGCATCAAGCATTTATCTGCAAAATTTAATTCACGCAGCCAACGAACGTTTTCACCAGATGACACATCAGCAGCTTCATCTGGAGCTGGGAGAAGGAAATAGTTTTTGGGTTAGGGATTTGTTGAATGGAGGCCATATGAGGTTGTTGAAAACGCTTTCTGGCGGACAGAAATTCCAGGCTGCTTTGTCGCTTGCCCTTGCACTGGCAGATCATATCCACGTCAGAAACGAGTCAAAACATAACTTTTTCTTTTTAGATGAAGGTTTTGGTTCTCTGGACAAAAATGCATTGCAAACTGTTTTTGAAACGCTTAAATCGCTTCGAAAGGAAAACCGGATTGTTGGGATTATCAGTCACGTTGAAGATCTGCAACAAGAAATTCAGACCTATCTGAGAATCGTGGAAAGTGAAGAAGGAAGCAAAATTATGACAAGCTGGGGTTAGGAATTGTCCGATGTTAACCGGTATCTTTATAGAACGTTATTAATACCCTAACAAACAAACATGCTATTTGAGGATTTTTACCATTCTTTGGGCCGGAGAATTGAATCTCATCTTGCGTCCGAATATTGGCTTTGGAAACTTGTGGCTTTCTCTGTACTCGTTTCGCTATTTCTTGCTTTTCCTCCATATACACTACTTCTCGGGCATCTTAGCGAGCACGGAATGAAACTCGATGCGTGGGTTTTTATTCAAAATCAAAGTCATGATCTCTTTCATCCCAGGGATATGGATTATGATGTGCGCCGCGAAAATATGATTTTTCGTTGGGTACTGCCCATCTTGTCTTTTCTTACAGGCCATAATATTATCATCATTGTTTTATTGCAATCCATTTTGGGTATCCTCTTTATTTACAAAGTGGCGCAGTGGATTTATGCTGTTTCAAATGACAAAATCACGACGAGTTTATTTGTTATTTCAATAGCCAATATTTTCGTTTGTACCTGGACATTTGCGGATATTTATGGCTATGGCGACGGTTTCGCGTTCTTTTTTTTACTTATTGCTTTACTGAACCGCAATCCTGTCATCATTTTTTCAGCATTACAGGTTGCTTTTTTTACAGACGAGCGGGCCGTTATTGCCGGAGGTTATTTATTGCTTTTTCATATGTTGATCAAGGCTTACGAGCTTAAAGATTTTCGCTTTGTGACACTCCTGAAAAACATGTTTTTGGGTACTAATACCTGGGTCTGGTTAGCCTGGATATTTTATTTTGCCGTTCGCATTTATGTCAGAGGAAAGTATTTTCCCAATCACAGTTATTCTACCTTAGGTACGCCGGTTTTGTTTGCGGATGCACATCGTTATGGCCTGGGAAGCAGCTTATGGACGGCTTTTGAAGGTATGTGGCTGCTTATGGGCGGAGCAATCCTGGCCTTGTGGCTCACCAAAAGATTTAATTTATTATTGGTTTTAACCGTGGGTTTTGTAGTTTTAGTAGCCTCAGGTATTTATGTTCATGATATTGACCGCGCATTATCTTATGGATTTCCGTTTTTATTGATGGCCCTTTATGTGCTTTTTCAAACAGTTTCATTAAGATCAATCAGGCTAATACTCTTTTTTACCGCAGTTGTTTGCGTAATTCATCCGATGGTTTATTACATGGGATATAATAGAATTTTGTGGATGGAGCCCTTTCCCGTCAGGGTTTTTATGTTACTGGATTACTGGATGGGATGGAGTTTTTTTAATTAAAATTTATTCACTGGTACGATACACGATCAATCAGATAAAATAATATTATCTTAAAAGGTTAATGCGTTTTATTTTGGAACTTTGATTTTAACCTGGCTAAATCAGCACAGAATTCTTGATTTATATTTCTCAATATAATTGACACATCTATGCCTACATTATTACAACTTGACACATTTAATTCTGATTCCGGTAACCTGACTGTTTTTGAAAAGGTTATGCCAGGTACAATCAAAAGGGTATTTTATATCTATGGAGCTTCTGAAATGAGCCGGGGTGGGCACCGGCACCATACTGCCTGGAATGCTTTGATTTGTCTTCATGGCAGTTGCCACATTTATAATAATGATGGAATTCTGGAAGAACATTATACCTTAAACAGCCCCACAACCTGCCTTATTTTAGAACCAAAAGATTGGCACGTAATGGATTCATTCTCAGAGGATGCCATTCTTTTAGTGTTGTCAAATGAATATTATGACCGGGCAGATTATATTGATGAGCCCTACTTAATGCATAAGCAGGAGCTGTCAGTATGATTCCTTTTCTGGATTTGAATGAGATTAATAAACCCTGTCTTGGAGCCATTGAAGAGGCTTCATTACGCGTTCTGCGCTCTGGATGGTATATTTTAGGTAAGGAGTTGCAGGCTTTTGAAAAGTCGTTTGCTGACTACTGTGATGCAGAATATTGTGTTGGTGTTGCAAATGGCCTTGATGCAATAGGTCTGATTTTGCGTGCTTATGATTTTCCGGAGGATAGTGAAATTATCGTCCCGGCCAATACGTATATAGCATCAGTGTTACCGGTTAGTTACTTAAATTTGATTCCCGTTTTGGTGGAGCCGGATCCTGTTACTATGTTGATTGATCCGGGCCAAATCGAGGCGCAGATCACCCCTCAAACCCGGGCAATTGTGTGCGTGGATCTTTATGGAAGGAGCTGTGAGATGGACGTTATCATGGATATTGCGAATAGAAATAATTTGAAAGTGGTAACGGATGCGGCGCAGGCTCACGGAGCATTTTACCAAAACAAAAAAGTGGGAAGTATAGCGCATGCCACGGCTTTCAGTTTTTACCCGACAAAAAATCTGGGTGCTCTTGGAGACGCCGGCGCGGTAACAACTTCGGATACCGAACTGGCAGAGAAAATACAATATCTGAGAAATTACGGGTCTAAGGAAAGATATAAAAACGATTATCAGGGAGTTAATAGTCGTTTGGATGAAATTCAGGCTGCTATTTTGAATGTTAAATTACCTTTTCTTGATAGCGATAATGCCAGACGCCGTGAAATAGCCAGACGTTATCTTGCTGAAATTAAACCAGAGAATCTTGTTTTACCTCCTGCGGACCGAATATATGAAGACGCATGGCATTTATTTGTGATAAGACATACCAATAGAGCGGCTCTGGTTCATCATCTTGATAAGGCTGGCGTGCAAACCAATGTGCATTATCCATTACCGGTTCACAAGCAAAAAGCTTATGCAGACCTGAATCATTTGGAATTACCGATTACCGAAAAAATTCATAATCAGGTTGTAAGCTTGCCATTAAATCCGGTTTTGACGGATCAGGAAGTTTCTCATATCATCAACGCAGTAAATTCGTTTGAAAATCCTCAATGAAACTATCCGTTATCATACCGGTTTACAACAGCGAAGCATCAATTGAATCGCTGGTTATTAAATTACAACACGAACTAAAAGATATTTCATTTGAAATTGTCATGATCAGTGATGGAAGTTCTGATGGTTCCAATAAAATTTGCACCCGGCTGTCGGCCCAATTCAGTAATGTAAGATTTATAGCCTTACGCCGGAACTATGGAGAATTCAATGCTGTCATGTGCGGATTGAACTGGGCCAAGGGAGAATTTTGTGTCATGGTGGATGACGATTTTCAAAATCCTCCGGATGAAATTATTAACCTTGTCAATGAAGCGGAAAAGGGAGATTATGATGTTGTTTACACCTATTATTCTAAAAAGGAACATGCCGTATATCGGAATCTTGGCAGTCGGCTGGTTAACTGGATCACCAGTTATTCATTGAATAAACCAAAGAATTTGTACTTGTCAAGCTTTAAATTAATTCGAAAGGAGGTAGTAGAGGAAATAATTAAATACAAAGGGCCGTATCCTTATATTGACGGGCTGATTTTCAGGATCACTAAAAACATAGGAACGGTACAGGTTCATCATCAAAAACGCGAGGAAGGCACTTCAAACTACACCTGGCGCAAGCTCATATCACTGTTTTTAAACATTTTATTCTGCTATTCCTCGCTCCCCATCCGCCTTTTTATGCCGATTGGCCTGGCTTTATTCGGACTTGGTTTTTTCTTTCTTCTGTTTTTATCGGGTCAATGGATTATTGGCCCGGATCCAAAAGGCTGGCAGGTGGTTACAGCGGCGGTCTTATTTATCGGCGGAATTCAGTGTACACTATTAAGCGTTTTGGGAGAATATATCGGTAAAAGTTTTATGGCGCAAAGTGGTCAGCCGCAGTATGTTATTAAATACAATAGCGAAAATATTCTATGATTGATAACCGGGCTGAATATCAGCGGATGTTCGAGGTTGAACAAAAACTTTGGTGGTACCAGGTTCTTCATGGAAGGGTTTTATACCAAATTAAGAAACGCTTTAAAAGCGATAAAAACATCAGGATTCTGGATGCGGCTTGTGGGACGGGCGGACTTCTTTCTTTTTTTGAAACTAATGGTTACCTTAATTTAACAGGATTTGACTATTCACAACATGCAATCGATTTTTCAAAAGAAAGAAATCTGGATGTAAGTTTTGGTGATTTGAAGAATGTTAATTCTTTTAAAGAAGGTGAGACTTTTGATGTCATATGTTGTAACGATGCGCTTTACTTTCTAAGTGATACAGAGATTATCAACGCATTAAAGTCGTTTAAGAAACGGCTGAACGCGAATGGTTTGATTTTAATCAATATTCATGCGCATGAAGCTTTTTCTGGAACGCACGATGTCGCAGTAGGAAGTTCAAGACGTTTTGTATTGAAAGATTTTGCTGCTTATACCAAGGCTGCGGATTTAAAAATTGACAATCATACATACTGGCCGTTTTTTCTTTCACTACCCATTTGGCTGGTCAGAAAATGGCAGCGGTATCAGATGCGTTCCGGGAAAATAAAAAAGGATGAGTTACATTCTGATGTTAGTTATCCCGGAGATTTTATCAACGGGATTCTGAAGACAATTACAGATATGGAAAGTGTCTTTCTGCCAACAGCGCCTTATGGAAGTTCTTTGTTTATGGTCTTAAAATAACATCTGATAGATCATTCGGCTGAACTTATCAAAGTATTATTTTTAAAGACTTTCCCAAAATATATCCCGAAAACCATTGCCAGACCGCTTGCCAGCAGACCATAGAGAATCGGCGGGTATTCTGTTTCCATCCACACACACAACATCCAGATTGTTAATCCTGCTATCATCGATAAAATGCAGCCCGGCTGGTTAGCCCGTTTCCAGTATATACCGGCGGTTAATGGTATGAAAAGCGAAACGAGGCTGAAAGCAGAAGACTCGGCTACAAGGTCAAAAATACTCTCACGTGTGGCCGCCATGAATATGCATATACAAGTAATGACTACGATCCCGGTTCGGATAGTAAGTAATAACTGTTTGTCCGTAATTTCAGGGCGAAAAAATTTGATCACGTTTTCTCCCAAAATAGCTGCGGGGGCCATAATGGCACTGCTCGTCGTACTTAAAATGGCTGAAACCAACGCGCCGAAGAAAAGGATTTGCAGAGGCAAACCGGTATGAAGTAAAACCATATTAGGGATAATCATCTGGCGATCGTTCCCTAATTCCGGATACAGATGATGTCCGCAAAGTCCGATAAACAAGGGGAGCAAAGCAACAGTCAGATACATAAATGATGATAGTAGCGTTGCTCTTACAGAAACCTTTGCAGATTTGGCGGACATTACTCTTTGAAAGACATCCTGCTGAGGAATTGATCCCAGCCCAATCGTAATCCAGGCGGCAAAATATTCGAGAGAATCCTTGAAAGTAAATTGTGGGTAAACCCTGAAAAAATCTTTTGGTGCGGCATTTAAAAGTGGCTCAAAACCACCAACTTTCAGGTATAAAACGATAGCGACGATCAGCAAACCACCAATGATCATAATGGTCTGTAAAAAGTCGGTGACGGAAATAGACCACATGCCTCCCCAGATGGTATATAAAATCACTACGAAAGAACTTAGTAAGATACATTCAGTTAGTGACCAGCCTAAAATAACTTTCAAAACAATGCCCATTGCGAGTAATTGTGCAGCGATCCAGCTGAAATAGGATGGGATGATCATTAATGCAGAAAGCAATTCTGCCGGTCGGCCGTATCGTATTTTAAAGAAATCGCAAAATGTGATGATATTCATTTTGTAAAATTTTCTGGCAAAGAACAGTCCCACCAGAAACAAACAAAGTGCCGCTCCAAACGGATCTTCAATGACACCTAACACGCCATGCTCGATAAATTCTGCCGGAGCGCCCATGATGGTTTCCGAACCAAACCAGGTTGCAAAAGTTACCGATGCCGCTAAAAAAAGAGGTAAACGCCTGCCTGCCAGTACGAAGTCTGCTGTGGTATTTACTCTGCGGGAAGCCCACAAGCCGATTCCAAGATTAAGTAATAAGTAAGCGATAATGGCAAATGCAAGCATATCAAAAGGTGTAGTAAGGAGGAAGGTGCAATTTTACAAACAAATTTGCAAATGCTCTATTTTGCCATAGTATATAAACAAAAAACAAAAAGGTTAGAGTATTTTATATGGCTTTATGCATCCTTTACTTATATCCAGAATTTTAATCAAATGATCAGACGAATTTTTTTTCTTGCATTATTTTGCAGTTTTTCCCTTTTTGCTCAATCACAGCAGCAGATTGTCAACAATCCTGAACGTGTAAAATGGTTTCAGGATCTGGGTTTTGGTATGTTCATTCACTGGAATGTTGACGTTTCATTAGGTGCCGTTATCAGTCATTCTCTTGCCGGAGCTTCTGATGAATATGTAGATCGATATATGAAAGAACTGCCCGCTTTTTTCAATCCAAAGAAATTTGATCCGGATGAATGGGCGACTTTGGCACGGCTGGCAGGTATGAAATATGTCGTTTTCACAACCAAACATCATTCCGGATTTTGCATGTTTGATACAAAGTCAACAACATTCAATGTCATGAATACGCCTTTCAAACGAGATGTAACCAAGGAAATTATCGAAGCATTTCGCAAGCAGGGAATTGCAATCGGAATTTACTTTTCTCCGGAAGATTTTCTGTTTTTTCATCAAAACAATATTCCATTGGGAAGACTTCAAAATGAGAAACAATTCCCGATGAATAATCCTAAGCTGATGGAATATGACAAACAGCAGGTGAAAGAGCTGCTGACAAATTATGGAAAAATTGATATCATGTTTTTTGACGGTCCGGGAGACGGACTTCGTGAATATGCATGGAGTATCAATCCCGATCTGGTTATTACGAGGGACGCTATGAACACGCCTGAACAAAATATTCCTGACAAGGCATCACCGCGTCCATGGGAAGCCTGTTATACGATGGGGACGGATTGGCAATATAAGCCTACAAACGATCCGCAAAAATCGGGAACCGAGATCATCAACATGTTAATAGAAATCCGGGCCAAGGGTGGAAATTTTCTTCTGAATGTTGGCCCGAAACCCAATGGTGAAATTCAGATTGAGCAGGAAAGTCTGCTAAGGGAAATTGCCCTCTGGAATTTTGCAAACCGCGAATCGATTTATGCAGTGAAACCATTACCCGTGATCCATGATAAAAATATCTGGTTCACACAGTCCAACGATGGTAAATATATTTATGCTTTTGTTACGCGAAGTTCTCCTGATGAGTGGAAATATGGTGAGCGAAAGGATTTTCTTTTACCAATGATCGAAGGAAATGCTAAAACCAAAGTCAGTATTCTGGGATATAAAAGTGAATTGGTAGAATACGTGAATAATTTCGATGCATCGGTGAAAGTTGCGGCAACGCCAATAGGCTTGGGAATAAGTGCGGTGAACGGACAGCGTTTTTACACCAATCGCAGATGGCCTAATGCCGTGGTAATGAAAATTGAGAATGCGAAATTTAAAGCACCGGTTGAAGTGAAAACATCTAAATCTGGAATTGACGGGGCGAAGTGATTTAAAAAACCGTAAAACAAAAGAAGCCGGAAATTGATTTCCCGGCTTCTTTTGTTGATAACTATCAATTAACGTGGACCATGTCCACGGTCGTTATGGCCATAACGGTTACCTCTCTGTCTGTTGTAACTGCGGTAGCTATGTCTGTCGTAGTTTCTTCTGGACCGGTAATTATTTCTATAAATTGGTCGTGGCGGTGGCGTAGGTCTTACTACCACAACAGGCCCCGGTGCTCTGTATCCATAACCGCCGCCATATCCGTATCCATTGTCATAGTATGGAGCGCGGGAATGATAAACGCAGGATGATACGCTCATAGCCGCGATAAGTATTCCTATATATAAACTGGCAATTCTGATCTTTTTCATGGTTCGTTTGTTTAATGTTGTCAAACTGTAACGATCATATAACAATAAATAATATGGAATAGTTACAATGCATCAGATACATGAAAAAAGTTATCAACAGTTGTTGACAACTAGAAAAGCCTTCTATTGGTCAAATCAGGCACTCATTAACATAATATCCACAAGTTATCCACATGTATGTTGTGGATAACTTGTGGATATCTTTTTTGTGAATATTTGTTAAGCTTCTACGTCGTAGATTAAAACCTTCTCCCAAAGATGTGCGTAATCTTCAACAAACTTTTTATGCAACGGGTGAACCTGATAGATATCATGTCCGGCTTCATCATCAAAAATTAAAATTTCAGCGAAATCATAACTTGCATCGATTACAGGTCTGCGGGTTGAAGCTGGCGTTCCGATATAAACCGACTTGATTGACTCGATCGCTTCCAACGATTTAATGCCTTCGTGCAGTGTTTTACGCGCTTCTTCGTTCTCTTTATCTTTAAGCCAAAAAAATACATTATGAACAAACATGAGAAAAAATTTATGGGTTGGTAAATAAATTAAGAATTCGTCTGTGTAATAAAGGATTCCTCGTGATCGGCGTGAGTCGTATTTTGATAAACTTTTTCAAGTTTGAATGTAAAGGTTGTGCCTTTATCCGGTTTTGACATCACAGCAATTTTGGTATCGTGCGCATTGATAATATGTTTCACGATCGCCAGACCCAGACCTGTGCCGCCGCGGTCTTTGGATCTGCTTTTATCCACACGATAAAATCTCTCAAATATACGGGTTAAGTGTTCCGGTGGTATACCCGGACCATTATCACGGACAGAAATTTCTACGAATTTTTTACCGCTATTAAAATGTACAATTACTTTTCCTCCTTCATTTCCATATTTAATTGCATTTTCAATCAGGTTTAACATGACCTGCTCAATCCTGTCAAGATCTGCTTTTACCCAGACTTCTGCAATGTCATCAGGTTTTACTTTGAGGACAATATTCCGGTCCTCTGCAATATTTTCTAATCGTCCGAAGATATTCAGACTGAGCTGGTGCATGTCCACGGGCGCTATATTCATCTTGATATCACCAGTTTCCATTTGAGAAAGAACGAGAAGATCTTTCACCAGTACGTCCAGACTGTCCAGATTTTTAGCAGCTTTTTTCAAAAAACGCTCACGGACATTTTCATCTTCCATAGCGCCATCTAAAAGTGTATGTATAAATCCCTGCGCAGCAAAAATGGGTGTTTTGAATTCGTGAGAAACATCCGCCAGAAATTCACGACGGAATAATTCAAGTTTTTTCAGTTCATCAATTTCCTTTTGTTTTTTAGAAACATAAACAAAAATTTCATCGTTAAGCGTTTTCAGAGGATTCAGTTCCTGTATCAGCTTTTTACGCGGAACCATATTAAAATCCTTCATTTTAAGCTTGTGAATTGTACGGTACATTTTGTTTACTTCCCTGAAAACAATAATATCAATCGTATAAAGAATCAGGAAAAAGGAAGTTATGAAGCAGGCCGTGGCGACTACAAAAAGCATACTTTTATTGACACCATCCACAAAGGCTAAAAAAGTTGAAGTGATGAGGGAAATGATAAAGGCCAGTATCAGGGCAATGAAGCGAGGACTCAGCGACATAAGTGAATTTAACGTTCAGTCTGCAAGTTGTTGCAGTAATGTTGTTCGAATAAAAAGATAAAGTTAACATTCTGAAAGGAATGAATCTCGATTTACCGGTAAGAACGTGGTTTAATAATATTTAGATAATATGCAATTTCAAAAATGGATTATTTATAGCTTAAAATTTTAAGCTTTTCGAGAAGGCTGGCGTATTTTGAGCCTTTTTAATTAAGCTGATCCATATAGATGAGCGTAAAAACCACGAATTGCAGAAAAGCAAATTCAATTAATTTGAAAGGTGTATTTTCAATTCCCGCCCAACATAAAATAAGTCCGGTATATAAAATTATGTAAGGAGTTATCTTGACGGTTATGGCCTTTTCTTTTTGTATTAATTTAAAAACCATATCAATTTCATCTTTATTCCTGGGAATAATAAAATGGATATTTTTTGCGATTTTAGAAAGTTGAAAATGATTGGTGAAAAGAAATAAGCAGAATATTATAATAATGGAGAGTCCGGTAGTTAGAAAATGGGAATTAATAAAAAAGATTAATACTGCACAGGTGCTGGCAATAGCAGGAATTATAAATATTCCTTTACCACGTTCTTGAATGGAATTTTTGATTTCTGCTAATTCATTTTCCATAATTCCGGAAGCTTAGTTGAATCTTATAGAAAGGTATAGATAATTTACTGATAATCAAATTTTTAACTTAATAACAAAAAACGGAGAAAAGCATTTGCTCTTCTCCGTTTTTTAATAAGAATCTTCTCCTTAAAATCCTCCACGGAATTTGTAAGTGCTTGATACTTTATCAATTGCAACGATATAAGCTGCTATCCGAAGTGAAACTTTATATTTTAACGAAACATCATAAACGTGATCGAATGCATCTTTCATGATCCGGTCTGTTCTGCGGTTTACGCGTTCCAATGTCCATTTGTATCCAATACGATTTTGCACCCATTCAAAATAAGAAACGGTAACGCCGCCTGCGTTGGCCAAAATATCCGGCACAACCATGATCCCTTTGTCGTTGATAATATCATCAGCCTTGAATGAAGTTGGTCCATTAGCACCTTCTACGATCATTTTGGCCTGAATACTTTCAACATTTCTGCGGGTGATCACATCTTCTTTGGCAGCAGGCACCAATAAATCTACGGGCAAAGAAAATATTTCATCTCCTGAAATTAATTCTGCGCCGGTAAATCCTTCCAGCGAGCCTTTGTTTGCATCGCGGTAAGCTATGGCCGCGGTAATGTCAATGCCTTTGTCATTATAATAAGCTCCGGAAATATCGCTGATTGCGTGAATACTGACACCTCTTTCGCGTAAAAGGGAGGCTGCATGTGAACCCACATTTCCAAAACCCTGCACAACTGCCGTAGCACGATAAGGATTGATACGCAACTTTTCCATACCCGCCAAAGCAGAAACCATAACACCACGTCCGGTGGCTTCTGTGCGACCCAGTGATCCACCTAAAACAAGTGGCTTTCCTGTAACAACAGCCTGAACCGTCATTCCTTTCGCTTTGGAATATTCATCCATCAACCAGGCCATTTCTCTTGGGCCGGTGCCCATGTCCGGTGCAGGAATATCCTGGTCAGGACCGAAAACATCCAACAGCGCCAGGGTATAACCACGCATTAAACGTTCCATTTCCCCGGCAGACATTTCGCGCGGATTACAAGCTACTCCACCTTTAGCACCACCGTATGGAATATCTACTACGGCACATTTCCAGGTCATCCAGGCAGCCAGTGCGCGCACTTCATCAATATTTACATCCGGGTCAAAACGAATCCCGCCTTTACTCGGGCCCAGGATTGTTGAATGAATAACCCGGTATCCTTCAAAAACTTTTATTTTGCCGGAATCCATTGTGACAGGAATTCCTACGGTAACCTGTTTGCGGGGAACTTTCAAAATATGATACATTTCTTCGGAAATGCCTAAAAGTTCTACTGCCTTGTCAAATCGCTGCATCATAGACTCCAACGGATTTTCCTTATCCTTAATCGGAGCCGGTTCTATATATGCCATTTTACTTTCTAATTAATAATCTGATAATAAGTATGTTAATGTATTCTTATTGTTTGATAATACAAACATACGTGATTTCAACATATTAAAGATGCAACCTGTTCAATCTTGAAATTGTATAAAAATTTTCTTTAAAAATATTATTTTATAGTTATTAACATTGTTGAAACAATGACCCTGCATAAATGTCTCTTTCCAAATTTTTACTATGATTTACCAGGAAACTGAGAATGAAAAAAAACAAAAAAAAGGAGCACAAATTTGTGCTCCTTTTCAATAAAGATTTTGATTCAGCGATCAGACTAAACCATTTCGATTTTAGCACCGAAACGTTTACGATCGTTTTCTTCAAGATATATTTTCCGCATACGCATGCTCTGCGGCGTAACTTCAAGATATTCGTCTTTCTGGATATATTCCATTGATTCCTCCAAAGAGAAATTAATTTTTGGAACGATACGAAGTCCGTCATCCGTACCAGAAGCACGCATGTTGGTCAGTTTCTTCGCTTCCTGCAAGTTTACAACGATATCATTTGGACGAGTATGTTCTCCGATTACCTGGCCAGTGTAAATTTCTTCACCTGGTTCAACAAAGAAACGACCGCGATCCTGCAATTTGTCAATTGTGTAACCTGTTGCTGCACCCGTGTTTTTAGAGATGATCGATCCACTGTTACGGCCTGGAATTGGTCCGCGGAATGGTTCGAAGCTTTTGAAACGGTGAGTCATTACAGCTTCTCCTTGTGTTGCAGTCAATACGTTAGAACGAAGACCGATCAAACCACGCGATGGAATTTCGAATTCCAAATGCTGCAAATCTCCTTTTGGTTCCATAATCAAAAGCTCACCTTTACGTTGAGTAGCCAATTCGATTACTTTACCGGCAGATGATTCAGGAACGTCAACTACCAATGTCTCAATTGGTTCAAGGCGCTGGCCATTATCGTCAGTTTTGAAAAGAACCTGAGGCTGTCCAACTTGTAGCTCATAACCTTCACGACGCATCGTTTCGATCAAAACTGACAAGTGAAGAATACCGCGACCAAATACAAGGAATTTATCTTCAGTATCTGTTGATTCTACACGAAGTGCAAGATTTTTCTCAGTTTCTTTCATCAAACGATCACGTAAGTGACGAGATGTTACAAACTTGCCTTCTTTACCGTAGAAAGGAGAGTTGTTGATTGTGAACAACATGTTCAACGTTGGTTCGTCAACTGAAATACGTGGAAGTGCTTCCGGGTTTTCAGCATCTGCCAAAGTATCACCGATTTCGAAATCTTCAATACCTGTAACAGCGCAAATATCACCAGCTTCAACTTCGGTTACTTTTACTCTTCCAAGCCCTTCAAAAACCTGAAGTTCTTTGATTTTTACTTTTTTGAAAACGCCGTCCGCTTTGCAAAGCGTCATTGCTGCGCCTTCTTTCAAAGTTCCACGCAAAACACGTCCAATTGCGATACGACCTACGAATGCATTGTAGTCAAGAGACGTAATTTGCATTTGCGGAGTACCTGGGTGGATAATGGCAGCAGGAATCTGATCAATAATAGTATCCAGCAAGAAAGTGATGTTGTCGGTAGGAGTTCTCCAGTCCGGGCCCATCCAGCCTTGTTTTGATGAACCGTAAACGGTTGTAAAGTCAAGTTGGTCTTCGGTTGCACCAAGGTTGAACATCAAATCGAAAACGTTTTCCTGAACTTCTTCAGGGCGGCAGTTTTCTTTATCAACTTTGTTAACAACAACGATAGGTTTCAAACCAAGCTGAATCGCTTTTGATAAAACGAAACGCGTTTGAGGCATAGGGCCTTCAAATGCATCCACGAGTAACAAAACACCGTCAGCCATTTTAAGTACACGCTCCACTTCACCACCAAAATCGGCGTGACCTGGTGTGTCAATAACATTGATTTTGTAGTCTTTATAACGTACCGAAACGTTTTTCGAAACGATAGTAATTCCTCGTTCGCGTTCAAGATCATTATTATCAAGAATCAGATCGCCGAATTCCTGGTTTTCACGAAAAAGCTTCGAAGCATGAATGATTTTGTCGACCAATGTTGTTTTGCCGTGGTCAACGTGCGCAATGATTGCGATGTTACGAATGGATTGCATTGTTTTATGAGTCAATTGTTTACGGTTAACAGCAGGCACAGTAATAGGTGCCCCCCGGCTCACCGCTATGCTGTGTTCTTGCTGAACTTTCTGAAATAAGGTGCAAAGATACGTAGTTTTTTGGCTGAATAACAGTAATTTACAATTATTTTATTGTTACCAATTCAAAAACGCCATTTAGGCTAAGAGAAGTGCAAAAAGTGTTGAAAAATATTAGATGGATGCAATTGGCTGTTTTTATGAAAAACCTTCATCTTCACAACAATTAAAATGATTAAACTTGTTCACTTAATACATTTTTATCTCAGGCCCCTCCCATGTTTTTGCTTCTGGATTTATATCTTCATACAAAACGGACCTTCTTGCCAACTCATCAATTTTACATTTAAACTCTGATGGTAATGGCTCTCCCTTTAATGGAATAAAACCAATTTTTATATCTGCATGAGCAGGGTTTTTTCTTTTTGGAGTGCTGATTATGTTTGCCATAGCACTTTTGATCTGCTTTGCACTAATAGTAGCAATACCAAAATATCTTCTTTTGTCCTGAGGCTTTTGATTTTGAAAGCCGTGATTTTTACAAAACTCAATATTTGAATGATTTAAGCGAATAACCGACACTTCGTCCAAACCAGCGGGTGATTTGAAAGCATTCGGAAGAACATATTTTTTGTTGTCTTTAGAGAACCGAACATTGATCGGAGAAAAAATGATTCTTACAATTGTCTCATTATTGTCAATTGAATTTGGTACTTCCGTCATCAGCGACTTAAATTGGATTGAACACGTTTTGCAAAGTCGTCAATTTCTAATTCTCCAAATTTATTATTATCAAAGAATGCGGGTTCACTTGATTCTAGTTTCACATAATAAGAAAAGGACGTGTTGCCAACTTCAAGAGATATAATCTCGTTTGACCCATTTTCCCAATCGATCGATATTGTCCCATGTGGGTTTGGATAAAGCGCAGAGATTCCTGACAGTGCTGAATTCGAAAGTCGGTTCGTAATTGAAATTGCGTTTGCTGCACTTTCCACTTCAAGAGGTAATGCACCGAATCCGTCCCAATCGTGGTTTAGGCTGGCAAATGAAACAATTTCTTTAATTACTTGACTGCGTTCAAGATTAGTGTCTGTGATATAACTTTTCATAGTAACATTAAATAATGTGCTATTGGTGAATAGGCAATCCTCTTAGTTATAATCAAATTTAATTTACAGAACAAGATAAATAAAATTCATAAGCATAACAAGAATTTGGCTTTCGCCGTTGACTTTATTTCCTTTGTACGAATTCTATTTCTTTTCTAATTCCTAATATGAATAAAAACCTACTCGCAGGAATGTTCCTGACGCTCACGACTTTGAGCTATGCGCAGGATGATGCGACAAAATATGCAGAAAGCATAACACCTCAGGATCTAAAAAAACACCTTGTTATTATTGCATCCGATAGTCTGGAAGGTCGTGATACAGGCTCTCCCGGACAGAAAAAAGCGGCGGAATATGTTTCTAAATATTTTCAGTCCTATGGTTTACAGCCTATTGCTGATAATGGTGACGGAGCAAAATCTTACCTTCAAAAATACAAACTTTACAAACGCAGCTATGGCGATGTTTTTGTAAAAATAGATGGTAAAAAATATACTTTTAATAAGGATTTTTATCTTAACGGTCTGATTAGCATTCCGGAAGAAACTGAAACGCCTGTTGTTTTTGCCGGATATGGAATTGAAGAAGGTACGTATAATGATTATGCAAATCTTGATGTGACCGGTAAGTCAGTTATTCTTTTTGAGGGAGAGCCTAAATCGGAAGATGGGAAATTTCTTCTAAATAATACTACTGAAAAAACGAAGTGGAGCGGACCGCTTTCATGGCAGCAAAAAGTGAAAGTAGCTTTGGCAAAAGGTGCGAAATATGTGTTTATTATTACGGATAAAAGTGGAGAGGATCTGGATAAAGAAATTCGTCAGCGCGCTGTAATGGCCAGAAGATTCAGTTCGCCGACTTTGAAACCTGTTCAAGAGTCTCCCAACGGCATGGCGTCTTTTGTTATTATGCCTGAAATGGCTGCTTCTTTGCTGAAAACATCGTCTCAAAAACTCAGCAAAATAAAGTCAGATCTGGATAAAGGAAGCAAATCCACTGCAAAACCTTTGACAGGTAAGGCATCTTTCAAAGCAGAACGTATAACGGAAATTGTTAATACCGAAAATGTAGCCGGATTTATGGAAGGCACGGATAAAAAGGATGAGGTTTTGGTGATTTCTGCTCATTTGGATCATATCGGGATTTCGGCTAATGGAGAAATCAATAACGGGGCTGATGATGATGGTTCTGGAACTGTATCCATAGTAGAAATTGCAGAAGCATTCAGCAAAGCAAAAGCGGACGGAAAGGGACCAAGAAGAAGTATTTTGTTTTTAAATGTTACAGGTGAAGAAAAAGGACTTTTTGGTTCGGAGTATTATTCAGAAAATCCATTATTGCCCTTAGCAAATACGATTGCTGATTTGAATATTGACATGATTGGCCGTGTGGATGAGGCCCACAAAAATGATCCAAAATATGTATATGTGATCGGTGCTGATAAATTATCATCGGAACTTCATGCGATCAGCGAAGAGGCGAATAAAAAATATGTTAACTACAAACTGGATTATACTTTCAATGATGCAAAAGATCCAAACCGGTTTTATTACCGCTCAGATCATTACAATTTTGCCAAGAAAAATATCCCTGTGATTTTCTATTTTACAGGCGTTCATGAAGATTACCACCGTCCGGGCGATGACGTTGAAAAAATCATGTTCGACAAACAGGCTCCGATTGTCAAACTGGTATTTTACACGGCCTGGGAACTGGCTAATCGGGAAGAGCGAATTAAAGTTGATAGTCACAAGGAATAAGTTTTGGAAAATTAAAAGGGAAGAGACGCAAGGAATAACCAAAACTTTGCGTCTCTTTGTTTTGCTCGAAATAGTAAATTAATTGTTTATCAAATGAAGATCAGATCGTTAATTATTGGCTTGTTTTTCTGGGCTGGAATTGTCTCAGCTCAAAATACACCTAAGGAAAATTCACTTCTTTGGGAAATTTCCGGCAAGGGGCTTTCAAAGCCTTCTTACCTTTTTGGCACGATACATCTGATTTGTCCGACCGATTTTTCACTAAGTGATTCGTTGAAAAATGCCATTTCAAAAACCCAGCAGTTGGCGCTGGAAATTGATATGGATGATCCGGCATTAATGGGCACTATGACAAAAACAATGTTTATGGCTGATGGTAAAACTTTGCAGGGAATTCTTACTGAAAACCAATATGCGCAGTTGAGTCAATTTTATAAGGATTCATTAGGAATGAGTATCACCTCATTTGGAAGAGCCAAACCCTTTATGCTCATGGGGCCGATGTTTAATAAAATACTTGGATGTGAGCCGCAATCATACGAAATTTCATTAATGAGCCTGGCAGCAAAACAAAAATCAGAAGTGATTGGTCTTGAAACCATTGAAGAGCAAATGGCTATTTTTGATACCATACCATACAATCGTCAGGCAGAAATGCTTCTTTCAATGATTGATAAATTACCAGAAACAAAATCCGAATTCCATGACATGGTCGAGTTGTACAAAAAGCAGGATTTGCAAAGTTTATATAACCTGACTTTGAAAAGTGAATTTGGTATGGATGGGCAGGATGAGGTTATGCTTTTTCAACGTAATCAAAAATGGATTAAACGAATTGATAAAGTAGTACATGAAAAACCTACTTTCATTGCTGTTGGCGCAGCACATTTGGGTGGAGAAAAAGGCGTTATTGCTTTGTTGAGAAAAGATGGGTTTAGGGTTAGGGCTGTTGGGAAATAAAATCAAAGAAATTAATTATGAAGACTATAGCTAACAAAGGAAAAAGTAATATCAGCAGAAAGTTACCTGATATTTCTAATGATTCATTTTTCTTGCAAAAGAAGCAAAATGCCATTGAGTTTTTGAAACAACATCCTATCCCGGAAAATTTGCTCAAAAAGCAGAAAGCAGATTAGTGGTTTTCAGGATTATTAGTGTCAAAAAGCAGAAATCCACCTCATTATCCATTCGGGATTAAAGAACAACAAAACGACTGCGGCCAGAAAGATACCTGCAATAATCTTTCCAGTAGCACCATTATTTGAAACCGAATTTTCCGGATTCGAATTTTTGAAAAATAACAAATAGGGCAATCTCAAATAATAAGCAAGCGCGACTGCTGCATTCAAAATTCCTCCGATCATAAGCCAAAGCATCCATGGAAATCCCTGGTCGTGGTAGCTGTCCCAAAGTGCAGAGAATATCAGCCATTTTGCTGTAAAACCTACTGTTGGAGGTAATCCGGCTAGTGCGATCATAACCACTGTCAAAACACCTGAAATCCACATATTTTTTTTGCCCAAACCTTCGAAGGCGGATAACTCCGTTATAGCTTTAGGTTGTAATAAATCAATCAAAAAGAATGCAGCCATATTCACAATAAGATATGATGCTGTATAGAAAACAGCCGTCTCAAATCCGAAGCGGCTGTAAGATGCAACGCCTACCAGTAAATATCCGGCTTGGGCAATCGAAGAATATGCCAATAATCTTCTGGCGTTGGTCTGCCATAAAGCAGCTACATTTCCGATTGTTATACTGATCAAAGCAATGCCACCGAGGATTGGAAAATACTGCGCCGGTAATACGGAAGCCAAACGCATTAAAACCAAAATGACTGCCGCTTTTGGTGCAACAGAAAGAAATGAAACCAGTGGAGTAGGAGCCGCTTCGTACACGTCCGGCGTCCAGACATGAAATGGGACGAGTGATAATTTGAAGAGCAAACCTGCCAGCGTCATAACAATCGAAACGGTAATAACCAGATTCGAATTGTTCATTAATCCTGCTGTCAATGCTTCACTTGTAATATCCATGGTTCCAGTAAGTCCATAAATCAGTGAAATTCCATAAAGCATGACAGCTGAACTTGCTGCACCAAAAAGCAAATATTTCAACCCGCCTTCGGCAGCTTTTTTATAGGGAGAAATGGCTACAAGTAAATAACTACTGATAGAAATAACTTCAAGCGACAAATAAATCGTCAGCAGATGTGTGGACATTGTGAGCAGATTTAGTCCGATCACAGTGGCAATCAGCAGGGCATTAAATTCGGGTGGAAAATCATATTTTAGAATCCGGACGTGGATAAGTGAGAAAATCCAGGTCAGGATAATCATCACTTTGAAGAAAACTGCCTGATGGTCCAGAAATAATAGTGGATGAAACCGGAATGAAGGTTTGTCATTCCATTGTCCTAAAACCAGGATTAGTGCTACTAAACTTCCGGCAAGAGCCAGATTTTGAAGCCAGAAAGACGCCCTCTTTTTTTCGAATTGTTTAAATAAAACTAATTCGGAAAAAAGAAAAAAACAGAAAAACACGGCCAGGAAAATCTCAGGAGTGATTCCTCCCAGGCTTTGGCGTATATGGATGAGTTGTTCGTTTAAGTTCAAAAGCGCGGGTACAATTTTTTTGGCAAAAGTACATAAAGATGGTAGGGAATCTAAGCGATTGAAAGGAATAAACCAATTTGTTTATCAACTTTAACCATACACCAGAATAACAGACCATGGAATAAGTCAAATTTACAGTATAAACTAAATCATAATATGAAAAAAGTTAACCCGATTTTATTCATTGCCGCTTTATTATTTACAATGAATGTGCAGGCCCAGGATTCGACAGGACTTACGGGCACTCCGTTGAAAGAAGTGCAATACACGAGTGATAATTCACCATACCTGACCCAGGAGTGGTATAGAGGTTTGGTCAGGGATAAATCGGGAAAACCTTACGACGGTGTTTTGCTCAATTATAACATGGCCAAAGACGAAATTGTCTATAAAAATGATTCAAGCGCTTATGTGCTCGGACCGGAGATCATGGAGTTCAATATACCAACGGGTACTGCCCTGTATACTTTTAAAAGAGGATTTCCTGGCGCAGCCGGATTGACTGATAAAAGTTTTTACCAGGTTTTGTACGATGGGAATACTAAACTTTTAAAACATTTTAAAAAATCCGGAAGCAACGCGGCGGAAGAAAGTCTTTATATCCTGAAAGGAGATAAATTGAATCCGATTCAGTTAAAAGACAGGAACAGTTTTTTGAAAGTGCTTTCGGATGAAAAAAATAAAATGCAATATGTTATTAAAGAAGAAAATCTGGACTTTGATGGTGCAGATGATGTAGCCAAACTTCTTGCTGAATATGACGCTTACAAGGCGGGAAGAGGAGGGAATTAGAATCTAAAAAATAGCTTTTAGTATAAAAAACCTGAATAGAGACGAAGCTCTGTTCAGGTTTTTTATATTTTATTCAAATCTTATTGAGCGGCGTCCTCGATTTTCTTTTTCTTTTTGGTGAAAACATAAACAACACCAAAATGACTTTTCAGAACACCACTGTCAAATTTATCTTTAACATATGGGTTTAATTCCAGTGCCAGTTGAATATTCCGGTTTTGGGGTAAAGGTTTAATGCGGACACCAACATTCAGCGAATATCCGTCAATCGTTACGAGATCTGCATTTGCATCAGCGATACGATACAAAGGGTTTAACCTCACACCGCCGCCAATATACCATTGTGTAACTTCCCCTCTCTTAAAATTGATCATCGGAAGAATATCAACACTCAGACTGCTGAACAATGAATTCGTTTGAAAACGGCTATCTACCCAAAATATCTTCCTCGGATTGGTACTTATCGTTAACAAATTGCTCCATGGATAATAACCAACCGAACCCTGCGCCATCAATCCTTCACAGCCGCAAACTAAAAAAAACACAATCAGGATCAGAAGTCGCTTCATGGATAAATTTGATGTTGAAAATTAAAATGCCTTACAGATTTAAATGATTAACGGCGTAGTGCTTTGCTCATTTTTCCGGCTGCCTGCATCGTATTCATTTTCTTCATCATCTTACGCATTTCATCAAATTGCTTCAAAAGATTATTTACCTGTAAAATTGAAGTCCCGCTACCTGTTGCAATACGTTTTTTACGGCTTCCGTCAATCATATCCGGATTTTCGCGCTCTTTTTTCGTCATCGACTGGATAATGGCTTCAATTGGTTTGAAAGATTCATTATCAATATTCACATCTTTCATGGCCGTTCCCATTCCTGGAATCATACCGATCAGATCTTTCACATTACCCATTTTCTTAATTTGCTGAAGCTGGCCCAAAAAGTCGTCAAAATCAAATTTGTTCTGACGCATTTTGGCGTTGATGCGTTTTGCTTCATCTTCGTCAAATGCCTGCTGTGCACGTTCAACCAAAGAAATAACGTCACCCATTCCAAGAATCCTGCTCGCCATACGATCAGGATAGAAGGAATCAAGGGCTTCCATTTTTTCCCCGGTACTGATGTATTTTATCGGTTTGTCAACAATCTGGCGAATGGAAAGCGCAGCTCCACCACGTGCATCACCATCTAATTTGGTCAATACAACCCCATCAAAATTCAGACGTTCGTTGAAAGTTTTGGCAGTATTAACAGCATCCTGACCCGTCATGGAATCCACAACGAAAAGAATTTCAGAAGGTTTTACGGCTGACTTGATATCTTCCACTTCCTGCATCATCACCTCATCCACTGCCAAACGACCGGCAGTATCGACGATGACAATTTTCTTGCCTATTTTCCTGGCATGCGCAATGGCATTGGTAGCAATTTGAACCGCGCTTTTATTATCGGGCTCAGAATAAACTTCAACACCAACCTGCTCGCCAAGCACTTTCAACTGATCAATCGCAGCAGGACGGTACACGTCGCAAGCTACCAGAAGCACCTGTCTTCCTTGTTTTTTTAATAAAGCAGAAAGCTTTCCGGAGAAAGTCGTTTTACCAGAACCTTGCAGACCGGCAATCAGTATAACAGCAGGATCGCCCTTGATGTTAATGCCTTCCGCCTGTCCGCCCATTAATTCAGTTAATTCTTCCTGAACAATTTTGACGAACATCTGACCCGGTTCTACGGAAATCAATATTTTCCGGTCAAGAGCTTTCTCCCGGATCCGGTCTGTAATGTCTTTTGCAATCTTAAAGTTTACGTCGGCATCAACCAACGCTTTACGAACCTCTTTTGTAGTAGCGGCAACGTTTATATCAGAAATGCGATCCTTCCCTTTTAAAGTACGAAAGGCATTGTTTAGCTTATCCTGTAAGTTTTCAAACATAAATGGGTATGGATGAGATCGGAACTTGAATTGAAATAATTCACAAAGGTATAAATAAAAAGAGGAGTACAGGAAAGTTCATTCCCGTACTCCCTCATTTTATTCGATTTTTACTTATATAATTGATGAAATGTTATTGTTTTAGTGCCACACTAAGCTCGGCTGGCTTAGGAGCTCCAATTGCGTCGGCTGCATATTGTTTGCTGATTCCCTCATTTACATAGTAATAGGTATCCCAGTAATTTTCACTCAGTGTCCATACACGCACATCAAAGAAAATGGCGTTTTCAGTTAATTTAGTAACCAAAATATCGTGTTCAACGTCTTTCAATGCAGTTGGACATGCATTTGTTACTTTTCTGATCGAGGCCCTGATAGCGTCTACGCCATTCTGGCTGCCTGCTGCGAAAACCATATCGACACGTATTTTTCCTTTACCTGAAATATTGGTGATCGGTGCAGTTGATAAGGCTCCGTTTGGAAGAATAATCGTTTTATTATCAACTGTTACTAAAATCGTATTAAATATCTGTATTGCTTCCACTACACCAGTAAATCCCTGCGCATTAATAAGGTCACCAACCCGGTAAGGTTTGAAGATCAGAATCAAAACACCTCCCGCAAAATTGGCAAGACTACCCTGCAAGGCAAAACCTACGGCCAAACTGGCGGCACCAAGTACTGCCACAAAAGATGTGGTTTGAATGCCAAGAATTCCTGCAATACTTAATAGAAGCATTACATTCAGCATCACACCAATCAATGAATTCAGGAATGGCTGCACGTCACGGTCAACGTGCCTTCTGTCCATTAACGAACTTACCATGGAAGTGATTTTCCCAATCACGATCCGCCCGATAATCAGGACAAGAATTGCTAATAAAATTTTGCCGCCGTACTCTGATGCCGTGGCAATGATCTGAGCCTTAATAAGGTCGTAATTCATAATTTGAGAGAGAAAGGGGATGAATAATGTTTGTTTTTGAAAGTTTAGACTAGGACATTGTTTCGAAGTCACTTCTTTCAGGAAAAAACTGGAAAATCTCCCATTTCGTTGCCCGGAAATTTATCGACCGAATAGCAGATATGTTGTTACGATGGATGGTATATTCCTAAGTTATAAATTCAAAGAAAATTTGGGTGGCTGTAAATATCTGGTCAACTCAAACATTGATAAAATTAATGGACCTTAAAAAATAGCTGGGCAGACAGACCTGGGGAGACCAGGAATGAGTTCAAGTCCTTTGTAATGCCGACACCAGGAAAATAATCCGGACTAATATTTCCACTCATTCGAATAGCAATTGTGGTTCTTGCCTGGAATCGCAGAACTAATTTTTTATTCAATATATAGTCGTAAGCAAGATAGATCTCTGCGCCAAAAGCGAAATTTTGGTCATCTTTAAAATCGCCGGTATAATCTCCATATGTGGGTCCTTTGAAAGTGTATTTTCCGCGAAAACCTGAAAATGATATGATAGGGCCATAACCAAACCTGAGCGGTACCCTTTGATACTGATTTTCGAAAGCCAGTTTGATATATAAACCCTTAAACTTTTGAGATTGAGAGATCTGGGTTGTATCTATTTTTGAAGTTCCTTTTGCAAATCCACCGCTTAATACCCAATATCTGAGAGGATTTTTACTTGCAAATCTGACATAGGGCTCAACGATCACCGTGTTTCTGATAAAATACTTATCCGCAAATACATAGGAGGTCAAACCTTTTGTCAAATCAATACCAAGATATACAGGTTTGGATTCCTTGACAATGTCCTGCGCATTACCGTTAAGCCAGACCAGGCTTACAATAATCAGTAAAATTTTCTTTTTCATAATGACACAAGAACAGTTATTCCCTGCCCATCTTTGATGCCAAATACCGGCACTTTTCCATCGAGTATGTAGGATTGATAATCCACATAGACATCTTTGAAAGTTGATTTTGTCTCCGTCAGCGACGCTGGTCGTTTTGCATCGACGACAAAACCGCATCCATCTTTGTGGAAAAAATCGCGGGAGTAAAAAAGGCTTAGCGTATCGGTTCGGTTCTCAAATTCAAAAATGTAAGTAGTACTATCTGCGTTTAAGGAAATCGGTAAGGTAAAATCGAACGATCCTGCGTAATAAGATTTTGATGAATAATTTTTTGTCTGTTCTTCAAAGACGCTTTGATCAATCGCTCCCGGCGAGGTAATTTTCTTCAGTAGAAGGGTATCAGGAAAAGCTTGGATTGAAAGCTGGATGGTAAGTTCTTGTTGCGGACCGCAGTCAATACAGCCGTTCAATAGCAATGCTGACAGGATCAGGAGAAAAATTATTTTCATATGTTGAGGAGTTAAGTGGTTGTTTAAGAGGAGACACGAGTAGGAGTTAAATAGTTGTAGTTAAGTTTTTAAAGATGTGATGTTTTTGGGAAGTTGTCTGATACCGGATTATCTTTCTGAATAGATTTTGTTATTTTTGTTAAAACACAATGATTATGTCAGCCGTTACACAAACTATACATTCAGAGGAGGACTATCTTGCATTAGAAGAAAAGTCAGATTACAAAAGTGAATATTTCAAAGGCGAAATATTCATGATGGCTGGTGCTACGCCAAATCATAACCGGATTAAGGAAAATCTGTCCGGAGAAATTTATAATAGTCTTAAAAAACGGAAATCCTGCCGCAGCTATTCCAGCGATCAAAGAATTTACATTCCAGAAAATTCACTTTACAGCTATCCTGATATCGTAGTAGTTTGTGGACCAAATCAATACGCTGAAAAGGATAAAAATACAATAATTAATCCTGCTGTCATTATTGAAGTTTTATCAGAAGGTACAGGTTCTTATGATCGTGGTGATAAATTCCGGTTTTACAGAGATATTGATAGTTTGAAAGAATATGTTTTGGTCAATTCTGTTAATGTCGGAGTAGAAATATTTAGAAGAACCGAGGATAATCACTGGTTACTTGCAGAAGACGCTTATCAATTCTCAAATTCTGTTACCATCCAATCCATTGAAGCTACTTTACAATTGTCAGATTTATATGAAGGAACTGACAATGTAAACGAAGGATGGGCTAGTCCCGAAGAGTAATTTTTCTATATTTGCCCTTTAAACAATAAGGGGCAGCTTGCTCCGTTTATTGTCAAGGTTGTTTTTATACGGGCTTGATCCCTTTTACATTAGCATAACCAATCACTTTTCACCATTCATATGATGCTTCTACAAGCACTTGCTGACTCTACTTTGGCTGCACCTGCCGCTGCGCAGGGCCTATCTGTTATTGACCTTTTAGGAAAAGGGGGAGTAGTAATGATCCCGTTGGGGCTGCTTTTTGTTGCCACTTTATTTATTGTCATTGAACGTTACCTGGGCATTGGCTCTAACGGAGCTATTGACACTCAGTTTGTTGATAACGTGAAGGATTTTATCCAGCAAGGAAATTTGAAATCGGCCGAATCTTCTTGTCGTAACCAGCGTAATGCTGCGGGGAGAATTTTCGAACGCGCCATTGGCCGGATCGGATATCCGATTAAAGACATTGAGACTTCTATTGAAACATCAAGTCAGATTGAAATTCAACGTATGGAAGGTAATCTGGGCTATCTTGGGGTAATCGCAGGTATTGCGCCGATGCTTGGATTTGTCGGTACAATTTCCGGGATTATCCGTATTTTCTATGATATTTCGGTAAGTAATGATTTCAATATCAGTACAATTGCAAGTGGTATGTATGAGAAAATGATTACGTCCGGTTCAGGTTTGATCATTGGTTTGCTTGCTTATGCAGGTTATCACTTGTTAAACATGAAGATTGACCGTTTTGCATTGAGACTTCAGGTGGCAGCATCGGATTTCCTTGACGTACTTCAAAAACCGGTTTCGTCAAAATAAAAATCCGGAATGAGTCACGCATTCATCTCATTTACCCATTGATACTTACAATATGAAGATACGTCGAAAGAGCAGGTTTGCCCCTGAGGTGTTTACAAGCTCACTCAGCGATATTATGTTTTTCCTGATGCTGTTCTTTTTGATTATTTCAACAATGTCAAATCCGAACGTTATCAAATTAATGCTTCCAAAAGCATCGGCCACACAGCAGATGTACAAAAAACAGATTACCTTATCTATTGACGATAAAAAGGTTTATTATATTGATAAAGAACCAATTCCTTTCGATCAGTTAGAAACGCAGCTGCAAACTTTATTTGCCGGTGTTGAGGAGCGGACTATTGTTCTTCGTGTAGATAAAAACCTGGCCGTTCAGGATCTTGTGGATGTGCTGGAAGTAGGAGCGAAACAGGATATAAAAATGGTGATGGCTACTGCAAAGTAAAGTTTATTGAGATCGTTAATCAATATAAAGTGTAGCGGCTGAGCGGCGTAATACTTGTAGAACTAGCAATCCGGAACAATGATTTAAAGGTGCAGCGCACCGAAATATTCAATTAAAAAGAAGCTTTGAGATCAAAACCGATTTCAGAGCTTCTTTTTTTGATTAAAATTTAATTTATAATCCTGCGCTTAAATATATTTTTTCAACGATTTCCTGCAAAACAGCGCCTTCTTCACCCAGACAAATATTGGTTTGTTTCCCTAAAATGGCATCAATAAAAGCCTTGGTATTTTTAAGTTGCGTATCCGTTTCTTCGAGAAAAGGAAATTGGATATCGGCCAACTCTCCGGCCACTTCCGTATGAAGCGAAATGGGATTTAAAACAGCACCAGCTTTACTTCCAAAAACTTCCAGATTAATAATCTCTTCTTCTTTTTGATTTAAAGCAAAAGAACAGGAAACTGCAATACTTTTATTATCCGGAAAAGTCAGGTAAGCGAAGCAGGCATCATCAACATCAAACTTTGCAGGATCCCATTGTCCTTTTAAACCTTTACCACCGGTTTTGCCGATAAAATCATAAATGTTACCAACTACTTTATCGGGCGTCTGATAATCCATCATCCCTAAGGCAAGATCCAGAATGTGTACGCCAAGATCAATCAGCGCGCCTCCACCTTGTATGGTTTTGTTGGTAAAGTTACCCCAGCCAGGAATTCCTCTGCGGCGTAAATAATTTGCTTTGATATGATAAACTTCGCCTAACTGACCTTCGCTCAACAACTTTTTCAAAAGCAAATATTCAGAAGTTTGCCGTCTTTGAAAATTATAAGCTAGTATTTTACCCTTTT
Source organism: Dyadobacter sp. CY356 (assembly GCF_021440195.1). GTDB lineage: Bacteria > Bacteroidota > Bacteroidia > Cytophagales > Spirosomataceae > Dyadobacter. The sequence continues at coordinate 310,287 of NZ_JAJTSZ010000003.1, forward strand.
CGATTGCCAGATCGGCCATTTTACGGGCTTCTGTGGCCGTCATGGCTGGCGGTTTCTCGCATAATACGTGACAGCCATTTTTAAGCGCCTGCATCGTATAATCGTAATGAAGATTGTTTGGTGTGCAATTAACCACCAGATCCAGCTCGCAGCTATTAAACATACTTTCAAGATTATCAAAAGCGCCCGGGATGAGGTGCTGATCAGCTATCAAACGGGTTTTGTTGAGATCACGACCGCAAACTGCAACAATTTCAACCTGATCTGATAACTTTTTTAAAGCGGGGATATGGTTTTGATCCGCAATATGACCACCACCAATGATAGCGGCTTTAAGAAGAGACATGCAAAGCTGATTTAAGAGTGTCTGTAAAAATATTGAAATGAAAACGATTTCAGGCTTTTAGCGCAAAAATGCCTCATGATTATTTTCACGAGGCATTTTTACGATTCCATCAGATTCAATATCTATATAATTTTTCTTCCAAAACTGTAAGTGTTCTGAGTTTCTTGTTCTGGTGCAGGTTTTGCGATTCTTAATTTCATACTTTGAATCTTCACCTCGGGCTTTTTATCGTCCGAAAAATCAAAGGCTTTTGTCAAAAGTTTATCCAGCTTAGCCAAAACTGGTGTCTCAGGCATTTTGTAATTAAAATAGCGGTTTTTACTATTTTGATTGTCCGCCGGATAGCTACCCTGATATTTCTCTTTTGCGGCGACTCCTCTTTTTAAATTGAAGCGAATTGAAAGTGTATATTCCATCGAAACCGCTCGTCCGTTTTGCCTTGCTGGCTCCCATCTTGGCATGTTCAAAACCAGACGAAGTGCTTCATCATCAATCCCCAAGCCAATTTCCTTTACAAGCTTTGGTTTGCGAACATCACCATTGCTGTTGATTGTAAAGGATACTAACGCAATTCCTCCTGCACTAACACCTATGGCTTCCTCAGGATACCTGATATTACTTTGAATATATTTTGCTAATGCTTCTTCTCCGCCTGGGAATTGTGGTTTTTGTTCTTTAACCGCAGATAAGGATGTGGCAATTTCTTTCTCTTTTTTCCTTTCTTCGGCAATTTTGGCAATATCCTGATAGGCCGTAAATTCGGGCCCCTTTATTTCGTTTTGTCCATTTTTAAATGTCAATGTATACTTTGATTTCCCTTTTTCAACAACTAAAATTTGTGGAATATAACTGACATGACTTACAACAAGAACCTCGCCAACTTTAACATTTGATATTTTGAAATGGCCAAGTGGATTAGTAGTAACCGAAACGTCTCTATCCGGATCAAAAATGTTAACATCCGCAATTCCCAAACCAGATTCCCGCAAAATATCACCTTCGATATTTACTTTAACTTTTCCTGTATCTGATTTTACAATTGCCGGGATATATTTAGCAACAGAGGAGTTGTCCGTAATTTCAGTTTCCTTGTACAAACCGGAACCTGGCGTGTTTTGCACTTCTTCCGAAACAGTTAATTTTTCTCTTGCCGCGGTCAATAACACAGCAAAAAGCAGAACAGGAACAATCATCAGATATTTTCCCAATGACCAGCGGGAATTACGGTTTTTATAGATCATTTTGATTCTGCTTTTTAATGTTGAAGAATTGAAAAAATGATTGGTAAGTAATGTTACCGGGACAGAAAGGGCATAAGAAACAAGAAAACGCGCGTAATGATCACGGTTTGGCACTGCTTCATCTGCCAGATATTCATGTACTTCCTGTAACGACATTTTATAAAACCAGATGACCGGATTAAACCAGAAAGCTACTTTTATGATCTCAATCAATAAAATATCAAGACTATGTCGTTGCTGGATGTGAACCAGTTCGTGCCTCAAAATCGGGTCAGGGTTATTTTCATAATCGTAACGATTTAAAACAAGCCATTTGAGAAATGAAAAAGAACCGGTTTGATTATCAGGTAGCAAAATCAAATGATAATCTGGGTGAGGAAATAAATCACCCAGCGATATCATCTGACGAAGATCCCAAAAGCTTTTAACCAGTTTTATCAACATCAAAAATGAGCCGATGGCGGCAAAGAGATAAATCCAGGAGATCCGGTTAATAGTTTCAGAAACAGGATATTCGGTTGCCGATGAAAATGGAATGGAATCGGACACTGTGATGACGGAGTAATATAAAGTTGGAGCTGCCTGCTCCGTTTCCGGAATACTGATATTTGGTAATAAAAAGGAGATGAGTAGTGAGCAAATCAGGTAAACCCTGTTCCATACAAAAAACGTATGTTTTCGGAAAAGCAGCCAGTAGCAGGCGTAAAACAGAACCAAGTAGAGGTTGACTTTTCCGAAATAAAGTAACGTTTCCATGGTGCTTATTTTTTCTTTGTTTCAAAAATGATAACACCATTTTTACCTTTGGAGCCATAAGCGGAAGTTGCGCTCTTGGCCCTTAAAACAGATATGGATTGAAAATTTTCTGATTTTATTTTCTTTAGAAAATCAGGATCGTCAACTATTTTACCATCAACAATACAAAGCGGCTCCGTAAGCGACTTGATATTCTGATATTTGGGAATTGTTTCAGCACCTGAATTCAAAAATTTAGAGCTTTTGTCCCGTTCTTTCAGGGCATAAACATTTTCCATTTTTACCGGTTCTTCTAGTTTTTCGGCCGTATAGTTTTTTAGGTTTACCCCAGAAACTTCTGCTTGTCCAGTTATTGTCTTAGCCACTCGGAAATTCGTCGCATAACTTTCAGCCTGGGAATTTTGATTTATAATACTCCCCAGACGTTTTTCCTTATCCGCTTCCATTGCGAAGGAAATATTTAAATTATACTGCACTGCAATCGCTCGTCTGCCTTGTCTGCCGGGTTGCCAGCGAGGCATTTTCAATACAACACGCATGGCTTCTTCATCCAGACCATATCCCATTCTATCAATGACTCTTGGATTTCTGATATACCCTTTATCGTTGATCGTAAAGGAAACCTTCACATCTCCCTGCACGCCCGCACTTGCAGCTTCGGCAGGATAAACAACATTTTCTGAAAGGAATTGACTTAATTGGGCTTCTCCGCCTGGAAACTGCGGCATTTGTTCTATTACGGTCATTTCATTTTGCCCGGTCACCGAATTCGAAGCTGGATTACTTTCTGCTTTATTTTGAATATCAGGTGTTACAACAATTTTGCCAAGTGTATTTTCTTTCTTCCGCAGCGTAATGAAATCCAGTTTTGTACTTTTTACATCAACAATCACTGATTCATAATTTATATGAGAAATTACCAGGCTGTCTTTTAAATAAACTCCTGAAATCTCAAATTTTCCATACATATCCGTTAATGTGCCAATGGTTTTGTTTTTTACTACAATGCTGGCAGACTCAATTGCATCACCATTTTCATCACTAACTATACCTCTTACACTCATTTCATTAGTCGACAGCACTTTAAAATTATTACGTTCTATCGCTGTCAACAATCTTTCACGTGCGGCCGTCAGCATGACAACCATACCGATGATTGGAAAAATCATCAGATATTTTCCCAAAGCCCACTGAGAATTACGGTTTTTGTAAATCATCTGTATGCGGCTTTTCAATAAAGAAGAATTGAAAAAATGATTTGTTAATGAAGCGATTGGCGCATTCAAAGCATAAGCAACCAGAAATCGTGCATATTGATCACGGTTGGGCACTGCTTCGTCTGCCAGGTATTCGTGCACTTCCTGTAATGATCTTTTATAAAACCACAATACCGGATTAAACCAGAAACCAACTTTTAGTATTTCAATCAGAAGAATATCCAGGCTATGGAATTGCCGGATGTGAACCGATTCGTGACGTAAGATCGGATCAAAATTCAGTTCGTAATCTGCAAAATTTATGACCAGCCATTTCAAAAAGGAAAAGGAACCGATTTCATTATGCGGCAGCAGAACCAGCGTATGATCTTCCAGTGGAATAGTTTCTCCCTGTCTGATCAGTTTGAAAAGGTTTTGGAACGCTTCCAGTAACTTGAATAACATTAATCCGCATCCAATAATTTGTATCGCCCAGACAAATTGTGTCCAGTGGGTTATTACTTTTGTAGACTCTGTTCTAGCAACATAAACAGGAATGGTAGAAACCGCATAAACTGCTGTTGGAATTACACGCGCATTATCCGGGAAGTGAATGAAAGGTAATGCAAATGAGATAATTAACGATCCCAGTAAATAAAACCGGTTCCAGATAAAAAAGGTATGGTTACGAAACAGCAGCCAATAACAGGCGTAAAATAAGATCCAGTAAATATTTACCTTTCCGAAATAGATCAATAAGTCCATTTTAGATCTTTTTAGTCGTTATTGAAATAACTCCGTGGCTGCCTTTTTCTCCATAAGCATCAATTGCTTTTTGATCTTTCAAAATATTTATTGACTCGATTTGCGCCGGATCAATTTTCTTTAAAATATCAGCATCTTTTTCAATTTTGCCATCAACGATGTAAACAACTTTAGCCTCAGTGATACGTACTTTTTCAGTACTGTTTTTTGCGGGTTCCTGAACTACACTTCCAGATTTAGTTAAAATTGTTTTAGAGCCGTCTTTATTGTCAAACTGCTTGTCAATCAGAGCAGTTCTTTTTTTATCTGTCAATTCTGATTCTTCCATTTGAAAATTTATCGGCAAATTGTAGCGCACATTCACTGGTACGCCATCTTGCTTCGCTGGTTCCCATTTTGGAAATAAGGAAAGTACTCTGACTGCCTCCTCGTCACAACCATGTCCAATTCCTTTTAGTACCTGAATCTCCCCAATTTCACCTGTTTCTGTGACAACAAAGGAAAGGAAAACACGTCCTGTGGCACCTGCGTCAACAGCTGCTTTCGGATATCTTATTTTCTGCCCCAGAAATTTATACATCTCTTCGATACCACCCGGAAACATTGGCTGTTGCTCAACTACGGTATAGATTTTCTTTCCTTCCAAATTGACCGGTTTTTTACTTTCAGTCAATTTTTCCATCGTCTCAGAGAGCTGATCATTTTCTTTTTGCTCACAACCAGCTACAAACAATGCAACCATACCGATGGTGACGAATGCGAATAGATAGGAACCAAGCAACCATTTCGAACTGCGGTTTTTGTAGATCATCTGAATACGGGTTTTGATTTGAGATGGTTTATAGAAATGATTGGTAAGTGAAGCGATGGGCGCATTTAAGGCATAGGAGACAAGAAAAGTAGCATAGTTTTCCCTGTTAGGAGCTTCATGATCCGCCAGGAATTCATGGACTTCCTGCAAAGACTTTTTATAGAGGATCAATAGCGGATTGAACCAGAAAATGATTTTCAATAATTCAACCAGCAGAATATCCATACTGTGCCACTGCTGCATATGAACCATTTCATGACGTAAAATCGGATCGAAATGATTTTCATAATCATTCCGGTTTACAACGATCCATTTCAGAAATGAGAAAGAACCGATACGATTTGAATCAATCAAAATGATCTTGCAATCTTCCAGCTCGATATGTTCTCCATCCGTCAGAAACTGGTTAAGCTGCCGGATGTTTTTAAATAATTTGAAGGCCATAAACATCGCTCCCAGAAGATAAACAGCCCAGACAACATATGTCCAGGTGATCAGTGGAAGTTGCTCTGCTGGTGTTGAAGACACCGTAAAATTCGGATTCGTCACCGAATAAGTTATGGAAATAACCGGCGCAGATTCAGGATAGATAATAAATGGAAGCGCAAAAGATACCAGCAGAGAACTGATCAGATAAATTCGGTTCCAAACAAAAAAAGTTTGATGACTAAGCAACAACCGGTAACAAATATAGAAGAGGGTCCAGTATAAGCTTACTTTGGCAACATAAATCAAAATTTCCATGGCTAACGGATGATTGATTGTTTAAGATTCGCTTTTGTGATCGTTGATCAGTTTCATGATTTCATCCAGATCGTTAGTCTTTAAATCGTTGTCTTTCACGAAAAAAGAAACCAGATTAGGCAAAGAATTATCAAAATAATTAACCATTAGCTGTTGCATTTCATGCCGTTTGTATTCTTCCTCAGTGATTAGCGGGAAGTACTCATGTGTTTTACCATAAGCGGTATAACCTACGACTTCTTTCTTTTCCAGAATACGGATTATTGTAGATACCGTATTATAGGCAGGTTTTGGCTCAGGCATTTCGGCAAGAATGTCTTTCACAAAGGCCTTTTTTAATTGCCAGAGTATCCGCATGATTTCTTCTTCTGCCCTCGTTAATGTTCTTACTTCCATGTTTTCAATTTTTATGATCTTACTATTTAATAGTGGGTATTCAAATGTAAGACTATCTAATTAGTTTTACAACTATTTTATTAGTTATTATTTAAAATAAAAAAACGACAGGAATATTCATGTCGTTTAATTTTTTAAAAAATGGTTGTTTCAGGCAAATTCAGAGCCTTTTTCTTTTAAATAGGCGCCAACGTTACATGTGATACCATCCAAAATTTCAACATCTACATTCCAATCATAAGTTTGCCAATCAGCCTTGGCAGATGCAACCATTACCTTTTTCGATTCAGTTAAAAACCAGATTACTTTTTCTGCACCGAATTCTAAAAGTTTTTTAGTTTTTATTGAGATGTAAGCATTTTCAGAAAATTTATCTTCAAGCGCAATATCAATATCTACTTCAATCGAAATTTTTGGAGGCACGTCGGCATACTTTTTATTGATTTTTTCAATTTTAAGAACCTGATTATCAAAAATTAATAAATCTCCGGCGAGATTATTTCCTTTATCAATATGTAAACCTGCTTCATTTGTTAGAATTGTATACCTGCTGTCATCAATTTGCTTACCAATCCAGATTGTCAAATAAGTAATCAGAAAAGCCTGCAATGAACTCGAACCCATAATGTCTTCAATCTTTTTCGTTTTGGCCAAAACCTCGCGGTAACCTTTTCTATACAAAGGTTTACCGTCAATTATTTCATGGATCAAAACGCTGGGTATTTCAGTATCAAAGTTTTTTGTAAAAATCTGATCCGGTCCGATTGAAGCTATCATAAATCTTGTTTTTTATGCAAATTCAGAGCCTTCATTTAAAAGGTATTCACCTACATTACAAATAATTCCGTCAAATATTTCAACATCAGTATTCCAGTCAAAGATCTGCCATTCGTTTGTTGTGCTTGCAACCATTACCTTTTTCGATTCTGTCAAAAACCAGATAACTTTTTCTGCACCGAATTCCAGCAGCTTTTTTGTTTTTATAGTGATATAACCCGTTTCTGTAAATTCTTCCAGCTCAATGTCGAGATCAATTTCGATAGAAATTTTCGGCGGAACCTTGGAATAATGCTTGTTGATTTTATCAATAGTTAAAACATTTTTATCGAAAATAAGGATATCTCCTGCAAGATTATTTCTTCTGTCCAGGTGCATTCCTGCTTCATTAGTTGCAATAATATACTTTTCCTCATTGACTGCTTTGTAAATAATTCGCAAAACATAATCAATTATAAAAAACTGTAATGAACTCGAACCCATAATATCTTCGATCTTTTTCGTTTTGGCCAAAACCTCACGGTAACCTTTTCTGTACAAAGGTTTACCGTCAATTATTTCATGGATCAAAACGCTGGGTATTTCATTGGCAGAAATCTCTGTCAAAATTCTGCCCGGACCTGGTGAAGCTATCATAGTCATTCGATTTGCTATATTCAAAGATAAAAATATGCTTTGACAATTCCTTCATATGCTTAGTAATAAGCAAATTATGATTACCACGTAGTCAACATATTTTTATTTTTCAGTTTAAAACACAAAGAGCAGCGGAATCTGATTCCGCTGCTCTTTATAAATATCAAAATTTAAGCTTATTCTACAACGCTCAATTTTACAGCATTTGTTTTGCGCGATTTGGAAACTGGCATACTTAATGTGTTGATGAAAACGTCACCTTTTTTCAGCTCACCTTTTTCGATAAGGAAAAGTTTGATGTCTTCAATCAAATCATCAGTAGAAGCATCCTGATCTTTATCGTAGAAATATACTTTTGTACCCCAATAAAGCGCCAATGTATTCATTAAGGCTCTGTCCGAAGTAAATATCAGCAAACTCGCTTTTGGGCGGTGATGTGAAAGGCGGAAGGATGTATAACCTGAACGTGTCACACCGATAATCGCAGCAGCATTGGTATCACGCGCCAAACGACATGCGCTCATTACTACGTTGTCATTCAATTTGTTAGCACCAGGTTTTTCGTTTACAAACGCATGGTGTTTAAAATAAACATCATTAGAGTTTTCCTCAACCTTTTCGATTGTACGGCTCATCGTTTCAACGGCCAGCAACGGATATTTTCCGGAAGCAGTTTCTGCACTAAGCATTACAGCATCAGCACCATCCAATACCGAGTTAGCAACGTCACTGATCTCTGCACGTGTTCCGCGAGGACTTTCGATCATGCTTTCCAGCATTTGCGTAGCAACAATAACGGGCTTGCCTGCCTTGTTACATTTGTCGACGATCATTTTCTGAATCATCGGAACTTCTTCTGCCGGTAATTCAACCCCCAAATCTCCACGGGCAACCATGATGGCATCCGCAGCTTCAATGATTTCGTCAATATTTGCTACCGCCTCAGGTTTTTCAATTTTAGCGATCAAGCGCGCAAATTTCCCTTTGTTGGCGATATATTCTTTTACTTTTATAATTTCAGAAGCAGTACGTACAAATGAAAGTGCTACCCATTCCACATTATGCTCCAATCCGAAATCAAGGTCCTCGTAATCTTTTGTCGTTACCGAAGGCATTGAAACGCGGGTATTTGGAAGATTAACACCTTTTTTAGATTTCAACAAACCACCATAAACAACCTGCGTTACAACGTCGCTTCCTTCAATTCCGGTTACCAGCACTTCAAGTTTACCGTCGTCCATCAAAACACGGTCACCTACTTTCACGTCATTGTACATGCCGTCGTAAGGAGTACTTACTTTTTCAGCAGTACCTAAAACCTCTGTGTTGGAAAGAATCAGTTTATTTCCAGCTTCGATCAATACACCATCTTTTTCAGCTACAAGACCGATGCGGATTTTTGGCCCCTGCAAATCCTGTAAAATGGCAAGGTTCAATCCGAATTCTTCGTTTATTTCGCGAATGGTATTAAGCCTGGCCAGGTGGTCTGCGTGCGTACCATGAGAAAAGTTTAGACGAAAAACATTTACGCCGGCAACTGCCAAAGCATGAAGCATTTCTTTTGTTTCTGATGTTGGGCCTACGGTAGCAACAATTTTGGTTTTCTTGGAAGACATAGAGTTAATTGCAGTATTATATGAATTTACTAAACACAATCCACATCAATGACAACGTGGACGCCTTTTATGGTTTTATCGGTTAGAATATCAATGACTTTTTCTTGTATAAACGACTTTGCCGCCTTAAAATTAATCTTTTCTCGTTCAAGTTTAATGAGAATGTCGAACAAAAACTGATTTCTTACTCTTTCCACCAACGGAGGCTCCGGTCCGAGTACCCGGCTTTGACCTAAATTGGCTGTTAATTTTTCTGCCAAAGCCACTGCGGCGCGTTTCGAAGTGGCCTCGTCGATATGTTTTATTGTTATTTTGATCAACCGAGTAAACGGCGGATAATGGTATTGCTCGCGTTCTACAATTTCCGCATCGTACATGCCGGTATAATCATTCTGTATGATTCTTTCCAGTATTTTCTGAGCCGGATTTGCGGTTTGAATTAATACCTTTCCCGGCTTGTCGGCTCTTCGTCCTGCTCTTCCGCTTACCTGGGTCAGCATTTGAAAAGCCCGTTCCGACGCCCGGAATTCCGGAAAATGAATAATCCTGTCGGCGTCAAAAATACCAACCATACTTACGTTATCAAAATCCAGACCTTTGCTAACCATTTGTGTACCAACTAAAATATCAGTACCTCCTTCTTCAAATTCCTGGATAATCTGCTGATAAGCGTTTTTTGCCCGCGTGGTATCAAAATCCATTCTTTGCACACGCGCCGCTGGTAATAACAAATGTAATTCTTCCTCAATTTTTTCCGTCCCGTAACCCATCGTTTTTACGCGGGTTGAACCACAGGCCGGACAAGTTCTTGGTACTTCTTCCTTATGTCCGCAATAATGACACCGAAGTTCCCGCGCTTTCATGTGGTATGTAAGACTTACATCACAATTAGCACATTCAGAAATCCAGCTGCATTCTTCACATTGCATATAGGGAGAATAGCCGCGGCGATTCTGGAATAAAATCGTTTGTTCTTTATTATTTAAATTCGATTCAAGATGTTCGAGCAAAACGGATGAAAACTCATTTTTCATCGTTTTCTGCTTTTTTTCCTTTTTTGTGTCAATTAAAACAAAAGTAGGCAAAGCTGCATTACCAAATCGTTGTGTTATTTCAACCAGTCCGTAACGGCCGCTTCTGGCGTGATAATAACTTTCCAGAGATGGCGTTGCCGAACCGAGCAACGTTTTCGCCTTATGCATGTATGCCATGATCACGGCTACATCACGTGCGTGATACCGGGGAGCAGGATCATGCTGTTTGTAGGAAGTTTCATGTTCCTCATCCACTATGATCAGCCCCAGATTATCAAAAGGCAAAAATATCGCAGAACGAACGCCGACTACAAATTGGAATTTTCCATCCAGAATTCCTTTCCAGACTTCAACACGTTCGTTATCTGAAAATTTGGAATGATAAATGCCCATCGCATCGCCGAAAACTTTTCTCAGACGAACAACGATCTGGGTTGTTAAAGCAATTTCAGGTAGTAGAAATAAAACCTGCGATCCGCTTTCCATCGCTTGTTTGATCAGTTCAATATAAACTTCCGTTTTTCCGCTGCCGGTAATACCATGCAATAACACAACTTCCTTTTCAGCAAATGCTTCATGAATTTCTTTGAAAGCCGTTGTCTGCGATTCAGTTAAATTAACAACAGCCGGCGGGCCAAGCGGAATATCGGCAAAGCGGGAGACGATTATGTCAAATTGTTCGAAAACGCCTTTTTTGATTAAGGTCTGCAAAGCAGAATCGGATAAGCTTTCGTCTTGTAAAAAGATTAATTTGTCAAGTCCTTTTTGATTTAAATCCGCATGATTATAAACTGGCACGTGACTTAAATACCGCATCAGAATATCCTGCTGTTTCGGAGTTTTATCAAGAGATGAAGTCAGTTCCACCAATGATTTCTCTGAAAGAAATGCAGAGGTCAGACGGATTTTTTTGACGACTTTTGGCTTGTATTTTTCTTTAACTTCTTCAAAAAGAATAATAGCACGTTTCCCAACCAGCGATTTTATAACAGCCGTAATATTGGTCTGATTGACCAGCCTGGCCACTTCTTCATAAGAAAGTGTGGCGTGTTTTTTTATTTCATCAAGTATAAATCTTTCCTGATCTGTCAGCAATTCCTCATAATCAAATTCAGGATTATGCTGAATTCTCGACTGACTTGTAATTTTTAATCCGGCCGGAAGCGCAACATTTAATACTTCGCCGATATTACAGAGATAATATTCCGAAATCCAGTTGTAAAGTTCGAGTTGTTTGGTGGTGATAATGGGTTCATCATCAAGCAATTCAAGAATGTATTTTGCCTGGTATACGGCCGGAGGATTGGAATGTATATGGGCAACAACGGCCGTGATAACCCGGTTTTTTCCAAATTGTACAATCACCCGGGCACCTACTTTTATCATCTCAGCCATAGTCCGCGGAACTCTGTACGTAAAGAGCCGGGGTACCGGAACAGGAAGGATCAGATCGGCGAATAAGGTAATTTCGTCCTCAAAAAGGGAGGTCATTGGCTGTGTGGGCAAAAATATTATTAATTTGAAAAGGAAGGCAAGTTACGATTTTATTAGATCCTGCGAGTTGTAATACACATTGAAAACAAAGTCTAGTCGCCTTTTTTCTTTTTAGGATGTTGTCTTGTATCAAAAAAAGCAAGTAAAAAAATCTGATCTTTTTGGATGCGGTAAAGAAGTAAATTATGCTTAGTAATGACACCTTCTCTTACTGAATTATTTAACGAAACTTGTCGGAATGATTTCGGATATTCGCTTACTTGTTGAATAATACTTTCAGTCTTATATACGAAATCTCTGATAACTGCATCATTCCAATTCTCTTCCAAATAATCTAGTATGTCGTGAAAATTATTCAATGCCTTAGGAGACCAAATAATATTTAAAGCCATTTTTTATAGGTTTCTCTGGCTGTTTTATGATTTATTCCCTTCCCATCTTCAATTTGAATTATTGATTCCTTTACATCGAGTATAACTTTTTCCGGTAAATCCCCCCAGTCCTCATCAACTTCTGTGCTATATTCAACAGCCAAGCTATCCAAAAAATCCAGGATAACTTTTTCTTCCTGTTCATTTCGCGTGTTAATTAAAATACTCATTGGAATAAATTATTTAAGATGAATCAAAAAAGGAAAGCTATTCTAAGAAAGTCAATTTGGGCACCTTAGTCAAATTTACGATTTTGGAATTAAACAATGCTACTTCTCTTTAAGTTTTATTGGATGACCTGGCGTTCTAAAATCGTCGAATTTTCCCAGTTGACCATCGCGTTAAATAACCTGATACGACTATACTGAGAAATATCAGATTCCGGAATTGGGGCTTCTTCAATAATTCCTGAATCTAAAAGAAACGCTCTTTGTGTTCCTGCCAGGAGAGGCGTATCCGGCGTGAACCATCGGCCATCTTTCAAAAATGCAACATTACAATATAACGAATCCGTAACCATTCCATTTTTGATGATCAGAATTTCTTCGGCGTCCTTCCGCTGTTCGTAAAGATTATTTAAAGCTGTCCGGTCGTTGTATTTGTAGGAATAATCTACTTCATCGATATATACACGCTGGATCTTTTTTATCGTCCGGAAATGGTAAGGCTCCCACTTTATTTCTTCAATATTTTCTCCGTAAGTAAGTCTGCATTTATGGGGTTCATTCGTGACATAATCAGGAACTGTCAATAATTTTGACAAATCCCAGTCATCCTGAAAGCCATAAAGCGCTCTTCGGGTTTTATTAAGTCGCGCTTCGTGATAAGACAGATTAACAAGCTTACGTTCCTGAACGCAAATGGTTTCAAAGCACAATGGAAGGGACATGGGCGAAGGGTAAGTAAACTTTATCAATTAATTCCAGGTATTCGCTTTTTGCGTCACTTTTAGCCGTTATTCCGCCTCCGCTTTTGAAAACGAGTTTTCCATTCTGATTTTCTATATATCGGATCATCACAGCACTTTCAAAGTTTTCACCATCAAAATAACCCATCACGCCTGTGTAATAACCTCGTTCATAACCTTCGGCATCCTTAATAATTTTCAAGGTACTTGGTTTTGGCGCACCGCTTATACTTCCGGCTGGAAGTAATTTCAATAACAAATCTCCAAACGCACCATCAAATTCTTCTGGCAAAATTCCGGCAATTTCTGAGCTTACCTGCAAAAGGTTTTTCTCATTTGTTTGAATTTGTTCAATGTAACGGTATCGTTCAACCCAGACTTTATCGGCAACAATACTGATATCATTTCTGATCAGATCGACAATCGTGGCGTGTTCAGCGGCTTCTTTTGGGTCTGAAAGAATTACTTTTTCAGCATTAGGAAAAGAAGCGTCAATTGTTCCTTTCATTGGAAATGATGAAATCCGTTTTCCTTTTATTTTGATAAAAATCTCCGGTGAAAAACAGACAAACTGGTCTTTTAACCAAAATCTATAAGGTGCTTTACTGTGTTCAAAAATATCTTTCAGACTGAGATTCGTTTCAATCGGTGTTTCAACTGAAAGATTGACAAGAAAAGAATTTCCGGCTTTTAAATTATTGACAACGTGATTAAATTTTGGATGATAGTCATCAAATGAAACTGGATTTTTTTTGAAATGAAAACCGGGTTGTGATTCAATTTTACTACTCGTTATATGATTGTTGAATCCATTAAAATCAAATGAGATTTCTGACGGATCGATTTCATCCAGACGATGGGCAACAGGTTTTTGCATCAAAAAGTCAATAAAAAAGACAAACGGAATTTTCCGTTTTCCCCATTCATTAAGGCATTTTGAGAAATTTTGAATCGTTTTTGTCAAAGGAAAAAATAATAATGAAAACCGGTACTGCTCACAGTCTGCAAATTTACAAAGTTCAGAAACCAATCGTTTAAATAAAGAGTTAAAACTATTACAAGGATTAAAGAAAAAGCGACAGCAAATCCAACCAAGATTACGAAATCAGACTTATGCATATTCACGACGTTATCATTATCGGCGGAGGCCCTTGCGGACTTGCCATGGCGATTGAAGCAACTAAAAACGGCCTTGACCATTTGATACTGGAAAAAGGAAATATCACAGAATCGATTCGTAATTATCCACGCCGGATGCGTTTTTTTTCAACGGCTGAAAATATAGAAATAGGAGGAATTCCCTTTGCAATCTCGGAAGTAAAGGCGAACAGAAATGAGGCCTTGCAGTATTATCGCAAAGTTGCGGGATACTACAATCTAAATTTTAAGCTTTTTGTCGATGTGGATCGTACTGAGAAACAAGCCGACGGGACGTTTCTGGTATATGCAAATGACGGACAAATTTTTCAGTCAAAAAATGTAGTTCTGGCTACTGGCTACTTTGATGTTCCCCGTAAGTTAAACGTGCCGGGAGAGGATTTGCCGCATGTTTCGCACTACTACGATGAGCCGTTTAAATATTCATATACCAACGTTGTTTTGGTTGGCGGATCCAATTCTTCTGTTGAAGCGGCGTTGGAATTATATCGTCATGATGCACATGTGACTATCGTTCATAAAGAAGCAGATTTTCGTACCAAAGTGAAATACTGGCTGGTTCCGGATGTGAAAAACCGGGTGAAGGAAGGTAAAATTCATACACGTTTTAACAGTATTACCAAAGCAATTGAACCCGGAAGGATTCAGATTGAAAATATTGAAACAGGTGAACCTGAATGGCTGCCGGCTGATTTTGTTTTCCTGCTTGTTGGCTATTTGCCTGATGAACATTTATTGTTCCGTTGCGGTATTGTGCTTGATCCGCAAACTAAAGTGCCGACTTTCGACCCTGAAACTTTTGAAACCAATATTCCTGGTCTATACCTGTGCGGCACGGTAATGGCCGGTGTTTTCACAGAAAAGATATTTATTGAAAACGGCCGTGATCACGCCGCAGCAATTGCTGATCATTTGATGGGCCGGGAAGTAAGAAAGGTGAAGGAGTTGATCGACAGGATTTGATTGAGAACAATTCCATCTCATATAGTAGGTTAATAATAAGATTGTTATATTTTTGATTATAAAAGATAGCTATTATGCAAACAGTAACAATTGACATCATCAATACAAAGGCTGTGAAATTATTGCAGGATTTGGAGGAGCTGGATCTCATTCATATTCATAAAGACGATACTCAATCTTCTGTTAAAAGAAATAGCGTTTTAAAATATAAAGGTGCAATGACTAAACAGCCTCTGGACGTAATTGAAAATCAGTTAGATGAATTTCGTAACGGATGGGAATGATTTATCTTTGGGATACAAATATTGCTATATACTTTTTGCAGCAGCAATTCTCACCAGAAGCGGAAAAATTTATAGATGAGCTGATTCAAATAGAAAAACCTTTTATATCTGTCATAACAGAAATTGAACTTCTTTGCTGGTAAACAGCAAATGAAAGGGATTTACAGGTATTACAGGATTTCATTAATGAAACAATGGCAATAGAACTGAATAAGGACATCAAGCTGAAAACTGCGGATATCCGAAAAAACTATCGAATTAAGTTGCCAGATGCCGTAATCGCTGCTACTGCCATTATGTATGACTTATCGTTAATTACCCATAATTATAAAGATTTTGAAAATATAGGCGGTTTGAGAATCATAGATCCATATAGAAATTAATTAGGCCCCAAATTCCATTAATAATGTTGGGGCCTAATTCTTCTTACTCCGCAAACACCAATCTCCTCTTCTTTTTCTTTCTTGAAATTTTTTCAATTTTCCCAATCAAGCCTTTTCCGCCAACGGCATAACCAACATTTCCTGCAAAACTTACTGCATGAAATGGTTCATTACCAACCGCTGTCCACGTTTTTCCCTGATTTACTGAAGAGCTGCTCCCAGATGGGCCAACGGCAACAAGGGCTACATCGTCTGAACGAATTTGGGTATCACCGTTCCAGGTTGTGTAGTGTTTGTGATATATGGATACTGCTTCTTTTAATCCAAGTGGTTTGGTGCCGGTGCCAAATTTCCAGGTAACGCCTCCGTCATTTGTCAGCAAAACATTTCGGGTTGTGTCGGAAATATTTTTATAATCACCACCTACGGCTATGCCATCTTTTTTCGACCAGAAATGTAAACCAAAAATACCACTGGTAGGTCCGGCAGGCATTGGTGTTTCAGCAACCTGCCAGTGGCGGCCAAAGTCTTCGGACCGGAATACGCGGGCCATTTTCCCACCTCCTGTTCCTATAAAAACTTTATCTTTTCCAACAGCCAGAATAGACGTTCCGCTTGCAGCAAATGATGCTTCTCCGGGTTGCCCTTCCGGTCGATTTTCCATGGGTAATTCCTGCCAGGATTTTCCCCCATCTTCTGTGGTCAGCATAAATAGTTTGCCATTCAAAGGATCTCCGAGACATATTCCCTGGTTTTTATTCCAAAAGTCAATACCATCCAAAAATACCCCGGTTTGTGTGGATTGGTACACAAGATTCCAGGTTTCTCCGCCATCTTCTGTACGATAAATTTTTGCTCTGCCGGTTTCTGCTAAACCTGCACTCATGGCAACTGCGGTTTCCCGCCCAAATGCATGAATATCACGGAAATCCAGTGAATCAGCGCCGGGTACTTTCATTACCGACCAGCTTTTCCCGCCATTAACAGTTCGCAATACAGTTCCAGATGATCCTCCGATCCAGCAAGTGGTTGGTGTGACTGCATGGACCCCACGCATATTGACCACCGTTTTTATTGACAATATGTCCCATTGGGCAGATGCTCTTTTGGAATAAAGCGTTGAAAATAAAATAAATATCAAAAAAAATGAAAAATGGTGGTTGAAATGACGGATTGGAGTTTCTTTTGGCACGGTATTTGAGTAGATTTGGTTAACTATATATTTTACATCACACAAATAAATATTTGTTATGAACAAGAATCAGAAATTTCTAATAGGTACGCTAAGCGCTTTGGTTACAGGTGTTGCAATTGGTTTGTTAGTTGCTCCAAAGAAAGGGAAAGATACGCGTAAGCTGATTAAAAGTAAAGCATATGATTTAGGCGATACTGTAAAAAGCAAAGCGGGTGACATCAGCGGAACAGCGAAAGATACATATGAAAAAAGCCTTGATGAACTTTCAGTATTAGCTGATAAATTGAAAGAAGGATTCTTTAAGAATGTAAATGTAGCAAAAGATAAAGCCAGCTCAGTAGCTGATAATGTTAACGAAAAAGTAAGAAGCGTTGTTAACCACAATGTATAATTGACTGATTGTTAATAAAATATATAGGCCGATTCACTTGAATCGGCCTTTTTTTACTCTTCAAGTTTATCTTATCCAATCACACTTCCCAATTCCTTTGCTGCTGCCATACTGATTCCTTTATAGAAAATGTATTCGTTCATCAGCTCATTTTCCTGATCTTCTGTTTTCGCTTTTTTTAATTCTTCCATACAAATTTTCATCTTTTCTTCAATAAAAGCCTTTTTCAGGCGAAGAATATTAATGAAACTGCTTTTGTCAAGCATATCAACTTCTGACGGTACATATATTTCAAATTTTTCCGTCCAGAGTGTGCTTAATTCATATTTATTTGTTAGCCAGCCAATGGTTAAATTCCTGATTTCTGACTCATGATGGTTTTGGAAATAATCGGTTTTCAAAACTACGTCACGACTATGATTTTCACGGAATAATGTCAGGAGATGATTAAAAACAGGATCTTTAAAATCTATACCCTGAATTTCACCCAAAACATAGGCGCAAACAGAAATTGTCGGTTCGAGTTCGTGCGCACCATATAAAATGAGAAGCCGGATAAAAGCTTCTTCCTGATAGTAAAGTTTTGTCCGCTGATTTGGCTCCTCCAACTCAGGTGCGGCCGGACCAGATGATTCTGACTCAAAAAAATCAGCTGGTGGTCCATCGTCAGAAAATGGTATGTCCCGTGGTGCCTGTGGTATAGAAGGCCGATTGTTCCGATCCTGCGGTTTCGGCTGTGCGTGTAGTTTTCTAAGTAATTTATTCCCTTCCGAAATAAGCATTTGCTCATCAACTTTCATCATTTCTGATGTGCGCTGAAAAAATACCTGGCGCTTGATCGCATCCGGTATTTTAATAATGCTGTTTACAACTTCACCAATTACAGCTGCAAGCCTGAAAGGATCATTACCCGCATCCTGTAATAATGTTTCCGTTTTAAAGGTTATAAAATCTTTTGAAGCCTTTTTTAAATAGGCTTTAAATGCTTCTGCGCCAACCCGGCGAACATAACTATCGGGATCTTCACCATCAGGAAAAAGAACAATACTAACATTCAGTCCTTCCTCCAAAACAAGATCCAGACCGCGCAAGGCAGCTTTGATACCGGCCACATCACCGTCATACAAGATGGTAATATTCGGTGTGAAACGACCGATCAAACGGATTTGCTCAATGGTTAAAGACGTTCCGGAAGAAGCAACAACATTCTCAATACCGGCCTGATGCAGAGAGACAACGTCTGTATAACCTTCTACTAAATAACAAGCTTCCTGCTGCCTGATTGCATTTTTAGCCTGAAATATTCCGTAAAGAATATCGCTTTTGTGATAAACGTCTGTTTCGGGAGAATTAAGATATTTTGGCTGTGAAGCTCCTTTTCCCGATTTGTCTGTTTTCAGAATCCGTGCTCCAAATGCAATTACTTTACCGGCTACGTTATGAATGGGAAAAATAACCCTGCCTCTGAAACGATCATATCCGGCCGTCTGGCGGTCCGCCGTGCGGCTGCCTTCTTTGTGAATCAGCAATCCTGCTTTTTCCAGAATATCTGCGGTATATCCTTTATTTAAAGCTTCTTTGGTAAACGCATCCCAGGTATCAGGACTATATCCCAACTCAAATTTCTTTTGAATATCATTGGTAAATCCACGCTCGCGAAAATAACTGAGGCCAATCGATTGTCCTTCGTCGGTATTATGAAGCTGTTGCGAATAGAAGTTTTTTGCAAAATTTAATATGATGTAAAGACTTTCACGCGTATTCTGGCGAAGGGCTTCTTCATCAGTAACTTCCTCTTCCTGGATTTCAATCTGATATTTATTGGCCAGGTAGCGAAGTGCCTCACCGTACCCGATACCATCAATATCCATTACAAATTTAATGGCGTCACCAGCGGCTCCGCATCCAAAACATTTGAAGATTTGCCGGACAGGATTAACGTTAAACGATGGTGATTTCTCGTTATGAAACGGACAACATGCCGAATAGTTAGCTCCTTTTTTTTTCAGCGCTACAAAATCCCCGACCACTTCCACAATGTCAGCGGATTGCTTGATCCTGTCAACTGTTTCGGGATTAATGCGCATTTTTGATTTCTATTAATTTAATAATTCAGATATTTTAACAGCAGCTCTCGCCCGAAAGGGCTATACAATTTCGCAGATTTCCTTTTTCCTGTCAGGTTTATTATTTTAGCGATGTAAAATAAAAGAAAATGCGGTAACGAATAAGTAAAAACTTTCGGGATTTTTAATGAATGACTTTGGCCAATGCAGCTTGCCAATGTTTAACAAAAAAGAAAGCGTTAAAATTATAAATCGGAAACGATTATTTTAAAGATCATCTAGTTTCGAAGTAAAGTGATCATAAAATCATAATTTTTGTACTGTTTTCCTTAAGAAAGCTAATGTTTTTTTGCAACTATTATGGCGAAACTCATGTTACCAGTAACAGGTCGGCTTTTAAACGCATTAAGATTATAGTGGTAATTAATGCTCAGAATGGAAATTAATACTGCAATGAAGTTTTAAAAATATTGGTAATACTAATCAAATCATATTTTTTTGCAGTGATTGAAGTATTTTCATAATAGATTTTGCTTTTATTAAAAAAAGATATTCTTTTGAGTGTTATATAAATAAAATCATAATCGAAATTTTTTTCTGATAACATTAATGTGTTATTTTGTGTTTCGAAAATACTTATTAGACCAATCCAGACGAGATATAAAAATATTAAAAATATAGTGTGTGTATAGTGTGAAACAGGGCATGAAATTTTTTCATGTCTTTGTTTTTTTAGGGGTATTGAAAAATTATATTTTGAGATACTGTAATCCTCGTGGCAGTAACCAAATGATCATTGTGTAGAGAAAGAAAACCTGGCCAGGGATAAGATTATATTCAACCCAATTTATTAGTAAGGTTGGAATAAAAAGAATAATATAAATTTTAGTCCAGATTGCACTTCTCATTCTTCCTGCTAAAAATATACTTCTTAGCATAACAACAAATAATAACAAAGTCCCTGCCAATCCTGTTTCGGCTAATAATCCAATAAAGGTATTATGAGCCGAAAGCCGTTCATCCTTATTTTTGATATTTTCAGTTATCCGGTTCACAGCCGCAAGCCCTTCGCCCATTACGGGCTTTTCGTAAAAAGCATCAAGATAAATGTCCCATATTTTCTGCCTTCCTGAATAAGACGTTTCCGTTCTGCCTTGTACAAGTCCGAACATTCTTTCAATCCGGTATTTCATATAGGAATCAGGGAGAGAGGCAAGTAAATGTTTACCAGTGGTAGAATCTATGAATGAATAGGAGGAAATAAAAAGGAAAATTATTAAAATGATCTGTGGAGATTTTAACGGGAAATAGAGCAATGGGATGGTGAGAATCAGGCAAAAAAGTGGACTTCTGCGTGCCGAAAAATAAACTGCGATCACAGATAATATCAAAACGGCCAGATAATAAAGCTTTTTAACCAAGCTGGCCGGGGTGAATCTTATGTTTATCAATGCCAGAATTCCCATGATCATGGTAGGGTATGCCCAAAAAGTATTTGAAGCAAAAAATATATTCAGCATTCCGCCCATGGGTTTGAGAAATATCAAACTGACGAGATCCAGTATAAGAATTACAAAGTTGCCATACCAAATGACCCTAAGAATATTGAGTGAAAATGCTGGAAGGCTTTGCGAAATAATTGCAGTGTAGGAAATAAATAATAAAATCGCCCAAAGTGAAAGCAATGTCCAGATACCGTATAACAAGTAGCTCGAAATTTCGAGGCTTAAAAGTCCGGACAACATCCAGCTTAAACTAAGGGCAACAATATCAATATTTTGCAATAAAATCTTGGCAGTAAGTTTTATGTGGAGATTAAAGGAGTATACTACAATCCAGAATGGAAGTAATATTCTGAAACCTGAGATCAGGTTCAGGATATTTGAAGGGATTTCAGTGCCATGTATTGAATATCTCAGAAAGGAATAATTTCCGATATTGAGAAAGAAAAATATAATAACGGGGAGAATGATATTATTGTTGATTTTTCCTGATACTATCTGTTTAGCTGTAACCACGTTTCCAAATCGTTATATTCATTTGTGATCTGATACTTCTCTTTCGGAATTGTAAACATATTTTTGCCAAGTATCGACAGCTTATCCGGAGTAAGGTTTTGGCAAAGAAATTTTATTGTTTCCTCTTCATTTTTCAGATTTATTTCCAGTGCTATGTTTCCCAGCATTTTTGCAGTTTTAGCATCTGAAGTTCCTTCTTGTACGATGAACGGCTTTTTGAAATATAAACTTTCATAAAATCTGTTTGTTCTGGCATAAAGGTGATTTCCAATTGCCCTGTCAGAAAAAGGGTAAGCTGCCCAGACAATATCAACAGTGGAATAATTGAATTTCAGATCTTGTGGAGCCTGATAAGGACCGAGATAGTGCATGTGTTTTTTGTCAAGAATTGCTTTTTCATAATGCCTGGTCAAAGGCATAAATATTCCTCTAAGAATAATTTCATACTTACCATTTTGAGAAAGTTTAATCAAACAATCCAGAGAAGCGGGGCACCTTAGCACTCCAAAATAACCAATCCTTATTTTTCTATTCAGATCCGGAATTTCTGTAATTAATTCCGGATGCGGGTTTTCATTGTCGGTTGGGTGAATTTTATTTTCAATAATCAATGAATTCTGAATTGGTATTTTTCGTAAGCCGACAAAGTAGTGGGTAAGAAAATCCGGGGATGTAACGACAAGTAAATCAATTTTGGGAATGGCGCTTCTTTCAACCCATCGGATTAAATTACCCCTAATTGAAGTGGCAAAAAACATTTCTCTGACATCCGGCACTTCATAAATAATTTTGATTTTGTTACCTGAAAAAAATCGGAAGATCAGGCTAACCATCATTAAATCGAATCCTAAAACGTACAAACAATCTTTGCTGACAACATTTTTTGAAAGCTGATGAAGAAGCCTGACGTAAATACCGATCCGTTTTGTATATCTGCCGTGTGCCACATTTCCGATAATAATGGGGAAATAGGGTGAGTTTACTTTGTAATATTCTCGCCGGACTGCAATGCAAAGAATAGATACTTTCAATTTAGCTAAGGCTTTCAAACGCGTTTGCTGATGCGCATCGGACCAATTGTTGGAAACGAAAATCATTTTCATGGTTTATACCCTTCAAGAATTTCAAGAAAACGATTCAGCACCTGTTCATATGAGAAATTCTGACAGACGAAATCATAACCGTTTTGTTGTTTAACCAGTCGTTCCTGTGGGTTTTCTATGGCATGTTTGATGATTTTTGCTAATGCTTGTGGGTTGCCCGGTACAATCATCCATCCATTTTTTCCTGAATCCATTACTTCCGGGATTCCGCCAACATTACTTGTGATAACACTTAAACCAGTTGCCAGAGCTTCAATGTTAGCAACACCAAAAGCTTCTTGCCGCGCCGGAATGATAAGGAAATCCTTTTTCAGCATAAGTTTATTTACCACTTCTTCTGACGCTGGCCCGATGAAGTTTATCATCACATTTGCTGAATTATTTCTCTCCAAAACTTCTTGTTTGTGAATCAGTTTAGGCCCGACAATTTGCAATTCCAATGAGATATCTTTTAACAAATTAAGCGCATCCAATAAATCGAAAAGCCCACCGCGTTTAAAATCTGACTTTACGAACAGGATTTTTACAGGTGCGTTTAGCGAGGGTAATTGCAATGGACGAGGACCATTAATCCGGATTCCTTTATGCAAAATTTGGAGTTTGGAAGGTTCCGGTCTATAAATTCCTGAAAGTAAGTCGTGCAAAAAATGAGAATTAACAATAATCCCTGATTCAAAGACGAACGCTGTTCTTTCAAAAAATTTGAAAATAAAATGACGAAACCACCTTCGGCTTCCGTCAAAATTCTGCCAGGAAATGGAAGCACTATTATCGTCATTGATCATGCCGATAACCGGGAGGTTAAATTTTATAGCAGACCAAATTCCGGTTATGGCATTGTTGAAGACAACCATGTCAAACATATATTCGGCCCTGACTTTAAGGCAAGCTTGATAATAAGGGAACATTCTGTAAACAAATCCCCAGGTTTTGGTGTGGAAGTTCAGTTTAAGATCTAAGCGGAATACCTTATTTTTATATTGAGCCAGGGAGTCGGTTGAAATATCTTCTGTTAAAATACGGATTTCTACATGTTGGAACCGGTGGTTTATTTCCAACAAATAATTGGCAAATTTTGAAGGCCCGTTAACAACATTTTCGAATGTATTAGTACAGAAAAGTATTTTCATGATCAACGATTTATACTTTTTGAAACAATGTCAATAACTCATGATAGTTCGAAGAATCTGCTTTTTTGAAATTTTTAATACCAATTTCTTCTAAATTTATTTTGCGGGCAAGATCCATACAGGATTCCAGTGTAGACGAAGTTTCGAAAAGTAAGCAGTCCTGATGAGCTAATAACTCGGTAGCCGCTCCGGTTTTTAAGGTTATAACCGGCTTGCTGAATGACATGGCTAAATCAATACTTCCGGAATGATCAATTCTGGTGAAAGGTAATACAACGACATTAGCGGCATTGAAGAAATACTGAACTTCATCCTTATTGATAAACTGGTCATACCACATAATTTCAGGGCAGTTTCCGGTTATTTTTTTAATGTATTTGAGGTAATTGTTATCCAAACATTCTCCTGCAATCAAAAGATAATCACCAGATTTTTTAATATTTTCAAATGCCCGGATCAAATCTTCAAGTCCTTTATATTGTTTTATTTTACCAAAAAATAGAAATGTAAAGCCGTTTTCAATGATATTAAAATAAGTTCTGCTTTCTTTTTTTGATATGTTATCAGGATAATAATGGTGATAAGGTATATCCTGAATAATGTAAACTGTGCCTGACGGAACCCCGAATCTCCTGATGATTTCTTGTCGTATGGTTTCTGAATAAACTCTGATTTTAGCGCATTTTCTTAGAAAAAAACCGTAGATAATTTGCTCCCATTTTAGCCAGTAACCGCCATGATTTTGAGTGTTATGTAATGTATGAATGATTGGAATTTTTCTAAAAAAACAGAGATATGAAATTTCTAAAACGAAAAACAGTGATTTTATCAAACTCCACAGAAACGTCCTGCCAATGATATAACTGTGAACCCAGTCAAAATAAATAATATCCGGATTGAATTGATTTACAGCCTTATATATACTCCCCAAATTTTTCTTCTCACCAACAGATACCTCAAATCCCTGACTTTTTAAAAATTCAATCATCTGATACTGGAATGGATTTTCAGGGCCGGCATCAGGCAGGATAAGGATTTTTTGAAACCTCATTGTGCATCAGATATTTAATTCCTTCCAATTCATATCCATAACGTATTTTTCCAACGTAATGCTTGCAGATGCTTTCCACAGGATTTTTCTCAAAAGAGACATCATACTCTTTTGAAAAGTATGCCGTTTCTGCTTTGGAAATTTTTGCCAGTAAAGCCATAAATGTTTGTTCGAGCCTGTAATCGGACTGATGTTTTTTGAAAAACGGATGTTGTAACCAACGTTCAATCTGATCGAGATTAAGATCCTTTTTGTTCATAGTCCACAATCCTGCATTTATGCGTGAAACAGGAGAAAAACCAAGTTCATTTTTAATGTTATCAGTACCGGAAATGTACGCATCAGCGATATCCTGGTTGAAATAATTTGTGCTGGTATCTGTTTTTAAAGACTGAATATATTCCTCCGGATATCGAAAAAAAAGAACGTCAGAGTCAAGATATCCGATTCGATTATTTTGCGACCAAATTGCTGTATCAATCAGCTTTAAAGCCATCACATGCTTTTTACGAAATTCGAGGATGTTGGGATAAGCGAATAGTTTTTGACTTGCTACAAAGTCAGCAACCTTGCGACGTACCACCAATGTTCCTGGAAAATGCCGGGAGATAGTTTCTTCCATTTGATCATCCAGTGTACCATCATCATGGAAAGTGAAAGAATGCCCTTTTTTTCCTAAATGATTTAATTGCGCTGCCGTAATAATGGCCATTTCAAAATCACGTTTGCAAATAAGCATATGAATTTCCGACTGATTTTCTTTCAGTTCATAAGCAGGCAGTCGGCTGAGGATTTCGTGTCTTAGTTGCCTTCTAAACACATTCCGAACTTCGTTGAGGATACGCAAAGATATCCGGCCGGAAATGGTCGGGGCAGAAATCAGGGGTAGTAACGGAGATGCGATAAGTTTCATAGGGCTAATATGTTGGTACTGTTCATGTTTATAATCGAAATAAGTTTTTCTGCTAAAATTGGCAGCGATTGCAGTGGTGTAGCTGATCGGAGTTTTGTAATTGGGAAATGATCAGTCTGCCCACAGTCAAGATTTTGAAAAATATTATGGAGCTCGTCAGCGCTTTTTATGACGAGTGAATCAGTCGTATTAAGATATTTGTCGTTTTGATATTGATGCACAAATCCGTATAAAAGCGCATCATATTTTTGATCGGCTATATCAAGTAAGAAGGACGGTGTATTGAAATAAATGGCTTCATAACCCATCGTAGTGCCAAAGTGAAAGAAAGCTTTGGCATTTTTAATTTTCAGGAATTTATCATTTGGTGCAGTACTTTCATCAATAACTACATTTGGCAAGCTTAATATCGACTTGTAAATATTTAGGTTTTTCTGAAACGGATAAGGACGGAAAACTAATTTCCAGTTTGGTAATGTGCCCATTAAAACGTCTGCAATTTGCCTGCAATATTTCACTTCCTGACGAGCCAGCGCATCATAACCGGTTGCACATCCAAGGTATATGTATGGGAAATGATAAGCAGTATTTTCAACATCGCTTTTTCCGGATTTCAAAAAGTGTTCAATGGATGCAAATTGCGTAGCACCCCAAATCTTGATTTTCTCTGCTTCAATATGCTGTAAAGTGATCAGATCTTCTTTAATGCCTTCATTCCAAACAAGATAGTTTGTCAGTGTGGAGAAAGTTTTCATTTTGCATGCATGATCCCAACTATACACGTAAGTCCAGACAGGTTTATTTTCCTGAATTATTTTTGCAAAGATCCAGTCACTCGAAATTTCTGTAAAACACAAAAAGATATCAATATGTGCATCGATTTTGAATGGAATTTTAAACTTTGATTGTAGATCAAGATACTGGTCGTAGCGTATTATTTTGGGTGTCACTTTGCTTAAAGAAAGCAAAAATGATTGCATCATCCTTGACCATTTCTTATAAGAAGAATTTAATAATTTGTTATGTTCGGTCAGGTAGTAATTATTTTTACTGGCTGGAAGTTTGCCAAACAGCAGATAGGTATACTGCCAGATTAACTGGAAAATTCTGGAAATACCTGTAAAAACCGGGATAGAAATAACCGTGATAGACGGCAATAACTTGTCAATTTTCGATGCATCTGATTCGCGGATGAATGCCACAAGATGATGATCCTGGCTTAGCAGATCGAGCAAATCCCGCAAGTCTTTACGTGTGTCAAGATGATGTGCCAGAACTCCTATTTTCATAGCAATTGAAAAATTTATAATCCGACTTGGTTAAAAAATAATTTATTAACACTTGATCGTCAGAAGATTTTCATTTGCAGAAATAGTTGGCTTTTCTGGCTGGTTGAGTTGTGAAGCGTATAGCAGGTTTACTATATCTTAGATTTCAAAACGAATATTTGGTCACATAGTTATTCGCTTTGAAATTGACAATTCCTGTGTCGAAAGTGCATGAAATTATTTTTACTAATTCCAATTCAATGAATTACAGCAGGAAAGGTATTTTATGCGTTTTATGATTAATTGATATTTGAATAATATAAATGAAAAAACATGTCAAACAGATAAAATTTCAATCTTCATTTGATTCAAAATCAAACCTTTGTTTTTTGTTTTGATAAAGGAATGTTGCAGCTGCGTTTCTTCAAAAGTTATAAAAATTCCGTCTTCAATCTGTTGAATAACGTGGTTGTTAATGGATAGTGAAATAATAATCTGATAAGTACCGGCACTATATACGATGTCGTTTTCTATAAAAACAGCTTCATAATTTCCCATTTCAGTTTGAAAAGGATTTGAGAAAACACTTCTCAGCAGAATATTATCTGATGTAAGAATTCCAACGGCCACGACCAGATTTTTAATGGAATCATTGGCGTGAAATCCAATTTTTAACTTCCATAAATCATTGTTGAGAAAGGAATTAATCAACTGATTTCTATGATCCGTAATTTTTAAAGAAGTTAAATATGCTTCCTGATTTTCTTTCGCTTCAAAATAAAATTCACTTTGATTTTGGGTCTGATTATTAAGATATTGATTGATAACGAGATCAGTTTCTCCCTGATATTCCAGTTTTCCGTTTTTTAGAAAAATACTTTTTGAGCAAAGAGACTTAACCGAAGCCAGATTATGACTCACAAAAAGTACTGTTCTGCCTTCATTTTGGCTTACATCCTTCATTTTACCAATGCATTTACGTTGGAATTCTGCATCGCCAACAGCCAAAACTTCATCAATAACCAATATTTCCGGTTCTAAATGTGCTGCAACAGCAAAAGCAAGCCGGACATACATGCCGGAAGAATAACGTTTTACGGGCGTGTCCAGATAACGTTCGACACCGGCAAAGGCAACAATTT
This sequence comes from Dyadobacter sp. CY356, assembly GCF_021440195.1. Classification (GTDB taxonomy): domain Bacteria; phylum Bacteroidota; class Bacteroidia; order Cytophagales; family Spirosomataceae; genus Dyadobacter. The sequence continues at coordinate 338,502 of NZ_JAJTSZ010000003.1, forward strand.
CGTCCAGTTTATCCTGGATTTCATTTTTGCGCATACCCAGTATGGCACCGTTTAAGAAGATATTTTCCCGACCGGTAAGATCCGGATGGAAGCCGGTTCCAACTTCGAGTAATGACGCTATCCGGCCGCGGATCCGGATTCTTCCGGTAGTTGGTTTTGTGACCCGGGATAAAATTTTCAAAAGTGTTGATTTTCCGGCTCCGTTTCCTCCGATGATTCCCAATACTTCGCCTTGCTTTATTTCAAAGGAAATGTCGGATAATGCCCAAAGTTCTTTATCCGGGCCTTTCCTGGAAACTTCACCGATTTTACTGACGGGGTCAGATTTGCCTCTCGAAAGTGCCCACCAGCGGGAAAGATCACGGGAAATAGTTCCGGTCGAGATTTCGCCAAGCTGATACAACTTGGAAACATTTTCGAAATGAATGACAGTTTTTGCCATGTTTATATCTTGTCCATAAAAGTTTTCTCAACTCGATTAAATATTATAACACTGAGAAACAGACTTATAATCATAAATAAGATACTGTATAGCAGATTGTAGCAGGATATGTTTCCATGTCCGGTGAAAGCATATCGAAAGGCTTCAACAATGCTGGTGACAGGATTTAAAAGTAAAAGCCATTTATACTTTTCAGATGCAATTTCTAGCGGATAAACAATTGGCGTCGCATACATCAGTAGTTGTATGCCAAATGAAATTACAAATCGCAGGTCTCTGTAACGTGTTGTAAGAGAAGAAATTAATATGCCAAAACTAAAACCCAGTCCTGACATCAAAATAAGATAAAAAGGAAAAAGTAAAATGGTGATATTGGGAATTACACCTGGTGTTTTATGGAAAAGAAAATAGAGCCAGGTTATTAAAAAAAGGCTAAACTGAATGAGAAATTTAAAAAGACTTGAAATGACAATAGAAATGGGCGTTGCCAATCTTGGGAAATATACCTTTCCGAATAAATTCTGGTTTGCTATGAACGTTTCAGAAGTTTTGATAAGGCATTCCTGGAAATAATTCCAGATCGTTATCCCACCCAGATAAAATAAGATTTTGGGCGAACCATCCGTTGATATTTGAGCCATGTTGCCAAAAATGATGACATACATGAACGTTGTAAGCATGGGCTGGATAAAAAACCAGAGCGGTCCTAAAATCGTTTGCTTGTAGGTGGCCACCAGATCACGTCTTACAAATAAAAGGATCAGGTCACGATATTGCCAGAGCTCACGCCAGTTTATATCAAACAGTCCTGTGTTAGGGACTATTTCCAAATCCCAATTTTCATCTGAGTTGCTCATTTGGTGATCAAATAATTGATTGATTTTACCATGCGGTCCAACCTCCATCAACGGACAGTAATGCTCCCGTCATATAACTTGAAGCGTCGGAAGCCAGAAATGTAAATGGCCCGATCAGCTCTTCGCGGTCACACATTCGTCCAATAGGAGATAAATGAGCGAAGTTTTTTTGAAAAGCGTCATCATGGTCGTTGAAAATTCCATGCGGCATAATTGCATTACACCTGATACCTTCCCGCGCGTAAAATGTGGCCAGATATCTTGTAAAATTTGGAACAAATGATTTTGAAGCAACGTAATCAACCGGTTTGAAATGCTGATTCCCATCTCCAAAATCATACAGATTTTGGTTTGGCGAAACGACAGAATAGGTTGATGCAACATTGATAATATTCCCCGACTTCTGCTTAATCATTTGTTTACAAGCATATTGACTGATCAATATGGTGCCCGTCAGGTTTATGTCAACTGACTCTCGAAGCAGATCAACAGGATAATTTTCAAATCGGCTATGGTTGATTTTCCCGGTGGAATCTTTATCAAATTTGGCGTCCAGTCCGGCGTTATTGATCAGAACATCCAGTCTGCCAAATTTTTCAATAATTGCGTCCATCGTATTCCGGCAGCTTTTTTCATTTCCTATATCCAAGGTTTGGAAGAGGAATTGATCATCGGAAAAGTCTTTTGATATTTTATTTTCTAATGTACTCTTTTTGGTTTCATCAATGTCAGCCATAATAACCATGGCACCTTGTTCCAGAAATGCGAAAGAGATAGTTTGGCCGATCAAACCATAAGCGCCCGTGATAAGAACCACCTTGCCGGCAATTGATAAAGAATTGTGTGTGTGATAAGTTTTCATTTTTGACAAATACTGATAATTATTTTTGACTCTTCCAGAGAGCGCAATGATGCTTCAAAAAAATTTCCTTCATCAATTTTTCTGAAAAAATCTATTATCAGGGACTCGTAAAGCTGATTTCTGTTGAAATTCCGGATCGTTTGAATTGTCATTTCCTTTTGATAATAAGTCGTCATAACAGACTTGAAGTAATCAATTTCAATTGACCCTTCATCAAAAACAAAGCGGTACCAGCGTTTTGGATTTTGTTCATGAAAATTGACATGACAATGAGCTGTAATTCCATTTTGATAACCGATGGATATATCGGCTCCGGATTCCACATTTATTTTCAGGGATGACCGGTGATTTTTTAAGGTATTCCAGGAAGTAACTGTACTGCCGGAAAGCCAGTTGACCAAATCAACATCATGACTCAAAGTAAGCGCAGCCCCTCCACCCAGTTCTTTTCGGGCTGCATAGGACTGCTGATAATCCTCCCACGGATGCCAGTCGGGCAGATACTCGCCCCAATAAGTTTGTACGCTGATCAGATTTCCCATTTTCTTACTTTCAACAATCAATTTGATATTTTGGAAAAAGGCATGATAACGAAGCATATAAGCCACCTGAACGTAAGCTGTATTCTTTATTGTAACATCTAGTAACTTGTCAAAATTTGTCAGATTATGTGATAATGGCTTTTCAATCAGAACATGAATTCCTCTTTTTACACAAAATATGGCTTGCTCCAAATGCTGAAATGTGGGCGTACAAATAATGGCTGCTTTCGGTTTTATATTATCGGTCTGATCTAAATCTTTAAAAATTTTAATTGTTTTTTCATCAATGTTTCGAAGTGGGAGATTTCTTTGGCGATAAATCCATATGTTGATATAGCCCAGTTTTTGGAGAATGAAAACATGTCTTTCTCCAATAGAACCTGCACCAAAAATCAGAATAGGGTCATCTTTTTTTATCATGATTAAAACTTTATGCAATTAAATTTCAGGATCATTTCCTCTGCACGATGAAAACTTTCCAGATCATCAATATCTATGGCAAACTGCTGCTCAATGATATAGGGGAGGATTTTTAAACCGGACATGGATTTTTGCTTGGTGATTACTTCCGTTCGAATCACATCCAGCGTTCCGATCTGCCAATAAATTTGAGGCAAATTCTGCCGCGGTTGATTGTAGGATTCCGGGATCATATCTTGTTGAAGTAATGGCTGCATTTGTGAACTTGATTCATCCAAAACCCACATTTTAAAAGGTGTATGAAAAGCGGGAGTAACAATTCTCAAACTATCAGCATCTGAACTTTGCATTTTATGGATACAAATCTCAATATCATGAACAAATCGGATTGGTGAAGTCGGGCGAAATTGAATAACCAGATCCGGCTTATAATTTTCATTTATTTCAAGCCATTCCAGTGCGTGCGTGAAAACTTCCAGATCCGTGCTCAGGTCATTGGCAAATTCGGATGGCCGGAGAAAGGGAACTTCGGCACCGTAAAATCTGGCTACTTCTGCAATTTCCCCGGAATCGGTCGAGACGATCACCCTTGTTATGGATGATGACATTAACGCCGCTTTGATGCTGTAAGCAATCAATGGATATCCGGCCATAAGTTTTATATTTTTTCCCGGAAGCCCTTTGCTGCCACCTCTTGCGGGAATGATCGCTAAAATCTCTTTCAAAGGGTGTGTGATTTTAATTTGATGCGCTGGATTTTTTCAACATCAAGAATATCGTCTTGTTTGAAAGTCAAAGCATCATAGGTATGATGCAAATCTCTTACAACTTTTTGTAAACCAGGAACTTCCAGAGAAGCGGCATGGTCTGTTCCTTTCCAGGTCCGGTCCTTTGTAAAATGTCGCTCAACCCAGTTTGCCCCCAAGGTATAGGCCGCAACGTCAATCGCAATACCAAGATGATGGCCGGAAAAGCCGAATTCTTTGATTTTACTTTCAAAGTGAAAAAATAATTTTCGCAGTTCCAGTAAACAAACATCCTTAAAATCGATTGGATAGCCCGAAGTACAGCAGTATAGAACCAGGCGATTTTTTGCCTGATGGGTTTGTTCAAAAAGGTCGACAATTGTAACAATTTCCTTCCAGGTTGTCATACCAACAGAAAGATGAATGTCTCCGTGATAAAAATCCCGAAGGAAAACCAGCATTTCAAAATTGCAATTATTAGCCGCCGGGATTTTTATGAAATCAGGATTAAGCGCTGCAATTTCTTTCGCAGAAGTTAAATCCCAAACCGAACAGGCATATCCGATTCCAATATTTTCGGCATATTTTTTCAGTTCCGTATGCTGATTTATATCAAACTCCAAAGCTTCACGATGCGCACCATAGGTTGCTCCATATGACTGATAGGGGACGGGATGTGGTGAATTAAACTGTTCTTTTGTTAATAATTCTTTTGGATTTCTTTTTTGAAATTTGGCATAATCTGCTTTACATTCCTTTGCCAGGAAAATTAGTTCTTTGGCAATATCAAGATTGCCCATATGATTACAGCCAATTTCTGCGACGATTTTTGGCGGTTGATAATTCAGATAATTCATAAATAGTGTGTGTCACGTTTATATTAATTCTGATACCCGAACAGCTTTTTAAAATTGAAAAATTTAGCTTTTCCTTGTTCGTTGAAATAAGTATTTACCTTATGATCATAGCCATATTGATAGGGATAAGATTGAGATGACGTTATCGGATTATATAAATTGTCAGGATAGAAGTCATTGATTATCAATTCAATTTTATCAATATTATAGTCAGTCGCTAACTTTTCGGGAAGTCGGATGGCTTCTTTATCAGAGTATAACCATCTGATAATAAACAGAACCATATGGCTTTCAGTCAATAGCGGGACATTATCAGAAACCAAACCGACAGGAGCAGAATCCAGAAAAATGTAATCATATTCATTTCTGCAATGGGCCAGCAAATCCTGAAATAAATCTTTTTGCAAAAGTTCGGCAGGATTAAAGGGGGGAGGACCTGCCGGGATGTAATCAAGATTGAATATGAATGAAGATTTTATGAGATGATCCAGATCGGTTTTCTTTTGTAAATAGTTACTTAAACCATCATCGTTTTGATCATCAAAAAAATGATGCAGTTTAGATTTCCGCAAATCGCAGCCGATAATAATGACCTTTTTTCCAATTTTTGTAAGGGATAAAGCGAGGTTCACGGAAACAAAAGTCTTGCCTTCACCGGATTGCTGAGAAGTGATCAAAATCTGTTTGCCTTTTTCGGGATGCACTTGCTCATTCAAGGTTAAAAAACTTAACCGAGTTCTTAGCGCGCTGACAGATTCAGAAAAAATCGATTGACTGGATGATAAAATGTTCAGGTTGATCTTGTTTTCATTACCGGACTTTTGTTGGAAATGATGAATCAAACCCAGGAAATGTATTTTTTTAGAAGTTTTTGCCAAATCAATATGTGCAAATTTTCTATTGAAATAACGTGTCAGAAAGATGGAAGATATACCTGTTAATAAACCCAGGAATAATGACAAGGTAATGATCTGGGTAGCTTTTGGAAATATTTTTTCAACGTCCATTAGTGTGATAACCCGAAAAGAAGGTAACATCCCGGCTCTGACAATGGAAGATTCTATCTCCTTGTTTAGTAGTAATGAATATATGTTTTTGTTGACTTCAAAATTACTCTGTAGGTATAGGAAGTTTTTTTCCAGCGCCGGAATCTGTTTGAACTGCTTTTGTAATGATTGCAGGTTTTGATCTAAAATCCGGATTGTACCGGTGTTTTTTTGTTTTTGAAGAGCAATATTGTCCAGTATCTGACGACGGAATTTACCCAGTTCTTCATCAATGGCTTTAACAGATGAAGAATTAATACTGTATTTAATGAGCAGCTCTTTTCTTTTGGATATCAATGTATTAAACTCGTCGAGCAATCTTACCAGCACAACATCCGTTGTCCCGTCCAAACCAACAGACAAATAATTTACGGGTTCAAAAGTATTTCCGAGGTTTTTTTCAAGGGTCGCGATGTAAGCTTTTTGAATTTCCGATTCATTTTTCCGCTGTTCAATATCCCGTGTTTTTTCTGAAATTTCAATGGCAGATGCGCTGACGTCGAACACAGCATTTTTTTGCTTGAAAATCTCTAATTTATGTGCAGCTTCTCTTAAAGCATCAGAGTATACTTTCAGCTGATCGTTTATAAACCGAAGTGTTAGATCTGAGGATTGTTGTTTTTGCCGAAGGTCATATGCCTGGTAGGATTCAATTAATTTTTCAAGAAAATCCTTGGCGAATGGTTTGTTATGATGTTTGAAAGAAACGATAAGGACGGGCATTTTGTCCTCAATTTCAGTTACTTCAATACGTTTTATAAAATCCCGGGCTAGTATTGACGGATTGTTATAAACAAATTCAACATTATATTTTTCTTTAATATCAATCTGTTCAATTTTAAACGACAAGCCTGGAACAGTGCAGATAGCTCCTTTTATAAGCCTGAATATTTTGTTATAATTTTCAGTTTGATATCTAAGTTTTGACTTAGAGTCGATAGAAAACTTTCCTTTTTCAAATTTCAATTCATCAAATGAAATAACATTGATAATCAATGGTTTGTAAGGATAGGTATCAATGTGACGAAAATCTTTTAAGCGATAAAAAGCGAATGGGCATTGAAGGTTTGTCAGTGCCTTTTCAACAACTTCCTGGGATTGGATATTGTATTTTTCTGTTAAATATTCATTGCTTCCATCATTGATCAGATAAGTAGGTTTTGTGCTTGTGATTTCATCGAGCTCGGTTTGCTTGTCAAGATATTTAAGATTGATGGACGCAACATATTTTGGTTTGACAAGTTTTAAAAAAAGAAAACAACCTATACCAAAAAAGAAAAGTGATCCTGCCACCCAATACCAGCGGCTAAGAATCACTTTGAAAACCTTTTGAAAATCGAGGGAATCAGAGTGATTTAGAAATTCTTCAAAAAAAGCACCGTCATTCCTTTTTGTCATTCTGCTAGTCAGATTGTAAAGTATGATTTAGCAGTTTAACATCCTTCAAACTTTTGAAATAAGGATTTTCGACTGCCTCTTTTATATACTTATACTGACTAACGCGGTGAAGGTCACTTCCAAGTGCACCAATCCAGCCCTGTTGAATAAGTCTTTCTGCTGTTATCTGCTCCGTAGGACCATATGCACCGCCTATCGAAAGTAAATTAATTTGAAAAATTACACCCAGCTCATAAATTTCTGCATACCGTTCGGGATTTTGATGCCATGCCTGATATCTTTCCGGATGTGCAACCACAGGTTGATAACCCTGCAAAATCATTTCTTTTAAAATATCGCCAAAGTAGGGGAGATCATGGCGGAGCGAGGTTTCAACCAAAACATAATTTCCCGAAATTGGTAATATTTCTCTTTTTTCAATCAGCGTTAAAAAATAATCATCCGCAAAGTACTCCGCGGCGTATTTAATTTCCAGGTCCGGATACTGGTCTTTTGTGACGTTGGTCAGTTCAGTCCAGGCGTTATGAATGGATTCCTGAGTATTTTTAAAGAAATCGATCCGGATATGCGGTGTGGCTATAATTGTCCTGATTCCAGCCCTGTAATGTGAATCAATGAGTGCCAGACTATCCTGCATATGCTGAGCCCCATCGTCGATGCCCGGTAAGACATGCATATGCAGATCAAGACCTAATGATGTTAAAATTTCTGAATTCGCTGTTTCAATAATAGTGGATATCATTACCTGGTAATATTTACGATAAGTAAAGCAAGGTTTAGCGCAATCAGAACAGGTTGAAGAATGACGAGTTTTCGTGACAGTTTTACAGAACGAATTCCTTCCTTTGAGGGTGGGATGTAAATAATGTCGTTATCGAAGATTAAAAGATTCATAATTACAGGATCTCCAAGCTGTTGAAAATCATATTCAATTATTTTCTGCTCTTTTCCATCGCCACGAATAATCTGAATTGTATTTCCAGCTTCATTGTATTTTATACCACCCGCTTTTGCCAAAACTTCGCCTAGCGATTGCGTCTCTTTATCCAACGTTACAAGGCCCTGAATGGTGCAGGCACCCAATACTTTTACTTGTAAATTTGTTATTTCAACTTCAAAAATAGGATCACGGACAATGTCTTTATATAAAAAGGTCAGTGAGTCTGAAAGCTGAGATCGGTTTAAACCTGAAACATGAAATTTTCCAATTTCGGGCAAAGTTATATTTCCCTCAGGATTAACCTGAACCCGGTAACCATTTTCAGAAAATGATTGTCCATTTTGGATTTTGTCTGGTTCAGGAAATAAACGGGACGTCCAGTTTAGGTTTTGAATCAACAATTTGTTGCCGGGCTTAATCAAATAAGCACCTGTACTTTTTTGTACAGGTGCCGTTATAATATTTTCAAAAATTATTGAAGGCGACTTTTTTTGTGACGTGCAGCCGAATAATGATAGCAACATTGCTACACAGGAGATGATCCGTGAAATCATATTATAAAAATTGCTCGGAGGCATTATAGTGTGTGTATTCTTTTAATTTTATTCGCCGAAATGAACCTGAACTTTTTTCAAAGCTGATCCAATCACCTGGTGCATATCATAATACCGATATTCTGCCAGTCTGCCGCCAAAAATTACATTGGCTTCGTTTTTGGCCAATTCTTTATACTTGCTGAAAACCTCAGTGTTTTTATCGTCATTCACAGGATAATAAGGTTCTGAACCAACAGTCCATTCTGATGGATACTCATGCGTGATCACCGTTTTAGGCTGAGTACCAAATTCAAAATGTTTGTGTTCGATGATCCTCGTAAAAGGTGTTTCAGCATCTGTGTAATTAATTACAGCATTTCCCTGATAATTTTCCTGATCCAGCAATTGATTATCAAAACGCAAACTACGGTATTCGAGTGAGCCGTGGCTGAAACCGAAATATTCATCGATCTGGCCTGTGTAAATTACTGTTTCTGCTAGCGAGGTCAATTCTTCACGGTTCTGGAAAAAGTCAGTGTCCAGTCTTACTTCAATTCCTTCCAGTAATCCTTCGGTCAACTTATTGTATCCACCAATTGGAATTCCCTGATACTTGTCGTTGAAATAATTATTATCATAAGTAAACCGGACAGGTAATCTTTTAATAATGAAATCAGGAAGTTCAGTAGCTTTTCTTCCCCATTGTTTCTCTGTATAACCTTTGATCAGCTTTTGATAAATATCAACGCCAACCAAAGAAATGGCTTGTTCTTCCAGATTTTTTGGGTCAGTAATTCCTGCTTCCTTAACCTGCTCCTGAATTTTTGCCTTTGCTTCTGCCGGTGTACGAACCTTCCACAACTGGTAAAAGGTGTTCATATTAAAAGGAAGATTGTAAAGTTCTCCGTAGTAATTTGCAACCGGTGAATTGGTGTAGCGGTTAAATTCCACAAAAGAATTTACGTAATCCCAGATGTCCTTATCGTTTGTATGGAAAATATGTGCCCCGTATTTGTGTACGTTAATCCCCTCAATATTTTCGCAGTAAGTATTTCCACCCGTGTGCGTGCGTCGGTCTATAACCAGACATTTTTTTCCTCTTTTAGTAGCTTCATGTGCAAAAACAGAGCCCCAGAGCCCTGCACCAACTATAAGATAATCGTATTGTGCCATGCGTAATTAATATGAGTGGTTTTTATTGAAGTGATTGTGTAATTCTTTGTTTGATATAAAAATTTAATACCAACGCAAATCTAGTGATTTGAAATAAGAAAGGCTCCCATCGGGAGCCTTTCTTATTTATTGAATTATTTTATTCCTTATGGAAGAAGTTTCAATTCTACACGACGGTTTTTCAATAGACCATCACGAGTTGAGCTTTCAGCGATTGGTTTGAATGAACCGAAGTAGTCAACGATTACTTTACTAGCATCTTTCAGACCAGCTTCGTTGATCAGGTAGTTTTTCACTGCATCAACACGACGGCGGGATAGAGCCATATTGTAACGATCCGTTGCACGACGGTCAGCATGACCAGCTAATTGCAGACGACATCCGTTTTTGTTCATCAACATCGCAACGTTTTTCAACATTTCCTGAGATTCAGGTTTAAGCGTGTTTTTGTCTGTATCAAACTGAACGTTCGCAAATATTTCGCTACATGCTGCACCAGTTGCAAGCGCATTTTTCACGTAAGTATCAAAGTCAAGAACACGACCGCTACCATCAACAATACTTCCAGCAGGAGAATTTGGTTCTTTATCGAAGAAGTCAGAAACGCCATCACCATCAGTATCAAGAAGTAATCTTGGATCGATATCTTTTGGACGGTTTGCTTTTGCAACTGAGTCCATTTCTTCAAGTGTAAGAATTTTTACAGGTCTCAACAATACTTTTGGATCTGTGTAACGTAGGTGGTAATATCCTCCTTCGTCTGGCTTGTATGCCCATTTTCCATCCTCTTTCTTAACTTTAAGAGGTTTCTTGCCAAGTTTGTAAGTCAACACAACTGAACCATAACCATAGCTGTCAAGCTCTGAGTTTCCTTTGTGAGAAGTCTTTGCATCTTTGATGGAGTTAAGGTTTGGTGTTCTGTCGTAGTCACCACCCCATGTTGCATCAAGATAATCAGAGTTTGTGTAGTTCAAACGGAAATCAAGACCAAGATCAAGACGTGAAGTTAATTCGTAGTTAACTGCAAGACCTGTTGGAATGATCCAGTCATTTTTCTTGCCAGTTTCGCGAAGTGTAACACCGCCTGTAAGATCGTAAGCTTTGGAATCATAAAAGATTTGACCAAACCCAACGTAAGCATCAACTTTCCAACGTTTCATTTTATTAGGTCCCATCAATAAACCTTTAAGGTTTACAGTTCCCGAAAGAGAAACATCCTGATAGTTTCCTTCAAAATAGCGGTTGTAGTTACGGCGTTTCATACCGCGAAGTTTACCGATAGATCCGTCAAGACGAGCTCCAAACAAATACGAAAGTTGTTTGTTAATCGTTAAGCCTCCTTGAAAAGTTCCTGATTCTTTGTGGCTGTCGGTTGTGGTTTTGTTAACAGGCCAGAAATCGTATTCTCTCAAATCACCGAAAAACATCGATGGACCGCCATGGATAGCAACCGACCATGTGTTAAGTTTGTAAGGACCGTCGTACGTAGCTTTTGGATTGTAATCCGGAGAATTCGGCTGCTCCAAGGGCTGAGCTATCGAAGGCAAAGCCATCAATGACCCCAAGGCAAGCGAACAAATCAACTGGGATACTTTTTTCATACTATTCAAGTTAGCGTTATTAAGATTAACTAGGATTGATCTTTAATAATCAATTATAATAAAAACAATATATTATTTCGTGGCCAGATAACTAATCAAAATGCCTAGTGGGCACAAAATTAGGTTAACAATGTCATTTAATCAACTCCTATTTATGAAATAGCTGAATTTAACTGTAATTAAAGCAAAATCTTTGCGAAAGAAATGTTCTTTTTCCAATTTTTCAAAGGCGTTGCATTAATTTTTTTTCAATTCCAGCCTTCCACGCGGTAAATGTCCCTTCTATTATTTTTTCTCTTGCTGTGTTGACCAACCATAAATAAAAGGTCAGATTTTGTACACTCGCAATTTGAGCCCCCAACATTTCCTCTGACTTTACCAGGTGACGAAGGTACGCTTTAGAATAGAATGTACTCACATAACCACCCAGATTTTTGTCAAGAGGTGACAAGTCGTCCTTCCACTTTTCATTTTTGATATTGATTATACCTTCGGTAGTAAAAATCATGCCATTACGGGCATTACGGGTAGGCATCACACAATCGAACATATCTACACCCAGCGCAATACATTCCAGAATATTGGCCGGTGTACCAACGCCCATCAGGTAACGTGGTTTGTCTTTTGGCAAAATATCGCAGACAACTTCTGTAAGTTCATACATAATTTCCGCTGGCTCACCCACAGAAAGTCCGCCTATCGCATTTCCCTCACGCTCATAAGATGCAATGACCTCGGCCGATTGTTTTCTAAGATCTTTATATACACTTCCTTGCACAATCGGGAAGAGTGTCTGACTATGATTATATAAAGGTTGTGTCTCATCAAAACGTGTACAGCACCGGCCAAGCCAGCGGTGGGTCATTTCCATCGAATTACGCGCATAAGTAAAATCGCATGGATAAGGAGTACATTCATCAAAGGCCATTATAATATCTGCTCCGATTGTACGTTGTATATCCATCACGCCTTCTGGTGTGAAAGTGTGTATCCCACCGTCAATGTGTGACTTAAATACCACACCTTGCTCGTTGATTTTTCTCCCCGTGCCCGCCAGTGAGTAAACCTGATAGCCGCCGCTGTCTGTTAGAATAGGTCTGTCCCATCCGTTGAATCCATGCAACCCGCCAGCTTTCTGAATAATATCCAATCCAGGACGAAGATATAAGTGATACGTATTTCCTAAAATAATCTGCGCTTTTATATCCTCCTTCAACTCCCGCTGATGTACTGCTTTCACAGTTCCGGCTGTTCCAACCGGCATAAAAATCGGCGTTTGAATTGTTCCGTGGTCTGTTTCCACTAGTCCCGCACGTGCTTTTGAGTGCTGGTCCTGGGTTTGTAAGGTAAACTTCATTAATGGTAATATGCAAGATGATGCTGCAAAAATAGGTGGAAGGCATCTAACATTCCTGACAATGACCGTATATTTGTAAAATTACTTACGGAAAAAATTTACACACCCCCTGTATCGTGACGGATTCTCTACTTTATGTGCTCTGCGCATTTGTTCTGATTCAGCTGTTCTATTATCTTTTTATTTTCACGCGGCTCGCCTTTTACGGGAAGAGTACCAATTATGAAAGTCGCCCGCCAGGGGTTACTGTCCTGGTCTGTGCCTTAAATGAGAAAGAAAACCTGATGGAACTGCTGCCACTTCTGGATGCTCAGGAATATCCTGAATTTGAAGTGATACTGCTCGACGACCGTTCTGATGATGGGAGCGAAGATTTTATGCGCGAAAATATTCATAGCTGGAAGCACATTCGATATATCCGTATCAATGACGAGTTTTCTCACGTGACACCCAAGAAGTATGCACTGACAGTTGGGATGAAACAGGCCAGATATCCTTTGGCTCTAATGACAGATGCTGATTGTCGTCCTGATTCTCTGCACTGGATTACATCCATGACCTCACAGATCAGTGCAGAAAAAGATATTGTGATTGGATTTTCTCCATATGAAAAGTATCCGGGTTTGTTAAACTGGTTTATCCGCTGCGAAACTTTTTATACGGCCGTGCAATATCTTTCCTTCTCATTGGCAGGACTGACTTACATGGGCGTTGGCAGGAATATTCTTTATAAAACCGAAGTGTTTTTTGCTAATAAAGGTTTTTACAGACACCGGCATATCATGGGCGGTGACGACGATATTTTTCTGAATGAGGTGGCAACAAGCAGTAATACTGCCATTTCCATTGACCCGGAATCTTTCGTTTATTCAAAACCAAAAACAACATGGTCGACCTGGTTGAGACAAAAGAGACGTCATTTAGCCGTAAGCCAGTTTTATCGGAAGCGAAATAAAGTAATGCTTGGCATACTTTCCTTTTCGCATATGGTCACCTGGATATTAGGATTTATTGCGCTGGCTTTTGGTGTATTGACTCATGATATTCTTTTTCTTCAGCAGCTCGGTGTTATTGTTGGTGTTCGCTGGATCGTTCAGTGGTTGCTTTTCTTTATCATTAACAGAAAGCTTGACAAAACGGTTGAGTGGTTTAGTTTTCCGTTAATGGATTTTGCTTTTTTTATTTATTATATCTTCTTCGGATTGTTTGTGATGACAAGAAGAAAACCCCGGACTACATGGAATTAATCTTAAAATACTTCCCGGACCTTACAGATATCCAGCGTGATAAATTCACTCAGCTGGAGGCATTGTATCAGGACTGGAACTCAAAAGTCAACGTAATTTCCCGACAGGATATTGACACCTTATACGAACGACATGTGCTGCATTCATTAGGCATTGCAAAAGTGATTCAGTTCAAGTCAGGGACATCAGTGCTGGATGTGGGAACAGGCGGAGGCTTTCCTGGTATCCCGCTGGCTATTATGTTTCCGGATACACAGTTTCATCTGGTCGACAGTATTGGAAAGAAAATAAGAGTGGTCCAGGAAATTGCTGCCGCACTTGATTTGCAAAATGTAAAAGCAGAGCAGATCAGGGCAGAAAAGCTGGAAGATACCTATGAGTTTGTAGTTAGCCGCGCTGTGACCCGTATGGCGCCATTTGTTGGTTGGGTGCGCAAAAATATTAGCCGAAACTCATTTCATCCACTCAGGAACGGTATTTTATACCTGAAAGGTGGCGATTTGACGGAAGAACTTGGGGAACTGACAATGAAAACCCGTTCCTATGAGCTTTCCAATTATTTTAAAGAAGAATTTTTTGAAACGAAAAAGGTCGTGTATGTACCTTTGTAAGTAATTTTTGAATCGCGTAAACTTATCTAACCACAAAAAATATGAATGAGCGTTTTAGTGCCAGCGGGCTAATGAATCCATTTTTTCCTGATGAAGTATCATTTGGAGATAAAGGGGTAACTTTTACAGTTAAAAAACTTTTCAAGAGCAATGATAACTTTGTTTTCTACTCAGACATTTCCGGTGTTGAAATAGAAAATAGTATGTTCTTTGCCACTATTCGTGTTATTCCACGGATGCGTCCTGAAATAATTATCAATAATTTTTCAAAAGGAGATGCCAAGAGAGTCAAGGAGTTAATACTGGCGAAGGTTCAAAGTTGAAAAATATTTTTAACTGAAACTTGCGTCATATTAATCGTATCCCTATATTTGCACCAGAATTCAGATAAACAATCGGATTTGAAATTCCTGAATAGCTCAGCCGGTTAGAGCATCTGACTGTTAATCAGAGGGTCGTTGGTTCGAGCCCAACTTCGGGAGCCTTGGTTCAGAAGCACTTAACGAGAAATCGTTAAGTGCTTTTTTCGTTTATAACAGTAACTTTGTGTTTCTGCATGATAATCTGATCCTTTGCTGCTAAGCGTTGATTTTCCAGCATCCAGTTGATTAATGTAAATCAATCAAAAATTTGAATTAACCAGCTCAAAATAATAAGAATCTTTTGAGTTTAATGTGAAAGAGTATACTGGCCCCGAGGCCTTAATATTTCAATTTAATACGTTTTTTAACTGATAACTAATATGGCAATTGCATACTGGGTAGGATCTTCCAATCATGGTCACATCGGTAACCCTCAAAATATGTTGAAAGATTTTACACAACAGAATTACTGGGCCACTGATGTGAACTTGAAAAATCGACTAAACAAAAATATTTTAGATGCCTTAAAAGCCATTAAGGTAAATGATCGGTTTGCCGTGAGCAGTTTGCGTAACAGATACCAGGATGTTGATGTTAAAGTCATTGGTACGGTTACCAACATCGATGATGCGGAAAACGGACGACTGGGAATTGCGTGGGACGAAGATCAAACTTTGTATTCCGGTGCTATTCCGCTTGGGACAAAAAATGAAAATTGGCACCAGGCACTTTTTAAAGTGACTACTGCTGAAAATATAACGCTGACATTTCCGGATTCTATCATCAATAAAAAAGTTGCCAGAATAACCTGGAATGATCAGGGATGGAAAAAGCCATCAGGCCTTAAAGGAAAAGCCTCATCGAATGATATGCTTGAAGGGAAATTTGGCTTTGGTCTTGAAGAATGGTTATTTGACGTGAGCAAGCTCGTGGATGGCTATCACTACGGATTTCTTGAACCGATTCGTAAGGGACAAGCAGCTCAGGCAAATAAATCATATCCTGTCTGGCTATATGCCATCAATGGCTCCACAAAAAAGCGGTACTGGATCGGTGAAATAAAAAAAACTACCGTGATCGATGATGCTGAGGCTGTTTATGTAAAGCAAAAATATCAGGAACTGGGATGGCTTAAAGAAATGGAAAAAGAAATCACTTCGGCAGGTTCTAAAGGAGATAATTTGTCTGGTTATGCGGCGTCTGACTTATTTAATATTAAATTCAAACCGCAGGATCTGGTTGTAAATGAAGACGTGATCGAGCTTTCTGATGCTCATCCGGCCAATAAAGTTACAAAATATGCTTTTGCCAATTTTACGGAGGCGTTTATCGTTGAATAGTGAATCTTTTATCATGATTTAAAGCACTTAATGAGAAATCGTTAGGTGCTTTTTTCTTGAAAAAAAAATTAATGTGATGAAAAGTTTGGTGATGTCATCTTACGGTACAAGCCATTTAAATGGAGAAGCTTTGAAAACTATTTATTTAAATTGTAATTCACTAGCAGTAAGTAAAATACAAACAAACGCATCTAGAATTTCCCATCACTTTTCCTTTTAAATCTTCATTAATCTATATAGCTTGCAAAATACTTTTTGAAGGTTGAAAAACGTTATACTTTGATATTTAAGGCAATGTTAAATTTTTAATATTATGGTATCGGCAGAGATTTTAGCAAAAGAATTTGTGAATATGGGCATTGCAGCCGGAGATCCGGTTACACAGATGAAGTTGCAGAAAATGGTCTATTTTGCTCAGGGACTGCACCTGGCCCTGCATCAGGAAATTTTGTGTGACGAGCCGTTTTTTGCCTGGAAATTTGGCCCGGTCATTCCTTCGATCTATCAGCTTTATAAAAAATGGGGGAGCAGCCCGATCATTGAAAAACCTGTTTCCCCGGATTCCGGTAACCCAAATAATCCTGATGTATTGACTTCCGCTGAAAGGGAAACCATTGATTATACCTGGGAAATTACTAAGAACCTGGATGGAATAACACTCTCAAACTGGTCGCATGCTGCGAATTCTCCCTGGGCGCAGGCATACGCAAAAGGTGAAAATACGGTAATTTCCAACTCAATCATTAAGGAATACTTTGAGCAAAATCTCATCAAACAATCCGCCGGTACCGAGTCCTGAGCAAATTGTAGCACACGGAATTCAAATGGTTCAGGGAGCCGCTGGTCATGAGACTTTTTTTAATGAACCGAATTCTGTTACGACGGAAACCTTACTTCAGGAAATTCGCAATCTTCAGGAAGTCCGGCATCTGGACAAGGAAAAAGATGTAGCGCTGCAAATTCAGATTGCTCGTCTGGAAGGTGTCATTCAGGATATCAGTGAGCGGAAAAAGTATGCAGCCCGCATATTTAAGTTAGTTGCCACCTTTCTTTTTGTTGTTGTATTTATCGTCTGGCTTCATGGCGTCGGCAATTTTTACTTGCTCAATCCATTTAAAGGAGGTTTTTTAAAAGGTCCGGATTTCTTTGAGTTTTCTTTCCATCTCTCCGATACAGTGATCGTGACCTTGCTTACGACCACGACCGCTAATGTTGTCGCATTTTTTGTTTTAGTCACTAAATACTTATTCCCCAATTCTTCATTCCCGAATAATCATTCTTTGCCGGATCCGAATGTCAATTCCTGATCAAAGTTGGGGTTGATAAGCACTGGTTAATCGGCAGCATCCAGCGACGCCAAAAATGTATGTGCAGTATTTAATAACCTTTTCTGTTTCTCAGTTTCCATTTTATCAAAACTGCCGACAAGCATTCCCAGTCGTGGATTTTTGGTAAAAAAGGTGCGGTGCACATGCATAAAACGCCAGAAAAGTGAATCCCAGATTTCCTGCCACGGCCCTTTTTCATAATTGCTCATTTTCATGATGTAATTACTTCCGGCAATGTAAGGCTTGGTTGATAACATACCGCCGTCTGCAAACTGGCTCATCGCATAAACATTCGGCACCATCACCCAGTCATAGGCGTCGATAAATAATTCCATAAACCATTGGTAAACATCGTCCGGATCAAATTCACATAACAACATGAAATTCCCTAAAACCATCAGTCGCTCGATATGATGGCAATATCCGCGCTCTAAAACTCTTTTGATCGTCTGATCCACAGGCTCGATTCCGGTTGTTCCGTCATAGAAAGATTTCGGTATCTTCCGGGTGAAATTCCAGTAGTTTTTAGTTCTTGCTACGGAACCGTTACGTTCGTAATATCCGCGCATAAATTCCCGCCAGCCGATCAGCTGCCGGATAAATCCTTCGGTGGTATTTAACGGGATATCGTTTTTCTCAGAATAAACCAGTGCCCCTTTAATAATCTGATCGGGCGTTATTAATCCGATATTCAACATTGGCGTCAGCACGCTATGATGCAGAATACTTTCATTCTTAACAATCGCATCCTCATAAGGCCCGAATTCCTGAAAACGATCATCCAGAAACGCTTTAAGCCAGGTTTTGGTCGTTTTAAAGTCCTGCGGGTAAAATGGGTATGTGGTCAGATTGCCGAGATTGTCTTTGAAATGTTCCTGAACATAAGTTTTTGCTTCTTCGTAAAACGGGGTTGTTTCAGGGTAGGAGATATGCGGCGGCTCCTTTTTTCGTGGATATTTTTTACGGTTATCAATGTCATAACTCCAAGAACCACCAACCGGCTCATTCTTATTATCCACTAAGATCTGACGTTTTTTTCGTTCCTGAATGTAAAATTCAGTCTGGAAAAACTTCTTCTTTTTGTCATGAAAAAAAACGCCCAGTTCTTCTTTACTATTCAAAAATAATGGATTCTTGTATTGAATTATTTCTATGTCCGCTTTGCCGGAAGCAGTAATCAATCGCTGTTCAAGCCAGTTATCAGTTGGATCAATATAATGTATGGTTTTGATTTTTTTTGAAGCCAGTGCAGCGATCAGTTTTCGTATATCAGAAAGCGGATCGACGGCTTCAATATAATTTACTTCCACCTTTTTTACTTCCAGATAAGCAGCATAACATTTCATCGTCGCCCGGTGAAAGGCGATTTTTTGTTTGTGGAATTTAAACTGATTGAAGTACAATTCCTCTTCCACCAGATAAACCGGAAAACCATTTTCAGCGATCGGACTTGTTTCAAATAACTGATGTGGAAAAATAATATTAACTGCTTCCATGAATTTTGTTTTTATTTCCCCGGCATTTATCGCTGCAATACTTAACTTCATCCCAAACTTTTTCCCACTTTTTACGCCAGGAAAATGGCCTGCCGCATACGACACATATTTTTTCCGGCAAGTGTTCTTTTTTCATTTAATCGTTTTTTGAAAAATCGGGCAGTGCATTTGGTCTAGCATAAGGAAACGCCGCTATTTTTTCCAGTTTGTAATAGGTATTCAATCCTGAAATGCCGACGTCGTTCGGCTCGCTCAGATCAATTTGTCCCTGATCGTCCATCGCCGTATCCGGGATGATCAAATGTTCAACTTCACCAATGATCAGAACCGTTCCATTGAGCTCAATGGGAATTGTCTGAACAATTTTCATTCCCAGTTTTACCGTACTTTCCTTAACAAAAGGCGCTTTGTGGTCCGCAATAAATTCCTCTGTTAAAGCACATTTGTCAAACTCAGATTCATCACGTCCGAACTTAGCCGAGGTATAATGTGCCTGCTCGATAAAAGATTCGTGAATATGGTTGATCGTATAAACACCGTTTTCTTTGATATTGTCAAAAGTATGTTGTCCGGCTTCACGGTCAGGTCTTAAAATAAAACCGATCAGTGCCGGATTACTTCCCAGATGAATAACAGAACTGAAAATTGCCAGATTGGTTTTTCCATCATTTGATATCGTTCCGATAAGATTCGCAGGTTTTATACCGGTTATCGAATTAATGATATTTAACCGTTTGATTTTTTCTGTATTTTGAATGTCCTCTTTTGTAAGATGCATTTAATGAGCGTTATATAAAGTAGAAAGTTCTTTTTTGCATTGTTTCCAAAACTTGAAAAACGACGAATAATAACCGTTAACAGAAAACATCCAGTCGCGATTTTCCTCAGTTCCCTTGTAATGCGCCGCGGTTGGGTGTTCTTTAAAGTATATATCTTCAGGCTGATATTCTTTTACCAAATCATCAAACGCACCAGTATAAATATGTAAGTTTTCAATGTTTTGACCCAGCGACAAAATAAAATCAATCGTTTTTTCTGAGACTGGATATTTTGAAAAATGTGAAGGTTCAAGGAGCAGAATCCGGTTGACGTCCATATCTTTTTTCCACAGGGGATCAAGATTGTAGAAATTATATAGCAGCGTTGGCTTTTGATTATCGATGGTTAAGGATTGCTTTTCCGGCAACGTGGTCGATAAAACTGGTGTCGTAAGTTCCTGCAAACTTTCAGGTATTTCTTTAAGCGGAAATGCATCATAACCAGCGTCCAGAAATGTACCTTTTTGATCAGAATAAAAAAAATTGTTGATATTTTCCTGATTGGCGAAATACTTGTTATTGCTGTTTGAGCCAGCGACCCATTGCCAGCTTAATGCATTACTCGCCCAGTCGCCATCCAGCAAATGATAATAAAGCCATTTTGCCGGAAGTTTCCAGTGACTTTTCCCAATATTACAAACAATACTTGCGATGTATAACCTCAGATGATTATGCAGATATCCGGTTTCGTAAAAATCTGAAATGGCCTGATCAATGACTTCTATGCCTGTTTTTCCTTCAATAATAGCTTTTGAAATCTGATGATTTTTAACATCCATCTGTGGTGTTTTGAAATCTTCATCAATCAGATTTCCCTTTTCAATCCAGATCTGCTGCCAGTAATCGCGCCAGGCTAATTCCTGGATCAACCGTTCAATTTCCCATGGATTAAAACCGCGGTTGATCAGACTTGTAAAAACATATTTTGTTGAAATAACGCCGCGTGATATGTAGGGAGACAAACGGGTAACCGCGCCATCCTGAAAGTTGCGCGTACTTCCATAAGTCATGGGCTGGATGTTCTCAACCTGGTCAAGTATTTTTTCAAAATCTGTTTCGAACATCAACTCCTGATATTATTCTAGGTGAATATAATTTTTGAAGATAAGAAATGTATTATCGCGGAATGATAACATTAGGATCTCCTAAGGTTATTCGGACGTGACAGCAATCATGACCAATGGCAAAAGACTTTTTTAAAACTTCCCGGCCCTCTCTCAAACCGGTGAATTCAATTTCTTTTGCGCATCGTCCGGTTCGCGACATTAATTTATCTTCCCAAATAGGATACTTTCCAGCCTTCCTTCGCAACGAATCCAGACTCGCATCCTGGAGATTAATTCTTTCTCCTGTTTCAACTATGGTCGAGTAGTATTCATCCAGCACTACCGGCTCCTTGTATTGATCTTTCAAATCAGCCATCAGTACGACATATTGTTCGGTACAAACCTCATTCCCGTAACATATGCAAGGATCTTTGGAATTTAGGACCAGATCTTTTTTACAAGTGCTAAAAATCAAAGTGGTAACGAAAAACAGCAAAATTCTTTTCATGGCTTATCAATTTTAACGTTGAGGATAAACCAAAAATAACTGAATTTAAGTGAGATTGTTACAAAGATTTTACAGAATTATAAAACCACATGCCGGTTATATATTTTGTATTCAGGACAGCCGTCATACTTTACCGAAAGATCAATATCGACCCAGTCCCGGTTTAGCGCATTGATATAGGCACCGTAATAATCTGGGAATAAATTGGTGAGTATAATTACGGAATCAGGCTCCATATTCAGCTCTTCGTGACCAAGCTCATTGACAAAATAATAACCGGTACAAAGTCCTTTTGAAGTTTCAAATTCAATTTTTACGTGACTGCCCACAACTTCATGCTGCACAACTTCCACTGCAATTTCCTCTCTCAAATCCTCAGCCGTTCCCAGCGTTTCTTCCTGATCACCTAAAATATCAATATTAGTATCCATAACCGTTGTTTAAGGTAAATGTCGAGTTTGATACTTGCCTTAAAAAGTTATACCCGGAGTTGAAAATGGTGGAAGATCATTGATCAATTAATATTCTACATCTATGAAATGTTGATCGTAACAACTTCTCCATAAGCCACTTTTATGTCAAAAGCGTTGACAAGTTCGATGTTTCGAAGATGAGCAAGAATTAATCGAATGACGCCTCCATGTGTTACAATAAGCGTATTCTTATGATTTGTTTGTATCAATTCAGACCAGAATGATAAAACCCGAGCAGACATTTGTCGCATACTCTCACCGCCGGGAACGACAACATTCACAAAATCATCCATCCAGATTTGAAGATCGGATTCGTTAACGGTATCCCAGGTTGCACCTTCCCAGTCGCCAAAATTCAGCTCGGTAAGACGGTCATCTATTTTAAAAACGGGATTTAGTTTTTGTGCTAATACAGTACAACGTGTGGCAGGACTGGAATAAATAATATCGGGATTTTCGGGAAGTTTTGTTTTTATAATTTCAAATTCCTCGGGGAAAGTATCTTCCAAAGCAACATCCAGCCGACCGTAAATAAGTCCGGGCGAAAGTGAAGGCGTGGTATGCCTGACTAAATAAATTTCCATAAAACGGCGGTGAAGAAGTAAAAACCAATTTCACAAACCTGCTGTGTCGTACCCAGACAATCGCCGGTATACCCACCGATCCATTTTTTGAAGTACCGGGCGAGCAATATTTTGATCAGATATAGGAGAGGAATCACCAATAAAAACGCTGGCTGATTTAAAAGAAAACACAAAATAAGCAGTGGAATTATAGCAAAAATAGCAGCAATGAAAAGTGTGTTTCTGCTTCCAACTTCTGCTACCGGTTTTGATTTGCTGTCATCAGTAAACCGGACGTACGTATGCGTAAAAATCATCGTCACAGCCTTAAACCTGCTTAAAGCATGAGCACTTATCAGCGTAAGTAAAACCAGAAAAGGCTGATTTTGAATATTTGGAATTAATGCTTTTATCAAAGAAAATTTTAACCCAAGCAACAGAATAAGCCCGACAACGGCATAGGTTCCAACGCGGCTGTCTTTCATAATTTCAAGAATTTTTTCTTTTGTCCAACCGCCCCCAAAACCATCACAGGCGTCAGCAAAACCATCTTCATGAAAAGACCCGGTCAGCAAAATGGACGAAATCATGGAAAGAATAATGCCGGTAGAAATATCGATGAAATAGGAGCCAAGAAGCAAAAAACTACCAGAACTTAATCCTACAATCCAGCCAATTAACGGAAGATATCGCGTTGCTTTATTCATATCATCCGGATTGTAACCAACCCAGGCGGGAACGGGGAGACGGGTGTAAAATTGGAGTGCCGTGAAAAAAAGCCGTAGTTCCTGCTTCATAAATTTGGATACAGTGCCGGGGAATTTATATTGATTTACGGATGATATTTACTTCTTCATTTTTAAAACCAATATGCAAATGCTGGTGATCCATAAAATTGAAGACCTGGCCGGTATCCCGAACCGTTTTTAATTTAGAAAAATCAAGTTCCTGAATTAACCAGCCTTCTTTTTGAGGTTCCAATGTTGAAATAATTCCATCTTCCGGCATATCATTGTCAGGTGTGGAGTAAAATGCAGCAAAGCCATAATTTATGTCCACCGCCGGTGACCAGAGTGCATTGCCAACCGTTTGTGAAACAACAGTATAGGCCTGATTTTCCATCGCCCGTGCCCGCGCTCCGATATGTACGCGCGTAGCTCCGCGAATAGTTTCTGTACAGCTTGGAGCTAAAATCAGTGAAGCGCCCATTGAACATAATAATTGCGAACCAAGCGCAAACTCAATATCATAACAAATCTGAACGCCAAAAGTACCCCAGGAAGCTTCAAACAATGTAAGGTTTTTAATGCCGCTTTGAATTCCCCATTCTTCATTTTCGAAACGGGTCATGAAAAATTTATCCTGGTAACCGGCCAAACCTTTGGAAGAAAAAACAAAAACGCGGTTAACATTTCTTTTGTCCTCGATCACGGGAATGCTCGGTGCAACAATGATTACTTTATATTTTTTAGCCAGTTCAGCGAAGACATTGCAGAATTTATCTTTCAAAGAATCAAGCTCAATGACCTGGCGGCGGATGTCGTTTCTGATTTCGTCCGAAAAAATACTGACCAATTCCATCGCGCCATATTCCGGAAAAAGTAACAGTCCGGCATTTTGGTTTACAGCCTCAATAACCCAACTTTCAATATGTTCACGCCAATTGTTAAATGTGGCATGTTCAGTAATGGGGTAATTGGCAGAAGCGATGATCATAATGGAGTGATGATTTGATTTTTAATATTGCGGTGCGCTGCACCTTTGGCTTGTGATTGGGTACTTTTTTTCTACAAATATTACGGTGCTCCGCACCTTTGTATAACAGGTTGGAGCCTCGTGTTCTACAAATATTTTGGTGCGCTGCACCATTCGTGAACGGGTATTCTTTCTACAAATATTACGGTGCTCCGCACCTTTGTGTAACGGGTTGGAGCCTCGTGTTCTACAAATGTTTTGGTGCGCTGCACCATTTGTGAGCTGGTGTTCTTTCTACAAATATTACGATGCTCCGCACCTTTGTCAAATGGGTCGGAGCCTTTCGTTCTACAAATATTTTGGTGCGCTTCACCATTTGTGAACGGGTATTCTTTCTAAAAATATTACGATGCTCCGCACTTTGGGCTAATGGGTTGGAGCCTCATGTTCTACAAATATTTTGGTGCGCTTCACCATTTGTGAACGGGTATTCTTTCAGTAAATATTACGGTGCTCAGCACCTTTTTTAGACTATGTCCTTCATCCAAAAAATCATTGTCTTAGGTGTAGAAATTGTTTCGTCAATATCCGGCCATTCCATTGTTGCTTTTAAATCCGGGACTTTTTTATAACCTCTTTTAATCCAGAATGCATCATTTGGTCGATAATCTGCCGGTTCGGCGGGGTGATTTATTCTTTCAACAGAACAAAAACAGGTCGTCTTAAATGTGCCAAAACTTGCTGCATATTCCTCCCTTGCATCGAAAAAGCGATGACCAAGTCCCAGGCCACGATAACTTTTAAGCAATATGCTTTCACCAAAATAAAAAATACTTCTTATATCCAAACCAGCTTCTAAAAAGGGAGCATGAATGTCAGCGGTTTCGTCCTGCAAAGGAATACAGGTTGTCCCACCAACCATTTTGTCCCCGTCATAGATGGCAAACAGAAAAGACTTACCGGAGTTGGAATAAATTTTCAGATACTCTTTTTCATATTCCTCGGTGCCTTCATACAGATAAGGATAATCCCGAAAAACAGCAATTCGCAATTTCGCCAGATCATCAAAAACAGATGCAATGGCGTTGCTTTGTTTGGTTATAAAAGTGAGAGACATGGGAATGGCTGTTAGCTGTTAGGGATTAGCGGTTAGTATGGCGTTGAATAATTTTAAACAAAAAAAGACTAATTGTTATAGTCATGATCAATTTATTGGCCTGTTGAAGCTAAAAGCCAATCCCTAACAGCTAACCGCTCAGGAAACCAGTTTAATCCAATGTTCCAGATTATAATAAGTCGTTACCCTGCTGATTTTTCCATCTGTTACTTCCAAAAAGGCAGCGGCAGGTATTACGTATTTTTGTCCATAAGCTTCGGGAAAGCCTTCATCAGCTTTTTTATAAATCCCGTTTACGATAAACTCAGCGGAAACTCTTTTGTCTGTTGGTTCTGTGAAAAATACGATATCGGTCAGTGTTTCCTCGTACGAATCATCCATCATTTTCATGAATTCCGTAAACTTTTCGATACCAACTCGCGCTTCGCCCTGATTTGGTTCGTGACGAACTTCCGGATGAAGAAGGGCAAGCATGCCTTCAAAGTTTTTTTCGTTGAATGCGTTGTAATATTGTTTTACGATGTCTAATGCAGCCATTTGGAAATTGATTTTAGTCAGAACGTTTTAACAAAGATAGGTTTCGTCTTATGGATTAAAAGGTTTTCTGGTCAAAGAAACCTGTCCGTTTGCGTCTTTTTCATATTTGGCGATACAATTTTGCTGCAACTGTGTATCAAAATTTGGCTCCTCCAATTTGATCGAAGCAGGTGCAGGCTGACCTTCCTGGAAAAAGAAAACTTTGGTATTTCCATATTTGGTATAGGGCATCAAATCGCCATATTTCTGCATTTCCTCCCAAGGCTCACCCTGAACGGTAACAGCATAAATCCGAAAAATCGGCCCGGTATTATTTGGATTCCTGTATAACGCGACCTCTTTAAAATTACCTTTCAGATCATTGACGGTAGGCTGAGAGGTGGAATCGTAAATGATATAGGCGATTACAAGGGCGATGACTGCTGCAATAATATACTTAACTTTCTTCATAATATTTGTAGGTTACACAGAGAACCACAGAGCTAAAAAGAGGGACACAGAGTTTTTCTTTATCACTAAATAAAACTCTTTGTAGCTCTTTTTTTTCTCTGTGGTCCTCTGTGTAACCTCAGAAATCAGAACAAAATTCATTTATCAGACACCCCCGCGCTTTCGAAACTCGCCATTTCGTTTAAAAATGCCACTGCGCTTTTTAACAAAGGATACGTCACGGCGCAGCCTGTTCCTTCACCCAGCCGCATATCCAGGTTTAATAACGGTTTGGCATTCAGACTTTCAAGTAAAAGTTGATGTCCTTTTTCCTCTGACTGGTGACAAAAAATCGCCAAATCTTTGATATCAGGATTTAGTTTGAAAGCACATAAAAAGGCTGCCGAAGCGATAAAGCCATCCACCATCAAAACCATTTTCTCCTCAGCCGCTGCCAGAAATGCGCCGCACATCATCGCGATTTCAAAACCGCCGAAAGTTTTTAAAACCTGAATAGGATCTGTTGAAACTTCTGGATGATTTGAAATTGATTGTTGAAGAATGTTGATCTTGTTTTGATATTGCTCAGGATTTACGCCCGTCCCTTTTCCAACGCAGTCTTCAATAGGGATATCAAGTAATTTGCTCATAATCACGGCTGCGGAGGAAGTGTTTCCAATACCCATTTCTCCAAAGCCAATCACGTTACAGCCGGTTTTTGAAATATTTTTTACAATCTCTTTTCCCTTTTCAATCGCCAGTTGACATTCTTCTGCTGTCATAGCCGATTGATTCAAAAAACTTTTGGTGCCGTGATTAATTTTGGCATCGATCAGCTTTTCATTGGGTTCAAAATCATAGTCAACACCGGCATCGACCAGCGCGAGTTCGATTTCATTTTGTTTGGTAAAAACATTAATCGCCGCCCCGCCGTTGAGGAAGTTCAAAACCATTTGAAAAGTAACTTCGGAAGGATATGCACTGACGCCTTCGTTGGCTATTCCATGGCTCGCCGCGAAAACGACGATATGTGGTTTGACTAAATCCGGCGTCAAAGTTTCCTGAATCAAAGCAATTTGTAAAGCTACTTCTTCAAGTCTCCCTAGGGCTCCAAGAGGTTTTGTTTTATTATTTATCTTATGCTGTATCTGTTCTTGTAAAGTCATATTTTCTATTTTAAGGTTACACAGAGTTCCACAGAGAAAAAGGAGATACACAGAGTTTTAATTTGAGATAAGAAAAACCTCTGTGTCCCTCTTTTTAGCTCTGTGAAACTCTGTGTAACCTAACCTTTTAATTTAAGTGCTAAGCCGGAGACCATGAAGATGGCTTCGTCAGCCTTGCCAGCCACATATTGATTTGCCCAACCCTGTAAATCCGTAAATTTTCTCCCAATCTCCGTTTCAGCATGAACACCCATGCCGATTTCGTTTGAGATGATCATAAAAGTGCCGGAAAGTTTTGCAATCGCATCGATTTCTTCTTTAAATGCAGCCAGCGATTTGTTGATATCGTTATCAAAAGCGACAAACAAATTCGTTAACCAAAGCGTCACACAATCAATGACAACAACCTGATTTTCGATAGGAAGTTTATGGATATTCGTTTCCGATTCGTAGGTCGTCCATTCCGGGCCGCGTTCATTTTTGTGTAATTGAACACGTTCGGCAAAATTGTCGTCCCAGATATGTGCCGTCGCAACATACACCGGAGATTTGCTAAGCTGCAAAGCTTTTTCCTGTGCAAAACGGCTTTTTCCGCTGCGTGCGCCTCCGGTGATGTAGATGATCATTTTTCTTCCGGCGCTTTAAAACGTTTGTATAAAAACAACTGCCATTTCTCCTCCGCAACGCCCGCTTTGTCCATTTCAGCTCTCGCCAATGTGAAAAATAAATCTGATAAGCGGTTGATATAGGCAGGAATCGCCTCATGAACCGTATCGGTTTTAATTAACGAAACCAGTCTGCGCTCTCCTCTGCGCATTTGCGTACGAGCAACATGACATAAGGCAGAAACCTCATTTCCGCCAGGAAGCAAAAAGTAGTCAGAAGGAGAAGTCATTTCTGATTCTAGCGTATCAATCCAGGTTTCGCAAAACTCAGCGCCATCTTCCGGCATTGGATTTTTATTTTCTTTTTTTGCATCCGAAGGACGAGCCAGATGTGACATCATATCCATTAAATCTTTCTGGATCTTGTGCAGATTTGGTTGCCAGGCGTGATCATTCCCCAACTTTACACGAAGTAATCCAATTGTTGAATTGGCCTCATCCAGCGTTCCTAAACATTCAATCCGAACATCATCTTTTGAAACGCGGCTGCCACCAAAAAGCCCCGTCGTACCTTTGTCGCCTTTTTTTGTATATATTTTCATTTATAAAAAAATCGATTTTAGATTTTATTTGTTGGTTTAATCTGTTGTAAATCAGTAAGTAATTTGCTGATCGTTAAATATCTTGTAGTTTTTGATCCGTCATTAAACTCCCAGACAGGATTTTCATCGTCAGCGGAAATTTCAATCTTATATCGTAAATCCGGATTCTCACTTACCACAAAATCTTCCCTTTGTAACGCACGTTTTGTCCAGAAAACAAGATTACTTTTTCCGGATAAATAGATAGGAGTGGAGGCGGCTTCTTTGTGAATGGTGAACGTGCCGGTATTTCTGTCAAAATGAAAGCCGTTTTTGATAAAAGCCGCTTCAAAACTTCCGTTCAAAACCAGATCCTCAGGTACGCCCGAAACAAGTTTTCCATCCGGATGCATCAGCCAAAGTTTGTCCGCCGCCTGGAGTGCGAGATCCAGTTCGTGTGTGGAAAGCAAAATGGCCTTATTGGTTTGCCGGGCGAGATTATGCAATAATCGCATCATTTCAACCCGGTTTGGTAGGTCGAGATGCGCCGTTGGCTCATCCAGTAAAATCAGTCTGGTATCCTGC
This sequence comes from Dyadobacter sp. CY356, assembly GCF_021440195.1. Lineage (GTDB taxonomy): Bacteria > Bacteroidota > Bacteroidia > Cytophagales > Spirosomataceae > Dyadobacter. The sequence goes on from NZ_JAJTSZ010000003.1 coordinate 367,786, forward strand.
GACAATGCCCGGGCCAACATCACTTTTTGCCGCTCACCATCGCTCAGCTCGTTCATCCGGCGATTTGCATATTGTTTGGTATCCGTCGCATCCATCGACCAGCTGATTTTTTCTTTATCCAAATCGGATAATGATCCCAGCCAACCCGTGTAAGGCGTTCGTCCCAGTGCGACAAGTTCGCTGACAGTCAGGTTTCCGGTATCGATGCGTTCTGTTAAAACAAGACTCAGTTTTTGTGCAAGATCGGCAGGTTTTAAATTTATTAATGATTCATGATCAATCAGAATCTCTCCTGAAAGCATGGGCTGCAAACCCGAAAGCGTTCGCATAAGCGTAGACTTTCCCGCGCCATTCGGCCCTAATAAACATACCAGCTGTCCGGGGAATAAATCCAGATTTAGTGATTCTGAAACGATTCGCGGGAGCCTTTTTCCAGCTTTGTAGCCAATGGATAAATTTCTAGCGGTTAATATCGGCGAATCGTTCATGAGAAAGAAGAACGTAAATTATTTCGACTGACGATCACCCAAATTACCACCGGCGCACCCAATAATGAAGTTACCACATTGATAGGCAGAACTGTCTGCGTTCCCGGCATCTGTGAAATAATATCGCATACAAGCATCAGCACGGTTCCAACCAGACAGCAGCAAGGAATCAAAATCCGGTGATCGGAAGTTCCCAGAAGTGCACGGGTGATATGCGGAATAGCGATACCGACAAAACCAATCGGGCCACAGAAAGCGGTGATGCTTCCGGTTAATAAACTGGTACTGGCCATGATAATGAAACGGGTTTTGCCAACGGTCAGACCCATACTTCGCGCATAATTTTCTCCCAATAACATGGCGTTTAATGCTTTGGAAGAAGCAAAAGCGATGAGCAAACCAAGGATGACAACGCCGGAAAGTACGCATAAATGATACTGGACAATCCCGCCTAGTGAGCCGAAAGTCCAAAGAATATATTCCTGCAACTGTTCCGGCTGACTAAAATATTGCCAGATACTGATCACGGAAACGGTGATCGTCCCGACCATCACGCCGACAATCAATAAAATAACATTATCCTTAATTCTTCCTGCGATAAGTAAAACCATAGATAAAACCAGTGCTGCGCCAAGCGAAGCCATCACCACAATCAGCCAGCTTCCGGAAACGCCAAGCTGACGAATTGCATAAATACTGGCCGTACTGCCGCTTGTCAACATCACAGCTGCAACGCCCAAACCTGCTCCGGCAGTTATCCCCAGTTCTGACGGGCCGGCCAATGGATTTCTAAACAAAGTCTGCATTTGCAAACCGCTAACAGATAATCCGCAGCCTACCAGGATGGCTGTAATCGCCTTCGGTAATCGTATTTTTTCGATAATAAATAACCATGCAGTCGTATCAGATTCTCCTGAAAAAACAATTTTCACCACTTCTCCAAAAGGTATGCTCACCGATCCCAGCATGATATCCAGCATAAAAAATAGCACAGCCAGAACCGACAAACCAATAATGATCAGTCGCCGGGAATTGGAAGAGGATTGAGAAACAATTTGCATAATCACTGTTTAAATCAGCTGTGATGTTTGAGTAGCAATAGCCGCGATAGCTGACCGCCGAAAGCCGACAGCCTATTTCACCTGCTTATAATAAACCAACTCATGTTCAGGGAGTAATTCCGGATGTAAAATTTTGATCAGATCTGCCAAAACGATTTGCGGATTTACAGCACCCGATTCCCAATAATCATTCGAGCCGCGATTGTTTACACGTTTGTTATAACTATAAATCTGTCCGGATTTATAGGCTTTGAAATCCGTATAACGAGGATCTTTCGCCAGGATTTCCTTCTTGTTGTCGTAGTTACTTATTCCTACATTCAGCCAATAGTCAGCAGTCAAGGCAATAGGATATACAGCCTCAAAATTAAGTGCTAAACTTCCGGTTGCCTTGGTATTATTCCAATGATAATCCGCGCCGGAGTCACGGAAGAACTGCGCCATGTAACTATTCCCATTCGGAACAAACCAGGAATCTTTGGAATTCATACCGGTGATGATACTTGGTTTGGTTTTTACCTTTTGTGATAAAACCGCAAGACGTTTGTATTCCTCCTCCATTTTGGCAAATTTCTTATTGACAAAATCTTCACGGTTTAGCAGGGCGGCTAAAAGTTTAACCCACTCAGCGCGACCCAGAGGCGTTGTTTCCACCCATTCAGAATTAATTAAAACAGGAATTCCGGCGGCGTTCAAAGTGGTATATCTTTCCATTTTGGAAACCGGACTGCCCGTGGTCATCACCAGATCAGGATGCATCGTGATCAGTTTTTCTTCATTCAAACCTTGGTCTTTTCCAACTTCGGCGATTTTACCGGCCTCAATTTGTTTGATAATTTCCGGATTCGAAACATATTTCAGGTTGCCAAGTCCGGTTACAATTTTCTCCTCACCTAAAAGTCCAACCAGACCGACATGCATGGAAGACATCGCAACGAGGCTGCGAATGGGAATTTCGATAAACTGACTGTTAGCATAACCTTTCGGCTTTTTGGTGCCACGCTGCAATAAAACATATTTGGCCGTATCCGTGCTTTTTTCAAAAGGACTTAAAATATTGATTACCTTATAATTGTCGTGGTATTCAATCGTAAACCCTTTGGCATGATGAATCTGGATTTTCTCGGAAAAATAATCTTTCCCGGAAGAAGCCGTTTCTGCGCTTTCTGTGAGGTTTGAAGAGGTGCCGCAACTTGTAAGAACCAATAATGTCGCGAAAAACAATGCCGCAAAACGGGCAGTTTTACTGAAATGAGAAAGTCGCGCATAGTCATAGCGAACTTCCTGAAAGGAGGTTTTCTGTTTTTGTGTCATTTGTGCTGCAAGCCTTTCTTCCGAAAGCTTTGCGTGTTAAGTGAAAAGGCAGGTCTTCTGACTCGTTCCATTCTCTCTGACGCCTTCCCGGATTAATTTTGAATGATAGAATGTTGGAATGAGAGAATGTGTTGCAATTAGCCATTATTCACTCATTCTATCATTCACTCACTCAATCATTGCCCCCAGTGGCTTTTGTCATGAATGTTTTTATGAACTTACAGCAGCGGAGACTGTTCCGGACTTTCACCGGTATTCCCTTTTAAAGTAACCCGATTTTTTCAAATCCGGAATACTACCCTGATGGGTGCAAAACTAATAAGATTTGCCTGGGGTTTTCAATTTGGTAAGAATAAATCTGCTCTCTCTGGCTATGAATTGTGATTCGACAAAAAAACGAAAGCAATAATTATTAGTATCATCAAAAAACAGCTTATATGATTGATCGAAATAACCTTCCGAATTTCACCTGGTTCAATAACCCGATCATTCTCTCCAATAAAAGGTTTATCAACCAACTTCCCATGGTACACATTTGGACCGCCGAAGCGACAATCCAGAATTCCGGCCAGGGCAGATTCGGGGTAACCGGAATTTGGACTTTTATGTTGGTTGCCATATTTAAACACAAATTGTAAACCGCGATGACTTCCGGTTACAATAATCATCAACAACGCCGTGATACGTGCCGGAATAAAATTCGCAACATCATCCAGGCGAGCCGCAAATTTTCCAAATTGTTCATACCTATCACTCCTGTAACCAATCATGGAATCCATGGTGTTAATCATTTTATAAATCATCATGGCCGGAACGCCGCCGATTGCGTAAAACAATAAGGGCGCAATGACACCGTCGCTCAGGTTTTCCGACATGGTTTCAAAAACGGCTATACGGATTTGCTGTGCGCTCAATTGTGAAGTATCCCGGCCAACAATGCGTGATAGTTGTTTTCTACCGGCATCCAAACCTTCTCGTTCCAAAACCAAAAAAACATTTCGGCCTTCGGTGATCAATGCATTATTCGCTAATCCATACCAGACCCAAATGCTGTTGATGGCAATAAAAAGCCAGACATTGACGGTTAAAAGTATTTTGTTTGAGAAATAAAAAAGGAAAAATGTGAGCAGACAAAGGCTGATTGCAAGTAACATTCCTTTCAGAAACCGGGATGAATTTTTGTTTAACAATTTGTCGCCGGCAGCAATGGCGTTTCCAAAAACACGAATGGGATGAGGCCAGTTATCAGGATCGCCGATAATCAAATCCAGAATATACCCGAAAACCAACGGAGCTATGATCAGTAATTTCTCCATTCGTCGAGGGCTTCAATTAATAAATTATTCCTTTCGGGCGATAGAGTAGCAATCCGGAAATGTTGTTTTGATAAATCTCTGAAATTACTTGCATCACGAATCAGCAGTCCGTGTTTTTCAATCAAAAACTGTTTCAGTTTTGCTGCATCGTCTTTCTGTGTTTCTGCCAGAAAAAAATGCGTTGCACTTTCATGAATTTTCAATGAAGAATTCTGACTAAGTTTTTGGACAAATCTTTCTTTTTCTGATAACAAATTCTGTAAGGGAATTTGAATTTGCTGATAATTTTCAAAAATGAATTTACCGGCTTGCAGTGCCATCGTATTCACTGTCCACGGTTGTTTTATACTTTTCAAATTAGAAATTAAATCTTCTGAGGCGACAACATAACCCAGACGTAATCCCGGAATGGCATAAGCTTTCGTAAGCGAATGCATGATCAGCAGGTTTGGGAAACGGCTTATGACCCGTATCGAAGAGCGGATTTGAAGCGTAAAATCAATGAAAGCTTCATCTACAACAAACAATGTTTGCGGGTTTTGTTGTATCCAATTTTCGAGCTGAGGAAACGCTTCTCCCGTTGGGTTATTGGGATTGCAGATGAAAACGAGATCAGTTGACAATGCTGGAAATTCCCGGATTTTGGACCATGGCAAAAATGTTAAATCATGATGAAACAGTTTACATGCATCTTCATATTCAGCAAAGGCGGGCGTAATGATCGTTGTTTTTTTGCCTGAAAAAGCCTGTGCGATAAGATATATGCTTTCAGTCGTTCCACTGTTTATTAAGATCCGGTCAGATTTTAAGTCATGATGAGCCGCAACTATTTCACATAAACTTTCAGCCATCACTTCCGGGTAACGATTAATCGCTGACCATTGCTCAAAAATATATTCTTTCAAACCCAATGGTTCGCCACCATACCATACATTGGTACTGAAATCTGCAATGATTTTTTTGGAATAGCGATACGAATCGTCTCCGTGGCCTTCTAACATAATATTTCCTTTTATTCCAGACTTTTATATATCATTTCCATATCCACATGTGCACGGATATGATTTGCCAGCCGGTTGTATTGTAATTCTTTGAATTGCTGATAGTCGAAAGTTTCGGCTGATTTTTCTGTTGAAAAGTCGGCCAATAAATCTTCAATCACCACCGTATTATCCAGAATCCCATGCAGATAAGTTCCCCAGCAATTTTTGTTTAAGAAAAAACCATCAGATTTTCCATTTGATAAAACAGTTACAGGGGAATCGAAATCAGAGGTTGTTTCGCCCATATGAATTTCATAGCCGAGACAAACTTCCTGATTTTCTCTATAACTGAATTGTTGCTGCAATGTCGTTTTTATTGGTTTTAAAACTGTTTTTACAGGAAGTAATCCAAGTCCGGGCATTGATTCCAGCGAACCTTCCACATGATCGGGATCTTCAATCAGTTCGCCCATCATTTGATAACCGCCACAAATTCCGATAACTTTTTTGCCGTTTTTATGCGCTTTGACAATTGCTGCTGCTGCGCCGTTATTTTTGATCGTCAATAAATCATCAAGCGTATTTTTGCTTCCCGGAATGATGATGATATCGGCTTTTGCAATTTCATCTGGTTGCGAGGTATAGAATAAATGTACGCGCGGATCTTTTTCCAAACGGTCAAAATCAGTAAAATTCGATAGTCGTTTCAGTAAAATGACTGCAATATTTATTTTTCCTTCGGTTGTGGTATTGAATTTATTTTGAAGCGAAACGGAGTCTTCTTCTTCGATGTGAATGTCTTTGAAAAAAGGTAAAACGCCGACGACAGGAACGCCGGTTAACTCTTCCAGCATTTTTTTTCCATCTTCAAAAAGTCGTACATCGCCGCGAAATTTATTGACGATAATTCCTTTGATACATTGCCGCTCTTCCGGTGTCAGAAGTGCAATTGTACCATAAACACTTCCGAAAATTCCACCCCGGTCAATGTCTCCAATAAGATATGTTGCCGCGCCGGCATGAAGTGCCATCCGCAGGTTTGTGATATCCCGTTTTTTTAGATTTAATTCCGAAATGCTGCCGGCTCCCTCCATAACGATTGGGGTGTAACGGGCAGAAAGTCTGTCGTAAGCTTGTGTCACGGCCTCAAATAATTCCTTGCGATCGGTGGTTTTAAAATATTCGTATGCCGACTGGTTTCCAACAGGTTTTCCATTCAAAATAACCTGAGAAGACTGGTCGTTGGTTGGTTTCAACAGAACCGGATTCATATCGGTATGGCAGGGAATACCGGCTGCTTCGGCCTGTACAGCCTGCGCTCTTCCAAGCTCCAAACCATCGGGTGTTACGTAACTGTTCAAAGACATATTCTGTGCTTTGAACGGAGCCGGCTGATAACCATCCTGCTTAAAAATCCTGCAAAACCCGGCACAAATGACGCTTTTGCCGACATCCGAGGCCGTGCCTACGAACATGATTGGTTTTGTGAGGATGCGGGGATTTGACATTTAAGTAGATTTCTTTCACGCAAAGCAAATAAGAAAAGGGCAAAGATCGCAAAGAATCTTAGCGAGCTTTGCGTTTAATCTTTTTTGCTTTGCGTGAAAGAACTTGAAATTATTAAGCAATACGCCCTGAAATAGTAACAGTAATATTCTCCGAAGAAAGCTCTTCAAGCGATAAACATTCCGCTCCCATCACTTTCGCCATCTCGGCAGCTCTTCCGAAACGAAGGTAATTGTTTTCAGTATCGAGCACCAGAGCAGGTATGTTGTTTTGAAATAATTGTCCGGATAATTGCAAAGTTTGCTGCCACGCATCTCCACCACCCGGAAGCGGTACATTGGCTTTTCCATCGCTAAGAATCACCAAAAGCGGTTTCAGATCTTTGTCTGGATTTAATTTATTGATTACCTGAGTAGCCATTTGCAACGCATGAGGCAAAGGCGTTCTGCCGCCAGTTGGCAAATTTTGCATGGCTTGTTCCGCCTGTTCAACACTATAAGTTGGCTCCAAGAGCAGCTGCGCTTCCACACCGCGGAAAGAAATTACGCCGACCATATCTCTTCTTTGGTAAGCATCAGTCAGCAAGCTAAGCACACTTCCTTTCACTGCCTCCATCCTGCTGCTCGCTGCCATGGATCCGGAAGCATCCACAACAAACAGAATTAAATTCCCTGTTTTTCCTTTTCGGACTTTCTGATGAAGATCATTTCTTGTTATCTGAAAGTCATCCTGATCACGAATTAAAGCAGATTGAACCGTGGCCATAACCGAAATATCAGTAGGCGATTGATCCGGAACAGCCCGTAATTCAGGACCACGGTTAGTATTTATTGCCTGACTTCTGCGGCCTTCCGGCATTTGGTGGGAAACCGGATTTAAATCAACTTTAAAGTTAGGCGCTTCTTTTTGAGGTGTTATACTGAATACTCGTTCTTGTTTTGGCGTGGGGGATTCTTGGCCATTTATATCGTCATCAGCAGATAATGAACTCTCAGCTTGTGGTTCTTGGCTGTCTTTTAATTCAGCTTGATTTTGCTCTTTCGGCTGATTTTTTTGCTCCGGGGGCTCTTGCTGCATTAATTCATCCAGCCTGTTATCACCTTTATTATTTCCTTCAAACGGCTTTTTTCGTTGTCTGTGTATGAGTGCCAATTCAGCCGCCTGGCGAACGTCATCTGCTGTGACAATAGTTCGTTTATCCAATGCCGCCAAAGTGATTGCCGTTTTATACATCACAATATCAGCCCGAAGACTTGTGACATTTAATTCTGTGCAGAGCTGGCTGATCAAAGTCAATAATCCATCCGGCAAAACCACAGACGGCAATAATTGCTGGGCCGTTTTAATTTTATCCTGCAAATTTGTCTGACCAGAAGCCCATTGAGCAGAAAAATTTTCCGGGTCATTTTCAAACTGGATCCTCCTGCGTACCACTTCCGTTCTTTCCGTTATATCACGCGGGGCTTCCACATCAACCATCAGGCCAAAACGATCCAGAAATTGCGGACGAAGATTTCCTTCTTCCGGGTTCATGGTACCTATCAAAGTAAACTTTGCCGGATGACTTTCCGAAAGTCCGTCGCGCTGGATTGTGTTAACACCCATAGCGGCAACATCCAGCAAAACATCCACCAGATGATCAGGAAGTAGATTTACTTCATCAATATATAAAATCCCCCGGTGAGCAGCGGCCAGTAATCCGGGCTGTAATCTTTTCTTTTTTTCTGACAAAATACCTTCCAGATCCAGACTTCCCAAAACACGATCTTCGGTTGCGCCGAGTGGAAGGTTAACAAAAGGGACTGGAATTTCTTCAATATCCACAGGACATTCTCCGCAAATATCCTGCGAGTCGTTTTTCTGAGGAGCTATTTTTGGGATTTCATTTTTAGGAATTAAAGGCATTATTTCAGCCAATCCTCTGGCTGCGGTACTTTTCGCCGTTCCTTTCTCTCCTCTGATCAATAAACCTCCAATCGACGGGTTGATAGCGCATAATAACAATGCACGCTTTAATTTTTCCTGTCCAACCAAAGCTGCAAACGGGTATTTCATAGAGAAGAACAATTAATTTCACTTATCCCGTGTCGTTAGGGGAATGGTAAAATTAGGGAAAGAAACGCAGAGTTTGGGGGAGTTTTTGCGCAGTGTTACGCAGAGTAAAAAGAAACTCATTTAACTCTGCTTTGAAACTCTTATAACTCTGCGTTTAAATGTTAGCTCAAATATAAGCAAGCATTTTGGTGACGTTACTTAGACCGGTTTGAATGGTGTTTACTGATCTTGTGCCATGGTAATATCCTGCCAAATGTAATTCGTCATATACATCTACAAGCAATGACAACAGTTTTTTATCATATTTTCTAACCCTGCCTATATAGTCTTCAATGCTTTTGGGCTTGACAAATTTTATACCTTCTTTTTGTTTTAAGTACTCATCAAGTATAAAAAGTGCTGCTGAATAAGCCGTCCCTGCAGCCATTTTTACATATTTCACATCGGCATATAATCCGTCCTTTTTACCTGCTTTTTCGCTTAAAATTTCTTTTGCGTTTTGCAAATAACGGGCAGCTTCTTCGGCTGGGGAAAGTACATTGTCTTGGTTCTGAATGGCCATATCAATAGGAATTAAAAGAATTTATTGATTTGACTCCGGATTTGTTAAAAGTCATTTCAAAAATAACATAATTTATTACCTTATCGTGTCAGCTGTTGAGGTTTAATATTGGCATACTTTTATTGAAATTTTGGTTATGGCGACACAATCACTTTTACAATTCACCGGCAAAAGCATTTACTGCTCCCAGGCAGATGCGCATATCGATCCCTGGATACCTGTTGACCGCGCGATCATCACCCACGCACACAGCGACCACGCCCGTTGGGGAAGCAAACATTATCTTGCGCATAAGGACAGTGAGCCTATTTTAAGACTACGTCTTGGTCCGGATATTTCTTTGCAGACGGTTGAATATGGTGAAAAGTTTGTGATCAACGGCGTCGTTTTCTCATTACATCCGGCCGGGCATATCATCGGTTCTGCACAGGTCCGGGTGGAGTATAAAGGAGAAGTTTGGGTAGCGAGCGGTGATTATAAATTGGAAGATGACAAATTTTGTGTGCCTTTTGAACCCGTAAAATGTAACGTTTTTATCACCGAGTCTACCTTTGGTTTGCCGATCTACAAGTGGCAGCCGCAGCAGGAAATTTACTCAGAAATTGATAACTGGTTTACGCAAAACCGGCTTGAAGATAAAGCCAGTATCCTGATGGGTTACTCATTGGGAAAAATGCAGCGAATTTTAAAAGGTATTCAGTTGCCTAAAGGACCCATTTATGCCCACGGTGCTATTTACACGCTTAATGACAGACTCAGACAAGCCGGTTTTGATTTGCCCGAACTTACTTTGGTTACGAAGGAAACGGATAAAAAGCTATTTCGCGGATCGTTGGTTTTGGCACCGCCATCGGTGGACAGCAGTACCTGGATCCGAAAATTTAATCCTTATTCTTTGGGTTATTGTTCTGGCTGGATGGCTTTGCGCGGCGCAAAAAACCGAAGGGCCGTCGACCAGGGTTTTATATTGAGTGATCATGTGGATTGGCCTGATTTAAATACTGCGGTTATCGAATCCGGTGCCGAGAAGGTATATGTCACGCATGGTTATACCAGTATTTTTTCAAGATGGTTGAATGAAAATGGTATCGAAGCTGGCGAGGTGACTACGATGTATGGGAATGAAGAGGAAACGGAAGACAGGGCAACTGGTGAAGGACCGGAATCCGAAGGCATTGAAAACAAAAAAGATATGTCGCCAATCCCGGATGATCCGGATCTGAAACTAAGTTAAACCCTAACCGCTAAAAGCCAACAGCTAAAAATGAAACAATTCGCTGAACTTTTCATGAATCTGGACCGGACCAACAAAACCAATGCAAAGGTTGAGTTGATGAAGAATTATTTTCTGTCTGCATCGGATGAAGATAAAATGTGGGCACTGACTTTGTTTACCGGTCGCCGGCCGTCGTTTAAAGTAAATCGGACACAAGTGAAAGAGTGGGCCGCCGCGGAAGCCAATATTCCCATGTGGCTTTTTCAGGAAAGTTATCAGAGCGTAGGCGATCTGGGGGAAACGATTTCACTGATTTTGCCCAGAAATGGTTCTGAGGATTCTGATAAATCTTTGACTGAATGGTTTTATTATTTGGGCTTATTACCCAAAATGACAGACGAAGAAAAACACGATCATATTCTTCAGGCCTGGTCGCAGCTTTCGCAGCACGAAACTTTTGTTTTCAATAAATTATTAATGGGCAGTTTCCGGATCGGGGTTTCACAGACGCTCGTTGTCCGCGCTTTGGCCGAGGCGACTGCTACGGATTCCAACGTGATTGCGCATCGGGTGATGGGTAAATGGGATCCGTTGGAAACGACTTTTGAGAAACTGATTTTGGACGAAGGTGAAAATGATAATGCCTCCAGACCATATCCGTTTTTTCTTGCTTATCCGATTGAGGGCGATGTTTCCAATTTAGGCAATCCGGAAGACTGGTTTGTAGAATGGAAATGGGACGGCATCCGCTCCCAGATTATTTACCGAAATAATGAATTGTTTATCTGGACAAGGGGTGAAGAATTATCTACGGATAAATTTCCTGAGTTGCATTTTTTGAGCTCCGTTTTGCCAAATGGTACTGTTCTGGATGGTGAGATTGTAAGTTATATCGATAACAAGCCAATGCCATTCAATGTTTTACAAACACGGATCGGCCGGAAAAATCTTACTAAAAAGGTACTGGAAGAAGCTCCTGTTGCTTTTATCGCTTATGATATCATGGAAGCAAATGGTATTGATATCAGAAATTTAAGCCAGATCCAGCGAAGAGCGCAGTTGGAAGAAATTCATAAAAACATGCCCGTACAATCCATATTCAATCTTTCTCCATTAGTGGAATTCAAAGAATGGAGCGAATTGCATGATCTGCATCCGACTTCCCGTGAAAATATTGCGGAAGGTTTTATGATTAAAAGAAAAAACAGCACCTATCAGGTCGGACGGAAAAAGGGTGATTGGTGGAAATGGAAAATTGATCCGTTAAGTGTTGACGCCGTTTTGATATATGCTCAAAAAGGATCCGGCCGTAGAGCTGAACTTTTCACCGATTATACTTTTGCAGTTTGGGGTGACGATGGAAAACTGATACCTTTTGCAAAAGCCTATTCCGGACTGACAGATGTAGAAATTGGTCAGGTTGATTATTTCATCAAACGCAATATCGTTGAAAAATTCGGTCCGGTTAGAACTGTCAAACCTGAGCTGGTTTTTGAAATTGGTTTTGAAGGTATTAATGAATCGACAAGGCATAAGTCCGGTATTGCAGTTCGGTTTCCCAGGATTTTGAGGTGGCGTAAGGATAAGAAGGCTGCGGAGGCGGATACGCTGGCGAGTTTGAAGGGGATTTTGGAGTTGTATAAATAAACTAGTTTCCATCAAATGTCTGCAAATTTAATATTTAATATTAAATTTGCAGACATGATACAGCGATATTTGAAAGATGTGATTAGAAAAGCACTTTTGCGGAGTGCTTCTGTTGCTTTAATAGGCCCTAGGCAAGTAGGTAAAACAACTATTGCTTTAGACATTTCTGATTTATCTCCTGCTGTTTATCTGGATTTAGAAGATCGGCTTGATTTGGCAAAAGTCAGGGATGTAAGATTATATTATGAATCTAATACTGATAAGCTACTCATATTAGATGAGGTTCAAAGACTCCCTGAACTATTCCCTGAAATTAGAGGAATAATAGATAGGGAACGGCGTAAAGGAAATAAAACAGGATTATTTTTATTCTTGGGTTCGGCATCCATTGATCTTTTGCAGCAGTCTGGTGAATCCCTTGCGGGAAGAATTACGTATTTGGAATTATATCCGATCAATGTACTTGAATATTCTAATAGGGAACCTGAAAAAATTAATGAGCTTTGGCTGAGAGGTGGCTTCCCAGAGAGTCTTTTAGCTAAATCAGACGGAATTAGTTTAGAATGGAGACTTGATTTTATTAGAACTTACCTAGAGCGTGATATTCCTCAACTTGGTCAAAAAAGGATTCCGGCAACTACCTTGGAAAGGTTTTGGACTATGTTAGCACATAATCAGGGAGGTGTTTTCAATGCTTCGCAATTAGCACGAAATTTCGATATTTCTAGTGTTACAATTAATCGATACCTAGACCTTATGGTGGATTTATTATTAGTTAGAAGATTAATGCCTTGGACATATAACACAGGAAAGCGTTTAACTAAGAGTCCGAAGGTGTATGTTCGTGATAGTGGAATTACACATGCATTATTGAATATTGAAAACTTTAATAATTTACTCTCTAATCCAATCGTGGGAGATAGTTGGGAAGGCTTTGTAATCGAAAATATTTTAAGTTTAATTTCTTCAAGAGTTAAATTTTATTATTATAGAAGTCCAGGAGGAGCGGAAATTGATTTGATATTAGAATTTTCTGATGGAGAAACTTGGGCGATTGAGATCAAAAAGGGGTCCGTTCCTAAATTATCCAAAGGATTTTATATAGCATGTGATGATTTAAAACCGGATAAAAAATTTGTAGTCTATTCAGGAAATGATACATTTCCATTTGCCGATGACATAACAGCTATATCCTTATACGATATGATGAAACAAGTAACAACAAAGTCAGTATAACTTGTTAATATGTTTGGAACGACATTTTATATCATCTTCAAATATAAAATATTGGATCACCGTAATAACTATCCCTTTGACAAAATCCCGCGGACATATCATTGTTGAGCAATGGTTTAAATCGAAAAACTGGAAATGGGCGGCTTTCCAAAAGGAAGCTTCCGAGGCTTATCTTTCCGGGAAAAGTGGTCTGGTGAATGCGCCTACCGGAAGCGGGAAAACTTATTCTTTATGGATTCCTTTTTTGATCCGATATATTAATTCATTACCAAAAAATCCTGCAAAACGAAGTAAAGGATTGCAGATTTTGTGGGTGACGCCTTTGCGTGCTTTGTCAAAAGATCTTTTCCGGAATATGGAAATCGCGGCTTTGGAAATGAATCTGACGTTGCGGATTGGCGTTCGTTCGGGTGATACCAGTACCAAAGAAAGAGCCAGCCAGAAAAAACAAATGCCGGAAGCACTGCTTATAACACCGGAAAGTCTGCATCTTTTATTTGCACAAAAAGGCAGTTCTGAAACTTTCAAAAATCTGCACACAATTGTTGTCGACGAATGGCATGAATTGATGGGAAGCAAACGTGGCACGCAAACCGAACTTGCGATTGCCAGATTACGGACCATAAATCCTGACCTTCAAACCTGGGGCATTTCGGCAACCATAGGAAACCTTGAAGAAGCGAAACAGGTTCTGGTTGGGATGGATTCTGCGGAGGAAGATACGGTGATCATCAAAGCAAAAACACAGAAGAAAATTCTTGTTGAAAGTATATTACCAGAAAAAGTGGAAACACTTCCCTGGGCAGGGTATATGGGTACGAGGCTGATTGATTATGTCGTTGATATTGTTCAAAAAAGTAAAACTACTTTACTTTTTACAAACACACGTTCGCAAACAGAAATCTGGTACCGGGTGATCATCGATAAATATCCGGAATTTGCGGGAATTATGGCTCTTCACCACGCATCTCTGGATCGTGAAATCCGGGATTGGGTGGAAGAATCCTTACATGCTGAAAAATTGAAACTGGTTATTTGTACAGCAAGTCTGGATCTGGGCGTCGATTTTCGTCCTGTCGATACCGTCATTCAGGTGGGAAGTCCGAAAAGTATTGCCCGGTTTATTCAGCGGGCGGGTAGAAGCGGACACCAGCCAGGTGTTGCCAGTAAAATCTTCTTTTGTCCTACAAATGCACTGGAACTGATCGAGGCAGTCTCCCTTCGTGATGGTGTTGAAAGACAAATTATTGAGGATCGTCCGCCCGTAATTCATGCGTTTGATGTGTTGGCGCAATGGATGATCACGCTTGCTGTCGGTGAAGGTTTTGATGAAAAACAGTTATTTGATGAGGTCAGGAATTGTTATGGATATCAGTTCATAAACCGTGAAGAGTGGGAGTGGCTTTTGGGTTATATTACAACCGGCAGCCCGTCGCTGGAAGTGTATGATGAATATAAAAAAGTTGAGAGAATCGACGGACTTTACAAGGTTACCAGTCGCCGGATCGCGCATCGGCATATGCTGAGTATGGGCACCATCGTTTCGGAAACCTCGCTGAAAGTGAAATTGCAGCATGGACGGTATCTGGGTTCTGTCGAAGAATCTTTTGTGACCCGGATGAAAGCGGGTGATGTTTTTGTCTTTGCCGGCATGAGCGTAGAGTTTATCCGTATCCATGAAATGACGGTAACTGTCAAAAAAGCGGAAGGGAAACGTGGATTTTTGGTGCGTTGGGCGGGAGGAAGGATGCCGTTATCGTCTCAATTGTCAGCTTTTATTCGCGACCGGTTATCTGATGCAATCGAAAATCCACATAAGGAAAAGGAATTGGCAAAATTAAAACCACTTTTGGAATTGCAGCGTGAACGGTCGATGATTCCCAATGCAGGTGAATTATTGATCGAACAATGCGAGACTAAGGAAGGGCACCACATTTTTATTTTTCCTTTTGAAGGCAGGCTGGTCCATGAAGGTATGGCCATTATTCTGGCTTATCGGCTCAGCAAATTGTCTCCGATCACTTTTTCGCTTGCGATGAATGATTACGGGTTTGAATTGCTCAGTGACCAGTATGTTGATATGGAAAAAATTACAAAGGAAAATGACTTATTTTCAACGGCTCATTTGGTTGATGACATTTACCAAAGTGTGAATGCAACGGAAATGGCGAAGCGAAAATTCAGAGAGATTGCCGCCATTGCCGGACTGATGTTTCAGGGTTATCCTGGCAAATTTATGAAAACAAAACAGGTTCAGGCGTCAAGCTCGCTGTTATTTACGGTGATGACTAAATATGAAAAAAATAATTTGCTGGTAAATCAGGCATATCAGGAAGTATTGACTTATCAGCTTGAAGAAGTCCGGATGCGGAATGCGCTTGACAGGATTGCAACACAAAAAATAATTATCAAAAGGACGAGAAAGCCAACGCCTTTTTCGTTCCCTATAATGGTAGACCGGCTAAGGGAGCAGCTGACTTCTGAAAAATTGGAAGACCGGATACAAAAAATGCTCAAACAGTATAGTGATGCAGATTGAAATTAGAAATAACCACTTTGATTTATTAACACAAAAGGCGATTTTTTGGCAGGAAAAACAAACATTACTCATCGGAGATTTACACCTTGGTAAAATTACGCATTTCAGAAAAGAGGGGATAGCAGTTCCGCAACTTGCAGCGGGAAATAATTTTGAAAGGCTGGACGAATTACTTCAAAATACGAACCCATTACGTATCGTTTTCCTGGGTGATCTTTTTCATAACAAATACAATTCAGAGTGGGAAACATTCTCGGAATGGAGGAAGAAATATCATTTTGTTGAAATGATCATTGTGATCGGAAATCACGATGTTTTGCCGGTCAGTTTGTTTTTGGAAAATAACATTGAAGTTTATAAAAACGATTTTGAAGAAGAAAATTTCATTTTTACCCATCATCCAAAAGTAGAATTGGATCCAGTGAAATTTGTTTTTGCAGGGCATATCCACCCGGTTTTTACATCGTATGGAAAGGGGCGTCAAAGTTTTAGGCTGCCATGTTTTGTTGTAGATAAAAATCAGGCAATTTTGCCAAGTTTTGGCGTTTTTACGGGGGGATTTGGGGTTGATCTGGTAGTAGGAAGAAAGATTTATATGTTGACGGAGGAGCGGGTTTTTGCGGTTGGGTGACGGCGGATATTATTAAGTTATTATGTCACCCGTTCCGGGTTTAACCCATTCACATTTCGATATTTCTATAATAATGTCATCCCTTCGGGATTTTGTTTTGGGCATCGAATCTGATTTCTATAATAATGCCATCCCTTCGGGATTTTTGTTTTGGGCATCGAATCTGATTTCTATAATAATGTCATCCCTTCGGAATTTTGTTTTTGGGAATTGAATCTGATTTCTATAATAATGTCATCCCTACGGGATTTTCGTTTTGAACATTGAATCTGATTGCTATAATAATGTCATCCCTACGGGATTTTCGTTTTGAACATTGAATCTGATTTCTATAATAATGTTATCTATTCGGGATTTTGTTTTGGGCATCGAATCTGATTTCTATAATAATGTCATTCCGTTGGGATTTTTGTTTTGGATATTGAATCTGATTTCTATAATAATGTTATCTATTCGGGATTTTGTTTTGGGCATCGAATCTGATTTCTACAATAATGTCATCCTTTTGGGATTTTTGTTTTGGACATCGAATCTGATTTCTATAATAATGTCATCCCTTCGGAATTTTGTTTTTGGATATTAAATCTGATTTCTATAATAATGCCATCCCTTCGGGATTTATGTTTTGGATATTGAATCTGATTTCTATAATAATGTCATCCCTTCGGGATTTATGTTTTGGATATTGGATCTGATTTCTATAAAAATGCCATCCCTTCGGGATTTTTGTTTTGGACATTGAATCTGAATTCTATAATAATGTCATCCTTTTGGGATTTTGTTTTGGGCATCTAATCTGATTTCTATAATAATGTCATCCCTTCGGGATTTTTGTTTTGGGCATCGAATCTGATTTCTATAATAATGTCATCCCTTCGGGATTTTTGTCTTGGATATTGAAATATCCATCTACACTAATGTCATCCCTTGGGGATTTTTGTTTTGGACACTGAATCTGATTCCTACAATAATGTCATCCCTTCGGAATTTTTGTTTTGAACATTGAATCCGATTTCTATAATAATGTCATCCCTTCAGGATTTTTGTTTTGGATATTGAATCTGATTCTATAATAATGTCATCCCTTCGGGATTTGTTTTGGATATTGAATCTGATTCTATAATAATGTCATCCCTTCGGGATTTGTTTTGGACATTGAATCTGATTCTATAATAATGTTATCCGTTGCGGATAATGATTTTAGAAATAAACCCGAAGGGTTGACATTATTATAGAAATGCATTGAGCGAAGCGACCAACTGAACCCTGAAAGGGTGGCATATGAGTTTTAATAAAATGTTACCCGTTCCGGGTTTTGTCAATGCACATTTCGATTTTCCTATAACAATGCCATCCCTTAGGGATTTTCATTTGGATTAATTGAACTCTGTTTCTATGGCCATCCCTTTGGGATTTTGGTTTTGGATATTGAAATCTGATACTATAATAATTTTATCCATTCCGGGTATTAATTTTGGAAACAAACCCGAAGAGTTGACATTATTATAGAAAATCATTGAACGAAGCGACCAACGGAACCCTGAAAGGGTGAAATATGCATATCACCTGCCCAGTCTGCAAACCAAAAAAACTGGCTAAATACGGAATCCAATTCCGTATTTAGCCAGTTTTCGTTCAGATGTATTTTTACATCACTTAATCATTTCTTCTCAATCAAATGCTTCCAATACCGTTTCGGCACATGCTGGACATGCAACTTGATATTTCGTCTTGATGGAATATTTACATTTTTAAAATAATTCTTCCATAACTCCTGATACAAAGTTTCCGAATCATGAAAAACGTCTTTTACAGCTGTTTTTTCTCCTGTTTCATTTGAGAAATTCAGCGTTATTTCTTCCACTTTATCCTGATCATAATAAATTCCATACTTCCGTTTGATATCATAAATCAGCCAATTCTGGTCGGCATAACGTTCGGCGAAATGCTGGCTTAATAACGGAATTACATTGAAATCAGGTTCAATTCCGGCGTAATATAGATCATCAGCCGTACGTTGAAACCGCACAAATGCTTCCATTCTATGTTTTTCCCTGTATACCATTTTTGAAGTCTGGCTTATCTTCAAAACATCAGCATTTCCATAGGCCAGGTGCGGCGAATCAAAACCGGAAAAATAAAATTTGATACAGGAAAAAATGGCAAATTCCATTCCGGGCATTTCAGACAAATAACAGCGGTATAATTGAATGCAATTTTCCTTCGGGACTTTCTTTTTCAACCCCAGCCAAACTCTTTGCGCTTTGGCTTCATCCGTAACGACAATAACTTTTTCAGCAAAAAAATCAGACTGACTTTCATGATTAATTGTTGAAAAACCGGAAACATTCCACTTTTTTGAATAAGCTTCAAAAACAGCAGTCAGCAGTCCATACCAGGTTCCGTCGTAGGAAACATTGACAGGTTTATCCGAAAAGATTATACTGCTGGCCTCCATTGGTAAGAAATTTACTTCGGGATTCGTTAAGGATGAACTGACGGATTTTGGCTTCCGTGTAATCCTTCCGATCGGTTATCGGACTATTGCAGGTTATAAAATATTTTGCCCGGTTAAGTGCAATTCCGATTTTTTTGAGATGATCCCATCCCAATTTGTTAAACCGACGAGCACCAACAATTTTCTGGGCTGATTGTACACCAATTCCAGGTACACGAAGTATCAGCTGCAAATCAGCCGTATTAACATCAACCGGAAAAAACGCCATGTTTCTAAGCGCCCAGCTAAGTTTTGGGTCAATTTCAGGATCAAGATTCGGGAATTGATCGTTAAGTAATTCCTGCACATGAAAGCCATAAAACCGCATTAGCCAATCCGTTTGGTATAAGCGGTTTTCTCTTAAAACAGGTACAGCGCTTCCTAGTTCCGGGAGCCGGTTATCATTACTGATAGGCACATAACCGGAATAATAAACACGTTTCAAATTAAACCCTTTATAGAATTTATTTGCCGTGTGCATGATATCTTTATCCGATTCGCCACTTGCGCCGATAATCATTTGCGTGCTTTGTCCGGCAGGGGCGAAAAGCGGTGCAGATTTGAAAATTTTCGATTCTTCCTTCGTTCTGATAATTTCCTTTTTCAGGTAAGTCATCGGCTCGATCATGTCCTTAATATTCTTATCCGGAGCCAATAATTTCAATCCGCTTTCCGTAGGAATTTCAATATTAACGCTAAGTCTATCCGCCCACAAACCAGCTTCGTGCATCAGTTCGTCACTTGCGCCTGGTATTGTTTTGAGGTGGATATAACCGTTGAATTTATTTTCCGTACGAAGTTTCTTGGCAACGGAAACAAGCCTTTCCATGGTGTAATCAGCATTTTTAAAAATACCTGAACTAAGGAAAAGCCCTTCAATATAATTTCTGCGATAAAAATTCATGGTCAGATCAACCACTTCCTGCACTGTAAATGCGGCTCTTTTGATATCATTGCTTTTTCGCGTTACACAATATGCACAATCAAAAATGCAATGATTGGTAAGCAGGATTTTCAGAAGAGACACACAACGGCCATCTTCTGTATAAGTATGGCAAATTCCGCTACCAGTCGCTTCGCCTAATCCCTTATTATGATTTTTTCGCTTACTTCCACTGGATGAACAGGATACGTCGTACTTGGCCGCATCAGCAAGAATTTCCAGCTTCTCATGAAGTCTTTCCGACATATCGATGTTCTAACGTTTGTTGATGATACTATTAGTATCACAAAGATAGTAAATATTTGATACTGAAACGAACTTTGATAGAAATTTTTTATAAATAAAGCATAGGTTATTTCCCTAGTTTTTGACAACAGAAGCTTTGCTGTCAACACTTTCCATAAACTGATGAATTTGATTATAACGCTTGTTCCATGGATTGAAAAACTGGGTTATCATAGGAATGTGTTTTTTGCCTTTCAAAATTTCATAGGGCGTTTCCGGAGCATATTCTCGTAAAGCCTTGATGAATTTTTCATTACTGGAAGCGATCGATGGATAAGTTTTTTCACCCCGGAAAATCGTCATCGGAGGCATTTCTTTATGCAAATGATAAAGCGGCGAAGCGTCTTTCCAATTTTTCTGATCAGGTGTAAAAGTTTTAAGGTAGGTGTTGTCGTTTGAAAACTTTTCTTCCAAAAGATAACCATACATATCCAGTCCCGCTGCGTCGATTAATATCAGTCCCCTGATCGGATTTTCCATTCCCAGTTTTTTAAAATATTGGTCATCAATAGAAATAAGTGCTGCCAGATGTCCGCCAGCCGAATGTCCTGAAATGAATATCCGGTCAGGATTTCCACCATAATTCTGAATATTTTCCTTTACCCATTTAACCGATTTCGCTGAATATTCAGCCATTTCCTTGTAAGTCGCAGATGGACTTAATGGATAATCGATGATAACGTAAACAATGTCTTTTTTCGTCCAGCTGCGCCCCATCAGACTATACTGGGATTTTTTACCCGAATTCCAGTTTCCGCCATGGATAAATATCAGAACATCTTTTGGTGATTTTGGTTTATTTGGTTCGAAAATATTCAGCTCCTGATCCGGAATTTTGCCAGTTGCTTTCGCATAAATGATATTCTTATGCGCTTTATTTCCCAAAAAAGTACAACCTGAAAGTGTTAACAAAAAGGCTCCGAATAATATTAGTATGATGATGATGCTGACACGCGTTTGAGAACTCACAGATCCGGTAATTTTAATTTTTATATATGTAACATACGTTGGGCGGATGTCTGCGGATTTAATTTTATGAAAACATATGGCAATAAAAAATCCACTGATTGGTGAAAATCAGTGGATTTTAAATAGAATTTTTTCTAGCCTAAACTTTTTTTGGAGGCAGATTAAATGCAACTGCATTATGCTCAAAATGTCCTTTGTGAGAACCGTCACAGAAAGGTTTGTTGGCTGACATGCCGCAGCGGCAGATCGAAACCACAGTCCTTCCTTCCAGTCCATACACATTTCCTTGTGCGTCTACGATTTCAAAATCTCCGTCAACTTTCAGAGATCCGTTGTTATTTACAGTAAGCTTTACTTTTGTCATGATGAATAATTTTGACCAAAGGTAACAATCGTAATGGATGGAGAAGTGGCGAAAGACTAATTTAGTATCAGTACAAATCTAAGTTGCCGTTTTAAAAGAGGTTTTTTCGGATTTGAAAAGAAGTAATTACAGGTTCAGATGTTTTCCTATTACTGAGGTTAACTCGTCTACCCGGAAAGGTTTTGTAATGAAATCCTGAAATTTACAGTCAATAATTTCCTGTGAAGCCTGTGCAAAAGTATCTGCTGTAAAAGCCAACACGGGAACCTTGGCAAGATGCGGGAAAGAATTTCGAATGGCTTTCATAGCCGTAATCCCATCCATTATGGGCATTTGTAAGTCCATAAGAATCAGGTCGAAATTGCGGAGTTCCAGGGTCTTCAAAACTTCCTTTCCATTATCACAAATAACAAAATCAGCTTCCCACCTTTTAAGTAAATGTTTGAGTAAAAGCTGATTGGCTAAAATGTCTTCGGCCACAATAACACTATAACCTTTGAGGGAAAATGGAGTATTGGCATTGAGAATATCGCGAATCGGAATAGAACTACCTTTCCTGAAAGTTAGCATAACACAAAAAGTACTGCCAATACCCAGCTCACTTTCTGCCATTATTTCTCCCTGCATCAGTTCCGTGATTTTACGGGTAATACTTAAACCAAGTCCGGTTCCACCAAAAAATTTAGTTGCATTATTGTTATGGGCTTGTGAGAAACTATCAAAAATCTGATTCAGTTTATCGCTCGATATCCCAATTCCCGAATCTTCGACCCGGATTTTTAAATCTACTTTATCAGCATATTCTTTTTCAACAAACATAGAGACTTTGACATAACCCTCCGAAGTAAACTTCAACGCATTGCCAATTAAATTGACAAGAATCTGGTTTAAACGATATGCATCTCCGATCAGGATTGCAGGCATTTTGTCATCAATTTCAAAAGAAAGCGTAATGCCTCTTTCTTTAGCCTTAAATTCGAAAGTTCTGTACAGGTGACCAATTTTTTCCCGAAGGTCGAATTCGAAATCTTCAAGACTGAATTTTCCGGCTTCAATTTTTGAAATATCCAGGATGTCATTTAATATAACCATCAGATTATCAGCAGAATATTTGATGGTATTCAGGTATTGCAAATGTTCTTCCGGCAAATTGCTGGTCAGCAATAAATCTGTAAATCCTATGATCGCGTTCATAGGTGTACGGATTTCGTGGCTCATGGTCGACAGGAAATCAGACTTGATCCGGGCAGCATCTTCGGCATCCTTTTTTGCTTTGACCAATTCTTTTTCAGCCAGTTTCCGGCTGGTAATATCTATGGCAGTGCCCAAAACCTCAATTACTTCACCGCCATCATTCCGTTTGAAAGGAACTTCCCGGGTAATGATCCAGACGTCGGATCCATCTTTATGTTTCAGGCGAAATTCTTTTTCAATGACCTCTCCTTCCTTTAAATGATGCCGGATATGATCATAATGTTTCCGGAATGTCAGCAAATCCTGGTTGTCGATCAGTTTGGAAAACGCAAACACATCCTGCGGAAGTGGTTCGTTTGGTTTATAACCCAATATTTCACTGATCTGATGATTATGGAAAATATTTGTCCATTTTTCAATATCGATAACATAAATAATATTGGGTGAAAGTTGTGCCACTTTCCGGATAAACTCCTCTTTTTCTGCGAGTTCTTTCTGAGCTGCTTCCCGCTCTTTTTCCACCTCGAACATCTGGCTCATGGTATGGAAAGTCTTCATCAGTTTTTCCGCATTGATTTCCGCTTTCGGGAAATATTCCATAGCGCCGGCCTTCATCATCTCCACAGCGATCCGTTCATCGCCCTGTGATGTTAAAACAATGACAGGAAGTTTTGGTGCAATCTTTTTTACCTTTTTCAGTAATTCCAGACCATTGGTTTTGGGGAGCTGATAATCGATGAAAATGCAGGTAGGAGTCCAGTTTTCCAAAGTCAAAATGGCCTCCTCGGCATATTTACATATCCGCATTTCCTGAATTTCCACATTACATTTCCGGATGGCACGTTTAAATTCCATCGCGTCAATATCATCGTCTTCTACTAAAAGCAGATTCAAGGGGGTCATAAAATTTTGAAAAGAAGGGTTTTGCAGGCTGTTTATTCAGGGTACTCGCAAAGGGTCCAGTAGCTTTTCAAAGTAGACACGGCCGCAATAAAGCGGTCCATAGATAAAGGTTTCAGGATATAACCGGCTACGTTGAGGTTAAAGGCGTCAATTTTATCACCATCTTCATTGGAAGTGGTCATGACAAAAACGGATAGCGAACTCAGCTCCGGATCCTGTCTGATCTCTTTAAGAAACTCAATGCCTCCCATTTTTGGCATATTGAGATCGAGAAGGACAATTTTTGGTTTTGGCGCATCTGTCTCCGTAGAACGAAGAACTTCCAGGGCTTCAATACCATTATGGGCGATCACGAGTGGATTTGAGATATTATTTTTTTTAAATGCTCGCTTCACATTCATGATATCTACTTCGTCATCTTCAACTAGTAAGATCGTCATGGGGATTGGATTTGAAATGGACATTTTGTAAAGATTGTTATAATTAATGACTTATTGTTACTATTATGTAGTGGGTTATTCAAATAAATTCTATATTTTTTCGGTCTCTGCTATTTCGTTTACCGGCCAGGTAAAAAAGAATGTAGTAGACTCTTTCATAGTCGATTCGATCCGGATCTTTGCTCCTTTTTCATCCATGATCTTTTTCACAATGGCAAGTCCTACGCCGGTACTTTCAACTTCATCCCTGGCCTGCAGTGTTTGAAAAATGACAAATATTTTTTCATGATATTCCGGGCTGATTCCAGGCCCGTTGTCTCTTACAAAAAAATCTATACCAACATCTCCGTCTTTCCAGCCAATCGTAATTTTAATTTCCTCTTTGTCATTGTATTTAATCCCGTTGGAAATCAGGTTTTGCATGATCTGTCCCAACGTGATTTTTTCAGAAAGCAACTCCCTTTTCGGATCGCCTTCGAAAACAAATTCAATCGGTTTTTTCGAACTGAATGTGTCACAAAGATCATCAACCAGCGATTTAATCAAGAATCTCTCTTTGGTCGTTTTAATCCTTCCGGCCCTTGAATAGGACAGAATTCCGTTAATCAGACTTTCCATCCTGTGAACACGTCCGCGTAAAAGTTTGAACTGATCCTTCGTATCTCCATCAAGATGATCTTCAATATCTTCCTCAATCCATTCCGATAAGTTATTGATCGCCCGCAGCGGCGCCTTCAAATCGTGACTTACCACATAAGCAAACTGGTCGAGTTCAGCGTTGATCCTTTCCAGATCGCGCATGTAAGATTTGAGTTTATTCTCCGCTTCAACACGCTCCGTAATATCCCTGATAAATGCGAGTACGTAGCCCTGACCATCAGTTTCATAATATTTTACACTTGATTCTACCGGATAAGTTGTGCCGTCTGTCTTTTTATGGACTCCGGTCACGATCATTTTGGAAGTGCCTTTCAGGCTGTGTAAATACTCTTCCCACCGCTCCGGATCTTCAAAAATTTTCTCAACACTGCTGATATGCGACCCAATTATTTCCTCCTGTTTTTTGCCTAAACGACGGGCTGCTTCGTGATTGATAAAGAGCAATTTTCCATTATCATCCGAAACCTGAACGGCTTCACTGGATTCGTTAAACCACTCAACCATCCGGTTAATCTGCTCTTCCTGCGCTTTTCTGGACGTGATATCACTTACAGTGCCAATAAATCCGATAACTTTTTCTCCGGAATCCAATTGTGCGGAAATGGAGATTTCAAGCCATTTTTCAGTTTTATCAGCGGTTGTGAGCTTGAATGTATCCTGAACTGATTTTGTTTTTCCGGTAAATAATGCCTCTAATCTGGTTTTTGAATCACTATTGATCTGAAAATCAGCCCAGTTTTTGTTTAAACTATCTGTTACCTTAAAACCGGTTACTGTTTCCCAGGCATTGTTAAGATATATAATATTACCGTCCTGATTCAACTGGATCAGCACTTCCGATATACTGTTCGCCACTTCTTCCAGCCTTCTGTTGGTTGAAGCCGCTTCTTCTGTTTTCTGGTCGGCAATGCTGATCAGCTCCTTGTTTGCCCTGAATAATTCTGTCGAACTTTGTTCGAGTATATGCTCCACACGTGCAATGTCATCCTGAAATTCAAGATAAGCCTGATTGACAGAATTGAGAAAATCCTGAAATTCAGGATTCTCAGCCAGCTCAGGCGATAACGATTTTCGGATCTGACGTTTTAAAAGACGGTGGTAAGTTATTTCCGCTGTTTCCAATAGTCGTTGCGTTTTTTAAGATTCCCGGAAGGTGGTAATCGTCATAGTTTGATTGTGAAGTTCACATTGAACGTTCTGATTAAAAGGCGCGATTTCACCATAGGAATAAAATCCTGTCATGAAAGGCTGGTCCAATACCTCTGAAACGGATTCAACTTCCTCTTCCACAATTTGCTTCAATACCAGTTTTCTTCCAACGCAGCTCACCAACAAGGCAAATTCAGGAGATTCTTTATCGCCGTTTTTGGCCGCAACCGCTGCTTCTTCGGCACCATTTATTAACCGATCTGTGTTGGCTTTCATCAATCTGACAAAACTTCCCTGCGGAATATCTCCTGCAAAAGTGAGACTTTTGTCTTCCTCACTTATGCCAAGAATCGTTCTTACCACCGGAGCGCGGTCCTCGCTGTCGCGCATACTTAGCGGAAATAAGAGTCCTGATGATGGAAGATCTTTTGCCCGGTCACCCAAAAATGATTTGTACAAATCCAGAGCCGGCTGGCCATCAATTTCAAACAGTACGTTTTCTTTTGATTTAGTTACCAGTCTGTCCAGACCGAAACTATCCCATCCTCCGCGCGAGCCAAAACCGATATGCAAAGTTTCACCATAAAAACCAATGGCTGCCAGACTTTCGGTGGCAACTGTGCCATCCGGTTCAACAATTACGGTTCTGGAAAAATTGGGTCCGTCGCCGGCAAGTCCGCCTGTTAGAGTTACGTTCGCCGGCAATTCATCCGCGATACCTTTTACCAGATCCGTACCGTTTACTTTTAGTCCATCAGAAACGACAAAAACATGTTTCAGACCTTCCTGCGGAAATTGCGAAACCAGTTTTTTGCCTATTTCAAAACTGTTAAAATCAGAATCTTTCAGACTGACTTTTGCCGACTGGACTTTTACATCGGAAAATTCAATGGCGGTAAAAATGATTGTTCCGTCATGAACCGATTCACTGATAATTTCTCCGGCCGTGGAGCAGCCTGTCAGGATAGCATTTGGATATTGTTTAGCCAATTCCTGTGTGAAAGTCTGACTTTCAAGAAGTTCCCTGTGCCCAAAAGCGAAAATTAATTGCGGATTAATTGAAAACGGTTTTACGGAGTTTTCGTCGGTGTAGACGAACTGTTCGATTTTCATAGTTGAGATAGGGCTTTTGAAAAGCTGTTTGAAGTTACAAGATAACGAAAGTTTCTGAGCAGTAGAAAAAATATCAGGAAGCTGAAACTGCTCTTGTCAATTGCCTGAGGAATCTGAAAATTGAAAAAATCGATACAATGCTTTAACTAATGGAAGGGAAGGAAATTCCTTTTATTTTTCGAAATAATTCTACTGCGTAAAGGTCTGTCATTCCTGAAACAAAATCCAGAACTGTTTGAATTTTTGAGTATTCGTCGGTTTTATTTGTGATAAATTGTTTTGGGATAAGCGCAACAAGTTTTTTAGAATAGTGAGAATTATTATTCAGATAAGCCGGGATAAATTCTTCCAAAAGTCCCCCCATTACCTTATAACCCGCTACTTCAATCTGCACAACAGAGGAATAATTGTAAATTTTCTTAACTGATATCTTTTCAATATTTTTCATCACCGAACGAAACGGTTCGTCAATCCTGTCAACAAGACTGTAATTAAAATCGCCTGCCAGAATAGATTCCTGTTCCCGATAAAAAAGCTCAGAACAGGCACCAATTAAGGTGTTGATAGATTTTGCCCGCAGAAAACTTATTTTCGCGTCATCATCATCAATATCTGCCAATCGCGCGGCCATGTTAGGATCATTGGCCAATGGTAAAAGCAGTTCTTCAACTTCATGATAAGATAATATTTTCAACCTGTGCGCGTCTTCAAGATCTATGATATTGTAGCAAATATCATCCGCAGCCTCCACCAGATAAACAATGGGATGTCGTTTGTAAATCAGGTAATTATCTTCAACTTTTGACAGCCCAAGTTCGTCTGCAATTTTCTCAAAGCCAGCCTGCTCAGACTGGAAAAATCCATATTTTTTTCTAAAAATTTTTGACTTATCATGTCCCGCGAGAGATTCGCAGGGATACTTCGCAATAGAGGCTAATGTTGAGTAAGTAAGCGCAAAACTTCCATAACCTTTTCCGGCATAAGGATGAGTCAAAATCCTGAAAGCGTTGGCATTACCTTCAAAATGCGTAAGATCTTCCCATTGCGCTTCTGTCACTTTATCTTTATAAATGCGACCATCGCCGTTTGTAAAATAGTAAGAAATTGCAGCTTCACCGGAATGTCCAAAGGCCGGATTTCCAAGATCGTGCGCCAGACATGCCGCAGCCACAATATTTCCAATCTCACTGATTAATGGAAGTTCTTCGTCTAAATCCGGTCTGCTTTTTTTCAAACGGTTATAAAAGATTCTGCCTAATGAACGTCCGACGCTTGCTACTTCCAGGCTATGTGTCAACCGGTTATGGACAAAAATGCTGCCTGGTAATGGAAAAACCTGCGTTTTATTTTGAAGCCTTCTGAAAGGTGAAGAAAATATCAAACGGTCATAATCGCGCTGGAATTCTGAACGGGCTTCCGCCTGGTCCTCAATATTCTTATCTTCACTTCCCCAGCGTTTCGCCGAGAGTAATTTTTTCCAATTCATGAGGAGCGTAAAATGCGTTGAATCTGTCTGCTTTTGCTACAATAATACGAATTACAAACAATTCAATATTTGCTGAAAGTAATAGAAGCTTCCGAAATATATAGAAATTATTGTATTAAATAAATGTAAAGTAGTATGTAAATTTAAAATACTGTTCCTGCGAAGTCTCTGATAGTTATAAGGTTATCATCCGGGATTAGTTATGCAAACGGATTTTGAAATAAAAAGAAACCATCTTTGAATAAAAATGACGGGATAACCTGTCAACAATCCAGCTTCATGACCGAATCAAAACATCGTTATTTTATCATAAACAAACCGCCGAATATGGTATCCCAGTTTATCAGTCCTGATGCTGTGGGCCTGCTTGGCGATCTTGAATTTGACTTTCCGGAAGGCATTCATGCCATTGGCCGGTTGGATAGTCATTCGGAAGGATTGTTGATTTTAACGACAAATAAGAAAGTTACGCGTTTATTGTTTCAGGGGGAAATGCCACATAAGCGGGTTTATGTGGTACATGTCAAAAATGTGATTAACGAGGAAAAGCTGAATTTGTTAAGAACCGGTATTCCAATTTTGATTAAAGGGAATGTTGAATACGTAACAACACCTTGTGAAGTTGATATCGTTGAAAAACCAAAAGGCTGGGCCAAGCTTTCAAAAGAACCCGAAGACGTGCCGCATTCCTGGTTGAAAATTACGCTTACAGAAGGAAAATATCATCAGGTAAGAAAAATGGTGCATGCGGCCGGACATAAATGTAAAAGATTAATCCGTATGTCCATTGAAGACCTCGAACTCGGCGATCTGCAACCTGGGAAAGTCCGCGAAATTGAGCAAGAAGATTTTTTTAAAAAGCTGAAAATTGAAAACTGGCGGGAATAATCGGGCTGATGCGTTTTGAAGCAGATTGACTTTTACTTTGATAAAATAGTAACAAATCAACGTTCTGTACTTTTGTTTGTAAAAGCAAAATCCATGAAGTTGAGCATATATTCAGATAAGGACGCCATGTCCAAAGCGACGGCCGATCTGGTTGTTGATCAAATTCGGCAAAAACCAGATTCATTGCTATGTTTCCCGTCCGGCGAATCTCCTACGGTTGTGTTAAAATATCTTGTTCAATATGGTTTGGAAGGGCAAGTTGATTTCAGCCAATGTCGTTTTGTAGGTTTGGATGAATGGATCGGGATGGATGAAAATGATGAGGGGAGCTGCAAGCATTATTTATATTCCAGTTTTTTCAATCCATTAAAAATCAACCCGGAACAAATTATTTTTTTCGACGGTCTTGCCGCAAATCCTGATCAGGAATGTGAGCGGATGAATCAATATATCCTGAAAAACGGCCCGATTGATCTGATGATGGTAGGTCTGGGTATGAACGGACACATTGGTTTGAACGAACCCGGTGTTGATTTTCATTCATATGCACATACGACAGAGCTGGATCCGGTCACTGTCAAAGTTGCACAAAAATATTTTACAAAAACTACTGAATTATCTGGCGGAATAACACTTGGATTACAACATTTTCAGGAAGCTAAAACCGCTGTTTTAATTGTAGCAGGTGAGAAAAAAGCAGATATCGTTTCAAAAATTTTAACCGAAGAAATCTCCAATAAAATTCCCGGAACGATCGTTCGCTCGCACAGGAATTCCTTTGTATTTCTTGACGAAGCATCGGCTTCGGATCTTTCTGATACTATCCGTAAAATCCATTCTTAATGATTAAGTAGCCATGACAGAGCCTTCTCAAAACTCAAAATCAACAAATCATTTCGATGCAATCGTCATAGGTTCCGGGATCAGCGGTGGCTGGGCTGCAAAGGAATTATGCGAAAAAGGAATGAAAACCCTGGTTTTGGAACGTGGCAGAAATGTGGAACATAACAAGGATTATCCCACAGCCCATCTGAATCCCTGGGATTTTGAACATCGTGGAAATCTTACAAAAAAGTATCTGGATAATAACCCGCTGATTAGCAAAGCGGCCGGTTTTGGAGATGATACCAAACATTTTTTTGTACAGGATAAAGATCATCCCTATGTGCAGGCAAAGCCTTTTGACTGGATCCGTGGATATCAGGTAGGAGGAAAATCGCTAACCTGGGGACGGGCGTGTCAGCGGTGGAGCGAGTTTGAATTTACGGCTCCCGAACGTTTTGGTTATGGTATCGGCTGGCCGATTGGCTATAAAGATGTTGCACCCTGGTATTCGCATGTGGAGGAATTTATTGGTGTTTGCGGAAATAAAGATGGTCTGGAATCCATGCCCGACGGAGAATATCTGCCGCCATTTGAACTGAACTGTGTCCAGAAAGTTGTTCAGGAAAAGATCACTGAAAATTATAAAGACCGGCATCTCGTCCATGCAAGATGGGCGCATTTGACCAAACCAAAAGAAATCCATATTCAGCAAGGCAGAGGCGGATGTCAGGCCAGGAATCTTTGTATGCGCGGTTGTCCGTATGGCGGCTATTTCAGTTCGGTAAGTTCAACTTTGCCCTGGGCTGAAAAAACCGGAAACCTGACTATAAGGCCTCATTCCGTAGTGCATTCTATTGTTTATAATGAAAAAACGGGAACAGCGAGCGGAGTCAAAATCATCGATTCAAATACAAAAGAAGTGCATGAATATTTTGCCAAAGTGATTTTCCTGAATGCTTCGGCGCTGAATAGTAATCTCGTTTTGCTCAATTCAAAATCAAACCGTTTCCCGAATGGTTTGGGAAATGACAGCGGCGTTCTGGGTAAATATATTGCCTTTCACAACTACCGCGCTTCGGTGGCAGGTGATATGCCTGGTTTTGAAGATAAATATTATTACGGAAGAAATCCTACGGAACCGATTCTGGCAAATTATCGGAATCTGCACAAACAGGATACAGATTATGTCGGCGGTTTTACCACTTTCATGGGCGCTTACCGGACGCGTGGAAATGAAAAAACAATACCGACTTTTGGCAAAGATTTTAAAGAAGCCATGACAAAACCCGGCG
Source organism: Dyadobacter sp. CY356 (assembly GCF_021440195.1). Taxonomy (GTDB): domain Bacteria; phylum Bacteroidota; class Bacteroidia; order Cytophagales; family Spirosomataceae; genus Dyadobacter. Next base: position 399,348 of record NZ_JAJTSZ010000003.1, read on the forward strand.
GTTGGAAAGTGTATATGTATATGCAGGGTGAAACCATTCCGAAAGTGACTAATCAGGTAACTTTAAGTTCTGATCAGAAAGATCAGTGGGGAATACCACTTTTGGTTACTTCGGTAGGTTATGATGACAATGATGAAAAAATGATCCGTGATTTTTTGAAAGAATCTGCTGAAATGCTGGAAAAATCGGGTTGCACTAACATTTCCCAACACGACAACAAGCAGGCTCCGGGTTTGGATATTCACGAAATGGGCGGTTGCCGGATGGGTAAAGATCCGAAAACTTCAATGTTGAATGAGCATAATCAGCTGCATCATTGCCCAAATGTATTTGTTACAGACGGTGCCTGTATGACGAGTACCGGAAATCAGAGCCCGTCATTGCTATACATGGCACTGACCGCACGTGCAGTGGATTTTGCCGTTGATAAAATGAAAAATGGAAATTTGTAAGTTAGGCTGTAATTATGTCCTTGAAGAGCTTTACAAACGTCCTTATTAACTATTAGCTATGAATTTAATCGGTAATATCATCTGGCTTGTTTTCGGTGGATTTATCGTTGCCATCGAATATTTTATTGCAGGTTTTGTGCTTTGCTGTACAATCATCGGTATCCCTTTTGGCTTACAATGTTTCAAAATCGGAATTTTGACTTTGATGCCATTCGGGCGGGATGTGCGTGAAGTGCCGGGGCAAACGGGTTGTCTATCCATGATTTTTAATATTATATGGATTTTCATTGGCGGAATCTGGATCGCACTTACGCATCTGATTTTTGGGATTTTGCTGGCGATTACCATTATCGGTCTGCCTTTTGCCAAACAGCATTTTAAATTAATGAGCCTGTCTTTCACGCCTTTCGGGAAAGATATTTATTAAATTTTAGATTGATATAAATGATAAAAACCTGGGATTTTCTCGGGTTTTTATGTTTAAAGGAATTCGGTAATTTCCTCTTAAACTAAAAGGCACGGTAATTGTTGAATTGATTTATTATAGATAAAGTCATGAAAGCAGTAGTCATAACAAAACCGGGCGGTCCGGAAGTTTTAGAAATTCAGGAACGACCGGTTCCGGTTTTTAAGTCTGATGAGATTTTAATCAAGGTTTACGCAGCCGGAATAAATCGTCCGGATATTTTTCAGCGAAAAGGAAATTATCCGCCTCCTACAGGCGCGCCGCAGGATATTCCGGGTTTGGAAGTTGCAGGTACGGTTGAACAAATCGGATCGGAAGTAAAAAATTGGAAAATAGGTGACCGGGTTTGTGCACTTTTAGCGGGCGGTGGTTATGCTGAATATGCCGTCGTAAATGCACAGCACTGTTTATCAATACCGAAGCAAATTTCTTTTATAGAAGCTGCATCCTTACCAGAAACGGTTTATACAGTTTGGCATAATGTATTTCAAAAAGGAAAACTGCAAAGCGGAGAAAACTTTTTGGTACATGGCGGCAGCAGTGGAATTGGCATTACCGCCATTCAGCTGGCGAAAGGTTTTGGAGCCAAAGTTTTTGCTACGGCCGGTTCAGATGAAAAATGTGAAGCCTGTGTCTCACTAGGTGCTGATTTATGTATCAATTATAAAAATGAGGATTTTGAAACTGCCCTGAAAGATGAAGGCGCTGATGTGATTCTGGATATGGTTGGCGGAGATTATATTCCCAAAAATCTAAGGTTACTGCGTGTTGATGGCCGGATGGTTTTTATCAACACAATGAAAAGTAACAAAGCCGAAGGTGTTGATTTTGGACTGATCATGAAAAACCGGTTGACAATTACAGGAAGCACGCTTCGTAACCGGGACATTTCGTTTAAGGCTGAATTGACAAAAGAAATTTTGAAAAATGTATGGCCGTTACTGGAAAGTGGAAAATTCAAACCTGTGATTTATAAAGAATTTCCATTGGAGGAAGCCGCCAAAGCGCACCAGTTAATGGAAAGCAGTGATCATATTGGAAAGATTGTTTTGACAAATGGTTGGTAAATTTTAACTCCGCATCCGCCGTGTTTCCTTTCTCATAAACCATAAGAGTGTAACAAAAATCAGCGTGTAGAAATAAAAGGAATCATTGTAAGACGAGTTGACCAGATATAATTGGTTGTTGCTGAATGCGTGAATCAAGATTGTAAAATAAATATTATCGGTGACCACGTAAACAAAAAAATAAGCCATTCCATAAAAGAAGGCGCTGATGAGCGGCGAAGCCAGGGCTGAAAAATCTGTATGATCCCTGAAAACATAAGCCGAAACGTGAGAAAGGCTAAAAACGATAGCTACGCCAATAGCCAGGCCAATTAATTGCTGCCTCGGAATTCCTTTCTTTTCAGCATAATGAACGGGGAGAAAACGGAAGATGAATTCCTCAATAAAGGCAGCAGGTATTGAATTAAGAAAAAATATGAAAAGGTACTTCGTAACTCTTGACTGGGATGGGAAATCAAATGAAAGCCCGGTAGCATAATATACCCAGACCTGTGTTGAAATCCAGACCAGAAGTCCCATAATCAAAGCGATCATAAGTTTCTTACTATCAAAAAGATATCTGAACGAAAATGCTGTGGTGTAGGGTTTTAAAAAACAGGAAAGAATAAAAAACTGGAATGCAAAAATGATTATTCCTAAAAAGATTGCCTGCTCCCAGTTCTTTAAAATATTTTGAGCCCATTCTGAAATGAAAATCAGGCTAAATGTGTTAGCTAATAGGCAACAAATCAGAATAATTTTTGCCAGATCTTTTAATCGCATGTATGTTGGTCAGAAGCTGTTGGTAGTTTAATTTTTTATAAAAAAGTGAGACTTATTTGTTAAAAATACGGTGAGTTTCTTCCCTCTAAGTAATTCCTGAAATAAGAATAGTATCGTTTATTCGTTTAAATTTAATGGAAATCATCGTGTTGATGCGCTAAATCAAAAAAAGATGGCAACAAAAATCAAAGAAATATCAGCAGCCAGTATCACAGAAATGTATATTCATTACTGTCTGGAACATAATGAAAATCCAAAGTCGGTTTACCTGTTTTGTAAAAGAAACGGAATTGTTGAGAAAGAATTTTATACCTATTTCTCATCGATTGAAGCGATTGAAAAATCAGTTTTTATCAGCTTTCATAAACTGACACTGGAATTGATGAGCAAAAGTACTGATTACGATCTACTTAGCTTTCGCGAAAAATTACTGACCTATTATTATACCTTTTTTGAAATTCTGACCGCTAACCGGAGTTATGTGGTTTTTGCTTTGAAAAATGACAAAAGCAGATTGAATGGCTTGATGAAACTGAAAGAATTCAGGTCTTATTTCAAGTCGTTTATTACGGCAAGCAGTCAGGGTTATTTAAAAGTAAAAAGTGAACGCATCCAGAAATTACAACAGGATGGTCTGGAAGAAGGCGCATGGGTACAGCTTTTGGTTACGCTGAAATTCTGGCTGGACGATGAATCCGTTGGATTTGAAAAAACGGACCTTTTCATCGAAAAATCAATCCGCGCCACATTTGACCTGATCGATATTACACCATTGGAAAGTGTACTCGATTTTGGTAAATTTTTAATTAAAGAAAAATTACGGTAGTGAATGGAAACCATAGACAGCATACCTACTTCAAAAATTCAGCGTGCATCCCAATTGATTTCAACCGGTGTTAAAATCGGCGGGAATTATTTAAAATATTACGGTGAGAAAATCACAAATCCGGAGTCAGCACGCGATAATTTGAATACCAATAACGCGGAAGATATTTACGACGGCCTGAAAAACCTTAAAGGAAGTGCATTAAAACTGGCTCAGATGCTTAGCATGGAGAAAAGTTTTATGCCACAGGCTTATGTCGAGAAGTTTTCTCTTTCGCAATTTTCAGTACCGCCATTGTCGGCTCCGCTGGTGATCAAAACTTTCAGAAAGTATTTTGGTAAATCGCCGCTCGATCTTTTTGATACATTTAATCCCAATGCGATTAATGCCGCAAGTATTGGACAGGTACACAAAGCGACTGCAAATGGCAAAGAGCTGGCTGTCAAAATCCAGTATCCGGGCGTTGCAGAAAGTATTACTTCTGATCTTGCTTTGGTGAAACCCATAGCAATGAAAATGTTCAATATCCAGAGTAAGGATTCGGACAAATATTTCAAAGAGGTTGAAACCAAGCTGACTGAGGAAACGAATTATATTCTGGAAATTGCACAAAGCAAAGAAATCGGAGAAGCGTGCGCGCATATTCCAAACCTTCGTTTTCCTAAGTACTATGAAGAATTTTCTTCGGAACGTGTGATCACCATGGACTGGATGACGGGAATTCATCTTTCAGAATTTGTAAAAACAAACGCTTCGCAGGAAGCATTAAATAAAGTAGGGCAGGCGCTTTGGGATTTTTACATGTTTCAGGTGCATCAGCTTCGGAAGGTTCATGCAGATCCGCATCCCGGGAATTTCCTTGTAGATAAGGATGAAAACCTGATTGCTATCGATTTTGGCTGCATGAAAGAAATTCCTGAGGATTTTTACACGCCATATTTTGAGCTTGCTGAAAAAGTAAATATGAATGACCCGGAAATTTTCAGAAGCAAATTATTTGAACTGGAAATCCTGACAGAGAAAGACACGCCGGAAGAAACGGTGTATTTTTCAAAGCTTTTCCACGAAATACTGACTTTGTTCACAGAGCCTTTCCAAGTTGAGGAATTCGATTTTGCGGATGAGGTTTTCTTTGCGAGATTGGTAGAGCTGGGAGAGAAATATGCCAATGATAAAAACCTGAGAAAAATGAATGTGAACCGCGGTTCTAAACATTTCATTTACATCAATCGTACGTTTTTTGGCCTGTTCAGCTTACTGCATGAATTGAAAGCAAAGGTGAGTATCAATCAATATGTGGCTCTGACATAAAAGAAAAAGGAAATTTTTTGAAATGCGTGATGTCGGAAGATGTCACGCATTTTTTGTTTATAATATTTTTTTCAGGCAAACACTGATTTCCAGATCGTCGTATTGATTATAATTTTCGGTGATTTGGTAACCGTATTTTTTGTAGAGACTAATCGCATTTGGTTGGCCTTTCCCGGTTTCCAGAACTGCTTCTTCGTAGCCAACTTCCTTCGCCCATTTTTCCAGTTCTGCCAAAAGAGCAGATGCTATACCATTTCCTCTATGGTTTTCTTTGATAAACATGCGTTTGATTTCTACGGTTTTATCATTGAAAATTTTAAAACATCCGCAACCTACTGCTTCATCATTTTCATATGCAATTACCACCGTATTCAAGCCGGTGATTCGGTTATATTCTTCGTAATCTTCCGGATTGGTGTTGTAAATTCTGCAAAGTTCTATATCCAGCTCCCCGGTTAACTTTTGAAAATCTATGTTGTCGCTTGTAGTTCTTAGTATCGTTGGCATAAGCTTAATGGTTTCACGCAAAGTAAAGAAGTTTAAACGCAGAGTAAGGAGAGTTTATAAGGGAGTTACGCAGGATAATGATTTAATTCTCTATATAACTCTGGGCTTAACTCTTTGTACCCTGTGTTTAACCTTTCACCAATTCCTTTTGAACTCCCATTCTTACTTTTGTTTTTTTACTTTTTTTCCTTCTTCCCCACCAGATAATAAATCCTGTTACTGGCAAGCTGGCGGTTATGGCTGAGATAATGAAAGCCAATATTTTTCCAGGTAAACCAACAATGGCACCGATGTGGATATCGTAATTCATCCGCATGATCTTGTTTGCCAGCGTCAGCTTGTCGTCATACCTGCCGAAGTTGTGTGTCACCGGAATTTGTTTCAGACTATACTGATCATAATAAATATAATCTGACTTGTAAAACGTTCCGGCAATTGGATTTGTAACCGCAGCAATGGTAGATTTGGAGGTTTCCGGATAATGCATTTCAATCGTTTGTGCATCAGGATTTTCAGCGATCGTCTTTTTCCAAAGGAAATCGATCACAGGCGTTTTTTTATCATAAACCGGTTTCCCAGTTGATTCGGGTTCGTAAAACTGCGTCATTGTCTGTCCGCCGGATGTTGCCCAGTATACACTTTTGGAAAACCACTGAAAGCCCATGATCAGGCCGGTGCAGGCAATAATGAGTGCAATTGGAATAGAATAAAAGCCCAGTACATTATGCAGGTCATAATTTTTTCTTCTCCATTGTGCGTCCCATTTTACTTTAAACCGTTGTTTTAAAGCCGCTTTATTTTTCGGCCACCAAAGTACCAGACCGGAAAGCAGCATGAAGACAAAGATCAGCGTGGCAGATGCAGCAATCGGCTGACCAATCGTTGGCGGGAGCCACAAGTAATAGTGTCCCATCAAAATAAACCGGAAAAAATCAGTATCCATATTTCTGGTTTCCAAAATCTCCCCCGTATAAGGATTGGCAAACATCAGATAATAATACTCAGGATCGAAACTGAAAAAAGTGATTACAGCTGCCGTTTTATTATCTGCATATTGTACGCTGTGAATCTTTTTGTTTGGAAGTGCTTTTTCTGCAATTAATTTGAATTCCGATGGTGGTAAAAAAGGTTTTTTCTGCGGTTCGACAAATCGGAAAGATTGTGTAGCATTCTGTATTTCCAGCTGAAATGCATAGATACAACCCGTGACAGCCAGTATAAATACGATTATTCCGGAGCCGATTCCTAACCACAGATGGAGAAAATGTAAGACCTTTTTCATGGTAAATAAGATTTCAAAATGCTGCAACAAATTTTAACACGAATCCCGTATTCCGGCACATGGCAAGAATACGGGAATAAAATGATATTGGTTTTACTCAGAATTTAGTCTGGCTTTTACTTAAAACCGGAATGAAACGCTTGCAGTAACACTTCTCAATTTTTGCGGATTAATGGATGAATATCCAATCCAGTATTTTTTATCAGTAATGTTATCAACCTTCACCCCGAATCTGAATTTCGACTGTTCGTAAAAAGCACTTGCATTCAAAATGGTATATTCCGGTAAGATGAAAACCCCCTGGCTTCTGGTATTGACAACTTTGTTATCACTCGCATAATTTCCACCAAAACCAAATCCAAGACCTCTGGCCATTCCTTCCTGAATACGGTAGCTAATCCATAAATTCCCAAGGTATGGCGACATGGCAGTAGCCGGACGAAGGCCTACAACATCTTCATCTGCTTTTTCATATTTTGAATCGTTATAAGCAAAACCGGCGATAACGTTCAACCCGCGTAAAGGCTGGGCAATAACTTCCGCTTCAAAACCTTTGCTGCGCTGTGTTCCGTCCTGGATCGAAAAGTTTGGATGTGCAATATCCGCGCGGATCAGATTGGAAACCTGGATATCGTAGTAACTTAAAGTAGTGGTCAGTTTGCCGTTAAATGCATTTACTTTCACGCCACCTTCAGCCTGGTTTGCATGTTCGGGCTTGAAGGCTGCTCCGCTAAAACTATTACCAACCTGATTTGTAAAGCCATTTTGATAATTTGCAAAAATCGAAACAACATCTTTAACCGGCATATAAATCAAACCGAATTTTGGAGATAAAGATGTCTGGGTATAACCGCCCGATCTTTCGCCTGTTACGATACTGTAATTTCCTTTATTGTCAAAATAATCGATACGCAAGCCGGCAGACACGATCAGTTTGTTTGTAATGTTCAGTACGTCCGACACATAAGCACTGTAAATATTGTTGATGAAGTTGTAAGGATAGTCGAAACCTTTTCCAGCCTGATACGCTGCTTTCAACGTGTTAAGGTTAAATTTTCCATAGGTTGGAATGTCCCCAGTAGCTGCTATGGTATCGACGGTAACACCGGTAAAATACTGGTCGGCGTTGCGGTGAAAAAAGTCAAGTCCTCCCACAAAACGGTTTCTCATACCGGCAAGTTGGAAATCGCCATTGAAGTTTTGCTGAATCTCAATAACCCGGTCTTTACTATTTTCAGTTGCCTGATCATTTCGCGAAATGTAACCGTTTCCAATATCCGTAGAAACCCCTGTCACAGCTGATTTGCTGAGCAGATAGAAATATGGATTTACACCGTCTGAATAACTATTTGTAGAAGTAAAACTGGTCGATGAAGTCCATTGATCAGAAATCTTGTAATTCATCTGACCAAAAAAATTCGTATTTCTTGACTTTTGCGACAGGTCGCCGCGCCCGTAAGAGCGTTTGTAATCAATATCAAGTTTGTCTGCGCTGTTTACGCCAAGTGCTGAAATTTTGCCACCAAATGGAAAAAAGAAAATGGTATTACCCTGATTTTCTCCATTATAAAATTCAGCATCAATGTTAAACGACAATTTATCATTGACTTTATAAGATAAACTCGGGGCGAACGTGAACATTTTTCCAAAACCATTGTCCTGGAAACTACCTTCATAATTGTAAGCCGTATTAACCCGCAGAAGAATATTTTTAGCAGAATCCAAAGGCGTATTTACATCCGCGCTGATACGGTTAAAACCAAAACTACCGGTTGAATAAGCAACCTCGCCACCAAATTTCGCAAATGGTTTTTTAGTAACACGGTTGATCAAACCACCATACGAAGTCAGTGCACTTCCAAATAATGTTGCAGACGGACCTTTAATTACTTCAATATTTTCAATGTTTGCCGCATCTATTTTTGTAGAAACGTTTCCTGCAATACCGTTTCTCAATTTACTTTGCAGAATGAAACCACGTGAGTTGTAATAACTTCCTCCATCACCGCTACGCCCTGTTGCTTCCCACATTTTGCTGATACCAGGCGCATTTTTTAGCGCGTCATCAATGCTGAAAACCAGCTGTTCTCTTAGCAATTCTCTTGTGATGGTGGTATAAACCTGTGGATTTTCAAGATTTTTCAGGTTTATTTTAGACACATATTCACTTGATTCGCGTTGCAATTTTCCCTGAGCGGTAATGACCACTTCGCTAAAAGTTTTTGCATTTTCAGCCAGTGTGATATCCGGTACGACCGTGGTCTCACCAGATTTTACATCAATCGCAATTTCCTTTGTTTCAAGTCCGATGAAAGATGCAATCAGAATATACTGACCAGCTTCAATATTTTTTATTTCATATGCTCCTTTTGAGTCCGCAGTTGAGCCTTTGGACATTCCCTTCAAACCAACATTCACAAATTCAGCACCAACGCCATCTGACGTTCTGACTGTTCCTTTAATTCTTCCTGTTCCTTGTGAAAATGCATTACTTGAAATCAGCCAGGCGGCTATTACCAAAGTGATAGTAAACGTTAAGTGCTTCATCAGATAGGTTACCTTGTATATAATTAGTCTTAATAAGCCGCAAAGCTATTGATTGATTAGATTGAATCCAAATAAAAATTATGGTTCTTCTAATAATCTAAGTGTACACTTATATAGTAATGTAACGGAGTAGTTTTTGACTACTTAACACGGAATCGGAGGAAAATTTGTCCGTTTAATGTTCTTATTGGCCTTGAAGTAGCGGAAACATTCGTCAGTGGAACAATCAGGTTGGCGCCTAATTTAAGCCGGCCGGTATTGAAGATGAGGCCCGTTTTTATTGTGACAAGATTGGTTTGTACCAAGTTGTTGAGATCTTGTTTTGTCAATAAAAGCCTGGACGTAGGGAGAACCTCGCCTGCATAATTTTTCATGCTTTCCTGAAAAAGTGCTCTGTTTAGTTTGCTATAACCTAATCCCGCTGAAAATGCCAGATTGGGAAAAAACTGATAATTGTATTGTAGGGACAGATTGATACCAACAGCTTTGATCATGTGTGTATTATAAGAAAGATCTTTAATCGTTGAATCGAGCGTCTGCTTAATCAGCTTATTCCCGGCCAAATATTGTTGGGAAATGAAAAAACTGGCGATTACAGATTGTTTGTCGTCGAGATCTTTGCTAATCCAGAGGCCTGGTATAAGTAAACGATATGGTTTTTTCGTACTATCAGGACCAGGGAGCAAATATTTGGTGTCCTTAAATGAGCTCGCGGCGTTCCATTCCAATCCTATGTGAAGTGTCTCTAAAAATGGCTTTTGGGAATTAGCTTTTATATTTTCCTCTCTTTTATCTCCTGTTTTTATTGGCCTGGTTACAATGGCATTTTTTTTCAGAACAGGAAATTGGGTCGATTTTGGAATTATTTTCTTGACTGAAAAGGCGATTTTTTGGTCTGATTTTATCTCATTTATTGGTTGAAATGAATCGTTTTTTTCTTTGAAATAGGAAAATTTATTGTCTCCGGAATTGAAAGATTTTTGAACGGTAGTGTTCCCGGAATCTTTGTCTTTCAAACTTACGATTAGTCCATTTGACACATTCTCTGTTGAAAATCTGTTTGATAAGCTTTTTTTATTACTTATTTTCTTTGTTATATTTCCAAAACGACCATATCCCTGAACTTCCGAAACTGCTCTGTTGGGTCCATTTTCGGTACGCCCCGAATTTGTTTTTTTATTTTTTAAAGTAATTTCAGGATTATGAAAACTGGGATTAACGGATTGATTTTTACTGTGTGTCAACTGTTCGGAATATATTTTGTCCTTTGATGGCGAATCCGTTATTACATTATTTTCAATACCAGTCGAATTGCCTTTTAAACTATCGTTTCTTGTAATAAGATTTTCTGAAAAGGTTGGTTTTATTTGTTCCGGCACATCATTTAGTACGACACTATCTTCAAATTTTTCCTCGAAATTCGTTTTTACATTTGTTTTTTCTTCTGGACTTTCAGGGATTAAAAGCCAGCTACCGGCTACAATTGTTGCTCCGGACAAAAGTCCTAAACCATATTTCAAAAAGTACTTGAATTTTCCGGCAGTTTTTAAAGATGAATCCGGAATGGAAGTATTTCCCAGCATATCACTCATTTGCGACCACGCGTTATCCGCCTGAACTTCCGGTTCTGGTAATTTTCCGCTGAGGTACTTTTTGATATGTAGGTTTTTCTTGCTCACAAGTTTTTAAATCGACTTTTCAAATATAATTTTTAGCCTGCTGCGACTTTCGCTTAAATGCCATTTTACAGTTCCTTCACTGATGTTTAATGCTTCTGCAATTTCCTTCACCGAAAATCCATCCAGATAAAAAAGACTGGAAACACGGCGTGTTGCCATGGGTAGCTGACTCATATAAACTTCAATATCATCGTATTCCAGTTCCTGAAACGGATTTTCTTTTGCTTCAAAAAACATATTTTCCTTAATTTCATCGTAATCAAAATGCTGCGTTTTTTTATCCCGAAGCAAAGTAAGCGCGGCATTTCTCACGGTAGTATACATCCAGTTGAAAAATTCACCTTTCGTTGCATCATATTGATCCAGATTTTTGAAAACTTTCATCATTCCGTTATTGATGGCGGTTACGATCTCATGTTTATCCTCAAAAAAATTTCTGCATAAAGCAAACAGGACAGGATAAAATTGTCGGTACAATTTCTCCTGACTCTGACGCTCTTTTCGTCGGCAACCGGCTAATATTTCCTTTAAGTTGTCCAAGCTTATGCTCCAAACGCCGGCAAAGGTGAGTGCTTGCCGGCGTCAATTTTTTGTTAGGTTTACGTTACAATGTCTTCGTGGTGAAAATTACTCCATCATCATAAGGCCATGTGAACTGGTAATTTCCTCCATTTCTTGTAAAAGATCCTTTATAATTTTTTCCGTTAAAAGTGATTTCAAGATTATATATCTTGCCGTCTTTTATTGGCTCATTGGTATAAATGTATTGTTTTGATTTTGCATTTTCAGTCGCACAACCTGCCGGACTGATCACCTTGAGGAAATCGTATACAAACGTGTCCTGAACCTTATCACGGGAAAAGAGCATGTAATTGTTGTTGCATTTATAATTGTTTTTTGTTTCTGCCAAAAATTCCAGGTGAAAAGTGGAATCTGCAAATGTGATGGGTGTCAAACTCAGGATATCGTCTGCGTCAAAATCCTGGCGTATTTCTACATTATCGTTTCCAGGATCATAAATGACAACATCTACGAGTAAAGAAACGGAGTCTTGTGAAATACTGTCGAGCGCAGTAATGGTGTATTTTCCGGTTTCTGGGAAATAAATCGCTGCAACTTCATTAGTTTTTGATACCCGGATATTTTGATTTGGAGAGACTTTCCATTGAAAATTGAGTGGGGATAAACCGTTTTCTAATGCAAAATGAACAGATTCACCTTTTTGGACGGTTGTAGTGGTAGCCACTTTTATTCCTTCCAGCTCTGAAGCCCCGATTCTATCTGCCGAATCTGAAGAATCGACATCATTTCTTTCACAAGCTACCAGCTGCATAAGCGCCAGCAAAATCATTCCGATTAAAATTTTTCCCTGTTTCATGACCATTTTGAAGTTAAGTTTAGCAGACTGACAGAACTTTTGCTGTCAATAAAATAAACTACAAAGGGTAGGTGTAAGGTTGGGTCGGAGGAGGAAAAAACTTATTTAAATTTTTTAGCTAGCTGTTGATTCAGAATTTTTGATATTTCCTCATGTTGTTTATAAACCATCAAATGCCCGCCACCTTCAATAATGATGTCCGGTTTTACAATTTTTAATGGAATTAACCGGTCTTCTGATCCGTGAATATGGTAGAGATTTTCAGCTTTATCCGGATGTTTCCATTCGCTCATCCGAATTAGTGCCCATTTTAGAAATTTGCTATCCGTATCGTGGAGAATTTGTTTTAGTAATGTTTTTAATTCCGGCGTATCGGCTCCAAAGTATCTGTACGTGTAGGAATTAGTGGATTTCAGTATTGGTGCGGCAAATGGGCTTGCAAGGAAAAATTTTATCAAACCACGATTAAATTTTGAAACAGGAATATTGGTTGGCGTACTCGAAATTAATATAATCTGCTCGGGGCGAACAATCTCTGCAATTTCGGAAGCCACAATACCGCCAAAGGAAAGCCCGACCAGCTGGAATGGTTTGGTGGTATCCATTTGTGCAATTAACCTTTGAGCGTAATCATGCAGCGGCTCTTTTCTTTTGGGAGAAATCCATTCAATATAATGAACATCATAACGATCATCCAGTTTCAGTTTATCAAAAACACGTTTATCAGCGCCTAAACCACTCAAAAAGTAAACATTCATTTTTGGAGATTCACTTACTGCCGATTTTTTTTCGGGAATCAATGTAGAAAACAAGGTTAGCATCAGCGTTAGGTACAGCATATTTTTGTTTTTAAATCAACCAAATGTGTTGGTTAAAAATAACTTTAATATATGTACGAAACCCGATATAAGAAAGATTAAAGAAGGGTTTCACGCAAAGCAAAAAAATAAAAGCAAAGACCGCTAAGAATGAAAACTTAGCGGTCTTTGCACTTCTTTCCTTTCTTCGCGTGAAACCTTTTAAATTTACTTCATAAAACTATATCTCAATCCGACCATCACCCATCTTCCAGGCATTTTCGCTCCTAACAAATCACTGTATTTCGTATCTCCAATATTATCAGCCTGAACAAAAACAGACAATGTTTTTTTCAAAACTGCATATTCAGCTTTTACATTCAGTACAAAATAATCTCTCGAAATAGTTGCTTCAATAGCCGATGCTTCACGTTTTGCCCGGTTTTTGTAGATTCCGTTGAGGCTAAGTGAGAAATTGGAATATTGATATAATACTGAAAAATTACCCAGGAACTTGGCGTGTGATGAAATGTAAAATGAAGTCGTTTCGCTGCTTTCGCTATTCAGCCAGGTAAGTCCGGTTGTCAGCCACAATCTTTGGTTTTCGGCAATTGTTTTGGAATACTGCATATCCAGTTCGGCACCGGTTGTATTAACGCTGGCAATGTTTTTTGCCAAAGCATAGGTTCCGGTTGGCGAAAGGTTGTCTTTACGCGGCATCTGGGCATAAGGAGTAGCGGTATAATCGATCAAATTGCTTTGTCTGCGTTGAAAAACAGTACCGGAAAGTTTCAGATTTGATAAAAACCAGTCCGCACCGGCTTCGTAACTGAAAGAAGTTTCTGCTTTCAGGGCCGGATCGCCCACACTGCTTCCATTGGTTATGATCGGTTTGTTATAATTGTTGTAACGTTCGGTAAAATCGGCATCACGTATTGTTTTTCCGGCGCTTCCGCGTAATTGCCAGTTGTCTTTTTTGTATGATAGATTAACCTGCGGCACAGCTTCGGTTCCAATTTTTTCGCGCCAGTCAAAACGGACAGACGGGCTAATTGTAAAATTCTCTCCAATTCTTTGGGATAAAGTTACAAAAGGAGCCAATTGATTTATTGAATGATCTCCACGATCATTGGAAGCAATGTTTTTGTTTTGAAAATTTAAACCGGCCACCAGACTCGTGCTCGATGTGAAAATTTGTTGCCAGGTAACTAATCCCTGCCAAAGTTTAGACTTGCTGTTATTTTTGATAGATAAGGAATTAAACAAATACTGGTCCTGAACATATTTATACCCTCCATCAAAAGAAAAAGCAGATTTCCCTTTTTTGTAACCAACTTTCACCTGGTTCCAAAACGTTCCGACCTGCTCGTTTGCAGTATCTGATTTGGCGGTCGTATAAAAATTCTGAGCTGCAAAATCACGATGATCAAAGGATGATCTTACGGCTAAATTCCATGCAGGAGAAAACGCATAATTTGCAGACAGCGATGCGGTGTTATTATGGAAATATCCTTTGGTACCGCGCTGTTGAACTCCCGTTGCATTGTTTGAAATAATTCCACCGGAAACTGCCAGCTTATTTTTTTGAACAAATACTCCCATATTTCCATTAAACAAACCATACTGGCCAGCGGTTGCGGAAGCGTTTACAGCGGTTTTGTTATTATTTGAAACAGATACATCATCATTTTTTGCAGCCAGTTTTGCTGCAAAAGTTTTTGAAACAATATAGATAACACCACCCACAGCCTCAGAACCATAAATAGCCGAAGATGCTCCTTTCAAAACCTCAATCCGTTCTATTTCGGATGGGGAAATGGGAATATAGCTGCTGAAATGGCCGGTGTTCGGGTCGTTCAACCGCAAGCCGTCCATGATCACCAGAACCTGCTGGAATGTTCCACCTCTTAAAACAATATCACTTTGAGAACCCATAGGTCCCCGCGCCTGAATTTCAAGTCCGGGAATGTATCGTAGCAGATCATCAATACTGTGAACCGGAAGGTTTTGAAATAAATCACCTTTTATCACCGCTATATTCCGGCCGCTTTCTGATGCCCGTTTTTCGATAAGCGATGAAGTGACCGTCACAGGATCCAGTGCTATTTCCTGTGCTTTGGCAAAGTGTAAAAGGAAAAGTAAAAAGAATAAACTGTAAAATTTCGACAAATTCATAAACAATGATTTTTGATAAATGCACTGCAAAGGTATTGTCCACCCGGACTCTTGATATACTCCGGTTTTAAGTTAATAGGTAGTCCGGTTGAAATTGTGCCAAAAAAAGAATGTTGGACATTTCTTTTTTCTTATTCTTCAAATTTTTCCGGTTCCGGTTCTTTTTTCTTTCTTAAACCAAACAAACTGCCGGAAGCTTCTTTTGGTGTCTGGTCTCCCAGTAAAATACCCCAGGCTTCCAGCCCTTCAACCCGATCAAAAACAACTTTCATCATGGCGATAACCGGGATTGATAAAAACATGCCGGAAAGTCCCGCGATAGCACCGCCAACCAAAACGCCGACAATAGAAACCAGTGCGTTAATCTTCACTTTCGAACCAATAACCAGCGGAACCAGAAAGTTATTGTCAACAAACTGAACGGCCAGAAATATTCCGATAACGCCTAAAATCGTATCAATTTCGGGATGACTTATAAATGTTACCATAACAGCCAAAACGATAGCAACCAGCCCGCCGATGTAAGGAACGAGATTCAGTATGGCCGCCATAATGCCCAGCAGAATTGCATATTGAACATTTAAGATCAATAACCCGATACAATTCAGTATGGCAACACTAGCGGTTTCAAGCAGTAAACCAACCATGTAACTCTGGATGATCGACTTGATCTCACCCAAAATCTCCATGACCTTTTCCTTATGTTTTTGGGTGAAAAGTTCAACCATAAACAGCAGAAGCATGCCGCGATAATAAAGTAGCAGAAACATGTAGATCGGAAGTAAAATCAGGTTGCCAAGCGGCCCGGTAATGATGCCCAAAGTTTCGCCTCCCTGGAAATTTTCCATGGTTTGCGTTTGTGCTTTTTTTAGATATTGATCCTGCTGACGATAACTAACGCTATACTCACGCCGAATCCAGCGACGGGCATCGGCATAAAAGTTATTAATGTTCTTTTGAAGTTTTGGCCATTCGTCAGAGAAGTCGGAGAGCTGCATGGAAAGCAAAACAGCGAGTCCGGCCACAATCAGGATAGCAAATAAAACTGCCAGACTGATCGAAAGCATTTTAGGGATTCCATGGCGCGTCATCCAGCTTTCCATGGGCCGCAACAAAACCGCCAGCAAAGTGGCCATGGCGAGCGGCACAATGATATCCTGGCCCAGATAAATGGTAAGCGTAATTAATGCCAAAGCGATCATGGTATGTGAAAGCTTATGGTAAAAGGGTTTCGGTATAGTTGAATTCATCTGGAATTATACAAAATTTAACGGCCTGTTCAGCAGACTGCCTAAACATCATTTTGACCTGTTCTTATTAAAATCAAGCCAACAAAAAACCTTTCACTTAAGCACTATACGAAACCTTGCCTTCTTTGCGCTTCAACCTTGGCGATTTTGTGTGAACCCTTAGAGGTAACGTAACCACTTTTTCTCCCGATGCGCTGATTTATAGCCGGCATACCAGACGCACAACGGATAAAGCGAAAGCACCACAAAAGTCCAGATCAGATAAATGTAAGGAAGCTCAACCCCTGAACCCTCCACCGGACGGCCAAACATAAACGGGCCGAAAGGTAGATCTTTCCAGGAAAATCCCTGCAAAAACATTAATCCAAACATCAGTGAGTGGATAAGATACCAATGCAGCAAATAATAAAACAAGGGCACTTTCCCGTAAACTGAAACAAATCGTGTAAATCCATTTTTGACACCATCGGCCAAAGCAAGGAACAAAAATGCAAAGCCTAGCGTGATTGTCGTATAAAGCAAAGAAGGAGGATATTTGGAGATATTGATAAATGACAAAAAAGTAAAAACAGCATTTTTTTGCACAGACCAGGGTGACGGATCGCCATAAAAATTGGTAAAACGCAAAACCGTAAAAAATGCCAGTAAACTAATCCCGATTTTAAATAAAACCTTTTTCCTTTTCCCATCATCCAGCATAAAGATTTGTCCGCAGCCATAACCTGCCAGCAAAATTCCAAGCCAGGGAATAATCGGATAAAGAATAGCAAACGTGAAATTTGGCGTAACCGGCAAAATGTCGAGCCGGAAGAAGAAGGACCAGATTACTCTTAGCACAGGATTTTCGCTAAAAGTAATATTACCTAAAAGATTGTGGCCCAAAATAATGACCAGTCCAATAATTCCAATAATCCGGGATGACAATTTCAGCAGGAATGAAAGAATAATAAGCCCTACACCAATGGCCGCAATAACCTGGAAAACCAGCATTCTAAAATGAATATCAGCCCATAAAGCGAAATTTATAACCGTGAATTCCAGAAGAATGAGCCAGAGCCCCCGGCTCACCAGAAATTTTCTGCCAGCGGAAAGATCAGTATTGTTTTTTAAAGAAATAAAGGCCGAAGTTCCGGATAAAAAAACAAATGTTGGAGCACAAAGATGCGTGATCCAGCGTGTGAGAAAAATCCCGGCAGTGGTTGTAGTCAGGTCAACAGGATTTTGAGATAATGCCGTGGTATGCATCAGATCACGCACATGGTCCAGAGCCATGATGATCATGACCAAACCTCTGGTAAAATCAATAGTATCAACGCGTTTCATATCCGGGGAAAATTGTGTTTAGTACCAAAAGTCTAAAAACGGGAAGTTTACTGATTTTCAAAAAAACGCTTTTGGTATAGTTCTTTTCCCTAACTTCCCAAAACGCGACTCACTCCTGATCTTTATTTATGGCCCAAGAATCCAAACTTCCTATTTACGGTGCGCTTGCTGCCAATATTGGTATCGCGGTTATAAAGTTTATTGCCGCAACAGTTACGGGAAGCTCCGCCATGCTTTCGGAAGGAATTCACAGCACGGTAGATTCCGGAAATGAATTATTACTTCTTTTAGGAATTAGCCGAAGCAAAAAACCGGCAGATCAGGGACATCCTTTTGGTTATGGAAAAGAACTTTATTTCTGGGCGCTGATTGTCGGGATTTTAATTTTTGCATTGGGCGGCGGCATGTCTTTATATGAAGGAATTACGCATATCCAGCATCCGGAGCCGCTTAAAGATCCCAAATGGAATTACATTGTTCTGGCCGTTTCCATGTTTTTTGAGGGAGGCTCACTGATTATTGCCGTCAAAAAATTCAACGAAACAAGGGGAAATGCTACTTTCTGGAGTGCATTACGGTCGAGCAAAGATCCATCTCTTTTTGCTGTTATTTATGAAGATGCCGCTGCTTTGGCTGGTTTGCTAACTGCATTTCTCGGCGTATTTCTTGGTCACTATTTCAACAATGCGTTTTTCGACGGTGCTGCTTCCATTGTGATCGGTTTGATACTTTGTGTTGTGGCTGTTATCATGGTTATTGAAAGCAGAAAACTCCTGGTAGGGGAAAGCGCGCAATCAGATACTGTCCGTGGAATTTATGAGTTGGTCAATCAGGATTCGGATGTTTCTACCGTGTATTATCCGCTGACCATGCATCTTGCCCCCAATGAAATTTTACTGGCACTGGATGTTCAGTTTAGAAAAGATATTAGCCTGAAAGAGCTTGTTGAAGCAATTAGCCGGACTGAAACCAATATTAAAGCTGCTTTTCCGGATGTGAAAAGGATATATATCGAAGCCAGAAATCTTGCAAAATCAGGGGAGCAGATTGCAAAGGAATACAGGGAAAAAGGCGAATCCTGATGGTGTGACTTCGGCTTTCGGTGGTCAGCCATTAGCTTTGGCACTGCGATGGAAAAAACGGATTAACTCTTATTAGTCCAAGTAATTATCTCTTGCAAAAGACTTCTTTTCAAGACCAAGTATATATTATCGCTTTTTTATAATTATTAAACTAATTTGGGATAAAATTATATTTTGATCCGAATTGGTATGAACAAAAGAACTTTTATAAAACTATCATCTGCATTAATGACTGCTCCATTATTTTCTCCGCTGACAGGTTGGGCGACTGGCGAAAAGCTTAAAAACTGGGCTGGTAATCTTGAATATGGCACAACCAAACTATACCAGGCCAAATCAACGGAACAGGTAAGTGAATTTGTGAAAAAACATAGCAAATTTAAGGTACTTGGTACGCGTCATTGTTTCAACAAAATTGCGGATAGTAAGGATGAATTTATATCGCTCACTCAGGCGGACGAATTGATCGAAATTTCTTCGGACGGTAAAACAGTTACTGTAAATTCGGGTTTGAAATACGGACAGCTAAGTCCGGTTTTGGATAAAAAAGGATATGCATTGCATAACCTGGCTTCGCTTCCACATATTTCCGTAGCTGGTGCCTGCGCCACAGCTACGCATGGCTCGGGAAATAAAAACGGGAATTTATCAACGGCAGTTTCCGGGATGGAAATTGTTACCGGAACCGGTGAAACGATCAAATTATCAAAAGAAAAAGATGGCCAGAAGTTTTTGGCGGCAGTTGTTAATCTTGGTGCGTTAGGTGTAGTTACAAAAGTAACGCTGGACATTCAGCCTACTTTTGAGATGAACCAGTATGTATATCAAAATCTGCCTTTTTCAGCATTGAAAGATAATTTTGAAGCCATTGAAGCAAAAGGTTATAGTGTGAGTCTTTTTACAAACTGGCAAAGCGGTGATATAGCCGAAGTGTGGGTGAAGCGGAAAATTGAAAAAGGAGAAAACTACAAACCGGAAGCAGAATTATTTGGCGCAAAACTGGCAACGAAAAACCTGCATCCGATTCCGGAATTATCTGCTGAAAATTGTACCGTACAAATGGGCGTGCCGGGACCGTGGTATGAAAGAATGCCGCATTTCAAAATGGGTTTCACACCAAGCAGCGGTGTTGAGCTGCAATCAGAATATTTTGTACCGAGAAAAAATGCGGTAGAGGCCATCATGGCAGTTTACAAACTGGCCGATCAGGTTGGGCCACATTTGCTGACCACCGAAATCCGTACCATCGCGGCGGATGATCTTTGGATGAGCCCTTGTTACAAGCAGGATAGCGTTGCCATACATTTTACCTGGAAACAGGATTGGCCAAATGTTAGTAAACTATTGCCAATCATTGAACGAGAGCTCGCTCCGTTTAACGCCCGTCCGCACTGGGGGAAAATGTTTACCATGGCACCTGCCAAGCTACAATCACTTTACGAAAAATTACCGGACTTCCAGAATCTGATCAAAGAATACGACCCCCAGGGGAAATTTAGAAATGGGTTTTTGGATATGTACGTTTATAAAAGCTAGGAAGAGAAAATTCGATTAACCGTATAGTAAGATCTGCTTGATTCATTACGATAAACCGTATGATACGAGCAGATCTTTTATTTTGATATTACAAGTTTTTAGTACCTTCGATCCTTAATACAATTATTTTTATTCAGGGAATACATTTCCTATGCTTTCAAGTTCACTGCGATTTTATTTTCGTTTACTATTAGTCCTGATTCCTATCATTGTTTTTGGTGCTTATATTGTCAAAAATGCTGTAAATGTTCCTTATGATGACGATGAAGCTTTATTAATCAGCATTAATCTTATTCACGACAATAGCCGGAATTTATTTCATGCCCTTGTTCTGCAACACAATGATCACCGGATTTTCTTTTCAAGACTGGCTGCCATATTGATAGGATTTTTTAACGGTGAAATGAATTTCAGAACTATGATCATCTGTGGTTATCTGAACCTGATCCTGTTGGGTCATGCGCTTTACCTGGTATTCAGAACAGTCAGCAACAGATTAATTTTCTTTCTGCCCGTAACCCTGTTGGTATTTTCGCCCCTTGTTTACGTCGTTCATCTCTGGAGTATCACGGCATTTGAACAAACCCTGGCGATCACATTTTCACTTTATAGTCTTTATTTTCTTCAGGCGTCCAAACAGAAAATCTGGTATTTGTCCATTCCTTTTGTTGTTGCGGCTACGCTGGCAAATCTGGATGGGCTAAGTATAATTCCGGTTGGCTTGGTTTGGCTGATTTTACAAAAGAGAACGAGAGAAAGTCTGATATTCGGCGTTTTCTCCGTTGGTTATCTTTTTATTTTCTTTCAGGGATTCAACTTTTCGTTTTCCTCCGAATCCTTCACTTTATCCCAAACGATCTGGCTGATCTTCAGAGGTTTTGTCTCATTTACAGGGTCAATAGTAAAAGTCCTTTCAGACTCTCACATCTACATCCTCTCACTCACGGCAGGAGGTTTTTTTCTGGTGATTTACCTGCTCTTTTCTGTGAAGAAATTTACAACTTCCGAAGGCTGGAAGGATGTATTATTTCCTGTAAGTTTCGTTGAAATCAGCTTTTTGAAATTATTGGCCTGCGGGTTCATGATTGCCATGGGACGAGGGATGTCAAATATTGATAGTATGGCTGCCATGCGTTTCCAGGTTTATTCAGTCAGTATCTGTGTGTTATTTTACTTGTTTGTTTTAAGTAATATTAAAAACAAAAAACTTCAAAATTCCCTTTTTCTGGTATTTTCACTGACCGCATTATCACTGAATTTCTGGTCTTATGCAAAGTATGAAGATGCAGTTGCAGAACACAACGACGAGTTAAAAGTCGATTCCTACAATTTCCCGAATCATACTTTTTTCATTCATCAGTACGCCAAATCAGAAGACCATGACAAGCCGTTTTTCAGTCATTATACTTTTCCGGAATACTTTTCGGAGAGTGAAATTCAACTTTGGAATGAGCAGTCAGCCAGCCAGGATTTGAACACACAAAATATGATCAAGACTAGTATAATTGAAGATAAATCCCGGTATGGAGAATATAAATACCCTGTTTTAAATATTGAAATCGATCATTTGCCGGCTGGCATTCCAGGGAAAGAAGTTTATCTGATGTTGTCCGATCGCATGAAAATGGATAAACCTTATCTCATAGCGCTACGGCTCCATAACAACAACTGGCTGAGAAATCTGTTAAAGCCTGATACATTACCTCCTTCTTTTTCTGCCATCATTCCACAAAAAATGCCGCAAGGAATGTACAGTGCGGCATTATGCTGGACGGAAAATGGTATTCCCAAAAGTTTGTTGATTGCGAAAGATTTTGCTGTTAAGGCCAATTAAGATTGCTCTTATTTAATCCTTTCAAGCAAAGCCATATAAAATCCGTCATAACCTTCATCGGCTACTGACGTTCTTCGTTCATTCATCAACCGCCAACGATCGCCAAATTCCATGATAAATCTTGTTACCTGATCTTCCGATTCTGATGGTAACAAGCTGCAAGTGGCATACACCATTTTTCCACCACGTTTGACCATTTTGGAATAATTGCTTAAAATATGCCATTGTGTATTTCGTATCGTATTCAGAAAACCGGGTTGCAATTTCCATTTCGTATCCGGATTTCGCCTCAGAACGCCGAGTCCTGAGCATGGAACATCCAGCAAAAGTCTGTCTGCTTTTTCAACCAGATCTTTCACAGTCGAATCATTTTTTATCAAACCAGTCGTCAGAATTTTTACGCCATTCCGGGTCGCGCGTTTTTGAAGTTCTTCAAGTTTGTAATTCTCAATATCAAGGGCAATAATGTTGCCTTTGTTTTCCAGTAAAGAAGCAATCTGCAAAGTTTTTCCACCGGCGCCAGCACAGGCGTCTATCACCGTTTGTCCAGGTTTAAGATCCAGAAACGGAGCAATCAATTGTGAGCCTGCATCCTGAACTTCAAAATGTCCTTTTTTGAAAGTTTCCTGCCCAAAAACATTTTGACGCTTTTTAAGAATAATCGCCGTCGGGACTTCTGCAACCGTTTCCACTTTGTCTTCACCAAAAACAGAGATAACCGATTGAAGATCAGATTTCAAAGTGTTAACCCGCAAAACAAAAGGTGCCTGATGATTCAGTGCTGTAATTTCTTTCTCCCATTTATCACCTAATTCGCGTTCCCCCACTTCATCAATCCAATCCGGAATAGACTGTGCGATTTTACGGACTTTCAGTGCTTCGTGATAGCGGTTTAAAACCATTTCCAGGTTAATTTCTTCAAATTCCGCCCATTCAGGTAAGATGTTATCGCTCTCCCTATGAAGCTGTGCAGGCTTGATGATTTGCCAGGTACCCACCATTTTCCAGAAATGTTCCGGCTGCGTCACTTTTTCCAGACTGGCAGAAAACTTGATCAGCCGCCACCAGCGAACGATTTCATAAGTATTTTCAGCAATAAAAGCCCGGTCGCGTGCACCCCACTTCGGGTTCGATTTTAACAAACGTTCCACAACACGGTCAGCCTGCTGCTTATCCGAAAATATTTCCTGCAAGGCCTGAACCGTCGCTGCTATTAATCCTCTATATAATTTCAATGTCAAAACAGACTGGTTGTCTGGATTAGATTTTATGGTTTGGAAGTAAACCACTTTGGAGGCAAAGTTCGGGAAAGTTTTTGAAACTGCTGACACGGATTTATAATTGGCGTCAGCACAACAGGAGAAATTAATTCCTATTGAATTTTAATTAAATATTGGGTATTATTGTTACTGATATGACATACATAGAACATAAATGGTAGTATCGGAACCAAACATAAAAAACCTTTCAAAGAGCTTCCTAACCTATTCTATTCCTACAAGGAGTGAAAAGAAAAAGGAAGAGTCTATACCTCAGGAACTTCTTAAACTATTAAAGGTTAAGGTTGGTGAGCTTAAAGATACCATAGAAATGAAAGAAGAAAGGATAGAAAAGATGATTTCTGTTCTTGAAAAAATCACGTGGGTGACTAATCCTGATGCAGAGGAAATGCAGCTTATTGAAGGCATAGTGGAAGACACAAAAACGTATCTGAATCAAGAAATGAAGTTCGTTTCGACGGTTAAGCCGCTGGTTTTGAAAGGCTTTGCTAAGAAAGAGTTTCGTTCTTTTTTAGGATCCGTAGATGATTTAAGAGAAGCGCTGCAAGATGTCCAATCAGTATTTTATACCTTGCCAAATAATAAGGACTTTTATGAAAGCCTTAAAGATTTAGAAGATCTGTAATGGAGCTATTTTGTACAATTGATTTCTATCTGGCATATCATAAACTTAAAAAGAAAAACTCTTACAAAGACCTCGAATCTGAAATACTAAATCACTTCTTCGATAAAAGTGTACTTGATTTGTGTGAGGGAACTTTACTCAATAGTCGTAGTGAAGTAAATCCGTACATAAAAAAACGTATAAAAGGTAAAGGAGGATATCGGATATATTACTATCTATACATAAGTAACGATAAACTATACCTTCTATTCGTACATCCAAAGTCCGGCTCTTTGGGAGCGAGCAATATTGATGATACATTCAAAGCTGAAAATATCAAAAAGCTACCCGTAGCCATTAGAAATAAAGAAATTTATCAACTTGAGAAAGATAAGTCCGGTAAGAAAATAACATTTATAAAACAAGAATAGGAAGACTTCATGAGGTGACACAGCTTACCTAACCTCCCGCAACTCCATCTCAATCCCTCTCAACTGCCTAATCATTTCTGCCTTATAAGCCAGCGTCTGATTTGTGATTTTTGGAACCAGATCTTTATAATATTCAATCCCAACCAAAAGCTGTTCTTTAAATCTGATCAGATATTTTTTCTTTTTTTCATTCAGCTTTCGGGCATTTGCTTCAAGGTCTTTTTTGTAATAATCAACATAAAGATTCAGCTCGTTGATAAACATATTAGGCCGGTCCACTTTGCTAAGCAAATCAATCTTTCCATAAATATGGCTCACCATTTCATCCAGAGAATATACTTTTGAAAACCAGGCGAGGTTTGGCCCTGGGCAAATGGAGACTGCCGAATTTTCTCTTGGTTTGAGCAAATGATTTTTGAGTAATGTTGAGGTGCTCAGTCCGTCGCACAGACAAAGTTTTTCGGTAATGGCATTAAATAGCTCGTCATAATCAGCTGGTTTTGGATCAACTGACTGTAGTTGTCTGATTTTTAGATGCTGATATTGTCTGGATGCGGTGCAGATTGGTTCGCTCGTAAATTCGGTATTGGAAACAAGATATTTTTTCTTGCACGGACTTCCCGGCCGGCCGGCTGCTAAACGTTCCAGACGCTGTTTTTCCGCACTGCTTTTTTTGAAATTGTTGAAAAGAACACCAAGCGGGGAGGAATTGCTGATATAATAATCTTCACTTTTTGCTTCTGCCAAATCCTTTAATGTGTCTTCATCAACATTAGTAACCTCAGGAACAAGTAAAAACGGACTTCCCCAGCCGGTCGCATCCACCTGATAATGTTCGAGTAAAAACTGATCCTCTTCCGCTGTTCCTATGCCGCCCTGAACTGTAATTTTCACTGCCGGGGCTTTACTGATTTTATATCCTTTTAACTCAATTGCAGTTTGGTATAAAGCAAAAAGCTCTGTCAGCATTTCCTGCTTTCTGTCTTTAAATTCTTCCAGAATCGGTCCTAATAAATATCCTTCCGTAGCAAACGCATGTCCGCCGCAGTTCAATCCGGATTCAATCCTGAACTCGGAAACCCAGATTCCTTTTTTTGCCAAAAACTTGGCCTGAATGAAAGCAGAGCGGAAATCACTTACTTTCAGGATAATTTTTTTATTGAAATTTCCGTCTTCATCCGGATGAAAATCTTTGAAACTTTCGAGATAATTGTAAAGTCTCGGGTTCATTCCAGCCGAAAGAATCAGGGAAGATGTGAGTGTGCTATTGGCAAATCCATGCAAACCGGCTGATGCGTCTGAAAAGTCATCCGGCAAAGTTTCTCCATAAACATCCTTATTCAGTTTGTCTACTTTCGACATGATATTTACGTCAATAGCTCCCTTCTTCATTGCATGTCGCAGTGCGTTTTGCATCCATTTTTTCTCTTCCGGATTTTCGGATAAAAGCATTTTTTTATACCGCTTTTTTAAAGAAGATGTATCAGGCAGGAGCTCGAAGTAACGGGTAATATCATTTCCTTGTTCAAAAGGTTGCTGGCGTAAATTGTCAAATTGTATGTTGACGATCCTTTCCATCAGATCCAGATATGCTGTAATACGCCTGCTTCTGAAATCGTGTTCGCCTGAAAAGATTGGCGTGAAAGTTTCGCCGGTTTTGAGGGTATGAAACTTCCGCATCCGTTCAATCATTTCGTCATCGACAATCGAGGCGACGGACGAAATTCCCAAATGAGAAACTTTAATGGGTGTATCCACAGAATAACCCAATCCTAAAACCGGGATATGAAAGGTATGCGTCGTATTTTCGGTGCTCATGAGTCGCTTGAAGTCATTAATTTTCAATGCTCAAAACTAGGACTTCGTCTTAGTAGAATTATTGACGCAGATTGGAAGCATTCATGATAATCATCACCTTCAGATCTTGATTTTAGGATTAATGGATTTTGAAAACAGGATTTTTCATGTTTATCTTCTTTCGTTGTAGACGCCCACTTCGGCCAGGGTTGGCGGAGCGGTAAATTCATCAATAGAAATTCTCACTTTTCCTGCCCAGATTCTGTCGAAACGCAGTGTTTTTATTTTCTCAGGATTTATTATGGTCTGCAACGGTTTCCAGTTTCCGTTTTCAAAATATTCTACGCGGTACTTTTTAATAGAAGCTTCACCCTGCGCAATCGTGATCATATTGAACGCTTTGTCTTTGTCAAAAGAAATTTCAAACCAGGGATTTTTAACTTCTTTATTGGAGACCCAGGAAGTACTGAAATTATCATCATTGGCAAAATCCATGATATCCATATCGTTACTCCAACTCGAATTTGTCTGCTGATGTTTTGCAATATTGGAAGATATAACCGGTGCATCGACAGGCCCTAGTTTTGGCACACTTCCTCCTTTTTTCCACAAATCACCCATTTCTTTTAAAGCTTTCAACGCGTTGTCATCAATTAATCCATCGCGGTTTGGCGCAACGTTCAAAATGAAATTGCAGAAAACCTGGTTGAAAGGTATCAGATTATTGTTGACCAGTTCATTCGGATTTTTAACAGGATCGGTCGGGAAAGTGGTTTTCCAGAACCATGCGCTATTGATCGGTAAGCAGGATAATGCAGGTAATTTGTTGGTTTCTTTTGAAATTTTTTGTCCGGCGCCTTGTTCGTAAGATTTAATATCTGTGTAGAAAAGCGTTTCCTTTGGATATTTTGCAGCGTTCAAATCCATCAGCAAACAATTTGGCTGCAAGGTTTTTACCAAATTGTAAATTTCTTCAAAAGGAACATCATCATACGAAATCCTGGACCAGGGTGCATCCCAGCCATCAATGATCAGCGCAGAAATTTCGCCGTATTGCGTCAGCAATTCGGTCAATTGCGCTTTGATCATGTCAATATGTTTCTTTTCAATATAACCCGGACGCAGTTTGTGGTGGGTATCCAGAATTGAATAATAAAGCATCACTTTCAATCCATTCGCTCTGAAACTTTCGGCATATTCCTTCACGACATCTTTTTTCAAAGGACTGTTCATCACATTATAATCTGTCGTTTTGGTATCCCAAATGCAAAATCCGCTGTGATGTTTGGTTGTCAGACAGCCATAAGTCATTCCGGCAGATTTCGCTGCTTTTGCCCATTGGTTACAATCCAGTTTTGTCGGATTGAAAACGGAAGGTGAAGTATCCGGATCCGGCCAATCCTGATTTACATACGTAGGTATATTGTAATGGATGAACATACCAAAGCGAAGATCGATAAATTGCTGTTGCAATTCGGGAAGTGGTTTTCCTTTTTTTGAAGTTTGTGAATGACCAGTGAATGGTAAGGTCAAAAGCAGAAGAAATAAAACGGATAGTGATTTTTGCATGTTCGTTTTGGCGGTGCTGCGCATTTTTGTTTAGGATTTGTATTGCGGTGCTCTGCACCTTTGGAAATTATGTTTTTATGGTTTGTGCTACAAATATTTCGGTGCGCTGCACCTGGCTCGTGCTCTGACCTTAAAGTTCAAATTTATGGTTTGTGCTACAAATATTTCGGTGCGCTGCACCTGATTAATATTACGTAGTATCTCTTTCAATAGCTTTTCAAAACACTTTTAATAATCGAATCTTTTTGCGCAGCTTTTAATTTGAGATTGTATTGATAAACTACTCCTTCCCAATCACCATAAACCGGATTTGGTAAAACAATAAAACGTTTGCCAAAATCAGCAGCTGAAAGGTAAGTATTTTTCATTCGTTCATTTTCCGGTTTTTTATCAAATAATGCGCTGAAATCGGCCAGGTTATCGCCCATCAACATAATGATGTTATGCGTTTCGGCAATTTTCTGGCGTCTCGCTTCTTTGGAAGAAGCGGTTTGTTTCAATATCAGATTTTCGTTAACCGCATCAGGAAATCCAAATTTCACCAGATTTGCCAGCGTTCCTTTTCTTTCCGCTTCTGCTCGGTTTGTCAGATAGAAAATTTTAACGCCTTTTGAAGATGCATATTTTAAAAAGGGCAAAGCACCGGGAATGGTATCTGCTTTGGAAAGGGAGGTCCATTCTTCCCAGGATTTTTGTTCATAATCTTTACCTTGTAAAGATTGTTTTACATCATATGGACTGTTATCCAGAACGGTTTCGTCAATATCCGTTACAATGGCCAAAGGTTTGGATTGTGGCTGAAGTAAAGCTTCATCTACGCGGATGTGGGCAATATTAAAAGCCTGAAAACAAAGTGCCTTATATTCCGCGGCGCGTTGCTGGAACAGTGCTGTAAATAACTTCCCGTCGGCTGTAAGATTTGATAATGTGATGGCGGGCCCGGATTGCTGTTTTGCAGTCGTGCATCCCAAAACCAGCACTGCGATCAATAATGCGTATTTTTTCATAGGACAAAGTAAATCAGTTATCATTTAATAGTCGACAGATAGATCATAAAATCAGGAATTTACCGCAACATTCTTACGCTTTACCTCAATCTGATCAAGATCAGCAACAGCATTCAGAATTCTCGCGTAATGACTGGAAACAAACTCACTGAACAATGGAACGTAAGGAATTTTTAAGAAGAGGATTTTTATCAGCATTAGGATCAGCAGCGATTCTGCCCATTTTAGGATCTTGCAGCAAAGATAGTGTTGAGCCGACAACGACAGATACTACCGGTACAACGACTGAAACTACCACCGGAACAACAGGTTCCTGCACAACCACGGCAACTGAAACAGCTGGTCCGTTTCCAACAAAAACGCCTGGGACACTGGTAACAAATGATATAACCTCAGATCGTACCGGAACAAAGCTGACTGTTAAAATTACGATTCAGAATAAGAACAACAGTTGTGCAGCTTTGGCCAATGCGATTGTGGATATCTGGCATTGTGATGCCGCCGGGAATTATTCTGAATATGGTGGAACGGGTATGCAGTCAACCAATTATACATCGGTTCATTTCCTTCGCGGAAGACAAACGACGGATGCCAACGGGCTTGTGACTTTTACGAGCATTTATCCAGGCTGGTATTCTGGACGCGCGCCACATATTCATGCGCATATCTACAACAGTTCAGGAACTTCACTTCTGGTCACGCAAATTGCTTTTGATCAGACGATTTGTAATACCGTTTATGCTCAGGGTGCATACAAAAGTCACGGTTTGCAGGATACAACAAACGCAAATGATAATGTTTTCAGCGACGGAATAACAACGGAACTGGCCACATTTACCGGAAGCGTTTCCGAAGGTTATGTGCTCACACATACGATTGTTGTTGCAGGATAATTAGAAAAGCTAAACGGACCAGCAAATGAAAAAAGGCCTTATTCAGCTCTGTTACCGGAAAATAATTGATGCCGATTCACAGAAAATCTGGGACAAATATGTTTTTGAAGATACTTACATGGAGTTTTTCATGCAGTCGCAGACGCACAATCAGGATGGTAAATTCAGGACTTATCAGGAAATAACGGAAAATGTGCCCGCAGCCAAAAATCTGGCATATCTGGTGAGTACCGCTGCATTCAATTATATCAGACAATTGAAAGACATTGTTCCGGATATCACCAATGTTTTCGGAAAGTTATGTCTTCCTTTTAATCGTTTCAAATTTGAAATAATACATTCGGATGTAAAAGATAAAACAAGTCATAAGGTCGCGATTTATTTTTACAGTGAGCCGTTAACCTGGATTGATACAATAGATGGAAAATTGTTGATAGCCTATGGAGATAAACTTGAAGCGATTAATCTGGGGATGGAAGTGGAAACTGAAATGATCGCGGTGCAACCGTTTCTAAATATTTCAAGTATAATTCTTCCTGCAAAACCTGTTTTAAATCCGAAAAGTGAATCTTTTGATCAGGTTACTGACAGCGAAATAATTTAATATGATCACACAAACAAAAGGACAAATATATCTGGCGAGTCAGCGCGGATGTTCCCAATTACCTTGGTTCCGGAGTTTTCATACTTTTAATTTTGGCCTTTATAAGGAGCAAAACAGGGAGCCTTTCGGGAATTTGCAGGTTTGTAATGATGATACTTTGGCAGGCGGTAAAAGTTTTAAAATGCAGCTTGAAGTTAATACGGAAGTGATTTTAATTCCGGTTGTTGGTGCGATTGAATATAAAAACAGCTGGGGTGAAACCGGCATTCTGGAAGCCGGGCAAATGCAGGTTTTCTCAGCCGCAGCCGGTATGGAGTATGAAATTAGTAATCCGTATGAAACAGAACTTGTTAATTTTATCCAGCTTTTTTTAACAAATAACGATAATTCGTTTATTCCAAAAATTCAGGAGATCAATATCGATCTGGGCAACAGAAATCAGCTTTTTCCGCTTTTCTCTCAGGCCAAAAATGGTGTTTCGATACATCAGGAAACGTATGGTTATATCGGAAAATATACCGGAAGAAGTGAAGATTTATATCAACTTAAAAATTCAGAAAACGGAATATTTGTATTTATTATCGAAGGCGCATTTGAAGTCCAGAATCGATTAATGGAAGCCAGGGACGGCTTGTCGCTCCGGAATCTTGATGAACTGCAATTCGAAGCGCTTTCAAATGATGCCATTATATTGATCCTTGAAATATCCGGGATGTGAGCAGGTTGCGAGTCTTGCTTATATCCTGAATTTCAGGGTTCAATGATAACATTTAAAATTCGTGTTTCAGCAGCCGGGTTCTTTTCAAAAGAGCGGCTCAAATTAAACTTCAATACATCTTCTCCCATCGCTTTTGTTGTGCGCAGCGTAAATGTTTTGATCATTTTACCGCCAGGAAGATTTTTATCTTCTGATTTATTTGTCGATGTCGATATTTCTTCAATTTGGGATTTGCCCTTATCAAGCGTCCAGTCATAACCGGTTCCTGCTTGTAATGGAAGTTTTACGGTCAGTGATGAACCACTCCGAAGCGCAACGGTATCTTCGCTTTTTTCAAGAATCACAACTTTATGTCTGCTTTTTGAAGTCGCGCATTTCCAGTTTACCAGCACCAACATAATCAATGAAATCCACAATAGCTTTTTCATGATCTTACTTATTAAAGCCTAAACGGAATAATTTTTGTCTCCGTTTTTCTATGAAAAGTAAGTATTTTAAAGTCGAAAAACAAACAAATGAAATTTCTTCAAGACTTATTTATTTATCTCATTATCAAGTATTTATAGAATATTTTCTTGCTGTTTTGATTAAATTAAAATTAGAAAAGACATATTAAAACCGACAGTTCAGATACCGTCGGTTTTTCATCACATCAATAATTATTTCGAAGCTAAAATTTCAATTTTTTCAATGATAGGATCAGATGCAAGAAGCTCACTAGCGTCTTCCATTATTACAAGTAATCCTGATGTGATCATGTTGCCGGTTTAGTAAATGGTTTTGTATCGATAATCTACATACGTCAAAATTACGTATATGTATTCAGCGTAACCTGATAATGGCCGTTTATCTTTAATCATTTTCAGATCCCGATAATTTGTACACGATTTACCTGTATTTGACAATGGTTCGGACAATAGGGGATTAGTACTTTTGAATTGTCTATTAATCAGTAGTGCAATGAATGGAAACAGAGCAGGTATTTACTTCCATTGTAATTATCCCTGGATGATTTTTTGAATAGGGCGAAAAATTTATCTAAAAATCTTAAAAGAATCTTAGCCATGAGCAACAACAAAAAAAGATCGGATATTGATTTAGGAAAAGGATTCCGTTTTAAGCAGGGATTTTTAAAAGATACAAAATCTTCTGCAACCTCAGAATCCATCGGAATATCGCCTTTGCTGATGAATTTGAATGCTTCACCCAGTTTTTCGGAACATGAAGATGACTATGATTTGCCAGGTCTTTTTTATCGCGAAATGTTGTCTGACGAAGACAGAATGAATTTGGTATGTAACATTGTTTGCTCATTAAAGGGAATGCAAAATCCCCAAAAGGAGGAAATGATCCATGATCAGCTTCATCATTATTTCAAAATCGATACAAAGTTTGGTCTGGCTGTGGCTGATGGAATGAAAATTAAAGTCGGGACATTTTTATTGTCACGTTGAAATAAACGGAGGTTATTTATGACTTTACGAAGGTCGAAAATATTCGATTTCAATAATTACTATATTAGGATTATTGTTTCTACCTGACTAAAATTTGCTCTCTTTATGAATCACATTTTCCGAAAAACAATTCGTGTCCTGCTCTTTTCCCAGATTCTACTGAGTCCCGTTTATGCTCAGAATTTGATGGGTTTCGGGGCTGAATCTTCAAAAAAAGAAGTTGATCTGGAAGCTTCCTTTGACAAACAACTGCAAGCCAAAAATTTGCAGGAATGGATGAAAAGAATGACCGCATATCCGCATCAGTTAGGATCGGCATATGGACTTAATAATGCACTTTTCCTTCGTGATAAATTAGTTTCCTGGGGTTTTGAGGCACATCTGGATACGGTTCATGTTTTGTTCCCGACACCTAAGATCAGGATTGTAGAATTAACCGAACCAACAAAATTTAAGGCTTCTCTTACAGAACGTTCTGTGAAAGAAGATGCAACGTCCGGACAAACTAAAGATGTACTTCCGCCTTATCATGCTTTTTCAGCGGATGGTGACGTGACGGCCGAACTGGTTTATGTCAATTACGGAATCCCGGCAGATTATGACGAACTGGCCAAATTGGGAATCGATGTAAAAGGAAAGATTGTAATAGCAAAATATGGTAATTCCTGGCGTGGGATCAAACCAAAAGTAGCGTACGAACACGGTGCCATTGGTTGTATTATATACTCAGATCCAAAAGAAGATGGTTATTTTCAGGGTGAAGTTTACCCAAAAGGTCCGTTTAAAAACGATGCAGGCGCGCAGCGCGGTTCTGTTGTAGATTTGCCGCTCGCACCGGGTGATCCGCTTACAAATGGTTTTGTGGCCAGTGCAGAAAACAAACGTTTGTCGGTTAAGGACGCGCCGAGTATGATGAAAATCCCGGTTTTGCCTATTTCCTATGGTGATGCATTGCCTTTGTTAAAAGCATTGGGCGGACAAGTTGCTCCTGCGTCATGGCGTGGTGCTTTGCCGATTACCTACCACATCGGTCCGGGTCCTGCCAAAGTGCATTTGAAACTTGAATTTAATTTTGATATCGTTCCGGCCTATAATGTTATTGCCACGATTAAAGGAACAGAATTTCCTGATCAATGGGTTGTGCGAGGAAACCATCATGATGCCTGGGTTTTTGGTGCGAGTGACCCTGTGAGCGGTGCAGTAGCGGAACTTGAAGAAGCACGTGTGCTTGGAGAATTGATGAAAACCGGCTGGAAGCCAAAGAGGACAATTGTTTATTGCTGGTGGGACGGTGAAGAGCCAGGTTTGTTGGGTTCGACAGAGTGGGTTGAAAAGTATAAAAAAATAGTATCAGAAAAAACGGTTGTTTATCTGAATACGGATGGAAATGGACGTGGCTTTTTAGGCGTTGGCGGATCGCATACGCTGGAAAAATTTATTAACCAGGTTGGACAAAGTGTAACTGATCCTGAAAAAGGCGGAAGTGTTATCGAGCGTCTTCGTTCCAAAATGATTGTAGACGGACCAGCTTCTTCAAAAGCAGAAACCCGCAGTCGCAGCGACGTGCGCATCGGAGCGTTAGGTTCCGGTTC
The DNA here is from genome assembly GCF_021440195.1 of Dyadobacter sp. CY356. GTDB lineage: Bacteria > Bacteroidota > Bacteroidia > Cytophagales > Spirosomataceae > Dyadobacter. The sequence goes on from NZ_JAJTSZ010000003.1 coordinate 433,571, forward strand.
TGATTTTACACCATTTATACAGCATTTAGGTATTTCTTCGCTGAACCTTGGGTTTGGTGGTGAAGATGAAGGCGGCGATTATCATTCGATTTATGATTCCTATGATAATTATGTGCGTTTCAAAGATTCTGATTTTTCCTACGGCGTAGCACTTGCCAAAATGATGGGACGTTCTGTTTTGCGGTTTGCAGATGCGGAAATTCTGCCTTTTGATTTCAGTAATTTTTCAAATACCGTTCAAACATATGCAACGGAGATAAAACGCGATCTTGAATCTGTAAGAACAAAAGCAGAAGACCAGAATAAAATGATCTCTGAAAATCGTTTTGAAATTACTGCCGATCCGAAAGAGCCGTTTGTAAAGCCGATCCCGATGGAAGTTGCACCTTACCTGAATTTTGCACCGTTGGAAAACGCATTGACGCTCTTGGAAAAAAGTGCCTCTGCATATGCTTCCGCATCGGCCAAAATGACAACTTTGCCCGCAGATAAGTTGAAACAATTGAATGATATTTTATATAAATCAGAGCGTTTTCTGATCAATGAGCAAGGTTTGCCCAGACGTCCATGGTATAAACACCAGATTTATGCGCCTGGATTTTACACAGGTTATGGTGTGAAAACTTTGCCGATGATCCGCGAAGCAATCGAACAGCGTAACTGGTCTGAGGCAGATCAGGGAATCATGCGTGTGAGTGATGCGCTTAAAGCATTTACTGCTGAAATTGATAAGGCAACTGCTTTAATGAAATAAACCCGGAACTGTTCCCGGGTTTATCTTACGATTGGACATATTTTAATTCAGCCTTCAGCCCCTCAAATGTAGCCTTATATTTGGGGGGCACTTTTTTCAGGTCTACCGGAATTTCACGTCCGTCCACCGCCAGATAATGACATATTTCATTCATATGTTCGGGCTCTTTTTTTTCATCCCGGCAAATATGACCGATCAATTGTTCCAGTTCCTGATCCGACCAGCTTACCTTCGCAGTAGCCTCCTGTTTCATGGGAATCATACCACCAAAACGCTGCAATGTAATTTCCATAACAAAAACGATTTATACTTTTGCGGCATTCCAGCCGTCTCTTACCGCTTGTGCTTCAAGACTTCCCGTACCAAACAATTGTTCCCCTTTCTGTATTGTAAGATTTTTGAAATCGGCAAAGCTGGCGGTTGATTTTAAATTTTGCGTATCAGTCAAAGCCGCATACCAGATCCTCCCGGCCTTCTCCCAGGAATAACCGCCTAAATTAAAAGCTGTTACGTAAAAAGCAAAATTGGTAATTCCGGAATTGATATGAACGCCACCCCAGTCGCCGCGATCTGTGTCGGGTAAATTGACAAATTTATCAAAAGTCGCAGGCTGCGGATCCGTGCCCAGGTCCGGATGGTTAACATACCCTGTTCCCGGCGCTTTCATACTTCGCAAAGCATATTTGGCACCTTTCAAAACGTTTTCTCCAATCAGCCATTTCGATTTTTTAACATCCAGATTCAATAACCTTTGTTTGATCATGATACCAAAAACGTCAGAAACGGATTCATTCAAAGCACCGCTTTGCAAATGATATTCCAGACCGGATTCATACTGGGTGACGCCATGAGTCAGTTCGTGCCCGATAATGTCCGGGTCGGCTGTAAAGCTGCCGAAGATTTTGCCGTCTCCGTCACCATAAACCATGCGCTGACCGTCCCAGAACGCATTGTCATATTTATTATCGTAATGAATATAATGTTTCAAAACCATACCCAGATTATCCACAGAATTCCGGCCAAAGATTTGGAAATACATATCCCAGGTTGCAGTTCCGGCTGCGACCACATTTTTAGTATCAGCATCCATCGGCTTTTTTTCCTTTCCGTTGGCCCATACCAGTTTTCCTTTACTGAGCACAGTATCATGCTGCATGTCATAAACCTGCATTTTCATCACCGGTTTTGCAGCTTGCTTTGGTGGAGGTATTAAAGCGGCACGTTGTGTTTCCGTAAGTTTCGCAAAGAATGCACGATCACTCCTGAATCTTGAATTTCTCAGATCAGTATTCAGTGCCATTGGCAGTTTACTTTTGGTCGCTTCATCCAGCAATTTATCGCTCATATATGGAGGAATAATGCACTGGATAGGGTGATGTGATTTGTGGTGGCACATGGTTTAAGCTTGTTTTTAGTTTTAAAATGAAGTGGACTTTCAGCTCGGATAATCAGCCTATTAACGCATTGTCATTCTGCTTTCTTACCGCGATTTTCTTTATTAAAAATACATAAGCATTTTCCTTTTTCCTAATTATAAAACCGCATGTTACTGACCGGGAAATGGATGTAATACAGACTTATTTTACCAGCTTGTCGTGAGGTATTTTTTAAGGTTTTTGTTGAAGCAATGCTATCTTTTAGTCGTAATGATTAAAGCAATCCGGTATCAGGAATGATTTTTACAACGGGCGGAGTTACAGGCAAACGCATCTTTAAATTATTTGTACGATGAAATCACCAATTATTTTATTTCTATTGCTCCTGGTTTTACCGGGAAACGTAAGTGCACAGAAAATGGATACGACAAATCGATATATCAAAGTTTCAACCGGTTATCTTATGGTTTTAAGACAAGATGATAATGTGTTTGAAAATCTTGAAAAGCTGGCTGAGACTGAAAAGATCCAGTCCGCTAATATTTCAGGAATGGGTTTTGTCAATGCGAAATTTGGATTCTTCAATCAAAAAACGAAAGAATATGACCCCAAAGAATTTAATGATGTGGAAATGGCGGGCATGAGCGGATCCATTGCCTGGCAAAAAGAAAAGGTATCGCTCCATATTCATGGCGTTGTTACAGACAAAACCTTCCGTGCATTTGGCGGGCACATGCTGGCAGCAACAGTCAGTACAGGTTCTGTTGAAATCCTGGTCACAACACATGATAAAAAGCTCGAAAGAATCATGGAAGAACCTCTGGGGGCCAATGTTTTAAATCTTGGGAATTAAAGTTGGGTTTATAATTACCTTATTATAACAAAGAAACCTTCTTCCCGACTACCGGCTTATCGTAAAAAATCTGACAATTGGTGCAGTAATAACTTCTCCGTTTAGACTTACCCAGATATTCTTTCGCAAATGGTATATTACAGCGCGGACAAATCTTTTTAGTGTGGGCCAGCCAGTGTTTTTTCAAAGTAAATTCCTTTTTCCATTCCAGAAAGTCGAAGCTGTAATTCCGGGTTTCTGCTATCATTTCTTTAAGTTTGGCTTCCGGAATTTCACCCAAAATACTCAAAGGGTGTAATCTGATTCTGAATAGAACTTCATTTTTGATTATATTACCTGAGCCTGCAAAAATATCCTGATCAAGCAAAGCATCGCAGGCAAACATCTTTGGAGCAGCTTTTAATTTCTTCAAAGCCTTTTCGGGATTCCATTGCGCCGCCATAATATCGGTTTCCCAATCATAGATTTTACCCGCCGGCCCTTCCAGAATTTTGACGGAGCAGGCGTAAAAATTCAGTTCGTGGTTTTTTATTTCAAGGGTTAACCGTGGAGTGGTTTTTTTCTTTTCGTTGATCAGATAACTTCCAAAAAGCATAAAGTGAATGCGTAAGGTAAAGTCTTCAAAACAAATCAGAAAGTGTTTTCCCCAGGATCTGATATCAATAATTTTCTTATCAATCAGCCGTTCCATATCAATTTTATTGCTATTTCCCTCAGCGTAATCAATATTCTGACCTTTGATATGAAGGGCTTCAACGGCTTCTTTTAGAATAACAATGGATGGTCCTTCCGGCATAAAAATCAGATTTGAGAATAAATTTGAATGCTGATGGCAAATTTCGTGCCGTCCTGGTAACCCATTAAAAAAGAAAATTCCGTTACAGATATTAACTTCTGCAACGGAATTTTTTCTATTAGCTTTTCTTATAAAATGACCATAATATCAGAGTCTGGATTTTTATTTTTATGTAGATATTCCCAGTCTACGATTTTGTATTCCTGATAAATATTATTGATATCCTCCGGATCTTTTCCTCCTTCCGTATCAACAAAAGATTGTAAAACTTTGCTGTAATGTCCCTCATGGCGGTTACCATCCTGATCGATAAAGCGAAGTGCTGTGTGGTCGGCGGGCATACTTATATTTTCCATAGTATTATAATTGATGGTTACGGAAATTAAGGTTCAAAAATAATGCCAGATATGCTAAGTAAGCGGCAAGAGCCAAGGTGCGTTTTTAAAGTACAGCAGTAGGTAAGCAGAAGATAGGAAACTAATTTTTATCAGGCCGCAAGTCTTTCAAGAATCAGTTTGCAGGGAATTTCGGAAGTAACAATCACGGTATGAGACAGGTATAGGGGTATGGTAAACACATCTCCCGGTTTGAGATGATTGTCTTCACCGTCAACAATAATATTACAGCTGCCTTCTACGATCAGAAAAGTTTCGTATTCATCCTTGTGGATTTCAGGCGGAGCACCGTTTTTAATCCAGACAATCGCCGTCGTTTTTTCCGGTGTTGCGCAGATAATGCGGGCGTCAATTTCATCCAAAGGCTCGGTAAGTGCCAGATCGGGTCTGTTAAGCCATTCCTCAAAATCTGATATTAAAGAATTTGCATGAAGTTTTGGTGGAAACGATGGCTTTTCACCTTTGCCTATGCGCTCCATATATTCCACAGTGGCCATCAAAAAAGGCTTAATTACCGGGTCAACCGTTGTTGCCTGGCTAAGGGCATAATTTTCCAGAGCAACCTCAATGATATAAAGTTCCTCCTTCACTTCGTGATATTTGGTCGCCATCAGCTCCACCAGTGCATTTTCATCAGGACTGGCGTCTCCCCTGACATACATTTCCAATATTCCTGACTCAATAAACTCTCTAACTTCGCTCATTTGATTGCTTGATCTTAAATCTGCTAAGTACGTATCAGAGTTTTTTATTTTGGAATGAAAAGAAGAATTTTTTCCTCTCCAAAAATCTAGGACGACATAACAGTATTTGCTACAAATATAACGCAATAGAACTATACATCGTTCGGGCCTGGCAACTGGAGCCTGGATTTCTCACTTTTAAATTATATTGCATAGCTCTTCATAATTTCAGTTGTTAAAAGATGAACAAATCGCCACTGACAGTTTTTATTGAAAATACCATTCCTGCGTCAAATGATACACTGACGGCCATAGCGGAGCATTTTGAAGAAAAAACCTTCCGGAAAAACGAATATTTTTTGAAAGAAGGAAATGTCAGTGACAGCTATTTCTTTTTGGCGGATGGCTGTATGAGAGCTTTCACTTTCGATACCGATGGCAATGAAGTGACAACTTACTTTTATACCAAAAACAGGGTTGTGTTCGAAGCGGCGTCCTTTTTCATGCATACCGTATCTACTGAAAATATTCAGGCGCTGACAGACTGTACCGGTTACATCATCACATTTGAAAAACTGAACATGCTCTTTCACTCCATTCCTGAATTTCGGGAATTTGGACGGGCGATGCTTGTTAAAGAATTTGTTGCGTTTAAGCAACGAACGTTGGGTATGATCAATAAAAGTGCGGAAGCGCGTTACGAAAATCTGATCAGTACGGAGAAGGAAATTTTTAAATATGCCCAGCTAAAATACATTGCCTCCTATCTCGGGATTACCGATACTTCTCTGAGCAGAATAAGACGCGAATTTTCGAAAAAATAGTTGCGCAATCCATTTCTTGCCATTTGGCAAGTACATTCGGCGTGTTGATTTATTCCTTTGTCCTACAAATCATCAAGCAATGGAAAATCTACCAATTTACGTCTATCTGGTTTTTGGGCTTACCGTATCAGCAGCTCTGTTTTTATTTTACAAAGCTACAAATCATTCAACGCTATTTTTGGTTATCGTCGTTAGCTGGATGATCGCACAAACGGTTATTAGCTTTTCAGGTTTTTACAAAATTACCAATACGCTTCCACCAAGAGTTGGTTTATTATTAATGCCGCCTTTGGTTATGACCATTATACTTTTTTCGACAAATAAAGGAAAAATCTTTGTTGATAATCTGAATGCTAAATCGCTGACATTGTTCCATATTATCCGTTTACCCGTTGAGCTGACGTTATTCTGGCTTTTTATGCACAAACTGGTACCAGAATTAATGACTTTTGAAGGCCGGAATTTTGATATCATTTCAGGTATTTCTGCACCGGTGATTTTTTATTTTGGTTTTGTAAAAAGAAAATTGAGCAGAAAAATAATTTTGCTGTGGAATTTTGCCTGTCTGGGCTTACTGGTCAATATTGCCATTAATGCGATTTTATCCGTTCCCGGTGCATTTCAGCACTTCGCTTTTGATCAGCCAAATATTGGGATTCTGATGTTTCCTTTTGTATTTCTGCCATCAGTTTTAGTACCAATGGTACTGTTCTCGCACCTTGCCATGATCAGACGAATTTCGCTTGGGAAAAAGATCTGATCATGAGCAATGATCCGGGGCTGACAGGCAATCACAAAGCAAGTTCCAAATCCGGTGATATGCTGAATTCTTTTTCCAAATGCTCGTTATACAACTGCATGTCACGCACGATGTCTGCGTTTTTTTCGACATCATGGAAATGTATGCTTTTCAGAGGCGTCATGCCTGTAAATGCATTCATTCGGTGGAAGCCAAAAAGCGGACCATTGTCTACGCTGGTTTCATTGAAAAATTCACCGGGAATTGTAAAGGCCTCTTTGGGTGCATTCCAGGAAGTGGTTACCATATATTTTTTTCCTTTTAACATACCTCCTGTGCCATAATTGATCGCCGGATTTTTTGACGAGCGGCCGTCGCTGTGATAAATCCCGTTATTGTGGCCTTCTGTAAATACTACGTCAATGTATTTTTTGAAACCGTGGGGCAACTGAAACCACCAGACAGGTGTATGATATATTACAAAATCCGCCCACTTATACTTGTCAACCTCTTCTTTGGGATCGTAATCATGATTGATATTGGTTGTTTTAACTTCGAATCCTTCCAGTTGCAGGAAAAATTCTTTGGTTGTATTTGCAATGGTTTCATTAAACCGTCCACCCGAGTGACCAAATTTTTGTCCTCCGTTGATGATGAATATTTTAGTCATTTTGATATCTCTTTTTTGATGACACAAAATTACTGCGGCAGAATCCATTATAAAAATAACATGAATCATGGGTTGATATCAGAATTATGATGCAATAATAGCCACTTTGACAGTACTTAATACGTCTCCATCACTTTCAGTTTATTTCTGTCATTTATTTTGATAGATGCAAAGGAAAGTTTGTAACAAACGAATCCTGCCGCCATTAGCGCACCACCAACGATAAATGCGGAAGCATCGCTTGTGAAACGCTTGTCATCCACGCCTTTGTTCGCAAAATCCGCACCTATGTAAATTAAGCCTGCAATCGGAAAGTAATAGGATGCTTCTGTGACAAAGGGAATCCGTTTGGAAACTTTGATAAGTCGTACATCTTTCAGCATAATTTCTCTGGAATCCATTTTACCGGTTGCTTCATTGGCGATGGTGAAAGACGAGTCTGATATACTGACGATTGCCGATTTGAACCGGATATCTTCATGATGCATCCTGAACTTTACCTGATCCCCGGGAAAAAAGCGATAGCGACGAAATTTACCGATACGTGGGGCAGAATCCAGGATCAGGTATTTCTGGCCGGCAAGTCCTGTAATATTCTTATTGCCATTTTGCCTGAAAAAAAGCTCTTCACTGGTTAGTGCTTTTGTACGATCATAGGCGTCTTGTGACCGGACAGAGGAATTGATCAGTATCACCGCGAAAACCAAAAAAAGATATTTTTTCATGAAAGACTTGAATGGTTCATATAGGGAGGTATTCGTTTAAATGAGTATTAGTGTTGCATTGTTGCTGCTCTTGATCAAGGTTGTCGTATTAATATTTCTTTGATGTGTAGTAAAAGAGAAGACTGTTGAAAAAACCAAATCTCCGGTTACTAACTGTCTCTCTGATTTTATGGTTGTATCAAAACTTATTCGTAATTTTTAGTATCATTTTCAATGTTAAACATTATGTAACTCATTATTAATCAATACTTTTAAAGTAATAAATTTATGAAAAGGGGAAATTTTATTTCAGCATTGATTATAATTTTTTCAGTGCCGTCTATTGCCTGGGCCAACGTTAAAAGAGTCTTTTCAAGAAGTGAAAGAGGCTTTAAAATTCCATCGGGAGAAGGAAGAATTCACGGACATATTCAGCTAAAAGGTGTCAACGCCAACATGCTTGATGTCAAAATATCCGGAAGTGATACCAACGGAGATCTGGCGATTTTTGAACAGACATCGCTCTCGCAGGGCAGAGGCACGCCGCTGCACATACATCCATTACAGGACGAGATTTTTTATGTAATGGATGGTTCCTACATTTTCAAGGTCGGAGAAGATAAGTATGATTTGAAAACTGGCGACAGCATTTTTCTGCCCCGCAAAGTCCCGCATGCCTGGACACAGGTTTCAGAAAAGGGTAAAATGCTTGTTATATTACAACCTGCCGGCAAGCTTGAAAATTTCTTTGTGACCATGGCTGGTTTGGATCATATACCCGCACAAGAGGAAATCATAAGGATTTTTAATGAGAATGAAATGCAGGTTGTCGGGCCTGGGTTGAAGGTTGATTGATTAGGATAAAATTTTAGTTGATGCTCTGTATGAAAATAACGATGTTATGATTAAGTTGGCAGCAAGTTGCTGCACATACCGGCAGATGCGTTGAATAAAGAATATGATTTGATCGCCTGGTTTATGAGCAAGAATCAATTAAAACCATTCGTAAAACTCACGAGACTAAATCCCGTGAGTCTCCAGAAAAGTAATATTTTTAAACCGTCTGATCATCAACAATCCCCTCCGGTCCATTTTTCTTCACTGACTCAATTCCGTTATCTCTTCCTGATGTGCTCTCATACATTTCGCTGCTGCCGATGATCTGGCCGTTGGTGGCTTTCAGGCTGAAAAAGTATTTGCCATTCGTGGAAGTTTTCTTTTCATAACGCGCCTCGTCTGGCGAATTTTTCTTGACAGATTCTATTCCGTTTTCGCAGGAACTTTTGGTACTATATCCTTCGCTGGCCAGAATGACCTGACCATTGTCCGCTTTTAAGTTAAACTGAAACTCACCATTTGCACGTTTGGTTATCACATACTTGCCCATAATAAACTGGTTTTGTGTATAGAATTTTTTACGGTGGTAAGTAAACGTTTTGATTGAAAAAATGCAAATTATATCTCAAATTTGAATATTTTGAGATATATGGAAGGTAGCAAAACACGGTAATTCTAAACAACATCCATCTTCCTGAACTCAGTAGGCGTCTTCCCTGTATATTTTCTAAACTGTTTACAAAAATGACTCTCATCCGTATAGCCAAATTCATCTGCTATTTCTGAAAGTGAAAGCTGGCTATAAAGCAGCCGCGCTTCGATGAGTTTGATTTTGTGTTTGACGATGTATTGTTTTAAAGATTCGCCGGTTTGTTTTTTGAAAAAGATGCTGATATAGGCAGGCGCATAGTTGAAAACCTCAGCCAGATGTTCCATCGTCAGTTCCGCCGGATTGTAAATATGCTGCCTGACGTATAACAGTATGGGTTCCACAGAATCCTTTAAAACAGCTTTCGTCCGCGTTTGCCCCAACAAATTCCGGGCAAGGATCACCATCATACTTTGCATCAGACTATCACGAACAATCTCGAAATAAGGCGATTGATGGTTTTCATATTCTCCTTCCAGAATCGTCAGCAGGCTATGAAGTTTCTGTTTTTCCGGTTTATCTTCAACAATGGAGCCTCTACTTTGGGAAGATGTATACAGCAAAGCCTGCCTGATCTGCTGCCAGGGACTATCCTTTTCTGCCTTATGATTTTTGTTGAATAACTCATTAAAACGTATAAAACAGAATTCTGTCAGGTCTTCGATTTCAAAATCATGGAAATCTTCAGGGCCCAGAAGAAAAACATCACCTTCCTGATATCGGAACGTATTCCCGTTGATATTATGAACGCCCTTACCTTTCAGAATAAAAATAATCTCGAAATACGTGTGTTTGTGCACCGAGTGCATCCACTTTTCCGCCTCAAAATGATAGATGTTGAAAGGCGTATGAAGTATGTATCGTTTCATAATAAATTGGCAGAGCGACAAACATACCGAGAAATATTAGATTTTTACAATGAACTGAAATTTCCGTCTGGCTAGTTTTGTGTCGGCATAGCCAGTTATGCTGACCATACTTACTACGCTATGAAATATATTTCCCTTTCAATTCTTGTTATAATAAGCATTTTCACACTTTCATCCATGAAGAAGGCCGATGAATGGACAGTACTTCTGGACAAGGATTTATCTCAGTGGGAATCTTATCTAAGTTATCGTCACAAAAATGGCTATAATGGAAAAATACCGAAAGATGCCTCGGGTGCAGATATTGCTCCGATTGGTTATAACAAGGACGACACGCATGTTTTTTCAATTTTAAATGAGCCCGGCGGACCGGTGCTGCGGGTAAGCGGTGAAATATATGGCTGCCTGATTTCCCGCGAAGTATACAAAAACTACCATCTGAAACTTCTGGTGAAATGGGGAAAGGATAAGTATGAGCCGCGGATAGAAAAGTTACGCGATTCGGGTATTCTGTATCATTCCATCGGACCTGCCGGTACAGAATACTTTCGTTCGTGGATGCTTTCGCAGGAATTTCAGATTATGGAAGGGCACATGGGCGATTTCTGGTGCCAGGCCAATTCGGCCATTGACATCCGTTCTTATCCTTCGGAAGGCGTCATGAACAGGGTTGCCGACGAAAAACAGCCCTTTGGCGTTTTCAAAAGTGGCAGCGATTATTTCTGTCTTCGCTCTGTGGATTATGAAAAACCAGCAGGAGAATGGAATACGCTGGAACTGATCTGTGTCGACGGGAAAAGTCTGCATATCGTGAACGGGCGTGTGGTGATGGTACTGCAAAACTCACGGTATATTGAATCTGATGGAAAAGAAGTGCCGATGACCAGCGGCAAAATCCAGCTGCAAAGCGAAGCCGCCGAGGTTTTTTACAAAGACATCCGAATCAAACCGCTTTCAGCCATGCCGAAAGAATACGAGAAACTGTTTCTCTGAAACATTCGCTCGCCCCGATTTGCAATCGGGGCGTTGCTGGTTAAGCGTTTGTAACGCGATTAAATAAAATAGCGTTACAAACGCCAAACAACTCAACCCCGATTGCAAATCGGGGTTAGCGGTAAAGAAATCATTACGAAAGCACTTCCGGCTTTGTTATATGATTTCTTATCACGAATTTTAGTGCAAGAACAAACGCCCGGACCCAATAATAATCCATTATTTCGGTCCTTGCATCAAACTGAAAGCCGACCGCCGAAAGCCGACCGCCAAATGACCGACCTCGAACAATACCTCCATTCCTATTTCACCTTTGATCAGGACGACCTCGTGAAAGTGTCTGCGCTGTTCAAAAAGAAAACTTTGAATAAAGGCGATTATTTCCTGAAAGCGGGCAAAAAGTGTAATCAGCTCTGTTTCATTCAATCCGGACTTTTGCGGATTTATGCCGATGTTGACGGCAAGGAAGTAACGCAGTGGATATCAACCAAAGGTTATTTTGTGGCAGATCTGTCAAGTTTGCTTTTTCAAACGCCGTCGCTCTGGAATATGCAGGCACTAACGAACCTGGACATATTTGTGATTGAACGGGCGGAATACAACCGGCTGGGCGAGATTATCCCGAAATGGCCGGAGACGGAAAAGTTGTTTCTTGCCCATTGTTTCAAGATGATGGAAGACCGGATTTTTTCATTTATCTCCATGACAGCCGAGGAACGTTACCATTTTTTCTTCGAGAAAAACCGTGAGATTTTCAATCAGGTGCCGCTGCAATACCTTGCTTCCATGTTGGGTATGACGCCAGAAACGATCAGCCGTATCCGGAGAAAACAGCTGATATGATCCCGTAAAAACCGAAACACAAAAATGCTTTATTTTCCTGCAAAACCGTTTTCTTGATTTTTGTCAAGTAAACTGGCGTTGCCGACCGGTACCTTTGTAACATACTAAACCAAGTCATAAATCATGTTTTTAGGACATTACGGTCTCGCCCTAGCCGCGAAGAAAATCGCTCCCAAAGTTTCGCTTACCATGCTTTTTGTTGCCGTGGAATTTGTTGATATCCTGTGGCCGTTTCTGTTGATCTTCAATATTGAAACCGTGAAAGTACATCCCGGTTTTACCGAAGTGACACCTTTCGAGTTTGTCCATTATCCCTATACGCACAGTCTTTTTATGGGAATTGTCTGGGGACTTATCGTTGGCGGCTGCTTCTGGCTTTTCAAAAAGGATACCAAAAGCGCGGTTATTGTTGGTCTTGCCGTGTTGAGTCACTGGTTTCTGGACGTTATTGTCCATATCCCGGATCTGCCTCTGACGCCTTTTGGTGATTTCAAAGTCGGGATGGGTTTATGGAATTATAAGATGATCACCATATTGCTGGAAAGTATCATCTTTTTCGGCGGCGTTTATATTTATGCAAAAAGCACGAAAGCCATCAACGCCCAGGGAACCTGGGGGTTATGGATCATGACCGGCTTTTTCCTTCTGGCCAACGCCTACAACCTGTTCGGCCCGCCACCGGAAGATAATGTCATGGTTTTGTTTGTTTCGTTTGTGGTTTTGCAGGTGATTGTGCTGGGATTGGCCTGGTGGGTTGATAAGAATAGGGTGATGGTTGGGGAGTCAGTTTGATTTTCTTTCCGACGCCTAAGAAAAAGCATAATCTGACACATCATAAACACTCCGGCATACCAAAATATACCGGAGTGTTTACCATTAACTTTACAAATTCAACAATTCAGTATGGTAAATCGCGGCTGGTTCCTGAATTAAAGCCGGAATTTCTGCAACAAGCTTTTTGATATAGGGCTGCTGATCATGCAGGTCTAGACCTTCCTGGCTTTCCCATATTTCGTGAAAAATGAAAATTTCGGGATTTTTTGTACCGTGGTGCAGGTCATATTGCAGACAGGCTTTTTCTTCTCTTGATTTTTCAACCAGATTCAAAAGCATGGCACGTACGTCTTCGATATGCTCAGGTTTGCTTTTAAAAACTACTGTTAAATTGATTTGCATGGAATTTCTGACTTATAAGAATTTGATTTTTTCTCTCTTATGAAACAGCAAATAAGCTAAAATCAATGGAAAAAACGTAAAAAAGCCGAAACCATTTTTCACCGCACTGTACACGGTAATGCCTATACACATGCCAATAAGAAATGAATTGATCATTTTATTGTTTTTTATCTTTTTTTGCTCTTTCTGTGTTTCCGCGTCGGTAGGTTGGTTTCGTTCCATATTTTCAATTTTTATGTTTTTCATAACCCGGCTATAACTTAAATAAGCAGCAGCAAAAAAATAATTTCATTGATTTTACAATGACTTATCAGTCATCCGATTACAGCACCGGATGCTAACAGCTAGTTGCCAAAAGCTCCTTACTGGATATTCTTCACGTTCCAGATGGCTCCATTTTTCGTACTGAACTGTTCTAACTTTCCCTCGGCAGCCAGGCCGTTTAAAATATGTTCACTATGATTTCTTTCGGTTCCTGTTATTTGTGCGTACTCGTTCGCTGTTAATGAATTGTATTTCAAAAAGACGGAATTCCAATTCGTTTGATAGATCAGTTTTGTTGCTGCCGGATAGAGTTTAAGCACTACGCTTTCAAGGACACTATAAGGCTTCGAACCATATACGAATTCCTGTTCTCCCATGGCATTGGTAAAGATCATCGTTGGAAATCCTCTGACACCTGATTCTTTTCCAGCCTGTACATCCTCCTGGAATAATATCCTCGCTTTTCCCTCGTAGTCGTTTTTAAATTGTACAATGTCGAGGCCAGCTTTTGTTGCAGCCACTTCCAGGTGTTCCCATCGGGTGATATTTTTCTTTTGCAAAAAGACCATCTCTCTGATCTCACGAAGAAATAAAAGGGCCTTTTCCCTGTTTTGCATCTGAGCCGCCTTAAATGCAATCGACGGTGGATAGGATGAATCCAGAGGGTCTTCCAGCCAGATATCCCCGTCTATGGGCATATCGTAATGCACACTTACTTCGTCCCAATGCCCTGCTACGTCCGTCGGTTTGCTGATCTGCCCACTGTTATAACTCCAGTCTTTGAGCAAACCGCCCATTTTATATTCAATTTCAAAATCATTACCGTATTCCAATTTCAGCTTTCGCAATTGCGGTTCAATTCCCCAGCAGGAGGAACAAATCGGGTCTGTATAATACGTTATGGATAAGGGCTTTTTAATAACTTTTGAGGTTTCAAGGGTTGTGGTGTCCTTTTGATCAACGGCAACTTCACAAAGACCGCTTTCAATGTCACATAATAAAGGATTTATTTGTTCTTGCATTTTCGTTTTGTTTAAAGCCTGGTCACTGAAATTTCCGATATGGAAACTGTGATTGGATAAGTTACTTTTACCGGTAGTGGATTACCCGACACCGTTTATTTTTATCTTTGGGTAAAGTTGAGGACTTAATTTTGAGTGAGCAATAAGTCAGATATTTATGACTACTAAAAACGAATTGGTAACCAATGAAACTTGTCCTGCCCAGGCACTTTTAAAGTCGCTTTCCGGGAAATGGAAGCCTGAAATATTTCGCCTGGCTGTGGACGGCACCTTGCGTTTCAGCAGCCTGCTTCGCCAGATTGAGGGCGCTAATAAACAAACACTGGCCGTTGCCTTAAAAGAGCTGGAAGTCGTTGGCCTGCTGCAAAAAAATGTGATCAAACAAAAACCTCTACACATTGAATATGTACTTACCGAAAAAGGCCAGTCGCTAATTCCTGTTTTTCAGCAGCTGGAGCGTTTTGGGCAGGGTGAAATCGGATAGAAAAATCTCGTCCATGATTATCGTAACCATAAGTAAAATGCTGGATTGCAATCAGGCGTTTTCGGCAAATATAATCCGTATTTTCAGGGAATTGGTGCGGATGGTTTGATTTGGGAGTGTGCCTTGATGGGTTTAAAAGCACGAAAGCCATCAACGTCCAAGGTACCTGGGGATTATGGATCATGACCTGCTTGTTCTTTCTTGCCAACGTCTACAACCTATTCGGCCAGAAGCTTATGTCATGGTTTTGTTTGTTTCGTTTTTAGGTTGGTGGTAATACGGTTGGAGAGTAAGCTGCGAACTAAGAAAAATTAGTATATAGGTTCACATTTGAGGGAGAATACAAGGTAGATAAGAAATAAGCAAATGAGTTTATTACTATTATTTATTGATCCAAAACTGGGATTTTGAAGAAATTTTTATGATTTATTCAAACCTTGTATGATTCTTTTAATGACTACATTTGCAAGATTACAAAAGCAAAATAATGGTTTTTTTGTCTAGTTAACATTGCCATACTTATCGGTAGTTTAATTATTGAGTATAGAAATACTCGCAAAAACTACTTTTTTGTAATTCAATAATTTGCGAAACAACAATTTAATGGTAGAAAATAGCAGAAAATATTCTGAGGGAAAAAGTAAAAATGGTTTTAATTGGACAATATACAATGGTGATGCAAACGAGGTTTTATCCAAAGAAATTACATCAAACTCAGTAGATTGTGTTGTGACATCGCCTCCATATTATTGGTTGAGAGATTATGGGTATGATGGACAGCTCGGTCTTGAAGGATCGGTGGATGAGTATGTTGACAACATTCTTAAAGTGATGGATGAGACATTAAGAGTGCTTAAACCTTCCGGTCTACTATTCTTAAATATTGGAGATACGTATTATTCGGGAAAAGGGGAGTCTCAAGGAGTTGATAAAAAAAGTAGCAAAAGGCGCTTCGGTTTAAGAGCAGTAGACAGAAGTGGGGGACTTGGAATTGGACTAAAGCCGAAAACTTTAATAGGTATACCTTGGAGAGTAGCGACAGCAATGATTGAGAATGGTTGGACATTACGAAGTACAATTATTTGGTATCGTAAGCATTCTCTCCCAGAATCTGTAAAAGACCGTCCAAAGCGTAGTTATGAATTTGTATTCATGTTTGCAAAAAGTAAAAAGTATTACTATAATAGTGAGCCTTTAAAAAAAGTTGAGCAAGAAGACATGTGGACTATAACTGCCAGACCAAAAGCAAATGGTTTAGGTACAGCTCCTTACCCTGATGAGCTTGTTGAAAGATGTCTACAGATAGGTTGTCCAGAAGGAGGAGTTGTTATGGATCCGTTTGTGGGAAGTGGTACCAGTGTTAGGGTTGCTTTAGAGAATGATAGACACGCTTTTGGTATTGACTTAAGTGAAGATTTTTGTAAATATATTTCTAAGAAATTAAATACAATATAGATGTATATAAGTGAAGACAGTTTGATATCATCACTCAAGGATCTTTCGTCATTACATCCCTTTTTTGGAATTACATATCTTGTATGTAAGGAAGGTAATATCCCAATAGGGGATACTGTTGAGTTTTCAATAAATGCTGCTGAAACTGAATTTCTAACCAAATATTACAAGCCCGTTAAAAATACTGAAAAATTTTTTCGAGTTTTTAGAATTTCAGAAAAAAATAAATATTGGCTCAATAGTGATTATGCTTCTTCGGGATCGCAAGCTAATAGGACTCAGATGTTTGGAGATGCGTTTCTACATCCTAAAAATTCTACTCAATGGGGTTGGACAAACGACTACTTAAGCGTATTACAAAGTAAATTAAATAGCAAAAAAATTCCCGCGTTTAGCCTTGCATTTTGGATTCTTAAAGATTTTCGTTGGGAAGAAAATATAGATATTACAGAAGTTTGGGAGACTTTTGTAAGATCATTTAATATATCTGAACAAGAAATTTTGGATCTTTTTGATACTAGAATTCCTCAATGGCTAAATACTGAAAAATTTTGGGTTAATCAAATATATAATTGGAACGAAATTTCCAATAGCTTAAAAATAACTACCCCGTCAGATATTCCTCTTGAAAAAGGAGCTGCCTTGGTTTCCTTGGAGCTCAAGAATATCCAACCGTACAAAAATTTCAAGCTTGATTTATCAAGTAGGTTAAATATTATCACAGGTGATAATGGACTTGGGAAATCTTTTGTACTAGAATGTGCTTGGTGGGCTTTAACTGGCACATGGACTGGTTTTCCAATATATCCAAGAGGAGACTTTTCTAAACAAAATCCGATAATTTCTTTTGATATATCTAGTAAGGAGGGTTTGAATGAATCATTTCAGGCAACGTATAATTGGAAGTATCAAGATTGGCGGCTAAATAAAAAAGATAAGAAGACGGTTCCCGGTTTAGTTATTTACGCTCAGGTTGACGGGGCTTTCGCTATTTGGGATCCTGCTCGATTTAATTTAGATAATGAAAAAGATACTGTTGGATTGCCAACAACTATGGTTTTTTCAAGAGAAGATATATGGCAAGGGCTTAGAATAGAAGATAGAAATCGTTCTAGATCAATATTTAATGGATTAATAACAGATTGGGTTCACTGGCAAAACTCTGAGCCAGAGATTTTCAACATATTAAAAAAAGTTTTAAAACGATTGTCTCCTCCCGACCTTGATCATGGAGATCTTGGTATACTAGAGCCAGGGAAAGTTGTTAGAATTCCAGGTGAAAGCAGACCAATGCCCACAATTAAACATCCATATGGTGAAATTCCTGTAGTATTTGCTTCAGCAGCAGTAAAACGTATAGTTGCGCTTGCCTATTTAATTGTATGGACTTGGGAAGAGCACAAGACCTCTGCCAAATTAATGCATGAAGATCCTCAGTCTAAAATGGTAGTTATTGCCGATGAGATAGAGTCGCACCTTCATCCTCAATGGCAGAGAGTTATTTTACCGGCATTAACATCGGTGTCAAGTGATCTTAGTTCAATTTTAGATATTCAGTTTATAATAACAACTCATTCTCCTTTGGTAATGGCATCAATTGAGCCAATTTTTAAACCATCTACTGATACAATATTTCATCTTAATTTAAAGACTGGTAAAGATGAAAATGTTAATGTTGTGATAGATGTTCCAATATTTGAAAAAGGGGAACCGCTGATTCTTGGTTAATGTCTGATCTCTTCGATTTAAAGCAGGCAAGATCAATTGAAGCTGAGATTGCTATTGAGGATGCTAAATTGATTCAAAAGAATAATGAACCTTCAAAAGTAGATATCTTATCAATTTCAAAAAGGTTAAATAATCTTCTTGCTCCCCATGATAGTTTTTGGATTAGATGGAATTATTTCGCTGAGAAGAACGGCATAGAGATTTAAAAGTACTTATCGAATGCTCCCTATACAAGCAAAGCCTGAACCTGCTAATTTTGATTTAAATGTTAGGCAACCTGGTCTTAATGTGTTATTAATTCATCCTAACCCAACAGAAAAAGAATGGAAAGGAAAAGAATTTTGGCAAAAATCCTTACCAGAGCTTAGAACAGCATATAATCAAATTTGTGTTTACAGCTCGACGTGGATTCCACATTCAACTGGAACGCATTCTGTTGACCATTTTATACCTAAAAAGCTGAGACCCGATTTGGCTTATGAATGGAATAATTTTAGATATGTATCAACAAGATTTAATAGTAGAAAGGGTTTGAAAACTATTCTAGATCCTTTTTTAATGGTTGAATTCCTTTTTCAAATTGATTTCAAAACTCTTTTTATTAAACCTAATGCCGCCATAGTGGATAATGCGGTCTTAGTTTCTGTGCAAAACACAATTAAAATTTTAAAGTTAAACGATGACGACGAATTAGTAAAAGAAAGATTTGAGTATTGCACTTTGTATTGGAATAATGAAATTACCTTTGATTATTTGAGTAAGAAGGTTCCATTAATTGCATTAGAATTACAACGCCAAAATTTAATCAATTAATCTACTTAGTTTCTAAATGGAAATTAACTTAAAACTAGCATGATTTTCAGGAAAGTTTAAAATAGAGTTGACATGATATTTTAAGATGGGAGTAAAGTAAATATTTTTAAAGAAGTATATAATTAAAAGTCTCTCACTCCCCCCTCACCTCCAACAACCCCTCACTCTCCAGATAAACCTCCTTAAGCCCCTGCAAAACCTCAGCGGAAGGCTTGGCCCATAATCCTCTTTGTGCAGCTTCGAGTAATCTTTCGGCGATGGCGTGTAAGGCCCATGGGTTGCTTTCGGCAAAAAACTGCTGCATGTTGGCGTCCAGGGCGTAGGTCTCGGCTACTTTTTCGTACATCCAGTCGTCGATCACATTCGCCGTAGCATCATAACCGAAGAGATAGTCTACCGTCGCCGTTAGTTCCAGTCCGCCTTTGTAGCCGTGTTTTTTGACGCTGTCGAGCCATTTCGGGTTCACAACCCTTGAACGGAAAACACGCAACGTTTCCTCTTTCAGGTCGCGCACCACCGGCTGGGCCGGGTTTTGCGAGTCGCCGAAATAATGTTTTGGCTGCTGCCCGGTAAGGCTGCGTATGGTCGCAATCATCCCGCCATGGAATTGCAGATAATCGTCGCTGTCGAAAATATCATGTTCGCGGTTGTCCTGGTTGTGCAGCGCTACCTCCACGCCGGAAAGACACTGCTGAAATTCACTGCGGGCATCCACACCCTGCGCGTTCTTCGTATAGGCATAACCGCCCCAGTTGACATACGCCTGCGCAAAATCCGCATCGGCATGCCAGTTTTTTTCATTGATCAAAGGCAAAATCCCCGCACCATAAGCCCCCGGAGCCGCCCCGAAAATCCGGTAACTGGCCCGTTCCTCGGCATCTTCAATCGATAATTCATTGTCTTTTTGCAGTTCAGCAAGATCTTTCAGATAATGTTTGCGGACAAAATTCTGGTCCAGCGGTTCGTCCAGCGTTATAACCTGCTGCACGGCATCATCCAGCAATTCGATCAGATGCGGGAAAGCATCACGGAAAAATCCACTGATCCGGGTGGTCACATCAATCCGCGGCCGGCCAAGTTCTTCGAGCGAAATAATTTCCACGCCGGTAATGCGCCGGCTTTCCTGCTGCCATACCGGCCGGGCACCCATCAGCGCCAGCACTTCCGCCACATCGTCCCCGTGGGTACGCATCGCCGAAGTGCCCCAGATACTGATCCCGACACTTTCCGGATACCGCCCCGTTTCTTTCAGGTGACGATCCAGAACTTCCCGTGCGAGCTGCTGGCCCACTTCCCAGGCCGCTTTGGATGGAAGTGCGCGGGGATCTACGGCGTAAAAATTTCGTCCGGTTGGCAAAATATGCGCCATGCCCCGTGTAGGCGCGCCACTCGGACCGGCAGGAATATACCCGCCGGAAAGTCCGTGCATGAGGTTGGTAATTTCTTCATCCGTCCGCGCCAGATTCGGTACCAGCTGGGTACAGACAAATTCCAGAACCAGCCGGATTCCTGCCAAACCAGTCGTCGAAGGCGCCATATCCAGCGTTTCATACAAAACCTGATCAATGGATTTCGGATGAAAACGATGCTGCGCCAACACCCGGAACAAATGATTGTTCAGTTCATCAATAATCTCCATTGCATCCGCCGCCGTCACCACCTGCCGTCCGGCCAGTGACTGAAACTGCGGCGAAACGGAATCTACTTTCTGACCTTTTTTCTGCAAAAGATCTTCTATTTCAAATCCAAAAAGCGAAGCCATTTCCGACTGTAAACCCGGCACCGTAGCGTTGGGCAGTCGGGTCAGGGCTTGCAGCATATCAATCAGCGCGTCACCTTCCGGCATTTGTCCGAGCGTGTGTAAACCGTTACGGATCTGCGCCGCGCCCAATTCACACAAATACCCGTCGATGTCCTCGATCAGGTGGGCAATATCCTTTCCATCCATCTCCGCCAGACTCGCCGGCACACCTTCGGGCGTCATATCATCGTCCCAATCGTGCTTGTGATCGCCATGGTCACGGCTCAGCATCGCAGCCAGATCGGCATCCAGATTGGTCTGTTTGATCAACTCCCAGATCTGTCTTTGCAGCAAAGGCAATTTCGAAGGATCAAGCGTTTCCACCTGATAATATTCATCGACAAGCTGGGTCAGCTGGGCCAGTTCGCCATAACTATCCGCGGAAGTCATGGGCGGCGTCAGGTGATCCACCACCACGGCATGGGCACGGCGTTTGGCCTGTGAACCTTCGCCGGGATCGTTGATAATAAAAGGATAAAAAAGGGGCAGATCACCCAGAATCGCATCCGGAAAACAGTTTTCCGATAACCCGATTCCTTTGCCCGGAAGCCATTCCAGCGTTCCATGTTTGCCTACGTGCACAATTGCATCAGCGCCCCAGCCATCACGCAGCCAGCGGTATAATGCGTGATAATGATGCGTCGGCGCGAGATCCGGCTGGTGATAAATCGCATCCGGATCCATGCCATAACCACGGGGCGGCTGCAAGGCTACGAAGGCATTTCCGAGTTCAAGACCGGCAAGGGCGATATGGCCGTCATGGACATAGGTTTCGCCGGGTGCCTGTCCCCATTGTTTGGTAATTTTTTGACGTAAAGCTTCCGGTAATTCATCAAACCAGCCAGCGTATTGCTCAAACGAAACCTGTCCGGCAGCGTTAGAAAGCTGTTCGGGTGTGAGGTAAGTCTGATCATAAGAACAACGGTCAATTAATTGATGGATTAATTCTGTTCCGGTAGCCGGGAGGTTTTTAATCTGATAACCTTCCGCTTGCATTGAATACAAAATATTCATCAGCGAAGCCGGCGCATCCAGCCCGACCGCATTTCCGATCTGGGAAGCTTTGGTATTGGAATTGGTAAAAATGAAAGCAACTTTTTTCTCCGAATTTTTCAAATGACGCAAACGGGCAAATCGCAGCGCAATTCCGGCCACGCGATCAATGCGGTTGCCTAGTGCTTCATATCCTTTTGCCTGTCTGTCTTTTTCCTTGAAAGAAATCGGAACGGTGATAATTCGCCCGTCAAATTCAGGAATCGCGACATTCATAGCCGTATCCAAAGTACTCAACCCGCGACTGGAAGATTCCCAGGCATTGCGGTTCATGGTACTGGAAATGGCCTGGATAATCGGCACATTCAGGTGACTTAATGCTTTTTCTGCACCGGCATTATCTGAACCTGCCTTTTGAATATCGGTAATTGCAAGCGAAAGCGTATTGACCAGAACATCGATCTGAACACCTTTTTCACCATTGAAAAATTGGAAAGCAACGGGTTGTCCGGAAACCGGATCGGTCACTTTAAGCGATGAGGTAAAAATGGGTAAAGCGTTCATATCCAGATCCTCCAAAGCCCGAACTATTGCGTCGATAAAAGCAGTATTTCCACTCGTCCAGTGCGAGCGGTAAAAGGTAATTCCGGCTGTGGGCTGATCCGGATTATATCGTTTAAGCCAATCAGAAAGTTCTGCGTTCTCGGGTAGTTCAGGATGGTAAATGCCATGTTCTGGCAAAGTAACCGGCGTTTCGGAGCCAAAACCTGTCATCAATAAATGATCAGAAAGATAATAAAGCAGCGAAGTGAAATTGGTATAACCACCGGCTTGAAGATATAACATCGCATCATGCAGAATAGCTGGCGAAACCGTGGAAGCAGCTGCAAAATCAGGATTTAAATCGCCCGTTCCGCTGACGACGATAAGATGCTGTTCATTTTTCTTAGCCCGATTTATCAATTCGTTAAACCCTGGAATAGCACTGGGCCGACCGAGAATCCGGAGAATAATAATCTGTGCCGCTGCAATTTCACCATCCAGCAACTGCTCCATCTGCGCTTCACTTTTCACGGCCATCAGGTTGATACCTAATGTTTTCGGGAAATCATCCGGCAAATCCTGGATAGTTCTGTGAAGTGTTAACAGATCGGTATCGGCGTGGGTAAGGAAAACAATTCCCTCCGTAGGCATCGGAGTTTGCCCGATTTTTGTAGAAGCTTCGGAGCCTTTCCAGGTGTAAAACTGAAATACATTTTCAGACAGTTCTGCTGGCGGAACCAGGAACCGATCCGCCGCGATCATGCTGTCGATATAATCAAAAATGGCAATAATCTGCCAGTCGCTGTTCACCGAATGAAACCAGACAGAATTCCCGTCAAACAAAAGCGTAACCACATTCGCCAACGTACACGGACCAAGGCAACCGCCTTTTGTCATGTGCACCAAGTTCCGCATTTTCCGGCGCAGCCATTCACTTTTGTACAATTCAATCGGAATAGGCGCATACCCGCGATCCACCCGACCGCAGCAGCAAGCGTTATAACAATAAGACAAATGTCCTCTGCGCTGTACAAGATTGATGGCTTTCCCGTCTGCGCGGGTGATACGTTGGCGTTTAATTTCTGACATAAGTTGTTAGGCGTTGGCTATTAGCAGTTAGCTTTTAGTGTAGCCGTTAACGTGTTTGTTGATAAAAAGAAAGACTCCGGGGTGGGAGTCTTTTTAGGTTCATGGTGTGTAAGGTGTTTTATTTTTGAAAGAAAGTTTCACAGATTATTTTGAAGCAATAGTATTTTGCACAAATTCCTCCGAAACTTTAAGTAAACTCGCGATTTGAGAAACAGTGTAATTGCCCGTTTCCCATAAACTCAGGATGAATGAGATGGTTGCTTTTTCAACCCCTTTTTTCTCAGCTTTATCGAGTACCATTTCTCTTATTCCCATACTTATTTGATTTCCGGTTAGCGCTCCAATTTCTTTATCAAATTTAACATTATATCCCTGATCTGCAAAGGTTATATAGCGTTGTAAAAAGATCAGCAGATCATCTATTTTCTTTTTTGAAATTTTTCGTTTTAATAAATTTTTTGCCAATGAATATTTTAGATCAAACAAACTTTCAGCGGTCTCATGCAAAGCAAAAAAAGTTAAAAACTAAGTTCGCAAAGTCAAACTTAGCGTGCTTTGCTTTTTCTTACCTGCTTCGCGTGAAACCATTAGACGCGCAATTCTTCAATAAGTATTCAATAAACTCAAATCGCTCTCCCCAATACAAGTGCAAATAAGAAGCAAACGTATTCAGTTTCCGGAAAAGCTGCGTTTCCACCTCCATTCCTTTGGCATTTTTAATAATGACAGATTCAGCATGCGAAGCATTTTCCAACAATCTGGAATAGTGAAATTCATGTCCTCTCAATTCAAGATCATTCCATTGAATTGTTCGATAACCCAAATTTAACTTTGAATTTTCCATGGAAGTCGTACAATCCAGAACGCCAGCCATTGGAAAATTTAAGCCTCCGGAAGTAATAATTTCCTTTCCCAAATACATCAAACCGCCACACTCTGCAAAAGCCAATCGGCCATTTAAACAGTAAGATTTAATACTTGCAAGCATTGGTTCATTCTCACTTAATGCATCCGCAAACAATTCAGGATAACCGCCAGGCAGGTATAAGAAGTCAGTTTCAGGAAGTTCCTTATCATGTATCGGACTAAAAAACGTAATCTCACCAAAGGAAGAAAGTACTTCAATATTTTGGTGATAAGTAAAAGTAAACGCTTCGTCCCGGGCGAAGGCTATTTTATATTTTTTAGTCGAAACAGGAATTTGAGATACAGATTTTGATTCTTGTTCAGTAATAATTTCTCTTGTAGAAATTTCTAATAACCGATCTATATTTATCGTTTTCGGAATTTCTTCTGCCAGTTTTTCAATAATACTTTCATAATCCGTTTCAGCAGAAATGTGTAATCCCAGATGCCTGGAAGGAATTGATAGCGCTTCATTTTTTGGTAAATAACCAAGGGCTTCAATACCAACTTCTTCACAAGCTTCTTGTAAAAACCGGTAATGCGAAGCGGTACTGACAAAGTTGAAAATCGCCCCGACAACAGAAATGCCTTTATAGAAATTTTTAAAACCATACAGCAAAGGAGCCGCAGAATATGCCATCGATTTGGCATTAATTATCAGAATAATTGGAATGTCAAGCAGTTCTGCAATGGCCGCGCTGCTTCCCTGCATTTTATCCGCGCCATCAAAAAGTCCCATAACACCTTCTGTCACCGAAACATCAGGTTTCTCAGAATACTGTTTATAAATATCCCGGACATGCGCTTCCGAAGCCATGAAAGTATCCAGATTTATTCCCGGATTTCCTGATGCGGTTGTATGGTGTTGTGTATCAATATAATCCGGCCCACATTTGAAAGGTTGAACCGTTAACCCTCTGTTTTTCAAAGCCCGCAAAAGGCCAAGGGTAAGGGTGGTCTTGCCGGAATTACTGGAAGGAGCTGAAATGAGGAAATGAGAATTTTGCATGTTTTTTTAGGTTACACAGAGAACCACAGAGGTAAAAAGAGGGACACAGAGGTTTTGTTTTGAGATAAAGAAAAAACTCTGTGTATCTCTTTTTTTACTCTGTGTGCCTCTGTGTAACCTACCGTTTCAGTACAGGCAATATTACGTTGCTGCTGTTTTTTATGTCGTGGTGAACTGTGATTTTGGCCGATTGGAAATCTGATTCGTTCGCTTCGAAGATGTTTATGAATTTTTGCGGATTACGATCAACCAAGGGGAACCAGCTGCTTTGGATTTGTACCATCACGCGGTGGCCTTTTTTGAAAGTATGTGCAACTTCATTCAGTTTGAAAGACACTTTTTCAATCTTATCCTTTACAAACGGTTCTGGTTTTGAGAAGCTGTTACGGAATTTTCCACGGAATACTTCTGCCCGTACCATTTGTTGGTAACCACTCATATCCATTGGTTTCGGTTGTCCGCGCTGCACTTGTGCCGGCAAACTATCCGGCCAGACATCAATGACTTTTACTACAAAATCAGCATCCGTTCCGGTGATGGAGACAAAAAGATTGGCTGTGATTTCTCCAGTCAAAGTCAGGTCTGAGGTTAAAGAATCTGTTTGAAAATAAATCACATCCGGACGGCGCGAGGCGAAACGCTGATCTTCGGCCATGTATTTATTATTCCTGTCTCCGCTGATTTCGTTGGTATACGGAACAGGTTTGGCGGGATCGCTGATGTATTCGGTAACCGCTTTTGCCACTTTCGGTTTTTCAGCAGAAAGTTTTCCTTTGGATTGAAAATAAAATGTTTCCGGCTGACTGTTTTTTGGCGGCCAGACATCATAATTTCTCCACTGGTTAGAACCCGTTTCAAAAACGGTTACCTCGGCCTGATTAAATTCGCCTTTATCTTTCAAATAAAAATTGAAAAATTTAGTCTCGATTTCGTTTTGGTAATACTGGTTCAAGTCGGCTCCAAACTGATAATCTGCAAACGATTTCCAGCTTGGAGACGCCCAACCGCCGTGCGTCCATGGCCCCATAACCAATCTCGTATTGTTGTTCGGGGACTGCTTTTCAATCGCCGAATACGTTTTCAAAGCACCATACAAATCTTCCGCATCAAACCAGCCGCCAACAACCATCACCGCAGGTTTGATATTGTTCAAATGCTTTTTGATATTTCTGGATTGCCAGAATTCGTCATAAGTATCGTGGGATATAACTTGTCTCCACACACTGTTTGGATCTGAAAAGTAGGCATTGGTATTAGTTTTTTTCAATGGACCGAAATCAAGAAAATATTGATAAGCATCGCTGAAATCTGCATTGAAAAAGGGTTTGTAACTCTCTCCGTTAGTACTTTTCGGACCGTCAAAATGGCTGTAAAAACCAAAATTATCCATCAGGAAAAATGCACCGTTGTGGTTACAATCGTCACCTATAAATTCGTCCGACATAGGTGCTTGCGGCGAAACTGCTTTCAAAGCCGGGTGTGCATCAGGTAAGGCTGCCGAGGAATAATAACCTGGAAAGGAAATTCCATAAATCCCCACTTTGCCATTGGAAGCCGTATTTTTCAAAAGCCATTCAATCGTATCATAAGTATCGCTTGACTCATCGACATCTTTATTTGTCTTTTTATTGTCAATCGCCGGTGTCATTTCCCGGAAATTTCCCTCGCTTTTATAACGTCCACGTGCGTCCTGATAAACAAAAATGTATTTTTCTTTCATCAAAACACCATTCGGTCCTATGCGCGGCCGGTAATTATTTACGCCATAAGGCCGACAGGAATATGGCGTCCGCTGCATCAAAATCGGGTATTTTTCATCCTGATCTCTTGGCGTATAAATGGCAGTATATAACTTCACGCCATCCCGCATTTCAATGAATTGCTCCGTTTTTTGATAGTTTTTTCTGACCCAACCTGTGTCGGGCATGGCAGCATTTTGCGCGTTTGAAAGAAGAGGGATTGAAAAAAAGAGCAGGTAAAGGATTCTGTGTTTCATAGGAGTTGCAGTTTTGAGCGAATGGTCGACGCGACAAAATTACATGAAGAATTGAGTTTGTTGGTATTGTCGGATTTTAAAATGGTTACAAAATAATTTAATCATCTATAAAATTTAATAGTAAGTTTGCAGCCGTTAAGTGGTGTGTGAAGTAATATTTATTTTACACTTAAAAGGGAATCCGGTGAAAATCCGGAGTAGTACCCGCTGCTGTAAGTTCACAAAAAAAGTCACAACATTTTTGCCACTGGGGATTAATGTTGAATGATAGAATTAGTGAATGAGAGAATGATGGAGTGCGCCAGATCCCGGCGTTTTCCAACATTCTATCATTCTCTCATTCAAAATTCAACATTGTACCGGGAAGGCGTTGGGAGACTGAACGAGCCAGAAGACCTGCCATGTAACATCATATTCGGAATGCTTTCGGGAAAAAAGGCGTGAGGTTACTGGTTTGGCAGCAGTATTTTGTTGTCAGGTTACTTCGTATTGCATTTTCCATAAGTTGCCCGTTGTGTGATAAACGGGTTTTTCTCAATAACTTATGTGAAAGAAAATGATCAATTATTTACTTGTCGATTCTCTTCTTCTTGGTGTTCAGCACTCTTTTGAGCCGGATCATATGGCAGCCGTTTCTGTTTTGGCAACTGAAAAAGCTCAAAAACCAAAGGATCGTTTGAAGTTAATCTGGCGGTCGTCGCACTGGGCGCTCGGGCATTCTTTGACGTTGATACTTTTTGCCTGTCTGGTTTTGATATTGAAATCAACAATTTCTCTCAACATTTCTGAAAAAGTTGAATTGGTGATCGGACCGTTGATGATCTGGTTGGGAATTGTTGCCTTCCGCCGGAATTTTAGGAAGCCTGATTTGATAGTACCACCGATTTCTGAACAAAAATTCAGCCGGTCTTTTTGGGTTGGTATGGTTCATGGCTTAGCCGGAACCGGTGGTGCCTGCGCAGTAGCTTTGACGCTTGCCGCAAGTGATGCCTATACTGCTGTCTGGATCATTGTTCTGCAAAGTTTTGGGATCATTTTCTCCATGTCCGCATATGGTTATTTCTTCGCTTTTTCGATCAATAAGTTCGCGGCGAAGCGGGATTCAGTTTTGAAAATCATCAATTATGTAGTCGGGACTTTTTCGATCATTATCGGACTGATCACCCTATACGGTGCTTTTGAAGGGCAATAATGCCTAGTCTATTTTCTTTCATTTCGCTCAAATCGCATACCATTTTATATATCGATACCCAATGAATTTCAATTTTTACCAATCAACCATTCATCAACTCACGTTTGCAGGTCTATTAGCCATGACCGCCACTTTCTCAGCGCAAGCTCAGGAAGTGGTTTTATCTGACTCAACCAGAGAAAATATCTTAAATCCTGTGGTCGTAACGGCTACACGTTATGAAACCCGGAAAGAAAGAATTCCGCAAAAACTGGATATTATCACCCGTCAGGATATAGAAATGACACCTTCTAATGACCTGACGGATATCGTTCGAAAAACCGCCGCGGTGGATGTAATTCAATATCCGAATTTGTCTTCGGGTATCGGTATCAGAGGTTTTCGTCCACAGTTTTCAGGCTTAAATCAGCGGACTTTATTGCTTATTGATGGCCATGCGGCAGGAGCAACCAATTTGTCTCAGATTAATCTGAACGGTGTTGAGAGAATTGAAGTGTTGAAAGGCCCTGCTTCTTCCTTGTATGGTTCTCAGGCGATGGGCGGTGTGATCAACATCATTACCCAAAGATCAAAAGGTGATACCAAAGGAAATGGTTTTCTGGAATACGGCAGTTTTCAGTCATACCAGGCTGGCCTGAATGCAGGCGGTAATCTGACCAAAAAACTGGATTACGATATGTCATTTTCCTATTTTGAAAGATCGAAAAATTACAAGATCGGGAAGTGGAATTTGTTCCGTGACGCTTTTGATTATACCAAGGTTACAAAAAACTATACAACTCAGCCTGAGACCGAAGTGGATGAAACACAGGCTGACGGCACGACAAGACCTTACACAAAACTTCATTATTTCACAGGTTCTTTACGACTGGGTTACCAGTTAAATGACAATTGGAGAATTGATATTCGTGGCGATAAATTTCAGGCGAAAAATGTAGAATCGCCGGGCGAAATTTCTTCGGGATCCACCGAGGCAAGTACCAAAGATGTAGATCGGGCGGCATTTGATGTTTCGCTTACCGGGAAAATCGGGAATCATAGTCCGAGCCTGAAAGTTTTTACTTCGGAAGAAAATACGAAAAACTACACGCTGAATGTTTCCGGCAAACCAGTTATTCCTTTTCGTTCTGCTGAACTTGGAAATAATTGGAAAGGTATCCAGGTAAAAGACGTTTGGTCAATTGGCAATCATTCTTTAATTGTTGGTTATGACTATCTGAATTCTTCAACAGAAAGTCGCCGATGGACGAACGATACGACGGAACGGGCACCAACGCAGCCAGCATATGCCTTAATTTCTTCTGCATTTTTCGCACAGGCCATGTTGAATTTTGGACGATTAACGGTCCAGCCGGGCGTTCGTTACGACAATATTACTTTTGATGTAAAGGAAACAGCGCTTTTGCCAACTTATAAAGCAGGCAAAAAAACGATCCCGTTTACAAGTCCAAGTCTGGGCGTAAGTTATGAGCTTGTTCCGGTTTTGCGTGTGAAAGGAACAATCGGCCGCGCTTTTGTTACAACAGACGCTTACAGTGTGGCAGGATATAATGAAGTGCGTGATGCAAAAGGAAGAATTGCGGTAACGGCCGGAAATCCTGATCTGAAAAACGAAAGCAGTGTGAGCTGGGATATGGGATTAAGTTTTAACAAACCCAAAACCGGACTTTCAGCAAACGTTACTTACTTTTCAACAAATGTTACCAACCGCATTGCCAAGGTGATCAGAACGGTTAATGAGCCGCTGGCAAATAAAGACGTTATCGTTTCCCGCGCGACTTTTGTCAATGCGGCCAATGCGGAAATCCGTGGTTTGGAGACGGAAGTGACCTATGATTTTGGTGCCTTATCAAATTACAGATATTCGCTGAAAACTTTTGTAAACGCAACTTCCATGTTCAAAGCAGCGGAAGATATTATTGGAACTGACGAGTCGAAAGTGACCCGTGATATTCAGAATGTGGCAAAAAATACATTCAATTATGGTTTGGAATATGATAATTTGAAATGGCTGAGGCTTCGTTTATCAGGTCGTACGATAGGAACACGGATAGATATCGACTATACTGATCCGATTAATCCGGTTATCGACTATCCGAAATATATGGTTTTAGATTTTACAGCCGCTTTTAAAATTGCTCAGAAACATACGCTGGCATTGAAAGTAAACAATGTAACAGACGAAAATTATTACGAAAAACGCGGTTATAATTTGCCCGGCCGTGCAGTTTCCATCAGATATACGGTAGCATTCTAAGTGACCAGATTTCGGTTCAGTTACAGATTTGTTTAATTGACTTCTAAAAAACAATAATTTAAATCCTTCATCCGTACTTTTGGGTGAAGGATTTATTTTTACGATACCATTTAATCCAAATCAACATGAGACAGCGGATTTATAACCTGATTTCAACTTCCATCTTTTCCCTGATTTTTGTTTCTGTCAGCCTTGCGCAATCAGCTTTTAATGTAGTGCCACTTGGTGTAAAAGGCGGCGGAGCGGAAGGGAATCTTTCAGCATATATGATTGCGCCGGTTAACTCACAAGCCTATGTTTGTCTGGATGGTGGAACGGTTCGGCAGGGAGTTGAAGTAGCCGTTGCCAATGGTGCTTTTGCTGCTACTGCCGATCAGGTTTCAAGAAGTTTTATTAAAGGATTTCTTATTTCCCACGCACATCTTGATCACGTGTCGGGGATGATTACCAATGCGCCTGAGGATACTTCGAAGTTTATTTATGCATTTCCAAAATGTCTGGAAATTATTAAAAATCATTACTTTAACTGGGAAAGCTGGCCGAATTTTGGAAGTGAAGGTGTCAATCCTTTGAAAAAATACACCTACAAACCATTGTCAGAAGGCCAGGAGATTCCGTTGGAAAATACAGAAATGACATTAAAAACTTTCTCATTGAGCCATGGAAATCCATATGAAGGTGCCGCTTTTTTGATTCAAACTCATGGGAAACAAGCTTTGTATTTTGGAGATACAGGTCCGGATGAGATTGAAAAATCTACCAGACTGCAAAAAGTTTGGGAAGCAATTGCTCCCTTAATCAAAGCGAAAACCTTGACCGGAATTTTCCTTGAAGTTTCTTATCCAAATGAGCAGCCGGATAACAAACTGTTTGGTCATTTAACACCAAACTGGATTATGAAAGAAATGAATAATCTGGCTGCTCTGGCAGGCAAAGAAAACATGCGGGATTTAAAACTCATCATCACCCATATTAAACCAACCGGTCAGAATGAAGTGATTATCAAAGGTCAGCTAAGCGATAATAATGCACTCGGATTACAAATCGTTTATCCCGAACAAGGAACCGCGTTTGAATTATGAAATGGCCACGAACACGCAGATCAAAACACATTTGTGAAAATTAGTGCATTCGTGGCGAAAAGGAAAAGCTTAAAATAAACCGATTTGATCTGAATTACCCTTCTTGGCTGGAATTCCGGGAGTATCCGGAATCTTAATATCAGTCCCGAATTCTTTGTTTACTTTTTCAATCAGATAAGCCGACAAAAGGGGAGAGGCTTCTTCGTGATTTTGGTGCACAAAAAAATAAATGTTCTCAATACCCTGATCCACCCAAAGTTTCAAACGGTCCATCCAGTCGTCCAGACGTGTATAATCAGAATCCACGTTCGCGCCGTTGTAACGGATAAATGCAGTTGGCGTGGTTAATCGCATATGCAACAAATCGCGCCGACCAGCAGTATCCGTGATGATGTGGGTGATATTTTTCTTTTCAAGCTGAGTATATAATTCACTATTGTCCCACGAACCGTCATACCAGCCGGTGTGTCTTAATTCCAACGCCAGCGGAAATCCGGAAGGCCAGACTTCCAGATAATCCCTTAATACCTCCCAGTTTTTCGGGCCAAAATTATCCGGCATCTGCAAAAACAGCATACCAAGTTTTTCTTCCAGATGAGAAATATGGTCCAGGTAAACACTTGTCGGTTGATCAGCATCTTTCAGCCTCTTCCAATGGCTTATTCCCTGATGAAGTTTTGGGAAAAAGCGAAATCCTTCCGGCGTTTTGGTATGCCAGCTATCAATGGTTTCAAGTGGGAAATTGTTGTAAAAAGTAGCGTTCAGTTCAATGCTGTTGAACTGGGTTGCATAATATGCCAGCTCGTCTTTTGTGCCTTTTGGATAAAAATTCTTTAAGTCGGATTTGTTCCATTTGGCACAACCGATATAAATATCAGGTTTGCCTTTTGCCCCCTTTAAGATATTTGCATTTTCCGGACTGTCGGGTGGAAGTTTAAATTCGACGTGTTGAGGGTCTTCAATTTTTCCAAATTTCATAGGAGCTGGTGTCGAAGTTAAGAATGAAGTAGTTTGTGAAGGTAAAAAATGTGCCATGATTTTAATTTAAAATCATGGCACAGTAAAGATAATTCTATCTTCCGAAATCGTCCTGAACACGAACAATATCGTCTTCGTCCGAAGGATTTGAAGGATCGGTATGTTGCCAGATTTCGGCAACTACACCCCATTCATCAACACCAATCAGACGGTGACGCTCCCCTTGGTTCAGGCTTATTACGGTTCCGATCGGCAATTGTTTCATCTCAGTTTCTTCGTCTGTATCACTGATCACAATACCTGCGTTACCTCCAATTACTTTCCAGATTTCGGCACGGCGGTGATGGTACTGCCACGACAAACGTTTCTCTGGTGCAACAACCAATATTTTCGGGCTCAATTTGTCATATCCGGCAAAATCTTCCAGTGAAAGATGCGGGAAAAAAGTTTTGATAAACTGAGGTGCCTGACTTTCGTCAAGTACAAAAAAACCTCCCCAGGGACGGGAATGATCTTTGGCCACAACAGAAAAACCCTGTTCGTCAATGAACTTCTGAACGTTTTCAAAAACAACAGCTTTGTCGGTCGAAGCTGGAAATACATCAAGCATATTTGATAAGTTTGGTTAAGATCCGGTGGAAATTCAAAATTAGGATAAAAAGCAAAAAGATGCTCCAAAACTTTTGGAGCATCTTTTTGCTAATTTGAGAAATCTATTGTTTATCCCACCATATGCGGCCAAGAAAAGTATCGCCGCCAATACGGGAAACTGCCTCGTTGTAGTTGGTTTCATTGACCGCTTTTTCATTGATTGGTAAAATTAAGCGGCGTGGAATTACTCCGCCGGTCTGGTTACCAGGATAATTTGTTGGTGTGAGTGACGGCATTCCGGTTCTGCGCCAGTTAGCCCATCCTTCATAATGATTAAAAGTTGAGGCAGTCAGAATGAATATTTCATTATGGATCTGCGTCATTTTATCGGCTAGACTTCCTGATACAGGATATGGATTTGCTGTAACATAAGCAGCAGGATCAGAAACAACCGCTGTTGCATCATAAACAACCAATTGTGTAACAGCAGCTTTTTGTCCGGCTTCAAATGTTGCCTGTGCAGTTCCGGTTACCCAGCCTCTTTCGATTGCTTCTGTTTTCAGAAATTGCGTTTCAGCAAAAGTGAGCAGTACGTTTGGATCAGCGTCATCATACATCAAATCCGTTGGACGGGAATAGTTTTTGATATTGGCGTCGCCAGTTGCCGTAACCAAACCATTAGGTCCGCTGCTTTTATCCAATCCATTTGGAAGGCCCTTCTGATCCGCAGGAACTCTGTCACCGTTTGCCAATTGTGCAATAATTCCCAGACGAGGATCTTTTCTCGTTTTCATCATGTCAATCAGTGTTTTAGACCACTGAAGGTTATCTCCCTTTACCAAACCACGGCCAATACCAAGGTTATAGGAATTGGGGTTGCGACTTGCCGTGGAACCATCGGAATGGATAAAAGCAAAAGTATCGTCATTTGAGGTCATAATACCTTTATCAACTGCCTTTTTAGCCCATGTCTGTGCAGAAGCAGCATCTGCCTTTTGCATACGCATGGCCAGACGAAGCATCAGGGAATTAGCAAATTTCTTCCATTTTGTAACATCACCTTTGTATACAAAGTCGGCCGTAGTGGGAACATATTTTGATGCATCCAGAGCCGAACCTGCTTCATCAAGTTCTTTCAGCATATCAGCATAAATAGCTTGCTGCATGTCATATTTGGGCTTGTAAATATTCTCAATAAATGCTTTTCCTGCCTCAGTGTAAGGAATATCGCCATACAGATCCGTGATGATATGCATTTGCTCAACTTTAAGTATTCTTGCAATCGAAAGAATATTCACATTGGCTGGATCTGCTGCGGCCTGAGAAATGATATCCGCAAGACTTTTTACAGAATTGACATAAGAATCTGCAAAGTACGCGCCGCTGTTGTCGGCGTTGTAGGTATACTTATCTCCTGCATAATAGTCGTCTGTCGATGCCATTTGCTGAACGATCATGGCAGAATAAATGAAGTTGGCTCTCCATACTTTATAACCCGGATCGCCGGCAGAACCGGATATTTGTAATTGTGCCTGTCCTAAAAGGTATTCTAAAGGTACCTTGGATGGAGCGGTAGGATTTATATTAATTTCCTCAAAATCCTTGGTGCAAGCCCCCATGGAAAAGGTAAGGGCTAATATGACTGCTATTTTACGTATCATAAGAAGTTTCATTAATATGTTTTGAATAATTTATTTACCGTGAGGTATGATAAATTAGAATTTCAAATTAAGGTTAACACCAATACTGCGGGTTGTAGGTACACCGGCGAATTCATAACCCTGTGCGTTACCATTTCCGTAAGTAGATTCCGGATCGATGTTTGGTGTTTTCTTCATCAGAATAGCCAGGTTTCTTCCAACAAGTGAAACAGAAATTCCTTTGAAAGGAGATTTTCCAAATACCCTGGCCGGAACCGAATAGTCAATAATCACCTGGCGTAGTTTTATGAAGTTTGAGCTGTATACAAAAGGCTCACCAAAGTTGTAAAGGTTTTCGTAATACTGGGTCGCCGGCACACTTACGGTATTTGGCTCTCCTTTGCTGTTTACGCCTTTGCCGACAACACCACCTTCACGTCCTACCAAAGTTTCTTTTGTTAGTCCGTAACGCGTTGCCAAAGCATTGGTTCCGGAATAGATATGGCCGCCAAATCTACCATCAATTAATACAGAAAGGCCGACGCCTTTGTATCTGAACGAGTTGGTTATACCCATCGTGTACGGAGAAATACCTGTTCCGTAAGATTTCAGAATACCTGTCTCCGGTAATCCCTGATCGTTGAAAACTACATTTCCATTTGCATCTCTTACAAATGAATTCGCTTTTAGCAAACTGAAAGGCTGACCCACTTCCTGGAATACGTAGGCAGTTTGAGAACGCGGATTGTCAACCGTGATATTTGAAAGATTGTCAGCAAGATATACAACTAAACTTTTATTATAACCCATGTTAAAAGAGACATCCCATGTGAATTTCGATCCCTTAATAAGATCATAATTCAGTGCCAGTTCAACACCCTTATTGGATATTTGTCCTAAGTTAAGTGTAGCACCTGTAAAGCCTGATGTACCTGAAATTGATGCTGAAACGATGTCATCGTAAGTATGACGATTGTAATAAGTAAAATCAACACCTATTCTATTATTCAGTATGCGCGTTTCTAGTCCAAATTCATATGTCTTGGATGTAAGAGGTTTGAGAAGAGCGTTTGGTACAGTACTTGCACTGATTTGAGCTAATGGAGATCCTAAATGTGCACCGGTAAGGCTATAAT
This sequence comes from Dyadobacter sp. CY356, assembly GCF_021440195.1. GTDB lineage: Bacteria > Bacteroidota > Bacteroidia > Cytophagales > Spirosomataceae > Dyadobacter. The sequence continues at coordinate 469,711 of NZ_JAJTSZ010000003.1, forward strand.
AGAGTGATAACTTATATGGATCTGCTCCTCCACCTGCTTTTGCCCATGAACCTCTTAGTTTTGCGAAATTAATAAATGAAGGCATTTTAACGGCTTCTGAAAGAACAAAACTACCAGCTACCGAAGGGTAAAATAAACTATTGTTCTTAGGGCTCAAAGTTGAAAACCAATCGTTACGGCCTGTAATAGTCAGATAAGCATAGTTTTTATATGATAACTCGGCAGAACCATATACAGAGTGAATTCTCATATCGTAAGGTTGGTAAGAAGCATTTCTTGAGGAGGGGTTAATATTGCCGATATCATAAAAGAAAGGAATATTAAAGCTTGACCCACTTATATAATCCTGTCTCTTTAACTGCTTCATAAGGTTACCTGCCACAAGCGCGTTCAGATTGAAATCGCTTGAAAGTTTTTTGTTTAAACCCAACATTAATTCTGAGTTTACCTCAGAAAAGGTCTGGATGTTTTTGTCATATCCACCAAGTGGTGTATAAGGTGTGCCTGTTGGCGTAATGGCTGTGTAATTGTAGAAATATTTGTCAAAACCTACGCGCGCCTTTACATAAAGCCAGTCGGTCAGGTTATACCTTGGCTCAAAAGAAGCCATAAATCTGTCCTTATTATCATCCTGCTGGAATTGTGTAGCAGCAAAATATGCATTATCAACATAAATATTATCACCCCAAACCTGTTCATAACCATTGGCATCCAGCATACTTTGTTTCATCGTTTTTACACTTAACGATGTTGGCATATTGATCAAAGTATAGTTTGCATTACCCGGTGAATCGGATACTTTTGGACGGTTGTGGCTTTTTTCCTTAATGTATTTAACATTGGCCAGAATTGTAAAATTTTTGCTCAGGTTGGCATTCACGTTTAAGGCATAATTTTGTCTGTCCAGAGTATTGTCAGGAATAAGACCTTTATTGTTCATATTGGCCAAAGACAAGCGGTACGTCATTTTTTCAGATGCACCCGTTAGAGCCACAGAGTTGTTGAAAGTACTTCCTGTATTGTAAAATTGTGTCAGGTTATCTTTTACAGCTGAATATGGTCTTGAAACACCATCATACTGAATTACGTTTGTTCCATCCAGTTTAGCACCAAAACTGGACGAAAGCATCGCTTCTGTCTGTGTAGTCGGCTTTACACCATTCCGTCCCAAACCATATTCATATTGGAAATCTTTCCATTTTGTGATCAAAAGGTTGTCCATGGTGATGTTGGAGTTGATTTCAACACCCAGGCCTTTTCCTATTTTTCCACCTTTTGTTGTAACCAGAATCGCACCGTTAGAAGCCCTTGAACCGTAGAGTGCCGCCGCAGTAGCACCTTTCAAAACGCTCATGGTTTCAATTTCTGATGGGTTTAAACTTGAAATACCATCACCTCTGTCGCCGCCGCCCCACATACCCGCCGCTCCAAGGTTGCTATTGTCGATAGGAATACCATCAATGATGATAAGCGGCTGGTTATTACCATCAATAGATCCGTTACCACGCAGGGTAATACGTGTGGATCCGCCGGGGCCGGTTGCAGTACTGGTGATGTTCAAACCGGCAACTTTACCAACCAGTGAGTTCGCGATATTGGTAGAGCGAGCCTGCTGAAGTTCTTCCCCCTTTATCTCGGAAACGGAATATCCTAAGGCCTTTTTCTCTTTTTTGATACCCAGGGCAGTGACCACTACCTCGTTCAAAGCTGTTGCTTCCACGACAAGGGATACATTTAAAACAGACGCGTTAACTGTTACGTCTTTTGAGTTGTAGCCGATGTAACTGAACGTTAAAACATTTCCTTTTTCAGCCTGAATACTGAATTCTCCTTTGTCGTTGGTTGTCGTGCCTCGATTGCTTCCTTTAAGGACCACATTGACACCTGCAATCTCACTTCCTCCATCCTCGCTCACTTTTCCCGTCACTGTCATTTCCTGAGCAAAGCCCGAGGTGACTAATAAAGAGAGGAGGAATAATACTGGGATTAGTACAATTTTTCGCATACTGCTTTTGTAAGTTTTAAAATAGGTTAATTAGACTTCGTTATTAAAAATTAAAATAATTATACGTATAGATATAAAATTGTATTATTCTATGGGTATTGTTAAAATAATTATTTCAAATGTACTATTTTAAAAAGGTGATTTTATAATCTTATTTTATCAAAAAATAACACATTTTTTAACGTTATGCGCCGTTAAGATGCTTCAACGGCTAATTTTCTGTTATACAAATAGGAATTATGTGTGATCTAATATTATGATAATCAAAGATTTGGATGACTATGTCTGGTCATCTTCAAAAGGAAGAAAAAACAGCTTTCAGAACTGGTACTAAAAGTGACGGTTTTTGTATAAATGAAGGGTTTTTAGATGATTTTTGAACATTCCCAAGGATGTGCTTTCTGGATAAAATTATAAATATAAATTGGTAAATCGGTTTAGCACTAAGGACGGTATACGTTGAAGTTTTACGTCATTGATTTCTGCTAACGCAGCGTTGTAAAATGGTGATTGTGATATAACCTCCGGATTAAATTCTGTCTAAAATTTCCAAACAAGCCCTCGTATTGTGATAAGGACATTTCCAGAAACCAATTTTGTCTTCATTGATTTTTGAATAATCTTCATACACACCCCAGAACCATTCTCCGTTTTTTTTGTCGAGCAGATGCTTCTGGATAAATGCCCAAAGGCTAAATACCTTTTTAAGATAACTTTCGTCATCGCTGAGCTGGTATGCATTCAAATAACCCACCATACCTTCGGCAGAAACCCACCATTCCCGGTGTGTGTCCGGATGATGTGTGGAAAGATCATATTCATGGATCAGGCTACCATCCGGCATAAATCCTTTTGCGGCAGAATCTGATATTTTGATTGCAATTTCTTTCCATTTATCCACCAAAAATTCATCATCCAAAGTTTCCGCAGCTTTCTGCAAAAGCCAGGCTGCTTCAATATCATGTCCGTATGAAATAGCGCCGGACTGACTTTCCCATTGATTATTGAAATATAATTGCAGGTGAAATGTTTCCTGATCAATAATATTTTTTTCAAATATTTCCAGCAAATGAAGAATCCGGTCTGCTAATTTTTTTTCCGGCCACACGCAGTACAGATTGACATAAGCTTCAACGATATGTAAATGCGTATTCATTGTTTTTGGGTCGTTCCGGTCTTTTTCACTTAACCGCAAATCTTCCAATGGCTGCCAGTCTGCACTGAAAGCCTCCTGATAGCCACCGTTTTTATGGTCAAAACTGTGCTTTTCAATTAGTTCAAAAAGTGTAATCGCTAAATCGAGAACTTCCTGTTTTTTATTAGTCTTGTAAAATTCACTTAGTCCGTAAATCGTAAAAGCCAATCCATAGATCTGTTTTCTGGTATTCAACGGTTTGCCAGCTGCATCGACCGACCAGAATACACCGCCATTTTCCCTGTCCAGGAAATTATTTTGAATATAAACGTAAGCGCGCTCCGCCAGTTGATAATGAACAGGATACTGGAATTTGTTGAAAGCGGCAGAGAAAGTCCAGAGAATTCTTGCATTCAAAACGCATCCTTTTTCCGCATCATGTTGAACATTCCCTTCGTTATCCATTTTTCCGACAAAACCGCCGTGCTTAATGTCAACAGCATTATTTACCCAGAATTCTAAAATAGAATGCAGTTCGGTTTCAATTTCAGATTTAAATTGTGTCAGTTTTTCTAACATTATATTTTAATAGATTGACCCGTATAGATCAGGTTTTTGTTAATTAAATTTGTCAGAACAGCTACGGAATGCGCCGACCCAAATCCATCTGCGGGCGTATTGATAACATAGTCGAGCAGCTTTTCAAGGGAAGAAGTTGCCACATGCAAACGGGTATCCGAAGAAGCATAATAAATGAAAACGGTTCCGTCGTCATCCAAAATCCAGCCATTTGAAAAAATGACATTGGAAACATCACCAATTCTTTCTTCGCCCTGAGGCGCGATAAAATAACCACCGGGTTTGTAAATCACTTTCGTGAGGTCGTGCAGATCGGTCATGAACATATAAAGCACATAACGTAAACCAGCCGCCGTATTTCTCACTCCGTGAGCCAGGTGAAGCCATCCTTTTTCTGTTTTGATCGGTGCAGGTCCCTGTCCGTTTTTTACTTCGTAAACCGTATGGTAATGTTTTTGATCCAGGATGAATTCCTTTTCAATAATTGCATTGTCAATCGTTTCAGAATAACCAAAACCAATCCCTCCTCCGCGGCCCGCTTCAATAAATCCATCCTGGGGGCGGGTATAAAAAGCATATTTCCCATCAACAAATTCCGGGTGCAAAACCACATTTCGCTGTTGCGCAGAAGGCGTTACAAGATCGGCCAGACGCACCCAGGTTTTTAAATCAGTAGTTCTGGCAATTGCGCATTGGGCAATGGCAGAAGATTCGTCTCCCGGTTTAGCATCTGGATTTTTACGTTCTGTACAAAATAGTCCATATATAAATCCGTCTTCATGTTTAGTCAGACGCATGTCGTAAATATTTCCATCCGGCATATCCGTTTCTGGCATTATTACCGGATGATCCCAGAACTTGAAATGATCTATGCCATTCGGACTTTGTGCAACAGCAAAAAAGGATTTCCGGTCAGAGCCTTCCACGCGTGCCACAACCAGATATTTTCCCTCATGCCTGATCGCGCCGGCATTGAATGTAGCATTGATTTCAAAACGTTTCATCAAAAACGGATTCGTATCCGGATTTAAATCATATTGCCAGAAAACGGGAGCATGGGCAGCAGTCAAAACCGGATGGGTATAACGATCATAAATTCCATTTCCAGGCCAGATGGGCTGGTTTTTTCGGTCAATCAACGCAATATGCTCTTCCTGTATCTGTTTTAGACGTGTTTTGAAAACTGACATGATATCTTGAATATGATTTAGGTGGAAGTAGTATCTTAATTTTCGGCTGGAAGTTTTTTGTACCAGGTTTTCCAAAGCACGATAACGCAAAGCGCGAGTACTGCCGCTGTGATTCCTGTTTGCATAGGCATCATTAAAACTATAAAAACGGGTAGGACAGTGATGGAAGTTTGCCCGATGATGCCAACAACAACGTTGAACATATCCATTTTGAAATTTTTGTTTCCACTGAAAGTTGGATCTTCCTTTATTATTTCCTCTTGAACAGGCTTCCAAAAACCCCAGGGTTTTACGTTTTTATAGAACTTTTTCAGGACTTCGATATCGGTTGGAGGTGTCATGAATGAACCGATTACAGAACCCATGGCTGATAATACCAGAATAACCGGGAAGTAAAAAAGTGGAACGGTATCAATAAAAATGTAGGGCAAAATCATCGCAGATATAATTCCGGCAAACATTCCCCAGAAAAAACCATTGCTGTTAAATCTCCACCAATGCCATTTCAAAACATTTGATGCAATGTATCCGCCATATAAAGCCGACACAATCCATTGTAAAATACTATTGACATCTTTTGCGAAAAACCCGAGAGAAATACTAATGGCTACGACCACGATTCCGGTCAGGTAATTCATTTTATTAATTTGCGCGTTGGTAGCATTTGGATTGAAGGATTTCAAATAAATATCATTGACCATATAAGCCTGTGCTGCATTGAAGGTTCCTGCGAAGGTTCCCATAAATGCGCCCATTAAACCCACCAGCACCAACCCCAAAAGTCCCGAAGGAATGTAGGCATTTAAGACAGCCGGTAAGATCCGTTCAAAATCCTGACCGTTAGACGATGTGATATTGATGTCTTTGTAGAAAAGTAAACCTAAAACTGCAATGCCGATAATGAGCAGATAACGTGTTGGCAGTAATACCACATTCACGATCATACTCATCAATGCTGCTTCCCGAGGTGATTTTGTTGAAAGGATTTTCTGCATATCATAGTTTGGTGCAGGGCCAGCAAGGCTGGAAAGAATACCTTTTGCAGTCATTAAAGCGAAGAAATAGCCAAAAGGAGAAAACCCGTCAGTCGAAATTTTATCATTCACTTCGTTGATATAACCTGTCCAGTTTAGATTTAAATCTTTTCCAAAAAACAAATCGGCCCAGCCAGCCGGAACGGGCAGACTTCCGTGTGCAGCAAGCGCGTTCATTGCAATAATGGCGATGGCGAAAGACACAAAAACCATGATCACATAATGGATCAGATCCGCCCAGACGATACTTTTCATTCCTCCCAGAAGTGAATAAAAAACAGTAAATAATGTGAAAATGATACCATAGGTATGCGCCACATATTCAGGTGCCAGTTTGAAAGGCACATAAGGCTGAACCAAAGGCCAGGGAATAAAAATTTCTATGAATTTCCCCAAACCAATAAATCCGTATGCCATGAAACCCAGACAGCTTAATAAGGCAAAAGCGATGATTATTTTGTGTGAAAGCTGAGCATCTGCTTTATTTCCAAAACGCGTCAGCATCCATTCTGCACCAGTAGAAACATTGGATCGGCGCAGCCAGATGGATAAATAAACCATCATAAAGATCTGGTTGAAAACCGGCCATAGCCAGGGGAGCCAGATACTTTTTACCCCATAAACAAACATGATCGCAACCATCCAGGCTGTACCCGAAATATCAAACATGCCCGAAGCGTTGGAAACACCCAGCATCCAGTACGGCATTGATTTTCCGCCTAGCAAATAATCATTTTTACTTCGTCCAGCCTGTTTTTTTAGTACGATACCTATAACAGTTACCATAACCAGATAGGCGATAATAACCAGGAAATCGACGCGTTGAATTTTCATTTATAAATGTTAGAATAAATGCTGGCTATCCATGATGTCAAGTCAAAGATTGTCATTTATGGTCAGGTATTGTACTGAAATTGATGACAAATGACCAACCTTGACTATAAATGACATTTATTTTTCTGGCAAAAAAAAATGGGCGACATTTCTGCCGCCCACTTCAACTGATTTATTTTTTTAGACTTTCAAAGTCCAGCCAAATATATCTTCTGTTTTTCCTGTACGGATTTCAGTAAGATAATCTTTCACTTTATTTACGAATGAATCTTGTTTCAACTCAGGAAGCGCGTAGTCAACACCTTCATAAGCAATCGTGGCAAACGGAGAAACTACTACGGCTGTTCCTGCACCAAACGCAGATTCCAAACGGTTTTCTTTCAAGGCCTCAATAATTTCTTTGACAGAAACTCTGCGTTCTTCAACCGGAATTCCCCAGTGATTGGCAATTGCAACAATACTTTTACGGGTGATCCCGTCAAGCGTTGTATCAGAAACAAAAGGAGTTACCAGTTTTCCGTCAATCACAAACATCACATTCATTGTTCCGGATTCCTCAATATAGGCATGTTCGCGGGCATCTGTCCATATCAATTGATCATAACCTTCTTCCTGAGCAAGTTTTGCAGGATAAAGTGAACCGGCATAGTTTCCAGCGCATTTCGTTCCACCAACTCCGCCTTCGGCAGCACGGATAAAATGTGTTTCAACCTTTACACGCGGAGGTTTCGCATAATATGTTCCTACCGGGCATGTGAAAATGATAAATGTATAGGTATCAGATGGTTTTACACCAATATATGCGTCAGTTGAGAACATATATGGACGGATATATAATGAGCAGCCTTCTTGTGAAGGAACCCATGCAGCATCCAGGCGCAACAATTCTGTTAGGCCACCCATGAAAACTTCCTCAGGAATGGTTGGCATACACAGGCGTTCCGCGGATTTGTTGAAACGTTTCCAGTTATCAATCGCGCGGAAAAGTAGCGTGTCACCTTCTTCGCTTTTATAGGCTTTCATACCTTCAAAAATCGCCTGGCCGTAGTGTAATGCTGCGGTGGCGGGACTTAGTGAAAGGTCGCCGTAAGGGACGATCCGTGAATTTTGCCACTGACCATCACGGTATTCGGCAATGAACATATGGTCGGCGATGTTCCGGCCAAAAACAAGATTGTTAAAATCAACCTCCTGCAAACGTGAATTATTTGTTTGCTGAATCTCTATTTGCAATGTGTCGGCAGTCATAAGCCCTAAATTTATGCTGAAAATTAAGTAGTTCCTGGGAATTATATTGGTTTCGCAATTTAATCAAATTAAACTAACAAAAGGAAGATATTTAGTATAACAATTAATTTTTTGAGGCAATACGTGGTTTCCAGGTAACTTCCTCAATTCCGAGCTCAAAAGTCATAGCGCGGCATAACATAAAAAGGTAGTCAGACAGGCGGTTAAGGTATTTTACCACGCTTTCTTCAACTTCTTCCTGCGTTTGTAAGTGGATCACGCCACGTTCGGCCCGGCGGCAAACGGTACGGGCTACATGACCAAATGATACGGATTGATGGCCTCCCGGAAGCACAAAGGCACGAAGCGCAGGAACGACCGCATCAATTTTATCCATTTCCTCTTCCAGAACCTTGATATCATTCTCTGACAGGTCGGGAAGAATTTTCTTTGTTTGCTCTGGTTCAGAAGCCAAATGAGAGCCAATCGTAAACAATCTGTCCTGGATTTCTTTCAATAAATCACGACGGTTTTCATTGACAGGCTGATCACGGAGCAGACCGATGTAACTGTTCAATTCGTCAACGGTTCCATAAGCTTCAATACGGATATGAGCCTTGCTGAGTCTTGTACCACCGATTAGAGAAGTCGTGCCTTTATCGCCGGTTTTGGTATATATTTTCATTGAAAAGATGATGGTTATAAATTGTTTCGGTACGCTGTACCTTTATGTATCGGAACGACAATTACAATGCTACAAATATTACGCCGCTCTGCGGCTTATCAATTGAAATGTTATGAAATATTGATGGAGTGAGATTAATAAATTCATATACTCACATAGTGATTAGGTTTTGGAAAGTCTCCAACCTAATTTTGCACCCGAATTTATGGCGAAAACAGAAAAGATAAGGAGGATTATTATTTCATGAAAATTGGAACATTTAGTATAAAAGTATGGCGTTGGTTCTCGATGCTGTTTGTTATCGGCTCGTTGATGTGGACATATTCTGTTTTCCCAGAGCAGGTTGCAGTGGATTTTGCAGCTTCGGGGCTGGCAGAAATTTATGTCAATAAAGAACATTTGTTTTATATTATTATGGGTTTTTTCATCCTGAATAATGTAGTGATCAGTGCATTTGCAAAACGGATTCCCAAAATTGAAGCTTCGCATTTTCCTATTCCCAATAGAAAAATTTGGGCTCTGCCTCAGTATAGACCTTTATTGAACGAACACTTAATTAACTGGTTGTTTTGTATTGTGGCCGGGATTAACACGGTGATCGGATTTAGTCTTCTTGCATTGGCAACCATCAACAGCAATCAGTTTAAACTAAGCGTTTTTGATTTTGTATGGGTTTCTTATTTGGGACTTGCGCTGTTGTTATTGATTTTCCTTTTTCCACTACGTTTTTTAAAAACACCAACACCGGAAGAGGAAGATACTTACTAAGATCAGATGGAAAATAATTGGCTGGAAAGGGCTGAATCTATTCGTATAGAATCCTTTAATTATGATTTGCCTGACGAGCGTATTGCACGTTATCCATTAGATCCACGTGATAGCTCCAAACTTTTAGTTTATAATCAGGGCAATATTCAACACCAGAAATTTACGGATCTGGTTGAAAATCTGCCGGAAAATACGCTTCTGGTTTTTAATGATACCAAAGTAATTCCTGCGCGCGCTTACTTCCAAAAGGAAACCGGTGCTACAATTGAAATCCTTTTATTACACCCCGAATTACCGACAAGGATCATTAACGATGCAATGCTCGTCCGTGATTTCTGCGTTTGGGAATGTATGATTGGCAATAAAAAGCGTTTTAAATTGACTGATACGCTTTCTACGGATCTGATGGTAAACGGTTTATCTGTGAAACTCAGGGTTGCTTATCATGATTATGAAAAAAATCATGTCAGACTTTGGTGGGATCAGGATATTGAATTTCTCGATATTGTGCAGGCACTGGGCGAAATTCCTCTGCCGCCATATCTTAAAAGAGATACGGAAGAAGGAGATAAACAAACCTATCAAACCGTATATGCGCGCCAGAACGGAGCGGTAGCAGCGCCAACTGCCGGACTACATTTTACGGAAAATGTTTTCAGTAATCTGGCCAAAAAGGGTATCCGGCGCTCATTTCTTACCTTACACGTAGGAGCCGGCACGTTTCAGCCAATAAAAGCGAACTCGGTTACGGAGCATAAAATGCATTCCGAACAGGTTGTATATTCCCGTCAGTTAATTGACGAACTGCTTAAAAATACTGAATCCATCGTTCCTGTTGGCACCACTTCATTGCGGTCACTGGAAAGTTTGTACTGGTATGGCGTAAAATTGTTCAGAGCTGAAACAACAGTTTTCAACATTGAAAAACTTTATCCATACCCGTTTTCGCCGGATGAACTTCCGACAGCTCACGAATCGTTAACAGCAATTGCTAATTATATGGATTCGGAGAAACTGGATGAAATTGTTGGTGAAACGGAGATCTTTATATTTCCTGGATATAAGTTTCGTTTGTGCAAAGGATTGATAACCAATTATCATCAGCCTGGCTCAACGTTGATTTTATTGGTAGCAGCTTTGGTAGGAGAGGATTGGCAGCGGATATATAAAGAGGCAATGGATAATGGGTATCGGTTTTTGAGTTATGGGGATAGTTCTTTGTTGTGGCGGGGTGAATAATGACTTTATGATAGAAACAGCGTATTATATTTAAAATATTAATACGATCATATGTCGGGCAAAAATAATAATCTTTCCAAGTTATTGAGGTTCAGGAAAATAAATGGAGCCCGATGTGAATGTTATAATGGGCATTTATTTATACTTCCAGAAGAATCGGGGAATCACAATAGAATAATTCATAGCATTATAAAATCCTTTAATGTAGCTATTCCTCAATCACAATCAATTTTTGCGGCTGAAAATGTGATTTTGGAAACTGTTGAAAATTATTTCAGCTCTGATGTGATGTTGATACAACAATCAGAAGGCATTACTACAAAAACAATTGCACGCCGGCCATTTCTTTTGGCAGAGGTGAGCTCAGAATTTTCATCCGGCCGTGATAGGGGATATAAGCTTAGGGAATATCTCAAAATTTCTTCTTTACAATACTACCTGCTCGTTTCTCAATACGAATGTTATGTTGAGCTTTACACAAAAACAGATCAGGAAGGCGTCTGGACTTATCAGTCCTTTAAGAAACCAGATGCAATTATTTCTTTTGATCTCTTAGATTTTACAATGCCGGTTTCAGCTGTTTATGAAGGGATTGTATTTCTGGATGAGGAGAAACCGGAGTTTGAGATTTAGTCATTTCCCTATGAGATTTCGTTTATACTCGCTGTTGGAGGTAAAAAGTTATCACCTGTTACAACACTTTTCCCAGTTTGCCCTTCAAGTTCTTTTCTTGCGTTTTTAGCTACTGAACCACCTTTTTTGCTTGCTTTTGCATTCTCATTAAGGCCTTGTGCTTGTTCACTTTCTGCAATTTGTCTTGTTGATAATTCAGCTAAGGCGTGAAAATTAGCTCTGCCTCACTCATGTGGTCGCGAAGAATTTGGGTCTTCAAACCTTTCAAGTCTTTATGTTTTTTTACTGTTAATCCTGTCCATTCTTCATGAATAATGTTGGTTAACAAAGCAAACTCATCTTTTTTTTCGACGCCGCTATCTTTCCAGTAATCCGTTAATTTATTCCGGGTTTCTTGTCCGCTCATTCTTTGCTGAATCCATTTTTCACTTCGACCCAGTTTTTGCCAGTTTTCTCTTGCACGGTCCAGACTTTGTTCCGGATTTGCAATTTCCTGCATACGCTCGTAACCAACTTTTGCAAGCCATTGTTTAAAAGGTTCGGCTTTTGGAGATGGGACGGATTGAATAATTCTTAAAAGTTGTTCAGTATCAGCAACATCCTTTAAACGCATTTTTCCGTCCGCTGCAACCATTTTCAAAGCGTGACAGTTTGTCACGGTTTGATTTCCTTCTTTTTTTAAGCGCTCTTTTAGTTTGCGCCAATAGGCCAGCGGATCGATACTTTCCGTAAGAATGGATACAACATCCGTAATAGAAAATACCAAACCTCTTTCTCTGCATCCCAATGGCTACGAACTTTCTTTTCTTCAAATAATTTAATATTGCTCATGTCAAAATTGCTGATGAATTTGATTTATAATCCCGATTAAACTGGTCAGATTTAATATAAATCAAATATACAATTTAGCTTTTGCACCTCCTTGTTGAAAGTTGATATAAGCAAAATTTGAATAAAATGTAAAGGATTATTTAATCCCAACCACTTCACTCACCGCTGAAACCCCATTCTCATCAAAAGTTTCAATAGCAAAATAGTATGGCACGCCAACATTCAAAGCCCGCAGTTCAAATGTATTTGGCTCGTCATTCCAGAATTGATAGGTTTGATATAATTTGTCAGGAGCAATGCCCCATAGTACGTTATAACCCACGGCACCTGGTACTTTCTCCCAGCTCAAATCTACATTTCGCTGATCTTTCTGGCGAACGGCTGTAAATTTTCGAGGTGTGGCAGGTATTTTTCCAAAACCATTTCCGAAAACCCTGATTTCACTTATTGCTAAAACGGGAGAAGCAACATGAACATGTTCATACCGGACATAACGCGCCTTTACAGGTTTCTTCAATTCGATATAAGCACAAGGACGGTCGCGTTTTGGTTCTTTACTTAGATCACTTACAACCTCCCATTTTTTACCGTCAGGGGAAACCAGAATTTTAAATTCAGTATATACCTGTTCCGGCTTGTTATCAAAAATATCAGATTTGTAGTCCGTATAATTTATCTGAATGGCTTTTACTTCCTGTTCTTTTAGCAGATCGACCGTGAGTGTTTCGCCAGGTTTATTTTGTTTCGCTGCCCAGAAGGTCCGCGGATTTTCATCAGTGATTTTACTGGCTGACATAGTATCCAGTGTGGATGATGCCGTAACTGGTTTTTTATAAGACAAAAGCATCCAGCCTGTAAACAATTCATCGCCTTTTCCATTCCACTTTTTCGTAGTCATTTTATGTGGAAAATCGCCGAAACGCGTGTTGGCAAACATTTGTCCATCTTTATCAAAACCCGCCGGATGCATCACAATGCGCCTTTCCATCGCCCAGTTTAATCCGATCCAGGATGTGCCTGTGTTCCAGTAATTGCCATAATTATCCTGAAATGTATTCCCATGCCCTGCGCCAGTCGCGAATCCTCCGGGTTTGTAAGAAACCGGATTATATGGCGCATATGTAAATTGGCCGAGCGGATCATCTGCTACATAAGTGCCGTTGGCATATACATTATATTCCGTCCCCGGCGCGCCGTATTGCAGATAATATTTTCCTTTATATTTTGTCATCCAGGCACCTTCTGTAAAAGGTTTGAAAGGATCTGAATGATTCGGGCCGAAGCGCTCCCAGCCATGTTCATATTGGTTTAGCCAGAACATGGATTTGTACTGATCTTTGAAAGCCAGTTTTTTCGAATGATCTAGTTCCGCACCAAAAATCGGATAAACATTGGAAGAACCCCAATACATAAACCAGCGGTCTGTATCAGGATCGTGGAAAAGTGCAGGGTCCCAGGGGCCAATATCTTTGGGTAAACGCGGCGTCCAGCGATTATAGAATTCCCAGATTCCTTTTTCAGGGGCTACCGAATAAAGGATTGGACGGGATTCAAAAGTAGATTGAAATAGAAATAATGTATCCTTAACCGATACGGCGGCAGGTGCGCACATATCTTCAAAAGGCCAGCGATTTGCCGTGATATACTTCCAGTTCAGCATATCCTTCGAGTGCCAGTATCCACCGGAAATGGTTACAAAAAGAAAATATTCTGACTTATGATTGACGATAACCGGATCGGCCCCAGAGCGATAAGAAATCTTTTCATTCAACTGTTCAAAATTGTATTTATAATCAATATCCATTGGATTGCAGTATGTTGTCGGCTGCTGGGCAAAATCCGGATTTGAAACAATACAGAATAATGATGTGTAGAATAGTAAAATGTTTAGTTTGGATAGCATGTGGATGATATTTTTATTTAATAATTTCTTTTTATAGTTCTAAAATAAACAATCTAATTTACATTAATGCAGGAATTGATTTCTAATTTCATACATCAAACCAGATAGCTTTCCTAAATCTGCGACGTTTACCAAAATCAATCTATCTTTGCAGCTTGATTTTAAAAATTGCCAAATAGTATAAAAATGAGAACCGATTTCATTGAAGAATTGCGCTGGCGCGGGATGTTGCACGACATGATGCCAGGAACGGATGAGCAACTTAATAAAGAAATGACCGCCGGTTATATCGGTTTTGACCCAACGGCTGCTTCCCTTCATATCGGTAATCTGGCGACTGTCATGTTGCTTGTTCACTTACAAAAGGCAGGACATAAGCCAATCGCATTAATTGGAGGAGCGACAGGAATGATCGGTGATCCGTCTTTTAAAGCAGCAGAGCGTTCTTTTTTAGATGAGGATACATTGCATATCAATCAGGAAGGAATCCGTAAACAATTAGAGCAATTCCTTGATTTTGATTGTGGTGAAAATTCCGCTGAGATGGTTAACAACTACGACTGGTTCAAAGAAATTGGATTTCTTCAGTTCCTTCGTGAGGCCGGTAAATATTTGTCGGTTAACTATATGATGTCTAAGGATTCTGTTAAAAAACGCCTGGAAACGGGAATTTCTTTTACCGAATTCTCATACCAGCTTTTGCAGGGCTACGATTTTTATCATTTATACAAACATAAAAACGTCCGTTTGCAAATGGGCGGTTCGGATCAGTGGGGAAATATCACAACCGGAACGGAAATTATTCGACGTAAGGAAGGAGATGAGGAAGGTTATTTCAAAGCTTATGCTTTAACAACGCCTCTGGTTACGAAATCGGACGGATCGAAATTTGGGAAAAGCGAAGGTGGAAATATCTGGCTGGATGCCGCCAGAACTTCACCTTTTGAATTTTACCAATTCTGGTTAAATCAAAGTGACGAAGATTCTCCAAGATATTTGCGTGTTTTTTCTCTTAAATCAAAAGAAGAAATTGAAGCTTTGGAAAGTAGTCATGCTGCTGAACCACATCTGAGAATCATGCAAAAGGCTTTGGCAGCCGAGCTGACAACAAGAATCCACTCAGAACGCGATTACCAATTGGTATTAAAAGCATCAGATGTTTTGTTTGGAAAAGCTACTTTGGAAACGCTGCAAAGTATAGCGATTGACGAATTTGATACAATTTTTAACGGAGTACCCCAAACAGAAATTCCCCGTGCAGATTGGGATTCAAGTGCAAATGTGCTTGACCTGATCTCAACTGTAACGAATGCAGAAATATATCCGTCAAAAGGTGAAGCGCGTCGTGCGTTGCAACAAAACGCGGTTAGTATTAATAAAGTAAAAGTTTCGTCGCCGGAACAGTCTCTTGCTGATTTTCAACTATTACAAGACCGATTTATTCTTGTATCAAAGGGCAAGAAAAATCATTTAATCAGAGTTTTGTAATCCGACAGGTTTTATAATAAACAAAGGCGAAATGATCGATTCATTTCGCTTTTGTTTATTTATATCTGACTAGCTATCTAATCGTAAAACTCATATCAACATAGGACGGTTCATTTAAAGAAAACCCGGCCTTTTGATACAGATTTATAGCGGATTTATTTTTCTGGTTTACAGAAAGAATTGTTGTTTTGCAATTTTTACTTCTAAGCCATTTCAGACTTTCCAGCAATATGGAATAGCCTATACCTTTTTTTCGATCTTCGGGTAAAACAAAAAACTCATTAATATAGGCCACTTTTTGGTTTGCCTTTTCAATGCTTAAAAAACCATATCCCACGATTTTCTTTTCTCTCTTACAAATGATGTATGTACAATTATCATCCTCTAAAAATTTGCGGAGATATCTTTTATTCCTGGTGTTTGCTTTATCAGCGTCGTAAACTTCATTTTTTTCTTCAGCCAGGTATTTGTAAAATTCGTCTACTGTTATAATCAGACTTCTAAAGTCTTCTATGGTCGCATTTTCATATTTTAAAGTCATTTAAGTTTTTAAAATAAGACTAAAAGACCCGTTGCTAGTAACGAAATGTCGGATTTATTTCTTCCCGGAAAACGAATTCAAAATGGGTGCCGCAGTTGGATTATATTGATATGTTTGCCAGGTTTCATCCTGATATATTTCGACTACTCTATAACCTTTGTAAGTTGTACCCCAATTTCCGCCGAAGTGTCCATCAAAGAAATATGGTTTTCCACCCAGGTTTTTCTGGCTGTCCTGGTCGTGATCATGGCCGTGAAAAATTGCTTTTACATTAGGCGTTTTTTCAAACAATGCAGTTACTTCCTTGCAGGCTACGCCACCGGAAGTCCATTTTTCGGGTGTGATATGTAAGAAAATATAAATTCCTTTTGCAGTAGAATATTTATCGATTTCAGACTTTAACCATTGAATATCAGGACAAACGTATTCTCCTTTTTCATTGGAAGTATCGCCCAGAATAAAAGCATATTCTCCTTTGGCAAAACTATGGTTGGTAGGATAGCCCCAGGTGCTTTGCCATACATCAACACCTACTTTATCATGATTCCCCCGTGTTACATAATAAGGAACGCGAAGATTTTCGAATGTAGATTTAACGTCATACAAAAGCGTCGGATCATCATGAATTAAATCGCCGTTGATAACGGTAAAATCCACGCCTTTTTGCACTTTTTCCTGATTTATCCAGCCAATTAAATCACTGTGGTATGCTTTGAAATCTGTATCCGGCTGACCATAATGGCCGTCGGATGCAACAATAAAGCGTAGAGCCAATTTAGCAGCACCTGGCTCATTTTTAGTTAAATTCAAAAAGGGCAGTCCGGATATTGCTGGGAAAAATTTTAAAAAAGTACGTCTTTCAAAAATCATATAGGTCAATCGTTTAGGGGGCAATGCGGATTTTTTAAGGATGTTTTACCAAAAATAGTTATTCATAGTTGATATTTTATCTTTATTCTTGCGTCTCATTGTCAAATAAACTTTATCACTTCAATTTCAGTATGGATCGTCTCATTCTTCAAAAAGCGGCCTCTTATTGTGCCTATCAGGAAAGGACTCAGGATGAGGTGCGGAAGCGGTTACAGAAGTGGGAAGTATGGGGAGAAGAAGCGGATGAGATCATAGCTGAGCTGATCACCATGAATTATTTGAGTGAAGAGCGTTTTGCCAAGACCTATGCAGGCGGGAAATTCAGAATGAAAAACTGGGGCAAAATGAAAATTAAACAGGAACTTCATCGTCGCGGACTTACAGATTACAGCATTCAGCAAGGAATGAAAGAGATTCCGGAACAGGCATATCAAACGGGTTTGAAAGAATTGTTAACCAAAAAAAGAGAACTTCTGGCCAGGACAGAAACGGACAAATTTAAACTCAGGCAAAAACTAGCCCGCTTTGCATTGGGAAAAGGCTATGAAAGTGAGCTGGTCTGGAAAACAATCGAAGAGCTTGGATAGTCTGTCCTAGTGGATAACAAAAATTGAAAAACGGGATAGTCATTAAATTATAATATTTTAACTATTTTATTATAGGAAATTGCATCAAAAACAGCAAATTTTACTATATTCATTTACGATAATGGCTTGATAATTTAAGGAATAAAAATATGCCCTAACCCGTCAGTGGCAAACGATGATTGAAGAAATGTTGAAAAAAAAGCTTAAAATTCTGGTCAGCAGAATAGATGCAATCGGAGATGTGATTCTGACAATTCCAGTCTGTGATATTCTAAAAGACCATAAAGATATTTCTGAGGTGCATTTTCTAGGTAAATCTTACACCGAAGATGTTGTGAAAACCTGTACTGCAATAGATAAGTTTATCAATATTGACATAATAAATAAATTGGAGTATGACGATCAGATAGCATTTTTGAAGAAGGAAAAATATGACGCCATTGTTCACGTTTTACCAAATAAGAAAATTGCTAAACTAGCGCAGGATGCAAAAATTCCGGTAAGAATTGGCACTACAAATCGTTGGTTTCATTGGATGACCTGTAACAAACTGGTGAAATTAAGTCGCAGAGGATCTGATCTGCACGAAGCGCAACTGAATATAAAACTATTAAAAGCACTTGACATCGAAGAGTTGGTGCCTTTAAATGATATCTTCCGTCATTTCAGAATGACAAATATTTCACCGTTGCCAAAACGGTTGCTTGCTTATTTACAAAAAGACAGGCTGAATATTATTTTACACCCGAAATCCAATAAAAGTGCAAGGGAATGGGGGTTGGAAAACTTTGCAGATCTGATCCATCTTTTACCAAAAGATAAGTATAAAATATTCATTTCGGGCACAAAAGCCGACGGTGTTTCCATGCGCGGCTGGCTTTCTCAGCTTCCGGAGCACGTGGTGGATATGACGGGAATGATGAGTCTGAGAGAGTTTATTTCATTTATTTATCATTCCAACGGATTAATTGCAGCCAGCACAGGGCCATTGCATATTGCCGCTGCACTTGGGAATAACGCACTTGGTTTGTATCCGCCAATGCGCCCGCTTTTTCCAAGACGCTGGGCACCGATAGGTCCAAAAGCAGCATATTTAGTAGGGAAGTCGGCCTGCAATAAATGCGAGCATGATGTTTCAAAATGTGAATGTATGAAACAGATCACTCCGATTGAAGTGGCGTCGGAAATTGGAAAGTGGAAAAAATCTTAGTGTCAACTGTCAGTATAAAATCTTGATAAAAGAAGGCCTTATAATCATCGGAAATTTTATTCCGGTGATTATAAGGCCTGTTAATCAGAAATCTGAATCAAAAGAAATTTTATGTGCGGAATCTTTATCCTGCAATCCACTCATCACACCCGCTTTTTGATAATCGCCAACCCGTTTTTCAAAGAAGTTAGTTTTTCCGGGTAATGATATCAATTCCATAAAGTCGAAAGGATTTGTAGAACCGAATTGTTTCGGACAACCCAATCTTTCCAGCCAGAAATCGGCGATATATTCAATATACTGATTCATCAGTTCCGCGTTCATTCCAATCAATGAAACTGGTAGGGCGGAAGTAACAAATTCCTGTTCGATTTTAACCGCATCCATCATAATTTCAATTACTCTTTCCTGAGGTAACTGGTTTACAATGTGTTGCGTATATAACAGACAGGCAAATTCGCAATGAAGTCCTTCGTCTCTTGAAATCAATTCATTCGAAAACGATAATCCAGGCATTAAACCACGTTTTTTTAGCCAGAAAATTGAGCAGAAAGATCCTGAAAAGAAGATTCCTTCAACTGCCGCAAAAGCAATAATCCTTTCTGCAAAAACGGGACTGTTAATCCATTTTAGTGCCCATTCAGCTTTTTTCTGAACACATGGAACTGTATCAATGGCGCGAAGCAAATGATCTTTTTCAGCCGGATCTTTGATATAAGTATCAATGAGCAAAGAGTATGTTTCAGAATGGATGTTTTCCATGGCAATCTGGAAACCATAGAAACATTTAGCCTCCGCATATTGCACTTCACTAAGAAAGTTCACAGCAAGATTTTCATTGACAATACCATCCGACGCTGCAAAAAATGCAAGAATATGAGAAATGAAATGGCGCTCACCATCATTCAGATTTTCCCAGTCTTTTTGATCCTGTGACAGGTCAATTTCCTCCGCGGTCCAGAATGATGCTTCATGTCGTTTGTACATTTCCCAGATGTCCGTGTGTTTGATAGGAAATAACACAAAACGCAACGGATCTTCTATCAACAGGGGCTCCTGTTTAGTAACTTCTTGTGACATAATTAATTCAAATTATTTATAAGGATCAGATAGTCAATTGCAGCAGTGTGGATGTTGCATTAAATTTGTTGCTGCGGAAAACAAATCTACATGCTTTGCGTCGGAATTTCAAGGAGAATTTGATCAAAAATATAACTTTCTGATTTACTCTTATATTGGCCCGGATTTGCGGAGAAAATTTTAAATTCTGGCCTAAAACAAAAAAATAGCCCTTGCAACAGTGCTGAAAGGGCTTTATCTTTTTGTGGAATACTTTGCAAAAAGATTATTGAAATATCGCTTGGTTTTAGCTAGTGATTGAATAAGATTCCTACGATTATTATTTTAATCACAACTTAATTACATGCTGATATTTCAGCATCATCTTGATATTTTCTATCACGTCAATAATACCAATATTGGAATGATTTCTCTTCATTTGTCTTGTAAAAGCACTTTTCTTCATTATTAATCCCTGACGGTTTCGGCGGAAATCCATGTAGGCTTCCGCTTTATAAAACTGGCATGACAAAATTCCAAGCAGGACATCACATAATAAAATCTGCATATGCCAAAGTGTAAGATCTATACCTTGTAAATGCAGATAATGAACGTAATAACGATTTCTGAAGTGGATCCTTTTAATCGCTTTTTTAGGATTATGGTTTTTTGTGCTTGCCATTACTTCATGACGACAAACTGCGTTATGTTCATAATAACATTTCCAACCCATTCGCCATGCCCGGATTGACAATTCCTGATCTTCGCCATAATAAGGGTTAAACATTTCATTGAAACCATTAATGGTTTTCAATTTTTTGGTATCCATTAAAGCGTTTGCCCCGGAAAGGTAAAAAGTAGGTGTTAAGGCATTGATGTTTTGAAGGTGAAAAAGGTCAGACGATTTTATTTTGCGGCCGCTGATTTTTGGCTCGCGGGCTGCTTCACGGATCAGGTCATCATCCATACCGATGATTCGCCCCATTACTCCAAAAGTATCACCTTTCTCAAAATATTTGTAAAGCTTTTCTATATAACCTTCTTCCAGCGTAACATCTGTGTTGAGAAGGAAAATTAAATCATTGTTTGCCTGCTTGATTCCCAGATTGCACGTTTCAGAAAATCCGGAGTTTGTTTCTTTTTTCAGAAGTGTGATGGTGTCTCCATAATTCTGTTGCAAATATTCCACAGATTCGTCGGTTGACGCATCGTCAATTACAATGATTTCAACTTCCGTCTTGATAGACATCAGTACATGGAAGTTATGTCCAAAATACTTTTCAAATAAATGCTTCCCATTGTAATTAGGAATTATTACCGAGATACTTTTCATTCAGTCGGTTATTTAGTTAAATGAATTGAATAACCTCATACCTTTTAAAATACATTATTTTAAAGTGGGTATAGCGGTTTTACTAAATCAGCCTATGGCAGATGATTCTCACAACCTGGAATTGAAACGCCATTTCATAAGTTTCATTGCTCATTTTAAAACGCTCTCCGAGATAATTTCAAAGCATCGTTTAATCCTGCCACTGCCCATCGCATAGAAACCATGATTCGCGTCAGGTAAATTTTTTTGTCTCCCTAAATAGACTATACCTGATAATAACGTAATCTGTTGCAAGTTTTATGCCATTACAATTATGACACTGATTCAGGAAAAAGGGTTGGAAGAAAGAAAACTGTACATATTAAATTCAGCATAATATCCATTAACATTCTAAATATTAATTGTACTTTTTCAATGGGTTGAGTAGTTGAAATAATTGATTTACTGTTTATTACACATCATAAAAAAAGTTTTTATTTTTTTTATGATATTTCTGGCCGGGTTGAAAAATAATAATTTAACACGCAATATTGCAATTGCAGGATCGTAAAATACGGAAATCTCGAATTGTATTATTACCTGTTACCCCTTTAAGGCATCACATTCTTTTTTAGTTCCCAGGCCACCACATTCCACTCATCAACGTGATCCTTATGGAAATGTATTGTTTCAAAACCTACTTTTTCATGCGCCCGCTGAGATCTGGTATTGTAAGTCGAAATTTCTGTAATGCATAAGTCAAATTCTTTTTCATAAAATTTTTTATGTGTGTGGTATAATTTTTCAAAAATCCCTTGTCCACGGAAATCGGCTGCTACACATATTTGCCCCATCATGTAGTATTTGTAATCTCTGATCATCCTGCCCTTCCACTCAATGTCGTCCACGATATCAAACATGGGTTGAAGGTCCGGAATCAGTTTTCCCATAGATGGCAGCATGGCGAGTGCAAATGCCACAACTTTGCCGTCCGCTTTTGCAATGATCTGCGGGGTTAAACTCCGCATGATTTCCAGCTGATCATTACTGTGACAGACGGTCAAAAAACCCTGATCTTTTTTTACTTCTTCTGAGACGTTGGTTTTTAAATTAAGTTGCTGAAGAGCCAGAATTTCTTCAAGATCTTTTTCAGTTTCAGCAAATGTCAGTTCAATGGAAGCCGATGAATTGATAGTCATGAAAATTGGAGTGAAATGAAATCAATAATTAAATCCATCTTTTTCTTCTGAAGAACCAGAGTACAACCAGCGAGGAAAGTACCATCAGAAGCAGGGAAACCCAGAAACCCCAGGGCTCTTCGGTGGATGGGATCTGGGTGTAGTTCATACCAAAAATCCCTGCAATAAGGGTAGGCGGCATGAAAATGATTGTCACAACGGTGAAAATCTTGATCACCTGACTTTGTTCAAGGTTGATCAAACCCATAAAGGTATTTTGCAGATATTCCAGTCGTTCAAAATTGAAAGTGGTATATTCCAGAAGTGAGCTGATATCTTTCAATATAATCCGCAAATGTTCCTTGCGGTCTTCCGGGAAATACTGACTGCGTAAAATTCCGGAAAGTACGCGCTGTTTATCAATACTGGTCTCCCGCAGCATCATCGTCGTTTCCTGCAATGCACTGATGCGGATCAGCACTTCCTGCCTCGCTTTTTGCTCGTGAGCCAGATCCTTACTGATCTGTGAAATATCTCTTGATATAGCTTCAAGTGAATCGGCGTCAGCTTCAATCCTTGTTTCGAGCAGCATCAGCATAAAATCCACACCGGTCTGAAAGGTATCCGGGCTTACTTTCATTTTCTTTACTGTATCCGCAAAGGTTTTGGAATCACCGCGCCGGTAAGTGAAAAGTATATTCTTATGAAGAATAAATGATACAGGATAGGTTTTATAACCATCTCTGTCGATGCTCAAAAAGTTGGAGTTGGCATTGATCGTTTCATTTTGTTCAAAAAACCGCGAACTGCTTTCAATTTCAACAATTTCCTGAGGCGTTTGAAAACTGATATCACATTTGTTTTCAACCCATTCTTCTTCTTCGGCCGAGGGAGACTGAAGATCCACCCAGACAAGGTTTTGGACCTTTCCAAGCTCGCGAATATCGTTTTCGCGTTTTATTAACCGCCCTTCTTTATAGAATATTCTGACCATTTTTCAGTTAAAGTTGAGAGTGGAAAGTTGAAAGTGCGTACCCGCGCAGAAGAAAACTAAGCAGTTAAAGCTTACTAAGAAAGTTAGGTGCCGGTATTCACACTTCGATGATTTTCAACGCTCGACCTTTAACTTTTAACTTTCAACGCGCTACTTTCAACTATTTCCCCAAGATAGTTGTAAATTTACGGGATGCAAAATACGGCTTCTCCCGGAATATTTACACTGCAATTTTGGTTGCTTGGTACGAGTTCCTTTCTTTTCTCTTCAAGTTTCAATATGCTTATCCCCGAGCTCCCAAGCTATTTGTCAGCCATGGGAGGCGCTGAATATAAGGGTTTTATTATAGGATTATTTACCTTAACTGCCGGAATATCAAGACCTTTTAGCGGCCGGTTGACGGATCGGGTCGGTCGTGTGCCGGTGATGGCATTTGGCTCACTGGTCTGCTTTATATGCGGATTTTTATATCCTGTTTTTACCACGGTAATGCCGTTTTTGTTATTAAGATTAGTGCACGGATTCTCCACAGGTTTTAAACCAACAGGGACCGCAGCCTATATTGCAGACATTATTCCTGCCAATCGGAGAGGGGAGGCCATGGGAATTCACGGCATGTGTATGGGCGTTGGTTCTGCTTTCGGGCCGGCCATTGGTAGTATGATCAGCCAGTCTTTTTCAATCAATGCACTTTTTTATACTTCCTCGCTTTTTGCTCTTATGTCCATTGTTATTCTTTTCAATATGAAAGAAACGCTGGCTGAAAAGGAGCGGCTTTCTGTAAAAGCGTTTAAGATAACCTGGAGGGATATTTTTGAGCCTGATGTTTTCAGTCCGGCTTTTGTAACTTTTCTGGCTTACTTTGGTTTTGGTGCAGTGGCAACTTTAAGCCCTGATTTTAGTGAGCATCTCGGACTCTCAAACCGTGGGATTTATTTTATGGTATTTACTTTATTTTCCATATTGATCCGTTTTGTAGCCGGAAAACTTTCTGACAGGAAAGGCCGGATACCGGTAACCATTGCCGGATGTGGTATTCTGATCGTGTCGATGATCATCACCGGTTATGCAGATTCCGTCTTCCTTTTTGTAACAGGAGCCGCATTTTTTGGAATTTCCATGGGAATATTATCTCCGGTACTTTCAGCCTGGACGGTCGATTTGAGTAATGACCACAACAGAGGCCGCGCCATTGCCTCTATGTACATTTCCCTTGAAGCAGGAATTGGGCTTGGCGCTTTTCTGTCAGCCGCGGTTTTTGCAAACAAAATAGAAAATCTACCACTGGTTTTTACGATTATGGCAGCTTTTGCCGCGGCAGCTTTGATTTATACCATTCTGCTTTACAGATATAAAAGAAGAGCAAGCCGTGTTATTTGAAGATACTTACAAGACCATTGCGGGACCTGTCGAAGGGTTTTATAAGGATAAGGGAAGCAAATTTATTTCTTTCCTTTTTCCGGTTACAACAGAAAATGAAGCGAAAGTTCATCTTTTAAAATTAAGAGAACTACACCCCAAAGCCAATCACCATGTGTATGCCTACCGCTTTGGTCTGGACAGGATGCAATATCGGTTAAGTGATGACGGCGAACCTTCAGGTTCTTCCGGAAGACCCATTTTGAATACCCTTTATTCCAAAGAAATAACCAATATTCTGGTTGTCGTTGTTCGCTATTTTGGTGGAACGTTACTGGGAATTCCCGGACTGATCAATGCATACCGATCCGCAACAGAAGATGCGCTGGAAAATGCCGAGATTGTAGTGAAACATCTGGTTGTAATTTATGAGCTTAAATTTTCATACGTCCAAATGAACGATGTGATGCGGATTATCAAGGAAATGGAATTGCCGGTATTTGAACAAAGTTTTGAAATGGAATGCCGCATAGTTGTTGAAATCAGGACCACGCTTTTGGAACGGTTTATTACACGTTGTGAAAAAGTAGAAGGACTTGTTGTAAAGCCGGTGGGATAATCAGGAAGATTTCTGATGATTATTTTAGACTCTAAATTCTTCATTACTTCTTAACTTCGTTCGAATCGGGGATTATTGGAACTATCAAACTTATGTCATCACATCATATTATCAGGGATAAACAGGAACCTGCACTTATCATTGCCAATGGAGAAGCTTGCAGCGAAGAATTGCTAGGGCAATTGCTCGAATGGAGTCCGTTGGTTATGGTTCTTGATCATGCCATTTACAGAGTTCTGGAACTTGGAATAAAGGTGGATGTATGGCTGGGAGATTTTGATCATATCGATGATTTTGAAGAAATAAGATCCCGCCAGTATCCTTTGAAAATCGTTCACACGCCGGATCAGGAAAAGACGGATCTTGAAAAAGCGATCGATTATTTAATAGAAGAGGGTTTTCCGGCTGCTAATATCGTTTGGGCAACGGGCCGTCGCGCAGATCATTCCATAACAAATATTACAAATCTGGTACGATATAAAGAAACAATCCGGTTGGTTTTGTTTGATGATTTTTCAAAAATTTTTCCATTATCAGGCATTTTTGAAAAATGGTATGTTGCCAAAACGCCGATTTCTCTTATCCCGGTTGGGGTGGTGGAAGGAATTAAAACTTCGGGGTTGAAATACAATCTTCATGATGAAACACTAACACTCGGCCACCGTACCGGAAATAGCAATGAGGCGGAAACCGATGGTATGGTTCGGATTTCCGCCTCAAAGGGTGATCTGCTGATTATGGAATGTTGGGATTAAAGCTTAAACACTTTTTGATTCAACATAAAAATTGCGGTCTACAACCAGCGTTTTTTCTCCCTTGGTTTTTAAAGTTTTCCATTCGCCGGTAGGATTAATAAATTGTTCCTTTGAATCGCCTAATTTTATTTTGACCGGCATATCAAATCCGCTCACCACATTCGCCCAGCGATATTGTACGCTGTTGTCCTTAAATGTATACTCCAAAACAGGAATCTTAGTATCTCTCAGATACTGATCAAAAACCTTACTGAAATCTCTGCCGGCCTGTTTCGAAATATATCCCTCAATCTGAGCAGCTTCAACAGTTTGATGGTAGAATGTTTTATTCAGCCCGCGTAAGATCTGTCTCCATTTTTCATCATCATTGACAACCTGACGCAGCGTATGCAGAATATTTCCACCCTTGTAATACATATCTCTCGACCCGGATTCGTTCACGCCATAAGGCCCGACGATCGGAATGTCATTGGCAATCAGGGCGCGGGTTCCGATAACGTAATCTGCACCAGCTTCTTTGCCAAAATAATATTCCGTGTAAAGGTTTTCAGAGTAATTCGTAAAACTCTCATGAATCCACATATCGGCCGCGTCTTTGTAGGTAATGTTGTTGGCAAACCATTCATGACCGCTTTCGTGAATAATGATAAAATCCCACTTCAAACCCCAGCCCGTTTTTGAAAGATCGCGCCCCAGATAGCCCATTTGATATCCGTTACCATAAGTAACTGAACTTTGGTGTTCCATGCCCAGATAAGGTACTTCAACCAATTTATAGCCATCTTCGTAAAAAGGATAAGGTCCAAACCAGTGTTCAAAAGCTTTCAGCATTTGATTCGCCTGTTTAAACTGGACTTTTGCTTTTTCAAGATTCTGTGGTAAAACATAAAAACTTAGCGGCAGGTCGCCTTTTTCTCCTTTATAAGTTTCCTTCCAACTTACATAATCTGCGACATTCATATTGACGCCATAATTATTGATCGGATTAACAACAGCCCAGTTAAATGTGTGCGTATCATCATTATTTTCAACCACACTGCGGAGTTTTCCGTTGGATACATCCGTCAATCCTTTTGGCACCGTAATACTCACCATCATACTGTCGGGCTCATCATACATATGATCTTTACAAGGCCACCACACACTTGCCCCAAGTCCCTGGCAGGAAGTTGAAATTACTGTATTTCCCTTTCCATCAGGTACCCATTGCACGCCGCCATCCCATGGCGGACGTTTTGCCAAACGCGGTTTTCCCGAATAAAATACTTCAAGAGACTCAGATTTCCCCTTTTCCTGTTTTTTGGTCAAAGTGATAAAAAAAGCATTCCCATCTCTTTTGTAGGTTAAAGTCTGGCCATCCTGGACTACTTTTTCAATTTTCAAGGGTTCCTGCAAATCAATTTGTATAACCTGATTTGGCTTTAAAACTTTATAATTGATAAGCGTGCTGCCTGTAAGCGTGCTGTCTTTTGCATTTGGCTTTACGTTTAAATGGTAGTAGGTCAAATCCCACCATGAGCGCTCTGGCGTTATGGAGCCGCGTAAAGTATCTGCGTGGGTGAAAACAGTTTGTTTTTTTTGTGCAAAAGCAAAAAAAGGAGTTACTACCAAACAAAAAGAAAGGAGTTTTTTAAACATTACAATGTAGGATTTATGAAACAGGAAGTGAAATTATATGGGTCAATCTTCTAAAACTTCCAGCGTGTTTAAGTCCGGTCCGCCACCACGGTTGCCAGAACCAGCTGCGATGTAAACTTTTTTATGCATGGTAACCGCCTGCGTACCATGTCTGCCCTGAAGCAGGGACGGGTACTTTTCCCACTTTTGGGTATGCGTGTTAAATGCTTCAACTTCGTTATGCGCTTCCACATGCGCATCGCTTTCTCCCCCGATAAATAGTACTTTATGCCCTAAAACTACGGTCGTATTTCCGGCACGTTTGGTCGGAATATTATTGGATGGATCGAGTGTTTCCCATTTGCCGGTTTTGAAATCATACACATCCATTTCGGCAATGGTGGTATTGAGTACCTGATTAATTCTGGCAGTTGAAAGTCGCCCACCGGCTACGTAAAGTTTGTTATCTACAACGGCAACCTGTATATGATCCCTTTTTCTTGGCGCATCAGGCAACTGTTTCCATGTGTTCGTAGCCGGATCATATTCATCAAACCATGCAACCTGGCCGTCCCAGTGACCATCCTGAATACCACAAATCACATAGATCTTATCATTCAACACAAAAGCACCAGCGGCTCCGCGTCTTCTGTTTTCCGGAATTTCCGGACCTTTGCGCCATTCATTTTTATCCGGATTGAAAATATAAATATTGGGAATTGGTGTTTCATGGGGATATCCGCCTGTGAAAGCACCAAGGACATAGATCTCGCCATGAAACGAAACCGCCTGAAAATGGCTCATTTCGAGAGGTGTCTGGCTCAGGCTGACCCAGGTATTTTTCTTCGGGTCATATTCATCCACCGATTTAATATCCCGTCCACCAACCAGATAAAGTTTTCCGTTGGCTTGTGCCATGGCATTTTCCAATCTTTTAACCGGAAGATTTTCAGGCTCAACAGCTTTCCACATTTGCGCAGAAACGGGGAAGGCCAATGTATTGATGGCTGCAAAAAGAATTACAATTCTGTGTAGTAGGCTCATAATAAATTGTATCGGGTTAGGAAGCGTTTACGGAATTTAATTCCATAAACGCTCTTAAATGCCATCAAGGTACAATTTATTTTATTATTTCTAAAAGCGGTTAACAGCTTTCAATTGTTGTGAATTTTAGCCAATAAACAGTTAATTTTTGCTGATTGTTTTCAAAGCCGGACTTTCGAAATTTAACTTCTTTAAACCATTTTGTACATCCGGGCTGCTCATGAATAATTTCCATAACAATCCCGTCCGGTAGTTTTCGATCATGACAACAATCGGCCCCTGATCAATCGCCAGATGTGACTTTGCATACCAGTTTTGCGACTCATTAAAGGCATCCGTAAATCCGTACTCACTCCAGATTTTATCACCCAGATCATCATAAAAATGTCTCAGTGCCTTCATCGATTGCTGCGGTGCATATGGAAAAGAAGATAGGGCGGCGGTTGGGGTTATCGTACCAAAATCATTGGTTGGAGAAAAAGCATTGTATCCATTGTAAGTATCACTGGCCGTTAATCCCCAGCTGTTTTCACCATAACCTTTAAATTTCCCGGGATTGGCAACGCAATGTTTGTAGTTGATCATAGTATGATTCACATTTTGCTCCCAGTAATCAGCATACTGATCTTTCAGTTTTCGTGGATCCAGTCCTAAAAAAGAATAATGTGCAAAGAACAATGGACCGCCAAAATCAAATCCTAATGGAAGTTTTATGCCATAAAATTCTTTGCCGTTTTTGAAATGATCACTTTGCGCCCAGCATTTATTGTAGACCTGGGCAGTAATCGGATAACGCGGCGACGACGCCGCCATGATGTAAGTAATAAGCGTTTCGTTATACCCACGCAATTCAAAATTCATCGCCCAGCCATTATTCGGGCTCCAATGCCAGAACAACTGATCCGGGTTTCCTCTTGTATACCAATCCCATTCTGCCTCTTCCCAGATCCACGTAATCCGGTTTCTTAAATCTCTTTCTGTATCATTTTCTCCCTGAAAATATTGTTTGGCACAAATCAGACCCTGGAACAAAAATGAAGATTCCACAAGATCTCCTCCGTCATCTTTTCTTCCGAAAGGAATAATCTTTCCGGTTCCTCCATTCAGCCAATGCGGGAAAATGCCATGGTAATGATCCGCTTTGGAAAGAAATTTGACCATTTTCAATAGTCGGTTTGATACCGAATCTCTCGGTACCCAGCCGCGTTCTGCTGCAACGATCATAGCCATAATACCAAATCCGGTTCCGCCTGTGGTAACAACTTCATCACCATAATCAAATGCGATGTTGCTTCTTTCCCTGGCCATACCACTTACCGGATGTCCAAAATCCCAGAAATATCTGAAAGTTTGTTTTTGAACCAGTTCAAGTAAGGCGGTATCTGACAAGTTTTTCAGGCGATTGACCGGATTGAAAACTGCCGGAGTGGTAGTTGCCTTTGTTTTTTTCTTTTGAGCCATGCTATGCTCTGGCATAAGCAGACTGCATAAAATGCCTAGTGACAGGAGTATCAATTTCATAGTAATTCTTTTTTTATTGAGGTAGTTGAATCGTTATTCATTTCAACTTATATAAGTCGATTATAAATTCGGGCTCTGAAAGCCCAGATTTTTCATCCCGGTTTTAATTTCAGGAGCACTCATAAATAATTTCCAGGGAAGGCCGCTGCGGTGATTTTCAATCATAATAATGATCGGTCCCTGGTCAATCGCCAGATAGGAAGTCGCATACCAGGGAGTTTGTAAAGAAAAAGCATCATAAAATCCATAATCTCCCCAAAGCTTGTCGCCCAGTTTGTAATAGAAAAACTTCAATGCTTTCATCGATTCCGTGGGGGTGTATGGAAATGCTGATAAAGCCGCGGTAGGGGCAATAACGCCTTTGTCGCTGGTGGGAGAATTTGCATTATATCCATCAGGAATATCGCTGGCCGTTAATCCCCAGCAGAGTTCACTATATCCGTTATATTTTAATGGATTGGTTTTGCAATAATTGTAATTGATTAAAGTATGGTTCTGATTTTGTGTCAGATAATTCGTGTATTTATCGGTAAGATCGGTTGGGTTGATACCCAGGAAGGAATATTGAGAGATAAATAACGGGCCGCCATAAGCCGTTCCCAGCGGTAATGTGATACCATAATAACTGTTGCCGTTTTTAAAAGACCCATTACCAGTCCAGCCGTTTTCATAAACGACATTTGGAATGGCGTGTGTTGGCGAAGATGCCGCCAGTGCATACGTTATCAGACATTCGTTCCAGCCTTTGATCGGCAAATTCATATCCCAGTTATAATTCGGGCTCCAATGCCAGTACAGCACGTTTTCATTATTTTTCCTGAACCAATCCCATTCTACCGCATACCAGATTGCGTTGATGTCATTTCTTAATGCAGTTTCAGCTGCATCGTTTCCGTCAAAATATTGGCGTACAGTCAAAAGTCCCTGAATCAAATAAGAAGTTTCAACGAGATCTGCCCCGTCATCTTTCGCACTGAAAGGAACTACCGCTCCCGTTGCCCCATTCAGCCAATGCGGAAATGCGCCGTGAAACTTTTGAGCTGTCGTTTTTAAGAAACCAACAATTTTCTGCGTTCTTTCCAGTCCTTGCGCTCTGGTTATAAATTCTCTTTCGATTGCAATCGGAATTGTCATGATGCCAAAACCGCTACCACCCGAGGTAACCACATCACCGGAAGTATTTCTTTCTCTTGCCAAACCGCTGACCGGGTGTCCAAAATCCCAGAAATATTTGAAAGTTTGCTTTTGTACCAAAGTCAAAAGTGCTTCGTCGGATATGATTGGGAATTTATCAGTTGAATCAATCTGGAAAGTTACCGGCGCGATAACCTCCGGCGCTTTTACATCATCACTTTTGCAGGCAAAAGTAAAAACTGCAAGGAGCAGCAGGAATATGGGAAAACAATTTTTCAAAATATGAGTTTATATGGATTGGGAAAATGGAACTTCCCTTTGAAGAAAATAAAACACCGGTCAGAAGTTTTAATAATCAGAACCCTGATTTGTTAGCACTTGCAGACCGGTGTTATTCTTAAATTATAATCAGTTAGTATCCTGCATTTTGTGTTAAAACACCACCACTCAAATCAATTTCAGTCTGAGGAACCGGCCAGACTTCATTTTTGCCGGCAGTCCATCCTTTTGGTCCGAAAACAGCAGCTCCTCTTCCCTGGCGGATGACATCAAAATAACGATCAAACTCCATAGCCAACTCAACCTGACGTTCGTGCCAGATAGCAGTTCTTAAAGCAACTTGTTCTGTTGTGGTAACTTTTGGAAGAATTGTGGTGCTCGTACCTCTTGCTCTTGCACGGACGATTTCCAATGAAGCCAGTGCCTCGGTAGTTTTTCCTAATTCGTTAGCTGCCTCAGCATTCATCAACAAAACATCAGCATAACGGATCACACGCACATTTTGCTGCGCTCCTTCATTAAATCCGGAAACGAAAAGACTGAAAGGCACATAAGATTTTTGGTTATACATAGGATTGTCGCCCACTGTTGGAATGAAATCACCTTCCGGTGTTGTTTCACCACGGAAAATAATGGTCGCGTCTCTTCTTGGATCTCCCGTTTCGTATGCATCAGCCAATGCCTGCGTAGGAACATTAAAGCCCCAGCCACCACCTACAACACCACGTACTCCCTGAACCTGTGAGTACTGAGAATTGGAAGCGTCGGCATTGTCAAGTACCAACTCGTTTTGTATTTCAAAAACAGATTCAGAAGAATTTTCATTGGCAATTCTGAATAACTGCTCATAGTTGGCAACCAGTTTATATTGACCTGAGGCAATTACCTGTGTTGTCAGATCATATACCTGCTGCCATTTTTTCTCGTACATCGAAACTTTTGCATGCAGGGATAAAGCCGCTCCCTTGGTAACACGGCCCAGATCTGCTGTTCCATAACTTGCCGGAAGCACAGCAGCCGCCTCTGTCAGATCTTTTTCAATTACTGTGTATACCTCCGCTTTTGGTGTTCTTGGAATGTTGTATTCTGAGTTATCGGCCGGTACTTTTAACCGAAGAGGAACATCGCCAAACGCACGAACCAAACGGAAATAAGAATAAGCGCGAATGAATTTTGCTTCTGCCAGATATCTCTCTTTCAATGCGGCTGTCATTTCAATCGCCGGAATATTATCTAAAACCTGATTGGCATAGTTAATATTTTTATATTGAGCAGACCAGAATGCACCCAGCTGACCATCCGTCGAACCTACTGAAAAGTTGTCGTACGTATTCAAAAAAGTTGCATCGGATGCGGAACTTCCTTTTTCAGTTTCATCTGAACCTAAGCTTTCAACCGCTACGGATCCAAAAGCAATGTTGTCGAAACTTCGCAAATTGGCATACATCGCATTGACAGCTTTGGTTGCATCGCTTTCATTTACCCAGAAAACATCACCTGCCTGCTTGCCTTGCGGATCGGTATCCAGGAAACTATCCTGGCATGCAACCGGGAAAAGCAACATGGAAGTGAGCCCTGCGTAGAGCCCAATCCGTTTAAAATTTATTTTAAAATCTATATTGTTCATAGTCGTGATGATCTTAGAATGTAATGTTTAAACCAAAATTGTAGGTTGCAGACAACGGATAAACGTTGGCATCAATTCCGGCCGTTGTTGGTTTATTATCCGTTGCTCTAACTTCCGGCGAAAGTCCTTTGTACTTGAAAAAGTTAAGCGCATTTTGTGCATTGGCATAAACTCTAAGTTTTTTCAATTTCAAACGTTCAGTAACTTTTGTCGGTAGGGTAAATCCTAACTGGGCATTTCTAACCCGGAAATAACTTCCGCTTTGTACAAAAAATGAGTTAGGAAGATAATTGCTGCCGCCACCAATATTTGCAGAAGGATAAGTATTTGAGGTTCCTTCTCCATGCCAGCGGTTGTCATAGAAATCTTTTGTGAAGTTTTCATTTCCATAACGCCAGCCCAGGTTTGCATTATAAATGTCAACTTTTGCAACACCCTGGAAATCAAGCGTTAAATCTAGCCATTTATAATTCCAGGTTGTATTGATACCGTACGTATATTTAGGGTTTGGATTACCAATCACTTGTCTGTCCAATCCTGTAATCGTACCATCAGGCGTTCCGTTAGAACCACTTATATCACGATATTTGAAATCGCCCGGTTTTGCTGTTTTCTGTGCAGATCCGTCAATTTCAGCCTGGTTCTGGAAAATTCCGTCAACAACATATCCGTAGAATGAACCGATAGGATCACCAACGCGGGTTCTTGTTGCCAGGGCGCCACCTGTAAGACCTACGCCTCCGGCATAAATCGGGTTAGCACCTGTGGATACAGTAAGAACTTTATTGGTGTTTACACTACCATTGATACCGATACTGTATGACAAATCCTTTCCGATTTCGTCTCTCCAGCTAATCGCTGCTTCGAATCCTTTGTTTTGAAAATCAGCCTGGTTTCCTAAAATACTTCCCGAAGAAGTTCCTATAGATGCCAGAACAGGAATATCAAAAATGGCTCTTTCTGTTTTTTTGGTATAATAGTCCAGTTCAACCGAAAGACGGTTTTTTAACATTGATGCTTCCAAACCAATGTCTGTACCTACACCACGTTCCCAGTAAGTTACCGGAGGAATGATTGAGTTGATGCTTGCGCCTGTATTTACCGCACCGCCAAAAATGGCAGCTAGTGATCCACCCGTAGCAACAGTTAAAGTTGACAGGTTTGAAGGAACGGATGCATTACCAATTTTACCCCAGCTTCCGCGAAGTTTAAGGTTATCAAATACTTTCTGGTTTTGTAAAAACGGTTCATTGCTGATTACCCAGCCGGCACCCACAGAAGGGAAATATCCCCAGCCATTTCCACCCTGATAGAATTTGGATGAACCATCCGCTCTTAACGATGCATTGATCAGGTAACGGTCAGAGAACGAATAATTAACACGACCAAAATAAGATGAGTAAGTCGCTAAATCACCTTCGTCAGTTACATTTCTTGAATCTGCATTTCCCAAAGCCAGATACAAATCACCTTCACTTGTATAAGGAACGTCACGTGCAGTAGCGGTCAGCTGATAAGATTGATCATGCTGAGCCGATTGACCAAGAAGTGCAGTGAAGCTATGTTTCCCGATTTCTTTGGTATAAGTCAATGTATTTTCAAAAATCCAATAACGTGCCTGAGGACGAACAAAAGTCAGCAAACTATTGGTATTGCGTTGAGCCAGCGTCGCGGCATAAACCGGATTGTAAGTTCTGGTTTCATCCTGGCCATAACGTCCACCAAGGCTTGTGCGGAATGTGAAATTTTTCAAAAATGACAATTCAGCATACGCATTTGCTGTCAATAATGTTTTTTTGGTAACCTGGTTGAAAACATCAACCGTAACTTGTGGATTGAAATTAACGGCATCTCCCAAAAGTAATTTTGAAGGATCACCATAACTTCCATCTGCATTATAAACCGGCACTACCGGAGCAGCTGCATATAACTGGCGGAAAATTCCACCTGCCTCATCATTTGATTTGCTGAATGCACCAGTTGCAGTATAACCCACTTTCAGATTTTTGGAGATCTGGAAATCGTTCTGGAAACGGGCAGTATAACGTTTGAAGTTATTTCTGTCAACAATACCATCCTGTTTCAGGTAACCCAGTGAAAGACCATAAGTAGCTTTATCACTCCCGCCGCTGACAGAAATCTGATGGTTTGTAATAAAAGCGTCACGGAGGATTTGTTTGTACCAATCTGTTCCTTCACCATATTGAGATGGATCCAGCAATTGTTTTCCTCCATTGATCGCGCTAAGCTCGTTGATCATGGTTGAGTACTCATTGCCGTTAGCCATTTTGATCTGGTTTGTCACTTTTTGAACACCCACATAACCATTGTAATCAATCACTGCTTTTCCAGATCTTCCTTTTTTAGTAGTGATCAAAACCACACCATTTGCAGCACGAACCCCATAAATAGACTGGCTTGAAGCATCTTTCAGGATGTTCATGCTCTCAATATCATTGGAGTTAAGAAAACTGATATCGTCAAACCAAACGCCGTCCACTACATAAAGCGGGTTAGGGCTACCATAAGCAGTACCTACACCACGAATACGGATTTGCGGTGCTTCACCTGGTTTACCGGAATTGTTGATCTGTACACCGGCAACTTTTCCCTGTAAACCGCTGACAGGGTTAATTGAAGATTGTTTTGATATTTCGCTTCCTTTGATAGAAACCACAGAACCTGTTATATCCAGTTTCTTTTGTGTTCCATAACCTACAATGACCACTTCATTCAATGCTCTTGCATCATCCTGAAGTACGATATTAATTACTGAATTAGAACCCACCGGAATTTCCTGTGGTGTCATCCCGATCATGGATACGACCAGGATTGATTCAGTAGAAGGAACACTAATAGCGAAATTTCCTTCTAAGTCAGTAGGAACTCCTGTTGTGGTACCTTTAATTAAAACACTTGCACCAGGAAGTGCAGTGCCGTCTGTTGCCGAAGTGACCTTACCTGTTATGTTTATCCCCTGCGCGAACGATAGTGTGGTCATGCACGCAAAAATGATCAACAAGTACAGTGATCGTACATTTGCTTTCATTGGTTTTTAGTTAGGTATTAGAACTTTACAAAGATTAAATTGTCTTCAAAACTAACAAGTAATCATAGCTATTGTCAAAAATACCACTACATCACAACTACATCAATAAGAATAATGCAATGAAATTTGGTGTTTTAATAAGAAATTATTGGTTTTGTCTATATGATTTATATCTCCATCATATACTCGTTCAGATTAAAATCATTTGACAAATGAAGTTTCTTTCTAAGCCGGTACCTTTTGATTTCTATACCACGGAGAGAAATTCCCAGGACAGGTGCCATTTCCTTACTTGAAAGGTTCATACGCAGGCAGGCCGCCAGGCGAAGTTCAGATGGAGAGATTTCCGGACAAGTCTTTTTTAGGCGTTTAAAAAACTCGTCATGGATCTCATTGAAATTTTCTTCAAACAAAACCCAGTCATCTTTTCCGGCAACATTTCGTTCGATACTATGCAGTAATTTTTGATAATGAATGTTAGGTAGCTGCTGACCAAGTTCCTGTTTTACCTGTTGCAGCTCGTCCCGGATTTCCTGTAATATTTCATTTTTGCGAACAACATTTATCGCGACATTACTTAATTGCTGACTTTTATTTTTAATCTCGCTTTGAAGATTTTCATTCCTGATCTCGATGATTCTTCTTTCATTGACCAACGTCTGTTGTCGCAGTTTTTCTTCCTGCTCTTCTAAAAGTTTTTTACGGTGGGAGATTAATCTTTTTTCCTGATAGAAAATAATTCCGGTTAAGGTGGCGGCGGCTAACAATACGAATAAAAGTTTCGCCCAGACGGTTTCGTACCAAAAGGGATTTACAGAAAACCGGTATATGGTAACTTGTTCATTCAGATTGCTTTTCACCTCGAAGGTATATTCCCTGGATTCAAGGTTGGTATATTCAACATAACTCTGTTCCGTCCATTCTGACCATTGTTCCGAAAGTCCTTTCAAACGATATTTGTATTGAATATTTTGTCCAAAAACAGGTAATGCGTACATGATACGGATAGACCGGACTTTTTTTGGCAAAATGGTATTACTTTTTGTTTCAAACATTTCTGCCAGGTTCCTTAAATTCATTACCCTGCGAATTACGGGCGTCATAGCAGCGGTCATGGGTTTTTCCGCTATCGTTCTGTCATACAACGCATATCCGTTGTCCAGTCCGAAGAAATAATATTGAGCGGATAATGGAATAATGGTTTCATTATTCCTTAAAAGTGATAGATCCAGAGAGCGGGTATCGTTATTATTTATTAAAAATATTTTGTTTAAATAAACCTTAAACCAGTCCCCTTGAATCCCGGTCCGTATTTTAAAGGCATCACCGTCATTGTTTTTTAAATTCAGGTAAGGCATTAATTTATTTTCATCATTTGGTTGAAAAAAACCATTTCCAGAATGAACAAGGATATTAGGTTGCCAGGGCGTTATTTCAATGGCGAACTCGCTGGGAATGTCAATCGGGGATTTGTATTCCTGCCAGGTTTTTGCCGAATCCATATTTTCGTTCAAAACAGTCCTGAATAATCCTTTGTAAGCATGAGCAAGCCAGAGCGAGCCATCTTTTGTCCTGACAATCTGTTTGATCGGAATAGGCGGAATTCCTTTTACTGCAAAAGCATAAACCCAGTATCCCTTGTTATCTTTCCGGTAAGCATGAAGTCCGGTATAAGATCCCTGTAATAAAAGTTTTTCTTTTTTGGTCTGCACCGGAAGGAAAACCCAGCCACCTGTTACGGATGAAATTCTTTTAATACCATTTTCCTCAATCCGGAAAGTAGCATCATTATGTCCGCACAAAAGCTGGTCATCAACAACTCTTAAATTCCAGGTTTGTCCTTCAAGCCCGGGAATTGCACGAAATGGTTCTGCGGACGGCCATTTTTTTACAAAAACACCATTATTTGACCCGACGTAAAGTTTGTCCTTCCAAATGGCGGCGGCGTAAGTAGAACCAAGCGGATTATCAATGGTTTGATAGGAAATGATGGGCGACGACAGTTTTATCAGGTCAATTCCCTGGTCCATTCCCAGCCAGAGATGCTTTCTGCTATCTTCACCAAGCGACAGAACGGTATTATTCTGCAAGCCATTTTCTTTTTTAAAATGATATTTCAAATTGCCGTTTTTATCCAGAATATAAAGTCCTTTCAATATGGTTCCCAGGGCGAGGCTGCTGTCGGAGCTCAGTATCAGTGCTTTATTGATGATGTTCTTTTTTAATTCTTCACTGACAGGGATTTTCCACTCCGTCAATTTTTCAAAATCATAGAGGAACAGACCGTGTTTTGTGGTAGTGATCAGTAGGCGGTTGTCTGAAAAGGGAAGAATGTCAGAGACAACGGCATTAGCAAGGGCTGAAGAGCCGGGAAGCGGTAAAAATTTGTTATTCTTTAATTCATACAAACCTTTTGTCAGCATATGAAAAAATAGCCGGTTCCGCACATTTCGTATGAACATGAAATTCCCGGACGATTTCAACTCGGTTATCTTCCTTCCATCATATTTATAAACTCTTGCAAACGACTGAAAATAAATGGCATCCGTTGTTTTTGTGATATGCCATATTTCTTCTGTTTTCAGGCTTTTAAAGTTTGTACTCTGACTTAGTGAGTGATAGATCAGCTGTCCTTTTCCGGTTTTTTGCCAATAACCAAATTCTGAAAATCCTCCGACGTAAACCCGCGAATCACCGTTTACCGTTGTATCACACAATACAGTACGAATAATTTGCCTGTTAGGAAGTGGATATAATTTCCAGACCGCTCCGTCATATTCCAGCAAACCATCCGAATTAGCGGCATATATAATGTTGTCTTTGCTCTGCGAAATTTCCCAGTTCTGGTTGTGTGCCTTATAAATTGTGTTGGGATAATTGATGAGCTGAGGCGTTTCCTGAGCTGATGCCAGAAACGGAATTATAAGGAAGATAAGTAAAGCGTATCCTTCAAAAAATTTGTTTTTACCTGATTGGGTAAAAATCAAGTTGTTGAAAAAACACTTTTTTATCATTAAAAAGATCATTTTAATTTGTTTTTAATCTCATTTTGCCTGTTTATTATGAAATGTTCATATTCTAGTTTTAGACAGACCAACGTAGATGGAAATAAAAAAAGTACTTTGTTTGATATTACTGACATCATCGACTGCTATGTCGCAGGTGAAACAAACCGACGACAATAACAGAAGCGATATACGCTATAATTTGAATCCCTCTGGTTCTCACTACGTTAAATTTACTTTTATCAATCAGGCCTGGTTCAGGCTTAATGATAATAATCCCGGAACGACTGTCCTAACCGATCCTGCCTCCCGTACTTTTGATATCGGTTTGCGCAGGACCCGTATGCAATTATTCGGCCAGATCACCGACCGCATATTTTTCTATACGCAGTTTGGGTTGAACAATTTTAACAAGACAAATGGTTTCCCCGGATACAATACCGCCGGAACGCCGAGCAACCGCAAAGTTGGAGCTTTTTTTCATGATGCACTGGGGGAATATGAAGTACAGCGAAAAGGAAATAATTTCATTCGTTTCGGGGGTGGTTTAACGATTGTAAATGGACTTTCCCGTTTCTCACAACCCAGTATTTCAACGATCATGACGCTGGATGTCCCCATATTTGCGCAGGTCACGGTGGATCAGACAGACCAGTTTGCCCGGAAACTGGCCGTTTATAGTCGCGGACAAATTGGCAAGATTAATTATCGTATCAGTGTAGCAGACCCGTTTCCGATCGAAACAAACGGAGTCGTTCCGCCAGCTTTAAATACCAATTCAGTTTTTGCCCAGAAAAAACATAAAAAGCAATTTGACGGATTGTTGATCTATAATATTGTCGATACCGAAGATAATACGACACCGGGATATATGACGGGTACTTATCTTGGTAAACGTAAAATCTGGAACATAGAAGCAGGTTTTATTGCTCAAAAAAATGCGACATGGAGAAAGGAAGCTGTTGATACTTTATATAGCAGTATGAATCTCTGGTCTGTGGCGTCTTATCTGGATTTACCCATCAATAAAGATAAAGGAACCGCTGTTTCTGCCTATCTGGGATATTTCCATACGGATTACGGAAAAGGTTATTTGCGGTATAATGGAAGTATGAATCCTGCAACAGGTACGACTTTGCCGATTACAGGTGTGAGCGGAACGCAGGGAAATGCCTACCCGATGTTTGGAACAGGAGATGTAATTTATACACAGGCCGGTTATAAACTAAAAGATGGCTTCCTGGGGAACCTGGGTACGCTGATGCCGTATGCATCCTTGCAATATTCAAATTATGACCGGTTATGGGATCCGGTGATCCTTTACAATTTAGGAGTTAACTGGCTTATGAAAGGACATAATGGCAAGCTTACGCTTAATTATGAAAATCGCCCGGTATATAAAAACAGTACAATTTCGAATGAACTTGAAAAAGATGTAAGGAAAGGTTCCTGGGTTCTGCAATACCAGGTTTCTATCTGATCGATAATTTTAGTGTATAGTTAAAGAAGTCAACCTTTTATGAGGCTGACTTCTTTAATTTATTTTAGAAAGTAAGCGCGCCATTCATTGCCCTTACTGCTTCCGCAGATTTCTCATAAGCTGCTTTTTCTGCATCACTCAGTCGAAGATTGATGATTTTCTCCCAGCCATTACGGCCCAGAACTACCGGCACACCCATACAAATGTCTTTTTGTCCATATTCACCATTCAGGTAAACACCGCATGGAACAATACGTTTCTGGTTGCGGACAATGCTTTCAACCATCATCGCAGCCGCAGCACCCGGCGCATACCAGGCCGAAGTTCCGATCAGTTTTGTAAGTGTTGCACCGCCAACCATGGTGTCAGCTGCAATTTGTTCCAGTTTTTCAGCGGAAAGGAAACGGCTGACAGGAATACCATTGTAAGTGGCCAGACGTGTCAAAGGGATCATCGTTGTATCACCATGACCACCAATTACCATAGCATGAATATCGCTTGGCGAAACATCCATGGCAAGCGCAAGATAAGTTTTGAAACGGGCGCTATCCAGAGCTCCACCCATACCGATCAGACGTTTTTTAGGAATGCCGGATTCTTTCAGAGCC
Source organism: Dyadobacter sp. CY356 (assembly GCF_021440195.1). Taxonomy (GTDB): domain Bacteria; phylum Bacteroidota; class Bacteroidia; order Cytophagales; family Spirosomataceae; genus Dyadobacter. The sequence continues at coordinate 511,110 of NZ_JAJTSZ010000003.1, forward strand.
AGGTAAGTCATGGTATCCATTGGGTTGGAAACCACGATGATAATAGCTTTCGGTGAATATTTTAATATATTTTCAGTAACAGATTTTACGATGCCTGCGTTGATACCGATCAGCTCTTCACGGGTCATACCAGGTTTACGCGGAATGCCGGAAGTGATCACAACAACATCTGAACCTTTTGTTTTTTCATAATCATTTGTTGAACCGACTGGCTTTGTATTAAACCCAAGCAACGCAGCGGTTTGATACATATCCAACGATTTTCCTTCACTCACACCTTCTTTTATATCCAACAGCACTAACTCTTCCGCCAATTCGCGACGAATAATATTGTCAGCTGTGGTTGCACCCACAGCACCTGCGCCTACGACTGTAATCTTCATAAAAAAATATAGTTAATTGTATAAAAATTAATGTTTTGAAATATATCCTAAAAATAGGCTACTTAATTTGTTAAAACCACAAGCTGATTTAAATTTTGTAAGAAAAGTAGTTCGGCGTGATCCGAAATGCAATTTTTTACGTAATTAGATAGTTATATTGGCATCATAAACCACTTTTTCTTTATTTAAGAAATGAATGACGAATCGTTGATTGCAAAAATATTACGTTCTGTATTTTTCAAAAAGGCTGCCGGAAAGGCAGGAAGATACGCAAGTAATACCAGCCGTCTGGTTGAACTGGCGGGCCAGGTAATCGGGAAGTTAAAGCATGTAGGTTTTAAAGGGAATCTGTCGGAGTTTCAGGGCAGCGTTCAGTTACTGGTACGGATGGTGAAAGCATACTCTAATGGAACTTACCGGAATCTACCATGGAAAAGTCTGGTATCTATTGTTGCAGTATTGATTTATTTTGTATCACCAATTGATCTGATACCTGATTTTCTGCCTGTTATAGGTATTACAGATGACATTGCGCTGGTACTTTGGCTGATCCGGACATTAGGCGATGATATCAATAAATTTAGTGAATGGGAAAAGAATGAAAAAACAATTAATATAGGATAAAGTGTCCGAAGTTTTAGTTCTTTTCAAAATAATAAGTATTTTTGTAAACATATAATCAAAGAATAGATATGGAATCAGTAACTGTTTTAGGTGGAATAATGGGATTGGGTGGACAAGAGATCTTTTTGGTAGCTTTGTTCGTTTTGCTTTTCTTTGGTGCAAAAAAAATTCCTGAACTAATGCGTGGTTTGGGCCAGGGTATTAATGAGTTCAAAAACGCTACCAAAGACGTAAAAGAGAATATCGAAAAAAGCATGGAAGACACTACAACAAAGTAGTCTTGCCATTGTATTGTGTACATAACAGAGCCGTTTAGTAAAAACTTAATGGCTCTGATTTTTTATTTGTTACCCGCCAAAAATTATTACGTTGAAAGAGTACCAGACGCTGACCGAGATACAAAATGATTTGCGTGAAGGAGGTTTAACCTGCGTGCAGTTAGTAAATCATTATTTGGAACGGATTGAGTCCAATACCCATTTAAATGCCTTCGTTGAAGTTTATTCAGAAGAAGCGCTCAGCTTTGCATCTGAAATTGATATAAAAATCCGGAACGGAACTGCCGGAAAACTTGCAGGACTTGTTGTTGGGTTAAAAGATGTTCTTTCTCACAAAGGACATGGTGTACAAGCCGGAAGCCGTATTTTAGATTCATACATAGCTCCTTACAATGCTACTGCCGTGCAACGTCTTCTGGATGAAGATGCAATTGTGATCGGTCGTCAGAACTGTGATGAATTTGCTATGGGATCATCCAATGAAAGCTCATCCTTTGGTCCTGTTTTAAATGCTGCGGATAATTCCAAAGTGCCAGGTGGCTCTTCCGGAGGTTCTGCGGTTGCGGTACAGGCCGGACTATGTCATGCTTCGCTGGGGAGCGATACGGGCGGGTCTGTACGTCAGCCTGCTGCTTTTTGTGGTGTTGTGGGTGTCAAACCGTCATATGGACGCGTATCCAGATATGGGCTTATTGCCTATGCTTCTTCATTCGATTGCATCGGCCCAATTACGAAAAGTATCGAAGATGCTGCTTTGATTTTGGAGATTATGGCAGGCGGGGATGATTTTGACAGTACCGTTTCCTCAAAAGAAGTGCCGTCCTATTCCCAAAATCTGGATTGGTATGGCAAAGCCCGAATTGGTTATATTCGCGATACAATTGAAAATGAATCTATTGCACCGGAAATCCGTGAGCAAACACTGGAAATGCTAAACCGTTTGCGCTCGTTAGGTCACGAAGTGACGCCTGTGGAAATGCCTTTGCTGGATTATTTGTTGCCAACTTATTATATCCTTACAACTGCCGAAGCAAGTTCCAATTTATCAAGATTTGATGGCGTTCGTTATGGGCACAGAACTGCTGTCACCGGCGATTTGGAGGCACTTTACAAAAACACGCGGACCGAAGGTTTTGGGGAAGAAGTGAGGAGAAGAATACTGTTAGGGACTTTTGTTTTGAGTGCAAATTATTATGACGCATACTATACCAAGGCGCAACGCGTTAGAAGATTGGTGCGGGAAGAAACCGAACGTTTTTTTGGGCAGTTTGATTTTTTAATTTCACCTGTTACGCCAACAACAGCGTTTACGATCGGAGAGAAAACAGAAGATCCTTTGCAGATGTATCTTGCTGATATATTTACAGTTCAGGCCAATGTCGTAGGAAATCCTGCTGTTTCTATTCCCAATGGCGTCGATAAAGATGGTATGCCGATCGGTATTCAGATCATGGCTCCGTTTTTTGAAGAGCAAAAGATGCTTTCATTTGCAAATCATCTTTCATTAATTTTAAAAGAAAACATTTTAGAGGCGTAATTTACCGGCGGAATACTAACTTTGTTCCGGACTCTACAAGAAGACCAAAAATAACTAAAACCAAATTGATGTTATTTCACACCAATGTTAGTGTAAAATAATTGTGCCAGTAGTAGATAATTTTTTGAAATTGATAGTCATCGCTACAAAAAATTATAATTAGTATGTCATTTTTCTATAAAGTATTCATCATCAGACATTGACTATTTGATAACAGGAATTGACTAACCCATCAAAAAGCATAATTAATGAGGATTTCAAAAAGAGTATTGTGGCTTGGAGCCGTGTGTGTGGGATTGTGGAATTCGCCGGTTATGGCGACAATACAACAAGAGAAATTAGGAATTATTGGCCCTGATACATTAGGGATAGCAGCAGAAGCTGACGAAAATGCCGACATTCCTATGCTTCCGACTGTGGAGGAAATTAGTTTGACCCCGGCAATTCCGGAAGAGCTTTTACGCGAGCGTTTTGCGAAACTGGAAAAGTCAATTCCGTTGACCTACCATAAGTCTTCCCATGAATTTGTGGAATACTTTATCTACAAAAAGACAAAGTTCACCATCAGTATGATGGAGAAAATGCCTCTTTACTTCCCTTTATTTGAAAAAACACTTCAGAAATACGGCCTTCCGACAGAGTTGAAATATTTGTCAATGATTGAGTCAGGACTTAATCCAACTGCACTTTCACGGGTAAGAGCAGGTGGATTGTGGCAATTTATGCCTGCAACCGGCCGCGAGTTCGGATTGTACCAGGACAGCTATATTGACGAACGCTTTGAACCGGTTAAAGCCACAGAAGCTGCATGTCGTTATCTGAAACAACTTTATAATATTTTTGGCGACTGGGAATTAGCTTTGGCTTCTTACAACACCGGTCCTGGAAATGTGAAACGTGCGATGCGTCGCTCACATGGAACTACTTTCTGGGGTATTTGGAATGCACTTCCGAAGGAAACAAGATCGTACGTGCCGCAATATGTGGCGATGAATTACATGATGAACTACGGAAATGATCATGGAGTTTATGCGCAAAATACTGAATATCAGATTCCAAATGATACAATCCATGTAAACGGATATATTAACCTAGTGACTTTTTGCGAAAATACCGGTATTGAGTTTGAGGAGCTGAATAAACTGAATCCGCAGTTGACCAAGACAATTTTACCTGATCAGACTCGTGATTTTGTCCTGAAAGTGCCAAGTGTAAAGTATACTTATCTGATGAGCAACAGAAATGTGATCATGGATTCGTGTACACGCAGATTGCTCCCTTCGGGCGTATTACTGGCCGGAATCGACAGCGCCAGAGCAGCGTCATTGGGCAAAGGTGCATATCCTTATGCCTTTGTTGACAGCGATCGGGAAGGTAATGAATATGCTGAGGAGGTTGTAACAAAAATTAAATCCCAAAAATCTTCACATACAGTTAAAAGAGGTGAAACGTTACAAGCCATTGCAAGAAGATATGATGTAGCGGTTGCTGAATTGAAGAGATGGAATCATATGCGTAAAAACGCAGTGAAAAGAGGTCAGCGGTTGGTTTTTTACAGGGATGTAAAAGTTAAGGTGAAACCGGCAATCGTTGCTTCGGCCAAGCCGGAAAAGGAATTGGCTAAAATTGATACCATCGAAAAAGCGGTTTTAGCAGAAAACGAAGAACAGGATGAAGCGGAAGAAATCCGTCAGAGTTCGGTTACTAAAATTCAGTCGAAGAAATCCTCTCATATTGTTAAAAGAGGCGAAACGCTGGAATCTATTTCTAAAAAATACAATGTAGAAATAGCGGAACTAAGAAATTGGAATCATATCCGTAAAAGCGCGATCCGCGGCGGACAGAAGCTGATTGTTTATAAAGATGTAAAGGTTACCGTTCCGGCTGCAACGATCGCTTCTTCAAAAAATGAAAAAGCCGAAAGAGCTGAAAAAGAAGAAAACAGAAAATCAAGACATATCAAAATGCGGTACCATACGGTGCAGCAAGGCGATACTTTATGGAATATCTCACTGCGTTATGGTTTGCCGGTCACGGATTTAAAAAAGGCAAACAAAATCAGAGGAAACGAGATCAAGCCGGGAATGAAACTTATCGTATCAAGCTAGAAACAGCTTTACAAACGCACATACTATATACTTATGATTGCCTACGTTGACGGAACCGTAACTTACAAAGATCCCGCTTTTGCCGTTATTGATATCCAGGGTTTGGGTTATGAGGTTCGTATTTCTTTACAGACCTACACTGCTATGCCGGATCTCGGTAAGCGATGTAAGCTGGTTACTTATCTGAATATCCGGGAAGACGCACATGTCCTTTTTGGTTTTTTGGAAAACGACGAAAAAAAACTTTTTCTTGATCTGATCAGTATTTCAGGCGTTGGTCCTTCAACAGCGCTGGTTATGCTATCTTCTCTATCATCTTCTGAAATTCGTCAGGGCATTATTGATGAAGATTTACGTTTGATCCAGTCGATGAAAGGAATTGGATTAAAAACGGCACAGAGAGTAATACTGGAATTAGGTGATAAAATGCGCAAAGATGCAATGCTGACCACCGGGGTCAAAACACCGGGTAGTTCAAACAATGCACTAAAAAGCGAAGCGCTGGCGGCGTTGGTTACTTTGGGTATTCCAAAGGCGACAGCGGAGAAAAGCGTGGATACGATTATCAAGCGGGAAGGCTATGAAATTACGGTAGAGCAGTTGATAAAACTTGCACTCCGTTAACCTGGATATAACATCACTTTTGTGAAAATATGGAAAAGCTTTTTACCAGTTTGTTGAATATGTTGCTATTGATGATTGCAAACACCCTCTCAAAATAAAGATTATTAGCCTTGTCATCAACTGTTTACTCATCTCTATTTAAGGCTGTAACAATTTCAACCGGAGCGATGCTGCTGGCAACGGCTTCTGTTGATCAAAAAGAATCATATTCTGAGGTAGCCGCCGACTGGGCCATACTTTCTGATACGATCGGGGATACCACAAAAAAGAATGTGGATCGCTCGGGAAATCAGTTGATAATGCGCTGGAAAGATTATTATTCCAATAAATTCGCGCAACCGCGGCCACGATCTCCTTTTTATCTGAAAGATCCGGCCAATATTTCAACTTCAATCTTACTGGACAGCAGCGGCAAAATTGCCGTCAGTGAAAATATAACAACTCCGACAGGAAACCTTGATTACCGTGCTCCGGAAACCATGGACCTGGAAACGTACGATAAGGAGTTAGAGGATCGTGCTTTTAAAAGTTTGCTCAGGGAATATTCTTCGCGGCAGGATGGCCAGAGTGCTATGGGCTCACGTGGACTTTTGCCAAAACTAGATGTTCCGCCGGCACTTTCAAAAATATTGGGAGACAAGTTCCTGGATTTCAAACCGACAGGATTTGTGGCACTGGATTTAGGTGTCATGAACCAGTTTATTGACAATCCTGCCCTTCCGATTCGCCAGCGCAGAAATACCAATTTTATTTTCAACGAACAGATCGCTATCAACTTTAATGCGAATTTGGGGGACAGACTTGGGTTTTTGACCAATTTTGATACAAAAGCCAGCTTTAACTTCGAAAATGCATTAAAGCTTAATTATAAAAATCCTGAGGAAAGTTTTCTGAGAAAAGTGGAAGCGGGAAATATTAACTGGGCAATAAACAGCCAGTTGATACCTGGTGTTCAAAACCTTTTTGGTCTAAAAACAGATTTTCAGTTCGGACGTTTGAGTGCCACATTTGTAGCATCACAGCAACGTTCGAGCAAAGAGCGGATTGTATTGCGTGGCGGGGCACAAAGCCGGGACTTTGAAATACGGGTTGATACGTATGATGAAAACCGAAACTTTTTCCTGTCACAATATTTCAGAAGCAAATACGAGGCGGCTTTAAAAAATACACCGCAGATCACTTCCGGTATCACCATTACCCGGATGGAAGTTTATGTAACAAACAGGACTACAACAACCGAATCCCTTCGGAATGTTGTAGGTTTTACGGATTTGGGAGAACCTGCGCCGTATAGGACCACGAATGCAAGTCTTCAACCCATTCGATCCAATCTGCCGGCAGACAATGCAACCAATGGATTGTTTCAGACATTGACCAATAACACCGCTTTCCGCCAGGTTGATAATACTAATTCTGCCATTACCGGTTTGGGTTTTGAAAAAACTGTGGATTACGAATTATTAAGGGGGGCGAAAAAACTTGTTCAGGACAGGGAATATACGTTTCATCCGCAGTTAGGCTTTATTTCCCTAACCACTCCGCTAAGAAACGATGAGGTTTTGGGGGTGGCTTATGAATATACTTTTAACGGAAGATCATATAAAGTTGGGGAGCTTACAGAAGATTATCAGAATCGCAAAGATGACGAAGTAATCGCGTTGAAATTGATCAAATCTTCAACAATCCGTAACAATACGAAATTGCCGATGTGGGATTTGATGATGAAAAACGTCTATACACTTGGGACGAGCTCCATCGATAAAACAGGATTCCAGCTTCGTGTTATTTATAAAGATGACCTTACCGGGATAGATAATCCCAACTTACAGGAAAGTAACCTGGCCAATATTCCGTTGATACGGGTTATGGGCCTTGACCGGTTGAACCCGGTAAATGATTTACAGCCTGATGGGAATTTTGACTTTGTGGATGGTGTGACCATTGACACAAAAACTGGCCGTGTATTTTTCCCGGTTCTCGAACCGTTTGGATCTAACCTGACAGCCCGGATTTCAGAAGAAGCCTATCGTTCAAAATACGTTTTTAATGAGCTGTACCGCACGACGATGATTGATGCGCAGCAGGTGACAACGCGTAATAAATTCTATCTGAAAGGTACTTATCAATCCAGTGGCGGGACGGAAGTTTCTCTGCCTTATGGTGTTTTGGAAACATCGGTAACGGTTACGTCGGGTGGTGTGCCTTTATCAGCTGGTTCAGATTATATTGTTGAAGCGCAAATTGGGCGTGTGCGGATTCTGAACAGCAGTGTGATGAATTCAGGGCGGGAAATTGTCATTGAGTATGAACGTCCGGATATGTTCCAGAATCAAATCAGAACATTGCTGGGAACGCACCTTGACTATGTGGTGAACAGGGATATCACTTTGGGTATGACGGCGATCCGCTATCACGAAAAACCTGCCGGGTTTTTGACACGTGTAGCAATCGGGAATGAGCCGGTGAATAATACCATGCTTGGATTCAGTGTTAATATTCGTAAAAATGTTCCTTTCCTGACGCGATGGCTGGATGCGCTTCCGTTTTTACAAACGAAAGAAATGTCGTCCATTCAGTTCAAAGGTGAGTTTGCCAAATTATTCCCCGGCGTTTCAAAAGAAGTGAATAACCGTTCGCTGATTGATGATTTTGAATCTACAAGAACGATTTACGATCTGGCGCGTCAGCCGCAAAAGTGGAGATTATCCGCAGTGCCCCCGAAATTCCATGAAGGCTTTGATGGTAAATCGCTGAATTACGGGTATAAAAGAGCAAAGATTTCGGCCTATGTAGTTGATAACCTTTTCGGTGGTTCGGCAGGTTTGGGTGGAACTGCGCAGGCTCCAACCAATATTACAGACGCAGATCGCCAGAATTTCTATGAAAGATTATACCTGCCCAAAGATATATTCCCACAAAGATCCGTAGCAGGTTTGATCAATTATCCACAAAATGTGTTGGATATTGCTTACTATCCGGCTGAACGCGGGATGTACAACTATACATCGGAACTGGACGCCAATGGCCGGTTGATCACGCCGAGGGCTAACTTTGGTGGTTTAAGCCGTGCTATTACTTCTGATAATGACTTTGACAATGCCAATATTGAAAGTATTGAATTCTGGATGCTGGATCCTTTTATTACCGATGCGGAAAAAGGTAAGGTAAATGACGGATTTGTAAATAAACCAAACACGACCGGCGGTAAGTTAATATTTAACCTGGGAGACATTTCAGAAGATGTGATTCCTGATGAACGATATAATTTTGAAAATGGATTGCCGATTGTTCCAAAAGTTGTGGGTGACAATGTCGAACAGACAATCTGGGGTCAGGTTACAAAATCTCAGTATCTGATTAATGCGTTCAGCAATGAATCCGGTGCCCGTCAAAAGCAGGATGTTGGTTTGGACGGATTAAGTAATGATGAGGAAAGAACATTTTTTAAGGAATATCTGGATCGTTTGCCAGCGAATTTAACAGCGGAAGCAAAAGCTAAAATACTTGCTGACCCTTCGGGTGATGATTTTAAATATTTCCTTGGAGCTGATCTGGATGCAGCAAATCTGCTGGTTCTTCAGCGTTATAAGGATTACATCGGGATGGAGAACAACTCTCCGGAAAGTGCCGGTAACGCATCTGAAATTACACCGGCTTCCACCAGCATTCCGGATGGAGAAGATATGAACGTTGATAATACCATCAACGATAACGAAGCATACTACGAATATCAAATTGATTTACAGCCAGGACAACTTAAAGTTGGAAATGGTTTTATTGTGGATCAAACAACAACAGACGGGCAGAACTGGTATCTGTTCCGTGTACCGATCAAAGAATTTAGCGGACAGGTAGGGACGATCACCGGTTTTAAATCCATTCGTTTTATGCGGATGTATCTTACCGATTTTCAGCAGCCTGTTGTTTTGCGTTTTGCCCAGCTTCAGATGATCGGGCAGCAGTATCGTAAATATACTTCCAATCTGGACGTAGCCGGATTGCAGGAAGTTCCCGAACCTTACGACGCAAAGTTCACCGTTGGAACCGTGAGTATTGAGGAAAATAGCAGTACATCCAGCAATGGAAAAAAATATGTGTACCAACTTCCTCCGGGCTGGCAGCGTGATCAGGATTTTACACAAAGACCAACTTTGCAGCTCAACGAGCAATCGATGAGTCTGTGTGTGACAGATCTGCGTGATGGGGATTCAAGAGCGGTTTATAAAAACGTAAATCTTGATCTGTTGTTCCGCAAGCGTCTTCGGATGTACATCCACATGCAAAACGATGCAAACGAAAACAGCATGGTGGGCGCATTTATGCGTATCGGAACTGACCTTACCCAAAACTATTATGAAATTGATATCTCGGGATTGACGTCAACCCCCGAAGGTGTGCAAACCAGCGAACAGATCTGGCCGGAGAATAATGAACTGAATATTGCGCTGGCCGATCTGGTACTGGCCAAAACAAATAGAAATAAAACCTTAGGTCGAAATCAGTCCACGCCTTATGTGATGATGACATCGGATGGAAGGTATAAAATCACGGTAGTCGGAAATCCGGATTTAAGTGCTGTGCGGGTGATGATGATAGGGATGCGAAATCCGAAATCGTCAGATGAACGTTCAAAATCATTCTGTATCTGGACGGATGAAATGCACGCCGAAGGTTTTGATGATCGCGGCGGATGGGCGGCTATTGCACAGCTGAATGCAAAACTTGCAGATTTTGCAACGCTAACAGCTTCGGGACATGTTGAGACTTTCGGTTTTGGAAGTGTTCAGCAGAGGATTGGTGAACGTTCAAGAAACCTGACCACGGAATATGGTTTTTCATCCAATATTGCCGTCGATAAATTGTTGCCGCAACAGTGGGGTTTCAGTATTCCGTTATTTGTCAGTTATGACCGGCGAAATATCAAGCCGCATTTCGATCCGCTCGACCCTGACGTAGCTTTATCAACCACCCTTGCCAATTTGCAATCTGATGAAGAGCGGGACGGATACCGGCGACTCGTCGAGGAAAATGAAGTCCGGCGAGGGATAAACTTCTCCAACGTCAGAAAAATAAAAACAAAACCCGGTGTCAAAAACCACTTTTATGATTTTGAAAACTTTTCCTTTAACTACGCTTTCAGTGACGATTTACGAAGGAATATTCTGACACAGGAATATAACCAGCGCGCATACAAAGGAGGAATTAATTATATATTCAGTAGTCAGCCAAAACCGTTTGAGCCTTTCAAAAAAATGAAAGCAACAAACCGTTATGCAGAATTTGTCAGGGATTTCAATCTGACATTATTACCAAACATGGTTGCTGTACGGGCGGATGTTGACCGTCGTTTTGCCAGAACACAACTTCGCAATTCCGACCTGACCACGGATGGGCAAGTGCCGATGTTTGAAAAGTATTTCTGGTTCAACCGGTATTATGATTTTGGCTGGAACCTGACCAAGAACATGACTTTGTTATACAACGCTTCGGCAAATTCGATTATCGATGAGCCGATGGGAGATCTTAACACGTCGCAAAAGAAAGATTCGCTATGGCGTAATTTCATGAAGCTGGGACGGATCAAAAATTTTAACCAGGATATTAAACTGACCTACCGTTTGCCTCTGGATAAAATACCGCTCCTCGACTGGATGACGGCGGATTATTCGCATCGGGTAAAGTTTAATTATCAGGCGAATGCACTGGGTTTGGTTGACGCAGACAGTCTTCCTTTTGGCGATATTATCAGGAATGAAAGAGAAAGAGGGATTTCCGGTAAAGTGGATTTTGTAATGCTTTATAACAAACTGCGTTATCTGAAATTTGCCAATACCCCTTCTGCACAGAAAAAGAATTTCGCCAGAAGTCCGGGTGATATTGAAGATATTGATATGCGGTCAACCGATCTTTTGAAAAATATTACCCGTGTTTTGATGACGGTTCGTGGTATCAATGTGAGTTATTCGGTTTCGGAAAGCACCGCGCTTCCCGGATATTTGAGAGCTCCGAAACATTTTGGTCTTGATAATGCCAACGCGCCGGGTCTGGGTTTTGTGTTAGGACAACAAGACCGTAATTTCCAGACAAAGGCTGGGCAAAAAGGCTGGATCACGGCGAGTAAAGAACAAAACCAACCGTTCCAGCAAACCATTGCCAAAAACTTTGCGGCCAACACATCCCTTGAACCTTTCAAGGATTTCAGGATGCAGATCGAAGTCAGGCTAACGCGCCAGGATGCTTACCAGGAGTTTTACCGTCCGGATTCCACAGGGAATTACGCCCATGAAAGTCCATTAAGAAATGGCCAGTTCAGTATGTCATTCATGTCGTTCAGAACGGCATTTGCTAAAATACGGAAGGATAATTCATCACCAGTTTTTGATAAATTTGTTGGTTATCGCGCCATACTTCGTGATCGTCTGAACAGTGAAAATAACAGTGGGGGAGAATACAATGAAAACTCTCAGGATGTTCTGATCTCGTCATTCTTTGCTGCTTATACCGGAAAAGATCCTAAAACTGTCCGCACCAATCCATTCCTGAAATTCCCGATGCCAAACTGGGATATCAACTATGACGGATTATCCAGACTGCCCGGATTTAAGAAAATTTTCAGCAGTTTCAGTATGAAGCATAAGTATGTATCAACTTACAGTGTTGGTAACTTTACTTCAAATCTTGATTACTCCGCATTGTATGTGAACCTTGCGGTGACCGGTTATCCATTATCATCCAAGACAAATTATCTTGGACAATATGTGCCGGTTTTCTCGATGAGCACAATTACACTGTCGGAAAAATTTGCACCTCTGATCGGGGTCACTTTCAGGACGCAAAGCCGGATCACAGGAAGTATTGATTATAACCGCGACCGAACAGTTGCCCTCAATCTTTCCAACTCGCAGGTTGCTGAATTATTTAATCAGGATGTGACAGTTAACATTGGTTTCACCAAAAACAATGTACCGCTTCCATTCAAAATTAATGGCGTCAAGAAAAAACTGAAAAACGATATGACGATGCAGCTTGGATTGACTTTCCGGGATACGCGTTCTATTCAGCGGAAGTTTGACGGAGAAAATATACCAATCGCGGGTAACATAAATTTCCAGCTGCATCCTACGGTTAATTATGTTGTCAATAACCGTTTAAGCTGCCAGTTTTATTTTGACAGAACATTTAATGATCCGCTGGTATCCAATTCTTTCTATCGGGCCAGTACTTCGGGTGGTGTTCAGTTGAAGTTCAATTTGGCAGAATAAAACTTCGATTTGGAAAAGACATTCTACATCGTGTAATTTGCGCTTGAATACGATTCAAAACTTACTCTAAATATATCATGGAATTCCCTTCAGAACTAAAGTACACAGAAGATCACGAATGGATCCGTATTGAAGGTGATACGGCTTTTATCGGAATTACAGATCATGCCCAGAAAGAATTGGGTGATATCGTGTATGTAGACATTAATACAGTTGGGGATTCGCTCGGAAAAGGTGAAGTCTTTGGCTCGGTAGAGGCTGTGAAAACGGTTTCTGATTTATTCCTTCCGATTGCCGGAACGGTTACAGAAGTAAACGACGAATTGGATGCTGAACCGGAATTGGTAAATTCTGATCCTTATGGAAGAGGATGGATGGTAAAGGTAACACTTACCAATCCGGAGGATACGGAAGGTTTGCTTTCTGCCGAAGATTACAAACAATTTATTGGAGAATAATGAAAGCATTAAAGCTCCGAAGGGAGCTTTTTTTTTGCTTATTGAAAAAAGGATTTTAATAGAGGTGAATCATCGCATTGTCATCAATCAATGGTGATAAAAATAAATTCGCTTATTGCGGTCACAACAATTTATGAAAGTATTAATTCGATCGGTTCGAATCATTGATAAAAAATCATCTTTCCATGATCAGGTCAGAGATATACTGATCGTGGATGGGAAAATAGCACAGATAGGAGAGAACTTATCTGCGGAAGGAGCAGAAATAAAAGAAGGGAATGGATTGTGTGTTTCCACAGGTTGGATTGATATGCGTGTAGCTTCCCGTGACCCTGGGTTTGAACACAAGGAAGATCTGGTATCTGTTCGGGAAACTGCCGCACGTGGCGGGTTCACAGAAATTGTTTTATTACCAAATACGCAGCCAGTTGTTGATAGTAAAGACACGCTGAATTATATCCGCCAGTCGGGATTCGGAAGTCTGGTGAAATTACATGTTGCCGGGGCTGTTACCAAAAAAACGGCGGGTGTTGATTTTACTGAAATGATTGATCTGCATACAGCGGGTGCTATTGCTTTTACGGATGGAGAACATCCGGTTCAGAATGCCGACCTTTTTCTTAAAACGATCCTTTACCTGCAACCGCTTAATGCATTGCTGATGAATCGTCCGGAAGATACGCAGCTAACCATTTTCGGTCAGATGCACGAAGGCATGACAAGTACCTTGAACGGGATGAAAGGAATGCCCTCGCTTGCAGAGGAAATGATGCTGAACCGTGATTTGAAATTACTGGAATATGCCCTGGATAAATCGACATTGGAATTAACGGGTCAGCCTATGCTGCACATTTCGCTTGTTTCTACAAAAGAAGCGGTGGATCTGATTCGTAAGGCAAAAGAAAAAGGACTGCCGGTATCTTGTGATGTGGCTGCCCATCAGCTTGCTTTTGAGGATAAGGATTTAATTGATTTTGATACCAATTTAAAAGTAAATCCGCCATTCCGCGGCCCGTCAGATCACGCTGCGATTCGCGTAGGTCTGCTTGACGGAACAATTGACGCCATCGTTTCGGATCACAATCCGCATGATGAAGAAAGTAAAAACCTTGAATTTGATCACGCTGATTTTGGTATTACAGGGTTGGAAACAGTGTTTTCGCTTGCCAAAATGTACAGTGGATTAAGGGATGAAGACATTGTTGAGAAACTGACATCAAAGCCAAGACATATATTAAGGCTTGAAGAAATAAATATAGCAGAAGGTTCTGTTGCCAATCTGACATTTTTCGAACCGGAAACAGACTGGACATTCAGCAAAACATATTCAAAATCTAAAAATACCCCATTCCTGGGACAAACGTTAAAGGGTGCCATTCGTGGTGTTTTTAACAATAACCGCCTGGAGTGGTTTTAAAATTCATATTGAATGACAGGTTGACAAATCAGACGACTGGTTTGGCGGCCTGTCATTCTATCATTATTTATCATGAAATCAATCTTAGAATATTTTAATAAACCTCTTTTAAAAGTGTCAATGGTTTTCGGTTTGATAACCGGACTATTGGCTTTTGCTTTTTTTCTTGGACTTTACGCCATTGGTATCGTGCCGCTTGGAAATAATAAAGTGATGGATATGGGTATCCATGTCATTATGATTGCTGGAGTCTGCTGGTATTATCGAAAAAAAATAGGCAACGGTTATCTGCATTTATGGGAAGCTTTGACATTGGGATATGTGGTAAATACCGTAGCAGCATTTATCAACGGATGGCTTATTTATCTGTTTATAACTTACGTTGATCCGTCTGTTTTTACAAATTATCTTGCGGAAATGGGTACACTTTTGGAGCAGGGGAGAGAGGATCTTGTTAAGAATATTGGAAACGCAGAATATCTGAAAATGTTCGCCAGTATACAAGCCATGGAACCTTCTGAAATCATTACAGATGAGATCAGTAAAAAAACGGTAATGGCAATTATTCCAATTTTGATTATATCACTTATTTTCAGAAAACAGGATTATGGAGTATTTCATAATAAACCCTAAATTTACCCTGGTCTTAATCAACTAACACACAAATCCTCCGACAAATAACATGGAAGAAAAAGCATCTACCGCCCGTACAGCACTCAAATATGGAATCCTGACTTCCGTTGCCATTATGGTTTTTACCACAATTTTAAATGTTTCAGGTCAATCGCAAAACAAATGGCTGGCCATGTTATCCTATGTGATCATGATTGTTGGTATTGTGATGGCTATGAAAGAATTTCGGGAGACGAATAAAGGTTTCATGACCTATGGAGAAGGGTTAGGTTTAGGAAGTCTGGTTTCCGGTATTTTGGGTTTTTTTGCATCCATGTTTGCAATGGTCTACATCAAATTTATTGATCCGACGATTATGACTCAAACATTGGACAAAGCAAGAGCCGATATGGAAGCTCAGGGTCTGGATGATGCTCAGATAGACAGGTTTATGGAAGCTTCGCAGAAGTTCAGCTCTCCTGGATTTATGTTTGGAGCAGGGGTTTTTGGTTATTTGTTTATGGGATTTATTTTTTCACTGATTATCGCTGCGATTATCCGTCGTGAAAAACCGGTTTTTGAATAAGTTGATAATTAGTTTTCAGAAGTTTTTAAATTCAGATCGTTTAAAATATCATTTATAGAAGTCCGTTGTTCAGCATGATCTGATACAGCGGTATTTTTACAATTTAGCTATAAAGTGTTTACAATTTTTCAAAAGGAGATAGGCAGTTTTTTTAATTCGCTCGTGGCCTATATGGTTATGGCGGTATTTCTTGTTGCTGTCGGGCTGATTGTATGGGTTTTCCCTGATTCAAACGTACTTGATTACGGGTATGCGGATCTTGGGTCCTTTTTCAGTCTTGCGCCCTATGTATTGCTTTTTCTGATACCTGCAATCACAATGCGCTCACTGGCAGAGGAAAGTCGTACTGGAACACTTGAATTATTACTTACCAAACCAATACGTAACTGGGAATTAATTCTTGGCAAGTTCTTTGCGAACTGGGTCCTTGTACTTTTAACCATTTTGCCTACACTTCTTTATTATTTCAGTATTTACAAACTGGGCAATCCGGTTGGTAATATTGATTCCGCCGCTGTTTTTGGCTCTTACATCGGACTTTTCCTTTTCAGCGGTGTTCTGGTGTCAATGGGGATCTGGGCTTCGTCGCTGAATGAAAATCAGATCATCGCATTTATTGTCGGCGTTTTTCTGGCATTCATCTGGTATATAGGATTTGGATCAGTTTCTGCCCTGCTGGAAAGCGGATTTTTGGCGGAAATTTTCAGCTGGACAGCGCTTGATGAGCAATATCGTTCATTGGGTAAAGGCCTGATAGATTCCCGCAACGTTATTTATCTGATCAGTTTGATGGTGTTTTTCCTCTACCTGACTTACTCGCGCGTAGAAGCACTCAGGAGATAATTTTGAGGTTCGTTTTCTATGTATAAACGTTTATAGACTGACCGACTGTTAAGAATTGTTAACAATACATTACGGCTTGTAATGAAATCTGGTCCAGTTGTCTCCTTTGTCATATAATTCGTCTCTTCCCCCGTTATTTTTAACATTTGTTTATTCTTAAATGCTGCAATTGATCTAATAATCTGCTTTGCACGTATATAAAGAAAACACACTAGGATGAACAACGTAACAAGCCTTATGGTAAGGGCTCCGTCTTTTATCATAAGTACTATTTCAAATAGTGGTTCTGGAAATGTAATATTATACATACCGCATAACCAGTTCTTGGGAAATTTTATTAGCTTGCCAATAAGAAATGTAAAATTAAATGTTAAGCGACTCTTGGCGACTAGCAAAGTAAAATATTCGGAAGAAGAACTTGTGGTTGCGCTCAAAAGGAATGAGCGTGCTGCTTTCGAATTCCTGTACGATCACTATTCTGGGGCACTGTTTAATATCATATGTAAGACATTGCGTGATGAAGAGCGGGCAGCAGATGTAATGCAGGAATCATTTTTAAAGATCTGGAAAAACATTGCCTCGTACAATCCGGAAAAGGGTAGACTGTTTACATGGATTTTGAATATTGCCCGTAATGGTGCTATTGATGCCGCCCGGGTGGAAGGCAGAAAACCCGTCATGGATGATATTGAGAACCGTTCAGTTCAAAATGAACCAGATGTAAGTGGAGAATTGAGTACCACGAGTTCGGAGATTAAATCAATCGTTAATATGCTTCGGCCTGAGCGGAAGATCCTTATTGATATGGCTTATTTTCAAGGCTATACCCATGAAGAAATTTCCGAAGAATTGCAGATTCCGCTGGGTACAGTGAAATCAAGGATCCGGACAGCATTACAAGAGTTAAAACAATACTTTGCAGTATGAATATCCAAGCCTACATAGAGTCCGGTATATTAGAGGAATATGTATTGGGCACCGTTTCTCCGCAGGAGAAGCAGGAAGTGGAGTGCATGTCTCACATTTATCCTGAGATAAAAGAGGAACTGATGCGTACAGAGAGTGCTTTGGAACAATATGCACTCAAATACCAGACGCCTCCACCCGCTTCGTTGAAAGAAACGCTTTTTGCTCAGATGAATTTCGATGAGGTTATAAAACCTGAATCGGCAGAACAAGCCTTTACTGATGTATCGGCACTGGAAGAAGCTGATAGAGAAAATACGATTAAAATTCTACCGGTTACCGAACAGATCCGGGCGGAAGAACCGGTAGCAGATACTAACGTTTTTACAAATGAATCAAACACTGGCGGTACTGTAATTTATCCTGCCTGGGCGAAATTTGCAGTGGCAGCTTCCATTTTATTTGCAGCACTTTTCGGGTGGTCTTCGATGAAAACGTCGGATTTGAAGAAGCAAAATGAAGCGTTGGTGGCCAGTACAGATGCCATGAAATCTGACCTGGATGTACTTAAAAAAGATGCAGAATATAACCAGACGTTAGCTGGTCTTTATAGGAATCCGAGTTATAAAGTAGTAAAGATGGCAGGCTTGCCAAAATCTCCTGAAAGTTCGGTTTCTGCAATTTGGGATACGAAAACAAATGAAGTGTTGCTGGACGTGCAAAATCTGCCTTCAGCACCGCAAGGAAAACAATATCAGCTCTGGACTATTGTAGATGGGAAACCAGTAGATATGGGAGTTCTGGATCAGGAGTTTAGTAAAAAACTTTTGAAAATGAAACAGGCAAATCCATCCGCCGTTGCCTTTGCGATCACGTTGGAAAAGACAGGAGGAAGCCCAAGCCCGACTATGGAAGATATGTTTGTTATGGGTAAGGTTTAAAACATAAAACCAAAATCTGCTCTTTAAAATAAAACGTCCGCATTGAAAGGCAACTTTTCATGCGGACGTTTTATTTTAAACTGATGAATTATTTATACATCAAAGATATCTTTTACTAAAACTTCAAAACCCTCAACCACTTCTGATGTTAAAATCTCTGATTCGGTAAAGGGTTTTAAACCTATAAATCTGCCTTCTTCGTTTAATTTGTAAACCAATACTATGTGATGATCTGGCTCAACAAGCCAATATTCTTTAACTCCGTTTTCTTCATAAATCTCAAACTTCTCCTTCATTTCTTTATCCGTGTTACCAGGTGATAACACTTCAACAACAAGATCAGGAGCTCCAAGGCAACCTTTTAAATCGATTTTGTCAGGATTACAAACCACGCATATATCGGGTTGAACAACCGTGTATATTTTACTGGAATCTGTTTTTCTCAAAGGTGTCAACCTTACATCGAACGGAGAAATAAATACTTTACAAGAATTACGATATAGATGATTACTCAGGCGACGATAAATCTCGCCGACAAAGAGTTGATGCCTGGTCGCAGGAGCAGGGGACATCCTGAATATTTTGCCTTTAATAAGCTCAATTCTCTCGTTGATCTGCCATTGCAAGTAATCAGCATAACTGTAAGTTGCATTTGGATCTAATTGATCGATACTCGTGATATCCATAATTTAATCATTTGGAGCATAACAAAGATAAGGAATTTAAATTGACAGCCCGGATTCATGTTAGTATACCAGATTGCAAACAAAAAGCGGCAGGAAAGTTAATTTCTGTCGCTTTTTATTAATTATTATAGTTATTTTCTACTTTCCTCCCTTCGCCTGTTTTAGTGCCTGGGTAGTTGTATAATATTTCGAAATCATGTTAGGAACTTCCCATTCCGGTAATTTACCGGCTTTCAAATATTCCATGTATTTCTTGGCAACCTGAGCGAAATGGGACTCGTGACCTGTATCGTATTTTGCAGGAATACTGATTTCCCAGCCTTTGGTGTTTTTTTTCAGTTCAATGCCCGGGAATTTATCCTGAACAGTTTTAAAACTTTTTGTCAAAGCTTCTTCATAATCTTTGTCCTTACTTACCTGCTCGATAAACAGAACCGGTTTGTATTTCTGCTCTTTTCCCTGGCGAACAATGAGATTGGCTTTGGAGCCTTTCATGATCGAATAATGTGTATCACCCGTTCCTTCCGGAGCCTGGAATTTCCACAAAACCGATACCTTTGCATGAACGCCTTTCAACGTATAATTGATCTCTCCGTTGGAATAAACATTGAGCGTACTGTCTTTAATATCTTTTTTAAGAAATTCAGGATAAGTATCACTTTTGGTTACAAGTTTGAATTGTGACGGCGTAAGCTGCGTAGCAGACCTTTTTGTAGAAAGCAGTTTTATATCCTTTTGATAGTCCAAAACAACATTTGGAAAACAGCTCCATTGAACCAGGTCAACCAAATGCGTTGTCACATCCACCATACCCTCGCCTTGCTGATTTACATCAAAAAACCAGGTCGGGCGCACCAATGGTTCGCCGGAAACATATTTAAAAAAGTGGTGAACACTTTCTTTTGCAACAGCCGGATCTGAGGGCGTTCCCTTTTGCAATTCACCGAAAATATCAGGAAGTTCGGCCAATTCACGTTGAAGTGTATTGGTGATTTCATAACGCTCGGTCATGATATCATAGAGCAAAACTTTATTTTTTTCAGCACTTGTAAATGCTTCTTTTAACAAATCAAAACCAGCTGCGTCAATAGCCATCGGCTTGTCAGCGAAAACGTTCAAGCCGGCATCAACTGATTTTTTTATGAAATCTGTTTTTTTCTGATTGTTTCCTGCCAAAACAACAACATTGCCTTTCTTTTCAGACAGCATTTTTTCAAGAAAATCCGGCCCGGTATAAACTTTCTCTTCCCACTTGGTCGGATCTTCTGCGCGGGTATTGTATTTTTCAACTTTATCCAGATAAGCTTTTACATCAGGTCCTTCTGATGCATACACATGTACCAGTGGGTTAACATCAGCGTACATTGATTTTTGAACCAGAGCAGCATGAAAATGTCCGGGTTCAACAACGATCAGACTAAGTGATTTTTCTTCTTTTTGTTCCGTTTTTTCTTCTTTTTTGGTCGTGCATCCCTGATTCAATGCTATAATACCTGTTAAAGCGATTGTCAAAAGTTTTCCCTTCATGTAATCTTAAGTGGCAGTGGAAAGTTTAAATAATGATTCCGGCAAATGATATCCTGAAAATGTGTGCCATATTTATTTATAAGACGAAGTTTCTGTCAATCTCCCCGCACTGTCTTTATCAATAAATAAAATCGCCCCGGGGTGGTTACGAAGAATGGTTGATGGAAAAGCCTCGCTTATTTCATCTTCAATCGTATGCTGAATCGCCTCTGCCTTTTTCACACCCGGAACAATCGCATAAGCATATTTTGCTTTTAATAAATACGGAATGGTAATCGTCAGTGCACATTGCGGTACTTCGTCAAAAGAATTAAAACAGGCATCATTAACCTGTTGCTGGCGGCATGCTTCGTCCAGACTCACTTTTTTTACAATTAAAGGGTCATCAAAAAATGCAACATGCGGATCGTTGAATGCCAGATGACAATTTTCTCCAATACCCAGACAAACAATATCCGTCGGGAAATCGGTAAGTAATTTTGAGTAACGTTCACATTCTGCTTTTATATCGGCAGCATTTCCGTTGAGGTAATGAATGGAATGAAGTGGTATTTTATCAAAAAGTCTGACCTTCAGGAAGTGACCGAAATTTTGTGATGCGTCAGCAGGAAGTCCAACATACTCATCCATGTGAAAAGCGTT
Organism: Dyadobacter sp. CY356; assembly: GCF_021440195.1. Taxonomy (GTDB): domain Bacteria; phylum Bacteroidota; class Bacteroidia; order Cytophagales; family Spirosomataceae; genus Dyadobacter. Next base: position 532,544 of record NZ_JAJTSZ010000003.1, read on the forward strand.
AATCCGTTCCCATGCAATGTCTTTTTCTTCTGATAAAACGGCCAGGAATTCGTTTTGAGAAGGTGCAGAAGCAAAAATGATATTTACGAATTCTTTTATTTTTAACAATTCGCGGATTTTTGCAGCTACTGTTTCGGCCGCTTTTGCACCCATTTCCTGTCTCGTATCAAATATCTTTACTTCTAAATTTCCGGCTTTCATTTTGTTATAAGTTTTTTAAACGCAGAGTAAGGGAGTTTGCTCGCGGAGTTACAAAGCATTATTTTTAAAATTTCAAAACAGTGAACGCAGCGTCAGAACTTATCTAACTCTGTGTTTAATAAGTCGTGTATCACTCGACCACCAATTATCGTTTTTTCAACATTGATATTTTCATCAAAAATCACAACATCCGCATCTTTTCCTGCAATAAGAGAGCCTTTTTTGTCGTGAACATTCATGATTCGTGCTGGTGTGACAGTGATCATTTTGACAGCATCCAATAAAGAAACATCCGCCATATTGATCATATTTCTGACGAGCCTGTCGGCCGTAGCGACACTGCCTGCAAAGGAAGAACGGTCAGGTAACTTGGCCACACCATCTTCAACAATTACTTTTAAACCGGTTTTTAAAGGTCCTAAAATGCTGTCACCTTCCGGCATTCCGGCAGCGCGCATCGCATCTGTGATCAATGCAATCCGGTCCGGACCTTTTATTTTCATGATTAATTTTAATAACGGAGCCGGAAGATGAATTCCATCGGCTATAATTTCCACGTCCATAGCATCAATAATAAATGCACTTTCAATAACACCGGCATAACGGAAAGCATTTTTTCTTGTTACGCCCGACATGCCGGAATACAAATGTGTGGCCAGTGTATACCCGTTTTCAAATCCTTCCAGCACTTCTTCATAGATAGCATCGGTATGGGCAAGAGCAGCAAGAACTCCTTTTGATTTTAAATATCTGGCAAATTCGATAGCTCCTTTTAATTCTGGCGCGGCGCTCCATCTTGTGATGGAAGAGGAATGCGCGAGTACTTCTTTATATTCTTCCGGATCAGGATCCCGGATGTAACGCGGATCCTGAGCGCCTCGTTGCGCCATGGCAAAGTATGGACCTTCGAGATGCATACCTAGAAACTGAGCTCCTTTTTTATTATTTTTTTTAGCTATTTCGTAGAGATCCAACGTTTTTAATAAGTCTTCTTTCTCGCTGGTTAGTGTTGTCGGAACCATGGAAGTTGTGCCATATCTGGCGTGGGTTTCTGCAATGGTCAAAAAAGCTTCCTCTGTTCCATCCATGAAATCTGAACCGCCGCCACCGTGAATGTGGAGATCAATGAAACCGGGAGCTATATATTTTCCGTGTGCATCAATTTCTATGGCCTCGCTAACTTCAATATTCTTTTCACTCACTTCCCGGATAATACCATTTTCAATAATCACACATCCGCCATGAATGATGCGGTGAGGAGTCAGTATTTTTCCGTTGAATATTTTGTTAATGGTCATTATTTGTGTTTTTTTATTTCTATTTGGATGATCGTATCCTGCGCAGGGTTGCATATTCAAATTAATCAAACCGCCCATTTTCTAATTTTATGCCCCTTCACTGCATAAAAAACCAGATAGAGATAACAAGGAAACAAAACCCAGTAAGCAATTCTGACATTATATAAATCTGCAAAATAGCCATAGAAAAGTGGCATAATCGCATTTCCGCATAACCCCATGATCATCACAGACGCACCAAGTTTTGTAAAGCGGCCCAAATTATCCAATGCCAAAGGCCAGATCCCCGCCCATACCAAAGAATTGGCCAGTCCCAAAAGCACCACAAACCAGATTGAAATATCCGTAGAATGACCCAGGAAATTAATTTGCCCGTGCGTGAAAATGATCAGTAAAGTGAAAATGGTTCCTAAAAGTGTACAGATCCGCAACGCATTTACCTGACTGATAAGTTTTGGTATCAAGGAAATCCCGATAAGATAACCGCAGATTGTGCAGAATAAGGTATACGACGGAAATACTTTGGCTTCCAATAAATTTATTCCCATCGAATTGGCATATCCGATAATTGTATCAATGGCAATTACCTGTGTTCCAACATGCAGGAAAATGGCCAGGGCACCTAAAACCAGATGAGGAAAATGAAAAATGCTTGTTTTTCCTGCATTTGATTTGGCTATTTCTTCACTTTCGTGTTCAGTATCAATATCAGGTAGGGGAGATTTATAAACCAGGAAACCTAATATGAAAAGAAAGCTTCCAAGACCAATATATGGATTAATTACCCGGCGGATCAATTCATCCAACGCACCACTTCTTTCAACATCTGTCATAGAACTGAGCTGAGAAAAAAGGGCTGTATCGGTCGGGCGAAGGATGACGGCTGCAAAAATGATCGGAGATAGTATCCCAGCTGCTTTATTACAAATTCCTATCACGCTGATTCGCTGGGCAGCGCGTTCTTTCGGACCCAAAATGGTGATATATGGATTTGCTGCGGTTTGTAAAATCGCGAGGCCGATACCAATTGTAAACAAACCAAGCAGAAAAATTTCATAAGTCCGTGACATAGCCGCCGGGACGAAAATGAAAGCACCTGACGCCATACACCAGAAACCGATCATCATTCCTTTCTTAAAACCAACCGCTCTCAGTAAATAGGATGCTGGAACTGACATCACGAAATAGGCGATATAAAAAGCAAACGCCACTAGATAAGCCTGAAAACTCGTGAGTTCACAAGCAATTTTGAAATATGGGATCAGGATAGAATTAACCCATGAAACAAACCCGAAAATGAAAAACATCAAACCGATTATCAAAATCGAAATGGTGGTATCCCGCTTGCTGAGTTGACTTGCCTGAATGGGAACGGTTTGAGAACTCATTAATCTTCTGGTTGAGATTTGAAAGTGTTGCTGATTTTAATACTTGGCAGATTATGAGGTTTGTAATTTTTTGACTAAAATAGGTGGAATCATTTCAATAAGCTGGTTTGAATCCATCACCTTCAACCGCGCGGTGGCCGCTTTCCACTTTCCACTAAAACTAAACCGTAGGTTCCCAGCCCTTTGCATATTCACGTTTCCACAATTTCTCTGCTTCCTTATTATTTTTGATATGGCCATTTGCAGGATCAATATCCAGTGAGCCTCCCGAACGCACAGCAATATTGCCAAGCTGACAAAGTAAAGTGCTCTGGTAGCCGCCTATGATTTCAGCATTTACAACTGTTCCTTTTTTTATACCATCAAAGAAATTCTGGATATGAATGGCGTCCAGGGCTTGCGATGGGTCCATTTTATTTCTTGCGTCAATTTTATAGTCATTTTGAACATCCTTTACCAGCTTGTTTTCAAGGTCATATACTTTGTAAGAATTCCCTGGTTCAATCTGGATGGATCCTTTTTCACCATAAAAAACAACGCCTACACTGGCTCCTTCATTGGTGCGCCCATTACAGCTTCTACCTTCCCAGGTCATACCTTTATCATTCCCAAAGTCCCAACTGATCACTTGTGTATCAGGTGTTTGCCAGTCATCTTTATAGCGGTATCGGCCTCCGGATGAAGTGACATGCGTTGGATATTCAACGCCTAAACCCCAGCGCATCAGATCCACCATATGCGTTCCGTTATTAAGCGCTTCTCCTGTGCCCCAGTTCCACAGCCAGTGCCAGTTATAGTGAACGAGATTATCTTTATAAGCAACTCTTGGTGCCGGTCCCTGCCATAATTCATAATCGAGCCACGCTGGTACTGCCACTTCTTTACCTATGCCAATCGAAGCACGGTTGTTAGTATACCAGCCTTTTGCAAAATAAGCGCGACCGATCGTGCCGTTGATGACTTCCTTTACACCCAAAGCAACATTTGGCCATGACCGACGCTGGTTTCCCATCTGGATCACATTTTTGTATTTCCTGGCTGCCGCTACCAGAAGTTCGCCCTCATGCGGATTGTGGGCGCATGGTTTTTCCAGATAAACGTGCTTCCCGGCTTTCGAGGCCAGAATTGCGGCCGGTGCGTGCCAATGATCCGGAGCCGCTACCACAAGCGCATCCATATCTTTATCTTCAAGCGCTTTCCTGAAATCCGGCTGATTTTTTGGTTTCGAATTGGAAAGTTCTTCAACCTTTGCAATACATTTTGCTGCGGCTCTGGAATCTACATCAGAGATATAAATAACTTCACAATTTGGCTGCAAAGCATAATTACTGGCCAATGCAAAACCCCGGCTGTTGACACCCATGATACCTACACGAACCTTTTCATTTGCCCCGATGATTTTTGCATAACTTTTCGCATTAAAACCAGGGAGAATTCCTCCAAAAGAAAGGAGTGCTGTACCGGCCAGCGTCTTTTTTATGAAATTTCTTCTGGAATCAGAATTATCTGACCCCATATCTGAAGTTTCGTGAACGGAGGATATATCCTTGGTTTTCATGGAATAAAGTTTTAGTATTTATATATTCTTAGTAAGATATCTTAAACCCCTTATTTACTGGCTTTCATTACACTTTCCAGTGTAACACTTTTTCCTCCCTGCCGCTTACTTTCATCCGCAGCTTCCATAAAAGCAAAAATTTCTATCGTTTCTTCGGAGGTAACAGGCACTTCGCCGGTTTTGAAATATTTTATAATATCAACCAAAAGCGGCTCATAACCAGCATATGGGCCTAAAATTTTATTTCCATCTTGTGTAAATACAGTTCCGCCGTAATCATGTTTTCCTGTACGCGTTCCACGGAACGTTCCGGTTCGTCCATCCGCCCAAACACCAACGACAATGTCAGTATCCGGCGTGCTTACACGACTTACACTTTTACATCCCGTGCCCATAACTGTATATAAAGTTTCGACGCCATGGATTCCGTACCAGAAAAAATCAGGATGCGTTTTTTCCAAAGTAGCCGGACTGTAAGTATCTGCGCCTAACACTTTCTTTTTATCAATGGACTCAATTCCTTTAATATATCGAAGCGATGAAGCCGAGAAAACCGGGATATTGTATTTTTTAGAAGCGTTATATATTGCCAGAACATCCTTCATAGAGGCTGCCACGGGCTTGTCGATAAACATTCTTTTGCCCGATTTAAAAACTTCCAGAGCTTGTTGAATATGCAGGCGTCCATCGTTTGTTTCCAGTAAAACGACATCAACTTTGCCAAGCAGATCTTTGATAGAACTCACAATTTCTACACCCAGTTTTTTTACTTCTTCGGTATAAGCCGGAATTCTGGACGTGCTGGATTCAATATCCTTGCTTCCATATGGATAAGCTGCCACCACCTTATATCCATCATAAACAGGATCAGGATTTTCAGCATTTAGTGCCTTTGTAAAAGCGGTACTATGGGAAGTATCAAGTCCGATAATACCGACTCTTTTACCGCTTACCTGTGTAGCGAGCGTTGGCAAAACGTTCGTGAATTGCAAGCCAACGCCCGTGATCACAGCTGATTTAATGAAATGTCTTCTGTTAAAAGAATTTATCATTATAAATATTAAAGGTTTAGGAATAGCACCGGTATATATCGAATTCGGGTACGTACCCGCAATATACTAACAGAATTTAAAATACATTGTTTTTTTGAAAAAAATGTATTTTAAATTCTGTTTAATTTATTCTGTTATTTATTTTGACAAGGTATACCGAAAAATACAGGTAATTTCTTACACAGGCAGTATTTGATAAAACTCCTGGTTTTCTTTGGTTATGATATCAATCGGCATGTATTGTGTTTTTTCTACTTGCTGTCCTCTCACCAAAGTTTGATACAAAACCATTATGGCGCGGTAGGCTTGTTCTTCGGGTTTATGACAAATCAGAAAATCAATGGTGCCGGTGTTGAGATGCTGAATATTTTCTTTCAAAAAGTCATAACCGACCAGAGAAATATTTTTCCTGTGTTTATTTTCAAGGAATGTTGCAACAGAAAATACCCGGGAATTGGTCACAAATATGGCTTCAATATTTTCGTTTTCTGAAAAAACCTGTGTCAGATTCCTGGCTACGGAAAGGTAATCTGTATCTTTAATATCAGCCCGGATAACTTCAAAGCTCAATTGATTTTCTTGAAGGTAACTGCGAAACCCTTCTTCAATCTGAAGATAATTATAGTTTTCAATTTCTTTTGAAATATTGACAACCAGGATTTTGCTTTCTTTTTCTTTACGATAAGTCAGCAGTTTGGCACCGAGATACCCGCTCTTGAAAAGATGAGGGCCAATATAAGCAAGACTATGCTGTTCGGGAATATTAGAATCTATGAATACAAAAGGGATTTTCAGTCTTCTGCATTCTTCTGTAAATCGGATAGACTGGGCGATAAAAGAAGGTGATAACAGAACACCGTTTACGCCTTTTTCTAAAATCAGGTTAGCCTGTGTTTCAAAAGAATTTTCATCATTCAAATCAAAGAAAAATGTTCTAATCTGAATTCCGTAAGGTTTAATTTCTTTCTCAGCACGTTGTATACCATAAAGAGGTGCGTCCCAGAAATCAGTTTCCACAGAAACCCTGGGTATCAAAACGGCCAGAATAATTATATTTTTTGAAGCCAGCCGACTTGCCAGAATGTTGGGCTGATAGTCCAGTTCCTTAATGATCTCATTAATTTTTTTCTTGGTCTTTTCCGAAACACCTGTGCGGTTATGAATCACCCTGTCAACCGTTGCAATCGATACATTTGCTCTGCGGGCAATTTCTTTGACACCAAAGTACGTCGTATCCTTTTCCATTGATATTAATAATCGCTGATCTGTTTGTTTGAGTTTTGAAATTGTGCCCTTGAATTAAATACAACTGAAACCAGGTAGGTCGCATATTGAGTGTAATCAGCCTTTGTAAGTAACAAAAAAGATACGGGTCTTACCATAGCTGATTGAAATTATTCAGAGGCTTCAAGATGATAATTAAATAATTTCAATTATTAATATAATATTTCTTTAAATATTCTTCTGTAACAACAAATGATGTTTCCTCCGGTTGCTAATTAATAATTATGTACTTTACTTTGTCGACCAATTTAATAGATTAAATAGTCTTATTTGTTTGTCTGTTTATTGCGTTCCTGAAACCACAACCACCAAACTGTTTATAATATGGAAGCTTCAATTTTTACTTTATCCAAAATTAGCCGTCTGAGCTTATTTCTGTCTTCTCTGCCTGATAAAGGTTTTGTTGCAGTTAATTGTTAACTGCTGTTTGTACCATTGATTATACGCAAGGTTTTTCCAAGCCACCCCAATTTTAACTAAATCCTGAAATGTCAAAAAATCTATCAAAAACAATCCCCAATCTACGGGATTGGGTTTTCCTGTCTGCATTTATATTAATCGGTTTGCAAACGTTTGGCCAAAATGCAACTGTGAAAGGAACAGTTACATCAACCTCCGATAAATCCGGCCTGCCTGGTGTAAATATTATTGTAAAAAATACGCTCGTTGGGACGTCGACAGATGCCGACGGTAAATATGAATTAAGTGTTCCGGCAGATGCAATTCTTGTTTTTTCCGGTATCGGGTACGTAACTCAGGAGTCTGCTGTAAAGGGAAGAAGTACTGTTGATATACAACTTGCTGCCGATACGAAACAGCTGGATGAAGTTGTGGTGGTAGGTTATGGAACGCAAAAAAGAAATAGTCTCACCAATGCTGTGTCTACAATATCCGGCGAAGATGTTGCGCGCAGACCAGTTTCCAATGTTCAGCAATCCTTTCAGGGGCTGATGCCTGGTGTTGCTGTAAATGATTTGGGCGGAGCTCCGGGGAAATCAAATGCAACCATTCGGGTACGCGGGATCACTACTTTTAATATAAACGGTAGCAGTACAGGTGGTTATGATCTGGGTAAAAATGATGCGTTGGTTATTGTTGACGGAATTGAACAACAATTAAGCGACATAAATCCGGATGATATTGAATCCGTTTCCATTTTAAAAGACGCAGCATCGACAGCAATTTACGGTTCACGTGCTACCAATGGTGTAGTTTTGATCACAACAAAAAAAGCAAAAGGATCAAAAATACAGGTTGATTATCACGGGTATTATGCCATCCAGAAATCGAATAACGTTCCTGAAATGATGGGACTGGAAGCGTATATGCGCGAGCAGGTGTTGGCCTATACCAATGCAGGTTCTGCAATTCCGGCACGTTTCACGGAGGAATCTATCCAGGCTTATGTAAATGCAACGGATCGTGAAAAATATCCTTTGCCAAATACCTGGTTCCAGACTTTGCTTCGTTCTGCACCTCAGCAAAATCATAGCTTATCTGTGGCTGGCGGCAACGATGTTTTGCGTACGCGGCTCAGTGTACGTTACCAAAATCAGGAGGGTGTAATCATGAATTTTGGAAATAAGATTGGAGAATTCAGGTTGAGTTCTGATTATGATGTTTCCAGGAAAATCCGGGTCAGTGCCAATATTAATTACCGTTCAAACAATACGCAAAATCCGACAACCAACACAGATCCTTCAACAGGCGATGTTACTGCTCCGCTCAATAACTTTTTTCACGGGTCGCTTTGGGCTGTTCCAAAATATCCTGACGGAACATATGGTTTGAGTACGCAAGGCAATAATCCTCTGATGTTTCTGGAAATTGGTGGTCAATCAAAACAGAAAACGGATTATCTGGCGGGTTATCTGAAAGCAGAATTTGAGATTGCCGATGGACTGGTTTTCTCAACACAAATAGCCGGAAGAGGCCTTTATACACAGCAGAAGAACTATACAAATTCGTATGTCAACACCGATAAAAATACAAACATCACCAAAACCGTTGCCAACAACAGTTTGTACGAAATCCGTAATACGCTGAGAGAATACACAATTAATAATTTGCTGACTTACGAAAAAACTTTTGGCAGCCATAACTTAAAAGCACTCGTCGGATATTCCCAGATTGGAAATACCCAAACATTTTTAAGCGCATATCGCGAACGTTTTTACAATAATGGCATCGGTTCAATCGGTCAGGGTGCAAATGACGGAACGAAAAGTAATTCCGGCCGTGATGCAGAGTATGGTTTGAGATCCTTTTTCGGTCGTGTGAATTATGACTATGATGGAAAATATCTTTTGGAAGTAAACGGCCGTTATGATGGTTCTTCGAAATTCACCGGTTCAAAACAGTACAGCTTTTTTCCTTCCTTTTCTGCCGGTTGGAGAATTTCGAAGGAGAAATTCTGGGAAGGACTGGAACATACGGTTAACGATTTAAAATTCAGAGGGTCGTATGGGAAAACAGGAAATCAATCGGTTGACTTGTACAGTTATTACTCGGCATTAACGGCAAACGGTTATAGTTTTGGCGGAACGGCGGTTCAGGGTTATCGCCAGAATACTTTGGCTAATACAAATCTTGGCTGGGAATCTACAACGCAGCTGGATTTAGGTGTGGATGCTGCTTTTCTTCACAAAAGATTAAATCTGACGGTTGATTATTACAACAAACAGACCAACGACATTTTGCTGAATCTGGATATTCCGGGAACCATCGGCTTGACTGCGCCACCGCAGAATGCAGGTTCTGTACAAAATAAAGGTTGGGAATTCAGTGCCAATTATCGCGGTGTTCCAAGTGCTTCGGGATTCCGTTACAGCGTTGGGGGTAATTTGAGTATCAACACAAATCTTGTTACTGATCTTAAAGGAACCGGCCCTTACATTACCGGTTCCGATATTGATCCTCGTTATATTATCAAAAAGGGCTTGCCGATCAATACACTTTGGGGTTATAAAACGGACGGTTTATTTCAAACACAACAGGAAATCACCGACTACAAAGCTACGTTTGCTGCAAATACAAAACCGGGTGATGTTAAATATGTGGATTTAAACGGTGATGGAAAAATTGATGCAAATGATATGACGGCAATCGGTAATTCATTTCCAAAATATACATTCGGTTTCAACGCAGATTTCTCTTACAAAAACTTCGATCTGAATATTATTTTCCAGGGAGCCGCAAAAGTGAATTCACGTTTGGCCGGAGCTTTGGCAGAAATGGGAAATCAGGAAGGTTTTACGCATGAAATATATACCAATAATTACTGGACGCCGGAACATACCGATGCGCGTTTTCCTCGTCCGGTTAAATATGATTTGAGAAATGTAGCAACTTCGGATCGTCTGGTTTTGAATGGCTCTTATCTGCGTTTGAAAAATGTTCAACTAGCCTATAATATTCCAACCCCGCTTACACAGAAAATTCATTTGAACAAAGTACGTGTCTACGTTTCGGCCACCAACCTTTTTACGATCTCGAAATTGAACGAATGGAATCTCGATCCTGAGGCTCCGTCCGGACGTGCGGTATATTATCCGCAAACTGCCTTGTATACCGCTGGTTTGAATCTGCAATTCTGATCGTAACTTTTAACATTGAATTAAAAATCATGAAAACGAATAAGTTAAAATATACAATCCTGTCGCTGGTGGTTTCGACCATTTCCCTGATTTCCTGCGACAATGATCTTTTAGAAACAGTCCCTAACGACCGACTTTCAGTAGACGCATTCTGGAAAACTGAAACGGATGCAAAACTGGCCGTGAACGGTTTATACACGGATTTGGATAGTACTAACATAATAACCTGGGACGCGCTGACCGATATTGCGCATACTAACCAGAACTTTGATGTGCAGGCTTATATTGAGTTGGGAACATATGATGGAACGAGTTCAAAAGTGCTTGGCGAATGGAGAAGAGCATATAGAGGAATCCGTGCGACAAGTTATTTCCTCGAAAATGTTGATAAAGTAGCTTCTACCAATACAGCATTGATCAATCAGCTTAAAGGTGAGGCCAAAGTTTTGCGCGCATATCAATATATTAAACTGGCATCTTTTTACGGCGATGTTCCGTTGGTAACATCGTCTCTGACAATTGACGAAGGCAGAGCTTTGGTAAAATCTCCGGTTTCAGAAATATGGGATTTTATTGACAAAGAACTCACCGAGGCGGCTGCACTTTTGCCCACGACTTATCCGGCGACGGACAAAGGGAGAGTTACTCAGGGTGCTGCCTTAGGTTTGGCGGCCAGAGCGAATTTGTATGCTGGTCGTTACCAAAAAGCGGCAGATGCAGCGGACAAAGTGATAAAACTTGGTATTTACGGTCTGTATGAATCCTACGAAAAGTTGTTTACTTACGCTGCTGAAAACAATAAAGAGGTTTTGTTTGACAGACAATTTATAAAAGACACCTATCCAATAAATGTTTTTCCGCTATTGGCACCTTATAGTCAAAAAAATGGCCAAAGTAGTTATGTGCCTACCAAGGCGCTGGTTGATATGTATGAAACGCTGGATGGGAAATTGATCACCGACGCCGCAAGCGGATATAATCCGGCAACTCCTTATGCCAATCGGGATACACGTCTGAAATATTCCATTTTTCTGGAAGGAGATATTTTGCCAAGTGGTATTGCTTTCAAACCGCAGCCAACCAGCGGAACTGCCGACGCGATCGGCAGTACTTACATAGCTTCTACAACTGGTTTTAATATCAAAAAATACATTATCAACGAAGATTATGGGAATCCTGCAAATAGCGGAATCAATATTATTTTGCTCCGTTACGCAGAAATTTTGCTGACTTATGCCGAAGCAAAAATTGAAACCGGACAAATTGATGCAAGTGTTTTAGCTGCAATTAATACCGTCAGAAATGGTAGAACAGACGTAAAACAACCTTCTGTTACTACAATGTCGCAGGCGGAATTGCGTGCCATCGTTCGTCGTGAAAGAACCGTTGAACTGGCTTTTGAAGGTCAGCACTTGTTTGATATCCGTCGCTGGAAAACAGCAGAAAAAGTTATTCCCGGACCTGTTTATGGTATCACGTATAAAGATGCGGCCGGAGCATTGGTGACGGTTCAGGTTGTTTCGGTGAATAAAGCATTTGATGTAAGCCGTCATTATTTGTGGCCGGTTCCGCAGAAAGAAAGAGATTTAAATCCATCACTAACACAAAATCCAGGTTGGTAATATGTTAAGCATTAAAGAATTGAAGTTCGTTATTGTATCCTGTTTCGTTCTGGGTTTGGCTGTGTTTATGGTATCCATGGCACCGAAACCGGTATCGAAAACACCCAATATTGTTTTGTTTTTTATTGATGATATGGGTTATGGTGATTTGACTGTAACCGGTGCATTGGGTTACAAAACGCCAAACATTGACAGACTAGCTGCCGAAGGAACGCGTTTTACCAATTTCATGGCGGCTCAGGCTGTTTGCAGCGCATCAAGGGCGGCTTTGCTGACGGGTTGTTATCCAAACCGCGTTGGCGTTGCAGGGGCTTTTGGCCCAAAACAAGGTCTGGGACTTAATCCAAATGAAGAAACGCTTGCAGAATTATTAAAATCAAATGGTTATACAACCGGTATCTTCGGCAAGTGGCATTTAGGAAATGACTCTATTTTCCTTCCATTAAAACAAGGTTTTGATGAATACTACGGCGTTCCATATTCGCACGATATGTGGCCGCTGCACCCATGGCAAAAGCAGGCGCAGTATCCGCCGCTTTTCTGGATCGAAGGAAATAAGCAGGTGAAGGAGATTAAAAATCTTGATGATGCGAGCCTGATTACCGGAACGGTAACTGAACACGCAGTTTCTTTCATCAAAAAGAATAAAAAGAAGCCGTTTTTTTTATATATACCTGAACCAATGCCACACGTTCCGCTGGCTGCAAGTGCTAATTTCAAAGGAAAAAGTGAGCGTGGAATTTTTGGCGATGTGCTGACAGAACTGGATTGGTCGGTAGGAGAGATCATGAAAGAATTGAAAACACAGGGGCTGGATGATAATACGATCGTGATTTTTACCAGCGATAATGGCCCGTGGTTAAACTATGGCGATCATGCCGGTTCATCTGGTGGTTTCCGTGAAGGAAAAGGAACTTCATTCGAAGGTGGACAACGCGTGCCGGCAATTATCCGCTGGCCGGGTGTGGTTCCTGCGGGAAGAGTTTCAAACAAACTTTTGTCCAACATCGATATTCTGCCAACGCTGGTAAAGCTGACCGGTGCAAAATCACCAAAAGAGAAAATTGACGGAATTGAATTTGTTGATCTCTTGAAAGGTGATGATACAAAAACGCCGCGAGAAAATTTTCTTTACTATTACCGTCAGAATAGTCTGGAAGCGGTCCGTAAAGGAAACTGGAAACTTGTTTTTCCACATCCTGGCCGCACCTATGAAGGTTCATTGCCAGGAAAGGATGGTCAACCCGGGCCTGCACCAGAAAATCATGATTTCCCGGTTGCGCTCTATAATCTAAACCGTGATCCGGGTGAGCGTTATGATGTTTATTCCCAAAATCCGGAAATCGTTGCAGAACTTGAAAAGATCGCCGATGCGGCAAGAGAAGATTTAGGTGACGATTTGCAGAAGAAAACCGGCAAAAACCGAAGACCGGGTGGGAAAATCGAGAGATAGTTTTAGTTGATCGAACCTGAATTTGTGTTTTTTAACCGCAATAGACGCAATAGAATCCGCAATGGACGCAAGACGAAACCCATTGCGTCTATTGCGGTTAGAAAAAGCCAATTTACACGAAAATAATTTCTCAAAACCCCTTGCTAGTATGAAAACAAAATCATTACTTTGTCTATCAAATAAGTAGAGTATATCAAAGACAATATCCGTATTCTGTAATCACGATAAACATTTTTGATTGAAAATATATATCCACTCCTGATACCCAAGAGACAGCACAAACCGGACATGCCGGATTTTCGGTGGTTGTCAATTCATGCTTGCCCGGCTGGGCTGTCGCGGGGTATCAGGAGTGGTGAATTTTTTTGTAGTCTTTCAAATTAACTTCGTCACTTTATTCCTAAATAGAACGGATTATAGTCTCAGCAAAGTCTGCAGGTAACACATTTGATTAAATTAAAATTTCATGACTAAGAAATACTTTTCTCTTTTTTTCCTGCTCACCGGGTTATTTCAATTCAATTCATCCTCTGCTCAAAATACGAAACGGCCCAATATTATCTTTATTCTGGCCGATGATCTGGGTTATGGTGACGTAGGATTTAATGGACAAAAATTAATCAGTACGCCTAATATAGACCGACTTGCCAGAGAAGGAGTTCAGTTTTCGCAGTTTTATGCCGGAACTTCCGTTTGTGCGCCATCCCGATCTTCACTCATGAGCGGGAAACATACCGGGCATACGTACATCAGAGGCAATAAAGGAGTTGATCCGGAAGGGCAGGAGCCTATTGCAGATTCTGTTGTGACAATTGCCGAAATTTTGAAAAAGGCAGGTTATGCTACCGGTGCTTTTGGGAAATGGGGATTGGGGCCAGTCGGCTCATACGGCGACCCTAACAAACAAGGTTTTGATCAGTTTTATGGTTACAATTGCCAGAGCCTTGCGCATCGTTACTATCCTGATCATCTTTGGGAAAACCAGAAAAAAGTTGTTTTGGAAGCAAATCAAAATTTACTTTACAACAAAGAGTATGCACCGGATCTGATACAGAAAAAAGCACTCGAATTTGTGGATTCCAAAAATGATAAACAGCCATTCTTTTTATTCCTGCCATATATTTTACCACATGCAGAACTGATCGTTCCGGAAGACAGCATCTTTCAATATTACAAAGGAAAGTTTGATGAACAACCCTATAAAGGCGCGGACTATGGGCCAAATGCAACCGATGGAGGTTATGCATCACAGCAATATCCGCACGCCGCTTTTGCTGCTATGGTTTCCCGGCTTGACTTGTATGTCGGTCAGATTCTTGATAAGTTGAAAGAAAAAGGGTTGGATAAAAATACATTGGTAATTTTCACAAGTGATAACGGACCACATATTGAAGGAGGGGCTGATCCGGTATTTTTTCACAGCAGCGGCGGTTTCAAAGGTGTAAAGCGTGATTTGTATGAAGGTGGAATTCGTGAGCCATTTGCAGCACGCTGGCCGGGAGTGATCAAACCCGGCACTAAAAATGACTACATCGGTGCGTTCTGGGATATTTTACCAACTTTTGCGGAGCTGGCAGGAGCAAAACCTACAACCAAAACAGATGGAATTTCTTTTGTGCCCTCCATCACCGGAAAAGGCGTTCAGAAGAAACATGTTTATCTGTACTGGGAATTTCATGAACAAGGTGGCCGGCAGGCGGTACGCCAGGGAAACTGGAAAGCTGTAAGGTTGAAAGCAGCAGGCCATCCTGACTCACCAGTAGAACTTTATGATCTGTCTAAAGATGCCGGTGAGCGGGTGAATATCGCTGATAAGTTTCCTGCAAAAGCAAAAGAACTTGGACAGATCATGAACAGGTCGCATGTGGAATCTGCAATTTTTCCATTTATTGGTCAGGCTGGGAATTAGCAGATGTGATGGTATAAATTTTCTTATTACACAGAGGTTCAAAGAGAAAACAAGAGGTACACAGAGTAATATTCTCGTTGTGTATCTCTTGTTTTTTTACAATTTCCTGCGTGTGGCCTGTTTGTCCAAAGATTCAAATTCAATGGGAGGAATGTAACCTTTTGTCCCATCGGACAATCCGATTCGATAACCTTTTGATAATTCTCCCAATATACGGATCACCTCATTTTTTGGCAAGAACCGGATTTTTCGAGAATTTGAAAAATCATTTGATATATATACGTTTACTTTGTTTTTTATCCGTACGGAATCTCCTAACCAAATGGATTTTACAGGTAAAGCAGGCAGTTTCTCTTTTTTGTCACTAATAAAAGGCAGCGGATCAACTGCGCCGGAACCACGTGTGTAAATTCCAAAATGCAAGTGAGGAGCCGTTGTGATTGCATTGCCGGTATTTCCTACCAGTCCCAAAGTATCACCCCGAACAACACGCTGCCCAACAGAAACCAGTTGGCTATCCAAATGTGCATAATAAATAGAATACGGACTTCCGCTTGCGGATAAAAAGACGATTTTTCCTCCCAGGTTGTTCGTGCTGGTTTGGGTGATAAAGCCGTTTTCAACCGCAACTGCTGGTGTTCCCCTTGGTGCCTTAATGTCAATTCCCTCATGCGATCTTACACCACCATCCCGCTGTGCGCCCCAAAAACTGATCAGATTTTGAATACCATGATTTGCTAATGGAAAGGTTAGCGTTGGTTGCGTGGTTAGAGATAATGACACGCGAACCTTTTCGTTTAATCCGGTCTGGATACGGATTAATAAGGTATCGCCCTCAAAATCAGCTATTGTCAATGTGTTTTCATTCGTTTTCAGGTATTCAATTCTTTGTGGCTTTCCGTTTGTTTTGATACGGTATAATTCCAGAAATAATTTTGAAAGAGAATCATCCTCATTCCTAAATGTATTAATTACCAGTTTTCTCCCTTCCGGTATTTTGAGCCGTATGGACTGAGCCGGTATCGAATCTCCCAGATAAAATCTTTCCTGATAAGGTATCTCAGTAAATAATGTATCATTTAGAACCTGTTTTCCTGCTTTAAACCAGGTCTGTCCAGAAACAGTTTTTTCAGCTTTGGCTTTGTACAACTCCTGTTCATAATGTTCCTGTGGTGTCACCGGAAACCAGTGTGAAACAGGAACCCGCTTACACGAAAATGCAGAAATCACGATGACCAAGACCAGGAAAAGCTTAGATAATAGTCGCATAGATTATATTTTATTACTTAAAGTGGTAAGCTCTAAATTCATGCCATGACGGGAATCATTGTCCGGAAATGAAAGACTATATTGTAAAAAATTATCGCACACTTATCCAACTACATCATGATGAATTTTGATGTTCTCGTAAATAACATACAGGAAACACACGCCACACTCCAGCAAAGTGCCATCAAGGCAATCAACAAACATTTGACTATCCGTAATTGGCTTATTGGCTTTTACATTGTAGAATTTGAGCAAAACGGCGAGGATAGGGCGAAGTATGGGGAGAAATTGCTTGACGATCTTGCATATAAATTGGATATTAAAGGTTTAGGTGCCAGAAATTTAAAGTTGTTTCGACAATTCTATTTCCTATATCCTTCAATTGTGCAGACAGCGTCTGCACAATTGAAGGATATTAATTTCAGACAAAATAAAAGGACTATTTCTTCAACATTTGATAAGCTTGAATTAAAGGTTGATTCTGGTACGAGTAATACAATCTCAGAAAGTGAAAAGGGAGTTTATACATTATCGGGTGAAGTATTAATATCCAAATTATCCTTTTCCCATCTGACTTTACTATTACCAATCAAAGAACAGGTAAAACGTTCTTTTTATGAAATTCAGTGTATCCAGGGTAACTGGAGTGTTAACGAACTGAAGCGTCAGATACGGACATTATATTTTGAAAGATCCGGAATGAGTCTGAATCCGGAAAAACTGAGCCTGGAAGTACATGAAAATTCCGATCAGATTCAAATAGGAGATATTATTAAATCACCTTTTACCTTCGAATTCTTAGGTTTGAGAGCAAAAGAAGTGGTTTATGAAAATGATCTGGAACAGGCACTGGTTGACCACCTGGAAGAATTCCTTATCGAATTAGGCCATGGTTTTTGTTTTGAAGCAAAACAAAAGCGGATAATAATCGGTGATGAATACTTCTTTATCGATCTGGTATTTTATCACAGAATATTAAAGTGTCATGTATTGATCGAGTTGAAAACCAATGAAGTAAAACATGAACACATTGGTCAGCTTAAAACTTATATCAACTATTTTAAAAAGGAAATCATGTTACCGGGAGATAATCCTCCGGTAGGAATTCTTTTGGTTACAGATCAAAATAAAGCGTTGGTGGAATATGCAGTTGCGGATAGCGATATTCCTTTATTCGTGAGCAAGTATGTGATCGAATTACCAAGTAAGGAACAGTTAGAAATTTTTATTAAAAATGAGTTAAGACATTTCTAACTTTCTTTTACCCAGTTCCCAATCAACATTTGAAGTTTTTGGTGAATACCGATTCAAGTGAAATTTTATAATTACTTTTTGACATGTTTATTCGTGGTTAAAATTATTGATCTGGCCTGATTTTACTTTACCTTTCTCTGACAATGCATGTTCGGAAGAGCGTTTCATGGTTTTGATAAAGTCCACTTTTTTAAATCTTAACGCACTCCAGTCTTCATCTATCGCTACCATTCTTACAGGTTCCAGATCATAATTTCCCATGATCTTCCAACCTGTGTCGCGGTTAAAATCGCATTTATATTTCTTCGAAGTTCCTTTTGGATAACACATCCATACCACCGCATCGCCTTTTAGCTTTGGGGCCAATTTTGGGATCAGCTGGTCAATTTCAGTTTGTTTGGTAACAAACACCAGAATAAAATCAATTTCGGTTGCTTCATGAAGAGAATGCACGACCACAGTTTCGTCGCGGATGCTTTCCAGATTTATTTCAAAAGAATCCGGGGCATTAAGCACAACGACTGTTCTTTGATTTTTTAAATTTAACTTTTTGAAAACAGCATCCATTTTTTGAATAATTTATTTCCAGGTATAATGCGAATGACTTTTGTAAAAGTAGTCTGCTTTAAATACTTCAATATAAAACCTACGCATGAATATTGGTACTGATCATCCATTTTTTACCAAAAGGATCGGTAAGCTGACCCAGCCAGGCACCCCAGAATTGTTTTTCAAAAGGCATGGTGATTTTTCCGTCAGCCGCTAATTGGTTAAATATTTCTTTGGCCTTCAATTCGTCATCAAAACCTATGGATAAATCAATACCATTTCCTTCTTTAATTTCAACACCGGGAAATGCATCGCAGGCCATAAGCGTATTGTCTCCAAAATCCAGCTGACAATGCATGATTTTCTCTTTATGGCTTTCAGGAATATCCATAGGCGCACTTTTATAATAATCTTTATAAACAATTTTTCCATTGAATACGGTAAGGTAAAACGATATTGCTTCCTCACACTTACCTTCGAAATTTAGATAGGGAATTAATTTCATAGTATTAATTGATTATAGTACAGGACAAAATTAAGTATATTGCCGTAGTAAATTAAAGGCTTAAAAAGTCATCCTGAAGGGGTGTTTAAGACAAAAAATATATACTTTAGTCATATACTAACAAAACGAAAATGATACAATTAGCGCTCTTGATTACAAAAAGACATCGTTTACTAAGTGTAGCAGCAATTTTGGATGTTTTCGAATCAGTAAACAGATTTTACCAGGCTCAGGGAAAATCTTCATTTTTTGATATAAAATTATTCAGTCTGCCAGCGGAATCTTCGGGCCAGACATTTGGCAAATATGAGCTTCTTCCTATTGAAGTTCTGGAAAAGCAGGATTTGATATTGATTCCCGCTTTTGCTGCGGATGTAACTGAAATTGCGGTTGGTGAAAACATCCGGTTCGTCCCATGGCTTCAACAGCAGTATCAGATCGGTGCGGAAATAGCCAGTTTTTGTACAGGAGCATTTTTATTGGCTGCGACAGGCTTGCTAAATGGGAAAAGTGCAACTACGCATGTAAACGCGACTTCGGCCTTTGCCAATAGTTTTCCGGCAGTTCGTTTGTATGGAGATGCCATCGTGACAGATGAGGATGGGATTTACACCAGCGGTGGAGCAACGAGCAGTTTTCATTTAATGCTTCATTTGCTGAAAATATATTGCGGCAGGGAAGTGGTGCTCCATATTGCCAAATTGTTTGCCATTGATATGGACCGGGAGCAGCAGGCATATTTCGGAACCTTTCAACCTCCTCAAAATCATGGGGATAATCTGGTGACGATGGCACAAAAGAAAATTGAAAATGCCTATCAGGAGTCCAGTACTATTGAAGCAATGATTCAGGATATTCCAGCAAGCAGACGAAATGTGGTACGAAGATTTAAACTTGCAACCGGCGTTACCCCCATAGAATATTTACAAAAGACCAGAATTGAGGCAGCCAAAAAGTTACTGGAATTAACCGATCAGAGTGTACTGGAAGTAATGCTAAATTCGGGTTATAATGACTTGAAAGCATTTCGTCAGTTATTTAAAAAAAGTGCGGGTATGACGCCAAAATCATATCGTGAGAAATTTAACGTAGGTAGAATGGAAGGTATAGGTTATGCGGCGAAGTAACATTTTCTTCCAGTACATTTAAACCAATGGCTAGCTGATTGTGTCAAAGTTCTGTTCTTAAGAATGTATCTTCATTGTTTCCGATTGTTACTTAAACATCCAGCTATGTTAGCCATGCCAAAAAGTATAATACTTGCAATTGTTTTTCTGATTTGTCTGAGCGTGGTATCGGTTAAGGCGCAGGATACCTGGCCGAAAGAAATTCCTTACGCAGGCGGCGGAACGATCGCGATTTATCAGCTGCAGCCTGAAAAACTTTCCGGTGACAATGTGACGGCCCGTGCTGCGGTTTCCATCCGTAAAAAATCAGGTGATGAACCGGTTTTTGGTGCAATGTGGATTCAAGGGCAATTATCTGCCGGTAATAATGCAACATTGAAAAATGTTACAGTGCGGCAATCAAAATTTGCAGATAATGATAATATTGATACAGACAATTTCAGAAAATCGGTTGAGCAGGGTTTTTCAAATTTGCGTGTCCAATTTTCCAGAGATGATATTCAGGCAGCTATCAATCAGGAACAAAGTGCCGAAAATTTAAAAAATGATGCCCCGTTAATTATCTACCGCGACAAACCCACTACGCTTATCGTGCTAGATGGAGAGCCGGTGGAAGAGAGAGATGACGATCTGCAAATGATAAGGGTCGTGAATACGCCATATTTGATCGTCAAAAATCCTGATGATAATAAGTATTATTTGTATGGCGGAAGTTTCTGGTATACATCCAACCGGGTTAAAGATGGCTGGGGTTATGTCAAAAATATCCCGTCCAGAATCAAATCCGTTGATGCCAAAATGAATGAAGAGGAGAAAAAAGCTTCTTCTGAAAATGATGACATATATAAATTTACTACGCCAACAGATATTCTTGTTGTAACAGAGCCGGCTGAAATAATTCAAACCGAAGGAAAGCCAACTTATCAGGCAGTGCAGGGTTCTACGCTCTTGTATGTCAACAATTCCCTTGACGAGATTTTTAAAGATATCGACAGTCAGAAAAATTATATTTTAATTGCCGGAAGGTGGTATAACAGTACTTCTCTGAATGGCCCATGGCAATATGTGCCGCAAAATTCCTTACCACCTGCTTTTGCAAATATTCCCGCTGGTTCAGAAAAGGACGGTGTTCTGGCGAGTGTTGCAGGGACCGAAGAAGCCGATGACGCATTGATGGAAGCACAAATTCCGCAAACTGCAAAAGTGGACCGGAGCACAGCCAGGGTAGAAGTTAATTATGATGGAGAACCACGTTTTGTACCGATTCAGGGCACTAATCTGTCTGTTGCGGAAAATGCTGATATTACGGTTATGCAAGCTGCAAATAACCAGTTTTATGCGCTTGAAAACGGAATCTGGTTTATCAGCAATAATCCTTACGGCCCATGGCAGGTTGCTAATGAACGGCCATCGGATGTAGATAGAATTCCTCCGAGCAACGCGGCATATAACGCCCGTTATGTATACATTTATGAAACTACACCTCAGTATGTGTACGTTGGATACACTCAGGGTTACATGGGGAATTACATTTATGGACCTACGGTTGTCTGGGGTACTGGCTGGCATTACCGTCCGTGGCGGGGAAGATATTATCGGCCACGCCCGGTAACCTGGGGGTTTGGTATGCATTATAATCCCTGGGCCGGTTGGTCTATGAGTTTTGGTTTAGGATTTAATGTGGGTTGGTATCATTATGGCCGTTCGCGTCCTAACTATGGTGGCTGGTTTGGGCCTCCTGCGTATCGTCCTCCTTATCGTCCATGGGGTTGGAATGGTGGATATTATGGAAGCCGGCCAGGCAATGGAGGTTATACAAATCGTCCAAGACCAAATATGACGATCAACCGTCCGGTTAATGGAAATAGGAATGGAAGACCGGATTATGGAAATAATAATAACAATTTATACCGTGACAGAAAATCTGTTGTGGCCACGCGGGATAACGTTTTCAGGCCAGCGGTGGTAAGACCAAATTCGGGTAGGACTAATGTTACCAGACCGGTTACAGGAAATGATCAAAATGGGCGTCCGGGAAATGGCAGACCATCAACTGGTTCGGGGCAAACGACTTTTCCTGACAGAACAAGGCCATCAACCGGAAATGGACAAAATACAGGCCGCCCGGATTTGACACGTCCTTCAACAGGCAGAGATCAAAATACAATTCCTGACAGAACACGTCCAACAATTGGAAACGGACAAAATAGCCGGCCTAATATTACTCAGCCATCAACTGGAAGTAGTCCTGATCGGACGAGGCCTTCAATAGGAAATGGACAAAATGCACGGCCTGATATTAGCCGGCCTGCAAATGGATCTGATCTAAATGCTCGTCCAAATATTTCGCGCCCAATTAACAGGCCGGATCAGCCTGTTCGACAATCTTTTCCGCAAAACAATCGGGAAAACGCTCGTCCCTCTGTGACGCCGAATCAAAATCGGGCACCGCAGAACAGACAACCTGCTGCAAACCCAAATCCACAGCGCAATGCATCTCCTCGTGCTAACCCACGCGGAAGAGAGCAATAGATTAATTCAGTTTTCATTTCTGCTGTCCCAATTAGTTGTCATGCATATTGGGACAGCAGAAACTGCTTTATTCGTAAGCAATTATTTTCGAATCCTATGATCAGTTACTGAACTAAATAATATCATAATTGTTTAATTATGTAGTTGACTACATATAAAATAACATAAATGAAACTATGAACACCTCTATATTTATCAGTCCTATTTTCAACGACCATTGTCCTCAGATTCTGAATCTGATCTTACCCATTCAGCAAATAGAATTTAATGTACCGGTAACACTTGAAGGACAACCAGATTTACTGGATATTGAAACCCATTACCACAACACGGGCGGTGGATTTTGGGGAGCAAAAAAAGGGGATGAATTGGTTGGTTCTATTGCATTAATAGCTTTGGGAAATCATTCAGGAGCGATAAGAAAAATGTTTGTAAAGAAAGAATTCAGAGGAAAAGATATTGGAACTGCCCAAATGTTACTTCAAAAACTGATTAATCATTGTAAGGAAAATGGTATTACCGATCTCTACTTAGGAACCGTTGATATGCTGAAAGCTGCACATCGGTTTTACGAAAAGAATGGATTTGCCAAAATAAAAAGCGAAAATTTGCCAGTTTATTTTCCAAGAATGATGGGTGAAAATGTATATTATCATTTGATTATAAATTAAAACCTACGCTACTTTTTGGAAGAATGAGCTACATAAATTGGATAGTTAACAAAAGCACTATAAATATGCGTGCATTAACCGCATAGATCATATTTGTAACCTTATAAAGTTTTTATAAAATAATTTTAATCGAAATGTCTTTGCGAAATACGTATAAAGGTGAGCGTTTTGATGGAAGTTATCTGAGAAAATTAATGATTTTACAGTTGAGAGAGTCACAAAAGAAGGAGTAGATTACCGTTAAATAAAAACTGATAGCTTTGAGTTTTCATTTTTATTAGAATTACAGAAGATTTATAATTCCTAAATTCCTAATATTAAATATTTGGGATGAAGTAAATCGATAAAAATCTAAATAATTACCTCCTCTTCATGAAATCTATGAGTAATTCAGCATTCCGTAACGCTGTTCCATGTATTGGGACAACCAAAGAGTTATCCAGTCCTCTATCCCCGCAAATTCAGTTGGCATACTGCAAAACAATCGATGATGTCAGTTGTAAAAATTTAAATTAGCCTTAACATATTCTAGTATTCATCAACAGATGATTTCTGCTGAGGGAATCGCTATGAACATTTGATACTCGTCTAAATTTCCAGGTTGAATACCTTTTTAGGGTATTCAACGGATGCCACATACTGCCTCAAAGGCGTTTGTGATTAATCCGCTATGTTGACAAATCTCCCTCCTCTAAATATTTAAAATTATGCAAATTATTACAAAAGTTTTAATTCTGATCATTACAATTTTATCATTTGAAAAGAGTTTTGGGCAAGCAGATCCAGGTTCTTCCGGAATGAGTTTTTCCCAGTCTATATTTCAGTTAAATGCTACGGGCAGCCTTGAAGTGGTGATAGGAAATTATTCCGGGGCTTTTTCAGCAGGCAAAGCTTTGACACCCTACGACGCAAATTTTATTATTACAATTCCTTATATTCTGAAAGTAAACGGAAATCTTGATTTTTCCAAAGTGCCATTCAGTGTTACCATCGTGAGCCAAACCTCAACATTCGCTGGGTCAACCATAATAAAACTTACTGTGCCCGATGGAATTCCAAAGGGAAGCTTTGGAACTGTAAAAATACCGCTGAAAGCTATTAATGGTGATCAAAGGATTTTATATGCTACCATTGCAACGGAATTTAACCTTAGCTATCCGCCTTCGGGAAACTTAATTCCGGGCAATGATCTGATGTCTACGCCGGTATCCGTTATTACTCCGCTGCCTGTTACTCTGCTGTCATTCACGGCGACGAAGGAAAATAAACAAGTGAATCTGGATTGGTCCACAACCACGGAAATAAACAGTGACAGATTTGAAATTGAGCACAGTTTAAATGGAAAAGAATGGAATTTGATTGGGTCAATTGCTTCCGCTGTGGAAAGTAAAACCAGGCTGGATTATCGTTTTACACACGCAAATCCATCAGAATCGAATAATTATTATCGTTTGAAAATGATAGATAAGGATGAGACTTTTGATTTTAGTTCTATCAAAAAAGTTGAATTTGAAAATATAAATATTGAAATATATCCAAATCCGGTATCAGATCAGCTTACAATAAAGATGGGTAATTGGAATAATGTTGCCAATATACAGCTACTAAATCTTGTTGGAAATACGGTTTATGATTCAGGAAAGGACCCTTTAAAGTCAATTAATGTGGCAAATTTAAAACAAGGAATTTATATAGTGAAAATTGGAAAAACTGACGGATCCTGGGCCACAGAGAAGATTATGATAGCAAGGTAGCTTGAGTGTCTTGTGATGCGGCGTTTTAAACAGTAAACTTCACCTTATGTAATTGTTACTTAATGTGAAGTTTACTGTTCATCTGAAACAGCCCGCAGACTTGAGATGCGTTAGTCTGATTGGGAAAAAGGTAGAATAAACCAGGAGATCACTAAAGACTAAATTAATTCAATCATTTTTTGCGCATTCATCAAGGCATATCCATTTATATCATTGTTGAAATACGCCCAAATATTATGTCCTTCTGACTTCCACAGTTTAAATTTTTCAGCATAGTCCATCAAGAAGCCGTCATCATAAAATGATGCATAAAGCCCGGTTGGGCCATGAAATCTGACATAAATATCTTGGGCGGTGATAGCTTCCAGGTATGGAAAATCCTTTGAATGAGCCAGTACCAGTGTAATACCAAATTTTTTCATGAGAAAAATACTTTCATCAGAATACCAGGATTCATGGCGTACCTCCATAGCAAATCTGTAATCCGTTTTCGTTTTTAGAATACGGTAAAATTCTTCAGTAAGTTCTTCATGAAAATGTACATTGGTTGGCAGCTGAATCAGGATTGGTCCCAGTTTTAATTTGATATCATCAAAAATGCTGCAAAATCTTTCCACAGGCTCTTCTGCATCATGAAGCTTTTTCATGTGGCTCAGGAATCTGCTCATTTTAGGACAAAAAACGAAATTATCGGGAACCTGTCTGACCCAGTTCTTAATCGTTTCATCCTTTGGTAGACGGTAAAAACTGGTATTGATTTCTGCCGTAAGAAACTGTTTGGAATAGTAAGAAAGGTAATCGACTGGTTTTAAGCCGGCAGGGTAATAAATCCCTGCCCAATGTTTATAACTCCAGCCCGAAGTTCCGATGTGAATTTTTTCTTTCTTATCCATTGATGATCCGTTTAAGCGTCAGCGAATAAGAAAAAATCCTGCCAATGAGGTGGGCTGTGCAAAACTAGATATTCCCTTTTTTCATTTCCCCAATAGCATAATCCACCGCTCTTGCAGTTAATGCCATATAAGTCAATGAAGGATTTTGTGTTGCCGTTGAAACCATAGAAGCACCGTCAGTTACAAATACATTTGAACATTGGTGCATCTGGTTCCATTTATTTAAAATAGACGTTTTTGGATCTTTTCCCATTCTCGCACCGCCCATTTCATGATTTTCACTTCCGGGATTACGTTTGGTATCGGCTGTTTTGATGTTTTTAAAACCAGCCTTATCCAACATTTCGGACAACTGAACATAAAAATCCTCTACCATTTTCATATCATTATCGTCAAATTCAACGTGCATCCGTAAAAGTGGAATGCCCCATTTATCTTTTTGCGTTTTATCCAGAGATATAAAATTGGTTTCCTTCATCAAAGTTTCACCCATCATTTGGGCTCCGGCGCTCCATCCACCCGTCTCAGGTTTAAGCAAACGCTCTTTTAAAGACTCGCCAATGCCATCCGTCGGATTCCCCATTTTGTTCGAAGAAAACGAAGCGGCATAACCGCGTAAAAAGTCGGTTTCTTGTTTTTCTACATTACGAAAACGCGGAATATACGCTGCGTTAGGGCGTTTGCCGTCAGTCGTAGAATCCAGATATCCATCATAATCAGCCGTAACCCGGCCTCGATAATTATGGAAGCCAATAAATTTGCCCAAAACACCGCTGTCATTTCCTAAACCGGTTGGAAAACGGCTCGATGTTGAATTCAATAAAATCAGATTTGAATTTATAGCGGAAGCATTCAGGAAAATGATTTTTGCATAATATTCAGTCATTTCCTTTGTATTCGTATCTACAACGCGCACGCCGGTCGCCTTCTTTTTCTTTTCATCATATATAATGGAATGTACGACAGAATAAGGTTGTAAAGTCAGATTACCTGTTCGTTCCGCCCAAGGAATTGTTGAAGAATTGCTGCTAAAATAGCCACCAAACGGACATCCGCGCTGGCAAATATTCCGATGCTGACATTTCGCCCGGCCCTGTTCTGTATGTATCGGCTGTGGATCGGTAATATGTGCCGCCCTACCTATAATGATCGGACGGGTGTTTTTATAATTTATAGCCGTTTGTTCGCTGAAATGTTTTTCAACACAGGTTAATTCATGTGGAGGAAGAAATTCTCCGTCCGGCAATTGTGCTAAACCATCTTTATTCCCTGAAATACCTGCAAATTTTTCAACGTAGCTATACCAGGGAGCAATATCAGCATAACGAATCGGCCAATCTACGGCAAAACCGTCCCGGGCCGGTCCCTCAAAATCATAGTCAGACCAACGCTGTGTTTGCCGCGCCCATAATAAGGAACGTCCTCCAACCTGATATCCGCGCATCCAGTCGAATGGCTTTTCCTGTATATAAGGATGCTCGGCGTCTTTCATCACAAAATGTATAGAATCCTCCCTGAAAATATAATGCTTACTTGCTATTGGGTTTTGTTCACGGAGCGCCAGAGTCGGTTGTCCCAAATGAGGAAATTCCCATGGTTGCATATTGGTGGTTGGATAATCAACAATATGTTTAACATCCTTTCCCCGCTCCAAAACGAGTGTTTTTAATCCTTTCTCTGTAAGTTCTTTTGCCGCCCATCCCCCGCTAATTCCCGTTCCTATCACGATAGCGTCAAAAGTTCGCGCTTTAACTGAATCTATATTGAGGTTTGACATTTCAGAAATTGTTCATGAATGATAGCAACCTGAAATGGTCCGTTCAGGTTATTTTTATTAAAAGAAATAGAATTGTGGAATTACTCTAAGAATAATAAAAGTGTTTGAATCATTTTAGTCTATATCTTTCCAAGCTCGTCAGAACGCTCAGCTCCATCCAGAAGTGATCTCAGGAATTTCCTCACATCCCTCAAAGCTTTTTTTCTATCCAGAATCAAATCCCGTAATGTCCCAGGCTCCCTCGGAGCCACCTGTTTAAAGTAAATAAATTCAACCAAGCTTCTTAGGGCCCCTTCGGAGCCTCCTGTTTATAGTAAGTAAACGCGACTAAGCTTCTCACGGCTCCCTCGGAGCCACCTGTTTATAGCAATTAAGTACAACCAAGCTTCTCACGGCTCCTTCGGAGCCTCCTATGAACCATCCTCAAACCTGCCCCGCTGAACAAACATTCCCCTTCCTTATATATAGGAACAAAACCCACAAACAAACCCACTATCAAACCTATCCTCCCCACAACCAGAAAAAGAACCCACAACCGCATTCCCATCCATTCCAGCCCCATTTCCATACCCTAACCCAACGCCGTAAAAAAACTTCAAAATATTTTCGGGGCACATTTTCCTCATTTTGAGCTTTTTACAAATTATTTCAAAAAAAACTGAAAAATACTTTCACCTTGTACTTGCGTATGAAAAAAAAGAGGTGCACCTTTGCACTCCCAATCGGGTAGTACGGCGCTGAAAACGATCAGCGCATCAAGTTTCGGAAGACGCGGAGCACAGTTCTTTGACATGATGAAGAGAGTAACAAGATAGTTCGTTTAAGAAGATAACGTGGAATCTTAGGATTACCACAAAACAAAATTTACAATGGAGAGTTTGATCCTGGCTCAGGATGAACGCTAGCGGCAGGCTTAATACATGCAAGGCGAGGGGGCAGCAATGTCACCGTCGTACGGGTGCGTAACGCGTATGCAACCTACCTTC
>NZ_JAJTSZ010000004.1 GCF_021440195.1 Dyadobacter sp. CY356
GCGTTTGAACTGTTCACTGAATATTCGTCTTGGACGAATATTCAGTTTTGTACTTTTTTTGGAATTAGATTTTGAATTGCTCATGTTTAATTGTCCGTTTCAGGGCAACCTATTTCAGGCAATCACAGAAGAGTCAGTTACATCGCAAAAGGTTCAAAATTGAAGATAATAAAAGATGAATTGTCGGCTATAATTACTTTTTATCCGTCATTAACAATTAACCCTTAACAATTAATCATAAAAAAATTATCCTCTCGAAAGTGTAAATGGTCTCTGCGCATCAATCTTTAAAAAGATAAAGAGTAATACTGAAAACGACCAAAGTGACGATCCGCCATAACTGAAAAATGGCAAAGGAATTCCAATTACTGGCATTAATCCAATTGTCATGCCAATGTTTACCAGAAAGTGAAAAAAGAAAATACCGGCAACGCAATATCCATACACCCGTGCAAACCTGCTTCGCTGCCGCTCTGCTAAAATAACGAGTCTGGAAATCAATAATATAAATAATGTAACAACAACGGCAGTTCCTACAAAACCGTGTTCTTCGCCAACGGTACAGAAAATAAAATCCGTACTTTGTTCCGGTACAAAATCAAATTTTGTCTGTGTCCCCTGTAAAAATCCTTTACCGGTAAATCCGCCAGAACCAATCGCAATTTTGGATTGAATTACATTCCAGCCGATACCGCGGGGATCTGAATCAGGATCCAAAAGCACCATAATTCGTCCACGCTGGTGTTTTTGCAAGACGTTGTTCATGAAAAAATCCACACCAAAAACGATAGAGATCATGACAAAAGCAATCAGAATAGTAGCCACAAGTCCTCCCCTGCGCCGTGTCATTACCGGCATAACCCAGATCACTATTCCTGCAATAAAAATGATGGCGCCGGAAATATACCAGGAATTATAAAGCAAAGAAATGATCAGCAATGCTGCTGAAGTAATACCAATGGCCGGGATAAATCCAGGCATTCCTTCCCGATAGAGAATGATAGCAAATGACGCAAAAACAAGCATCGAAC
Organism: Dyadobacter sp. CY356; assembly: GCF_021440195.1. GTDB lineage: Bacteria > Bacteroidota > Bacteroidia > Cytophagales > Spirosomataceae > Dyadobacter. The sequence continues at coordinate 1,032 of NZ_JAJTSZ010000004.1, forward strand.
CTGTTTCATTTGATAAAAGAATCAGAACCGACGGAAGCGCAATAATGCCAAGAATGGGATAATAATCTTTTAACTTCCGGGATAAACTGATGGCAGGATCACTTAAATATTTAGAAATTGCCAGACTAACAGCCAAATTCGCAAACTGCGCCGGTTGAAGGGACATTGGTCCAAATTTTATCCATGACCTGGATCCGTTAATATTCGATCCCGCAAATAATACGACGACCAATAGAAATATTACGATCGCATAGATGATGAAGGAAAAGGTCTCATAAAATTTATAATCTATTACCAAAATACAGATAATCAATATAAAAGTAGTCCCGATCCACATCAGCTGCTTACCGGCATTGTTCGACAAATCGAAAATACTGCTGTGCGCTTCCGGATTGTACACCGCTGCATAAATATTGACCCATCCTATCCCAAGGCATGCGATATAGATCAGCACGACCATCCAATCGACATTTTTGGTTATGGGTTTTCCCTCTTCCATTACTTAACTTTTATACTATTGATGATTAAACCCTGCCAAATCAAAATCTCTTAAACCAGTTTATCTCTGATGGAATTGGTTTTTCAAGTGGTGCCATCGGAATGCCCTGTCTCCTTTTAACTGTATCTTTAACTACTGGTTTAGGCGGGGCAGGCAAAATTACATTTTTCATAAAATCCGCCTTCATGATTCTTTCTTCAAGCGCTTTATTTGTAATTTTTCGCGTTAAATATTTTTCAATAATAAGGTTGGCAATTGGTGCCGCGGCTGAACCTCCTGCTCCTGCATTTTCAACAAAAACAGCGATGGCAATTTTTGGATCGTTTACGGGTGCAAAAGCGATAAAAATGGAATGGTCCATTCCTCTTTTATTTTGAGATGTTCCTGTCTTACCAGCAATTTCAATACCCTCAACTTTGGATCTTCTGGCCGTTCCACCCTCCACTGCTCCTACCATTCCCTCAATAACAGGTTCAAAATTATGAGGCGCAACACCGGTTTCATGTTTGACCATAAAATCAGGATTTACTGTTTTGCTTTCCCCAACGCCGTGAATAACGTGAGGCGTATAGTAATATCCTCTGTTTGCGATAATCGCAGCAACGTTCGCCATTTTCAAAGGTGTAATCAATATTTCACCTTCGCCGATACTTAATGAATATATGTTTGAGAATTTCCAGCGGTTTTCGCCGTAAATCTTGTCGTAGTATTTTTTGTCCGGCAAATTACCTTTACGTTCACTCGGCAAATCAATTCCCAATTGCTGGCCAATACCAAACTTGCTGATTTTATCATGCCAGTCGTCCAGACCCGCAGCAGATGCTTTAAATGTATTCGAGATCTTGTTATTGTAAATAATCCGACGGAAAACGTTGTAAAAATAAGGATTACAGGAATGGGTTACACCGAGCGCCACAGTCGGTGTTCCTGGATGGTTATGGCAGCCAATCGGACAATTGGCGTGGGTGAAACCACTATTTGGTGTAATTACTCCTTCCTGCAAGCCGATAAGAGCCTGAATTAATTTAAAAGTAGACCCAGGCCTGTAACTCGCCATCACTGGCCGATTGAATAATGGTTTATAAGGATTTCGGTAAAGTGCCGTATAATTTTTAGAAAAATGTCTGGTAGCCAAAAAGTTTGGATCATAGGTCGGGGCAGAAACCATGGAAATAATCTGACCGGTTTTGGGCTCAATCGCCACAATACTACCAACTTTGTTGACCATCAAACTATCAGCATATTGCTGAATATCAATATCAATTCCTGAATAAAGATTTTCACCTGCAACTGCCATGGTATCAAGCTCACCACCTTTCCACGCACCTTTGTAAACGCCGCTTACATTCTGCATGACAAACTTTGTACCCCGTTTTCCACGCAATTCATTTTCATAAATTTTTTCGATACCGGTTTGTCCAATATAGTCACTTTGGCGATAATACGGCTCTTCCTGCTTTTCAAGCTGTGTTTTGCTGATCTCACTGACATAACCCAACGTATTGGCTAACGTCGCACCTTTGTAGGTACGCATAGAACTTTTTGCAAATTCAAAACCGGAATAATCCACCATAATATCCTGGATAGAAGCAAAATCTTCTTTGGACAGTTGTCTTAAAAACAGAGATGGCTTCACCCTTGAATATGCACTTGCAGCAGTAATTAAACTGTCAAATTCCCGTTTTTCAATACCAAGCACACGGCAAAACCGAAGCGTATCATCCACTTTCACCTTATAAGGAGTGACCAGTAAATCATAAACGGGAGTGTTATATACGATCAGTTTTCCGTTGCGGTCATAGATCTGACCACGGAATGGAACTTCAATTACACGTTTGATGGAGTTACTGGAAGATTCAATGGAATAACTTTCGTCCAGGACTTGTAAATAAAATAAACGAAACAGGTATATAAAACCTATTAAAGTAAAAAAGCCAATAATAACAAAGCGACGATTCTCAAGCATTCTGCACTAAATATTCCTGTTCTCCCAATTTTGATACGAAGTTCGTGATATCGAAAGACTTATCAAAGCCCTTTGATACCTAAAATATCATACTTTATTCTGCCGTCGGAACGACCATAATTACGTCCTCTTTATCAACCACCACGGCACCTTCCGGAAGTCCTTTGGGTTTGCGGACGTATTTTTTTGGCGTAACAATGACCGGACATAAACTATCCGTCCGCCTCTTTGAATGCCATGCGGCCAGCTGCGCCGCTTTTTCAATCACCGGAGCTGGAAATTTTTTACCGGATTGATGTTTTATTACAACATGCGATCCTGTAACATCCCTGGCATGAAGCCATAAATCTTCCTTATGCGCATACTGTCTGGTTAACAAATCATTGTTTTTCGCATTTTTCCCAATTAAAATTGAAAAACCTTGAAAGTCTATTTTTTTAAACAAATCCGCTTGCTCAACAGAAACTGCATTCCCTCCATGCAATCCGTTCGCTTTGATAAATGTCCTGAGCTCTCGTAACAATTCGATGGATTCAATAGATTTAACAAAACCAGTCATTTTCTCTTTCTCCTTTTCTCTCGCATCAAGACTATCATGCAAACGGGCAATTTCAATCTTTTCGTTTTTAGATTTACGGTAATATCCTTCTGCTGTTTTCTGAGGCGTAAGATCTTTTTTCAGACGTATTTTTATCTGTTGGTCACGATAAAAATCATATAATTCAACCGCTTCTGCTCTTTCAGGAATCTGGTGAAGATTTGCCATAATAATATTAGCGATTTCATCATTTTTTGTCCCTTCTTCCAGTTCAACCAATTTTTTAAATGTATTTTCGAGGTAATTTTCGATCTGGGAAATACGCTTTTTCAGGATTCTCAATATGTCTGCCTTTTCCCTTTCAATACCCGTAAGACGAATGAATGCATAGTAATATGCATTTAAAGCTTCAATCGGATCGCTGTAAGTTTCTATAATTTCTCCCACCGGCAGCAGGGAAAGTACCGGAACAAGGTCAACTTTTGTAATATAAAAAACAGGATTTTCAAGTTGATTTAAAACAGACTGAACAATCTCCCAGCGTTTTTCGGCTTGGGTTATTTCCTGTAATAAACCATTAAGATATTTATAAACAAGTTTCCCAAAAGTGGGAAAAAGCGGTTCAAACCGCAGATCATTGTTTACAAATGCCTCAAAAGTCTGGTCAATCGGCCGGTCCAGGTTTTCCAGTGTAAGTGTTAAATCCGTGGCCAGCTTATTATTAAACAACTGATTGACCGATCCATCCTTATCAAAAGCTATCAAATTTGACCTGTTCCCAAAAAGCTTCAATACCAGGACTTCACTATTTTTAAAAATGATTTCAATAGCTCTTTCGTTGGTAAAAACCCGTACATGGATAATCTGCCGGTTGTACAGGTGAGTGAAAAGATTAACACTATTTCTACGGGCCCGGTCAAATTTGTCAGGAAAACTCAAACAAGCAAAGTCAGAACGTAAGGTGGCCTTAATGAAAAATGGTTTTTGCAAAACTTCTTCAATCTCAGATTCAGCAAATACCAAAACAATTTCATCTTTTTCCTGACTGAATGCTTCAATAAATTTTTTCCCGGCTAATTCCTGATTAAGTCGCGGAGCAAGTTTCTTTAAGAAGTAATAATTTTGGTGCACTTTATTTGTTTTAAGTAAAATTGCCCTTCAAAATCTAAAAGAGCATTTACAGGAGATAATCTTTTACTGTGTTTTGTATATATGCCTTAACACTCTCCCATGTTTGACCATTTAAGCTTATAGGATCTTCACTCTCCTCGGCATCTGAAAAATATGTAATTGACTGAGGTATAGAAATTAGGAGCATTTGACTTGGAAATTTTTCGCGGTGAAAATTAATTACCTCAGATAATGAAAACTGGTGAAGTATCTCATACAAATCCCAAAAGTCCTTTTTCTTTCCCCGCCCTAATATTGCGTTAATTTTCATAGCGCAAATATCTTCCATACTATATAACCCAATGAGTTCTGTAATTTCCGGAATCCTAATTAATGGATGTAGATATTTTATGATGTCAACTTTAACTTGGTCAATGAAACAAAAAATACCCTATTTATTATTACTTCCATCAAAAACAAATGAACTTCCAAATTCTTTTTCCAACGCACTTATAATAATTTCTCGGTCAAAAAGGTCATCCCCTCCAAACAGGTCAAGATCAACTGAAATCCGATGTCCGTATTTCAAAGCTAATGCAGTCCCACCAACCAGGTAAAAACTATTAAGCTCAGGAATCACCATTAGACGTCTTAATATGGATAAAGTTCTGGCGTCAACTGTTTCGAGATGTAGCATCGGAAAGCATTCAAAGGTTCACTAATTACTGCACTTGCCAGGTACAATCTGTGTTCGGACAGGTATTTGGAATTTAAAAGCACAGAACGTACTTTTTCTTCATTATAATATCGTCTGCATTGTCGAATATCTTCAACGTCCCCCCTTTCAAAAACTCTCTCAATAACAAATGCAGCTTTCACATCATAATCTAATGCTTCAAAGTTAACATCCCAAAAAATCCTCTTATCGAAAACAGGCAGATTCGTTTTTTTTGTCATGCTTATTTTTGATTTTCCACCTAAATATACATAACTCCAATTGTCTAAATCAAATCAATAGCCAATTGATGTCTTGCAACCTCTTCCGAATAACCATTTATTTCAAGCCATTCCTCGTTATAATAGGTATTCATGTACCGTTCTCCCGAATCACAAATTAACGTTACAATTGATCCTGCTTCTCCTTGTGATTTCATTTCTTTTGCCAATTCCAATACTCCCCAGAAATTTGTTCCTGATGAACCTCCGACTCTTTTATTTAGCAAAGTTGTGAGTGTTAACATGGCGGCAAAACTTCCCGCATCCGGCACCTGAATCATATGATCAACAACCGTTCTTAAAAATGAAGGTTCTACACGTGGACGGCCAATTCCCTCGACTCGTGATCCTAATTCACTGCAAATTTTGGGGTCATTATTTTTCCAGAAATCGTAAAAAACCGAGTTCTCAGGATCAACAACGCATATTTGTGTTGCATGTTGTTCGTAACGTACGTAGCGGCCAAGTGTAGCAGACGTTCCGCCCGTACCTGCGCCTGTCACAATCCATTTCGGAACCGGATGATTTTCGTACTTCATCTGACGAAAGATGGATTCAGCTATATTATTATTTCCGCGCCAGTCAGTTGCCCTTTCTGCAAAAGTAAACTGATCCATAAAATGACCATTTGTTTCCTGGGCGATCTTGTGTGAAACATCATAAACCTCCGCAGGATGATTTACAAAATGACACTTACCGCCATAAAATTCAATCGCCTGAATCTTATCCGGACTCGTTGATTTTGGCATAACCGCGACAAAAGGTAACCCCAAAAGCTTGGCAAAGTACGCCTCTGAAACTGCCGTTGAGCCGCTTGAAGCTTCAACGATAGTGGTTCCCTCATGCACCCAGCCGTTACAAATTGCATACAAAAATAAAGATCTTGCCAGCCTGTGTTTCAAACTTCCGGAAGGATGTGTTGATTCGTCTTTGAAATAAAAATCAATATCCGGAAAAGAAGGAAGTTTCAAAAAAATCAAATGAGTATCTGCTGAACGTTGATAATCCGATTCAATTTGTGAAATGGCATTTCCAATCCAGGATGTTTTATCTATGTGTAATGGATGGCTCATTTAAGCTGATTGTAGACTTTGCGATAATTTATACAAAGATTACAGCTTAATTATGGAAAGCAAGGCGAGGAAGATTTTATATATGTTTTGACGAATATCGATTGCGTCATCCCAGATTTCTGAATAAGTAAGTATGAATTTTTTATCTTAATTTAATTAACTTTAATTGAATTTAAATAATATCATAGAATGTCAGAGATTCAATTAATAGAAAAAGTAAAAAAATTACCGCCTTCCGATCAAAAGGAAGTTGAGGATTTTGTTGACTCTATTCTGCAAAAAAAAATCAATCTTCCTGCGATAGAGAAAAAGCGTACGTTGGGATTATTAAAAGGAAAAATGAAAATGAGCGAGGATTTCGACGCTCCACTGGACGATTTTAAGGATTATATGTAAATGCAGCAATATCTGTTAGATACTCACACACTACTTTGGATGCAAGATGATAATAAAAATCTTTCTCCATTGGCAAAGAAAATATTAAGTGATGGAAATTCTCAACTTTATGTAAGCATTGCTTCATTTTGGGAAGTAACAATTAAACTATCCCTGAGGAAATTAGAACTAGAGTATACAATCGATGAGCTTTTCACGGCATGTGAAATCACTAATATTGTAATTCTACCAATTGAAATAGCTTTTTTAAAAGAATTACATTCGTTACCATTTTTTCATAAAGATCCTTTTGATAGAATAATAGCTGCAACTGCTTTAAGCCTTGATTTAAGTATAATCACAATAGATGAATACATCAAACGATATAATTTGAAGACTATTTGGTAGAATTAAAATTTCAACCTCACAACTCCAAAACCAACCCATCATAAGCCAGCCTCACATTTGGTGGCAATTCCTTCTCGACCTCGGCATGTAAGCCAAGTTTATGGCTCATATGTGTCAGATATGCCATTGGCACATTGAGTTTGTCAATTAATTCAAGAGCCTGGGAAAGTGTGAAATGAGAAAGATGCGGTTCTTTTTGCAGGGTATCAAGAACTAAAACACGCGTTCCGGCAATTTTTTCCTGTTCCACTTCTGAGATATAATTCGCGTCGGTTATATAAGTAAAATCGCCGATACGGAAGCCAAAAACGGCAAGTTTATAATGTAGCACTTCAATGGGCGTAAAAGTGACCCCCTGAACGTCAAACGGTTTATTTTCAATTGGATGAAGTTCAAAGTGCGGAACGCCCGGATAACGCATTTCCTGAAAAGCATAGGCAAATTCTACCTGGATCTGGTTCAGAACTTCCTGGCGTCCGTAGAGCGGAATATCTTTTCCGTGACGATGGTTGAAGGCTCGGGCATCATCCAGGCCGGCAGTATGGTCCTTGTGTTGGTGGGTATAAATAATCGCGTCTAAATCTCTGACATTGGCGCGTAGCATTTGCTGCCTAAAATCCGGTCCGGTATCAATTACAAAAGATTTTCCATGAACCTGAATCCAGACGGAGGTTCTGAGACGTTTATCGTGGAAATCAGTTGAACGGCAAACGACACAATCACAAGCAATAACGGGTACTCCTTGTGATGTGCCGGTTCCTAAAAATGTAATCTTCATGCAACAAATTATTCTGTCAAATGCGCAACCACTTCTACCAGACGGTCAAAGTTTAACGGTTTCATAAGCGCATCGTCGAATCCGGCTTCTTTAAAGTCTTCTTCTGAATAATTTTTGGCGTTGCCAGTTATCGCTACAATTGGTGTCTTCGCTTTGTCAGCATTTGCCAATTTTCTAATATTCCGTGCACACTCCATTCCATCCATCACAGGCATATTGATATCCAGCAAAATGATGTCAAAATCTTCCTTTTCAAGAAGCTGTAACACTTGTTCTCCATTCTTTACGGAAGTAATCTCATAATGTTGAAATTCAAGAATCTTCCTTGCCAGATTTTGAATTACTGAGCTGTCTTCGGCAATGAGTACTCGTTTTGTGTAGGACATATAATGGATCAGGTATTGTTTTTTAATTATTTGGCAGGTGAATTTAGGTATATTTCATTCAACAACGCAAATTCCGCAGCCGGGAAGTTCCAAAATTATCATAAAAAAAATAAATAATCGGTTCTGATTTTTACAAACGCATATTTCAGGTGTAAGTTTGTAATTCTTTTTACAATTTGATTTGCAAGATTATGTTTAAAAACAAAGTAATACGCTGGAGCACCCTGGCGATGCTTGTGGCTATACTGGCTTATTTTTTTACCGAAAATTTCAGTTCAGGCAATGTTGAGGCAGATAAAGACGATTTGATCGCTGCAAACCCGCAGCAATACATTGAAAAAATAACACAGGAAAGAGTTTCAAAAGATGAGCAGTTCAGGACAACAAAGGACTCACCTATTCAGGATAAAGATAACTTTCACGGCCTTCATTATTTTGATATAGATCCCGCCTATCGGGTGAAGGCGTTCATAACTCCTTACGAAAAATCCGACAAAGAAGTAAAGTTACCCTATACCGACGGAAGCACAACGACCTATGAACGTATTGGTTATGCTAATTTTAAAATCAACGGAGTCTCGCAGAAACTGTTACTCCTGAAAAATGAAGCTGTAATTTCCGTTCTTTTCAAAGACGCAACCAGCGGGAAAGAAACGTATGGCGGAGGCAGATATCTTGATTATCCTGTGTCAAAAATAAAAGGCGATTCATTGGTCCTTGATTTTAATACTGCCTACAATCCTTACTGTGTGTATGCACCAACCTATGCATGTCCGGTTCCTCCGGCAGAAAATACTTTATCAGTAGCAATACGCGCAGGAGAACAAGGAAATCATTAATTTTGTTAAAATAAAAATCAGAAGAAGATAAGAGGTTTCAAACCACTTCTCACCTCGTACCTATATAAAATACCCGCATGAAGATCTCGTATAAGTGGCTTAAAGAAATAATTGAAATAACTGAATCTCCCGAAGAAATAGGTGTATTACTGACTGGAACAGGCCTGGAAGTTGAAGGAATAGAAGAGGTTGAATCCATTAGAGGAGGGTTGAAAGGTGTTGTAATCGGAGAAGTGCTTACTTGTGAAAAACATCCGGAAGCGGATCGTTTGAAAATAACGACTGTTGATGTCGGTTTAGAACAACCCTTGAATATTGTTTGCGGAGCTCCAAATGTTGCTGCCGGACAAAAAGTAATTGTGGCCACCGTGGGTTCTACATTATATCCGACGGGAAGCGACGAACCTTTGGTTTTGAAAAAATCAAAAATCAGGGGAGCGGTTTCCGAAGGTATGATTTGCGCAGAAGACGAGTTGGGACTTGGTGAATCACATGACGGAATTCTTGTTTTAGATACGGATCTTCCAAACGGAACGCCTGCTTCAGAATATTTCGGAATATCTTCGGATTTCATGATCGAAATCGGATTGACACCAAACCGTGCGGATGCAGCTTCACATTATGGTGTAGCACGTGATTTAAAAGCGGTTTTGAACCGTGAAATAAATTTGCCTTCGGTTGATGCCTTCGCGGTTGAAAATCATAATTTACCAATTACAGTAATTGTTGAAAACCATGAAGCAGCACCGCGATATGCAGGTGTAACAATTTCAGGAATCAAAGTTGGAGATTCTCCGGAGTGGCTAAAACAGCGTTTGGCTACCATTGGGATTCGTTCTATCAATTCAATCGTTGATATTACCAATTTCATTTGCCACGATCTTGGGCAACCGATGCATGCTTTTGATGCGAATAAAATCACAGGTAATAAGATTATTGTAAAAACTGTTGCAGCAGGAACTCCATTTATTACACTGGACGGACAGGAAAGAAAACTTTCTGATCAGGATCTGATGATTTGTAATGAAACCGAACCGATGTGTATCGCCGGTGTTTTTGGTGGATTGACTTCTGGCGTTACTGCTGAAACAACTTCAATTTTTTTAGAATCTGCTTATTTTGATCCGGCCTGGGTTCGCCGTACTGCGCAACGTTTTAGCTTGAAAACTGATTCTTCTTTCCGTTTTGAAAGAGGAACGGATCCGAATATGCCACTTTATGCGCTAAAACTTGCAGCACTTTTGGTGAAGGAAATTGCAGGCGGTACCATTTCATCTGACATTACTGATATATATCCAAATCCTGTGGAAGATTTTGAAGTGAATGTGAAGTACCGTCATATCGACAGATTACTTGGCAAACCGCTTGATAAGTCGTTAATCAAAACGATTTTGACTGGTCTTGATATCAAGATTCAGAACGAGGATGAAATCGGATTTACTGCCATTGTTCCGCCATACCGCGTTGACGTGCAGCGCGAAGCAGATGTGATCGAAGAGATTTTGCGTATTTACGGTTTCGGCCAGATCGAGTTGTCGGCTGGTTTGAGTTCTAATTTCCTTTCGGATTTCCCGGTAAATGACCCGGAAAAACTAAAAATGCGTCTTTCTGAATTATTGGCGGCAAACGGATATAACGAGATCATTACAAACTCTTTAACCAAACCTGAACCACAGGCTACTTTGGGAGAAAGTGTTTTTGGGAACCCGGTTAAGATATTGAATTATCTGAGTGAGGATTTGTCGGTTATGCGCCAGACTTTAATTTTCTCTGGTTTGGAAGTTGTGGCTTACAATGCAAACCGCCGTCAAAAAGATCTTAAAATTTTTGAATTTGGTAAAACATACCATGAACTGAACGGAAAGTATTCTGAAAAAGAACGTCTGGCCCTTTTCATATCCGGGAATTTTCAGGAAGAAACCTGGCTTGAAAAATCAAGAGATGTAACGTTCCACGATCTGGCTGCTTCGGTAAATCAGGTTTTGTCTGCTATGAAAGTAAAAAATGTGGAGAAAGAAGCAGCAGATGCTAATATATTCCAGCAGGGAATTACTTTGACACTAAATAAAAAACCATTGGTAACTTTTGGGTTGTTAAAATCTTCAATTACCAAAAAAGGTGATATTAAAGCACCGGTTTATTATGCTGATTTTGACTGGGACTATTTGTTGCGCCAGTACAATTATGCAGTTCAATATAAAGAAGTTTCCCGTTTCCCGGAAGTTAGAAGAGATTTGTCGCTTGTTGTTGAAAAGAAAATAACTTTTGAAGAACTTCGCCAGATCGCTTATAAAACAGAAAGACAATTATTACGTTCAGTAAATGTTTTTGATGTTTACGAAGGAGCCAATCTGGAAGGTAAAAAATCTTATTCGATCAGTTTTATGTTACAGGACGATCAGCAAACACTGACCGATAAAGTAATAGAAAAATCAATGCAGCGGTTGATCTCAACCTACGAGCGCGAATTGGGAGCCGTCATTAGAAAATAATGAAATTTTGATCCGTCGGTGAACACGGAATTTATGTAGCATAAAGGATTTGTAAAACGTACAAACGATATTAAAACCGGGCGGCAATCTGTCCGGTTTTAGATTTTAACTGCGGCTAGCTCCGCTTTCGTCAAAAAAATGGAAGAGCTCACTCCCCGAATGATTGAAAGAAAATTGTCTGACTTGGAGAAGAAGTTGGACATCTTAATCATGACGAAAGAGAAACTAAGTTGGTCAGTTTCAGAATTACTACGTGAAAACTCGGAGTTGCGAAACAACAACAACGAGTTAAAAGAAGAAGTAAAAGAAATAAAGAAAAAATACACTACTTTGCAAAAAGACTTTAATAAGTCTAAAACTTTCGTTAAAATTGTCACTAGTAAACTGACACCAACAGGCGGTTTGTCCGAACTGAAAGAATCTGTTGAACGATATATTGAAGAGATCGATAAGTGCATTGAATTGCTTGAAGATACCTTATGAAAAATAATCATATACCCAATCCCGATGTTTCAGTCTTCATCAAGATACTTGACAGAGGTTTTAAGTTGAGTGTTCCGGCTGACCAGGAAATATTTTACAGGGATGGTTATGATACATTCATGGAACGAGTACGAATAATTAAGAATAAAGGAAAAGGGAAAGGTTACGACGATATCGAGGCCATAGCGCTTGCTTCCATTGAGTGCCTGGTGGCATTACAACGGAACCAGGTCGAGACAGAACGTCTGATGTCCATGTTCGATAACAGGGTGAATATTCTGGATGAAAAAGTTTCAGAAGGTATCCCCAATTAAGTCAGTAAATTTCTGCCTTGCAATGAGCTAAACAGCTATTTTGCAGTCATTTAAACTTTTTATTAATCGTAAAAGATCTCCTTATAATCGCAAAACAGAGAAGTTCGGCATTTTAAACGCATGTAGTCGGTAGAACCCAACTATTGTAAACACATTACTAAAATGTCAAATTCTTTAATTTTTATTGCACTTCTATCTGATATCATCGCACTGGGTGTGGGGGTATTTGCAGGTAAATACATTTTCAAAAAGTCTTTCGATCAAAAAGAAAAAGATGCCCAGGACAGGGCAGCTGAGATCGTACGCAATGCCGAGCAATCCGCTGAAAATATCAAAAAAGACCGGATTCTTGAAGCAAAAGAAAAGTACCTGCGACTGAAAAGTGAATTTGAAGAAGAATCCAACAAGAAAAGAGTGATTCTTCAGACCAACGAACAAAAGCTGAAACAGCGCGAACAAAGTCTTCAGCAAACGGTTGAGGTAAGTAAACGCAAGGAAGCGGAGGTTGAAACATTAAAAAACAATCTTACGCATCAGCTTGAAACCGCTACAAAAAAGCGTGAAGAGGCTGAAAAAATGCTTAGCCAGCAGGTAGCCCAGCTGGAAAAACTTGCTAACCTGACAGCGGATCAGGCAAGAGAGCAATTGGTAGATGCACTGAAAGCAGAAGCCGATACCAGAGCCGGTTCATACGTGAAGAGTGCGATGGAGGAAGCCCGTCTTACTGCAACAAAAGAAGCCAAGAAAATCGTTATTGAAACCATTCAACGCACTGCTGCGGAACATGCTATTGAAAACTGCGTATCTGTTTTCAATATTGAAAATGACGATATCAAAGGAAAGATCATTGGTCGTGAAGGACGGAATATTCGTGCATTGGAAGCAGCAACAGGGGTTGAAATTATTGTAGATGATACTCCGGAAGCAATTGTAATTTCAGGATTTGATCCTGTTCGCCGTGAAATTGCCCGTCTTTCTTTACACCGTCTGGTTCAGGATGGTAGGATTCACCCGGCTCGTATTGAAGAAGTTGTTGCAAAAACGCGTAAAAATATTGACGATGAAATCGTTGAAATTGGCGAGCGTACTGTAATCGATATGGGTATTCACGGATTGCACCCTGAGCTTGTAAAAATGATCGGACGTATGCGCTTCCGTTCTTCCTATGGACAAAATCTTTTACAGCATTCGAGAGAAGTTGCAAAGCTTTGTGCAACTATGGCGTCGGAATTGGGGTTAAATACTAAACTGGCAAAACGTGCCGGTCTGTTACATGATATTGGAAAAGTTTGGCCGGAAGAATCAGATTTGCCACACGCAATTCTGGGTATGGAACTTGCCAAAAAATTCAAGGAAAATCCGGAAGTGTGTAATGCAATCGGAGCTCACCATGATGAGATCGAAATGACAAGTATCTTGTCTCCGATCATCCAGGTTTGTGATGCGATTTCAGGTTCTCGTCCGGGTGCTCGTCGTGAAATGATGGAATCTTACATCCAACGTTTGCGTGACCTTGAAAATATGGCCATGTCATTTGATGGTGTTGAGAAATGTTATGCAATACAGGCGGGTCGTGAACTTCGTGTGATTATTGATGCAGATAACGTTTCTGATGAAAAAGCGGGTATGCTTTCTTTTGACATCTCGCAAAAAATTGAAAAAGAAATGCAGTATCCGGGACAAATAAAAATTACTGTAATCCGCGAAATGCGCTCAGTAGCCTATGCGCGGTAAAATAGCCTAACGATACATGAAATATTCAGAGCTGACAAGTACACAAACATTAGGCATTCATACGCTTGGTGAATTAAAAAAAGCTGGTTACGAGTCCCGTTCTATCAAGCAGGAACTTCGGGATAACCTTATTGAAAAAATAAAAAGTAAAACAGAAGTTTTCCCGGGTATCTGGGGATATGAAGAAACAGTAATTCCTGATGTTGAGCGTGCGATTTTATCAATGCATAATATCAATTTATTAGGTTTGCGCGGGCAGGCGAAAACGCGTATTGCCCGTATGATGGTGAATTTACTGGATGAATATATTCCATTCGTGAAAGACTCTGAACTTCACGATGATCCTCTGGCTCCCTTATCACGTTTCGCAAAAGATGTAATTGAAGAAAAGGGTGACAATACGCCGATTGAATGGCTGCACAGAAGTGAGCGGTATACAGAAAAACTGGCTACGCCTGATGTTTCTGTGGCGGATTTGATTGGTGATGTCGATCCGATCAAAGCAGCAACTTTGAGGCTACCATACTCAGACGAGCGTGTTATTCATTATGGATTGATTCCCCGTTCTCATCGTGGAATCTTTGTAATCAATGAGTTACCCGATTTGCAGGCACGTATCCAGGTTGCTTTGTTTAATATTTTGCAGGAAGGCGATATTCAGATCCGTGGTTTTAAATTGAGATTACCGCTTGATATTCAATTTGTATTTACCGCCAACCCGGAAGATTATACAAACCGTGGTAGTATCGTAACACCGCTGAAAGACCGTATTGAGAGCCAGATTGTAACGCATTATCCAAAAACACTTGAAGTCGGTAAGAAAATTACTGAACAGGAAGCTGTCATTAAAAAGGAGCAAAAACAAATTGTCAAGGTTAACGAGCTGGTTAAAACCCTCATTGAACAAATTGCCTTTGAGGCGCGAGAAAGTGAATATGTCGACAGTAAAAGCGGTGTTTCTGCCCGTTTGACGATTTCTGCTTTTGAAAGTCTTTTAAGTTCTGCCGAAAGACGTGCGCTTATCAATGGTGAGGATTCGACATACGTTCGAATTTCAGACCTTTATGGAGTAATTCCTGCGATTTGTGGAAAAGTTGAATTAGTATATGAAGGCGAAGTTGAAGGACCGGTGATCGTGGCGCAAAACCTGATTGGAAAAGCGATTCGTACACAATTCCTGAATTACTTCCCGGATCCTGAAAAATCCAAAAAGAGCAAGATCAATCCATTTGCAAAAGTGATTGAATGGTTTGGCTCAGGAAATGAAATGGAAATGATCGGTGATATGCCTGATCGTGAATATATCGCCCGTCTTAAAACCATAGATGGCCTGGATGATTTCGTGGATATGCTAAGTGCGTACGGCGATTCCAATGAAAAACTTTTCATGATGGAATTTGCTTTGCACGGTATGGCGGAATATTCGTTGATCGGAAAACAATCGCTAGATCAGGGAATCAAATTCCAGGACCTTGTGAGTAGCATGTTCTCCGGACCTGATGATGAAGATTTCGATTTTGACGATGATGATGACGAAAAAGGTGGATTTTAAAATCAGTCTTTTTTAATATTCAATATAAAAGTAAAATCCTCCAAAAATTTTCCGGAGGATTTTACTTTTATATACTAATCAGAAAAATTCGATCTGAAAATTATTCAGGAGATCCTTCGTCGATCACATTAGGCTCCAATGTATCAATCAGAACATCCGGCTCGTGATTTACTTTTGCACGAACTTTTGCTTCCAGCTCATCCATTAATTCCGGATTATCCTTGATAAGCGCTTTAACAGCATCACGGCCTTGTCCAAGACGATTTCCGTCATAACTAAACCATGAACCCGATTTCTTAACGATTTCAAGTTCCACAGCAAGGTCGATGATCTCTCCTACTTTTGAGATTCCCTCACCGTACATAATGTCAAATTCAACGACCTTAAACGGAGGTGCAACTTTATTTTTAACAACCTTCACACGTGTACGATTACCAAGAATCTGGTCAGCACTTTCTTTGATCTGACCGACACGACGGATATCCAGACGTACCGAAGCATAGTATTTCAGTGCGTTACCACCCGTAGTTGTTTCAGGATTACCAAACATCACACCAATTTTCTCACGAAGCTGATTGATGAAAATACAGCAGCATCCAGTTTTATTGATAACACCGGTAAGCTTACGTAATGCCTGAGACATCAAACGTGCCTGAAGACCCATTTTACTATCTCCCATTTCACCTTCAAGTTCGGCACGCGGAACCAAAGCTGCAACCGAGTCAATCACGATAATATCCACGGCTCCGCTACTGATCAAATGTTCAGCAATTTCCAAGGCCTGCTCTCCATTATCAGGCTGCGATATCAAAAGATTTTTTGTATCAATACCCAGTTTTTCCGCATAAGCACGGTCGAAAGCATGTTCCGCATCAATGAATGCAGCCAAACCGCCTCTCTTCTGAGCTTCTGCAATACAATGCATTGACAACGTAGTTTTACCAGAAGATTCCGGGCCATAAATCTCAACGACACGGCCACGAGGAACGCCCCCTACCCCAAGAGCCAGATCCAGCCCAAGAGAACCAGTTGAAATAACCGGGATATCCAAAACCTTGGTATCACTCAAACGCATTACAGTTCCCTTACCGTAAGTTTTGTCAAGTTTTTCAAGCGTAGTTTGAAGTGCTTTTAATTTGTTTTCTTTATCCGTTGTTGTTGGTTGTGCCATAAAGCAGGACAAGTTGATTTTAGTTTGTAAATAATCGCGGTTTTTTAAACATAAACCACATGAAATCACTTATTTGATAAGTGTAAATTTACCTATTTTTAATGAAACTTAAAAGATAAATTCATTAACATAACGTAATATAAATTCCGAATTTAACACTGGTATAAATTGTCAGCAGATAAACTCAGTAACAAAGATATGATATTTTCCGTATCAATTAAAATATTATGTAATTTATTTATAACATAATATTAAAGAGACAATTAGTTCCAAAAATAGATTGTTTTGATACGTCATGGATCAAAATTTTCAAGGAATATATATCAAACCAGAACTTGAACCGGCGTTAAAAACCATCCCCAAAACCTGTCCTGCACTTGCTGCAAATTTCTTTTTTCCCGCGTTATCAAAATCCTTTCTTCAACTGACATTTATCATCTTTCTGTAACAGATGCAGCAATAGCTTTGTCGCATTAAATCAATTTATTATCAGGTTTCTTTCAATGATCATCGTACTTTTTTTTATTGCACACTGGTACCTTTCACTGCTGATGCAGACTTTTTTCCTGCATCGTTACGCCGCACACAAAATGTTTACCATGAGTCCCTTCTGGGAGAAATTTTTCTATACCGCCACCTGGATCTTTCAAGGGTCATCCTTTTTAAGTCCCTATGCATATGGCGTCATGCACAGACTGCACCACGCCTATGCAGATACAGAACTCGATCCACATTCTCCCAGTTTCTCTGAAAGCATTGTGGACATGATGTGGAAGACGAAAAATTACTATAACAACATTGTTCATAAAACAGACACAATAGAACCAAAATTCAAGAAAGGCGTTCCTCATTGGGCGTTTATGGAAAAACTGGGAGATTCCTGGATTTCGCGCTTAGGTTGGGGTCTTTTTTATGTGGCCTTTTACATTCAGTTTGCAACGTCCTGGTGGATGTTTCTACTGCTTCCAATCCATTTTTTGATGGGACCGGTACATGGCGTGATCATCAACTGGTATGCGCATCGTTACGGCTATGTCAATTTCAAAGTGGATGACACAGCAAAAAATCTGCTTCCTTTTGATTTTTTAATGATGGGCGAATCTTACCATAACAATCACCACAAGTATGGCGGACGGGCAAATTTTGGATTTAAATGGCATGAATTTGACCCTACATATCCTTTTATTTTACTTCTCAACAAACTAAAAATAATTCATCTTAAACCAAACAATGATTTGAATTACATGTAGCTTCTCCTCTTTTGTCACGAACACACTAATTTTCACGAATTGAAACTTGAAATTTAGACTCAAAATTATTTGTTACCAGACGTGAAGAAATTGTAATCCCATCAATTAAACCAACAGGTTTTCTCTATTTTTGTATTATCAAAAAAGGCCGGTATTATTAACTGGCCTTTTTCGGTATTACAAAACCGTCTATCTGTGATTAAAAAAATATTTCTTGGCTTATTTATAATCCTGCTGGCATTAGGCATTTATTATCATGATCTGGTCAGCTATGGCTGGATGCAGGGAAAGGGGCAGATTACGATGCTCATGAATGTTCAGGATGTGGATGATGTTCTTAACGATCCTACCTTTCCGGACTCTCTGAAATCAAGAATTCGACTGATTGAGGAAATCAAACAATTTGGCGTGGATTCGCTTGGTTTAAGCCCTTCAAAAAACTATACTACTTTTTATGACCAGCATGGCAAACCGCTCATCTGGGTTATCAATGCCTCGGACAGATACCGCATAAAGGCATACAAATGGTCATTCCCGATCATAGGGACTTTTCCATATAAAGGATATTTCGATTCAACGCGGGCTGTAAGGGAAGAAAAAGTTTTGAAACAGGAAGGTTTTGATACGGATATTGGGGAAGTTTCTGCGTGGTCTACTTTGGGATATCTTAAAGACCCCATTCTTTCAAGTATGCTAAGGAGACGTGAAGGAAGTCTGGCCAATCTTATTCTTCATGAGCTGACACATGGTACACTTTTTGTCAAAAATGATCTTGAACTTAATGAAAATCTGGCCAGTTTTGTCGGAGATCTGGGTGCTATCCGTTTTCTCAGACAAAAATATGGTCTGAATTCAAAAGAACTTCGTACATATGAATTTTCGAAAAAGTATAGTGATGCTTATTCTCAGCATATGCTTAGAGGAATTTCCAAATTGGACAGTCTTTATAGTTCTTTTGATAAAATAAAAATGGATACAGCGGCAAAAGATATTTTAAAAAACCGCGTAATTTTAAAAATACTTAATGATGCAGATACACTGTTTGCCGATAAAAAAACGTTGAAAACCAAAAGCAGATGGGACGAAAATAACCTGCCAAACAATGCTTACTTTATCAGTTATCAGACTTATAAATCAAAGCAAAATTTATTTCGTAAAGAATTTGAAACCAAATTCAGAGGGGATTTTCGGAAGTATTTGTCTTATTTGAAAGAAAAGTATCCTTCTTTATAGTACTACAACGATATTTATGAAGAGATTGAAAATTACGATTATTGCAGTTTTATCGCTCACGGCGGTGTTGGCATTCAGACAATTTGAACAAAATAGAATTATCGTAAACAAAAGTTTCAGTTTTGGTGAAAGAGTGGAATATCGC
Organism: Dyadobacter sp. CY356; assembly: GCF_021440195.1. GTDB lineage: Bacteria > Bacteroidota > Bacteroidia > Cytophagales > Spirosomataceae > Dyadobacter. Next base: position 20,374 of record NZ_JAJTSZ010000004.1, read on the forward strand.
GTTCATTATGGATTTATCAATGCGGCAGAAGCCAAAGTTGAAATCGCCAAAAATTTGTCAATCGTCAATAATCATCCCTGCTACAAGATCAATGTTACAGGCCGGACGGTTGGCGCTTTCGATCTGATCACGCGCGTAAGGGATAACTGGCGCTCATATGTGGACACGCTGGCTATTGTACCGCATATGTTTTACCAGAGTATACAGGAAAATAAGTACAGAAAAGAAGAAACTGTTGTTTTTAATCACGACAAAGACCAGGCAACTTCAACTGTCAAGGAAGAAACTAAAACATTCCACACGCCTAATAACGTCAATGACATTATCAGCGGTTACTTTTTCCTTCGTACAATAAATTTTGAAAAAGTAGCTTTGGGAGAGATCATTGAAATCCCGACTTTCTTTGATGGAGAAGTATATAAGCTGCGTATCAAATATGCGGGAAAAGATGTGATTAAAACCAAATTTGGAAAGATTAAAGTTTTAAAATTAAATCCGTTAATACCTGATAATAAGCTTTTTAAAGGTGAAGGCGCTGTGAAATTATGGGTATCAGACGACGTCAATAAAATTCCACTTAAAGCAGAGGTAGAACTTGCGATCGGATCTCTGGAAATGGATATCAAATCAGTTAAAAATCTTCAGACGGAGCTTCAATGGTTTTAGTTGATTTCCGTACCCGCCAGTTTTGAATTTGTTTGAAAGGAAATGGCATATCATTTTTTCTTATTGAAAAATAAGGAATACTTTCCGCTCCAAAACTTTTGTAAAAATCAGCGATTGATTTTATTTCCGGACTTTCAAAGTCAAAAATCAGTTCTTTTCCGGCATTTACTTTGAAGTAATGATCCAGCAAAATAGTCCTCGCATTTTCTTTCCTGCCTGTTAAATCAGCGGAATTAAATAGAAAAACGACCATTTTTCCAGTTTTTACATACAAAGTTCCTGCACTGATCCTTCCATGCTTTTCTGCATAAAAAACATCAACAGCTTCTTTAATTTTTAATTTTTCGAAGAGTTCTGATAAAATGTGATAGGCATTATCAGAAACGCCGCCGGCAATTCCTGATGCATTGTGATTCTGAAATAAATGAGTAAGTGGCTGAATATCTTCACCAGATTTAATAGTCCAGCCAAATTTCCCACCTCGCTTTAAATTAGCTTTTCGATCAGAAGAATACTTAGCCTGTATTTCAGAATATGAATCAGATAGTGAAAGCCAAAAGGTATGATTTTGCTTTACCTCATACTTCGGGAATTGATGCGCAACGTTACGGATAATCGCTGAATTGTGAGGATGGAAATTGTATGAAGAGATATAGGAAAAAGTAGAAGATAGCTTTTCCAAAAATAAACAGAAATGTTGTTCCGGAATTTTCTCAATAGAAAATAAGCCAAGATATTGACAAAATAAAGGCTGCTGAATTACCTCAATATTCCATTTACGCTTAACTGGCAAAGGCATTACTATCAGATAATCGTCCACAGAAGGCCAAACCAGTGCTTTCCAGTTATCGCACACAATATCAAGATACCAACTGAACGCATACGCTACATTTTGTTCCGATTTTGCAATCAAGGCATCCCAACGCTCATCATTAATTTCAGAGCGCGAAAGCAGGATTGGCAAAGTCATGAACTGACTATTTACTTAAAGTAACTGCGCAGTTTTTGCAACGTTTCTTCTACGTCCGGCGTCTCATCCATGAGTAGATTTACACTTTGTATCGAGTGAATAACCGTACTATGATCTCTTCCACCAAAATGATAACCGATTGATTTTAAAGGCAAATCAGTATATTCTTTTGCCAGAAACATAGCCAACTGACGCGGATAAACAACTTCTTTTTTCCGGCTTTTACTTTTCAGATCGGCAATGGTCACTTTAAAATAATCCGCAACCACTTCCTGAATCGTGTCAATGGTTACTTCTTTATCCTCATTCATTACAATGTTTTTCAGCGTATTTTTCGCCAGTTCAACATCAATTTCACGACGGGTCAAAGAAGCCTGGGCCATCAAAGAAACGATTACGCCTTCCAATTCACGCACGTTAGAATTCACGCTGTGCGCAATATATTCAATCACATCGTAATTGATATCAATTCCTTCCGCCTGAATTTTCTTTTGAATGATCGCAATACGCGTTTCGAAATCCGGCGTTTGTAAATCTGCCGTTAAGCCCCATTTAAAGCGTGAAAGCAAACGATCCTGCAAACCTTCCAGCTCTCTGGGCGGACGGTCGCTGGTCATGATAATTTGCTTACCTAACTGGTGCAGGTGATTAAATATATGGAAGAAAGTATCCTGTGTTTTTTCTTTTCCCGACAAAAACTGAACATCATCAATCGCCAGCACATCCACTTTCATGTAGAAATCTGTGAAGTTCTGAAGCGTATTGTTTTTGATAGAGTTAATAAACTGGTTGGTAAATTTTTCAGAAGAAACGTAAAGTACCAGCTTATTATCAAAGTGGTTCATGATATAATTCCCGATGGCCTGTACGAGGTGGGTTTTACCTAATCCTACGCCACCATACATCATCAAAGGGTTGAAGGAAGTCAGACCTGGTCGTTGTGCTACGGCAAAACCCGCAGAACGCGCCAAACGGTTACAATCTCCTTCAATAAAGTTATCAAAAGAATAATTCGGATTCAGATAGGTATCCAGATTCATAGAATCCTGATCCTTCACGTTATTATTATTTGAACCCATTCTCGGATCCGTTGCAAAATTATCCGGTTTTGAATATTTGGGCGACTTCACAGTCGACACATTCATAGTAAGCGGCTGATGCTTCTCATTTCCTGTGTCAACAATGATGGAATACTCCAAAAGACCATCACGACCGATGGCATAGTCCAAAGCTTTTCTTAAAAGATTTACGTAATTATCTTCCAGCCATTCGTAAAAAAACTGACTTGGTACCTGAATCGTAAGGACTTTTCCATAGATTTTTAGTGGTCGGATTGGCTCGAACCACGTTTTAAAACTCTGCTCAGGAATATGCTGCTGAATCACCCTGAGGCAACTATCCCATATTTGGTCTACTTCTCTATGTGCGGTTACTCTTTCCAATGTCAAACTTGCGTAATCAGATATCATAAATCAAAAGGACGGCAAAGATAAGAAAATAGATGGTCTCTGCAGATAAACCAGTGTTGAATTTAAAACCATTCCCAAGGAATACCAAGCCCAAAAATAAATCCATTGAAATAATCCAACCTATTGACGGCCAATTTCCTTTCAGGTAACATGTGAATTGAAAAAATGTAATCCCAAATTAGTAGCTTTGTTTCCTGTGCCTGGTGTTTGAAAAAATGTTCTGTCAAATTTAAAATTATGTCAAAACTGCTGTTTTCAGAATTCAAATTCTCCACAAAAGACACCTGGAAAAAGCAGGCAGAAAAGGAATTAGGAGAAAATAATACGAGGATTGTAAACTGGGAGATTGCTCCTGATCTACTTGTAGACCCCTATTACACAGCGGAAAACAGCAACGACGAACAGGTCCGTGCCTTACAAAATTGCCAGAAAAAAGATTCAGGATGGCTCAATATACCTTTCATTTCTTTTGACAAACCATGGTCGACCAATGAAAAAATAAAATCTTCTTTGGATTCAGGAGCTGATGCGATTATTCTTGATCTGATTGAAACATATCTTTTAAAAACTGAACTTTCAAAAACACTTCACGGGATAAGGCTGAGCGACACACCTATTTTTTTTCGTACCAAAATAAATGCGGAAAATTTATTTGAAGAAATTACTAAGGGAGCAGGATATTACCTGAAAGGCGGAATTTATAACGATCCTTTGGCAAACTGGATGCGGACCGGAACTGATTTTGAGGATGCAGTTGAAAATATCAGCAAGGTCCTTAACAAGACAAAACAGATGCGTGAATTCCGGCCACTGATGATCGAAAGTCATGTGTTTCATAATGCCGGTGCCAATGTCGTCCAGGAACTTGCTTTTCTTTTAGCTTCAATGGTTCATTATCTGGATAAATTAACCGATACCGGGATTGCTCCGCTGCTCGCTTTAAACCGGTTCTTTTATTCAATATCCATTGGGCCGGAATATCTGACGGAAATTGCAAAACTTCGTGCTTTAAGATTTTTGTACCGAAAAATCAGTCGTGCATATCGGGTTCCTGATGAGCTTTGTAAAGTTTTCATTCACACCCGGACCTCATCATTTTACGATTCTGCACATTCGCCTGAAACTAATATGATCAGGTCCACTTCGGAAGCCATGAGTGCCGTAATTGGCGGATGTGATGGTTTGACTGTACAGGCTTTTGATCATTTATTTACAAAACCAAACGAATTCAGCGCGCGTATCGCCAGAAATGTATCCTCCTTGCTGGCCAGCGAAAGTTATCTGAGCGCAGTGGCAGATCCGGGAGCAGGTTCTTATCAGATTGAGATGATGTCGATAAAAATTGCGGATGCAGCCTGGAAATTATTTTTACAAACAGAAGAAAAAGGTGGTTTGATTTCTTGTTTCAGGGAAGGTTTTATTCAATCTGAAATTGAAAATTCCTGGCAGAAAAAAATAGATGATCTTAAAAACGGAAAAATTATGGTTGGAGTTAATAAATACCAAAATGAAGAAAATTCCGATGCAGTGCCAGACATTGACCTATTGAAAAACAATGGAGATTTTGTGATCTTACCAAACAGAAATTTGTCCGCAACAATTTTCAAAAAATAGAGGAAGTCTTAGCTTGAATCTGCTTTTAAAATAAAAAACTGAAACTATGAAGCCTGATTTTAAAAATATTGTGCTTCAAAACAGTGAAGACCGCTTACCGGCTTCAAAGAAAATAGTAAAATCTTTTACAACGCAGGAAGGAATAAAGTTAAAATCATCTTACAAAAAGGAAGATTTGGCTGAATCGGAACATCTTGGTTCCGGTGCTGGTACAGCCCCATATCTTCGGGGCCCGTATGCCAGTATGTACCTGGAAAGACCATGGACAATACGCCAATATGCCGGTTTTTCAACCGCTGAGGATTCCAATGCCTTTTACAGGCGCAATTTAGCTGGCGGACAAAAAGGTCTTTCTGTGGCTTTTGATCTGGCCACCCACCGTGGTTATGACTCTGACCATCCGCGTGTGACGGGTGATGTTGGAAAAGCAGGCGTTGCTATTGATTCCGTGGAAGATGTCAAAATCCTTTTTGATAAGATACCGCTCAATGAAATGTCCGTTTCCATGACCATGAACGGAGCGGTTATTCCGATCATGGCCTTTTTCATTGTTGCCGCCGAGGAGCAGGGAGTATCTGCTGAAAAACTTTCCGGGACAATCCAGAATGATATTCTGAAAGAATTTATGGTACGAAATACTTACATATATCCGCCGGCACCATCCATGCGGATCGTGGGAGATATTTTTGCCTATACTTCCCGTTTCATGCCAAAGTTTAATTCTATCAGCATCAGCGGTTATCATATGCACGAAGCCGGGGCGCCTGCCCATATTGAGCTCGCTTATACGCTGGCAGACGGACTCGAATATATCAGAACCGGGTTAAAAGCAGGAATGGAAATTGATGATTTTGCACCAAGATTATCCTTCTTCTGGGGAATTGGCATGAATCATTTTATGGAAATCGCCAAGCTGCGGGCGGGAAGATTGTTATGGGCAAAAATTGTCAAGCAGTTTAACCCAAAATCAGATAAGTCATTGGCATTGCGTGCGCATTGTCAGACCAGTGGTTACAGTCTCACTGAGCAAGATCCATACAATAACGTTGCCCGGACCTGCGTGGAAGCGATGGCGGCAGTTATGGGACATACACAATCGCTTCATACCAATTCGCTGGATGAGGCGATAGCATTGCCGACAGACTCCTCCGCCAGAATTGCCCGAAATACCCAGTTATTTTTACAGCATGAAACCGATATCTGCAAAGCGGTTGATCCCTGGGGCGGGTCGTATTATGTCGAATATCTGACCAAAGAACTGGCTCAAAAAGCATGGGAATTGATTGAGGAGGTTGAAAAACTGGGTGGTATGACAAAAGCGATCGAAACTGGTTTGCCAAAAATGAAAATAGAAGAAGCCGCTGCCAGAAAACAAGCCAGAATTGACGCTGGACGTGATGTTATAGTAGGTGTTAATAAGTTTAAGACAGATTCGAAAGAAATTTTAGACATACGCGATATTGATAACAACAGTGTCCGGGAAGCACAGATAAACCGGCTTCTCAAAATAAAATCAGAAAGAAATCAGCGGGAAGTTTCCGAATCTTTATCAGCAATAACGACTGCCTGTAAGAAAACGGGAGGTAAAAATATGGAAAGCAATTTGCTGGCATTGGCTGTGGATGCTGCCCGTAAAAGAGCTACCTTAGGTGAAATATCAGACGCGATGGAAAAAGAATTCGGACGATATAAAGCAGTGATCAGGTCGGTATCCGGAATTTATAAATCGGAGGTTTCTGACGATGAAAATTTCCGGCTTGCTCAGGAAATGGCCAATCAGTTTGCAGAAATGGAAGGAAGAAGACCACGGATATTGGTTGCCAAAATGGGTCAGGACGGCCACGACCGTGGTGCAAAGATTATTGCAACTAGTTTTGCTGATCTTGGATTTGACGTAGATATTGGCCCACTTTTCCAGACACCGGAGGAAGTTGCCATAAACGCGGCAGAAAATGATGTCCACATTGTAGGCACTTCAAGTTTGGCTGCGGGACACAAAACGCTGATTCCACAATTGATTGAAGAATTGAAGAAAATTGGACGGGAAGATATTATGGTCGTGGCAGGCGGCGTAATTCCTTCACAGGACTATCAGTTTTTGTATGATGCCGGTGTAAAAGGAATTTTCGGGCCAGGGACGATTATTTCAGTTGCTGCACAGAAGATATTAAAGGAGTTGATGGAGGATTAAATATGCCAAAAAATTGACAGAATTCCCTAAAAATCTATCGCTCATTTGCTTCATCCCAATTACACTTATGACCCAATTTATCAATCAATAACGCATTAAATGTTTTAACCTTTCCCAAAACCAAAGAAGTACAATTCCCGCCAAAACCAAAAGAATTTGAAAGGACATAATTTACCGAAACATTGGACTGCAACTTGGTAATTGGCTTAGCATCAAAACCTTCCATATTTGTTTCAATATGCAAACTTGGATATACTTCTGAATTACGGATGCTCAAAATACTAAATATTGCTTCCACTGCGCCCGAGGCACCCAGCGTATGTCCGGTATATGATTTTGTTGAGCTAAATGGAGGTACTTTTTCAAAAATTTGTGAAATTCCAAACAATTCCACCCGGTCATTATTTGGCGTTCCGGTTCCGTGGGTGTTGATATAGTCTATTTCTGAGGTTACAATCCCGGCGGATTCTATTGCGGTTCTCATTGACATGATCGCTCCAACAGCATCTTCTGACATCGCCGAAGGATGGTGAGCATCATTTGAATTACCGTATCCCAGAATTTCAGCATATACTTTTTTATTACCGGCAATTTCTTCTGACTCCAATACCAGATATGCTCCTGCTTCGCCAAGATTTAAACCATCACGATTTTCATCAAAAGGTTTACACGGAAATTCGGAAAGGATTTTAAGCGCATTGAAACCGTTTACTGTATATTTAGCGAGTGAATCAACACCTCCTACAATAACACGTTTGGCTCTGCCGGATTTTATTAATCTGGCACCCATCATGATCGTATTTGCGGATGAGGAACAAGCTGTGTTAATCGTGTCAGTAAATCCGCTGATCTTGTATTTTTCAATCAGTCGTAATGTATGTGCAGCGCATCCGTATGCTTCAAGATATTCAGAGCCTTCGGATTTCATATTCGCATCCTCATAAAGCTGGTCCGTCAGACACATCCCTCCAACCGTACTCGCAGAAATCAATGCTGTATCGAAAGATGACAATTCCTCCACGCTCAATCCGGCATCAGTAACTGCTTCGTCAAAAGCCTTAACAGCCAACAAACAGGTACGGGTAAAGCCAGATTCTTTTTCAAGATGCAGAAATTCTTTAAGCTGATCATTACTCAGTTTCACTTCCCCGAAAGATAGTGTTTCCGTGTAAAGTGATTCAAAATGAACCGCTTTACCAATTCCATCTTTCCCGGAAATTAAACTGATATGGTTCTCTGACACATTATTTCCCAGTGCAGAAATAAGGCCAATCCCTGTTACATAAACCCTTTTTCCTGCCTCACGCTGTTTTTGCATTGCTGACGATATACTGTGCCATATGGTTTACATCGATCAAAATTTTTCTACCTTCAGCCGGATTTGTGATCTTGATGCCATATTCTCTTTCTAACAATACCACAAGTTCAAGTGAATCGATTGAGTCCAATCCCAGATCCCCGCCGAAAAGAGGTTCGTCGTCCTTAATATCTTCCGGGTTTATATCCAGCAAATTCAAATACTGCACAATTTGCGTTTTTATAACCGGTTTTAAGCTTTCAATTTCCATTAGTATCAGATAATTTTTTCTATTCTAAGTTTAATATAAGTGCAAAGTTGGCAAATCAAAATGAATACTCCCAAAAACAACATCACCCACCTGAGTTCATTCCAGCTGCCCCCTTTCAGAAAAAGTATATAAAATCCTTCCAGACACCAGTGCAAAGGTGAAAAATTACTTGCAAACTGCATGTATTCAGGCATTACAAAAGCAGGTACCAGAATACCTCCAATTGCACCAAAAATAATAATCGAGATCGCACCAAAACCGTTGGCCTGCTCTTGTGTTTTCGCCCAGGAACCTATCAACAATGCATAACTGACAGCCGCCATGCTACTGATCAGGACAACTGCGGCAAAGGCAGGGAAATTTGTTGGGATTGTTAACTCAGGCAAACCAATTTTCGGTAAAATCCAGACGCCGATTGAAAAAGTTAATGCAACCTGCAAAATCGCTACGAGTACGTAAACTACCATTTTGCTGAACATTACAAGCATAAAACTGGTCGGCATTGTTTTCAATCTTAAAAAACTACCATTCACACGCTCCTTAACAATGTTGCTGCCCAGAGAAACCACCATAAAAAACATGGCAAAAATTGTCCAGGCCGGAACGTTATGCTGTGTCGAATTAGGGACCGCCACAGAATTGCTGTTGGTGGCAACGATCTGGTTGATCTTGACCCGGTTCACCGCCATTTTTTGATTCAGGTTTTCCGATTTCGCACCAATTTCCATATCCTTGTAAATCCGGTCAATCATCATTGACTTCTCAATCATGCCCAAATATGAATCAACAACGCCCATAACCGAAGCACTGTAATTTTCCTGTAAAACAGGATCGTGGTAGAAAGATAAGGATGGCATTTTTGCAGTCTTTACCGAAGCAGAATCTGCTTCCAGACCTAGGTCACGCATCATCATGTGACTGATCTCTCCGGTATTGCTTTCCAATCCATTTGTAAAATTGGGGGGAATATAAAGTGCGATCATTTTCCCCCTTGCCAGTAATTCCTTTTTTAAAGCCTTTTCGGGAAGGGCATTAAGTGTGTCAATTTTAAAAAGCCGGGAAGTAATCAGAAGGTCCAGAAGTTTATTTCCCTGATTTCCTTCGTCGTGATTAACAACCAGCATAGGGATCTCGTTTTCATTCACGATTTTATAGGCACTGTCCTGGATTATCGTGATAATAAAAACAAGCAAAAGTGGCATCACAAACATAAGTGCTAACCCTACCTTGTCACTGACAAGCAGAAAAAATTCCTTACGAATGGATGAAAAAATCTTGAACATAGGGTTAATCGCGGTACTCCTCTCCTGTCAGCTTAATAAATAGATCCTGTAAACTTGAAGCGTCATTTTTTGTTAATAATTCATTCATCCCACCCTCCGCGACCACCTTTCCATGGTCTATCAAAGCAATGCGATTACAAAATTCTTCTGCTTCCGACATGTGATGAGAAGTATACACAATCGTTGTGCCAGCCCTGTTAATTTCTTCAAGATATTTTATGATTGCATTTTTACTTTGCACGTCAACACCTACGGTTGGCTCGTCAAGAAAGAGAATTGCAGGTTTGTGAATAAGCCCTATCGCAAGATTTACCCGCCTTTTCATACCTCCCGAAAAAGTCGAAACCTCCTTGTCGGCTACTTTTGTCAGGCCCAATTCATACAGCAATGCATCGATGCGAACAGATAGATCTGCCTTCGACAAATTATACATGGCCCCGAAATAATCAAGATTTTGTCTTGGCGTGAGTTCCTGATAAAAAGCGTATTCCTGAGGAACAAATCCCATTCTGCTCTTGCGCTCGTTACCCGAAATTCCGACGCCTCCGATGTAATAGGAAATATTTCCTTCTGATGGTGGAATAATTCCGCAAAGTATCGAAATAAGTGTCGTTTTACCCGCACCATTCGGCCCAAGTAAACCGTACACATCAGCCTCATTAATTTGAAGATTTACATGGCTCAGACTATCTTCTTGTGCAGATTTATATCGTTTGGTAACATTTTCAATCTGAATCGACGGGCCTGTATACATTAGGAAGCAAATGATTGAGGAAATAAATTATTTCCCCAGATTCAATTTAGAAAGTTTTAAAAATGCTTCTTTTTCAACAGAACGGATTTCAAGAAGGCGATCAGCAATTTCATCGAAACTTTGCTGCTCAGTCAGTCTCCCTTTGTAAACACCCGCCATCTGAATCGCGCTGGCGCGCCACATATCACCAGATTTTGTAAATTCCTCCGAAAGTCCGATCAGGCGATCATCTTGTAAATAGGCAGCTGCCTGTTCGAGAAAAGCGCCATAAAGAAAACGAAAACCACCGCCTCCTGTGCCAATTTCTTCCTGCATCCGAACGATTTGACCAAGATACAAACCAGCTTTTTTCAGCCCGAGTTTATCTCTCCACTTTCTGATGTTATTGGAAGTATAACGAATGCCATTCACCCCTGCAAAATTACCAGGAATGCCGATCATATCCCGAACATTTCGTTTAATCCCTTTTACTATTCCTTTTCTGATAACATCTTCTGTTATCACCCCAACTTTTTCCGGAAAATAAATATGCCCTTTTGGAGCCAGAGGCCCTTGTGCAAAACGTACCTTGGACAGTTCTTCCGCAGACAGCGACGTAACCTCTTCCATGATCGGATCGCTGATCAGGTAGCGGTTATCTTCTTGTCCATACACAATCAGATTGTGCGCATTAAAGTGAAAACGATATTCTTTTGGAAAATAGCTAAGGTGAAAAACCCCAACCTGACAACCGACCGGAGCTCCTTCCTTTATTTTTTTGTCTAAAAATAATTGTGCTTTGACAGGATCGCTGAACTTGTTTCGGGTAACTTCCACGCCCAGGGATCTGCAAGTCCGTTTGAAAATAGCACCCGGCATGGTCCTGAAAGAAATAGCAGGCCCGTTATTGATCGTCAAAAATGGTATTTGTATATAGAAAAGTCCTGAACCCATGCCAAAAGCGAGAGGTTCGGTCATAAAATCGAGACCATGATGACGTAGCAATGCCGTGGTTACACCATTTTCACAATGGGCAGCATGTACGTGATGAAATTCTTCTGTTTTGGTATCGATGTTCACTTCATTAACCTTTAAAATTTTTCAATTCGCCGACTGTTATATCGAAAGCCTGCGCATATTTTTCAAGCTTTTTATCACTCAGTGTTTTAAACACGGAAGGTTTCAGATGTCGGTTTATAAAAAAGCTAAAAAAACCGGTATAACCCGAAAGCACACTAATATCCATTAGATTAAGTTCCATAAAATAATAAACGGGACTTTTCTCTCCGTTGGCAACAGCTTTTCTTGCCTCTTCTACCCGATCATTTACCTCCACCCAGGCACTGTCAAGTGCTTCCTTCTTTATGTCCCAGCCTTTGCTCAGCGCCGTTTCATATTTACCATCCTCATTTTTGACATAACACAATTCCCTAGTTAATCTGGAAAGTGCGCCGGGCTCCTGGGGCAGATCTTCTTTTTTCATTGGGGCTGAATATTAAAATCCGAATGATAAATTTTGTATTAACAAACAGTCAGCAAGCAGAACATGTATGAGAATCTGGAACTTTCCGGAACAGCAAGTAAAATTTTTTCTCCCTTTTTCAATTTCCCGCTGTTGAATATTTCTTCCACCATCATATAAATTGAAGCAGCTCCAACATTTCCCATCGTTGAAAGGTTTGTAAACCATTTTTCTTTCGGAACAGGGATACCGTTTTCAATCAGGACATTTTCAATTTTACTTTCAAAAAAGTAACTTGAAATGTGTGGAAGGAAATAATCCACATCATTCATATCAAATCCTTTTTTATCTAATATCTGTTTCAGGTTATTAAAGCCAAGTATTACGATTTTCTCGCTTAATAATTTCACATCCTGCTTGATACTGAAAATTGATTTATTGAAAATCTCCTCGTTTGTAAAATCCTTGAAACTTTTCAGTGTACCATCTTCCTCTTTGTAAGCACCCATATACATACAAGCTTCTTCTTCATTTGCAAAAGAGCAGCCGTCAATCCATTCGATCTTCAACGAAATTCCGGTTTCGTTTGGTTTACCTTCTACCAAAAATGCTCCTGCTCCGTCCGAAAGCATCCATCGAAGGAAATCCTTATCAAAAGATACATAAGGATTTTGTTCCAAACGTATCAGTTCCTGAACTTCTTCTTCAAATGTGTCCGCACGCAATGAAGGAGAAAAACGCTCAGATGCAACCGCAACTGCCTTTTCCTTATCTTCCAATTTTACAGACATATATGCATATTTCAGCGCATGCATTCCGGCACAACAAACGCCTGAAGGCGAAACCACCTCAATTGTTCCTGTTTCCGGAAGCCATCCATGAATCATCACGCCGTGTGAGGGCATGATTTGGTCAGGACTTGATGTGCCTGCACTTAACAAATCTATATTTTTTAATTCTTCCGGGTTTTCTTTAAAAAGCTGCCTAACGGCCTCAGAAGCCATTTCAGCATTGGTATGTGTTGGTACACCTTCTTTTGTGTATGCGTAATAGCGGCTTTTTATTTTATTATTTCTTAAAACAATTGACTTTGATTTGGATGATTTTCCGTTGATAAATCCCAGATACTCTTCCATTTCCTCATTGGCAACCGCTTCATTAGGAACAAACTTTGAAACCCGGGTAATAAATGCTTCTGACATTGCAATAATAGTATTGATTATTAATAAGTTGATGGAGCTGTTAATTCGTTTTGATATGTTAGCTCACACCGTAATAGTATTCCTTCGATCTCTTTATTGATTTTTGTAAAAAAGGGGCAAAAAAGATGAAGTAAACAGACAATATAATGGGTGAAGCTACAAACAGCGCGATTAACAGATAATAACTGAAAAGATTTACATAAAACCTTCTTTTCTCTGGTGTCGTTCCCTTTTTCTTGATCAGCCCGGCCCAGATTCTAAAAATTTTCTTTCCCCTCATTTCAATAAACCAGATATCCGTCGGGATGTCAATCAGACCAAGTGCTAATATTTTTTTCTGCAAATTGGTATAATCTTCATTTTGTAAGGCATTACTAACAATACTTCCGAATTTATCCGCGCTTAAAATATCTTCCTGACTTACTCCCGGAACCGGCAATAAATTCCATTTTCTTTCCTTTTTACCGGTAAGCATCCAATGAAAAATGGTTAAAACACTGATCAGATTGGGCTCTCTATCCATAAGCGGAACATTACCGACCAGAATCCCACCTGCCTTTTTGATATATGCTTTAACACTTTCCTGGGAATTCAACCACATATTTCTTCCACCAATTACTGTTACAACGGGCGTATCCTTCATTTTTTGTTGAAAAACAGGATCCTGCAAAAGCGATGTAACAGGCAAAGACGGCGACAAAAACCAGGGCTGGTAACCCAGGATAATTAAATCATATTTATCTGATGAGTAATCAATTGGCTGCAATGCAACTGCTTCTTCATTCACACATTCAGGCATGGTGTCATAAAACACCTCACTTGTCCATGGAAACGCAATAGGTTTTACTGTCAGAATCTGTTTTCTTTCTATTTCAGCAGAATTAAATGGCAACAGAAAATTGTCGATTATTTCGTTCAACTGACCTGATTGCGAATAATTAATTACAAGCACCTTTTTCATTCAACTATCCTATTCAAATTTCGAGTACACAGATGCAGCTATGGCAGGTCATCTATTTTTATTACTGCCGAGCTGGCTGCGTAATTTTTTATTATTTTTTTCAATTCAGGATCAAGATTTTTGTAACCTTCAGCAATTACCTTTTTGTCCTCACTCTGGTTTTTGTTGTATTTCAAAATCTTTGGAGCATGTTCCTGAATGGCAAGCCTTAAAAACCTGAATTCCGCATTTGACGGCTTTTTGGCAATTTCATCTTCCAGAATCCCCGCTCCTTTTTTAAATGTCTTAATCTTATTGTTGGCACCTTTTACAAAATCTGCTTTTTTCATGTAAAGCGCTCCCTGATACGCCAAATTTGCAGAAGATGATTTTTCCTTTTCCAAAAGCGATATCATCCCATCAATTTCTTGTTCATTCCGGGCAGAAAAGGCTTTGTAAAAATTACTTTTATCAACTTCTTTACTAATGAAAGCCGAAAAAAGAACAATAAAGATAAAGCCAAAAAACGTGACTGGTTTCATATTGATACAATTTTCTTATTAACTATGTAACAGATCAGTTCTGAAACTAATTAAACTATCTTTTTACATTCAAGGATCGTGTGGTAACTATCTCCAATAAGCGGGTAAGTTTCTACAACTTCGAAACCGGCTTCTCTTACCAGATTTTTCATAACTTCAATCCGGTACATTTTACTGTTTCCGTTAGCCATAATTGTGAAATATAACGATGTTGCTACCAAACTGAAATGCGCCGCAGGATAGTCCTGGTTATCAAAAAACGGTTCAAGGATATATAACCTCGTGTCCTCAGACGCGGCCTGACAAGCATTATTCAAGATACAAACAATTTCTTCTTTTGAAAAACAATCCAGAAACTGGCTCATCCAGATCACATCAGCACCCTGAGGGATTTTTTGTTCCGTGTCGAGCAAATTGATCGGATAAAACTCAATCCTGTCGAGTAATCCCTTTTCAGCTGCATTTTGTTTAGCCACTTTTAGCTGAACCGGCAGATCCAAAATCTTTATTTTCACATCAGGATCATACCCACAACATGCAAAAGACCATTTTCCAGTATTCCCTCCTATATCAAAAATTGTACCCGTTGGTTTACTAAAAACTATCTTAAGTGCTGATGGGAATGCTCCGTCGGAATAATAGTGATCGAAATCAAACCAGGATTTTTTGGCTGGTTCGGGCAAAACAGACAGGCCTTCGTAGATAGTCGGCCAGTCACCCAATACTTTAAGTCCTTCCGGTTTACCAGTTTTTATACTATCTGTCATGGATTTCGCACCCAGATAACATACATCATTCATGAAATTGACATTCACTTTCGTCATCTCATCTTTCAAAAGGAAAAAGCCGATTTTGGTGATTTTAACTTTTCCCTCTTCAAAACATTCCACAACACCCAAAACTTCGGCCGCCTCGATCAGTAGTTCCACACCATATTCCGAAACATCCAGTTTTTCAATGATGGTCGCAATGCTGACCCCTTTTCGGTTATTATTTATAAATTCAAGTATCCCTAAATCTCTCAATGCAATAACGGCCTGAAAGTAGATCGGACCGAACGCTATTTTTTGTGCTTCATACTTGGCTTCAATTGCCGATATTTCTTTTTTCATTGTACAAATTAAGGTTCCTTGCTTAAACCGGAAGCGGGTATCATCCGGTCTTTAAATCTTCTTCTGTATTTTTTCTTTTTTAAATCCTCTTCATGCCAGATGATATATTGGCCCATGGTACCTTTAAACCGCTCAAAGAAATTTTCCCTTGCCGACAGTTTTTGAAAATTGTCCACTATTGCAGGTTTGGGATCTATCTTCGGTTCATACAAATCCAGAATTTTCAAAGTATCAATAACCGTAGGCAAAAGTGCAACAGGTATTTCAAATTTCCGCATAAACTTTCCCATATAACGACTCTGGAAGGGATCAGTCGCAAGCGCAATTTTCTTAAATCCTAGTTTTTTTGCCAACCGGTAAGAGTAATACACGTTTTCAGTGCTATGCTGAGCTTTTTCTTCTGTAAAAATATGTTTAGCAGAAATGCCCAGCGACTCAGCGTAATATGACATTACCCTGCTTTCAATATAAGGAGTAGCTACTGCGGATCCCGAAAATATCACGTTTCTGGCAATGCCTTTTTTGTAGAGATAATAAGCCCAGTGAATCCTCATTTTATGAACCATATCCCATTCCTTGCCCTGATATGGAAAACCCGGTACTATGATCACATCATAGGGCTGGTCTTTCAAATTTTTTTGATATGTCTTTTCTGCTGAACGATAAAAAAATTTCGTACACCCTTGTAAAAAAGACGCGGTCAGCAGCAGCAGGATATAAATATTTTTCAAAGTTCCGTACGATCAATTATATAAGAAGCTGTACATCTGCCCGTTGAAAAGAGCCATGTACAGCTTCCGATAACAATATTATTTTTTTTATGATTAAAAATCAATGCGTTATCAATTTCAAACGAATTAATTCTTAAACTTATTCTATTTTAAAGTTTTACTCCACTGCTTATAATATTTCGAGCCAATAGCTTTATTGATTTTATAAACGCCCCCAGCCCAATAATTCCGGAAACCAAAACCGCCTGCTGAACCTTCAACTCTTTCCGTATAAAGTACTTTTTTAGATTTCAGATCAATAAAAGTAACCCAGGCAAATAGTTTCTCAGCTTTTTTATTCAGGCTTTCCACAACATATACGATTCCAATTCCGTCTTTCACACTTAGTGAATATTTTGAAACCGACTTTTTCACCTGATCTTCCGTAATTTGATACTCATCTTCTGTGATGTTACCTTTCACATCGACCGATTCATTCAATTTAACCATATCGGCGACTTTCGACTGATACATTTCAGGTTTTAATTTGAAAGCATCCTGAAGAGAGAATTTTTTCGGTTCATATTCGATCAGATCATTCCAGCTCGTGATATGCTGATTTTTGATCGCAACCGGATCAACAAAACCCAAACGGCCTATAAACTTAGCCTGCGTGAAGTCCAAACCAAGGAAGGTAAGTTTGGCATTTCCGGCAAACAAATCCGATAAAGTTTGAGCAGATGCCTGCCCGGCAAAAAATAATGCTACAACAAATAATAGTGATTTTCTCATGACTTTGAATTTTTAGAACGCTTATTAAAGCTACCAAAAGTAAGAATTATAACTTTTATTTTAGTTTTTTATCAATAAACGCAGCCAGGACTTTTCCTGCCTTTGCATAGGACTCAGCGATCCTGGTGCCTGAATCAAAATCGAAACCGCCAAATTGTCCACCGGGAACATTGGTCAAAACCATTTCAGCAATACTTTTTTTTCCGGCCGTTTCTACCAGATCAATTTTATAATTCAGGTAAGCGTTTTTACGCATGACGCCAACATTGTAACCGGGTTCCAGATACGTTGTATGAATGACAAACGTATACTTGGCATCAGATCCCTGGCTTATTTTCAACCCATTATCTTCTAAACCCTTGTTGAAAAGTTCTTCAAACTTTGGCTCATATTTATTCTGGCGGTCTGCGACCCAGGCTTTTTTCCATTCGTCACCTTTCCCCGCTTCCTTCGCATTATACTCGCCGGATTTTTTATCTAGATATTCTTTTTCAGTGGCAAACTTACCTACGCCAAATTCAGAATAATCGTACTGAACATTTACTGTCTTTTGACCAGCTAATACGTCGACGTCACCAGATCTCAGATCAACTTTTTGTGCGAAACCAGAATGAAAAACGAAACACAGCATTACTGACAATGTGCTTAAAATATTACTTTTCATGTTTTTAGGGGCGATTTAATTGATAGAAAATCAAATATATATCAACTTTTCCGGTTTCCTTTTTTCCTGTTTGAATATCCTGTGATTTAATTCTTGAGCGGTTATGAAACTTAACAATGGCGTAACACGAAGCCTCGATTTGAACAAAGAATGCAGTTTTTCCTTAAATATTGGCGTTTCCAGATTCATCGGCAATAGGATAGAGATCTCGTCATTTCCAAACTCATTTTTTGATACTACAACCTGATACAAATCGATTTCAGGCACCATATCCAGTACATCAAAAAGTGCTGGGGGAAAAATAGTGGTCCCTTTGAACTTGATCATCTGCTGTTTCCGACCAACCACAGGACCAAGTCTTGTCGACATGCGACCACAAGCACAGGGCTCATAATAAACATTGCAAAGATCGCCGGTTTTATAACGCAGCAAAGGCATCCCCTCCACACCCAATGTCGTCACAACCACTTCTCCCATTTCGCTTTCGCCAACAATATTTCCTTCTTCGTCAACAACTTCGAGAATCAGCAGATCAGGGTTTAAATGCCCGCCTTTCCCTTCCGTACATTCCGTAAATGCCGCACCCATTTCTGTGGATGCATAAGTTGAATACAATTTCACATCCCATTGGGAAGTAATCCGTTTCCCCAATTCATTAAAAGTAAAATCCGGATTACGGATCGGTTCGCCAATGCACAAAATTGATTGGACGGAAGAAGACTTAAAGTCAATATTATTTTCCAAAGCATAATCAATCAGCCTTGGAATGAAAGAAGGAATCGCGATAAGAACTGTCGGTGAAAACCGCTGTATAGATTCCCATTGCAGAAATGGAGCTCCCGGACCTACCCGGATCATACCTGCGCCCATTTTCCGTGCCCCCATCCAGTAAGCGAGACCGGCCATAAAGCGGCGGTCGATGGTTGTCATTAACTGGTAAATATCATTTTTTGAACCATTTGCACATTTAAAAGCTTCAGCTTCGTTATTGGCCAACCGTTCAACATCCTTATCAGTAAGATAAAAAGCAACCGGATCGCTTAGTGTGCCGGAAGTTGTTACAAAATCAGATATTTCACTTTTTGAAACACAGAGAAAATCATCATTATAAAGTGCAAGATCATCCTTTGTTGTAAAGGGAATTTTTGTCAGATCCTCAACAGTTTTTATTGTTTCAATATCAATTCCTTTTTCCAGGAAAATTCTTTGATAGTAGGAAGAACTGGTCTTTAAGTAATGCAGTAACGCTGTTAACTTTTCGCTTTGCAGCGCGCTGATTTCATTTGTCATAAACGAGGTGAAAGATTAATTCTGAAATGTTGTACGCAATTCCAGACATTGAATATTGGTTGGCAAACTCTCGAAAATTTTCGATCTGTTTAAAATCTGTTTCAGGACTTCTCCTTCTTACATGCTTCTATTTTGGCCTGAATGGCAGTTATTTCATTTTTTGATGAAACCACATGTTGCAACGATTCCTGATAGTAACCGATAGCCTTATCGAAATTTTTCTTCTTTTGGTAATATTCTCCGAGCGTAAGATAGGTCACATAACTTTCACGATTATTGCTGATCATTGCATATTCCTCCTTAGCGCTCATTTTATAGGGAACACCCAGCATTACGTATTTATGAATTTTCTGTTTTGTAACTTTAAATGCTTCAAATCGCCGGTAAGCATCGGTTGTTAAAAACGGATCGGCAGGAATGCCAAGCGAATCAATTGCATGAAAATTTTCTTTATGAATGAATACGTCTTTCAGATCATAACAAATGAACGCCCCAAGTTGATAAGGCGGCGTTGATATCCAGACTCTTCTTTCTGATGGTTTAAAGATAATTCCATGATGCGCAATCAGCTGATTCAAGGATCTGGAATTTCCATATCCAATAAAAGTATCATTCAAACCCTCCTTATTCCGCAGAATATCAGCAGCTTCCTGCACATCTACCGGATAAGAACGCACCATTAGTTGATTCATTCTGTCATATCTGGCTTTGGAATCTGTGTCTTTGATGTTATTGATATTGACAGAATCCCTGATAAAAGCAGTTCCCTGATAGTGATTTGCACAAACCAGATAGTCAGAACCCGAAGAATACAGGTCCATTTTCGTCGGGGATTTTTCAATGATAGCAGCCTTATTATCCTGAGCAGATCCTATCAAAAGTGATTCAGAAACGAAAGTATCACGTTTTTTTGCAATAGCATTGGCTTCGTCAATCGTGGCGGCGTATTGTAAAATCTCTCTTGCCAGTAATGAAATTGGCTCTTTTGCCCCATATGGAATATCAGATTTTGAAGCATTTAGTGTAACCGTTATCCCCTTTTCATTGATCCCCGAAACCACGCCGGTCAAGCCAGCCCAGGCATAGGAAGCGAATTTGTATCCTTTATCAGGTTTCATAAATACAATGAGCTTATCTTCCGCAAAAGCATCACCCATGTAAAAGTCGAAATTTCTGCCAATTAACAGGCTTGAATCAGCGGAAAGTGAATTTCTTACGGCGAAGGACGTGCAGCCTACCATGTTCAAATCCGTCAGGGCATGACCAATATCGTGGGCAGCGTGGTAGTTTAAAATGCGGTAATATTTTGGCCCAATGTAATTATACTTATCAGAAAAGGATTGTGAAACACCATAAATTTCCTGCAAATTTTCATCCTGTATATATTTGTAAATATCCTTATTAAACCAGGCAACAAAGCCTTTCAATATTTGCAGAAAAAATGCATTTGGAATAATTTCTTTGATTTGATCAACAAAATGGACTTCTTGTTTTTCCATCAGTTCCTTCGCCAGAACGCCGTAAATTAGGCCGCGTTCGTAGGGACTTCCTTCCAGATACATTTCCCAAATACCGTATTTATTTTTTTTCAGCCAGCAATTGTCAACTTTATAATGATCGGGGCCTAATTGAATACGCTTGTAACTTTCAGGCGTTTTATTACTTGCTATCTTTGGTGCAGGCAATTTGACAGCCCAGATAAAAAGGCCAAAAATTACTCCTGCGACGAGAAGAATTACAAGAATAGATTTTAGTAACGTACGAATTGATTTATTTTTGGGCCACATATAGCTTGAACGAAAATTCGGGGTAAGATTTCTTAACTGTTTTCAGACTGCAAAATTTCCCGCAACTCATTTACCCCTTTTTCAATAACGAGTAAAATTACGAATTAAATGGGCTTGGTCTATAAAAAGATATTGAAAGGAAATTCACTTCTGGGTTTGTGGGAAATATCTGAAACGCTGGATGCGCTGTTTGAAGCAAGCAGATTAAGCAGTGGAGACGAAGCAAAATTGGCGAAGAAAGTGAATAACAAAAGAAAAAGGGAATCACTTGCCGTTCGACTTCTATTAAACGATATGCTTGGCCGAACTCATGAAATCCGTTATGATGAAAATGGCAAGCCATTCCTGACAACAGCAGACTACACAATATCTATTTCTCATTCGGAAAAATATGCTGTCGTATATTTAGTAAGGGAGAAATCTGCCGGAGTGGATATTCAAAAAATAAAACCGGATATAGCCAAAGGAATCGACTTTTTCCTGAACGACGACGAGCAATTATGGGTTAATAAGGCAGATTTCATCTTGATTAATATACTCTGGTCGGCCAAGGAATCCGTTTATAAATATGCCGGTATAAAAGATCTGGATCCAAGAAACAATATGACCATCAATCCCTTTCAGGCAAAACCTGATGGGAATCTGGCTGTCAGTTTTGGAAAAGAAAATATGGAAATGATTTCGATTCAATATGAAGTCTTTGAAGATTACGTCCTTACGCGTACATTGTAAAACAAAACCGGACACCGTCCAAATTCTGGTTTTAAAAATGCTAAGCCCCAAAAACCCTTATGAAAAAAATTACGATTGCAGCTTTTCTTTTTATTTCTTTTCAGATTCAGGCGCAGGTTCCTACCTTATCTTCCAGTGAAATTTATCAGGGCGTAAAAAAATTAAATGTGCTGGGTTCCGTCCTGCATATTGCTGCGCATCCGGATGATGAAAATACCTTGATGTTGTCATACATGTCAAAGGATCAGCTTGTCCGGACTGGTTATCTTTCGCTGACACGAGGTGATGGTGGTCAAAACCTGATCGGTGCAGAACAAGGTGCTAATATCGGTATCATCCGTACGCAGGAATTATTAGGAGCACGTAAAATAGACGGGGCAACTCAATTTTTTTCAAGAGCTTATGATTTTGGTTTTTCAAAAACAAGAAAAGAAACATTGAATTTCTGGGATCAGAATAAAGTTTTAGGGGACGTGGTCTGGCTGATACGCAAATTTCAACCGGACGTAATCATCACCCGTTTCCCACCGGATCCGCGCGCCGGACACGGCCATCATCAAACATCCGCATATCTTGCAGAGGAAGCTTTTAAATTAGCGGCCGATCCTAAGTCTTTTCCGGATCAACTTAAATTTGTAAAAACATGGCAGGCCAAACGTCTG
Organism: Dyadobacter sp. CY356; assembly: GCF_021440195.1. Lineage (GTDB taxonomy): Bacteria > Bacteroidota > Bacteroidia > Cytophagales > Spirosomataceae > Dyadobacter. Next base: position 42,763 of record NZ_JAJTSZ010000004.1, read on the forward strand.
GTATGGAATACTTTCACACCAGGTTTCACAAACAAACAGCCCGAGGGTGAAAAGAATCCATTTATCTCTCTTGAAATTGGCGGATATAATCCTGTTCTGGGAAAATCATATACCGAAATTGCGGCCGAAAGTCGCAGCCAGCATAGAAGTCAGGGGTTTGGAAGTGCACCAGCCCGGGGAGAAAGAATCGACTATTTCCTTCACAAGGAAGGAATACCTGCAAAAAGCAATCTTTTTGATGATATTGATATAACCTGGAAACGGGTTGACGGAAGTCAGAAAGTGCAGTCGCTGGTGTCTGATGCGATTAAAAATTACGACATCAGCAATCCGTCCGCGACTGTGCCTGCGTTGTTAAAAATTAATCAGGAACTGACAAAACTCGATTCAGCTAATATTTATGTAAAAGCGAAAAAACAGGAAATTTCTGATTTGCTTGTGCAGTGTCTGGGTTTATTTTTCGAAACAAATCCAACTGAATTTTCTTCTGTCGCCGGAGATGTCGCTGACATTCGGGTTACTGTTGTAAAGCGTTCAAAATATCCAGTCAAACTTATATCATTAAACTGGACAGGCATTAAATCTGACACTGTTTTAAGTTTAAATTTAGGGGACAACGAAATGACTGCTTTCAATAAAAAAGCGGTCTTGCCGTCAGATTTAAAAACAACGCAACCATACTGGTTATTGAAACCGATTGACAAAGGTATTTTCCAAATTGATAACCAACAGGATATCGGTTACCCGGAAAACAGGCCTGAAACAAAAACAGATTTCATTTTTGAAATTGATGGTCAAAAGTTCAGTTATTCAAGATCCTGGATTTTTAAATTTACCGATCCGGCTTCGGGTGAAATTTATCGCCCTTTTGAAATACGACCAGCCGTAACTGCAAACATTAATGAGCCGGTTTTCATCTTTCCAAACACAATGCCCAAAACGCTGAGTGTGATGGTAGAAGCGCAGAAAAGTTTGGTTAAAGGTATTCTGAAACTGGATTTGCCAAAAGGCTGGAAATCTGATCCGGCAAGTGTAAATTTCGATATGAGCGAAAAATATCAGGAACAGACTTTTAGTTTCAACATAACGCCTCCGGCAAAAAATGAGGAAGCAATCGTAAAAGCCGTAGCTGTGGTAGATGGGAAAAGTTATGACAAATCAATCAAAACCATTGATTACCGTCATATACCAAGTCAGACTTTATTCCCGCCGGCGGAGGCGAAACTTGCCAAACTGGATGTGAAAACAACTGTTAAAAATATCGGTTATATCGCCGGTGCAGGTGATGACGTTCCGACTGCTTTGCGACAAATGGGATGTACGGTAACACTGTTAAATGAAGCGGCACTTTCCAAAGATTTAAGCAGTTTCGACGCCATTGTTGTCGGAATCAGAGCTTACAATACTGAAAATCGTTTGACTTACTATCAGGAAAAACTGATGGACTATGTTAAAAATGGAGGAACGATGGTTGTCCAGTATACCATACCACAAAGAATGAAAGTAAAGCAAATCGGGCCTTACCCGATTCAGTTGAGTCAGGATCGTGTGGCTGAGGAAGATGCGGAAATGCGGTTTTTAAAACCAGAACATGCTTTACTTAACTATCCAAACAAAATCACGCAGAAGGACTTTACCGGCTGGATTCAGGAAAGGGGATTATATTTTGCCAATGATTGGGACAAAACGCATTATGAAGCGATTTTCTCAAACAATGATACAGATGAGAGTTTGAAAGAAGGCAGTGTACTTTATGCCCAATATGGCAAAGGACATTATATTTACACAGGACTTTCCTTTTTCCGGGAACTTCCGGCAGGCGTTACAGGGGCCTATCGTCTTTTTGCCAATATGATTTCCGTCGGTAAGAAATAAAAAAATAACCGGTTCAAGGACCGGTTATTTCATATTTTTTCTGCGGTTTCTCTGAAAATCTTCCAGTACAAATCCGCCTAAACCTTGTAGATTACTGTAATAAGCCCGTCCATTATTTACTTTGGTAAAATCCTGAACAAACTGTTTTAGATAAGGATCGGTCGCAATCATGAAAGTAGTAACAGGAATTTCTAAACGACGGCATTGTGCTGCGAGTGTCAATGTTTTACTAATAATTTTACGATCCAGACCGAAACTGTTTTTATAATACTTTATACCTTCTTTCAGACACGTTGGCTTACCATCCGTGATCATGAAAATCTGTTTATTCCGCGTTTTCTTTCTGCGTAGAATATCCATAGCCAATTCAAGTCCGGCAACTGTATTGGTATGATATGGTCCGACTTCCAGATATGGTAAATCTTTTAACTGGATCTGCCAGGCGTCATTTCCAAAAACGATAATGTCCAGTGAATCTTTCGGGTATTTTGAACGGATTAGTTCAGCCAAAGCCAGGGCAACCTTTTTCGCAGGCGTGATTCTGTCTTCACCATATAAAATCATGGAATGACTGATGTCAATCATTACAACCGTTGCGGTCGTCGTTTTTTGTTCACGCTCAACAACTTCAAGATCATTTTCCATCAGCATAAAATCACCAATTCCGTGATTTACCTGCGCATTTTTGATGGATTCTGTCATGGCAATCTGGTCCAGTGTATCACCAAACTGAAACTGGCGTATATCACTGCTCAATTCATCACCTGCACCCATGTAAGGCGTATGGTGATTTCCTCCTGATTTTGATCTTTTCAGCTTTCCAAAAATCTCGTCCAAAGCACTTTTCCGGATGCTTTTTTCTGCTTTTGGCGTCATGATCAATTTACTCTCCCCCTCTCCTTTCTCCTCGGTGATGTATCCTTTTTTCTTTAAGTCATCGAAAAAATCACCAATTCCGTAAGAATCGTTTGTAAGATTATATTGTCTGTCCAGCTCGCTAAGCCATGACATAGCCTCGCTTACATCACCCGATGTCATCAGCAATAACTGCTGAAAAATATCAAAAAGCTGATCAAACTTACTATTTCCGGTTTGCTCTGCGGGTATAAATTTGGTGAAACGATGTCCTTGCATAAAACTCAGATTTGAAAAATAAATCTACAAAAAACAGACGGCTACTTTCGAATAAATTTGAAAGTAGCCGTTTAAAATATCAGAAAGAATAATTATGCTTCTTCTGCACAAAATTCTTCGTATGCCATTTGTAAATGCTGAGCGATCATTTCAGCGGAACGGCCTTCAATGTGATGACGTTCAACAAAATGGATCAACTCACCATCTTTGAAAAGAGCAACCGCAGGAGATGACGGTGGATATGGCAAAGTATATTCGCGCATTTTAGCAACAGCCTCAGAATCGAAACCAGCAAAAACAGTAGCCAATTGATCCGGCTTCACTTCACTGCGTTCCAAAGAAGCTCTTACACCGGGTCGGGCAGCACCAGCAGCACAACCGCAAACTGAATTGATCACTACCAAAGCAGTGCCTTTCATATTCTGCATGAAGTTGTCTACTTCTTCCGCACTTGTCAAATCCTGAAAACCGACATTAGTCAACTCCGCCTTCATAGGCGCTACTAACTGTGGAGGATACATATTTTATTAAAGTTTAAAGTTATAATTTGATTAGCTTATAGCTATTAGCGGTTAGCATTTAGCTTTTTACATGTATTATTAAATTCTCTGCAAATAATTTGAGCCGGAAGCTAATCGCTAAAAGCTAATAGCCAACAGCTAAATTACATAAATCCAAGTTCCAGTTTCGCCTCTTCCGACATCATTTCAGTTGTATAGGGAGGATCAAAAGTAAGCTCGATACTCACATCATTCACACCTTCCACTTCTCTGATTTTCTGTTCAACTTCACCTGGTAAAGTACCCGCAGACGGGCAAGAAGGTGAAGTAAGGGTCATAGAAACAAATACATTATTGACAGGAAATATCTTTAAATCATATATCAGGCCGAGCTCATAAACATCTACCGGAATCTCCGGATCGTAGACCATTTTAATTGCTTTAACAACCTCTTCACGTAATTCTGATTCGCTCATTTCTTTTTTAGTTATGATAACAGCAAGTGAAGCGTCTTAGTTTTCACTTTTGATATTTTTTTAATTGGTAGCCTGATAAGCGATACCGTAAGTTCTCATTTGTTTGAGCATGGAGGCTAATCCATTGGATCTCGTTTGTGCCAGATGCTGATGCAAACCAACTTTTTCCATAAAATACAGATCCGCTTTTGCGATTTCTTCCGGCGTATGGCCTGACAAAACTTTTACCAGCATACTAACCAGGCCGCGTACAATTATGGCATCACTGTCGGCTTCAAATTTCAAAAGATCACCGTCCATAAACGCATTTAACCATACTCTGGACTGACAACCTTTAATTATATTATCTTCGGTTTTATACTGCTCTTCCAATGGAGGAAACTGTTTTCCGAGGTCGATAATATACTCGTACTTACTCTCCCAATCATCAAACAATTCAAAATCCTCGATTAGTTCGTCTTGTGCTTCGTTAATTGTCATAATTTAAAATTCTGATAATGGCCGGGATGAATGTCTTATTGCCATAATCTCTATTGTATTGTCTTTTGAAACATTATATATCAAACGATATTTACCAACCATAGTCTCTATAATACTGGGTAATCGAGTTTCCGGAAGTACTTTTCCCATATTTGGAAACTTTTCAAGAAGCTCCGATTTCTGAAAACATCGTTGATCCATTTTTGGGAATAAGACACAGATTCCGGATTCAATCTAAGAAAAATTGTTTCCAAATCTAACCTGGACTCTTCGGACCATTTTATTCCAGCCATTTCTTATAGGCATTTTTCACATCTTCATGCATGTGAAACTCTCCGCTGTCAAGTTGCTTTCTTGAACGTTCGATTTTAGATAACAAGATTATCTGCTCTATTACTTGTTCCACCTCCAAATTATCTGGCATTGCTTCAAGCGACTCTATCAATATATTTTTAGGAATTGTTTCCATTTTCTGAATATTAAATAGTTAAGCTTATGAATATACAAATAATCCGGACAAGTTTCCGATCAACCCAACATCTTCTTCGCCTTATGAAGTCCTTTGATCAAACCATCAATTTCTTCAATCGTATTGTAAACAGCGAAAGAGGCTCGGGTGGTTCCTAAAATTCCTAAGCGCGACATTAAAGGTTGGGTGCAATGATGACCTGTACGAACCGCGATTCCCTGATTATCAAGTATCACTGCAATATCCTGGTGATGCATCCCGTCAACAACAAAAGAAAGCACACTTACTTTTTCCTTAGCCTGGCCGATAATTCTTAATCCTGGAATTTCTCTAACCGCTTCTGTTGCGTACAAAAGCAGATCATTTTCATGTTTGGAAATGTTTGGTTTCCCCAGAGTATCCACATAGTCAATAGCATATTTGGCTGCTACCACATCCGCAATATTGGGCGTACCAGCTTCGAACTTGTAAGGCAATTCGTTATATGTAGTCTTTTCAAAGGTAACTTCCTTAATCATTTCGCCGCCGCCGCGGTATGGAGGCATTGCTTCAAGCAATTCTTTTTTACCGTAAAGGATACCCATTCCGGTCGGACCGTATATTTTATGAAGCGATAATGCATAAAAATCAACATCCAGCGCCTGCACGTCAATTGTAAAATGTGAACTTGCCTGGGCACCATCCAATAAAACCTTCGCTCCTACTTTATGCGCTTTTTCGATGATTTCGGCTACCGGATTTATTGTTCCAAGAGAATTTGAAACATGTACCACAGAAACAAATTTTGTTTTTTCTGAAAGCATTTTCTCATACTCATCCATCAAAAGTTCACCCTCATCGTTGATTGGGATCACTCTTAATACGCAGCCCTTTTCTTCACAAAGCATCTGCCACGGAACGATGTTTGAATGGTGTTCCATGGTTGAAATAATAATTTCATCCCCTTCTTTTAAAAACTTACGGCCATACGATTGCGCTACCAGATTGATACTGTCCGTTGTGCCATATGTAAAAATAACTTCCTCAGACAATTCAGCGTTAATGAATTTTTGTAATCTCCTGCGAGAGTCTTCAAAAGCGCCTGTTGCCTTCTCCGCTAAATGATGGATTCCACGGTGAATATTGGCATTATAATGTTCATAATATCCCGACAGCGCATCCAGTACAATTCGAGGTTTTTGCGTTGTAGCGGCATTGTCAAAATACACAAGTTGTTTTCCGTTAACGATTTCATTTAGAATGGGAAAATCATTTCGGATGGACGCTATATCTGGGAAATTGTTCATTTCTATTCAGTATTAAAGAGAAATGCCCAACCCAGTTGAAGAGAAGGTTGGGCATTAAAATAAGTATTGTAAAGACAGAACGAATATTACTTCCTGGAAAGTTTCTCTGCAATTACATTTTCTAAATATTCACGAATGGAATCAATTTTAATCTGTGAAACTACGTCAGCACAGAAAGCAAACATCAAAAGTGACATGGCTTCCGACTTTGAAATTCCACGTGAACGCATGTAAAATAATGCTTCCTCGTCAATTTGCCCGGTCGTTGTTCCATGAGAACATTTCACGTCGTCAGCAAAAATTTCAAGCTGAGGTTTTGTATACATCGTTGCATCCGTAGACAAAACGATATTTTTACAAGACTGAAATGCGTTGGTTTTCTGTGCATCTGGGCGAACAAATATTTTACCATTGAAAACACCTTTCGACCTGTCACGCAAAATCCCTTTATATAACTCGTTACTTTCAGAATTTGGTTTACGATGGTCTGCAACCGTATGATTGTCCACATGCTGCGCTCCATCCGGAAAATAAAGTCCGTACATATACGCCTCACAATGTTCGCCGTCAATAACAATGTTAAGGTTGTTTCTTGTAAACTTCCCGTTCAAAGTCACTGTCGCTGCATAAAAATGCGATTTGTTTAACATACGAACCTGCGTAGTTCCTATGTGGTAAGCATTTTCACTTTCATTCTGCACTTTGTAATATTCCACACCTGCTTCTTCACCTACATTGATTTCCGTAACAACATTCGTAAAAGAACGTTCGTCACCGATGGTTCTGAAAGCCTCTGCTATTTTCACATGCGCGTTTTTTCCAACGGCGATGATATTACGTGGCTGACTTCCTACATTTTCAACCCGTGCATCACTGACAAAACGAAGAATTACCGGGTGCTCAACAGTCTGATTATTCGGAACATAAATAAAAACTCCGTCATGCGCAAAAGCAGTATTCAGAGAAGTAAATGCATCCGTATCGTTTTTTACCAATTCATCAAAATAAGAATTGACAAGATCCGGATTGTTTTTGTAAGCATTTTGCAAAGAATCTATTATGATTTGTTCCGTAGAAGAAACCACCGTAGAAAGCGCAGGATTGTAATGTCCGTTTACAAAATACAATATATTGGCAGCCTGCTCCGGCATTTTCAGATCGATAAGATCCTCAGCCGAAAGCGTATCACTTGTATTAAAGTTATAGGAAGCACTGACAAGGTCACGTACGTTGCTGTATTTCCATTCTTCGTTTTGAGGCGTCGGGAAACCCAATTCTTCAAACTGAACTATGGCAGCACGTTTTTTCTGGTGAAAAGCAGATTTTGCTTCACCATTCATCACGGATTCCCGTGCGTGAAAATCAGTGATTAATTTCGTTCTTAAATCTATTGTTTCGGTACTCATTCCGTTTTTGGTATTGAAAGTGATGTTACTTGATCAACCAAGCTGGTCAACCCAACCATAACCTGAAAATTAAAAATTACAGATTATCAGTTTACTTCCTGAGCCTCAACTTCGGCTTTAATCCAGTCATATCCTTTTTCTTCCAATTCAAAAGCAAGCTCTTTTCCGCCCGATTTAACAATTCTGCCTTTGTAAAGTACGTGTACAAAATCAGGAACGATATAATCCAGAAGACGCTGGTAATGCGTAACCACGATCGCCGAACGTTCAGGAGAACGAAGTGAATTCACACCTTCCGCCACAATACGCAAAGCATCGATATCTAATCCTGAATCTGTTTCATCCAGAATAGCCAGTTTCGGTTCAAGAACCGCCATCTGGAAAATCTCATTACGTTTTTTCTCGCCACCCGAAAAGCCTTCATTCAAAGCACGTTTCAAAAGTGAGTCATTCATGCTCACCAATTTCGCTTTTTCACGTACCATTTTCAGGAAACGCGCCGCATCCAAAGGCTCTTCACCGTTATATTTACGAATTTCGTTAACCGCAGTTTTCAGGAAATTTATAGTAGTAACCCCCGGAATTTCAACAGGATACTGGAAAGCAAGGAATATTCCTTCCGCTGCTCTTTCTTCTGCTGCAAGCTCCAATAAATCTTTTCCGCCAAAAGTAACGCTTCCGCCAGTCACCTCATACTCTTCTCTTCCTGCCAATACGGATGCCAAAGTGCTTTTTCCTGATCCGTTTGGCCCCATGATGGCATGAACTTCACCTGGTTTGATTTCCAGGTTAATGCCTTTTAATATTTCTTTGCCGTCTATCGAGGCGCGCAATCCATTAATTGAGAGCATAACTGATTTTATACTTGTATATGTAGTTCTTGGTAATTTACCGCAAAAGTAGTAAGCTTTGGTCGTATATGAAAATAACCACCCCGGTTCAAAACAAACATTATGGTAATACATCTTTATTAACCTTTTTCAAAGCATCAATGTTCCATAAATCAGGATATTTTGGACGTTCATCATTATAAAAGTAGGTAAAGCAATCAACAAATATCCCAATTGTAAATTATCCGCGTTACTTTGCGGCCTGAGTTTAAGTTTGATATTATGACAAAAACAGATAAATCGCTCTCACCCGAAATACAGGTTTCCACAGAAGTTGGGACATTAAGACGATTGCTTATTCATAGTCCGGATCGCGGATTAGGAAAAGTTGTTCCATCCAAAGCCCAGGACTGGCTTTTTGAAGATATCGTTCATTTGAACACGATGCGAAAAAAGGAATATGATTATTATGTCAAACTGCTTTTGTATTTCCTCGATCCTGAAAAGATCAAGGGAAAATTAAAGGAAATAAACGATGACAAATCACGCTCCTTTTATATTCCCGGCTCTGAAAATTATTTTAATTCAGACAAAGTCGTTGACATCCAGAAGCTTTTGGCTGAAATTTTACTTGATGAAAACATCAGAATTAAGTTAACCGCCGCAATCTGTGGGATTGAGCGCTGTTCGTACCAGACCCAAAACGAGCTGAATACTTTTGATGCGAATGAGCTGGCAAAGATCTTTATTTCGGGATCACTATCGGATAAGCGGATGTTGTTTGCGCCTTTGCCCAATCTGATTTTCATGCGTGATATCGGGATTGTTATCAATGACCACATTTTGCTGAACAAACCTGCAAAATCCGCACGGACGAGAGAATCCATTTTAGCACAATTCATTTTCTTTCATCACCCAATGTTCGCTTCTTTTAAGGATAACATTATCGAAATCCCTGAAAACGAACGCCATTTCTTACTTCCTGATGATGAAAAAGCAAGCGATTATCATCGATGTACGCTGGAAGGCGGTGATGTGATGATGGTTGCTCCGGGACATTTGCTGATTGGTTGCAGCGAGCGGACTTCGATTTACGCTGCGCAGCAAGTGATGAAAATATTATTCGATAAAAATGTAGTGCAGAAAATCTCGATCATAAAAATTCCAAAAAAACGGGATTATATGCATATTGATACGATTTTCACACAGGTCAAAAAAAATGTGTGGGTTTTGTTGAGCAGTATTGGAAGGCTGGGTGACGAAGCTAAAAAGAAAGATGTCCTACATTTTTTTGCCCCCAAAATAAATAATCCTGAGTTTCAGATTTTACAGTTTGTCAAAGGACAGGAACAAAATCCGGTTGAAATTGAAAACCTGGAAGATTTGTTGACCGATATCAGTAAAAACGATTTAAAAAGCGAAGAAGAAGTTCAGTTTATCTATTCGGGGAATAATGAATTTCCATACGGCGAACGTGAACAATGGACGGATTCCTGCAATTTACTGGCGATTAAAGATGGGGTTGTCATCGGTTATGACAGGAATGATAAAACGCTGGATGCTTTCCGGGAAAAGGGTTTCAGAATTATCCGGGCGAAAGATCTGATTCAAAAATTTGAAAATGATGAGCTTTCTCCGGATACGCTAACAGATACTTTCATCACCTTGCCATCTGCCGAACTGTCGCGGGCACGGGGCGGATCGCATTGTATGAGCATGCCTATATTAAGAGATTGAGAAGGATTGCAATCCGACTTTTTACATTGTAAATTGCATATACTTCAACACTGAAATCAACAACTCCTATGCGCCCGATAGCCACATCCATCCATACCCAACCGCAATCCACTGCCAGGATTATGATGATCCGGCCGGTTCAGTTTGGATTTAATACAGAAACCGCCGAAAGTAACGAATTTCAGCAAAGAGATTTTGATCATAGCAACAGTGAGGAAACGCAGACAAAGGCTCGTGAAGAGTTTGACCTGATGATTTCTCAGCTATTATTGACAGGACTGGATCTGCATATTTTTGATGATACGGACGATGTCTACCGGCCTGACGCTGTTTTTTCAAATAACTGGATTTCGTTTCATCAAAGTGGAAAAGTCGTTTTGTACCCGATGATGGCCAAAAACCGCAGAGCAGAACGAAGGCCGGATATTATCGAAGCGCTTAAAAAAGATTTTCTGGTTGAGGAAATTATTGACCTTACACATTTCGAAAAGGAAGGTAAATTTCTGGAAGGCACAGGAAGTATGGTTCTGGACCGTCGCTATAAAATTGCCTATGCCTGTCTATCACCAAGAACGCATCCGGAAGTTTTGGAAGCTTTTGGCGACGCCTTAGGTTATGAGATCGTTACTTTTTCAGCTTCTGATGAAAACGACAAAGCGATTTATCATACCAATGTGCTGATGTGCGTTGGAGATATTTTCGCCGTTGTTTGTCTTGAAGCAATAAAAAATCCTGACGAACGCCAGCAAGTCAGAACGATGCTTGAAGAGACTAATAAATATATTATCGAAATTTCACTGGAACAAGTGCACCAGTTTGCAGGAAATATGCTGATGGTCAGAAATCTGAAAGGTGACAAATTTCTGATGATGTCAACGCAGGCTTATGAGGCATTGACTGAAACACAACACAAAATCCTTTCGGATTATGCCCGGATTATCCATACCGATTTATCTATAATTGAGACAAATGGCGGAGGTTCAGCGCGTTGTATGATGACTGAAATTCATCTGCCGCTGCGGTAAAAAATCTGATTTCTCTAACGCAAAAAAGGGTCTGTTCAAAAATTTGAACTGACCCTTTTTATATTAAATCAAATCCAGTTAATCATTCAGATCTGCTTTGATTTTGTCCATTTTAGCACGTGTATCAGATTTGAAATTATCCCATTTCTCATCTGTTTCAGACTGCATTTTGTTAAGAGATTCTTTCAAATCTTCTTTTTCCTTTTGCAATTCTTTTTTACGTTCTTTCCATTTATCTTTTTCCTTAGCAGTTGCTTTATCCATTTTAGCGTCTGCCTCTTCTATTTTATTATCAATTTTGCTGATTGCGCCATCAATATCAGTTTTCAACGATTCTTTTTCATCATTAAATTTTGACTTAAACTCTTCACCAGCATCCTTGGCGTCACTTTTCGCTTCGTCAAGGTTTTCTTTTGCATCATCTTTTGCTGCTTCCGCAGTTTCATTAGCAGAGTCTTTTGTCTTTTCAGAACAACTGCTAAAAGTTAACATTCCAACTGTCAACATTGAAGCTACGATCCAGGTTATTTTTTTCATTTTTTTGTGTTTTAAGATGAATTTTCGAGTCTATATTATTATTCATTTATGTATCTAAAAATATCCTACCAATACCTTTTCAGTTTCTGAAATCATTTCACTGTGGAAAAATGTACTCACAAGAATGATTTTTTGCAGGATAAATCTTCTTATTTAACGAATAATGTGTTTTAGACGAAAAGTATAATTTTAGTCACAAGCGTCTTTCGTTTTACAATCCGGTTGTTACTATCCATAATAATGGAGAGCTTTGCCATAAATTCCTAACCATAACCTATGTCACGATATTTATTAATTACAATTCTTTCCGGCTTGCCGCTTTTTCAAAGCTTTGCCCAGACAGCAGTTCAAAACGACACGCTGACCGCAAAACAACTGGATGAAATAACCGTCAACGCTTTTGAATCAAAAACCAACCGGCTTTCTACCACAGCTACTGTTGGATTGCTCACAGCCAAATCTATTGAAAGGTTTTCTTCCACGACATGGACTAATGCAGTCAATGCAATTCCTGGCGTCAGAATGGAGGAGCGTTCACCGGGAAGTTACCGGTTTTCTGTCCGTGGAAGCCTTATTCGCTCGCCGTTTGGTATTCGGAATGTTAAGTTTTACTGGAACGGAATACCCTTTACTGATGCAGGTGGAAACACGCCGTTGAATTCACTGGATTTCGGGGCAGTTCAGAGTATGGAAGTGATCAAAGGACCTGGAAGCAGTCTTTATGGTGCCGGAACGGGTGGCGTTGTGTTGATGCAAAGCCGGACCGACAATCCTGGTATGAACAGGGTTGAGCAAAGTGTTGGTTACGGAAAATATGGTTTTCAAAGCAGAAGCACCACTTTGCAGGTCGGTGATATTTCTGTTCAGTATGGTCATCAGGAACAGGATGGCTATCGCAAGCAAAGTGGAATGGTGCGTGATGCCATCCGGTTTACATCCAATAGTAAAGTCGGCAAAGGTACGCTTTCACTGCTCGGAATGTATTCTGACCTGATGTACCAGACGCCCGGTGGAATCACCCTGGCCCAATATAAAACTGATCCAAAACTGGCCCGTCAGTCCTCTCCGACTGTTCCCGGAAGTGAGGCCCAACATGCGGCGATATATACTAAATTCGCTCTTTTAGGAGGTAATTATTCGATTAATCTAAGCGACAACTGGACCCAGAGCACCGCACTTTATCTGACAACAAATGATTTTGCAAACCCTTTTATTTCCAATTACGAAAAACGTGATGAACAGGGAATGGGCGGAAGAAATATCTGGCAGAATAATTCTCAGATCGGCAACGTAAAAACGAACTGGACAACCGGTTTTGAATGGCAGTATAGCAAATCAGCGCAGAGAAATTATGATAACAATGGTGGCATTCCGGGAAAACAACAGACCGTTGAAGATGTCCGTACGAGTGCATTAACGGCATTCACACAACTTGAAGCGGTTCTTTTTTCAGATTTGACCGTTACAGCCGGTGTAAGTTATAACACATCAAAATATAAATACGAACGCTTTTTTGTACTTCCATATAGTAAAGAACAAAGGACTTTTGACGGGATTTTTGTTCCAAGATTTGCCCTAAATAAAATCATTGCCAAAACCTGGGCATTTACCGCATCTTACAGCAGCGGATTTTCCCCTCCTACCTTGCAGGAAGTTCGCCCTTCGGCTGGCGGATTTCATAGAGATCTGGAAGCAGAGCGTGGTATGAATACTGAAATCGGTATTCGTAAAATCGGTAACAGAATAACAGCAGAAATAAACGCATATCACTTTGGACTGAAACAGACCATTGCCAGAAGAACCAATGAAGCCGGCTCGGAATTTTTCATTAACGCCGGAAAAACAAAACAGATCGGGCTGGAATGGAATCTTGGATATGATCTTCTTGTCAGTCCAAAATCACCCGTTGCAATAAGAATCTGGGATTCAGGAACCTATACAAAATATACTTATGAAGACTATCAGTCGGGTGATGTTAACCTGAACGGAAAGCTTATTCCTGGAATTCCAAGACTGATACAAACAACTGGTCTGGACGCAAAATTCAAATATGGAATTTCGCTTTACGCCACTTATCAGCACGGCAGCTCGCATTATCTGAACGATGCCAATACCATTAAAAACACGCCTTACAACCAATTTACAGCGCGTGCTGCCTGGAAAAAGAGCTGGGGAAATCATTTTTACAGCGAACTTTCTGCCTCAGCTGAAAAAGTTAACGCAGCCATTTACAGTCTCGGTTACGACCTGAACGCCTTCGGAAGTCGCTTCTATAACGGTGCTCCTAAAAATAATTTATGGGCAGGTGTTAAGGTTGGCTGGGAATGGAAAAAATAATTGTTAAGGGTTAATGATGGCGGTTTGAAATTTTGTATACAGTTTCACTTCATTCTGTTTTGGGCGATGTTTTTGGATGGATTTCTAAACTTGATTATGTCAATTGAAACTCCAAAACCGTTTATCCTGTTCCTTTCAAATCCATTAAGAGTAATTGAGCAAAAAATTGTCAATCCGCAATCATTAACCCTTAACAATTAATCATTAGAAAAATTGCATCTCTACATTCATATTCCTTTTTGCAGGCAAGCCTGTCATTATTGTGATTTTCATTTTAGCACGAATACTAAAAATAAACATGCGATTGTGGAAGCCATTGCAAGAGAGATTGTTATAAGGAAAAATTATTTACCGTCGAATGAGTTAGAGACGATTTATTTTGGCGGAGGAACACCTTCTTTGCTTGATGAATCGGAACTTAGGTTTTTAATGGAAACAATAGATTCTCATTTTAAGGTTAAGGAAAATGCTGAAATCACACTTGAAGCTAATCCGGATGACTTGAACAGGGAAAAACTTGTTCAGTTTTATAATGCCGGAATTAATCGTTTGAGCATTGGAATCCAGTCTTTCCATGAGCCGCATTTGAAACATCTTAACCGGATTCACGATTCTTACGAAGCCGGAAATTGCGTTAAACTTGCTCAGGAAGTTGGGATTATTAATATTTCGATTGATCTGATTTACGCCATTCCAGCTCCTGATCATACGATTCTGGAATCAGATATCCAAAAAGCGTTTGAGCTGAATGTTGCTCATATTTCGGCTTATTGCCTGACCATTGAACCTCAAACTGCTTTTGGAAGCTGGCTGAAAAAGAAAAAGATTAAACCGATTGATGAAGAATTTGCTGCTCAGCAATTTGAGATTTTAACTGCCGGATTAGCTGCAAATGGTTACGAACAATATGAAATCTCAAATTTTGCGAGGAGTGGAATATACAGCCGGCATAACAGTTCATACTGGAAACAACATCATTATTTAGGTGTTGGGCCAAGCGCCCATTCTTATAATGGTGTGAGCAGAGAATACAATGTTTCCAACAATGCCCAGTATCTGGCGGCCATTCAGCAGGATAAAATTCCTTCCACAATCGAAATTCTTACCTCCGCAGATCAGGTAAACGATTATTTGCTTACGGGACTACGTACGAAGTGGGGATGTGAGATTTCAACACTTAACAAATTATCCCATAATCAGTTTGAATTACTGAACCGCGCCGAAATTTCCATGATGGCGCAAAAAGGATGGTTATTCATTGACAATGGAACACTCTTGCTGACGCAGGCAGGAAAACTATTCGCAGATCGTGTGGCCAGCGATTTATTTCTGGACTAGATATTTATTGCTATCCGCACTAAAAGCGAATCGCTATATGCTAATATCTAAACGTCAAAAGGGGTATGCAAAATCATTGATTCCACACACCCCGATTTGATTAAAATTCAAAGTTCAACTTAGGTTAGGTACTGACTTTACTGCTTCACAATTTTGGCGGTACTTACTGAACCGTTCACTTGTTTTAGCTGAATAATATAAATTCCGGAACTCACATTTGACAAATCGATTTTGTCAGAAGCTGCCGACATTGAAATTCTTTTTCCTGCTGTATTGACCAGAAATATTTCTTTCACTTTACTCCAGTCAGGCGTCTCAATAGTAGCCTGACTAACCACTGGGTTAGGATACACCGAAACCGACGAAGGCAAATCAAGCGAGATTTCTACCACGCGGCTATATGCAAACGTAGCGTCACGGTCAATCATTTTTAGCCGGTAATAATTTTCTCCATTTGCAGGATCCTTATGTACAAATTGATAATTTGACAAACTTTTACTGTCTCCGTTAGAAACCACCGTTCCAATCAAATTCCAGTTTTTTGCATCATAACTGTATTGTACTTCGAAACGGTCACTATTTGTTTCCGAGGTAGTTGCCCAGTTTAATACAGATTGAACTCCTTCCTTTTCAACAAAAAATGAAGTCAGGGTAACAGGTAATGGTGTTGTTGTAGGAGTTACAAATGTTGAACACAGATTATGAAATTCAAAACCGTTATTTTGCTCAACATTACCGCCAACAACAGCCTGACCATTAATACTTCCGCCACTTCCTGTCAAATCGGCCAAAGGCGCTAAAACCGCAGCTTGCAGCGCATAACTTGCCAGGGAAATATTTGTGGCCAAAGGAAAATTAAACAGCATTCTCGACCTCAAATTATCCGGCATTGAGCCTCCGTTAATATCAACAATTTTATTGGTTACGTTTACCAATATCTGAGCACCGGAAGGAATGTTATTAAATGACAGGCCAAAAGTTTTTCCTGTCGGGATTGTCAGGCTAAATACGTTTGTCGAGGCTGAAGTTCCATTCAGCTGAATATCTACATAATTACCATAATCATTGTAAACCACAGTTCCGGTTGTTGGAAGAGCCGCAAGGGAATTGGATAAATTTGTATAATTCGTTTTTAGCGTTCCAAAAGAGAGACGATTTGTGACCGGTCCGATGTTGGCTCCTTGTCCGTCAGCATGTGTCGGATATTGTGATCCTGAGGTTACAGTGTTATAAATAAAATTACCTACAACCGAATAGTTGTTAGCATTGGTAAAGTTGCCGTTGACAATAAAATTATCAGAATTGACGGGAGCAGGATCACCGACAGATCCATGTCCAACCGAGTAACTTGAAGGTGCAGAAAAATCACCGGCAACGGCCAGCCGTCCTTCTGTATCTCCTCCATTCGCAACCAGATTTCCAAAGACAATAGCATTGAAGTTTCCATTACCATTAAATCCTGTTCCAAAGTAATTTGCAGGTACGGTTAGCGCAACTGACGAATTACATTGTGCATAAATCAGGTTTGATGCACCAAGTGAAAAACTGATAAGTATCAAACTTACAAGCCTGTCATAATTTAATTTAAAAAACGTTTTCATCGAGTCCGGGTTTAAATTTTAATTGTATTATTTCAATTTAATAGAAATTCACATGCAGATATACGCGACAAATTAAATTCTGGATCAAGCAGTGCTTAAAATTTTTTAACAACACATAAATCACTCATATATAGAAAATTAACATCACAAATATAATGATCACTATGACCTTATACTTCATAGTTAATTAAAAAAAACTTAGATTTCTTGTTGGCGTAGAACTAATTTTATTGCACTTTTATAATATGTAGATATTTATCAGTTAGCCGTAAAAATATAATTACATTCTGTTAGAAGTAATTATATGATTTTTAGAATTGAAGAGATTTAATTTGTAGAAGGGTGATAAAAGGTGTATTAGCCCTTACTCTTCATCTGAATTTAATATCAAAGAAATGATCAGTGAAAGGCCGGTAAACGGGCAAAAAAATAATGGCATCTGAATGATTTTTAATCATTCAGATGCCATTAGTCAATCCAAAAAGAATTGGTCAATTATTATGCAAGCAATTCAATTTCAAGTGATTTCTCAGCGTTCAAAACTTTCGACACAGGACATTTTTCTTTTGCCGTATGAGCGATTTCGTCAAACTGCTCAGCTGTGATACCCGACACTTTTCCTTTCAAAACCAAAGCGCTTTTCGTGATTGCACCTTGTGACGGATCAAGCGTGATAACCGCAGAAACATTAAGTTCATCAGCAGTAAAACCAGCTTCATTCAAAAGAAAGCTTAATTGCATGGCGAAACATCCCGCATGTGCAGCTGCAATAAGTTCTTCAGGATTTGTTCCTACGCCATCTGCAAATCGTGTATTGAATGAATACTGGGTGTTTTCGAGGACTGTGCTTTGCGTACTTAGTGTACCAGTTCCTTCTTTTCCGGTACCTTTCCAAACGGCATTTGCTCTACGATTGATCATGTTTTTATTTATTTTTTGAATAATTACTTATGTTAAACTTATAACAGTGAAAAATACTACCTTCCAATTACCAATGCAAATTATTTAATTATTAATGCTGCACCTGTTCAGATGCTTCTGGCATTATTTTGTCAATAAAAAGTTAACGTGCCTACTTTATTAGGGCGTTTAAAAAACTTAGCGCAAATTTGTGCAAGTAACAACTCATAAAATTATAAATGGTCATGACAAAAAAGCTGATTCCGTTATTATTCGTTATTGCAATTCTTTTTCAGGGGTGTAAAGGAGATGATGGTGCTCCCGGTATTGATGGAGGAACTGTATTGGGAACTACATTTGATCTTACAAAAGTCAATTTTACTGCTGCAAATCAATATGTGGTAAATTATACTTTTACTGCTGTGTCTCCAAATGTTAAAGTTTTAGAATCTGATCTTGTGTTGGTTTATCTTTACAAAGGCAGCGATATCTTAAATAATCCGGTAGATTCGTGGCGTCTGCTGCCACAAACGACTTATGAGACGGGTCTTGGGTCTTTGATTTATAACTTCGATCGTACCTCGACAGACTTCTCTATATTTCTTGATGGAAATGTGGATTTCACAAAGCTGACACCTGCCTACACGCAGAATCAAACTTTCCGCGTTGTTGTCATTCCATCTGATTTCAGTTCAAGAAAAAGTGGTACGGTTGACTACAATGATTACGAAGCTGTTAAAAAATTCTATAACATTGACGAAAGCAAAATAGCGAAATATCCTGCTAAATAGTTTTTTGATATAGCTTGGCAATTGTATTTCAAAATAAATACAGTTGGAAAAAATCACAAAATCCGGTAACTTTTTACCGGATTTATTTTTTTACTCAATATGAAAATCATTCTTAACCTGGCTTTATTCTTATTTATTTGTATTTCCTCGAAAGCACAGACGTTTGAAAAAGAGACTGAACTTTTCAGACAGCATTACAAAGAGGACTTTTTGAAATCTAAAAACTCTCCGCTAAAAAAAGATGACCTCGCCTATTTGCGCTTTTTCGAGCCTGATTCTACTTACCGGGTAAAAGCCTCTTTTAAAAGAATCCTGAAAAGCAGGCCGTTTGAAATGCCGACATATAGTGATACCAATAAAACCTATGTAAAATATGGTCTGTTAAAATTTAAACTTAATGGCCGGAAACAAACGCTTACGGTTTACCGGAGTTTGAGTTTGCAAACATTGCCTCAATACCGCGACCACCTTTTTTTACCTTTCAAAGACAAAACCAACGGCGTGCAATCTTATGGCGGCGGACGTTATATTGATCTTAGCACGAGAGATATCAAAAACAATGTGGTTGAACTAGATTTCAATAAAGCCTATAATCCATACTGTGCTTACAGCGACGGATTTAATTGTCCTATCCCACCGGTTGCCAATCATTTAACCGCCAAAATTGAGGCTGGTGAGAAAAATTTTGCCAAGGAACATTAATAAAATTTGCTATGTTTCTTAAACAATGTCAGACTCAAAGCCATCTCACCGTAAGATAATCCACATTGATATGGATGCATTTTATGCGTCCGTGGAGCAGCGTGATTTCCCCGAGTTGAGAGGAAAACCTTTGGCTGTGGGTGGCTCTCCAACGGGTCGTGGTGTGGTGGCAACGGCAAGTTACGAAGCACGGAAATTTGGCGTACGTTCAGCGATGTCATCCCGGATTGCCATAAAACTTTGTCCGCAAATCACATTTGTCCCTCCAAGATTTGATGCATATAAAGCCGTTTCTAAAAGTATAAGAGAAATATTCCAACGTTATACGGATATCATTGAACCGCTTTCTCTTGATGAGGCTTTTCTGGATGTAACAAATGATAAACTAGAAATTGGTTCGGCACTTGAAATAGCGAAACAGATCAAAAAAGCCATAAGGGACGAGCTAAATCTGACGGCTTCTGCCGGTGTTTCTACAAATAAATTTGTTGCCAAAATTGCGTCAGATATCAACAAACCTGACGGACTGACTTTCATCGGCCCTTCCAAAATCGAAACATTTGTAAATAATCTTCCTGTTGAAAAGTTTTTTGGCGTTGGAAAAGTAACAGCCCAGAAGATGAATAACATGCAATTATTCACCGGGGCTGATTTAAGAAAACTCTCTGAAAATGAACTGGTAAAACATTTCGGCAAAGTGGGTCATTTTTATTTTCGGATTGTAAGAGGAATTGACGACCGTGAAGTCCAGACACACCGGGAAACCAAATCTCTGGGAGCGGAAGATACATTTACCTATGATCTAAGTACGGTCGATGAAATGCACAAGGAGCTGGATATCATTGCCGAAACTGTTTTTAAACGATTGCAGAAAAGTCAGTTGAAAGGCCGGACGATTACGCTAAAAATAAAATACAGCGACTTCACCCAGATCACACGAAATTTCTCCTACGCACATCCGGTTGGCGATTTTGAAACGATTTTTAATACAGCCAAACAGCTTTTGGAAAAAGTTGACAGAGAGGAAAAGACCGTGCGCTTATTAGGAATTTCCCTTTCAAACTTCGGCGAGCCAGAAACAAAGCCAAGAAAACCACGCGATCCCGAGCAGCTCGAATTATTTTGATTTCAACAAAAAATAAAAAGACGCTTCACCGACCGAAATCTAAGTAAAGCGTTACGTAATAAATCAAGCGTAGGTTAATGTTTTTTGGCTTTCGGCGGTCGGCAGTCGGCGATCAAATTTTGGATGACGACAAATTTTATTAATATCAACCCATTAACAGCCGATAGCTGACGGCCGAAAGCCCATTTTAATATTTCACTATTTTCTTGGTAAGTGTTTTTGTATCAAATACAGCTTTCACGATATACAATCCGGCTGAATAATTTTGCAGGTTGAAATTAAAAACATTAGTACTAACCTCACCGCCTGGCAAGGTTAGTTTTGCAACTTCCTGGCCGGTTACTGAATAAATTGATATGGACTGTAAACCTGATGGATGTGGATAAAACTGAACGGATATTTCTCCGCTTGTCGGATTTGGTGTGACCAGAAAACCAGCTTCTTTCAGGTTCGGATTGACCGTTACCGTTCGGATATTGATATCATCCAGATAAATATCATTCTCGTTTCCATTGATATTCAGGAACGCGATTAGCACATTTCCCTGACTGATATAATCCGATATATTCAATTGTTCCTGTCTCCATTCACCGGCAGTCGGAGCAAATGCAGTTCTGGTGGCGGCCGTTCTTGTGATCAGGTTTGGCCCCCATTTTTTATATAAACTGGTGTATGTCAATCCGCAATCGGTACTGATCATAACCTGAAGTGTATCCCAAACATTTCCTGCACTGGTAGATGTCGTGTACGTGGCAGCTGCTACCTGAAAAGAAACAAAGGCTGAATCGACTCCGGCAATATTTACGGTCGGACTTCTCAAATAATCTTTCTGACCAATGGCCAGATAATCGAAGTTCCTCATCCGCGCAGACGCATTTCCTGTTTTTGCCCCTTCGGTTGTTTTCTCCCAGGTCTCTGCGCCATCAGGATTAACGATATCCCAGGCTGTCGGCGGGAATGCGCCTTCAAAACCTTCTACAACCGGCGGTGCAGATGGCAGATAATATATGAAATCAAAGCTGAGCATATCATTTGATGTATCCTCATCCTGCGCTCCGTTTGGATTGACACTGGTAACGGTCAGCACGTGGTTCCCTTCAACGGTCGTAATACTCGCCAGTGTCACGGTTGTTTCAGAATAGCTGGCCAATGAACCAGTCCATTTATAACTTACCACAGGGCCATTATCAACACTTGCATTAATCGTCACGGAAGTTATGGTTTCACTGCCACGATTTCTGAGAATAACCTGCGGAGTAAATGTGCCGTTACATAATCGTTGATCAGGCTGCGTAATTTGCTTTATTGAAGCATCTTTACCTTTCAAATTCAAAGGCTGGCAACCTTTTGAAGAGCTTAATATTGATCTGTAACTATTGAAAGCCGCCTCCATCCGAGCCACCTGTTCAACTGTAAACATTAAAAGACAGGCATCGGCAGTGTAATCCATGTAATTCTGATACATGATACCCGGCGACGTAGTTGTGCAATTATCAGTAACCACGCCGGTTCTGCATGTACTTGAACTATTTCCCTGGTTAGGTGTGTCGGAAACGCCATCCGTTCCGGCGCAGCTTCCATTGTCATCACCCCAAATGTGTAACAAATTGAAATAGTGACCAATTTCATGTGTAAGCGTTTTCCCTTCGTTAAAACCTGTTGCGTTTCCACCGGGTAAACTATTGTAAGCAACCACAACGCCTTGTTCCTCAGGGGTTCCATCATTCGGAAAAGTAGCATAACCCAACGTATTATTTGACAAAACACAAACCCAGATATTCAAATAACTATCAGGATCCCAGGCGTCGGCACCGCCTGTCGCCTTATGTTTTACATAATTACTTGTGTAGTCAAAAGATGTTTGCGTTGTGCTGTATCGGACAATACCCGTCGTCGGTTCCTCATTAGGCGTGCGTTGTGCAAGACAAAACTGAATTCCTGATGAACCGAACAAACTTTTAAAATAAGACGGAATTTTAGATGCTCCTGCATTCAACCCGGCGTAATCCTTGTTGATCGTATCAAGCTGCGCCTGAATCTGTGCATCTGTTACCTGCGCCTGATTTCTCATCACAACATGGAAAACAACCGGCACAGTCACAAGTCCGCCCGTTTTCATCGTTTTCCTGCTTGCAACGCGCTCAGCAACCAGCTTGCGAAGCTGCATCTCTCTCTCACTGAATTTTTGCCTTAAACCGGGATTCGTTGAAAATCGCTGTTCTAAAAGCGGCATTGTGGCGCATCTATCCTGAGCTTTTACAAAAAAAGAAATTGCCAGAAAAGAAATCAGAAAAACCAGTTTGGATAAATTTGTTACATCAGTATTTATTTTGGACATTTTTCAATTTGGTAATGTTGTCAATTTAGATCGTGTCGGGGGCATACGATTTACATGTCGTACTGATATTTATGACTTACGAAAAAAAGGCTGAGAGTGATGCACCAATATTCTCATTTAATTTTTTTCTAATTCTGCATACCCGCGCTGTATACGTTTGCCTGAGAAGTCACCACGAGACTAATTATCAAAGAGAATCAAGGTATTTCAACATCATTTTCAACCCTGCTTCATCAGGAAGTTTTCCATAACCTGCTCCCATGTTATCAATAAGATGTTTTTTATCAGATGTGCCAGAAATTACACAATTAACAGCAGGATTTGCCAGAATATATTTCAGGAAATACTGAGCCCAGCTTTTGATATCATATTCGGCTGCCCAGTCAGGCAATTCTTTCCCTTTTACGATTTTGAAAAGAGAACCACTGTCAAAAGGTTCATTGATAATAACCGCAACTCCATGATCCTGAGCAGCTTTGAGCAGGCTTTTTTCCGCGTTTCTAACTTTAATGGAATAGTTAAACTGAACAAAATCTATCGCTTTTGACCTGACAATCTGTTCAAGCTGCTGATGCGCGGAGACTGAATAATGCGTTATACCGACATACCTGACCTTCCCTTCGTCCTTCCACCCTTTCAATGTATTTAAATGCGTTTGCCAATCCTGCAAATTATGCACCTGCATCAGATCCATTGTTTTTCTCCTCATTTTCAGGAAAGATTCATTCATTTGATCAATGCCAGACTGCTTACCGGTAGTCCAGACTTTTGTCGAGTAAAAGAAATTATCTTTAAAATCCAATCCTGCGGTCAGATCGCCAATCACTTGTTCAGCCCTGCCATACATTGTGGAAGAGTCAATAACTTTCCCACCCAGTTTATTCATATTCGTTAAGACCTCTGCCAGTCCGGCTTTTTCAGAAGTTGAATCTCCCACGTCAAACTGTATCCAGGATCCCAAACCGACAACAGGTAACTTCTCTTTTGTGCCGGGAATATTTCTTTGTAACATAGTTTGTTGATAACCAGCCATTAAATTTTCATAATTAAGCAAAGCAGCGGCACCCAGACATTCCAGCTGCGTCATGGCATCCCGTCTTGATATCTCATTTTTCATAATCCTGATTTTTAGTCAAGTGTTCAAAAGTTATTCCAATGCCAAAATTTATCAGCGATTTTCCAACCATTTGTAAATACACGGGTCTGTTAACAAACCATACTTCCCGAAAAAACACAATCTGGGGTGCTTTTAAAATTAAAACAGATACATTTTCGTTCTTTAATACCTTTGTCTTAATATAAATCTTAAAAGGGCCCTGTCCCTTATGGCATAAAAACTTATCTTTGTGCCTTTAAATAAAAAATGAAAACATACTTCCGATTATTATCTTTTGCCCGGCCAATTGAGAGATTCGCTATCCCATATGTCATCTTTACACTTTTGGGTGTAGTTTTTAATACATTGAATCTTGCACTTCTGGCCCCTTTAATGGGCGTTCTTTTCACCAGTAAAGGTGGTGGAGCTGCCGAAATTGTAGAAAGGCCTGAAAGTTTCCTGAACATTCCGGGTTACCTTAATTACTTCGCTCAACAAGCAAATATTGCCTACGGGCCATATGGCGCTTTACAAATTGTCTGCGGTATAATTGTTCTATCCGTTCTTCTAGGTAACGTTTTCCGTTATTTCTCAGGAAGGATTATGGAAAACCTTCGTATACACACGTTATTAAATTTGAGAAAAACGGTTTTTAATAATGTAATGAACCTTCATGTTAGTTATTTTAGCAACCAGCGTAAAGGAGATATTATTGCAAAAATTGCTTCTGATGTTGGTGTTGTACAATTTTCGGTAACCGGAACTTTACAAGTTGTATTTAAGGAACCTTTGCAGCTGCTTGCCTATGTATTTATGCTTTTTGCGATATCATTCAAGCTGACAATTTTTGCAATTATGGTGATTCCGGTCTCTGCTTTTATTATTTCTAAAATCGTAAAACGATTAAAAGAACAGGCGAGCCAGGCACAACATATGTTTGGACTAATGATCAGTTACCTTGACGAAGCCTTGTCAGGTATTAAAATCATCAAGTCTTTCAATGCTACCGAAGCAATAAAAACCAAGTTTGATTCTGAAAATGTTCGATACTCTGATCTTGGCAGGAAAATGGCACGTCGCCAACAATTAGGTGGCCCGGTATCTGAATTTCTAGGTGTACTAATGGTTAGCTCCATTGTTTTATACGGTGGTTCGCTGATTCTTGATAATAAATCAGATTTAAGTGTATCGCAGTTTATCGCATACATTGCCTTGTTTTCTCAGGTTATGCGCCCTGCCAAGGCACTTACGGACTCTTTCAGTACTATTCACGCAGGTATTGCTGCTGGTGAAAGAGTGCTTGCTTTAATTGATGAAAAACCGGAAATCACTGATTCTCCTAACGCAATAGCCATAACATCATTCAACGAAGCAATCCGTCTCGAAAACCTATCTTTTACTTATTCGGAAAGAACTGTTCTTAAATCAATTAATCTGACGATTCCGAAAGGAAAAACAATCGCTTTGGTTGGGCCGTCGGGTGGTGGGAAATCTACTTTGATGGATCTGATCCCAAGATTTATTGAAGCTGAAAAAGGAAAGGTTACGATTGACAATGTCGATGTAAAAGATATTACAATGGAATCGCTCTGGTCGCTGATTGGTGTCGTGAACCAGGAATCGATGCTTTTCAACGATACTATTTTCAATAACATTGCTTTTGGTATGCCAAATGCCACACAAGAGCAGGTTGAAAACGCAGCAAGAATTGCCAACGCGCATGACTTTATTCTTCAGACTGATCAGGGTTATGAAAGCAATATTGGCGATCGTGGAATGAAACTTTCAGGCGGACAAAAACAACGTATCTGTATTGCACGGGCAGTTTTGAAAAATCCACCGATCATGCTTTTGGATGAAGCAACATCGGCGCTTGATACCGAATCGGAGAAACTGGTTCAGGAAGCGTTAAACAATCTGATGAAAAACAGGACTTCACTGGTTATCGCCCACAGGTTAAGTACGATTCAAAATGCCGATTTGATTGTGGTTCTGGAAGATGGACAAATCATAGAGACCGGTAATCATATGCAGCTGATGGCCAGTCACGGTTTGTACAAAAAACTGATTGATATGCAGCAGTTTACAGAAGTATAAATGGCAGAGTCACCATTAATTTCTATTGCGCTGTGCACCTACAATGGGGAAGAATTCATTAAAGAACAAATGGATTCCTTACTTTGTCAATCCTATGCAAATCTGGAAATTATAGTTGTAGACGATTGTTCAACGGACAATACTGTATCTGTTTTGAATCAGTTTGTAGTGAACAACACTAAGATAAAACTTTACAGAAACGACAGGAATTTAGGCTACAACAAAAATTTCGAGAAGGCGATCAAATTGTGCAATGGAGCATTTATAGCCATGTGCGACCAGGATGATATCTGGGATACCGACAAGATAAAAATACAGTTTGAGGCTATTGGAGATAGTGAATTAATCTACCACGATTCCGAATTTATCGACTCCCTTGGGAATCCGATCCATTTTAAAATGTCGGATAAATTCAACTTTTATAAAGGAAACAGTCCGTTGCCGTTTTTATACATGAACTGCGTTTCGGGTCATAGTGTATTGATCAAAAAATCACTTTTGGATAGCGGATTTCCCTTTCCCGAAGGATTTCATTACGATCAATGGCTTGCCTTTATGGCCGCATATAAAGGAAAAATTGATTTTGTTGATAAATGTCTGGTTCAATATCGGCAGCATGATAGAAATTCAACCGACATTCTGGCCGTTCGAAGTAAACATCAAAAGACCAGCAAAGAAGTTAAAATTGAAAAACTGAAACAGGAAAGTCTCTGGCTCAAAGTTTGTTCAGAGCATAGCCAAGGTGCCAATTTCGATCTGATTATGAAACTTTATCAGTTATGTTTGAAAAGAAATACTTCCTTTATAAATCTTTCCTACGGCTGGAAAATCTGGAAAAATGAAGAATTATTATTGTTTTTGTTGAAAAAAAATAAGACGAGCAAATTCTTCTTTACTTTAAGAAAAATATGGGGACCGGGCACTAAGCGCATTATTTAAGCATACCGACTTAATACCTTCCTAAACCTAAAAGGCAAGTGTCAGACTGCCAAACCGGAATGAACGATCAAAAAAATACACCTTTTGTTTCCATTGCGCTCTGCATCTACAACGGAGAAAAATTCATGAGGGAACAGCTTGAAACGCTTGTTAATCAGACTTATCCCAATCTTGAAATTGTAGCCGTTGACGACCGCAGTAAAGATTCTTCTCTGGAAATTTTAAAAGAATATGCCGAAAAGTATCCTTTTTTCTCTTTTTATGAAAATGAGGTTAATCTGGGATATGTGAAAAATTTTGAAAAGGCAATTTCCTTATGCAAAGGTGAACTGATCGCATTATCTGACCAGGATGACATTTGGGATCTCGATAAAATAAGACTGCAAGTTGAAGCCATTGGCGACAGTCAGCTGGTATATCATGATTCCACATTAATTGATGAGGATGGTGAACCGACAGGCAAAAAAATGTCGGATATTATCAATCTTTATAGCGGCGACAATCCAAAGACTTTTCTCTTTTTCAATTGCATTTCCGGCCACAGCTGTATGATCCGGAAAGATCTTTTGCCGTGGGCACTTCCTTTTCACAAAGATTTTTTCCATGACCAGTGGCTGGCTTATGTGGCTGCCAATGTTGGAAAAATTGAAGTGATACACGATTCGCTCGTCCAGTATCGCCAGCATAGCAGCAGCTCGACAGACATCATGAACAAGAGAAAAAAGATCAATAAAAAATATCATGAAAACCGTGATATCCTAAAAATGCAAAAGGAACTGAAATGGCTGAAACACTGCGAAAGTTACAAATTCAACAAGTATCCTGATTTCGTTCACAGGCTGGTAACGCTGTTTGAAGAAAGGCTTGGGACATTCTTTTCGTTCCGTTATTCGAGATTGTTAAATGAAGATTACCAATCCTTGTATTACATTCCAAAATACAAAAAAGCAAGTCAGTCTGCCTATGTTTTCAGACACGTGTGGGGAATGAAATCGAAGATTTTGTGGGCCAGGATTTTTGGATAGTTTATTTATCACCTAGTCCAAAATGCTGTTCAACCAAATGGACATATCCTTTAAAAAATAATCGCAAGGGCATTCTTTTTGATTTCGCACCTGAAATCAGCATACGCTGAATTTCTCCGAAAGAAAATTTCCATTCCAGCATTTGTTCAATTACATTTTTAATCGCAAGCTTTTCGGTTCGATATATAAGCTTTTCATCAACATCATTAGTTACAGTCAGCGGAAAATGTGCGTTCCATTTACGGTGCAGCTTTAAAATTGATTCCAGCCATTCTCTGCCAAAATTTCCTTCGGACGAATGTTTCATCAGTATGTCATAGGTCACCACGATTTTATGTTTGCCAAAAATATTCAGGCAAAAATCAACATCGTACCCATGAAATCCTTTAAGCAGCTTTTCATCAAAAGGTTTTTCATCCAGAATATCCTTTCTTGCAGCTAACCACATCCCATCGGCGCATACAACCTCGCTCAGTTGTTGTTGATATGGATTATGATAGGCGTGAATTTCATCCTTATCATTAAGTTTATAGCCCTGAATAACATTTTGAAATGAACGATCAGGCGAGTCATACTCCACGCAATACCAACCAGAAGGTGCCAAAGCCTTATAACCACCACCAGCCACGCCTACGACACCGATTTCTTTATTTTCTGAAAATATTCCGAGAAGAATAGTGCCCCAGTTTTGAGTTTTTATTTCGATATCCTCGTGCATAAAACACAGGATATCAAACTTCGCTCTCTGTTTTCCTTCATTATAAACCGCACAAATCCCCCGCTTCCCATTACTGTTGTCAATACCAATAATTTCATAAGCCACGCCTATGGTCTCGTCAATGTTCTTTGAAACTTCACTTAATTCTTCGGCGTTGGCTGAGCAGATTATTATTGATATCATTAATAGTCGGGTGTTTTCAAAAAGCAATTATATACTGAAACGGAATAATTTCCGGATTCTTATCATTAATATGACAGCTGAAATAAGACCATGGTTGGAATTTGCTATCATGCAAAGATAAAAAAGCTGATAGTTTTAAAATAAAAAAGCTGGAAACGCCTCCGGTATCAGGGTGTTTCCAACTTCTGTAATATTATCAAAATCAGCTTTGCCTGTTTAAATTTCTCGCTGCTATCAGGTTCACAATAATGATACCGGTTATCGCACAGCAAACACCGGCAATAACATCAAGCACATAATGATGACTTGTATAAACAGCTGCAAACCAGATTCCCGGCATTGTTATGCCAATCACTATGGACAAACCAGTATTTATTTTACTCCTTAAAGCATAATATAACGCAATGAGCGGATAAGAAGAATGCAAAGAAGGCATCGCTGCAAATACATTTGAACTCTTCTCATATATCGATTTAAAAATTCCCACATTAAAAAACGAATCGAACCGGGAAAGCCCGGCCGTATTCCCTCTCGTGTTTGCTATAAACTCAAATCCATACTGCTGGCTATACCATGGTGGCGCCGCAGGATAGAGATAGTAAATCACAAAACCGATCATATTGACCAGTAAAAATGTGAAGGCAAAGTTGAAAAACTGCGTTTTGTTTTTGAAAAACAGATATCCAGCCAAAGACAATGGAAGCGGTATCCATGTCAGATAAAACAGGCCCGACATCACATCCAGAAAAGAATGCTGATGCAAAATCCAGTATTCATTTGGTGTTATTACGGATGCTCCGGCATTAATCCCAAAAATTGATTTTTCAAGATCGTAAAGACTTTTGATGTGAACTGTGTTGTAATTATAATTCGGGAATGCCTTCATATAATCAAACAAAATCCAGTACACGATAAAAATGGAAAATGCGGTGATGAATTTGCGGGTTGCTTCGGAGAAAAAGTAAAATCCGTTTGTAATAACCAAAAGCACAACCTGATCACTCCGAAATCCCACAAGGTAAGCAGACAATACGAGGTAAGATACCGATATCAGCAACATTGTGATGATCGGCTTTAATCCGTAGAAACTCGTTTTAGGGATGCTTACCGTACTTTCTAAATTATCAATCATTTTTATTTCTTAAAAAATCGGAGCTGAAAATTTTGTCCCACAGCGGTGAACTGACTCCGTATCCTTTCGATGCATCATCATAATGGTGCAACATGTGATGTTTTTTCAGTTTTTTCCAAAATTTATTTTTAAAGTTAGCATGATGCAATGCATAATGCGTCATATCATAAAATAAATATCCAGCCATAAAAGCACAAAAGAATGCTGCCAAAGGTCCGGTTTCCAGGAAAAGAGAAAACATAAAATAAAATGCCGCAGACAGAGGAATGCTTACCGAAGGCGGCATCACCAGCCTTTGGGCATCACTTGGATAATCGTGGTGCACACCATGGAAAATAAAGTGTATTCGTTCCATTATTTTATTGCCCTTTTTCGGTTCAAGATGAAAAATGAACCTGTGCAACACATATTCTGTAAGCGACCACACAAATAGTCCCAGGAGAAAATAACCGCAAAACTCAACCGGGGAAAGTTCCTGCTC
The DNA here is from genome assembly GCF_021440195.1 of Dyadobacter sp. CY356. Lineage (GTDB taxonomy): Bacteria > Bacteroidota > Bacteroidia > Cytophagales > Spirosomataceae > Dyadobacter. The sequence continues at coordinate 73,322 of NZ_JAJTSZ010000004.1, forward strand.
CCCGATTGCCTTCCAGCCGAAATAAAATATTACAGGAATGAAAATAAAAAGAGGCACAGAGAAGTGCACTTTTGACACCGATTCCAGGATGTCACTTTTGAACATCCGAACCGATTCCTTGGAGTTGGATACAAAGTTCTTGGCCATGATGAAACATCAGGAAAATTTACTAATTCTTTCTACTACTTTCTTACCAGTTGCGGGATCCGTTCCCGTAACTTCAATATACTTGACATTGGGCACCCAGAATGTTCCGCCATCGATCCGTACAAAAATCCTGGTTAAAACACATTGTATCTGGTTGATTGCCATGTATACTTGATACTTGTTATTCGTATCTTTTTTAAGATATAGTGGTGTTCTTGAATAGGCAACTGATTTCAGTTGAAAATAATCCTTACCTGCCTTTTTTACAATAATTCCATATGCGAATTTCTTTTGTAAATAATTCAGTTCCTTGCGTCCTCCACCTTCGGGGTATCTGATCCAGAATGGGTGAACAGGATTTTCTTCGTCCAGCTGTCCTTTGTCATTTACATTTAATTCATAACAGATCGTATTGGTATTCGGGTCTCTCTGAATATAAAAAAGGAGGTTGGCTAATTTAGGTACCGGAAAAGTATCCACTGCTGCCACAGCAGGATTTTCTTTGCTTTTTTTGTCTGCGAAAGTATTGCTGCCTGTTGCAAGAACTGCAATCAGACTAGCGATTAATAGAAATCTCATCGGAGTCTTTTTTATCCAATATTTTTTTTACACTTAACAACCGGTTTACCGCAGTGATATTGGTCAGAACGGCCATAATCGTGATCGGGATTGTAAAAATTGACATCGTTTCAAAAACATGAAATGGTATGCCCGGAATAAACAATTTATAATCACCACCAATGTAGTTCGACGCTACGCCACAGGAAATAGCCGAAATCCCAACCAGAACAACACGTTCCGGCCTTTGCATTAGTCCTTCTTTACATTCAACCCGCAGACCTTCTGCTCTGGCGCGTGTATAACTCACCATTACCGAACCGATCAACGCAATAAATGCAAAGAGCGAACTGAAAAAATAATGATGCCCAACGAGATAATAACATATCCCCAAAAACATCACCATTTCACTGTATCTGTCCAAAACAGAATCGTAGAAAGCTCCAAAAGTTGAGCTCATGTTACCAAGCCGGGCTACCTGCCCATCGAGCATATCAAAAATTCCGGCAAAAAGTACCAGAAAACCAGCCCAACCCACATAGGTCAAATCCCCACGATTACCTTCTTCAACGCCTATGATAAAAATTACGGCCACACCAATATTCAAGACCAAACCAATGGTTGTCACCATGTTAGGTGTTAAACCGGCCTTGATCAGAAACTTAACAAACGGATTGATTACCTTATAAATACCTTGCTGTAAAGCAATACGCAACTCGTCCTTATTCATTTTAAACTCTTTTAAACTAGAAATCCAACTTAACTCTTGCCCTGACTCCCCACTCTGCAACATTAGGATTGTCAAGATAGTTGAACCGTTTAACCAAATCAACTCGTAAAAACTTAAAAATGTTCGCGATGCCAACACTTCCTTCCATATAAGGTTCCTTATTCAGTGAATAAGTTGCTGATGTTCCATCAGGATTTGTCAGAAACTTATACAAGCCTGGATTATAAGCCGGATTATTCTCATTTCGCAAACCGCCATACAATCCTCTGAACGCAACCACTTCCCTAAGTTTGAGTCTTTTCAACAACGGTATTTTATTGAAAATAAATCCGTTCAAATAGTATTCCACACTCATGCTTGCGTAATGATCACTGACAAATTCCAGAAAGTTCATTAAGTTGTAAGAACTCAACTGATATGCATAACTCTGGTTGGCACGGTGGATTGTCAGCAAAGGGAACGGGATGTTTTTTCCAATGATATATCCGCCTTCAGCCGTGACATCAGCATAACCGAACTGGGAAAGGAAAAACCGCTTGGCCACATTACCATTGATATTCTGGTAATTTGTTTCTCCCTGCAAAACGCCTTTAATTCCTTTGCTATACCGCATTGTAAAAATTGGATATTTATTAGGAATTGGCGTGCGGTATAATTTCCCCTGATAATATTGCTCGTGCGGGGCGTATCTCAATTCCAGACTCACTTCTGCATTTGAGAGAGATTTAATATTGATCAGACCATCACTTCCTGCATCATAACGCTGGTATACCAAAGCACCGGCGGGCGCCTGTTTCCATTGTGTAAATCCAAATCTGTAAGACAACCGGCTAGGAAATTCCCGGACGTATTCAAATTTATAAATATCGTTGTAAAGCCATTTATCATTATTCCCTCTTTTGAAAGACAAAAGAAAATTATCTTCCTGCACAAACTGCAATTCCTGTCCCGGAATTTTGGTATCATGCTGATAGCTGAATCTGAAATAATGCAGCGGGAAATGGTAGATGGATTTATTGTTCAGCGAATATGTCCCGCTGGCAAAATATTTCCACTTCTGATCCTTGAAACCATAAGCGGCATAGGTCTCGAAATAAACACGTTTGCTGAACATTGGAGTCGTTCTTCCACCAAAACGTAATCTTAACCCTTCCACAGGATTGAAACTGTAAAACGTATTCACAGGACCAATTTCAACGGGACCAAGTGCTTTATATCCTGCTAAGAATAAGGTCCCGATATCCATTGTACGTCGGAAAGACTTGATAGTCTGCAACGTATCAACATTCTTATATATCTCAACCTCGCGGTGCTCCAACGGAATATGGCGCGAGCTGGCCCAGAAATCAGGGCTTTTTGTCTCACCTTCTTTGTATGCAATTTCTTCGGCAGGTCCTCTGTAAATGCTGTCATTCTGAGGTTTGTTGATTTCGTAATCTTTAAACGTTACCGTTCGCTGACCATAAATCCCACCTCCTTTATCACCAAAGGCGAATTCCATTCCCAGCGTGCTTTTGCTAAGGTGGTATCTTCCGTCCGTACTTTTCTCGAATTCAAGCTTCGCTTCCAGGTCACGCATGAAGTTCAAATTGATATCCTTATTGACCGTCAGATAAGCATGCTGAACACCATAGTGGCCATCCAAAGTGATATACAATTTCCCCTGGAAAAGAAGATCTGTTTTATTTCTTGGTATAAAACTCAATTCGATAAGCCATGGCTGCTGCGTTTTTACAGTATCAGTGATGAAGAATTTGTAAAAAGTCGGTGCAGTGCTGGCAATCGGACTAAGCAAAAGGTTGGTTACAACCGAAATGTTATTATTGTAGATATTTATATCTTCATAAAGTCTATTGAAATATGTGCTTAAACCATCATTATCAATAAAACGGGAATCATATTCTGCGCGCTGGTCTGCCAATACACGCTGCTTCTTTTTGTAAGGATCTTTGCGGAAATAAATCTGGGAAAGTCGTTCTCTTAAATAAGCCGGAAGCATGTTTTTGCCACCAATCGTACTTGAATCCTGTTCCGTGAAAAGAAATTGGTAATTTCTGAAAATCCGTTTTTCCCTGAATTTATCTGACAAATTACTAAGTGCCAGCGAAATTTTTTCATACTGTTCATACTGAACAAAATCGTTAGCATCCATCTGATTTTCCTTTTTATGGTCAATCACTTTCTGGATCAGTTCAACAGCCGGATTATTTCGGTTGCGGTAACGTGCTTTACCTTTGACAACAACTTCTGTCAACATGGAAGCATTCACACTCAGCTTCACATTGATGACCTGATCAATACCCGGTGTTATACTTTTGACCGCGGTATTATAACCGATATATCCAAACTGGATTTTGCTATACGTCCCTTCCAGTTTAATTGTATAACGTCCCTCGTCATCTGCCAGCGTACCAATCGTTGTACCCGGTATCAGCACATTGGCGTAGGGTAATGTTTCCTTCGAAGCAGAGTCCGTAAGTACTCCTCTGATGATTGTAGTTTGCGCACGGACAACGTCTGAGCCAAACAGAATCAGAAAGAATAGTATACCTGCTATTTTAAATTTTACTAACATCTTTAATTTTTTTTAGTTTTCCTGGGCTGCTGAGTTAATAAAGCCAGGAAAAACTCATTTAGATTCTGTGATGATCACCTGAAAACCATTTTTTTCTGAAACATGTAATTGTATCCAAAACCAACAATGATGGCTACGATCGCTTTGGAAAGAATGTAATTCAAATTTGTTTTTTCCAAGAGCAAATACATCCCTCCTGCATTTAAAATCAGATTCCCGACCCAGACAATGAAATATTTTAATGCTTGTCCACCAATTTTATCCTCTGCCGCGTCAAAAGTCCAATACCTGTTTATCGTAAAATTAGCCAGTCCACCGAAAAATGTTCCTGCTATACTTGATGTAAACGGTTCCAGTTGAAAAAAGTTCACCAGAACGATTGCAGTCGAAAAGTCGAGAAATGAAGCAATTAGTGAAGAGGCCTGCGCCTTGATAAACGTCAACATTTTTACAAGAGATTAAAACTGAACGCTATTTGTAGAAGGATGTTTGCACAAATACCGGCAAGCACATCATCCAGCATAACGCCATACCCACCGGGTAGTTTTTCTGCCTTACTGATGTAGAGAGGTTTAACAATATCGAAAAACCTGAATAGTATAAGTCCTGCTATGATATAAGCACCTGTTGAAGGCAAAAACAATAAGCTGACACACATGCCTGCGACCTCATCGATCACTACTTTTTTATCATCTTTTCCCCAAAAAGGCTCAACTGCATCCGAAGAAATTGTTCCTATAATTGTAATAAAGAGTGTTATTCCAAAACCTAACCAGACTGATGGAGCAAAGTGAATCTGCCAAAAATACCAGCAAATACAAGTAATCACAGCTGCGACTGTTCCGCCACCTTTCCCGACATATCCTATCCCCAGGGATGTTGCAATAATTTTATGCAACTGACTCATTATTCTCAGGTTATTTCAATTCTACAAGGTACTGATTTCCAAACTTTTGCAAACAGACCGACTAATTTCCCTGACCATTTTATTATTTTCTAATTATGCTTCAAGTCAGATAAGCACAATGTCCATCACATTCCTGGCGGACTTACGTAATAATCCTGATACATCATAATCTTCAATTTTAGAGGTGATTTAAAGCCACTTTCCTTTTGTATACCAATCCATAGATTCAGCCAGACCGGTTTTTAAATTGTAAACCGGATTGTAACGAAGGTCTTTCCTTGCCGCTTCAATACTACAAGCCCAGTTGGGAGCCGTAAGTTCATTCAGCTTTTCTTTATTCAGAACCGGCGTTTTTTCAGAATTCATGTAAGCCAGTTCCAGCACGTTAGCCACTACTTTCACAACACTTTCAGGAATGTGAAAACGTATTGTTTTCTTTCCCAGCAGATCTTTAAAAGTATCAGCAAGCTCATAACGGCCATAAACATTGCCGTCTGATATATTATAAGTACGTTCTGTCTTATTTTCAGCCTGTAAGGAAAGCATGATCGCGTTCACAAGATCAGTAACATAAACAAAACTGAAACGTTGAGGATTATTTCCAATGTACATATCCAAACCATCCTGCAACATTTTGAAAACGATATGCAAATCCTTTTCACCAGGACCGTAAACCGCCGTTGGCCTCAAAACGGCCAGGGGCAAAATACTGTCGGACAGGTACTGCTCTGCCAACAATTTACTTTTCCCGTAGGCTGTTACCGGATTCGGTTTTTTGTTTTCCTTAAAAAGCCGTACTTCATGATAGTCTGCTGGACCAATAGCGGCCAGGCTACTGACAAACACAAACTTTTTTAACGGAATATCTGCCTTTTCTGCGGCCTGTGCCAGATTCAGGGTATAATTGGCATTTACTAAATTATATTCTTCTAAACTTTTAGCTTTGGTAGCACCAGCCGCATGAATAATATACGTATACTGGCCCGCTTCAAGACTCCTGACCATCGATTCCTTTGACCCGAAATCAAGAGTAACAAAATCAGGATTCAATGTACTCAAATGTGATAACCTACTCGATGGACGTACTGCTGCATCAACCTCTAATCCGGCTTTCTGTGCAGCTTTTACAAGATGATATCCTATAAATCCACTTGCTCCTGTTATCAAGATCCGCTCACTCATATTTCTTTTTCAAGCAATCGGTAACGTTTATAAAGTTCGCCGTTCATCTGATCCAAAGCCCTGTTCATCATGTAGTTATCTTCAAGCATCCACGAGCACTCTCCACCTTTAATTTTGGTACCTTTTGAATTTTTGATGATTCCACCATATAAACAAGCTTCGATACCTAATTTACGATAACCGTCGATTACACCAAGGGTTAGAATTCTCAGCATGTCAATGTCCTTTTTCTGGAAAAGAAGTCTGAAAATTCCAAACGGAAGCAATCTTCCTCTTTTATTTTTTATCAGAATCTGGTTGATATCAGGTATAGCAAGCACGAAACCTACAATTTTACCGTCTTTCTCAGCCAGCAAACAGTAATCCGGATTCAGGATCATTTTTAAATCCTTTGCCAGGTATTCAAATTCATGTTCTGTCATTGGCACAAAACCTTCATTTTCAGCCCAGGCAATATTATATATTTCCCTTATTTTGGGAACTTCGTTCTTAAAATCCTTGATATTAACTTTCCTGATAACGATACCATTTCTTTCCAAAAGTCTTTTTTCAAGCAAATCAAGCATTCTGATCGACTTATCGTTAACAGTCGCATGCATCACTTTATAAGCAAGCAAATCTGTCTTTTTGGTAAAACCGATATTTTCAAGAAGTGTCAGATAATATGATGCGTTGTATGGCATCATCGCAACCGGAGGCGAATCAAAGCCATCAACCAAAAGTCCGCAAACATCATTTGTTGTCGGACTTGCAGGACCCTGAATCTTATTTAAGCCCTTTTCTTTTAGCCATTCTGTTGCTTTTTCGAACAATAATCTGGCAGTTTCCTGATCATTTATACAATCAAAAAAACCGAAAAAACCATCCTTTGCCCCAACAAATTTATTGTGGTTCTTATTATGTATGGCTGCAATTCTACCCGTTATCTTACCGTTTTCATCAAATGCTAAAAAACACTGCACCGACGAATGTTCATAAAAAGGATGTTTATTTGGAGAAAGTAAATCTTTTTGCCCAATAAATATTTCCGGAACGTAGTTTACATCATCCTTGTAAAGGTCATGAGGAAAATCGACGAAACGGTCTAAATCCTTATTAGAGGTAACGGGTAAAACTTGGGTCATACACTTTCAGAAATAATAGGGTCGGAATATATTTGTTTATAAGCTTTGGTCATTTTGTCCACTGCTTCTTCAATTTGAGCGAAAGTGTGTGTCGCCATTAATGAAAAACGAATAAGGGATTCCGTTGTATGTACTGCCGGCGAAACTACCGGATTGACAAAAACACCATCTTCCTGCAATATCTTCGTAATCTGGAATGTCTTTTCGTTGTCGCGGATATATACGGGCAGAATCGGACTTTCAGTTTTCCCTAAATCAAAACCGCTTTCAAGTAACAAACTTTTGGCGTAATGCGTGTTAGACCAAAGTTTTTCAATATGCTCAGGCTCATTTTGAACAATTTCAAGTGCTGCCAAAACAGTAGCAACAGATGAAGGTGTCATACTCGCGCTGAACATCAGCGCACGTGCACGATGTTTCAAATACTCAATTGTCTCCTCATCAGCCGCAATAAAACCGCCCAATGAAGCAAAGGACTTGCTGAAAGTACCCATGATAAGGTCTGCTTTATCAGTAAGACCAAAATGAGAAGCAGTTCCTGAACCATTTACGCCGATAACACCCAGACTGTGAGCATCATCCACCATAATGTTCGCACCAAATTCTTCCGCAATCGCGGCCATTTCGGGAAGTTTCACAATATCACCCTCCATACTAAAAATCCCATCTGTCGCGATCAGTTTGATGGCATCTTCCGGTAGATTTTTAAGTTTGTTTCTCAAATCATCCATATTATTATGGCTGTATTTGACAACTTTTGAAAATGACAAACGACTTCCATCTATAATTGATGCGTGGTTTGCATCATCCAGGATCAGATAATCGTTACGACCGGTAATGCTTGAAAGTGCACCCAAATTAGCCTGAAAACCAGTACTAAATAGTACCGAAGCCTCTTTTCCTGTGTAAACTGCAAGTTTTTTCTCTAACTCTTCATGGATATCCAGCGTACCGTTCAGGAAACGTGAGCCTGCGCATCCGGTTCCGTATTTGGTAGTTGCTTCACGAGCCGCTTCCACTACCTTAGGATGATTTGTCAGACCAAGATATGAATTGGAACCAAACATCAGCACTTTTTTGCCATGAATGATTACTTCAGTATCCTGACCAGATTCAATTGGCCTAAAATAAGGGTAAAGACCCCTTTCCTTGATTACCTTCGAATCTCTGAATTCAGAAACCCGGGCATGTAGTTTATTCCCCATAAATATTAAGTGTCAGAAACATGCACCTACTTCCTGATTTCCAGTTAGTTCCAGTGGGTTATGCATTTTTTTCGTCATTAAAAAAGTAATTTAAGCATATTACGGCAATGTTAAAGCATTGTTTCGCTTGCATTACGTAACATGTTAACTTCAATAAAGGTTTTTACTTGAATTAAATTATTTAAAAAATTTATAACAAAAACAGTTTTTTCAAGTTGAAGCTGGACTTAAAACCTTTTCTTATGAAAACTTTTATCAAAAACCAGATTTGATACCCAATGCCCTAATATTCAATTTGAAGTGATCAGACAAGTGATATTTTACTGTTTTTGATGTATATCTATCGTTTTTCAAAAATTTAAAAACCGATTTTATTATATTTTTACAAAGATATAAAAATTGTATTTTTAAAACTTTCTTTCCACAAAAACACAATCAATTTTGTGTTAAATAGAATAATTATTTCGATGAGTGGTTAGCATCAGGCAAAGAAAATATTTTTCTGCTACTTCTCAACCCCCACGTTTTCGATATATGTCTATTTTAATCTTTATTTAATTTTTTGTTAACATTTCATGAAGACGAATTTTCCAAAAATATCAAACATTTTAAGCCGTTCCAAAATGTTATCTCCAATCGCCCGACACACAAAAGCCTAGGTTTCTGACAGTTATTAAAGTTGATAGAGTATTAATATTACCTAAACAAAACAGAGGACTAAAATCGTATCAGAGTCGATGTGTGAAGCCAGAGTTATTTTTTCAATCCATTCATCACCAATTGCATAAGCAGTTGCAGATAGTCATGCATCTCATCAAGTTTATCGTACATGATAAGATCAAATTCAATACTTCTTTGAGCACTCGTCAGGACAAAGGCAAGCCTGTTTAGTTCGGTGTCACTTAAAATCCTGAACTCCCCGCTGACCATACCATATTCTAAAATACTTTTAAGGATTACAATCTCCTTTTCGTCATATTTTTTACGCCAGTGACAATCCCCGCCCGTTGCAAACATGGCTTCCCTGGTTTCTGACACCAGAACAGTATACAGATTGGCCATCTTTTTCATCATTTCGAAACGTTTCAAATAAAACGTCTTGAATTTTTCCCAGGCTGTCGGAGATTTGGCGATCTCACCTTGAAGTATCAGAAAAAAGTCGTCCTTTTCTCTGCTGATGATCGCTTGAAAAATTTCTTCCTTACTTTTAAAATAATAATAAAGCGTGCTTTTTCCCTTCCCTGCATCCTTGGCAATATCTTCCATGGTCGTCTTACTCAGACCATATCTCTGAAAAAGTTTGTTTGCCCCTTCCAGGATTTTTGCCTTGATTATTTCATCTTTATTTAACATCCTATATTATTTATTTTTCGACTCAAATCGAATAATGGTCCAAAATTAACCTATGCTCTTTGTACAACAACATTTTATTCCAAATAATTTTATTATTCAAAATAAAATACTAAATCATCTTTATTAATTTAAATACAGATGCGTAGATAATTATCATTAACGACTTATTTGTGAAGGGAATCTGTGAGTTTGGAAGAGATTACTGTTTTTATTATGCCACCCAAATAGAAATAATCAGTCTGTCAGAGTATCCAGATAATGCATAACTTTTTTATGTAATTACAATGAATAATTGAATGTATTTATTTAACGGTTAGCTCTTTAAATTTAATAGAATAAAATTGGCCCGTTATTTCAATTCACAAGTATAGATGTATACAGCAAGAATTTAATAACTTTTTTTCACACATATTTAACCCAGCATCATGCAAACCAATTCAGAGTCACTTACCGAGATTAGTCGGCTGCTCGACATGTACATCAGCGAGATCCAGTCGTCAGAGTTAAAGCCATTGGCAGCCAACATTTACCTTACCCATGCCAAAAACTTCGTCCGTTGGATTGAAGGAGAATTTGTACCAGGAGGCCGGCTGGAAAAAAACAAGGCCAGATAATTACTCAGCACTACTTCACACACTATTTTTTTCTTCACCCCAATCCCTCTCACATTTTTCCATATTGATCTGCTCCCGCATCAATGAAAAATGTTCTTCCGACTACTAACAGTAATTCTACAATTAATCACAGGTATTCCCTTAAAAATTCACCTTGGTCTTCTCGCCAGTTGTAAAATGTATACCGTAACGATATAGTTTAGTTATTTTCTCAAATTTTCTAAATCTGATGTCTTTATTATAGTACGATTTGACGAAACAGGAGTTACGTATATAGGAACTGAACATGTAAACGTTGAGTACACCCGGATTGTGGTTAGGCAATGCAGTTTAATCTTTGAAAAACAGTTCGCTCCTATTTATGAGCAAAGAATTAATGGTGCTAGAGGAACAATATAAGTTAAAACTAAATTAAGGTTTTGCGAAGCCATTCCAAATAAATTAAAACTTGGCACGATTTTTGTACTAATCTATTGCTTAACCCCCACTCATGTTATCAATAATAATATTAGACAATTACCCTATTTTAAGGTTTGGAATCGCAAAGTTGCTAAAAGAACATTTTAAAGACGTTCAGCTTACTGAAATTTCAGTAATAGATGACATTCCTAAATTTCATAATACAATTTGTCCGGATCTTATAGTCCTTGGCATTAACGATAATACCAAGAAGAAAGATCTTAAATTATATCAGGAAGTTAAGATGTTCTTTCCTTCAACACCAACAATTGTCTACGACGAAATTATTTACGACTTTCAAACATTGCCCTACCTGGAATCCGGCATTGAAGGTTATTTGCTTAAACAAAATAAGCCTGCCGAGCTATTGCGATCCGTTGAAATTGTATTAAGTGGAAAACGGTACATTTGTAATGATGTGCTTCAAAATTTATTTTACAGATTTTTATCAGAGGAATCACACATTGAAAGAAACCAGGTATTGTTAAATTTAAGAAACCCGGCTTGAATATCCTCTGTAAAAAGCAAGAATCGGATTGTGTGCTAAATTGGCATTATATACATTTATATACCTCGTGTATTTAAGGCACAATCCGGAACATTCATGTGCAATAATAGTATTTCAATACCCATTAATTCAAATTTCAGTTTGAACGAATGTTTGTGGTTTCTCAATCGTAATTATGACGATTGTATGCACAAAATCGTTGATAACAAAATATTGAAAGCGATTCTGATTCAGGGAAAACCTGTTTTACTGGAAATAGGTGGGAAAGCGAATTTTCTTGAAATCAGGATTTTATCAGGTGAGCCCAATTTTGAAATTACATCTGCTATTAAGGATTATATCATTGACTGGCTGGATCTTGACCGGGATTTAGAACCATTTTATCAACTGCTCAGTCAGCATAGCCAGCTTTCTTATATGGCTGAGGAATTTCACGGTTTACGAATTATCAGCACTCCTGATCTTTTTGAGGCCTTATGCTGGAGTGTTACCGGCCAGCAGATTAATCTGACTTTTGCATATAAACTGAAAAGGCGGCTTGTTGAAAAATATGGCAGTCATATTGAATTTGAGAACCGGATATTTCACATTTTCCCGTCCCACGCTAGACTTGCCGGAGCCGATCCGGCCGAGCTGAGGTCGATGCAGTTTTCCAGCAAAAAAGCAGAATACATTATTAGTATCGCAAAGCTTTTTGCAACCGAACAACTTAGCAAAGAAATACTCTTGTCTCTGCCCGATCTGGAAGCCAGGCAAAAAATGTTAATGTCTGTCAAAGGCATTGGTATATGGACGGCAAATTATGCACTGATGAAAAGTTTAAAGGAACAATCCAGTATTCCATATGGTGATGCAGGTTTGTTACAAGCCTTGTTGATTCACAATATCATCACAGACAAAAAGGACGGCCTGCAAATCCGTAATTTCTTTCAGGAAATGAGGGGATGGGAAAGTTATGTTGTTTTCTATTTATGGAGAAGTCTGGCCAAAAAGCCTGGTTAACTTTAATAACAATCGGTATGATCAGTTTTTAAATCCTTGTTGATTTCCAGAATCTATATTTTTCAGGCAGACAATGTGCGCAAGGGCGATATCCTGCTGCAATCGCCTGCTGCTCATTTTTAAAGAAAACACGGTTTTCAATTTTCATTCTTTTTCCTGAAAGACAATGTAATGTGCCGTAAATTTTTGCTTTTTTATAACCGCCCAAAGTAATTTCTCCACTGCGAATTAATCTTTGAAGATTTCGCTGAATTTCAGTTTCACTAATTCCGAGACTGCTATGTGCTATCATTTTTTTTGAACTTCAATTATCACTTTTTTAAAAATACGATACCTGCATTTTACATGCCACCCGTTACTTGCTTTTTTCAAGCCCAAGTAACTATCCAGACTTGCGCGAAAAAAATTTTGCCGGGAAAAAACATGCTGACATAGGGCTGTCACCAGCTGATATTTCCTTTGTAGTGGAAATAATAAAACATAAACTTTTAGCAAAATGGAAAACAACACGAGTGAAGCAAAAGAACTTCTTCCATCCGAAGTATTTATCACACAGGATGCTTTATTGGATCACTGGCAAGGACATCGCAGGATTACGCGTCGTGCTATCGAAGCATTTCCAGACGATCAGTTTTATACCTTTTCTATTGGAGGCATGCGCACTTTTGCAGAGTTAGTGATGGAAATCATCGTACTTTCCGGCCCAGGAATTCATGGGATTTTGTCGGGCGACTGGACTTATGGCAACCCTCCTTTGAATTTTGCATCTCAGCCACCAGCAACCAAACAAGAAGTACTTACAATTTGGGATAACATTACAGCGGAAATCGATACGCTATGGCCTCAGATTCCTGTTTCGCGTTTCCATGAACAGGAAGCAGCTTTCGGACAGTACGACGGCACGATATACTCCACTACTTTATACATCATCGACAACGAAATCCATCATCGCGCACAGGTATATGTTTATCTGAGAGCACTTGGCATTGAACCACCTGCGTTTTGGGATCGTAGCTAGAATACCATTTCACAGGCAAGTTACAATAAGACACTAAACTTGTCTTATTGTAACTTGGTTTTATAAAGAAATCAGAAATGGAAATATGATTTAATCATAAACCGGAATTAAAGTTTTTCACAAAGTCCATGCTTAATTCCTCCTACCTGATCAAATCGATTTTCAATAATAGAAAAAAACTGAGTATCTCCGTGCTCATATTTTCTAAATATAGAATAAGCAACTAAATCTGCCAATTGTATTAGCCTTGATGCTTTTGAATCAAGAAATAATGGAACTTCTGATAAATTTCGCAAGACTCCCCATGAGTGCCCTACGGTACGGAAATTTGTAGCCAAGCCTTGTATAGCCGTTTCATAGGTTGATTTATCGAAAATTATAATTCCTCGCTGAGTATTGTTCTGATTGTAGAGTCTCGCTAGATAATGATCAAACCTACTTGCAATCTGTTCAAAAGCAACTTCAACAGGATCACGGGGAGAAGCCTTTTCCTTATTTATAATACAAGCAAATATCCGGTTTGATGGATGGGAACCAGACAGAATACTTAGGGAATCCTTTATTATCTCATATCGAAACTCACGTTCAAAATGTCGCCAGAATTTTTTCCCTCCATATATGGGACTGCCATGAAGTTCTGTTGAAGCGGTATCATCCGGATTTACCCTTGATACGATTTTATCTAATTCGTTAGCTATTGCAAACCCCTGTCTTTCAAAAAGAGAAATACCTGCCAAGACAAAGTGTTTTTGATTAGGATCAGGAGCACTACCGGATTCATCGCAGTAAAGTAGGTGCATAAAAAAAGCAGTCAAGGAGAAACTATGTTCTACGCGGTCTAATACGTCAGACCTCCCAACTGCGTCACAAATTTAAAAGATTATATCAAATAAATATTAAATCTTTTGATTTTTCATTACTCTATGCCTATTAAATATGCATCGTCTTATCCGCTATATCCCTGATAATCCCATCCAGCTCATTTGCAGAGATCAGGATATGATCCAGCAATTCATTTTGTTCATTTTCCGAATGCTGGTAATTTTTAATAAGATCGACAATCCCCATCAGTCTGGCCACAGGAGCTCTTACCACATGTGACTGAAGCCAGGCAATTTCCTGTAATTTTTGATTCTGACGTTCGATGGCTTCAATGTAACGCAATCTTTCGGTTATATCATTTACTAAAACTACTCTGGCCCTTTTGCCATCAATGTAAATGCAATTACTTTGAATTTCTGCCTGAATTATTTCACCAGTCTTTTTCTTATGACGTGCTATACCGTTATAATGCGTGGAAGATGAATTTCTGGCGCGATATACAGATTCTTCAAAAATTGGCAAATCTTCTTTCGGACGTATATCACGTATGGTCATTGCCAGAAACTCTTCCAGACTATAACCATAATGCCGGATAGCCGCATCATTAACGTTTAAAAATTGCAAAGTTTCCAGATCATAAACCCACATGGGTTGAGGACTCAGCTGAAAAAGATCACTATATCTTTTTTCAGATTCTTCCAGCTCTGCTGATTTTTTCTTACGCTCAATGCTGTATAAAATGCTTTTGTATAGATTAGAAGCAGATAACTCGTCTTTAAGTAAATAATCAGATACGCCCAGAGAAAGAGATTTTACGCTAAAAGAAATATCCGGGTAACCTGTCAGAACAATGATTGGAATTCCTGCACTTATCGCAATAATTTCCATGATCAGGTTTTCACCACTTTTATCAGGCAGTGACAGATCAAGTAATATGACATTTACTGCAAGTTTTTCTTCTACAAGCAAAGAGCGGCCTTCGAGAAAATTTTTTGCCTGAAAAATTTCAGGAGAAAGCATCTGTTCATCCAGAAAATCTTCAATGAGCGCAAAATCTCCGGGATTGTCCTCAATGACCAGAATCCGGTATCGGTTTTTATCCTTTTCCATCAGGATTTATTTAGAGATGGTTTTGCGATAATACTGATCCAAAAATTTTCTATATGCTTGATAACGTTCAAAAAGCTATCCAGCTCAACCGGTTTAGTGATGTAGCAATCTGCTTTATTTTTATACGAAAGGCTGATATCTTTTTCTGAGGATGATGTTGTGAGCATAATTACGGGAATATGCTTTATCTCATCGCTCTTCTTGATATACTGGAGTACTTCATGTCCGTTCTTTTTTGGAAGATTAACGTCCAGCAGCACGAGGTCCGGATGTTCTGCCAGTATATGCTTCCCTTTTTGATTTAAAAAATCAATTGCTTCCTCACCATCCCTTACAACACTGATCGTATTTAAGATTCTCCCTTCTTGTAAAGCTTCTGTTGTAAGTAAAATGTCACCTTCATTATCTTCAACTAGCAGTATATGTATACTTTTCATAACGTTGTTGGTTGCTGTTTTGCAATGCTAAAATAAAAAGTGCTTTCTTTTCCTTCAACTGATTTCAACCAGATTTTCCCACCCAGATTTTCCACTATTTTTTTTGTTATCGCCAACCCCATCCCTGTCCCCGAATATTCATCTTTATTATGCAGCCTTTGAAAGATAATAAAAATCTTTTCAAAATACTGCTGGTCAATCCCGATTCCGTTATCTCTGACGGCAAATTCCCAGTGCGACCCGGTCTCTTTAGACGAAATATCTATAAGCGGAATTCTGCCTTCGGGTTGATATTTCAATCCATTACTGACCAGATTTTGGAAAATCTGTCTTAACGGGGTTTTAAATGTTGTCAGAACAGGCAAAGAAGAGTATCTGACATTTGCATGTTTTTCTTCGATATTTTTTCTGCATAAAAGTATAATTTCTTCAATTAACTCATTTAAATCAACATCTTCAAGCTTTTCTTCTGATTTTCCAACACGTGAAAAATCAAGAAGATCCAGTATTATCTGGCGCATTCTTCTTGCACCGTCCACAGCGAAAAAAATGTATTTCTTCGCCTTTTCATCCAGCGAATCGCTGTATTTCTTTTCAAGCAGAGTCAAAAAACTGGTTACCATCCGAAGCGGCTCCTGTAAATCATGTGAGGCTACATAGGCGAATTGTTCCAGTTCAGCATTTGAGATTGCAAGAACTTTAAGATTACTTTCCAACTCCTTATGTAACTCTTTTAGTTTTTCCTCAGCGACTTTTCGTTCTGTAATATTTTTGAAATATACTGTCAAACCCGCCTTGGTAGGATAGGCACTTACTTCAAACCACCGGTCAATTGGCTCATAATATTCCTCAAAACGTAAAGGTATTTTTTCCTGAAGTGCCTTCTTGTAATTATAGTAGGATTTCGGAGCTATATTTTTATTATAAATGTCCCAGACTTTGCGGTTTACGATTTCTTCACGTTTAATACCCAGCAGTCGTTCTGCTTCCTTATTCCAATAAGTCACCGTCCAATCTTCATTTACTGCAAAGAAACCATCCTGAATACTTTCAAGGGTTTTGTTCTTTTCTTCATAAGAAGCCAGTAATGCCTCATCGGCCTCCTGCCCTTCAATAACTTTTGAAAGATTTACCGCAATTGTTTTTAAGAATGAAATTTCATCTTCATCCCAAAACCTTTCATTTCTGCAATCATCAAATCCTACGTATCCAAAAAATTTATTCTTTACAAATACCGGAATTATTAGCAAGGATTTAACGTCCTGCTCCACGAGATCGGCCTTGAATTCTGATTCACGGAGCTGACTGATTGAGGCTGCAAAAGGCTTATTTCTATTGAGCGAACTTATAAGTTCCGGCATTTTCTCATGCGGCACGTTTTGTAAACTTGGGTTGTCAATCTGAGAATCAAAGGTGCCGGCATTCCATTCAAATTTCTGACTTACATATTTTTGCCCCGAAACATCATCCACAAGATTTTCAAAATAATAGACCCTGTCCGCAGTAACAGCCTGGCCCACAATACCAAAAGACTTTTCCAAAGCCTCAGCCCAATCGTCAAATTGTAGCAAACTATTGTTTACTTCTGCAATGGCCGCCAAAAATGTCGATTTTCTGAGAAGTTTTATCTGGGTTTGTTTAATTTCAGTTATGTCACGTAATACACCGATCATCCTGACAGGTTGCCCATCAGAATTCCGGACGATAAAACCTCTCTCCTGCACAAAAGCATAATCACCGTCCAGTTTCCTGTAACGATATTCAGCCCACCAGTTTTGCTGAGTATTGTCGGCAAGAGCTATGCTGAGACTACGGGTTAGAGAATTCAAATCATCAAGATGGATTTTTGACGACCATTTTTCCATTGGGTATCTTTCACCATTCGCTTCATATCCAAAAAGCCGTCGGTATCCGTCGCCCCAGGCAATGTGGTCTGTGGCCATATCCCAGTCGTAAATAGCATCATTAGTTGCCTGATTAACAAGTTCATAACGCTCATTACTACTTTTCAGGGCATCTTCCATTACTTTCCGATCGGTCACGTCCAGCCCGGTGCATTGCATTTCAGAAGGTTTTCCGTTGGAATCTGTCAGGCAGACAAAATCCCATAATGTCGAAATAATACCACCTCCCTTTTTTATTTTATCAATTTCGATCTGATATACTTTTCCAGGCTTTTGTTTGCACAATTCAGAAATTTCTAAAAACCTGGCGTGGTGCTCCGGGACTGTAAGATCCAGACAACTTTCACCAATCAGATTTTCATCTGTAAAATACCATCCGAAATCCTGCTTATACTTTTTGTTATAATAAGTATAATGGCCAGTCAGATCCAGCCTCACAACATAATTTGTCTGCGCATCTACCAGACTTCTTAACCGTGATTCACTCGCAAGCAATTCTTCCTGCACTTTCCGGCTTTCTGTAATATCGAGACAAGCCCCGATCATTTTTAAGGGATTACCCTGGCTATCTGTTTTTAGCCTTCCCCACGATTTTAGATTTCTGACCTCTCCTGTCGGGCGAATAATCCTTTCCTCAAAAACAATATCCTTTTTAGTTTTTAAAACATTCTGAATAATCTCGTATACCCGGATTTTATCATCCTGATGCAGCAATTCCTGGTATCCTTCAAAAGTAGCTTTAAACTTTGCCCGCGTTAATCCGTAAATGTCATAAAGAGAATCCGACCACGTGACCACATTATTCACAATATCCCATTGCCAATTACCAAAATGTGCCAGTTCCTGACCCTGATTCATCAAAAAGAAGGTTTCTTCCAACATTTCCGAGCTCTGCCGGTTTTCGAGAATCACCTTTAGAATAGCACTCGATTTTTCAATTACTTTCAATTCTTCATCAACCGGCTCTTTCACCTCGTGATAGTATATTCCGAGTGTAGCAATAACCTCATCCTCAGCATTTAATATCGGATGCGACCAGCAAGCACGCAAACCGAATTTCAAAGCAAGGTCTTTATAATCCATCCAGCGCGGATCATTGTTAATATCACTCACAATAACCGGCATTTTAAAAAAAGCAGCCGCTCCGCAGGAACCTGCATTCATTCCAATTAATACACCTTCAATGGATTCAACATATTCCGTCGGCAATGACGGCGAAGACCAATTGTATATACGGCCATTTTTGACCTGAAGAATCGAACATTTCATCTGCGGGAAAATGGCTTCTATCCCTCTGAGATATTCCGTCAGAATATCTTTGATGGCTATTTCCTTATGAGAATTCAGTTCCAGCACCTTCTTTTCAAGAAATTCAAGTTCAGCAAATCGCCGTCCCTCAGAAATATCCATCATAATTCCCCGCAACAGCAAAGGTTTCCCATCTTCACGGATCACCGAAACCACGTCTTTTATCCAGACAATACTTCCGTCAGCACGGATCATCCTGTAATCAAATGTATGATTTCGTCCATCCTGCACCCAGCGCCGGCAATACGTTACGGCCTGC
Organism: Dyadobacter sp. CY356; assembly: GCF_021440195.1. GTDB lineage: Bacteria > Bacteroidota > Bacteroidia > Cytophagales > Spirosomataceae > Dyadobacter. The sequence goes on from NZ_JAJTSZ010000004.1 coordinate 92,544, forward strand.
ACACGGTCGAGCGGATGAATATGGTTTGCCCAAAAATCAGGCTCTGCCAGCCATTGCTGTGGTGAATAGCCCAAAATGTTACTTACCTGATCGGAGATAAAGGAAAATTCGAAAGTTTGAGCATCCGCTTCCCACACGATTCCGTCAACAGTCTGGATCAGTGATTCAAAGCGATTTCTTGAAAAAAGCAGCTCTTTTTCGTTAATTTTTCGGGTATTGATATCCTGAATAGAACCATAAACCCTGACACAAATCCCATCTTTTAAATCAGCCTGCCCGGTCAGTCTGATCCAGCGTTCATTTCCTTTCGCTGTGATAATTTGCAGTTCCAGGTCAAAACCGGAACCGTTTAATATGGACTGATCAACAGCAGCTTGAAATAAATCCCTGCTTTCTCCTTCTTTGAAAAAGTATACCGGTGCATCCGCATAGGGAACATAATCATCCTCCACCTCATGAATTTCACGCACCAAATCCGACCAGGTTATCCGGTGATTTACCAGATCTGCCTCCCAACTTCCAATTCTGGCAACCCGCTGTGTATCTTCAAGAAATTTTTCATTCCTTATCAGGTTATCGCTGATTGCTTTTTCATTTTCCTTTATAGCCAGCAATTCGGTGACATCCATAACCGACCGGACTATAAATTCGATTTCGTTATTTGCGTCTAATATCGGGGTGATTGACGTTACAAGTTTTTTTATTACAAAATCAGAAGTTCCAATTACCGGCACCTCGTAATCGAAAACCGGGGTTTGAACCGTACGTTTTTCACTGATTGATTTTTCTAAAAGATCTTTCCAAAGAATCGTCTTGAAATAAGGGTTCCTGCTCAAAACCTCAAAAAAGCCTTTTCCAACAAAATCTTCCCGTGCAATATTGGTAATTTGTAGATAGGCCTCATTTACATCGATAACCGTAAATGTAGGCGAATCTGGAAGTAATACTACTCCTGCCGCAGGGAAAGCGTTGAATACTTTATTGAGATATTTAGGGTCAACCATGTTGAGTAGGCCAGTCTTTTCATTAGCAATCCTAAATATAGCATAATGTATTGTCAATGCGATCTTTCCCTACACGATTCATTAAAATTATTGTTTGAAATGTTATTTTTATTTTATCAATCTTCATTTTTGTAAAATTTTCTTTGTGGCGCGAAAGCGTTTGTTTATGGTACATAAAAAATTATTCACCAAAACGCCGGGCAATATTTGACTTTATGTGCAAAATAAAATCACCAATCATATTGAATTATTAAGCAAGCTATCTATAATAGCTTTAGGTAATCCGCAAACCGACGTCAGTGGTTCTACCCCTGCGCTATATACGAAGGCCGACTTTTTATAAAATTTAAATATATATTTTTCCACAATAAGTTACATCGTTCATCCTTCCAAATAAACCTTCGTCGTTGAAAGAACGTGTTACCAGAAATCCCCATCAAAATAATTTAGCTTTAAGCCCTGATAACCGGCCATAAAAATATTTCAGGACTTATTTTCATACCAGATTTTCATCAAATTTTAACAATTTGATAACATACAATTTAATTAAAAAAGTGGTGACAATGAGTAAATTGGTTGGATAAAACTCACCAAAAAATTAGCTCCCATGAAATCCATTTTATTAGCCTGCCTGTCACTTTTTATCTTGTCGTCATGCCAAAAAGATAAAAATGAAGTCGTAGTTCAAAATCCGGTTGATACTGAAACTCCAGTTGAAAACCCGGACTGGTATATCTTAACTGCTCCTGACGCCAGACCTATTGAAGGCGTTTATGGAGACATTGACAAATCAATAGTCATAACCACTGGTTTTAAAATTTACAAAACTGACGACAAAGGAAAAACCTGGCAAGTTGGAAATTATGATAAACCAATCGGGATTTTCAGCTTCACCGAAATCCAGGACACTTTGTTGGTTTTTAATACAAAATCTTACAGATCTGATAATACAAAAGACCGGTCAATTTATGCTACACGTCCGTCCTTTTACAGCATTGACAAAGGAATAAGCTGGTTCCCGTATGAGAACATAACTTATACAGAAAAAGACCCTTCGGTATTATTGAACAAAGCATTTACACAAAATGGCACGGAATATAAAATCGATCAGGTTACAACTGATGGTTATGTAGAAACAGTAGGTGTTATAACTTCAACCGGACAGAAGATAAGCTTACCACAAAACCATCAGATCCAAAGTCTTTATTTCGACAAAAAAGATCGTCTCTATGTATCTGCATCCGCTGCTGTTTGCGGAACCGGCAATAACTTTTCTTGGTGTAAAGGAGAAAACGGTGTGCTGTATATTTCAAAACTGAGTAAAAAATAATCGTGTTTCAGGATTTGTCTTTTGGAGTTTAAAAGGCAAATCCTAAACCAAGATTTCCTCTGAGGCCGGTAGAATTATGGGATTGACGGAACTCATGTTTAAAGTTGTAGGAAGTATTAAAGTCAAGATATCCATGACGAAATAGTCGTTGCTGAAAACCGATAAGTGCACCAATGTAAAGCGTATTCCGTTTGTAAAGTATATCGTAGAGCGTATTATGCTTCCCGATGTACAGATTTAACTCATTATTTAACCCGGTATACAATCCAGAAAGTCCGTTTCCTCCCCTTCCCGCTAATTGGTCTTTTTTCTGCAAAAAATAATATCTTGGCTGGAAAGTAAGAAATTGAGATATCTCTTTTGTATTATCAGAGGCATACGTATCATAAGCCATGTATTTTGATGGCCCTTTTGTATAACTGTACCCTTTTGTTATACTCATATCGTACTGAAAATTTAATGCAAATGGCGACGATTTAATTTTCTGCTCGTAAGCTACACCAAGCCGGACTCTGTATAAGTGATATCCCAAAGTCACTTCCGGTATCTTATATTTCCACTGCCGACGAATATTTTCATCACAGAGCAACACATCACACAAAGGGCGTTTACGTGATTTTTTCCAGTCACCAAACGCATAACCATAGCTTATCTGCGTTGAAAATTGCCAGAAATATAATAGTCCATACCGAAAATTCAGACTTCTTTGCTGCAATGCAAATGCGTAATCAACAAATCCTGAATTTAGTAAACGGCGCTGAAAACCTGCTTTTATGCCAATAGTTGGTTCATTTTCCCAAACCACATGTGTTCCTGGTAATGTATAGTTGATCGCCAAATAATTACCGCTAAAATTATTTGCACTTTGCCCTTTCTTTATCCTCTTTTTCATATCAAAAAACCAGCGCAGCTGAGCGTCGTAAACTACATTTTTTAAGACATATTTCTCGGGTATAGCAGCTGAATAAAACGGCAGATGGGCAGACAAGGCGATAGAAAATGCTGGTAGTAATTTCAATTCGTACCCAAACGTTAACGAAGAATTGTTAAGTAATTTATCATCTATCAGTGAAAATTGAATGGGCTGATAATACTGCGAAATACCAATTTTAAACATATGCCGCGTAGGCACCTTCGTCATAAAAACATTTTCGTAGCGATCGATAAAACGTTGTTTTGTTAATGTATCCATTTCAATCCCGTAAGTAATTTTAGTGCTATCCTGGGCTAGAACAGAAGGAAAGGCAGGAACTAAATAGAATAACAGAATGGTCAGCAAACTTACAGTCGTCCTGATGGAGAGAGACTTTACCGGCCGATGATTTAGACAATCTGGGAACTTCATAAAAAATGGTTAAGTCATTTCATTTACAGAGAGGTATTTTTAGAATAATATGGTTGTATGACATGAGAAAAATAAAATGTTTAGAAGGATATTTTTATCATTTCAATACCGTGGCATATTGTCAACTTTGTCATTGATTCGTCTTATTTCCTTAATAATTAGTTCAGGATTAAATTTTTGTCCTGAAAAATCATGAAGCTGATTAAGGTAAAGTTCCAAAGTTGCCAGACTATCCGAAGGATAATATTTCAGAGCAAAAGATGATGATTTTTGTAACGACCCGAATATTACATCCTGCCGTTGCCAGTGCTGCTGCATATCCAGAAATGTATTTTGTGCAACATCATATTGGCCGCGCCTGCATTCATTGTTTAGATGGAATAGATATTCCTGAATTTTTATAATGCCCGACTGATACTGCGCTTCCGTCCGATTCAGGTTGTTTAATGGCCGGACAAAGGATAAATTTAAACTTATCATAATTAAGACGATTATTGCAACAGCAAATAGATATCGGAAAAGATTTTGCATTATTTTTTTCATTTGACCGGCTCTAAAATAATCCGGGCTAACTTGGGCTAAATGGAAAATTTATTTCCAGAATTCATAGGAACGGCCCTAGGTAATAGTTCTTTGGTTAGTCATACCATTTATTACAATCAAAATATTAATAACTGAAAAGTCTTTTGAGATTGCTATCCTACGACATTTATATCGGCCAATGTTGTTATTAGTGTCCAATTGCCAGACCGATCCCAACATTTGTTCGCAAGCCGAAAGATGTTTCTGTGCTTTTCAATTGATCTTTGAAGTTGTAGGAAGTATTCATATCAAGATAACCCCGCCGGAATACCCTTAGTTGAAAACCAATCAATGGGCCGACCTGAATTATATTGGTTTCACTTTTTAAGTCGCCACCTGGAATCTCCCACCCGCTATGCTTGCCTTTGTAATAATTATACTCAGTATTTAACCCGGCATACCAGCCCGAAAGCCCATTTCCTCCCCTGCCATTATGCTTTTGACGTTTTTGTAAGAAATAATATCTTGGTTGTACGGACAGAATCAAAATCTTTTCACGTGAATAAACGTTGGCATACGGATATGTTGTAGTAATGAGGTGATCATTGCTGTCATATCCTACCGTTACCTCATGATCGTACCTTAGGTTATTAAAGCCGTTATTCATCGCAGCATCCAACTGTACATTTATAGTCCAGGGAGATGACTTAATCTTTCGCTCAAAACCTACACCAGTTCTGATCCTGTTTAGGTAATAGCCAACAGTGATTTCAGGAAGCCGAATTTTCCATTGCTGTCCCTGGAATTCATCGCAGAGCAGGATATCACAAAAAGGCGCGGTTGCTGATTTCTTCCAATCACCAATGGCAAATCCAAAACTGGCTTGCGTAGAAAACTGTAATCCGGTTAAATTATAACCATAAGAATAATCAAATACAGATTTGAATAGCGCAAATGAAAAGTCCATAAAGCCATGATTCAGGAATCTTCTCTGAAACCCAAATTTAAGTCCCGCTTTTGGGTCATCATCAATCGTTCCAGGTATGTTATAGAAGAGAGCCATATAGTTACCGCTAAAATTATTAGCACTATTACCCGCTTTGATCCTTTTGCGCATATTGACAAACCAGCGGAGCTGTGCATCCATAACCGTATTTTGAATGGACTCTTTAACAGGTCTCTGTACTCCATATAAAGGAAAATGTCCTGATAATGCCAGAGAAAAGGCAGGAAGAAATTTAAACTCATAACCGATGTGAAGCGACAAGTTATTTAGGGTCTTATCGTCGGTCAATGGGTAAGGCACAGCCTGATAGTATTGTGACAATCCTACTTTCAACATATGACGCGTCCTCACTTTCGTCATAAAAACATTTTCATATCTGTCTATAAAACGTTGTTTTACAAGTGTATCGGCTTCTTCGGTAAGCGTAACTTTCACATCATCCTGAGCGTATGCTGATTTAAACAAAATCAACATGCTCAAAGAAAGTATAAATTTTTTCATGGCTAATAGTTAGGGCAAGCAGTATTATTTTATGGTCAGATTTCCGAATTCTGTATTTATCTGTACGTTGGCAATCTGGTTTTTGGAATAAAAAGCATCCTTAAAATCGATGGTATTCCGTTTCCATTTAAATCCGTTTGGAAGCTTCATCGTGGTGTAAGCGCTGTTGATGTCATAGTCAAACTGCTGCCAGTTTTTTGACAACATCGTTACCACTGCTTTTTTGGATTGTATCGCCAGACTTGTCAGGCCAATGGATGGCTGGATTTCAACATTTCCGTAGAGTGTATTCATCTTTACAGCTCCGCCAATACTTTCCAGTCGCAGGTTGGTATGATCACTGGTGAAGGTAAAATCTCCCGTAATTTCAATTCCTTTCAGTTCTCCGAAAGTGGTTTCAAGCAATCCTTTTCCTTTGATATTGAGCAGCGTTGTTGTGCAAAAATCTGCGTTCAGTTTGAGATTATTTGTCAAACCTTTCATTTGAATAGTACCAAAAGTATTTTTCAGATCAATGGCGCAGGATGCAGGCAAATGAATGGTATACCGTGCTTTCAGGTTTGACAGCGGTTTGCTTTCTCCTTCTTTGAGCAAAATGTAATTTCTTAGAAAATAATCCTTCCCGCTCCGGTCCGCAATGTACTGGACCTTAGCCAGATCGCTTGTAGCCATGGCCCTGTCCGGATGCCTCGCCGAGAGTTCCATGATGATCGTAATTTCAGGCCTGTCCCAGGCAATGATCTCGATATCAGCCTTTTCTGCATTGATGTGAAGTGTGCGTATAGCAGGGGCTGCCACGGTTTTCTCAATAGCCTTGGTTGCGACCTGCAACAGATTCTGCGCCGTAGCCAATTGAGCACCATTTGAAACAACCCAATAAAGGAGGAAAGTAAAAAGCGGTATTTTTCGAAAAATATTTTTGTCTGTCGATTTCATAATTTTGTCTTAAATCATCTTGGCCATTTCATTCAAAACCTCTGCCTTTTCCTGCTCCACCATAGTAAACTGACGCGTCAATTCCGGCTCGGTATTATAATTCCCCATCGCCTTTTGAAGCTGCTGAGTCGCGGACCGGAGTGTTTCATACTCCTGCTTTAAACGTTTAAAATTTTTGTCATTACAAACAACTGTTTCAGCTTCGCAATAGCTTACAAGTTTTGCATATTCCTGGTCAGTAACAGGTTCTGTTCTGGTTTGCAAACGGGTATCAACTACTTCCTGTGAGTATGAAATATCAGAATCCGCTTTGCTGGCATTGAACAAGTAACCCGTAAAACCGATCGTCAGAATCATTGCAGCGGCATACCACCATACGTTGTTCCTCTTGTTTGCTCCATTGATTTTATTTTCAATATTCTCCCACACAAAATCCTCAGGTTCACGTGTCGGAAGACTTTTTAAAACGTTTTGCAAAGGTGCTTCATTCAGGTTCCGCTCAATTTCTTTCCAGATAAAATCACTTGGCTGGAAAGAGGGAAGTTTTGCCAATGCATTCTTCAAATTATCGTTATGATGTTCCATATTTTTCAAGATCATCTCTGGGTTAACATGCTGCGTAATTTCCTTTTCGCATGAAATAGCTGCGATTTGGACGTACCTTCCGAGATATCCAGCATCACCGCTATTTCCCGGTGTGTATATCCTTCAATTTCGGCCAGTACAAATATGGTCCTGAAACCATCGGGTAAAGACAGAATCGCTGTTTGCAAATGCGCCACATTAATTTCAATTTCTCCCCAGTTAATACTTTCTCCTGTCTCTTCCTCCACGTTTTGCCAGATTACGATCCGCTTCTTTTTGGTGGATTTCCTAACAACGATCTGCTTGATCCACGCACCAAGTTTGGCCTCTCCACGAAACTGGTCCAGGTGACGAAACACTTCCATGAAAGAGTCCTGCAAGACGTCGTTCGCATCATCGTAATCACCGGTGATCCGATAGGCAAGTGTGTACATGGCGTTTTTGTAACGGTCATACAAAAGCCGCTGTGCTGTTCTGTCATGTAACAGGCAACCCGTTATCAATTCTGCCTCCGTCGTCATAGGAAGGGTTTAGGTGTATTTGTATTAAAGAGGCAAATTAAAGATGGAATGGTTGTATGGAGAGAAAAAATAATCTAAAAAAAAACAGGAAGGAAAGATTATTGACCTGAAAATCAGGAACAAGATGTCAGGGCAAATCATATACACCTTCGGTTTTTGATATAAAAAGTAAAGGTCAGCTATTTTCGCGCTGACCTTTACTTCCTTATTGAACTAAAACTTTTCTATTTCCCCATCACCAACCGGGTCTGGGCAGCACCGTTTTGCGTATCTTTTAACTGGATATATAAAGAATTATCCTTGAATAAACTTCTATCCACTGCAAGTGTGACGGTATGAAGACCCTGAGAAAAATCTGAAACAGCTCCGGTCTCTGCAAGTTTCAACGGTTTGCCATCTGACCAGGCAGTAATTCCGGCTGTTGAACTAAATGCCAGATCAACATTTCCTTTTGTCAGTACTTCAATTTCAAACCGTACAAAACTGTATTTTTTTCCGGCTCCCGCATCTATTACAGGTAAATCTCCCAGCGGCAGATCACCTGCGACTTTACTGTAAACCGGTTGAAATACTGCTTTTGACTTTTCTTTTACCACATATGCGACACCTTCGGCCTGTATTCTTTTTGCTGTTTCTTTGCTTTCTTCAACAGTACTCCATCTACGAACAAATCTTGTTGTTGGTACGCGGAATTTGCCGGATTCTCCCATTTTTGAGAGAAAACCTATCAGGTCTACAAATTCTTTTTGATCAAGACTAGCTGTCAATCCCGGAGGCATCAGAGAGCCCGGCACTTTTTCCATCAATTGAACCTGACTTTTTGCGATGGAAACTTCCTTACCCGTGACATCACGTATCACAATTTCAGAAGCTCCGTCACTAGCCAGATAGCCCAACAATTCACTACCATCTTTTTTGACAACACGCTTCAAATCATATCCTTCCTTGATGGATAAACTTGGATAAAGTACAGATCGGATAATGGTTTCAACGGGAGAGCTCGTACCCAAACTACTCAGATCAGGCCCTATCCGGCCACCTGCACCGCCGATGGCATGACAGGTAGTACAGCTCGTGCCGGCCCTTCTGAAAATAAGCTCACCTTTTACAGGATCGGCCTGGTCAGTTACCACTTTTGCCAGACTTGCGATTTCCTTGTCATTCAGATCCTGTTTCATATTCTGGACCGGCAATGTACCGCCGGAAGCTTCCAGGGCCTTATTCAAAGCAGTTATTTCGTCGATTCGCTGACGATTCCAGCCAGCACGGTTCTGTACAAGCTGCCTTCCCGTTTTCGCCGTTGCTTCCGGTATTTTTCTGGCTGCAATTGCTTCTGCAAGTGCCGCTGCTCCGGCGTTATTTGGAATAAAAGCCATAAAAAGATCTGTCACATCAGTATCGGCTGGCAATGTGCGCATGAGCTCCGTTGCAATTTTAGCACCCTCCGAAGGATTTAATGCAGCAAGTTGTGCAGCTGAGATAATCCTGACTTCCGGTGTATTTTTCGGGCCGGTCAGTTCAATCATGAGCTTTGTCGCTTTGTCCTTATCAATGTAGGCCAGAGCGCCCAATGCGGCTTTCTTTGTTGGCGGCGTTCCGGTTTTGATCAGGCCGGTAAGACGTTCGTTTAACTGATCCAGTTTCCATAGACCTGCAAGACGAATTGCACTCAGACTTACTGCTTCGTCTTCATTCCCAATAAAATCAGCCACACGTTCAGGATTTTTATCCGGTTTTACTTTCCGCTGACGGGCGGCATCTTCCAGCGTAGCCAGTTGTGGCGTTATATTTTTATCTTTATTTTGAACAGTCAGGTCAAGCAGCATATTCAAATCCGTCGTTTGTCCGGATTTAGCAATTGCATTCAATACATCTTTCTGGTATTCCTGCGGCACCTGACCTTTGCCATACAAACTGATCAATTGTGCCACAGCTTCCGGCGAGCTTAAAGATTTCAATGCGTAAACCGTCTTTTTGGAATCTCCCAGATAATTAGGATCTGTTTTTAATTTTGCCAACCAGACAGGTTCCAGTTCACGGATGGTCTGCCAAAGTGCGTAATCAATAAACTCATCCATTTGCAGATCCAGCACAGAAAGTGCAGCGCGCGCAGCTTCCGGCGTTTTTGTTTTTCGTAGCGCAATCACGGCCTCCATACGAACCTGGGCGTGTTTGTCTGATACAGCCTTTGCCAGAATACCAGGAACATTATTGATCTTGGTATACCAGAATGTCAGCGCACGCAATCCCGCGGCACGCGCATTATGACTTTCGGCATTGATCAGACTCAGCAAAAGCGGCTCGTTAACAGTATTTAGCGCCTGAAAAACCCATAAGGCTTCCAGTAAGTTGTGTTCGTAATCCTTATCTTTTTTATCCAGAGCAGTAACCCAGGCACGTAAAGCCGGGATAACTTCCTTGGCTCCACGCTCTTTTAAAACCTGTTTTGCATTGGTACGGGTAAGTTCTTCGGGTACTTTCAGTGATTCCAAAAGCTCAGCAACAGGGGCTTTATTCAATTTTGGTACTTTTACCAATGGACGATTCTTGGCAGTGATTTTCCAGATGCGTCCATGTTCCTGATCACGACGCGGATCAAAGAAATCCACCTCACCGTGCTGAATAATCGGATTATACCAGTCGGCAACGTAAATTGCTCCGTCCGGTCCTACGTTAATATCCACAGGGCGAAAAGCAATATCATCCGTCCACATCAGGTCTTCCATTTGCGTTGAAGCATAACCGCTCCCCTGCTCTTCCAGTTTGAAACTATTGATCCTGTTTGCGCGGAAATCATTGGCTATCATACGTCCCTGCCACGCATCCGGTAAATGTCTTCCTGAAATTACATCCAGACCGCTATGTTTTGGCTGACCAGGATTTAATCCGCGAACGATACGTTCCGCTCCTTGCGCAGCGGCAAAGGCAGCACCCGGAAAAGCATAATTGATACCTTCTCCACCAGCACCATCCGTCAGGAAAGATTGTCCCCAGCGATCAAACTGCAAACCCCAGAAATTAATACCTCCGCGGGCATATACATCAATTTCCAGCGTTTTTGGATTCAACTGCCAAACGCCGCCGGCTTCAAGACGTTTTGTGCCAAATGGTGTTTCAACATGACTAAAAATGTAGATCGACTGGTTGAAATACAATTTCCCTTCTGGCCCCCAGCGGAAAGTATGGATCAAATGATGCGCATCGCCAGTTCCAAAGCCATTCAGGATTCTGCGTTTTTTATCTGCTTTTCCGTCACCATCAGTATCCGAAAAGTGAAGGATTTCTGTCGAATTGGCTACATAAACACCGCCGTCACCAGGCAGAATCCCTGTTGGTGTGGTCAGACCTTCGGCGAAAATGGTGGTTTTGTCCGCTTTGCCGTCGCCATCCGTATCTTCAATTACAAAGATCTTGTCGTTGGCAACTTCACCTGTTTTCAGGTGAGGATAAGCGGTACTGCTGACAACCCATAAACGACCGTCGGCATCCCAGTTCATTTGAATTGGTTTTGCAACAAGCGGTTCGGCTGCCCAAAGCGTCACCTCGAATCCATCAGCAACTTTGAAAGAAGCCAGCTCTTTCTTCGGATCCGGATCTTCATAAACATTTCTTTGATTTACCGATGAGGTCAACAGCAGGACCAGCGGCAGAACCATAATTCCGATAAGTAGTTTTATTGCTTTCATATTTTTTAGCGGTTGGCCATTAGCTTTTAGCTCAGTTGCATCTGAATTGTATTTTTAAACCTTACTTAGTTTTCTTTTGGTAATTTAGCTTAGTGCTAATTATCAAGAGCTGACAGCTTATAAACTATTACTTTTGGCATTCTTTGTAAACCAATCTGCCCTTCCAGATACTTGATCAGGATATCCTGATCTTCCAGATCCTTGACATGTTTTCCCTGCTCATAGGCACGGAAGCCAATAATATAAGTTTCATTAATTGGCCTGTATTGAAAGAAATGCAGTTCGTTCTTTTTGTTAATCATATCCCGGATTTCCTCGGATTGATAGTATGACGGTCCGTGTTTGATTTCAACACCTTTTTCCCAATCCTTCGCAGAGGCAGTTACGATCTGATCATCATTGGCAGACAGTGTGTAAAATCCCTTCTTCAATCCCGTCACTTTTAAAATTGGAGCTAAATCAACAAGCTTTTCAGTTTCAGGAGATGGTTGTATGGGCAGAAACTTTTCCGGGATTACAAATTGAAGATCCGCCAGATCCTTACCCGATTTCAAAATTTTGGCATTTGCGGAAGCTTCTGCACCCGTTTTAGAAACCGATATCGCAGCGGTCCGTTTTTCATTTTTAAAACCCAAACCATTTTCCAAAACATTAGCCAGATAATAATAACCTGTTTTATTCAGGTGAACGCCATTTTCAATAATGGTAGTCTTTTTGCCGGCTTCCAGAATTGGCTTATAGATATCAATAAATTGCTTTCCACGATCCGCTGCAATTTTCGCTATGGCCGAAGCATAAAGTTCTAGATCTGCATTTCGTTTGGAAAGATTAATAGAAGTGTCGCCGGACATAACCGGAATCGTGGACAGCAAAATCGTTTTTGCACCCAATGAATCAATTTTATTCAACAGATTATTTAATCCGTCTTTAAAATGAGGCAGACCCGCCTCTCCTTCCTGAGCCTCCACACCCCCATAACCTAGAAAAACAACCGTTGGCCGGGTTTTGGCGATGTTCTGCATCAGATGTTCATAGGCTGTCGGAGGATTGGTAAAAGTACTGCGTCCGTCTCCCCAGACATTATCGCCCGACCACCCCAGATTACGGAATGTAACGTTCTTTTCGGGAAAGCGTGTGGTTAAGGCCAGTTCCAGATATCCATATTGAAAATCATTTTCAAAAAGTGAATTTCCAAGAAATACGACACGGTCTCCATCTCTTAAATCAAAAACGGGAATTTTTGATTGTGCCCGGGCTTCTCCAGGCTTGTAAAAAATTGTAAATAATAATAGTAAAATATGGCCGAATGTGACCGATACCTTTCTCATGTATTTGGGGTTTAGTAATTATTTCAAAATTTAACAACAATGTACTTTCCAGCCCATTGCTGTCTATGCGTTATTTATATCAAACTTAGTTGTTGCCTTGATTAAAAAATACAACCAGGCCGTCTTTTCCTGCAACTATAATATCCTTGCGGCCACTTCCAAGCAGATCAGCCGTTGAAAAGTATACACCGATTCCTTTTCCCACACCATAAGGACCGTGTGAAATTACCTGTTTCACAAAGGATTCTCCATTCCATTGATAATAATAAATGCCAACCAGATCCTTTTCACCCGGGTCATTTCCATTGTGTGCGCGATACCGCTTTCCGGTTAACAGTTCAAACTTTCCATCATTATCCAGATCAATCCATTCCATGGAATGAAATTGTGAGTTAAAGGGGTCGATCACATGTTTGGTCCAATCGGTTTTTCCCGACTTTGTCGTTTGTTCGTACCAGTCAAGGCCGTAACTATGCGCCTGCCCGACGATGATATCATTTTTCTTATCGCCATTCACATCCACAACTAAAATTGGGACACTGGCCGTGCCAAGTTTGAAATCATTGTGAGCGATCCATTTATCTTTCAACACATTTTTTGGAGCTTCCAGCCAACCCGTACTAATGATAAAATCTCCCCGTCCATCTCCATTTACATCACCAAATCCGATGCCGTGATCCTGTTTTTCGGCAACCTGTGTTTTAGTGAAAGTTCCGGTTCCTTTTCCATTTTTATCCTTATCCAGTTTGTAGAATTTCAAGGGCAGATTTGGATTGTTTGGTACAATTTCAGGAAACCCGTCATTGTCAACATCCCAGGCTCTGGCGGTTTCAACATTTCCTGTTTCGTCAATAAGATGATCCTTCCACGGACCATTATTTCCTGGATTTTCCCGCCATATCAGACTTTTATTAAACCAGCCGCCCGTGATGAAATCCATATTGCCGTCACCATTAACATCCATTGGTATGGTTAAAAAATCATCCCAATATTCGCCATGCCTTTTCACTTCACCGATATAAAACCGGTCAAAAAACTTTGGACCTTTGTACCAGAATTCACCCGAGACCAAATCCGGTTTTCCATCATTATTCACATCAAAAACCGCAACTGACTCATTGCTTTCGGATGCGATCTGTTTTTTTTCAAAACGGACTGGCGTTGATTTTTTCTCACTTTGCGGGACTTGTGCGGATGACAAAAAACAGAATCCGAGAAGAATTACAGATAAAGTTATTTTTACTTCTTTGTTTTTAATATGCATGGTTCAGGATTGATTTCATATTTTTTCAAACGAGACTTAACAATAAACCTGATTCGATTTATTTCAAAAACTCATTTAAATTATCTTTTGTAACAAGCTGAAACGGAATTAAAACTTCCTTATCGAAAGCTTCGCCCCTGGCTGCTTTTACTGCGTTTTCAATGGCTTTGCTGCCTTGTTGTTTCGCATTTTGATAAACGGTGGCATCCAAAGTTCCTTTTTTCACTGCCTGCAACGCGTCAGGAATTGCATCAATACTGACTACCACTATTTTATTTTTTAATCCGGCTGCTTCCAAAGCTTTTACTACGCCCAAACCCATTTCATCATTCTGTGCAAAAATGGCATTGATCGTAGTACCGTAGGATTGAATCCAGTTTTCAGTCAGCGACATGGCCTTGGCACGATCCCATTCTCCGGATTGCTCGGCGAGCAGTTTTAAACCTGGGTTAGCTTGCAGAATTTCTTTTGCTCCTTTGTCTCTTTTAATCTGGGCAGCCTGTCCCATATAGCCATTCATCATGATCACATTACCTTTTCCACCCAGTTTTTTTACAATGTAATTCATTGCAATTCTGGCCGATTCCACATCATCAGAACCAACAAAAGATGTGGGTTTTGCCGTAGTTTCAGAGTTTACATTGATGATTGGAATTTTTGCTTCCAAAGCCAGTTTGACAGCCGGTGAGCTTGCTTCCACTTCACACGGATTCATGACAATAGCATCCACACCCTGCGCGATGAAACTTTGGACCTGTTCAACCTGCTTTAATGCGGAACGTTCAGCATCCACCGTGATAAGCTCAACGCCAAGTTCTTTGGCTTTTGCTTCCATTTCATCGCTAACATTAACGACAAACTCGTTTTGCATACTTAACATGGTGCTTCCGATGACAAGTTTTTTGCTGCCATCCTTTTTCTCAGATTCGGAATTACCGGATTTATTACAGCTGACCAGTACAATCGCAGAAAGGGCAAGTGTGAAAAGGAAACTTAGTTTCATAAATGTTTTATTCATTTTATTTCAAGCAAAAGACATGTAGAAATTTCATGAGCCTAGTTTTTATTTTTACCCATACTATCCAAAACCACGGCACCGATAATGATGGCACCCATGACAACCTGCTGGTAATAGGAAGTGACATTTAATAAGTCAAGGCTGTTGCTGATAACGCCAATTAATAATGCACCGATCAAAGTACCGGTCATGGTACCCGTTCCACCTGAGGTACTGGTACCGCCAATGATAGCGGCTGCAATTGCATCAAGCTCGAAACCAGCTCCCGCATTGGGCTGTCCGGTAGTGATTCTGGATGTCAGCAAGATTCCGCCCACGGCAGAAAGTAACCCGCAAATAGTGTAAACCCACATTTTAACACGATTAACATGAATTCCTGAGGCTCTTGCCGCAGGCTCATTTCCTCCTACCGCATACATGTAACGTCCGAGAATTGTCTTATTTAAAATTACGGAACATATAACAAAGGCAAAAACCAGTATGATGATTGGAAATGGTATACCAAACAAATTACTGCCGCCTATAAAATTGAAAGAATCGGATAAATTGGAAATCGGTCTTCCTTTACTCAGAATCAAAGCCAGACCTCTTCCGATTGTCATCGTTCCAAGCGTTACAATAAATGGAGGAACTTTACTTTTCGTAATGACCAATCCGTTGAAAGCACCGATAGCCAGCCCACCACCCAGTCCGATAAAAACAGGAACGATCAAAGGATAGGTATCCGGGTGTGCGAAAGTGGCTGCTAAAACGCCTGTTACCGCAACCATGGAACCCAGGGAAAGATCAATCCCACCTGTTATGATGACAAAAGTTACACCGAAAGCCAATAGAGCATTGATCGAAACCTGGGTTCCGATATTCATTAAATTCGAAACAGTAAAAAACCTGGGTGTACTTAAAGCCAGTACCAGGCAGATCATTACAAATGCCAGAAAAATGCCATATTGACCAATATTCCTGAATCTTGAAGTAAATGAATTTTCCAATTTCTATTTTTTAAAACAGTCGTTATCTTGTTAACAGGTTAAATCAATGCACCGCATATGACATTATTGATTCCGCCGTCGCCTCTTCTCTTGACAAAATGGCTTTCTGAATTCCTTTTGATAAAACAAGAATCCGGTCGCTCATGCCTAAGATTTCCGGTAGTTCAGAAGAGATCATAATGATCGAGATTCCCTCCGCGGCCAGGTTATTTATCAGTTTATATATTTCAAATTTTGCCCCAACATCAACCCCACGGGTAGGTTCATCCAGAATAATGATTTTTGGAGAAGCTGCCAACACTTTGCCAATAACCACTTTTTGCTGATTTCCTCCACTCAGATGTGTAACCTTTTGATTACGACTTGAAGCTTTAATTTTCAGTTCATTGATCATCTGATCTGCTGCTGTAATTTCTTTTTGATTATCAATGAATATCCCGCGGCAATGTTCGGATAAACTGCTTAATGTAAGATTTTGCACGACCGATAGTTGAGGAATAAATCCCAATTTTTTCCGGTCTTCACTTACATATCCAATTCCCTTGGTCACCGCATCCTGGGGTGACGTTATATCAACTTCTTCGCCGTTTATTTTTATTACACCACTATCGGCCTTTGATAAACCATAAATTGCTTCTGCAATTTCAGTCCTGCCGGCACCCATAAGTCCGGATATTCCAAATATTTCTCCTGCATGGACGTCAAAACTGATGGCTGAAAACTTTCCTTTTTTACCCAGATTTTTTATGGAAAGTGCAACGTCGCCTTTTTGTATTAATGGTCCAGGAAACATGTTATTTATTTCTCTTCCTACCATCATCGCTATCAGACTGTTTTTATCAAGCTCAGAAGCACTTTTGGTCGCGATGTATTTTCCATCCCGTAATACCGTTATGGTATCACAAATTTCAAATATCTCGTCCATCTTGTGGGAGATGTAAATAATAGCAACGCCTTTGTTTTTTAGCTCTCTTATTATTTTAAAAAGTGTTGAAACCTCTTTGTCCGAAATTGCAGATGTAGGCTCATCCATTATAATAACCTGTGCATTATTTGAAACTGCTTTTGCAATTTCGACCATTTGCATCTGCGCAACACTCAGGTATTTCATTTTGACCTTCGGGTCGATCTCAATGCCGAGTTGTGTTAGAAGGTCCGCAGCTTTTAATGCAATATTCTTATCGTTCAGCCATCCGGTTTTATTTTGGAAAACTTCTTTTTCGCGGCCTAGAAATATGTTTTGGGCAACAGTAAGTTCCGGAATAATTAAGATTTCCTGGTGAATCATGGAAATTCCCATTTTAGAAATTTCGCTTACGGTTTTACTTTTTAGTAAATCTCCATCAAAAATTATTTCCCCGGAATCCGGACTCAATAATCCAATCAGGATTTTCATGAAGGTGGATTTTCCAGCGCCGTTCTCTCCCATCAATGCATGCACCTCCCCTTTTTGTAATGTTAACTGCACAACATCCAATGCCTTAATCCCGGAGTAGGATTTGGTCAGGTTTTTGATCTGGAGGATGGGGTGGGTCATGGGTTGGGTTTAATTCTAATAAATCCCTAATAGTCCCGTGGCGATGCCCCGGGCTGAGATATGACGCCCTTTCAGGGCTACAAATTAATTAGCCCTGAAAGGGCGTTATATTTTAGGATGGGGTATCGCCCTACCGCTTCGGGACAATTTCGACGAACCGACCGGACCATATATTGTTATGTTCTCATATCAATCCCAAACATATCGTTCATCATATTCCATATTATATTTGCGCAAAAAGCCCCGGTACTCATCCTGAAAATTCTTGTTCTCGTGATGCAGTTTTTGATTAGTAATGTATTTTACAACAATCTCTAAATCAGAAGAATTGACGGAAAATATTCCGTACCCATCCTGCTAATAAAAACCTTCATATTCCTTTCCTTTTGTCTTGATCCACCTGGAAGAATTCTTTTTTATTTCTTCCAAAAGTTTCATGATAGATATTTTTCGTGACATGACACACAAAATATGAATATGATCCACGTAACCACCAACTTGTATTGGTATGCATTCAAATTTGTTACAAATCCCTCCCAGATATCTGTGAAGTTCGTTTTCAATTTTATCGTCAATTAAAGGCTGACGGTATTTGGTACTGAACACAATGTGTGTGCATACTTTTGCTAATGATTGTGACATGTGTGTATATGTTTATGGAATGTGTGTATGGAATAATGCATTGGTACATTGGCGAATTGATGCATTAACGTATTGATACATTTTCGATCATGAATAGAATAGGGCGTTGCCCTATCCTAAAATATAATGCCCTTTCAGGGCGTCGATAATCGCTAAACCCTGAAAGGGTTATTAATTTAGCATAGGGCACCGCCCTATGCCTGTATGGCGATGGTCAACGGCAATAGCACCATTTGTCCCAAAAATTCCATTATCCCTCCCATTCAACCCCGGTATCCTTCCAGCTTTTCGAAGCCGCAGAATCCAGTACAGCTTCACAAACCTTCTGAGTTTCCAAAGCATCTTTAAAAGTCGGGCTGCAATCCTTACCAGTTTGAAGACTTTCAAAGAAATCAGCTACCTGGTGGATGAACGAATGCTCGTAACCAATGCTCGTTCCCGGAATCCACCACCTTTTCATGTAAGGCTGATCGCTATCAGTAACCAGAATAGATCTCCAACCGCGAACGATAGAATCATCCGAATGATCGAAATATTCAAGACGGTTCAGATCATGTAAATCCCAGCGAATGGAGGCATGTTCACCATTAATTTCGAAAGTATAAAGCGCCTTATGCCCTCGTGCATAACGTGTTGATTCAAAAAGTCCTAATGAGCCATTATCAAAATGACAATGAAAAATACAGGCATCATCGATACCAACCTTTTGCACCTGGCCGCTTTCCTGATGTACACGTTCCTTAATAAAAGTCTCCGTTACGGCAGAAACATCCTTGATCCCACCATTGATCCACATGGCAGTATCAATACAATGCGCCAGCAAATCACCGGTAACACCAGAACCAGCAGCCTCAGCATCTAAACGCCAGGTACCAGTTCCACCCTGCGGAACGTCCGGATTGATTGTCCAGTCCTGAAGGAAATTGGCACGGTAATGAAAAATACGTCCAAGTTTACCAGAATCTACAATTTGCTTGGCCAAAGTCACAGCAGGAACGCGTCGGTAGTTATACCAGACCGTGTTTTTCACACCCGCTTTTTCAATGGCATCCACCATGTTCTGTGCTTCTGACAAAGTTCTTGCCAATGGTTTTTCACACAAGATCATTTTACCGGCAGCCGCAGCAGCGATAGCAATTTCTGCATGCGTGTCGTTGGCTGTGCAGATATCAACCGCGTCAATATCTTCCCTGGCAATCACCTTTTTCCAGTCTGTTTCAAAAGATTCGTAACCCCATTGTTCTGAAAAGGCTTTTGCTTTTTCGGCATTACGTGAACAGGCCACTTTCAAAACCGGAGTATATTCCAGTTCAGGGAAAAAGTTATCAATTCTGTTATATCCATTGGAATGCGTACGGCCCATCAAACCGGTACCGATCAATGCTATTCTGAGTTCTTTCTTATTTGACATAATGTAAAATGCGTTATTTTTCAATGTTATCATTAAGCCTCATACCAGCCATGTGCCGTGCGAACATTAATCATAGCCGCAAGGATATCATTCCAGGTTTTCTGATTGGTCATAATTTCGTTCGGGAACATACAGCCATCCCAGCAAATATGACGGAAAGCCTTTGTCAGTTCACCGTTTTCGTCACGAAGCCAGTATCCTGCATCATGCGTGATATCCAGTTTTCCATTGGGATCCGTAGCCAGACAATGACGTCCGGTTTTATCATGAGATCCTGTTCCATGAACAGTTCCATCATTTTGTGCAACATGAAAATCCAGAGTCCAGGGACGAAGGGCAACGGTCATTTTCTTAAGACCTTCTTCCAATGTTGCACGGTCGCTCCATTCAAAATCAACAGGAAGCACACGGTCTTCAGGACGGTTATAACCTAACAGATAAAGGAAGGTATGAGACATATCCGCCTGGAAACCGATATTCGGGCGATCAACCTGCTCCATTGTGTCGATCATCGTTTTCCAGCTCTGCATACCACCCCAGCAGATTTCACCTTCTGCCGCCAGTTTTTCGCCATATTCAGCTGCTACATCACAGGCTGACCTAAAAGTTTCAGCGATAAGTTTGGTATTATTTACCGGATCCAAGGCCCAGTCTTCTGGTTTGCTTGAAGAATCGATACGAATAATTCCATTCGGACGAATGCCCAGTTTTCTAAGTTTCTGACCAAAAATGGAGGCTTTTTTCACCTGCAAAACAAATTCGTCACGGGCTTCTTTATTGCCCATTGCCGAGCCGCTCCATATGGGCGCAACCAGACTGCCGATTTCAAGATTGAGTCCTCCAACCTTGTCAACCAGTTTTTTGATTCCGTCATCACTCATATCCAGATCAATATGAGGATCAAAAAGACCTATGTCGATACCATCAAATTTTACACCGTTCACCTCAGCAGCGGCCGTTTTTTCAAGCATCGTATCAAAAGAAATGACAGGCTCTGAATCGGAGCCTTTTCCAACAATACCCGGCCAAGTGGCATTGTGTAGCTTGGGATAATTATTTTCTGGCATGGTTTAGTAGATTTTAGCGATTAGCTGTAAGCTATCAGCTCACAGTTTATTCAAAACACATAATAAAATATTTTAAACTTTACGATTGACAATAAGCAACTTGGTCTGATACATCAAACTAAAAGCTGATTCCCAATAGCCAAAAGCTTATTCCAGAATTAAATCAGGATTTAAAGGACCAAAATGTTTCAGGATCACAATCGGGTCATTAGCCGAAGGATTACTGATTACAACACCTTCCTGTGCCGCTTTTTCAGTTACAAAAAATTCGTCATTTGTTAATTGACCGTAGCGAATCAGCGCTGGCGTTTCAATATCCCAAGCACCTAACTTGCCATGTCCCTGCATCACGATCATTCCGTAAGCAGCTGCATCAGTAATGGTAACCGTCTGTCCCGGAAAAACTGTTAGTTCCTTCGCACTGTAAGCCTCGTTTTTATAACAAATCCAGTTTTCACTGTATCCTTCTGCCGCCATCTCTGCGACATCTTTTACCGGCTTGGGGCGCATAAAGTGTTTTTCCATCAAATTAGGATTCACATTCAGATCCCAGTCAATCACCTCCATTAACAGGTCATAATCTCCAATTCTGTCTTTCGGCGTTCCTTTCCAAAGCAATTCCTCAGGTATAATCGCTTCATTAACAAGCGATTGGTACATTGCAAAAATATCCGATGCTTTTTGCGGTTCATAGGTACACAAACTGCCGGGAGCATGCAACATGCCGGGAGGAACATCCCATCCTGTTCCGGGTTCCAGACGAAACGCCTGCGAGTAGTTCGTGATCTTATTATCACCCTTCGTGAAGTTCATCAGACATTCTTTTATCTGTTCTTTCGAGGTGCCGGGAGCTATACCAATGAATGTGTATGGAAAATCGCCGCCGTGGTTATTGAGCTGTGGTGGAAAATAATATGCTTCCGGCTTTCCGTTCTGACCAACCATTGCGGCGTGCTCATCTCTGTGATGAATATGATGAGGCAATGGGCCCATGTTATCGAAAAACTTGGAATACATCGGCCAGCTCTGGTATTCATCCCAAAGACGATCTCCTATTATTTCGCCTTTCAGCTCATTTACCGCGTCCTTCAATGTTACTTTTTGAACACTTGACTCATCTTCAAAAACGATCTGACTCAAACCTTCGTTTTCGCCGGTAAGCGGACCGTTCTCAGCTGGTGTAGTTGATGAAAGCCAACGTTCGTCAATACCGCCGCGTTCTCCACCCAAAACATAATAATCGTCCGGATGTAGTTTTATTCTTCTGCCAGGCACACAAAACGATCTCGGCACCCAGGTCGGGGCCAGACGCAATATTCCTTTTCCTTGCTCTAATGCCTTTTCAGCTATACTTGAAAGTCCCATTGTTTTATTTTGAAAATTTGGTTTAGTTATAATCTGTTAAAAACTCCTATATCGTTACTGGGCTGTTTAATACTTCCAGTTCGAGGTCGTAGTGTTTGCTTTCTCCGGGCTCAATAAATATGAGCGACCCGTTTTCTCTTGCTTTTGCTTGTCCGATCAATTGATTTGTAGCTGGTTCCAGGCCAGTTACGTACTCGCCCTTTCCCCAGTGTTGCCAGTTTGCAAACCATGGCAATTGTTCCTTTTTAAATTTGATCAAAGCGGAAATCCCGATTTTACAATTTGATAATCCGCATACACTTTGGCCCTGATCATCCGATTCAATATCAACCACAACAACTTCTTCTCCACCACCGGAATGATCATTAAGCGGTGCCTGACATTTTTTAAAATCATTTCCTTCCCTGAAAATTTTAGCATTTTCTCCGCTGTTCGGATACCATTTCCCTTTCCAGAGAATATCCGTTCCTTCATCTGCGAGCGGCCAGCCAAAATTGAAATGGTAAAGCAGCATATGTGGCGAAGGCGTATTTGCCTTGTTGATCACCTCATCATGAATATGGATTACAGATTTTCCGAGCGTTGCAGAAATAGTTCTTTTTAATTCCAGATTTGGGCCAAAAGGTTTTGTTTCACGGATAATGCCGGTTATACTCATTTCCAGATTTCCCATTCGTGGGTCTGGCTGTACTATTGAAATAATTTCCGCCGGCGTATTACTGATTTGACCGTGTAAACCTCTTTCACCAAATTCATCAGATTCAGGACCGCCAAAATGCGTAAGTCCGCAGGTTGTCAACAGGCCCCCGCCGAAAGTTTTTAACCAATTGATACCCTGATCAGAAAACGGCTGCGGATAAGTAATTCCCCCATGACTAAGCCAGGCCAGACTATGCTGATTATAAAAAGCATCCGCAATATCCATAGCACGATCTATCACGACTTTGAAGCGCAGACCGGTCCCGGTATTGATCCAGGCAATTCTTGTCCCTCGCCCTGCACCGTTGTCTATCACCGAAGTTTCGATCCCGCCGATCTGCGCATGATTGGATATTTTATCCTTCCAGTCCTGATTTATTTCAACGGTATCCTTCATTTACTTTTATTAATTAAAAATATTATCCTAATTGAAAATAAACATAATAAACCTTTATTATTCCAATTTTTAATGTCTGGTTTAACTTAATTATCTAATAGCCAGTTTCTGACCCTTGGATTGAAATCGGCAGTATTTTCAAAATGGAATGCGTGACCAAGATTTTCATATAGAAAAAGTTCGGCACCCGGAATGCCATTGGCGACTTCCTCAGCCATCCAGACTGGCGTGAAAATATCCTGTCGGCCTCCTATCACCAAAGTCGGTTTATCAATTTTACCCAAATCTGCCAGCGCATTATGGTTGATACAAGCTGCCGCCTGCCCTTCCAGTCCGTGAAGTGGTTGTGGAAATGAATTGACACCGTCCTGCTTCCGTCCGATTTCCAGCTCTTCATGTTTTTCCGGATTATCCCAGGTTGATTTGGAGAAAATAAGCAGCTGGATGTATAAGCTAAATTCTTCCGGCCGGAAACGTGCTTTGGAATTCATAATATGCTGAAACAACGATTTCGCATAATTGTCGCAACGCGCCCAGGGACACATCAATACCAAAGATTGCACTTTGTCCGGATGACGAATGGCGAGTTGCTGCGCAATCGTACTTCCCATTGAACAACCTACCACTTTTACTTTATCAATTTGAATCGCGTCCAGCATACCAGCATAATCATCTGCCATTTGCTCAGAAGAGTATGGACCAGACGGTTTATCGGAAAGGCCTACACCACGATTGTCGCCAATAATACATCTGAAATGATACTGCCAATCCGCCAGATGAACGTTCCAGACGGAACCGGGTGCTGTAATGCCCATGATCAGCAATAAAGGCGTTTCGTCCGGAGAAACTCCTGAACCGCGCTCTTCATAATGAAGCTGTATTCCGTTTGTTTTTATTAAAGGCATTTGTTAGCTTTTCGCGGTTAGCAATTCTAATTCGAACTTTTTAATTGGTCAGATATTTTTTCCAGCGATAGCTAACAGCTATGTAAGTTGAGGAATCAAATCTTCCTGAATCCATTTTCCGTCATGTAATGTTACGAAATCGGGGTCTTCAAGGGCCTCTGAACCTTCGTCTTCACAGATAATCCAGCCCTTATAATTGATATCTTTTAACCATTGTGTTACACTCAGAAGGTCAACTTTTCCTTTACCCATCAATGCAAATTCCGGATTTCCATCCCAGTCTTTGAAATGAACATGATTGATCAGGGATTGATATTCCTTCATTTTTTCCAAAGGATCCATACCTCCGTTGATGATATGACCAACGTCAGGAGTCCATCCTGTTACGGTTGTATCCAAAGATTCCAGTACAATTTTGTAATCTTCTTCGGTGCGAATAATGGAACTATGCGGAGAATTAGGATGATAACTGCAAGGCACACCTTTTTCTGCTGCTCTGGCGGAAACCCGGTTTACAATATTCACCATACTTTTCTGACGTTCAGCCAGGTTATGGCGGCCCGTTGGTATTTGAACTGTATTTAAGATTGCACCCGGAAATTTTTGTAAAACGCTGATAGCATGATCGGCCACTTCTCTTTCACGTTCCGTTTCTTCGGCTTCATTCCAGTCCAGAGCCAATGCAAGCGCAGCCAGCTCTATTCCCTGTTCTTTAAGTTTTTCTTCCAAAAGTGAAGGGTCAATCAAATCGCCCATCCAGGTAAAAATAGGTTGTATTCCGCTAAAACCTGCTTTGGCAATTACCTCGATCATATGTCCCAAACGGCCCTGATGCGTCTGGCCATTGTTACTCATAAACCATGTATAAACCTCAGAACCGAAACGAAATGGAAGTTTTTGTGACATTTATTTTTTAGCTATTAGATTCTAAATAATTCACGAAATCCCGGGGGCGATGTCCCGGGCTAAAATATGTAAGTCCGTTTGACTTTAGATTTTTGGATTATAGATTATGTTTATGGCTCATTTCTTTAATGAAACTATATCCTTTTTCTGCAATGTCCCATGGATCAGAAAATTCTCTCCAGACACCGATGGCGTTGGCAAAATCAGGATCGTTTCTGGAAAAAGCTTCGATGGTAAGCCAGCCCTGGTAATTTATTTTAGCTAATGAGGAGAATGCGTTATCCCATAAAACCTGTCCTTCTCCGGGCGTCCCCCGATCATTTTCGCTGATATGTACATGCGCTAATACCGGAGCAATCGTATCAAGTGCTGATGCGTAACTTTTCTCTTCAATGTTGGAATGATGCGTATCAAACATCGCTCTTACATTGGGATGATCAGCTGCTTTTACCAGTTTTAGTAATTGCTCCATCGTATTACACAAATAACATTCGAAGCGATTCAAGGCTTCAAGTGCAAAAACGATATTAGCCTGAGCCGCATATTCCGCAGCGGCATTCAGTACTTCACCGGCAAGGGCATATTCCTGTTCAAGCGCGGGGCGATTTACAAAAACGGTATGTGCAGAATGAAAAGGACCGCAAATAATCTTTGCATTCAATTCATGCGCCCTGTCAACACCCCATTTCATTTTGTCCAACGCCTTTTGACGAATTTCAACAGAATCACTGATAGGATTATCATCCTTGCCCATCGTCATCACCGTTGTTGTTTCCAGACCAACATCACGGGTATAATCGCCCATTCTTTTGTATGCGGCTGTATCCTGAGAGCCCAGATAAAATTCTACGCCGTCGTAACCGATATTTTTCAACCTGTCAATAATGGGGAACAGATCATCAGACACAGTTGCCGTCCAGGCAAGCACATTAAATCCTATTTTATTCATAATCAAATAGCTATTGGCATTTAGCGGTTAGCAATAAGCTGCTTCGCTATTTTAGATCAAAACCGTTATTGTTTAATACGGATGTCTCTGTATTCAACTTTCATCGGCGGTCCAACATGAACCTGTACACCTAAAAGGCCTTTTGATTTCCCGTTTACTGTGTCTTTATCGGTAACATCGCTCATCAATACACCATTAATATAATGCTGCAAACGATTTCCTTTCACAACCAGATGGAATTCATTCCAATCCTCACTCTTAATTTTGGTTTTTAATTCATCCGTTGTTCCCAGAGAGCCTGTCACGGTTCTGCCCAGCCATGCATTGTTTTTTAGATTTGCTTTAAAAGCCTCTTCCGACTTATCCGTTGGCTCATTAACCGTAACAATTTCACCTCTGTAAGCCAATGTAGTACGTTTTCTTTCTTCGTAATTCTGGCCTGTGTAACGGTTTGCTCCGTCAATATCTGCCTGGTATCCCCTTAAAGCGTTAGGTACATCGGCAACTTTATCGCTGCGGTAGTTTATTCCTGAGTTACCTTTTTCAGTAATTTTAAATGAACCCTTTAACTCGAAATCGCCCGGTTCGCCGTCTTTCCATATAATAAAAGAGTTTGTTTTCAAAAGCGTTTCAGGTGTGATTTCACCAACCAGATTCCCATTTTCTACGCGCCAGTATTTGGTATCACCTTCCCAGCCTTTTAAACTTTTGCCATCAAAAATCTGTACGAATCCTTTTTCCTTTTTTTGGGCCATTACCGGGTTTTGAATTAAAAGGAATTGGGTAACTAAGGTAACCACGAGGGTTAACCCAACGGTGAATCTAAATCTGGATCTCATTTTGAATAGCATTTTGTACGATTTTGACTTTTGAATGATTAAATACCTTTATAATTCTTATCTAACAAGACATAATTTATATCTCTTACTCTTTAAAAAGAGGAAATTAATATCCAAAAATTCCTAAAATAATCGACCGTACTATCCTGTACTAACCTGCTTGGACAGATTTTCAGGTTTAAAGACTGTAATTGTCCTCAATCATCTCATGATTTAAAAATGCCCCGGCGACTGTTCCTGCCGCTACGGCAGACGACACTGATCGTAATCTGGATGTATTATCACCGGCGGCATAGACTCCGGGAATCCCTGTTTTACCAAACTCATCAGCCTGTATATGACCCATTTTATTAATTTCACATCCCAGCTTTTCCGGAATATTGGTGTGCTGGACAAAAGGAACCCGCGCATATAAGGCATCAATCTTCCGGACAGATCCGTCTTTAAAGATAATTTCTTTCAGATAGCCATTTTCATGAACCAGCTCAGCCACCTCCTGTTCCACGATTTGGAATCCCGGAATTAGAATTTTATCAAATGGTTTTTTGTCAAAAATTGCTTTTCCGTTTGTAAATAATGTCAATTCCTGCGTCCAGTTACCAATGAGTTTTACGAAGTCAATTGCATGATCATCGTTTGCCAGAATACCGGTTGTTTGTCCCTTATATTCATAACCGTGGCAGTATGGACAATGTATTACAGAAATTCCCCAGCACTCTGTAAAACCCGGAATTTGCGGTAAAATATCTTTTATACCCGTTGAGAAAAGGATTTTCCTGGTTTTGAAAGTTTTACCCGCCATAGTTTTTACTAAGAAATTATTATCAGTACCTGAAATATCAATAACAAAATCACTTTCAAACTGCACCGTTGGGTATGTAAGAACCTGACTTCTGGCAATCGCTGAAATTTCTGCCGGTGTGCTTCCGTCCTGTGTCAAAAAATTGTGAGAGTGTGGCGTTTGTCTGTTGCAGGGCTCGCCTGCATCTATGACGAGCACACTTCTGATTGCGCGGCCCAATGCCATAGCAGCCGATAATCCGGAAAAACTTCCACCCACAATGATTACATCAAAATTTATATTTTCCATTTTGTTATTAAAAGTTTGTCCTAAATAATTAATTTATGTCTCAAATTTGAGACATAAAAAAGCAAATTTTTTAAACCAAAATTCCCTTGCTTAAAGAAAACCAGGCAAATTTTTTAATATTAACTTTTGCCACATTTCCCGATTTTTCAGAGTTGATCGCTGCTGTAACAATCCCGGTACAAAGCATTTCAACCCATTCAACAGACAATTCCGTTGTAATAAGATTTTTTCTTTGCAGTTCTTCAATCGTCATTCTAAACTTATTAAAGGTCACATCGTATTTTGAGCAATTCTCATCTTTGGCCGTATGGTTATGATGATCGTTATTATGCATTCTGTGCAGGAAAGAGAATTTCACTCCGCAGTCAATTGCTGCGTACAGCATATTTTCAAACCGCTCCAACGGCTCCGGAAAACTTGTGTAAACAACGTCAATCGCTTTCCTGCAACTTTCTTGCATAGCGGCATGACAGGCTAAAACAAGATCCTGACGGTCTGTAAAATAACGGTGTAATGTTCGTCTGGTAACTTCCGCTTTTTCTGCAACAATTTCCAGAGGGGCGGACAGATCCTCATTAAAAATCTCAATTGCTGCATCCGTTATTTTTTGTCGGGTATTTTTCATTTCCATTGTTTTATTTACAATAATATGACTTATTTCTCAAAAGTGTGACATTTTAAATTAAATAAAATGCTATTGTGCTTATATCGCAGAACTGTCGTAACACTTAATACTATTTTTTTGCCAGTCTATCCAGATAATAATTGACTTCATCGGAATCGTGAGAAGCAATATAGAGTGGAGACTTACTTTTATATCAATCAAAAAAAATGAAAACAGATCTTTCAGTCTATAACATCAAAACCTCATATAAAATGGAAACCTCACGCAACGAATTTCTTTGGAGAAAAGCCAGAAAAAGAGCGGCTTTTAAAAGACATTTACAAAATTATCTGATCGTAAATGCCGGGCTCTGGGTAATTTACGCACTGACGCTTTTCCAACCCTGGGGTAATCAACATCAAATATATCCCTGGCCTGTTTGGCCGATGCTTGGCTGGGGAATAGGCTTGGTTTCGCACTATTTATCAGCTTATGGAAATTCCGACGAGCGCAGATCAACAGAAATTGAATACGAAAAATTGATTCGTGACCAAAGATAATGTTTGCTTTAAATGTCTAAAACCTGATATCCAATGTCAGGTTTTCTTTTTGTGTCATGACTAAACAAAAAAATTTAAACTGATTTTAATTTCAGGTATTTAAAACCTGGGTATGTTGCAACCAGGATTTGCTTTAAAGGGAACAATCAGATTTTAAAAATAAATGAAAAGAATAATTTTATTCCTCTTTCTAATCTCTGGAACCAGCAGTTTTGCTCAAATAAAACTTGCGCGACTTTTTTCAGATCATGTGGTATTGCAACGTCAAAAACCGATTCCGGTATGGGGATGGGCGAAACCGAAGGAAAGTGTAACAGTAACACTGGCAGGACAAACCATCAAAGCCAAAGCGGACACTTCCGGGAAATGGATTGTGCGTTTTGCACCACTTGAAGCTAGTGGCCCATACCAGATGACTGCCGTTGCAAAATCGGGAAAAGCTTCGGTTCAGGATATTTTGATTGGTGAGGTATGGCTATGCTCCGGGCAGTCGAATATGGAATTTAAAGTGCAGCAGGCGGATCATTATGACGAGGAAAAAAAGAATGCCGACTTCCCCAAAATCCGTCATTTCGCAGTGGATCGTGAAGTTACCATGCTTCCGCAAAAAGATTTAAAGAGTGGGTCCTGGGAAATTGCATCCTCTGAAACGGTTGGAAATTTCACAGCGGTGGGCTTTTTCTTTGCAAGAGAATTATATCAAAAACTAAATATCCCCATCGGTATTCTGCATTCTTCCTGGGGAGGTTCGCAGGTTGAAGGCTGGATAAGTAAAGAGGGAATGCTTGGCAGCGATGTCCTGAAAGACTATGCACAAAAGATGCCGACAACCTGGGAAGAAGCGGATAAACAAATTGATGCTAAACTAAGAAATCAATTATTTAAGGACCCCAAAATTAATCCAACGGCTGCTGACGAAGCGAAATATACAGAAGTAGGTTACGACTTTTCAAAATGGCATAAAACAGATAGTCCAATTGGCCAATGGGACTGGAAAGGAATCTGGGCTTTTCGGGGTAATGGTTTTATGGCTCGAATTATTTCGATTCCAACTGATATCGTTTCACAAAAAACGATTCTGGCTTTGGCAGAAAATGATAGTCAGAATGCCATTTATATCAATGGAAAACAGGTGAGCAGCGGAATAATAAAAGGTGTCAGAAAAATTGAAATACCTGCCAATACCTGGAAGGCCGGTGATAATAGTCTGGTAATAAAATTCGGGAATTTGATCGCATCGCCCTGGTATGGGCTTGGCCTTCAAGGTTCTCCCGACGACCTGTATGTTGGTACTGAAAAGCAAAAAATCAGTATTGCAAAAGATTGGTTTTTAATGACTTCTTTTGCTGACCAGCATAGTTACATGCATTCGAGCAACAATGTGGGAACAACCATTTATAACGGGATGATAGCGCCGCTGATCCCTTTTGCAACGAGAGGAACCTTGTGGTACCAGGGAGAATCGAACGCCGGAAGAGCTTATCAATACCGCGAAAGTTTCCCCTTACTAATTAATGACTGGCGTCAAAAATGGTCAGTTAACGGAAAGCCGGGCGACGAATCTTTTTATTTTGTACAACTTTCCAGTTTCGGTAATGACCAAAGCAGCAACAAAGGCAGTGGCTGGGCGGAACTCCGTGAAGCGCAGACAATGACTTTAAAATTGCCAAAAACCGGAATGGCCGTGACCATCGATGTTGGAAATGCAAAGGATATACATCCAACCAACAAACAGGATGTTGCCCACCGGCTTGCAAGCAATGCACTGAAACTGGATTATGGCCAGAATATCGAGTATAGTTCCCCCATGTTTGATACGGTAACTTTCAGCGAAGGAAAAGCAACCGTGAGCTTTAAATTTGCCGGCAGCGGATTGATAGTTAAAGATAAATACGGCTATCTGAAAGGATTTGAAATTGCCGGAGAAGACAAGGTTTTCTATTATGCGAAGGCTGAAATATTGGGAAACACCGTCATCATTTATCATCCAAAAGGAGTAAAACCTGTTTCTGTTCGTTACGCCTGGTCAGATGCGCCTGTGGAAGCAAATTTGTACAACTCAGAAGGTTTTCCGGCAAATCCGTTCCGGACAGATTCATGGCCTGGAATAACAGAGGGAAAGAAATTTGAATAGAATTTATTTATCATGTTTTGTCCGGCGACTGTTTTTTTAGGCACCGGACAAAAAATGTTATTCCATTTGTCTTTTGAAAAACTTCCAGGACTCTTCAAAAACATCAATATCGGTCAGCCATTGATGTTTTCCATTGATCACTTTTAGCAAAGTGACCTCCGGCTTTCCCTTTTTTTGGTAAGTATACTTTTCAATTGTGATGTCATTGCTCGTATCGGCATCCTGAACAATGGTTTTTACAGGATCTCCCTTGTAGCCGTCAAGTGCAGCCCAGTACTGAAATGACTGTTCCGTAGCGCGCACGGTTCCCAGCGATACCCCCGGAGTTTTCACCTCTCCGCCATTATATGGATTTGTCTGGTCCGCAGTACCGTTTGTAATCATAACCGCAAGCGGCTTTTTTGATTCTACACAATCCATGTTTTCGGGCGTCGGAAGATTGGCTACAACTGCTGAAATAGCCTTTATTTTGTCAGGCATTGTTATTCCCAACGAATAGGACATATGCCCTCCACCAGAAAAACCTGTTGCAAAAACTTGTTTTTCATTGATTCTAAACCTCTCGTTAAAATATTTGATCATCCCTGAAAAGAATGCAGGTTCATTGATATTCTCAACGTTTGCAGCCGCCGTAGAAGCCTTCCGGCATTCATTCCAATAATGTTTATAACCGGCCGGGTAAGCTATTATAAAATTGTCGGCCACAGCCCTCTTTTCCAGCGTCACCGCTTTTTCAACCATATCCTGAGGTTTCCCTCCGGATCCATGCATGGCAAAAATAAGACTTGCACCAGTTTGTGTGGGTTGCGGTTTGTTGTAATAAAAAACGCGGTAGTGGTTGTCGATTAACAGAGAATCAGCAACGAGTTGGGCTCTTACGAGAGAGCATTGTAATAAGATGATGGTAATGAAGAGGTTTTTGAGCATTGGGAAAGTATGTTTTTAGTTGTTTGACAGAGAAAGCGGTTTCGCTCTAAAAAACTACTTGGTGCCAGACATTCGTCATCTCAATAATTAAGATTCCGCAATCACAGATAAAATATTACCCGCCGGATCCTTAAACCATGCGATTTCCGGGCCGCCTCCACGGAAAACATGATCGGGATCGGTTTTAAAGTCAGGCAAATTATAACTTTCAAATTCAATTCCGAGTGCTTTCAATTTTTCCATAGTACCGGTCACATCCTTAACCGGAAAGTTTAAAATTGTAAAGGTCGCCGGCTCATGATTTGGTTTTTCATACACGACAATATTATGTCCACCTGAAATATGAAGATGTAGAATCGCCATTTCATCAACCTCCGTGATTTCTATCCCTAAAACATCACCGTAAAACTGAATGGCTTTTTCCAGATTATCTACTGAAAAGCCGCTGAATGCCTTTATTTCTTTGAACATGGTAATTATGTTTAATGGATGAAAACTGATCTCAATTCAGTGTAAAATAGAATTTTCGCTTGAACAGAAACCTTTGTAACGCCGGACACAATACAAAGTTATCTATTTAATTATCAGTGAAGAAGGCAATAAAAGACATTTAGAGGGGGCAGCTGTGACATTATACTTCGATAAACGTTAAGCATTAAATTGATATTACCAGAAAAGATCAACGCCTCAGTTCTG
Organism: Dyadobacter sp. CY356; assembly: GCF_021440195.1. Classification (GTDB taxonomy): domain Bacteria; phylum Bacteroidota; class Bacteroidia; order Cytophagales; family Spirosomataceae; genus Dyadobacter. The sequence continues at coordinate 125,307 of NZ_JAJTSZ010000004.1, forward strand.
CACAATTTTCATAAAAGCGCCAGAATATATTCGATAGTGATCTTTTAGTATAGGAAACGATATTGATCCGCCTGTCTATGGCACTACAATTTTTGAGATAGTCATACAACTGGGCCTTATAGGTTTGATTGGAGATATAGGTTGCATCAACACCCTGAACATTCCCCCCTTTATAAAACTGATAAATAAGCCATTCCATTTGTCCGTCTTTAAATATGTAAAAATGGTCTTTACCCTTGCTATCTTTCAGATAATATAAACTTTTTACTCCCGGCACCAATTCCAGCAGAAATACGGTATCCTCCAAAATAGGATGAAAAGGAAATTCGGGTGATACTTTTATGGCTTTACCTGACTCATCCGCCAGAACACCTGCCTTGACATACTTTTTTTCATGAACGTAAAATGTGGAAATATCCTTTGGCGAATATTTTTTTACCTCACTTTCCATTTTTGATTTAAAGAAAATCTCCTTAGGATTTTCCGGCCATTCCTGATATTCAATATAACCTGATAAAGTGTCCTTCTGCGTATCAACGATGTATCCGGGCTCGAATTTATTCTGCGCCAAAACAGTATAAGTGGTTAGAGAAAAATAAAACAACAGTAAAGCGGATTGATGCCTCATGGAATTAATAGGTTGAACTTTTCAGAATACTTATTATTTAATGCAATCGTAAGATAGATTTTCTGTTCAAAGTGTCAAAACAGTTAACAGATCATAATAGAAATCTTTGTATTTCCTGCTTACCTGAATTTTATATTTCTGACGACAACTATTTCATTTCCAATCAATAATTAATTATCTCTTCTTATGATTTTCCTGTTTACTTTGTAAATTATAAATCAATGTTTTCCGGAAGTTTCTGTATGGAAAGGGCATTTAAAATATTTATCGTATTTGGCTCCCTGGCCTGTATCTTCATGACTGCCTCTTTTCGAAAAAAAAAAGAAACCGGTATACCAAAGGTTTTACAGCAATTCCGGACGGATTCTAAATCATTTGCTGCCAGCATTTCCACGTTGGACTCAGCTTTGCAAGAAATTAATTCGGCAAGACCTCAAACAATTACGAGTGCAAAAAAAGCGCTGATCCGCAGTCGAGTTGCTTATAAACGAGTAGAATATTTTCTGGAATATTTTTTCTACACCTCTTCCCGGATTTACAACCGCGCACCGAAAAATGAAATTGAAGAACCTTATCTGGAATACCAGGAATTGGCCGGACTTCAATATATTGAAACGATGCTTTTTGATAGCTTACCCGAAGGGCACAAGTCTGAATTTACAGAACAAACTAAACTAATAAGCTTGTCTGCGAATGATTTAAACGCCTTGTTGCATGAATTTGGAGGAACCGATACACAGATTCTGGAAGCCGTAAGAACTGAATTTGTACGCGTTGCAACGCTTGGAATAACAGGATTTGATGCGCCGATGCTGAAATCAGGAATAGAAGAATCTCTATCAGCCCTGGAATCTTCGCGAAAGATTTTAATTCCTTATCTTGAAAAATATAACTCCGACGTATCAGACTTAAAGTTATACCTGGATCGATCCATTCTTTACCTGAAACAAAATCCTGATTTCGATACATTTGACCGCCTCGAATTTCTGACAACTTGTTTGTTTCCTTTGCAAAATCGATTTGAAAAATGGATTAAAACCGCAGGATTAGAACCTGATAAAAAGGGTGTTCTAAATTATAAAGCTGAAAATATTTTCAGCAGAAATGCATTGAATGAAGAGGCATTTATGACTGAAAAACACAACACTTCCCGGGCTAAAATTACACTTGGGAAAAAATTATTTTCCGAAACATTACTTTCCGGAAACGCTCAGAAAAGCTGCGCCTCATGTCACAATCCACAGAATTATTTTATGGACGGGCTGTTAAAAAGCATTGGATTAACCTCTGAAAGATTTGCAAAAAGAAATGCTCCTTCCCTGCTCTATTCAAAATATCAGCACAGCCAGTTTTGGGATGGGCGTGTAAAAAGTCTTGAAGATCAGATTGAAAATGTTATTCAGGACACTTTGGAAATGAATGGAAATATTGAGGCAATTTTAACGAAACTAAATGCTGAAAAACAATACAGAAAATCTTTTCAAAAAGCGTTTTTTAAAAAACAGGATGATATAATTACAGACAAGGAACTGTATCGCACGATAGCTTCGTATGTCAGAACTTTGAATCCTTACAATTCGCCATTTGACCAATATATGCGGGGAAACCGAAATGCCCTGACCGAAAATCAGATTTCCGGATTTAATCTTTTTATGGGTAAGGCGCAATGTGCAACCTGTCATTTCGCACCGCTTTTTAATGGATTAATTCCACCGCTATACAAATTAACAGAATTTGAAATATTAGGAACAACAAAAACCGATAATCTGGAAAAACCGGAAAACGATCCGGATGAAGGGCGTTTCAACTTTCGTCCGATTAAATTTTACAAAGGCGCTTTCAAAACACCGACCGTAAGAAACGCGGCAAAAACGGCTCCTTACATGCACAACGGAGCCTTTCAGTCTTTGGAAACGCTGATAGAATTTTACAATCAGGGCGGTGGTGCCGGTATGGGATTATCGGTACCTTCGCAAACTCTTTCTTCGGCTAAATTAAATCTGTCTGAAAAAGAGAAAAATGACATCATTGCATTTTTAAACGCACTAACCGATGATTTAAGCGACATTTGAATCATCCACAAAATAAAACTTACATACTCCTGACATTTAATATTTTATGAGAAAAAATTTACTTTTTATAATCTTCACCTTCCTGATTTACCCGGTTTATGCGCAGGTTATCCGTGGCCCATATTTGCAGGCAATGGCATCAACAAGCGTTGTGATCAGGTGGAGAACAGACGTGGCCACAAATTCACGGGTACAATTTGGCAGTTCATCTTCAACATTAACCCAAAAAGTTGAAGACGAAAAACTGGTAACAGATCATGAAATCAAGATCATGGGCTTGAATCCGGCAAGTAAATATTATTACTCCATCGGTTCCACTTCCACGGTTTATCTGGGCGACGAAAGCACTTTCTTTCAAACTGCACCTGTTCCGGGTACTATAAACAAGTACCGCTTTGGCGTTCTTGGCGACTGTGGGACTAATTCTGCTTTCCAGGGAAATGTACGGGATCAGCTTTCTGCCTATCTGGGAAATAATTATATGAATGCCTTGATTTTGTTGGGTGATAATGCCTATTCTCTGGGAACCGATCCGGAATACCAATCCAATTTTTTCAATCATTATAAAGAAACATCTCTACGAAAATTCCCGGTTTTCCCTACACCTGGAAATCATGATTATAACAACGATAATCCCGACAGACAAAAAGATCATAAAGTACCTTATTTTGATATTTTCTCGCCTCCTGCCAACGGAGAAGCGGGCGGTTTTCCATCAGGAACCAAGGCATTTTATTCTTATGATTACGGAAATGTCCATTTTCTTTCGCTTGACTCCTATGGTCGCGAAGATCAGGAAACGCGCTTGTATGATACCCTGGGCAAACAGGTACAATGGATAAAAGCAGACCTGGCGGCTAATAAAAACAAAGGCTGGGTGGTTGCTTACTGGCATCATCCGCCATTTTCACAAGGTTCCAGAAATTCGGAAACGGAGCTGGATATGATAAAGATCCGCGAGAATTTTATACGGATACTGGAACGAAACGGCGTTGATCTCATACTCTGCGGCCATAGCCATGTCTATGAAAGAACCAGGTTAATCAACGGTTTTTATGATTATTCCGGGAAGTTCAACAATGCTGTCCACAACGTAAGCCAGTCTTCCGGTAAGTATGACCTTTCGGATAATTCATGTCCTTATATTAAAAAGTCATCCGAAAATAAAGGAACCGTTTATGTCGTTTCCGGTTCGGCCGGCCAGCTCGGATCGCCTGCTGCCGGTTTTCCGCATAAAGCCATGTATTATTCCAATGCAGATCACGGCGGATCGATGATTCTGGAGGTAGAAGGAAACCGGCTGGATGCCAAATGGATTGGTATTGACGGCCTGATCAGGGATCAGTTTACGATGGAAAAGGATGTTAACCAGGTAAAAACGATCAATCTTGATGCCGGCAAAAGTGTCAAACTGGAAGCATCTTTTATTGGCAAATATGTCTGGAATAACGGTGAAACTTCCAGATCCATAACCGTTTCTCCAACCGTTGATACAGAGTACAGCGTAAAAGATGCTGAAAATTGTATCGTTGATGTATTTAAAATTAACGTGGCTTCTCCATTGCCGGTAAAGCTGATATCGTTTTCGGCTGCTGCGGATGCAAGTAATGTTGTAATGCTTAAATGGTCAACTGAATTTGAAAACCAATTTGCATTTTTTCAGGTTGAAAGATCTGTCAATGCAAAAGATTTTACAGATATAGGCCATGTAAAAGGGAGTGAAAATTCATCTCAAACCAAATCATACGAATTTTCAGATCCGACAGGAAAAACAGTCTTCACGGCTGATTCCATCTATTACCGCTTAAAAATGGTTGATCTTTCCGGGAAATTCGAATATTCCAGAGTTGCTGCTGTTAAACTTAAAGAAATTATACTGGCAACAGAACCAAACGTCCCGTTCGATATTGAAATAGTCCCAAACCCATCCGTTCAGGAAGATATCCAGGTCCGTTTAACCGGACAAGAAAGAGGTTCTGCACTTATTTCTGTTATTGATATTTCAGGTAAAGTTATCCTGACCAAAACCGTCTTACTATCAAAAAACCTCACCCATATTTTACCAAAAGGAATTTCCAAAGGCGTTTATTTTTTAAAAGCCGTCATAGGCAATAGAACGGTAACCAAAAAATTTATGATTTTGTGAAAAAACAAAAAAAGTGAGCTAAAAAGCTCACTTTTTAAAATCCAAAACCACTTTACATCACTACAAAATATAAAACTTTTCAGGCTCATAGGCCAAAGGAACATGCTTGTCGTGCATCATTTGTTTCAGGTCACGCTCAATATTTCTCGAAATAGATAAAACCGGCGTATCCGTTGGCTTATTTTCAAACGGATCCTGCAAATGAATGGCCATTTTTTCAATTAAAAAGAAACAGGCCGTTAACACGATCAGAACCGGAACCATTAAAAATCCAAACAAATCAACCATACCAAATGGAAGGAGGATGATGAAAAAGTGCAATGCTATGTGGATATACAGGCTATACGTAGCAGGAAAAACGGTATTTTTTATTCTTTCACATTTACCCATAGCATCGCACAAACGAGTGATAGTGCTGTCAATCTGAATTTGCTGATATGGATTTACCCAACCTTGTTTCAATGCATTATTTAGGTCCCGGGCATGTAACTGTATCAATCCAACATGCTTGTTGTCGTATCCACGAAGATCGTCAGCCTCTTCCTCAGAAATAAAATTTCGCACGGCCGGCATAGGATCATCCTTCCGAAGTCCATGGCCCAGTGCATAACACCAGGCGATCTGTCTCTGAATAAAACGATTTTTAAATGCTTCAATATTTTCCGGTTGATACGGATCATCAATCAAAAAAAGCACCTGACGTGCAAGGGTCCGCGAATCATTTACAATAGCACCCCAAATGATCCGCGCCTCCCACCATCTGTCGTAGGCCTGATTGGAACGAAATGCCAGCAAGAGCGAAATAATTGTACCCAAAACCGTTGGGACAGTCATTGGAATACTGATGTTGGTGATATGAAAATTCTGGTATATGACTTCGATCGTAAGACCATAAATTGTTACAAACAGAATTTCATATTTTATTTTCCCAAAAATATATCGGACAGGAATATTCTTTTTAAGTAGCATATGCAGAATTTATAATTTACTTGGTGTCAGTCTGATAGTTTATCTTTCATTGTTAGAATCAATAAATTCAGGTGAAAGGATTTTATCTGTATTGATGAGTGGAATGCCTGCTTTACGGATTACCGGTAAAGCATCGATACTACTTTTTGCTAATTTCGGAATACCATAACTTTCGGAGAATGCAATGAAATCGGCGCGGTTGTAGTCGAGGAAATTCTTGAAAAGCGCAAGTCTGCTTCCGTAAAAAAATTCTACCTCAACACTTTTCAAAATATCAGGAAAATCAGATTTCAACAGCTCACAAGCCTGATAAAATGATTCTGATACAAATTCATATTCTTTTTTACGGTAATTTGAAAACAGCAGATCCTGGATATCGTCTGCGATATGAAAAAGGTGAGTAAAAAGAACCCGAAGTGGCTCTGTCGAATTGCTAACGATTTTTTCGGCCACCTGAAAAGATTCCCTGCTAAAATCACTCACTATTATTACCGTTTTCATAATCCTATCGTTTTGTAAAACAAGGTATTTGATCAATAATTTGATGATACAATGTTACATCCGGCGTATTAGCACCAGTTAAAAACGAGGTTATAATCCGCTAAGTGAGTTATTAAAATCCTGTAAGAATATTAGAATACGGTGAGGAAGTTAAATTTCTGTGGGCAGATAAATGATAAAGCGTGTCCCTACGCCTACTTCACTATCCACCACGATATTTCCCTGGTGCAGTTTGATAATATTATTTGCCAAAGGAAGGCCGATGCCATAACCTTTATATTTCCCGGTATTGGATGCCCTGAAAAACGGCACAAAAATCTGGCTCATTTCTCTGTCCGGAATACCAATTCCCTGATCGGTTATTTCGACAATAACGTATTTTTCATCAGCACTGATTTTGATCAGAACTGGTTTGTTATCAGAATATTTACAACTGTTAAGTACGATATTAGAAAAAGCTGCTTTTAATAACGTTTCATTTCCGCTGATAATCAGTTTTTGTTCATTCTCAGGCAGTTCGTCTAGGTTAATTTCAACGCTGTTCCCCGGCATTATTTTGTCAGAAGTTTCTTTCACCGCAAACATCAGTTCATCGACCCGAATAGCTTCCCACTTTTCCTTTTTTCCATCAAAACCAGTTTGCGCCAAACTTAACATACTGTCAGTCAGGTGCTCCATTTTTTCAGATTCGCGAAAAATCGTTTTAAAAGATTCCCTTACCGGCTCCGAAATACCTGAATCAAAAAGATTAAGCTGTGATTCGCCACTGATTATGGTAAGCGGCGTTTTGAACTCATGAGATGCATTACTGACGAAATTATTCTGGATATCGAAAGTTATTTCCAGTCTGTCGAGCATGTCGTTGAATGTGGCGGCAAGATCCGATATCTCGTCTTTATTGGAATCTACTGCCAAACGCTGATTAAGATTATGCGCGCTGATACCCTTCACATTACGGATGATACGTCTTATGGGACTAAAAATCTGAATGGAAAATAGTTTACCAAAGGTGAAGACAAATAATAGTGAAATCAGAAATCCGGTAGTAAGCAGATTTTTCAGATTTTCCATTTCCTCCAATCCATAAAGATCAACGGCCGAAGATAATACGATGATATTTTCACCTGACTGGGTAATGTTCATTCCTACGTAGGAAGTATCACCCTTAAAGAATCTGGCAGGCTGTTTTCTGATAATTGCATCGTAGAACGTCTGCGGCATGGGTAGCTTTTTCCTTAAACTATCCGCCTTTTTCAGGTCCTCTTTCCAAATTATATGATGTTGTTCAAAGGGAAGATCGCCCAAATGATTTTCCTTGATGTCATAATAAATTGAAGTATGGGATTTATTCTTCTGCAACGCGGCATGACCAACTATTTTTGCGCGGACTTCCAGCCGGTGGTAAAAACTGGCAGCAATGCTTCCTGATGTGAAAATGTATAGGAAAATACTGAGCGACAAGATGATTCCCGCTGTGAGTACTGTGAAGATAAGTACAATTCTATTTTGGATCTTCATAAGTCTGGCGCATCACATATCCCATTCCAAAAACGGTATGAATCAATTTTACCGAACTGTTTTTATCAATTTTTTTGCGAAGATAATTGATATAAACATCAACGACATTTGTCCCGAGATTGAAGTTAATATCCCAGACATTTTCCAGGATTTCCATCCGGTTAAGTACACGATTTTGATTGGATAGCAAAAATTCCAACAGTCGGAATTCTGTCGCGGTGACTGTGATCGGTTGACCGTTGCGGGTTACAGTTTTGGTAATTTTATCCAAAACCAAGTCGCCCATTTTTAAAAAATCAGTACTGGATACTTTTTCAGGCTCCTTAGTGCGTCTTGTCAAGGTTCGTATCCTTGCTTCAAGTTCGGCCAGTTTGAATGGTTTTGTCATGTAATCGTCGGCACCGGCATCTAGTCCCGAAACTATATTTTCAGTGGTACCCAATGCAGTCAACATCAAAACCGGAGTTGAAGAATTTGCGTTTCTGATGTTTCTGCAAACTTCCATTCCATTCATTACTGGCAACATTAAATCCAGAATAATCAGGTCAAACTGGTGTTTCAGTGCCATTTCCAAACCCGATTTCCCATCCATGGCAACCGTGATTTCATGACCCGCCGCGGATAAGCTTCGTTGAATAAGTGATATTACGCTCGGTTCATCTTCTATGAGCAAAAGCTTCATGTATGTTTTGCTTTGTTAGGTGATTCTGGCAAAAATAACCCGTTTTTAGAATAAATAATTTCTTTGACAAGTTATATTTTTTCCAGGCCACTTTTTAAATTCCTGTTTATAGCAAAACACCAGCTTCTTAAAACACCCAGCTCCGTCAGAACTTCCTTTCTTATTCAGGAAGTTCTGACGGAGCTGTGATTAACTAACCCGATCTGTCATTTTGCCTGATTTTTTCAGATAACGGACATAGCCATATACAATACCGAGCGATACGAATATTGATAAAAATATTCCGACCCGGATATCCTGATCAGGAACAAGATGTTCGTATTCAAACAGAATAATCGCTGCGATACCAACCAGCCATATGAAAAGCGTATTGTATTCCTTGATCAGCCATCTCTTATAGTTGAATTTCATTTCGGAAAAGGTTGTCTCAATTCCCTTGAAATTAATAACCCAACGGTTTACACGCTGACAATAATTTGTAAAATCAAACCCGAATTTATTTTGAAGAAAATTTTCTTCTGCCATCACGATCGACTGATAGATGAACAGGAAAACCGGAAACACAATGCCCAAATAAATCCAGGAATTTGAAAGGATACCAACACCCAGCAGCATCAATATATTTCCCACATAAAGCGGATTGCGACAGTGTTTAAAAATTCCCTCGGTAACAAGATTTTCGGCATGGACTTTTTTATCCTTACCACCACGAATGATGTAGGCCAATCCGATTGTGGCACCACGGATGGCTTCTCCCAAAATCGTGACAAGCAAACCGATAACGATGGGCCAGATATGATAATTTTCTCCAAAACGCGCCTTTGTAAAAATATCCGGCGATGGTAAAAAAAGCAGCAGATAGAGAAAAATAAACAAAATGTTTCTAAACCTGAAAAAGAAATTCCCTATTGTGATCATTTTTTATGAGCTATAATTCCGGCAAAATTGTACCATTTAAAAAAGGTTTCGCAGTGGGCAAATCCCACATCTTCAAGCATAAAAATGTTTTCTGAAAGTTTGTAAGGGATCAGGACGTTTTCCAGTGCCTCTCTTTTTTGTGATATTTCCAGATCGCTGTAATTGTTACGACGTTTGTAATCGTAATAATATTTAATAAAATCACGATTGAACATACTATCTTCTGCCAGAATTTTTTCTACCAGGATTAAAGTTCCGCCAGGATTCAGGCCCTTGTAAATGTTTTCCAGACATCTTTTACGATAGATGGGACGAAGAAACTGAAGTGTTAAGCAAAGAATCACTACCGATGCATTTTCAATATTAAGATCGCCATGAAGGTCTGCGGCGCGTAATTCGTATGGACGGGAGAATTCAGATTCACGGAGTTTGGCATCGCATTTCACAAGCATTTCATCCGATTCATCTATGCCTACAAAAGAAATATCCTCAGGAACCAATGTATTTAACCCGATCAGGGTAGTACCGGTAGAACAGCCCAAATCATAAACCAACGTCCCTATTTTTGCATGATCGGCAGCGAGTTCCGCGACCATCCTTTGAATTTCTCCATAATGTGGCACCGAACGGTTCACCATATCATCGAAAACTTTAACCACCTTACTCCCGAACTTAAAGTCGGAAGCTTCGGAAATCTCTTCCCGAAAGACATTATCTCTTTCTAAATTTTCCATAACGATTATTAAATATGCAACCCTAAACGCTAAAAAGCCTTTTTATCCCACACAAATTTGCATGCAATCAGGCATTTCTATTCATATACAATTCACACAAACTTTAAAAATTCTATCTGCTATGACGAATTTAAAAATTTGGATGAAGTTTTATTTTACCAAATAAACAAAGTTTAAAAACGGACTTTATAGAAATTAATTATCTAACATACATCAGTTCCTGGAATTAATTAGATAAAATAATTATACCTAACTTCAAAGAAAATCAAACAATCGAATTCTGACAACTATAAAAGTATACGTTACAATTGATTTGTTTGTGGCATTCATTGAAATTATAGAATTACAATTCTATAAAATTCAACATTACAGGCAGCAGTTTGAAATTTTTTGAAAGGGATAATAAAAGAGAGGGAATTGAGAATATTCCTGAAGCAATTTATTTTGCAGTCCAGCCGCCGTCAACCGTTAAAATGGAACCTACCATATAACTTGCTGCATCACTGGCAAGGAAAATAGCAGCTCCCTGAATTTCATGTAATTCGGCCCAACGGCCTAATGCAGTAGCACCCAACACTGTTTTAATAGCATCTTCGCTATCCTTAATCGGAATATTCATGGCTGTCAGAAACGGACCGGGACAAATGGCGTTGACCATAATATTGAATGGCGCAAGTTCAATCGCAAGTGCTCTGGTCATATTCACCACGGCACCTTTGCTGGCCGTGTATGGCGTGCGGTTTGCCAGGCCGATAAGGCCCAAAGTACTGGCCAGATTTATAATCCGGCCGCTTCCATTTTTTTTCATAAAAGGCGTAACCGCTCGGGCGCTAAGCCAGGTTCCGTTTACGTTCACATTCATCACCTTCGTGAAATCCTCATAGGACAATTCATCGATAGCACCGCGAATATTAATCCCGGCGCTGTTGATCAGAATATCAATTTTACCAAAAGTATTAAATGCAGCTTCCGCCATTAAACCGGCTTCCGATTCGATGGTGATGTCTGCGGAATAGGAAACCACTTTGGTGCCAAAGTCCGCTTCCAGTTGCTGAGCTGCAATTTTACCTTCTTCGGCATTCCTGTTCACGAGCATCAGGTTTGCACCGGCGGAGGCCAGTCCGGCTGCCATAGCATAACCAAGTCCGCGCGAACCACCGGTAATTATTGCACATTTACCTGTCAGATCAAATTGTTTGATCCCCGGAAGAATTTCATGACTCATGGAATAAATAATTCAGAACGGTTGTCTGTTTAATACTGATGAAAACCCTGAGAGACAAATTCCAGCACGGTTGGCAGTGCATCACGCCAGTATGTCCAGTTGTGCGCGCCATCCCGGATACGGAATTCATGAGGTATCTCCTTTTTTCTTAAAGCAATGTGTGCCAGACTATTACCCTCGAACAAAAAATCGTCGTCGCCACAATCGATATACCAGCGTACAGCTTTCTTTTGCGTATCAGGGATTTTGTCAATCAGAGCCAAAGCATTATGACGATTGTAATAATTTTGTATCGTAGAATCCTGTAAGTTAGGATTTGTTTTTAACATATTTTTTCTGGCATCTTCCAGCGTGATCGGACCGGTATATGCGCTTAGCGGACAGGCAGATGAGAAAAGTTCAGGGTGATGCAGGGCATACATAAAACTTCCACCGCCACCCATCGACAGACCTGCCACGGCACGGAAACGCTTTTCAGTTTTTATTCTGAATTTCTTTTCAACCGCGGGCATTAGCTCCTGAAAGAAAAAATCTTCATAAGCCCAATCCCCTTTCACATCATTAAAGTATCCCCTTCTCCCGGTATCAGCATCGGGCATTACGATGATCATTGGCGTTGCCAAACCATCCCTGATGGCCATGTCGGTAATATTTAAAACTTCTCCAAATTGTACCCAACCCGTATGGTTATCACCGGCACCATGAAGCAAGTACAAAACGGGATAACTTCTTTCGGAGGTTGCATAATCCGGAGGAAGATAAATTGCATATTTTCTTTCTGATTTCAGAAGCTTGCTGGGCAGCGATAAATTGTCATAGACTTTTCCGGATTGTGCGAAAGTCAAAGTAGTGATCAATAAAAAAAGAAAGGTAAAATTTACAATTTTCATATTTCAGTCTGATATTTGGATTGTTCGTTTTCTGAAAAGCAGCAGTTCAGGTTTACTTAGGTAAGATCGGAGCGTATGGTTTATACCCGGTAAAACACATCAAATATTTTTTACTGATTAGAGATAATATTTACTTGCAGCTTTGTTGAATACAAGTCACAAAAAAAGTCCGGATTTTCCGGACTTTCTAATACGCAGACTAGTAAACAATATACTAATTAATTCTTTGGTGCCAGTTTGGCTTCGTCATCAGCGATTTTGCTTCTTAAAGATTCAATATCTTTTTTCAGACCTTCTAAATTATCAGATGCTTTACGGGCACGCTTTGCATCTCTTTCGGCTTCATTAGCACTTTGACGTGCTCTTTTTGCCAGTTTTCTATCCTGTGCATCATTGGCAAGATTTGCTGCCTGTTTGCCATTTTCATCAGCAGACTTCTGAGCTTGCTCCGCTGTCTTTGATACTTCATTGGTTGCCTCAGCCAGCTGATTTTCCAATTTTGCCAGTTCTATTTTTCTTTCATTAAGCTTTTTGCTTATTTCAAGCGACTCCTTTTGCTGCTGTAAAGTATTTAGGGAATCCTTTGAAACCACTTGTGCGGACAACGATAGGGATATAAGCATTATACCCAGCGTGTTAACAATCCATTGCATTTTCATATTCTTGTTTTTTTACTTAAAAGAGAATTACAATTGACTATTCGCAATTATCGTGCCAGTAATTTCAACTTACTGTTGTTACTGTTTGTTTTAAACACTTCTTATCTAAACTTCATTAAATTCAGCGGCAGCTTCATCAGAATTTGCCGCTGCCGGCCCGTTTGATAATTCGGATTCACTTTCAAAACCTTTTTTCTCCTGAAGATTATTTCCTTTGGGAAGAAAATGATTGGCAACCTGCATGAGCGAATTAATACTTCCGGGTAAAAGTCCCTGCAAACCTACCGCAACTTTTCCCAATTGTGTCAATATGAGTTCATTTTCACCCTGTTCAAGTGCTTTCACAATTTGTTTGGCCGCACTTTCTGCTTTTTGTGATAACAAGGATGAGGAATCTGCCAGTTTAAACCAGGCATACTCGGATTCATGATCACCTTTTACTGTAACATTCCTTGGACTGCCAGTCTGCATCAGATTAGGAATCACAGTTGTTACATGAATATTATCTTTCTTTAATTCTGCATTTAAGCCTTCCGAAAGGCCCACCAGGGCAAATTTACTTACACTATAAGGCAAGAGATGAGGCACAGCAACCTTTCCGCCAATTGATGCAATATTTACAATCCGGCCTTCACCTTGTTGTAAAAATATGGGCAACGCAGCTTTGATGGAATAAAGCGCAGACCAGAAATTTGTGTCCATTACCTTTTTATAATCCTGAATCTCCATCACATTTTCCGGGCCGACCGTGATAATTCCTGCATTGTTTATCAACACATCGAGCTGTCCATAATGCTCATACACTGCCTTGATCATCCTCTGCACTTCAATTTGATCACTCACATCCATACGGATCGTAATCACTTCTGCTCCCAGTTCTTCCAGTTCTATCCGTGCGGTTTCCAGCTGACTTGCGGTTCGGGCGCAAATGGCGAGTTTGGCTCCTTTCGACGCCAATACTCTGGCCATTGCAAGACCCAAACCTCTTGAACCTCCGGTGATGACCACTACCTTGTTTTTAATATCAAATTTATTGATCTCCTTATAAATTGTTTTTGCCAGGGCAAATATCCCTGCTCCCACCGTAACCATTAAGGCAGTTTTTGCCGAGATTATTGATTCTTTCTGGTTTGTATTTGTCATAACAAAAGGTTCGATAAAATTAGAAATGGCTTATAGGAAGCTGCTTTGACAAAAACCATTCCATTTTCTAAATTTTATAGCTGACGGGTAACAGAATCCTGAATAACGTTCCTTCATCTTTATTACTTTCGATGGAGAGTTTTGCGCCTAATAATTCACACAAACGCTTCACTATGAACAATCCGATCCCTTCACCCGTTGCAGAAGCAGAACTTTGTCCCATGACTTGCCTGACCTCTTCGGATACATCCGTTAGTTTGGATAAAAGTGAACCAGGCATACCTAAACCTGTATCTTCTATATCCATAAACCATTGCTGTTCATCAAAACCATTTACCATTTCCGTATTTTCCGGTTTGCCCCACTTGATGCTGACTCCACCATTTTTTGTATATCTGATTGCATTTAAAACCAGATTTTGAACAATTCTTCTGATTTTCACCAGATCACCATCGATGATCAACTGATCAGTTCCGTCAATTTTTAACCACAAATTTTTGTCCTTTGCCAGCGGGATCATACTTTCACTAAGCTCGTTCAAAACATCTGAAACATCGAAAGTTGAAATTTCAAGTCTCTCCTGGCCTGCTTCCAACCGTGAATAATCCAGTAGCTGATTCATCATGTAGGTAACCTGACGAAGGTTTCGCTGTATCATTTCCAGTGATCGCGCGCGCTGCTCCTCCGTATCCATTAAATTTAAAAGTGCCGTAGCACCGGTGATAATTCCAAAACTACCCCGCAGATCATGAGAAGTTGCCCGTAGAAATTCGCCACGATGACTGATATACTGACGCATTTTTTCAAGAGACTGAATCATTCCGTTCGATTCTTCCAGTTGCTGCATCCATTTCATCTGCTGCTGTTCGGCATCTTTTAAAGAAGTGATATTCATCCCGGCAATGACCACTCCACGGTTGTGCCTGATAATAGACATACCCGACCATTTTTTATCCTCAGGAAAATAGATTTCTTCGTAAAAATATTCTCCCGTGATCAGCACATTTTTCATTTTGGCAATCGCATCAGGAGGGTATAATTCTGTGGCGCGACTATCCACAAGTTCGCTAAGCGGTTTATGAAATTCACTGGCGAATTTCTGATTGCTCACAACCAGAATAAAATCTTCAACCTCCTGATTTTCATTATAAAAGGGTTTTAGATAACTAATCGATCCCGGAGAACAATCAAGCACAGCCTGCAAACTTTCCAGACTCTTGATAAGTTTTTTATCTGCGATTTTCCGTTCAGATATATCAAGAATGGTGACAACCACACCGTCTTTATCAATTTGGCGCGTTATAAAAAAAGCATGAAAACTGTTGTTCCCCGGAAAAATATCGGCAATTTCCTTGTATACCGGCTCACCGGTTTTTAGTACCTGAATATATAAATTAAGAAGCTCCGGCGTTTTTAATTTTGGTTTATTTTCTACAAACGAATTTCTGTGAATATTTTCTTCGGTGTAACCAGTCAGATCCAGCACCTGTTTGTTATATACAGAGATCGAAAAATCAACAGCCTCCCCCGTTTTTTCGTCCCTGATTACTTCCATCAAAGTAATGGCTGCTGGCACGCCGTTTAAAACACTGAGTAACCTGTCGGCCGTTTTGGTAAGTTCTTTATTGGATGTATGTAGCTCAGCATTGGTATCTCTCAATTCCTGTGTTCTCTGCTGCACGTGCAGATTTAGCTGCTCGGAAAGGGTTTTCTGAAGGTGTATCTCCGTACCGTTTCCTATATATCCTGTAAATTTCCCATCAGGAGAAAACATTGGTTTTGCCGTTTCCAGCACCCACCTGTAAGTACCGTCATTTCTTTTCAGACGATACTCAATGCTGAATATTTGTTTGTCCAGGAAATTTTTAGTGCAGGCTGCCAGATATGGCTCGCGGTCGTCTTCATGGATATAACTTGTGAAATCGTAGCCTGAAGTCGTCACATCGTGACCCGTAAATTCCAGTAATGCCTTGTTTAAAAAATTAATCCGGCTGTCCTGGCCGGTTACCCAAACCAGAGCAGGCGCATAATCAATCATATCATGAAACCATGCCTGGCGTTCTTCCAGCATACGCTGCACACGACGGTGTTCGGTAATATCTTCAATGACAAGAAGAATTGCCTCTTTTCGCTCATGCTGAACTACTTTCCTTGCATGCAGCAACATGGTTTTTTCTCCAAGTCCCTGAAAATTCAGACAAACTTCATATGATTTTATGTGTGCATTGTTGGTTATAACCTCTTCCAGCAACTGACGAAGCTGCGCGATATCCCACTGGCGTTTGTCCAGCTCATAAAACATTCGCCCTTCGATATGTTCTTCCTGTACATGGAATATCTTATAAAAAGCTTTGTTTGCACTTTTGACTGTAAGGTCTTTGTCCAAAACGAGCGTTGCCTCTCCAATCGTACTGAATATTGCTTCGGCATATCCATAAGCCTCCGTCAGCTGATCATTACGGGTTATAAGCTCCTGATTGATCGTCAGTAATTCCTCATTGGTTGATTCAATTTCTTCCTTACTGGTTTCTAGCTCTTCGTTGATGCTTTGCAGTTCTTCGTTACTGCTTACAATCTCTTCATTGGCTGACTGCAGTTCTTCATTGCTTTTTTCCTGCTCCTCAATGATCGAATGCATATCTTTCCGCAAAGACGACAGCTCCATTTCAAGTTGTTTGATACGGTCGTCCCTGAAATTGGCAACTTTGTCTTCCAGTAAGACACCCGGCATAACCTCTTCAAATAACACCAGAAAAAGTGACTGGTCGGGAGTATTTCTTATTGGTACAACTTCAATTTCAACATAATGCGTCCGGTCATTAACGATCATTTCCAGACCGGTTTTCCGGGAAATCTCTCCTGATTTCCTGCTTTTATGGATCGTATTTCTTAATTCAAAAACCAGGGACGGACGAGCCATTTTCAGTAAATTGAAGCTGGCCTTTCCGGGAGAATGTTCAAGAAAAAGCCCGGTAGATCCCCGGAATTGCAGAATTTCCAGATCCTGGTCAACGATGACACTGGCCGGAACGTATTTTGTCAACAACAAAGCATCCACCTCCTTATCCAGATCTTTGACAGGTGCCGGAAGTTCAGATATTTTGGACTGAATACTTCCACTTCCGACATGTCCCAGACGGGCGGCCACGCGCCAGCGTAAATTCATATCAAAAGTTGCCTTACTTGCATCCCTGCTTTTGCGAATAAATATCTTCTGCCTTTTGTCAATCTGAGAGAAAAGTGACACCGCACTTCCGACGGCTTCTGAATTTCCTAAAAGAAGAAAACCTTCCGGATTCAAAGCATAATGGAATGTTCCCATTACTTTTTGCTGGTAAACCGTATCAAGATAAATCATCAGATTACGGCAGCTGATCAGGTCAAGTCGTGAAAACGGAGGATCCTTCAAAACGTTATGCGGCGCAAAAACACATAAATCCCTGATTGACTTTTTGACCTGGAACTGGTCATCTTTATTAATAAAAAACCTTGTCAGACGGGTTGCTGAAACGTCGACAATCTCGCTTTTTGAATAAAGTCCGTGCCTGGCCCTCGCAATAGCGGGATCACTCAAATCACTGGCAAATATTTGTATGGATATTCCCGATGTTTCACCCAATAATTCTATCAGCATCATGGCAATAGAATATGCCTCCTGCCCCGTTGAACACGCCGGAATCCAGATACGTATCGTGTCACCAGCGGCTTTTGTTTTGATGATCTGCGGAAATAATTTCTTTTTGAGATAATCCATCGTTTCGGTATCCCGAAAGAAATTGGTCACGTTGATCAGCAGATCATTGTAAAGTGTGCTGGCTTCATTGGGATGTTGTTTTAAATAAACCGCATAGTCGTTCAGCGTGTCCAGTTTATAAAGAAGCATTCTCCTTACAATCCTTCTCCTGATCGTTGACATTTTATAATGGTCAAAATCTACACCAACCGCACGTTTAACGAATTGCAGAATTCTCTTCAAATCCTCATCATTTGATTCTTCTTCCAAATCCTCCTGCGAGGTAGCCGTTAGTTTAAAAACAGCCGTTTGCCCGCTCAGACGTTCCAGTTCTCTGGCTATTTCCACTGGCGAAAGCACAAGATCTACAACGCCTTCGGTAATTGCAGATTTTGGCATACTCTGTTGTCTGGCACTTTCATCCTGGGCAATGGTGATACCGCCGGCCACCTTTATCGCTTTCAGACCCAGCGTTCCATCATTCGCCATGCCTGACAAAATGATTCCCACCGCTCCATCTTTTTGCCGTTCCGCCAAAGAAATGAAAAATCTGTCAATTGGCAGATGGACGAAGGGATGCGGTTTACGCTGAATTAAAGTCAAAGCTCCATCCAGGATTTCCATATCTCTATCCGGAGGAATTATATAGATATGATTAGGCTCAATCTGCATCTGATGGGTAGCCTCGTGCACCTTCATGGCAGTAAGCCTGGCAAGAATATCTGTTAGATGACTTTCGTAAGTCGGAGATAAATGCTGGATATATACGTATGCCATCCCGGTTACGGGCGACAAATTTTCGAGAATTCTTGAAATCGCCTCCAAACCACCCGCTGATGCACCAATCGCTACAATCGGTACATGTTTTTCTTCTTTTTTACTATTTTCTTGGGTTGGTAAGTTTTCTGACATGGGTTTTGTAATATACCTGGCAATATTTAAACCATTAATCTTGAAATATGTTCGGCTGTCCTACACTTTATTAAAACCGCCGAACCTATACAATATTAAAAATATACAGGCAAAAACCTAAACTACGGGATAAATGGTAACTAATTCAACAAAAATCCGTTATGAATATTGATATAAAAATTTGATAACAAGTAAGTTATATCAATATAATCATTTAGAATTATTCGATCATAAAAAAAAGGCTCTGAAAACGATATTACTATCCCCATCAGAAACCTGTTCCTTATTTCAAATTTATCAGTGAAAAGCTCAGAATTTATCTGAATTTTCAAGGTATGATATGATCGACGCGATACCATTTGTAGCCGTAGCCATCCAGTGAAACTGAAAACTTTCCACCATCTGCCTTCTTATCAAGATTCTCTTCGATAAGATCATAAAGAACTTTCATATTTTCCGATTGAATGGAGGCTTGACGGGATTGAGGATTGAAATTATGTAAGATTATCAGCGACTTTCCATCATAATCATAACGAATTGCCAGAATGTCCGGAGAACCGGAATCGATTAAAGAATACGTTCCCAAACCAATTTCGGGACAAGATTTCCTGAGTTTGATAATACGTGAAGTCCAGCTTAAAAGTGAATTCGGATCTCTGAATTGTCTGGCAACATTAATCTGCTGATATCCATAATCTCCTTTGCTGATAACAGGACGAAAAGCGGTATCGGCGGAGGTGAATCCACCATTTTTCTCATCTGTCCATTGCATCGGTGTACGAACAGACAAGCGTTCTTTCAAACTTAGATCATCACCCATTCCAAGTTCTTCTCCGTAACGCAACACAGGTGCTCCCGGCAACGAAAAAAGTAAACTGTAAGCCAGTTCCATGTGTTTCCTATTGTTGCCGAGCATGGGTGCAAGACGGCGGCGGATTCCCCGTTCATAAAGCTGCATCGTTGTATCAGGGCCAAATTTTGCATATACTGCATTGCGCTGTTTATCGGTCAATCTGCCCAGATCAATTTCGTCATGATTTCTTAAAAAATGAGCCCATTGCGATGCTTCCGGAATCTTCTTTGTTTGTTCAATGGCTTGCGCAAAAGGTTTCAGGTCGCCGGTTGCCAAAGCATAAAACAGATATTGATTTGCAAAGAAGTTGAACATCATCTGAATGCCTTCCCCGTTTTTACCAAAATAATTCTGGTTTTCTTCCGGCATCACATTGGCCTCTCCGAGAATGGCGGCGTCAGATTTTCTGGATTGGGCAAATTGTCGCATATCATTTAAAAAATCGAAATCAAGTTTAGGTTTTTCACTACCTGATTTGGGGACTTCAATGATAAACGGTACCGCGTCCAGCCGGAATCCTGCAATTCCCTGATTTAGCCAATAGCCGATTATCCGCTGACTTTCCAGCATAACCTCCGGATTGGAATAATTTAAGTCAGGTTGAAATTTATAGAACCGATGATAAAAATATTCCCCGGTTTTTTCATCCAAACTCCACACTTCTTTCTGCACACCGGGGAATACCATGCCTTTATTCCAATCTTTCGGTTTTTCTTTTGACCAGACATACCAGTCACGATATTTTGAATCTTTGCTTTCACGAGACTTCTGAAACCAGGGATGCTGGTCGGAAGTATGGTTCAATACCAGATCCATAATGACCCGAATTCCTCTCTTCCGGGCCTGAAAAAGAAATTCAGTAAAATCTCCACTCGTGCCAAACTTTTCATCAACCCCATAAAAATCTGCAACATCATATCCGTCGTCCTGGCCAGGTGAAGGCTGAAAAGGCGCCAGCCATATGGCGTCTATACCGATGGCTTTCAGGTAATCCAGTTTTTGGATCAGTCCGTTAAAATCACCCCTCCCGTCACCATTGCTGTCTTTGAAAACTCCAACTTCAAGATTGTAAATCACACTGTTTTTATACCAGAAATTTTCCTTCACTTTCAAGGGCGCCACTTTGGTCTGCGCGTTTGAAAAAAGTGATTGCAGCAGAATGAAAATCAGGATTACAGTGAGGTTGAATTTTTTCATTTATTTGGTAATTAGATGCGTAGTATTCAAATTGAATTCTTTGCCGGTTTGAGATTTTCATAACCCGTCCGACGGCGAAAAAACCGTCGGACGGGTGGCTCGTTAAAATTTTCTTGCTGCGGCTAATCTTTTGACCGGAAACCTGGAAAACCTTGCGGGGCTACGTTAAAACTATGCCATCTGTAAAAACGGTTTTATTTCTTTCGTTGGTTTTGAGTCTCAGAAACCTGTTAATTCTCAGATCGCTATAATTCTCAAATGTTGCTTTCATACTGAAATTCACTGCTGATCTTTGTGCGCTTCATAAATGTCATCATCTCTTACGGATCCAGCGGAAATGTAATCATCATTTTACTTTTAGATTAGCCAGTTATTCACACTTTTTACACAGATGCGACAGGGATACGGGATGTATAGACTGGCGTGGATGAGGTAAATCATCCACATATCAGGATATGATAAAATGAAGAAGCGAGGCAATCATAATTCTATAATTAGATCACAATCAAAACTTAAAATTCTAAATTAAAAACAGATGTAAAAGCAGGGAAGTTGTGGCATGAGATTTGTAGAACTAAGTTTACAATTATAGCAGTAACGAATTTAGTAAAATCATGGAAAATTTATCTTTATCCTCCACCATAGCAAAACTCTGGAACACCCACCGTCAACGCGAAAATTTGTATAAACAAACGATGACTTTGGATAATCTGGGTTCAATAAGAAAGTTTTGCAGCCAGGGATATATGGTTTCTCTCTTGTTCAAAAAAGAGATCAGCTGGATTTATGATCAGATTAAATGCACATTAAGCGAAGGCGATATCAGCGGTGGAATTGAAAATTATAATTTACCAAATCTGGTCATTTCATCCGATAACCAGTTTTCAGTCATAAAAATGTTGATGGAACAAGAAGATAAAACCATCAAAATGTACAAATCATTATTGGCTGATAAGGACATAAGTTACGATGCCAAATTAACATTCACCGAACACATAGACAGGCTGAATGACATTTATCTGTTTCTTAAAAACGAAGTAACAAAAAGTCAGGTTACAGTGCCACTTTTAAGAAAAGCAGTGGCGTAAATAAAATCCCCGGATTAGAAAATATTCCCGGGGATTATTTATTCCGAAATTGATTCTACGGCTTTCACCCAATCAATAAATCCACAGGAATCGCATTCCTCTTCTCCCAGATACTTCTCCTTAATATGTCCGCAGTGATTGCAGGCCAATTCATTGGAATCTTTGCTTATTCTCATTTTAAATTCACAATCCCAGGTCGGAATAATCGATAAACCCGCAACCGGTTTAGTATTTTCAATAAATGTAAATTTGCCGTTAGCTTCCAGATATAGCCGTTTGACTTCGCCCAGGTGATTAACTTCCTTAAAACGAAGCTGCCCGAAAACCCGCTCCCTTGTTATTCTGGTAGCCTCCATAATGGCCAGATTTAAACGCCCGTCTTCTACCAGTGCTCCAATATTATCCTGGGTAATTTCTTCAAATTTCTCACTTTCCATAGACTTTTTGGCTATGAAATGCTGTGTCAAAACAACAACCACCGCTATGATTAATGCCGGCAATAAACCGCGATCCGGAGATTGGAGCGGAATACCGATTGCGGCAGCAAGTGATACCATAGAGATCATCTCATTTCGTCCGAGAGCGGCCTCCATACGTTTCCCCATTAACCGCATGGAAACCATCAGAATCATATAAACGATTAAAGTCCTGAAAATTACCTCAATAAAAAAACTGCCGGGAACGTCTCCCAGAAGTATTCTCTGCCAGTCGCTAAGCTGGATATCTTCTGATTTCATATCTGATCTTCAATTAATTTGCTACTGTAGAAACTCTTGCGTTCTGCCACTTTTCTGCACTGCAAACCGGACAAGGTTTTACCTTAACCTCCACCCGATCCACATTTCCACAGCTCGTACAAACAAGCTGGTGATATTTATCTGTACCTGAAAAAGCTTTGATTTCTTCATCATCGGGCGGGAAAATATCAAGACCGGCTTTTGAATCTTTGGATTTGTATATACTGAAAATCCCAAAAGATTCCAGATATACCCTGTCGACCTGACCAAGATTCTGAATTCCTTCTGTCCGCAAAGCCGCAAACAATTGCTGCCGGGAAAGTTTGATGTGTTTCATTTCATCAAGCATCATGATGCCGTCTTTTACGATCATCACAATTTCCCCATGGTTTAACTTTTCCAGTTTTCTGCTTTTAAATTCAAAAAAGTTAAGTCCGCGCTGAAAAGAAAAAGCCAGGAATAAAATAAACGCACCCTGCAAAAGTCCAACGCCCGGCGACTGCATGGCGGGCGAAACGATGGCTCCCAGAGTCAACATAACTGCTATTTCAGAAATGGTCAGCTGTCCACTCATTCGCTTGCCCATCAACCGGACTGCTACAAGTAATAAGCTATAAATGAAAACTGTCCGGATAAAAACCTCGATCATAAAAACATGAGGAGCTTCTCCAAAAACTATTCTATTAATATCCCAAAGATGTACGTCTTCTTTTTTCATCAGTACCTTAAAAAATTATCTAACTCAATCTCCACCCACAACTTCACTTCACTAACTAATCATCAATACAGAACCACAGAACATATACGCAACGAAGATTTTTTGATCCTTCTCAGGCATCACTACAATTTCAACTGTCCTGATAAATCGCTTCAAATTCATTATTCAAAAAGTACAAATAGAAGAGATTACTTTTCCCTATCCTAATCACTGTTTTTCAACCGCTTGTTAAAATCCCATACCACCAACGGCTCTTCCCGTTTATTATTTTTTTTATATTGATATCCACAGCTCATTGGTTTATTGCAATTATGACGGCCAATTTCATTGCAGAAATATGACGGACATTGGCGTCTGCCTCTTTGAATCTTACATTATTCTTAGGGTTAATAATCGCGGACATTTTATCGGTAGAAACTTTCCCACCGTAACCGAAAATTTAACGATAACCTTAATGCCGGATTTAAAATTTGGAATGGTAGCAGGTGGCAAAGTTTTTGATAAGGAATACGTCAAATTAAATCAACATAACTAAGACAGACATCATGAAAAATTCAAAATCAATTATTACAGCTTTCGCATTTTCGACGCTCCTGTTTTTCACTTCGTGCAATAACGGAACACAAAATTCCAATGATAGCACCGGATCCGGAAGTGCAACGCAGACAACTCCTAACGACAGCAGTGGTGCTGACAGCCGTTCAGCAATTGGAATTGATGGTGATAATCAGAAAAAAGAACCTGGTTATCCAAGTAATCAGTCCAATTTAAATTCTGACTCCACAAGCCAGAAACATGATATGGATACTTTAAAAAACAAACAATAATACGCAGCGCAATTAACCTTCACAGCTCATCTTAAGGACATGAAAAATAAAATTCTGATTTTGATAATCCTTTCCAGTCTTCTGTCCTGTGATTTTATTTGTCCGCCGGAAGAAGACAAATTGAAAAATGACACTTCCGATTCTACGACTGTCAAAGCCGTTCAGATTAAAGATGTACGCAAGTAGGTTACTAAAATCAGAGGCCGGAAAATTGATTTCCGGCCTCTGATTTTATAATTCTGGAATTCTTGACGGGAAAAACGATTTCCTTTTTCCATCGAAAAAAATCCGCTCAGATAATATCGCTGTTCTGGAAAGTGTGTGAACTCGATTCATAAATGATGATTTAAGCAAAATCATTTAACCCCATTTATTGGCATAGAAGTTTTGATATTGAATCTATTATTTGATCTCAAAACCCGAAATTATGGACTCGAATACAGGAATAAACGGTAGAGTGGCCGGCATTTTTTTAACCATGGCTGACGCTGACGGCGCCTATGAAGCATTATTGAATAAAGGATATACCCGGGAAAATATTTCTGTTGTCATGTCTGAGGCAACACATACTGGGCATTCCAATAGCATCAAAGAAGAAAGTATAGAAACGTCACATACGCTGGAAGATGCCGGGCGGGGAGCTTTGCTGGGCGGAACTGCCGGTGCCATCGTGAGTGCTATCGCTGCCATAGGATCAAGTCTGGCCTTACCCGGCTTTGGTTTAATACTGGTTGGGCCGTTGTTAGCAGGACTTACCGGAGCAGCAGCAGGTAGTATTGCAGGTGGAACAATTGGTGCTGTTATGGGTGCCGGGCATCCGGCGGAGCACAAGGAATATTACGAAACCTCCATTCAGGAAGGTGGTGTGATGATTAGTGTCAGCCCTAAAAATGCGCTGGACAAAGTTGAGATTATTGAGGCATTTGAAAAAAATAATGGCCAGCGGATTTTCTCCGGTGACCATAGCGCAGTCTAGTAGATTTAGAACCGGAGGTTACATAAACCTCTGGTTTATTTCAGATTTCTGTGTAACCGTCATCTCCAAGAATATCCTTACCATTGTTTTCTCTAAAATTCATGACAATGGCTTTTTTCTCCTGCGCGTTTTTTGGATCCACACTGATAATAATCCCACCCTCTTTCATACGATCGCCGTAAGAATCCATATGTTCCTCCGGAACACTGGCCCCCAAAATACCCCCAACCGTTTTTTCAGATGTATCTTCCGAAGTCAGGTTATAAATTTTTTTTAACAGTGTATTGGAGATTGCAATGCCCAAACCGGGAATTGAAATCATAGAGGTTATAGAAATTAACGCACTGGCAATAATACCTTTTGGCCTTTCTTTGTGCGCGTTATTGTCCAGTATCTGTTCTTCGGATGTTACAAATTCTTCTGCATCATCCCGATGTGGTCTTTCATATTTATTTAATGTCTCATCTGACATCAGAACTGAAATATCATCGTCCGTATGGCCTAACTTTAAAAGTGCATGATAAGCCATATCAGCATCCTTTTTGGTAAAAAAAACACCGGAAACTGTACCCGGCAAGTTATTTGTGATTCCAGAATTAATCATTGAAATAAAAATAAGTTTTAGGAAATTCTGATTTCCACATTGAAATCCAGTTTTATACAGTTTCCGGTGTCTTAATAATATTACATTTTAGTTGAATCCATACTGGTCGAATCCATCATCATCGTGGAGTCTGCTGGTGCAGAACCCATATTTCCGTCAGGTGTAGTACCCATAGAAGCAGTGTCGCTGCTTGTAGTCTCGCTTTTCTTGCTGTTACAAGCAGTCACGCCCAAAAGCAGACATAAGCCAGCCATAGAAATTGTTTTAAGGATCGTTTTCATTTTTTGTGATTTAAGTTATGTGAATTATTTACACAACTACCCATCAAAAAATCATACCTGAAAACAGCAACTTGCAAATTTACAACGACTTACATTAAATCAATTGTTTCAATGACGGCGAGCGGTTAAAATCCAGCCAATATTGACAAGTAGTTTTAAGCAAGTCACGAAGCTCTTCGACCAATAATGGCTTGGTCAAAAATGAATTAGCACCAGCCTGGTAACACTGGTTGATTTGAAAAGGGGCTTCTTCACTGCTCATCATAACCACTGGCAAACTTTTCCATTGCGTTTTTTCATTATCCGGTGTCTGGCGCAGCAATTTCAGCAACTCATACCCATTAATGAACGGCATTTTCAAGTCCAGTATGATCAATCCAGGCTCTTTACCTTTGTAATCCGGAGCAGACTGCTGTATCAGAAAATGATAGAATTCCTGCGCTCCCTCAAAAAAGCGGACAGGATATTGAGGTAAAAATTTAGAAAAAATATTCTCCAGAAGAAAACGGTGGTCCGCGGAGTCATCAACTATATACAATTCTTTTTTATCGGTCATATTAAATTTTTTAAAATAAAAATGAGTCCAATAAACGAGCGTATTCTAAACGTCTCTCAGAGAATCATCAAACAAAAAATAAATTTATGTTTAAAAATCCACAAGCACTAATTATCATCCAAAGAGATCAGATCCGCTTCGGGAAATTCCCCTTCCACGTCATGACCTTCTTCATCAGCATATTTACAAATAACATTTTCAGAATCGGAACCTTCTGAAACATAACGAACGACCGTCATACCTTTTGTTCCTGTTTTTTCTTTAACCCACGCACCTGCGTCAAATTTTTGATTACTCATAATTTCCCGGTTTTATTTATTTTTATCTTTCTCCTTTTTATTCTTCTCTTTTTTCTTCTCGTCCTTCTTTTTATCCTTGTTGTTTTTGTCTTTGTCGTCCTTTGAAAAGATTTTTTGTAAAAACGTTTTCTTGTCATCCCCCTTCACCTTGACCGAACCTATGCTGATGTCGTTGTCAATTGAGGGCTGAAGGGCATGTATAAACGCATTTTGCAGAACATTAGCCAAAGCATACCAAACGTTTGTCCGCGGACTATCAAGATCTCCCTGAAATGGTATTTTTGTCGCAATCTGATCCTTACGCTGGTTTTTTAAAATTACACCGGCAGTTCCGACTACTCCTTCCCACATTTTCTGCAACAAATTGTCTTTCCTGTCTTCTTTGCCTAAAACATCAAGATCCTTTAAAAAGGGTTTTACATAACCGGCAAACTTTCTATCCTTCGCAGCCACCTCAGAGTATAATCCAAATGACCCTTTATTCACGTCAATTTTGGCATAGGCCTGAAAAAAATCATTGAGTTTTACAAGATTTGTATTTTTCAATTCGGCACTCATATCAAAGGTCGGACTATCGGCCATGGGATTTGCTTTGGCATTAAAGGTCAGTTTACCTTCATAAATTGTTGCGTCAGCATCCACCGAAGCCGGTAAAACCACAGTGGAATCGTAGCTGTTCCGCAGGTTTTCGGCCAAAATATGGACATCAGTCATCTGAAGATCCACGGCCGGTTTCGAACTCGGATCAATATAAATTATTCTGCCTTGTTTAATTTCACATCGGTTGATTTGCAAAGGCATGAAATCATCAAGAAGTTTCTTCAAAGCAGACGAATCGCGGGCTACATCTTTTGGCTCAACCTTGTCTTTTGTAAATCTTACCATTGGATTATCCAAAACGACTTCGCCAACGATTGATCCATGAATCAGAGATTTCCATTCTACCGCAAGATGTATTGCGGACGCAGCAAAAAAGGGAGTTTGTTTTAATGTTACCGTATCTTTTTTGTCGAGATAAATGCTGTCGATCTTGTAAGCTCCACGAATAATGGCAAGATCAATATCCTTAACCTGACCATAGTATCCCTTCATAGTCGCCAGGTTTTTGTTGACCAGATGAAGCACTACATATGGGAGGATCAGCCTTATAACAATAATCAGCAATAAAAATCCTCCAAAATACCATGCTGCTTTTTTCTTTCGGTGGTGCGTACGTTTAACTTCCATATTATGACAGGGTGGTCACTAGTATATTACAGGTTAATACTTTATAGTTTGGCTGCTAATCCCAAAAAAACCGTACCATCTGACTTAGGTTTTCAAGCATAACTTGCTCATTCAGAAAAAGGACATCCTCATCAATAAAATCTGTATCATCACATTTTGAGATACGCCCGATCTGATTGTAGGGGATTCTGATCGTAAAACGATCATCTGCTTTTTCGTTATGGAAAAAGAATTTACAGCTCAAACCATCCTCGGTTAATTGTATTTCTTCAATAGATTCATCGTTAAAATAAACTGGTGCAAAATTGGTGAGCTCGTCATAATGAAACGAATAATTAGCAATCACCAGGTAATGCTGTGTAGGGTCGGAATAGTCAGAAATAATGCGGTTGATCACTGACAACAGATTTAAGTCTACCCTTTCCATTTTCATGATGTCAAAACTGTGAGAAATAATTAGTAAAAGAGCCTATGAAAAAAGGCCGGTGTTGATTCATATTTTTTCAACACCGGCCTCTACAAAAAAACTATTCCTGAATGCTATTTTCTCTTCTTACAGTCATAAATTTTCAACTCCTATTATACAAAGCTGTCCAGTGTTTTAATTTCGTTTCGGCCATACGGCTCAACTGTCCTGGTAAAAGTCGCCATACCCAGTTATTTTCATCAGATCCCGGACTATTCATTTTTGAATTTTCATCCAGATTTAAAACATCCTGAATGGGAAGAATTGCTGTTTTAGCAACGGATCCAAAGGCAAGTCTGATCATCGCCTCGCAGACGTTATTTTCATTTATTGGATATCCAACATAATCGTTAAGCCGGGCTTTGGTTTGCTCATCAATATTTTTTCTGAACCAGCCCAGGGTTGTATTGTTGTCATGCGTTCCGGTATAGACGATAAAATTCCGGGTATAGTTGTGTGGAATAAAATCCGAGCCGGCCATATTATCCTCAAAAGCAAAATGCAAAACCTTCATTCCAGGAAGCTCAAATTCGTCACGCAACCTGAAAACTGCCGGGCTGCTTTTACCCAAATCTTCTGCGACAAAAGGCAAACTTCCCAAGGCAGTTTTGATAGTATTGAAAAAATCAGCATCCGGACCCATTTTCCAGGAACCATTCACAGCCGTTGTTTCACCTCCCGGCACTTCCCAATAATCTGCAAATGCGCGGAAATGATCCAGACGAACCAAGTCATAAAGCTCCGTATTTTTCCGGAGACGTTCGACCCACCATTGATATTTCTGTTCTTTTAAAGTTTCCCAATTGAATACAGGCATGCCCCAAAGTTGTCCATCACTTGAAAAAGAGTCAGGAGGGACACCGGCAATCCCGGTTATTTTTCCATCATCATCCAAAAGAAAAAGATCACGATGTGCCCACACATCTGAGGAATTATAACTTACATAAAAAGGCAAATCGCCCATGAGTTTGATATCCCGCTCGTTACAATACTGACGCAATGCTTTCCATTGTTTGTCAAAAATGTATTGAACCCATTTTACAAATCTGATCTGACCTGCTTCCAATTCCTTCAACTTTTGTAATTTTTCAGGTTCGCGCAGTTTGTAAGACTCATCCCAATCTATCCAGGGTTTTCCATCATGCTGCTTGCGAAGGACCATATACAACGCGAAATCTTCGAGCCATTCCGCATTTTCCTCACAAAATATATCAAAATCTGCTGTTGGAAAAGTATCCTTTTGCGTATCAAAAACGGTGAAAGCTTTTTCCAGAATTTCAAGTTTAAGCTTTTCTGCTTTATCGTAATCTGTTTTTCCATCCTGAGGAAGTTCGTAAGCCGAGAGGTCAATATTTGCCAGTAGTCCCTCTGCCTTCAAAACTTCCGGACTGATCAATGCAGGATTTCCTGCCCGGCTCGACAGCGCACTGTAAGGCGAATTTCCCTGCGCAGCTTCCGTAGGATTTAACGGTAGCAGCTGCCAGAATCGCTGATTAGTACGGCTCAAAAAATCGGCAAAAGCAAAAGCTTCCTTACCCAGATCGCCAATGCCAAAAGGTGAAGCCAGAGAGCTGATATGCATCAAAACTCCTGCGCTACGTTCATTCCTGACTTTCTCACCTTTTAAGATACAAACCGGGAAACTTTTGAACAAATCAGAAACAGGTATCTGGTCCTGATATTCTGTTTTTGTTGTAGTAAACAAATTTTCCCATTCAGAATTAACACCGGATGGAAGTTTGATAACGGTATCTTTCCAATCGAGCTCGAATAATTCCTTCATTTGTTCTTCACAAATAATTGCGGTGTGCAAAGGAACAATCGTGATCAGAACAGTTTGTTTATATATCCTGGCAAAGGCCAGAACATGGTTTTTGTAAGTGCCTTCAACATCGAGATTCACATAGGTTCCTTCTGCAAAAAGTGCCGGATTTTCTTTCCTTAATTGAAATAACTGATTGGTGAGCCAAAGTTTTATCTGGGCATTATGACGGTTTTCCCAAAGTTTTTCCAGCAGCCGGGGCTGGTCATCATAGTTTTCAAGATCGGTTAAAAATTCCTGTCGTTTTTGGAAATCAACCGGCCTTCTGTTATCCGGGTCAACCAGACTAAAATCCCATAATTCGCATCCCTGATAAACGTCCGGAATACCAGGACAAGTAAATTTCAACAAAACCTGAGCGAGTGAATTTACGATACCGGCGTTGGCAGTTTTGTGATGAAATAAAGAAAATTTATCCCAGAACGGACCATCTTTTTTCAACAATTCCTGAGCGAATTTTTTGACGCCCTCTTCGTATGCTTCATTAGGTTCTGCGTATGTGGTATGGGTTTTAGCTTCTCTTAGCGCTTTTTGCAGATATTTTGACAGACGCTCAGGAAAATCATCCTCATCTTCACCCGGCATAGGAAATGCCCCGAGCAGGGTTTGATAAATTAAATATTCATCATTTGAATCCGGTGCGGAAAACTTTTCACGAAGCGGCGCATTCAGTTCCTGCCATTCCTTTACATGTTCAAACCATGGCTTTGGAAGATCTGTCAGAACATTCAGCCGCGCCCTTACATCCTCTCCCCTTTTGGTATCGTGCGTAGACGTAGTATTCATGGAAAGCGGCCAATAGGCTTTCCGTTGCTTCATTTTCTGGTGAAAATCCTCAATCGATATTCCGAAATTTTCTGAGGAATCGCCTACATCATTATGGCCAATAAAACGGTTATAAGTGTACATCAACGTGTCCTCACCACCTTTTGCCATTAACGGACCAGTGAATTGCATACAACGCTGATAGAATTCAAGAGCGCGGATTTTGTATTCCTCATCCGCATCTTTCGGTTTCTCCAAAAGTATTTCTTCCAATAAAGAAACAGCTGAAACTAACTGCGGATGAACGGATCTAACTTCATCTAATACGTTTTGAACGGCCGCAGTTTCATTCTCATCGAGAGGCAAAGCGTTGCCATAATAACGATAAACGGGACAATGAATCAGAAATTCGGCAATCGTATTTTTAATCTTATCCTTACCAATTTCACTTATCCTTTCAGGATCTGTCAGATTTAGTTCTACAAAAAGCTGATAAAGATTTTCAAGCTCACCTGCCATTGAATCATACAAAATGTGTGATTTTTTGACGCGAAGCTGGTTTAATGGCGGTACTTTGTCATTCGTCAGATCCTCATAAAAATCAGTAAAAGCCTTTTCGCTTGATTGATTGGTCAGCAGATTATTTACAAATGACAAAAATTCATAACCCGTTGTACCTTCAACAGGCCAGGATTTTGGCATATTTTCACCATTTTCCAGAATTTTTTCAACCACAATGTAAGTATCATCACCAGCCAGTTCACGAAGTTGGTCCAGATATCCGGAAGGATTGTAAAGGCCGTCAATATGATCAATTCTGATACCCTGAAATACACCTTCGGCGAGCAGTGTTTTTATCAGTTTGTGATATTCGTCAAAAACATTTTCATTCTGGATGTTCAGACAAATCAATCCGTTGACTGTAAAAAACCGTCGGAAATTGATTTGTTCATCCGTTCTTTTCCAATTACATAAAGCATAGGTTTGACGATCCACAATGCCTTTAAGTTTTTCTTTATCGTCATTTATATCCTTTAATGCTCTTTCGATCAGACTTTTAATCTGCTCATTTTCCGACAAAGAAGTTAGCTGCAAGATCAGTTCATTCCATCTTTCAGAAAAAACCCTTGGCTCTTCAATGTCAGTAATATCTTTTATTTGTGATAAAATCTGTTGTAAAGATTGGTTCGGTGCCTCTTCATTACTTCCCAAAATCGCTGCATAGGATGATGGATTAAGCGGATAAACATTATCAGAATATTGCAGTACGAAACGACCGGATACAAATTCGATCGTAACTTTACCATCTTCCAAAACCTGTTCCAAATCAGATTCGAGAAAAGGAACCATCAGTTTTCCATGAAAAAGACGGCTGTTCCAGGCAATGTCAAAAAATGTGGCATAAACAGATTGTGTACCTTTTTCCAAAACGTCCATCAGCCATGAATTTCCTGAATGAAAGGCCATGTGATTGGGAACGATATCCTGCAACCAGCTGATATTGGTTTCTTTTAAGCGCTTACAAAGTTGCTTCAAATGCTCTTCAGTGCCTATTTCGGGATCAATTTCATTCGGATCGATACCATCATATCCATGCGTACTTCCCGGTGTTGATTTGAATATTGGTGATGCGTAAATGGTACTTACGCCCAGTTTCTGAAGATATGGAATGACCTCTTCAAAATCGTTCAGATTAAATTCTTTCTGAAATTGTAAACGATATGTAGCAATCGGATTATTCATACTGATTGGTGTAAATTGTAAAAGATTGAGGTGGTAAAACCAGCGTTATTTCGCCGCTTATTGTTTCTGGTAAATCAGTAGATCCATTCCATAAAACATCCGAAGAAGCAATTAATTTGTGCCACGCAGGCGAAAAAACTGCAACATGAACCTCCTGTGACTTATTTGAAAAATTCATCAAACTGATGACGTCCTGAATTTTATGCTGACGCTGTAAGACGATAACTTCCTTATCTTCAAAACATTCCACCTGAACATCTTTCCTGTTCAGAACGCTCAATGCCGACTGATTTTTACGAATTTCTATCAGTCTTTTGTAGTAAGCATGCATCGTTTTATGCGGATGCTGATCAATCAAATCCCATTGCAGCTTCGAACCTTCGAATGCTTCCACGCTCATGGGATCCGGTGCTTCTCCTTCCATATGAAACGCCTGAAATTCCTTTTTCCTGCCTTTCCTGACAGCTTCTGCCAATTCAGGATCGGTATGACTTACAAAATACTGAAAACGACCGGGTTCGCTGTATTCTTCTCCCATAAACAACATAGGCAGATACGGACTTGCCAAAACCGCCCCTGCCAGCAGCTTTTGCATATCAAAACTAAGAAGTTCGCTCGTCCGCTCGCCAAGCATTCGATTTCCTACTTGATCGTGATTTTGAGAAAAAACAACAAATTGCTCTCCGCCATTTTCCTTAGCCTTAACACCGAACTTTTTCTTTCGGTGATCCGAATACGTGCCATCGTATACGTAAGCATCCTGATAGGCCTTGGCCAAAGACTTGATGCCGTTAAAGTCGGAGTAATAACCAGACTTTTCCTGACCAGAACTGACGCGTAATGCATGATGAAATTCGTCAATCCACTGTGCGTTCATTCCGTATCCACCTTTGTCAACCCGGTTTATAAATCTTGTATCATTCAAATCGAGCTCTACAATGAGGTAATGACAACCGCCCGTTTGATGTTCCAGAAAATCCAACTGCTCCTTAATTTCCTGCAAAATGTGTACAGGACTGAAATCCTTGATCGCATGCACGGCATCCATTCTCAGCGCATCAATATGAAAATCACGGAACCACATCAATGCATTTTCAATAAAAAAAAGTCGGACACCGTCGCACCAGGCGTCATCAAAATTTATGGCGTTCCCCCATGGCGTGTTGTATTTATCTGTAAAATAAGGTGCAAATTCTTCCAGATGGTTTCCTTCCGGGCCAATATGATTATACACAACATCCAGAATAACAGCCAGTCCTTTCTGATGACAAGTATTTACCAGATGCTGCAAGGCTTCCGCTCCGCCATAGGAATTTTGAACGCAAAATGGAAATACGCCATCATAACCCCAGTTTCTTTCACCCGAAAATTGTGAAACAGGCATGATCTCAATGGCCGTAATCCCAAGATCCACCAGATAATCCAGTTTCTCTTCCATGGAAGCAAATGTCCCATCCGGCGTAAAAGTCCCCGTATGTAATTCGTAAGTGATGTATTCCTTTAAAGGTATATTTTTCCAGTTGGTATCAGTCCATGCAAAGGTTTTGAGATTAACTGCCTTCGACGGACCATGAACACCTTCGGGCTGAGACAGCGATGCAGGATCAGGAAGCTGTTTATCTCCGTTGATAATAAACTTATACTGATCTCCCGGCAAAATAATATCGGTTTCCAGAGTCCAGTAACCATATTCTTCGCTGATCAATGGTATTTTTATATTGCTCGAAAAAAGTAAAATCTCGACACGATCTGCTTCCGGAGCCCACAAAACTACATTAGCCAGCCCCTTATTATTAAAATTTATACCCAGCGTTCTGGTTCTAGTATTTACTGCATTCATATCTACAAACCGGAATTTGAGTGATTTTCCAGCTAGATGACTTGCTGATAAATACTGTGCCAGTCAGCGGAGATTATTCCATTATCATTTTTATAACATTTTCCATTTCAATCCGACAATCACGGATGATTTTCAAGCATTTTTTGTAAATATAAAATACTGAAAACTAATGTTGGCATAGATATTTATTCTGCGCAGGGTCATATTACCTACCGCTATTAAATATTACTTGTCATGGATCAACATCTCGAAAATGAACTCATAAAATCACCTGAAAAGTCAGAAATAAGTGTTTGTCCCGGAAGCCCTTATCCTTTGGGAGCAACCTATGATGGTGAAGGTGTTAACTTCTCCATATTCTCAGAAAATGCTATGCACGTAGAACTTTGCCTGTTTGACTCTGCTGATGATGAATTTGAAAATATAAAAATAAAGATTGAAGAAGTAACACATAATGTATGGCATGTTCACGTACCTGGTTTAAAACCCGGCCAACTTTATGGCTACCGTGTATATGGCCCGTATCAGCCCCATAACGGGCACCGGTTTAATCCTGCCAAACTTTTGTCTGACCCCTATGCAAAAGCCATAGCCGGTGACATGAAATGGGACGACGCGCTTTTTGGTTATGAAATTGGAAATGGTGAGCAGGATCTCAGTCTTAGCGAAACCAATAGTGCCCCTTTCATGCCAAAATCGATCGTCATTGACGGAAGTTATGACTGGGAAGGCGATAAACAATTGAAAATTCCCTATCATGATACCATCATATACGAAGCGCATGTTAAGGGTTTTACAAAGTTGCATCCTGAAATTCCAGAAGAGATCAGAGGTACTTATGCTGCACTTGCCCATCCCGTAACGATCAACTATCTAAAAGATCTTGGGATCACAACACTGGAATTAATGCCCGTCCATCATTTTGTATCTGACTGGCATTTGCTTGAACAGGGCTTATCAAATTATTGGGGATATAATACCTTGGGTTTTTTCGCACCGGATTCCCGTTATTCCAGCTCGGGTATCATGGGAGAGCAGGTGAATGAATTCAAAGATATGGTGAAGGAACTGCATAAAGCGGGCATTGAGGTGATACTCGACGTGGTTTATAACCATACGGCGGAAGGAAATCATATGGGCCCGACGTTCTCCTTTAAAGGAATTGATAACCGTTCATATTATCGTTTGACAAAGGAGGATCAACGTTTTTATAAGGATTATACAGGAACCGGAAATACAATGAATGTGCCGCTGCCTTTTGTGCTCGGTTTAATTATGGACAGTCTGCGTTATTGGGTCACGGAAATGCATGTGGACGGATTTAGATTTGATCTTGCGTCCACGCTGGCGCGTACGCTCCATGAAACCGATATTTTGAGTTCTTTCTTTTCCATCATCCATCAGGACCCGATTATATCTCAGGTGAAACTGATCGCTGAACCCTGGGATACCGGCGAAGAAGGTTATCTGGTTGGGAAATTCCCGCCCGGATGGGCTGAATGGAATGATAAATACAGGGATTGTCTGCGTGACTACTGGCGCGGCGCAGAAAGTCAGTTACAGGAATTTGCGTTGCGTTTTACAGGAAGTCCTGACCTATACAAAGGTGATTCACGGCGGCCAACGGCCAGTGTTAACTTCATCACGGCGCATGATGGTTTTACGTTGCACGATCTTGTTTCGTATAATAAAAAACATAATGAAGGTAATGGCGAAAACAATGAGGATGGTGAAAAAGAAAACAATTCCTGGAATTGCGGTGTAGAAGGCCCAACAGATGATCCGAAGATTATAGCATTAAGAAATCAGCAAAAACGTAATTTCCTGACAACTTTATTTCTATCGCAGGGCGTTCCTATGCTCATCGCCGGCGATGAATTTGGGAAAACACAGCATGGAAATAATAATGCTTACTGTCAGGACAACGAGATTTCGTGGCTCAACTGGGAGAATGCTGATCATGAACTTAGAGAATTTACCCGAAAAGTAATTCATATCTGTAAAGACCACCCCACTTTCCGCAGACGCCGGTGGTTTCAGGGTTTGCCAATTAAAGGCTCTGGCATGGATGACGTCATGTGGTATCTACCAAACGGAACGGAAATGCCGGAGGAAAGCTGGAATCATGATTTCGCCAAATCTTTGGGTGTTTATTTCAATGGCAACGGAATCCGCTGCGTTGATTACAGTGGAAACAGAATTAAGGACGATAGTTTTTATATCATTTTCAACGCGCATCATGAATCATTACAATATTCCCTCCCGTCTGAACAGTGCGGCGATGGCTGGAAAAAAATAATAGATACCAGCAATGGTTTTATAGGCGAAGAAGAAGAGCTTTTTGATCCGGGAAGTTCAATTGATGTACAGGCACGATCGGTAATGGTATTGAAATGCCCTGTAAATTAACACATTCTCAGGAGCCAGGTAGTTGCAAAATTTAACGCCGCTACCTGGCTTTTTACTTTTAGGTGCGGTAAAGGTCACTTACTTTATCACTTTGCCAGAATTCCTTAGTCGCTATATCCATAACCGTTAATTTTCCATCTTTTCCCGCACCAGTATCAACATTCCAAAGATTTCCGCCATACATCGGAACATCAACATTATACTTTGTGGTCGGTGTATGTCCTATAAAAATTTCTGTAAAAAGTGCCAGCCTTTTGGGATAGAAGACAGAATCAGGCGATAAATCTTTATCCATGGCCAATGCTGTTTCCAAAAGCGTGCGGTCGTTGTTGAAGTTATATGGAAATATTTCTTCAAGCGGACCTTTTAAAGAAGTAAAACCTGCGTGGACAAACAGTCTATTACTTTCATCGATGTAATAATCTACAAGATTTAAAAAAAAGCCGGCATGATTTAATCTTTTTGTCTGGTCAAAATCCCGATAGCTTAAAATCGTTGACATACCTCTGTTTTCCAGCCAGGATTTGTCCGGATCATTTCCTGCCAGCCATGTGCCACACCAGATATCATGATTTCCTTTTATAAAAATGCACGAATATTTATTGTAAAGTACAATCAAATGTTCAACCACCAAAGCCGATTCAGGCCAGCCATCAACAAAATCACCAAGGAAAATAAGCCTGTCATTCTCCCGGAGCTGCACTTTGTCCAATACTTGAAGCAAAGCTTTATACGCTCCGTGAATATCGCCGATTACCAGTGTTCTTGCAGTCATACGTTACATCATTTTCTTCAAAGAAAATGAATTATCAGTTTTAAATAATGTACAATCTTATCATTTTTTCAATAGTAATAATATACTATAAATATTTGAATTGTATAATAATTGAAAATAATTATATTTCAAAAATTTACACGTGTTTCAATATGTCTCTAATTTTTACAAAAACTTTATCAGACTAATTTAATAGTACAAAGAATAGTCAATTTATTTACAAACAGATATTTATGATAATTAATCTATTTTATATTAGCCAGTCATGCCCCATCTTAAAATATCAAAAAGGAATCACGATGGATTTATAAACAAATTTTATTTCAAAATAATTATTTGAATTTTATAATTTTTTATTTGAAAACAATAGACATTTCTATTGATGTGAAAGGTAATTTTGTATAATTATTAAATGCAGAAATTCTTAAACCATCTTTAATTATGTCAAAGTCAAATATCTTAACCCCGGCAATCTTTTCGTTCCTGTTCCTAACAGCTGTTTCAGGTACACAAGCGCAAACAATAACCGATCCTGGCTTTTCTACACACAATTACAAAATGCCAAACCAAGCCGCCAAAGCAAAAATGGAGGAGACTGGACACTTTTCTGTTGTGATGAATTCTCTTCCCGAAAACCAGGCTGGCAGTTTGTCTAAATATGCTTTACGCCCCGCTTCTATTGTTGTGGCCATGGATGATAAAAAAGTACCCATGAGCATTAACCCGCTCTCCTCTGTATCCAATTATAAAACCCAGCCTGTTTCAAAGATGCAGTCGGCGCATGATGAATACTCTGCATCCCTGAATTAAATTTATTTTAATATACAGTCTGGCAGATTTTCAATTTTCTTCCCACCTATTCACCTTCATAATCTTTCGTAGAAGATACCTGACATTCCGGTCAGTAATTCCACATAAAAATTGAGGCATATATTTTTTGTAGGGACCCTGAAATTTTTCATCAGCAAACAAATCATCAGATATGAACAATTCAGGAAAATATGCATTGATTACAGGAGCCACAAGTGGTATCGGGTATGAACTTGCCAAACTTTTTGCGGCAGATCAATATAACCTGATCATCGTTGCACGTAATGAGAACGATCTGGAATCGACTGCCACAGAGCTCCGACAAAATCATATAGAAGTGGTTACTTTTTCAAAAGATCTGTTCAACCGGGATGAAGCTTTTTCTTTATATGAGGAGGTGAAACAGAGAGGAATTCAGGTTGATGTGCTGGTAAATGATGCAGGACAGGGCGTGTACGGACTTTTTAAGGATACAGATATTGAACAGGAAATTGATATCATTAACCTAAATATTTCGTCGCTGGTTATTCTTACAAAGTGTTTTTTACAGGATATGACAACACGCGGCTCGGGGAAAATCCTTAACCTGGCCTCGATCGCAAGTAAAATTCCCGGTCCATGGCAGGCGGTTTATCACGGCACAAAAGCATTTGTTCTTTCTTTCAGTGAAGCAATCCGGGAGGAATTGAAAGATACAGATATCACGATTACAGCATTGATGCCCGGCCCAACAGATACAGACTTTTTCAACAAAGCTGATATGGAGGATAGCAAGGCTGTTCAGGATAAAAGCTCCTTGGCAGACGCCGCCGATGTGGCCAAAGATGGTTATGAAGCGTTAATGGCCGGCAAGGATAAGGTGGTCTCTGGATTTAAAAATAAAGTGCAGGTTGCCATGGGGACTGTCACGCCGGATAGTATAGTGGCGCATCAGGTATTTGAACAGCAGAAACCAGCTGAAAACAAATAAATTCGTTGCGTTTAAAACAAAAGCATTGTCCGGAGATGAGACAATGCTTTTGTTTTATACAATATTTTCTACCCAATCTCAGGAATATATTTCCATTCCTTTATGTCTTCCATATTGTGGGTAGCAGGCTCCAAAGCGTATATTTCAATGAACAAATGATTTTCACCATCATATTCTCCCTCTCGCCATTCATCTTCATCAATTCTTAGAAACTTAACTGATGCTCCATTTTCAGGTATATCCGACTGTGTCATATCGCAATATTTTAAATCTGATATAAAAAAGCCTGGATTTCTGTTACAAAATCCAGGCACAATTTCAATTTACTAATCATTCTTTTTACCTAAGCTGGAATGCTGCTTCTGGTTATTTGTCAGATTATCACCTTTAACGGTTTCCTCTTCTTTATGTCTGCTATCAAGGTTATCCTTATTTTCCGTATGCGCTTTACCTTGACTCTGGCTTTGGCTCTGATTCCCGCCGTTGGAACTTTGTGATTGTTTCATGATATTTAATTTGTTGATTATGATAACAGATACTAAAAAATTATACCAATATCTTCCTCAATTCATGAACTTCAAATTTTGATACAGCTAAATTGGGTCAATTTATCACGGTGGTGGATAGGCACGATTTTATATATCACCCAGCGCTTTTAGGAATATATCCCTGGATAACATACAGGAGTAAAAGCAGAAAATGATAATACACTTCACATAAATTATATCAGCAATGGAAGAAAAAAATTATTCAGGCACTATACCGGCACAGGAAGACGGAAGTAAAATTAATGTTGAAAGCAGTGTGGATGTCAATAGCGAAGAACAGGCAAAAGCTCTTTTTCAGACTGCCAAAAGCCGGTTGCTTGATGTTAATAACTGGCATGATATCACCGGAAAAATGCTGGCCGAATTTCAGTTAACAGATTCCTCTGGCAATCAGACAACAACATTACAGGAAGGGACTTATTTTAAAATTGACATTCCTGGTCCTGGTTCAAATGCCGGCGATGGATTTGATTGGGTAAAAGTTGAAAAAATTGACGCTTACACTACGCCTGATATCGACAGCATAGGCATCAGGGTCAGGCCTGCGTCAAATCCGTTAAGTACGAATACGGATATTGCTCATTTTTATTCTCAGGATTCTACCAGTACATTCACCATAACCCGGGAAGCTACAAAAGTGACTGCCGGTGTTTATGACAGAAATACCAAGACAAATAAAGACAGTGAACAACTCCCGGATCAATTAAGGAATGCTGTTGTGGGAATTGGCGGCATCATCACCTTTTCCCGCATTCAATGGAAAAGTCTGACAGATGCAATAATAAAACAAGCTGACTAACAGCTTGTTTTATTATTTTGAAGTAAAATTTTGGTGATATTGCTACACACCAATAACGTTTAATATCAAGAGAGAGTAAAGCAAGTACCTAATGGTTTTTTTGAAAAAGTTTTAGTGCATTCTCAATGCGGATCCTTGTCTCGGAATCATTGCATTCGACCCTGAAACGCAAATTTGATTTTGTATCCCCAAAGAAATGTACTGTTACCGGTTTCTGGTAAAAGTTGTAGGTAGAAGCCAGTTTCTCCATCTGCCTGATAGTCTCCTTGATCTCATTGTCCCGCATTCTTACAGCGGAATTACTTTCTTTTTCCTGGGATGTAAATTGGAAAATGTTAACCACTCTTATCTCGTCCATATTGTAAATTTGTTTAGCATTTTAAGTGATTTTGTACGCTTAAAACCCACGCTGGTAAATTTTCATACCAAGGATAAATAAGGTTGTGCAAATCGCATGCCCGGAACGAAAAACTCTGATAATCAATTATTTATTCCCCAATTTTACATTTACTTTTAATAATTATTACAAAAAAAATGAGATACCGAAGTATCTCATTTGCTAAATAGTTATCCCTGGATACTAAGTTGCCAGAGGTGGCCCGGAAGGAATGAAAATCTTTTCACGTTTGGCCTTGAATTTATGTCTTTTGGCTGTGAAAGTGGCAGTCATATATTCGCCCATATAAATAGAGCCCGTCATGGCATCATCTTTGGCTGTACCAGAAAACGAAAAAGTGATATTATCCCCAATCTGACGATCTGAACTTCTCATTTTCACCTCATTTCCTTCAACTGTCCCCTGCAATTCTCGCACAGAAAATTCGCCTTTATGAGAACCTTCAAGCCAGTTTCCATCCTGCTCAATGATCAGCGATTGTTTGCTGATCGAAGAGAAAAATTTAACTTCAAGATCCCAGTGGCCTTTCAGCGCAACCGTCGCAGGTTTCATATCAGTTTTTTGAGGCACTCGCTTTTCAGATATTACAGAAACAAAGCGGTCGGCCACAACTTTATCGTCGCCCGGCTGCATTTGCCCTGTTGTAATTGAAATAAAAGTAGAACCTTCTTTGCTCCCGCCTCCCAGAGCAATCCGCGGTTTTGTTCTGCCAAATAATTCAGCAATTTCTTCCCCGGTTATGTTAAATTTGGCCGGATCCCAGGAAATCCTTAACTGTGGCGTACGGTTAGAAAGCTCGTCTTTTGGTTCAATAACCGTTGTTTTAACGCCATCAATTGCGGTTACTGTTTTAGAAATATTGTCAAGCCACGAAAGCCATCTTTTCCATTCACCTGCATGATCACGTTTTGTCCAGGCTTCCACTGCTGCAATCATACCCATGGTTTCTTCGCGGCCGACCTTATTATCACGGCCCGGACCGTGATGCGGTGCACTTGCCTGCCAGGCAGACATCAGTAAATCTTTTTGTCCTAAAACCAGGCCGGCGCACTGAGGTCCGCAAAGTGCTTTTCCACCACTGTAAATGACAACCGTAGCACCCATTTTCAAATGAACATTGGGAATCGTCAAATCCTCGGCCGCTGCATCAACCATCACCGGAACATTTTTCGGCTTGGCAATTTTTGAAATAGCTTCCAAAGACATCGGGCCTTTCATGGATTCATCACCAGCCATCAGATAAATCAGGGCGGTGCGGGAACTGATCGCATTGGTCAATTCCTCGATAGAATCTACTGTGACCAAAGTTACCCCGACATTTCTCAGGGCGTGATCATACACGTTGCGGGAATATCTTGGAATGATAACTTCCGTTTTATCAAATCCCGCAAGATTCGGCACACGGATCAGTTTTTCAGGATTACCGCCTGTGACACAGGCCACTGTAACGTGTTTCATACCAGCAGCACATCCGGCAGATACCATGCCCCATTCTGCACCGGTTAGTTCGGCAAGGCGTTTTCCTGCGCCGAACGCCAGTTCGTCATATTGTACAAAGACCTGGGCTGCTGCGTCCATTGCGGTTCTTACTTCAGGCCTTTCGATGGAACCGCCAATGATGGTGAATGTTCCGCGGCAGTTGATAATTGGTTCAACACCAATGGCCTGATAGATTTCTTTACTGGCTGCAACCTGGGCCTGACTAACTGCTTTTTCAGAAGCAGAAGTCTTTGGAAGCGCCATACCTGCGGCCAGCGGAATCATGGATAAATCTTTAATTGCGTCTCTGCGATTCATTTGAAATAATTAAGTGTTTTAGGAATTTTGGCGAATTACTAAATTAAATTATAGGTGTTTTGAGCTTAAAAATTCGGGCTTAAATTGATCCGGAAATTGAAAACGAAGTTAAAATATAATATTTCGTATGTTATTTTTTACAGATCATTATTTTGCCTTTATCATAAATGGCGGGACGAGTTTAACACATAATGTATTCTTAACCAAATGAAGTTTCAATATACGGTTACGTTCCCGACTGTCATTATATTCTTTCTTCTATTTATAATATTGTCCGCATCTTATTTGCCTGTTATGATGATCATTTTTGACCAAAACAAAAACAGCCGGCGATCAGGCCGGCTGTTTTGTTGAAATACATTATCAGGCAAATCTAAACTAACATCAATTAAAGCAACGAATCAAAATGGATTGGAAACTGATTGATTCTTTTTCCGGTTGCATGGAAAATAGCGTTGGCAATTGCGGGAGGCATAGCACACAGGCCAATTTCTCCGACGCCTTTACTACCAAGTTCATTGACGATCTCATCTTTTTCATCAACGAAAATCACGTCCAGTTCATGAATATCCGCGTGTACCGGAATATGATATTCACCCAGATTTGTGTTCATATACTTTCCAAAATTATGGTCGGTAATCGTTTCTTCCCGGAGCGCCTTACTTATACCCCAGACCATTCCACCTAAAATCTGGCTTCTGGCTGTTTTTGGATTGATTATTTTTCCCGCAGCAACGGCAGTAACCGCTCTTG
Source organism: Dyadobacter sp. CY356 (assembly GCF_021440195.1). Taxonomy (GTDB): domain Bacteria; phylum Bacteroidota; class Bacteroidia; order Cytophagales; family Spirosomataceae; genus Dyadobacter. Next base: position 169,294 of record NZ_JAJTSZ010000004.1, read on the forward strand.
TCACATTAACGATTCCCAATTCTTCATCAACCTCCACTTCCACAAAAGCAGCACTGTGTGCAGCACGGGAATATTTTTTGAGTTTTAGGACATTGGGAACTGAGAAATTGATCGTCTTGATTTCCTTTCCTTTATTACCGGCGACAATATCCACGAAAGAAATAAAAACAGATGGATCTTGTTTTGAAACAATATTTCCATTTTCAAAGATAACATCCTCAACTTCAATATTTTTGAAAGGCGAATGAGACATCCCGGCTGCCTTTTTAAGCAATTTCTTCTTTAAAGCTTTACCCGCCGCTTTTATCGCCGAACCGACCGTTGAAACCGTAAATGATCCGCCCTGAATAGGTGCAAAAGGCATTTTACTATCACCATATGAAAACGTTACGTCATCCATGGTCAGCCCAAGTTCATCAGCGGCAATCTGTGTCATGACCGTTAATGTTCCGGTTCCAATATCCGTGACTGCACTACTTACCAACAGTTTTCCTTCTTTTGTAATAATAGCTTCTGCCCGTGCAGGAATCGTCATCGACTCCCAGATTCCGGTTGCCATACCGTAACCAACGAGTTTATTCCCTTTTCGCATACTGCGCGGTTCAGGGTTACGGTTATCCCACCCAAATTTTTCAGCACCCTGCAAATAACATTGTCGTAACTCTTTACTCGAATAAGGACGATCCATGCTTACGTCATCAACACTGTAATTGATCAGGCGCAGTTGAAGCGGATCAATTTTCAGTTTGTAGGCCAAATCGTCCATTGTACTTTCAATAGCATGGATTCCCGTACTTCCGCCGGGCGCGCGCATATCCAAAGGACTGAAAACATCCAATGGAACCATGTCATATTTAAAAAGCGTATTCTGAGCAGGATAAAGCATATTTGCCCAGTTTACCACAACCTCCGTATAATCCTCAAAATGAGAAGTCTGCCCGAATGCTTCATGATTTAATGCAGTCACATGTCCATCCGAATCTGCACCAAAACGTGTCTTCTGAATTGTCGGAGGACGATATCCAAACGAAAACATCTGGCTTCGGTCCAACGTTACCCTTACATTTCTTTTCAATTCCAAAGCTGCCATTACTGACATAAATAATTGATATTGAGGGCGTAAACCTGCACCAAATGCACCACCCACATATGGCGAAATTACTCTTACATCCTTAAAATGCAGACCAAAAACATTTCCTACATACAACTGGCAATTGACAGTTCCCTGCGTTTTATCATAAATTGTCAGCTTGCCATCTCCTTCATATACTGTTGTGGTGGTGAATAATTCCAATGGATTATGATGCTCCGTTCCATGAAAAAATTCACCGGATGCCTGCGCAGCTGAACTATTATAAGCAGCATCAAAATCGCCCTTCGGCTTGGGTGGTGGTGGTTTCAAAGCCATTGCAATCCCAGCCTTCGGTGCTCTTGCCTTATCAAGATTGGTATGAATATCTGTTGAAAAGGTCTCCTCCTCATAAGTCACCGAAACTATCGAAGCTGCATATCTGGCCAATTCAAAAGTCTCTGCCACTACCAGGGCAATCGGCTGACCATAATATTTTATTTCTTTGTCGTACAAAGGACGAAATGGCGAACCCGGCGGCGCATCCATATCGGAATATTGCATATTAAACCAGGCCAGTGAAGGACGGTTTTCATGCGTAAAAATTTCGATGACACCAGGTAATGCTCTGGCCTCTGCCGTATTAATGCTTGTGATTTCACCTCTCACGATGGTACTGTTCACAACATATCCGTGCAGCAAACCGGGCATATTATATTCTCCCGAATATTTTGCCGAACCGGTTACTTTCATCGGGCCTTCCAACCGGCTGATTGGTTGCCCTATCGATGGTCTGTTTGACATAAATTTCCTGGTTAGTTTAGGCTGATGGCTGCGCTCCCGGCAATTGCGTTTCAGGATTAAGCGCCATAATACAATTTCGAACAATTGCTCTTTTGGTCAATTCCACTTTAAAGCTGTTGTATTCATAGGCAACTGCGTCTTTTATGATAATCTCCGCAGCTGTTTCAAAGTTTTCGCGGGAAGCCATGTTATCCCTCAAAAATTCCTCTGCCTGCTTTACACGCCAGGGTTTGTGGGCAACACCGCCCAGGGCAATTCTGGCATCTTTAATTACATCACCATCCAGCTCAAAAGCAGTTGCCACAGAAACCAGTGCAAAAGCATACGAATTTCGGTCCCGCAGTTTGAGATAAGAGTAATTTTTAGAAAATCCTTTTTCAGGAAGATCGATGCTGGTAATTATTTCATCAGGATTCAGATTATTGTCCAAATGGGGTGTATCACCCGGCAATCGATGAAAATCGGCAAAAGGTAAACTGCGCTCGCCTCCCGGGCCGCTTACATTTACAACCGCATCAAGGGCTGCCAGGGCAATACACATGTCTGATGGGAAAACCGCAATGCAGTTTTCACTCGTACCAAAAATGGCCATGATACGGTTATATCCTTTAATCGCTGAACAGCCGCTTCCAGGTTCCCGTTTGTTGCAGGGAACGGTTGAATCATAAAAATAATAACAGCGGGTTCTTTGCAGAAGGTTACCACCGTTGGTTGCCATATTGCGGATTTGCGCGGAAGCACCAGCCAGAATCGCTCTGGACAATAACGGATATCTGTTTTCTATGATGGGATGATATGCCGTTTCCGCATTCTTAGCAAAAGCACCCAAACGGACGCCTCCGTCACTTTTCTCTTCAATCAAATGATATCCTTCAATTGCATTCACATCAACCAATGCACCGAAATGTGTAAGATTGTATTTCCACAAATCAATCAGATTGGTACCGCCTGCAACAAATTTTGTATCCGCATCAGCACTTACTTTCTGAACCGCCTCAATGACATTCTGAGCCCGGGTATAGCTGAAATTATTCATGGTTCCCTCCTTCCTTAACTTCCATGATCGCGTCGATAATATTGGTATTTGCGCCGCAGCGACAAAGGTTGCCACTCATCAGTTCCTTCACATCGGCTCTTGAACTGGCTTTGTTTTCGTTTAGCATACCAATGGCACTGCAAATCTGACCGGGTGTACAATATCCGCACTGAAATGCGTCATGTTCGATAAACGCTTTTTGCAATGGATGTAATTCGCCATCTTTTGCAATCCCTTCTATGGTCGTTATTTCCGATCCTTCCTGCATCACCGCCAGTGTGAGGCAGCTCAGAATCCGGTCACCATTGCACAAGACAGTACATGCGCCGCACTGCCCGTGATCACATCCCTTTTTGGTTCCTGTCAGATCTGCATATTCTCTCAATGCATCCAGCAGACTTACCCATGGCTGCAATTTTAGTTCATACGCTTCACCATTGATCCTAAGATTGACGTCGGTGACGCCCGGCATCCAGGCCGCAGTTTCATGTTTTTGCTCCAATACTGCTATTTCATTTTTCATATTTTTATTTAATATCGAGTTTGTTGATAAAAATGAAAGACATTTTATGAGCAGGTATTATTGCCCGGATTTTTTTTGACTGGAGGGAATTACAATTGACGCACAGGGGATAAAAAACTATTCCCGGACGCCTTTTTATCAGTTGCATAGCATTAGCCACATTTTATGAGAATTTAATACACAAAATTTCCCCTAAAATTTACATAGAATCTCGCTTTGAAATAAGAGAATCAACAAATCAAATTCCGTCCTATCTCCTAAATCACTACTTTTATAGCTGTAAGAAAAAATACAAATATGGATTTGCTTTCGTCATTTATCAGCCCTTTTGAGGTTCAACTTTCTTTTTACCAAATTTTTGAAAATCTGGAAAAAATCGCTGCCGATCCTGAGAATGAAAATGCGGCCAGCGCTTCCAAACTACTTCATGATGCCCTGCCCTTTCCTGAGCTTAGAAATGGGTTAACGGATATTGCCCAGATTGAGAAAAATGAAGGTTTGATCAAACGTCTGCTGGCTGATTATTTCCCGGAAGTGCTTACCTATAATGAGATCAAAGCCGTTACATTTCCATATTCTTCTGTTCTTTTTAATCACTCTGAAAGGTTTAAAAATATAATTAAAGGCGCAGGAACTGAACTGAACCTGAATATCAGAGATTTTAACCAGCAGCAATTTTATATTTTCAGCTGTTGTCTGATACTTAACCAGTTTTATGGAACTGCTCTGGATTTCAGCCAACCGCTTTTTTTTGAAATTCCTACGGCCAGCGGTATCACCAAATATTACCGGATTATGTATAATGCGGATTTTCTGGAAATTGTGACCACGGACAAATCGCCGACTTTAACCCAGGATGAAGTGGATAATCTGGTCAATAATTATGAAGACCTGGATTTGTGGAAACGCAAAATTCCACCGGGAACATTTGTGCTAAAAGGTTTTTCCATCATAACATTATTCGATTCAACCGTAGAAAATGTTGTATCGATTCTTAAAGAAAAATTGCTTAGCTATCATTCTTTCGGTTTCAAAAATAGCATTGAATCTATCTTTCGCTCCATTTACAGAGTTCCTGATATCAGGGTCGGCTTTACGTCTTATGACAAAGAAGAAGACTTGTTGAGTCTTGACAGATTTGGACAGCAGCTACCAAGTTATATTTTACAGGATGGGAAAAGCGAATCAGCCGGTAAATTGTTTTGTGCCAAATCGTATTATAACCTGATTGAACTGAATACAAGTTTTTCTATCAACAATACGATTGAATATCAAACGGACAACCCTGACAGTTACCTGGCTGATAACTTTACCGGAAAGAATATCTGCAGCTTTATTCTAGCTCCGCTGATAAAAAATAAGCATATGTACGGTATTCTGGAACTGGTTTCGCCAAGGCCAAAAGTTCTGAACAGTATCAATGCCAATCTGCTGGAAATTGTCATGCCTTTTCTGATTGATACGATCGAAAGAATTGTAGGTGAATTTGAAAATCAGATCCAGGCTGTGATCCAGAATCAATATACCACCATTCACAAAAGTGTCTACTGGAAATTTTACGCCGAGGCGCAGCGTTTGATTCTGGCGCATCAGATTGGGGAAGAATATTCGTTGAAGGAAATTGTGTTTCCAACGGTCCACCCCTTGTATGGGCAAATTGACATCAAGGGTTCATCGGAGGCGAGGAACGAAAGTGTTCAGAAAGATCTGAAAAAACAGCTTAAATGTCTGTTGCCGATTTTAGAAGAAATTAATAAGGAAACCCAGAACGCGCTGGAAAAAGAGGAAAGTCAGATAAGTCAGTATTTGATTGATATATACCAACCTTTAAAAGCCGGGACAGAGCATTATATAAGCCAGTATCTGGACAATACCGTTCATGAACATCTGAGAAAAATCAAGGATCCGGATCTTCTTAAAGATATTCAGGGATATTTTGTTGAAACCGACAAAAACACCGGGGAATTTCACCGGTATCGTAAAAAATATGAAACGACTATTCAATTAATAAATGAAAAAGTAGCGAGCGTTCTCGATAAAAGCCAGATCAAGGCACAGGCCATTTTCCCGCATTATTATGAAAGGTTCAAAACGGATGGCATTGAACATAATTTATACATCGGTTCGTCCATAGCGCCAAAACTGGAATTTGATTTACTAAAACTGTATCAATTAAGATTATGGCAGCTTCGGACTTTATGTAAAATGGAAGCGGCTCATCATGAGTTAAAACCACAGCTCCCCTATGCGCTGGAAGTCACCACGCTCATTCTGGTGTATCACGCCACGATTGATATCCGTTTTCGTATGGATGAAAAGCGGTTTGATATTGATGGAAGTTATAACGCCCGTTATGAGATCGTAAAAAAAAGGATTGATAAAGCCTACATTCAGGGAACCACGGAACGGATTACCAAAACCGGATTTATCACCATTGTTTATCTCAACGAGACAGAAGAAAAAGAATACCTGGAGTATTTAAGAATTCTTCAGGCCGAATATATTCTTGAAAAAACAATTGAGAAACTTGATGTTGAGGATTTACAGGGAATCGCTGGTTTAAAAGCTTTGAGAGTGGGGATTGTGCATTGAAAATTTGCCGGATTTTCATATCAAACTATCTCTAAATAAATCAAAAACGAATCAACATTACGCAGAAAACTCAAAGTTTTAAAAACCCGTCGGATGGCAAAAAGCCATCCGACGGGCAACCTCCGTCCGACGGCTTTTTCTGCCGTCGGACGGATATTAAAACTATATTCACCCAAAAAACCTGACAGAACAAAAAACCTGATTAATCCAAAGCAGGCATTAAATTAGTCGCGATGCCAATTCTGTTCCAGGCATTTATAGTAATTGCAGCTAAAATGACCTGAGCCACATACTGATCGCCCAGAAGGGTTATAGCATTGTTGTAAGTCTGATCCGAAACGTGATTTTGGATCAATGTAACTTCCTCTGAAATAGCCAGAACGGCACGCTCTTCTTCCGTAAAAAACGGCGTTTCACGCCACGCGTTTAATGCGTAAATACGCTGTTCCGTTTCTCCGGCTGCGCGCGCTTCTTTTGTATGCATGTCAATACAATATGCACAGCCATTGATCTGAGAAGCACGGATTTTGATAAGATTTTTATGAATCCGGGTCAGGCCGGTACTTTCGATATATTTTTCCAGACCCAGTATTGCTTTATAACCGGCAGGTTCTGTAACAGGGATTGTGATTCTCTTTTCCATGATTATTTTTTGATTTATGATGCTACAAATTTCCGGCTTCACAATCTTAAAAAACTTAATCACGGTTAAGAAAATCAGGAGTCCGCAATTTTTGCTCTGATTTTACTTAAAAATTCGGGTGTAAAACCAAGGTAAGAAGCCAGCATATATTGTGGAACGCGCTGAATGAAAGCGGGAAAATTGTCGTTGAAATGGTGAAAACGTTCTTCCGGTGACAGGTTGAACATATACTGCAAGCGCATTAGTGAAGCTGCAAATGATTTTTGAAGGATAAGCCGGAAGTAACGTTCCAGCTGCGGAAGCCGGACGAATAACTCCTCCGCGGTCCTGTCGTCAATACTGATCAATTCACAATCCTCAACGGTCTGAATAAAAAGCTGCGATGGTTTTTTATTTTCAAAACTGAAATAATCCGTGAGCCACCAATTTTCAATTGCAAACTGGACCATCTGCTTGTTTCCGTTTTCTTTAAGCGTATAACTCCTGAGACAACCTTTAACAATAAACCAGTTGGCGTGACATACCTGTCCTTCCTCTAACAGAAATTGCTTCTTCTTAACACTTTCTATTTTCACATATGACTTCAATATAATTTGTTCCTCCGCATTTAGAGCAACAAATTTTTGTATGTGCCGGACGAGATTATCAAACATATTTCCTTGCATTTTTCAATGTACATAAACACAATATTGCACTTTTTGACATGAAAATAAAATGCCTCAGGATATTAAAAAGATAAATCACTAAACACCAAAAACCAGCCTCATCAGGTAAAAAAACATGTCGCAGATTCCCCCTTTAATTGTCATGTATTACCCGTGCACAAATTAAAAGAACCTGGTAATTTAGCTTTTGAAAAGTCGTTAAGTCAGTCCTGATTTTAAATGAGATTATTATGACAACAGAACCAAAAAAAGAATTTCTTGAAGCAGAACCTTATGTTGCGATCAGGCAAAAAGTTAGTATGGCTGAAATTCCAACGGTTTTGCCGCCGCTAATATCCGAGGTGTTCGTCTGGATGGCAAAACAGAAAATAGAACAAAACGGTGCAGCGTTTTTCCGTTATCTGTCGATGGATGAAAATAGTAATCTGGTTGTAGATGTGGGCGTACCTACAAAGGCAAAAGTGGCTGGGGACAATAGAATAATTTCGAGTGTTTTTCCGGAGGGAGAATATGCCGCGCTGACTTTTACCGGAGACTATAAAAACCTGCGCCAGGCGCATATGTTGCTCGAAGAATGGATCAAGCAAAATGGCTACAAAGAGCGCAGCGTGCCGGACGATGGCCGACTTGTGGGATGCCGGGTTGAATTTTACATATCTGACCCTGGAGAAGAGCCTGATCCTGAAAAATGGGTAACCGAAGTTTGTGTATTGGTTGAAAAAGTACAGGTTTGATTTAAATGACAGCAGGAGAATCCGATAAGTAAATGAAAATCATTCTTGTCCTGGGATAGCCAAATGAACCTGATGGAACCCTCAGTGAGATGGCAAAAGCGGACTGAGAGATTGTCAAAACTTGTATAAATCAAGGAATTACAAAATCTTTTTAACAGGAGGTTTTTGTCAGCATTTATATATTGCTGACAAACCTCACGCCTTTTATTTATGACAAAGCAGCAGTTCAGGATTTGCTTGATCGTGGCGTGCGCTTTTAATTGTAGGTTTTTAACGCCGCCGAATCATTGATTTCTTTCAATATTTTTTTCAGACCGTCGATATTCATCGTAAGCCCAACCTCCGCATCCGGCGCGGTTTCTTCATTTATTATGCCAATCGGGCCCCGGTATTTACTATTTTTTACAATCCGTATCATTTCGGTTTCTGCATCTCCCTGCCCAATCGGAACCACTTTCACCGGATTCCCGTTTTTCAATCCCGACAAATTTACCGCCATTAAATACGGGAGCATTTGCGGAAAGAATTTGGGAAACCGATCAATTTGTTCTTCTGCATGGTGAAAATTGTATACAATGCCAACGTTGGGTTTCTTTAAATAATGGATAATTTCTATCTGGTTTTCCGGTTCTCCATACCAGCCTCCGTGATTGTAAAGTCCGATGGAACAACCAATTTCAGCTGCTTTACCGGCAATATAAGCGATTGGTCTGGCGTGCGCTTTTACCTTTTCTTCCTGTGTCATTCCATCCGGTTCCTTGATGCCGGTCATCATCAGCCAGATTTGAGTTTTTACATTATTTCGTTTTAGTGCTTCCAAAATGGTTACCAGATTTTTGTCATTTTCAGGATTTGGCCCTGAATGAAACCAAAAGGCTTGTAACGTAATATCATGCGACTTCAATGCCTCAATTTCGGCATCAAAAGTGGGAATATGCTTTTCCCGCCAATCGTATGCGAGTTTGTTAATTCCTAACTGATTCAGCATATCTGCCCGCTCCAAAGGCCCGCGATTTTTAGAATCATAAGGCACGATACACCAGGCTATGAGATTTTCCCGGCCAAAGATGTTGGTAGTAACTTGTGATTTCTGTGCGTTTGTTTCGAAGTATGTTACGGTGAAAATGATTATCAAAATCAATCTAAAAAGAGCCGGAACAGGTAAATTTTTCATGTTAAGAATATTAAGTTTTTTTAATACCAAATCATTGTCTAGCCAGGTATAGCTTTCCCTGATTGTAGGAGTTACATCCGGCAAAATTAGTTTACGGTCTAATAAAGTGATCAAATCTTTATTAATACTCTAACCTGGTCAAAACAAAAAACCGCCTCATCTCTGAGAGCGGTTTTTCTGTAAATGTCGAAGTGAAATGCTTATTATGCTTACTTACCAAAAGCCTTCTTCAACTCCGAAGCTGCATAATCCTGCGCATCTTTTGCATCCGGAACCAATATTGCGGTTCCAAAAAATTCATGCGTTGTTCCCACATATAATCTGCGCGTTACAGCAACACCAGCATCCGAAAGTTTGGTTTGCAGTATCCCGCCCTCCGATTCCAATGGGTCAATTTCTGCGGAAATAATAGTCGTTGACGGAAGACCTGCAAGATTTGCATGTACAAGATCAATGCGAGGATCCTTTGATTCTTTCGGGACATCATTCAGAAAATGGTCAAGAAACCAGACGATTGAAGGCTTGTCAAGTGGCTTGGCATCAGCGAATTTTATGTATGAAGGCGTTGTCATGTCCGATCCTGCCACCGGATAAATCAGAAGCTGATGTACAGGCATTTGTTTCCCACTGTCTCTGGCCATGATACTCACATTTGCAGCCAAATTTCCACCTGCACTTTCACCTGCCACTGCAATTTTTCCAGGATCCCCGTTAAAAGATGCTGCATTGTCAATAGCCCATAAATAAGAGGTATAAGCATCGTTATGTGCGGTAGGAAATTTGAACTCAGGCCCCTTCCTATACTCGACGGAAATTACAATAGCCCCGGACTTTTCCGCAAGTGCCTGAGCAGAAGCATCATATACATCAATAGTGGCAATAACCCAGCCTCCGCCGTGAAAATAAACAATGACCGGAAATGGCTTTGTACCAGTTTTAGGTGTGTATACTCTGGCATGAATTGTGCCTTCGGAAACTGCAATTTCCTTTCCAACGGTATCGACCATAGGCGAAGGTAATGACACATTATTTTCCTTTAAAAGATCCATCACTGCATCTTTCACTGTGTGATTTCTCCGTGCCTCTTCGGGTGTTTCCAAGGGTAACGGTTTGTCTCCGTAGCTTAGTAATTTTTCTATTACCGCCCACATTTCATCTTTGATCCCGGGAGCCCAGGACGGCTTCTCCGTTTTTGGTTTTAAAGTGATAATGGGCTCGGTATTGTGATCAGCACAGGAATTCATACTAAAAAATATGCCTGCCAAAACAAAATAACAAAGGCTTCTACTGAGACTAATGAGATTGCCGGATTTTCGTTTCATAAATTTAATGTTGATGAAGTATAATTGTTTATTTAGTTTCGCGGCCCTCTGTAATAACCATACCACCTGGTAACAAATTGATTACCAAACACTTTAAAAGAATACTTTAAAACTTTGGTGTGTGAAGCAATAAAATACGCATGAAGTGCTTTATAATATTCAACACTTGCAAATTACTGTTTTGCAATTCGTTGGAATGGTTGTTTAATCGATTCCACCATGCATTTCACTTTTGTACAGTCTCATTCCAACTAATGCGACCGAGACGGAGTCATAATTTTAGTGTTATTGATACCTTTACCGATAGTAAAAATTCTGATCATTTAGTAAAACCTCATATATGCCTACTGCAAATTTACCCTGGATCGAATCACCTTTTTTCGAAGAGATTTTAAAAACCAAAAAGCTGACTGAACAGCAGTTGAGTTATGTACAGGATTATCAGAAAAACGGTTTTGTAGTAATTCCCGGATTATTGCCTCATTCACTAATCGACAAAACGAAGGAGGACGCAGAAAACAAAGGTTTTAATCCGGACTTTCCGATCAAAACCCAGCGTGACGAACGAAGAATCCAGGATTTGTGGCAGGTTTCGGAGGCTTCAAAAGAATTGGCATGTTATCCTGCCCTGCTTGAAATTCTTGAAATATTTTACGGTCGTGAACCTATACCGTTTCAGACGTTGAACTTTAAATTCGGTTCTCAGCAAAGGGCCCATTCGGATACTATTCATTTCAGCTCACTTCCGTCCAAATATATGTGCGGTGTATGGGTAGCGCTGGAAGATATTACGGAAGAAAACGGACCCGTTTTTTACTATCCGGGTTCTCAAAAATTACTGGAATATGACTTTTCATACATCCGCACCGACTCGCAGACGCCATCATATAAAGACTATATCCAGTATGAGGATTTCATCGAAAAAATTGTAGAGGCGCAGAAGTTTGAGAAGAAAAAATTTCTGGCAAAAAAAGGCGATTTACTAATCTGGTCATCCAATATTATTCACGGTGGTTCACCTGTTATCAAGCATGGTTCAACACGCTGGTCGCAGGTAACGCATTATTTCTTTAAGGACTGTTATTATTACACGCCAATGCTTTCCAACATGGTCACTAAGGAGCTGTATCTGAGAGATGAACTGGTAAATATGAGAACGGGAGAAAAAGTACAACAAAGCTATAATGGAGAAAACATCAATGCGCTTAAAGTTGGAAACAATCTGTTTTCCTTGTTAAACAAAAAAATAAAACTCGGTTCACTGGCTATGCGGATTTTAAAAAAGAAAGCATATCTTGGTGAGAGAAACTGATCATAAAAATGACCTCCCGGGAATTGTCCGGGAGGTCATTTTTAAAAGAGTATTATAAATAAATTCTAGTTGTTTCTTCTTCCGGATGACGTTGTGTCCATTTCTCCGGATCCACCTTTTCTTCTGCCTTTTTTCATTCCATTCATTTTTTTGTTGCCCATTTTGGTTGAATCCATATTCGTGCCGGAAGATCTCTGATTTCTGATCAGTGTATCATCCGAAGGACTGCCGGTTTTTGGCATTGGCGTTGGGGATGAATTTAACTTTTTACCCTGATCCATTCTGGACGAATCCTGCATAGGTATTGCTTGCGAGGATGGATTTTGGGCGTAACTCACGGCCGAGCCGAATGACAGTATTGCTGCAATTGCTATTTTTATCGTTTTCATTTTATTGGCTTTAAGTTTGTCTGATTAATTACATTCTTCATTATAAAGAAGTTATACAAAAGACATTCCCGAAGGCCATTTTTTTAAAGGTTATTCTGCTCAAAATTTAATGATCAATCACGTCGTCATCACGAAACTGGTTTTCCGGCTGCTCTGAATGCCATTTTCACTAGATCAATATCAAATTCTTCGGATACAACAGAAGATAAATATTTTACAAAGAAAATAAAAATGCTGGCTTACAATAAGTTATCTCATTTTGACCTAAAAAATCTACAAATAATCCGCTTTTAACCCCATAATAATTAGATAGAAATTTTACGACAATTTTAGATTTCTTTACAGCAAAAATGAACGGATAATATTCCACTTTACCCCATCGTGTTTAAACAGGTGGAAACTGTAAACATCAAATGTTTCGGAGAATTTCTTTTCCTGAAACTCCGGCCATGCTTTTTGAAATGAATCCAGTGTCAGATCCCGATAGGCAACAGTGAGATGTGGATGGAAATCAATTTCGAGGTTCATTATAGACACTTCGGGAAAGGCACTTTTAAAATTAAATAACACCTCCTTTTGTAGTTTCATCAGGGAAATATTGGGTTCGGGTTTTATAAAGATTACAGGTTTGTTCTTGTTATGAAATGCGCCAAAATCTTTCAGTTCTAAACTAAACCGGGCCACACTGATCGTCAAATTTTCAAACCAATTCAATACAAATTGATGTGCGGTGACAGGAAGTTGGAAAGGCGCTTTTAGCGTAATATGCGGAATGACTTTAAGGGATTTGCGGCTATCAAAACGGGATGCTATATCATATTGAATTTCAATAATTCTTTTACCAACCTCCGCTGGCGTTGTAATGGCCAGGAAATATAAGTTTTCCATAATTGACAATTTCTGATTAGTATCGGAAATTAGAAGAGATGTCTAATCTTGAACTAGGTACTTACTTTAATACAATCAAATATTATTTACGTCTAAAATTATTGCAATTATCGACGAATTTTTGTTAATTATATAAAATTTCCTTTCCGAAAATTAGCAATGAAGAACTGTTTACCAGCAATATTTTTCCTGCTTTGCACTGCAAATATTTTTGCTCAGGATACGCCAAAAATATACAGGACAAAAAACGGAACTGATATCTCCAAAAGCATACCTTACCAGGAACAGTTTCTTTTTGAGCAATTTTTGCCGGGAAAAGTATATTTCCGAAATGGCCGTGTTGTCAATGCCCGGCTTAATTACAATCTGTTTTATGGAGAATTAACGTTTATTGATCCAAAAAGAGATACGCTTTTGTTGACTGACAAAGATTTTATGGACAGTATTGCTGTTGGCTCAACAATTTTCTATTCTATGCCTAAACAGGGGCATGTCAGGGAAATTAAAAATTATGACAAACTGAGGCTTGTCGAGAGAACAGTGCTGGCGGTGCTGGACAATGAAAAAGAATCCGCTTTTAATCACTATTCCGCTACTTCTGCCATTTCCAATTATAAAAATTTCAGTAATCAAAATGGATATCAATGGATGAAACCTACTGATAAAATCGTCTTCAAAAGGAAATCGGAAAACTTTTTTCTTGATAAAAATCAGCGTTTTTATATCCCATCCAAGGCAAGTCTGCTTAAATTATTTCGAGATAATAATAAAGAAATTAACGATTTTATTAAAGCAGAAAACATCGATTTTTCGAAGCAACCGGATTTGATCAGACTGTTGGAATTTTGCAGTTCTTTATAAAATTATCCCTAACAAATTTCCATGAATTCTTTTAACATACTACTTAAAGCTGGTCTATTGATAGCTTTATTCCTTTTTCCGGATTCTTTAATTTATGGTCAGCCGCATAAAATTTTACGCGTAAAAAACGGACAGGATGCTACGAAACATGTTTCGTCGAAAGACAGGTTTAAATATCAGGATTTCCAGTCAGGCCGCTTACATTACAACAACGGAAAATTTGCTTTAAGCAGGTTAAATTACTGCTATCTTTTGGGAGAAGTCATTTTTATAAATACACAGGGAGATACGCTGGCATTAGCCGATAATAACCAGCTTCGCTATGCGGAAATCGGTAATCAACGTTTTTATCCCTTCCCTGAAAATGGTTTTGTTGAAATAGTTGAGGATTACGGTGTGATAAAACTGACAAAAAAAGTCAGGTATCAGAAAGATGGGATTGAAAAAAAAGGTGCTTACGAAAATAATAATGAAATAGGCTCCATATATAATGCATCCACTTTTACCGACATCACCGGCAGAACAACAATACTGCCCCCCGACAATACTATATTATTAAAACTGAACACTTCCTATTTTTTTATGGATGTCAACAATCGGTTTAGCAAGGCCACTAAAACCAACCTTGTTAAAATATTCTGGAAGAACAAAAATGCTGTCGAAAAATATCTTGACGATCAAAATATTGATTTTAGCAAAGAAGAGGATTTGAAAAAAGTGTTGCGCTATTGCAGTGATCTATAATCAGGCTTTTGGAATCACTATCAGTAAGTTTCGAAAAGTAATATCAACAAAAAAGCCTGCTTTTAAGGCAGGCCTTTTTGTTGATATTATCGACTTATTTGTCGTCTTTGATTTTCTTTTCAGCTTTTTTCACACCTTTTTTGGTAGCGTCGTAACCTTTTTCAGCTGTTTCGCCAACAGCATCGGCGCCTTTTTTAACACCTTTTTTTGTCGCATCGTAGCCTTTTTCAGCTGTTTCACCTACGGCATCAGCACCTTTTTTAACACCTTTACCAACGGCTTTGGCATCTTTTTTAACTTCTGTTTTAGTTTTATCAGCAGCTCTTCCAAGTTTGGTTTTGGTCGAATCCTGAGCATATGCCATAGTTGAAGCGGCAACTAAGGCCATAACAATCATTATCTTTTTCATAATAGGTTTGTAGGTAAAATGATTTTTTAATAAAATCCGTGTTACCGATATTTGATAAATAATCGTACCAGAATTTTAAATCCCGACTCTTAATACATTCAGCGGTCGTTTCTCATGCAAAAAATCATTACAAAGCTAACGTAGACTGCAAATGGGCCGCCCATTTTTCGAGCATCTGCATTAAGTCATCCAGATTTACAGGTTTGCTGATGTAGTCATCCATACCTGCCCGAAGACACATCTCTTTATCTTCCGGCAAAGCATTTGCAGTCATTGCGATAATAAAAGGTTGAGCCGGATATCGTTTTTTAATCAGCTGAGTTGCTTCCAGACCATCCATAAGCGGCATTTGTATATCCATCAGGATGACATCATATTTTTTTAGTGTCGTCATTTTCAAGGCTTCAAATCCATCCGCTGCCAGATCAGGCTTGTAACCCAGCTTGTTAAGAATATTCAGTATCACAATCTGATTGATCCGGTTATCCTCGGCGACAAGAATATTCAGTGGATATTTAACTGAAAAATCAGATTTTAACTTTTTCTTTGGAACATCCGGTTCATCAATTTGATTATTACCAGACCTTTTTGACCTGTTCAATTCAGTAAAAATATTTCGGGATAGTACGTGTTGCTTTACCGGTTTCGTCAAAATTGAACAAAAAAGACCCGGATTATGCTTTTGTATTTCATTCCCTTTTGAGCTTAAAAGCATAACAGGCAAAAGCGGATATCTTTCACGGATCAGCGAAGCGAGCTGTATTCCATCCATCAAAGGCATTTCCATATCTGTTATTACCAGACTGAAATTTATATTTTGTGCCAATATATTCAATGCCTGACTGCCCGAACTTGCCACATAAGGAATCAGTTTCCAGTCTTCCAATTGCCCCTTCAAAATTCCCCAATTTGTTTCATTATCATCCACAATCAGGATCTTACTATTTTCGAGCTCGTCCATGTTGTAAGTGATATAATTTTGCATTGACATTGTACTTCTTTTCGTTTTGATCGAAAAATGAAAAGTACTTCCCTTGCCAATCACACTTTTAACAGAAATGGTACCGCCCATCAAAGCAACCAGTTTTTCACAGATCACAAGCCCAAGTCCGGTGCCTCCATAACGACGGGTGGTGGAGGAATCAACTTGTGAAAAAGATTTGAAAAGCCGGTCCATTTTATCCTCTGCAATACCGATTCCTGTGTCTTTGACATCAAATCCCAGTTCCATAGAATCATCGTCAAAGACATTCATCAGTTTTACCCTTAGAAATATTTCGCCTTCCTTCGTAAATTTTATCGCGTTGTTTACCAGATTTATCAATATCTGACGAAGCCTCAGACTATCACCGATTATTTGGGAAGGAACGTCGGGGTCAATCTGGTAAATCAGATCAAGATGTGTTTCAGCAGCTTTAGGTGCAAATAAATCCATAACCTCTTCAATGCAGGTACGGAGACTGAAATCGCCTTCTTCCAACTCCATATTACCCGACTCAATCTTAGAAAAATCGAGAATATCGTTAATCACCGTAAGCAGATTTTCTCCGCAGTCTTGTATCGATTTTGTGAAATTTTGCTGCTCTTCGTTTAAAGGAGTTTCGGCTAATAAGGAAGCCAGGCCTATTACGCCATTCATCGGCGTTCTGATTTCATGGCTCATAGTAGCCAAAAAAGAACTTTTGGCCCGGTTGGCAAGCTCAGCCTTTTGCACCGCTTTTTTCTCTTCTAAAATAGAATGTTCAAGCTGGATCGTACGCTCTTTGATCTGGCGTTCAAGGGTCTTCTGCCTTTGTAATATCCGGTAAGTCCTGATTTTGTAAAAAGCGATTGCCAGACCTATGAAAAGTAAAATACTTATAGCCTTAAACCACCAGGTAAGCCAGAATGGTGGTTCTACGATAATTTTCAAAGCGGTTCCAATATTGTTCCAGATGCCATCATTATTTGACGCTCTAACCCTGAAAACATAAGTTCCCGGGTCTAGATTGGTATACGTGGCCGTCCGTTTTGTACCTACATTATTCCAATCCGCATCAAACCCTTCCAGTTTGTAGGCATATTGATTTTTTCGGGCAAGTGTATAATTTAGCGCGGCAAATTCGAGCGTAAAAACAGATTGTTTGTGCGAGAGTGTAATCTCCCTGGTTTCACTGATATGCCTCGGAAGTATTTTATTGCCGTCACCAGGAATTACCTCTTTATTGAAAATCAGCAAATCTGTAATGTAAACAGGAGGAACAAACCTATTGTCCCTTAGTTGTTCCGGATAAAAACTACTGAAACCATTTACACCACCAAAAAACATTTGTCCGTCAGAAGTCTGGAAACGGGAATTAAACCGGAACTCATTTCCCTGAAGGCCATCTGAAATGTCATAATTTCGGAATTTTTTATTTTGCAGACTTAAACATGAGATTCCCTTATTGGTACTCAGCCACAGATTATCTTTCCGGTCTTTCAAAATAGCGAATACCACATTACTTGCCAGTCCGTCCTTCTCGGTATAGGACTTGAATGTTTGTTTTTTCCTATCGAAATAATTTAAACCACCTCCTCTGGTTCCGATCCACAGATCACCGTTTGCGACTTCAAAAATTGTCTGGACTTTATTGTTTGATAAGCTGGTGGAATCGTCTGTTTTGTTCTGATATCTTTTAAAATGTTTCCGGTCTGCATCCAGATAATTCAGCCCCATGTGTGTACCAACCCAGATCCCACCTTTTCTATCCTGGAAAACAGTTGTGACAATGTCTCCGCTCAATGATGTTTTATCATCAGGATCATTCTGGTAATGAGTGAATTTCTTACTTGCAACCTCGTAAAAATCAAGTCCGCCTTTCCACATCCCAATCCAGAGATTTCCATCCGCGTCCCGCAATAAATTATTTACGTCCAGACTTGAAAGACTGTTGGGATTGCCGGGAATCGGGATATGATGAGTAAAAATGCCTGTTTTAGTATTAAACAAATCAAAGCCACCATTGTGATGACCTAACCCAAGAACGTCTTTTGAAACCTGAATAACAGATTTTACATAATCTGTACTTATAGAATTTTTACTATTGGTATGCTTAAAATGTGTGAAGGTGTTGGTATTCCGATCCAGTAAATCCAGGCCACCACCATCCGTCCCGAGCCAGATTTTATTCCCGCTGCTGTCTACACATATGGATAGTACGTTGTTATTGCTCAGACTATTATTATTTGTTACGATCTGTCTGTAACTAAAAAATTTATCTTCATATTTTGATATAAAATTGACGCCGCCGGCATAAGTACCGATCCAGATATTTTCGGTATTATCACGATAGATGCAATAGACCGAATTATTACCAAGCGTTGTATAATCAGCCGGATCGTTTTCATAGGTGACGAATTTATTCTTGAAAACATCATACACACTTATTCCGCCATTTTCAGTACCAATCCACATTTTCCCGTCATTCGCCTCCATAAGCGAAAGAATATCATTGTGAGCAATACTGTTTTTTGATTTGTCGTGCAGAAATGTCCTGAAACTGTCGCTATGCTCATCGTATAGCGACAAACCGCCGGCATGTGTACCTACCCAGATGGCTCCTTTTGAATCTTTGCAAAGCGCCCTGATCCAGTCAGAAACCAGACCCGTTTTGGGTACTGAATCCTTAAAATAGCCTTTGGAAGTGCCGTTTTCAGGATTGAAACGAAAAAGGCCGTGTTCTGTTCCTAACCATAAACTTCCATCATGATCTTCAATAACCTGCGTTACAAAAACACCCCTGCGGCTTCTTAATTTTTGATCGCCCAGATGCCAGGTTTTAAAAGTGCCGGTTGTAGCATTAAATAAGAACAATCCCTGACTCGTTCCAAGCCAGATTCTGCCTTTGCTATCCTGAAAAATATCATTGATATCGTAGTTAGCTTCTCCGTTTTTGTAGTGAATAAAAATATTTTTCTCCCGGTCATAACGGTCAAGACCGGCAGATGTGGCAACCCATAAATTCCCGGCTTTGTCTTCCAGCAAATCCTGTATATAGCTATCCGTTATGCTGTTTTTATTGTTGGAATCATGTTTGTAATGGGTGAATTTAAATCCGTCAAATTTGTTAAGCCCGTCTTCACTTCCAAACCACATAAATCCTCTTTTATCTTTCAGGATTGTGCTGATATGGCTTTGCGAAAGTCCTTGATTTGTCGTTAAGCGTCGGAATTTCAGTATCGGAGATTGAGAAAAACCAGGTATGCCAGATAGACAAAACCCAATTATTGTCAGAAAGAAAAGTCGTTTCATTTAATAATCAAATAGGCAATTTTATATCGTTGATTCTTAATATTTAAAATTGAAAATCCGATTATTTTCAATTTGTTAAATTTTATCTGCATCCAGACTATTCTACAAGAATACTTTGAAAGCAAATACAGCTGTTAAGCAGCCTCTGGACCAATTTTCCTATCTGATGTCAGGTAGCAATATTTCACTTTTCTAATGAAATACCTAATAGTAACTAGAATTAATTTGACAAATTTTTTGATTTGTTTATACGCTTTGTTGGACGACCATAACTTCCCTGAGAAGGATGTACCGGATCATAACGCTCTGCTATTTTGACCCGCTGATTATCAGGTTGAAAGGACAAATGGATGAGATAGTTAATATTTTAAATTATTTCCACTCAAAAGCGTTAGGTGATTTAAAATAAAAACATCAAATTATGGTTAAATCAACCTTATTCTGATCCTCAACATGAAAAAAGCACTCCTACTATTTGGTATCGGCATTTTAGTTTTCATTGCCTTCATTCTTTTCAACACCTTTACTTTCAAAAGCAAACAGATTTTGTCGCCTGAAAAACCGGCTTTTGCTGCTTCGGATTCTTCCGTTTCCAGATTGCAACAGGCTATCACATACCAGACCATTTCTTTCGAAGATTCAAGCAAACTGGACAGCAGTGCATTTCTTGGTTTTCATGCGTTTTTGAAGAAATCTTTTCCAACAATTTTTAAAACAGTTACGGTAGAGAAAGTATTGAAATACAGTCTCTTGTTACACTGGAAAGGAAAGTCGTCTGCCGGAAGTCCGTTGGTCATGATGGCACATCAGGATGTTGTGCCGATTGAAGAGGCGACGATAAAAAAGTGGGATGCAGGGCCATTTGCCGGAACGCTGAAAAACGGATTTGTTTATGGAAGAGGTACTATTGATGATAAAGGAAGTTTGA
Source organism: Dyadobacter sp. CY356 (assembly GCF_021440195.1). Classification (GTDB taxonomy): domain Bacteria; phylum Bacteroidota; class Bacteroidia; order Cytophagales; family Spirosomataceae; genus Dyadobacter. Next base: position 189,660 of record NZ_JAJTSZ010000004.1, read on the forward strand.
TGGCACTTCTTGAAGGTGTGGAAGCCCTGATGCGTGAAGGATTTGTGCCGGAAAACGATATTTATATTGCGATGGGCCATGACGAAGAAGTTGGAGGAAAAGGTGCCAAAGCCATTGCCGATCTTTTTAAAGCGAGAAATATTAAACCCGGCGTTGTGGTTGATGAAGGTGGAATTATAACAAAAAGCAAAATTCCCGGACTTACCAAACCAGTTGCCATAATTGGTATTGCCGAAAAAGGTTATGTCACGCTTGATTTGCAGATCAATATTCCCGGCGGGCATTCTTCCATGCCTGAAAAAGAAACTGCAATTGATGAACTGGCGAAAGCGGTTGTAAAATTGAAAGAAAATCCTTTTCCCGAAGAAATGGGCTACGTTCTTAATTCCTTTATTGATTATGTTGGTCCGGAAATGTCTTTCATAAATAAAATGGCTATGGCAAACAGATCAATTTTCAAGTCACTGATATTCAACGCCTATAAAGGTTCTGCCGCAGGAAATGCGATGATCAGGACAACAACGGCAACAACGATTTTTCAGGCAGGGATAAAGGATAACGTTGTTCCGGGACAAGCCAACGCAAGTGTCAACTTCCGGACACAACCTGGCACAACCCGTGAAGATGTTGTTGCGCATGTAAAGAAAGTTATTGGAAATGACAAAGTTGAGATCAAAGCCAGGCCGGTTGGTACAAATCCAAAACAGGTTGCAGACGTTAATCATGCCAGTTTTACGCATATACAGAATACAATAAATGGCTGGGACGGCAAACTTATTGTGACGCCCTATCTGGTTCTGGGTGCTACGGACAGCAAGTCATTCAGTGAATTAACACAGCAAATTTTCAGGTTTATCCCATTCACGGATCCGGAGGGTTTTCATGGTGTAAATGAGCGAATTAATGCTGAGGATTATAAAAAAGGGATCGGATTTTATTATCAGTATTTAAAATATTACAAGTTCTAAACACTGGTAACACTCAGGTTTCCGGGACAAAAAATCATCTATCAGGAATATAAAATGCGGATAATTAAAGCCGGTGCCAACTGAATGTTGGCACCCAGGTCTTTATTGTATCCAAAATGTCGCTTATGTTTAATTTAAGATTCTATTCAGTTTAGCTGTATTAAAATCGTACAGCCGACCATCTATTTTTGATAAATCTCTGGGAAATTAAGCTGATATCGGAATTCAAGTTCAGCTGTTTTGTTATATCCTTACTCAAATTTACGACAATCTACATCAGGATCAGTCAGTATCTATACGTTTTCTTCTACATCAGGATCAGTCAGTATCTATACGTTTTCTGATAGCCTCTCCATAAATGAATCTGTGACCCGTTTGTTCACAAAGTACACTGATTAACAGCTCATCCCGGTCAATTTTATTCCTGGCGGATAAAGAAACTTGTTAGAAGAATAAATTCTTTTTACAAAAAATAACGCAGCGCATATTGTATTTAAAAACTATACATACTACCTTCGTCAGTGTACTACTTATCTATAACACTAAAATACTAAGCCATGATTCAACTTGATCACGTTTCATTTGGATACAGTAAGGATAAAAAGTTATTTACCGATTTATCGCTGAAACTACATCCCGGGCATATTTATGGATTGTTAGGAAAAAATGGCGCCGGTAAATCAAGTTTGTTGCGCAATATGGCCGGACTTCTGTTTCCGTTGGAAGGAACTATTCAAGTTTCAGGACGTGAGCCGGGAAAACGTGAGCCTGCATTTTTGCAGGATATCTTTTTTCTCCCGGAAGAGATCTATTTGCCGTCCGTCACGATCGATAAATACCTTGAAATGTTATCTCCGTTTTATCCAAATTTCAACAATGAACAGTTTCTTGGTTATATCGCTGAATTTGATATTCCGGAGAAAAACAAACTCACAGGCATGTCATACGGGCAGAAGAAAAAAGTGCTGATTGCTTTTGCGCTTGCTACAAATACCAGAGTGCTGATTATGGATGAGCCTACAAACGGACTGGATATTCCTTCGAAGAGTCAGTTCAGAAAAGTAGTTTCAAATGTTCTGGATCCTGAACGGCTGATCCTTATATCGACTCATCAGGTAAGGGATCTAGACAATCTTATTGACTCAATCATCATCATTGAGGATAGTAAAATTTTGATACAACACAGTCTGGACGTAGTGGCCGAGCGATTATGTTTTGGCACACTTTCCAATGTTGAATATGATCAAAGAGTTATTTATTCGGAGCCATCATTAAGAGGTTATAATGCAGTTTTTGAAAATTCAGAACAAATAGACAGCCGTGTTGACCTGGAACAGTTGTTCAATGCTGTTATGGAAAACCCTGCTCGCATCCGGACTATTTTTAATTAAAGGTTATGAAAATTGTTTTCTTCATTCTTCTCTCTTTTCTGCTTTTTCTGGTCAGACACACATTTCCGGCGATTCTTCCAGTTCACCTACTATCAAACATTACCCTATGAATCAGACATTTGACTTACATCGCTTTGGATTAATGCTTAAACTGGACCTTGCCGAGAAAGGTAAAAATAATCTTGGCACGGCTGCTTTGCTTGTGGGAGTACTTTTGTTTCTCATGCTTCCGGTCACATTTTCCAACACTTACAAGGGTGTTTTTGAAGGGCTTCATTACATTGCACTTTTCCTGATCCTGTTTCTTGGAAGCAGTCTTTACACCAGCAGCGTTTTCACATCCTACGCATCTCCCTCAACAGGAATAGCTGCGCTGATGATACCGGCTTCAACAATAGAAAAATTTCTAAGCGCGTTGCTTCTGAATTTACTTTTTATCATTCCTCTCTTACTATTATTTCTGGAATTACACTATTCAACCTTAAATTACGCCAATAGTAAATTACCGTCCGGCAGTTATCAATATCATCCCTTGTCCAATGATCTGATTCAATACATTTGTTATTCCTATATGCTGATTCAGGGTTCTATTTTTCTTGGTTCTATTTATTTCACAAAAGCGTCTTACATCAAATCCGCTGCCTGTGTTATAGGTACTTATGTCGTAGTCGCCATTTTACAAATTACGTTAGCAAACATTATGACGGGCAACTTTGACAAACTGGTTACTTTTCCTTTTACAGGATGGCAACTATGGAATTTTGGCAAAGACTTCAAATATTTCCAGATAAGTTATCCTGACACTTTCCAGCCTTACCTATACATTTTTCCGGCATTTGTACTTCTAAGCCTTTGGTTTATAAGTTATCTGCGCCTGAAAGAGAAAGAAATTTAACAATTTGACACATGGAATTCAAAGATAAACAATCCATTTACCTTCAGATCGCCGACTACATCTGTGAACAGATTTTGTTAGGAAAATGGGCGGCCGGACAGCGCATTGCCTCGGTAAGAGACCTGGCAGGTTTGATGGAAGTAAATCCGAATACGGTTATGCGGGCCTACGAATTTTTGCAAAATAAGGAAATCATATTTACAAAAAGAGGCATTGGTTATTCGGCAGAAGAGAAGGCAAACGAACGGATACTTGCATATCGCAAAGAAAGATTTCTGGAAAGCGAGTTACCTGAATTTTTCCGGACACTTTATATGCTTAACATTAATATGGATGAGGTATCGGAGCGATATACCAAATTTATTGCGGACACCTATCCTGTCACAAATTAACTTGTAAGATCATGAAACAAAGTAATATTTTAATTATCGGTTTAGTGGCAGTAATCCTTCTTTTTGTAGTGGGTTTAAATCTTGTTTTGAAAGCGGAATACGAAAAAATTGATCAGAATGATCCGTTTTACGGCTATAAGAAAGAGGTGCTCAAACCATTTACTTTTGTAAAAATTAATGGAAAACAGGTTGGTGTCACACAAATTCAGCCAGGCACTGATTTTCAAATCCACTACATTACAGACAAAAAAATGCTTGATTGGAAAATAAAAGGAGATACTCTGGAACTGACACAAAAGGCATTATCTGATGATATCGCGAATCGCTCCTATGACTTTGATGTAAAACCGTCATTTTATATCACTGCACCGGAATTATCAGGAGTTGATGCATTAAACACAACTTCGATTATAAAAGGCTGGAAAACGACGAACTTTTCGCTACATCAAAATGGCAAATCAACGCTTCTGATTGAGAATACCTTTGGTAATTTGTCAGCCAGAATCAGCTCAGGAGGATATCTTTTAATCCAAGGAAATAACAAGATCGGGAAGTCAAATATATCGGTCAGGGATAGCAGTGAGTTGAGTTCAGAAAAGGATGTTTTTGGTTTATTTCAGGTCAGCGTGGATAGCCTGGCGAAGATTAAGTTGCCTGGGAATTTGTATAAGAAAAATCAATAGTTGTAAATTAAAATCCAGGCAAAAGTTATTTTGTCTGGATGCTTATTAATTCATAATATTTGGAATCCGACATTCAATTTCAGAAAAAATACAAATAAATATCCCCGGCAGGCGTCAGGGATATTTAGGACACTACTATCCACAAAATATAATTTGAATACTCAAAAATTATTCAAATTCCAGTTTTACTTTTTCATTTAATTGCATTATCCGCGTTGCCAGTGCAACACATTCCTGAGGTGACATCTGATCAATCGTATTCGTCACTGCATTCACAAGAACTCTGCCTTCTGAATCAACTTTCGGACCTTTTTCTTTGATCTGTTCGGTAATATTTATCCATTCCTGACCCAGATCCTCAGAAAAATACTTGGGTGGAATAATATTGAAATAACCAGCCTGCGACTTTAAAGATTGTTTCAATTGACCAGCACTTGTTGTCAGACCAGCCACGAGCTTCGAAAGCTCAATATGCACGAAGATATTTGACTTATTCATTATTTATAACGTGAGGGTAATTGAATATGTAAAGCTACTTGAAAATGATCAAATACCTAAATCTGGGTAAAAATAAGGTAAAATCCGGTACGTTATTCAACTTAATGTAAAATTAATACTGGCAACAATTGTTACGTCATCATCTGCCCGGATAACAGTCTCAAACGATGAAATGGACGTTTTTTATCTAATTATAATTCTTAATACATTTTATATAATTTATAAAGTGAAGGAATCAAAAAAACTGAATTCACCGTCAATTCTGATGTGATGGCGGTATATTGCTAGTCCTGATTCACTCTTATCTTTTGATCTTGAAAAGTTTCATTTTACTCATCGGAAAAACCGGCTATCAATTTTATAGCCGGATTAAATTAAAATTTGCGTCCTTTCTGGCTATAACAGGATGCTTCTTTATTCCTGTTTCCTCCTATTGCCAGGCGGCTGATCCCCCTAAAAAATATGTCTGTTTCCAAACCCGTCAGGAGATTATCATTGACGGAAAAATGAATGAGAAATCATGGAAAGATGCCGAATGGACCACTTCCTTTGAAGATATTGAAGGACAGAAGAAACCATTACCACTCCAAAATACACAGGTAAAAATGCTTTGGGATGAAAAATATTTGTACATCGCAGCCGTGATGGATGAAGAGCATATCTGGGCTTATCAGAATAAAAAGGATCAGATCGTTTACCTGGAAAATGACTTTGAAGTATTTATCGATCCGGATAATGATACCGACAATTATTACGAATTGGAAATAAATGCGCTGAATAATTCTTTCGATCTGTTTCTCCCCAAACCATATAAAAAAGGAGGCAAACCTCAGCTCACCTGGGACATCAAAAATCTTCGATCCGCAGTGTCTGTTGAAGGTACCATAAACGATGGAACGGATAAGGATAAACGCTGGACATTGGAAATTGCAATTCCGTTCGAATCGTTAAGCACTGAAAATGTCCCATTTATAAATCCTGAACCAGACAAAATCTGGCGAATCAATTTTTCACGTGTTAACTGGCAATTTCAAATTGATGAGAAGGGAAAATATTCCCGTAAGAAAAACACTGAAACAGGAAAAATCCTACCGGAATATAACTGGGTCTGGTCACCACAAGGTGTTATTAATATGCACGTCCCGGAACATTGGGGATTTCTTGAATTCAACAGGCAAAAAGTCGGAAAAGGAAAGCGTTAAAAGTTTTGTTAAAATATTATAAAAGCATTTCATCAATTTTAACAAATTGATAGCCCTGACTTTTTAGATCCGTAATTAGTTTTGGCAAATAGTGATAGAATTTGTCTTTGCGTCCAGGATCCGTACCTATGTGCATGAGCAGTAAAAATCCGTTTAAACCCGATTCAGATTGTTTTTCAAAATCAAAAATAGATTTATAAATCGTTTCACTATCGACATATCGCTTTCCCATTTCAGGAAAAGTATAATCCGCATTACTCCTTGTTCCGGGTGAAAAATTTATAAGTGTCAAACCAGATTCCCGGGTCCAGGCTGCTATTGAATCATTATACCATTCGTATGGTGGCAAAAAATATCCGGCTTCTGATCTGCTGATATTAAATGTTTTTAGTGCTTTAAATGAATTTGTCAGATCTGTGACAAACTCGTCTTTCGTCACTAAAAGACTGTCCCGCCTTTGCCAGTCGCAGTATAGCAAATGTTTATCCGAATGAGATCCCAGATAATTACCATTTTTTTTAAGTTTTGCTATTATTGGTTGAAATTCTATTTTACGATAAAAACTACCTGTCAGGAAAAAGCTACCCTTCACATTTTGCTTCTTTAAGCTTTCACAGATAAAATCACCGCCATCAGCATATTCATCTCCCGTAAAAACCAAAGCTATTCTCTTTTTCGTCTGATCGCCACGGATTATTGCGCCATGCGATTTTTGCGGTTGTTTTTTTGAAACTCCTGATTTCGATTCGTGCTGTTTAGCTGCAAGCAGATAAATCAGCGAAGCCGTTCCGTCCATCGTAGGTTCGTTAGTACTGTAATCTCCAAAATCATCATGATAAACAACATAATCCGATTGAAAATCAGCATACGGGTCTTCCCTTTCCAATTTCAATCCTTTCAGATTTCTAAAAATACTACCATAAACGGGGCCATCTACCAAACCACCGTCTAACGGATACTGATTTAACAATGTCAGTGAAGAATGTGGAAATTTTGGAGTATCCCCATTTCCAGGCAGACCGTAAACCATACTTTTCCCCCATGGATTACAGCCAAATAGCCAGTCAATACAAGCTTGTTCGAGTTCTTCATATATTTTATCCCCGCTTATTTCACGATACAAATAACACTGAATGGCAAAAGAAGTTGTCAGATTATTGGAACACCAGATAAAAGGTATTCCGCGGAAAAATCCATTTTCGGATGCTTTTATCCAGACTTTTTCGATACCATCTTTGTAGTACGTAAATAATTCCGATTTGCTTTTTCCAACCGTTTTTTTGGCCAGCTCGTAATGACCAAAATTATGGAATGGATACCACTGGTAATGCCTCGCAGTATCAGCGCCCATCCATGGAGTGATTTTTTCCTCCACGCTATATGACAGCGACTGATCCTGATATTTTTTGTCGCCGGTAAGCTGGTACAATGCAGCTGAACCCAATTCCATGTCGTCCGTCCAATTATCCTCCTCATAAAAATAGGGACTTCGGTTCGGCGCCGTCTGAGCCACGCCCGGCTTGTCGAGGCCGAGCTGATAGGCAGACAGTGATTTGCTCAATAATGTCTGGGCCAGAGATGAATCCGATTTTTGATAGATAAAAGAACCCAAAGCAAAGGCACTGGCAAATTTTCCGGCAATCGAAGCTACACCGGTTGACTTATTTTTATACTTTCCCAAACCCTGAGGCTGTCCGCTTGCAAAATAGACAGGTCGCCCCTTTCCCGGACCAACGCCATAATCAGCAGAATCCTTTGTTGGTAATCTGAAACCTACATGATCCCTGTCGTCGGCGAGTTGGTTAAAAAGCCAGTCTTTTTGAGGATGCATTTTCAAGAGCCATTCCAGACCCCAGCGTGCCTCATCCAGCACATCTGAAGTTCCGTTTTTTCCTGCCAACCCGTTTGCCAGATGCTGATCTGAAAAAGCTTCAGGAAAGTCACGATAGGCAGCGAGTAAGTGATAAGTTGCATTGGCAGAAGTAGTTGCATATTGCAAATAATCTGTTGCATCGTGCCAGCCTCCCGAAACATCAATTCTTGTTGTGTCGGGCATCGGGCCATACATGGTGTAGCCGTCGGTGGTGTGACAGGAATCTTTCAGGTATGGATTGAATCCGCTTCTTTGCTGACGCATATAACGCAGGCCAAAATCCGCGGCACCGGCATAAACATCATTCCCGATTTTAAAAACCGGAGAAATAGCTCCTCCGCATTTCAAATAATAATTTCCGGGCGCTTTAATGCTGCTGAAATTAAGACGCAAGAGCTGCCTGAAAGGCCCGTACTTTCCATAAGTTTTTCCAACCTTACCCGTAAATTCTACTTTTGAAGTCTGGGAATTTATCAATTGAAATGTTGATGGTAGTACTTCATTTTTAGTAGCCCAAACGGCAACCTTACTCCCGGCAGGTAAATATCCAAGCTGATTGATGCGAATCCAGGAAGTTACCGGATCTTTTAATTTGAATGAGCTTGTTATCAGTATTAGGCCTGATAACACAAAAAGTTTCCAGCTAAGTCTTGCCACTTTATATCTTTATTTAATGCTTAACAAAATATTTCCGGAAGCCTTGCTGACAAGACTTCCGGAAATTATTATAAAATCCAAGATACAAAAATTCGGGCTATTCCGTTTTCACTTCCCTTCTGAAACAATCCTTAACAACTATATCAGATAAAACCCTTTGAACTTTTCACCATATACGTTAAAAATTTATTTTCCGGTGATTTGTCTTTTCAACTTTTAAACCAGCACAATGTTACTTGGAATAGCTTCTTCACCGCCGTGATCATTAGAATATTCCAATGCGAGTTTTTTTCCGGACTCGTCTGCTTCTTCCAAAAGTTCAAAAACCTTACGTTCTCCAACCATTAGCAGTGCCTGAAAAAGCACACTGGCATATTTACAGTCTTCACTTCCCACGCCGTTTGCTTTGGCCAGGTCATTATACTTACCGAATAGATCTTTACCTTTTCCCATAACATTAAAAAATTCGCCGTATCTCGTTTTTTTTACAATTTAATGAAATTATATAATTTATCAATTGGTAAATACATTTCTTTATTTTTTGAAAGCTTTACTATTTAGACTTTACATTGATGCCAAAGTATTTTTTGAAAAATTAAATCTCATCGCAAAAATGGATGTATCTCCAATATATATTTTCGTAAACAAAAAACCGGAACAGTCGACATGGCTGCTCCGGTTTATAAAATTATTTCTATGGATTTCAGGAAAAAGTGACGGTAGAATCTCCATCTCCCATAATGACCACACTGGCCAGATTTATGAATAAACCATGTTCAACAACACCCGTAATCGCATGAAGTTTATCTGAAAGTATTGCAGGATCGGTGATCAATCCAAAATCAGTATCGATGATATAATTGTTCTCTTCTGTAATCAGCGGTTTTCCGTCCACAATCCGGATCTTGCCATTTCCATTCAGCTTTTTCAATTCGTTAATAACGTATCCGGAAGCATATTTAATGACTTCAACCGGTACCGTGAATTTCCCAAGCAATTCCACTTTTTTCGAAGAATCTGCAATGATGATTTCTTGTCTGGATAATGAAGCAACCACTTTTTCTTTTAACAGGAAACTGCCTCCGCCTTTTATTAGATTTAGATCGGTGGTAAATTCATCGGCTCCGTCAATGGTGATATCAATGAAATCAACGTCACCGATTTCCAGCAAAGGAATATTGAGTGATATTGCCAGTTCTTTTGACTTATCAGAAGTTGGGACACCCTGTATTTTCAAACCGTTTTTGACTCTTTCACCAATTTCAATGATGGCAAAAGTAGCGGATGAGCCTGATCCCAAACCAACAATCTGATCATCGGAAAGTAGTTTTACTGCTTCTTTGGCTGCCAGTTTTTTTTCATTTACAAAATCTCTCATGGTCGTGCTTAAAATCTGTATCCGGAATAACGGTTAAAAACAGTTCTTTTTTATAGACTACAAATAAAGACTTTTTTACCAAATTTCTTCATGATTTATCCATCTGCATACTATCAAGTTGCTGTATCGGCAAAATAATGTGAAACGCGGCCCCAGCATTTTCCTTTGCCTCCACGAAAATTTTACCGTGATGATTTTCAATTATTTTTTTAGTCAGTGCGAGGCCTATACCCGTTCCCTGATATTTGGCAGGTTGGTTGAGCCGCTGGAAAATTGTGAAAATCTGTTCGCCATATTTCTGGTCAAAACCAATACCGTTATCTTTAAAAATAATTTCACAATACTTGACTTTACTATTGAGCGCCGGATGTTTTGCGGTTTCTTTTTCAGTCAGGGAATGAATGGAGATATGAATAATCGGCGACACGTCCTCTTTTGAAAATTTAAGCGCATTTCCTATCAAATTATAAAATAACTGATTCATCTGCAAAGGTATAGCTTCAATAATAGGCAGCATATCACTCGTAATCTTTGCATTTTTCTGGTCAATCATCAGCTCAAAATCATTCAGGACGTCTTTTAAGATTTCATCCAGATCCGTAGGTGCAAAAAGAATATCATGGTTGATCAGATAGGAATAATTTAACAAATCCTGAATAAGGCTGCTCATACGCGTGGATGCACCTTCAATTTTGCCAAGATAAGAACTCACTTCTTCGGAAAACTCATCCTTATGTTTGGCCTGCAAGCGATTCGAAAACGTGACTATCTTACGAAGCGGCTCCTGCAAATCGTGGCTTGCTGCGTGAGCAAACTGTTCCAGCTGCATATTGGTTTGCTGAAGATCGGCAGTTCGTTCCTTTACTTTTGTTTCAAGTTCTTCTGAAAAGTTTTTTAGATTAAGCTCAGTAGTTTTTCTTTCCGTAATGTCTTCAATTGCCAGTAAAATCAGATTTTCCGTTGTTATTTCGTTTACAATCTGCCTCGCATTCAGCAGCATTGTTCTTTCACCAATTGAAGGAAAGTTCAGGATTATTTCAAAATCTTCGAGCTGGGATTTCTGGGGAAGTATTTTTTCAAGCAAAGATCGCAGCACACGATCGTCCCATTGATTATCCTGTAATTCATAGAAAAACCTGTTTTCTATATCCTTTTCCGTGAAATTAAATTTCTTGTAGAACGATGTATTTGCTGTTTTGATACGCAGATTTTTATCCAGAATAATTAATGGCTCACGGATGGTAGTTACAATGGCCTCAGCATACAAACGCGCCGTATTTAACTGTTCCTGCTTATCCAGCAATTCCTGATTCAAAATCAATAGCTCTTCATTGCTCGACTGCAATTCTTCTCTGGATGTTTCCAGCTCTTCATTGAGGCTTTGCATTTCTTCACTGCTGCTTTGCAGTTCTTCACTTGCCGTTTGAAGTTCTTCATTAGCAGCTTCCTGCTCTTCCGTAATGTTGCGCATATCCTCACGCGTCTGGGCCAGCTCATTTTCCAGATGTTCAATCCTTAGCTGATAAGCAGTATTTTCAGAACCGGATCCATTTCTTTCAATTAATGACTCCGGCTCGGGTGTTTTTTCAAAAACAATTAAGAAATGTGGCTCAACAGTATTTATTAGCGGCATAATGTCAATCGTGACCAATTGCTGCTTTCCATTGATTTTAGTTGGAATTCCTTCCTTGGTCACCTGCACACTGTTGGATTTGGCTTTGTATAATGCATTTCTCAATTCAAAACCCAATCCTTCACGTGCCATTTTAAAGATATTGTAAGTAGGTTTTCCCGGCGACGGTTCGAGAAATGGAGTGATTATTCCGTGGATATGAACAATGTCCATCTGTTCATTGACGATCACACTTGCCGGAGTAAATTTAGAGAGTAAAATCGCCTCGGCAGTTTTCCTGAATGCCGTGAGCGGTATATCTGCTTTTGCCACCTTTATATCTTTTTTTGCTATCTGTTCATCTTTTCGTTCCGTGGCAATATGCATGAATCGTCCCGGTACCGACTTGCGCGTGTAGATTTTCAGACTTCTGATAAATACACTGAAAGACTCAGAGACAACACTTGGCGTCTCTGATTTGCCAAGCATTAAAAATCCGTTTTGTTGAAGTGCGTAATGAAAAGTACTCAGCGCCTTTTTCTGCAAAAAAGGATTCATATAGATCAGCACATTCCGGCAGCTTATCAGATCAATTTTGGCAAATGGCGGATCTTTCAAAAAATTCTGGATCGCAAATATGCACATATCCCGTACGCTTTTCTTAACGAGATAGCTTCCGTTGTTTTCATTAAAATACTTCCTCAATCTTTCTTCCGAAAGCATCTGCACTTCGGCTTTGCTGTATTTTCCCTCCCTGGCTCTGCGTATTGCAATTTCAGAAATATCAGAAGCAAAAATTTGAATAGGATAATCTTTGATTTTATCCCCTAAAAACTCACAAATGCACATGGCCATAGTAAATGCCTCCTGCCCGGTAGAGCAGCCGGCAATCCAGATCCGGACGGGCTCTCCTTCCAGTTTGCTTTTGAATAATGCGGGTAATACTTTTTCTGATAAGGCATCAAAAGTGAGCGGATCACGGAAAAAGGAAGTGACAGGAATTAATAAATCCTGAAATAATGCTTGTTGCTCGGCTTTATTTCCACGTAACACATTCAGATATTCTGCAATATCAACGGTTTTGGCACTGGCCATTCTTCTGGCAATGCGCCTCCGGATGGTTGTCTGTTTGTAATAAGTAAAATCCACATTGGTCTGCTGCTGAAGCAAAGCCAACAGTTGTCGATAAACGGCTTCATCCAACCCGGTCTCGTCGTCAATGGCTGTCTCTTCATTTCTTTCGATAGCAATCTGTAAAAGCTTGCCTGGCATTTCACCCGGAGGCATAACAAAATCCACAACACCCGCATGAACAGCGCTTTCCGGCATTTCATTATGTGCGGCAGATTTCGAATCCTGTGCAAAGGTCATCCCGCCGTGTTCTTTCACAGCTTCCAGCCCCAGACTTCCGTCCGATCCCGTGCCCGACAAAACAATGCCCACAGCCAGTTCCTTATGCACGATGGCCAGGGAAGTAAAAAAAACGTCTATTGCTTTATTTTTTATCTTTTCACGCGGTTCAAGTTTGAGAACGCCGTCGTAAGAAGTAACAATTTTATTCGCGGGAATCACGTAAATATGATCCGGCGCAAGATGAATATCATCGGTAATTTCATTCACGGGTATGTTCGTCACTTTTCCCAGAATTTCCGGAAGAATACTTTCGTGAGACGGATCCAGATGTTGAATCAAAACATAGGCCATTCCGGAATTTTCAGGAATCGCTTTCAGAAATTGTTTGAAAGCATCCAGTCCTCCTGCCGACGCACCAATGCCAACTATGGGAAAATTTTGTATAGTAGCTTTTGGCTGGATTTTGTTTTTTTGGGGAGATGCCATGGATGTGTGAAACATAAAGATAAGGAATGTTAATTAAATAAAGTCCTTTTGTTTCCGGCAGTCTCTTATATCAGCAGGCTTATTTTTTGATATTGTTAAGGTTTCAAACAAATCAATATTATTTCCAATAGTTGATGATAAGTTGCTTACCTTGTTCTAAACCTGATCAAAAATGACTGATATACCAACATTTATGATTGTGGATGATGATGCAGATGACCGTGAATTTTTCTGTGAAGCAATCAACGAAATCAATCCATTATTTAAGTGCCTGACTGCCTGTAACGGCGAAGATGCTTTGATAAAACTGCGTGGAAATACAAAACTTTTACCTGATTTTATATTTCTGGATTTGAATATGGAGCGCATGGATGGCCGGAAATGCCTGGCCGAATTAAAAAAAGACCGCCACCTGAAAAATATTCCTGTTATTATTCTTACTACCTCTACCGCACAATCAGATATTGAAGAAACTAAACTGCTCGGTGCTTCATATTATTTGACCAAACCATCCGAATATCAAAAACTGAGCAGGGAAATTGCTTTGGTTATTACCCGAAATTTGTAGTGAACAGGGAAAAAAAACTGATTTATTGGTTTCTTGTACTTTCCATATATCAGCATATTAACGGTTACAAAATTTTTACTACAAAAAAATCGAAGTATTGCTAACATACATTAAATGTTTCTACACTACATTTGAGCCATCATATAGGGTACCTGTTTCCGAAGCTTTATGCTCTATGCACATATCTAATATCCTCCAATAAATATATGTAGCCGGTGACGCTATATTTCGACAAAGACTTTCAACACACAGCAAACGATACGATTGCGCTACATCATTTAAAGATTTATTAGCGTATGGGATGGTTGTTAAAGAAACCTGTTTACCCTTTTTCTTTCAGACTTTACCCTCCTGTTTTCGGGAGGGTATTTTTAATTACGGATTTATAATTTTAAAAACCGCTCAAATACAGTACTTTGTGATTTTTCAACCTGTCTGAAACTCTTTTCTAAGCTGATAATAAAAAAATCTGCTGGGTCAAAAAACTGAGAACAAAGCAGAAAATAATACCCGGCATTAAGTATGTAATAGTGTATGTGTGAAAATAAAGAGGCGGTTTACAAATGAAAAGTAAACATAGTGTGTGTACAGTCTTTTGGAAAAATCAATATCCATATCTGATACGTTACTGATTTTTCTTATGTCAAAAATAATATGGGGCGAGGGAATGGTTTGTAGTATTGATAATGATATTTTGTAGAAATGGTTCTATGTGAATTTTATTCAAATTTTGATTATACTTCGCTTTGCTTCCATACCCAGGTTTTATAATATTCGTCTTTTATAAATGGTCATAAAATCACTCTTTTGGATGAAACAGACGGTTGGATTAGTCACGTTGTTACTTTTATTCCAATTTATTAAGGTAAACGGCCAGTCGCTCAAATCTTATCCGGATTCAAAAATTGAGCATGATTTCCTTTCGTTACTAGCGAGGCCTGTTACGAAACCACGACCCTACACTGTCACGCTGGATAGTGATTCTGTATTAACTGAACGAGGTTATTTTTATTCCGAAGAGAAGGAAAAAGTGCCCTTTTTGATTAATAAACCGGTTGTTTCACAACCGAAAAAGCTGCCGGTTGTTATTGTACTGCATGGCACGGGAGGAAGTAAGGATAATCAGGATATTAAGGACTTATTATACCATTTTTCAAAACTGGGTTTTATGGCTGTTGCCATTGACGCCAGGTTTCATGGCGAAAGAGCCGGATTAAATAATAAAAACAATCAGTACTATACCGATGCAATTATCGCAGCCTGGGATAACAATGATCCTGAAAAGCAGACATATCCATTTTTTTATGACACTGTTTATGATCTTTGGAAACTGACTGATTATCTGATTTCCAGAAATGATGTTGATCCCACTCGCATTGGAATGACCGGAATTTCCATGGGCGGCATTGAAACCTGGATGGCAGCTTCTGTTGATAAAAGGATTAAAGTGGCTATACCTATCATCGCTGCGCAAAGCTTCAAATGGTCGCTGGAAAATAACCGCTGGCAGGGACGCGCAGGAACAATACGGGCTGTGCATGAAAAAGTAGCCAATGATATGGGTGACTCAACCGTGTCAGCTGCCAGTGTAAAAGCACTTTGGAACAAAATACTTCCGGGAATTCTTGACGAATTTGATTGCCCATCTATGATCCGGCTTTTTGCACCGCGGCCACTGCTTTTGCTTAGCAACGGCGAAGATCAGAATTGTCCACTTCCGGGTGCTGAGATTGCTTTTGAATCTGCAAAAAAAGCCTACAAATCTAAAAATGCTTCCGAAAAATTAAAGATTGATATTACTCCAAACGAGCCACACCGCTTCCTCCCAAAACATCTGAAACTGGCTTCGGAGTGGTTTGTTAAGTGGTTATAAGTTAGGCTCTTTCATTCCGGACTTTCGGTTGCTCCTTGTCATATTTCATGATTTAAAACCCGTTTCATGTTTTAAAACCCGTTACATATTTTAAAACCGTTTCATGTTTTAAAACCGTTTCATGTTTTAAAACCCGTTACATATTTTAAAACCGTTTCATGTTTTAAAACCGTTTCATGTTTTAAAACCCGTCCGACGGCGAAAAAAGCCGTCGGACGGGTGGCTTAAAATATATTTTCGAGCTGATTTATCTTGTTGCTACAATGATTTTTATCAGGCATGAAAATTTTGTTATGCTTGAAAACTAAACTTCATCAGGAATATGGCACGAACTTCAAAAAAGGGCAGGAATACGAAAAAGAATAAACTTGGAGTAAAAAACTCGCTTGTCAATAATATTAATGCGCGTAAAAAAAAGGGGATTTCAAAGCCTAAAAAGAAAAAAACGGTTAGTAAAAAAGCATACTCCAAAATGAAAAATAATTGGGGTAAAAAGAAAAAGAAGAAATAATAGCGATAGAAAGTATAACGACTTTTAATGATACCTAAACACATAAGAGCCCGACGTTCATCCAAACATCGGGCTCTTGTTTTTATAAATTATTTTGAAATTAAGGTTTTGGCTGATCCTTTTTAATCTGCTCGTTTTTATAATTTCCTGTTTTCCCTGTGTTATTTTTAGTATTACGCTCAGAAGAACCACTTCCTTTTTTCACTTCCAAATCCGAAGGATTTTGTGATTGATTGTTTTTCACAACCGGGAGTGCTCCGCCGGTTCCTGTTAATTTCTGTTCTTTACCAGTAGAAGTTGCCGTACCGGAAGCGGTCGTATTTGCGGAACCATTGGTGCCAGACTTTTGACCTGCAGCCTGCCCGTTTTTCCCGGAATTCCCACTTGCACCAGCCTGTCCTGATGAAGCTTTGTTCCCTCCTGCCGAAACTGCGGCAGCGGATGGAGAGGATGTTGCATTGGGTTTAGCTGTTGTGGACACCCCTGACGGAGCTTTTTTATTGGCATTATTGGTGCCATCTGTCGTCTTTTTTGCACCTTGTCTGCTGCTCTTTCCGCTGCTGTCAGATGCTGATTCCATCTTAGGATTTGTTGAACTGGTAGTTCTCTGGCCGTAAGCGGCACCGGATAAAATCAATAGAAATAGTCCGGCACCTGTGATTAAATTTTTCATATGCTTGTTGATAAAATACGTTTTTGTAATGTTGATATTTTTAATTCGCTATCATTACAAAAAACGTATTCCAGGCAAAGCAGATTTAATAACATAAACACAAAGTTGCTTATAAAGCCTGTCAACGAGTTATTTGAAAATATTTCAGTGATAATCCGTACTCCATAATACACGTATTTATTAAATTTATTGGGGAAGCGATTGCCTGCTTAGGGGAACTTTTGGTAACCCTGATTTAATGAAGGCTACTTATCCGTTCTTCTTAAATCAAGATCCTGAAAGTCAAAGCTAAAATCAGTAAGCGGCGAAATCGCCTCCATTTTTATAGCAGAAGGCTTTCCATCCTTGTCTGTCTGGAAATATAAAAAAGCATCAGCATCAAAGCTCCGCCTATCCCATTTGACAATGAAAGTATTATTTTTGTAAAACAAAACTTCACCACTCAGCTTGGGTGCACGTTTGGCATCCAACCTGAATTTTCCGTTTTTCTCACTTAATACAACATCTCCAAACCAGCTGTCGTGGTAAGTTCCGGCAAAGGATCTGAAGTTTACCTTCGAAGTATTTTTCTTTTGCTCGGCAGCAATAGCCGTCCAGATACTGTTGGTTATAGAATCTGCTTCCATGAAGCCCGCTTTTACTCTTTTTGAATAAATCCCAACACGATCGGTAGCCGGAATATCCAGATAGCCATCTTTGATCGAATTGGTAATGGCAGTAAAAGCAGCACCCACCTGCTGGTTCGTAAACACGATAATTCCCAGTTGAAGCTCAGGCAACAAAGTCACTTGTGTAACCATTCCGGCCAGTCCTCCCGTATGCGTGACCTGCTTATATCCTTTCACGTCACTTAAAAACCAGCCCAAACCATAAGCACTGAAATGTGTGTTATAAGGCGGCGCGGCGTTGGCTGGAATAATGGTTTGCGGAGACCACATTTCCTGATGTACTTTTTTGCTGAATATCTGTTTCCCAGGATCTTCTCCATATTTCCCACCGTTCATTTGCATGATAATCCATTTACTCATATCCGCTACACTGGAGTTAATGCCACCTGCTGAATTGCCAAACCTGAAAACATCTCTGGGAATCACCTGCACTTTTCCATTCACCAAAGCATGAGCGTCAATAGCATTCGATTTGTCTTTTACGCGACTCCATGTACCCGCACTATTGTTCATTTGCAAAGGTTTCATGATCCGCTCTTCCACAAATTCTTCATAACTTTTCCCACTCACACGTTCAATTACCTCACCGGCAACCATATATAAGAGATTGTCATAATCATATTTTGTCCTGAAACCGGAAACGGGTTTGAGATAACGGAGGTTATAAATGATATCCTTCATCGTAAAATCCGAAGAATCCGGCCAGAACATCAGGTCACCGGCACCAAGCCCGAGCCCGCTTCTGTGGGTAAGCAAATCCCGGATTGTAAATTCCTCGGTCACGTAGGCGTTATACATCCGGAATTCCGGAATGTAATCAATCACCTTATCATCCCAGGCCAATTTACCTTCATCCATTAAAATGCCCAGGGAAGCGGCGGTGAAAGCTTTGCTATTTGAAGCAATACCGAACAAAGTATTTTGATCAACTTTCTCCCTGGTTTTCAAAGAGCGGACGCCATAACCTTTCGAATGAATTACTTTTCCATCCTTCACAACGGCTACGGCAATACCCGGAACATCAAAAGCTGTCAACGTTTTTTCAACCAGCTCATCAATTTGTTTCGGGGCAAGGGGCTGTGCTGTGCTTTTGAGATAACTAAAAAAAATCAGACTGATTAACAGGAGTGTAGAATAAACTTTCATGAGATGAGGTTAAGTTTTGGAGCTTTCTTTTTGAAACGAAATATATATAATACTGATGTCAAACGGATCAATATATTATCATTCAACATTTGTCTGTATCTGACACAATATATACTTTGAAACATCATGATTCCCCTTAAATACATAGAATTAATTTGAGTACGTATAGTCATTAATAACTTTTGTAACCCTATATTTGTTACAAGCGAAAACCCTTTAAAAATACCTCAAACATAAGCTTGTTATGTACAATCTTTTGATTTTAGAAAGTGATTCCATTTTTAAGATTGGAATAGCCAACCGTTTAGAAAAAGAGAATAAACACATTACGATTGAGACAGCTGCAAGCATTGGAAAAGTCCTACAAAAGTCGCTTTTCATGGCAAATGAAAAAAAAGACGGGTATGATTTATTTATCGTTTCTGTAAACAAACAAGAGGATCATGTAATCTCATTTATCCAATATGTGATCCGTAATAAACCTGAACTGCCTATTCTCATTTTTTCCTATGAAACCAATGACTGGCTGTTAAAACAGGGTATTAATTGCAAACAAAATCTGGGGCGGTATATCAAAAAAGTTTCGTGCTGGCAGGATATTCAGCAGGAAGTTAAAAAGCTCCTTGCCGATCCTGTAATCCTTTCTTCGTCTTCTACCAGAGAAATCAATACCGATTTCAGCCTGCCGAGCCGCAGAGTTGGCGAGATTTAATGCAATTAGAGCTCTTCCAGGACTACACAATAGAATTGAACAATAATCTGCCGGGGAGGTAATCTTTGCGGGCAGATTTTTGGTACCACAATTCCGTCTTATTTTCCAAATTCCCGGAAATCCCAACCGCCTTTAAACGAAAATGAGAAGAAGAGAGGATTAATAATAGGATATAAAAGTATATTCAGCCTAACCTTTGTCTTTATGTTACGAGTAAGCCGCCAGGTTCAAAATTCAGATTCCGGGACATATTAAATCAAACTAATTTTTATTCAAAATGTTAAAAAAATCACTGGTACTCCTGCTTGTCATTGCAAGTGCAGTTTCCGCCCAGGCTCAGCAGTTCAAAGTATTACTATTTACAAAAACAGCAGGATTCCACCACGAGTCTATTCATGAAGGCGTTGATGGCGTAAGAAAGATTGCGGCTAGACACAATTTCTCTGTGGATTGGCAGGAAAATGCTTCTGTTTTTAATGAAAAACAACTAAAAGATTACGCTGCGGTTATTTTCCTTAATACCACCGGCGACATTTTGAATGAAGAGCAGCAGGCTGCTTTCGAAAAATTCATTCAGTCAGGTAAGGGTTGGGTAGGAATCCATGCTGCTGCCGATACGGAATATGAATGGCCATGGTATACCAAAATGGTGGGTATGATGTTCAAAATCCACCCTTCGCAGCAGACTGCCTATCTGGATGTTGTGGACAGCAACTTCCCGGGACTTGAACGTTTTCCAAAAAGAATGCTCTGGACTGATGAATGGTATGAATATCAAAAACCATACAAATCCAACGACCTGAAATTCCTTATCGGGCTTGACGAAAAAACCTACGATCCAAAAACGAAATGGGGAGATAATGAAGGAAAAGGAATGGGAGATTTTCACCCAATGTCATGGTATCACAAATATGACGGCGGCCGTGCTTTCTATACAGGACTTGGCCATATCGGACTTGTTTATTCTGACCAGTCATTCCTTGACCATCTTTATGGCGGGATCTATTGGGCTGCTACCGGAAAAGGAATTAAGTAACATTGCTATTATCAATTTAGATTTTTAAAAAACTGCCCTGTTCTGATGAATGGGGCAGTTTTTGTTATCAAGTAAATCTGATGGCTTTATTTATATATTTTATTTCTTCATCAGACTAACATTACCCACACATTCTCCCTAATTTCAAAAAAACACCTGACCAAATTGCCAACACAGCATTCGATGAAGCTTTTAACTACCATTTTGCTGTTCGCAGTTTTAACAACTCGGACCTTTGCTCAGAAAAATAAGTCGATAGAAAAAGAGGAAAGTAAACCCTTTGTAATCGGTGTAATTGACGGAATACAGTCCACGATTTTGTCAGAAAAAAGAGTCCTGAATATTTATCTTCCTGAGGGTTATAGTAAAACAGATACCACAAAATATCCCGTTGTTTATCTGCTCGACGGCTCCGCAGATGAAGATTTTATACATGTCAGCGGGCTTTTTCAGTTCAATAATTTTTCCTGGATCAACCGTGTTCCCAAATCGATTATCGTGGGAATCGCCAATGTCGACCGAAGAAGAGATTTCACCTACCCTACCACCATTGAGTCAGATAAGAAAAAAAATCCCACGGCTGGCCATTCGGAAAAATTCATCCGCTTTTTGGAAAAAGAATTACAACCCTTTATTGAAAAAAAGTATAAAACGAATAGCTCTAAAATGCTGATAGGACAATCTCTCGGTGGACTTTTGGCGACCGAAATTTTACTAAAAAAACCTAGACTATTCTCAAAATACATTATTATCAGCCCGAGCCTATGGTGGGATAACGGTTCATTGCTAAATCACTCTTCTGAAATTTTAGAAGAAAACTTCTCTAACAAAACGGATGTGTATATTGGCGTAGGAAAAGAGGGACTTACGCCTGGCACTATTCCTCGCGTGATGGAGGTGGATGCGAATTTACTAGCTGGAAAATTACAAAAATTTAAGAATAAAAACCTGACTGTCTATTTTGATTATTTACCCCAGGAGAATCACGCCACAATCACACATCAGGCAATTTTCAATGCATTAAGATTACTTTATCCGGTTAATAAACTGGCAGACTAGAATTAAATAATGGTACCGGGCAAATTCATAAAACACTGTTTCAAATTACTAATCAATTGTGCGAACGCATCTTAACTCCACCATGTCTATGTGATTGTGAATGTGGATTATACGTTATAAATTTTAACTATTGAATCATAGAATTAATCGATTTTGATTATTAAGTTTGATATTATATCTTTATTGTTCTGCACAAATACAAGGTGCTTATTGGTGTTGACATAATACATGAACTAATCAAAATGGAAAAAGAAACAGACGACATCGGAAAATGCCCATTCCTAAATGGCACATTAGACAAAAAGGATGATGTGATAAAAGCTGGCGGTGCCGGAACAAAAAATCGTGATTGGTGGCCAAACCAGTTAAAGCTAAATATTCTGCGTCAGCATTCTTCCTTATCGAACCCGATGCAGGAAGATTTCAACTATGCAGAAGCTTTCAAAACTCTTGATCTGGAAGCAGTTAAACAAGATCTTCACGCCCTCATGACTGATTCACAGGACTGGTGGCCGGCAGATTTCGGGCATTACGGACCTTTGTTCATTCGTATGGCTTGGCATAGTGCCGGTACATACCGCGTGGGTGACGGTCGCGGTGGCGCGGGTTCAGGACAACAACGTTTTGCTCCGCTAAACAGCTGGCCGGATAACGTGAGTCTTGATAAAGCACGCAGACTTCTGTGGCCAATCAAACAAAAATATGGTCAAAAAATATCCTGGGCTGATTTATTGATCCTTACCGGTAACATCGCTTTGGAATCTATGGGTTTCAAAACTTTCGGTTTTGCAGGTGGTCGCGCTGACGTATGGGAGCCGGATGAGGATGTATACTGGGGCTCGGAAACAACATGGTTGGGCAACGACCATCGTTATGGACAGGGTTCACCAGGTGTGGAAGGACAAGGTGTAGTTTCATCAGATGAGGATCCGGGACGTCAAATCCATACCCGCGATTTGGAAAAACCGCTTGGTGCCGCTCATATGGGACTTATTTACGTGAATCCGGAAGGGCCTGACGGAAATCCGGATCCGATTGCTTCGGCAAGGGATATCCGTGAAACATTTGGCCGGATGGCTATGAACGATGAAGAAACAGTTGCGCTTATTGCAGGCGGACACAGTTTTGGAAAAACCCATGGCGCCGCCTCTTCTGACCATGTTGGAGCAGAACCGGAAGCAGCCGGTTTGGAATCACAAGGATTTGGCTGGGGAAACAGTTATGGAACAGGTGCCGGTGCAGACACAATTACCAGTGGACTTGAAGTGATCTGGACAAAAACACCAACGCAGTGGAGTAACAACTTTTTCGAAAATCTGTTTGCATTTGACTGGGAATTAACCAAAAGCCCTGCCGGTGCTCACCAATGGGTTGCCAAAAACGCGGAAGCGATCATTCCTGATGCTTACGACAGCAACAAGAAACATTTGCCAACCATGCTGACGAGTGATCTTGCTTTGAAACTTGATCCTGCATATGAAAAAATATCAAGACGTTTCTTACAAAATCCGGATGAGTTTGCAGACGCTTTTGCTCGCGCCTGGTTTAAGCTGACACACCGCGATATGGGTCCGCGCGAAAGATACCTGGGTGCGGATGTGCCTCAGGAAGTACTGATCTGGCAGGATCCAATTCCGGCAGTTGATCATGAATTGATCGATGCAAGTGATATTTCAGCTCTGAAAGCAAATATTTTGGCTTCCGGACTTACAGTTTCTGAACTGGTTTCTACTGCCTGGGCATCGGCAAGTACATACCGTGGATCCGATAAACGTGGCGGATCGAATGGCGCCCGAGTTCGTTTGGCTCCTCAAAAAGACTGGAAAGTAAACAATCCGGCTCAGCTGAAAAAAGTATTGGGCACACTGGAAAGTATTCAACAGGAATTTAATAGCACACAATCCGGTGGCAAAAAAGTTTCTATTGCGGATTTGATCATTTTGGCTGGAAATGCCGGTATCGAAAAAGCAGCCGGAAATACAATCACGGTTCCTTTCACACCCGGCCGTATGGATGCTTCACAGGACCAAACTGATATTGAATCAGTTGGGTATCTTGAACCGATTGCAGACGGTTTCCGTAATTATCAAAAAGCAAAATTCTCAGTTTCAACAGAAGAATTGCTGATTGACAAAGCACAATTACTAACCCTTACCGGACCTGAACTAACAGTACTTTTAGGTGGTTTACGTGTTTTGGATATCAATTTTGATGGTTCGAAAAACGGAGTTTTCACAACACGTCCAGGGCAGCTTACCAACGATTTCTTTATTAACCTGCTTGATATGCGTACTGCCTGGAAAGCAATTTCGGATGATAAGAATGAATATTTGGGAACAGACCGCACCACCGGTCAGCCCAAATGGACAGCTTCCCGCGCCGATCTTGTATTTGGTTCGAATGCAGAATTGAGAGCGATTGCCGAAGTATACGGAAGCTTTGATGCTCAGGACAAATTTGTTAAAGACTTTGTTGCGGTATGGAGCAAAGTAACAAATCTGGGTAGATTTGATCTGTAAATATTGACAAAATAATAAGAAAGTGGCCGTTCCTGAATGTTGGGGACGGCCATTTTTTGTAATTATCCCAGCACTTCATTATTTTCTAAAAGTCAATCGAGGTTTGTAGCCCTGATATCCTGCAATGATTACTTCTTTACTTCATATTTAATTCAAGTCACCTTAACCTGCTGTTAAGACTTTTGAGACACAATTTCGTCAGCTTCGGATTCTTTTAATTTCTTAGGAAACACATTTAATACTAAATTAGATACCGTTAATGGATTTCATCAAACCTGATGAAAAATGGCGAAGAAGCAAGAATAGTATTGAATTAGATTTGACAAAAAACAACTATAACAAATGAAAATCATCATTGTCGGTGCCACAGGCACCATTGGAAAACATGTAGTAAAGGCGCTGGAAGCAACGCATGAAATTGTTAAAGTAGGATCAAAAAGCGGCGACTATCAGGTCGATATTGCGAGCCTTGAATCAATCGAATCCTTATTCAAACAAGTAGGGCCTTTTGACGCATTGATCTCCACGGCAGGAGATGCACATTTTGGTCCGCTTCCGCAAATGACGGATGCCGATTTCAGAAAAGGGGTGGACAGCAAACTGATGGGACAGGTGAATCTGGTACTAATCGGCCAGAAATACATCAATCCAAAAGGTTCTTTCACCCTGACCTCCGGAAGCCTGGCAGAAGATCCAATCGTTTATGGCGCAGCCGTAAGCGCAATTAATGGCGCGTTAAATGGCTTTGTAAAAGGAGCGGCCATTGAACTGGAAAATGGCGTGCGTGTTAACGCGGTTGCCCCTGGCGTTGTTGAAGAATCGCCGGCATACTTCCCTTATTTCCCGGGTGATATTCCCGTAAAAATGGACCGCGTTGCACAAGCATATTATAAGAGTGCAGTAGGCGGACAAACGGGTCAGATTTATTTTGTTGGTGGGTGAGGTTTGGTTTATTCTTTTGATTTTCAGGAGCCCTGGACATTTGTCCCGGGCTTTTTTGTTTTGGTATTGGCAATTATTTTGTTCATCATAACAAATATTTGACTTAATTTATGATATTAAGTTTTCAAGTCTGAAGCTGCGATTAATGCGTGAAGGATGCGCTGCCTCTGATCTGTTTACAAGATATTTTCGCTAAATCCTTAATTAAAGTGAATAGAAAGCCATATTTGATTGAAGTACAGGTCGCGCGAGAAAAGATTGATGATTTTAATGAATATCCATTTGATATCCCTGCCATCAAAAATCTTTCTTCGATACGCTTTCACGAAGATGTGACTTTCTTTGTAGGGGAAAACGGTGCCGGCAAGTCGACTTTGATAGAGGCGATTGCTTTACGTCTGGGGTTCGGACCTGAGGGCGGCACCCGTAATGTGCAATTTTCGACACACAACAATACATCGAAACTTGTTGACTATCTTAAATTAATCAGGGGCTACAAATCACCGGATGACTATTACTTTTTGCGTACAGAGAGTTTCTACAATGTAGCAACATACATGGAGCAGGTAAAATATTTAGAAGGATATGGAGGCTCTCCACATACCAGGTCTCATGGAGAATCTATCCTGGCCGTGTTAACAAAAAAGTTGCAGGGCAACGGGCTTTACTTATTTGACGAACCGGAAGCTGCCTTATCACCAGCACGGCAATTAACTACTTTGGCTGCTATTAATCAATTGGTTCAAAAAAATTCTCAGCTGATAATCGCAACCCACTCGCCAATATTGTTGGCATATCCCAACGCTCTTATTTATCAATTGGACGAAAGTGGTATCAGGGAGATTTCTTATCAAGACACAACTCAGTATCAAATTACGAAGGGTTTTTTGAATGATTATAAGCGAATGGTTGATATTTTACTGGAAGGCTGAAAATGATTTCTCCTTCATACCCGGTGGCTTAACAGGACAATCGCATAAGTTTCCCATGCTACGTCATGGTAAAAACCTCACCCCTAAAAAATAACAAAGCTGGCCTTTATTGAATATCCTTGTCTGTAAATGCTTTCTCGCTTTATATTCTCTCCATCAATAAGTTGATTTCTGTAAAAGGCTCTTCCGATATTTCCATGATATTCTCCCATCAGCCCTACTCTTTTCCATTGCAAACCCAGGCTGGCTGTATAACCGGGAACAAAGCGATTGAACGTCCGCGCATTCCGGTAGAAATGCTTTTTATTGTCACGCTTTTCCATGTAACCCAGAAAATAATCTCCTTCTAATCCTGCTTGTCCAAAAACCTTCACTGCACTTTTCGAAATAATGTAAGCACGAAAATCAAGTCCTGCGGAGGTTTGGTGATGGCGTTCTTCCTGAAGCCATACATTAGCGGTGTAGCTGCATTGACAAAGTGTATTGACAGGAACCTGCTGAGTCGAATATCCTATTTTGGTAACGAGGGAAAATTTGTCAGATATGTGTTTTTCACCAAATACACCAACTCCCCAGGATTCTAACGATTTGAAATTATAAACTGCTCCCGAACCCACCGGAGGGCCGTAATATCTGTTATGATAAGATTCCTTAGCCGAAGACACGGATACGCCAAACTCCCACTTACGATTTTGACCGTAACTAATTTGTAAAACAGATAAGATCACAAAGCAAACGGGTATAAGCCGCGTTATAATTCTTCCCATAAAATAAATTTATAACGTTGGTTTTTGGGGCTTACAATTTTTACGATTATTAATTTAGAAATGCACGTTAAAGGTAACATTTGTTGTTTCCGGGATTTTTGGGATTGTTACAAAAAAGGGTGTTTCAGCATGTGCAGTTGCGCCTTCGGTATTTACGCTGATTTTTACATCATAAAGCAGGCTGCCGGATGCACATGAACTTGTCACACGCTGGCTCAGCACACGGCCTGGCATGGCAGTGAGAAGACGACCAGCCAGAAGCGTTTGTTTTGAAAAATCAATACGTGCAACCGGGTCAGTGATATAGTTTCTATATTCCGTTTCTGTCCGGATCACCATTGTTGCCAAAGAATCTTTCGGATTGATCGTTTTTTGAAAGTTTTTGAGATTTGTAACTTCCTGAATTTCTATGGTACCATCCTTACATATATAAACATAGGGTTCATCGGATTTACATCCGGCGATCAGGCATGTAAATGCTAAATATAGAAGAAAACTCTCTGATCCTTTGTAATGGGAAAGAGAAGGAAAATTCATGGCTGTATGATTTAATTTGTTGAGAACTTTTTTAATGTCTGACGATTTGATTTCAAACTACCTCAATCTGATACAAACCGGCTTTCGCCGAAGTAAACCTGGACATTGAATAAATTCTTACAAACCTTTAATTTCCATAAAACTTTTCAATAAATAAAATATTAGCTGGATCAAAAGCCTCGGCGCATGTTCATAATCATGGCCTGAATTCTGAAACAGGCCATGATTTGAAAAAAGAATGTGTTTTTGCGTTAAAGGAGTATGTTGATTTAAAATCGGCACTCAACATTAAGCAACTATTTCCTGGCAACCCGTATGTTATTTTGCGAAGTACCGGCAGTATAATAAAGTTCGGCAACTGATTTTTGATAGCTCGAAACCAGTTCAGCCAATTTGAGTCTCATGTCAATCAGCTTGGTTTCCCGGCTGTTGATCAGAAAAAGCGTACTTTCTCCTAACTCAAATTTGGCTAGTTCTCCCCGGAGCAAAACCTGCTGATTATCAATGCTGCCGGACTGAATAGCCAGCTGTACTTCATATGCTTTGAGCTTGTTGTAGGCATTCAGAATACTGGTATTGATTTCTCTTCCTGTTTGCTGCATATCATAATCCAGTGCCATTTGTTTCACCTTGATCTCGCGAAGTTTTCCGCGCTGTTCCCTCAAAAACAATGGAAAAGAAAAGTCTACCCCAACTTTATAATTACTCCACTGCAACTGATAATTGTCTGACACTTGCGGCCCGAAAGCTGTGCGGCTCGTTAGCAGTGATCCGCTTACGCTGAGTTTTGGTTTAAGCATTTCCCGGCGGTAATTTCTTTCCAGTTGCAGCTGTAAACCTTTACTTTTCAACATCAACAATTCCGGATGATCACTGGCTGCATTACTAAGCAGCGTATCGATCTGTTCCCTGTCAGCCGTGTTCTGGTCGGGGTTTTGCGGAATACTATATTCCGGCAGTTCCATCGGCTCCGACTTTTCACTCCACAAATGATTTGACAGTACCAGTCTCGTATTCAGAAGTTCCACTTTGATCTTTTCAAGCTGCAAACTGCGTTCCTGAAAAGTAATGGCGGCTTCCACTGAATCGATAGGCGGCTTATCTCCCAACAACGTTTGATTTTTAACCGCCTGAAATCTCGTAAACGCCAGATCCGCCCCTTCGCGGATCAATGCATACTGACGGTGCGCATAAAACCAATCCCAATAATCCTTCACAGCATCAAACCAAACCTTATTAATTTGCTTGATCTGCTCAGCTTCTGCATAGTTAACCATCGCTTTTGATTGGCGAAGCGTATTTCTCCGGGCATCAATTAGAAAACCCTGTCCAATCGGAATCGCTAACCCAATACCAGTCAAACCTGGCACGCCGGTCTGCGTTTCAGGATTTGTATACTTTCCAACAAAGCGGTCGTAGCCAATTTTCAAATCGGCTCCGGCGAGCCACAGCGGCACTTTTAATTCATTTGACCAATTGTTATAATACTCAGTATTGCCAAAAGTTTTTCTGTCAAAATGACTTTTTAAAGCCGGGTCAAAGCTACCCCAGGCCTGCATCACTTTTGCCCTGGCTTCTTCGCTCAACAGGCCTGCCTGTTTTACAATGGGGTGATTAAAAAAAACAATCTCTTCCAGATCCTTTAATGTAAACACTCTGGCTGAATCACTGCCCGTTTTTTGCTGTGCGAAGCTTTTGTTTGAAGCTGTTGCAAGAAAAAAAAGCAAACACCAGATGAGTGTTTTTATATTCAAATGCTTCATTATAAGCAATTTTAAATTCTCTATAATTTATTTGGTACTAACCTGCACATCCGGTTCCGCTTCCAGACTTGGCGGAAAACCATTAAGCTGACGCCATATTTCATACCACAGGGGAACAGACCGAAGGATCACACGCCCATAAACGCCCGATCCCTGACGTAACTGAAGTGGCCATGGCTGATCATTTACCGGCACAGGACTGGTTGGCTTAACCAGTAGCCGGTATTTTCCACCCTTACTACTCACCAGATCGATCACAGACACCTTGCCGGAAAATGTCCCGACCGCAACCGACGGCCAACCGGAAAACTGAACGGAAGGCCAGCCTTCAAACTGGATTCTCACCTCACTGTTGAGTAAGATTAACGGAACATCCATAGCATCAACATAAATCTCGGCAGCTACCATGGGCGTTTCAGGTTGAAGTATGGCGATAGATTCACCTTCCTTAATATTCTCACCAATCCCGGCCTTCAGCGTTTTTACTACAAATCCGGTTTGCGGTGCACGAACAACATACAAACCTCTGCGTATATTTGTGTTAGATATCTCATTACGCAGTTTAGAAATTTCGCCCTGAGCACTAACTTTGCTTGACAACGCAGAACTCATATCCGACTGTGCTTTGGCTAATGACTGCTGATATTCAGCTTCAATATTGTCAAGTTCAATACGCGCATTCAGCAATGATTGAATGGAATTATTCAATTTATTCTGCTGACTGATCACCTTAGCGTTATCTTCCTGCAACTTTAATCTGCGGGATTCTATGTCTGTCAGCGAGAATAATCCGTTCAGATAACCGGCTTCATAACGTGCGAGCCTGGACTTGCTAATTTCATAAAATTTCTGAACCGCTACCAGATCAGCACTATCGATAGATACATAATTTTCGGCCTGATGTACTTTGTTCCGCGCTGAATTTAGTTTGATATACAAACCTTTTGTCATAGCCTGGATCTGAGCGGAGGTCGCCTGCATCTTTTGCGTAGCAGCATCTTCGCTGCCTTCCTTGGCTGCAAGCTGCTCCCGCAAGCGAACCGGTAATTCCGGGTCAAAATAAGACTGGCTTGTTTCAGAAATAATCAGGATGGTATCCCCCATCTTTACTTTTTGACCTTCCCTTACCGCCCAATGTTCAATCCTGCCACCAATCTGATTCTGAACTGTTTGCGGCCGATCTTCCGGCCGCAGGGCAGTCACACTTCCACGACCAGGAATGGTTTGCCGCCATGGCAAAAACAACACAATTAAAAAGATCAGCAACAAAAGCAGCATAACCCTCCCCAGTAGCCGTGGCCCTCTGGTTTCGAGGATTTCGCGACTGGAAATCGCGCCCAGCTCTTCCCATTTGCCCTCCTCGAAATAATTTTTCGTTTCACTCGTCATAAACTTTTTATCTTCACTAGTCATGGCTCACCTCACTTTCTTCCAGTTCAAGGTCCGTTACAGCGGCCAGTTTCTCACTTCCGGTTACCATATCAAAAATTGTATTCAGACTTGTCATAAATTTCTCCACTGCATAACTGATTTGAACGATAATAACCTCGGCAGCAACAAATTGGCCTAAAGTCATCTGACGTTCAACTACATAAAAAGACCCCAACAACAAAAGACCTCCCATCAAAATGGTTCGCAACGCAACAGAGCTCGCGAAAAACTTTTTCAGGATTTTAAAATGATCGTTTCTGGCTTTCAAATATTTAGCCGTAATCTGATCTGTACGATAAATCACTTCGTTGAGCTTTCTAGGCTGATTCCGGTAATAATCAAGATCCGCAGCCACTTCTTCAAGATAGGCCACCACTTCATACTTATGCTCAGACTCCTGGATACTGGTTTTAACGCCAATGTTATAAAACATAAAAAGCATCAGGAGGATAACCAGCACCGTAAAAATGCCGAAGATCATAAAAACAGGATGATAAAAAGAAAGCAGGATCGCTGCAAAAAAGATCTGTACCGCAGCCGCAACAACATCAACCAGTAATTTGGTAAGTCCTTTCTGGATCGTGATTACATCGAAAAAACGGTTCACAAGTTCTGCCGGATTCTCACCTTCAAACTCCTTTTCCTTTATTCTCGGAAAACGATATGCAAACTCAACTGTCGCCTTGGCAAAAATTTTCTGTTCGATCATTTCAACCAGTGTGAGCTGCGCAATGAGCAAAAATCCTCCTACCGCAACGCCCAGCAAAACAATACCTATGAGTATATAGGTTGAACTGTACAGTGCGCCATTGGATAAAAAGTTGAAAACTGCCGTGGTACCAAGCGGAAGCGTAAGTCCGATCAGACCGATAAGTACTGCATAAACAAATATATAATTGATGGTCTTCCGCTCCACGTAGAGCATTCCCAGAAGCCGTTCCCAGGGAGTTGGGGTATCAGCTTTATGTTTCTTTTTCATTCAGAATGATGGGTTAAATCTGGTATCATGATACTTCTTAATCTTTTTTAATAAATGTATTAATGAAATGTCTCATCAATGCATCCGGTACAAAATTGAACCAGAGTTATGAGAATGAGATAAAAATGAGATTAGAATCTTGTTAGCAACGCGCGTACTCGTTTTTAGTATTGCAAAATGGAGTCATTTTACAGCGTACAAAGGCTTGTACTTTCCCGGATAATTGGTGGCTTTCCGAAGTGCATTTTCATGTAAAATTTCCATTGTAACCGCGACTTAATTAGATGAGTAGATGACTTTTAAGATGATTCCTAAAAATATGTGCCACTAAATATAGCTTTAATTTTAAGTTAACAAGTCACCAAATATTCAAATTTAAATACAATTAATTACAACAGGTAATAAGTAATTTCATAGGAATCGAAAAAGACCGCCGTTTGGTCCAGTGGATTAATAATTTAGAATCTGACAGGAATGTTATTTATTCAGGATTATCCTTGTTTATTTTTTCCTCAGCAAGCGCCAGTTCCTCCTGATCGGCCACGGGCTCGTCCTGCTCCACAGAAGCATTTTTTTCATACTGCAAGGAAATCAGTATAGGAAAATGATCAGATGAAAAATTATCCAACCTGGAAAGCCTGACCAGTTTAAAATCTGTTGAGCAAAAAGCGTGGTCGAGCGGGAAACGCAAAAATGGTATTTTTGCGTGAAAGGTATTAAAAAATCCTCTTCCGATCCGCGGATCCAGAAGTCCGCTGATTTTTGTAAAAAGATCTGTTGTGTATGACCAGGCAACGTCGTTCAAATCTCCTATTACAATGGTTGGTTTATTGTTTTTCTGTACTTGTTTGGCTACCAATAAAAGTTCTTTATCTCTTTCAGTAGAATAATTGTTCTCCCCCGGCACTGGCGGTGTAGGATGAACGCAATAAAGGTCGAAAGTTTTTCCCGATGGCAGTTTCACCCCGGATTTAATAGAAGGGATCTCATCATCGACCAAAAAATTCAGTTTTGGATCGACCAATTCCAGTTTTGAATATAACAGCATCCCGTAAGTGTTTTCCAGCGGCGCCAGGACGTGATACGGATATTTTTCCTGAAGCACTTTCGTCTGTTCATACCAAAACCGGTCTGTTTCCAACAGTAATACAATATCCGGATCATTTTCGCTGAGCATTTTCAGGCAGCCTGCTGTGTTTTTATTATCCTGAAAAACATTGGAAGAAATAATGGAAACCTGATTTGAAGAATCCGTATTCCCTGCTTTATGTATTACTTTTTTAGCAAAAACGGTAAACGGATAAACCTGATAAGCGAGATAAAGTGCATTCGCAATAAGTAATGACAAAAATATGATGTCAAAAGTTGAAGCGATCTTATACAAGGAGCAATAAATGATGATGACGACCAGATTCAGAAAAATCTTTTGTAACCGGGGATATTCAAAAACGCGAAATGCCCAGTAATCGTTTTTTACAAGCGGGATCAGGGAAAATAATATTATAACTGCACCGCTAATTTGCAGGGCAATTTGTAATGAATGCATAATAAAACTAATAGCGTTAAGAAATAGACCAAACAGCATTTTTTTTGCTTACGTATACATATACGCAGTACTGACGTTTTTGGATCGTTCAAGTTTTTCAGCATTAGAATACTGATTGATCCGGGCCGAATTTCGCTACTAAATATATTAAAACCAAAAGCTCAAAAAATGATTTCTCAACAATCTCTTATAATATCCTTTTATCATACTATAATTGTCATCTACACAGACATCCCATCCTTTTTGTTTCACGCAATTTTAACTGTAAAAAAGGTTTGGCACCTGACCTATGAAGCAGTCAGGTGCCAAACCTTTTTCCTTTTACCAATTACTAATTTGTTCTTTCTACCTTACTAAAATTAAAATATCGATACTGATCCAGAATAGACATATCAGCAGAAAGTTTGTAAGTACCCCAAGGATATTTCACCTCTGTTTCAATTTTTTCCGTCTTAAACTTACCCGCAGGCTTTACCGTTTTGGTCAAAAATTCCGTCATAATTCTCCCATCCATTTTCGATGGAACAGGAAGATTATAAATTCCAAGCACAGTTGGCGTAATATCAATATTGGAAGTTGGCAGTGCGCCCGTGTAACCCTTTTTGAAATCAGGACCGGAAACCATTAAAGTTATATTGATCTCATAAGGACTTGATCCGCCATGACCTGCGACACCCATCGAAAAATCAGTCCCTGCATAACCTTTATCGTTACGTTCATCATTCCAGTTGGTTGCCACCAGAATGTCGCCGGATCGTTTTGGATGGTTATAATGAATGGCTTCAAATGACAGCGTTCCTTCCACCCAGCCTTGCATACTATCTTTTTTCTTAGGTTTGGTAAACACAGCACCGATCCACTCCTCTTTGTGCAGTGCAGAGACAATTTGTTTGATTTTATCTTCATTATGGTCTTTCACATAAATTGCGCCCTCCGCTAAAACCACATCATCAGAGTTTTTGTCTTTTTTCAAACCTTCTTTCATCAGAAATTCCCCCAGGCTTTGTTTGCCTTTGTGGGTTACAAATCCGTGATCGGTTGAAATAATGATATTGAAACTGCCAGTCAGTTTTCTGGTTTTTAATGAATCAAGAACCCGTCCAAACTGCTGGTCTACAAATGCCAGTGCTGAAATGGCCTGTGGAGAACCAATTCCATATTTATGAGCAGAACCATCCGGATCAGAAAGCCAGGCAGCACTCACCAGCGGACCGTCACTTTTTAAACCAAAACTGATCAGGGCATCAGTGACCCACTTATGTTTGGCAAAACCACCGTTTTCCGATTTTTGAGGAAGCTCACCAATGGCTGCCATAACTTCCGGTTTAAATGACTCCGGCAAAATTAAATCAGGATTGATTATCGCACCTTTACCGACTTTATGATTTTGCAAAAAAGCCTGACCCGTGGTGCCCGAGCTGAAAACCATCATTTTTTCACCAGCTGATTCAAGCACTTCACCTAATGAAACTGCGGTCAGCAACTGATTGGATTCTGTGGCCTGCACTTTCATCAGATCTTCATAGGTTGTACCGATAGCCTTTGCGCTGACAGCCGGAAAGTATATTCCATTGCCTAGCAGACCATGCGTTCCGGGATAAGAACCTGTTGCGTATGAGGCTGAGTTTACCCGCGTAACGGTTGGAAAAACACTATGATGATGCGCGCCAACGGAAGATTTTTGTTTAAACGCATACAAATTCGGCATAAGCTCGGCCGTGATATAATCTGGTCTTAAACCATCAAAAAAGAAAATAAGCGTTTTGTTTTTGGCAGGTTTATTTGTCTGTCCGTAGGCAGTGGAAAACACCAGGTTTGCCGCAACAAATATGAAGCAAAAATTTACCGATATCTTTAAAAAATATTTCTTCATTTCGGATCAGGTTCTTTTAAATGTAATCATTTAATTATTAATTCTTGTATACCGGTTTCAGGGTTTCAATACCCAGTTTTTCAGTTTCCGGTAGCAAAGCACCCACATTATTTACCAAAACAAAATCTACGCCCTGCTTGTACAAATCAGGAAGCTCCTGAGCATTTTCAGCATAGAAAAAGTTGATTTTGATATGGTTATCTTTTAAGGATTTCATCAAAGCACTCCTGTCTTCCCCAGCCTCAGGGCGTAGCAGCTGAATAAATTCCGCTTTCATTTTGATCGTCGCATCAACATATTTTGCAGTATTCTTGCGATAGCTGTTTTCACCATTACAGATCATCACTTCCGGAACCTGCATTTTTGCAGCTCTGCCTGCTTTTTCAGAGCAGGTCAGAAATGCCTGATGCAGCCTTCCTGATTTTTTAAGCATCGCAGCTGCCGCCTTCCCAACTGCTTCATCCCCTTTTAAATGACAGTTGAGCCAAACGTTCTGTGGTAGCACTGCCAAGGCCTCTTCAAAGGTCGGAATTAATGTCCCTTTAAATTTCTCAGACTTTTTAACACCGGCATCAATTGAACGTAAGTAACTATACGTTAAATCCAATACATTACCCTTTCCAGTGGTGGTCCGGTCAACATTATCGTCGTGCATAAGAACCATCACGCTGTCTTTGGTGAGCTGAATATCAAATTCAATCATTTGCGCACCAAGTCTTGCGGCTTCCTGTAATGATGGTAATGTATTTTCAGGATGCGTATCCATGCAACCACGGTGCGCGCAAAGCCCGCGTTCCGGCATTTTTATTTTTGACTGCTGCGCCTGAACATTTGTTAATAATATAGCATTCAAAGCTATTAAACCTGCAATCCAGGACGTTGTTATATTTCGTTTCATTTGATCAAATTTTTAAAATTACTGGTCCCACCAAACTTTAATATCACTGTTATCGCCACCCATAGAAGTCACTGCGGTTTTCAAAGCTTCCGGATTCAGCGATTGCAGATAAGTTGGATAAGGCACACGTGAAGGAAATTTATTTTCTGCCGGAATTCCTGCACCGCGGGGCAAAACGGGATATCCGGTTCTTCTTTTTTCAAACCACGACTGGTAATCAACAAAGAAATATGCATAGTATTTTTGCAGCATAATTTGTTCAAGCTGATTGTCTGCCGAAGCATTCGCGTCATACAGTACGCCCGGCTGTTTTGTAAAGCCTGAAGGCATACTGGCTCCCCACTGGATCATAGACGCCGAGATACCTGATTCATAATGTTTCTCAGGCGTTGATCCCGTCGTAAATCCTTTCAAAGCAAGCTCTGCTTTAATAAATTCAACCTCTGCCAAAGTCATCATCACACCCAGCTGAGGTAATGTCTTCAAACCATCCGAATAACTTGAATTACTGCCCACCGGATATTCCAACGTGGTTGGGTAGCCGCTTTCAATTCCCTGGTAAACATTTTCAGTTCCGGATTTCACCTGCGTGGCCCACACTGCTCTTCTCGGATCATTGATCTGATTCATTTTGCCGATGAAGAATTTGGTAAAATAATTACCATCACGCCAGTCGACCTGACGGGCATTGTAGAATGGATTGAAAAAAGGAAAAGTGCCGGGATATCTGAAAATCGCCTCATCGCTGTTTGCCGTAAAAACAGGATTAGCAGCCGGATCAGCCAGAATTGACGTGATCTGTTCTTTTGCGTTCACCTCGCCATCTCTTTTTAGAACCCGCATTAATAACCGTAAGCGCAGGGAATTGCAAAACTTTTTCCACTTTAAAATACCCGGATTTTTCCCGCCCGAAAGCGCATTTGCACTGTATAACATATCACCTCCGTAGGTCAGTGCTTTGGTATCATCGAGCAGGCTGTTGGCCGTTTGGAGATCTTTCAGGATTTGAATATAAATATCCTTCTGCTTGTCAAACGTAGGTTTAAAATTCCCTTCAAGCGCCTTGGTTGCTTGTGAATAAGGCACATCCCCATACAGATCCGTCAGAATGGAATAACTCCAGCTTTTGTAGATCAGGGAAATTGCTTTGTAGTTGTTCTCATTCAGTTTATCTGCAATGACGTAGATATCCTGAATGTCACTTAAATAGGTGTAAAAATTTGTCCATACACCAGCTCCCGGGTTTACCAGATAACGGTGCAACCCACCTCCGCCGGCACTTGCGCGGGGTGCATCTACCTGCATCAATTCATGCGTAAAATTACGGCTGGCGTTTACCGTGCTGTTAATGATTTTATATTGAAGCTGCCCCAGCATAACCCCCGGAGTAATTTCTTTCGGACGGTTTGGATCTGTATTGAGCTCTTCAAAACCATCGTTACATGACATTAGCAGACCTGCTAACAGCAAAATTGGAATATATATTTTTTTAAACATTTCTCTGATTGTTAAAATTTAAGGGTAAGGTTCATACCCATTGTTCTTGTGGATGGAAATTGGGCTAGTTCAACACCTGGCGTCAATGTCCCGTTGTTCAGGTTGCCGCCTTCCGGGTCAAAACCGGGAAATTTGGTGAAGTTGAAAAGGTCTCTTCCAAAAAGTGCAAGACTGGTCTGGCGTACGCCAATCCTGTTCAGCAATGCCGCAGGCAAATTAAATTCAACCCGCGCTTCTCTAATTTTCAGGAATGAGGCGTCAAAAATATTGGTTTCTGCATTGGCAATCTGGTAGTAATTATCGTAGTATGAGCTGGCTGCAACTTTCATCGTGTTAGGCGTGAAACTTCCATCAGGCTGTTTTACGACACCCTGGCCAACAATTCCGTCTTCGCGGCCCGGCAGGGTAACCTTAGTTTTCCCAAGTGTGTTGTTTTTATGGTTGGTCTGAGAAAACATACTGCCACCTTTCTGACCGTCAAGCAGGATACTTACACGTACATTTTTGATCGTAAACTCATTGGAAATACTCGCCTTCCAATCTGCAAAGGCATTTCCCCATTTTTTTGTTGTCGGGTCCAGTGCAGCCGGCAATCCTACCGAAGAATAAATGATCTGTCCATCAGGAGCGCGCTGAAAGCCTCTTCCATACATATCGCCCATCAAACCACCCACTCTGGCTTCAACCGAAACGTTGGAATCGTGTGCATATATTACCTGATTGGTGATTCCCGAAGCAAGTTCGCGGACAAAACTTCTGTTTCTTGACCAAAGCAGCGTAGTGTTCCAGCTGAAATTCTTTTTGGTGACAGGTTTCCCGGTCAGTTTTACTTCAACACCACGGCTATTTATAAGTCCGGCATTGATCAGCGCATTGGCATATCCCGAAACCGGGTCAAGCGGAATGGCCAGAATCTGGTTACGGCTGTTGTTGTTATAATAAGCTACGTCCAGTCCTACCAGGTTTTTCAACAAACGCAAATCAAGACCGAATTCATAACTTGCTGTGATTTCAGGCTTTAAGTCTGCATTGAACAGTGTCGAAGAATTTGTGAAACTATTGCCATATACCCTGTCATAATAACGGGCAGTCTGATAAGGCCGTGTATCATTTCCAACCTGTGCCCAGGAAGCCCTCACTTTGGCAAAAGAAACCGCGCTTGGAAGCTTGAAGATTTCATTCAATAAAAAACTGGAACTTACCGATGGGTAAAAGAAGGAGTTATTCCCGTAAGGCAGCGTACTCGACCAGTCATTTCGGCCAGTTACATCCAGAAATATCTTTTCATCATAAGAAAACTGCGTGGCGGCGTACATACTGTTGATGGCTTTCTTTGTTTTCAAAGGATCTGCCACAGCCTGATCCAAACTGTTGGATATCTGGTAGATACCTGGCTGCGCAAGCTGATCCGCATAAAGTCCAGCAAAGTCATAAGACTGGCGCATGGCATTGGCTCCCACGGAAGCAGTGACGTCGACCAGACCGGCAATTTTATCTTTATAATTTAAAAGAAAGTCGGTGTTGGATTCATAATTGAATACATTTTGTTCTCGGTACATCCCTCTTGGGTAACGTGTCATGCTGAAAGGACGCTGCTGAGAGCGGAACTCATATGCCATATCCAGACCGGTACGTACAAGAAAATCCCATTTGCTTGAAATTTCATAAGCGGCAGAAATATTTCCAATCACGCCATGTTTGTTCATTTTGTTGAGCATCTCATACATGCCCAGATAAGGGTTGTCAGGCGTTGGATTGAAGGGATTTCTTTGCTGAATATTTTCCTTCCCCGGTACCCAGTAAGGCTTGAACCATTCAGGTTTTATATTCGGCGTTGTTCCCAAAATCAAAAAGTACATCAGCGACTGGTTGTTATAACCAGCCATCGGAAGGTTATCGCTTTTCTTATTGGTATAATTAACTTTCCCATTGATTTTCAAGTGATTTGAA
Organism: Dyadobacter sp. CY356; assembly: GCF_021440195.1. Classification (GTDB taxonomy): domain Bacteria; phylum Bacteroidota; class Bacteroidia; order Cytophagales; family Spirosomataceae; genus Dyadobacter. The sequence continues at coordinate 228,928 of NZ_JAJTSZ010000004.1, forward strand.
ATTTTCTGACTCAGGGAAAGTGCTACATTCAAACGTTCAAAACCCGTGTTAGGAATGATCCATTTGTTTTTCATATGGGTTAAAGACAGCCTTGCCGAGCCTTTTTCCGTACCACCTTCCAGAGAAACGCTGTTTGAAAATGTAGTTCCGGTCTGGAAAAAACCAGAGATATAATCTTTGTTGGCAACCCATGGTGTACGAACCGTAGGTTTTCCATCCGGCGCATCAGGGTTGTATTGAAAATAGGACTGACCGTCAAATTTCGGTCCCCAGGCTCTTCCTGCTGCAACGGTTGTAGCGGTGTTGGGGCCGTCTTCACTATCCAGATAAGAAAAGTATTTGTTTGTCCGGCCTTCGCCATATTCAAACTGGTAATCAGGGTAACGGTTTATTTGTTCAACACTAAAATTTGAGTTAACCGTTACACCGATTCCCTTGTCTTTACGGACACCTGATTTTGTTGTAATTATAATGGCACCGCCGGCAGCGCGGCTACCATAAAGTGCGGTTGCACCTGGTCCTTTAAGCACAGTAACCTTCTCAATATCATCCGGATTGATATCAGACAAGCTTGACCCATAATCCACCGGACTGTCCGCCGAAAGGTGGGAATTAAATCCTGTTCCTGTAATTTTGCTGCTCACCGGCACACCGTCAACCACGATCAAAGCCTGGTTATTGTCCAGGTTAAGAGAAGATTCGCCGCGCAAAGTGATACGCGCAGATCCCATCGGACCAGCGCCTGCGCCCTGGATGTTTAGTCCCGCTACCTTTCCGGAAAGCGTGTTGACCCAGTTGTTGGATTTTGCATCTTTTACCGCATTTTCATTGATTGTCTGCGCGGCAAAACCCAGTGATTTTTCCTCTCTTTTGATACCAAGCGCAGTCACAACAACCTCATTTAAAATCTTGGTATCTTCCAGCAAAACGATATTGATAACGCTTTGTTTTCCAATCAATTTCTCTTGGGAAAGAAATCCGATAGCGGAGAAAATCACAGCTGATCCCGATTCGGAGGCATTCAGAACATACGCGCCCTGAGCGTCCGTAGTAGTTCCGGAACTGGTTCCCTTGATCAATACATTTACACCGGGAATAGGGTCTCCGGACTGAGCGGTTACGCTACCGGAAATACGGATAAGCTGACCGTTTGAAACGAAGGGCACACAGAGGCCCAACAGCAAGGCAAAAAATGCCGGCAGTAGTCGTTTTTTCATTTTTTTATTAGTGGTTTTTCCAACAAACCTAATCAGGCCTGTTATGCAACGAGTTGTTTGTAAGGCAACAAAGGTAGTCGCTCAGCAAAAAGGCGGTATTACCTGTGGGTTAAGGAATTATTATATTGGTGTGAGGTGGTGGTTGGGGGTTTTTGGGTATGATTTGGGTTTTAGAGAATGCTTGAAGTTAGGAGGTAGTTTGGGAGTTATTTTGGTTTTAGGGATCTTTACTGGACGGAAATGTAAAAAAAATGTCTGTAAATTAATGATTTACAGACATTTTTAAGATTTGTGTTTTGTGGAGACGGAGGAACTCGAACCGCCACCCTATAATATTGATAATCAATTAATTACAAGACCTAAATCAACAGGGTAACCTTCTCTCCCCCAGCCAAGATTATTACCTTTTTGAATTACAAATTTAATAATAAAGAGGCATAAAGCGAAATATATAGATTAAGGCTTTTGCTATTTTTTAATTATGCTTAATTGCTAACAGTCCACTCTTTAAATCTATAATAATCTTGCAAAGTGGCTCTTCAACCTTAGTTTGATAAGATGAGAAAACTTTTGATAGGTTAGAATAAAGATGATCTAGTTAAAAACGAAAACCTTACTTATTATGTAAAGGTAGCTGCAACTTTACCTCATACTGAATCAGATCTTCCTTAATTATAAGCTTGTGCCCAGGATAAAGAATTGCAAGTCTTTTCTTTACATTCGACAGCCCCAAACCACCCAAACCATCAAGAGGCTTGGCGGGCTTACTATTGGAAATATGCAAACTTAAATAGTAATCGTCAATAATAATTTTTATTGTAATCCAGGACTTTTGCGCGGTACTCTGCACGCCATGCTTAAAGGAATTTTCAATAAAAGTAATCAGTATAAAGGGGGCTATCTGCAAGGTCTCGTCCACTTCTACGGGATATTCCGTTTTAAGCTGCAGTCTTTTGGCACTTCTGAGCAATTCTAAATCAACATAATCTCGAATAAATAAAAGTTCCTTGTTTAATGGTACTAGAGCATCAGCAGTTTCGTAGAGCGAATATCGCATCATTGTCGACAGTCTTTCAACTATCTGCGCGGCACGTGGACTCTCCTCCTCTGTAAGTGCGTAAATACTATTTAGGACGTTGAACAAAAAATGAGGATTAAGCTGGCTCTTCAAAAAGTCAAGTTCCAGACTGGTATACTGCTGCTGCAAACGGACATTTCGTACTTGCCGTCTGTATATCTCAACCAACAGCTTGACTGCGAGAGGATAAAATGCCCTTTCAATGATAAATAACAAATGATAAAAGGTACCTATATGAAACAATGCCTTCAGGTAAGACATTTTTTCAAAATGGTTAATCGAACCCGTATAATCATCAGATAAACCAAAATAGTACTTCACTACATGGGAGGCATAATAATAAAATGAAAATAGGATTACATAGTATGCACAAAGACCTAAGATCAGAATAAAAGGCTTTTTCCAGTAATTGGAAAATAAATAAACAAGTAAGTAATACTGTAGTATAATGCTTAATGAATCCCTTAAAACTGGTCCCGCATAGGTTATAAAAGGGTAGTTAAGAGCCGGATTTGGATAAAGAAACCAAGGTATATAAGTAGAAATAACCAGCAGAAAAATCCCCAGAATTAATAGCAGATGAACACCAACCCTTTTCCATCCTTTGTAATGCACAGGGTCGGCTAGCAGCTCTAAATTTAACATAGGCAATTAGAAATTCGGTACCAGTGCAAAGAACGCAGTTATTTAATAAATCGGATATATTTTCGATGTAAACCTGTTTTCATCGGACTAGCATCTTATTCCGTATTTAGTCGATTATAAATGCCACTTCAACGAATAAATTTATGCTTACAGGCGTCTAATTCTAATTTTGGGTATAACAAAAAACGAACCGAGCGTGTGTAATCTCATTGAGAAAAACAGGATAATAAAAAAAGCAGCAGCTTTAATTCATCTGTCGTTTGCGGAGCGAATCTTTGACCTGGTCACGGTAATTAGGTCCTATTATCAGCGTGTGACCTGTGGTGGTATGAATGGTATTACCTTCCAGCGTTTTAACATGACTTAACTGTACGATACAGGAGCGGTGAATCCTCAGAAAACGATCTGATGGAAGTGTTTCCGCTAACTTTTTCATAGTCAGAAGCGTGACTATATAACGATCAGCGATGAAAACCTTTACATAGTCTCCGAGTGATTCTGTAAAGACAATATCGTCCAAACGGATCTGCTCAAGCTTTTTGTCAGTCTTAAAGTAGAAGAAGTCATTGCCTGGATCCGCTAATACGGCTGTCGATGAAAACAATAATGTATCAGTGCCCAAAGGGGTCTGGTTATTTATCTTTTCCCTGACGCGCCCTACAGCTTTAAGGAAGCGTTCAAAAGTAATGGGTTTAAGCAGATAATCGGTGACACCCAGTTCAAAACCTTCAATGGCATGGGCCGCATTGGCCGTTGTCATAATTACTGCCGGCTGAGGAGACGGATAGGCGCGGAGAAATTCCATGCCCGTCATTTCGGGCATGTTTATATCCAGGAAGATAACATCCGGATGCATAGCAGGAAGCTGGTCAAAGGCAATGATAGCATCATCAAAAGTTGCTATTAATTCAAGTGAAGAAATGCGGCGAACATACTTTTCAAGCAGTTGTTGGGCTAGCGGCTCATCCTCTATAATGAAGCAACGAATCATATTCAGTTAGTTATTACAAATAATATGCATTTGTACCCATGGCAGGATGCTATCAAAAGTATAAAATATTTTAGAATAAATTAAAGCAAGCTCAGATTAGTAATTAAGCATTCGGAATTTATAATCTACCCAAGCTGTGAAAAACTTAACTTTTTTTACCCGGATCCAACACCAAAAATTCAGATTCTGTTTTTTAATGCTTATCATCTCTTTGCCTGCATGCGCCCAGTACCAGCTGAAAGGTAAGGTTATGGAAGCTTCCAACCAACCGGCTGCCTATGCGACGCTGGCCTTGATGTCACCTAAGGATTCATCTATTGTTAAGGGTGGTCTGAGTGATGAAACTGGAAATTTTATTTTTGAAGGGTTGACTTCGGGCGACTACATGCTAACGGTCCAGTACGTAGGATATAAGACAAGATGGCTCCCTGTTGTTTCACTTGGTGACGCAAGCCCTTCCCTGGAACTGGGTGAAATTCTACTTGAAAGTAAAATAGAGAACCTGCAGGAGGTTACTATAACCGGGCAGAAGAGCCTGGTTGAAAATTTGGGCGACAAGATGGTACTGAATGTCGCTAATAGTGTGATCGCCAAAGGAAATAAGGTAGATGATCTGTTAAAATATGCTCCCATGGTGTCAATGTCACCTGCAGGGATCAAGGTCGGAAGCAAGGATAATGTATTAATACTAATTGATGGTAGGCAAACAAGCAAAGGCTCACTGGATAATTTCCTGCAGAGCTTCTCTGCCGAACAAATTTTAAAAATTGAGGTCATTTCAAATCCTTCCGCCAAGTACGATGCCAGCTTTGGTGCTGTGGTTAATATTATTACTAAAAAAAGTCTGGAAAGAGGAATTAACGGAAGGGCAGGAATTATTTTTTCTCAGGGTAAATATGCACGGTCAAATCCTGATTTGTCGCTAAACTTTCGATCGGCGCGGTGGAGCGTTTTTACGACCGTGAACGGAAGGCTGAACAACGTGGGTTCCGATGAGGCCACCCTTAGAAAGTATCAGCAGGGAAATATGGAGGGAAAGTCTTTTTCTTTCTTTAAAACTTACGATCTGTCTACCTTCAGCGGAATAGACTATTTTGCAGGAGCTAACCACACCCTGGGGTTGCGCTTCAATAGCGGATGGCAAAAAACAGACACAAAGACCGATGGAACCACCTACTTTAAGAGTTCACTGGCTCGCACCGATTCAGTCCTTCTTTTGAAAAGGCTGGAAAACGATCGCACAGAAAATTATGACGCAAACTTCTATTATACAGGCAAGCTAGATAGGAAGGGCAAAGAAATTTCCGTAAACCTGACTAGGAGCTATTTTGACCGGTCAAATACACAAAATCTGAATTACAGGTATATGAACAGCGAATTGGCTGCTATTAGATTGCCGCAAAACCTCAGGATCAGAAATCCAAAAGATGAACAAAACCTAATTGCCAAAGCGGATCTTTCTTTACCAACAAAAAGCGGAGGATGGCAATATGGATTTCAGCTTACGACACTTTCCAATAATAACAGCTTAACCCAGCAGAACCAGTTGCCCACAGGAGAATATACAGTAGACACTTCCTTTACTAATCAGGGAAAGTATAAAGAAAGATCTTATGCCGGCTACATGGGATTTAACACCAAGCTGAAGTCAGGATGGGCCTTGCAGACAGCATTACGCTATGAATGGACTCACCAGGAGCTTTTAACTTCGAATTTAAAAAGGACATACTCCGGACTTTTCCCCAGCCTGAGTCTGAACAAGTCCTTTAAAAGCAACAGAAGTTTTAGAGTATCCTACACGCGGAAAATACAAAGACCTACACTCTCAACACTAGTTCCTTATCGGTATCAGTTGGATCCGTATTTGATCTCGGAAGGAAATCCTCTGGTAAAGCCATCCTTCGCACATACGCTCGATGCTAATTTTACAACTGGCGGCCTAACACTTTTTGCAAACTTTACAAACACCCATAATGCAATTCTCAATACTGTTTTTTTCGATCCTGCGAGTAAAATATATACCGTTTCTTTTACCAACCTAAAAAGGATGCAAAGTCAATACCTGGGTTTAAGCTGGGGTAGAGAACTCCGGAAGTGGTGGTCTTTAAACTGGAACGCGGGTGTCAGGGCTTCACAGACCAACTCTCCCGTTGGTGAATTTGCCGGGGGAAATTTGACTGGCGCCGGATTTCAGACTAACGTTAACAACATCTTGACCTTACCAAATGGTTATAAAGCAGAGCTTCTGCTTGTATACGAGTCCGCCAGTCGAAATACGATCAACAAAAGCAAGCAGATATTTTTCTCTTTCATAAGCTTTAATAAAGCTTTGGGTCAAAGTGCGAATGTAAAGGTAATTTTCAGGGATGTCTTCCATACCCAGCTTTACCGCTATGTGGTTTCTTATGGAAATGTTTCATCAAGTAACCAATACTATAATGACAACCAGCGCATTCAGGTAGCTCTTACTTACAGCTTCGGGAAAAAGACTGTTAAACAGGCGAGGGACAAAGGCTTAGGCAACGATGCTGAAAAAGGCCGGATGGGGGGTGGAGTTAAATAATCTAATATTTAGTAATCAGTATTTTAGCCTATGCATTTTAATAGAAATGAGGTAACTGTATTTCTTAATATTTGGAAAATAGATAGTAATTGAAAAAATCCAGCCTCTAATAATTTAAAGCTTTATGGCCTTCGGAGAAACTCAAATACTTATAAATAGTTGATTTGCAAGAATAGGTCTAATTTTTTAGACCTTCATAAAAGTACGGAGACGGGTCTCGAACTTTGCTTACAACTAGCTCATTATAAGCCAATTGCAACCTCCTTTTTATACCTACTACACGAATGTCGCCGAACTTTTAAATGTATTACCTAGACTATCAATTTGTTACGAAATTAACTTTGATAGATTTTGGTGATTTATATCGTTTAAATTACATTTGATGTTCGATAATTTATGTATGATAGAGTTTTTAAATCTCAAAAATGCCTGTTTTTATACTTGCGAAAGCGGCTCTTTTGCCAAGTAAAAGTAGGAAATTTTGTTGAAATTCTTATGCCTTTAAAACACCAAATAAGGTATTTTAGAGTATGACATTTCTTCAATGACCGGATACAGGATTTTTTTCTTCGATCAGTAGATCAATTTACTGCCTGACCCCAGTCTCCCATTTGGGTAATCAAGCAATACGGAAACTTCTCTATGAACGCCCTTAATACCTCAATCAATCCAATGCAAATACAATGTTTTTTTGCAGTTGAATTGACTGATAATCAGAATATTAAACCCGAACCTTCATTTAAATTGATATCTACTGCAATTAAGAATAAAATAAAGTGATTATATTAACTGCAATTACGAATAATAGAAGATCATGAAGAAGACGAAACTGGGGGAGTTTGAAGAACTCGTATTGCTTACAGTAGCAGCCTTACAGCACGAAGCGTACGGCGTGGAGATAAAGCGGGAGTTGGAAACACGGTTGAAAGAAAGACTAAGTGTAGGATCCATTCAGTCGGCACTAAAACGGATGGAAGAAAAAGGATTTCTCACCTCAGCGTTTGGCGAAGCCACTTTGAAAAGAGGAGGTAAACGAAAACGCATTTACTATACTACGTCTCACGCGCTCAAAGTTTTGGAAGAAATCAGAGCAATACGCGCAGATCTGTGGAGATCAATTCCTTTGACAGCCTCTGAATTGAAAATGATATGAGTGCGCCTGAGCATATTCAACCACCCAAATGGCCATTGCGCTTGATGCGGTTTTTTTTACGGAATGAATATCTGGAAGAAATTGAAGGCGACATGGAGGAGATTTTTCAGGATAATCTTCATCAGTATTCTGTAAGGAAGGCCAAACGAATTTATACATGGGAAATGTTTAAGCTGCTTCGCCCGGTGTTATTAAGAAATTTTAAATCATCCTTCACTTTTACGCCTTATGCCATGTATAAAAATTATTTTCTGATTGCCTGGAGAAATCTGATTAAAAAGAAAGCGTATTCAGCCATTAACATTTTTGGATTGGGGGTAGGAATTGCCTGTTGCTTTCTGATTTTTACGTTTGTGCAAAGTGAGCTTTCCTACGATACGTATCATAGCAAGCGCGATAGGATCTACCGCATCACGCATGGAACCAGAGCATCCGAGGATCCCAGAAACCTGTCAAAAGAAGGCCCTTCCTGGGTTTGGGGCAATGCCCCTGTCGGACCGGCACTTAAAAATGACTTCCCTGAAATAGAAAAAGTAGTTCAGTTTTCCGGCAGGGCCGACATTCTACTAACCAACGATGATAAAAAGTATCAGGAGAACGGCGTATTGTTCATGGATTCAACCGTGTTTGATGTATTTAGTTGGGATTTGTTGCAGGGTGACCCTAAAACTGCATTGGTAAATCCGTATAGCATCGTACTGACACAGAGCACGGCCCGGAAATATTTCGGCAATGAAAATGCATTAGGTAAAACGCTGAAAGGGAGCGATTCGCCAGGGAGAGCGAATGCCGGTCAATACATCGTGACTGGTATCATGGCCGATCTTCCCAGTAATTCTCACTTTAAGTTTAATGCCCTGCTTTCGCTTAGTACGTTTAAAAAATCGTTACCAGAAATCTTTGAGACCTGGGACTATGTTGATTTCTATACCTACTTTCTGGTAAACGAAAAATTCGATGAAGCCGCTTTTAAACAAAAGCTGCCTGAATTTGTAAAGCGGCAACGCAAAGACCCGAAAACAAAATATGTCATAGAACTGGAATCGCTGAATGATGTTTACTTAAAATCCGATGCGGACCGTCAGCCGGGAGAAACAGGAAGTCTGTCAAACATGTATATCTTCTCTATCATTGGGTTGTTCATCCTGGTGATTGCCATGATCAACTTTATGAACTTATCCACTGCGCGTTCTATGGAACGAAGCAAAGAGGTCGGCATACGGAAAAGTATTGGTGCTGCCAGAAGCAGTTTAATCTCTCAGTTTTTAGGTGAATCGTTTGTTATCGTTTCTTTGTCGATGATTACTGCTGTAATTCTGGTGGTGATCTCTTTACCTTTTATGACAGATTTAACCGGCAAAGAATTTGAACCAGGCATTTTAATCCATTGGAGAACTATTCCCATCATTGTGGGGGCCATGGTGTTGATCGCTTTTGTGGCGGGTTCTTATCCGGCATTGGTTCTTTCGGGATTTAGTCCGGTGGATGTGTTGAAAGGCATGACCAAGTCAAGAGGCGGTGTAAATCTGAGAAGAGGATTGGTGGTTTTTCAATTCAGTCTATCCATACTGCTCATCGCGGTAACGATTATTGTCTATACACAAATGAATCATTTATTGAACAAAAATTTAGGGTTCGATAAAGAAAGTATGCTGGTAATCGACTACAACTACGATCAGGCAGTAAATGCTAAATCACAGCTTTTAAAAACAAGGCTGGAAGAAAACCCATCGATTGTTTCAGCCGCTTTTTCACGAAGTGTTCCCGGAAGCTTTTTCCCATATGCCGGCACAGAGATAGAAACAAAAAATGGAGAAATGAAAATGATGGGGCAACCCATTTTTGAGGTTGGGATAGATTTTATACCCCATTTTGGTTTAGAGCTTGTTGCAGGAAGATCCTACTCCAGAGATTTCCCTGCCGACTCCAGCAGTTCGTTGGTCATTAATGAAGCAGCGGCAAAACAATATGGGTATAAAAACGCGGAGGAAATCCTGGGTAAAAAATTCAGTCAGTGGGGAAGAAACGGTGTTGTGATCGGGGTCGTGAAAGATTTTAACTTCACCTCTTTGCATCAAAAAATTGAACCCCTCACCCTGCCCTTCCAGGCCTATTCAAGCCGTTATCTTTCGATTAAGGTTAAGACAGAAGATCTGACAAAAACGATTCAGCAGGTTGGTGCCGTTTGGAGTGAAATAGAACCGCACCGGCCTTTCCTTTATAGTTTTCTGGATGAAGATTTTAATCGCCAGTATCAGGATGATTTTATTTTCAGAAAGTTGTTTACCACATTTTCCTGCCTGGCCATAGCCATTGCATGTCTGGGACTGCTCGGCTTGGCAACGTACATGGCAGAGCAGCGCACAAAGGAAATCGGTATCCGGAAAGTTTTGGGAGCAGATTTCCGCACCATCGTCTTATTGCTTTCCAGCGACTTTATTAAACTGGTTGTGATAGCCATTCTGATTGCGACTCCGGTTGCATGGTACGTAATGAACCGGTGGCTAGAAGGTTTTGCTTACCGGGTGCAGATCAGTTTCTGGATTTTTGTTTTAGCTGGGTTCATTGCCTTTTTTATTGTTGCGCTAACCATCAGCTACCAATCTATAAAATCAGCGTTGATGAATCCGGTAACGTCACTGAGGAGCGAATGAGATGATGCATCAGGCGCAAGTCGTTCAGTGCTGGATTTCCACAACCCAGCGACTTGCGCCTGATACGCTGAGTTTTGATAATCATCTCTCCTAGCCCTTTTAGTCGGCAAATACAACTGTGTTTACAAATGAATTTATAATTTATGTGCCGGAATGGCCAGCGATTGCAGCGTATCAGGCCAATTTAACATTTCAAAACATTCCGGATTTAGGGGTCAACATGCTCCGGAATATCTAAGTTGGAAGCATACGCTTTCAATCCTTTATTTTCGAAAATCGGCTGCCTGAAATGTGTTGCTTTCAGAGTTATCTAATACGGAACTGATTTAAAATATGATCTAAAATCTGATCAATAGTTAATTTCAAAAAACTTTGATCATCTGGGTCTTTGCCGGGAACATAATAAATTGTTTCAAACCCTAAGGTCTGCTCCTGTGGCTTCACCCAATATTTTTGAATGTGTCTAACACCAATTATATTTACAGGAGCAGATGAAGTAAGGGACCATATTACCTCATTAAAATTTGCCCTCTCCTGAATAACGTAAAGATCAATTGAAATTATCGTCCCATCGTATTCAGCGTAAATGTACCAACACGGATTATTCCGGATGCAAACACCAAGGGAAGTCACAATATCATCAGAATGGGATTTTCTCAGCTTGTTATAGGTACTTGGCCATCTTTGGATAATTTCTGTTTCAAGTTCAGCTAGATAGTTGCTCATACGTCATTGGAGGTTTCAATAATCTATAAAAACTTCATGCCGATACATGCTTGAAAAACATGAGCTCATAAATACCGCATTTCCCGCTTTTATGGAAATGGTTAAAAAGACGGACTCGCTAAGGTATTTTGTTACTGATCGAGAACGATAACCTTCAAAGTCCGAAGATGTTGCATCAGTGAATCATGTACTCGTTCTGAGCCTTTATAATGCCGGATCGCCTCAGCCTGTTTCTCGATAAATATATGAACATCACCCACAACAGTCATATATCCGTTCAGCTTAAAGGGTATTTCCGGGAAAGTTGCAGTTTCAAAGAATTTCAACAGTTCTTCAAGTTCGATTCCAAATTTATTCAGTTTCTTGATCTTTTACTTTATCATACACATACCCATCATCATCAAAAGGCATTGATTCGTCCATAACCTTTTTAGCTGTAGCAATGGCATCCTCTTCATTCTCTCCAAAAAAAGTCCCTTCAGCAAATCCAATACCTTTTTCATTTGCAAAATAATGGGTTGGATCTTCATAAATATTTGACTCTCTTATCCCCTCAACATTTCCTTCCTTATCGATCCGCATCCAATACATGCCTCCTGGCTTAATTGCCTCCTGCTCGAATTTATCAACTTCATAAATATCAAGATAAGAGCCCGGAATTTTATCCACCATTGCTTCTGCGGAGGATATTTTTGAGAATATGCCAAGTATCTGTTCCTTCGACTCTTCTCCCGCATAAACTACAAATGCATGCTTTTCGTCAGTCCTAAATTCAGATTGATAGGCCGAAATAGCACCTTTAACATCAATACCACTAAAAATTTCTAATGAGAAGAACTCTATAAGTTCTTGTTCGCTTGGTATCATATCGAGTTTTGTTTAGTATTTCTCAGTGAAGTAGTATAAGCAGTAAATCATCGTGCCTAATCCAAGTCAATCGACGAAACTGTCCGGTATAATTTAGTAAATCCAAAATTACCGCTATCCATTAAGTGCAGGCTGTCAATCTCAAACTCCAACGGTTGAGGAAAAGTATAATTTACAAACTGCTCAACTTGTTTTATTTCCAAACTTTTAACATTACGATTCAAAGTTATATGCGGTGTAAATATCGGGTACTGATCAGCAGCCGCATTTCCAAAAACTGATTTAAGCTCTTGATGCATGTGCTGTAATTGATCATTATCCGGATCAATCCTTAAATAAAGTATTTTCAATTTGCCTTTTTTGTAAAACCCACCCAGGCCTGTAACCGAAACAAAAAATGGTTTAAAAGATAATTGTTCAAACCTTTCAGTCAATTTATCAAGCTGCGGGACATGCCCTAAAAATAAAAGAGTTATGTGATAATTTTCAGGTACGACCTCTTGCAATAGCTTGTGAGGCGGAAGCGCGCTTTGCAGCCATTCCACAATTTGCTCTTTCAATTTTACGCCAATAAATATTCTATTCTCTGACATGTGTACGTAGGATCTAAAACATGAATTTACGACACCTATTTGTGATTTAAAAGAGATAAGTATTGGATTTATTCCATAAAAAAGGATTTATTCCAAATTTATGTTGACAATGAGGCTTTCTTTAGTGGACATTTGCATAAACGATCTCACAATGGAAACAATCATCAACTCTAAAATTATTGATTTCTGTCTTGCTTCGGAAGGCATTGAACTCGTACTCCCGTTAATTCCTGGTATAAGTGCCGGGTTCCCTTCACCTGCTGCGGACTTCATAGACGTGGATATCGATCTTCGAAAGGAATTGATCAGGAACCCGCCATCGACATTTCTGGGGCGAGTAAAGGGCGATTCAATGAAAGATGCCGGGATTGATGATGGCGACATTATGATTGTAGATAAAAGCCTACCCTACAAAGACAATTGTATTGCAGTCTGCTTTATCGATCAGGAATTCACAGTGAAGCGGATCCTAATTGAGAAAGACATACTTTGGCTTATTGCTGAAAATGATAAGTACCCTCCTATCAAGGTCACAAATGATAGCGAATTCATTATGTGGGGAATAGTTACGTACATCATAAAAACAGCATCAAATGTTCGCACTAGTCGATTGCAATAACTTTTACGCCAGCTGTGAACGTGTTTTTCGTCCGGAGTTAAACGGCGTCCCGATTGTCGTGCTATCAAATAATGATGGCTGCGTAATCGCCAGATCCAATGAAGCCAAAGCACTCGGTATCAAAATGGGTGCACCGGCATTCGAGTATGAAAAGGAATTTGAAAATAAAGGTGTGAAGGTGTTTTCCAGTAATTACGCACTTTACGGAGATATGAGCAGCCGCGTCATGGCCATACTTTCAACTTTCACGCCCGACGTGGAGGTATATAGTATTGATGAAGCATTCTTACAATTTGATGGATTTGGTCATTTTGATCTTCAAACTATTGGCAACGAAATGCGCCGTATGGTAACCAAAGGAACCGGAATACCAATATGCATTGGATTTGCACCTACAAAAGCGTTGGCAAAAGTTGCCAATAAGATTGCAAAGAAATTTCAGCATACAACAAATGGTGTATATGTGATTGAAAACGAAACGCAGATCCAACGGGCGATCCAATGGACAAAGATCGAAGATGTCTGGGGTATAGGCCGGCAACATGCCAAAAGGCTCAACGCTCTGGGAGTTTACACTGCACTGGACTTCACCAAAATGAATCAGGGATGGGTGCAGAAGAATATGTCGATTGTGGGACTACGCCTACAACACGAGCTTGCCGGAATACGCAGATTAGAACTGGAAGAGGAAAAGAAAAAACAGAACATCGCTACAACCAGATCATTTGATAAAAATTATACTGAATTCTCTGACATCAATGAGCGCGTGATCACCTTTGCCGTGACTTGCGCTGAAAAGCTTCGCAGGCAGGACTCTTGCTGTAATGCGCTGATGATATTCGTACATACGAATGCATTCAGGGCAGATCAGCCCCAGTATGCCAAGAATATTGTTATGCAATTGCCTTATTCAACCAATTCCAGTATTGAACTTGCCACGTTCGCATCGGAAGGATTAAAAAAAATATTTAAATTAGGCTTTGCTTATAAAAAAGCTGGTGTAATCGCTCTTGAAATTACACCAGCCAATTATGGGCAGCGAAGTATTTTCCAAAATTCAGATCCGAGACATGGCCCACTTTTTGCTGTTGTAGATCGTCTTAACAAGGCGATAGGTGGTAAAAAGATTAAATTGGCGGCTCAGGATTTGGACCGGACCTGGAAAATGAAGCAAGAAAGGTTATCACCACGCTATACAACAAGACTGGATGAAATCATTACAATTCATTTAAAGTAATATGTGCTATCATACCAAACTTACAGCCGATGCAATGTCTGTAGCAAAAGCTTTGAAAGCAGAGTTTTTGGAAAAGGATATATACACGCCAAACATAGAAATTAACGGGTTTCAATCTCCGTTATATCCGATTGTAGTTTGCGATGAACCTAAAATTATTCAATATTATGAGTGGGGATTGTTGGCGGATTACCTTCGGGCCAAAGGTTTGACCAAGGAAAGTGTTGATGCTAAAAAAGCACGTAATAATTGCTTAAATGCAAAGTTGGAGGAGCTCGAAGACAAGATTTCATTTAAAACAAAAATCAATAACCGTTGCCTTATTCCAATGGATGGAATGTATGAATGGCAATGGGCGGAGCCGGGTAACCCGAAAAGTAAAAAAACCAAATTTCTCGTTACAAAACCTGACAATGGTGTATTCTGCTGTGCAGGACTTTACAATGAATGGGTAGATCCATTAACTGGATTTACGACATATTGCTACACCATATGCACAACAGAGGGAAATAAGCTCATGAAGGAGATTAAAAACGAGGGTGAGCGTATGCTTGTCGTTCTTAATCCGGATGAGCAAGATGCCTGGTTAAATCGAAATATACCATATCTGGCATTCTGGGACCGTTCACATATTCAGCTCAAAGCGGAATTGGCAAAGGTTGAACCGAAAGAGGAAAAACCGAAGGCATTAAAATCAAAAAAAACTCAAAATCCGGATAACTCTCAAATATCCCTCTTCTGAATTATGGCAAATACTAACCCGGTTGAAATAAATTTTTATGGAAAGCTGATCGAGATTCGAATTGATGGCCGTGATGAACACTTTCCAAATAGCGAAATGATAGCACATCAACTTACAATCATCAATGATGTGCCAATTCTGGCCTTTGAGTTCTCAAATCCAAAGGATAATTTTTTCTTTCATATAAATATTGCTGATACAAATGCAAAACGCAACTATCCAAGTGGAGATGGATGCTTCAAAGGAACTCTAATTTTCCAGATCGAAAATAACAAGACACGAACCGAGAATTTTGAATTGTCCGCGCAGAATACTTTTGACTTGACCAGAAGTTTAATATATCAGCAAAGCGCTTCAAGGGAATTAGTCGAGGCATCAATTGATTTTATTTACGATAAAAAGATAGGTGATTATGAGTGGCTTCGTTAACCTGGATACAGAAATTTTAAATCAGTCGATTGGCAGTGAAATAGAGTACTATGAGTTGTGGGATCCACTTATTGGAGAATTCAGAAGAGGAAAAAGCTTCATACACGGTATTTACAAGGATGATAGCGGAGCAACAAAAATATATGCCGATTTAATATGGGGTAACGATCTGGATTCAATTGTGGAAGACGATGGTGGCTTTTGTTTCGAAAACGGATCCTATATCTACCTGGCACCCGAACCTTTTCAACTTTATAAAATAACCTGGCTTAATAATTTAGCATTACAAGAGCAAAAGGTAATTCCCGCAGATACACTTTTAGATGTTGATTTTACGGCCAGGCTTTTTACAAGCAATGAATATAATGCTGTCAGAATAAACTTAGATGGTACAAATTATAACCCCCTCACCCAATAATGCCTGAGATACCAGAACTAATTGTTATTGCCAAAACCCTTCAAAAACATTTTAAGGATGAGAAGGTGAAGAAGATAGAATTTCAATGGACAAAGCGGCTCAATGCTAATGAAGATGAATTTACTGAGGCACTGAAAGGCGCAGAATTAAAATCTGTTGACAGGGATGGAAAGGAGATTCATTTACATTTCGATAATGGAAATGTGCTGGGGATACACCTGATGCTAACCGGCAAAATGTATCTACTGCCGACAGAAGAAAATATCAATAAGCCAATTTTTAATATTGTTTTCAGTAATGGTGGCGGGATTGCCGTTTCCGATATTATTGGGCAGGCAAAACCAATTCTAAATCCGCCTTTAGGGAAAGTGCCAGATATATTGTCAAAGGATTTTACGCTTGACTATTTAAAATCGATACTTTCAAAATCTTCTTCACCAATTAAAACTATTATGACAGACCAGAAGAAAATCAAGGGGATAGGTAATGCCTATGTAGATGAAATACTTTGGGATGTCAAAATTTCGCCTTTTACGCCATCAAAGAAAATTCCGGAGGATAAGATCAAAGAGCTATACGAAGCCGTTCCGAAGATTACAAAAGCCGCGTATAATGCTATTGAAAAACGTAATGACCCGAAAGACGTATTCGCGATGAATAATAAGGACCATCGTTTCGTACACAACTCTAAGCTAACTAAAACTCCTGATGGTGAAGAAATTATTGTAGGTAAAGTTGGGTCCGCCAAGACTTATTATACCAAAAGTCAAATATTGTATTAATCTAAAATCTAAAACTAATGGTTGATCACATTTACCTGCTCCCAGAACCAAACGAAAGAGATCCTGATGCAGATTTTCATTTTGCAGCTGGCCCGGGAAAGATGCCAGCTGAAAACGATTTACTAAACACATTCTCAAATAATATTTCGGAAACAATCGATGAATACTTCGAAGATTCGGATATATTTGATCCCTTTGCTCCTGAAAAACAGATTGATGACGTCTATTTATATTTTATTTTTAACTATCTGAGAGTACTTCAAGACTATATTCATGAACAGGTAACTAAAAACTCGGAAGCAAGATTTATAATTTTGCACTTTGATTACTTCTACGGTCATTTCGCCAGAACAGTCAAAGGAGAAACAAGAAAAATCCAGAGAACACTCAATCTAATTGATGAATTATTTAATTGTTTTGACAAAAACAAATCAGTAGAAAACCTGGAATCATTTGAAAATGAAGAATCGTTAATTGAATATTATCAAGCTGTAAAAAGTTTATATCATGGTAATCCTGAGCTTTATCTGGAAGTGATTGGGAAATACTTATAGAAAGTGCTGACAAGTAAAGTGTTGTCAGAAAGTTGTAGGTCTTTACTTTTAACCATCTTACCATGGACGCAAAATCAGTTCATCTTCAAGCTCAAATAGAAAGGTCCGTGAATCACCGCTCGGATTTAATGGAACGCCTCAGCCCAGCAGCTACCGGTTATGCCTGGCTGGTGAATACATTCCTGAATCAGGATGGTACAACATACTTCCATCAGGTAGACGCAGAATTATCTGCCACTATTAATCTTGACGAACTATCTGATCTTAGTCGTGCAATCCTGATAAGAGATTTCTTGAGAAAAGAATATAGTTCGGAAAGATTTCCTGGAATATTACGTGTTCAAAACTTAGCCTTCACTCATTTTGAATTGGCGGACCTAGCCTCCGAATATTTCCAAGGTTCAGACTTGCCAGCGCAAATGCACTTATCAGAAATAACAGTTCCTGTAGATCGATTTAAAGACGAAATACTGGACGGAAAGCGTCCCTTCATAGTAATGGTTGATCGTGGTAGCATATTTGAAGTATGGGGGCATCAATCGCCAGACTATATGGAAGTTTATTCCTATAATGAAATCTCCTATCAGCCAAAGGCTAAACAGTAGACAGCCACCATTTGGGCTGTTGATCAAATAGTGGCAAGTTCGGAAGGTATTAAGTTGTGGAATAAACTAAAAAGAGAAGAATCCAGGTAAATAATATTTCCCTATCGTTATAATTCAGTTTTCATATAGATATCGGCAGACCGAACTGAAATACCAACCGAATAAAGATCAACCGTATCTTGCACATCAAATAATTGCCAAAGGCTTTCATCCATTTTACGCCATATTTGGATTTCCATTTTGTTTGAGTTTACCAACATGTATTCCTTCAATGTAGGCGACGACTGGTAAACTTTTAGTTTGATTTCCCGATCCCAGAACGCTGATTGTTCAGTATATACTTCACAAATAAGTGTTGGGTTAGTAATTGTGTTTTCGTCAAGATGATCATATTCATTTTTTCCTCCAACCACCAAAATATCTGGATATCCATAGAATTTCATATCGGTAATACTTATCCGCTGAGTTGTAGAATAGGAATGAGATCTTGTCCCTTTTATTGCTAAACCTATCTCAGCCGAGCAATTTGATTTGATAAGATTATGAGCTGGATTAGTAATAGGTAAATTATAGATTATACCATCATAAAACTCAGTTCTTTGGCCTGCTATTTGATCCAAGGTTAAATACTCTTCAACTGCAACTTTATTTGGCATGGTAGTTTACAATTTTGTGCAAAAATAAATTTTATTAAGCGATGTATGAAAGTTACCATAACAGACAGTGACGGGATCCCAGTAGCATATATAAGTCAAAACATCACCGTTATAGGTTGGACTCATGAACAGGCAGTGGAGAGTTCACCCTACTTACATGTGATATTAAATGACCTAATTAAAAACAACAAAATAGAGATTGTACTCGAAGTACCTAAATTCGGAATTTATATTTATAAAATACCAGGTGCCGATATGGAGAAGGCGTCGACCTTTTCTTTTTTAGTTGATATTGATTTGCAGATGGATATTTACAGCATCGCTGGATCATGCAATTTTGATTAAACCTGCTTATTCCTGAATTAAATAAGCATAATGCTCTGTCCTGTACTTATCATTCAGCTCGCTTTTTGCCGTATTTTTTCAAAGTGGGTAAAAATCTTAGAAACACAAGTATAGCTGCCACTTTGTTAGAGCCTGCCGTGGCAATCATACGATAAATGCAGCTAAAATAGATCATAAGAAATTTATCAAAATAAAGCGAGCATTTCAACCTCCCGTTTTGTTAAGCATTTGCATAAGGCGGTTACATAGAGAAATAGTACAGAGCAGAAATCTGGATGTTTTCAGGATTATTTCCTACGCAGAAGTTCTTGAGTACTGCCGGATTGTTGATTTTATAAGTTTTGCATGAAAAATACCATGTTAGTAATTATTTCCAAAAACAATTTATTCCTTTCAGTTACACTATCCTCCCAAGCAAGTAGTCGATTATGATGAATATTTAAACTTCCACCACGTAGTAGCTGCAAAGCCACCAGCGGAAATTCATTAATATATTAAAACATAATTAGAAGTTCAAAAATAGAGTCTGACAACGATTTTGCCGTCAGACTCTGTAATTTTTCCTATATATCCAGGAAAATATGACCTTCGTATTCGGTGTAATCTCCCAAGAACATATCTCTTCCAAAGGCTTCATAATCGAAATACCTTTCCAACATTTGTGGCACTCCTTCCAGAAGGCCAATGTCTTCAATATACTGGTAAGCAAATTCGGTTTTCGGATCTTTCATAGCTCCTCCGTAATATCCCTGATAGGCTTCATTGAAACCTTCCAGCGTTTCATCCAGTTCATTTCCATTGGCTGGCCAGGATATGATATTCGAGCAGTATAATTCAAAAGCCTCTGCTCCTTGATTATCCATTTCAGAAACAGTTTGAAAGTACCTGAATGTGTCTTCATGAAGACTGCATTCTGATATCAAAAAGCTTGGAATATATTCCCAATCCTGAAACATTAATTCCGGTAAGAATTCATTTCTATGGTATTCATAGCAGTCTTTATAGAATTCTTCTGCATCAGCATAATCTGAGAGATCAAACCATTTTCCGAAAAGCGATCCTGAGTTGTACATCCCGTAAGTTCCTACATAAATTTTTGGAGTGTTTCTTAGATTTTTCATGAGTGAAAACATTTGAAATAGCTTAAGCCCGGCTTTGCGCCAAAGGGCAATCGCTTGTCCCACTCGAATGAAAAATGACGGGGTTTATCCCCTTGGTTTCAGGCCCAGACGGCGGTTTAAGGAGCGGCCGCTAGCCGCGGTAAATAGCCGGATGACGAAGTGAAGGCTTGAAACCGTCATTTTTCACTTCGTAACTTTCGTTTGCACTAACTGGTAAACGTGCGGCTGTGTTATCTTACGGAAATCTGTTTAATTATTTGCCAGTTGAAAATTTGACGAACTACTTATTGGTTTTGTCCTATTTATAGCCAAATCAGAAAAGTATAAATTAACTATTCATTTTTTTGCGGCTATTCGTTATGACCTAGATTTATCAATTCAATTACGACGCATTCGGCCGTCCGCTTCCCGCCCTCTTGAAAGTATCCCTGCATCCCCAAAGTAAGGTATAGTTTATGATATTGTATTAATCAGGATTAGCTATCCACATTCTAGCCTTACCTGAGAGGGTAATAGGCTTTGATTAGCTTAAGATCACATTACCGGAAATTTCCTCAAATTATGGCCAGTACATATAAAATGAATCTTTCAGATTTCCATCTTTTTTATACCAAAAATCATTTCAAATTCGTTTGTAAACGGCACTCCACCGCCCTCCTTCCTCATAAGAAGTACCGGTAGCTCACTCAAAATCCGAATTCCTTTCAAATTTCTCTGTGTAAGGCATATGCAGCCTATTCTATAATAAAACTCGTAACTAGTCAAATTAAAATTTATTCGTTTTATAGTCATCGTAATATTTTTTCTCCTGCGAAAACTCCATAAAAATCTGGTTTTGCGTTAATATTTATCGGACATTTGATACAGTACTTAGATTGGGAAAGTTGCATCAATAACTTGTTTTCTGACCTATTGTTTACAAGTGACAGGTGCCATTAACAGAGCGAATTATCTCACCATACGCTTCCAGACTTCTATTTGCCCCAATTCTTAAAGCTCCTAAACAATTTTACTCCAACTAGCAGAGCTACTACTCAGCCAAAAAAAGAAAACCGAATAAAGCTCTCTGTTCATTCATCTTATGTAATCCCATTGAAATGGATATCACCGCTCCAAGAAAGAAAACAAAAGACCAAAGGAGTAAATGTATCTAAGCATTTGAATATTACGGTTCACGGTAAGCAAGTATTGCAAAGTTAAAATTATGTAGAGTTGACTAGCATTCCCTCATTTAAGGCGTGGAAATTCTGTAAAACCTTCGTTCATAAGACATTCATAACATGGTATTATTAGTCTCATTAAACCATATATGTAACCTTTTGTTGTCTTTGCGGTACTGGTTTTTTAGATTATGCGGAAAGGATTTTCATTTCCTGAACACATGAAGATTCATGTAAAAAGTAATTCCTGCTCACCTCGCAACCTTACAAAAGTTAAAGTTAATGAAGTCAATTTACAAGACGTTAATACCCCTGATTCTAATAATCTTACTCATTGCCTGTAAAAAAAGTCAGTCCGAAATCAATCCATCATTCGATTATTTGTCTTCAAGCTGTTAAATTTCCTCCTTTACGTACAGTGAAGATGAAAAGAACGGGCGCCGTTTGTACCAAACTAATATGCCACTGGACGTTTGAACCAATATAAGCGCAAGGCATATCCGCTTTCTCCCAGAGTGATTTATGCCTTTACATACGAAAGTAATTAGTTAAAAAAATTATACAACACATTGATGAAGAAGCAATAAGGCGCTAAATAGATTTTGTATGTGATCCATCTTTAAGGACTAGCATTTTATGAACGCTGCAAGCCACTACACTATCAGGTGCCGATTCAAGTCTGACAACAACCTCCGTTTTCGTGCGCTCATAATCTCCAATAATTGGGAGACGCCCCCCGAAAATAATTCCGTATTTCGTCGACGCCCGTTATTCTTGGCCGCGATGCTCCCAAATGACTGGGCGGTACATCCATTCTAGCCTAACAAATTTGTAATTAATAGGTCGGATATGTTAATATGGGATCTCCAATTCAGTTTCCAGCATTATGGAAGAAGATTTGAGAATTTACCGTTATAATTAGAACCGTTCCTTTTTAAAAGAATGTCCCGCAGCCGGTCTTACAGGTTATTGCCACTTTTGATTTTTAACAAATTAACAATATTAGCTGGTTGAGTCATCCTTTAACAAATAATATCTCCAATAAATTAATTTCTCACCAGATTATAGGATGTTAAATTTCCATTATTATGATGAATCAGAAGAACATACTTTCCATTGACTACATCATTTAAGTAAAGTCCATCATCGCTGGAATAAGTGGCGGTTTTAACGATGCGGCCGCTAATATCTATTATTTCTATTTTTTCTACATTTTTGCTATTAAGATTCCTGATGAAGATTTTGTCGGACGAAGGGTTTGGATAAACATAAATCAGATCATCAATTCCCGAAAATACAAAGCTCAAATTGACAATAGCGCTGTAACCAAAACTCTGATCATTATCAATCATTTTTATGCGGTAATAGTTTTGGCCCAAAACTGGGCTTGGGTCATTAAAAGTGTACACCGATTTTTCTGAACTCTCTTTTCGGGCAGCTACATTTCCAATAACATTCCATGATTTTGCATTTTGTGAACGTTGTACTTCAAAATAGTTACTGTTCGTTTCAAAAGATGTTATCCAATGCAGCCTGTTAACACCATTTTTATTTTCCGCATTAAAAGACATTAATGTTACCGGTAGCGGTTTACTGCACACTGCCAGAATTACTGCTGTGTTTTCACATCCGGTCGCATTATCGACGATATAAGCTTTTGATGCGGAAACTGATAGATATTGACACACTGCCGCAATAGCACAAGTGGTTAGGTTATTATTGCGTGCAATTACCAGTACTGATGAAATACTTAGCTCTGTGCTAAAATTTCCAATATCTACAAGATTTGGATTTCCATTAAAATTCAGTGATTCAACTGATCTTAATCCTTTCAGTCCACTATTACTTTTAAGTGCCGTATTTTCCTGTACATATAAGTCCCCATGAATCACAGACAAATTTTCTATTCCGGTCAGATTTTCAAGAGCTTCGTTAGAATTAATGAATAGTGAAGAGGTTTCAGTAAGTTTATCGAGACCTGTCAAATTTGTTAAAGTAGTATTCCACGATATCAGAGATAATCCTGAGATTTTAATCAATTCATTCAAACCTTCCAGGTTTTTAAGGGTATAATTACTAGTCAGAAAAAAATTTCCTAAAATTTTAACGGATTTAAGGAACTGCAAATCTTCCAGCATATAATTATTTTCAATCCTAGTGTCGGCACTGGACTGGAGTGAACCTAAACCTGTTATTTTTTGCAGGGCAAGATTACCGGAAATAAATAGCTCAAATGAGACAGATACCAAATTCTTCAATCCACCAAAAACCGTTAGTTTCCGATTTCCGTTGATGTTAAGCCTCTGTAACGAGGTCACCTTATCCATTCCGGTAATCCGTTCCAAATTATCATTACTGGTGATGCCAATACTTTCTGCAGATGTAAGATTTAAAAGACCATCAACATTTAAAAGTGCTGCATTATTTGAAATATCTAGCGTCAGGCATGTTTTTAAATTCCTAAGTGCGTCTACATCGATAATATTTGTGTATCTGATACTTAATCCATCTACCGATTCCAGATTTCGAAGTCCATTGATATTTTCAAGAGAAATGTTGTTGTAGAGTGCCAATCCACCTGACATCTTTGAAATAGATGAGAATCCATCCAGGTTAGTCAGTTTGGGATTATAGCTAATTTCAATAGACGTACCGATACTGGTGATATTTTGCAATCCATCAATGCTGACAAGCGAGCCGTTATTCTGAATATTCAGAGATGATCCCAGCGTGATGATTCCTCGCAGTCCATCCAAATTGACAAGACTTTTGTTTTCACGAATTTCGAGATAACCACCAATGGATTTAATCGACCTTAAGCCTTCAATATCAAGAAGCGAACCATTATTATTGATCTCTGTATAAGTTAGAATCTGTGTTATGTTATTGAGCCCGTCAACATTTTTGAGCAGCGGATTATCTTTAATTCCTAAAATAGCAACCGGCCCTGTCAAGGATCTGAGACCATCTACATTTTCAAGCGCTTGATTGTTAGAAATTGTTAATGACCCAAAACTAAATACGGATTTTACCTGATTGAGTCCATCCAGATTTTTAAGGACAGTCGTATTGTAAATTCCCAGATATCCTCCAATTTCTGTCAGGTTTGATAAAGGATGAAGATCTGTAATATCTGATCCTGTAATAAATACGGACCCATAGGTTGAAGTGAAACAAGGTGAAAATGCATCAACCTCAGCCTGTGTCCTGAAAGTTAATTCGCCATAATAAACCGCGTTTGGGTAAATAGAGGCGTTGTTATCGTCACAATCACCGTCCAATAAGCTGTAAGTATCCCTGTCCTGGTCGCAGAGAGCGTTTATTTGAGCTATGCTGTTGCAGCCAGGGGCATTACTGTCAATTCTTATTGATCCCGAAACTGTTCTTCCATTTTTTTTATTAACAAGCATCATGATACCACAACCACTTGAAAGATTAGGATTAGAGTAAATTTTCAATTCTCCACCGACGGTCTTAATTCCAGCTAACCCATTAAGATTTCCAAGTTTAGAGTTTGCAATTACGTACAAATGCGCAGTCACAGAAGTTAGATTACCGAGGGCATCAATATTTTCTAATAAGGTATTGTCATAAATTGAGAGCTCACCAACTATGTTGAGCTTATTGAGACCGTCCAAATCTTTTAGCAACGCATTATTGCCAATTCCCAATCGTCCTCGAACAACTCCCAAAGTGCCTAAACCCTTAATATTTCCCAGTTTTGGATTATCTGCAAATGCCACGCTGCCCCATACTTCGGTACAGCCTATGAGCGCGTTGACTTCTTCTAATTTAATATTCTGATTGATTAGCAGATCTCCCTTTATTATATTAAGAGTATGCAAACCTTCCAGGTTTACCATGTTCGAATTGCCAGATATTTCTAAAACGCCTACCTCAATAAGACTGCCAAGGCCACTAAGATTTGTCAGCAATGCATTATTTTGGACCTGTAAGTTATATACCCGCCTCAAATTTTTAAGACCATCCAAATTTGCCAATATTGAGTTTCCACTAATTCGAACATTGTTGGCCGCTGTAAGCGAACGAAGAGAAGTAATCGAAGTCAATAATGGATTGGAATAAATATTCACATCATTGACGGCTAATAAATTATTTAGACCATCAAGATTCCCTAAAATTGCATTGTTATTAAAACTTATATCTCCCGTATTTTTCAAACCTGACAAACCACCTAAATTTTGAATATTACCACAGTTGCTTATTTCCACTGATCTGCAATTTGTCAAATTCGAAAGTCCGTTCAAATTTGATAAATTGTTATTACCAGTTATAATAACTAATTCGTCTACTAGAGTTAATTGCGCAAATGCATCAAGATTTGGAAGAAGCGGATTTTCTCTAATTTCCAGGGTTCCTTTTACCCTCGAAAAATTCTTAAAACCTTCGATGTTTGTCAGCGAAATATTTTTGCTGAGTGTAAATTCTCTCCCCAGTACCGTTATTTTTTTGAATCCTTTTATATTTTCAAGCGCAGGATTTTCATTTATATATAGATAACTATTAAGCGCGGATATGTTGCTAAACCCATCAAGATCTTTAAGTTCTGTATTAAAAGCGATTGACAATGGTCCTTCTATTGTAGAAAGATTTACAAAACCATTTACGTTTGTAAGTTTTGCGTTTGAATATATGCCAACCGAACCCTGGACCAATTCAAGATTTGATAAAGCATCAATATTCTCTAAAACTTCGTTGCCGGAAATCAATAAGCTAGAATGTACTGATTTAACGTTTGATAGACCATCTATATTTTTAAGTACCGGGTTGTCAACGATCCACAAATAGTCAAATCTGACAAGTTTTTGAAGTGAAGACAGATTAGCAATATCTATTCCTGAAATGATTACCGTACCATTTATTTCCGTGTAATCACCTGACCACGCATCTACATCGGCTTGGGAAGAAAAGTTAATATTGCCATTGTAAATCTGGGCACTGACGAATTTTGAAAGCAATAAAAAGAGAATAGTGAAAAGGTAAATTTTTCTCAACATAAAATTACTTTAAATAGGAAAACTGAAAAGAGAGGTTTAATTGTCAAAAGTAAGAGAATTGAAAGTAAAGTCAATGATCGGCTACTTCTCTTCTGGCCGTAGTTTATAAAAGCAAATTTACTTACAGCCTGTTTCTATCTTAAAATGCAAGCGAAAGAGTATTATTTATTGTAAATTGTTCACTTTTAGGAGTATATCTTAAACTATGTCTGGTTACCTAACCTGATTCAAATAATATTCCTGATAATCACCTTTTTCTAGGATTAATTACTAAAAAAATTACTCAGGTTTTTTATAAGAGTATTATACTAGCTCAGAACAAATAAAATCAAACTTCCTCTACGCAATGAACTGTTATATTTAATTAAATTATATAGTTGTAAGGATAGAACGCCATATTCTGATGATGACAAAATTTGTCTTTACCACTTTACTAACTTTAATGATCTCTTCAGGCAGCGTTTGCTTGGCTCAACCGAGGACATTAAAAGGTACTTGGATTAGTACTGAACAGGATCTTATCGAAATCTTAACCACTCGCCGCGATTCAATTAATTTCATTTCAAATAAGTTGTTGCAGGAAGACCGATTTCATCTTTTTATTTTCAGCGATACGTTAAGCTTTCAAGACATCTATACCAGTTCTTCTACACAGTTTAAAACTGAAAATACTGACCGTTATGATTTGAAAATTATTAGTTGCAATGATTCCATCCTTGTAGTTAGCCCAATTTCGGATTTGTCAAAAAAATATTTTCAAAAACGACCTATTATTAGCCTAAAAAATAAAAAATATATTCATGATAATACAATAGTTTTTGAAAAGCTAGTTTACCATTCCATCTTTGGCGGACCGACAATAGCTTTGCAAATTGACAGCAGCAAAAATTTATTCATGAATTATATAAATACGTCCTCGAATAAGAAATACGGTTTGCCGACTGGTAATTATTCGGCAGTGCTAGATGATGAAACATATAATGAACTGATTTATCATTTACAAAATTGTAATATAAGAACACTAAAATTTAGAGATAGCAAAGGAGCTGATTCGCCTGTCATTAGCCTAATTATTTATTTTAATGGCAAGCGCAAATATCTAAAATCCATAGCTCCACCCAGAATATCAGCTGATCTTGTGAGCTTTATTATCTGGCGACTATGCAGTTATGAAAATTTGAAACCTACGAACGATAAAAAGGAGATAGAGAGATAAAAAATGCTAAATTTTCATTGATCCAAAATATTATTTTTAAAGCTCCAAAATTATTGATTTTTTGTTTTAATACTTTTCCACTGAATGTCTCAGAATAACCACTGTTTAAATCGTCATTTAAAAACGCATTCATCTGATAAGGTCATGGTAAACCGAAATGCGCGTCAGGAAATGGCGGTTGTAAAAATGATTGCAATAGCGAAGCGATAGCTCGATTTGCGGAACGAGGACCCGTAAAGGACAATCGGCGGTGCGAAAATTGTAGACCAATTCATTAAAGCCAACGGCATTCGGGACTTGTAAAGTGTTTTTAACGAACGAACCCAAAAATCAAGCTGGGAGCTACAATTCGAAATTCGACGATTCCAAAAGTAGCAACGGAGGGACTGGATAATTTTATCTTACTTATTGCGGTAGATTCCCATACCAATGACCCTCAAAATTCATAGTCTGCCTTCTTAATTAAAGCTTGGTGAAATTCTACGGGGGAAAAGTTTGTCTTTGATTTAAATAGCTTACTAAAAGACTGTAGATGCTCAAAACCGAGCTGGTAGGCGATTTCTCCTATCGTTAGATCACTGAATGTCAACACTTCCTTTGCTTTTTCTTCTGGATAACCGTTGCCATTTCAGGATTTCCTCTTTCATTGCTAGTTGGAGAAATTCCACGGCAAAACAATACTAGCCAAATTTGAAATTCTAATTTGACTGCAAAGATTTTTCAGGTAAAAAATCCTTCGGTGATAAATTGAAGTGACTTGCCAACTTATCAATATGCCGAAGATTATACTTCGCTCTATGGTTATTACTCTCAGCATTACTTATAAATGCTTTTGTAGTTCCAAGAATACTAGCAATATCCTCCTGTAAAAGACTCCTCTCTGAACGAAGTCTCCGAATAAAATCAATTACATATTGATCAATGCCAGCGATATTTTCTTGGTCTTTCATTGCAGGCACTAAGTAAGGCAACCTTAAAAAAATTCTGGTACACACATGTGTGTCTTTTAATTTCTTTCCTTATATTTGTCTTGGCAATCAAACAACTACAATAATTATCGTTAGCAATGGATCCGCATCGAATATCTTATAATAGTGAGAAAGCAAATGAATACCTCCTTCTGTTCAACCGCGGGGATCAAAGGGCTATGAATTTTGTTTACAGAAAATCGTTTAATACGCTCATGTACTTTGGCCAAAGCCTTATTAAGGATGAATTTTTGGTCAGCTGTATTCTTCATGAATGTTATATGAAAGCATGGGCCAATAGAGAAAAAATGCAAAGCCTTCCCCACATCTATAGATTCGTTCGTATGAATGTCCGCTGGCAGATTCTCCGTTACATCGAAAAATCCCGTCACAGCATATACGGACAAACATCATCTTTAGACCAGATTGAAAAAGCAATTGTCGATTTTGAAGATCTGGTAGAAGAGAGAGAAGCTTTTGAAGAAGAGATTAGGAATCTAAAAACGGTGACTGAAACCATAAAATACCTTTCTAATGAGTCGCAGCAGATATTATCACTTTACTTTCAAAAGGGGCTTACACACAAACAGATCGCAGAACGTTTGGGAAAGACCACCTTCCAGATTTCAGACCAACTAAGCAAAAGTGTCAAGCAAATCAAAAGCATAATCCATGTTTCGAAAGAAAAGATTATAAATAATTCGGCGAATGGCATCAAATTCGGAAAAGAAATTTCAGATTGTCAACAGTCAAAAGTCTATGAACTAAGAAAAAACTATAAGTTATCCTTTGATGAAATTGCAACTAAACTGGGGCTTTCGCAGAATGAGGTTCACCAGCATTATATTAAGGCGCATCAATTACTGCAAAGTCAATCCGTTCAAAAGTCAAATAACCGGTTTTAGCATGATAACCACTTATAGATAT
Source organism: Dyadobacter sp. CY356 (assembly GCF_021440195.1). Lineage (GTDB taxonomy): Bacteria > Bacteroidota > Bacteroidia > Cytophagales > Spirosomataceae > Dyadobacter. Next base: position 258,212 of record NZ_JAJTSZ010000004.1, read on the forward strand.
GGAAAAGGTATTCATCACCCGCAAAATCCAGCTGAAAATCGACAGCGAAGATGCTGAATATAGGCCACAAATCTTCAAAACTCTGTATGATTGGCGCTACATCTGTTTTAAAGCATCGAACCTGATTTTCACTCATCACTTTGTGCAGCAGCAAATCAAGGAAATTATTTACCTAACGGATGAAGCAAAAGTCAAACTTGCCAATGTTAAATTAGATGAGAGTGGTATACTTGCAACTTCCCGAATGAACACCACTTATCAAATACTAGCCAGAAACTTCAAGGGCAGTATCCCTATGCACATTATGAGCTCATTGAATAGTACTTTGGTAAGTACTTTTAATACGAATTTGGTTTCCTACATAACAGGCGAAAAAACACTGCCGAACTTTAAAAAGGATTTACCTATTCCGTTTAAGGGAACTGACGTAAAATCGTTGATAGCCTGCTCTGAAAGCAATATCTTTCATTTCAAACTCTTCGATATCCCATTTAAAACCTACCTGGGAAAAGATTTGTCTGATAAGAGCAAGTTACTGCACCGTGTTGTGAAAAAGGAAATCAAGCTTTGCACCAGCTCGCTAATACTTGAAAAAGGCAAGATCTTTATGATGGCCGTTTTTGAGTCAGCAAATCAGGTTCACCTGCTTAATGAAAACATCATCGCGGAAGCGTCGCTTTCACTGGATTTTCCGATCATGCTCACAATCGGAAAAACACGGTACACCATCGGAAATAAGGACGAATTCCTTTACAAAAGACTTTCCATTCAAGCCGCTATCCAAAGAAAGCAGAATGCAATGTCCTTTATGAATAAAAGGGCCAGAAAGAGATTTAAAGAAAACACGATCGAAAATTTACGTAACGCGGAGAAAAGATACGTGCATCAAAAGCAGCACGTATATAGCAAGCGTTTGATTGACCTTTGTCTGAAAAACCAAGCAGCTACGCTGCTGCTGGTAGATCAGCAGGAAAAAGAAGAGCAGGCATTAGCCGATCCTTTCCTTCTACGCAACTGGGGTTATGGAGGCTTAAAACAGAAGATAGAACGGAAAGCAGCTGGTGCGGGTATTACGGTGATCGTGGAATAGTGACATTTTGAGGCTGCTTGTAAAGCCGTAGGGTGAAACTTAGATAGTTTCATCAAATGTCCCGTAGGACATATACAACTGGGTTCGGCTTATTTTTTTAAGCAAAAGAAACTTTCAGGCTTCCTGTAAAGCCGCAGAATTAGAACCATGATGGCTAAAACTAAATGAAAGTTTTTGCATATACCGCTGAGATCAGCTTCGCCACCGGGCAAATAAGCGCCATTTTTTTCACTGCCTTACCATTTTACTGGTAAGACAGTGAAAAATTATTGGTTACTAAAATTTCAAATATGGCATCAAATACTCAATCCTCTCTTTCGCTGCCTAGTCAAACTTAGTTCTGCCGACTTACTTTTTTCCAGCACGTGAATTTCGCCAAGCCGCTTTTCCAGATTTGCAAGCGAATATTCCCGACCAATATCAGAACCCTTCACTTTCATTCCATTTTTGGTATTAATGAAAGTGACACCGCGTTTGATAAAAGTTTTCACGCCTTGCTTTTGCAGTTCGGTGCTCAACTGCTGCATGGTGGAAACATTTGGCAGAATGCCGTCGATTGCCCGCTTCAATTTCAGGAGCGCCTGATCAGTTGTCTGACGGGGATTCTGTTTGTCCTCAGCCGTCAGATGCATCTCCGGTGTTATTTGAAATCCAAGCTCCTGCTCCATCTTCCGGCAGAACTTGCCAACCCTTGCATAATTATTGAAGTGATCAGCCGTATTCTTTCCGTTGTAATTGATCCGGTTTGCAGCAATGTGAAAATGCCGGTTTGCTTTATCTGTATGCAGAAACACAGCCATCTGGTTGTCTTCAAACCCGAAGTCTTTTGCAAACTCTATAGCAATCTGGGTGATCTTATCATTCCCCGGATTCTCTCCCGGCGGAAAACTAAACGACTGATGCCAGATGAATTTGGCCAGTCTTCTATTTTTACTACTATTATCTAAAAACTGCTTTGACAGATTGTTGATGTCAAACCTTCCATCCGGCAGCTTTTGAAGTGCCAGGTTCTGGATATAAACAAGCTCCCCTCTTACATCCTGTGGCCCGAGCTCACTGATCTGTTTTGCAGTCAGCTGCTTGTCATAGTAGCAGTAATTCAAAAGCCCTTTGGCATATCTGCCCAGTCCTACCTTCCCAATCATGATTTCCGTTGTTTTAATAACTGCTCCATTGTTTCTTTGATCACACCATGCACCGGACTTCTCGGGTCCGGTTTCTGCTCCTGCCAAACGGCCAGATCGTTTGGCACCTCCTGTTTGAGATAATGCGCTTCATACCTTTCAAGAAGCTCCTTGCTTTTATGATAAAGTCTGGATGCAGTTTCAAGCGTAGCGGTTTTGCTTTCCCCATCTGGTAGCATCTTTTGCTGATAAATATACAGCTGCCTAGTCCAATCTATGATTTCCGTTAGCGTCTGCCGGAATGATCTGATCTCAAAATCCTCATAAACCCACTGCATCAGTAGCTTTGAGATCAGTGAAATATTCTGGCTGCTCTCTTGCCACTGTCTGGAAAGCATATCGGCCTGACTTGCCCGTAGCACCGCTACGGCAAACTGGCCGCTCAGCATCCTGAGCACTTTGTAGAGTTCCGCCGTTTTATCAGGCAGCGTTTTGATCTGCGGTCTTTTCAGCGGTACATCCAACACCTGGGTCAGAAAGAACTGGCTGGCGGAAAGCCCGCTTCTTTCAATCTTTTGATTGATCAGTTCTTTCTCTTCTTTACTGACCCATACCGAAAAATGTTCCCTTTTAGCACTCCTCTCCCCTTTCGGCGGTCTGCCTTTTTGTTTCTTTTCCATAAAGTCTTCATCAATTAAGCTATGAGCCGATAGGCGAATAGCTGGGGTCAAGGGGTTTTCCCCTTGCCAGTTCTCGCCGGTTGTCGCTTTTTTGCGACGTACCGGCGATAGCTGGCTATGGAGAAAACCATCACAAGGACCCGAACGGTTTAAAAATGATTAAACAGTGACTTAAATTGATCATAAATGATTCTTCTGACTTTTAATTTCCTTTTTCTGATCCAAAATGACTTTAATTGCCTTGATTGGATCTAAAAGGATCATTTTAACCTTCGAAGCGGAACGCGGACCTCTTTTCTTTTCGCATCAAACTCGTAGATCTGACCAAAGGTGTTATCTTCTGTCTTTGCTTGTTTCAGGATTAAAAACTCGACCCCGTTTTCGGTTCTGATATTTCCTTCACGCACAAGGCCCTGGTAAGATTCGATGTTTTTCATATCCTCAACGTATCTGCTTATCCCCTGATACAGCTTGAATGTGCTCAGGTAATAGTAACACAAAAGACCAAGGATCAGGGTGCAGACTGCATACGGAATACTAACGCCCAGTCCGTGAACAAACGACTGTTTGTCAGAAGTGAAGTTTATCGAGCTGATAGAGCCCTTAAACGTCTGCTGCAATTTTTTGCTTTCAAGAAGGTTGGCATTCAGCTCTTTTCTCATGGCAGCAAAATGCTCCCTGATTTCAGCAAAATTAATGACAGTCCATTCGTCCATTTCCATTCCATACTTTAAAAAATACTCCGCCTTGATGTAATTGAGCATATGCGATATCCGCTCTCTTTTATCATTCATCTTTGATGTCTGTTTGAAGTTGTCCTTTTAATTTAAGCCGGGTACCACGGCTGTAATTCTCCAGTCCCCAGCCAAGTCGTGCCCCGTCCAGGATCTCTCCTCCCTGGGCCGTGCGTGGTTCAAAATCTCCAAATTGTCTCAGCCGAAGCCCGGCCTTTACGCAGCGCTCTTCCAGATCCAGCACAAGTGAAGCGAAGCCGCGAAATGACGTAATGCTCTTCCAAACAATGATTTTAAAATCATTTCCAACCGCTGCTCTGATCTGCTCCAGATAGTTAACTGAAGATTGGTAAGCTGTTCCGCCACCAATGACAACATGGAAAATCATTTCGAAACCCGACTCGTCAGCAAATTCCTTCATCGGTAGATCGTACCTGATTAGCGACGGAAGCTGCGCGCTTTCCGGTGAGCCAAGGTCAAAATAGACCTGCTCATACCGGCTCTCAGAAGCCTCTTCAAGGTAACCCACTAACAGATCCCGTACCAAGACATCTCTATCATCGTTCAGACTGACGACATCAAAATTGTCACGGTCAATGAAGGATAGCTGCTTCTTGCTGGATTCGGTAGAAGAATCCAGGTCAACAAAAAGGATGTCTTTTTTATCTCCGTACTTCAGTGCGAACAAATACATCAAAAGAGATTTACCCACGCCACCTTTGGACTGGGCAATGAAATGAAACTTTTTCATGATTTGCCAAATTTTGAGCTTTTAAATGATTGTCTTTTCAATGCATCCTCTTCCACCCATACCGTTTGTGGTTCAGCTGGTTTTGGGATGGTTACAGAAGCCATTTTTCCGGACTTTCCCGGATCATTCCATTTCGCTGCGTGCGAGCGGATGTACTTCACATCGTACAGCACGGTAAGTTCACTACCGAGCTCTTTATTGATGATCTCGACCGTGAGCAGAGCTGAAAGGTTCTGGGCGAAGAGCTCCTGAAAAAACTCGTAGAGTTTTCTTCTTCGCTTCGGATCTTTCTTCTCATACATAGCTATCAACAGTTCTTTATCCATTGTCTTGTTGGTTTAAGCTCTTTTGATCCTGACCGCTGAGCACTATACGGCTGGCTCGCAGCGGATGAAAAGAAGGGTGATAATCAATGTGACCATACTGGGCAAGGTCCCGTATGCAGCTATGGTACGTAGCAATGGATTTGATCCTTGCATAGCGCATCAGTCTTCGGCGGCTGATCTGTATCTGGTTTTGGCTGGCCTTCATGCAGTGAAAGGCGATGGCCGCATACAGACAGATGTGCACAGACCGGAGTCTGGGATCGTCCCATACTCCTTCTACCAATCCGGCTCCCGCCGGATTGGTAAAGTTTGTCTCTGACGTTTTCAGCACTTTACCTCTTTTTAGAGGACCCGTTTGCCAGCATGAGCTCAATGTCCTCGTACTGGTAATAGAAACTGCCGCCCACTTTCGTGTAACGAAGGTGCCCATTGACCCGCAGGTTTAAAAGTGTTCCCGGTGAGATCTTTAAGAGCTCTCTGACCTGGGCACTTTTAAGCCACTTGCTATGTGGTGAAGGTTTAGCCTTTGAGACAATGGTTTTAAATTCTTCAAGAAGTTCAGTTTTAAACTGCCGCAAGTCTTCCCTGGTTATCAACTCTACATTCATGACTGCAATTGTTTAAGGATGGAACATAAACGTGACCGATGGCGGGGTACCACCGCCATAAATCATCAAACGCAAACATAATATGGTAAGTGGCAAAAATAATGACCAAAACGGTGCTCTGGTCATTAACCGAATTATTTATTTACACCCATTTAGTTGATTTTGAACAACTTATGATCATTCTTAACTTTTGTCCCTTTGACGGTAATTTCATTATCTTTTCCCGAAAAATAGTTCCGGGCAGTCTCTATCGGGATAGGTTTTCCGCCGTGAAGGAAATACCGGGATATCATTTTGTACCAGGCACTTTTGGCTTGTACGTTGAGCAGCTTCCTATCTTCCGACGGCAATTTCAGCAGCTGTATTTGCTGGATAAGATCAATAAGAGTACCAAGATGGTTTTCGACGATATTGATCTTTTCGGTAGTCTCATACTCATTCATCACTTTAACCTGCTCTTTTAACACCGCGTTTTCAGCGGTCAGCTGATCTATCAATCGGTTCTTCTCCGCAATGACCGATTCTAGTGGTTCGAAAAGATGCCACCTATCGATTGAGCGGAGAAACGATTGAAAGGATTCAAGTTTGATAAGGTTCGATTGAAACGTTTTTTGTTTAGAAGAATACGGGTCTTGCATTTTATAATAAGCGATACGCTGTGAGGTGATCCTTGAAAGATGTTCAAAAAAGGACTGCTGCTGATTTGGATTTTCTATAAGAAAGTGTTGAATATGGTAATCGTAAAATGCTGCGTAATCCGAAGCAGCGAGGCTATAAATTTTTTTAAAGAGGTGATTTTGGTTGAAATACCAGGTTTGGACCAGCGGGTTACCGATCTCAAAACGGTGGGGTGAAAAATCGAATTTGCCTCTGATTTTAAAGTAAGATCTTTTCATAGCTAGTCGGTTTTTTAGTTAAGTTACTAACAGATACTAAAAATACAAAACCAGTTAAAAATCAATCAGCTTAAATCCGATTCATTAATATCAACTATGCAAGATATATTAATCCGGAGGTTGTATTTCTGAATCTTTAAAAATTTATTTAGTAGTCTGAATAAGATCATTGCCAGATAATATATACAGCTATGTTCAGATAATCTTAATTCGGACCGGCCCTTTGATATCCTTAACATCAACAGGTATTCCCTTTTGTGTTATTAATACTCTACCTTTGTTATGCAAATCAATTGCTACCTCAAGTACATCTTTCATATGATTACGCCAAATATCAGGAAATAGCCTGCGTGCGATTTCAGAAGGACAGGTACTTTTCTCTGTGCCACGATGAATGGCAGTAGAAAGGATGGTTGTTGCTATTTTCTCGTAATGCTGCATACCAATGCTAATAAAGTTTTTGGAAATATTGTATCGAAGATACAGATCTGCCGCTAAACTAAATGCGAGATCTTATTTCCCTACAACTTTTCTCCCATCTAAATTCAGGGTTATCTTCAAACCAAAGGTATTTAACATATTCTATAGTTATACAACAAAATATTATTTGGTGAAACTTAAATTTGCTTGACTATAATCAAAGCCTAAGATTAACGGCAAAAGATCATCTAAAGCTAATTTTCTGAAATATTATCGCTTCTTCATGACATCAATCCAATTTTTTATTTCTTGATTCTCAGCAAATTGTAAAGGATACTTTCGAATGGCAACAACTTTTTTTCCTCCCTCTGCTATTCTAGAAGTTGTGGCGATCAGACCGGTTTTTGCACCTTCAAATTCTACATCAGTATAAAATGACTTAACAGTTTCGATTTTGACTTGGTTTGTTTCCCTGTGCCGTTTACATTGAACAATTATATAAGGAGTTGAATTGTCATCCTTTTTGTAAATCCGTAAATCGACACCGCCGTCATTTGAACCTGGTCCCAATTTTACTTCGTAATCCATTCTTTTAAAAAACTCTCCTGTAAGCCTTTCAAAATTTCTCCAATGCATATATTCGATTCTTTGTGGATTTGCCTGAAGATAGTTTATGAACTTTTGATCAACAAAATCTTCTTCCCTTTTCGGAATGCACTCTTTCTCGAAAAACTCCTCTAATTTAGTTCCTCCATCCCACAGCACTTCCTCAACTGGGAAGATAGTATTTGTAAGCTTCTGATTATTAACTAGTGAACTGAATATATCAATTATCACTTCCAGTGGCGCTATGTCTTCCGAAATAATTTTTGCTATAATTGGCTCTGGATCAATGAAGGTTGGATTTTCCGCATCGTAGCTTTCACGCATTAGCTGGGTAATTCTTTCCATCACATTCATCGGGTCGTGTCCTGATTCAATCCATTTCATCGTTTTTTCTATATCTCCAAACAAAAATGGTCTACTATGTTCATCAAGCTCTCCCAATCTTTTACGTAGATGCCAGCAATATTCATCAAACTCCTCCGACCTTATCCGTACAATCTTTGCCCTATCAGTATTGTAGTCCTTAAATTTAAAATCATTTGGGAATTCTTCGGATAAAATTTCTACCAGATCACGTTCGCTTAGGGAAAACCCTGTTTTAATAGTTACAATGTCAAGAATTGTATTCACGAAATTTTCTAAGCTCCATACAATAGCTCCCATACTTGGTCTACAAAACATAAATTAGGAAAAGTACTTATAGTCCTGCGCTAGTAGTCGAAATATTTCTTCTTTGACTTGTCGCGCCAGCAATGCCACATTATCAAATTGGCCAATTAGGTCAGAATGATCATTTAATTCGGCATACTTACGAATCTGGATAAGCCCAGAGTACGGAGTTAAAAAATCATCATAATCAAAGAATTTAAAATATGCCTCACCTTTTAAACCGATATTATACAGCCATTCCCCTTTACAATAATTTCTATTCCAGTATAAATAAAGATGATTGACGGATTCCACGAGCGATTTAGCTAACTCAGTTCCATGATTCTGAACATACGGATTGATTACTTGCGCCCAAAAGCTTGATACATTTATAGGACATAAAGGATTGTCCACAAATAACTCAGGAGCCCCTATTACCGGATTATTTCCTTCAAACTTTACCGTGATACAGCGATTTTCCGCCAAAACAAAAGACATACAAAGTGCATACCACTCGTCACTTTTTTGATCCGTCAAATTGGGTGGCCAAATATCAAACTGATTAGCCCAAAGAGGATAACGTCCGTTTAGTGCTTTGGTAATAGCGAACCAGCTCATAGTAGCTTTTGAGGATGGTAAATCATAAGCGCAATACGCATATTTGTCCTGAGGTCCGCTTTGGACTTTGGTTAAGTTTATATCAATAAATCCTGGTCGCAGTTGAAGCCAAATGCGATCTGGGAGATTGGACAACCTTGTGCAAGTATCCTGATTTAATCGCACAGGGGTATTATCATCCATGAATCCAACAAACTGACCTGCCATGTCACCACATTTTCTCCTCAATTTGAAATGTCTATCCACATCTTTTGCTGGAAAACCACTTACAATCATTCCATATTCTGTTGACCTCTTTGCCGTACTAAAATCGTAACGAGGCTGTCTTATACTTCTGCCACTTTTTAAGATTTCTGGAAGCTCAGCTTTAATACTACCTTTTGAGTTATCTAGTGTGGCAGTTTTATAGATTCCAAGGATAGTATTAAGTGTTTCATTCAACTCCTCCTCAGGAGCATTCCAATTTAAATTTAGCGCTCCCTTTTTCAGTTCAGTTAAGTCAAGTACGGAAATAGAATTATTATGTGGTTCGTCAGCACGCTCATACTGCCAAATGGTAAAAGCTAATGGCCAACGTCCATCAAGGTGGAAAAATTCATTCGATGTTACAATAAATCCACTTTGATATCGAAAATGGCTATCCCAAACCTGTCTAAAAGCGGTATAAGTTGGTCTTGGAAGCAGCCATGATGTTGGGGTAAAAATCATTACTACAGGACGATTAGAGTCAGACGGTAGCAAATGATTAGTTTGGTAGCTTGCCATGTTTAGTATCTGCCCCAAGAAGGCAAGATACCGTTCATTTCCAGCATCAGCTCCCGTGAGGGCTAATATCGACGGATCAATAATATAATGCGAATCTGTCAACTCCCGAATTCCTTGATGCTCATCAGTATTCTTATACGGAGGGTTAAGAAGAAATGCTAATGGCTTATCAAGGGGAGGCTTATTTCGGAAAGCTAATTCACGCTGGAGATCCGCTAAATATTCACTTGCTGGCCGGTCCAGAAAATTTAGCCCCCTATTTTCCGCTGTCCGGGGAATAATTGTGAATCCCGTATCAACATGAAATATATCTGCTTGCATCCGTCTCTCAATAGTCCTAAGCAAATCAGGTTGCAACTCCGACACGATTTTGTGACGGAGCCTACCCCGCCAGCTTGATACTAGATTACCCGATCCACCGGCAGGATCGAAAACAATATAATCTTCATTTATGTCACCGGGGAAGTGTTGATTAGCATACCATAAAGCAAACTTACTTAGATTGATGTCTGTAAAGAAAATTCCATGTTGTCGAACGTACTCTGGATCGATTCGAGACATAACTTCGTCAAAACGACTAAAATAGTAGTCTACTGTCAGCCCGGAACCTTCATTAGTGAATATATATTGAGACTCAACAAACCGCTTGAAATCCGCGTGAAATCTGGTGGCTAAATAAATCGGATCACTAACGTAACTGCCTTGAACTCCAATAATTCTACTGGTCCCAGCATTTGCATCAAGGGCCAAAGTGCAGGTAATATCCCAGTAGGCAACCATTGTATAAAACGCATGAACGGCATCGATCGGATGCTCAAAATACACTTTCATGCGTTCGATCGTGTTTATGAAATTATGCGTATTGATCTGCTGCCTGTCTGATTCAAGATTTTTTAGAATTTTTAAAATTTCGAAAGATTCAGTAGTGAGGTTCTTTGCGCCGGCAAAAATATCGCCTTGTAAGTCCTGCGGGGTCAGCCAATAAATTGCAGCATCTCGTATTTGATTTTTTAATATTGTACTTGATTTACGTGCATTAGACCGCCCAACAGCATTAGGAGCTGCATGGGAATCTGCCATATGAACATATATAACTGCTTGCTCTGGAAGTTTATCTACTTTCCAAATCCCGACAAATCGATGGGCAATCACCATAATAGTGTGATAACCAAGTCCGAATCTCTTTCGGTAGTGCAAAGCCTGGTAAAACCCATCAAGCCATTGATTATGACCTGTTTTTGCCTCTACTAGCAAGGCGCCTTCTATATAAACATCCGCCCCACATGCATCTGATTCAATTTTAAATTTCTCCTTAAAAAGCTTTTTAAATAGAGGGTAGAGTTCAGGACGGCGTGCATCTTCATTACTATCAGATCTTATATACCTTTTGAATGATTCAAGCTCGTCTCTAAAAATAAGTTGATGTGCCATTATATGAGAGAAGGATTACGGACTTAGTAAGTACATTTATCATTAGGTACGCTCAACTAGTTGATCGTTAACCTTAAACGTTTAAAAACCCAGTTATGAAATATGTTTAATGATCACTCTGAATTGCTCGCCAACGACATCATTACTAAACTCAATTGATGGGTGTAAAGAAATTGCTCTGGTTATACCTGTCCCTAACCCTTTGTATGGCAAAATAAATTGAGCAACTGACAAAAGAATTGGATTTCTGGCAATAGATATTCCGTTTCTAATATTGTCAAGGGTCAGGGAATTAGGCAGTTTTCCGGGGCTATGAATCTCTATCCTATCAGAATAAATAAAAATCTTAATTGTAGACTGAATAAAGTAGTCCCTATGAATCAAAGCGTTAACCAGTATTTCCTCAAAAACTTCGTATGGTATTTCCCATTTAGAAGGACTATTAAAGGAAGATCCGATCTGCATTTTTCTCATATTGCGATCAATAAATCCAATAGCCTTTTCATAAATTTGGCTGATCGTTCCATCAATTGGTGCTTCACTATCTTCGAAAGAATTACCAGTGATAATGTTATCATTAACTGCAACGCACTGAATTGTAAATTGTGGCCTGTATTGCTGCCGGTGCCCGCAGAAAAGTAACAAACCTGCAAGTGTCAGAATCCCACCCTGCATTAGATTTAAATTTTCTAGGGCTTTCTGCAGATCTATACCTAAGTCCTCAAATGGCTTTCCATATTTGTTTAAAATGAACGTCTTAAATATGTCTAAATCTATATCTGCAAGCGAAGTTCCGTGAACTTGCGTTTCATCTGCATACATTAGCTTTCCGCTTTGAAGCAATCTAGCTATCTCATCATTTGAGGTTACTTTTCGCTTGTCAGAGCCATTTTTCTTAAAAATGGACCCATTCCTATCTTTATACGGCTTACTAACCCCTTCCTTTACATCTACTACAATCAATTGTTGTCCATTGACACTAACTGTTTCAGTTTTAATAAATATTGGCGGAAAAACAAGCTGTGATGCTACATTAACTAACTGCAAGTTTGTTGCTTGTATCTCTTGGAAGGATAAGCCATTTAAATCAGCGGTTTTATCGTTCACTCCAATTATAATTCTACCACCCTCAGTATTGGAAAAAGCAACCATTTCTTGGGCAAGGGAATCTTGGTGCGGCAATCGTTCTTTAAATTGAGTTATTGAACTTTCTCCAAGTTGAATGAGATCTAGTAATTCTAATGCTTCCATAATTCGTAAATCATCTTTCTCTGATTGAACGCCTTTTCTCCACCCTCCATAATGTCAACAATTTTCTTTTGGATTTCAGTATCATCGATACTCCCTTCGATTGTTGAGATGACCCCGTTATCGTAAGAACAGGCTAAGTTTTGCTCACAATCACCGAGTACCGGAATGTTTGGATTATGAGTAGCAAAAATGAACTGTGTTTTATCTTTCAATTTTCGTAATTCTGATATTACATCTGTATAAATTGTTTGATTATCAAGATCGTCCTCTGGCTGATCGATAATTATAATATCATTTTCTTTTAAAGTAAGTATAAAAAGAATTAACGCTGATGCTCGTTGACCAAGCGAATGTTCCTGTAAAGGTCTGCCATTATAATAAATAGTAAATTTGTCTGGTATTCGATAGGTTAGAAATGCTCTTAGATTTTCAAGAAACTTGGTGGTAAAATTGGCAAGATTGTTTCCTCCGGATAATACGATATTTAATTTACTACCTTCCTTTTTTAGGTCATGATATACTTCAATCAAATCTGCGTAATGATCTGCAATTTCTGACAAAGCATTGTCCCTAAGACCGCTTCCTTTTACACTTCCACGTAAGAATTCTTTAAACCTATCCTTATTTCCTTTGAAATCAATTTCAATTTTTAGTTTCGACTGATCACTGTTTAACTGAGTTACCTGTTCAGATACCAATAAATATTCGGCATGCCATAGCGATTTAAGATCTACAAGAGATTGATTTAATTTTTGTCTTAAATTTTCTCGGCGAAGGCTAAGCTTTTCTATTTCGATTAGCTTAGCTTTTTGAAGATCAAGGTCTTTTGACAACTTCACATACGCATCTGCCTCAATATTTGGCAAATTAATCTCTCTCTTTATCTTTGAAAATTCCTCTCTCAATTGCTCGTAATGTCTTTCAAAGCCATCTTTAAGGGTCTGCAACGTTGTGGTTTCCATTCCCAATTCTCCAACAATCGATTCCAGCTTTAAGAAAATTTGTTCGTATCTATCAAAAGAGTCGTAGACATTTTTGAAAAGTTCTACATTTTCTTTTGATTGATACGTTTTTTGTCCCTCAAAAAGCTCCCTATACTCGCTCAAAGAACTAGCAAGCGATTTCGTTATAGTCTTTTCAAAGGCAAGCAATGTATCAAGTCTATTATTATCCTTATCAAATTCAATTTGTCGGTTTAGTTTTTGATCTATCTGTAGATCTTGAAAGATTTTCATATTTAGCTCAATAGAAGCCTTTCTTTCTTCAATGTCTTTTTTCTGCGACAATGATTTATTTACTTTCTGAAGTTCTTCAAGGAATTCTCCAATCTCTACAACCTTATCCTCAATACGCTGACGGGTTAACGACAATTTATCACCCATCAGCTTCGATATTAAATCTTCGGTTGAAGTCTCGCCACCAATATCCGAAAGGTCCTTTTGCCCGTAATACAATGGCTTATTTATAATGGCCCCGATTTTCAAATTATGCTGAAGCTCACCATTCAAATACAAAACTGAAGATTCCCCGAAAATTTTTTCTGAAATAAAAACCTGCCCATGCTTGTTTATAAACTCAGCCCTCAACTTGCCTCCACTTCCAAGAAAGTTTTGTACTAAACGTTCTTTGTAGGAAGGCTCGTGAGAATTTTTTCCTAGTGGAATATCAAGTGCATACCGAATTGTTTCCAAAATAGAAGACTTTCCGCTTCCCCGAATTCCTATAAGATTATTCATACTGGCACTAAAGCTTATCTTTTTATCCTGCCACTTGCTAGTTGTGAAAGATAATGATCTTAACCATGCCTTTTCTATGAGTGGCAGTGAAGTAGAAATTCTATTCTTGTGATCTAGCAGGGAATACTTTAACGCATCAAAGTTGAATGAACCAATTTTTATATAGGTTTTCTTATCTTGATCCCCTTGTCGGTGTGGTTTTCCGACATCATCTATGCACTTGCAATCACTGCCCTCCACGAACGCAGGTAACCTATTTTGAAACCATGTGCTAAGTGCCTGCAACTTGTCGTAGGTTCTAAACTTTTGAAATCCTAAAACGAATTCCCTAAAAAGTTCATCCCTAGCAAATTGTTGAATCCTCCCACCGTCTAATTCGTGAAGAAAACCGCTGTCTTGTTCAACATGTGCCATCACGATAAAAGAATCTCGGCCCTGAGATTTATGCTCATTTAACTTCCTAAGTACTGAATTTAGATCATAGTTGCATCTTGTATTCTCATTTTCACGGTTGGCTACCCCCTCAAAAGCAGCAGAAACAAATTGGTTGATAAAGTCTTCTGAATTAACTAGCCAGGATCCTGCATCAAAAACAATCAAACAATGGATTCCGTTTGCTCCGTCGTTTACAGAAAGCTCTACTCCTGGAAGTATCCACACATCCTCCTTTATTGCTTTTCGTCTGAAATTGCCATACTCATCTTTGTCGAACTTATTGTGATTGGTAATGACTGCTATATTAATTTGTTCCTCTTTGAGACGCAAAAGACACTGATTGAAAAAGTCATTGGGGTTATCGAGACGCTTAAATTCTTTATCCTTATGCGTATGTAAGTGAAAATCAGCACGTAACCACGTTGCTCCATTTTCAAAGATCGAGGTTGTATACTGTTCCTGACTCATCTGAATGTTTGTTTTCTTTGAAGAAAGTCTACCTTTTCCAATGCAGCTTCAAGTGCTTCCCTAGCTACGTCTTCATTAACGAGTTCGTTTGCAACTTTATCACTTAGAAAGATGATCAACAACTGCTTTTCGTTGATTTCTAAAAACTTCGCGAGAAGTGAAATCTGATTTCTAGTCGGCTTACGTTCTCCTTTTTCGAATTTACTAATCATAGCCGTATCAGCACCAATTGCCGCAGCTACTTCCCTAAGTAATAGACTCTTGTTGTCTCTGGCGCTTTTGAGTATTTCCGCTAGTGTCTCCAATTAGTCAAAAGTTTTCTTGTCATATAATGTCAAAAATACCAAATAATTCATTAGAATGAAATTTTTGAATATATTTAAGATTTACGTTTGAAGAAACGACATCCTAAAATAAAGAATTAACACTCGAATTCTATCGTATCAATTATGCCTGTCATCGAAAACACTCCTCTAACACAATATAAAGTGCCAATATGCTACTTATGTGGCCTTGAAATGATTGACAAGAATCAGTATGAGCGAGTATCTGAAAAAAATACAGATAGTACTAAGTTCAAACACGATGAACACATCATCCAAAATGCACTGTACGGCCGTCTTAAAAGCGATGGTATCTTATGTGAGACTTGCGGTTCTAAACTATCACAAGCGGTAGACTCAGAATTCGTCAAAATATTTGATGTTTTTACCGATCCTATAAATCATTTACTTGCGGCGAAGGCTCACGGTGGAAAGACCAAAAAGAGTTTGCGCGGACACATTATCAAACATGACGGATCCAAGATGGAGATCCAGCTACGAGACGGGAAAATATTACCATTAAAACCTTCTTATGATTACGATAAGGAGAAAAAGGTCGTATCAATTTTTGCTGATCTGAAAACACAAAAAAACTATTTAGTTCTGGTTAAGAGACAATTAATCGGCTTGGGAGCTGATTTGTCTAAAGTAAAATTCGAATTTATTGATAATATCAAAGACTACTATGAAATTGGAATCAACTTCTCCGAAGGATTAACGAACTTTAATGAAACCTTTAAGCTGGGATTAAACAAAATAGCTACTGGCTTTGCAATGGCGGCTGGAATTAATCGAGAGGATGTTCCCTGCACTCTAGATATCACAGAGCAAGCCATAATCTTTACAAAAAATATTGTTCCATTTTTTCCTCTTGGCACATTAGACTATGTAATAGAGCCTTTTAGAATTGCTCTGGAGGATGAATTTCCAACTCATACATTACTTTTATATACGGATGACTCCTTTGAAGATCGAAAATTAGTATGCTATGTAGATCTCTTCAGCACCTTTCAATATTATGTTATCTTAAACCATGAATATAAAGGCGCACCTATTAATAAAGTATACTACCAAACAATTATGAAACAGGATAAATCTGAAACTAATGTACGTAATATAAGATGGAAATATTTACCAATATTAGCAGCGGACTTAGGAGTCGATTGGGGGGACATTCAACACCTACCGATTTCAGAAATGTATGATTTATTAGAAAAAAAAGAGAAACAGACAAACCCAAGTTATATTCTCGATTTTTCAGCTTATATGAAGTATATTTCGAGCCGGGTTGCATTGAACCTGGTACTTAGAAAAAAGGATAAAGCTTCCGGCGTAATGCAATTATCAGAAATAGAGAGCGATATCTTAGCTAGTATGTCTGATTTTGAAACTGAAGAGCTTTTAGAAATGCACTTAGAAATGAAAAGAATCGACAGCGAGGATCCGGTAAGTTTTTATCGACAAAATTATTTTGAGTCCCACGAAGGAAAAGTTACTCTTAATTCCTCTCTTGAAGAACTGATAAGATGTATGCACGATCAAAAATTTGGCGGATTTAAAAAATATGGCCATGCAAAGTTCAATTTACTCTCCCACTTCATCCAAATAAATAAATCTTGACCGCGCTTCGACCTTTAGATTCTCAATGTAGCCATAATGAGGTGATTGACATTAGGAACACCAAATTTTCTGTCAACTCCTCGGATTGTGCGAGAAGGATGTCAGAAAAATGCTCAATAAATTTAAGAATTGAAAGCAATGATAAAACAAGAATATAACTTTTGGTAGAAATCAAAGATTGATGTAAGTGTAACAAATGCTATGAACCATCAAAATCCATGACTTACTAAATGTCTACCCTTATGATAATCTTTCCCGGAAATGGCTTGCCCTTTGGATGAAATTATATTTTCAATTTATCGTATAGTCTAAAATGAGCCTACGTCGTTACATTTTTTTAGAATATTCTAAGCCTTTATATTTTGGCTTCTACGTAACCCAAGAAAGGCGATGAAATATACTGAGTACATATTTTACGTGGCATGCAAAAGATTTCTATAAACTGTCTTTCCATGGCTACCAATTGTCCTAACATTATTCTTACTTTCCATTGCAAATTGTAATGTCTCAATAAGACCTTCGACTGTCACCTCTTTAACGTTTAAATAATTAACTTTATCAATAAGAGAGTTTTTATAAGACAAGTTATTTACAATGTCATTGGACAACACTAGACAGCGACCTTGAGATAGAATCTCAAGTGGTATTTGAGGTCTGTGAATTTTAATTGGGAAGTTGTTTTCTAAAAAACACATTATGTCACAACTTTTAATAAATCCCGGTATTCTCCAGTTAGGAATGAATGGCAGAATCCATGTCTGTTTCGACAATGCCTGTTCTTGAATTATTGACTCGTATAAATTAATCGCTCGGTTTAGCCTTCCGCAAGAAATAATAATGAAATTGAATTCGTAGTTATTCTCAGCAAGGTAACTTAAAGCCTTAATTAATTCTAATTGGCCTTTATTAGAACTTATTTTTCCGTATATGCCGATCGTAATTAAGCTTTTGTTTAGTAGTTTGCTATTAATTCTAGTTAGTTCATTACATAAAATCTTATGCTGGTTAAGAAATTTCTGAAAAAAAGATTGTGACAATTCTACATACTTGTAAAAATCAAATAAGGGTTGTTTTTTAAAGTAGATAGGTAAATCCCAACCCCTATCCGTCTTAATTATTTCCTGTTTAACGCTAAAAGTTTGGGTTAACAAATTCTGTGAGCTAGGCTTGGTGTAAAGAACGTGAATATTTTCTGTCATCCATTGATAAGCATTGTGCAGATTTGGATGAGAAGATAATCTCCCTAAGTCACTTCCGGCATGGAATACAGAAGTATTAATTTCAAATATTTTAGCTAAAATACTTGCTAATAAGCCATATGGTTCAAAATACCATCCGTAAATATGTTCAATATTATTTTTTTTAATTACATCACAACAGATACCAAACAATTTAGAAAAATATGCTTGTGAATAAGGAATGTGACTAAACCCATCAATAGATTCACTATTGTGGACAATCACATTGGCACCTAGCAATTCTGATAAATATTGTTCATCGTCGGTTAAAAATAATGTCCTAAAACTTAATTCTACTTCGTTGGCGTTTGTTACTACATGAACGACATGACCTTCTTTTGCGAGTTTTAAAATATATTTAAGAGAGTTTATACTTTCGCCACCTTCGACGGGTGGTATCTTTCCAATAAATAGTAGTTCCATAATATTAGTGACAACTTGTACATCCACGACAGCCATGGCCACAAGAGGAGCAGCCGTGTCCACAGCGACTACAACTAGTTCCGCATGCTGACCCGGAGATATTGGAATTTTTTATGTCCGGCCAGATGTGCTTCGGTGAAGCCTGACCAAAAACATTCTCATAGTCTTTAAGCATCTCCACGTATGGTGACAGATTGCTTTTTTCGTCAGAAGGCTCTGGGGTATGGTGAATATAACTTCCGTTTATAGACGAACAAAACTCAAAATACGATTTCGTATGAAAGATAAAGGTATGCCAAAGTTCGTCTGTAACTCCTGCCATACCATATGACTTATGAGGATTAATTGAACAGAGAGCGAGAAACCGTTTTAATTCAATCTCATGCTCTTTCGCAACATCTAACGAAATGTCATTGTCTCTGGCATACCTCTCGGTAACATGATCCATTGGGAACGACAATGCTTTTTCAATTATTTCTTTTGCAGTCATAATTTGCGGTTTTTATTGTCATAAAGATACTATTAACTAGAGATAGTACATTATTCCATGTGAATGAATGAACATCAACTGTTTTAATTTTAGATCTAATCGGATTTCACTCGACTCCACCCTTCAATCTCTTCCTTCATGCCTTAAATAATTATAAAGTGTTGCTTTACTACCAATTTTCAGTTGTTCACATATCTGCATGGTAGTGTACTTTTTACTTTGATACAAAGTAGCCGCCAAACCAGCCAGTTCTTTGGATTTTTTAGTCAACCCTTTTGGACGCCCCCCTACCCTTCCACGAGCACGGGCTGCTTCCATGCCAGCAAGTGTACGCTCCATCAATATCTCTCTTTCGTTTTCAGCAAAAACCGAGCTGAGCATATACCATAGCCGACCCATTTTGGTAGAAGTATCAATCCCCTCAGAAATACTCCGGAAGTCCACTCCCATTTCCTTCCATTCGACCATGAGCTTAATCAGTTCATAAGTTGTTCGGCCAAGGCGGTCAATTCTCCAAACAACAATGACATCTCCTTTACGAAGCTCCGAAAGCATCCTTATTTATTCCGGCCTCTGGATGGAAGCACCTGAAATCTTTTCATGATAAATTTTCTCGCAACCTGCTTTCTTGAGAGAATCAAATTGCAGATCCTGGTTCTGCTCGGTCTTCGAAACCCTTATGTATCCAAATCACCATCTCAAATAGTACAGTTTAACGTGCCAGCTGGCAATATACAGTAATTTGTTTTGGTGTACCACTAATCTGTAATTTGAAAGTGCAGAAATTGGCTCTTTTCAGAACCAAATGGGACGAAAATCCCATGGCGCTGAGAGTACATAAATACCACCGGATATTTAGTCACTTTATAGCAGTTACATATCGACAATCGATAACGCGCTGGACAGTGTCACGATTCAGACCGAAATAGATGTTGTTTGTAATTTTGTGATAATTACATTCTAACTACAAGTGCAGATTATATAAATCACGTTGTATTAATGAAAATTCTATAACTGGACAGATGTTCCACTTTTTTTTCTGAATGCACCGGGAGACATTTTTACAACCTTACTGAATAAACGGCTGAAATATTGAGCATCTTCGAAACCCAGAGAGTCAGCTATTTCTTTTACAGAAAGGTCTGAATAAAATAGCAACCTTTGCGCTTCCCTCATTAATTCCTGCTGTATATAATAAGTTACCGGAAATCCTGTAACAGCTCTGACCGTATCATTCAAGTGGCTTGAGGTGATACTCATTTTAGCGGCAAACTCTGATGGCCTTTTCATCGTTTTGAAATTGCGGCGAAGTATTTGCTTGAAAGTTTTAGTGATCTCAATACTTCGCACGGAGTGCCTGAACAGGTCGGATCGCTCTATTGAAAGGTAGGCTGATGCTATTTGATATACAAATGCCGTCACCATGGAATGGATAATTTTTTGACTAAACATCTGAGCAGGGTCACTGTAAACGGTATATAGATGACTGATGAAAGAAAAATGATTCATCGATTGCGTAGACGACAGGGGAACAAGTATTATTTCTGACAAGCACTGATCCAGAATATCTTTAAGCTGTTTATCAACCATAGACGGGTCAAAAGCCAGAAACCAGCCCCGCTCCATTTGGGCCGAAATGATCCTGTGAATCTGACCAGGATAAGAAAGAAAAAGAGACTGTTCAGTTAACCGGATCTTTTCGAAGTCAACTTCAAGCTCCATTGAGCCCTTGTCCAGCAGCACACAGTAATAGAAATCATGCCTGTGTGGCTCTGAAATTTCGTAGGCCGGAACAGAGAATTTTTCGGTTCCAAAAGGTTTTATGTAGACACCTGAAAACCAATCATCCATACTGTGAACCCGTATTTTTTCTTTTCTGCTCATCAATGTGTTTTTATGCGACAAGCTAAGGTGCTTTAAACAAAGAACGGTAAAAAATATCCTTTTAGGTAAATAGAATCAAAAGTTGGACAAATCCCGTCTTACCTACCCTTATGGCATAACTCAAGACATTGCCAACCCCTGATTACTATTTCAATTCATTCCCCGCTGGTACTCACTGTGCAGATGTGCAGCAGTTTCAGAGTCAAATAAATTATCAAGACGGGCACGTGCAATCATCTGACGAAACGTACCGCGTTGCGTGGGATCACCGGCATCATGCATCATGTCTGTAATCCAAACCGCAAAGTCCTGGTAGTTCCATATGTGAGTCAATACCGTGTCAGAATAGCTTTCCAATCCCATAGTATCATCTTCTTGTACAGCACGCAAGATAGCCTGTGATAAAATATCTACGTCGTAAAGAGCAAGATTCATCCCTTTGGCACTTGTAGGCGGAACCAAGTGTGCAGCATCGCCGACAAGAAAAAGATTGCGATACTGAATCGGCGCATATACAACGGATCGCAGCGGAACAAAGAATTTGTCATGAACCAGGGCATTCTGTATGGTTTTGTCATTAAGTCTAAGGCGAATTTCATCCCAAATCCGTTGATCTGACCAATCTTCGGGACCATCACTTAATGCGCATTGCAGATAATACCGGCTTCTGTGCGGACCGCGCGGAAGCTGTGCAACACAACCATAATCACTGACACCCATGATGGCATGGCTGGTGACGGGAGCTTCGACGAGCGCAGCCAGCCATGCATATCCAAACTCATGGCTATATTTGGTCAAAACACCGTCTGGGATAGATGCACGGCTAACACCACGGTCTGAGTCACATCCGGCAATATAATCACATGCAAGCGCGTGTGACCCGTTGGCATCTGAATAGGTAATTTTTGGATGTTGCCCTTCCTCATTGTGGATGGTGACATCAGCGATATCAAAACGTACGTCACCGGCCATGTTATCAATAAATTCCTTCATCAGGTTTCCCACAAGCATCTGCTGTGTGCAGAATCTGCTTGGACTACCGTCTTCTCCCACTATTTCAAAAATACGGCCAGCACCGTTAAGACGGTAATCGATTGTCTGCGCGACTAGTCCAAAAAGCAATTTGTCTGCCAGATCCCATTGTTCGAACATACGCACTCCACGCGCATCAACCACCCCGGCACGCTGTCGCATTTCAATATATGCCCTGTCCCTTCTTTCCAACACAACGCAAGCCACGCCGGATTTTTGCAGGAAGGTTGCCAGCGTCAGACCTGATACTCCCGCCCCAATAATAACAACTGTAGTCTGTTCAGTTATATTTTCTTGATTACTTCCCATAATAGATTACTTTAAATTTCTACGTATTGATTGTTTTGAACTTTGTTTTTATCCTACCACAAAGGTCAGCAAACGCAATGCGCAATACGTATAACAAGTCACGGGATAAGATGGACGATTCACTTATTTAAAGAAATTTCTATTATTAAAGCATACTCCACAGATAAGATCAAATAGAACTGAAAAAGGGAATGTTATAATTAGTTCTAACACACCTGCTCGGTGGATCCTCGAACATTACTGTAAACCTGATGAAAGATGATCTTGTATTTAAGCACTGGGAAATATAAATTGATTGGAACAAAGGTTAACTCAGTTTTCAATAGGACTTCTTAAATTGATACGAATTGTAAGACATAACAAAGTACATTTAAACCGGAATGTTTCTCCGTTTAATAGACCAAAATTATTGATAGAGCAGTTCCTAATAAATTTTACAATGAAATACGGGTTTACATAGATTTTCAGTTTAACCACCGATTAATTAGGACGTATTGACCTCACTCCAATTGTTCAGCGAGATCTATAAGGTTTCATTGGGCAAAGGCGGGCAGGAACTAAATAATCAAGGTCCGCTTTTTATTGCCAGCCCCGGAATCTGCGTATTGGTGACGATCCTGGCAAGCACTATCCTGTTTTATAATCTGGATATCACTACCTACGGCGAAGCTATTGAGTTTGCAATGATTATTGGGATTGGATTTTTAGTTTCTAATACAACGAACATTGCGATTAATCCAAATATTCCGCGGCCGCTGCTTTACAGCGTCATTACTAGCAGCTACCACTTAGTAGGCATTAACATGACGAGTTTAATCTTATTTGCAATGCGATAGTTGTGAGTATTTAGCTCTCTTCTATGTAAAAAGAATCATGTGCCTGTTTTGCAAGCTTGGATAAATGTCCTAGTAGCGAAACAGGTTCTAAGACTTTAACAGAACCAGCAAAAGGTAATAACCAAGTTGACAAGTAAGTGAGTGAGCCTACAAAAAACAACATTTCCAAGCTTCCGTCGGATAGTATTTTTTGATGCGCCCAACCGTATTTGTGCTTGGTATCGTGAAGATGTAGGACCTGGGGAGGCGGCAGCTTCGAAGGATCGAAATGGATCACCACTTTTTCCTGATCCGTTCGTTTAGCTTGGTCTGTCCAATACTGCTGCAATGCTTCGGGACGTGCAATGAAAGATTTATCAGATATGGCCAGGCTGCTGATACGGTCAAGCCGAAAGTTTCGAAATGCTTGCCGAAGGCGACAATATCCTACTACATGCCAATGATCGCTAAGATAAAGGCCGATCGGCTCAATCTCGCGCATAGTGGCTTCTCTTGATTCCGCTGCATTATAACCCATGTACACAACCCGGTAAGATGTAACGGCGGTGACCAGCTGCTGGTAAGTATTAGGCCGTTCAGACGCGCTGGGTGGCTCCATCACCTGAATATAAGGGGCTACTGTTTCCAGGTGGTCGCGGTCTGAATGCCGAAGCGCAGCGCGAAGCTTGTCCATTGCTGCGCCGCTGAGTTTGGCAGTGGCAGTATCGGTAAGCCTGGAAGCGAGCTTTTCAGCTGTCAGAAAGGCGATGGCTTCGTCCCGCGAAAACATGACAGGCGGCAGACGGTATCCTTCAACCATCGCATATCCTTTTCCTTCCTGAGTTACAATCGGTATTCCTGCGCTTTCAAGGGTTCTGATATCCCTGTAAATCGTGCGGGTGCTAACCGAAAATCGGTCTGCCAGCTCTGCCGCAGTAATTGTCCGTTTTGTTTGAAGCAGCGTAAGCAATGCAACCAGGCGCGAGAGGCGGGTAAGCTCAGGTTCTTCTTTCATGGCTCAGGTTTTTTTGTCCATTTAAGGACACTTGGTTTCAATTTTTGACTGGCAAATTCAATAATTTCGTAGATTCGTTTTTGACGGGTTTCATTCTTTTTTGCTAAAATAAGCCATTGTAACAAATTTCGTTTATCTGTTCTGCTTAGCGTTTGAAAGAAGTCATATGCAATAGGGTTGCCTGCGATTGCCTGCTGAAGGTCCGCAGGAATTACAATTTTTTCGACTTCGTCTAAAAGAAACCAAGATCCGTTTTGCTTTGCAGCTTCAATGACTGCAAATCCTGCCTCTGTCATCAATCCGGCTTCAATAAGTTTTTCTACCTTATCCTTATTGATTTTTGACCAACCACTTTTTGGTTTTCTTTTACTAAAAAATTGCATAAACCGTTCACTATCTAACGGCTTGGAAATGCTGTCTATCCAACCAAAGCATAGGGCTTCATCAACGGCTTCACTCCAAGTTAAAGTAGGCACCTGCGCACTTTTTTTATGGTAGATCAACCAGACAGATTGTTTAAAGGAATGGTTTTGCTCTAACCACTCCCGCCACTGCAGCCGGTTCAATGGGCTGCATGTGGTATCTCATTACCTGGCATATTCATTTAGAAAAGAGTAAGTACAATTAAGAAAAAGCAGGAACCCGAACCCGGGCCCCTGCTTTAATTATCAATAATCATTTACTTAACAACAGTTGCTTCAAGTTCAAGGGTAAGCCCACCATACAAACCTTTTACTTCAAGCAAGGTAGTAGCTTGCTTAATGCCATGTTTTGCAATCCAGGTTTGATAGGTCTGTACACAGTTTGTGAAAAAATCCTGAGTCGAAGTCGTAAAGATATTCAGCCTCACAATGCCGCTGGGCTCGTATCCGGCCTCACCAATGAGTTGCTCCAGATTCCGGATTATCAGCTCAAATTGGGTATTCATGTCCGAGGTAACAGGCTGTCCGCTGGCATCAATTGCAACTTGTCCGGAGCAATAAAGTGTTCCCGACGGCTGTTTGATTTCGACTGCCTGTACTGAATTTGAGTACTTGCCCCACTCCCAAGGATCAGTTATGTTCTTTTCCATTTTTTTGTTTGGTAATGTTTATTTGTTTTTGATTCTACAAAGATCACTGGGCGTAGTGACAGCCTTATGTCATACCTTTTTCGTCGGAGAAATTTTTATTGTGAACTCACCCATCGTCGTCTGTAACAATATTTGTAAGATGAAACAGGTATCAATGCTCTACCTTATACAGATACATCTCACTTTCAAACGCTTAGCATGAAACTAGCTTAATAATATAATCTAAACAGAATGTATTTTCAGCTCTGCATCGCATAAATCTACAAGCCCCTGATAAAAATAAAATTCAGCCTCAATCTCACTACTGCTGGATTTAGTTAATATTATATCGATTGAAACAGGTAGTCTCAGGCTAAATAGAATATCAGTTAGATGCATTTCTATAAAATGATGTGTTTCAGCATTCCAAAATTGCGCTGCAAAAACTGACATCATAGCATGCAAGACATCATGCAGCGGTAAGATTGAGGCTTCCTGAATGCTTTCTACTTCCATAGATAACTCAAAATCGTCAATGCGTTTCAGTCGGCACGAAAAAGGGATGCTGCTTGATAAGCGTTGAAATAGGACCTGATCAAAGACCATTTTATCATCCAGATATTCGAGTAAATACTTAGTCATTTCTAAATTGGTATTGGAAGCAGAATTTGGAAAGAAATGCAATCAGTTCTGTAAATCAGTATTGGAGTAACTTGCACTATCATTTTGCTTGCGGATAAAAAAGCAGGCTATGCCGACAACAAAAATTGTTACGAAATAGCCTGCAAGATTAGCAGCGTACATTTGATTAGAATGGGCTCACTAAATTTCCTGTTTTCAAAAGTTGCTCCCGTGCTGCGCTACCTGCCATCATCCAGGCAGGATATTCTGGTGAAAGTCTACTGGCTTCATCCAGCTTCTGAATATGTTCGTCAGAAAGTGTAATATCTGTTGCTGCCAGATTTTCTTTTAACTGCTCCAATCCTTTTACACCTAATATTACACTAGAAACTATACGTTTTGATAATAGCCAAGCAAGGGATATTGCAGATAATGATGTCTGCAATTCATCTGCTATACCTGCCAAAGCATATAGGATCGGCTCACCTTTAATAGGATCAACTGGTGGAAATTGAATAGTGGTACGTCTTCCCTCATTTACTGTGTTCCAGTATTTACCAGTAAGGTAACCACCAGCAAGTGGGCTAAATATCATCAGCCCCAATTGTTCACTTTCAATCATAGGTAAAATTTCCCGTTCAAGATCACGCCCAACTAATGAATAATAGGCCTGGACAGACTCAAAGCGTACCGCATTCATTTGCTCAGCGCTACCGACTGCTTTCTGTATCTGCCATGCTGCCCAGTTAGAAACCCCGACATAGCGAACAAATCCTTGTTGCACCAGATCATTTAGTGCTCGGATGGTTTCTTCAACAGGAGTGACCGGGTCCCATCCGTGTAATTGATAAAGGTCAATATGATCTGTACCAAGACGTCTGAGGCTTTCTTTGACCTGGTTCATAATATGGTAACGTGAGTTACCTCCTTGATTGGGCCCAACACCTGTTGCATGCCCCATCTTAGTGGAAAGCACCAATTCATTGCGCGCCAAGCCAAGGTTTTTGATCGCCCGGCCAATAATTTCCTCCGACTGCCCGCCAGCGTAAACATCTGCCGTATCGATGAAGTTTATACCGGCATCGATAGCTGATCGTATTATAGAATCTGCATCATCCTGCATCACTCCGGAAGCAGCTGCATACTTTCCCCCCGATTGGCCAAAGGTCATTGTTCCAAGACACATTTGTGAAACAAACAGACCTGTCCTTCCTAACATGTTATATTTCATCGCTTTTATTATTTATTGATTGCTGTTATATGGTGACTTGCTATTGATAAATCATTGGTAATTAAAAACCTGTTAGTTCTAAACAAAAAGAACCAAATGAGTAAAATACATGTATTGGATTGTTCAACCGGTAATAGGATTGTCTTTAAGTTTTTTGATTTTACATTCGACCGAGTTCCAGGATCGTAATTTCAGAGGTTGTTCCGATCCTAAGCGGTGGTCCCCAAAACCCTGTTCCGGCATTTGTGTAAACCCACATGGGGCCACATTTTTTCAGGCCGGCCGAATACGGCTGAAGCAGTTTAATAATCATGTTCCAGGGGAAAAACTGGCCTGCATGCGTGTGGCCTGAGAGCTGCAAATCAAAATGCTTTGAGGCTTCACTAGCAATCTTAGGCTGATGAGCGAGCAGGATTTTTATATCTGAAACAGGGCTTGCTAATAGGGCCTGCTCAATGTCGGGGCCATCTTCGGGTCTTATCTCTTTGACAGCCGGATCTGTTATACCTGCAAACAGGATGGAGCTATTTCCTTTTGAAATTAAAGTGTGCTGATTCAGAAGAATCTGAAAGCCCATTTGCCTAAAATGTTCAATCCACTTTTCGCTGTCCCGCAAGTATTCGTGGTTTCCAGTGATGTATAATACTGGGGCATGTCCTGTAAGCCGGGACAGCGGCTGAACGTGGTTTTTATACTTTTTGTGCTCACCATCTGCTATATCGCCGGTGAGCACAATTACATCAGGTACGAAGCTAATTACCTGACCGACAACATTTTCTACGTACGCCCGATTGATTCCGGCCCCGGCATGCAGGTCACTGATCTGCAAAATAGTAAATTTTTCCAGAGCCAATGGAAGGTTTGCAATCGGAACACGGATCTTCACGATTTCTGGACCTTGGCTTGCTTTCCAGTATCCAAAGAGTAACACGCCAAACCCCGCCGCTGCTATCATAAGGGTTACCGGCATTGAAAAGGCCATGATTGCCCAGTCGGGTTTAAATAATTTGACAGGCAAAAAGATTAAGTCTCTTATAAGAATAAAGGTGATTACAATGCCTAGTAAGCCCATGTCAAAATGAACAACCGCTCTGAGGACCTTATCGGGCATCTCAGACAGAACACTGTACCATACCAGCGGATAAAGTAAAAGAATGCTAATACTCACTGCTGCAACCCACCATGAGTAATGCCCTATCCCAGTTAGCCTGAAACCAAGAAATAAAAACAAAAGAGAAAAAATAAAGATTGCAACGACTAAAAACCAATTCATATCGCGACTTTGTGCTTACAAGAGCATTTATTTACAGACAAATATACTACTTAGTTCTGGAATAAAAGAACCAATCAGCAAAAAAAAATTTATTTTATGTGCTTTTGCTCCCATCTGGTAAGAGCTGATTCCATCTCCCCGAACATATAATCTGTGAACTCTTTCGCTTCCAGAAGCACCTGGTTTGTTTCAGGATATTTATCCGATCGGAAAGCAATCGCTTCCGGGATGACCTGTATCGTAAAAGGCCGCTGGGTACGCACAATCGTCTTCATGAACTCATACCAGGCGGTTTTCTGAATTCTGAAATACCGCTTTCTGCTTCCATTTATGGTGAAATATTCGATCAGGCATCTTAACTGTAATAAGGTTAGTGCGTTACTGACTGCACTCTTACTTAGGTTAAGTGTTTTTTGTAAGTCTTCAAAAGTTTGATAAGGTGGATCGCCAATAAGCAGCAAGGATAGAATCCGCGCTGCTGCCGGAGGATAACCATCCTTCTCGGCCTGAACGCCCATTTTTTCAACCATTTCCAACATTTTCTGTTTTTCTTCCATGATGCAAATCTAGCAAATAATAGTTACGAAGATGAACAGAATTAAAAGTTGAGATATATGTACTATCACAACGGCAATTGCATTACATGCATATAATCCTCCTACACATGAAAGAATAGCAAAGTTACTTTCAGATGGAATATGATAACCTGAAAGCTTGTACTCCTTGTTTAAACACACAAATAAAAAAAGTAGCACATATTGTATCAACCGATACAATATGTGCTACTTTTGTATCGTCTTAAAAATAAAAGTTCAAAAAAATGGCTGGAAGACAAAAAATATATGATGAAGATGCAGCTTTAAACGCTGCTATTGAGGTTTTTTGGAGTCACGGCTACGAAAAAGCATCTTCCCGGGATCTGCAAAAAGCAATGGGTATCGGTTTCAGTAGTTTTTACCTGGCTTACAAGGGAGGCAAACAGGAATTGTTTGCCAAATCCTTGCAGCGTTTTTTCACTTTGTATCCCCAGCCATTTTTAGACTTGCTCAAAAGCGTTAATAATCCGGTTGAAGCAATCAGACAATATTACTATGTCATGACTGAGCCCAACGGTAAGTTCAGCGAGTTTGGCTGCTATTTCAGTAATACTATTTTTCAAGCTGATGACAGCGAATTTAAAGAAGCCGCAGCCAAAAACCTGACCACAATTGCGGATGCTTTTGATGATGCTTTGCTACGTGCCAAAAATGCCGGTATAATACACCCAACGATTCCAGCGGAGCTTTGGAAAACATACCTTTTAAATTTATGGACAGGACTAAATACAACGAAATCCATTGTAAAGGATCAATCTGTACTTAGGGCGACGATTGATTTCAGTTTAAAGGTTTTCGAGTAAGCCCTTTTTTTGAACTAAATTGTATCGATTGATACATAATGATAAACTCTAAATAACAAACAAAATGGGAAAGACGATTTTAATCACTGGGGCATCATCCGGCTTTGGTTTATTACTGGCTAAAGACCTTCATGATAAAGGTCACATGGTGATCGGCACGAGCCGTACGCCGGAAAAGTATGAAGGGAAATTCCCCTTCAAGTTATTGCGACTAGATATTTCTGATGATCAGTCTATTCAGGAGTTCACTGAGAATGTTACCAAACTGGTTGCTAAGCTTGATATACTGGTCAACAACGCCGGTTATATGGTAACTGGCATCGCCGAAGAAACACCTGTTAAGATAGGCAGACAGCAATTTGAGACTAATTTTTGGGGCACGATTAAAGTAACCAATGCTTTATTGCCAATTTTCAGAAAGCAAAAAGCCGGACAGATTATTACGGTAAGCTCTATTGTCGGGCTGATAGGACCACCCAATCTCTCCTATTATTCTGCATCCAAACACGCAGTCGAAGGTTATTTTAAATCATTGCGCTTTGAGCTAAACCAGTTTAACATCAAAGTGAGTGTGGTAGAGCCGGTCTGGTTCAAGACCAATCTAAGCCATAATGCAGTATCGGCGACTGGTACTATCTCAGATTATAACCAGTACCGGCCCAAACTTAACGCATTTACCCAAAAGGGAATCGACACCGCCGAAGAGCCCACTGCGGTCATCCAGACTATTTCCAAGTTAATTGATGCGAAGGAGCCGAAATTCAGTAATCCGGTTGGGAAAATGACGGGAATGATCCTGTTTCTGCAAAGCTATGCCCACAAGATGTTTGAAGGCTCTGTTTTGAAGGATGTACAAAAGGCTATTTAGTAAATAAAATAATCTCAAAATGAAAATCATAAACAAAACAATCCTGATCACCGGTGGCGGCTCAGGAATCGGATACGAAGCGGCAAAATTGCTTACCGCCGATGGTAACAAAGTCATCCTCGTAGGAAGAACAGAAAGCAAAATACAGGCAGCAGCGCAAAGCCTGGCCAATGCTGTCGCAATTCAATGTGACATCAATGATGAAGACGATGTCAATAAGCTATTTGCAATGATCTCAGAAGATTATCCGGAGTTAAGTGTTTTGATCAACAATGCAGGAGCCGCGTTTTTATATGAACATGGAGAAAACGCAGGCGCTTTTCAGAAGGCCACAGCTGAATTTGCCACAAACTACTTTTCAGTGATCCGCCTGACAGAAGGCCTGATTCCCGTTTTAAAAGCTCAGCCGGAAGCTGCGATTGTTAATGTGACTTCCATTGCAGCCTTCGCCCCGGGTGCTTACCTGCCATCCTACGCGGATAGCAAAGCGGCCCTGCGTTCTTACACATTATCATTACGACATACCCTTGCGAAAGACACCGGAATAAAAGTCTTTGAGTTGATACCACCCTTGGTAAACACTGAATTTTCTAAAGAAATAGGTGGGCAGCAAAATGGTATGCCTGCCATTGAAGTTGCAGAAGCGTTGATCAGAGGCTTTCAAAATGAAGAATACGAGATTCAGGTCGGCCAAACAGCGGAATTCAGAAAATACTATCTCTCAGATCCAGAGGGCGCATTTGTCATGATGAATCAAGGATGATCAGCGGTATGCGGGATGTTAGTTTCTCCGCATACCTATTACTAAAATTAGAATATTGAAAAATGGGAACTAAGAAGGTTATCACAAATGTGACGATGGTTATCAATGCAGCGTTTATCGAGCAGGTTCTGCTGCAAGCAAAATCGACCAGAGAACAAATCTTGCAGGAAGAGGGCTGCGAAACATTTATTTTAAACAGAAAGATACAGGAGCCAAACACATTGGTCCTTCTGGCGATTTACCAATCTGAACAGGCATATAACTGGCATAACCAACAAACGTATGTTAAAGATTTTTTTGCTTTTTTAAAAGATAGGTTAAAGGGTACGCCTGTTGTAGAATTTTTGCAGGAAATTTGACTAAATGAACTGACTAAAAAATGCAGATATACTGCGGAGTGAAGTTTCTCAATTTTGATTAGAATTAGAAAAATTAAAATAAATGAAAACAGAAAAAGATAAGATGCTGGCTGGAGCGCTGTATCTGGCATTCGACAATGACCTTTTTGAAGAGAGGCAACTCGCAATGGATTTACTCTATCAATTCAATGCGCTTCATCCCCGCAAGGCCGAAGAGAGAAAGGAAAAATTAAAAGAGCTTTTAGGGTCTGTTGGTAACAATACTTGGGTGGAGCAGCGCTTCCATTGCGACTATGGCTACAACATCCATGTAGGAGATAATTTCTACGCCAATGTCGGGTGCACAATTCTCGACTGCGCACCGGTAACCATTGGAAATAATGTGTTATTTGCTCCTGGTGTAAGTCTGTACACTGCCGGTCATCCAATAAATACCCAACAAAGAATTGACGGACTCGAATATGCGTATCCGATTAATATTGGGAACAATGTCTGGCTTGGAGGAAATGTCATCGTGCTGCCGGGTGTGAGAATCGGAGACAATACCATAATCGGCGCGGGAAGTGTGGTAACCAAGGATATACCAGCTGATGTAATTGCTGTTGGCAATCCATGCCGTGTTATTAAAGATAACAAACAATCTTGATTGGCAAGCCTCTCATAAGCTAGCTTGCAGAATTAATAATTGCAGAATAGTCTTCCAAATCTGGCGCGATTTGGAAGACTATTACAGGGTTAAAAGCACTTCCTGATTTGGCCCATTTGTAATAGAAAGTTTAACTTTTTGTATCGTCCTGATTTTACTTTACATTTTGTCCCGTACTGGAATTTCTTTACAGATTTTGAAGGCGAATAAATTGATTTGCTTTACTACTATTTTGGGTTGTCAAATTTAAAGAAAGGGTACTTATTTTTCAAATTTATACGTAATGAAGTTGACACCCCCTTTTTATCAAGAATTTGTGTATCTTAACTAATAAAGCTCCACTGGCTGTAAACCGCAACTAGCTTCGGTCCGAAGGCAGAAGTTAGTTGCGGTTTATAGCCAGGAACCTCAAACATTTCTTAGCTTTTTCTTTTTCCAGTGCTTTTGTAAAGGCTGATCAAGCATATGTGCAGCTTGTGGCGTAAGGTAATCGCAACTCATATGCGGACGCAAGGTGTTGTAATTGTGAACTGCCATTTCTGTCGCAACTACCGCTTCTGCCTGAGATTTGAATACCCGATTCAAACGAAAATCTGCTTTTAGGATACCATTAACCCTTTCAGCAATGGCATTTTCATAAGGATCACCATTTTCAGTCATACTAATACGTACGCTTGCCTCAATTAATATGCTCACGTACTGAAAACTACAATATTGTGAGCCCCTATCGGAATGGTGGATCAAACAGGAATTCTGATCTAGCTTTTTTCTTGTAGACAATGCCATCTTCAGTGCTTGAACACACCCTTCCGCAGTAAGAAATGGATGCAGGCAATACCCTACAATAAGTCTGGAGTGAGCGTCTGTAATCAGAGAAAGGTAATTAAATCCGCTACCGACGCACAAGTAAGTTAAATCACACACCCAAACGCTTTCTGTTGTATTAATTTCAAAGTCCTTAATCAGGTTTGGATATTTTTTCATCCAGTGATTGGAATTAGTCGTCTTAGGTATTGTCCTGGCTGATCGTACCAGCAATTTGTTAGCTTGCAATAAGGAATGAAGTTTATCTCTACCCAGCTTAATTCCGCTCAAGCGTAAACTCGGTTCCAATAATCGGTACAATTTGTGTGAACCCAGTCCAGGAATATCACGACGAATTGCCGCCACCAGGTCCAGGACCAGTAGCTGATCATGATTTTGCTGCGAAAGATATTGTTGTTTTGAATAAAATGATTGCCGGCTATAACCAAACAGTCTGAAAAGGCATTCGACTCCTGCATCTGCATTACGATTTTCACGTAAACTTATGACCGTTTGGTACCACGCTTTTTTCGGATACTAATTTTCAGATCAGCTTCAGCGATGTCTATCATATTGTTCAATGCAAGAATCATCAGATTCGCATCCTTAACTGCCCGTTCTAATTCCTTGTTTCGTTGTTGAATTGCATGAAGGCTATGCTTTTGTTTTTCATCCATTGGAGGCAATGTAATTAATCCGTTTTCTATTTTCTTTCGATAAATATTCACGAAATTATTAACGACATAAATGCTGGAAATATTTAGACATTCCATGACGTTGGCAGGATCCTCTCCTCCGAAAAGAATTCGAATGGCCACCTCTTCCTTTAATTCTTCACTGTACTCTCTGCTTTGGAGTAACGACTGTATGTGACTGTTCATCTTAACTGTTTTTTAGTCAAAACTGTCAAGCTATATCAGTATAAGACAAAAATAAAAAGTCAACCTACACTTTACAAAATTTTAAAATACGCTGGGGTTGATGTAAAAGGTTTTTTAAAGAAGAGACAATAATATCATGGTACTTTGTGTACAATCTTTTAATTTAACCCAAGCAAAACAAAACAAATGTCAATATTGACCTGAGGGGCTTTACTTCTGCTCTTCCAGAGGTATTGAAAAACGATTTGTTTTGAAACGTTGGTAAAACCGTGGTGGCCTCGAGCATCGATTATGGCAAAATGCAGGTCTTCACTCAGAACGGCAGCGTTATTATTATAAATCTAATCCTAATGGGCTGGTGAGTTAAAGCTTGTAAAAAACATTCTAATATAACCGTTAAATAAGTTGTATAAATATTTAATACAGCTTAATATATATTCTACAACAATTAAATTACATTTGAATGTAACCATTATAAACTACCTCCCAAATCTTATGAAAACAACATTTCATCTAAAACATCTATTTATTATCACCTTTTTATTAATCCTAAACGGGTGTAAAAATTCGCAAGATGAATCTCAGATTCAGCAAGATAGTAATCTTCAATCCAATTATGTTAGCCTTGAACAGGCACTAAAAATTGCATCAATTCAAGCACCTCTTAATAATCAAAGCGGAAATAAGAATGGTAAAATTAATAAAAGAGAAGTACAAAGTTCATTTAAGGTAAACCCAGATGGCAATAACCCCTCTATGTACATTATCAACTATGAGGGAGGTGGATTTACGATTATTTCAGCTGATAAAAGGGCCATTCCTGTCTTAGCCTATTCTGATGATAATCGTTTTGATACGGAGACAAAAACATTACCAGGTGGTCTATTAGGCTGGTTAGCAGAAGCCGATGGTCTTATTCAGGAAATTCGCAAAGAAAACAAAGAACAAAGTCCGGAATTTAGGACATTATGGGACAAGTTTAATCAAAAGGAAATGATGGGGCTCAGAACTTCAGCATTACGAACTTCTGGATACGCATATGCTGACGGGGATTGTAATACGTCATCTAATTATACAATTTTTACCGGTGCAAACCAAATACTTTCATCTACCTGGAGCCAAGGTACAGGATGGAACGACGCATGTGATTATGCTGGATGCTCTCAAACATATAATGGGAGATATTGGACTGGATGCGTTGCCACTGCATTGGGGCAGATAATGAGATATCATCAGTATCCTACAACTTTTAACTGGTCGAGCATGCCACTGGGCTATTCTACCAGTACAACGGCATCGTTTTTAAAAGAATTAGGAAATAGTAATAAATTAAATATGTCGTACGGATGCGATGGCTCATCTTCAAATACAGGTAACATACCAGCGGTGTTAACAAGTTACGGTTATGCTTCCGGTGGTTCATACCAAGATTTCAATAGATCTACGGTGGAAAGTGAATTGTATGCAGGATATCCTGTTATACTTGCAGGTGGAAGAAACGCCGGGTGGTGGATTTTTGGAAACTACGCCGATGGCCACGCATGGGTTGGAGACGGTTATTCAAATTCTTTGTACTATTGGTGTCAACCGGATCCGAATACTCCAGGCGAACAAATTGATGTATTTAGTGGAATTGCCACAAATGCTATCCATATGAATTGGGGTGGGGGCGGAAATAATGACGGTTGGTATGCTGAAAACAATTGGAAACCAGGCTCCAGCGATTACACATATAAAAGGAAAATGGTAACTGGTATACGAAGACCATAAACTATGAAAACAATAAAGCATTTTGCATGGATTCCATTGATTGTTTTTTTTGCTTGTAAAAAGCCTT
The DNA here is from genome assembly GCF_021440195.1 of Dyadobacter sp. CY356. Lineage (GTDB taxonomy): Bacteria > Bacteroidota > Bacteroidia > Cytophagales > Spirosomataceae > Dyadobacter. The sequence continues at coordinate 293,681 of NZ_JAJTSZ010000004.1, forward strand.
TTAACAGTCCCAATGTGATAGACACAGGAATTTATTTGGCTATGACAAATAGCAAAGGTGTAGATTTGTTAAATCCAGTCAATCCAGAATCTTATAAGCCTGATTCAATACGAATTTACTATCTCAAAAATGGTAAAAAAGAAGAAATATATATACCGAACCTAGACTATCCAAGAAAATTCGTAATAAAAAAAAATAACGGTAATAACCGATATTTTTTGCAATTATTTCTGGATGAAGGTACTTATGATCGAGAAATAACAACTACTTACATACAATGGAATTCTCAAAAAGAAGACACAATTAGATGTGAAATGAATAGATACCTAAGCCAGAATACGGTGTACTGTGAAAAAGTTTGGTTTAACGGAATTTTAAAGTTTGACGATGCCACGCAAAGTACAGGAACAAATTGGGGTGATGGGATTTTTCATAGACTCATAGAAATTAGTCACGGAGAATAGGTTAAGAGAGGCTGTCTTCTATGTTGAAAAACAAGTCCAGGATTAAATTTAGGCCTTCTTTATTGAATTTGGACAATAGGTTATTAAACTCCCGTTGAAATGTGTTAACCTGAAAGGTTATCTCATTTTAACGGGACCTCTTAAATTCTATAAACCACACTTCTACCATATAACTTCTTATGCAGCGAGATCTTTTGTCAACTTCCAAACTAAATGAGAAAACTCCAAAGTAATTAGGAAAACAGCTTAGTAAGAATCAAAAAATATCAACCAATATATTCACTACCAGCCAATTGACAGAGTCTCTTTGATTTTTTTTCAAAAAAGGTTCTCATTTAGTACGGAGATTGTTGAAAACATTCTCAATAAGTAAGGCTATTTTCTTACGACTTTGGAGAAAAAATAGACTTATCTGGCGATTATTTCTCATTATGTATGGAGATTGACATTTGCTACGCGAAACCCGTGGCGCTTTTTGTACTAACTTTTAATTTAACCCCTACATGCGCATTCGTTAATCTATTAATAACCGGCTGCTTGCCACAATAGTTCTTTCCTAGCCAATTAATCCATGAAGTATAGCGAGTCTTAACCGGTTCATTAATAATTGGCTTAGGCCATCAGGGCTGGTGTTGTATAACAAGCGCTGAAAATGCTAATATGTACCAAACAGGCCTCTAACAATTTACAATTGAACACAATAACACCTTGGTCAAAGTTTACTTTAACCAAGGTATTTCCATACCGACAATATATCATCAGAAAGTAAATAAGATTATCAACCTTCTACTTTGGCTCCGAGAATATTATCATGCCTATCACGTCAGAGATAACACTACTGATTCCTGTTCAGCACACTAACAATCAACTTTTTAACCGTTTCCATTTCCTCAGGTTTGCTGGCGGCGGCGATAAGTGTTAGACTTGCAAGAGCTTCATTACTCATAAGTGATACCCCGGTTCCCGATTTTAAAAAATCATTATTTTCTAAGAATAACAGAAACAAGCTGCAGCGATTCGCTTATTCCCATCAACAAATGAATGGTTCTTAATGATCAGATAGAGTAATGTTGCTGCTTTTTCTTCAATTGAAGGATAGAAGTCGATATCTCCAAACCCTTTACTGATTTGTGCCACGGAGCTCTGAAAGCTATCATCCTTTTCCTTACCAAAAATATCAGAGTCGAAATCCCTTCTCATACTCTCTATGAAATTTCGGTAATCCGATAACTCCGGATACTTGGCATGGCGGGTTGTGACACCTTTCGAATCCAATTTTTCGTGATCATAGTCATCCAGTAATTCAAGACCTTTGGCGAATTGATCAAGCAAGGTCAGGTCTCCTTCATCCATCTTTGTTTCAATTGCCCGGCTTAGTATCCGGATTCCATCCCTCAAGGTCTGTACCTCTTGCTGCTTTTGATTCAACCGTTTCTCGTTAATCGCATAACCTTGGATCAGATAATCTTTTAAAGGCTGTGTTGCCCATTGCCGAAACTGAGTAGCTTTTGTTGAATTCACCCTATAACCAACAGATATTATTACATCCAGGTTATACAAATTCATCATTCTTTTCTTTCCGTCTGCTGCAACCTGTTCCAAAATGGAACAGGTTGCAGCAGGATCTAACTCACCAGATTTGTATATGTTATTAATATGTTTTACGACAGCTGGACGCTGAACCGAGAATATCTCAGCCAACGAATGAGCGTCAAGCCATACGGTTTCTTCTCCAAATTTTACTTCTATTTGAGTTTGTCCGTCCTGGCTTTGATATATTTCTATTTTATTTTTCATTTTCTGGATTTAGAATTCAAGTTTACAATAAATTTATAATTCTTCTGGAGCCAGTTTAAGCTGGGGCTCATTGGTCAACACGCCGCGCTCAGAAGTCTTATATTTCAGAGAAAGTCTTCAATTCTCTGCCGCCTCCCACAGATAAAAAACAGTTCATGAAAAGCATTCATGTATGAACAAGATATTTATAATTATAACACCACCTAAGTATCGCATATTAGCATCGCCTGCGATACTAATTAGTCTTAGGCGTTTCTCAACTTCTCCTATAATGCTCTCATATCCTCACTAATCTTCACATCCAAAATCTTTGCATAAATCATCGTCTGCTTCAAAGAACGATGTCCAAGCATTTTCGAGACTTTTTCAATAGGCACCTTATTACTGAGCGTCACCATCGTCGCAAACGTGTGACGGGCGATATGAAACGTGAGCGTTTTTGAAATCCCACACAAACTCGCAATCTCTTTCAGATAAGCATTCATCTTCTGGTTGCTTAATACCGGAAGTACAACGCCACGATTACAGCATAAAGGATCTTCCTCGTACTTTTGCATTATCTCCAGCGCCGTTGGAAGTAGCGGAATTCTGGTGGCCACATCGGTTTTCTGTCTGGTCGTATCGATCCATAGATCTCCATCCATTCCGGTAACAATATCGCTGCGCTTCAACTGTTTTACATCCACGTATGCAAGGCCGGTATAACAGCAGAAAAGAAAGATGTCACGGACATTGCTTAGACGGTCCATTTCAAATTCTTTTTCTGTAAGACGTTTGAGCTCTGCACGAGATAACGGATTTTTGACAACTTCCTTTTTAGTCAGTTTGAATCCCTGAAACGGGTCATTTTTCAGCCATTTATTATTAACGCAGATGAGCACAATCTTTTTTAAGTTAGACATGTATTTGATGGCTGAATTGTGATTACAACCACGTGCGCTGCGAAGCCAGAACGAAAATTCAGAGATGAATTCAAAATCAAGGTCGCGGATCTGCCTGTCATCCATTTTATACTTCCACTGAATAAACGAACGCGTATGCTCGAGAGCAGTTTTGTATCTGCTTAGTGTAAGTGGGGCAAACTCTTTTCCTACGAGTGCTGCCATCTGTTCGTTATGGTACTGGAAAACTTCCAGGATCGTTCTCGTTTCACTACTTTTTCCAAGCAAAATATTTTTCAAAGCCTCGGCAGATAATTCTCTGTCATCTTCGATAAGCATTTTTTTGCCTGAAACACTTTAGAGCTTAGTGTATCCAAATACGCGTTGAGGGTTCTTGAATCCTCCTTGTTGCCGATTGCACGTCCGGCGTCAATACTCCAGTTGGAAGGGCTCCAAAGCTGCTTTGTAGATAATTCTGCCGATTTTCCATCGACTGTGATTCGAAGGTAAACATAACGTAAACCTTCTTTTTGATTTTTGGCGTGTTTTAAATAAAACAACATACCGAAACTGTTTTCCAACATGACGCTAGCGTTTAAGTGATAAATATCGAGCCGCCGCGCTTACAAATCAAGATGTGCAATAAATGAACATCTTGCTAATCAATAAGTTAACACTTTCCAGCGTCTTTTTCTCGTTTTTTATCGAACTCCACGAATGACGCTGGAAATGATGGGAATTTTTGCATATTTTGGGATATCCCGGAAAGCAAAAATGCCAGTAAATCATTGACTTACAGGCATTTATTGATATTAAAAACTTCTAAATGGGAGGGAGACGGAGTTCAAACCCTCGACCTCCAGAACGACAGTTTTAAATGAATTATGATTGTTTACTTCCGAGCAACTCTTTCAATTTATTCATATCATGACTTATTTTCTTGTCAACAACTTTGGCATAAAGCTGTGTAGTTTTCAAATCCCGGTGACCAAGCATTTTTGATACACTTTCAATGGGGACACCATTAGAAAGTGTTATTGTTGTTGCGAAAGTGTGTCTTGCCAAGTGGAAAGTAATGTTTTTTACAATTCCGCATTGATCTGCAATTTCTTTCAAATAAGAGTTCATTTTTTGGTTGGACAGCACTGGCAATAGCTGACCTTTGTTTACGCACTGTGGATGATCTTCATATCGTTTTAGCAAGTTCATAGCGGTGGGAAGAATTGGAATACTAGAGCGAGACTCTGTTTTTTGCCTTTTAATCAGGAGCCATTTTCCACCGTCAATACCATCGACAATTTCTGACCGTTTTAATTTGTGAACATCTGCATAAGCAAGTCCAGTGTAGCAGCAAAAAATAAATATGTCTCTTACCTGGTTTAATCGATCCGCTGCAAATTTTTTATTAACAATATCAGATAATTCTTTCTCAGTTAGAGCCGTTCTATCAACCTCATGCTTATGCATTTTATAGGCAAAAAAGGGGTCTTTTTCCAACCAGTCGTTTTTTACGCAGATCAAAACAATTTTCTTAAAATTAGCGAGGTATTTCATCGTCGAATTGTGACCACATTTCCGAACACTTTTCAAATAAAACTCATAGTCCGTTATGAATTTAAAGTTGAGCTTCTTTAGGTCAATATCATTCTCTTTGAATTTCCACATCAGAAAATCACGCGTATGCTGTAAAGATGTCTGATATCTCTGAAACGTGCCATAAGCATAATCCTGACCTACAAGCTTTTCCATTTTGTAATTATGCTCCTGAAAAACCTCCATTAGCATTATCGGCTTTTCTGCAATGCCAAACCATCTATCTTTGAAAAGTTCGATCGAAAGTGTCTTACCTTCTTGTATTATGTCTCTATGAATGGCATGAGCCTTTCCTTGTAAGGTATCCAAAAAAGAATTAATGGCCTTAGCCTCAGTGGATGTCCCTTTTACCTTTCCTGTAGGCACTGACCACTTTTCCTCAGAAATCAGTTGTTTGGTTGTAAGCTCGCACCGCTGTCCACTGATGGTAACCCGTAAATAAATTGGAACCAAATTTCCCTTAGTAGCCTTTGATTTACGCGCATGAAAAATCATACTCATTCTTTTTTCCATAATCTCCACCTTTTAAATTTTAAAACTAAACCTCTTTTAGTGACCTGTCAAGATGTTCACATCGCATACATCCTGCTGATTTTCAAAACTTTAAAGCAAATTCGGATACCTCAATTTGGTGTTATCTCCAGGTATCCGAATTTCCCCCATAGGGATTGATAAAAATTGAATATTTTGGCGGTTGGGAAGAAAAGAAAAAGCCCGTAAATTGTTGATTTACGGGCTTTTAAGTAATTTTGATCTTTCAATCAGTGGAGACGGAGGGATTCGAACCCTCGTCCAGAACAGGGAAACCCTGCGCCTTCTACATGCTTATCCGCGATTGAATTTTCGAGCCAGACAAGGTTCACGGCGGACCCGCGTCTTGGCCTTAGGTCCTTGGGTCTCGTTGGCTTTCCGTACCACTATGCCAACCAGCACTGATTTGCGACACCCCGGAGCCCAACCATCAGTGCGTAGGTTGGAGGGATGATGGCATTTGCTAAATCCTCCGGATTAGGCAGCCATGGCGTAAGTATTTTCGCCAGTTTTTGTTTGAAAGGTATTATTTACGGGAGGTACCCCCAGCTCCCGACATGCTTACACACAGAATCCCGACCCGCTGTCAATTCCAGTCGCCCCCAAAAAGCGGCGCAGAAATATCCGGTGATTAATCACACGGTTGGCTGCTGGTATTAGACAAAAATCCATTACCAATGGTTCCGGATCATTTACAGAAAATCGTATCAAATATTAATTTCAACATACATTTTAACATAAAACCCTTGATATCAACATACTTAATCGTTTAAATTATTTCTCCTTTTTCATGAAATTTTAAAAGCCAATATAAATTCAAAAACTACTTCCAACATTTTATCAGCCGGAATTTTTGATACTTGTATTATTTTCTGGTATATATTAGCTTACTGATTAATTCCAACTTATGAGCTCCTATAAATCCTTTCTTTTCTTCTTATTTCTTTGTCCTTTTACTTCAAAAGGCCAAAATCAAAAAATGTCATCCGATTCTGTTGAGGTCAGGAAAATATTCGGCATAGCAGAAGCCGTTAGAAAAGAATATGCGCCTGATAAAAGGACTGCAATTTTTACGATCATGGCGGATAGTGTCGGTGACAATTATATTGAAACCACAGAGCTCAAAGCAGCGCAAAAGTTTTCTGACTCACTTGTAAAGGCGGGAGTCAAAATTAACATTCCTGTTCATACACTCCCCGCCAAAAAATTGGGCGAAAAAATTTATGCGCTTGTAAATCTTTCTGTTGTCAACATCAGGTCAAATCCAAAAAATGCGGCTGAACTTGCTACCCAATCTTTACTTGGAACGCCTCTTGATATTTTGAAAAAGGATGGATATTACTATCTCGTCCGCACACCGGATCGTTACATTTCCTGGCTGGATGCAGGAGCCATTTCATTAAAAACATCGGCTGAAATGGACAGCTGGAAGCAAAAGGACAAACTCGTTTTTGTTGATGATTATGGTCACGCATTTGTTAATCCGGACCGGAAATCCCAGAGAGTTTCTGACCTTGTGATGGGTGATATTTTGGTCAATGAAGGCAGGCAGAAAGGATTCTACAAAGTTGTTTATCCCGATGGCAGAACCGGCTTCATCCCCCAGGAACAAATGACTGACTACAAAAAATGGATCAAAAAGCCTTCACCAAATCCTGAACAGATTATTGATATTGCCAAAACGATGATCGGTGTTCCTTATTTATGGGGCGGCACTTCTGTGAAGGGTGTGGATTGCAGCGGATTCACAAAAACTGCGTTTTTCATGAACGGAATTATTATTCCGCGTGACGCTTCTCAGCAAGTGATGGCTGGTGAGCAGGTTTCTGTATTAAAAAGTGACAAATTTAATCTTGACGAAGCGCTGAAAAACCTGAAATCCGGTGATCTGATATTTTTTGCAAGTGGGAAAAATAAATTGCCCGACGCGCGTGTCACACATGTCGCCCTGTATCTTGGAAATGGTGAATTTATTCATGCATCCGGGAATGTCAGGATTAGCAGTATGAAACCGGATGCTCCGAATTATGATGATTTTGAAACCCGCACTGTGGTTGTCGCCCGGCGGTATCTTGGGAATGTTGGAACTTCAGGAATTCAATCTGTTGCCCAACACGAGGCCTATATTAAAAAATGATCGCCTGTTACAATTTTATCATGATCCGCACTGCCAATTTGAAAAACCGATAACCCCGCTTTCAAATTTATTGTAATTTCGCCACGCACAATTTCAGATTTACAATGACAGTTGAAGATATAGAAGGCTTTTTCAAACAATTACAGGATAACATTTGCGCGGCCGTAGAAAATGAAGACGGCGCGGGTAAATTTAAAGAAGATCTTTGGGAGCATCATTCCGGTGGTGGCGGACGTACGAGATTGATCCAGCATGGAAATGTTATTGAAAAAGGCGGCGTGAATTTTTCCAGCGTAAAAGGTGAAGTGCACCCGCGTCTGCGTCATCAAATGCAGCTAAATGATACCGATGATTTTCACTTTACTGCCACCGGCGTATCCATTGTCATGCACCCAAAAAATCCGCATGTGCCTATTATTCACATGAACGTACGGTATTTTGAACTTAGTAACGGGACTTGCTGGTTTGGTGGCGGCATCGATCTCACGCCGCATTATGTTGTAGAAGAAGATGCAAAAAGTTTTCATAATCATTTAAAAACTGCCTGCGACAAACATCATCCCGACTTTTATCCAAAATTTAAAACCTGGGCGGATGATTATTTTTTTATTCAGCACAGAAACGAAACGCGTGGAATCGGTGGTGTCTTTTTTGATTATCTCAAACCGGATGAAGCGGGTTACGGGAGCAATTTGTCAAAAGAAGAGCTGTTTGCTTTTGTAAAAGAGATCGGAGAAAGTTTTGCGCCTGTTTATACTTCCTTCATGAAAAAACATCGGGATGAACAGTTTACGGAACAGCAAAAACAATGGCAATACCTACGTCGCGGTCGTTATGTTGAGTTTAATCTGGTATGGGATCGCGGGACAAAATTCGGATTGGAAACAAACGGACGGACAGAATCTATTTTGATGAGTTTGCCGCCACAGGCAAATTGGGAATATAATTTTATCCCGGAAGCAGGTTCGAAAGAAGATGTTACTTTGAAATGGCTGAGAAAAGGTGTTGACTGGATAAATTAATATTTCATTCATTTACAACCTTTTGTCATTAAAAATGGTCCTAAAAGGTAATTCCCAAAAGTTGGCCATGAAAAAACGATCGTTGTATCTCATCACATTTGTTGTAGCAGCTTTATTTTCATCGTGTGGCAGGAATTGCGGCTGCGGCCCTATTCCACAGTCCGTTTATGGAGATCTCCCTGGAAGGTGGGAATGGATCAAAACTACGACACCAAGTAAAACAATTTGGGCAAAAGATGCCGGTTACAGCAGAAGAATGGATTTTGTAAATGACAAGATCATTCACGCAAACAAAATTAGCTTTTACAAAAATGACTCGCTCGAAAGAGACTTTCTGATCAGTAAAGTGTTAGAAGAAAACTGGGAGGAAAAAAGTATTTTACTTAAATATAACAGCGATGCGCAATTGAAAATCTTCAGACATAATGAGCTGATAAATGAACATTACGACATCGAAATGAGCGAGATAATGCCTGAATATTCCATTGAAGCGGATACCGTCAGACATTTTTATCATTTTGTCCGATATCTGGATTAAACAGAAAACACATTAACACCAGGCACTTTCATCCAGATTAATCTCCCACGATTTCGATTTATCATAATACAAATATCCATTATCGGTTTTAAGCGGAGAATCAATATTGTTATGATAAAGCTGGCCGGTTCCAAGTCCTTGTGGAAGCTGATTATCGAAGGAAGCGGTGAATTGAGCAATGGCGTTTAAGCCAATGTTTGATTCAAGTGCCGAAGTCATCCACCAGCCGATTGAAAGCCTGTTAGCAATTTCTATCCAGTCTTTACAATGTTGAAAACCGCCTAAAAGTGTAGGTTTTAAGATGATATATGGCGGTTGCGTTTGTTTTAAAAGCGCAAACTTCTTTCGGTAATCAAATATTCCGATCAGTTCTTCATCCAAAGCAACCGGAATCGGAGAATTGGCGCATACTTCGGTTAACAAATCAATTTGCCCGGCTTTGATCGGCTGCTCAATAGAATGCAGATTATATTCCGAAAGTCGCTGCAATTTTGCATAAACGTCTTCCGGTTTGAAAGCACCGTTCGCATCAACCCGCAGTGTGATCTGATCCGCCGAAAACCGTGAACGGACAGATTCAAGCACACGACATTCCTGTTCAAAATCAATGGCGCCCACTTTCATTTTCAGCGTGGTATAACCAAGCGTGAGTTTTTCTTCAATCTGTTCTGCCATGTGATCATACGATCCCATCCAGATCAGCCCGTTCATCGGAATTCCTTTTTCACCTTTGGAAAAAGCATTTTTATATTGAATCCGCTGTCCCCCATTCATAAAATCCAGCAACGCCATTTCTATCCCGCATCTTATAGACGGCAAATGGTCAGGAATAACTTGTTGCAGAATGATGGAAAGATTGAAGGGAAATACTTCCAGATCAAGCTGATTGAAGAGTTCACAAACATCTGTCAACTGCTCTTTGTAATCCGGAATATCGTCAAAACTCAATCCTGGAAGCGGGCCGCATTCGCCATAGCCCTCTATACCAGGCTGTTCTATGTCTGTCACTTTCAATAGCCAGGAAGTTTTTTGTTTCAGCACCCCACGCGACGTACCTGCCTCCATTCGAAAATGAAGTGTATAGGGTTGAAACACAATTCTTAAAGGCATATTTTATGGTGTCAGTTTTTTTTCGGGGAACAATATTAACCAAAAAATATGTAATTATGCAGATAAGATGGCAGAACATAATTGGATAAAAATAATATTAACACCTTTTTCATGGGTATATGGTTTGATAACCATACTACGGAATTTCCTTTACGATACCAATATTTTCTCATCCCAACAAGCTTCACAATTTACAATTTCAGTTGGCAACATTACCGTAGGAGGCACAGGTAAAACGCCTATGGTTGAATATCTTACAAATTTTCTTGACAAAAAATTTAAGATTGCCATTTTGAGCAGAGGATATGGGAGAAATACCAAAGGATTGTTGTTTGCAGATGAAAATTCCTCGGCGCAGGATCTGGGAGATGAACCATTACAATATTTTTCAAAATTTGAAAAAAACATTGTGGTTGCCGTTTGTGAAAGTCGGGTAAACGGAGCCTTTGCCATACATGACAAGTTTCCTGAACGTGATCTGCTCCTGCTTGACGACGCCTTTCAGCACCGGGCCATTCAGCGAAATATCAATATTTTATTAAGCGATTTCAACCGTCCGTTTTATAAAGATTTACCCTTCCCGGCTGGCAGATTGCGCGAAACAAGAAGCGGCGCAAGAAGAGCCGATCTGATCGTTGTCACGAAAAGCCCTGTGGATATACTGGAAAATCAGAAAGAGGAAATCAGACAATCCGTTCAAAAATATAGTCGCCCGGGAGTGCCGGTATTTTTTGCATCAATCCGTTATTCAGAGCCGGTTTCATATAATCAGCAACCTGTTTTGTTAAATAATGTTATAATCGCGGCCGGTATTGCCAATCCGCTGCCCTTTACTATATATCTTCGGAGCAAGTATAACGTTGTAGAGGAAATTATTTTTCCTGATCATCACAATTACACGCCAACCGACCTGGAACATCTTATTAAGTACATAAAAAACGATACTTTTGTAGTAACAACTGAAAAGGATATGGTGAAGCTTAAACCGCTTGCCGCCGGATCAGGCGTTTTGGATCGTTTTGCTTATTTGCCAATGGAGATAAATTTCGGAGCCGATACCGAACCATTTGAACGCTGGATTACGAATCATACTTTGTAACCCTATCCTTAAAATCGGTGGAATTATAGAATCGTTTATGAGAATTTTATTATCTGTTGTCTTTCTTGTTTTATCCGGCTTTTTGCTATTTCCAAACGCAGCAACCGCGCAGGTCAAACTCCCCGGTGGCATCAATATGCCAAGTGGCGGGGGTGGCGGGGGCGCAAAGGGAGGAAAAGGCGGAGTACTTCTGGATGACAGTACCAAAACAATTTACGGCCCAAAAACCACACTGCACTTTTTCGAAAATGATATCATAAACAACCGTGATTCGGTTCGTTACCGGGTTGATACGCTGTTGCCTGACTTTAACCGCTGGACGCCCGTTGATCGTTCTTATGGACAACTGGTGGATTTGGGAAATACCGGAACTGCTACAAGAAATTTGTTTTTTCAGCCCCGTCAGGATATTGGTGCCCAGCTTGGTATGCGCGCCTACGATCCCTATGCAATACAGGAGGATGAAATTCAATACATTGATACGCACTCACAATATACGGATCTGACCTACCGGTCTGGTGGACGGAAAACGACGCTTGGTAAATTTGGTTACTCCCAGAATGTTAATCCGCGCTTTAATTTTGGTATGCAGGGACAGCGTCTTACCTCAAATAAACAATACGGAATTTATGGCGTCAATTCTGCGGCTTTGCTTGGGCAAAACTGGACGTTTTTATTACAGGGACATTATTTTTCCAAAGATAAAAAGTATCTGATCCTTGCCCATTACAGTCATTTGAACCAGAAAGTACGGGAACAAGGTGGTGTTATCCCTGACAATTCGGCAACCGGAGACGGACTTTATACCTATGACGGACTGGCCAGAATAAGTGATGATGCCAATTCATGGGAAAGGCGTCATGTTTTTCATATCTATCAGCAATATAAACTAGCCAACGGGTTTCAGGTTTTTACGCAAACAGATTATAAAAGTACGATCAACCGCTATACCGATAAAGCAGCCCAACGCGGCGTTACCTATGGTGTTTATCCGGCTTCCCGATATGATTCAGTTAACATTCGCCAGGATATTTTCTACAAATTATTCGATAACAAAATTGGTATCAAAGGTACTTTTTCAGGTTTTAATTACCGGGCTTACGTCAGGCAGCGTTTGTATGGAATGAACGTCACCGGACAGAATCCAAATACCGAAGGGAATTTGACCATTGCCTATCGGACCGGATTAAAATTTGATAACATCGTTGGTCTTTGGCTGAGTTATTATTTGAAAGATTCAACCCAACATGTGACTGCCGAGGCGGAACATTTAATTGGAAGAGATTTTAAACTGAAAGGTGAACTGGATACCAAATGGATCAAAGCAGGCTATCAGAGCATTTTCACCTCTCCCGATCTGATCGCTCAAAACTATATCAGCAACAATTTTGACTGGCAGAATAACTTTAAGCTGACGGGGACAAATACAATTTACGGATCCATTCCGCTTAAAACCAAAAATATTCAACTGACTCCTGAAGTACTATATAATCTGATCAATAATTATGTTTATTATGATACGGCATCCATTCCGCGTCAGTTGGGCAGTGCATTTAGTTTGCTTAAAATAGGCACAACGACAAACATTCATATGAACCGCTGGAATCTTTCCGGTATGGCATATTATACAATTAATTCGAACGAGGATATCATCCGGATACCAAAATATTTCGCAAGCGGTCAGCTGACTTTTGACTTCACCTATGCTAAAGTGTTATTTATACAATTGGGGCTATCGGCCATGTACCGGTCATCTTATTTTGCCGATGCCTATATGCCAATCACCCAGCAGTTTCATTTGCAGGATTCTTTTGAAGTCCGCCAGTATGTAGTAGCTGATTTATTTGCAAACATCCGGATAAAGCGAATCCGTCTGTCCTTTAAAATGGCACATGTGAATCAGGGAATCGGCGGACCAAAAGGATATTACCAGACACCCGGATATCTGGGAATGCGCAGGGCATTCTCTTTCGGGATAAACTGGCCGTTGTTTGATTAAAAAGCTGTCGGCTTTCGGCAATCGGCTTTCACACTGCGAATTTCTTTAACATTTAAACAGGATATATTTTTTCTGTTATGACTGAACGCTTACCTGATTATAAGTCGTTATTAAAAAATCAACTCAAAATTTTCTGTATCCAAGCCGACTGCTGAAAGCCGACCGCAAAACTATGCCTTCATTTCTTAACAAAGTTGCCAGCCATATTTTAGAAGAAAACGGTACTTTACTGGACCGGATCATCATTGTTGTCCCAACCAGACGTGCCGCTTTTTTTGTTATGCAGGAGCTGGCAAATGAGACAACGAAGGCGGTGATGAGTCCGAAAGTTGAGGCTGTTGACGACTTTGTTGAAAGCATATGCACACTGGAAATTGAGGATCCTGTTCACCTTTTTTTCGAATTATACGAAACTTTTAAAGCCATTGATCCCGATGTCCAGTTTGACCGGTTTATGGGTTGGGCATCCGTCCTGCTGAGTGATCTTGATAAAATTGACCAATATCTGGTCAATACGAATTATCTGTTTGACTACTTATCGGAGGCCAAAGCGCTTACCCGCTGGCAGGAAAATTTGCCTGAGGGAAAGACTTTAAAAAACAGCAACGGAAGCAAACAGTATTTTTCTCTTTTTGAAAATATAAAAACGGTATACAGCACTTTCCGGACGCGACTTTTGAAAAACAGCAAAGCTTATCGTGGCATGGCATACCGGCAGCTGGCCGAGGATGTGGACAATCTTTTGCTACAACGTACGGATTATGACAAGATTTATTTTGCCGGATTTAACGCCTTTACCGAATCGGAGAAAACCGTTGTAAAAGCGCTTGTGAAAGTGGGCAGAGCAGAAGTTTTATGGGACACGGACGAATACTACATGTCGGAAAATACAGGCGTGGAGGCAGGAAAAAGTCTGCGTGAATACCAGAAACAGAAAATTTTCGGAGCCTGGAACTGGACGGAAAATAATTTGATGTCATCCAAAAAAGACATTACCGTTTATGGTGTTCCCAATGCGACACTTCAGACAAAAGTAGCCGGTCAGCTTTATGCGGCTATGAAAAAAGGTGACAATCCGTCCGAGCCGGTGTCTACCGCTATTGTGCTGGCTGACGAAAACCTTTTGCTTCCCATGTTATATTCCCTGGATGAAGGCGTTACGGATCTCAATATCACCATGGGTTTGTCGCTGCGAAATTCCATGCTTTACACGCTGATCGACAGCGTTTTTGAATTACAGCAAAACGTGGTGGAATTCAGGAATAAAAGTGGGCGAAATATTCGTATACCTAAATTCAACCATAAATCTATCAATAAAGTACTTAATCATCCCTTTATCCGGCATTACGAACATGCGGTTTTACGGCCCTTGCTGACGGATAAAACAAATACGATCATTCAGGAAACGCTCTGGCAGATTACCGACGGAAACAGGGTTTACCTGAGTTCGGATGAATTGATGGAATTGGGACAGGGAAACGCTTTGTTCAAAATACTATTTACACACTGGCCAAAAAACAATTCAAAGTTAGTGATCCAGACTTTTTATGGTCTGATTGATATTTTGCGCGAAGTTTATAAGGAATACAAAAACGCACTGGAAACAGAATATTTGTATCTTTTTTATACCTTATTAAAACAATTTGAACAAACCCTGGAAGACCGGCCGGAGGTGATTACACTGAAAACGCTTCGTTCTTTTATGTTTGAACTGATCCGGCAGACACGAATTCCGTTTAGCGGTGAGCCGATCAGCTCACTGCAAATTCTGGGGATGCTGGAAACCCGGGCTCTGGATTTTGAGAGGATTATTATCCTTTCGGTCAACGAAGGGATACTACCGCAAGCCAAACGCCAGAATTCGCTTATTCCGTTTGACGCTGCCCACGCCGTTGGTTTACCCACACACCAGCATCAGGAAGCTGTGATGTCTTATCATTTTTACAGATTATTACAGCGCGCTTCGGAAATTCACATGCTTTATACAAGCACCAACGATGCGCCGGGTGGTGGAGAAAAAAGTCGTTTTATTCAGCAGGTAGAATTTGAATTGGCTCAGTATAATCCTGATATCAGAATTGAAAACAAGACGGTATCGTTTCAAACCGTTGCCAGTGAAAACCTTAATGAAGATGTTCCCAAAGATGCAGCAATGTTACAGGCCATACGGAATTATCTTTCCGGCAAAGGCCTCTATCCTACGCATTTAAATGAACTGGTTCGCTGTTCCATGCAGTTTTATCTCAAACACATAGTTGGCGTTCAGGAGGCTGATGATGTGGAAGAAGAATTGGGTATGGACAAAATCGGAACTTGGCTGCATGCCAGTCTGGAAAATCTGGATCAGGCGTTTTTCCTGCAAGGTAAAGACCCGTCAAATGATCAGATAAAATCAGTGTTGAGAGAAGAATTTGACAGGTTGTTCAAGGGTTATATCACAGATCTTGGATTGAACAAAATTTACTACGAAGTGGGTGAACAGCAGATTCTTACTTTTCTTAATCATCAGATAAAACAAACGCCAAGAAAGAAAATACTGGCAGCGGAACAGCCCTTGCGCACAGAACTTCACCTTGTTTTACAAAATGAAAATACACTGGTTCGTATCGGCGGAAAAATTGACAGGATTGAACTGGATGAAACTGAGCGCACGCTTTATGTAATGGATTACAAAACCGGCAGTGTCGAACTTACCGGAAAACAAAAAGTAGCCGACCCGTCGCGAAAAGAAGAAATAATTCTCACTGATCCTGATCGGAAAGCCGGTTATGTCCGCCAGCTTTGGATGTATGAGTACCTGATGTATCGCAAAATGCAGGATGAAAATGGACTTAATATTGGTGGAAAAACCTATGAATTTGGTCAATACCTAATTAAATCCGGGTTCTATTCATTTCGTGATCCGACAAACCTGATCGCTAATCCGCTGGAATTAACAGAAGGTTTGGATGCTGCACATTTTATTCAGAAATCAGAAAGAATATTAACTGAAATCCTGAATAATCTGCTTGATCCGGCGATTCCTTTCCGGAAAACGGAGGATTTGAATGTTTGTACTTATTGTGATTTTGTTGGAATCTGCGGGAGGTAGAAAACCTCAGGATTTTGACTGTTCGGGCTCGTTCACAAGAAGATAACGCCGGCGAATATCGTTGATAAGAAATTTTTTCTGCGCGGTAAAACTATCAGGATGCATAGTCAGGAAAATGCTTTCCCATTCCATAAACCTTGACTGATCCGCTTTTTTAAACGCAGCACTATCAATTTTTTTCACTTTCAGATATTCTTCAAAATCCATTTTCTATTTTCTCAATAATCAGTTGACTCGTAATTTCCGGCATTTAAAGGTACAGCAAATTGATCCAAACCGGTCGTGGTTTTTTAATTTTATTCAACTGATTTATGTCAATTTTTACCAACTTCGCTTCTTCTCATCGGCATCGCGTCAATTTTTCCAAACAGATCCTGATGCGGAACAAAACTTTGCGTGCGGTATTTCTCACCCCCATCCCGTCCTATCAATATAAAAGTAAAGGAATCTACTTCCTTGATTTTCCACTTTTTAAACTGATCTGCATTTTCGGATGACTGCCTAAAAGACATAACCTTAATATCACGCTCCTTCATACCATCCTCATTTTTCTCAAATTCCATTAACTGTTTTTTAAGAAGTACTTCGCCATCATTTTTATAGAAAAGCAATACTTGTCTCTGCTGATCAGCGGTCATGAACAGGAATATTAGTTGGAAAAGAAATAGCATGATTTGGATTGGTTTCTGTATAAAAAATTTGGAAAAGAATCATTCCTGAATTTTCCATTTACAAGCGTTTCCCTGAAATCAATCACAAAAAAGCCCGGCAGTAAATATGCCAGGCTCCAAAATTATATTTTAACCTATTACTATTTCTTCTTAAACTCTAAATAAGCTTCCGATTTTTCACCGTTCGAAGCTGTCGTATAATCAATTGTAATATTGAGCTGAGCGTTTCCAGCTGCATTTGTTACTTTCGTGGCAACTCCCTGAAGACGTTGTCTCAAAGTAGTTGAAGTTGTTTGCTGCACATCAACTACCTCATCAATGGTAAAGCTGTCCGCGGCGGTCGCTTTTACATCAACCAAAGGGAAAATCTGAACGAACGTAACGCTGGTTCCCGACGCAGTAACTTTTACGTTTTTTGTATAATTAATTGCCAGAACATTCTTCTCGGTTGACGTAATATCCCAATCCTGAACTGTTGTTACGTTGCCATCAATTGTTGTCGTGGTGTAACTTCCGACAAATCCCTGTGCAAAATCCGGGTCAACAGTAGCGTCCTTGTCTTTATCCTTACAGGAAACCAGAAATACGACCAGACATAAAACAAGTAATTTTCTCATGCTCAATTTTAAAGTATAGTTTATGATGCAAATGTAGATATGCTGTTATACATTCAACATATAACGGTAATATTAACAAATATGCATAATCCTGAAAACAATTTTGTTATTCCGGATTTAAAAAATATAATTAAAACGGCAGCTTCGCTAAATCCACATTTCCTCCTGAAATGATGATTCCCACCTTTTTACCTTTAAAAACCGCTCCATTTTTCAGTACCGCCGCCAACACAACCGCTCCCGAAGGTTCCACAACAATCTTCATGCGCTCCCACATTAATTGCATGGCTGCAACAATTTCCTCATCCGAAACTGTAAAAATGTCTTTTACATATTTACGGATAATTTCCAGCGTTTTATCACCCAAAGGAGTCATCAAACCGTCGGCGATCGTTTTTACAAAGGGCGCTTTTTCAATTTTCCCGCTTTTGAAAGAGAGAATAGCATCGGCTGCTCCTTCGGGTTCTCCCGCAAAAACCTCGGTTTCAGGAGAAAAGTATTGAGCTGACAATGAGGTTCCGCTTAACAAGCCACCACCGCCAACAGGAGCGATAATGGCATCCAGTTTAAAATCCAGATCCTCAATCAGCTCTTTGGCAGAAGTTGCCTGTCCGGCTATCACTTCATAATTGTTGAATGGATGAATGAAAGTTGCGCCTGTCTTTTCAACAATCTGATCCACAGCTGCCTGACGTTCTTCTGGTGTATTTTTACAAAAAGTCACTTCGGCCCCATAACCTTTCACCGCATTTATTTTGACCGAAGGCGAGTTTTCAGGCATCACGATATAGGCCTTCGCTCCTACTTTCGCCGCTGCAAAAGCGATCGACTGCGCATGATTTCCTGATGAGTGCGTAGTAACGCCATTTTTTAAATGCTCCTCAGAAAGTGACAAAATAGCATTAAGTCCACCCCGCGCCTTGAAAGCTCCGATCTTCTGAAAGTTCTCACATTTAAAATAGAGTTCAGCTCCTGACAGATCATTCAAAAACTGTGACGTCAAAACAGGCGTTCTATGTATATATGGCGTAATCAGTGCGTGGGCCTTTTCAATTACTTCTTTTCTAGGAATACTTTCACTCATGATGTGGATTTTGTTACGTTTTTTCTTTTATTTTTACAATTAGCAATATTACGCAAAGCAGGATTTGTACTATATCAATTCTGCTTTGTATCTGATAATAATGCCTGATCAACATTTACATACACAGACCTTAAAAGTACCAAAATTATGATTGAAACCCGATTAATACCGCGTACTTCCTCTGCATACGATTCGCCTTTGCTGATAAAAACATTACTTGAACAGACCTTAAAATATAATCCGCAGAGGGAAATCATATACCGGAACATTTTCCGGATGGATTATTTTGAATTTAACCGAAGGGTCAGGCGGCTTGCGGGTTTACTTTCCGGCTTGGGTATTAAGCCTGGTGATATGGTTGGTGTGATGGACTGGGATTCTCACCGGTATCTTGAATGTTTTTTTGGAATTCCGGCCTACGGCGCAATTCTTCATACGATCAATGTAAGACTTTCCCCTGCCCAGATTTTATACACGATCAATCATGCCGAAGATAAGCTGATTCTTGTACACGAAGATTTTGTACCGATACTCGAAGCGATCAGAGACAAGATCGTTACCAACACTAAATTTATAATCCTGAGCGACAAAGTTTATCAGGATAAAAATGCTGTGATTACACCAACCGGTTTTCCCAACGAAGGCGAATATGAAAAACTGATTGCCGGTCAGAATGAATTATATAATTTTCCTGATTTTGACGAAAATACATGGGCTACCACATTTTATACCACAGGCACAACAGGTGAACCGAAAGGTGTATACTTTTCACACCGGCAATTGTTCATGCATACCATGGGATTGATATCTTATTTCTGTGGTTACCGGGCACTGCCATTTTCTGATCAGGATGTGTATATGCCGCTAACGCCGCTGTTTCATGTACATGCCTGGGGGTTTCCATTTGTGGCTACAATGCTCAATAATAAACAGGTTTATCCGGGTAAGTATGAACCGGACATGCTGGCAACTTTACTGGCAGAGCATCAGGTAACACTTTCGCATTGCGTGCCTACCATCCTGAATATGGTCATCAACTGTGAAGTTGCCAAGGCGACGGATCTTTCAAAATGGAAGGTTTTAATCGGCGGCTCTGCGCTTACAACTGGTTTGGCAAAAGCGGCGCGAGCAATGGGTATTACGGTTTCTGCCGGATATGGCATGTCTGAAACTGCACCTGTACTTTCTGTGGCGCACCTGAATGACAAGCAGCAAAATCTTTCCGAAGAGGAGGAAATGAGTTATCGGATTAAAGCAGGAAGAATAACGCCATTTGTTGAGTTAAGGATTATGGGTGACGCAGGCAATTTCCTGCCGCATGATGGCAAATCCGTTGGCGAAATTGTTGGCCGTGGCCCCTGGATGACACAAGGATATTTTAAAGATCCTGAAAATTCAGAGAAACTTTGGCGTAACGGTTGGTTACATACGGGAGATGTCGGCTCCATAGATGCTGAATATTATCTGACGATTTCAGACCGGGTGAAAGATGTCATCAAGACAGGCGGCGAGTGGGTTTCTTCACTTGATATTGAAAACCTGTTGTCGCAGATTGAAGGTGTCGGAGAAGTTGCGGTAGTTGGTTTGCCAGATGCCAGATGGGGAGAACGCCCTCATGCACTGATCATTCCCAAAGCAGGTTTTCAAAATATGCTGACGCCTGAAATGATCAAAAATAAAATGCAAAAAGATGTAGAATCCGGAAAGATCAAAAAATGGTACGTCCCCGACCAGATCATTTTTGTTACCGAAATCCCAAAAACCAGTGTCGGTAAAATTGATAAGAAAAAGATCAGAAAGGAATTGACCGAATAAAATAAACCTAAAAGTGATCAGGATTTTGTCAATTATATTTAAGACAAAATCCCGATCAAAATCCTTAAAATAGCGCCAAAAACAATTCTTTGATAACAATTGGCCACACCTGACAATCAATGACAACACCTGACGACAAATGACAATCACTGACAACACTTGACAACATGCCCCCGTCCCGAAATACCCTATTCCACCACCGCCTGATAAACCAACACCTTAAACTTATCCTGCATTTCGCCCCAAACCGTACTTGGATATTTTTGCGTCATGAGTAATGCTACAATTTTATCTTTTGGATCCGCCCAGTAAGTAGTCCCGAAAATGCCACCCCAATCAAAAGTACCTGCTGGAACCGGGATACGGGCAGCCTCCTTTTCAGTTGCAATAGAAAATCCAAGACCGAATTTATTTTTACCAACATTTAAATCACCTATCTGGTTTTGAGTCATTAGATGCACCGTGGCCGGACTTAAAATCCTTTTGCCATTATACTGACCGCCGTTTAAAAAACTTTGCAGAAAAATAGCGTAATCCAGAGCGGTAGAAGTTAAACCTGCTCCGCCTGCATAAAAAGTCCCGTTTTCATTCGGATAATCATTATTGAAACCAGGCCTGTTTTCTGCTTTGATCGTTTTTCCTTCTTTGTCCTGCGTATACAATCTTGCCAAACGGTTTTTCTTATTTTCAGGAATATAAAAATATGTATCTTTCATGCCCAATGGCTCAAAAATCCTTTCTTTAAAAAAGTCATTTAAAGATTTCCCCGACCATATTTCTACCAGATAACCAAGCACATCCGAATTCAGTCCATAGGTCCAGCGCTCGCCTGGTTCATGCACTAGCGGCAACTTTCCAAGTCTTGGAATAACATCGGCAAGCTTATAATTTGGCGTTCCAATGCCGCTTGGAATATTATTTTTGGCATACATTGCAATTGCTTCCTCCGATCCAATGCCTGGATAACTGATTCCTGAGGTATGCGTTAATAACTGGCGCACAGTAATTTCACCTTTTGCCGGTTTGGTGGTATAGGTAGAATCTTTTTCATTGAATTTATCAAGTATCTGAGGATTTTTAAAAGAAGGAATATATTTTGAGATCGGATCGTCCAGCAAAAATTTTCCTTCTTCAAACAAGATCATTGCCGCTGTGCTGGTAATCGCTTTTGTCTGCGAAGCAATACGGAAAATGGCATCCTTTTTTAATGGCGTTTTCGTATCCCAGTCATCTGAACCAAAACCTTTGTAGTAAACAATTTTACCATTCTTAACAATGATTGCAACAGAACCCGCGACCTGTTGTTTATCAACATATTCCTGCAATACTTTATCAATTCTTTTGAGTCGCTCACTACTTATGCCAACACTTTCGGCAGAAGCTTCGACAAGCTGCTGGGCCAATACCAGCCGGGCAGAAATGAGAAGAAGAAAAATTGTAGCTTTCCATTGGGTCAAAGAAAAAATCCGGAACATATGAGTAAGAATCTTTGGTTAAATTGAATAGCAAAATAGCACAAAAAATTCATAGTCAGGACAAAAAAATAAGCCCGTCAAAACTGACGGGCTTAAAGTCTTTCGAAAAAATTTCTTCTTATTTACCCGCGTTTGGCGTATAAAGATTAAAGAATTGATCCAATTTAGGTGTAATGATAATCTCAGTACGTCGGTTCAGACTACGATTAGCAGGTGAATCGTTTGCAACCTTAGGAAGATATTCTCCACGGCCACCAGCGATCAAACGAACCGGCTCAACACCATATTTCTTTTGAAGCGTACGGGCAACAGATGTAGCACGCAAAACACTCAAATCCCAGTTATCAGAGAATTTGTCAGTAGCGATAGGCACATTATCCGTATGACCTTCGATAAGGATTTCAATTTCCTTATAATCATTCAGGATTTTAGCAACTTTGGCAAGGACATTTTCAGCCTGCGCGTTGATTTGAGAGCTTCCTGATTTGAAAAGCATTTTATCAGAAAGTGATACATAAACCACTCCTTTTTTCACTTCGATCTGAACATCTTCATCGCTAACATCCTGTAATGACCGTTTCAGATTCAAAACAAGTGCCATGTTCAGAGAATCTTTACGTTGAATGCTCGAATTCAAATCACGGATCTGACTTCCCTGAACATTCATCATTTCCAAAGATTTTTTGATACTTTCAGAACCTTCTTTGCTGATTACAGAAAGATCAGACATACGGTCAAGGAGACTGTTGTTGTTCTTTTTAAGGAAATCAACCTGATCCTGTAATTCTTTTAATTTACTATTTTTAGCAGTAAGATCGTCGTTTTTCAGTTTCAAATCATTATTCAAACTTGCAGTTCTGCTATCACAATCGTTAAGATCAGCTCTTGCTTTATCTAATTGAATCTGAATTTCGTTTGCCTTGTTTTGAACGGCCATCATTTTTTTCTTACTGGCGCAGGAGCCCAGTACAAACAGCATAGCAACAGCTAAAAGCGTTTTTTTCATAATTATCAAGGGTTACACTAAAATTTAAATTGTTTCAAGTTCAACATAGTTCAAAGAAGCGAGTATAGAAAACCATGCCACGGTCCGTTCGATTCTTTCCGGCACATAGATTACTTAGGATTTCAAAAAAAGGCCATCTGCAACACAAAAAAGCATTATCCCGTTTTTAAGAAGAGATAATGCCGGGTATTTCAGTCCTTTACCTGTCCTTTCAGACCGCAAAGGTAAAAACAAAAAATTAATCTGTGCTTAATAATTATTTTTTCTTGTGATCATTAAAAATCATTAACAAAATTGTTAAAACGGCAACGACCAGTATGGATTTCGATGCGCTTTCACACTATCTTTCATGTGTGTTGCCACAAGCGTATTATACTGCGCTTCGGTCACTTTTTTCCCTTTTAGTTTTTTAGGAACATTTACGTCTTCTGTTATCGCTTTCATCTCAATTTTTTTGGCGGTAATAACAAGGTCACCGTCATTAATATCCAGTTCCAGGATAATGCCCGGTAAACCACCATACAATTCAGGACCGATGGATACCGGAAGATTGTCCGCAAACCAGGCCGTTATATGCTGATCCTTGATGGTGTCTTCGGTTACCGCCATCATGCACATATAACCATTAATTTCCTTTATCTTGTTCATAACCTTCCACTTAGGCGCTCTTGTGGAATCTTCGACAATGAAAACTTTCCCGAGCATTTCAATAATATCCGTACGTTTTTCATTTTCCAGATCACGGTATACTTTGAATTCCCGCTCATTCCATGAATACCCGCCTTCGTTTTCCTGCTTTTTAAAATAGGTATAATAACTTTTCTGTTCATTAAAAAACAGCTTCATTTCCTGCTTTTGCTCGTCATCGTTCCCCCAGGTCATTTTCATTCTATCCTTTTCCTCGGTACTCAGATAGCTTGCCCGGGAATAAATTTTCGTCCAGTGATACACCCTTTCGTAAGTAATTTCTCCTTCCATTTTCTGCGCTTTGGAAGTATAAGAAATTGTAGTGATTAACAGGATTAATACAGTGATCAGTCTCATATGAATAAGTTTATTTTGGCTATGGCTGGATAAAATGCCACGTCATCCGCCAAACCGGCAGATGACGCACAAATACTTTTTTAAAATCCATTACTACGTTTAACGGATGCTGACATTCCCCGCATGTTGTAGGTAAAACTCAGCATGTAATATCGGGATAATGTCCGAACTCTCGACTCCGAATAATAGTTTGATGTAGCATTTTGTGTTATTCCAAGATTTCTCTTAAACACATCATTTGCCGTAAAGCGGATTTCCCCTCTTTTGTTTTTCAGTATAATTCTCGCAACCGAAAGATTTAAGATCGGCTGTTTCTGACTAAAACCAAACTGATTGTTAGCATAGGTATTGAAGTTCAGCTTGGCGTTGAAATAAATTTCCTTCGGCAACTTGATATTCATATCGCCGCTGTAATTCGCACTCAATACTTTTTGATCCTGATTTGAATTGATAGAATAACTTGTATTGGCTATGTTCCAGTAGGCGTTGGTATAAAACGTAAAAATATCGCTGGGCGTAAAATCAAGACGGCCACCAAAATTGTAGGATTTTGTTTTTGTCTTGTTGATGACATTATTGATGTAAATCGGGTTTTCGCTAAAATTAAAACCCGTATTCAATCCCAAGGTCAGTTTTGTTTTGATTAACGGATAGGAAACCCCGACACTGGAACCATAATTTATACCGCCGGTTACGTTCATCGGTTTGGTTGTGGTCACCAGATTGGCGTCAATTGTTTTATTATAAACTATCTGATCAACATAGTAATTGTACTGCGCATTGACAAACAAATAAGTAAAATTAGCCGGATTAAAAAACTGATATCCTGCATAAATGTTATGTCTCAACTCAGGCGTAAGATTTGGATTCCCAACCACAATATTCAAAGGATTACTATTGTCAACTACTGGCTGCAAATCGCTGATTGCCGGCTCCTGAATACTCTGCTGATATTCCATATACAAATACCGGTTTCTTTTCAGGTCATAATTCAGAGAAACACTTGGCACCACTTTAAAATAAGTCCGGTTCACTTTTGTAAAATCAACGGAAGTTTGATCCTGGGCAAATTTCCCTGTAAGATCAAATTGCTGAGCGGCTCCACCAATAGATACATTTAAACCATTATTGGAATATCTTACACTGGTTCCTACACGGTTATAGCTGATTTCGTTGGTGTAATATCTTGTGAGCGATGGATTTACTTCCAGGCCACTGTCTTTTACATCAAACACATTTCTATCAACCTTATCCTTTCTTAGACTGAAATTGTAGAATGTTTCCCAGGAAAATTTCTTGGCGAATGGCTCTACATAGGATAAACTACCTTTCAGCTGATTCCGGTCGCTCTTCGTTTTATTTTGCTGGCGAATGGTACTGTTTTGTGTTGGGTCAAGGAAAAACTCGTTTACAGAATTCAGACTTGCACTACCATCAGAATTGTTGATATTATAACCAACACTGGCAGCAAAATTCCTCCCTTTCTTCTTGAATTTATGACGGTACAAAAGCAGGTTTGACATCGCAAACGAGTTATAGTCGCTGCTGTTGTTTATGGTAGAGCGGTTTGACAAAGTATCGCCACTACGATAATATTGCTGAAAACTGTCATAATCACTATCACCATTATTGATCCTGGAATTACTGATCAGCGTTATCGTATTTAACGAATCCAGTACTTTCTCAATCCTTAAACTTGGCCGGTGATTTCCACTGAAAGCCTTTGTTTTATTGTCATCTGTTGATCTGTAAGTGGCATTGTTTAAAAAGTTTTCCCGGCTTGACATTATATCTGTCAACGCGTCCGTCGAATTATAGAAATAACTCGCACTTACTTTTGTCTTTTTTGTATCGTAATTATAGTTTCCGCCGCCTGCCCAGTTTTTGGTATAACCCTGAGAATTGCCGCCGCCCCAGTTAGGCTGAATTGTGATGGACTCACCGTCCGAACTAAAACGGTTTCCGCCACCAAACCCAAAATCGCCATCATCACCCCAGTTAAAAGACTGGCTGCCTTTAAAATCCTGGTAATCATTTCTGGCGATACCTGATTGATTTGTATTATTTCCAAAACCCAAAACAGAAAACTGCTGTTTGTCATCAAAACGGTTATAGCTGACTTTCCCTTCCAGCCTTGAATCCGAACCGACTCCCGCGATGGCTTTTCCAAAACCACCTTTTTTATGACTGTCTTTTAATTCCAGATTGACGGTTTTCTCCCGTTTCCCGTCGTCCACACCTGTGGCTTTTGCCTGCTCTGTTTTACCATTAAAGACCTGCACTTTATTAATTGCTTCCGCAGGCAGGTTTTTTGTCGCCATTTTTGGATCATCCCCAAAAAACCGCTTACCATCTACCGTTACACGTTTGACCGTTTCGCCCTGCGCCTTGATGTTTCCATCGCCATCCACCTGCATCCCGGGCAGCTTCCGGAGAAGGTCTTCAACTGTGGCTCCTGGTGGTACCTTAAACGCTCTCGGATCATATTCAACGGTGTCACCCCGAATACTCAGCGGAGCCCTGGCCGTTTTGATAACGACTTCATAAAGATCCTGATTCAGAAACTTCATGCCCAGCTTTCCCAGATTTGTAATTTCGCCATCATTGGGAATAACATGTTGCTGATAAGGAAGATAACCCACATAAGAAACCTTTAACAGGTAAGAAATTCTTTTCAGATTTTTAAATTCAAAGGAGCCGTCTTTGGCAGCTCTTCCAAAATTTACAAGTGAAGAATCTTTTGGCAACAGCAACATTACGGTGGCTTCCGGCAAGCCGTTGCCAGACGTATCCGTGACAATACCTTTCATTGAGAAGCGTCCTGTACTTTGCGCAAACGAGGCGTAAGTAATAAGGCTGCAACACAGCAGTAGTAAGATTTTTTTCAAGGCTAAGTAAATTTATGTATGTGAGTATATAAAGGAAAGCTGTATAAGATTTGGGTCTTACAATATTATAAAATCAAGATAAATTATACAACTAAATTTTTAGTTTTTAACAAAATTTGTGTCCGATATACTACTATTTAACCTTTATTAAGAAAATCAGTATATTTTAAGTACACAATAATTAACATAAGGTTACATAAAAATTATTAAAATAATAATTCCTTAATTTGCAGACTTTTTCTGCCAGGTTTGAAGATTATAGTCAAACGGAATTTTCATCATTCCAGGTTAGAAAAGTAGTTAATGTCAATAACTATAATTAAACAAAAGACGCATTCGGTTTACAATTAATATTAAATGAAAAGTATAGGTTTGCTTTCTGACACTCATGGATACCTGGATCCGCGCATAATGGACTATTTTGCCAATTGTGATGAAATATGGCATGCGGGAGATATCGGATCAGTGGAAATTATCGATCAGCTGGAAGCTTTTAAACCAGTCAGGATCGTTTATGGCAATATTGATAATAAAGCCATTCAGGTGCGTTGTCAGGAAAATTTACATTTTGAACTGGAAGGATTCCGTATCTGGATGACACATATAGGCGGAGCCCCGCCAAGGTATAATCCGATGGTCCTCCCTGAATTAAAGGGAGAAACACCGGATATTTTCATCTGCGGACATTCGCATATTTTGCGGGTTATCCGTGATAAGGAATTAAAAAACATGCTTTACATCAACCCCGGCGCGGCAGGACGTGAAGGTTTTCACAAGATCAGAACATTGCTTCGTTTTAATCTACATGAAGGATTAATAAGTCAGATGGAGGTAATTGAATTAGGAAAACGAGGGGCAATTGAAAATTGATTTTTCGCATACAAAAGAAGTCAACAGCACCAATCTGTTGACTTCCAATATATCCTGAAAAATCCAAGCATCCCTAAATCATGATCCTAGAAGATGACCTTAACCACCTTCCTCTCCGTCCCACGTAAAAATTCTGCTTCAACCTGCTGACCTTTTTCGTGCGCACCGAGAACTTCCATATAATCATAAATGGTATTAATCGTTTTTCCGCCAAGTTTGGTTATTACATCGCCAGCCTGAATTCCTGCGATTTCTGCCGGACGCGCTTTGGAAACAGCGTCAATTTTTAATCCTTTTCCTGAAAAGCTGTAATCCGGCATGACGCCCAGGGTAACCTTGAAATTTGAAGTTGTTGCGCCTGCGTGAGGATTTCCGGCCGTTAAAAATCCGGGATCCTCTTTTTTATTATCCAGTTTTTCCAAAACGCCCGCGATCAGTTTCAATATATCAGCTTCACCCTCTGCATTGATTTTATCAGAATCATCACTCGTCTTGTGATAATCACTGTGGGTTCCGGTGAAAAATTGCAGTACCGGAATATCTTTTAAATAAAACGAAGTATGATCCGAAGCACCCACGCCAGAAGAATCAATCGTGTATTTCATATTTTGCTTTCTGGCGAGATCCGGAATAATTTTTCCCCAGGCAGCACTTGTTCCCCAACCGGAAATAATCAAACCTTTGTCCGTATTATATCGACCGATCATATCCATATTAATCATCGCAGAAATGGATTTAAGCGGGATTGTCGGCGACTCGGTGTAATACTTGGAACCCAGCAGACCCAACTCTTCACCCGAAAAACCGATAAAAAGCAAGTTGTGTTTTTCTTTGACGGCGTTTCCTGCAAAATATTTCGCCAGCTCAATCACACCAGTCGTTCCTGATGCGTTATCATCCGCCCCATTATGGATCAAATTTTTACTATCCGGAGAAAGTGATCCTGTCTGATAACCCTTTCCCAAATGATCATAATGTCCACCAATCACGATCGTTTTTTCAGCACCGTTATCCAGAAAACCTATGACATTCCGGGCCGTCATCTGATGTGCAAAACCGTCAATGCCCATAATAACCTGAAAAGGCTGAAAGTAAGTACCATTCGTTCCTGCCGGTTTTAATCCAAGATTTTTGAATTGATCCGCTAAATAATTGGCCGTTTTTATTTCACCCAAAGTAGCAGTCCCTCTTCCTTCAAAAGCATCTGATGCTAAAAGATCGACGTGTTTTTTAATATCAGAAGGATTGAAAGTCTGTGCCGCTGTCCATTGATTTGAAATAAAAAGAAGCGTAAATACGAAAAATATTTTTTTCATTTTTTACTTGAAAATCATCATTTGTTTATGTGAAAATTATTTGTCAAATTATACCTGATTTTTAAATATTCCGATATGATTTTATTTACCCATGTCTTCTTAGCTTTTCTAATTCTGGGCTTATCCCTTTATTATAAAACAAATAAACCAAAGGTCATTAACAGTTTGTATGGATACAGAACAAAGACTTCAATGAAAAACATAGATACCTGGATTGAAGCGAATAATTTCAGCAGCGATTTACAAGTGAAACTCGCATTACTTTTTATTATTTTTCAGGCAATTTCATATTTTCTTATTGGAGGATTAAATTCAGTTCTTTTCTCCTGTGTGTTTTTAACCGCCACTTCAATTGCAGTAATTCCAATAACAGAATATCATTTGAAGAAAAAATTTTTAGATAACAAGTGATCGCACACAAGATTATTTAATTGATTATTTAATCATCGTGCACTACCTCAAGGTTATACCAAAAGATATTTCATAGATTATCCCTCAGTTCCGCCAAAAATTGCCTTACCCGGCTAAGTTTGTAAATCATTAGTTGGGCATCTTCTTTTCTGCGCAATTGCTCTCTTGCACCTTTTATTGTCCTCCCCTGCTTTCCGGTCTGATGCATTATTTTCCGGATGATTTCAATATCACTTTCAGTATATCTTCTTCTGTTGCGGGCATCACGTTTGGGATTTAGCTGAGGAAATTTAGTTTCCCAAAAACGTAACGCAGAAGCCTCACAGCCCACCATTTCCGCTACTTCATTGGTGTCATAGTAAAGTTTAGTGTTTGGTTTTGTGTCCATAATCAGAGTCTGAGGTTGTGGCTGGCTAGGTTACTGTGTTAACACAGTCCTGAACAATTTGTTCAGGCAATACATTTTTTATTTGAGTTAAATCTGACGTGATTAAGTTAACATAACCTGATCACAAATTTTGATTTAATCAACAAAAAAACAACCACAAGCTATCCAATTATTTCTTCTTTTGGAAAATAAATTGTGAATCTTGCACCATGTCCTAACTCAGAATCAGCGGTGATGAAACCTGAATGATTCTCCATGATTTTCTTACAAATAGAAAGTCCGATACCAGTTCCCGGGTATTTATGATTTGGGTGAAGCCGCTGAAAAACATCGAAAATCCGGTTTTTATATTCCTTTTCAAAACCGATACCATTATCCTGGAACGATATAGCATAACACTCCTTCGTATCAAGATGTCCGGGAAACCGCTCAGGTACTGTAACGCTCACTTCAATGTTAATTACGGGAGCAATATGCTCACGGGAAAATTTGAGTGCATTGCCAAGCAAATTGACAAATAACTGATGAATCTGAAATGGAATAATTTCTAAAACCGGTAAATTATCAAAGGTAATTGTACCTTTTTTTTCTTCTATATTTTCAGCCAGTTCTTCCAATACCTTTTTAAGAATTGTATTCAAATCCACCTTTTCAAATACTTTCTCCATATTTCCGGTCCTGGAATAGGATAGAATATCTTCGATCAGAACCTGCATTTTTTCAGCTGCGAAACGCATTCTTTCGACCGAATCCTTAACCTGGGCCGATAAATCCGGATTATCGCGATCCAGTACCTTAGAGGCAAAAATCTGTATTTTCCGTATAGGTTCTTTTAAATCATGTGTGCTGATCCAGTTCAGATTGGCAAGTTCTTTATTTGCAGCTTTGAGCTCATCGTTTAATAACCGGTTTTTGTTTTCCTGGTTTTTAATATAGCGCAAATTGATATGTTTTTGCAATGCATAAGCAAAACTGGAAGAAGTATTAATTTCCGAAATTCTCCATTTCGAACTTTTATTCTTTACTTCTTCAAGCCAAAGCTCAAACGATTTCCGCGGTGAGAGTCTGGCAATTCCATCATCAGTATGCACCACTGCCTTGTGCGGGTTTCCCGCCCAATTAATCGTTTCACGCCGCTCAGCACGCAGCCAGATCACGCCATCGGGTGTTCCCCCTCCTATGGAATGGTAGATAATGCCGGCAGCATACCTGGATAGTTTTTCATCTTCCGGAAATATCGTCATCAACTGTTCGGTATGCATTCCGGCGTTTGGATATTTCTCAGCTAGTTTTTTCAGCAAAGGAATCAGTTCCTCATCTTCCGGGACGTTACCGTTTTTATAAATTTCTCCCTGGTAATAAATTGCAAATCCTGTGGCATTCGCCAGCTTCAATAATGAAGGAGACTTGTGAAATTCTTCTATAAACTCCTCATTTTCATGAAGAATGATCAGTGACTCCATCAGTGCACTATCCGCCGCCTGGCTTATTTCAAATTCTTCCGCCACTTCTCTCACAGCAATTTGGGAAGTGAGAAAATGCCCTTGCAACAAGGCGGATAACCTGGTGTAATGCGGCAACAATTTTGGTGAATAGTGATGGCAGGCGATCAGCCCCCATAACTTGTTATTTTTCAAAAGTGAAACCGTCAGCGTTGCGCCCACGCCCATGTTTTTTAAATATTCAACATGGATCGGCGAAACACTTCTTAACAAAGAAAGACTCAAATCGAGCGATTTATTGCTCTTTTCGTCCGAGTCGTTCAAGGTAAGCAAAGGCACTGGGGTGTAACCAATATCAGTTATAACCCGCAAAGGATTTCGTATATAAAGCTCGCGGGCCTGCGCCGGGATATCGGTATGCGGATATTTTTGTCCGGAAAAAGAATTAAGCTCTTCAATTTTGCTTTCTGCAATTACCTCACCATTATAATCCGCATCAAAACGATAGATCATCACACGATCATAACCGGTAATAGCCCTGATTTCATCGGAAATATCCTGACAAAGCTCTGGCAAATAGCTATGTTTTTCCATCAAAGAAACGAAGCTTCTGGTCTGATTATATAAGTCAGGCAGGCTCAAAGTTCCATCCGGAAACGGTTCAAATTCCAGTATTATGGTTTCGCCGCTGAGATGTACGGACGTGTTAAATTGCTTATCATCAGACAAAAATACAAAAGGCGTAGACTGATTGTTTTTGTTAGTATGCCAGTAAAGCACAAACTGATCCGACTGCTCTTTCCCGAAAATATCCTGCAAAGTCTTACCCAATACCTGTTCAGGAGTCCGGTTCAGGTAATCTGTACAATTGGCGCTGCAAAATTCAATGATCTGATCCTCATTCCTGATTCCAAGTAAAAATCCATGCGGTTGAATGCTGCCCGGTATATGAATCGGCTCACTTTCACAATTTGTCAGATTTACAACCTCCCGGTTAACGATATCCTTAATATTCATTCTAACAGTCTATTTCCGTTTCATTAAGCCAGTGACCAATTACCTTAAATGTAGCAACCGCACTGAAAATAATTTCCTGTTCACAATTTTCATCCACTGCATAATTTGCGAGCGTGATGATAAAATGCTTCCACAACAAGCCAGTCTGCTGGCCATAACCATTAAAATAAGAAACTCCGGTTTGTTCATCAAGTTCTAAAACCCGATTGATATGTTTATATAGAACCTTGCCGCCCAAAGTAGAACCTTCCAGCACATACATTACACCAAACGCTTCGGCAATGCTTGATACGTTAAATCTGAAAACCGGCAGGGAATTTATTTGATTATGCGAAAAACCGGTTTTTAATAAGTCTTCCAAAATCATCTGAGACTTAAACCGTTTATCAATGTCAGTCAAAACGGAAGAAATGACCGGAAAAATGTCGTTTTCACACGCTTTGATCACCCCGTACATTTTTGCAATATATCTTTGATAGTCATTCAGCGTAACCGCTGGATCTAAAATCGCTTTTGAATGTCGATTTCCTTCCAGATTAACATGACTTTCACTGGTTTGTCCGCGAAGATTTTTTAAAAATAATTCTTGCTTCTCCCTGGAAATCACTGATTCATTCATGCCTGCCTGTTAATATTTGTATTAATTATTTGTCTGTAAAAAATTGTTCCATGTATGCGAACAGTCACAAACAAAAGCTGATATAAAATTAATTCTATCCTTTTAAGTGAAGTTACGCAAAAAATATTCAGCATTGGCAATTGAACGATTTCGTGCATCTGCCTTTTAATATAAATTTTCATAGAAAATATTTTCACCAAACAGTTTTCTTTCAGAATAAATACTGTTTGTCATACGATAGTTGTCTTCCAATTTTCACGGATGCATATTCGCATACTAAACTGGCGTATTCCCATTGGCTCTACTTAATTTTGAGCAGGGAAATCTACCTGTACCTCTATCTAAAATGCTACCGAATGAAGAATATACGAAATCTGATTTTCTATGGACTCACCATCAGTGTGTTTTCCGCCCTGATGTATTTTTGCTTACAAAAAGGCCAGGGGCTTGAAATAAATAAGGTAACGATTCCGAAAGCTCCTTCGTCCACTTCCTCCTGGTTCCAGTTTATTGATACATACAAACAAAATATAACCAGTCCCCTTGCCATACTGCTTTTGCAGATTATCACCATTATTCTGGTCGCCAGAGCATTTGGATACGTTTGTAAAAAAATCAAACAGCCCACAGTAATCGGTGAAATTGCAGCCGGGATTTTTCTTGGGCCATCTTTCATCGGCATGTATTTCCCGGACTTTTCAGGTTTTCTTTTTCCTGTAAAATCCTTACCAAACCTGCAATTTTTAAGTCAGATCGGATTAATCCTTTTCATGTTTGTGATTGGTATGGAACTGGATCTTAAAGTACTGAAAAACAAAGCGCAGGAAGCTATTGTAGTAAGTCATGCCAGTATTATTTTCCCTTTTGCGCTGGGTATCGGGCTTGCATTTTTTGTTTATGAAAGGTTTGCACCAGCCGAAGTCAGCTTTTTATCTTTTTCGCTGTTTACAGGTATTGCATTAAGTATAACCGCCTTTCCTGTTCTGGCGCGCATTGTCCAGGAAAGAGGATTGTCCAAAACCAGGCTTGGAGCAATGGCAATAACCTGCGCCGCAACGGACGACATTACGGCCTGGTGTATTCTGGCCGCGGTGATTGCCATTGTGAAAGCAGGCTCATTTGTCAGTTCTGTTTATACAATGCTGCTGGCGGCGACGTATGTACTTGTCATGCTAAAACTGGTACGGCCATTCCTTAAAAAAATGGGTGATATATATTCAACAAAAGAAGGATTGACAAAACCGGTTGTTGCCGTCTTTTTTATCATTCTGCTGATATCTTCTTATGCTACTGAAATTATTGGAATACATGCACTTTTCGGTGCGTTTATGGCTGGCGTGATTATGCCTGCAAATCTAAATTTCAGGAATATTTTTATTGAAAAAGTTGAGGACGTTGCACTTGTTCTGTTACTGCCATTGTTTTTTGTTTTTACAGGATTAAGAACACAAATTGGTCTGCTGAACGATCCGTATCTGTGGCAAATTACCGGGCTGATCATCCTTGTGGCTGTTGTGGGGAAATTTGCCGGGAGTTCGCTGGCTGCAAAGTTTGTTGGACAAAACTGGCGCGACAGCCTTATCATCGGTGCATTAATGAATACACGCGGACTGATGGAACTGGTTGTATTAAATATCGGCTATGACCTGGGCATACTGACACCCGAAATATTTGCCATGATGGTGATCATGGCTCTGGTAACAACCTGTATGACGGGTCCGGCACTTGACATTATCAACCAATTTTTTCCGGAGAAAAATGAGGAATTGCCCGAATCTGTCCTGGAAACCGGAAAATATACGATTCTTGTTTCATTCAGAAGTCCGGAACGCGGAAAAACCATGTTGCGGCTTGCATATAGTTTTGTAAAAAAGGCACCGGCCCATTCTGTTATAACTGCGCTGCATTTATCTCCCAGCAATGATTTGAACCAGTTTAATTCGGAAGAATATGAACAGGAAAGTTTCGCTCCGATACATGAGGAATCAAAAAAACTGAACCTTCCGGTTGTAACGCTTTTCAAACCCTCTCAGAATATAGACCGCGATATTATTGAAACGGCGAATCTGGGAAATTTCGATTTGCTGTTAATTGGTATAGGCCGCTCGGTATTTGAAGGAACGATACTGGGAAAAGTCCTTGGTTTTACGACCAAGATTATCAGCCCGGAAAGACTATATGATACCATTACAGGAAAAGAGAAATTTTTCGATTACAATATTTTTGATGACCGTATCAAACAAATTATCAAAGCTGTAAAAGTTCCGGTTGGGGTTTTGGTTGAAAAGAATCTGACGAAAATTGAAAATGTTTTTATCCCTATATTCTCACTGAGCGACAGCTTCCTGCTCGTTTTTGCTCAGAAACTGATTCATCACAGTGATGTGCGGATTATAATCCTGGATGCAAGCGGCGTGATACGCCAGAACCCTGAATTGAAAGAAACGATTTCAGCAATTGAACAAATTGCTCCAAATCACATCACACTCTACCAGGACAAAAAAATAGAGAAGGAATTTCTTGAACAACAGGACTTAATGCTTATCAGTATGGATAGTTGGAAAAAGGCGGTTGAAACGCATAGTTTGTGGCTTTCATACTCGCCCAGTGTTCTGATGATCCGTTCATAAAAAGATTTTTTAATGATTATAAAGTAGAAACCGGGATATTTCATTTTAATGATTATACGATACCGCAACTATGTTTTTTGCCAAATTCACTTTCAATAAAATCCCGAAAAATCTATGGATCAGCGCATTATTAATCTTTTTGACGAATACACGCATAAACCGCTAACCCGGGATAACTTTTTGAAAAGATTAGCTAAATTGGCTGGCGGCACATCCGCAGCCCTTGCATTACTGCCGCTTTTGGAAGTTAACTATGCTAATGCGATGACGGTCTCCGAAAACGACGATGATATTATTACCGAAGATATTCAATACGATGGCGATGGATCCACCATGGGTGGCTATCTGGCAAGACCAAAAAAGGCCGGCAAGTATGGATCCGTTTTAGTAATTCATGAAAATCGCGGACTTAATCCGCATACAAAAGATATTGCGCGCCGTATAGCCAAAGCCGGATACATCGCATTGGCTGGTGACGCGCTTGCGCCTTTCGGCGGAACACCCGCAAATGAAGATGACGCAAGAGCGGCTTTTGCCAAAATTGATGTACAAAAGAACCTTAACAACTTCCTGAAAGGACTGGATTATCTTAAAGGCAGACCGGATAGTAACGGCAAAACCGGTTGTGTAGGTTTTTGCTGGGGTGGTGCATTGTCCAATCAGCTGGCGGTGCATTCTCCTGCGCTGAATGTTGCAGTTGCATATTATGGTCGCCAGCCCGAAGCAGCAGATGTTCCAAAAATCAAGTCTTTTGTACAGCTGCATTACGGAGGTTTGGATGAAAGAGTGAATGCCGGAATTCCTGCCTATGAAGAAGCTTTGAAAGCCGCTGGTGTGAAATATGAACTGTATATTTATGAAGGCGCTCAACACGCTTTCCTCAACGACACGGCTCCAACCCGCTACAATCCGGAAGCTGCCAAACTTGCCTGGGAAAGAACGATGAAAATATTTAAAGAGAAAATTGCCTGATAAAATATGCGGCAATAAAAAAGTCCTGATTGAAAATATTTTCAATCAGGACTTTTTTATTGATAATTTTTCTGAATCCCGATTTTTTCAACTGGTAATGTCTGCCATCCGTCGGGCACCGCGAGCTGTGTGTCGTCTGGTATAAAATGGCGGCTGTCCATCATCTTCCAGTTGTAGGGATATACATCACTTATCTTGTTAGTCTCCGACCAGAGAAACCAGCTGTCCTCTCCCGTTTTTGTTGTTTTGATCCTTACAAAAATATTCTTGTCAAAAACCAGTCTTTTAGGAATTGCAGGATTATCTTTCCAATAATTTACCAGTTCCGGATACTTCACCGAATATGGAGGCTGATTAAACCTGACCTCCTTTAAGCGTTTGTCTATAACACCATCTTTGTCAAGAGAATTTTTTGACCAGTTCTGGAACCGATTGTCAACATGAATACCTAACGGACTGTCTATGAACAAATTATTTTTGTAAGAAATATCCTGACCTCCACCGATTAAAACTGGAATTGTGCCGGCTTTAAAAAATATATTTCCAAAAACCTCCATTCCGCAGGCCCCATCGTCATGATAAATGGCCGTTGTTCTGTTAGCATTTCCCAAGTGATGGAAATAATTGAATCTTACCTTATGCCCTCTTTCGGAGGCGTCGCGACCATAGTAAAAAGCACCCTGATCATCAACTTCCCGACAAACATCATAGATCGTTGAATATTCTAAAATATGATCATTTCCGTGTAATAAAATTGCCATACTGGGTGCATTGTAAATTTCGCAATTGGCAATTCTATTTCCGACTCCATCAATATTAATGGCAGGACGATATGATTTTTCGATGCGGTTAAAATCATGGATCCGGCAATTTTCGACGCTGTTTCCGGCTGGTGTCAAAGTCAGCCTGTCGCCGCCTCCCAGACTTATTCCACCTGCTCCGGTGTTGTAAATATGACAACTAACGATCCTGTTGTTTTTACCTCCCTGACGGTTAAAAGTAGTATTTTCATAAAGATGCTGATCCAGACTACCCAGAACCCGTGATGATTCTTCTCCACTACCTTCATGTTTTTGCGTTTTAAAAGGCATAATTCCTTTTCCAATACTTACCGCCAAAGATCCCAGATTCCTGAAAACGCAATCTGAAATTATGCAGGATTCTGAACGTTCCATATAAACAGCCATACCCCGGGATACTTCGAAGGAAATATTTTTAATCGTTATATTCTGAGATCCTTCAAGTGCTATTAATGGATCTTGCAGCATGGATAAATCCAGCCTGGTCATGATTGTAGGCAGATAAAAAAACAACAATCCTCTTTCGCGATCAAGGTAATATTCACCGTCTTTGTCAATCTCTTCGGGGATATTGTAGGCATACCAGCGGTTCCAGTTTTTGCCGGAATTAAATCCATAGATGTGTGGCTGGACCGTGGTAAAAGTTTTGGCGATGGTATCCATGGTTGCCAGTTGAACCGCGTCTTCGGCATATCCATGATGAAAATAACCTGAGATCCAGATATCTTTTGATTTTTTCCAACCAGAAGGGCGATCCGCACCATAAACAAATTTCCCTCCGCGATTACTGTTATCACCATCTCTTGGCACAGATCCTTTGTCAATAACCCGGCCCATCTCAACGGTCGAATCATTTGGCCATCTTGCCAGTTGGCCCGGTTTATCATTGATAAATAACTCCATCCACGACGGTTGGTAAGGCCTCGAAAATCCTACACTGTGCAATTGTCCATAATCAGAAATATTCAATTCGCGAAGATTCAGGACACCGATTTTCTTTCTCATATTTTCAGCAAACTCACTGGCATATGCGGTCTGATCGAGCCGTTTTACTTTGCCCGGATTAACAGATATGCCTCCCGAAAATATTACCGGCTCGTTTTGCCATGGCATCAACAGAAGATTTTTATCAGCAACTCCAAATTCGAGTGTGTTTCTGAATATATATGTCCCACCTCTGAGATATATGATCGTTGTTTCCGTTTTTCCTGATACCTTTCTGGCAG
The DNA here is from genome assembly GCF_021440195.1 of Dyadobacter sp. CY356. Lineage (GTDB taxonomy): Bacteria > Bacteroidota > Bacteroidia > Cytophagales > Spirosomataceae > Dyadobacter. Next base: position 332,234 of record NZ_JAJTSZ010000004.1, read on the forward strand.
CGTCTCTTGCCTTTAATATTGTACCAAACGGCTTTTCCTTCGTTCCTGGATTATTATCATTTCCTTCAATTGAGACGAAGAAAGTATCAGCACTTTTACATACTGAGATAGTCATAACCAGTAAAAAAATAAATGCGATCTTATATAAAAACTTGCTGAAACTTCTTTGCATAAAATGATTTTTACTCCCAAAACTGTGTGAGGAAAGTCGGATTCCCTGACGTAAAATTCAACTTCCTGAATGGTTTCTGCAACTTTAAGTTCTTTATTCTTGTAATTGGCCTAAAATTTATGATTCAGAAATCATATCAGTATTAACGGACTATAACAATTAATCTTTTGTAAAATATATGTCAAAGCTTTTTTCTCCTCTTGAAATTAAGAGCGTAAAGTTCAAAAACAGAATTGTTGTTTCTCCCATGTGCCAGTATTCGTCCGAGGACGGGTTTGCCAGTGACTGGCATCTGGTCCATCTTGGAAGTCGTGCCGTTGGTGGTGCTTCCTTAATTATTTCAGAGGCGACGGCTGTGTCACCGGAGGGCCGGATTTCTCCCGGAGATCTTGGGATCTGGAAGGATGAGCATATTGAAAAACTCAAACAAATTACGTCTTTTATTAAGGCGCAACATTGCGTGGCGGGAATACAGTTAAGTCATGCCGGCAGAAAAGCCAGCACTTCTGTGCCGTGGCAAGGAAAAGATAAAGTGGATATTGCAAATGGCGGCTGGACAACCGTTTCAGCATCTCCAATTGCATTTGCCGATAATTATCCAATGCCTGAACAGCTTGATAAGCCGGGAATCGATAAAGTGATTTCTGATTTCGTTCAAGCTGCCAAACGTGCGCTGGCTGCTGGGTTTGAAGTGATTGAAATTCATGCAGCGCACGGTTATCTCATACATCAATTCCTCTCTCCGCTATGCAACAAGCGTACGGATGAATTTGGAGGAAGTTTTGAAAACCGTATTCGGTTACTTTTATTAATTATTGAGGGAATAAAATCCGAATGGCCGGATCATCTGCCGCTCTTCACAAGAATTTCGGCAACAGATTGGGCAGACGGCGGATGGAACCTGGATGAGTCGGTGAAACTTGCAGCCATATTAAAAGAGAAAGGAATTGACCTTATCGACGTTTCGACAGGCGGAGCAGTGGCACCCGTTAAAATTCCCGTCGGACCAGCATATCAACTTCCATTTGCATCGGCAATAAAAAAACAAACCGGAATCTTAACGGGTTCTGTTGGATTAATCACCAATGCTATGCAGGCCGAAACTATTCTGGTCAATGGCGATGCAGATATGATTTTTATGGCCAGAGAGATTCTCCGCAATCCATACTTCCCGTTATCGGCGGCAAAAGACATTCATGATCAAACCGTTTGGCCGGTACAATACGAAAGGGCTAAACCTTAAAAAATTAAATCCTGTCCGCTAAAACGGACAGGATTTATTAATTATTGACATTCTTCTTAATTGTTGAATCACCTTTTGAACTCTGGTCATTCTGATAATAAAGATACCCCTCCGTTTTGTTTTCTGTCGTTTTCACCTTTTTACCTTTCGCCTCCATCTGTCGACTGCACGAAGTGAGCAAAGTTACGGCGACCAGTGCATTCATCATAAATACTGCGATTATCTTTCTCATGGTAAGATCCTTTTTAATTGATGCATTTCTACTTCGATTGTAGATTAATTAACCAATCACAAAAAAGATACCAGCCTCACAAGCCACTGAGAGCTAGGTTGATGGGGAATACTGTGCCCGAATCGAACAGGTATAGTTTTTTTCTTTATTGGGAAAATAGAATAATTATACTTCATCAACATAAAATATGGCAGAGTTAATCACATTTTTGCACGTGCTCGGAAATCTCTTTCTTGCCGCTGTTATCTTGTCAGCTCTGATTTTCACGACCTTTTATTATGTCCTGAGCTACATGCTAAAAGAAATAAAGCTGACACCTTTGTTGAGAAAAAGTGTCAGCTTCCGTAGAAAATCCTATTAAATAATCCTGATCATGTAGATGGCATATACCAGTTACATGATCAGGATATTAATTTTTGCCTCAATAAAAATTCAAGCTGATTATTTGCATCGATCAGTTTCTCCAGTAACTCTCTGTTTTTTTCTCTCAGACTAAAAATTTCGTAAGCATTTTTTATAATGATGCGCAGCTGTTGTTCATCCCAGGGCTTATTCAGGTAATAGTAAATATGGCCTTTATTTACAGCGTCAATGACAGCGTTGATATCTGAATATCCGGTTAATAGTATACGGATCGGATCAGTATATTCTTTCAAAACTTCAATTAAGAAATCGACACCGGTCATTTCCGGCATTCTTTGATCGGTGATAATAACATGAACCCTATTGGATTTTAATACTTCCAGACCTTCCTTCCCGGAAGTAACAGTCAGTACATTAAAATCTCTTCTGAAGGCTGCTTTAAAAGAATTTAAATTATTTAATTCATCATCCACATAAAGGATACTTATTTTCTCGGGGCTTTCCATTTTATTGATTGTAAACTCTGAACTAATCTCATAAATTCATGTTTCTAAAAATACATGATTTATTTCAAAAAAGGTAATAATATTTAGACTGCAATTTTATTGTGTCCTTGCAAATATATATGTTTGAACATAATTTAAACATATTTTGAAAACGATATGTCAGTTTACATTGAAATTGGCAATCTTAAAAGAATATGTATTTCAATTTCTTGATTTTGTCAGCCTAACCTCCTCTTATCCGTTACTCCGAATATATCAATTTTGATATGTAACCGGTTTTATTATTGTTCTAGTAAAATTATGTTTAGATTGTCACACGCACAAAACTTCTCATCGAATTACAGGAAAATAACTGCTCAACGCCATCTAAAAAATGTACGACGATTTAAATTTAAGTGAAACCTTTTTGCCCGTTATCTTTGAATTAAGTAAAGACACTGACAAAGAAAAATTCGATGAACTAATTTCTATAAAGCCGGATAAAATTCTTCTTGACTTATTTCCCTCCCAAAAACAAGAACTTTTCAAGATCAGAAGTCCTAAACAGAGATTAAGTCCCGCCGAAACCGAAATCCTTTATAGTAAATGGATCGCTGACCGAAACAGCAATGAAGAAGGCGTTTGGGTTTATTATCCCTGGCTCAATCGTATCATTCATATTCTGAACAGGGAAGAATTTATTGAATTACGCACCAGCCGGAATCAATTCAAAATTACACCATCAGAACAGACCGGTCTGTTTGGTAAAAAAATTGGTATTATTGGATTATCCGTTGGCCATGCCGTAGCACTCAGTATTGCCACCGAGCGCATATGCAGTAAGCTCAAACTCGCTGATTTTGATACCATAGAACTTAGTAATCTTAATCGTATCAAAACAGGTATCCAAAATATCGGTCTTAATAAATGTGTTGTCACAGCACGTGAAATTGCCGAAATAGATCCGTTTCTTGAAATAGAATGTTATCAGGAAGGAATTACAGAAGGAAATCTTGAATCGTTTTTAATGGATGACGGGAAGCTGGATATCCTGATTGACGAATGCGATGGGCTGGAAATAAAAATTGCCTGCCGGCAAATGGCAAAGAAATACCAGATTCCAGTGGTAATGGAAACGAGCGATAAGGGCATGCTAGATGTAGAGCGCTTTGACCTTGAAAATGACCGCCCGATTTTACACGGATATCTGGAAGGTATTCCCGAGGAAAGATTAAAAAACATAAGCCCCGAAGACCGGCTCCCACTGGTTCTGAAGATCATAGACGCCCGCAACAGTTCTCTACGTGGCCAGTTGTCGCTGATTGAAATCGGTCAGACCATCAGCACCTGGCCTCAGCTGGCAAGTGCCGTAACTTTGGGTGGCGGTGTAGTAACGGATGTCTGCCGCAGAATCCTCCTGAACCAGTACAATGAATCCGGAAGGTATTATGTTGATCTGGAAAGTATTATAGGAAACAAAATACCGGAAGCGAAAACATTAGCCAGTACAAATCCATACGAACCTTTTTCATTTTCAGAGGCTGTAATAATCGCTGATACTATCCCTGCTGAGCAGAATTCAGCTGCTCCTGATAATGAAATTATTACAGATATCATAAAAGCCGCAGGCCTGGCACCCTCTAATGCAAATGACCAGCCCTGGAAATGGCTGTACAGAAACAGCAGACTATATCTTTTTCACGATCAGTGCCGGTCACATTCCTTTGCAGGCTTTGGTGATCTTTTGCCGCACATTGCTTTGGGTGCTGCTTATGAAAATGTTTTACTTAAAGCGAATCAACACGGTTTCAAAATAAAGAGTCAGTTATTCCCGCTGGAATCAAAACAAAATCTTGTTGCCGTTATTGATTTTCATAAAACGGATGAAAAAACTGACATTTTTGAAGTCGTTTACGCACCCGAATCTGTGGAGTATATTGCTGTACGGTCAACGAATCGGAATCCTTCTCAACCATTTGAAATTTCCGATCAGGATCTAAAAATACTGAAAGACGCCACTGAAAGTATACCAGATGCCGAACTGCATTTTATCAGTGACAAACAGAAAATCCTGGATCTGGGTGAAATCATTGGATCCTGCGAACGAATCAATCTTTTAAACGATGCGGGACATAAGGATTTTTATCAGCGTGATATCCGTTGGACACCGGAAGAATCAGCAAAATCCGGTGACGGTATTGACGTACAAAATCTTGGAATGGTTCCTGCACAGCTGGCTGCCTATTCTATAATCAAAGACCCCAAAATTGCGCAAACGCTTAAAAACATTGACGGCGGCAATGCCCTGGTAGACGGTATGATCCGAAATGCCGGCACGGCATCAGGAATAGGGATCATAACGATATCCGGAACGCAGCCGGCTAATTATTTTTTGGGAGGAATTGCGATGCAACGTTTATGGTTAAAAGCCGAAGCACTGGGTTATGCAATTTATCCATTCAGCGCACCGCTACATTTATTTCCGCGTTTAAGGGCAGCTTCCGATTCAGGACTGGATACCGGCGAGATTCAAAAGCTTGTCATACTCAGAGAAAAATTTCAGGATATCATTCCTTCGGGAACAGATCAGGCAGAAATTTTCGTGTTTAAAATTGCAAAGGCAGAGAAACCTTCTGCCAAATCTGCCCGCCTGCCTTTATCGGAGATATTGCTTATTAAAAACAACGAAATGTAATGGTAGCCAAAATCAGAGCATTCAAGTCGCCAGACGATGTTGAAACCAGTTTGAGATACGTAGAAGGCCATAGAAAAGTATTAGAATCTTACGGCGTTAAAAAGGTTACTTCTGCCAGTATAGACTGGCTGCATGATCCGCAAACCTATGTCGTGCTCGTTGAATCCGAAGATGGCGAGAAGATTTATGGAGGAGGCAGAATTCAGATCCGCTCCAACGAAATGAAAATGCCGATGGAAGATGCCATTGCAAAAATTGACCAGGGAATTTATCAGTACGTTGATAACATTGGCAATGAAAGCATTGCAGAATTTTGCGGACTGTTTAATTCAAAAGAAGTGGCAGGTTATGGAATTGGCAGTATCTTTCTTGGTCGAATCGGTGTTGCCATAGCTACTCAGGTAGGCGTAAAATATCTCATGGCGCTTTGTTCACCGGCTACACTCCGGAATTGTGCCCGGGTGGGATTTGAAATTATAAGGGATCTGGGAAACAACGGCACTTTTTATTATCCCAAAGAAGGACTGGTGGCTACTGCACTGATTATCAAGGATATTGAAAATCTGCCGGGCGCAAATGGAGAGGAAAGAGAAAGAATTTTTGATTTACGCCAGAATCCTGTTCAGGAAGCTATTGAAAAGGGTCCGAAAGGAGAAATGGATATATACTATAATACCAAATTGTAACACCAACATGATGAAATTCTCCGGATTTTTGTTTCTTTTTTTAATTATCCTTTCTCCTCTTCGGTTAAAAGCCGGGGAAGTTGATTTTCGCGGACAGGACATACTGATCGGGAAATTTCTTGAAATCGCTGAGGATACAAAAAATGAGTATAAATTCCCGAATTTCCCGGCTTCGGCAAATTTCGTAAAAAGCACCAGCGAAACGCCAAATCTCGGGCTTAGCAAATCTACCTACTGGATCAGGTTTACGGTAAAAAATGACAGCGAGGAGCGTAAGATGTTTCTGGAACTGGCCTATCCCATGCTTCATTCCTGTGAGCTTTTTGCCCTTGATTCCGGACGAATCGAAGAAAAATCGGTTCTTGAAAATTCTTCATTCAGTCAGAGAGAAGTAAATCATCAGAGTATTGTTTTCAAAATAAACGTAAAACAGGGAACATCTAAAACTTTTTATCTCAAAATTAAAGGAGGCAGACAGGTCGTGCTTCCTCTGATACTTCGTACAGAAAACGGCTTTTTCCAATCCGCGCTTTTAAGTGAAATCATTACAGGAATATTCATTGGAATTATACTGGTCATGATTCTGTACAACCTGTTTATTTTCTTTTCTACCCGTGATAAAAGTTATTTATATTACGTGTTGTATATCCTGTTCATAGGATTAGCCCAAACAACGCTGAATGGTTATACATTCAAATATTTATGGCCATCCGTTCAGTCACTTAATAACTCGGCGATTGTGTGGTTTTCGGCACTTGCCGGCACTTTCGCGATCCTTTTCATACGTGAATTCCTGCACATGGCCGGAAGGATGCCCATTTGGAATAATCTTCTTTATGGCATTATTGCCCTCTACACCCTGGCAGTATTTTTCTCCATAACCGGCGACGGTATGTTAAGCTACCGTTTTGTTGACCTGGGTGGATTAATCGGAGCCATTCTGACATTTGTTGTTGCATTGAAATTATCATTGCAAGGTTATCGTCCTGCTAAATTTTTCCTGCTTGCCTGGTCCATTTTTCTTCTTGGATTGGTATTGTTTGTGATGCGTAACCTAAACTTACTGCCGTATAATCTTTTTACAAATTATACCATGCAATTTGGCACTGCAATAGAGGTAATATTGCTTTCTTTTGCACTGGCAGATAAAATTAATATATTGAAAAAGGAAAGGGAACTATCGCAGGAACAGGCACTCAGAATTTCGCTCGAAAATGAAAAAATCATCCGCGAACAAAATGTTTCTCTAGAAAAGAAAGTTTCTGAAAGAACGATTGAATTAACACAAACCAATAGTGACCTGGAAGACACGCTTAATAAATTGAAAGATGCTCAATCCCAATTGATTGAATCTGAAAAAATGGCGTCACTTGGTCAACTCACCGCTGGTATTGCGCACGAAATTAATAATCCGATTAACTTCGTAAGCTCCAACATTATGCCATTAAGAAGGGATATAGATGATGTGATGGAGATTCTGACGGAATACAATGATGTGCAACAAATTGATTCCCTGGAGGGTATACATACCAAACTGAATCAAATTGAAAAGCTGAAAGAAGAGCTGGATCTGGATTATGTCAAGACAGAGATCGGGTTACTGCTTTCCGGAATGGAAGACGGCGCCAGACGCACAGTTGAAATAGTGAAGGGGCTGAAAGTATTTTCAAGACTTGATGAATCGGACCTTAATTTTGTAAATTTAAATGAAGGAATTGAATCAACGCTGGTAATCCTGAATTATCAGATGGGAACCAATCTTGAACTTCACAAAAATCTGGGAAGCATACCAAATGTGGAGTGTTATGGCGGGAAAATGAATCAGGTTTTTATGAATATACTGACCAATTCAATTTATGCCGTTCAAAAAAGCAATTTAACCGACAGGAAGCCTACCATATGGGTTAAAACTTTCCTGAAAGACAATGAGCATGTTACTATTTCCATAAAAGATAATGGCTCCGGAATGAGCCCAGAGGTGAAAGCCAAAATTTATGATCCTTTTTTCACAACCAAAGATGTCGGTGAGGGTACCGGTTTAGGATTATCTATCGTTTTTAAGATTATTGAAGTACATTACGGAACAATTGAAGTAATATCAGAAGTCAACCAGGGAACGGAGTTTATAATTACGCTCCCGATAACCAAGAAAAATAGCCTTACCTAAATCAATGACTGAAAAACAGATACGCATACTATACATTGACGATGAGGAGCATAATCTGCAATCGTTCAAGGCATCTTTTCGTAAACAATACAACATTACCACAACCACATCCGTAGTTGAGGCAGAGACTTTTATGGAACAAAAAGATTTCCATATTATCCTCGCAGATCAGAAAATGCCGGGAATGACCGGAACCCAGTTTTTTGAAAAAATCAGAGTAAGATTTCCTGAACCGATCAGAATTCTAATCACTGGACATACGGATATCAGTGCGGCAATTGACGCTATCAACAAAGGAGAAGTTTTCAGGTTTATTGATAAACCCTGGGATTATACCTATGTAGAAAATGCCATAACCCACGCCTTTGAGATTTTCAGTACCAGAGCCGAATTAAAGCAAAGGAATCTTGATCTGGAAAAAGCTTACGAAGAACTTGATAAATTTGTTTATAGTGCCTCCCACGACCTGAGAGCGCCATTGATGTCGGTTTTAGGTATTGTCAACCTGGCATTGATGGAGGAAAATGTTGAGTCTCAAAATGAGTATCTGGACCTGATCAAGCAATCTGTAAAAAAACTGGATACATTCATTATCAATATCATTGATTATTACAAAAATGCCCGTGGTGTAGCCACCATCACTCCGATTAATTTTGAAGAGCTCGTCAATGATGTCACCGAAGCAATTAAGTACCTGCCGGAATTCGAAAATATTGAAATGACGACAGACATCAAACAAACCGGTGTTTTTGAATCGGATATGATGAAGCTTAGAATTATCTTTAATAATCTGATCACTAATGCTGTAAAATTCCAGGATACAAAAAAGGAAAAGTCATTTATTAAATTAACGATTCTTGCCACACCGGCCCATACTTCAATTACTTTTGAAGACAATGGACTCGGGATAAAAAAAGATGATCTGGAAAAAATATTTAAAATGTTTTACCGCGCTGGTGCTACAAATAGCGGCTCAGGTATAGGGCTTTATATTGTACATGAAGCCATTAATAAGCTGGAAGGAGAAATTAAGGTTACATCAACGTTGGGTGAGGGCAGTATTTTTGAAATAAATATTCCTTCAGTAAATAAATAGAAATTATGACTGCTCAGTTTGATTTTATCTTAATTGACGATAGCGCCTTTGATTTATTTATTTACGAAAAGTTAATTATTAAAAGCGGTATAGGCAATTCCGTTCGGCCCTTTAATTCTGCTCAGGACGCCCTTGAATATCTGGCAAGCGAGGGTGAAAACCTTCCCGAGATCGTAATATTACTTGATCTGCAAATGCCGGGCATGAATGGATTCGAATTTATCGAACAGTTTGATCTGCTTCCTGAACATATTAAGGAGAAGATCCGGATTTACATGTTGTCTTCAACCATTGATACCCGGGATATTGACAAAGCCAAAGCCAGCGCTTCAATCATCGATCTATTGTCAAAACCTCTGGAAATAGGGGTTCTTAAAACGATTCTGATTAACTGACCATTTATTAAATTTTGTTCTCCTGCACTGTCCGGCTCCTCATCGGATTAAAATTCTGCTGCACATATTACCAGAGTGTAATAAATATCTACAACTGCGGCACAAAAGGTAATTAATCAATAACTTTGAAAATTATTTTTATAAAACAATTTGTAGTTTATATATAATTGTTTTAACAAAATTGTAATCGGTTACATGCTGGGTATGTTTTTATTAATGTTTAGTATTCATTAACTCAGCACCATGTATTATAACCCGAAAATGAAAACTGATATTAAAACATTACTTGAAATAAAAAGACTACACGAACAATACGTAAAAGAAGTGGAACATAGTGGGATTAAACCTTTGTCCATAGAAATTTACAAATCTCATTCAAAGAATTTTGTAAGATGGATTGACGGTGATTTTGTACCGGGTGGAAAACTAAGAAGAATCCTCGAAGACAACATGCTAAAAGAACAAAAAGAATCCGTGATCTAAAAACATCTTTCTCTACAAAGTTCTCAAAACGCGATACTGCTTGCAGTAGAATTTTCGAATTTGTTTATTTAGCTTTGAGTGGTAATCTTTTATTCAGGATTTACCGTATATAAAAATATTCAAACACAGGATTATGATTATTGCATTGCTTAACTTTTTTAAAGGCCGGTTTGACAAAGACTCCATTCAGGCAGCTAAATCAAGCGAAAAACGCATGACACGCCAGGAAGCATTTCAGCAAATGAGAGAACTTGCTAAAAAAACAGGGACAAAATAATATTTTAATGATTAATTGTTAATTGTTAATGATGGCGTAATTGGGCATTGTTGCTTTGTTCCTAGCTTCATAACTAGTTAATACCTAGAAAACCCCATTTGTTGCTTAAAATCGACAAATTGCATATTAAGCCTGGAACGACTAATCATTCTAATTCCAATAACTCAATCAAATCAACAAAATCTCACTTTCCACCATTAACCCTTAACAATTAATAATTAACCATTACCCTGTCCATAATAAGCGTTTTTTCCGTGTTTTCTGAAAAAGTGTTTATCAATGAGGCTTTGTTTTATTGAGGCAACATCTGGATTAATTTGCATGGTCAGATACGCCATTTTTGCTATTTCTTCCAGAACGACTGCATTGTAAACTGCCTTGCCAGGGTCTTTCCCCCAGGTAAACGGCCCATGACAGGCCACCAAAACCATTTCCACTTCTTCCGGACTAAGAGATAAACGGTTGAAAAGATTTAATATCTGGTTCCCTGTTTCATGCTCATAATCTCCCTGGATCATTTCGTCTGTCATTACTTCTGTAATAGGAACAGGTGCCACCAAGTGATCGGCGTGGGTTGTACCGAGATTAGGAATCGACATCCCTGCCTGCGACCAGGCCACTGCATAGGTGGAGTGCGTATGACAAACGCCGCCGATTGTTGGAAAATTTCTGTAAAGCAGCGTATGCGTTTTTGTATCAGACGATGGACGCATATTGCCTTCAACCAAAACATTATCAAGATCAACAATAACGATATCTTCAACCTTCAGCTTTCGATATGGCACACCGCTTGGTTTTATGGCCACAACACCGGCTGTGCGGTCAACTCCGCTGACATTTCCAAAGGTAACAATAGCCAGTTCTTCCTTCGGAATTTCCATATTGGCTTCGTAAACCTGTTCTTTTAGATATTTATATAACATTTTATTAAGCTAATAAACCGGGCTGAACCGACTATTATATTGACTAATTTTGAGATAGCATTTAATTTGACTGCATCACTTGTAATATGCTTCGCTCCACCGCAGCTCATTTTTCAGTTGACGTAAGGTTGTGTTTTTATCAATAACAACGAGCTCAATACCTACCATTTCTGCAAACATCTCAATCTGTTCCGTACCCAGATTCTGACTGAAAACCGTATGATGTGCACCACCGGCATAAATCCAGGCCGCACAACCCGTCTTCATATCAGGCGCAGGTTTCCAAAGCGCACGGGCCACAGGAAGTTTCGGCAATTCTTCATCCACAGCAACGGCTTCAACCTCATTCACCAGCAAACGAAACCGGTTGCCCATATCAATGAGAGAAACGTTTATGGCGGGACCGGCCGGTGCATTAAAAACCAGGCGTACAGGATCTTCTTTTCCTCCTATTCCCAATGGATGAATTTCACAGGAGGGTTTTCCATCAGCAATCGTTGGGCAGATTTCGAGCATATGCGATCCTAAAACCAAATTTCTATCCGGATTGAAATGATACGTATAATCCTCCATAAAAGAATTCCCACCCGGCAGGCCGCTTCCCATCACTTTTAGTGCGCGAACCATTGCAGCGGTTTTCCAGTCGCCCTCTCCCGCATAACCATAACCGGCAGCCATCATACGTTGCGAGCCGATTCCCGGCAACTGCTTCATTCCGTATAAATCTTCGAACGTATTGGTGTATCCCTTGAAATTACCGTCTTCCAGAAAATACTTTAAACCAAGTTCAATCCGCGCTGCATCCTGTAACGCGCTATATTTTTCATTTCCTTTCCGAAGAGATGAAACCAGTTGGTACTGATCTTCATATTCCGTAATTAATTTATCAACAGCTTCATCAGAAACCTGGTTGATAACTTTTACCAGATCTCCGACGGCATAGGTATTTACAGAAAATCCAAATGTCATTTCTGCCGCAACTTTATCTCCGTCAGTTACAGCAACTTGCCGCATATTATCCCCAAAGCGAGCAAATCGCGCCCCGTTCAGGTCTTGTCTGGCGGTCGCTACTCTCGACCATGAAGCAATTCCTTCAATGACATCATTTTGCTGCCAGTGACCAACGATAACCTTACGATTAATCCTCATCCGCGTCATGATGTAACCAAACTCCCTGTCGCCATGCGCAGACTGGTTCAGGTTCATGAAATCCATGTCAATATCCTTCCATGGAATATCACGGTTGAATTGGGTATGTAAATGCAGCAGCGGCTTTTGGAGTATTTGTAAACCGCGAATCCACATCTTGGCCGGTGAAAAAGTATGCATCCACGCTACAATTCCAACACAACTTGCAGCCATATTGGCATCCTGACAAATACGGTATATTTCCTCAGGAGATTTGACAACCGGTTTAAAAACAACACGAACCGGTATTTCAGAATTTTTGTCAAAAAAATCACTTATTATCTGGGAATGTTCCGCTACCTGACGGAGCGTATCCTCTCCGTATAAATCCTGGCTACCGGTTACAAACCATATTTCAAATTTCGTTAAGTCCAACATGGAGGCTGATCGGGTATAAATTAGTTTGGATAATTACTGTTATTAAACTGCTTTCAAATCTTCAAATGAATTTTCTTTTGTACCAAATTCAACAAACTTTCCTGCTTTCAGATAGCGCTGGTAAAGCTTTTCATATATTAAAGCGGTTTCAGGCCTTGGATAATATGTTGTATCAAAACCGGAGTTCATGGCTTGCTGGGCTTCGGAAAGTGTCTTATGAATGCCACTGGCAACCGCAGCAAACATGGCTGCTCCAAGTGCACAGGCCTGATCTGATGATACCACTTTAATTGGCATGTTCATCACATCAGCCAAAGTCTGCATCACAAAACCGGATTTTTTTGCGACCCCACCAATGGCAATAACTTCACGAATAGGCACCCCCTCCCGTACGAAACGATCAGCAATACTTTTTGAACCGTAAGCAGTTGCTTCAACGAGTGCTTTGAAAACAGCCGCTGCATCACTCGCAAGATTTAGCCCCAGAATTGCCCCTTTCAAGGTATGATTGGCATCAGGCGTACGCCGGCCGTTGAGCCAGTCTATGGCCACAATGTCATTTTCAGTTACGGGCAGCTGGGCTGCCTGTGATGACAAATGTGGAAGCAGTTTTTCAGAAAGTTCTTTGGCCGCGCTTTCTCCCAAAATCCCGGCAACAGGCGTAGTAATGAGTTTGGCAAACCAGGCATATATGTCTCCAAAACCCGATTGTCCGGCCTCCATACCCAACATGCCTGGCACGATCGAGCCATCAACCTGACCACAAATTCCCTGTATCAGCAAATGACCGATTTCTTCATTTGGAGCCACCAGCATATCGCAGGTTGAAGTTCCGATTACTTTGCAAAGTGCATAAGGTTCGATTAAGGCTCCCACCGCACCCATGTGACAATCAAATGCGCCGACACCAATAGTTACATCCAACGGAATACCCAATTTTTCCGCCCACTGAGCAGAAATGGTTCCCATCGGTTTATCAGATGTTTCTGTTTTTGAAAAAAGCCGGTCACGAATTCCTGCTAAAAGCGGATCCAGCGCAACGAAAAACTCTTCCGACGGAAGTCCGTCAAATTCATTATGCCATAACGCTTTATGCCCTGCCGCACAGCGCGACCGGTGCATGGTTAACGGATCAGTATTCCCAGTTAGTTCCGCTGAAATCCAGTCGCAGTGCTCAACCCATGAAAATGCTGCATCACGTACCTTTTCATCGATCCTTAACGTTTTTAATATTTTTGACCAAAACCATTCGGATGAATAAATTCCTCCCACGTATTTGGTATAATCTGTATCCCAGTGATGCGCAAGATGATTAATTTCTTCTGCCTCAGCGTTCGCAGTATGATCTTTCCAAAGAATAAACATCCCATTCGGATTCTCAGCAAATTCAGGCAGAAGTGATAGCGGCGTACCATTTCTATCTACCGCCACAGGAGTGGATCCTGTTGTATCTATTGAAATTCCGGTCACGTTTTCACGAACCTCCGCACCGGCATTTTTTAATGCATCAGTTACGCAAGATTCCAGTCCTTCGAGATAATCCAGCGGATGCTGCCTGAATCGGGAAATGGCTGGATCGCAATATCTTCCTTCTTTCCATCTTTTGTATTCATGCACAGCCGTGCCCGCTGTTTCTCCGGTATGCGCATTTACAACCAACGCCCGAACCGAATCGGTACCATAATCAATACCTATAACGTACTTATTTTTCATATGCAAGACTGCTGAAATACTTTAAAGTTCAGGATAAATATATTTTCAAATAGGGATGATCTTGAAAGTTCTGCCTGCAAACAGTAGAATCGTTCAACAACTATGATTAATCGGTTTGTAAATGTAATATATTTTATTTATAGTGTATATGTGACACAATTAAAATTACATTTATTGCGTCTTTCAATTTCAAAATTCACCCTTCAATTAAATTTTAACAGGTTTCATTGAATCCGGCATGAAGTTCCAGAAAGCGTGAAATTTCTCTTTATAACGAATGGTATCAAGCTTATACAATGTCGCTTTTTTGGTGGTAGAATTACTGTTCTTACAACCAGTATCGATCAGCAAACCTGTTGAAAGCAGTTTTCTACTGAAATTCCGCCGGTCGAGCGGTGTGTTATAAATCGCTTCGTATAACTTTTGCAACTGTGGAATTGTAAAAAGCTCCGGTAATAGTTCAAACCCTATCGGATGCAGTGCCGCCTTATAACGCAGGTGCTCAATAGCCCGGCTGACCATATCATCATGGTCAAAAATCAATCCTGGAAGCTGATCAAGACTGATCCAGGAAGCATTGTGACTTTTTACAGCTTCGGAATCATGTTCTTCAATTTGTATCAAAGCAAAAAAAACGACCGATACGGTTCTTTCTGCCGGATCGCGCTTTACCTTCCCGAATGTTTCAAGCTGCTCAACATAAATGTTTTTTAATCCGGTGAGATCGTAAATAATTCTGCCCGCCCCTACTTCAAGATCTTCATCCTCTCTGAGAAAACCGCCCATGAGTGACCATTTCCCCATTTCCGGTTCCAGATTTCGCTTTACGAGGAGTAGTTTTATATCCTTTCCGTCAAAACCAAAAATGATACAATCAATAGCAAGCAGAATGCGCGAAGTGACGGGATACCTGTACATAAAAAATTAAACGTAATACTTCTGATAGATTGGGTGGGCAAAATACAACTTCTCACTTGGTTAGTACTAAATTGTGTAAAATTTTTAACTTTATTAACTTTTTGTTATCAAAAAACAAAAAATCAAAGTGATTACTTAACTTTCAAGTGAAGTGTTTGAGCAAATTTAGGCTGATTTTTGTTAAAAGTTTCTTACCTTAATTTACAATGATTAAGGCCTTGAAAATCATGAGCCAGTTGTACCTTACCTATTCTGATGAAAATATTCTCGAACTGATTGGTCAGGACGACGAACTTGCATTTGGTGAGCTCTACGAACGGTATTTCAAGGTTTTGTTCAATTATGTTTATTCCAAAGTTGGTGATCAGTTTTCAGCGCAGGAAATTGTTCAGGAATTGTTTGTAAATATCTGGCAGCAGCGTCAAAAAAATCAGATCCAGACTTGCCGTCCCTTTCTTTTTGCTGTCGCAAAGAAATCCATAATCAATTTTTACAGGAAGGAATTTACCAGAAAACATCATTACAACCAGTGGGAAATTCAGGCATCCACCATTTCCGAATTGACAGACCAGACCGTTCTTACGGCAGATCTTCAAAATAAATATGAACGTGCACTTGATATGTTACCTGCCAAATGCCGGGAAGTTTTCGTCAGAAGTCGCCAGGGACTGACCAATCGTGAAATTGCAGCTGAACTGATTATTTCTGAAAAAACTGTTGAACAGCATATTACAAAGGCTCTCCGCATTTTAAGACAACATTTGAAAGAACATCTTGCTTACCTGATAATTTTTTATCAATTATTTTTATAACCCGGCTAAGGGTAATTTCTCTCACACACGACTTTTATTCGAAACTAATATTTATCCAATTTTCGTTCAGACAGAACGTCTTTCCCTTTTATGAAGTTTATAATTCCAGCAATCCTTTCCGCTTTTCTTTTTGTTAATCAGGCTGATGCACAAAGTCCCGTACATTATACCACCGCACAAGCCCATTCACACAACGACTACGAGCAGAACATCCCCTTTTTCAGAGCTTATTATCAGCAATTTGGTTCAATTGAAGCAGATATTTTTCTAAAAAATGACAGCATTTTTGTGGCGCATGATCAAAAATATATTACTTCAAAAAATACGTTTGACGCTCTGTATTTAAAACCAATCCTTGATCAGATCGAGAAAAATAAAGGAAGTATTTATCCCGATAAAAGTCTTGGCCTGCAGTTACTGATCGATTTGAAGACGCCTGGCAAAGAAACCATTCCGGCCCTGATAAAAATACTCAAACCGCATACCAATATTTTTTATCCAAAAGGTCCCGTAAAACTTGTTTTAAGCGGTGATGTGCCACCTCCACAGGAATTTGATCAATACCCTGATTATCTGTTTTTTGACGGACGACCAGAAGTTCAGTATACCAAAGCACAACTGGAAAAAGTTGGGCTGATCAGTCAGGATTTTGCAAAATATACGCATTGGAACGGTAAAGGTGTTTTGGTAAAAAGTGAGAAAGACGCCATTCAGGCTGTTATAAAAAAGGTGCATGACCAGGGTAAAAAAGTGCGTCTATGGGCAACGCCGGACAATGTGAATGCCTGGAAAATGCTGATGAATCTGGGGCTGGATTATCTTAACACGGATAAGGTTGAAGAATTGGGTCCTTATTTGAGAAACCGTCCGGATGCAGAATTTACCGCTGACAAAATACAGCCGCTCTACAAACCGACTTATCGTAATAATGATAAGCAGTCAAAAGTCAAAAATGTAATTTTACTTATTGGTGATGGTATGGGGCTGACACAGATTTATTCCGGGGTAACAGCTAACCGCGGAGAACTCAATCTAACCAGATTTCTAAATATCGGTTTTTCCAAAACCAGTGCTGCTGATAGTTACATAACAGATTCTGCGGCTGGCGCAACAGCGATGGCCACCGGGAAAAAGACAAGAAACAGAGCGATTGGCGTTGACACAAATAACGTTGCGCTGCCAACTTTGCCCGACAGAATCAAACCACTTGGTATTAAAACCGGACTCATCTCAGCCGGAAATATTGTTGACGCTACACCAGCTGCCTTTTTCGCACACCGTTCCGACAGGAGTATGGAAGCGTTAATAGCCCATGATTATCTGAGATCACCTGTCGAGGTTCTGATTGGAGGCGGAGCACCACTTTTTGACAAAGAAAAGATTTCTGATTCACTTCGCATAAAGGGAATTCAGTATTCAAATAAATGGCAGGATTTGAATACCTTGAAAACTCCGTTTGTACTATTAGATGATTCCAAAACAGTATCCATTCTGAATGGTCGTGGTAATTTCCTTACCGAAGCTTTCACAAAAGCGCAGCAATCGCTGTCCAAAAACGAAAAAGGATTTTTCATGATGGCCGAAGGCGCACAGATTGACTACGGCGGACACGCCAATAAGGTCCCATACGTTGTGACGGAAATGCTTGATTTCGACCAGCTGATCGGAGAAGCCTTGCGTTTTGCCGATAGTAACGGTGAAACACTTGTGATCGTAACAGCGGATCATGAAACCGGCGGATTGACTTTACTGGACGGTGATTTGAAAAAAGGATATGTCGACGGCCATTTCAGCACCAATGATCATACCTCTGTCATGGTTCCCGTCTTTGCGTATGGTCCGCATTCTATGGATTTTAGAGGAGTATATGAAAACACAGAAATTTATGAGAAGATATTGAAGGTTTTTAATAGGTATGGGAAGAAGTAGTTATTTTATTTAAATTATTCAAATTCAGAATATTCCGCATTTAAAATTTTAAAGTTTTCAAAATACAGCTAACTTTAATAATTATCAAACCATAAGACCATGCAACACACATTTAGAGTAAATACGGAAAATTTGAATCAGGAATTTATCAAAAATATCCAATTGATCTTTGGTAAAAAAGAGATCTTAATCAATGTCACAGACCTGGAAAATGACAAAATAATTGATCAGAGGGAGATCTATAAAAAGTCACTTGAAATAAGGGAAAGATTCAAGAACATGAAGATAGACCCCAATCTGGATCTTTCCTCTATGGCAAATGATGTTAACCTGTGATTTATTTTGACGCTGATGTTCTGATTCACTTTCTTCTGCCCCAGGATGTAGTGAAACATAAACAGGCTAATCATCTATATCAATCGGCTACGGAAAAGAATCAATTTTTCATTTCTCTTTTATGTCTTCAGGAAATTGCTTTTGTTCTTCATAAATTAGGACAGAAATCGGAGGATATTGAAGCTATGCTTTACAATTTTTTATCTTCTCGGCCAGTATCATATGAAGTTTCCGATTTGCTCAGGGCGATTGAGTTGGGTAAACAAATTGGTTTCAATAATACCAACGATTGTATTCATCTTGCTATTGCAGAAGCCTATTGTAATGAAATTTACACTTTTAATAAATCTGATTTTAAGCGCCTCCAAAACCTGACGAAATTAAAAATCACCATACTATAAATTTAAAAAGAGACAACCAGCCAGTTGATAACTTGTCTGGTTGTCTCCGTTTAAATTCCTCTTACTTCAACTTATAAACCACCCCGTCCTTCATCACAAAAGTAACATTCATCATCACCGTCGGATCTGTTATCGGATCTGCATCAACGGCAATAATATCTGCCAGTTTTCCAACTTCAACAGAACCAATCTGATCTTTCATGCTTAATATTTCAGAATTGGTACGTGTTGCCGCAAGCAGCGCTTCTGCCATCGGCATTCCGGCTTCGGTCATGTAAACAAATTCTTTGGCATTTTTTCCGTGTACATATACACCAGCGTCCGTTCCGAATCCAATCTTCACACCAGCTTTGTATGCTTTTGCGAAGGATTCCTGGATCATTTTCCCGGTTTCCAAAGCTTTTGGAACAACAAGCGGATGATAGTATCCCGGAATTTTGGCAGAATCCGAAGCTGTTTTTCCGGCAATAATGGTCGGAACCAGATATGCCCCTTTTTCCTTAAAAAGTTTGATACACTCGTCATCCAGAAATGAACCGTGTTCGATTGTCGTAACACCAGCGCGCAGTGCACGTTTCATACCTTCCGCTCCGTGTGCATGCGCCGCCACTTTCAGTCCATAATCATTAGCTGTTTCAATAAGTGCCTTTAATTCGTCCGGTTGAAACTGGGGACCTTTTCCATTTTTGGCTATACTCAAAACACCGCCGGTCGCTGTGATTTTGATCCAGTCAACACCATCTTTGTAACGTTGACGAATGGCCTGACGCGCCTCATCGGGACTATTGATCACACCATCCAAAGCAGCTGGCGGGAGTTGCAGTTCCGGTTTGATACCGTTTGACGGATCTCCATGTCCACCCGTAGTTGCAATGGTTTTTCCTGATGTAAGAATCCTTGGACCAGCAACCACTCCTCTGTTAATTGCATTCCGCAAAGCGATATTGGCACCGCTTCCACCCAGATCCCGAACTGTTGTGAATCCCGCCATCAAGGTTGTAACACCATTTTTTTGTGCATCAAAAGCGACGTCCGCCATATTCTGCTGAATTCGTTTTTGAAACTGATCTTTGCTCGTTTCACCTTCCAGATGTACATGCATATCAATCAGTCCGGGTAGCACGGTTTTATTTTTCAGGTCAATCACTTTATCTGCTGAAAGTGCTGGCGAGTATCCGTTTTCAATGGAAACAATTTTATTTTTTTCAACAATCACAGTAACCGTGGGTCTGATCGCACCATTGGTACCATCAAACAAATTGCCGCAATAAATAACCGTTCGTTGCGCGAATACACTGCTTACAGAAAAAACGGTAAGAAAAGTTAGGTAGATAAATTTCATAATAAGATGTTTTTGAGAAGAAATAGGGCTTTCCGTTGACAGTAAGTCACTGAACGTAAGTATTATAAACATACCGATTGACAAGGTAGAATCAAAATTTAAATTGGCTGTAAACCTTTATAAAAAATATTTTCAGAGCGACTAAGGGTAAGCCTGTTTTCATACGACTTGGTTTTAAAATAATAACTAAAACCCTGTATGAATCAACCTGTCCCTTCTGCCTTCCTGTTGGAGAAATACCTTAATGATCAATGCACAGCTCAGGAAAAAGAACTGGTGGATAAATGGTATGCATCAATAAATGGCAAAACGGATTATCTGGATACCCTTTCTGATTCAGAACAGTCTCATTTACAGGAAGAAACATTCGAATATATACAAACGCAAATCCATAAAAGGGAAGTCAAAATAAAAACAATATCTCCAAATCTGATCTGGTTAAGCGGTATAGCAGCTTCACTGCTGATCGGAATAGGATTTTATTTTTTTAGCCAGCGCGCTGAAATTACGACTCAAATTGCCTCTACTGATACAAAAGAACAGAGCATCACAGACACAATTTATTTCCAAAATAATGAGCCGCGGATGGTCATGCATAAGCTCCCTGACGGAAGTTCGGTCTGGATGCATGCTGATGCCGCGATTTCCTACCCGAAGAATTTCCGGAAAGATAGAAGAAATGTGACGTTTAGCGGTGAAGGTTTTTTTGATATTGCTCACGATAAAACACGCCCTTTTCTGATTCAAAGTGGTGAGGTAAGAATAAGGGTATTAGGAACGCGATTCAATGTAAAGGCACGTGAAAATCAAAAAATGTTTGAGGTTTCAGTTGTTTCAGGAAGCGTGTCCGTCACAGCACCTGGTGAAAAACAGTCGCAGGAAATCGTACTGAAACCACAGCAAAAGGCATTTTTCGAGCCAAAAATGAAACGGCTTACATTTGTCGAGATACCGCTGATTCAAACTAAAAAAGAGATTTTCGAACCTGTGACCATTGTGTTTGAGGAAACACCGCTTGCTTCGGTCATTTCTCAGCTCGAACAACGTTTTGAAACACATATCCACCTGGTTAACCCGGCAATGCTCAGCTGCAAATTAACAGCAGATTTTGAGCAGCAGCCTTTGCCGGTTATTCTGGAAATGCTTTGTACCTCATTGGAAGCGAGTTATACCATGTCGGAAAACACCATATTGATTGATGGAAAATCTTGTAAATAAATTTCATAACGTGCTTACTTAACCCAAACCACCAAACCGATGAAAAAAGATTTTACTATTCCGCCCTGACCTTGCGAGCAAAAAAAGCCGGATGTGTACCACCACACCCGGCCCAGAATTGCTATTTCCCCAATGATTTCTCATTTCACGTACCACCGTGGGAAGGGAAATAAATGTCCAACAGTGCTTAACAATCAGACAATCAAAATTATGCAAAAATCAGTACGTAACAAGCCGATCAACTGGCAAAAACTTATGCGCATCGGATTGCTTCAATGGATCATGGTCGCTTTACTGGCAAGCTCTGGCTATGCAAAGGAAAGTTCGGCGCAGTCTATCCTGAGTAAGGATATGACGCTGCGGTTAGACAACGTTACGCTCAAAGAGGCGTTAGGACAAATTCAGAAAAAAACGGATGTAAAATTTGTATACAGCAGCCGGGTTTCTCTTCAAAGTAAAATTAAAATCGACGTTGAACATCAGAAACTTTCGAATGTTCTGGATCAATTGCTGATACCACGCGGGATCAGTTATAAAGTGATCAATGAACAAATTGTCCTGGCCAGTACCCAGCCAAACCAAATCCTGACGGTTCCTGATATCGATGTAAAAATGCGTCAGCTGGCTGCTCCTGCGGAAATTAATATTAAAGGAACCGTACTTTCCGCCGACAACAAAGAACCGCTTCCCGGAGTAAGCGTGGTGGTGAAAGGAACGCAGCGCGGTACTACGACCGATTCAAAAGGTGGTTTTGAAATTGATGTACCCAATACGGAGGCTTTGCTGATTTTCAGCTTTGTAGGCTATCAAAGTCAGGAAATTCTGGTTGGAAATAAATCTTCCGTCAACATTTCATTAGCCGTTGATACCAAGTCGCTGGAAGAGCTTGTGGTGATCGGGTATGGAACTGCAAAGAAAAGCGACTTATCGGCCGCTGTTGCCTCTGTACCGGATATGGCGCAGATCAAAAACCGGCCCGTATTGGATGTGGCTAACATGATCCAGGGAAAAGTACCTGGCGTTACGGCTGTAAGTAATGGAGGTCACCCTGATCAAACACCAAGTATTACGATTCGTGGAACGGGGTCACGTAGCGGTGAAAGTGTGCTTTATGTTGTAGACGGTGTACCAAATGCGCCATACAATCCCTCGGACATCGAATCAATCACTGTATTAAAAGATGCGGCTTCTGCGGCCATATATGGTGCGTTCTCGGGTTCTGCCGGTGTTATCCTGATCACGACAAGACAAGCTTCGGCAGGTAAACCCAGCATTGAATATTCAGGATTCCGTGGGATTAAACAAGCCTGGAAACTTCCAAATTCTTTAACAGCGGACAAGGAAGCTTACGTTTCAAATCTTGCTTTTACCAATGCAGGGCTGACGCCACTTGATGGATGGGATGCAACCAAAAACCCATATGCACAGGTTACCCGTACAAACTGGATCAACGAAATTTTCAGAACCGGAATCATTCAGCGACATAACATCAGCATCAATGCAGGTACTGATAAATTCTCTACACTTTTTCAGGGTCGTTATGAAAAAAATGAGGGTACGCTGTTAAACACTTACAGCCAGAACATTTCTCTTCGTTTCAACACGGTTTACAAATTCACCGATAATCTAAAATTCCGTCAGGAAGTATTTTGGAATAACAGCGATAGCCGCGGAACAGAAACCAGCAGCGGATACAGCGGAACAATACTTTCGGCTATGTATATGCCTCGCTCGGCTACGGTATATTATGATGACGGCAGCTTTGGCGGCGTTGGTCCGCGGGATTCCAAGTACCTTGGTATTCATGGTGATGCTATAAACCCGGTTGCAACTTTATTAAGAAATAAACCTTATAACAAAGGAAACGACCTTCAGTCTGTTTCCGAATTTTCATATGCCAACATTATTCCCGGGTTATCCTTTCTGACCAGATTTTCATACCGACAGCATGGCTCACTTTATAAAAATTTCACCCCAAAGAGAACAGAACCGGGTAAGCCAAATAACCAGAACACTTTGACTTATTCAACAGACAAATCGTATAACTGGATATGGGAAAATACGGCTAATTATGCCAGAGTTTTCGGCAAACATAACATGGGTGCGATGCTTTCTACTACCTCTCAGGAAAGCGGAGCAAAAGGCTTTGGTGCTACCGCCAGAGATCTTAGTGATGAAGAAAACTGGGCTCAGTTTTTCATCAACGCCAGTACTTTTACTTCGGACAGACCAACGGATTACGACTGGAAAGACCGCAATGTTTCTTATGTAGGAAGACTTTCTTACAGCTGGGCTGACCGCTATTTCCTTACAGGAAGTTACCGCTATGATATCGCCGGACGTTTGGCAGAGGGTTACCGAGGAAAAGGTTTTCCTGCCGCTACTGCCGCCTGGAAAATCAGTTCAGAACCTTTCTTCAATATTCCTGCGGTTGATCTGTTAAAAATCAGAGCAAGCTGGGGACGTATCGGAAATATCGGGTCTGTTGGCCGCTACTATGGTTACTCTACGCTGACTTCGGATAATACATACCAGATTGGAGATGGCGGAGTTTATTCCAGAGCTCTTTACGTATCAGCACTAAAAAATCCGAAACTTTCATGGGAAACATCACAGCAGACAGACATTGGTCTCGACATCTCTCTTTTGAAAGAAAAATTGACACTTTCTGCTGATTATTTTGATAAGCTGACTTACAACCTGATTAAACAACAGGATACCGACTGGACCAACACCTATGGATACGGTGCTCCATATATCAACCAGGGAAAGATCAGCAACAAAGGTTTTGAATTTGTCGCTTCCTGGAAGGACAAGGCGGGTGAACTGGGATATGAAATCAGCGGCAATATTGCAACGCTAAAAAACAGGGTAAAATATATTGATGATAACCCAAATTCAGTCTGGGTGCATTCTGATGCATGGCGGGGGACGATCACTCCATATCGCTCAACTGTGGGGCAGCCTTATTATTCATACTGGCTTGTTAAAACAGACGGCATATTTCAATCGGATGAAGCAGCAAACAGCTATACTTTAAACGGAACGAAGATTCAGCCAAACGCAAAAGCAGGTGATTTGAAATTTGTTGATTTGAACGGTGACGGAAAAATTGATGATAATGACAGATCTTACATGGGCAACGCATTTCCGAAAATTACATATGGCTTTACCACTAATTTAAACTGGAAATCTTTTGATCTGAGTATGTTCTGGCAAGGGGTTGGTGGTGTTAAAATATTCAATGCCTTCAAAGAATCAACCTTAAATGCATCGGAACAGGGTTATAACCGCTGGGACAAAATTCTTGATGCATGGTCGCCAACAAATACTGGTTCGACAATTCCCAAAATCAACGCCAGTGATGCCAACAAAAATTTCCAGACGGCTTCCGACTGGTATTTGGAAAGTGGGAACTATGTGCGTTTGAAAAGCTTAATTATCGGCTACACAGTTCCTAAATTTATTAAAGGCGCAAGTCTGAGAGTTTATTTAAGTGGAGATAATTTATTGACATTCACGAAATACTCCGGAATGGATCCGGAAGTAGGAAGCACGCTAGTGAATGGAACCTATACCGCACCAGGTATGGATGGCGGCCAATTCCCGGTTTCCCGTGTATATTCAGCAGGTTTGAAGCTTAAATTTTAAAAATACGGAAATCATGAAATTATATATAAAACATTCAATTTTATCAGGTATGGCACTCATGCTCAGCCTGACTGCATGTAATGAAAAGTGGGTGGATACCAAACCAAACGGAGAATCCACAACGGCTTATTTCTGGGACAGCGAGGATGATGTGATTAAAGGTGTAGCTGCCATGTATGTCGCCATGAAAGACGAAGCAACCTGGGGCCGTGATCTTTTTTGGGTTCAAAACGCAAGCGACGACTTAATCGTAGGAAGATCAAAAGCGGATGGTGAGAACATCAAAAACTTTATCCCGTCGGGTAATGAAGGTTATCTGACAGGTGGCTGGAATGATTTGTATTCAATGATGAACAGGGCAAATCAAACCATTCAGGGTGTGCAAAAAGCAACAAATGTGAGTGATGCAGTTAGAAACCGTTCTTTGGGTGAAGCTTATTTTGTCCGTGCTTTTTCTCATTTCTGGATTGCTTATTTGTGGGGGCATAAAGATCAGGGTGTTCCTTATGATGGCGTGGAAAATCCTGAATTCGGATCAAGAATCCCGCCACAGCTTCCTTCGGTAACTGATAATTATGCACAGATAATCAGCGATCTGCAAAAAGCTGCCGATTTACTTCCCTTGTTCCAGACTTATGGCGCGGCCGATCAGGGAAGAGCGCACAAGGCGGCTGCCTGGGGATATATGGTTAAAACGTATGCTTATTGGGCTCAATACGACAATACCAAATGGGCTGCCATTCCTGAAATTGCAGACAAAATCAAAAATGAAGGCGGACGTGCTTTATTGACAGGACAAGGCAGCAACCTTGCCAATTACAAAGCGGTTTTTAAAGCGGCAAACAACTGGAGTAGTGAATATATCTGGTCGGTAACTTCCGGTGTGCAGGGCGGTTCCGAATTTCCAGGGGTTATTCTGGAAAACAAAGGCTGGGGAATATACAATGGCTGGGGTTACTTCCAACCTACCGCAGAACTTTATGATGAATATGAAGCAAACGACCCGCGCCGTGAAGCAACCATTCTTAAATTTGGAGACAAGTTCACGTTCTTCGGTGTAGAGCGTGCATACTTTTCAACCAACAGTCTTTCTGGTTTTCAGATCAACAAATATATGGATCCGTATAGCAACGGTACCAACCAGGATCCCGGAACCAATACCCAAATCAATCAAAATGGCGACTACCCTACTACCACGCTGAATTTGCCTTTGATGCGTTATGCCGAAATTCTTCTTTTCAAAGCCGAAGCGCTTATCCAGCAAGGTAAAAACAGCGAAGCAGCAGCTCCTTTAAATGAAATTCGTGCCCGTGTAGGTTTGGCTCCTGTAACTGCGCCAACACTTGCCGACCTGAAACATGAACGCCGTGTGGAACTGGGTTGCGAATGGACGGATCGTTTGGCGGACCTGAAACGCTGGGGTGATTACGACAAAATCAACGCGCCGCTTCATGGCCGAATCCATACCAATAAAACTGATCCAGCTTCCACTTTTACAGTTCAGCAGGTATGGCCGGCGAGAAAATTTACCGCAGCTAAATTGGCTTGGCCGATTAGTCCTAATGAAATTGCGAGAAGTAATGGTGCTTACAAACAGACACCGGGCTGGTAAATAGTGACTGGCAAAGAGTAAAGATAAGGGCACCGGATCTATTTCCGTTGCCCTTATTTTTTTACCAAAACAGAATAAATTATAATTGCCAAGGTTGTCAAAAATTCA
The DNA here is from genome assembly GCF_021440195.1 of Dyadobacter sp. CY356. Taxonomy (GTDB): domain Bacteria; phylum Bacteroidota; class Bacteroidia; order Cytophagales; family Spirosomataceae; genus Dyadobacter. The sequence continues at coordinate 359,057 of NZ_JAJTSZ010000004.1, forward strand.
TTTTAAAACTAATTATAGTCTAAATTGTAATTTAAAACGATTTAGCTTTCGAAAGCAAGGTATCACTAGATCAATCGCGTTTCTTAATAAATTCATAACATAGTAAACAACACAATAACGCCTGTGTAAGATACCTTTGATCTGTAATTTGACGTGGAGGTCGGGTTGAAACGAATTATCGTTTTACTTTTTCTCCATTTTTTCAAGTATTTGTTATGACACAAAATGATAAAGATTAAGATAAAAAACTCCCTCACCTATTTCTCACTAAAAAACAATTTTAGTTTTATTTAAAGAAAAATTAATACTTTTATCGGTTTTGTACTTCTGAATACTCTCAGAAATAAATTTGAGCCGATTACTTTTGTCTAACAGCATATGGAATTTTTATATACCAAACCTGACTCAGCACACGACAAAAGTGAAGATAAAATTGCTTTTGAAATGCTGTTTAATAGAAACTATTCCAATCTGGTTTATTTTTCATTCAACATAGTAAAAGATAAACGGGAAGCGGAAGACATTGCCCAGGATGCTTTCATTACCTATTGGAACCGGAAAGAGGAAGTTGCCGAAGATGAGGATTCAGTGAAAAGTTTCCTGTATACAACGGTTAAAAATGCGAGTCTGAATTTATTGAGGCATCAGAAGGTAATTGAAAAATTTGCGTTACAAATTCCTGAACTTGTTGAAGATAAAAACATAGTCAATTCGATTATACAAGCCGAAGTTTTTTCAAAAATTCATCAGGCAGTTGAATCCCTTCCAAAGGCATGCCGTCAGATTGTAAAAATGAGTTATCTGGACGACAAAAAGAATAATGAAATAGCAGAAGAACTTGGCATTTCTGTAAATACCGTAAAAACGCAAAAACAGCGGGCGATGCAGCTTCTTCGTCCACAATTTATAGCTGAAATATTCGGCGTCGTCTCCTTTATCTTTTTCTTTTAGAGAAAACACATTTTCGCTTCAACATTAAAAGTTTTTAAAATAGCAATAATTCAGTTGCTATCAGAGAGTTACGCTTAGTTAAATCTAAATTTTTCTTCAAATTAAAATATTTTTCAAAAACCTTTCACCCTAAAATTCATTCTGCGTGTCTTACTACCAAAGAACAAAAGCCAGGAATGAAAGCACCCTTTGAAATCGCAGAATTAATTTTCAAATATCTTAATGGAAACCTTTCCGGGGTAGAAAGCAAGGTCTTGCAGGATTGGCTGGACGAAGATATTGCGAATCAGATCTTGCTGAATGAATTGCAGAATAAAGAAAAAATGGAAGAAGGGTTGAAATTTTTCGAATCCATTGATCATCAGACAGCCTGGGAAAATATCAATCAACAAATAGACAATCCTGTTATTCATCACTCATTCTGGTCTTTAAACAATATCTTCAAATATGCCGCGGCGATATTGATTACCGGTATCATCGGTTATGGATTTATACATAAAAAAAACAATGCGAATACAACAATCACTAAAATCAAAAAACCTCAAATTCTAAAAAATGATGTGCTTCCGGGAGGAAATAAAGCTACGCTGACTTTGGGAGACGGTAGTGTGATTTCATTGGAAGATATGGCCAACGGAACCTTCAAAAATGAAAACGGGGTAAAGATCAGTAAAAAGGAAGGACAGCTTGTTTACGAAATTCTGCCATCTGAAAAGAATAAGACCATCACTTTCAACACAATTAACACACCGACGGGCGGCCAGTATGAAATATTACTTCCGGATGGCAGCAAGGTATGGCTCAACTCAAAATCGTCATTACACTTTCCGACCGCATTCACTGGTAAGGAGCGTAAAGTTGAACTGACCGGAGAAGGATATTTCGAAATCAGTAAAAATAAGGAAATGCCTTTTGTCGTAGAATCCGGAAAAACGCATGTTGAGGTATTAGGAACACACTTTAATGTAATGGCTTACGACAACGAAGCTGTTTCGAAAACCACCTTACTCGAAGGCTCTGTAAGGATAGGAATTGGTGAAAACAGAAAAATACTGAATCCCGGCCAGCAAGCCCTGGTCGGATCACAAATAAGTATACGCACCGCAGATGTTGAAGAAGCTGTTGCGTGGAAAGAAGGTTATTTCCAGTTTGATAACGAAGATCTGACGACGATCATGCGTCAGTTGCAAAGATGGTATGACGTGGATGTTGTGAACGAAAAGCAGATACCGGATAAACATTTTACGGCGATGATCTCACGAAATACCACTTTGTCAAAAGTGCTTAAAATGCTTGAAATGTCAGGGGAATTAAAATTTGAGATTGAAGACAAAAAAATAACAATCAGGGAAAAATAATCAGAAGAAATAGTAATACTGGAAAACCGATAGCCGGCCAGGGCTACCGGTACGAAGGATTATTAAACAAGTGTACAGTGCGAACCATAAACTTTCAAAATCCAAACATCGTAAAACTATGAAATTAAAGCTACTCTTCAAAAGTAGTAGACACATCAGCCTTATTCCATCCAAAATCCTGTTCATGATGAAATTAAGCGCTTTTCTACTAGCCGTTGCCTGCATGCAGGTGAGTGCGGCCGCCATTTCTCAAAAAATTTCCGTTTCGGTGGAGAATGCACCGTTGGAACATGTGATCAAAATCATCCAGAAACGCAGTGGTTATCAGTTCATTTTCAATAATGAATTGTTGAAAAAGGCCAGGCCTGTAACGATGAAAATTTCTGACGGCTCATTGGAACAGGTTCTGGAACAATGTTTCAATAATCAGCCGCTTACATATAGTTTGATGGAAAGAACTATCGTGGTAAAGCCAAAAACTCCTGAAGTAAAAACCCAGATAGTTCCTGTTCAGGCTCCATTGATTGATATCAGCGGGAAGGTTTCTGACGAAAAAGGAGGTGGATTACCCGGTGTCAGCATCATTGTAAAAGGTACGCAGCGCGGAACAACTACTGACGGCGACGGACAATTTAAACTGGATCTGACCGAGGCCGACAAAGATGGTGTTCTGATTTTCAGCTTCGTCGGCTATATCACAAAAGAGCTTCCGATAGGAACGCGCACCACTTTCAACATTTCGCTTGATACTGATACAAAAGCGTTGGAAGAACTGGTTGTGGTTGGTTATGGTACACAGAAGAAAATGAACCTTACCGGTGCGGTGGATCAGGTAACGAGCAAAGTATTGGAAAACCGTTCACTTCCCAATCTTGCGCAAGGTTTGCAAGGCGTTATTCCAAACTTAAACCTGACGATGGGTGACGGAAAGCCGACACAATCCCCGTCTTACAACATTCGTGGGGCAACTTCCATCGGCCAGGGTGGAAATGCGCTGGTTTTGATTGATGGTGTTGAAGGCGATCCAAGCCGTATTAACCCGAATGATGTTGCCAGTGTTTCTGTTTTAAAGGATGCGGCATCGGCTGCGATTTATGGAGCAAGAGGTGCTTTTGGTGTTGTTTTAATCACAACAAAATCGCCTCAGAAAGATAAGACGACGATAAGTTATTCTTTGAATCATTCAATCAAAAGTCCTATTGCAGTTCCGGATCTGGTAACAGACGGCTATACTTTTGCCAAAATGTTTAACGAAGGATGGAGTGCCTGGAATGATTATTCACAAACACCTCAAAACGTAAACAAAACGGTTAAATTCTCACCGGCATACCTGGCGGAATTTGAAAAAAGATCAAAAGATCCGAGCTTGCCAAAAACGGTTGTTGATCCGGTTACAGGCGAATATGTTTATTACGAAAATACAGATTGGTACAAAGAATTGTACAAAAAAACGACAAGTGCAACGGAACACAATTTATCAGTTTCAGGTGGAAGTGGTAAGGCAGATTTCCTGGTGACGGGTCGTTATTTTGGTCAGGATGGACTTTTCAAGTATAATTCTGATGATTATAAAATCATGAGTTTACGTGTTAAAGGTTCTGTTCAGCTTTACAAATGGCTTAATGTATCAAACAACGCCGATTTCTCTTCCATGAAATATCACAATCCGCTAAACGTGGGAGAAGGTGGTTCTATATGGAGAAATATTTCGGATGAAGGCCATACGATGGCGCCGATGTTCAACCCGGACGGAACGCTTACTTATTCGGCAGCTTACACGGTTGGTGATTTTTATTATGGCAAAAATGGTATCAATACAAACAAACGTGTATTCAGAAACACGACCAGTTTCGCTTCGCAGTTTTTCAATGATGTGTTGAGAATCAAAGGAAATTTCACTTATCAAAATACAGATAATAACGATTATCGTACACGCGTACCTGTTCCTTACAGCCGCAAACCGGGGGTTATTGAATATGTCGGAACGAATTATAACGACCTTCAAAACCTGCTTCGGAATACGCAATATACTGCGACCAACATCTATGGTGAATTTGAACCGAAAGTTGGTGCTAACCATTATTTTAAAGTTCTGGCAGGTTTCAACCAGGAACAATCACTTTACAAAGAACTTCAGGTGGTTCGTAACGGATTGATTTATGAAGGCGCGAGCGATATCAACCTTGCACTTGGACAATCAATTACGACGGGCGGTGGATATGACAAATGGGCAATTGCCGGTGGTTTTTACCGTATCAATTATTCATTTAAAGAAAGATATCTTCTGGAATTAAACGGTCGTTATGACGGATCTTCCAAATTCCCGTCCAGCCAGCGTTTTGCATTTTTCCCGTCTGTTTCAGCAGGATGGAGAATTTCTAATGAATCATTCTGGAAAGTATCGCCGAAAGTGATTTCTGAATTGAAGTTGAGAGGATCTTACGGTTCACTTGGAAACGGGAATATCAATTCTTACAGCTTTCAGGAAAAATTCACAATCCAGCAATCGGGTAGAATCCTGAATGGCGCTCGTCCGCAACAAACAGGTCAACCAACAGTTTTGCCAAATGGACTTACCTGGGAAACTTCAAGCACGGCAGATTTCGGTGTGGATGTATCCATGCTTGCCAATCGTCTGACATTGAATGCTGACGCTTATCAAAGAAAAACGACCGGCATGTTCACAACCGGTATGACTTTGCCAGCCGTTTTCGGTACGGATGTTCCAAAGGGAAACTATGCTGATTTAACAACAAAAGGATGGGAAGCAGCCATTACCTGGCGTGACCAGTTTACAGTTGGTTCCAAACCGCTGAATTATTCAGTTCGTCTGACGGTGTCAGATTATACGGCCAAAATAGACAAATACAATAATCCTGACAAAAGATTATCGGATTACTACGCAGGCCAGAAACTGGGTGAAATCTGGGGATTTGTGAACGACGGTTATTTCAAATCGGCTGATGACATTACCAATTCTCCAAAACAGATTCTTTACAAAGCCTCTACAACCGGGAAATTGTTACCAGGTGATATTAAATTCAAGGATTTAAATGGCGACGGCGTTATCGATGACGGTAACAAAACGGTTGGTCAGCCTGGCGACAAAAAGATAATCGGAAACTCTCTGCCTCGTTATACCTATGGTGTTACTTTGGGTGGCGACTGGAACAATTTCTTCATCTCTGCATTTTTCCAGGGTGTAGCCAAGCAAGACTGGTATCCTGGTTCGGAAGCGGCACTTTTCTGGGGACAGTATAATCGTCCATACAACAAGATCCCGAAATGGCAGCTTGGCAATATCTGGTCTGAGGATAATCCGGATGCTTATCTGCCACGTTACCGAGGATATACCGCGCAAAACAGCTCAGGTGAACTGGCTACGGCACAAACTAAATATTTGCAAAATGTAGCTTATATCCGTTTGAAAAATATTCAGATCGGCTACAACCTTCCGCATACTTTGACAAATAAACTGAAAATGGCGAGTGCCCGTGTTTACTTGTCGGGTGATAATATTTTCACTTATTCTCCTCTGTACAAAATCACAAAAGACATTGATGTGGAAAATATCGGAAGATCGGATGTTGCTTTAACTCCTTCTGACGATCCTTCGAATCCAAATAAAAACAACAGCGGTAACGGGAATAATTATCCGATACTGAAAGGCTTCACGATGGGATTGTCTGTTACTTTCTAAAATGTGAAATCTAAATTTTTAGAAGAATATTAAATCAAATACTCATGAAATTCAAATTTATAGGACTGTTATTTCTGGTTGGCCTCCTGGCTGGCGGATGTCAGGAACTGGATCAGGTTCCGCAGTCTACTGCTGATAATAATGCCGTTTTTAACAGCGAAAAAGGACTGGATCTTTACACCAATTCTTTTTATGATATCCTTCCAACAGGAAATGCTATCATCCGTTCCGATGAAATGAGCGATTTCGGAGCGCGTTCATCTGTCCCTGATTTTTTGCGTGACGGTGCTTACGGCCCACGCCAAAGTGACGGCTGGGACTGGAAACCCCTTCGGAATATTAATTATTTTATCGAAAACAATAACCGTCAGGCTGTTTCGGCTGATACCCGGAAACATTACACGGCCCTTGCCCGTTTTTTCAGAGCCATATTTTATTTTGAAAAAGTAAAACGTTTTGGAGATGTACCCTGGATCAACAAAGCGGCTACGGTTGACGATCCTTCTCTTTTCAACGGCCGTGATCCGCGCACCATGGTGATGGATTCCGTGTTGGCAGATTTAAATTACGCCTGCGAAAATATCCGCACAACAACTGATAACAGCAGAAGTCTGATCACCAAATCAGTTGCTTACGGATACAAATCAAGAATCTGTCTTTTTGAAGGTACATTCAGAAAATACCAGACAACTTACAACTTGCAGTCGACGGTAGAAAAATGGCTGAATGAATCTATTTCAGCATCTGAAAAAGTGATCAAGGAAGGTGGATTTTCATTAAATGAAACAGGCGGTAACGAAAAATCATATCGCCAGGTTTTCACCAACAATACTCCGGTAACGAATGAGGTGATGTTATCATATGTTTGTGATCCTGCGTTGAGTGTTTATAACGATGCAAACTGGTGGTGGACAAGTTCAACTTATGGAGCACGATTGAGCTTTACCCGCACGTTTGTGAATACCTATCTAAATATCGACGGAACACCTTTCACAAACAAAGCAGGACATGAAACGATGACTTTCCCACAGGAAGTTAAAGGCCGCGACAAAAGATTGCAGCAAACAATCCGTATGGGAAATTACAAACGTATCAATGGTGGAAAAGAAGAAGCCGCGCCTCCTGTTTTCTCTTATACTTACACAGGATATCAGCCAATCAAATGGACCCTGGACGATACTTACTATGATGGCGGAACAAGAAATATCAATTCAATTTCTACGATGCGTTATGCTGAAATTTTGCTGAATTATGCAGAAGCAAAAGCGGAATTAAACAAATTGACTGATACGGACTGGGCATTAACGGTAGGTGCGATTCGTAAGAGAGCAGGTATCACTGGCGGACTAACTGCTGTTCCGGCAATAGTTGATCCATACTTGCAGGCAAATTATTTCCCTGGTATTTCTGATGCTGCTATTCTGGAAATCCGTCGTGAAAGAGGAACGGAATTATGCCTTGAAGGTTTCCGTTTTTATGACATCGTTCGCTGGAAACGTGGTTCGTTGATGGAACAAAAATGGAACGGATTTTACGTTCCGGCTTTAAATACACCATTGGATCTTAATGAAGACGGTGTGCTTGATGTGGCTTTTGTAAAAGGAACGCCAGCTTCTCCGGTTGCTGGGGTAACTTATGTCAATGTGGCTGAAACGATCAGCGCGGGTGCAAATCCACAACGCCTTTCCAATGATACTTCAGGAGAAATTACCTGGCTGAATACAGTTCCACGCAAATGGGAAGAGAAACATTACCTATACCCTATCCCTGAAACAGACAGGTTGTTCAATCCTAAACTGGGACAAAATCCGGGATGGTAGTTGGCTGTCAGCTTTCGGCGGTCGGCCGTCAGACCCGGGATGGATATAGATTTTATCCTTTTCATAGTATTTCTGATATTCAGGATCTGAAAGCCGATTGCCGAAAGCCGAAGTAAATTCAATACATAGAGTAAGGAGCAGGTTGTTTTTCTCTTTACTCTATGTTTCTTTCAACAAAATTCTATTTTAAATCCTTAATTCTTGTCAAATGAAAAAATCACTTCTGGTATTGGCAGCTGTTTTGATGCTGTCGGCAGCAGGTTTTGCACAAAAAACTTCAACGATCAATATTGCTTCATACAACCTTCGTTATGACAATAAAGGCGATGGCATTAACGCCTGGCCAAACCGTAAGGAAATGGTAAAAGGTTTGATTCGCTTTCACGAATTTGATATTTTCGGAACCCAGGAAGTTTTGATCAACCAGTTGCATGACGTTGCAGAACTCACCGAATTTGCATTTTTGGGAAAAGGCCGTGATGATGGAAAAGAAGGCGGTGAACATTCTGCTATTTTTTACAAAAAAGACCGTTTCAAAGTTTTAAAAAATGGTGATTTCTGGTTGAGCGAAACACCGGACAAACCGGGAAAAGGCTGGGATGCTACCTGCTGTAACCGGATCTGTTCATGGGCAAAATTCCAGGACCTTAATACAAAAAAAGAATTTTATTTTTTCAACGTTCACTTTGATCATCAGGGCGTAGAAGCACGTCGCCAGTCAGGAATTCTGATGGTGAAAAAGATGAAGGAAATCGCCGGAAATTCACCAACGATCTTAACGGGTGATTTCAATTCAACACCTGAAACAGAGCAGATCAAAGAAATCCAGACCCTGTTAAGCGATTCGCATGAAATAACGGAACAACCTAAATACGGTCCGGAGGGCACTTTTAACAGTTTCAAATTTGACGCATCGATGCAAAATCGTATTGATTATATTTTTGTAAGCAAACCTATCAAAGTTTTAAAATACGGTGTTTTGACAGATGCAAAAGAGCAGCGTTATCCATCCGATCACCAGCCGGTGGTTATTAAGGCGGTGATTAATTAGTAGAATTCACGTTGCTGATCAGTAGATCAAAGAAGAAAATCCTTGTGATTATTGAAATAAATCTCAATCATCACAAGGATTTTTCATGTCATTACGAAGAGAATTTTTGAGACAGGCAGCCGTTGGAGGTGCTGCAACGATACTTTCGCCGGCATTTTCATCAGCAGAAGTTTTACCCGCAACGGATGCATCAGCAATTGGAAAAACCGGTTACACCTTTTTATTCCAGGGCGATTCTATTACTGACGGAAACCGGACAAGAAATACGGATTGGAATCACGTTATGGGCCACGGCTTTGCTTATCTAATTTCAAGCAGATTATGGTTTGATCATCCGGAAAAGGAATTTCATTTTTTCAACCGTGGAGTCAGTGGAAATAAAATCACTGACCTTGCGGCCCGATGGCAAACGGATACACTGGATTTAAAACCAAATCTTATTAATATCCTGGTTGGCGTGAATGATACGGAAGCAGCTGTCAAAGGAAAGAAAGAAAATACGCCATTATCATTCGAAACAGACTATCGTTCTGTTTTAGAAAAAACAAAACTGGCTTTACCAGATGTGCAGTTAGTTCTTGGCATTCCGTTTCTTTTTCCTGTCGGGAGAGTTAAAGACAAATGGGAAGAATATCAAAATGAATTAAGGCCAAGGCAGGAAATTGTTCGAAAACTGGCTAATGAATTTAATGCTATTGAAATCGATTTTCAGTCAGAATTTGATAAAGCGATAAAAAAGGCACCGGCTGATTACTGGATCTGGGACGGGATTCACCCCATGCCTGCCGGACACGAATTAATGGCTAGATTCTGGATTAAGGAAGTCCAGAAAAAGATAAAGTTCGTAAAATAGATATTAGAGAAACAAAAAGCCGGGCAAATGTCCGGCTTTCTGTTTCTCAATACTTTCTAAAATGCTTATCTGCTAATCCAGCTGAATTCATATTGCAATTCCGGAATTCTTGTCCGATCAGCAATACGGCGTAAACGAGTAGGCAAAGCCATCAAATAGTCCCGGGCTTTTTCGGCACCGGAATTCAGATCTCTTATTGTTTCGATCTCCCATTCTACCAGTAAAGATTCAAGGATTTCGATATAATCCATGGTCGTATAAACACCCAGACGCTGTGCCGCATCGGAGAAATGAGAGAAGGTATCTCCCATTTTTACGCCAGATTCGCGCAGGAAATGGGCAGGCATAACAATCTTTTTCCTCATCATATCTTCCAGAGCTAACATCAGCTCGGACGGATCAACCGCAAGAATACGGCTTACAAAAGTTTTATACGCTTTCGCATGACGCATTTCATCAGAAGCAATCACACCACAAATTTTTGAAAGGTGTGGATTACCAAATTGTTTTGAAAGTGTTGCAGTACGACGGTGTGAAACGTTCGTTGCAAGCTCCTGGAAAGAAGTGTAGATAAAGTTTCGATAAGGATCGCGGTCTGTTCCGATATCAAATCCATCGGCAATCAGATATTGGGTAGATACCTCCATAGCGCGCATATTAACGCGTCCGGACAGATACAAATACTTATTAAGAAGATCGCCATGACGGTTTTCCTCGGCAGTCCAGGCTCTCACCCATCTTGACCATCCGGAAGGATTATCGACCTGATCGACTCCGATCACATCCATTAACCAGGATTCGTATGTTGGAAGTGCTTCCTCTGTGATTGTATCACCAATCAATACTGCGATATAATCATATGGCAAATCCCGGCAGCTTTCCTGCAATAATTTAACTTCACTAAAAAAGTTCTCATTACTGGAATCCGGTAAAAAATCTGTCGGCTGCCAATTTTGATCGATTGGTTTCAAGTATTCTGCCATCAGGGCATCGAGGTCCTTTCCCACATGTTGCATGACCTCTAGTCGTGCTGCTGAAAGTTCGGTTTCCATTGTTGATTCAATTTAACTTACAATATAATTTCACAAAGTACGGGAATTTAATGAAAGTTATACATGACAAATCTCATTTACTGCTTTACAAATTTTCACAATCGGTGTACATTTGGAATATTTTAGTTTAAAAGTTGGAATGAAAAAAATTACAGACTACCTCCTAAGTACCATTTACCTTCTTCACTTCGGGCTTTCACTGCTGGTTTTTCATATTGCACAGGTCGTGGCACTCAACGTTTTCGGAAAAAAGGCGCACGAAAAAATAGTCGATTATCTTAATTTCTCATTAACCTATGGCCTGTATCTTACAGGGTCCACCGTCACCTACAAAAATCTTGCCTCAATTCCTGATGACCGCCCAATTATTTTTGTAGCGAACCATCAAAGCACATTTGATATACCTTCTATTATCTGGTTTTTACGAAAACGCCACCCGCTTTTTGTTTCAAAAATTGAACTGGCAAAAGGAGTTCCGAGTATTTCCTACAACCTACGAAAAAGTGGGGCAGCCCTTATAAACCGTAAAGACGGAAAGCAGGCAATTGCCGAAATTTCCAGATTGGGAAAACTTATTTATGATACGACAGGATCTGCCATTATTTTCCCGGAAGGAACCAGAACAGCCAGTGGGGTGATGAAACCGTTTGTTCCGGGCGGTGTTGCCATGTTGTTAAAACGTGCTCCAAATGCATTGGTTATTCCAATAGCAGTGAACGGGACCGGTCGGTTTAACCCGAAAGGCATTTTCCCTTTGACATCCTTTTCAAAACTTTCGTGGACCGCTTTGCCTGCGATTGAGCCGGCGGGAAGAAAAGCTGAGGAGATTTTGTTGGAGGCACGGGAGGCGATTCAACGGGAGTTAATTTAAAATTAATCCTTACCTGAAAATATAAGTTTGCTATCGTGACTCTTTGTCTCAAATTACATACTTTGTTATAAATCAAAAAGTTAATATCTTTGTGTACACACACTGCAACGCAAACTCTTAAATCATGACACATCCAGCAGAAAATAAAAGTAATGGAGATGTTAAAAAGCTTTCACCAAAAGAAGGTTTGATTAAAAGAATTTTGGATGACAAAAAAGTCATTAATAAATTCTTAAAGGGTGATGCTTCAATTAATGATTTAGATGCCAGAGGAATCAAATTCGTTAAACCCTTATAAGTACTCGCTTCACAAGCTTTCTTCCAGAACTTACACCTTCTTTTCCGAGTCAGGAAGTGAATTCTCCGCTTATTTTATTGACGGAAGTAATTACTTCCCCGACTATCCTTCTTTTAACCATTCTGTTTTGAGTTTTGGATTTAGCCTAGTCAAAGAATCAGAAAAAAAACAACAAAATGATAAGCGTATTCGAGATACAATTATCACAATTGTTGGAGATTACTTGATGTTGCATCCTGAAACGGCATTATTTATTGTTTGTGATACTTCCGATAACAGGCACGTATTTCGCAATAACCTTTTTTTAAAGTGGTTTGACCAATTCAATCCTATTTACAATTTAAATTTCTCAAAGTACGATTTGCGTATTTGTAACGAAGATGATGACTGTGCCTATTGCTCACTGATAATGAATAGAAATTGTATCGAATATCTAAATATTAAAAAAGCATTTCTTAACCTGGATAATGATTTGATAGCGAAAGGATACTAAATACATTTATTCTTATACAACCGTCAAAATTTATATCACCCTTACTGGGTTTAAATTGCTTCCTCACACTTTTGTAACAAAATAACGTCTCCCCTTCCGCTTTTTCATTCAGCATCAAAAATCTCTTTTCTAATTAAAATTACGGTTGAAATAATCTACAAATTCTTTTATCAAAAAATATTAATCCTTACCAAAAATATATTTTCTATACATTATCCTCATATTTAACCATTTACAAATCGCCAAATACTCCTAATAAATCTTTCTTTAATCGCTTAACAATCGTTAACAATGACACTTTAAACCTATGTCAATCCTTCGCCTCTAACCCATGAACTTTAAAAATTAGAACCATGAAAAAGATACTTTTTGTTGCAGCATTCATCGCATTTGGTTTAACTAACGCATCTGCTCAGTACAATGGTCATGACCGTGACCGTGACTACAATCGTGATAACGCTTACCAAAATAATCCTCGTGATAGCCGCGGTTATGTAATTAATGACTTGCAGAGAGATGCCCGTCGTCAAATTTCAATTGGTATAGAAAGAGGAACATTAAATCCACGCGAAGCATCTGCATTAATGCACGAATACGAACGCATCGAAGCACGTGAAAGAAAATTCAGTCACCGCGGGGGTCTTAATCCAAGAGAAGAAAGAAATCTGATTCAGGATCTGGAGAGATTAATGGCTCAAACCCGAAGCATGAGCAGCCGACGCAACAACGACAACTGGGCAAGAAACCCAAGAGGAAGATATTAAAAATCAGTTGAAGGTTTAGGTAGTTTTGAAAGGCATTTCCTGGTTTTAGGAAATGCCTTTTTTAACATGATTTTCAAATTAAAAATACCTTACCAATTTTACATGCGACTTTTTAAATCCTTCTTTCTGATAAAACCGATGGGCATTTTCCCTCATATTATTTGAAGTAACCTCAATTTGCTGAGCATTTTTACTCTTTGCAAAATCGATCAATTTTTCAACCAGTGCTTTTCCAATTTCTTTGGAGCGATGCTGAGGGGATACATACATTTCCTGAATTTCGGCAACCATACAAACATGATGTAACAAAAGCTGGGTATGGCAACTACCCATGCCTACGGGTTCTCCGTCCAGTTCTGCAATCAAGTATCGGATTCGCTCCTGCGAAAGATTTGTATGAAAAACGTTATTAAAAGATTCACGATCGAGCTCTTTGTCTTCCAAATCACAGATCATGTCGTAAACCGCTTCTTCATCTTTTACTGTGGCCGGCCGGATATTTAAATTTGAAATTACCATATTAAAAATGCTGCAACTCAGCAGAATTATGAATAAATACTCCCTTTTCAGGAAGCTGCGCCAGTTCTACTAATCCTCTTGCAACTTTTTCCGAATCAATTGCCGCATATTTTTTTAACGGTCCGATCATAACCGGATCCAGAATTTTCGCTAACACTTCGCCAATTTTCTCCGCAAAACGCGCTTCTCCTCCCCGATCCCCCAAAAGAAGTGACGGACGTAGAATATGCAGTGTATCATAATGCAGATCTGTGAGCTCTTTTTCAATTTCACCTTTTACCCGGTTATAAAAAATGAAAGATTTTGGATCAGCACCCATGGAGGAAACGATCAGATATTTTGAAGACCCATTGAGTTTTCCTAAACGACCAATTTGTAACGGATACTGAAAATCAACTTTTTTAAAGGCATCTTCTGAACCAGCTTTTTTAATTGTAGTTCCCAGGCAGCAAAAAATATCATCAGCTTTAACCAGCGATGCATCCGGCTTGTCAAAATCAAAGAAAATCTCGTTCAGCTTTTCGTGTTTTATACCACTGGCTCTTCTGGTCAGTATTTTTATCTGGCTATATAATGGTGAAGCAAGCAAATAATTCAAAACCTGCTTTCCTACAAGGCCGGTAGCCCCGATAACCAAAGCTGTTTTATATGTTGAATAAGGCATGATGTAAGTTTTGGAAATTGCAATTTAAACAGTATACTGTTATGGTGACAACTATCTTTTGCAAATTCTGCTTTCCTGCTTAAAATTTACAGCTTTACCTTACTAATCAACCTTAAAATGTAGAATTATATAATCAATAAAAGGTGTGAAATACAAAGCCTGGCAATAATCATCATTTAATAGTCAAGGAACAATTATTGAAATATGGCTTGAAAAAATATTAGTAACCATGGGCAAAGAACATAAAAATACGAATGTTGAAGGTGGATCACCGTCACACTCGGGACCAAAAAATCCTGAAAATGATTCTGTTTTGCAGGAAGATGATAGCAAAAAATCATCTCAGGAAATTAAAAATGATTCGATCAATGAATCTGAGCGCGAAAATATGACTGATCAGCAAGGGTACAATGAAACTGATCCGAATGTACCGGTGAAGTCTGCGAAAGAATAAATAATCGTATACAGCATAATTAACAGACATTATCACGGATTCTTTTGTAATGCTATCGTCAGCCGGCTTTCATCAATCAGATTAATGCAGAGAGTGGCATTCCGGACGACTGCCGACTGCTGATAGCCGAAAGCAAAATTGTCCTGCAATATAATTCGTGATAAGGTCTGATAATTTTATTATTTTCCAGACAATGCCTCAATTGCTGCCGCCAGATATACAAAAGGCGCATTCCAGTTTATAGCAATTTCATTTGAAGCATATGAGCAATCTGCATCTGCAAATGATTCATCTGCAAAATTATTTGGATAACCTGCACATTTATCTTGTTGACCAGGATTAGGGCCGCCGGATAATAGTCCGGGAACAGGTTCCACAATACCATCGGCTATGGAAGGCCGGTGATGCGGATGCATCACTTGTTTAGAACCAAAACCAGTCAGGAAAGAATAGCCAGTCGCATTTCTGCCTAGTATGTAATCCAGGTTACCCAAAGCGGCATGAAGATATTTCCTGTTTTTTGTTAATTTGTATGCCTGGATCAACGCAATTCCCTGATTGGATGCCACCGCGTTACTTCCCCAGGCAAAATCCTTTATATTTTTTCCCATGACAGTCTGATATGGCTGTTTTTCAAGATCCTTAATCAAATCATCAGAAAAATCGGTAACACTTTTTTTGATCGATCTTAAATATTGCTGATCAACCGGCCCCAGTTGTTTTTCATTTCGGATCATCGTATAATATGCCAGTGCTTTTACCTGGCTCCATGATGGAAGTGGCATTGGCTTATCTGTTTCAAAAGAAATATTTTTAAGATAATCTTCATCTTTTGTTAGGATATACATTTCGCTGGCGGCCCAGATCCATTCGTCTTTTCCATCTTTATCTTCATATCCGCCTGTGACAACATCGGGATCATAGGTTTTATTCATCTCGTTCTGATGATATCCCATGGCCGGATTTTTCCTGGCCCAGGCCCAACCTTTCAACGCAGCCGATTTGCAGGAATCAGAAAGTCCGGGCAACTCCTTTTCAAAGTTTTTTAACACTTTGGCAGACTGCGCCATAACGGCAACAAAATCCAGTGTAGCAATCGTGTTTTTCTGAACCACATACCTTGGATTTTTACAGGCATCCGGCATGATCATTCCGTCAAATTTTGGATTAGTGAGCTTGTGATAAACCCCTCCGTCGCCGGGATCCTGCATGGTCATCATCCAACGGAAATTCCATAAAACTTCATCCAGTAAGTCCGGGACAGTATTGTTACTTTCAGGAATATTGGTTTTCAGGTTTTTAAAATAAGCGGGAAAATCCTCATAAACAGACAGCAAAGTCGCCATTGTAATTCCCGAGTTGACAATATATTTATTATAATCTCCTGCATCATACCAGCCTCCTGGCGAACTTATTACCGACCCTTCCGGTCTACCTGCCGAAACAGCAGATGGATGAATTAATACTTTGTCATCGGGATGCCCCTCAGCGCGGGCCCATTTCCCGGCAAATTTTTCGGGTAATGCAACTGAGGCTCTTTGGTAATAAAAACCGCGGATCGCTGCAATCGCCACGTTTTTATGAATTTCAGTTTTTATTTCAAAAGGATAAGAAGTTCCGGCCTTGGGTACTTCCAGAATGTAATTTCCGGGTTTTTGAAAAGCAGAAAAATCCGCAATTCGTCCTGGTTTTCCTGAATATTGACTTTTACGGATTTCACCCAATTTTCCGGTAAAAACTACCTTTTTAGATTTACTGTCTTTCAGCACAAAATCTGTATTTTCTTCACCAACAACTACCGCTATTTTGGAAGCAGCAGGATAAAAACCAATTTGATTCAGGCGAATATTTTCAGAGGAAGATTGTCCCATTGAACAATTTGCCAGAAAAGTCAGGAGCAGGGAATAGCAATATATTTTTTTCAAAACGAAAGGACTGATTTATAGATTTGACAAAAGTTTACAGGTTATGAATCAAAGAAAAAAGGGCGAAATCCTTACTCATTTTGATTAGGAATCAAATATTTAAACAAAAAAAACAGATGACCGGAGTAGTCATCTGTGTAAAAATATCTTAGCAAAAGTCTGATTTTTCAGCTTACTTTCTTTGGCCCTACCGAGTCATAAATGACAACCTTCTCCCACAAGTGCGCGTAATTGTTACGGAACTCATCATGAATAGGATGTGTCTGGTATAATTCTTCTTCAATAATATTTTTGAAAAAACACATCCAGGAAAAAGTATAATCTTTAACAATTACTGAACGGTTTGTAGATGCCGGCTTACCAATATTGACATACTGGATCTGTGGTACTTTGGCAAGTTTTTTCAACCCTTCCAAAAGTTTGGCTTCATCCTGAGCGTTGTTAGGATCTTTCAGATAAAAAAGCACATGATGTATAAAAAGCTCACTAACTCTTTCCGGCTCAGCAGCAAGTGGTGAAATGGATACCAATGATGCTAATCCGGCGTTTTGTAAAAATTTGCGTCTTGATGAATCTTCCATGTTTTGGGTGTAAGTGGATAAATTAATTCAATTATTCTCTCTGATCTTTAAAAAACTATCAGGTGTCAGTACTGCCATTTTACTATTTTTGTAATCTTTAACATTTCTGGTGATCAGAACATTTATCTCGTTATGATCAGCAGCTGAAAAATTCTGTAAAGCATCTTCAAAATCAGAAAAGTCTGAATTCAATGCTTGTAATACTGTATTTTTCCCCATTGTAAGCACATCTGTAATTTGGAATAACAATTTAAGCTTATCTGTAACGTAGTTATGACTGGCCATTTTTATTAGCAAATAGTAGACATTGCTGTATATCAGTGGTGTCACAAATCCCTGAACTTCACCAGATTCCAGCAAAGAAAATATCTTCACGGCATTATCAGAAAACGGTTGGCGCTCAAAGAAGAAATCTAAAATAATATCCGTATCAATTATTACTTTCCTCACTTTACAAGTATTTTTCGGATAAACCTTTTATTAATTCTTCCTTGTAATCAAAATCTGCCGGTGCCTTAAATGATCCTTTTAAGGCCTTAACAATAGGAGTCAGTTCTGTTGGTTTTTCTTTTGAATCTGCAATTACAGCCTTTAAATAATTTTCAACAAGATCCGACAAACTCCTGCCTTCTTGTCTGGCATATTTTTTAGCTTGGTCAATAACCGAATCTTCGATAGTTAATGTCAATTTTGTGTTCATGCCTATGTTGTTTATCGTTTAGCAATTTAAAAAATCACACGTGTATAAACAAAAATAAAAACACGTATATTTTTTCAAATCATTTTGAGGTCATCGAGATTAACTCATTAACCGTTTTCCAATTCCTCGTCGTAGCAGTTACTTTCAATTTATTTTCAAAAAAATTATTGGTCAGTTTCGTTTTACCGTAACCGTTTGGACAAAACAGATAAATTACTTTTCCGTCCAAAATCCATTCATCAGGTAGAAACCGAGCTGTTTCTTTTAATTTTTCTATATGATCAATATTTGGTATGGCAGCAAGAAAAGTTACATGCAATTTGGTCACATCTTCATTTCTTCCTGTCAAAAAAGGATTATGCTGCCGGACATCTTTCAATTCTTTTTCTTCCAAAACAATAACAGGAACTGAGAAAGAGAAGGTTTTCTGAATAACATCATGAATTAAGTTTTCAAAATCCCGCTCCTCTCCCGGACTGGCGTCAAATACGATATTTCCGCTTTGAATATAGGTCCTGACGTTTTCAAATGGTAATGTTTCGAACATCGTTTTTAACTCCGCCATTTTGATCATATGATGACCGGAGACATTAATTCCTCTTAAAATCGCGATGTAGGTTTTCATTTTCTCTTAAAATATGTCTCATTCTTTTCTGAATTCAATTATCCAACAGAAAAGTATAATTTATTGAAAAGTTTCTTCTTCACATGCATTCAATTTAATCAAACCAATGATATGATTACGAAGAGAGATATTACCGTTGCAGCAATTACTATGGGTTTAACGATGTCATTTGTCATTGCCAATTCCAAAATGGCCAACCTTGATTCTTCCATTTTTGATTGGAACGATATCCCGGTCAAAGAAACCAAAACAGGTTCTGTCCGTACTTTTTTCCGTTCTTCAACTGCCACACTTGATGAACTTGAATGTCACGTAACGACATTAAATACCGGCGAATCTTCTCACCCGCCTCACAAACATCCGGAAGAGGAAGTGATCATCATCAAAGAAGGAACGCTGGAAGCTTTGGTCAATGGCAATATGAAACGTGTTGGCCCGGGTTCCGTAGTTTTCCAGGCTTCCAACCAAATGCATTCGATTAAAAATGTTGGCAGCACACCCGCAACTTATCACGTGTTCAGCTGGCATTCGCCGGGAACTATGAAAAAATAATGCTGCTGATGATTAGTTTAAAACCGGAATCCAAAATTAAACGCGAATTCACCAATTACACTCACGTCATTATTGGAATAGAAAAAACTGGATGATGAATTTTGACGATCAATATAGCGCATACCCAAACCACCGTTAATACCTAAGTTGATGCGCGATGTAATTTGAAAGTTCAAATAATTATTAACAACCAGCCCTAATCGAAAACGACTGCTTTCTACTGTATTATAATAGCCACCACCGTTTGGATAAGATACGTAGTTGCTATAAGTATCTTTGACAAAACCAGTCACAATGTTCGGACCAACGGCATAAGTAACTTTACGCTGACCAAAAGGATAAATTTTTACGCCTGGTGATATATAAAAATTGGTAAGATATTTCGCATTTGATCCGATAAGCGGATCGTAAATATTGTAGTCGTGAAAGATGAATGAAACCGGTAAAATAATTCCTATGTGCTGGCCATTTCCTACCAATCGCTCATAGCTGAATCCAAAGCCAGGTCCTGAATCCAATGCTTTGAATGGTGAAATTGTTAAAATATTTCTACCATATTCAATGTTGTCAACTCTTGGCCGAACAGATTGATCCTTTGCAACGGGACGGTCGCTTATTACAAAAGTTTCACCATTGCCAAATACAATGTGACTAAGTTCTCCTTTGCGGATTACAAATTTGGCACTATTGGGTTCCGGATTAATCTGGTACCGTACTTCCCTCACGCCCACTTCTGTCACTTTACCTTCAATAATAACTCCGTTTTTCTTGATCAGTTTATCCTGAGCCTGTAACGAAATGGTGAATACTGCCGCAAAAAGCAGCGTTAAAAAAGTACGTTTCATGATCATGGTTTTTTAAATGGCTAATGTATATGCAAAGTAATCATAAAACGGTTACATCGAAAACAAAACTTAATGAACCATAAAAAAGTGATTACTGTTATCAAGGGAACCCAAAAAGGTTTCGTAATACAATTCCGGCTCTGTTTATATTTAATCCTATACACATGGGCAGCTTAAAACAACCAAATGACATTTCAAGAATTAAACCTCATTGAGCCAATTACAAAGGCTCTGACAGAAGAAGGATACACAACTCCCACGCCAATCCAGGCAAAAGCGATTCCTCTTATTTTACAGCATAGAGACTTACTGGGTTGCGCGCAAACGGGCACAGGAAAAACCGCAGCTTTCGCGATTCCGATGCTTCAGATATTAGAAGAAAAAGCAAAAAGTAAAAACGAAAAAGGGCCGATCCGTGCACTTATTCTTACGCCAACACGCGAACTGGCGATCCAGATTGGTGAAAGTTTTACGGCGTATGGCCGTTTTACAAATATTACACATACCGTAATTTTTGGCGGAGTTGGCCAAAAGCCACAGACAGATGCGCTTAGAAGAGGTGTTGATATTTTGATTGCTACGCCAGGACGTTTACTGGATCTTATCAATCAGGGTTTTGTGCATTTGAAACAATTGGAAATCTTTGTTTTGGATGAAGCAGACCGTATGCTCGACATGGGTTTTGTGCATGATGTTAAAAAGATTTTGAAACTTCTGCCTGCTAAACGCCAGTCGCTGTTTTTCTCTGCCACCATGCCTCCGGTCATTATGACTTTGGCCGACACTATTCTTTCAAATCCTGCAAAAGTGGAGGTTACTCCGGTTTCTTCTACGGCAGATACAATAAAACAATCGGTTTATTTTGTTGATAAATCAGACAAAAACAATCTGCTTTTACATATCCTTAATGATGATACAATAGCAACTGCGCTTGTTTTCACAAGAACAAAACATGGGGCCGATAAAGTTGTGAAGGTATTGCGTAAAGCAGGCGTTACGTCAGAAGCAATTCACGGAAATAAATCACAAAATGCCCGTCAGAATGCTTTAAAGAATTTTAAAAGTCAGACAACACGTGTTTTAGTGGCAACGGATATCGCTGCGCGTGGTATTGATGTGGATGATCTGACACACGTGATTAATTACGAAATCCCGAATATTCCTGAAACTTATGTACACAGAATTGGCCGTACAGGTCGTGCTGGTGCAAAAGGTACAGCATTTTCATTCTGTGATCTGGATGAAAAAACGTATTTGAAAGATATTCATAAACTGATCAATAAAAATATCCCGGTTATCAAAGATCATCCTTATTCAAACGGAAGATAATTGTAGCCGGATTCTCTAATGTATAAAAATACATATACCGACATCAGTCTATCCGAAATGCACGAGCTTCGGAAACAACCTGATTGCGTGGTTGTTGATGTTCGTGAAAGTTGGGAATTTGAAGAATTTAATGAAGGAGGAATTAACATTCCTTTGGCAGAAATCCGCCAGCAGAGAAATCTGCTGTCGGATTTTCAATATATCGTTGTTTTATGTACAAATGGCGTAAGAAGTAAAGTAGCCGCTCTTGATTTTTGCCGCATTCCTGAATGGAACGATAAGAAGATTTTCCATTTACATGGAGGAATTCTGGAAGCAGAATGATAGTAACTTACATATTTACACTTCCTTTAAAAACCCTCACAGCAGGTCCTATCAGGTAGATATCATCAAATTTCGCTTCGTCTTTTTCCAGATAATCCACCTGTAAAGTTCCACCCAGAGTTTCCACCGTAACCGGACCATTCCAACCTTCACGTAAATGTGCGGATAAAACACAGGCTGTTACACCCGTTCCGCAAGAATAAGTTTCGTCTTCAACACCGCGTTCATATGTTCTTACACTTAGATGATTTTCGCCAAGTAATTGAACAAAATTAACATTCGTCCCTCCCTTAGGCCCAAATTCAGAACCATATCGAATATCTTTTCCAATGCTGACAACTTCGGTTTCCTGAATATCATCCACGTAAGTCACATAATGCGGTGAGCCGGTATTTAGAAAATCATACTTTTCGTGACGTTCCACACCATTTACCGAACCCATTTTCAAACGGATAATTTCTGCCGTGGCCACACCTTCATGCGGACCATCCACTGCGATAAAAGAAGTTTCCTGTTCAAACATTCCAAGATCATGCGCAAAACGAACAGCACACCGGCCGCCATTTCCACACATACTGCCTTCACGGCCATCTGCATTGAAATAAACCATACGGAAGTCGTATCCTTCCGCATTTTCAAGTAGTATCAATCCGTCAGATCCTATACCGAAACGACGATGACAAAGTTTTTCAATCAATTCCTGCGAAGAGGGAAAGAATCCTGTGCGATTATCAATCATCACAAAATCATTTCCGGTACCCTGATATTTAAAAAAAGGAATTTCCATATGGCTGTTAGCGATTAGCTTATAGCTGTTAGCTATATCGCATTTTGAATTTTCTAAACTAAAAAATTATTGTGATACGAAAGCCAATCGCTAAAAGCTGACTGCTCCCAAACAACAAAACCCTGCAAAGAAAAGATTCTCTTGCAGGGTTTTTAATTTCGTCCGAAGAAGATATCTTATGCCTTCGCTACTTTTAGCTCTTTAATACGAGCAGCTTTACCCTGACGACCGCGTAAGAAGAACAAACGCGCACGACGCACCTTACCACGACGAATCAATTCGATTTTCGCGATACTTGGTGAAAGGATTGGAAAAATACGTTCAACTGCAATTCCGTTAGAAATTTTACGTACAGTGAAAGTTTCTCCGCTTCCGCTCAAATTACGGCGTTGCATTACCGTACCTTGAAACTGCTGAATACGTTCTTTGTTACCTTCTCTGATCTTAACGTGTACGTTGATCGTGTCACCTGCTTTGAAAACAGGATACTCGGAGGTACGATTCTCGATCGTAGCTTCTACGAGTTTAATTAATTCGCTCATGACGATGCTTTATAATGAATTTGAAATTGCAACTTGCTTCCAGCGGATGGGGTGACGCCCCTTCATTCAAAACAGCTATTGCGAAAACGAGTGCAAAGCTAAGATTAATTCTTAATATTTGAAAGTGTTAACATATTTTTATGCAGTAGAATCCATATAAATTTGTTGGAATAATATTAGTAAACAGTGATCTATGCCATCAAGGACGATTATGGGCAGCGTTTATTACAAATATCTTTGACCTATGAAAATATTAAATGTAAATCAGATCCGTGAACTGGATGCTGCCACCATACAAAACGAGCCGATTTCATCTCTGGATTTAATGGAAAGAGCGTCTCAGGCTTTTGTAAAATGGTATGAAGACCGTTTTGATACAAAAAAATCAATTTCTGTTTTTTGTGGCAAAGGTAATAATGGTGGTGATGGGCTCGCTATTTCACGCATTTTATCAGGTAAAGGTTACCACGTCCGCTTTTTTGTGATTGAATATAGCAAGGATGCTTCGGAGGATTTTCTTAAAAATCTGGTTAAAATTGAAAATCTCGTTCAGGTCAAATCCATTTACGAAGTCAACGCCATGCCGGAATTTGTTGATGATCATATCATTATAGATGCACTTTTAGGTTCTGGATTATCCCGCCCGGTTGAAGGTTTATTGCAGGATGTTATCAACAAAATAAATGATGCTCCCGGCACAATCATCTCGGTTGATATTGCAAGTGGATTATATGTCGACAAATCCAATGAAAAAACGGACACTATTATTGAACCAGATTATACTGTAACTTTTCAACTACCAAAACTGGCTTTTATGATGCCGCAAAATGCAGCCTTCACCGGCGACTGGCATGTTGTGGATATTGGACTGGATAAAAAATATATCGAAGACGCTCCAACATCTTATCATTTTACAGACAAAAAAGATGCTGGGTCTCTGGTTAAATCCAGGGAGAAATTTTCTCACAAAGGAACCTTTGGCCATGCTTTAATTATGGCTGGAAGTTATGGTAAAGTTGGTGCAGCGACACTATCTTCCAGAGCTTGCGCGCATTCGGGAGCTGGATTGTTAACAGTACATGTTCCGGAATGCGGTTATGAAATCTTGCAAATCTCACTCCCGGAGGCGATGATCTCGGTTGATCAAAACCGGAAATACATTACTTCCGTACCAGAACTTGATTCATTTTCCGCTATTGGTATTGGGCCAGGAATTGGACAGGAACCGCTAACCGTAAGAATGCTGGATGAGCTTTTAGACAAAATAAAAGTACCTCTCATTATTGATGCAGATGCTTTAAACATTCTTTCCAAACATCCTGATTTGCTTGATAAACTTCCTGATAAAACGATTTTATCACCACATCCAAAAGAATTTCAACGGCTGGCAGGCGAATCTTCAAACGAGTTTGACAGGCTTGAACTTGCCAGGAATTTTGCTCAAAAGTATAATGTAATTATTTGTTTGAAAGGTGCTTACACGGCTGTTATTTTATCAAACGGTGATGTCCATTTCAATTCAACAGGAAACGCAGGCATGGCGACTGGTGGAAGTGGCGATGTTTTAACAGGAATACTGACTTCATTGTTGGCCCAAAAATATACACCTGAAAATGCTGCAATATTCGGGGTTTTTCAACACGGATTGGCAGGCGACAAAGCAGCTGACAAAAAGACTAAAACTGCTATGGTTGCTTCTGATATTATTGAGAATCTGGGTTGGTAGGTTTTTTTATAACCTAAAAATTTTCCGAAATTAGTGAAAATTCAATTGTTAATGATTGAAGTTTTTAAAACCCGTCCGACGGCAGAAAAAGCCGTCGGACGGGTTAGAGCCTCCCGTCGGATGGCTTTTTTCGCCATCCGACGGGTTTTAAAACTTTCTATTATCTAAAAAAAATACCTAACTCATAATCTGATAAACGGCAAAAGCCGAAACATAGGCCAACACCATCAGATAACCCAATTGAATAAGCGGCCATTTCCAGCCGTGCGTTTCACGGTAAACGACGGCGATGGTACTCATACACATCATCGCGAAAACGTAAAAAATAAGAAGTGAGTAACAAACCGCAGGTGTATACATTGGACCGCCCTGATCATTTTTTTCCTGAACAAGCCTTTCTTTCACCGTCAATACATCTTCCGAATCACCGCTTATGCTGTAAATCGTAGCCATAGTACCAACAAAAACTTCTCTTGCTGCGAAAGATGCTAAAAGCGCAATGCCTATTTTCCAGTCGTAACCCAAAGGACGGATGGCAGGCTCGATAAATCTTCCAAAATTCCCAGCGTAAGAACTTTCCAAACGGGCAGAAGCAATGGCGGCAGCAACTTCCTGTTCAGGTGCCTGAGGCATGGTGCTTATTACCTTTTGTTCAGCAACTGCCATATGATCGCCCGGGCCATAAGATGATAAAACCCAGAGAATGATTGAAATAGCAAGAATAACCTTTCCGGCTTCAAGCACAAAAGATTTCACACTATCATACATCATAAAACCAACATGACCCCATCGCGGCATTTTAAAAGTTGGCATCTCCAGCATAAAATACCCCGGTTCCGTTCTCTTAATAAACAACGACATCAGCCAGGCAGATGCCAATGCGCCGAACAATCCTAAAAAGTATAATCCAAACAAAACAAGTCCCTGCATATTGAAAATGCCCAGCACTTTTGTTGACGGAATAATAAGTGCAATAAGAATACTATATATTGGAAGTCTTGCCGAGCAACTCATAATCGGTGTTACCAGAATGGTCAGAAGTCGTTCATGACGGCTGCTGATACTCCTGGTTGTCATGATAGCGGGAACGGCACAGGCTACACCCGAAATAAGCGGAACCACACTTCTGCCATTTAATCCAAAACGACGCATGATTTTATCCATGATCACCATCACCCTGGCCATATAGCCGGATTCTTCCAATACAGAAACCAGCCCGAAAAGTATGGCAATTTGCGGAATGAAGATTATAACGCCTCCAATTCCAGCCATAACACCATCGGTCAGCAGATCATTGAGAACGCCTTTCGGCAGCATTTCCTTTGTCCAGGAAATAAGCAGAGCAGTATTTTCATCAAGCCAATCCATCGGATAAGACGCCCAGGCGAATATGGCCTGAAAAATAACCATCAGAATGACTGCAAAAGTGACGTAACCAAAAATCGGATGCAGCAGAACTTTATCCAGTTTTCTTGTCCAAAGCGGCTGTTCTGTCGCTCCTTCCGACTTCACGGATCTATCAACGATAGGTTTGATTGTTTCATAACGGGCTATGGTTTCATCAGCCAGGAATCCAACTTCATCAAAACCATATTTTTCAATCAGCGCATCCAGTTTTGCACGAACAGGTTGAGCCAGAAAAGAAAAATTATCATGCTGACAAACATATTGCAAAGCAACATAGTCATTATCAAGCTGATGCAATTCTTTCACTTCCTCAATCAGCGCAGGCTCATTTCCTTTTGGTGCATAAAAATATTTTAATACCGGCTTTTCAGTTCTTTCCACAACCTGGCGGACTGCCTCCTGCAAATTTGGAATCCCCTCTCCCGTTCTCGCATTTATTTTGACAACCGGTACTTTAAGCTGCATTGCGAGCTGAACGGCATTCACCGTTAATTTCATACTTGCGGCAACATCCAGCATATTCAGTGCAAGAATTGTCGGTATGCCCAGATCGTTTATTTCAGTAAAAAGCAGAAGATTTCTTTGAAGATTGGAAGCATCAGCAACCACGATAACGGCAGCCGGATAATCGGGATGTTTTGGATTGGCAAGAATATCCATTACAACGCCTTCATCTGCCGATTTGGGATAAACACTGTAAGTTCCTGGTAAATCCACAACAGTTACATCCAATTCCTGCTGTCCCTTGGATCCGGACAAACGAAAAGTCCCTGATTTTTTTTCAACTGTAACACCGGGAAAATTTCCGGTTTTTTGCCGTAAGCCGGTTAACGCATTAAATAATGTTGATTTTCCCGCATTCGGGTTTCCTACGAGGGCAATTTTTATATTTTCTTGTTTCAATTGAAAAGCAAAATAGAACGAAAAACGAATTACTCAATTTCGATGGTCGAAGCTTCGTTTAATCGTAACGATAAAGAATAACAGCCACCTACATTTATACAAATCGGATCACCCAACGGAGCAACCGAATCCAGACGCACCACACAACCAGGCACACATCCCATCTCCAGCAACTTCAAAGACATTACCCGGTCAGTAAATGATCTTATAACTGCCTTCTCTCCTTTTTCCAGCTGTGAAACCGTACGAACCGACATAAAGCTTATTTAGATTTAATACACGTAAGTGCAAATTAAGCATTCTCCGCCCGTAATTCAAATAGTTCGGCTTATCAATTATATAAACAATGCTATAAATCATACAAAAACATCCCATTATTATTATTACGCTCGGGTTTTGTGTCGTACTTTTGTAGCGCGAAAGACAAAGGTCCGGAGCAAGCCTGATAAAATACGATCACCGCGCCGGAAGCTGATAGCTGATTGCCGATAGCCAAAAGTATTGAACGAGATAAAAACCCTCATTTGGAAAGAAGTGACGCTGGAATGGCGACAAAAATATGCTTTGAGTGGTATGTTACTATACGTGGTATCCACCGTTTTTGTTTGTTATTTAAGTTTTAATCTTCGTCGTAATCAACTCACTCCTATTGTTTGGAACACACTTTTCTGGATTATCATACTTTTTACAGCAGTGAATGCAATAGCAAAAAGTTTTTCTCAGGAACGTTACGGACGGCTTTTGTACTACTACAATCTATGCAGCCCGCAGGCTATAATCGTATCTAAAATCATCTATAATTCATTGGTCATGCTTGTGCTGGCCGTTATAGGATTTGGGTTTTACGCGTTTGTGATGGGAAATCCGGTTGCAGATGTTGGGCTATATTTTATTTGCATTCTGTTAGCAGCTATTGGATTTGCATCTGTTCTTACGCTCGTTGCAGGAATTGCTTCAAAAGCGGAGAACAATGCCACATTGATGGCTGTATTAAGTTTTCCAATCATTTTGCCAATGCTTTTGATGACAATCAGGTTGGCAAAAAATGCAATGGATGGACTTGACAGAAGTATCAGCACGGATGAGATCATAACACTATTGGCCATTGATGCCATTGTAATAACACTCAGCTTTTTACTTTTTCCTTTTTTGTGGAGAAGTTAAAACTGAAATAACACGCTATATTTTCATAAATCAACAATTTAAAGTACCCAATTATTTAAAGCAATGAGAAAAATCTGGTGGAAGATCCTCTGTATAGTTATCATATTTTACGTGATTGTTATGGGATTTATGGGTCCCGTTCCACACCTTCCCATTCTTAACGAAACAATCCGCAATACCTATTTTCACGTTGCGTTATGGCTGGCGATGACCACACTGCTATTTGCTGCAATGATATTCTCCGTAAAATATCTTCGGGCGGGAAGAATCAACGATGATGATATTGCGAGTGAGCTTACAAAATCCGCTATTTTTTTTGGAATTCTTGGCTGTGTAACTGGTTCGGCATGGGCCAACTTTACCTGGGGAGATCCATGGCCAAATGACCCGAAATTAAATAGCGCCGCCGTATGCTTATTGATTTACTTTGCATATCTCTTATTAAGAAGTTCATTTGAGGATGATCAGCGACGTGCGCGAATTTCGGCAGTTTACAATATTTTCGCTTTTGCAGTCTTTATTCCAATTATATATATCCTGCCAAGACTGACAGATTCCTTACATCCTGGCAGTGGTGGGAACGCTACTTTTGGCTCATTTGACTTTGATAGTAACATTCGTAGAGTTTTCTATCCGGCAATCATAGGTTACATACTGCTTGGTATGTGGCTTGCTGAACTTCGTATCAGAATAAAAGTTATCAAGCGATTCAGAGAAGAAGAATTTATAGAAAGCGGACTGAAATAATTGTTTCAAGTCTAAATTTTAAAAATAGTAAACATTTCAAATCAAAAATTCGTTAAGAATTAAGTCCTATAAATACCATGAAAAGAGTTTCCCTAATCCTACTGTGTCTGATGGTCATGTCAGGAAATCTGTTCGCTCAGGCGGCGGCTGATCCAAATTATGTACCGATGGCCGACAAAATGCGAGAAGATGGAAAAATCTGGGTAGTAGTTGCCGTTGTAGCTCTTGTTTTTGCAGGAATTGCTATCAACATGCTTAGAATAGATTTTAAGCTTAAAAAAATTGAAAAAGAGTTAAATATCAAGTAATCAGTATGAAAAAGATCCAGATATTCGGTCTCATCATTATAGCGGTGGCTATTGGAATTATCGTTTCAACAGCTGGCGATGCGAGTACCTATGTTGATTTTGGGAAGGCAAAAGAAATGGCCGACAATGGTGATAATGAAAGTATTCACGTTGTTGGTAAGTTACAAAAAAACGCAGCCGGACAGATTCTTGATATGCAATATCATCCGGAAATTGATCCGAATTATTTTGAATTTACGTTGGTTGACAATAAAAATATGGTCCAGAAGGTCGTGTACAGAAGTACAAAACCACAGGACTTTGACAAATCTGAACAGGTTGTAGTTGTTGGAAAAATGCAGAACGGAACATTTGCAGCAGAAAAAATCCTGATGAAATGTCCTTCTAAATATGAAAACGGCAAAATGGAAACAACGGAGGCAACCGCATCAAAATCATGATTCATACTACCATTGGAGATGCAGGTCATCTGCTGACAATTATCGCATTTGCATCTGCCTTACTGGCAACCTTTGCTTATTTTAGAGCTGCCCTGGCCGGTACTCCAATTCATGAGGTGGCCAGCTGGAAGCAATATGCGAGGACCGTTTTTCTGGTCCATGTCGTTTCCGTTCTCGGAATTGTTTTCTCGTTATACTGGATCATTGGAAACCATTATTTCGAATATCATTACGCCTGGAAAAACTCCTCACTTTCGTTGCCAACAGGTTATACGATATCAAGTTTCTGGCAGGATCAGGAAGGAAGTTTTCTTCTCTGGATCTTCTGGAACGTGATTTTGGGTTCGGTTCTTATTTTCTCTAACAGATCATGGGAAGCGCCTGTAATGACGATTTTTGCACTGGTTCAGGCATTTTTGACTTCCATGATATTGGGCGTTGTTATTCCTGGTCTTGATCTGAAAATTGGCTCCACACCCTTCCTTTTGATGAAAGAAGTGATGCCAAATCTGCCGGTATATCAGATGGATCCAAATTTCATTGCCAAAGATGGTAACGGTTTAAATCCACTTTTGCAGAATTACTGGATGGTCATTCACCCGCCAACTTTGTTCCTTGGTTTTGCCACGACGTTGATTCCATTTTCTTTTGCAATCGCTGGTTTGTGGACAAAGAAAATCCATGAATGGGTGCGCCCTGCTTTGCCTTGGGCCTTATTTTCAGCGATGATCCTGGGTATCGGGATTTTGATGGGTGCTTATTGGGCTTATGAAACTTTGAACTTTGGTAGTTACTGGAACTGGGATCCGGTTGAAAATTCCTCCATCGTTCCCTGGCTGATCCTGATCGCTGCAATTCACACGATGATCATCGCCAGAAGAAATGCGACGGCATTAAAAACTTCATTTATATTAACAATTGCAACTTTTATTCTGATCCTTTATTCTACGTTCATGACGCGTAGCGGGGTTTTAGGAAATGCTTCGGTTCACTCATTTACGGATTTAGGATTATCAGGTCAGTTGCTGATTTACTTATTAACATTTGTTGTTGTAGCGGTGGGGCTGCTGATATATCGTTGGAAAATCCTTCCTTCGGATGAAGAAGAAGTTTCCACTTATTCACAGGAATTCTGGATTTTCATCGGTGCCACATTGCTTTGTTTGTCCGGTTTCCAGATTCTGGCGACCACTTCAATTCCAGTTTATAACAAAGTTGCCGAGGCTTTTGGCGGTGTTTTAAATATGGCACTTCCGGCGGATCAGGTTGGTCATTATAACAAATTCCAGCTTTGGTTTTTCTCTCTGATTATTATTCTGACTGGTATTGGACAGTTTTTCTGGTGGAAGCGTGTAGGCAAGGATAAGCTTCAGGCTTTGTATAATCCTTTAATTATTGCTTTACTGATCAGTGCAGCCGTCATCGTTTTTCAGGGTGTAAAGGAAATTCAGTACATCGTTCTTTTAACAACATCAATTTTCGCGATCGTTGCTAACGGAACTATATTATTTCAGATCATCAAGGGAAATTACAGTTTGTCGGGCGGTGCTGTTACTCATATTGGTGTTGCTTTGATGCTTCTTGGAATCCTGTTTTCATCTGCATATACCAAAGTGGTTTCCATTAACAATTCAGGTTTGATGATTTCGCGAAGTGCGGAATTTACCAATAATGACAATAAGGAAAACAAGGAGAACATTACCCTTTGGTTGAACAAACCAGAAAAAATGGGGGATTATATGTTGACCTGGCGGGACGTTCGTGTTGAACCACGACATATTCCGGGTTACATTCCTAAAAGCTGGGTGGACATGATCGAAAACGATTACCACGCAGTTGCTTTGAGAGATATTGTTGTTAACGACAAAAAATATAATTCAAAAGGCGACACCATAGAAATCTATCCTGAGAATTTCTATTATGAAATTGAATACCGTGAACCTTCCGGACGGGTATTTAACTTATTTCCGCGTGCTCAGATCAACCCAAGAATGGGATTGGTTTCGTCTCCGGATATCCAGCGGGAGCTTGATAAAGATTTGTACACCTATGTTTCCATGGTAACAAATCCGACAGCAGAACCTGTGTGGAGTCCTACTGAAAATTTCACAATCAGTATGCGTGATACGTTTTTTGTGAACGACTACGTAGCCGTTCTGGATAATGTTGTGCGTACCGAAGAAGTTGAAGGTATGAAATTGGGAGAAGGAGACGCGGCTGTGAAAGCAGTTATTCGCGTTCTGGATAAAGATAATGAATACGTTGTTACCCCATCTTTTGTTATCCGCGACCGCCTGGTGGCGCGCAAACCGGAAGTAAACAAAGATCTTGGTTTCCGGGTACAGTTTCAGGAAATTGATCCGTCTACGGGGAAATTTACTTTTGCTGTAAATACAACACAACGCGATTTTATTGTGATGAAGGCTACTGAAAAACCATTGATCAATATTCTTTGGCTTGGTACTTTTGTGTTGGTGATCGGTTTTATTATGGCAACAGTTCGACGTTTCCAGGATTTCATCAAAATGAGAGATAAAGAAAATATTACTGCCAATAAAAAACCAAGCAAGGTGAAAGCAGCAACTGTTTAACTTGATATTAATATAAAAAATCCGGTCGGGCATCCCAACCGGATTTTTTTATGTTGAATAATTTGAATTTCAATTCCTTTTCAAGCCTTTATCAGTCTTTTCATCATAAACTCTGTACTTCGATTTATAGAAAAGAACTTCGTCCTCGTATACCTTAAAACTTGTTTCGGGACATTCCTTTTTTGCTTCCTCAACCTGATGCGTGGCCAGCTTTTCATCCAGTTGCCAGAATAAATTTTGCAAAAAGGATTGATAATCCTGATCCAGTGTTTTTTGCAGACTCTTTAAAACAGTCACCGGCTTTTCCAATCCTGGTATCAATCTCACCTGGTCCAACTGATTTTCACTAAAACGAAAACGCTGGAATTCTTCTTTTCCATTTCTCAGCTTCTCCGCTTCGCGAAAAGTATCAGTCAGTAATTTACATGGCTGACCGTGTGAAATACTGCTTGTCAACAAACCCAGAATAAGCAAACGTACGTTTTTCATTTAGAAGTTATAAAAAACCTTGGCGAAGAAAAAAGCACCATTATTACCCATCTGAACAGAATCCCAGGCACCACCCGATTCCGTTTTATTCGGTTTTGACATCGTAGGATAAGTATTCAGGATGTTACTGCCGCCGATTGTAAAGGAAAGAAACTCATCAAACTTATAACCAACCGAAACATCCGTTTGTATAACTGATTTATACATATCAACGTAATCCGTTTCAGCATATACTTTTCCGGACTTATCGGTTTTTCCAAAATAATTATTGATCAGCTCCATCTTACCAAAATAAATGGCTCTTGCCATAAAAGTCAGATTATCAACCGTGTAATCCAGCGTGAAGTTGACTTTTAACGGGGGTGCCGCCGATAGTATAAAATATCGCTCTCTGCGGTTGAGATATGACAGCTGTTTTCCTTCCAGTTTTTCACTGGTTTTGATCGTATCAATGGCCATGGTATTGTAGTTGGCACCAACAGCAATATTTAATTTGCCAGTCCCAAGTTGTGCTCCGTATCTTACGGTCAAATCCACTCCGGCGGTTGAAGTATTTAATGAATTGGT
Organism: Dyadobacter sp. CY356; assembly: GCF_021440195.1. Taxonomy (GTDB): domain Bacteria; phylum Bacteroidota; class Bacteroidia; order Cytophagales; family Spirosomataceae; genus Dyadobacter. The sequence continues at coordinate 392,457 of NZ_JAJTSZ010000004.1, forward strand.
GAAAAATCTTGCCTGATCAATGTTTAATTTTTTCAAACCTGCCCCCACTATCCTGTCATTTTGATTAATAGGCCCGGCCAGAATAATCCGGTTTCGTACCTGAATATAATATCCTTCAAGTGACACTGAAAAATATTTATTGGGCGAAAAGGTAATTCCGGCACTGGCATTTTGGGTAGTTTCCATTTTTAAATCAGGTACACCCAAAGTTTTAATCACCTCACTACCTGATCTGGCAATGATATTTTGTGTAGGCACTTCAAGAGGCCTTGTCGTAGGATTTACCGTTGCACTACTAAAATATTGCTGCGCAAGTGAAGGCGCCTTAAATCCTAAACCGTAACTACCGCGCAGTACAAGTTCATCTGTAATATCCAAATGAAATCCACCTTTACCACCAATTGCACTTCCCAAATCACTATAATAATCAAAACGGCCAGCAGCACTTAATGAAAGGCGTTTGGTCAATTTCCCTTCGATATCCACATATCCTGCCGCATTATTTCGTTTGTTACGCGTTTCATCGGATGGACTATACCCACGAAATCCGCGCGCTCCTGTTTGTTTTAAGGGATTGTAAGTCTGGTATGAAAAAACATCGCCGGAAAAAATCTTATACCAGTCCATTCTATATTCAACACCAAAAGCCAGATTTACGCCCATCAAAATATCATCATAATATTGCGACAAATTCACGTTTGATACATTCTGATTGGTTTTGAAACCGCCGGCATCCATAGAGGTTGGCGTGCCTTTTCCAAAAGATTCATTTAAGGAATTGTTTACCTTATAGTGAAATTTGTTAAAACCGTAGGTATTGCTGATATCGACGTCAAACCCGTTCCATTTGGTCCGGAGACCAACCGTAATCGCACGGTCATCAATGTTCCTGGACACTAACGGATCAAATCCATTTGGATAAATTTTGTATAAACTATCCTTATTAGACAGGGTCCGGGAGAAGCCAAAAGTTTCTGTCTGTCTGTAATTGTAACCTCCGAAACTATAAATTTCAATATTCTCCCTGATTGGTAAAGCCGCGTTAAAAGCGACAGAACCATTATAAACTCTCGGATCACCGAACTGTTTCCTCAGTATTGAATCCGTTTGCGTATTCGAACGGTTTGTATGATTTATAAAATTATAATCAGCCGTGGCGTTAATAAAACCTTTTCTCCCGATCACGGCACCATAATTCACATTGGCATTGTAATTTAAACCATCAACAAAACTCGAATCACGGTTATATTTCGCTTTTCTGATTCCAACATTCGCATTTGCTGAAAATCCGTTTGCTGTTTCCTTCAAAACAATATTAATAACACCTGCAACTGCGTCTGAACCGTATTGCGCCGCAGCTCCGTCTTTCAAAATTTCTATATGATCAATTGACGCTACGGGAATTGTATTTAAATCAGCACTCGAATTACCACGACCATATGAGCCGGACAAATTTATTAATGCAGATTGATGTCTTCTTTTTCCGTTTACCAATAAAAGCATCTGATCGGGCCCCATGCCATGAATGGATACCTGATCTATATTATCTGTCCCATCCGCACCAATTTGTCTGTTTGAATTCAAGGAAGTTGATACAAATTGTAAAAGTTGGGTCAAATCAAATTGTCCGTTCAGGGAAGCCACTTTTTTTACATCAATAATCTCAATCGGTGAAGTAAGATCGTTTGCAGCCGTTTTCAAATTTCTTGAACCTGCTATGAGAGCCGGCTTTGTTTTCTTAATACTTTTAAGAATAAAATTTTGCGTGCCTATGCCTTTAATATCTCTTTCAATCTTATCAAAACCTTCAAAATCCACGACGAGCGTCGCATTTCCATAATGCACATACATCAGATAAACACCCCGATCATTGGTAATTCCTTTTGCATTTGTCCCCATTTCCTTGATTGTGACCCCAGGAATTCCCTTACCGGCTTCGTCAGTGACCAATCCGGCAACCTTATATTTTTGGGCAAATGCCTGAGCCGCAACAAGAAGTAATAAAAAAGTAAAGTAAAATTTACTCACAATAAGTAATAATTAATCAAGTTGATGAAATGAAAATTCCTTTGGACAGCTACTTGAAAAAAGAGATGATCCTGATTGAATGGAAAATTTTTACAAGTTTAACCTTTGATTCAAAATTCTAAGAATAAAATATCAAATTAAAGCTAATTGACGCGCCTTTTTTAAACAAAACGTGATTTTATTCAAATTAGCATAAACCTTTTGCACTTTGAAAGCGGACAAAGAAACCTCTAACCGCTATCTTTACGATTTATAAATACTTTACTCACTTCCGCATCATTACATGTTAGCCAACTTACTCAAAACTGCCTTGGGCAGATTACGTTTTGTAGCGTTCCTGGAAGGTACTTCTCTACTCATTTTAATGGGCGTTGCCATGCCTCTGAAATATCTGGCCGGCTATCCGCAACCCGTTCGGATGGTAGGAATGGCACATGGCGTTCTTTTTATTTTGTACGTAGTTTTACTAATCCAAATTGTTTTTGAATACAACTGGGGATGGAAAAAATTTCTTCTTGCCTTTGTAGCTTCCGTTATTCCTTTTGGAACATTCTACGCCGACCATAAAATTTTCAGACATCCGAATTAATTATTGTCCACGTAAATTCTTTTATTATTTCATATTCCTACCCATAACTAAAAAAGTGCATCCTAAAACCTTAATCAAGCTATGGCTTTTCATTGCCTTTGCCGGTAATTGTCTGGCCCAAAAACCAAATGAAAAATACCAATATCACATCCATCCGGCATCTGCACCGATTAAAGTAGATGGCATTGCAGACGATCAGGTCTGGGAATCAGCTGAAACTGCAACCGACTTTTTTATGATCACACCCATGGATACCAGCTTTTCCAGGGCGAGAACAGAAGTAAAAATGACTTATGACAATGATCATATGTACATTTTGGTTATCAATCATAAAACAGTCAAAGGCTCCATCATTGTCGAATCTTTGAAACGGGATTTTGCTTTTGGTAAAAATGACAATTTTCTGCTGTTCATGGATACCTTCGATGACCGGACTAATGGTTTTTCCTTTGGTGCAAATGCTGCAGGTGCACCCTGGGACGGACAAATGGGAGACGGCGGAACGGTTGATCTGAGCTGGGATAACCGGTGGGTCAGTCATGTAAAAAATGATGACGACAAGTGGGTTTGGGAAGCCGCCATTCCATTTAAAAGTATTCGTTACAAATCCGGAATTACGCGTTGGGGTATTAATTTCAGCCGGCAGGATTTAACAATTTCTGAGAAATCGGCCTGGGCTCCCGTACCCAGACAATTTCCATCCGCATCTCTGGCCTATACAGGAGTACTTGTATGGGATCAGCCACCTCCGAATCCGGGCGCAAATATTTCGATTATTCCATTCTCTGCTACACGTTTGACAAGGGATTTTCAAAACGATAATCCCAATAAATACAAAACCAGTATCGGTGGTGATGTTAAAATTGGCCTAACACCTTCACTGAATCTGGATTTGACAGTTAATCCGGATTTTTCGCAGGTTGATGTCGATGTGCAGCAAACCAATTTAAATCGTTTTGAATTATTTTTCCCTGAGAGACGGCAGTTTTTTCTTGAAAATGCTGATTTGTTCGCAAACTTCGGGTACGCTACCATTCGGCCTTTTTTCTCGCGCCGCATCGGTTTAGGCGTTCCAATCCAGTTTGGGGCCAGGATGAGCGGGAAAATAAATAAGAAATGGCGCGTTGGTGTTCTGGATGTGCAAACCGGTTCTCAGGATACCATTCCGAGAAATAATTATGCTGTGGTTGCATTGCAAAGGCAGGTTTTTGCAAGATCCAATGTGCGGTTTATTTACATTAACCGAGATGCTGTCAATTATTCCCAAGAAAAAAATGCGAATACGAATCGGTACAACAGAAATGTAGGCGCTGAGTATAACCTTGCCAGTGTGAATAATTTGTGGACCGGAAAGGTGATGTTTTTAAAATCATTCACACCTGGAAAATCCGGAGATGATTTTGTTCATGCAGCAGATCTAAAATTCAGTAAAGCCAACTTTTTCTGGCAGTGGCAGCATGAATATGTTGGAAAGAATTATAACGCCGAAGTTGGTTATGTTCCTAACGCAATCCGGAATGGTTATTACAAAATCAGCCCGACGATCGGATACTTATTCTTTATTAAAAATCCGAAAATCATCAGTCATGGCCCAAAGGTGGTTACCAATATTTATTGGGACAAACAAATGTCGCTAAGCGATAAGGAACTGACCTTTTCTTATAACCTCAATTTTATAACAAGGGCTACTATGTCGGCCTATGTGACCAACAATTACACGCGGCTTCTGAGACCATATGATCCAACAAATTTAGGTAAAGAACAACTCGCAACAGGCACTGAGCATAAATGGACATCGGCAGGTTTTGAGATTATCTCCGGCCCTCAGAGTCACTTTACTTATACTTTTGCAGGAATTTTCGGAGGGTATTACGACAACGGTCACCGGACCAATTTACGTACAGAACTTGGATACAGAATCCAACCTTATGTAGCCATTACGATGGCAGGAAATTATAATGACATTCATTTGCCGGCACCATGGAACAGGACTCAATTGTGGCTCGTCGGACCGAGAGTTGACGTCACTTTCCGGAATAATTTATTTTTTACGACTTTTATGCAATACAATAATCAGGCTGATAACATTAACCTGAATGCAAGGTTGCAATGGCGTTACAAACCTGCTTCGGATCTGTATATCGTTTATACCGATAATTATCTACCTGAAAATTTTATGGTGAAAAACCGGGCGATCGTTTTGAAATTTACTTACTGGTGGAATTTGTAAGGAAACTTGTCAAAAGAATAAAGTCTGAAAAGTATCGGAAAACTACTTTTTCAGACTTTATTCTTTAACCAATCCTGATTTTATTTTAATTTATTTTGAACGTTCCTTACAAAACCTTCCGAAACATTTGCCAAGTTTGATATCTCCAAAAAAGAAAACTTACCTGATTCCAGCATCCTGGTTACTACTTCAATACTTTTTTTCTCTTCGCCTTTTTCAAGCCCTTGCCCAAGACCTTGTTCAAAGCCCTCTTCCCTCGTAAGCATTTTTATTGTTTCTATAATTCCCATAGCTTTTTCATTTCCGGTTAATTTACTTACCTCATTATCAAAGTTAATGTTAAATTCAGGATTTTCAATGTGTATAAATGTCTTCAAAAAATAGAGAAACCTCCTTATCTTTTCGATGCTATATTTCCCACTTTGGACAAGGGCACGTGCGATGGTAAGCCTCTGAGCGGCTAGTTCTGATTCCGGAATTTTGTCTGAAAGCAATACTTTTTGAGCAGCCAGGACAATTAAGGCGAACGGATTGTCCATAGCCAGTAATTGTTCTTCCGAATGCTCCATGATGTGATAATTGTTGTACTTATACTCAATCTCAGTCCCCAAAAACTTATAATGAAAAGTATTGATTGGTAAACTTTTCACTGCACCGGTAAACACTGCAAGTGCAGTAACAGGCACATCATAACGGTCAAATATTCGGTAGAAATATTGAAACATACGTTTTGAAAATTGCTGATCATTTTGCGCCTGTATTTCAATGTGAATCAGCATCCATTCTTCTGAGCCATCCGTTCCGTATATTTTAATCAGCATATCAACAAAACGACTTCCACCCTGCTTTTCCAGATCAGGAAAAAGTTCGAGAAGCTCTTTGTCCATGAATTCGAAACCCCTTTCGATATCGAAAAGCGAATCTGCATCTTTGAAAAAGAAACGAAGTAAATCGGAGAATGCCTCTTCGAAGGCACTTTTTAACAGAATATCATTTTTACGTCTCAAAATTGAAATCAGGATTTTGATTTTGAGACGTAAAATTTTAGGAGACGTTACATGTATAAAATAATTCCAGTAAATTCAATAAAAAACCTCCACACTATTTCCTTTCAAAGCTTTCAGCTCGCTGGCATATTTTTTCTCAACCTCTTTGTTGATAAACGGATTTCCACGTAAGTACACTTTATCAAGTTTTTTAAATTTCACCAGTGTCGAGGGGAATTCGGGAAGATTGTTGCCTGAAATGTCAAGTTCGTGCAAACTATCCAAAGCCATGATTTCATTCGGAAAATTATAAAACCAGTTATATCCCAGATCCAAAACATTCAATTTTTTCATTTCCGCCAAACTTGCAGGCAGCTTGCTAAGCTTATTATGATGAGCATAAAGCGTATGAACATTCGTCAGTCTGCCCAGATGCTCCGGAAGCGCTTTAAGCTGATTATGACTGACAGCCAACTGTGTCAGATTTTTCAATCCGGTTATAGATGCGGGCAAACTTTCAAGTTGATTGTAATACAAATCGAGTACTTCAAGGCCTTTCATTTTCTTTATTCCTTTTGGTAAGATGGTAATTTCAGATTTGTAAAAATTAAGATCTCTAACTTTTTTCAGTTTCCGAAAACTACGGTCAGACAAATTGCTAAGTTTATTTCCACCTAAACCAAACGATGATAAGTTTTTGCAGGCCCTGGCAGCAGCTGGAATATTGGTAAATTTATTTTCTTTGAGATTCAGTAATTCCAGCGACTTATTTTTAGTCAATACAAGATTTTTATTTGTTAGCTTGTTGCCATCCAGATGCAATTGTTTCAAACGTGGCAACCGCTTGAATTCAATTTTCACTTTGGTCAACTCGTTTCCGCTCAGATATATTTCTTCCGTATTAGGAAAACGATAAATAACATCTGGTAAAGATTTTAATTCCAGCTGATTAAAAAATATTTTCTTAATTTTCAGGGAATCTTTAAAGGCGATAGCTTCTTCAATATTGACCACCGAACTATCCGTTTGCCTAACCTGCCTTTTTATAACTTGTTTGCCTAAACGCAGTAAGATGGTTAATCTGAATGGCTTCTGCGGTTTTTCTGTCAATTTCCAGTTCGTAACATTTTCAGAAAAAGATTTCTTAAATACCTGATTCAGCGAATCGCGGTCATAATTTGTAGGCTCAATGTTAAAAATGAGATAATCCACACTTCCCTTTTGATTCACTAACACCTGCGCAAAGACAGATATTCCCGGATTCAGATCGCTTGCAACTACTGCATTTAATGATTTTTCCACAAGGCTCATTGTTTCCATAGATTCATGTTCTTCATAATCTTCGGGCAGCATATGCACAGGAAAATTGGCCTTTTTAGCATCCTCGTGCGTCCAGATATGTACCTGGGCAAGGGATGCCTGCGCAATCAGCATTAAAATAAATGAAAGTATGATTTTCATAGCAGCTATAATTAAATTGAATATACAATGATAACTAAAAACAATTTAACATAACTAATTAATTAGTCGAAAAGATTTTGTTAGTAAAAAACCCTGTAAATAAGCTTGACGCTTTCTTCACAGGGTTTTCAATTTATTGATTTGACGGATAATTCAGCTTGAAAATCACTTACTTCTTTCAATAGTATATTGTACCAGATTTTCCAGAGCGGTGCGATGCGCCGAGTCCGGAAATTCGTTTAGCAAAGCCTGTGCTTCACTCACGTAACGCCGCATGATTTCTTCAGCATATTTAAGGCCACCAGAGTCTTTCACAAAAGAAATAACTTCCAGCACTTTATCCGGCTTATGACTTTCATTACGAATGATATTGATCATTTTACGTTTTTCCAGCCACGGCGCCTTATTAAGTGCATAAATAAGCGGAAGTGTCATTTTCTTTTCCTTGATATCGATCCCAAGCGGTTTACCGATTTCATCTTCACCATAATCAAAAAGATCATCTTTAATCTGAAATGCAATTCCTACCTTTTCGCCAAAAGCGTGCATCCGTTTGATCACCTCCGCACCCGCACCAACAGAACAGGCTCCAACTGCACAGCAGGACGCGATCAATGAGGCCGTTTTCTGTCTTATAATTTCGTAATAAACCGCTTCGTTGATATCAAGCCTACGTGCTTTTTCGATTTGGAGTAATTCGCCTTCGCTGATTTCACGCATTGCCGTTGATACAATTTTCAGCAGTTCAAACTCATTATGCTCAACAGAAAGCAGAAGACCGCGTGAAAGCAAATAGTCACCAACGAGAACGGCAATTTTATTTTTCCATAAAGCATTAACGGAGAAGAAACCACGACGATAATTTGAATCGTCCACCACATCATCATGAACCAGTGTGGCAGTATGTAAAAGCTCGATGAATGAAGCACCCCGGTAAGTTGATTCTGTAATCGGGCCGCAAACGCCGGCAGACAGAAATACAAACATTGGCCTGAGCTGTTTCCCTTTACGGCGTACGATGTAATTCATGATCTGGTCGAGCAGCATTACATCACTTTTCATAAACTGGCGAAACTTGTGCTCAAAAGCCTTCATTTCATCCGCAATAGGAGCTTGAATATCCTTTATTGAAAGGGTCATATTAATTACAGGAAGTCTTAATCTACCTCCAAATATTGAAAGGCTATACAGCGCAGTTTAGTTCAAAAATCACTGCATTCTCTGCTGCTGTACTTTAATCCTCAAATTTGGAATAAAATCTTCTCTTTATACCTATTTTAGAATGAAAATGTTTAAAATTGAAAATATGAAAATGGAAAATCAGCGAATTGAGTAGAACCACGCAGAAAAACCGTTATGTAACCCGGGAAGTGTGACTTTGAATTAAAAGTAATAAACTAAACTAAAATCAAAATAGCTGAAGGCCGCTTGCCGACAGCCGAAAGCAATAAAATATGAAGGCACTCGTGCTTGGAGGTGGATCAATGAAAGGAGCTTTTCAGGTTGGCGCCATTCAGTCTGTACTTGAAAAGGGTTTTGAGCCCGATATGGTTTATGGAATTTCTGTTGGTGCGCTGAACACGACTTTTTTAGCCAATGAAACAGGCCGCCAGCATATGGAAGAAAACGGCAAGCTAAACTGGCCGCTTGCGGGCAGAAAACTACTTGAATTCTGGATTAAGAATATAAGGCAGCCACAGGATATTTCAACGCTTCGTTCGCGCGTTATGTTAGGTATGAACACGCTCATGAGCCGCTTTGATGGTTTGGTTGATCCTACGCCTCTGCATTTGCTGATCAGGAAAAATGTTAAGGACAAATATTTAAAAAATAGCCCTGCGCGGATAAAAGTGGGTGCCGTGAACGTGCAAAGCGGCGAAATTAAATATGTGACACCACAGGAACCGCATTTCCTTGACTACGTACGCGCCAGCTCATCTATTCCGATGCTTATGCCAGCCATCGCAATCGGAAATCAAATGTATCTGGACGGCGGTTTAAGGGAAGTAGCGCCCATACGGCAGGCCATAGCAGACGGTGCCACGGAAATTGTTGTGATCGCCTGCCATTCCCCGCATTTGTATCAGCCGGAAGGAATGAATGCAAGAAACCTGATCATGCTTGTGGAAAGAGTACGTGATATCACCGTGAATGAATATGCGAACAGCAACATCATCTGGGCGGAATCATATGTTGACAGGTCCATTTTACGTGGTGTTCCTATGAAACTGACGGTCATTCGCCCAACTTCTCCACTGGTTCTGGACATGCAGCATTTTACCTCCGATGATATTTCAAGACTGATTATTGAAGGTTATAGAATTGGTATTGAAACGCTTAACAAAGTGGAAGAGATAAAACAATAAAGGAAATCTGATTACAAAAAAAAACTCAGCTAATGTTAGCAAAACGTTTGAAAGACCCCTACCCAATCCTCTTGCTGTTACTTTTAACATCTTGTGTCCCTTCGCGTCAATTTGCATCGGTTACTTATAATTGCAATTTCAGCAAGACAGGAAGTTTAAGTGCGCATCTAAAACCGTCCAACCGGTTTGTGCCGATGATCATGGCGCATCAGGGAGGAACGGAAGACGGATATCCCGGAAATTGCATGGCAACTTTTGAAAACACTTATCAGAATGTTCCGTGTGTGATGCTGGAATTTGATATCCGGATGACAGCCGACAGTATGCTGGTTTTGTCGCACGACAATGAGTTGGAAAAGCGCACCAACGGAACTGGTTTGCTCAATCAGCAGCAATGGAAAGATGTGAAACAACTGCGTTTGAAGGATGACAAAGGATTACTGACCAAAAATAAAATTCCTTCATTCAAAGAAGTACTGGATTGGAGTCAGGACAAAAACCTGATTTTGATCGTTGATAAAAAACCGGAAACGGATATTGTGAAAACGATCCGTATGCTGAAAGAAAATAATGCCTTGCAAAAATCCGTTGTGATCTGTTATTCTCTCGAAGAAGCAAAAACGGTTTACGCACTGGAACCCACGCTGATGATCGCGGTTGGATTTAATAGCTGGGAACATATTTCCAACGTAGAAAAATCAGGATTGCCGTTAGAAAACCTGGTTGCGCTTACCCCAAAAGAACTTCAGGCCGAATCATTTTATATGAAAGTGCATTCGATGAAGATTATTACTTCACTTGGTACTAATGGAAATATTGATACCCTGAACACAGAAATTTCCGCACCTATGTATAATAAAATATGGGAAAGCGGTGCTGATATTATCTGTACCGATCAGCCGATATTTGTGCATTCTTTGTTTCAGAAGTGAGGCTATCAGCAGTCGGCTATCGGCTCTCAAATAATATTGAATCCGGGCCATCTGGGCCGTAGCAAAACCACCTAAAAATAAAACTTTTAATAACGTTCATAACAAGAAAACGGCTCAGTCAAAAATTTGACTGAGCCGTTTTCTTGTTATTCTTATCTGACAAATCAGACCATATTAGTTAAAGATATAGCGAATACCAATCTGAGCCTGCCAAACACTGTTAACAGATAAGTTCGGAGTAAAAGAATCTTTAAGTAATACATTTTGTCCGCCGATAACCTGTGTAGCCAATCTGTAAACAGGCTTTCCGTCAGCACCAACAGATGCCAATGCAAGCGGATTGAATGTAGTTGCCTGGTTGCCTAATCCCCATTTGTCATGAATAAGGTTTCCTACGTTAAGAATATCTCCACGAAACTGGATAACATTTCTTTTTTGTTTTTTACCAACCGCAATGTAGAATTCCTGAACCACTGTGAAGTCAAAACGTGATAACCATGGGAAAGCACCACCATTACGTTCTGCATATTTTCCACGGCGACTTTTCAGATAGTCGTTTCCATTGATGTATGCGTCAAATGCAGCCTGCTGTTGTTCAGGAGAATAAACCGTAGTTACAACGTTAGGAGCAGTACCATTTGTAACCGTAAGCGAAGAAAACGATAACTCAGAAGCAGATTTAGGAACGTAGATCAAATCATTTGAAGTCTGACCGTCACCATTCAAATCCTGGTTAAGTGTGTAAGAAATCTTAGCACCACTTGTAGAAACCGCTGCCAATGTAAACATCGTTGATCCACCGAAAGTACCACCGTAATTGATTTTGTAGTTTATCACACCCACAATACGGTGACGCAAATCGTTATCCGAGTAAGTCAATGGCAAGTAGTTCTGACCTGTTGTGGTTGGAACGTTCGCCTGTACTGTACTTCCTACAAATGCGATATCTTTCGCTTGTCCGTAAGTATAAGAAACAAAGCCACCGAAACCTCTTGTAGTTGGCTTTTCCAATTTCACAGTTGCGATGTAAGAATTTCCTTTTTTAGTGTTTTTAAGTACAAAAACGTTTGACACAGCCGGGTTAATAAATCTTGCAACTGCAACTGTATTGGCAGCACCCGAACCTGAACTTGTTACGCCTGATGCCGGAAAGCGAGGACGGTTATCGTCTCCTGCGAAGGTACGGTCCGGCGCTTTCAGGTTAGCGTCAATGTAACGAAGACCATTAATTGTTTTGTTGTAAATGAATTCAACAGTTCCAATTAATCCCAAAGGTAGTCTTTGATCAACAGCAATATTAGATTTCCAGATCTGAGGATATTTCAAATTCTGATCTGATGCGTTAATTGCGTAAGGAGGCAGTTTCGTTATATCAGTGCCTGTTGTCGGTACATAACGGCTCGGATCCGTAGTAAACGCATAAGCCGTTGTATTGGTTATGTTAATTACTCCCGTATTTACACCATTATTACCCAACTGGTTTGAGATTAAAACTTCTGGAATACGAGATACAAACACACCTGTTCCTCCACGAAGCTGCGTAGTTTTGTCGCCTTTCACATCCCAGTTAAATCCGATACGTGGTGAGATCAACAAACGAGTTTTTGGAAAGGTACCAGTAGTTACTTTATAATCAGCGCCATTTTCATCCTTAAACGTCATACCCGCAACAACCGTGTTATTAAAATCTTTCGCGGTAGAATTATCGTAAGCAAACACGTCTCCACGGATACCTGCTGTAATTTTAAGGTTTGGAGTAGCCTGATATTCATCTTGTACATAAGCACTATACAAATTTCTTTTCAAAGTTTGCAAAGGCTCACCACCACCTGGAATTAAAGAATAACGCAGGTTATAACGGTTTACTGCAACAGGAGAAATGTTAGACGTAGGATTGGCAATAGAAGCCAAAGCAGCCGTTTTAAAATCAGCAATCGAGTTGTAAACATAAACTCCGTTTGATGACGGGAAGAAAACGTTGTTTGAAGTAAAATGTTCAAAAACTACACCTGCTGTGAAAGTATGCTTACCTGCATAATAACTGAAATTGTTCGTGATGTTGAATGTCGAATAATTCAGTTTGTTGTTCGGTGTGAAAGGATCAAATCCAATCGTAGTGTAAGTACTACCGTCTTTCAGAATGTCAATGGTTGGGAAAACAGCAGTTTTGTACGTTCTGTCTTCGATCTGTTTGTTGTAAGTAACAACAAGATCATTAGCAAATTTACCTCCAAAGTTCGAAGTCAACTCAGCTGCAACCGAACGTGTGTTATCTGCGATCAGGTAACCTGTATTTTGAGACGACATAGCAAGCGAACTATTGGTACGGTTACCATTTCCTGCTGTGTTGCTACTGTTACTTGCACTGATAAGCTGATCTGATTCTGAATCATGGTGTGAGTAACGTACCGACAATTTATGTTTATCGTTGATGTTATAATCAAGACGGATAAGTCCTTTTGTACTTTTGATTTTGTTGTTAAATCCGTCAAGCGCGCCCATGTCGTAGTTGAAGTTTTGTTTCATAAATGAACTCAAATCTTCCAGATCCGAAGCCAGAACACGTGAAACGTTAGTTCCGGATTGTCCGCGGTTCAATGACCATGTCAATGCAGGCGTGCTGCTTGTAAATCTTTCTGCATTAATGAAGAAAAACAGTTTATTCTTGATCAACGGACCGCCCAAACGGAAACCCCATGTTTTTTCGCTAAGATTTGGTTTGGGTGTGATAGGTTGATCACCATTACCTTTTTTAGCAACCATGTCGCTTCCACGGAAAAGGTGGTAAGCAGAACCAGATAATTCGTTTGTTCCAGAACGTGTAACCGCGTTAATACCAGCACCTGTAAAACCTGACTGACGCACGTCAAACGGCGCAACATTTACCTGAACCTGATCAAGCGCGTCCAAAGAAACAGCACTTGTACCTGTACGACCACCCGCCTGCGCAGAAGAACCTAAACCAAAACCATTGTTGAATACAGATCCGTCAATTGTAATGTTGTTGAAACGTGCATCCTGACCGGCAAATGATTGTCCGTTACCATAAGGATTGTATTTCGTGATATCACTGATCGAACGACCGATTGTCGGCGTAGAGTTGATAGCGTTACGGTCAAATGATGTAGATGCACCATTACGATCGGAGCTGAAAACATCACTACGCGAAGTAGAAATAACAACTTCCTGCAAAGCAGTACCTTCTTCGGCCAGTTTAAAGCTGACATCGGCACTTGTTCCCAGGTCAGCAGAAATGTTTTCTGTTACCTGGTCTTTGAAGCCTACGAAAGAAACAGTAACTGTGTAAGGACCTCCAACACGCACACCCGGAAGTGTGTAAAAACCTTTTTCATTTGTAATAGTACCATAACGGCTTCCCGATGGCGTGTGCACCGCTACAACAGTGGCACCCGGGAGTTCAGATCCTTTACCATCTGTTACTCTACCGGTAATGGTCGACGACGTAACCTGAGCCTGGACTACTCCGCTCAGAAACGACAAGGCAAATGCGAACAGCGCGCAAAACGCTGATCTGAAAAGTAAACTTTTCCAGTTCATAAATTTTTGGGGATTTGAGTAATTGAGTTAGTAGGGTCATTCAAGTTGCTGAATGAATTTTCGTGTAAAATAATAGTTTTTTTTACTCTTAAGCAATTACGTGCTTCCTACTAAAATACTATACTTAACTTCGCAACTAGCTGATTTATTGGAATAATGCAGAATATAAAATCAATAATTCAATATTTTTTATCCAATGTTTTATTAATGTTAAATCTGTTATCAAGTATGGATTTTATCAAAAAACTTGGCTACAAAACCGAAATTTTCTTTGGCTCCCAAATTACTATTATTCAACATTTGACTAAAATTTTGAAATTATTTCAACAAAGAGCAGGTATCAACGAGAAAACCATTATCAAAACTTGGCTTTTGTTTAATTAAAAAATTTAAGAATGGTCAATCACGTCTGTTACTGCAACTACGAAATCTACAATTCTAATTGCTAATTTTACATATTTACTCACTCTGAATTGAAATCATTTCGTAAGGCCTTAAATTTGATTTAAAACTTTGATAATAAGTATTTTATCTATTATTAATTAAAAACTAACCTATTTCAATGTTAAGAATTTGTTAAGTTTCCGACTGATTTAACTTTTCATCTCAGAAAAATCGTGGTCATATTTACATTAATTTTCTTAAAAAATATTTAACAGGGGAAATAAGTATCTGTTGGGTACTTTTGTAAGCGCTTTTTCTATTTCTCCACCGGTTTGGCAAAACATTTTATTTTTCCTTCAAAATGCAACTTAATTTTAAAAAAATAGGCGAAACAGGCCCCGCCCTGATCATACTTCACGGCGTTTTCGGATTCCTTGACAACTGGCTAACGATCGGTAAAACCATTTCCGACCAAGGTTTCATAGTATACCTGGTAGATCAAAGACATCACGGACGGTCGCCACACGAAGGCTCACTTGATTTCCCGACACTTGCAGAAGATCTTAAAGAATTTCTGGAACAGCAGAATCTTGTTTCACCTATCCTGCTTGGGCATTCCATGGGTGGCAAAACGGTGATGGAATATGCAGTGCGCTATCCTGACACTTTTGAAAAACTTGTCGTTGTTGACATTGGACCAAAACAATATCCCATGCACCATACCAAAATTTTGCAGGGACTAAATGCTTTGCCGGTCGAAGATATTGAGAACCGTCAGCAGGCGGATGATTTTTTAAGCCAATATGAACCGATTTTGGCAGTAAGACAATTCCTCTTGAAAAATCTGTATAGAAAAGAAGATGGCGGTTTTGACTGGCGTTTTAATTTGCCGGTGCTGACAACGGATATGGCAAAAGTAGGTGCGCCAATAACAACTGAAAAACCGGTTGAAACCTCTACCCTGTTTATGCGTGGTGAAAAATCAAATTATATTCTGGATGAAGACTGGAACGATATCCTGAAAATATTCCCGAATGCAAAACTGGAAACCATAGCTGATGCAGGTCACTGGGTGCAGGCGGAGCAGCCGAAAGTTTTTGTGGGGCATTTGCTGGCGTTTTTGAAATCCTGATTATTCGGCTCTGACATATTTGGATCTTGCTGAGGAACAACGGGCAATCATCATCTGATTCCCGTTTGGTTCAATATTATAAGTAGAACAAAAAGCAACGCCACAGTTAAAGGTTGAGCAGTTGGCAGAATAAGAAACAGATGTTCTCGGCTTAACTTCAAATCGCCTATTATTGATAATGTAGATATAAGGTGAACAGCAACCTGTCTTTCCATTTTCATCAATTAAGATACCATCAAAACGAAAATTCAGATAAACGGTTTCATAGCCAGCAAATGGCACCCAAACCTTTTCTCCGTTGACAATTTGTTCTACTTCTACAAGATACCATTTCCCAACCAGCGGTTTCATAATTTCGTCTGGTTGGGTATTGATCTTATCTTTCTTACAGTTACATAAAAAAAGGAATAACAGCGGGATGTAGAAAAATCTTTTCATCTATTTCAGCTTTTTATGTATTTAAACCTTGGGCCGGAACAATTGGTTATAATCATCTGATCCCCGGAACAGTCGATATCCATAACCGCACAATATTCGCAATTTGCAGCAGAACAATGGTTGTAATTCACCTCTGTTTTAGGTCTTATTCTAAAAAAGGCATCATTAATTGACAATTCCTTTGGACCACAACAATTCGCAATCCCGTTTTTGTCAAACATCACACCATCAGAGCGAAAAACAAGATATTGGGAGGTTATTGAATCAACGGGCTGCCAGTTTTTTTTGCCTTTCACCTCTTGCTCTATTTCGGCTAAGCGCCATTGGCCAACAATGGGCTTAATAATTTCGTCCGGTTGTGCATCAACATTATCTTTCTTACAGTTAAACAAAAAAATGAATAACAGCGGGATATAGAAAAGTTTTTTCATAACATCAGTTCATAATATATTTTACTCTTCCACCGATACAATAGGTAATGATCATTTCATTCCCAGACTGGATAATATCCAATACCGGACAGGCAACACAGTTCACAGCGGCGCAATTTGCATTATAAGATATTTCTGATTGAGGCTGTATTTTAATGGATCTGCCATTTATATTTAATTCATTCGGTCCGCAGCAGCTTGCTTTACCGTCACCATCCAGGATCACGCCATCAGAACGAAAAATGAGGTAAACCGGCGTAAGTGTATTAACTGCCTGCCAAACTTTTTTACCGTTAACAGTAACTTCCGTTTCGGTCATAAGCCACTTGCCATTCAGGGATGACACAAGACTTTGTGGCGAAGCGTCCTGGTCATCATTCTTACAACTAAAAAGAAAGATGAGCAATAAGGGAATATATAGTAATCTTTTCATAACCATTAATTTTTGACATATTTCACACGAATCCCTGTGCAACCAGTCATTATCATTTCTTTTCCAAAATATTCAATATCCAATCTTTGACAACCAAAACAGTTGACCAACTCACATGCCTCATCATAATAACTTGCCCATACCTGTGGGTCTATTTTGTATAAGTTACCGTTAATATTGTATTCTCTGGCAGCACAGCATCCAGCTTTTCCATTTTTATCAAGCAGGACGGCTTCCGGACTAAAATTGAGATATTGGAGATTTTTAGAAGTATCTGCCTGCCAGACTTTTTTATTATTGATAGTCATCTCCGTTTCCGTCATCTGCCAGCTACCCGCAAGTGAGTATGCAAGTTCTTGTGCTGCAACGCCATCATTTTCCTTACTTTTGCACCCAAGTAAGAAAATCAGTAAAAATGGAATGTATAATATGCGTTTCATAAAATATCTTTTCATAATAGATTCATTTCCAATCCCAAAGGTTGGAAGTGAGTAAAAATTAAATACATGAATCAATCCCCAATAAATCTGTACCTAATACCAACAGTTCTCGCAGAAGGAACAAATGATCAGGTACTTAGCCCTCAGATTAAAGATGTTATTGCTAACGTAGATGTCTTTTTTGTTGAAAATGTAAGAACGGCCAGACGTTTTATCAGCAGCCTGAAACTTGGCAAAGTCATAGATAACATTACCTTTTTTGAATTAAATAAAGACACGCCTCGGTCGGTAACGATGGCTCAGGTAAAAGGCCTGACACAAAATGCCGGCATATTATCCGAAGCAGGTTGCCCCGGCGTGGCAGATCCTGGCGCGGTCGCTGTTGACTTTGCGCATCAGATCGGAATTAAAGTGATACCACTTGTCGGTCCTTCTTCTATTTTATTGGCTTTGATGGCATCGGGATTTAGTGGACAATCTTTCACTTTTCATGGTTATCTGCCAATTGATAAAATGGAAAGAAGAAAAGCAATTCAGCAACTGGAAAGGGATGTGAAACAGAAAGATCAGACACAGATTTTTATGGAAACGCCATTCCGGAACAGTTCATTTCTGGAAGCGATCCTGGAAGCTGCGCAGCCTGAAACGTTACTTTGCGTTGCTGCCAATATCACCTCATCAGAAGAATTTATTGAGACACATCCTGTAAAATACTGGAAGAAAAATTTTCCGGACGTGCAAAAGCAGCCGACTATATTTTTGATCGGATAATTTTCGTTCTCAATCCGGTAATAGTCAGCAACAAGTCATTTTTCTACGCTAATCTGCTTTTACTTTTCCAACCAACCGGAGCAATCCAGACTCTTGGGTAGTAGTTGTTGATTAGTTTTAATATACCAAAATGATTGTAGTGATGAAAAAATGGATGTTTTTGGGAAGTTTTGCCCTAATGTTGGGTTTGGCCGGATGTAATGATTCTGATAATGGGAGCAATCTGGTTCTGGAAAAAGTGGTTACCTCAGATTTTGAGTTGAATACGGATGACTGGACAGCAGCCCTTTCCGAATACAGCACGGAAACGGATACTTCATCCGTAGAATTCCGGTCTGGCAGAACTACTTTACCAACTCCGCTTGATACAAAAACATATGGCTACATGCTGCAAAGTCATAATCGAAGTGACGATATGTTTATGTATTTGAAGAAAAAAATTACCGGGTTAAGAGCAAATTCTGCTTATAACGTGACTTTTGAAATTGACCTGGCAACCGATAATTCTTCTGGCGGATTTGGCACAGGAGGCTCTCCGGGAAGTTCGGTGTATCTTAAAGCAGGTGCGTCTGCCGTAGAACCTGTGACGAATCTGGTGAGTGGTTTTTACACTTTCAATCTTGACAAAGGAATTCAGTCTGAAAGTGGAAAAGATCTGATTAATATTGGTAATGCTGCCAATGGTTTGGAAACTGATACTTACGCAATCGTTAAGCGTGACAATCTGACAAAACCTGTAACTGTAACCGCCGATGCCAACGGAGCGATCTGGGTTTGTGTGGGAACAGATTCGGGTTTTGAAGGATTGACAAGACTTTATTATGACAAAATAAAAGTTTCTGTTACCGAAGTTTTACCTGATTAATTAACCATCTGCATATTTTCGACTAGTTTTGTCTACCCAAAGCGATTAACATTGATGAAGAAATATTTGACGTGGGCAAAACTAGTCCTTTTATTAACTCTGTACGGATGCAGTGCTGAAAAGCGGAATGACGTAAATCCGGTCAGGACAATGATTTCAGAATTTGAAACGGGAACAGAAAACTGGATCGGTGATTATGCCTTATATAACCGAAAAGATACCACCGAAATCGCTTTCCTGATGGAAAAAGATTCGTTGCCTGCTGCCATCGATTCCCTGAAATTCAGTGTAAGAATGGAGGCGACCAATCTGGGTGACAGTATCTTTCTGTTCATGAAAAAGAAAATTGTCGGACTTAATCCGGAAAAAACCTACCATGTATCCTTTGATATAAACATAGGGACAAACTACCCTGATCTGCCTAATGCTACCGGTACAAAAATCAGTCTTAAAGCCGGTGCTTCTTCCACTGAGCCAGTAAAAATCCTGAATGCAGGTTATTACAACGTATCAATAAAAAAAGGACTCTGGAATGTAGACGGATCAGAAATGGTCATATTGGGCAATGTTACGAATGGCATAGGAAGGGCTACTTACCAACTTGTGAACCGGAATAGTGCTGATAAAACCATTACTGTAAAACCTGATGCAAACGGAACGATATGGGTTTGTGTCGGGGAAGATACGCGTTATAATGAAGGAAAAACGGTTCTTTATTTTGACAGCATTAAAGTGGAGTTGACCGAGCAGTAAATTTTAATTAGCCTGATAGCATTGAAGCGCATGAAGAAGTTGATGATTTTTGGAAGTTTGATCTTGTCCGTATTTTTAGTTGCCTGCAAAGGCGGAAATGATACCCTGCCCATCAAATTTTTCGAAAGTACGTTTCAGCAAAATACCGAAGACTGGACGGGTGATGTTGCATTTTTTAAAAACGGCCAGCAGGATACAATTGCATTTTCGATCAAACAAGGAAAAATCCCCGGCTCTTCTGACAGTTCGTCGAGGGGATTAAGCGTTTCCGGTAAAAATATTGGCGATAGTCTTTTTTTATTTATTAAAAAGAAAATAACTGGTTTGAATCCTGCGCTAACCTATAAGGTAGCTTATGAAATCAATATCGGTACAAATTATCCCGACACCGTAGGTTCAGCGGGCCGCCTCATTTATATTAAAGCAGGCGCTTCCCCAAATGAACCCGTAAAGGAGCTGGCCAATAATTATTACAGTACTGAACTAAAACTGGGTAATCTATCCAAAAGCGGAACTGAAATGATGTATCTCGGCACGGCAGGAAATGGTCTGGATTCCGTTGCTTACCGCAGTATAGTCCGCACAAATGCGAATCTTGCCGTTGAGGTCAAGCCGAACGAAGCAGGAGAAATATGGCTTTGCGTGGGTGCAGAAACCAGTTACAAGGGTTTAATACAACTTTATTATGACCGGATATACACGGCAGTAGGCGAAAAGCCGGTTGAATAAATTCCGTTTGCGATCTGTTTTGTAACTTCGCAATTATCCTTTACGGATACTAAACCTTATGATCGTAAAAATGATACAAATAAAATCTTTCGTCTTCAACCCGTTTTCGGAGAACACTTACATATTATATGACGAGACTGGCGAGGCTGTCATTGTAGATCCCGGTTGTTATGACAAAGCAGAATTCCAGGAACTCTACGATTATATTGAAACCAATGCGCTAAAACCGGTTCGCATAATCAATACACATGCACACATTGACCATGTTTTGGGAGTAGCCGCGGTAAAAGCAAAATACAAGATCCCTTTTTCCCTGCATCGTATCGACGAGCCTTTGCTGAAGGCGGTGAAAACGTATGCCTCCAATTACGGTTTCAATCAATTTGATGAACCGGAAATTGATTCTTATTTTGATGAAGGCGATGTAGTAACATTTGGGAACTCCTCGCTGAGAATTCTTTTTGTTCCGGGACATGCGCCCGGCCATGTTGCTTTTGTCAATGATGAACAGCAATTCGTGATTGGCGGAGATGTGTTGTTTCGTCAGAGTATTGGCCGGACCGATCTTCCCGGTGGCAGTTTGGAAATATTAATTGACAGTATCCGCACAAAACTTTTTACGCTTGCAGATGGTTACACTGTCTATGCGGGACATATGCAGCCGACAACGATCGGTTTTGAAAAGAAAAATAACCCCTTTTTGAATTAGAATGATATTATAAATTCAAACCGATACAGATTACTTCTGATTTTATAATTTCCTTTGTTATCCCGCACCTCTAACTTTGTATTGAAAAACAAAAATGTTTAACCGGCATATTCCAAACGTTCTGACCTGCCTGAATCTGCTTTGCGGCTGTATTGGTGTGACTGAGGCGTTTCATAACAATATCGTTATTTCCTGTTGGCTTATCGGTATCGCGTTGATCTTTGATTTTTTCGACGGTTTTGCTGCAAGGTTATTAAAAGTAAGTTCTCCAATCGGAAGAGACCTGGATTCGCTAGCCGATATGGTTACGTTTGGATTGCTTCCTTCCATCATCATTTATCAGTTGCTGATGCAAAGTATTCCTGATCTTGTAGGAATCTGGAAGGCATATCCTGCATTTTTAATCGCTATATTTTCTGCGATCCGTTTGGCAAAATTCAATAATGACCCAAGACAAAGTGATTCGTTCATTGGCGTTCCCACACCTGCTGCTGCATTGTTGATTGCCTCCCTGCCACTTATAATTTTTAATGACGATTCCTGGAAACCGTTAATTGTTAACACAACCAATTTACTGATCCTTACTGTCGTTATCTGTTTTCTTCTTGTTTCTGAAATTAAATTACTGGCACTTAAATTCAGATCTTTTGGCTGGAAAGGCAATGAGGCCCGGTACTTACTGATGCTTTTGACCGTCGTTTTGCTATTGCTGTTTAAAATCCTGGCGGTTCCGGTTATTTTTGTTGTATATCTGGCACTTTCCTTAACGGCTAATATGGTTGAAAAAAAGTCATAAATAGGTAACAATTACTTTTTGTTGCAAATTTGCAAATTCGGAAGAATGAAATTTCAGGTTTTAATTTATTCAGGAAAAACCTGCGGATCAATTTTTTCAAATTGCTTAAAATACCAAATCAAACTCTTTCATGACATTTTCGCGTATCACCGGCCTTGGCTATTACGTTCCTGACAACATTATCACCAACAATGACCTTACCCAATGGATGGAAACGTCCGATGAATGGATTCAGGAAAGGACCGGAATAAAGGAACGTCGTTATTTTGAATACGGAAAAGATACCAATTACAGCATGGCCGCCTCTGCTTCGCGTCAAGCACTTGAACGTGCCGGCCTGACGCCTGATGCTGTGGATGTTATTGTATATGCCACAATCACACCTGATTACTTTTTTCCCGGTTCTGCGTTTTTAATGCAGCGCGAATTGGGAATGGACGGAAAGCCGGTTATTGATATCCGTCAGCAATGCTCCGGATTTGTCTATGCACTTTCCATAGCAGATCAGTTTATAAAATCCGGTATGTATAAAACTGCGCTTGTCGTGGGCTCTGAGATTCAGTCATCCTGGATTGACAAAAGTACGGCCGGGAGAAATACTGCGGTGATATTTGGAGATGGTGCGGGTGCGGCAGTTTTGCAGGCTACGGAAGATGTGAATCATCGAATTTTGTCTACGCATTTACATGCAGACGGTAGATTTGCAGAAGATCTTTATGTGAAGGAACCCGGCAGCAGCAGACCAGGCAGAACAGCAACAGCAGAAATGATTGAAGAAGGTGGTTTTAATGTATTCATGAATGGAAACACAGTTTTCAAACATGCCATTGTCCGTTTTGGAGAAGTAATCAATGAGGCACTGGATGCCAATGGCTTTACTTCCGGCGATGTAAATGTGCTGGTACCACATCAGGCCAACATCAGAATCAGTGATTATGTACGTCAGCAAATGGGTCTATCCGAAGAGCAGGTGATCAATAATATTCAGCGTTTTGGAAATACCACTGCCGCGTCCATACCTATTGCAATGGCAGAAGCCTGGGAACAAGGAAGAATTAAGGAAGGAGATCTGGTATGTCTGGCCGCTTTTGGAAGCGGATTTACATGGGCTTCCGCATTGATCCGGTGGTAAAATAACGCATGTTTTTATTGAAACTAATAAATAGAAATTAAATTTGTCAGCATAAAAAAAGACAGAAAATCTGTCTTTTTTCAATACTCCCTCTCTATAATTTTTAATACTGACCAGTTGACAGCATTACTAAAGTGCATGCTTCCACTGGTACGATATTTATATTAACTAAAATGTTTTCAAATTCAGGATTTTCAGTACCGGGGTTAAAAATTACACGTTTCGGGTTTAATGAAATTATATAATCGTAGTAAGAAGGCTGAATAGTTGGGTTGATATATAATGTAACCGTGTCAATATCTTCAAAGATAACCGGTTCGGTAATTATCTCCTGATCAGCAACAACTCCTTTCCTTCTTCCAAGAAGTATAACCGGATGGCCGAGCGCATTAAGCTTTCTGGCAGCAAGGAATGAATATCTGGAAGGATTTGCGGAAGCACCAATGATAAGCGTACGTTTCATTTCTTTCAATTGAAAAAATTGTTAAACACTTTCAGTAGAAACATTCATTCCTGGCATTAAGTTTTCTTTATGCGGGTCAACAATTGCTAACAGAAAATAAAAATATTATAATTTAAAAATCGAAGGTCAAACAATGAATGAGCCAACGCCAACTATAAGCCGGAGTTTTTGGAACGAGAAATGGGCTAAAATCAAATTCGAAGAAGTTGAGAATGCCCCGCATTATGAAGTTTCCAACTATGGAAGATTGAAGAGTTTTCAAAATAATCCAAAGGACGGAGCGATCATTAAAGGATCTGTGATACAGGGTTATCGCTCTTTAAATATCCGTGTTACAGGGGGAAAAACCATCAATCGTTATGTACATAAGCTTGTCGCTGAGAACTTTGTAGAAAAAGCAAGTGATGATCACGGCTTTGTTATCCATACTGATTACGAGAAGCAGAATAATTATTTTGAAAATCTGAGATGGGTTACCAAAACGGAAATGATTGATCACAACCGTGAAAATCCGGCTTTTATCAACCGTGTTATTCCCCGTCGTACCAAAAATTATAAACTAACTGAGAGCAAAGTAAGAATTATCAAAAAGCTTCTTAAGAACGATAATAACCGTTTAAAAATGATCGCCAAGCAGTTTGGAATAACGCATACGCAATTAAACAGAATACGTTCCGGGGAAAACTGGAAACATGTTACGATTGAAGATTAGGACAAATTTGAAAAAGTGGGGATTTTATTTCTTATCAAGGGTCGAAACCGTATAACCGCTCCCGTTCATTCCTTCTTCATAATCTACCAAAACACCAAGAACATACATTAAATGCCGCTTGTCAATGATTACCTTAACACCGTCAATTTTGTAGATCTGGTCAAATCCCGAAGCAGTATCAAATCCCAATAAAAATGTTCCGCTGCATCCGCCACCACGCAACCCTACTCTTAAACCGTAGGTATCTGGTATTTTATTAGCTTCCAGCGTGGTGACAATTTCAAGCCTGGCCTTGTCTGTAATTTGAATTGGGTTTTCCATGACACTCAATAATAATTACCTTTCAAAAATAATTGCCCGATAAACAATTCAGATCTTAAAAGGATCGAAATAAACCTTGGCAAACCTATGTATCATCCCGGAAACTTGCCCGCACATACATAGGTTTGCTACAAGTTAACAGCAATTATGTTTTTTGAATTCGTATTTAATTCACTTTCTGCCTTCTAATTTTCAGTTATCTTGTAATTTCGCACATTGATGCGTTACAAAATACTATAAATAAAGCTATGGAGTATTACTCACTTATTACCGTTCTTATACTTGGTGCCATTGTAACTTATGGTATGTATCTGACCATTACCACAGTTGCTGAAAAAGTTTTTGACAAACAAAAAAATGATATCCGCAGCAAAAATATTGAAATTACATTACCACTTCGTTTGCAGGCTTACGAACGGATGTGTTTGTTTTTAGAACGAATTACGCCAAATAATTTGTTATTAAGACTGGTAGCCTCCGCCGGAAACGCACTGGAATTACAGCAAATACTTTTATACGAAATCCGTGAGGAATATAACCACAACCTGGCTCAGCAAATTTACATAAGCATTGATGCCTGGGGACAAGTTTCCAACGCAATGAATGAGATTGTTTCCGTAATTAACCAGGCTGCTGTTGAAGTCGATGCGGAAGCACCCGCTTCGGAGCTTGCTAAAAAGATCTTTGCGCAGGTTATCCAACAGGAAATTCAGCCTACCACACATGCCTTGAAGTTTGTGAAAGAGGAAATCCAGAGGTTATTTTAAAATGATTGTCTGCTTGATTTGAAACGTTAAATTTCAATCAGACTATTTCAAAATCAGAAATATTAGAATGTTATACCCCAATACGATTGAACAAAAATTAGGTTTTGACAAACTGCGCGAACTATTAAAAGAAGCGTGTATAAGTCCATTGGGGCGTGGTTTTGTTGAAAAAATCCGTTTTTCCGACAATTTTGGTATGGTTGAAAAACTCGTAAGCCAAACTGCCGAAATGAAACGTGTTATGGAAATCGGAGAAGATTTCCCTTCTCAAAATTATATTGACGCCACACCATATCTGAAACGTGCAAGCATTGAAGGTATGCTGCTAACCCTGGAAGAATTTTCAGATTTAAAAGCATCACTTCAAACCATCCGTCTTTGCCTGCGTTTTTTTGCCAATCAGGAACCTGAGTCATTTCCGCTTTTGAGTGAATATGCCAAAACTGTTCGTGTTGATAAAGCGATTACAGATTCAATCGATAAGATCATTGATGACCGCGGACAAATTCGTGATACTGCTTCGCCGGAACTGGCAAGAATCAGAAAAAAACTGATCTCCGAACAGGCCGGAATTCGTAAAAAACTGGATACCATGCTCCGCACTGCCAAAAGCAGTGGCTGGATCAGTGAAGATGTTTCGCTGACGGTAAGAAATGGCAGGATGGTAATTCCTCTTGCGGCTGAGCATAAGCGTAAGTTAAAAGGATTTATTCATGATGAATCCTCAACCGGTCAAACCGTTTTCATAGAACCAACGGATGTTTTTGAATCCAATAATGAAATCAGAGAACTGGAATATGAAGAGCGCCGGGAAATAAACCGCATACTAATGCATTTGACGGATCAGTTACGGCCATTTGTTCCTGATCTTCAAAAGGCATATTCTTTTTTAGGTTTAATGGATTTCCTGCGGGCAAAGGCAAAAATTGCTATTCAAATGAATGCAACAAATCCAACTTTTGTAAACAAACAGTTCGTTGATTGGAAAGATGCCAGACATCCGCTTTTGCATTTATCATTCCAAAAACAAGTAAAAAAAGTTGTCCCACTGAATATTCAGTTGCAGGACAAACAGAGAATTCTGATTGTTTCAGGACCCAATGCCGGGGGGAAATCTGTTTCCTTAAAAACGGTTGGATTGATCCAGTATATGCATCAATGCGGACTTCTGGTACCGATGGCGGACGGATCTTCCATGGGGTTTTTCCAGAATATTTTTATTGATATTGGTGATGAACAGTCGCTGGAAAATGATCTGAGTACTTACAGCTCACATCTTACCAACATGCGACATTTTCTTACTCTGGCCAATAAAAGAACTCTTTTCCTGATTGATGAATTTGGAACCGGAACGGAACCTGGACTCGGTGGAGCCATCGCAGAAGCAATCCTGGAAGACCTGACCAAATCCGGTGCTTATGGCGTGATCAATACCCATTATACTAATTTAAAAGTCCTGGCCGATAAAACAGAAGGTCTGGTTAATGGTGCCATGAGATTTGATGGAGAACATCTGGAACCGATTTATCAACTTGAAATCGGAAGACCCGGAAGCTCTTTTGCCTTTGAAATCGCGTCAAAAATCGGTTTGCCGAATACGGTTATCAACCGGGCCAAAGAAAAACTGGGAACACAGCAGGTCAATTTTGAAAAATTACTGAAAGAACTGGATATTGAACGCAAGGTTTTTGCGGAAAAAAATATTGAACTCGGTATCAAAGAAAGAAAAGCTGCTCAGCAACTTTCTGAATATACCAGATTAAAATCCGATCTGGAAAATAACGAGAAAAAGCTGGTCAATGATGCAAAACAAAGAGCGAAAAACTTATTGTCGGACGCAAATCAGCTTATTGAAAATACAATCCGGGAAATAAAAGAAAATAAAGCAGAAAAGGAGAAGACAAAAACGGTACGTACAAACCTTGAAGATTTTGGTAAAAAGAACCTGAAACTGGAAGAAGTCGAAGAGCTTCCGTCGGAAGATAATGTTTTTGAACCGGAAGACGGAGCGATTGCTGTTGGTAGTTACGTCCGGATTTTAGGACAAACCGCAATTGGTGAAGTTCTTGCGCTAAAAGGAAAAGATGTAGAAATCCGGATTGGAGATCTAAAATCGAATATCAAACTAAACCGTCTTGAAAAAGTTTCTAATAAAACATACAAGGCGGCAACAGGTGAGAAGAAATTGAAAACATCTTCAAAAGGCGTTGATTTGAACGAACGGATGATGAATTTTAGTTTTAATCTGGACATTCGTGGAAAACGCGGCGAAGAAGCTTTGGGCGTTTTGGATTCGTTTATGGATAATGCCATAATGCTCGGCTACGATGAGCTGCGTGTTGTGCACGGTAAAGGTGACGGAATCTTGCGAACGCTTGTGCGGAATCATTTGCGTGGCTATTCACACGTTTCTGGTATGCAGGATGAACATGCAGATCGTGGCGGAGCAGGTGTGACAATTGTGAAATTGAAATAGTTTATTTCCCGGATTTTGCGACGTGCAGCGTAGGGGTCACGCCTTGTGCTGACCCGGAACTGCTAACCAAACCCTATTCGAGAAAATAAGAAAATCAAAAAAGTCAGCCCACGGGCTGACTTTTTTGATAATAGGAAATCTGGTTAATTCCGAAATCTGGATAATGGATAGTCCTATCCTCCGGGAATAGGGCGACCACGAGGGTCGCCCCTACCTTCGCACCAAATTACAATTGCGGCGATTTTAATATTTCTGTTTGATCCACATATACCGGTCTTTTATTACCAATCCAGAAATAAAGAATAATAAACATAACCAAAGCCACAAGCGGGAACATAATCATATTTTGCAAAGTTGCCTGTCCGGCAGCCAGTTCAGCCGCATCGCCAGTCACACCGGCAGCAGCCTGAACCGCTTTTTCATTATCAAGCCATTTTCCAATAACAGGCTGGAAAATAGAAGTCGAGAACATTCCCATACCACCAACGATAGAAAGACCAAATGCACCTGTTTGAGGCATGTATTCAGCCACAAAGCCAAGCATCGTCGGCCAGAAATAACATACACCTACTGCAAATAACATAGCAGCAAAGTAAACTAATCCACCTGTTGCGATACTCATCAGATAAATACCGATTGCAGCCATAACCGTAGAACTTAATAGAATTGTTAACGGATTAAGACGATGAACAATCGGACCGGCGAAGAAACGGCCAACCGCCATTAAACCCGTCACGCAAACCAGAATAATCATCGGGCTCGCACCAACTTTTCCAAGAATTGGACCAACCCATTGTTCCGGACCAAATTCGGAGATAGCAGTAAATGCCATCGCAACCATGATAAAGATATATAGCGGAGAAAGCATTGCTTTAAAATTACCCGCAGTATTTGCTTCAACTTTACTGACAGGGAATGTTTGTCCCCAGAAAAGTACTGCGTAGATAACGGCTGGAATGGTAATCACCCACATTTGCGCCTGCCAGTTGAAGCCGCCGTCGGTCATAAACTTAGAAATAAGACTTCCTACCACAATTCCACCTGGAAACCACATGTGAAAGCGGTTCATCATTTTATTCAAAGTACTACCTGAATAAGTGTCGGCGATCATCGGGTTACAGGCTGCTTCCGTACATCCATTACCAAATCCGATGAAAAAAGTAGAAATCAGCAAACCCCAGAAACCTTGTGCATAAATGGTCAGGATTATCCCCAGTGCGTGACTGATAAAAGTTACAACAATTATTCTTTTAGGGCCAACAACATTGTACAAAGCGCCAAACACGATCATGGCGATTGGAAAACCAAAAAACGCCATAGAATTGATGTATCCCAACTGCTCGCCGGACAAACTAAATTTTTCCCCTAGTTCGGTAAGTATACCTGCGCGGATACTGAATGAAAATGCAGTTGTAATAAGTGCAAAACAGCTTGCATTGAAAAGCCGAGAGCTATTTACTGGTTGAGCCATGCGTAGAAAAAATTAAATAAGTTAAAGGTTAAAATATATGAGAGTGACTAATTACGAACATTATGACAAGGAAATTGTATAAAAATTTCACAAAAAAAACAAATACTCATCAATTATACTACTCTATCTTTACGGACAGACATATTTTTTATATGTTAAATATATCTTTGTAAGAAGTAAGAGTAATAGATACTACTCTTTATAAGTATAAAATCTTTTTGAAACTTTAAACCCAGAGGAATGTCACGAAAGATAAGGATGGGTATGGTGGGAGGAACACTTGATGCTTTTATCGGAGGAGTTCACCGCCGTGCGGCCATCATGGATGGAGAAATAGAACTGGTTTGCGGCGCTTTCAGCTCGTCTCCCGAAAAATCAAAAGAGACTGGTAAAGCCCTTTATTTGCCCGAAGACCGCGTTTATGCAAATTTTGAGGAAATGATCCTTAAA
Source organism: Dyadobacter sp. CY356 (assembly GCF_021440195.1). GTDB lineage: Bacteria > Bacteroidota > Bacteroidia > Cytophagales > Spirosomataceae > Dyadobacter. The sequence continues at coordinate 422,280 of NZ_JAJTSZ010000004.1, forward strand.
GAAAAGCAGCTTCCGGAAGGAGAACGGATGGACTTCATTTCTGTTGTTACTCCCAATCACGTACATGCAGCGCCTACTAAACTTGCTCTTGAAAACGGCTTTCACGTTGTATGCGATAAGCCAATTACACTTAATGTAAAAGAAGCAGAAGAAATTGTGGAACTGGTAGAAAAAACCGGACTGATTTTCTGTCTGACACATAATTATACCGGTTATCCGATGGTTAAAGAAGCAAAAGAAATGATTGCTTCGGGTGCGATTGGGAAAATACGGAAAGTAATTGTGGAATATCCGCAGGGCTGGCTTTCAACGATGGTTGAGGTAACCGGCAACAAACAAGCTGCCTGGCGTACTGATCCTAGTAAATCCGGGGCAGGCGGAAGCCTTGGCGATATTGGAACTCATGCCGAAAACCTTGCAGAATATATCACCGGATTAAAAATCACGCAGCTTTGCGCAGACTTAACCATTTTTGTTGAAGGTCGCCAGCTTGATGATGATGCTAATATTTTATTACGTTTCAACAATGGAGCGAAAGGTATTTTACAGGACAGCCAGATTGCAAACGGAGAAGAAAACGATTTGAACATTCGTATTTACGGAGAAACCGGCGGATTGCAGTGGAGACAAATGGAGCCTAATACACTTATCCATAAAACCCAGCAAGGGATGAGACATATCCGTACTGGTGTTGGTAATTTATCAAAAGCGGCGCAGGTTCATACAAGAATTCCGGCAGGCCATCCGGAAGGATACTTTGAAGCATTTGCTAATCTATACCGGAACTTCGCAATCCACGTCCGTGCACATCAGGAAGGAAGAAAAGCAGATCCTGTCTATGATTTCCCTACTGCACAAGATGGTTTACGCGGAATGAGGTTTGTCGAAACCGTGCTGGCGTCTGATAAGTCTGACACAAAATGGACAACTTTTGAGTAGATAATAAACGGATTCGTATTTGAAGATCGGAAACCGTTCCGGTCTTCTTTTCTGATACGCTTATCCACGTTTAGATATAATTTTCACCTTTCACTTTTTACCAGGTTTATGAATAAAATAAAAGTTGGTGTAGTTGGAACCGGTTTTATTGGTCCTGCCCATATCGAAGCATTAAGACGCTTGCCAAATGTAGAAGTAGCAGCACTTTGCGAAGTAACCGCAGAAATTGCACAACAAAAAGCTGACGGATTAGGCATTCCACGCGCTTACACTTTCGATGAATTGTTGAAGCAGGACGATATTACCGTTATCCATATCTGTACACCAAACTTCCTTCACTATTCGCAGTCGAAAGCCGCTTTGCTGGCCGGAAAACATGTTATTTGTGAAAAACCACTTGCCAAAGATTTAGTTGAAGCAGAAGAACTGGTTGAACTTGCAGCGAAAACCGGTCTGGTAAATGCTGTACATTTCAATTTGCGTTATTATCCATTGGCCCGTCAGATGAAGTCTATGCGTGAGCGTGGCGAATTGGGGGAGATTTATTCTTTCATCGGTTCATATCTTCAAGACTGGCTGTTTTATGAAACTGATTATAACTGGCGTCTTGAACCGGACAAATCCGGTGATTCCCGCGCGATTGCCGATATCGGCTCTCACTTGATGGATATACTTGAATATATCACAGGTTTGAAAACGGTTGAAGTTCTTGCAGATTTCAACACAATTCACAAGACGCGTAAAAAACCGTTGAAACCGGTAGAAACATATTCAGGAAAAATGCTTCAGCCGGAAGATTACGCTGATGTACCTATCACGACAGAAGATCATGCGAATGTGCTTCTTCGTTTTGATAACGGAAGCAAAGGTGTAATTACTGTTTCCCAGGTTTCAGCTGGTCGTAAAAACCGTATGACGCTGGAAATTTCAGGTTCGAAGAAAACTTTCAACTGGACTTCCGAAGCACCAAATGAAATGTGGATTGGTAACCGTGACAAGAGTAATGAAATTTTAATGCGTGATCCATCGCTCGTAAATGACGATGTTCGCTCACTAATCACTTTCCCAGGCGGACACAACGAAGGTTTTCCGGATACATCAAAACAAATGTTCAAGGAAGTTTACGCAGCCATCGCAGAAGGCAAACAGCCAGAAAACCCAACTTTCCCAACTTTTGCTGATGGATACCGTGAACTTTTGATCTGTGAAAGAATTTTGGAGAGCAATAAGAAGCAGGCTTGGGTAACGGTTTAATTTTGAATGAGTGAATAAAGGAATGAGAGAGTGAGTGAATGATAGAATGAGTGAATATTTGGCTCATTAGGATTTCTTGATATGAATATAATTTAGGCAAGGAATAACAATACTATACAATGGGGAAAGCAATTCAAGCAACTAAGTTTGTTCCACCCCATTCTATCATTCTATCATTCACTCATTTTCCAATTCACTCACTTTATCATTCTAAATTGAAATGACACACACTAAAGAAGAATTTATTGATGCTTTAAAAGACAGAACTAAACAATTTGTTTTACGAAGTATTAAATTATTTAAAGCTTTGCCTTCCTCGGAAGAAGCCCGAATTATTGGAAAACAATTTCTAAGATCAGCATCTTCGGTAGGAGCAAATTATCGGGCGGTTTGTAGAGCCAGAAGTAACAGAGAGTTTTTCGCCAAACTAAGTATAACAGTCGAAGAAGCGGATGAATCTTTATTTTGGCTGGAAATAATTTCAGAATCCGGTATCTTGCCAATGGAAAAAATTAACAGTTTAATGAATGAAGCAGAAGAAATAGTAAAAATTCTATCCAAAGCCAGAAGCAATTCTAGACATAATTAAAACGATAGAATGAGTGAGTGATAGAATCAGTGAATATTTGGCTCATTCAGTTTTCTCTAAAATGAATAATTTGGTCAGGATAATTTTAAAATTTATCCCAATCCAATACCAGTTCAAGCCTTCAAGTTTGTTCTGCCCATTCTATCATTCAATCATTCTATCATTCAAAATTAAAACTCATGAAAACTATAAAAGGACCTGGAATCTTTCTTGCTCAATTTTTGGGTGACGAAGCTCCATTTAATACCCTCGATGGTATCACAACATATATGGCTGATCTTGGCTATAAAGGTGTTCAGCTACCGATCTGGGATCCGAGAGTTATTGATATCAAACTTGCTGCTGAATCTCAGACTTATGCAGATGAGTTGAAAGGAAAACTGAAAGACAAAGGTTTGGAAATTACGGAACTGGCTTCACATATTATCGGTCAGCTGGTTGCTTCGCATCCGGTTTATGATGAAATGTATGACGGTTTTGCAGCTCCGGAAGTTCGGAATAACCCAAAAGCAAGAGCAGAATGGGCCACACAGCAATTGAAATATACGGCGGTTGCCAGTAAAAATCTTGGACTGAAAGCCAGTGCAACTTTCTCTGGTGCTCTGGCATGGCCATTTTTATATCCATGGCCACAACGTCCGGCAGGTTTGGTTGAAACTGCTTTTAAAGAATTAGCTGCCCGCTGGAAACCAATACTGGATGTTTATGACGAAAACGGAGTTGACGTTTGCTACGAACTCCACCCTGGCGAAGATCTTTTTGACGGTTCAACTTTTGAAATGTTCGTTGATTATCTTGACGGACACACAAGAGCGAATATCAACTATGACCCAAGCCATTTTGTTCTGCAACAACTGGATTATTTACAATTCATTGATTTGTACCATGACCGTATCAAAGCATTTCACGTAAAAGATGCCGAGTTTAATCCAACCGGAAAACAAGGTGTTTACAGTGGATTTGCAGGATGGGCCGACCGCGCAGGACGTTTCCGTTCGTTGGGTGATGGTCAGGTTGATTTCAAAGGTATTTTCTCAAAACTTTCACAGTATGATTATGATAGCTGGGCTGTTCTTGAATGGGAATGCTGCATAAAATCACCGGTACAAGGTGCTGCCGAAGGTGCTCCATTTATTGCAAATCAGATTATTGAAGTTACAACCAAAGCTTTTGACGATTTTGCAGGTACCGGTGCTGATGAAGCATTCAACCGCAGAGCGTTAGGACTGTAATTAAATAATTGTCGATATAACAAGTAAAATAAAAACCTATCGTTCTTATGACTGATAGGTTTTTTTATGTTTTTAGTTGTAAATTTTCGCGAATAAAATAGCAGAGAATATAATTTCAGAAGTAATAAACCATGACCTTTTAACAAAATCAATTTACCATTAGAATGAAGGATCAAGTCCGCAAAAAAAAGATGAATTATCTGAACGCATTTTGCCTCGCACTTTGCGTTTGTTTTTCCATCAGCGTTACTGCACAATCTGTTAATACCGGAAAACGCGTTTTAGTGTTTTCAAAAACTGCCGGTTTCCGGCATGGATCCATCGGCGCCGGGAAAGCTGCTATAACCAAATTAGGTACAGAGCACGGTTTTGGCGTTGATACAACAGAAAATGCAGCACTTTTTACCGAAAAAAATCTTCGTAAATATAGTGCCGTCATTTTCCTCAATACAACAGGAAATGTGCTGAACGACAATCAGCAGGAAGCTTTTGAACATTATATTCAGGCAGGCGGCGGATATCTTGGTATTCATGCAGCCTCGGATACTGAGTATGACTGGCAATGGTATAACAAACTGGTTGGTGCCTATTTCGCAAGTCACCCTGGAAACCCGAATGTTCAGAACGGAGAAGCTTATGTTGTAAACCGCGAGCATCCATCGATGGAGGGCTTTCCGGACCGCTGGAAAATTAAAGATGAATTTTATGACTTCAAGACTTTCAATCCGCAGGTAACTATTCTTGTTAAGATTGATGAAAAATCTTACAAAGATGGCAAAATGGGTAAAGACCACCCGATGTCCTGGTATCATGAATTTGATGGCGGAAAAGCTTTTTACACTAATTTCGGTCACGAAGACGCCACTTTTGAAAATCCTGTATTTTTAAAACATTTAATGGGTGGATTGAATTACGTGATGTCGCCAAAACTTGATTATTCAAAATCGCGTCCGGAAGAAAACCGTTTCACAAAAAAAGTATTGGCAACAAAACTTGATGAACCCACAGAACTGGTAGTTCTGGACGATCAGCGTGTTTTGTTTGCTGAAAGAAAAGGTAAATTGAAATTATACAGCCCAAAAACCGGAAAGGTAAAAGTAGTAGCGGAAGTTCCGGTTTATACCAAACAGGAATATGGTTTGATGGGATTGAATATCGATCCAAATTTTAAGACCAATAAACTGGTTTACCTATATTATTCTCCGCCTTCTACCGAAGCAGATACAGCGCAGCATTTGTCACGTTTTAAGTATGACGATGTAAAGGATACTTTATTATTATCGACCGAGGAAAACCTTTTGACAGTACCTGTTAAAAGAACAGATTGCTGCCACACAGGTGGATCCATCGCATGGGATGCCAAAGGAAATTTATATCTGTCGACCGGAGATGATGTGAATCCATTTCAGTCTGACGGATATGGGCCAATTGACGGCCGCCCCGGCCGTGAAGGTTGGGATGGACGCCATTCTTCTTCTAACACGAATTCCCTACGCGGAAAAATCCTTCGCATAAAACCTCGCTACGGCGATCGTCGCGCCAATATGCCGGGCGGTACTAATCTTTATGACATTCCCGAAGGTAATTTATTTCCGGTTGGCACAGACAACGGTGACGACCGCCGAACGCGCCCCGAAATTTATGTAATGGGAACCCGTAATCCATACCGTATTTCGGTGGATCAGCATACAGGTTATGTATACTGGGGAGATGTCGGACCTGATGCCTCTGACGACAATCCAAAACGTGGACCTCGTGGATATGACGAAGTAAACCAGGCGAGGAAAGCCGGATATTTTGGTTACCCTATGTTCATTGCTGATAACAAACCTTACGTTAGTTTTAATTTTGCAGACAGTACTTCCGGAAAACCTTTTGATCCGGCAGCACCTGTTAACGATTCTCCGCACAATACGGGTATCAAAAAGTTACCACCCGCTCAACCAGCATTTATCTGGTATCCTTATGCCGATTCGCCTGAATTTGGCCCAATTGTGGGAAAAGGTGGAAGAAATGCTATGGCTGGACCTGTTTATTATGCCAATGATTTTAAAGCAGGAAAAGATAAATTCCCGGATTATTACAATGGAAAGTTCTTCTCTTACGACTGGATCCGTGATTATATCAATGTTGTAACGATGAACGAAAAAGGCGATCTGGTAAACATCGAACGCTTTATGCCAAATGGAAAATTCAGTCATCCGATGGATATGCAATTCGCCAATGATGGTTCATTATACACATTGGAATACGGTCCAAACTGGTTTGCCCAAAATGATGAGGCCAGCCTTTCCCATATCACTTTTAATGCCGGAAACCGCGTTCCTGTGGCTGCTGCAAAAGCTACGAATACAACAGGAGCTATTCCTTTGAAAGTGGCGTTTTCGTCAAAAGGCTCGCAAGATTATGATGGCGATGCCATTAAATATGAGTGGTCATTTGGAAAAGGTTTAGGAAAAAGCACAATGCCAAATCCTACCTTTACTTATACCAAACCGGGTGAATACGTTGCGGTTTTGAAAGTAACTGACAGCGCCGGAAATAGTAATACATCAGAAGTGACAATCAAGGCAGGAAATGCAATTCCTCAGGTTGAAGTAGCGATTAAAGGCAACAAAACATTTTATTGGAATGACAAACCGGTAAGTTATGAAGTCAACGTTTCGGATAAAGAGGATGGCAGTCTGGTGAAGAAAACCATTCCCGAAGATGAAGTTATGCTGACGATTAATTATCTGGAAGGTTATGACAAAACGGTTTTGGCACAAGGTCATCAGGCGAATACAGGATTTGCTGCAGGAAAACGACTGATTGAATTAAGCGATTGTAAGGCCTGTCACTCTGTCGACAAAAAATCAATTGGACCCGCTTACATTGAGGTTGCCAAAAGATATGAAAATCAGCGTAACTCACTGAAAACACTTACTAATAAAGTTATCAAAGGTGGTGGCGGTGTTTGGGGAGAGCAGGCTATGGCGGCGCATCCTCAACACAAACCGGAAGAAGTTGAGGAAATGGTGAAATACATTCTTTCGCTTAATAAAAAGGAAGTGGTTGAGAAAAAACCATTGAAAAGCACGTATGTAACGGAAGCAAAGAAAAAAGATGGTTCGTATATTTTCACCGCAAGTTATACTGACAAAGGAAATGGAACGATGGGACCTTTGACTGGTTCAAAAACCATTGCACTACGCCCCGCCAAATTGCAGGCGAATACATTGGATGAAGGAAAGGGATATGCAAAATATAAATTACCATCCGGTCCGGAGGTTGTTTTAGGTTCTGCAAATGGAAGTTATATTGCTTTTGATGATATTGACCTGACAGATATTTCGACGCTGACAGTTGCTGTTATCAGTAGCGACAAAACCGCGGGCGGAATTCTGGAAGCACACTTGGATACGCCAACCGGGCCTAAAATTGGTGAAGCAAATGTTTCATCTTCTGAAACGCTGAATATTCCTGTAAAAGCACCCGTAGATAATAAAAAACACAAAGTGGTATTCGTTTTCAAAAATCCGTCTGCTAACGGCAAACCGCTTTTTGCGATTGATACGATTGATTTTAAAGAAAATGCGATGTAGATTTTTGTGTTAGATATAATTTGAAGAGAAGAATCCCCGCTGGTATTACCAGTCGGGATTCTTCATTTTATAACAGTTTTGGAATTAATAGTTGGTCTTCCATATTCTCAGTTCATGGCATCTTTCATGTCACCCTTTCAGGGTTAACCCACCTCATTTAGTCATCATTGCTATAATAATATCATCCCTTCGGGATTGCGGTTTTAGAAAGTTTTCGGGTTAAAATGAATTTAGTAAAACCAGGAAATAGTGACTTTCAAAACAAAATTTAAATAAAAAATTACCGCTAACATTCTGATATTCAGTCAAAAAAAATCCCGAAGGGATGACATTATTGTAGAAAAGGCTATTTATGCCGGGAGAGAAAAACCCTGAAAGGGTGGCATAAAAAACTACAAAAACTTCCTGAAACTCTATTCACTTCAACACCAATTTGAGCAGAACAAAATCCCGAAGGGATGACATTATTATAGAAGAGGAAATTTGAGCCGGGAAATTAAACCCTGAAAGGGTGGCATAAAAAACTCCAAAAACTTCCTGAAACTCTATTCACTTCAACCCCAATTTGAGCAGAACAAAATCCCGAAGGGATGACATTATTATAGAAGAGGAAATTTGAGCCGGGAAATTAAACCCTGAAAGGGTGACATAAAAAACTACAAAACTTCCTGAAACTCTATTCACTTCAAACCCAATTGAGCTAAACTAAATCCCGAAGGGATGACATTATTATAGAAGAGGAAATTTGAGCCGGGAAATTAAACCCTGAAAGGGTGGCATAAAAAACTACAAAAACTTCCTGAAACTCTATTCACTTCAAACCCAATTGAGCTAAACAAAATCCCGAAGGGATGACATTATTATAGAAAGGCTACTATGCCAGGAAATAAAAACCCTGAAAGGGTGGCATAGGAAACATCAAAACAATCAACATACTCAAACTAAAAATTCCTCTTTCGCAAACCCCTCAATTCCCAAACCAAACAACGCGAAATCATATAAAACCGGATCATTCGGATTCAACATCCGTAGCGCAGCCGTCAATTCTACTGCTGTCCGCCAATCGGTAACGGGTCTTTGAATCAATCCTAATTTCCTGGCTATCCGATCCACATGCACGTCACATGGACAAACAAGCTGTGATGGTTTAATTTGATCCCAAATCCCGAAATCGACACCTTTATCATCTTTCCTCACCATCCACCTCAAAAACATATTCAATCGCTTACAAGAAGATTTTCGGACCGGAGTAGCAATGTGTTTGCGGGTTCTCAAAGGAAAATTTTCCGAGTCACTGAAAAGATCATGAAACCCGATTAATCCATTTTCAATAGTAACATCTGTTTTGCCCATATGATTACTGAAAGCATTTTCCAGCGAATCATATTGATTGTAATAATTTTGGAAAAAGTGGAGAAAGTAGAGGGTATCCGTAGCATTGAAAGTACGGTGTTTGAAATCCAGGAATTTTTTCAGATCACTGTCCTGATGATTTTTGATAAAGTCGTAAGGAGCATTATCCATTAAAGCGGATAATTCCAGACATTTATTGATAATCGTTTTCCGTTGTCCCCAGGCGAGCACTGCGGCCCAGAAACCCATAATTTCAATATCCTGCTTTTTGGAAAAACGATGTGGAATGCTGATCGGATCAAAAGGAATAAAGCCCGGCTGGTTGTATTGTTCAGCTTTGGATTCCAGTAAATCAGTAATCGATTGGGAAATAGGAATGAATTCAATCTCAATTTCCAGCATGACCTCTGCCCAACACATACGCCAAAACTCGTGATATGCCGGAAAAGAACATCACAATACATGAGAATACAAATGTAAAAACAGCTATAAAGGGATACATAATCGTAAACATAACACTCCAGATTTTATAACCTGTCGTGTTTTTTGCAGCTGCTCTTTCTTCTTCCCTTTTAGATCGGAACTGAGGTGAATGCTTCATTATTAATATTCAATATTGTGTATGCCAGGCCAGATATTGATCGACACTAATACTTAAACTAAACCCTGTTCAATTTAATTTCAAAACAGGATTTAATTATTATCCAGATAACTAATTACCGCTCTGAATCGCTTGCTGTTAGGTGAAACTTTTTCAAAGGCACGGGAAGAAAGTTTTATCACAATATCATCATTCACACTGGTATCAGGGATTCTTCCTATAACTCTCACAATAATCTTTTCCTGATTATATTCATTCAAAACTTCCACCAACGCTCCGATTGGCGCAGTGCGGTGCAAGGCTAAAAACTTGCTTGTGCTCTCATCGGTTTCAATGACTTCGGCCAAACCTGACTCAGATTTACGCTTACCTGTAACTACTTTTGGCGGCGCAACCTCTTCAACCGGTTTCATAATCTTTTCTGCAACAGCAGCCTTCGCTCTTACTGAATCTTTCACCACATTTGTAACTACCTTTTTCGGTTCAGGTTCTGGCGCTGGTTGTTTACTTTTTTCTGCCGCCTTTTCAGTGACAATTAATTCCTGTCCGTCCGTTAAATTATCATCTTTAAGATTATTCCACTTACGGATATCTGCCATCAAAACACCATATTTCACCGCCACACGGTAGAGCGTTTGTCCGGCTTCTACTTTATGAATTCCATTGGGTGCAACAGAAACTTTCGAATCTGCCGTTGGTGTTGGTGCCGTAGTAGTTGCAGGAGGCGGAGGCAATGGAGCCGAATCTTTTACAGGAGCTTTTGCAGCTTCCTTTTTAGGCTCATCCTTTTTTACCTCTTCTTTTTTCTTTGCTTTCGGTGTGTAAGGAACGCGAAGTGTTTGTCCAAACTGAACATTATCGCTGATTCCGGGATTAGCATCCCGAAGTGACTGAATTGTAGTACCATACTGCCTTACGACAGCAAACATTGTTTGTCCTTGATTAACTTTATGCAAAACATAAATCTTACCGCCAACTTTTTCATACCCGATAGAATCTACCACACTCACTCCATTCGCACGGGCATTTGCCGCTCCTTTTAAAAAACCTGCCAAAATGGCGAGGTAAACAATGTATTTCATTCAGTATGAAAATGTTAAACTCGAAAATTCGTTATTATTTTTTAGATATACCAACACTTTGTTTTTCAGCATCATAGTCGACTGGCCTACTCCATCCCGGCCTTCCGAAAGTTTTTCCTTAAAAACGATTTCTTTTTGATCTGTAACGATAAGAAGATATTGTGCTACCTTTTCCTGCTCGTAAATATAATAAGAAAAGATCATATAGGGTCTTTCATCCAAATAATCAATACAAATGGGTTTTGAAATCCCGGTTATATCTGTTAAAAAAGACGCAAGCCTGTCAAAATAGACATTTCTTTCCTTGTAACGAACGGGCTGTTTTAAAATTATTTCAGCTGCGGGCAGATTAATTTCTTCCGTAACCGGACTAAGCTCCTGTGTATTTATATTAAAAAATGATTTTTGAAACTGCTCTCCTTTAAAAATCGCAACCTCAATCAAATCACGGTCTAACGTCCGGACTAATACGTAGTTAGGGAGTGCCCATAGCAAATTTCCGGTGTCTATGGATATTGCCAAAAGGTCCGTTGGCTGGGGTAAGTCCGGATATCTGTAATTATGCAGAAAAATATGATCATCAGAAAATGCTGTTAAGGATGTCCACCAATCTGCTCCTTCCGGCGTAACTTGCCAGCGCAATGCGGGGACAGACAAATCAACAACGGCAAACGATACGTTCTTTTCTGAACTTTCCCGTAATTCGACAGCCCATTCATTTCTGTCAGGATCCGGATGCGGAAGTATTCGCCAGATATTTTGTGAAAACGTATGTGAAAACAGTTTTTGCAAAATTTTAGCTTTATTTTGAAAAAAAATTGGAAATAACATCATTCAAACTCTAAATACGTGCAGATACTAGGAATAATACCGGCACGCTATGCTTCAACCCGTTTTCCAGCCAAAGCACTTGTAGATATCGGCGGAAAATCCATGATCCAGCGTGTATATGAACAATCCTCCAAAGCTACGCATCTCAGTCAGATTATTGTAGCAACGGATGATGAAAGAATACTTGACCACGTAAATCAATTTGGAGGCAAGGCTGTAATGACCTCAGAAAATCATCAGAGCGGTACCGACCGTTGTTTTGAAGCCTTGAAAAAAACGGAGGGAAATTATGATTATGTAATTAATATCCAGGGCGACGAACCATTCATCAGCCCTGAACCGATCAACAGTCTGGCGAAAGTACTTGACGGCAGCATTGAACTGGCCACGCTGGTCAAAATTATAGACAGCCAGGATATTCTTTGCAACGTTAACGTTCCGAAAGCCGTATTGAACAAACGGCAGGAAGTTCTCTATTTCAGCAGGCAGACAATTCCATATCTGCGTGGCGTAGAGCCTGAAAACTGGCTGGATCTGCATACCTTTTACAAACATATAGGGATTTACGCGTACCGGGTTGATGTGCTTGAAGAAATTACAAAACTGGAAGTTTCTTCACTCGAAAAAGCCGAATCACTGGAACAATTACGCTGGCTGGAAAACGGATATTCGATAAAAGCTGTGATTACTACGGACGATTCTCATGGCGTAGACACACCGGATGATCTTGATCGTGTTACGCGGAAATTTTTATCCTGAAAATTACCATTATAAAGTGGTAAATTACAAAGTCTTATCTAACTCATGAAAGATAAGAAAACCCTTAAATTTTGTTAAAAACACAATTTTTTAATACCACAGCCTTTAATGGCACGTTGTTTTTCTTTGTTTTAAACAGTACTAATTGAAATAATACCTATGCAAAATAACATTCTTTGGGCTGATGATGAAATAGATCTTCTTAAACCTCATATCATGTTTTTGACCAATAAGGGTTATAATGTAACACCGGTAAACAGTGGAGCAGATGCCTTGGACCGCATTGAAAATGAGCGATTTGATATTGTCTTTTTAGATGAAATGATGCCGGGGATGACCGGTCTTGAAACCCTTGCACAAATTAAACAATTGCAGCCGACACTTCCGGTTGTTATGATCACCAAAAGTGAGGAAGAGCATATTATGGAAGATGCCATTGGTTCTAAAATCGATGATTATCTTATAAAGCCGCTTAACCCAAACCAGATTTTACTTTCTGTTAAAAAAATACTTGATAATAAAAGACTTGTTACTGAAAAAACTACGCTGAGTTACCAGCAGGAATTCAGAAATCTGGCCATGCAGTATCAGGACAGAATTGGTCATGAAGAGTGGGCTGATATCTATAAAAAACTTATTTACTGGGAACTGGAGCTTGAAAATTCTGATGATCAGGGAATGTCGGAAGTTTTCAGTATGCAAAAAAGTGACGCCAATGCAAACTTCTGTAAATTTATTGAGCAGGAATATGAAGGCTGGCTTAACGACCCCAAAGCTGATCGTCCGGTACTTTCGCATCAGTTGATGAAGCAGAAGGTATTTCCTTATCTTAAAAAATCTACTGAACCGGTCTTTTTTTTATTGATTGACAATTTCCGTTATGACCAATGGAAAGTTATTCAGCCGATCATTCAGGAATATTTTAATATCGAAGAAGAAAGCTCTTATTATTCTATTCTTCCAACGACGACCGGTTATGCCCGTAATGCGATATTCTCTGGTATGATGCCGAGTGAAATGGAGCGCAAACATCCGCAGTGGTGGGTAAGTGATGAAAATACACCGGATGGTGAAGAAGGTTTAAACAATCATGAATTTGATTTCCTGCAAAAACAACTGGAAACAAATCATTTCAACATCAAATCGTCCTACAATAAAATCCTGAACACAAACCAGGGAAAATCACTGATCGACAATTTCAACAATCTGTTAAACAACCAGTTAAATGTTGTTGTTTATAATTTTGTAGATATGTTATCTCACGCCCGTACGGACGTGCAGATGATAAAAGAATTGGCACCGGACGAATCTGCTTACCGATCTATTACAAAATCATGGCTGCTTCATTCTCCGCTTTTAGAATTTATTAAAAAGGTGGCAGAGAAAAAGTGCCGTTTGATTCTTACAACCGATCATGGTATGATCCGTGTTCAAAAACCGGTTAAAATTATTGGATACCGCGAAACGAATACGAATTTGCGTTACAAACATGGAAAAAATCTTGGTTTTGATGACAACCATTTGATGGTTTGCCGTAAACCAGAAAGAATATTTTTGCCAAAACCGCACGTTTCGACTTCATACGTGTTTACAAAAGAAGATTATTTCTTTGCTTATCCGAACAATTACAATCAGTACGTAAACCTTTACCGGGATACTTTCCAGCATGGTGGCGTTTCGTTAGAAGAGGTTATCATTCCATTTATTGATTTGACAGCGAAATAATTTTAATTAATAGCGATATAAAAAATGAGGGCTGAGAAATTAAATTTCTCAGCCCTCATTTTTTATATAGTCTTTATAGTTTATCCTTCTGTCACACTCCCATTTTCGCACTTAATTGTACGCGCAGGGAATTTTTTCAAAAATTCATAATTATGAGTTGCCATTAAAATAGCAGTTCCTGCATTGTTGATGGTCTTAAAAACCTGCATGATCTGGTCCCCTACCTCCGGATCCAGATTTCCTGTCGGTTCATCGGCAATCAGAATTCTTGGTTCGTTCAGCATAGCGCGGGCAATTACCACACGCTGCTGTTCGCCTCCTGAAAGCTGATGCGGCATTTTCTTTTGAGAAGTACCTAATCCAACCTGCATCAAAACTTCTGCAATACGTTTGGAAATTTTCGATTGCTGATCCCATCCCGTAGCCCGAAGCACAAACGACAAATTGTCTTCCACAGAACGATCAGAAAGTAGTTGAAAATCCTGAAACACGATCCCGATTTTGCGTCTTAAAAATGGAATGTCCGCTCTCTTGATGTTGTGAAGTTCATAACCAACAACTTTGGCAGAGCCTGTGTGAAGCCACAAGTCGCCGTAAAGTGTTTTCATTAGTGAGCTTTTTCCGCTTCCGGTACGGCCGATCAGATACACAAATTCTCCATTTTTAATCTCAAAATGGACGTCATTCAAAACCGGCCGGTCGCCCTGATAAATATCAGCCCGTTCCAGTATTACAATAGGTTCTGCGTTTTCAGTCATAATGGATTAAAGGAAACAGTCGTATGTGGGAAAGGTCAGGTACCTAGAAATCTAAATACCTGACCTTTTAAATATTTTCTTATTAAGCGTTTCCTTTGTTATAATCAGAAAGGAATTTTTCAAGTCCAATATCTGTAAGCGGATGTTTCATCAATGCTTCCATCGCGCTCAAAGGGCCTGTCATTACATCTGCTCCAACTTCTGCGCACTGGATAATGTGCATCGGATGACGAACGGATGCTGCCAAAACCTGAGTTTCATAACCATAGTTACGATAAATTGTCAGGATCTGCTCGATTAAACCGATTCCATCCGTTGAGATATCATCCAAACGACCGATAAACGGAGATACATAAGTTGCACCAGCTTTTGCAGCGATCAACGCCTGTCCTGCCGAGAAAATTAGTGTACAGTTGGTACGGATACCTTTGCTTGAAAAATATTTTAAAGCCTTAACACCTTCTTTGATCATTGGAATTTTAACAACAATCTTATCATCAATCTCAATTAATTCTTCACCTTCACGAATCATGCCCTCGAAATCAACAGAAATAACCTCTGCACTTACATCTCCGTCAACAATATCACAGATCGCCTTGTAATGCCTCATGATATTATCCTTACCTGTAATTCCTTCTTTTGCCATAAGCGATGGGTTTGTTGTAACGCCATCAAGTACGCCCAGGGCATGTGCTTCTTTAATTTCTTTAAGATTGGCAGTGTCAATAAAAAATTTCATATCAAAAATTGAATAGTTTAATTGTCCTACAAAAGTAGGAAACCATTACTAAAAGCAAAAAAAAGTTGTGGAATCGAGGCGAAAGGGCATAAAAAAAGGCAAACCGAGAATCTCACCGCATCAACCACCTACCCTTGCTTCCGTCAGGACCTGGGGGATTCGGAAGGAGCTGGTAGTTCCGATTTGCCGTTGCAAAGATAAAGACATTTTATTGACAAAAAGAAAACATTCATTTAACGTTTCGTCTTACTTTTGTGCGAACCAACTATAAATGAGTGATTATGTACCGAATATTTTTTTTATTTTTTTTAGTTTTCCTTAATTCCTGCTCCAATTCTTCCGATGCTTTCCTGCAAAAAGGCAAGGATTTAATGAAAGAAGGCAAAAACAAAGAAGCCATTGAATACCTGAATAAAGCCATTGAAAAAAATACTTCCAACGCCGAAGCTTTAAATACCCGAGGCGTGGCTTATTATGAAATGAAAGAATATCCAAGCGCGCTGATGGATTTTAATCAGGCTATAAAAATACAACCAAACTCTTATCGCCCATATTTTAATCGTGCGCTTTTGTACACAAAGGATAATCATCTTGATTCAGCACTGACCGACTATAACAAGGCCGCAGCACTTGCGCCGGATACTTCGGATGTTTTTTTGAACAGAGGCCAGCTATATGTAATTCTTGACAAAATGGAACCTGCCATTCATGATTTTGAAAAAGCAACGGAGCTCAACAGTGAAAATAAGATGGCATGGTACAATCTGGGGAATATCTATTATCGCCGGAATGACTTCAAAAAGGCTACACTTGCTTTCCGTCAGACTGTAAAACTTGATTCACAATACGGAAAAGCCTTTTATGGTCTTGGTCTGGCAGAATGGTATGACGGTGAAAAAGATCTTGGATGCAGCAGCCTGAAACAGGCACAGAATTTGGGATATGAAGATGCAACCGCTGCGATAAGTCAGTTTTGTAAATGATAAAAATCCTGCTGCCGAAAAAGTAATAAAATCGTTATTTTATCTTTACCATATACCGACAAACCCACTAATTTATAGATTATGAAATTTTTCAAAATGATATTTGGAGTGCTGTTTATGCTTTTCGCATATTTCCAGTTTAATGATCCTGATGCTACAATCTGGATTTTTACATACAGCGCCGCAGCTCTGGCTTGTTACATGAGCTTCAACAATCTCTGGCCATCATGGGTTTTTTATGGTCTTGCAGCCGGATATCTGGTGGCGTCAATTTTACAATGGCCACCACATTTCGAAGGAATATTCTGGGGTGAAGCGAAAATGAGAAGCATCAACATTGAAGAAGCACGCGAATCGCTTGGTTTATTGATATGCTGTTTTGCTATGTTTGTGCTCGGAAAATGGGGTATTCCAAAAGTTGAAGACTAATCCCAGATCCATTCAACTTCTTTGAGATCCAGTTCTTTTATGTCGGACTGATTTTCAAATTTAACACATAGTTTTCCAGTATTTGTTATGCCTGTTACGGTACCTGGTACAATTTCGCTCTGGTAACGAAATAGGCATAACTCTTTATATCCAAATAAATTAGCCAGATACAACTGGCGGATTTCCTCATTATTTTTTGTTGATTTTAGTTTTAAATACCATGCATCCAGATGATGAATTAATTGGTAAAACTCATCAGTCAATAAGAAATCTTTTCCGCTTTCCCTGGCAAGCGACGTTGCCCTGGGATTTGAGAAATCTATCTGATTAACATTTATACCCATACCTACCACAGAGCTTGCCAATCGGGAACCCTGAATGCTATTTTCTATCAGTGTTCCACAGATCTTTCTGCTCCCAATATAAATATCATTCGGCCATTTTATTTTAACTTTATCAGAATAATTGCTCAGGTACGAAGAAATGCCCAGAGCCATCGCCTGACTTATCAGGAATTGATCCTGTATTGATAAGAAAGAAGGGGTGAGAATGACAGACATTGTCAGGTTCATCCGGGGCTGAGTTACCCAGGTAGTCCCTCTCTGCCCACGGCCTTTCGTCTGGTCGTCAGTAATGACAACAGCTCCCTCCATACTTACACCGCTGCGCACTAATTCAGCCGCTATGTCGTTTGTTGAATGACAACTTGGCAGATAAATAACTTTTTTACCAATAATTAAGGTATCGTATATAGAGTTGTACAATTTTTTTACTTTACTTTAGGGTTTATAGAAATGGGAATCAACTACGCATGAAACAACGCAAAAATAAAGAACTATCATCAAAAGATTTGTCCGAGCTTATAGCTAAAGGAATGTCAGAAAAGAAAGGTGAGGATATTACAATCCTTGATCTTAGAAAAGTAAAGAATTCAATAACAGATTTTTTTGTAATTTGCTCGGGTAATTCCGATACTCAAATAGATGCTTTGGCCAATTCGGTGGAAGACGAAGTTTACAAAATATCAAAAACCGACCCCTGGCAAAAAGAAGGAAAAGCCAATGGAGAGTGGATATTAATTGACTATGTGGATGTAGTGGCTCACATTTTTAATAAAGAACGTCGTAAACACTATGATTTGGAAGAGCTTTGGGGTGATGCAGTTGTGACGCACTTTGAAGATTCCGTCATGTAAATGTCGTATCAGGTGAACATTCATCGGATGCGAAATGTTGTTTATTAAATTTCCTCTTAATTATTATAAAGAATGTCTGATAACGATAACAAAAGAGGTCCACTAAATCCTAAAAGTCCGCAAAAAGGGTATCAGGGATGGATCATAGCTGCTTTGATTGCTACTATCTTGGGGATAACTTACCTTAACAGAACATCAACTATTCGTGAAACGACTCAGAAACGTTTTGAGAAAATGGTTGCTGATAAGGAAGTTCAACGCGTCACGATAGTTAATGATAAGTCAGTTGAAGTAACATTGAAGCCTGAAGCGCTGAAGCTTGATAAATATAAAGTGCTTACTACTGAAAATGGTGGTAATTATTTCGGAGGAGAACCAGTTTCTCATTATCAGTTTCAGGTAACTTCCGCGGAAACTTTTAAAAAGGATCTTGATAAAATTCAGGAAAAAGTACCTGATGATGATAAAATCGAGCTCGTTGTAGATACACGTAATGACTGGACCAGTTTTCTCGGAACCTGGGGCTTTTTCATTATCATGATTTTGGTGATGTATTTCATCCTTGGCAGAATGTCAGGTGGTGTTGGCCCGGGAGGACAGATATTTAATATCGGCCGTTCTCGTGCAACACTTTTTGACGCTGAAAACAAAGTTAAGATCACTTTTAACGATGTTGCCGGTCTGGATGAAGCAAAAGAAGAGATTAAGGAAATTGTTGAATACCTTCAGTTCCCTGACAAATTCAAAAAACTGGGTGCTAAAATCCCAAAAGGTGCGCTTCTTGTAGGCCCTCCGGGTACTGGTAAAACTTTGCTTGCGAAAGCAGTTGCCGGTGAAGCAGGTGTACCGTTCTTCTCTTTGTCAGGTTCTGACTTTGTTGAAATGTTTGTAGGTGTGGGTGCGGCCCGTGTGCGTGACCTTTTCAAACAAGCAAAAGAAAAAGCACCATGTATCATCTTTATTGATGAGATTGATGCGGTTGGTCGTTCTCGTGGACGTGGTGCTATGCCAGGTTCAAATGACGAACGTGAAAACACTTTGAACTCACTGCTGGTTGAAATGGATGGTTTTGCTACCGATTCAGGAATTATTATCGTAGCTGCAACAAACCGTCCGGACGTTTTGGATCCGGCTTTGCTTCGTCCGGGACGTTTTGACAGACAAATTTCAATTGATAAGCCAGATGTTATAGGTAGAGAAGCGATTTTCAAAGTGCATTTGAAACCTTTGAAACTTTCGCTTGATGTAGACATCCAGAAATTATCTTCTCAGACTCCTGGTTTTGCCGGTGCTGAAATAGCTAACGTCTGTAATGAAGCTGCACTTATTGCTGCGCGTCGTGACAGAGAAGAAGTTACAATGCAGGATTTCCAGGATGCAATGGACCGTGTAATCGGTGGTTTGGAAAAGAAAAACAAATTGATTTCTCCTGAAGAAAAACAAATTGTTGCTTACCATGAAGCTGGTCATGCAGTGGCAGGCTGGTTCCTGGAACATGCCGATCCGTTGGTTAAGGTATCAATTGTACCTCGTGGTGTTGCAGCTTTGGGTTATGCACAATATTTGCCGAGAGAACAGTATTTGTATCGTACAGAGCAGCTGTTTGATGAAATGTGTATGACTTTGGGTGGACGTGCTGCGGAAGATGTTATTTTTGGTAAGATTTCTACCGGTGCACTAAGTGATCTAGAACGTGTAACGAAAGTTGCATATAGCATGGTGACAATGTATGGTATGAATGATCGTATTGGAAATGTTTCTTACTACGATTCCAAACAAAGTGACTACGCCTTCACAAAACCATATTCCGAATCTACTTCGCAAGCAATTGATGAAGAAGTTCGCAAATTGATCGAACAGGCTTACCAGTTTGTTAAAAATATGCTGAGCGATAAGCGTGACGCTCTGGAAGTGATAGCCAAGGAATTGCTGGAAAAAGAAATCTTGTTCCAGAGTGATCTTGAAAAACTGATTGGTAAACGTCCTTATGAAAAGGAAACCAGCTATCAGGCTTATATCAACCGCCGTTCAAATGAAGAAGCTGCGATTCACGAAGAAGCTGTGAAACATACGCTTGAAAATGATAAAGGCGAAATGGTTGCAGAAGATAAAGATTCTTCGGCCGTGTAGACGTCGAATAGATAAAAGAGTAAAAACCGGGCAGCAAAACTGTCCGGTTTTTTATTTTTAAAGTAAATTTGCCAATCAAAATTAATCCTAAAACTAATACCCGTTATGGCATTCGAAATATTTAAAGAGCAATATGGTGAGCTGACTGAATACGTAATCCAGGAAACTGCTACAAATAACCGTTGTGTGATTGTCCCAGAACTTGGTGGAATCGCCCGGCAATTATCATTGAGAAAAGGAACAACACTATTCTCATTGCTAAAATCACCTGGAACGCCTGGTGAACTTCTGGAAGACACAAAAAGTGCAGGAGAATTGCTGTTCCCCTTTGCCAGCCGTATTCCTGACGGGAAATACCATTTCCTTGGCAAAGATTACCAGCTTGCACAAAATGATGATACCAATGCCATTCACGGGCTGGTTCGCAAACATGCATTCAAACTGGAAGAACAGGTTACCGAAGCTGATCATGCTTACATCAAATTGTCTTATACTTTGAGAGAAAAGGAAGGTTATCCTTTCTCGGTAGATTTTTCAGTAAAATATACACTTAATGCTTCGGGCGTATTTTCACTTACCTACGAAGCTAAAAACGTTGGTAATGAACCTTGTCCGGTAATGTTTGGCTGGCACCCCTATTTTGTGTTAGGCCATGAGGATGTAGATGCATGGAAAATTAATATTCCGTCTGACACGATCGTGGTTTTCGACAACCGCATGAGCCCGATTGGTACTGCGCCATTTCTGATTGAGGTGGGTGCTATGCCATTATTTAAAAAAGCGCTGGATAATGCTTTCATAATCAATAATACAGGCGACAAGACAGTAACCGAATTAATCTCTGAAAGACAGAATGTGACTTTGCAGATTGAACAGGAAGTGGGTGAAGGTAAATTTAATTATCTCGTTGTATACACACCACCTGCAAGGGATTGTGTGGCCATTGAGCCGTTAACTGCCAACGTTAATGCCTTCAACAACGGTGAAGGGTTAAATATTCTGACAGCAGGAAATTCAATTTCAGGAACGATTAATCTGAAATTGGTTTAGGATTATCATTGGAGTACCACTTTATTTTATCAATTAAAAGTTGCCACTCAAATAGATAAGTAAGGTGCTGAAAAAGCACCTTACTTTTATGTTTCAGACCATCATGGACTGATAGTCCTTGGATAAAATAGGGCCAGGTAGAATTAGCTGACTCTTTTGGCATTTTCTGCCAAATATCAATATAAGGAACGGGATTGATAAACTTTGTAATTACTGGCCAATCTACCTCCCAGGATAGTCCAAGGGATTTAAGCAAACCCAAGCTGATTGTAAAAAGGTTGTGAATACCTTTATCTCTTGCAATATCTTCTATAAAAATCCAATCTGTCCTGGAACCATGTTTTATCATGTAAGCTGCCAGGTCAGCAATATATTTCAGTTTGCACCACCTCTCCTTGCCCCCATGATGCACAAGCAATAATAAAAACTGATACTCATTTTGAAAACCATTTAGTGCGACTTGATGCAAGTTGTATACTTGCTTATACATTATCCACTCATCTGAAGGGAAACTAAAACAAAGACGTGGATATGCTACTTGCCAGTGGACTTCAACAGTACTTAAAACTTCACTGGAACTATTTTCAAGTGGTATGTGATAATCAGTTCTGAAAAAGCCTTTACTTCTCTTTGGATACTTTAATAAATATTGGCGATAAGAATCCGGCAAATAACCTGCTCCTTCTAAAATACCAAGAGCCTCAACGATATATCTGGATTCAATTAGAATATCAATATCGCCGAATTCACGTTTTCCAACATCTCCATACAACCAATCGGCCCAAAGGCTTCCCTTATAGGCAAAACATTCGATGTTGTAACCTGCAAGTAAATCTGACACGCGGCCAAGCTCTTTTACAGACATTAAATTGCCAATTGCCATATTCTGGCATTCTAAGGAAAGATTTGTCTGAAAGTCAAATTCAAGATTATTTTTTTTTAGGAAATCGAGAAATTGTGGACGGACTCCATGATACCTCATCAAACGGCGTAAATAATCCGTACTATACCTGTCACTAAAATCCTGAGATTTTACTTGAAAGGAAGCAGATAATAACGTTTGTAATTCAGGAGATATTGATATGGCTGACATCAGACAGGACTGTTATTTAAGAATATACTTTCCTGCACCCACTTCTCTAATAACTCAAATCCATCGGAACGCCTTTTACGCCATATTTTGGCAAATCTGGCACAATTAAAACTTTGAAGAAAATGCTGTTTTACTGCTTCACCTGACATTAAGCTGAAAGGCAAAGGGAAATTCTTTAACATTTCAGTTGGAATTGAAAAAGCACTTAATTCTTCCAAAGCAGCACGATTTTTTGCTTTGTGTATAAAAAATATGTTCCCCAGTTGAACAGGTTCTAAATCAAAAGCACCAGCAGGTTTATATGAAAACTTGTTAACACCTTCACTGACAGGCTGCAAATTTGATCTTTCGTAATTTAGTCCGTTGACCGTATTATCCCAAATTTTAATCTGTGGATAAGCCGGAATAATGTATGCCTTTCCACTCTCATCAAATGAAATTGCCGTTAAATCATCACTTAATAAAGGACATCCGGCTTTGACAAATGCTGCCGCCGTCGTTGACTTTCCTGCACCGGGACTTCCCATAAAACACCACGCTTCGTCTCCAACTTTAACAGAACTGGCGTGGAGTAAAAAATATCCTCTTTGAAACAAAATTAACCCAAGCGCTTCACTAACCGTAAAAAGACTGATCAGATTATTATCTTCTGTTAAGGGGGAAACCACTAATTGATTTCCTTCAACAGCTTCGAAAGTCGCTACGCCTTCCCAATGAAGAATAAGGTTCTCTTTATTTTTTCCGAAAAGTGCACGAATTCCTCTGCGGTAAATAGCGGTTTTTTTAAATTTTGGATTGATAACAGTACCAATTTTAATATGCAGATCCCAGGAAGTTGTCGGGAGCGCACTGCTTAATTCAGGTAGTTCAATTTCAGAGAAGATGGTTAATCCGTACGCTTTATAAAAATACATGTGTGTGATTGTAGATTATTCCCAAACCCATAAACGTTGATAGGAAACCGAGTCTGACCAGTCCCCAATAATAATTTCTCCTTCTTTCTCAACCCAGGCATGCGCTTCAAAAGCTTTTGCCGGGTTAATTTCAACACCAATTTCCAAACTTAGTGCAGGAACATGGCGTAGTAAATATTTGGTTGCCAACGCTCTTGGCAAACAGAGCAGTTCAATTGGTAAAACGTTAGCGGCAGTATTAACAGCCCAAACGTTTTCTTCAATTTCCTCTGCGGTCATTTCATTATATCTTTCAGATCTGGAAAACCTGTAAAAAAGCCGACGAAAAGTGGAAAATGACAATACTGTCAAACCCGCTTTAAGAAACAAAAGAACCATCCCGGCCCGCAAGATTTTTAGTTTTGCGCTACCTGAAATACTTCCCCATTTTTTAAGATAATTTGACATTGCAGACTTTATCTATTCAGTTTCTTCGACCAGTTTCTCTGAAATAAGATCTTTCAAAAGTAATTCAATATCGTCCTGACAAGTTTTTTTGTCAATATCATATTCATTTGTCACGGCTTCACAAAGTGCTTCCAGCGTTTTTGGTTCGCCTTCCAGATTATTCCAAACCAACGCTCCTACTTCATCCAGACCGTAGTATGCTCCTTTGTTATGATTAAGAATCACGATTTCACCACCAACCTGTGATGCAATTTGTTGGGATGTTAGTTTATATTTCATAATAATAGTGTATTGTTGGCAATGAAAATGAGGTATGCCATTAGTTTACAAAGTTAGAAATAATAATTATTCGATCTCAAATTTTATTCCCTGAGCCAAAGGAAGGGTCGTACTGTAATTAATTGTAGTTGTTTGCCGCCTCATATATGCCTTCCATGCATCAGATCCCGATTCGCGACCGCCGCCCGTTTCTTTTTCACCTCCGAAAGCACCACCGATTTCTGCTCCGGATGTTCCAATATTGACATTGGCAATACCGCAATCTGAACCGGCCTGAGATAAAAACAGCTCTGCCTCACGAATATTCAGAGTAAAAATAGACGAAGAAAGTCCCTGCGGTACGGCATTCTGCAATTCAATGGCTTCATCCAGACTATCGTACTTTATTAGATACAAAATTGGTGCAAAAGTCTCGCTTTGAACGATAGAAAAATCGTTTTCCACCTCTGCCACACACGGCATCACATAACATCCGGAAACATATTTCTCTCCTTTAAGTACTTTTGGATCGATAATAAAATGTCCGCCTTCTTTTCTGATTTTCTCAATTGCAGCCTCATAGTTTTCCACCGCAATTTTATCAATCAATGGCCCGACATGATTATTTTCGTCCAATGGATTCCCAATCCTTAACTGCGCATAAGCCTTAATCAGCCGGTTTTTTATCTCTTCATAAATATCCGAATGAACAATTAATCTCCTCGTAGATGTACAACGCTGCCCGGCTGTACCCACAGCACCGAAAACAATTCCCGGAATGGCAACGTTCAGATCAGCGGAAGGAGTGACAATGATCGCATTATTTCCACCAAGTTCCAATAAACTTTTACCTAACCTTCTTGCTACTGCTTCTCCAACTGCCTTTCCCATTCGGGTACTGCCCGTAGCAGAAACCAATGCAATTCTGTTATCATCTGCCAGATATTCTCCGACAGCTCTTCCTCCTGTTACGATACAGGAAATCCCTTCGGGAAGATGATTATTTTTTAAAACGATCTGAATAATATTCTGGCAGGCAATCGCCGTCAGCGGCGTTTTTTCGGAAGGTTTCCAAATACAAACATCTCCGCAAATCCAGGCAAGCATGGCGTTCCATGACCAGACTGCAACGGGAAAATTAAACGCGGAAATTATGCCGACAATTCCCAATGGCTGCCATTGTTCATACATCCTGTGCTGCACCCTTTCGCTATGCATACTCAAACCGTATAACTGGCGGGAAAGTCCAACAGCGAAATCACAGATATCAATCATTTCCTGCACTTCACCCAGGCCTTCCTGCAAGCTTTTGCCCATTTCATAACTAACCAGCGTACCTAATTCCTGTTTATTATCCCGTAACTGCTCACCAATCTGGCGGACAATTTCTCCGCGTTTTGGTGCAGGTACCATTCGCCAGATTTTAAAAGCCTGACCCGCAGATTCAACTACCTCTTCAAAATCCTCCGGACTGGCTGAATGTACTTTGGCTATAACTTTTCCATCTACCGGAGAATATGATTCCAGCAATTCTCCGCTTCCGTTCCAGGATTTCAGACCTGTACTGACTCCCGGATTAGCCGGATTTATGTTCAGTTTGACTAAAATTTCTTGTATATCAATCATATCCTTTATTCATTTTGTGTAAAATGAACCTGAGCTTATTGCTAAAATGGGTTCGCTAATTAAACAGCTTTCCATTTGTAGTCTTCAAAAATTTATCTAACAAAATATCTTCCTGTCTGATAAAACCGCTATTTGGTAAACTGCCATCCGCAACCATTTCTACGACTGAGGCAATGGAAGCTGCCGTTGTCCAGGAAATAGCGCGCCAATGCCGGCCATCTATTTTAATTGGATGATAGGCCTGATAAAATTCTTCTCTTTCCAAAAACTCTCCTTTCCAGCCTTCAACAACCGCATATACATATACTACGTCCTGCTGAACAGGAGGTTTTGCTTCGGTTAGTATTTGTTCAACCAGTTCACGCTTGTCTTTAAGAATCAATTCATAGAGCAAAAACCGCATCAGACTGCAATGACCGGGGTAACGTATTGTTTTGTAATTTAAAGTATCCAGTTTTCCTTCAAAAGTTTCGCACATTGTCCCCAAACCGCCCGATGTACTGAATGCCTCAAATTCCTGTCCTTCAATATTGATCATTTCGATACCTTCCAGCGACGGTACCATTTTTCTGACACCATTATGAATAACTTCTGCATCGTTTATATATTCGTTCACCACACCAGCCGGCGACCAGGTAAAAGAATAACCCATCAAGCCATTTGGATATCGGGGCAAAGCACCGACGCGCAATTCAATATCGCGAATTTTGGTAAAACGTTTGGCAAGATCCATACCTACAATGCCTATAAAACCCGGGGCTAATCCACATTGCGGCACCATTACACCTTTACTATCCTTCGCCAATTCTCGTATGGCAGAAGTAGTATAAACATCCTCTGTCAAATCAAAATAATGAATTCCTCTCTGATAAGCCATGATGGCTATCGGCAAATTTAAATTGTAGGGCATACAGGACACCACAGCATCGGCTCCTGTCAGTATTTCATCGAGAAATGTATCTTCAGAAATATCTCCTGATTTGAATAAAAAAGGAATTTCAACCGGTGGTTTTGTTTTATCGATTCCAGTAACCTGAAATCGCTTGCTAAGGAGCGTGGCAACCAGCGAACCAACCTTTCCTAATCCTATGACAACAATGTTTTGCATAATGATTTAAGATGAAGTGTGAATCTTTTTCTGAAATCTAAATAGCCAATAGTTCCTGATACTGACTGTATTCTTTTCAAAAATAATTTAATGAAAGATAGGGAAAGAAATTGCAGTTTTATAAAAGTTAGTAGTCATTTTTGTAAGTTTTACATCAATTCGTATTATGCAGATTGTGATTATCGGAGGTGGTGCATCGGGATTTATGGCAGCGATAACAGCCGCTGAAACTTATCCGGATGCGCACATTATAATTTTGGAAAAAAATAAAACGGTTTTAAATAAAGTCCGGGTGTCAGGTGGCGGAAGATGCAACGTCACGCATAAACCTTCTGACCTTCGTTTTTTTATTAAAAATTATCCAAGAGGAGAAAAATTTCTCCGAAAAATTTTCTCCCGTTTTGATGCGCAGGATACCGTTAACTGGTTTGAAAACCACGGAGTCAGATTAAAAACTGAGCCTGATGGCAGAATGTTTCCAGTCACAGATTCGTCTCAAACCATCATTGACTGTCTCCTCAGAGCTGCAAAAGTTTTAAATATTGATATAAAAACAAGTAGCGGCGTTAAGTCATTTGCCTGGACTGACATGGAAAATATTCCTAAGTTTTCTATTCAAATGGATTCAGAAGAATTCATAACGGCTGACAAAATTTTGATTGCTTCCGGCGGACATCCAAAATCCAGCGGGTTTAACTGGATCAGCGAACATGAGCATACCATCGTTGAGCCTTTTCCATCATTGTTTACTTTCAATGTACCAAACGGATATTTACTTCCACTTTCCGGCGTGGCAGTTCAGGATGCTTATGTAAAAATTATTGGTACAAAACATGAATGGCGAGGACCTGTCTTGCTGACGCACTGGGGCTTCAGCGGGCCGGCGATTCTTAAATTATCAGCATGGGGAGCTCGTGACCTGGCTGCCATGAATTATCATTTTACTTTTAAAATCAACTGGTTGCCTGAAATGAATGAGCAGCAGGTCAGGGAATTTTTGATCGCTGAAAAAACCAATACACCCAAACAGCAAATCTCATCACATGCCCGTTTTGGACTGCCTGTCAGATTATGGAAAGCATTTACGGAAAAGGCTGAAATCATAGAAAATTTACGATGGTCGGACGCGACGAATAAGGTTCTAAACCGGATGGCAGAACTTTTGACAAACAGTCAGTTTGATGTTAAAGGAAAAAGTACTTATAAAGAAGAATTTGTAACCTGCGGTGGTATTGCACTTTCTGATATTAACCAGGAAACGCTGGAAAGTAAGAAGGTCTCAGGCTTATTTTTCGCCGGTGAAGTCCTGGATGTTGACGGAATCACTGGTGGTTTTAATTTCCAAAATGCCTGGACAACCGGTTTTGTCGTTGGAAAAGAAATAGGACGGATTTCTTAACTTTAAATACTAAATTGTCAATTTAAACCCTCAACAATACATCGCTAAATGAAATCTTTTGTTATCCTGACGCTATTTATTTTTAGTGCAAATCTTGTTCCGGCACAACCGGCTGATCTAAAAAATGATATATTCCTACGAAAGCTTTATACAGATCAGCCTTACAATAACCAAAAAGAACTGGTTCTTAAAGAATTTGCACATGTCGTTCCGGGAAGCTGGGGAGAATTTGTGAAAGGTGTGGATGAAGATATGGTGACCAATCAAAAGCTTTTAGCACTTACATTCGATGCCTGCGGCGGACCAAAAGGAAGTGGTTATGACGCGGAACTGATTAATTATCTGCGAAAAGAAAAAATCCCGGCTACCCTGTTTGTGACCGGAAAATGGATTGATGCCAACTACAATACTTTTCTTGAACTAAGTAGAGACACACTTTTTGAAATAGAAAATCACGGGCTCAATCATCAGCCCTGCTCGGTGGATGGAGAAAGTGAGTATGGAATAAAAGGTACACCTGATGTTCCGGATGCCTTTGATGAAATTGAGGCGAATGAAAGAAAAATTCAGTTTATTACCGGAAGAAGACCGAAATTTTATCGTTCTGCCACCGCTTATACCGACGAAGCTTGTGCCAAAATCGCGAGGCAACTTGGTGTAACTGTGATCAGTTTTGATGTACTTTCAGGTGATGCTGTTCCGTTTACAAAGATTCCGGTGATAGAAAAAAGTGTATTGACCAATGTAAAACCCGGTGCTTTGATCATCATGCATTTCAATCATCCTGAATGGAATACATTTGAATCACTGGAAAAAATAATTCCAGTTCTGAAAAAGCAGGGTTACTCTTTTTCAAAACTGGAAAAGTATCCCTTGAGAGGAAAATAATTACTGATGCGCCATGGCATCAAAGTACGCCCTCACTTTTGTCGCACGGTCCAATCCGATAAGGCCTGTTAATGTTTCAACAGAACTTTCGCGGATCGCCCGGATCGAGCCAAAATGTTTTAACAACTTAGTTGCCGTTACTTTTCCAACACCAACAACACCGTCGAGTTCACTGACCAAACTGCCTTTGCTACGCTTATCTCTGTGAAACGTAATGGCAAATCTGTGCGCCTCATCCCGTATTTGCTGGATAAGTTTTAAAGATTCGGATCTTTTGTCAATATATAACGGCAGCGAATCTTCGGGAAAATATATTTCTTCCAGTCGTTTCGCGATTCCTACAATGGGAACCTGGCCGTAAATCCCTAAACTTTTAAGCGCATCACAAGCAGAGCTTAACTGGCCTTTTCCACCATCTACAATAATCAGATCCGGAAGCGGCTCATTTTCGGCAATTAATCGTAAATATCTGCGGCCAACAATTTCATTCATGGAAGCAAAATCGTTTGGCCCGACTACTGTTTTTATATTAAAATGGCGATAATCCTTTTTGGAAGCTTTTCCTTCTTTGAAACAAACCATTGAAGCTACCGGATTAGTACCCTGAATGTTAGAGTTATCGAAACATTCTATATGCCGGGGTAATGTTTTTAATTGAAGATCTGCTTTCAGTTTTATCAAAACACGATCCTTTTTAGAAGAACTTGCTGAATTTTCAACTTCCCTGCGTTCCGCTTTTTCGCGGCGGAAATACATCACATTTTTCATGGACATATCCAGCAGCTTTTTCTTATCACCGATTTGCGGGATCACGAGTTCAAGTTTTAATTCCAGATCCGGTTTGATGTTGGAAATCAGTTCTTTTGCAGCAGTTCCATACTTTTCACGCATTTCAACGATCATCATAGCCAGCAGATCTTCGTCCGTTTCGTCAAGTTTTTTCTTGACCTCAAAAGTCTGCGTGGCAATCATGTAGCCTTCTGTAATTTTCATAAAGTTCAGATAAGCGGATTCCTCATCTGATACAATTGTCAGTACATCCACATTACCAATTTTAGGATTGATAACCGTTGCCTTACTTTGAAAATTAGACAAATGTTCAATCTTGGTTTTCCAGGAATGCGCCTGTTCAAAGGCCATTTGCTCCGCCGCAGCCAGCATTTTCTCTTTGAAATATTGCTGCGGCAAAGTCAGGTTACCTTTAAGCATATGATGGATTTGCTCAATCTCAACATTATAGTCGGCTTCTGGTTGTAATGCTTCGCAAGGACCTTTGCAGTTGCCTATATGATATTCCAGACAAACCTTAAACTTTCCTGCTTCAACATTTTCTTTGGACAGATGCAAATGGCAGGAACGTATGGTGTAAAGTGCCTTAAACATATCCAGCAAAGTATGCATGGATCGTAAATTGGCAAACGGACCATAAAATGTGCCCCGTTTTCTATCCAGTTCGCGGGTTACATATACACGTGGAAAACGCTCATCGGTAATACAGATGAACGGATATGTTTTATCGTCTTTTAAAAGTATATTAAACTTGGGCTGAAATTGCTTTATCAGCTGGTTTTCAAGCAATAGTGCATCCCATTCCGTATGTACAATGGTATATTCAATCCGGCGAATCTGGCTTACCAGCCGCTTTGTTTTTCTGTCGTGCTGATTTGATTTTAAGAAATAACTTGAAACTCTGTTTCTCAGACTTTTTGCTTTTCCAACATAAATTACTTCCCCGGTATCGTCAAAATAACGGTAAACACCAGGTTCAAAAGGAATCTTAGACAGCTCCTCTTTGTAATTAAATTCAGGCATGTATTATGGACTTTTAAGCGAATTCGAAGATTATTAATATTCGGAGCAGAATATACTTATCATTTCCGGCTCTTATTAAAAAACAACCGTACCAAATGAAAAGTTGCGTCACACACCAGTGAAAAAGCTTCCTTCTCGGCCTGCTGCAAATCCATCGGTCGATTTAAAACTGAAACCGCGTAAGTTATTCCTGCATTCTGAGCCTCTTCCGGTGTGATCATGAGCGTCCCGCAGACTACGGCAAGTGGCACATTATTTTTTTGACAAAGATCTGCCAAGCCTTTCACAACTTTTCCCTGTAAAGTTTGATCATCAACTTTTCCTTCACCTGTAATAACTAAATCAGCTTTTTGAATATGTTCGGCGATATTGGTCTGCTCCATCACAATGCTGACACCTTCACGAAGTTTTGCGTTGAGAAACCATAACGCACCCGCACCCAAACCGCCAGCTGCACCAGCACCCGGATTGCCACTGATATTTTTACCAAAAGTTTTGGTTGCTATGTCAGAAATGTTTTTCAGACCCATATCCAGCTTGGCGACCATTACCTGATCTGCTCCCTTTTGCGGACCGTAAATATATGCTGCTCCAAATTCTCCATAAAGAGGATTGGTAACATCACAGGCAACTATAAATTCAACCGGTTTGATAAGAGGATTAACGTTTTCTGTTTTGATGTTTTTTATTGAAGACAGATTTTCTCCATTGGGATTTACATTTTGCTCATTTTCATCCAGAAATTCAAACCCCAACGCAGCCGCCATTCCTATACCCGCATCCGTAGTTGCACTTCCGCCAATACCCAGAATTATCTTTTTCACTCCGGAATTTACTGCATGTAAAATCAATTCTCCTGTCCCAAAGGTGTTTGTCAGAAAAGGATTTCTTTCTTCAGGTTTTAACAGATTTAAACCCGAGGCAGCGGCCATTTCAATGAATGCGGTATTGCCATCACCTGACAAACCGTATTCCGCTTCTATATATCGTCCCAAAGGATCGTGCACAACAGCACTTACAAATTTCCCGTTTGATCCTTCCGTCAAAATCCGGGTTGTACCCTCACCCCCATCAGCAAGTGGTGTAGAAACAATCTTTGCATCCGGAAATGCCAGGCGTATTCCTTCTGTCACAGATTGGCAAACCTCCGTTGCTTCAAGAGAACCGCGAAATTTGTCAGGCGCAACAAGAATGTACACGGTGTTAATATTGAATGGGTGAATGATAGAATGAGTGAATGTCCGATACAGTCACTTTTGATTTAAAGGATTTTACGGCTTCGGGTTACTGGTTTTTAAAATGAGGTTCCTTCGTCATCTATTTTTGATGGCGGAATGTATGTGTCTGTACTGTCAGATGCTACATTACCACAATCCAGTACAAAATTTTCAGGTTTGACAAACGGGCCTTTCCGATATTGTATCAGCGTTTGATCGTCGTAAACCTTTTTCATATATAAACCCCAGGCCGGCATAGCTGCGCGTCCGCCTTGTCCTAATTCTATTGTCCTGAAATGTATTTGCATATCTTCTCCCCCAACCCAAATACCGGATACCAGATTTTGTGTCATTCCCATAAACCAGCTATCCGAATGGTTGTTGGTTGTTCCTGTTTTTGCAGCTATTTCGTTTCCGCTTGTTACGCCATAGGAATGCAACCGACCGGCAGTTCCACCCTTATCTTCCACAGCTCCACGCATCAGATACAACATTTCATAGGCAATAGAAGCCTGCAATTCCTGATTTTGTTTCTGATGGAATTCCTGCAAAACATTTCCATTACGATCCTCAATCCTTAAAATTGTCATGGCTTCTGAACGATATCCGCCGTTTGCAAATGAGCAATAGGCATTCACCATTTCAAAAACCGAAACAGAACTTACACCCAACGCAAGTGCAGGATATGGATCCAGTTTGCTGGTTATACCTAGTTTATGAGCGTATTCAACCACCGTTTCCGGCTTTTCCATTTGTATGATGGCAGCACTGACAGAATTGACTGATTGGCCCAAAGCCTGTCTGAGCGTCAGCGGCTGATTGGTATATTTGCCATTAGAATTTTGTGGATTATATTCATTTTCCGGAACCGGCGCATCTACAATTTTGTCACACGGTGTCAGGAAATTTTTGTCCAGGGCAGCCACATATACAAAAGGCTTGAAGGTAGAACCCGGCTGTCGTGTGCCCTGTTTTACGTGATCGTATTTGAAATATTTGAAATTAACACCACCCACCCAGGCCTTGATCTCACCGCTTCTCGGATCCATCGACATCATTCCGGCATGTAAGAATCTTTTGTAATAACGAATTGAATCCATTGGACTCATTGTCACTTCCTTTTCTCCATCGTAAGAAAAAACCCTCATTTTATATGGCCTTTGCATCACTTTCCATGCTTCATCCTCACCCACTTCGGCCTTCAAAACTTTAAAATAGGGTAATGCGCGAACTGCCTTTTCAATAAACCCTGGAATTTCTTTTCCATTTTCATCTGCCCATGGATTTCTGCCTTTCCAATGTGCATCGAAAAGCTTCTGCTGCGTTTTCATATGCTCATTCAGCGCTTCTTCCTGATATTGCTGCAAACGTGAATCAATGGTTGTATAAATGCGTAAACCGCTGGTGTACAAGTCATAATCTGTCCCGTTGTCGTCATTGTATTGTTTTACCCAGGCACGCATATAACCCCGCATGGATTCCCTGAAATAAGGAGCCGGGCCGGTATTATGTCCGTCAACAGTAAATCTTAATGCAAGCGGTTTTTCTTTCAGGCTTTCAAATTCTTCTTCCGGTAAGTAGTCATATTTTGCCATTTGTGCCAAAACCGTATTTCGACGATTTGTAGCATTAGTCGGAAATCTCAATGGGTTATATAAAGTCGGATTTTGGAGCATACCTATAAGCAACGCCGCTTCACTTACTTCGAGGTCAGCCGGTTCTTTGTCAAAATAGGTTTTTGAAGCCACTTTAATCCCGTAAGTATTATTACCAAATGAAACCGTATTCAGATACATCATCATGATTTCCCGTTTGGTATACTTCCTTTCCAGGGTTATTGACAAAATCCATTCTTTGGTTTTGGCAATAACAGTACGGATAAAAGGAATTTTACCAAGTAACCCTTCAAATTTTTCTGAACGTGTTTGAAAAAGGTTTTTGGCAACCTGCTGCGTTAATGTACTGCCTCCGCCGGAGCTGGCATTTCCTAGGAGAACACCTTTTGCTACACGCAGCATACTTCTCGGATCGATACCGGAATGATTAAGAAAACGGGCATCTTCCGTTGCTACCAGTGCATCCGTGACATTTTTTGAAACCTGTTCGAATTCTACGGGTGTACGGTTTTCAAAAAAATATTTTCCCAATGATTTACCATCCTGGGAAATTAACTCGGAAGCAAGCTCACTTTTAGGATTTTCAAGCGTAACAAGATCCGGCATTCCACCGAAAAGCCAGAAAAAGTTAAAACTAACTGCTACAATGTAAAGTATAAAAAGCCCCAGGCCCAATGCTGTAAACAACCAGACGCGAATAATATTGCGACGGTATTTCCCTGGCTGCAACTCAATCATATAATAAAATTTCCTAGGTGATTATATTTAAAACAATGTGCCTTCGTCGTCTGAGCGGGAAGGAGGGATATAGGTATCCGTGCTGTCAGAAGCAACATTTCCACAATTTAGAACAAAATTTTCCGGTTTGTTGAAAGCGCCTTTTTTATATTGAACAAGCGTTGGATCGTCATATACTTTTTTCATATATAAACCCCATGCCGGCATAGCCACGTGACCGCCTTGTCCGAGCTGCATTGTTCTGAAATGTATTGACATATCTTCACCGCCCACCCAGATTCCTGAAACCAGGTGCTGCGTCATACCCATAAACCAACCGTCAGAATAATTTTGTGATGTTCCGGTTTTTGCAGCAATTTCATTTCCTTCGGTCACTCCATAAGTTCTTAAACGACTGGCAGTTCCACCCGGATCTTCCACCGCACCACGCATCAGATACAACATACTATATGCCATATTTTCGCTTAATTCCTGATTTTGCTTCTGATAAAATTGTTGTAAAACATTACCATTTCTGTCTTCAATCCTCAAAATCGACATTGCCTCCGTTCTGTGTCCGCCGTTGGCAAATGCACAATACGCATTTACCATTTCAAAAACGGTCACAGAGCTGATACCCAGACAAAGCGAAGGTTTTGGATTTAATTTGCTCGTAATACCCAGTTTGTGTGCATATTCTACAACAGTATTGGGCTTCACCATTTTGATAATATTGGCACTTACCGAGTTCACGGATTTCCCGAGTGCCTGCCTCAAAGACAAAGGACGATAGGAAAATTTGTTACCAGAATTATGCGGCGTCCATCCACCGGGAACCCCATCCGAAAGACCAAAATGAACGGGAGCATCCATAATCCGATCACAAGGTGTCAGAAAGTTTTTATCCAAAGCAGATACATAAACAAAAGGCTTGAACGTAGAACCAGGCTGACGCGCTCCCTGTTTCACGTGGTCATATTTGAAATACTTAAAATTAACACCACCCACCCAGGCTTTTATTTGCCCGTTACGCGGATCCATCGACATCATCCCGGCATGTAAAAAACGCTTATAATACCGCAATGAATCAATCGGACTCATGGTCATTTCTTTTTCACCATCATAAGAAAAAACTTTCATCTTATATGGACGGCGCATCACTTTCCAGGCTTCCTTTTCACCTACTTCTTTTTTCAAAACATTGAAATATGGTAATGACCGAACTGCCTTTTCAATAAATCCCGGTATCTCTTTGCCATCCGGAGTTGCCCACGGATTTCTGTCCGCCCAGTGTGCATCAAAAAGTTTTTGCTGCGTCCGCATATGTTCGTTCAGCGCATCTTCCTGGTATTTCTGCATCCTGGAATCAATGGTGGTGTAAATGCGAAGTCCGCTGGTATACAAATCCAGGTCCGTTCCGTTTTCTTCATTGAATTGCTTTACCCAGGCTTTCATATAACCACGCATGGATTCGCGGAAATAGGGAGCTAAACCGGTATTATGCCCGTCCACAGTGAATTTCATCCCCAGCGACTTTTCTTTCAGATTCTCAAATTTTTCCTGCGGCAGATAATTGTATTTTACCATTTGCGCCAGAACAGTATTTCTACGGTTCAAGGCATTGGTAGGAAATCTCAGCGGATTGTATAATGTAGGATTTTGAAGCATACCAACTAAAAGTGCAGCTTCGCGTACATCAAGATCCCAGGCGTCTTTGTCAAAATAAGTTTTGGCAGCAACTTTGATCCCGTATGTGTTATTGCCAAAAGATACCGTATTCAGATACATCATCATGATTTCTCTTTTGGTATATTTTCTTTCCAAAACCACAGAAAGAATCCATTCTTTTGTCTTGGCTATAACCGTACGGATCAAAGGAATTTTCCCTAAAACACCTTCATATTTTTCAGAACGGGTCTGGAAAAGGTTTTTTGCAACCTGTTGCGTAAGCGTACTACCACCACCTGAACTTGAATTACCGGAAACAACACCTTTAAATACGCGGGCCAGACTTCTTGGATCTATACCCGAGTGATTTACAAAACGTGCATCTTCCGTGGCAACCAGCGCTTCGATAAGATTTGGTGAAATCTGGTCAAATTCGATGGGTGTACGGTTTTCAAAAAAGTATTTCCCAAGAGATTTTCCATCCTCGGAGATCAGTTCGGAAGCAAGTTCACTTTTAGGATTTTCAAGTGTTTTTAGGTCAGGCATTCCACCGAATAGCCATAACAGGTTTACACTGACGGAGAAAATGTAAAATAAAAAAAGACCCAGGCCAAGTGCAGCATATTTCCAAAGGCGGACAATGCTGCGACGGTATTTCCCTGGCTGCAATTCAATCATATGTGGGGATAATTAATTTGTGAATCGTATTAAAACGGATCAATCAAGTCAACAAAGATACAATTTCCGTGAATTATCTCTTCCCAACTGAAATTTCGCGTGATTCCTGCATTTCTTTAAGTCGTGGTAAATAAATGCTGCCGGGATATAAACGGACAAATTCATTGATAGCTTGCAGATAGGCCTCCCGTCCTCTGACTTTTCCTACTAAAAATACTCTTAGCAGTGCAAATTTGTCTTCCAGCATACTTCCTTTATAAGCCGGCAAATCTGCTTCAATATCTTCCAGTGCTTTGGTGAAATTTCCATCTGCATAAAGCTGATAAGCGCTCTCATAAGCTTTCACAGGATTATTTCTGTTTTTATCATCTCCGATTCCGTTCCCAACCGACTTATTGATTAACCGTGCATAGGTTGAATTCGGGAATTCCGAAGTCAGCTTATCTTTCCAGGTAACACGATTCTGATCATTTTCAGCAAGGGTCAGATACATCAGATAATAGATTTCCTCCCTGTATTGTGTTTTGGGATATTCTGTCAAAACTCTGTTAAAAGTTGCCACCGCCCTATCCGATTCTTTCAAATCGAACCGATAAATCTTACCAAGATTGTATAAAGCATCTTCCTTTCTTCTCTGTGAAACGGTAAAACTCGAATCTGTCAGAGGAATATTCTTTTTCAGATTTTCATGTCTGGCCAGCCACAAGGCAGAGCCCTTCACCATGGTAGGTTCAGCCGCAACAGCCGGAAGCCCGTTACCATTTGACGTGCTGTCAGCTGGATTATTTCCCCGGGAAGCCACCGACGTTATTTGCTTCGTACTTCTCCGCCAGTCATCTTCAAGCACCCGGTTACCCCATTGCCTCCTGAAATCAATTTTTCCCTGATTAATAAGTGCCGGATCATATAGTTCCCAACGGCGGTCTGTGCTGCTGCTAATGGATGGGCCCGGATTTAGATTGATCTGGTTATTCGCCGCAAGCTGTGCTTCTTTCAAACGTTTTTCATCTTCAATCCTTGCTTTTTCCTGCTCTTCAATAATGTTATCTATTTTGTCATCCAGTGCCTTCGGATTCATTTTTGAAAGAATCTGCAAACTATCTTCCATCTTCACAATGGTCAGCTGGGTAACAAAATTGTCCAGTGCCAGTTTACGGTCAGAAACAACACGATATTCCTGTGCATCTTTTGGCAGGATAATCAAGGCACTGTCATAATAAGCTTTTGACAATTCGTATCTTTCAAGGGCGTCATAATGAATCCTGGCAAGCTGTAAATAGGTATATGCCTTTTGGACATTATTTTTGCCCGATGCCAGCGAGGCCGATTTTTGCAAATATTGGACAGCTTCGGGCAATTGCTTCCTATGTTCAGCCAGGAGCCCCATTGTAAAATATATCCGGTCGCGAAGATCATTGTTTTTTCTGTCACGCAACATCCGGTCAAAACCGACGGAAGAAACATCCGTTTTTGGATCAATAATAACCTGGTTTTGCAATGAATTCATGGAGGAGTAAAAACCGAGATCATAGTCCGGACGGTTTTTGGTTACACTTTTATAATGTTTGTTGGCCAGAGCAAATTGTCCGAGACGGTCATACATCTGTCCGGCAGCAAAGTGTAATCTTGCTGTTTCTATGGACTTGCTCAATAGCGGAAACGTTTCTTCCAAAATTGCAACTGAGGTAAGATACTCGCCGTTCTGCTGGTGCAAATATGCCTTCGTCAGATAAAAATCTTTTGTCGCATCTTTGGATAACGGCTGCTGGCTAAGATATTCCGCTACACCCAGTGCATTGGAGTAATCTTTCCGGCTAATATAGGCACGCATCAAAACGATCAGTGCATTATTTTTGTCATTTTCATCTTTACCATTGGCATAAACGTAACGTAATGCTTCAAGGCCATCGGCCCATTGACCAAGATACAAACGGGACTTTCCAAGAATAATGTAACTGTTGTCAACCCACTTACTGTTCTGATGCTTCTCTGCTACAATAGATGTTTTCTTGACCGCATCCAACAGCTGAGGTTTTACAGGAATTGCCAGAATGGAGTCCAGAGGCAACAGAATAGGTATCAGCTGATTATAATCATCCTTAAAAGCGGCACGCATAGCAAATTCCGCTTCCAGCATATCCTGCTCAGCAATAAAATAAGCGTTGTAATGAGAAGAGACGTTATGAAAATTGACTGCCGCAGGTCGGGAGCTGTATTGAGAACACCCGATCAGTATGCATACAAACACGAGACAAAAAGCTGATGTCTGGATAAAACGGGATAGTGTATGAGTCACAAATAAAGACTTTAGGGATGATATTTTATCTTTTCCTGGCAAAGGTAAAACGGTATTTTGCTTAATAACGTATCGAAGATAATGCCATTTACAAAATTTGAAGCAACTTTACCTATAAATTCTACAAAATCGAATATGGAAGCGGATAAAAACGAACGGAAAAATCGTGAAGACACGCCTTTTACAAGCATGGGAAATTCCGGAAAAACGCCTTCAAATTTCATTCGTTATTCGGGCATGGCCATGCAAACGCTTGGAACTATACTTGTTTTCACTTACGCCGGTTACAAGCTCGACGCGTGGCAAATGAATAAAATGCCAGTCTGGACTTTGGTTTTATCACTCACTTCCATTGCCGCATCTTTATACTTGTTGATACGCAGCATGCCAAAGTTGAAATGATTTTCGTAGCCGGTTACTGACCATTTACTTACAATTTAATTACCAGAATCCGTTCACATGTTACGAAGCATTATTGCCTCCGTTATTTTAGCAATTGCATTATTTCTAGTACAGCGTTTTGTCAATGCTGCCTGGATACATCCTTATATATGGTATATCCTTGCCTTCTTTGTGATGCTGTCATTTCTCAATCACCGGCTGATGGAATACGGTCTGAAAAACAATCGTGAAAAATTTGTGACGTTTTACCTTTCTACCATCGTTGGACGCCTTATCCTGAGCATAATCTTTATCGGCCTATTTTTATATTCAGGGTTAACTGATTCATTTACATTTGTTCTCAACTTTTTTGCACTGTATTTATTTTACACATGCTTTGAAATATATGGTTTGTATTGTAACTTGCGCCGCGATTGACAAAGCATAGTATTTCAAGCATTTATGTATACGCCTTTACGACTGTTTATAACCACTGCCCTTATTGCGGCAACCTGCTTTTTTAACCTTCCGGCGCAAGCTCAGGAATCAGGTCATGATGACAAGAATCCGATAGCTGACACGGTCAACAAAGAAGAGCACGAAATAGAACATAATCTGGAAGAGTCCGAACAGAAGTTTAACATCGGCCAGATGATCATGCACCACATTGCCGATTCTCATGAGTGGGAATTTTCACATGGCGTTGCTATTCCTCTTCCTGTAATTCTTTATTCTGCCGACCGTGGAATTGAAGTTTTTTCTTCTTCGAATTTCCATAATGAACACCACGAGTATAATGGCTATCATTTGGTTCACGGAGATTCTGAAACGATTGAACCGGTTGACCACGAGCGTAAGATCTACGATTTTTCAATTACGAAAAACGTGGCTTCCATGATGCTTAGCGCAATCATTTTAGTTCTTATCTTCACAAGCATTGGTAAAGCTTACCAACGTAATGTAGGCAAAGCACCAAAAGGGTTCCAGTCCGCGATGGAAATCGTTATTCTTTTTATTCGTGACGATGTTGTTAAACCAAACGTTGGGAAAAACTACGAAAAGTACCTTCCATATCTATTGACATTGTTTTTCTTTATCCTTGTCAATAACATTTTAGGTCTTCTTCCAGGTGCAGCGAACGTAACTGGTAACATCGCGATCACGATGACACTTGCTGTGATCACTTTTATCATTGTTCACATCAATGCCAATAAACACTATTATCTTCACCTTGTGAAGCCGACCGGTGTTCCTGCTCCATTGTTGCTTATTATGATCCCTGTTGAGATTGTTGGTGTGTTCATGAAGCCTTTCTCGTTAATGGTTCGTCTTTTTGCGAACATGACTGCTGGTCACATTATTCTTTTAAGTCTTTTTGGATTGATCTTTATTTTCCAGAGCATGTTCATTGCTCCGGTGATTTCATTATTTGCCTTGTTCCTTAACTTCATCGAAATCATGGTGGCGTTTATCCAGGCATTTATTTTTACCCTGTTATCGTCTATGTATATTGGCAGCGCGATTGAAGACAATCACAGTGCTGATCACGGACATTGATTTGAATCTCTTTTTTTATTAATTATATTTTAAAACAAACACAATTATGTTGCTTCAAATTTTGCTTCAGGCTACAGAACAAGGTGGTGCAGGTCTAGCTGTTTTCGGTGCTGCTATCGGTGCTGGTCTTGCTGCTATTGGTGCTGGTCTTGGTATCGGTAAAATTGGTGGTTCTGCAATGGAAGGTATCGCTCGTCAGCCAGAAGCTGCCGGTGCTATCCAAACTGCAATGCTTATCATTGCTGCTCTTATCGAAGCGGTAGCGTTGTTCGCGGCGGTTATCTGTCTGCTTATCTCGTTCAAGCTTTAGTAACGAATTTGAGACTTAGGTCTTAGCTGTATCTTCTTTCGCATTAGGCCTGGAAGTTGGCAAAAAAATTACCGTGGAAGCAATAGGCTTCCACGGATTTTATCAAAAAAGAGAGTGCTTTGAAGGAATTGTTACTATAACCTGAACTTCGCATTTAAAGATTTTACAACTCACAAAACTCAGATATTATGTCATTGCTTACTCCAAACCCAGGTCTTATTTTCTGGATGCTGGTGGTATTTTTACTGGTAGTTTTCATTCTTGCCAAATTTGCGTGGAAACCAATCATTAAAGGCTTAAAAGATCGTGAAAACGAAATTCAGGGTGCTTTGGATCTTGCAGAAAGAACCAAATCTGAAATGGTTAAACTGAAAGCTGATAATGAGAAACTGATCATTGAAGCCAATGCAGTTCGTGACCGTATACTTCGTGATGCAAAAGAAGCTTCTGACCGTATGATTGCTGAGTCGAAAGACAGAGCAGTTGTTGAAGGACAGAAAATGATTGAAAGCGCACGTGATACAATCCGTAACGAACAACATGCTGCAATCGCTAAAATGCGTAAGGAAGTAGCTGTTCTTTCTCTTGAAATCGCAGAGCAGGTTTTACACCGCGAACTGAAAGACAAAGAATCTCAGGAAAAACTGATTTCAGATCTTGCGTCATCAGCTCGCATGAACTAATTCGTTACCGAAGCTGTAACGTCCATTTCATTCAAAATTAATTGATTCCCAATGTCAGTAGGTATAGTTGCCGCCAGATACGCTAAATCACTTATCGAACTGGCAAAAGAACAAAATGTTGTTGAAGCCGTATATGAGGATATGAAATTATTCCTGGATACTGCTCTTAAAAACCGTGGTTTGATGCTGGCACTTAAAAGTCCGGTAGTACGCCACGAAAAGAAACTGGCTATTTTAAAAGCACTTTTCTCTGATAAAGTGAATCCGGTTTCTTACTCAATCTTTGAAATTATAACAAGAAAAAACCGGGAATCAATTCTTGATTCGATCGCCGAAGAATTCATAACAGCTTATGACGGATACCGCGGTATTCAAAAAGCGACTGTGATCACAACGACTCCTTTGACGGAGGATTTGCGTAAACAGTTTAATAAAATTGTAGCTGACGCTACCGGTAAGACAGTTGAACTTGAAGAAAAAGTAGATCCTACTCTTATTGGTGGTTACTTACTTCGCGTAAACGACCGTCAGATTGATGCATCTCTTAAAAGCCGCCTGAATGAATTAAAATTACAACTGGCGAATTAAAAAATTTTTATCTGTATAATTAGAAAGACCCGGTTGCTATGCGGCCGGGTCTTCTTTTGTTACTTTATTTAATTTTAAAAAACTAAACCTTCATTTTGGCAAGATTGCCATAACTGATAGCAATTGCTTCCAAAGGTGGTCTCTTGCAAACATCCTGCTCTACAAAGAAATGAGTCATTCCCGCAGTTTTTCTTGCTGCAAAAATTTTCGCAAAATCAATCGATCCTGTTCCCACTTCTGCAAAAGCCTTATCCGGCCCCTTTTCCATGTCCTTTACATGCCATAACGGGAAGCGGCCAGGATGCTGTTTGAACAACTCCACAGGATCTAATCCGGCTCTTACTGCCCAATACAAATCAAGTTCCAGTTTCACCAAAGAAGCGTCTGTATCTTTGGTGATAATGTCGTAAGGCAGTTGACCGTCCAATTTTTGAAATTCAAAATCATGGTTATGATAACCAAACTGAATTCCGGCAGCCTTGCAGGTTTCACCACACTTATTGAAAAGCACCGCATACTTTTTGTAATCCTCAATTGATTTACGCTCATCCGGAGTCAGATAAGCACACATCATGTATTTTTGACCCAGTTCAGCTGAATCATCAACAGCACGTTTCCAGTCGTTGGATAAGGTACCTTTTTTGTCAGGAGCTGCAATACCTGCACCGTAGTGGCCACTTACGGCACTCAGTCCAAGACCACTCAACAAAGATTTAAATTCTTTCGGTGTTTTGCCAAAGAATTTTCCATCCGAGTAGCCAAAGGTCTCAACTTCTTTATAGCCTATCTCAGAAACTTTTTTTAATGTTCCTTCCAGATCTTTGCTCAGTGCATCTCTTAATGTATAAAGCTGTAAGCCAATTTTAGACGATGCCTTTGCCATCGAAGGCAGCTGCGAAATCAACGGAAGTGAAAGTGCCAGTGCACCAGTCCGCAGAAATGATTTCCGGGAAATTTTTTGGTTAAAATCCATGGTAGTGGAATACAAAAGATAAATTAAAACTAAGTACTATTTTGAAACTGTTATAACGCCGGATTTAGTTAAAGGTGTAAGAACAGCATCCGGCAATTTCCATTCTTGTGTGAAATATCCCTCCGTTATTATATTTTTTGATGAATCCTTAAAGAATAGTATATCCTTAAATTCCGATAAATTTCTATGCGTAGCCGGAACAAAAGGAAACCCCTGATCCACTACACCGGTCCACCAGGGTAACCCGGAACTTATGGCAACATAATGTTTGTCAACAGGAAATACGTATAACAATCCATAATCTTTGGTAGCCGCATTTAGATGTACAGGCAATTTATCAGCATATTTATTTATGACCACATTTGTTTCCTTTGTGCCAAAGAGGATAAGATTGCAGGTTTCAAAATCACTTGCCCTTACCTCTTTATCTGAAAGTACCCTTGGAAAAAACATCATTCTTCCCAAAAAAGGGCCACGGTAAACTGACCAGTTTGCAGCTTCATTAGCTACATCCATACGTTTTTTCAGTTCCTCCTCCGATGGATTGTCAGCAGTACCATAAACATAAACGTGTCGGCTTGAAAAAGCATCAAAAACAGGTCCTTCACTGCCTTTTTTCTTTTCAACAACGTTCGTTATCATCTCTTTATTAATAGCCCAGGCTGCCCCATTTTTCACAAATGAAATGGTACTGTCAACCTTTGCGGAAAGCGCTGTACCGTCAATCGAAAATGTCACAGGCTGATTACTGATAAATTTTGCATGACCAAGCAGATTTAAGGTAAAGCCATCAAGTTCCTTTGTTTTAATTTCCAATGTATTCGAGCGCTTGAAATTTGCTGTGATATCGGACAAAACACCACTTCTCATTTTATCAAACTGAACCCAGTAAGCTTTATTGTATTTATAAAATTTACTTGAAAACTTTACTTCATTCGGAAACGGGTTTCTTACCTGATTGAACCAGCTGAAGATAAATTCATCATCATAAGCATTCACCCAGCTATCGTGTTTAACATCAACAAATTCTTTGTAAGTAACTTCAACACCCAAATCCTGC
This sequence comes from Dyadobacter sp. CY356, assembly GCF_021440195.1. Classification (GTDB taxonomy): domain Bacteria; phylum Bacteroidota; class Bacteroidia; order Cytophagales; family Spirosomataceae; genus Dyadobacter. Next base: position 466,802 of record NZ_JAJTSZ010000004.1, read on the forward strand.
ATTTTTGACACCCAGTTCCTGGTACTTTCCACTGGAACAACAGGATCTTTGTCTCCATGGAAAAAATGGACGGGAAAGTTACTGGCATTTCTTGCCAGATCAATGGTACCTGCCGGTGGTGCTGCACAAACCGGTGCGATGGCTGCCCAAATGTCCGGTCTTGTTAAACCAATCCATAAGGTTCCGCCTCCACCCATGGACAGTCCTGTAAGATAAGTACGGTTCTCATCAATGTTAAAACGTTTTTTGACATCGGCCAAAACATCATAAACATCGAGCTCCGGGATACCCTGATATCCTGCCGTTCCTCTTGCCAGCGGCGATGCTACAATAAAATCTACATCTTCCCATTCCGGAAAATACCGGCTGGCTTCTACATCCGTTTCATCGGCTGCATTACTCTTTCCAAAGACCCGCCTTAATTCTAATCTGTGGTTTGAACCCGCCCCATGTAACATCATGACAAGGGGATATTTTTTTGCAGGATCATAATTTTTTGGAATGTACAAGCCGTACGGCTGTTCTGTATCGTCTGCTGATGAAAAGAATGTAAGTACCTGAGGTCCCGAAGCCAGTTTTTGAGCGGCAGAAATATGCCAGCTCATTAATATAAGTATAACTAAACTATATATAGAAAGTCTGCTGTTAATTTTCATGAACTAAAATTTAATCTTACAAAGCTTAAATATAAACTAAATCATAATCTTCCTTTCTTCTTTTTAAGATTGATTTTGATAATCAATTAAAATCTCAAAAAAGGGCATAAAGAAAGGGTCAAATTAAAAATTAATCTGACCCTTTCTTTAAAATGGTTTTTATTATTTTCTTGTCAAATTTATTGCAATTCTTCGATTTTGGGCTCTTCCCTCTTCTGTATTATTATCGGCAACCGGATGTTCAATGCCATAACCTTCCGAGGAAATACGGGTGGCTTTAATCCCTTTATTTACAATCCCGCGTTTAACCGCATCCGCTCTGCTCTGCGACAAGCTCAGATTGGTCGCTGCGTCTCCGGTATTGTCAGTATATCCTCCAATCTTCACATTGACATTCGGGAAGGCTCTCATGATCTTCGCAATATTATCAATTTGTTCTAATGATTGATTGCTGAGACTTGCAGCGTTTGGCTCAAAGGTGATTCTGTCAAAATCAAACCAGATATTTTTATCAACTACTTGTGAACTGTCTGCTATGAAATTAATTATTTTAGATTCAACCCCATTTTCAGGAACGTTAAGTGTTATGTCTTTCGGAAGCTCTTTTGGAACAAATTTGCCCAGACCACTTTTCTGAGTACCTTTTGAATGATTAACACTGTCAACACCCATCGGTACATCTTCTACCACAACCGTCTCCTCTTCTTTTGTTAATTTTTTATAACCCCAATAAGCACCACCCAGAATTGACAGCGCCAGTATCCATAAAAAAATCTTTACTCCTGTTGAAGTAGGTTTACCTTCCAGCTCTTTTTCGCTCAAAGGATTTCGAATCAGGCTTTTATTAAGATCTTCAAGTTCTTTAAAATTCCAGAGTGTATTCAGGTCCTTTGGTAAGTATTTTACCATAAATTCTTTTTGATCAACCAAAAGGCTTGTAAGTCTCACCGGTTCAACCGATTTCGTACCACTAACTTTTGCATATTTTGCAACTACGCTCAATACGATCGGCGCGCAAATACTTAATATTGTGGAGACAGAATAACTTTTTATTCCGCTTGAAGAAGAAATAGAATCGGTAACTGTTTTAAGATCTAAATCCAGCAGGATTGGGAGAAGTGAAAGACCATTGGAAATAAATTCCTTTGACCTGGATTCATCCCCAAGGATTGTTCCAAGTCCGTTTAAAACGTAGTCTTCATTATTGAGATTGATAAGTCCTATTAAATCCTGAACGCCGCCGAGTGTTGAAGCTTTATTCATAATTCCTCCGATAAGTCCTGGCAGGGCGCCTAACATTGCGACTTGAACATCACTTGTACTTTCTTGGGTCAAATCGGCAATTTTAAGACCAACTTCTTTTGTAATATATGCCTTGGTTAACTCCAGTAAATTGACAGCCATAATGTATTATTATTCTTTGTCTTGTTTAGTTTTAGTATAATATTCATAATTTATCTGGAGGATATGCAAAGTAAAGATTTTCTAATCATTTACAACTAATTCGAGTACCCCAAAATTAAGAATAAACAATATAAACAATGAATAGAAATTGTAAATTAAACAGGAGCGATATGCAATTTCGTCCTGCTTCATTTAACACCAACGTCGTAACAAATTAGTACACAACGCCGTAACAAAAAAGAGAGGCAAATCTGAAAGACCTGCCTCTCTTTATATGTTTAATTAATTATCTAAAATTCCAGTTAATTAATTAGCAACTTCTTCTTCTTTTTTTCTAACCGATATGGTAAGCTCTTCACTGTTTTCAACATGATTCGCTACCAATACATCACCTTCTCTCAAATCACCTTTAAGAATTTCTTCTGCAACCGGATCTTCAAGATATTTCTGGATCGCTCTGTTCAATGGACGGGCACCGTATTGAGGATCATAACCTTTTTCAGACAAGAAGTCTTTCGCAGGGACAGTCAACTCAATTTCGTAACCCAGGCCTTTCACACGGCTGAACAATTTACCAAGCGAAATGTCAATGATACGGTGCAGATCTTCACGTTGAAGTGAATTAAACACGATCACATCATCCAGACGGTTAAGGAATTCCGGAGAGAATGCTTTACGAAGAGCACTTTGAATTGTGCCTTTCATAATTTCATCCTGGTTGTCGTTTTTGGCTTTGGTTGAAAAACCGATTCCAGAACCGAAATCTTTCAGGTCACGCGCTCCAATGTTCGAAGTCATGATGATGATCGTATTCCGGAAATCAACACGACGGCCAAGACCATCTGTTAATATACCATCGTCAAGCACCTGTAACAGAATATTGAAAACATCCGGGTGTGCTTTTTCGATCTCATCAAGCAAAACAACGCTGTATGGCTTACGACGAATTTTTTCAGTTAACTGACCACCTTCTTCGTAACCAACATAACCCGGAGGCGCTCCTACCAAACGAGATACACTGAATTTCTCCATGTATTCACTCATGTCGATACGCACAAGGGCATCGTCTTTATCAAATAAATAAGTGGCAAGAACTTTTGCTAATTCTGTTTTACCCACACCCGTTGGTCCAAGGAATATAAAAGAACCAATTGGTTTCTTAGGATCTTTCAAACCTACACGCGTACGTTGAATTGCCTTAACCAATTTCTCAATTGGCGGGTTCTGGCCAATTACTTTTGCTTTAAGCTCGTCGGCCATGTTAAGCAATTTCTTTCCTTCATCCATCGAGACATTCGTCACAGGGATTCCGGTCATCATTGCAACTACTTCGGCAACATTATGCTCAGTAACTGTATATCTTTTTTGCTTGGTTTCTTCTTCCCAGGCAAGTTTCGCGCGGTCAAGCTGATCGATCAATTTCTTTTCACGATCACGTAACTGAGCTGCTTCTTCGTATTTCTGACTTTTAACAACCCTGTTTTTTTCCTGTTTAATATTCTCAATCTGTTCTTCAAGGTGGAGAATATCCTCAGGTACAGTAATGTTGCTGATATGAACACGTGCACCAACTTCATCCAAAACATCGATCGCTTTGTCTGGAAGGAAACGGTCTGTAATGTAACGCTCAGACAGTTTAACCGCAGTGCTGATCGACTCAGGCGTGTAACTTACATGGTGGTGATCTTCATATTTATCCTTAATATTTTCAAGGATTTGAATAGTTTCTTCAATTGAAGTCGCATCCACCATTACCATTTGGAAACGGCGGGCAAGTGCCCCATCTTTCTCTATGTACTGACGATACTCATCCAGCGTGGTTGCACCGATACACTGAATTTCACCGCGAGAAAGAGCCGGTTTGAACATATTCGAAGCATCCAGAGAACCGGAAGCGCCACCAGCACCAACGATCGTATGAAGCTCATCAATGAAAAGGATCACATCCGGAGATTTTTCCAGTTCATTCATTACCGCTTTCATCCTTTCTTCAAACTGGCCACGGTATTTAGTGCCTGCCACAAGAGATGCAAGATCAAGAGTAACTACTCTTTTACCAAACAGAACACGGGATACTTTTTTCTGAACAATTCTTAAAGCAAGACCTTCCGCAATGGCTGTTTTACCAACCCCAGGCTCACCAATAAGAATTGGGTTATTCTTTTTACGACGGCTAAGAATCTGGGCAACACGCTCAATTTCTTTTTCCCGTCCAACGATTGGATCAAGTTTTCCAACCTCAGCCATTTTCGTCAAATCACGTCCAAAATTGTCAAGTACCGGAGTACGAGATTTTTCAGCACCTTTTGACTCTTTTCCGGAAGCTGCGCCTCCTCCTCCACCGCCAAACATGCCGCCTCTTGCCTCATCGTCTCCGTCTTCGGTTTCCGGGCCCATGTGGGGTTTTGTTCCTGATGATTGATATTCTAACATTTCTTTAATGACTTCGTAGTTAACATTAAATTTATGCAGGATCTGGGTGCCAACATTGTCTACGTCACGTAAAATTGACAGAAGCAAATGTTCAGTTCCGATCAAGGGGCTTTTGAAAATTTTAGCCTCAAGATATGTTATTTTCAACACCTTTTCAGATTGTCTTGTAAGAGGGATATTCTGCAGATTTTTAACATTATTAGTTGCCGCACCCTTCGTTGCCTGCTCGATCGTCTGTCGAACATCATCAAGGGACACGCCTAGCTTTTTCAGTAAACCAATAGCAACTCCATCGCCCTCACGAATCATTCCAAGTAACAGATGTTCGGCACCGATATAATCGTGACCAAGTCGCAAAGCTTCTTCCCGACTCAGAGAGATTACTTCTTTTACTCTATTTGAAAATTTTGCTTCCATGTGTAGCAATAAAAATGTGTCTTATTAATCTAAACGCTACTTTTTAAATCTTTGTTCAAAGTAGCAGATTTATTGTTGCTTACAAGATCTCAGCAAAATACTCCTCGCCTCGGGCCCCATATTAAATAATAAATCGATGATACTTAAATTACTTACAAAATCATTCCCAAATGTCTGGTAGTATGAAATTGGCTGATAATATTTAAAATTATTTTTATTTTTTTTATCATTAATAAACGATAAGTCGTCAATCAGGCTTGAATCGGCATTTATTGGTACTGACAAATTGTACCTAACTTCCTTTCTAATCCCCAACAATCTAAGACAAATTGTCAATAATTCATAATTTAGGTCAACAAGAAATTCAGGTTTCTTAATAAAAACGTTATGAAGCTCGTCTGAGTAAAATTCAAAATAAGGTGATTTTCCGTATGCTGATCTCAAACAGCCCCAATGCCTCCTTATCCAATCCTGGCTATAATCGATTCTTATGTCTTTTGTCGGAGCATATTGCTCATATCCCTTCACAGGGACGGTCAAAGTATCTGTTTTATTGGTTGTTAAAACGCTGCAACGGTTCCTGAAAGTCTGTTTAATATATCTTTCATTGATGTCGATCCAGGTAACGTCATTACTCAAAATACAAGTAAAATATTCGAGACAAGGAAGATATTGCAATTCAATCCTTACTATTTTTTCAGGTTGATTTCCGGTAACAATTTCAGGCACTATCAAATATGGTAAAGGGGAATGATATTATCAAAAAAATGATAACAATTATTTAACGGGATTTATTTAGTTCTATAATAACTTAATAAATTATAATTTAATTACAAAAACAGGCTTGTATCTCCTAATCCTTCCCGGATTACTTCAAAATCATCATTGGTTGCGAGTACAATTGTTGAAGCCACATTACCACCATATCCGCCATCAATTACAATATCAACCTGATGTTGAAATTTCTCGTAAATCAATTCAGGATCAGTTGAATACTCGATAATTTCGTCATCATCTTTGATGGAAGTGGTTACGATTGGATTGCCAAGTTGTTGAACAATCAGACGGGGAATCAAATTGTCGGGCACACGGATACCTACCGTTTTTTTATTTGTATTTAACAATTTAGGAACCTGATTGTTTGCGTCAAGAATGAACGTGTAAGGTCCCGGAAGAACTTTCTTCATCATTTTAAAGGCTGAGTTTCCAACTCTGGCATAATCTGCAATATGGCTCAGGTCATAACAGATGAATGAGAAGTCATTTTTCTGCGCTTTGATCCCTTTGATACGTGCTATTTTCTCTACGGCTCTTGAATTGAAAATATCGCAGCCAAGACCGTAAATGGTATCCGTAGGATAGATAACCAGACCGCCATCGCGAAGGCAATCTACTACCTGACGTATTTTTCTTTCGTCAGGATTTTCAGGGTATATACGAATTAATTCAGCTGGCATAGTATGTACTATTTTCTGAATTAACAATTCAAAACGCCAAAACCTCTCTGCTGTGGGCTTTTTTTTGCAAATTATTTAAGTAAAACCTGTACAATCCATTTACCGGAAGATGCAAACGGCACAGCATCACAATCATTTCTGTCAGGATGCCAGGGTTTTCAATGTAGTTTAAAAGTGTTCGGAAACGAAGCGCCAGTTCAAACTCCTGTGCATAAAAACACTTTCGGATAAAGGTCCTTATTCTGGCTGCCAACAGATCAAACTCTTCCTGATCACGATTTAATTCATAAGCTTTGTTGCAAACGATGTAACAGGTCCGGAGCAGACTGTTTCCTTTATTATAGATTTGCGTACTTAATGAACCTGGCACATTCCTCTTTCTGGTAAGCACCTCATCCTGATAGAAATATTTGTAGCGAACAGCCGATCTTACCCAAAAATCAAAATCTTCAAAATCAAGCGATTCATCATAACCACCCATTTCAATCAGCATTTTGGTGCGCATCATCATGGTTGGGGTACAAATAAAATATTTCTCCAAAATACTTTTATAAACATCGCCGCTAGGGATCGGTTTATCGGCTTTCAGATTAGTATCAACAGGATAATGAAAATTCAGGACATCTCCACCGGCATCTATGTATTGTGCATTGGAAAAAACAACGCCGTAATCTTCTCCCAAATCTTCCATTGCCTTTACCTGATTTGAAATCCGGCCCGGCATCATAATGTCATCAGCTGCGAGATCAATAATATATTTACCTTTTGCTAAAGCCAGTCCCTGATTGAACGCGCGGCATAGACCGCGATTCTCTACATTTTTGATCACAGTAAATTCAGGAAAGTCGGAAACAATATTCTCGATCAAGGATATGGACCCATCGGTACTGGCATTGTCAATAATGACAATTTGAAGTTTTGGGTAAGTCTGGGCGAAAATTGAACCCAACGTTTCCGCAATATATTTTCCCTGGTTAAAGGCAGTCAAAACGACTGTTACCAAAGGCTTATCCATTTCGCTCATCTATCACTTTTTTGAATCACTTGTCCGGACCGCTATTAATCTAATACGAACAAAGGCTCTAAAAGTCACAAACTTATGAGAGATAAAAAAAGAGAAAGTTAAGTACTTATTTAACGGTCAGTCAGGATTTTTTATCCTGCACATTACTTCTGGCAGAAGCGATGCCGGCATTGATCTCAAAACCAAAAATGAGAAGAAGGGCTAAAAGATAAAACCAGATCATCAGAGCAATCATTGTTCCAATGGAGCCATACAGTTTATTATAAGAACTAAATCTTGACAAATAGAACGAAAAACCGTAAGTAGCAACCAAAATCAGAACAGATGCGAAAATGGATCCGAGATTGATAAATGCATATCTTCTGCCTTGTGACGGGGCAAAACGGTAGATTATGGAAATTGCCAGCATTAGCGCCGCAAAACTGACCAAATATCTTGTTAAATTAACGGATGAGACAATCCAGGTATCCTGCACAATGTGCCAGTCGCTGACAATAACTTTTACGGCGTCGCCAAGAATTAAGAGGACGATCAGCATGAACACAACTGCTATAAGTATTATGGTCAATAGAAGTGCAACGCCTCGCTGGGCAAGAAATCCTCTTGTGTCCAAATCTTCATAGACCATATCAAAAGAACGCATCAATGACATCATACCATTGGTAGAAGCAGCCACGGCAAAAATAAATCCGAGCGACATAACACTGTTTCTGGGCCGGCTGATAATATCGGTAATGGTCTGGTGCGCATCCTGATAAATACCTCTGGGCAAGACTTCTTTTAAAATCCCCAGAATCTGATCGTCCAGATTTTCTATTGGTATGTAGGGAACGAGGGTAAACAGAAAAATAATTCCTGGAAAACAGGCGAGTGTTAAACTATACGCAACCGCAGATGCGCGCTGATCAATATCATAACGGTGATTGTTTTTTCTTATGTTGGCAAGAATGTCATACAGCGAAACGGTTCCACGAAAAAGCATCGTCGTTCGCAGCCAAACGATAAGCCGCTTGACTTGCCGGTTTTTCAACAGTCTTTCAAGCATAAAAGGCAATTTGATTTACAAAGTCTGAAAATAAGGATTCAGTTTTTCCAGGAGTTTTGCCGGAGCAATACAAAGTTTTGCATTCTCCATTTTTTGAAAAACGAGCGTAGTTTCCCCCACATTCAATAAAACATCATCCTGGTTTCTGATTTCATACTCAAACACAACTCTTGTGCCAGGCAATTTCTGCATCAGAACTTTGATCGTAAGCTCGTCGTCATAACGGGCCGGCTTAATAAATCTGGATTTATTTTCATAAACAGGCATCATGACACCCGTTTCTTCCATTTCTTTATAACTAAATCCAACGCTTCGCAAAGCTTCAACGCGTCCGATTTCATAATATCTTGCATAATTTCCGTAATACACATAACCCATCTGATCTGTGTCGGCATAACGTACTCTTATCCCTTTAACCTCGTAAGCAAACATTCTGTGTTATTTATGAGACGATTGATTTCAATCAAAACCAATCGTCCGAAACTTATTTCATAATTTTAAGCCTGTTCAATTCCGCCTGATACATGCGGGCATTGTTCAGATGATCTTCATAAGTTTTTGCAAAAGCGTGGTAACCCGAAAGATCCGCCTTTGCGCACATATAAAGAAAATCGTGTTTGCTGTAATTCAAAACCGCATCCAGTGAATTAAAATCTGCTACACGGATCGGGCCAGGTGGCAAGCCAATATTCACATAAGTATTGTATGGCGATTTCACACGCAACTGCTCATTCAAAATACGTTTGATAGCGAAGTCCTGTAATGCGTATTTAATGGTCGGATCGGCTTGCAATGGCATGGCGGCATTTAGACGATTAATATACAAACCTGCAACCATCGGCCTTTCATCCACTTTTCTTGCCTGTTCTTCTTCAACAATTGAAGCCAGAATAGAAACCTGAACCGGCGTCAGACCTATCGTTTTTGCTTTGGCGACACGTTCTGCATTCCAGTATTTTTTATATTCACTATGCATTCTGTCGAGGAATTTTTCCGTTCCTGTTGTCCAGAAAATATCATAGGTATTTGGTAAAAACATGGAAACAATTGTGGCCGTATCTAATCCGTATTTTTTACAAACTTCCTCACTGTTCATCGCCTGACGGAATTTATCTTCGCCAAATTCAAAACGGTTACCAATTCTTTTGATCAGATCTTCTTTTAATCTGATGTTATTAAAGGTAAGTTTTACAGGATCCTGAACGCCGGAAAGAAGTTTTTTAACGGCTTTATAATTGCTGGTTTCAGGTTTGATCACATAACGTCCAGGCTTTACATTTTCGGTATACTTCAAAAGTTTTGCCAAAAAACGGAAAGATATATTGTCATTGATCACCTTATGTTTGTCCAGGGAATCAAGTACAGTCTGATACGTAGCACCTTCGGGAATCAATAATGCAAAGCTTTCTTTTTTCTCAACCTGTAAATTCGGTGTTTTGAAAATCTGCCAGAAATAAAAAGTGAAAGTTGTTGTAAGAATTGCAATGACTAAGAACAATCCTACCTTAAAATTACGAGACATATAGAGAAAACGAAGTTTTAAAAAACAACCTACCAAAATGGCAGTTGAAACAAGTAACCGTATTTTATTTAATCAATTCTGTTTTCAAAGGCGATATTAAACCGTTTTGCCAGTTCTGCAAGCGATTCTACAACGGGCTGCAAGAGAGAAATTCCTTCAACACTTCTGATGGCTTCCATTTCACGTTCAGGATCTCCCGGAATGATAACCGATTTCCCTTCAACCGCTCTGGCACCTCTGAAAGCACGGATCCATTTATCCATATCCACTTTAAATTCATCAGCCGGACGAAATCCATCAACACGCATAGCGCCTAAAAAGTGTCCGGTACCAAGGCCAACTCCCTCATTTGCAGACATAAAACCCGCGGTTGCAAAAGGCGGAACCCAAGGGCCGAAATTGGCTCCGGAAAGTACACCTGAAAAAATATCAACAATGGCACCCAGTCCATATCCCTTATGGCTTCCATGTTCACGGTCAGAACCGAGGGGCAACAATCCTCCCCCACTTCTCACAGCATTTGAATCCGTTGTCGGATTCCCCTCAGAATCCTGCGCCCAGCCTAACGGAGCCGGCAAACCTTTCCTTTGCAAAATTTCAAATTTGCCATAAGCAACAGCTGTTGATGCAAAATCAGCAACAAAAGCTGGTTCCTCAAAAGCCGGAACTGCAACAGCCAACGGATTTGTACCTAACAATTTTTCCAGAGAAAAAGTAGGCGTTACCAACGGAGCCGCGTTGGTCATTGTCCAGCCAATCATATCCTTTTGCAGAGCCAGCATGGCATGGTAGCCCGCAATACCAAAATGATTTGAATTCCTGACAGAAACCCAGCCAGAGCCAACTTTCTCCGCTTTTTCCATCGCAATTTCCATTGCTTTTGGTGCCACTACCAACCCTAAACCTCTGTCACCATCCACAACGGCAGTACTCGGTGTTTCATAAACCACCTTTACATCGGGTTTTGGGTTCAATCTTCCATTGTCATACAAACGGACATAACCGGCAAGTCGCGCGATTCCATGCGAATCAACACCTCTTAAATCGGCACTAATCAACACGGTTGAGGCCAGAGCAGCTTCCTCGGCCGAACATCCTATGGCCAGAAAAACTTCCTCAGTGAAATGTTTTAAGTATTCAGCCTGATACATATTCGTTTACTAAATGGATTGTCAATTTCTTCTAAAACTCCTGCAAAATTTGAAACTTTGCGGCTTAGCGGATGCAAATATCTGCATTCATCGTCCAGCTTACAATACTTATGTATAGTGATAAGGGTTTTACTTTTCGGAACAGAATAAAAAAGCCCTTCCGGCTTATCTTAATTTGAACTTAAAACCTTCAAAAACCGTAGTTTAAACAGGTATTAGCGGAGATTTCTACATCTGCAAAAAATAATACGGAATGCTAGAATAAATTTTAATGGAAATTAAAAATACTTTCCTCAAACGCATACTGAGCTACTTTGTACGTGGCCTGGTACTTGTGGCGCCGCTTTATGTTACCATTATCATTATCGGAAGCGCGGTTGAATTTCTTGATAATATCATCCCGATCAATATCCCCATTTCAGGAAATCAGACGGTTTATCTTCCGGGCCTGGGCGTACTGATTATTGTAACCAGTATTGTCCTGCTAGGCTTTGTTTTTTCAACGATCATTCCCCAGTCGTTTTTTAACTTCACAGAAAGCATCATGCGACGGATTCCGCTGGTGAGCCTGATCTATTATTCCATTAAAGATCTGGTCATTGCTTTTGTTGGGGATAAAAAAAAATTCAATCAGCCGGTTTTGGTTACGATGTATAAAGATACAGGCATCAAAAAAATCGGTTTTATTACTCAGACCGACCTGAGTCACCTCCATATTCATGATCACGTGGCGGTTTATATGCCCATGTCATATGCGCTTTCGGGAGAACTATTTATCGTACCCACTGAGAATGTTTCTATTCTGGATGCAAAGTCAACGGATGTGATGAAGATGCTGGTATCCGGCGGGGTTTCACTGAAGGTACCTCCCCATGAAGAAGTGTCCGACGAAGCGTGATCCGGCGCCGGAACAACCAACAACAATGTAATCAGATTACCCGTTTAAAGAATGATTCCTTATCTTTGAGCCTTTCTATTTTCTTTATGAGATCAGTTCTGACATTATTAATTTTATTTATTCTGGGCAGTATCAATGTTTTCGCGCAGGATAATTACGACCCTAAAAAAGCTCTTTCAAGTGAAGAACTGTTTCTTAGACAAAGTGGCGATAACCGCGTAATTGGTGCTCCCGGGCAGAAATACCTGGTTTTGGATGCATCCCCGGTTCTTGGAGGATTTCATCGTTACCGTTTTTTTCCAGGCGATAATATTAAATTTCGTATGAAAAATGAAACGATCAAGTTCAACGAAACCATCGCCAATGTTACCGATTCGGCTTTTAGTATTGCTGTAATCAACGAAGCATTAGGACAAATGACATATCAGTCTATTCCTTTGAAGGAAGTCAAACTTGTAAAAACACACCGTCGTATTCCTTTCATTTCTCAGGCGGCAACATTGCTTCCTTTGGCCGGATTAATATATATCGGTGCAGACTTTTTCAATAAGGGCATTGATAACAAGCGATATACAACGGATGCTTCAACGCTTGTGGTTGGAGGAGCTATTATGGCTACCGGATTTATATGCTATAAAATGACTTTTTCAACCTTGAAGATTAATGGCCGGAATAAGTTGAAAATATTAGAAACTTATTAAATTTTGAAGTGAAAAACCTTCGGCCCATCACGCCTCACCCAATAATTTTGAATCTGAAATAATACTATTGTGAAATCCATTCTTGTACATCCACCGCAAAATCCAATTCGTGCCGAAATCAAACTGGCAGCATCAAAAAGTGAATGCAACCGTGCTTTGATCATTAATGCACTGACTGATTTTAAAAGCGACCTTTCCAATATCTCGGAAGCCCGTGATTCGCAGACTATGCTGAGATTGCTAAAATCTGATGATGCTGTGGCGGATGTGATTGATGCGGGTACAACCATGCGTTTTCTGACAGCATATTTTACAGTAACAAATCAGAAGAAACGGATGACAGGAACCCCGCGTATGTGTGAGCGTCCGATTGGAATTCTGGTTGATGCGTTAAAAATATTGGGAGCTGATATTTCATATGAAAATGTGCCGGGTTATCCGCCTATGCAGATTATGGGATTTAATTATTCAGGTCAGAATGAATTGAAAATCCGTGGTGATGTGAGCAGCCAGTATATCTCTGCTTTGCTTTTGATCGCTCCTTCTTTGCCGGATGGTTTGACAATAATCCTTGAAGGAGAAATTGGATCACGTCCTTATATTGAAATGACATTGAAACAAATGGAATATTTCGGTATCATTTATGAAGCTGACTGGGAAGCGAATACTATCAAAGTTAAACCGTCACAATATCAGCCAAAAGCATACGCTATCGAATCAGACTGGTCGGGTGCAAGTTACTGGTATAGCATTGTGGCATTGGCTGAAGATGCGGAAGTTGAGCTTCTTGGACTAAAAGAAAATTCGCTGCAAGGTGATAGTGATATTGTAAACATCATGGCACAGCTTGGGGTTAAAAGTACTTTCACGGAACGTGGTGTTATTTTGACAAAAATCCCTGCTTCTGATTCTATTGCTTGGGATTTCACAAACTGCCCTGACCTTGCGCAAACGGTAGCGGTTTGCTGTGCGATGAAAAATATTCATCTGACACTTACAGGTATTGAAAGTCTAAAAATAAAAGAAACGGATCGTGTTTTCGCTCTTCAGGAAGAACTCAAAAAGCTGGGTGCTGAACTGAATGAAATTGAAACGAATCTGAAATATGAAGTTGTAAAAAAATCTGACTGGACTGCTACTTCGGTTCCTTCAATATTTACATATGATGATCACCGTATGGCACTTGCATTTGCTCCTGTCGGGATGATTCATGACATTATTATTGAAGAGCCCGGGGTAGTAGTGAAATCATATCCGGGATATTGGAATGATCTGGCAAAAGTGACAACCTGGGAAGAATTGCAGTTGTCTTAAAATAAGTGAGGCCGTTATGTTTTTTTGAAAATTGTAATTAGCTTAACGGCCTCGCACACCATATTTATAAGTTTATGACTGCTTTTTTTGAGTTTTTTAACACAGTGCCACTCTGGGCATACATTCTTCTTATCCTGGTAATTTTTGCTCTTCGGGATATTCTTCAAAAAAAACATACGATTCAGCATAACTTCCCGATTCTGGGCCATTTCCGGTATATGATTGAACAGATCGGTCCGGAGTTGCGCCAGTATATTGTTGCCAATAACAGGGAAGAATTGCCATTTAACCGGCGGCAGCGGTCCTGGATTTATGCATCCTCCAAAAAGGAAAATAATTACCAAGGTTTCGGTTCGGATCAGGATATGAATGAGGCCGGTTTTGTGTTTATCAAACCAGCGATGCTGCCTTATAAATTGCCTTTGAATCATCCGCATCATGCTGCCAATGGAAAAGATCCGAATCATTATACGATTCCTTCGGCAAAAATAATCGGTGCATATCATAAACGCAGACGCCCTTACCGGCCGCATTCGGTTGTTAACGTCAGTGCGATGAGTTATGGCTCTTTGTCGGCCAGAGCGATTGAATCATTGAATAAAGGTTCGTTGCAATTCGGGAATTATCATAATACAGGCGAAGGCGGACTTTCTCCTTATCACCGTTTTGGTGCGGATGTTGTCTTCAATATGGGTACGTCTTATTTTGGCGTCCGGGATCATGAAGGGAATTTCATGATGGAAAAGCTGGTCAAAATGACACAGAATAATCCATTTGTCAGGATGATCGAATTAAAACTTTCACAAGGTGCAAAACCTGGAAAAGGTGGCGTATTACCTGGAAGTAAAATTACGGCTGAAATTGCAGAGATCCGTCAGGTTCCGATGGGAAAAGATGTTGTTTCGCCACCTTACCACAGCACGTTTTCAGATGTGCAAGGTATGATTGATTTTATTGAACAAATGGCTGAGGAAACCGGCCTGCCTGTTGGAATAAAAGCTGCCATTGGAAAAATTGACATGTGGGAACAACTGGCCGATCTGATGGTAGAAACCGGTAAAGGCCCTGATTTTATTACTATTGATGGCGGTGAAGGCGGAACCGGTGCGGCTCCTCCTTCTTTTGCAGATCATGTGGCGTTACCGTTTGTTTATGGTTTCAGTACAGTTTACAAAATTTTTCAGGCCAGAAATCTTACAGATAAAATTACGTTTATAGCTTCCGGAAAGCTGGGTTTGCCGGCACAGGCGATTATGGCATTTTGCATGGGTGCTGATATTGTGAACGTTGCGAGAGAAGCCATGATGTCAATTGGCTGTATTCAGGCACAAGCCTGTCACACCAACAATTGTCCGACAGGCATCACCACCAATAATAAATGGCTGGAAGCAGGTCTTGATCCGACGCTGAAAAGTGAACGCTTTCATAATTATATGAAAACTCTGGCAAAGGAAATTATTGAAATTACCAATGCCGCCGGTTACGAACATCCTTGTCAGCTGGGTATGGACGATATTGATATTTCGATGGGCGATAATAATGTCATCCGTTCTTTGGCGCAAAATTATGGCTATTTAAAAACCCCTGTGCCTTATAAAAACATTCAGGAATTACTTGATTGCTCAAATTTAGGAGGAAAAAATGCACCGGTTGAAAGTATTGCTTAAATTGGGCAACACTTCCGGGTATTCAGGCGTAAGATTTGATTAAAAGAAGTGGTTATCAACAAACGTTATAAACATGAAAATCAAACTTTTACTCCTTACTTCTTTCATCGTATTTTTTCTATCAGATTTTACGCTGGCGCAAACCAATCCGAGATATCTGATTTTATTTAAGGATAAAGCCAATTCGCCATATTCAATTAGCCGGCCAACCGAGTTTTTATCGGCAAGAGCTGTTGCGCGGAGAACCAACCAAAACATCGCCATTACTGAGCATGATTTCCCTGTCAATCCTGCTTATGTAACAGCCATTAAGCAGACTGGCGCAATGGTCATTTATTCTTCCCGCTGGTTCAATGCATCGCTCGTTGAGGCTTCTGCATCACAATTGGCAGCTATAAAAAATCTTGCTTTTTACAAAGGAATTGAACAAAATCACCCGCTTGCAAATCTTACTTCGCCTTCCGCCGGATTGTCCAGAACCGCAAAATTTTCAGAAGTTAAAACGACAACGGAAGATCTTAATTATGGCCTTATGCAGCAGCAGCTGGCATTAATTGGTGTTGACAAATTACATCAGGAAGGGTTTCACGGAGAGAATATGCTGATTGCGGTTTTAGATGCAGGTTTCAATCGCGCTGATGAACTGAATTATATGAAACCAGTTTTTGATGAAAACCGAATCATAGATACACACGATTTTGTGAGCAGGGAAAGTAATGTGTATGATGATGATTCGCACGGTATAAATGCATTGTCGACCATTGCTGCATATCAGCCGGGCTCTATGATCGGTGCCGCGTTTAAAGCATCATTTGCGTTATACCGTACTGAAAATGTCTTTATTGAATCGCCTTATGAAGAAGTTACCTGGCTTTTGGGAGCAGAACGCGCAGACAGCGTGGGTGTGGATGTGCTTAGTTCATCTTTGGGATATACTACGTTTGATGATGAATTTAACTCCCCGGAATACAATTATACCTACGAGGATATGGATGGTAAAACAACCATAATCTCCCGTGCTGCGAGGTATGCTACACGTAAGGGAATTCTGGTTGTAAACTCCGCTGGAAATGAAGGAAATAAAGCCTGGCACTATATAGGCGCACCTGCCGATGTGGATTCCGTCGTCAGCGTTGGTGCCACTACATTGGACAGAAGTTATGCTGCATTCAGTTCGGTGGGGCCAAATGCTATCGGGCAATTAAAACCGGATGTTTCTGCTGTCGGTTCCGGCGCAGTGGTTGGTAACAGCACAGGAACGGGTTCTGCCACAACAAGCAGCGGGACCTCATTCTCAGCGCCTCAGATAGCTGGGCTTGCTACTATACTCTGGCAGGCTTTTCCCAAACTGACTGCTCAACAAATTATTGCAGCTTTGAAAAAATCGGGACATCAGACAGCAAATCCTGATAATCTGCTGGGATATGGTGTTCCAAATGGTGCTTTGGCGGAAGCCATTATCAAAAATGATTTTGTCCTTCTGGGTACTGAACCGGATATATTGAATGAGATTATTCTGTCACCAAATCCAGTTCAGCAAGATTTGACTTTAACTTTTCCCGTTTCACTGATTGGTAAAAAATCTACACTAAGTCTGATTTCCCAAAGCGGACAAACGATTTGGTATAATCAACAGGTTTTGAATTCTACAATATCTCTTCCGACAAATTCTCTTAGCGCCGGTTTGTATTTAATAAAAGTCGATGTATCAAACCGAAGTCGTACTTTGAAATTTGTGAAGCAGTAGATACTGTTAATCCTTTTCTTTTTCAGGAAAACACACACTATGAAAAATGCCTTTGTTGTAATTCTGCTTTTTATCACCGTCAAATCTCAGGGCCAAATCTACAAACCTGAAAATTTCCGGCCTGAAATTTATCTGGATTCTATTAAATACGGATCAATTCCATATATCGAGCCTAGCAAGATAGATTCTATTCATGTTGTTAAAGAAACTAATAAAGTAGCGGGGGGGCAAATATTTATTAAATCCAAGAATCCCAAAAGTCTGCACATTTTATCAGTTTACGATATTAGCGCCAGGTATACTAAAAATGCTCTCGCTCCGACAATTTACATGTTGGATAATCAGATTTTGAAAGAAGTTTCAACTTTCAGAATTGATTCTGCCTTAATACTGAAAGTTGAAATATTGAAAGGTTCAGAAACCGACTATCTGAACGTTCAATTTCCTGATTTAACTATTTTGAAAATAATTACCCGGACAAAAGAAAATATTGCCAAACAAAATGAGATAAAAATTCGGGGAGTGGAAACGAGACCAGTATCGCAACCTAACACGGATGCAAAAGGGAATACAATATTAAGGATTCGTGGCGTTTCCACTACTTCTATGTAAACGGCACTTTTAAATCAACGCCGTTTTCCTGACCATCCTCATCAAAGATTCTGAATTGTTATACAAATGAATGTTTTCAACAGCTATCCATTGAACATCTTTTGATTCAATATTGACTACAAGTTCATTTTCCGGATTAGCTTCAAATACAAAACGAATGTCGTAATGATAATGGGCCGGATCTTTGCTATTGGCTGGGATCAAATGTACGTCCACATCAAATATGCCTTCTTTTGCCAATCTAAGATTTGACGCACCGGTTTCCTCCTCAACTTCTTTTTCTGCCACATGACGCACATCCGGATCTCCGTCAGCATGGCCGCCGGGTTGAAACCAGCGATCCAGTTTCCGATGATGCATCAATAAAACTTTATCCCGTTCTGGCGAAACGACCCAGCCGGAAGCTGTTATATGCCCAATTAGCAACGTCCTTTCAAAACACTCAGGATTGTCATTTACAAATTGTTTTGTTTCGAGGTACATTTCAGTTTCAAGGCCCTCGGCGGGAATGTAGGAATCAAGTAAAGAAAGTAAGCTGCTTCTATTCATTTAATAGGCTATGTAATTATTTCATTCTAATTTCGCTGCAAGTTTAACAGATCAAAAAACAAACATCATTACCCAAATGAAAAAGTATTTATTATCCCTCACTTTTGCTATTGCTGTTGCATCAGCCTCAATTGCTCAGCGCACACCTCAGGCAAGTCCGGGAGCTACAATAATCCAGACCGTAGGAATTACT
The DNA here is from genome assembly GCF_021440195.1 of Dyadobacter sp. CY356. GTDB lineage: Bacteria > Bacteroidota > Bacteroidia > Cytophagales > Spirosomataceae > Dyadobacter. The sequence continues at coordinate 485,592 of NZ_JAJTSZ010000004.1, forward strand.
GATTTCACCGTAAAATATTCTCGTCCCGGCATTAAAGGTCGCGCGGTTTTTGGCGATAAATCTCCGATTGCTCCGTTAGGACAACTTTGGCGTACGGGTGCAAACCAGCCAACTATTTTTGAGTCGACAACTGATTTTACTTTTGGTGATAAAAAGGTACCTGCCGGAAAATATGCATTATTCTCAATTCCTGAAAAAGCCAAATGGACGGTTATTCTGAATAAAAACTTAAATGCAAGTACTGATGTTTATAAAGATACAGAGGATGCTGCCAGAATCGAGGTTACACCTGTTTCAGGAGAATCCACAGAATCTTTTCAAATCAGTTTTTCTGATGTTACAGATTCAACCGCATCTATGAACATTGCGTGGGGAAGTGTAAAAGTGCCTGTTAAACTTTCATTGGCAACTCAGGAATTGACCATTGCTTCACTGGACAGAGCCGTTCAGGACAAACCGGAAGATGTTGCAACTTTACAAAGCGCTGCCGGATATTACCTGGCTAAAAATATCGATTTAAGAAAAGCATTATCGCTTGCGGACAAAGCAATCGGTTTGAAAGAAGGCTGGTCGAATCTTTGGATTAAAGCACAAATTCTTGACAAACTTGGTAAGACATCTGAAGCTTTACCAATTGCTCAAAAAGCTTTGGCTCTTGGTGCAGCAGCTCCTGATGGTGCTTATAATTTTTACAAAACACAAATAGAAAAAGCGATTTCTGATATGCAGGCGAAAGTTCCGGCTAAGGAAGCTTCTTCAAAAGGTAAAAAGAAAAAGAAGTAATAATTCTTTTTTAAAACATTACAAAAAACGACCGGCTCAAACACTGAACCGGTCGTTTTTTTATTTTTACCGATAGCCTATTATCTGAAAAATCTCGGGACACTCCATTCATAGCGGACCGCCAGAATCCTGATAGCGATAATTACCAATGAAGCAGTTATAAAAGCAACATGGCGCTCTGCTCCTGCCCTTTCTAAAACCAGATAACATACAGCCCCTGCTAAACAGGCGGTTGCATAAACTTCCTTCCTGTATATAATTGGAATTTCATTATTCATCATATCACGGACCACACCGCCCATAATCGCTGTAAATACACCCATAATAGCCGCAATTTCAGGCCTGACACCTAAATGAAGTGCCTTTTCCGTTCCAACAATGGTGAAAAGCGCGATACCAAATGTGTCAAACAAAAACAATGTTGTTCTTAAACCAATCAGATATTTGTAAAAAATAAAGGTTGTAATAATGCCGGCTAAAATGGCGTAGAGAATTGTGATATCACTAATCCAGACCAAAGGATAACTTCCTAACAATACGTCACGCATCGTTCCGCCTCCAATAGAACAAAGAAAAGCAGTAAAACTTGCACCGAACCAATCCTGATGTTTTTGATCTTTTACGGAAAGAGCGCCGGAAATCGCAAAAGCAAAAGTCCCGATGATCTCTAAAATATATTGAATGCTCATTTTGATTCTTAAATTCGAAGCGCCACTTCCAAAACAAAATTTATGACAAAAAAATTGGATAAAAGACTATATGTTAATCACTTAACAACATCAGTCTTTTATCCGTTCTATATTATTACCAAGAAAATTATACGGCCACCGGTGCCTTAATCCCTGGCCATGGATTATAATTTTCCAGAGTAAAATCTTCAAATTCGAAATCAAAAACACTTTTCACTTCGGGATTTAATATCATCTGCGGCAATGGACGAAATTCACGGCTCAACTGCAATTCCACTTGTTCAAGATGATTACTATAAATATGAGTATCGCCACCCGTCCATACAAAATCTCCAAGATCAAGGTCACATTCCTGCGCGATCATCATCGTCAGCAAAGCATAACTGGCAATGTTAAACGGCACGCCCAGAAAAACATCGGCACTTCTCTGATATAGCTGACAGGACAATTTTCCTCTCGTTTCACCTTTATCCGTATCCGGCGGTGCTACATAAAATTGAAATAAAGCATGACAGGGTTGCAGCTTCATTTGTGAAAGTTCCGAAGGATTCCAGGCAGATACCAAAATCCTTCTTGAATCCGGACTGTTTTTTAACAAATTCAGGATTTCCTGCAACTGATCAAACGACTTTCCATTAGCACCTTCCCAGCTTCTCCACTGTTTACCATAAACCGGACCAAGATCGCCCCGTTCATCCGCCCATTCATCCCAGATGGAAACACCATTATCTTTCAGGTATTTGATGTTGGTATCACCTTTCAAAAACCACAGAAGTTCGTAAATAATGGATTTGGTATGAACCTTCTTAGTCGTAACCAACGGAAATCCTTCTTTTAAATTAAAGCGCATCTGGTAACCAAAAACACTAATGGTTCCCGTCCCAGTGCGATCAGTTTTACGAACTCCGTTATCCAGGATATGGCGAAGTAAATCGTGGTATTGCTGCATTATGATTTATTTTGTCGAGGAGTAATTCTCCCCGATAATTAACTTTTTAATACTTCGGACTCAATTTCAACGCTATGCGTAATGGTTGCAAGCGCTTCCAGCTGTGCAGTTGCAGAGCAATATTTTTCCATCGAAAGTGCAATCGCACGATCAATCTTCTTTTCGTCCAGATCGTTTCCTTTGAATTTATAAGTCAGATGGATATTACGAAAAGGGCTACGTTTTGTACCTTCCTCTTCTACGCGGTCTCCGTCTGCTGATACCCGGAAATCTGTAATATCCTGTTTTTGTTTTTTCAAAATAAGTACAACGTCAATGGCACTGCAACTTGCCAGACCCATTAATAACAACTCCATTGGTCTGACACCAGCACCAACGCCACCGATTTCAGGAGATCCGTCTGTATGTACTTTTACTTCTGATGATCCTGTACCTTCAAAATGAAACGCGTCATTAACGCGCACTAGCTCTACTTTCATATTATTACCTGATTTCTCCGGCATGCCGGAATTTGACAATCTGACGGATCAAACCTCATTAAAATGCAAATATACTCCTTCCTTAGGGAATCGCTATTTACTGTAAAAATTTAAAATGAGCTTTTATCCTAGTATATTCGGTCAAATAATGTTTTTTATTCGTCCTGATAGTAGAACATATTTCAATATACAATTCGTTTACAATTAAGGATTAAAATGAAAAGTTCCGGGTTGTGTTTTATTCTGAAACTTTCAAAATACTGATTAATAACATATTAATTATCTCTAAGACGCTTTTTCATCAGTTAAAACAAATATCCAGGCATGTGGAAAGAAGAAGATGACAAACTGAAACGGACATTCATTTTCAAAGACTTCAAAAGTGCTTTTGCATTTATGACAAAAGTAGCAGCACTTGCAGACGAAATGGATCATCATCCATGGTGGTCAAACGCATACAATAAAGTTAATATTGAATTAAACACCCATGACGCCGGAGATAAAGTAACCGAAAAAGACCAAATTCTGGCGGAAAGAATTGATATGATTTTTGGATCGTAGGGGCAATCCCTTGTGGTTGCCCGGAAATCACGACCAAAACCTAGAAAATGCGAATTAAATTAACCAAATGAAGCTTTACATAGTACCAACGCCGATCGGCAACCTTGAAGATATTACCTTGCGTGCCATCAACGTATTAAAAAGTGTGGACGTCGTTTTGGCAGAAGATACAAGAACTTCCGGTCAGTTGCTGAAACATCTGGGTATCAGTAAACCCATGCACAGCTACCACATCCATAATGAACATCAAAGCATCACCCGAATTATAGAGCGCATTTTAAAAGGCGAAACCATGGCACTGGTTTCAGACGCCGGCACACCTGCCGTTTCAGATCCGGGATTTCTACTTGTAAGAGAATGCATAAAATACGGCATAACGATCGAATGTCTTCCCGGCCCGACAGCCTTTGTACCAGCCCTGGTCAATTCCGGATTACCCAGCGACCGGTTTACATTTGAAGGATTCTTACCGCATAAAAAAGGCCGACAAACCAGAATGCAAAATCTGGTAAACGAAGACAGAACGATGATTTTTTATGAATCACCGCATCGTTTGATCAAAGCTTTACAACAGTTTTCAGAATATTTCGGAGCCGACAGACAAGCCTGTGTTTCACGCGAGCTAACTAAAATCTATGAAGAAAATGTTAGAGGAACGATTCAGGAAATCATAACCTATTTTTCAGAAAAAACCATAAAAGGCGAAATCGTAATAATTGTTGCGGGAAAAGCAGATGAAAAGAAGAAATCCTCCGATTACAATGACGACCAGAATTAACATGATAAAATATTTGAAACTCAACAGCCATCATCCAATCCAAAGGATTTTAACCAGTACTTTCTTTGCATTACTTTTCCTGATTATCACACAGACAGCCAATGCACAATTTGGAACATTAAGTCCACAGGCAAAAGTAAGTTTGGTTACCGTCGGGCCGGGACAGGAATTATATTCCGGATTTGGACATAGTGTTTTATGGATTTATGATCCGATTGCCGGATTGGATAATGCTTACAGTTACGGCTCATTCAGCTTTCAGACAGGCAATTTTTATGTTAAATTCCTGCGGGGTACATTACCCTATACCATTTCAGTGGCACCGTTAACTTTGGAAGCACCCTACTGGCAGGCTGAAAACCGGTTCATAAAAGAACAGGTTTTGAATCTTTCTCCATCCCAAAAACAAAAACTTTACAATTATCTTGAAACTAATCATTTGCCGCAAAACAGGGAATATCAATATAAATTTTTCTATGATAACTGTTCCACGCGTCTTTCTGATGCATTAAAAGCGGCAGCAGGCGATAGTTTGACATTTCCCGGTTATACAAAAGATACATTAAGCTTCCGTCAGTGGATTGACAAATATGCATACAAACAAAAACCATGGTCGGATTTTGGGATGGATCTGGCTATCGGAGCGCCTTCTGATGAAATTGCGACACCAGCTCAGGCTACATTTTTACCAGATAATTTGAGCAGTGCTTTTGCCGATTCCAGGATCAAGATTAATGGTCAGACTTTGCCCTTAGTAGCAGAGACGAGAGATCTGTTCGTGGCTACCCCGGCAGAAAAAGGGTTTGAAGTTACACCAATGATCTTCTTCTGGGCTCTTGCTGCGTTGGTTTTGGCATATACTTTTTATCAATCCAAAAAAGAAACTGTCAATTTCACATTTGACAAAATTCTTTTTACTATTGTTGGATTAGTTGGCTGGTTAATTTTGCTTTTATGGTTTGGAACCAATCATGGCGTAACCACCTGGAATTATGATATTCTTTGGGCATTTCCATTTTGGCTTCCGCTGATCTGGTTTATTTCAAAAGATAAAAAACCGGCCTGGTTTCAATTTGTGCTGATTTTTTATGCAATACTTTTAATGGCATCAACTGCAAACCTTGTAAAACATAATTTTGTAGTGATCCCGATTTTGTTAATTCTGATCACAAGAGTTTATTACATTAATAATTCACTTTCTAAAATCCCGCAAAAAGGATAATTACGCATGGATCTGGAATTGCTGACAAAACAAACCATAGAAATAGTAAAACAGGCTTCTGCATTTATTCAGCAGGAAGCCAAATCATTTTCAAGAGATAAAATTGAATACAAAGAGCTCAACAATCTGGTTTCTTATGTAGATAAAGAAGCTGAGAAAATGATTGTTGCCGGTTTGAGCAAAATTCTTCCGGAAGCCAGTTATATAACAGAAGAAGGCACAACAGGACAGGAACCGGATCCGGAGGCATTGAACTGGATCATCGATCCGTTGGACGGCACAACCAATTTTATACACGGGATTCCCGTTTATTGCGTCAGTGTAGGTTTGGCAAAAGGCAAAGATCTTTTACTTGGTGTCATCCATGAACCAAGCCTGGATGAAGTTTTCTTTGGCTGGAAAAACGGCGGAGCGTGGTGTAATGAAAAGAAAATGTCTGTGTCAAGGGTTAAAACGTTACAGGAAAGCTTGATTGCAACCGGATTCCCGTATTACAAATTTGAAAAACAAAAACGTTATATGTACATTCTTGAACTGCTTATGCAAAAAACGCATGGCATCAGGAGAATGGGCGCGGCAGCGGTTGATTTGGCTTATGTAGCCGCCGGACGGTTTGACGGTTTTTATGAGTACAATCTGAATTCATGGGATATGGCTGCCGGTGTACTTTTAATTAAAGAAGCCGGCGGAACGGTGACTGATTTTAACGGAGGTGATAATTATCTTTTTGGGGGCGATATCATCGCAGGTTCGGGTGGACATGCAGAACTGGTTGCCGCTATCAAGGATAATTTCAATTAAATATTTTAACAAAACAAACCGATATTACTTAACTTAGATATCACCATGGAATTGGAACAGCTTCGTTTTCCTATTGGAAAATTTGTTCCGCAGGACAATTACACACCTGCTGAAATAAAAACAAATATTCAGATTATCAGCGCATTGCCTTCTAAATTTATCAATTTATTAGGAGGTTGGGATAATGAAAAACTTAATACGCCTTATCGTCCTGATGGCTGGACGGTCAGACAATTGGTGCATCATGTGGCAGATAGTCATATGAACGCATACATTCGTTTTCGCCTTGCGTTGACGGAAGATAATCCAACCATTAAACCATACGAAGAGCAACTCTGGGCGGAATTGCCGGATGCGAAAGAAGCACAGATTGAGTTGTCGCTGCAACTTATGCGATACGTTCATCTGCGTTGGGTCCTACTTTTAAATTCGATGGGAGAAACAGAACTGGCGCGTACTTATGTGCATCCGGCCAACAATAGTACCAATCGTTTGGACATGGTAATAGCAAATTATGCATGGCATAGCGAGCACCATTATCAGCACGCATTTCAGTTGGCAGCCAGGAACAATTGGGCCTAGAAATCTGTTGGACAAACATGATACAGCAAATAATAATATTCGCTCTTTTTATAGGCGCTGCGGGTTATATAAGTTGGAAGATCTACAAATCCTTTGACAGCAACAGTGGATGTGGAAAAGGCTGCGGATGCAGTTCTGATAAAAAATTAGCTTAAAAAGTGTGGCAGATTGAAATTTTCAATCTGCCATTTATATTTTATTACAATGCTCCTGCTTTAATATCATCTACAACGGCCGGATCCAGCAAAGTTGAAATATCACCCAGACTATCCATTTCTCCTTCAGCCACCTTACGCAGAATACGCCGCATAATTTTTCCTGAACGGGTTTTTGGTAATCCTGATACAAACTGTATTTTATCCGGTTTTGCAATCGGACCGATCAATCTTGAAACCGTCGCTGCGATATCCTTACGCATCATTTCAGGATCATCAGGTCTGTTTTCTGTAATAATATAAGCATAAATGCCTTGCCCTTTGATCTCATGCGGATAACCGACAACAGCCGATTCCACAACGCCAAGGTGCATATTGATTGCATTTTCAACTTCCGCCGTTCCAATTCTGTGCCCTGAAACATTCATTACATCATCAACCCGGCCGGTAATTCTGTAATTTCCATCCTCATCACGAAGACATCCGTCACCTGTGAAATACATTCCCGGATAGGTTGAGAAATAGGTTTGTTTGCAGCGTTCATGATCTCCATAAGTTGTACGGATGATACCCGGCCATGGAAATTTGATACAAAGATTTCCGCTTACACCATTTCCTTCAATAATTTCACCTTTTTCATCAACCAGAACTGGCTGAATTCCTGGCAAAGGCAAAGTTGCATATGTCGGTTTTTCCGGCGTGATACCCGCAAGGGAGGAAATCATAATACCACCGGTTTCAGTCTGCCACCAGGTATCCACGAGCGGACAGTTTCCTTTACCGATATTTTGTTTAAACCAATGCCAGGCTTCCTCATTGATCGGCTCCCCTACTGAACCCAGTTTTTTCAATGACGACAAATCATTGTCTTTTACAAATGACAATCCGAAACTCATCAGCGAGCGAATTGCCGTAGGAGCAGTGTAAAGAATATTTACTTTATGTTTCGCCACAATCTGCCAGAAACGGCCGGCATCAGGATAGGTTGGCACACCTTCAAAAATCAAGGAAGTAGCACCATAACAAAGCGGACCGTAAACGATATAACTGTGGCCTGTAATCCAGCCGATATCGGCAGTACAAAAATGTATTTCACCCGGTTCATATTGGAAAACATTGGCAAAAGTATATGTTGCAAAAACCATGTAACCTGCTACCGTGTGTACAACGCCTTTTGGTTTTCCGGTTGAGCCGGAAGTATACAGGATAAAAAGTGTATCCTCAGCGTCCATAGGTTCGGCTGGACAAACAGAATCCACTGTTTTCTCTTCTTCTTCCCACCACAAATCTCTTCCTTTTAACATGGAAACAGGTGTGCGGGTACGTGTCATTACGATTACATTTTTAACCGTTTTGCACAAATCCAGCGCATTATCAACCGTTTCTTTCATTGGTATTACTTTTTGACCACGGAAAGAGCCGTCTGAAGTAATAACCATTGTACATTCTGCATCATTGATCCTATCTGCAATTGATTTGGCAGAAAAACCGCCAAAAACCACTGAATGAACCGCGCCTATTCTGGCACATGCTAAAACTGCAATTGTAAGTTCAGGAACCATAGGCAGATAGATACAAATTCTATCTCCTTTTTTAACGCCATGTTTTTTCAAAACATTGGCAAAACGACACACGCGATCGTATAAAACATGATAAGTAATCGTCACCGACTTATCATCCGGATCATTGGGTTCCCAAATAATTGCAGGCTGCTCACCTTTATCGGCCAGATGCCTGTCCAGGGCATTTTCAGTAATGTTTAAAACCCCGCCTTCGTACCATTTTATGGTTGCTTCTGCGAAGTCACCGCTTAAAACTTTTTTCCATGGTTTGCGCCATTGGAATTGTTGGCCAACTTCGGCCCAATAACCTTCGGGATCGTCCACACTTTGCTGGTAGGCAACCTGATACTCTTCAAAGGTTTTAATTCTCATGATTAAAAAAGGTTAACTTAGGAAATTACTATAATAACCGACAATTTATAATTTTCATTTGGTTCGTCCAACTTAAACCAAAACAGTTTATAGAAGCTTAATGAAAGTAGATTACCTGGCATTCGGTTATATCACTCTGATTCAAAGGAATCTAGCTGGGGATGTTGTTAACAGGAATTTTTATAAATAAAAAAACTGTAATTTCGGACTTAAAAACAGGAATAAAATCTTGTTTAAACATGAGAAAATGAGTGAAGTTTTGACAAATAAGAATCTGACGGAAACTGGCTTTACGAAGGCTGAACTTGCTTTTATACAAAAACATAGTGATGACGATGTAACTAAACTGATATTAAAATCCGGTCAGTTTAAAGATCTGGATGTCAAAAAACTTGCCGCACAGATTCTTTCAAGACAAAAAGCTTCAAGAAAATTACCTGAATGGGCAGCTATTGAAAAACTGATTTTCCCGCCGTCATTATCCGTTGAACAAAGCTCATCCGAAGCAACCGCTAAATACAAAGCTTCATTAATCAACGGAAAATTGCTAATTGATATAACCGGCGGTATGGGTGTTGATTCCTATTATCTCAGCAAAAATTTCGCTACAAGTCACTACTTTGAACTGCAAAAGGAAGTAGCTGAAACAGCGGCATATAATTTCTCTTTACTTTCCGCCAAGAACATTAAAGTACATCATTCGGACTCAATTGAAGGCATACAGAAAAATGACATACATGCGGACTGGATTTATGCCGATCCGGCCCGAAGAGATGCCAATAAGCAAAAGGTCGTGCTGCTCTCAGACTGTGCCCCTGATGTAAAATTTCATCTGCCTCAACTTTTCAAACATGCGCCGAATTTACTTCTAAAAACCTCCCCTTTGCTTGATATTGATCTTGCCGCGCAGGAGTTAAAATCGGTCAGAGAAGTGCATGTTGTGGGTTATGAGCAGGAATGCAAAGAATTGCTTTTTAATATAAGTGAGACTTTCAGCGACGATTTTTTGATTATGGCCCGGGTAATTAATTCGTCCGGAGAAATTATTTATAAACTCGATTTCACCCGGAATCAGGAACGTGATGCCATAGTGGAATTCAATGAGCCGCTTTCCTATCTATATGAACCTCATCCTGCAATACTCAAAGCAGGGGCATTTAAATATCTATGTGTTGCGTATGACGTAAAAAAACTGGCTGCTCACAGCCACTTATATACATCTCAAAATCTGGTCCCGGATTTCCCCGGACGCACATTTGAGATTACCGCCGTTTGCAAACCTGATGCAAAAGAAATGGGGCAGTTTGTACCCGAAAACAAAGCGAATCTGACAATAAGAAATTTTCCTGCAAAAATTGATGACCTGCGAAAAAAATGGCGTCTTAAAGAAGGTGGTGATATATACCTTTTTGCTACGACACTTTTTAACCAGAAAAAAGCAGTGGTTGTAACAAAAAAATTATAACTGTCTAATCAATTTTTGAAAAAATTAAGAAAATGAAACGTCTGATTCATACAATCGTTCTTGCTGTTACTGTATTATTAACGGCTAATGTACAAGCACAAACAATTTCTCCCGGAAAAGCAACCATTGACAAACAGGAATTTTTAGGTCTGAGCCTGAACCAGAATATCTCCGAAAAATACCTGAGCAAATACTGGGAAACGTATCTCGAAAAATTCGGGAAAGTCAAAAGCAAACGCAGTGTATACACAATAGAGAAGGCTGCAATAACTTCTATTTCTATGAGTCCCATTTTGGTTACCAGCCAGATCACATCCGGAAAAGATCTTTCACAGGTGTTCATTGCACTGAATGTCAATGGTCAGTATATCACAGCTTCCACTGACGAAGGCTATAAAAGTGCAGAGGCTCTTTTAAAAGATTTTGCTGATTATGCACTGGTACGTGAGGATGCACGGGTTGCTGATGAGGTTTTCACGACATCAACAAAAAACTACCAGAAGTTGCAGAAGGATAATGAAAATACGGCCAAAGACATTGAAAAAACAGAAAAGAAACTTACTGAACTGAAAGCGGAACTGGAAAAGAAAAAACTGGAAGCTGATAACTCTCTTGTTGATTTACAAAACAAACAGAAAACACTGGAAGCTGCGAAAAGTAAGATCAGATAAGTATAATGGACAAAACGAGTCCGGACCGACCGGGCTCGTTTTTGTTTAAATTAAATCAAAAGCTCTGGCGTACTGGGCAAAGTCATAGTACGAACTTATAGACAATTTCTTCTTGATGTTTTTGCGATGGGCGTCCACAGTTGCCGATGCAATTCCTAACTCCTCTCCTATTTCCGGTGAGCTTTTGCCAAAGGAAACCCATTTCATAATTTCTTTTTCCCGCTTACCAAGAGTTGAAAATTTCTGATAATTCTCCCGGAGAAATGTATTTTCTTCCAATAATCGCTCAGCTTTTGCAGGCATATGTTTCATTTCATCAAGCGCAGTTGCCGTGGTGATACACAGAAAAGCATTTCCATCTTCATCCTGCATGAAAAGTTTGGTTGCGCTGATATACCAGGCCCAATTTTCACTGTTTGCCAGTTTTACCTGCTGAAAGTAAGACACGCTGCTATGCATATCATTTTTGAAGAGCATTGTTTTAAACTTTGGCCAATACTCATCCGAATCTTCAATATTAAAAAAACGATGCTGGTATTCCGCCTTCATTTCTTTTAGTTCTTCAAGACTGACCCCCAATAAAGAAAGTCCCTTTGGCGACATATACACGACTGAAAAATCTTCTATCCTGTGTATGATGACAATGGCCGGAAGTTGGTCAGCAATTATTTCAATCGCCTTAACCTTTTCATTGATAAGACTTTCAGTGTGTTCGTTGAATAACATTTTTGTCAGGATGAGTAGTAAGAGGTTGTTATTATTTCAAAATGACGGCGAGGTAAAGAAGTGGTAAATTAAAGTGTAAGGATAAAAAAAAGAGAGCAATAAATTATTGCTCCCTGATATAATATTTAAAAAAATTTATTACAAAAATGTTTTTTCATATTCAGATTCTGAAAAACCAATTGCAACTGCTTTTCCTGATGAATCCTCTATCAGTGGTCTTTTTATAACTGAGTTTTTCGTAACCATCAATGCTGTGGCTGACTTTTCATCTGCAACAGCTGCCTTTTCTTCATCAGATAATTGCTTCCAGGTCGTTCCGGCTTTGTTAACCAGTTTTTCCCATGGAAAATACTGAAACCAGCCCGTTATTATTTCTGAGGTAATACCATTTTTCTTATAGTCATGAAAGGTGTATTCGATACCATTTTCGTCAAGCCAGGTTCTGGCCTTTTTTACTGTGTTGCAATTGGGAATTCCGTAAACTGTAAACATTCCTTGGCTATTGGCAGTTAGCGTTTAGCTTCTGCTGTTAATAATATTTTAAACTGAAACAACTTCCTGTTCCAAAACCTGATCGGACAAACGCATTTTTTCATCATCCAGTTCTCCTTCCCAGCGTGCAATTACTGCCGTAGCAAGGCAATTTCCTGTCACATTGACAGAGGTACGCGCCATGTCCATAAGCTCATCAATTCCCATCAATAATAATACAGGCCATTCAGGCATGTTGAAATTGGCGATGGCGCCTAATAAAATCACCAACGTTGCTCTCGGAATTCCGGCAACGCCTTTACTGGTTAACATCAATAAAAACACCATGGAAAGCTGCTGCCCAAGCGACATTTCTGTTCCGGTGGCCTGCGCTACAAAAACGGTTGCAAGTGCCAGATAAAGTGTTGATCCGTCAAGGTTGAAACTATAACCGGTTGGCATAACGAAAGAAACAATCTGACGTGGAACACCGAATTTCTCCATTTTTTCCATCGCTTTCGGTAAAGCAGACTCGGAACTTGTCGTGGCAAAAGCAATAGAAACCGGTTCGAAAATATTCTTCACAAACTTGATAATCGGGATTCGGGCGATCAGCATAATCGGTACAAAAACCAGTAAAATGAACGCAGCGAGTGCACAATATAATGTTGCGAGCATTAAAGCAAGGTTTTTCAAAACATCGATACCCATATGGCCAACGGTTTCAGCGATAGCCGCACCCACACCAATCGGAGCGAAAAGCATGATGATTTTTGTGAATTTGAACATCACCTCAGCCAACGTTTCAATTCCTGCTACAAACTTTTCTTTTTTAGCAGCGGGTATCAGTGCAAGACTCACGCCAAACAAAACGCTGAACACCACAATTTGGAGCACTTCTCCATGATAAATTGATTTGGCAATATTTTCAGGAAATGAATGAAGGATAATTTCCTGCCAGGTCTGCTCCACAACTTTTGGCAGTGCAGCATTAAAATTTGCCGGGATAGCGATGCCGTCGCCAGGACGGATCCAGTTGGCGAAAAACAAACCGATTACCAAAGCGAAAGTTGTTACTACTTCAAAATAAAGCAGCGATTTCCAACCCATGCGCCCAACCTGTTTCAGGTCTGAATGTCCGGCAATACCTGTTACCAAAGTTGCAAAAAGCAATGGCGCGATTACCGTTTTTATCATTTGCAGGAAAATCTGCCGTAAAAAGTGAAGTCCGGTTCCAAGCTCCGGGAAATCATATCCAATTTCTGTACCGACCAGCATCGAAATCAAAATGGATGTAGTCAGGTTTTTCTTAATTATCGCAAAAATGATTAATCCGGCCAACGCAGTCCAGCGCAAACCGACCAAAACATCGGTTGAAAATGTAACAATATTGTATGCGTTGAGTACTGTGGCAAGCGCAGCAATTGTAATAAGAGCCAGATTAACAATAGTAATTTTCTTCTTCATAAAAGAATTTTGGAGATGAGATACCAGTTTGGATTGGTAAACATAGCTAAAATCAAGTAAAGCTGTGCATAATTGGGTTATCCTTATTTATCAAACTGCAAAATAAATACTATACATTGGACGATTTTATTGAATATTAGTACTATTTTTCCTAGCTTTCTAAAAATAATCAATTGTTTATCAACTTTTCCAAACTTCCTCCCGAATGAAATCCGGACTCATCCTTGAAAACGAATTGGAACCAATCTTTTTAGGCAAATTTCCTCCTTTCCCGGAAGAAGTAAAAGAATTCCTGGTCAAATACGGCCCTTACGTCATGCTTGTGGGCGCAATTTTTACACTCTTCGGATTGCTTGCAGCATTCGGATTCGGAACTGCTGCCCTTGGTATCGGCATGATGGCTTATGGCAGTGGCTTTAATATGTATGTTGGGTTGCTTATCGCCACAGTCATCATGGTTATGTATCTGATGGCATTTTCACCCCTGCGGGCACGGAAAAGAGCCGGTTGGAATTTGCTTTACTATGCCCTGATATTAAGTCTGATCAGTAATTTGCTTCAATTGGCTCTGTTTGCATTTATTGTAGGAGGAGTTATTGGTTTTTGGGTGCTTTTTCAGATACGCGAAAAATATATATTTTAACTGAAAGTCAAATTACGAATTAGTAAAAGAGTCGACAGAAATCTGCCGGCTTTTTGTTTTTTACCACTAATCCGACTATTTGAGCATTTATCAGTTTTCGTCTTTGTAAAGCATCTTATACTTTGCATCTTTGGAATACGGATATTAGAAATCAGAAGTTCCTGCATAAATAAGTCGTCAAAAGACAAACGGAAAATTACCTAACACAAAATGAATATTATAGAAGTTCAAAACATTACGAAGGACTATTCCAATCATCGTGCATTGGATGATGTCAGTCTCAATATTCCAAAAGGTTGTATTTTTGGACTTTTAGGCCCAAACGGTGCAGGTAAAACTTCATTAATCCGCATCATCAACCAGATTACAGGTCCCGATTCCGGGCATGTGCTGTTTGACGGACAGCCACTTGGCCAGCAGCATATCTCAAAAATCGGTTATTTGCCGGAAGAACGCGGCTTATACAAAAAAATGAAAGTGGGTGAGCAGCTGCTATATCTTGCCCAGTTGAAAGGTTTATCACAAAAAGAAGCTATGGAAAAGCTTAAAACCTGGTTTGTCAAATTCGATATAAAAACCTGGTGGGATAAAAGTGTTTCTGATCTATCAAAAGGTATGCAGCAAAAAGTACAGTTTGTTTCTACCGTTTTGCATGAACCGGAATTAATTATTCTCGATGAACCATTTTCCGGTTTTGATCCGATCAATGCCAATCTTATCCGTGACGAAATTCTGGAATTGAAACAAAAAGGCAGCACAATCATTTTTTCAACCCACCGGATGGAAACGGTTGAGGAACTTTGTGATAATATTGCGCTGATTCATCGTGCCAAAAAAGTACTGGACGGCCCAAAATCTGTGATCAAAGAGCAATTCAAAACAAATACTTTTTATGTTGAATATCGTGGGAACCTGAACGGGCTGGAACAAAAATACAAGTTGGAAAATACAACATATAGCGAAAACCAATTTTTGCGGACCAATATCCATTTACCGGCTCATATTACTTCCAACCAACTTTTGACTGATCTGCTTCCGCAGGTTGAGATTCGTGCTTTCGGAGAAAATATTCCTACCATGAGCGATATTTTTATGCGGGCGGTAAATGAGGTTCCCGAAGCCTGACATCAATCTTCATCGATACAAACAACTACTCTCTAACTAATTTAAGATAATGCGAAATATATTTCTGGTTATAAAAAGGGAATACATGGTCAGGGTTAAGAAAAAGTCATTTTTAATTATGACAATTCTGGCGCCCGTACTTTTTGTAGGAGGATATGCCCTGGTAATCTGGATGGCGATAAGCTCGGTGGACAGCAAAACGGTTCAGGTTGTGGATGAAAGCGGTCTTTTTACAAATGAATTCAAAGATTCAGAATCGATAAAATTCTCTTATCTGAAATCATCTATCGATTCTGCAAAAAGTCATTTTACTGGAAGTGAAGCCAACGCGCTTGTTTATATTCCAAAAAACGTCATCACATCGCCAAAAAGTGTCAGGATATATGCGCCTAAAAACGTGAGTATGGACCTGAAATCTGAAATTGAAGATGTAATCGAAAAACAAATTGAAAATATCAAACTTTCTGAGGCTGGCATAACACACAAAATTCTTGAAGACTCGCGTGTCAATGTGCATTCCGAAACCATAAGTTTGAGTGAAGAAGGTGAAAAAACGAGCAGTTCAGGGGCAGCAACCATTATTGGAGGCATTTGTGCATTTCTGATTTACATGTCCGTTTTCATTTATGGCACGCAGGTCATGCGCGGTATTACGGAAGAAAAAACCAGTCGGATTGTAGAAGTTATCATTTCTTCGGTTAAACCTTATCAATTAATGATGGGGAAAATTATCGGTGTAGCGTTGGTTGGTTTAACACAATTTGTATTATGGATTTTCCTGACCATTTCGCTCACCACCGTTGCATCCAGCGTTTTAAGTTCTAAGATGCCGAAAGATTCCAGGCAAATTCAGCAGGAAATGCAAAAGATGCAAAAAGGAATGCCCGCTTCGCAAATGGCAGCTTCAGGGGTTGACAATCCCGTTGCAGAGGTTTTAGGTGCGGTTAATAGTTTAAATATTCCATTGATCGTTTCCTGCTTTTTGTTTTATTATCTGGGTGGGTATTTATTTTACAGTGCTCTTTTTGGAGCCGTCGGTGCGGCCGTTGATAATGATGCAGATACGCAGCAATTTATGCTTCCAATCACTTTGCCCATCATTTTTTCTTTTGTGTTTGCTCAGGTTGTACTCCGGGATCCCGACGGGACTCTGGCCTTCTGGACTTCTATGATTCCATTTACCTCACCCATCATTATGATGGTAAGGATACCTTTTGGAGTTCCTGCCTGGCAAATTGCGCTTTCCATGATTTTCCTGATTTTAGGTTTTATGGGCACTATCTGGATTGCTTCGAGAATTTACCGTGTCGGCATATTGATGTATGGTAAAAAAGTGACTTACAAAGAGCTCGCCAAATGGATTTTTTATAAAGTTTAATAAAAATCTAATGGATGATCCAGTGGTCTTAGACTACCCTAAGCACTGAATTTTGTTCTTCAAAATTGGCAACAACAAATCCTTTAACACTTTTTAAGATCTCTGAACCCTTGCCGTTGAGGTTATTTTGCTAATTTTGAGGCACCGAATAAATATGCAGTTATTTTTTGGAGAAATCTGGCTGGATAAAACCGCCATAAAAATTCCTTAATTACCTGTAAACTCATAACCATAAACTATTATAATGACCCGTTTCAACCGTTCCAACAACCTTACGGGTTGGATTGTTTTCGCCATTGCCTTTCTAACTTATGCACTTACCGTTGAGCGAACGGCAAGTTTTTGGGATTGCGGCGAATTTATTGCCTGTGCATTTAAGTTACAGGTTCCTCACCCTCCGGGAGCACCGTTTTTCCTTTTGATCGGAAGAATTTTTTCTATGTTTGCTTTCGGTGATCTTTCCAATGTTGCGTACTGGATCAATATGGTTTCCGTGCTCAGCAGTGCTTTTACTATCCTTTTCCTTTTCTGGACTATCACGCTTTTAGCGCGTAAAATCATTGGAAAAACAGACGAAGAATTAACCCAGGGAGACATATTGCTTCTGATTGGTTCAGGAATCGTCGGTTCTCTGGCTTATACCTGGTCCGATTCATTCTGGTTTTCAGCTGTTGAAGCGGAAGTTTACGGGATGTCATCCTTCTTTACAGCGATCGTAATCTGGGCTGTTTTCAAATGGGAACGCATTGAAGATCCTGCTGCTGAAAACCGCTGGTTAATTTTCACAGCTTATCTGGTTGGTCTTTCTATCGGAGTCCATTTGCTTAACCTTGTAACAATTCCGGCACTTGCGTTGGTGTATTATTTCAAAAAATATCCTAAACCAGGTCTTTTTGGTGGCATTATAGCTTTTGTTGGTGGTTTAGTTATTCTTGCTATCATCAATTCCGGAATTATCCCGGGCCTGCCAAGTATTGCCGGGAAATTTGAAATTTTCTTTGTCAATTCATTAGGCTTGCCATTCAAATCCGGTGTAATATTCTTCATCATTATATTCCTTGGCTCATTGGTTTGGGGTATTATCTATTCCCAGAAAAAAGCGAAGGTTTTATTAAATACCGGTTTGTTATCACTGGCATTTATTCTGGTTGGCTATGCGTGTTACCTGATGGTTCTGGTACGTGCAGAATATAACCCGCCGATCAATGAAAATAATCCTAATGACGTTCTTAGTTTCGTTTCTTATTTGAAAAGAGAGCAATACGGCAGCCGTCCATTATTATATGGCCCGTCTTTTGTTTCCCGCCCGACAAACCAGAAACGCGGTGCACCTATGTATCGTAAAGAAGCCGGGAAATATACAATTTATGACTACCGTCCGGAATACGAATACGAGCCGGGCAGCAGTATGCTTTTGCCTCGTATGTACAGCACGCAGGCTGGCCACCCACAGCTTTATCAGCAGATGACCGGATTGGCCGAAGGACAAAAACCAAACATGTCGCATAATCTTTCGTTCATGTTTTCTTATCAGATCGGGCACATGTACTGGCGTTATTTCCTTTGGAATTTCGTTGGCCGTGAAAGTGATGAGGAAGGTGCAGGAAATCTTTTGCCCTGGGATGCATTCAAAAAATTCCCATCTATTATTGAGAATAATAAAGCACATGACAATTTCTTCATGCTGCCGTTTATCCTTGGGCTTTTTGGTGTGGTGATCATGTATTTCCGCCGTCAGCGCGATTTACTGGTTCTTGGTCTATTATTTTTATTGACCGGTGTAGCCCTGGTAATTTACCTGAACTCTCCTCCAACGGAGCCTCGTGAACGGGATTACATTTATGTTGGTTCGTTCTACATTTTCTGTATGTGGATCGGTATTGGCGTCATTGCTTTTGCAGACGGATTGAATAAAATTGTCAAAAATTCAGTGACCCGTGCCGGTGTTGCAACCGGATTCAGCTTGATCGTTCCTATTATTATGGGAGCAAAAGGATGGGACAACCACAACCGTGATCACCGTTATCATTCAGTTGATTTTGCAAAAAACCTTTTGAATTCCTGTGCGCCTAATGCCATTTTATTTACGGGCGGTGATAACGATACTTTCCCGCTCTGGTATGTTCAGGAAGTGGAAGGATTCAGGACGGACGTTCGGGTTTGTAACCTGAGTTTGTTAGGCACAGACTGGTATATTGACCAAATGAAGCGTAAAACATATTTATCCGAAGCACTTCCGATTTCACTGGATAAAAACAACTACGCTTTTGGTAAAAATGATATTGTTCCTTTTTATGAAATACCAAGCGTAAAAAATGGTATCAATCTGAAGGAATATATGGGATTGGTAAAACAGGAAAACAAGGCCATTCAGGTACCACTAACAAGTGGAGATATGACTTCTATTTTGCCTTCTTCAATCCTTTTTCTACCAGTTGATGTTGAGGCTGTTAAGAAGATGAATATCATCAAAAGCGACCTTTTACCTTATCTGAGCGATTCTATCAGCTGGACTGTCGGGAAAGGTGATTTGTATAAATCAGATCTGATGATGCTTGATATGATTGCAACCAATGACTGGAAACGACCAATCTATTTCTCTTCAACACTGGGAGGATCAAGTTATCTGAATCTGAAAGAATACATGCAGCTTGAAGGTTACGCTTACCGTTTGTTGCCTGTAAAAGTACCAGGTGCTTCTGACGGTTACGTTAATTCAGATATCATGTACAAGAATCTGATGACCAAAATGTTCTGGAGAGATCTTGACAATCCGAAAACGTATTATGACAACACCTATCTTGGATCGCCGATCTTTACGGCTCGTATTGCATTCCTTCGTCTTTCCGGTCAGCTTATTGCTGATGGTAAAATCGGAGAAGCGAAAAAGGCTATGGACAAAGCACTGACAGTGATGCCAGACAAAAGTATACCATACGATCAGATTTCTTCAAATTTCATCGGTACGCTTTTCGACCTGGGAGAAACTAAAAAAGCACTTGAAATTGCGGATGTAATGGCAAATCGTTCGGATGAAAATCTGACCTGGTCAAGAGAAAATCCTACTACCAAACGTCGTGATAGTCAGGTGGATTTGTATATTCTGCAAACCATTGTTCACGAATGCAAGGAAGCAAAACAGGATGCGGCCGCTAAAAAATATGAGACTATCTTCCAGAAACATCTGGCGGCTTTTAACATGTATGGAAGTCCTGCTCAGTAAGACAATCTGACTAGAAAAACGGGAGCTATCGGTATAGCTCCCGTTTTTTTTAGAGACCGGAGAAGAAATGCTATTTCTTTTCTGTAAAAATGAGTAATTTTAAAATCAACGGTATGAAAATCAGCAGCTGGTATTTCGGAAAAGTTATATTTTTCATGCCAACGTATGCACAAAATTTTCGCGTTACTCTGTAACTACAACATTATTAGTGAGAGAACTTACAATGCAGTTCTCCAAAAACTTATTATATCTGAATTTAAACAGGGTACAATTTTAATTTCTCCTGACCGCCCGCAGGAAATGGTTTACTTCATTGCAGAAGGTATCACCCGGAATTTTTACAGTCATCATGACCAGGAATGGACGCATGGTTTTGATATTGCAGGTGACTGTATTATGACTTCGGCAAACTTTATTGATGATGAACTATCAATGGATTATGTAGAAACCTGCACAGATGTTAAACTGTATGGCATCAGCAAAAAAGATTTCCAGGTACTTATGCTTCTAAATCCTGACCTGCAAAAAGTTTCAGGCAAGATTCTGGAAAGACGGTTAACCCGTTTTGAGAAAAGAATGCAGGATCTGTATACCCTGACGGAAGAAGATCTGTTTTTGAAATTTAGCAAGGATTTCCCAACCATATTTTCTCAGGTTGAAGACAGACATGTAGCAAGTTATCTACGTATGAGCACAAGTATGTTTTCAAGATTTAAGAAGAAAACGGTAGCTGAAAAAAAATCAGGAATTACCATGTGAAATATTATTCGAATAGCGCTTAAATGTTAGGCGTTATTCGAATAAATATTGGATATTGTATCAACAATTGAACGCCTCCTCTTTTTAATTTATCAATATAAATAATTCCGGATACATTTTAAATGTTTCCTGATCATCTGAGAATTATTTAAAAAAGGAGTATGCGTACCTTATTATTTTCTGCTTTTACTTTTCTCTGTATGTATGGCTTGTCGTCATGCAGTGATTCTGCTCCCGCAACGGCTATGGTCCAATTCCTGGTGACCAACAAATCCACTACGAAAATTAACCGACTAACAGTCTTTTTGGAAGAAAGGGACTCAACTAAGACACGGGTTATTGATTCTGTTTTTATTACCAATATCCCGGACAATCTTCCGATCAGACTTACCTACGACATCAATAAAAATTCCTCCACCGGGAATTACAGGATCGTCGCCTTGGGAAGTTTAAAAAAATGGAGTTCGGTTTTTGGTAAGTTTTCAGGTAAAACAGATTCTGATAGCGATCATCTTTACAATATCAATATCCTGGAAGATTCGGTAGCGGTTATAAAATAAAAAAGGAGCCGAAGCTCCTTTTTCTAGTCAAGTTTCACTTTTACCCAAACCAGTCTGTGGTCTGAGCTGGATTCTCTTTTTTCTACGAGATCAAACATGGGTTCTCCTTTTGCCGGCCAGAAAACGCCACTGTCTGTAATTTTAAATCCTGCTTTGGAAGGTAAAACATAATCAGCACGCATGCGCCAGAATGCCGTATGATTTTTGGCGAAGGGATTGTTTGGCGAATGCTCTGCTCCTCCTTTGCTGGATGGTGCATTTTCACTATTTACTTTTGGATTTGCCAAAAGTGCTTTTATTCCTTCTGCAACCGCATTTCCTTCAACAGGCGAGGCATTTTGATCACCAAGAATTACAAAAGAAGCGTTGGCCGGAAGACCGCCTTTTTTCCCTTTGTCGTCATAAATGTATTCATTGCCTGTGTCGCTGATGTAGTCTTTCCAAAATCTGATTTCGTCATGGTTACGCTTCCCGTTTCTATCTTCTGCTCCATCAAACGATGGAGGCGTCGGGTGACTGGCAAGAAAGTGAATCGTTTTATTTCCAATTGTAACCGGCACATCCCAATGTGATTTTGAAGACAATGGGAAATTCGCCCATGCTTCCGGCACATACCAATCACTGCCATCCGCTTTTACGGTTTTCAAAGCTCCCGGCATATCTTTCCATTTGAAATTCTGAAAAGTGCGCACACCTGCAAGATCAATCGGATATCTTGAAATCAACATCATCGCATACTGACCAGGATACAAACCAAAACCCCAGGCATCAGCGCCAAACCTTCCGGCAACACCGTTATTATCCAGATCATATGGTGAAGGCTGGCCGGTATTTACCGTACCATAGTAGTAATACGGATAATCAATCGCTTTCGAACCATCCTGATCTTTTCTCAGATAACCTTTGATAAACTGTAAAACCCCCTGATTCGGATCTTTGATATAATCAAACTCATTCAGCAGGATCACATCCGGACGAACGGTCTGGATAATTTTCGCAATGTTCCTGATCTGTTGATTATTCCCGGAAGCCAGTTCGTTGATAAGAATCTTCTCTGAAAGATCAGGCGTACCTTTTTTAACATAATTTTCCGACTCCATACTTACGTTGTAGGTCGCAAAAGTTAATTCCTTCGGAGTCGTTTGCGCTTCAAGCTGCATTCCTGAACAAAACATAGTGAGGCCAAGCACGGATGCTTTTAAGATATTATAATTCATAAATTTTCTGTTATTGCTGTCGGCAAAGTTACTTGTCCTTTTTGACTATAAATATTTATTGCCATTACATTTACATTAAACAATCAGTGAAAACAAAACGAGCCAACTCATCCCTGAATCGGCTCGTTTACTATATTTCATCAAAATTGATCAATGAAAGAAATCTTTCATTTTATCAAAAAATCCTTTTTCGTTTTTACCTGGTTTTGGCTGGAAGTTTGGAGAGTTTCTTAATGATTCCAAAGTTTCGCGTTCATCAGAAGATAACTGCTGTGGCGTCCAGACGCTCACATGAACCAGCTGATCTCCCTTTCCATAACCGTTCAAATCTTTAATTCCTTTACCTTTCAGACGAAGAATTTTACCAGCCTGCGTTCCCGGTTCGATTGTGATACGCGCTTTTCCATCAATCGTAGGAATTTCAGTTGAAGTTCCCAAAGCTGCATCGACGAAACTCATATGCATATCAAAAACGATATTATTTCCGTCACGTTTCAGATTCGGATCTTCCTCCTCTTCTATAACGATCAGCAGATCTCCCGCAACACCACCTCTGGACGGAACGTTTCCTTTTCCGGACATGGAAAGCTGCATACCTTCGGCAACACCACCAGGAATATTCAGCGTGATCAGATCATCCTGTAATAATCTTCCTTCTCCTGCACAAGTATCACAACGTTCGCTGATGATTTTCCCGTCGCCGTTACATTGAGGACAGGTACTTGTTGAAACCATCTGGCCCAACATTGTACTGACCACTTTACGAACCTGGCCTGTACCATTACAGCCTGTACAGGTAGTAAGAGAAGTTCCGTTTTTCGCACCGTTTCCACCACAGGTATTACAGCTGACGTGGCGTTTTACTTTAATTTTTTTCTCAACACCGTTGGCAACCTCTTCAAGATTAAGCTTCAACTTAATTCTTAAATCAGAACCTCGACGAACTCTGCGTCCACCGCCCCCGCCGCCACGACCGAAAATGTCACCGAACGGACTTTCGCCTCCACCGAAGATATCACCGAACTGCGAAAATATATCGTCCATGGAAAAACCACCGCCTCCAAATCCGCCTGCACCCGCACCAGCTCCTCCACCAACACCTGCATGTCCGTATTGATCGTAACGCGCACGTTTGTTGTCATCGCTCAGGATACTGTAAGCTTCGGCAGCTTCTTTAAATTTATCTTCCGCTGTGGGATCATCCGGGTTTTTATCCGGGTGAAATTTAATTGCCAGCTTGCGATAAGCCTTCTTGATCTCATCCGCAGCCGCGCCACGATCCACTCCAAGAACTTCGTAATAATCTCTTTTCTTTGCCATTTTATGTTTTCAATGAGTAATGTATGGAGTCTTTCACCATCGCAAAAAATTCAATAATGAATGATTGAAATCATACATTACCATTATTTATTTATCATTATTTCACGCACCAACGATAACCTTGGCGTAGCGAATTACTTTTTCATTCAAAAGATATCCTTTTTCAATTTCGTCAATAACCTTTCCTTTCAAATCATCCGAAGGAGCAGGGAATTGTGCGATTGATTCATGAAGTTCAGCATCAAAAACTTCACCTTTTGAAAGCATCGGTTTCAAACCTTTTGCTTCAAGTGCTTTGTAAAGTTTGGTATAGATAAGATCAACGCCTTCTTTTAAAGCTTCGATTTCGGTTGAAGAATCAAAAGAAACTTTCGCACGTTCAAAATCATCAACAATTGGAAGTACAGACTTAATGACATCAGCACTAGCCGTCGAAAGCATTTCAAGTTTCTCTTTTGCCGTACGTCTGCGGAAGTTTTCAAAATCAGCATAAAGACGCAAATACTTATCTTTCAGTTCTGCAACTTCTGTTTTGTGCGCTTCTGCCGGGTCTGTTACTTCAATTTCACCGATTACTTCACCAGCATTGTCCATTGGCAAGCCGTTTTCAGCGAAATTTTCATCATTATTTACCACATTGTCAGTATTCATCTGTCCGGCTTCGTCGTTTATTTGGTTTTCCATATCCTTAACTTTGTTGTATTCTGTATTTTTCGGCATAGTTTACCTACGCTTTCCTGATAAATCATTACCGGAAGTATACTAAATTACTTTGCCAGTCATAAAAAACTGACAAGATGACATTCTCACGGCATTTCGTAACTTTGCATCATGACCACAGAAGATCTCGTACGCCAGGAACGCAGTCAGTTTATTAAATCGAAAGCAGCCGAAATTGGTTTCGATTTTTGTGGTATTTCGAAAGCTGAGTTTCTGGAAGCAGAAGCGCCAAGACTTGAAAACTGGTTAAATCGTCAGCAAAATGGAGCCATGGGATATATGGCAAATCATTTTGACAAAAGGCTTGATCCAAGAAAACTGGTTGATGGAGCGGAATGTGTTATCTCTGTCCTGCTAAATTACTACCCGTCCGAAAGACTGCCTGAAGGCCCGGAAGATCTTAAAATTTCCAAATATGCTTATGGAGAAGATTATCATTTTATTCTAAAAGATAAACTGAAACTTCTGCTTGAAGCAATCCAGGAAGAAATTGGTGAAGTAAGCGGCCGGATTTTTGTTGATTCAGCTCCGGTTATGGACAAAGCCTGGGCGGCTAAAAGTGGCTTGGGCTGGGTTGGCCGGCATTCCAATTTACTGAACCGGGATATGGGAAGTTTCTTTTTTATCGGAGAAATTATTTGCGATCTGAAACTTGCGTACGACGGAGCTGTAAAAGATTATTGCGGAACATGCACCCGCTGTGTGGACGCGTGCCCGACGGATGCGATTACGGAGCCATATGTTGTGGATGGCAGTAAATGCATCAGCTATTTTACAATCGAATTGAAAGATGCGATACCGGATGATGTAAAAGGAAAATTTAATAACTGGATTTTCGGTTGTGATATTTGTCAGGATGTATGCCCCTGGAACCGTTTTTCAAAGGTTTCCAAAACACCGGAGTTCTCTCTTCCTCAGGAGTTAAGCGGCTTTTCAAAGAATGACTGGGTAGAAATTACAGAAGATGTTTTCAAAGAACTTTTCAGACGCTCGCCCCTGAAGCGCACAAAGTATGATGGTTTAAAAAGAAATATTGACTTTCTAAAACCGTTAACATAACAAGACCACGAACTCTCCCGCCAGATTTTTAAGAAAGATTTCCTTTTGATGACCGAAAAATACTCTGTTTATGAGAAAACAATCCGTCAATCTTTGGGCCGTGCTTGTATGTGTGGTGATCGGACAAATTATTCCTGCTATATGGTACTACCTTTTCGCAGAACAGTGGACAGCGCTGAATGGTTTTGAGAAACCGGCTATGGATTCGGCAAACAGTTCGGTCCCCTATCTGGCAAGCATTGTGTCATCTGCTTTTATGGCCTATACGCTCGGTTGGGTTTTCACCAAAATACCTGTAAAATCCGGCTATATTGGTTTTTTAATCGGCCTTCTTTTTGGAGTCGTTTTTGTCCTTTTTGAAATAATTGTCAAAGATCTGTTTTCTAAAAGAGCACTGGAACTTTCACTGATCGATGGAGGCGTTTGTGTAATTGTCTACTGCATTACCGGTTTTATTCTTGGAATCTGGCGCAAATACGAATAATCATGAGCAAAGTCATAGTCGCTTGGCACCATTCTTTACACTTAGTTCATACGTTATAAGAACTATTGCGTTAACTTGGAGTCTAACTAAATTTCTGTAAACCGCTGCTATTATGAACAAGATTTTGATTCCCATCGACTTTTCTGAAAATGCTGACCGTGCATTGAGCGCAGCTAAACTCATGGCAGATAAAGAAAGTACTGAGTTGATTATTTTACATGCATATCAACCTTACATTCCGGATGTGAGCGTAATGCCAGGAAGTGTTTTACCAGGAATCGGCTCACCTGATTATTCTTATGTTGGGGTTGATCTTGAAAATAATTTCCGTCATCAGCTTGATGAATATGTGGCCAAAGTTGAAGCAGAAGGTTATAAAACGAAAGGAATCTGGGCTGTTAGCGGCATCCAGTCTGCGGTGGAAGATGCAGTTGCTGAAAACAAACCTGACCTGATCGTTACCGGAAGAACCGGTACCGGTGGTTTTCTTGATAAATTAATTGGCAGCTCCGCAACGCATATCGCGCTTCATTCACCTTGTCCGGTACTGATCATTCCGCCTCAGACTGAACCGAAAAGGTTTTCCAAAGTTGTTTACGCTACGCAGCTTGAATACTCCGAAAATGACATTCTGAGAGAAGTGTATGTTTTAATGAATCATTTGGGAAGCAATCTGACTTTACTAAAAGTAAATGCTGATCATCAACCCAATATTCAGTCCGACAATCAATATCTGGATGAAATAAAAGCAGAATTTCCACAAAGTATTGATGCTATTGTTTATCGTGACGACAAAAGCGTACTGGATGGCATTGAGGCATATTGCGATGAAGTAAAGGCTGATTTACTGGTTATGTCAACACGCGAACGTTCATTTATTGAAGAGTTTCTGATCAATCCGAGTGTTACCAGAAAACTGGTAGTTGACACGCATGTGCCTTTGCTGATTTATCATCTTGCAGAATAAAAACAGATTATTTTATATTTACAATCCACTCAGGTAATATCGTCAGTTCAGAATAGAATGTCTAAGAGAAAGCATCGGCAGAAACGGGAAAATTTGTTAACATCTCCTGGTACACTTACGTACATTGGACCTGAAATTGAATTAAAGACCAAAGTCCGGAAACTTCAATATAATGCAGATTTCTATAAAGATGATGCCGTTACGAGCCTTGCAGAATGTGCTGTAAGTCAGAATCTGGACCCACATATTACCTGGCTGGATGTAGATGGAATTCATGAGACCTCATTGGTTGGAAAAATTGGCAGTTTGTATCACCTCCATCCGCTGATCCTTGAAGACATCGTTAATACCGAACATAAACCCAAACTTGAAGTTTATGATACAGGATATATATTTCTGACTTTAAAAATGCTCCATGTAGAATCGGAAGAACCACTCGAAATTTCTTCGGAGCATGTCAGCTTTGTGGCCGGAACTGATTATCTGATTTCTTTTCAGGAAGAGCGAAAGGAGGATATTTTCTCACCCGTTATTGACCGTCTTAAAGCATCGGTTGGAAAAACCAGAAAAAATGGTACCGATTATCTGGTTTTTGCTTTAATGGATGTGATCGTTGACAATTACTTTTTTGTTTTAGAAAAATTTGGAGAAAAGCTGGATTCGGTTGAGGAAAGCATAATAAGCGGTTCTAAAAATCAATCACTAAACGATCTTTATTCACTAAAACGGGAATTGACATTTGTACGTCGGGCAATCTGGCCTTTGCGGGATATGATCAACCAACTGATCCGGGAAGAAAATCCATTAATCAGCAAAGATGTAGTTCCTTACTACCGCGACCTTTATGACCACGTTATGCAGGCAGTAGATACCATCGATTCGTATCGTGAATTATTAGCGAGTTTGGCGGATGTGCATCTTTCCACAATCAGCAACCGCATGAATGCGGTGATGAAAACGCTGACTATATTCTCGGCGATCTTCATGCCATTGACATTTATCGTTGGCGTATATGGTATGAATTTTGAGAATATGCCTGAGCTGAAAAATCCAAACGGATATTATTACACATGGGCTGTGATGGTTGTAGTAACCATTGGTATGTTGATTTATTTCCGAATCAAAAAATGGATTTGATCTGATTTTGACACATTGTCAACCCAACTTTACAAAATTCAATACAAAAACATCATTCTTTGATACCTTTGCACTTTGCAAATACGATTGGAATGATTCTGACTGAAAATACTACTGCATCGATACAAACCCAGGCAAGTTATCTTTTGACCGATAGCCGCCAATTATCTTTCCCCGGAAAAAGCATCTTTTTTGCGATAAAAGGCGAACGCCACGACGGCCATCAATTTGTTTCAGAACTTTATGAAAAAGGGGTTCGTGAATTTGTTGTTGAAGAAGCTTCACTGACCGAGGCACTTATAACTGAAATTAATTCTTGGAAAGATGCGAAAGTCTGGACGGTATTTTCCAGCATTCGCGCTTTACAAAAAATAGTTACTGAACATCGCAATCAATTTAATATTCCTGTGCTTGGTATTGCCGGAAGTAATGGAAAAACCATTATAAAAGAATGGCTTTTGCAACTTACCGCACCCGGACAGCGCGTTATTGCCAGTCCGAAAAGTTATAATTCACAAATCGGCGTTCCGCTTTCCGTCTGGAATTTAAAAAAGGAACATACTTTGGCCATTTTTGAAGCCGGCGTTTCAAGGGCTCATGAAATGGAATATCTTCAACCGGTTATCAAACCAACGATTGGTATTTTCACCAATATCGGTTCAGCCCATGATGACGGTTTCCGCAGCAGAAAACAAAAAATCACAGAAAAACTCCGGCTTTTTACAAAGGTTAAAAAACTGATTTACTGTAAAGATTATACAGAAGTTGATGAAGAAATCAAGCTGATTCTGAAACCGGTAAATCCGTTTCTAAAAACGATCAGCTGGGGAACTGGAACTGGTGCGGATGTGACAGTATCTTATGATTTACAAAAAGATAAAACACTTATCAGTTTAAACGGTCTGTTTGGAAACATCCGTTTTGAAACCGGTTTCCGCGACGACGCTTCTCTGGAAAACCTCACGCACTGTATAATTTTCCTTCTGGATTTTGGGTTACCTGTTTCGGTAATTCAGGAAAGGATTTTGATGCTTCGACCGGTTTCAATGCGATTAGAATTGAAAGAAGGTATCAACAATTGTTATATCATCGACGATACGTATAACAATGATCTTCAAGGCCTTACGATGGCATTGAATTTCATGTCCCAGCAGGAACAACGGAGCCACAGAACTGTAATTTTGTCTGATGTTTTGCAATCGGGGCAAACACCGGCTGAGCTTTACGGCATTATTGCACAATTATTAAGAGAGAAAAAGATTGATAAGCTTGTAGGGATCGGGCCGGAAATGAGCCGCCAGATCATTCAGTTTGATACCGAAGAAAAAGATTTTTATCCAGATACTGAGGCTTTCTTAAAACGCTTTCCTTTCAATGCGTTGAGTAATAGTCTGGTTTTGGTGAAAGGTGCCAGAACATTTTCATTCGAAAAAATTGTCCACCGCCTTCAGCAAAAAGTCCATGGCACTGTTCTGGAAATTAACCTGGATGCGCTTACGCATAACCTTAATTTTTACAGGACAAAAGCAGGTTCTGAAACCAAAATTATGGTGATGGTTAAAGCTTTTGCCTATGGAAGCGGAAGTTCAGAAGTTGCAAGTCTGCTGCAATATCACCGGGTTGATTATCTTGGTGTTGCCTATGCCGATGAGGGAGTTTCCTTGCGTCAAAGCGGAATTACACTGCCCATTATGGTCATGAACCCGACCTCACCAACATTTGATACCCTATGGCAATATCATCTTGAACCTGAGATATACAGCCGCAGAATATTAGGTGACTGGATT
Source organism: Dyadobacter sp. CY356 (assembly GCF_021440195.1). GTDB lineage: Bacteria > Bacteroidota > Bacteroidia > Cytophagales > Spirosomataceae > Dyadobacter. The sequence continues at coordinate 515,704 of NZ_JAJTSZ010000004.1, forward strand.
TTATATGTCAAAAATAAAAATATGCCAGCTGAGATGCCGTCAATACACTTAAAACTGGACACTGGTATGCACCGGTTAGGTTTTGTTGAAGATGATTACGAATGGCTTTCTCAGCAGCTTAGTGAAAATTCAGATATACATGTTTCCACAATTTTTAGTCATCTGGTCGGCGCTGATGAAGGCGTACATAATAATTTCTCTCATCAGCAATATGAGCGTTTTGTCAAAGGTTCAGCATTGATAGAAAAGACATTGGGATATGATGTCACCAAACACATTTTAAATTCTGCCGGTATTGTCCGTTTTCCGGAGTTTAAACTGGATATGGTACGTTTGGGAATTGGCCTGTATGGCGTTGAAGCCACAGGACAACAGCAGCATTTCCTTCAATCTGCGGGAACTTTAAAAACAGTTATTTCTCAAATTAAATATTTGTCCGCAGGTGAAACGGTTGGATACAGCCGGCGCGGTTTAATTGATCATGATTCCGCTATTGCTACCCTGGCCATTGGTTATGCAGACGGATATGATCGTGGACTTGGAAATGGTATTGGTGTAGTCTGGGTGAACGGAACGCTTTGTCCGACCATTGGAAATGTTTGCATGGATATGACAATGATCGATGTCACAAACGCTCAGGCAGAAGAAGGAGATGAAGTGATTATTTTTGGAAAAGAAATTCCGATTACTGATTTAGCAAAACGAATCAATACAATTCCTTATGAGTTATTAACGGGAATTGGAGAACGGGTAAAACGCGTTTTTTACAAAGAGTAACAACAAAACGCCGATTGGATATCCCGATCGGCGTTTTTGTTGTTTATATTTTATTCCGTCTTTTCCTCTGCTTCCGGTTCAACAAACTGTTTTCTTGCAACATCTTCTTCTATGGTATCCGCCGGTTTTTGATCCGGCACGAAGAGCTTCACTTTCAAAACATCTTCCAAAGTGACATCGAAAAACGCTTTGTGAATATTCAAAGGTTCCTCATTCGGCTCCATACATTTGATGTAAGTTCCGTCTTCCTGCATTTCGTATGCATTGACATTATCCAGCAAGCTAAAATACAGAATATGAATCGCTTCCTGTTTTACCCGGATATCAACCAGTTTGAATAACGATTCTATTCGACGGTCAAAACTACGCACCATGGCATCGGCACTACCGCCATATACCAGAGGATCGCCATTTTGATGGAAGTAAAAGATTCTTGAATGTTCAAGAAAATCTCCGACCAGGGAGCGTACCGAAATATTTTCACTAAGTCCAACCCGTCCTGGACGCAAACAGCACATACCACGTACAATCAAACGAATAGGAACGCCAGCCTGCGAAGCAGCATATAATTCTTCAATCGTCTCTTTATCTTCCAGTGAATTTATTTTGATACAAATCCCGCAAGGCAAGCCCGCTTTTGCATTTTCTGCCTCTTTTTGAATCAGTTCAATCAGCTTTTTACGCATATAACGCGGTGCCGTGATCAGATTCTGATATTCAGTCGGACTTGAATGGCCGGTTATTACGTTGAAAAACTCGGAGATATCCTGTGTATATTCCTCATTTGTAGTCAACAAGCCAGTATCGGTATATAATCTGGACGTATCTTCATTATAATTACCACTTGACAAATGTGCATAACGAAGCACTTTGTTTCCCTCGTTCCGCACAATCAATAAAAGTTTTGTATGCGTTTTAAGCTGACCAATACCATAAATCACAAAGCAACCGGCTTTTTGCAGACGCTGGGCTTCTTTGATGTTATTTTCCTCATCAAACCGGGCTTTTACTTCAAACAAAACAGCTACGTGTTTGCCATTTTCTGCTGCATGGAGTAAAGCCTGTGTTACTCTGGAATTCTTTGCCAGACGATAGATTGTCAGCTTAATTGAAAGTACTTTCGGATCTTCCGCAGCCTGTTCCAACAATTGAAGAACGGGTTCAAAGTTGTTATACGGATGATGTAAGAGAATATCCTTCTCCCGCATAGCCTCAAAAACATCAACAATCCTTTCTCTTTCAAGCCCCAAAGGTGGCACTGGCGGATGTGTTGGCGGAATCTGATCTTTAAATTCAGGATGTTTAATGATGCTCCAAAGAGAAGTATAATCTATAATTCCTTCGACTTTGAAAACATTGTAGTCATCAATTTCCCAACGTTTTTTGATCAGATTTAGCAAATCAGGATTAGCGTCAGGTTCGATTGCAACACTAACAACGCGTCCGAGACGACGGTTTTTAATTTTCTGCTTGATCTCATCAATAAAATCCGACTCCATATCATCACTTTCTTCCAGTGAGAAATCCCCGTTACGGATCAGTCTGAAAAGATTGGTGGATACGATGTCGACGTTACGATACAATTTGTATATATGCGCTCTTACGATTTTTTCAATTGGCAAAAACAAAGTTTCTTCGTCACGTTCAATTACGTAGAACCTTGGCAGATTAAGCGGAAGCTGAACGAAAGAAAGCTTTTTATCCTCCTCCGAAGTTGAGCCTTTCACCTGCGTGATAACACCCAGAATTAAAACTTTTGCCAGCAAAACCGGAAAAGCATGGGTGTAATCGAACAACATGGGCGTAAGCATAGGATAAACCGTACGCTCGAAATATTGTTCAATTTCCGAAGTTTCCTCTGTTGCCAGATCTTCCATCCCAATAATTCGGAAACCATGTTTGGCAAAATGTGGCTGAAGACTTCTGTAACACTCGCTTTGCAGACTTACAAATTCCTGCAATTCTTTCATCAGCATTTTCCTGAACGGAATTTCACGCAAACCGGAATAATCCACGCGTTCTTTTCCAAAGTCAAGATAATTATATAAACTTCCGAGACGGATTGTAAAAAATTCATCCAGATTTGAAGAGGTGATCGCCAGAAATTTCATTCTGTCAAAAAGACTCCTTTCCTCATCTTTCACCTGATCCAATACGCGATCGTTAAATTTCAGCCAGCTCAAATCTCTGCTGATGAAGTCACTTTGCTGAACCAAAGTATTCACCTTTTCTGCGGGACTTACCAGTTTTGTATCGTCCATGGCTGTGTCTTTTGGGTTTTTGAAGTAGGAAAATAAACTTGAAAGTCTCCCCTTTCTCTCCTGGTTGGTTATGGAATCGGTATGGTCAGGCATAATATTTAAAAATTAAAGACGATCCGTACAATCGTGAACCACAAAATGCAACGAATCTGATTAGGTATTGTTTTTTGCTTGATGAAGTTTTTGTTAATTCTTTAACCAAAAACGGACGACTGAACATAAGTCAGCCATCCGTTTTAATAATCTGCGACGAGTGCTAACCGTTACACGTCTACACGGGCATATTTTGCATTTTTCTCGATGAAATCGCGGCGTGGCCCAACTTCATCTCCCATCAGCATCGAAAACAAATGATCTGCTTCCGCTGCTGATTCGATAGAAACCTGTTTTAGACTTCTGCCATCAGGATTCATGGTTGTGCTCCATAATTGTTCGGCATTCATTTCACCCAAACCTTTATAGCGCTGAATATTTACCAGATCCTCACGACCGTTACCGACCGCTTTCACCGCTTCTTCACGTTGCTGCTCAGTCCAGCAATATCTTTCCTCTTTTCCCTTTTTCACAAGGTACAAAGGCGGCTGGGCAATGTAGATATATCCGTTGTCAATCAAAATCTTCATATAACGGAAAAAGAATGTAAGGATCAGCGTACGAATGTGACTACCGTCAATATCCGCATCCGTCATGATTACAATCTTGTGGTAACGCAGTTTGTCAATATTCAAAGCCCTTTCGTCACCATCTTTTCCGATCTGTACACCCATGGCGGTGAACATATTCTTGATCTCTTCATTTTCGTAGATCCGGTATTCCTGTGCTTTTTCAACATTAAGAATCTTACCTCTCAATGGAAGAATTGCCTGGAATGCACGGTTACGGCCTTGTTTCGCTGTTCCACCAGCAGAATCCCCTTCGACAAGATATAATTCGCATACCGCAGGATCCGTTTCTGAACAGTCTGAAAGTTTCCCCGGCAAACCTGTTCCTGTCAAAATATTCTTACGCTGCACCATTTCACGCGCCTTTTTGGCAGCGATACGTGCTTTTGCAGCAAGGATAACTTTGTCAATTATGGTTCTGGCTTCCTTTGGATGCTCGGCAAGATAAGTATCAAGCATTTCTGCCACCACCTGACTTACCACACTAACAACTTCAGAGTTACCAAGTTTTGTTTTAGTCTGACCTTCAAACTGAGGTTCTGCTACTTTTACAGAAATTACGGCCGTCAAACCTTCACGAAAATCATCACCGCTGATTTCGATCTTTTCTTTCGCAAGCACACCCGACTTGTCCGCGTAGTTTTTCAGCGTTCTTGTCAAAGCAGCCCTGAAACCTTGCACGTGTGTACCACCTTCAACCGTGTTGATGTTGTTCACATAAGAAAAAACATTTTCTCCGTATGAAGTATTATACATCATCGCAATTTCAACCGGCACAGAACCTTTTGTATTTTCCATGTAGATCGGCTCAGGTATTAATGCCTGACGTGTTCCTTCAAGGTAAAGTACAAATTCGTTCAGACCAATTTCTGAGTGAAATTCTTCACCACGGTTCACACCGTTTTCGTCCTGCTCGCGCTTATCTTCCAGCGTAATGCGGATTCCTTTGTTCAAAAAGGAAAGTTCTCGAAGTCTGGTTGCAACCGTTTCATATTTGTATTCAGTAACAGTAAAAATCGTTGCATCCGGTTTGAAATGGATAAACGTCCCTGTTTTTTCTGAATCACCAATTACACGTACAGGATACAAAGGTTTTCCTTCACTGTATTCCTGTTCAAATATTTTTCCTTCACGGTGGATTTCCACACGCAAATGAATTGAAAGTGCATTTACGCAGGATACACCCACACCATGCAAACCTCCGGAAACTTTATAAGTGTCTTTATCAAATTTACCACCCGCGTGAAGTACTGTCAAAACTACTTCCAAAGCTGATTTCTTTTCCTTGGCCATAAGCCCGGTTGGAATCCCGCGGCCATTATCCTGAACGGTAATGGAATTATCTTCTTCAATCGTAACGTTGATCGTGTCACAGTAGCCGGCCATTGCTTCGTCAATGGAGTTGTCAACTACTTCCCAAATCAAATGGTGAACGCCTTTAAAACCAGTATCACCAATGTACATGGCCGGACGTTTACGTACGGCCTCTAAACCTTCAAGAACCTGGATGTTATCGGCTGAATAATTATTTACTTCACTCGCTATTTCGTTTGCCATATAGTTTGTTTTACTCTACGAAAAAAAGAGCCTTATCAGGGGCTTTTTAAACATACAAAGATACGAATTTTTTGCGCCTTTACCTAACCGGTTTAAGATATAAACCTGACAAGTTTTTACAATTTAGACAAATCGAAAAGTACCCGATTATCGACCGTTGATAGCAGGAAACAGGGAATGCGCGACTAAAAAATATAATGTGATCTGCACATTATATTCAAAAATACGGTCGTCATCCGCAGTTTTAGTTTTAGGAAAAATAACAAGAAAATCCAGGAAAAGGCAAAATATTTAAACCGAAAACCATATTTTACAATTGGTGTAAATTTTGAGAAAAACCGACTTGTTTACTTTGAATAATTTACGGTTCTACCCTTAACTTTTCGTTCTGAACTATAAGCGATTCAGTAAACAAAACAAATTTCTTTTCCCCTTTGGAATTGATATCCAGCAATCCGATTTCATACTGACCGGTAGGAAAATTTCTGTTTTGAACAAAACACTGGAAGCCATCTTTGTGATATTGTGCCTTTGTCAGCCATGCCTTTCTGCCTTCCTTTTCAGGATTGGCACAGAGCAGATAGTTGATATTTGAAGTGCGGGATCTTAAAACCACGAACCTGTCGTTAAAAAATGAATTTGCTCCTGGCATTTTTTCATTGACCAGATAGTAAGTAGTATCCGGAATGAGATCATTTTTATCCGGACGCAGGCCAGGATGTTTTCTTAGCTGAACCGTTGCACTGATACGGGAATTTTTATTGTAAGAAATCAGCGAATCCAATTCATTTTTACTGATTATGGATTCCGGCAATCTGAAAATACCTTTTTTGTATGCAGGGAAAAGGTAAAATGCGGCGTTATCCAGTAAACTTTGCTCCACTGTCAGAAAAACTTTATCATATCGCCAGTTGTAGATATCAGCCAGGTATTTTGTTCTCTTATCGGCAACTATATCGGTATATCTGTAATAGGTGTGTGCCCAATAGCCGATACTTAAAAATGTGATAACAAGAAAAACATTTTTACTCCTGAAAATCCGGGAATAGTTCAAAAGTAAAAGGTAGAAAATACAGGAGCTCAGCGCTGCATAAAGTTGAAATCTGCTTGTCAGTGTGACACCCTGCCATGACCTGAAAACAGCGATAACAGAGCTCGTAATAAAGATAAAACCAAGCAAAGTCAACAATTCCACGTTCACCTGTGGTTTGTAATTTACCTTTTGTTCAAAGCCCGAACGGATCATTCTGAATATCAGGAAAGCTGCAAAAAAGACGATCAGCCCGCCCCAAAGTACAGCATAAAGCAAATAATTATCCCATTCGGACATGCTGGCGCCAATAAATCCGAGCAGGGAGAAAACAAAAACGCTGATTGTCGGCGGCAAACCGGCAGCCTGCCCTGTTTCATACCCCGCCAGGTAGATACCCAAAGCCAGAAACATAAAACCGGCAAAACCAGCCGCTTTCTTAAACTCTTTGTAACAAAGCAGATAAAAGATAATTGCAGGAAATGAAAGTATCCCGTTGCCATGCGTAAATGTGGCCAAAAAACAGAAAACGACAGCTCCATAAAAGCCTTGCTTTGTATTTTTAGAGATTAAATAAATGGCTGATACGAGGAATGCTGTTAAGAAAGAATGCTGCATCCCATTAATTGCCCATAACGAGACATCGTGATACTGCGGATGTAAAAACAACAACGGAACAGGTAAGAAATAGAAAAGCGGAAGCTTGATTTTTTTAAATTGATTGTATAAAAAATAAAGAATATAAAGCAGATTTATTGAAATCAGCCCAATGTAAGTTTTGAAATTCAGATAGCCATTGATCTTAAAATCAACAAGACTGATCAGGCGTGGAATTACAACTTTATGATCGTTATATGTTTTGAATAACTCCTTAAAAAAAGTAGCAAAACCTAAATTTCCTGAGTCTACCTTTTCTATGAAATCGATAAGCAGCAGATCATCCTGAAATGGAAAATCAACAGAAAAATAATAAATGTAGCTTAGGAAAATAAGGACGATAAGAAAAATCAAAAAAGCGGAAAATTGTTTCACCATGATGTAGAAATGTATAGTATTCAGCAACAGGAAATGATCCCGGATTATTTCGATCTGAACCGCGTTGGTCCTAATCTGCTGAATTTTTTTAAGCTGTTTTAAACGTATCGATTTCTGGATTAATACAAGGCCGGAAAATCAAACTGATTTCTGAAATATATGTAAAATTGAGACGAAGTTTCAATTTCTGCTACAAGGTATAAAAAAGCGGGACACCTAAAAAAATTCAGGTGTCCCGCTTTCTAAAAACTTTACAGATTACTTATCCATCGGATACTCTTTTAACAATTGATCGGGGGCATAAAAGTCGATTTTCTTTTCAGAAGCTGCTCTTACCTTCTTCACCTTATCGGGAAGAATTGCCGGCCCTTTATTTCCAAAAGAGTTTCTGACATAGGTTAGCACAGCCGCTACCTCATTATCGTTCAACAGACCGCCAAAAGGCGTCATAGGAACCTGTCCCGGATATTTTTTACCATTTACATCTATTGGTCCAAGCAGTCCTTTAAGTACGATTTTGATCAAACGCTCATCACTTCCCATTACCCATTTATTGCCAGTTAACGGAGGAAAACCGGAAGCTTCAAGTCCTTTTCCGTCAGGCTGGTGGCAGGTAGTGCAGTAACCATCTTTTGCATAAATTATTTTTCCCTGATTGAAAAGTGTAAGCTCATTTCCCTTCAAGCCGGAATTTGTAATTTCCTCTTTTTCCTTTTTGACATTTTCACCTTTCAAATGGGCAACTGCGGCATCATATGCGTGGATACTCCATTCGTCCAATGGTTTTTTCTTAGCTTCTGCAAGAATAGGCAAACCTTTTTCCTTACCAATCCAGGAAGCGGCAACAACCGCTGCAAGACGAACCCGGCTGTTGTCATCCTGAGCAGCCTGCATCAATAAATTCGCCTGGTCAGGAACCTGATGCCCGGTATAACGCACGACATTCACAGCGGCGGCTCTCGCATGGTAATCTTTTGCTTTCAAAACCTGTTTCAGAAGTTTTTGATCAACTTTATCCATACCCCAGCTCACCCAAAGTCCTTCCAAAAGATGGTGCTCATATTTAGGATCATTTTTATCCAGTCCATTTACCCAAACCGTAAGTTTTGACAAAACCTGCGTAACGTCTCTTCCTCTCAGCTCACGACGTGTTCTATACCGGGTACGGTATTCCGGAAGTTTAAGATTTTCAAAAAGTTCTTCGATACTGGCTCCGTCAATTTTGGCCGGTTTAACCAATGGTCGCGACGGATAAGTTATGCGGTAAACCCGTCCATGAGAATGATCACGTAAAGGATCACGTGCATTATGCTGCATATGACCAATCAGAATATTGTGCCAGTCAATTACATAAAGCGAACCATCCGGAGCAAATTCCATATCCACCGGGCGGAAATTTTTATCTTCACTAACAAGCAGATCGGCTCTGTGGTGACTGGCATAACCTGTTCCATCATCTGTCAATGTATGTTCTTTTGTACCTAAAAATCCGATCGTATTATTGATCAGGAAATCTCCCTGAATATTGTCAGGAAAATGACGGCTCGAAACAAATTCCAGACCGGACGTCGGACGCACTTTATGCGCTTCTTCAATCAGTGTCGGGCCTTTATGCGTGAATTCGCCATATCTTGGTAAAACAGATCCTGGCATCATCCAGCGCACATCCGGACCGGAAGTTTCTGCAAAAAACGGTTGGCCCCAATCATCAAAAGCAATTCCCCATGGATTAGGGATTGAAAGCTGCGCCGTCCGTTCCAGCTTATGGAGTTGTGGCGCATAACGATAAAACCCGCCATTAGTCGCACGCACCGGACCGTAAGAAGTTTCAACATTGGTATGCAAAAACACACCTTCACCAGAATAAATTGCTCCCGAAGGATCGACCGTGAATGCGTGACTGTTATGGTGCGTATCATGGTCATCAAAACCACTTAATAAAATTTCACTTTTATCAGCCTTTCCATCACCATCTGTATCCATCAGGATTTTCAGATTTGTTCCCTGCGAAACATATACACCTTCTTTCGCAATTTCAAAACCAAGCGGAAGATGTAAGCCGTCAGCAAAAACGGTTTGCTTGTCAGCCTTTCCGTCATTGTTAGTATCTTCCAGAATGATGATTTTGTCGTTCGGTTTAGAATCACCAGGTTTGTAATGCGGATAACTTGGCATGGTTGCAATCCAAAGTCTGCCCTTATTATCAAAAGACATCTGCATAGGTTTTGCCAGATCCGGAAATTCCTCTTCCGAAGCAAAAAGCTCAATTTTATATCCTTCCGGCACTTTCAGTTTTGCCAAGGCATCGGCACCATACAAATAAGTCAAACTTCCGTTTTTCTCAGGATTAAAATTGGTTTTTACCGGAGGCAACGGCGAAGTATTTTTATCTGCAACCGCCAGATCCAGTTTCTCACCTTTCGATGCAGCAAGCCAGACAGCCTGGTCACGGATGTCGGTTAACTCACGTATTTTCTGAATTTCTGCAGGGTAATTATCCTGACCAAAAGGATTGTAGCGGCGACCGTAAACATGCACGCCATTCGGGATTTTGATATCATTATGCCACATCCAGTTCTTTTCCAAAACGGCTGCATCCACCAATTTCCGGTTTGCCTCAGCCTTTGGTTTTACCTTTCCAAAAAGCTGGTCGGATAACAATAATCCAAATTTTTCGTAACCTGCGACAGTAAGTTGAGAACCGTCAATGGTCAATGGTTCTGCTGTTGTATCATACCATTTCTGAGAAGGCGTAAAGGCGTCCACATAGAGCACTTTATTCTGGTCCGCCACTTCTTTCATTGCTTTGGCATATAGCGCAATGTTGATATTTTCCTTCTTCCCGTTTGGCAGATCCATTTTGGAAGACAAATCTTCAAAAGCAATTGGTGATACCAACGCCAGTTGCGGCGCTGAAACGCCATTGTATTTCTGGCTCAAAGTATACTTCACAAAAGCATCCAGTTCAGCCTTGTAATTGGCAACACCCTGCGGACCGTTAAAAGATTCATTATAACCGAAAAAGGCTATGATAATATCTGTTTTCAAACGGGTCAGCCATTGATCCGGGGTTTCAAAATGTCCTTCACTTTGAGAATTATTGGCCAGTTCTGTCTGAAATTTTTCAGCTCCCGGAAATGCCCATGGCAAATTACGGCTGGCGTGGGGACGGAATCCGGGTGTATCACCGCCATCGCACATGTTGCGGATGTAAAGAGAACTATCCGGATATCTGACCTGCATTTCGGTTTCAAATGAACCGTAATTCATCATACGTGATCCCAGGTTATTGCCGATCAGAATGATGTGAGATCCTTTTTTTATTTTCAGCGTATTCGGTTCACTGAACTGAAAAGCGCTGAACGCAATGATAGCCAGGGAGAAAAGGATGACTGATACATTGAAGCTTATTTTATGGGGTTTAGACATTTTGATTTTTGATAATGATTCAAAAATTTAAGAAAGGCTTGGCTATGCCAAAGAGTACGCGCTATATATCAGATTAAACTATTTTGCTTCTCTGTAAGGCACATTAATATCAATTTTACCTTTCCAGGTTTTCGGTACTTTCTGACCCAGTTCCCAGTGAATGGCATTGATTATCAGATGTTGAAACGGTTCAAGTTTGAAGTCGTCCGGATGACCCAGCGTAGTCATGAAAACCTTTCCACCAAAAGAGTTGGTACCCGTCCAGGCCACAGGATTTTCAATTGCTTCTTTATCCGGGTTAACCGATTTGCCCATTAAAAGCCAGGTTGAACCTTTGGTTGGATAATCCGGCAAAACACGGTATAACCATGAGCGGGCGTGAAAATTCGGAGAAACTCCGGTCAGTATCGGGTTATTTGCCTGCGCCGCAATCACCGAAACATCTGTGCTGCTATTGTGTCCATAATGCGTATGAGCAGCTTTTCCACCCCAGCCGGGAGGCGCATTCAGGGCAAATTCGCCAAATGCATTCCATTTCTCATTTTCATCACCTTTAGGGTAGTTGAAAGCGTGCGTAGTAGTCCGGAAACCCATCACCGGTTTTCCTGTTTTAAGATAAGCTTCAATGTGGGCAAGCTGTTCTTTGGGTAATTGCCGCCAGCGAAGGTAGAAAACAACCAGATCAGCATCTTTTAAAACCTCCAGACCAGGAATATCCTTTTCAGCATTATGGTCAGGATATGCCTTCAAAACGATCGTTCGCATACCGTAGTTTTTTTCAAGTTCGGCAGCGATTAAAGGCAAAGTTGCTTCGCCACTATACTCGTGATCACCTGTCACAAAGACTACAAGTGGCTTTTTATCTTTACCCGGCTTCGGAGAAGAAGCGAATGAGGGAAAGGAGATGCAGCAAAGTATTGCGCAAAGAATTAACAATAAACGCGGTTTTAACATCATGCTTCGATTTGTATCCAGCGGTTTAGAAACTGGAAATCTTATGAAAGAAAAGATTGAAAATGCTTAACTGGTTAAGTCTAAAATTACGGTAATCTACCGTTTGAATAAATAATTTTAAGCTAACCGGCAAAGGATTCGGAAGTAAGACTTTTTTGTCCAACTTTTCCCTTACTTAATCATAAAATAATAGGAAGCATTATTGCAGAAATTTTATTCCCAGCGTTATTTCAATGCGTGACAAATCTTCAAAATTTTCTCTTGATAGCTTGATTGTCTCGGTTTGCCCTGCCATTTCTTTTCTGAATTTGTAGGATGTGCCAAGGTAACAGGCACCTGAAAGATTAATGGCCAGATGGTTACTCAATTTTTGTTCAAGCCCAAGGCTGACGGCCCAGCCGGTTGCATTTCCCTTTAAAGTAAAATCCTTCCCGTATGCTCTTGCATTATTTTTATAGGACTGATATCCCATTGCAAATCCGGCTAAAACAGATGTTTTCCCATTTTCAAAAGGAGATTGATACACAACAGACGGGCCTATAAACTGAATGGAAACATCATCACTGAAATCTGCATTATACTCACCTTTGCTTTTGTAAAAATTATATTTCAAACCCAATCCAATATGCGGCCAAAGAAATTTATGAGCATCTGCACCTATCGAAAAGCCGGTTTTTAACTCTCTAAAATATTTTGAATAAGGTGTATCCGAACGTGTTCCGGCATTAGGTAACCTATAACTATAACCGCCGTTTAATCCAAAGCTCCAATCAGATTCTGTTGATTTTCCAGGGCCGGTAACTGAGTCTGCCTGAGCATCTGATATATACATCGAAGAATTCCAAGCTGTCCTCAAAGAATCGCTTTCTCCCATATTAGCTGCATAAGTTTTTAAAGCTAAAATCGTCGAACAGAATAAAAAGAAGAAAACAGCGGAATATTTATTCATTAATTTTTCAGGACAATTGTTTTTGAATTCACAGAGCTGCCTATGTTAAAGTCTGGCAGGAAGTGAATTCAAAGATACAATTAATACTTTACGGCAGTAAGATCAAATGTGATGAATTGGCATATTGATTTCGCTTACAAAGGTTTTACCCCTTTTTCTTTAATTTTACCAATGATGAAAGTACCAACTCTCCTGCCCTGATCCTGTCCGTTGACAATGGCATCCCGGAAGTGAATTCCACCGTAAAGTCTTGATATGGATGCTTCATCAGCAGCCTGGCGGAAGGAAGTAAAATCGCGGGTTGGCAATTCGAAGATCACTTCTGTATTGTCAGTAAAAGCAAATTTATCACCTAAAAAATAGGTCAGTACTTCCGCCACAGCAGAGGAGATCACACTGTGTCCACTGGTATATTCCGGAAAAGGGGGCGTTTGTAAAAGCGGCTGCCAACGGGGATCGATATACCGGTTAATGACCGTTTCCGGACGGACACGGCTTCCTTTATATTTTTCGTCCCAACAACTGATAAAGGCATCCATCAAAGTACCGGCAACAATAGCGTGAATCATGATACCGTGATCAAGATCTACTTTTGCTTTTGTAGTAGCAATACTGGTAATATTCATCCAATGCCCACCCGGACTTATTTTTTTGAACCCGATCATCATGTGTCCGGATGTGTTGATGGCAAAAGGATTGCAATCCCAGTAGGATGCAATTGCACGGTTTTTCTCATTCAGATTTTTTCCTTCGGAATAAACTTCATAAGCCAGTTTATAGAAAGCGCTGGAAGTATCCTTGCTGAATGGCACTTCTGGTTTTGGTTTAAATTGACTGCTGGAATCAATCATAACAGGACGGATTGTCCGCCAGTGTGGTTCGACACCTTCAATGTAACCCGGAGGAGTCGGATACCAGTAACCCTCACCTTTAACCGGGCGATATCTTAACCTTGTACTTAGTCTGGAATAATTATCCTGGGAAGAAATAACGATAATTTTTTTTGCAACTTCCTGAGCCACCAGAATGGATTGTTCGATAATAGACTCAGAATAACCCTGCTTTTTTAAAGTGCTGACAAATTTCGTTTCGTCCTCTTCCAGCATATACCCTGATGGCAGAATGATTTTTCCTGTTTCAAGTATACAGTATAATGCAGCAATTTTGTAATCATATTTACCTTTGGTTTCTATTTCGATTTTGTTTAAATCATTAATGTAGGCCGTTGGAGATACGATTGATTTGTTGTTTTGAGAAACAATCTCCTGAGCCCCTAAAAGACAATAAGTATAAAAACGGCTCGCGGCTGGTGGATTGGCAACATCGTGGATCATTACCATTGTTATCGCGAAAATAGCTGGCTGCAAATGTGCGTCCAGTTCTCTTCCAGGATTTTGAGCATGGGTCAACCGACAAAAAAACAAACTTATTAGTAAAAATCTCTTCATTACTTTTTCTCAGATTGGTAAAACTGCAAGGGTTTATTGAAGGCTCCGATGACCAGGAATGGCTGTTTTTTAACTTTTATTTCAAAAGCCGATTTAACATCGCCGGCCACCGAAAGGCCTGATTGCGTCTGGTTTACATAATCGAATTTCCCTTTTCCGTCACCGCGCAGCAGGCATCCATAGTTTGCATCCATACTTCCCAGTTTAAGCCGGTTGTCCGATTTGTTTCCAAGCAGTAGTAAATCATTATTGCCATCATGGTCAAAATCCTGATACAAAATTGAAGTGACGGGCGCAAACTGAGCCTGTAAGGGCAAAATTTGTTTTTCAAAACGACTATTTTTATTCATAAAACAAACAGAACGTGCTTCATTAAATACCAGCTTACCGGCTTTCGCCAATACTTCCGGCGCGAAAATATCGGTAATGCCGGCATTGGCGTAATCTCTATAAAAGGCGAATTTTTTGCGCATCGGATAAATCTGGTCGTTAAGCTCATCTCGACTTACAAACGGATATGATTTTCCCTGAACATAAAAATTGAAAAAAGGATCAATGGAGCCATTTTTGTCAAAATCAGCAAAATATAATTCTCCCGGCTCTTTGTGAGAAACTTTGATCTGAGAATTTACACCAAAATTTCCGGCCACAATATCCTTCATTCCATCTCCATCCAGATCTTCAATTATCATGGAAGACCAGGAACCGGATTCTTCCTCTGCGAAATACTGAAGCGTTTTATCAACAAAACCTTCTTTGGTATTGGCGTAAACCTTAATCGGCATAAACTCTCCGCAGATGATCAGATCCTTTCTTCCATCATCGTCAAGATCGGCCCACTGTGCGTCAGTAACCATGCCTACTTTTGAAAATGGAATTGTTGTAACAGTGAATTCTCCTTTTCCGTTATTGGTCAGAAGAAATGAAGTTGGCGTTTCGGGATAACGGCCAGGAATAATCCGTCCACCTACAAACAGATCCTGGTCACCATCACCATCATAATCACAAGCCCTGACACAGGATTTACTGCTTGCCTTCATATTCGGCATGGACAATACGGCCAGATTCAGTTTTCCTTTTCCATCACTTAAATAAATCTCATCCTGAAGAGAAAATGTATTTGGCTCAAAAAGTGAATAACCGCCTTTGGCAATATACAGATCATCATAACCATCACCATTCGCATCAAAAAAAAGTGCTGCCGAATTGCCGGATAAATTTTCATCCCCGATGGCGAAACCAGGCATTTCCTTAAAATCACCCTTGGTATCCTGCAAGTAAATTTTCGCCTGTTTATTCTGATCCCCGCTGATATAAATATCTTCCAGACCATCTTTATTCACATCACCTTTGGCAATAACCGGACCGGTCTGCGAATACATCGACAACATTAATGGCTGTCTTTTGAAATCATTTTCATTGAAACCCTCATGTTGATACGTAATCAGATTTTCTGCTTTTGTAAAAACAGTCTGTTCTTTTTTAGGCTCTGTTTTCGCCTTTTTCAATTTGCCCGCTTGTTTTTCAACGACCAGTAACTGATTTGCAGCCACGTTCACAAGATACTGCTCCTTCTGGTCCGGCCAGATTATTCTTACAGAATCAACCTGGGTATCATTTCCTAATCCAAAATGAAGTTTTACGGGTAGTGAAGATAAGTATCCACGGTTTGGATTTACCTCCTGGTATTGTGTTTTCCCTTTTGTAAGTAAATAAACCTTTGCTCCTATGGCATTTATATTACCTTCCGGCTGTTTCAGTCTTATCTGCAAATATGATGATTTCAATTGCTCCCGACCCATATTCTGGTATACAAAAGCAGGCTCATTGATATTGTTTACCACAAGGTCCAGATCTCCGTCATTATCAAGATCAGCATAAACTGCGCCACTTGAAATGGACGGATTGTTTAAGCCCCAGGTATCCTGCATTTTACTAAAAGTCAGGTCTTTATTATTTTTAAATATATAATTCGCAAGTTTTGTTGACGGCATTGCTTTGACAAGATCCATAAGCAAAAATGGCTCTTTATTCATCGCCTGCCGAATTTTGTAATCACCCCAATACCTGAGAAAATCTTTATGGGTGTAATCTCTCAGATAACCGTTACTTACAAACAAATCCTTATATCCATCATTATCAAAGTCAGCAAAAAGTGGACACCAACTCCAGTCCGTATTTGAAACACCCGAGATTTGCCCGATCTCACTAAATGTTCCATCACCATTATTCAATTGAAGCATATTCCGCATATACTGCTTATACAAATTTTGCTTCATCATCAATTCAAATGATTCGTAATTTTCCTGAAGCTGCAAAAGCTTCTGGCGCTGATTATCTTCGGGAAGCATGTCCAGTGACATGATATCCGGAAAGCCGTCGTTGTTAAAATCAGCTATATCCAGCCCCATGGAAAACTGGGCTAAATGGCGGAAACAATTCTGGGAGTCTTCACGAAAAGTGCCATTTCCATTATTGATATATAAATAATCCGGCTCATTATAATCATTCGTGACATAGATATCCTGCCAGCCATCGAGGTTAATATCAGCAATGGCTACCCCCAAACCGAAGGTTAACGGATATTGATAAATGCCTGCTTTTTTTGTTACTTCAACAAATTTGTTATTCTTGTTTTCAAATAGTTTATTACCCGCCAGTTCATCCGTTTCTTTACGAAAATTGGCCAGTTCCATGTTGTCAATTTTTTTGACGCTGTGGTTCAAAAGGAACATGTCCAGATCGCCATCGTTGTCAAAATCAAAAAAATTGGCTTGTGTGCTGTAACTGATATTATCCAGTCCATATTCCTTTGCCTGTTCTACAAAACTTACCGAACCATTTTTAACGCCCTGGTTTATAAACAGCTGATTTTTTCTTGTATCATCATCAACTTTGCCTGAGTAACAAATGTGAATATCCAGCAATCCGTCACCATTTACATCGGCCATCGTGACGCCGGTTTTCCAGCCGCCTTTTCTTCCTTCCAGGCCTTTTCCTGCCGAACCTGTTATGTCTTTGAACTTTATACCTGTCCCGTTTGCCGCTCCAAGATTTAGATAAAGCTTATTTGACTTCATATTTGATGTAAAAAACACATCATCAAAACCATCATTATTCACGTCACCAACGGCAACGCCACCGCCATTGTAAAAATATTCATAGGCCATTACATTCAGACTTTCGTCTTCATTAATGTCATTACGAAATTCGATGTTAGTCTGTTTAGGTGTCAATAACTGAAAAAGCGGCTGCTGCGCTTTCACAACGGAAATGAAAAAGCTTGATAAGAGGATCGGTAATAGGTAACGTGGCAACTTCCTGTTCGTCGACATGAAAAAAATATGAATAATGTAACGAAAGATATTATATAAAAACTAAAAAAACTTCAACAAAGTGTTGAAGTTTTCATTTAATATTTCTTTGAATAAAACGGGAGAAAATCTCTCCCGTTTTACATTAATTATTGTTTGTCCCACCAGGTTCTGGCAGTGAAACTGTCTGTGCCACCTAAACGGCTCAGTGCTTCTGCATATCCTTTTGGATTTTGAACCGGCTCGTTAGCACCATAAGGAATTCTTCTTGGAATGGTTCCGTTTGAGAATCCACCCGGATAAACTACCGGAGTCAAAACAGGATATCCTGATCTTTTCCAGTTGTTCCATGTTTCGATAAAATTGAACAAGGTACCAGTAGTTACCCAATATTGTTCGTTAATCTGTTTCAATGCACCTTCTGTTGAAGAAGCCAAAGGATTAGCTGACAAAAACGCAGCAGTTCCTGAGATAGCAGAAGTGATGGCTGCATCTGAAACCGTTATTTTATTAAACTGAGCCAGGGAAGCGATGGATGCCGTTACGCCATTGCTGTAATGTTCCGCAGCAGTTCCGGTTACGTTCCATCCTCTTACTTTTGCTTCGGCCAGCATCAATTCCGTTTCTCCATAAGTAAGGATAAAATTGGTACCGCTTCTATCCAGGTAAACAGATGTACGTGGTCTTGAATATTTTCCAACACGAGCCACTTTATCATCTTTGATACTTGGATCTGCCGGAGAGTCACCTGGAAAAGTTGCGCTTGTTGAAATATCAGTCGCTCCACCATTCAAGTCATATCCGTTTGGCAGACCAATCTGAAGTGCTTCTGTATTATCACCAGCCAAATCCTGGTTTGAATTGTTGGTATATCCTTGTTTCGATACTTCCGCAACCGCAGAGATTCTTGGATCTTTTGTTGCTTTCAGGTAATCAATAAACGTTTTGCTCCAACGAACTTCACGGTAATCATCCGCAACTCTCAACGCATTTGTTGTAGCATTAGAATTTCCTGTTCCGTTATCAGTAACAACTTTGGCATTATCCGTTATGCTTGTAAACACACCACCGGCTACTGCTTTTTCAGCCCATGTTTTGGCCATTGCCGCGTCAACTTTTGTCATACGCATAGCCAAACGAAGCATCAAAGAATAACCAAATTTTTTCCATTGCGCGATATTACCGGCATAGAATAAATCAGCAGTTGGACCCGATTTTGCAGCGTCAAGATTTTTTACAGCTGTCTCCAATTCCGTCAGCATTGAAGAATAAATCTCCTGCTGCGTATCGTATTTAGGTGCATAAATTTCTGATTTCGCCTGAAGTGCTTCTGAATAAGGTGCATCACCATAACTATCCGTTACACGTGCAATACACAATACCTTCATGATGGCACCGATGTTATACAAATTCGACATTTCCGGTTTGTCTGCAACCAGATTCTGCATTTCAACTGCACGGGAAGCTGCATTGTAGCTATCCGTAAAAATGCTGCTCTGGTAAGAAACAAAACTTCCTGACGCACGATATTTGTCACCATTTCCATAGTAAGAAAACGTTGAAGCAAGCACCTGAGTCCACATGCTTTGGAACAAAAGCTGTGAGTAACCTGTGTTTGAATAAGAGTACTGTGTTTGCGACAAAAGATAATTCGCATTAAAAACAGCAGCGCTCGTTTTATTCGGATCTGTGTTAATTTCCTCAAACTTGTCGGTACATGCAGATGATACCAGCAGGAGAGAAAATACTATTAGCTTTGATATTTTTTTCATAATTCTTATTTTTTGAATTTAACGCTAACATTCAAACCATATGATCTTGTCGCTGGCAAGCTTCCTCCTTCAATACCTGCATAATTAATGGCAGCAGAGAAGCCAGCTTCCGGATCGATGTTGTCCGTATGTCTTACCAATGTCAGTAAGTTACGCGCTACAAAAGAAAGACCGATTGATTCGAAAGGTAATTTACCCAGCATTTTAGATGTTAACGTGTATCCGAATGTCACCTGACGAAGTTTTACAAAACTGCCATTCAAGACGTTCATCGATGAAATTCTTCTGGCAAGTTCCTGATAGTAATCCTGAGCATCTACGCCCTTTGTATTTTGCTCGCCCGTTTCCAAAACGCCTTGCGCTACAACCGAATTGTTTTCACGACCTTCCAAAGTGTTTTTGTTAAGTCCGCGGAATGTTGTGTAATAATTTGTTGCAGACAACACTTTGTTACCAAACTTGTAGTCGATCAGGAATGCAAGGTTGAAACCGCTGTATGAGAATTCGTTATTCCATCCGCCGTAAACTTTTGGCAATACAGAACCCATTGCTTTTTGTTTCGGGTCTCTGATCGGCACACCCGTTGCATCGATCACGTGATTACCATTCGCATCAAGCAAATAGTCATAAGCATAAATCTGAGGACCTGCCATACCCTTAATTAAAGCTGTATTAGCATTTAAAGGACGATAAGTTCCCAATACTTTCACTTCTTCTGCATTACCAGTACCATCGATTTCTTTGATACGGTTTTTGATTGCAGTAAAGTTAATCGATGAAGACCAGCGGAATTTGTCTGTCTGAACAGGAACAATATTCAACATTGCTTCCAAACCAGAGTTTTTAGTCTGACCTGTTGCGATGAACTGACTTGTGTAACCAGTTGCCTGAGAAAGAGAACCGTCGATGATCTCGTTTTTAGTTTTACGCGTGAAATAAGCCACGTCAAGACCTAAGCGGTTTTGGTAGAATTTCAATTCTGTACCAATTTCAATCTCGGTCAAAACGTAAGGTTTCAGTCTCAGGTTAGGAAGCTTATTATCAAATGATCCCGTTGTGATACCACCGATTGTACTACCGATTGTATAATATTGAGAAGTTTGATAAGGATCAGCCTCACCACTTACCTGCGCATAAGAAGCTCTCAACTTACCATAATTGAAGTTCGACAGTTTAAGCAAATCAGCAAAATTATAGCTGGCTGAAACAGAAGGTGTAAATACGCCATAATCGCCTTTTGGCAAAGTTGAAAATGCATCGTAACGACCAGATGTATTTAATGTGAAGTTTTTGTAAGACAAGTCAACTGTATAGAAACCTGAATGTGTTTCTTTTTTGTTGAAGTTGTAATCTCTATTGAAAGAAACTACGTTAGACCAGCTGTAAAAGAATGGAATTACAAACGGACCACCACCAATTTTCATGGATTCGTAGCTGTTTTTTCTGATAGAACCTCCCACCAATACGTCAAGACTTAGATCTTCTGTGAAGTTTTTTGTCGATCCAAGGAAAGCATCCATGTTCAGCTCATTGATCTCACTGTTGCGCTGATCGTCCAGAGATCCCATTTGATTTGACGAAAACGCTGTTCCTGTTGGCGTAATTTTAAACAAACCGTCATTGATACGGTCATAACCAACTCTACCCATTGCATACAACCAGCTTGTGATGTCATAACGCGCAGTTAATGCTGTGATAAAACGTTTTCTTTTCAAGTCATTGTCATATCTGTTAACCACAAACCATGGGTTTGTAACATAGATATCGTCATTATACTGAATTTCAGCTCCAACCGGTGAATTTATATCATATCCTGGCTGTAAAGCAGTCTGATTAACCGTTGTTGCAAGGAAGTTGATGTTGTTAGCATTCATCGGGCCATCGCTCAACTGAGGTTTGTTATTGAATTTTTCATCCACATAATTCACCATCAGATCAATTTTAAGCTTGTTACCAAATTTCTGAGAACCAGTGAAGTTGAAAGTTTTACGATCCAGACCACTATTTCTAAGAATTGATTTGTTAGCAAGATTTGCGAAAGACAATCTGAAAGTACCGTTGTCATTACCGTTTGAAACCGATACAGAATTGGTAAATGTAGAACCGGCTCTGTAAAATTTACTCATGTTATCTTTAACAGGAGAATAGGCATATTGCTTACCGTCAAACTGAGTAAATGGCTGTCCATCCATTTTAGCACCCCAGCTATACATACCGCTGTTTAGCGCACTTGTAATGTTAGTTGGTTTAATATTATGCTGGCCTTGTCCATACTCGTACTGATAATCGGTGTAGTTAATGGCTTTATCCGCAACCGCATTCGCGTTGTATTCAACAGCCATTGCACCTTTTTTACCACCTTTTGTCGTGATAATAATTACTCCGTTTGCAGCACGTGTACCATAAAGCGCAGAAGCTGCTGCTCCTTTTAGTACTGTCATGTTGTCGATATCATCCGGGTTGATGTTTGAAATACCATCTCCCTGATCTGCTCCACCCCATTCACCTGAATTACCATCTCTTCTCTGGCTGTTGTCCATTGGCACACCATTGATTACAAACAATGGAGAACCAGCAGAGAAACTGGCCATACCTCTTAACAAAATACGGGCAGATGAACCCGGACCACCGCTTGTTCCACTCACATTCAAACCGGCAACACGACCTGCCAATGAGTAAGCTACGTTAGTTTCACGAGCTTTTGTCATTACGTCGCCACCAATTTTCGAAACCGAATAACCGATTTTTCTTTCCTCTTTCGCGATACCAAGGGCTGTTACAACAACCTCGTTCAGGTTCGCTACATCTACATCCATTTTAACGTTTACAACCGATTGATTTCCAACAACAATTTCTTGTTTGGCATAACCAATTGAAGAAAAAACAATCGTAGAAGTATTTGTAGCACCAGTGATACTAAAATTTCCGGATGCATCCGAGTTTGTACCAGCAGTCGTTCCTTTAATAGTTACAGAAGCACCTGGCAGCCCTGCACCATTTTCATCCGTCACTTTACCTGTCACAGTCCGCTCCTGAGCTGACGCAGTTAAGGCAAAGCACAAAAATATCCCGAATGGCACAAAACCTTTCAGGAAAATTTTTAGTAGTTTTTCTTTCATAAACAGTTTACTTTTTAAAAATAAAACATAGGTTGCTTTCCGGAATTACAAAATATTGGTCTGAACTTCCGGATTATGAACAAATATCTTAATATAATTCCTAATTAAATAATTTTAATTATTCTCCTTAATGCTTATTATATTTTTTTAATAATTGTAAAAATTACATTTCTTCTTTAAAGGATAATAATGATAAGATGTAACTGAATAAATTCTACAATAATTTTGTATAAAAATAAAAAGCTGCTACACAAAACAGTGAGTAGCAGCTTCTGAAAAAATATTTTTTAATAGAAAAAATTTAATTGTCTTCCGGATAAGGGACAAAAATAAACCCTGAAAAATCTCCGATCAAAGCAAAAAGACAGCAGTATTCATCGGCATTTTTATAGTTTTCTTTAAACAGATCAACCGATTCCTCACCGATCAGTTTCCTGTCAATAAACTCCTGCATGTAAGACGCCCTGTAATTGTATCTGTTTGTCATTTCCGTGGACCCTATCAGTAAAACACCCAGGTCCACCTCTTCATTGGTAATGACAAAAATAGGGTTTTCCGAAAATCCTCTTTTGCGTATCTGATAAGACGCATCTTTCAGCTGATCCGAAACCCGGACAAAATCCTGTGACACATATCCCATTAATTTCCGGTTCAACTCAGGTGAGTTGGCATCGTCCATCATGGCATTTTCATTGCTGTTGTTAATCATAATTTTTTAGCTGTTGGCTATTAGCTTTTAGCCGTTAGCTTTTTCGCTCGTTAGCCGGTTTTATTGATCTTAATTTTTTAATGTCAAGTTTCTTCACGCCTGGTGAAGCTAAAAGCTATCCGCTAATAGCTAAAACCTACGTCACATTCTTGCAGCAAGTAACAGCGTCAAATCCTTATAACGCATGTTGAAGCTTCTTGCAATGTGCGAATTGGTTAATGTTCCTTTATGACAATACACTCCTTTCATAAACCAACGATTGGCATAAATCATTTCTTCAATGCCCCCAATTGTTCCGGTTTGGAGTAAAAAAGGTAAAAAAACATTGCTTAAAGCCGTGCTCGCCGTATTGGCAACGCGCGACGGAATGTTGGGCACACAATAATGTATGACATCTTTATATTTGAAAATCGGATGTTTATGCGTTGTCATTTTTGACGTTTCAAAAGATCCTCCCTGGTCGATGCTCACATCAATAATCACAGAACCCTGTTTCATACCTGCAACCATTTCTTTCGTCACAACCATCGGACTCAATCCATTTTCAGCCCGCATGGTCCCAATAACAACATCTGCACGGCTGATTGCTTCTGCCAGCGTATCTGAATCTATAATGGATGTGTAAAGATTTTGCCCGATAGAATATTTCAGTCTTTGTAAACGATAAATATGTTTGTCAAAAATTTTGATATCCGCCCCAAAACCCAGTGCCGCGCGGGTAGCATATTCCGCTACCGTACCTGCACCAAGAATCACAATTTTGGTTGGAGGCACACCCGTAATACCGCCCAGAATGATTCCGCGTCCGCCATTCGGGTTTGATAAATATTCTGCCGCGATAAGCAAAACTGTACTTCCGGCAATTTCACCCATAGCCCGGATAATGGGCTTTCCACCTACCTGGTCTTCAATTAATTCATAACCTATACCCGTGATTTTAGCTTCATTAAGCCGGTCAAAATATTTCTTTTCCAGTGTTGGCAAATTCAGTGCGGAAATAAGTGTGGTACCAGCTTTGATAAAACTGAATTCTTCCTCAACCAGCGGTTCCACTTTCAAAATCAGATTAGCCTGATACACTTCCTTTGGCCCCGGAACTATGCTCGCGCCAGCCTCGCTATAATCATGATCTGAGAAATTGGCACTTTTCCCGGCATTTTTTTCAACCCAAACTTCATGTCCGTTTCTTACCAGAATACTAACTGCATCAGGCGTAAGTGCAATGCGGTTTTCCTGTAACGAAACTTCTCTTGGCAAACCAATAAGTAAGGAATTCTGATTTTTCCGGGTTGCCAATAATGACTCCTGCGGATAAAGTGCCGACTGTTTTGCCAATTCTTCAAAACCCTTTATTTGCGGTTGTGCCATGGAATAGGTAAAAAATTAAATTTATACTGGGTGAGTAATATGACAAATCTTTATATCAGTTTTTAACTTCACTGATTTCCAAAACACGTTCGCCGGTTTCATCGGAATTCAGTTTTATCAATAAATGAGGATACGGCCAGAGTGACTCAATTTTCTCCGGCCACTCTACAAAGCAAAATCCGCCCGAATCAAAGTATTCTTCAATGCCTATATCGAGTGCTTCCACCTCACTTCTGATCCTGTAAAAATCAAAATGATAAATCACTTTTTTGTCTTTTGTAATATATTCGTTGACAATAGAAAAAGTAGGGCTTTGCACCATGGATTTAACGCCGAGAAGCTCGCAAAGTTTTTTTATCAACGTGGTTTTACCAACGCCCATGGGACCGTCGAATAGCCAAACCGGAACATTTTCTCCCAATTTTAACAAAGAAGCCGCAACAGTATCCAACTCGGATAAATCTTGAAAACGGATTGTAACAGGCCATGTATTCATGATACAAAAATACCACATTTTAAATACAGTAAACACATTTTGTATGTGACAAATGTTTTTGAAGCTCTCTGGCTGATGGAAAATTCTATCGACAAACCCGTCCTGTCGCGAAAGGATCAGCATTGAAGCATTCATTTTTGATATAGTCGTCAATACAATTTATCACTTCTGGCGGACTGTTAATACGGGTAGTAAGATTCAATGTTCGTCTCCTTAATAGTATCAATGATTCCGCATTTTTCTTTTATCAAAGCAGTCAATCAAAATACCGAATTATGCCAAACGCATTGTCCCGAAGAAACTTTCTGATCAATACTGCTCTTGCCGGAAGCCTGGTTCCCCTGCTAACACCCGAGGTATTTTCCAAAAATATTACGGCGGCACCTAACATTCCAAAAATCAATATTTTTTCAAAACATTTGCAGTTTTTGAACTATAATGATATGGCCGATGCAGCCAGAGAAATTGGTTTTGATGGAATAGATCTGACAGTCCGGCCAAAAGGACATGTATTGCCTGAACGTGTTGAAAATGATCTTCCACTCGCAGTTGAAGCGATGAAAAAGGCAGGCTTTTCGCCGTTACTGATGGCTACGGCTGTTGAAGATGTGAATAATCCCCTGGATAAAAAAGTACTGGAAGTTGCTGCTGCGCAAGGGATTAAGTATTACCGCATGAACTGGTATAAATACAACGACCAAAAAACAATACCACAATCGCTTGATGAGTACCAGAATAAGGTGATGGCTTTGAGCCAGTTAAATACAAAACTTGGTATTACTGGATGTTATCAAAATCATGCGGGAAGGATGGTTGGCGCATCGTTGTTTGAAATCTGGGAATTACTTAAAAACGCAGATTTGAGCCATATGGGAGCCCAATATGATATCAGACACGCCACGCTGGAAGGCGGACTCTCCTGGCAAACCGGGTATGAATTGATAAAACCAAGCATCAAGACAATTGTTTTGAAAGATTTTATGTGGGAAAAAACCAATGGCAAATGGGGACCAAAAAACGTACCGCTTGGAGAAGGTATGATTGACTTTAAAACGTATTTCAAATTACTGAAAGACAATAATATTCAGGCTCCGGTTTGCCTTCACCTTGAATATCCCCTGGGCGGAGCAGATCAGGGAGCGGATAAAATTACGGTCGCACCAAAAGTTGTTTTTGATGCGATGAAAAGAGATTTATTAAAGGTGAAAGAATTGTGGGAGCAGGCATAATATCATCAATATCATTCTGAAAATCCTGTTCCATTTTGACCTCTACCCGTTAACTTTGCACCAAGAATTATTAAATGGAATTAGCCCGGCCAATTCCTTCATTTATCATTTATCTATTCCATTTATTATGTCTTCTAAAATTCTTAAAGTTGGTCTTATCGGCTTTGGGCTTTCCGGCCGGTATTTCCACGCGCCTTTTCTTTCAGTCAATCCCCGTTTTAAATTAAAAACCGCTGTTGAAAGAAGCAAAAATGAAGCACAGGAATTTGACGCTTCCATAGAAAACGCCCGCTCTATTGACGAGCTTTTGAGTGACCCGGAAATCGATCTTGTTTTTATATGTACACCCAATGATACGCACTTTCAGTACGCAATGGACGCGCTGGAAAACGGCAAACATGTAGTCATTGAAAAGCCTTTTGCCGCAACAGAACACGAAGCAAAACAGTTGGTGGAACTTGCAAAGGAAAAAGGTTTAATCCTGACAGCCTATCAAAATCGTCGCTGGGATTCTGATTTTTTAACGATCAAAAAATTACTTGCCGAAGGAAAACTTGGTGATGTTATCGAATATGAATGCCGTTATGATCGTTTCCGGCCCGTTGTACCGACAGAATCATGGAAGGAGAAAAAGGTCAATGTCGGCGGAAATTTATATAATCTGGGGCCGCACCTGCTTGATCAGGCGCTTACCTTATTTGGTACACCGGAAACAGTAACGGCCGAGGTGCGCAGTGTTCGTCCAAATAGTGAAATTGACGATTATTTTGATGTCAGATTAGGTTATGCCGATAAAATGGTTGTTTTAAAATCGAGCCTGATGGTTTATGAAAACTTCCTTCGTTATACCATTCACGGCACCAAAGGTTCCTTTATTAAGGGTGGTCTTGATCCTCAGGAAGAAACATTGCGTAAAAATATTTTACCAGACGAAAAGCCCTGGGGTGTGGAGCCAGAAAATCGTTGGGGAACCTTATCTTCTGCCGATCAGACTGGAATTATTGAAAGTGAGGCGGGAGATTACATGCCTTTTTACGATAATGTTTATGATGCTATTGTAGAAGGTGCGGAACTCGCGGTTAAACCGGAAGAAATTCTCAGAACTTGCCGGGTAATTGATCTTTCTTTCAAAAGCAGTGAAGATAAACAGGTGATGAAGTATTAGTACAAGTAGGCAATCAACAATAAAACCGTCGCAGAATTTACTTCTGCGGCGGTTTTCTCTTTTATGGGTCTAAGGGTCTCATTCAGGTGTATCGGATACAGATTAGAAAAAGATTAAAAATGTTAATATTTCCTGTTATTGCTCCAAAACAAAGATTCCCGGTTACATAAATAAATACAATCTTTCTAAATTTGACGTATAGTTCAATTACATCGTATAGTGATGAACTTAATTTTGAAAAATATCATTTAAACATTAATAAATAATACAGTTACACAGATTCCGTTCGGTGTATTTGTTTTAGTAAATATCTCTCTATCAGTATTTTATGAAAAAATTATCCCTGATCAGCATATTTATTATGCAGGCATTTTTCGCGTATTCTCAAACCTATGACTTTGCAAAGGCTCATAATCAAAAAGGTAAAATATTTATTTCATGGGGCTGGAATCAAAGTGCTTACACAAAATCCGATATTCATTTTAAAGGAAACAATTATAACTTTACCTTGAAAGATGTTGTGGCAAAAGATCGCCAGACCGGATTTTCTTTACGTTATTTCAATCCTTCAAAAATTACAATTCCCCAGTACAATTTTAGAATTGGATATTATTTCAATTCCAAGTACAGCCTTTCCTTCGGCTTCGACCATATGAAATATGTAATGAAGCAGGATCAGGTTGTTAAAATCAACGGAGACATTGCCGGCACCGGAACGGAATATGACAAAAATTATAACAATGTCCCTATACAGCTTACGCCGAATTTCCTGAGATTTGAACACACCAATGGATTAAATTATCTGAATCTTGAATTAAGGAGAATGGATAATCTTTTCGATCAAAGATCATTGAAAATTAAAAATATTGATATTAATGTAATTGAAGGAATTGGTGCCGGTGTTCTTTATCCAAAGTCAGACGTTGCCTTGCTTAAGTATGAAGAAAATGATCAATGGCATGTCGCAGGTTATGGAATCGATTTGGTGACAGGACTTAACGTTACTTTTTTCAAGCATCTTTTTATCCAGGCCGAGGCAAAAGGCGGATATATCAACATGCCGAATATCTTAACCACACATTTTACTGATGACAGAGCTGCGCAGCATTTCTTCTTTGTGCAAGGAAATGTCAATTTCGGAGTGATATTTAAATTATAATAATTTTGGTTTAATTTAATAGCCGTTGTTATGTTTATCATGACAACGGCTTTATTTTGATGTTTTTATCATGCTATCATTGTCACAGGATTACACCCAGCCCATGTCAATCTTACCAACAGGATTGTAAAATTGAATTTGGATTGTTAATGGCGTTATCAGATTTCTTAATCACAAATATTCCGAACTAAGCCAAAGGCATGAACGATTATATTTATCAACATCTCCTCGAATGCATACTGATAATGTAGCGCATGGCTTTAATTCAAGGAATCACAGCTAATTCATTAGCAACTACCTAACAAAGAAAAAGGAGAACAACGCGAACGTTATTCTCCTTTTTCTTTACTAAAACTTGTATTCCTTATTTAACCGCTGTTACCAAACGTTTAGTTTCAGTAGCGATAACGAAAGGTTTTTCAGTGATTTCTGAACCGTTGTTCACGATGAAAGTATAGCTGCCATCCATCAAATTAGAAAGGTCAAATACTTTCGAGTAGTTTTCAGACTTAGGAATTGCAGAGCTATAAAGTACAGTTCCGAAATCGTCTTTGATAATTACAGAAGATTTTTCTTTTACGCTGTCAAGTTTCAAACGGAAAGTTACGTTGTCACCAGAAACCAGTTCAATTGCAGCTGCTGAATTGTTATTGTTTTTTTCGTTTGCGTAAGAAAAACTTGCAGTTGATACTCCCACCAAAACTGCGATTGCTAAGATTGTTTTTTTCATGATCTCTTTAATTTTATGTTGTTTAATCTTTCTGTTAAGAATTGTACTTTACAGATATAGTTAAATTAATATTCAATTTCTACTCCAATAATCTAAAAGCGGCTATTCGTTTGCTTTTGATATGTCAAAGGTAGGTAACAATCTTAATATAAGTCAATAGCAAGGTTTTCATATTAGAAAATTCCAATTTTGATTCTATGTTAATATTGAAATAATTATATGTTTATACAAAAAGTGCAACAAGTAGTTTAAAATTTGACAATAGTATTTTATCGGAAAATTAAACACTCGTTGTATTATTCCAATAAATATTAATCTTATAGACTTTAAAAGAAAATTTGGCAGGAAATGATCTTTACATCCTGATTTTGATTAGTGCAAGTATATCTGGAGAATGATCTATTTTTCATGAAATCCTAAGCTAACGATTCAATACTATTCCGATGTTGGTACAAAAAAAGAGCAATCACCCTGAGGCAATTGCTCTTTTGCATTCAAAATCAATCTTAATTATCTGATTTTCCTCTTCACTCCTTTGGAATTTATCACTTCTGCACTCAAAATATAATCCGGCAAGAGCAACTTATGTGTTGATTGTGATAAAAAGGATGAGCCGTAGTTCAATTCCTCCCGTCTGGATTTACCATTTCTTAGTTTCAAAAGGGCTGTATTTTCCAATGTAGAAACCGGATAAGCTTTTGTTATGCGCTGCATTTCATGAAATCTAAGAGAATCCCTGTTTTGCGATGTGATTGAAAGAACTTTATCATTCATCCCGGATAACCTAACCATTGCTTTTGCATTTCCTGTGACAGCATAACCACCATTTGCAAAATTCAGCGATTTAAATCCACCTTTGCCGGTTCCCTTCAATATCAGCCCATTAAGCGCATCGTATCTTCCGTTCGAAACATCTGAACCAAAATCATTTCCACATAAAATCACATCCAGATTTCCATCCCCATCTACATCTTCCGTCACCATACCAAAAATGGGTGCAAACTGGGCCTCAACAGGTAATTCATGCATTTTGAACTTGCCGCCCCCAAGGTTTTCAACATAACTGCTTTTAAGCCAGTTCGCCTTTAATACCAGCGCGTCTTTTAATTCTTCCGGTTTGAAAATGTCTTTAATACCTACATCAGAGAATTTCCCATATTCCTGAAAACGCTGCCTGACCTGGATAATCTGTTTCCCCATTTCATCGCGCGTATTGTATGGGAATTCCTTATAAGTATTATCTTTGCCCTTATAGAAAACGGTTGGTATGGCGTCATAGAATCCATCTTTGTTAAAATCTTTTGCATATATCCCAATTGGTTGCTGATCATTGGCTCTGTTTAAAGAATTTAATCCAAGATTTCCGGCCAGGTAATCCATATCACCGTCGTTGTCAAAATCTCCGGTAGTCAGTGTGCTCCATAACCCTTTCTGATTTTCAAGGCCAGAGGTATGCTTTTTAAATTTACCTTTCTCATTTTTGAAAAAAGTCAGCGGCATCCATTCGCCGGCCGCCATCAGATCAACCCAGCCGTCGTTATCAAAATCCGTCCAGAGCACGTCACAAACAAGACCGATATTCACCAGATCCGGCGCGATTTCGGAAGTAACATCTTTAAATTTTGCCTGTCCATTTGAGGAATCATTTCGCAAAATATAACTGGAAACCGATTTCGGATAAGCACCAGGCTCAACCCTTCCCCCAACAAAAAGGTCAAGATCTCCGTCCCGGTCATAATCAGCAGCTTTTACACACGAACCACTTTTCAAGAACTTTGGAAGTGCTGTTGTATTTTGAGAAAATTTCCCCTTTCCATCATTAATATAGAGCCGGTCCTGCAAAGCTTCCGAATTGGCCTGCATCTCATAACTGCCACTGACAATATACAGATCCAGATCTCCGTCCAGGTCTACGTCAAATAACAGAACGCCCATATCTTCTGAATTTTTAGGCGGGCCATCTGCACCAGGAAGCAAATCCGCGGTCTTAAACTGTCCGTTTACCTGCTGTATAAGAAATCTGCCTTTATGAAACATCGCACCTCCAATAAAAACGTCATCCAGTTTGTCGCCATTGACATCACCAACAGCAAGTGCCGGACCGTATTGTGACAGTTTGTGCGGAAGTAATTTTTGAACATTGAAATCAATATTATCCTGCTCTTCATGTTTATAATTCAGATGAAGTGATGAGGTAATATCTTTCAGGTATCCGCTTTCCGCAGGTTTCTGATCAACTGGCGACACATTTTCTTTTGCATCCTTTTCATAAACTGTAATTACCTGATTGGCTTTGACGTTTTTTAATATCTGGCTTTTGCCGCCAGGCCATGTAATTACCAGTTTTTCTACTGCTTTATTTTTACCCAATCCAAAATGCGTAACCGGCTCTATCGTTGATAAGTAACCACGATAGGGCGAGTTTTCCGAATACTGTTTTTGATTTTCTCCGTATGATATTTCAGCAATGGCTCCTATCCCTTTTCCATTATATCTTTCTCCTTTGAACTGGATACGCAAATAATTACTTTCTTCCGGTTTTAGCTGAATGGAGTTGTTGCGATACACAAAAGCGGAATCATTGATGTTATTGATCACATAATCAAGATCCCCGTCATTGTCCAAATCAGCGTAAGCAGCTCCATTAGAAAAGCTGGGAAGCTCAATTCCCCATGACTCCGTAACATCTTCAAAATGGAGATTGCCTTTATTTTTATAAGCAAAGTTCTTGATCTTCACCGAAGGAATATAATCGAGCATCATCATTTTACTCATCACATTTCCAACCTCATTACGATAAGCGATGAAATCCATATCAGTAATATCTCTCGGAAAACCATTTGTAATGATCATATCCCTGAAACCATCATTATCAAAATCGGTAACCATGGGCGTCCAGCTCCAATCCGTCTCAGCAACTCCGCTAAGCAGCCCGATCTCACTAAAAACAGAATACTTGTCTGTTTTCTTTGCTTTACCCAGATTCAGCTGCAAAGTATTGCGGGCAACCTGATATTGATATTTGTATAATTCGTAATTCTGATAGGTAATATAACTGCTGGCAGGCGTCATCATCTTCTTTCTGAAATTAGTCGCCGGCATCATATCGAGTGCTACAATATCAGGAAGTCCATCGTTGTTAATATCGGCAATGTCATTACCCATTGCTGAATGAGACGTGTGTTTGAAAGAGACATCAGCCATATCTGTAAATCCTAAATGCTTCCCGCTGGCGTCTTTTCCGTTATTGATGTATAGAAGATCATTTGTTAGATAATCATTTGTAACGTAAATATCTTTCCAGCCATCCTGGTTAACATCTGTGACATTTACACCCAGACCATAACCTTCTATCAGTATCCCTGATTCTTTGGAAACATTTGTAAAAAACGGATGGCCCTTTGCCGCGTCCCAGTCATTGCGGTAAAGTCTGTCTGTTCTTTTTGAAGATCCATCCCTAATCTTTTCATGAAATTTGTTTGGAAAATTATTGTCATCCATTTCATTAACAACAAGAAAAAGATCCAGATCACCATCATTATCATAGTCTAAAAATGCAGCGTTGGTGGTATGCGTTGTATCGGCAATACCATATTCTTTACCCATTTCTTTAAAAACAGGTATTTTATCTTTTCCAAAACCCTGATTTACATAAAGCAGGTTTTCTCTTTCCCTGGCCACTTTTCTTACCGTGGAGCAAACATAAATATCAAGCAATCCGTCATTATTAATGTCGATCAAAGCCACTCCGGACGACCACTTGTTTTCGGCTGCAACACCTGCTTTTTTTGTAACATCTTCAAAACGGAGGTTTCCATCGTCTGTACCTTTATTCAGATATAGTTTATTATCAACTGAATTGCCTGTAAAATATACATCCGGAAGACTGTCATTATTAAAATCACCCAGCGCGACTCCACCACCGTTGTAGACGTACTCAAAGGATAAAATGTTCATCGTATCATTCTCAGCAATCCGGTTTGAAAACGTGATACCGGTTTCGTCGCTGTTTAAAAGAGTAAATGTTTTTAGTTCTTTTTTACAGGAAGTTAACAGAAGAACGGCAATTGTAAAGAGGAGTAAATTTCTCGCAGACATCATTATTTAGCAGAAAAAAGACAGATTAGCATTTGCTGAAATTAACAAAAGGAGATGGCATTTGAATACCACCTCCTTTGTTTTATTTAAAAAAATCCCCTTCAATTAATATCCAGGATTCTGGATCAGGATATCCTTACCAATAAGGTCAACCTGATCTTGTGGCAGAGGTAAATATTCATTTTTGTTAGCGGTGAATTTCGATCCTCCCAGTGCACCGCTTAATTTTTGGCTTTCATAATTAAGGTATGCATTAAGCTCTGTCGCAGCAGTACCCCATCTTACAAGATCAAAGAAACGGTGACCTTCTCCTGACAATTCCAGTTTTCTTTCAAAACGTACGGCAGTGCGCGCAGCTTCTTTACTTGCAAAGGCTGTTTTATATATATCAATTACATAATTCGCAGCATTTTCGCCAGTTGAACGTTTTACAAAACTAGCCGGATTGGCAGCACGCGCACGAACAAGGTTCACATATTCACGCGCCTTTTCAAGAGATCCCACTTCTACCTCAGCTTCTGCCGCCATCAAAAGTACGTCAGCATAACGTATGATATTTACGTTGATCGCGGTGTATCCTGGCGTCCATGAACTGTTATCCTGCAACGAACCGATATCCGTTCTGTAATAAGCATATTTCTTGGTTGTGTAAGGACCAGCATTGGATTGATTACGAATCCAGTCATTTCCAGGGTGTTCAATCCAGTCAAGATATGGAATACCTCTGCGGCCGATCGAGTGATCAAGACGTGGGTCAACCGGACCTGCATCCGGTGTGAACGGATCAGATGATTTCAATCCCATATCTGTTTTCAGCTCTTTACCTGCTGTGTTATAAGAACCATCCAGAAGAGGAAGTCCAGTCGCGTCAGTACGGAAAGAGTTACCTAACTCAAAACTCGGCGCGAAAAAACTACAACAGTTACCAGGGCCATTAGGACCCACATTGTATGGCCAGTTAAGGTCAAATTCAGGGTTTGCGTTATTTACACTTCCTGTGTTTGCAGCAGCCTGGATAGCAAAAACAGATTCTGAGTTGTTATCGTTACTTGCTTTGAATGCATCCTGAAAACGTGGTACCAAAGCATATTTTTTACCATTTGTAGTTTGTCCGCCAGCGATGATTAAATCATACAATGCTTTTGCCTCAGTAAATTTTTTCTGATACATATATACTTTTGCAAGATATGCAGCAGCAGCCCATTTATTAACGCGGCCCGCAGCATCCTGAGTTTCAGGAAGATTATCGTAGGCATATTTAATATCAGCTTCAATCAGCGGCCAAAGATCCTTATTGTTAGAAACCTTTTCAATACCCGTTCCATAATCGACTGTTTCGTCAACATATGGTGTATTGTTAAAACCTCTTTTCAATTCGAAATAGTAATGACCTCTTAAAAACCTGGCTTCGCCTCCGATTCTTTTTTTGTCAGCATCCGTAACATCTGCTTTGGCAACACCAATCAATTTCATCACCAGATTGGCACGTGCAACTCCTTCGTATAAACCCGTCCATTTATCCGCAATTACTCCCTGATTCGTGATGTAAGCATAACGCTGAATCGGGTTAATATCACTGAAATCTCCCGGATCCGTTCCTTTGTTGGCATCACCTCCACGGATACTTCCCCAAACCCAGTTACTGGCACTGGCCATACGGTTTGCACGACCGTTAAGCTGTCCATAAACAGATACGAGCACACCTTCCAGACCCTTTTTATTAGAAAGCTGTTCTTCATCCAGCTGACCTGTTGCAGGTACTTCTAAAAAGCTTTCTTTACAGGAATAACCTATCAGCATGAGTGCAAATACAAATGCTAAAATTCCTCTTGATCTAATATTTTTCATTTTATAAATATTTTTGAGTCCAATCTTTATACCGGTTCTTTCAGAAATTTTAAGGAACTAATTTGTCTTAAAACCCAAGATTTACACCGAACGTCCAGCTTCTTGTTATCGGGTAGTTTCCTACGTCTATACCGAAGTTTGTATCTGCATTACCACCTACACCCGGATCAAGCCCTTTGTATTTGGTAGCTGTGAACAAGTTGTTTGTAGATGCGTAAACTCTTAGTTTCGACATTTTCAAACGACCCAGGATATGGCTTGGAAGCGTGTATCCCAAAGTGATGTTCTGCATACGGAAGAAAGAACCATTTTCTATATAAAAGCTGTTTGATTGCGTATTTGTACTAAAATTTGAAGCAGATTCAAAAATTGGGGTATCCGTGTTCATGTGGTTTGGCAACCAGGAATCTTTAACTCTTGAACTTACCGCAGCACCCGTAAATGACGGGTAGAAATCAGTAAACCATTTTGAAACGTTAAAAATCTTGTTACCTATTGAAGTATACATGTAAGTAGCAAGATCGAATCCTTTATACATTAATTTGATGTTGATACCACCAGTGAATTTCGGAACCGGACTTCCAAGGAAAGTTCTGTCGTCTGCATCTATTTTACCATCATTGTTAAGATCTGCATAACGGAAACGGCCAGGAGCTGCTCCGTCCTGCGTTGGTGCTGCATCAACTTCTGCTTTGTCCGCATAAAGGCCTACAACTTTATAACCATAGAAAGAAGATATGGAGTGACCTATCTGGTTTCTGATCGGGTTAATTCCACGGAAACCTGGATTTACAGATGACAGATAAGTGATACCCGGTGCCAGAGATTCGATATTATTTTTCAATACACCGGCAGTAAAGTTCAATTCATAACCCAGGTCATTCGTTACTTTTCCACGATTGATGATCTGCAAATCGATACCTTTATTTGACATTTTACCTACGTTAACCGAAGGTGCAGATGCTTTATAACCAGCTGTTGCTGTAACCGGCACCTGGAACAACAAATCTTTGGTATCTTTTTGCCATAGATCTATAATCACATCCAGTTTGCCTTTCAGGAATGTTCCATCGATACCAATGTTTTTGGTAATACTGGTTTCCCATTTCGCATTTTTATTTCCAATACGTGTACGATAATATCCTTCCAGTGCGCTGGTGTTCGTGCCGTTAAGGTCATATGCAGATTCTGCAATATTCGCTCCATACAAACTATACTGGTTATTTGGATCCACGTTATTTGAATTACCCATCAAACCGTAACCTCCACGGATTTTAAGCTCTGTAATGAAAGGGATACTTTTCATGAATTCCTCAGATGACACGCGCCATGCTGCTGAGAATGCAGGGAAAACACCATAACGATTGTTTGAACCAAATCTTGACGAACCGTCACGTCTTACAACACCTGTTAAAATATATTTATCGTTGAACGCATAATTGGCACGAGCGAAAAGTGAGTAGAAATTAACTCCTTTATAATAATCACTGTTTGTGATTTTGGAGCCGACATTGGTCATGTTAATATAATTAATATCCGTTGAGAACGGGTTCAAACCTGATGAAGACTGGTTTTTACCAGCACCTGTATTTAAGGCTTCCTGCCCAACAATCACATCAATGGTATGACGTCCAAATTGTTTTTTATAGTTTAAAGTATTAGTAAGTGTCCAGCTCAAACGGTTACCGGAACCTTCGTTGTAACCAAAAGCAGAGTTATTCTCAGAGTTTTCATACTGCAAACGGCTGTAACCTTTATTGCTGTATGTGGTATACTGCGCTCCAAGACTTGAACGTAAGGTTAAGCCATGAATGATGTCAAGTTCAGCATAGAAGTTACCAAAACCCTGACCGGAAAATCCTTTGTTATTAGCAAGTCCGTCACGGGAAGCAACAGGATTACGAGGATTGTTAAAGCCCTTTGCCGCTGTACCTGCATAACCACCGAACTCATCATAAACCGGAATGATAGAAGGCATACGGAAAGCAGAAAGAATATCATTTTCATCAGCCGAAACACCTTGTCCACCGCTGCCACCGCTTTGGCCTAGCACCTGCAGATAAGTAAACTGCGCATTCTGACCGATTCTCAGGTTTTTCAAAACGTCAAATTCTGTGTTCACACGGAACGCATAACGTTTGAAACCATTGTTGGAAAGAATACCCTGCTGATCCTGAATGCTGAATCCTGTGTAATAACGACTTGTTTCCGAACCACCTGAAAACCCTAGTGAATGGCGTTGAATAGGTGCAACACGGGTAATGGCATCGTACCAGTCAGTTCCTTGCTTATTCGCTTTTACTACCTGATAAATAGAACCGCGTGTTGGGTCAACATTGTATTTCAGTTTTTCTGCTGCAAGATCAAGAGAACCAATTACGCCTGTTTTTCCGCCAACATTGATATAATCAGGCAAAACCGGCGTATTTCCGTTTCCGTACTGACCACTTGCAATGTTTGAAAAATCCGGAGCCTTATTGGCCTGAAAACCATTGTTGCGTTCCGCCTGCCATGTCCAGTCAGCCTGTTCCTGCGGATTCAACATGCTCTGCCCTTTGCCCGGCGTTGTAAATCCTGCAAGACCGTCATAAGTCACTGTTAATTTTTTCGCTTTTTTAGTTCCTTTTTTAGTGGTGTAAACAATTACACCATTCGCTGCACGCGCTCCATATATAGAAGCTGCTGCTGCATCTTTAAGAACTGTTGTAGATTCAATATCATCCGGGTTCAGGAAATCAGTAGAACCGGTTGGTACACCATCAACAATATACAAAGGCTCATTACCACCGAATGCACCAAAACCACGTACGCGGATCTGGCTGGTTGTACCTGGCTGACCATTGGTGATAACCGTTACCCCCGCAACTCTACCCTGAAGCTGCTGCTCTACGTTTCCGGAAGGTGAAGCTGTCAAATCCTTGGATTTAACGGTTGAAACAGCACCTGTTGTCTCCCGGCGACTATCAACGGTATAACCTGTTACGATGACTTCTTCCAAAGCGGATACGTCATCTTCCATTTTAATAGTGATCATACTTTGATTTCCAACGTTGACTTCCTGGGTTTTGTAACCAACGAAGCTAATAACCAGTACATCCGTATTAGATCTTACATTGATAGTAAAATCCCCTTCACCAGTTGTATTAGTTCCAAGTTGTGTACCCTTCAATACCACCGTAGCCCCTGGTATTCCTCCTCCGGCCATATCGATGATTTTACCGCTTATTTTGCGTTCCTGGGCCATTACGAGAATGGATGAAAAGCTCAGAAATAAACAGCATACTAAGCTCCGGACGGAGCTCGCGTAGATTTTTTTCATAGGTCTTGTTAGGTTAATTAATATTGGACAACCAAATTTATAATTATTAAATCATCTTTTTTACTTATTTCAATTATTATTTTTATTTATTGAAAAAATATAAATATATCTATCAAAAAAAGATCCGTTTATTGAATCGATAAAATTTTAATAACTTAAAGTTACATTTCATATAAAAATAATTACAGTGTCAATGTTACACCATTCTTTCTTACATTTAATACCGCATAATTCTGAACTTTTAAAAATGATAATTACCAGTTTTTATAAAAATAATTACACGTTTCTCTTTCTCATTTCAATCCTTTTGGCTGGCTGTGAACGCAACGTAGGTGACAATACGCTGGCACAAAGTAAGGCACTTGCAAAACTGCGATGCGGCAGCTGTCACATGTTTCCCGAACCATCACTTCTTGATAAAAAAACATGGCGAGAAGGAATTATGCCGGCTATGGCAGAGCATTTTGGTATTGAAGTATTGCAGGGAAATTTTTATCTGCCTCAGAAGAATTCAACTTTATCTATCCGTGACTGGCAATCAATCATCAGATATTATGAGACGCTGGCTCCGGATTCACTGGAACCAGCACAAGCTTTGGAAAAAACAAATGACTGGGCCGTTTTCAAATTAAAAACGCCTGATCCTGACTCATCGCAGATCGCTGCCACAATTATGACTGGTATTGACCCTGAAAACAAAAAAATATTTAGCAGCAGCCTGAATTATTCTGCATTATACGAATGGAATAATGTCTTAAAACCGTCGCTAGTAACAGCCTTATCAACCTCTGCGGTTGATATTACTTTTCCAAAAGAAGGTTCTTTCCAGCGTATAATCACATGTATGGGTGGGATGCGTGCGCTGGATAATACGAAGGGTGATATCATTGGGTTAAGTAATCAAAAGAACGGGGATATAACTAAAACCAACATCGCAAAGGATCTGATAAGACCAATAGAAACCCGGGTGCTGGACTTTAATAAAGATGGGCTGACCGATTATCTGGTTTGCAGTTTTGGGCATAACTTTGGGGGATTGTATATTTTACAACAGCTGCCGGATAAATCTTTCAAAAAAATATCCGTCAGGGAAGTACCCGGTTCCACGCAATCTGTTATTACCGATTTTAATCACGATGGCTGGCCTGATATTATGACATTGTTTGCCCACGCAAATGAGGGTATCTGGTTATTTATTAACAATAAAAAAGGTGGCTTTATCGAAAAGAACGTTCTTCGTTTCCCTCCCGTTTTTGGATCCAGCAGTTTTCAATTAGTCGATGTAAACAAGGACGGTCGCCAGGATATAGTTTATACTGCAGGCGATAACAGTGATTATTCCAGAATTTTAAAGCCATATCACGGACTTTATGTTTTCCTGAACAAAAAAGATGGAAACAACGGGAATTTTCATTTTGAGAAATCTTATTTTTCCCCATTAAATGGTGCCACCAAAGCAATGGCAGCAGATTTTGACAAAGACGGTGACATTGATATTGCCACAATCGCTTTCTTTGCAGATTTCAAAGCCAAGCCATACGATACTTTTACCTATTTTGAAAACGAAACAACAACCGGTTTAAAATTCAAAGCTCATCACATTCCAATAGACAATAAAGGTAGATGGATTTGTATGGATGTGAATGATTATGATGGTGATGGCGACGTAGATATCGTTTTAGGAAATTATTCCAAAGGATTTATGAATCAGGAAAATTTCAAACCAGACTGGGATGTGCATCTTCCATTTGTAGTCCTACAAAACCTTATAATGGTTAAGGATTAATTGTTAAGGGTTAATGATTGTGATTGCCTAAAATAGGTTGCCTTCAGTTTAAAATTATGAATAAAGTTTAAAATTGAATTATACATTGATCTGGATTTTGGTTTTTAGACTCTGATGCAGTCCAGATTGATAATTTAGACCTATC
>NZ_JAJTSZ010000005.1 GCF_021440195.1 Dyadobacter sp. CY356
TGTAAATTTTGTTTTGTGGTAATCCTAAGATTCCACGTTATCTTCTTAAACGAACTATCTTGTTACTCTCTTCATCATGTCAAAGAACTGTGCTCCGCGTCTTCCGAAACTTGATGCGCTGATCGTTCTCAGCGCCGTACTACCCGATTGGGAGTGCAAAGGTGCACCTCTTTTTTTTCATACGCAAGTACAAGGCAAAAGTATTTTGAAAGTTTTTTTGAAATAATTTGTAAAAAGCTCAAAATGAGGAAAATGTGCCCCGAAAATATTTTGAAGTTTTTTTACGGGGTTGGGTTAAGGTATGGAAACAGGGCTGGAATGGATGGGAATGAGGTTGTGGGTTCTTTTTCTGGTTGTGGGGAGGTGGGTTTGTTTGTGGTTTTGTTCCTATATATAAGGAAGGAGAATGTTTTGTTCAGCAAGGCAGGTTTGCGGATGGTTCATAGGAGGCTCCGAAGGAGCCGTGGGAAGCTTGGTCGTACTTGATTGCTATAAACAGGTGGCTCCGAAGGAGCCCTAAGAAGCTTGGTCGTATTTGATTGCTATAAACAGGAGGCTCCGAGGGAGCCCTAAGAAACTTGGTTGAATTTATTTGCTATAAACAGGTGGCTCCGAGGGAGCCTGGGACATTACGGGATTTGATTTTTGATAGAAACAGGGAGCCCCAAGGGAACTGAGAAAATTTCGAAAATCATTCCCGGTTAGGAATAGTATACTTAGTGATACGTCTAATAAACAACAATTCTAATGATCCAAAAAACATTCATTAGAAGCTTTATCAAAGATTGGCTTATCTTCATTATGTCTATATTTTGAAGTCATCTACTTATTTTCCACCCAAGTAAATTAAGAGGTGACAGTTTAGCTTACTGTCTCTTCTAAAACTGAGTTTAAATAAAAAATGCCTTGCTTACTGAACAAGGCACTTTCTGGATTGCAAATAAAGATTTCTTACTTGCCCAATTTTGAAACAACTTCTTCCAGGTTTATTTTCATTGCTTTTTGCCCTTCCGGTGAACCAAAGTCTGAATACAACTCTGATAAAACTGAATTTGCAGAAACTACTGAAACCCCCAACTGGCGCAGATAATCAAAACTCAGATCATCAGCCAATTTGCTCATACTTCCACAAGCGTCGGCCACAACCATCACTTCATAACCATTACGTAATGCACCTTGCATGGTGTGCAACAAACATATATCTGTTGTTAAGCCACAAATAATCAGTTTCTTTTTGCCTAATGCTTTTACTGCCTCGTTAAATTTAGAGTCAAGAAAACAGTTGATAGTTCCACCACGTTTGATGCGATTTGCATATTGTGCTGGTGCTAATTTTTGAATGTCTTCCCAAGTTTGTCCCACTTGTTCTTCCATTGTAGTTGTAATCAATAATGGTACTTTTAATTCAGAACCAATACGAGCCAACATGCGCAAATTGTTCTCTACATTTTTTTTATCCTGGCTGTAAATCCAATTCATTGTCATTGTTTGGTGGTCAACTAAAAGAATGGCGGAATTTTGTGGTGTGAATTGCGTTGGTACTTTCGCTGTCTGTCCAAAACTTGATACTGAAACCATTGTTGCTACTACAAGCAACGCTGTTTGAAATACTTTTGTCATCATTATATTTTTATTATTGTTAATAAGGATACAAATATAACTAGCTTTACTTACTCATATATAGCAGTTACCTATGAGTAAGTAGTTACCAAAAAGTAAGTAGGATGGAAAGCGAAACGAAAAATAATACTTGTCCTTTTAGATTAAGGGCGTCAA
Organism: Dyadobacter sp. CY356; assembly: GCF_021440195.1. GTDB lineage: Bacteria > Bacteroidota > Bacteroidia > Cytophagales > Spirosomataceae > Dyadobacter. The sequence goes on from NZ_JAJTSZ010000005.1 coordinate 1,777, forward strand.
GAGATGCTTTGGAAATCATTCAAGGTAAATGGCGTATTCCCATTGTAATTTCTTTAACATATGGAACTAAGCGTTTCGGCGAAATACAAAGAGATATTGGTGATGTGTCGCCAAAAATGTTGTCGCAAGAGTTAAAAGCATTAGAAGAAAACAAAATCATCAGTCGCACTTTATATGATAGTATGCCCGTAACTGTTGAGTATTCACTCACGCCACTTGGTCAGTCAATGAATAAATTGTTAGATGAATTGCTAAACTGGGGAAACCATTTCAGGAAAGAGATTGTCGGCTAATAATTGCCGAACCAATCAGCTTATCTAATCACGTTCACTCAAATCCTCTTTACGTTTAAGAAGAATTCTTTTGCTCAAATAATGATCGCCAACCATTATCATGAAAAGCAATAAACCAATCCATAACAAATTCTTACTTCCAGTCCAGTGCTGGTAAGAGAATAAGGCTCCGAGTGAAAGCACTGAAATCGTTGCAAGCATCAATACTGCTCTAAGAATTGTGATGTAAGTTTTCATATATTCTGGCTAAGATTTAATTCCGTTCCTGAATACAGGCCTTGACTAAACAATAGTATCTATTCTGACAAACCTTTATAAAATGAAAGGTGCTCTCAATTAAAACTGAGAGCACCTTCAATATATTGTATTTCGTCAGATCAAGATCCGCAGGCTTCGCATCCTTCCGGATCGTCGAGCGAGCATTGCATATCAGAACGGCTGTCACGCGATGCAACTGGTTTTGTATGATCTTCGGCATATTGTACATAGTTCAGTGCTTTTTCAGCAACAACTTCTGTAACCGGTTCGATCTGTGCTTCTGCCTGTTTTCCTAAAGTGAATTGGACAGGAGCCGATGCTGCACGGGTACGTAAATAATACATACCTGTTTTCAATCCTTTTTTCCAGGCATAGAAGTGCATTGAAGTCAGCTTACCAAAATTCGGTTCTTCAAGGAAAATATTAAGTGACTGCGACTGGCAGATAAACGCGCCACGATCGGCCGACATATCCAGGATACTACGCTGCTTAATTTCCCAGGCCGTTTTGTAAAGATCCTTAATGTTCTGAGGAATATTTGGAATAGCCTGAACAGAACCGCTGGCCCGAACCAGATTATTTTTCATTTCCTCATCCCAAAGACCAAGTCTGACCAGATCCTTTAACAGATATTTATTTACAACTACAAATTCTCCTGAAAGAACACGCCGTACATATATATTGGAAGTGAATGGCTCAAAACATTCATTATTACCCAAAATCTGGCTTGTAGAAGCAGTTGGCATTGGAGCAAGTAATAATGAATTTCTTACACCATTCTGAATAACTCCTTTTCTTAACTTCTCCCAATCCCAACGCTGACTGTCTGGTTTTACACCCCACATATCAAACTGGAAAATACCCTGTGAAATCGGGCTGCCTTCCCATGTCTGGTATGGACCGTGAGCTTTTGCCAATTCCATAGATGATTCCATCGCACCATAATATATGGTCTCGAAGATATCTTTGTTCAGCTGACGTGCTTCATCAGAATCAAACGGCATACGCATCATGCAAAAAGCATCTGCCAATCCTTGAATACCAATTCCAATCGGACGGTGTCTTTTGTTACTATTTTCAGCTTCCGGAACAGGATAATAATTCAGATCAATGATCTTGTTCAGGTTGCGGGTAATCACTTTTGTGATCTCATATAATTTCTGGTGATCGAAACGATAAAAACCGTCCGCCTGCATTTCTACAAATTTCGGCAATGCAATCGAAGCCAGATTACAAACCGCTACTTCATCCGGAGCTGTATACTCCATGATTTCTGTACAAAGATTTGATGATTTAATCGTTCCCAGGTTTTTCTGGTTAGATTTAGAATTTGCGTGATCTTTGTACAACATATATGGTGTACCTGTTTCAATCTGCGATTCAAGAATTGCAAACCAAAGATCCTGTGCTTTTATCGTTTTACGGGCTCTTCCTTCAAGCTCATATCTTTCGTAAAGTTTTTCAAATTCTTCACTGTGCGTATCGGCAAGTCCCGGACACTCATGCGGACAGAATAATGACCAGGTGTCATTAGCTTCCACACGCTTCATAAACAAATCAGGAATCCACATGGCGTAAAAAAGATCACGCGCACGCTGCTCTTCTTTACCATGATTTTTTCTTAAATCAAGGAAATCAAAAACATCTGCGTGCCATGGTTCCATATAAATTGCAAAAGAACCTTTACGTTTTCCGCCGCCCTGGTCAACATAACGAGCCGTATCATTGAATACACGAAGCATCGGAACAATACCATTGGACATTCCATTGGTACCTTTAATATAGGAACCCGTCGCACGCACATTATGTATGCTCAACCCGATACCACCCGCCGACTGGGAAATCAAAGCACATTGTTTCAATGTATCATAAATACCATTGATGCTGTCTTCCTTCATTGTCAAAAGGAAGCAAGAAGACATTTGTGGCTTTGGCGTTCCTGCGTTAAACAAGGTAGGCGTCGCATGGGTAAACCATTTTTCAGAAAGCAGATGATACGTCTCTACCGCGGCCTGAACATCTTCCTGGTGAATCCCGATTGCAACACGCATCAACATTTGTTGGGGGCGTTCTACGATTTTACCGTCTACCTTTAATAAGTATGATTTTTCAAGTGTTTTGTAACCAAAATAATCATAGGCATAATCACGATCATATATAATTGTGGAATCGAGCAAAGAGGCATTCTGACGGATCACTTCGTAAACCTCTTTGGAAATTAAAGAAGCATTTTCACCTGTTTTTCCGTCAACATAAGTGTAAAGGCGTTTCATGGTTGCTGAAAACGACTTCAACGTATTTTTATGAAGATTTGAGATCGCGATCCGGGCGGCCAAAATTGCATAATCCGGATGCTTGGTAGTCATAGAAGCGGCTGTTTCCGCAGCAAGGTTATCCAGTTCAGCGGTAGTAACACCATCATAGATTCCGGATACAACTTTTTTGGCTACTTCTATGGGCTGGATGTAATTATTATCGAGGCCATAGCTCAGCTTCTCAATACGGGCAGTCACTTTGTCGAATTTTACCGACTCACGGCGACCGTCACGCTTTATTACGTACATGGACATGTGAAATATTTTCTGAGGTGAAAGATTTAAAGTTGATAATGAATTTTTCTGGAGGGACGTGAATAATTTTCTTTGAAATAACTCAAAATAAATTGAAACTGCAAGTCGGATTTAAGCTTTTTAAGTCACAAATTTTAACAACATAATTTATCAAATTGTTAAGATTCTCGTAACAAGTCAATTAAGATAAAAATTAGTGTAAAAGATATTTCAGAAAATTTTTATTATCATTTTTCCAAAAAAATTTGCAACTTTTTTTTGGAAACTTTTACGTAATTACAAAATATAGATTAGTATAACAATTGATATTCAACAAATTATAAAATATTTACTTTACGGTGAAATTTAAAATTTGTAAACTTTTTTAAAATCGCGGGTATATTTCTCTACACAATACTTTAATTATTTTTAATCCAATTCATTAATTCAACTACAAATTAGCCATATGGATAAGCCTTTTGAGCACCAGTCAAGAAGAACATTTCTGAAACAAACCGCTGGTTTGTCAGCAGGCTTTGCAATAGGAGCAGAAACGTTTGTACATGCCTCCGATTTTGACAGTGATCTATCAAAGTTTTCATTACCCTTAGGCGTTTATGCATCCTATGAAAAAGCCGATTTGCTAAAACAGTATGGCTGTTCCTATATTGAAGAATCAGTTGGCGGTTTTCTCATCCCGAAAGATGGTGACATGCAGTATGCCAAAAATCTCCGGCAATTAAAAGACGAAAAATTCCCCATTCGTTCTTATGTAATTCTTTTGCCGGGACAACTAAAAACATTGGGCCCGGATGCGAATCATGAAGCCATTTTGCAACGGACTGATCTTGCACTGAAACGCGCAAAAGAGTGCGGATCAAAATATATTGTTTTTGGCAGCGGTGCTTCCCGGGTCATTCCGGAAGGATTTGACCGGGAAAAGGCAAAAGCACAACACATAGAACTAAGTAAAAAAATGGCTCCGCTTGCTGAAAAATATGGTGTAAAAATTGCTTTGGAACCTCTGAATCGTGGAGAAACCAATTTTATCAACAGTTTGGCCGAAGGTGTTGAAATCATTGATGCCGTGAACAGCCCGTCCTTCCAATTGCTTTGTGATATTTTTCATATGTCAAAAGAAGATGAGCCGGCCGACCAGATTGTCAAATTTGGCAAGCATATTGTCCATTGCCACATTGCAGAAAAAAAGGACAGGACACCACCCGGCGTTGCCGGAGATGACTTCAGACCTTATTTAAGTGCCTTAAAAAAAATAAAATACAAAGGCGGGCTTTCTATTGAATGTTTTGTGTATCAGGATTTCGACAGTCAGTCCAAAAAAGGGATTGAGGTACTTCAAAAGCAGATTAGTGAAGTCTGATTTTGAATAATTTAGACACATCGCGTAGATATTGAGAAAGATAACTCAAAATTGCTTGGTTTACTTGATAAGAATTTTTACTTTTGCAATCCTTTTTGAGAATTGTATAGAATCACATAATTGCATATACCAATGAAAAATGATATTCATCCCAATTACAGAGAAGTAGTATTCTGGGATTTATCCAGCGACGACAAATTTATAACACGCTCTACAATCGAAACCAGCGAAAACATTACCTGGGAAGATGGAACAGTTTATCCTGTTTACAAAGTGGAGGTTTCTTCTAAGTCTCACCCATTCTACACAGGTAAAAATGTACTTGTTGATACTGCGGGACGTGTTGATAAATTCAGAAAACGTTACGGTACAAAAGAAACTACTGAAGCTTAATTTTATTTAAAATTAAAATCTTCAAAGAAAGCAGTCTCTAAGCGAAAGCGATCAGAGACTGCTTTCTTTTTTTGTCGGTACGAAAAAAATGGCCGAACTTTGGTGATACATACTAAAACTGAATATGCGTAGTATTATCCTGTTCGACGATCCAGAAATTCGCTTACAATTATTACCATTTACATATACAAGACCAGTCGCCGGTATCCGCTGCGGAATCCAGACGATTGCTGAAAAGTGGAGTCAATGGTTGCAAACTGAAATTTCTTATCAGACTGAACCATATCTCGCGCATCGATTTCCACTGATAACATCCGAAGACAACCTTTATATAAACGGAGCGCTTTGTCCTGACGCTTTATTAATTGAAGCAATTGAAAATCTTTCTCCCGAATCATTTCTTTTATCAAATGATAATAAGATTTTAGCGGTTCGGACTTCTTCTTCCGAATGGACACCAAATGAAGATCCGGCAAAATTAATCAGTCAGACCTACACTGAACCAATAGTTTTTATTCGTCAAGTCTGGGATATATTCTTAAACAATGGCGCACAGATTAAATCTGATTTTGACAGAATAACCTCTTCAAAACAATCTGCAAAAATTACAGATCCTTTTACGCACTGTTATAATCCGGAAAACATTTTTGTGGAAGAAGGAGCCGTTATCAAGGCTGCCATTTTAAATGCAGAAAATGGGCCAATCTATATAGGTAAAAATGCGTCTATCCAGGAAGGAGCTGTCATTCAGGGGCCGTTTGCGATTGGAGAAAATTCAGTTTTGGCGCAGGGAACAAAAATAAGACCCAATACAACCGTGGGACCTTTTTGCAAAGTGGGTGGCGAAGTGAGTAACTGTGTTATCTTTGGATACAGTAATAAAGGCCACGACGGATATTTGGGAAATTCAGTATTGGGCGAATGGTGTAATCTGGGCGCGAATACCAATAACTCAAATTTAAAAAATGACCACACTGCTGTGAAAATCCATAGTTATGCAACCGGAAAGCTGGAAGACACAGGCTTACTTTTTTGCGGATTATTTATGGGGGATTATTCCAAAGCAGGGATTTCAACCATGTTCAATACCGGAACTGTTGTTGGCGTGAGTGTCAATGTTTTCGGAGCAGGATTTCAACCTAAACATATCCCCTCTTATTCCTGGGGCGGTAATGCGGAAGGATTTTCTGAGTACCGGTTAGAAAAAGCGATTGCTGTTGCAAAAGATACAGTTGGCCGGCGTGGTGTAATATTCGATGAAAACAATCATAAAATAATGGAACAGGTTTTTGAACAAACTCAAAACCATCGGTAAGTAGCTCATTGCAATTAGCGTCTGGCCGGTCAGCGAACCGGTAGTATGTGATTTGATCAATATAAAAAATAGATTAACTAAAAACCAACGTGCTTTTTAAAGATATTCCAGGACTGACGCCTATCAAATCCACACTTATTCGTTCTGTGCAAACAAGCCATCTGGCTCATGCTTTGCTGTTCGATGGCGCAAACGGAGGCGGAGGATTGGCTCTGGCACTGGCATTTGCCACTTATATCAATTGTGAAAACCGGAGCGAGCAGGATGCCTGCGGCGTTTGTGCCTCTTGTGCAAAAATGAATAAGTTAATCCATCCGGATTTTCATTCCATTTTCCCTATTGCTACTTCTAAAAAAATAACAGGAAATACGAGCGAAGCATTTTTACCACTCTGGCGGACATTTCTGCTGGAAACGCCATACCGCGTCTTACCGGAATGGCTGGATTATATTACTGCCGAAAACAAGCAGGGAAATATTTCAGTGGAAGAAGCAAGAGGAATCCTGAAAAAACTTTCTGTTAAATCTTACGAGGGTGAATATAAAATTCTCTTAATATGGAAACCGGAAATCATGAACGCATCTTCTGCAAATGCGCTCCTGAAAATTCTGGAAGAACCTCCATATAAAACGCTTTTCTTACTGGTTAGCGATCAATCGGATCGATTGTTGACTACCATAATTTCAAGAACACAACGTGTTGCCGTACCTGCTTTTTCTGATGATGAAGTCCGTCAGTTTTTGAAACAACAGGCTGTGAGTGAGACCGTAGCCAATCAAATAGCGTATCTTTGTGATGGCAATCTGTCAGAAGCACTTCGACTTGTAAACGAAACTTCCGATGACCGGTCAGCATGGTTTGCGGAGTGGATGCGGTATTGTTACAAATACGATGTGACAAGTCTTGTAAAACTGGCTGATGCTTTTGACGGAATGAATAAGGAAAAGCAAAAAGGTCTTTTCGAATATGCATTGCGGCTTTTCCGTGACATGCTCGTGTGGAGCCAGGGTGCTGCTGAACTGTTGCGGGTTCCACAAGAAGAACTTACTTTCGTGCAGAATTTTTCTAAGGCCGTTAATTTCGATGCTTTGGAAAATATGGTACAGGAAGTGAACGTTGCTTATTACCATATTGAACGGAACGTAAGGGCAAAAATGGTTTTTCTTGATTTATCATTAACCATAGCGCCATTTTTTCAACGCAGATGAAAAAAAAGATTGATCTTATTGGTGCAACCGATATTGTAGATTTACCAGAACTTGGATGGTATCAGGTTCCTGTCCGCGTTGATTCGGGAGCAACTTCTTCCGCCATTCACTGCGCACGTGTGAAGCTCATCAAAGATGGTGAGCAGGAAAGATTATGTTTCTACCTTGATGTAAAAAAAGGTGCGCCCGAACAATCCTACACTGTAAGCGATTTCAAGGAAACCGTTGTCAGAAACTCATCCGGAAAAGCAGAAAAACGGTATGTGATCAAAACACAGATCGTTATTTTTGGCAGGAAAATACGGACCGAGTTTTCGCTGGCCAACCGTAAAAAAATGAGTTACCCCATTCTTCTCGGGCGAAAATTACTGAAAGGGCGTTTTTTGATTGATGTTTCAAAAAAAGATCTTTCCGCCAAACAAAATGCTGACAAAATCAGGCACAAAAAGAACCCTGATCCGGAGGCCAACCCTACGCTTTTAATCCAATAGATTTATATGAAAATCGCCGTATTATCCACCAATCCTGATCTTTACTCAACAAGGCGTCTGGTGGAGGCAATCAAACAAAAAGGTCACCAGGCTGTGGTTATTGACCATGTCAAGTGCTTTGTCATGATTGAAGGAGGAAAGCCAACCGTCATTTATAAAGGAAAAGCGATAAAAGGGATTGATGCAATCATTCCAAGAATCGGGACTTCGGTCAATGCTTTTGGTTGTGCTGTTGTAAGACAGTTTGAATTGATGAAAGTTTTTACAACCGTAAAATCACAGGCAATTTTGCGGTCCAGAGATAAATTGCGGAGTATGCAGGTTTTGGCAAAATCCGGTGTGGATATTCCAAAAACCGTCTTTGCCAAAAATCCGGCTTTGGTTACCGAACTGATCAATATGGTCGGCGGGCCTCCGGTAGTTATTAAATTGCTGGAAGGAACCCAGGGCGTTGGTGTGGTATTAGCAGAAACCACCAAAGCTGCGAAATCTACAATTGAAGCTTTTTACGGATTACGCGCCAATTTCCTGATCCAGGAATTTATCGCAGAATCCAAAGGCGCAGATATCAGGGCTTTCGTGATTGGAAATAAAGTTGTTGCAGCCATGAAACGCCAGGGACATGAAGGCGATTTCCGCTCCAATTTACACCGCGGCGGCGAAGGTTTTGCCGTAGAATTATCACCAGAAGAAGAACGCACAGCCATAGCAGCTGCCAAAGCATTGGGTGTCAGGATAGCCGGTGTTGATTTATTACAATCAGAACGCGGCCCGTTGGTCATGGAAGTTAATTCTTCGCCAGGTTTAAAAGGAATTGAAGAAATCAGCGGGATCGATGTTGCCTCTTTGATTGTTGCTTACATTGAAGAGAAAATTGTTACGGATGAAGGAGATACGGTTGGGGTTTAGAAAATAAATGCCCTATCATTGTAACCAATTTGGTAACAACCTGTATCTTTACACCACTTCATGAGAATAATAGCAGCTAAAACTTTGAAAGCTTACGGAGAACTTTATCCACAAGCTAAACAAGCATTATTATCATGGCATGAGGAAGTAAAAGTAGCAGATTGGAATTCTCCGAACGAATTAAAAATGCAATATGGAAATGCATCAGTCCTTAACAGTAAAAGGATTGTATTTAATGTTCATGGAAATTATTACAGACTTCTTGTTGATGTAGAATTCAGATTAAAGATAGTTTTTGTAGTCTGGTTTGGAACGCATAAAGAATATGATCAAATAGATTCTAAAACGAAAGGTTATGATAGCTCCAATAAAAAATGATGAACAATACGAGCAATCGCTAAAAAGGATATATTTTTTAATGCAGCTCAATATCAATCCTGATTCATCAGAATCAGATGAATTGGAAATCTTGTCAATTTTGGTAAAGGATTATGAAAATATTCATTTCCCAATTCCAAAACCAAAACCTTTGGAGGCAATAAAATTCAGACTTGATCAAATGGGAATAAGTGAAAAGGAATTTTCAGAAATTCTTGGATACCGTTCCCGTAAATCCGAAATCTTATCCGGAAAAAGAAAATTGAGCTTGGCAATGATTAGAAAGTTAAATGAGAAGCTACAAATCCCTGCCGAGATTCTCATTCAGTCTTACTAATGATTTACATTTCCCATACCAAATATTATCCTTACCCAAAAATAATTAACTAATAGCGCTAATAGCCACAAGCTAATACAGCTAACAGAATCATGCATATCAAAATAGGAACACGCGGTAGTAAATTAGCACTTTGGCAGGCATATTATGTTGAAAACCTGATTAAAAAAGATGGCGTTACTACTGAAATTGTTATTATCGAAACAAAGGGCGATAAAATCCTTGACCGCTCCTTATCTAAAATTGGAAGTAAAGGTGTTTTTACCCAGGAATTGGAAGATCAGCTGAGAAGCGGTGATATTGACATTGCCGTTCATAGCGCCAAAGACCTTCAATCACATCTGGATGATGATTTTGAGTTGATCGCTTTCACAGAACGAGAACATGCCAATGATGTTTTGGTAAGTCATAATACCAGTCTTTCACTGGGTAGTGGAGATCCATTTATTGTAGGAACTTCCTCTACGCGGAGAATCGCAATTCTAAAACATTATTATCCGCATATCAAAATCGTAGATATGCGTGGTAATCTGCAAACCCGGTTCAGGAAACTTGAAGAAGGACAATGTGATGCTTTGTTACTAGCATATGCCGGAGTTCACAGGATGGAATACGACGGTTCCATTGCGGAACATTTGCTGCTCGATGAATTTACGCCAGCTGTTGGGCAAGGAAGTGTGGCTATTGAAACTTCTGTTCATCTTCCGCAGGAAAAAAAAGATATTTTAAGAGAACTGCTCAATCACGAACCGACTGAAATATGTCTTAGGACGGAAAGGGCTTTTTTAAAGCGTTTGCAAGGCGGTTGCAGCATTCCCGTTTTTGCTCTGGCTATTTTAAATCACGAAGAAATTACAATTTCAGGCGGTATCATCAGTCTGGATGGACAGGAATTAATACGTCGTTCTGAAAGCGGGTCAACCGCATTTCCGGAGGAATTGGGTACAGCCTTAGCCGACGAGTTACTGGAAGCCGGAGCGGACCGCATTTTAAAAGATATAAAAACGCAAAACGGTACTTTATAACATTTCGTTTTGTCAATATGCAAAAATCCCCGTCTGCTCGAAGCAAACGGGGATTTTTTTCATGAAGAGCCGATTCTAGTTTTTAATCGGAGGAACAGTTTCTGCGGGTTTCTTTGTACTGTCTGCCGGGGTTGCAGGAACCACAACGGCAGGTTTCTTCTGCGTACTATCCGGAGTTCCGGCCGGTATGATTACTGCCGGAGCTTTTTGAGAAGTACTGTCAGCAGGTGTTGAAATTACTGGTTTCGCTATTGTGCTGTCTGACTTAGTGCTGTCAGGAGTACTCATGCTGCCGACTGGTCTTGGAAGTAAATCCGTACCTGCCGGTCTGGTAGCAGTGCTGTCGGGCAATCCTGCTGGTTTAACGCCCATTCTGTTTGATGCACTGTCGGCAGCTGTTTTAGGAGCCATACCTGCTTGTCCCTGCGGACGGTTAAATCCACCTTGCGGACGGCCTGCGGCTCCCGGAGTAATGGCTGGTGTTGCAGCCGGAGTTGCCTGCTGTGTCTGCACACCGCCACCTGCATCGTTTCCACCACCATCACTTTTCTGGTCATCATTACTTACCGATTTCCGTTTGCGTGGTTTGGTTTCAACAAAAGTCATTTTACCAAAACGATATGAGAAGTTCAGACGGAAACCACGGTTGTAGCGATACATTGTACTAACCTGGTCAAATGTTGCGGATGAAAGATCCGTTTTCATTTTCAGGGCATCGCTCAGGAAGTTTTCCATCGCCAAACCTATACTTCCTCTTTTGTTTTTGAAATCTTTTTTGATACCGAGGTCATACATTCTGAAACCACCGGCCGAACCTTGCAATTGCACCTCTTTACCTCTTGCAAATCCACCACCCTGGATTCCCCAGCCACCTTTCAAAGTAACACCGGTACGGAAACGACCGCTTACTACCACACCACTGTTATGTGATTGAAGCGCTGCCAGCGGACTGTTGTTTTTCAGATTAACATAATATGCATCCAAACCTCCGCCAACAGACCAGATTTTGAACAAAGTTATATTACCGAAGATATTTCCACCGTAGTTCTGTTTTTCTCCAATATTGCCGTAGGTGGTTGTAATTACACCATTGTCGTCGGTAGTACGAATATTTTCAATCGATCCATTGGTAAACCGAGCGAAAGTAGATACGTTGAAATACAAACTATTTTTGAAAAAGCTTGTCCCTAATTCAATCTGATCTGTTAATTCAGGTTTAAGATTAGGATTCCCTCTCGTAATATTCTGCGGGTTTGATGCATTTGTATTCGGGTTCAGGAACTGAATACCCGGACGCTGCAAACGGCGGTTATAACCTAGTTTGATCGTTTGTCCTTTTCCAAAAGTTTTGGCAATATTTAAACTTGGAACCAGATTTCCGTAAGAAGGAAGATTAAGATTGCCGCCTTCTGCCTGTTTTGCATCAATGGTCGTGTATTCATAACGGGCACCTCCCTTAACTGTAAATTTACTTTTGGTGGTAAGGGTATAGGAAGCATAACCGGCCGCTACATTCTGATCATAATTCAGGCTACTGACTGAATCCTGTACATTGTTTGTAAAATAACTGTAATTGCTTATCACCTGACGGAAAATTCCTTTTCCACCAACTTCAAACAACTGATTGTCTTTTACCGGCGTTGCATAGTCAATCTGGATCGTGCTTTCCTGATTCGAGCTTTTGTTATTATTACCCGTCTGACCAACCACTTCACCAATTATATTATTGTTGTATGAATAAAGATCTGCGTCATAATCATTCGTCCGGTTGTTGCGGCTAAACTGACCAAGGATACTTAATTCCTGCTGTGGTTTGCTTAATGTTTTGATATAATCAACATTGACATCCCAGGTTCCCGACAAATCTTTTACGTCCACATCGCGGAAAGAAGATTTTGTTACCCCACTCTGCGTGTTATTGGTTAAAATAGTTTGTGGCGTAAGTGCATTTCTCAAACCATAACGGATACCGGCTGAAAGTGTCGTGTTTTTATCAATTTCATAATCCATACCGAAATTGTAAGAACCGAAAGCACCATTATTTTTTGATTTTGTAATTTGTTGAACGGAGAAATTATCGCCTGTTTGCAAGTTATCTGTTCTGCCTGGCTGGTGATAATTAAAACGGCCAAAACCTCCTAAACTAAAACCTAGCTTTCCTGTCCGGTAATTTCCTCTCAAACCTAAATTTGAACCACGGTTACCAACACCTGTATCAAGATTTAACGTTCCGCCTTGAATCGTACTTTTTTTCGTAATGATATTGATAATACCACCCGAGCCCTCCGCATCATATTTCGCAGACGGCGAAGTAATCACCTCAACCGATTTAATCATATCCGCAGGGATTTGCTTTAATGCATCCGCAACGCTGGTAGCTACCATCGTTGATGGTTTGTTATTGATTAAAACGCGCACATTTGAGTTTCCTCTAAGCGAAACGTTTCCGTCCAGATCCACCGTAAGCATAGGCACTTTCCGCATCACATCACTTGCATCACCACCCTTACTTGTAATATCTTTCTCAGCATTATAAACAAGGCGGTCAACTTTCTCCTCGATCATTTGCGCCATACCTACCACCTGAACTTCATTCAGCTGAACGATATCCGGCGAAAGTACGATTGAGCCCAGATCAAGATCCGTTTTTTTGTCAATTTTGATCCCTTTTATCGTTTTTGTTTTATAACCGATAAATGAGATTAAAATCTTAAAATTTCCGGAAGCAACTTTGGTCATGCTGAAAACACCCTTTTCATCCGTTGTAGTACCATCAACAGGTACATTAGTTTTGTCGTCGATAACTGCCAATGCAGCAAATTCAACAGGATTTTTCGTTAGTGAATCAACCAGAATACCTCTTATTTTACCACTTCCTTTGGGTGCGTCATCAACTGTTCCGGGAATGATAGCTTTTTGTCTTTCACCTCCACGTTGAAAATCACCACCTCCACCGCCCGGACGGCCTCCGCCACCTCCGCCGCCTCCCCCAAACTGTGCAAAAGCAGAAGTAGTCAGCCCAAGGATCAATGCTAATAATGTAAATCGTTTCTTCATGTTCATGGTTATTGGGGCAATGTATTGTGTATAAATCAAGTTCAAAATAAGTTGCTATTAAATTCTAAAAAAAAGGCAATAGATGGAAAGGTAGGTAACACCGATCAAAAGGCATTTCTGGACGATGAGAAGGTGACGGATACCGCTCTCTTTTCCAGGAAATTTTACAAACAGCTGTTTTTCACATATATTAAATAATTATTCCAGTATTTCGTTTCCCCATTCAATGATTTAGGAATTCACTCATAGAGGCTCACAGCCCAACTGTCGATTTATAACTTACTTTGATCGATTGGACTAGGCTCTTTGATTTTTTCCCACTAAGATTGTATTGTGATAAGAAGGTTTAATAAGCGTTGAACAATAATACATGCATGGATACTCCCACAGTTAAAAAATATACTCCGTTTTTCTTACATCTTCTGGGCTGGAGTTTTCTGGCCTTATTTCTTATGTGGCAGCCTTTAAGCTGGCAAATTCAGTTTCCAAATTCATTCTGGATCAAGCAGGCTGTTTTATTTTCACTTTTGATTGCCATATTTTATTTGAACGTCTATTACTGGTTTCCCATGTTTCTGGCGAAAAACCGGTATTGGCGTTTTATTTTATTCAATTTTGTTTCCGTTCTTATACTCGCTACAATTATTGAGCAGGTAAAGGTCTACATCAACCATAGCGAGCAAATGGACCGTGCGTTTAAAATGGCCAGGGAAGCAAATGGTGATAAAAAATCACACGACCGGCTGGATTATTTCGCTATGCTTACTGCATTGATTATCATTGGTATAAGCACCAGCGTTGCCGCCGTGCAAAATGCTGAGCGCGACAAGCAATACAGGCAAAACCTGGAACAGGAAAAAATAAATTCAGAACTTTCTTTTCTGAAAGCGCAGATAAATCCGCATTTTTTCTTCAATACATTAAATAATATATATGCATTAACGGTGATTGACGTTGAAGCAGCCCGTGAGGCTTTACACAAACTGTCACGTATGATGCGATACGTATTGTATGAAACCCAGCACGGTACTGTTTTGCTAAGCCAGGAAATCGCGTTTGCCCAGGATTATATCCAGCTTATGCAGTTGAGGCTCACTGATAAAGTTAGTGTAAGTTTGAAACCGCCCGTTCCGCTGCATGATGTTTCCATAGCACCAATGCTGTTTTTGCCATTTATTGAAAACGCGTTTAAACATGGCGTCAGCGCGGTTCAGCCTAGCCATATCGATATAAAAATCTGGCAGGAAGGTCACAAAGTTTATATTGATGTCCGCAATACGTTGTTTACAGAGAAGAGAACGGTGCTGGACGAAAGTAACGGAATTGGTTTGACAAATACCCAAAGAAGACTGGATTTGCTCTATCCGGGAAAATACCAGCTGGACGTGAGCGAAAATACCAGTGAAAAAGAATTTGAAGTACATCTGGAATTGCAAACTGCATGAACGTATTACAATGCATCGCCGTAGATGATGAGCCTCTTGCACTGGGTTTGGTTTGTGCTTTTATCAACAAAACACCATTTCTGAACCTGGCCGGAAAATATTCCAGTGCTGTGGAAGCTTTGGAAGCTATTCATGAATTATCGGTTGATTTAATATTTCTGGATATTCAAATGCCGGATCTGACCGGAATTGAGCTGGCCAGGATTATCGAAAAGTCAGGGAATCAAGGACCTAGAATTATCTTCACAACCGCATTTAATCAATTTGCACTGGATGGTTTTCGTGTTGATGCGCTGGATTATCTGTTGAAACCTTTTAATTATGAAGAATTTCTGAAAGCGGCTACAAAAGGAAAAGCTTATGTAGAACTGTTACAGCGGGCCGCAAATGGATCTGCCCCGGAAATGAAGGAAGATTATTTATTTCTGAAAGTTGAATATCAGCTTGTAAGAATTGCCTACGATGACATTTTATACGTGGAAGGTTTAAAAGATTATGTCAAAGTGATTTTGAAATCGGATACCAAACCTGTGCTTTCGCTAACCAGTCTGAAAGCTTTGGAAGAAAAGTTACCAGCGGCAAAATTCATGCGGGTGCACCGATCTTTTATTGTAAACCTTGATAAAATCGCCGCCGTTACCCGGAATACGATTCAAATTGGAGCGGTAACCATCCCGGTAAGTGATCAGTATAAAGAAAATTTTAGTCAGTTTTTGAGTAAGTGGATGTGAGGGTTTTAAATTATTTCTTCTTAATACTCGCTAAAAATTCATCCGGAGTCATTACTGGTAATCTGGATTCTTTAAATTCTTTTGTGTTTCTTGTGATAATAATATGACAATTTGCTTTCAAGGCACTGAAATATTGAACTGCATCTTCAAAGTCAGAAAAGTTTGAATTTAATCCTTTTTCAATTATTTCGTCGTCAAGCAGTGCAACTTCGGAAATAATCTTAAATTTCCGAAGCTTATCAAGAACAATATCAACATTATCAATCTTAGTTAATAAGTAATTTATTGTTGTATACGATAAACCAGAAGCAACCATTTTTATTTCCCCCTTATCCGCAAGCGAAGTGATTTTCGCAATTGAATTGTAAAATGGGAGCCTTTCAGATAGCAAATCCATCATCACATTTGTATCAAGGAATAATTTAGCTTTCACTTATATTTCTCTTCCAAATGAGAACGATACTCCTTTTTGTCATCAAAATCAGGTGGCAATTTTGATCCTGACGACATGCTTTTTACAAAAGGGGTGATTTCAATTTCTTCAATATTTTCTGTTTCGCCTATTCCAGTTAATGATTGTAAATAGGATTCTATAATTGCAGATAAACTTCGTTTATGAGAACTAGCGTATTCCTTTGCTTTCTCAATAACATTTTTATTCAGCTTTAAAGTTAATTTCGTGTCCATAAAACATAAAATTGTACGTGCAAATATAATAAATTGATACGTAAAAAACAGTCAGATCTGAGCATTCATACTCAATACCTGACTGCTTTATCAATAGCTAAATCCTAGCTGCTAATAGCTAACGCCTAAACCTATCCCTTCAATTCTTCTTTCAGGAAAAACCCTGTATAACTTCCTTTTACCTTCGAAACCTTTTCCGGCGTTCCTTCGGCAACTATTTTTCCACCCAATGCGCCACCTTCCGGACCAAGGTCTATTACATAATCCGAAACTTTGACAACATCCAGATTATGTTCAATGATCAAAACCGTATTTCCCTTTTCAACCAACTTATCCAGAACGACCAGAAGATGTTTTATATCCTGGAAATGCAAACCGGTAGTTGGTTCATCCAAAATGTAAAGCGTTTTACCGGTATCTCGTTTTGACAATTCCTCCGATAGTTTCACACGTTGTGCTTCACCGCCGGAAAGCGTCGTAGCGTGCTGACCAAGCGTAATATATCCTAAACCTACATCAAAAAGTGTTTGTACTTTTCTCAAAATCCTCGGTTGGTTTTCAAAAAAATCCAGAGCCGTTTCCACCGTCATATCCAGAATATCCGCTACTGATTTTCCTTTAAACCGAACTTCCAGCGTTTCACGGTTAAAACGTTTTCCTTTGCAGGTCTCGCAGTTCACATGGACGTCAGGAAGAAAATCCATTTCAATTCGCTTCATTCCAGCACCTTCACAATCCTCACATCTTCCACCTTTAACATTGAAAGAAAAACGTCCGGGTTTGTACCCACGGATTTTTGCTTCCGGCAATTCTGCAAAAAGCGTACGGATATCGGTGAAAAGATTTGTATAGGTGGCAGGATTCGAGCGTGGTGTACGTCCTATCGGCGACTGGTCCACTTCTATGACTTTATCAATATGCTCTAAACCTTCAATTGATTTATAAGCAAGCGGTTCTCTTCTCGACTTATAAAAATAATGGTTTAATAACGGAAACAGTGTTTCATGAATCAATGACGACTTCCCACTTCCACTTACACCGGTTACCGAAATCATCGTTCCCAGAGGAAATGCCATCGTCACATTTTTCAGATTATGACCGGTACATCCTCTAAGCGAAAGATAATTACCATTCCCTTTTCTGCGAACTTTCGGGATTTCAATTTTTTGTCTCCCACTTAAATAATCTGCCGTTGAAGACCCATTTTTCAGAAATTCCTCAGGCGTTCCTGCACCTACCACATTTCCCCCATGACGGCCAGCGCCAGGGCCAATATCTACAATGTAGTCGGAAGCAAGCATCATATCCTTATCATGCTCCACAACCAGAACCGTATTGCCAAGATCACGCAGACTTTTCAAAGAATTGATTAGTCTGACATTATCCCGCTGATGAAGCCCGATACTTGGTTCATCCATAATATATAAAACACCTGTAAGTTGGGTACCGATTTGTGTCGCCAACCGGATCCTTTGCGCTTCACCACCTGAAAGTGTACGAAGTGCCCGGTTTAAAGTCAGGTAATCCAGACCTACGTCCAGTAAGAATCCAACCCTTTTTCTGATTTCCTTCAATACCTCGTGACCGATAACCCGTTGCCTTTCTTCCAACCGGTCTTCCAGACCTTCCAGCCAGTTCGACAAATCACGCACATCACGGTTTGACAAATCGGCTATATCTTTTCCGTCAATTTTAAAATGTAAGGATTCTTTTCTCAAACGTTTTCCATTACATTCCGGACAGGTATTGATTGTCATAAAATCCTTCAGCCAATCCTGAATCTTATCATTTCCACTTTCCTGCTGACGTTTCAGGAAATTGATTATTCCATCAAATTTGGTATCCCATTCAGTTCCGGGATATTTTTTGGAAGCTACTGCCACAGGTTCCTCACTTCCGTAAAGGACAACTTTGATCGCTTCCTCAGGGAATTTTTCAAGCGGTGTGGTTAGATTAACTTTGAAAGGTTTCAATAAAACTTCCAGTTGTTTGAAAATCCATGCATCACGATATTCTCCCATCGGCGCGATTCCAGCTTTGCTAATGGATAATTTGCGGTCCGGCATGATCGAATCTTCTGTAATTTCTTCAACCAAACCTAATCCCTGGCAAGTCGGGCACCAGCCATAAGGCGAGTTGAACGAGAAATTATTTGGAGAAGGATCATCGTAACTGATCCCGGATTCCGGATCCATCAGGTTTTGAGAGAAATAGTAAGTTTCTCCTTTTTCATCCAAAACCATCAGAGCACCTTTTCCCTGTTTGATAGCCGTGGCAACAGACTGGCTCAAACGAAAACGCGACTGGGGATCTTCCGATTCCGTTTTTGGAATAACACGGTCCACAACAATTTCAATATCATGAACTTTATAACGGTCCAGCTGCATTTTTGGAACAATATCCTGAACCTCTCCATCCACACGCACTTTGGTATAACCCAACCTTGCAATCTGAACGAACAACTCGCGGTAATGTCCCTTTCTTCCTTTAACTGCGGGTGCAAGAAGAATCGTTTTTTGTCCCAGAAACTGAGTCATCAATTGGTTCACAATCTGGTCCTGCGACTGCTTCACCATTCTTCTTCCCGTAACGTATGAATATGCCTCACCTGCCCTTGCGTATAGTAACCTCAGGAAGTCATAAATTTCAGTAACTGTTCCAACTGTGGAACGGGGATTTCGGGAAGTTGTTTTTTGTTCGATACTGATTACCGGAGACAAACCACTGATCTTATCAACATCCGGCCGCTCCATTTCTCCTATAAATCCACGGGCATAGGCAGAAAAGCTTTCCATGTAACGCCTTTGTCCTTCTGCATATATGGTATCAAATGCCAGCGACGATTTTCCACTACCACTGATTCCTGTTACCACGACCAGTTTATTGCGGGGAATGCTAACATCAATATTCTTCAGATTATGCTCACGGGCACCCTGTACTTCTATCAGGTCCTGTTCCGCAAGTTCAATTCCATTCAAATGTTTCAAAATGATGCTGTTGATTTATAACCGTGTAATGCTCTCAGTAGATAACCACAAAAGTACATGTTGAGTTGCAAAATTTCACCTGAATGTTCACTGACTTTAACAAATTTCGAATTGTGCGAAATGCAGATTACGTATAGCCCGCAAACGTTTGCGCATTGCATATAACGCAGAAATGTAAAATTTGTAACCATTTATATATTAATATTATTTATAAAAATAATACCCTATTTATATATGTATTTTGCGAATAATCTGTACTTTTAATATTATCTTGACAATAAGTAATACTTTTTTAACATCTAACAAAATCCCCCATTTATGAAACAAAATTTACGATTCTTATTTCTTGGTGTGACCCTGTTGCTTCTGGCAATTTTTGGCAGCAGCAATACCTATGCCCAGGACAAACGCGTCACAGGCAAAGTCGTTTCCTCCACAGACAACATTGGCTTACCCGGCGTTAACGTAACTGTAAAAGGAACCACCACCGGTACCGTTACAGACACTGATGGAAAATATGCGATTGATGTTAAAGGGGCCGGTGCCACACTGGTATATTCTTCGATCGGTTTTGGCAAGCAGGAAATTGCAGTTGGTACTAAATCTGTAATTGATGTCAGCCTGGTGGATGACATTAAAAACCTGAGTGAAGTGGTTGTGACGGGTTACGGATCTCAATCTAAAAAGGAAATTACCGGAGCGGTAGCTACTCTGGATGCCAAACAATTGTTAAGTACACCGTCTACCAACCTTGGCCAGGCACTACAAGGAAAAGTGCCGGGTGTGGTTATTGGTAATGAAAACAGCCCTGGTGGTGGTGTTTCTGTACGTATCCGTGGTTTTGGAACAATCAATGACAACTCACCCCTATATGTTGTTGACGGAGTTCCTACCAAAGGTGTTGGAGCAAACGGTGTGTCCAATACTTTGAATACACTGAACCTTAATGATATTGAATCCATGCAGATTTTGAAAGATGCATCTGCGGCTTCTATCTACGGTTCACGTGCGGGAAATGGTGTTGTGATCATTACAACAAAAAGAGGAAAAGTTGGGAAACCGGTTTTTACTTATGACACTTACTACGGAACGCAGCGCCCGGGAAAACTTCTGAGCATGCTGAATACGCAGCAATATGCCGATTTGACCTGGGAAGCGAGAACAAATACAATTAATCAGGCCAAGATGGTTGACGGTGCATTTCCTTCCGGAACTGCTTTAACTTATCCTACGCACGCGCAGTTTGGTAAAGGAGCTACACCCCAAATCCCGGATTACATTTTTCCGTCCGGAACTTACGAAGGTGATCCAAAAGTGGCCAAAAATCCGGATGGAACTTATGTTAATTACAGTACTGACGTGAACTCAGCCGATTTTAACAAAACAAAATGGCTGATCACAAAAGCAAATAAAGAAGGCACTAACTGGTTAAAAGAAATTTACCAGCCTGCACCCATCCAGAACCACCAGATTGGTGTTTCAGGCGGAACAGAAAGTGGTCGTTATGCGATGTCGCTGAATTATTTCAACCAGCAGGGTATCATGATCAATACGAGTTTCAAACGCTACACTTTACGTTCAAACACTGAATTTAATATTAACAAACGTATCCGCGTTGGTCAGAATTTCCAGGTTGGTTATGCACAAAGAGTTGGTCAGCCAAACGGAAACAGTAATGAAAGTAACCCGACAACATTTGCTTATCGTGTACCACCTATCGTTCCTGTTTATGACGTTGCCGGAAATTTTGCAGGAACACGCGGTACTGACGTTGATAACTCCGTAAACCCGGTTTCGCTCCTTGTAAGAAATAAGGATAATAATCAAAATGAAGTCCGTCTTTTTGGTAATGCTTATGCAGAGGTTGATATCCTGAAAAACCTGACCGCAAAAACGAGTTTTGGTATTGATTACAACTTGTATAATTATCGCAACTACACGCCAAGAGATATTGAATCGGCCGAAGCGAGAAGTACACAAAGCCTGACGACGACCAATAACTACGAATGGACATGGACGTGGTACAATACATTGACATACAACATTGTTCTAAATAACATCCATAAATTCAATATCATCGCCGGTACTGAATCCATCAAAAATTACTACGAGAACTTTGATGCCACACGTACCAACTTCCTTGTTGATGCCTTGGACAACCGTTATCTGAGCGCAGGAACAGGTGTTCAGACTAACAATGGTGGTGCGGCTAACTGGCGGCTTGCCTCTGAATTTGCACGTGCAAGTTATGGTTTGAAAAGCCGCTACTTATTTGATGCAACGATCCGTCGCGACCGTTCTTCCAGATTTGCGGCTGCTAACCGTGTGGCCTATTTCCCTGCTCTAAGTGGAGGATGGGTATTGTCCGAAGAAAGTTTTGCAAAATCAACGGCATCCTGGTTGTCTTATGCCAAACTTCGCGTGGGATGGGGACAGACAGGTAACCAGGAAATCGGAAATTACAATTCATTTACACAATATGCTACAAACCCAGCTTTATCATTCTATGACCTGAACGGAGCAAAAACTTCCGCAATTCCGGGATATGAACTGGTACAGTTTGGTAATGTGAAAGCAAAATGGGAAACTACAACCTCTACCAACTTAGGTTTGGATGCAGCCTTTTTCAAAGGGAAATTTGACCTGGCATTAGACTGGTATACACGTACAACATCCGACATGTTGTTTCCTGTATCGCCTCCTTTAACCGCTGGTGTGGCTACTGCACCTTTCCAAAACATTGGTTCTATGAGAAACCGCGGTGTGGATCTTGGTATCAATTATAACGGAGCTGCACTTGGCGGAGATCTTACTTACACGATTGGTGCCAATGTAAGTACATATCGTAACCTTGTAACCAAAACAAATGGTGATCCAAATACGCAGTATTTTGGTATCAACGATGAACGTATCCAGAACTTTGTTGTAACACAGCAAAACCATCCGATCTCATCTTTCTTCGGCTACAAACATGATGGTATTTTCCAAACCGATGCCGAAGCAAAAGAAGCTCCTAAAAACAATTTGGGAGCTAATGAAAACAGAGCGGGTCGTTTCAAATTTGTAG
Organism: Dyadobacter sp. CY356; assembly: GCF_021440195.1. Classification (GTDB taxonomy): domain Bacteria; phylum Bacteroidota; class Bacteroidia; order Cytophagales; family Spirosomataceae; genus Dyadobacter. The sequence goes on from NZ_JAJTSZ010000005.1 coordinate 24,288, forward strand.
ATGTAAACGGTGATGGTGTAATTGATACAAAAGATTTGAGCATCATTGGAAATCCGCACCCGAAATTCACTTACGGTCTTAACATTAACGTGAATTACAAAAACTTCGGGCTTGCTTTGTTCGGGGCGGGCGTGCAGGGTAACGAGATCTTCAACTACGTAAAATACTGGACCGATTTCCCTACTTTCTTCGGTAACAAAAGTACACGTATGCTGAACGAATCATGGAGACCTGGCAAAACAGACGCGATCCTTCCTCAGCTGAATTCAAGCGATCAGGTGAGTATTCTTCCTTCTGATTATTATTTGGAAAAAGGTTCTTATTTCCGTTTTAAAAATATTCAGCTGACTTATTCTTTACCAAAGAATATTTCTACAAAACTGGGACTTGGACCTTGCCGCATATATGTTCAGGGCCAGAACCTGATCACGATCACGAAATATTCAGGAATGGATCCGGAGATTAACCTTCGTAACTACGGTGCAGGAAACGACAGACAGATTGGTGTTGACGGAGGATCATATCCTGCTTCAAAACAGTATATCGTTGGACTTAACGTAAGTTTCTAATCACCTGACCTGGCAAAACTTTAATTATATAAAGCAATGAAAAAAATTACCATACTATTCTCGGCCGTTATTCTGGGAATTCTGAGTTCATGTTCAGATAAGTTTCTGGATGTTAATCCAAAAGCGGCCCTAAGCTCGACAACACTTCAAAACAAAGTTGGTGTAAACGCCCTGCTTGTAGGTGCATATGCGCTGCTTGACGGATGGGCAACAGCCGAAGGTGCTTACCGGTCTTATAACGTGGGGGCCGACAACTGGGTATACGGCAGCGTTGCCTCAGATGATGCACATAAGGGTACCAACGCGGGTGACCAGCCACCAATTTCATTAATTGAAACAGGAAATATTGCGTCGGATAATATCTATTTCCGTGGAAAATGGAGAGGTATGTATGATGGTATCGCGCGTACAAACGACGTACTGCAAAATCTGGCAAAAGCAACCGACTTCACTGACGCCGAACGTGCTCAGGTAACTGCCGAAGCCCGTTTTCTTCGTGGAAACTACCATTTCGAATTGAAGAAAATGTACAATATGGTGCCTTACATCGACGAAAAAACGTATGACCCGAACAATCTGGAAAGTACTAAATTGCCGAATAGCACGGATATCTATCCAAACATTGAAGCTGATTTAAAAGCGGCATATGACGTTTTGCCAACTTCACAATCGCAACCAGGCCGTCCTACTAAATGGGCAGCGGGAGCATTACTTGCAAAAGTTTACTTGTTTCAGAAAAAATATGCTGAAGCAAAAACGATTCTTGAAGCGATTGTTGCAAGTGGAAAATACAGTCTGATGGCCAAATATCATGACAATTTTCAGGCAAGCACTAACAACAATGCAGAATCTATTTTTGAGGTTGAATATTCAGTGAATGATGGTGCAGCTGGTGGAGAAAACGGTAATATAGGATCTACTTTAAATTATCCATACGGTGGTGGTGCCTTTACTACCTGCTGCGGATTTTTCCAGCCTTCGAATAATCTTGTGAATGCTTTTAAAACGGATGCAAACGGTTTGCCATTGTTGGATACTTATGATGATTTAGATATCCCAAATGACCAGGGCATTGAGTCCACAGCTCCGTTTACTCCTTATGCAGGACCGCTAGATCCTCGTTTGGACTGGACAGTTGGCCGTCGTGGAATTCCATATCTTGACTGGGGCGTTCATCCTGGAAAGGCCTATATCAGAGATCAGACTTACGGAGGCCCGTATTCTCCAAAAAAACACGTTTCACATAAATCTGACCCATCTTTCGCATCAAATAACCGTCTGAATGCCAACAATTTCCGCATGATCCGTTATGCGCAGGTTTTGTTATGGCTGGCTGAAATTGAAACGGAAATTGGTAGTCTTGACAAAGCGAGAGCTTATGTAAACCAGATTCGTGCAAGGGCGGCAAGACCGGAAGGTTTTGTTAAAAATGCAGATGGCACACCAGCTGCTAATTATGTGATCAAAGAATATACATCTGCATGGCCGGATCAGGCATATGCCCGTAAAGCTGTCAGATTTGAAGAACGTCTTGAACTTGGCATGGAAGGTAACAGACGTTATGATCTTGTACGCTGGGGAATTGCGGCTGAAACTATGAATGCATATTATTTAATGGAAGGTACAAAACGCGCTTACCTTAAAGGAGCTCAGTTTGTAAAAGGAAAACATGAATATTTCCCAATTCCAATTCAGGAAATCTTAAACAGCCAGGTGGGCGGAAAACCTACTTTGACACAAAACAGCGGATATTAGAACATCAGGTTGAATTTAACAATAAAAGAGCCGATTCATTTGAGTCGGCTTTTTATTATTATTTTTGTATCGAAAACTTAAAATTAGCCCGATATGATACTTAAAAATGAAAGCGATTACGAAAAAGCATCAGAAAGAATTGATGAAATTTTCGGCGCAAAACCTGGCACACCTGAGAAAAAAGAACTCGAAGAATTGCTAAAAGCGGTAAAAGCTTACGAGGACGATTTCATCAGAATGTTGAAAGAGAACGATATGTAATTTTTTGGCCGGTTATACCTTCAGCGCCTTCGCCTGATTCCAGTATTCGTCCATCTCTGTCAAAGTCATTTCCGTCAGCGATTTCCCGTCCGCTTTTGATGCCTCTTCCATATACTGAAAACGCCGGATGAATTTTTTGTTTGTACGCTCCAATGCAGTTTCAGGATTAATATCAACGAATCTTGAATAATTGACCAATGAAAATAACAAATCCCCAAATTCGCCTTCTGCTTCTTTTTGATCTATTACCTCTCCCGTTTCAATATTAAAATTTTCTTTAAACTCCTGTAATTCTTCTTCAACCTTTTCCCAAACCTGCTGTTTTTCATCCCAGTCAAAACCAGCTCCACGCGCCTTTTCCTGAATACGCATGGCTTTAACCAATGCAGGCAAAGATGCAGGAACTCCGGAAAGAACTGATTTATTTCCTTCTTTCAATTTCAGTTTTTCCCAATTCTGCTTCACCTGTTCTTCGGTATCAGCTTTTGCATCGCCATAAATATGCGGATGACGAGAGATCAGTTTTTCACAAATTCCGGTCAGTACATCAGCAATATCAAATCTAAACCCTGATTCAGGATTATTTTCAGAAGCGATTTTGGCATAAAAAACAATGTGCAAAAGCACGTCTCCGAGCTCCTTTTTTATTTCAGGCAGATCGTTTTCCAGAATCGCATCCGACAACTCATATGTTTCCTCGATGGTCAGATGCCTCAAACTCTCCAAAGTTTGTTTTCGGTCCCAGGGGCATTGTTCCCGCAACTCATCCATAATCGTAAGCAAACGGTCAAAAGCCATAAGTTGCTGCTGACGGCTTTCCGGCAAATCATTGAAGTTTTTTTCCATAATTCAAAGGTAAGGTTTCAGGGTTTAAAACATAAAAATTCTGTTAAACGCTCATGGCAATTTTCTCAAATGATGAAGCTTGAAATCAACGAACTTTTTTTTATCTAAAATGATTATTTGAGTATAACCAACTTAATAATATCTATTGAAGAAAATTCCTGCAAATCAATCTTTTAAATCAACTTCCTCATCTTCACAATCGTTAAAAAAGCGATTTTCTGCTTTACAAAATCTTCCCCGCTTTTTTGGTCTGGTTTGGGAAACAAATAAATTTCTCACATTAGGAAATATTTTTTTCCGGCTTATCAAATCCGCTCTTCCGTTACTAATGCTTTACATTGGTAAGGAAATCATTGATGAGGTAGTCCGTCTGATTGGAAATCGCACAGATTCACATACTTATTTATGGATGCTCGTCGGCGCAGAACTTGGGCTAACGATTATTTCAGATCTCCTGAACCGCTGTATCAATTTATTTGACAGTCTTCTCGGTGATCTGGTTGCTAATAAAACCTCCGTCGATTTAGTCCATCATGCTGCAAAACTGGATTTATATCAATTTGAAAATCCTGTTTTTTACGACAAACTGGAACGCGCCCGTAGGCAAACTTCCGGCAGAACCGTTTTGCTTTCTCAGACACTGGCGCAAATCCAGGATATATTAACCTTGCTTTCCCTTGGTGCAGGTCTGATCGTTTTCAATCCCTGGCTCATATTAATTCTTATCATTGCTGTTATTCCTTCTTTTTTGGGAGAAACCCATTTCAATGAAAAAACCTATTCCCTAACACGTAGCTGGACACCGGAAAGGCGGGAACTTGATTACCTCAGATATCTGGGATCAAGTGCTGAAACTGCGAAAGAAGTCAAAGTTTTTGGTCTGGAAAATTATCTGGCGAAACGTTTTAAAGAACTTTCAGAAGAATATTATCTGGCAAACCGCAAAATCTCGATCAGCCGCGCCAGTTGGGGATATGGCTTATCGGCTATCGGAACGCTGGCTTATTATGCCGCTTATTTTTTTGTTTTGATCCAAACGCTCAGCGGAATTATCACCATAGGAACGATGACTTTCCTTTCCGGTTCATTCCAAAGAATGCACGGAATGCTCCAAAGTATCATGAGCCGGTTTTCCGGGATTGCAGAAAACGCGCTTTATCTGAAAGATCTTTTTGAGTTTTTTGAAATTAAACCCACAATACTGGCCAACGAAAACGGCGAGTTAATCCCCAGGCCTATTCAGAAAGGAATAACTTTCGAAAATGTCAGTTTCAAATATCCTGACAATGATTTCTGGGCGATAAGGAATCTTTCTTTCACTTTAAACCCTGGCGAAAAACTTGCCTTGGTTGGAGAAAATGGTGCTGGTAAAACGACTCTTGTAAAACTTCTTGCCTGTTTGTATAAACCCACAGAAGGCCGGATTCTGATTGATGGAATTGATATTCTGGATTATCAGCTGGCTGATCTTCGGGCCAATATCGGGATCATTTTCCAAGATTACATCCGCTACGAAATGACGGTTTCTGATAATATCGCTGTTGGGGATATTGAAAATATTGATGATAAAGAAGCGATTCGAATTGCATCAGAAATGAGTATGGCCAACGAACTGATCACCCAGCTGCCTAATGGTTTTGAACAGGTTTTAGGGAAAAGATTTAAGGAAGGAACTGAACTTTCCGGCGGCCAGTGGCAAAAAATTGCTTTGGCCCGCGCCTATATGCGGGATGCACAGCTTATCGTTTTGGATGAACCCACTTCGGCACTCGATGCCCGCGCAGAACATCAGGTTTTTCAGCGTTTCAGCGAACTGATCCATGGAAAAATGGCTGTATTGATTTCTCACCGATTCTCCACCGTCAGAATGGCCGACCGGATTTTATTTCTGGAAAAGGGACGACTGATCGAATTCGGATCACACGACGAGCTATTGAATCTCGACGGGAAATATGCTGAGTTATTCCAGTTGCAGGCCCAGGGATATTTATGACAACGAAGGAATTCTCAAACCGGTTTGAAGCAGATTACTCGTGCATTTTGCTATAATCACACCTTCCGAGTTCACGATACTTCCTTCAACATGAACAATATTTTTGCCGGCGCGAATGACATTTCCGCTGGCAAAAATCTTTTCTCCAACTTTTGCAGCGTTCAGATAATCACAATTCAGGTTAACAGAAACAAAGGCAAATTCCCTTCCCAACGCATATACCATGGTCCCGACTACTTCATCCAGAATGGTGGCAGCAATACCGCCGTGCAGGATTCCCATCGGATTTGACATATCCTTTCTAACCACAAACTCAACCTTCATACTTCCTTCCTGAATATCAAGCAGCGTTCCGTTTAACCACCGTCCAACCGGGGAATGACTTTCCTGCATGGGTTTCCCGATAAAGGACTGCATATATTTCAGACGGGTTTTGTCGTTGACCTGATCAGACATCAAAGATTCATTCATTTTATTTAATCATTAAGAACTGTAAATATACAGCGGTATATAATTGGAAAATAGTAATTAACACAGATTTACAAGAGCAACTGCGTCAATACTATGGATTTTATTGCTACGTATCAAAGGTAATTGCTACCTTTGCCCGTGTTTTTCGAAGACTTAAAAGAGTATCCAAATATGAATTTTACGTTATCACAAATTCCTTCCCGTTCTGAAAAGCCTCGTGAAAAGGGGATTACGATGGTTATGGATAAGGGGCTTAGTATCAGGGAAACCGAAGATATGATTTCGAGTGCCTCAGGGTTTATCGATATCGTCAAGCTGGGATGGGCCACTTCCTACGTTACATCTAATCTGAATGAAAAACTGGCGGTATATAAAAATGCCGGTATACCAGTTTATTTTGGCGGAACCCTGTTTGAAGCTTTTGTAGTAAGGAATCAGTTTGATGATTATCGCAAACTTCTTGATAAATATGATCTGAAATTTGCAGAGGTATCTGACGGATCAGTTGAAATGCCACAGGATGTAAAATGTGAATATATCCGTAAACTGGCTACACAGGTAACCGTTTTGTCGGAAGTAGGATCCAAGGACGAAAACAAGATAATCCCTCCATATAAGTGGATACAGCTCATTCAGTCTGAATTGGAAGCCGGCGCATGGAAAGTGATCGGAGAAGCAAGAGAATCCGGAAATGTTGGACTTTTCAGAGCCAGTGGTGAAGTTCGCCAGGGTTTGGTGGAAGAAATTCTGACTCAGATCCCTTTTGAGAAAATGCTTTGGGAAGCACCGCAAAAATCGCAGCAGGTCTGGTTTGTTAAACTTTTAGGGTCAAATGTTAATCTTGGAAATATTGCTCCAAGCGAACTTATTCCATTAGAAACGATTCGTCTGGGACTGCGTGGAGATACTTTCAACCATTTCCTGAATGCAAAGACAAAAAAAGAATGGAAAATTGATTCGAAATAACTGTTTTACCTCATCTTTCATCTTATCACATAATTGGTCAAATTTTTAAAGCCATGGAATTATTAAAGCAGTTTATTGATTTTTTCCTTCATCTGGATAAACATTTGTTTGATATCGTACAGCAGTATGGTACACTCACCTACGTTATTCTTTTCCTGATCGTTTTTACAGAAACTGGTTTGGTTATTATGCCGCTTCTACCGGGCGATTCGTTGCTTTTTGCGGCGGGTGCGATTGCAGCCAATGAAGGAACTGGTCTTAATGTAGTATTGATCATTATCGTATTGATCATCGCAGCACTTTTAGGTGATAATGTCAATTATTTCATGGGGAAAAAGTTTGGTGGTGAAATTAAAAAACGAGAACGGATCCTGTTCCTGAAAAGAGAATATCTTGAAAAGACAGAAGCTTTTTATGAAAAACATGGCGGAAGTACTGTAATCATGGCCCGTTTTATTCCGATTGTACGTACAGTTGCACCTTTTGTTGCTGGTGCAGGAAGTATGAATTATTCAAAATATATTGGATACTGTGTTTTAGGTGCTATCCTCTGGGTTCCGTCGCTGACACTTCTTGGCTACTTCTTTGGGAATATGGATATTGTTAAAAGAAACTTTGAACTTGTCATCTTTGGTATCATCGGATTCTCAATACTGCCAATGATTTTTCAGTTTTTCAAAAGCAAAATGGCAAAGCCGAAAACAGCCTAGGTTTTTTAACAGTTTTGCTATCACCTCTCATAACATTCAAAATCAAGACCTTCCAAACCAGGAGGGTCTTTTTTATGTAGGATATCAGTTACTTAAATAAAAAAATCAGCAACCAGGGTCAATATAAAAAAATAATTTAAAAAATTGTTAAAACAGTTTAGGGGTTTTTGACCTTTGTTTGACTATACCTTTGTATTCCTGTAAATGGAAACTAAATGAACACAACTTTAACTGATGAACAGCTGGTTATGAAACTTAGCGAAGGCAATAAAATTGCCTTTGGGGAAATTTATGACCGGTATTGGTACAAATTATTTTGTATCGCGTATCATCAGACCGGCACAAAAGAGGAAGCCGAAGAATTGGTTCATGATTTGTTTGAAAGTCTGTGGAACCGCCGTGAACAAAGCCAGATCAAACACCTGAGTTCCTATCTGGTGATTTCAATGAAAAATTTGATAACCAATTTTATCAAATCAAAAATTACCTGGCGGAAATATAAAGAACACATCATTCTGCAAAAAATGCAGGAAAATGCTTTGACCGAAGATACCGCCGAATTTACAGACCTTTCACAGGCACTGGATAATGCTCTGAAAAAACTTCCTGAAAAAACGAGCAAAATATTTCAGCTAAGCAGGTTTGAAAATCAGTCGGTAAAGGAAATTGCAAAAGAGCTGAATTTGTCAGAAAAAGCGGTTGAATACCATATCACAAAATCACTCAAAGTTTTAAAAGATCAACTCTCGGTCTATCACACACAAAATTGAAACGAAGACAACTAAAAGAGAAATGAATCAATTCGATTTTGATATAGTATTGCAAAAGTATCTGTCCGGCGAACAATCGCCTGACGAAGAAAAGTTTATAAACGAATATCTGGAAAATAATCCCTTTGAAGAAACGCCTGTTTTTGAAGCTGAAAAAGAAAAAATAGGAAAAAGGATCAAGCAAAAACTGTATGCCGAAACGATCCGTGAGCCTGTTTACATTCGCTTTTTACCATGGATAAAGGGAATAGCGGCTTCGGTATTAATTCTGTTTGGAAGCTGGGCATTTTTAAAAAAATCGGAGTATGCTGATATTCTCAAACTTGAAACATTAGGTAACCAGGGCGTTGTTGAAATTAAAAATACATCAGCAAAACCACAGCGGGTATATCTGGAAGATGGCAGTGTGGTGATTTTGAAAGAGAAAAGCAGCATCAGTTTTCCTGAACATTTTGGTGCAGAGCGCAGATTGGTCTATCTGCATGGAGAAGCATTTTTTAAGGTAAAAAGAAACCCTGCGAAGCCGTTTATCGTATCTACTGAAAACCTGGTCACGCAGGTTTTGGGAACCAGTTTTACGATTAAATCTTATGACGATGCGCGGTCCATTGAAGTTTTGGTAGCAACCGGCCGCGTTTCTGTGTATGAAGTAGCTGAAAAATCTCCCTCCAATAGCAATGGTGTTATCCTGACCAGAAACCAGAAAATCACTTTTGACAAAAAATCAAAAAAGATGGAACTAGCCATTGTTGAAAATCCGGTGATCAACCGTTCCGAAATTCGGGTCGCTTATGGATTTTCATTCCTGGAAACGCCCGTCAAAGAAGCTTTCTCATTACTGGAAAAAGCATATGGTATTGATATTGTCATTGAAAATGATGCAGTTGAAGCCTGCAAATTTACCGGTGATCTGACGGATCTCTCTTTATTTGAACAACTTGACCTGATCTGTAAATCCTTAAACGCTACGTATGAAAGAAGAGGAACAACGCTTTTCGTTCGTGGAGAAGGTTGCTCGAAATAGCTGAACGCACTTATATTAAAAGGAAGCTTACATCTTTGAATCTCAATAACCCGGAAAAACTTTTTAACCTATGAATAGAAAAATACCTCGTGAACGAGTTGTTTACAACGTGGCAAGTGCTACTGTCAAACAACTGCTGATTTTTATTTTATGCTGTGGTATTTCTACGGCGCATACGCTTCATGGTCAGGAATTACTGAGCAAGGAAATTTCGCTTAAAGTGGAATCTCTGGAAATTAAAAAGATTTTGAACCTGATTGAAAAACAGGCGGATGTAAAATTTGTATACAGCACCAACAGTATTCAGGGAATTCAAAATACTACGCTGAAAGAAATAAAAGGACCATTGAATAAAGTGCTTGACCAGATTCTGGCACCTATCAATGTGTCGTATGAAGTTGTGGGAACCACCAGGATCCTGCTTCGTAAAAAACCTTCGGGAACGGCGATCCAATCACAAGGAATCATTTTCCCAAACCAGTTAATTGAACGTAAAGTTTCAGGAAAAGTGGTAGATGAAAAAGGCGAAGGTTTGCCAGGTGTGAACGTTCTGGTTGTTGGTAGCCAGACGGGAACTTCAACCAATGAAAAAGGTGAATATGCACTGAATGTTGGTGACGGCGCCGTGACGCTAAAATTCTCTTTTATCGGTTATGTGAGTCAGGAAGTATTATCAGACAAAAATAGTGTTGTCAACATTTCACTGGCTCCGGATGTAAGCGCGCTGAAAGAGGTTGTTGTAGTAGGTTACGGTACGCAGGAAAAGAAAGATGTTACCGGTGCAGTTTCTTCCATCAAAGGTGCGGATTTCCAAAACTTGCCATCAGGTGGTGCGCAACAGGCATTACAGGGAAGAGCCGCCGGTGTTAATATTGTCAGAAACGGTGGCGCACCTGGTGATGCCGGTTCAATTCAGATACGTGGTTTTGGTACGGTAAATAACTCAACGCCATTAGTTGTGATTGACGGGGTGCCTTCCGGAACGATGAATGATGTCAACCCAAATGACATTGAATCGATTGAAATCCTGAAAGATGCCTCGGCTTCTGCGATTTATGGAACACGTGCTGCAAATGGCGTTATCATTATTACCACAAAACGCGGAAAATTCGATAACCCGATCAACCTGACTGTTAATGGTTATGTTGGTGTTACAAACCGTATCAAAACACTTGACGTTCTGGACGCGCCAACTTTGGCTTCCTTAAAAAGAGAAGCGTACACAAACGATGGTTTACCGATTCCCGCGATCTGGAATGATGCAAAATATCAGACTCAACTTACAAATTGGCAGGATGAAATATTGAAACAAGGCGTTACCCAAAACTACGACGCATCGATTCGCGGGGGTGGTAAATATTCATCTTTCTCCTTATCCGGCGGATATTATAACGAAAAAGGAATAATAGGTAAGTCAAATTACAAACGGCTTACTTTCCGCATCAACTCTGATCATAAAATCGGATCAAAAATTAAAATCGGACAAAATTTCCAGTTTACCAATACGCACAATACCTCACCAGATACACAGTCTTCTCAGACAGGATTGCTATGGAGCGCTATTCGTTTTCATCCCGGACTGCCCGTTAAAAATGCAGACGGATCTTACAGCTCAACCCAGGGAATTGGTGCTTTTGGCGATATAAACAACCCCGTTTTTACGATTGATAACCAGGATCAGGACAATATCCGTAACCGTTTTCTAGGCAGTGTAACCGGCGAGCTTGAAATTGTTGAAGGATTAAAACTGCGTGCAAACCTTGCCATGGATGCAACATTTGGTGAAACGCATTCCTTTGATATTAAAATCAACGATCAGTTCAGAACAAATTCATACAATCAGTTGAATCTTGGACACGATAAAAACTGGTCATTTTTACAGGAATATTTCCTTTCTTATGACAAAAAATTTGGTCAGCATTCGCTTAATGTCGTAGCGGGTTACACATCACAAACTTTCAATGATATCTATGCAAATCAGCGTGGACGTGATTTTGCGAGTGAAGACCCTTCCCTGCGTTACATGCAATATGCCGGAACCATCGTTTCCATTTCTCAAAATGACGGTGGAAACGGCGGCCGCAGTTATGATGCATTGGGCTCCGTATTCGGACGTATAAATTATTCTTTGAAAGACCGCTATTTACTTACAGCTACGGTCCGTAGTGATGGATCTTCAAAATTTACCCCTGGTAACCAATGGGGTTATTTCCCTGCTTTTTCTGCCGGATGGAGAGTTTCAGAAGAATCATTTTTCAAAGATGCTCTTCCCTTTTTCAGCAACTTTAAGCTAACGGGAGGTTGGGGACAATTGGGTAATCAAAATGTAGCCTCATTGCAATATCTCGCCCTGATCAATTCTTCTTACCGTTATGCATTCGGAAACGGTGGTGTTCAGAATTTCATTTCCGGCGCGGCACAAAGCAGACTGGCCAACACAAATATTGGTTGGGAAACGGCTGAAATGACAAACTTTGGCCTTGAAGCAGGTCTTATGAAAAACAGTTTGTATTTCTCCGCCAACTATTTTGTTAAGGATACCAAGAAAATGCTTTTGGCACCGCCGGCAGTAGGTACGATCGGAACTGCTACCATTCCTGATCAGAATATCGGACAGTTGAGAAACAAAGGTCTGGAATTTGAAGCTTCTTATCGTCACTCGATTGGCGGATTGACACTGAATTTCAGTGGTAATGCTACTCTTATCCAAAACAAAATCACGAAACTTGCAACACCGGGCGGATTCCTAGCCACACAGCTATACGGAAGAGGTCAGCAGGAAATTGTAAGGACTTATGAAGGCCATACTTACGGTACTTTCTATGGCTATAAAACAAACGGAATTTATCAAAATCAGGGCGAGATTGACGCTGATGCGAACATCGCGAATGATTCCCGTAAAACCGGAGGACAAATTAAACCTGGGGATGTGAAGTTTCTGGATTTAAATAACGATGGTGTTATCGACGATCAGGACAGAACGATTATCGGCAGTCCTCAACCAAAAATAAATTACGGTTTTTCAGCAGGAGCTAATTTTAAAGGTTTTGATTTAACATTATTCTTTGTTGGCGTGGGCGGATCAAAAATCTACAATGCAGACCGTATGCAGGGACTTGACGCAAGTTATTCTTTCAATTTGTATGCAGAAGAACAAAATCGCTGGCATGGAGAAGGAACGAGTAATTCGATTCCACGTGTAAGTATTGATAACGGAAACCGTAACTATCGTCCTTCCGATTTGTTTGTTGAAAAAGGGGATTTTTTACGTTTGAAAAATATGACACTTGGTTATACGGTTCCAAAAACGGTTATCAGCAAATTAAAAATGTCACAGGCCAGAGTTTATGTAACGGGTCAGAACATTATCACTTTTACCAAATATTCAGGACTTAACCCGGAAATTGGATATGCAGCTGGCGGTCAGAAATACAGTCAGCTCAATGTGGATTATGCACAGTATCCGCTGGCGCGCACGTGGACAATCGGAGCTACACTATCATTCTAATCTAAACGTTCAGATCTATCCCAGCCGAATTTTAATCCTATGAAAAAGATAACGATACTAGCCGGATATATTTTTCTTGCAACGTTTATGAGTTGCCAGAAAGACTTACTCGAAACAACACCCTACGGACAGGTTACGTCCCAACAATTCTGGCGTAATGGCGATGATGTGGTCTCTGCCACCAACGCCATTTATGCTCCTCTTTTGAATGAAGACGGATTTGCCCATACGGAATATACTTTTGACAACTGTTCAGATGATATGAACCGCGCCGGTGACCACTCTGACGAAACAGTTCTGGAAAACTTCACTTTCGACGCTTCCAATTCGCATATTCTTGCAACATGGTCGACGAAATACGAAGTAATTTCAAGAGCAAATGCAGTTTTGATTAATGCGCCAAAAGTGACAATGGACGAAACTTTGCGCAACCGCAGCCTCGGCGAAGCTTATTTCCTGAGAGGATTTGTTTACTGGAGACTTTCACTTATTTACGGTGAAGTGCCGATTTTACTTGAAGCTGACGCGCTTGCTCTGACTTTTAACAAACCAAAATCAACGCTTGCAGAAGTTCGTGCGCAGGCAGAAGCAGATTTCCTGAAAGCTGCTTCCCTGCTTCCGGTTTCATATAGTGCCACAGAGGCAGGTCGTGTAACCCAGGGTGCTGCGTATGGATTCCTTACCAAACTTTATGTATACCAGGAAAACTGGCCAAAAGCGATTGAAGCAAGCACGAAAGTGACGGGCAATGCAGCTTACCAATTGGCAACCGGCTTCAACCAGAACTTTGAACTGACAACAGAAAATAACACGGAAACCTTATTTTCGCTTCAATATGAAACGGGCTGGACGACGGATAACTCACCAGCTTTTTACCATACCCCGCAGACTTTCGGAGGCTGGGGTTTTCATGAACCGATTCAGGATCTGGTAAGTGAATTTGAAAAAGGTGATCCACGTTTGGCATACTCCATTTTCAGTCCGGGTGATAAGGTTGAAAGAGGTGCTTTGGGTGAAACAGAATTTACCGCGGACATGACACGTGTAACGGGTTATGCTTTCAAAAAATATTCTCAGTTCACTGCAACGGGAGATATGGACCAAAGTCTGAACGCTCCGTTTCTTCGTTCTGCTGATGTATATCTTTTAGCGGCTGAGGCTAAAATCCGTTCAGGACAAAGCGGCGATGCGGAATTGAATGTGGTAAGAAAACGTGCAGGCCTCAAAGCCATTACAGGTGCTACGATGAAAGATATCATGCATGAGCGCCGCGTTGAACTTGCCGGTGAAAATGAAAGACACCAGGATCTGATGCGTTGGGATAAAGCAGGTTTGATCGATATCGTGGCGCATTATAAAATCGCACGCGGACCTTACAAACCAAGTCGTAATTTTGTAAAACCAAAACATTATTACTTCCCAATCCCGCAACGTGAGGTGGATTTGAGTAATGGAGTATTGATCCAGAATAGTAATTATTAATTGTTAATTGTTAATTCCGGGTCGCCGATGCGATTAATGTGGCTGAGGGACTTTCCCCGGCGTTTTGAAAGAAGTCAACGTATGAGACATTGTTCTTTAATAGTTGACTTCTTTCTCTTTTCAAATTGAATAATTTAGCATAACGTGAAAAAAGTTATTGTAGCCTTCTTGTTGATTTCTGTTTTGATGCGATGTGTATCGAAGGAAAAGCAGATTTTGGGTACCTGGAAAACGGATTCGATTTCGAACTTTGTTAATGGCTTTTCCCATACCAATAATTCTCAGGATGAGCATTGGTCGCATTTTGAGTATACCAAAGATGGGGTTGTTTTTGAACGCCGGAAGGACGAATTCAGGAAGTATAATTACAAAATTATAAAATCTGATTCGCTCGTATATCTGGATTCGGCCGGTACTTTTTTGAATGGATACAAAATTCTGAAACTGGACAATGATCAGCTTGTGTTGAAAAAACTTCAAAAACCATATCTTCCCGGCAAAAACCAGGAATTATACGAAATACGCTTTTTTTCTAAAATAACCTCCGATAGTGCTGCATCCAAATGACCCGAAAACTGATCTTACTTTTCATAATTAGCATTGCGCTGTTTACCTGTAAAAAAAAGAATCAGGATACTTTATTTGAGTTGCTTCCTTCCGGCGAAACCGGGATAACTTTTTCCAACAATTTAAAAGAGGATGAAAATCTCAACATCCTCACCTACGAATATTTTTACAACGGCGGCGGTGTCGGAATTGGCGACATCAACAATGACGGCTTGCAGGATGTTTTCATGGGCGGAAACATGGCAGAAAGTCGTCTCTATCTCAACAAAGGCAATTTAAAATTTGAAGATATTACTGGGAAATCAGGAATAAAACTTTCCGACAGCTGGGCTCGCGGAATATCGATGGTCGATATTAATGCTGATGGCCTTCTGGATATCTACGTTTGTAGGGCTGGGCCGCAATTGGCTGGGCCGCAAAAGCTGAATGCAACTTTCATACCCCGCCCTAATTTATTATACATCAATCAGGGAAATAACACATTTGTTGAAGAAGCGAAAAAGTATGGTTTGGATTACTCCGGCAACACGACCCAGGCTGCGTTTTTCGATTATGACAAAGATGGTGATCTGGATGTATTTTTGGTTGTAAATGTCATGGAGCGCAAAGGTCCAAATGTTATCCGCCCGAAACGGACGGATGGTTCAGCATTAAGTACTGATAAATTATATAGGAATGATGGTAAAATTAATGGTCAGATAAAATTCACCAATGTTTCCACAGAGGCAAATATCCTTACCGAAGGTTTTGGTTTGGGTGTTTCTATCGTCGATGTGAATGAAGATAACTGGCCGGATGTGTATGTTTCCAATGATTATTTGTCGAACGATCTGCTCTATATCAACCAAAGAAACGGGACTTTTAAAAACGAGATAACCGATTATTTCCGTCACCAGAGTTATTCAGCCATGGGTAATGATGCGGCTGATATTGACAACGACGGACTTGTGGATTTTGTAACGCTCGATATGCTGCCTGAAGGAAATATCCGCCGGAAAAACATGTTCGGGCTGATGAATTATGACCGTTTTCTTTCTGAACAACGCATGGGTTATCAGCCACAGTTTATGCGTAATACCTTGCAGCATAACAATGGAAATCGCCCGGGAACTAACCATCCTTTTTTTAGCGAGATAGGAAGATATTCAGGCATACAGGCGACGGATTGGAGTTGGAGTGCTTTATTTGCCGATTATGACAATGACGGAAAACGCGATTTAATGATTACCAACGGTTATCCGAAAGACATTACGAACCGCGATTTTGTGATTTACCGGATGGCCCAATACCAGCAGCAAATCCAATCAGGAAATCTGGATAATGCGCCGACAGTTCAGGCATTGAAAGAAGTTGAAGGTGCTCATGTTGCTAATTATTTGTTTAAAAATAACGGCGATCTCACTTTCAAAAACCAATCAGAATCCTGGGGTTTCGATAAGCCCTCTTTTTCAAATGGTGCCGCCTATGCAGATCTGGACAATGACGGTGATCTGGATTTGGTAATAAACAACATTGATCATGAAGCTTTTGTCTACAAAAATCAATCTGAAAGACTTCCGGATCATCACTATCTGCGAATCAAATTAAACGGCACAAAGGAGAATCCTTATGGATTTGGAACAAAAGTGACAGTTTATACTAAAAGTGAAAAACAATTTATTGAGCATTCTCCCTACCGCGGATATCAGTCGACCGTTGAAAACACGCTGCATTTCGGACTTGGAAAAAATAAAAAAGTTGATTCAATCCGGGTAGTTTGGCCGGATAACCAAACACAATTGTTGACCAATATTTCAGCTGATCAGATTTTAAAACTGGAACATGATAAAGCGTCTGTCAATCAGAAAAATAATCCGATAATACCAAAACCCCTTTTTCAGGAAGTTTCGGATGCGTTGGGGATTCTTTACAAACACAAAGAAGAATTATATATTGATTTCAAAGTACAGCCCCTTTTACCACATTTACTATCACAAAACGGGCCGGGCATTGCAGTTGGCGATATTAATGGGGACGGTCGTGAAGATTTTTATATTGGTGGGGCATTCCGTCATTCCGGAAGTTTTTTTGTTCAAAATGCGCAGGAAAAGTTTGTCGAAAAACCACTGACCAAAGACCAAAAATTCGAAGAAGATATGGGTTCACTGCTTTTTGATGCGGATCAGGATGGCGATCTGGATTTGTTTATCGTCAGCGGCAGCAGTGAATTTCCGATTGATTCAAAATATTATCAGGACCGGCTTTATTTGAATGACGGGAAAGGAAATTTCAAACTCGATTCATCTCTTTTACCTGTTAATACAACCAGCGGTTCTTCGGTTAATGCTGTTGATTTTGACAAAGACGGGGATCTGGACTTATTCACAGGCGGAAGACTGACACCCGGCCAATATCCAACTTCCCCTAAAAGCTCCATACTCAGAAATGATCTTGGAAAGTTCACAGATGTAACTGACCAAATTTGTCCTGAATTGAAGAATATTGGTATGGTCACCACTTCACTCTGGACAGATTTTGATCATGATGGCTGGATAGATCTGATTTTGGCGGGGGAATGGATGCCTTTAACCTTTTTGAAAAACAAAAACGGAAAGTTTATTAACATAACCAGTTCGACAGGCTTGACCAATACGAATGGCTGGTGGAGTAGCCTTGTCGCAGGAGATTTTGATGAAGACGGTGATATGGATTATGTTGCCGGAAATGTGGGTTTAAATTCAGAAGAACGTCCGTCAGCGACCAAACCGCTTACAATGTTTGCCAAAGATTTTGACAAAAGCGGAACGATGGATCCGGTTATATTTCGGTATACCGGCGAAAATTTATATCCTATCCATCCGCGTGACGAAATGACAAGCCAGATGAATTTCCTCAAAAAGCGCTTCGTTTATTATGGCGATTATGCCAAAGCGGAGATAAAAGATATTTTCTCGAAGGACGAACTTAAAAATGCAATACAACTTAGCTGTGAAGAAATGCGCAGTGTTTTTTTAGAAAATCTTGGAAACGGAAAATTCAGGATTAAGGCACTTCCAATTACCGCACAGCTTGGACCTATTTATGGAATTTTAGCCGGAGATTATAACCAGGACGGGCATCCGGACTTGTTATTGACAGGTAATTCCTATGCACCGGAATCTATCAGCGGGCGACTGGATGCATTTAATGGGTTACTTCTTCAAGGAAACGGCAAAGGTAATTTTTTACCAATTTCGCCTGCAAATAGTGGATTTTTGGTTGAAGGTGATGGAAAAGGTTTGGCGGAGTTATCTTTGAATAATGGAAGAAAACTAATTCTGGCAGCGCAGAATAATGATATGCTCAAAACATTTATCTCGGATAAAACCGATCAAAAAACCATAAGACTAAAACCATTACCGACGGATCAATGGGCAGAAATCAGCTTTAAAGATAGTCGTAAAAAAAGACATGAATGGCATTATGGTGCGGGATATTTGTCACAATCATCACGGACTTTGGTAATCCCGAGAGATAATATTGCCGGTATTAAAATTTTCAATTCAAAAGGAGTATCCCGGACCATTGATATCCAAAAACTATAATAATGAATCTTATCCAACCAAAACCCTGACTTTCTTAATTCTCTTTTTATCAGCTGATTGAACTTTGAAAGTAATACCACGGTGCGTCGCAATTTCTCCTGTTCGTGGTAATCTTGAAAAAAGTTCAAGTAAAAGGCCGGCAAGCGATTCGCTGTTTCCGCGTACTTCATCAAAATAATCCGATTCCAGATTAAGAATTCTACATAAGTCGTTGATCAAAACCATACCTTCAAAAACGTACGTATTTTCATCGACTTTGGTATAATTCACTTCATCTTCTTCATCGTATTCATCATTAATATCACCAAAGATCTCTTCAATAATATCTTCCAAAGTAATCAAACCACTCGTTCCACCGTACTCATTAATTACAATAGCCATATGTACCCGACGGCTCTGAAAATCTTTCATCAGATCATCCAGTCGCTTACTTTCCGGGATCAGGTAAGGAACACGAAGTAGTTTTTGCCAGTTGAAATGTTCGTTATGATGTAAATGAGGGAGCAGGTCTTTTACATTTAAAATACCTTCCACGCTATCCAGCGTATCTCTGTAAACAGGCACTCGTGAATATCCGGATTTATTGATTTTATCCATCAATTCATGAAAATTCAATTCAATGTCGAATGCGTTAATATTCATACGCGGCTGCATGGCTTTTCTCGCATTGGTCTGACGGAAATTTGCCAAGCCTCTCAACAGATCCGTTTCCTCTTCGCTTTCTGCTTTTGCTTCGAGTCTTTCCGTAGAAATTTCAGAACCTTCCGGTGTTAAAATTCCAAAAACATAGCCCAGTTTCGTTATAGGTTTGGTTAATGGCTCACAGACTTTTATAATAAAATGTGTGATTCCAGCAATCTTGGGAATAAATTCTACCGCATTACGCGCTGCATAAAAGCGAATAATAACATCCAGCCAAATCCAGAAGGCAAGTGATCCAAGAGAAATCCAGTGAAAAATGGTTTGGTCGTTATGCTGAACCTGAAGCCAGGTAAATCGTGCTGCAAGTAATAAAGCGAGCAATGTAACGCCGCGCTGGATAATGGAAAGGGCAAGTTGCTGAATGCGGGTTGGTATATAACCTTCGGAAACTCCTTTTCGCTCCCAGGGATTTTCCATCGCGCCGGCTGTTGCGTAAGAAGCTCTTATCCCGGAAAGAAAAAGAGAAACAGCCAGAAGTATGAAGACAAGAATTAATTCGTAAACGGCAAATTCATCAATAGGTATGACCATCCCGGTCAAGACAGGAAGCGCACTTTTAACGGGATAAAACATCCCCGTACGCTTTCGGGACAACGGATCGTCACTGTCGGCAGTTTCTTTCACAAAGAGTAAGAAAAGTTCATAATAAACCTTGCGGATCCACATGCGGAATTTAAGCCTGTGGCGCAATGCAATATAAGAATTCTATCCAAAATTAGTATTGTCAATTTAGACACATTTTTAAATTAACATGTTTTTTGGATAGAATTCCTTTAAATATTAGAATGGTAAGTCGTCATCATCATTTCCTGCTGCCATGGATGGCGGAATCGGGTCAGAAGATCTTGGTGCCTGGTTTTGTTTCGGAGCGGATGATTGCGCATAATTTGGAGTGCCCTGATTATTATTTTCCCCGCCGGCATTGTTAGGTCCGCCCAGCAAAGTCATGCTGTTTGCGCGGATCGTTACGCCGGATTTCTGAACACCTTCCTTATCTGTCCAGTTATCCGTACGGATTCTACCTTCTATATATACAGAATTACCTTTTTTAAGATATTTCTCAGCAACTTTCGCAAGTCCTTCCCATAATTCAATACGGTGCCATTCGGTATTTTCTACCTTTTCACCGTTCTTATTTGTGTAAGAATCAGTTGTTGCAATACTGAATTTTGCAACCGCCGAACCGCTCTCCAGATATCTGACTTCCGGATCGCTCCCTAAATTTCCAATAAGGATTACTTTGTTAACTCCTGCCATGATTTTGTGCGTTTGTGATGATTGTGGATAATTAAATTCAATATACCGGATATTAGTTCAAATATGCAAATTCAAATTTCGCATAAATATTGTGATGACCATTTCCAGTATTCTGAATCATTTTTCATACATCCTGCTCACTGATTTTTCCTGTAATTTTATTTTTCAGAATCAATTTGTTCCGTCCGTCGTGCGTCACTTCCTGTTTGATCAGATAATGTTCTTCATCATATTCAACATAATTTGAAGGTTTGGTAACGCCTTCCTGTCCACGCCAAACAGGGAGTTCGACTTTCTCCCACAACTTGGTTTTTGAAGAACGATAGGCGGCATCAATCACCGCATTCACGACATAACCGTCATAGAAAGTTTCGGCCGCATCACGCCCTTCTTCTGCCGCATTAAACATATCCGTGAACATGTGATTGTAACCCAGATCATTTACTTCATCTCCAACCGGAAAAAGCCAGCCGCTTTTACTTTCCGCTTTTTCTGCAACATAATCACCGCCGCTTCCGGAGGTGTACATTTCAAATCCCGTGCGAAGGAAATTATTGATCCAGATTGTCCCTTCGGTTCCCATCACTTCATCACGCAAATCCATACCCCCCCGGAATGTCCAGCTTACTTCAAATTGGCCTATTGCTCCATTTTCATATTTCACCAAAGCAATGGCATGATCTTCTGCATCAATCGGTTTTACCTGCGTATCTGCCCAGCACATGACTTCCACCGGCCGAATATCTTTGCCAATAAAATTCCTTGAAATTTCGATGCAATGGCAACCCAGATCCAGAATACAACCGCCGCCTGCCTGCTCAATATCCCAAAACCATTCACTATGCGGGCCAGGATGTGCCTCTCTGGATTTTGCCCAGATAATTCTGCCCAGTGCTCCGGTTTTAACACTTTCCAGTGCCTTTAAAAATTTCGGACTGTAACAAAGATCTTCCAGATAACCGGCAAAAATCCCGGCTTCTTCCACCGCTTGCATCATACGAAGCGCCTCGTCGGCGTTTCTTCCCAAAGGCTTTGTGGAAACAACGGCCTTTTTATGTTTTGCACAAAGCATCACGGC
The DNA here is from genome assembly GCF_021440195.1 of Dyadobacter sp. CY356. Lineage (GTDB taxonomy): Bacteria > Bacteroidota > Bacteroidia > Cytophagales > Spirosomataceae > Dyadobacter. The sequence continues at coordinate 45,810 of NZ_JAJTSZ010000005.1, forward strand.
CTCTTCGTGAAGATTATTTGGCAGTGCAATACACACCATATTAACACTCGGACTGGAAATAATCTCTTCCATACTTATGGACCAGAAATCACAACCATAATCATCCGCGAATTTCTTCGCACTTTCTTCCCGACGCGCATAAATTGCAACAACCCGGTCGCGGCCGCGCTGGCCATGAATGGATTCCGCATAAAAACGTCCGATAAATCCGGACCCGAGCATGGCTATTTTTTGCATAAGGATTCATTGGGTTAGGTGAATTGGTGTCTGGAAATCAAACCTTCGAAACTAAATAATATTTCGGTGCTCTGCACCTTGGAAATCTTTGACCTCATTCAGCTACAATTATTGCGGTACTCTGTACCTATGACCGCGGTAGGTACAGAGTACCCAACTATTTGTAACAATAAATAATCTCTACAACTACAATTACTGCGGCACTCTGTACCTGGGACGAAAAGGTGCAGAGCACCACAATATTTGTAGTAACCAGTGATATGATATGAATGGCCCAAAGGTGCAGAGCACCGTAATAATTTATTTATTCATATTTTCTCAATTCCTTTTGCTTCTTGTTCCTATCCTCGGCTTTCAAAGCTGTTACATTCCGTTCAATACTCGGATGATTTGGAAAGATGTCATTTCGAAAATAGATTTCACACGAATGCCCGAATTCTCAGGAATAAATTACGGCAACATTCGTGGAAAATATGTGTATTAGTAGCAAGAAAGATTACAAAAACAATTCTTCTTTTAAAACTGTATCCATTAAAATAGGTTTCGGCAATTCCTCCACTTCATTACGGGCATAAAATGCCATATCCTCCGGCAGATTTAAAACCTCATCTTCCGGAATCGTAATCCACCAGAATCTTACTGTTAATCTTTGATGCGTTAATAAATGCGTGTATTCTTTCAGAACCTGGCGAATTGTTCCTTTGTTTTTCCAGTCTTCAAGAAAAACGTCTTTTGTCAAATCATCAGGCGTGTTAATATCAGATGGCGATTCTACTAAATAAAAATCATAAAGTCCTTTCCAGATATCCTTTTTGAGCCGCTCATGCATTGCCAGACTATTTCCTTTTTGCAAAATGAAATAGTTGAAATACCGGTTTTTCACAGCATTCTTTTTCATCTTGACAGGCAGCTTGTTCTGCATATTGAATTCATACGCGTAACACATATAAGTAAAAGGGCAAACAGAACAATTAGGTGAAACGGGCACACATTGCAAGGCCCCGAACTCGATCATAGCCTGATTATATGTTGCAGGATCTTCCTGTGAAATAATCTGTTTAGCGAGATTAGTGAATTCATTTTTTGCACCGGAACTTAGTATATCCGTAAAAATTCCAAAAAGACGTGACATCACCCTGTACACATTTCCATCGATAGCCGGCACAGCCTCGTTAAAAGCAAAAGATGCAATGGCTGCGGCAGTGTAGGCCCCTAAACCTTTGAGTTTTGCAAGTTTAACAGCACTTTCAGGAAACTTCCCCTCCCATTCTTCGACAATATGCCTGGCGGTATGATGCATGTTTCTGGCTCTGGAATAATAGCCCAAACCCTGCCATAATCTCAGCACATCCCGCTCATCCGCAGCAGCCAGATCAAATACTGTCGGATAGTTAATCAGAAACTTTTCATAATACGGAGTTCCCTGAGCCACACGTGTTTGTTGCAGAATTATCTCCGAAAGCCAAATTTTATATGGGTCAGTGGTTTGTCTCCAAAGAAGCGGACGATGGTTTTGGAGATACCAGGATTTCAGTTTTGCGTTAAATTCAAGTAGTTGTAAATGATCGGGTAGCATAACGTTTTGACTTATATACACTGTTTTTTAACCAATTAGAAAAAAAATGAAAATGCTAACCTTTTAAATTATGGTAAAATTACCCTACCTTTGTGTTCCCAAAATTTGGAGGAGGAAATAAATAAACGAAATAATATCCACTTAAAGTAAATAATCAAAGTGACTAAGGCAGACGTAATCGCACAAATTTCCGAGAAAACAGGTGTAGACAAGGGCGATGTTCAACAAACGCTAGAATCGTTTTTCACTGTTGTGAAAGACTCGCTTGCAGAGGGTGAAAATCTATATGTTAGAGGTTTTGGTAGCTTTATCAATAAAAAGCGTGCCCGTAAAGTAGCTCGTAATATCTCTCAAGGAACTTCAATGATCATTGACGAGCATTTTGTACCAAGCTTCAAGCCAGCAAAAGTTTTTGTTGAACAGGTGAAGGTAAGTGACAAATTGAAAGATCTCGCTGAAAAATAATTTGCCTTAATTAGGTTTGATTAAAACAGTATGAAAAAGTCTATAATTCTTTCTTGTGTATTGGCGTTGGCCCTGGTTGGAACTCTTTACAGTCTTCCGAAGGTGGTTGTGAATACAAAAGCAAAAGAAGTGGACACCGAGAAGAGTCAGGCTGCAAAAGCGCCAGGTGCTAGGGCACCAGCTACTCCGGCATCCGAAACTCCCTCAAACATGCATGATGGAGCCACTTTATCCCCGGAACAACAAAAAACCGTTGATTTGCAGAGAAGTGGCTTCAATCAGGCAACCGGAAAAGACAAAATAGCTGCCGGATTAAAATTGTCTGACACATTTGCCAAACTTCAAAAGTTTGACAGTGCCGCCAGTTATGCGGAGAAAGTAGCACAGCTGGCTCCTTCTGTTGAGAATATCACAAAAGCTGGTGACCGTTATTACGAAGCATACGGATTTGCCGTTGATGACGCCAAAGCGAAAAGCCTTGGTAACAAAACGCGCGAATTTTATGGTAAGGCAATTGAAAAAAATCCTGGTCTGCTGGCTGCAAAAGCCAATATGGCCATGACATATGTGAACACAGAAAACCCGATGCAGGGAATTTTGATGTTGCGCGAAGTTTTGGATACGGATCCAACAAATGAACTAGCTTTGTTTAATCTTGGTATTCTATCTATGCGTTCGAATCAATATGCAAAAGCAGCGGACAGATTCAGACAAATTTTGACGAATAATCCTGCAAATACGAAAGCAAAATTCTACCTGGGATTGACACTTGTTGAACTGGGGAACAAAGATGAGGCCCGTAAAGTATTGGCGGAAGTAAAAAAAGAAGAGAAGGATCCTGTTATCCAACAGGCGCTTATCGAACTTCAGGAGCGTCTTGACAATTAAATAAGTAAAACAATTATTTTTTATTATATAAACGACATAAATTTATGCCTTGCGGAAAGAAAAGAAAGAGACATAAGATTTCCACTCACAAGAGAAAGAAACGTCTTAGAAAAAATAGACATAAGAAGAAATAATTGATGTATGACCGGATCTCTATCAAATTGATCCGGTCATATTATCACTTACGATATATATGTTGCCTGTCTTTCAATGTAAAGCAGGAGGTCGAGTATTAACTTTATATAGCCATTTGGTTGGTTGAACATTGAGTAACGAATTACTAATAAATTCTACTCAAAAGGGAGAACGTATTGCCCTTTTGCAAGATAAACGTCTGTTAGAATACCACGTCGAAACACCGGATCAGAGCTTTACCGTTGGTGATATTTACCTTGGTACTGTGAGAAAACTGGTGCCTGGGCTTAATGCCGCATTTGTAGACGTAGGTTTCGAAAAAGATGCTTTTTTGCATTATCTGGATCTAGGTCCTAATATTAACTCGCTCAACAAATTAACCAAAGATGTAATTTCGAAAAGGGCTAATTCCGGGAAGTTGAATAACTTCAAAATGGAGCCTGAAATCGAAAAACTTGGCAAGATTGATAAAGTACTTTCCAAAAACCAGGCTATTCTGGTTCAGATCGTAAAAGAACCAATTTCAACAAAAGGTCCCCGCCTGTCTTGTGATATTTCTATCGCAGGCCGTTATATCGTTCTGGTTCCTTTCTCAAATTCAGTTAACCTTTCTAAAAAGATTACTGACAAGCAGGAAAGAACACGTTTGCAGAGACTGATGTCTTCCATCAAACCAGCCAACTTCGGTGTTATTATCCGTACTGTTGCCACTGGAAAAGATGTAGACGAACTGAATAAAGATCTTCAGGATTGTCTTGACAAATGGGAAAATGGTATCAAAATACTGCGTGATGCCAAGCCACGCGACCGTGTGATCGGTGAAATGAACCGTGCTTCTTCGATTATCCGTGATATGTTGAACGAATCGTTTGACAGCATTACAGTGGATTCAAAAGAAGTTTATGAGGACATAAAAGCCTATATCCACAACATTGCGCCGGATAAAGAAAGTATCCTGAAATTGCATAATGGCAAGAACAAGATATTTGAACAATTCGGTTTAGAGAAGCAAATTAAATCACTTTTTGGCCGTTCGGTAAGTTTGCCAAACGGTGGTTATCTGATCATTGAACATACAGAAGCTTTGCACGTTATCGACGTGAACAGTGGAAATAAGTCCAATTCCGAAGAAGATCAGGAAGCTACTGCGCTCAGTGTAAACATTGAAGCAGCGAAAGAAATTGCCCGCCAATTGCGCCTTCGCGATATGGGTGGAATTATCGTTGTCGATTTCATTGACATGAAGAAGGCGGAAAACAAGCGCGTTCTTTTTGACATGATGCGGGACGAAATGAAAGGTGACCGTTCAAAATATACGGTTCTTCCGCTTTCGAAATTCGGGTTACTGCAAATCACACGTCAGCGTGTAAGACCCGAAATGAATATTGTTACCCGCGAAACCTGCCCGACTTGCGGCGGTACGGGAACGATCCAGGCAAGTATTCTGGTAACAGATATTATTTTGTCGAATCTGGATTATATTCTTTCAAAACAAAATGAACGTGGTATCACCATCGCGCTTCATCCGTTTATTCATGCTTATTTCACGAAAGGAATAATTTCTGAACAGGTAAAATGGCTTTTCCAATACAAAACCTGGGTGAAACTGATTAAAGATACGTCACTTGGTGTTATCGATTTTAAATTCCATAACAAGTATGGTGAGGAAATTGAGATTGTTCCGGGAAGCTAAATTGGCAGTCGGCTGTCGGCAATCAGCTTTCGGCTTTGGCTCGGTGTAAGTTTTTGGCAATTCTGTTACTTTCCTTTCCAGGTTGGAGTTCGTTTTTCTTTGAAAGCGGCTGTGCCTTCTTTTGCGTCTTCGGATTTTAGGAGTTTATCCAATTGAGCTTTAAGATAGTTATGGCGATTGTTTTCCGCTATATCTGATAAATTTTGAAGTGTTTCCATTCCTGATTTAATAGCGTAGGGAGCATTTAAACAAATTTGATTAGCTAGATTATTGACTTCGTTTTCAATAATTTCTTTCTCTGCAATTTGGGTGACCAAACCGAAATTCATTGCCTCTTCCGCCGAATAACTTTTCCCGGTTATTGACATTTCCAGCATTTTTCTTTTTGGGATAATTTCTAGTAATGACGCCATCACCTGCATTGGCCATATTCCTCTTTTTACTTCGGGTAAACTAAAATTTGCCTCTGGTATACTCACTACAAAAGTACATCCACAGACAATCAAAAAACCTCCTGCAAAGACAGACCCTTCCACTTGAGCGATACATGGTTTATGTAAATTCGCAAAAGCATCACCAAGTCTTATTTCTTCTATTGGTTCAGGAAGTGTTTGATTTTTTTGATCTGCTGTTGAATCGTGAAAAGCGTTAAGATCCGCACCAGCACAGAAAACAGTACCTTCTGCTTTGATAATAACGCAACGAATTTCATGCCGGTTTTCCGCATAAGCCAATGCAAATGCAATTTCACTTGCCATTGTTGGCGTGAAAGCATTTCGCTTTTCCGGCCGATTTAGGATTATTTCAACAACATGTCCTTTCAAAGAAGTTTTGATATACAGAAACCGTACTGTATCAAATTTTTCAATATCTTCTTCTTTGAAAAAAAGCATAATAGGCAAATATTAAGGTGAAACTATTTAGTCACAACTTCTTCCAGCATACTGATATATTGCAGAATACCAGCTTCGATTTCATGGAAATAAATAAATTCGTTGGCGGTATGTGAACGCTCCGAGTGTCCCGGGCCCATTTTCAAAGACGGACAATCCAGCAATGCCTGATCGGAGGTGGCCGGGGAGCCATAAGCAGTTCTGCCTCTTTTTAAGCCTGCCTGAACAATCGGATGTTCCATCGGAATACTCGAAGGGCGCAGGCGAATCGAACGCGCACTAACTTCCGACTGAATATTTTCCTGGATCACTTCAATGATTTCTTCCAGAGTATATTGATCCGTTGCCCGAACATCAACTGTAAAAACGCAGGTATCCGGAACAACATTATGCTGCGTCCCGGCATTGATGATCGTAACCGACATTTTTATTGGCCCCAAAGTCGGGGAAACTTTTGGGAATTTATAATTCCGGATCCAATCTATATCCTGAATGGCTTTATAAATCGCGTTATCCCCTTCTTCTCTCGCCGCGTGTCCTGACTTTCCATTAGCAGTGCAATCCAGTACTAGCAAACCTTTTTCCGCTACTGCCAAATGCATTTCCGTTGGTTCGCCAACAATCGCAAAAGCTATTTCCGGAAGTTCAGGAACAACAATTTCCAAACCTTCCTTCCCTGAAATTTCCTCTTCTGCTGTGGCAGCAATCACGATATTGTAAGTTAAATCTTCGCGATTATAGAAATAACAAAAAGTAGCAATCAACGAAACCAGACAACCACCTGCATCATTACTTCCCAAGCCAAAAAGCTTATCATCTTCAACCAAAGCCTGAAAAGGATCCAGTGTCCAGGATTTATTTGGTTTTACCGTATCGTGGTGAGAATTTAAAAGAACAGTAGGTTTTGCGGGATCAAAATATCTATTGTAAGCCCAGATATTATTTTTTTTTGTCTGAAAAGGAATCTCTTTTTGTCTGAAAAAATCCTGGATCAACGCAGCTGTATGTTCTTCCTCCCTACTAAATGAAGGTGTTTCAATCAGTTTTTTTAGTAAAGAGATTACTTCCTGCGTAAGTTGTTGGATATCTTCAGAATCAGTTATGGAGGACATATTTGGGTTTTCTGGTACAACAATATCTTGGGCAAAGGTATAAAAAAGGAATTACAAGAGTGACCTTTCAATCTGAGCACGTCAAATCTCTTTGAACCTATAACATTTTGTTCAATAGTTGTGTTATGATAATAAACTTTCGACACAAAGGTCTGAGGCTATTGTATGAAAAGGATGATCCTTCTAAATTACAACCTCACCATATTGAAAAGATTAGACGAATTCTTTATCGCCTGGATGAGTCGTTCAGTATTGAAGATATGAACCAGATCGGTTGGGGACTTCATGAACTTACAGGAAATTTGAAAGGTTTTTGGTCTGTTAAGGTTGATAAAAATTTTAGAATTATATTTAGACTGGAAAACGGGATTGTGTTTGACGTCGACTATATCGACTACCATTAATAAAGGTTATATATGATCAATCGAGGCATGAAACCTCCACATCCAGGATCCATGATTCGGGATATTATGGAAGGAATAAAAGAGGAGACTGGAAATACTTTGACAATTACTACTGTCGCAAAAGGACTGGGCGTAACAAGGAGCACTGTTTCATCAATTTTGAATCAACGTCAGGGAATAAGCTCAGAAATGGCGATCAGATTATCTGAGGCATTTGGTTCATCGCCTCAATTTTGGGTAAAATTGCAATCAGACTATGATTTGTGGCACGCGGAAAAGAAAGTGAACAAAAGTGAAGTGAGACATTTCTTGTCACCACGAACATTAGAATCTGCGTAGTGACAAGAAACAATATTACGCTCTAATTTGCCCGTCACCCCTCACAACCCATTTTTCAGTCACCAGTTTTTCCAAAGCAAAAGGCCCACGGGCGTGTAGTTTTTGTGTTGAAATTCCAATTTCAGCACCCAAAGCGAAAACGCCGCCATCTGTAAAACGCGTTGAGGCATTGGCATATACCGCAGCTGCATCAACTTCATTTAAAAACTTTTCAATCGCGGCAGCATCTTTTGAAATAATCGCTTCGGAATGACTTGATGAGAAATTATAAATATGATTAATTGCCGCATCTAATCCATCGACAATTTTAATCGAGCATTTATAATCAAGAAATTCTCTTCCAAAATCTTCCGGTTCCGCTTTTTGTAAAAATGGATATTCTGCTTTTTGAAGAATATCAAAAGATGTTTCGTCTGCAAAAACTTCAATGTTCCAATTTATAAAATCCTCTTTTAGCGTTGGTAAAAACGCAGCAGCAACTTCTCTGTCTACTAAAACTGTATCAAGCGCATTACAAGCCGATGGACGGGACACTTTTGCATTTACAACAATATTTTTCGCCTTTTCTAGATCAGCTGTTTTTTCTACATACGTATGACAAACACCAGCACCTGTCTCGATGGTTGGTACCAGAGAATTTTTACGAACAAACTGGATAAGTCCTTCTGAACCGCGAGGAATAATGATATCCACGTATTTTGTCGCAGTCAAAAGTTCATTGACAAATTTCCGGTCAGTCGGCAAAAGCATCACCGCAGCTTCATCAATTCCCATTTCAGCCAGACTTTCATGGATTAAACCTACAAGATATGTATTTGAAAAATGTGCTTCTTTTCCACCTTTCAAAACGCAGGCATTTCCTGAACGCAGACACAGAGATGCTACATCAAGTGTAACATTCGGCCTGGATTCATAAATAACGCCAACTACGCCAAGCGGAACAGTCAATTTTTGTAATGACATTCCCTGCTCTATTGTTTTTTCCAACAAAACTTCTCCCGTCGGATCCGGCAAAGCGGCCACATCACGTAAACTTTGGGCTAAATCAATAATCCTTTTTTCATTCAAAAGCAGTCGATCTTTCTTGGGGTCGGCATCATCCATCAATACCAGATCCTTTTGGTTTTCTGAGATGATATTGGCCTTATTTGCCAAAACTTTTTCTGCCAAAGCATTAAGCAAGTCTGCTCTCTGTTTGTTAGATAATTTCCGAACCGCCACCGAGGCGTCTTTCGTTGCTTTTAAAAGAGGTATTATAGATTCCAGTTCCATTATAATAAAACGATATCGTTGGCGTGTGCCACTTCAAAATTCAATGTTTTCAAATTCACTTTTATAGCACCCGAAGTTTCTCTTGCACGTGCCACTGCGATCATTTCCTGCTCTGGAGAATAAATTTCGATAATCTCTCCCGCTTCAAAATCCCCGGTTACTTCTGTGACACCAACGGCCAATAAACTTTTTCTTTTCAATAATGCCTTGGTTGCCCCTTCATCTACCTGCAATCTGCCTGAAACCAATCCTCCGCTTCCTAACCAACGGTTTCTTGCGGATAATGTACTTTTCTCCGGACTCATTTCCGTACCAGCCTTTCCGTCAAGTGCTTTCAATAGTTCGTCCTGTTGTTTCATTCCAAAAATGAAAACCTTTATTCCCATGCGGGTAGCAAGTTTGGCGAATGTTAATTTGGAAGCCATTCCCCCTAAACCAAGAAAAGATTTATCAGTCCGTACAAATTTAAAAACCTCATTAACATTGGATACGTTCCCGATAATTTTCCCTTCTTCGTCCAGCAATCCGCCAACGGAAGTACAAAACATCAATGTTTCTGCTCCAAAACCGACGGCTAGTAAAGTTGCCAACTCATCATTATCCGAAAATTTCAACTCACGATCACTGACAACGTCATTCTCATTAACAATGGGAATAATATTGTTTTGCCATAATTCTTCAAACGTATTTTTCAACTGCAAAAATTTGTTACGGTTGGCAAAATGCTGACGTTCACAAAGACTCTGCGCAATAAAAATCCCATTGGGTGCGAAATAACTGGCATATAGTCCAACTAATAACGGATTTCCGACAGACGCTGCCGCTTTCCGCTGCGTCATCGTTCCCTTGTAATCATTGATATAAGCTTTTCCGGCCCCCACCGCACCTGAAGAAACGATGATGATGCGATAACTGGGATGAAGCAAAGAAACCTGACGGGCAACTTCCGAAATAATCGTAACATCGGGCTCACCGGAAGGAAGCGTGATAGACGCCGTCCCGAACTTGATAACAAGAATTGGTTTTGACACTTTGAGAATACTTAAAATACTTCTTACGCCAGGAATGGCTTTTCAGGCTAAAATTACTGAGTTAGCCGGTTATTAAAAAGCGGAATGTTTGGGCGGGGAAGTTTGCGACGGATTTAGAAGAAATTTTCTATTTAACTGAAGCGCCTTTTTCAACTTTTCCATATAATCGGTTCGGGGAATTTCTATCGCCCCATATCTTAAAACATTGTCGTTGATAAATTGTGTATCCAGTAACTGATACCCGTTCGCGCGTAGAATTTCTATCAAATAATGAAAAGCAACCTTGGAAGAATTTGGTTCGGTATAAAACATGGATTCTCCGAAAAATACGCCACCTATTGATACACCATATAAGCCACCGACCAGTTTATTTTCCCGGTAAGCTTCCACGCTATGTGCGTAACCAAGCTTATGCAGATTAGTATAAGCAAAAATAATATCGTCAGATATCCAGGTTCCATCTTCCTGGGAACGAGGCGCTGCACAACCACGCATGACACCTTCAAAATCAAAATCAACCCGGATCTCAAAAGTTCTTTTATTAATGACCGGGCGGAGTGACTTGTGAGGTTTGTATGAGTCTATAGGTATAACAGCTCTGGGATCGGGGGAATACCAATAGATTGTTCCATCCTGCTCGGCCATTGGAAAAATTCCATTGATGTATCCGTAAAGAAGATCGTCAGCTGTCAGGGTTGTCATTCCAAAAAATCATTCAAAATCATAAGACCGATGCAAGCTAGAAAATTTGTTGTTATGCCCGAATATTTTTTCCATAGGACGAACTATAAAAATATAATGCATGTTTCTTTCAAGTAACATTTTTTTTTACAAAATTTGCATCCTCTTAGACGGACCAACCAAGTCAAATGAATAGCAACGGCATACATACTGTTCTTCATACTACACCTTTCAGGTTTAGGTCCCCCAGGACCGTCTAACTCTTGTTTACCTATGTGGTAAAACTTCTATCCCCGTCTTTTTTAAATTTTTGAAACGTCCCATCGTAGTTTTCTGGGAATTTAATTTTTGTTTCGAACAATTTTTCGTCAGTACATTCATAAATGAAAAATACCGAAGTAGTAGGCAGTAAGTTTATTGTACAAGCTGCCAATGAAAATCATCTCCATTTTGCCGAAACCATTTGTGCAGAAATGGAAGAGAGTGCCAAAAAACGTGGTACTGGTATAGCAAAACGCTCTCCTGTTTATATCATGGAAAAAATGGTAGAAGGAAAAGCGATTATTGCCACTACTGACACGGGAGAATGGGTAGGTTTTTGTTATATCGAAACCTGGGAACACGGCAAATTTGTTGCCAATTCCGGTCTGATCGTACATCCGAATTTCCGTCAGAGCGGAATGGCAAAAGCGATCAAGCAAAAAGCATTTGAACTTTCACGTAAAAAATACCCTGATGCCAAAATTATTGGTATCACCACCAGCTTGCCTGTAATGAAGATCAACTCCGATCTGGGTTACGAGCCTGTTACTTTCAGCGAACTTCCTGCGGATGACGCGTTCTGGAAAGGCTGTGCGAGCTGTGTAAATTATGATGTACTGAGCCGTACGGGCAGAAAACACTGCTTGTGCACCGGCATGATGTACAATCCTGAAGATCACAAAGAAGTCGAGGCGAAACATGAAAAAGATTCATGGGATTTTTTGAAAGAATCGAGTCTTTACGAGCGCTGGATGCGTATTAAACAACGTATTTTGCTGCGAAGGGAAGAACGTGCCAAAAAGAAAAATGCCGAGGCGATGCTCGTACACTAAGTACAGCACTCATATTATTGATTATTATATCATTCTAAATACCTCGCCCGGCAGCTTTTAAACTCCGATGCGAGGTATTTTTCGTTACTTTGTAATTCCATTTTAATTAACACCAGAATAAAACAATAGAATGTCACAGCCCAAAGTAGTATTAGCGTTTAGTGGAGGATTGGACACCTCATTTTGTGTAAAGTATTTAGCCGAAGACAAAGGCTATGAAGTTTATTCAGTTTTGGTTGACACCGGTGGTTTCACAGAAGAAGACCTTAAAACTATTGAAGCGAATGCCTATTCGTTAGGTGTGAAAAGTCATGCTACTATTTCAAAAACAACAGATTACTACAACGATTGTATTAAATATCTGATTTTTGGTAACGTTTTAAAAAACAATACCTACCCACTTTCTGTAAGTGCTGAACGTGTGTTTCAGGCGGTTGCTGTTGCTGAATATGCAAAAGAAATTGGTGCTACGGCGATTGCGCACGGAAGTACCGGGGCTGGAAATGACCAGGTTCGTTTTGATATGGCGTTCCGTATAATCATTCCGGAAGCTGAAATTATTACACCAATTCGTGACCTAAAACTTTCACGTGAAGCTGAAATTGAGTATTTAACTAAAAAAGGTGTTGGTCGCGAATGGGCTAAGGCTGCATATAGTATCAACAAAGGTCTTTGGGGAACTTCGGTTGGAGGTAAAGAAACTTTGACATCCGAAAAATATCTTCCGGAAGAAGCATGGCCAACGCAGGTTTCCAAAACTGAACCTGAAACGATCACGCTGGAATTTGTCGAAGGTGAATTGAAAGGTGTTGCCGGCGAATCTTTTGAAAACCCGGTTCAGGCAATCCAGAAATTGGCAGCGATTGCGCAGCCATTTGGAATCGGTCGTGATATTCACGTGGGTGATACCATTATTGGCATCAAAGGTCGCGTTGGTTTTGAAGCCGCTGCTCCTTTGATTATCATTAAAGCACATCATACGCTTGAAAAACACGTTTTGAGTGAGCAGCAACTTTACTGGAAAGAGCAACTTTCTAATACTTACGGGACGCTACTTCACAAGGGACAGTTCACGGAACCCGTTATGCGTAACATCGAAGCATTCTTATCTGATACGCAGTCGCATGTAACAGGAAAAGTACACGTACATCTTGCGCCATACCGTTTCTACGTAGAAGGAATTGAATCTCCATTTGATTTGATGTCCTCGAAATTTGGAAGTTATGGTGAAATGAACAATGCCTGGACGGGTGACGATGTAAGAGGATTCTCAAAAGTTGCGTCGAACCAGGTGATGATTTATCAGAAAGTAAGCGAGAGTAATGGTTAATTATTAATGATGGTTTGGAATTCAAACTTTAATAGCATCAAACAATTCCGGTTATGACAATAACAGAACTGCAAAATCAAATTCAGCGCAAGACGTTGGAATTGCCTCCTGATTTACTTCAGGAAGTATATGATTACATGGAATTTATTGTTGAAAAAAAACGGAAGAGATTATTTTCGTCTGATCAGGAATTTCAGAAATGGTGGAAAAACCTCGATAACTTTTCTGATAATTTTATGAAGGATCGTACGCAACCTCCATTAGATAAACTTGAAAATTTGTTTGAATGAAGTATTTGCTTGATACTAATATTATCGCCTACATTATAAATGAACGGCCACCTGAGGTAATTTCTAAATTTCTGTCTTTATCAAAAGATGAAATTCTCGTCTCCTCAATTGTTGTAGCAGAACTATGGTATGGCGTTGCTAAAAGCTACAAAAAAGAGCAGAATAAATCCGCTTTGGAAGAATTTTTAGCTCCTTTGACCATTGTTGATTTTGATTTCACAGCGGCAAAGTTTTATGCGTTAATTCGTGCAGATTTAGAAGCCAAGGGTTTAATTATTGGTTCAAATGATATGTTAATCGCATCACATGCTCTTAGTTTAGGAATTACTTTGGTAACCAATAATACCAAAGAGTTTACAAGAGTTAATGGTTTGAAATTAGAAAATTGGGTGGAATAATGAACAAAATAAACATAGGCATCATTGGTGCCGCGGGGTATACAGGAGGAGAATTATTGAGAATTGTCATAAACCATCCGAATGTAAATATTGCCTTTGCACATAGTAAAAGCCAGATCGGGAAACCGGTTTATGCAACGCATACAGATTTATTGGGTGATACAGAACTGACTTTTTCAGGAGAGGATATCCAAACTTTGTTAAATAAGGAAAGTCTGAATGCGATTTTCTTGTGTTCAGGTCATGGAGAATCGAAGAAGTTTCTGGATGAATATAACGTTCCTGAAATAGTGAAGATCATTGATTTAAGTACTGATTTCCGTGATGAATCAAATGGGTTCACGTATGGTTTACCTGAACTTCAAAAAGAAAAAATAAAGATATCGACCAAAATTGCTAACCCTGGCTGTTTTGCGACGAGTATTGAACTGGCGATATTACCCTTGGCAAATGCTGGTTTGTTGAAAGAAGATGTTCATGTAAGTGCTGTGACAGGAAGTACTGGTGCTGGACAATCACTTAGTGCAACGACACATTTTTCATGGAGAAACAATAACCTGTCGATCTACAAGGCTTTTAGTCACCAACATTTGACTGAAATAAAAATGAGCCTGAAAAAATTGCAGGCTGGTTTTGACAAGGCAGTGAATTTCGTTCCGTATCGTGGTGATTTTACCCGTGGGATTATGGCTAATGTTTACACGCCGTTTTCCGGAACGATTGAAGAAGCGAAAGAATTATATAAAAACTATTATGCTGAACACCCATTTACCCATATCAGCGATTCGCCGATTGATGTAAAGCAGGTTGTCAATACCAATAAATGTTTTATTCATTTGGAAGTACATGACGGGCAATTATTGATCAGCAGTATCATTGATAATTTAACAAAAGGTGCTTCGGGACAAGCAGTTCAAAACCTGAACCTGATTTTCGGATTACCAGAAGATGCAGGATTAAGGTTAAAAGCACCATCATTCTGATATATTAAACGCAGAGTTAAAAGAGCGGCCGCCGCGCGGTAAAGCGCAGAGGACGCTGTATTTTTTATTCTGCGTACTCCGCGTAAAACTCTAATTCCTCTGCGTCTAAACAAATATTACTATGTCTCATTTATTTGATGTATATCCCCTTTACGATATAGAACCTGTAAAAGCTGAAGGAAGTTATTTATGGGATACGAATGGTACAAAATACCTGGATCTTTATGGCGGTCACGCGGTGATTTCCGTTGGACATTGCCATCCGTATTATGTCGATATGTTAAGCAAGCAGCTTCATGCGATTAACTTTTACTCGAATTCAGTAAAAATATCTTTGCAGGAGGAATTGGCTGAGAAACTTGGAGATCTTTCAGGTTATCCGGATTACAAACTTTTTCTTGTGAATTCCGGTGCAGAAGCCAATGAAAATGCTTTGAAGCTGGCCTCATTTCATACAGGCCGTTCAAAAGTTGTAGCTTTCACAAAAGCATTTCACGGACGTACCGCCGGTGCTGTTGCAGCGACTGATAATCCGTCAATCGTTGCTCCTGTGAATTATAATAAACATGTAACCTTTCTTCCTTTTAATAATATTGAAGCATTGGAAGAAGGTATTACTGACGAAGTTTGTGCAGTAATTGTGGAAGGAATCCAGGGTGTTGGCGGGATTCAGGTGAGTAGTGATGAATTTCTTCAGGCTTTACGCAAACGTTGTGATGAAACCGGAGCTGTTTTAATCCTCGATAGTGTTCAGTGTGGTTATGGCCGTACCGGGAAATTCTTCTCGCACCAGTTCAGCGGAATCCATCCGGACCTGATGACAATGGCGAAAGGTATGGGTAATGGTTTTCCAATCGGTGGTGTTTTGATTTCTCCGAAATTCAAGGCGAGTTACGGTTTGCTTGGTACAACTTTTGGTGGAAATCACATGGCGTGTGCTGCGGGAATTGCTGTGCTTGACATTATGAAAAACGAAAGCCTTTTGGATAATGCTTCCGAGATTGGCGAATATCTGATGAATGGTATCAAGGAAATTGGTGGATATAAAGAACTCCGCGGCCGTGGTCTGATGATCGGAATTGAATACGATTTCCCGGTTAAAGATCTTCGGAATAAGTTATTATTTGAGCATAAAATGTTTACGGGTGTTGCAGGGGCGAATACAATTCGGTTATTACCTTCACTTGCGTTAGGGAAAGAAGAAGCTGATTTGTTTTTGGAAGCATTAAGAACAGAAGTAACTAGCCTTTCTTAAACGCAATAGGCGTAATAGGTTTTCGCAATGGACGCAATGGATATTTTGAAAATAGAATTACGAAATAAATCTATTTTTTGCGCTCTATAATCATTTTCCTAACCGCAATGGACGCAATGGATATTTTTGAGAATAGAATTGCAAAACAAATCTATTTTTGTGCTCTGAAAGTGCATAAGACTTTGGGACCGGGTTTACTGGAATCTGCTTATGAGGAATGTCTATATTATGAAATTAAAAAAGAGGGGCTTTTAGTTGAAAAGCAAAAAGCACTTCCTCTTGTATATGAAGATATCAGGCTTGAAGTCGGATATAGAATAGATTTATTGGTGGAGAATTGTGTAATCGTTGAAATAAAAGCTGTTGAAGCATTGAACGATGTGCACGTTGCTCAATTATTAACTTATCTAAAACTAACAAATTGCAAACTCGGACTATTGATTAATTTCAATGTCGCATTAATAAAAAACGGTGTCAAAAGATTGGCAAACGGATTATAATTTATTGCGTCCATTGCGAAAACCATTGCGTCCATTGCGGTTAAATACAACATTAATGAAACATTTCCTTTCCTTTGCCGACGTCTCAGATCTGAATCACCTTATCAACAGTGGGATTGAAACGAAACGTAATCCCTTTGCTGACGAAACACTTGGCAAGCACAAGACCATTGGTTTGATGTTCTTCAATTCGAGCTTACGTACCCGTATCAGTACCCAAAAAGCAGCGACGAATTTAGGCTTGAACGTCATTGTCATGAACGTTGGGCAGGATAGCTGGGGACTTGAAATGGAAGAAGGTGTCATTATGAATGGGACCAAAGCAGAACACGTCAAAGAAGCAGCGGCAATTATGGGTCGCTACTGCAACATCATCGCAATCCGGTCCTTTGCTGAGCTCGAAGATCGTGATAAGGATTATGCTGAAACGGTTTTTCAACAATTCAAAAAATACGCCGAGGTTCCGATCGTAAATTTGGAATCTGCGACTCGCCATCCGCTACAATCTCTCGCAGACTGCATCACGATTGAAGAATTCAAAATTAAAGAACGCCCGAAAGTAGTTTTAACCTGGTTACCCCATTTTAAAGCACTACCTCAGGCCGTAGCAAATTCCTTCTGCGAATGGATGAATCCGATGAATGTAGAATTGGTGATCACACATCCGGAAGGATATGATCTTGACCCGAAATTTGTTGGTAAAGGACAAGTGATCTATGACCAGGACAAAGCCCTTGAAGGAGCCGATTTTGTTTATGGAAAGAACTGGTCGTCCTATACTCATTATGGTCAGGTTTTAACCCAAGACCCTTCGTGGATGATCACAGAGGCTAAAATGGCTTTGACGGACAATGGAAAATTCATGCATTGCCTTCCACTGAGACGTAACATGAAAGTAGCTGATGAAGTACTCGACGGTCCGCGTTCACTTGTAATTGAACAGGCCGCAAATAGAGAATGGTCGGCGCAGGCTGTTTTGAAAGAAATTTTATTAGGTCTGAACGCATAAAACTTTTCATTCCCTGAACTTTGTAGACGCCGGGTATAGTTATATAATTTAATAACGAATCCCGCTGTAAAATATATAATAATGAATACCGAAACGCTGACAACTCCATCTTTATTAAAAGAAAAACCTGTTGGAAAAACAGGCGTTTTGATTGTAAACCTGGGCACTCCGGATAGTCCTTCCGTTCCCGACGTAAGAAAATATCTGCGTGAATTTTTAATGGATGAACGCGTTATCGATATACCCTATCTAAATCGCTGGTTGCTGATTAATTTGATCATAGCACCTTTCCGTGCACCAAAATCTGCCAAAATTTATCGTGAGCTCTGGACGCCGGAAGGATCGCCGTTAAAAATCTACGGTGTGTCTGTTGAGAAAAAATTACAGAAAGTTTTGGGTGATGACTTCGTCGTGAAACTGGCCATGCGCTATCAAAGTCCAAGTATTGAAAATGGTTTGAACGAGCTTAGAAAACTATGTCTTTCTGAAATTATTGTCGTTCCATTTTTCCCTCAGTATGCCTCAGCTTCCACAGGTTCTGTTTATAAGAAAGTAATGGAAGTTGTGAAAGACTGGGAAGTTTTACCAGAAATTAAATTTATCAATCGTTTTCTGGACCATCCAAAATTTGTTGAAGGTTTTGTTAACCTTGGCAAAAAATACATGGCTCAGCGCGAGTATGACCATTTTGTTTTTAGTTATCACGGTATCCCCGAAAGACAAATTACAAAAGGCGATGTCGCTAATTATTGCCAGTTTGGTACTTGCTGTGATACGTTAAACGAAAAAAACCAGCATTGTTATCGTGCGCAATGCTACGAAACAACCCGACTTTTTGTAAAAGGTATGGGAATTCCGGAAGGAAAATATACAGTTGCTTTCCAATCCCGACTTGGAAAAACGCCATGGATTAAACCTTACACGGATGAGCTGATTCCCGAACTGGCAAAAAAAGGTGTGAAAAGTGTATTAGCATTTTCTCCTGCATTTGTTGCTGACTGTTTGGAAACAACCATCGAAGTAGGTGAAGAATATAAAGAAATCTTTGAAAAAGAAGGTGGCGAACACTGGCAATTGGTGGAAAGTCTGAACGATAGTGATATCTGGATTGAGGCATTGGAGGATATGGTTCGGAAGGCTTAATTCTGGTCATAGGTTGTCAAGAAATTGTCATTTGTTGTCAGGGGTTGTCGTGGCTTGATTTGTTGGATAAATATTTCAAATAAATTATAAACAAAAAGAAGTCAACTTTGGGGTTGACTTCTTTTTGTTTATAGACTTAAATATTTTATCAGCTTTTACAGCATAACCGATTCTTTTCGGTAAAGTTCAGCTAAGGTATCTACTGCGAAGTCAACTTCTTCTGCCGTGTTATATTTCCCAAAAGAGAAACGAACATTTGCTCTATCCGGATTAATTTGAATTTCGGTTAAAACGTGGGATCCAACATCTGTTCCGCTTGCACAGGCACTTCCGCCCGAAACTGCTACACCGGCAATATCCATGTTGAAAAGTAGCATATCGTTTAATCCTGAAGGAGGCAAACTGACACTTAAAACAGTATATAAACTTTCATCAAGTGACGACGATTTTCCGTTGAATGATACACCTTCAATATTTTCACGAAGTTTGTAAATCATTCTTGTTTTAAGACTTTCGATATGCGCGCGATGCTGATCCATATCCCGGTAAGCTATTTCAAGTGCTTTTGCCAAACCTACAATTCCATAAACATTTTCAGTTCCGCCACGCATGTTACGCTCCTGTGCACCACCGTGAACGAATGGGAAAATCTTTGTTCCCGGTTTCACATATAGAAATCCGATACCTTTTGGACCATGAAATTTATGCGCCGAACCAACGATAAAATTGGTTTTCAGTTGCTGCAAGTCATGTTTATAATGACCCATGGTTTGTACCGTATCACTATGAAATATCGCATCATAATGTTTGCACAAATCACCAACAGCATCAAGATCAAGTAAATTTCCAATCTCATTATTTCCATGCATTAAAGAAACAAGTGAGCGGGAATTTGTTTGTAAAAGTGTTTCCAGATGTGCCAGATCCACTTCGCCTTTTTCATTCAGATTGACAAAACTTAATTCAATCTGTCCGGATTTTGCCAAATGCTCCAAGGTGTGAAGCACGGCATGATGTTCAATTTTCGAAGTAATGGCATGTTTCAGGCCAAAAGTTTCGATGCTTGAACGAATGGCTGTGTTGTCTGCTTCTGTTCCGCCGGACGTAAAAAAGATTTCGGCAGGCGCTGCATTTAATATGCCTGCAACACTTTTCCTCGCTCTTTCCACCGCGGAACGAACTGCACGTCCATAAGAATGGATTGAAGAAGGATTACCATAAGTCTCTGTCATCAGAGGCAGCATAGTTTCCAAAACTTCCTGATCCAGGCGGGTCGTTGCAGCGTTATCAAAATAGGCTTTCATTATTTGTTTTTCGGTTCTGAAATTATTTCCTTGATATCAGAAATGATTTTATTTGCCAGATTAACAGCAGTCGTCAATGTTTCAGATTCTGAATAAATCCTGATAATCGGTTCTGTATTTGATTTACGCAAATGAACCCATTCCCGGTTAAATTCAATTCTTACTCCATCAATGGTACTCAATGGCTGTTTGGAATATTTTGTCTGAATACGGCTTAGAATATTATCAACATTAATATCCGGCGTCAATTCAATTTTATTTTTTGAAATATAATAACTCGGATAAGACTTCCGGAGTACCGAAGCCGTCTTTCCAAATTTGGCCAGATGCGTCAGAAATAAACCAATTCCTACCAGAGCATCACGGCCATAATGACTTTCAGGATATATAACGCCGCCATTTCCTTCACCTCCAATGATTGCATTATTTGCCTTCATTGTCGTCACAACGTTCACCTCGCCAACAGCAGAAGCAAAATATTCGCCCCCTGCTTTTAACGTTACATCTTTTAAAGCCGCCGTAGAAGATAAGTTTGAAACTGTATTTCCTGGTGTATTTTTAAGAACATAATCAGCAACTGCAACCAAAGTATACTCTTCACCAAACGGTGATCCATCCTCACACATCAGAGCAAGACGGTCAACATCAGGATCAACGACGATACCAAGGTTGAACGAACCATCCTTTAATTCTTTACTGATATCCCGCAAATGTTCAGGAAGTGGTTCCGGGTTATGTGCAAAATTACCTGTTGGCTCGCAGTGTAACTTTTTAATATTTTTTGTTTCAACACCTAATGCTTCAAGCAACATAGGAACCACTATCCCTCCTGTTGAATTCACAGCGTCAACGACTATTTTGAAATTGGCAGCTTTGATCGCTTCAACATCTACAAGAGATAAAGAAAGTACGTGATCAATATGTTTTTGAAGATAAGTATCGTCCGATTTATAACTCCCAAGTTTTTTTACATCCGGAAAAAGAAAATCTTCCTGATCTGCAATTCTCAAAATTTCGGCACCTTCTTCTTCGGAAATAAATTCTCCTTCATGGTTCAGCAATTTCAGTGCATTCCATTGAATTGGGTTATGGCTGGCAGTGAGGATTATCCCTCCGGCAGCTCCTTCCATTGTTACCGCAATTTCTACGGTAGGCGTTGTGGACAATCCAAGGTCAATCACATGAAGACCAACACCTTGTAAAGTACCAGCTACCAAACGACTTACCATTTCACCGGAAAGTCTGGCATCCCGCCCTATCACTACCTTTAAATTCTGTGTATTTGTCCGCCTCAACCAAGTGCCATAAGCCGCAGCAAATTTAACAACATCAATTGGAGTCAGTGCCTCTCCGGATTTACCTCCTATTATCCCTCTGATTCCTGATATAGATTTGATTAACGTCACGATCTGGTTTTCCTCTGTTTGTTACGATACAAAAATAACAAATTTCCCGCGGTCTATCGGATTATTTGATAAAACAATACTATAAATGAGTAATTGGCCAATATGAATTAAACCTGCTCGATGTCTACATGCGTAACCAGGGACGACTGAGCCGAGCCCCGGAAAAATCCCATAACAGGCGCCAACTGATCAAAGTCTGCGGATGCGCCCAAACTGATGTGATTATTTGCAATGACCTTTCCCTCTGTCGGATCGAATCCACGCCAGCCAGCACCAGGCAAATAAACTTCTACCCACGCATGGAGCTCATGGGCCTGCATTGGATTTCCATATAAATATCCGCTAACAAATCGTGCTGCGATACCCAGACTTCTGCAAGCTGCTATGAATAACCTTGAATAATCCCTGCAGGATCCGGTTTTATCCCGCAAAGTATCATCCGGAGGATAAGCCACGCCAAACTCTCTGTTTTGATAAGAAAAGTTTTCTGAGATGTATTTACTTAGTTCAACCAGAAATGGAACGGTTTCCCAGTTTACTTCGGCTGCTATTTTTCTTGCAAACTGCTCAACGTAGGTGGTTGCTTCATTCCGGCTCAGATAAGGAATAAGATATTTGTATATCCTGTTATCATACAAAAAAGGAATATTTTTTGTGATAAATGGGAAAAGTACAAAATCAAAAACATTCACAGGATCTGAACAAACGGTCATTTCCGCAAATACTTTTAAACCTGTTACCTTGCCATTGAAAAAATGAACAACCTGTTCCACATTTCCTTCTGCATCTACATTTTTAACAATATTTGAAGGTGCCGGATCTATCACCAGCGAATACTTAAGTACCCGCTGGTGAGGATAAGCTTTGGGATACAGATATAAAGTATGCATATCCAGCTCAACAGGGAAATCATAACTATAGTCAAGTGAATGACGAACTTTCAGATTCATAACATTTCCCGGGTTTAGCAAAAATTGATGCTGTTTATTAATATTAACCCTTGTAAGACTCTGTTTGGTTCAGTTCATCCATTGGCTGCGGATATGTCCGGAAGTTTGTCCCATCGACTGAGTCTGGGATTTTTCCGATTCAAGTCCAAAATACAGATCGAAGATTGCGCTGTCGACTTCGTTATTATTTGTCTGAAAACGATCCAGATATTTATGAAGGCCTATTTTGAATACATCTTCCACATCCGTAAATTCAAGTTCGCTGCGCATTTTGCTTAATGCTCTTTCCGCAGCATTGGTATGGCCCCGCTCAGGAATTGAACCCGCAATTGCATACAGCGAAAGTTCAGCCTGACGAACTGAATAAGCAATGGAACGAGGGAATAATTTATCCAGAATCAAAAATGCCACAATGTTCATCGGTGTTAAAGCACGATGCGTCTGGCGGTACATATTATAAGCACTTACAGATTTCAAAACCGCAGTCCACATCATGAGATCCAATGTTGAACCCGATGTTCCGGTATCCTGTAAAAGTGTAAAATACTTAACATCCAAAAATCTCGAACATTTATCCGCACGCTCAATATGACGGCCTAAGCGACCAAAATGCCACGCCTCATTACGTGTAATGGATGCGTCTACCACACCATGAAAAAGCTGACAGTTTTTACGTATATCTGTAAAAAATGACTGCATATGATCCATATTCCGGAAATCATCAGGAGAAGTTCCGCGGATGGTCAGATAAAATGCGTTGATACTTTCCCACATTTCTTTCGAAATGGTTTCACGTATCGTACGGGCATTTTCCCTTGCTTCATACAAACAGCTGACGATGGAATTTGGATTGCGCTTGTCAAACGTCATAAAGTGGATCACGTCCTCCTTCGTTGGTTTGTCATAATATTTGTGGAAAAGAAAATGATCAGCTGTGGCAATAAGAAGCGGCTCCCATTGTTCATCCACATCAGGCGGCAGGTCAAGTGCAAGATTAAAATTCACTCCAACAAAACGGGCGTAATTTTCAACCCGTTCCATATAACGATTCATCCAATAGATTGAATTAGCAACTCGACTAAGCATAAGCGGCAAGAATTGTATTTAATAAATTATTTCAGAATAATGTCATAGTGATAAGACCAAAATACCTAATAATATTTCGCAAAAACAAACTACTACGAAAAATAATATAAGATCTTTGAAGAGTATTATTTCGCCCGGAATACTACTGATAAAGCGTGAAATCATTACAAAATATATAATTTTAGTAAATTAGACCATTATTAACAATAACTCTATACACAAGTGTCAAAAAGAGATCTATTCATAGCGGCCATCCAGAAATCTTATCAAACCGATAAACCAACGATTCATCTGGGGTCAGCTATTCTTGACGGGGATATTATCACAGAGGCAAAAGTTAATTTGCCTCTTCGCATGATGAACCGCCACGGATTGGTGGCCGGAGCAACCGGCTCAGGAAAAACACGCACACTTCAGGTACTGGCCGAACAGCTTTCCGCTGCCGGTGTACCCGTTTTCATGTCGGACATCAAAGGTGACTTATCAGGTATTGCACAGCCTGGAACTTCGAATGCGGCAATAGAAGAACGTTCTAAAATATTGGGCACACCTTTCGAAGCAAAAGGCTATCCCGTTGAACTCTATTCATTAAGCGGAAATAAAGGTGCGCAGATGCGTGCAACAATCCTGGAATTCGGCCCGATTTTACTGTCAAAAATATTTGAACTGAATGATACACAATCAGGTGTACTGGCGATTCTTTTCAAATATGCGGATGATAAAAAATTGCCGATGATTGATCTGAACGATTTAAAAAAGGTACTTAGTTATCTTTCTGAAGGCCCGGGAGCAGCTGAAATCAAATCGGATTATGGCTCGATTTCATCTTCGACAGCAGGGACAATACTTCGTAAAATCGTTGCGTTGGAACAACAGGGTGTAGGAACCATTTTCGGAGAAAAATCTTTCGATATTTCAGATCTGATCAATAAAGTGGACGGACAAGGTGTAATCAGCCTTTTGAATATTTCTGATGTCCAGGATAAACCGGCACTATTTTCAACATTTATGTTGAGCTTGCTGGCGGAATTATATCAGACTTTACCGGAAGCTGGCGATCTGGACAAACCAAAACTGGTCTTCTTTTTAGATGAAGCGCATTTACTTTTCAAAGATGCGCCAAAAGCATTTCTTGACCAGATTGAACAGGTTGTGCGTTTGATACGGTCAAAGGGTGTGGGTATTTTCTTCTGTACACAATTGGCTCAGGACATTCCTGTATCAGTTTTGTCACAGTTGGGAAATCGGGTTCAGCACGTGCTTCGTGCTTTCACTCCTCAGGATGCTGATGCCCTTAAACAAACTGTTAAAACATACCCGCGCTCTGAATTTTATTCCATTGATCAGATCCTGACAACGCTGGGTATAGGCCAGGCACTGATTACGGTTTTAAATGACAAAGGTATTCCAACAGAAGTTGCGGCTACACATTTACTTCCGCCAACATCAGTGATGGGCCCCATGACGCAATCGGATTATGAAAATCACGTGCGCCAGTCGGATGTATATTTGAAATATAAAGATCCTATCGATCCCGAAAGTGCTTATGAAATATTAACGAAACGGATTGAAGAACAAACAAAACAGGAAGCACAGGTAAAAGAAGAAGCTACGATTGCGAAAGGCGGAGGCAAGCAGGAAAAAGGGATGTTTGAAGAAGCCCTGGCATCACCTCTGGCAAAACAAATTGGCAGAGAGGTGGTTCGTGGTGTATTTGGAATGCTTTTTGGAAAATCAACAACAAGGACTAAAAAAGGCGGCCTTTTTGGTTTTTAGACTAAGTATCCGATTACCTGATTGTTTTAATTCAGGTAATCGGATTAGTATTTTCACCAGCCGATCACACAACGCTGTTCTACCAGCTTATCCAGATTTTCAGCTACATCAATTCTGCCTTTCTCACTATTAAAAGCATGGCGGAACTCTTCCCGCAACTGTCGGCGTGTCATCGCTTCCAAAAATCTTCTTCCATCTTCTTCACTTTCCAGCAACAAGGGTGGAACTACTGAGGGCAAATCATCTTCACCTTTTGCCACCATGGTTACGTAAGAAGTATTGGTATGCCGCTGAATTCCATTTCTGACATTTTCTGCAATCACCCGGATACCTATAACCAGCGAAGTTCTTCCCACATAATTAACCGATGCCATTAAGGAAACCAGATCCCCGACTTCCACCGGTTTTAAAAAGTCAACCCCGTCCACAGAAACAGTCACACAATATGTACCCGCATGGCGCGAAGCACAGGCGTAAGCTACCTTGTCTATCAATGATAATAAAATTCCTCCATGTATTTTTCCGCCAAAATTGGCATAGGAAGGAATCATCAATTCTGTTAATGTAGTTTGCGAAAATCTGACGGGTTTTGGATCGAGGGAAGGTTCGGTTTGTTGCACAGGTAATCTGTTTTTAAATGAATAGCTTTACAAGGTAACAGTTTTTCCAGATTTAGCCGATTTCCGGGCCGCTTCGAGGATTTCAACAACCGTTACATTGACAGGCAATCCGTACAAATCATTTTTATCCAGCTTCAAACGACCTTGCACGACGTCAGATAATACTGAAAACGGATCGGTGTAAGGCGCTGGTCTCGGATCGATTTTCTTTTTTTCTTCCGGTGCCTTCTCCTGCAAACGTTCGCGAATTGTTGTAGGGTCAACGGCTATTGCATAACCTTTGGTTCCGTAAACTTCCATGTCTTTACGTGCAAAAGTCCAGTTCCAGGAAGCCTGAATGACACATTGCGCTTTTGGATATTGCAAAACTATTGAGGCTTCGTCATCCACATTTTTATAAATATCCGGTTTGTTCTGATGCGCAACAGCAGTTACCGAAATCGGCCGTTCACCTTTCATCAGCCAGGTCATCAGATTTGCTCCATAACAACCAAAATCCGTTAAAGCACCCGCTCCGTTTTTGACAGGATCAGTCAGAATTTCGAAAAACTCTTTTCCTACGCCAATTTCTTTCGGTCCCTGGTGGCCGTCATTAACCATTACTTTCCGGATTTCACCTAACTTTCCCTGCTCGTAAAGATTATGTACATATTGATTACTGGCATACCAGGATGTTTCGTAATTTGTCAAAACCTGGATATTATTTTTCAATGCAAGACTTTGGATTTCCTTTGCATCGGCAAAAGTTGTCGCTAACGGTTTTTCAACCATAACATTTATTTTTCTTGGCGCGCAGGCTCTTACAATAACGATATGCTCATTAATCGGACCAAAGGCAGAAACGGCCTCCGGTTTTGTTTCGTCAAGCATTTTGTTCAAATCACTGTAAAATAGCTTTTTGTCCAGTTTATATCTTTCAACAAACCGATCAACCAATTCCTGATTTGGCTCATATACACCGACCAAAACCGCGTCTTTTTTATCTGTACGATTAAATGCCCAGCCAACATGACCATGACTCAATCCGGCCACAGCAAGACGCATGGGAGATTGTGAAAAACCTGCCGTTGCAATCATTGCAACCAGCAAAATTGATAATAAATACTTCATGGATTTAGGTGTTAGCCATTAGAGATTAGTGAAATAGAAAAATACATATCCCGGCAAAGAATTTCGATTGGACGCCCTAATCGCTAAAAGCCAAAAGCTACCTAAGACATTTTGTCGATCAAATCCTTTATTGCCTCCTGAAAATATGCACCATTGTATGGACCAAACCAGCTCATGGTTTTAGTTTCGTACAAGTCTCTATCAAAGTATTTATCATTGGTAATATACCCAACATACCCGCCATTGAAACTGGTTACCATTAAATGCAGTCCTTTTTTCGCAGCATAGGCAGTTAATTCCGGCATCAATTCCCCTGAAAAATCACAAGGCGTGCCGACCATCAAAATATTTCCGATACGCAGGGCTTTCATATAAGAAGGTACATCGCCAAAAGCCCAGCGAAAAACCCAGCTGCGCAGTGCCAGATTCGGCATAATTTTAGGCCTTGGGTCTCTTAAAGGCAAAGCAACCGTAACCGATCTGAGAACGGATGGTTGTTTTTCAAATTTACCAATAATAGTCTGAATCGATTTTTCGACGTTACCGGCCTGGTTTTTTACCTCGTCAAAATCATCTTTGCCTTTTTCTATCGGCGCCATACTGCCCACTGCTCCGGCCATATATACAGCAAAGTTCGCCTCCCTGCTTTCCAGATCATCTACCAGCGCGCCAGCCCAGTCGCGTGATAACTCCATGGTGCTTGCATTCAAAATTGTAGAATGGGCGGCATAAGAACTGATCATCGCTTTTTGTCCGTTAGCACCTGTAATCTCAATATTCCTGACCCAGGGATCAACAATTCCCTCCTTGCCTACGAGGCGGTTTTTGATATCAGTTGTATCTTTTACTTCTCCAAAACCAATGGTTGCTGGCTGTATGTTTTTCTTAGCGTCGTTGATCGATTTAATAATAGCCTGCGACACCGTTTCCATAACAGCCGCATCATAAGGCCCCGCAAAAAGTTTTCCGGTGATGGTGTTATACCAGCCCCCCAGACTGTTGTGACTGTGGATTGCGCCAAAATAAATCTGGTCAAAGGTAAATCCGGTTGCAGGTAAAAGTTCTTTTACGCGAGCCGTGATATTGGGTGGAACAATCAGCATATCGGCGGTGATGATAGCCGCTTTTGTTGATCCGTTTTCAATAATAACTGTGCGTACATAAATCGAATCATGCACTGCTTCGTAATGTTTTCCTCTTCGTTTGCCATAACCTGCCATGGGTCCGGGCGTTGCAGGTGTAATATTCACTTTCGCCCAACCCGCGCTTAATGCGGCAGAAGTTGTATCTGTGGCAGTCTGTCCACTGATTTTAGAAATATTCTCTTTCCATTGTTTGTAATAAGACATTTCCTTGTAAGGAGTCCGGTCAATGGTGGTTACCATTGTTGCAACCATGATCAGCAAAATAAAAAATATTGAACCGATGATATAGAGAAGAATTTTAAGGAATTTCATGAATTGGGCGGGATTGTTTTTAGGAGGGTAAAGATAGGGAAGGAATTGTGAATTTAGGATTGTAAATATTACTGTTTGATTAAGTTAAAAAGAGATTTGAATTTCCCTCGTTAACTCATTTTAATGCTCTACCCAGATTTTCAACTTTCCTAAGCCACTTCGTTCTTTGCTCAGCGGTAGAATTCCGGATCGAACCAAAAGTTGTCGTCCTTACTGGCTTGAAGCCTGAAAATTCCAGCGTCATTTTTTTCATCATATGATAAGTGGGACGTCCGTTGACAAGCCAATAATACAAAGTTGGCTGATCAAGCGTGCTGATGATATGCGCGCTTCTTCCGGCAAGAAGCTTGTCCCACCAAACTGAGTTTTCACGATATTTAAAAGCAAAGCCAGGCAAAAAAGTCCTGTCAAGAAATCCTTTTAACAACGCCGGTAAACTACCCCACCATACCGGATATACCCAAACGATATGTTCGGCCCAAAGTATTTTTTGCTGTGCATTTATCAGATCAGGTTCAAGTTCTACGCGCTTCCGATATCCAAATTGAAGGATGGGATTGAAATTAAGGTTAGCCAGAACTAACTCTTCAACCTCCGCCCCTGCTTCTATTGCACCGTTTTTATAAGCTTTGGCCAATCCGGCTGCAAAACTTTCCAGATCCGGATGTCCGTTGATTATCAGTATCTTTTTCATATTTACTTTTTTTGATAAATGATTGATATTAAATGAACAGTGTTTAGTATTAGAACAAATTTTTTTGTGCCTTTTCAATTCAAAATTTTAAAACTTAAATCGTTTTAATTGACAACCGGTATGAAACTAAACGGTGAAGTACCCCAACTGAAATTAATTATTGCTTATTGAAAAGATCAATAAGTGCACTTGATCATTTCAATAAATAATTTGAATGCATTCTGAATCCGTTCCATTTCGCGGTCATCTTCAAAAAAGGCCATCCGTTTTCTTAAATGAAGCGATAACAAGCCATGCATAAAACTCCATATGGTTAGGGAAGCATTTTCAATATCAGTTGTATTTTTAAAATGACCAGCCTCTATACATTCCGCTATCGTTATTTTCAAAAACTCAAAGGATCTGGCACCCTCATCCCAGGCTTCTTCACGACAGGATAATGTTTCCATTGGCGCGTCCATGATAAACATCAGGTCGTACAATTCAGGATTATCAATTGCAAATTTCAGGTACTGATTCCCCAACGTTATAAGCTTTTCAAACGGATCTTTGATAGCTTCCACGATTGAAAAATCTTTCATCATCTTCTGAAAACCTGCCTCATGAAGAGAATAAAGCAATTCGTTTTTGTCTTTATAGTACAGGTAAATCGTCGCCGGACTATATTCAATTGCTTCTGCGATGTTTCTGATACTCGTTTTATCAAATCCCTGGGCTAGGAATAATTTCCGGGCTGCTTCCAAAATCAATTCCCTCATTTCTTCGCGTTCCCTTTCTTTCCGTTCTACAATTCCCATCTTTATGATTATTTACAATGCAAATATAATAAACAGTGTTTAGTGAAAATAATTTTATGCGGAAATTATTAATTTTTAACATTGGCCGTACCGATGGCAAACTGCGCAATAAATTCCGCGGCTACCATATCGTACGTGCCGATGGCACTATTTCCGTAAAATACGACCAGGCATGAACGATAAGATAACCGTGGGTTCCAACCCATGGAAAAACGGAAAACAAAAAATGCCCATCCACATAAGTGAAAAGGCATTTTCAAAAGATGCAGATTTCTTAATTCTGCTTCATCAACTGTATATTGGCGATCAGCTTTACATCTTCACCGATTAAAAGACCACCGGTTTCCGTGAGCTGCATATAATTCAATCCAAATTCCTGACGGCTTATCCTTCCTTCTACTTCAAAACCTAACCTGATATTCCCATTGGCGTCACGTTCTGTTCCACCATATTCAGCATCAAGTTCAATAGGTTTGGTAATACCTTTCAAGGTTAACAAACCTGAAAGCTTGTAATGATCACCTTTGACTTTATGAAAATAATTTGACTGAAAAGTGATGTGCGGGAATTGCTCCGCATCAAAAAAATCTGCGGATTTCAAATGCTCATCACGCATATTTTGATTGGTATCAATACTATCCACATCCAGCGAAAAGTGAATTTCCGCATTTTCAAAGTCATTCTGATCAGATGTCGCACCACCTTCAAAATTCTTGAAAGAGCCTGTAATCGTAGAGATTACCAAATGTTTAATTTTAAATTGCACATCAGAATGTACCGGGTCTACTATCCATTTTGTAACTGCCATAGGAATTCTATCTTTTATTTTGAAAATACCGGAGGAGATTCTACATCAGAAAACCGGTTTAATTACTTCAAGGAAATATAGCCCAAATTTAAATTTTTGCTATATATCTATCTTCTTACTTTGAAAAACAGTAATTAAATAAAATTAGATCATCCATCAAAAGATTTTAATATTTATCTAATACTCTATTTTTTAAGTTCTACTGATCAAACAGAAATTCAGTCTCACTTAGACTGATCGTACAAACCTGAAAAAAATTGCACTTCCCGGTTATAATATCTCTGCAACTTGCAAGATGTCACAATTGACCGGATTCCGGCATTAAGAAAGTTTTAAAAATGCACCTCACACCTCATTTCCATCAATAATGCTTTCTATCTTTACATACTTTACTTAAACGGATTTTACATGAGAATGAAGGGACGCAGCATATTCACTTACGATGTTTATGCGCCCACAACAATTACCACAATGCTGCGCCCAAGACGTGAAGAAAGCCAATCCATTATCAGCGAAGGTTTTCTTATTGAACCAACCATTCCGTTTTCAGAATTTACCGATATATACGGCAATTTATGTCAGCGGGCAATATTACCCGTCGGAAAAGTGACTATAACCTCAGAAGTGGAGGCACAGATCAACGCCACAAAAGTCACTCCGGATCCGTTACCAAAATTCATGCTGGTGAGTGATTTGCCCGATGAGGTCATGCTTTACATTTTGCCAAGCCGGTATTGTCAGTCGGACTTATACGAAATTAATATGCTCGCACTGGAAATCGCAGGTAATCTGCCGCCAGGTTATGAGCAGGTTGAGGCGATCCGAAGCTGGATACACAACAATATTACGTATCAATATGGGGTCACCGATGCCAGTACTACTGCGGTAGATCTGGCCAGATACCGTTACGGCGTTTGCAGGGATTTTACACATTTAGCCATTGCCCTTTGCAGAAATCTCTGTATTCCGACGCGGATGACTGTGGGTTATCTCGACAAACTAAAGGACATTGATCTGCACGCATGGTTCGAGGTTTATATTGGTAATGAATGGTATCCGTTCGACGCCGTGCAGGAAAAAACAGAAGGTTACAGGATTGAAATTGCCCATGGCCGAGATGCCGCGGATGTGGCTATGGTAACACAATATGGAAATGCAGTTTTACAATCTTTACTTGTAGAAGTAGAACTTCTTGAACAGGAACCGGATCACAATAATTAATTCCAGCTTCCCTGTAAAACAAAAATCCGGATACCTTACAGTAGCCGGATTTTTTATATCGAAATTATTCTAGCTGATAACACCTAGTTCCTTACCCACTTTCGTAAATGCGGCTACTGCTTTTTCAAGATGCTCCTGCTGATGTCCGGCAGAAATTTGTACACGAATACGTGCTTTTCCTTGTGGTACAACGGGATAAAAAAATCCGATCACATAAATTCCTTCATCCAACAATTTTGCAGCAAACTGTTGCGCCAGTTTTGCATCATAGAGCATAATCGGGACAATCGGATGTTCGCCAGGCAAAATGTCAAAACCAGCCTTGGTCATTTCTTCGCGGAAATATTTCGAGCTGTTTTCAAGCTTATCACGCAGTGCGGTGGATTTGCTTAGTAAATCCAAAACTTTTATTGAAGCGCCAACAATGGACGGAGCCAATGTGTTTGAAAACAAATATGGACGGGAACGCTGACGAAGAATTTCAACAATTTCTTTTTTTGCAGCAGTAAAACCACCTGACGCGCCACCTAATGCTTTTCCATAAGTTCCGGTAATGATATCAATCCGTCCCATTACATTTCTGAATTCATGTGTTCCTCGGCCCGTTTTTCCAATAAATCCGGATGCGTGACATTCATCAATCATCACCATGGCTCCATATTGTTCAGCCAGATCGCAGATTTTATCAAGCTGCGCAATGGTTCCGTCCATGGAAAAAACGCCATCCGTAACAATCAAAATCCGGCGACTACCCTGTGCATCTTTCAGCTGCTGTTCCAGATCTTCCAGGTTATTATGTTTGTAACGGAAACGTTTTGCCTTACACAAACGGATACCATCGATCAAAGAAGCATGATTCAATTCATCAGAAATAATTGCATCCTGTTCACCCAGCAATGGTTCGAAAACACCACCGTTCGCGTCGAAAGCAGCTGCATATAAAATACAATCTTCCGTCCCTAAAAACTCAGCTGTTTTCCGTTCAAGTTCCTTATGGATATCCTGGGTTCCGCAAATAAAACGAACCGAAGACATACCAAAACCATGTGTTTTGATGGCGTCAATGCCTGCTTCAATTACATCCGGATGTGAGGAAAGTCCAAGATAATTATTGGCACAAAAATTCAGTACTTCCTTGCCATTATCCGTGGCAATTCTGGCTGCCTGCGGCGTGGTAATTATACGCTCGGTTTTGTAAAGTCCGGCTTCTCTGATGCCTTCCAGTTCGCCTTGCAGTTGTTCTTTGATATCTCCGTACATAGTTTTATATTTTTAAATGAATCAATAAAGAAGATTTTAACTTCTTACTATCTCATACTTTTTTCTCAGTTCAATAATCATCTCCTCTGTCATTTTATCAAGCGAATAAGCCGGGCGCCATCCCCAGTCGGCTCTGGCCTTGGCATCATCAATTTGCTTAGGCCAGGATTCGGCAATGACCTGACGGTAATCCGGTGTATAACTTATTTCAAAATCAAAAATGATTTTACGGATACTCTCATATATTTCTTTGGGCGAAAAGCTCATTCCTGCAAGATTATAACCAGTTCGAACGGTGATTTTTTCAGCAGGAGCTTCCATTAAACGAACGGTTGCATCCATTGCATCACTCATGTAAATCATGGGCAGCGTTGTATCTTCTTTTAGAAAACAATCAAAATGCTCACCTTTTACAGCTTTGTGATAGATATCAACGGCATAATCCGTTGTGCCTCCGCCCGGCATCGACTGATAACTGATGATTCCCGGATATCGCAGCGAACGAATATCCATACCGTAACGATTGAAATAATAGTTCGACCAGTTTTCACCAGCCGCTTTGCTGATTCCATAAACCGTCGACGGATCCAGATAAGAAAACTGATCGGCCAAACCATCTACGTGCGCTCCAAAAACAGCTATGGAACTTGGATAGAATATTTTCCTAACGCCGTTTTCTCTCGCAACTTCAAGTACGTTAAAATACGTCTGCATATTAATCTGCCAGGTATTCAACGGATCCTGTTCTCCTTTTGCAGATAAAATTGCGGCCAAATGATAAATCTGTGTGATGCCGTGGCGTTTCACAATTTTATCCAAAGTTTTGCCATCTGTTGCATCCAATACTTCAAAATAATCCTGTCGCTCTGAATTAACTTTCAGGTCTGATGCAATAACCTGGTTTTCACCATACATACCACGCAGATATTCCACAAGGACAGATCCAATCTGGCCATTTGCTCCGATCACTAAAATTCTTTCAGATTTCATTTTACAAGACATTTATAAAGTATAAATCACTTGCAATTTTGCATTTTAAGACAATATTTTAATTAATTTAAACCCATTTCAATAAAAATTACTGCAAGGGTATTAAATCGAAGAAAATTTTACTTATTGCAGGTATACTCTATTCTAAAAGCAGGAAAAATTGTGCCATTATGGAAGACATCGATAAGATCGATACCAAAATCTTACGCATTTTACAGAAGGATGCGAAGAAAACGACCAAGGAAATTGCCAATATTCTTAACCTGACGATTTCGCCGATTTACGAGCGGATACGGCGCCTGGAAAACCTTGGTTTCATTAAACAATACGTTGCCATACTTGATAAAAAACTGATCAACAGACCTATCACCACGATCTGCCAGGTTTCCATGCGTTATCATAATGAGGCCTTTATTGAAAAATTTGAACAGGAAATCCAGAATCTGGATGAGGTTCAGGAATGTTATCATATGGCTGGTCAGGTTGATTTTCTTTTGAAGATCAATGTGAGAAGTCTGGATGAGTACCACGATTTTGTCAAATATAAATTGTCCAAAATTGATAACATCGGCGTGCTTAACAGTACGTTTGTTTTAAAGGAGATCAAGCATACTTCGGAATTTTATATTTGATTTGAAACGCAGAATAAAGAAGCGGTTTGACGCGGAGGTTCGGGAGTTTTATTTTTTAGTTTGAAAATAAAAAAACCCGAAAAAATTGGCTTTCGGGTTTTGCACTGGATTTGGGTGGACGACGCTGTAAGATCTATAAGCTTCTTCGTGCTACTTCAAATGAAAATGTTTTGCTTCCAGCTAAACCACTTTTTGTAATTCCCTGGACGATTACACGATAATGTCCCGGCTGGTCCGAGGTGTAAAAACTTAACTGTGCCTTGCCTTGTGAATCGGTATCAACATCCGGTGCCCAATGTAAAAGATTCCGGAAATCAGGGATACGGCTCTGCAATTTAACCTGAGAATCATATTTCGGCGAATAAAATTCCCTGATTATCTGAGCTCCCTCATATGGTAAAACCAACACGCGTGGATCCATTTCAAATCCGGCCAGATCACCCCGGTATGTCGACAAACTTACGATACCAGTGAAATCTCCCCAGCCAAGATAGTAATGTGCATTCATTAATTCAATCTTTTTAACTTTTAATGGATCAAAAGCCATAATTTTATCCGTATTGAAGACCGGAATACCATCCAGTAGGATCAGAGGATCGGTGTTGAAAAGTATTTGAGGAAAGAATTTATCAACCATTCTAAAATGAAATTCTTTCTGGCGCCGCCTCACCATTACTCCGCGCACATATTCCCGCATCACTTCTTCCATGGTTGGGAAACGTGTGAAATCATCCAGAAAATACTTTTCGTCAGGAGTCCCGAAAAAAGCGATGGAGTCAGCAAACACGTATTTATTTTCCTTGTATATTTTTGGCAAAAATGAATTGCCGGTCTGCATATTGACCGTACGTGTTAGCAGCTGGTTTTCCAGTTTTTTATCAAAAAGGAAGGATTTCAGACCGGCTTTCAAAGGTTGTTTTGAAAAGGGATTTGCCATTTCAATACGGTACGTACTATCCAGACGAAGGTTCGTCTGAATAGTTATTTCTTTTGGTCCGAAAAACTCTTTTACCTCAAATCTGATTGTGCCGGACGCATCACTCATTGCATAATATAATCTGGCAGGAAAATCAGGGGCGGCCAGGTAAGTACCAATACCTCTGACCGGCTCATTTGATATGGTGTTAAAAACTTTACCATAAATAAAATGGCCGTCAAATTCAGGAAGATTAGCAAAAGTTACCGGAGTTTTCGAAAAAACGTCATCCCATTTAAAACGGCGCCAGCCCTGGGTAATCATCAGATTATCGAGATCTGCATCTACTTCTTTGCTGTTTCGTTGTGCGTAATATTCAGGAGATTCAATATTTCCTTTTAAATCCGAAGACAGATTCAAGTAACTACCAATACCTTCCTGATCATCACTTTGTATAGAGTCAGATAAAAATACGGATACAGAAAGATTTGAAATTTCCGCTATTCCGGCATCCGAGCTCGAACTCAGATCCATAATTACCTTGTCACGTGTGTTGTATTCCTGCTTGCTTACTTTACCATCCAGTACAAAATCCTTTGCAGGACGTTTAAAATATAACCTTTCGGAAACAGGTTTGCCCAGTATATTAAAAACAGTGATCTGGCTGATACCGTCTCCCATTTTATTTTTTTCCAAAACAAAAACAGCTTTACCGGCATTCAGCGGTTTTGTTTCGGCATAATTGTTTGCCTGGCGGGTGTGGACAAATAGACTGATACTGTTCTCTAATCTTTCAGCATGGGTGCTAACCAATACCTTAACCAGCTTATCCGTAGAATCTTTCACCTGCAAAACGTAACCCTGTTCCTGAACTTCCGGAAGTTTGTAGGTACTGCTTTTTCCTTTGGAATCTTTAACCAAAATCCGGTATTCATTTCCGGCAACAGGTTTGAACATAAAACTGCCAATTCCGAATTTCCTTGGTGAAAACCTTACCAAAGTGTCATTATCCTGATTGACTAATACACCATTAAAATTAATACCCTTTCCATCACTCGCCACGGCGCGGAACCCGATCTTACTTTCAATGTTTTTGACCAATTGTCCCCCTTCCGGAAAAAACTGGATATCATAAGTAAGCTCCTGCTTTTCGTCCGGATTTGGGTCAAATTTGACAAATGGATTAACAATGGAGATTGTCGTTTCAAAGAAATATTCCGAACTGAAATTTTTCATCCAGTTGGTATAACATCTGATCTTATAATTTCCACTGGCAATGGAAGACGGAATAACCAGGGAACCATTTCCCTTACCACCCAATAAGGAAAATTTGGTTTGAATGACTGCATTCTGCTCCCTGTCCATTACTTCCACATAAGCAATTTTACTCAAATCCATGAATTGATTTGATGCCGCATTTACGTCATATGCTTTAAACCACATGGTTTCTCCCACCACGTAAAAACTGCGATCCAGGTGTAAATACAACTTTTCCTGTATCGCCTTTTGACTATATGACTGAAATTTCTTTTCTACCTCAGACAAATTATTGTCCTGTCCGTTTCCCAAAAAAGGAAAACAAAACAAGCTGAGGAATAACCATATGAATCGTTTGTAATTCACTTTTTGATATCGTTATGGTAAATATTATGGCCAGAAAGAAGGCTTCGTTGTGGTACCTCCCTGCACCCGGCAGTCGGCACAGAATCCACTACTATATAGTACAGAATCCATCTTTGCACCCACCGTGTTTAGCAGGATCTGCTGCGGAGATGATTTCAGAGCATCAGCAATTGACAATGAATCAGGCATCGGGCAAGACGGATAAGATCCTAAATAAGGCCGGATAAATATTCTTTTCGATTGCTCTACGGCAGCACTGAAATAGCCAAAAACCAACTCCTTGGCATTGGTAGTACTTTTAAAATTGCCGGTAACCTGGGAAGGAAGCGGATCAAATAAACTTCCGGTACCTTCCGTGGTTTTTGCCAGGCTCGTCCAGTACTCAAATGCATCCTGCGTCAGTCCATATTGCTTGACTAAAAGACTGTAACCAAAGTAAAGCTTGTTGGTTGATACCAAAACTGTGGTGAGCGGAAGATCTTTAATAATATCCTCAGACAATTTGATGGTGGAACCTAAAAGGATATTTCCTGATTTGATGGTTCGCCAACAAACATTAATATTGTCTCTCCTTCCTATAAGCTGGTTGTTAAGCACTTCCAGGCCTGAGTAATAAGCGGTTCTGTATTCCCAGGTTTCCTCAAATTTCCATCTGTAAAAACGCGTCTGATTATTTGGATCATGCGTATTTACATACATGACACCAGCAGGTTGACGGTTATCAAATTTATAACCTATGCTATCAATCGGCGGGGTACTTTTTACTTCAACAAAATCAGAAAGATATTCCTTTCCGCCTTTCGTTTTAACACGCAGCCGATATTTTGATAATTTACTGAAATTTTGTGGTGGTAATAAGTAAGTTCCATTTCCCTTTTCACTAAATGAAAAAGTTGTACCCTTATCATCCTCAGCTGTAATCGTTGCCCCTGTTTCGTTCAGTACCGCCTCGTTTGCACTTGCATTTTGGGTATGGCTCAGGTCAATCCGGCTGCTGTCAGCACCTACATTTAAAAACCCGTCGATCACTAAATATTGCTCATCCGAATTAATCTCCGGAGGAGAAAATGGCTCCACGCAACTATACAACACAAAAAGTGATGCAATGAGGCCGGTTGTCAATAAGCAGTACTTTTTTGTCCTGTTCATTTTAAAATCTGAAGTTATAGGTAAGTGTCGGGATCGGCCTTCCAAAAATCGAAAGCTGATAACCATTGACCTGTCCGTTTACCGTCTGGAAATATACCGAAGACGGGTTTTTCCGACCTAATAAATTATATACTGCGAATGTCCAGGAGCTGTGCGCCAACTTTTTCACCCGGTGATTTCCCTCGACATTGACTGCAACATCTGCCCGGTAATAGTCAGGAATCCTGTACTGGTTCCTATCCGCATAATAAACCCGCTCCGCACCATCGATAATGTATTTCCCGATCGGCGGTGTGTAAGGACGGCCCGTACTGTACGTAAAATTGAGTGAAAGACTGATACGGTGCGTGAACCTGTAATTGGTGATCATCGTGAAATCATGGGGTTTGTCATAATTGCTCGGATAATAATTTCCCTCATTAGGAGCATCCGGAGAATCACGATCCAATGCCCTCAACAGGGTCCGGGAATAGGTATACCCGATCCAGCCATTTAGTTTTCCGGTCATTTTTTTGACCATCAGCTCCACCCCGTAAGCTTTTCCCTGCGTGCCTAAAACAGCAGCTTCAATCCTCGGATTCATAATCAGCGAATCGCCGCCTTTGTAATCCAGAAAGTTGTGGATCTTTTTGTAATAACCTTCCAGAGAAACTTCCACTTTATTGCCTCTCAGGTTTTTGTATAATCCAACAGAAATCTGGTCTCCTGTCTGAGGTTTGATATATTGATCACTAAGTTTCCAGATATCCGTTGGTGAAACCGTCATCGTATTCGTCAGCAAGTGAATGTACTGACGCAAAGTGTTGTAACTTACTTTCAGCGCTAAGTTGTCATAAATCGTGTAACGTAGCGAAAGTCTGTATTCCGGTCCGCCGTAACCTTTAATTTTTTTCCCGGAAGCATAAGTCTGAGTGCCGTCTTCATAAATTTTGTCGATCGGAAAGCCGGCAACATATTTGTTCACAGTCCTTGGCCCCAGATATTGGTAAAACGAATAGCGCAAACCTGCATTAATCGAAAGACGCGGGCTGAATTCAAACTTATCCTCAATATAAACCGCGCTTTCCAGTGCCTGTTCCTGCTGTAACTGATCCGGAATAACGAGCGACTGCTCTCCTTTTGGCATGAATGAGCCCGGATGAAGTTTGTAATAAACAGAGCTTAAACCAAAATTCAGTGTATGTTTCGGATGCAGGATATAATTAAAATCTGCTTTAAACTGCGACTGGTTGATATCAAATTTGAGATCGAATGCATTAAGTGGCAAACCCTGGCTTTCCATATGGTAATTATACTTACTATGGGTCGCCGTAAACTCGCTGTATAACCTGGCGTTGAAAGTATGTTTCCACTTGATTGCACCAAGCTGGTTTTGGTATGAATATGTAGTATCACCAAATAACCTGAATTTATCATTACTCATGTAGCCCGTCACCAGAATACTGTTTTTCTCATTAATTTCATGGCTAATCTGCAAGTTCAGATCGTAAAAATTGGCAGCACTTTTGTTGTATTTATTATCATCCAGACGTTTCAATATCCAGTTTGAATAAGTCGAGCGGCCACCAAGAATAAATGAAGTTTTATCTTTTATAATCGGGCCTTCCACGGTAAGTCTTCCTGTTACCAGACCAATGCCACCGGATGCAACAAATTTCTTTTTATTCCCATCGCGACTATTGATATCCAGTACGGAAGATAATCTGCCACCGTATTTTGAGGGGATTGTACTTTTATACAATTCAACATCTTTTAAAACATCCGGATTAAAAGCAGAGAAAAATCCGAAAAGATGGGATGGATTATAAATGACGGCATCATTAAAAAGGATCAGGTTTTGATCCGTAGAACCTCCGCGGACGTTCAATCCTGTACTGTTTTCTCCAACAGATTTTACGCCCGGCAGTGTTAAAACGGTACGCAATAAATCGGTTTCTCCAAAAACGGTTGGTACTTGTTT
Source organism: Dyadobacter sp. CY356 (assembly GCF_021440195.1). Lineage (GTDB taxonomy): Bacteria > Bacteroidota > Bacteroidia > Cytophagales > Spirosomataceae > Dyadobacter. The sequence continues at coordinate 86,297 of NZ_JAJTSZ010000005.1, forward strand.
CAGGTTTTTGATAGTCAATTTTACCTGGCCCATATCCGTGCTCACCACATTTTTATCCATTCCGGCTTTCACAGAAACTTCTTTCAATGCGATAACACTTTCACGCATTTCAATATCCAGTTTCCCATCAGAATAAAGAACTATCTGACGCTGGGTTTCGCGCATACCAAAACTTTTGATTTTTAATTTTTGCTTTCCGCGTGGAATCGTTAGAGAATAAAATCCGAGTGCGTCGGTGGTTACACCAATGGAAGGCGTTTCAATAAAAACTGCTGCACCAATTACCGGCTCTCCCGTGATGGCGCTGCGAACATATCCGGTTATGGTTGAATTTCCCGGTGGGATTTTATACCGCTTCACACCAATTTCATGGACTTTGCTTTCTGCCGTTGAGAGCAATTTTTCCTGCGCTTCATTGTCAGGCCCAACGTACGCAACAGGCTCTGATGCGTCTGAACTGTTTGGATTAAACAATCCCGGTTGCAGCTGCGTGATGATTTTCTGGCCTTCGGTAATATAAACCCGTTTGCCCGCATCCAGCGCATAGGTAAAATCCGAACCGCGGAAAACCTGATCCAAAACGGCTCTGATGGTTTGATCTTTTACATCAAGATCGATGGTCAGACTATCAAATCGGGCGGCATCATAATAGAAAAAATAGCCTGTCTGTCTTTCAACATCTTTGACAAAATCATTAAAACGTGCAGAGTCCAGATGGATCGTGATACGTGGTTCCGCGACATTCTGGGCCCTGGCTAGCTGGGAAAATAGAAGTACACAGATGAGGATCGTAAAGTTTCTGAATATTTTCATTGTTTAGTTAATTCGTCATAGCGTGCAACCATTGTTACAATTGCTCTTTCACGATCTTTCCGAAATTTGATATTTTGCTCACGCAAAGCCTTACGTAATTCTGCTTTCTGCCCGGGAAAAAGCTTTGTTACTGACTTTCTGGTATGTACGCTATTGAATTTTCCGTTTGAATAGATATAGAAAAAATTCTTCTGAGGAAACATGGCGATTACTTTTCTTTCGACAATTTTCTCCTGCCGCTGTTTGATCCTGCGAGCCAGTGTTTTTGTTTTTCCGTTATAAACAACATCATAAAAACCGGTCTGCATATCCGGAGTAATATCTTTACCCGATTTCAGATTGATATAACTGTGGTCATAAATTGTAAAAAAACTAACCTTTGGAGATTGTAGTACAATTGGCTCAAAACCATTGATATGTTTGATAACAAGCTCATCCTTAACGATATCATACATCATAGGAATGCTGTCGTAACGCTGTCCGTCATAAAAAACAGCGCCATTTTCATACTTCCGGTCATTGAAAAACTGGTGCTCATCTTCCCGGGAATCATAGATGTAATAAACACGGCCATTGTAAAGATTTTGCGCATCTTTGGTTGCCGATCTGTAAAGTGACAAAGGGTATGCCGGCACATTGTCCGGAACGGAAGGCTGTAAAACGGCTATTTGCCCATAGGTGTTACCGGCAATGAGATAAATCAGAAAAAAGCAGATAGTAAAAATTCTCATATAACGATATCACTTTTAACTCCTTACGAAGCAAATCCATTGTTTGTGGCAAAAAATCATTTTATGTGTTAAAGGTATTAAAATTAGTTACTTACTTTATACTTGGAATATTTATTTCTTAAAAGAATAAAATCTTAATTCTAAACCATTCCATAAAAATCCTTTGCTTCACTACCCAAATTGGCTGAATGCTCCTAACTTTGATGCTGGAAATGAACACACTTTCATTCAATCTCTCATATACCAATATTATTCATGAAAATACTTATTACCGGAGGAGCCGGATTTGTAGGATCGGCACTGGCGATATCACTCAAACTAAATTATCCTGACTACCAGATTTTTGCACTTGACAATTTAAAACGTCGCGGTTCTGAATTGAATCTTAGCCGTTTAAAACAAGCGGGAGTTGAATTTGTGCATGGAGATATTCGTAATAAAGAGGATTTTGACGCTTTTCCAGCTGTTGATTCAGTGATTGAAGCGTCTGCTGAACCATCGGTTTTGGCTGGATTGGATGGAACTCCGGATTATCTGATCAATACCAACCTGGTTGGAACAGTTAACTGTCTGAACTACGCGCTTAAACATAAAGCTGATTTCATTTTTCTTTCAACAAGCCGTGTATATCCGATCAAAACGATTGAAACACTGAATTTTGTTGAAGAAGAAACAAGATTTTCGCTGGCTGACGATCAGCCGGTTCCGGGTGTTTCGTCAAAAGGAATTGCAGAAGATTTCCCGTTAAATGGCGCACGTTCTCTTTACGGAACTACGAAACTGGCTTCTGAACTGATTATTCAGGAGTATAACGAATTTTACAATCTGCGTACTGTTATCAACCGCTGCGGTGTGATCACTGGTCCATGGCAAATGGGGAAAGTTGATCAGGGTGTGATGGTGCTATGGATTGCAAAACATTATTTTGAGCAGCAATTAGGCTATTTTGGCTATGGTGGAACAGGAAAACAAATGCGGGATATGCTTCATGTTGCCGATTTGTACCGTTTGATCGACTGGCAGCTTCATAATCTTGACAAGGTAAATGGTGAGATCCTGAACGCAGGTGGTGGTTTGCAAAGCAGCGCATCGTTGCAGGAACTTACCAAGATCTGTCAGGAAGTAACCGGAAAAACAATTCCGATCAAAGTTGTTCCGGAAACACGTACTGCTGATATACGTCTGTATTTAACTGACAATACAAAGGTTACTGCTATGACAGGCTGGGAACCAAAAATAGGTATCCGCCAGATCGTTGAGGAAATTACAGCCTGGTTAGCTGAAAACGAAAAGGATTTAGCACCAATTTTGAAATAAAATAAACCCAAAGCGCACGAAGTTTTACATAAAGAAAAACAAAGGTTGCACTATTATTCTTTGTCCCCCTCGTGTTGAACTTCGTGCGCTTTTTGGTAAAAACCAGGTACCAGATAAGTTTGTTATACGATTTGTAGAGATAATTCAAAGCAGAATGTCAAGGCGCCGTACGCCGGAATTAAATCACAAATTTCTCATGAAAATCATTGAATGCCCCCGCGATGCATGGCAAGGCCACCATCCTTTCATCCCCACCGAGCAGAAAACTGAATACCTGAATAAACTTCTGCGTGTCGGTTTTGATACCATTGACTTTGGAAGTTTTGTCTCGGCAAAAGCGATGCCTCAGGTTTCTGACACGGCAGAAATTATTTCAAAACTGGACCTTTCCAATTCCTCTACAAAACTTCTCTCCATTGTTGCCAATGAACGCGGTGCTTCCGAAGCTTGCGCTTTTGATGAGATCAGTTATCTGGGTTATCCCTTTTCTATTTCTGAAACATTTCAACTAAGAAATACGAATGCCACCATTCAGGCATCTTTGAAACGTGTGCAGGAAATTCAAAAGCTGTGCGAACAAAATAACAAAAAGCTGGTCATTTATATTTCCATGGGATTTGGGAATCCATATGGTGATTTATGGAATCCTGAAATTGTTTTGCAATGGATTGAAAAGTTGTCGGCTCTTGGCATAACCATTTTTTCACTGGCCGATACAGTCGGCCTGGCCTCAATCGATGATATCAGTTCTTTATTCAACCAATTAATCTCTGCAAATCCTGATCTGGAATTTGGCGCACATTTTCATACAAAACCGGAAGAGTGGAAAAACAAAATTGAAGCAGCTTATAACGCTGGTTGCCGTAGGTTCGACGGAGCTTTATTAGGTTACGGCGGATGCCCGATGGCCCAGGATGATCTGGTTGGGAATATGCCAACCGAGCGGTTGCTGGATTTTATAATCGAAAAAAAGGAACCGAATTTACTGGATTTGAATGCGTTGGAAGAGGCTAAGGGAATGTTTTTGGGGTTGATCTGATTATTCAACAAGACCCGAAGGTTTATATTGACCAAATATAAAATCGAATATCGGAAAGTTATAAATCATTGATTGTGGATCACAACCAACAGGTAACGCACCATATATCTTTTTTTGGAGAAGATTATATTCAACATGGATATAGTCAGGATAGTTGGTCTTCATTATATTGTGTACTGCATCAATTTCACCTTTTTCTTCTATTGTGTATTGTTTTCTATGCATATCTACAACTTCATTTAACATTCCATTTTCACTGAAAGTAGCAAGTTGTTCTTCAATCCAAACACAATAATAATTGGATAATAAGGATACAACGCCGGTTAACAACGTTCGTCGATGTAACAAACCTTCATGGGATTCATGAAAAATAGCCATAAATCGCTGCGATGGAAGAGCTGCAATTGCACTGGCATCAAAATAAGTTCGGTTTAAGTTTAACTCTTCAAGTGATTTGCAAACGCTGTTCCAAGGATCAGTAATGCTCCCATCCATCGTGGACTGACAATTTTCCACGATGATACTTTGTAGTTTTTTATACCCGTCATAACCTAAATTCGAATATGGGAAGCCCACCGGGTAGTATGTATGCACTACTTTTAATAAATCGTAAAAGATCTCTTGATTACTTTTCATCCTCAATCTAATGGTTTTATTTAATGTCTCCAAAAGCTACAAAATAAGTAGGTTGGTAGTATAAAACTATCAATTGTTATTTTTCACTTTTTCCACCAATTACATACCCCAAAGAAAAATGATGCGACCATCCCAATTGCGGGTGCGTGTGAACCGCGTAATCAATATGGAATTTACTTCCTTTAAAACCAACACCAAAATGGTTGGTTTGTGGTCGTGATGCAATTCCTGTTCTTACGAAAAAATTGGGCATAACTTCATATTCCAAGCCTGCACGGAAGCTGACAGAATATGCTGTAGCTTTTTCAATTTCTGCACTAAGCTGAACAGTTTTTGTTGGTTTGTATAAAATTCCGGTTTTCAGTGCGGTATCTATTTCTTCATGCGTTTCGCTGAAATAACGGGATTGTGTAACATTGAACATATGCGCACCAAAATACAGTTTTGAAGAAATCATCGCTATTCCTCCAAATTCAAAAACCAGCGCTTTTTTACTCAATGAAATAGTCGATGCATTGATGGCCGTTTGAAGATAATTTATTTTTAAACCCAGGCTGAATCTGTTAATCCTATGCCCGGCACCTATCCCGATTGCTATCTGATTATAGGTTTTATCTCCAAAACGCTGCATGGAAAATCCGGTTCCAAGATCTTTGGACAACGGCAAAACCGCGCCAAAACCCAAAGTATTTATTCCGTCAAAGTTGTAATGAGAATCGTAGGTAGAGAAAATGGTTGCGTTAGAAATCCCGGCGAGTCCGGCTACATTATTTCCAAGCGCATAATAATCAGAACGGGCAACAGTCGCATTTGCCAAACCCCATGCCCTTGCGCCGATGGGAAAGGGATTCCCATCGGCGAAGGTTTTAAAGGATATTACCAAAAAAATAACGAAAGATTGAAGGAAGTTTTTCTGTCGAGTAAAATATGCAGATTGCTCTCCCATATTCACTACGCCAGTAAAATGCTATTTCAAAAAACTATTTCAAGAATTGAATTTGCGTTTAACGATATTCAGTAAAGCCAAAACCGCTTCTCCGTTTACATCCCACGCATATTTAGATGCATAACGATGCCAAATCAGATTTTCTGCTTCTTCATAGCTTTTTACAAGGTCAAGCTCGTAAATTGCTTTATCAAAATGCTCGCTGTTTTTGCTGAAAAGTTGATTGACAAACATAAAACGCTGTCCCAACGGAATAGATCCCGCAATACTTTCCACCTTAACCTGAACATTTCCGTAACGATTTTCCTCGGAAGCTTTTGGCACCTCGACTTTAAAACGGCTGTTCAGCGATTCTCTTTCAGAAGAATGGGTTTGTGAAACAATATTGGATAGAATTTCAACGCCCGGTTCTGCACGTTGCGGCGCAGGCGAAACAGAAGGCGTTACCGGCTTTATATTATCAATTTCTGAAAGAGCAGAATCAAAAAACGATTTCGGTTCCTGCCTGTTACCTTGTGGGGCAACCGGATATACCGGGTTATTTATAGGAAATAATTCCGATGAATCCAGATTCAGAATTTCTGAAAACTGACTCACATAAGGTGTCACATCATCAAGGATTTCAGTATTGCTTTTTATTTCATACAACCAGCCATTTACCTGCGTCATATAAACAGAATCAGCATTGCTTTCCGAAAGACGTTGTGCCAATGACCTGGCAATACCATTGTGGATCTGTGTGTATTTTGAAAGTTGCTCAGCCTTTTCTGCTGTAAAAACAGATTCCGGCATCGCTTTTAATTTTGCTTCAAAATAAACTTCCGGCGTATAAATAAGCGTGATCGCATCTTTCACAGAATCAAGAAGAAGAGGTTCAAGATCGGCACGTTTTACAGCGATGTTTTGAGAAACGGTATTCATAAAAGCCTGTAATGCAGCTTTCACTTCTTCACTTTCAAAATCAAAATATATGCTTCGAAACGCCTGAGCGTTATTTTTCCATTGGTCAAACAGACGATTTAATACACCCAGATTCACCTGACGAACCGGTGTGAGTTTGAGTAATTCCGAGCCTTTTACAACAGCCTGATTACGATACACCTCGTTCAGGACAGTTGCCGTGAAACGGGAAGCATATTGGTTTAGAGCATTTGAGTTCAAACTATTCGGCATAACGAATACGAGCTTTGTAACGAGAGTGTTTAAAAAATGTGTTTGATTTGTAAAGATAAATAAAAAATGGCTGTTCGGGCAGTCAATTACAGATTCAACTTATTTACGGCTATCATGTTTATTGAGCCTTCTCATACAAGACACCACCAGCACCCGCGAACCGGGTGGATTGAAGTAATCTGCGGATCCATGTTTTCGGGGAAAACCGAAGAGCTGATCCGTAGACTTAATCGTGCCAAAATTGCGCGCCAGAGAATACAAATCTTCAAACCTGCTTTGGATAAACGATACCATGTGGAGAACATTGTTTCGCATAACGAGAATTCCGTGGAAGCAACGCCGGTAGATCTTTCATCCGAAATTATTGCACTGTCTGAAAACGCGGAAGTGATCGGACTGGATGAAGCGCAGTTTTTCGACGAATCCATCGTGAGCGTTTGTGACGCGCTGGCTAATGCCGGCAAACGGGTGATCATCGCAGGACTGGATATGGATTATTTGGGAAAACCTTTCGGTTGTATGCCCCAGCTGATGGCTGCCGCAGAATATGTCACAAAAGTACACGCAATCTGTATGGTTTGCGGAGAAGTGGCTTCCCATTCCTACCGGCTTTCTCCTTCCAATGAAAAAGTATTATTAGGAGAAACGGATCTATACGAAGCCAGGTGCAGAAGATGTTTTAATTTGGGAGAAGAGGCATACGATCAGCCTTGTTGAAATTTCAGGCTCCGTCATATTAAAAAAATCGACAGAGCCTGATTGCTTATTTTGTCAATTCCTCTACCAACCGGTTTGCTTTGTAAATATGTTTCATAGCAGCAATCATTCCGCCGGCATGAACCGAAATGGTACGATTTCCTGCATCAGGAGCAAAAATGAAATAGCCAGGCAAACTTTCCATATTTCCGTCAAAGATTAATCCGACCGCTTCCAGTTTTTGATTGATCATCGGAGAACCTGAATTGCCACCGATAATATCATTTGTTGAAATAAAATCGATAGGTGCTTTTAACAAATCAAGTGGCGGATTCAACCAGCGTTTTGGTAATGACCAGGGGAATTCTCCCTTGGCAGATTCATAGCGGTCATACATGCCAAAATAGGTTGTTTTGATCGGCGCCGTTGTTCCGTTATAATTATAAGATTTAACTAAACCATCACTGATTCTTAAAGAGAAAGTGGCATCCGGTGGAATGCTGGTTCCGTAAATATCATAAAGTAACCGGCCCAGTTTTGCCCGCTCCACATTCAATCTCGCATTGGCATCGCGCGAGGCAATAGCACCCGTCATAAATCTTGGCTGAGAAATTCTGGCCAGTTTGATCAGCGGATCCTGTGATGCTTCGATTGCAGTTGCACCGCCGTCCAATAAGGAATTTACGTAGGCCTCGTCACTCAGTTTTGTATTTTTCAGCGCGTTTAAGGCTGCTACCTTTGGCGTTTTTCCGCCAAGCGCAACTTTAAGATATTCGTCGTCCTTTTTCAAAAACGTTACCGATTCTTCAAAATGAGAAATCAGGTAAGCCTGTTCCAGAGAAGGAATTTCAGGTTTAAAAGCTTTTAAAGTACCTTTTAATGTAGCAGCACGATCTGGGTTAGTTTTAGACAGTGTTGCAAAATCTACCAGCTGCTGAGCAAAGGTTAATAATTCTCCTCGTGAAAGCGGGTTTGGCTGCATGATCGCGATATCATTACGTGCAGAACGGAGGATTTCTACATTTTCAGAAATTTTATCCCAGGTGCCATAACCGGCAGAAAGTTTCGGATTAGCCTGAACTGCTTTTTTAAAAGTCTTCTCAAAATCCATTTTTCTCGCCATCAGCACCGGATCTTTCATTCCGTCATATCTTCCCTTGTAAGATTTGTAACTGTTTTCGTAGCTAAAAATCTCATTCAGTATGCTATCACTTTTTGCGGTTTTGTTGTATTCCTGCAATGCAAGAGAACGGTTTTTTAACAATTGCAGCGTGAAAGGCATAACCAGATCCCGGTCAAATTCAAGTTCATCAACCGTTCTCAAACGACCGGTGCTTCCCGGATTTCCAACAACGAAAACGGGCTCGCCGTCTTTTACCCCATCCGGATTAAATTTGAAATAATTATCGGTATGCAACGGTTTGCCATTATCATCATAAACCCTGAAAAATGAACAATCCAGGTTATAGCGCGGATAGGTGAAATTATCCGGATCTCCTCCGAAAAATCCCATTTGCAGTTCCGGCATAAAAACAACTCTTACATCATTGTATCTTTTAAACCCATATAAAGAGTACCGGCCACCGCTGTAAAAACTAACCGACTGGATTTCAAGACCTTTCCATTCTGCTTTTTCCTGATATTCTTTTTTTATTGTTTCAAAAGCCTGGTCGCGGAACTGCGTTTTCTCTTCATCAGTTTCACCCTGATCTTCAATTTTTTGCATTCTGGCAGTGATATCTTCGATTTTCACCAACTGATCAACAAATAAATCTGGCACCTTTCTTTCGTCAGCAAGTTTGGCAGCGTAAAATCCGTTTGCCAGAAAATCTTCGCCTTTTTTCTGAACAGCCACGCCTGATTCTCTTGCGCAGTGGTGATTGGTCATCACCAAACCATCCGCGGATACAAATGAAGCTGAGCAATAAGTTGCAAAGCGTAGAGCGGATAACCTGGCTTTTTCAAACCACTTTTCGTCCGGTGTAAAGTTGTATGTTTTTTTAAAATACTCGGCAGGCGGCGTATCGAAAGTCCACATTTTTCCCATATCAAACGCCCCTGCCTTCACAGAATCGAGCTTGATATCCTGCGCCTTAACCATCACGTTTCCAAGGGAAAGCAATCCAAGCAGGCCGAGTTTTTTAATGATTTTTATTGATGACTGCATTAAATAAATTTATTATTGGTGTAACAATGTTATCCAAAGCTAATAAGTTTAAGGAATAAATGATCCGTTCCGATCAATATCGACCCTGGCTGTGCGAATAAACCGGATTTGAAATGAAAATTAAATATTCCCTCGCGATCTCGCTCTTATTCAATGTAATATTTATATGCCTTTGTGCTTACATTTTCCGTGATAAATGGATTCAGAAAATCGTTGCTTTGAAAGGAGATGCTAAAATTGTAATGTTTGGAAATTCGCTGACGGCTCAGGGAAAATGGGTCGAATTGCTAGGCAGAACAGATGTGCTCAATAGCGGTTTTGCCGGGTTGACTACTTATCATTTTCTTGGGTTGCTACAAGATAATGTAATTGAAAAACATCCAAAAATCTGCTTTGTTGAAGCCGGGATTAATGATATCACCGTTGGCGTTTCGGCGGAAAAGATCCAGAAGAATTATACCACAATTTTGAACACACTTGAAAAGAATAACATCATTCCGATTGTTACCTTAACATTTTACGAACAAAACGATCCCGTAAGCAAATCAGAAGTAGATCGTCTCAATCATTTTTTGATCAAATATTGCGAGAAGCATACTATAAAATTTATCAATCTAAATCCGCTGATCTCTGATTCAACTGGTTTGAAAGCTGAATTTGCGGTTGATAAAACCCATTTAAATGACAAAGGATATAAAATCTGGGCGAGGGAAATTGAAAAGGTTTTGAATCAAAAAATATCACAATAAATTTTATTATAATATTTCCTTAAATAATTGTATTATTGAAGTTGCAAAATCTTATTCACGTAAATCAGATATAATGAAAAACTTCTCCATCATACTTATTTCCATTACCTCGCTATGGTGGAGTTCTTGTAAAAAAGAAAATAATCCTGAGCCAACAGAGACTTATCTTAACAAAATTACAGAGTTGCGATATTTACCGGATGACAGCATAACCGTGCAAAGTGAGCTGGATTCTGACGGTGTAATACGACTTGAAAGATCATCAAAAAGTAGCCCTGTTATGGGATTCAGAGAAAACCCGGAAAACCTGCTAAACACAAAAACATTGACTTATTACCGGCTTTACACTTTTAGTACATCCAATAAATTAATAAAGTTTACTCAATTCGGCCATCCTGCGGGTGCCGTATCAATGTCAGATAGTTCTATTTTCAGTAATACTATACTGATCAAAAAAGAATTAAAAAGTTACAGATTTTATGCTGACGGAGATTACTATTTTCGATCCCCCTTGTGGCTTACCAAACGTAGCTTTACTTATGATTCTCAAAATAGAATTTCAATAGAGGCTGATTCTGTTTTTATTTGTCATGATGTTCCGAAAGGAGAATTTGCTATTGTTCAAAGAACTCCGAAATTTATTTTCACAACAACAACCAATAATATTTACAACAGTAAAAATGAGCTCGCTACGACAAAAACAGCAACTACCAGAAATAATGATTTATTTTATAGTAATGGCTGGAATGCGTTTTTAGCATCGCAACCTGGCAAATTATATATAGGAACTACGAATTATTCTTACGAATATGATTCAAATAACCGAATAATTACGAAAGTGGCAAGTTTTGTCCAAGCCTCAACAAATCAGGTTTATAATAGTATATTTTCTTACTCCTACGCTAATTGATAAACGATAATTATCCTTCTTTCAAATTATCCTTAAATAAAAACGGATCACTTTCATGAAGAAGGTGACCCGTTTTATTATTATTTCAATATCTAAACCAGCAATTAAGCATTGATCTGATTCATCACCTCAGTCTGTTTACGGATAGATTCCATATGAACAAGTTTGAAAAGTTCGTCAACAAGATTCGGGTAAAGGTTTAAGCTTTTTCCCCATGCCGCACGCGTTTCCAAAACTTCACGGAAACGATCAACCTGGTAAGCCGCAACGTTATTATCACGTTTGTACTCAGCAAGTTTTTCAACCAATGACATCCGGTTTGCAAGGTTTTCAAGCAATTCGCGGTCAAGGTGATCTATTTTACCACGCACAACTTCCAGTTGAGACTGGTAATCTGTCGGGTAAGATTCTTTACGCACGTGAAGCTCATGCAACATTTCCGCCAAAGCAGGAGGAGTTAATTGCTGCGAAGCATCCGACCACGCCTTATCCGGATCACGGTGCGATTCGATGATCAAACCGTCATAGTTCAAATCAAGTGCACGTTGTGCAATTTCAAACAACAATGAACGCTTTCCAGCCATATGGCTAGGATCGCCGATCACTGGAAGTTCAGGGAACAATGTTTTCAATTCGATCGCTATATTCCACATTGGAGAATTACGATATTTTGTTTCCTGCGCGTTAGAGAATCCACGGTGAATTGCACCCAATTTCTTAACACCCGCCTGGTTCAAACGTTCCAGAGCACCAATCCACAATTGAAGATCAGGGTTAACAGGATTTTTAACAAGAACCGGAACATCCACACCTCTAAGCGCTTCTGCCAATTCCTGAACATTGAATGGGTTTACTGTAGTACGGGCACCAACCCAAAGAATATCTACACCATATTTCAACGCCAATTCTATATGCTGAGGATTTGCAACCTCAATAGCCACAGGCAATCCAGTTTCTTTTTTTGCAGCTTGCAACCATGGCAATGCCGCTTCGCCCATCCCTTCAAAACTTCCCGGACGAGTTCTTGGCTTCCAAATTCCCGCACGAAGTACGTGTGCAAATCCTTCTTTTTTGATCTGGCTTGCGGTTTCCAACATTTGTTCCTCGGTCTCTGCACTGCAAGGTCCGGCGATTACCAAAGGTTTTCCTTCGGTATTGATCCAACTACTTAGCGGAAGGATATCTAGAGAAGCATTCATATTCAAAAACTTGTCCTTAATAAAACAATAAGATAACTATAATATTTCGACTCGGTATTATGCGTATTTGACGGATTGCCGTACATTTGATGCTCCAAAAGAATACAACCCTTTTTTGTATAACTTTTGCCTGATTGGTTTAAAATAAACCATGAAGACCCCACTTATGATAAACTTAAAAATGGCGTACGCTTCACAAAAAGATCAAATCCCTGTATTTTTTGAAGACACTTCAATAGCATTTGCTTCAAAATCAGATTCTCAACTCAGGAAAACCTATTGGTTGTTTAGCTTAATGAACCAGGCTCGAGTGGTAAATTTAGGCACTTTTTTTATAAAGATTGCTCTAAAGCTGCACTTACCTATAAAAAATCTTATCCGGCACACGATTTTTGAACAATTCTGTGGCGGTGAGACGATTAGTGACTGCCAGCAAACGATTTCAACATTGGCCGGTTCGGGTGTTGGGACAATTCTGGATTACTCCGTTGAAGGAGAAGATGACGAAAATAGTTTTGATGCTACGGCAGCTGAAATTTTACGTACCATTCAGAAGGCTTCAGAATCCAAGGCTATCCCATTTTCGGTTTTTAAGATTACGGGAATTGCCTCAACCGACCTTCTGGAAAAAGTACAACGTAAAGAAACACTTTCCGCTTCCGAATCTGCTGCTTTTGAGCGTGTAAGAGAAAGGGTTGAAAAGCTTTGTTCACAGGCTCATCAGCTTAATGTACGCATTTTTATAGATGCAGAAGAAAGCTGGGTACAGAATGTTATTGACGACCTGACTTACGAAATGATGGAAAAATACAACAAAGAAAAAGCCATCGTTTATAATACTTATCAATTCTATCGTCATGAAACCTTGCAAGCCTTGAAAAGTGCTTACCTGGTTGCACGTCAAAAAGGATACGCGCTTGGCGGCAAACTTGTGCGAGGTGCCTACATGGAAAAAGAGCGTATTAGAGCCCGGGAGCAGGAATATTTCAACCCGATCCATACTTCAAAAGAAGCGACGGATAAGGATTACAATGCAGCTATCGATTTTTGTCTTGAAAATGTTGAACATATTTCGATTTGCCTGGGTACGCATAATGAGTATAGCTCTCAATACTGTACCTGCAAAATGAAAAAACTTGGTTTAAAAAACGATGACAGCCGAATTTACTTCGCCCAGCTTTTAGGAATGAGCGACAATATTTCTTACAATCTTGCCAAGGTTGGTTATAACGTTGCCAAGTATGTGCCCTATGGCCCGATCGATTCAGTGCTTCCCTATCTGATCCGCCGTGCAGAAGAAAATACTTCCATAGCCGGACAAAGCAGCAGAGAGTATCTGCTTGTAAAAAGCGAAATGCACAGAAGAGGGGTAAGTTCTTTATAAGAACTTACTACTTTTACAGGCATAGTGATATAAATTGTAATTAATAAAGAATGAATCAACCAAAAAATCCTGCCCGGTATTTATTATTTAGTGTCTTGTTGATTGCAATTGACCAATTGTCTAAGCTTTTGGTTTTTAAATACATGCAGCCTGGTTTTTCCGGACAGATATTATTGGCTGGCAACTGGCTTAAACTTCATTATGTACTTAATCCCGGGATGGCTTTTGGCATGCAGCTGGGCCATGAATATGGAAAGCTATTTTTAACACTTTTCCGATTACTGGCCATGTGCGCCATCGGGTGGTATCTGGTTCATCTTGCCCGTACCGGTGCTTCCAAGGGTTTATTATGGGCCTTGTCCATGATCCTGGCCGGCGCTGTTGGAAATGTTATCGACAGTACTTTTTACGGTGTCTTTTTGGATAATGCGCCATATGGTTCGCCGACTCCCTGGTTCCACGGACAGGTTATTGATATGATCTTTGTGGATTTCTGGGAAGGATTTATTCCTGAATGGGTTCCGGTCTGGGGTGGACAATATTATTCCACGCCAATTTTCAATATTGCAGATTCATGTATTTTCCTTGGCGTTTGTAGTATTCTTATCTTTCAGGGTCATTTTTATACACCTGAGGAAGAAGAAGTTACTCCGGAAGTTATTCCTGACCATGAAGATGCTGAAAGCCTTTCAAAGCCGCACAGTTTTGATGAGGTAACCAAAACATCAGTTACCCACACGGAGGATATTTTGAATTCTGATGATAATTTAGATCTTGATCCATCCAGAAATGTTGCTGCGTCCATGGTTAACCTTGAAACCGGAGAAATTGCTGAACCCATCGAATCTGCTTCTTCGGATAAACTGATTTCAACTGTGGAAACCGAAGATGAAAATGTAGATATTGATTCATCTCAGGATATTTCTTCTTCCATGATTAATCTTGAAAGTGAGGAGATTGTAAAACCAGGTGAATCTTCTACGGAGAAATAGAAATTCTTTTGCGGTCTATCAAAACATATAAAACCAAAAAAGAGAGCTGCCGGCTCTCTTTTTTGGTTTTATATGTTTCCTGTCAGATTGAAAAAATCAAAATTACTATTGCTCTTCTTTTTCCAAAGGCATAAAATCTTTAAATGTCTTCTTCAGTGCTGCATCGATCTTTTTATCATCATAGCCAGCCGCTTTTTTGTTTTCCCAATTTGCGTCGAGTTCAAGTGCTACCAATCCGCTCAGGTTCATTAAGGATTTAAATTCATCCAGTTTACGAACAAAGTCAGGTGAACGACGTGCTGATTTTTGTGCATATTCTCTTGAAAAAACATCTCCCTTATTTTGAAGTTCGTTTTTCTTCTGCATTACATAATTAAAACGATCAAGCAGGCTATTGGTCGATTTACCGATAACTTCTGTCGCTTCTAACGTTCCCATAGTCGCAACTGTTGTTCCGCCAAGCGTAGTAATATAGCCTCTGTTATTAACATTGTTAGGTGAAATAACAGGAGCAAGACCGGTTGTTGCACCCAGAGAAGCATTAATCAGGGAACGGCTTCTCTTGCCTCTTTTCGCCCTGCTATATGATTTTTTAAGCTCTCCCTCCTTCTCTTTCATTTGTTCGAGCAAACTCCACGCAGTGATAAGTCCGCCGCGGTAGAGGCCATAAACGTATGCATCGCGTTCGGATTCATTCACTGTGTTTTCAATAATAAAACGTAAAGTTCTTTCCTTTTTATTCTGCGCTTTGTCCAGCACGTAAAAAGTGATATTGAAAGCCAAAGAGTCAAAAGGATCTCTGACGAAGTCATAACCAGGCTCCCAGATAAACTCATAACTCGTCGGAGCATTTTTAACTAATGCAGATTCCGGAATATTTTTATTTTCGGATACAAAACCAAAAGTTGTTATATCATCATCTCCATTCGGATCAGACAAAGTAAATTTCAGGTTGATCCGGTTATTTTCCTTACTTTTTATAACTTGATTTTGCGGAATGACCTTGAAATCAGGTTCAAGATCCATTTGCGTTACTTCCAGTTTCAAGCGACCTTTTGTCCTTACTTTCGAAGGCTGATCTTCTACATAAAAATCAATATATCTCGGCCCTTTTTTCAATAAATTAAACTGTGTTGTGGAAGGGTCCCAGACAATTTCACCTGCCGCACTCATCTTCATTCCTTCCGGCATTCCTTCCAAAACAGGAATAAAAACCAAAGGGTCACCATCACTATCCCGAACAGAATTCATATCGATCTGATAGGTATTCTGGGTTTTATATTGAACGTAAAAAGGTTTCAGTTCATCAACTTCGGGGGCTCTGTTGACATGTACAATTTTAAAAGCGATCTGCTGCGATACTGTTTCACCCGCCTGGTTTGTAGCTTCAAAAACAATAGGCCACAATTTGACTGTATTAATCCGATCTGCTATATCATAACTTGGTGTCCAGATGAAATGTCCAAGGGAATCAAACTTCATATCACGCCTGAATCCGCTCGCAATACTGTAACGAACAGAATCACTCTTTCCACCCTTTACCTGCAAATGAAAATCTATTTCCTTTCCTTCCGGTAATGTATTCCAATCAGCTTCTTTTGGGAAAATTAATTGTAAAGCACCATTACTGCCTGAATGCGTGTTATCCTGCGCCCGAAGCGGTTTAGACCAAACTATCGTTAACGCAAAAATGAGAAAGTAAAAGATATTTTTTAAAACCATAATTTCAGAAATATAATTTTTTTATGAGCTTAGGGATGCAACTTCCATAACGCAAAATTAACAAATCCTGTATGCTTAACGTTCTGAATCATTCTGTTTTTTTAGAAGACGCAAAACCCAGAAATCAGCTAAATATTAAATTTGTACTTTTTGAATATTATCAAATTTCTGATTCACCAATTATCAGAACTTGAATGACTGCCTTACTAAAACAAATACCGGAGAACAACCTGTTAAAGGCTACTCTCCGGTACTTTATATTTTAATAACTTATTAAAAAACTCCGGATTATTTTTTCTTAGGAGTTGCTGCCGGAGCTGTTGTAGCTGGCTTTGTTGCTGCTGCTGGTGTTGTTGTCGCAGGTTTAGCGCCCGCAGGAGCTGCTGCTTCAATTTTGTCAGGATCTACACCCAATTTTCTTAGGATAAGGTTTGTAGCATTGTTTTCTTCAGAAGCCGCGAACAAGATAATAGGCGTTGTTCCCTGACCTGCATCCATATTAAGGATATAAAGAAATCCGCTTTCCTTACCTACTTCCTGAATTGCGTTGTTAACCTTTGTAAGGATTGGTTCAAGCAATTGTTGCTGCTTAGCCTGCAAAGACTGTTGTGCATTTGTTTGCATTTCAGTGATACGGGTTTGCAGATTCTGCAATTCTTTTTCTTTATCAGCACGGATTACGTCAGTCATCTGAGCACCGTTTTTCTGATAAGCTTCATACTTTTCCTGAGCCTCTTTATAAGTTTCTCCTAACGCCTTATCAAGCTGCGCTTTGGTAACTTCAATTTGGTTTTGCATTAGTTTACTCTCAGGCAACTTGCTGATAACGTAATCTACATTGGTATAACCAATTTTTGTAAGACCGCCAGCAGGTGTTGTTTGTGCCAAAAGAGGGGTACTAAGCATGGCCATCGCGACCAAAAGCACTATCAATTTTTGTTTCATTGTTTTGTTACTATTTAAGTTTACTGTTTGTACTTTTTTGTTTAGGGGAGCTTTCTTTAGGCGCTACCGTCGGTTTTTCTTTTGCTATCTCCTCTTTTGCTGTTGCTTTTGAAGCCTGGCCATCTATCCCAAGCTCTTCCATAATATAATCCGAATAATCATGTTTCGGATTTGAATAAATGATCCCGACATCACTTGATTTATCAAACATAAAATCAAGCCTTTTCTGGATACATATTTTGGAAACTGCCCTCTGGACTTTTTCCATAGATGGCTTCATAAGTTCTTTTTTCTTTTGGAAAAGCAAACCCTCCATACCAAATATTTTACTATTGTATTCACGGGCTTCCTGCTCTTTTTCTTTTATTTCCGTTTGTCTCTTTCTTTTAAGATCATCCGTTAATAAAACTTCTTCAGCCATATAAGCCCGCTGCATTCTTCCAACCTCAGCAAATTTATCCGAAATTTCTTTGGCCCACTTTTCCGAAAACTTTTTCATTTCCGTTTGTGCCAATTGATATTCGGGCATTTTACTGGTTATGAATTCCATATCGGCATAGCCAAATTTCTGGGCTATTCCTTTTCCAATTGAAATAAAGGACAAAACTAGCAAAATAAAAATCTTCTTCATGCCTGGCCCGCTAATAATTTAAACTGTTTTAACGAAAAGCAAACTAATATATTATCTGATCTGCTGACCGATCGTAAAGTGGAATTGTGCACCACTTCTCTTACTCTGACCCTGGATACTGTCAAATCCGTAACCCCAGTCAATACCCAAAAGACCAAATGCCGGCATAAAGATACGCGCACCAACACCCGCAGAACGTTTCAGATCAAAAGGATTAAACTCTTTGTAATTTCCCCAGTTGTTACCTGCTTCTGCAAAACCAAGAATAAATATCGTTGCCTGTGGATTCAGAGAAACCGGATAACGAAGTTCCGATACAAATTTGTTATAAACAACACCACCACCCGACGCCGGATATCCGCTCGTTGTCAAAGGACCAACCTTCTGATCCTCATAACCACGTAAACCGATAATGTCCTGATCAGCCAGCGAGAATGAACCCTGACCTGCTAAACCCGAACCACCGACAATAAACCGGCCGAATTTACTGAAGTCAAGTTTAGTACCATATCTACCCAGATAACCCATGTGCGTACGGGCACTGATTACCAGTTTACCGGTAATGGTTGCATAATAAGTCGCATCAAACATCCACTTGTTGTATTCTACCCAACGATAGGTATCGCTAACATCTTTGTAACCATTCTTACGAATCAATGAATATGGCGGAGTCAAGGTCATACTTAACGAAATATTCGATCCGCTTCTCGGAAACTGGAAGTCACTTAAAGTATTTCTGGAAATCGTAGTATTGAACGAAATATTGTTAGAAACCCCTTTGCTGTAACCAATCCGGAAGATATCCAGACTATCCAGACGATAACGCTGGTAAGATAAAGAGTGTGTTAAAACAAGGTTACGATCCGGCTCTCTCAAACGACGGCCCAGGGACACTGTAATACCACTGTTGTAATATCCTCCTCGATAGTTAACACTTCCTGAGCCACCTGACGAATAAATCGAGTTATAATTTGCTACCCGGTAAACAGTGTGCTGTAAAGAAACACCAAAATTGATCGGTTTTTTACCCCCTAACCAAGGCTCGCTGAATGAAAGCGAATACGTTTGATACTGCTTACCATTGGCCTGGAAACGAAGCGATAATTTCTGTCCGTCACCTGAAGGAAGCGGTCTCCATGTTTCTCTGTTTGGAATGTTGCGTAATGAGAAGTTGTTGAAAACAAGACCCAACGTTCCTACAAAACCAATATATCCACCCCAACCACCGGAAAGTTCAATCTGATCAGATGGTTTTTCTTCCACATTCCATTCGATATCCACCGTTCCATCCTGAGGATTCGGGATCGGGTTCGGAACAATTTTCTCCGGGTTGAAATAACCCATTTGAGATAACTGACGCTGTGTGTTGATAATTTCAGTTTTACTAAATTTTTGTCCCGGCAATGTGAAAAGCTCACGTAATACTACGCGGTCACTTGTTTTGGTATTACCATTCAAAATGATACGGTTAATCGTTGCCTGCTTTCCTTCATACATACGAAGTTCCACGTCAATCGAATCACCTTCAACCGCTTTTTCAGTAGGCTCGATACGGAAATAAAGATAACCGTCATCCATGTAAATCGAGCTGATATCATTTCCCGGAATACCATTGATTTTCTTATCAAGCTCTTCCGGATTGTAAACGTCACCTTTGGCAATACCCAGTTTTTCTCCAAGTGCTTTTGATGGGTATAAATAGTTACCAGTCCAGGTTATATTACGGTAAAAGTATTTTTTGCCTTCATCAATTTTCATCTTGATACTGATCGTTTCGCCATTGTTTGTAATGGTATCAAAATCGATCGTAGCATCACGGTAACCGTTTTTACGATAGTAAGCGATCAGCTTTTCTTTATCCTCATCGTATTTTTTAGGAATGTATTTTGAAGGATTAAACAAACGGCCAATGCGTTTCTGCTTGGTACCTTTCATTTTATGTTTCAGCGTACGGTCACTGATATCTTCATTTCCTTCAATATCAATTTTTTCAATCTTCACTTTACTTCCTTTGGTGATCGTAAAGTTCAAAGTTGCTTGTCCACGTGTAGAATCGGGGATTTGAAGCACCTTCACTTTGGTATTGTAAAAACCTTTATCCAGATAATATTTCTTGATAACAAGCTGGGTATTTTTAATAACCGTCGGCGTAATTACACGTCCTTTGATCAGCTTTACTTTATCATTCAGCGTTTCTCTTTCACCTTTACGAATACCGGAAAACGATACTTTGTAAAGTCTAGGGCGCTCCTTGATGTGAATATTAAGCCAGATTTTTTCTCCTTCGGTTTTTGTCGCAGCGATTTCCACATCATCCAGAGTACCGAAATCCATCATTCTTTTGATAGAAGAAGGAATTGCTGGTCCAGGAACGCGGATTTTATCACCAGGTTTTAATCCTGAAATAGAAACCATAGAGTTAGGGTCCAGAAACTGGGTTCCTGAAACGGTAACTTCTGCGATTGTATATTCTTTTGGGTTGGCCGGATCAATTCCCATATTGGCAGTAGCTGCCGCGGGCTTTGCATTACTCCCTAATCCTATCTTTTGCGCCTCAGCCGAAAAACACCAGCATAACAGAACTCCTGTTAATGCCCAATTACTTTTTACGAATGTTTTAATAAAGTTTCTCACCAGGTTCATATAATTCTACTTAGCTCCATTCGCTTTAACTTGTTCACCGGTTTTACCAAAACGACGTTCCGTTTTCTGGTATGCCAAAATTGCCTCATACAGATGTTCCCTGCGGAAATCAGGCCAAAAAAGGTCTTTATAAAAATACAGCTCCGCATAAGCGAGCTGCCATAACAAAAAATTACTGATCCGGTGATCACCACCCGTACGCAACATCAGATCCACCTCAGGACGATCTAGTGTGGAAAGATGTTTATTCAACAAAGTTTCGTTGATTTCTTCCGGCTTTAAAATTCCTTTTTGCACTTCGGCTGCAAGCTTTTTGGTGGCCTGCACAATATCCCATTTTCCGCTGTATCCCAATGCAAGGATAAGGTTCAGCCCGGTATTTTCACGGGTGATCTCAATCGCTTCTGCGAGCTGGTTCTGGCAACTTGCAGGAAGACTTTCCATATCTCCGATGGTATCCAGCCGCACATTGTTTTTCAGCATGGTAGGAATTTCATTGCGGATAGACTGGACTAACAATTCCATTAAAGCACGGACTTCAAACTGCGGACGAGCCCAGTTCTCGGTAGAAAACGCATAAAGGGTTAGATAGGAAACGCCAAGTTCAGCACAACCCTCGGTCACCTCTCTCACTGCCTTAATCGCATTCCGATGGCCGAATACACGTGCCGCTCCCTGGTTCTGCGCCCAACGCCCGTTACCGTCCATGATAACGGCAATGTGCTTTGGCAGATTGCCCGAATCAATGAGTTCTTTCATTATAGCTGAACTCTTTTAACCTTTTTTAACAAAAACAAACGAACCATTATACGCCGATCTTATAAATTCTATTTGATGTTTTTTTTAATCTGACGCGCAATGCATACCATCTGTTCCCATTTGTGTACGCAGTTTGTCACCCAATTGTGTCGAAAAATTGTAAATTTCAATAACAATAATTTGAGCTCTTAGGATAAAGGTACTGATAAACAGTACATTAAACTAAAAACACAGTCGTCGGATTTTAACAAGGGCGCAATTTAGGAATAAGTATGGCGTCTTCAAAATCAATATTTTGAACAAGACGCCGTGAAGCAAGGTGATTAATTATCAAGAAGATGACGGATGACTTCGGTATAAGTGCTTCCGCTTTGCAGTTGAGAGACTTTCCTGTCGCGCATTACGACCAGATATTTGCCATTAAAATGTTTCTGAATTTCTTTGATATGGTGCGAATTAACAATGCCTCCCCGGCTGATGCGCAGGTAGTGAGCAGGTAATTTTTCTTCCAGCGATGTGAGTGTATAGTTTAAAAGATATTTTTGTCCGTCCAGGGTGTTCAGAAAAACATATTTCTCCTCCGCTTCAAAATGCGTAATTTCTGTCAACGGAATCAATAAAATGCGATCTCCCGACTTTACCGACAATGAAAATATCTCCTTTTTAGGTTTCATTTCTTCCAGCAACCTGAGCAGATTATCAGAATAAGGATTTTTACTTTCTCCCGTTTTAAAACCTGCATTCAGGATATTCCTGATTTTATCGATCGTTTTCAGAAGCCGTTCGTTTTCAACAGGTTTCAACAAATAATCAACAGAATTTTCCTCAAAAGCTCTGATTGCATACTGATCATATGCGGTGGAAAAAACGACCAATGGCATTTTGGTTAGTTTTGCCAGCATTTCAAAACCATTCAAAAGCGGCATTTCTATATCCAGAAATATTACTTCCGGATTGTGTTTGTCAATTTCCACCAAACCCTCTGCCCCGTTTCTTGCTTCTGAAACAATGACAAAAGTATCCTGATGTTTTTCCAATAATCTTCTCAACCTGCTTAATGCAAGCGGCTCATCATCAATCAATATTGTTTTTAGAGGAAATGTCATTTCAGATTATTTTTTTGTGATGAAATCTCTGCAGAGTTTTCAATTATTTTATATCAATTTAAACCGGTAAACTACTTCACCTTCTCTTCACTAGCCTGAATAGCAGATTTTCGGATTGAAATATTAACGGATTTTATTGGTTTATTATGAAGTTCAATGGCAGCATCTTCGCTGTATAATAATTTCAGTTTGTCCTGGATACTGCGGATACCGTAACCTGCTCCCATGGTATCAGAAAAAAGCGGTCCGTTGTCATGAACGCAAAGGTGAAGCCATCCATCTTCTTCGTAAATTTTTACAAT
The DNA here is from genome assembly GCF_021440195.1 of Dyadobacter sp. CY356. Lineage (GTDB taxonomy): Bacteria > Bacteroidota > Bacteroidia > Cytophagales > Spirosomataceae > Dyadobacter. Next base: position 109,157 of record NZ_JAJTSZ010000005.1, read on the forward strand.
AATTCTCCCCTGGTCGGCCAGTTTGGCAATACCATGTTTGATCGCGTTTTCAACAATCGGCTGGAGGATAAATTTCGGAACCAGAAGACTATTCAGTTCCGGGTCTGTTACTTCCACACCAAACTGCAGCCGATCACCAAATCTGACTTTTTCAACCTGAAGATAAGTATGCACCATTTCCAGTTCGTTTTTAATGCTGTCAAAATAGTCATTATTTTTCCTGCCCGTTGTATACCGAAATAGCTTTGACAATAATAAAGTCATTTCCTCCGCCTTATCCGGATCTTCGTGCACGAGACTTGCGATACTATTCAGGGCGTTGTATAAAAAGTGCGGATTAATGCGTGCCTGCAATGCGTCCAGCTCTGCCCTGGTTTTCAATTTTTCAAGATTCAAAAGCTGATATTCCTGCTCGGAGATCTTTCTGGACAGTTGCCTACCCTGACGATTCAGATAATAAAATACGTTTGCTATGATCAAGGGGCCAATTGCGTAATAAAACCAGACACCATTTTGCCTTGCCTGCTGTGGTGATTCGGCCGCCAGGGCTTTGAATATCTTTTGCCCGAACGCGAAGAACATACCAACATTAATTCCTAAAAAAACAAGCGTTACAACTGCACTCAGGGCAAGATGCCGTAAAAAAACTTTTTCAATCATCGAATCGAGCCATATTGCCATATTTTGAGCAATGAGCACTACTGCCACTCCGCTAACAATATTTTGAGCAATCAGATATTTATTCAGCTGCACCTGTACAGGATTGGATGTGTATAAAATTTCCAGTGTGAAATAAATGATCGCGCTTGTTCCATAAAGCATCAAGGCACCAATGATAATGGCGACCAGCGTTCCAAGCCAGCTTTGGCTCTGGATCAATCCGATCAATTTAAAATCCTGCCATTTGAATGATTTGCCCTGGGAGGAAAAACTGAAATTGGCACCTTCGATTTTAGCCCCGGTCATGTCTGCATCTGTCAGACTGCTGAAACTTAAATCGGCGTTGGTAAGATCCGCATTTCTAAAGGTTGCATTTTCCAGGGAAGCAAAACGTATTTTTGCACCACGAAGATTAGAGCCGTCAAAATTTATTCCTTCCAGACTTGAAAAGCTAAAATCCGCTCCTTCCAGATTCATGTTACTGAAATCCCTGCCTTCCAGCGAAGTTCCATTCATGCGGAGCGGTTTCTTTTTGGTTTCTTCCATCAGTAATTATATGATAAATCTTCATTTCAAAGGATACATTTCCAAGTTATATCCGGTAAAGAATATAAAATAAAAAACCTCATGGCTAACAGAATGTGTTTTTGATAACACAAAGCTATTAGCCATGAGGCCGTTTTCTTATCTATTTCCGATGAACTGCGGATTAATGCAGCATGAACTTCGAAACTTTGGAAATGAAAGTAAATTCAGAATGCTGATTTTTACAATTCTTCAAGAAGAATATCTTTCCAACGTACTTTAATTCCACCGCCCGAGTGAATTTGCAGCGCGATTGATCCGTCTCCGGCACCAATTTTTGCATCTTCAAAATCAACCATATCATGGCCGTTCAACCAGGTTTGTACTTTTGGGCCATTTACACGGATGCGCAATGTATTCCACTCACCCATTTTCAGAAACCCTTCTTTTTCGTCGGGAATTTTCTGCAACCATTCACGACCGTAAGATTCGTAAACTCCTCCGGTATCGTGGTTTGGCGGTGCAACCTCAACCTGCCAGCCAGAAACCTTCGTTCCATCCACAGTTGATCTGAAAAAAACGCCGCTGTTTCCGTTTGCTTCCTGTTTGAATTTCAGTGTCAGGTCAAAATTTTTGTAAAACTTGTCCGTTGTTAAGTAACCGTATTCCTTGTCAGGACCGCTTTCGCAGATTAACTCGCCTTTTTCAGCATACCATTTTTCGGTACCGTTGATTTTCCAGCCTGTTAAATCTTTACCGTTAAACAGCTTTACCGCTTTCTTTTCCGGCGCATTTACATCGTCCTTCGTTGCTAAAAAAGCAGAACTGGTAAACAAAATCACTGCACATAATGCAGTCAGAAATTTAAATTTTAACATCTTGTTTTTGGGATTAGGATAAAAAAAATTAGTTTTAAAATTCACCAAACTACTATTTACATTAGTTTTACAAAAATTAAACTGAACCGAAGCTATGAAAAAAAATAACTTTATAAGTCGTTACGCGGCATTTTTTTTGATTGTTACATTATTTGGCGGAATAGTGACATCCTGTACCGAAAAAGATAGCGACATTGTAAAGCCTAAAACAATTACGGATGTAATTCTTCAAAACAGCGAATTTTCAACGTTACGCGAAATAATTCTGGCGAACGATTTGGGTGATGCATTGAGAACTGAAAACATTACATTATTTGCTCCTAACAATGCAGCATTTTTAAATTCCAAAATTACAAGTGCTCAAATCAATGCAATGCCTAAGGATTCGATAAGAGCTTTTGTTTATAGACACATACTTAAACAAAATCTTACTTTTGAGTCATTGAAGGTTCAAAAATATCCAACCATTTTGAAAGGTGATAGTATTGTAGTGACACAAGCCTCAGCAGATGCGCCACTCCAACTAAATAAACTTGCATACGTAATAACTAAAAATGTCAATGCTGACAATGGCTCGATTCAGGTTGTTGACCACAGCTTGAAAAATATCAAATAATACAATCTTCCAAAATAAAAGCGGGCCTGATGTTTGAAACATCAGGCCCGCTTTTATTTTACAATACCAGTTCATTAAAACTGCTCCGTATGAGCAAAAAAGAAACTACCTTCTATTACAGCATTCTCATCAGAATCAGAACCATGGATTGCGTTTGCCTCAATTGATTTTGCAAACAATTTACGGATCGTTCCATCTTCAGCATTGGCAGGATTGGTAGCACCAATCAGTGTACGGAAATCCGCAACTGCATTTTCCTTTTCAAGAATAATAGGCACGATCGGTCCTGATGACATGTAAGCACATAAATCGTTATAAAAAGGACGCTCTTTATGTACTGCGTAAAATTCACCCGCACGTTCCGGAGTCATTTGTGTTTTCTTCAAAGCTACAACACGGAATCCGGCAGCCTCAATCATTTTGATAATAGCACCTGAATTTCCGTCTAATACGGCATCAGGCTTAATCATCGTGAAGGTCTTATTGGTTGACATACAGTTTGCTAAAATTTATTTTGATGCAAAACTACAATTTTCATTTTATATAGTCATCAAATCTGCCCGGAACCTCATTTTCAGGCAAAAACATTCACTACTGATTAAGCCTTTCGTTGTCAACATTAAACAAATCCCAACAGTTTTGTTAATTTTGTCATCGAATTGCCGGGTCCAAATTTTCTTTTTGAATTAAATAACTGTGAATCAAACTGTTGAAGAGCTAGTAGCTTTTCTATCTACTCCTCAAAAAATCATCATCACGATGCATAGAGATCCTGACGCAGATGCGCTGGGTTCTTCGCTTGGATGGGCAAGTTATTTATCTAAAAAAGGACATACTGTAACCGTTATCAGCCCGACAGATTATGCTGCAAACCTTCGCTGGCTTCCTGGCATGAGCGAAGTTCTGGTATATGAAAAGTCTGGTGAGCAAGGAAAATGCAAAAGAAAAATTGATGAGGCCACGCTGATATGCTGTCTTGATTTTTCAGCACTGTCCCGTTTGAAAGATCTTGGAAAAGTAGTTTTGGATGCAAAAGCACCTAAATTGCTGATTGATCATCACTTGGAACCAGAACATTTTGCAAAATGGATGGTCTGGGATACGACGGCCGCCGCAACAGCTCAGCTTGTTTATGCGTTAATAAAAAAAATTGAAGGTGATGTTCCGACCACATCGGTTTTTGACATAGCGATGGCAGAAAACCTTTATGCAGGAATAATGACTGATACAGGTTCTTTCAAACATGGGAATGTAACGCCGGCAGTTCATCTGGCGATTGCAGATCTTATGCTGACAGGATTTGACACGAGCCGCGTGCACAGATTGATTTATGACAATTCGCCGCTATCCCGTTTACAATTTCTGGGATATGTTTTGTCTCAAAAATTAATTGTTCTGCCTGAATACCGTACAGCTTATATGGTGCTGACCGATGCAGAACTTGCCCGATTTAATTCAAGTCCGGGTGAGACGGAAGGTATCGTCAATTACGGTTTGCAGGTCGAAAACGTCGTGATGTCTGCATTGTTCATTGAAAGAAAAGGAGAAATAAAAATTTCTTTCCGCTCGGTAGGCGACTTTTCAGTTCGTGAGGTTTCGAGTACTTATTTCAGTGGAGGCGGACACAAAAATGCATCAGGCGGAAGAACTGAGCTTTCTATTAACGATACTGTTGATCTGTTTTTATCCATACTTCCTAAATACAAAGAAGAATTACTGAAAGTTGATTAATCTCAAAATACAAATAATATAACATTCACATAAATATTTTTTAATTAATACAATCCAATGAATCTTAAATCAATCGGTTATGTACTAGGCATAGCTATTCTCGCCACAGCTTGCGACAAGTATAAGACAAAAGTTACTGAAAGTGGTCTGAAGTATCAGATTTTCGAGCACGATGATGCTGCCCGGAAAGCAAAACTTGGTGATATCATGTCATTCCACCTGGTTCTTAAAAACGGAGCTGACTCAACGCTACGTGATACTTACAAAGATAAAACTCCTGTAAAACTGGTTCTTCAGGCTCCTCCTTTTAAAGGAAGTTTCGAAGAAGGTTTGGCTATGCTTGCAGCCGGCGACAGCGCGAAATTCTTCATTAATGCAGATACACTTTTTGCAAAAATGATGCAGCCTTTGCCTCCAATGATCAAAAAAGGTTCAGAAATTACTTTTACAGTTAAAGTTTTGAGCGTTCTTACGTCTGAGGAATTCCAGAAACAACAGTCAGAAGCTGGTGTTAAACAGAAAGCAGTTGACGAAAAAGTGATCCAGGATTATCTTACAAAAAATAACCTGACTGCAAAAGCACAGCATACGGCTTCTGGTCTGTATTATGTTGATGATGTTGTTGGAACCGGCGAAGCTCCTACACAAGGCGATAACGTGAAAGTTCACTACACTGGTAAACTTTTGGACGGAAAAGTATTTGACAGTTCTAAAAATGCAGGAAAACCAATTGACTTCCAGGTTGGCGTTGGTATGGTTATCCCAGGTTGGGAAGAAGGAATTATGTCGATGAAAAAAGGCGGAAAACGCACTTTGATCATTCCCTCAGGATTAGCTTACGGTGTAGACGGATCACCAGGTGCAATTCCGGGAAATTCAGTATTGCTGTTTGATGTTGAATTGATCGACTTTACAAAAGGTGCTAAACCGGCAACACCTCCAATGCCTGCTCCAACGAGATAATTCGGGTAAGGATAGAAAATAATAGACGGCTGCTTCTTCTGAAGTGGCCGTTTTTTGTTAAACTGCATTTTCAAACCATTCTTATAAAAACACATAATGAAACTCTGTTTTGCAACCAATAATCAGCATAAACTGGAAGAAGTACAGGCGATGCTTGGAGATTCTTTTATTTTAACCACATTAAAAGAAATTGGCTGCGAAGAAGAAATCCCCGAAACGCACGATACCATTCCTGAAAACTCTTACGAAAAGGCTGAATTTGTCTGGAATAACTACGCAGTAAATTGTTTTGCTGATGACTCCGGACTTGAAATTGAGGCATTGGACGGCGCACCCGGCGTGCATTCTGCCTACTATGCGGGCCCTCAGCGCGATGCTGACGATAATATGGATCTTGTTATCAAAAACATGACGGGTAAAGATAATTTCAATGCAAGGTTTGTGGCAGTGATCACACTTGTCCTCGATGGAAAATTTTACCAGTTTGACGGGGAAATAAAAGGGAAAATTATTTTGGAAAAACGCGGAACCTATGGCTTCGGCTACAATCCGATTTTTATTCCCGAAGGCCATAACCGCACATTTGCTGAAATGACAATGGAAGAAAAGGGCGGTCTCAGCCACCGCGCCAGAGCTTTTGCCAAACTGGAAGAATTTTTAAAAAATTACACGATATAAATTCATCTGATTAACTAAAATCCCTAAAATATGTCGCACTTCAAGTCGAGCGAATTCCGCGTTGACGGCACAGAAAAATTTGATATCAAAAAAGCGAATACTAGCTTTAAGGATATCTATGACGATAAGGACGAATATGAATTGATGCTCGCTGATTTTGTCAAGGAAATGGACGAATTGCAGAGTAAAATGTATGCGCACAACCGTTACGGACTGCTCATAATTTTTCAGGCTATGGATGCTGCGGGAAAAGACGGAACAATCAAACACGTGCTCGCTGGTGTAAATCCCGTAGGTGTTAAAATTCACTCCTTTAAAAGACCATCAGAAACTGAACTTGGCCACGATTTTCTCTGGAGAACGAATAACTTACTGCCTCAGCGTGGTACAATTACAATTTTCAACCGCAGTTATTACGAAGAAGTACTGGTTGTGAAAGTTGATCCGACCATCCTGACAAATTCACAGAGACTGCCGGTGGAATTGACTCAGGATATGGATAAATTGTGGGATCAGCGTTATTCTGATATTAAAAATCTTGAAAAATACCTGTATCGTAACGGAATTCGCGTAATCAAGTTTTTCCTGAACGTTTCAAAAAAAGAACAGGCTGAACGCCTGATTGAACGGATTGAAGATCCAAATAAAAACTGGAAATTTGAGGAGCAGGACGTTAAAGTCCGCGATCACTGGGACGAATATATGGAGGCATATCAGGAAGCTATCAATGAAACAGCAACAAAAAAATCGCCCTGGTTTGTTGTTCCGGCTGATGACAAAAAGAATATGCGACTAATTGTGGGTAGTATAATTATTGAAGAATTGAAAAAAATGGATATGGATTATCCAGAAGTCAGTCCTGCAAGAGCAGAAGAGCTGCAACGTTTTATTGAGATAATTAAAAATCAGAACGAGGTGTAATTAATGCTTTTATATAACAAAACAGAGCCGGACATTTGCCCGGCTCTGTTTTTATTCGCAAACACTGTCAGAGTTATTATTTGATCGTGAAATTAGTTCCACCGATTTTATAACCTTCTGAATAAAGTTCTACACTGTATTTTCCAGGACGAAGCTGCGAGTTATCATAAAGCATCTCAACTTTCTGATTGTTGTTCTGGTAAGCAACTGATTCACGTGCTGTGAATTTAGAAGGCGCACCGTCAACTTCAAACTCTCCTGAACCTGTTGCGTCATTGGCAACCACTGCTCCTTGCGGATCAAGAACTCTTAAATAAATATCTTTTGATTCCTGTGCTGTAAGTGCATTTTCAGGTAGGTTGAAAACCAGTTTCAACTTATCAACTCTTTTAGCTTTGTATTCTTCTTTGTCTTTTGTTTTTCCTCTCGAATTAACGGTTAGTACTTTCAGGTTTTGCGCTTTCAGAGCTGCTGCCTGACTCACCTTTGCAGAAAGTTCTTTATTAACAGCGGTAAAGGTTACTACTGAATCCGATAATTCCGTTTGACGTTTAACCAACCTTTCACGTTCGCTAGTAAGCGTTCCTACGTGGGTACTAAGCGAATCATTTGAAGCTACCAATTGCTCGTTTTCAAGTTTAAGCTGAGCGATAACTTCGTCTTTTTCAACCAGGAATTTTTCGTATTCTTTGATCTTAGCAAGATATTTTCCAGTTTCAACTTTGTTGCTTCTTCTGAAAGCTGCTTTATCTGCTTCCAGCTGCGTTTTCATTTTGGTAAGCTCTGAAACATCTCCGCCCAACTTTTCGATTTCAGCAATTTTTGTGTCAAGAACTGTCGATATAGAATCAAGTTTTGTTTTAGTAAGTGCCAATTCTCTGGCCTTTTCTACAACCATTGATTCTTGTTGAGTCAATTCACTTTTCTGTGTTGTGAAAAGATAGCCAAACATGGCTGTCGCTAGACCCAGGACAACTACCATTGCCCATGCTATTGTTTGCTTGTTTTTTTGTTCTGGCTGCTGCATTGATAATAATTTAGGTTATGTAATGTTTGATTTATTTAGATTTCAGTTAAATTCTGAGAGTTCAATAAACAATATCATTCCCTAGCCTTTCAATCAACTGAAAATTATCAATAACAACTGAAAAATATATTTACACAAAACAAAAAACTGCGAATTCTTTAAAATTTGGCATATAATGAATTATTAAAGCAAATCACAGAATTTAACGCATCATGTAACAGGTAATTCATTCAAAGAAAAATCCTGAGGACACCACACACAAATTAGGGCAAAATAGGACAACTTGTAACATAGAATTTTAATGCTTTACTTTTGCGCTTACATCAAATTCTTTCTTCTCCATGGTAGCGAGTTTTTGATATCCTTTAATTATGTAATTTTCTAAATGCCACTTGCCGCCTTGAAATGATCCATGCATTTCTATATTTTTTTCCGATTGATATAGTTTGTTCTCAGAGCGTAATAAGGCCTGAATAACAACCGGCGTTCCGGATATTTTATCCATTTCTATTTTCAAATATCGTACAGGCAAACTTTCTTCTGTTTTTAGCTTATATAAAACTGTCAGAGAATCCGGTTTAGTAATTGCATAACTTTTGCTATACGCCGGCTTATTGATATCAGCCTGTATAAATAATTCCAGTTCCTTTTTCCAATCCATATTACGTGACGTCAGCGTTTCGTTTTTACCGGATACGCGCATGGTCTTGGTAACTTCCGGCTTTTCTTTATTGAGCGAGGAAACCTGCGATTCAATAAATCCTTTTAGATCATAATAAGTCATGACCTTACTTTCCCGCTCCTGCGCAGAGTCACAGCTGGTCAGAAAAAGTAAGACATATAGAATAGGGGTAAATAAGGAAAATTGAAAAGATGAAATTGTTACTTTATTATTCATATTTCTGTGAAGAAGCAAAATCGAAAATCTAACAGTTATAGCACAAAAAAATCAGAGAGCCTGATGCAGACTCTCTGACAAAAATAACACCTTTTATTGGCGTATAGTTTAAAGAATACTATTACCGGACATTTCCAGCGGTTTTTCAATCCCCATTAATTCGAGAATTGTCGGTGCCATATCAGCAAGTTTACCGTCTTTAATCGGTTTTTGATAATCATTGTCAACCAAAATACACGGAACCAGATTCAGCGAATGCGCCGTATTTGGTGACCCATCATCATTGGCCATATAATCAGAATTGCCATGATCTGCAATAATTATCGAAGTATATCCGTGTTCCAATCCGGTTGTCACAACTGATTGTACACACTGGTCAACCGTTTCGCAAGCTTTTACAGCAGCTTCAAAAACCCCGGTATGGCCCACCATATCCGCATTGGCAAAATTCAGACAAACAAAGTCAACCTCTTCTTTTATCAGCTCAGGAACGATCAGATCACGAAGACCAAAAGCAGACATTTCTGGTTGTAAATCATAAGTCGCCACTTTTGGAGAAGGACTTAACAAACGGCTTTCACCTTCAAACGGTTTTTCACGTCCACCGGAAAAGAAGAATGTTACGTGTGGATATTTTTCAGTTTCGGCAATGCGGATCTGTTTTTTACCGGCACCTTCCAAAACTTCTCCCAAAGTATTGTTAAGATTATCTTTGTCAAAAATGACAGATACACCTTTAAAGGTATCGTCATAATTAGTCATTGTAATGTAACGCAGGTTCAGTTTGTGCATATTCTGCTCATGAAAATCCTGCTGCGTAAGTGCTTCTGTTATTTCGCGCCCTCGATCTGTACGGAAGTTGAAACAAACAACTACATCGTTCTCTTCAATAACCGCAACCGGCGAACCATCTTCCTTTACAGCAATAATCGGCTGGATAAATTCATCCGACACGCCTGCTTCGTAAGATTCCTCAATTGCTGCCAAAATGCCGTCCGCTTTTACATGTTTACCTTCGCCTAAAACCATGGCATCGTAAGCAAGTTTCACACGTTCCCAGCGTTTGTCACGGTCCATTGCGTAATAGCGACCTGTAACGCTTGCAATTTGCCCGGTTGAAGATGTCATGGTTTCCTGCAACTCCGTAAGAAAACCCAGACCACTTTTTGGATCTGTGTCACGGCCATCCGTAAAAGCATGAACAAATACATTGCTTAAACCCTTATCAGCCGCGATTTTGCAAAGCCCTTTTACGTGATCAATATGAGAATGCACACCACCATCAGAAACCAATCCGATGAAGTGTACCTTTTTATTATTTTCTTTTGCAAAAGTAAATGCATCTACCAATACCGGTTCGTTGGCCAGTGTTCCCGAAGAAACCGCCAGATTTATCTTTACCAGATCCTGATAAACAACACGGCCGGCACCCAGATTGGTATGTCCAACTTCCGAGTTACCCATTTGACCATCCGGCAAACCAACGGCCAGGCCGCTTGCTTCCAGTTTACTATGAGGATATTTTGTTAATATGCTGTCGTAAAATGGAGTGTTGGCAGCTAAAACCGCTGAACGATTTTCCTCTCCGGCCTTGGCGATTCCCCAGCCGTCCATGATGATAAGAATTACTTTTTTTCCCAATTTCGTACTTGTTTAAAATTCCTGCTTTATATTAATTAGCTGACACCAGATTACCGGGCTTAATTTTCCTGATAATTTTTCTCTTTTGTCAATCCATGTTTTTCTATCAAAAAATCTAAAAAAGCATTTCCGCTGCGTTCAACAATTTCATATACATTGTCAAAGGCCGGAAGCTCTTCGTAATAAGGATCTGGCACAATAACGGCCTCACCTCGCTCAGGATCGAACATTCTGTATAAATATAACTGATCTTCGGGCAAATAAAATCCATGCGCACGGAAGCTTTCCTTTCGAATATTTTCGAAATTGGATTTGTCCATGGCCATGATATAGTTGAAATTTATAAAATCCTCGAAAGAAAGTTGTCTTGCCTGGTGTGTCAGTGTGATGCCATGAGACAATGCTACTTTTCTCATGCGCTTATCCGGTAAGCTGCCAATATGATAAGCTCCCGTACCGGCAGAATCGCATTGGATAATATGATCTAGTCCCTTTTCATTAACAAGTGCTTTAAAAACGCCTTCTGCAATGGGAGACCGGCAAATATTCCCTAAACAAATAAAAAGTACGTTAATCAAGGCGCAGGAGTGATATTGGTTAATGTTTGAAGAATAGCTAAAAATTACTCTTCCTGTTTACTTTCAATGGGCTGGTTGTTTTCATCTACGATTACATAAACATCTTCATGCGGTTTGCGCATCAGATATTTTTCTCTTGCCCATTTTTCAAGCATTTTAGGCGTACCGAATACTTCGTTACGCTCTTTTTTAACTTGTTTAATTTTATCTTCCAGGATTACTTTTTCCTTTTCCAGCTCTTTCATTTTGACACGGTTTGACAAAACTACTTTGAGATTATTGTTATCCAAAAACAAAATCCAGACAAGCCATACCACAAATGTTGCGGTATAGAATTTGCGCATGTGCGGTATAAGACTTTTAAAATCGATCATGCCGGGAAAAGAGAAAACCGGAGCCTGAGCTCCGGTTTTATTAAACTTAAATTAGAATTTCAATCCTGGGAAGTAAGCGCTTTCTCCCAATTCCTCTTCAATACGAAGAAGCTGGTTGTATTTCGCCATACGGTCAGAACGGGAAGCAGAACCAGTTTTGATCTGTCCTGTGTTCAACGCTACTGCAAGGTCAGCAATTGTAGAATCCTCAGTTTCACCAGAACGGTGAGACATGATTGTTTTGTAACTGTTTCTTTTTGCAAGGTTTACAGTATCAATTGTTTCAGTCAAAGAACCGATCTGGTTTACTTTAACCAAAATAGCGTTAGCGATCTGAGATTCGATTCCCTGTTGTAGACGCGTTACGTTTGTTACGAACAAATCATCTCCTACTAACTGACATTTAGAACCAACTGATTCAGTAAGTGTTTTCCAACCTGCCCAGTCATCTTCGTCCATACCATCTTCGATCGAGATAATTGGATATTTAGCAACCCACTGAGTCCAGTAGTCAGCCATTTCAGGAGATGTCAGTTTACGGCCATCTGATTTTTTGAAGTGGTAGAAACCATCTTCGTAGAATTCAGAAACGGCAGCATCCATAGCGATGAAAATATCTTCGCCTGGTTTGTAACCTGCTTTTTCGATCGCCTGAATAACGATTTCGATCGCTTCTTCATTTGATTTAATGTTTGGAGCAAAACCACCTTCGTCACCAACGTTAGTAGAATATCCTTTGCTTTTCAATACAGTTTTCAAAGTGTGGAACACTTCAACACCCATACGAAGAGACTCAGAGAAAGTATCAGCTTTCGCAGGAAGGATCATAAATTCCTGGAAATCGATTGAGTTATCTGCATGGCTACCACCGTTCAAAATGTTCATCATCGGAACCGGAAGTGTGTTTGCATTAACACCACCGATGTAACGGTACAAAGGAAGACCAGCTTCCTGTGCCGCAGCTTTGGCAACTGCCAGAGAAACACCAAGGATTGCGTTAGCACCCAGCTTGCTTTTGTTTGGCGTACCATCCAATTCAAGCATTATTTTATCAATCAGGTTTTGTTCGAAAACAGAAGCGCCGATCAATTCAGGGAAAATGATATCGTTAACATTTTCAACAGCTTTCAAAACTCCTTTTCCAACGTAAACGCTCTTGTCGTCATCGCGAAGTTCTACTGCTTCGTGTTTACCGGTTGATGCTCCGGACGGCACCGCAGCGCGTCCTAAATAACCATTTTCGGTACGAATATCTACTTCTACTGTAGGGTTTCCTCTTGAATCCAGAATTTGTCTTGCATGTACTGACTGAATCGTACTCATTTGCAGCTTTGGGTTTGATTTGAAATTGGATATATTAACGGTACAAAATAACACAAAAAAAATGTCATACGTGAGCCGGCAATCTATTTTAAGGTAAATTTACATTATCATAGAATTAAATTTTATAACATGAAAAGTATTCTCATATCATTTCTGGGCATATTGCTAACTGGCTCCGCTGTACTGGCGCAGACCCAGTTATCTACAAATGATTTTCAAAATAAGCTGAATGCGACCAAACAGGCGCAATTGCTGGATGTTAGAACACCCGAGGAATTTGGCCAGGGGCATTTGGAAAGTGCAGAAAATATCGATTACAGAAATGCTGCGTTTAAAGAAAAGGTTGAAAAACTTGATAAAAATAAACCGGTATTTGTTTATTGCCTTTCCGGCGGACGCAGTTCAGCAGCGGCCAAAGTCCTTCATGAAAAAGGTTTTACCGATATTTATGAAATGCAGGGTGGTTTTATGAAATGGACTTCATCCGGCAAATTGATCGATGCACCAAAGGATGCAAGTGCCGTGAATAAGGGAATGAGCACAGCGGATTTCAAAAGACTTATAAGCTCTGATAAACTGGTTATGGTCGATTTTTACGCAACGTGGTGTGCTCCCTGTATCAAAATGCTTCCAACAGTGCATAAGCTGGCAGAAGAATATAAGTCAAAAGCTAACATTGAAACAATCCACTACGACCAGAATAAAGCACTGGCAAAGGAGCTTGGTATTGATGAAATTCCTGCGTTTCTGTTTTACAAAAAAGGAAAATTGATTCTTCGGAAAAATGGGTTGATGGAAGAAGCAGAGTTTAAAAAGTTGATTGATGAAAATATTTAAATTATTATTCAACACCAAAAAATCCCGCCGAATTTCGACGGGATTTTTTGGTGTATTTCTATTTTAATTCTAAACCTCTGACAGAAGCTTGGCAAACTCGTCAAATAAGTAACGCGAATCATGCGGTCCTGGTGAAGCTTCCGGGTGATATTGTACCGAGAACGCTGGATAATCTTTACGACGAATTCCTTCAATCGTTTTATCATTCAGGTTAACGTGGGTAATCTCAACGTCCGGGTGACTCTGGATTTCGTCAGGATTAACAGCAAAACCATGATTTTGAGATGTGATCTCGCACATACCCGTGATCAGGTTTTTAACCGGATGATTTAAACCACGGTGGCCATGGTGCATTTTATATGTATTAATTCCGCTTGAAAGCGCCAGCAACTGGTGACCAAGACAAATACCAAACAATGGCTTGCCTGTTTTCACCATTTCGTCCACTGTCTTTATTGCGTAAGGCATCGCTGATGGATCGCCGGGTCCGTTGGAGATAAAAAATCCGTCCGGGTTCCAGCTCATTACTTCTTCGAAAGACGCCTGTGCAGGAAAAACCTTGCAGTAACATCCGCGCTGTGTAAGATTATTCAGAATGCTTTTCTTGATACCATAATCCATTACCGCAATTCTCCATTTGCTTCCAGCTTCCGTGCCCATGAAATAAGGCGTGTCCGTGGTTACAAGGGACGATAATTCAAGACCATCCATGGAAGGCACTTTGTGCAATTCGTCCATCAATTCTTTTTCATCCAAGATCTGGGATGAAATAATGGCGTTCATTACTCCTTTTTCACGAACGTGGCGAACAATATGTCTGGTGTCAACATTACTAACACCAACAATTTTCGCCCTTTCAAAATATTCTTGAAGAGAATAATCAGCTGTATCCCGTGAATAAATCGTAGAGAAGGTATTGCATACCATTCCTTTGATTTTTACTGAACTTGATTCTTCTTCATCTTCCAGCTGAACACCATAATTTCCGATGTGGGAATTGGTGTTAACTATGATTTGTCCAAAATAGGAAGGGTCAGTATAAATTTCCTGATACCCCGTCATTCCCGTGTTAAAGCAGATCTCGCCACCGGTTGTGCCGTCTATCCCTAAAGCTAACCCTCTATATGCTGTTCCGTCTTCCAGCAGTAATAAAGCCTCTTTCTTTTGATTCATATATGGTTAAATCGATTTGCTAATTATAACGCTCTTACTGATAAAGCAGTTCAATTCATGCACAGTAAGAAACAAAGCACCATCTTGCTATTAAATTTGGCGCTGCAAAAGTATATATTTTTAGTCAAAAAAAAGGGTTAAACGAAAACGTTTAACCCTTTTAATTAATATTTATCGGATGCTTTCCACAAAACTATTCGCTTTTAGCATCTTCTTGAGATTCATCAGACTCAGCTTTTGGAGCTTCTGGTGTTTCGTCTTCAGCTACGATCGGGAAATCAGCTTTCGGCGCAGCTGGTGCTGCTTCTACTGCTGATGTTTCTGATCCGCCTTCTTTCTTACCACCACGACGGCTACGACGAGTTTTCACAGGTTTGTCTGCGTTAGCAAGTAGTAATGCATCGTTGAAATCAACAAGTTCCATCAAAGACATTTCAGCAGCATCACCCAAACGGTTACCCAATTTGATGATACGCGTGTATCCGCCCGGACGGTCAGCAATTTTATCAGAAATAGTACCAAAAAGTTCTTTAACTGATTCTTTGTCGTTCAAATAACCAAAGATCACACGACGATTGTGGGTCGTATCTTCTTTCGCGCGAGTTAACAAAGGCTCAACAAACTTTTTAAGTTCTTTCGCTTTTGCAAGCGTTGTCTCAATTCTTTTGTGAAGAATCAACGAGGAAGCCATATTCGCAAGCATTGCTTTTCTGTGTGAATGCGTTCTTCCCAGGTGATTTACTTTTCTTCCGTGTCTCATTTTGTTTTTGTTTAGTTGCTTCGAGCTGCGCATTGCTACGCGCTACAGAATACATACTTATTATGGAATTTATTTTATTCTTCGTCCAAACGATATTTGGCAACATCCATTCCAAATACGAGTTGTTTGTCAGCAACAAGTTGCTCCAACTCAGTCAGAGATTTTTTACCGAAGTTACGGAACTTCATCATGTCCGAAATTTCAAGTCTTACTAAATCACCCAAAGATTTCACGTCAGCTGATTTCAAACAGTTGTATGCACGAACTGAAAGATCCAACTCTGACAATGAAGTTTTAAGCAATTTCCTCATACGCAACATTTCTTCATCAACCTGATTATCTTCTTCGGCTTTCTGTTTCTCAAACGTCATCGTCTGATCAGAGAATAGCATAAAGTGTTGAATCAAAATATTCGCAGCTCCTTTAAGAGCATCTTCCGGGTGGATTGACCCATCAGTTTGAATATCAATTAAAAGACGTTCGTAATCGGTACGTTGTTCAACACGCGTATTTTCAACGCTGTATTTAACATTTTTAATCGGCGTATAGATCGAGTCCATTGCGATGTATCCGAAAGGCAATTCATTTGCTCTTGGCTCATCAGCAGGAACGTATCCTCTTCCTTTATCCAACAAAAGTTCCATTTCGAACTCCTTGTTGTCGTCAATATGACAAATTACTTGATCAGGATTTAAAACTTCGAAAGCGCTGGTAAACTTGCTGATGTCACCGGCTGTGATAACCGAAACATTTTTAAGATTAACAACTATTCTGCTTTCGTTTAAATCCGATACTTTTTTAAATCGAACCATCTTAAGGTTCAGGATGATTTCTGTTACATCCTCAACAATACCTTCAATGGACGAAAATTCATGAAGAACACCAGGGAACTTCACGCTCGTGATGGCATAGCCTTCCAAAGATGAAAGAAGAATCCTGCGTAACGCATTACCGATTGTTACGCCATACCCTTTCTCTAAAGGCTTAAATTCAAACAACCCGTGAAAGTCGTCTGCTTTTTCCATGACGACCTTATCAGGCATTTGGAAAGCTAATATTGACATAGTCCTTGCTCCTTTTATAGTAGTAAATGATAGTTGATCACGCTACCGTTACCTTTGCGATCGCAAATATTGCCGTTTTTCGGCTACAAGCACGCTCCAAGACTGAAGCGTGCTCATAAAATTTTGAAGATTACTTATTATTTCGAGTACAACTCAACGATAAGTTGCTCGTTGATGTTTTCAGGAATCTGCTCGCGGTCAGGGAAAGTTATGAACTTACCTGAAAGCTCTTGTCCATTCCATTCCAACCAGTTGAATCCTTTTGAACTGTGGCCAGCTAAGCTTTCCGAAACAGCTTCAAGAGATTTAGATTTTTCACGAACTGTAACAGTTTGTCCAGGACGTAAAGAATAGGAAGGAATGTTAACGATTTCTCCATCAACAAGGATGTGTTTGTGAGAAACCAGCTGACGAGCTGCACGTCTTGTAGGTGCGATACCTAAACGATAAACTGTGTTATCAAGACGAGCTTCGCAGAAACGAAGTAAGTTTTCACCAGTAAGACCTTCTTTTACAGACGCTTTTTCGAATAGATTACGAAACTGTCTTTCAAGAATACCGTAGATAAACTTAACTTTTTGCTTTTCCATTAATTGTAAAGCGTATTCCGATTTTTTGGAACGACGACCCTTTCCGTGTACTCCGGGTGGGTAATTTTTCTTTGCAAGTGCTTTGCTAGGGCCTAAAATTGGTTCTCCGTAGCGTCTTGCAATCTTTGATTTGGGACCTGTGTAACGAGCCATTTGATACTAATTGTTTGTAATGTTAATGATAACCATTCTGTAACCCCAGTGTCCAAATTACGAATGAAGGAATCATTGGATAAAAAATAAACTAAACTCTTCTTCTTTTCGGAGGACGACATCCGTTGTGAGGAAGTGGAGTAATATCACGAATCGTGGTTACTTCAATTCCTGCATTCTGAATCGTACGGATTGCCGACTCACGACCTGAACCAGGTCCTTTAACAAAAATTTCAGCTTTACGCATTCCAAGATCAAACGCAACCTGAGCACAGTTCTGTGCCGCAGTCTGTGCTGCATAAGGTGTGTTTTTCTTAGAACCACGGAATCCCATTTTACCAGCCGAAGCCCATGAGATCACCTGTCCATTGCTGTTAGTGATAGAGATGATGATGTTGTTGAAAGAAGCTCTGATGTGTACCTGACCCACCGATTCTACTACAACAACTCTCTTCTTTGCCTTGTCTTTTCTTTTATTTTGTGCCATTGCTTATGGAATAAGATGTGGCTGTGATGCCACACTCATTGTTTATTTAGTAGCCTTTTTCTTGTTCGCGATTGTCTTGCGTTTACCCTTACGAGTACGAGAGTTATTCTTGGTTCTCTGTCCGCGCAATGGCAATCCCTTACGATGACGAAGGCCACGGTAACAAGCAATATCCATTAAGCGTTTGATACTCAATTGAACCTCCGACTTTAGTGCTCCCTCTACTTTATATTCGCCTGTAATTACAGAACGAATAGCCCCTGACTCTTCATCTGACCAGTCAAGTACCTTTTTATCCAGATCCACACCTGCTTTGTCCAGAATTTTCTTCGCAGTACTGCGACCAATTCCAAAAATGTAAGTTAAGGCAATTTCGCCTCTTTTACGGTCGGGGATATCAACTCCTGAAATACGTGCCATAATTATTAACCTTGTCTTTGTTTATACCGTGGGTTCTTCTTATTAATTACGTAGACCTTACCCTTCCGGCGTATGACTTTGCAGTCTACACTGCGCTTTTTTACTGATGCTTTAACTTTCATGTTACTTACAATAGTTATTTCCTAAACTAATCTATTCAAATTCTTAGCTTATTTGTATCGGTATACAATTCTCGCTTTTGATAAGTCGTATGGAGACATTTCAAGCTTTACACGGTCGCCAGGTAAAATTTTAATATAGTGCATCCTCATTTTACCTGAAATGTGTGCTATTACTTCGTGCTTATTTTCCAATACTACACGAAACATTGCATTTGAGAGTGCTTCTAAAATGACTCCGTCTTGTTCAATTGATGCTTGTTTTGCCATTCGTAGCTTTTATTACTTTACTTCAACCATTAGGCTGGTATTCGCCGTGACTTGTTCTATATAATCAAAAGTGGTAAGAATTTCAGCTTTTCCTTTACGCACTACAACCGTATGTTCAAAATGAGCTGAGTATTTACGATCCGTTGTCCTGATTGTCCAGCCGTCTTTTTCCTGCATAACTGACTTAGTACCTAAGTTAATCATCGGTTCGATCGCCAGGACCATTCCCTCTTTCAAACGTAATCCCTTTCCTCTTTTTCCGTAATTAGGAACTTCCGGTGCTTCGTGGAGTTCTCTTCCCACGCCATGGCCAACAAGTTCGCGAACGACGGTGTAACCTTTTTGTTCACAATAATGCTGTACTGCAAATCCGATATCGCCTACTCTTAATCCGTCAACTGCCTGCTCAATTCCCTTATAAAGAGATTTTTTGGTTGCAGTTAAAAGATCCATTACCTCTTTCGATACTTCACCCACAGGATATGTATAAGCACTGTCGCTGTGGAATCCATTTAACTTAACACCGCAATCAATTGAAACAATGTCTCCGTCTTTTAGTTCATAATTCCCGGGAATACCGTGAACTACAACTTCATTTACAGACATACAAAGTGAAGCAGGGAAATTGTTGAAGCCTTTGAACGAAGGTATTCCTCCAAAACTTCTTATATAATCCTCAGCGATTGTGTCAAGCTTTTTAGTTGTGATACCTGGTTTAACCCATTGCGCCACTTCGGCATGTGCCTTACCTAAAACCTGAGCACTTTCTTTAATGAGGTTTATTTCCTCCTCTGTTTTCAAATAGATCATTCCAAATCAGATAGCGACACTTTCAGTCCTACCTTTTACACGTCCTGATTTCATTAGCCCCTCATATCTCCGCATCAACAGGTAACTTTCAACTTGTTGCAATGTATCCAGAACAACACCTACCATGATAAGTAAAGATGTCCCACCGAAGAAGTGCGCAAAGTCTGTTGACACACCAACCATACTTGCAAAAGCAGGCAGGATAGCTACCAGCGCCAACATAAGTGAACCAGGGAAGGTAATGCGATCTAATACAGAACTGATATATTCAGAAGTCTGCTGACCCGGTTTCACACCTGGAATAAAACCACCTCCTCTTTTCATATCATCTGCAATTTGCTGCGGATTAACCGAGATTGCAGTATAGAAAAAAGTAAAGACGATGATAAGAAATGCAAACAACAAATTGTATTGCCAGGTTGTATAGTTTGCAAAAATCGTGGCTACGTTACTGGCGAAGTCACTTTTTTCAGCAAAGTATGACGCTCCAAGAGAAGGAATAAACATCAGGGCCTGTGCAAAAATAATTGGCATAACACCTGCTGCATTCAATTTCAATGGAAGGTATTGACGCTGGCCACCCATAACCCGGTTACCAACTACCTGTTTTGCGTATTGTATCGGTATACGGCGAACTGCTTGTGTTAACATCACAGCACCCATGATTACGAAATACAAGGCTACAATTTCTAATACGAAAAGCAGAATTCCGCCCGTTCCTCTTGATTGAAATTCTTTAAGAATCGCACCCGGAAAACGGGAAACAATACCAATCATAATCAACATCGAGATACCATTTCCTACACCTTTATCAGTAATACGCTCCCCCAGCCACATACAGAACATAGTGCCGGCTGCAAGAACAAAAACTGATGATATAGAAAACAAGCTGCGGGAAACAAGCAATGCTTCATCAGGAACAGTTGTATTCAAATACGCTGTTCCTTGTACCAGTGTCACAACAATCGTCAGAACCCTTGTAATTTGATTTAACTTCTTACGCCCTGACTCTCCTTCTTTTTGCATCTTCTGGAAATACGGCAACGCCATAGTCAGAAGCTGAATAGCAATGGAAGCAGAAATGTAAGGCATGATACCAAGTGCAAAGATGGAAGCTTTACTAAAAGCTCCACCTAAGAAAGTATCAAGAAGACCTAATAAACCCTGTGATGAAAAATTCATCTGATCCGGTTCTACACCAGGCAAAGCTACATAAGACCCTAAACGGAATATTGTTATAAACAAAAGAGTGTTGAGAATTCTGGTTCTCAACTCCTCAATCGAAAATATATGTTTTATCGTCTCAAAAAATCGTTTCATGTTATGGGGCTTACATTATCTGTTCGATAATCAAACATACACGGTTTAGAACTGAACCAACAAGGTTACAATTTAACTGCCTTACCACCTGCTTTTTCAATCGCTTCGATGGCCGATGCAGAAAAACCATTTGCCTGAACTTCAACAGCAGATGTAATCTCTCCACGGTTAAGAATTTTCACAAGGTCTTTTTTCGCACAAAGTCCGTTCTCACGAATCAATTCAAGCGTAATTACAGTAGCATTTGTTTTTTCAACAAGAGCCTGAATTGCATCAAGATTTAATGCTTTGTATTCTACTCTGTTAATGTTGTTAAAACCGAATTTCGGCAAACGTCTTTGAAGCGGCATCTGGCCACCTTCAAAACCCAATTTACGGCTGTAACCTGAACGAGACTGTGCTCCATTATGTCCACGTGCAGAAGTTCCGCCTAAACCGGATCCCTGACCACGTCCGACACGTTTTCCGACTTTAACGGATCCAGCTGCCGGTTTTAATGAACTAAGATTCATACTTTTAGTATTTATTAGATTTCTTCAACTAAAACTAAGTGACTTACCTTACGGATCATACCCGCAATGGCGTCGGTATTTTCCTGCTCAACCGAACGGTTAATCTTACCCAAGCCTAAGGCTTTGATAGTTAACTTTTGTCTTTCCGGACGATCGATAACACTTTTAATTTGTGTAATACGTACTTTTGACATAATTACTCTCAGATAAAAGGATAATCCCTTGTAAGGATTATCCGTTGAATACTTTGTCCAATTTAACTCCACGTTGGAAAGCAACCTGATGAGGAGCTCTCATTTTTAAAAGAGCGTCAATTGTAGCTTTGATAACGTTATGCGGATTCGAAGATCCTTTTGACTTAGCAAGGACGTCTTTGATACCGGCACTTTCAAGAACGGCGCGCATTGGGCCACCCGCAAGAACCCCTGTACCAGGAGCTGCTGGTTTGATCAATACAAATCCACCGCTGAATTTACCTTCCATCGCATGAGGAACAGTGTTTTTCAGCATAGGAATTTGAATCAAATTCTTTTTAGCATCGTCAATTCCTTTGGCAATAGCATCTGTTACTTCATTTGCTTTACCTAGTCCATGACCTACCACACCTTTTCCGTCACCCACAACCACGATGGCAGAGAAACTAAAACGACGACCGCCTTTTACTACTTTTGCTACCCGATTGATCGCAACAACGCGTTCTTTCAGATCCGATTCGTTAACCTTTGAAGGTTTTGTATTTGTAGACATAGTCTTTGCTTATTCTTAGAATTTCAGGCCACCCTCGCGAGCTCCTTCGGCCAATGCTTTTACTTTACCATGGTACAAATATCCGTTACGGTCAAATACTACCGCAAGAATACCTGCTGCCTGCGCCTTTTCGGCAATCTTCTTTCCAACTGCAAGAGCTGCCTCTACGTTAGAACTTTCTTTTCTCTCACCAAGGTCAAGCGTCGAAGCACTTACCAGGGTTATACCTTGAATATCATCAATGATTTGAGCATAGATGCTAGTGTTTGAACGGAAAACCGAAAGACGGGGACGTTCAGCACTACCTTTCACTTTCTTACGAATGTGATATTTAAGGCGTTGTCTTCTATCTACTTTTGAG
Source organism: Dyadobacter sp. CY356 (assembly GCF_021440195.1). Lineage (GTDB taxonomy): Bacteria > Bacteroidota > Bacteroidia > Cytophagales > Spirosomataceae > Dyadobacter. Next base: position 131,593 of record NZ_JAJTSZ010000005.1, read on the forward strand.
GTAGCCATTTTAAATCTTATCTAAACTTAGTTAACAAAATCATCCTGTGGCTACGCACTATTTCTTAGCAGACTTACCAGCTTTGCGGCGAACGATTTCACCAACAAAACGGATACCCTTACCTTTATAAGGTTCTACTTTACGTAGAGACTTAATTTTAGCAGCAACAGAACCTATCAATTCCTTGTCAATACCTTCCAAAATTACTTTTGGATTCTGACCCTTTTCGGAAGTGGTTGTAATTTTTAGTTCATCAGGTATAGACATAAAAATATTATGTGAATAACCCAATTGCAACTCCAAAACGTTACCAACGGCGCTGGCTTTGTAACCCACACCGATGATTTCCATTTCCTTTTTGTATCCGGCTTCAACACCAATAACCATATTGTTAATTAGTGAGCGGTACAAACCGTGCAACGCTTTGTGGCGCTTTTGTTCGCTAGGACGTTTTACTTTCAATTCATTTCCTTCGATTTCGATTGCGATATCGGTGTCAACAGACTGAGTAAGCGTTCCTTTTGGACCCTTAACTGATACCAGGTTATCGTCAGATACAGAGATCGTAACGCCTGCTGGTATAGTGATTAATTTATTTCCTATTCGTGACATTTCCTGAATAACTTTAAAATATTAGTACACGAAACATAACACCTCTCCACCTACATTCAGTGTTTTGGCTTCCTTATCTGTCATAACACCTTTCGATGTCGAGATAATTACAGTTCCAAGACCACCCAAAACGCGAGGTAGTGTAGATGTCCCGGAGTACTTGCGTAACCCTGGCTTACTAACACGCTGCAATTTTACAATTGCATTTTGTTTCGTAACAGGATTGTATTTCAAGGCTATCTTGATCACACCCTGAGGGCCGACTTCGTCAAATTTATAACTCTGGATATACCCTTTATCAAAAAGTACCTTCGTTATTTCTTTTTTTATGTTGGATGCAGGTATCTCAACAACCCTGTGCTTCGCTTTGATGGCGTTTCTGAGTCTCGTCAGATAATCTGCTATGGGATCCGTTAACATTTTTTATGCCTAGTTTAAACACTCCCTTAAAACGGGAGTGCAAAGTTAAGTAATTGAAATCAGAATTGAAAGTATTCCTACCAACTTGATTTTGTAACACCCGGAATTTTACCATCAGAGGCCATTTCCCGGAACAGAACTCTTGAGATTCCGAATTTGCGCATATATCCACGAGGTCTTCCTGTGATCTTGCAACGATTGTGCAGACGTACAGGCGATGAGTTACGGGGTAATTTATCCAGGCCAACCCAATCCTCAGCAGCCTTTAATGTTTTACGCTTTTCAGCATAACGAGCTACTAATGCTTGTCTTTTTCTTTCCCGTGCTTTTACTGATTCTTTTGCCATTGTCGGTAAATATCTTAATCTTAAGAATTATCCTTGTTTGTTCGCATTAGTGAAAGGCATACCAAGTGCTTTCAACAATTCGTAACTTTCTTCGTCAGAATTAGTTGAAGTAACAAATGTGATATCCATACCTGTGATCTTGTTTACCTTTTCGATAGAGATCTCAGGGAAGATGATTTGTTCTTTCACACCAAAAGTATAATTTCCACGACCATCAAATCCTTTGTCGCTGATTCCTTTAAAATCACGTACACGAGGCATCGCGATAGAAGTCAAACGGTCAAGGAATTCGTACATACGGTCTCCGCGTAGTGTAACTTTTGCTCCAATCGGCATGTTTTCACGCAACTTAAAGTTGGAAACCGCCTTTTTAGAAATGGTAGCAATTGCTTTCTGTCCTGTAATCAATCCAAGCTCTTCAACTCCTGTATCAACCAATTTCTTGTCAGATACGGCTGCGCCGATACCTTTGTTGATAACAATTTTAGTCAAGCGAGGTACTTGCATTACAGACTTGTACTCAAACTTTTCTTTCAGTTGCGAAACTACTTCGCTAACGTACTTTTCTTTTAATCTTGGCTGTGCCATTTTTCTGAGTTAATTATGTGGATTGCCGACCCACGCGCTTCGTATATAAAACTAACAACTGGTCCGGAAACCGGGAGACCTATAAAAAGTCTCCTGATTTTTTAGAGAACCGTTGTAACTTTCCTTTATCGTTTGCTTTACGGCCCGTACGAGTCGCTTCGCCAGTTTTAGGATCTACTACCATCAGGTTACTGATATGAATAGTACCTTCACGTTTTTCGATGCTTCCCTGTGGGTTCTGTGCATTTGGTTTTACGTGTTTCGTAATCAAATTTACACCTTCCACAGTTGCTCTTGATTTCTCAATAAGCACAGTTTTGATAACCCCTGTTTCACCTTTCGCGTTTCCGGAAATTACTTTTACAGTATCTCCTTTGCGGATATGCAATTTTGCAGGTACGTTTTTATTTTTGCTTTCCATTTGAGGTATTCTCTAATCGGTTCTGAAGAAATACTTTTGTCTTTATTTCTTACAACACTTCCGGTGCCAGGGAAACAATCTTCATAAATTGTTTTTCACGCAATTCACGCGCTACTGGACCGAAGATACGTGAGCCACGTGGTTCGTCGTTGTTGTTAAGTAAAACGGCTGCATTATCCTCAAAGCGAATGTATGTACCATCCTTGCGGCGTACTTCCTTTTTAGTCCGTACAACCACGGCTTTTGAAACCGTTCCTTTTTTCATGCTGCTCGAAGAAAGAGCAGACTTTACTGTTACGACGATCTTATCGCCTACTGAAGCATAGCGTTTGCCAGTTCCGCCAAGTACACGAATAACGAGTACTTCCTTCGCCCCACTGTTGTCTGCTACCGACAGTCTTGATTCTTGCTGTACCATTTGTTACTTAGCTTTTTCAAGGATTTCAATTAATCTCCAACGCTTATTCTTACTAAGCGGACGGGTTTCCATAACTTTGATTGTATCACCGATACCAACCTGGTTATTTTCGTCATGCACCATAAGTTTGGTAGTTTTAGTCATAAACTTACCATATTTCTCGTGCTTAACTTTACGTTCAACAGTGATCACGCAGGATTTCTCCATTTTGTTGCTCACTACTTTACCGACTCTTTCTTTCCGTAAATTTCTTTCTGTTGCCTCCATAATTTCTTAAACTGATTTACTGTTGGTTAGTTTTAGCCGACAGTTCGGTCAATAGTTTTGCAATTTCCTTACGCGAGGCGCGAATACGCAAAGGGTTTTCGATCGGCGAAATAGCGTGCGCGAATTTCAAACGAAGTAGGCGCTCTCTTTCTTGTGCGATCTGTTCTTTCAGCTGATCCTGCGACAGGTCTTGTATTTCTTTACTAGTCATTGCTTTTAATAATTAGCGTTCTTAGATAACGTTCGGGGTTGGTCTATTCTTGATAATCCCGACGTACCACGAACTTTGTTTTAACTGGCAGCTTTTGTGCAGCCAGACGCAATGCTTCGTTAGCAGTTTCCAGTGGAACACCGGTTGCTTCGAAGATGATTGTTCCCGGCTTGATTGGTGCAACCCAATACTCAGGAGCTCCTTTACCTTTACCCATACGAACCTCTGCAGGTTTCTTTGTAATAGGTTTGTCAGGGAACACACGAATCCATACCTGGCCTTCACGTTTCATAGCACGTGTAACTGAAATACGCGCTGCTTCTATTTGACGTGCTGTTAGCCAGCCTGGCTCAAGCGACTTGATTGCGAAAGATCCGAAAGCGATTTCAGCACCACGAGTGGCTAGTCCCTTTTCTGAACCTTTGTTTTTTTGTTGCTTGCGAAATTTTGTTCTTTTCGGCTGTAACATGATTCTAATCTATTTGAACCGATTTCACAAAATCGGAAAATGTCTGATTACTTCTTCTTATTTCTACTTCTCTTACGACGATCAGCTTCGCTTCCGCCGCCACCGCCTTCACTACCACCGCCACGGTTACTATCGTTTCCGCCGCGACCACCTCTTCTGTCCTTGTTACGGTCGTTTCCGCCGCCTGATCCTGTTCCTCTGTCGCTTCTGTCAGCAGCAGCTGTTGCAGCACTTGGGGTCAAATCACGCTTTCCGTACAATTCACCTTTGAAGATCCAAACTTTGATACCTATTTTACCATAGATAGTTTGTGCTTCCGAGATTGCATAGTCAATATCCGCTCTCAGTGTATGTAGAGGAATACGTCCTTCTTTATACTCTTCAGTACGAGCCATTTCAGCTCCACCCAAACGTCCCGCAAGACGGATTTTGATACCTTGAGTTCCTACACGCATAGCAGAAGCGATTGATTGCTTCATAGCACGACGGTAGGAGATACGAGCTTGTAGTTGTTGTGCAATTGCTTCTCCAACTAATTTTGCATCAATCTCAGGACGTTTGATTTCGTAGATGTTAATCTGAACGTCTTTTCCTGTGATTTTTTTAAGCTCTTCTTTGATCTTGTCAACTTCACTACCACCTTTACCAATTACGATACCCGGACGAGCCGTGTGAATTGTAAGTGTGATACGTTTCAGTGTACGCTCGATAACTACTTTAGAGATTGATCCTTTTGGGATACGTGCTTTTATATAGTTACGAATTTTTTCGTCTTCAACTAGTTTATCAGAAAAATCTTTTCCTCCATACCAGCTAGAGTCCCAGCCTCTAACAATTCCTAGTCTCAGACCTATAGGATTAACCTTTTGTCCCATTCGAAATAGATCGTTTACTTATGATTCGGTGATTACTTTGTTTTCAACGCTTGCGGCAACATCCGTTGTAGCAACTTCCGCTTTGTCATCAACCACAAGTGTAATGTGATTTGAACGCTTACGGATTCTGTGTGCTCTTCCTTGCGGTGCAGGGCGCAAACGCTTCAACATACGTCCACCGTCAATAAATACGGTTTTAACATAAAGATCAGCGTCTTCCAGCTTTGCATCTTCATTCAATTGCTGCCAGTTGGCAACTGCAGAAAGTAAAACTTTATGCAAAATTGGTGAAGAAGCTCTTGGTTGAAACTTTAACAGCGCCAACGCTTTGCTGACCTTTTGTCCGCGAATCATGTCGGCTACTAATCTCATCTTACGAGGAGAAGTAGGCACATTTCTTAATATAGCTCTTGCTTCCATGTTCTTTCAGATATAGGCTGGTTCCGATTGACGAAACCCAGCTATCGTCGACTAATTATTTTCTACCTTTATCTTTTTTGGCGGTGTGACCACGGAAGTTACGCGTTGGCGAAAACTCTCCTAATTTGTGTCCAACCATGTTTTCAGTTACATAAACCGGTATGAATTTGTTACCGTTGTGAACTGCGAATGTATGTCCAATAAAATCCGGAGAGATCATTGAGCGTCTTGACCATGTCTTTATTACCGACTTACGTGCTGCGCTGTTCATCGTCTGAATCTTGATGTCCAGACGAAAGTCGATGTATGGTCCTTTTTTTAATGAGCGTGCCATATTATTCTAATTATTTTTTACGACGGCTGATAATCAATTTCTCAGAATGCTTATTACGATCACGAGTCTTAAGTCCTTTTGAGAACTGTCCGTTTCTTGATCTAGGCTGGCCTCCTGATGAGCGGCCTTCACCACCACCCATTGGGTGATCGACTGGGTTCATAGCAACACCACGAACTCTTGGGCGACGACCTAACCAACGTTTACGGCCTGCTTTACCGTAATTCACATTCATGTGACTTGAATTGGAAACTGTTCCAACCGTTGCGATACAAGTTGAAAGAATCATACGCATTTCGCCGGATGGCATTTTAATTACTGCGTATTTACCTTCACGCGCTACAAGCTGAGCATAAGCTCCCGCGCTTCTTGCAAACTGACCACCTTTACCAGGAGTCAATTCAATATTGTGAACAATTGTACCAATTGGCATTGAACCTAGTGGAAGCGCATTTCCCATTTCTGGTGCTACTGAACTTCCTGAAACAATTACTTGTCCTACTTTCAATCCGTTTGGAGCGATTACGTATCTTTTTTCGTCATCAGCATATTGTACCAGTGCGATACGTGCTGAGCGGTTTGGATCGTATTCTATTGTAAGAACTGTTGCTGGTGCATCAAAACGATTTCTTTTGAAATCGATAACACGATATCTGCGTTTGTGACCACCACCTATATGACGCATGGTACGATGTCCGGAGCTATTACGACCACCTGTTCTTTTAACAGGCTCTAATAGGCTCTTTTCAGGTTTTGACGCTGTGATCTCCTCAAAAGCAGGAGCCATGCGAAAACGTTGACCAGCACTTGTCGGTTTTAATTTTTTAACTGCCATTGCTATACTTAACTCTTCTAAGATTTGAATAGATCAACCAAAATTCTAAGCTTCACCGTAAATGTCGATGATCTCACCTTCAGCTACTGTTACAATAGCTTTCTTAATGGTTGACGTTTTTCCACTTACAAACTTTCCACCCGATGTACGGGATTTGCTTTTACCAATGCTACGCATTGTATGAACGCTCTCTACGGTAACCCCAAACAGTTTCTCGATAGCCTTTTTGATTTCAACCTTGTTTGAAGTAAGTGTTACTTCAAAGGCATACTTTCCCTGACCACCCTGAGCCGTTACCTTTTCTGTTATAATCGGTCGTTTCAGTACACTCATCACTATTTGTTTAATAGGGTTTCCAAATTAGACAGAGCAGATTCACTTATTAAAAGGCGGTCTGCATTCATCAGATCATATGTATTTACCAAATCAACAGTAGTAACTTTCGCTTTAGGAATGTTTCTGCTTGACAGGTACACATTGCTATCAACCTCAGGAAGGATCAACAATGTTTTTGTGTTCACTAATGAAAGTGAATTAAGTACAGTCAGATATGACTTTGTTTTTGGGGCGTCAAAAGTAAATGACTCCAAAACAGATATTGCGTCAATTTTCGCTTTCGCAGAAAGAGCAGAAATACGCGCTAACGTTTTCACTTTTCTGTTGATCTTGAAAGTATAATTACGAGGGCGAGGACCGAATATACGACCACCACCTACGAACACCGGGGATTTAATGCTACCTGCACGTGCTCCACCTGTACCTTTTTGTTTCTTGATCTTACGTGTTGAGTGATTGATCTCAGCACGTTCTTTTGACTTGTGTGTACCTTGGCGCTGATTGGCCAAGTACAATTTCACATCGAGATAGATCGCATGCTCGTTAGGTTCGATTCCGAAAATTTCTTCAGACACACTTACCTTCTTGCCGGTATCTTCTCCTTTTATATTTAATACGGACAGTTCCATGGTACTATTTCTCAATGATTAGAAATGAATTCTTTGAACCCGGTACTGAGCCACTTACAACTAGCAAGTTTTGCTCAGGTATCACTTTCAGAATACGCAAATTCTGAATTTTTACACGATTGTTACCCATGCGCCCACCCATACGAATGCCTTTAAATACGCGTGAAGGGAACGAACAAGCACCAATCGAACCTGGGTGACGTGCACGGTTATGCTGACCGTGAGTTTGTCCACCAACCCCTGCGAAACCATGGCGCTTTACAACACCCTGAAAACCGCGGCCTTTGGCAGAACCAACTACATCTACGAATTCACCTTCTGCAAAGATATCTTGCACTGATAGTGAAGTTCCAAGTTCATGCTCCACTTCAAATTCCTTGAACTCTACAAGCTTGTGCTTTGGAGTTGTTCCGGCCTTTTTGAAGTGACCTATTAACGGCTGAGTAGAGTTTTTCTCTTTTCTCTCGCCAAAACCTAATTGGAGGGCCTTATACCCATCCTTTTCCTCGGACCTAACTTGTGTAACAACACAAGGACCAGCTTGAATCACAGTACATGCCAGAGCCTGCCCGTCAGCATTGTACAAACTAGTCATTCCGATTTTTTTACCTATTAAACCAGACATCGTAATTAATTTAAATTAGCAGGTAAAACCCTATTCTTTAAAACGGACTGCAAAGATAGAAATTTGAAATTTTATATCAAAGCGGTATTTTATTATTTCTCACTGATAATCAGCAAAAAAGGTCAGATGTACTAAACATCTGACCTCAGTTAATTCCTGGCATTGATCGAACACAAAAAAACATTCGAATTATTACCTGAATGAGCTCAGATGTGGTTTCCAGAATTCCGGACCTTCATCCAATTATGTAATAGGTTTAAATAATAAACCTGTAAGAATCACTAAACTTTGATCTCTACGTCAACTCCGCTTGGCAATTCAAGCTTCATTAGTGCATCAACAGTTTTTGCACTTGTAGAGAAAATGTCTACCAGACGTTTGTAAGTACAAAGCTGGAATTGTTCACGGGATTTTTTGTTCACGTGAGGAGAACGTAAAACAGTGAATTTTTCTGTTTTAGTCGGCAAAGGAATTGGACCACTAACAACGGCACCAGTTGCCTTAACAGCCTTAACGATTTTCTCAGCTGATTTGTCAACTAAGTTGTGATCGAATGACCGCAGTTTGATACGAATTTTTTGATTCATCTTATTTGCTTATTTCCGGTTCTTGAAAAACTTGATGGGAACTGATCCCGACAATCCACCAGCGAAAGAACCATTTACTTCACTGGCTTAAATATTTTTAGCCACTGCCCTTTTCTGAGCAGTGGCTAATATTTTTATTAAGCTTTAACTAAGCCTTTTGCTTTTTCAATTACTGTATCAGAGATATGCTGAGGCACAACTTCGTAGTAAGCGAATGTCAGAGAAGCAGTAGCGCGTCCTGATGACATCGTACGAAGATCCGTTACATAACCGAACAATTCTGACAAAGGAACGTCCGCTTTGATAACCTGAGCACCATTACGTGAATCCATACCTCTCATGATACCACGACGACGGTTAAGGTCACCTGTGATAGGTCCAGTGTATTCATCAGGCGTAAGTACTTCAACATGCATGATAGGCTCCATCAATTTCGAACCTGCGTGACGTGCTGATTCTCTGAAACCAATTTTAGCAGCTAATTCAAAAGATAGCGCATCTGAATCGACATCGTGGAATGAACCGTGGTACAAACGTACTTTCATCGAATCCAAAGGATAACCTGCAAGGGCACCATTTGACATAGATGCTTCGAAACCTTTTTGGATTGGTGCGATAAATTCACGAGGAATAGTACCACCCACTATTTGGTTAACGAACTGTAAACCAGTTTTTGGCTCTTGTCCTTCTTCGTTGTCGTCTCTCGGTCCGATTTCAAAAAGGATATCGGCAAATTTACCACGACCACCTGTTTGTTTCTTGTAAACTTCACGGTGCTCATAGTTCTTCGTAAGAATCTCTTTGTAAGCAACCTGAGGTGCACCCTGGTTTACTTCCACCTTAAATTCACGACGCATACGGTCGATGATAATTTCAAGGTGAAGCTCTCCCATTCCTTTGATGATCGTCTGACCAGTTTCCTCGTTACTTTCAACCTGTAACGTAGGATCTTCTTCGATCAACTTCGTGATTGCCTTAGAGAAGTTATCACTATCCGCAGCTTTCTTAGGCTCGATTGCGTAACCAATTACCGGCTCAGGGAATACCATTGATTCAAGAACGATTGGGTTCTTTTCGTCAGATAACGTATCACCAGTTTTAATATCTTTGAAACCTACTACCGCTCCAATATCACCCGCTTCAAGACGATCGATTTGATTTTGCTTGTTTGCGTGCATTTGGAAGATACGAGAGATACGCTCCTTATTTCCTGAACGGTTGTTCAATACATAAGAACCTGAATCCAGATATCCTGAATAAGAGCGGATAAAGCAAAGACGTCCTACATAAGGGTCAGTTGCAATTTTAAACGCAAGTGCACAGAAAGGATCTGCATCCGTTGGCTGGCGAGAAATTTCAAGACCAGTACGTGGATCAGTTCCGATAATGCTTTCACGATCCTGAGGAGAAGGCAAAATTGCCATCACGTAATCAAGCATCGTTTGAACACCTTTGTTTTTGAAAGAAGAACCACAAACCATAGGAACGATTTTCATGCTGATTGTCGCTGCGCGCAAAGCTGCAAGAATTTCGTCTTCTGAGATTGAAGCTGGATCTTCAAAATATTTTTCCATCAAAGTGTCGTCAAATTCAGCAACAGCTTCAAGAAGTTTTTCTCTCCATTCAGTTGCCTCTTCCAACATATCCTCAGGAATAGGAACTTCTCTGAAAGTCATTCCTTTATCTTCTTCATTCCATTCGATACCACGGAAGTTAACCAAGTCAACTACTCCTCTGAACGTATCTTCAGCACCGATCGGCAATTGAAGAGGTACAGCGTAGCTACCAAGCATTTCTTTCACCTGCGCACAAACTTTAAGAAAGTCTGCACCAGAACGGTCCATTTTGTTTACGAAACCGATACGTGCTACATTATAATTGTTAGCCAGACGCCAGTTAGTTTCTGACTGAGGCTCAACACCATCAACCGCACTGAATAAGAAAACCAATCCATCCAATACACGAAGGGAACGGTTTACCTCAACAGTAAAGTCAACGTGACCCGGTGTATCAATAATGTTGATATGGTATTTTTCATTACGGTAAGTCCAATCAACTGTTGTAGCCGCCGAAGTAATGGTAATACCACGCTCCTGCTCCTGCTCCATCCAGTCCATTGTAGCAGCACCATCATGTACTTCTCCAATTTTGTGGCTTACTCCTGCGTAATAAAGGATACGCTCGGTGGTTGTAGTTTTACCCGCATCGATGTGCGCAGCAATACCAATATTTCTTGTTAATCTTAGATCACGTGCCATGGCAAATGGTGCTGTTATTTATATTCGTTGCAATTCAATTCTTGTAGGAAGCTCTGAATAATATTAGGGCATTTTCACACCACTGCAAAAAATTCAGAGTGCAAAAGTATAAATAGTTGATTATAAAAACAATGAGTATGGATTATTTTTTGAATAAAATTTGAAAAATGACATGATCATTGGCATTCCTTAAACAACGTGATGAACTTACGTAAGCAGGTAGTTAGCGAGAGAACCAAAAAAAAACCAGATTATTTAAAAATATTTATCAAAATATATGACTATTTGTAATTATTATTTACAAATTATCAACAGTCATTGAGAAACACTTTTTCCTTAGTCTGCTTGACTATTTCATGATTCCGCAAGTTGCCATTATCACCGGGGAATAAGAAAGTTAGTGATCAGACATTAAAATCTAAACCCTCATACACAAAAACAGGTACTGCTATTTACATGCAGTACCTGTTTCATATTGTATCAAAACGCTTTCCTAGAAACGGAAATGCGAGAATGCTTTGTTCGCATCCGCCATACGGTGCGTATCGTCTTTTTTCTTAACAGCAGCTCCTTCACCTTTAGCGGCAGCAACGATTTCGCCAGCCAAACGGTCTACCATAGTTTTTTCTCCACGCTTACGAGCGTAGTTGATCAACCATTTCATACCCAAAGCTTGCTTACGTTCCGGACGTACTTCTGTTGGAACCTGGAAAGTAGCACCACCAACACGACGGCTTTTTACTTCAACAGATGGAGTTACATTGTTCAATGCTTTTTTCCAAGTTTCAAGACCACTTTCGCTGGTTTTTTTCTCAACCACTTCTAATGCGTCATAAAAAATTGTGAAAGCAATGCTTTTCTTGCCTTGAAGCATCAGGTTGTTTACAAATTTTGTAACCTGTACATCTCTGAACTTAGGATCAGGCAGGATATATCTTTTCTTTGGTTTGGACTTTCTCATTTTTGTACTTAATGTTTTACACGAGGTTTCGTTTTGCAACTTATTCACCCTGAACAGAATCCAGGATTACTTCCCTTTTATTTATCAGAATAGTTCTTTAATAAAAGCAGAGAGAGTTACTTTTTATTTTTTCTTACCTTTTACCGGTGCTGCAACTTGTCCTGGTTTAGGGCGTTTTGCACCGTATTTAGAACGACGTTGTTTACGTCCGTTAACACCAGCTGTATCCAATGCACCACGGATAATGTGATAACGCACACCTGGTAAATCTTTAACACGACCACCACGGATCAAAACGATCGAATGCTCCTGCAAGTTGTGGCCTTCACCCGGGATGTAGGCATTCACTTCTTTGTTGTTAGAAAGACGAACACGCGCAACTTTACGAAGTGCTGAGTTCGGTTTCTTTGGCGTTGTGGTATATACACGAGTACATACTCCACGACGCTGAGGGCAAGAATCCAAAGCCGGTGACTTGGATTTCCATGTAATGGTCTCTCTACCTTTACGGACTAATTGTGAAATAGTTGGCATTTAATGAATTGATTTTAATCTAGTTAATCAACTAATCGATTGTTTTACAAACGGTTTTCCCGAAAAATCGGACTGCAAAAGTAACAGACCAAGACTGATTTTCAAAATGTTAATTCCTTTTTTTTTATTAATTAGTCTATAAACGTTACTCAAAATCCATAAATGATTAATTACTGCGCTCACTTTCAAGATTCTCCTTTTATGAGTTGCGATGCAAATAGCGGGTTTTGTTATATTAAAAACTTACTTTGCAACAAAAGAGCGGTATATTTCGATTGATAGGAGTATCCTGAAAATATGAATTCTGATTTGTCCGGGATCAAAATAAATCTTTAATAAAAAAATTAAATAAAAGTTGCCGCAGCGAATAATCAAGATTTGTAACTGTTATTAAACAATAAATAACGTAAAACGATTAATTATTGACTGCGAGTCACTATTTTAGGAGATCATTTTATTTTTTCATTAAAAATATTTGTCCTTCATATCCAGAATTTTATTTCCAAACGTTGTTTAGTAGTATTGTCTTTTAGAACCCATAAACGCTCATCAAATTCGTTAGCATTTATACATAATTATATGAAAATATTGCGGTGTAATTTTACCCTCGTTATTAGTATTCTGGTACTGGGCACGTTGCTGGCTGGTTGTAATTCTGCCATGCAGGCTTACAAAGACGGAGTTAAGAAATTTGATAATGGCGAGTATGATCTTGCTATTAAAGGACTGGAAAAAGCGGCAGCCGCCAACTACGAACCAATTCAGACCAGTTTCCTGATCGCAGAATCTTATCGCTTATCCAACAGGTTTAAACAAGCTATTCCTTATTACAAAAAAGCATTGGATGCCGGTGTTACAAATCCGGAAGCGCAATTCCAATATGCTTACGCGTTAAAAACAGCAGGCCAATATAAAGAAGCCGCTGATCAGTTTGCATTATTCGCCAAAGCACCGAACAGCCCTAAAAATTTGCAGGAGCGTGCTTTACGTGAAATTGAAATTCTAAAAATTACAGATAAACTTAGCATTGAGAAAATGCCGGATATTGAGTTGAAAGATATTCCTTTCAATGGCCCGGGTTCTGAATTCTCTCCAACTGTGCTTGGTAACGAACTTGTTTTCTCTTCTTCCAAAAAAGAAAAGGTATATAAAAATAACGGCCAGTCTATGCTGGGCCTTTATAAAATAACACTTGGAAAAGATGCGGGCGAAACCCAGGGAACGTCTGAATTATTTAGCAAAGAGATTTTTGCCCCGGATGCAAATGAAGGTTCGCCGGCATTTAGCCCGGATGGTAAGACCCTGATTTTTGCACGCGGTAATACCGGGAAAAAGAAAGGAACTGCTGATGTGGATTTATACCAGAGCCGTAATGTCAACGGACAATGGACACTACCGGCGATTTTACCGATCAATGATTCTCTGGCCTGGGACGGTTCTCCGTCTTTCTCCCGTGATGGCAAAACATTATATTTCGCCTCCAACCGTGCTGGCGGAGCAGGTGGTATTGATTTATACAGAACGAATATTGATGCATCCGGCCGTTTTAGCAAACCTGTGAATATGGGCCGCGATATCAATACCGCTGGTGACGATATGTTCCCATATGTTGCCGAAGGTGGCAAACTTTATTTTGCTTCCGATGGTCACCCGGGCCTGGGAAAACTGGATTTATTTTCGGCAACCCGTACGCAGGGTGTGATCACAATTGAAAATCTTGGCTTGCCCTTTAACAGTCCGCAGGATGATTTTGGTTTGATGTTCTATAAAGACAAAGACCAGGGATTTTTTGCTTCAAACCGTGAAGGCGGCAAAGGTGATGATGATATTTACTATTTCTTTACACCAAAAGCGCCGGATACTACAATTGCTGTACTTGATCCGATGGATCCTTTGAATCCAAAAAATCCGAATTATATTGAAGGAAAATTAAAATCAGTGCGCTATTTCCTGGCGGGTGATGTTTATGACAATTCAACAAATCCTACGCCGATCGATTCTGCCATCGTTCATATTCTACCTGATACTTCCGATACTCAAATTACAGAACTCAAAACAAATGCTGCCGGTAAATTCGGAACGCAGCCTGTTGAAGAAGGAAAATCCTATGTTCTTTTAGTAACGAAAAAAGGTTTTATAAGTAAAAGAGAGCCGTTCTCAATGAATGGACGCAGTATTCCGCCAATCTTTTTGACCAAAGCATTAACGGATACTACATACCAGGTTTCTATCAAACTGGACAGATTGGAATTGAACAAAACATTTGTTCTTGACAATATTTATTACGATTTGAATAAATACAATATTCGTCCTGATGCTGCTGTCGAACTGGATAAACTTGTTCAGATCCTGAAAGATAATCCTACGATGAATATTGAGCTGAGTTCTCACACGGATGCGCGTGCTACGGATGCCTATAACATGACACTTTCTCAGAACAGAGCGGAATCGGCTGTAAAATATTTAAACCTGAAAGGGATTGAAGCCGAAAGATTAACTGCCAAAGGTTACGGAGAGCGCCAGCTTATCATTCCAAACGCCAAAACAGAAGAAGAACATCAGCGTAACCGTCGTACTGAATTTACGATTTTAAGCTATTAAAATTCTTTTTGAAAATTTAAGAATCCAACAAAATCAGTCATCACGAGACTATTTTGTTGGATTCTTTGTTTCGTAGCCACTTGCCGGTAGCATCGGCTATCCGGACGAATTTTAGTATACTTGCAACAACAATAAATTTTTCTTCTATTATTTCCTTCAATGATTCACCGTATAATTTATTGGTTCCGTAACGACCTCAGACTTCAGGATAATGAAGCCTTTTTTGCTGCAACGCAATCTGCTCAGGAAGTTGTTCCGGTTTATGTATTTGACCCTCGTCAATTTGAAAAGACAAAATTTGGCTTTCGTCGTGCAGGTGCATTAAGAGCTCAGTTTTTGTTGGAATCAGTTTTGGATTTAAGAAACCGGCTGCGTGAAAAAGGTGGAGATCTGCTGATACGTATTGGTGAACCCGAAAAGATCATCGCCGAGCTCGCAGAAGAATATAGTGCTCAATATGTATACACAAGTAAGGAAATAGCACCAGATGAAACCAGTGCAGAGACTTCACTGAGCAAAAATATCAAGGTGATGAACGTTGATATCAAACTTTTCTGGATGACAACTTTGGGAAGTGCAGTTGACCTGCCATTCTCTATTGCCAAACTTCCTTTTGATTTTCCTGAGTTTTATGAAAAGATGAAAGCGGGGCTAAAAGTGAAAGCTGCTTCCAAAGAGGCAGATCATATCAACTTGCCGCAAGGATACGAAGCGGGACTGATCCCGTCGCTTCCAATGCTTTCTATTGATCCGTTTGAAATAACAGAATCAAATAAAAAATCATCCGGTTTTTTACAAAAAGGCGGTGAAACCACAGCATTGGCCAAGTTGGATCAATTTATAGAAGAATATATTAAACCCGGAAAAGCACTCAATTCCACGGAACCTATTGTCGACCATGAATTATCGACCTGGATTTCATTAGGATGCCTTTCACCCAGAACGGTCTATTATGCTTTGCTTCCTTATTTAGATCAGAATCCCGATGCAACAATTGTTGTCAGAGATCTCTTGAAAAGGGATTTTTCCAACTGGACATTACTTCGCCACGGTTCACGGCTTTTTAAACCAGGGGGTATTAAACACGAAATCAATAAACGCTGGCTCAATGAGCTGCCGGTTTTTGAAAAATGGACCAGCGCAACGACGGAAAACGAAGAAGTAAACAATGCCATCAATAAATTGACCACAACCGGATATCTTACAACAACAGAAAGAAATCTCGCCGCAGATTACCTGAGCAATGAACTTGGCATTAACTGGACCTGGGGTGCTATGTTCTTTGAAAGTTTTCTGATCGATTATAATGTTTCAGGAAACTGGGTTCGGTGGAATACCGTGGCTGGCGTAGGTAGTATTTAATCCTGTCATCACGGGCTGGGACACTGTATACTGTCCCGTTGCCGGTTATGTAGTTTTTCTTAAAGATTTTGCTAGCTTTGGCCAACTTTGGACCAAATCATTAACTCTAAATCAATTATTACAATGTCAAAAGGACTAATCGCAGTTGTTGTCATTCTGCTTATTTTCGGATTTGTTGGATGTGGCAAATATAATGGCATGGTAGGCAAGGACGAAGTCGTGAAAGAATCATGGGCAAAAGTCGAAAGCCAGTATCAGCGCCGTGCTGACCTTATCCCTAACTTGGTAAGTACTGTAAAAGGTGCAGCGGATTTTGAAAAAAGTACATTGACAGCTGTTATCGAGGCACGTGCCAAAGCAACATCAACAACGATAAACGCTGACCAGTTAACGCCAGAAAACATCAAACAATTTCAGGGAGCACAAGATCAGTTAGGCGGCGCACTTTCCCGTCTTTTGGTTTCTGTTGAAAAATACCCGGATCTGAAAGCAAACCAGAATTTCCTTGAACTTCAGGCACAATTGGAAGGAACTGAAAATAGAATCACGGTAGCCCGTAATGACTTCAACACCGTGGTAAAAGATTACAATCAGGAAGTACGTACCTTCCCGACCAATCTCTTTGCAGGTATTTTCGGCTTCGCTCAGAAAGGTTATTTCACCGCAGCAGCAGGTTCTGAAAAAGCACCTTCAGTCAAATTCTAATATAAAGAGTTGGCTTTTATACCCTTATGAAAGCCAACTCTCAACTGCCTTCGGCCCGGTTTCCACTTTTAACTTTCAACTAATCCATGCCTGATTCACTTTTTTTCTCAGACGAGGAACAAAAGCAAATTATTGCTGCAATTCAGGAAGCTGAAAAACAAACTTCCGGTGAGGTCAAAGTGCATATTGAGAAAAATTGCACTGCAAGCGACGTCCTGGAAAGAGCAAAAGAAGTTTTCGGTATCCTGGGTATGCATGCAACTCAGCAGCAAAACGGGGTCCTGTTTTATCTTGCTTATGAAGACCGGAAATTTGCTGTTTTGGGAGACAAAGGAATCAACGAAAAGGTGCCGGCTGATTTTTGGGATAGTACAAAAGATTTGCTCCGAAGTTATTTCTCTCAAAGCAAATTTACCGACGGGCTCTCTGCCGGAATAAAAGAAGCCGGAATTCAATTAAAAATTCATTTCCCATATCGTTCAGACGACGTCAATGAACTGCCTGACGATATCTCTTTCGGGTAATTATTCTATGAAAAAATACATCATTTTTTCTTTCCTGTTTCTTACTATCCTTTGTCGCGTTGCGGCTCAGGATATACCGGCGAAGCCTAATCCGCCTCGTTTGGTAAACGATTTTGCCAAGCAGCTCAATCCGACAGAAATCAGTGCGCTTGAAAGAAAACTGGACGCTTATAATGACTCAACCTCTTCACAAATCGCCATAGTTGTGGTTCCGACAACCGGAGATTATGCCATTGCCGATTATGCGCTAAAACTTGGTAGAGAGTGGGGTGTTGGAGGAAAAGGAAAAAACAATGGTATTGTTATCCTTTGGGCATCAACGGACCGGAAAATTTATATTAGTACGGGTTATGGCATGGAAGGCGCAGTGCCAGATGCGATAGCTAAAAGAATTATCACTCAGGTTATAACACCGGAATTCAAGAACGGTATGTATTATCGGGGCCTTGATAAAGGTGTTGATACAATTATTAAATATGCCACAGGAGAATATAAAGCAGATCCAAAAGAAGAAGAAGGCGGCGGTGGTACTTCTCCGATATTAATCCTGGTAGTCGTTTTCATCGTGATTGTATTTATCATTTCCCGTAACAGAGGCGGTGGAGGTGGCGGCTTCCGTAATATGGGAGGCGGCGGCCCAATATTCTTTCCATATACAACACATTCCAGCGGAGGAAGCTCATCAGGAAACTGGGGAGGAGGCTTTGGTGGAGGTGACGGCGGTGGTTTCGGTGGTTTTGGAGGCGGAAGTTTTGGTGGTGGCGGAGCCGGAGGAGACTACTAATTGCGGAATTATTCGCCAATTTGCATTAAAAATGGGTTTCCTTAAATCCAGAAGAGCTAAAAATAAAAGGAAAAACCCGTTCAAAGTATCTGACTTTGAACGGGTTTTTCCTTTTTAATTCAAAACTGAATATAAACGTATAGCATGGCACAGTTCTTTATAGAACATTAACAAGAATAAGTGTAACCTAAATTAAATGTTATGGAAAATAAGAATAATACCGGCCTTGTAATAGGCCTAATCATTATGACCGTTGTTGCTGCCGTCTTCGGTTATCTATATTATCAGGAGCGTAACATCACAACAAAACAGGAAGCAGATTTAGAAGTCCGGGTTAACGAACTGGCAATGAACGAGATTAAACTCGATTCTATTTCCAAACAACTTGATGCAAAGATTATTGAAGTACAAGGGCTGGGTGGGAACATTGAAGAACTTGAAAAAGCAAAGGCAAATTTGGAAAAAGACCGTGCAGCTTTGCGTAAAGGCACGATGACTTTGGGAAATAAAATAAAGGAATATGAAAGTTTCCTTACCAAAAAGGACGAAGAAATTGCTCAGTTAAGAGAAGAAAACCAGCAATTGATCAGTAAAACTGAAACATTGACACAGGAAAAAGCTGAGTTGGAAACCAGCAAAAAAGCAGTATCGGATTCCTTAACCGGAGTTGTTACAAAAAATGCTGAACTCGAATCCAAAGTGACAATGGCAGCTGCGTTGCGTGCACGTAATGTGAAGGTTTATGCGATTTCATCCAAAGGAAAAGTTCGTGAAGGTGAAAACGTAAAGGCTAAAAGGATTGATAAAATACGTGTGGATTTTATTCTTGAAAAAAATCCTTTGACTCAAAATGATACAAAGAAAATCTATTTGAGAGTCATCGATCCGAGCGGAGCGACGATTGCTGACGACGCAACGGGTTCTGGCAAGTTTGAATATAACGGACAGGAACAAGGATATACAATCAGTCAGGATGTATCTTACAGTAACAACAATCAGGATGTGAGCATTTTGTATGACAGAAATGCTGGTTTCAAATCCGGAACTTATACAATTGAATTGTATTCGGAAGGATTCCAGGTTGGACAAGGATCATTTTCTGTGAAATAAATATAAGTAGTTACAAAAAAAGGGGTAATATGGTTGATAGCCATATTACCCCTTTTTTTATGATAAAGAAAATCAATTTCGTTCGTAGTAATTTTATTGAATTATGACATTAATTAAAAGGCAGGAAATAATTGCTTAAACAAATAAATATTTAAAATTTGGTCATAATTCCTATCTTGCGCTATTAAAACCACCTGGCGCACGCGTATTGCCAAATAAAATACTTGTATTCTCTTTATGACTTCGACTCTATCACAGAAGCACCCTCGTGGTCTTTATGTTTTGTTTTTTGCTGAAATGTGGGAGCGTTTTAGCTTCTATGGTATGCGGGCTATTTTACTTCTTTTCCTTTTGGATAATGTCCGGGGAGGAATGGGACTAGAAGCAGCCGAAGCAGCCGCAGTATATGGTCTTTATACATCATCCGTTTATTTATTAACACTTCCCGGAGGCTGGCTGGCCGACAATATTCTTGGGCAGAAGAAAGCAATCTGGTATGGTGGTATTGTGATCATGATTGGTCATATCATCCTTGCCATTCCCGGAGGCACGAGTGTTTTTTTTATTGGATTGATCACTGTTGCTATTGGGACGGGATTACTTAAAGCGAACATTAGCTCTATCGTTGGGGAATTATATCCGGAAGGCGGAGCAAGACGCGACGCAGCTTTCTCCATTTTTTACATGGGAATTAACCTCGGCTCTGTACTCGGTATCACAATTGTAGGATTTCTCGGCCAGAAAATCAACTGGCATATGGGCTTTGGTGCAGCGGCAGTTGGTATGTTGCTTGGTTTAACAGTATTCCACTTTGGCAGTAAAAAATATCTTCAGGGCTTTGGGGAAGTTCCGGCTGCGAAAATCAGCACGCCGGAATCTGTCGCAAAATCCGGCACAGACAAGAAACTTGGTTACGGACTCATTGCTCTGCTTGTTTTGTTCTTATCTGTGATGCAATTGAAAGGGTACATAGATATGACCACCGCTCAGGGTCTGGCCCAGGGGGCAGGTATTATCATCGTAACGGTTTCTTTGTTCTACTTCATATATATTCTGGTAGCAGGAGGATTGGATCCTGTTGAAAGAAAGAGAATTTACGTATTGATCGTTTTCTTCCTTGCCGCAGCCATCTTCTGGTCAGGGTTCGAACAGGCAGGTTCTTCGCTTCAAATTTTTGCAGAACGCTATACGCAGCGGACATTTGGCGGCTGGGAAATGCCTTCAAGCTGGTTCCAGAATTTTAACGGTACATTTATCCTGATATTCGCGCCCGTAATGGCAAGTTTGTGGATCTATTTATCCGCAAAAGGAATAAACCCGGCGACGCCTATCAAGTTTGCAATTGCTTTGCTACTGGTTGGAACCGGATTTTTCATTATGGAAATGGCATCTAAAATTGCGGTTACAGGTCAGCTTGCTTCTCCCCTCTTTTTAACATTTACTTATCTGGTCCATACCATAGGCGAACTTTGTCTGAGTCCGGTTGGATTAAGTTCTTATACGAAACTGGCACCGAAACGTTACGTCAGCCAGTTAATGGGAATTTGGTTTGTGGCTGCCTCACTAGGAAACCTGATCGCCGGATTATTTGCAGGTGGTTTTGATGAAGAAAATTTACAACAAATGCCTGCCTTATTCCATCAGGTGACTTTATTTTCAGTCGGATTTGGACTGTTGCTATTGATATTCTGGAAGCCGGTTAAAAATTGGATGGGAGGAATTCAGTAGTCAATGAAACATCTGAAAACCGGGATGTTATCATATGAAACTGATATACAGACAGGGAACAATTCTCGATTTGGCAGAGATGAAAGATCTGGCAGTCAAGTCATGGAGCCAATTTCAACAACAACTGACTGAGGAAAACTGGGCAAAGCTTTACAGTACGCTTACCGACATCAATACCTTTACAGACTTGCTTAACCTGGCAAATTGTATTGTTTGCTGTGACAATGACAAAATTATTGGTATGGCTTTTCTTGTGCCAAGCGGAAATCCAACGGTAATATATGATCAAGCGTGGAGCTACATTCGTTTTATCACCGTTGATCCGGATTTTGCAGGTCGGGGAATTGGCAGGAAATTAACGACTACTTGTACTGATCTGGCAAGACAAAGTGGTGAAAGTGTCATCGCTTTGCACACCTCAGAACTTATGAATAATGCAAGGCATATTTACGAAAGTCTGGGATTTAAAATAGTAAGAGAAATTGATCAACGTCTGGGAAAGCGGTTCTGGCTATACAAACTTGATTTGATATCATAACCCACTTAGAGAGTCAACCTTAAAAAAGTTGACTCTCTTTCATTTTAAAATATCATTTCCCCAAAGACTTTTCTCTGACCGCCTTAAATTCCGAACCCTTTTTCCAGCCTGGAAACGTAGCTTCGTTACTCAAACTATACCCAACATTAAACAGCAGCTGCATATCTTCAATAATTCCAGAGATATCCCAGGATGTTGAATATTCATCTGCCGGCGAATGATATCTGTTATCGTTATAATCCTTTTTCTGAGCTTCGCCCCACGCCTCTCCGTGTTCTACCGAGACTGATCCGTTTTCAATATACAAAGCCGGAATTCCAACTTTGGCAAAATTGAAATGATCAGAACGGAAATACCAGCCACCTGACGGATTCGGTTCTCCGCGTGTTGTACGCCCTTGTCTGGCGGCGGCTTCATCCGCATAATCATCCAGATCGGATTGGCCTTTTCCCACCAGAATTATATCTTTCATTTTGCCAAACGGCTGCAAAACGTCCATATTGATATCCGCGACTGTTTTATTGACCGGATAAACCGGATGCGATGTATAATACTCGGAACCCAATAAACCCTGTTCTTCTGCTGTAACCGATAAAAACAAAATGGATCTTGACGGCTTTTTTTTCAGTTTGGTAAAGGCACTGGCAATTTCAAGCAAAGCCGCAGTACCGGATGCATTATCCGCTGCACCGTTATAGATAGAATCTCCACTGATTGCCTCACCTTTTCCAAAATGGTCCCAATGCGCGGAATAAATGATATATTCATCCTTTCGGTCAGTTCCGGGCAATAACGCCAGGACATTGTTTGAAGTTGATTTTTTGATCTTGTTATTGATTACCAGTGAAGTTTTAAGATTTAACGCAACTGGCTTAAATCCTTTTTGCCCCGCTTTGATCAGCAAACTATCCGAAACGCCCGACAATTGAAATAATTTTTTTGCAGATTCGGAAGTGATCCAGCCTTCCACGTTAGCCCTTGACATATTATTATCTTCGGAATCCAGGTATAATTTAGATTTTGACCAGCCGCTTCTGACCACTGCCCAGCCATAACTCGCCGGTTTTGTATCATGAATGATCAGAACCCCTGCCGCACCCTGACGCGCTGCTTCTTCAAATTTATAAGTCCAGCGACCATAATATGTCATCGTTTTTCCTTTAAACAAAGTACTATCAACAAAACCAGGATCATTGACCATCACGACTACTGTTTTCCCTTTGACGTCCAAACCTTCGTAATCATTCCAGCCATATTCAGGTGCCACAATGCCATAACCCGCGAAAACCAATTCTGAGTTTTCAATTTTTACCTGCTCCTGAACGCGTCGCGAAGCGGCGACAAAATCATCCAGATATTTCAGCGTTACCTTTCCTTTTTTGTTTTTAATAACCAATGATCCGGACGGTTTTGACATAATATCAACCATAGGCACCTTCTGAAAATAACTGTCGCCATTACCGGGTTTTAATCCAAGTTTTTCAAACTCTGTTTTCAAAAATTGAATCGTTTTTTCCTCCCCGGTTGAAAAAGGCTTTCTCCCTTCCAGAGAATCAGAGGCCAAAGCAGCAATTTGTGTTGAAAAAACTTTGCCGTCAATGGGCGACAACGGTACATCCCTTTCCAATTTTTCAGACTTTTTACAACCGGTAAGTATCAAACCAAAAAGGGCAGCGTAACAGAAAATGCGTTTAAATTTCATTTGATAAGCGATAATGTGTTGAGAAATCTCAGTCGGGAAACAGAAATCATAATACTTTTTGATAAAAGATAAAGATAAACCGATCATCATTATGTTAATAAACTTATTTGTTTAAATAATTACATTTGCTTACGTAGTTTAATCAACAGCAAAATATATTTTATGAAATCAGCTTTTTTGAAATGGTCTCTGATGGCGTCTGTGGTCGTGGTCGGTGCTTCCTGTAACAAAGAAAAAGACAAAGAATCAACGACTGAAAAAGTCCCTGGATTTTCTCTCACGTCACTGGACTCAACCGTTAAGGCTTGCGACGATTTTGACAGTTATGTCAACGGAGGCTGGAAAAAACTCAATCCGATTCCAGGCACAGAAAGTCGCTGGGGTGCATTCGGGATTCTGGACAAAGAAAACAAGGAAGTAAGACTGAAAGGAATTATTCAGGAAATTACTGATCAGAAAGACCGCAAAAAAGGCAGCGAAGAACAACAGATCGCCGATTATTACCAGTCTTTCCTGGATACCACAACGGTTGAAAAACGTGGTATACAACCATTAAAACCTTATCTGGATAAAATTGATGCAGTTAAATCACTGAAAGATCTTGCTTCGGTCGCTGGCGAACTGCAAAAAGTTGGTGTTTCAACCGTATTGGGTTTTGGTGTTGAAGGCGATTTGAAAAACAGCAAAATGAATGTGCTTTATGAAGGTCAGGATGGATTAAGCCTGGGTGAAAAAAGCTATTATGAAAGAACTGATTCAAGCACAGTTAAGGTGCGTACCGAGTTTGTAAAACATGTAGACAAAATGTTTGGTTTTGCAAGTTTCAAGGACGCAAATCCTGGTAAAACGGTTCTTGATTTTGAAACAAAAATAGCAAAACTTCAATTGAGCAATGTGGAGTTGCGCGATCCTGTAAAAACTTACAACAAGACTTCTTTCAAAGATTTCAAACTTCTGGCTCCTGATTTTGATTTGCAGGAATTCGCCGACAAACAGGATATCAAAACGGATACTGTCATTGTTCAGAATATTCCTTATTTGAAAAGTGTAAATGCCTTACTGAAAGCTACGCCGCTGGAAACTTTGAAATTATATACCCGCTGGCAGTTGCTTTCTACTTTTGCGGCATACCTTCCAAAAAGTTTTGATAAGGAAGATTTTCATTTTTTCAGTACGGTGATGCGTGGAACAAAACAGCAAAGAGCCCGTACCGAACGTGCGATCCGATCAACAGACGGACTTTTGGGTATGCCATTAGGAAAGTTATTCTCAAAGAAATACTTCCCCGAAGAGGACAAGAAAAAGGTGTCTGAAATGATTGAAAACGTGCGCAGCGTTTATGGTGAAAGAATTGACAAACTTACCTGGATGAGCGATTCGACCAAGGCAAGAGCCCATAAAAAGTTGAAAGCGTTTACCTATAAAATCGGGTATCCGGACAAATGGAAAGACTATTCATCTATTGAAATTGCGCCGGATAAATTATTTGAAAATGTAATTTCTTCATCTTTATTTCAACATAAAGAAAGCATCAGGAAAATTGGTAAGGAAGTTGACAAAAGCGAGTGGCTGATGACACCACAAACTGTAAATGCTTATTACAACCCGTTAAATAATGAAGTGGTTTTTCCTGCCGGAATTTTACAACCACCATTTTATAACAGAAATGCGGACGATGCCATCAATTATGGCGGAATTATCGCGGTAATCGGCCACGAATTTACGCACGGTTTTGATGACCAGGGATCGCAGTTTGATGAAGAAGGAAATCTTAAAAACTGGTGGACTGCTTCCGATCGTACCAATTTTGACAAACTGACTAAAAAGTATATTGACTATTTCAGCGGAATTGAAGCATTACCAGGTTTTAAAATCAACGGTGCTTTAACGATTGGTGAAAACGTAGCAGATTTAGGCGGATTAACATTGGCCTATTACGCTTTGGAAAAATCATTAAAAGGAAAACCGGAACCGGCACCCATTGATGGCTTTAACTGGAAACAGCGTTTCTTCTTAGGCTGGGCGCAGGTTTGGCATATGAACACAACAAACGAAGCACTTCAAAACCAAATTCAAACGGATCCACATGCACCGGCAAAAGATCGTATCAACGGTCCATTGCCACATTTGAAAGAATTCCAGGATGCATGGAGTTGTGGTGCAGGAAGTAAAATGGTTTTGCCGGAAGCATCGAGAGTTGTTATTTGGTAGATTATTTAAAAAATATAGAAAAGCGGAATCAGGTTTTCATATCTGATTCCGCTTTTCATTTTATAAGCAGATCATTACTTCCCTGCCAGATGCCGGTTGCGGTACTCGCTCGGGTTGCATCCTTTTACCTGCCGAAATTGCCTGGCTATATTCTTACTGTCGGTTAATCCCATATCCAGCGCAATTTCAAAAACCGACATATCGGTATCCAATAGTTTCTGTGTAAATTTTTCAATCCGGAGATTGTAAATGTATTTGTAGATCGGATAACCCATAACCTCAATAAAACGTTTTTCCAAAGCCCGCCTGGACAAAGGAACCTGTTTTACGACTTCATCCACATGCAGGTTTTTATCAATATTCTGATGAATGTATTTTAAAGAAGTAGCGATGTGATCATCATTCGTTGCATAAATGTCGGTTGAATGCCGGGTAAATATCTGGGTTGGTTTCACGATGATATCATGAAAATCATGCATTCCGTTTTTGATCATGTGATGCAGCAATTTGGCCGCATCGTATCCGCCTTTTTCCGCATCCTGACCAATACTTGAAAGTGGCGGATCAGAAAATTCACAGATCATTTCAT
This sequence comes from Dyadobacter sp. CY356, assembly GCF_021440195.1. Taxonomy (GTDB): domain Bacteria; phylum Bacteroidota; class Bacteroidia; order Cytophagales; family Spirosomataceae; genus Dyadobacter. The sequence goes on from NZ_JAJTSZ010000005.1 coordinate 157,594, forward strand.
CATTATCAACACCCAAAACAGCCATATCTTCCGGAATCCGGATTCCATAAAGCCGGCAGGCTTCGGTGATATGCTGGCCCTGATTGTCGTCGCAAGCCATTAAGGCAATCGGCTTGGGAAGAGATTTAAGCCATTTTCCGATTGAATTGGGTTTATAATACCAGAGCTCGGAAGGTCGCGCCATTTTATGTTCAAAAAAATGAACCTTATAACCTGCCCGCGTTATACGTTCCTCAAATCCTTCCGCCCTTTCCTGTGACCAGACGATGTCTTTGAAACCATAAAAGGCAAAGTTTTTAAAACCCTTTTTCAAAAAATAATCTGCACCCATACCGCCGGCTTCATGGTGCGCGCCGGTAATGTTCGGGATCTCATCAAACCGTTTTTTGAAATCCTGAGCGATAACCGGAATACCCGCTGCTGTAATTTTACCGATATTAGGATCATTGTAAAACTGTCCGATCATACCATCAGCGCCCCATTCCAGAGCCCATTTCAATATACCTTCAATACCGACAGTTTCACGATGAAAAAGCGGCATTCGGGTAAAAATCCACGGTCCGTGCTCTCTGGAATATTTGGCGATGCCCTTTAAAAGTGCCTTACTATATTCCTCCGCAAAATCAATCAGTAAGATTATTTTATACATAACAGGCTGTACATTAAAACGCCGGAAGTATTACTGTTGTTAAAAATTAAGAATTTTCCGGCTAAGTTTTGTCACGCAAATAATTCTTTGAAACTTTTAACCGTATCATTATTAACCAAAGGTTTGGCCCAGATACCTATACTCAGAATGTAACCCAGCGTAACCAGCAGAAAAAGCATCGCCAGTTTTAAACCAACAACTTCACCTAAGCCGCCAATGATAAGCGGAACAACGGCACCACCAGCGATTCCCGCACATAAAATTCCGGAAAATGTTCCATGATGGTTAGGGACGGAATTAAGCGCGAGTGAAAAAATAACAGAATACATGACCGATGCGAAAAACCCGGTTATGGCAAAAGCATAAAGACTAATTTCTTTTGATCCGAAAAGAGCTGCGAGTAAAGATATTATGGCACCAATGGTAAAGAAAATTAACACTTTCCGGCTATCAATCAACTTTAAAAGTATCAATCCAAGAAAACAACCGATGGTTAATAATCCCCAGAAATAAGAAATAACTGAAGCGCCCGTTGTGGCCGGATCTACATTGTGATAGGTTTGTAAAAACTTGGAGATCCAGTTGGCAATTCCCTGCTCGGTACCCACATATGCGAATATGCCAAAAAAGAAAAGTAATACCGATTTGTTAGCCAGCAGCTCGCCAAAAGTTTTTCCAACATCTATTTTCTCATCTTCTTTCAAATCAACTTTTGGGAACTTCACTACCGCAATGATCACAACCATCAATAAAGAAATGACTGCAAAAACCCAGTAAAGCGAAACCCATTTCAAATTTTCCGGAACGAGTTTATTTAAAATATCAATCAGAAAACCGGAGTTGGAAGAATGAACATTCAAAACCAGATAACTATAAAGCAGCGGACTAAGAAATGAAGCTGCTCCAAAAAATAACTGGGCAAGAACTGAATTAAAGGCAAATTTCTCTTCGCCGCCAGCTACCCGTAAAAGCGGATTAATCACAACCTGCAACATCGCCATACCCACGCCAATCAGAAAAAGCGACAACAGGGCGATTGAAAATCCGGGGATAACTGCAAAAAGCAGCGCGCCGCCGAAAGCAAGAATGAAAGCCAAAAGCAATACTGTTTTCTCCCCATATTTTTCAACCATTAAACCTGCGGGAATCGACATCACGCCATAGGCGACAAAAAAAGCAAAGGGAAGAAAACCGGCAAGACCGATACTAAGGTCAAAACTTTCAACAATGTCAGGAATGATGGGTCCTAAAATGTTGGTAAGAAAAGATATGACAAAGAAAATCAGTAAGATCAGGACAACAATAAATACATTTCGTTTCATAAAGGTGGGTTTGGAAGGGTATACTTTCTGAATTGCAAGATACCATTATCCGGTCAGGATTATTGATCCATCAGGGCTGCGGCACCTAACAGCGCAATATTTTCATTTTCAGAAAGTAATAAAGTTAGCCTTTTGATGGATTCCGGATAAGCAAAATCTTTAAGACTATCCAGCATTCTGGCTTTGAAAAACTGGTGTGCCTTGGTCAACGAACCTCCTAAAATAATCGCTTCCGGATCGTAGGTATACAGGATCGTTTTAATAACAACGCCCAAATGACCACCAAATTCTTCCCAGATTTTTATGACTTTAGAGTCTCCCGCTATCGCAGCCTCATGCGCCTTGAAGGCATCCATTCCTAATGTATCCTCAAAAAAACGGTTGCAGACATAATTTTCCAGGATAGAATCACGGTAAGGCAGCATACCAATTTCCCCGGCACCACAATTATTTCCCTGATACAACTCATTATTGATAATGACACCGGAACCAATTCCCGTCCCGATAGCCATTCCAACCACGGACTTATATTTTTTTGCAGCACCAAAACGATGCTCGCCCAACGTAAAACAATTGACATCGTTATTAATAGAGACGGGAAGATTAAATTCCTTTTCCACGAGGTCTCTTAACGCTACTTCCTCCCAGGAAGGAATATTCATCACATTGTAAACAATTCCCTTGTCAACATTTACGACTGAGGGAACACCAATACCAATTCCTTTTACCGGATATTTGGTATAGGGACGGATCAAATCCATGAGCTGGGTCAAGGTAGAGGAAAGTGAATCCTTATTTTCGAGCAGCACATTACTCTGACTGGTAATGGATCCGCCCAATTCTATCCCGGCACGCATGTTGGTCCCTCCGATATCTACGCCTATATTCATCAAAAAACAGAAGTAATAAATTTTATTGGATATGCTTAGGTAGTAGTCTTTTTGATCGATAAAGGGCTATTGTTTTCCGGATCAATTTTAAAAAATTGATCCGGAAATGATCAGGTTATTTTGCCTCCACAACACTGGCCCGGCTCGATTTGCCTGCTTTATCAAAACTTTTCAGTTTCACAATACCCGAAACTTTCACAGGTGCGCTGTATAACGCCGATTGCGCAGTAGGTTCGGAACCATCCGTAGTATAACGAATGTCCAATCCGGGTAAGTCAACATTTGCTTTCAGCATTCCGCCTTCCACAATGGCACCCGGAAGTGGCAACCGATAATTGTAGCCGCCGTTCAGATAACTCAATCTTGGAATTTCTTTTTGTGCGATAGAATTGGCAAAAATATTCCAGCCTGCTGCAATGGCCTTGTCACGGGTTGTCTTGTCTTCTATTGTTTCCCAGGTTCTTTCCTTAGACCAGGCGCTTTCTGAGAACCCTAATAATTTAGGAAGAATGGAATATTCCATCATATCTCTGCCTTTGATCGTTTCAGCCCAAAGCTCCGCTTCCAGGCCGAGAATATTCTTCCTGGCTTCCGGTTTCAATTTCTCTTTCCCCACAAATTCTTCCTTCATAGGTTTTCCCATCCCGGTCGAAAACGTTGTTTTGAACATATCAAAAGGAGCAAATGCCCAGTTGTCCCAGGTACTTACAAAACCTCCCCAATACAATCCCGGCTCTTTCGGATCATTGTTGTATGACATGTCGAAGTAGAAATTGGTAACATTACAGAGTACCACCTGATACCCTGAATTCGCCAGACGGTTTCCAAGATCCACATCAAATACGTTATTCCAGATATAAGGCACCACGTTGCGACCAACAAATTCAGGATTTGGTAAATATTTTCCGGCCGGTGTTTTGGTCAGAGCAATTTCTTCCCAGCCATGAATTTTAAGATTCCGCTTTTCCAGACGTGGCACCAGTCTTCTGAAAAAGTAAGATTGCAGATTTCGCGCGCTTTTTATTTCCGGGTTTTCTTTGATCAGTTTTGCAGCCATGGGAGAACCTGTCCACGCCCCCTCAGCTACTTCATCTCCGCCGGTATTAAAAGTATCCATTGTCAAACCTGCTTCCTTATACATTTTCGCCATCTCATCCACCACTTTTTCAAAAAAATGATAGGTTGATTCACGGGCAACGCTTACGACATTATCCTTATATCCCTGGGCAGAAAGATAAACCGACTTATCATCCGGATCGATCAAACGATATTCGTTGGCCTCCTTCTCTTTTCCTTCCTTCATCAGGCGTTCATAACGCGCTTCCATGGATTTGATCGCAGCACGTGCATGTCCCGGGAAGTTCAGTTCCGGAATTACCTTGATATGTCTTTCATTGGCATATTTCAGGATTTCGATAAAATCTGCTTTCGTGTAAAATCCGCTTCCATATTTCCCCTCCGCGTTTGCAAACGGGCCAGAACCATAAGAAGGGTGTAAAACAGACGTTTCTTTACCGGTTGTATGCTGGCGTTGCGCACCCACTTTTGTCAGTTCAGGCAAACCATCAATTTCTACACGCCAGCCTTCATCTTCTGTTGTATAAAATAAGAGATGATTGATTTTATAGGTAGCTAGTAAATCCAGAATACGTTTGACAGATTCTTTCGTCTGGAAATTACGGCTCACATCCAGATGTAAACCGCGGAAATAAAAACGCGGTGCATCTTCAATTTGGGTAAAGCCCAATGCAATTGTAGCAGCCGGTTTTTGATAAATTTCCAGCGGAATAAGTGCCAGTAAGCTTTGTATACCGTAAAAAACACCAGCCGCATCATTTCCTGTAATCGTAACACCACTACCATTTATTCCCAGATTATAAGCCTCACGCGAAGCACCGTTAACCTGGATTTTCCCTGATTTCAAAATGATATCATTCGTTCCTGCTGTTGCCGGCAAACCGCTTTTGGGCTGATAATCCTTGCCGGTAAGCGTTTTTAACTTTTCACTTAAATATTTCACCTCTCCTTCAAGTCCCGCTTCGAAGTAAATAGCCGTTTCATTATTCAGATTGAAAGTACCGGCACTGTTCACAACTTTCACCGGAGCCGGGAAAATCTTTTGAAGCTGATCTGTACCCAACGTGGACATCACCAGATTTTGATTGTAACGAAGTTCTGCTGTGGGAAGTGGCTCCAAATCCATTTTTCCACGTAAAATTTGTTCTTTCGTTGTGAAAGGCTCAACCGTGTAATTGGCAACTTCAACGATATCCTGCTCCTTTCCATCATTGTCATAAAAAACAAAATACAATCCCATGGGTGCGTCCGTTTCCTTGATTACACCTTCCGTTCCGGTATAGTTGATAGTAATGGAATCGCCGGCATTCAATTTAAAATCTTTACCGGGTTTCAGTTTATACCAGTCGCCGTTGATATGCTCCACAATGGCTGGCTCAGGTGTTTTATTGGTTTGGATCGGCCTTGGCGACATGTTGAAAAACAATGTCCAGTTCTTATCATTCAGGGCAATATTACCTCCGTTTTTAATTGTGAATTTTGCCTGAAACACCCCGTCAACGTCAGTAAAGTTTGTAATGAGTTTCCAGGAAACGGCAATTTTTTGCGCTTCTTCTTTGGAAAATTTTCCGGATGGACTGCATGAAGCCAACATCATAAAAGAGGCAATAATGAATGAGAAAGTTTTCTTCATTTTAAATATCTATGAATTCGTTAAGGTTTTTTTTCAAAGTTACTTCCCGGAAATAAATTGTCTCGCCTGATCGTAATGATGATACTGCAAATTCGGTAAAACATACCATTATAAAAAGGATTTCAAACGATTACGGAATTCACAATCTTATTTCCTTAAACCGATAGCCCTTAACATATTCAGCTACGTATATAAATCTAAAAACGTGAAATATGATTAATCGGAGCGGAACATTAACGCGCTTAATTTCTCTGGACGCCATGCGCGGTTTTACCATTGCGCTGATGATCACGGTAAATTTTCCGGGAAGCGAAGCATATGTTTACGCCACTTTGCGTCATTCCAAATGGAACGGACTTACTTTCACTGATCTTGTTGCACCATTTTTTCTCTTTATCGTCGGCGTTTCCATTGTTTTTGCTTTTTCAAAAAAGTTGGAAGAGAAAAGTCCCAAAACTGAGTTATACAAAAAGATCATTATCCGGTCTTTTAAAATATTCGCCGTTGGCATGTTTCTGAACATGATGCCGGATTTTGATCTGATGCACTTGCGGTGGACCGGCACTTTACACAGAATCGCCCTCGTTTTTCTTGTTTGCGCCATTTTATTTTTGAATACCAACTGGAAACAGCAAGCGATTACCGGGATAATTATTCTGATTCTCTATTGCCTCGTCATGACATTGATCCCGACACCAGGATACGGAAAGATAATGCTTGAACGCGGGGTGAATCTGGCCGCCTGGGTTGATCAGCAATATTTACCCGGAAAAATGTGGCAGGGAACCTGGGATCCGGAAGGGATTTTAAGCACTTTTCCTTGCATAGTGACGGGAATCACCGGAATGCTGGCTGGAAAACTGATGCTGACTGATTATTCTCCAACAGAAAAAGTTAGTTATCTGATGACAATTGGCCTTTTCACCGCCGCTGCCGGCTATTTCTGGGGACTCGGTTTTCCTGTGAATGAAAATCTCTGGACAAGTTCTTTTGTGCTGGTCACTTCGGGTTTTGCGGCTTTGCTTTTTGGCGCATTGTATTTCATAACAGATATTTCAGGTTATCAGAAAGGCACTAAACCGGGCATTATTTTCGGTGCAAATGCCATTACTATTTATGTTCTGGCTGATGTTTTTGCGCTTTTCCTTTATCTCCTGCCTTTTGGTGACAAGACATTAAACAAGCACTTTGTGGATACTTTGATAGCAACCGGTGTTCCTCCAGAACTGGCCAGTCTGATCTATGCTTTGATTTTTGTTTCAATCAATTTTATACCTGCTTTGCTGCTTTACAGAAAAAATATCTTTATCAAGCTTTAAGAAAGCTCACAATAAGTTTGGCAAAAAGAAGCCAATATTGTTGCTCACAGCTTTGATGTGGCTCTTTTCACGCAACGTTTGCGACATGATTTTGATATTATTAAGGATGCCGTTGGTGATGTAGAAAAATCCTGGAAATAATACTTCGATGGTTGTTTAGTTTTTCACCACAAAGCACACAGCGTATATATTTATTTCCCTCCCCTGTGCATCATTAAAGATTCAATAATCATGGCTAATTCATTAAAAGGCATTTCGGGTGTTAGGTAGGCGTGCGGTCCCATCGGGTCGTCGCGCCATGAATTTTTGGCTCCATCCACAACCATTTTTCCTCTTTTCAGATCAAAATAATGCTGAGCTCCGCGAATTGCTACGAGCACGGCCGTCTGGTCCCAGCTCATTCTGCCCTGTTCGTCCTCCTTGCTTTTTGGCATTGCCAGGGCATACACATCCTTTACCGGACTTTCCAGCTTTTGATCAGCAATTAATCTAAGTCCTGTTTTAATTTCTTTTCCTATTTCAAAACCGCTGAAAATAATTTGTGTCGGCCATTTTGTAAATACTTTTTCAGAAGCTGTGGAATCAATATAAACATTAAATTCCCTTCCATTTGGAAAACCACCGGCCATGGAAACCAGTTCTTTTACCTTTCTTTTTACCAGATCCATACCTGATAAATTGGAAATTTTGTCTGGCTCAGATTCCAGCAAATTGGAAAGGTTGGTCAAAAAACCGATCGTCACAATGGTTACGCTTTGATCTGGCTGTGATGCGAGGATTTTACGATATGTCTGGATAGCATCCGGCGTTTCGTCCGTTGATTTTATTTCATGTGGATATTTATCAACCAGCATTTCCGGCCATTTCTGGGACGCGCCCATATCGGGCGCATTTCCTTTCGGACCGGCGATTGGTAATTCAGGTCGACCGAAATAAGTATTCAGAATTTCTATCGTTGGTGCTACAAAAGCATTTTTATTGCTGGCGATTACAGCTAGCGGCTTCACTTCTCCCCTATCCGCCAGTGCGTGCATAACTGCCATGGCACCCACATCGTCATAATCCGGCCCTATGTCTGTATCCAGTATTATTGAAACTGGCTGCGTACGCGAAATTTGTGCGGAAGCTACGAAATTGATCAGTAGAAAAAGGAAGGCTGAATAATACTTCATTTTGATAGAAAGGATGAATTGCATACTCATAACTTAAACAGATAAACAGAAATAATCCATAATTATACTTTCGGACAGGCATGAATTTCTGTTGCAGATCTGATATTTTTTCTTCTATATTTAGATTCACTCTTATCACAACTCCATGAAACGCAGAAATTTTATTCATACCAGTTCCCTTGCCGGTTTGTCACTTTTTGGTATAACCATGTCCGATTTCAATTCGACACCAAATCATTTGAAAAATTATGATGGAAAAGACTTTAAGCTCAATGAACTGACTATTGATGATCTTAAAAAGATGATGGAATCCGGGAAGGCATCCTCTGAATCATTGGTGAAACTTTATCTTGAACGTATTGCTGAAATTGACAAAAAGGGACCGGGAATAAATGCTGTTATAGAGTTGAATCCGGATGCACAAAAAATCGCGGCCGACCTTGACAGGGAAAGAGCCGCCGGCAAGATCAGGGGGCCGTTACACGGAATTCCGGTTTTGTTAAAAGATAATATTGACACGGCCGATAAAATGCAAACCACCGCCGGATCCATAGCTTTGGAAGGAAATATTGCCAAAACAGATGCTTTTGTTGTGAAACAATTACGCAATGCAGGCGTGGTAATTTTGGGAAAAACCAACCTTAGCGAATGGGCAAATTTCCGCTCCGACCGGTCATCCAGCGGATGGAGCAGCCGGGGCGGACAAACAAAAAATCCTTATGTGCTTGATCGTTCTCCCTGCGGTTCAAGTTCCGGTTCTGCGGTAGCGGTTGCGGCAAATTTGTGTGTGGTATCGGTAGGAACTGAAACAAACGGATCCATCGCTTGTCCGGCTTCGATGAATAATATAGTAGGAATAAAACCAACTGTCGGATTAGTAAGCAGATCAGGCATTATCCCGATTTCCAAAACCCAGGATACCGCCGGGCCGTTTGGCAAAACAGTCCGTGATGCCGCGTTGCTTTTGGGTGGAATGACGGGAATTGATATTAATGATGAAGTCACAGCTAGCAGTAAGGGAAAAGCGTTGACCGATTATACTTCATTTTTAAAAGCTGACGGCCTGAATGGAAAACGGATTGGGATAGAAAAAACCTTTCTCAAAAAACATGAAGGCGTTGATTCCTTGTTTAAGGATGCGATTGATCTGATGAAAAGTAAAGGCGCCGTACTGGTTGAACTGGAATTTGTAAAGATAAAAGACCTGGGAAATTCCGAAGGCCCTTTGCTTCAATATGAATTTAAGGATGGTTTGAACGCTTATCTGAGCAAAGCGAATGGTAAAGTAAAATCATTGGAAGAACTTATAAAATTCAATAACGACCATAAGGAAAAAGCAATGCCGATTTTCCCGCAGGATCTACTGGAACTTTCACAAACCCGGGGTGATCTGAAAAGTGCTAAATATCTGGAAGTTCACGAAAAGATAATGGGTGTCAGAAAAGTGATTGACCAGCATCTTGACGAGCATAAACTGGATGCCTTATGCGGTCCGGCAACAGGTCCGTCCTGGTGTATTGATCCTGTAAATGGTGATTTCTTTACGGGTTATGGCTCTTATGGCCCCGCGGCCATGGCGGGTTATCCATCCATTACGCTGCCAATGGGACTGGTCAGGGAGCTTCCGATCGGGCTTTCGTTTTTGGGAAGATCATACGATGAACCCGGACTTTTGAGTATTGCTTATGCGTATGAACAAGCTTCGAAAAAAAGAACTGCGCCGAAGTTTATCAACCACATTTAAAGTATAGAAAACTAAAAAACGCACAAGCCGACAAAAGTTGGCTTGTGCGTTTTTTAGTTTTAATTTGATTTCATTACCCTGAACACTTCCTTTTTCTTTCCTGCCACAACCTCTACAAAATACAATCCCGGTGAAAACTGCGCAGATCCCAGATTGACCTGATGTTTTTGAACTGAGCCATTTGCGGATAAGTTACTTTGGGATGAATATCGCCCGGTCAGATCAATGACATTGACAGAAACCTGGTCACCAACATTGGCCTGGTAGACTATGTTAAAAATATCTTTGGATGGATTTGGGTAAACCTGCCAGTCAATTTTGTTTTCAATAATTACAGAAACGGCCTTCGAATATTGAAATGATTCATCCAGATCAACCATTTTTAAACGATAATATCTGACGTCGGATTTATTCGCTTCATAATCAACAAAGGAATAATGCTGACCTGATTTTGGACTTCCGTCAGCTAAAATATCTCTCAGTTTTATAAACTGACCGAGTTTTAAAGCATCATTTCCTTTGGCAACTTCAACTTCAAAATGACTGAAATTGACTTCTGATGAGGTTACCCACTCTGTTATAACATCCGTGGAAGAATCCGGACCGTCTTTTTTCCTGGCCGTGAAACTGAGCAATTCCACTGGTAAAGGAGCAACCACGCCCATCGTTTCTTTACTAAGCCAGAATTCCGAAAGATTTTTCACTTTAAATTCTGCATAATACCCTTTGTCAAAAGGCACCTTTCTTACTTTTGGTGCATTGATAAACAACCAGCCGGAGCTGTTATTATTGGCAACACTGCCATCCTCATTGGCATCATTGTTATCGCTGTATTTTGAAATCCCAAGCTCCGTTGCAGATGCCGGTTTCCCACAACCATTGCACCCTGTGGCGTTGATCAGCTTTTCTGTTTCTGTATCAAGAAAGTAAAAACGTACCGTTACAGAATCTGCGAGGGTATAATTTGCAGGTTTGATCGTAATATTTCTATTACCATAATATTGAGCGTTAACATTACGAATTGAGCCGGAATTGATATAAACACGGACATCCGTAGCACCCAGATTTTGATTATTAGAATAAACCGAAGCAATTAAAGCGCCGTTGGAAGTATAATTGATCCATTCTTTTTCCCCGGCTGAACTTGTTGCTGCAACAGACATACTTGATCCGTCATAAATGCCATTGCGATTATCGTAAATGTGAATATCATCAATCGCAATTCCTTCGCGGGTGATATCTCCATCACTTTTCACTGCAAAACGAAGGCGTAAATTGGCACTACCTGCTGGTAGGGCAATTGTCGCAACATGCCAGCGGGTATAATCCTGAGTACTCCATGCATTATTATTTGTATAGGTTTTGTTATACCAGTTTGTCCCGATATTATTTGCACCCAGGCGCCGCCAGGTAATTCCGTCTGTTGAATATTCCATAAAAGCAAAATCGCAGGCTGCTTTTCCGCAATCTTCAAAATCCAGGGCCACGTTAAAACTTAACGTGGGCACGACCATACCCCGCACATCGAGACAAGGTGAATAAAGATAAGATGTTTCATTTATGTTATAAGTGCTCGTCAAACCGGTTTTCCAGGCTTTTGTTCCGCTTGCCGCCCTGCTGACTTTGGAGGAGGCGGGTGTTCCATAGGCAAGTGAAACGTTGGTTCCGCTGGTATACCAGTATCCGCTTCCCTTTTCAAAATCTTCCAGATAAGGGAAAGAAGAAATTACAGGAGAATTATACATCTGGGTAGTAACAACGTCGTTCGACCGGTTAGAATCTGACAACAGATCCGTCCAGACTTTCACAGTGTGCGGGCCAGGACCAGACAAATCCGCGGTGGCCTGGAAAGTGTAATCCACATTGGTTTTTCCATTTAAAGAAGCGATTGCTTCTGCGATGACGGCACCATTATCGATCTGGAATTTAACAGGAATTTGTGAAAGGCTGTTAGCAGAATTGTTACGAACCGTGACTTTAACCAGTTCTGAATTCCCCATTCCACAGCCTCCAACCGGATTGTTCAGGCTCACAAGCTGGGCATCGTTGGAAACCTGGAAAAGTTGAATATTGTCAAAACTATAACCAGCACCATTGTAAACGTCAGAAACCAGAAGTTTGCCGAATTGTCCCCAGCGGATTTGAAAACTTGGTGAAAAGGTTTTTCCATTAGCTGCAAGAATGTGGCTGATCTCAATATCCGCTGACAATTTATAGGGTTCGGTAACACCACTTTGATTTGTAAAAAGATTATATACTTCAATCCAGCCATCAGTATCCTTTCCTCTTATCCAAACCTTATTGTCCGCGCTGCTGGCTTCTCCGTGATTTTTGTATCTGAAATTCATCCGGATATCATCCGTCGCCGCGTTGAAAGCGGATAAATTAAAGGTAGCATCCAGATAATTCGTATTGCCATCCGCTACGTAACGATCTGTATCCATTGTAAGCGCCCTGTTTCCGGAAAATGCAACGCCGGAATTTACAAAAGTACGGATCCGCCCGGAGGCAGTACTCCCCGTAAAATCATACCGATCTGAACCCGAAAAACCCATTTGTTTTGCCAGATATTCCTGCTGTGATAAAGTTTCCATATCATCCGAAAACGGCATAGCTACACTGGCATTACTCAGCTGGACAAATGTTTTAGTCAGCGTATTATTCCCCGCAACTGCATCACTAGCTTTATTTACAACTACTTTCAGCACATAGGATTTTACAGCGGAAAGATCAGCAGTGACATCAAAAGTGTGATCATAAGTACCGCCGGCAGCGATGGCAGGCGAAATATTTTGTTCTCTTATCAGATTATTATCAAGGTAATAACTGATGTTGAAACTTCCGTTACTGGTGGCATCATCCAGGTTTTTTATTCTGACTTTGATACTTGCAGATGCTGATAATTCCGTAGAAGTAAATTTCCGTCCGGAAGATGCCGGAGAGAGAATCGCATCAATTTTTAAATCATTATCCGACATCGTTCCGCCGCAACTTCCATTATCTGGTTTTCGGGATAAAGCAACTCCCCTTCTTCCCGGAATGTTATTTACCCGCGCTCTGACCGAGACCCAATAAATCTGATCTTTTGACAAACCGCTGAAAGTATAATTATTAGCTGTGGTGGTTGCGACAGAAACCATTTCATCACCTTGCAGCATCATTATTTCATAGTCGGTCGCACCCGCAACAGCGTCCCAGTTCATGGCAATATACCCCTCGCATTGCACCGGATTTAATGTTGGCACCGGGACACCGACGATTGTAAATGCTTCACTGGTACTTACCTGATCTGTACCATTTTTGGAAATTCTAATTTTTGCCTGCGTTGTTGTTACCGATGGGACTGTCCAGCTGAGCTGTCGGAGACCAGGATCAACAGCCGTGTTAATATCAATCCAGGAAGAACCATTATCAATAGAATACTGAACTGAAAAACCATTTGTTTCATTACCGAAAGAATCCCAGTTGATATACATAACATCCCCGTCCTTCACGTGTTCATTTCCGATCGGATAGGTAATGGTGGTTTCTACCGGAAGTGCGTCATAAACTACAAAATATTCCTGTCTGGGATTTTGGTTGATGGCCGTTCCTTTAATTGTTATCGTGTAATTTCCAGCTGCTGGTTTATCAATCACCACCTGTTCAATATTATTGATATGGTCGGCACCGGTGGATGCAGGATTATTAACATTGGAAGGTGCTGCGTCCAGAAGTTTGGGTAAGGTCTTTACCGACGAAGCGTCTGTAACTTCAATATCCAGATCGTTAACCAATGTTTGTCCGGAAAAAATTGCGGCGGCAGGATCATTCCAATACAACATCACTTTGAGCTGCGCAGTGTTTTCCGGAACCGTGATAACGTGTGTTTTTGAAGACCCGTTTGTCAAAGAGTCATTCAGATAACTTTTACTTTCCATCATTTTAACAGAACGCAAAAGGTCAATCCAGCCAAAACCATATTTGAAATCAGGACCCGCATTTCCTTTATCAATTCCGCCATTACAAATCAGCGCTTTTATTAATGCGTTTTTTGGATTAGTGCCATTGTTTAAACTTCTATACCGCTGGTAAAGCAAAGCAATACTTCCGGTCACTGCCGGTGTTGACATGCTGGTACCCGATGAGGTTCCGTATAAATTCGTTGGAATAGTGGATGTAATACTAGATCCCTGCGCTACGATTTCAGGTTTGATACGTCCATCTTTTGCAGGACCTCTGCTTGAACTTTCAGAAATATTACCTTCCAGAGAAGTATTTCCAACACTGATTATATTTTTTGCACTTTGATATCCGCCCAGGATATTTCCAAAACCGGTTTGAAACGGGCTGCATGTACTCGTTCCGCTGTTACCAGCCGCAAAAACATTCTGCAGGTAAGGCATTTGAAAAGCCTGCTGATCCAGCATTTGAGAATATAAATCGTAAGTACCGAATGACTCACAACTAGTCACGTCATTACCGTAGGAGTTATTGGTAACAACCATACCATAATCTTTGACATAAGTTGGTAAATAAGCCAGTATGTTTGAAAAATAATGGGCGACGATGGTTGCTTTGGGAGCATATCCCTTATATTTTTCATTAAGAATTCCAGCACCACCAAGAGTGCCCATAACATGCAGACCATGTGAGCCACTTACCTCAACAGCTTCTCTGTTAATAATCCGGTTTGTAAAATCTACATGTAAAAGCGGGTCTGAATTATCCCCAATCCCTATTACCACACCTTCTCCATGCAAATTACGACCTCCTGCCAAAGAAGAACCCAACACATTGGCCCGTGCATTTACGATGCTGTGATCATTTATTGGCATATCTTCTTTTGGAACAGCCTGCACATATTGAACAAACGGAAGCAAGGCCAGTTCGCCAATACGGTTTACAGGTATACGTAACTCCAGGATACCATACTGCTTGAAAAGATCAGAAGTGATAGAAAAATTTTTATTCCTCAGTTCATCCGAAACTTCCTGAAAGGAAAAGGTTTTAGGGAAACTCACCCAAACATCTGCCGTGCCGGCAACTTTGACAGCATGCGTCGGAACATTTCCATTTGCCAGGGAAACCTGTATTTTCTGTCTCGCCGATAATTCAATTACTGATCTTGCCTTAACACGCTGTAAAACAGCTGCTGAAATGTTTCCGGTGACGGTAGCAGAATAGGCATTATTTGGAATATAGTCAAGCAATTCAATTCCATTTGTTTTTAATTCAGCGGTTTCCGCCTCTGTTGGAGTTCCTTCAAATTGTATGATGACAAATGACTTTCGGTTAAGAGAAATCTTTTTACGGTTTAGCTCAGCCACACCTGTCACAGAAACATTTTTTTCCGGTGTGAACGACTCGTTTCTTAAAAGCAGCCGATACTGCGCAAATGCAGCATTAGAGATTAACATAACTAATGTAGCCAGGAGGTAGAATTTTTTCAATATCATTAATTAATAAAGTAGAATTATTTCAGAGAGTTGTAGAGAATTACTTCTAATGTTAACTAAAAAATAGTTAGATACAATAGATAGACAAATATTTTTTATTACAAAAATTAGCTAACCAAAAACAGCCGTTAAATAAATTCAGTGTTTAAAACTTATTTCCTGTTTAAAACAGATCGCTTGACGCTGTAATGTGTTTTTGTTATTCATGAAAGAGTGAAGTAACTTCGTCTCTTCTAACAAAGAATATTTCTAAAAAACTATTCGTTTTCCACTTCGTAAAATGCTGACGATCAAGTCTGATGGCGTTATATGATTCCCAATATTGTACTTATGGATTTATATGGATTAATAGGTTTCCCTCTTACACATTCTTTTTCGAAGCGTTATTTTTCAGAAAAATTTGTACGTGAGGGGATTTTGAATTGCAGCTACGATCTGTATGAAATGCCAAAACTTGAAAATCTTTCTGCTTTACTGAAAAGACATCCTGAACTCAAAGGTCTAAACGTAACAATTCCTTACAAACAGGAAGTAATTCCATTTCTGGATGACCTGGATGATGCATCTGCCGAACGAATTGGGGCGGTAAATACAATTAAAATTTTCGCAGATGGAAGCACAAAAGGCTTTAATACAGACTATTACGGATTCAAACAATCTATATCAGAGTGGATGGACCGCCGTGGAGAGGCCTGCTGTAATTTTAAAGCACTGGTATTGGGAAATGGGGGTGCTGCACAAGCTGTTAAAACGGCCCTGGAAGATATGCAAACAGAATATGTAGTAGTATCCAGACAAAAAAGTGCAGACTCAATTACTTATGAAGAGTTGACACAGGAGATTATAGAAAGCCATATGCTGATAATTAATACTACACCACTTGGCACTTTCCCAAATACCGAGACCTGTCCGGAAATTCCATATCAGTTTATTTCCAAAGGCCATTTTCTATACGATTTAGTCTACAACCCTACTACAACGCTATTCATGAAAAACGGTGCCGCGCAAGGAGCCGCTGTTCATAACGGATTAAAAATGCTCGAAATGCAGGCGGAGAAAGCCTGGGATATATGGACTTCCGAAGAGGATATGTGGAGTGTTTGATATAGAAATAATGTTTAGAAGCATATCTATTTAATTAAATAACGCAGATGAGACGTAGTGACGCTCTTTCGGAATTCTCGTCAAATTCACATCAGATTAATAAGTTTTAGTATTTCAAAAGTTACCAGTGATATGACACCATCTACTGAAAATATTGCTAATGGATTTAAAATACGCTATGATGGCCAATATCACCAGATTGATGCTAATGTATTTATTAACAGCCTCTTACACATAACAACCATTATTCAGGAAATAAATAAAATTTCCCATTCGGATAAAAAAATTGAAATAAAAATAAAAGCTCTTGAACAGGGTAGTTTTCTGGTTTCCTTAGAGATTATCGAAACTATTATAGAAGCGTTAAAACATATTTTCACACCCGAATTCTTCACACTTGGAGCTATAATTACAACTCTAAAAGAATTTTTAGAACTAAAAAAGCTTTTAAAAGAAAATAAGGAGCACGCCACAGAATTTGATAATGAAAAGGTCAAAATAACCACGAATAATGGAAAGGTTATTATTATACAGAACCTTACTTACGAAGTCTATAAAAACAGCCCGCTTGCTAATGAAGCAGTTGCACAAAATTTCGAAACCTTACAAAATGACCCATCAATTGAAGCTTTTGAGATAACAGATAATAATGAAAATACACTAGTGAAAATCGAAAAAATTGATTTCCCACAAATGAGTGTGCTACATGAAGAAATTGATTCTGAAACAAAAACTATTTATGAGGTTGCGTTATTAAGCATCATAAAAATTTCTTTTGAACCCAATTTAAAGTGGGAATTTTATCATCGTGGAAATAAAATAGCTGCCAAAATAAAAGATACAACGTTTATGCAGCTAATTGATAATGGTCAGGCTTTTTCAAAAGGTGACAGGCTCGAAGTAGAATTAAAAGTTACGCAAAAATATGATCTGAGTGTAAATACTTATGTTACAAAGGAATACATAATTGAACGAATAATTAGGCATATCCCACGTTCGGAGCAGCAAAAAATAAATTTTACGGATAAATAGGTTAGTTATAATCCTTAAAAACTATTCAAATAATAACTCCACAAATCGTCCTCAACTTTTTCAGAACCTGTCAATACTCCCATCGGCAGTGGTGCTTTGATACCGCTGCCGATTGTTTTTAAACTCTGGCATCTCCTGATTTCATCCCACAATCCTGAATTCAAAAAGGAGGACAAAACTTTCGAACCACCTTCCACGAGTATGGATTGAATACCACGTTTATGCAGTTTGAATAGAATTTCTTCTATTTCATTTTCGCCTTGATCAATTTTCAAAAAAGAAGTGTGAAAATTTTGAGCATATCTTTCCGGAACACTTACCTGCTCTGATTCCCTGATGTAATTAACAACGATCGTTGGTTGTACGTTATCGAATAAATTTAACGAATCCGGAAGTTGCAGATTTCGATCCAAAACTATTCTTACCGGATTTCTTCCTTCCCAATGACGGACATTTAAATTCGGATTATCATTGATTGCAGTATTAAAGCCAACCAGAATCGCATCTTCTTCCGATCGCCATTTATGTACATGCATACCGGAAAATGCTCCGCTGATCTGCACCGGCTTTCCATCTTCTCCTGCCAAAAAACCATCCGCCGTTTCAGCCCATTTTAAAATAATATAAGGCCGCTTTTTTATAAAACTTGTAAAAAAACGTTTGTTTAATTTCCATCCTTCGGCAGCCAATACGTCACAAACCACTTCAATCCCTGCATCACGTAAAATTGAAATTCCTCTGCCAGATACCAAAGGATTAGGGTCTCCATTGCAGATAACAACCTTTTTAACATTTTTGCTGACCAGCAAATTTGCACAAGGAGGCGTTTTTCCAGTATGCGAACAAGGCTCCAGCGTGACATATGCCGTTGCTTCCGGAAACAGGTGATCATTCTTTCTTTTGATCACATCCTCAACAGCGCGCACTTCTGCATGCGGGCCCCCATATTGCCGGTGCCAGCCTTCTCCTATAATCTGGTCGTTATGTACGATCACACAACCCACCATAGGGTTTGGACTAACACTTCCGCGACCATATTCTGCAAGCAATAATGCCCGCTGCATCCACTTGATATCCTCATTCATTTGACAAAAATACAAACCTCGTTTCAAACTCAACTTTCGTGAGTTCTTATAATTTGCTAACTTTCCGACATCAGAATAAAAAATCAACTAAAAATGACTTCGGCTCGTCAGTTATATCAACATATTATTAGTGGAATTAATGTTTATCCGCCCAAAGAAACCCAGGCCATAGCGTTCATGCTTCTGGAACATTACATGCGGTTAAGAAATATCGATGTTCTTGTTGACCGCCCTGTTCCTGAAAATACAGCACAGCCTGATTGGGAAGGAATTATTGAACGTTTGAATAACAACGAACCCGTTCAGCATATTATAGGATCAACAGAATTTTGCGGACTTGAATTCCGTGTTTCATCCTCCGTTTTAATACCTCGCCCGGAAACAGAAGAACTCGTTCAAATGGTAACGCGTGATTATGCCGAACCGGATAAAGATGTTTCCATTCTGGATATCGGTACGGGAAGTGGGTGTATCGCCATTGTTCTTGCACGTTTTCTTCCGCATGTTACGGTTCATGCCTGGGATGTTTCGGATGAAGCTCTTTCTGTGGCGCGTGAAAATGCGAGACAACTCATTGCAGATGTACAGTTTGCAAAACAGGATATGCTGAATGTCACTTTCCCATTACCTGGAAATATTATAAAATTCGATTGCCTGGTAAGCAATCCGCCTTACGTAACTTATTCCGAAGCTGAAACCATGCGCCCGAATGTACTTCGTTTCGAACCGCATGAAGCACTTTTTGTTGAAGACAGCGACCCACAATTATTCTATAAAGCCATTGCTGATTTCGGAATTCATCATCTTAAAACCGGTGGAAAATGTTATGTCGAAATAAACGAACATTTTGGGGCAGGAACAAAGCAGGTTTTTGAAGAAAGAAATTACAAACAGGTAGAAATTCTTCGTGATATTCATGGGAAGGACAGATTTGTACGTGCTGTTTGGGATAAATAATGTGAATGGTATTATTTATCTATCTGAATTCGTGGCAGCGTTTAGGAAGGCAAAATTAAATCCCGAAGGGATGACATTATTATAGCCAGATATTCGGCTGCCGACCAAAAAACCCCGAAGGGGTGACATAGGATTATCAACCAATTGTCAATAATATAAATTCTTTGCTAAACCCCGGAAATCTGAGGTAAAATAATCACTAGATGTATTTAGAAAAAGTAAAAGAAGTACTTGACGAAATGAAGAAAGTAGTGGTTGGGCAGGACAGACTGCTCAACAGATTACTGATCGGACTTTTCACCGGCGGACATATTCTTCTAGAGGGCGTGCCCGGACTTGCCAAAACGCTGACGATCAACGTAATGGCAAAAGTGCTGCAACTGGATTTCCGCCGTATACAATTTACGCCCGATCTGTTACCTGCCGATTTAATTGGTACAATGATCTACAAGCCAAAAATCGGTGATTATGAAGTAAAAAAAGGGCCGATTTTCTCCAATATTATTCTTGCTGATGAAGTAAACCGTTCTCCTGCAAAAGTACAATCTGCACTTCTGGAAGCGATGCAGGAAAAACAGGTGACGATCGGTGATCAGACTTATCTGCTTGACAGGCCATTCGTGGTATTGGCAACACAAAATCCGGTTGAACAGGAAGGAACTTATCCGCTACCGGAAGCGCAGATTGACCGTTTTATGATGAAAGTCTATGTGGATTATCTCAATAAAACAGAAGAACTGGAAGTTATGCGCCGGATGTCGAATATCAACTTCGATTATCAGATCAAACCGATTCTGAACAAAGAAGATCTTTTTGCAATCCGTGAAAATGTGAATAATGTAAATATTTCCGAAACACTGGAACGGTACATTATCGAACTCGTTTTTGCTACACGCCGTCCTTTGGATTATGGTTTGCGTGACGAAGCGCGTTATATTCAGTTTGGTGTTTCTCCACGGGCAACTATTTATCTGAACAGAGCAGCAAAAGCACTGGCTTATCTGGAAGGACGCGATTATGTATTGCCTGAGGATATTAAAGAGCTCGCTCCCGATATCATGAATCACCGGATTTTATTGAACTATGAAGCAGAAGCCGACGGCGTAAAAACCACAACAATTATTGATTCAATATTAAGAAAAGTAGCCATCGGATAATTGTCAAGTTACGGAACAGGATCATGTCCGTGACCGCCCCAGGGATGGCACCTCGAAAATCTTTTCAATCCCATCGGAACACCTTTCAAAACACCATATTTAGTAATGGCCTGAATCATATATTGTGAACAGGTAGGCGTATAACGGCACGAATTTGGCAAATAAGGTGATAAAACGCCTTGATAAATTCGAACCAGTCCAATGAGTAGAAATTTCATTTTGCTTCGTTGTGTAAAGTATTATCTTTGACAATTAACATCATAAACGCATGATTTCCTATATAATTTGGGACGTTAATCCCGAAATCTTTACAATCCCCCAAATGCTGGGTTTCGGCCCGTTTCCTGTCCGCTGGTACGGCCTTCTGTTCGCTGCCGGTTTTTTAATCGGACAACAAATTATGATCCATATCTTCAAAAAAGAAGGAAAACCGCTGGAAGATATTGATGCACTGACTTTGTACATGGTTATTTCAACCGTGGTTGGTGCAAGAGTCGGTCATTTCCTTTTTTATGAGCCGGAAGTGCTTTTTAAAAAGCCTCTTGAAGTCATTTTACCGCCTTATGCCGGTTTGGCCAGTCACGGCGCTGTGATTGGTATTGTTACGGGTTTATATCTCTATTCCAGAAGCCGAAAAGCCACAGGACAAACATTTCTCTGGATATCCGACCGTATGGTTATTTTAGTGGCACTGGCAGGCTCATTCATCCGCTTCGGAAACCTGATGAACTCTGAAATAGTTGGACGCCCGACAGATGTGCCTTGGGGATTTATTTTTATGAAAAACACTGAATTCCTGCAAATTCCAAGGCATCCGGCTCAGTTATACGAATCCATTTCCTGCTTCATTCTCTTCTTCATTTTATTGGGTCTTTGGAATAAATTCAAAGAAAACACACCACGTGGACTTTTGCTTGGCGTCTTCTTCGTTTGGGTATTTACATTGAGATTTCTGTACGAATTTTTGAAAGAAAATCAGGAGGCTTTTGAAGCAAATTACGCACTGAATATGGGACAAATACTAAGTATTCCGGTGGTTATTCTTGGGTTGTACTTCATCATACAATCAAGAAAACACGCGATACAGAAAATCTAGGAATTTGTTGAAAAGGGTAGTTAACTGCATGATTGTCAAATAAATTTATTTTACTAAATTGCATTTATCCCGAAAACATTATAATCCTGCTCGTATGAAAAAGACATCTATATTATCCCTGGCTCTTGCATCAGTGTTTTTATTATCCGGTTGCGGAGGCAAAAAGGAAGCAGAAGAAGAAAAAGAAGAACCAGCCAATGCCGTTGAAGCCATGCAGCAATTTGCCGATAAAGCAAAAACAATGCAAAACAAGGAAGCGGTAGATCCGGTTGATTTTCGAAAACTGAAAGAATTACTTCCGGAAAAAGCAGAAGGACTAAACAGAACGGAAGCTACCGGTGAGAAAAACGGAGCGATGGGTTTCACAATTTCCCGGGCAGAAGCGAAATATAATGGTGAGGGCGATGCATCCGCACATGTGGAAATATTTGATACTGGCGGTGTAGCTGGCGTAGCAACTATGGCTCTGGCTGCATGGACAATGGCTGACATTGACAAGGAAACGGCCACTGGTTATGAAAAAACCACGAAGCTGGAAGGACATAAAGGTTATGAAAAATATGACAACCAAAATAAATCCGGAGAACTGAACGTACTGGTTGGTGACAGATTTGTTGTGAATGTCAGTGGAAATAATCTTTCCATAGAACAGCTAAAAAGTATTTTAGGCGCAATTGATCTTGATAAACTTTCGGATTTGAAATAATTTACTTTCAGTAATTACAAAAAAAGGAGCCTTTCGGCTCCTTTTTAGGGTTTAGGGATCTTGTGTAGAGTTATCGGGGTAAAATGAGTAAGTTAATTTTTACAGTCTGCGAACTAAACAATTCTCAATTGCTACACAGTAGCAAAATCCACTTTCTCTCTCAATATCTGTTTAGCTTTGACAAGCTGATTCTTTACAGTATTTTTTGAAATTCTAAGAAATTCGGCAATTTCCTGATAAGATTTTCCTTCTTCAATATTCAATCGAAGGATTTGCTTTCTTTTCAAAGACAGGGAATCCACCGCAGCCTGCACCATATAAATCCGTCGTTCCTTTTCCTCCTTTTCATCATCCACAGAAGCCTTCATTACTTCCATATATTGCTTACGCAAAAATTCACTTTTCTCAATTTTCTTGAAATGGTCGAACGCCATATTCCTGAGACAAGTAAATAAATAGGAATTAAAATTCAGGTCTGGTTTGATCTGCTCCCTTTTCAGCCAAATTTTCACAAAAACATCTTGCAGCATATTTTCTGCTTCCTCCTCATCTTTCAGAAGTGAGATCGAAAACCGCAAAGCGGGCGTTTTGTAGTAATTATAAAGTTCAGCAAAAGCGGCTTCATCGCCTTGCGTTACTTTGAACAGAATTTTTTCGTCAGGATGGGCCACGTTCGTAAAAGTTTATGTCAAGGAAAACCGGGTCTGAATTAAAAGAAATTGGTCAATTTAAAGCTCTTTATTTAGTCAATTTTATTCTTAAATTAATATTATTTTGAAATTCTGAAATCTTATCTAAGAAATTGAACTCAATTAATAAGCTTAAAACCTTTTATCAGGAAATAAAATATGCTAAAACACTATATAAACAATTGTATGTTTTGCAATTATAATCGTCTCTAATGTTTTATATTGATGAAGCTGCCAGAATTATGATTATAAATTTACGGGGAGATTTCATAATTGATATCGCAACTTGCGTAAATATATCTTCATTTTGCGCAAATCAGATTTATTTAATAATTCCGTAATAATAATTTCTCAAAAAGGCCACAAATGCTCATAATCAGGCTCTTTTTAGTCTGAAAAAATATTTTGAAACCAGCTTTTTTATTGAAGGAGGATAGATAAAATACTATATCAGCGGTATTGCCGATACGAAAGGAAATGTTCTGCGATAGTCCAACTTATTACGTGCAGAGTATATATTCACAATCCGAATGTTACTAAAATATATTCAAAAAATTAAATTCCTGAACATAACAATCTGGCTGACCAATGGATCAAAATAGAATCGAATATATTCTGGAAAAAATTTCTACTGTTAATATTGCGGTATATGGCGACTTCTGCCTTGATTCCTATTGGATCATCGATGACCAAGGTTCTGAAATTTCCGTGGAAACTGGATTAAAAACACAAGCGGTTTCCCGTCATTATTATACGCCGGGTGGTGCGGGAAATGTGGTAGCAAATCTTTCAGCATTGAATCCTGCGAAAATCAAAGTTATCGGCGCCATTGGAAATGACATTTTTGGAAGAGAATTAACTGCGCAGTTACAATCTCTGGGTGCGGATACAACTTCTCTTTTTTTACAGCAGGATAATTTTAATACTTATAGTTATTTAAAACGGCTTATCGACGGTCAGGAAGAGCCAAGAATTGATTTCGGAATTTTTAATCAACGGAGTACTGAGACGGATGAAAAAATTCTGGAAGCAATAGAAAACGCATTGGTTGAATCTGATGCCGTTATTTTCAACCAGCAGGTTACTGGAAGCATCAATAATGAATCATTTATTGTGCGTGCTAATGAGTTGTTTCAAAAATATAATGACAAAATCATTATGCTTGATTCCCGTCATTTTAATCACCGCTTCATGAACACTTTATTAAAAGCGAACGACCGGGAAATAGCCTCCCTTTCGGGCATTCAAATTAGTCCCGAAGAAATAATTCCTGCTGACGATCTAAAAAAATATGGTAAGGCAGTTTTTGACAAAACAAATAAACCCGTTTTTGTAACGTCCGGGGAACGTGGTATTCTGGCATTTGATCACAATGGAATTTATAAAATCCATGGATTGCAATTAAAAGGCAAACTGGATACGGTTGGCGCGGGAGATACCACCATCAGTGCACTTACATTATGTCTGGCAGCAGGAATTCCTGCAAATGAAGCAGCTGAGTTCGCAAATTTTGCGGCCGCAGTTACAGTTCAGAAGCTATATACAACCGGAACTGCAAGCGGAGAAGAAATTATCAAAATAAGCCATGAGCCTGATTACATATTCAACGCTGATCTCGCTGAAAATGAACGGCAGGCAGTATATGTTCCGGAAACAGAGTTTGAAATTTGCGACCCTGATGTGATGGAACGTCTTGGACATATCCGTTATGCCGTTTTTGATCATGACGGAACAATCAGTTCTATGCGCCAGGGTTGGGAGGAAATCATGGAACCGGTCATGATGAAATCAATATTGGGCCGCCGGTACGACACCATTGACTCCGGAACGTTTCATAAAGTACAGGAAAAGGTTAAAGATTTCATTCACAAAACAACCGGTATCCAGACTATCTTTCAAATGGAAGGACTGGTAAATCTGGTCCGGGAGTTCGGTTATGTACCTGATGATGAAATTCTGGATAAGTTTCAATATAAAGAAATCTATAATGAGGGCCTGATGGAAATGGTGAACAAGCGCATGCAAAAGCTTGAAGCCGGAGAGTTAAGCCAAAGCGATTTTATTATGAAAGGTGCGGTAGATTTTCTTTATGAATTGAAAGAACGTGGTGTTACCATGTATCTGGCAAGTGGAACGGATGCCGAAGATGTACGGCATGAAGCAGAAATACTGGGTTATGCACACTTGTTTGACGGTGGAATTTACGGTGCGTTAAAAGATTACACAAAGTTTTCCAAAAAGATGATTATTGAAAAAATCATCCGTGACAATAATTTGAGCGGAAATGAACTGGCTGTTTTTGGCGACGGACCTGACGAAATCCGTGAAGGGCGCCGCGCAGGCGGCGTTGCAGTTGGCATAACCAGCAACGAATTGCAGCGTTTTGGACACAATCCTGCAAAACGTCCACGCCTTGTACGCGCAGGAGCTCAGTTGCTGATCCCTGATTTTTCTCAACATAAAAAACTGATCTCACTGCTCTTTCAGGAAAATGTTGACTACGCTTCCTGAAAATGTTAAACGCAGGGTTCTGGGAGTTTATCGCGGAGTTTTAAGAGTTTTTATTAGTCTCTTACTACATAAATTAAGTATACATTAAGACCGATCCTCAGCAAAAACTGCCGGTGATAAAAATATCAATAATTTACGTACTCCTTTACCGTATGTCTAAACCCTTTTATTTATCCCTTCTCTTCCTTTTTGCTGCTTTAATTTTCAATTCTTGTAGTAATACAATAACTAAGCAACCCGTTTACGAAGACAAACCTTTTGTTCAGGATTTTAGTATTAAATATTATGCTGATACGACAAAACTAAATTTATTGTCTGCTTTTTCGGATAGAAATGGTGTCATCCAGATTCTTGCAAAAGAAGGATTACAACATCCTTACGACGGACAATTCCTATATCATGGCTCGATAGAAGCAGATAATTCTTATCGCTTCATGAAATCAAAGAAAATTTCTGCAATAGGGAATTATGATAAACAGCTGGTTTATCTGAGTGATTCTGTCGTTTTCAGCAATGCCTGGGCGGGGACTTTGTTTTCAAAACATACATTACCCGCTGCAAAGCTTTTTGCAGATGGAAAGGATTTCACTTTTCTGGTTTCGGATGGAAAATCGCTGCAACTGATCAAAGATTCAAAAAATCTGTATAGTGGTACTTTGCCGGATGACGAAATTATTTCGATTCGTTACCAGCAAAATACGGGTGATTTCTGGATTCTTGGAAAGAAAACTTTGTATGTTTTGTCTTCTGACAATACATTAACAAAAGCCTTCGACGGTCTCGACTTCACTTCATTTGATATTGTAAAAACAGGTCAAAAAATTATCATTGGTACCACAGAAGGCTATATTGACTTTGATCCTGCGGCTAAAAAACAAATTGGAGCCATTAATAAAAAACTGCCTGTTACGAATATCACTTTTGTCAAGGAAATAAACGAAAAAATCTGGTTTGGATCCAATCAGGGGGCATTTGCGCTTCGTGCTGATAACAAATTCGATTATTATTATGGTGAACGCTGGCTGCCGGGGAATAAAGTAATCCATATTTCAGAAGGACCCAAAAACTCTGTTTTGGTTTTGACAACAGCTGGTTTGGGACAAATTGCATTTAAAGAAATGACGCTTCACGATAAAGCTATTTATTTTGAAGAGCAGGTTCGTTTAAGGCATATCCGGAACGGATTTAACGCTTCGCTGGACGGTATGGAGAAAGGAAATCTGTCAACCGGATATATGTCAGATTCTGACAATGACGGTCTTTGGACAACCATGTATCTGGGCGGAGAAATTTTCCGTTATGCGGCAACGAAAGATTCTTTCGCATTGCAAAATTGCCGCGAATCGCTGGATGCTATTGAAAGACTTTATACAGTCAATCCGGTTCCCGGTTTCCCCGCCAGATCTTTTGAACGCAGCGGACATATCGAAAACCTTTCTGATTCTGAGCGTTGGCAACCATCTCCTGAAAAAGAATGGAGCTGGAAATCAACCACCAGCAGTGATGAAATTATCGGCCACGTTTTTGCCTTCGGCGCAATAGCAGAATTGATTGACGACGAGCCAATGAAGAAAAAAGCCATTATGCTGCTTGATACGGTAATGTCACATATTGTAAAAAACGATATGTATCTGATCGATTTCGACGGCAAACCGACCATGTGGGGAAAATGGAATCCGAAGTATGTTAACGCATTTCCAACCAATGTTGGTGACAGGAAATTAAATTCTTCCAATATTGTTTCGATGCTGCAAACCGCCTATTATTTTACCAAAAAGGAAAAATACAAAGCCAAAGCGTTCGAGCTGATGAATCAATATGGTTATTACGAAAACATGATGCGCCCAATGAGTGAAATAGGGAAAGCACCTGCCAATGCCGACGAACATGCAAAACACATGTCGGATGGCTGGAATCACTCGGATGATGAAATGTATTTTATCGGATACTGGGGATTGTATCGCTATCCATTTAATGATACTTTAAAAACCGCTTACAAAAAACAGATCCTGGATCACTGGCAGGTTGAGCGACCGGAAAAAGATGGTGCCTGGAATATATTTACAGCTTTGACCGGTACAGAGGAATTTGATTTAAAAGAAGCAATCTGGTATTTGCAGGAATATCCGATGGATCTGATCAATTGGTCAATTAAAAACAGCCATAGAAAGGATATAGAGCTAATGGAGCCTAATTTCCGTAAACAAACAACAAAGGAAGTTTTGCCTCCTGATGAAAAACCGGTTAAACGTCATAACAGCAATACCTTTGACCTTGATCGCGACGGCGTCGGCGGAACCTCTGAAGAAAGCGCGGGTGATATCTGGCTTTTGCCATACTGGATGGGAAGATATCTGGGCATAATCAGCGCACCGGCTAAATAACCAAGTTTTATGAGCACCATTTTTTCAACCGCATTTTTTACACTATTATTTTTATCTACAATACTATTTTTATCAATGTTATCCCCGCAACCTGAAAAAGATACTGAAGAAAAACAGATTACTCATGATCTGACTTACAATCATGATCTGGACAATAATGATAATTTTTCTCCCGACGGTGAATGGCTGGTATATGATACGCGCACGGATGATGGCGGAATTGCTGAATCTGCACGGATCGAAAAAGTAAATGTAAAAACTGGTGAAATTAAAGTGCTTTTCAAAGTTGAAAATAATGAAATCTGGGGACCCGGTGCAGGAGCAGTAAGTTATAGTCCAAAGGAAAATTCAGTTGTCTTTATTCATGGTTTGGCAAAAAGTACCAAAGAAAATCCATATCAGCAGTGGCGGCGTACCGGAGTGATCGTTGAAGATTCCAAACCCAACGTACCAATCTATATGGACGCACGCGATCTGACATTTCCCTATACTCCAGGTGCTTTACGGGGCGGTACACATCGTCACGAATGGAGCGGAGATGGCCAATGGATTGGGTTTACCTACAACGACGCTATTTTGAAAGCGCTTGAAGATTCCATAGGCAAAAAAAGAAATCTCAGAACGATTGGCGTTTCAAAAAGAAAAAAGGCTGTTCATGTTGACAAAAATACGGAGAATGTCTCCGGCGAATGGTACAGTGCATTGGTAGTCCGTGTAGTGCCTGAACCCAAACGGGGCAGTGATGAAATCAGTCACGCTGCTGGTGACAGCTGGATCGGAACAAACGGATATCTTCGTCCGGATGGAAAAAGACAGATTGCAAGAGCATTTTTGGGAACTGTTGTTGACAAAAATGGGAAAGACGTACCGGAAGTATTTGTGGTTGATATTCCTGATGACATAACCAAACCGGGAGAATTTGGGCCGTTGGAAGGAACTGAAACTGATTTCCCTATGCCTCCCAAAGGTACATTGCAAAAAAGGCTGACTTTCACGGCTGATTCAAAATATCCTGGCTGTTCCGGTATTGTACGCTCTTCGCCGGATGGAAACTCTCTTGCTTATTTTGCAAAAGATATAAAAGGTGTATTACAAATATTTTTGATGTCTCCCAAGGGTGGAAAACCTCAACAATTAACTGAACATGAATCCGATGTTTCCGGTAATTTACGCTGGCATCCGGACGGTCAACATGTAAGTTATGTCTGGAACGGAAGTATTATGTTGTGCCAAACCGAAAGTGCTCCTTTTCAGGATCGCTGTCAAACTTTAACGACCTCATCAAATCCAGCTCCGACAAATATTGTCTGGGCGCATGATGGAAAAATGTTTGCTTTTAACAGAGCGGTAAAAGCTAAAAATGGGAATGATGCAACTTTACAAGTTTTTGTAAAATCGTTTGAACAAAAGTGATAATAAATCAAACTGCCTTTTCAAAAGAAACTTTCCTATAAACTGAGTTGAGCGGTAATTCTATGTTGAAATATATAAGTTTAATTACCTCATCCATTTTTTCATAAAATTCAACATACCACCTTTCTCCTTCACGAATATAAATTTCGACGAAGCAATTATTTTGTTCAACAATAATATAATATTGTAATGACGATATGGATCTGTATTCGTTAAGTTTTATGATTCTATCTATCTTTTCTGTGCTTTCTGAAATTACCTCAACGATCAACAATGGCTCGGTTGCGTACTTGATTTTATTCCCCTCTTCTTTGAAAATGAAGAAGTCGGGAATGCGAAAAATTGCTTCTTCCTTCACTTGCGATTTAACTGCATTTTGAACAAAAAAATATGGTTGGTCTTGCAGCAAACCACGTAAATGAAAATGAATATTTCCAGCGATCTGATTCGCTGTAACCGATTCTCCTGACATCTCTGTAATTTCTCCGTTTACGAATTCGAAACGTCCTTCGTGCGTTTCGCAAAACTCAAAGTATTCTTCCAGGCTGTGAAGTTTTTCGGCTAATGCTTCCATAAAGATTTCATTTTTATCAAATCTACATTTTAAATTCGAAATTGTAAATCATTATTCCCCATAGTTATATTTTAATCGAATGATTCATAATGGTTTGTAAGAGAATTATATAGTATCAATTTCAAAAGCAATTTATATTAAATTTGATACAGAGCCTGAAGAAATTAACCAAAATAAAAAGACTATGGGAATTGAAGAGTTTTTGCTCGATCGGGCTGAAAAGAAGGGAATTCAAAAAAATAAAATTACTGTTGTCAAATCTCTTTTAAAAGAAACAGAGTTCTCTAATGCAAAAATTGCATCATTGGTTGACGTTTCTGAGGAGATGGTACAAAAGATAAAAATGGAGTTGCAAAGTAATTATCAATAAGATTTACCTGTTTTCAATGAAGATCCTCTGACGATAAGTTTTGACTGCAAGACAATTTTACTGGCAACATCAATTTTCTGAATCCTTTTTAAGTGATTGACTAAACTCCTGATTGCTATCTCCCCCATTTGTTTTCCCGGATAATAAACCGTTGTTAAATTAGGTACAATTACTTCTGAAATGGGATCATTATTAAATCCCACAACGGCAATATCATCTGGAATAATATATCCTTTTTCCTTTAAAGACTGCATACAGCTTACGGCACATATATCATTGGAAATAAATATTCCATCCGGCTTCACCTCCATCTCATCGATTTTCTGAGCCACCAGCTTACCAGCTTCCTGGCTTAAATCAGTTATCATGACGAAATCGTCCTGAAAAAGCAAACCGTTCTGACTAAGGGAATTCTGATAACCTTTCAATCTTTCTGAATAAACATTTCTTTTCAAATTTCCGGTAACATGCATAATTTTTGTGCATCCCTGGTTTATCAGATGAGAAGTCGCCTCGAAACCTGCAAATTCATTATCAATCACAACATTGCTGCATTTTGGATGATCAATAATCCGGTCGAAAAAAAGAATTGGAATGCCTCTATTTATGAAAGTCTCAAAATGTTCAAAACTGTCAGTATCATAGGCAACCGAAACCAATAATCCATCTACCCGACTATTAAACATAGTCTTCGCATTAGCAATCTCTTTTTTTTCAGATTCCAACGACTGGCTTATCAAAAGATTATAACCTGATTCATTTGCTTCCTCTTCCATCCCAGCCAATACAGCAGACATGAAATGGCTGTTCAAACGTGGAACAATTACGCCTAACGTATGGGTGCTACGTCGGCGCAGATTACTCGCAAAAGTATTGGACCGATACCCAAGCTCATGTGCCTTTTCACTAATCAAAAGTTTCGTTTTGATGTTGATGGCCGGGTGATTATTCAGTGCCCTGCTAACCGTAGCCGGAGAAATTTCTAGTATTCTGGCAATATCGTAAATGGTAATTTCCCTGTCCATATCTGATCATAACACCTTATAAAATGGAAAGATAGCAAGAAAACACGATCTATAATTAATTTATGCAATCGGTTGCAATGCAAATTAATATTCGGATATTTATACCTTTGGAATTATTAAAAAATCAATTTTTGCTTTTTATGATACACACCATGCGCTGGTTTGGTCCCAATGACCCTGTTTCTCTAATGGATATTCGTCAGGCCGGATGCAGCGGCGTGGTGAGTGCGCTTCACCAGATTCCGGTTGGCGACGTCTGGACTTTATCAGAAATAGAAAATCGCAGGAAATTAATTGAGGCTAAAAATGATCAATATTCAACGCTAGCATGGTTGGTTGTTGAAAGCCTTCCTGTGCATGAGGATATAAAAAAAGGCTTACCCTCGCGTGAATTTTATATTGAAAATTATAAACAATCCTTAAAAAATCTTTCTGCTTCCGGGATTAAAACGGTCTGTTACAATTTTATGCCGGTGCTTGACTGGTCGCGTACGGCACTCGATTATGAAATGCCGGAAGGTTCAAAAACACTTCGGTTTGTTTGGGTGGATTTTGCCATTTTCGATTTGTTCATTTTAAAAAGGCCTGGCGCAGAACTGGATTATGAGCCGGAAACCAGAATAGCAGCAGAAAGCAAATTTCAGGGTATGTCTTCCTATCAGCTTTCTGTATTGACCAATACAGTTCTGCTTGGTCTGCCAGGTTCAGAAGAAGCATTTAACCTCGCCGTTTTTCAAAGTTTACTGGATGAATATGCCCATATCACGGACAGCCAGTTAAGACAAAATCTCTATTATTTTATTGCTCAGATAACACCATTAGCGCAGGAGCTTGGTGTAAATCTTTGTATTCACCCGGATGACCCGCCGAGATCACTCCTTGGACTTCCACGTGTTGTCAGCACAGAATCTGATTTTGAGCAACTAATGCATGCTTGTGATGTCAGAGCTAATGGTATCACCTTTTGTACCGGTTCTCTGGGTGTGAGAGAAGATAATGATCTACCAGGAATGATCAGGCGTTTTGGCGACCGGATACATTTTGTTCACCTGCGAACCACCAAACGCGAAGAAGGCACAAGAAATTTTCACGAAGCTCCTCACCTGAATGGGGACGTGGATATGTATGATGTAGTAAAAGCATTATTGAAAGAAGAAAAGAGGAGAAAAGAGGCTGGTTATGCCGATTCTGCTTTACCTATGCGGCCCGATCACGGTTTTCAAATGCTTGATGATCTGCATAAAAAAACGTATCCGGGTTATTCAGCCATTGGCCGTCTGAAAGCACTGGCCGAATTACGTGGATTGGAAATGGGAATCTCTGGATCGCTGAACATTTAAATCCGTAACAAATAATTCAAGATGGTCCCGTTGATATTCACAAACGAATTCAACCTTCGAAAGACCAGGTTTTTCATCCAATATCCTTCAAATAATGCCTGAATCAATTAAAGAAGAAATCTTGAAGCCATCCGTTTTTTCACTGGAAAGCAGGTTAGCCCTGATTACCGGTGGCGGCAGCGGAATTGGATTTTACATCGCGCAATGTATGGTGCAAGCCGGAGCAAAAGTTGTTTTGACTGGTCGCCGGGAATCTGTTTTACAGGAAGCAATTGAAAAGTTAGGGTCAAAAGCTACTTACTTCGTCAATGACATTACACAACTGGATACCATTCCCGCGCTTGTTGAAGCAATTGAGAATAAATGCGGACCGATTGATATTCTTGTAAATAATGCAGGTATCAATATGAAGAAATTTGCTGTGGAAGTGACAGACGCCGATTTTGACAAGGTCATACAAACGAACTTACATGCTGTTTTCTCCATGACACGTGAATGCGGAAAACGAATGATCGAACGAAAATCCGGCTCCATTATCATGATCACATCCATGGCGGCTATTTATGGAATAGACCGGGTTGTAGCATATACAGCTTCCAAATCAGCTGTTGCAGGTATGGTAAAAGCTTTAACGACTGAATTTTCACCATATAACGTAAGGATCAATGCCGTTGCACCAGGATTTATAGAAACACCCATGATGCTAACCGCGATGAACGGAGACCCTTCGCGAAGGAATAAAGCCATGGACCGTACACCCATGGGAACCTGGGGAAAACCTGACGATGTGGGCTGGGCAGTAGTATTCCTGGCATCAAATGCATCAAAATTTATAACCGGTGTATCACTTCCCGTGGATGGCGGAAATTCAATCGGATTCTGAAAAATATTCCCTGACTTTTATAAATCAATGATTTAACAATGAAAAGAACAGTTTTTGCGAGTTTTACATTTCTGCTTCTGGCACTTTCTCTTGTATTTTTGAGCATACCGGCACATGCTCAAAAAATCAAATGGAACAAAGTTAAAATACTGGTTTATACCAAAAATGGAAAAGGTTATGTTCATGACAACATTGCTAATTCTGTTGAAGCGATTCAGGCTCTTGGAAAACAGTATGGCTTTACCGTTGACGCAAGTGATGACCCTTCCAAATTCACTGACGAAAACCTGAAACAATATGACGCCCTGATTTTTTCAAACACCAATAATGACGTTTTTGATACTGATGCACAGCGTGTTGCTTTGATGCGCTACATTCAGGCTGGTGGAAATTTCGTTGGATTACATTCAGCCTGTGGTACAGAAAGGAGCTGGACATGGTTTAAAAATATGCTGGGCGGAACATTTTTCTGGCATGAACCGGGACAAAGTTTTTCGGTAAAAATGCTTGACTCAAAAAATCCGTCACTGGCACATTTACCAAAAAAGTGGGATAGAGAAAAAGATGAGTTTTATTTTTTGAAAGAAATGAGCGTAAACCTGAACGTTCTGGCGGTCAACGATCACACTACGATTCAGAAACCTGCGGGAAAAGCGCTTGATACTTTTGGAACCATATTCCCATCGGTCTGGTGGCATGAATACGATGGCGGACGTGCATTTTACACTTCCATAGGACATGAAAAAGATGACTATTTAAAAGACGATTTACGAAAGCATATTCTTGGAGGAATTGAATGGGCGATTGGACCACAAAAACCGCGGAATTACAGCAAAGCCTACGCAAAAACCCCATCCGACGAAGTCAAAACCAACTAGGCCTGAAAGGCCGACATACCTTAACATAGGGCATCGCCCTATGGGGCTTACCATCTCCATCACCCAACAATCCTGAATCCAATGAATAGCTCGGAAGAAAAAAATCAAAGCAGAAGATCATTTCTAAAAACTGCCGGAACAGGTACCGCAGGTATCATTGCCGCGTCCATGTTCCCAAC
This sequence comes from Dyadobacter sp. CY356, assembly GCF_021440195.1. Classification (GTDB taxonomy): domain Bacteria; phylum Bacteroidota; class Bacteroidia; order Cytophagales; family Spirosomataceae; genus Dyadobacter. Next base: position 192,221 of record NZ_JAJTSZ010000005.1, read on the forward strand.
CATTGTTCCCGCCAGTGTTTTTGGAAAAAATGCGCCAAGTAATAAAATTAATATCGGACAGATCGGATTTGGCCGGATTGGCTCCTCTCACGATTTACCGGAAATTATAAAAAATGAAGCTGCGCATGTGATCGCCGTAGCGGATCTGGACAAAAACCGTTTGGCACAGGGTAAAATCTGGATTGAAAAGAAATATGCTGAACGTACCGGAAAAGAGAAATATGTGGAAGTAAAAACATACGACGATTACCATGAGATTTTAGCAAGGAAAGATATTGATGCCGTAATCATTAGTACGCCGGATCACTGGCATGCACAGCCAGCCATGGAAGCGGCGGTAGCCGGAAAACATATCTACATGCAAAAGCCAACTTCCCTTACTATCCGTGAAGGAAGGCAAATGGCTGATATGGTAATTAAGAAAAAAGTCATTTTCCAGCTAGGCAGTCAGCAACGGTCAATGAATCCCTGGCCGCAATTTAAGAGAACTTGCGAACTGGTCAGAAATGGCAGGATTGGTAAATTGAAAAAAGTATATGTCGGACTTCCTGGTGATCCTGCCGGAGGAAACCCTGATAAAATGCCCGTTCCTTCTAATTTAAATTATGATATGTGGCTGGGTTCCACGCCTGACATTTATTATACAAAAGACCGAGTACATTCTCAGACTGATATGCTGAATGAGCGTCCGGGGTGGTTACGTTTGGAACAGTTTGGAGCGGGAATGATCACAGGCTGGGGTTCTCACCATATCGATATTGCGCATTGGGGAATGGATACCGAATTAACAGGACCAATTGAGATTGAAGGAAAAGCAACGTTTCCTGCACCAGGATCAGGATTGTGGGATGTCCACGGCGATTTTTTAGTCAATTCGAAATATGCCAATGGCGTTGAAATGGAAATTGGCGGAACAAATCCGAATGGTGTAAAATTTGAAGGAACAGAAGGCTGGATATTTGTCTCTCGCGGAAATGTCGGCGTAACTGCTTCTGATCCTGGCGCCGCAGTTGCTGCAAAAGAAAATAAAGCATTTTACGCAAGTGATCCAAAAATTCTTGGATCAGTGATCGGACAAAATGAAATTCATTTATACGAAAGTCCGGAACAACACCAGAACTGGATTGAAAGTATCCAAAGTGGGAAACAAACGATAAGTCATGCGGAAATAGCCCAACGCTCGTGTACCGCTTGTCTACTCGCGCATACTGCGATGAAGCTTGGCAGAAAACTGAAATGGGATCCTAAAAAAGAAGATTATATAGGTGATAAAGAAGCAAGTGCCACTTTGTCAAGACCTCAACGCGGACCTTATGGAACGACCAAAGTGAAAGGTTAAGACGATTTCAACAAAAAAAATCCCTCCAAAATTGAAGTTTGGAGGGATTTTTTTGTTTGTATCCAATCTTTTTTCACTGATTGATTTATGATAAATTATTTGACTTAAATTGGATAAAAACTAACCTCACTCCGAAAACTCAGCTTCATGAAACATTTGCTTCCCTTAATATTTTTCTGCACCTGCCTGTTTTCTTGTTCTTCTAAAACAGAGTATGATACAATCATTCGTAACGGTACGATCTATGATGGAAACGGTGAAAAACCTTTCATGGCTGATATTGCCATTAATGCCGATACCATCGCCTTTATTGGTGACCTGAAAAATGAAAAGGCTAAAAATGAAATTGATGCAAAAGGACAAGCTATTGCGCCTGGTTTTATAAACATGCTGAGCTGGGCAACGGAATCGTTGATTCAGGATGGCCGCAGCCAAAGTGATATTCGTCAGGGTGTAACTCTGGAAGTGATGGGAGAAGGTACCAGCATGGGTCCATTAAACCCGAAGATGAAATCTGATCTGCAAAAAGGACAGGGTGATGTCAAGTATAAAATCGATTGGAATACGCTTGGAGAATATTTGAATTTTCTCGAAAAGAAAGGTATAAGTTGTAATGTTGCTTCATTTATCGGAGCCGGCACAGTCAGGACTTATGTTGTGGGCGAAGATAACCGCAAAGCCACGCATGCCGAATTAGATAGCATGCAATTATTGGTAAAAAAAGCCATGGAAGAAGGTGCCATGGGTGTGGGATCTTCATTAATTTATCCGCCCGATTTTTTCGCTGACACACAAGAACTGATCGCGCTGTGCAAAGAAGCGTCGAAACATGGCGGTATGTACATTTCGCATATGCGCAGCGAGGGGAATAAGCTGGATGAAGCTGTTGAAGAATTGATTACCATTTCAAAAGAAGCCAATATTCCTGCCGAAATTTATCACCTTAAAGCAGCTGGAAAAGACAACTGGAAGAAAATGGATGGTGTGATTAAACGTATTGAAAAAGCACGAGCAGAAGGTTTGCACATAACTGCTGATATGTACACATATCTTGCCGGTGCCACGGGACTTACTTCCTCCTTTCCACCTTCTTTGCAGGATGGCAGTTTTGGCAAATTATGGCTCCGGTTGCAGGATCCGGCGATCAGAGCTAAAATGGCGATAGCTATGAAAACGAATCCTTCTGACTGGGAAAATCTTTATTACGGTGCCGGATCTGCTAAAAAAGTTCTATTGCTCGGGTTTAAACAAGATTCTTTGAAAAAATATACAGGAAAAACTTTGGCAGAAGTTGCCAAAATCAAAGGCAAATCGCCCGAAGAAACTGCCATGGATCTTATTGTGCAGGATAGCACCAGAATTGGCGCTGCGTATTTTTTAATGAATGAAGAAAATGTAAAAAAACAGGTAGCGCTGCCCTGGGTGAGTTTTGGATCTGACGAAGGAAGTTTTTCGCCGGAAGGGGTTTTTCTAAAATCCCAGCCTCATCCACGGGCCTATGGAAATTTCATTCGTGTGATCGGGCATTATTCAAGGGATGAAAAGCTGTTACCCTTGGAGAAAGCGATTTACAAACTGGCCAAACTACCTGCAACAAACTTAAAACTCAAAAAACGTGGTGAACTTAAAGTTGGATATTACGCCGATGTGGTAATTTTCGATCCAAAAAAAGTTAACGACCTGGCTACTTATGACAAACCTCAACAATTTGCCACCGGTATATCTGATGTTTTTGTAAACGGCGTAGCTGTTTTGAAAAACGGGGAACATACAGGCGCTACTCCCGGAAGATTCGTAAAAGGCCCCGGCTACAAACCCGAAAATAAACAGCCCTGAAAGGGCGTTATATTTTAGAATAGGGCAACGCCCTATTATTTTGGGCAATGTACGTTTTAGATCCGTTTTTATTCATATCAATCATCGCATATTCCGCGCGGGTGGCCAATTCCCACGGGCATTACCCGTGAATGTACCACGGGCATTACCATAAATTCCAAACGGCGTTATTCGTGATTCCCCCACGGGCGTTACCCGTGGCTAAAATATAACGCCCTTTCAGGGCTAAGTTTCAATAATTACCTTTGTATTCTCTTGGGGTGTGGCCGATGTAACGTTTGAAGTTCCGGTTAAAGTTTGATAGTGAATCGAAACCGCTGTCGTATGCGATTTGCGCGATTGTCCATTGGTCTTCCAGGAGCAATTTACAGGCATGACCGACCCTGATTTCATTGACAAAATCAATAAAAGTTTTGTTAGAACGGGCTTTGAAATACCGACAGAATGCGGCTTCGCTCATACCAGCCAATGAAGCAACATCGCCCAGCCTGATTTCCTGGGCAAAATGCTGAAGCACATAATTATGCACTTTTTGCATTCTTTCTGTTTCCGAAACTTTGTAAGTATTTACATAACCGTAACTGGCTATCGGCGTGCCGCCTTCCCGATGTGCCAGCTTGTTCAACAAAGTCAGTAGTTTCAATATTCCCTGAAAACCTTCTGTATTTCTTAAGTCCAAAAGTTCCTGACGGATATGATCGCGTAGTTCACCTTTGTAAGCGATACCCCGTTTTGATTCGATTAGAAGCTGCTTTAACGCAAGCATTTCTGATTTTTCAAAAAATTCTTTGCCTAAAAAATCTTCCTGGAAATAAAGCACGATACCGTGTGTCGACAAATCATGATTTCCACCAAAATAAGCCGGATCGCTTCTCCATAAATGTGGAATATCCGGTCCAAGAAAAACGGTATCGCCCGGTTCAAAAGTATGAATAGAATCTCCGATCAAACGTTTTCCGGTTCCTTCCAAAACCGTGAAAAGCTGGTAATGCGGATGAAAATGCCAGTTTGGATCAAAATGCGGCTCTTTTAATTCATGCACCGTCACCAGGCGAACCTGACTTTCAATGTTTTTATGTATCGGAGCTTTCATAATTACGACTTATCTGAATTTTGCCAAAATTAGCAAACATATTTAAACAAAAGTCAAAATACAGCTAGTACTAATCAAATGACGAAAAGTATTTAGTATTTTGTTGTTGTAAAATTGTATTAAAAAAAATACTCCGCATGAAATATAGCATGAATCTTCTCCTCTGGGGAAATCAAATTGACGACTCACTTTTCCCTACCCTTGAACTGATAAAAGAAATTGGCTTTGACGGGGTTGAAGTACCCATATTCAATACTAATCCTGAACACTGGTTTAAATTCCGCAAAAAGCTCGATGACTTGGGTTTAGCTTGTGAAACCGATACGATTTGTGGTCCTGACAATCATTTGATCAGCGCGGATCCATCGATGCGCAAATCCACTTTGGAACATTTAAAACGCGTAATTGACTGTTCATTGGTTTTGGGCGCAACCAAATTAATGGGCCCCTATCATTCTGCGTTAGGCGTTTTTACAGGCCAACCTGCCACTTCCGAAGAATGGAAATGGGGCGTTGACAGCATCCGCGAACTGGCAGATTATGCCGGAGAACTTGATATCACTTTGGGTCTGGAATATCTTAACCGCTTCGAATTATATTTGACCAGCTGCGGGGACGAATTGATCCGATTTGTTGATGAAGTAAATCATCCGAATTGCAAGATCATGTTTGATACTTTTCATGCCAATATTGAAGAAAAAAATATTGGTGATACCATGCGCAAAATGGGTGACCGGATTTCTTTCATCCAGCTTTCCGAAAATGACAGATCTACGCCTGGTAAAGGAAATGTAGACTGGGAAGGAATTTTTGGCGCCATTCGTGATCTTAAATATGATGGCTGGATCAGTATTGAAGCTTTTAGTCCGAAATTACCTGTTGCTAATATCTGGCGGAAAATGTTTGATTCGGAAGAACAATTGATGCGTGATGGTTTTTCATTTATCAAATCAAATATTGAAAATCCACAAATTCCAAAATTGATCTCGCTTTAAAATTGACAGTTTTAATACCTGTCGGACGGTAAAAAAAAGCCATCCGACAGGCTTTCCGTCCGATGGTTTTTTCCAGCCGTCGGACGGATTCAAAAAACTTCTTAATGCCCAAAAAGCTGTTACTCTACTTCATCACAAACTATTCTTCCCAAAAATGCATTAATAAAATACATTTTAAGAAGAATAACATATGAAAAAGATCTTAGCAAAATATAAAGCCGGATATACGGATATGGGTGGTTTGGATACATATCGCGTCATGCCTTCACAGGAAATTGCAATTGATGCCCTCGAACCCTTTCTTTTCCTAAATCACCACGGACCGCAAATTTACCCGGCTAATAACCGCGGTTTACCTTTTGGTCCTCACCCACACAAAGGCTTCGAAACAGTGACCTTTATTGTCGACGGCGATATTGTCCATACCGACAGCACAGGTTATAACAGCAAAATTGAAGCAGGCGGAATCCAGTGGATGACGGCTGGAAAGGGAATTATTCATTCCGAAAATTCATCAAAAGAGTTTCTGAAAAACGGAGGAAATGTTGAGATTTTGCAGCTGTGGGTGAATCTGCCGGCAAAATTTAAAAATGTTGATCCGGCATATACCGGTCTTCAAAAAGATGAAATTCTACATTTAATTTTAGATCAGGGAAAAGTTATAATCGACGCTATTTCCGGCCTTTGGGAAGGAGAAAGAGGCGCAATACAATCATTAGCGGATATTCATCTTGCGACAATTTCTTTTGAAAAAGATGGAAAATATTCTATTCCAATCCCCGAAGGAAGAACGGTTTTGTTTTATTTGATCAATGGCCGGTTGATTGTAAATGGCGAAAAAATTGATAAACTCGACCTGGTTGAATTTGATGATACGGAAGGAGTAATCCAAATGGAAGCTACTGAAAGAAGCCTGTTATTAATCGGTCATGCAATGCCCAATAATGAACCGGTTGTAGCGCAGGGACCTTTTGTGATGAATACCAGATTGGAAATTCAGGAGGCTTATGCTGATTATCAGGAAGGAAAATTTGGAAAGTGGAATCACTAAAAATAAAAAACCGGCTTTGAAAAAATTTCAGAGCCGGTTTTGTTATATCAAAACGTATTAATAAATCTTCGCTAATAAATGCGGTCTTTCTTTTTCCAGTTTCAATATTAGCTCTCCAAATAAAGTATTTACCCAGGCAAACCATTTTCTGGTAAACTTGGCCTGATCATCCTTATTGAAAGATTCATGCATGAAACCGGTATGGTTATGCGTATTTTTCAGTTGTTTCAGTTGCGCTTCGATTTCCTTATCATCCGTTGAGGTTATGGCGCGGGCAATTATGCCCATTGGCCAGATCATATCAATCAGAGTATGCGGACTACCTAAACCTTCGCCTGCTTTTCCTTTGAAATAATAAGGATTGGAATCACTCAGAACAAATTTCCGGGTATTGATATAAATCGGATCTTTTACTGACATGGCATTCAGATAGGGCATACTGATCAAACCAGGAATCCCTGCATCATCCATTAATAAATGATTGCCAAATCCATCGACTTCAAAAGCATAAATTTTGCCAAACTGTGGATGCGGGTATACTGCATATTTTTTCAGCGCATTTTCAACTTCCAATGCCAGAGCCTTAAATTCAGCCGCCAGTTTTGGATCCTGATTCGTCTTTTCCAATAATTCAGCTACTTCGCGGAAAGATACAACGGCAAAAAAATTGGATGGAATAAAAAACGGATACACCGCAGCATCATCCGAAGGGCGAAAAGTACTCGCAATCAGGCCAACCGGTTTGATCGGATTTCCATATCCATCACCCGGCACCGTGTCTGTAGACCAGGCAGTACTGCGACCGAAAGTATAAGGGCCACGATTTTCTTTGCGCTGCTGCTCCTTACACGTTTTCAAAATCAGCTGAACCGCTTTCAGCCAATCGCCATCGAAAGGTTTTGTATCACCAGATGTTTTCCAATAATTGTATGACAGCCGAATTGTATAACACAAAGAATCCAGCTCCCATTTCCGCTCGTGGAGCATCGGTTTCATTTCAGTTCTGTCGGAAGTCCATTCACTTTTTTTCGGACTGTCATAAAAAGCATTGCCGTAAGGATCTATCAGGATGCATTTGGTCTGACGGTTTATCAATCCGGCAATCATTTCCTGTAATTTCGGATCGTCTTTCATCAAAGGTAAATAGGGCCAAACCTGCGCAGAACTATCACGAAGCCACATTGCATCAATATCACCGGTAATTACAAACGTATCGGGTTTTCCGTCGATAGGTTTATAATGTACGGTGGTATCAATCGTATTAGGGAAGCAATTTTCAAATAACCACGCCAGTTCAGGGTCTTTGATTACTTTTTTCATGCGCAAAATTGTAGCTTCAACCGCTGTGCTTTTGAAGCTCCTCTGATCTGCTGCTACTCTTACTATGGGGAAATCGGCTACATTTCCTTTGGCAAAAGACCAGTTACCGGCAGTGATGCCAGCGGCTGCCAAAGCGCCGGTTTTCAAAAATGTTCTACGTTCTATCATTTGAAATTTAATGGGTAATCTGAATTTTCAAAAAGTAATTTGACCAAAAAGTATTTCATTTTATTACACCTTGAATACCAGTTTTTTCTTGTAAAGAATATACAAAATCACAAACCACAAGGTCAAATAAGCGAGTGCATAAGCCAGTGAAGCATTGATCGGGTCCGAAAAAAGCGGAGACAATAAAAAATCATAAAAGTAAGCCTGCAAACCAATAGGTTCATGTGCCGGATCATTTGGATATGCCACTTTTATCCCGCTTAAAACTCTTGGTATGATACCGGAAAAAAAGAAAACGACCATTGGATTTACACCAAAAATCACGAAAAACTTCGTCCAGCCCGAAATACCTAAAACATCAATAATGTAATATAAAATTACCAGACAAAGTGAAGCGATGCCACCTGCATAAACGACATAGGAACTTGTCCATAGTGCTTTGTTAATCGGAAAAACCATATTCCAAATCAGACCAATAACAATCCCGGAAATAGCTCCAATTAGAAGATAAAGCGCTTTTTTATCTTTTGAGAAAGAACTTGTCAGCAAAGTTCCAGCCAATAACCCGGCAATACCAGTCCCTATTGCAGGAAGTGTGCTCAGAATTCCCTCCGGATCCCAGGTTTTGGAAGTGACCCATAAATGGCCGGGAAGTAAATAATTATCCAGCCAGGCAGCCAGATTTGTACCCTTTTCAAAATTCGGTTCACCAACGCCTGGTACCGGAACTAAGGCCATCAATGCCCAGTATGTCAATAAAACGATTACACCAAAAATTGCCTGTGTTTTCCAGTTTGTTTTAAGATATAATATGGAAACAATAAAATATACAATGGCAATCCGTTGCAGGACGCCTGGAATCCTGACGGTTTCGTAATCTTTAAATCCCGCAAAAGCCAAAACCATCATGATGACAAAAACTGCCAGTGCAACAAACAGTTGAAGTTTTTTATCATAATCACTGAAAAGTGCAACCACAATCACTGCCGTTAAAATCAGACGGAATCCTAACAGCGATAATCCTTCCAGTCCAAAGGCCTGGATCTTGGAAAAGAAATATAAAAACATCCCGAGACAGAAAATCCGTAACGTTCGGGTAATTATTTTTTGAAAAGAATTTACGTTCAGTATCTTTTGCGGAGTAGCTAATACGACCGAAACGCCTACAATAAAAAGGAAGGTTGGAAATACCAGATCGGTAGGTGTGCAGCCATGCCATTCCGCATGTAAAAGCGGCGAATAAACGTGTCCCCAATCACCGGGATTATTGACAATCGTCATGAGGATAATGGTCAGTCCGCGCAGGACGTCCAGAGATATAAGGCGGGTTTTCATCAGGAAATGATACTTTCGTTAAGGTTAGGAGAACACAAGTTAATGCTTTTTCAAATCACGAATGAAGAATATCGCTAAATCTATTTAGCTGAATCGTTTACCACAATTTTATCATAATCTTTCACCATATGAAAATATTGATGACCCATAAAATACCTTGTACCAACTTCATAAAATCCGAGATTTGTATATAGTTTCCTGGCATCGGGATTATCCATATCAACAATTAATCCGATCCGTTTATAACCCAGTCCAAAGCCAAGATCACAGAAAGCATTGATCAGTTTTTTACCAATTCCTTTTCCCTGCTGGTTTTCTTTAACATTAACACAATCCAGATAATATTCACCCGCTTCTGTTTCGTCATTGGGTATAAAATCCGGATCCTGTTTTCTCAACTCGTCCAAAATCGGCTGTCTCAATTCCCGGAGAAATTCTCCGTCATAGCCCGTTACAGAGCCTATAATACCATCTTCATTTTCGTAAACCAGGGTATTGACATAACTATATTGATTATTTTCCATTTTGAAAAACATTTCAAAAAAGGGAATTGCATCTTCATAATTTTCTGAGTTCGCAAAAATGCCGGCAATATGCCCCATCGCCAAAATCATCAGCGGAGCTACGGCAGTCGCGTCAGCCGGTGTAGCTGCTCTTATCATGTTTTAAATTTTAAATTCATATTGAAATATTAATCTTAAAGATTTCTGTTATAGCTATATTTTGCCTTAAATAGATTCAATACTTAAAAGAAAGTCAAAATACAGTCATTACTAATCAAAAGAAAGAAAGTTTTTAGCATTATTTTGCTGTAAAATTGTATTGTTAATAAATGAGTTACGGTCAATCCCGAGGCTCTGTTTGATCGAAATTGGAAAAATCCAGAAAACTGCCTTTAAAAATCCTGAATTTATATTTCAAACAGGAAAAACCGAATCTTTAATCCTTTACTTCATATGTCTCAAAAAATTAACATTGCAATTGTTGGTCTTGGCTTCGGTGCTGAATTTATTCCTATTTACCAGCGTCACCCCAACGCTAATATGTACGCGATTTGTCAGCGTACAGAATCGAAATTAAACGCCGTTGGCGACCAATATGGCATTGATGTGCGCTACACAAGTTATGAAGACCTTTTGAATGACCCAAAAGTTGACGCTGTCCATATTAATTCTCCAATACCAAATCACGCAGAGCAAACTTTAAAGGCACTACGTGCCGGAAAACATGTGGCATGCACGGTTCCCATGGCAACCAGTGTTGAGGATTGCATGGAAATTGTAAAGGTTTGTAATGAAACAGGCAAAAAATATATGATGATGGAAACCGTGGTTTATGCCCGTGAGTTTCTGTTTGTGAAAGAGTTATATGAAAAAGGAGAACTGGGTAAAATACAATTTTTAAAAGCCAGCCACCAGCAGGATATGGAAGGATGGCCTGACTATTGGCCAGGTTTGCCTCCGATGCATTATGCCACGCATTGTGTTGGACCTGTTGCAGGATTGTTAAAACTGGAAGCTGAATATGTTTCATGCTTCGGATCGGGAACAATCAGTGAAGATCTCGCAAAGATCCACAATTCTCCGTTTGCTGTGGAATCTGCACATATTAAATTTAAGGATAGCGATTTATCAGCTTATGTATACCGTTCGCTTTTTGATGTTGCCCGTCAGTATCGTGAAAGTTTTGAGGTTTATGGAAGCAAAAAATCTTTTGAATGGCCATTGATCGAAGGTGAAGATCCGGTGATCCATACAGCAAAAAAACCTGAACATGAAATTGCGGAACACGTAAAAACGCCTGATTATGCGCATTTGCTGCCTTCTGAAATTCAACAATTTACAGGTCATGGCGTTTATGATGCGGATGATAATTCACATCTTTCGTTTGTTCAGGGTGGAGGCCACGGTGGTTCACATCCACATTTGGCGCATGAATTTATTTCAGCATTAATAGAAGATCGTGATCCGTTCCCGAATGCATGGCAATCTGCGAACTGGACGAGCGTTGGAATTTTGGCGCACGAGTCAGCTTTGCAAGGAGGTACGTTGATTCAATTGCCGGATTTTAAGAATGCGTGAGGTTATTAAACAGTAAAGGGCATTTATCAGGAATCGGATTATTACGGTGCGCTGCACCTAAGCCTGATCTCTGTGGTTAGCTGATTCTACAAATATTTCAGTGCTCCGCACCTTTCGGTTCAGCAAAATATTTGTAGAATCAGTAATATCGACCATAGACAAAGTGCAGAGCACCGAAATATTTGTAGCAAGAAACCCATAAATAACAACTATACAAAAGGTGCAGAGCACCGAAATATTTGTAGCAAGAATCAATAACGCCAACAAAACAAAAGGTGCAGAGCAACGAAATATTTGTAGCAAGAATCAATAAATGCCAACAAAGCAAAAGGTACAGAGCAACGAAATATTTGTAGCAACAAACATAAAACCAACTATACAAAAGTTGCAGAGCACCGAAATATTTGTAGCAACAAAAAATAAACGCCAACAAAACAAAAGGTGAAGAGCACCTAAATATTTGTAGCAACAATCATAACACCAACTATATAAAAGGTGCAGAGCACCGAAATATTTGTAGCAAAAAACAATAAACGCCAACAAAACAAAGGTGCAGAGCACCGAAATATTTGTAGCAAGAATCAATAAACGCCAACAAAAAAAGGTGCAGAGCACCGAAACAATTGCAGCAAAAAGCATAACACCAACCAAACAAAAGGTTCAGAGCACCGAAATATTTGTAGCAAGAATCAATAAACGCCAACAAACCAAAAAGTGCAGAGCACCGAGATATTTGTTGCAAGAAACCATAAATACCAGCAAACCAAAAGGTGCAGAGCACCAAAATAATTGTAGCAAGAAACAATAAACGCCAACAAAACAAAAGGTGCAGAGCACCGAAATATTTATAGCAAAAAACAATAAAAACCAACCAAACAAAGGGTGCAGAGCACCGAAATATTTGTCGCAAGAATCAATAAATGCCAACAAAACAAAAGGTACAGAGCACCGAAATATTTGTAGCAAGAAACCATAAATACCAGCAAACCAAAAAGTGCAGAGCACCGAGATATTTGTTGCAAGAAACCATAAATACCAGCAAACCAAAAGGTGCAGAGCACCAAAATAATTGTAGCAAGAAACAATAAACGCCAACAAAACAAAAAGTACAGAGCACCGAAATATTTGTAGCAAGAAACCATAAATACCAGCAAACCAAAAAGTGCAGAGCACCGAGATATTTGTTGCAAGAAACCATAAATACCAGCAAACCAAAAGGTGCAGAGCACCAAAATAATTGTAGCAAGAAACAATAAACGCCAACAAAACAAAAGGTACAGAGCACCGAAATATTTGTAGCAAAAAACAGTAAACATCAACAAAACAAAAGGTGCAGAGCACCGAAATATTTGTAGCAAGAATCAATAAACGCCAACAAACAAAAGGTGCAGAGCACCGAAATATTTGTTGGCATGTTTGGCAAAATTAAATTCACACACTATATCAAATTATAATGGCTGATACATACACACAACTATACATCCAAATTGTTTTTTCAGTAAAGGGTAGAGAAAGCCTCATCAAAAAAGCCTGGAAAGACGAATTGTATGCTTACATCGGAGGGATTATAGCTAAACAAAAATCAAAGTTATTGGCTATTAATGGAATGCCAGATCACATTCATATTTTAATCGGTTATAATCCGACCGTAACAGTACCGAATTTGGTCGAGGAGATTAAGACCTCATCCAATAAATTTCTTAAAGAAAAATTCAAAGCTTTCAGTTTTAACTGGCAAAAAGGTTACGGTGCTTTTTCATACAGCCGTTCGCAAATTAATCCTGTAATAAAATACATTGGAAACCAGGAAATACACCACAAGACGCGTACATTTAAAGAAGAGTATATTAAGATGTTAAATGATTTTGATATAAAATATCAGGAGCAATATCTGTTTGACTTTCAGGATATTTCAATTTGGGACAACTAAGTAAATTCAAGAATAAACAAATCATATTTTAATAATTAAATGAAAACCAAAGCCTTATCCTTAATACTTGGCATTTTCCTTTTAGGATGTGCCGCCCATCAATCCTCGCAGACAGCATCTGTGAGCAAAACCGAGGCCAAAGGCCGCAGGATTGAGGTACTCTTCCTGGGTGACACCATCGGTCATCACAAATCTTCTGAACGCGTTCCTCAAATTATGGCAGCATTAGGGCCTAAGGGAATTAATTTCACTTATACGGATGACTTAAACGACCTTAATCCGGAAACCTTAAATAAATATGATGCATTGATGCTTTATGCCAACTGGGATTCCATTGCTCCCCAGCAGGCGAAAGCGTTGCTGGATTATGTTGCGAGCGGAAAAGGCTTTATACCGGTCCACTGTGCATCTTATTGTTTCCGTAACAATGCGGAAGTCGTTAAGCTGATCGGCGGACAATTCTGGAGACATACCTGGGATACTATCCAACCCGTTTGGACCAAACCTGACCATCCTGCCATTGCCGGTGTAAAACCATTCAAAACGGTTGATGAAACTTATTTACATAAATTATTACAGCCTGATAATGTGATCCTTACAGAACGCATTATTCAGAAAGATCAGGCGAAAGACAAACCAGGTGTTGAAAAAGAACCATACACATGGGTTCGTACGCATGGAAAAGGACGCGTTTTTTATACTGCTTATGGTCATGATGAACGTACGTGGGCAACGCCAGGTTTTCAGGACCTGTTAGAAAAAGGAATCCTTTGGGCGGTTAATGACGATGCTAAAAAGGCTTTTGTAGCACTGGCCCCAAAACCTTTCGAATATCGCGAAGCTAAACTTCCAAATTATGAGCAGCGCCCAGGTGCTCAGTTGCAGCAATTGCCACTTTCTCCGGAAGAATCTGTTAAACATATCCAGATTCCGGTAGACTTTACATTAGACGTTTTCGCGCATGAACCTGACGTGATGCACCCGATCGCAATGACTTGGGATGAGCGCGGAAGATTGTTTGTTTTGATCACCAAAGATTATCCGAACGAGCGGAAAGATACAGGCGGAAGCGATTACATTCTGATTTGTGAGGATACCAATAAAGATGGCAAAGCGGATAAATTCACAAAGTTTGCTGATGATCTGAGTATTCCTACCGGATTGGTTTTTGCCAATGGCGGTTTGATCGTTTCGCAGGCACCGCATATGTTGTTTTTGCAGGATACCAATGGTGATGACAAAGCGGATGTAAAGAAAATCCTTTTCTCAGGATTTGGAACGGGTGATACACACGCCGGCCCATCTAATATGCATTATGGTTTTGACAACTGGGTTTATGGATCTGTTGGATATTCCGGATTTAAAGGAAAAGTTGGTAAAAGCGATTCTCTGGACTTCGGACAGGCTTTGTTCCGTTTCAAACCGGATGGTTCGGATATGGAAATCGTGGCTAAAACTTCAAATAATACCTGGGGTTTAGGTTTTAACGAAGCAGGTGATTTATTTGGATCAACAGCCAACAATTCACACGGCTGGTATAGTGCAATTCCAAACCGTTATTTTGGATCAAGCAAAGTGGACAATGGAAGTCGCAGCACGGATACACATAAAGACATGCAGCCTATTACACCGAAAGTACGTCAGGTTGATGTTTTTGGTGGATTTACTGCCGCAGCCGGACAAAATTTCTATACTGCCCGTGCATTTCCGAAAAAATACTGGAACAATGTAGCATTCGTTTCCGAGCCGACAGGACATATTCTCCACCAGAATATGATGACGAAAAAAGGAACCGATTATGAAGATAATCTTGGCTTTAACCTTCTTGCAGGTGCGGACGAATGGGTCGCTCCGGTTTTTGCGGAAGTTGGTCCGGATGGAGCCGTTTGGATTGCCGACTGGTACAGCTATATCATTCAGCATAACCCTACACCAAAAGGATCTGAAAACGGAGCCGGAAATGCATATGAAACTAACCTGCGCGATTTTACACATGGCCGTTTGTACCGCGTAGCATATAAAAAAGCACCTGTTTACACACCAGTTTCTCTAAGCAAAAACCGCCCGGAAGAATTGGTGGCTACTTTGAAAAATAACAATATGTTATGGAGACGTCATGCGCAAAGATTACTAGTTGAACGCGGACAAAAGGATGTTGTCCCTCAATTAATTACTTTGGTTAATGATAAATCTGTTGATGAAGTTGGTTTGAATACTGCTGCGATTCATGCATTATGGACTTTGCACGGATTAAATGCTATGGAAGATCCAGCGGTTTTAGCTGCTGCAACTGCTGCGTTAAAACATCCAAGCAATGCTGTCCGTAAAACAGCAGTTCAGGTTTTACCACGTAACGCAGCAACCGGAAAAATTTTATTATCTGTTGATGCCCTGCATGACAAAGAGCCTTTGGTAGTACTTAACAGTCTTTTGGCTTTCAGCGAAATTCCTTTGACGCCTGAAATTGAAACTGCCGTTCTTGGTTTGCTTGATACTTATGCACAGGCAGATGATCGGTGGATGCCGGATGCTTTTGCTGCGATTTTGAATTCGCACGACGGAAAACTTCGTAAGGACTACCTGGCTGAACGTGTGAAAAAGGCAAAACTGCAAAAGCCTTCTACCACTGGCGGAGACAAAACTGCCATGGATCATTCCAAAATGAACCACGAGGGTCATGAAGCAAGTAATAAGGTTACAGTGCAGGGTTCTGCGGAGCTGGCAATTACCAATATTACGATCGAGCCTGCTACGCCATACGTTCGTGAATATGCCAAGGTGATTATTGAAATTACCAATCAGGGAAGTATTGCTGTGCCAAAAGATCTGGTTCCGGTTGTTAATGTTGGAATCAGAAGCCGTTCATTAAATACAAACTATGTTAGCCGCCAGCTTACCAACGGAATTGCTCCGGGTGAAACGATTAAACTGACAGAAGGTAATAACGGTCCATGGAGAAGTACTTTCGGATTTTCATCTGACGAAGCCGGGAAAGTTAATGTCACAGCCACTGTTGACGTAGATAATGTTGTTCCTGAAAAAGACGAAAATAAAAATAACACGTTAATCAAAAGCTTTGAAGTGAAACGCCTTGATCGCCTGTCTGACTTTTCCTTGGAACGTGCTGCCCGTGGTTACACTTCTTATGCAACCGGCGGTGAAGTTATTGATTTGATCAATACCGCACAATACCTTGATCCACAAGGAAGAAATGCAGTTATGAAAGGTGTTCTTGGTGCCTGGAATCCAAAACGCAAGGAAACGGCAACAGCCGCTGACCGCACTTTACTTGCCACAGTAAAAGCAAATACACAGGATGATATGGGTGCGAAACTGAATGTGCTTATGGAATCTTACGGTATCAAAGATGAGGTTGCGTCGGATCCTAACGTTCAGATTGTCCGTATCAAAGCGATTCGTGAAGAGATGAAATTTAGTGTTACTGAGTTCACTGCAGTTGCCGGAAAAACGGTTGAAATTGTTTTTGAAAACCCGGATGCTATGCAACATAACATCGTTGTTGGTAAACCAAAAACAAAGGAAATTATTGGTGCGGCAGCGGATAAAATGATCACGGCAAAAGATGGCGCGGAAAAAAATTACGTACCAAACATTCCGCAGATCATTGCATCAACCCCACTTGTAAATCCTGAACAGACTTACCGTTTGCGTTTTGTTGTACCAAAAGATCTGGGCGACTATCCATACGTTTGTACATTCCCGGGACACTGGAGACTGATGACAGGTGTTATGAAGGTTGTTAAGGAATAAAGTCTAAAACTTGAAAAAATAGCTGTCACCGAAAAGTGACAGCTATTTTTTTGTTCAATATTAAGCGATTATATACGAATTTTAACCAGATCGAATCGATAAAGCATAATCAATAGATAATTTTTGCATATTTATTAATCAATATATCTTGAAATGTAAACGGTTATGAAAGTTGTCCCCTTTACGATTCCCGTAGCCAAAGAAAGTACGATTGTAGTACAGGATAATGTTATTCCTCATTTTTACAATCACCTGCACCGTCATCCGGAAGTTCAGATTACCTGGATCAAGGAAGGTGAAGGAATGCTCATTGCCGGAAATTATATGCAGCGATTTAAACCAGGTGATATTTATATTATTGGTGCAAATCAATCTCATGTTTTCAAAAGTGATGACACTTATTACGATCCTTCACAAAACAAGATCGTGCATGAAATCTCGTTTTTTTTTAATCCGGACCATCTTTTCCGGAATTTGTTAAGACTCCCGGAGATGAGCGCGATTGGCAAATTTGTTGATGGTGTACATAACGGCCTGCAAATTCAGGAAACCTCTGCTGACCTCGTTAAAAAAACGATGACAGAAATTATGGAGAAAGCGGATAGTCTGAGAGTTGCGGCATTTATTGAGCTCCTGCACTTATTTTCAACCTTGAAAAATCTTAAACCATTATCTACCAACAACAACGAACAGATTATGTCAGACGTTGAAGGTATCCGGATGGATCAGATTTTTCAGTTTGTAGTTGGGAATTATAAGAATCATATTACGCTGAATGAGGTCGCATCCATTGCAAATCTTACGCCACAGGCATTTTGCCGGTACTTTAAAAAGCATACTGGCAAAACTTTGATCAGCTTTCTTAATGAAGTCCGTATTAATGAAGCTTGCAAGATTGTAGTCTCCAATAAATTTGACAGCTTTTCCGATGTCTCCTACAAAACAGGTTTTGATAATGTTACCAATTTTAACCGTGTTTTTAAAAAGACAATCGGAAAATCACCGCGCGAATATCACCGCGATTTTTTTAAAAAGCTGCAATAATTTTTTTCAAACTACATTATTTCACCCAATCTTTGAGAATCGCGCTTTGTAATTTATCAGGATCCGGAACTGGCGTAATCGAAAAAGAACGCTCCGATTTTGTACCTAAAACCACTGGATATGCAATTTTAGTATCATTTTTGATAAGATTCAGGCTCACCTTATCCCCAGCTTTTTTATCATTATAAATATAAGCAATACTTGCTTCCGAAGCCGGCGCACCGTTCACATCCAGTATCACGTTTCCTCTGCGCACACCAGCTTTCCAAGCCGGAGAATCCCAGTCCACACTGGAAACAACCAGACTGTCATTTTGAAGTTTTGCTTTGATTCCCAAATATGCGCCTGGTAATTGTTTGGGAGTTACATCAATATTTAGTCCGGCGTAGTTGAAATATTTTACATAATCCAATTCCTTGGTTGTATATACGTAATGGAAAATTTCATCCAGGGAGGTTCCCGCCACTTTCTCACAAACCTTTCTGAATTCTGCTTCTGTGAATCCGCGGTTTTGTTTCTGGTAAAAATCCTGATACAAAGTCCGCATTACATCATCCAGGGACTTCTTGTTATTTGTTTCGTGCCTGATCTTGAAATCCAGTAATAACCCAACGATCGGCCCTTTGATATAATAAGATATCGTTTTATTAAACTCATCATTGACTCTGCCACTCGGCCCGTCCGACCATGTTTCTGCACTTGCCTGCGCGAGGGATTGGTATAATCTTCCCGGTTGCGTTTCCAAAGCTACAATCAAAGATTTGTACGCATCCAAAACCTGGGTTTGCGTCATCAGTCCTGCCCGGTTTAAAACAGGATATTCATAATAAACTGTTAACCCTTCAGAAACCCAAAGCATGTTTGTTTTGCTCCCTTTATCATAATTAAATGGCCCGAGTTCGACAGGACGAATCCTTTTCACATTGTAATGATGAAAATATTCATGCGTTAAAAAACTCAATATCCGGGTACGTTTTACAGGATCATTCAGCAGATTTCCATCAAAACTTACGGCAGTTGAATTCAAGTGTTCAATACCTCCGCCTCCCGGACCAATCGCCAGAAATGTATAATGTTTATAGGGAATATCGCCAATCAGAGTAGATGCGGCTTCAACCATTTTTTTGATATCCTGCATAAATTTCACTTTATCAAAATCACCCATTTTATAACCTATAAAACGATGTGGAATTCCTTTGACCTCGAATGCCGGCAACTCTTCAAGGTTTCCCATCAAAATCGGGCTGTCGTAAAGTATATCAAAATCGGGAGCTGCGTAGGTGAAGTTTTTACCAGGAACCGGATCAAGTCCTGTGGCAACATCTTTCCATTTGTCAAATGGTTTGATGGTAATCTCGGCCGGTCTTTTGATTTCATTTTCGAGATACATACATAAGCCAGCCGGAATGATGTAACCATGTTCTTCATCTACAAAGCTGGTACCCACAAATTCACGGGTAGTCAAAACATCATACTCAACATGTAAAGAAGTGGCTTTGGCTTTTTCGATATGCCATTCGTTTTTCCCTTTTTTGTCAAAAAACAATTTATTCCCCGCTTGATCTGTCACCAGAAAATTGCTGACGAAAGATTCAAAATCCATGATCTGATAATATCCCGGCGACCATGCAGGCATTTTTAATCTCGAAGTTTCATGCGGACCGACCTTGCAATCCATCACCACATGAAAAGTATGATTGGCCGTATTAGGAACCGTGATTGTGAATTTAACAGGATCCTGCGTCTGACCAAAAATTGCTACCGATTTCAGAAGCAAACTCGCCAGAACAATCCAGTAAAAATGGAAATTTCTTTTCATTCTAATATAAATAGATAGATGAACAATTCTTAAAGTAGGGATTTTTAATACAATAACCGCTCACAACTCCTATTCCTGAGTTTGACCAGATAAAACAAAGAGGTTTGATGAATTTCAGCAATGTTATTTTCAGGTATAAATTCTTTCAGCAATTCGGCGTCGTCACACAAAACATAATCATAACAAAATTCCTTTTGTACATTTTTCAGCCTTGTAAACTCACGCATATACCGGATGTATTCCATCTGTCCCGGATTTTTAAGTTTCGTCGCCACTGCACTCCAGTAATGATAATAACCGTTTCCCTTTTTAAATAGTACGCCAATGTTTTTATTATCACCGCTAATATATTGCAGCAGAGGTTCAAAACCGTAATAATTATCAAGGTGACTGAGAAAATATGCTTTTGTCCTGCTGGTACCAAATACTGTTGCCGATTTGTCATCATCATAATAACCGGCTTTTTCAAAAATATCAAAAATTTTCAGTCGCTCCTTATAACCTGGTACTTGTTTAAGCGTATGACAATTGTCTTTCCCCGGAAAGTTATAATATGCGCCCAGATTTTTCTCATAACTTTTCGCCTGTAAACTATCAGTAACACAAAACCCGACAGGAATATGAGCCATTGCTTTTTTTGTATAGAAGCCAATAGGAATCAACGCCTTGTTTGGATTACCTACCACAAATACGGTGGAAATGAGCATCAGAGGAAAAACCAGATACCCTGTATTCCATTTTAAAACCTGGGTATAAACATAGGCAATCAAGACAGCACCCATAGCAAAAAATGGCATATGGGTACGGGTGCTCCATAATTGAAACTTCAAAAGAGAGCAAAATAATACAAATCCAAGTACCGAAAAAAGCCAGAACCATTTGAAACTTCTTGCGCCTTTTAAAAACAACAATGGTATTGTGGCCAGCAACATTAGCCAAAGATGTATGGTATTCGGCACCATATCTTCATGCACAGAATACCGGACCGAAAAGGGATCCAGCCTTAGTGCCAGATCATCAATTTCAACGCCTATTGCATTATGAAAATTCAGAATTTTTGATGTCAGAAATGCATTAAAACCTGTACTTGGGAGTCCGAGATGCAATCCTATATTTTTAACAATTCCTAAAATGGCAAAAAGAAAAGAATGTTTGTCGACCGGAATTTTTTCTGCAAAAAATATAGAATTTTCCGGTGGGCTCATCACATTTCCAAACAACTGATAATTTCTGTAAAAAAAGGGAGTGAATGTAAAAACCAAGATGACAAGTGCTATGGCCAGAACCTTTGTTGCATAAGAAAATCCATACTGCAACAATATCCGGAGGGCAAAAAAGATAGTAAACGGAATAGCAAAAATGAAGACTGTATACTTTGTAAAGCCACCAAAGGATAATGACAAAAGCATTATCAAGAGTGTCAGCCAGGATTTTCTTTCCAACAGGTCAAACCCGGTATATACAAACACAATGAAGAAAAAACAGGCAACATAATCTACCTGCGCACTGGTACTTTCAAAAATACCGATAGGAAGTGTCAGCAAAATAATGACAGAAAGCAACTGACCGTTTTGGCTCAAACCAAATCTTTTAGCCAACAGGCCTATTCCGGCTAGCGATCCTAAAAAAGCGCCAAATTGAACCAAGCCGGCAAAATAATCTGACCCCGAAAGCAAAACGGTGTCCAGTACTATATACTCTGCAAAGACGTTCAGATACAGCTGTTGAATATGGACTGTTGGAAAATGATCAAGATTTCCGTTGTTGATCCAATAAAGAATCCGGTTAAGATGATAGCTATGCGCATCGAAGTTATTTGGAGGGGAATAAACGGCTAGAAAAAGAAGAGGGATAATAAAAAACAGGGATGCTGAAATAGAAATTATTTTATTGTTTTTACTTAATCCTTTTAACCGGACCGCATCCATTATGGCATATAATTCAGATAATTTTATTTTATCAGTTGATTTCCAACGGACCAGAAGCACAGATAGGCCCAAAACTTCTGCAAGCCAAAAAATGAAAGCCGATGTAGAATTGAGAGAATCAAAAAAAGAAAATACTTCATTATAAACCAATATTACTGCTGCATTAGCAACGAGAGAAAATATAAAAGAAACCCTTATTCTGGTATATAAGCCACTTTTCGCAGATTTTAAAAAAAAGAGGCCAAATGTTAAGAGAACTGATAACAGGAGTAAACAGAAATTCATAAACGTTGTATAGAGGATTAATTCCGGTATTTCAAACTATTCAATTAAGGTTTGAAGATAACAGGTATTAATAAAAAAGGCTCCTTAACGGAGCCTTTAATTTTTTCGAGTGTGTATAGAAATTAGTTATTTGAGAGATTCCTGAATTTCAATCACAAATATTTCAGTTACCCCGGCAAAATTTGAAATTTCTTCCACTGTAAATCGATTAGCTAAAAGCAGATTTCTTACCACTTCTTCTTTTGCCATATCAATGCCCTCATTTTTGGCTTGATCCAACACCAATTCTCTAATACCCATGGCCGTTTTGTTTTCGATTAACCCATCAATCTCTTTATCAAATTTAACATTATATCCTGAATCTGCAAAGGTTACGTAGCGTTGTAAAAAAATCAGTAGATCGTTAATCTTCTTTTTTTCTATTCTTTTTGAAACCAAAGTTTTAGCAAGCGAATATTTTAAACTATAAAGATCATCGTTGCTTACTTTCTTACTTTTTAATGCCAGCAGTACTGTTAAGATTACGATTGAAAACGGATTATCATTTTGCAATAATAAAGTTTCGTCCTGATCCATAATTTTATAAGTATTAAACTGAAACGTAAGTTTTGTCCCAAGATAGTTGTACTCATAAATATAAGGATTGAAGTTTTTGTCACCATCTGTGAAAAGAGCTATGCTTGTAATCTTTCTTTCATACCTGTCCAGAATCCGATAAAAATAAGTAAACATCCGCTCTCCGAATTGCTTATCCTCATATCCCTGTACCTCAATATGCACGAGTATCCACTTTTCGTCGCCGTCCCGGGAATAGACTTTTACAAGTTTATCGACAAATTTCGGAGCCTTAATTTGTTCGGTGGGAAAAAGTTGTTCAAGTTCTTTATCCAAAAATTCAAACCCCTTATCCAGATCAAACAAAGCGTCTGCATCTTTGAAAAAGAATCTTAGAAAGTCTGAAAATGTATTCTCCAGTATACCTTTCCACAATGTGTCGTTTCTTTTCATTCCAGATTCTTTATAGTGTGTGAAAGACCAAAATGTCCTTTACAAATTTCAGAAAGGTTATTGAATAAAAGCCTGCAGAAAACCACTTACTTTATTCGATTTTCGAATATTTATATCGCTGGTTCCTCATTTTGCGGTTTTACAGAAAATACAATGTAATTTGGTAAGCAAAAAATCTGCGCTAAACCTACTGTTTTGAACAAGCTAACCAAACCAATCTGGAAAATCAGTATTGATACCGGAGGAACCTTCACAGACTGTTTTGCCACCGACCCGGATGGGTCAACTTCCAGAATAAAAGTGCTGAGTTCGGCGCGTTTACGGGGAAAGATTATTCGTAAAATCAGGCCATTCGTTTATGAATTTGAATCTCCCTGGAAATATGCCAGCGCGTTACTCAACGGGTATCAGTTAAAAGTTGGTGGCAGTAACACGACTGCTCTTCTGATCTCTGTCGACTGTGAGCAGAATTTCATGAGGCTCGATACTGACATTCCGGAAATATCGGATATTGATTTTGAAATATTCAGCGGAGAAGAAGCGCCGGTTTTGGCAGCCAGGTTGTTAACTAAAACACCATTAAACGATGCACTTCCGCCTATGGAAATGCGCCTGGGCACCACAAAAGGTACCAACGCTTTATTAGAAAGAAAGGGAGCAAAAACCTTGCTGGTGGTCACAAAGGGCTTTAAAGATCTGCTCTATATAGGAAATCAGCAACGGCCCTCGCTTTTTCAACTCAACATTCCTGAACCGAAATTATTATATCATGATGTTATTGAACTTCATGAGCGGATGGATTCGAATGGGAATGTGATCAAAGAATTGGAAAGTACAGATTTCAGCCTTTTTCCGGGAATTCATTTTGATTCTATCGCGATTTCATTATTGCATTCGTATCAAAATGATCAGCATGAAACCGCAATTGCATCCGCTTTCAAGCAAAACGGTTCGAAATACATTTCTTCCTCATCGCAGCTTTTCCCTTTTTCGCACTATCTGAGAAGGACCCAAACGGCCGTTGTCAACGCATATCTTGAACCCGTTTTAGATCAATACTTTACTAATATTAAAAATACGCTGAACGAAGGCAGCCTGAAAATCATGACCAGCACCGGAAGTTTATCAGAACTGGATGGTTTTAAGGCAAAAGACAGTTTGCTAAGCGGGCCAGCCGGTGGCATGGTGGCGGCAACCAACGCTGCGAAACGTCTCGGGTTTTCCAGGGTCCTGACTTTTGATATGGGCGGCACCAGTACGGATGTAGCCAGGATTGACAGCGAACCAGAATTAAAATACATTACTGAAATTGACGGGATTGAATTCCACAATCCGACTTTGGCCATAGAAACCGTGGCAGCCGGTGGTGGTTCTGTTTGCTGGTTTGATGGTTTTTCTTTGCAAGTGGGCCCGGAAAGCGCAGGTGCATCTCCTGGCCCTGCGTGTTATGGGGCAGGCGGGCCGCTTACAATCACTGACGTAAATCTGCTGCTTGGAAAAATGGATGCGGCAAAGTTCGGTATCCCAATCAGGCCTGAAGCTGCACTGAAAGCGTTAAAAAAACTACAAAATGAGATTTTCGAAAAGAATGGAAATTCACTTTCGGCCCTGGACATCCTGACCGGACTTGAAAGAATTGCCAATGAAAAAATGGCGGATGCAGTTAGAAAAATTTCGATCGCCAAAGGAATTGATCCGGCTGCGTATGCTTTGATCACTTTTGGCGGAGCTGGTGGATTGCACAGTTGCCAGCTGGCCGATCTTCTGGAAATTAAAAGTGTGATCATACCATATGATGCCGGACTTTTCAGTGCGGTCGGTATTGGTGAAGCGCGGATCAGCACTATTGTTTCAAAACAAATTCTGCTACCATGGCAAAATGCTGAAAGTCAAATTGAGGACTGGAAAAACGAATTGCTAAGAAAAGCAGAAGCTGAATTGCAAAAACAAAATGTTGATACTTATGACATTGCCTTTTGCTCGCTTTTCCTGCGCTTGGCAGGACAGGAAAATACCATCGAAGTCGCTTTTCAAAAAGATCAGATTCATAAAAAATTCAAGGATTTATACACTTTGCAATTTGGTTATTACCCCGAAAATGCAACCATTGAACTGGAAAGTATACGCCTGAAAGTTCAGGAAAAAACGGAGCAATTTGAAACAATAACAGTGCTGAAAGACGGGTTTCCTGTTTCACCCCTGCGACAGGTTAAGCCAATATATAATCACGAAGATATTCGTCCCTCAGCTATATATGAATGGGATGTTTTAGAAACCGGCCAGGAAATTTCAGGTCCGGCTATCCTGCTGAATGATACGTCAACTGCCTATATTCCTATGGGCTGGAAACTGGTGATCCAGGAAAACAAGGATGCAATGGTTTTTAAAACCGATCTTCAAACCAACTTTTCCGAAGAAGAAAATGAGGAAGTTGCCTTACAACTTTTCACAAACCGTTTTGAAGCAATTGCAGAAGAAATGGGCGTTCAGCTTCAAAGGACTGCGTTTTCAGTGAATGTAAAAGAGCGGCTCGATTTCTCCTGCGCACTTTTGGATGCGGATGGAGAACTGCTCGTCAATGCCCGGCATATCCCGGTCCATTTGGGCAGTATGGGTATTTGCGGCAGACTGGTTCGGGAGGCAATCCGCATTGGTCCGGGCGATGTTATTATCACAAATCACCCCAAATACGGTGGATCTCATTTGCCCGATATTACACTGATTGCCGGCGTTTTTACAGACTCGGGCGAGTGTTTGGGGTATGTTATCAATCGTGCACATCATGCCGAAATCGGAGGAAAAACACCAGGTTCTATGCCGCCCGATGCCACTTGTCTGGCCGAAGAAGGCGTTGTGATCCTGCCACAATATCTGGTAAAAGCCAGTGAATTCCAGTGGGCCAAAATCCATGATCTTTTTACAAATTGCGCTTATCCAACGCGTAATTTCCCATCGAATGAAGCCGATATTATTGCGGCTTTATCTGCGCTTAGAAAAGGAAGTCAGCAGCTGTTAAAACTGGTTGAAAACCATGGAAGCAATGTCGTAAAAAAATATATGACCTTGCTTAAAAACAATGCTGCGCTCCATTTACAAAACGCATTGAAGCCCCTGGAAGGCAGGACTTTTGCAGCCACAGAATTCCTGGATGACGATTACCGGATTCAGGTTTCTGTCTCTATTACAAAAAATAAACAGGTCTTCGATTTTACCGGAACATCCTCCGTTCACCCGAATAATCTAAATGCGAATATTTCTATTTTGCACAGTGCTGTTCTTTATGTACTAAGATTACTCGTAAATAAAGAGGTACCGCTAAATGACGGACTCATGAAAAACGTAGAAATAATTCTGCCCGATAACAGTTTTCTTCATCCGGATTTTTCAGATGATCCGTTAAAATGTCCCGCAGTTGTAGGAGGAAATACAGAGGTCAGTCAGAGATTGGTTGACACATTAATAAAGGCTTTTGAACTGGCCGCCTGCAGCCAGGGAACGATGAATAATTTCCTGTTTGGAAACCAGAATTTTGGTTACTATGAAACCATCGGTGGCGGTGTCGGGGCGGGCCCAGGTTTTAATGGACGAGCCGCAGTTCATCAGCACATGACCAATACCAGAATTACCGACCCCGAGCAACTGGAAAAAAAATATCCGGTCAGATTACTTGAATTTGGTATCAGGAAAAATTCCGGTGGTGATGGAAAATTCAGCGGAGGCGATGGAATTGTCAGAAAAGTAGAATTTCTGGAACCATTGCAGGTAACACTTCTAGGCCAGCACAGAAACTATGCACCCTATGGAATGCATGGTGGTGAAGATGGAAAAACAGGTCAGCATACACTGACTTCAAAAAATCATATTACCACAAAACTAACCGGAATATGTAGTCTGAATGTTCAAAAAGGCGATATTTTGACAATAGAAACACCCGGTGGCGGCGGATACGGTGCATCGGTTTAAATTACACAGAGGCACACGGAGATAGAAAGAGGTACACAGAGAATTTTGTTGTTACGAAGAAAATTCTCTGTGTACCTCCTTTTGAACTCCGCGTTCTCTGTGTCCCTTTTTCACTTCTGGAAATCATAAATTGATGGCTTCGAACACATCCTCCAAAGCACTTTTAGGTGCTGCTTTTTTAATGGCAACTTCCGCAGTCGGGCCCGGTTTTCTGACGCAGACAACTGTTTTCACAGAGCAGCTTGCCACCAGTTTTGGTTTTATTATTTTGATTTCTGTCATCATCGATCTTTGCGTTCAGTTTAATATCTGGCAGATCGTAATAGTTTCAGGAAAACATGCGCAGGATCTTGCCAACGAACTTTTTCCTGGTCTTGGATATCTTTTAGCTTTTCTGATTGTGATCGGCGGACTAGCTTTTAATATTGGGAATGTGGCTGGTGCAGGCCTGGGAATTGAGGCAATGACAGGCGTTCCTGTGAAAACTGGTGCCATGGTAAGTGCCGCTATGGCAATAGGAATTTTTCTATTCAAAGAAGCAGGAAAAGCGATGGATACTTTTTCAAAAATTCTTGGGCTTATCATGATTGGCCTTATTCTTTATGTTGCGTTCACAACGCATCCGCCATTTATTGAAGCCATCCATCATACCTTTTTACCGGTAAAATTTAATGCCATTTCAACGCTGACTCTGGTGGGAGGTACTGTTGGCGGTTATATCTCTTTTGCCGGAGCGCACCGGCTTTTAGATTCGGGGATGAAGGGAGAAGCAGCATTACCCCAAGTTAATCGTGGAGCAGCAACAGGAATTTTACTCACTGCGGTTATCAGGTACTTCCTATTTTTAGCAACTTTGGGGATTATTCTGACGGGCGCACAGATCAATCCTGATAACCCTACCGCTTCGGTTTTCGAAAATGCTGCCGGACATTTGGGCAAACGGATGTTTGGATTGATGATCTGGTCTGCCGCTATCACGTCCGTTGTCGGCGCGGCTTATACTTCGATATCCTTTCTCCGGTCCTTCCATCCTTTTTTGGAAAAATATCATACTTATTTAACCATTGCTTTTATACTGATTTCCACAACCATTTTTCTGTTCGTTGGCAAACCGGTTAAAGTTTTGATTTTTGTAGGAACCCTGAATGGTTTTGTTTTGCCTATCGCCTTAGCAATATTGCTTGTCGCCAGCCGGAAATCAAAAATCATGGGACTTTACAAACATTCGTATTTTCTTCAAATTATTGGGTGGATTGTGGTTTTGGTAATGGTCGGGTTGGGGATTCAGGCGATCTGAGGCCAATAAAGTTAACAGTTGCACAATCTGCAATTTTCATGCAGTTTACACACATTAATAATTAAATAAAATGGAACAGAAAAGGTGGATTAATTATTGGAAGAAAAGTCTGAGTGACTCTTTGAAAGCGGACATTGACATTGAAAAACTAAAATGTTTTGAAGTATCAGATTTTGATATGAACGCTCAAACCGTAGAACGCCTGGCAGAAGTAAATGAACTTATCGACGTTGAAGAAGAGCGAATCAACAAGAAAAAAGGAATAACCGACAAAGACAATAAGCGCTGGGAAAAACTTGAAAGCATCCAGGTTTTAATAGCACCAATAAAAATAACTCCATTACCAGAACATCTTACTTACCTGAAAGACAAAAAGCCAAAGTTCCCGTTTTGGTATTTCACCAAGATAAACAGACAAGGTTTGCTATCAATACCGGAAGAATTATTTCCGGTCATTCAAAGAAAATATCTGGAACCGCTCGCCGATGAGCGGACTGAATTTATATTCAGTACTGTTGAGAAAGTTGATAAGGCCACATCAATCGGAAAAGAGAAATATAAATTATTCCACGAGTACATCAGCTATGTAAAGGATGTTTTTAAAAGTGCTGTGGAGCAAACCATTGATACTTATGCCGCTGATGGATACGAAACTGTTCAAAATGGGATTATTCTGCTGCCGGATGAAGATATCAATGCAGCGGCCGGAATTATTCAGCTTTATGAGAAAATAGCCGCCGAAGGTACGATTCCGCCCCTTTTGTCAGACTTTATCAATTTAGATAATAATATAGAAAATCGGCCGCTTCCTGTTTCTAATCTAATGGACGCCAACTTTCTGCATTTAGGACAGATGGGTTTTGATTTCCCTCTTTCGGTTTCACAACGGAAAGCTTTGTATACTTTTTTGTCTGGAAACGATATGGTTTTTGCAGTCAATGGCCCTCCAGGTACCGGAAAAACGACATTGTTACAAAGTATTGTAGCCAATAAGTTTGTTGAAAGTGCAATTGCTGGTGAAAACCCTCCGGTCATACTGGCTTGCTCAACCAATAATCAGGCCGTTACCAATATCATTGACAGCTTCTCAAAATCAACGACCAAACCTGGAAAACTGGAAGGAAGATGGCTGCCTGAACTGGATGGATATGCGACCTATTTGCCCTCAAATGGAAAATCAGAAGCTGAGTTAAAAGGAATTAATTATAAGAAACAAAGTGGAAACGGACTTTTCAGTTCGATTGAAAATAAGGAATATCTGGAAAAAGCAGTATCGTATTTTCACCAAAAAAGTACCGGATATTTTAATACTAAACATCTCAGTATTGAAGAAATAGCCAAAAAACTGCGTGCCGAAATTGTGGCAATCGAACTTTCCCTTAAAGATGCTTCTTTGAAATGGAAGGAATATTTAAATGCAGAAATTACGCTGAAAAACTATACCGGAAATCAGGAACCGAATGCTTATTATTCCGGGAATAATATTGACGAAAATCTATTAAACAAAGATATCAGCAGCTTGTTGGCTTTGGAAGAACGCATCATTTCGCACTTTCTCAATGAATCTTTCTTCCGAAAAATATTTTGCTCCTTTGGTATTAAATCTGCTTTAAAAAGCAGAGCGGAGGAAATCCGGATTCTTTTGCGAGATACGCTGATCGATGAAAAGGATAACTTTCAATTTATAAAAAGTGAGATACTGGATGCCATCAATGATAAAATCAAAACTGCGAAAGAAATAAGTAAAACGGTTACCGAATGGAAAGATTGGAAGAGTAAACATTCAATTCATGGAAATCCGCCGAAGACAGAGGAAGAGTACTGGGATTTTGAATATTTGAAAATCGATGGCTTAAAGGAGCATAATAAAGAAAAATCAAAACCCAACTGTTTCTATGATGAGCTGGATGTAACGCTCCGGCATAAAGCATTTCAACTAAGTCTGCACTATTGGGAAGCAAGGTGGTTATCCAAAATTGAAGCCGATTTAAAAGACCCGAATTTCGATAAAAAAGGTGCGGATGCAGTAAAAAACCGGTGGAGACGGCAGGCTATGCTGACGCCCTGTTTTGTCAGCACATTTTATATGGCACCCAAGTTTTTCAGTTCTTTCAAATTTTTGAAGAAAAGTGAAGACGGAAAAAATATTTTTGACAATCCGCCACTGTTTGATTTCATCGATTTACTGATTGTAGATGAAGCAGGACAGGTTTCACCGGAAGTTGGCGTCGCCACTTTTTCACTTGCCAAACAGGCTGTCATAGTCGGTGATGTGAAACAGATTGAACCGGTATGGAATATTACCAGCAAAATTGATGTCGGCAATTTAAAAAAAGGCGGACTGATTGAAAGTTATGATGATACGGTTTATGAAGAAAAGTTTGATCCCAAAGGGTTTCTTTCTTCCACAGGCAGTATCATGAAAATGGCGCAAAATGCCTGTAATTATAAAGAGAAAGGTCTGGATGAAAAAGGTGTGATACTGGTTGAACACCGACGTTGTTACGATGAGATTATTAACTATTGTAATGCACTGGCTTACAATGGTCAATTGAAGCCGTTGAAAGGAAAAGCTGATCAGTCAAAACCGTTTCCGCCTATGTTCTGCCTACACGTGGAAGGAAATTCAACTGTTGTCAATGCTAGCCGGGTGAATCCTAATGAAGTTGACGCAATCGTCAGCTGGCTGCTGATGAACAGACAGAAAATCGAAATAAATTACGGGAAGATTGAAGAAGCTGTTGGAATAATTACGCCGTTTTCCGGACAAAAAAATGGTTTAAAACTTGCCTTAAAAAAAGCAGGATTCGATACTAATATTTTTAAGATTGGTACGGTTCATGCGCTGCAGGGTGCAGAAAGATCGCTTGTTTTATTTTCAATGGTATATGGAAAAGGAGATTCGGGAAGCATGTTCTTTGACCGAGACAACAAGCCCAATATGCTTAACGTGGCTGTTTCCAGAGCAAAAGACAGTTTTATTGTTTTCGCCAACACGGCTATATTAGACAAAAAGGCTAAAACACCTTCCGGTATTTTAGCCAATTATTTAACATATCAGTAACAAAACTACCGCCTCGCTCCCTGTTCTCCTCTCGCTTTTGGCAATTCTTTTCTAGGAATTTTCTGATCCATTTGAGCGGTGTTATACACAAAAGCAGCAACGACAACCGCCATTTGTTTTAAGTCATCCATAACCAGACGCTCGTAAGTATCTGCATTGCTATGGTGCGTACGCGTTCCATATTCAATCCCGTCCTGGATAAACTGAAAACCCGGAAGTCCAACGGCATCAAAACTCTGGTGATCCGTTCCGCCTGTGTTTCTTGACGTAACGGTTGGATGATCGATGATATCAGAAAATGAATTCAACCATTTTTCAAAAGTAGCACGTGGACCTTCGTTACCTTGCAAATAAATTCCGCGGATACGGCCGGTACCATTATCAATGTTATAATATGCTGACAATTTTTCGTGTGCCGGAGTCAGTTTCATTGTTTGCGGATCGCCAAACGTGTTTTTAACATAATTTCTTGAACCGTGTAGACCTTGTTCTTCACCAGACCAAAGGGCAATTCTGATCGTTCTTTTTGGTTTCAAACCGGACGATTTCAGGATTCTCATGGCTTCCATCATTACAGTACAACCCGCTGCATTATCCGTTGCGCCGGTTCCGCTATGCCAGGAATCAAGGTGACCGCCAAGCATCACAACTTCATCCTTTAACTTGGGATCTGAGCCCGCAATTTCTGCGATGACGTTACCCGTTGTCAATTTTTTATCATAAAAAGTCGTTGCAGATTCTGCTTCCAGCGTTACCGGAATGCCATCTTCAACCAAACGGGTGATCAATCCTGCATGTTCCGGCGACATTTCGAAAGATGGACCAGCCAATGGCGCTTTACCTGAATAAGAAGCACCATTGCTCGTGTAGAAAGTGCCGTGTTTTCCACTTCTGGCGGCTAATTCCAGTTTAATTTTCTGGGTTTTTAATGTGCTGTCTACCTTACTCCGGAATGAGCGCATTGTACGCATTTTTTCCGCTTGTTCCGGTGTAAAGTTTCCCTGGCCAAAAGGCTGGGAATTTGTCATTTTATCAAGATCTTCGGTAGTGTAACGAACAGCGTCCGGTTTGAAGGTCGGGTCGGTATCAACCGTACTTTTCATCAAAACAATTTTGCCGCTTAATTTTCCATCTGCATATTTTTGAAGATCTTCTTCATTTTGAATATTAACAACCACAACTTCTCCTTTGATCGGACCGCCAGTGCCTGAAGTCCATGCTTTTGGAATACCAATAAAGGGCATATAATAAGGCTTTGTCATGGCCAGGTAACTTTTTTCAACCTGCCAGCCCTTTCCAAATTCGCCCCATTCTTCGATACGGGAATTTGTCAAACCCCATTTTTTCATTTCACCAACAGACCATTCAGCGGCGCGTTGAAACCCTGGTGAATTGGTAAGTCTGGGACCAGAAACATCCGTCAGTTGATGGGCAATTTCTTTTACTTTTGAATTATCCAGACCCTCTTTCCGGATCCTGGCCATAGCGTCCATATCAATTTCCTGAGCAAATAACACACCCGGAAAAAGTATCAGCATAGGATAAAAAATTCTTTTCATGCGCTTGTTGGTTGTCTTTATTAATTGGGATTAGGATACAATTTCTTTTTTGGCGATCAGGTAATAAACCGGAATTCCAAGTAATACGATGATTAGTCCTGGCCAGGTATACTCCGGTTTGAAAATGATAAGCAGCACACAAAATGCAACACCCATGACGATATAAATAATAGGCAAAAATGGGTAACCAAACGCTTTGTAAGGCCTGTCGGCGTTGGGTCTTTTTTTACGTAGTATGAAAATTCCAATAATTGTCAGCATATAAAATACCACAACCACGAAGGATATCATATCCAGAAGGTTACCATATTTTCCACTCAAACTCCACAGACAGGCAATTACACACTGAATCCACAAACCAAATTCAGGAACTGAATTCTTGTTCAACTCACCCACTTTTTTGAAAAACAAACCGTCTTTTGCCATGGAATAATAAACCCGCGCACCAGACATAATCAAACCATTATTACATCCAAAAGTGGAAACCATGATCATAATCGCTATAATGATCGTTCCTGAATTCCCAAAGATGACATGTGAGGCGGCAACGGCAACGCGATCTTTATCAGCTGATGCAATTTCAGGCAATGATAAAACGCCGGTATACATTACGTTTGTCATCACATAAATAACCGTCACGATGATCGTACCCAGCGC
Organism: Dyadobacter sp. CY356; assembly: GCF_021440195.1. Classification (GTDB taxonomy): domain Bacteria; phylum Bacteroidota; class Bacteroidia; order Cytophagales; family Spirosomataceae; genus Dyadobacter. Next base: position 225,764 of record NZ_JAJTSZ010000005.1, read on the forward strand.
AAGACTTAGGCCGATATTACGCTGAGGATTTTTGATTTCCCCTGCTATAAAAGTTACATTATTCCAGGAATCGCTGCTGAAAATGGATCCAACCATGGACGCAGCAATTGCACCAAAGGCAGCAAATGTGGTATAAGATTCAATACTTCCGTCAATATTCAGTTTGTGCAAATCCCACATCGTCGCCGAATCCCAGTTGATATGCCAGATCTCCGGCTTCATGAATAGCAATCCAAAAACGATCAGCCCGAGAAGACTTAAAAGTTTTGCCAGCGTGAAGGTTGTCTGAATTATTTTCCCGCTGTTCACACCACGCGTATTAATAAACGTAAGCAGCACGATGACGACAATGGATAGTAGCTGCGCCGGCGTAATCTGCATAAATCCCAGATCAATTGCGACCAGATCTTCACTAAAAACGGGAAGTAAATATGCTGTAAATTTTGCAAAAGCCACAGCAACAGCAGCAATGGTCGCCGTTTGAATTACCGTAAAAAAACTCCATCCATAAAGAAAACTGATGAGCGGGTTGTAGGCTTCTTTCAGATAGACGTATTGTCCGCCAGCTTTCGGGAACATCGCGCTCAATTCACCATAACTCAGTGCGGCGGTAAGTGTCATAAAACCTGTGATCAGCCAGACGAACATCAGCCAGCCAACGCTTCCTGTGTTTCTGGTAATATCGGCACTTACGATAAAAATCCCGGAACCGATCATGCTTCCGGCTACGAGCATGGTGGCATCTATGAGGCCAAGGGTAGGTTTAAATGAAGTCGTTTCTGACGTACTTTCTTGTGACATAAAAAGGTTTAGATTACTCAGAATTCGTTTTGTTTCCCGAAGCTACAATTTTATTTAGAACTATAAAACTTCCATTTTGTTTTAAAATCCCGGGTAGGCGGCTGATTTGTCAAAGTTGCCCTAAGCATCTCAACCGGAATATTGTTTTCCTTCATCATCAAATCATGGAATTTTTTATAGGTCATCTTGCCATTATCCACTAATTCATTCTTTAAGCTCCAAATCTGTAATCCGCCTAAAAGATAAGCCACCTGATAAAGAGGACTATAACCGCCTTCGAAGGATCTTCTGACCTCGCCTTCGGCATTTGCTTTCTCATGCCCTACCCGATCAACCAGAAAATTGATACATTGCTGCGGAGTCCATTTGCCTAAATGATAGTTGAGCGAAAAAATAATCCTTGCACAACGGTGCATCCGCCAGAATAACATCCCGATCCGTTCTTCCGGTGTTTTGGCAAATCCCTTGTCATATAATAACAGCTCCCAGTAAAGCGCCCAGCCTTCGGTATAAAACGCAGTCCTGAAATTTTCGCGGTATGTCTTGTAGTGACTACTCATATAATATTGCAAATGATGCCCCGGAACGAGCTCGTGCTGGACGGTGCCTCTGGAAAAATAAGGATTATTGCCGCGCATACTCATCAGTTTATCCTCATGCGACATGGTGCTGGTCGGATAAGAAATACTGATTTCTGTTCCACCTGTAAAAAACGGATTGACCAATTGCCGTTCCGGCGTCATCATAACCATTGCCCAGGTTTCATCAGCAATGGGCGGAATATCCATCAAATCATATTCCTTAATAAATCGTTGTGCATCGTTATAAAGTTTTAAAATAAGTTCAGGCTGGGATCCGGCGGGAACGTAGCTGTTTTTCACTTTTTCCTGCGCACTTTTCCAGTCATCCTTAAAGCCCATTTCCTGTGAAGCCTTCAATAATTCTTTATCACACCAGGCAAATTCCTTGTTAGCAATTTCAATCAATTCTTCCGGGTTATAATTAATCATTTCTGCCTGAAGCTGCCGGATCAATTCCTCTCTTCCAATCGGTACGCCCGTGATTCCGCTTCCGTCATCTTTTTGTGAGGTTGTCAGTTTCCCTTTGCTTTTAAGTAATTTGGCATATGCCATCAAAGCACTGTCCAGGGTCTCATAAGGCTCTGGTACCCACCATGAATAAAGCGGATCATAACCCTGATAAAACTCATTAACACCTTTTAATCTCGCCTGTAAACCCTTCACGGCCTGTTCGGCAAAAGTTGCCAGAGGCATATCAAGCGATTCGATTTTTTTCAGATTTTCGGAAACTGCTTTTATCTCCTTATTAACACTGTTGAGCATTCCGGCAACTTCCTGTCCATTTACAGTTACCCCTCTTCGCCTTCCTTTTTCAAGTTGATATAATTTGTCTGCAAAAGGAATGTATTTCGTAAGCTGTCCGTACTGTTTTTCTTCAATAGCCAAATCCCGCAAGTGATCATCAATATTTCTTTTCAGCAAAACGTAATCCACTTTGCCATAAATGCTCATGGCATCAAAGTCCAGTTTAGCAAGCTGATCCAGATAACTGTTGTCAATTTCCACCAGTCTTTTACGTTGCTCCGGAGAATTCAAAGGTTGATTGCGACTGTAATTGGCATAACCGCCACGGCCCAGGGTAACGGGGGAATAAAAATTCCGGATTGCAATCAGATCCTGATCGTATTGTATGATAAATCCGGCAACTTCGCTGGTTTGGCTGTAAAGGTTAAATTTGTCAGTCTGGGCGAAACTGATTTCAATTTTTGAAAGGAAAAACAGGAGGCAACAACAAGAGAATTTAAAAAAGTTGAAGTGTTTCATTGTATCAATTTAAATGTCAGGAACAGGGAATACACAAAATAGTTTATAACAGCGAAAACAAAAAAAGGCGGGTAGTTTTTTGATAAAAACACCCGCCATTTGAATACTGAAATAAATTTCTAATTATATCGCTGAGGATCGTAAACCGATATTTTGATAGAAGTCGGTTTTCTGTCCGCCAATTCTGCCACCACTTTTCCGGTTGCAGGACCGAGACTTATACCCATCATTCCATGACCGCCGGCAACGATCAGGTTTTTCAGTTTTTTACTATATCCCAGATAAGGCAAACCATCCGGTGAACATGGACGGAAACCGTACCATATATCTTTAACTTCCGGCAATTCCGTTTTCAGATCAGAATAGTAATTCGGTATTGAATTAACGATACCTTCAACCCGGTTCATGTTTACTTTGTCGTTGACCGGTGCAATTTCCATCGTTCCGCCAAAACGGACTTTGCCATTCATTGGTGTTACGGCAACTCTTGCTTCGATTAGTAACGAAGGATGGATAATCTCATGCTCGGAATTGGATTCCATAAATGAGTAACCTTTTCCCGGCATCACTGGTATTGTCAATCCTGCCAGTTTGGAAAGTTGTGGCAGCCAGGTTCCGCCGGTCATTACCACAAGATCTCCTTCAAAATTTCCAGATCTGGTCTGCACCGATTTTATCTCCCCACCTCTGATATCAAAACCGGTGACCTCGCTGTTTAATTTTATTTCGCCGCCATTTTTTTTGATATATTCTATCAGCTGCGGTATCAGCGCGTTAGGATATAAATGTGCATCGCAACGATAATGTACCGCTCCAATCACATCCAGGTGTGCGTTAGGTTCCAATACCTGAACCTGCTCCCTGCTTAATATATCAACATTTAAACCTAATTTTTGCGCATCACGACCCACATGGATTTCCTCTTCTCCTGCTTTCTCTGTTTTATAAAGCATAAGAATCCCCTTCGTTTCCAGACCAAAATCAAAACCAGGTTCTTTGGCCAGATCACGGTATAGTTGTCTGCTCAACAAATGGTAATCACGCAAAAACGGTGCTGAATTTTCTACATGACTAGCCGTAGCACTTTTCATGAATTTCAAGCCCCATGAAATCAGCGAAAAATCCAGTGAAGGTTTTACGTAAAACGGACTATGACTATCGAACATCCATTTGATCCCTTTTGAAATCATTCCCGGCGCAGCTAATGGAATAAAGTGACTTGGAACGATCATCCCGGCATTGCCAAAAGAACAATTATTTGTCAAATCGCCTTTGTCCAGCACCGTCACTTTCCATCCGCTTTTCAGCAAATAATATGCAGAAGCCAAACCCATAATCCCGCCACCGATAATGACAACTTTTCCTTTTTTTGTGTCCATTTTCATATAATTTAACCGCAATGGACGCAAAGTTATACGCAATGGACGCAAGCCTATAGTTTAAATTTCGCGTCCATTGCGAAACCCATTGCGCCTATTGCGGTTAAAATTTCCTATTACAACACTTGAAAACCATATGCATATGGATCGTCATCATCAATGATAATGGTGTTATAACCTGTCACCATTGCCCAACCTTCAATGCCTGGAATAATGGCCGGTTTATCCCCGATCATCACTTCATCCTCCACAGTTCCGATAAACTTGGAGCCAATGATACTTTCGTGAATAAACTGATCGCCTTTTTTCAGTTTTCCTTTGGCATGCCATTGCGCCATACGCGCAGAGGTTCCGGTTCCGCAAGGTGATCTGTCAATCGCTTTATCACCATAAAAAACTGCGTTTCTGGCTGTTGAAGTCGGATCCAGTACGGCACCAGCCCATAAAAAATGACTAAGTCCGTTGATGTGTTCATTTTCAGGATGCACAAAAGTGTATTGCTCATTCATGCGCTTCCGGCAAACACGGCTCCAGCTGATCAGCTGGTCCGCTGTATAATTTTCCAGTCCTTTGAAATTCTCCTGAGGATCAACGATGGCATAAAAATTCCCGCCATAAGATACATCAACCGTCAATGTCCCTAAGTCCGGACATTCAACTGTTAACTTTTCAGCAGCCAGGAAAGATTTTATATTAACCAGCTTAACCGATTTTACTTTTTTCCCTTCCTGAACATATTCTACAAGGACAAGTCCGGCCGGTGTTTCAAGTCTTAATTTCCCGGGAATCTTTGGTGTTACGAGCCCTTCTTCAATTGCGATCGTAACGGTACCAATGGTTCCATGTCCGCACATCGGCAGACAGCCACTGGTTTCAATATATAAAACACCAATGTCGTTTTCAGGATCAACAGGCGGATAGAGTATGCTTCCGCTCATCATGTCATGACCGCGAGGCTCAAACATTAAACCCTTTCTGATCCAGTCAAATTCTCTCAAAAAATGAAGCCTGCGCTCCATCATATTATTGCCTTGCAGCAACGGCCCGCCACCGGCAACCACTCTTACCGGATTTCCGCAAGTGTGGGCATCAATACAGAAAAAAGTTTTACGCATAAATTATTGGCTTTCGGCCGTCGGCAATCAGCTGTCGGCTTTCAATATTGTAAACACTTTGAAATGCTATTATAAAACACATTAACCGATCGCCGAAAGCTGATCGCCGACAGCCTTCTTTGTTCTTTCATTGTTGACCGTCCGCCAGATATTCAGCGGATTGGCGTTTTGTAATTCTTGCGGCAAAAATTCATCCGGCCAGTTCTGGAAGCTTAATGGTCTTACAAAACGTTTGATCGAATCTGCACCAACCGAAGTATAAGCACTGTTGCTTGATGAAGGAAAAGGTCCGCCATGGTGCATCGACTTAACAACTTCAACACCTGTTGGATAATTGTTGAATAAAATCCGTCCGCATTTGGTCTGCAAAAGAGAAATAATTTCTTCCCGGGCTGCCAGATCTTCGTTTGTTGCAAAAAGTGAAACGGTCAATTGGCCTTCAATTTTCTCCGTTACTGCCAGCATTTCTGCTGCGTCTTTACACTGAACGATCAAAGCAAACGGCCCGAAAACTTCATGAAGCAGTGCCGGATTTACAAGTAATTCAACGCCCGCAACTGTTGCAACGGTTGGAATTCCCTGTCCTTCTGCCGCTTCCGTTTCAGAAACCGCAAGCACTTCAACGCCGGATTGTCCGATAACTTTTTCACGACTATCGGCATATCCGGCTGCAATTTTCTTGTTAAGCATTACACCAGGAGCTATTTTAATGATCTCTCCTTTTAATGCTTCAATAAATTGATTCAATTCCTCGCCTGCCATCCCAACTACTAAACCGGGATTGGTACAAAACTGCCCTACACCCAATGTCAGTGATCCTGCATATTGTTTTGCCAATTCCTGTGGAGCTGAGCTTAATTTGCCAGGCAACAGAAACAAAGGATTGATACTGCCCATTTCGGCGAAAACCGGTATAGGTTCCGGGCGTTCGTTTGCCAGATCTACCAAAGCTTTTCCGCCACGATAGGATCCTGTAAATCCAACTGCCTTAATTAACGGATGACTTACCAGTTGCTGACCCGTTTCGTAGGTTGAACTATATATATGTGCAAAAGTACCTTCCGGCATTCCGCTTTTTTCAGCTGCGCGGAAGATCGCATCAGCCATAATTCCGGAAGTTACCGGATGGCCTTCATGCGCTTTTACAATCACCGGGCAACCTGCCGCAATAGCACTTGCCGTATCACCACCCGCTGTTGAAAATGCAAACGGAAAGTTACTTGCACCAAAAACAGCCACAGGACCTAATGGAACCGATGTTTTTCTCAAATCAGGTTTTGGTGGTGTGCGTTCTGCATTGGCGGTATCGATACTTGCATCAAGAGAATCACCGCGTTCCAAAGCATCAGCGTAACTGCGCCACTGAAATATTGTTCTGCCTTTTTCTCCCGTCAAACGAGCTTCCGGCAAATTGGATTCTTTTTGTGCTGTCTGAATTAGTTCAGGGCCAATGGCTTCAATTTCATCAGCCACAGCGCGCATGAAAGCGACACGTTTCTGAATCGGGGATTTCTTACTTATCAAAAAAGCTTCGTATGCTTTCTCGACTATTTTGTTTAGTTCTTCTTTTGATATATCCATTGTTATTGCATTTAACTTATCGGGTTCAGGATGACCAGTTAGAGCTTCTTTGGAGCCTCCAAATTCAAAAAGAAACGTGCCGGACTTCATGGGCGACTCCAATGGAGTCGGGCAAATAGTTCCATAATCCTGGGCTATAAACAGGGAACCACAATATGGTTATACTTAGTTCTCAAAAGCAATAAGCAATTACGCCAAAGTCGGATCTGCTACCAGATTAAGATATTCAGGTAACTCAGCTTGTGTTTCGATTGCTTTGTTAATGATCGCCAGCACTTTTTCCCTTTCTGCACCATCCAACACCAATCTTGGCGCTCTTACATATTCCGAACCAATACCTGCAAGTTTGGCGGCAAGCTTAATATTTTGTACCAGTTTAGGATGAATATCAAGTTCCAAAAGCGGAAGATACCATCTGTAAACGGCAAGCGCTTCTTTATACTGGCCAGCTTTTACAAGGTTGAAAATCGCAACAGTTTCTTTTGGAAATGCGTCAACCAATCCGCCAACAACGCCATCAGCGCCAAGCATAACTTCTTCCATAATTAGTGTATCAACACCACAGAAAACCTTGAAACGATCTCCAAACCGGTTGAAAATACGTGTTACATTACTTACATCACGGGTTGATTCCTTAATCGCCTGGATGTTTGGGTAAGCTGATAATTGCTCAAACATATCCAGTGTTACTTCAATTTTATAATCCACCGGATTGTTATAAATCATCAAAGGCAACGAAGTATTTTGTGCAATGGTTGAAAAATAAACAACCGTTTCATGATCGTCAGCCTTGTAACGCATCGGAGGCAAAACCATCAGTCCGTCTGCACCAATTGCTTCTGCCTGTTTTGCGATATTTACCGCTACAAAAGTGGATTGTTCTGCAATACACAAAACAACCGGCATACCGGCAGGAAGTGTTTTTTTTGCAAACTTTACCAATTCGAATTTCTCATCCGTGGTTAAAGTACTTGCTTCTCCCAACGATCCTGCAACTATAACACCCGAGATTCCGGCTTCCACCTGGGCTGAAAGATTTTTTTCAAACAGATCAAAATCGATTGTATCGTCGGCGTTAAACGGAGTTAAGAGTGCAGGAAAGATGCCCTGCCATGATGCCTTGTTCATAATATATGTTTTGATAAAATTAAGAATTCTGATTTTTAACAAAGATAATTCGCCGAATTGGCAGAAACCATTCTAGTATTAATCAATAATACACAGATTTTAACATAAATGCAGTTGCACTATACTTAAATAAGTATTGAAACAACTTAAAAAAATGAAAATGTTAATATTGGTCAAAAGTTGCTGCTCAGTGGTTCACATAGAACATACAGCATAACAGTAGCAAATGGCCAGACCGCTTCCAACTGATTTTTCCCTAAAACGGATTTAAATCCTTAATTTTGTAGTTAATATTCCTATCAACCCAATATTTGTAAATAACAATATTTCGTATGTCTGCTTCAATAAATGAAAATCCGGTTCGCGTTCTGGTGGTCGGCTGTGGTAATATGGGCGCTTCACACGCCATTGCCTATCAATTATCCGATGGTTTCGAAATTTGCGGAATTGTCTCAACCGGAAAAAGCAAAGAGGTTTTGAATGAAAAACTTGGCGGCGGTTATGCCTTGTTCAGTGATTATGATACTGCGTTGAATGAAACCAAACCGGATGCCGTTTGTATTTCCACTTATCCGGATACTCATGAAAGTTTTGCAATCCAGGCGTTACAGGCTGGTGCGCATGTATTTATAGAAAAACCATTGGCAGATTCTGTTGAAGGTGCGAAAAGAGTTGTAGCTGCTGCAAAGGAAGCGGGTAAAAAAGTGGTTGTCGGTTATATCCTGCGCCATCATCCGTCATGGGAACGTTTTGTTAAAGAGGCGCAGAATATCGGAAAACCGTTGGTAATGCGTATGAACCTGAACCAGCAGAGCCACGGATATATGTGGACTGTCCACAGAAATTTAATGAAAAGCCTGAGCCCGATTGTGGATTGCGGTGTGCATTATATTGATGTCATGTGCCAGATGACGCGCTCAAAACCAATCCGTGTCAATGCGATTGGTGCCCGTCTGACTGATGATATACCGGAAGGAAATTACAATTATGGCCAGCTTCAGATCTGGTTTGAAGATGGATCTGTGGGCTGGTATGAAGCGGGCTGGGGACCGATGATCAGTGAAACCGCATTTTTTGTAAAAGATGTGATCGGGCCAAAAGGTTCGGTTTCTATTGTTGCAAAAGATGCAGGCGGAGCCGGAAAATCCTCATCTGTGGAGGCGCATACCAAAACAGAATCTATTCGGGTGCACCATGCGGCATTGAATGATCAGGATGAATTTGTACACGAAGACAGCTGGATTAATCTGGAAGACGAGCCTGACCACCAGGAACTGTGTAACCGCGAACAGGCCTATTTTCTAAGAGCTATTAAAGAAGATATTGATCTTACAGATCATCTCGAAGATGCCGTAACAAGTCTGCAGATAGCATTTGCCTGTGATGAATCCGTGCGCAATGGAGGCAAAACCATTGATTTAGTTTAAGTTAGAGATTTCAGTTTAAATTCCTGCCAAAAAAAATTGCTGTTTTATTAAACAGTTAAATTTTTGGCAGGAATTTTTTTTGCAAACGTTTGCAATGAGGTTTTAATATTAATATTAAAATAGTATTTAAATATTCTGGTTATTTATCATAATATTGCCAGTACTTATTAAAAATTTGAAATTTCCATTGATAAAATTGCATTCCTCTCACTCTGACAAAAACGCAAATATGAAAACTAAGCGGATTCAGTTTATGGAATTTAGTGATGAAAACCTGCTCCTTGAAATTAAGCTTGATAATCATGATGCTTTCGAAGAATTGTATAGCCGCTACTTTTTCAGAGTCCTTAACGACGCTTATAAAAGGTTGCGCGACCGTGATCATGCGGAAGAGCTGGTTCAGGATCTCTTTGTTGGAATATGGCTCAAAAGGCATCAAATTGTAGTTGCTAAAACGTTTGATGCGTACTTGCATACTTGTTTACGCAATGCCGTAATTTCATTTTTCCGGAAGAATAATAAGGTTGTTGAGTATCCCGAAAACTTTACAGACCGTGAAGATACGCAGGCGACGAATGAAGAAATTGCTTACAATGATTTGAAGATTGCCTATGATCGAACCATTTCGGTTTTGCCGGATAAATGCCGTAATACTTACGAAATGTTTGAGAGTGGACTGACGATTCAACAAATTGCAAATTCTTCTAATGTCTCACCTAAAACGGTTGAAAGTCATCTGTTAAAAGCGCGTAATACCATTCGCTTTAAACTTCGTGAATTCTCTGCGGCATGTTCATTGTCCTTGTTGTTCAGCATCTTAGAACAAACCATTGAACTCGTTTAGTATCACAATAAAAATATTTTCTTTTTTTTTATAACACAACTAAGGTATCAGAGCCTCTTGTACGTCCTTGTACAAAAGGCTCTTTTTGCATTATAATAATTAATATTTATCCGAAACGAATGAATTCATGAATAGACCTGTACCTTCTGAACTTTTGGATAAATATTTAAACGGCACTTGTACATCACAGGAGTCGGCACAAGTAGAGGGTTGGTATCAGTCATTCGAAAATAACCCTGAGCTGGACGTTATGTTTCCGGAATCCAAAAGTGATGAGTATTCCAACGCCGTTTTTGAGAAAATCAGGTCACAAATAAAACTGAAAGAAATCAATGGCAAAATCTCCCGAAAGCAGCACAATGAAAGGTTGTCTGCGATAAGCAGCCTGATAAGCCAGGCCATGTACACTACCTGCACCATTAAAAATGTAAAATTTAGCCATTACAGCTCTGCATTTTAATAATCGAATTACACAGTTTACTACTCAAATAAATTTTACAAACCTTTAACTACAATTAACATTTATGAAAAAAACTTCCGTGACAAGAGATTTAGGCTGCATTCAGCAGATGATACCATTCACTTTAACATAATCTGCGTGAATAGAATATACCAAAACATTTTCATAATTAAAGCAACCAACCGTATGAAAAGGAATATTACCGGAAATAGTATGTCTCTCAAAGGAGCCATACAAAAAACAACATTAATGCTGCTTGCGCTTCTATGTTCTTTTGGAACATACGCCAACGGCCGGATTGAAAAAACAGTAACTACGGGAACAAATTCTGCAAAAACAGCAGACAGAACTATCAAAGGAAAAGTTACTGAAAAAGATAAAAACGAAGGCCTTCCGGGCGTAAACGTTGTTATCAAAGGAACCAGCACTGGTACAACAACGGATGCAACGGGTGCTTACACACTTTCTGTACCTGAAAGTGGTGCTACTCTTGTGTTCAGTTTTGTAGGTTATGTAAGTCAGGAAGTTTTAGTTGGCAACCGTTCTACAATTGATGTTGCTATTGAATCTGATACAAAAGCACTTAGTGAAGTGGTTGTTATCGGTTATGGTACTGCAAAAAAATCCGACTTAACGGGTTCTGTTGGATCCGTAAAAGAAGATCAGCTTAAAGAAAGACCTTCTCCTTCTTTAAATCAGGCTCTTCAAGGTAAAGTTTCAGGGGTTCAGGTTAACGTAAACTCTGGCCGTCCGGGTGGAAGAAGCAATATCCGTATCCGTGGTTTCAGTTCTATCAACTCTTCTAATAACCCATTGTATGTGGTGGATGGAGTAATGCTTCCACAAGGAACTCAAAATCAGTACAGCTCAGCCATTGACTATATCAACCCGAATGATATCGTTTCGGTTGAAGTATTGAAAGATGCATCTTCTACTGCGATTTATGGAGCAAGAGGTGCAAATGGTGTAATCCTTGTTCAAACTAAAAAAGGAAGATCAGGCGAAGGTGTGATCACATACAATGTCGATGTGAGCGTTCCAACAATCGGGCCGAAAAGACCGAAAGTATTGAATGCGCAGCAATATCTTGACGTTGAAGATCTTGCTTACAAAAACATCGAAAAATTCGATCCGGCCGGATGGGCTTCTGGAAAATATGCAAACTTGAACCCTCAGACGCGTAGAGCTGCTTTTAGTTTACAACATCCTGATGTATTTACCCTTGCAGCAGATGGAAGCTACAAACCAAACTATGATACTGACTGGTTCAAAGAAGCAACACAGAATAAAATCTCTCAAAACCATCAGTTAGGTTTCAGTGGTGGAAATGAAAAAACAACTTATGCATTGTCTCTTGGCTACCGTGATGATCAGGGTCTGTTGAAAGAATCTTATTTGAAACGTTATTCAACACGTTTCAGCATTGATGATCAGGTTAAAAAATGGTTGAAAATCGGAGCTACTCTGAGTTATAACAACCAGAGCGAAAACCTTGTCGATATCAATGATGCCGTTCCTCGTCAAATGGTGGAAGATTTTCCTTTCCTTCCTGTAAGATACCCGGACGGAACTTTTGCCAACAACCGTGATTATCCACAGGCAGAAGGTTCATTCAGTTCAATCCACCGATTGACAGGTCGTAAATATATCGTAAATACTGCTACAACATTAGGTAGTTTATATGGAAATCTTACCCTTGCAAAAGGTTTGGAATTACGCTCAGTATTGGGTATTAACGTGGTAAACCAGGAAGTTAACCAATCTCAGACACGTACTTTGGCTATCTCTGAATTTGGTACTGCCAGCAAAGACGCAAGAAAAGAAACGTTCTGGTCATGGGAAAACTATTTAACTTACAACAAGTCATTTGGTATCCACGCAATTAACGCACTTGCCGGTATTTCATGGCAGAAAACCAATATCACAACTACGGGAGCAAGCGTTCGTAACTTCTCAACGGATTATTTTGGTTTTGATAACCTTGGTGCTGGTGCTACTTTACCTGGTGTTTCTTCAGGTGCGCAAAGCTTTGCATTTAACTCGTACTTCGGTCGTGTTAACTATACCTTGCTTGATAAATACCTGGTTACATTCACAGGACGTGCGGATGGATCTTCTAAATTTGGAGAAAACCACAAATTCGCATTTTTCCCATCTGCTGCCCTGGCATGGAAAGTGTCTGACGAAGAATTCCTGAAAGGAAATTCAGTGATATCTAACCTGAAAGTTCGTACAAGTTACGGTTTGACTGGTAACTCTGAAATTCCTCCATACTCATCTTTGTCATTGTTGAGCTCTACTTATGCAACAATTTACAATGATACGAAAGTGAGCGGAACAGGTATCAACCGTTTGGCTAACCCTGATTTGAAATGGGAAAAAACAGCACAAACTGATGCAGGTGTTGAAATCAGTTTCTTAAAAGGAAGAATTTCGGTAGAAGCGGATTACTATTACAGAAAAACAACAGACATGCTTTTGGATGCACCGGTACCCCGTTCAAGCGGTTATGCTGTAATCAGAAAGAACATCGGTTCTATGCAGAACAAAGGGTTTGAATTCACTTTGAATACAACCAACATCGAAAGAGGTGACTTTACCTGGAATTCAAGTTTCAATATTTCTTTGAACAGAAATAAAGTACTTTCATTGGCAACACCTTCGGATATCTTCGGAGTGGGTGGTCCTAACTTTACAAACCAGACAGGTATTATCCGTATCGGCGAACCAGTTGGATCGTTCTGGGGATTGACACGTTTAGGAACATGGAGCGAAGCTGAAAGAGACGAAGCAGCTAAATTCACCAGCTACCGTAATAACCTTACGATGTTACCAGGTGATATCAAATACAAAGACTTAAATGGTGATGGAGCCATCACAGACGCTGACCGTTCGATCATCGGTAACGGTAGCCCGAAAGCTTGGGGTACATTCTCGAACACAGTTCGTTTTAAAAGCTTTGATTTGACGTTTGATGTGCAATATTCTTATGGTAATGATGTAATGGACATGACGCTTCACCCAAGTGAAGACCGCGTTTCTATCGCAAACAGCTACACTACTGTATTGAACGCATGGACTCCAACAAACCAGAATACGCCGGTTGCACAGATTCGCGAAACAAGAGCAGGATATGTTACAAACGTAGATTCTCACTGGATCTTTGACGGATCGTTCCTTCGCGGAAGAAACTTGTTGTTGGGCTACAACTTCCCATCAGCATTGACAAGCAAACTTAAAATGAGCAAACTAAGACTTTATGTTTCTGCTCAAAACTTCTTCTTGCTGACTAAGTACCCACATGGCGATCCGGAAGTTACACCAACAAACGGAGATCAGAACAGCAATGTGTTCTCACAAGGTATGATCTGGCACGGCTATCCAAAACCAACTACTTACATGGCAGGTTTACAGATCGCATTTTAATTGGCCAATTAATTTATCCTAAAAAACATTGATTATGAAGTTATATAATTTAAAAAATGTAGCCAAGGTACTTCTCTGCGGATCCATTTTACTTGGCCCCACAAGTTGTTCGGATTTCCTTGACGAAAAAGATCCATCTAACCTGACGCCGGAAAGCTTCTATACCATACCAGATCACGCAGAGGCGGCTGTTGCTGCTACCTATGCAGGACTCCGGTTTTATGGTGAGGGAGCAGGTATTTTCTCGGCAAACTGGCAGTTACTTGAAGCTGTAACAGGAACGGCTACAACAGAAACTGGTCAGAATTCAGATTTAAACAACCTTTACTCGCTGACTTACGACGGAAACACGGCGCATGTTAACAACTGGTATAATGGTTTGTACAGAATTATCGCTAATGCAAACCTTGCGCTGGAAAAAATTCCTACAATTCCTTTCCTGGCTCCGGCGACCGAAGCACAAAAAACAAAATTGCTTGGAGAAGCTCGTTTCCTACGTGCCTGGGCATATTTCTATGCGGTCAGACTTTGGGGTGATATTCCTTTGATCACGACTCCTCAAACAGCGAACTCTACGGATTTCCTTCCGTCGCGTGCTCCACAAGAAGAAGTTTACAAACTTATTGTTGAAGACTTACTTGCTGCTGAGGCTGCCGGTTTGCCTGTTACAGAAACGAATGGTCGTGCTACGCAAATTGCTGCCAAATCATTGCTGGCCAAAGTATATTTGACAATGGCTGGTTTCCCGCTTAGCAAAGGTGCTACGCACTACAAACTTGCTGCGGACAAAGCGCTGGAAGTGATCAACTATTCCAAAGCAAATCCTTCAACGCTTAATTTGTTTAGTACTTATAAAGAAGTTCATCAGGAAAACCTTAAAAACCGCGTTGAACACATCTTTATGATTCAGTACAATATTGCGGTTGCAGGTAACCCGTTGGGAGATTATTTACCAAACTTTAAACCAGTTACTTATTCTGGTCCGGGAGGAACGGGAAGTACTGTACCAACACGTTCTTTTTACGCTTCTTACGAAACGGGAGATCTTCGTACGGTTGATCAGGAAGGATGGTTTTATACAACTTACTATACCAATGGTGATGGTGCCAAATTTGATCTTGGTGCTCCTTATGTTTTCAAACATTTCAACCAGACAGCAAATGGTACATTAGGCGTTCCGGGTACACGTAACAATAACCTGAACGTTCCATTGATTCGTTATGCAGAAGTTCTGTTGATCTTCGCAGAAGCTCAAAACGAATTGGGCGCGCCAACGCAAGAGGCTTATGACGCTTATAAAAAAGTACATGACCGCTCTAAGTTGACAACGCCTGGTTTCGGAACTTTCACACAGTCGTCATTCCGTGATGCAGTTTTGAGAGAACGCTGGTATGAATTCGCTTACGAAGGAATTACCTGGTTTGATATGGTTCGTTTGCGTAAAGTGTTCAATGAAAAAACAAAAGGATTTGATCCGTTTGTTGGTCACCTTAACCTGAATGTAGGTTCTGGTGTTGCATTGCAAGCCAAACACCTATTGTTCCCATTAGGAATCCAGGAAATGAAAAACAACCCGAACCTGACTCCTCAGAATCCTGGGTATTGATTTTTAAATATTGCTGATTAAATTGAGCCAGTCCCGCAAGCCGGGGCTGGCTTTTTTAGTTAAGATTTCAGGCTGAAATATTCATTTACTACCAAATTACGTTTAAATTCAAAGCCTAATAAAAACAGGATGCGAATAAAAAATTACAAAATTCTCCTCTCTATTGTTATCCAAATACTGTTAACTTCGTTAGCTTTCTCTTCCTATGCACAGCTGATCATTTCAAATCCGGTTAATAATCAGATCTTTCAGCGTGATGCAAATGGCCTTGCAAACATCGCTATAACCGCCTACGCGCACTTTCACTATTCCCGGATTGATGCCCGCCTGATCCCTGATCAAAATAATAATCATTCAGGAAAAGCATTTTCTTTTACTTCCGATCAAATAGATCAGGGTTTTTTATATACAAGTTTACAGGCAGAAACGGGTTGGTATCGCCTGGAAATTACAGGCTATGGCGATATGGGAATTATTGATACCGCCAGTGTGGCACGTGTTGGCATTGGTGAAGTTTTTCTGGTTGCCGGAAATTCCAATGCGATGGGTTTGATAGATCTTGGAGCTAAAGATGCTTCGGATCAGGTTATTTCTTTCAACGCGCTTAATAAAACACTCAATTCGGATAATATAACGGTTGCGCCAGACGAGCCGATGCAGGCACCTGCTTACACACCGATCCGTGCCAAAAATAATATTTTCCCATCCGGCGAAACTTCGTGGTACTGGGGCGAATTGGGTGATATGATTTCCAGGAAAATGAATACACCAGTCCTGTTTTTAAATTCGGCCTGGGCTGCTGCCAACTCTGAAAACTATCGGGATGGTGCACAGGGGAAAGATGCTTTCAATATATATGTCGGTAAATATTGGCCAAACCGGCAGCCATATACCAATATTGTCAATACAATCCGTTACTTCAATTCTTCACTCGGGCTCAGAGCCGTTCTTTGGTCACACGGTGAAAATGATGCGCAACTAAATTTTACGGAAGAAAATTATTTCAATAATATAAAAACACTTATTGAAAACAGCAGGCGGGATTCCGGGTATCCGGCTCCATGGATCATAGCAAGAAACTCCGTCAGTTATTCGTTACCAAACCCTCCTGCGGCGGTTAAAAACGCACAAATCAGACTAGCATCCATACAAAACTTCAATACTTTTGCCGGCCCAAATCTTGATACTGTTCAAATCCCCCGACCAGCGCAGGGTCATTTTGAAAATATTGCCGGCGGACAACAGGGATTAACGCTGGCAGCCACAGCCTGGAACCGGATTCTTACTGATTCATTATTCAAAACCGTTATACCGCTCCAACCAAAATTTGCAATACATACCGGCCTTGTTCCCTCAAAACTTTTTCCCGGGGCAACATTTACTTTGCCATATAACATTACAGAGCTGGCTAATACGAATAATACAGTTCAGGTTGAGCTACTGGACGAAACAGGTAAATTTGTAAGGCTGGTTGGTACCGGAAACGCAAATCTTGCAAATGTTCAGATCCCGGCTGATATTCCTGATAGCCATTACAAAATAAGATTATCAACAATAAACCCAATACTGACCGGAAGTATTTCCGGTTCGTTTTTGATTGGAAAAAGCTATTCCAAGATTGAGTTTATAAATACCATTTCTGCGCGGAAAACTGATAACAGCATTATTATTTCGTGGCATGTAGCAGCAAACCGGTCACTTACAAAGATGACCCTGCAAAAAACGATTGATGGAGAAATGTATGCCGATCTGGCAAGTTTTAATGTTACAAACAATCAGGATCATTCCCGGATTTACAGTTTTTCGGATAACGCTGTAACAAATGAAAGTATTTATTACAGGGTAAAAGAAGAAGGTGTAAATGGAGAAATATCTTATTCAACCATTTTGGCAGTATTAAAAGAAGGCGCACCACCGAACTATGTTGTTTTTCCAAATCCGGTAACAACAAACCAATTTTTCATAAGGCCCGACAATTCTGATACAGCTATTCAATGCTCAATCTTTGATACGAGAGGGCGCGAGCATCCGTTGATTATATCGGATATTGAGATTATCGGACTTTTGTTGCTGCGTCCCGTTTACAGCCTGCCTACCGGAAATTATATCCTGAAAATCGTAAGCAAATCAGGTGTAAGTACACAAAATGTGGTTTTCAGATAAAAGAAAAAGGTAAGCGCCGAAACACTTACCTTCTTACTATATGAATTGAACCTTATTAATCTTCAAATAAACTTCCTAACCCACCGATTACCGAACCACCTTCTTTTCTGGCATTAGGTCCGCCAACAGATAACCTTTGGATCAATTTAGAGATTGGCATCGACTGTATCCAAACCCGGCCAGTACCTCTAAGTGTGGCCAAAAACATTCCTTCTCCACCAAAAACCATGGATTTCAATCCACCGGAACGCTGAATATCAAAGCTCAATGATTGCTCGAAAGCCACTACACAGCCTGTATCAATCCGCAGCGATTCGTTGTTAAGGTTACGCTCAATAACCACTCCGCCTGCGTGGACAAAGGCCATTCCATCACCTTTCAGTTTTTGAAGAATAAATCCTTCACCACCAAAAAGACCTGATCCAAAACGCTGATTGAAATGAATTTTCATACTCGTCCCCAACGCTGCACAAAGAAATCCATCTTTCTGAACAATCAGTTCATTACCGTAAATTTTTGATAAATCAATCGGCATGATCGTTCCCGGATACGGTGCAGAAAAGGCAACTTTTCTTTTTCCAACACCACGGTTTGTAAAATGCGTCATGAAGAGAGACTCACCGGTGATCACACGTGTTCCTGCCTGAAAAATCTTACCTAAAATACTCTGATTAGCCTCAGATCCGTCACCCATTTTGGTTTCAAACTGAATACTATCTTCCATAAAAAGCATAGCACCGGCTTCGGCGATTACCGTTTCATTAGGATCGAGTTCTATTTCCACGATTTGTATATCGTCGCCGATAATCTTGTAATCAATTTCGTGTGAGATCATTTTAGCTTTTGAAGTTTATATGTTTGTAGTAAAATCAAGCAAGTTCACCGATAACACCAACTATTCCTCCTCCTCTTCTTCCTCTGTTTTTTTAGCTTTTACTTTCTTCGTTTTTCTGCCCGGAATATCTTCCCGGTCGCGAAGTTTTTTGTCATCCACATTTTTATTTAAAAATGCGTTGATACGATCCATATCAAAACTGGTCGTTATTTCACCAAAGGAATTAATCTGGATATCAAAACCATCCAGATCTTTGTGCACACGCGGCTTTTCGTTAACGGGCTTTGCGGCATCAGGTTGTTTTTTCTTGGCCATAGTTTTAATCGGCTAACGGCCCTGGGCAGCGGCGCACCACTTTTGCTTGCAGGCCAGTAAAATAAATTACTGTTACGAAATTATACTACCAAACTTTCAATGACAATGCAAATTGATCGAACGGTTCATTTAGGATTATGCCAGGCGAATTTGGGCAGGCAAACGGTCAAGTGCCTGTGTTAATCTTGCCATCACCTGATCTTTTCCTAAAATTTCCATGATTACCATTAAATCCGGTCCAGCACCGGCTCCGGTAACAGCCAGACGTAATGCCTGCATGATTTTCCCCATTTTAATCCCGGCTGCTTCCATTTTTTCAGCAAGCAGATGTTTTATATTTTCAGCTACAAATGCCCCGTCGTAACCTTCCAGCGCATCTTTGAAATTTGAAACCGCATTCACAGCATCTTCATTCCATTTTTTCACAGCCACATCCTGGTCATATACTTCCGGCAAGCTGAAAAGGAATAGTGATTCTGCAACAATTTCTTTTGTAAAGTGTACCCGGTCTTTTAATAAGTGTACGATCTGCGCAAGCTGACCATCGTTCACTTCAATGCCTTTGGCTGCATAAAGCGGTTTAATTTCCGCAATTACCAAAGCATCATCTTGCAATTTCAGATATTGCTGGTTAAACCAGTTTGCTTTTTGTATATCAAATCGTGCTCCGGCCTTATGGACTCTTTCAAAGCTGAAAAGTTTGATCATTTCATCCATACTGAAAACTTCTTGTTCTGTGCCGGCATTCCAGCCTAATAACGCAAGAAAATTGGCAGTTGCTTCCGGTGAATAACCTTCTTCGCGGAAACCTTTTGCGATATCACCTGTAACAGGATCTGTCCATTGCAAAGGAAAAATCGGGAAACCGCCTAAATCTGCATCACGTTTTGACAGTTTACCATTTCCATCCGGTTTCAACAACAAAGGCAAATGCGCGAACTGCGGCATGGTACTTTCCCAACCCAGATAACGATATAACAAAACATGCAACGGAGCTGATGGAAGCCACTCTTCCCCGCGGATAACATGAGTGATACCCATCAAATGATCATCTACAATATTGGCCAGATGATACGTTGGCATACCATCCGATTTCAACAAAACCTTATCATCAATTTGTGACGAATGAACAACCACCCAACCACGGATCAAATCATTGAAACGAATATCTTCTTTTGGCATAATCTTCATCCGGATCACATAAGGTTCGCCGCTTTCGAGACGTGCTTTTGTTTCTTCCGGTGAAAGTGTCAGCGAGTTTTTCATTTCCTGACGCGTAATTGCATTGTACTGTACCGCTGCCACTTTCGCTTCTTCCAGGCGTTTACGCATTACGTCCAGTTCCTCGGCAGTATCAAATGCATAATATGCTTTTCCATCCGTTACCAGCTTTTCAGCATATTCACGGTACATTTCTTTTCTTTCCGACTGTTTGTAAGGCGCATGAGGCCCACCCTGCTGCGGCCCTTCGTCAATTTCGATTCCAAGCCATTCGAGCGCTTCCAATATATAAGCTTCCGCTCCTGGCACGAAACGGTTCTGATCTGTATCTTCAATACGCAGCAACATTTGTCCGCCTTGCTGACGGGCAAAAAGATAATTATATAAAGCCGTACGAACCCCTCCTGCATGGAGCGGTCCTGTTGGACTAGGGGCAAATCTCACCCGAACTGGTAACTTGTTCATTTCTTATCTCGACATTAAAAATATATTTGTCAGGGGTGGTCATTTATTGTCAGGAAATGGTCAGGAATTGTCATTTATCGTTGACACTCCCTGACTATTTCCTGACACCCCTTGACAATTTCCTGACTACTTCCTGACAATCCCTTGACTATAATTCTACGGCTATCACCGAAATTTCCACATTCACATCTTTTGGCAAACGTGCTACCTGGACAGTTTCACGTGCAGGTGGTTCACTGGTAAAAAACTGGCCATAAACTTCGTTTACAACAGCGAAATCGTTCATGTCTTTTAAAAAGATATTTGATTTCACTACATTTTCATAACCAAAACCTGCCGCTTTCAGAATATGACCTATGTTTTCCATTACTGCGCCAGCTTCAATTTTGATGTTCCCCAACTGGGAAGCTTCAAAAGCAATTTGTCCGGAAACATATAATGTGTTATTTACTTTAACAGCCTGGCTGTAAGGGCCGATTGGCGCCGGTGCTTTTTCAGAAAAAATTATCTCTTTTGGCATATTGTATTGAATGAGAGCGATATAAAATTACATTCGATTCCCAGGCTAAAAAAGCCGCTATTCATCTGAACGACTTTTCATCACTAAATGGTTGCCTGACAATCCGCAAAATTACCAAAAAAAGATGGCTTATGCCTTGTCTTCTTTGATTTCAAATAATGCTTTTAATTCGACCGCTTCGGAAGGTTTCATACGGCCGGCCAAAACAAGCCTCAATTGACGGCGGCGTAAGGCACTGGCAAACAATTCTTCGTCGGCCGGAGTTTCTGGTAAAAGCGGCGGAACTTCGATTGGCCGGCCATTTTGGTCAACGGCTACAAAAGTATAAAATGCCCGGTTGGTACTTACCCGGATACCGGCAGGAATATCCTCGGCCCAAACTTCCAGAAATACTTCCATGGAAGAATTAAAAGCACGGGTTACCCTTGCGTGCATGGTGATGATATTTCCTAAACGGATCGGTTCGGTGAAAGAAACGTTATCTACTGAAGCAGTCACCACAATACGGTTTGAATGTTTTTGTGCAGAAATTGCTGCGCAAATGTCCATCCAGTGAAGTAAACGGCCTCCCATCAAATTGTTGAGCGTGTTGGTATCGTTGGGTAATACCATCTCAGTCATCGTTACTTCCGATTGCTGTGGGGTTTTTGATTTTAACATTGGGCTGATATGATTTTAGCGATGAGCAATAAGCGGTTATGGACAGCGGACTGCTTTGCGCTCGTGTGCTTCTTTTCTTGTTCCAATTCTATAATTGGCACGAAACTGGAAGAAAAGGTATTTATCTTTTTTGGGAGATGTTCCTCTGTGCCAGCCCGGTTCTCGGGGAGGCTGTCCTATTTCAGATGAACGGTCGGAAAGTCTGCGGGCAAGATCGCTGGATAAACTCGCTGGATCCGGATATACGCCGCTCACATCATCCAGATAATCTGAGTTTACAAAGTTGTTACATAACTCAAGACCAACACTCCACCGGTCTGAAATTTTGGTTGAAACACCAATCCCGGCCATAAATACCAGTGGCAACCGACTGTATTTAATACCTTCGGTTTGCAATGGAGCCAGACTTCCGCGTTTTCCGTCGAGCACAGCTGTTGGCGTCATGTAGGTGACACCTACACCCGCCAGAAAATACGGATTGGTTTTTGCATGTCTGTTATAGGCAAACAAATCTGCCTGAATACCAATATTTATATCCGGATTGCTGGTTTTGAAAGAAAGATTCTGCACATAATTCTTATCGTATTTCTGATCAGCAGAAACCTGGTAAAAACGAATTTCACCCCGCGCACTGAAATGTTCTGACAACCTGTATAAAGCACCGATGGAAACAGAGGGGCCAAGTCCAAGATGTCTGTTGATGCTCGTCCGCAAATCGCCCTGATAATAAGCAATGCCAACGCCGCCTGTCAAGCTGAAAACGCCAAAAGGATGCAAATACCGCTCACTGACTGTTGACTGGGATTTTACCGGCTCAATAATCAAAAGGGAAAAAAATAATAAAATCAAACTGGCAAATGTGCGTTTCATGCGATACTGGCAAACTGATCAATAAAATTAATAACCGGGTGCTAAGTTAACAATGTCCCTAAATATATTACCCTTTAAATTACATCCGTAATGAATTCAATCTGCTATAAACCAAAATAAGCCGGACGATGCCGGCTTATTCATATTATTATGTCTCGAAAAATTTATTCTCTTTTTACAGAGCTTGCACCGGATGTATTGGAATGAATGTCTTTTGCATTTCCTGCATAACGGATACTGCTTGCGCCACTTGCATCTGCGTGAACTGTTGTACTCGCCACAACATGCGCATTACTTGCTCCCGAAGCATCGATATTAACTTCTTTTGCCGGAAAGTTTTGTCCTTTAAAAGATGACGCTCCTGAAACTTCACCATGCAAAATATCTCCCTGGCCTGTAATAGCTAGTGATGATGCTCCTGAAAGTTCAAAAGTAACTTTTGGTGCTGAAAAATCCATCGTAACCTGTGATGCTCCTGAAACTTCAATGGCCATTGATTTTGTACCAACAAATTTGTTAACCACAACTTTCGAAGCTCCTGAAAAATCCACCGCTTCCAGTGAAGGCATAACAATGTTGATATTTACTGTTTTCCGGCGTTTATTCCAGTTATTCCCTTTGTAGCCAACTTTTAAAACCCCTGAAACTACTTTTGCTTCCAGATCTTTCACATCGTCGCTTTCTCCGGATGCTGTCAGACTATACTGTTTTCCCTGTTTTACATCAACTTTAAATGCACTTCCCATGGAAAGTTTATCAAAATCAGATACGGAGAAGGTACGGCTTTCCTGAGCAAAGACGCTCACTGAGAACAGACACAGTAAGCCGAATAAAAGTAATTTTTTCATGTCTAATATTTTTTAGGTTTTGATTACGATGGAATGATGTCAAAATCAGGAAATAGGTTGCATCCCAGTTTTAATTATTCCTGAGATTCTATTTTACTGACACCTGTTGCATCTTTTTTCAGGTTAGGGACATGTCCTAATTCTGCTTTTGACGCACCTGTTGCAGATACATCTGCATTCTGGATATTCATTCCTGTACTGATTAACTTACAAGCTCCCGTCAGATCAAAATTAGCTGTGGTTGCAGATCCTCTCAATGTGGCTTTTGAAGCGCCGGTAAGCTCTACCGTTAATTCATTTGTTTCAACATCAATATCCGTTTTCGATGCTCCGGTCAAATCAATATTCAATTTTGAAAGACCTTTGAATCCGGAGATCTTTGCCTTGTTGGCACCGGAAAGAGAAACTCCCTCCAATGTTGGCATGGTGATTACGATCCCGATCCTTTTGTTATCGTTTCCAAACAAACTAAAACTATCATTGCCTTTAACTTTAAGAACACCGTCTTCCTCGGATATTCTCAGATCGTCTACGTCTTTTTCCTCACCATCCGCCGAAACGTTAAACTCAGTTCCCTGTTTAATGCTGATAGAATAGGCTCCGCCAACACTTATTTTTTTGAAATCCTTTACCTGGAATTGTTTGATATAATTTCCACGATCACCCAGATCAAAATCACTTTCGTCATCATCCATGGAATAATTTTCATTATTATCTTCATGATCGTCATCTTCTTCACGGACATATTTTGCCGGAATATTTGTGCAAACCAATCCTGAATCCCTGCGAATTGTCCAGCGCAGATTATTCCAGTTTATATCGTCGTCATTAAGATCATACGTAACAAGATGGTGATTTCCGCTGTAATAGTGAGAAATAGAATACCAGATTGATCTCGAAATGATAAATGGCTTGTCATAAGGAATATTCAGGGTCAGATCAATCTGCTGATTTCTAAACCGGCCTGCTGTACCTAATGTAGGCCCTTCCGGGAAGGTAAACACCGAATCTTTAATACTTACATTATACCTCAGTTCAGAAGCATTTTTACCTGCATCCTGTTTTGACCGTCCTCTTGATGTCATTTTTTTATCAAGTTTAAGACTGTCGGTGCCATTGTAACCTGCAAGGCGGATATCTACATCAATACTTTCGTCCTCATCATTATCCTGTTCATCAAGCGTAAGTGTTCCTGCCGGAACCGCATAAAATTCTGAGGTTGAGAATTCGCCGCGTTTGGCAAAATTCTGCTGGTAAGCCACGCCCTGAACTGTTGCAACAATAATTCCAACAATCCACAGTCCTAATAAAGTCAGCCAAACCGAACCGCTTACAATTTTCTTATTTGATAAAAGTGTTAAACCCAACAGCAGAAAAGTAACCAGAGGAACAGCAGATACAAGAAGTCCGGATAGAATCAGACTCGATGGCAATTCCTGGAAAATCCTGAAAGGAACAGGCATTCCGTCAAAAGTATCCACATTTGCGAAACCCATCACAACCGCTCCGCCTACTACAATTCCAAACAAGGAAACTGCTGCAAGAAGTACCAGAAATCCACCTGTCAAAATTCTAAGCACGGGCCCGAGGCCTTTCAACAACTTCCCCAAAGCCTGGATAATTAAAGCAATGGCACGGAAAGGGAAAAGCAGAATCTTGGTAATCGGATTTTCTTCACCCCCTTTATCACTTAAATTCAAACTTTGCTTGATATTCGATTCGATATTAGAAAGTGTAATCGGTTCTCCCTGCATTTCCATTTTTTCTGTCAATGTGTTGGCAGCTGGGGCAATGATCCATAAAACGATATAAATCAGAACGCCGGTACCAAAGACAAAAATCGAAAGCACCCATAAAAAACGGACAACACCCAGATCCACGCCGAAATAAGAGGCAACACCTGAGGCTACACCACCTACTACTTTACGATCAGGATTTCGATAGAATTTCTTGACCTTGGTATCTTCTTCCAAAGTTGTAGAACCCGGAAATGCGATCCACATGGCGATATAAAGCAATACGACAATGCCTGATAACGGTCCAAATTCATCTTCCATATTCAGGTCTAACATACCTGAACCGGCCGGTAAACCGATCACGGCAAACAAAAATGCTAGTCTTACCCAAAGTGGATCAATCGTAAAATAATGACCCAAACCGGCTGCAACGCCACCCAAAAGCTTTCTGCGAAGATCCCGGATTAGTTTTTTAGGATTTGCCGTTGTTTTGGTTTCTGTGCCAGCTGATGAGGTATATGCAGAAGAATAACTTTCTTCTTTTGGTGTTGAAGTTGCACCAGGAGTAGCTGATTGTAACGGATCTGCAAAAATATCCTCGGCCTGCTCAATGGCTTCAAAATCTGCCACCGTACCCATTGCCGAAATTAATTCATCCACATCCACAAGCGAAATCACTTGTTTTGCTTCTGCCTTTTGTTTGTTCAAAAACCGCTCAGCCACCCTTCCTTCAATGTCTGAAAGAATTTCTTTGCTGTCTGCAAACGAAGAAAAATATTTCTGAATAGAACTAAGATAGCTTTTCAGCTTTTCGTATCCGTCCTCCTCAATGTGGAAGATGACACCGCCTATATTGATACTGATTGTCTTTTTCATGATTGAAATAATCGAAGGTCTTTAAATGATCAGTTAGGAATTAGAAGTATCTGTTTTGCTCAGTTCTTCGGTACGACGAATCACCGTTTTTACCGAATCCGCAAGTTCAAACCATGTGGCCTGCATAGCATCCAGAAATATCTTTCCTTCATCTGTCAAAACATAGTACTTCCTGGGAGGTCCGGACGAAGATTCCACCCATTTATAATCCAGCCAACCCGAATTTTTCAGTCGTGTCAATAGAGGATAGAGTGTGCCTTCAACAACCATCATTTTTGCAGAAGTTAATTCATCCAGCATATCAGAGGCGTATACTTCGCCCCGGGATATGATGTGCAGGATACAGAATTCCAAAATTCCTTTCCGCATCTGCACTTGGGCATTTTCGATATTCATACAGTGTCATGTTTTACTAAATGAAATATTATTTCATGGCTAATAGACAGGATTTGCACCTTCTATACGTACAAAGGTATACACAGGTACTTTGTGATGCAAGGTACTAGGTAAAAATTTTTTCCGTGTTTTGATAAGTGGTTAATTTTCAGGTTGACCGGCAAAAAAATCATGTGTTTGAATTTTGAATATTTTTTAAGTTATATTTTCAAATCATTTGACCTAACTAAAAATCTTCATGACAACCAAACCAGGCTTATATATTATTGCGGCCATGAGTGAAAATCAGGTGATCGGGCAGGAAAACCGGTTACCCTGGCACTTGCCCGATGAATGGGTACATTTCAGGAAAGTGACGGATGGAAAGCCATTTATCCAGGGAAGAAAAAGCTTTGAGGCAGCTGACGCACTGCATTCTTCTTATAAAAATGTGGTATTGAGCAGGAATAAGAATCTGGAAAATTTTGACAAAACAGAACGTGCTGATGATTTAAATGAAGGAATTGCGTTACTTAAAGATGAAAACGAAGTATTTGTCTTAGGAGGTGCTTCTGTTTTTGAACAAGCCCTGCCTTTGGTGGAGAAATTGTATCTGACCATAGTACACACAACCATCGACGGCGACGCTTATTTCCCGAAAATTAACTGGGAAGAGTGGGAGTTGATTTCCTCTGAATTTCACCCGACGGATGAACGCCACGAATACTCATTTTCGATGAATCTCTACGAGAGAAAAGAATCATAGAAAGTTGTGTATGGCCATCCTGATTTTCTTTTGGGAATATGGAAAAGCTGTACACACATTATTTATTCAAAATTGTATTTCTTGTTCTGCTGACTACGCAGGTTTCAGCACAAAATAAATATGCAAATGAGTGGATTAATACCTCGCAAACCTATCTGCGCATTCCCGTTGTTCAGACGGGAATCTATAAAATCAGTGCATCCGAACTTCGGCAGGCAGGATTTCCTGTCGATTCTTTTCCGGTTACTTCTTTACAATTATTCAGAAGAGGACAAGAAATTGCTATTGAAGTTAATAACAATGAAGAAAGACTAAATCAGGAAGGTTCTCTGACTTTTTTCGGTGAAAGCAATGACGGTGCTTTGGATTCTTCACTGTATGTGAATCCAAAAGCAATGCCGCACGCCTATTATAGTTTGTATTCCGATACGGCTTCTTATTTTCTGACCTATAATAAGAATAATATCCCTGGAAAAAGAATTGCAGTTTCAGAGAATAAAGTTTCGGCGGAATTTACTGATTATCACCTTAAAGAAGTTTTGCAACTTAACACTACCGATTATCCAGCCGGAAATTTATATCCTATGGGTAGCAACTATGAGTCAGGAACCGCTTTGACTACTTATGATTATGGCGAAGGATGGACGGGAAAAGAGATTATAAATCAGCAAAAAGCCATTTTTAAGCTGACTACTGAAAATGCAATAGTCGAAAAATTCGACCAGGCAATAGCTGAATTATTGCTGGTCGGCAGAAATGCCGGAAGTCATCAGATTGAAATCCGGACAGATGATTCAACCGGACGGAAATTGACTACTGTTGAGTTACTCAATTACGATTCGAAAAAAATTACGTTGACGCTGGAAAAGGAAGATTTATCTTTTGATGGTAAGATCTCCGTTTCCGTCATTCCGGTCAATAATTCAGGCTCCGTTTCTGTTTCTTATATCAAATGGATTTATCCACAAAAACTTTCACTTTCTGACAACAATACCCAAACCAGATTTTATTTTAACCCTGAAATTTCAGATAAATCTGTATTGCTAAACAATACCGAAAATTGGGAGTTTTACGATTGCTCAAAGCCTGATCAGCTTAAAAAATTGATCGTCAGCAATTCTATTTTATCAGTCAACGGTGCTTCTCAGCTCATTGCTATGAAAGAGCCAATGAAGATTCTAACGCCAGCAATCGTAAAATTTAAAAACATCAAGCCCGGAACCGACTATCTGATCATCAGCCATCCTTTGGTTAGAAAACCTGTTAAAGAAAGCAAAGACCCGGTTGAAGATTATGCAGTATATCGTGCATCACAAACTGGTGGTAATTTTAAAACCTTGATTTTAAATAGTCAGGAAATCTTTGATCAATTTAATTATGGAGAACCAGGACCGCAGGGAATTAGAAATGCAATTTCGTTTTTGCATGAAAAAGCAGAGCTGAAATTCGTCCTTCTGCTCGGCAGATCAATCGATCCGCAAACGGCCCGACATCAACCCAAAGCCAGAGAAAATGATATGATCCCAAACGCTGGCTGGCCGGGATCGGATATTGTGTTGGCCATGGGTTTACAAGATTCTTCGAAATATATACCGTTGGTTCCCGTTGGGAGGGTTAATGCGGCGAATGCTCAAAACGTTTATGATTATTTACAAAAAGTAAAAGCGTTTGAAAGTCAAAACAAGGCAGCTCCGTGGCGAAAAAATATTTTGCATTTAAGTGGCGGACATACCGATGTTGAACGGGAAATTTATCGAGAATATATTCAATCTTTTGAAAAAGCCATTACTCCTCTTGGCAATAAAATCATTACGATTTCAAAGCAGACGAATGCACTGAAAGAAGATTTTCCGCTGGATACGATTTTAAACAAAGGCGTAGGATTAATCACACTTTACGGTCATTCCAGTTTAAATTCAACGGATGTCGAATTAGGGTTTGCCGATGACCAGAAAAGAAATTATAAAAACGATTCTTTGTTTCCCGCCATCATCATGAATGGCTGTGCCCTGGGAAATTCCTTTTATACTCCTTCAACCATTAGCAATAACTGGATTCTTGCACCAAAAAAAGGGGCTGTTTTGTTTCTGTCACACACCCATAACGGCGTTTCTTCTTCATTGAAAAATTATACCGATTCTTTTTATGAAGTATTAGCAGATACGTCTTTTACAAATCAGTCATTTGGTATAATCCAGCAGGAAGCGATCAGAAGAAACATGTTGAAAAATCCAACCCTGTCGGATGGAATTACGTCACAACAAATGAATCTGCAGGGAGATCCTGCTATTAAGTTGTTTCCTGCCACGATACCGGATTATGCCTGGAAACCGGATATGCTGAGATTTTCTAATCCGCATGGTAAAACACTTGCCGCGAAATCTGATTCAATTGAGGTCAAGATTGGACTTGTCAACTTTGGCAAATTTAAAAATGAGGAGCTTAAAATAAATATTTACCGGATGAGAGATTCGGTCAACATAGAAAACTATCAATTTACCCACCGGCCTTCAACTTTACTGGACACAATTTCATATACTATCCCAAACATCTACATCAATCCAGGTAACGAAATCTGGACTTTTACAATTGATCCAAAAAATGAAATAACCGAAGAGAATAAAAACAATAATCTTTTTTCAACAGAACTGCTTCTTACCGATACTGAAACTCCTGATACGCTGGAAATCATTTCAGCCTATGTTTCACCAAATCCTTCCGGTCAGTATTTTAAATTTAATATTGAGCTTGAAGGATCAGAACCGCCGAAAAAATGGAATATCTCAGTTTTTGATAAATCAGGAAGGGCCATTCAGAACAATGAAGTCATACCACATTTAGGAAAAAACGAATTCATCTGGCAACCAAAAGGAATTTCCCCGGGCGTTTATCTCTATCGCATGAAGGTTGATGCGCAAATTATTTCTTTAACTCCGGAGGCAAAAAAAGGAATAAGCGGGAAGTTGATCTGGATGCATTGATATGCAAGGCAAGTGGAATCCGAACTATCAATTAATTGCGCTATGGATTTTCCACAGCATACTCGTTCTGTTTCTGGCTTATATAAATCCAAATCATTACACCACGATCGACTCTCATTACTATCTGGAATCTGCTGAAAATATTCTGGATGGACGTGGTTACACTATTTTTGCGGAAAATGAATTCAAATGGAATGGAACATTTCCCGCAGGTTACTCCTTAGCAATCGCATTTGTTTCCCTTCTTACAAAAATCAATGTGCTTTGGGCATCGAAAATTGTAAATATCATTGCGTCAGGAATCTGGTTTTTCTTTCTAAATCTATGGTTTGGCAGGAAGCAATCTTTTTTAATTGGTTGTATTTTATTATCTGGCTCCTTTCTGAAACTTTGGGCTCATACCTGGTCAGAGCCGTTATTTCTGGTCATTTTATTTTACTGGGTTTATCAATTATTTAAATTAAAAAATTCAACAGAATTATCAATTCCAAAATTAGCTTCTGTGCTTTTACTTGGCTTTTTGTTGATGTTTGTTCGATATGCCGGGACCTTTATTATTCCTTTAAGTCTTGGTTATAGCATCTATTATTTCTGGAAAAATGAAAACAGAAAAAGCCTGCTTGCATTAATACTTTCCATTTCCTGGTTGGCCGGCTTCCTTTTTTATCTTTTACTTAATTATCAAAAAAGCGGAGAATTATTTGGTGGGACTCGTTTTGATGGAAATATATTGATAGGCAAAAATGTCATTTCTTTTGCAAAAGGTTTGATTAACGAAATATCAATTTTTGGAAACTTCGCATTTCACTCCCTGGAAGTGTTTTCATTGATTGGAATTGCCTTTCAGATTTTAATGGTCGTTTTGATAATTAAAGAATTGCGCTTAAAATTTGTCATAACACATTGGACCAAACATACTTTCATTATCGCGTTCTTCTATCTGATTTTTCTTTTTACTCTAAGAATTTTCAGTCAATTTGACGAACCTGGTTACCGGCTTTTATCTCCTTTTACTTTTCTTATTTTTTGCGGACTCGTTTGTGGAATTTCTGAGGAACAGATTACTGGTCGATTGAAAAATTTACTGATTGTTTTTGTTGTTTTTTCATGGGTGGAATTAATTCCGATAGATGGGTTGACAAAGATAATTTATGACTTATTACATAAGACAGAATATATACTTCCAAACTAAATAACAATTTTTAAAACCTTCAAAAAGAATTAACTTTATATTGATAAAATGAAGCAATTATGGAAACATTAATATTTCAATCCGACAATCATGAGAAATTAGATGCTTTAAAAGCATTTGCGAGATCTCTTGATATTTATTTTGAAACTGAGGAGAAACCATACGATCCGGAATTTGTAGCTAAAATTCAAGAAAGTAGGCGGCAATTTGAAAATGGTCAACATAAGGTGATTGACATAGAAGATTTGTGGAAATGATTAAAGAGCTCGATTTTTCTGAAAAAGCTCAACAAGATATTTCATATTGGAAAAAGACAGGGAACATTAAAATTCAAAAAAAGATCAAGGAACTCCTATTAGCAATTCAAGAAACACCGTTTCATGGAATTGGAAAACCAGAAGCTTTAAAATACGAGTTATCTGGCTCCTGGTCTCGAAGGATTGACCATGAGCATAGGATTGTTTATAGTGTAATGGAGAAATTCATTAAAATTGAATCGCTAAAAGATCATTATTGATTGCTTGGTATCAGTAATAAATATCTTCTTAGATTTTCAAAAGTGGTTTTAATCAACCATAATCTCCCGCTTTTTCATTTCTCCAACCCCACTTCTCGACCCATTACCTTTACTTTCCATAAAAACTTCTTATTTTTGTCAATTCTAAAAATCTTCGAAGCTCTTGAAAGAATACGGTAGCAACGTACAAAAACTTGCCGACCACATCGTGAAGATGGAGGATAAGGCTAAACGCAATCTCTACGCGCACATATTGATTGAACTCATGCGTCAGATACATCCTAACATGAGGGATAATCAGGATTATACCAACAAACTCTGGGATGACCTATACATCATGTCAGGATTTCAACTGGATGTGGACAGCCCATACCCACCGCCTTCTCCTGAATCTTTGGGTAAAAAACCTTTGACTGTCGGTTATAACCAGCATAATCTGATGTATCGCCACTATGGCCGGAATATTGATCTGCTGCTTCAAAAAGCAATTCAGACTGAGAATTCTGAAGACAGACTGGCTTTTGTTTCCTACGTTTTCCGTTTGATGCGTTCGTTTTTTAATACTTGGAATAAGGATAATCCTGAGGACCACGTATTGATCGGACAGCTTGAATTGTTGACAAAAGGACAACTAAAAGAAGAAATTGATTATATCCGTAAAAACGGCCCTGTTGATGCTGCACCAAAAGACCGTAACAGCAATCAGGACAGAAACCGCGGAAATCATTCAAACGCTTTCAAAGCACAGCCTAGCCAGGATCGTCAGGGATCGAACAATCCGAACAATAACAACAACCGGAATCGCCCGAACAATAACAACAGTAATAAATTCGCAGGCAGAAATAATAATAATAATAATAACAACAACAACAATCGTAACAACAACAATAATAACAATCGTAAAAAGCCTGGAATTTAATGTCCGGCCCAATTTTCTCAACCGGTTTTTAACTTCCATAATACTGCCTGCAACTACCTATGGCTTCATTTAAAATAACAGGAGACCGACGCCTGAAAGGTGAAATTGTACCTCAGGGTGCCAAAAACGAAGCATTACAAATTATTTGTGCCGTTCTTCTAACATCAGAACCGGTTACTATCCATAACATTCCTAATATCCGTGATGTCAATCAGCTTATTGATCTTTTAGGAGATCTGGGCGTCAGAAAAACGCGTTTGAGCGATTCTTCTGTTCGTTTCGAAGCCAATGATATCAATCTGGATTATCTTGAATCAGATTCTTTCCGTCAGAAAGCCTCGGCTCTTCGTGGTTCCGTGATGTTGCTTGGGCCAATGCTTGCGCGTTTCCGCAAAGGAAGAATTCCTCGTCCTGGTGGTGATAAAATTGGCAGAAGACGTCTGGATACGCACTTTATTGGTTTCGAAAAACTGGGTGCAGAATTCAGTTACGACGGTGAAGACGGAGGATTTTACCGTGTTGATGCCAAAAATCTGAAAGGTGCATATATGCTTCTGGACGAAGCTTCGGTAACCGGAACAGCCAACATTCTGATGGCGGCTGTAATGGCAGAAGGTACCACCACGCTTTATAACGCAGCCTGTGAACCATATCTTCAGCAGCTTTGTAAAATGCTGAACCGCATGGGTGCGAAAATTTCCGGTATTTCTTCCAACTTACTGGTTATTGAGGGTGTAAGTGAACTGAAAGGAACGGAGCATACCATGCTTCCGGATATGATCGAGATTGGTAGTTTTATTGGATTGGCGGCTATGACGCAATCCGAAATTACGATCAAAAATTGCCAGATTCCAGAACTAGGAATTATCCCTGAAGTTTTCCAGAAACTGGGAATCCAGATGGAATTCCGTGGTGATGATATTTTTATTCCCGCACAGGAAAAATACCGGATGGAAAATTACCTGGATGGTTCAACGCTTTCAGTTGCTGATGCACCATGGCCAGGATTTACGCCTGATTTGTTGAGTATTGTTTTAGTCACGGCCACACAGGCGCAGGGAACGGTACTGATCCACCAGAAAATGTTCGAAAGTCGTTTGTTCTTCGTTGATAAACTGATTGAAATGGGTGCACAGATTATTCTTTGTGATCCACACCGTGCAACCGTTATCGGACATAACCGCGAAACACAACTAAGAGGAATCCGTATGACTTCTCCTGATATTCGTGCAGGTGTCGCTTTGCTGATTGCGGCTATGTCTGCAAAAGGTGTTAGCATTATTGATAATATCGAACAAATTGACCGCGGATACCAAAATATTGACACGCGTTTAAATGCAATCGGTGCAGAAATTGTCCGTTTGTAAAACACTCAATTTATAACAAAGAAAGGCGCTTCGATGAGGCGCCTTTCTTTGTTATAAATGCATATTTAATTCTGGCAAACCTATTTTTTCTTATAAGTACAAGCCGAATTATCTGCTTTCACATAGTAATCTTTATAATTCGTCGCTTTCGGATCCATACAGCCTTTCAGGTTCAGAATTTCCACTTTTCTGAATTCAACCGGATGACTTTCGCTTTGCAGGGAAATGGATCCATGATCCAGTAACTTTCCTTCAATTACTTTTTCACTATTCCCGCTCACATTTCCACCGCCCATTTGCGGTTTATTATAAGCCAAAACCATTTCTCCGTTTGCAAAATGCTGGATTAATGAATCACCCAAAACCAAAACTTCTGCACGTACCCACTGATCTCCGTTATATGTTTTTGAAGTTGAGTTGACACAATGCTGCGTTACCAGTTTGCCATCAATTTCCACATTTGTCCCCGGCGTACATAAGTTACAGGTAGTACGTTTTTTACCATCGCCACCAAGTAACTGCACTTCAATGGATATTGGAAAATCCTGATCCTTGCCCATCGTAGCAGCCGGCTGGCCCTGTACCATAATCCCGCTGTTTCTCCACGCCCAGCCTTCACCTTTTGGTGCTTGTTCACCTACAAAACGGTATTCAACAGCGATACGGTAATAAGAGAAATCACTTTTGTAAAAAATGTGACCATATTTTTGTTTGAAATCGTCATACTTATCGTAGCGAACGACCATTTTCCCATCCTCCACCCGGAAAGTATTACCAAAATTGTCGTTCAAATCATAGCCACGGATTTTGATATCCCAGCCATCCAGATTTTTTCCGTTAAAAAGCTGCTTCCATTCTTTCTTATCTGCCTGTTTCTGCGCAAAAGCTCCCAGACAAAAAAGGGTAAGGGCAATACTGAATACTAATTTCATAAAGGTTTATTTATTTAAATGATGTAACATGCTAATTGTGAGACGATAGGAAAGATATATGCGATATACGAATTATCCTGCCCTAAATCCTGTTGTATGAAGGCAGATTAAAGCTTACTACTTTGTAAGCTCTGATTTTGTAAATATACTATGAGAACTAAAAATATAAAGCGTAAAGGACATTCGGAAGACTTTTTTGGTGAATACCGTGACTTTTGGTGGAATGAAGGATTTTTAAATTTACTTGCAAAACGATTACAACTGCATACCCATTTTAATTTGCTGGATGTCGGCTGCGGACAATGCCACTGGAGCCGTCTGCTGGTTGATTATCTTGGTTCGCCAGCCAAAGTTTCAGGCGTGGACAACGATAAAAAATGGGCAAAGGGAGAAAGTGAACTCCGTAGTTATTTCGAGTCAAAAGGAGTTGATTTTGATTTAAAAAAGGGAGACGCACATCAACTTCCATACGAAGATGACACTTTTGACATTGTCACCTGCCAGACCTTGTTGATTCACGTTCAACACCCTAAGGTTGTAATTGATGAAATGAAGCGGGTTTTGAAGCCTGGTGGCATAATTCTTTGTGTAGAACCAAATAACCTGGTACAAAGTCTGACGCAAAGTTCGGTATCAATGAATGACCCGATTGAAGAAGTGCTGGACCATGTAAAATATGCACTGATTTTTGAGCGTGGGAAAAAGAAATTAGGACTTGGCGACAATTCTCTTGGAGACCTTGTTCCCGGATTTCTCGCTCAGGCAGGATTTGAACAGGTTGAGGTCCGGCTTTCGGACAAGGCTATTGCCATGTATCCCCCGTATAATACCGAAGAGCAAATTGCTACCATGAAACAGTGGCAAAACGGAAATACGTGGAGTAATGAGGAGTTTTCTGATTATGATTATTTCAGGGCAATGGGTCAGGAAAATCTTGATTTTTTTGAAAAATATAGAAGAAAATATGCGCACCTTGGTGAGCGCATGCTGCGCAACATTGACGCTAATAAATACCATTCTGCGGGTGGGGCAATGATGTACGTAATCTCAGGGACGAAGCCAGTATAAATTACTTTCGGTTTAAATTGTAATTAGATTTATGAAAAAAGAGAAAATAGCGATTTTTTGGTACCGCCGCGATTTACGTCTTCATGATAACGCAGGTTTATATCGTGCATTAAAATCAGGATTGCCTGTTTTGCCGCTTTTCATATTTGATAAAATTATTCTGGATAAGATTGAGGATAAGGAAGACAGACGGCTCACCTTTATTTTCGATGCAGTAATTGAATTACAGAAAGGATTAAATAAGCACGGTTCCGACATTCTCGTTCGTTATGGAGCTCCCCTTGATATTTGGAAAGATTTGATAAATGAATATGATATAGCCGAAGTTTATACGAATAATGATTACGAATCTTACGCAAAAGATCGCGATGGACATGTAAAGGATTTGTTATCACAAAACGGGGCATTATTTAAAAGCTTCAAGGATCAGGTTATATTCGAAAAACAGGAAGTTTTGACTGGACAAAATACGGTTTACACTGTTTTTACACCATATAGCAGAGCATGGAGGGCAAAACTGGATGACTTCTATTTATCTTCCTATCCTACCGAAAAATATTTTTCCAATTTTTTCAAAACTAAATCTCATCCACTCCCTACGTATAAGGAAATTGGTTTTGTTGAAACAGATCACACTTTTCCTGACGATGATGTAAAATCTGATCTGATAGAGAAGTATGAAGAAAACCGCAATTACCCGGCCATACCCGGAACATCAAGGATGGGTATTCATCTTCGTTTTGGAACGATAAGCATCCGTGAGCTGGCAAGAAAGGCTTCTGAACATAGTCAGACTTATTTAAGTGAGTTAATCTGGCGGGATTTTTATTTTCAGATCTTATGGAATTTTCCTCAGGTTGGTCAGGGAAAAGCCTTTCGTTCTGATTATGACAAAATCAAATGGAGAGACAATGAAAAGGAATTTGAACTTTGGTGTCAGGGTAAGACCGGATATCCATTAGTAGATGCAGGTATGCACCAATTGAACGAAACCGGTTTTATGCATAACCGAATCAGAATGGTGACTGCAAGCTTTTTAACTAAACATCTTTTGATTGACTGGCGTTGGGGAGAGGCGTATTTCGCTGCAAAATTACTGGATTACGATTTTTCCGCGAATAACGGAGGCTGGCAATGGGTAGCAGGATCAGGAACGGACGCAGCACCATATTTCCGGATTTTTAATCCAGAAGCGCAGGCTGCCAAGTTTGATCCAAAGGGAGAATATATCAAAAAATGGGTTCCGGAACTCAATTCGATGAATTACCCGACACCCATTGTAGATCACAAATTTGCCCGCGAACGTTGTTTAAAAGCATATAAAGAAGCCCTTGATAATGGTTAATTGTTATGGGTTAATGGTTAATGATGGAGATAAGAAATATTTGGTCTGATAATACTTCTAATCGATAGATTTATCTAACATACCATCAAATTAAGAACCAGCTTACCAACCCCATTAACAATTAACCCTTAACCATTAACAATTAAGAATATTATTTCCCTCCTACCACTACCTCTATCATTTCTTCCGGCAGCAAATAGGTTGATGCCATCAGCTGAATATCTTCATGCGTAGTTGCGTGAATCTGATCGATGTATTTGCTGAAATAATCAGCTGGTAAATTATCAAGCAAAAGAATTTTTTGACGATCTGCAACTTCAAATGCAGTATTTAATGATCCTGCAAATTCTCCCGCCATGAAATTCTTTACGGTTTGCAATTCATCTTCACCAACAAGCTCTGTTTGCAGACGATACATTTCCTTTTTTATTTCGTCGATTGTTTGCTGCGTAAATTCTTTTTTTACATCAGTACCAATCATAAAATAGCCTTCACGGCCTAGTGTGATCATATGCGAGGAAATTCCGTAAGTCAATCCTTTCTCTTCACGGATATTCTTCATCAGACGTGACCCGAAATATCCTCCCAGAATTTCATTTGTTACCAGCATCTTGAAATAATCTGGATGTGTTCTGGTAAACAATTTTCTGCCGATACGAATTGTAGATTGTACACTATCCGATTTTTCAACCAGAACCTGTTTCCCCTGATATTCGGTATAGCTGTCATGCTCGATTTCAGTATCATCCGTTTTGTATTCGAGCTGACCAAAGTAATCGTTGACGAGTTTTACATCCTGATCACTAACCTGCCCGGCCAGTAACAAAGTACGTTTTCCATTTTTGATATGTTTTTCAAAATGTTCCTGAATCTTAGCCAGAGGTAATTCCTGAATATTTTTTTCTTCCTGACTTTGTCCATATGGATGTTCGCTTCCAAACAATTGTCTGCGGAATTCTGTCGTGGCCAGATATGCCGTTTTTTCCTTATTAATTTTAAGATTCTGTAAAGTGATATTCCTCATTTCATCCAGTTCCTTTTCCGGAAAAAGTGGATTTTCGATCAGTTCACGTATCAGCGTCAATACTTCCGGCAAAAACCTTGACAGGCAATAAACCACTAGCCCCGAACGATCAGAAGTATGAGTCATATCAATAAAAGCACCGATATTATCAAAGGCTTCGCTAAGCGCAGAAGAAGTATATGATTTCGTCCCTTCGGGAAGCATTTTGATGGCAAAAAATGAAGCCCCGGTTGCAGTTTCATGCCAGTTTCCCGATTCAAAAATACACTCAAAACGTACTACCGGCTGTTCACCAATATTGATTACGTGGAGAGGAATTCCATTATCAAGTACATGAGATTGCGGCTCAGGTAAGTTTATGGTTTTGATAATTTTAAAATCAGGAGCTTCGGTCCGGTCGAGTGTCATAGTCTTGTATTGATAAAAAAGCGAATGACGTTATGAAACATCATTCGCTTTTTATTAATTAATATGAAGTAAAGATATTAGTTGCTGTCACTAACATCAAGTTTTTCTGCTTTGTTTAAACTCAAACCAAGTGTGATACGCAGGGTTTGTGCCAATGGGCTGTTTTGAACAACCGGGAACATGTAAGCAAAGTCAACAGAATAACGTTCCAGGAATTTGGCACCTACACCAGCCGTAAAAAACTTACGGTCGCCCTTGTTTTTATTTTCACTGAAATATCCTGCGCGAAGTGCGAAAATGTCGTTGTACCAATATTCAGCACCAACAGCAATCGCAACTTCCTGAAGTTCTTCTTTGAAACCGTCCGGTGCATCCGAGAATGAACCAAAAGCCCCTGAAAGTGCTCCTTTTGTATAATTGGTATTAACGGCTCCTTTTGATGGTGTTGGCACCATCAGTTTACTTGCGTCAACAATAAAATTAAATTTGTTTCTACCATCAGCGGAGAAAGATAGTCCACCACCAAGTTTCAGGTTTGTTGGAATAAAGCTTTCCGTTTCAGTTCCTGAACCGTAGTTTACTTTACCTCCCAGGTTGGACAAAACAGCTCCCAACGACCAGGTCAGCTCGCTGCCTGTATCTTCATTTTTGATTTGTTTGCGATAGTAAGCACTGATATCACCAGCAACCGTACGAGCCGGACGAAGCGAAACACCTTGTACAACAGCCGTTCCTGCAAGGTTAGACGAGATATATTTCAGCGTCAAACCCATCGAGAAATTTTTCCCAAGCTGGCGTGAATACGTACCGCTGATGGCTACTTCTCTTGAATTGAAAGTACCCAGCTGGGTTCCAACCCCGTTGCGCAAGTCAAGCTCGCCACCGTTAAAGAAGTTAACAGAACCGGCAATGGCCTGATCTTTTCCTATTTTCTTGTAAGCCGTAAGATAACCCAGCCACATGTCATCAACCAGGTTACGTAACCATGGTGTATAAGAAGCTGAAACTCCAAAATCCTTTTGTGCGTAAGGAAGTTTTGCAGCGTTCCAGTAGGTAGCATTTGCGTCAGCACTTAGTGCAACACCTGCTTCACCCATACCGGCACTACGTGCGTCAGGTGCAAAAGTTAAAAATGATAGAGGTGAAGTCGGTATTCTACGCGTTGTGTCCACTGTGGACTGAGCAAGCAAAACACTCGTTGACAAAATGAGTAATGAAGATACACTTAAAAAAAATAGTCTCATATTTATTGGATTTGCGATAGGAAGTGGTGTTAGTCTACTTCTTTTAAAGGGTCAAAAATACGATGAAAGATATTTAATACTATAATTAAATTACAAGATTTATTATTCGCTAACGTAAACGTAGAAGTTTCCCTGAGCGGGTATCCACTGAATTATCTTTTAGCGATCGGATTTTTACTACATATATATAGGAACTGGTACCGGAAGTGAACCCGCCATGACGTATGGTTGGAATTGTTTGTCTGATAACAGACTCACTGTTATAATATTGCCATTGATAAGATCCGAGCGTTTGTCCGGAGTTAAGCAATATACTAAAAACAATTTCTACATCATCATCGGCTCTGCTCTGATTCAATTCAAATGAAAGATCCTGATCAAAAGGGTTTGGATAAACGGTCAAGCTATTTAGTTTTATCCCGGTTGGTAAACCTACTTGAAATCGGAACGTTAATTCTGAAGAGTTAGTATACGTATCCCAGACTTTAATACGAATAGTATAATTTCCCGGAGCAAGATTTTCAAATGGATAACGGACCATCCCATTTTTAAAATTATCAAGATCCGCAGTATAGTAGTCATTTAAGATCAAAGTCAATGTATCGTTGAGCGTTATCGTTATATCATGTCCAATACCAGCTTTTGACAGATTAATCCCATTTTCGTCACTTAACTTTAAAAATAAAACTGACGATCCACTCACTTTATCTCCATCATGAAAGTCGGTGGAATTAAGATAAGCTGATATTTTTGGCGGCGTGTTATCCACTAATAATGCCGCACTTCCGCCAACAAGAACATCAAGCTGAGCCGATGCATCTGTCAAACTATCCTCACTCAAAGCGTAAACATTAACCCTGCCCGTTCCGGTACGGTAATCTATATCTTTGGGCATTACAAATTCGCAAATAAATTGTCCATCTTTCACACGTACATTTCCGTCAAAAAGCTTACTTCTATATTCGTTGTAAGTCTCTATATCGCCTTCATTTCCCAGCGTCCGGAAGCTTGTCTGTTTGTCATAAATAATTACCCTGGCGGTACCCTGAAATGTTTTATCAATTGAGTTCTCATTTCCAATTTTTCCATTTAAAACAACCTTTTCCAGCGCCCGCAAAGTATCCGGAAAAACATTCCAAAAAACCTTTTTTTCAGCCCTGGCCAATTTCATGGACGGATCTCCCAACAATGTAAAATTCCGGTTCAGACTTCCAGCCAGACTTGCATTTTTGGTCATCCTGAAAATTTCACCCATTCTTCCGTTAACACCGGCTTTGATCAAGGACTCATAAAAGGCTTTGTTGATGGTAAAATTGGTACTGGAATAGACAGGTCTTGTTGTACTGACTGCCCCTATGGCAGCACCACGCGGACTTAGCACCATTAACTCGGCACCTGAAATCAAACCCGGATCATCATATCTTCCAAAGTCGCAGGTGGCGGTGATCAGCAATGGTAAATTATCATATCCACGAGCCGTCTGCATTTCAGATAAAGTTAAAACCTGTTCCTCAGCCCAACCGCTTGTACCGCCGTGTCCCGTATAGTTCAGGATCAGGGTTCCGTCATTAATACTTTTTTTGATTTCAGCATTTACAGCAGGCACTTTTTGTCCCTGGCTTGTGGTCGTTTGAGGATAAGCATCCAGAAAAATCCTGCCTGATAAAAATTCAGTCTGCGTCATTTTTGCAAGCGCGTCCGCATGTTCCTGATGAATATTTCCATCCCCATCGTCGGCAACAAATTTGATCGTATTTTGCCAGTTTCCATGCGACTTCGGTGAAGAGGCGTAATGGATCAGTTTGTCAACAATAATTTTGGCCTCATCGGCAGATTTTACAGGAAACCTTCCTATACCAATTTCAATTGAATAATCTCCCGCATTTGTCTCGATCCAGTCTCCTTCGTCATCTTCCAAAAAGCCGAAATAGTCATCAGAAGAATACGTATAAACCGGATTTAATGACTCGCGGCTTTCATAAACCGGCACCCAGTTATTTCGCTGGTCTTGTGACTGATTTTGCAAAAGGTTTTTATAATCATAAGTGGCATCACCAAACAGGAGAAGATATTTCAACTTTTCCGGATCATTTTTAAAAAGCAGCCGAACAAAATCACGCACCGCAGAAACGTCAGTTTTCCCGCCTGAGAATTCATTGTAGATCTGATCCGTTGTCACCAACAAAGTTTCCAACCCATCATTTTCACTTCTGAAGTCTGCCAGCCTTTTGGCTTCTGTTTCAAAAGCTTTTGCAGTGATAATTAATAAGTCAGGAGTAGGGTATTTTTGCAGATTCTGGTTTGAAATCCACTGCCAGAAAACCGGTGATTTAGCCTGTGAGGTTGTAAACCCAATATACTGGTTTAATTTCTTCGATTTATTTTCTGTTAATGTGTAGGTATTATTTCCATTATCTTTCAATACCGAAGCCGTAATCAGTGCCGGATCAGAAATATTCCACCAGTTCCAATCAGCAGGAACATTTTGAATCTGGTAAGAAATAGTATCCCTTGTATTTGGTATAAATCTGTAAAATTGTTGTTTATCATAAGCACGTAAAAGTCTTTTTACTTGTAAGCCTATATAATCAAGATAAGCCTGGGCCGAACTTTGCCCGTTTTTATTATATGTTACTCCAACCGTTGTCGTCGCTCCGGGATTTGCTGCCGCGGTTAAAACAAATTTACTTTTCGCTTGTTGCGCTTTTATGTCATAAGTACCTGCTCCTACAACGCCAACCGAAGATTCCCCAGCATTTTGTCCATTTAATTGCCACTGAAATTTAGTAGAAACCTGCGCTGTCCCGATGGCGGACGTGAGCATGATGATATTGGAAGAGGGAATAATATCAGGCAAATCAGCGGACAAAGTAAAAGTGGACGATGTGCCAACATATTCACCCCACCAGTCGCGACCGGATCTTAACAAATTAACAGATTCCGATTCGTGAAACCA
Source organism: Dyadobacter sp. CY356 (assembly GCF_021440195.1). Classification (GTDB taxonomy): domain Bacteria; phylum Bacteroidota; class Bacteroidia; order Cytophagales; family Spirosomataceae; genus Dyadobacter. Next base: position 268,978 of record NZ_JAJTSZ010000005.1, read on the forward strand.
GTAATCGTCGTATTGATTAATAAGCGATTGATTTGTGACTGAAAGTGAAGGTTTATTCTGAATTCTTAAACCATTTCCATTTCCATAGGTCAGGAAATAAAAAGTAGTATCGGAATAAATATTGATCTGATGGTAAAAATTAGCTTTTGCTGAATCATAGGAAATAACATTTGGACCTTCGGCATAAAAATAAATGGCATCCGCAGCATCAAATTTCCCATCCTCTTCGCCTTTGACCATAATCGCATTCTGGATCAGATCTTTGTTTCGTTTTCCACTATTTTTTTGTGGTAAAATGCTACCTCCGTTTCCGTAGATTTTTATTTGATTGGGTACCAAAGTTGAAATATCCACTCCCATGGATTTAAGCAGACTGGCATCTATTTTATAAACGCCGCTTTCGGTGATTGAAAGTTTCAGCCAGTTACCCGTCGACAAAACAGATGATTCCTGAGCATTTACCTGAAAAGTCAACAGCAAAAAAATCCAGCAGAAAAGTGCCGGATAACAAATTTGCCCTGAATTTTTAACAAGCTTCGACCAATGCATGAGCTGGAATTGTGTAACGGCGTTGAGAAGCTTTATCAATACATAAAACTCTTGTGCGTCGCAGGGAGCCTTTGACAAACTGTCTGTTATGAAAAACGAAATTGCTGCCTTCGGTGAGATGGATCAAAGCAACTTTATTCGGATTGAGTGAATGATCGTCGTATTTTTTTATTGAATTATATAAAATATGATCTCCGCTTGTAGATGCCTTTGGGTTTTTCGCATATTTCAAAAGCGGTTCAAGAATATCAGCCGGAAAAATCTTATCGTTCATTACCGGTATCAGCAAAATTTCGAATTCTCTTTTCCATTCCAAACCATGTGGCGCCACGCGTTTTCTCCCACGACTTTTCGTTTGGGTATACACGACGTGATGTGCAACCTCATGCAGATACGTAATCAGAAAATTATATGGATTGAGATTTTTATTGACAGTAATTCTTGGAACATATCCCGGTTTAACCGTATAATCGCCTAAGCGGCTTTGACGCGGACGAGACAGAAAAAAATCAAATTTGTAAATTTTGTGCAGATGATCACAGTAGGCATAAGCTAATTCCGGAACGTATGCCTCAAAGGATATTTTCTTTTCCATACCCCAAATAAAAAAAGAAAAGCCTTATAAATAAGGCTTTTCAATAACTTTCAAAAAAAGCTCAATGATTATTTCACTGAATCAGCTTTAACTGAATCTGTTGCAACAGAATCAACAGCTACAGTATCAACCATAGGAGTTTCAACAGTTACAGCAGTAGAATCAGCTGCTTCTTCTTTTGGCTTGCTAGTACAAGACGCGAATGCTACCATTCCGGCAACAAATGCAAATGCTACGAATTTTTTCATTTCTTGGGTGTAATTAAGGTTCGATACAAAGATAGCATGATAAGTATCAATAATCCCAATGTTTTGGATTGTATTTTTCCAAGAACTTAAAATTTCCTTAGAAAATAATGAAACCCCTTCCTTTAGTACAAAATATTACCCCTTCAGTCTAGTAAACCTTTTCCATTTGGAGGTTAAACATTTTTACGCTGGCCGCAACCTCGGAAAGCAGGTTTTGGTTTTGTTCTATTCCATTACCTACCACAATAACATCGGCACCGGCCTGCATTGCGATCAAGGCTTTCTCACTGGAATTAATTCCGCCACCAACAATAATAGGCGTATCAACCGAAGCCCTGACGGCTTCAATGATCTCGGCCGAAACAGGATACAGGGCTCCGCTACCGGCGTCAAGAAATATATTTTTCAAACCCAATAACTCGCCGGCCATTGCAGTACATGCTGCAATTCCGGGTTTGTCACTTGGAAGAGGTATTGTATTGCTGATATAGGAAACTGTCGTCAACTTTCCGCTTTCAACGAGCATATAACCCGTTGGAAGCACTTCAAGACCACTTTTCTTTAACATAGGTGCCGCAATAACATGCTGTCCTATAAGGAAATCCGGGTTTCTGCCTGAGATGAGGGAAAGAAAAAGTATGGCATCCGCAGACTGATCAATATGCAGGCCATTTCCCGGGAATAGAATCGTTGGGATGTTTGTATGTTTTTTTATAGCCAGAATAAGCTGGTCAATGGCATAATTGGTTATCAGGCTGCCACCGACAAAGAAAAAATCTACTTCGTTCTCCACAGCCTGCCCCAAAAAATCAGGGAACGTAGCCAGATCCACTTTATCAGGATCCAGGAGTACTGCAAAAGATTTCCTTTTTTCTTCTTTTCTGGTTGAAAGGAGGTCTGCTATTTTATGATTTGTTATTTTCATCCGATTCGTGATCATCTGCAATAAAATTCTGTAGCTTTTTGCGAGCCCACCCTATAGCCAATGTCCAAACTAAGCTTTGTACGGCTTCCCCTACCGCAAATTTGCTTTTCCTTTTTGGAACCGTTTGATAATAAACTGGTCTAACAGGCTCAGCAAGTTCAATATTTTCTTTCTTTTTGGCATCAGGAAGTATTGCTTCGAGCAATAAATATGTCGTAACTACTACGCCTCCTATGATTAAAGCCTGTTTTCCATAGCCGGACGCATCTTGTTTAAGATTGTCCCACTGCGACTCAAGCTTGCCTCTGTAAAGGTCTGCTTCTTTAAGCAAATCCTCTTTTTCCGTTTCTGTATCTGACGAAAATGGTTTCGTCAATTGTACGGTTGAATCTATTGGTGAACTACTCATATCTTTAGCTTAAATTAAAAATATTGTGCAGAGATTACCATAACAGAATCCAAAAATAGCAATTCCATTTGGAAAAGATCATTCTGGATACCATTTAACGATGGTTAATCTTCTTTAATTTGGACAAAACGAATGATAATATTACGTAGAAAGCCTATCAGCTTTGTTCTGAATGTGATTACCAGTATCAGTTTCAAAACAAAAAACCCTAATAAAATAAGATATCCCAAATAATCACTGTCCAGCCATTTATTCAAAAATGTGCCCAGCAAAATAACAATCAGGATCAGAACGACTAATACAATACTGAGGACAAGCAGTGCATAAACACCAGTGACGGCGGCACGTTCTATCTTGTCCCGTGTCTCTATCTTAAACAGATCGATTCTTGTTTCGAAATATTTAAAAAGAGTCTCCTTTATTTCTTCGAGTTGACTAAACATAGGCGTGTAGTTTGCAAAACATACGGTTTGGTTTTGATTAGTTTTTAAACACTAATCTAAAAACATACCAAGGACAGCAGATACTACAGAAACCACAAAACCAAAGATAAGTGCAGATATAAATCCACTTATAGCAAATCCATCAACGAAATAGCTCGCCAGATAGATTATGAATACATTTATTACGAAATAGAAAAGCCCGAGTGTAAGAATTGTGATAGGTAATGCCAGGATTTGCAGCACTGGCTTAAGAAATGTGTTTAAAAGTCCCAGCACGATGGCTACCACAAAAGCGGTTGTCCAGCCATTCACTGTTACACCAGGAACGAAGTGGGCGGCAGCATAAATGGCCAATGTACTGATTAGAAGGCGTATTAATAAATTCATATAGCTTTTAGTTATTATGAGTGACGGCTACGAAGTACGCTAATTACCTCGTCTAAGTCAATGTTTTTTTGTTCTAAAAGCACCAGAAGGTGAAAAAGTAAGTCACTGACCTCACCTTTGAAGAGATCATCATCATTGTCTTTTGCTTCAATCACAACTTCAACGGCCTCTTCCCCAACTTTCTGAGCAATTTTATTGATTCCCAGTTTAAACAAACTGCTGGTATAAGAACTATCTGACGGATGTAACTTTCTGTCACGAATTGTATCTTTTTGCAGGTAATTTAAAAACGCGGCTTCCCCGATCCGTGAATTTCGGTTATTTTTTTCCCCAAAGCAGGTATCATCCCCAGTATGGCAAGTTGGCCCGGCCGGCGACGCCTTGATCAGGATTGTATCTCCGTCACAGTCAGCGAGAATCTCTTTTACGAAAAGAAAATTATTGGAAGTTTCGCCCTTTGTCCACAGACGCTGTTTGCTTCTGCTGAAAAATGTAACCGTGCCATCTTCCTGTGTTTTTTCGAAAGCTTCGCGGTTCATATAACCCAGCATCAAAACAACGGAAGTGTCAGCATCCTGGATGACAGCCGGCACAAGGCCGTCTGCTGATTTTGCAAAATCTATGGTTGAAAGTTCGTTAGTCATTTGTATTGATTATTATAAAATTTGAGCTGTCATCGACAGCAGTGAATCTATTTTGTCATGCGCATCGGAAGCGCTTTATTTTGTAAATATTGCTTCAAATCAGGAATATCTATTTCCCGGAAGTGAAAAATACTGGCTGCTAGTCCGGCATCTGCTTTTCCTTCTGTGAAAACATCATAAAAATGCTCCATATTTCCTGCTCCTCCGGAAGCAATGACAGGAATGTTTGCATTGGCCGAAATTGTTGAAGTCAATTCCAGTGCGAACCCGTCTTTAGTACCGTCGGTATCCATGGAAGTTAACAAAAGTTCTCCCGCACCACGGTCTTCAACTTCCTTTGCCCAGGGAATAGTGCGAAGTTCGGTAGATTTTCGACCGCCATGTGTGTGAACGATATGTTCAAAAACACCTTCGCTTGTTTCGACATATCTGGTATCAATAGCAACCACAATACATTGACTTCCAAATTCCAGGGCAAGTTCATTGATCAGATCTGGATTCCGAACAGCTGATGAATTGATCGAAACTTTATCTGCACCGGCATGTAACAAAGCCGAAACATCGGCGATGGAGGAAATTCCCCCGCCAACAGTAAAGGGTATATTGATGGTATGCGCTACCCTCCGAACCAGGTCGATAAACGTGGAGCGTCCTTCGACCGTAGCTGCAATATCCAGATAAACCAGTTCATCCGCGCCCTGAGCTGCGTACATCGCACCCAGCTCTACTGCATCACCGGCGTCACGGAGATTTACAAAATTTACTCCTTTTACTGTCCGTCCGTCTTTTACATCCAGACAGGGTATAATGCGTTTTGTCAGCATAATTTTAAGCTATAAATCGTTGTAAATCTACCAGACTGATGCGGTTTTCGTAAATCGCTTTTCCAATAATTACGCCGTAAATATTCATTTCTGCAAGTTTTTCAACATCAGCCAATCCGCTGATTCCGCCGCTGGCAATGATATTCAGGTCCGGGCATTTGTCTTGCAAATTTTTATACAGATCAAAAGAAGGTCCTTGTAAAAGTCCGTCTTTGGCTACATCCGTACTGATTGCATACTTCACGCCTTTGTCCACATACTCTTCAACAAAATCATAAACCCATAATTCTGTTCCTTCTTCCCAGCCACTTACGGCTACTTTTTCATTTTTGGCATCAGCACCTAAAATGATTTTTTCGCCTCCGTAACTATCCAGCCAGCTTTTGAATAAATCCGGCTGTTTAACTGCTACGCTTCCGCCGGTTACCTGTTTTGCGCCGCTTTCAAATACGATACGAATATCTTCTTCGGATTGAACACCGCCGCCAAAATCAATATGCAGGGAAGTCTGGGAAGCTATTTTTTCCAAAACTTTCCAGTTGATCACTTTTTTTGCTTTGGCGCCGTCCAGGTCAACAAGATGTAACCTGGTCAGGCCTGAATCCTGGAATTCCAGGGCTACTTCCAGTGGGTTTTCGTTGTATATAATTTTTTTTCCATAATCGCCCTGCGTTAATCTTACGCATTTTCCTTCGATCATGTCTATGGCTGGAATTATCTGGATCATGTTTTTGTGTCGTAATGGTATCGTTATTTCTAAATCCACGAATCCGGATGTCCGGAATTCTGAATCCCCGGATTTCCATCCCGGATCCCCCAGGCCGTTGACCCGGGCTAAGATATGACGGCCTTTCAGGCCTGGTTGGTTAGAGTTTCAGGAAATTTTCGAGTATTTTTTGTCCGATGTCGCCGCTTATCTCGCAGTGAAATTGCGCTGCGTGGAAATTGTCTTTGTGTAACATGGCACTGAACGGATTGATATAATCGCAGGTCGCTACCGTGTATTCGCAAACGGGTGCGGCATAACTATGAACGAAATAAACATAGGCATTATCAATCAGATCTTTCGTAAGTGCTGACTTGTAATTCGTAATATTATTCCAACCCATGTGTGGCACTTTGATTCCTGGTGTAGCCGGAAAACGTTTAACATCTACGTCAAAAATTCCCATGCAAGTTGTGTTATTTTCTTCCGAAAAACGGCACATTAACTGCATTCCGACACAGGTCCCCAAGACAGGTTGTGTTAAAGATGGAATAAGTTTATCCAAACCCTTTTCTTTAAGGTAACTCATCGTTGTACTGGCTTCGCCGACGCCCGGAAAAATTACCTTATCCGCTGAACGAATTTCTTCTTCGTTGTCTGTGTACAAATAATCAATACCAATCCGGTCGAGCGCATACATTACCGACTGCACATTTCCTGCATTGTATTTGATAATAACGGTTTTCATTCGCTTAGAATTAAGATTTTAGCCGGATGGATTTTAAAATTTTTGACGAAACCAGTAAAGTTAAATTTATATCTCAAAAATAAAGCCCGATTCGGTTTAGGAATCGGGCTTTTGGGATACTATGTATTCAACCTTATTACAACACTACTTGCAAAAACACATCACCCAAGACGCCCGGAAACCAAATGGTTTTGATGAAAATGATGATATGTTTCAGCTCTTAACATGCTGCAAATATAAGAAAACTTTGTTAGAGAATAGAACAATTTATGCAAATTATCCGCAGAAAAACGCGAAGAAATTGTATGGCCGATTTTAAGGAATGTACTTACTTTTGTCTTGTCAATATCAAATAATAATTAACTGCCTGATATATTTTAAATTACGCGCCGGCCAAATCCTGATTCATGAATCTAAAATCCATATTCCACACTTCGCTTTACAATTCCTACGAATCATTTAAGGAGAACACATTATCAAATCGCCGGTTTAAACAGACTTTGGTTAATACTTTAATTGATAAACGAATAGGAAATCCGGCTTATGAAATTAAAAAAGCCGGAGAATCTTTTGAAGGCAGACCGATACATTATATAAAAACCGGAACAGGTCCCCGTAAAATTTTACTATGGACACAGATGCATGGTGACGAAGCTACGGCAACCATGGCTTGCTTTGACATTCTCAATTTCCTGGAAGCTAAAAATGATGAATTTGATGAAATCAGGAAATTAATTCTATCCCAAACAACTTTATATTTTGTACCCATGTTAAATCCCGATGGAGCTGAACGCTTCCAGCGGCGTAATGCACAAAATATTGATATCAACCGCGACGCATTACAATTACAAGCACCGGAATCAAGGATATTAAAGGAATTACAACAAAGTCTGCAACCGGAATTCGGTTTCAATTTACACGATAAAAATCCACGTTATTCTGTTGGCAATACTTCCAAACTTGCTACAATTTCTTTTCTGGCTACGGCTTATGATCAGGAAAGGAATGTAAATGCGGTGCGAGAAAAAGCTATTCAGGTTATTTCGGGTATGAACCGGATGTTACAAAATTATATCCCTGACGCTGTTGGCCGCTGGAATGAAGATTTTGAACCGCGTGCTTTTGGTGATAATATTCAAAAATGGGGTACAACTTTAATTCTTATCGAATCGGGTGGATATGTGGGCGATCCGGAAAAACAATATATCCGTAAGCTGAATTTCATGTCAATTCTGACGGCTCTGGATTCTATTGCTGACAATTCTTACACGCTGGAAGGCCGGGAAGATTATTATAAATTACCCGAAAACAGTCGCTACATTTTTGATTTTCTGATCCGGAATGCAACTGTCAGCGAAGATGGAAAAAGTTATCAGACCGATTTGGGAATTGATCGTACAGAAGTAAATTATGATAACGCTACGAAATTTTTCTATCGGAGTACAATCGAAGATTACGGAGATCTATCTATTTATTTCGGTAATGAGGAATTTGATGCGACAGGTTACCTATTAGAAAAAGGAAAAACACTTGCCGTTTCCTATTCAGAAATCAGCCAGCTTGATAAATTTGATCCCTGGGAATTGCTCAAAGAAGGATATACCTATATTAAAACAGATCTGACATCTGACGGATTATTTTTCACTAATCTACCTTTGCATATATTGATGGATAAACCAGCCCCCACCTCCGCACCGACTTTTGAAGACATTGCAACTTTTATTTTAACAAAAAACGGGGTGGTGGAATATGCGGTGGTGAATGGGTTTTTATACAATCTGTCTGGGGAAGTTCCTGCTTTTTATAATGGAGTGATAGAATGAAGGTCACGCAAAGAAGAGAAGAAAAGGGTAAAGAACGCAAAAAAACTTAGCGATCTTTACCCTTTATCTTTGCGGCATTGCGTGAAAAAAATATGAAAATGAAAGCACTCTTATCTTTATTTCTCTTCTTAATAACAACATCATCTTATTCACAATCAATTGAGATTGCTGAAAAGCTCATGAAATCCCATGACAGGTATAAGGAGAAATCACTGACCAACCGAAGGTTCAAGCATAAGGATATTCAGCTTTTAATCACAAAAAGAAGCACCCTGAAATCTTATGAAGTTTCGAAAGTGGGCGAATCTTTTGAAGGGAGAAGCATTACGATGCTCAAAGTTGGAAATGGCCCGCATAAAATCATGGCCTGGTCGCAGATGCATGGCGATGAACCAACAGCCACCATGGCCACTTTTGACATTTTCAACTTTCTGGAAGCGAAAGGTGACGGTTTTGACAAATTGAGAAAAACCATTCTGGATAGCACCACCATTTATTTTATCCCGATGCTCAACCCCGATGGCGCAGAAAGATATCAACGAAGAAATGCCCAGGGATTTGATCTGAACCGCGATGCCGTTTTCCTTCAGGCACCGGAAGCAAAAATCCTGAAAGACCTTCAAAATAATATTAAACCTGAATTTGGCTTCAACCTTCATGACCAAAGTCCGAGATATTCTGTCGGAAGATCTGAGAAAAAAGCAACAATTTCATTTCTTGCCACGGCTTATGACTATCCGAGGTCTATCAATTCTGTTAGGGAAAAATCCATGCAGATGATTATAAACATGAACCGGAATCTCCAAAAGTTTATTCCGGGACAGGTCGGTCGTTACTCAGACGATCATGAACCTCGTGCTTTCGGTGACAATTTTCAGAAATGGGGCACGACGTTAATCCTCGTAGAATCTGGCGGATATGCGGGAGATCCCGAAAAACAATATATCCGGAAGCTGAATTTCATGACACTTCTGACAGCCTTTGAAACAATTTCACTTAAAACTTACGCAAAAGAAAATAAAGATCAATACGAAGATATTCCTGAAAATGGCCGTTCACTTTTTGACCTCGTCGTTCGTGGCGCGACTATCAAAAAAGGTGGAAAATCATTTCTTTCTGATCTTGGAATTAACAGAAATGAAGTTAATTATTCCAACGCCGAAAAGTATTTTTACTCTGGTAAAGTAGAAGAATATGGAGACTTATCCACCGTTTTCGGAACAGAAGAAATAAATGCATCCGGCTTGGTTCTGGAAAATGGTAAAGTGTATCCAACTACAATTAGTACAAAGGACGAATTGAAAAAATTAAGTGCCAAAGAACTCTTTAAGCAGGGATACACTTATGTCAAACTTACCGGTCCGGACAAGGAAAAAGCATCACTTCCCTCCGTTTATGATCAACCGTTCCATTTGCTGAGGAATGGAAAAAACGCTCCGTCTGTTACACCGGAAATAGGAAGTTTTGGTACATTTTTATTGAAGAAAAATGACGTGGTCAGATATGCTGTCGTCAACGGATTTGTTTACGACATGGAAAATTTCAAGGTTTTTAGTGGAAATGGGGTTATTGAATAGTTTATAATTCTCTTTCTGACAATAACTCATTTTCCTTTAATACTTCACGTCGAAGAAATACCACAAACCGTGTAAATAATTGATTTACAGATATTTTAATCTTATTTTAATAACTAAGCCATAATACTGAGTTAACACTGGGATAATATTGAGGTTCTACTTTTGCTGTCGAAAATTTGACACCTTGATATGAAAACCAATTTACTCACTACTCTCAGTTTATTACTACTTTCAGTTTCCATTTGCCTGGCTCAGACAGGATCAATTAAAGGAACCATTGTAGATGCCCAGTCCAAAGAAGCCATTATTGGCGCAAGTGTAATTTTAAAAGGTACAACACCTCCTGTTGGCACAGCGACAGATCCAGATGGGAAATTTGATATTCCAAATATCCCAACAGGAAAACACACCGTACTTGTTAGCTACATTTCTTACAAAAACAAGGAAGTGGAGGTAACAGTTTATCCAAATCAGGCTGTTCTTATCAACGCAACGCTGGAAGAAGACGTCGCAAACCTCCAGGAAGTAAAGATTGTTGGTCAGCGACAAACATTTACTGACGTTTCAGTTATTACTGAAATCAGAAAGTCAGAACAAATTGCCGTTGGTATTTCTGCGCAGCAGATTCAAAAATCTCAGGACAGAGATGCTTCCCAAGTTGTTCGCCGGGTACCGGGCGTATCTATTCAGGATGATCGTTTTGTTATTATTCGTGGATTAAATGAGCGTTATAACACAGTAATGCTTAATGATGCAATTACACCTTCATCTGAAGTTGATGTTAAATCTTTCTCCTTTGACCTTATCCCAAGTTCGGCAATTGACCGTATTATGATATACAAGTCAGGTGCGCCTGATTTGCCAGGAGAGTTTGCAGGTGGCGTCATTAAAATTTACACCAAAACAGTACCTGATGAAAACGGTTTTACGCTAAATCTTTCAACATCTTTCCGCGGAGGAACCACATTTCGTGATGCGAAAGATTACAAAGGCAGCTCTTTAGATTGGACAGGGTTTGGTGCCGGTGATCGCATTTTGCCCTCGAACTTCCCAAAAACAAGTACGATTATCAACGAAAATACGCCTTCTGATAAAACGTTAAATGCGTTCCGTAATCTTACAAATTTCTACGATCTGCAAACAAAAAGCATTCGTCCAGATCTTCGCTTTTCGGTTGGTTATAACAGAAGCATGAACATTGGTGATAAAAAGCTGACAACTTTCAACAATGTCAACTATACGCATACAAACCAGTTCATGCCAACAGAGCAATTCAGATATCTTGCATATGACGAACAGAAAAAGAAATCAGAAATTCAGCTTAACTATAACGATCAGTTTTACGGACAAAATACACGTGTTGGAGTAATGTCTAACTGGGGTTTTATTATTAACCCGAATCACAAGATTGAGTTCCGTAATTTATTTAATCAATTAAGTAATAAAGAAACTACATACCGCCAGGGATATAGCACAGATAACGGACGTGAAGTCCAAAATTATGCCTTCCGTTATGAATCTAAAAGTATTTATTCTGGGCAGTTAAGCGGCACGCATGATGTTTCGAATGCAACGACTATTAAATGGACAGGTGCTTTCGGATGGACTCACCGAGATGAACCTGATTTCCGCCGCTTTGTTTCAAGCCGTAATATTGGTTCAAGCGATCCTTTCACGATTGAGACTTTGCAGGGAAGTGGTGCCAGCTTAACGCGTAACGCTCGTTTCTTCTCTAAACTTAATGAATATTCAAGTTCATTCCGTGCCGATATAGAGCACCGGATTGAAAGAAATGGCTATGAAGGAGACGAAAAAATGCAGATTAAATTGCGTGCAGGTGGAATGGCTGAATACAAAGACCGCGTTTTTAGTGCGCGCTGGTTTAACCTGAATAATCCAGGGGGAGTATCTTCCGAAATCTTGAACAGCTCGCCAGCTCAGTTTTTTGATAAATCAAATATTGCGGCTGACAAATTGTATTATGTAGAGCACACTAATACTGATGATAAGTACAAGGCACAAAATACACTTACGGCCGGATATGTTGGAGCTTATATCCCTTTAACAACAAAATTTAATGTTTCTCTTGGTTTCCGTGGCGAATACAACATTCAGAAATTACAAAGCCAGGAAAGAGGAGCAGGAGCTCGAATAAGAGTTAATAATCCAATTTTCCGCGCACTTCCATCGGTTAATATGGCATATAACTTCACTGAAAAATCATTGCTTCGCCTGGCTTATAGCATTACATTGAACCGACCTGAATTCCGTGAATTAGCTCCGTTCAATTACTATGACTTTAACTTTGACGTTTCGCGTGTTGGAAATCCTAACCTAAAAACGCCGTCTATTCAAAATATTGACTTGCGCTACGAGTTTTATCCAAGTGATGGTGAGGTTATATCAGTGGCCGGTTTTTATAAACATTTCAAAAACCCTATCGAATCCCGTATCAGATATTCAGGTTCAGGGGTAACGTTTACAGTTGACAATGCAGAAAAGGCATATGCATACGGTGCAGAGGTTGAAGTTAGGAAGTCTCTTAAAGAAATTACAAACTCAGCTTTTGTCAACAATTTGACGCTAATACTAAATGGTTCTGTAATTAAAAGTGATGTATTGACAGGTTTTGCAGGACAAGAAGCAAACAGGCAGTTACAAGGTCAATCACCCTACTTGATCAACACAGGTATATATTACAGCGAGCCTGCTCTTGGATTACAAGTGAACGCCCTGTACAACGTAATTGGAAAGCGAATATTTCTTGTAGGAGATAATGAAGTTCAACCTACAGTATATGAAATGCCTCGTAACGTGATTGATCTGAATATCATCAAATCAATTGGTCAGCATATGGAGCTTAAACTAGGTGTACAAGATATCTTAAACCAACAATTCCGCCTGATTCAGGATAGTAATCTTGATGGCAAGATTACAGGAGTTGATGAAAGCTACCAAAAATATCGTCGCGGATCTTACTCGACAATCGGCCTTACCTATAAGTTTTAATTACACCAGTATCTAACAAAGCAAATCAATTTAATAAACCAAGAATTGTATGAAAAAAGTAAGCAAATTTTTTAACCTGTTAATGATCGGGTTAGTTATGGCAGGTTTTGTTGCTTGTAACAATGATGACGATGATGATGATATTGTAACACCACCAGTAGTTGTTCCGGGTGCGTTGAACACGGTTACTGGAAGCATTACAACAAATACTACATGGAAAGCAACAGATCAATATTTGCTAAGTGGTTTTGTTTATGTTGAAGCAGGAGCTACGCTTACCATCGAACCAGGTACAGTAATTAAAGGTGATAAAGCAACAAAAGGTGCTCTTTTCATCAAACCAGGTGCTAAAATTATAGCAGTTGGAACTGCTGACAAACCTATCGTTTTTACATCTAACCAAGCTATTGGTGCACGTAAAGCCGGTGACTGGGGTGGGTTAGTAATTTTGGGAAAAGCTCCTGTTAATAAAACTCCTGCTGTGGTGGAAGGTGAAGAAAAAACAACTTTCGGAGGAACAGATGTTGCAGATAATTCAGGTGAATTGAAATATGTTCGTGTTGAATTTGCTGGTATTGCTTATGAAACTAACAAAGAAATCAACAGCTTTACATTTGGCGGTGTTGGATCAGGCACTAAGATTGAATATGTTCAGGCTTCTTACGGTGGTGATGATTCATTCGAATGGTTTGGTGGAACAGTTAACGCAAAACACCTTATTGCATATCGTGGTCTTGATGATGACTTCGATACTGATAATGGTTTCAGTGGAATGATTCAGTATGGTTTCATTCTTCGTGATCCAGCTATTGCGGATCAGGCTGGTGACTCAAACGGATTTGAATCAGATAACGACGCTAATGGAACTACTGCAACGCCACAAACGGCTGCTAAATTTGCTAACGTAACTGTGGCAATGGGTGCAGGGACTGCAAACGAAAAATTTGCTTCCGGAATGCGTATTCGTCGTAATTCTGCAATTTCTGTTTACAATAGTGTTTTCACAGGTGCTTGGCCACGCTCAGGTCTTCGTGTTGAAAATGACTTGACCATTGCAAATTATACTTCTGGTCTTATCAAAATGGACGGTGTAGTGTTGGCTACTACTGCAAAAGTGCAAGTAGAAGGTATTACTGAGGCTCAGTTCAAAGCAGCAGGTGCAAAAAATGCAGTTTCTCTTGCTGCCGACCTTAAAATGGATGCTACGTTCAATGTTTTGGGTGCTAAGCCAAATGGAATTCCTGGAACCGGCTCTCCATTATTGACTGGCGGTGCTACGCTTCCTGCTGGTTTTGAAGCAACCACTTATATTGGAGCTTTCGGAACAACAGACTGGACTGCAACCTGGGCTAACTGGGATCCACAAAATACAAACTACGATCTTAAAAAATAATAATCTTATATAATTGGTGTCAGAATTTAAAAAGACCGGAGGCGTTTGCTTCCGGTCTTTTTGCTGTTTTATGGCAATACATTAACAAACTCAAATGGGCAGTGGTAGATTTAAATTACAGCTCGTAGTAACTTTGATTCTTCATCATAGTACTTAATCCTCGTTGCCAAATCACAGTTAGCACTTCTAATCTACAAAATGTAAATACTCCATGTGATGGACCAACCCAATAAGAAATAGTGCCATCACGAACACACTATCAGTTTTCTTACTAAGATTAATCTTTCAACATAGTACATCACCTTTAAATCCAATGTGCTTAATATTTTCCTTTGCTAGTCTTTACTCCAACAAAGCCTTCTTACTGCCACAATTATATTTTGCTTAGAATAAGAATGACATCAGAATTTCTCTCATTTTGTATGTAATACGAAGTAATTTTACAATATTGTAAAATAAATATTACATTAAATATTCATATTATATATAACTAAATTGTTAATTATTAATATTTCATTGGTTACATTGCTAATTATCGAGAAATTAGTTGTGTTAAATTATCTCACAACTCAATTTTTTTTTATGAAACAAATGTACCGTGCTGGCTTCGGTCTGGCAGTAGTTTTGAGTTTATCGTTATTTTCCTGTAAGGAAGATACGAATGTTACAGATGTTGTTGAAAAAGCAATTTCTGATGAAGAGAAAATAGAAGTGGGAGAAGTTGCCAAACTAGAATTTTCAAAAGCACTCGCTAAGGCACTTCAAGAAAATGATGTGAGAGCCTTTTTAAAGAACGAAGCCCTAAGCCAGTATGACGGCGATTATGATGTATTATATGCCCTCGTAAAAAATAAGACACTTGCCAACGGAGAGACATTTGAACAAAGACTTTCTAAGCATGCAATGTCAGCTGATTATAAGACATGGAGTGAAAGAGCACCATTGATGACTATTTTTGTTCCTGACTTAAAGGAATTTTCTGTTAAAACATGGGATTTGAACACTCAAATTCCCGATGTTGTGATTGACAACAGTCATTTGAAAGAAAAGCCATCTGATAAACTTGTTGCTATCTCTTCTGATCTTAAACAGTATGAAGTCGATTCTAAAGTAGCACCTTCTTTTCCCGTTGTAGTCATCAAGGAGAATGAAAGGATAATTGCTAAGAGTAAACTGAATCAAACGGCTAAAAAGACAGCTACTCTATTTGAAGAAAACTCTAAACAAGTGATTAATGAAAACGATACCCATTCATTTTACTTTATTGGAGATGTAAATCCAAAAACAGCAAATAAAAATAATGCTCGTACGACTTCCCAGTCGGCACTTGATGTCATACAAAGCTTCAACTATCACAAGAGCCAATACCCTAATGAACCCGGAAGCCAACGTGATTGGGTTTATTATCGGATTTGGCCGAAGTATAACGACATTGAATTAGTCAACCCAAATATTAATGGCGGAGTAGACTATGATTGGAGTAAAGGTGTTTTTGGGGATTATTATTCTGAAAGAATAACTGGATTTAAATTTGATTCTGCTCTTGGGATTCAGGCAGTAACTGATAGTTGGACTGAGGGAAATCTTGAATTCCATTTGATACTTGCTTTTATTCATAGGGACGGAGGGATAACAACAGATACAAAGGTGTTTTTCTGTACTCCTGATCAACTAAGAGATAGTAGTGGGAATCCTGTAAATTTTAATCCGAATACAGAATTAATGGCATGGGACATATATCGATACGGTGATGAATGGAAGTTTTCGGTAATGGAACATGATGCAGGAGGATCTACTACTAAAACTGTATCAGCAAAATCAAATTTTGGTTTAAATTTTGAAGTTAATGCCACGATCTTAAAGATTGGAGCAAAATTTGGAGCTTCTGCTACTTTTGAAAAATCCAATTCAACGGTAGTTATGGTTAATTCTGAATCAGACCAACTCGGTGACGCCAGAATATTGTTCGATAACCCCGTAATTATACCAGGTGGGGACGTAAGGTATACCTTTGGTACTGGTGCTGTAAATATTTCAATTGAACCAGTCTTAAAAATTAATGATCCTAGGCCATACCCATATGTAGATTAGGACAAACTCATAAAGACACTATCCTAATTGGTGTCAGAATTTAAAAAGACCGGAGGCATTTGCTTCCGGTCTTTTTGCTGTTAAACAGAGTCATTTTATAAAATAACCCTACATTTCGGTGTAACTTTTGTTTTCCTTCGTTTAATGAAATATCTTCGGAACTTTGTTTTGACAATAATTACAAAGCGTTAGATAATATTCCTTAAACCTCCTCAATAACCCACTTTATTTATTAAGTTTCATGTCCGAATTTCAAGCTTACTTTCAATTAGGTTTTGATCATATAACAGATTCCAATGGCTACGACCATATACTATTCATCGTTGCCCTTTGCACAATTTACACACTTGTTGACTGGAAAAAAGTAATCATCCTGGTTACTGCTTTTACCATCGGGCATTCAATCACACTTGCCCTGGCAACCATGGGAATGATTTCGATCCGTCCTGATGTTATCGAATTATTGATTCCGGTTACTATTCTTATCACAGCCATTCTTAACTTTTTCCATAAAACCCCTAAAACTTCCTATGTCAAAGAAAAAACATACAGCTCACGTTATCCGCTTGCTCTGACTTTCGGCCTAATTCATGGCCTGGGGTTTTCCAACTATCTGCGGGCATTGCTTGGCAAAGAAGCTGACATCCTGAATCCGTTACTGGGATTTAACATCGGACTGGAAATTGGTCAGCTGATCATTGTCCTGATCATACTGTCGGTTTCTTTTGTTATGATCGAATTGTTCCGTTTGTCCAAATTGAAATGGAACGACATTCTTTCCGGAATAATTGCCGGAATGGCACTTTCACTTATTCTTAACAACATGCTTTTTAAAGAAATCATGGGATTATCATTAAATTAACCACAACTACTGAATAACACTCCAATTATCTATGAAACAACTGTTTTTACCCTTTCTGCTGCTGCTTTCACTGGCTGTAAATGCCCAGCAGATGCCAACATCACCTAATTACAAGGCAAATGATCGTTTTGAACAATTAGGAACTGTGTTGCCAACGCCCAATACTTATCGCACGGCTTCGGGTGCGCCAGGCAAAGAATACTGGCAGATGCGTGCAGATTATGACATCAAAGTTGAACTTGATGACGAAAAACGCCGTATCATCGGTTCTGAATCCATTACATTTTTCAATAATTCCCCGGATGAATTAAAATACATCTGGCTGCAATTGGAACAGAATTTGTTCAAAAAAGACGGAATAGGTGCAACAACCCGTACCGGAAGTATCAATGAAAAAGGCATGAGTACAGGCCAGCTTCAAAACCTGAACAATGGCCGTGGTTCTTCTCTTGATCCAAAAGTGGAATATGGTTATGAAATCAAGAAAGTAAAAGACAAAGCCGGAAACGCGCTTCCTTTTACGATCAACAATACCATGATGCGTATTGACCTGCCAACGCCATTGAAGCCTGGGACAAGTATTGTTTTTGGTGTGGATTGGGCTTATAATATTACCGAATATTATGGCCGCAGCGGATATGAATTTTTCCCGAAAGACGGAAATTCAAACTATTTCATCGCGCACTGGTTCCCTCGTTTGGCACCATATGACGATGTAAACGGATGGAACCACAAACAATTCCTTGGACAAGGGGAGTTTGCTTTGATTTTCGGAAATTACAAAGTAGCAATTACCACACCGGCTGACCACATTGTTGCAGCATCAGGTGAGTGCCAGAATTATGCAGCAGTTTTGACCGCAACGCAAAAACAACGTTTGAAACAGGCAGAAACTTCTAAAACGCCGGTAATCATTGTTACACAAGCCGAAGCTGAAAAAGCTGAGAAACGTGAAAACAAATCGGTTGGTAAGAAAACCTGGATTTACAAAGCGGATAACGTTCGTGATTTTGCTTTTTCAAGCAGCCGGAAATTTATCTGGGATGCGATGCAGAGTGATGTATACAAAAACGGAAAGAAAATCTGGTGTATGTCATTTTATCCGAAAGAAGGAAATCCGCTTTGGGAACAATATTCAACCCGCGCCGTTGCCCATACTTTGAAATCTTATGGTAACCGTACTTTTGAATATCCTTATCCGGTTGCGATTTCTTGCCATGCTACACAAGGCGGCGGTATGGAATATCCGATGATCAGCTTTAACGGCGGTCGTCCGGAAGAAGACGGAACATATAGCGAGCAGGTGAAATATGGTATGATCGGTGTGATCATCCACGAAGTTGGACACAACTTTTTCCCGATGATCGTGAATTCTGATGAGCGCCAATGGGCATGGATGGATGAAGGTTTGAATACTTTCTGCCAGTATCTTGCCGAAAAAGAATGGGATTTCAATTACCCGTCACGTCGCGGCGAACCGATGTTTATCACGGATTATATGGCTTCTGACAAATCGGTTCTTTCACCAATCATGTCATCTGCTGAAAACGTAATCGGACTTGGACCAAACGCTTATGCAAAACCTGCAACGGCATTGAACATTTTGCGCGAAACCGTTATGGGCAGAGAGCAATTTGACCATGCGTTTAAAGAATATGCTACACGCTGGAGATTTAAGAGCCCGACTCCATCTGACTTTTTCCGTACGATGGAAGATGCCTCAGGTGTGGATCTTGACTGGTTCTGGAAAGGCTGGTTTTATGGTGTAGAACCTGTTGACCAGGATCTGGTAAGTGTTAACTGGTTTAGCATCGATACGCAGAATCCTGCTATTGAAAAGGAAATTGCCCGTAAAGATGCAGCGGCAAAATCACAAACGATCAGTAAGATCCGCGACGCTGCCGACAAATCGAAAACTGTGGTAGCGCAGGATTCAACCATGGCTGACTTCTACAATTCTTATGATCCGTACAAAGTAACCGATACAGATAAGAAGAAATATGAGGATTACCTGGCTACGTTAACCCCTGGTGAAAAAGAGCTTGTTCAGAAAAATACAAATTTCTATACGCTTTCGATCAAGAACAAAGGCGGTTTGCCGATGCCGGTTATTGTGAAAATGGGCTTTGAAGATGGTACAGATTCTCTCGTAACTTTCCCGGCAGAAATCTGGCGTTTCAACGATCAGCAAATTTCAAAAGTTCTTTCTACTTCCAAAAAAGTAGTTCAATGGACGTTGGATCCTTACTACCAGATTGCTGATATTGATACAGAAAACAACTCTTATCCAAGAGTTGCAAAACCAACACGTTTCCAGATTTTCAAACAATCACAAATGCGTCGTCAGCCAAATCCTATGCAGCAGCAGGGAACGGGCGCAGGAAAAGTAGGTGGAGCACCCAAGAATTAGAAAATACAAACTAACAGTTAAGAAAATCCCTCTTTGTATTGATCATACGGAGAGGGATTTTTATTTAATTGATACTTCAATGGCCTGATTCCGCTTTCTTTGGGTACAAGAAATATTGACAATATTGTTCCGGAACAGCGTAGTTATTAAATTCATTTTACGACGATTTATTCTTAAAAATAATACACATGAACATTGTCATTTTAGACGGCTATACTTTAAATCCCGGTGATCTGGACTGGGCACCGATTTCGAAGCTGGGAAATACTACCATTTATGATCGTTCAAAAGCCGGAGAAATTGTTGAAAGAGCAAAAAATGCTGACGTTATTCTGGTTAATAAAGTAGTGCTCAATGATACACTGCTAAGTCGGTTACCAAAATTGAAATACATTGGCGTTTGCGCAACTGGTTATAACAACATTGATATAGTTGCAACAAAAAAACATGGCGTCATAGTCACCAATGTAAAAGCATATGGCCCGGCATCTGTCGCGCAGCATACTTTTGCATTACTGCTGGCTTTGGTTAACCGTATAGAAACACACAGCCAAAGTGTATTTCATGGCGACTGGTCTACCTCGGCTGACTTTGCTTACTGGAAAACTCCGCTGGTAGAATTGGCAGGAAAAACGATGGGATTAATCGGGCTGGGTGATATTGGTTCTCAGGTAGCAGGCATTGCACTTGCTTTTGGCATGAAGGTAATTGCCCATCGGAAAAATCCCGGTCAAACGGAAAATCCTAATATTGAAATGGTAGCTCTGGAAGAACTTTTTAAAAGAAGCGATGTGATCAGTCTGCATTGCCCGCTGACGGATGAGACAAAAAACATCATCAACAAAAACAGTTTATTGATGATGAAGCCAGTTTCTTACTTACTAAATACCGGACGAGGACCACTTATAAATGAACAAGACCTGGCAGAAGCACTGGCAAATAAAACCATAGCAGGTGCCGGACTGGACGTTCTATCGTCTGAGCCTCCTGTTTCCACAAATCCTTTGTTAAATGCTCCTAACTGTGTGATTACCCCGCATATTGCATGGGCTTCTTTTGAATCAAGAGGGAGATTACTTCAAATGGTTGCGGATAATCTGAGTGCTTTTATTGAAGGAAATCCATGTAATACCGTTGAATAACTTTTCGTAGATTTTAAATCATAATTTACTCTAAATAAGTAATTTAGAAGAAAAAAAACTGACAGGGAAGTTACCTTTCGCAAACCTCTATTTCCGGAATTTCTGCAAATCAGCAGTCGGGATAAGATCAGGCAGTGTACTATTCCACCTTTTCTTATTGCGAATAATTAGCCTGTACAATACAATTTTATCAATATAACCTGCTCTCTATATGAAATTTAAATTTACTCCCGAATTACAATTTTATCGTTGTTACATTTTAGCTCTGGCAGTTGTTTTCTTCATTGCCACCGTAACTTCTGCTCAGCCCATTACTTCCATCATACAATCCAACATTCCCATAATTATCATTAACCCTGGTAATGTGGAGATTCCAAATGATCCGAAAGTAACAGCAAGTTTCAAAATTATCGGTGCCGATGGAGAAGGTTTTTACAGTTATAACAGACCTTCATTTACAGATATATATCAGTATGAAGGCCAGATCGGTATTGAAATCAGAGGTAATACTTCAACCGAATGGCCTAAAAAATCTTATGGTTTTGAAACCCGTGACGCTGCCGGCGCCACCATTGATGTTTCTTTATTTGGTATGCCTGCCGAATCAGATTGGGTTTTGAATGCTTGTTATGGTGATAAATCATTTATACGCGAGGTACTAGCCCAGCAAATGTACCGCCAAACAGGACGTTATGCGCCACGCACACAATACGTTGAAGTATTTTTACAGACCAACGGGGCTATGACTTACATGGGGGTTTACATTTTTATGGAAAAAGTCAAGCGTGGTGCTGATCGTGTCAGTATTAAAAAACTTAGCGAAACAGATTCTGATCCTGCTAAAATAACCGGTGGTTTTCTTTTACAAGTCGGAGAAGACGAACCTGAGAAATGGACCTCAGGTATTTCCCCAAATAATAATCCTTCAAACCCTAAACCCATCTATCACGTAGAATATCCGAAGCTGGAAAAATATACCAACGCAACAAATAAGGCACTGCAGTTTAATTACATCAAAGGATTCGTCGACAATTTTGAACAGGCTTTGAATGGAGCTAATTTTAAGGATGTAGCGACAGGTTACAGAAAATATCTGGATGTAGATTCAATGGTTGATTATCTGCTTCTTCAGGAATTTACCAAAAATTCTGATAACTGGCGGGCCAGTACCTTTTTTTACAAAAAGAGAAATGATGAAGGCGGATTATTAAATATGGGCGCGCCATGGGATTTTGATAAATCAATGGGCAATCAGCAATGGTGTTACGAGCTGAGTGTTTTACCAACCGATTCGTGGGCATGGAAATTTAATTCTTACTGCCCGGATCGACCTCCATTGACAGTTTCATGGCCGGAGAAAATTTTAAATGATTGTTATTTCGTTCAAAAACTGGTGACCCGTTATAAACAACTACGACTTACTGTCTGGAGTGATGCCAATGTACAAAGCTTCGTTGAAGCTCAAAGCGACGTATTGAAAAGTAAAAATGCCATAAACAGAAATTTCACCAAATGGCAAACGCTTGAGACCGGTATTATGTACAATGAACATTATAGTTTGGCCGGTAATACACCACAGAAAGAAGTTGATTATTTAAAAACATGGCTTCAGCAACATCTTGCATGGATGGACTCCAATATTGCAACCATCACATCCACTGATTGCTCAACAGCGTTGCCGGTTACTTACAAAAGTTTTCAGGCAAATAAAGAAGATGACAATGTTATTATTACCTGGGTGACGACTTCAGAAAGCAATAACAAACGCTTTGAAGTACAAAGAAGCAAAGATGGTTTGCTTTTTGCAAAAATTGGCCTGGTGGAAGGAAGGGGAGATTCTGAAAGTGAAATTAAATATCAGTTTATTGATTCTAATCCGGAGATTGGAATTAACTACTACCGTCTCAGTCAGATTGATTTCAGTGGTAGCGAAGAGTTGTCCAGAACCATTGGGGTAAATTTTGAAAAGCCTGCAACCTCACCCTACTTATATCCAAATCCTGCCACGAAGGAAATTAATCTGAAAGATGTAACTCCCGGATCTATCATTACAATCATGGACAGCAATGGCAGGGTATTTATTAAAACAACTTCAAATAATCCCGAATTAAATTTGTCTGTTAATAACTTATCAAACCAGACTTACTATTTGACAATTGATGATAAAACGAATATAAAATCCTTCACTTTAATCATTAATCATTAGTCAATAATTTCAGGATGGCTGCTATACCGCAGGGGCAGGGTTATCACAAACTCGGAACCCACACCTTCTTTGCTGGTAGCGGTTATGCTGCCGTTATGTTTGTCAAGAATCTTTTTTGTGATGGCCAGTCCAATTCCTGAACCCTCATATTTGTCCTTGGTATTGAGACGTTGAAATAGGGAGAATATCTTTTCTCCATATTTCTCGTCAAATCCAATTCCGTTATCCGATACTGAGATGTAACAATCCGTCTCACCAGAATTTTCACCTGTTTTTACTGATTTTATTTTGATGACCGGGGTTTCATTGACCTTTGAAAATTTAAGCGCGTTCCCAATTAAATTTTGGAATACCTGCCGGATCTGCCCGTGATTTACTTCGATTTCGGGAAGATTGTCAATCTCAAACTTTGCCCCTTTGTCTTGTATCAAAAGCTCAAAATCATCCAGAACTTCCTGAACTACATCATTCAGGTTAGTCAGTTCAAACTGGCTGTTGTTAACAGCCAGCCCGGAATAACTCAAAATATCGATGATCATCGTCCGCATACGACCCGATGACGCTATGATTTTTTCCAAATATTGCAGGCTTTCCTCCGGAAGTTCGTTAAAGTGTTTGCTTTTAAGCAAACCCGAAAAAATCAGGATTTTACGCAAGGGTTCCTGCAAATCATGAGATGCCACAGACGCAAACTGCTGCAAATCGTGATTACTCATTTTAAGCGCAAAATTTGTCTTTTCTAAACGTTCATTATTTAATTTCAAAAGTCGTTGAACTTCCTTTTGATAACTCAGATCGGTAATGATGATACTTAAAGATACACCTTCATCCAGTTGAAGTGTAGTAACAGAAAGCTGGCAAGGTATGAGGCTGTCATGGCTGCTGATTGAAAGCTCGAACTTACCATCCTGCGTCCAGCCTTTCCTGAATATTTCCTGGTAGACATCCAGACAATTTTCAGCAATAAATTTATCAAATGACATGCCAATAACTTTTGAAAGCGGGAGGTCCACCATCGTAGCAAACATGGAATTACAGTATAATATAATCCCGTCCTCGTTCAGCGTAACTGCGCCCTCATTCATTTTCTCAATAAAAACGCGATAGGTCTGATCCGCCGTTTTAAGCGTGTAAAGCTCGTGCCCGTCTTTACCTTTAACAACCAGCGCATCAATCTGGCCTGTACGTATTGCATGAATAATTTCGGTAGCTTCCTCCAATTGCCAGAGTAAGCTCTCGTTTTCCTTTACAAGCTGATCGTACGTTTTTACTGGATTCATTAAATTGTTAAGATAAAAGTCCCAATCCTTTTAGTACCTTTTGAGTATCTGACATGTCCCCTATCAACCTTCTTTCCGGAAATGGGTAGCTTTTTATTAATAATGGTAGTGCTATAATCTGCTCTTTTTCGGCTATATCTTTCTGTTGATAAACATCTATTATTTCCAGAGAGTAATTACCAATCAGATATTTTTCACATATTTCACGTATGTTGCTGATCGCTCTTAACGAATTAGTTGAGGCACCAGTCACAAACAATCGCAGCGCATATCGCTCATTTTCGATGACCCCGTCATCATTATCGGATATATTTGACGGTTCGTTCATACAAGTTTTTTCGCAGGGCGAATGTTCAATCCTACCAAAACCTTTTCCTCGTTGGAAAGATCACCAATTATTTTTCTGATTGGCTCAGGGACTTTCTTTACGAGTGTGGGAATGGCCAGAATCTGATCACCTTCTGCAAGTTGAGGCTGCACCAACAAATCAATAACCTCAATAACATACTTGTCTTTTAAATGCTCTTCACAATATTTTTTCAGGTTATTGAGGGCTGTAACTGACTTTAAAGTCTTACCTGCTACATATAATCTCAATTCCCAGATTTCTTCATTTACTTCTATATCTTCCATTCTGATAGGTCGGTTTACGGTTTATTCTTCGTCATGTCTGTTTTTGGTAAGCTTCTCCCTGTTTAGTTCGAGAACATCTTTCCGAAGCTTATCTTCGATATAACTCTTGTTAAGTTCATCCTGCACTGATTCAAATTCTTCCTGAAGACTCGCAATTTTTGCTTCTAAAACCTTTCGTTTACGATCAATTTCCATATCTTTTCTCGTCACCGCATGGTTTTTCAAAACATCCGTCGTCACTTCCTGCAATCTTTGCGCTTCTCGGGCTGAACCGGTCAGCACGCCTTCAGGTCCTAAATAAACGTCAACAAGATTCAGACCTTCATCAGAAATTACAAATTCACGAACCTGGTTAGAGTGTTTCATCCCCCTGGATTTCATCACATACATGCCCCGATTCCTCTCGCCATTAAATTCGATATCTCTGACCAAAAGCCAGGCATCAACCAGTGAAGAAACACCTTCATCGGTTTGTTCATTTACAATGGTGTTCAAAGTAAGGGCGGTAAACATGACTGTAATCTGCTCCAACTGCAAGAAATCAATCAGGCGGATCAACATGACTTTTACCTCACTTACAGAACCAACAGTAATTAAATTAGTAATCGGATCGAGAATAACCGTTTGCGGTTGAAATTCCTCGACCAACTTATGAATCGAAACCAGGTGCATTTCCAGACCATTAAGCGTTGGTCTGGAAGCATGAAATTTGAGCAAACCACTATCAATATGATGCTGTAAGTCTATGCCGATCGATAACATATTTCGAACAATCTGCTTTGGAGATTCCTCAAAAGCAAAATAGATACAGCGTTCTCCCCTGTTACAGGTTTCATTTGCGAAGTATCCGGCTATGCTTGTTTTACCTGTTCCCGCCGTACCGGAAACCAGAATACTGCTGCCTTTAAAAAAGCCCAACCCACCCAGCATTTTATCCAGCGAAGGAATACCTGATGAGATTCTTTTTGTAGAAACTTCATGATTGAGAGTAAGCGATGTTACCGGAAGGACAGAAATCCCATCCTCATCAATCAAAAACGGATATTCATTTGTACCGTGCAACGAACCACGGTATTTTACAATGCGCAATAACCTGGTAGAAATCTGATTGGTGACACGATGATCAAGAAGAATTACACAATCCGAAACATACTCCTCTAACCCATGGCGCGTAAAAGTGCCGTCACCTTTTTCACCAGTGATAATTGTTGTAACATTTTTATCTTTCAGCCATTGAAAAAGCCGGCGTAATTCTGCCCTTATAATAGCCTGATTGTTCAGACTTGCAAACAGATTTTCTATGGTATCGAGCACCACTCTTTTTGCTCCGATACTATCAATGGCATGCCCCAGACGAATGAAAATCCCATCCAGATCATACTCGCCTGTTTCCTCAATTTCACTTCTTTCCACATAAACATGATCGAGTCTGATCATCTTGTCTGCCTGAAGCTGGTCGAGATCAAAACCTAATGAGGCCACATTTACGGCAAGTTCATCTGCCTTTTCCTCAAAAGCCATAAACACACCCGGCTCATTAAATTCAAGGGCTCCACGAACGATAAATTCCATGGAAAATAAAGTTTTACCACATCCCGCACCACCGCATATCAGCGTTGGCCGTCCCAGTGGTATACCTCCATCCGTTATCTTGTCAAGTCCAAGAATACCCGTCGGTGATTTTGGTAATAATTTTATTGTTCTATTGGTATGCGAATCAGTACTCATTGAAATCAGAATTTTTCGATGATAAAAAGGGCTTACGATTTTCTCTAATCACTTATTATTTTGGTCTAAAGCAATAACTATGCCAGAAAAAATTTCATAGCATAAATTCTGAATTTAATGCGATTCAAGCGCCTGGGAGTAGTTTTAATACTTGGTAATTTTGAAGACGGCAATAAAGCAATCCGATAAATATCAAATAAATCAACATGTTGTTGAAATGATATTTAGGATTGTTTGCGGGAAAAGTCAATTGGATATTAATAAATAAAAGCAGGGAATTTGTGCATATTATTGAAGATACGCTCAAAAGCAAAAATGCCCGTAAATCATTGATTTACAGGCATTTTGTTGATTTTAAAAACTTCTAAATGGGAGGGAGACGGGTCTCGAACCCGCGACCTCTAGAACCACAATCTAGCGCTCTAACCGACTGAGCTACAACCTCCGTTTGAGGACACAAAATTAGGAAAAGGTTTACAGCTTCCAAGACAAATTGGATATTTTTTTTCAAAAGCTGTAAACCTTTTTTATTTTTATCCGATTATTTTGCTGCAACATAAAGAGCGTCAGCGGCTTTCCAATCCACTACATTCCAGTATGCGTCGATATAATCAGGACGTTTATTTTGATATTTCAGGTAATATGCGTGTTCCCACACATCCAAACCAATAACTGGTGTTCCTTTTGTTTCAGCAATATCCATCAATGGATTATCCTGATTTGGCGAAGAAACAATGGCAATATCACCATCTGCTTTCACAATAAGCCACGCCCATCCAGAACCAAAACGACCGATTGAAGCTTTTTTGAATTCATCTTTGAACGCCGAAAAAGAACCAAATTTCGCTGTGATTGCTTTTCCAAGTTCACCTGTTGGTTCTCCGCCACCTGATGCAGAAAGTGATTTCCAGAAAAAAGTATGGTTCCAGTGGCCACCTCCGTTATTACGAACTGGTGCTGGTGCTTTGCTGATGTTGGCAATAATTTCTTCTATTGTTTTGCCTTCAAGTTCAGTACCCGTTACAGCTGCATTTAAATTGGTAACATATGCCTGATGGTGACGGTCGTGATGAATTTCCATTGTAAGCGCGTCAAAATGCGGTTCTAACGCGTTGTTTGCGTATGGTAAGGGATCAAGTGTAAATGCCATTCTTGAAATAGGTTTATTGGTTATTGAATATGTTATCTTGGTTGGTTAACAGCAGAAAATCGCTTTATGTTCTTAAACCCCTAAAAAATTTGAGTAACAGTGCCTGGGATTCATCTGCAAGAATACCGGTTTTAAGTTGTGTTTTGGGATGTAAAACATTTGTTCCAAGTTTTGAAAAACCCCTTTTTTCATCCATTGCCCCAAATACTACACGCTTCATTTGTGACCAGTATAACGCACCGGCACACATGACGCAAGGCTCCAGGGTAACATACAAAGTACAATCCTGAAGATACTTTCCTCCCAGATACTCAGACGCTGCTGTTATCGCAAGCATTTCGGCATGTGCTGTCACATCTTTAAGCCTCTCAGTCTGGTTATAACCTTTTCCGATTATTCTTTCACCTATTACAACAATTGCGCCAACAGGTATTTCTCCCTCTTCATAGGCCAACTGTGCCATTCTCAGGGCTTCTGCCATGAAATAATTATCCAGAAAATCGGAAGTCATTTTTTAAATTTTTATAATGGGTACCAAAACAAAAGCGGGAAGTTATTCACTCCCCGCTTTATTAGAAAATATCAGTTATTTAAGGTTTTAGAATTCTCTGTACCGAAGAATATTTACCATTTTGCACTTTTAAAAGGTACAATCCCGCTGGTCTCTGAGTAAAATCAACCTCTGTTATTTTTTGGTTAATTGATTTTTTAAACAAAGATCTTCCGTTCAGATCCAGGATTTCAACAGCTGCTTCTTTTGCTGATACGGCGGATGTTATTTCAACTGTACACTTCGAATCAACAAGTGTAGGATAGATTTTCAGCCAGTCGCCGGATACAACAGGCGGCTCTGTACCTAAAACCGGATCAACCTGAATTCTTGCACTACCAGCTCCTCTTCCCGATCCGCACTGATTTGAAACGGCTGTAATGGTATATATCGTCGTCTTTTTTGGAATAACCTTAACAATAATCGGGTTTACACTTGTTGATACCAGAGAATCAGTCTGTCCGTCATTTAAGCTGAAAGTCCATGGAGCATCTCCTGTAAGATCAACTTTCAGATTGGCAGTTGCACCCAGATAAATTGTAGTTGCACCTGATATGGTTGCCACCGGCAAAGGGTTCACTGTAATTTGTCCAGAACTTACATTTCCTGCTGCGATTAGTGCTCCATCTTTTCCAATATTGGCAATACGAACATAATAAATGCCTTTTACAGTAGTATCCGGAATTGTTGCTGTAATGACATTTCCGTTGATCACGGATGGGATTGAAATAAATTTGCTCGTTTCATTCACTGTTGAAATTTGCGCCTTCATTGAACTTCCATCCGGAAAAGTACCCGACTGCTGGAATTGTACTGTGAATGTTCTACCAGCACAAGATTCCGATACCGAAGGAACGCCAATTGTCAACGTCGGTACCTGAACCGTCACAAGGGCACTTCCGTTGATAATACCCTTACCGCAAGAATTTGAAACTTCGGTAACCACATAGGTAGTTGTCGTGGCTGGACTAACCGCAACGGAAAGATTTGCATTACTGGTTGTACCAGTTTTTCCATCTGATAGAATATAAGTCCATGGTGCATCACCAGTAAAGTTGATCACCACATTAGCAGTACCACCAAGAGGGATAGAAGAATTTCCTGAAATCGTAGCCGAAGGAAGCGGTTTGATGTGCACCTTAATTTCCGCTTTTGCGCTTTCACAGGTCTTATTACCAAATACCTGTGATTGGGTTACATAAAAAGAATAGTCTTCCACCTTTGCAGTATATGGAGTTAAAGGTGTTGTACGGGGACTGGTATCATCTATTGTTAAGTACCATTTAAGATTTGTTCCGGTAGCAGCAAGTGCCGGTGCTGTTTCATTTTGACAGTAAGCAACTGATGGTGTTGCAACTGTCGGTTTGTCTGCTACATTAGTTGTGACATCTATTTTAGCTCGACTACTCACACAGCCAGTAGCGTCTTTTTGAGCGACATAGTATGAAATTGTCCCTCCTGCTACTGTTGAAGGTACAGGAGCTGTTGAAGATTCAGCTCCTCCTGTTGCATTTGTCCCGTACCACAATAAAGCAGCCCCATTAAGAGGCGTTGCTGATAATGCAGAAGCATTTTCTGACTGGCAATATACCAATGGAGTAGACGAAACGCCTGGTATGGCAACAGGAGCATTAACAGTTACTTTAATTTCTGTACGGGCACTTTCACAACCATTCAAAGTTTGACTAACAAAATATGAAGTTGTTGCCGCTGCGTTAGTTGTAGGAGTAGGCGCAGACCCAAGCGCATTTCCACCTGATGCAGCCGCATACCATTTCAACCCTGTTCCGTTTGCACTTAAAATTACAGGGGTTTGGTTAAAACAATATGTAATAGATGAACTCGCAACAGTCGGAGCCGGGGTAACCGGATTCACGGTTACTTTGATTTCAGCTTTTACTGACTCGCAATTATTTAAAGTTTGCGTTACAAAATAGGAAATTGTTCCTGTAACCTTGGTATCAGGAGTGG
Source organism: Dyadobacter sp. CY356 (assembly GCF_021440195.1). Classification (GTDB taxonomy): domain Bacteria; phylum Bacteroidota; class Bacteroidia; order Cytophagales; family Spirosomataceae; genus Dyadobacter. The sequence goes on from NZ_JAJTSZ010000005.1 coordinate 299,281, forward strand.
GAGCTGTTGCCAAACTCGTACCGGCAGCGTTATACCATTTAAGTAACGCTCCGTTTGCTGTAAGTGCAGGAGCCGTTTCTCCAAAACAATAGTTTAAGGTGGCGCTTACTGTTGGCTTAGGTGTTTCAACTGTAACTGTAACTTTAAGTTCCGCTCTTGGCCCTTCGCAATTATTCAGTGTCTGGCTTACAAAATATGAAGTTATGCCTGATACAGCGGTCGAAGGAGTAGGTGCAGTCACAAGAGCAGTTCCACCTGACGCGGCAGCATACCATTTCAAGTTAGTTCCGGTTGCCGTCAAAGGCAGTGCTGCTGAATTGAAACAATATGTAATTGGACTTACTGTTGGAGCTACGGTTGAACATGAAGCCACACTTACAACAATTTCAGCACGCGGACCTTCGCAATTATTCAGTGTCTGACTTACAAAATATGATGTGGTTCCAGCCACAGAAGTTGAAGGAACAGGAGCCGAAGCCAAAGCCACTCCTCCAGAGGCGGCCGCATACCATTTCAAATTAGTTCCGGTTGCTGTCAAAGCTGATGCACTAGCTCCGACGGTATAATTTACAGGGCTGGAAACTGTTGGTGCAGGTGTTGAACATCCTGCAATAATAACTTTCAATTCTGCACGCGGGCCTTCACAGTTGTTTAAGGTCTGGCTTACAAAGAATGATAAGGTTCCAGCCGCAGAGGTCGAAGGAATAGGTGCCGAAGCCAAAGCCGTACCTCCGGAGGCGGCCGCATACCATTTCAAGTTAGTTCCGGTTGCTGTCAAAGCTGATGCACTAGCTCCGACGGTATAATTTACAGGACTGATAACAGTTGGCGCAGGTGTTGCACAAGTAGCCGCTGCCACATTCACAACGATCGCTGAACGTGTACTTTCACAACTTCCTACACTTTGACTAACATAATAAGTTGTTGTTCCAACAGTTGCTGTGGAAGGTACAGGTGCCGTTGTAGATGCCGTTCCGCCCGTTGCATTGGTTCCATACCAATTCAAAGTAGCACCAGATATTGCGGTGGCTGTTAAAGTTGCTGTTTGGCCAACGGTATAATTTAAAGGAGTGACAACCACAGGCGCAGCAGGTGTTGTACAGGCAGCAGCTGCCACATTCACAACGATAGCCGAACGTGTACTTTCACAACTTCCTACACTTTGACTAACATAATAAGTTGTTGTTCCAACAGTTGCGGTGGAAGGTACCGGTGGCGTTGCGGATGCCGTTCCGCCCGTTGTGTTGGTTCCGTACCAGTTCAAAGTAGCACCAGATATTGCGGTGGCTGTTAAAGTTGCTGTTTGACCTACTGTGTAATTTAAAGGAGTGACAACCACAGGTGCAGCAGGTGTTGTACAGGCAGCAGCAGCTACATTCACAACGATCGCTGAACGTGTACTTTCACAACTTCCAACACTTTGACTTACATAATAAGTTGTTGTTCCAACAGTTGCTGTCGAAGGCACAGGCGCAGTTGTTGTTGCGGTTCCGCCTGTTGCATTGGTTCCGTACCAATTCAAAGTGGCACCAGATATTGCGGTGGCTGTTAAAGTTGCTGTTTGACCAACGGTATAATTTAAAGGAGTCACAACCACAGGCGCGGCTGGTGTTGTACAGGCAGGGGCAGCTACATTCACAACGATCGCTGAACGTGTACTTTCACAAGTACCAACACTTTGACTTACATAATAAGTTGTTGTTCCCACAGTTGCTGTCGAAGGTACAGGCGCAGTTGCTGATGCTGTTCCGCCCGTTGCATTGGTTCCATACCAATTTAAAGTGGCACCAGATATTGCAGTAGCGGTTAAAGCTGCGGTTTGACCAACGGTATAATTTAGCGGCGTAACAACCACCGGTGCAGCAGGTGTTGTACAGGCAGCAGCTACATTCACAACAATCGCCGAACGTGTACTTTCACAACTTCCAACACTTTGACTTACGTAATAGGTTGTTGTTCCAACAGTTGCGGTGGAAGGTACAGGCGTGGTTGCTGATGCTGTTCCGCCTGTTGCATTGGTTCCATACCAGTTTAAAGTGGCACCAGATATTGCAGTAGCGGTTAATGCAGCTGTTTGGCCAACGGTATAATTTAAAGGAGTGACAACCACAGGCGCAGCAGGTGTTGTACAGGCAGCTGCATTTACTGTTACAACAATTTCAGCTCTTGCACTCTCGCAATCTCCCACAGTTTGACTAACAAAATAACTCTTAGTTCCTGCCGCAGTAACCGAAGGTGTTGGAGCACTTGCTAATGCAGTTGTACTTGTAGCTGTTTCGTACCATTTTAATGTCCCTGTTGAGGACGTTACGGAAAGTGGTGCTACGGAAGGATCATTAACTGTGTATGTTTTATTTGTAACTGTTGGCACAGAAGGTGCTGGATTAACATTTACTGTAACTTTCGCAACAGGACTTGGGCACCCTTGATAAGAATAACTTATTACAAAGTAATCTTTTGTCCCTATACTTGCCGTAGAGGGAACAGGAATTGTGCTTGAAAATGTCCCGTTTGCTGTATCTGACCAACGAAAATCAGTAAAAACACTTGCTTCTGGCTCATTGGATTTTACAGCACTCTTTAAAATATCAGCTGGAACGGTAGAATTTTGACAAAGATCTCCAGGATTTGATATAGTTGGTGTTCGCCCGTTATTATACACCGCCATTATTATAAGATTTTTATCACTTTCACATCCATCAACAGTTTGAGATACATATGCAAAAGGAACAGCTGCTGATTTGGAAGCAGTCGTACTTACGCTAGTGATGGGTGGAATTTCAGTATTTGGATCACTTCCTAAATACCATTTGACATTAGAACCAACGACAGTTGGTACAACTGCCGGAGATTGTCCTACACAATACGATAATGGGGGTAAACCAGGAGCAGATGGTTTTCCTTTCACCTTAACATTAGAACTTTCACTTCCAACAATTGCTAACGCAGTTGTAATTACCCTAACCTTGTAACCTGTACCCGCAATAGTACTGGAAGCAATTGTTCCTGTAATCGGAGACGCTGTTCCAGCTCCAATCGCAACAGGAGCAGTAAAGGCACCTGATGCATCAGATAGCTGAACCGTAAAGTCCTCACCAACCGTTCCAGTTGTTGTAAAAGGCACGGATATCGTACTTCCTGCACATACAGAAGCATCAACTGTACCTGTTGTAATTGTCTGAGCAAATGAAGAAGCTATTCCAACAATAGCGGCAATGCATGCAAAAATTCCTTTTCTAATAAATGTTTTTTTCATGTATTTATCTTAATATCTTTTCACTTACCTGTTTATGAAAGGTAAAGTTAGAGATATTTTCAAATACATTTCCTATGAAATCAACGAAGAATACTTTTGCGCTCAAGAAGTGACATATATACCACATCGTGAATCTTTCTGCGCGTGCGCTGTGTGGTAATGCTGTTGTTTTCTGCGTCCGGGTGAATACGGTTTGACAGGAATACAAAAATAAGATCTTCATCCGGATCTGCCCAGACAATGGCTCCGGTAAATCCTGTATGCCCAAAGGAATTTACAGATGCCTGAGGCGACACATAGGCACTATTACCATCGGCGGGTATTTTGTCCCAACCCAGGCCTCTGTGATGTGCCTCGTCATATAATCTTGAAAATAGTGGGACAGTACCCGAAGCGAAAAACTGTCTGCCGCCATAATTTCCTTTCCATAAATTCATTTGCATCAATACGGCCAGGTCCGTTGCGGTGGAAAACAGGCCCGCGTGTCCGGAAACTCCACCCTGCACGGCCGCCATCTGGTCATGGACCGTTCCCTGAATCAGTTGGCTACGAAAACGATAATCCTGCTCGGTTGGTGCAATTTGTTTTTCCGGAAACCTATGTAACGGATTAAATCCGGTGTAAGGCAACCCCAGCGGCTCATAAATGTTGGCAGCGACAAAGGCATTCATCGGCTGTCCTGTTACCTTTTCGATCACTTTTTGCAAAGTCAGAAAACCCAGGTCGCTATATAAATAACCAAATTTTCCGGCCTTGTCCTTGGTATTGTTCATGGGAGATTTCACAATCCATTTCCAAACAGAATCCCGCAATGCTGGTTTTGCAAAAAGTTTAGGTGCAACCTGAAGATTGTAAATACTGTCAGGTTTGGAACTATAATATTCAGGAAGCAGACCTCCCGCACTGGTTTTGGTTCTGTCCCATAATGTCGGATAAAAAGATACCAATCCGGACCGGTGCATCAGCAAATCACGAATGGTGAAATTCTGTTTGTTTGTACCAATCAATTCAGGCAGATAGTGCGAAGCCTTTTCATCCAGATCAATCAGTTTACGATCATAAAGCAACATCAAAGACTGCAATGTGGCAGCTACCTTTGTTACCGATGCAACGTCATAAATCGTCTCAGAACTAACTCTTTCCGGTGTTCTGTAATTCAAAGTACCAAAAGCCTTATCATAAATAATCTTCCCTTTTCTTGCGACCACTACCTGGCATCCTGGAAATACATGATCCGTGATAGCAGCATTGGCAATTCCGTCAATTTTTTGCAGCATGACCGCATTCACCCCAACACTTTCCGGTGTACCAAAACTAATCCTGTTTAAAGCTTCCGTTTCAATTCCATCACCGGCTTTGTAGGAAAGAACTGAAACAGGCAATTTTCCTTTGGCAGCAAGGGCACCAAAAATAATCTGCGGAACAATTTCCTGCTGATCCGAACCATCCTGATTTGCACAGATCAGCGCATCAGTTTCCGGAAAAAACTGGATACTGTAAGGACTGCCGAATAAACACAAAATGACTTTTTTGCCACTCTGTTTTAGTTGCTTAACAAATTCCGCAGTACCTGTTGAAATGCCATAATTATACTTAGGATTAGAAGAAATTCCGGTAACACCAACAACCACAGTTTCATAAGGTTGCAGGTAATTTAACATTTGCAAAATCTCTTCCTGCGAAGGCTCCGACAAAAAAGTATAAGGCCTCATAGGCTTATACGTTGACAACATTTTCTGAAAAACAGAAGTACTCCCCTCCCCGATCAAAACAGATGCCATCGTCTGCGCTATAATCGACGTAACCGGCAATATATTATTATCATTCCGGACAACCGTTACCGATGCCTCAGATAATTCTCTATACAGCTCCTTACTTTCCTCAGTATTCAGGTCTGCATACAAATTGGTGATATCAATCGGTTTATATTGTGCCAAACCGGACCAGTACTTAGCCTGTAAAATCCGTTTTACCTTATCATCCAAAAACTTCTGGGTGATCGTTCCCTGATTCAGTGCGTCTTTTATTTTAGTAATTGTTTCAGCCACATTTTCAGGATATAACAAAACGTCATTTCCGGCCATCAGTGCTTTCAGATTTACCTCAGCTGCCCGCCCGGTTTTCAAAACGCCACGCATATTCATCGCATCTGTAAAAACAAGTCCCCGAAAGCCCATCTGGTTTTTCAACAAACCAGTAATTACCTTTTCAGAAAGCGAACTGGCCAGCTGCGGCGAATTATCCAAAGACGGGATAAATAAATGTCCGCTTAAAACGCCCATCAGGCTATCCGCAATAAGCTGGCGATAAGGATACAGATCGATATTATTCAGCTGCTCGACAGAATGCGTTAAAACTGGCAGTGTAAAATGCGAATCCGCATCGGTATCACCATGTCCAGGGAAATGTTTTGCCGTAGCGATAATGCCATTATGCTGCAAACCTTTCATGTAGGCGACGGCTTTCCGTGTTACATTTTCACGGTCCTCACCAAAAGAACGAATGCCAATAACCGGATTTTTAGGATTGCTATTGATATCAGAAACAGGCGCAAAATTGATCTGAATTCCTAACCGCCGGCATTGTTTTGCAATATCGCTTCCCATTCTGTATATAAGCTCATCATTCTGGATTGCTCCCAAAACCATTTGTTTTGGAAAAGAAATCGTGCTATCCAAACGCATGCCCAAACCCCACTCTCCATCGATCCCGATAAAAAGCGGAACTTTTGAATGGGCCTGATAATGATTAGTAAGCTGCGCCTGACGCACCGGACCGCCCTGAAAAAAGATCAATCCGCCGAGGTGAAAATCGTCAATCAGCCTGTCGATATATCGTGTATTTGCCTCTTCCCTGTTGGAAAAAGTAGCAACCATAAAAAGCTGTCCGATTTTTTCTTCCAGTGTAAGAGATTTAAGGGTACTGTCCACCCACTGATTTTCGGGCAAAACAATAACGGGTTCTTCCCTCCTTTTTGGAGTTTTTTCCTGTCTCTTTTCTGTCACAGGTTTTTCCATTCCGGCATAGGTTTCCCTGGTCTGAATTAACTTCCAGGCGACCGAAACTGTACCAAAAAAGACCAAAACTAAAATACTTGTAACTACCCGAATACGGCTTCCCAACCTTTTTTCCATTTCTATTTACCCAATCTTTACGAGGAAGTATTATTCAAACATTTAAGGTCGCTGAGCCAACTTTTTCTTTATTTATTTATATCAATAACAAATTTGAAACTTAATAAATCCGCTTTTAAACCGTTTTAAGGCAATTCTAATGTTTGGCGGTTAGCTAGAAGCTATTGAATTTTAGCTCTAAGCTCATTATCAGATTGTTGCCGATTACTGTTAACAATTGATAACAAAACCATTAGACGGTTAAATTACGAAAAGTCTCTTCCAGTGTTTTCCCGGTTTGCCTTAACGCTTCAAGCGAGCTGTCACTCACCACACGACCTTTATTTATGATGATCACGCGGTCGCATAATGCTTCCACTTCCTGCATAATATGGGTTGAAAAAAGAACAGTTTTGTTATGTCCAGCGGTACGGATCAATTCTCTGATTTCCTGGATCTGGTTTGGGTCCAGACCTGTCGTTGGTTCGTCCAGAATGAGGACGGCCGGATCGTGCAGGAAAGATTGGGCCAAACCAACACGCTGCCGATATCCTTTGGAAAGCTGACCAATTTTTTTTCGTTTTTCAACTTCCAGTCCGCAGAGATTTATCATTTCATCGACACGTGATTTCAAGGTCGGGCCGCGCATTCCATACAGTTTTCCTGAAAAAAGAAGGAATTCGCGGACATACATATCCAGGTATAACGGATTGTGTTCAGGCAGGTATCCAATTGCCCGGCGCGCCGGCATGGCTTGTTGCTGCACATCAAAGTCGGCAACGGTGGCTGTTCCTGAAGTTGAATTCAGATATCCGGTAAGAATCTTCATGGTTGTGGATTTTCCTGCGCCGTTTGGCCCGAGAAAACCTACAATTTCTCCGGGTTTCAGGGAAAAGGTAATCCCGTCCACCGCTCGCTGCGTTCCGTATACTTTTGTAAGATTCGTTACTTGTATTGACATTTATCTGCTTTATTTCGTTGGGGTGACCGGGATATCGTTAGGATATCGTTGGGGTAATCCCTTGTGGTTACCCTTTCCCTCCTGATCTTCTTTATTTTCCGGTAAATATCTGGAAATTATTGAAAAACTATCCGGAAATTATTAAGGGATTTCCGGATAGTTCTTTTGGCGAATTTTTAGATGGTTTCATGGACGCAATTCCTGATGGTTCCTGGTCGAAGTTTCCGGATAGTTCCAAGGGCGAATTTCCGGATGGTTCCAAGTCCAAGTTTCCCGACAGTTCCAAGGGCGAATTTTTGGATGGTTCAAGGGCGACCACAAGGGTCGCCCCTACACCTTTAAAAATAATTTATTTCTCCATAATAAATACATGAATGCCCACTGCACGCCTATGAATGCCAGGACACCTCCAACTGCTGTCACAGGTTCAGGGAAGAATTCCAGTAGTCCTCCAAAAAGTGCTTCTGCGGTGTATTCAAAATTGATGTAACGGCCAACCATGTAGATTACGATGGAGTTCATTCCTATCACAACAAAGAAAAATGTCCAGCGGCGGTAATTTAATACATCTACGATCCAGTAGAAAAATGCCAGTAATAATACGCTGCATCCGCCGGCACAAAGCACAAACGAACTCGTCCATAAGTTCTTATTGATTGGAAAAACAATATCCCAAAGCTGTGAGATAATTATACTAACCACGCCACCTGCCACCAGGTAAAGTACCTTTTTGTTTTGTGAAAGTTTAGCCGGATCTGTTCTCAATATTTCTCCGGAAAATATTCCCATTAATCCTGTTGCAATGGCAGGAATTGTTGAAACCAATCCTTCCGGATCGTGAATTTTCAAATGCAAACGTCCGGGAAGAATCATGCGGTCAAAATAACTGGCGGGGTTACATTCCATCGTCATCATACCTGCCTCACATCCCGGAACCGGATAATACATCATGAAGGCCCAATAGCCTAACAATAATCCTGCAAACCAGATCCACCGGCTTGTTTTTCCGGTGTATAAATAAATAATCTGCGCGAACATTCCTGCCAATCCGATACGTCCTAATACACTCGGATAACGCATGTTATGCCATTCGGTATGAAAAATTCCGTTGTTATAAATAATTCCCAAAAATACCAGGATAAGCCCTCTCTGTATCACTTTACGAATTAAATCTGATGCCGGCACTCCTTTTTCCAACCGGCTTCCCAACGAAAATGGCGTTGATACACCAGCCATAAAAAGAAAAGTCGGAAAGATTAAATCATAAGCCCGGAAACCGTTCCAGTCGGGATGGGTAAGCTGATGCGCAATAAATACGGCCCACGACCAGCCGGTAACTTTGGCTAAAACAGCAAAGATATCTTCGCCACCGGAAATCCAAAACATGTCAAACCCACGCAGCGTATCCAAAGACAGCAACCGGTGTGAAGTAGAATTTTCTTTCATTAGAAAAATAAAGAGTATAGGAAATAATATTTGGCAAAAGTAGCACTTACGAAAAACTTTTATGGCTCAGTCTCATAAACACAATTACAATTACTGGATTCTTAATGAAAAATACTATCAGTGATATTGCACCAAAGTAATTTTATTTGAATAAACATATTTCAGTAATGGATAATGAAAGAAGTTTTAACAGATTTCATTTTGGTTTTATATTTTTCCAAACCGGATCTTCGTTAGTACCATCAATATTCATATCAACGAAATGCAGTCCATGAAAAAACTTATCTTTTTGCTCCTGTCGGTCTCAACTTTATTCTTTACCGGGTGCGCGTCATCAGGCAACTCTTCATTAAATGATTCGGAAGATTACCAGGAAGTAACAACCATCAACCCCAAGCTTAATAACAAAAGACTTGAAAAAAATCTTGAAAAGTTTGCAGCAGATCTTGATCTTTCCAAAAGACAGGTAAAACAGATTAAGAAAATTGAGAAACGATACGCACGCAAGGATAGAAAACTATCCAGAAATGATGAAGCAAAACGACGTGATCACAAACAGCTTGCAGAAGCGAAAAGGGAAGATATTATATCAGTGCTGTCCAACGAGCAACAGCAAAAACTGGAAGTATTATCGAAGAAAAATCGGTTTAGTTTTGATCGGATTTTTGGGAAGTAAATTGTAAAAGTGGGATTTCTATTATTATAATTCGTTAGAGTTAATAGAAGTCCTGTTTTGAATTCAAAAGATCATTATCTAAATTGATGAAGAATAGAATTTGGCTTCCTCAATTTGTCATTTAAATTTTCTGACTATAAGTAAAAGATTATGATAGCTTTACACCCCAAATACATAGTTGGCAACGAAGGAGAGCAACTCGTTGTTCTTCCACAAAACGAGTTTGACAATATCATAGAAGCATTGGAAGATCAGGAAGATGTGCGACTGTATGATGAAGCAAAAAAGGAAAACGATGGAACTCGAATCCTATTTTCGGATTACTTAAAGAATCGCGAATCAAAAAATGCCTGAGTATTCTGTTTACTTATCAAAGAAAGCTCAAAAGCAATTGGATAATCTTCCTGACAAAATTGTGTCATCAATTATTCCTTCAATTGCCGCACTTGAAAATAACCCAAGACCTGATGGCTGCAAAAAATTGAAAGGCAGAGATGGTTATCGGATACGAAGTGGTAATTATCGGATTATTTATGAAATATTGGATAAGGAATTAATAATCGATGTTATCGCATTAGGCCATCGAAAAGATATTTATGAATAGTCTACTTTCACCGGGACCTCATAATAATCTAAAACCAATTCGTGTATTCGTGGCAAAAAAATTATTGCAACCTTTCCAGCCAAGCCTGGACCGTCGGTCCGGTCATATCAAATAATAATCCTGGTAAAATCCCCAGCAAAACTGAAAGAATAGCAAGCGGAACCAAAAGCGCTGTTTCGCGAATTGTTAAATCAGTCAGTATAATTGAACTATCCTCTTTATACCAAAAGGAGCCAAAAAACATACGTTGGTATGTCCAGAGAAAGTATGCTGCGGCCAATACTATTCCCAAAGTAGAAAGTGCCGGTACCCAAACAGGCAAGGCAGCCGCTTGAAATGCGCCCATCAAGGTAAATAATTCCCCTACAAATCCTGAAAAACCAGGTAGTCCAAGTGAGGCAAAAAATGCGATTCCTGTCAAAACGGTATAACGCGGCATCGGACCGATTAATCCACGGTAATTATCGATTTTTCGATCGTGTGTACGGTCATAAATAACCCCGGCTAAAAGGAATAACATCGAAGACAGTACGCCATGGCTTACCATCTGATAAATAGCCCCGTTGATTCCTTCTGCTGTAAAAGCTGCAATACCGAGCAAAACAAAACCCATATGCGACACAGAAGAATAAGCGATCATCTTTTTCAGATCACTTTGGCCCAATGCGTTAAATCCACCGTAGACGATAGAAATCATTCCTAAAACTGCCAGCGGAACCATACTGTACTGCGCTTCAACAGGGAAAAAACCATCAACAATTCTTATAAAACCATAACCTCCGATTTTCAAAAGTATTCCTGCCAACACTACCGAAATAGGCGTTGGTGCCTCTACGTGCGCATCGGGTAACCAGGTATGTACGGGCACTACGGGTAATTTTACTGCAAAACCAGCAAACAAAAACCAGAAAGCCAGTAACCGAACAGGAATTCCAAATAGAACAAACTCTGTTTCAGGACTTAAAATAGAACCGGGAATATAGTTTCCGGCATCAGCTAAATAGGAAAACCGGAATGTATGAACCAACTGATCCGCTCCAATTCTGCCATCAGCAAGCCATTGTTGAATTTGTAAAACTACATCCGGTTGTACCAGATCCTCCGGTCCAAGAATCCCGACAGCGCGTGCGGTTTCAACAGGATCGATCACTGAAAGATATAAACCGATCATGACGATCAGTATTAACAAGGATCCAAAAAATGTGTAGACGAAGAATTTAAGCGCTGCATATTCCCTTCTCGGCCCGCCCCATAAACCAATGAGAAAATACATAGGTAAAAGCATAAATTCGAAGAAAAGATAGAAAAGGAAGAAATCCTGAGCGAGAAAACAACCGATTATACTGGCACTTAAAATTAAATATAAGGCAAAATAAGCTCTTGTTTTCTGACTGATGCTCCATGAACTGATCATCCCGACAAACAGCACAACAACCGCTAATAATACCAATGGAAAACTGATTCCATCAACCGCCAGTGCATAATCAATGGAAACTGTGCCCAAAGAACCAATCGGAAGCGTAATCCAATCCACCGTTTCGCTTAGCTGAAATCCTGTATTTTGATTATCGAAAAAGAGAAATAAGGAAAGTCCGGTAAGTAATTCCAAAAGTAAAACCGAAAGCGCGATCAATCTGAAATCAGCCGGACGCTGGGAAGGCCAGACAGAAACGGCTACGGCTCCAAATAATGGAATGGATATCAGTAAGGAAAGTATATGATCAATCATTAGGATAAACTGAAACGAATATATGATAAAGAGCAAACCGTGCTCCTGAATTATTTCTATAAAATCATTAACCACAAAACGAGCAGAACTACTCCCAATGCAGTAACTAAATAATAGGATTGTATTTTCCCGTTTTGTAAACCACGAACACCCTGACCAGCCGATCTGATCGTAAAAACGGTGAGTTTCACACCACCATCTACAATATTCTTGTCTCCCCAGCTTACCACATGCGCCATCACAACGCTCCATTTTGCAATACCATCCACAAAGGAATTGACAATTTTTGCTTCAAACTGCATTAAACCAGCTGAAATAAAAGCAAAGGATTTTATAAAGAAATGCTCTCTTGAAAATTCATTCAGGCCGGCCAGGTGTTTCAATCCAGGAATTGAATTATTAGCACTTCCGGCATACATCGAGAACGGATCTTCTGTTTTGGTTTCCTTAATGGCCAGAAAAATAGCCAGCACAGTTATGCCCGTTGCTACAAATGGCACCCATAAAATATGTCCGAATTCCTCCGCTCCTACCAGCTCTAAAAACCAGCCATAGGAAGCATCAAACGGATTCCATGAAAACCAGATAAAAACGGAAAGTACAGCGAGCAATGCCATAGGCGCCCACATTGTTACAGGAGATTCGTGGGGATGAACGGATTTAAAAATCTGGTAACGTTTTTCTCCAAGAAAAATGAGCCAAACCTGGCGCGTCATATAGTAAGCCGTAACTCCGGCAGAGATCATAATGATAACCGGGAAAAAATACGCCCAGGCCCCATGTTGTTCAGCCCAGAAAAATGCTTCGACGATGATCGCATCCTTTGAAAGAAATCCTGAGAAAAACGGAAGTCCTGCCAAAGCGGATGAGCAGATTACAAAACAGATAAAAGTGATCGGCAAATATTTCCGGAGACCACCCATGGTACGCATATCCTGCGGATCAAAAGTTTCATCGTTTTCCAAAGGCGTCACCGCATGAATGACCGAACCGGCCGAAAGGAATAAACCGGCTTTAAAAAATGCGTGTGTTGCAAGATGAAAAAGTGCAGTCCGCCAGCTACCAAGCCCGACGGCGATAACCATCAGACCCAACTGTGACATCGTTGAGTAAGCCAAAACCCTTTTTATATCCCAAACCTGCGTTGCTTTTACAGCACCAATCACCATCGTGATGGTTCCGATACAGGCAATAACAATTTGTGCTTCCGGTGTTAAAAGAAAGGAAATTCGCGCTAGTAAAAATATTCCGGCAGCCACCATCGTGGCGGCATGGATTAAGGCAGAAACAGGCGTTGGCCCTTCCATGGCATCCGGCAACCAGCCTGACAATGGAAACTGAGCCGATTTACCCATACAACCACCAAAAAGACATAATCCAATTCCCGTTAAAATGCCCGGATCGAGTGATTGGACGGAAGTGGCAAGCACCTTAAAGTCGGTAGAACCAATATAGTAAAACAGCATTAAAATTCCGGTCAGGAATGCTGCATCTCCAATTCTGTTTAGAACAAAAGCTTTCTGCGCCGCCCAGACAGCTCGTGGCTTAAAGTACCAGAAACCAATCAGTAAATAAGAAGAAAGCCCGACCAGCTCCCAGAAAATGTACATCACAAGAAGATTTCCGGCAAGCACAATTCCTACCATTGAGAAAAGGAAAAGCTGGATAAAGGCAAAATATCGGTGAAGATTCTGGTCGCCATGTAAATAAGACATGGAATAAATCTGAACCAGAAAAGCTACAAAATGAACAATGACCAGCATGATCAGCGTCAGTTCATCGAAGCGGAAAGAAAGTTCTATGTTAGTTTGACCGATGAAGGCCCAGTTCATTTTAACTGTATGAAGTGTTTCAATATCAGCATATAACACACTGATTATGAATCCAGTTGCAGTGATGAAAGCACCAATCCAACCCGCTGGTTTGTTCAAGGTTTTCCCGCCAAGCCATAAAACAAAAAATGCCAGAATCGGTAAACCCAGAAGTAAAAATGCAGGTATGGTATAAGCGGTTTCTGACATTGAGGTGAGTATTCGTTACGTCCGGCAAATATCCTGAATTAACCGCCGATTTCAAACTAAGCTAAAGGTCTTTCTCAATATCTTCCAGCTTTTCACTTTCGCTGCCATGCAGCACGGTCAATAACTCTTTGATATCGTAAATATTTTTGTTGTATGAATTTCCCAAAATGATAATAACCGCTTCGTCTTCCGGACAAATCCAGAACATGGAATTATAACCTTTCCACCAGCCGCCATGATAAATGAATCTGGTTGAATGATCCGGTTTGACGTGCATCCGGAATCCGTAGCCATAATTTCTGATCCCGTCACGTTCAAAACTTCTCGGCGTCCAGGCTTCGGTCAGCAGTTTTTTGTTGATTAGTAAACCCGAAGTTAAACCGGCGTAAAAACGGTAAATATCTCCCGTGGTTGAATACAAACCTTTATCGCCGACAACATCGTCATAATAATCTTTTGCCAGCATACGCCCATATTGATGCCCGACGGTTCTGTACATCATGGCAGCTTCTGAAGTATCCGTTACCAAAACGGTATTGTTCATGCCAAGCGGCGTAAAAATCTCGTTATGAACAAAATTGTTGAAAGAATCTCCGCTCACTTTTTCAACAATGGCTGCCAGAACGCAATAATTTGTATTACAATAATTGAAGGAGCGACCTGGCCGGTTGTAGGGATGTGGTGTAGGAACGACTTTCGCGTACCAGTCCATCACCGTCATGTTGGTTGGAAACTTTTTACCGTGACGAACACTGTCCGGAAAAGAATAAATATAATTTGGCAAACCACTTCTGTGACTTAGCAGCATATCCACTTTTACGCCGTGGTATGGGAAATCCGGAAAAAATCTTTGTACGGAATCATCCAGACTTACCTTTCCCTCCTGAATTAATTTTAGAACAGCAACTGCTGTAAACGGTTTTGACAAAGAAGCAAGCTGAAATTTGGAGTGACTTTGCAGTGAATCCTTATCACGCAAATGCGCATAACCAAAAGAATTCTGGTATAAGATCTTTCCTTTCTGAACGATCAGCACATTTCCATTAAAACCGGCATTCCGTTTTCTTCTGAAAATATCCTGGATTTGTTCTATTTTTGCTAAGGTTTTTGCATCCGGATCTTTGATCTCAACAGGATCCAAATTGGGGTTTGATTTGGCATTTCTTTTGAAATTGACCAGATCGTGAGATTTACTGTTTCTTACCCAAACCAGGGAAAGCACTATTACAAATACGGCAAATAACGCCGCCCACCACACTTTCGGCTGCACTTTTTTCAACATAGGCTTTTGGCCATTAAAGTTTTTTAAACGTTAAATACTAACGCAAAACCGTCAGTATTTTCTATATTTTATCTAATCTATTTCAATATGTTCGCAACCTGGTTATGCGTTATCTTCGTATTACATTACAAATTCAAATACGTACAAATCAAAATTTCCAGGCTTACAAAGATATATATTAGAAAGTAAAGAACCTGACTCCGGTTTAGATTGATTCCAAAATAAGTTAGCACCACAGACAAACCCGGCAAAATAAATGACAACTCCATTAGAACAAAAATCGACAATCCATGAAATAAAGACACGTTTTGACAATGATGTCGAACGTTTCAGCAAGCTCGAAACCGGCCAGCAGGCAACCATTGACGCGCCTCTGGTACTCGATCTGGTTGCCCGGACTGCCGCTTTACATTTAAAACCGAATGATAGTATTCTGGATATTGGCTGCGGTGCAGGAAATTTTACATTGCGCGTTTTGCAGGAAGTTCATCCCTTGGCCTGTCATTTGGCAGATCTCAGCCAACCAATGCTGGAAAGAGCAAGCGAACGAATCGAAAACGCAGGAGTTAATTACGTCCAGACTTATCAATCAGATCTGCGTGATCTGGATTTTGAAGAAAACGCTTTCGACTGTATTCTGGCAGGTGCCGTTTTACACCATCTTCGTGATGATGAGGATTGGCGGGAGACCTTTGAAAAATTATATAACTGGCTAAAACCGGGCGGGAGAATTTATGTATCTGATCTTGTTTCCTTTGATGAACCGGGCGTTCATAAACTGATGTGGAAACGGTATGGTGATTACCTGGAATCTTTGGGCGGCTAAGACTATAAAGAAAAAGTCTTCACCTATATTGATAAGGAAGACTCTCCGCGTTCTTTGCCGTTTCAGCTTGGTTTGCTGCGTTATTCCGGCTTTTCTCATTATGATATTCTTCACCGTAACAGCGTTTTTGCCTGCTATTACGGTGAAAAATGATTTTAAAAAGTGCTGATCAAAACTCAGCGCTTTTTGGATATCTTGGGAAAGGAATCACATCACGGATGTTGCCCATTCCGGTTACGAACAAAACAAGACGTTCAAAACCCAGACCGAAACCGGAGTGTGGTGCCGTCCCGAATTTACGTGTTTCAAGGTACCACCAGATCGTTTCCGGGTCAATTCCTACTTCGTGCACGCGTTCAAGCAATTTCTCATAATTGTCTTCACGCTGACTTCCACCAATAATTTCCCCAATACCCGGGAAAAGAACGTCCATTGCGCGAACCGTTTTTCCATCATCATCAAGTTTCATGTAGAACGATTTGATTTCACGCGGATAGTTGGTCAGGATAACCGGTTTTTTGAAATGTTTTTCAACCAGGTAACGCTCGTGTTCGCTGGACAAATCAATTCCCCAGCCTACCGGATACTGGAATTTCTTTTCTTTATGTGGTTTTGATTTTAAAAGAATATCGATCGCTTCGGTGTAAGTCAGACGCTCAAAGGCATTTTCAACAACAAAATTCAGTTTTTCCAAAAGAGGGATTGAACGTTCGTTTTGTGGTTTGTTTTTATCTTCGTCTGCCAAACGGTTTTCAAGGAAAGCCAGATCATCTTTGCAGTTTTCCAGTGCATACGTGATGACCGTCTTGATGAAATCCTCGGCAAGATCCATATTATCTTCCAGCTCGAAGAAAGCCATTTCAGGCTCGATCATCCAGAATTCTGCAAGGTGACGTGTTGTATTAGAATTTTCAGCACGGAAAGTTGGCCCGAAAGTATATATTTTCGAAAGTGCCATCGCTCCTAATTCCCCTTCCAATTGTCCGGATACCGTCAGGTTCGCTTCTCTTCCAAAAAAGTCTTCCTTAAAGTTAATCGCTCCTTCATCCGTTCTGGGCAATTTGTCCAGATCCAGCGTTGTTACGCGGAACATTTCACCAGCACCTTCCGCATCAGAAGCTGTGATGATGGGTGTATGTAAATAGAAAAATCCTCTGTCGTTGTAATATTTATGAACTGCAAAAGCGAGCGCGTGGCGAATACGCAAAATCGCGCTGAAAGTATTCGTACGCGGACGCAAATGCGCGATTTCACGTAAGAATTCCAGCGAATGTCTTTTTGGCTGCAAAGGATAAGAATCCACATCCGCCGTTCCATAAACAAATATGTCATCAATTTTAACTTCCACAGCCTGACCTGAACCCTGAGATTCAACAAGCTGGCCTGTTATTTTTAGACAGGAACCCGTGGTTACAGTCAGCAAAAGCTCAGCAGAGAATTGACCCGGAGCGGCAACGGCCTGAATATTATGGATGGTTGATCCGTCGTTAAGCGCAATGAAAATCGCGTTTTTACTTTCACGTTTCGTACGTACCCAACCTTTCAGGGTAACGGATTGTCCATCCGGAGTCTGTTGTAATAATTCTTTGATCTGTAAAGGTCCCATCTTACTATAAATTCAATCCTTATATAAAACTCAAACTTCCAATTTTTCTGAGGCGCAAAATTACAAAATACACTACGAAAACCTATTCTTACATGCCAACTTACTTTTATGTTCAAAAAGGGCATTGACCAAAGCGGTTTATGGCTTAATTTTGTTCTTAGCAAACTATGACTAACGCATATCCAATTTTGAATACCCGCATCGCCACATTTTTGTCCGTAGTATTTCACCCACTGATCATCACTACGTATCTTTTCGCTGTTCTTTTTCTGATCACACCCGAGCTGGCCGGTGTCAGTGCTTTGGAACTTCCGGGACTGGGCAGCCTGCTTCTTTTGATTTTTTTAAATACGTTTGTCGCACCGACAATCATCATATATTATTTCTACCGGCTGGGCATTATCAGCACTTTACATGTAGATTCTTTGCGTGAAAGACGACTCCCCTATCTGGCATCGGCCATTATTTATGCGATTGCTACTTATTTATTTGGATGGAAATTGCAGCCGATCGCAGAACTGGCACCTCAAATTTCAATTCTTCTTGGAAGTGTTACCGTATCTCTCATCATCGTCGGCATCGTCAGTTTATCCTGGAAAATAAGTGCTCACGCTACCGGAATGGGCGGTGCAATCGGTATTCTTGCCAGTTTAATTATTCGTTTTGAAGAACACTTGTTACTTACCCCCTTACTGATTGCCGTATTAATCAGCGGTTTTTTATTAAGCGCCAGACTTTATCTGAATGCCCATACCCCGGGACAAATACTGGCCGGTTTGGCTTGCGGACTTTCTGTCAGCAGTGCAGCGGTTTATTTTTTATTTTGAGAAAAACCATTAAAAACAGTCAGAAGTTTAACAATTTATTTTGCCTATATTAAGTCCCTGATCAATATATATCCGGACTATGGGTACTTTTCAAAATCTTATTTTCAATAATAACGATGGTATTGTCAGGATCAGCCTGAACAGACCGGAAGTACATAATGCCCTCTCACTAAACTTAATCAGAGAAATTACCGAGGCCATTGAGGAAGCTTGTGCAGATCCCTCTGTGCGGGTTATCATTTTAACCGGTGAGGGTGAAAAGGCATTTTGCTCGGGAGCTGATTTGAAAGCTGCCATGGAATCGGGAAAAACCGCAGGAGAAATGCTTCGCGACGGTTACAACCCTATGATTGAAGCCATAAGGAATATTCCAAAACCCGTTATTTGCAGACTGAACGGATTAGCCGTTGGTGCCGGATGCTCATTGGCCCTTGCCTGCGATTTGGTTATTGCCAGCGAGGATTCTTATTTAAGCCAGATGTTTGTGCATATCGGATTGATGCCGGATGCAGGAGCGTCTTTCTTTTTGCCAAGATTGATAGGAATGGCCAGAGCTTTTGAATTATCCTCAACCGGACGAAAAATTTATGCCCCCGAGGCTGTTCAAATCGGATTAATCAGCAGATCAGTTCCAAAAGAAAAACTGGACGAAGCCGTGGAAGAAGCAGTTTCTTATTACCGCCATGCACCTACCAAAGCGATTGGGGCTATGAAAAAAGTTTTTAACCAGTCGTTTCAATCCAGTTTGAACGAAATTCTGAATCTGGAAATGGAAAATCAGGATTTATTATATCATACCAAAGACGCGGCCGAAGGAATTGCATCTTTTTTACAAAAGAAAAAACCTGATTACCAGGGTAAATAAAAATCAATAGGAAAAATTATCAATATTTTTCTTTCCAGGATTTGCATAAACCAAACCCATCTGTTACCTTTGCAGTCCAATTCAAGGGACGGATTTGTAGCTCAATTGGATAGAGCACCTCACTACGGATGAGGAGGTTTGGGGTTCGAATCCCTACAAGTCCACGAAAAGCACTTATCAGACATGATAAGTGCTTTTTACTGAAAAGAAAAAATCTTGATTCGGGGAGTGGCGCAGCCCGGTAGCGCATCTGGTTTGGGACCAGAGGGTCGCAGGTTCGAATCCTGTCTCCCCGACAAAAAAAGAAACACTTGACATTGATTTGTCAGGTGTTTTTTGGTTTTAAGAGTTTCTTAACTTTTAAGTTAAAAACTTATCTGCTCAACTGGTTTATCCGTAAATTGCATTATAAGTCTTAATAATCCGGATCATGAATCTTCTGAAATGATTTACCTTGATAATAACGCCACTACCCGCATTGATCCAAGAGTTTTGGAAACGATGATGCCATACCTGACAGACAATTTTGCAAATGCTGCCTCCACACATACTTTTGGCTTGGGAGCCAATGATGCGGTAAAAATTGCCCGCCAACAGGTAGCGGATTTAATTAATGCACGAACAGAGGAAATTGTCTTTACTTCCGGTTCTACGGAGGCCATTAATTTGGCCATAAAGGGTGTTGCGGAAAACTATCAAAACAAAGGAAAACACATTGTAACTGTTCAGACCGAACATTCTGCCGTGCTTGACGTTTGTCGTTATCTTGAAACTAAAGGTTTTGAAGTAACCTATCTCCCAGTACAAACGGACGGATTATTGGATATTGAAGTTCTAAAATCCTCATTACGACCAGACACAATTTTGGTATCCGTTATGCTGGTAAACAATGAAACAGGCGTAATCCAGGATGTTCAAACAATATCAGAAATTGCACATCAAGCCGGCGCTCTATTTATGACGGATGCCACACAAGCCGTTGGCAAATTACCTGTTGACGTGGATAAGCTAGGCATTGACCTGATGCCCTTATCGGCACATAAATTTTATGGACCAAAAGGCGTGGGCGCATTATTTGTGCGGCAGCGGCGTCCGTGGCGTATCAAATTGGAAGCCTTGTTACACGGTGGCGGACATGAAGGCGGAAAACGCTCAGGCACCTTAAATGTAGCAGGAATTGCAGGATTAGGGAAAGCTGCTGAGTTGGCTAAAAAAGAAATGAAAGATGATTCCGCCAGAATAGGCGCTTTGCGTGACATGCTTGAATCAAGCCTTCTTCAAATTGAAGGTACCAGAATCAACGGAAACCGCGAGAACCGGTTATACAATGTTACCAATATTCTTTTTGAGGGCTGCGATTCTGATGCGCTGATTATTGGCCTGAACGATATTTCTGTTTCCAATGGCTCTGCCTGTACCTCTGCATCCATTGAGCCTTCGCATGTGCTTTTAGCGCATGGACTTTCTGAAATGGAGGCTTTTTCTTGTTTAAGGTTTAGCTTGGGGCGGTTTAATGAGGTTGAAGAAGTGGCCAGTGTGGCAGGGAATGTTAAGCAGGTGGTTGAGGGGTTGCGGGCGATGGTAACAAAATAATAATTAACAAAGCTAACTAATATATGAGCGTCTATCCATTTATAAACTCAGTGTTATTTATCATTGATGGATTTTTTATGAAATTTTCTATTCGTTGTGTCAAAAAGTAATCAAATTGATTTTTGTCTCCTTTTGAATAACCTACAAACTTTATATACTCGCTCATATCCATCACATGAATAGAAATTTTCGTTCTTAACATAGCTTGCAATATGGTATTTAAAGTCTCTTTCCAGTCACCAAATGGCAATAACTCTGAAACCAATATAATTCCATGAAGCAATAAGGCGCGTTCGAATATAATTTCCTTGTTATCGACTGAGAAAATAGACTGACCGCGAGTTATCGTTCTAGTAGCACCAATTAGTTGCTTAATCCCCTTTGAAATATCCTTATTCAAATTTGCAACTTTTCTACTCATAGAAATGTCCGCAGAAGTATTTAATATACCCAATGCCTTTGCTTCAATAAGAAAAATACCATATTCCGAGTAGGCGAAAATGTCTATCAGCTCTCGCTTATGTGCTTTGCTTCAAATTTGTGGACTTCTCCAGACACACTCACTAAATAAGGATTCCATCAGGACCATTGCTTCCAACTCAAGAGTTTTTCCTTCAAACAATTCCGAGATTTTAATTTCAGCATCTTCGTTAATACCAAAGAATTTATTCTGAACAATTTGCCAATTACGAATACTTGCACATACAACAAGAATCTCGATTGGTTTTGGAGTTAAAGAAAATGAATAGTTGATACCAAGGCTAAATTGAAAGTTGTCTAGCGATTGTCTGAGGATATTGTCAAAATCTCCTTTATATAATGTTTTAGGATTACCAAGTAGAGAATGGACGTCATGTTTATCTCGAATATTAAATGTCACCATACCCAATACTTGGCAAACATTAATTTCATGATAGAAGTGAATCTCTACTTGTTCAAGATGCATTATCTTAGCAATCGATAGATGTTCATCTAAGAATCTTTGAACATTGCAAATTGATAGGTAATGTACCTGGTCATCATATATCCTAAGACCTGTATGCGAAATATTGAGATTTTGATTTTTATCACGACCGAAAACAAACTCAATACTACAACCCTTCAATAGCGCTTTTATGGAAGCCGATGGCACCTTCACCATAATTTTCGATCCGTATTCATCGCTTATATACCAAATACCAGCGCTTTCATGTTGTAGTTCTCGGAAAATTCTTTCGTGCTTATACATTATATCATAACTTGAAATGGTATAGCTCTAATTCATAATTATATAAGCATTTAAATTCGAACCTTGGTAAGAGATATAATGGACGAATAGCATAAGATTTATAAATATGATTATCCTTTAAAAACATTCCTTCTGTGCCAAATGAAGTTTTCCACATTTGGCCAAAAGTTATGATCCTTGGGTAGACCAATCGTCTTTTCATCAAACTTCCTTATTGAATAATCACTTTCTCCCTCACTAAACACTTTCGAGACGCGCACCTGGTAATTCTCATCAATGGAAATTAATCCCCGATCAAATGCCCGGTGCAAATTTGGACATAAAGCAATTCCATTAGAAACTGTATCGTTATAACTTTCAGAGAATGGTACTATATGGCATGCATCAATAAGAGATATTTGTAAAGTGACGTCAATTCTCATTCCTGAAATGCAACAAGTATTATTATAGATTTTAGGGATCTCTCGTTTAAATACTCCTCCACGAATAAAAATTTCCTCATCTTCCTGCTGTTTTAGAAGCGTCTGAATCTCTCTTTTATATTCCTCGGCTGGTTCATATAGAATTTTTTCCTCAATTGCATCGTACTTATTTTTAATATAATTGGATGTTTCCGTGAGTAAGTGCTTGGTCTCTGGAAAATATTCGTCTAACAGAAATTGCATTAGCACTTCATTAGTATCCGTATTTTTCATTAGAAGAAATAGATCGTCATCCAGAAAAGCATAATCCACGGCTGCGTTCAGACCAGAAAAACTTTTGATTGCAGATTTAATCGTAAGTAATATTTCGTAACCTGACTTTGGTACTAATTTCCAAAAAGACTGACTCGAAAGGTGATAGAAGGGAAGAAAAAACTTACAATGATGGTTTGTTGAAGAAACCAAAACACTCCAGTTAGCATTAAATAATGATACGATTTCCGGAGTAATAAAAATTTTATTTTGCTGAATCAAAGAACTTCGAACAGCTTGTAGGATTGAGAGTAACAGAATCGGTTTATGAGGAGCTAACCCATGTGACCTGTCAATTCTTAGTTTTTTGAATACGAGAAGATACTTTTGTAATGGAGAAGTCAACTTAACGATGAGTAATATTCTAATTATATAGTAACAAATTTCTTATCCGCTAGCTCCTTTCGATCAATGTAATTATCAAGCAAGTTTTCAATATCATTTTGCATTCCTCTTTTCTTAACCATAATCGACTTGCTTTTCACCAATTTAACTGCTTGCTGAATAATGTCAAAATGTTCAGGCTCGTTAATGCAAACTTCTCTTAAAAGCTGCTCCTCTTCGCGCATCTTCAAAACACGTTTACTCATATCGATATGTGTATTGAATATGCTATTGTAGATATCGGCAACGCTATTTCGGAAAAGCCCTTCTCTATACCAAATTACTTGTATAGCAATAAGTTCCTGATGAGATATTAGCTGCAACGTTTCGCCTTGTTCCTGCTGGATTTCATATTGTGCATATAAAAGCTTTCTCAGCATCGTAGCCCGAACGTCTTCAACATAAGGCCCCCAGGTTTCTTCATCCTCCACATTCTTAGCCTCAAAGCGGCGGCGTTTTTCCCGGTTTTCCCGTATGTCTCTGGATTCCAACAAATAGTCTCTGAACTCCACCAAAGGAAGCATCCATTCTTCACCGTTACCTATAAGTCCTTCCATGGACTTGTCACGTTTTACCACGGTACATACCCAGCATCCAAAACGGCTATTACCACAACTAGGTGTGCTTTCGTCTATTACCAAAGGACAATCGCCGGAATTTGCATTTTTATACAAGGTAACCAACTCTTTATGTGTGCCGCCCCACGGAGGTGACACCTGCATAAGATATTGCCAAAGCTCACTGGTTTCCATATCGCTGATCGGCGCATAGACAAAGGCATTAGGCAACATGTGCTTACGTAATCTCTGCCCTTTTAGCGCATGTTTCTTCATGGACCGCGAACGGGTTGAACTTTCATCCGTTCTTGTGCCTAAAAGAATAATTACTTCACCTCGCTCATCAATTTTACTTTTGATAAATTGAGTAGTGGGATTGATTTTCAATCTTTCGGTACACCATCTAAATGAATTGTTGGGAGCCGGATAACCCTTTCCTATTAAATTCACCCAAAACGTATCCTCTAATCTTGGAGTCGTCCGTTGCACTTTAATTGGTAACCCCTGCTCAACCGCAGCAATCTCAATCCTTTTAAGCGTCGATTCAATAAATTTGACAATTCTTGGGTTTTCTACAAGCGTATCGTTACAAACAACATATATCTCCCTGGTTCTCAATTGTTCAGGGGCTTTTTTTAATGCATTCCAGATTAATTGTAAGAGAAGCGTAGAATCCTTTCCTCCGCTAAAACCAATAACCCAGGGACGAGCATTTTCGTCATATAGGTATTGATCAAGGATTTCGCTTTCAATAAATGGTACTTTAATAGACATGAATTCGGCAATTAATAATAATATGCAAATTAGCAAAATTTAATGTGCAAAGTGCAAGAAACAAGTATACCTTCGGCTACTTGAAAGATTTAATATAGTATAAGGAGAAGAAAGCAAGAGATAATTTATGCTTCCAACTAAGTACAACCGTAACGAGAAAATTACCTCACCAACAAAACCGTTCCGTTTCTAGTCACAGTTTCTCCACCAGTTGTAATGGCTTCCATTTTCCAAACGTAAACACCGCTATCAGATTTGATCCCTTTTATTTTTCCATCCCAACCTTCGTTCAGTTGTTTTGAAAAATAAATTATTTCGCCCCAGCGGTTGTAAATTCTTAGGTAATTAAGGGAAGCTATACTACTGGCAATGGGCAGCAACACTTCATTTTTACCATCACCATCAGGGGTAAATATATCAGGAAGTGTTATTAACGGAGGAGGAATTACTGTCAATACGACTTTTCCAGACCCGCTGCATCCCTGCGGTGTGCTCAATGTTATAGAGTATAGCTGACTTGTATTGAGCGTTGCGACTGGATTTGAGATGGACGGATTATTCAGACCATAGGGCGGCGCCCAGCTGTAACTTACGCCCGCTATACCCGCAAGCTGCTGCGAAGATGAAGTAAGTTGAAAAGGTTTATTGGCTGGTATCTCGGAATCTGGTGTGTTTATTACCTGAATTTCAGGAATAACCGTTATTGTGACGGTATCTGTGGACTTGCAATTTTTATCTGTTGCGGTAATAATGTATTGGGTATTTTGTTGAGGTGACGCCATAGGTTCCAGTGCAGTAGCATCATCAAGCCCTGTGGCCGGAGTCCACGCATAACTTGCGACGTTTGTTGTAGTAAGCAATTTTATTTCCTGGCCGAAACAAATTGTCGTATCAGCCAGGGTTTTCAACTGAATTGTCCCATTAAGTTTAACTTTCACCAGCGTATCATTGATACAGCCGTTGTAATCCTTCACAAAAATTTTGTAGTCTTTGGCCGTAACATTAAAAATGTTTGAGGCCTGGAAATTCACCGAATCAATGGAATATTGAAAAGGAGAAACTCCCCCAACCGGATTTACAGTCATTGTAGCATTGCCATCACATTTTTTGTCATCTAAAACCGTCGCCAGATCCATGAATGAAACATGTGTAACCTTGGTATTGACGATTTCCTTACCACATACTTCATTTCTCACGGTAAGTGTTATTTTCTTACCACCTTCCGAATTCCAATGTATAACATAAGGCCCCTTTCCCGATCCACTTATAACCGTTGCACCATCAAAATCCCACTGAAAAGAATATCCTGTTGATGATGGCAATACGCCCGTATAAGCCACTTTTATGTTTTTGTTGCTGCATGTTAAGCTTGGATCAATTGAAAAATCCGCACTCACATTGATGTTGGCGGTGCTGCAAATACTCCGGTAAACAGATGACACAGCAGATTGGGAAGAATAGTAATTTGTAAATAACAAATAAGCAAAGTTGGCCTCGCCAGACTCACAGGAAATTTGATCATCGTCACGAAAAATATAGATCGGTACTCCTGTCTTACCGATAAATCTTTTGCCGCTGTCGTTGTAAGAAACAAAAAGTTTGTCATTGACATAAACGTCCATAACATCAGTTTGTCCATTCCGGGTGAAGGTGAGTAAATAATATTTATCCAACTTAAAATAAGGGCATTCACCAACAATTCCTGTTGGATAAAAATCCAGACAACGATCAGCTGAACCGCCTGGATTTTTGAAATAAATCCCTTCATCCAGTTGTCCGTTTGAAAAATCAATAATCCGCGACAGGGTTTTGCCCCAGTTCGTATTCTTGATATACATTTGAATCGTGTAGGTTTCTGAAACAGTTCCTTCTGTATTGGCATACATAAGTCCGTAATTCAGATTGGTGTGATAAACGGTCCGGGAAATCTGGCAATCCAGATTGTCTATGACAAAAGAGCCAGGTGAAGCACCCAATGTGCAGCTGCCAAGGGCGTTTGCCTGTGTCAAATCAGATGCACAGGCGGGTTGGGATACGCTAAAATTATTAATAAACCGATATGCATCTTCTACATTTTGCGCCGGGCAAATGATATGCAGAAGCAGAAAGATCATAGTTTGTAAAAATCCCGACTTCATATCGACAACGCCATGGGCATGATTACAAGTTAACGTTGAGTGACTTCAAAACTAAACTTCAAATAATTCTTTCTACAAATTATTTGAAGTTTTCAATTTAATGCGGGGATCGGTCTCAGATTTAAAATATACCTGAATGTGGCTGCACTTATTGGAATTCCCTTTCTGCTATTGCTTTTACTGCACGTTCCAGAATCTCTTTATCTTCCGTGATCCGTTTTACCATTTTTGCGGCTTCGGCATAAACGCTCATGGGGTGTTGAGGAACAAAATCTTTATCCATTTCAACCATAGGTACTTTTAGCCGCGCATGTTTGATACTTTCAAGGTGGTCTATGGAAACATAACTTAATTCTGTATGCCCCTGGCCAAGATCACAAAGTCCGAACGCAATGTTGTTGGCCGGATCGAGCTCAGATAAAAGCCAGATTGCCTTACCATATTGTGAATATAATTTAACTACCGGCGCATGATCTTTTCCAAGCTCATTCTGAACTTCGAAAGCATTCTGAATCATGATCGCTCTAAGATCTTCTGAAATCATTTTTGACATACTCCAAATATAACAGCTGAAGCATTATTTGACAATTAATATTAATGTCAAGTTTTGAAAATTCAAAGCAAGACGAATTGACAATAAAAAAAGAGGTCTAATGAAGGACCTCTGTATAAATTCCGGAATTTTCATTCCGCATATTTAAAAAAAATTAGTTTTTAACCATATCGATCAAAAACTGCGCCAGTTTTTCAACCTGATTTTTATCCTTCGACAAAATAAAGGTCTGCCATAAACCTGTAAAATTTGCGGCTATAAATTCCGCAAGAAGCTTCGGATCCTTATCCGCCGAAATTTCACCCTGTGCTTTGGCATCTGTTAAAAGCTGTTCAAAAAAATCAACGATATCTTTCCAGTTATTCTTGATAATGGAATGAACACTCTGATCCACAGCCGCAAGCTCAAAAGTTGAATTGACCGCCATACAACACTTTCCAGTATTGACTGTCGCTTCTACGGCACTCCGGATCATATTTTCAACACGCTCCATCGGTGAGGTCCCCGACGCAGCTTCCTTATGCTCTTTTAACTTTTCAGCGGCATAATTACCAAGACACTGTAAATATAAACTATGCTTGTCGCCATATGTATCATATATACTACCCCTGTTCAGGCCCATGGTCTGTACGAGGTCTTCCATCGAAGTTGCGTTGTATCCTTTTTCCCAAAAAAGATCACGCGCCTTTTCCATTCTTTCTTCCGGATCAAACTCCTTTTTTCGTGCCATAACACAAATATACCTTCTTGAACGATTGTTCTAAAATTATTTTACTACTTAGGAACAATTGTTCCTGAATTTTGGTGCAATATATTTTAAAAGATGTAAAAATATGCCGGGATAATTAATTATCGACTATTATTAAAACAAAAAATCAGGCTGTGAGCCTGATTTAGAGCATTTTCCGGTAAGAAAATTTTAAAGGTAGGAATAGATAAAATCTTAAAAAATCATGGCTAACCAGAATTATTATTTGCCAAGTCCCCAGTTTTTGTTGGGTTTTGGACCCATTTCAAGTTCCAGCGTTCCGCCGGCAACAAGTTGTTCATGTGTAAAAGTGGGAACGTTCAGAACCTTGCCGTCAAATTTTGCACTCAGGATATATTTGTTGACCACTGAACTATGGTTGGCAATTACTTTAAAATGTTTTCCATTTGGCAAAGCAATGGATACTTTTTCAAAAACCGGACTCCCGATTGTATATTCGGGCCGGCCGGGTGTGATTGGATAAAAACCCATGGAAGAAAATACAACGAAGGCCGTCATACCACCACCATCCTCATCACCCGGAATACCAAAAATGTTATCCTTGAACCATACGTCCAGTAGAAAACGGATTCTCTTTTGCGTTTTCCAGGGCGAATCAGTAAAATTGTATAAATACGGAATGTGAAAACTTGGCTCATTTCCCATTGAATACTGACCAACCAAGCCTGTTGCATCAGGGAATTTTCCCCAGAATTCATATTTACTTCTGCCCAGATCTTCACGGTATAGCTGATCCAGACCATTTTCAAATTGTTTTTTTCCACCCATCAATCCGATCAATCCCGGGATATCATGCTGAACCTGCCATTTGTAGGTATAGCCGTTGTTTTCATCGTAATATTCACGACCACCCATACCACCATCAAATTTAGGATCGATAGAAACCCAGGCACCTTTGCTGTCCCTTGGTATGAACATGTTTTTCTCAGTGTTCCAAAGCTTTTTATAGTTCAGTGCCCGGACATTGAAAGTTTTATAATCTTCCGTTTTACCAAGATCTTTTGCAAGTTCACCCACAGCCCAATCATCATAACTTCCACCCAAAGTCACGGCTACTGCCTGACGTTTTTCAAAAGGATCAACTAGTTTTACAGTTTCTTTTTCATCTTTTCTCAAAGCCGGGAAAAATCCTTTGGTTCGATAAATATCGTCCAGTTCGCATTTCGGGCCGTTTTTCCAGGGAAGCATCGTGGCTTCGGTAGCATTCTTATACATACCGGAATATGCTTTTGAAACATCAAAATTGCGCAGTCCTTTTCTATATCCATCTAAAAAAGTAACCGAAGAATGAAAGCCATTCATACAGGCATGATCACCAAAAAGCACCGGAAATGTTGGCATCCAGCCACTTTGGTCATACATGCTTACAAATGAATTCAGCATGTCTTCTTCCTGGGCCGGATTTAAAATAATTCTCAAAGGATGGTGCGCCAGATAGGTATCCCAGGTCCAGTCGTCCACATAAAAAGGGCGATTGCTGGTATGTATTTTTTTATCAAAACCGCTGTAATACTGATTGTCCTCGGAGATATCAACCATGCGCTCGTAAGTCCGGTAAAGGGAAGAATAAAAACTTCGTTTCTGACCTTCCGTTCCACCTTCAACCTGAATCTGGTTTATCATGTCTGACCAAGCTTTTTCACCTTTTTTCTTTAATTCATCAAAACCTGTTGACTTTAATTCTGTTTCAAAATTCTTTTTTGCCTGTTCAGGACTGATATATGAAATGGCATATTTCAATTCGATTTTCCCGTTTTGGTTATCAGGAAAACTAATCCAGGCTTTGGCGTTTTTACCTTTAATCGTTTGTTCTGTTGATATTTTATCGTTTTGTAAAATTCCGGCCGTCCCCTTTTCACTGAAAATGCCATACATGTAAACCGGAATATCGCCGTGATAGATTTCAGTTGCCGTGATCTCATTTCCGGAAATAAATTTCCAGGAACCTTCTCCCTCATTGTATAGATTTAACAAAAGACTTTTAGACGCTTTTTCAGGAAATTCGAAAAGAAAAATTCCTGTTTTCTTGCCTGGTGTAAATTCAACGGTTACTTCATCATCGACAAGATAAGTTGAATAATACCAGGGCTGCGTTACTTCCAGATCATGGTCATAAGCAAGTTTTTGTTTCCAGCCGGCCGCAGTTACCGGGTTTACTGAAGGTTTTATCGAAAAAGCCTGTCCGAGGCGATGGGAAACTACGATGAGCGGAAAACTTGAAATCTGATCATCCATATAATCCTTGCGTTCGGGGTACATCCGGACCATCTGATTTGGAAGTTGAATCGTAGGTCTGGTTGGTTCCAAAAGCTGACCCACATTTCCAACACGCAGATCTACATATTTTAGATTATCTGAAACGTTTTTTTGTGCATGTGCATTTACGTAAATACAAAAAACCAGTGGCAGTAAAAGAGGTACTCTAAAATTTTTGAAGGGGGAAATCATGTAATACTAAATTTTATTAATTGTAATGTTGCTTATAATTTGAAGAATTTCTGCTTTGTTGAATTCATTGATAACTTCGCTTCCTCTTTTTTATCTATTTGCGCTGTTATTAAAACCACTAACTATTGTTTAACTTTAAATCAATAATTTCATATTATGATTGAAGTAGTGCGCTAATTTAGAATTGACCCATTAAAAAATAATTAATAATTGATTAACAAGACCCTTAATGAATGCCTGGAGGGAATTTTAATTTTATTTCTCTCTACCTTATACCTATGAAATTTAGATTTCTTGCCCTTTTATTAACTTCCATTCTCATTCCCGGCTTGTTTCGTTTTTGCCAGGCTCAATCCTATGGCCTCGGCTTTGACAGCTTCGAAGTGGTTCAGGACAAAAGAACTGGTCTGGATTTAAGTCCGGGTAATACTTTTTGTTTTGATAAGGATTTTGAATTATCCTTCGAGCTTTCTTTTCTGGCAAACAAAAAAACTTATTTCGGATATATCGTAAGACTGATTGAAAACGATAAACAGAATATCGATCTGATTTATGATAACAGTGTGAGAAACCAACACTTCAAATTAGTAATCGGCGATAAATTTTCTCCTGTTTCCTTTGACTTTCTAGGTAATGATCTTTTTAAAAAATGGAACAGGATTACGTTGAAATTTAATAAAGACAAGAAAAATATTCAGGTTGTTTATGGCGATAAAAGTTTTATTCAGCCCATAAAATTTTCGGACAAAGGTTGTTTCAAAATTCTATTTGGTGCCAATCAATATAAAGAATTCAAGTCCACGGATGTACCTCCGATGAAGATCCGGAATATCTCCATTATTGAAAATAAACAGCAAAAATATCGTTGGGCACTGGACGAAACGGATGGGTTAAAAGCAACAGAAGAAATTCAGAAGAAAGATGGCCTGACTATAAATCCGGTTTGGATTCGAAAATTGCATTACGAATGGCAGTTGGTACGGACGCTGAGTATGCAGGATTTTGTTAAAACAGGTTTTGATCAACGGCAGGGCAATCTATTTTTCATGTCTAAAGATTCCTTGGTCAGCTATAATACAGCCGCAGACAGCTTGCGGATTGTGAAATTTAAGGATCAAAAACAATCATTATTTATTGACAATCAAATACTGTTTGATGATACGAGTAACAAATTATTTAACATTTTCATCGACGAGCAGCAGGTTTCATCTTTCGATATAAAAAACCGGAGCTGGGATAAGATCGGAATAATATCAGCTCCAAAAAGAAATTTCCTTCACGCCAATAAATTTTATTCGGCACAGGATTCCTCCATTTATATTTTGGGAGGTTATGGACATCTTGCTTATAAAAACGATGTGCAGAGATATCATGTACCATCAGCAAAATGGGAAAATATTAAGCTGAAAGATTCGGTTTTCACACCGAGATATCTGGCCGCACTTGGTACGACAAAAAATGGCGCATACATTCTTGGCGGTTATGGAAGCTCCACCGGACAACAAATGTTAAATCCCCGAAACTGGTATGATCTGCTCTTTTTTGATACAAAAACACAAAATTTCAAAAAGATCTATGAGCTGAAAACACCAGAGGAAGATTTTGTCTTTGGAAATTCTTTAATCATTAATGAAAAGGACAGCAGTTATTATGCCCTTATTTTTCCAAAAAACAAGTTTAATTCGGAATTGCAGCTTATTAAAGGATCACTGACTCATCCGGGTTTTACGGCTGTCGGATCCAGAATTCCTTACCAGTTTGTTGATATTCAGTCTTTCGCTGACTTGTTTTTTGATACGTTAAGCGGGCGTTTTATTGCCGTAACCTTATATCAGGCCGAAGATAACCAGACAAAAATTGGTGTTTACTCGCTTTATTCTCCACCACTTGCATCAATAAAACCTGTTGCGGTGATAGAAGCGGACAACTACAAAACCGTTTGGATCGCAGCCGGTTGTATCATGCTGGCATTGCTTGCTTTCGGATATTTCAAATATGCTAAAAAGGATACAAAATCCGTAATCCCTGTTTTGGCGACAGAACCAGAAGTTATGCCGTCCATCATTGCTGAGCCCGCAGTTCTTTCAGCTTTGAAAGGAATGGTGACTGAGGAAAAGACGGTTTCTCCGCAGGGCAACGTATTTTTGTTTGGTAATCTTCAATTGTTTGATGAAGATGGTAATGAAATCACCAAGCAGTTTAGCCCGCTTGTGAAAGAGTTATTTCTGGTCATACTGCTCTACTCGATCCGTTGGGAAGGTATCAGTTCTGAGAAATTGAAGGAGCTGCTCTGGTTTGATAAATCGTCAGAAAGTGCCCGTAACAATCGCTCTGTCAATATTGCCAAATTGAAAGGGATTTTGGATAAAATGAAATATTGCCAGGTTTCAAAAGAAACCGGCTACTGGAAAATCAAAATCGATTATGATAAAATCCATGTGGACTATATGCATTATCTGTCCATTATTGGAAATAAGCAGGCACTTAACAAGGACAGTATCACAGAACTGGCAGAAATTACTAAACGCGGGAATTTCCTGTCTAATGTTGAATATGAATGGCTTGACAATTTTAAATCTGAAATTTCAAATGAAATTGTCGATACCTATTTACGTTTCGCGGCTACTGTAAAGATTTCTGATGATCCGGAATTTCTGATTAAACTGTCCAATTATATTTTCTACTTTGATGCGGTTAACGAGGAAGCCATGATCATCAAATGCAAAGCGCTGGCTCATTTAGGGAAACATTCCCTGGCAAAAACTACCTACGAGAATTTTGCAAGAGAATATAATCGTATTTACGGTGAAGATTTCCAGAAAGATATGCCGGAGGTGCTGCAATCCTGAAATGCTAATTGTATTTCATTTGTATCGTCCTGATTTCACTATGCCCGCCTTTGTTACCGGAAACGTTAATCCCAACCCTTGGAGCACGATCCCAGCGGGGAAGCCATGAACCTTCAATTTTTAATGGCGGCTGATCCGCTTTTTTACCTGTGACGTTCCAGCTGAATTCGTAATAACGTCCAAAGCGACTTTGTAAATTGAGGTTAATGGTCTCCGATTTTCCGGAAATTTCCTGACTACTCACCTCTTTATAAACACCATCTTTTCTCTGCCACAAAGTAAGCTTGTCTTTCATTATACCAAATCCGATGGCATTACCGGCATCGCCATAAACAGTAATATTTTGTGCGATATCATCTTTCGGAATTACCTCTGTGGAAAAATTATAATTACCATTTTTTACAACTAAACCCAGGAAATTACCCGTAGAAGCCGGATTTTTATTTTCAATTTCTAATAGTCCGCTTTGAATTTTATACGCAGGTTTTGGAAAACTGACATCATATACCCATGAAATATCAGCAGTTTTTTTATCAAAACTAACCTGTAAATCTTCGTTGGTTTTTGTACTTGCAGCTTGTGGTACTTCGGCTTGTGCGGGTGTTGTTTTACCGTAGCGGAATGTTGGCCATTGGGAAGTTTCATCCCAAACAAGTTCGCTTAGCACGCCTTGTCTGCCTGCATAGTTAAAATCTGCACCATTGTAAGCGTGGTGTAAATAAAAATATCGGTTATCAGGTGTTATAACGACCGTTCCATGCCCTGGACATTTCCAGGTTTCATCGCCTACAAGAACCGGATTTCCTGAGAATTTTTTCCACGGGCCTTGTAATTTTTCCGCTCTTGCCATACCAACCTGGTAATTGCAATTTTCACCACAACATGCGTTTCCGGAATAAAGCATATACCAGTATTTTCCCTTTTTAAATATGGCCTGGCCTTCCGCACCGCCACCTTCCCAGTTATTGGCATCCGCTTTTATCAAACTAAATTCTTTTCCGATCACCTTTAAACCATCATCAGAAAGTTCAGCACCGAGTATTTCAATACCCCTTCCTTTATCCAGACCGTACGCTTTCCAGGTAAAAAATAATTTCCCATGATCCTCCACAACAAAACCGTCAATAGCTTCCTTTGTCCATTCCAGAAGTAAACCATGGTCGGTAAAGCCTTTTTTTATATCTTTTGTACTGGCCACACCTATAAAAGATTGCTTGTCAGATTTGCGGCGGGCAGTGTAATAAACAAAGAAGGTACCATTGCGATAAAACAATTCCGGTGCCCAATAACTGCCCATTGTCCATGCAGGTAATTCGGCAAAAACAGGACCTAAATATTCCCAGTCCACCAGGTTTTTTGATGTGTAGATAGGATAAGCCGGTCCCCATTCCGATGAAGTTCCTGCTGCGTAATAAGTGTCCCCTACCCGAATAACAGAAGGGTCAGCGAAATCTCCGGCAATAACCGGATTTCGATAAGTACTAACAGATTTTGGATTTATTTTTTGAGCAAAAACAGTTCCGGTAAGAATGAGGTAAAGGAATGAGACACGGAGAAGCAGATTCATAAAGTTTTATTGGTTACAAAATCAGGTGAATAAAGAGAATTATTTGTAAGAAACCAATTTGTATTAATTACAGTAAACCGGATTTTGCTATTAAAACCATTTTTGAAAATCAGAAAAATTGTAAAATGAATAATAGTTTCCAGTTGTAAACAGCTTGTAGGCGTGTGATGGAATAAGATTTGTATGGTTTGGCCGGATGACAAAGTACATATTATGAACGAAGATTATTTAAGATATAGCGACCTGAATTTAGCCGAGGCGAAAGAAATTCAAAATGAATTACGTGAAAAAATAAGCCTTAAACCGAATACCAAACCGATTCAGACTATTGCTGGTGCAGATATATCCCTCAACAGATTTAGTGAAATTATTTTCGCAGGAATAGTAATTCTTCGATATTCTGATTTACAACCCATCGCTTATTCTATGGTGGAAAGTAAAACAAGTTTCCCTTACATACCCGGATTTCTGGCTTTCAGGGAAGTCCCGGCTTTGGTTCAGGCATTGAAACAGATTCCGGTACAACCAGATGTTTTTATGATTGACGGTCATGGAATTGCACATCCCAGACGCATGGGAATTGCCGCACATTTTGGAGCGTTGACAGGCACGGTAACGATGGGTTGTGCCAAGAATATTCTGTTTGGTAAATGGCAGGAGCCAGGGATTCAGAAAGGTGATTATAGTCTAATAATAAACAAAGAGGAAACCATTGGATATGCTTTCCGATCAAAATTCAAAACCAATCCGGTTTTCATTTCTCCGGGAAATGGTATGAGCTTAGCGGATAGTCTGGATATAGCCATCCGTTGTGCAGGAAATTACCGGTTACCAGAACCTACGCGCAGAGCGCATGAATTTGTTAATTTATTTCGTACAGGAAAGTTGAAAGAAGGTTATCATGAACTATCGCCTCAGCTCTTATTTTGAAGCCAACGTTTTTTTATTTTTCTGAGCAGCACCTGAAATCCGTATTTTGAATAAAGTTGGCCAGTTTTTACCTGTTATGTAAAAGGCATTTTCCAAAGGCTGATATGCGATACCATTCAAAACACTCGATCCGGTTTGATCAACTTCTGCCGGAATGATTTTCTTCATATCCATGGAAGCTACAACTTTTCCGGTTTCCACGTCAATCTGAATAATTTTATCGGTCTCCCAGATATTGGCAAAAACATATCCGTCAACATATTCCAGTTCATTGATTTTAAGAACAGGTCCTTTGTTGTCATAAATTTCAACCTCACCGGTTTTTTGAAATTCGGTGTCGAAAAAGTAAAGTTTATTAGATCCGTCGCTCATGATTATTGTTGAATCATGATGTGTCATTCCCCAGCCCTGTGTATAATAAGTAAAAGTTTTGTCCAGGGTAAAATCCATATTATAACGGAAACCTACACCGGTCGTCCAGGTTAACTGGTAAATTTTATCATTTACAATTGTTAAGCCTTCTCCAAAATACTGATCCGTAAGCGGTACCGATTTTATAGTTGCACCTGTTTTTAAATCAATTTTCAATAAAAGTGATTTCCCGTTTTCTCCGGTACTTTCGTATAGTTCACCTTTATAAAATTCCAGTCCTTCTGTAAAGCT
The DNA here is from genome assembly GCF_021440195.1 of Dyadobacter sp. CY356. GTDB lineage: Bacteria > Bacteroidota > Bacteroidia > Cytophagales > Spirosomataceae > Dyadobacter. The sequence goes on from NZ_JAJTSZ010000005.1 coordinate 335,680, forward strand.
TGTTTTTTGATGTGGAAAGGATGATAAAACGTTGTAAGACATTTCTTTTGGTGTGATATCAGATACCAGTTCAACCGATAAAGTGTCTGTAAATTTCTCTTTGGATTTTGTAGTACCGCTTACAATAAGCTGTTTCCAACCTGTTTTTTCGGATTCTGCTTTTACAAAAACAGAGTCAGAAACTGGTTTGGCACTACTTACCTCTGCACCATTCCATTTCACTGCCAGTTCGGCAACAGGTTGCGTAAAACCAATAGCAATAGAATCTCCTATACTAAATCTGCTTTTTGAAGTAACGGCTACCGGTATTTTCTGAACTGGCGATGTCTCTGCTTTCTTTTCCTGTTTACAAGAAAAAACAACAAAACTTATCAATATAACAAGAAGAAAATGTGTGTTACGCGTATTCATAAATGTGTTTTTCAATTTGATTGCAATATCTGTAAAATCGTCAAAACGACTTCCTGTTTTCCAAGAATATTTAGACGGTGTTCAAAAACAATATTAATTTCCTGATTTTATTAAAACAAAAAATCCTGCTGCCATCGTATCAGGCAGCAGGATATAAGAAGAAGTTTTAAAGCCTAAGCTTCTCCGCCCGGTCCGCCAAAACTGATTGGAAAATTAAAAGAAGGATCCGTGTCGTGATTACTTTGTATCGGACCATACTGGTCTTCATATTTTTCTATGTTATCATTAAGCGCAGCTACCAAACGTTTGGCATGTTCTGGCGTAATGATAATACGTGCCTTCACTTTTGCACGGGGAACACCTGGCATCAGACGTATAAAATCCAATATAAATTCGCTGTTTGAGTGAGCGATCATAGCAAGATTTGAGTAAACTCCTTCGGCCATCTCCTCCGAAAGTTCTACATTAATTTGCTGCTCGTTTTCTTTGTTGTCTTCCATCGTTAAGTTTTCGGTAGTAATTGGGTGCAGGATATATTTTCAAAAAGTTCTTAACATCATTCAAAAATGAAAATTACTAAAATTATACAGCATCTAAAAACAAAGAGCCGGTTCCGCTTGCACAGAACCGACTCTTTTTATCTTATACTTAAATCCTTACTAAACCAACTCACGTTTTTTACGTGATTGTTTTTCGCGGGATTCAGCCAATGCATCGTATTCTTCTTTCGATCCAACGATGATATCAACGTATTTACGCATACCAGTACCGGCCGGGATTAAGTGACCAACGATTACGTTTTCTTTCAAGCCTTTCAATTCGTCACGTTTTCCACGTACGGCAGCTTCTGAAAGTACTTTCGTTGTTTCCTGGAACGAAGCCGCAGAAACAAAGCTTTCAGTACCTAACGAAGCTTGTGTGATACCCATCAAAGTAGGTTTCGCCACAGCAGCCTGTGCATCACGCGCAGCAACCAATTTTAGGTCACGACGTTTCAAGCTTGAATTTTCATCACGTAAACGACGTACTGAAATGATCATACCTGGTTTAAGTGTTTCCGAGCTACCAGCATCTTCAACCACTTTCATGTCAAGTATTTTATCATTTTCTTCACGGAATACAACGCGGTCAACTGCCTGCATTTCAAGGAAGTTAGTATCACCTGCGTCAAGTATTTCTACTTTCTGCATCATCTGGCGTACGATACACTCGATATGCTTGTCATTGATCTTCACACCTTGCAGACGATATACCTCCTGAATTTCATTCACAAGATATTCCTGAACTGCTGTTGGTCCTTTGATAGACAAGATATCAGCTGGTGTGATCGCTCCATCGGATAACGGATCACCTGCTTTCACGAAGTCACCATCCTGAACAAGAATGTGTTTCGAAAGAGCAACCATGTAGCGGCGTTGTGTACCATCTCTTGATTCGATATGAATCTCGCGGTTACCACGTTTAACACCACCATAAGCAACTACACCGTCGATTTCAGAAACCGTTGCAGGGTTTGATGGGTTACGCGCTTCGAATAATTCCGTTACACGCGGCAGACCTCCCGTAATATCGCGGGTTTTTCCAACCACACGTGGGATTTTCGCCAAAGGCTGACCCGCTTTAATCGGCGAACCATTCTTAACAACCAAACGAGCTCCAACTGGTAAGTTATATCCTTTTTCAGTTTGGTCTTTCAACAACGTGCTCTTTCCTTTAACCACCAATGCAGGGTTTTTGGTTTTATCACGTGTTTCAATAATAACTGATTCCTGGAAACCTGTTTGCTCATCGAATTCTTCACGGTAGGTAATTCCTTCTTCAATAGCATCGAATGAAACGGTACCAGTGAATTCAGAAAGAATAACTGCGTGATATGGATCCCATGTACAAAGCTCCTGTCCTTTTGTTACTTTGTCGCCGTCTTTTACAAGAAGCTGAGCACCGTAAGGAACGTTATTAGAGATTAGCAACTGACCAGTTTCAAGGTTAACGATTTTCACCTCACCTGAACGGCCCATTACTACTGTAATAGGATCTCCGTCATTATTTACTGAATCAACCAGACGAAGTTCTTCAAACTGAATAGTTCCGTCAAACTTCGCTTTGATGTTGGCATCAACAGAAATGTTGGATGCCGTACCACCCACGTGGAATGTACGAAGTGTAAGCTGCGTACCTGGCTCACCAATTGACTGCGATGCAATTACACCGACAGCTTCACCGATGTTAACCATGTAAGCCGAAGCAAGAGAACGTCCGTAACATTTCGCACAAACACCATTACGTGTTTCGCAAGTAAGTACAGAGCGAATTTCTACGCTTTCGATACTTGTTTCATCAATATAAGAAGCGATTTCTTCTGTGATTTCCTGACCAGATGTAAGGATAATTTCTCCTGACAAAGGATCAAATACATCATGCACACTAACACGGCCTAAAATACGCTCAGAAAGTGGTTCAACGATATCTTCGTTGTCTTTCAAAGCAGAGATGGCAATACCACGAAGTGAACCACAGTCATTTTCAACCACTACAACATCCTGCGCAACGTCATGTAAACGACGGGTCAGGTAACCTGCATCCGCTGTTTTCAAGGCTGTATCCGCAAGACCTTTACGTGCACCGTGCGTTGAGATAAAGTATTCCAAAACGTCAAGACCTTCTTTAAAGTTAGAAAGAATCGGGTTTTCAATAATTTCACCTGCTCCACCAGCCATGTTTTTCTGAGGCTTGGCCATAAGACCCCTCATTCCACCCAGCTGACGAATTTGTTCACGGGAACCACGTGCACCTGAGTGCATCATCATATAGATGGAGTTAAATCCACCCTGATCCGTTTCCAATTGCTTCATCAATGTTTCTGTGATACGTGAGTTAACACGTGTCCAGATATCGATAACCTGGTTGTAACGTTCGTTTTCAGTGATAAGACCCATCAAGTAGTTACTCCAGACGTTTTCAACGTCTATTTTCGCCTGCTCGATCAGTTTTACTTTTTCGTCTGGTACCATTACATCATTAAGCCCCATTGACAAACCACCTTTAAAGGCCATTTGGAAACCGAGTTCTTTGATCTCATCCAGGAATTGCGCTGTACGGGCAACACCTGCAAGTTTAAATACCAAACCGATGATCTGCTGTAATTTTTTCTTGGTAAGCAATTCATTAATATAACCTACCTCAGCTGGAACCGCCTGGTTGAACAGGATACGGCCGGCAACTGTGTCGACTAATTTAATTTCAAACGTTCCATCATCGTTACGTACACGCAGACGGCATTTGATATTGGCATGCTTGGAAAGTTTGCCTTCGTTGATCGCGATGATAACTTCATCAGGACCGTAGAAAATCATTCCTTCACCAATAATTGGATACTCAGGAGTGCTTACACGACCTTTTGTTACATAATACAGACCCAAAACCATGTCTTGTGATGGTACCGTAATCGGTGCACCATTGGCAGGGTTAAGGATGTTATGTGAAGAAAGCATCAACATCGAAGCTTCCAAAACGGCTTCCTGACCCAATGGCACGTGAACGGCCATCTGGTCACCGTCAAAGTCAGCGTTGAATGCAGTACACACCAATGGGTGTAACTGGATCGCTTTTCCTTCGATCAGCTTAGGCTGGAACGCCTGGATACCTAAACGGTGAAGCGTTGGAGCACGGTTTAGAAGAACAGGGTGTCCTTTCAAAACGTTTTCCAAAATATCCCAAATCACAGGATCCTTACGATCTACGATTTTCTTAGCTGATTTTACAGTTTTAACAATTCCGCGCTCGATAAGCTTGCGAATGATAAACGGCTTGAATAATTCAGCAGCCATATCTTTCGGCAAACCACACTCGTGCAATTTCAATTCCGGTCCTACAACAATTACAGAACGACCAGAATAATCGACACGCTTACCAAGTAAGTTTTGACGGAAACGTCCTTGCTTACCTTTAAGCATATCAGAAAGTGATTTCAAGGCACGGTTCCCTTCAGAACGTACCGCGTTCACTTTACGACTGTTATCAAAAAGCGAATCAACCGCTTCCTGCAACATACGTTTTTCGTTACGCAAGATTACTTCAGGAGCTTTGATCTCGATCAAACGTTTCAGACGATTGTTACGAATGATAACGCGGCGATACAAGTCATTTAAGTCAGAAGTCGCAAAACGACCACCGTCAAGAGGTACAAGCGGACGAAGTTCTGGTGGAATTACCGGAACCATTTTGATCACCATCCATTCCGGGCGGTTTTCAACACGTGTATTTGCATCACGGAAAGCTTCAACAACTTTCAGACGTTTAAGCGCTTCCGCTTTACGTTGCTGAGATGTATCTGTTGCAGCCTGGTGACGAAGTTCGTAAGAAAGCTCATCCAGTTTGATACGGTTCAAAAGCATTTCCAGCGCATCAGCACCCATCTTCGCGATAAACTTATTTGGATCCGTGTCCGGAAGCAATTGGTTTTCACGAGGAAGTTTGTCAACGATGTCAAGATATTCGTCTTCTGTAAGGAAGTCAAGGTAGCTAACGCCATCTTCTTCTTTAACACCCGCCTGAACTACGGCATATCGCTCGTAGTAAATGATCTGATCCAGTTTTTTGGTAGACAATCCAAGCAAATAACCGATTTTGTTCGGTAAGCTACGGAAGTACCAGATGTGTGCAACAGGAACCACAAGCTCAATGTGTCCCATACGCTCACGACGTACCTTTTTCTCAGTAACTTCTACACCGCAACGGTCGCAGATGATACCTTTATAACGGATACGTTTATATTTTCCACAATGACATTCCCAGTCCTTCACAGGACCGAAAATACGCTCACAGAACAAACCACCCATTTCCGGCTTATAAGTCCGGTAGTTGATAGTTTCAGGCTGGGTTACTTCACCGAATGAACTTTCCAGTATCGATTCAGGTGATGCCAGACTGATTGTCATTCTGGAAAAATCACTATTTAGTTTTTTGTTCTTTTTGAAAGACATAATTAAAGAGTCGTTTGTCTGTTAGTCGAAACTCAATTTGTATTGCATTTCTAAGCAGAGCGACATTGCTGCCGCTCTGCTTACGACTAAAATTAGTCCAGCGTAATTTCCAATGCCAATCCACGAAGCTCGTGAACAAGTACATTGAATGACTCCGGAATATTAGGTTTCGGAAGGTTTTCACCTTTTACGATAGCTTCGTATGCTTTGGCACGACCCACTACATCATCCGATTTCACGGTAAGGATTTCCTGAAGAATGTGAGATGCACCGAATGCTTCAAGTGCCCACACTTCCATTTCTCCAAAACGCTGACCTCCAAACTGTGCTTTACCACCCAACGGCTGTTGTGTAATAAGCGAGTATGGCCCAATCGAACGTGCGTGCATTTTATCATCAACCAAGTGACCCAGTTTCATCATGTACATAAGTCCAACTGTAATCGGCTGATCAAAACGTTCTCCGCTTAGTCCGTTGTAAAGATAAGTACGTCCCCAATCCGGCAATCCAGCTTCTTTCAACTCAGCTGCAACTTCTGCTTCCGTAGCTCCATCGAAGATCGGAGTAGCATAGCGACGACCAAGTTTAAGACCTGCCCATGCAAGAATTGTTTCGTAAATCTGACCTATGTTCATACGTGAAGGTACCCCAAGTGGGTTCAATACGATGTTCATTGGTGTTCCGTCTTCAAGGAATGGCATATCTTCATCACGTACAATACGGGCAACTACCCCTTTGTTACCGTGACGACCCGCCATTTTATCCCCTACTTTCAATTTACGTTTCTTAGCGATATATACTTTCGCAAGTTTCACGATACCGGCAGGAAGTTCATCTCCAACTTCAAGAGCGAAACGGTCACGTTTGAAACGGCCCATCAACTCGCTGCGAGCGTTAAGATAATTCTTCAATGCAAGAGAAACCTGACGGTTTGTATGCGCATCCTCAGTCCATGAATCAGTTAATACATCACCGATCAAGTTTACTTCCTCAACCACTGCATACTGGCTTTCATCACGGTATGGGTTGTTTGCAGGGAACAAGTTTTCAGAGATATTTCTCACGTTAAACTTCATTCCTTTGCTGATCAGCTCATCACCGAATTTATGTTTAACACCCTGGCTTGTTTTACCATCAACCAAAGCAACAAGCTTTTCAATAATACGTCCGCGAAGTGCTGTCAAATCACGGCCATATTTCTTCATAAGCAATTTCAATTCGTCCTTGTGCTTAGCACGCTCTTCTTTCGTCGGACGAGAGAAAAGTTTAGTATCAATAACAACACCTTTCATAGATGGAGGTGCTTTTTTCGAAGCATCTTTCACATCACCGGCTTTGTCACCAAAGATCGCACGAAGAAGTTTTTCTTCCGGAGTTGGATCGGATTCACCTTTTGGTGTAATCTTACCAATTAGAATATCACCTTCTTTTACTTCAGTACCAACTTGTACGATACCGTTTTCATCAAGGTTTTTAACAGTTTCTTCGCTTACGTTAGGAATCTCAGCAGTAAGTTCTTCTTCTCCACGTTTCGTATCACGAACTTCCAGTTCAAATTCTTCAATGTGAATAGAAGTAAAGATATCATCACGAACCACTTTCTCAGAGATTACAATCGCATCCTCAAAGTTATATCCCTGCCAAGGCATGAACGCTACCAAAAGGTTACGACCCAATGCAAGTTCTCCACCTTCTGTACCGTAACCCTGGCAAAGTGCTTCACCCTTAGAAACCCGCTGTCCTTTAAGAACCATAGGCTGAAGGTTTAAACAAGTATCCTGGTTGGTACGACGGAATTTAACAAGATCGTAAGAAACGCTGTCTTCAATAAAGCTGACAAGTTGTTCTTCCGGTGTTCTTTCGTAGCGAACAACGATTTTAGTTGCATCTACATATTCAATCACACCGTCACCCTCAGCTACTACCAATGCACGTGAATCCATCGCAACACGTTTTTCAAGGCCAGTTCCAACGATTGGCGCTTGTGGGCGCAACAATGGAACTCCCTGACGCTGCATGTTCGATCCCATCAGGGCACGGTTGGCATCATCATGTTCAAGGAAAGGAATAAGAGAAGCTGCAACCGATACAATCTGGTTAGCGGCAACGTCCATATAAGATGCCTGCGATGGATCAACCATCGGGAAGTCACCTTCAAAACGCGTCTTGATCTTGTCTACCGTAAAGTTTCCTTCTGCATCAACCGAAGCGTTAGCCTGGGCGATGTATTTGGAATCTTCCTCTTCGGCAGTCATATAAATAAGTTCGTTCGTCAGCTTTCCGCCGCTGTCGATCACACGATAAGGAGTTTCGATAAAACCCATTCCGTTAACTTTGGCAAATACGCAAAGAGATGAGATCAAACCAATGTTCGGTCCTTCCGGAGTTTCGATTGTACACAGACGACCGTAGTGGGTGTAGTGAACGTCACGAACCTCAAAACCTGCTCTTTCACGGGAGAGACCACCAGGCCCAAGCGCAGACATACGTCTTTTGTGGGTAATCTCAGCCAATGGATTTGTTTGATCCATGAACTGTGATAACTGGTTTGTACCAAAGAATGAGTTGATAACAGAAGAAAGCGTACGCGCGTTGATCAAATCAACAGGCTTGAAATCTTCGTTATCACGTACGTTCATACGTTCTTTAATGGTACGGGCCATACGAGCCAAACCTACACCGAACTGTGCGTAAAGTTGCTCTCCAACAGTACGAACACGACGGTTTGACAAGTGGTCAATATCATCGACAACTGCTTTCGCATTGATAAGACCGATCAAATACTTAACGATTGAAACGATATCACCAGTTGTCAGAACGCGAACGTCAAGACTTGTGTCAGAACCTAATTTTTTGTTGATACGATAACGACCAACATCTCCAAGGTCATAACGTTTATCACTGAAGAACAAACTTTGGATTACATCTCTTGCCGTTTGTTCATCCGGTGCTTCTGCGTTACGAAGCTGACGGTAAATTTGCTCAACAGCCTCTTTGTCAGAGTTTGAGCTATCTTTTTGCAGCGTGTTATAAATGATATTATAATCCGCAACATTCATGTCTTCTTTGTGAAGGATCACTGACTTCTGGCCAGATTCCACGATAACTTCGATATCCTCAGGAGTGATCGTTGAATCACGCTCAAGCAATACTTCGTTACGCTGGATAGAAACTACCTCTCCGGTATCTTCATCCACGAAATCTTCTGTCCAGGTGCGGAGAACTCTCGCAGCCAAACGACGGCCAACAGCTTTTTTCAAATTTGTAGGTGTCGCTCCGATTTCTTCAGAAAGTCCGAAGAGATCAAGGATGTCCTTATCAGAACCAAAACCGATGGCTCTTAAAAGCGTAGTAACCGGGAATTTCTTCTTACGGTCAATATATGCATACATAACATTATTCACGTCAGTTGAGAATTCAATCCATGAACCCTTAAACGGAATAATACGTGCAGAATATAATTTAGAACCGTTTGTGTGCTTGCTCATAGAGAAGAACACACCCGGCGAACGGTGTAACTGAGAAACAATAACACGTTCAGCACCATTGATTACAAACGAACCGCGATCCGTCATATAAGGGATATTTCCTAAAAATACCTCTTGTTCAATGGTTTCAAATTCTTCGTGATCAGCATCATTACATATCAAACGTAATTTTGCTTTTAGAGGAACGGCATAAGTCAATCCACGATCAATAGATTCGTCGACAGAATACTTTGGCGGCTCTAATAAATAATCGATAAATTCCAGCACGAAGTTGTCGCGTGAATCTGCAATAGGAAAGTTCTCAGCGAAAACTTTGTACAATCCTTCGTCAGAACGATCTTCTACTGATGTATCAAGACTGAAGAAATCCCGGAATGATTGTACCTGGATTCCCAACAGATCCGGATAATCAATAATCTGATTAATCCTGGAGAAATTTTTTCTGGGAGTTGCTTTAATTGTAGCCAAGGCTATGTCTGATTTTGGGTTAGTAGAACGAAAACCAAGCGACGATGTAACTCTTTACAACACGCAATCGTACTAATTAGTTTAAAACCTTAATCGTTTGCCTCGTAGAGAAATTTAGATAACGATCCCTTTTCTTCTTTTCTACGAGTAAAGAAGTGTTTCAGACCAATTATCCGGGAAGGAGAATTAGATTACCGAAAATGAAATTTTACTTTCGGCCATATATACCAAACGAAAAGAAGTGAAATTTGTTTGGTTTACATGCAAAATAGGAAAAGACCTGACGAAAGTCAGGTCTTGTTCCCAAGATTTTATTGATGTTTGGTATAAAGCAAATTACTTCACTTCAACTTCAGCACCAGCTTCTTCAAGTTGTTTTTTCAAAGCTTCTGCTTCGTCCTTAGCAACTCCTTCTTTAACTGGTTTCGGTGCACCGTCAACAAGTTCTTTTGCTTCTTTAAGTCCAAGACCTGTAAGGTCTTTAACCAATTTCACAACAGCTAGTTTACTAGCACCTGCTGCTTTCAAAATTACATCAAAAGACGTTTTCTCTTCAACTACCGGAGCGTCACCGCCACCAGCTGGACCTGCAACCACAACTGCACCTGCAGCAGCTGGTTCGATACCATATTCGTCTTTAAGAATTGCAGCCAATTCGTTCACTTCTTTAACCGTAAGGTTAACAAGCTGTTCCGCGAAAGCTTTCAAATCTGCCATTTTTATTTTTGATTTTGTGATTATACAAATAGATGAATTTTTGAGCTCAATATTAACTCTGACCCGCGGAGCTCAACCGGGCAGATATTCAATAAATTAGTCTTCTTTCTCAGATAAAGTCTTAAGAATACCAGCCAATTTGTTGCCACCGCTCGAAAGAGCCGAGATAACGTTTTTGGCAGGAGATTGCAACAGACCGATAATCTCTCCAACCATCTCTTGTTTAGATTTAAGAGCGATCAGAACGTCAAGCTGGCTTTCACCAACAAAAACAGATGAATCAACAGAAGCTCCTTTAAATTTAAGCTTGTCACTACCTGCTTTTTTCTTGAATTCTTTAATCAGCTGTGCAGGAACTTTACCTGACTCCGGGTGAAACATTACTCCGGAAAAACCTTTCAAAACTGTGTCGAAAGAAGAATAATCCGTATCTAGTGTTTCTAATGCTTTCTTAATCAGAGTATTCTTTACAACACGATACTCGATACCGCGCTCGAAGCACAGGCTTCTAAGTACGTTAACCTCACTTACAGTCATTCCTGCAGCACTGGTGATATAGAAGTATGGCGTGTTCGAGAATTTCTGACTTAGCTCGTCAATAATTACTGCTTTCTCTTCCCGTGTCATATTATAATCCTGGAATCGTGTTTTTGTCAATAGTCACACCCGGGCTCATCGTAGACGACAAGTGAATGCTTTTTACGTAAGTACCTTTTGCCGATGAAGGCTTAAGGCGGATCAAGGTATTAATAACCTCAGTCGCGTTCTGTGCAAGTTGGTCTGGTCCAAAAGAAACCTTTCCTACGCTTGTATGAATAATTCCCGATTTGTCAACCTTGAAATCAATCTTACCTGCTTTAACTTCTTTCACAGCTTTAGCTACATCTGGTGTAACTGTACCTGATTTAGGGTTTGGCATCAGACCACGAGGACCCAATACTTTACCTAACTTACCAACTTTTGCCATTACACTAGGCATTGTGATAATCACGTCGATGTCAGTCCAGCCTTGTTCTATCTTTGTGATAAACTCGTCAAGACCAACGAAATCTGCTCCTGCTTCTTTCGCTTCGGCTTCCTTATCAGGAGTACACAAAACCAATACACGAACATCCTTTCCGGTTCCGTGTGGCAATGTTACCACGCCACGTACCATTTGATCAGCTTTACGAGGATCAACGCCCAAACGAACGTCAATATCAACAGATGAATCAAATTTAGTATAAGAAATCGTCTTTAGGACCTCCGCTGCTTGTTCCAAGGTATAAGCCTGGGTTGCGTCGTATTTCGAAAGAGCGTCTTTTTGCTTTTTGGTCAATTTTCCCATGTTCTTTGTTTCTTTAGCGTATTTAAACTACGCTTAGTTGTTTTCTTCCCACGGGGCTTTGCCAGCTACGGTAATACCCATACTACGAGCCGTTCCCGCGATCATTTTCATAGCAGAATCAATTGTAAAGCAGTTTAGATCAGGCATTTTAGTCTCAGCGATCGTACGAACCTGATCCCAAGTAACTGAACCAACTTTAAGACGGTTTGGCTGAGCCGAACCAACTTTTACTTTTGATGCTTCCAGAAGAAGATTTGCGGCCGGGGGAGTCTTAATGACGAAGTCAAAAGACTTATCCTTGTAGTACGTAATAACTACCGGCAATACCACACCAGGTTTATCCTGAGTACGGCCATTGAATTGCTTACAAAACTCCATGATATTCAAACCTTTCGAACCTAATGCAGGCCCGATTGGAGGTGAAGGGTTGGCTGAGCCACCTTTTACCTGTAGTTTGACGTATCCACCTATTTCTTTTGCCATTGTTTTGGAATTTGTTCGGTTTACTGATCAATTAAACGGTTTACATGCAAGTGGAAGCTTACCCTGCCCGTTCTTTCAATCAATTATCCTTTTCTACTTGTGCGTAACTTAATTCAACGGGTGTATTACGCCCGAATATTTTTACAACTACATTGAGTTTTTTCTTCTCATCGAATACTTCTTCAACCAAACCGATAAATCCGCTGAACGGTCCATCTACCACCTTTACGGTTTCGCCTTTCATGAAAGACATGTTTGGTGCTTCTTCGTGGTGTTCTGCTTCGTCAACTCTACCAAGAATCCGGTTGATTTCTGACTGGCGCAAAGGCACCGGTACTTTTGAATTCCCTTCTGCGTTCCCTAAAAAACCGATCACTCCGGGAATACTTGTAATAATGTGTAAAACCTCACCTTTTGACAGATCAGCGGAAATGATAATGTATCCCGGGAAAAAGTTTTTTTCCCTAACCCGCTTTTTTCCATTACGCATTTCATATATCTTCTCAGAAGGAATAAGAATCTGCGGAACGAATTCTGTGAGTTTCTGCCGTGTTATTTCATTCTCGATGTAGGACTTGATCTTTTTCTCTTGTCCTGACACAGCACGTAATACAAACCAATTTAATCCACTCATACCATTCAGGGGGTGTCGCTAAAAAATAACCTTAGAAAGACTGATAAAACAGTCTGAGTGCGTTTTCAAAAACAAAGTCCATTACTCCTACCACAAAGGCAAAAATAAGTGATCCAACAAGCACTAATGTTGTGTTCGCCTGAAGCTCGTTAAAGGGAGGCCACGTAACATGCTCGGTCATTTCTTCCCAAGACGCTTTTAGAAACGAAGTAAATTTATCCATTTTTGCTTTTTGCTTATGCACGGGTGGAGAGATTCGAACTCCCATCAACGGTTTTGGAGACCGCTATTCTACCCTTGAACTACACCCGTATTTCGTGCTACCCAATCTTTCGGGCTGCAAAGATACAAATTTAATGTTATAAAAAACAAGTGCATTTCAAAAGAAATGCACTTGTTTTAAATCATTTATCTTGATTAGTCAAGAATTTCAGTTACCTGACCTGCACCTACGGTACGTCCACCTTCACGAATCGCGAAACGAAGACCTTTTTCCATAGCAATCTTGCTGATCAATTTCACTTCGATTGTGATGTTGTCACCTGGCATAACCATTTCAACACCAGCTGGAAGCGTGATTTCACCAGTTACGTCCGTGGTACGGAAGTAGAACTGAGGACGGTATTTGTTAAAGAATGGAGTGTGACGTCCACCTTCTTCTTTTGAAAGTACATAAACTTCACCTTTGAAAGATGCGTGAGGTTTTACTGAACCTGGCTTACAAATTACCATACCACGACGGATATCTTCTTTGTTAATACCACGAAGCAATAGACCTACGTTATCACCAGCTTCTCCACGGTCAAGGATTTTACGGAACATCTCAACACCAGTTACGGTTGATTTAAGACCTTCTGCACCCATACCTAAGATATCAACAGGCTCACCAGAGTTGATTACTCCTCTTTCGATACGACCAGTTGCAACAGTACCACGACCAGTGATCGAGAATACGTCTTCAACAGGCATAAGGAAAGGAAGATCAGTCATACGTGGAGGAATTGGAATGTAGCTGTCAACAGCGTCCATCAATTCTTCGATTGTTTTAACCCATTTGTCTTCGCCATTCAATCCACCCAAAGCAGAACCCTGGATTACAGGAATGTTGTCTCCATCGTAATCGTAGAAGCTAAGAAGCTCACGGATTTCCATTTCAACAAGTTCAAGTAGTTCTGGATCATCAACCATATCCACTTTGTTCATGAATACTACTAGTTGAGGAACACCTACCTGACGAGCCAAAAGAATGTGCTCGCGAGTTTGTGGCATAGGTCCATCAGTTGCAGCAACTACAATGATAGCTCCATCCATCTGAGCAGCACCAGTAACCATGTTCTTCACATAATCCGCGTGACCTGGACAGTCAACGTGAGCATAGTGACGGTTTGCTGTTGCGTATTCTACGTGCGATGTATTAATTGTGATACCACGTTCTTTCTCTTCAGGTGCATTATCAATTGATGAGAAATCACGCAATACTGCTAAACCCTTTTTTGCCAATACAGTTGTAATTGCCGCTGTAAGAGTAGTTTTACCGTGGTCAACGTGCCCGATAGTACCAATATTCACGTGGGGTTTCGAGCGGTCATACGTCTCTTTTGCCATGTCCTAAGTACGCTTAAAATTTGAAGTTATTACGAATTTATTAAACACTATTGATTGATCCCTTTTAGCTTACATTTACCAAGCCCTTCAAAATCAAAAAAACTAAATGCAAGGATCAAAATCTTTACGGATCATCTGAGAATTTCATTTCAAATCTATCCGATCAAATGCTATTTCTAAGCATTCTCCGAGCTATTGAGGGGATTTGAACCCCTGACCTCTTCCTTACCAAGGAAGTGCTCTACCCCTGAGCTACAACAGCAAAATTTCAATTTTTTCGAAATGCTACGTTTAGCACATTCGCGTGAGAAATTAATCTCAGTTTAAACCACAGCCAAAAGCGACCAGCGAAAGGGCTTCAAAATGAATGTTTTCGCTAGTCGCTTGACGTGTCTTAAAAATGAGCGAAAGACGAGGTTCGAACTCGCGACCTATAGCTTGGAAGGCTATCGCTCTACCAGCTGAGCTACTTTCGCATTTGTTATAAACCTATCTTTATACTGGTAAACATAAAGAAAACCCTGGTTTAAACTGTGGGGGCGGATGGATTCGAACCACCGTAGGCGTACACCAGCAGATTTACAGTCTGCCCCATTTGGCCACTCTGGTACACCCCCTTTCAACATTTCAATACAACCGTGAGAACCTCTTGTCTCACTTTTGGAGCTGCAAAATTATGATCTTTTTAAATCTCCTGCAACTTATTTGGAAAAATATTTTTAAAAAAATTTCGTGCCTGTCAGAAAGTCCATTCTAGCAGGCACGAAATCAATAGGTTAGTATTAAAACAATTTTATACCAAAACTTAACATTTTCACTGCCGGGCCACGATTTGTCTCGTAAAGATTGTTTAAATCATAGTTGACGAACAAATCAGGAAATCTTCGTATACCCAATTCAAAACCCAGACCATACCTGAAATCATTGACAAAAAAATTGGTGCGGTTAAATTTCTTATCCTTGCTACCCTCGGCAATTGTCTTTGAATAACTACCTAGGCGATATCCGCCGTAAGCACCCGCACTCACATGTGAAATGAACGATCTACGAAAACTCAGCGTAGGCATAAAGCTTAGATTGACGTATGGTACGGTGAATTTACTTTTCTTTAAATTAATATAATTTCCTGCGTCTTGTGGTTGTGCAAAATAGGTCATATCCGTAGATTTCTCGATTTTCTTGCTATCCTGAAACATCAGATTGTACCAGGAAAAATCAATTCCAAAATCCAGATGAAGTCTTGCTTTTTGTCCTGTTGCTATGGTGGTAGAAGCCACGTATCCAAGACTTACATATCTTGACCCCCATGGTTTTAAATCCGGCATGGCGTTTTCAGTAGATGGATTGGTACTGCTCATCATCGGCGTATTGCTCCCATAAGCATTTAATCCAAGGCTGACATTGAACCCTTTCCTCGGGCTCGATCCCCAGGATGGCACATACATCTTGGCTGCTCTTCCTATCTTTTCAATACTTCCATTCTCCCCCTCATCAATAACCGTTACCGTACCCTGATCAATGCTTACGCTTTTATTACCATTTTTTATATGTAATCCTCTCCCACCAATTCGGACATAATTTTTATCATCTGCCAAATCAGGCTTGTTTTTCAGATAATCAGTCCCGCTGAATTCCTCAACAATCAGCGTTGTGTCCTGTTGCGAGCTATCAAGCCTCACTTTCAAGTCTTTCAAAAGTGTGTTAAGATCATATTTCAGGATTTTTTCCAATTCCCGTTTATTCTCCCCATAGATCACCATTCTGGTTTTGTTACCAAAACGCACAATAATCGAATCGTTTAAACTTCCCTTATTCAGCGATGGTTTCACATCACTTCCCGCCCATACTCGTGTGAGCGACAGAAGTATCATAAATACTCCGATAAATTTAATTTTCATGGCTAATAGCGTTACCGTTAATTTTTTCTTTCACGTTTACCTGATACTTTTTCATCGTTAGTGTTAGGTCGGTCATCTACTCTTGCAAGAATATTTTTTGGATTAAAACCAACATCGTCCCAATCAACCGGCTCAGCTTCACGAACATTTTTCAGCTGGCGGAAAACTCTGGCCAAACGCGATGGCTTTTTATCTTTAAATTCATTTTTAGGCTCTTCAATTTCAACAACGATTGTACGATCGGCCTTTTTATCTTCCACTTGCGCCACTTCAACAGATTTTGTATTTACCTTTTCGGAAAGTACGGGCTGCTGAATATCAGTTTTGGTTTCTTCCGGTTTTGTCGTTTTAATAACCGTAACCTGTATGATATCCGCATCTTTTTCCCTGATCTCCTTTATTTCCTGATCCTGCGCTTTCCTAACTACCTCACGTATTTTCCGATCCGCAGGTAATTTTGAATTTTGCACAACCTTAACAGAAGATTTATTTAACAAAACTTCTCCTTCCTTATCCGCCCGGGCAATAGTCTTATTCGTCTTGCCAGCCTCAGGTATTTCCGGCAATCCCGTTTCAGGGATAGTTTTCTCCACCATAGCCATTTCTGTCTGATTCGATGGTTTTCCGGAATTCTCAGACTGATTTTGCCAAACAGCATATCCCGAAATCAAAGCCATACTCACACTCGCAGCGGCATACCAAACCCAGGCGGCAATTCGCCGGGATTTATTTTTCTGTCCTTGCTGTATCCGCTCCCACGCTAATTCCGAAGGTTGTTTTTCCAACGAATTAAGTCTCTTCTTAAAAAGATCATCAACTGGATGCTTTTTCATAATTTAGTTTTTTTTTTGAATCATTTTCCCACGCTCCAACCATCTTCTGCAACATTGCACGCGCCCTGTGCAGCTGGGATTTTGATGTACTTTCTGTTATTCCTAATGCTTCTGCTATTTCGCTATGGGCGTAACCCTCGATAGCATACAAATTGAAAACCGTCCGATAACCCACTGGTAATTGTTCGATAAGATCCAGTAATTCCTGTGTATCAAGATGCTGATCTGCATAATTATAATCAGGAATATTGGCCGCCTCATCTGACAAAATATCCTCAGGCATTTTTCTTTTCTTCCTCAACAATCCTAACGCCTCGTTCACCATAATGCGCCTCATCCACCCTTCAAAACTTCCCTCACTGTTAAACTGGTCAATTTTACCAAATACTTTCAAAAAACCTTCCACCATCACATCCTCTGCCGTCATTTCATCACCTACATACCGGAAGCATACGCCCAACATACGCGGACCGTATTTTTCGTACACCTGCCGCTGCGCCTTTGCATCTCCGTGCTTAAGGGCTTTGACGAGCTGTGCCTCCTGATTGAAAAATGATAAAATTCGACCCATTCCTAATGTTGTTTCAATGGTAAGATGTTAAAAGGTATAGCTGAGGTTGCATATATCTTATGGCTTTTGATAAATTTTCTGCTTTTAGTATTATAAATCCACTTCAGCTAAATTCAAATATTTGATAATCAATGTATTATAAATTTATTATTTTTTAAATTTATTGTTCCAAATAATATTCTTTCATTTCAACAGGAATATTTAAACGGTTCATTTAGCTTTATGACATTTTAGTACAAATCTGATTTACCGAATGTTTGACTCATCAGCTCCCATAGGAATATTTGACAGCGGCATTGGCGGTATGACTGTTGCCAGTGCGGTGACACGTCTTCTGCCTAATGAAAATACCATTTATTTTGGAGATACCGCCCATTTGCCATACGGGGATAAATCAACGGCGTCTATTCAGGCATATTCCATCAAAATATGCAATATGCTTTTGCAGCAGAATTGTAAATTAATTCTAATTGCCTGTAATTCTGCCTCGGCGGCAGCTTTTGAACTTGTACGCGAATATGTAGGGAGTAAAGCGAAAGTTTTAAATGTAATTGATCCGGTTGTTGACTATATCAAGGAACATTATGATGGTAAAACGGTTGGGCTTATTGGTACCAAACAAACAGTTTTGTCTAATGTTTATAAAAAGAAGGTTGATGCCCTGGACAAAAATATTCAGTTAAAATCCTTGGCCACGCCATTATTGGCTCCAATGATTGAAGAAGGTTTTTTTGATAATAATATCAGTGAAAGTATTATTGACAGTTATCTTTCGGATCCTTCCCTGGATGGTATTGAAGCATTAATTCTGGGCTGTACGCATTATCCTTTGATCAAAAATCAGATCTGTAAATATTATGAAAATGATGTGGAAATCCTTGATACGTCTGAAATCGTAGCACATTCACTCCGGGCATGGCTTGAACAACATTATCTGGTGAATGAAAAAGGTACAGGAAAACGTCAGTTTTATGTCTCAGATTATACGCTTTCCTTTGAACAGTCAACCAATATATTCTTCGGACAAAAAATTCAACTGGAACATTATCCGCTTTGGGAATAGTTATTGTTGAAATCCAGGAGACTCCGATGGAGTCCTGATTGGTGTTTAGAATTCGATTGCTATAAACAGGATGCTCCAATGGAGCCGGATTTATCTCTTGAAACAATTCTCAGATGTTAAATTAATTTCTTTTTATTTCTCTTGTATTATAGCCACAGCGTGGCTTCCTGTTTATAGCAAGAAACTTGAAATATCAAAAGTGTTAGCTCCATTGGAGCCTCTTGGGTCAATGAAAAACTTGTTTTACCAATCAACCAATATATTCTTCGGACAAAAAATTCAACTGGAACATTACCCGCTTTGGGAATAGTTATCGTTGAAATCCAGGAGACTCCGATGGAGTCCTGATTGCTGTTTAAAATTCGATTTCTATAAACAGGATGCTCCAATGGAGCGGGATTTATCTCTTGAAGCAATTCTCAGATATTAAATTAATTTCTTTCTGTTTCTCTTGAATTATAGCCACAGCGTGGCTTCCTGTTTATAGCAAGAAACTTGAAATATCTAAGGTGCTGGCTCCATTGGAGCCTCCTGCGTCAATGAAAAAACTTGTTTTACCAAAAAAACCAATATATTCTTCGGACAAAAAATTCAACTGGAACCTTATCCGCTTTGAGAATATTTATTGTTGAAATCCAAGAGACTCCCATGAAGTCCTGATTGGTGTTTAGAATTCGATTGCTGTAAACAGGATGCTCCAATGGAGCGGGATTTATCTCTTGAAACAATTCTCATATGTTAAATTAATTTCTTTCTGTTTCTCCTGAATTATAGCCACATCGTGGCTTCCTGTTTATAGCAAGGAACTTGAAATATCAAAAGTGTTAGCTCCATTGGAGCCTCCTGGGTCAATGAAAAAACTTGTTTTACCAATCAACCAATATATTCTTTATACAAAAAATTCAATTGGAACCTTACCCGCTTTGGGAATAGTTATTGTTCAAATCCAGGAGACTCCGATGGTGTCCTGATTGATGTTTAAAATTCGATTGCTGTAAACAGGATGCTCCAATGGAGCGGGATTTATCTCTTGAAACAATTCTCAGATGTTAAAATAATTTCTTTCTGTTTCTCCTGAATTATAGCCACAGCGTGGCTTCCTGTTTGTAGCAAGAAACTTGAAATATCAAAAGTGCTGGCTCCATTGGAGCCTCCTGGAATTCTTGAGAATCTGTCTGTATTTCAATATAAAAATCTAACCGGCCCTAATAGACCCGAAGGCATAGGCTGCCATCCCGCCGCATCGAATTTTTTGTATGTTATATCGACAATGTTGATGTCATAAAATTTCTTCCAGTCTGGTAATTTTTTATCCCTATGCCGCATATAATTCGCAGAAAGATTGGTTACCTCTATTTCCAGCTTATTTCCCCTTTCTTTTAATAACTCCGGGGTAATATTTAATTGAAAAGGAATTGACCAGACAATACCGACCTCTTTTCCATTCAGTTTCACAGCAGCAACTTCTCGAACATCTCCTAAATCCAATGTAATATTTTTTGAATCACGAACTTCAGCTGTCAGATCAAAAGTAACTGAGTAACGAGCAGTTCCCGAGAAATATCGTGCAGTATCGGAAAGCGTCACCCATGAGGCCGGTTTTAGAAGTTTTCCAGAAGCAGGAATGGAAGGACGGCCTTTTAAAAAATCAACTTTCCAGGTTCCTGAAATCTGTTGTTGTTTTGTTGAAATAAATACCGGAACTGCCTCACTTTTGCTAGCCGACTCTCTTAAAAAACAAGACTGCCCGGGTTTAAGTGATAGAAAAATTTCATTGTTATTATTTTCATTACGCTGTGATAAATTGGCGGACATATCTGTAAGTGGATCATATCGTTCCACATTGCCGGCAATTTTGCCCAGACTTATCCAGCCTTCCTGAAAAGTATTTCCAACATTTGCAATGAAATAAACTGGTTTGCCATTCTGAGATTTTCTGATAAAAGTTAAACCAAGTTTAGCCCATTTTTCCTGAACAACGCCTTGTTTAGCCAAAGCAGATTCCCAAGCTTTATCTACCAATACATTTTGTTTCTGATTTGTTAATTCTGCAAGTTTTATATCAAACTCTTTTTGTCTTGCTTCATTTACATTGTAGCCAGTAACCTTAACGGGTACATGATCCGCAAAAACAATTTTTGCCCCTTCCTTGGCTAGTTTCAAAAGCTGAGAAAGTGTTTCATCCGGCATGTAGGTTGACGGCGGAATAACAATAGTTTTATAAGT
Organism: Dyadobacter sp. CY356; assembly: GCF_021440195.1. Taxonomy (GTDB): domain Bacteria; phylum Bacteroidota; class Bacteroidia; order Cytophagales; family Spirosomataceae; genus Dyadobacter. The sequence goes on from NZ_JAJTSZ010000005.1 coordinate 356,386, forward strand.
TGCCGATCCCGAACTAAGATTTCCTTCTTTGTTCACAGATAAGCGCATCAATTGACGATCCGATACGTAGTCAAAAGTGTATCCTTCCTGCCAGAGTTTTGTCGTAAGCTGTCCAAATGGTAATTGTAAAAGCCAACGATCCACATGATGAACTTCTAATAAATGTACACCACCCGCAGATTTGGCCGGCGTTGACCACAAGTCATGGATTGGGAAGTAAACCAGAATATCGTTGTCGGGCTTACTTTCCTGCAACAACGTCTGGCAGCGCTCTACATATTGATTTAATAAATTAAAATGCTCAGCAAAATGTGAAGATGGACCAAAATTGGTAGAAGCATAAAATAACCAGCCGGGATAGATTTCGGCGACTGGTGAATAGGTTGTCCCGTGATAAAAAATGTGATTGATCCCGGCTGTAAAAAGTTCGTCAATCTGTGGCTTTACCTGTGACAAAGAAACTTTGAAATGGTTTGCAAGCCAGGTGCCGGTTTCGGAGCTTACCAGTTTTTTTCCTGAGAAATCAGCTGCGGAAGATGCAAATTTCATTGCCAGTGGATTTGGCGTACCAAATTGTTTCTCGGAATAATCCGGATCCACTCTTAATCCCGGAATGGAAAAACGGCTGGTTCCAAAAGATTCAGTTTCCGGAATGTCCGCTTCGTCATATAAGTCCAACAGATTGCCCGGAGAACCGTGGGCCTGATATCGTGTCAGAAAACCCTGTTCCTTGCTCCACTGCGTCCAGACATGCGCGTATCGTTCACGCAACAATTCAGCCAGGGTTTGATGATAATCTATTTTCACCAAGACAGATTCTGGCTTTCCTGAACTATCTGTTAAAAGCTCAGGAGTATCCTGGAGCGCATAACCTCTTCGCGATTTAAATTCTTTCAAAAAATCATCCGTCCAATTAGCACCATAAGCCTCATATGAATCCATATACATGGATCTTGGTTTCTCCTTGGCATGGACAAAAGCCGCTTCAAATCTTAGAAGATAATTTGACATAGCCGTTGGATGAAACGGATCAAAAACCAATCCTTCTCCCCCGGGCGCAGCACGTTTCACTTCCTGTTTTGTTGGAACAACGACCCATTTATTGTCTTTAAAACTTATTGCTTTGGCCCCCATTTGTTTGCTTACATTAGGCCCGCCAAATGGCCAGCCTGTGCCGGTAGTCATGTCAACACCAAGTCCCAGACGTTTCCCTTCTGAAACGGTATGTTGCATAACATCCAGCCAGTGATCCGTTAAAAATGGAATAAAATCAGATTCATAACCCTTCACTCCATAGATAGGAATGATATGCACACCGCCCAATCCTGATTTAGCAAATTCCTCCAGTTGTGCGGTGATATCCTCTCTGGTTACCGCACTTCCCATCCACCACCAATAAGTCCAGGGTTTGGCTGTGGAAATGATCTGGGCGCTACCGGATAAACTTATAAATATTAAAACTGCTAAGATGAATAACCGCATAAAAGTCTGTTTACCATTAAAAGACTGTAACCTTCATTTCTACACCTACCTGTAAGCACTTTTTAACAAATAATTATTTTCATACACAACAACATAATTGTAATGAAGTCCATAAAAAAAGGCGAAACCGATAACGATTCCGCCTTTTTCAAAATGATATATTCTATTGACGATTCAACGCCTGACTGACTCTTGCATTTATAAACTGACGTTCCTGTTGTGCTTTTTTACTGTGGCGATACCACATATATCCAATCACGGCAACCAATAAATAAGGCATCATGAATAAATACATAATACCGGTATTCAAACCAACGCCAACATTATTCCTGCCATTTCCCATTGAACTTTCAACGGTTCCTCTGCACATAGCACATTGTGCCATCGACGAAGGAATTGTCAGGATAAAAAAAGCTATAAAACATCCAAAAATCACCAGAAACTTTTTCATGTGTAATAAGGACTGATAAGTAAATAAACAATTACACCGCTCACACTGACATATAACCAGATTGGAAACGCCCACTTCACGGCTTTTTTATGTTCTGCAAGCTGATTACTATAACCAAAATACACGGCTCTTAATACAAACCAAACGACCACAACCGATAATACGATATGTGAGATCAAAAGGAAATAATAAATTGGCCGGATAAACCCGGAACCCCCGAAAGGTGTAGATTCATTTGAAATGTGATACAGAATATAACAAACCAAAAAAACAGCACCCAAAACAAATGCAACGGTCATAATTAACCGGTGCGCATTACGGTTATTGACTTTGATAAAATAAAATCCCAGTATTAATAGAATAGCTGTAGCTGTATTCAGCATCCCGATAACATGCGGCAGAACTTTTGTCCATGGACCCAAATCGATTTTCTGACGGATACCGATAAGAACGGCTACTGCAACGGGGATTGCAATAGCCAGGACATTAATTATTTTTCTATACTTTTTATTTTCTTCAAGCAAAACAGTTGCCATAACTATTTGTAGTTTTCCTTTTTCTCGTAATCCAAAATCTTAATTTCAGCCATCAACCTATTGGTCTCTTCCGAATCAGATGCATTGTAATAGCCTCGTATATGTCCTTCGGCATCTATCAGTACTAACTTCGTTTCCAAAGAATTAGTTTTCGAACCAGGGATTTCAGTGAGCAACTTCAATTTAGAATCCCAGGTATCTTTAATTTCCTCCTCCGATCCGGTCAACACTTTCCATCCGTTTGTGCCAAGCTCCTGCGGATAATTTTGTTTCTTTCCTGTCCACTTATCTGCCAGCGTAATTAAATTCAGGTATGGAATGGTTTCTCTTAGCGCGAAAACACGTTCAACCTGACCAAAGACAATTTCGCATCTATCCATACAATGCTCCGGCAAGTATCCAACCACAGTTACCTGTCCCTTACCAAATTCTTCTGAAATTGCTCTGCCATTTGTATCCTTCAGGCTTATAACAGGAACCTTGTAAAAAGCAGTATCACCATCAATTACAATAACTTTCCCTGATAGATCTTTCACTGGAAAGTAGTGCTGAAGATCATAATGATTAGTCGCGAAGAATTTTAAAAATGTAAAAACTAAAGCCGGAATTACTAATGTGACAATCAGTAACCCGGCTTTACGGAAGTTTATCATAACGTTTTATCTACTTGAATACTGCCTCAAAAATAGCATTTCCTTCAAGAAGAAGTGCGAGGATCAACCAGGCAATAAATATTATAGGAACAAGTATCGACCAGATCAGCGTTTTGGTTTCATGCTTAAGGTGCATAAATTCACCTACGATATAAAATGCTTTCACAATTGTCATAATGATGAAAATCGAAACCTTCAAAACTCCATGAGGAACTGTAAAAGCGATAAGGAATTCAAGTGACGTCAGGACTAGAAGAATCCAGAATGTTTTCCAGATTGCTTTGCGTTGTTCTGCACCTGCGTGAGGATCCTGCTCGTGTATATGATGTACTTCTGACATATGATTTAGAATTATATAAGCTCCTGTTGATTAAACCAGATAAAAGAATGTAAATACAAATACCCAAACAAGGTCTACAAAGTGCCAGTAAAGACCAACTTTTTCAACCATTTCATAACTTCCGCGTTTGTCATAAAAACCAGTCGCAGAACGGAAGAAAATAAGAATATTCAATATAACTCCACTAAATACGTGCGTTCCGTGAAACCCGGTGATGAAGAAGAAGAAATCAGCAAATGCGGGAGGACCATACTGGTTTTGTGTAAGATTTGCTCCGTAGATCACTTTCTCCACATATGATCCGTTTTCAAAAACTCTCATCATTGAACCAGCATCTGTTCCATGGATAAAGTGACTCCATTCCCAAGCCTGGCATCCAAGAAATGTGAAACCTCCAAGAATTGTCCAAAGCATATATTTTTCAACATTCGCACGGTCCATACGGTGGCCGGCTTCTACTGCAAGTACCATTGTAACACTACTTGCAATAAGAATAAATGTCATAATCCCTACAAAAACCAATGGCAACGATGTTCCATGCAAGAAAGGAACAGATTCATATACTTTTTCAGGTATAGGCCAGTATAGGTCGGAGAATTTAAAATCTGCTGCTTTTCCGGCAAAGGCAGGAAAACTAAAACGTGCAGTTCCATAAGCCACCAGCAAGGCGGAGAAAGTAAAAGTATCTGAGATGAGGAAAAACCACATCATCAATTTCCCGTAACTTGCTTTCATAGGCTCGATCCCGCCCATCCACATTTTGGGTTCTACCGTGCCAGGTGTTGTTACATGTGCAGCCATTGGTGAAAAATTATCAATTAAAAGTCAATAAAAAAACAAAAAGGTATAACCAAAGTAAATCCAGAAAATGCCAGTAAGTAGCACAGATCTGTATCTGTCTCAAACTCTTGGAATGCACTTTAAAACGGAATACCGCTCTCAATGCATATAGCAGCACAATAAGACCGCTGATAATATGAAATCCGTGTAATCCTGTAAACACATAAAAAAACGAACCAGATGGGTTTCCTACAAAATAAACATTTGCTGCTACCAGATCTTTCCATCCTTCAAACTGCATCCAAAGGAATGCGATTCCAAGTGCAAAAGTAACATAAATTGCTATTTTCAAAGTCTTGAAATCATCTTTTTTTGCAGCAAAATAAGCCCATTGCATAGAAAGACTGCTAACTACCAGAACTGCTGAGCTATACCAGAAAATTTTTGGCATTGCAAATTCCAGCCAATTACCTTCTGCCCTTCTTACAAGGTATGCACTTGTCTGAGACGCGAAGAGCATGATGATACTTACCAGAAACAACCAAAGAATGAACTTCATTGGATCCATGGCAAGCGTTTCCTTCGGCTCTTTATCTACTTTTAACTGCTGAATATTTTCCATTTCACTTAAATACTATATCACAATTTATCCAACAAAAACGCAATCTGAACAATAGGCAAATATACAAAGGAACCAAACATCAATTGGCGGGCCGTTTTATCAGAGCATTTCCTCATCAAATGAAAGGTCTGAGCAAGGAACAAAACGCCAAAAACTGTTGCTATGAAAGCTGAATTGATTCCAGTCATACCCAACTTGTAAGGTAACCAACCTATTGGAAGCAAAAATAACGTGTAAATCATGATTTGCATCGTTGTATCTGCATCTTTCAAACCGTTTGCTGGTAATAATTTAAACCCTGCACGTTTGTAATCGTCATCCAAAACCCAGGCAATAGCCCAAAAATGCGGGAACTGCCAGAAAAATTGGATCGCAAATAAAATCCCTGGTTCAAGACCGAAATGATTTGTAGCTGCTACCCAGCCTATCATTGGAGGAAATGCTCCGGGAAAAGCTCCCACAAAAACAGCAATCGGACCGACGCGTTTCAAAGGAGTGTAGACAAATCCATATAAAACCAGCGATAATAAGGCCAGTAATCCACTTATGAGATTGCAATATATAATGAAAATGAAAAGAGAGGAAATACCAAGAAATACAGCCCAGATGATCGCCTGTTCAACCGTTACCCTGCCACTTGGCAAAGGACGATTCTCTGTTCTTTTCATCATTTTATCCAGATCAATTTCCAGGATCTGGTTAATGATATTCGCAGCACCGGTGATTCCAATAGAAGCAATACAGAAAAGAACGATTTTAACCCAACTAATGCTACTGGCTCCTAAACTATATCCCATCGCACCAGAAAAAGCGATCAAAAATGCCAGTCTGAATTTCAACAATTCAAACAAAGCCTTTACTTTATCTCCAACTTTTAAATTCAAACCTTCCTGTGCTGATGTCATTATTCTGCTCAATTTCCAACTACACTAAATCCTTACTCAATTTAACAATATCTCTGCTCCACGATAACTGATTTGCATTCATCAGCAGCCACATCATGAATTGAAATCCGATCATAATTATTGCCAGCGTCAAGTGAATTGGCTGCGCAAATGCCGGTACTCCAAAATATGCCATTATCACGCCTGTCAATATTTCCAGTCCTAAAATCACCAGACAAACTTTTCCCATTTGTTTGATTCTGGATTCTCCTTCAATCGAGTGATTTATTTTATTCACCCAAAATACATTTGAAACAAGTACCAGTATAGAGAAAGAACGATGAATATAAAAAGGCACTCCCAGTGTTTCGATCCATTGTGCACGCCCGGAGTATCCCAACGCCCGAATAACTTCATCCATTACCTCACGAACCTGGGTCCCTAATAAAATCTGGATAAGTGATAATACAAGAACAATGACAGACAATTTATCAATCAAGCCTTTGTTGGCGATCTGCTTACCATCTTTTTCTGATGAATAGGAAGATCTGATAAACAGGTAAATCAAAATGAAAACAATAACAATTGCTAAAAGCATATGAACTGTAATCATCACAGGATGTAACTCGGAAGATACTACCTTAGATCCTAACCAACCCTGAAACCCTACCAAAACAAAAGCTAACAGACTGAATCCAAACAAGCTTTTTCTGTTTGTTTTTAAGTAAGGAGTGGACGCTACAAGTGTTATGAAAATCATAATACCTGTAAAAGCTCCGAAAAGACGGTTTACATATTCTATCCAGGTTTTTACCGGGTTGAATATTACTTCGCCTTTGAGTTTAGCTCCGTATATCTCCTTATAATCTAATGGTAGCTGTGAGGCCTCCGTTGGAGGAATCCAGCTACCAAAGCATTTAGGCCAATCAGGACATCCCATACCAGCTCCGGTACTTCTTACTACCCCACCAACCATGATAAGGATGTAAAGGACAATAACTGTATTCAGTGTTAACCGCCGAAAACGACGGTTAACACGTGAATCAATGAGCTTGGTTAAACTGGTCATTAAAATTCTGAGCCGCTATTTCTTTTTCGGTCGCAATCAACTCATTCTCATGTGGGAAATTAGATTCCAATGTTTGAGAATAAGGTATATTCTGAGGTATAAAATCCTCCGTTGCACCAGGTTTGCTATAATCATATGACCAACGATACACTGCTGGTATTTCGCCTTCCCAGTTACCATGACCAGGAACAATTGGCGTAGTCCATTCCAGTGTATTAGATCTCCATGGATTTTGAGGAGCTGTTTTGCCTCTGAAAATGCTGCTGAAGAAATTATAAAGGAATATAAACTGAGCAAGGAATGACAGAATCGCTGCTACTGTTATGAACATATTCATGTCCATAAATTTATGCGTAAAGTCGTAGCTTGTGAATTGATAATAACGACGTGGGAAACCTGCGATACCAACATAATGCATTGGAATAAAGATCAGGTAAATTCCTACAAACGTAAACCAGAAGTGAATCTGACCTAATGTCCGGTTCATCATTTTACCGAACATCTTAGGGAACCAGTGATAAACACCTGCAAACAAACCAAAAGCTGAAGCTGCACCCATTACAAGGTGAAAGTGAGCTACTACGAAATAAGTATCATGAAGCTGAATATCCAAAGCACTGTTTCCAAGTATAATACCTGTCAAACCACCTGATACGAATAAGGATACCATACCAATCGCAAACAACATACCTGGTGTAAATACGATGTTACCCTTCCATAAGGTTGTGATGTAGTTAAACCCTTTTACTGCAGATGGTACCGCAATAATCAAAGTAAGGAACATAAATACAGATCCAAGGAACGGATTCATACCTGTTACAAACATATGGTGAGCCCATACAATAAAGGCAAGGAATGCAATACCTAACATGGATGCGATCATCGCACGGTAACCAAAGATTGGCTTACGTGAATTTGTCGCAATAACTTCTGACGTGATACCAAGACCAGGAAGAAGTACAATATATACCTCAGGGTGACCAAGGAACCAGAACAAATGCTGGAAAAGGATTGGGCTACCACCGACATTTGGAAGTGCTTCACCATTAATATAGATCTCAGAAAGATAGAAACTCGTTCCAAAGTGACGATCAAAGATCAAAAGCAATACAGACGAGAACAATACTGGGAAAGATATAAGCCCCAAAATTGCCGTAATCAGGAAAGACCAGATTGTCAAAGGAAGACGGTCAAATGACATACCCCGGGTACGTAAATTAATTACAGTCGTGATATAGTTGATACCTCCTAATAATTGTGACACAATGAAAAGAGCCATACTTACCAACCAAAGCGTCATCCCCATTCCTGAACCTGGATGCGCTTGCGGTAATGCACTCAATGGAGGATAAATTACCCACCCACCCGCAGCAGGACCAGTTTGTAAGAATAAAGAGGCGAACATGATAACGCTGGCCAGGAAGAAGAACCAGTATGATAACATGTTCATAAATCCTGATGCCATATCTCTTGCACCAATTTGCAGAGGGATCAGGAAGTTACTGAAAGTACCACTCAAACCTGCTGTAAGTACAAAGAATACCATAATGGTACCGTGCATTGTAACCAAAGCCAGGTAAAAGTTAGGATCCAGTTTACCAGTTTCGCTAATCCAGTTTCCAAACAAAGGTCTCAACCATGACAAGTTAGAGTCTGGCATACCAAGTTGGATACGGAAGATTACGGACATAGAAATCCCAATCACCGCCCAGAGAATACCCGTGATCAGGTATTGCTTTGCTATAACCTTGTGATCCTCAGAAAATACGTATTTCTGCCAAAAGCTTTGTGCCTCGTGATGGTGCGCATGTTCCTCATGGTGTACAGCGGCTTCCATTCCTTCAATAGCTGACATATGCCTGTTTTGTATTTAAATTAATAAAATTAGCGAAGTGCTGCACTTGTTCCCATTCCACCACCAACCGAAGCTGTTTTAGCAGTATCTGCCGGTGTTGTGGTTTCAGCTGGCAAACCTTTCATTGCCTTGGCTTTCAAGTTATCAGGTACTTTCGCAAGATATTCCGGGTATGTCTGAAGAAAAGTTGTTTGTTCAGCACACCATTTTTTATATGAAGCTTCGTCTTCAACAACAAGGTTCAATTTCATAGAGAAATGGCCTTGACCACAAACCTCTGTACAAGCAATTTCATATTTGAAATTCGGATCATTCAGATCAGCACGCATTTGAGCAGTTGTCTTGTCCGGAACAAACCAAAATTTAGTTGGCATGCCTGGTACTGCATCCATTTTCACACGCATGTGAGGAATGAATACACTATGCAAAACGTCACGCGCACGAATTTTCAAAAGTACGGGTCTGTTAACAGGAATGTGCATTTCCGTAGGGTTAAGGAAATCGTCAAATGAATTTTCATCAGACAGATCTATACCTACTTCATTTTGCGCATCAATCAACTTGTAATTGTAGTTACCAAGTTTATTATCGCTAACACCACCATAACGAACAATCCAGTTAAACTGCTTTCCTGTGATTTCAATAACTTCCGCATCAGCAGGAGCATCTGAGGTAATATCAGACCAAGCTTTCCAACCTGTAAAAACCAACATGGCCATTACAATGGCAGGAATGATCGTCCAGATAAGTTCCAACTTATGGTTATCTGGATAAAAGGATGCTTTATTTCCTTTTTTGTACTGATATTTCCAGGCAAAGAAGAAAATCAAAAAGTTAACAAAGGCAAACGGAATTGTCAGAATACCCATTGAAAACCAAAACAGATCATCCGTTCTTCTACCGTGTACAGACGAAGCAATCGGTAAAAAATGTTCTCTTGCATGCAGGTAAGACCAAGTAATCCCGATTACCGCAGCTACAAGGATAACGATAAACATGGCCCCATTCCAGCTATTACCTTCCGGCACAGCATCAGCAGATTCTGGCTTCTTAACACTTGTGAGAACGCCTTGCAACCTGGAAATCACAACACCGGTGAGAACCACAAAAACTAAGGCAACTATTGCAATGATAAAATACATGATAATAACAGGTTAAGCAAATTAGGCGATATCGTGATGCAATGATTCTTCCAACATTGGGTGGTGCTTTGGAATCAAATTTGCCTTTTCCAACTGAGTCGCCATTGACCAAACAAATCCACAAATGAAGACTAAGAAAAATCCCCATTCCAACGGTCCAAATCCCGCTGTATCCCCGGCGCTACCAGGCATAATGTTCGTGTAAAAATCCATATAATGTCCGATGATTACACTCCAGCATGCCACTTTAAGAATTGAATGCGTAAACTTAGAATCTCTTGTCATCAAAACCAGGAATGGCAAGAAGAAATTAAGGAACAAAGTTATGAAGAATGGAGCTTTGAAAATACTTCCATGTCCTCTGAAACGCTCAATGAAATAAATAATTTCTTCCGGCTGGTTAGCATAATAGATCAAAAGGAACTGAGCAAACCATACATAGGTCCAGAAAATACTAAATGCAAAAACGAATTTCCCTAAATCTCTAAGGTGACTTGAATTTACAGCTTTAAGATATCCTCTTTCTCTCAGCATAACAACTGTCAAAGTGATAACTGCCAATCCGGCTACGTGCCAGCTTGCCAAAGTATACCACCCAAACATCGTACTGAACCAGTGCGGGTCAATTGACATAACAAAGTCCCAGGCAGATGTAGAAGATGTTACTCCAAAAATTACAAGAAATGCTGTTCCTAGACGTATTGATTTATCATATAATTCTGTTCCACCGATTTGATCCTCTTCCAAAGAAAACTGACGTATCTTTCTCCACATGAAATACCATGCAACAAAATAAAATATTAATCTGCCTACAAAAAATGGTGTATTCAGATATCCGTGTTTTCCTGCCAATACTTCATCATATTCGGGACCACCTACTTCATACACTTCGCTGTGTGTCCAGTGAAATAAATCATGACCTCCAAAAATGAATACCAAAAGCATGATAACGCCGGTTATTGGCAAAAATGCAGGCATTGCTTCCGGAACTCTTTTAAATACTGCTGACCATCCTGCTTGTGCAAGATAGTTGTAGGAAATGAAAAACATACCTACAACCGATATACCAGTAAAATATACTGCATTTACCCAAATATTAGCCCAGATACGTGTAAGCCAGCTAACATGATGTTCTTCAACAGCATGACCCGCTGCTTCATGACTAGCCGCCGCAGCATGTCCGGTTATTGCATTAACTGCACCATGTGCCGCTTCTGCTTCATGATGTCCTCCCGGTTGCGCCGCAAGATAAATCCCTACTACCACTAAAGCCGCTCCAATAGCTCCTCCAATGATAAGGTTTCTTTTAGCTCCCGAAGTGAATTCAAACCGTTCTTCAATAGAAGGAATCGAATGTGCTGATGCCATTATTCAAATATTATTTCTCAGTTATCAAAAATAAATTATGCTCCTTTTTGCAGCTTTTGTACATAATGTACAATTTTCCAGCGCTCCTCAGGATTAATTTGTGAACCGTGTGGCCACATCCGTGCTTTACCGTAAGTAATAACATGGAAAATATGTCCTTCGTTTAAGTTCTTGTAAGCATCACTTGCGTAATTCGGAACCCCCTTGTAAACAGCTGCGACTTTACCATCACCTGCTCCCGTAGCTCCATGACAATGCTGGCAATATCTCTCAAATAAAACTTTACCTTCTGCAAGGCTTTTTTCATTAAGAGGTACCGGATTTTTCAATACTCTTTCAGAAATAGAAATACTATCTGCCGGAATGTTGTAAACCATAAGATCTACTTGTGAGGAATCTCCCTTACCAAAAGATGTGTTGTAGTTACGACGCGCTACTGTTCCTTCAACTGGCAAACGCATTGTTAAACCCATCGGGTTAATCGGATTTGCTTTTTCCTGTCTGTATGGTTCGTATCCAACCGGCAGGTACATATTTGGCGCATATTGCTTACCTGGGTTATTTGGGTCACGCGTGCAACTGAATGCAGCGGTCATGATAACAGCCAGGGCCAGGGAATATCTATATAAACTTTTCAATTTCATCGATCCAAGCACATTAAAATTGTTTGATGTTAACCTCTTCTGCACCGCTATCTCTTAGTGCACGGGATATTTCATCTTCACTCATTGAATTTCTACCTACGTTAATCGCCATAATAAATTTGTTGTCCGTAGCACGAACATCAAATCTTTCGTGGTTATGAGCCGCAGGACTCAACCCATTGGATATGAAAAACGTAGTTACCATACCAAATGCTGTAAAAAGAACAGTTAATTCAAACGTTATAGGAATATAGTTAGGCAAAGAAATTGAATCCTTACCACCAACAATCATTGGCCAGTCAATCCCCATCGTCCAGATCATCAGGGTCAACGCAACACAACATCCGGTAACACCAAACATAAATGCCGCAATACCGATTCTTGTACGTGGATGACCCAGTGCGTCATCCATTCCGTGAATTGGAAAAGGAGAATATACTTCCTGTATTTTCACTCCTGCCTTTCTGAGTCTTGGTACTGCATGTAATACAGTATCGTCATCGTCGTAGACTCCAACTAAATATTTACCAGATAATTCTGCCATATTTATACTAATGTTAAATATTATTCTTCGCTCTGAGCGATTTACTTATTCTATATCCTTGTTGAATAACGGAGCAGCAGCTTCGCGTTGTCTTACTTTTGCAACACCTGCAATTTTCTTAGGCAAGTTTGCAGAAGTAGATCTGATTACCGCTTTTACTTCTGCCATGTTTACAACAGGCAAGTATTTAGAGAAAAGCAGGAATAACGTGAAGAACAATCCGAAAGAGAAAATATAATCCCCAATATCATAACGGGTAGGGGAGAACATAGCCCAGCTCGAAGGAATGTAGTCACGGTGAAGTGATGTAACAATAATTACAAAACGTTCGAACCACATACCGATGTTTACAATAACAGAGATAAAGAATGTAAATGTAATGCTGCGACGAAGTTTTCTTGACCAGAACAACTGTGGAGAGATTACGTTACAAGTCATCATCGCCCAGTATGCCCACCAGTAAGGTCCGGTAGCACGGTTGATAAATGCATAACTTTCATATTCCACTCCTGAATACCAGGCAATAAAGAATTCAGTAATATAAGCAACCCCTACAACAGAACCAGTCAAGGTGATTACCTTATTCATGGTTTCAATATGTTCAAGGGTGATATAATCTTCCAATTTGTAAACCACACGTGTGATCAACATCAGGTTCTGCACCATCGCAAATCCGGAGAAAATCGCACCCGCTACGAAGTATGGAGGGAAAATTGTTGTGTGCCATCCCGGAATTACCGAGGTAGCAAAGTCCATACTTACAATCGTGTGTACCGAAAGTACCAGTGGTGTTGATAAACCTGCAAGAATTAAGCTGATATATTCGTAACGAGACCAGGTTTTTGCTGATCCGTCCCATCCCATTGCGAAAGTTCCATACATAAAACGGGACACTTTGCTTGTTGCACGGTCACGAATTGTAGCTAAATCAGGAATAAGACCGATATACCAGAAAACAAGGGATACCGAGAAATAAGTACTGATCGCGAAAACGTCCCAAACCAAAGGAGAGTTGAAGTTAACCCAAAGAGAACCAAATGCGTTAGGTAATGGTAAAGCCCAATATGCCATCCACGGACGACCCATGTGCATCAGGATAAAGGATGCAGCACAAATTACAGCGAAAATTGTCATCGCTTCTGCCGCACGGTTAATGGATGTTCTCCATTTCTGACGGAATAGTAAAAGAATCGCAGAGATCAATGTACCCGCGTGACCAATACCAACCCACCAAACGAAGTTGGTGATATCCCATGCCCAACCTACGGTTTTATTTAATCCCCACACGCCCAGACCTTCCCACCAGGTCCATGCAAGACAACAAGATCCATATGCCAAAACAACAAGAGAAATCCCGAAAGCAATTTTCCATTCCTTTGTAGGCTTTCCTTCGACATGTCGGCAAATATCTTCCGTTACGTCTGCATACGTTTTCCCGCCTTGAATAAGGGGCTCTCTTACGGGTGAAGTAACATGCATACTACTGTAATTTATAATGATTTAATCTTCAAACAAATACAAAACTTTCAACCAGACTTAGGCGTGTTCCTTTTCAGTTTCTGCCTTTGGTGCTGCTGCTACATCCTTATTTCTAACCTTCGTAAGATATGAAATCTGTGGACGTACGTTAATTTCTTCCAGCATGTGGAAAGCACGGCCTTCTTTTTCAACTTCCAGCATTTTAGAAATTCTGCTTTCAGGATCATTCATATCACCAAAAGTGATCGCATCCGTTGGGCATGAAGAAGCACAAGCTACGTTAATTTCTCCGTCGATCACGCGTCTTCTTTCTTTCTTAGCAGTCAACTTACCTTCCTGAATTCTATGAACACACATTGAACATTTCTCAATTACACCACGTGAACGTACTGTAACCTCAGGATTGATAACCATTTTACCCAGATCGTTATTGAAGTGGTAATCAAAGTTATCGTTGTCAAAATATTTGAACCAGTTGAAACGACGTACTTTATATGGGCAGTTATTTGCGCAATAACGAGTACCTACGCAACGGTTATAAGTCATTTGGTTCAAACCCTCAGAACTGTGGGTTGTCGCTAATACCGGACAAACCGTTTCACAAGGTGCATTGTTGCAATGCTGACACAACATCGGCTGGAATGTAACTTCCGGATTTTCCGAAGCAACTTCCATTGCTGTGTAATCACCTACTTCTGCATCACTGCTATAATAACGGTCAATACGCAACCAGTGCATTTCGCGACTGTTAATAACTTCCTGACGTCCTACAACCGGAATGTTATTTTCAGACTGGCAGCTAATTACACAAGATCCGCAACCAAAACATGTATTAAGGTCAATAACCATACCCCATGAGTGGTTTGGATATTTATGTCCATTCCAAAGAGAAAGGTCCGTAGCATCTACTGATCCTTCGGAAGTTTCAATTTTTGGAACAAAACGTCCCGCCAAAGGATCTTTCTGGAAATGAGCTAATACCGTTTCCTGAAGAACCGACTTACGGCCCATTACCGTATTGTGTGTTTGCGTTTGAGCGATTTCGCGGGTTGCTCCTGTTTTAGTAACAGTAACTTCTCCTGGTGCGAAAGTTAAATATCCTGCTGAGAACGAAGCTAATGGATAAACATTTTTACCAACGCCATTTGCAGATTTTCCTGCTTTTTCACGACCATAACCGATTGTGATTGCAACAGTTCCATTTGCCTGACCTGGCTGGATAATAACAGGTACTTCAACAGATTTACCTTTAAGATCCACTTTCACCACATCACCCTGGTCAAGACCAAGATCCTTAGCAGTCTTTTGCGATATACTCGCGTGGTTATCCCAGGTTGCTTTTGTAACCGGATCAGGTAATTCCTGTAACCATGGATTGTTAGCCGCAGATCCATTACCTACGCCAACATTTTCATACAACGCCAGTTCAATGCCTGTCGAAGATGCTTTATATTTTTTACCAATTGCTGATGCTGCTTCGTCAACATTTCCTGTGAAAGTTGCACCTGCGGCAGAAGCAGTACGGTTTGTTTTGAAGAAACCATCATGTAGAGACTGTACCCAGAATTTATCAAAACTGTCTGTACCTCCTTGTGTATAAATGTTTTTTCTCCAGTAAGCTTTTACATATTCATGGTAGTCTGATGGCTGGCCTGCCCATTTCAATAAACTGGCCTGCGCCTGACGAGTACTGAAAATCAAACTGATTGTAGGCTGAGTCAAGCTGTAAAAACCTGCCATCGGCTCTGCGTCATTCCATGATTCAAGGTAATGAGGTGCAGGCGTAATAAATTTCACTAATGATGCAGTTTCATCCGCACGGTCATTAAATGAAATACTCAAAGCTACTTTTGGAAGAGCAGTTGCCAATTCAGAACCACGTGGGTGATCGTAAACCGGGTTAGCTGCATAGAAAATTACTGCTTCAACTTTTCCACCTTTAACTTCGTCAATGAATTCATTCATTGCGATGTCATTTCCCTGACGGTAATTAACAGGTGTATCTAAATCTATTGTTGCGCCGTAACTTCCAAGTAAACTATTTAAAGCATTAACTACAACCTGAACAGAAGGATCATTGATACCAGAAACTACCAAAGCACTTCCTTTTGCAGCTACAAGATCAGCAGCAGCTTTATCAAGGTGTGTTGCATCCAAAGCAGGAGCAGCGATTGACTTTCCACCAAGTTTTGCTGCAACTTTATTGTAAAGCGAAGTAACAACCAGGCCCAATTGAGATGGTTTTACCGCTGAACGATAATCTGCATTTGAACCAGTCATGGAAAGAACTGATTCGAATTGATAATGACGGGACATATCCTTTTTGCCATCTTTCGCACTGCCCAATCTGCGTGTATCAGCATATTGGCGTGAAAAATCTTCCGGCGAAAGCCAGGCACCTAAAAAGTCAGCATCAATAGCAACAATAACTTTTGCCTTATCAAATGCGTATGAAGGAATTACAGCCTTTCCGAAAGAAAGCTCATTTCCTTTTACGATTGCAGAAGAACTGTTTGCGTCATAAACGATGTGACGCGTTGTTGGATATTTTGTGGTGAAATCCGCAATAACGGATTTCGTAGAAGGACTTAAAAGAGTAGAAGAAACAATGCGAATTGCTCCTCCCTTTGCAGCGATCGAAGAAAGCTGACTTGTTATGTCTTTATCAACAGCATCCCAGGTAACTTTTAAATCTTCACCTTTTTTAGGACCTCTTAATTTTTCGTTGTCATAAAGGCCTAGCAAAGAAGCATGTGCTCTTGAACTAACCCCTTTTGTAATACCTGAAAGCGTATTTGGCTCAATTTTAATTGGTCGGCCTTCACGTGTTTTTACAAGAATACTTGCATAATCTCCTCCTTCTGCATAAGTAGAAGCGTACCAGTTAGCAATTGTAGGAAATTCCCCCTCAGGCTTGTTAACGTAAGGAATTGCTTTTTTAACAGGCGTTTCGCAAGCTGCCAAAGAAACAGCAGCCATACCAAATCCTAAAACTTTTAAGAAATCGCGACGGTGTGTACCTGCTCCGTCAACCAGACTTTCATATTGATTTTCTGTTGGTGCATCAGCGAACTCTGAACCTGCGTTTTTAATGAATTTTTCGTCATTACGCAGCTCTTCAAGTCCTCTCCAATATCTTTTATTAGTATTTTCCATAAAACTGTTAATACAATGAGTTGTATTCTAGTATCTATTTGCAGTGATTAGTAATGGCACTTAGAACATTCAAGACCACCGATATCAGCTACTTTTAAAGCTTCTTTACTATCTGATGCGTGTAATTGTACCATTTTGTCGTAATACTCGTTTCCTTTTGTATTTACGTCAGTTTTGCGGTGACAATCGATACACCAACCCATTGTTAATGAAGAGCGCTGCTGGATAACTTCCATTTTAGCGATATCTCCGTGGCAATTTTCACATTCCAATCCAGCAACATTAACATGTTGGGAGTGATTGAAATAAGCAAGATCAGGAAGGTTATGTACACGTACCCATTCAATAGGGGTGTTATTCTCTATTGAAGTGTATATTTTTTGAATTTCAGGTGATTCTTTTTTAATAACACCGTGACAGTTCATACAAATATTCGCAGATGGAATATGTGCAGATTTACCTCTGTTCACACCTGTGTGGCAATAATTACAATCAATTTTATACTCTCCTGCATGAAGTTTGTGCGAGAAAGAAATTGGTTGCTTAGGAGCATATCCCTGCTGAACACCTACACTGTAGGCTCCGTCGATGGTAACTTTCATCACTAAAAGAATGAAAATCCAGATGGTTGCAGAACGAATCGCAGGATCACCGGCAATACCTTTAAGAGAATTACCAAGGCGTGACATGAAGTCTCCTTTTGTCGCAGTTTCTGCATCTCCACCGCTAACGGCTTTCGAAAGGATCGTTACAATGACAAGTAAAACCCCTAATACTAAGAGCATTACAACCACCAATGCAACAAGAACAATCATGAAAAGATCAGAAGGTCCGCCAGATTGTGCAGCACCTGCGGCAGGAGCAGCTCCACCAGCAGCAGCAGCGGCAGGAGCCGGAGCGGCACCCGCTTTATCAACATATGCAAAAATCCCTTTGATGTCATCTGCCGTTAAATTCGGGAAAGCTGTCATCTGAGCTTTGCTGTATTCGTTGTAAATTTTCACAGCGTAAGGATCACCGGAGGCGATAACCGCTTGTGAATTGTGAACCCATTTCGTAATCCACTCAATGCTGTTACGGGTAGTTGCACCTTTCAAACCGGGACCTACAATTCTTTCGTCAGTAGGTGCGTGGCATTGAGCACAATTGTTTTTAAATAACGTTTCACCCTTAGCAGCATCTCCGCCACCAGCAGCGGCCGCGGGGGCAGCACCGGCAGCAGCCGTACTATCCTGAGCCCATGATAAGCTACAGGTACTTAAGAGAATAGCTACAATAATAGCCAGAAACGATTTTGAGCTGGGAAAGAAGGAACAAAACTTAGAGTCTTCTCGGAATGGTATTTTCATAATCAACTATTCATAATACTTCAACAGACAAATCTAGTGTACGATTTTTTATCCACAAAAGTATTTGGGGGATATTTTAAAGTACTCACTTATTTATAATTCTTCTAATTTGATTATTCGTGTCAGAATAACGCAAGTCACTGGTATCCATTGACTTTCAATGTTTTAGCAAAAAAATACCATTTGAAAGAAAGCTAAAAAACGCCTTTTTCAAATGGTATTTTCTCAAGATATTTATGACGAGGTTCCGAGCGGATTCGAACCGCTGTACGAGGTTTTGCAGACCTCTGCCTAGCCGCTCGGCCACGGAACCAGATCGGGTTAGCAGAAGAAATTACCCGCTTACTGCTAACCCGGGTGCAAAAGTATTAAAAAAATTGACTACTCCTCAGTTTCGTCGTCTTTTTTAGTTACTTTTTTTCCTTTTCTTTCAGTTTCTTCAAATTGCTCCTTTAAAGCTGAAAGTACACTTAGGTCACCAAAGGTAGATTTCTCTCCTTCTTTGGCAGAACTTTCTGTGTTATTAGATGTATTTTTTGCGGGGCTTGCAGTTGCAGGCTTAGCAGCTTTTTCTTCTTTTTTCTCCTCAGCAGCAGGTGCAGCAGAAGGTTTCACTTTTGAGTGCGTAAGAACGATTTTCTTTTCGTCTTTCAAGAACTCAAGAACAGTGAAGTCTAGGCTTTCTCCAACTTCAGCAAAAGTACCATCTTCTTTCGTAAGGTTTTTCACAGCTGCGATTCCTTCGATACCGTATGGCAATTCCAAAGTTGCGAATTTGTCTCCTTTTGCTACGATTGTAGAACGGTGAACAGATCCAACAGCAAAGATTGTTTCAAAAGTATCCCATGGATTTTCTTCAAGTTGTTTGTGTCCAAGTGCAAGACGACGGTTGTCAGCGTCAAGTTCAAGAACAACAACTTCAAGTTCGTCGTTAACTTTTACGAAATCCGAAGGATGTTTGATTTTCTTAGTCCATGATAAGTCAGAAACGTGAACCAGTCCGTCAATACCTTCTTCAAGTTCGATAAACAAACCGAAGTTGGTAAGGTTACGTACCACACCTTTGTGACGCGTACCAATTGCATACTTTTCTTTCAATGAACCCTGAGTCCAAGGATCTTCAGTAAGTTGTTTGATACCAAGAGACATTTTGCGTTCCTGACGGTCAAGTGTCAATACAACTGCATTGATCTCATCGTTTACGTTCATAAACTCCTGAGGATTGCGCAGGTGCTGAGACCATGACATTTCAGATACGTGGATCAAACCTTCAACACCTGGCTTGATTTCAAGGAAAGCGCCGTAATCAGCAACGTTAACAATACGTCCTGTAACTTTCGATCCAACCTGAATATCTTCTGACAACGAATCCCATGGGTGAGACTGAAGTTGTTTCAAGCCAAGAGAGATACGTTTTTTCTCTTCGTCAAAATCAAGAACCACAACGTTAAGCTTCTGGTCAAGTGCCAAAAGATCTGACGGGTGGTTGATACGACCCCAGGAAATATCTGTGATGTGCAACAAACCGTCAACACCTCCAAGATCGATGAACACACCGAAGTTTGTCATGTTCTTAATAACACCTTCAAGAACTTGTCCTTTTTCCAGGTTATTAAGAATTTGCTGACGTTGTGCTTCAAGATCTTTTTCGATCAATATTTTATGAGAAACTACAACGTTATCATTTGCGTAGTTAATCTTAACAACTTTCACTTCCATACGTTTTCCAACGAAAATGTCGAAATCACGAATTGGTTTCACGTCAATTTGTGAACCTGGCAAGAAAGCTTCGATACCAAATATATCTACAATAAGACCACCTTTGGTTCTTCTCTTTACGTTAGCATCGATTACTACATCCTCGTCAAACGATTTCTGGATGTTATCCCATGCAGTAATTACTTTTGCTTTTTTACGTGAAAGAACAAGCTGACCTTGTGCGTCTTCCTGGTTTTCTACATAAACTTCCACTTCGTCACCAATTTTCAAAGCTGGCAAGTCACGGAATTCATTGAATGAAACGATACCATCAGATTTGAAACCGATGTTAAGAATCACCTCGCGGTCTGTAATACCTACAACCACACCTTTAACAACTTCTTTTTCCTGAACAGGAGAAATTGTTGTTTCGTACATTTCTTCAAAACGAGTACGGTCAGCAGCTGAATAGCCTGTACCGAATCCTTTGTCTTCTGCTTTTTCCCAATCGAAATCAGGCAATACTTGTGTTTGTTTTTCCTTAGACATAAATAGGAATTAAAGCTCTCGATTACATCAACTGGCGAGCCACGCAGTCGAAAATTAGTTTGACTTGTTATTTAAAAAGAGGACGCAAAGGTAGGTATTTTCTAAATAAAAATCCAGTTCTCTAGGATTTGATTTAGAAAAAAATTATAAGTTGCCAAAACAGGCGAAGTGGGGGAGTTTCAATCAGTTAACTGCTCTTTCTTTTACGCCAAGATAAGGCAGCCATTCTGCATCTGTAAATCCTGAGAAATCGCGGATGAACATTAAAAAAGATGGCCTGAACGGACGCTGTCGTAAATGCATCCCGGCTTCTTCCGGAGTATAATCCCCTTTTTTTGAATTACACCGCTTACAGGCCGTAGCTAAATTATCCCAGGTTGTTTTTCCTCCTCTCGATTTTGGCATAACATGATCCAGCGTCAGATGGTCATGCGTCCCACAGTACTGACATCGGTTTCCGTCCCTTTTAAAAATATTGTGACGGGTCATGACCACACCGCGATAAGGAAGATGAATGTAGCTATTCAGCCGGATGACGACCGGCATTGGATAATTATCCCTTACAGTCCTGAGAAAATGAGTCGGCGACTCAGCCAGCAATTCTGCTTTGTTTAAATAAACTAAGAGAAATGCTTTTGGCACTGTGCAAACGCTAAGCGCGCTATAATCTTGATTAAGAACCAGAACTTTACCCATGAGTCTTTACGGCAATTAATTCCCACAATATAGGAAATTTACCTAAAAAAACGTTTCGTAAAATTCAATTATTGTTAAAAAAGACTTCTCTGTTCCGCCTGAGATTTAAATATACGGAAATTTTCCGGGCAAGTCATTAAATAGCTAACTCTCAGCGGCGAGCGGTTAATAGTCTGAGCGGTCACTTTCCCGTTTCAGATCCTTTTCCTTAATACTATCCCTTTTGTCATAAAGCTTTTTACCTTTTGCTAAAGCAATATGTAATTTGGCAAAACCACGATCGGTTGTGAAAAGCTTAACCGGAACAATCGTTAATCCCTGATCTTTCAGATTTTCACTTAGTTTTCTCATTTCCCGTTTTGTAAGCAAAAGCTTACGATCACGCAAAGGATCATGATTCCAGTGCGTTCCTTCCGTATAAACGGAAATGTGCATGCTGCGAACATACAATTCCCCATCCATAAAAAGACAATATGCATCAGTAAGATTTACTTTACCCTGACGTATTGATTTTATTTCAGTTCCTGTCAGTGACAAGCCTGCTGTAAACTCTTCAAGAAAAAAATATTCGAACGACGCACGTCTGTTTCGGATATCAACTTTTTTTACTAATTTTTCTGACATATTATATTCCTAACACAAAAAGGTCTGCAAAATTACGGTTTTGCTAAAACTATACCAACAAATGAAAAAAACGAGTTATATGCATCGATTTAAATTTCTCCTTTTTGTGGTTGTTTTAATTTTTTCGAAACAAATCGTAAAGGCTCAGTCGCAGGATGCTGCTGTAAGAGCTTCGGTTGATAAATTATTTGATGGAATGCGATCCGGCGATTCTTCTACTGTCAGAAGTGTTTTTATTCCACAATCCACTTTAACTTCTGTTTCAACAAATGCAAAAGATTCGGTGATGACGCATGTTAGCAAAACCGATGATTTTGTTGCTGCGATTGGAAAACCACACACCGAAAAATGGGATGAAAGAATTTATGATGTAAAAATTTCGGTGGACGGACCGATGGCCATTGTCTGGGCGCCTTACAAATTTTACCGCGGCGATACGTTTTCTCATTGTGGTGTTAACGTGTTCACCATGATCAAAACAAAAAACGGCTGGAAAATCAATACGATTACTGATACCAGAAGAAAAACAAATTGCCTGTAACTAGATTTTTAACATTTGCTTCCAGGTGCCTTTGATACGATTATACTTGATCGTACTTGGCAAAGCCTTCCACCAATATTTATTCACTTCAACGGCGAAAGAGGGCTGCATGTAACAATTGATTGCGCAACCTTCGCAAGCAGGCAATTTTCCTTCCAAAGCAACCAGTTTCTGAACCTCGTCAGAATGATAGAGGTCATAAAGATTCCCTTCAATCGGAAAGTCTTTTAAACCAAGATGATAACAGGGAAGAACAAGTTTATTTTCAGGAGAAATAACGATGGTGGTACTGGCGGCTTTGCAGATCGGGTCATCTACGTGATTTCCTCCGTCCAGCCTTAACTGAATAAAAGCTTCGTTAAGATAAATATTTTTCTGTTTTCCCCACCAGAGTAATTCTTTCAAGGTCTGTTCTGAAAGATTACCGCCTACGCCATTGTATTCAAAAACCGGATTTAAAATCAGGATCAGATTATTAGGCAGGCAGATTTCTTCCCACATCCGTTTTATCTGATCAACATTATCTTCAAAAACTGTAAAAATGATATCCGGCCTTTCACCCATCGCCCGCGCAATCTGAATCGACTCCATCACTTTATCGAAACATTTTACATTCCTGGACTTATCATGTTCATCACGATCCGGAGAATCAAGAGAAAAATGAAGCATATCAACCAGTCCACGCAGTTTTTCTGCATATTTTGGATAAAGCAATCCGTTGCTCGTAACGGTGGTAATCATCCCCTGCTCTTTTGCTTCCCGAAGTAAAACATCAAGCTGCCGGTGGAGCAAAGGCTCTCCACCTGTGAAGTCTATAACTTTCACACCCAATCTTTTCAGATCGCGGATATTTTCTCTAAGATTTTCAACCGTAATATAAGGCGAAGGTTTCTCCCATATGTCGCAAAAACCACAGGACGCATTGCAGCGATACGTTACGTAGTAGTTACACAGGACAGGATGGGAGATTAAACGCATATTATTTCAGCATCGTTAACAGACTGCTTAGTTTATCTTTTAAATCTTTACGGTCAACAATAAAATCGAGGAATCCGTGCTCCAAAACAAATTCAGCACTTTGAAATCCTTTTGGAAGATCTTTACCAATTGTTTCACGGATAACACGCGGACCGGCAAAACCGATCAAAGCTTCCGGCTCTGAAATATTAAAATCGCCCAACATGGCATAGGATGCTGTCACACCACCAGTGGTTGGATCTGTTAATAATGATATATAAGGAATTTTCGCTTCGGATAATAAAGCAAGTCTTGCAGAAGTTTTTGCCATTTGCATCAATGAAAAACCAGCTTCCATCATACGCGCACCACCAGATTTGGAAATCATTAAAAATGGCTGCTTGTGTTTGATTGAATAGTTGATTGCACGAGCGATTTTCTCTCCAACCACAGAACCCATTGAACCACCGATGAAATTGAAATCCATACAGGCGATCACAACTTTCACGTCGTTCATTTTTCCGTGACCTGTACGCACGGCATCCTTTAGTCCCGTTTTTGCCTGGGTTGCTTTAATACGGTCAGGGTAAGCTTTGGTATCTACAAAATGCAAAGGATCACCGGAAGTCATATCCGCATCAAGCTCGGTATATTTATTATCATCAAACAATAATTCAAAATAAACATCAGAGCCCACCTTTTCGTGGTAGTTACAATGCGGACAAGTGTAAGCGTTTAATTTGTGCTCTCTTGTAGCAGTAATTTTCTTACAATTTGAACATTGATACCACAACCCATCCGGCGCTTCGCGCTTCATTTCCGTAGGTGTATTGATGCCTTTTTCTTTCCGAATAAACCAGGACATATTTTTAGTGGGTTAATATCTTTTGATGTAGTCTGTAAACAAACTTTTTATCTAACATTCATGATGAAATCAGGGCGCAAATATACTAATAAATGTTTGGTATCATCAAGCAGGGATTGCGCATTGAATTTCAGTGCTTTGATATAACACTTGATATTGGCGGTTGGTTACGAACAAAAAATACTTTTAACTTGTTGCCAATTCAATTCATCAACACTTACAACGACTTAACCAAACGATTTCAATTCGTATATTATAAAGTATGTCAGCGATTCCCCCCATTGTGATTATTGTTGGTACCAACCGGCCAAACTCCAGGTCACGAAGTGTTGCAGAATATTATCAGAAGCTTCTCGCCCAATCCAACACTCCAAGCACAATTCTTGATCTGGTTGATTTACCACATGATTTTACTGTTAGCGCGCTTTATGGTAACAGTGGTAAAAATGACGCTTTCAATAATTTAAAAAGACATATTGACGAAGCTGAGAAGTTCATTTTTATTATACCGGAATATAACGGATCCTATCCGGGCGTGTTAAAGGCTTTTATCGACGGACTTCCTTATCCAAATAGTTTTACAAATAAAAAAGCAGCACTGGTTGGTTTATCCTCTAACATGCATGGAGCGATTCTAGCATTAAGCCATATGAATGATATTTTTAGTTATCTTGGAATGAATACGCTGGCCCTGAGAGTAAAATTAGCCCAGATACAATCTCATTTTGTTGACAACGAAATTACCAATCCATTATACAAAGAATTGCTTGAAATTCAGGCCGAACAAATTATCCGGTTTTAAAAAGAAAAGGAGCCTAATGGCTCCTCTCTTATTTATTTTAACCAATGTTGTTCCATTTCATTTGCAGGAATTGAAGGTCGTTTCCACAATTCAATGTGGCTGCGACGGTAAGCAGGTCCTTCAAGATCTCCCCATTTCACCAAACCTCCCTGGAAAGATTTGATCATGGCTTCCAATTTTGCAGTCTCTTCATTAGACCATTCATTGCTATCTTCCAGATCAACGTAAGAAACATGTGTGTAAGCTCTGTTATCCATAGCGATCACATCAGGATCCACCATGAAATCAATTGAACTCGTGGCTGTGTTTTCTTCAAGTTCCTGTGTAAGAATCATTTCCTGAACGGATTCTTCAACGTACGGAGCTTCAACAACTACTTCCTGAGGTTGCGTTCTACCGGTAAATCCATTTTTTAATTCAATGCCTGGAATTGGTGATTCAATACTGTCAAAACCAGCAGCTACAATCGTAACACGTAATTTATCTCCAAGAGAATCATCCGTGATTGTACCCAGCTTAAACATTCTTGCTTCACCACCTACCTGTGAAAGCACATAACGCCAGATTTCACGCTGTTCTTTCATCGTAGCCTCGCGTTTCTTGCTGGTTGCAAGCGTAACAAGGATACGTTTTGCACCTCGGATATCGCGGTCGTTCAGAAGAGGCGAATCCAATGCTTCTTTAATGGCAAGCTGCGCGCGATCAACACCCGTCGCTTCGGCAGTACCCATTACAGATTGTCCGGCGTTTTTCAGAACTTTCTCAACGTCCTTAAAATCCGTATTTATATTCCCGTTGGTCGTAATGATCTCAGAAATACTTTTTACAGCATTTAGAAGAATTCCATCCGCCTCGGCAAAAGCCTGGGTCAATGTCATGTCTTCGTAAAGCTCTTCCAGTTTATCATTCAATACAACCAGTACAGTATCACTAAATTCTTTCAGCTGCTCAATACCTTCAAGTGCCTGCTCCTTTTTGTCAAGCCCCTCCCAGGTATAAGGTGCGGTTACAACGGCCACTGTAAGTTTACCCATTTCCTTTGCAAGCTGTGCAATCACAGGCGCTGCTCCGGTTCCGGTTCCACCGCCCATACCAGCCGTAATAAAAACCATCTGCGTGGAACCTCCAAGCAAAGCTTTTATTTCTTCGATTGTTTCAAGGGCAGCCTCTTTTCCTTTTGTTGCATCAGTTCCTGCCCCCAGTCCCTGGGTTAAGGTAGCACCAAGTTGTATCTTTACGGGTACCGGGCTATTGGCCAATGCCTGCCTGTCGGTATTACAAACGGCGAATTCCACATCTTTGATTTTCTTTTCAAACATGTAGTTGACTGCATTGCTTCCTCCGCCTCCAACACCTATCACCTTAATGATAGCAGGTTCGGACATGACTCCGTTGGTTTCCTTGACGATTTCGTTCACAATGTAGTCCTGGTCTAAAGAGTGCAACAAATTTTTATTCATAGTCCGGGGTTGTTGATATTAGTGCAATTTCTTCCTTTACTTTCAATAGTCTCCTATACTGTCATCCTTGCGGCCAATGATGCGGTCCCAAAACGAACCATCATCTTTTGGTACTTTTTTCAATTCCTTTGGTTTAGTCTGTGTAATGGGTTCTCTTAACGGGGCACTTAGATTTACAGGAGGTTTACATATTGATTTTATGCGCGGATCAATTGACTTAATACCAGCCCAGGCTAATCCTATCGCAGTGGAGTAGGAGGTATTGCTTACAGCATCGGCTTTGGCAGTATGTGCCAGACGTTCGGGCAATCCAACCCGAACAGGCATATTGGTAACTTTTTCAAATAAAATTTCAATTTCAGGAATATTGGCCGTTCCGCCTGTCAGAACGATTCCGCCAATAAGATTCTCTTCATATCCGGATTTAAGGATTTCAGCATAAACCATCGCTGCAATTTCCTTAA
Organism: Dyadobacter sp. CY356; assembly: GCF_021440195.1. Taxonomy (GTDB): domain Bacteria; phylum Bacteroidota; class Bacteroidia; order Cytophagales; family Spirosomataceae; genus Dyadobacter. The sequence goes on from NZ_JAJTSZ010000005.1 coordinate 383,396, forward strand.
GTCTTTCTTCAATAATCAGAGCAACATTTTTCTTTAAAACCTGCTTAGGTGCACGGCCGGCCAGGAAATTGACCAAAACTTCAATATTCAGCGGAACATCCGCAGAAATTGCTACGCCGTGTTCTTTTTTTAATTTTTCAGCATTGCCTAACTGAATTCCGCAACCGGTACGCAGATCAGCCGTAATATGCCTGCCCGCAATCGGGAAAGATGCGATATGACGAATAATGCCATCATAATAAATAACCAGATCAGTAGTATGGTCACCAATATCGACCATGGCAATACCCGCTTTCATTTCACCCTCATCCAAAACAGCAAGGCTGGTTGCAAGAGGAGCGTATATCATTTTGTCAAATTTCAGATGAGAATCTGCTTCCAAAAGACTTTTCTTCGTACGCTGAATAGATTGATTGTTTGCTGAAACAATAAGAAAATGCCCTCCGAGTTTTATTCCGGTTCTGCCCACAGGCTGACGGACACCCATCGAACTATCTACTACAAATTCCATAGGTAAAACATGAAGCACGTCATAATTTGCTTCTGTTTTTGCCCGGTACATATCATCAACCAACTGATCTACATCCTTTTGGGTAACTTCATCACCTGTGGATGATGTAGGCCTTATAACGCCATCACTCTGTGCAGAAACCCTGACATGTGATCCGCTGAAACTTACATTAACAACTCCTATATCCAAATCAGAACGCGACGACGCTTCATGTAATGCTTCACGAATTGCGTCACCAACCTGCATTATATTTTCAACCGAACCATTAATCACGGCTCCTTCAGGCACAAGAACCTCACTAAATCCCAAAATCTCAATATTGTCAAAACGAGATCCCGTTGATGTGCCTTGCGCTGCTACTACGGTAATTTTCGTGCTTCCAATATCTACTCCTACTACAATATTATCCTGTGCCATGCTGATGGTGAATTATTATTCACAAACTATTTGATCTTGAAACTTAACACTAATTTTTGAATATCTACTCCAGTCTTTACTAAGTACTTTATCATAAAAAATACTAAGTTTACTGAATTTCGATTCAAAATCTTCTGCCATACCCAACTCCACCCGCTGATCACCTAAAACTGTGGTTAACAGGACTTCCCCGTCTTTGTCCACATACATTTCAGCAACCTGCGCTTTCCAAAATTCATTTGTATTCAAAAAACGAATCAAATCCATTACCATCATTCCCTTTTTTGTTTTCATTTCTTTCGAACTGGTAAAAAAAGGTCCTGAAACCAACAGCGTTCTCGCTGAAAAACTTTCTGATAAAGGAAAAAAAACGCCTTCATCATTAATATAGTATCCCGAGGTATTACGCCACTCTCCACTTTTGGAAGTATTGATCCATCTTGCAAGTGGTTTTTCCTGCTCAACTTCTACGACGACATTACCCTTTAGGTCACGAAAAACCTGACATTTTTTTACAAGTTTATTCTTTCGCACCCTGTTTTCCAGGTCCGAAAGATGAACATCTCTTAATCTGCTACCCAATAATGGGTCTCCTCCATTTTCGGTAAGCAGCATCTGAATATCTGTTTTATCCAGAAAACGCATTCCCGAATCGCCATCAATTGTGATGACAATGTTGTTACACCGCTGATTACCAAGGCGACTTTCCGCCATTCCAATTCCGGCAATAGGCAAAATGAGCCACAAGCTACGTTTAATCCAATGCCAGGAATTGTCAAATTTACGTAACATCTTAGTAATTTTAAAAATGCGGTGACTAATTATTACTAAATGGGTTTTGTAGTAGAATTTTTATAGGCTCCACAAGTGTGTCAATATCACCTGCGCCAATTGTCACTACAATATCAGTATTTAATTTCGGTAAAAGGTCCAAAACATCTTTTTTGGTTACCAAATTTTTATCTGAGATTGTTATTTTGTCTAATAACATATCGGAATTTACACCTTCAATTGGTAATTCTCTTGCCGGATAAATTTCTAAAAGTAGCAGCCTGTCTACCATTGAAAGACTTTCTGCAAATCCATCAGCAAAATCCCGTGTTCTTGTAAACAAATGTGGTTGAAAAATTCCCGTCACGTGTCTTCCCGGATATAGTGCTTTTATGGATGACAAAAATGCCTCAATCTCTGCCGGATGGTGAGCGTAGTCATCAATGTAAACTTTGGACGGTAATTCAACCTGATACTCAAAACGTCTTTTTACACCTTTATAACTTTCCAGTGCACCTTTTATATTTTCAGAAGAAACACCGAGATACAATGCTACGGCACTGGCCGCAAGTGAATTTTCAATGTTATGATATCCCGGAATTTTCATGGCCACATTTTCAATTATGCCCTCCGGATAAACAATATCAAAAACGAATCGTGCATTCTCAATGCGAATATTATCAGCGTAATAATCACCTTCTGTTAATGAATAAGTGAAAACTTTTGCCTTTGTACTTGACGCCAGATCAAGCCCTTTTTTCATAAATAAGGCTCCGTCTTCATCAATCTGACCCACAAACTCCCTGAAAGATTCCAGCACATTTTCATGTTTTCCGTAAATATCAAGGTGATCTGCATCGGTGGAAGTTACAATTGCGATCTCAGGAAAAAGTGTTAAGAACGAACGATCAAATTCATCAGCCTCCACAACACAGACTACTTCACTAAGATTTTCAGTCGGGGCATTAAGCAACAAATTGGTACCATAATTCTGAGTTATTCCACCCAAAAAAGCAGTTGTATTTACATCTGCATATCGTAAAATGTGGGCAACGATAGAAGAAGTTGTCGTTTTTCCGTGTGTACCGGCCACTCCTACTGTTTTCAAATTCTTTGTAAGCAAACCTAAAACCTGTGATCTTTTCAGGATCATAAAATTTTCCTGCCTGAAGTAATTCATCTGTTTATGCTGAACCGGAACGGCAGGGGTATAAACAATGAGCGTTTGCGAAGGATCGGCAATAAATTCTGCCGGAATGTTTTCAATTTCGTCTTCCAGATTAACAGGAATACCTTCCGAAATCAGCGTTTTTACAAGTGGTGTCAAAGTTTTGTCATATCCCGCCACCTGAAACGAATTGGCTTTGAACCACCGGGCCAAAGCGCTCATCCCAATTCCGCCAATGCCAACAAAATAGATGTATTTCCAGTCATTCATAAAATCCTTGGTAATATTTTATAATTATAATTTTGAAGACTACTTAATTAATTTCAGCACTTCTGCTGCGATATCATAAGCAGCAGTTGGTTTAGCCAATTTTTTAATATTTATTTTCAGCTCCTCCTGACGTTTTTCATCACCCAGCAAGGTCAAAGCTCCTGGTATTAATTCTTCGGCAGCACTGGAATCTTTGATAAAAACAGCCGCATCCTGCTCCACCAGATTCATCGCATTTTTGGTTTGGTGATCTTCCGAAGCGAAAGGAAATGGTATCAAAATCGTTGGTTTTACTGCTAAACACAATTCTGAAACCGATAGGGCTCCTGCACGTGAAACGACAACATCTGCAACAGCATAAGCCAGGTCCATTTCGTATATAAATTCAAAAACCTTTGCCGAATTCGATTTTAAAGCCGAAACTGTTGCCTGTGCGGTACTGATAAATCCTTTTCCAGTTTGCCACAAAACCTGATAGCCGGCTTTTACCAAATCAGCAATACCTGCATTTAAACTTTCATTAATGGATTTTGCACCCAGGCTTCCTCCCATGACAAAAAGCGTTTTACGATCTTCCTGAAAACCGAAATAAGCCAGCGCTTCTGACCTTTTTGAAGTAACGTCAACAATATCGCTTCTGACAGGATTTCCGTAAACCTTTATCTTTTCTTTTGGAAAAAAAGCTTCCATACCCGGATAAGCCACACAAATCCGGCTCGCTCTTTTTGCTAAAAGTTTATTCGTTATTCCTGCATAGGAATTTTGTTCCTGAATAAGCGTCGGTATTCCAAGCAAAGATGCAATCATCAGCAAAGGTCCGCTGGCAAAACCACCAACGCCAATGGCGACGTCCGGTTTAAAATCTTTTATAACGGATCTTGCTTTCCATAAACTGCGGGTCAGCTTCATAGGAAAAGCCAGATTATCGATGGAAATTTCTCTTTTGATTCCTACGATGGGCAAACCAATAATATTATATCCGGCACGGGGGACTTTCTCCATTTCCATCTTGCCCAATGCTCCTACAAACAAAATTTCGATACCTGGTTCAATCTCCTTCAAAGCATTGGCAATCGCGATGGCAGGATAAATATGTCCGCCAGTACCGCCTCCGCTAATAATTACTCTTTTTGACATACAAATTGTTAAATCTTTTGCTCATCCATTTTTTCTCCTCTGCTGACACTTAGGATCATGCCCATGGCAACACCTGTAAATAACAGAGAAGTCCCGCCCTGACTAAAAAATGGCAGTGTCTGACCGGTTACCGGCACTAACCCTACCGTTACCGCCATGGCAGAAAATGCCTGACTTACTACAACAAAGGTTAATCCGGCGGATAACAAGCCACCGAAAGGCCGTTTGGTAGCTTCAATTGCTTTTAAACCGCGGAATAGTAAAATGAGATATAGTATCATGAGGGCAGTTCCACCCAGTGTTCCATATTCCTCAACCACCACGGCAAAAATAAAATCCTTTTGCGGTTCAGGAAGAAACCTTCTTTGCCGGCTTTTTGCAACGCCTTCGCCATACAATCCGCCCCGGGCCATAGCCATATAGGATTGCTGCGATTGATAAACAACCACATCTTTATCCAGAAAAGAACTAATCCTGTTTTGCGCCGTATTTGACCTTTGTGTCGAATTCAGCAAAATCGCAACACCCGCAAAAAATACCAGTCCCAACGCTGTAAAGAGCAAATAGTGAATGGGCACTTTACCAACAAACATTAACAAAAAGCATATACCGGCAAGCATGAAAGCCGTAGAAACATTACTTGTAAAAATCAGCCCGCAGACCACACCGACCAGCGCCAGCGGCTCCATGAATAATTCTCTGGTATTCCATCCGCCTTTGATATGCCTTGCAAGAATCAATGATAAATGCGCGATCAATGCAACCTTCGCCCACTCGGATGGTTGGAAACGCTGACCGATAATGGGTATTTCAATCCAGCGTGAGGCTTCATTAACAGACCGACCAAAAAACATGGCAAAAATGAGCAGCAGTATAGAACTCCAAACTGCCATACGTGTCACGTACACAAATTTGATGTAGGGTATGCGATGTACAAAAAACATAATCAGCAGTGAAAGAAAACACAAAACAGAATGTTTGAATAAATAATATTCAGTATTTCCCTGTTTTACGCTATATGCATCCTTTACACTAGCACTATAAACCACGACGATACTCGAAAGTAACATGCCGATACAAATACCCCAGATCCAGGGATCTCCTTTGAGATTTCTGGAAAACCATGCCTGTGTTTCTTCCCTTACTTTTTGAAAACCATCCATGATGCTTGCGCTAGCTTATTAAGTTCTTAACGGCTTGTTTGAATTTATCGCCACGGTCTTCATAATTTTTGAATAAATCGAAACTGGCGCAGGCAGGTGAAAGTAATACGACATCTCCTGCAACGCTCCATTTCTGAGCCTGACTTACGGCATCCTGAACATCCTCTGTTACGTAAATTTCAGGAACAATTTCGCCAAAATATTCCTGTAATTTTTTAAAATCAGGTGTTAAAATGATCAGTGCTTTCACTTTTTTTCTTACAAGATCTGCTATCTGACTATAATCATTTCCTTTATCAACGCCGCCGGCAATCAGCACGATCGGTTGTTCAAAACTTCCCAAAGCATAAAAAACAGAATCAACATTGGTCGCTTTCGAATCATTTACAAAAGTGACGCCATCCAGCACAGCCACCTGTTCCAAACGATGGGGTGCATTTACAAATGACATCAGGCCACTTTTTATTACATCAGAACTCAGCCCAACCGACTGTGCGACGAGAATTGCCGCCAAAGCATTAACCGCATTATGCGGCCCTTTTATTGGAAGTTCTGAAAAATCCTGTTCGTAATGTTCACCGTCTCTTTGTGAAACGAGTTTTTGGTTGGCCAGATATCCGCCTTTCGAAAGATTATCGTTTAATGAAATGGCCCATTTTCTGGCAAGAACATTTCTTTTCAGAAGTTCAGATGTAATTACCTCACTATCTGAAAAGTATATGAAATCATCATCAGTGGTCTGATTCTGAATGATATTAAATTTCGAATTTACGTAATTCTGAAAATCGTAATTATAACGGTCGAGATGATCTGGTGTGATATTTAGAATTACGGAAATATTAGGATGAAAATCAATGATATTGTCTAACTGAAAACTACTGATTTCCAACACATAATAATCAAAATCCTTTTCCGCCACCTGCAAAGCAAAGCTCTCACCGATATTTCCGGCAAGACCGACATTCAGTTTGGCTTCCCGTAAAAGATGATAAGTAAGTAACGAAGTGGTCGTTTTTCCATTGCTTCCCGTAATCGCTATCAGCTTGGCATTGGTGTACCGGGAAGCAAATTCTATTTCAGAAATAATGGATATTCCCTTATCTACCAATGCTTTAACAATAGGTGCTTTATCAGGGATCCCCGGACTTTTCACTACTTCATCAGCATCAAGAATTAATAATTCTGTATGAAAACCTTCTTCAAAATTTATATTTTCGCGAAGTAACACTTCACGGTATTTATCACTGATTGGACTCCGATCCGATAAAAAAACATCAAATCCCTTTAATTTACCAAGTATTGCCGCTCCTATTCCGCTTTCTCCACCACCTAATACGACGAGTTTTTTCTGCAACATATTTTCAAATTTTAACTAAGAAGTAAAGTACGCAGTTTAATCTCTTTCAATGAAGAATTTTTTACGCTTTCTTTTAAAATAGGTCTCACAAAAAAAGGGGCATGAAATCATACCCCTTAAATTATATGTCGTATCTGAAATTTATTCTGGCTTTTTTTGAGATTCAGATAATCTTAAACGATTTGCGGCTTTTACAATCATAAAAATAACCAATGCAATAATCACAAACTGGATAAGCGTCTGGATGAAATTACCATACTTAATGGAAACTTCCGGTGTTTTGTCAACCGCTTCTTTTAGTACGATTTTTAATTGTGTGAAATCAACACCGCCAATGATTAGCCCCAAAATAGGATTGATGATGTCTTCAACCAGCGAAGTTGTGATTTTCCCGAAAGCTGCGCCGATAACAACACCGACAGCCAGATCAAGCACATTTCCTTGCGCAATAAACGTTTTAAATTCCTTCAGCATATAATAAGTCTTAGGTTAAATGTATGTGGGATAAATCTACTTAAAATGTATATAAAAACCCAATACTCAATCCCTGCGCAAACTGAATATCATCAACCTGCGATTTGTTATAGATTACAATCGCTCCCAGGTTGACGTTAAAGTATTTAGCAATTTTTGCAGTTACCATAGCGTCCAGTCTGTGGTCATTTTTAAATTCCCTTTTATCTGTAATCTGGTTCTTGTTATATGCAGTAAATAATTGATACCTGAATTTCAGATTCAAATCCTTCACAACTTCCTTATCAAAATTGGCTACTAATTGTACTATACCGACTTCATTATGAAATCTTTTTCCAATTTTTACGCCATAATTTAATGGAATATTCAGATATAAATTTTTGTCTGAAACAATAGTCTGCCGTACTGCACCGGGAGCGATATCAATAAAAAAGTAAGGTGCAGGACGATACTCAATACCTATTGCTTCTGTGAGATAGGCAGGTGCAAATAGTCCGGAAACCTTTTTTCTGAATCCAACAGAATCTACTGAATTGGATGATGGATAGGTATATCCGTTTGCGAATTGCGACAAAAGGTTGAAGTTGGCAAACAAACTCCATTTATCAGTTAACTCGTAATTGTATTTGGTGTCAAAAAAGATGCGGTCAAGATTTTTTCGGCTTCCCTGGGATTTATTTTTGACAATACCGTACTGAGACTGAAAATCATTTCTCCATGAATGTCTGCCAGTTCTCTTTTCGCTAAGTGCGTTAAATAATGCACCAAATGCAATGGAGCTAACACCACCGCCTGTCCAGTTTGAGCTAAAAGATCCCTGTGTAAGATTGACTCCAAATTCTACTTTTTTCCAGGTCGTATCACCTTTAACTTTCAGCCTCGTACCGCTCAGAGAATTGGTGAGATCAACTTTTTTTGTGATATCATCCTGTGCAGAAGCGCCCCTGGATGCGATGAATAATAAACAAATAATTAGTGTGCGGAAGGTAATTTTCAAACTCATGCTTATTCAAAATTTAACGATTTAATTAAAAATTTCAACCTGCCGGGTCTGAAAAAACTGTAATGGCAGTATTGTAGTGGTGGTATCGTTCACAATGGTTACCGTAGTATTATCAATCTTGGTGATGACTCCTTTAACATCATCAATTTTGATAACCTGGCCTTCTCTAAAATTTTTACGACTGTAAAATGAAGAAATGATATTTGATAGAACATCTTTTGAGGCAATTCCATAACCCAATGAAAAAGAAAGGATTACACCGCCTATTACAAGAATAAAACTGGATTCAAGCAAGGTGGTTTCTATCCCGATTTGCCCTAACGCACTAATAAACGTGATGATCAGAAAGAAGACAAATGCAATATTTCCAATGAGCTTGGAGGATGGAATATTAAAAGATTTACAGGTAGCAACAACAGCGCCTTTAATGGCATCCGAAATCATAATTCCGATCTGGAGCATAACAGCCGCAGCAATTAATTTCGGAATAAAATTAACTAACGATAGGACCATACTTGTGATGGCATCTACCCCTAATGTTTCGGTAGCAGCAGTAAGGAAAATTAACAGAATGAAGTAGTAAACAACTTTTGCAACGATGTTGCTCAGCCTGATTTCCGTTTTAAGCTGTTTGATCAGTCCAATTTCATTCAATTTATCCCCGATACGATCGAATCCAATTGAACTCAGTACTTTTCTAATGACAATTGTAATGCCCTTCGCTACCAGATAGCCGATTGCTATGATAATAAAACAGCCAATTACCCGCGGGACAAAAATGACAAACTGATTGATTAATGTATTAAAAGTGTTAATTAAAATTTCTGAAATGTTAGGAAGGTTGTTCATATTGAGAGAGTAAAATGTGTGTTCTGAGTGGTAATCCTGATATTACTGGTTTTATTAATCTGTACCGTCAATGGAAAGACTGACAATCAGCGTGTTTATAAAATGCTCTGTAAAGTGTTCAACAACATGCATCGTATCCCTGATTGTGTTGACCTCTGAAACCAAGGCTCTTTTTAGGTAGGCTGGTACTTCCTCAGTAGACTCTAAATCTTTAAAAACTGTATTTCCTGAGGACATAATTTTCAACTGTTTATAAAATACCTGATTAATTCTACCATTTTGACGAAGAATATACCCAGGAAGATAATGGTCTCCAGGTATTTCTTGCGGAGTTTTTCCCGTGATCTGAGAAGGCGCATTTTTACAGCGCTTTCCGTTATTTTAAATATATCTGCAATGTCTCTGATACTAAGATCATCGGTGTATTTCATAAATAAAATACCTTTTTCATCCACTGTGAGATGATCCAGTGCAGTTTTAAGATTTCTCGCTTCGATATCATCCCCATCAAAAAGATTATTAAGATCTATATCATCAGGCACTTCCATGGGCTCATCCTGATATACTTCTCCTCTTTTTTTGTTGGAACGAAGCTGATCCATACAATGGTTGTACGTAATAGAATACAACCAGGTTGAGAATTTGGCGTCTTCTTTGAAGGTACCCAACTTGAATATCAGTTTTAAAAAGATATCATGTGTGAGATCCTCAGCTTTCGCCGAATCTTTGATAAAAGACAGGCACTTATGATAAACCTTATCAGCATACCGCGAGTACAATTTTTCGAAATAGTGGTTACGCTGCGTATCCACAAATAACTTTACCAACTCTTCGTCGGTATAATTATTTTCTTTCAGTTCTTCTTTAAACGTTTTGACTGCCATACATGTAAAAAGTAACAGAGCAAGCCTTATTTAGTGTGTAAAAAATATTTTTATGACGGCAAATAACAAAAACAACGCCTGGTATACAAGTATACGTCAGGCGTTGTTTTAATTTTTTAAATATTTTTTTTACTTATGCTCCAATTGCTACTCTTTTGAATGACTTTACAGTCAAACCCTTAGCAGTTTTCTCAACCAATTGGCGGATTGTAAGTGAAGAATCTTTAACAAATTCCTGGTTCAACAAAGTATTGTCTTTGTAGAATTTCTGCAATTTGCCCTGAGCGATTTTTTCAAGCATAGCTTCTGGCTTGCCTTCTGCACGCGCTTGTTCTTTACCAACTTCGATTTCGCGTTCAACTGTTGCTGAATCAACACCGTCTTTGTCAAGAGCAACCGGCTTCATTGCAGCAATCTGCATAGCAACGTCTTTTCCAAGTTCGCTAACGTCTGTTCCGTTAACGCCTTCGAACGCTACCAGTACACCAAGTTTTCCATTTGAGTGGATGTAAGAAACAACCTGATCAGCCGTTACATTTTCGTAAGCAGCGATAACCAGTTTCTCTCCTAGTTTACCAACAAGGTCAACGATGTTTTCACTTACCGGACGGCCATCAGCCAAAGTCGCAGCAAGTAAAGATTCTTTATCCTGGATATCGTCAGCAACGGCTTTATCCAAAATGCTTTGTGCAAGCGTTTTGAAATCTTCAACGTTAGAAACTGGTTCAGTTTCGCAAGCGAAAGCAACAAGTTTCCCGTTAGTACCGTCAGCGCTGATCGCTACCAATACGGTTCCTTCTGCTACTTCGTTGTCAGCACGTTTTGCAGCAACTTTTTGACCTTGTTTACGTAGAATATCAACAGCATTGTCAAAATCACCATCAGCTTCCTGAAGTGCTTTTTTACAATCCATCATACCTGCACCAGTCATCTGGCGAAGTTTATTTACATCTTGAGCGGTAATTGCCATGACTTATTTCTAAATGGTTAAAAACTTTTTACAAAACAGTTCAATTCCTTTGATTAACAGATTAAGCAAATGTTAACGATAGGAGGTTAACTATTTTTCAATTTGAATTTTAAAAAACTGTAGCCCATAGCAAATGGCTATGGGCTACTTTATCTATCAGAAAGAACAAGAGCAATTAAAAAACCCTGTTCATATCGCCCTGACTATTCTTCGTCACTTTCAATTGCCGGAACTTCCGCACGAGGTGCAGCAGCAGCTTCTTCACCACCTTTGTCAACCTGACGTTTGGCTTCTTCTTCCTCTACAAGACGCTGATCGTCTTTATCCTGCTTGCGTTCCATAAGACCTTCTTCGATTGCCTTACCAATTGCCAAAGTAATCAATGAGATCGCTTTGTAAGCATCATCATTACTTGGAATTGGGAAATCAACCAATTCAGGGTTTGAGTTTGTATCACAGATAGCAAAAATAGGGATGTTCAATCTTTTTGCTTCTGAAACCGCAATATGTTCACGTTTCACATCAACGATGAAAAGTGCAGCAGGAAGGCGCGTTAAGTCAGCTACACCACCTAACACTCTTTCCAATTTGTCCTTTTCACGTGTAAGCATCAGGCGTTCTCTTTTCGCGATATTGCTAACCGTGGTTTCGTCTTTAAGCATCTTCTCAAGAGTCTGCATTTTTTTCAAAGACTTGCGAATTGTGCCAAAGTTTGTAAGCATACCACCTAACCAACGATCAGTTACGTAAGGCATTTTAAGGCGTTTTGCCTCTTCCGTTACGATTTCCTGCGCTTGTTTTTTAGTAGCCACAAACATGATCTTACGTCCTGAACGAACGATCTGTTTCAAAGCAGCTTCAGCTGATTCTACGCAGCTAAGTGTTTTGTTCAGGTCAATGATGTGAATACCGTTTTTTTCCATAAAGATATATGGAGCCATACGGGGATCCCACTTGCGGGTAAGGTGACCAAAATGCACACCTGCATCCAATAGGTCTTTATATTCTATTTGTGCCATTGCCAAATTTGAATTTATAAGATTAATAATTTTTTACGCAGCACAGCACATCGGGCACGATAAGTACTGTCTGGACATCTTTTTGTCAAGGGTTGTCATTTGTTGAAAGGGATTGTCATTTATTGTTGTGCTTCTCAGCCGAAACGATACCTGACTATTTCCTGACTATTCCTGACAAAGAAAGTATTAACGTTTCGAGAACTGGAATCTCTTACGAGCCTTCGCACGACCATATTTCTTACGTTCAACCATACGAGGGTCACGAGTAAGGAATCCTTCTTTCTTCAACGCTCCACGGAATTCTCCGTTGTATTCAACCAATGCACGTGAAATTGCCATACGAACAGCCTCAGCTTGTCCTGAAATTCCACCGCCTCTTACGTTTACTTTCACATCGTAACCATTGTTACCACTGATCGTAGCGAAAGGCATTTGCAAAACGATCTGGTGAACTTCGAAAGGGAAGTACTCCTTAAAATCGCGGCCGTTTACTTTGATTTCTCCTTTACCTGGCGTAAGGTAGATGCGCGCCACAGCTGTTTTTCTTCTACCAATTGTGTTGATAACTTCCATGTATTGCTTTTGCGTTATCAGTTCTAGACCTCAGAGGCTTAAAACTGTATTTCTTTAGGTTGTTGAGCACTATGCGGATGTTCCGCAGCGGCATAAACGAACAAATTAGTAAACAAACGACGTCCCAAACGACTTTTTGGAAGCATACCTCTCACGGCTTTCTCGATCACACGTTCAGGGTGTTTTTCAAGCAATTCGCGAGGAGTTTGAAAACGCTGACCTCCTGGGTAACCCGTGTGACGAACATAAATTTTGTCTGTCAACTTCTTACCTGTCAACTTTACTTTATCGGCGTTGATAATGATAACATTATCACCACAGTCTACATGAGGAGTATAACTTGCTTTGTGCTTGCCTCTGATAATTTTAGCAACTTCACTGGCCAAACGACCAAGAATTGCACCTTTGGCATCCACAACAACCCACTCCTTGTTCACTGTGTTTTTGTTCGCCGAGATGGTTTTGTAGCTTAACGTATCCACGATTAACAAAAATTTTAATTGATTTTCAATAAATTACACTGTTATAGAACAGTCCCATCGCAAAATGGGAGTGCAAATATAGAGTTTAACAAATTGAATTACAAGTATGTTTGTAATTTTTCCCAGACGACCGGATTTTTACAATACTTATGATAAGGGTGACCAATTCAGAAAATTGCATTTCCAAGACCATCTGCCGAGTTTTTTGGTGACTGTGAGCTGCTAAGCAAGTATTACACAAACCAAAGTCACTTTAATAAAATAATTCCCAGGATAATTTTTATTCCAAAAAAACCTAAACTGTATTACATGCAAATTCAAAATTTTACCCTAAAAAACATTTTTTTGAACAATCAGATTGTCCGGATTATCATCTTAATGCTGTTTTTAATCCATGCAGGTCATGCGCAGCAATCTGATGCGCTGGCTTTCCGTCCGCTTTTTAATGGGAAAAATCTGGACGGATGGGTCGATGTCAACACTTCCAAAGAAACCTGGAAAGTAAAAAACGGAACGCTGATCTGTTCGGGATTACCAATCGGCGTAATGCGCTCGGATAAACAATATGAAAATTTTATTTTGGAAGTGGAGTGGAAACATATGACAGCTGGCGGCAATTCCGGGATTTTTGTATGGAGCGAAGGAACGCAATTCAAAGACGATCCGCTGACAAAAGCGATAGAAGTGCAAATGCTGGAACTGGATTATGCCAGACAAAATAATGCTACGGATGATTATGTGCACGGCGAATTATTCCCAACCATGGGTATGACTGCCATTCCGGATAATCCGCGGGGCATTCGCAGCAAATCCCTGGAAAAACGCTGTAAAGGAAAAGGGGAGTGGAATAAATATGTGGTCGTTTGCGTGGACGGAACGGTTAAGTTATCTGTCAATGGAAAATTTGTAAACGGACTTCGTGCTTCAGAAAGGAAGAAAGGATATATATGTCTTGAAGCGGAAGGCGCTGAAATTCACTTTCGTAATATGCGTATTATGGAGCTGCCTTCCGGTATAACATCCGCAGAACAAACCGCACCAATCGTAAACTGATTTGTGAAGTTGACTATGCCTTAATAACTTACGCAGGATATTACAATGTTCAATAAAAAATGAAAATCTCCTTTATCGGCGCCGGAAATGTAGCGTGGCATCTTTCTCAGGCTTTTGAAGATGCCGGCCATATTATTTGTGAAGTTTACAGTCGCGATACGCAGAAGGCCAGGCAACTGGTATCGCTGTTGTATGATTCGGAAATTCAGCCGGATCTTAACTTTTCGGAAAGCGAAACACAGATTATTTTTATTACAGTTTCAGACGATGCGCTGAAATCTGTCATTGAACGCATTGTTTTACCAGAAGGCGTTATTGTTGTGCATACTTCCGGCACAAGATCACTAGCCGAACTTCAAAATTTGCTGGAAATTTACAGTGATGTTCCGGTGCAGACAGGTGTTTTTTATCCGTTGCAAACTTTCACAAAGGAAGTCCCGATGGATTACAAAACGTTGCCGATTTGTGTGGAAGGAACAAGCGACATTGTTGAAACGCGGCTCACAAATCTGGCCGACAGTATCAGTAAGTATGTTCGCCATGTGGATTCTGACGAGCGGTTTATTCTGCATGTTGCGGCTGTTTTTGCAAGTAATTTTACCAATCATTTATTAAGTGTTTCGCATGATCTGCTTGCTCGTGAGCAAATGAGCTTTGATTTGTTAAAGCCGCTTATCAATACCACCATCAATAAAGCACTGCAATCGGAAGATCCGGCGTTAGGTCAAACAGGTCCGGCAAGGCGGGGCGACTGGGCAACAACTGGCCGTCATCTTGAATATTTACAGGAAATAAATCCCGAGTGGACCGATATTTATCGATTAATGACCGAGCGAATCCGGACACGTCATATAGGAAATGAATAGGCGGTACTTCGCCGGGAAAAAAGTTAGACTATCTTTGCACACAATTCCAATCTTGAAATTTTATGAGTTCAGCCTTAGAAGAGCGTTTCAAACAGATTACAACATTCATTTTTGATGTCGACGGCGTTATGACTGACGGCAGTGTTATCGCACTGGAAAGCGGAGAACAGCCCCGGATATTTAATGTTCGTGACGGTTATGGTATCAACCGCGCCGTCAAACTTGGGTATAATGTTGCCATTCTTTCTGCACAAAATCAGGTTGGCGTTCGTAAAAGGCTGGAATATTTAGGGGTAAAAGACATTTTTATTGGTACTACGCCAGACGGAAAGTTACCAATCTTTAAAAAATATCTCCAGGAACGCGGTCTTACCGAAAATGAAATTGTATTCATGGGCGACGACTTGCCGGATTACGAAGTCATGAAAACTTCCGTTTTAGGTGCTTGTCCTGCCGATTCCGACCAGGAAATTCTTGCGATAGCAGATTATGTATCTCCTGCAAAAGGCGGTTACGGAGCAGTTCGCGATGTAATTGAGCAGGTGATGCGCGCGCAGGGGAAATGGATGTCGTGGTTTGAATCGAAGTAAGAATTATTATACGTGGCACACTCGGAAAACAAACGTTACTTCCCCAATTTAAATGGTATCCGCTGCATTGCAGCACTTTTGGTGGTTTTTCATCATTTGGAGCAGGCCAAACACGCTTTTGGTATTGATAATTTTTATGATGTAACAATCATAAAACATGCCGGAAGACTGGGTGTAGGATTGTTTTTCGTATTGAGCGGATTTTTAATTACCTATTTACTACTGGAAGAAAAAGGCCGTTTCGGTGATGTTGACGCCAGGAAATTTTACCTGCGCCGGGTTTTCAGAATATGGCCGATTTATTTTCTGATCATCGGCCTTTCATTTTTTGTTTTTCCACATATTGATCTGCTGTATTTTCCGGGTGCAAATGAAAAATTAGCGCATGATGTCGCGCCACGGCTCGCACTGTTACTTTTAGTACTTCCCAATTATGCTTTTGTATTATATGATCTTCCTTACTGGTGCGCACAAACCTGGTCAATTGGTGTAGAAGAGCAATTTTATTATCTATGGCCCTGGATTATCAAGTATCCAAAAAAGAGCGGGCGCATTGTTTTTCTTTTCCTCTTAGTAACTGCGGTTTTGCTATTCGGTGGCGTTTATCTTTTGGATAAAACGGATGAAGAAAAAATGTCAGCAGTTATTACTTTTTTAGGACAATTCCGGATTCAAACAATGGCTTTGGGAGGTCTTTGTGCTTATCTTGTTTATTCACAAAAAACCAAGATTCTGGATTTTGTTTTCAGAAAAGATGTGCAAATTGTAGTTTATAGTTTGTTATTCATTCTGTTTTTTTCCGGCGTTCACTTCACCGGATTTCTGGAATTGTACGCGCTCTTTTTCAGCTTTTTTGTGTTGAATGTTTCTTGTAACAAAAACACAATTATCAGTCTGGAAAATAAGGTGATGAGTTATCTCGGGAAGATTTCTTACGGCCTTTATATTTATCACGTTTTTGTGATAGTTTTTATAATCAATGCATTAAGAACTTTTGCACCCCAGATTTCCGGGACTGCATACCATATTATTCTCTACATTCTGACTTTCGTTTTGTCAGTAGCAGTGACGGCGCTTTCTTATAATTATTTCGAAAAACCTTTATTGGCTTTCAAGGATCGGCATTTCGGACGGTAGTTTTTTAAACGCAGAGTTTTTGGAGCGGTCCGCGGCGCGGGTTTACGCAGAGTTTATTTTGAGACCGGGAGTTCGGACATGGTGTAAAATCTCAGGTTTTGGGCTTTTGCTTCTTTCAGGATTGTTTCTAAAAAGGCCACACTGAATCCATATTCGCCGTTTTTTGGTTTTTCGTATAATGGCTGATGACCAAAAAGCATGATGGCGGTGTTTGTATCTTTTCCCTTTTTTATTGCTTCCTTGATTTCCTTTTCACTGATATTTGTTCCTTCATCAATCATCAGCGCATCGACAATTTGTCCTTTGTTGAATGGATAATAAATCCAGTTCATGATTCTTGGAGCAAAATGATAAATTGATATTCCAAACAATTTTCGTTCGGCCTGCGCCACGTCTCTGAGAATTTTAAAACCATTTACCAGTAATATAGAATCTGCCTGATCCGTATGGTTTCCTCCCGGATGGGCGTAGGAAGTTGGTTTTATTCCAATTTTTGCCAGATTTTCAAGTCCTGGTTTTAGTTCGGTTTCAATATATTTCTGCGCACCCTGGGATTTCAACATTTCTGTTGCATTTCCATGTATCGTTCCATGAAAACCAATTTCATGTCCGTCCTTTTGCAGCTGTTTTATTTTGACAATTTCGTCGGAAGTCAGTGTATCCGGACAGGTGAGAAAAAAAGTGACGCGGGCGTTATATTTTTGAAATAGTGGTCTTAATGCATACCAATCGTTTATAAAATGATCGTCGAATGAAATTGCGATACCGGCTTTTTCTGAGCTTGCTGGTTTTTCTTTACAGGATGATAAAGTGAAAATGATAAGAAAGAAACTTAAAAACGACCATATCTGCCCGATCCCATTTAGATTCTCACTTGCCCAATTTCTTAATTTCCTTATCAAAATCAGATATTATTTTTTGTGTCTTATTAAATTTATCATATTCTGCAATTGCCCTTTTCCCTGCTTGCAGTCTGGAAACCTTTCCATTTCCATCTAATATTTTATATTCATTAAACGTAAGGAATTTGTTAACACTTTCCGCCAACCCTTCCATATTAAAGGTTGTTTGACGTTCAATTAACCCCTCGATATAATCAAAATATCCGGTGACAGTTCGTTCCAGCTGCTTAATATCTTTCTCTGATAAATAATTTTTGGCAATTGTCACATCTGATCTTAATACTCTTCCATCCGGCGCATTTTTCCAGGTAGTCAGCCCCATACTCTCTTTACTACTATCCGCTGTTTTAAATACGATTTCAGCTGCGGTTTTCCCGGTAATTGCAAAATGAAACTTATTCTGAACCGTAGCATAAAAATGTTTGGTTATTTCCGAATTCCTGTCGTAATCAATACTGCATTCTGCAAAAATATCTGTAACCTGTTGATAAATCCTACGTTCACTCGCTCGTATCGAACGAACTCTTTGTAATAATTCTTTAAAATAATCTTTTCCAAATACAGCTTGCCCCTGTTTCAAACGAGTGTCGTCAAGAACAAATCCTTTAAGGATAAATTCCTTAAGCGTTTGTGTTGCCCATATTCTAAACTGCGTCGCTTTTGAAGAATTTACCCGATAACCAACGGAAATTATTACGTCAAGATTATAATATTTTTGACTTCTTTCTACGAATCTGCCACCTTCATTTCGAACTTGTAAGAAATCCTTACAAGTTGCTATTTCTACCAATTCTTCTTGCTCATAGATATTTTTTATGTGCATAGTAATATTTTGAGGAGTTGTATCAAACAGTGCTGCCATTGCCTTTTGAGTCAGCCATATCGTTTCCTCTTCCAAAAAAACATCAACTCGTACCTCGCCTGAAGGAGTAGTATATATAATAAATTTATTTTCCGGTTCCATTAGTTAATCGATGAAGGTAATATTTTCTATACGAGAAGTTTGTCGTAATGTAACAAAACAATCCATCCAATAATATAATCCAGATTTCAGAAATACCCGCTAATACCATCCAAAGTATTAATTTCGCTAAAATTATTACCCAAAAATGAAAATTCTCCACACCGCAGACTGGCATATTGGAAAAAAACTTGACAACTTTTCCAGAATGGAAGAGCAAAGGCTGGTTTTAGATGAAATCTGTGAAATTGCAGATCGCGAAGCGGTTGATGCAGTCGTTGTAGCCGGAGACTTGTTCGATAATTTCAATCCGTCGTCTGAGGCCACGGAATTGTTATATCGTACACTTCATTGTCTTTCAGCAAATGGAAGTCGCGCTGTGATTGCTATTGCTGGAAATCATGATTCTCCCGAACGCATAGAAGTGCCGGATGCTTTGGCAAAAGTTTGCGGGATTATTTTTGTTGGTTTTCCCAATGCAGAAGTAAAACCTTTCCGCACGCAAGCCGGACTTGAAATTACAAAATCAGACAAAGGGTTTATTGAAATTAAACTTCCAAATTCAGATGTTCCGCTTCGTGTTTTACATACGCCTTATGCAAATGAACAGCGTTTAAAAACGTTCTTAGGCCTGGAAGATTCGGAAGAAAATTTACGGACGCATTTGCAAAAACACTGGCAGGAACTGGCTGACAAATATCTGGATGATAAAGGTTTCAATTTGCTGGTAACGCATTTGTATGTCATGAAGAAAGGCGATCCTGCACCGGAAGAAGAACCGGATGAGGAGCGTCCGATTTTACATATCGGTGGTGCGCAGGCGATTTATACAGAAAATTTCCCGGAACAAATCCATTATATCGCACTCGGTCATTTGCACCGATATCACCGCGTAGACAAAATCCCGGCGCCATCCGTTTATTCAAGCAGTCCGCTGGCATATAGTTTTTCGGAAGCAAATCAGACGAAGTATGTCATTATCCTTGACGCAGAAGCTGGGAAATTAAATAATTACCGCGCTATCGAACTGACGACGGGCAAGAAACTTCGCCGTGGAAAGTTTGATTCCATTGATGAAGCCATAATCTGGCTACACGAGCATTCAGAAGATTTAGTTGAACTCACAATCGTTTCGGATAACTATCTGGAAGCTGCCGACAAAAAACGCCTGAATGAAGCACATTCCGGACTGGTCCAAATTATTCCACAGATCAAAAAAATTACAGAAGAAGGAAGTGCTTCAACCATCGATCTTACTTTGAGTATGGAAAGTCTTTTTCAGGAATATTTCAAAAGTAAAAATAAAGGCCAGGAGCCTTCGGAAGGATTGCTGAATGTTTTCCGGGAGGTGTTGGGTGCAGAAGAATAATCCAGGAATTGATAAACGCAAAAAGGCAAGCTTACTAAAAAGTAAGCCTGCCTTTAATTTTTTGTATAGTAACGGAGTAAAGTTTTTTCAGATGAAATTATTAGTTTACCCGTTTCAATTTTGCTTCAATCGTTTGCTGCGTGTGAGGTACAATGCGTAACCGTTCTTTTGGGATCAATTTTCCGGAATCTATACAAACGCCGTAAGTTCCGTTTTTAATACGAACAAGTGCGTTTTCAAGCTGAATAGAATATTTCTGCAACCTGGCAGCTAATTGCGTCAGATTTTCACGTTCGCTCGCATCCGCACCGTCTTCGATCGACTTGGCTGTGCTTGCTGTGTTATCTGTACCGCTATCATTTTTTTTGCTCAAACCTCCCTTAATATAGTTAAGTTCTTCGAGTGTACCTTCCAATTTGCCGCGAATCAATACCTCAAATTCCTTTAATTCCTCCTCAGAATATCTAGTCCTTTCTTCTTGCATAGTCTTAATTGATTTGAATCCGTATTAAGGTCCTGTAAAAAACAAAAATAATCAACTTCCTTTTTAACAATAAATTCCGGAAAAAGCTCCCTGCTGACCTGATTTTACTCAAAGAGGAAAGTACTGGCAAGACAAGGCACTCACATTTTAAATAACAAAGCCACAACCTGCGGCGGGAAATGGCTTTGTTATTTTTGTATTATTTTATTTGTACAAAACGCTTTTTACTGCTTCAACAACACGTTTTACACTTGGTAAAATTTCTTCAATCAGCGTTGGCGCATACGGAAGCGGCACATCGCGGTTGGTAACGCGGATCACCGGTGCATCCATATAATCAAACGCATGACGCTGGATATGGTAAGCAATTTCAGTGGAGATAGATGCCAATGGCCATGCTTCTTCAACCACAACACAGCGGTTTGTTTTCTTAACAGACTCAATAACCGTAGCGTAATCGATTGGTTTAACGGTTCTCAAATCGATCAATTCAACGTCAATTCCTTCTTTTTCCAATTGAATAATCGCAGGCATCACCACGCGTGGGATCATTTTACCAAAAGAAACAATGGTAACATCTTTTCCCTGGCGTTTCACATCTGCTTTTCCAATCGGAATAAGATATTCTTCCTCAGGAACCATCATTTTGTCACCGTACATAACTTCCGATTCCATAAAGATCACCGGGTTGTTATCACGAATGGCAGATTTTAAAAGTCCTTTGGCGTCGTATGGATTTGAAGGCACAACCACTTTCAAACCTGGCGTGTTCGCGAACCAGTTTTCAAAGTTTTGAGAGTGCTGAGCACCCAATTGACCTGCATTTCCAGTTGGTCCGCGGAATACGATAGGAGCACCGTACTGTCCGGCAGACATAGAAAGAATTTTCGCTGCGCTGTTAATAATCTGATCGATCGCAACCAACGAAAAGTTGAATGTCATAAATTCAATGATCGGACGAAGACCGTTTCCGGCAGCTCCAACCCCAATTCCTGCAAAACCCAATTCGGCGATCGGTGTATCAATCACACGTTCCGGTCCAAATTCATCAAGCATTCCCTGACTGGCTTTATAGGCGCCATTATATTCTGCAACTTCCTCGCCCATCAGGAATACACTTTGATCCCGGCGCATCTCTTCCGACATGGCGTCGCGAATGGCATCTCTAAATGCTATTTCTTTCATCCGTAATTTTATGATTATTTAATGTTCCGTGGTTCCCCACCGGGATGTTACCAGGCAAATTTGTCCAAAGAGGGTAAAATTCTGTAACGCCTGCTTTCATCAAAATAAGGTTATCAATACTGGTTTCGAAAATGATGTGGTAAAATTAGAGAAACAAGGTCAATTCTCAAATTGTTTAAACAACCATTATCAGAAAAGTAAAGATATATTACAATTTTAAGTCTCAATCCATCGGAATTACATCAACCATAACCGATAATGTATGTTTACCTGAACTGAAAATAATTCCTTTCAACGGAGGCACGTCGCTGTAATCTCTTCCCCAGGCCGTAATAATGTGACGCTCACCGGGAACAACATTATTGGTCGGGTCGAAATCGCACCAGCCATAATCCGGTATAAAAACCGAAATCCATGCATGGGAAGCATCCGATCCCTGCAACTTTTGCTTGCCCGGAGGCGGCAGCGTTTCCAGATATCCGCTTACATAACGCGCCGCAAAACCAAAACTGCGGATACAGGCGATGGCCAGATGTGAAAAATCCTGACAAACTCCTTTTTTCGCCGCCAGCACTTCTCTGATCGGCGTATGGATGGTCGTAAAATCAGGAACGAAATCAAATTCAGTAAATATTTTCCGGCTCAAAGCATGAACACATTCATACAGCGGTCGGTCATCCTGAAAACAATCCTCGGCGAAATGGATAATGGCCGGATCCCATTTAATCAACGGACTTGGCAGCAAATATTCCAGTAATGAAACTTTCAGGGAACGGTCATTCATAAAACGTGACCGCGCTTCTGCACAGGTAATATCAGAGCGTATCGGTGCACCGGTTGTTTCTGTCAGACATTCAACGATGCTGGTCGTTTTCACCGTTAGCTTTTTATGCGGTGAATGCAGTGAAAAGTAATGCGTCGTGTTTCCATAATAATCAACCCGCTCCTCAATTTCAGCCGGTGTTGGCGTCACTTCTATTGTAAAATCCTGACAAAGCTGTTTGGGCAAAGTCCTTGGTGTAAGGCATACCAGACTGTGATAAGTGCTCACAGGCTCAACGTAGCGATATTCAGTTAAATGGGTCAGCTTATATTTCATCGTTCTCTATCGGTTTAAAAAACGAATGTTGCATGATTGTATGGCTGAAATACATATTCGTCAGCGCCATGGATACCGACGAAATTAATCCGGAAACTTCTGACATCAGATTGAATAATGCTTCTCTTTCCAGCGTCACCGTATTATATTGACTTAGCTCCTGAACACTAGCCAGTTTTATTAAAGTTGATGCTTTCAAAACAGATTTTTGCGCCTCGTTCATTCTTTCACCGGAAGTTCCAGGCAAAGATTCAAGATTTGTTTTGAGCGAATCGAGCAAATAAACAATTGAATAAGGCAAAGTCTTTTCCAGCAAAACCATATCCAGCATCGCTTCAACGCTCAACTGTGACTTATAGATCTGGCGATAATTGACCAGTAAATGATGATTTAGCAACGTCGCTTCAATCAATTCATTTTCAACATTTGCTTCATTTTTTACGCCAAAATTCGACTGGATAATACTCACTTTGGAAAGAATACGTTCAATGATTTTTCCGGTATCAAGCAGCAAATAACTATTATCCCGCGGCATCGTTTCGGACATCACACCCAGAAAAGTCAGCATGCTGTTGTATAGCTTATCCAGCGTTTTCTGGATATTGCTGCTGTTCATCGTTGCAGCGTTTTTTATCTCATGAAAACTGTTTTCAATCAGATCAACAATCCGCCAGATTTCAATATCCCACTGATTTCTGACTGCGCTGACAGCGTGCAGAAATGACGAAACGTTGGAAGCAATGGTACCTGGCCGATAAACATCCGAAGCCAGTTTAATAATTTCAATGTAAGGTTTTTGCAATAATTCCTGGTTCTCTTCACCCAAAAATCCGGGATACGTTGAGGACAAGTGTGTCAGTGACTGAAGCAATATTTTAATATGTTCCTGCTTGGAAGAGCCGCCGAAATTCCGGTCAATATTAAGTACATTGATCACAATGTTCATAAACTTGGTAACCGCCATCGTCCGCTCACAATAACGCCCCACCCAGAAAAGATTTTCCGCGCTCCGGCTTGGCACAGAAACCTGTTTTTTATAAGATGGTGTAACCGGAAGAATTATTTTCTCCTGAGGCTGATCTGTTTTATCAGAAACAATCCAGGTATCCTTTGATAAACCGCCATACTGATTGGAAATCACAAAACGGTCTTTCACCGGAGAACTTCTCGTCAATCCGCCCTGCATGACATGGTATCCTTTTTCATCTGAAACAAGAAACGCACGGATGGCCGCATAACGCGGTTCAATCAAACCATTAACAAGCGAAGGCGTTGTACTCAGACTTACTTCTTCCTGCGCAATATATTCGTGAGGCCGCTGCATCAGCGCCTTTTTGAGGTCTTCCTTATCTTTTGGCGTAAGCAAACGACCATAAACCGACCGGAATTTGGATTTCCGGTTTGCTTTTTTAATAATCAGTTTGTCAATATTATTTAAAACAAAATTCAGCTCTTTCGGCTGTCCGCACCACCAGGTTGCAACCGAAGGCATGATCAGATCTTCACCTAAAAAGTAGCGGCAGATATTGTGCATGAAAGCCAAAAACGCATGGTTTTCCAAAACGCTGGTACCTGGCGGATTCAGCACTTTTACATTTCCTTTACGAATGGCATGAAGCAAACCCGGAACGCCTAAACGAGAATCTTCTCGAAGTTCAAGCGGATCACACCAGTCGTCATCAATACGGCGAATAATGACGTCCACACGCTGCAAACCTTCAATGGATTTCAGCCAGACATAGCCGTCGCGAACCAGCAGATCGTCTCCCTGCGCCAGAGTATATCCCAGATAAGACGCCAGATAAGCGTGTTCAAAATAGGATTCATTATTTGGTCCGGGCGTCAGATAGACGATGTTCGGTGCTTCTTTTGTTTTTCCTGATAATCTTAAAACGGTACTCTGGATGTTATTAAAAAACGGTGATAATTTGCTCACGTACATTCCATCTGCAAGCTCCGGAAGCAGCTTACTCATCACCACACGGTTTTCCAAAGTATAACCGGAGCCCGAGGGAGCCTGGGTGCGGTTATCCACAATCCACATTTGTCCGTCCGGGCCACGCGCCATATCAGCGGCGTAAAGCACCAATTGGTTAGGAGCCGGAAGTATCAAATCGGCACAGGGACGTGAAAATCCTACATTGTCGAACACAAGTTCCGCCGGAATAATCGCGTCCCTGACCAGATTTCTAGGGCCATAAATGTCCCGAAGTATTAAATCAAGCAATAGGGCTCGCTGCTGCAAACCTTTTGCTATGGTGTTCCATTCTTTTTGTTCAATTAAAAAAGGAATCGGATCCAGCTGCCACGGACGGTTCAGTCCGTCGACACCATCATAGACATTATAGGTAACCCCGTTTTCACGCAGTTTATCAATAATTTCCTGATTCCTGGTTTTTAATTCATCAATACCAAGTTTTTCCAGCGTGGCAAAAAGGGCTTGCCAGTGTGGTTTCACACGACCTTTTACATCCAGAATTTCATCGTACGAATTTAACCCGCTGCGATAGGTTTGTAAAAGATTCACGGAAGCTTCAGTAAGCATAATAATTCAACTAAATAATTTATCACAGGGCGCGAATTATTTCGCTTTCCAGTATCTTCTCAAATCCAGTGTGTTTGGATATTCCGGATCAATCAATTCAACCGGCGTATCACTTCTCAGGTCCTTCTTCGTTTCTGCAACAAAACGGGAAACGGCTGGTGATGATTTGTCCAGAATAGGCACTTCCTGACCAAAAGAAGGCGTATGTCCAAAACCCTGGAACAAACTAATCTTTCTTGATTCGGCTTCGAAACTGTTCACAGGATGTGTATCAAAACTGCGACCGCCCGGATGCGAAACAAAATAAGTACAACCACCCAAAATGCGGTTATTCCAGGTATCAACAATATCAAAAACCAATGGCGCATCGGCTCCGATGGTTGGATGTAACGCAGACGGCGGATTCCATGCCTTGTAACGTATACCGGCCACAAATTCTCCCTTAATCCCGGAGCTTCTGAGTGGTACCCGACAGCTATTACAAACCAGAATATGACGGCCTTCGATAAACCCGCTCACTTTTACCTGAACTCTTTCAAGCGAAGAATCCACGAAACGGGAAGTTCCGGAGTTGGTTAATTCTTCACCCAAAACATGCCACGGTTCAATTCCCAGGCGGATTTCGAGCTGAATATTATCAACCGTAATTCCACCATAAAAAGGGAAACGGAACTCGAAGAACGGATCGAACCAGGAAATGTCAAAGTTATAACCGGCATCTTTCAGATCGTTCACCACATCAACCATGTCCATGTATGCGAAATGCGGCAACAGGAAACGGTCGTGTAATTCGGTGCCCCAACGGATTAATTTATGCTTGTAAGGTTGTTTCCAGAATTTAGCAATCAGCGCACGAACGAGCAAGGTTTGAACCAGATTCATGTGTTTGTGCGGCGGCATATCAAAGGCACGGAATTCCAGAATTCCCAATCGGCCCGTTGAAGAATCCGGAGAATATAATTTATCCATACAGAATTCCGAGCGGTGGGTATTACCGGTAATATCTACCAGCAAATTCCTGAAAATCCTATCGACCATCCAGAACGGAATTTCTTCGCCATCCGGAATTTGCTCAAACGCAATTTCAACCTCATACAATTTTTCATCCCGACCTTCATCAATACGCGGCGCCTGACTTGTAGGACCAATAAACGGACCGGCAAACAAATAACTCAGTGCCGGATGATGCTGCCAATAGGTTATCAAACTTCTCAGCAAATCAGGCCGACGCAGAATCGGACTATCAGCAGGTTTTGCTCCACCAATGGTTACGTGATTTCCTCCACCCGTTCCGGTATGGCGACCGTCAACCATGAATTTATCCGTACCCAAACGAGAGAAAAATGCTTCCTCGTACAATGCACTGATGTTATCCACCAACTCCGTCCAGTTTTTAGCCGGATGAATATTTACTTCAATCACACCCGGATCTGGTGTAACAATTAATTTCTGAACACGGTGATCAGAAGGTGAAGGATATCCTTCAATCCTGATCGGCATTTGCAGTTTTTCAGCAGTCGCCTCGATGGACGCCATCAGATCCAGATAATGTTCCAGATAATCCGTTGGAGGCAGATAAACGTAAATGATTCCGTCACGTTCTTCGACGCAAAGTGCCGTTTTAATAATCGGAACTTCAAAAAGCAATGCTTGTTCTGCTGCTTTTTCTTTTACTTTCTTATCAGCTTCCTCATCTTCAATTACCTTATTATCTGGCGCAACATAAGCCGGTGAAACCGTTCCGTATCTCGCTTCCACAACAGGTTTATAATCTCCAAGTGGCGGCAAATATTCAAACGGACTGCGCTCAATCGGCTGCTCTCTTTTATCTTTTGCAACTTCCGGCAATGAATCAAGCGGAAGCCTGAAACCCATGGCCGAATTTCCAGGAATCAGGAAGCAGTTTTTACGACGGAATTCCCAGGCACAGCTCGACCAGTTTTCGTCTTTTACATTATATTTCAAAGGCAGAACATATCCGGTCGGATTGTTAAGGCCTTTTTGCAGCAATTGCGCTAATGTTCTTCTTTCAATAGAATCTTTGAGATTGACCTGCAACGGATCAATATTAACCGGCAATTTTCCTTCTTCCATCGCCCAATAAACCGGATCTTCATATGCCGGCGTGATATTATTGGTATCGATTCCTAAATATTTCGTCAGCTCGGTTGTGAAAATCTCGGCATCACGAAAAGTGTATTTTGTTTCACCTTCTTTCGCAACCAGCGCATCGTTTTTCCACATCGGCAAACCGTCGTTTCTCCAGTAAAGCGCATATTGCCAGCGTGGAAATAATTCGCCCGGATACCATTTTCCTTGTCCGAAGTGAAGCAAACCACCATGTGCAAAACGGTTTTTTAACCGCAATGCAAGATCATAAGCAAGCTGTCTTTTTAAAGGACCATCGGCAGCGGTGTTCCATTCTGCACCTTCAAAATCATCGATAGAAATAAAGGTAGGTTCCCCACCCATGGTCATACGCACGTCACCGTCCTGCAAATCTTTTTCCACATCGTGCCCGACCTGCATGATTTTATTCCATTGCTCTTCGGTATATGGTTTTGTTACCCGCGGATCCTCATGGATACGGAAAACGCTGTTATCAAATTCAAAAGTCACCTCGCACCTGTCCGTCGCTCCGGAAACCGGGGCAGCGCTGGCATAATCAGGCGTACAGCAAAGTGGAATATGGCCTTCACCGGCTAAAAGGCCGGACGTCGCATCCAGTCCGATCCAGCCTGCACCGGGTACATATGCCTCAGCCCATGCATGCAAATCTGTGAAATCTTCCTCCGGACCAGACGGACCATCCAATGATTTGATATCAGAAGCAAGCTGAACAAGGTAACCAGAAACAAATCTTGCTGCAATTCCTAAATGTCTTAAAAACTGAACTAACATCCACGCAGAATCCCGGCAGGATCCACTTCTGGTCGTCAGCGTATCTTCGCAGGTCTGCACACCGGCTTCCATCCGGATGTTATAACCAATAGAATTAAAAACCCGCTGATTTACATGCACCAGAAAGTCTACTATTTTGATCCCATCCGCAGGTTTATTTTCTTCAATCCATTGCATCAGCTTTGGACCCGACTCTCTTGGTTCCAGGTATGGGCCGAGCTCCTTATTTAAGCCCTGCTCGTATTTAAAGGGGAAATGTTCGGCATATTCTTCAACAAAAAAGTCAAACGGATTGATTACCTGCAATTTAGCAATTACCTCCACCTCAATACTCAGTTCTGTCGCCTTTTCAGGAAAAACAACCCTTGCCTGGTAATTCCCAAACGGGTCTTGCTGCCAGTTTATAAAATGATTTTCGGGTGTGATCTTAAATGAATATCCTTCGATGGCCGTACGGGAATGCGGCGCAGGACGTAATCTGAAAACATGCGGTGACAATGCAACACTCCTATCAAACTTATACTTGGTCTTATGTGAAATAGCAACTTTTATAGCCATAGTTGGAGAATTACAATAATCTATGATAATTTGGCAGCAATGAATCTTGCTCGCTCTAAAAAAATGTATAATACGTATTTTTCAAAATATATCTTCACAAGAATTTATTTTAGCAGAATTTCCTGTGATTCTATTTTATTAAATACAACTTTTTCGAATTCGAACCCGAAGGTAAGAAGATAAACTACGAATTCGGCTGTCGGCAATCGGTAGTCGGCCAAAAAGTCGCTCTTTCTATGTTTGACAGCCGAAAGCCGAGCGGCGAAAGCCTTATGATATTCAACCAAAAGTTGCGTAATTCGTCGTGGCTAATGCATAATCCTGGGATGATTCTCCGGTATATCTTTTCCCAAATTTTCTTTGTACCCTGAATTTAATACCAAATACTTTTATTAAAATGAAAATTGCAATCATTGGCTGCGGAAACATGGGACTTGCCTTCGCCCGCGCATTCCTGAAATTTGATCTTGTCAAAAAAGAAGATTTTTTACTGGTTGAAAAAAGTGACGACCGCATGGAAAAGCTCAGCAGCTTCCAGCCCGGCGTAATTACCGGTTCCATTGGGCCACAGATCGGAACATATGATCTGATCATTTTATCCGTAAAACCACAGGATTTTGCTTCTGTTCAGGAAGCGTTAAGCGCCGTGATCACACCAAATCAGGTTGTATTATCCATCATGGCCGGTGTCACCATTGCCAATATTCAGACGGTACTGGATCATAAAGCCGTGATCCGCGCCATGCCCAATACGCCAGCCATGCTTGGTATGGGTATTACTGCGTATACGGCTTCACCGGAAGTTGATATGACCCAGCTTCGCAAAGTCGAAAACCTGATCAACGCGACCGGCCGTTCTGTGTTTTTGGAAGAAGAAGAACAATTAAACGCCGTCACCGCATTAAGCGGCAGCGGACCAGCGTATTTTTTCTACGTAGTAAAAGCAATGATCGAAGCAGGTAAAAAAATGGGTTTCGAAGAATCCGTGGCCGCACTTTTGGTAAAACAAACGATGCTGGGTTCTTTCCATTTAATTAACACGGCTGACAAATCTTTGGACGAATTGATTAAAGCAGTTGCTTCGAAAGGTGGTACTACGGAGGCTGCTTTGAAAGAATTTGAAGCTGGGAATTTGGATGGAGCTTTGATTGGGGGGATTTTGGCGGCGCGGGAGAGGTCGGAGGAATTGTCGAAGGGGTGAGGGAGAAAATCTATAGGCTATATGCTTCTAAACTTTATAGGCAGAGTTAAACGAAGGCAAAAGAATATGGAAGTTTGAAATACTCAAAAAGCGCAATACTTCAGACAGACATTTCCAACAATTGCATTATGAAACGAACAACATTGACAAATCACATTGATGCTTTTAAAACTGAGGCTTTAATGCTATTAAGGTTTCAGCTAGCATACAATAGAATTATTAAATTTGATGATTTCGGTAATTTTTCAAGGTCTGACTTTGTTGACAAACTAATTTCTTTGAAAGCAATTGAAAATGACTTATTAATTCGGGTTTGTAAATTTGACGATGATACAACAGGTGTTCATTCATTTAAAAATGCCGTTAATGAAATTTCTACAACCCATAAAAACAAGGCTAAAATTGAAGAGAAATTGAAATCTTTTAGCAAACTTATTGACAAGTTAAAGAAGGAAAGACGGCATATACAGTTAGCACACCTTAAAATTGGTACGACGGATGAGGAATATGATATTCGCTACGAATTAACACCCGCAATAAAAGTCATTATAGATATCATTGACTTGATGAACCTAGAAAATATTTCATATACATGGAGTGATGGCAAATATGAGAAATTTGATTTGCGAAAAGAAGTATTAAGTGAACCCGCTAGTATAGAAAAATAAGTAGCCTTTAATATAGCATTGTAGTAGGCGATATGAAGTACAATATAAATGCGTTTATTCGATTGAATTTTAGTAATATATTGGTCTTTTTACATCTTTTCTTCGCACAAATGCAAAGTAAAATAACGTTAACTTTAACACATTATGGATCAACTCAATAATTATGCTGATGATCGATTGATTCATGGATGCATTTATTGTGGTGGTGTTGCGGAAACACGCGACCATGTACCATCTAAATGCCTTCTTGAAAAACCCTACCCTCCAAATTTACCCGTTGTCGGATGCTGTAAAGCATGCAATCAGGACTTCTCAAAAGATGAGCAGTATCTCGTGTGCCTGATAGAAAGTGCTCTTTGCGGTTCAACCGACCCCAAAATGATTGGTCGTCCGTCGGTAGCTAGAATTATGCAAAATTCACGAACCTTGCGAGAACGTATTGAAACCTCAAGAACTGAAGTTGATGGTCAAATCGCTTTTATTCCTGAGATTGAACGAGTTTACAATGTAATGCTTAAGCTTGCTCGAGGGCACGCAGCCTTTGAACTCAGCCAACCCTGTCAAACAGAGCCATTTCATTTCTGGTGTGGCCCCCTTTTTTCGCTACCTCAAGAAAATCGTGAAGCATTCGATTCTGTTCACTTTCAACAAATTTTGGGCGAGGTTGGATCACGTAACATGCAACGCTTTCTAGTCACTCAATTAACTCTGCATTCCGAGAATAGCGAGCAAAACAATATTGCAGTGCTTATAAACGATTGGATTGATGTTCAGGATGGTAAGTATCGATATTTAGCAATAGATGATATGGGTGAATTAGTAATTAGAATTGTTGTTGCAGAATACTTGGCTTGTGAAGTTGCTTGGCGACTCTGAGTTGTAAAATGTGAGTAAAGCAGGCTGGAAGTGGTTGCAATACAATTTTCGAGCTAGTAGGGTAAGATGATACATTGGGTTGTGTCAATAATCAGTCACTTCTCCAAACTTAAAACTGGAAGAAATAAAGGTTAAAAACTGGTTTCGACTAAAAAAAACAGAAATTAAAAGCATATAAACCCACATGAACAATCGATTTACGGACATTATTCAACTCATTAAACATTCCCGTACGAATGCAATTAGAGCCGTAAATGCTGAAATGATTAACCTTTATTGGAATATTGGTGAATATATAAGTAAAAAGATTGAACAAGCTGAATGGGGCGATTCGGTGGTAAGTGAATTAGCAAAACATATTCAAAAAAATGAACCCGAAATAAAAGGTTTCTCCGATAAAAATATTTGGAGAATGAAGCAGTTTTTTGAAACGTACAGAGACTTTCCAAAACTCTCACCAGTGGTGAGAGAAATAAGTTGGACTCATAACATGCTTATATTTTCAAGGTGCAAGACAATTGAAGAAAAGGAATTTTACCTTAAAATTGTTAAACAAGAAAATTATAGCAAAAGAGAACTTGACCGGCAAATTTCTGCCAGCCTTTTCGAGCGAACAATAATAGGAAACTCAAAACTCTCAGCAGTGTTGAGAGAAAGTAGCCACAACCTTACAAACACTTTCAAAGACAGTTATGTATTTGAGTTTTTAAACTTACCTGAGCCACATAGCGAAAATGATTTGCAAAGTGGACTTGTAAGACAAATGAAGAACTTCATACTTGAACTTGGAAAAGACTTCTTGTTTATAGGCGAAGAATACAAATTACAAGTTGGAAACAGCGATTTTTACATTGACTTGCTTTTCTATCATCGTGGACTGCAATGCCTGGTTGCTTTTGAACTCAAAACCGACAAATTTAAACCCGACCATTTAGGACAACTGAATTTCTACCTGGAAGCATTAGACCGGGACGTGAAAAAACCGAATGAAAATCCGAGTATCGGAGTTTTGTTGTGCAAGGACAAAGACAGCGAGGTTGTCGAATATGCACTAAGCAGAAGCCTCTCTCCAACAATGGTTTCAGAGTATAAAACACAGCTGCCTGACAAAAAGCTATTACAACAAAAACTGCACGAACTCTTTGACAACGAAGCGGACGAAAAATAAAGCAATATAACTAAGAAGGTATTGCTAAAAGCGCAGCTAAAAAAGCTCCGATTAATATTGTAAACCACGAAAAATTCAACCTTTTAAAAAAATATTATGACGCCAAATGAAATACATATTGACGAAAAGAATAAAATTTTAAAAGGACTTGAAAAAGTCTACGAGAAATTAATTGAGTTTAAAAAAATGAAGAATAGCGAACTCGTAATAATGCGTGACAATAAAATTGTCAGGATAAAACCTGAATAAATCAAAAAGCTAATTTCATTCCTTACGTAGAATTCAATCCCATGCCCACCGGTGTGGGATTTTTTATTTTTCAGCATAACCAACCTCATTTCTGCCTTTCAATTCTCTAAACTAAGCTTTGCCAGACAGATACCCTAGAAAAGAATTCGCTAACAAACTTTTTTAGAAAATAATTACACTTAATAAATATTTGCAAACATATTACCACACTTAAAAAGACAATGTACTGGAAAACAATATATTATAATTATTTTCTGAAAACTTTTAAAAATTTAATGTTTAGAAAACTTAACAAATAATTAACTTTGACAAATAGATAAATCATCAAAGAGACTAAAAATATATAAAATGGAAATAACGAAACCATCTGAAAACAAAACCACTTACACATCAGATGAAGCCTATCAGCAATCGCTGGAATATTTTAAAGGCGACGATCTTGCAGCCCGGGTCTGGGTTAATAAATATGCATTAAAGGATTCTTACGGAGCGATTTTCGAGGCGACACCAAACGATATGCATCGCCGTATCGCCAGCGAAATTGCTCGTATTGAAGTTCGCTATCCAAATCCGATGACGGAAGACGAAGTTTTTGATCTGATCAAAGATTTCAAATATATCATTCCACAGGGAAGTCCGATGACCGGGATCGGTAATCCATACCAGATTGCTTCGCTTTCCAATTGTTTCGTGATTGGAAATAACGGCGATTCAGATTCTTACGGCGGGATCATGAAAATTGACCAGGAGCAGGTTCAGTTAATGAAAAGACGTGGAGGTGTTGGCCATGATTTGTCACATATCCGTCCAAAAGGTTCTCCGGTTAAAAATTCTGCACTAACTTCTACGGGAATTGTTCCGTTCATGGAGCGTTTTTCAAATTCTACGCGTGAAGTGGCGCAGGATGGAAGAAGAGGCGCTTTGATGCTTTCGGTTGCCATAAAACATCCGGATTCGGGCGATTTTATCAATGCTAAACTGGAACAAGGCAAAGTGACCGGCGCCAATGTTTCGGTAAGAATTGACGACGCTTTCATGCGCGCGGTTGAAGCGCAACAGCCTTATAAACAACAATATCCTATCGATAGTGAAAATCCGGTTTATACAAAAGAAATCGATCCCACTGCGCTTTGGAAAAAAATCGTTCATAACGCATGGCAATCAGCTGAACCTGGGATTTTGTTCTGGGATACTATTATCCGGGAATCTTTGCCGGATTGTTATGCTGATTTAGGATACAAAACGGTTTCGACAAATCCGTGCGGCGAAATTCCGTTATGCCCGTATGATTCGTGTCGTTTGCTGGCGATCAATTTATTTTCTTACGTTGAAAATCCTTTTACCAAAAAGGCAGCTTTCAACTGGGAGCTTTTCAAAAAACACATCAACGCGGCTCAGCGTATGATGGATGATATTATCGATCTGGAACTTGAAAAAATCGATGCGATTTTGCAAAAAATAGATGAGGATCCGGAAGACGAAGAAATCAAACGTACAGAAAGAAATCTTTGGCTGAATATCCAGACCAAAGCAAGAGAAGGCAGAAGAACCGGAATCGGTATAACAGCCGAAGGTGATATGCTGGCTGCTCTTGGCCTGCGTTACGGAAGTGATGAAGGATCTGAATTTTCTGTTGAAATACATAAAACGATTGCGCTGGAAGCTTACCGTGCATCGGTGAATACGGCAAAAGAGCGTGGTGCATTTAGCATTTTCGACGCAGACAGAGAGAAAAATAATCCGTTTATGCTACGTTTGAAAGAAGCGGATGGACAGCTATATTACGAAATGCTGGAACATGGCCGTCGAAATATTGCGCTTCTGACGATCGCTCCAACGGGTACAACCAGTTTGATGTCTCAGACAAGTTCTGGTATCGAGCCGGTATTTATGCCGGTTTACAAAAGAAGAAGAAAAGTAAATCCGAATGATCAGGACGCACGTGTTGATTTTGTGGATGAAGTGGGTGATTCATGGGAAGAATATGTTGTTTTCCACCATCGTTTCAAACAATGGATGGAACTGAATGGTCATGATCTGACAAAAAATTATGGTCAGAAAGAACTGGATGATCTGGTAAAACAGTCTCCATATTATAAAGCAACTTCGAATGATGTAGATTACCTGAAAAAGGTGAAAATGCAGGGCGCAATCCAGAAATGGGTGGATCATTCGATCAGTGTTACGATCAATATGCCGAATGATGTAACCGAGGAATTGGTTGGTGAATGTTACCTGGAAGCCTGGAAAGCGGGATGTAAAGGAGTTACGGTTTACAGAGACGGTTCGCGTTCGGGGGTCTTGATTTCAAATGAGGAGAAAAAAGAAGAAGACAAAATCACCAACACGCCGTTCCCAACGATAAGACCGCAGATTCTGGAAGCCGAAATTGTTCGTTTCCAGAATAAAAAAGATAAGTGGATTGCCTTTATTGGTTTGATCGACGACAGACCATATGAAATTTTCACCGGTTTTGCTGATGATGAGGACGGAATTCTGATACCAAGATGGGTAAATGAAGGTTTGATTATCAAAAACCGCGAAGCTGACGGAAGTTCACGTTACGATTTTCAATATAAGAACATGCGTGGCTACAAAACCACGATTGAAGGATTATCACACAAATTCAATCCTGAATACTGGAACTACGCGAAATTGCTTTCCAGCACCTTACGCCACGGTATGCCGATTGAAAAAGTAGTAGATCTGATCAGCAGTTTACAACTGGACGAATCGATCAATACCTGGAAAAATGGTGTGGCACGTGCGCTGAAACGGTATGTTCCGGATGGGACGGAGGTTAAAAAGCAAAAATGCCAGAATTGTAATTCTACGAATCTGCTTTATCAGGAAGGTTGTCTGACTTGTAAGGATTGTGGTTCTTCGAAGTGCGGATGAGATTTCAATAAATTATAGTACTCTGTAAAATCAGAGAAGTCAACCTTGTGGGTTGACTTCTTTTGTTGTTATTGATTATATCTTTTTTGTATTCGATTTTATAAACTCAATCTTCGCATCAAATGGATGTTGCTTCAAATAATCTATCCAAAAAGTTAGCACCGCAATGGTTGGGGAATTTAACTTTTTAAACTCTTTAAAAAGTTTTTGAAAATCAACGGAATGTAAATCTTCATCTTCACTTTTTGATGTTTTAGTAATTTTGGATAATTTTTTAAAATCATGTGGAAGATTATAATTAGTCAAAGAAATGTTATTTTCGTCAGCACAAGATATAATCCATTTTTCCATCGCTGGGCAAATAAATATTAGATAGTGATTTTTACGTTGATGTTTGAACAGTTGTAAATTATTGGGCAATTCAACTACTAAATCAAATTCATCTACATATTCAAGTTTTCTTTTATCCCGGTCAACAATTCCAAGAGCAAAAGTATCAGGAAATTTTTCCCGCATCTTTTTCGTGACAGACGAACAACCTTTTGTGTGATTATACCGGGTTTTAGGAGGATTTAAGCCTTTAATCAATTTCGTATCAATAAAGCACTCTGGAATGATATGTTCGTCCATACTTAAGAGTGGGAATATGATTCGCTGTTAAAAAATAAATCTATCCCATATTTAAAAACCTCCTGAATTTCCGTTTCACTTAGAGATCTAGACACCGTCTGCCCCTCCTTAAAGTCTATCATAAAAATTGCTAGGTCCTCTATTGCATTTTCTAAAAAATCATCAACAATAATTGGGCTGTGAGTTGCAATAAAGAATTGATTGCTGTCCGAATGAATTACTTCCTGTGTAAATTCAGCTATATACGGAGGAAAAGAATGTGCTTCGGGTTCTTCAAAAACCAAAATTGAGTCAGTATTTGATACTACCGCTGTTTTAAAAAAAATAATTCTTTGTAAAGTATCTGCTATTAGTGAATATGGAATAATGAAGACATCCAATCCATTATCCTTCATTATTTTAA
Source organism: Dyadobacter sp. CY356 (assembly GCF_021440195.1). GTDB lineage: Bacteria > Bacteroidota > Bacteroidia > Cytophagales > Spirosomataceae > Dyadobacter. The sequence continues at coordinate 420,187 of NZ_JAJTSZ010000005.1, forward strand.
GTGAATTAGTTGCTTTATCTAAAACTAACCTTAATCCATATTGCTTAAACCAATGAGTAAATACCTCTCTTAATTCTGGTAGCAATTCTAGTACATACATTAGATTGTTTCCATAGGGAGGATTTAAAAATGACAATCGCGTTTTCTTGCCTAGCCTTGAATCAATATTAAATGCGTATCTTTTTACCTTCCCAGGATTAGAATTATTTTTACCACTTGACTTTAGATTCAAATTACTAAAAAAGAAATCAGACATTTCAGGAGGGTTTCCATTAAAAGTTAACTCTCTAAATGAAAACAGTAATTGGTCCGCTTCCTTCTTAAAAGTAAGAGTAGATCTAAATTTCTTGTCGCTCGAAAAATTTAGTTCTACAAATGTTTCCTTGTTAAAATTTCCCTCATAAAATATTTGCGTAGATTCCTCCAACCGAATTAAGTCAGTTAACTTCTTCGAAAGATTATTTTTCAAATATGGAATAGTGAATATGGAAAGTGCCTCCAAAATATTTGATTTACCAACATTTGGCTTGCCAATAAAAAGGTTAATTCTTTTAAATCCATCTATTTCAAGATGACGAATTGATTTGAAATTCTTAATTTCTATATGATTGATAAATGAATCCATAAGTCAACTTATTAATGGCATAAAACTTCCCAATATACAAAGAAGTCAACATTAGAAAGCGATTTGCTCAATGTTGACTTCTTAAATTCTTACCAAAATTAGAATTCTCAATTACTTCGTCTCCTCAACAACCCCCAAATAATTAAACGGAGTAATTTGTCTCAGCTCTTCACGAATACTTTCTGCCACATCTAATGTCTCAATGAAGTGCGAAATAGATTCGTGTGTAATTTTTGCGTTGGTACGTGTTAACGATTTCAGTGCTTCGTATGGTTTTGGATATCCTTCACGACGAAGAATGGTTTGGATTGCTTCTGAAACCACTGCCCAGTTATCTTCCAGTTCAGATTTCAGCATATCCTCGTTAAGTTCAAGCTTACCCAATCCTTTGATCAAAGAATTAAGCGCGATAGCCTGATGTGCCAAAGGAACGCCTATGTTCCGTAGCACCGTAGAATCTGTTAAATCTCTTTGCAAACGGGAAATTGGCAATTTCTGTGCAAAATGCTCGAACAAGGCCGAAGCTAATCCAAGATTTCCTTCCGAGTTTTCAAAATCGATCGGATTTACTTTATGTGGCATCGCAGACGAACCTACTTCACCCGCCTTAATTTTTTGTTTGAAATAACCCATGGAAATGTAAGTCCACATATCCCGGTTAAGATCTGTCAGGATTGTATTGAGTCTTTTCAGGTTATCAAAAATCGCTGCCAGGTTATCATAATGCTCAATTTGTGTGGTATGGCGACTGCGTTTTAAACCCAATCCATCAACGAAATGATTACCAAAAGCCATCCAGTCCTGTTTTGGATACGCTACATGATGGGCGTTAAAATTTCCTGTCGCGCCACCAAATTTCGCGGAATGCGGGATTTTGTCCAACATTTCAAGCTGACGTTCCAGACGCTCAACAAATACCAGAAATTCCTTTCCAACACGCGTCGGTGAAGCTGGCTGCCCGTGGGTGAAAGCAAGCATTGGAATATTTTTCCACTCAATTGACATTCTTTTCAATACAAAAAGAACCTGGCGAAACAACGGTTTGATCGTTCTTTCCAACGCGTCTTTCAATGAAAGCGGAATGGCCGTGTTATTTATATCCTGAGAAGTAAGACCAAAATGGATAAATTCCGAGTATGCATCAATGCCTAGTTTTTCAAATTCTTCTTTGATAAAATACTCAACTGCTTTTACATCATGATTGGTTTCTTTCTCAATATCCTTGATGTGCAGCGCGTCTTCTTCATTAAAATCTTCGTAAATCTTACGTAAAGAAGAATAAAGTTTCTTATCAAATTCTGAAAGCTGAGGAAGCGGGATTTCGCAAAGCGCGATGAAATATTCTACCTCAACATATACTCTGTAATAGATTAAGGCATATTCAGAAAAATAAGAAGAAAGCTCAGATACTTGCTTATAATAGCGACCGTCGACCGGCGAGATAGCCGTAAGTTGATTTAATGACATGATTTACAATGCAGAAAGATAAATTTTGATGCAAAGTTAGTAGAAATCACGAGGAGAAACTTGTATAACAGGTATGAATATTCTTTTTGGTATTTGTCTAGGTTATTTTAATACTATTTACATATTTGCTAAACAATCTTAATTCCATAATCCATCCCATGCAGCAAACCCCATTTATCGGAGAATTAGTCGGTACAATGATCATCATTTTACTAGGGAACGGCGTCGTTGCCAACGTCGTTTTGAAGCAAACAAAAGGGGAAAATGGAGGATGGATCGTAATTACTGCGGGATGGGCATTTGCAGTGATGTTTGGCGTATTTATTGCCAACGCTTTTGGAAGTCCCGGAGCGCATTTGAATCCTGCTGTAACAATAGCTTTCGCTGTTTTAAAAAATGATTATGGTAATGTTCTTAGTTTTATAACTGCTCAGTTAATCGGTGCATTTCTTGGCGCGGTACTCGTTTATTTTCAATATCTGCCTCATTGGAAAGCCACCGAAGATCCGGGCAGCAAACTCGCCTGTTTTTCTACAAATCCTGCCATCAAATCACCAGGAGCTAACTTTTTAAGTGAATTTATTGCTACAATCATTCTGATTATTGGTATTGCTGCTATTGGTTTTTCCGGAACTTCCGATGTACAAAGAGGACCGATTCCTTCCGGCGTTGCGCCATATCTTGTCGGTATGCTCGTTTGGAGTATTGGACTGTCCTTGGGCGGAACAACCGGTTATGCCATCAATCCTGTGCGGGATTTGGGGCCAAGAATTGCTCATGCCATTTTACCAATTGACAAAAAAGGATCTTCTGAGTGGGGTTATGCGTGGGTTCCCATTGCCGGACCTATTTTAGGCGCCATTGTAGGAGCTTTTATTTTACGTATCTTTTCATTTTAACAGATATACCCTTAATCAATATGGCGAAGAAAATATTAATCGGTCTGTTGGTCATTTTTATTTTGATGCAGTTTATCAGACCCGCGCGTAATGAATCCACAGCGATGTCGCCCAACGACATAGAAAAACATTACGAAACGCCCGAAAATGTGAAGTTGATATTAAATAAAGCCTGCCGCGACTGCCATTCCAATAATACAGTTTACCCGTGGTATGCTCAATTTCAACCGGGCGCATGGTTTATGAATGACCATATCGTTGATGGAAAAAGACATTTTAATTTGTCCGAGTTTGCTGCATATGAACCCAAAAAAGCCGATCATAAACTGGATGAATTTTCGGAAGAAATTGAAGAACACGGTATGCCGCTTGAATCTTATCTATGGCTGCATTCAGATGCAAAACTTACCGACACAGAAATAAAGGAAGTTACGGATTGGGCAAAGGGAATCCGGAAAGAAATCCAGGCGAAAAATCCGCAGGCTTTTGTAAAGAAAGACAAAGAGTAATAAAATAAATATAATTCCTGTAACATTCTATCTTTCTGAAAGATAACGTTACAGGAATTTTTAATTTACAAATACCTCGTCCATGAAAACCCAGGCTTTCTGACCTTTTCCCGGATGCCATGACGGAAGTTTTGCAAGAGGTTTCGCTACAACTTTCAGACAACTTATTTCCTGAGCAGGAAATGAAAAATCGTAAACGAGGTTTTCAGAATTCTTTGTCGCTTTAATTGGCATTTCCGGTGTTATGACTTTCAGCAATTTCATCTGTTTTTCATCAGTCCCGCCCCAGACTTCAAGACGTACAGGCGGGAAAATATAACTGCCGATATTTCGCAGCATACTGAGCGTTACGCTTTGCGCTTTCACAGGTTTCCTGAAATACAAATATGCCTGTAAATCATGATTCAGGTATCCTAGCCATTTCCCGCTTGATGTTGACTCATCACTTTTCACACCGTCGTTCAAAGTTTTATTTCCCTGCGCCGGATATTTCAAATCAGCTTTTGTAATCAACCTCACACTGTCGGGTCGATAGGTAGATTTAAAGAAAAATTTCTCGACCGGCTTACTTCCATACCAACCTTTTTTGAAAGCTTTTGCAATTAATTTTGTATTTTGAGTTACTGGAAAAGGTTTGTTATAAATTTGCGAAGTCGTACTATCCGGCTCCTTTCCATCCAGTGAATACCGGATAACAGTACCGGGAATCTGATGCTTCATACGAATTAAGGTATTTCCGGCAAGAATTGGATCTTCATTTTCGACAATTGGAGGATTCAGATTCAGCACCACGGTGTCGCCTGCAAAGCCCGTTTCGTAACTGATTTTAGAAGACTTTTTCAAAGTGAGCATTTCCTGCTTTGTCAGATCTGTATTCCAGACAAAGACATTTTTCAAAGCCGGAATTTCTGAAAGTGCCTGAATTTGCGGCAGTTTTACCTTCGTACCACTTATCGACAAACTTTTTAGTTTTGTTAACTTTTTCAATTCTGGTAAGGAAGAGCCGGTAATATCTGTAAAATTCAGGATCAGTTTCCGCAACTCGGTAAACTGGGAAATTTTTTTCAGATCTTCATCTTTCACAGGCATTTTACTCAGATCCATCGCGATAATCTGTTCTTTCAATGGTGATAACGCAGCAATATCTTCACTTTTAAAATTGGCGCGGTTATAAAAATTTACAGCTAACGCAGGAGATTCAGCTGCAACAGACTTTATCAGACGATAAGTTGAATTCAGCTCTTTAATTTTATCCGGACTTGCGGCACTGAAATCATATTTTTCTTCCGCCTCAGAACCTGCCAGAACATTTTGCGCATAACTATAAATCGGGTTTTGCGGACTGACTGATTTTACCATTTCATCAAACCGTGAACCGCCTTTTATCCACGCTTCCAGTAAAGCAATTTCATCATCGGTAAGCGGTGCTTTTCCTCTCGGCGGCATATGTTTTTTGTCGTCCAGAGGCAAATGAACGCGGGTTAACAAAACTCCCAGATCCGCTTTTGTAGTATCCCAGGGCGTTCCTTCCTTACCACCTTTTGCAAACAATTCTTTTGTCTGCATCTGAAGATTTCCTTTTGCTTTTTGTTCATTATGGCAAGAAATACATTTTTGTTCCAAAATCGGCTCAACCAGGTCGGTATAAACGTTGGCTTCTTCAAAAGTTACTTTATCGTTTTCAACAACGGCCAACTGCATCGGCGCAGTCAGGAAATCTTCACCATGTGTGATATTTCCACCTAGATGTCCGCCGATTAGAAGCATCAGAAGCAGGGAAACTGATATCAGTTTTGCAGGAAGTTTCCAGGGCGGCAAATATTTTTTGTAGCTATACCAAATGATACTGCATAGCGAAATCGCAATTCCAAGCCATTTATGCCATAAAAGCGCGTCTTTTTCGCAACCGTCTTCACGCGATAATACAAAACCGGAGAAAGCTGCAATTGCCGCCGTAACTATTCCGATCAGCAAAAGTATATCTGCCAAATCTTCATTCCATCTGCTCGATTCTTTCTTTTCAACAAGGAGTATCCAAAAGGAATAAAGCATTAAAACGACCAATGGAAAATGCAAAACCAAGGGATGCATACGCCCCAAAGATTGCATCCACACGGGCACTACAAATCGGTTTTCAAATAATAAAAGAAAAATTAAAAGGCCGTTCAGGAAGAAGGCAAAATTGTAAATCCATACCTTCCAACGGCCACTAGGTTGTGATGCTGACTCCATTTAAGCAATAATTCCTTTTACCAATTTGCCAGCAACATCGGTAAGCCTGTAACGGCGTCCCTGATGTTTATAAACTAATTTCTCGTGATCCAAACCCAATTGATTTAAAATCGTAGCATGGAAATCATGCACATGGACAGGATCTTTTACAATATTATACCCAAATTCATCGGTTTCTCCATACACAATCCCAGGTTTCACGCCACCTCCCGCCATCCAGACTGTAAATGCCCTCGGATGATGATCACGGCCATAATTATCTTTTGTTAAAGTACCTTGGCAATAATTCGTCCTGCCAAATTCACCACCCCAGATTACGAGTGTTTCATCCAGCAATCCTCGTTGCTTCAAATCTGTTATAAGTGCGGCAGAAGATTGGTCAACATCCATACACTGGCCTTTAATCTCATTCGGTAAACCTCCATGACTATCCCAGCCCTGATGATAAAGTTGAATAAAGCGAACGCCTTGTTCGGAAAGCTTTCTTGCTAAAAGACAATTTGCAGCATAGGTACCGGGCACCAGACATTCCGGCCCGTACATTTTCACGATAGACTCCGGTTCTTTGGTCATATCCGTAATTTCCGGAACGGCAGTTTGCATCCGATAGGCCATTTCATACTGCTGAATTTTTGCGGTCACTTCCGGATCTGCGAACTCGTCGAATGTATTTTGGTTTAATTGTGAAAGTTTATCCAGCATTTTTCGCCTTTCTTCCCGGTTCATTCCATCCGGATCATTCAAATAAAGCACAGGATTTTCTCCGCTACTGAATTGTACGCCCTGATGAACCGAATCCAGAAATCCATTTGTCCACAATTTGGAATAAACGCCTTGTCCATTTCCCTTTCCTCGCGACAAAAGCACGCAAAATCCAGGCAAATTCTGGTTTTCACTCCCCAAACCATAACTCAACCAGGAACCCATACTCGGACGATTTCCGACCTGTGCGCCGGTTTGGAAAAAGGTCAATGCAGGATCATGGTTAATTGCTTCTGTATTAAGTGATTTTATAATACAAAGATCGTCGACGATCTTGGACATATGCGGCAACAACTCGCTCATCCACGCTCCCGATTTTCCATATTGGGCAAAGTTAAAAACTGAACCAGCAAGCGGAAATTTGGCCTGATTGGCTGTCATACCTGTTAGCCTTTGACCGGCACGAATGGATTCCGGCAAATCCTGTCCGTGCATTTTGTTCAGCATCGGTTTGTAATCAAACAAATCAAGCTGGGACGGTGCGCCGTTTTGAAATAGATATATCACCCGTTTTGCTTTGGGAGCAAAATGTGGCAATCCAGCCATGAGCTCATTTACATCGCTTTCGCCGCCGCCTTTAAACATGTCAGGTATCAGCAAAGAACCCAGGGCTGCACTTCCCAATCCCAAACTAAGTTTGGATAAGAAATGCCGGCGGTTCGTATTTAAACCAAAATCAAAAATCGGTTTTTCCATCTTCGGTTTCTTTTCTAACCGCAATAGTCGCTATGGGTTTCGCAATGGACGCAAGACAGGACTTCAATCGCGTCCATTGCGTAAAACCATTGCGCCTATTGCGGTTAAGTTTAGGTCTTAGGATTTAGTGATCGTCTCTTCCATATTATACAACGTGTTAATCACCCGCATCAACGCCGCTGCTTCATTTTCTTTCACTTTCAATTCATGTGGATATTCTCCCACATTCAAAATCTTATGCGCCTGATTCTTATTTTTCCCAATCGATGACAACTCGTCGTTATAATACTCCGTCAGCAATTTCATTTCCTTATCCGATGGTTTTCTGCAAACAATCCTCTGGAATGATTCTATAATTTTTTGCTCAGCAGATAAAGATTTCAGTGTCATTTTTTCCGCCAAAACTCTGGATGCCTCCAAAACAGCCGGATCATTCAGCATCACCAAAGCCTGCAAAGGTGTATTCGTCTTTGAACGTTTCACTTCACAATGATCCCGGTTACTAGCATCGAAAATGATCATAGACGGCGGCGGAACGGTAAGTTTGATAAATGTGTACATTCCCCGACTGTATAGCGCGTCATTGTGGTCCTGGTTATATTTTGCCAGCTGTCCGCGCCCGGAAGTCGCTGCTTCCCATAATCCCTTGGGTTGATACGGTTTCACACTTGGTCCGCCGATTTTTGAATTTAACAATCCACTGCTGGATAAAACTATATCACGAACTGATTCTGCTGGTAGACGGTAACGAGGTCCACGGGACAAATAAATATTATCAGGATCGAGTTTCTCCTTTTCTTTCGTCAGTTTAGCAGATTGTTTATAAGTGCTGGAAGTCACAATTTGTTTTACCAACCGTTTGATATCCCAGCCATGATTCATAAAATCTACGGCCATCCAGTCGAGCAGGGCAGGATGGGTTGGCAATTCGCCCTGCATCCCAAAATCACCGGTACTTTTCACAATTCCCCGTCCAAAGAATTCCTGCCAGATTTGGTTTACAAAAACCCTGGCCGTTAATGGATTTTGTTTGCTTGTTGTCCAAGTCGCCAATCCTAACCTGTTTTGAGGAATTTTGGTGGTATCAAATTTCATCACAGACGGAAGTCCGGAAGCGGTAACAACTTTTCCGGGCGCGTCGTAAACTCCCCGGTTCAAAATGTGCGTCGCTCGTAAAGTATCCCGTTCTCCCATGACCGAAACCATTAATTTGCTGGTATCAGGCCGGTTTATAAATGTCAGTATGCTTTTAGCTTCCGCATCAGAAATCGTCATGATCGGATTTTTGGCTGGTTTTGTTTGAGAAATGTCTCCCTCGTAGCCCACTTCTTTTGTATTGTTAAAAAATGCAAAAAGCCTGTAATAATCCTCCTGAGAAATCGGGTCGTATTTGTGATCGTGGCACTGGGCACATTCTACCGAAAGGCCCAGAATTCCCATCCCGTATGTTTTCGTTTTGTCAATATTATATTCAATCCGGTACTCCTCCGGAATCACCCCACCTTCTTCGGTGTATTTATGATTTCTGAAAAAGGCTGTGGCAAGAATTTGTTCTTTGCTTGCATTCGGAAGCATATCACCTGCAATTTGCCAGGTCAGGAATTTATCATAGGAAAGATTTTTATTGAAGGCACTGATCACCCAATCCCGCCATGGCCATTGTGTACGAATTTCGTCATCCTGATAACCATATGAATCGGCATACCGGGCAACATCCAGCCAATGAAGCGCCATTTTTTCACCATAAGTTTTTTGGCTGAGCAATTCATCAACCACTTTTTCATAAGCATTGGCACTGTTGTCGGCAGCAAATTTGTTTTGTAGCTCAATAGAAGGAGGCAGGCCAGTCAGATCGAGTGCTACCCGCTTTAACAAATGACTTTTATCCGCTTCTTCATTAGGCGTTATGCCCAGACTTTCCATTTTGGCAAGCGCGAAATAATCGATCTCGTTTTTTGGCCAGTCCTTTTTATCAATTTCAGGTATTTTTGGCAGAACAGGTGCAGCAAACGCCCAATGTTTTTCATATTTTGCACCCTGCTCAATCCACTTTTTCACCAACCCGATTTCCGATTCATTTAATAACCCCAGATGCGATTCCGGTGTCGGCATCTGTATTTCAGGATCTAGGGAAGTTATTCTTTTATATAATTCAGATTGCTCAGGTTTACCCGGAAAAATGGCAACGGCTCCTTTTCCATCTTTCAGTTTTGCATATGCACTTTCCGCCATATCCAGCCGTAACCCTGCCTCCCTTTTATTTGCATCAGGACCGTGACAGGCAAAACATTTATCTGATAGGATCGGGCGAATATGAAAGTTATAACTGACAACTTCTTCAGAAGATTTTTTGGTGGCACTACCGTTTTTTTGAAAACAGGAAACAACACCAACAACTGTGGTAAGAATAATTCCAGCCAATAAGAGGAGTCGCTTCTTCATTTATTATTACCTTAATTGTTTAAAATTCTGGTACAGCATTACCAAATAAAATATTCCAGGTTATAATTATACTCTAAATATTTTAAATTATTTTAATAAAACGAATAAAATGTCAGTTATGTTTTTGTTTATGAAAGTTATTCATAAACATTATACGTTGTTGACTTAAAAACGACTATGAATATTTACATAAATAGTTAATTCAACATTATTTTATATGTCATTCCCTGATCAAAATACAATTACATTGGATGTTGTTTTAGAAGGACTTATGCGTCGTTATCAAGACCGGGTGCCGGATGTTAATATAATCCTGACCGCTATGGTCTCGGAGGGGATTATTGAAAGCGAATCGGCCATCGAGAATGATCATATTGCTTTCAGGACCATGGGCGTTCCACAGCTTGGAATCAGCTCTTTTGAAAAAATATTTCAGCATTACGGATATGAAAAACGGGACCATTATTTTTTTGAAGGGAAAAAACTGGATGCCTGGTGGTACAGTCCGCCAAGAGAAACGGATCCAAGGATTTTTGTAAGTGAACTTCGGGTCGGCGATCTTTCAGAGGAAAGTCAGCGCATTATCAAAAGTTATACTGATGAGGTTATCAATGATCCGGCTGATGATCTTGATTTGAATGATGGAAAAGCCGTTGATGCATTTCTGCACACACCGCTTTGGCGAACGCCCACAATAAGTGATTACCTGACTTTGTTAAAAGAAAGCGAGTATGCCGCCTGGGTGATTTACAACCGCTATTATCTCAATCATTTCACGATCAGCGTGCACAACTTGCCGAAAGGATATAATACAGTCGCTGATTTCAATACTTTTCTGGAAAAACACGGAATCATACTTAACACAGCCGGAGGAAAAATAAAAACCAGTCCGGATGGCGATTTAATACAAAGCGCAACCGTCGCACAGATGATCGAAGCCGAATTTGAAGGCGGCGAAACGTATGAAATTTCTGGTTCCTATGTAGAATTTGCGGAAAGAAGAGTTTTGCCGGAATTTGCAAACCTGCCAGCGGATCAAATTTCAAGAAAAAATCGCCGGGATGGCTTTGAAGCTGCAAATGCAGATAAGATTTTTGAGAGTACTTATACTACGCAAACCGGGAAATAAGTCAATCCAACAAAACGGATTTATCAAACAGAACATCTGGACAAAAATCCAGTGGTGCAGGAATTAATTTGCCATCAGTATCCAACATTTCAGCTACATTTTCCCAATATACGGTACGACCATCGGTTTTTGCTTTGGAAAAAGTATTCTCGTTTAAAATTTTATAATAAATACTGTCCTTCTTATCGAAATATTCTGATAGAAATTTTGAGAAATCGGTTAACCTGACTTGATCATCACTCCATAACGCTTTTATGGAAAAATTATCAATCAATATAATTTTTTGGACTCGTGGATTCATTACTGTAATGGTTTGATTTCGTATTGATCAATGTATTCAATTTATACATATGTTACACCGTTGTTCATGGAGATAAGATTTTCGAGAGTACTTATACTACGCAAACCGGGAAATACTAACTATTTTAATCGAAGTAGTGGTACGGGCCTCTAACTTATTGCTAATCAAAAGCGAATGCGTAAATTAGTATTAAATTAAATAATTTAAAAAATTATCTTATCCAGTCATGGTTGTAGTTATTAAGAAAGATTCCCCGCCCACGGCAATTAAAGATGCTATGAAAGCAATTGAGGAAGACAGAGCTACCCGAAAAGGTTTTGATGCAAAAAAGTATGCAGGAAAAATCAAATTCCCAGTGGATGGTCTTACTTATCAAAAGCAAATAAGAGATGAATGGGAATAGAGTTTTAATTGATACGAATGCCCTGATCTATTTTTTCAATGGCCATCCAAAAGCAATAGAAGCTTTGGACCGAAATATTTTATACTTATCCGTAATCACTGAAATTGAACTTCTAAGTTACAATGGGCTTACCGAAGAAAGTATCAAAGGAATTAAGAAATTTTTGAAGGAGTGCTCAGTTATTGACGTGATTCCCAAAATCAAAGAATTCACAATTGACCTTAAAAAGGCGAAGAAAATTAAACTTCCTGATGCCATCATCGCCGCTACGGCTCAATTTCTCAAAATTGAGTTTGTAACTTTTGAAAAAGGATTTGTCAATGTTCCTAATCTGGATTTGGTGTTACTGGATTTTTGATCGAGGATAAAATTCAAAATCACTCATTCACCAAAAAATAAACCACCCGGCAAGCATTTCCATTACTCTTCTCATTTTTCTCCTGAGCAATATTTACCTTTAAAGTATGCTTTCCCGACGAAAGCTCATCCGCCAACATCAAATACCAGGGCAAATGCAGTTGCGTACTCCACTGAGTGAATAAATCCAGTGTCTGCGTTTTTTTACCATCAATTGAATACGAAATTTTTCCGGCATCCGGGCCAGCGATAATTGCAATTCCTACTGCACGACCTTGAAAATCAAATTCGAACGATGCTTTTGCAGTTTCTCCAACCAGCATCGGAACATCAACAAAACCGGGTCTTGTAGAAACCTTATCAGCAGGTTTCCAATCCGGATCAATCTTAAAACCATCTAATTTTTTGGCTTCCGCCACAGGATGATAACTTGCTCTTTCGTAAGAAAACTTGTCAATAGCAACGGGTAGCTTCGTAATTTCTGTGGTTGCATTTCCCGGATTCAGTTTTAATAATTCCTTAATCGTTTGAAAATAAACTTCTTGTCCATAAGGCGACGGGTGCAGATCTTTGAAATCATATTTCCATGAAAACTCATCGGCCTTTATCCTTTCATAAACTTCCCGCGCCAGATTGATGTAAGCAGCACCGTAATATTTAGCAATTCTTTGATGAACAGCAACTTCCACTGGTTCTTTCCCCGCATCATAATCGGCATTTTTAGCTGGTTCAGCAAAGGCCATCAGCACAACATTTGCCTTTGGATTTTTGGCATACATCTGGCGAATAATTCCTTCCAGACCCTTTATCTGTGCTTTTTCACTAAAACCATTTCCTCTGTCGTTAACCGCCGCTTCAAGAAAAAGCAGATCGGGCATACCTTTTTCCAAAACATCACGCTGAAAACGGAAAGCATGCGGAGTACTTCCTAACGATGGAATTCCGGCCGCAATGAAGGTAAACTCAGTTTCAGGAAAATGTTCCTGTAAATACTTTGCCGTTTTATTTCTCCATCCCGGATTATGCGTGATAGAACCGCCCAGAAATGCTACAGTACCTTTTTTTGTAGTTTTGAATTTTTCGTAGGCGTTGGCTAAACCGCGATTGACTTCGATATATGGCGTATGCGCGAGTGGTTTTAAAACGGGCACACTGTTGTCGTATATAAAATTAGCCAGTTTTTCGGGATGCTCAATTGTAAAATGGTGGCCTTCCAGCGCTTGTTCTCCGCGCGTCATGGGAATAACAGCGGCTGGTCCTCCAAGTTTTATGTAGTTAGTAATTAAAATATCCGAGTTTTCCGTCGGCGGAACGATCTTGTCATTTAATCCGATTACATGTAAAACCGGCACTTTGAAAGATGCCAGACCGGCCAGATCATTGAGCGGAATATCATCAAATGTTTTTGCAGTTTCTTCCGTAAGTTTATTCAGTTCAAGCCAGCTTGTCCAGTCTTTTGGCGAACCTTGTCCTTTGCCTTTTCCACCTGGCCAGCTTTTCGGATCACAAACCGGTGCTTCGGCATAGATGCAGCTAACTTTATCAGGATTTCTTTTCGCCCAGCCATAGACATACAAACCTCCGCGACTGACACCTTCCAATGCCACTTTTGGTGCAAATTGTTTTTCCTTCACCAGATAATCATAAAAAGCATCCCAAACCTGCATCGCTTTGGGATGTGCGAAAAGATCATTGGTATTAACATAGGCCACATGAAACCCCCTTGTCAGCAAAACACTGTCCATTTCTGTGTGCCAGGTTGGGAAGTGCGCGCGCCAGACCCATGGATTTCCAGGTAATGCCTGCCTAGGTTTTACATACCAGGCTTTTGTATTTTGGAATGAAAATTCAACCTTGTCAAAACCTTTCCAAACGGACTTCTGCTCATCAGCTTGCGCCAATAAATTGCCGGAAAAGCTTAAAAGGATAAAGATGAAAAGAGCGCCGGAAAAATTTTTTATCTGTTTCATAATGGTACAAAGACGGGAACGGCCTGTCTCTAACATATAAGCACACACCTTATTTAATTTTACAATCAACATTTATTATATTGTTCAATCATCTACCTAACTTCATTAATGCCAATGTCCAGGACTTCTCCTATTCTATTGATTTTTCTATTTACTTTTCTCTTCTCAAATAACACATTTTCGCAGTCTGTCCCGATCATTCTTAACGAAAGAGAACGCGCCATTGCCGTCGATGATATTCTGGAAGACAGGATTGAAAATTTGCTTCCAACTTTGATGCGACGGGAGGGAATTGATATGTGGGTGATTATTTCGAGAGAATATAATGAAGATCCGGTAATGAAAACGATGCTTCCCAGCACATGGCTTTCGGCCCGAAGACGGACGGTTATGGTATTTTTCGATCCGGGGGCCGGGAAACCGCTTGATAAACTGGCGATTGCGCGATATGATGTTGGAACATTATTGAAAGGGGAATGGGACATCAGTTCAAATCCGGATCAGTGGGATGCGCTGGCAAAAGTGATTAAACAAAAAAATCCGAAGAAAATCGGGCTCAATTTCTCCAAAAATTACGGACATGCGGACGGTCTGACTTATAACGAACACGAAGAATTCCTTCAAAAACTTCCAAAAGAATTTCAGTCAAAGATTGTTTCAGCAGAAAAACTGGCCGTTGGCTGGCTGGAAACCAGAACAGAGAAGGAAATGGTCATATACCCAATGATCTGCCGGATTTCTCATGAAATTATTGAAGAGGCATTTTCAGAAAAAGTGATCCAGCCTGGATTAACTACGATTGATGATGTTGTCTGGTTTTTGAGACAACGTGTTACGGACCTGGGATTGGAAACCTGGTTTCATCCGACTATCGATATTCAGCGCGCAGATGACCAGAAATTTGACCATTTAAGAACATTTTCAAAACGCCCGGGAAATCAGGTGATTTTGCCAGGAGATTTGCTGCACTGTGATTTTGGGATAACATACCTGCGCCTTAATACTGATCAGCAGCAACATGCTTATATTCTTAAACCGTACGAAACGGCAGTTCCTGAATATTTAAGAAAGGCGTTTGCTACTGGAAATCGTCTTCAGGATATTCTGGTCTCACAGTTTAAATCCGGAAAAACGGGTAACCAGATTCTTCTGGATGCCTTAGCCCAGGCAGAAAAAGAGGCAATTAACGGGTCAATTTACACCCATCCCATCGGGTCACATGGCCATGCTGCCGGACCGACGATCGGTTTGTGGGATCAGCAAAAAGGTGTGAAAGGTCCCGGCGATTATCCATTATATGAGAACACTGCTTACTCGATTGAGTTAAATGCAGCAGTTAAAATTGACGAGTGGAATAAGTCCATACGCGTGATGCTTGAAGAAGATGGTTATTTTGATAAAACCGGTTTCAGATTTATCAATGGCAGGCAGAAAGAAATTTTTGTTATTCCAAGATTAACGACTAATGTGGGGAAATAACCATTTCCCCGATTTAGGTTTGGTACGATAATTTTAAAGATATCACTATCAAACAATAACTTGCGAATTATGGATAAGATTGAGAAGTATAAAGCAATGGAAAAAATTCTTCGTGAAATCGAAGATTTGAAAAATAGTGAAACGGCCGTTATCAAAAAAATTGGCCAGGTAGAAACCGAAAATATGAATGTCAACGCTGATGGCCTGGATGCCTCACTGACTGAAATTTATGACGGTGCCTACAAAAATCTGGAAAATATTGAAGCGTTACACGTTTCATTTACTGAGAAAGTTTCAGACTTTAAAGAAACTAATAAAATTACAGATGATATGCTTCTTGAAATCAGAGAACAATCATAGGTTAATTGAAAAATAGCCGTTACGGCATAATGGTGAGGTCAGCTTTTAAATGAGCTGACCTCTCTTTTTGTCCTATAAAGTTATTTTTTTAAACCTGAATAATCCCAACATTAAAAGTCTCTCTGATAGGCGCGTGATTCGCAGCTTCAATACCGATTGAAATTATTTTCCGGGTTTCAACCGGGTCAATAATTCCATCAACCCAGAGCCTGGCTGCGGCGTAGTATGGCGATAATTCCTCATTATAACGATCCGTAATCTGACTCAATAATTCCTGTTCTGCTTCCGGTGTAATTTCTTTACCTTGTGATTTCAGCGTTGCCGTTTGAATTTGTACCAATGTTTTTGCAGCCGTAGCACCACTCATAACCGCCATTTGTGCCGTCGGCCAGGAATAAATTAATCTGGGGTCATATGCTTTTCCACACATAGCATAATTGCCGGCTCCATAGGAATTGCCAACGATGAACGTGAATTTTGGCACCACAGAATTCGCCACAGCGTTGACCATTTTTGCCCCATCTTTAATTATTCCACCTTGTTCCGCCCGGCTTCCGACCATAAAACCGGTCACGTCATGAAAGAAAACCAATGGGATTTTCTTTTGATTACAATTCATAATAAATCTTGCAGCCTTATCCGCAGACTCTCCATAGATCACGCCGCCCATCTGCATTTCACCTTTTCCGGATTTTACCATTTTCCGCTGATTTGCTACAATGCCAACGGCCCAACCTTCAATCCTAGCATAGGCGCAGATAATCGTTTTCCCATAATCAGGCTTATATTCGTCCAGCTCGGAAGCATCCACTAAGCATTCCAGAATCTGTTTCATGTCGTAGGGTTTCAGCCTGTCGACAGGGAGAATGTCATAAATATCTTCGGGGAATCGGGCGGGAGTTTCAGCTATTTTTCTATCGAAACCGGCTATTGCTGACTGTCCGATTTTATCAATATGTCTTTTGATGGCATCCAGGCAAGATTTATCATCCGGATATTTGTTATCAGTAACACCCGAAATTTCACAATGCATCGCTGCCCCGCCTAATGTTTCTGCGTCCACATCTTCTCCAACAGATGATTTTACCAGATAAGGCCCGGCAAGAAACACGGATCCGGTTCCTTCCACGATCATAGCCTCATCGGACATAATCGGCAAATAAGCCCCACCGGCAACACAGCTCCCCATAATCGCGGAAATCTGCACAATTCCCATGGCCGACATTTTTGCATTATTTCTGAAAATTCTTCCAAAATGTTCTTTATCTGCAAATACTTCGGCTTGCATAGGAAGGTATACTCCCGCGCTGTCGACCAGATAAATGATCGGCAACAGATTTTCCATTGAGATTTCCTGCGCCCGTAAATTTTTCTTCGCAGTAATGGGAAACCAGGCTCCGGCTTTAACAGTGGCATCATTGGCCACAATCACACATTGTTTGCCAGAAATATACCCGATCCCGGCCACAACACCACCCGATGGACAACCACCGTCTTCTTCATACATTCCGTCACCTACAAAAGCACCGATTTCCAGGAAGTATGAATCTTCATCAATTAAATAATCTATCCGCTCCCGCGCTGTAAGTTTTCCTTTTTTATGATGAGCCTCAATCTTTTTCAGTCCTCCGCCCAGTTTTACTTTTTCATACCGCTCATTAAGATTTTCAATAAGCTGCCGTGTGTTTTCCTGAATTGCCATAACCTGATGAAATGTATTTGAAACATCATTATTTCAATTTCAAGATAGAGATTTCTTGGAACCTTTGCTATCAAAAGCAAAAAAGTCGTCTGCTGACGCAAACGACTTTCTCTATATTTGAACCTTAACCTGTAACTTCTATTTAATTTTTGTTGTCGTATCTAACAGCGATTCAGACGGACCTTTGTCTTTTTTACCAAAAACTGATAAATGGACATAACGTTTTGGATATTCCCGGAAATTAGTCAAAAGTTTATTAAGACTAACAATTGTACTGTTCATATTATTATACAATGTCTCATCTTTTATCAATTTGCCGGCTGTTCCTTTTCCTGATTCAACCTCAGCCAATAAATGACGCAACTCCAAAATCGTCTGATTTGCACTTTGAACCGTAGCGCCTAATCTTAAAGCCTGGAGTGAATCCGCAAATGATCCTGTTCTGGCAAGAATCGGCTTCAATTCTTTTTCGGTTTCAACAAGCGATTCAGACAGTTTGTTAAGATTGGAAGTCATAACCAAAAGATTTTTACGATTTTCAGTAACCATTCCCTGCACAGCATTTCCTGTCTGATCGTAGTTTTTTATCATTTGGTTTAAAATCTTGCCGGTTTCTTTAAACCCATCCGCCACCGCTGCCAGATTTTGAATTAACGAATCTGCATGTGTTACCAGAGGCAATGCTTTTTCCTGTAATATGGCCGAAATACCAGACTCCTTTTTTCCAAGCAAAGTATCATTATCCTGCAAATTGACAGAGGAAGCTCCCATTGAGAGGTGAATCACTTTTCCGCCAAGCAATCCGCCATCGGCTAATAAAGCAGCGGTTCCTTTTGGCAAAACAATACCTTTTTGAATATCAAGTGAAACCAGAAGACGGTTTTGCTGATTTTGCAGTAATTTTATTTCCTGAACCCGTCCAACATTTAATCCATTGAGCAGCACAGGATTGGAAGCAGTCAACCCGTCAATATTATCGTAAATAACGTAGTACTTATATGTTCGCGAAAATACGTCCGAGCCTTTAAGAATATGGAAGCCGAAATATAATAAGACCATCGCCATAACCGCCATTAACCCGACTTTGACTTCTTTTGTTAGCTTCATGAAGTTAATAGTAAATGGCTTTCAACTTTTGTCGAAAGCTTAAAAATTAATGTATACAAATTTCCCTTATTGATAAATGACAACTGATCAATAAAAAACCCTATGACAAATGCTTAATTATCCATTTGTTTTTTGTAAACCTTGAACGCCTGAAGAATCGATTCAGCCACTTCGTCCTGGCCATCTTCGGAATTCAAATATTCTTCCTCTTCCGGTGTCGACAAAAATCCAGTTTCAATCAGTACACTGGGCATTGTGGTTCTCCATAATACAAGAAATCCTGCTTGCTTAACTCCACGGCTATCACGGTCCGATACCGAGCGAAATTTCTTTTCAACATGATCCGCAAAACGCAGACTGCTTGAAATAAATGCGCTTTGATAGTTGGCAAGCATAATGGCCGCCAGCGGAGAATCCGGATCAAAACCCTTATATTTTTGTTTATAATTCGTTTCTTTAAGAATTACCGAGTTCTCACGCTTTGCAACTTCAAGGTTACCATTTGTCTTGTGTAACCCCATCACGTACGTCTCAGTTCCTCTAACACTGTGTGAATTGGGCGTCGAGTTGCAATGAATGGATATAAAAAGATCAGCATTATTACGGTTAGCGAAAGCGGAACGTTCTCCAAGCTCAATAAATTCGTCCGTATCACGGGTATATAGTACTCTGACGTCAGGAGAATCTGCCTTGATTTTACGGCCCAGGGCAAGGGCAATTCTCAGGGCTACATTAGATTCCCTCGCCTTTTTTCCTCTTGTCCCGATATCATGACCACCGTGGCCGGCATCAATAACCACAACATTTACCTTACTTTGCAAACGATTTGGAGCGGGGTTGTTACGAAAAGCAAACGCCAGACTTAAAGCCAGACAACTCGTTGCAATTACGATTTTAAGAACTTTTAACATTATTTTTTAGTTACGGCGTTATTCTTTAGGAGTTTCTCTGCTAATTTTGACATTCGTTATGCAAAAATACTCCTTTTGTTAGAACTGAAAAAAAAGGCGATTATTATATCGCTGGGACTTGTTGCGTTTCTTCTGCTTGGGACGATGGCTTGTGTGAAGCAAAGCACTAAGAAATCTGGAAAAGATCTTCTGACATCGAAAGCCAAAACTAAAAATTCTGCACCTTCGGTAGCAGACAAATCTGCTTTGGCTACATTACCAGACGGAAAAATCGCCAGAATTGATACACTACCTTTAACGGATTCAACCCTGGCAGACTCTGCGATCATCAAGGCAAATATGGCCATTGCCGATTCTCTGGCAGCCGATTCCTTATCCAACCCTGACGATCTTCAAAACGATGTCAAGTATACCGCCGAAGATTCTACCATCATGGATGTCGTGCTTAAACAAGTACATCTTTACGGAAACGCGGAGGTAAATTATGGCACGATAAATCTAAAAGCAAATTATATACGTCTGAACTGGGTAACAAATGAAGTGCTGGCGCATGGCACTTATGACTCAACTTCCCAGAAAACGATCGGTGAGCCTATTTTTCAGGACGGACCAGAAACTTATAATACCAAAGAAATCCGCTATAATTTTAAATCCAAAAAAGCCATTATCAGAGGAATTGTCACCCAGCAAGGGGACGGAAATGTACGTGGCGACCGGGTAAAAAAGGATACGGAAGGTAATTTTTATATACAAAAATCAATTTATACAACCTGTAATCTCACCCATCCGCATTATTACATCAATGCTCCGAAGATTAAAATGGTTAATAAAAAACAGGTTATTTCCGGGCCGTTCAATCTCGTGATTGCAGATGTTCCTTTGCCTATTGTTATTCCATTTGGGTTTTTTCCTTTTCCAAAAAAGAAAGAAGCAGGAACTTCCGGTATTATTTTCCCAACCTACGGACAGGAGCCAAACGGGCGTGGATTTTATCTTCGCGACGGCGGCTATTATTTTGCAATCAGTGAATATATCAATGCATCGGTAACCGGACAAATTTATTCAACGGGAAGCTGGGGGCTTGGCGTAGCTACAACTTATTCAAAGCGTTACCAGTATTCAGGTAACTTTTCTTTACGATACAATAAAAACAGGTCCAGTGATGAGGTTTTAAACCTTCGGGGTCTGGGTGGCACTTCCGATTTCAACCTCGTTTGGTCACATGCGCCAAAACCGAGGGGCAGCTCAACATTTTCTGCAAACGTAAATATTGCCAGTAATAACTACAACTCGTTACAAGAGACAAATGCCGCGAAGTATACCGCAAACGTAGCGAGTTCTTCCATTCAATATAACAAAACGATGGGGCAGTATCTGAGGGCTGCTGCCAGTTTACGAGTAAACCAGAATTTTGGACAAAGAGTTGGTACCAGCAATGTTAAAGTGGGCGGAAAAACCAATATCTCATCCGATTTCAGTTTTGGTGTAAACCAGATTGCTCCGTTTGCATTGAACGGGGGCCGTTCAAGATGGTATGACAGTTTTCGTTTAGGAATGGATTTTAGCGGAAATTATACATTGACAAACTCAATCACTTTGATTGACACCTCCTACACACGACTTGGTTTCAGGGTTGATAATAAAATAAGAAAAGCGACAGATTCGACAGGGGCGACGATACCGCTTACTCTGCCATTTAATATTGCAAACCTGCCGGAATTCGCGAAAGATGCTCAATTTACAGGTACTTACAGCATCCCGATTTCGCTGCCAAACTTTAAGATTTTCCGCTTTATCAATTTAACGCCAAGCATGTCCTTGTCTGGCCAGATTTATACCAAGCAATATCAATACACATTTAAGGGAGGTAATACGGTTCACATTGATACGCTGAACAAAATTGGAAATCAATATTCCTACAACTTCGGGGCGGGCGTTAACACGCGTTTTTACGGAACATTTTTTGTCCGGGGAAAACGGCTTGAAGCTATCCGGCATACGGTTATCCCAACCTTATCCTATACCTATACGCCGGATTTTACGGGTGATAATTATGGTTTTTACCAGACAGTTCAGATTAATGAATTGGGAGAAACAAAAAAATTATCCCGTTACAATGGCATTGGCACGGGGGTAAGCAATGGCAGAGCTACGAGTGTCATTTCATTCAGTTTGAATAACTCTTTCGAGATGAAGCTTAAATCCAAAAGTGATACTGCGGCTGCCCAGTTTACAAAAGTTTCTTTGCTGGATAATTTAAGTTTCGGTGGAAATTATAACCTGATGGCAGATTCCCTCAAATTATCCAATATCACGGTGAATGCTAACGGGCGTATAGGTAAGAATTTAAACATCAACTTCAATGCCAACCTGGATCCTTACGCCTATATCGCAGATCCGGTTTACAGAACCAATACAACCGGTATACGGGTCAACCAGTATGCAGTTACAAAAGGACAGGGACTGGCCAATTTACAAAACCTTGGAT
Organism: Dyadobacter sp. CY356; assembly: GCF_021440195.1. GTDB lineage: Bacteria > Bacteroidota > Bacteroidia > Cytophagales > Spirosomataceae > Dyadobacter. Next base: position 442,026 of record NZ_JAJTSZ010000005.1, read on the forward strand.
TTACATTAGGGACCAGTTTTTCTCCAAAAAAATCGGACAAAACAAAACCGGCCGCCACGACAACCGGATTGCCTGATGCAAATGTGACCGAAGAACAGCGGGAATTTATAAGGCGTAATGCAGATATGTATGTCGATTTTAATGTGCCCTGGAATTTGTCACTGAACTATAACTTTGGGTTGACCAAACCGGGTCTGTCTAATGCTACGCTGATTCAGGCGATTAATGCTACGGGAGATTTGAGTTTGTCGACCAATTTTAAAATCAGCGTTACGACCGGTTTCGATTTTACAGCCTTCAAACCAACCATTACGACCTTGACATTATACCGTGATCTGCATTGCTGGGATATGAGTTTCAGCTGGACGCCTTTTGCGGGAAGTGCTTCGCGTGTAAGTAATTATAATTTTATCCTGAAAGTAAAATCAAGTATTCTTCAGGATTTGAAACTGACCAGAAGACGGTCGTTCCAGGATAGAGCAGCATATTAGCTTTTAGCTGTTGGCCGCGCGACGGACCGCTTTAAGCTTTGATGGGTGAGCTTATTCATCCACTTTGCTTGAAATATTACTAATTAATTCTATTTCGTCATAAAAGAAAAGCCGACCTTTTGGGCCAGCTTTATCAATAATTTTTTTAAGATAAATTACTTTGACGAAGCTTTTGCTGCCTCTTTTGCAACAACTTCTCCATTAAGGTATAAAGTAATAGATCCGCCTTCTGTATTACTGAAAACAGTAACAGGCTTGTTGAAAGAACCGGCCGCAGCAGCGTTAAATGTTGCTTTGATGATACCTGTTTTTCCTGGCAATACTGGCGCCTTTGACCATACAGGTGTAGTACATCCGCATGATACTGTTACGTTTGAAATAACAACCGGATCAGTACCTGTGTTTGTGAATACAAATTCATTTGTAACTGGTGTTCCCTGAGGAACTTTACCAAATTTGTGTGTTTCTTCTTTAAATTTCAAAACACCTTTTTGTGCAAAACTGACAGTGGTTAAACCAACTAGTAAAACCAACGCGGAAAAGAATACTTTCATAGTTGTAGTGGTAACGTTTTTGTGTAAAATTGATTTAAATAACAAGATTAAAGTTTAATAACGAAATTTAGTAAACATTAACTTATGTTAACAATGCATTTAAACTTATTATGATTCATTGTTATGATTATTATTTTCCTGCATAATTTTGGCGTGCATTATAAAAAAATGTAACTTAACTACGGTTTCAACCCGTAACGTTTGCTTATGCTTCTAAATGATAGTTTGACCGGTTCCAGTGTTTTGAATAAAGAAAATATAACAGACGATTATCGCCTGGCTTGTGAAAGTCGGCAAGTCAGCTTATTGGGAAGAAAGGATACCATGGGAGGCCGGTCCAAATTCGGAATTTTTGGAGATGGGAAAGAAGTAGCACAAATCGCTTTGGCAAGAGCCTTTCGTTTAGGTGATTTTCGCTCAGGGTATTACAGAGATCAAACGATTGAAGCTTCTTTGGGCAATCTGACATGGCAGCAATTTTTTGCCCAGATGTATGCTCATGCAGATCTTGAACATGAACCGCATACCGGCGGCCGCTCCATGAACGGACATTTTTCTACACGGTGGCTTGATGAGAATGGGAAATGGCTGGACCAGACAAAATTATATAATTCAGTATGTGATATTTCACCAACGGCCGGACAAATTCCCCGTGCCGTAGGTTTGGCCTATGCTTCAAAACTTTACAGAGGAAATAAAGAAATTCAATATTTAGATACTTTTTCTAAAAAGGGAAACGAGATTGTTTTTGCAACAATCGGTGACGCATCAACCTCGCAGGGTATGTTTTGGGAATCAATGAACGCAGCCGGTGTTTTACAGATTCCACTACTCATGTCGGTTTGGGACGATGGATATGGCATTTCAGTTCCGGTTGAATACCAAACTACGAAATCAAGTATTTCAAAAGCACTTGCAGGGTTACAACGCAATGAAGAGGAAAGCGGCTTTGAAATCATCACTGTAAATGGCTGGGATTATCCTGCGCTGATTGAAACCTATCAAAAAGCAGCAGATTTATGCCGGAATGAACAGGTTCCTGTTCTCGTTCACGTTACACAACTTACGCAGCCGCAAGGGCATTCATCTTCCGGGTCGCATGAAAGATATAAATCCAAACAGCGCCTTCAATGGGAAAATGAGCGGGACTGCAACCTGCGTTTTCGGGAATGGATTTTAAATAACGGGTATGCAACCGACGAGGAATTGGAACGTATTGAAGCAGATGCCAAAGAAACCGCAAGAGACGCCCGTAATCATGCATGGAAAGCTTACCGGAAAGATCTTGACAAAGAGCATCTTGAAACCGTAGAACTGATTCAAAAAACGGCAAAAGAAAGTATTTTTTCCGAGGAGCTATCGGCTATTGCCACTGAACTAAGTAAAACATATTATCCCGTCCGCCGTGATAATGCCGTTAGTGTCAGAAAAGCACTTCGGCTTATCAGGAATGAAAATACACCTTCGCGCGTGGTTTTGCAGCAATGGCTTCAAAATACTTTAAAAGAAAATGCGCTTCGCTACAATTCTCAGCTATATAGTGAATCGGACGAATCTCCGCTGCTGGTTGAACCTGTAAATCCGGTATACTCCGATGATAGTATTACGGTCGACGGCCGTGAAGTTATTCGCTCATATTTCAATTCCTTATTCGCTCAGGATCCGCGTGTAGTGGCTATTGGTGAAGATGTTGGTATGATCGGTGATGTGAATCAGGGCTTGGCCGGGTTGCAGGAAAAATATGGCGAGTTGAGAATCACAGATACCGGCATTCGCGAAACGACAATTATTGGACAGGGAATTGGAATGGCCATGAGAGGTCTGCGTCCTATCGTTGAAATTCAGTATTTTGACTATATCTATTACGCCCTGGCAACACTAACCGATGACCTTGCAAGTCTGCGGTATAGAACTGCCGGCGGCCAGAAAGCACCTCTGATTATCCGTACACGGGGGCATCGTCTGGAAGGAATCTGGCACTCAGGTTCTCCCATGGGCACAATGCTTAGCAGTGTCCGGGGTATGCATATTATTGTTCCAAGAAATTTTACGCAAGCAGCAGGTTTTTACAATACACTGATAAAAGGCGATGATCCGGCTCTGGTTGTTGAGCCGCTTAATGCTTACCGTCAAAAAGAATTACTGGCTGATAATATCGGAGAAATCTGCATTCCACTTGGCCAGCCGGAAATCCTGAAAGAAGGAAAAGATGTGACCATCGTTACTTATGGCTCTATGTGCCGTATAGTGATGGAGGCAGCAACGCAGTTACATAATCTGGGAATTGAAGCTGAGGTAATTGATGTACAGACATTGTTACCATTTGACGTGGATCACCGGATTTTGGAATCAATCAAGAAAACGAACAGGGTGATTTTTGCAGATGAAGATGTGCCGGGCAGCGCTTCGGCATACATGATGCAGCAAGTTTTGGAAGCACAAAATGCTTATCGCTGGCTTGACTCATCACCTGTTACGATTTCAGCAAAACCACATCGTCCTCCTTACGGTTCTGATGGAGATTATTTCACCAAGCCAAATATGGATGATGTGATTGAAGTGGCTTACAAAATGATGCAGGAAACGGATCCAACGCATTTTCCTGCTTTGTATTAGCAGATTGATCAGAGTTGCTTGTCTGAAATTTATTAGTTGATTTTAATAAATGAAGACATGTACAAAAGTTTCGGCAAAAGATTTTTTGATATCATATCAGCGGCGGCGGGATTAATCATCCTGTCGCCGCTTTTTCTTTTTCTGAAACTGCTATTATTTTTTTTAAATAAAGGAAAACCATTCTTTTTTCAACCCCGGCCAGGATTATTCTGTAAGATTTTCGTGATTGTAAAATTCAAAACGATGACAGATTCAAACGAAAATCCGATATCCGACAATGACAGAATAACACCAATTGGAAAGTTTCTGCGCCGCACTTCTCTGGATGAAATTCCTCAACTATGGAATGTTTTAAAAGGTGATATGAGTTTGGTAGGACCGAGACCATTATTAACCGAATATTTAACCGGATACGACCAGAATCAACTACGGCGTCATAACGTAAAACCTGGAATAACAGGCTGGGCCCAAATCAACGGTCGGAATGAAATTAGCTGGGAAGAAAAATTCAGTTTGGATTTATATTATGTTGATAATCTGTCCTTCAACCTCGACTTAAAGATTTTGTTGATAACATTAAAAAAGCTGTTTTTACAGAGGAACCGTACATTTTATTCCGATAAAATGATGGAAAAATTTACCGGATCTAAATCCGTGATGAATTAATTTTCAAAATAACACACACTTAAAAATATGCTTATTTACGGTGCCGGCGGACATGCCAAAGTGGTCATTTCCAGTATTCTCGCCAATCAAAACAAGATTGATTCGATTTTTGATGATAATCCTAATAAGAAAGAAATTTATGCCCTGACAGTATCCGGATCATACAATCCGGATACTTTTCCTGATAAAGAATTGATTATTGCAATTGGCGATAACTTGACCAGAAGAAAGATTTCCGATCAGGTTAAACATACTTTTGGAATAACAATCCATCCTTCCAGTATCATTGACAAAACCGTAAAAATCGGTGAAGGTACTGTTGTTTTGCATAACGCAACAATCCAGGCCGACTCTGTCATTGGGCGGCAGGTCATTATCAATACATCTGTTTCGGTTGATCATGACTGTATCATCAGTGATTATGTCCATCTGGCTCCTGGCGTTATTCTGTCCGGAAGTGTTTGTGTGGGTGAAAATACTTTAATCGGTGTAGGAAGTATAGTTGCACCAGGGTTAACGATTGGGAAAAACTGTTTTGTTGCTGCCGGAAGTGTTGTAACGCACAACATTCCCGATGGCGTAATTGTCCGCGGCAATCCTGCGAGAATAATTTCCCGACACGCATGAAAAAAATCTGGCTTTCTCCGCCACATATGAGCGGAAAGGAATTGAAATACATTCAGGAAGCGTTTGACTCAAACTGGATTGCGCCATTGGGACCGAACGTCGATGCGTTTGAGGAAGCGCTTGCCCATTACGTTGGAATGAATCATTCGGTGGCACTTTCATCCGGCACGGCGGCGTTACATCTGGCATTAATTATGGCAGACGTAGGTCCGGGAGATATTGTCATTTGTCCCACTTTTACATTTGCAGCCAGCGCCAATCCCATCGTTTATCTTAAAGCAACACCTGTATTTATTGATAGTGAAAACTTAACCTGGAATCTTTGCCCGGATGTTTTGGAAGAAGCCATAAAGCATTATATCAAAAAAGGAAAGAAGCCGAAAGCAATCATTGGTGTCCACATTTACGGAATGCCAATGCAGTTAACCAAAATATTATCACTCTGCGAAAAATATGAAATCACATTTATCGAAGACGCCGCCGAAGCGTTAGGATCTTCTTATCATGGCAAAAAACTGGGCTCATTTGGGCAAATGAGTATTATCTCTTTCAATGGAAATAAAATTATAACCACATCCGGTGGCGGTGCCTTATTTTCGAATGATCCCGCTATAATAAAAAAAGCAAAATTTCTGGCATCTCAGGCAAAAGACGACGCGCCACATTATCAGCATTCTGAAATTGGCTATAATTATCGTCTAAGTAACATTAGTGCAGGCATAGGAAGAGCACAGCTTGAAGTAATTGAAGAGCGTGTAAAAAGCAGACGTCTCAATTTTGATTTCTATAAAAAAGAACTGGAAAAATTACCAGGTATTTCTTTTCAGAATGAACCTTCCGGTTTCATTTCTAATCGCTGGCTGACTTGCATTTTAATTGATCCAAAATTATCGTCAGGAATTAGTCCTGATAAAATCCGGTTGCATTTAGAAACAAAAAATATTGAATCACGGCCCTTGTGGAAACCGTTGCATTTGCAGCCGGTTTTTAAAGATGCGCCTTATTTTGGAGGAAATTTGGCGGAAAAGCTTTTTGAGAGAGGGATTTGTTTACCCTCTGGATCAAGTTTAAGCAAGGAAGACTTGTTATTTATTTGTGAAAACATTCGGGATTTATTGCATAAACTATAAAAAAGCCTTCCGAAGTTATGATCGGAAGGCTTTCAACTCTTACTGGAATTATTTACAACACCTCGACATCAAATCGTATTGGTGAATAAGGATAGACAAGATAAACACCTGATGACTGAACACCAGTTTTACCATAACCTAATGCGGACGGAAATATTATAGTAGCCTTTTCTCCTCTACGCAACTTGCGCATAGCACGATCAAAACCCGGAACGTATTTACCATCGCCAGTTGTGATTGAAAGAGTGTTGGCTCCATTATCAAATATGGCTCCTGTCAACAACTTAGCTTTATAAGTAAAACTAACAGTTTTACCAATTCCGATTGAATCTCCTGTGACTGTATTATTTCTTACAATGACCAGGTTGTCAGTAGACCTATCTGAAACTGTTAATTTATTTTCAGCAATGAAATCATTAATTTGCTGAACTTCAGAACGGCTGTTAACAACCTCTATATTCATTTTAATTACTGAATAAGCAGGAACATTATCAGATGAATATGATCCGAAAGCAAGATAAAAGGGCATGTACAAAGTTGCAGATTCCCCTACGCGAAGGATATTAAGAGCACGTTCCATCCCACCAAGTAAAAACCCAAGGTTATAAGGCCGTACAAAAGGAATTTTTTCAGTGTTTTCAGAAGAAGCCACTTTTTTACCATCCAATGTATAAGCATTGAAATTTAGTCGTACGCCTTCCTCAGCTTTTGGTTTTGCCCCGGTAGGGTTTGCTTTTTTCAAAACATAATACATACCGGATGAATCCTTTGTAGCCGTAATGGAGCTGTCCGCCAAATACTTTTCTATTGATTGCTGATTCTCAATCGCCTTTGCCTCATCGTCGTATTCCATCCCTTTGTTACAGGATATCATGCCCACAAGCCCCGCCAAAATCACGCCTAGTGTTAAAATTTTACGCTTCATTTCGTTCCTTTTAATGTTTTTCAAAATGGGTTAATCATTAATATTTTTTCGATCCTATTTGTACAGACTTCATTGAAGCCGGAATGGTTGGAATACTTATTAAAATATTTTAAATTTTCATCTTCTCGTAATACAGGCAAAATGAGGTAAGCGGGCATATGTTACACTTTGGTGTACGGGCCAGACAAATATATCGTCCGTGTAAAATAAGCCAGTGATGCGCTTTTGGAACAAGTGCTGTGGGAATATGCCGCATCAAACCTTTTTCAACAGCAAGTGGAGTGGTAGCGGTGGATGGTACCAATCCCAGACGGCGTGAAACCCGATAAACGTGTGTATCAACCGCCATTGCCGGCTGATTAAAAATTACTGAGGCGATAACATTGGCAGTCTTTCTGCCCACGCCGGGCAGTTCCTGAAGCTCCGGAATAGATGCCGGAATTTCTGATCCGAATTTCTCGACAAGCATTCTCGCCATTCCGACAAGATGTTTGCTTTTATTGTTGGGATAAGAAACAGACCGGATATACGTAAATACTTCATCTGCATTAGAGGCAGCCAGGGATTCAGGATCCGGAAAACGATCAAATAAAGCGGGCGTTACCTGATTAATACGCTTGTCTGTACATTGTGCGGACAGGATAACAGCAACGAGCAACTCATAAGGATTACCATAATGAAGCTCAGTTTCAGGTTCGGGAAAATTTGTTGTGAAATATGTTAAAAATAATTGAAAGCGCTCTTTCCTGTTCATAAACCTGACCAAACGTGATTATAATTATTTATTTTGGCAAGAATATCCGGCCGTCGACAAATTTAGTAATTAAGGAATTACTGCCTTGGATAATTAAAATACAGCGTGACAAATTCAATCAGAAAGCAGGAAGATAATATAGCTGATCAGTCAGCTTCATCTAAGCACAAACCTTTCAGGCTTTCTCTTCATGAAGAGAAAACGCAATTCATACGTGTCTGAATAGGTATCAGACACGTATGAAAACAAAAAACAACCTATTGAGCTTTCTAACAAGAAAGGGCAGTAGATTGTTTGACTGTTTGTTGAAGTGAATAATGAATAATTTTCTGGACAGAACGATCCGAAGGAGTCCGGACAATTTTGTTCATCTGTTCCTTCATTTCAAGGGAATCCAGATAAAAATTCATCAAATCGTCGTCAAGTGCAAGTGCCTCAACGATCTGGTCATTTTCATTTAGTGTTGTTTCGGCATATAAATACCTGATAACATCATCGTAGGTAAAAGTTTTTGTCATATTGCGGGGTACGTTGGCTGAATTGCTTGCGCAAATTTATCAACGCGTAACGCATCCTTCCCAATGCCGTATTAATACTCACACCTGTGGCATCAGCAATCTCCTGAAAGCTCATGTCCTCATAATGGCGCATGATCAGAACCTGCTTCTGCACATCCGGCAGCCGTTGGATCATTTCCCTCAGCTGCTCGTGCGTTTCTTGCCGAATCTGGATTGATTCAACGGAATCCTCCGCGAAATCCAGTGTATTAAATACGCTGCTTCCATCTTCGAACACTACATTGGGGTAGCGTTTATCGCGTCTGAAATAATCAATGGCTAGGTTGTGTGCGATCCGTATAATCCACGGCAAAAACTTACCTTCGTCGTTATATCTGCCTGACTTAATTGTGTCTACTGCCTTTATAAATGTGTCCTGTAATAAATCTTCGGCTACATATTGGTCCTTGACAATCAGGTAAATAGTCGTGTAAATTCTTGACTTATGGCGTTGAACAAGCTTTTCGAAAGCCTTCTCATTGCCACGAATATACAATGTTACCAACTCACTGTCGCTAACTTGGACTTTCTCCATTTTACTATTCGATTTAGTTAACGTAGAGCAGTTCGTCTATATTGTTTCTCCTTTCTTTAGTAAGTGTGAAAATGATGATACTTTGGCAGTTTTTGAATTATATTAATCAAAGAAATAGATTTGACAATTGATTTGCAAATCTTTGCACTCCTTTTTTTTCTAATTTTATTCTAATTAACACATATTAACAAGTAAATAACACAAGTGCCCGTTTTTACCACAATTTTCTTACGTGTATACCTATTGGTGCAATTAATTGAATTTATCAAATAATATACGATAAAATATAGGACTTTGGATCGAATCCGGAATATTTAAATTAAAAACTTCAACCCAAATTTTAATGTTTTATTTCAAAACAAACAATAATTTTAGCGCATGAAATACAAACATCTTTTTTTTGACTTGGATCATACTTTATGGGATTTTGAAAAGAATTCTTCTGAGTCGCTTGAAGAAATTTATTATAATTCTAACCTGAAACAGCATGGAGTTTCTTCCATGGAGCATTTTATCCAGTCTTTCTTAAAAATTAATACAGCGCTTTGGGACGCCTTTGACAAAGGAAATCTGCACCATACCTATATACGTGAAAATCGTTTCAAAATGGTTTTTGATGAGATTGGTGTTGCATGCCCTCCAAATCACGAGGAAATTGGTGAGCTTTATTTGAACACCCTTCCCAGGAAAAAACATTTACTTGACGGCGCATTGGACTTGCTCAATTATGTTACCGAAAAAGGCTATGCTGTTCATATTGTCACAAACGGATTTAATGACATCCAGGCAAAAAAGATTTCAAGTTCGGGCATATCACACTTTTTTAAAAATGTGATAACATTTGAAAATGCAAGTGCAAAAAAACCTGATCCAAGGATTTTTGCCTATGCACTGGAAATAGCAAAGGCATCGCCGGAGGAAAGTATCATGATAGGAGATAACTGGATTGCCGATGTTATGGGCGCAAAACAATTTGGCCTGGACACCGTTTATCTTAATCCGGCCGGACTTTCTTTTGACGAATCGCCGACATATGATATTCGCCGACTGGAAGAATTAAAATTAATCTTTTAATTATTTGCCATCTTCTGCTTCATGAAATGATATTTTCAACTCGCGCAGATAGTTTTTGATTACATCCACGTGAACACATTGTCCTACATTCAGGAACGGGAAATTTGAGACCCGTTTCCTTTGCCCCTCTGTGATCACTTCCCTGTTAACCTGATCAAATCCCAGGTGCAGATGCCTGGTTGCGCTCTGCATGCCATAAATTGTACCATTACGATCAAAGAGCGGGCCACCGCTTTGTCCACGAAGTCCGGGAGTACTCATTTCTATCCCGACTATACTATTGCTTTCTCCAATATGTCTCGTTATAATTCCATCAATAGGAAAACTTGGTGTGTTAATACGGCCTTCCTTGATCCACTCAATATCATTTGTGTTTTTGTTGAGCTGATAATTTGTGAACTCAGGGAAAGGATAGCCAAGCCTGCAAAGATATTTACCCTGTTTGACGTCTCTGGTATCTTTCAGGAAAGTTGCATATCCCTGATAGAATTTTGTTTCATAATCCCTGAACTGAATGACGGCAAGGTCTTGTGTAGGATGCAGATGAATGGTTAAACTTTTATAAGCATTCACACAATTAATAAAGTTGGAAAGTATCCTGATCGGTGTTTCAGAATTGATCTTATACTTGCCTTCCAAAAACTGCTTTTGGGTTTCAAACCCCGGATCACGCTCAAATCTTCTCAGCTCACCTTTAAATTTAAGGTAATTTTCGTAAATCTGATTGGCATAAAGAATTTGCCTGGCGATGTGCCGACATGTAATGGCAAAACCGTCTTCATTGATAAAAAATAACGTTCCGGTTCCGGGGATGATATCACTCCCTCCGTAATAGCGGGCAATAAAATGAATAGGACGGGTGAACTGGTCGACCCTTTCAATGGCTTCAACAAACATAATTATTAAGGAGGTTAGGAATTTACTGAAGTTTGATTGGAATAATCGCTTCCGTTTGATCCCAGCTTAAAATCATGTTCACGCCAGAAGGCTGCTCTTCAAAGTAAATTTTAAATAATTCTTCAACCCGCCTGTTAATTCTGATTGGCACATCGGCTTTCAGGAAATCCTGACCGTCGTTATAATTGGTACCCCATTGCCCGGTTTCTTTGTTTAGAATAACTTTCCACCCAGATTGTCCCGGAATTGTCCAGACGGAATAGGTGCCGGGCTTCACAGGTTTTCCTGCAAAAACTATGTTCTCACCAATTTTAATTATCGTAGCTTCATTAGCTCCTGTTCTCCATACTTTGTCATAAGGCACCAGTGCCTTATCCTGTTCTCTTCCAAAAATAAATCTTTTTTTCTTCGAAGGACGGCTGTAATTTACTTCTATATCAATTCCGTTTTGATGAAACTCAGCAACAGCGGCAGGGCTGGAAGATTTGGTGTATTTTTTAAAAATAAAAAAACCGATAACTAAAAGGGCAATAACGATTAAAAAGATTAGGAGAGTTTTTTTCATAAGAGTCAGGGGCAAACAATTCGGTAAAAAGTATAGCTTACAGACAGCCGGATATAATAATAGGCATCCTTTCTGGAAGGATCTCCTTGTTGAAGCTTGTCATTATTTTTTGGATCACCTCCCAGATTATCAATATAATCACTAAATGTTTTTCGGGTACCATATTCCAGACCAATATTCCATGGACGTTTGATCTGATATTTTATTCCAACACCATAAGGGATAATAAATGTGTTGGTTTTATAATTATCCGTAACCACGTCAGGTTTAAATTTTGAATATCCTATCCCCCCAAATACATAAGGTGTCCAGTTTACGGCATAGCGCTTTTCCTGATAATCAAGAAAGTTATATTCTGCTACCGTGCTGATCTCTGTTATTCTGGATCGAAAAGATAAGTTTCTGGCCTTCTGAAAAGGATCCTTGCTGTATTGATCCGCAGCGCCAACCAGACCGGCGGCTACTTCCGCTCTGAGCGATAATGCCTGATTTGGATTGTAACGAAAAAACAAACTCCCCGCCGGTTTGACAAACCGGAATTTGAATGATGGCGAGATATCACCTTTATAATTAAAAACACCTAAACCCGCTCCAACCTCAATTTTTTGGGCTTCGGCTACAAATCCCAGTAAAACCAGACTGGTTATTAAGAAAAGGTTTACCAAAAATTTTACACGCAACTGTTTCAATGTATTTAATATTGATTCTGTTATTTCAATGGAGGGCATTTGATCTGTGTAGGCAGCACATAATTGACATGAATCGTACCTATCAGATAATTATCTTTAAGTTTCGGGCTATTACCACGAGGAGACCCTGCAGACGCATAAGGTGAATTTTTTATAAACGTGATAGGATCTTCTGTTATTGGGCCATAAACAGACTCTACATATTTTTTCACACCCTCAGTTCTGTCGTGCCCTTTTCTGGCTGTGTATCTTTCTCCAGATCTGTTAGCCATTTGTAATGCTAACGGATTGTCTGCAAAAACCGCAGGATCCGCATAATTTCCGGCAACATCATCCAAATAGTCCGTAAATGTTTTCCTGAATCCAAGCTCAGCACTTATATCAAATCTATCAGTAATTTTATATCTTACTCCAATACCAACCGGTATTGCAAATTGGATAAGTGAATAAGGTTTAGCATAACCAGGACGTCCTTGGCCTTCCGTACCCAATGATTGTAGTTTCACCCATTTACCCCCAAGCGTATCCAGTGCCTTTGGATTATGAGCCACAACAGCAATTCCTCCAAATAGATAAGCACTAAATTGTGGTCTTCGGTCATAACTTCGGTTGTCCGGAGTTAATTTGTAAATACCTTGCACTGAGAATTCTTTCAAATCATTCCGAAAACTCAAATTTCGGGGGAACCGTAAATTTGTCGGGTCATTTTTGTTCATTTTATAATCATCACCAACAATCCTGGCGTAGGTAAAAGACGCTCTGGCGGCCAGTCGCGGTGTAAAATGTCTTGTATAATTTCCTGCTACACTCCATCGCATCATACCAAAAGTTGACCTCAATGGCGTTGTGTACGAAGCCATATCCCCATAATAATTTGAAGTTCCAACTCCAAATCCCACGGTCGAGTAAGGAATAAAAGTACCGCGTCTTACCTGTGCCTCAGCATTATAGGCAACAACCAACAATCCAAGCATTGAAAGAAATGACAATCTTTTGCTTATCGGTCTCATTTTAAAAGTTTTAACCATTTTAGATCAATTTTTTGCAAAAATAGAACAGTTGTCGGTTTTCATAAGGATATATCTCCTTTTGAACGTATTTCTCTAAATTTTATTTGTAGGGCAAGAATAAAATAAATTCATTAAAAGTCATCCAGTCCGGATAGAGTACCGTTTAAAGCCGCAAAAGTAACTTGAATACAATTTATATTATACTCTTTCTCAATCAGAAACCGTAAATTTACTATTATTGTATAATTGAAATAAGATCTGCGCAATGATTACCAGTAAAAACCTGACGTTCTCCTACTCACCACAAAAACGATTCAATTTCCCGGATATAGCCTGTAATGATAAAGAAGCATTGCTGATTCTTGGACAATCCGGCAGGGGAAAAACCACTTTTTTACATTTGCTTGCACTTTTATTACAACCGGATGCAGGTGAAATTCAGATATCCGTTCATAATTTGTCGGGCTTGTCTGCCATAGAGAGAACCAAAATAAGGGCGAAAAATCTGGGAATCATTTATCAGCGTGCACATTTTGTCAGTGCATTATCTGTAATGGATAATATTTTGCTATCTACCTACCTTGCAGGAAGTAAACAAGATAAAGAAAAGGCCTCATACCTGGCCGACGAGTTAGGTTTTGCAGATCATCTTAACAAAAAAACCACTCAGCTAAGCCAGGGAGAGCAGCAACGTGTGAGTATTGCCAGAGCATTAATGAACAATCCAAATGTAATCCTGGCAGATGAGCCTACGTCCAATCTTGATGATAACAATTGTCAGAAAGTAATAGAACTTCTCAAAAAACAATCATCACTCATTGGGGCCAGCCTGGTGGTGGTAACGCATGATCAGCGATTAAAAGATGAATTCCCAAACCAGGTTTTTTTATAGTTTTAATAAGACCTTTTGAGTTTACAAAAAAGTAAACTTCAACATATAGAAAACGACCGTAATGAATCTCTTTAAAATAAGTATTGCCAATCTTAAAGAAAAAAAATTAAACAGCTTTTTAAGTGCGTTGCTGCTTACGCTGGGCATAGGAATGATTTCGTTATTATTGCTTTTAAACAAACAGCTCGACGAGCAATTCAGGAGGAATATCAGAGGAATTGATATGGTGGTGGGAGCTAAGGGAAGTCCTTTGCAGCTGATACTTTCAAGCATTTATCAGATTGATTCTCCAACCGGCAACATTCCACTAAGCGAAGTAAATGCTTTAAAAAGAAATCCATTTGTAAAAAATATCATCCCGTTATCAATGGGTGATAATTATCATGGATTCAGAATTGTGGGTACAACCCCAAAATATGTAGGACATTTTCAGGCAAAAATAAAGGAAGGCACCTTGTTTAGTAAACCGATGGACGTCACCCTGGGAAGCAAAGTCGCCAAAAATGTTGAACTCAAGATCGGAGATACTTTTGCCAGTTCACACGGACTGGATTCTGATGGTGATGCACATAATGACAAAAAATATAAGGTTACCGGTATTTTTGAACCCACTGGTTCTGTGGTTGATCAATTGGTTTTGACAAATCTGGAAAGTGTGTGGGAAATTCACGAACACGCAGAAATGCCCGCTTCCGATATCAAAGAAAACGATCCTGCACATGAAGAAGAAATGGGCGAAACGCATCATGAAGCTGAAAAACAGGTTACAAGCGCACTAATACAGTTTCGTAACCCGATGGGATTGTTGACAATTCCACGCCAGATCAATCAAAATACCTCTATGCAAGCCGCTTTGCCCAGCATTGAGATAAACAGACTTTTTTCACTTTTAGGTGTTGGGATTGATACTTTGAGAGCACTTGCGCTTGTTATTATTATAATTGCCGGTGTGAGCGTTTTCATTTCTCTTTACAATTCTCTTAAAGAAAGGAAATATGAAATGGCATTGATGCTTTCCATGGGCGCGACAAGAACAAAACTGTTTTTAATGCTTTTGTTAGAGGGTCTTATTTTAGCTGTCACGGGATATCTTTCCGGAGTGCTTTTGAGCAGGGTTGGCTTATTACTTTTTAGCAGAGCTGCCGAGCAGGATTTTCATTATTCAATCCGGGAATTTAGTCTTTTACCTGAAGAGCTTTATTTATTGGCAGGAGCGCTCGTTCTTGGCTTATTGGCAGCAGCTTTACCTTCTTTGGGTATTTACAGGTTGAATATTTCCCGGACATTGGCAGAGGAATGATATTAATTGTATTTTTGTTTTAAAACCTGAATCCCTTTTTTACTAAAAAATATATCCCATGAAATCTATTCGTTTCATAACACTTGCTTTGCTACTTACTTCTTTATTTTCCTTTACACCCGCTTCTGCGCCGGCAAAGCTGACCTGGGAAACTTTGCGTGATGTTACGTTTAAGAAAAAATGGTACGCAGAAGAATCCATTTATATGCTGCATCCAACTTTTGGCCCTAGTGTTCAGAAGTTAAAAAATCAGCCAGTAACGATTACAGGATATATTCTTCCGGTTGATCTGGATGCGAATTTATATGTTCTGTCAGCATTTCCATTCAGTGCCTGTTTTTTCTGCGGGGGAGCCGGACCTGAAACGGTTATGACTTTAAACTTTAAAAAAGGAACCAGAAAATTCAAAACTGACGAAAGGCTGACTTTCCAAGGAACGCTGCAATTAAATGCTGACGATATTTACAAGATGAATTATATTCTGGATGGTGCTGAAATAGTTGATTAATTGGAAAGTTTAAATCCCCAATAATCTCCAGACTCCGGAAATAAAGAATAAAACCAGTCCGACCGGAATCAATACTTTCCATCCTAAATACATAAGCTGGTCAACGCGAAGACGGGGAAGTGTCCAGCGTGCCCACATTTGGACAAGAATGCCCATCAACGCCTTTCCCAATAACCAGAACGCACCTGTCAGGTAACCAAACCAGGTTCCGGGCTCACCACTTGTCCAGTCGGCAAGTTTTATCGGGCCAATATTGGGAAATGGTGTATTCCAGCTCCCAAGAAAAAGAATGGCTCCAAGTAACGAAACGAGCAGCATCATGCCATATTCGGATAACATGAATAAGGCCCAGCGCATGCCTGAATATTCGGTATGGAAACCTGCAACCAATTCGGATTCTCCTTCGGGTAAGTCGAATGGAGCACGGTTACATTCGGCAAGTGAAGCAATGAAAAAGATAACGTATGCGAGTAGTAAAAATGGGTTTCTAATGATGTTCCAGGATAGAAATCCACCTACGGCCGTTACATCGATACCAAATCTTCTCATGCCAAAAAGATAAACGGTTTCTCCCGAGTAAATTCCCTGTTGAAAACTGATAATCTGTAAATCAAGCGTTTGGGACAACATCACCACACAAAGAATTGATAATCCTAAAGGCACTTCGTAAGAAATAATTTGTGCCACGGCGCGCATCGCACCATATAAGGCGAACTTATTATTGGATCCCCAACCCGCCATCAACAGGCCGATTACGTCCACAGAAACAATGGTCAATAAGAAAAAAACACCAACCGCGGCGCCTGAACCGGCCAGGTCCGGAGCCAGTGGAACTACTGCAAAACCTGTGAAAACGGATGCAAAAATAACAATGGGTGCAATGAGAAAAAGCCAGCGGTCAGCAGCTTTTGGTACAATATCTTCCTTTTGAAGCAACTTCAAAAGATCCGCGAAAAGCTGTAACAAACCCCACTTACCCACTTCCATAGGTCCCAGCCGGTCCTGAATAAAAGCAGAAACTTTCCGTTCAAGATATACGCCGACGACTACGAAGCCGGGAACAATTGCCAGGAAAATAAAAAGGGTTATAGGCATTATTTAGTAAAAGTTGAGAGTTGAAAGTTTTGAGCGCTCTTCAATTTTTCGCTTCTACTAACCAACTTCTATATTTTAGTACTGGCAAAAGTAAACAAAAAAGTTACTCCTCCTCATCCTTTTGTCCTTTATAACCGGACGCTTGCAGGATATTCGCAGCATTATCATTTTTCATGAGCTCCGGCAGCGTTACGTTTGGATTTTCGGTCACGTACCGGCTTACGATCCGCCAGCCTATCCAACGTCCGATACCTCCCGGAACTTCATTCCCAATTTCGGTTGTAAATGGTCGCTCACCTATGAACTTCTGTTTTTTAAGATCTGTGTTTTCGTACAATAATTTATTTGACACAAAAAATGACCAGATAGCTTCCTGACTGTTGTATGTTCTTGTAAGACTTTCTTCTGAATATCCTAAAATCAAACTGTCGGGTGTATTTGGCATTACTTGTTTTACAAATTCGTAGCCTTTCCCATAACCGATCATGTCCGCTAAAAGCGTGCGGTCGGATGCGTTGACAAGGTTATATTTATTTGACATAAAGAAAATGATCGAAGGAACGATGTATTCCTTTTGGTAACGTTTTAACTGATAATCGTACACGTCAGGACGATACATAGCTTTCGGCCCGCCAAAATAATCCAGTCCGATAACGATCAGCGAATCAGAAATATACAGATCGTTTCCTGCAAAACCGGTTACCATAAACTTTACTTCCGGTGCTTTAAACTGCGGATAGAATTTCGCGATTTGTCCAAACGCTTCTTTCAGTGGATTAATGATCGACACATTTCTATCGCCGATGATTGAATCAAGCTGTACTTTGAATGCTCTAAAATCATTATTTTGCAGAATCTGAAAAAGATGGGCCGGCAACTCAGCTTTGGCGACTGGCGCATCGGTAAAATACCAATCAGACAAATACGGATGTTTATCCAGAAAACTTTGTACGTCTGTTACAGACTTACAGGCAAACAGTTCTTCATACAGATTTTCTGTGCGTACCGTAACCTGCAACGAACCGGAATCAGAAACCGATTCTTTTTTAGTATCGGTTTTGCAGGATAAGAAACCCAATGCAAGACAGCTGACAATAATTAAAGTGCGTATATAAAACATTCGAAGAAACGAATTATCATGATTGATCAAAATACAAAAGTAGAAAAAAAACGGATAAGCATTTTAGGTTGTGGATGGCTGGGCTTTCCCTTAGCTCAACGATTGATAGGTGACGATATTTCATCACAGGTCAAAGGAAGTACAACTTCTGCGGATAAGATTGAAACATTTAAAGCATCAGGAATTGAAGGATTTTTGTTCAATCTGAACCCGGAAATTTCGGGGAATGGTGATGATATAAAGTCTTTTTTTGACTGTGATACTTTAATTATTTCTATCCCTCCAAGATTATCAAAAAATGAACCTGACTTTCATCCAAGACAAATTCTGTCGGTTATTGAACATATAAAAAATTCTACAATTACAGAGATTTTATATATCAGTTCAACCAGTATTTATCCTGATTTAAACCGTATCGTTATAGAAAGTGATGTAGTTTCACCGGAACAATCTCCTTCACCGGCCATGGTTGAAGCTGAAAATCTATTGATAAATCTTCGGGGAAAAATTAATGTTTCAATTTTACGTCACGGAGGGTTATTGGGCTATAATCGGATTCCGGGAAAATATGTGAAAGGACAAAAAGATATGACAACCGGCTCAATCCCGGTCAATTATATTCACCGGGATGATTCGGTAGAAATCATTACAGCCATTCTAAAAAAGGGTGTGGTCAATGAAACTTTCAACATTGTAGCTCCTCTACATCCCATCAGAAAGGAAATCTATATTAAATCATGCACACAATTTGGCTGGGAAGCACCAACGTTTCAGGAGCCGGAAAACAGGCCCGATTTTAAAATTATATCTGCTGAAAAATTAAATTTATTCTATGATATTAATTTTAAATTTCCAGATCCTTTGCAGTTTTTTTATGAAGAGTAAATAATAAAAACCAACCAGTTTTTCAATAAAAAATCCGTGAGAAACGTCCCACAGATTTTTTATTTACCAATATTTTCAATCAACTACTGCATCCCCAAAAGCTCCGTCAGTTTGGCTTCCAGCGCAGGTCCGCGAAGATTTTTTGCTATAACTTTTCCTTCTTTATCCAACAAATAAGTCTGCGGAATTGCACTTACACCATAAGTCTGGGCTACAACAGAATTCCAGAATTTAAGGTCTGAACCGTGAATCCACGTCAGGTTATCTTTCTTAATAGCCGCTTTCCAGGCATTTGCTTCTTTGTCAAGCGAAACGCCGTAAATATCAAAACCTTTGCTTTTGAACTTGTCATACATACGAACCACATTCGGGTTTTCCATACGACAAGGGCCACACCAGGAGGCCCAAAAATCAATTAAAACAAATTTTCCGCGCAGGGAAGAAAGTGCAACTGGTTTTCCTTCCGGATCATTCAATGTAAAATCCGGTGCTTCATCACCAACAGAAATGCCTTTGATCCTTTTAATCTGACCAATAAATGCTTCTGCCAGTTTTGGCGTAGGTTTCACATTTTCAAATTTTTTGGCTACTTCCTGCAACATAGGAAGATCGGTTTCTGGATTTAAAAAGTTATTTGCCGCAAAAATTGCAACCAGCGATGTTCCCATTTCCGGGATTAACGCTTTAATTTTAGTTACCTGTTCCTGCTCCGCTCCCTGGTATGCTTTCTGAATTTCCTGGATTTTCTTGGCATCCTTTTTTGCTTCTGCCTTGGCATATTCATCGTTCCAGACAGCCACTTTCGCGCCCATGCTACGGTTTATATCCACTAGCTTAGCATAATAGTCCATATTTTTTGAACCCGTAATTTCTACTTTTCCCGGATTTCCTTTACTGTCTTTGTCAAATCCATCAGCAACAATATTGAAAGTCTCTCCACCTTCCGAAAGCAAAACAATTTTTTGGCGATCAGCAATATTCAGCAAATAAAAACTGCCACCATCTTTTTCCAATCCCTTAATTGTAAAAGAGCCGTCAGCAGACATTTTCGCCGAATCCAGTTTTATAGCCGTTCCGGTTACCAAAGATTGACTTAACAATACTTTTTCACCCGCCGAGCCATTTTTAACTTTTCCGTTAATCGTAAAACTTTTAGGAGATATCTGGGCCATTACGGAGACACCCGTTAAGGCCAATCCTAAGATTAAAAAGCCGGTTTTAATGCGTTTCTTCATAATTTCCTTTGTCAATATTCTCCAATGTAAAGTGTATTGATTATAACTTCGCTGCCAGCAACTGGTTTACCATCTTTGGATCCGCAGCCCCGTTCGATTTTTTCATGATCTCTCCCACAAATAAACCTAACAGACCTTTTTTACCTTTCCGGTAAGCTGCAACCTTATCCGGCATTGACGCAATAACCTCATCTACCAACGATTCCAACTCATTTGTATTGCTGTTTTGCAGCCAGTTATTTGTTGTCGCAATTTCTTTTGGCGAACGTTCCGGCTCATTCAAAAGAATCGGAAATATTTTTTGTGTGGCAACAGAATTACTGATCAGGTTTGTTTCTGTCAGCTCAATCAGTTCGGCTAAAATCTGTGCTGAAATCGGGAACGACTCAGTGTTTCCATCATGCTCATTCACATACGATTTCACAGAACCCATCAGCCAGTTGGATGCCGCTTTGTAAGCGGATGTTCTGGCACAAACAGCTTCGAAATATTCGGCCATTTCTTTGGTATCCGTTAAAACCAACGCATCATAAACCGGAACACCGTAAACATTTGTGAATTTCTCCCGTAACGCCTGCGGCAAAGCTGGCATTGCTTCCGTAATTTCACTTAACCATTGTTCCGAAATAACGACAGGACTTAAATCCGGATCCGGGAAATAACGATAATCATTCATCGTTTCCTTTACGCGCATTCCGTATGTCTTTCCGCTTTCGACATCAAACATCCGGGTTTCCTGATGAATGGTTTCACCGTTTTCAAGCATCGAAATCTGGCGGCGTGTTTCAAAGTTGATCGCACGCATCATATTCCGGATCGAGTTCATATTCTTCACCTCCACCTTCGTCCCCAGTTTTGTTTCACCTTTTTTACGAAGCGAAACGTTCACATCACAACGAAGCGAACCTTCTTCCATATTTCCGTCACTGATATCCAGATAACGCACCAAACGTCGGATCTCAGTAACAAAAGCACCCGTTTCTTCCGCCGATCTCAAATCCGGTTCGGAAACCATTTCTACCAACGGAGTTCCTGCTCTGTTATAATCCAGTAACGTGTCTGTATCACTTCCATCATGAACGGATTTTCCGGCATCTTCTTCCAAATGAATATGATGAAAACGAATGTATTTTTCATATAACTTTCCATCACTTCCTTTTACAGAAATCGTAATTCCGCCATTTTCGCAGATTGGTTTTTTATCCTGAGAAATCTGGTACCCTTTCGGAAGATCCGGATAGAAATAATTTTTTCTATCAAAAATTGTACGTCTGCTAATAGAACATCCCAAAGCAAGTCCCATACGAACTGCATATTCAACTGCTTTTTTATTCAGTTTGGGTAAAGTTCCCGGTAACGCCAACGTTAATGGCCCTATATTGGTATTGGGTTCAGCCCCAAAACGGTTCAGGTCCTGAGCGAATAATTTCGATTCTGTTAATAGCTGGCAATGTACCTCAAGACCTATTACCGTTTCGTAAGTGGCAATAAGTTCTTCGGTCAGCTCCGTTGGATTGAGTATGCTTTCGGTCATGTTGGTTCAAAATTCTAAGGCAAAGATACAAAAACGGGTCGTCCAGCATATGAACGACCCGTTTTTTCTATAATAAACTGCGTTAAATCAACTTATAACGAGTTTATCCAGTTTGCAATCACAGCGATATCTGCTTTTGGAACGTGCGCCATCGGAGCCATTGGAGGGTAACCAGGCCAGTGTTCAGGCTTTGGAGCATGAACCAGTTCAACAATCTGATCTACTGAATATTTCTTTTTGGCAACCTCAGCGTAAGGAGGGCCGATAATTTTGTCATAAGGATTGTGGCAAGCCAAACATGCGTGCTTGTTCAACAAAGCTGATACATCAGCAGGCACAGGCTTGCGTTTTGGTTTTGCATCGGCGGCCGGTTCCGCGGCCGGTGTTGCACCTTCAGCGGCTGGTACAGCCTTTGTTGTGTCTGTTGCTGCTGCCGGCGTAGTGGCAGCCGCAGGCGTTTTTTCTGTATCGTTTACAGGAGTATCTCTTTTTTCAGCCTGAAGAACTGTCAGCGCAGTTGCTTCGCGCGCTTTACTGCCTGTACCATAATAAGTATCGTATTTGGCTTTGTCTTCCTCAGAAGAACAGCCAATCCAGATTGAGGCAGCTATGGCAATTGTTGCCAGAGAAGTAAATTTTTTAAGTGCCATTTTTTTAAACATATTTAAAGTATTTCCGCCAGATTATCGGTTTAGTCGATTAATCACTACACGAAGAAAGCAAGTTTGTCTTAGATTTCCCTATTGTATATCATAAATCCTTATTTGCTGTAAATTTAATATTCGATTTAAAATTCTTATAATCAACAATTTAACAACAAAATATTCAATTTAAATTCTTGAAATTTATTATTTATCTAAATTTTATTCGAAATATGTTTTTTAAATAATATGAAATCTTCTTACTTTTGCAGTCCTATTTGTAAAACGATGTAAAGTAATGGCTAAGAAAGGTAATAGAGTACAGGTTATATTGGAATGCACCGAACAGAAGACTACGGGTGTACCAGGAATGTCACGTTACATAACGACAAAAAATCGGAAAAATACGCCAGGTCGTATGGAATTGAAAAAATTCAATTCTTTCCTAAGACGTTATACTCTTCACAAAGAGATTAAGTAATTACTTTCAATGTTTGCCGTCCGAGAGGTTGGTAATATGTCGTAATTACAATAGCATTTAATATATACAATAACATATTAACTATATACAGACATGGCAAAGAAAGTAGTTGCTACCCTGAAAAAAGAAGGCGGTAAATCATTTGCCAAAGTGATTAAAGCCGTTAAGTCTCCAAAAACAGGAGCCTGGACCTTCAAAGAAGAAATGGTGCCTATCGATGGCGTACAAGGTGCCCTTAAAAACTAAGGTGATTTTTCCCTTATGTTTCAAAGGTTTTGATATTAGATTGCCCGAAAAGTCCCTATAGGGACTTTTTTGTTTTATTTTTGGGTTGTAAAAACATTCATGCAAGAGTAATGTGATACTTTTGGCATACTAACAAAATTAGATTTTTAACCTACACATCTGACTATGAGTTTATTTGGGTTTTTTTCAAAAGAAAAAAAAGAGACGCTTGATAAGGGTCTTGAAAAAACCAAAGATAGTTTCTTCGGCAAACTTTCACGCGCAATAGTAGGGAAGACCACTATTGACGAAGATGTGCTCGACGAACTTGAAGATATTCTTGTCAGCTCAGATGTTGGTGTTGAAACAACTGTAAAAATTATCAAGCGTATTGAGGAGCGCGTCGCAAGAGACAAATACGCAACGACGGCAGAACTTGATATCATTCTTCGTGAAGAAATTGCTTCGCTTCTTACGGAAAATAAATCTGTTGATGTTACTGATAGTTTCGAAACAGAACATTTACCGAAGCCATACGTAATCATGGTGGTTGGTGTAAATGGCGTTGGAAAAACGACTACCATTGGAAAACTTGCACATCAGTTTCATTCCCGCGGCCACAAAGTTGTGCTGGGTGCGGCGGATACCTTCCGTGCAGCGGCTGTTGAACAATTAAAACTTTGGGGGAAACGTGTAGACGTACCTGTGATTGATCATGGGATGAATACGGATCCTTCGGCCGTTGCTTATGACGCTTTGAAACGCGGAATGGAAATCAAGGCTGATGTGATCATTATCGATACTGCCGGACGATTGCATACCAAAGTTAATCTGATGAACGAGCTTTCGAAAATCAAACGCGTGATGCAGAAAATCATCCCGGATGCGCCTCATGAAGTTCTTTTGGTACTTGACGGAAGCACTGGTCAAAATGCTGTAATTCAGGCACGTGAGTTTACAAAGGTTGCTGAAATTTCAGCCCTGGCTATCACCAAACTTGACGGAACAGCAAAAGGTGGCGTAGTGATCGGGATATCTGACGAATTCAAAATTCCAATCAAATATATTGGTGTAGGTGAGAAAATGGAAGATTTACAGGTTTTTGACAGAAGTGAATTTGTTGATTCTTTGTTTAAGAAGATCTGATAATGACTAATGGTGAAACATTGTTTGTTGTAGCTTTCACCATGGTTCTTCTTTTAGGGCCATTTGCTCTCATGATTTATTTTTTGTTAAAACATAGCAAAGAAACCAATTCTATATTTTCCACTCCACGTACTTTTCAAACTTCTGTTTTCGATTATTTCTTCTCGCTTGATATAATTTTCGGTGCGTATTTAGCTGTCATGGGCACCCTTATTTTTTCGTCGTTGATTAGAACAACTATTAGTGCTTTTACCGTTCATCACTGGTGGGTATATGTCACTTTCTTTACTGTTATAGGGATCATGATAGGCGGATCCTTTTACATCTTGTATCTTTCATTTAATTACTGGAAGCACACAAGAAATGTAATTCTTTCCTTTGAACCTGAAACCAAAACAATTTTTATCCAAACCCCTTCAAAGGAATATATTATCCGCGAACATGATATCAAAAAAGTAGAAGTTTTCACTAATGATAATTACAAAATGCCGTTTTGCTATTATCGTTTAAACTTTACAAGTGGTGAAGAATTAATTTTGACATCTAAAACCAAAGGCGTCCTTTGGATCTTTGAGTATTTTAATAAAATTCCGAGAGAAGAAATTATAAAACGATTTCCTATTATTCGCTAATTTCGTTATTCCAAGAATTTTTCACGAACTTTGCACCCCGTTTGACCGTTCATTATCAACTACTTCACAGGAAACTTTTCTGACTTCCGGTTGCGTGATGAATTACTATTCAATAAAAATTAATAGCTAAAAGCTAACCGCCGATAGCTACATCTTATGAAAACCAAAGGAATACGTACAAATAAAGTTAATATTGTCACGCTTGGTTGCTCAAAAAACCTGGTTGACTCTGAAGTTTTATATACTCAATTAAAGGGAAACGGATTCGATGTAACACATGAATCAAAAAAGGATAATTCCCAGATTGTAGTCATTAATACCTGCGGTTTTATCGACAATGCCAAGGAAGAATCCATCAACACAATTCTTCGATATGCTGATGCAAAAGCAGCTGGAATTGTTGATAAAGTCTATGTAACAGGATGTTTATCTCATCGTTATAAGGACGAGCTTTCTGTTGAAATTCCGACGGTTGACGCCTGGTTTGGTACCAATGAACTTCCACGTTTACTCAAAACGCTGAAAGCAGATTACAAACACGAACTTGTCGGAGAGCGTCTGCTCACAACGCCTACGCATTATGCCTACATGAAAATTGCCGAAGGCTGCGACAGACCTTGCAGTTTTTGTGCTATTCCTATTATGCGTGGAGGCCACGTTTCCCGCCCGATTGATGAATTGGTAAAGGAAGCAAAATCACTGGCCAAACGTGGAACTAAAGAATTAATTCTGATCGCCCAGGATCTTACTTATTACGGTCTGGATATTTATAAAAAAAGAAATCTATCCGACTTAATGGCTCAACTTTCTGATGTTGAAGGCATTGAGTGGATCAGGTTACAGTATGCCTATCCGGCTGGTTTTCCAATGGACGTTCTGGATGTGATGAAGGAACGAAGCAATATTTGCAAATATCTGGATATGCCTTTGCAGTCAGGTTCATCTGAAATATTAAAATCCATGCGCAGAGGAATTTCCCGTGAGAAAACGGAATCTTTGATTTATTCTATTCGCGAGAAATTACCGGAAATCACCTTACGTACGACATTAATTGTTGGCCACCCGGGAGAAACAGAAGCACTTTTTGATGAAACCTATGAATTTGTTGAAAAAATGCGTTTTGACCGTTTGGGCGCTTTTCAGTATTCGCATGAGGACAATACGCATTCTTACTCCATGCCGGATGATATTCCTGCTGAAATCAAGCAGGAACGTGCTGATGCCATTATGGAATTACAACAAGGAATTTCTTTTGAATTAAATCAGCAGAAAATCGGCAATACCTACAAAGTTTTGTTTGACCGGATCGAAGGCGGGCATTTTATCGGCCGCACAGAATTTGATTCTCCCGAAGTTGATAATGAAGTGCTCGTTCCCGCAAGTCAGTATGTTCGTTTGGGAGATTTCGCCAATGTGAAAATCAATAATGCGGAGGAGTTTGATTTGTATGGGGATGTTGTTGTTTGATTAACTTTCATTCCAATTCAGAAGATCCGGAATTAAATAGTTGCTGTAAGTGAGCTTGTAAAATTTTCTTATCAGGTAACTTAGTTTGATAATCAGCAACCAAAGTCGGAGACAAGGTGCGACTTAAAGCGTACTCAACAACCGTTTCATCTTTATTTTTACAGAGGAGAATGCCAATACTGGGATTTTCACTTGGTTTTCGGACATCTCTATCAAGGGCTTCAAGATAAAAATTGAGTTGCCCCAAATGCTCCGGTGAGAATTCGACAACTTTCAATTCAATTGCTATCAAACAACTTAGTGACCGATTGTAAAATAAAAGGTCAATGAAGAAGTCATGATTGCCAACTTGTAATCGATACTCTTCTCCCAAAAAGGCGAAATCTTTACCAAATTCAAGTAAGAATGTACGAATGTTTGCAGCAATCAAACTTTTTAGATCTTTTTCGACATGCGTTTCTGGCAAATCCAGAAATTCCAGCACATAACTGTCTCGAAAAATACTTCCAATATCTTTTGACAAAACTCTCATCGTTGATGAGAGTTTTGCATTTCCTAACATTGTCCTTTCAAATACTGCACTATTAAGTTGCCTTTCCAATTCACGGGAAGAATACTTTTCCTTTACGCAAAGCCGGATATAAAATTCCTTCTCTTCAATAGTCCTTGTTTTAGAAAAAATCAATAAATGATTTGTCCAGGTAATTTCTCTCAGCAGTGCTGAGAGTTTTGGATGATCATGATATGTTTCATAAAATTGCTTCATCCGCCATAAATTCTTGTCCGAAAAACCAGGTCCACTGAACTCGGTCATTTGAAGATAATTAGCAAATTGAACTACAACAGACTTTCCCCAACCTTGATCCCGTATTTGTTTACTCAAATATTCCCCTATTTGCCAATATAAATTTACAAGCTCCGCATTCACGGACCGGGCAATCTTTACTTTGGTTTCCTTAATGAGGCTGCTTAGGTTTTCAAAATGTACTTTGTCAATTTCCATAAAGTGTGACTATTGAATTGCTTGTAGACAAAAACCACAAAGTGTATAGACGGTTTTTTACAATTCTGTCACAATAAAAACGAAGTCGAAGATCAGGATTAAGAATCCATGCAATTTCATTTTTTGGCTTAAAGATTAAAGTATCCTATTTTTGTATCTTCAAATAAAGATTAATTTATAATACCCATGTTGCAACGCATTCAATCCATCTTTTTGGCCCTTACAATTATAGGAATGGGCATTTTCATTTCCTTTCCTGTCTGGACTAAAACAGCTGCCGCAGGAGATCAGCAGATCTCTTTAACAGCTTTGAAAATGACACATCAGATCAATCCGGTTCAGTCAAATATTGATTCGGTTCCTTATTTATTGGTTCTTGCCATTGTTATTGCCGGCGTTTCTGCCTTTGCACTGGTTAAATTTCGTAACCGGGTTTTGCAGTCAGCCTTGTGCGCGGTTAATTCTATTTTGATGAGTACGCTTCTAGGACTTGTTATTTATTTAACTTTTTACAAAGCAGCCAAGTTATTCGATCCGCAGATTCCTGGTGATTATACCATAGGATTTTATGGTCTGATAGCGGCCATGATAGCAAACGTGATGGCAAACCGTTACATCCGTAAAGACGAAAAAACAGTTCAGCAATCGAACCGTTTGAGATAATTTCGGGAAAATAATTTCAATAAAAAAGGCTTGAAAAAAGAAAGCAAAACTTTCAATTTTCAAGCCTTTTTTTACGTATGATTTTATTTTTATACCAGTCCTTCGCGCAGCAAATCGTGCAGATGAACAAATCCTTTTACGATTTTTCCTTCAACCACAACTACATGTGTTATACTTTTTGACTGCATAATCTCCAGGGCTTTCACTGCAAAATCCTCCGGATCAACACAAATGGGCGACGCTGTCATGATATCACAAGCTTTTAAATGCAAAAGTTCTTCGCCGGAATGCTGATTTAACATGCGTCGTAAATCTCCATCCGTAATAATTCCAGCCATTTCCCCTTTGGCATTATTCACCGCAGTAACACCAAGCCTTTTGGAAGTAATTTCCATAATTACCTGTTTTAACGTGGCATTTTCATCAACAATCGGAAGTGTATTGTTTGGATAAATATCACAGACTTTCAGATACAAACGTTTGCCAAGCGCTCCACCGGGATGGAATTTCGCGAAATCCTGACGTGTAAATCCTCTCGTTTCCAGTAATGAAATAGCCAGCGCATCACCTAAGGCCATGGAAACAGTAGTACTCGTTGTAGGCGCCAGATTATGTGAATCTGCTTCGTTTGGCGCGTATGCATTCAAAATAAATTGAGCGTGCTGTGCCAGGTAAGAATCCGTATTACTGACCATCGCGATGATCGGAACTCCGGTGCGTTTCAATAATGGAACAAGCACTTTTATTTCTGGCGTATCACCACTTTTTGATAATACCAAAACGACATCGTTATCCTGGATCATACCCAAATCCCCATGAATAGCGTCCGCAGCGTGCATAAATAACGCCGGAGTACCAGTAGAATTTAAAGTTGCCACAATTTTCTGTCCAACAATTGCACTTTTACCTATTCCTGAAACAACGACCCGTCCACCGGAATTTAAAATGGCATATACGCATTTTTCAAATTCGTCATCAATCCTTTCAACAAGATTCTGTAAAGCAATAGCTTCGTGCAGTATCACATTCTTTGCGATGGACTGAATATTTTTTATTAATTTCAAATCTGAATTACAGTTTTTATTGAGAACTAATTCTAATTTTTAAGATCAAAGACAAAGATAGAGACTTTTGGGATATCCATTTTGTTGACAAAGTATGGTAAAGCAGGTTGATAATGTCGTTTTAGACACATTAAAAGAAAGACTCAAAGAAATATTTGGTTACAGTCAGTTTCGGGGAGAGCAAGAAGTTATCATTCAAAATATCCTGCTTGGCAAAAATACTTTCGTTATTATGCCAACGGGAGCAGGGAAATCACTTTGCTATCAATTGCCGGCACTGGTGACGGAAGGTATGACAATTGTTATATCGCCGCTTATTGCCCTCATGAAAAATCAGGTTGACCAGCTGACCGCATTTGGGATCAACGCTCAGTTTTTGAATTCAACGCTGACGAAGGCGGAGATGACAAGAGTAAAAAACGATGCCCTGGATGGAAGTTTGAAACTGCTCTATATCGCACCGGAATCGTTGACAAAAGAAGAAAATCTTGAATTTTTGAAAAAAGTTAAGATTTCTTTTGTCGCTATTGACGAAGCGCATTGTATTTCTGAATGGGGCCATGATTTCCGTCCGGAATATCGCCGCATTTACGGGATTATCGAAAATATTGGTAACCTCCCGATCATTGCACTTACCGCAACTGCCACACCCAAAGTTCAGCAGGATATCCGTAAAAATTTACAAATGGAAGAAGCCGAGACTTTCAAGTCTTCCTTCAACCGGAAAAATCTTTATTACGAGATCCGCGCTAAAAAAGATACCAAAAAACAACTGATCCGGTATGTCCGTAACAACAAGGGCAAGTCAGGGATTGTATATTGCTTAAGCCGCAAAACGGTTGAAGAAATTGCTGAACTGCTTTCTGTAAATGACGTAAAAGCACTTCCATACCACGCAGGTCTGGACAGCAATACGCGAATGGCAAACCAGGATGCTTTTTTGAATGAAGAAGTAGACGTTATTGTTGCCACAATTGCCTTCGGAATGGGTATTGACAAGCCGGATGTTCGCTTTGTTATTCACTACGATGTACCAAAATCGCTGGAAGGATATTATCAGGAAACGGGTCGGGCCGGTCGTGATGGTCTGGAAGGAAATTGTCTGATGTTTTACAGCTATGATGATATTCAGAAACTGGAAAAATTCAACAAAGACAAAACCGTTACCGAACGTGATAATGCCCGCCATTTGCTGAATGAAATGGTAGCTTATTCAACTTTGGGTGTTTGCCGAAGGAGACAGCTTTTAAGTTATTTTGGTGAATATCTGGATAAGGATTGCGGCTTCTGTGACAATTGTATCAAACCAACAGAAAAGAGCAAGGTTCAGGATGAAGTGGTCCTTGTGCTCCGGGCAGTTCATTTGACCGAACAACGTTTTGACGGTGAACACATTACTGACTTAATTACAGCTACTGACAATCAGTATGTACGTAGTTATGAACATGACAAACTGGATGTTTTTGGCAAAGGCACAGAATTGAACGAATCGCGTGACTACTGGATCTCCACAATCCGTCAGCTTGTAATTCTGAATTATCTTGAAAAAGATATTGAGAATTATGGCATACTTAAAATTGGTGAGAAAGGACTTAATTACATCAATGACCCATACCCTGTAACACTTTATAAAGACCACAACTTTGAAGAAGAAGAGGTTAAAGTAGAGGACGATAGTGCAGATGCAGTATCGGGTGGAAGTGCACACGCTTACGATGAAGCACTTTTAGGTATGTTAAAGGCACTTCGCAAGAAAGTCGCCAAAGAAAAAGATCTACCTCCTTACGTAATTTTCCAGGATCCGTCTCTGGAAGAAATGGCAACAACTTATCCTACCACTCAACAGGAAATGGCGCAGATTAATGGCGTCGGTATGGGAAAAGTGCAGAAATTCGGACGCCAGTTTATTGATCTTATCACAAAATATGTTGATGAGAATGAAATTGAAACGGCGAAAGATGTTGTTATAAAATCAACGGTTAATAAATCCAAGATCAAGATTTTTATCATTCAGCAGGTTGATAGAAAAATTAGTCTGGACGAAATTGCCGATGTCAAAAATATGGCTCTGGGCGATATTATTGAAGAAGTCGAACATATCTGTTATTCCGGCACAAAATTGAATCTTGACTATTATATCAATCAGGTGATTGACAAAGAACGTCAGCAGGATATTTATGATTATTTCATGAGTGCGGAAACGGATAATATCGCAGCAGCATTAGACGAATTTTCAGGTGACGATGTCAGCGAAGAAGAATTGAGACTTGTGCGAATTAAGTTTTTATCGGAATTGGCGAATTAAAATGCAGCGGGGCAAGGATATTGCCTGTATTGGTTTTGTTCGTTAAAATTATTATTATCAGGTTATGAATGTACTTATATTGGGATCAGGCGGACGTGAACACGCTTTTGCCTGGAAAATTGCCCAAAGCCCTCTTTGTGACAGTTTGTTTGTAGCGCCGGGAAATGCAGGCACAGCCACCGTGGCCACAAATATTCCAATTTCTTATAATGATTTTGATTCAGTTGCAACAGCTGTTCTTGAAAATAGCATTGAACTGGTTATTGTTGGTCCCGAAGAACCGTTGGTGAACGGAATTATAGACTATTTTGAGGGACGTCCAGATCTTGCGAAAATCAAGATTATCGGACCTAATGCAGCAGGTGCACAGCTTGAAGGAAGCAAAAATTTCTCAAAGCTGTTTATGCAAAAATATAATATCCCAACGGCTTCCTCCCGCACTTTTACGGCTGAAACCTTGGAAAGCGGTCTTGAATATATTGAAAACCATGCCCTGCCAATTGTACTGAAAGCTGATGGACTTGCGGCCGGAAAAGGTGTTATTATTGCTGAGAAAAAAACGGATGCCGAAATTGCTTTTAAAGAAATGCTGGTTGACGGCAAATTTGGATCAGCAGGAAATAAAGTCGTTATTGAGCAATTCTTAAAAGGAATTGAACTTTCAGTTTTTGTTCTTTGCGATGGAGAAAATTATAAAATCTTACCAGAAGCAAAGGATTACAAAAGAATCGGTGAAAACGATACCGGGCTGAATACCGGTGGAATGGGCGCCGTTTCACCAGTGGCATTTGCTGACGCAAATTTTTTAAGAAAAGTTGAAGAGAAAGTTGTTAAACCTACGCTTCACGGTTTAAAAAGTGAAGGAATAAAATACGTAGGATTTATTTTTATCGGTTTAATGAATATAAAAGGTGAGCCTTACGTGATTGAATACAATGTACGTATGGGCGATCCGGAGACAGAGGTGGTTTTACCACGTATACAATCGGATTTCCTGATCCTTTTGGCTGCAACGGCAAAAGGAACTTTGCAGGATATTGAAATGACAATTTCTCCACAAGTGGCCGTAACAACTGTACTTGTATCGGGTGGATATCCGGGAGATTTTGAAAAAGGGAAAGTAATTTCCGGCAATGACAAGCTTGAAGATGTGTTCCTGTTTCATGCAGGAACAACATTCAATGCGAATACCGAAGTCGTGACAAATGGAGGCCGTGTGATGGTTTTGACCGGCGTGGCAAATTCCCTGGAAAATGCAGTCCGTAAATCTCAGCGTGCCGCGCAAGCGATTCAGTTTGAGGGTAAATATTTCAGACACGACATCGGTATGGATTTAATTCGTTATAACTCTTGATGAAGACGATGAACTATGGGATGTGGATCATGTGCATCCGGCGGGTGCGGTACTAAGGAAGGATCGGCCGTCTCAGGATGTGGAAGCAATGGAACCTGTGGTACAGGTGGATGTAATAAAATGAACGTTTTCGACTGGCTCAGCCACATGGATGTGCCTGCAAGTCAGAAGTTTGACGTTGTTGAAGTTAAATTTAAAGGCGGAAGAAAAGAATATTTCCGGAATATAAATCAGGTAGACTTTTGTACAGGCGACTATGTTGTTTGTGAAATGGCGTCTGGCCAGCATATAGGAACAGTATCCTTACAAGGCGAGCTTGTACGCCTTCAGATGAAGCGTAAAAACGTTGCGATCAGTGATGACATTCATGTTATTTACCGTATTGCCAACGAAAAGGATTTGGACAAACACACGCAGGCGATGGCACGTGAAATGCCTACGTTATATCGTACACGGGAAATTATCCGTGAGATGAAACTGAATATGAAATTATCAGACGTCGAATTTCAGTCGGATAATACCAAAACTACTTTTTACTATTCTTCTGAAGAACGTGTTGATTTCCGGGAACTGATCAAATCTCTGGCTTCTGAATTTAAGGTTCGGATTGAAATGAGGCAGATCAGCCTTCGTCAGGAAGCAAGCCGTTTAGGCGGATTAGGTTCTTGCGGACGCGAACTTTGCTGTTCAACCTGGCTGACTGATTTTAAGAATATTTCAACTTCGGCTGCGCGTTATCAGAATCTTTCGCTGAACCCTGCAAAACTTTCAGGACAATGCGGACGGTTGAAATGCTGTCTGAACTATGAGCTGGAAACCTATATTGATGCTTTGCGTGATATCCCAACCGTGGATGTGCCGCTAAAAACTAAAAAAGGTACGGCGACGCTTCAAAAAACCGACATTTTCAAAAAGATCATGTGGTTTGGTTTTGAAAAAGATACAAACTGGTATCCGGTTGCGATCGACAAGGTTCTGGAAATTATGGAGCTGAACAAAAACAATGTGATTCCAGAATCACTTGAAATTCTGACGCCGGAACCAGAGAGAAAACTGGACAGAGGCGCGCAGTCTCTTAACAGTGATCTGGCGAATCTTGACAAAAAATACAGCGAAGAACAGAAAAAGAAGAAAAAGAAGAAAAACAGGAACGGAAACAAAAACCGGGGAGCCAAGCCACCTCAGGCGGCAACACCTTCCAATCCTCAATAAAATAAAGAAAATGAGCTGCAAAATTAATATTTTGCAGCTCATTTTCTTTTAAACCAAACCCAACACAGTCTTGAAAAATCATGTCATTCGTCTGGCGCATATTGCCAATCAACCTTCGAGACGCATCATAGGACTTATGTCCGGCACATCACTGGATGGACTTGACGTTGCACTTTGCAAAGTTCAGGGAAGCGGAACAGATACCATACTGGAAGTTGAGCAATTTGCAACTGTTCCTTTCACAGAAGAATTTCGAGACAACATTCGTGAGATTTTTGCCAAACGGGAGATTGACTTCCAGCAACTGTGTGTTTTAAATCCGTTTATCGGACTGGAACATGGCCGTATGATTCTGGAATGTTTGAAAAACTGGAACATTCCGGCGGAAGAAATCGATCTTATTGCAAGTCACGGGCAGACGGTTTTTCATGCACCAAAAAAACAGCATAATCTTCCGGGGTTTCCAAATTCAACTTTACAGATCGGCGACGGCGACCATATTTCGGTCACAACCAATATTATAACCCTGAGCGATTTCAGGCAAAAACATATCGCAGCAGGCGGAGAAGGCGCACCTCTTGCAGTTTATGGTGATTATTTTTTGTTTTCCAAAAAGGGAGAAAACCGGATTTTGCTGAATATGGGCGGTATTGCCAACTTTACTTTTTTACCAGGTTCGCTGGATCCATCTGACATTTTCACAACAGATACAGGCCCGGGAAATACTTTAATCGATGCTTTTGCACGCCAGTTTTACAATATACCATATGACAATAACGGCGCAATTGCAGCCAGTGGTTCAGTTAATGAAATTTTACTAGGCGCACTAAAATCTCTTCCATTTTTTGAAGCTCCGTTTCCCAAAACTACTGGTCCCGAAGTTTTCAACAAAGATTTTGTCAATGATCTGATTTATAAAACTCATTTACACGAGATTTCGCATGAAGATATTCTTGCAACTTTAACAAGATTTAGTGCAGATACGATTTCAAGTGCCATCCTGCGTATGATCAAACCGGATGAAACCTATAAGATTTATGCAAGTGGTGGTGGTGCCCATAATCCAGTGCTGATGGCTGCCATTCATGAACAATTACCAAACTGCCATTTATCGCTCATCGACGATCTGGGTGTATCTGGAGATGCAAAGGAAGCGGTGTTATTTGCCGTCTTAGCCAACGAAACGGTAGCTGGCGGAGAAGTTGCCTTTGGAGAGCGCGAAGGCGTGCCTAGTGTGACGATGGGGAAGATTTCATTTCCGGGGTGAAATACATATGGATAGATAACTTTAACATCATATCATTAAACTAATAGGTTTGGTTATTGCTCCCCTTTATAAGTGTAAATGAAGACATTTACTCAAAATTTCGCCAAAGCAGTAAAAACCATTTCTATTTTTTCTGGATATACAAGCTTTCTAATATTGTTATTTCTAGGTTTGTAGGTTAGATTAACGGATTATACATAAAACACTCTCACTGCGGCCAGAATACTCGGATAGCACTTTTTAATTTTTGTGGTATAAAAGTTAAATAATCAGGCAAACAAGTAAGAAGAATGCATTCTCCTTGTACTATTTCAGGAATCTTATTCGAAAGTCATTCATCACCTTGTTGTGTGTTACGTTGGTTAACATAAAATGGGTTATAATAATCTCTAATATCCACTTCCAGGTTTCCCACTTTTCTTCGGAGCTTTTAGCTTCCTAGATGGATTGCATTTATAAAGTTTATAGAAAATGATTTGTGACAAATTTTCTTTTTTAAGTCTCATATGAGCATTAATTGTACTCATATGTTTACGGAAAGGGAAAAGCAGATTATAGAACTTATTGCTAAGGGATTCACTTCTGTTGCTATATCTGAGATATTAATAATTAGTATTGATACGGTTAGAACACATCGAAAAAATATTATCCGGAAGGCCAAGGCGGATGGTTTACAATTTGATTCATTGTTAAGGCTAGCTATTCAAAAAATGAATAAAAATACCCATTAAATGGGTATTTTAAGTAAGTAATGTTAGTTCTACATTTGACGTAATATTAATTATTATTCACCTGTCGCTAGCAAAACTATGAAATCAATCAATTTTATAGCAATGAGAAAGTTACTTATTGCGTTATTATTTACCTTGGCTTTTGTAGCCTGTCAAAAAGACGGCGAAAATACCTCTATTTCACCTACTTTACTAACAATCGAATCAGCCAAAGAATGGTTAAAAAGCAATACTTCCACAGCCCGAATTGGTAGTACGACTATTTTAAATGATGACTTGCTTTGGAAATATGCAATTGTGGAAAATATGAAGGGCGAAAAAAAGGATAAAGTGGTGGTGGTTCCCATTTTATATTCCCGAGATTCAAAATTGACACAAATTAAACAAATATGGATTTACGATAATAATAAGGGTATCAGAACTGCCCGAATCTTTGAGTATCTATATGAAACAAAAAATGACTTCAAAAACAATCTAAAAAATTTCTCGGGTGCATTACTTGTTAGGGATATGGAAGGGAAATTTCTCGGTGGATTAAAAATTAAAAAGAATCGCATCGAAGGACTTATTTCAGAAATAACCACCGCAAATGGAAACAAAGAAGTCATGCAGCAAAAAAAAGAAGCCCGGACAGACGGTTTCCTTTGTGGTCCCGCTGTAATTTGTAGAAATTGGACGATATCAGCAGGAATGGTGAGTTGGACTGGCTCGAACTGTGATGCTGATTACCAATGCTGGTGGGGAAATACTAATGAGTTAGAACCAGCATTTACGGGGTATCTAATTGACATACCTGCTTTAGTAGATCCACCAGCTTCTCCAACCGGTGATCCCGTAGAGCAAAAACCTGGCCCAAACAGTTATGGATTTGCGAAAGACATTTGTCGTGGGTATTTAATGATGCTCGAGGCACAACGTGAGCAAAATAAGGAAATAGCCGGTGTTGTTACAAAAGGAGGGCTGGTATTTACGTTTCCAACTGAATTAAATGATGCCCATAATTATCATATTAGTGACACCTACATGAAACCCGATGGTCAAATTATTATGAGAGTATTTGTTGGAAATCCAGATGCTGCTGACCCAATGAACGATAATAAATATAAGGACGGAACGGCATATATTGAAATGTATAACTATCAAACAGGTACAAATATGAATTGGGAAATAGATGGTTTCATTCATACTCATCCCATTGAAGATGGATATGATTATAACAATCCAAGCCCTGCGGATAGAGCTAGTGCAAATATGTGGTCTGGAGCAGCAGCGAATTATATATTGACCGAACAAAAATTGTTCAAATACTCCGAGACTGGACCACCTACAAGAGTTTCAACTAATTGCCTATGAAAATAATCTTTTTTTGTTCCGTATTATTAGTCGTCTGTACTTTTAAAGGAAACTGTCAAAAACCTTTCGAGATAATTTCAGATTACAAATATCTAATCAAGGTAGATACGTTTAGTACTACAGTAAAAAATATTTTTAACGAATATTACCTTGACTGCGTACATCAGAATTATTTTCACGAGGGCTTAGGAGTGGTGGAAGTGGTGATCTACAAGGATAGCCTGCATAGGCAGTTATTTTCTCTTACGGCCATATTAGACGACAGATATACTGATATGCCAACTGACACCTATTTCAGCCTTGGGGATAAGTTGTTTTTAATTTATAAAGGTGACACGCAAGGTATAAAGCTTAATATGACTATTTCAGAGCCTGCCATAGCCGAGTTGAAAACTATGCTTGAAGGAAGAACTTATATTAGGCCACCTAAAAGAGAAAAATGGCAAGAGTTTTATGATGGAACCGGACATAAAATTAGAAGGAAGAGTGGCAAAAGTTTTAACTATGGAAATCCTTGGAATACTGTCATTTATATTTTCGACAGTCCGAATAAATATCATACTTTAAAGCCATTATAATAATCAATCGACTTCTTGTTTAATCAGAAAATGCCTGATAAGATTAATCAGGCATTTTCTGATTAATTTTTAGCTCAATGTGCATGTTAGAAGCGCTTTGGATGTATGTGCGCCTATGTTTCTCCGACTTGGTGGTATGGAAAAGGAAAGTGGGGATTGCCCATGCCGATGTACTGATTCAATGTAAAACAATTCTTTCAATCTATAACATTCGAAATAGTGTCATGTTAAGAAATTTTGCTAATTACATCTCGACGGTTCCGCTGATATTTATAGCTTTAAGGGGATTTTATTACGTGATCAGTAAGAGTTTTAAGGTGAATATGGTACGTTCGAAACTTAACTTCCTTATCGTAAGTCTCACATTACTGTCTCTTTTTCTTTCTTCTTATGCGCTAAAATTCCAAAGTCGGTTCCCTGATTGGATTTATTATTTTGTTATTATGATACCCGTCTCCTGGTTAGGAATCAAGCATCCGCTAGGAGAACAATTAGGCTTTGGATTTTATAATCCTCCGGCGTATGAAAATTATAAGGATATTCTGATTTGGGGGGAACACAGAATCATTATTATTCTAGTGTATACCATTCTGTTCGACCTTGGCATAAGATTATTTTTTGAATAATTTTTACTTAAAAATTATTAATTGTCTCGTAATTCGCTCAGGATAGTAGTGAGTTACGAGATTATGATTTTTAGAAAAGAACTAGGTCCCTTACAAGATTAATACTGGCAGCAAGCGCCATGCTTCCCCAAAAAACAAATTCATATTTCTTCTATCATTCAAAAAACGACTATTTTTACACAAGGAGGGTAAATTCCATAAATTTCGATTTCCTTTTACAAACCTTCCAATGTGATTAATATGCATGACATCATCATTATCGGAGGCGGAATTGTTGGCCTGGCCACCGCGCTTCGTATAAAAGAGCAAAAACCAACGTTAAAGGTTTTGTTATTAGAAAAAGAAAATGGTGTTGCCAAACATCAAACCGGACATAATAGCGGCGTTATTCATTCAGGATTGTATTACAAACCGGGAAGTCTGAAGGCTACTAATTGTATTCGGGGTTATGACATGCTTCTGGATTTTTGTAATCGTGAAGGCGTTCCTTATGATCTCTGTGGAAAAATAGTAGTTGCTACCAAACCGGAGCAGGTTCCGCTTTTGAAAAATCTTTACGAGCGTGGTATGCAAAACGGTTTGACAAAAAACCGTATGATCAGTGCTGGCGAAATCCGCGAAATGGAGCCGCATGTGAATGGTTTGGAAGGCATTGCAGTTCCTTATACCGGCATTATTGATTATACCGCAGTCAGTGAAAAATATGCTGAAATCTTTCAAAAGCTGGGTGGAGAAATTCGGTTTGGGGAGAAAGTTGTAAATATAAAAAGCCTTACCTCCAATAGTGAAGTTGTAACCGCTTCCGGAAATGTTTACAGTACAAAACTGGTGGTCAATTGCGCAGGATTATATTCCGATAAAGTCGCTCAGCTAACGCAACCGGAAGAAATCAAAGTGCAGATCATTCCTTTCCGTGGTGAATATTATAAAATCAAACCGGAAAAACATCATCTGGTTAAAAACCTGATTTATCCGGTTCCTGATCCTAATTTCCCTTTCCTCGGCGTTCATTTTACCCGAATGATCGAAGGTGGCGTAGAAGCAGGACCCAACGCTGTATTTGCCTTTAAAAGAGAAGGTTATAAAAAAACAGATTTCAATTTCCCCGAATTATTTGAAGCACTTGCCTGGCCAGGATTTAGAAAGGTAGCCATGAAATACTGGCAGACCGGCATGGGCGAATACTATCGTTCCTTTTCAAAAGCCGCATTTACAAAAGCTTTGCAGGAATTGATCCCGGAAATTCAAAGTGATGATTTAATTCCGGGTGGTGCCGGTGTTCGTGCACAGGCTTGTGACCATGACGGTGGTTTACTGGATGATTTCTCAATCATCGAAAATAAAGGGGCCATCAATATTTGCAATGCCCCTTCACCAGCCGCCACATCTTCTCTTTCCATCGGACAAACTGTCTCAGAAAGAGTACTGGCGCGAATTTAGCTTTTAGCTTTTAGCTTTTACCAAAAAAAGTCCTTACGATCCGGTTCCGGATGTAAGGACTTTTTTTAATATTTCTGACTGTCCGGTCTAAAAGCTAAACGCCAATAGCCAACAGCTCAAAGTTCTATTCTTCGCTTGCAAGCTTACTGTTCTTCTTACCGTATCCAAAATATACCGCAAGACCAAGTGCCAGCCAGATAGCCAGACGATACCAGCTTTCGATAGGCAAAGAATACATCAGGTATAAACAAACGACAATACCCATGATTGGAACGAACGGTACCAAAGGCGTACGGAAAGAGCGTTTAAGATCCGGGCGTTTGATACGTAACATCCATACACCTACACAAACCAGGCAGAATGCGAACAATGTTCCGATACTTACCATATGCCCAAGGTCACTTACAGGTACAAATCCTGAGAAAATACTTACGAACAACATGAAGAAAAGGTTAGTTTTCCATGGTGTGCTGAATTTTGGATGTACCGCACTGAAGAACTTAGGAAGCAGACCGTCTTTACTCATTGAATAAAATACACGGCTCTGGCCCAAAAGCATAACCAGCATTACCGAAGTATAACCAGCCAAAATTGCGATAACCAGACCCGTCTGAAGCGTATCATATCCGGTTTTAGCGAAAGCAGTTGCGGCAGGTTTTGCATCATTGGCAAACTCGGTATATTTTACCAGACCTGTCATCACGTGTGCGAAAAGCACATAAAGAATGGTACAAACCACCAAAGAACCCAGGATACCGATCGGCATACCTTTTTGTGGGTTTTTAGCTTCCTGCGCAGCCGTAGAAACAGCATCAAATCCGATAAAAGCAAAGAATACTACCGCAGCGCCCGTAGCAATACCAGACCAGCCGAAGTTTTCATAATTTCCTGTGTTGGCAGGAATGTATGGTATATAGTTTTGCGGATCGATATGGCTCCATCCCAATGCGATAAATATTAAAACCACGGCCACTTTTACGCAAACCAGAATATTATTCAGGAAAGCGGATCCCTGCGTACCTCTGATAAGAAGCAGCGATAATACCCAAATGATCAGGATAGCCGGAAGATTGACAAGACCATTGTCGATTACTGTGCCGTCGCTAAGTTTTACAACTTCAAAAGGCGAACAAACCAACTGTGTCGGAAGGTGGATACCAAATGAACTCAAAAATTCAAGCAGATAACGTGACCAGCTTACTGAAACTGTTGCAGCTCCCAAAGCGTATTCCAAAACCAAATCCCATCCGATGATCCAGGCAACAAACTCTCCCATGGTTGCATAGGAATACGTGTAAGCACTTCCCGCAATAGGGATCATTGAAGCAAATTCCGCATAACACAATCCTGCAAATCCACAACCAACAGCAGCCAATATAAACGAAATCGTTACAGCCGGGCCGG
The DNA here is from genome assembly GCF_021440195.1 of Dyadobacter sp. CY356. Lineage (GTDB taxonomy): Bacteria > Bacteroidota > Bacteroidia > Cytophagales > Spirosomataceae > Dyadobacter. The sequence goes on from NZ_JAJTSZ010000005.1 coordinate 483,277, forward strand.
CATGTTCAGCTGCCGCAATACCTGTTAAGGAAAAAAGGCCTGCACCAATAATAGCCCCGATACCCAGCGCTATTAAACTTGTAGAACTTAGTGAGCGTTTTAGTTGATTTCCCTCCCCGCTGGATTCGAGCATTAATTTTTCAATCGGCTTCTTTATCCAAAGTTGATTTGCCATATAGTATTTATTAGAGTAGTTAGTTATCTCAAATTTGTATAAAACTAAAATAAAATTTGCTAAGTATGTACAAGCTGAAAAATAAAAGGGGGAAAGTAAAATACTTTCCCCCTTTTATTATCTAAATGCTTATGCTTTTACAATTTTTCCTTTTGTTGAAGCAGCATCTGAAACGCCGGTTACGGCCAATGAAGCCTGCTTGATTTTTTCACGTTGTAAAATATCAACAACAATCGGTGCTGCAACAAATAGTGAAGAATATGTTCCTACAATTACACCCAGTAACATACAGAACGTAAATCCACGAATTACTTCACCACCAAATACCATTAACACGATCAATACCAACATTACAGAGATACCGGTTACCGCTGTACGGCTAAGGGTACTGTTCAAGGCGTTGTTGATAATGGTTGGCAGTGATTCTGTTGTTGCTTTGTCATCTTTCAAATATTCACGGATCCTGTCATAAATTACAACCGTGTCATTCATCGAATAACCAATCATTGTAAGGATCGCTCCGATAAATGCCTGATCGATATCCAGTGAGAATGGCAGCCATCCGTTGAACAAGGAATAAACAGCAAGCAAGATGATCACGTCATGTGCAAGAGACATAACGGCTCCATAACTAAATGCAAGTCGTTTGAAACGTAAGAAGATGTATACAAAGTTGGCAGCCAAAGCCAGCAAGACCGCATACAATGCATTGATCATCGTGTCGTATGCAATCGTTGGACCAACTTTGTTTGAGCTGACAATTGTTCCTTTATTGTCTTTTACTTTTGAAACACCCTCCATGATCTTTGTTTCTGCTCTTTGATCAGCGTCAGGAGCAGTATCTTCAATCAGGTAATCTGTTGTGATTTTAACCTGGTCAAATCCTCCAAAAGTTTTTACTTCCGGTGAGTTTCCAAGTGCTGCGCTCATTACTTCACGCACCTCATCCGTTTCAACATTTTTGTCAAAACGAACTACATAAGAACGACCACCTTTGAAATCAATACCAAGTCCGAATCCTTTAAAGATGAATGACCCAACGCCAATCACCATGATTACAGAAGAAATGATATAGAAACGACGGCGTTGAGATACAAAATCAAAGTTGTTATCCTTAAACCAGTTTTTTGTCAACCCGGAATAGAATTTGTAAACCTTACCATGACGGATCTGGTATTCAAGGAACAATCTTGTAATAAAAATCGCTGTGAACAACGAGGTAAGCAAACCAATAACAAGCGTAGTAGCAAAACCTAAAACAAGACCGGAACCAAATGTGTAAAGGATAATACCTGTTAAAAGCGTCGTTACGTTCGAGTCAATGATCGCTGTCATCGAATGTTTAAAACCATCCTGAACAGCCAGTTTAAATGGTTTTCCTTCTGCTATTTCTATCTTGATCCCTTCATAAATCAGTACGTTTGCATCAACGGCCATACCAATCGATAACACAATACCAGCGATTCCTGAAAGCGTAAGCACGGCTCCAAGGGAAGCCATAACACCTAATAAAAGGAACAGGTTTAAAAGAAGTGTGATATCAGCAATAAAACCAGCACCGCTATAATACGCCACCATGAACACAAGAATTACAATCAAACCAATCACTGATGATAAAACACCGGCTGTAATCGCTTCTGAACCCAACGTTGAACCAACAATGGCTTCTTCCACAATGTGCGTTGGAGCAGGTAATTTACCTGCTTTAAGCACGTTTGACATATCTTTTGTTTCTTCAACTGTGAAGTTACCTGTGATACTTGAATTACCATTTGGAATTTCACCCTGAACCGTAGGAGCAGTATAAACCAGGTTATCAATAATAATCGCAACCGGACGGCCAATGCTGTTGGCTGTCAGTGTACGCCATTTACGAGCACCTTCACCGTTCATTCTCATGGTTACTTCCGGACGACCGCGGTCATCATAATCGTGTGTCGCGTCAGTAATCACATCACCTTCCATGGCAGCCTGGCCATTTTGTTTTTTGATAAAATACAAAGGAAGGATCAATTGGTTGTTTTGACCTTCTGTTCCTTTACGATCCCACATGAAAACAAGGTCAGCCGGGAACATAGAACGAACTTCCGGACGAGCCAACATTTCATTAGCACGAGCCGTATCTTTCAAATAAACACCCAAACCTTGTGGCATAGGTACAAAAAGACTGGTCAACGCAGCACTTTGCGCAGCAAGAGCAGATGTATCGGTTTTGGCAGAATCTCCTTTTTGTTCAAGCTGGGCAGCCAATCCGCTCAGACCAGATTTAGTAGTATCAGTTGATGCAGTTGCAGCAGCAGGTTTTCCGGCAGCTTTAACTCTCGCATCTTCTTTGGCAAGATAAGAACCTAACTGATCAATCGCAGGAGCCAGTTCATTGGTAAGATAAACCTGAGCAAATTCAAGTTTCGCAGCACCAGACAACAAACGACGAACGCGTTCCGGGTTATCAACACCTGGAAGTTCAACCAAAACGCGGTTAGTACCTGGCAAACGCTGAATGTTTGGGTTCGTTACACCAAACTTGTCAATACGTGCCTGCGTGATCTGGAATGCTCTGTCAATTGCACCATCAATTTCTGTGTTCAACATTTTAACAACGTCTCCGTCAGAAGAATTGCTGTTGATTTTTGTACGGTTGGCACTCGTAGCAAACACGCTCGCAAGACTTGTATTAGGTGCCGCTTCTTTAAATGCAGAAACAAATATTTTTACAAATGCCTTGTTATCTGCTTTTTTATCAGCCTGTGCAGCCGCCAAAGCTTTTTGAAATGCTGCACTGCGCGAATTTCCACCAGCCATTCCTTTAAGAATTTCAGCAGGAGCAACTTCTAAAACTACGTGCATACCACCCTGAAGGTCAAGACCAAGGCTAAGTTCGCGCTCCATCACTTCCTGCAAAGTTTGTCCTAAATAGACATCTTCACGCCAAAGTGAATCAATATAATGCTGTCTTTTTTTATCATCAACTTTGCCGGAAGCATCCGTAGCGTAAGTTACCGCCTTACCTTTTATATTACGTGAAACGAACGTAAATGAAAGGTAATAGGCACTAATAAGAGCCAACACAATGGTTAGCCCAATTATTCCATTCCTGTTAGTCATTGTTTTGTAAAAAATGTAAAATTTTGAAAGTGGATTTATTATGGATTGATATATGAAAAGCTCTTCGCAGGTTGCGACGATACTCATAAATCAAAAAGAAAGATCATAACAAAATTGTCACGGGGCATTGGTGACAATATATCTGGCGAAAACTCTACTGAAACAGGAAAACAAGAAGTACGATTCCTGATAATCAACACTAATGATGTGCTGACTTTCAATAAAATGCCAGACTGGCTGCGGGGCAAAATAAAAATAATGAGAGAAATCAAACGAGATGGCGGGAGTAATGACCGCATCCAAAGAAAGTGCACTTACCGTAGCCTGCTGATCGTCCGCTGTGTTTGGCGATTTCTCATAGGAAATCCCCTTGGCTATTGATTTGACAGGCTGAGCAAATTTCTGAACCGAATTTCCATAATCAGACCACGACCGCATTCCCGCCACCATGAGCAACATGGAAGCAAGCATTAAGCTAATAGTCTGATTAATAATTTTTTTCGTCTGCACGATTCGGTCTTCGATTTAAAACGCAAATTTTAAACCAAAATATCAGATTCGCAAGTGGTTTGTCTTAAATATCTGAATTATCCTTCTGACAAACTGCAAATGATGAGAACGATCCGTAAGCTTTTACTTCAATCGAACATATTTTCGTATGATTTCCAATACTTTTTCTTTTGGTAATTCTTCCATTTTGTGACCCTGAAATCCTTCGGTAGTTTTAGCCATAAAAAGGGAATTGATAATCGCCTCATTGGTAGCTTCAATCGTGGCCATAAAAAGCGGTGATATGAAATCGTTATGTAAAAGTGTATAACTGGAAGTTCCCTGCGTGGTTTCATGCGGAATTTGATAAGCTGTTGAAAAAGCAATCACATAATCTCCGCTGCCATTGGAAGCAATTCCGCCGGTTTCTGCCATTCCCATAATAGCGCGTTTTGCCAGACGTTTCAGATTTCTTGCATCAAGCGGCGCATCGGTGGCGATGATCATCATACAAGAGCCGTCAGAAGATTTATCGAGTGATTCTTTAAAAGCATATTTCCCCAATTCTTCACCAACCGGTACACCATTTACTTTCAAAACACCACCGAAATTTGTTTGCGTTAAAACGCCCACTGTATAACCTCCCAGCTTTTCAGGCAATTTTCTGGATGAAGTTCCTATTCCGCCTTTCCAGTTAAAACATACGGTTCCGGTACCGGCGCCAACATTGCCCTCTTCCACTTTTCCTGATTCTGCTTTTTTTAAAGCTTCCAGTACATTTTCCTTTTTGACATGACGACCACGAATATCATTTAGAAAACTATCATTTGTTTCACCCACAACAGGATTTACCGAACGTACATTTTCATTTCCTTTTTGATTTAATGTCCAGTCGATTAATGCATCGGCAGCAGTCGGGACACTCAATGTATTGGTTAGAATAATGGGCGTTTCCATTGTGCCTAATTCCTCAACCTGTGAGTAACCGGCAAGTTTCCCAAAACCATTTCCTATGTAAATCGCTGCCGGGATTTTTTGCTGAAACAAATTTCCGTCTTTGGGAATGATTGCCGTAACGCCGGTTCTGATATCTTTTCCTTCAACCAAAGTTACCTGGCCAACTTTTACACCGGCAACATCTGTTATCGCATTAAATTGACCGGTTGGTAAAACACCAATTTTTATTCCCAGTTCCCTCGGACGTTTCTGGGCGAAAAGTTGAACCGAAAGAAATAGTAAAAATATAAGGAGTGATTTTTTCATAGCAGTCGTTTTAAATGTCCAAGATACAAAGGAAGATTTAGCCTCCCGGAATCCTGATTATTTTATAAAAAGAAAAGCCGCCAGAAAACATCTGACGGCCCTAAAATTGTATTGTCAATAGCACCTTAATCTTCTTCCGGTCTGGCTTTTGCTGGATCAACGATCGTTTCCATCCGGCTTACAGCTGATGCACCAAAGTAACCCAGCGCTTTTCTCCCATTTGGATCAGCATTTGTAACGTTCGATTTAATATTTTCGATGGGTGTCGCATAAATCCCTCCATTCGTACTCTGATCCACAACTTGCTGCAAAAAGTAAAATGCTTCATTGGTAATGCTATGCAGCTCAACGCCTACATGGCTGCCGGCCTGATACAAAGAATCATAAGTAATGGATCTTCTCAATGGCTGTATGAAAATTAAACCATCAGAAGGCGCGCCTGCACTGAAGGCAGCGTCATAGGCAATGGAAATTTTCTCGGCTTTGTCCACATTTGTTTTTCCATTCAATACTTCTTTTATCCAGTAAGTATCGCCTGTACCAATAAAATCCCTTGCGTAAAATTCAACAATATACCCTTTCTTCTGCCCTTTGTCCTTTTCTGGTTTTATAGGCAAAGTTTCATGGGTATAGGCAATGGAATCAATTTTAGGTACCCGTTTGATTTCATTTTGAGCAGTATAAACCTCTTTCTCATACTCGATTCTCAGAGTATATTTTCTACCAATTCGTCCTAAACTGTCCGTTGCGAGACCCCAGGTATATTTCCCGTTTCCTGCTGCGTCGGCGAAATTATAGACATTACCCACATTATCGGTAACTGTTACTTTGGCTCCTAAAACAGGCTGAATAGGATTGCTGTCAAAGTATCCGGAAGACCAGGTTAGCGTAATCGTTTGTGGTCCGGGCTGATTCGTAACCCAGCCATCTACCACTAACTGCGTAGGACCGGTTTCTGTTTTTAAATCAATCACATCCTCGCAACCCGACAATCCGACGATTGCCATAAGTACGACTGCGACGCTAAAAAATCTGTTTTTAGAATTTATATTTTGTTTTTTCATGGCTGATTAGAACTTAAAATTATAAGTAACAGAAGGAATAAGACTTCCAATTACAGAATAGCGGACAGCTTGTGTTCTCAGCAGATTCTGAGCCTTTTCACTGGCAGTTGGTTTGTCTTCATTCTGACGTGTATAAACCGAGAATGCATTCCTGCGGTTATAGACATTGTAAATGGAGAAAACCCATTCCCCTTCACCAATTCCAAAAAGTTTTTTGCGTGCTTTAAGGGTCGCCGCAAGATCCAGACGGTGGTAAGCCGGGATACGGTTATTATTTCTGGCATTGTTATAATTATTACCCAGCGAATAACCACCCCAGGAATAGCCATTGGTTGGAAAAGTTGCAGGCGTACCCGAAGCAATGGTGAAATTGGATGATAAGGTCAGCCTTTTATTCAGCTCAAAAATGGCTACGGAAGTGAAGTTATGCGGTTTGTCAAAACGTGCTGCAAACCAGTCGCCATTATTTACGCCATTAACTTGTCTTTCAGTTTTTGACAAAGTATAACTTACCCAACCTGTTAAACGGCCTTTATTTTTTTTCAGATAAAACTCCGCTCCGTAAGCTCTTCCTCTTCCTGTAAGCAAATCTCCTTCTACAAATTGATTCAATAACAAGTCTGAACCAATCACGTAGTCAAGCTGATTATGCAGTTTTTTGTAATATACTTCAACCGAAGCTTCGTACATATTATCCTTGAAATTCCTGAACCAACCAAGCGCAACCTGATCAGCAAGCTCTGGTTTGATATTGGAAGAACTGAGTGTCCATACGTCCAGTGGAGAACTTGCGGCAGTATTTGACAACAAATGCAGATACTGCGACATACGGTTGTAGCTTATTTTCAAAGATGAAACTGAATTCAAACCTATATTCACGGCAAAACGAGGTTCAAAATTTCCGTAAGTTTTGATCACATCTCCGCTTTGATATTCTTTTCCCGGAAAAATTGGCTGCCTTCTGATTCCCGCCGTAGTATCCCGGTATGAATATTCGATACCAGCCCCCAAACTCCGGAAATAAGAATAACGAATACCATATTGCAAGGAAATCTTGTCCGTCAGTTTTTGTTCATTGGCAATGTAGATGGCAGACTCATCGGCGTGACGCGACGGAAGATCCAGATTCAGTCCTTCACCTTCTGACACCGCAGTTGCTTTGCCGGGACTGGAATTATAATTGATATACTGACCACCAAAAGTTAACTGGTTTTTTGGTGTGATGTAATAGGTAAAATCAGGTTTTATACTTTTTGTGATAATTTTAGAATTCCACACAAAGCGGTCTTTTGCATTTTTATCGTTTTCATTTTGACCCAGATTATAATCGTAGTTACTATAATAGGCTGTCAGGTTCATAAACAGTTTATTGGAAAAAATGTGGTTCCAGCGTCCTGTTAATGTTTTATTTCCCCAGCCAAAACCAAAATCTCCACCCCCAAAAACATCCTTGCCTAAATAACCTGACGCAAAAAATGTATCTTTATTTCCTAACCGGTAATTTACTTTGGCCGTCAGGTCATAGAAATTGAACTTGGAGTCTTTCAGATCTTTGTTCAAAAATGGTTTTGCCAGAATATCAATATATGACCGGCGGGCCGCTACAATGAACGATCCTTTGCCTGCTGCAAATGGCTGTTCATAAGTAAGGCGGGAAAAAATAGAGCCTATACCGCCGTTGATTTCACGTTTTTTAGCATTTCCCTCCTTCATCCGCACATCCAGGATAGAAGAGATCCGTCCGCCGTATTGCGCAGGAATTCCTCCTTTGAAAAGCTTGACATCTTTTACAACATCCGGATTGAAAACCGAGAAGAAACCAAATAAGTGAGAAGAATTGAAAACCGGGGCTTCATCCAAAAGAACCAGGTTTTGAGAAATATCTCCGCCACGAACGTTAAATCCGGAAGCACCTTCTCCAACCGTAGTAACACCTGGCAGCAGCTGAATACTGCGTATCAAATCAACTTCTCCCAAAAGCGCGGGCATTTTTTTGATTGTCTTCATTTCAACTTTGTTGACAGACATTTCAATACTTCGCACGTTCTCATCATCTCTTTTTGTTGAAATCGTAACCTCTTTCAGGTTTTCGCTTTCATCGGACAACTCAACGCTTACCGTTTGATCAGCAGTCAAATCAATCGTTTTCGTATTTTTTTGATACCCGATGTAGGAATACACAACCGTATACGTACCGGCCGGCAACGTCAGGGAATAAAAGCCATACGGATTTGTCACCACGCCCGTTTGAGCTTCACGAACGTAAACGGAAACGCCGATTAAGCCTTCCCCGTTGGCAAGATCTTTTACATACCCGCTAACGGTATGTTTTGTTTGTGCAACGGCTGTTATGCTGAAAAAAGACAGCAAAAGCCCAATCCACTTTTTTTGTATTTTACTTTTCATGCTAATTGATTGATGATTAATACGAAGACGGATCAAGACAACTTAATACTTTTTAACAAATTGAACTTTTCCTATTTGCAGGACAACCGATATCAGGCTTCCCCCTATGATGATTAAAAAATAAAATTAAGATTTTATCTCACCGCGATGTAAAACAAGTGATAATCAGATTACCATAATATAAAAAAATGATAAACAGCTGAAAACGGGGAGTGAATGGGAGGAATTCTGATCTAATTCGAGAAATCAGAATTAGTATTATTTGTAGAAATATTTACAACAGCCCCCGGATCGGAACATTCTGTAAGCAACTGACTTGTGGTTTTCTGAAAAACAGGATGGATAAAACCGGAGGCGATTTCATTTAGCGGGACGAGCGTAAACCGCCGTTCGTGCAGTCTTGGATGTGGCAGGGTAAGGCGTGCAGAATCCAGAACAAGATCCTGATAATAAAGCATATCGATATCAATCACGCGCGCGCCCCATCTTTCGTAGCGCACTCTTCCCAGCTCATGTTCTATTTCCAGAACAATCCGAAGGACTTCTTCCGGCAATAATCCGGTCGAAACAATAAGTATCTGATTCAAAAAAGCAGGCTGTTCCAAAACGCCCCAGGGAGCGGTTTCGTAAACGGAAGAAGCAGATTGAATTTCGCCAATTCTTTCTTCGATCAGCATTTCTGCCGACCTGAGAATTTGCAATCTGTCTCCAAGATTGGAGCCTAACAGAAGAAAAACGTTTTGAAGAGCAGAAATTTCGTCAATCATGTTTCTGATAAATATTTACTGAATCTGTAATTTCTTTACCACCATAACTTCCGGATATTCCTTCAATTCAAAAACTTTACGAAAAAAAGGACTTCCCGAAAAAAGGAAGTCCTTTCTAATAAATTCGCAAATTTCTTAGAACGTAAGCGTTCCTTTATCGTATGCTTTTTGGATCGTAGCTTCAATACCGTTCTTGTTGATAGTACGAAGAGCAGAAGTAGCTACTTTCAACGTAACCCATTCTCCTGATGAAGGAAGGAAGAAACGTTTCTTTTGTAAATTCGGGAAGAATTTACGTTTTGTTTTATTGTTAGCGTGAGAAACATTATTTCCAACGCGTGTTCTTTTACCAGTAATTTGACAAACCTTAGCCATGACGATCAATTTTTCCAAATGAGGGTGCAAATATAGGTATTTATTATTTTGGTGCAAATAAAAATAAAAGATATTTGAAAAAGAATGCATTAAAAAGTCATTCTAAAACCCACACCGTGAACGTTATCAATGCGGATTGCAGGGTCTGCGGACAGATATTTACGCAATCTTGAAATAAAAACATCCAGACTTCTCCCCATAAAATAATCGTCGTCCCCCCATATCGCTTTCAGCAATTCATCCCGGCGAATGACCTGGTCCGGACGTTCGGAAAGATATTTTAAGACCTCAGCTTCGCGAAAAGTCAGTGTTTGAAGATTGTCATTTATTGACAAAGTCAGCTTCGTAAAATCGAAATTATACTTGCCGACTGTATTGGTTTTGGGCTGAATGGGCGTGGGATTTCCGGAATTATTTCTACGCAAAATTACCTCGATCCGCATCTTCAATTCCTGGATACTGAACGGTTTTGTTACGTAATCATCCGCACCCAATTCAAAACCTTTGATCTTGTCTTCCTGCAAAACCCTTGCAGTCAAAAATAAAATCGGTACCTGTTTGTCAGATTTCCGTATGTTTTCTGCCAAAGTAAAACCATCCATTTTCGGAAGCATTACATCCAGGACGCATATATCAAAATGATCTTTCTCAATGAAATCCAACGCCTCCATGCCGTCGCTTGCGTGTACCACTTCATAATCGTATGCTTCCAGATTATCTTTCGTAGCGAAGGCCAGATTCGGGTCGTCCTCGACGTATAAAATTTTCTTTTTCAATGTAACTGATTTTAGTTTTTAGGTTGAAGCAAAAATTATTTTTGAGGAATGCTGATACTGAATGTACTCCCTTGGCCAAGAGCACTGTCGAGTTCCAGATTCCAGTGATGTGAACGGACGATCTGTCTGACATAACTAAGGCCAATTCCTGAGCCTTTCACATTATGCACATCCGCATTGGATATCCTGAAAAATTTGTTGAAGATCTTCTTCTGGTATTCCTTGGCAATACCCAAACCCTTATCTTCCACACAAATTACCAGACAATTTTTCTTATTAAAAGTCCGCACGATAACCTCCGGCATGTTGGGAGAATATTTTATTGCATTATCGATCAGGTTGGTGATCATGTTCCTGAAATGGAAAACATCGGCTTCAATAAAACGATTGGCCGCCTCATATTTCAACTTTATTTTTCCTTCAAAAGGTAATAATAAAGAATCAATAACCTGATTTACATCAATTTTTTCCTTTTTCAGATTGAGCGAATGCCTTTCCGCTTTGGCAATAGAAAGCACCATTTCAACCTGATTTTGCAGCCTGAGAATTTCTTCCTGAACAATATTCACATACCGCTTATGTCTTTCAGGCTGGGTAACGATAATATCAGAATTTAAAACATCCGCAGCGATACGAATCGTAGAAATCGGCGTTTGGAGCTCATGTGTCATATTATTGACAAAATTTCGCTGAACTTCTGACAAGTGTTTTTGTCTCAGAATAATAAACAGCGCATAGGCAAAAAACCCTACGGCCAGCAAAACGAGCATTGATGACCAAATCCATCCATTCAGATTCCCGACGATGTAGGCTGATTGTTCAGGAAATCTTACGCCGAAATAATAAGGATATTTGTCTGTCCGCTCCCAGTTAGAGGTTTTTGCGGAAGTTTTGTCATTTGTTTTTGTACTTAAAGACATACCATAACGCATCCTATCCGTAGTACAATCATAAATCCCAACCTCAAAATCCGTGATCAGGTTATGTTTTTGAAAACTGTCCTTTATAAAATGTTCCAGCAGATCCGGCTGCGTGGTTGCATTGGTATTGACAAGAAAATATTCCGGTGAGAGTTGTTCCACCGGATTGGAAGTCTGCATAACGCCATTGACCGACGCGAGTTCCTGGGCAACATCCTGCAAAGCAACATGCGCATTTTGATTAAACTGACGGTGCCGCAGATCAAGCGCCTGTTTTACCCAGTAAATCTGGGTAATAACAACGCCGATAATCAGCACCGCAGAAAATACAGTAAGCCAGCGAATGGAACGTCTTGGCATTGATGAATTATTTTCTAAATAAAGTTAACAGTATTCAAAGTGTATGCCAGTCAATTATACAAAATTTCACTTACATATCCCGGCGCAAATGATACTCATAAAGCGTTTCCATCGGCGATTTTAGAATTTTACCAACCGTCAGATTTTTGCTTTCCAAAACAGATTTCAGAATGTCACGATAATAAAATGCGATCGACCCTGTAAAATGAATCGGATATATTTCCGCATCCTGATGTTTCAGAATGTATTTTTCTGTAAAAAGAATAAACGCATCCTGAACCAGTTTGGTGATAAACGGATGCTGAATATTTTTTGAGATAAATTCTGAGAACGTTGCAAAATAGCGGTTTGGAAACGGCTGGCGATACACTTTTTCAAGCACAAATAATCTGTTCGTTCCCGGATATGTTTCTTCAAATTGTTTGTGAAGATCCTGCGGCAATTCATTCTGAAGAAAATTGACAAGCAAAGTTTTTCCAAGATAAGATCCACTGCCTTCGTCACCCAGCCAAAAACCAAGCGATCCGATTGAGTGGGCAATTTTATATCCGTCATAAAAAGCATTATTGGCACCAGTACCGAGAATACAGGCAATGCCGGGTTTGTCTCCACACAATCCACGCGCTGCTGCAAGCATATCAGAAGCCACTTCAATTATTTCCGCCGACGGAACAGTATCTACCAGCGCATCATAAATTGGCCGGCTTGTAGCCTTATCCGCACAACCCGCACCGTAGAAAAAAACCTGGTCAATCGATGATCCTATAAACGGCAAAACTTCCTTTTCTAAAACTTCGGTAACTTCTTCTTTGGTCTGATAAAATGGGTTAAGCCCTCCTGAATGAAGGCGAAATGGTGTTTTTCCGGTTGTTGCCACCAGCCAATCTGTTTTTGTGGAACCGCTGTCTGCAATCAGATAAGTATATTGTTTCAAGTGCTCTTAATTAAATGGTTCTGTTAATTTTCCTATGACCTTAAACTTTTCAAAAACGCGCTCTGTATGCGGCGCGTCTCCAAGTTCTTTGGTCAGATCCTGTCCCGCCCAATGTTCGTAATGATGCCCGTTTCGCCAGAGCCGGGATGTTGTAACGTCATAAATAACGCCCTGGTATGCACACCAAATCTCTTCTCTGTCCTGTCCGTTTCGCAGTGCGAGCTGAGACTTTGTATATTCTTTCATCAACGGTTGGTTACTTAAAAAACGGTTTTATTTATTTCCGGGGCGGAATTTAAGACGATCATTTCAGAATATTTTGATATTAAGACTAAAAAATCTGAACTTGGCGTTTAATTAGAAAATTATTCGTGAAAGATAGAATGAAAAAAACGTATACTTTACTTTGCAGTATTTTGCTGGTGGTCACACTGGTAACAGCAGGATGCAAGAAAAACTCACCGAAAGCAGTTTCTGAACGCATCGCAAAATCATGGACAGCTGAATCTGTTAAAGAAGGAACTGTTGTGGTTTATACAAGAGGTGGCGCAGGAAATATTCGCGCAGAATATTCCAATTTCAAACTCGTATTGAACAGTGGCGGTGCGGCAACTTATACAGAATTCGATAAAAACATCTTTACAGGAACATGGTCATTGGATGGAGAGACTACTTTGATCCTTTCAGGATTAACACCTCAGCCAAGCGGCAGCGGTGGTACTGTAAAATTTACAATTACTTCGCTTGATGACACCAAAGTCGTTTTAACCCGCACGGATGCAAGTCCGAAAACGGGTAATACGGTGAATCAGTATACACTTTCTACACAATAAGATTTCAGTTTAAAATATGATGTGTTAATGTTGATTTTATCAATTAACAGTCAGTCACTGAACTTTTAATATCAAAATTTTATTGATAAACGAAGCCATTTCCCGCAAGAGATGGCTTCGTTTATTTTTAGCTAACTTTGCAACATGGCAGAATCAAGAACAGAAATCAGCAATTTAGGCGAATTTGGTCTTATCAAAAGACTGAATCAAGGGCTAAAAAATAATTTACCCGACAGCATAACAGGCATTGGCGATGACGCCGCAGTAATAGATTTGGGAACAGAATTCGGATTATTATCAACCGATATTCTTCTGGAAGGTGTTCATTTCGACTTGTCATTTTTCCCTTTAAAACATTTAGGATACAAAGCGATTGCGATTAACGTTTCTGACGTTGCCGCAATGAACGGAATTCCGCGTCAGGTGACCGTTGGACTGGCTTTGAGCAATCGTTTTTCTGTTGAAGCCGTGGAAGAATTGTATGAAGGGATGAAAGCAGCCTGCAAGGATTTCAATGTAGACCTTGTTGGTGGTGATACTTCTTCTTCATTATCAGGATTATTTATTTCAGTAAGCGTTTTCGGACGTGTGGCAAAGGACAGAATTACCTACCGGAATACTGCGAAAGCAAATGATCTGTTATGCGTTTCCGGAGATTTGGGCGGCGCTTATATTGGCCTTCAATTACTGGTAAGAGAAAAACAGGTTTTTCTGGCCGATCCAAATATGCAGCCGCAGCTTGACGGTAAAGAATATGTAATCCAGAGACAACTACGCCCGGAAGCGCGTATGGACGTGGTTTATGAGTTGGCAGGTGCGGGTGTTATACCAACTTCTATGATCGACGTTTCCGACGGACTGGCCTCTGACTTATTGCATTTATGCTCACAATCCGGTGTTGGTGCACTGGTTTTTGAAGATAAATTACCAATCGACGAGCAAACTTACATGGGTGCTGTCGAATTAAATATTGGGCCGATAACGGCTGCTTTAAATGGCGGCGAAGATTACGAATTACTGTTCACCGTACCGCAAAGCGATTACGACAAAATCAAAAATAATCCAAAAATCAGCGTCATTGGTTATATGACGGATAAAAAGGATGAAGTTTTATTACATACAAAAGGCGACAACAGAGTGCCAATTACCGCACAAGGCTGGAATTAATCAGTTGGCAAATGTGATTTTGCATAATCTGAATTAATCCAAAGGCTTTTCACGAGCCACCCGTCCGACGGCTTTTTCGCCGTCGGACGGGTTAAAAAAACTCAGAACAGGCTAAAGAATCCCAAAAAGAAAAAATCACTTCCCCCAATCAACCACAACCTTTTTAAATAATTCCTGCAAGAAAAGCGTCCGTTTCCCAGCTTTTCCGTCACCAACCAGCTTGTCCCCAATCTGCACGATTGGCATAACCCATTTCGTAGAACTTGTTGTAAAAGCTTCGTCAGCCGTTTCCAGTTCAGAATATAACAGCGGACGGACTTCAACTTTAAAATGTGCATCGGCCAACTCCAAAACGACTTTTCTGGTAATCCCTCTTAAAATATTGGTATCAGAAGTGATCAGCGTATCACCTTTGAAGATAAAGAAATTACTTCTGGTCAGTTCGCTGATCTCGCCGTCTTTATGAAAAAGTAGATCCGAAGCGCCCTGCTTTTTCATTTCATCCGCCATTAAGACCATATGTACATAATTGGTCGTTTTAATTTCCGGCAGATCACGAACATATTGATACTGCAAAACTTTCATTCCCTTTAATAATGCGGCAGGATTGTCTTGCGGCAAGGCTTCTGTGCGTATTAAGAAGTTCGGTTCTACAACATGTACACTATCAGGTGCATATCCTCCCGTCAATACAAAACGAAAAGCAACTTCCGGTTCTCCGGATAACGCATGCAGATCAGCCAGAATTTTAGCAACTTCACCCTGATTCAGCGGAAGCGGGAGTTTTAATAATTTGGCGGAATTTTCGAAACGCTGCCAGTAATCATCCCACCGAAAAGGAACGCCGTTGTAAGTCCTGAAATAATCAAACATGCCGAAACCACGCAAAATGGCCAGGTCGTTTGATTTAAAAATTGTCGAATCTAATGGAGAAATTTCTCCGTTAAAATATAGATGAAAAGGCATTTTGAAGATTTATTTTAGCCACGAATACACAACTGTTCACGAATTTGCTCATAGAATATTAGTGTTAATTCGTGTATTCGTGGCGCAGAACAGATTAACGATATTCAAATATGGCAATTATATCATTTGAATTAATCAGCTAAACTAAATAAATCCTGACCCACTTCGGATTTCAATATTTTCTGTCGACTTAGTACATTTAATCCAAATACAGAACCATTCATCCAACTAACCTTTGAGATTCTCAACAGGATTTAGCTACTTTGCGTATTGCTCTGAAAAAGAGAAAATCAGGATTAAATAAATTGTTTTCCAATCCGGAAAATGAGTGTAGTAAAAAGCCACGAATGACAACGATAGAAAATCTGCTGCAAACCCTGCAAACTGAAATAGAACAAACTTCTTACGGAGAATCTCCTGCTGAACTTTACGAACCGATTCGTTACATCATGGCACTGGGCGGGAAACGCTTTCGCCCGCTTTTGACATTATTATCCGCATCGCTATACACGGATGACTGGAAAAGTGCTTTGAAACCCGCCATAGCCGTTGAAGTTTTTCACAATTTCACTTTGATGCATGACGATATTATGGATAAGGCTCCGCTTCGCCGGGGAAAACTTACCGTGCATGAAAAGTGGAATGCCAATACTGCAATACTTTCGGGTGATGTAATGCTGATCAGAGCTTATGACTTTTTGATCGATATAAAAAAAGAAGATCTGAGAAATGTGCTGGTACGTTTTAACCAGACAGCCGCGGAAGTTTGTGAAGGACAACAGCTCGATATGAATTTCGAAACGCGCTGGGATGTTACAGAAGACGAGTATCTCAACATGATACGGCTCAAAACGTCCGTTCTGCTAGGCTTTGCGCTTGAATTAGGTGGAATCATTGGCGGCGCAGATTCAGAGGCAACAAAACTGCTATATGAAGCCGGCGAAAGTATGGGGATCGGTTTTCAGTTAAAAGACGATTTACTGGATGTTTACGGAGATCCGGAAAAGTTTGGAAAACTGGTGGGCGGAGATATCATTGCCAACAAGAAAACATTTTTACTTATTGAAGCTTTAACCAAAGCTGAGGGAAAAACAGGCGAAGCACTAAACAAATGGATTTCTGCTGAAACTTTTGACAAAGAAGAAAAAGTAGCCGCCGTGCGAGGAATATATGATACCTTGGGTATCCGCACGCTGACTGAACAAAAAATTACAGAATATTTTGACAAAGGAATTGATTGCCTGGAAAGGCTGTCTGTTGACGCTGAAAGGAAAAAAATATTACTGGGTTTTGTCCGTCAATTGGTTGAGCGGGAACAATAACCTGTGGTTGATAAAGTTATTAACCACCAGATTTTACATTTAAATTATCAAAAGAAATTATGTCAATAACCCTCATATTAATAATTATAACTGCCGGTATCAGTTATTACGCATTTAATAATTCGCTTGTCATGGACAAACTGATTATGAATCCATACAGAGTTAGCAAACGAAATGAATATTACAGATTTATTACGTCAGGTTTCATCCATGCAGATTTTGGGCACCTCATTTTTAATATGCTTAGTTTATGGTTTGTAGGAGAAGGTATCGAAAGACTTTTTAACATGCTTTTTGGACCAAGCGGAACGGCTTACTATTTGTTTTTATACATTGTTGGTATAATCGTTTCAGATATTCCTACTTTTTTGAAACATAAGAATAATTCCAATTATAATTCACTCGGAGCTTCGGGAGGCGTTTCTGCGGTGCTTTTTGCAGCATTTCTGTATGCACCGTTAATGCAGGTTTGTCTTTATTTCTTTATCTGTATGCCCGGATTTATCTTCGGAATCCTCTTCCTGAGTTACTCGATTTATGAAGGACGCCGTGGCAGAAGTTATGTCAACCACAGCGCCCACATCTATGGTGCTATTTTCGGATTGGTATTTATGGCCGTTGTTTATCCGGCAGCGGTACCCGGCTTTTTCCAGCAAATTGCAACCTGGCGGTTATTTTAATTCAGCAAGCACTGTAATACTGCCAACCGTTTTATCCTGAAGGTTAACTTTTATTTCTGCATCGAGCGGTAAGAAAATATCAACACGGGAGCCGAATTTGATAAAACCCATTTCGGTTCCCTGTTCAACTTTATCACCTTCTTTTATATACCAGCGTATACGGCGCGCTGCTGCTCCTGCAATCTGACGGAATAAAACTTCAACACCCGACGAAGTTTCTGTCACCACCGTAGTACGCTCATTTTCCGTACTTGATTTTGGATGCCACGCTACCAGATACAATCCCGGGTGATATCTGAAATACTTGATTATTCCACTCACCGGATTCCAGTTTACGTGCACATTGATCGGTGACATAAATATGCTGATCTGGCGTCGTGGGCCTTTAAAATATTCATTTTCTACTACTTCCTCAATCACAACCACTTTTCCGTCACAGGGAGCAATAATCTGGCTTTCACTTTTTGATACAACCCGTGTAGGTACGCGGAAGAATTGTACAATAAGAAAAAAAACAAATATACTGGCAATCAAAGCGATTCTCGGGATCCAATATCCTTCGGGAAGCAGCATATGTATGCCCACATTAATCAGAATCAATACAATGGCGGCGATTGCCATGATCGTGTAACCTTCTTTATGAAGTTTCATGAAAGGGGAATTTCGTTTACTCTTTGTCTTTAAAAATACAAATATCGTATAAATCTTGATTTTACACGTATCAAAAAGCCTTGCCGATCTAATTTAGAAAGGCAAGGCTTTTTGTTTTTAAGCTATATATTCTCTTCGTTAAGCCTGATGCGTATCATTATTCAATAACAACACACTCACCATTTTTAACTTCCTGCTCAACTTTTTTGTATTTAACATCACGTAAAACACGTCCGTCGCGGTACTGAACTGATACTTTCTGATTACGGTCCGCGATTTTATCCACTTTGATTGGCTGAGCCTTGGTAGTAGATTCCATCTGACGTGCATATTCATTTGGACCATCCAGGTCTGCATCAAAATCTTCTTCACGATTCGTTTGAAGCACAGGTGCCGGGGCAGGACGTCTCACAGTTTGCTGAACAGCCGTTGCCGGAGCAGCTTCTTCCTGTGGAATATCCGCCTTCATCAGGAAGGAAACCATATCGAAGTTAACTTTGCTAAGGAAGCGTTTGAAAAGCTCAACCGATTCGAATTTGTAGATCAGCAAAGGATCTTTTTGTTCAAATACGGCATTCTGAACCGACTGTTTCAAATCATCCATTTCACGAAGATGCTCTTTCCATTCCTGATCGATCAGCGAAAGAACAATCGCTTTTTCCATTTCATGGGTAATCTCATGGCCGCCGTTTGCAAGGGCTTTTTTAAGATTTACGACGATACCAGTCTGACGTATTCCATCACTGAATGGAATCATAATTTCGGTGATCGTAGCACCACGCTCTGCATGTATCGATTGCAGAATTGGCAACGCTTTTTCTGAAATCTGATGATTTTTATCCTGATAATGTTTTTCGGCAGCTTCGTAAAGACGCTGTGTTTTTTCCTGAGGTTTCAGTGAAACATTGTCATTTTCGCTGAAAGGAAGTTCAATTCCTAACGTTGTGATTGTTGCCAGGTCAAGTTCTGAATACGTTCCTGCGTTGGCAACAACTTCTTCACAGACATCAAAAAGTGTATTGGCAATATCAACAGCCAGACGATCTCCGAACAATGCATTCCGGCGACGTGTATAAATGGCATCACGCTGATAGTTCATTACGTCATCATATTCAAGAAGACGTTTACGCATACCAAAGTTATTTTCCTCTACTTTTTTCTGAGCACGTTCGATTGATTTGGTGATCATGCTGCTCTGGATCACTTCACCTTCTTCCAGGCCCATTTTATCCATAACCTTCGCCATACGGTCGGAACCGAAAAGACGCATCAGGTTATCTTCCAATGAAACAAAGAACTGAGAAGATCCGGTATCCCCCTGACGACCTGCGCGACCACGAAGCTGTCTGTCTACACGGCGACTTTCATGACGTTCTGTACCAACAATCGCCAAACCACCTGCTGCTTTCGCTTCCGGCGTTAGCTTGATATCCGTACCACGACCAGCCATGTTGGTAGCAATCGTTACAGTACCTGGTTTACCAGCTTCTGCAACAACTTCTGCTTCTTTCTGATGTTGTTTCGCGTTCAATACCTGATGTGGTATTTTGCGAAGCGTAAGCATACGACTGATGATTTCAGAGTTTTCAACCGAAGTAGTACCAACAAGTACCGGGCGACCAGCTTCCACAAGTTCTACAATCTCATCCGTAAGCGCATTGTATTTTTCACGAACCGAACGATAAACTTTATCTTCATGATCCTTACGGACCGCAGCTACATTGGTAGGAATTGAAACTACGTCCAGTTTATAAATTTCCCAGAATTCACCTGCTTCCGTTTCAGCCGTACCCGTCATACCAGAAAGTTTGTGGTACATACGGAAATAGTTCTGAAGCGTTACCGTAGCGTAAGTCTGCGTCGCATCTTCAACGCGAACATTTTCTTTTGCTTCAATCGCCTGGTGAAGACCGTCAGAATAACGACGACCATCCATGATACGACCAGTTTGCTCATCAACGATCTTAACTTTTTGATCCATGATCACATATTCCACGTCTTTTTCAAAAAGTGTATATGCTTTCAAAAGCTGATTGACTGTATGGATACGAGCTGTTTTTACAGAATAATCACGAATTAACGCCTCTTTCTGAATAACACGTTCCTGCTCATTTAAAGACTGTTCTTTTTCGATTTTGTCCAGATCAACCGCAATATCCGGCAGGATAAAGAAATTGGTCTGCTCAGATTCACCGGTAAGGAAATCAATCCCTTTTTCGGTTAACTCGATGCTGTTATGTCTTTCGTCAATCGTGAAATATAGAGGAGCATCAGCCTGAGGCATCAATTTCTGGTTTTCTGCCAGATAAATGGACTCAGATTCCTGCATCAATTGTTTGATACCAGACTCACTCAAATACTTAATCAACGGCTTGTATTTCGGCATACCACGATGGGCACGGAAAAGCGCAAGCGCGCCTTCTTTTTTGTCACCTGCGGCAATTTTTTTCTTTGCTTCATTCAGCAAATCCATTGCCAGTTTTTTCTGTGCTTCAACGATTCTGGAAACACGAGGTTTCAATTCAAGATATTCCTGTTCGTCACCACGTGGCACAGGACCACTGATAATCAAAGGCGTACGTGCATCATCAATCAAAACTGAATCGACCTCATCCACCATGGCGTAGTGATGTTTACGCTGAACTAGCTCTTCAGTGGTGCGTGACATATTGTCACGCAGATAATCAAAACCGAATTCGTTGTTTGTTCCGTAGGTAAGATTTGCCTTGTATGCGTTACGGCGTTCGTTCGTATTCGGCTGGTGGCGGTCGATACAATCTACGCTCATGCCGTGGAATTCAAAAAGAGGGGCATTCCATTCCGCATCACGTTTTGCCAGGTAGTCATTCACCGTTACAATGTGAACGCCTAATCCTGCAAGCGCATTAAGAAACGCAGGCAACGTAGCCACAAGCGTTTTTCCTTCCCCCGTAGCCATCTCGGAAATTTTTCCCTGATGCAAAACCACACCACCAATCAGCTGCACATCATAATGCTGCATATTCCACTTGATCGGCTGGCCAATCACATCCCAGGTACTGCTCCAAACAGCTTTATCACCATTGATCACAACGTTTTTCTTCTTCGTTGCTACTTCACGGTCAAAGTAAGATGCAGTCACTTCCAGACTTTCATTATCCTTGAAACGGCGGGCAGTATCTTTAACAATCGCAAAAGCTTTTGGAAGAATATCCAGCAATACCACTTCAAGTTGTTTATTACGATCCAACTCAAGTGCATCGATTTTCTTGAAAATCGCCTCTTTGTTATCAACGTTTGGTTCAGCAGCCGCTTCCTCTCTTAAGGTTACGATCTGATCATCAATCGGTTTTAATTCAGAAGCAATATGTGCTTTCAGTCCTTCTGATTGCGCTCTAAGTTCATCGTTGGACAAGGAAGCAAGTTTCGCGTATTCTGCGTTGATCAGGCCGACGTAAGGAGTAAGTTCCTTTAAATCGCGCTCTGCTTTCGTGCCGAATAGCTTCGAAAATATTTTAAACATGATAGTATAGGTATTGTGAATCGTTCAATTTTATTAAAAAATATCAAGCCTGAATAGCCCAAAATGCCAGATTGTCAGCTATTCAAATCATTTTTCAACTACAAATGTAATTTATTGCGCATAGTAATCAGCAACATATTAGATAATCCTAAGGGTATTTTAATGTTTTTTCTGAATTCCTCAAACGATTTCATGCTAGCATTCTTCTGTTTACTATCATCTATCAAACGAAACAAATCGCTGCTATCAGACACAAGTGTCCTGATTTTTGTTGAAAATATTTTGAAAAATCCCCCGATCGCTGACCGTTCTTTATTCCTCATCAAATACAACCACTTTTCATTTCCTTAAACCATTCATATAGATTAATAACAACTACTATGTATCACCTAGTACCTTTGAATCAACAATAACAAATAAAACGAACATAGCCATGAACAATAATAGATTATTCCGCGACGTAAACAATAAAGTAATCAGTGGTGTAGCAGCAGGTATCGCCGAGTATTTACAAATAGATGTAGTAATTGTCAGAGTACTGTTTGTGATGAGTTTCTTTATTCCTTCACATTTCCCGGTATTCATTTTTTATATCGTGTTGTGGATTGCAATGCCTAAAAAAGTCAAAGCAATTGATCACTTTAACAATCCGGTCGCACATTAAGGCCTTCATCAATCTAACACCATGCAGGACCGTCGGAATAAAACTATTCCGACGGTTTTTTGTTTTGTATATAATTCTTAATTTTACGATAGTATGCCTGCATACTAATTTTCATTTTTGAATTTAGCTGATACATTAACCGATAAATCTATGGATGCATACATTGTTGCCGGCTACCGCACTGCGGTTGGAAAAGCTACACGAGGTGGTTTTCGTTTTACCCGGCCAGACAATCTTGGTGCTGATGTCATTAAATATATTTTAGAAAAAATACCTCAGCTTGATCCTGAAAGGGTTGACGATGTGATTGTCGGCAATGCAGTTCCGGAAGCGGAGCAAGGTATGCAGATGGGAAGATATGTAGCACTGTTATCTCTTCCAAAAAGCGTTTCCGGAATCACGATCAACCGCTATTGCGGTTCTGGTGTGGAGGCAATTGCTATGGCTTCTGCCAAAATTCATGCAGGCATGGCCGATTGTATCATAGCGGGAGGTACAGAATCTATGTCACTCGTTCCGACCATGGGCTGGAAAACTGCTTTAAATTTCGAAATCGCCCAAAACCATCCGGATTATTATCTGAGCATGGGATTGACTGCGGAACAGGTTTCCAAAGACTTCAATATCAGTCGTGAAAAGCAGGACGAATTTTCATTTCAATCGCATCAAAAAGCGTTACGTGCTCAAAAGGAAGGTTGGTTTGATAGTGGAATTGTGCCTGTAAAAGTGCAGGAAACTTATTTTGATCCGATTTCAGGCAAGAAAAAAATAAAAGAAACAATTGTTGATAAAGATGAAGGGCCACGTGCGGATACAACACTTGAAGCTTTGAATAAATTAAAACCGGTATTTGCCGCAGGCGGTTCGGTTACAGCCGGAAATTCGTCCCAAACATCTGACGGTGCTGCTTTTGTTGTGGTAATGTCTGAAAAAATGATGAATGAACTGGGTCTGAAACCGATTGCGCGCATGCTTTCCTATGCCACTGCCGGAGTTGATCCAAGGATTATGGGAATTGGGCCAGTGGCAGCTATACCAAAAGCATTGAAACAGGCAGGGTTGCAGCTGGCAGATATCGAGCAAATTGAATTAAATGAAGCTTTCGCCGCACAATCATTGGCGGTAATTCAGGAGCTTGGCATTAATCCGGAATTGGTCAATCCAAATGGTGGTGCCATTGCGCTGGGGCATGCCTTAGGTTCAACAGGGGCTCGTCTTTCAGTTCAGCTTTTTAACGAAATGGAGCGGAGAAACCAGAAATATGGTATGGTGACGGCTTGCGTTGGCGGCGGACAAGGTGTTGCAGGTATTTTTGAAAAATTAAATTAAGACCGTTTAATAAATTATAGTGACATACATTTTGTCATCAGGAAACTGTTCAGCTTTTCCTGATGACATTTTTTTGTCTGAAAACAGTGGAAAAGCCCTTCTGCTTCAATCACGTTTTGCATTGGCGAATACATCCATTCTTAAATTATTCGATTACTTTGCTCATAAATTTCACTTCAATAGAAAATATTCTTTTTGATTGATTTTAATGGTATTCGACGACAAACAGAATATTTTCTATTTCTAAAATCATATAAAACCAATAAAATTTATAGTTGCCGAACCTTTCAAATATCGGTTATCACCAATCTTATACTTATTTTACGCACACCGAAATAATTCAACACCCCTAATGATTAACATTTTTTTTCCTCCCAAGGAATTAATAAAGACTTCCGAGAAGATCGACATTATTCAGGTCCTTCGCGGAATTGCAGTAATTATGGTCATTGTTTTTCATTTTAAAGACGTTATCAAACCCGGTGAATTTCTTAAAAAAGAGCTTGACTTTTTATTTGACTCAGGAGCGGCCGGTGTTGATCTTTTTTTTGTAATTAGTGGATTCATAATGGTTTTCGTTACCAAAAAATCGGCAGGCGGAATACGATCTGCCAGAAATTTTCTCATCAAAAGAATTCTACGAATCTGGCCTTTGTATATTATTTCAACGGTGGCTTATGCAATCATCGTCGCACCGGTAATAGAAAATATATCTCTTGATATCGCAACGAAGATCCTGAAAAGTATTTTCTTTATTCCATTAAGCTATCTTCATCCTCCATATTTCGGCTATGCTTACCTTGGTGTGGGATGGAGCCTTAATTACGAAATGTATTTTTACGTATTGATCGCAATTTCCTTACTATCAGGAAAATACCGGTGGTTTGTTTTTCCGGTACTTATCATTTCAACACTAATAATTATTCCATTAGCTTTTGGAAACCTGACATTCCGGCCTCTGGAAACACCTAATTATGGCTCGTTATGCATTAATTTGATCACCAATCCTATTATTTGGGAGTTTGTCTATGGGGCAATTATCGGGCTGCTTTATATTACACCGGCTACTGCCAGGATTTTTCACGGCATTTTTCAATCACGAACAGTTATGATCACGGTTGTTGTTTTAGTGATGTGGCAGTATTTTTCCGGATTTTATGGAGGACATGGCCCATTCTACTGGGGACTTTCCATGGCTTTTCTTTTTATGGCACTTGTTTTTTATAACCGGGGAAGATCAATAAAATATCCGACATGGCTTGTTTATCTGGGTGATATTTCTTTTTCGGTTTATGTTTGGCATGTTCCTATGGCAGTTTTTATTACTCACTTTTTTGAAGCACTCTCAGTACCTTTGCTTTCCACGGGCACGCCGGCGTTTTTCCTTACGCTTTGTCTCACACTTATTTTTTCCCACGTTTCTTATCAATTATTGGAAAAGAAATTACATTCTTTTCTTGCAGCAAAACTTAAAGTCTAAACCGGCCTTCCAGTCATTGCTTAGTTTATTTTCTTGTCAGAAATGACCGTGTACTTTTCAGAGACAATCTGCCGGTAATCTTTTTTCCAAAAACGTTTTACAAATAAGGCATAACGCTGTGAGATATATGCGTCAGGAAAACTTAATAAATGTCCGGTTTCCTTTTCATAGTTAAGTTCAAACGGCACATTGAATTTTACCAGTGTATCGGATGTAGCTTTCGCACCGGATATTACAGGATAGGAAGAACAAAAGAACAGCGGTCCGTTTTCGTAAGGCAAAACATTATCCCCGGTTCTTTGAAAAAATATAGTTGGCTTTGCCGTAACCGCCGAAAAGCTGCTGCCTTTCAGCAAACCATAGCCCAAAGAAGTAAGCAGTGCTCTCAATTTAAATCTTTTGGCAGTTTGATGCGGATCCAGCGCACCCAATAATTTGACAATCCCGGGATGTAAAACTTCAAAATCAGCTTCTTTGGTGTATGCGAGCGCAGAAATTGTAATGTTGCCTGCACTGCTGCCCGCAAGAAATATCTGGGATACATCGATTCCCAGCGTTTCGGCATTGCTTGTAAAATAAAACAAAGCAGCGTAGGTGTCCTGAACTGCGCGGTAAATTGTTCGTATAAGTTCCTGCTTATTACTTCCGCAAATATTGGATTCACTACCTCCGGCAAATCCAAGACGGTAATTTATAGAGGCAGTGGCAAATCCTTTTTGTGCAAAATATTTCGCTTTTCCCATCTCATTATCCAGCGTTCCATAAATAAAGGCGCCTTCATGGACAAAAAGTACAAACGGCCGCTTTTTAAGCGTATCCTGAGCTGGTGCGAGAAACGAAAAATCCAGATTAATTGCTTTACCGGTATAGTCATTGGCTTTGTTATAAACACCCGTTTTTCCCGCCAAAGCCGATTCAGGAAAAATATCTACATCTCCGAACCGTGCAGAACTTCCAAAAATACTGTCTGATTTATTGAGTGATGCAAAAGCGGTTGTATCAGGAAAAGGGAAAGCAATGGTATCCAGGGGATCCGTGGTACCTCCATCAGGATCAGGCTGGCTTTTGGAAGCGCAGGAAACTAAAACAAAAGTTGATATTGATATTATGACAAGCCGGATACAAATTTTATAAAGCATTAAGAATATGCGTTGAGCAAATACGTGCTGGTTAAAACGGAAAATTCCCCGGGTAAAAGTACTACTGAAAGCTAAGATTATTTCATAACAGAAAATAGAATACATATTAAATTTCCGGGTCAGGTAACCGATGGATAACAAAATTGCTAATTTTATTGTCTCTTTGCCGGATTTGCTTGTCTTCCAGATAGAATCTTTATTTTTGCCATATTAAACTATACGCCGCTTATTCATGGATGTGTCCATTATCATTATCAATTACCGTACTCCGCAACTTATTATCAATTGTTTAAAATCAATATACCAGTATACATCCGGCGTCACTTTTGAAATAATTGTAGTTGACAATGATCCTGAAAATGGGGGAAAACATACCGTATTGAGCCAATTTCCAGATATCAACTGGATAGATATGGCCTATAATTCGGGATTTGGGCGAGCCAATAATGAAGGAATGAGGGTTGCAAAAGGCAGGTATTTTCTGATTTTAAATGCAGATACACTGGTTACTGATAATGTAATAGGCCGTTGTCTGGAAAAAATGGAGAAGCAAAAAGACATTTCAGCCGCGGGTGCCTTGCAACTTTATGCAGACGGAAGTCCAATGCCATTTTATAAAAGCTTTAACGAATTTCATAAAACGTTTTTTATTTTACCTCCAAGCGGAATTATTGACCGCATTTTAAACAAATTATATCCCGAGCCTGAGTATAAAAATGACGGTCAGTGCGACTGGCTCGTAGGTGCTTTCGTTTTTGTCAGACGCGAAGCAGCTGAACTTTCCGGCAGATTTGACGAAGATTTTTTTATGTATGGTGAAGATGTGGAATGGTCGGGCAGATTGGCAAAACAGGGTAAATTATGCTATTTCAAAGATTGTACTTTCATTCATCTTGAAAACGATAATCCTTTCCGCAGGACCAGCATTTCATGGATCAATCGGTTCAGTACACAAATGCAGGTTTCCAATATGCTTTGGTTAAGAAAACAATATGGCGTTGGCGCATATCTGCTGATGATATTGCATTATGTTTCTATGATACCGGTACTTTTCCTATGGAAGATGCTTTTAAATATTAAACAGAAAAAAAATCCTTTCGGGCATCTAAAGACGCAGATTATTTTTACACGTAAAACCATGGTTTTACTGCATTATTTCTGGCCGACACTTTTTGCCAAAAAGCATTTATTCAAAATAAAACCTTCCGAAAATATAGATTTACTCACCATCTCATGAATGTTAGCCAACGAAAAAAAATACTTTTTTTCACCCCGTACGCCACGCGTACCGGCTCTGAAATGCTCATTTATTACATCCTTAAATATTTAGACCGAAGTAAGTTTGAGGCCGGGCTGGTTTCATTTGCAAAGGGAGAATTAATTAATGATCTGCCCGCTGATATTCCTGTTTTTATCGCTCCCGGCAGCTTTTCTTTTTCTCAGAAAATTGCTTTTCACATGGGATTTCATCCGATCCACAGAGCAATTAAAAAAATATCCAAGGACTTTCAGGCTGATCTTTGGTACGTAAACACGATCATGCTGACAGATGTTATCAAGATTGCAAATGAACTGCACGTTCCTGTTATCTCTCATATTCACGAACTTTCTGCCATGTATTCGCAGGTGAGCAGTCCTGATTTTGAGACGGTAATAAAAAATTCCGATCTGCTTGTAGGCTGTTCTGATATTGTTTGCACTTGTCTTAAAGAATCAGGAGGAAAAAGCGTTAAACGGTTATATCCCTTTGTGGATCTGGATGAGATTGTACCTGATCAGGAAAAAGTCCGTAAAATCAGACAGGATTGGGGGGCAGGGCCAAATGATTTTGTCTGGATGATGTCCGGGACCTCATCGGAACGTAAAGGATTTGATTTATTGCCGGACATTGCCATGCAGATTCCTGAAAACGCCAGAGTACATTTGGTATGGGTGGGAAGTCTGAGTCAGGATGGTTTGGTATATTGGACAAAAAAACGCTGTGAACAGCTAAAAAACGTCAAAGTTCATTTTACCGGTCCACAAAAAGAAAATTACTATTCTTACATGGAAGCCGCAGACGGATTTATGCTCACTTCCCGGCAGGAACCTTTCGGTATGGTTTTAGTTGAAGCTGCGTGGTTAGGAAAACCAATTGTATCTTTCGCAAGCGGTGGCCCTACCGAGTTTTTAACACCGGGACTTGGTACCCTTGTACCGAATCTGGACATTCCGTTATTTGCAGAAAGTATATTGCAATGGAATCATAAAATATCAGGTTTTGATAAGGATTTCTCCCGCCGGAAAGCACTGGCATTTAGCGTTGAGCAAGGAGTATCTCAGTGGCAGGATATTGTTGAAAACTTCACAGCAGATAAGAATATTTAAGTTAGTAAATCTGAGTATGATATGAATGAATTTCTGGTTTTCTGGGTTCCGCTCAGAAAAGTTACTGTGGCGATCATCGGGTTTATTTCTCTTTTAATTCATTTCAATTCATTTGGGACTGTTTTACAGAAAAACTCTGCGCGTGTGGAGGCTGTGGATACGCAGCGGTATCTGGCTTTGTTACTTCTGAATATTTCTGAAAATGAAACGCAGGGACCAGAACTGGATCTTATCAGAATGGCCAAACAGTATGGTTTAAATACGGTTTACCTTACTGTATCATGGGATAAAGTTTATCTTAATTCTCCAACAGACACGCCAAAATGGACCCGGTTCGATGACCAGGTCAAGCTGGCTACAAGTCTTGGAATGAAAGTGGCAATCCGCATTCACCTGGGCAGGCATACCACGCGCTATGAAAACTTTTGGAAACCACAGAATGGAGCTATTGACAATTTTGGCAAAATACTTAATTCCGGATACAAGGACACATCCTTTGGGTTTGATCAGCAGGATATTGTCAAAAAAGGCATTGATTTTGTGAAGGAAGTTACACAACGCTACAAATATCTTCAGACCCAGAAAAGCTTACTTTTTATCGCAGTTACCAATACACCTACACAGGAAGCAGGCTACCCGGCCTGGAACCTTGCCGACGAAAAAGAAAAACCTGCTGCGTTTGATTATTCTCCAACCATGATATCAGGTTTCCGTACATGGCTTAGCACAAATTATAAAAAAATTGACCGCCTGAATTATCTGTGGGGAACATCCTTCAAATCATTTGATCAGGCCTATGCACCAACAGCCAATTGGGATCCATTTTTCTCTTTTGGACAGCGCGCCGGAAAAGACTGGTATTTATACAGACATCTTGTATTGAAAAATTATATCAATCAAATGATCGATGCTGTAAAATCTGTTGATAGTTCTATTAAATATTTATCCGATTTCGGCTCAGTTTATGATAATGCATCTGCAAGCAGAGGAACGCTGGCTTATAAAGATCTGAGTGAAAAGGCGGATGGTATCAAATCCAATGATGACCCTACGGCTGATCATCATTTTTCAATGGATATTTTGAGAAGTGAGGCTCCCGCCGATTTTATAGTAGGAAATGAGGCGTTTTACAATTCGACGCTGGGAGCTGGGGTAACCGGCACTCAGATCAATGAAAATTTTTCTAACGGAGCCAATTTCATCTCCGTACTTGTTTCTACAACAACGGATATGCAGGTACTGGAATCTACGATCAGACAGGCCGGTACACGCTGGCTTAACACGCCTATGCAACCGGTCACTTACAGAGATTCAACCGGTTACCGGCTTTCTTCCGCAGTTGAAAAAGGAGGTTCGCAAAATGTAATATTTAACGACTGGTCAAAAAAGGCTTATGCCAATCCTGCCAGCCCAAAGCCGGTTCATATCAAACTAGTCGAAGATTTATTGTCTGCTGAATACTGGGTGGATGCGTCCAATCATGCACCTTACGTTTTCAGGCCGATCCCGATGCAGATTATTGCGGTTAATAAGGATTTCGCTTTCAGACTTCCTCTTGATACATTTTCTGATGGTGACGGTACTATTGTGAGCACGCGCGTCGGCGCATTACCAGCGTGGCTTAAATTTAACGCCGGCCAATTGACAGGCCGGCCAACTGCATTAGGTGATTTCAGAATATTGGTTCAGGGTGTGGATGACGAAGGTGCTACCGCTGACGCTTATCTTACAATCCGTGTGGATAGCAAGGATAATACAAACAAACCGCCAACGGTCAGCAGCAATTTCTCAAACCTGAAAGTTGCTGTTAATGAGCCTTTTACTTTCACTGTTCCAAAAACAGCTTTTGTAGATAGCGATGGAACCATAGCAAAAGTGGAAGCAAGTGAATTACCTTCCTGGCTCACATTTTCAAATGGCATTCTTACAGGCCGGCCAGCAGCAACCGGCGATTACAGGATTTCATTTAAAGCATATGACAATCAGGATGCTTTTGTAGAAATATATTTCAACGTGCAGGTTGTCGAGCCTCAGTTCCTGAATAATCTTCCATATATCACAGCTACATTTCCTGATAAATATGCCCAGGTAAATCATCCGTTTACTTTCATTTTACCTTCTGATATTTTTGCTGATAGCGACGGTTATAT
Organism: Dyadobacter sp. CY356; assembly: GCF_021440195.1. Lineage (GTDB taxonomy): Bacteria > Bacteroidota > Bacteroidia > Cytophagales > Spirosomataceae > Dyadobacter. The sequence goes on from NZ_JAJTSZ010000005.1 coordinate 514,161, forward strand.
CTCATCGATTTCAGTACAAAACAGACCGTCCTGGCTGGATTTTTCGCTCAATGTCTTTTCCGGAACACCAACCGAAGAGGGTGAATACCGGTTAATCATCAGAGCTTATGACAATTCAGGCGGTTCCGTGGAAACGGTTTTGGTGATTAAAGTGGAAATTCCACAGATTCGTTTTGAAATAGTAAAAGGGGGACGTGCAGTTGACCAAACCGTTATCCGATCACTAAGTGGAAATGACGTGTTGGCCTACGAGGATCTGCCGTCTTTATTAAATATTTATGCATACGGCAATTTCGAGTATGATCAGGTCAGTTTCAATTTGAACGGCCCCTATCGAAAAATCTCCACAACTTCGAAATTTCCCTATGCATTGTTTGAAGGAGAAACCGGATTTGCGCCATATGTTGGGCGATATACATTAACAGTGATAGCCTCTAATAAGGATTCCGCTGTTGTTACAAATTCAATTCAATTCAGTATTTCGTCAGGCGATTCTGTCAATATCACTAAAAATATAACGGAATGGCAATTTTATCCGAACCCTGTTCAGGATATTTTTAATTTCAAATTACCTGATAACTCTGCGCTGGATCAGTATCAATATTCCATCGTTTACAGCACCGGACAGCGTATGCCGGTTTCAACCGGAATTACCATTCAGGATAATCTTGTTAACATGGATTTGACAAGGATGGGACTTACTTCGGGCATCTATTATGTTCGGGTAGAGTCTGATGGAAAACTTGTCAAACAGTTCCGGGTTTTCAAAAAATAAAACTTAAAATTGTTTAAAAATATCTTCCGTTTTTCTTATTAGTATGCTTGCATAATATTAGGAAAGAGAATATATTTGTTAAAAAATAAATAGTATGCTTGCATACTATAATTGATTTACGATTTGTAAATAATAAAAATATCAATCATTATGGCTGTTGCAGAAGATAAAAAAACGTCGATTAAGGGAGGGGAATTTTTAATTAAAGAAACACCCGCATCACAGATTTTTATTCCGGAAGAATTTAACGAGGAGCAACAAATGATTGCCGATACCTGTCGTGATTTTCTGCGCACAGAAGTTTGGCCAAGACTGAACGAAATAGACCAGGCAAAAAGTCCTGAGCTGATGTCGTCGTTGATGGATAAAGCCGGTGAACTGGGTTTGATGGGAACGGTAGTGCCAGAAGAATATGGCGGATTTGGAATGAATTTTAATACCTCCATGCTGGTAGCAGAAGCAACCGGCGCGGGAAATTCATTTTCCGTTGCACTTTCAGCACACACCGGCATCGGAACTTTACCGATCGTATATTATGGAAACGAATCTCAAAAAGCACAATATCTTCCAAAACTTGCTTCGGGAGAATGGAAAGCAGCCTACTGTTTGACTGAGCCAGATTCAGGATCGGACGCAAATTCGGGAAAAACAAAAGCAAAACTGAGCGAAGATGGAAAACATTATATCATCAACGGTCAGAAAATGTGGATAACAAATGGTGGTTTTGCTGATGTTTTTATAGTTTTTGCCAAAGTAGTAGATGCGGGCGGACAAACGGATAAAAATTTATCTGCTTTCATTATAGAAAAAACCTTTGGTGGCATAACGATGAATGAGCCGGAGCATAAAATGGGAATCAAAGGCTCGGACACACGCCAGATTTTCTTTAACGACTGCGCAGTTCCTGTGGAAAACATGCTTTCTGAACAAGGAAATGGTTTTAAAATTGCTGTAAATATTCTGAATATCGGCCGGATAAAACTGGCAGCTGCTGCACTTGGGGGATCCAAACAAGTGGCCCGGCAAGTGATTAATTATGCCAATGAGCGCAAACAATTCGGCACTTCCATTTCGAATTTTGGCGCTATAAAACATAAATTGGCAGAAATGGCCGTTCGTATGTTCACGACCGAATCTGCTGCTTACCGAGTTGGTCAAAACATTGATGATTTGATCATCACCCTGAAAGAAAAAGGTTTATCGGATGCTGATGCAAAACTCAAAGCGCTCGAAGAGCTGGCAATTGAATGTGCGATCATGAAAGTGCATGGCTCCGAAGTGCTGGATTATGTGGTGGATGAGGGCGTTCAGGTTTATGGTGGAATGGGTTATTCTGCCGATGCGCCAATGGATCGCGCTTATCGTGACAGTCGTATCAACCGCATTTTTGAAGGAACCAATGAAATCAACAGGCTTTTGGTTTTTGATATGCTTTTAAAACGCGCCATGAAAGGCCAGCTCGATTTGATGGGCCCGGCCATGGCAGTTGGAAAAGAGATCATGTCCATTCCTGATTTTGGTTTCGATGAAGACGAAACGCTTTTTGCAGCAGAAAAGAAAGTGATCAGAAATTTGAAAAAAGCGGTTTTGATGGTAGCCGGTGCTGCCGTTCAGAAATTTATGACCAAACTATCCGACGAACAGGAAATTATCATGAATCTGGCCGATATGGTTATTGAAACCTATGTGGCTGAATCTGTTTTGCTTCGTGTAGAAAAAAGGATTGATTTACTTGGAGCAGAGGCCAACACGCTGCAAAAAGATATTGCCCGGATATATTTGAATGAAGCCGTTGAGAAGGTAAATATTGCTGGAAAATCAGCCATTACCAGTTTTGCTGAAAGTGATGAACTGCGTGTCATGCTAATGGGTTTAAAACGTTTTACTAAAATTGAGCCATTGAACCTTAAAGACGCACGTCGCCGGATTGCAGACGCGCTGATTGCCAAAAATGATTATATTTTTTGATATGGCCTTTCAAGCCGACGAATAAAAAAGAATTTTATTAACCTAGCTAACTTACTTATTCAAGAAGAAAACCAGATGAAAATCTGGAAAACTAAAAACCAAAGACGATTAATTGAAAGGCCGGAGCTGTGTTAGTTCCGGCCTTTTTATATCAATTTTTACAGTAAGTGAAGCCAGGTTGTTTAACAAGTGTTAACGAAGTAGTTTAACTCAGTTTTTTTCATGAACTTTCAGCCAGATTGCATGGTTTATTTTCATTATGCACATCACCCTAAACGCTTAATACATTGCATTCTTTAATTGAGACTGAAAAACCACCTTTCATGACTGTTCATTCCGTTGATTTGCGTACTACGGGTCAGTTCCCTGCGCTGCTTCTCGATTATCTGGATCAAAAACCTTCACTTACAGACTTTTACGGTACTTTTCCTTCTGTTGAAAATGCCGCTGATATCATAAAACAAAGGTCAGATTTCAGTTTTGAAAAACGGCAGACGCTTGTTAAGGTTTTGGAAGAACAATATGCAGGACAACCGTATTTGCCTGATTTCTCAATTCTTTTAGACGAAAAAACATTTACAGTAACGACCGGTCATCAGCTTAATATTTTTACCGGACCGCTATATATTATTTATAAAATTGTAACCATCATTAACCTTGCCAAAGAATTGAAGGAAACCTATCCTGAATATAACTTTGTGCCGGTTTACTGGATGGCCAGTGAGGATCATGATTTCGCTGAAATTGCGTCTTTTCATTTGTATGGACAAACGCATAAGTGGGAAGGTGAACATAAAGGTGCTGTGGGAAGACTAAATCCCAAGGAACTGAAAAGTATTCTTAAATTACTGCCGGACAGACCATTACTTTTTGCAAAAGCCTATCTGGAAAATGAAACATTATCCGATGCCGTTCGATGTTATATGCACGAATTGTTCGGAAAGGAAGGATTGATTTGTATAGATGCAGATAACGCCGACCTGAAACGTCATTTTCTACCTGTTATTAAAGAAGAGCTTACCACTTTCACTTCCGCAGAAATTGTAAATAATACAACTGCAAAACTTTCTTCTCTCGGCTACCACACGCCATTAAATGCCCGCGAAATCAATTTATTTTATTTGGTTGATAACCTGAGAGAACGTATTGTCAAAGAAGATAACCTTTACAGGGTTCTAAATACGGATCTGGTTTTTACAGAAGAAGAAATTATTGAACTTGCAGACGAACATCCGGAATATTTCAGTCCGAATGTTGTGCTTCGTCCTTTGTATGAAGAGATTATTTTGCCAAATCTTGCCTATATCGGCGGTCCCTCCGAAGTTCCATACTGGTTGCAGTTAAAGGGTGTTTTTGATCATTACAAGGTAACTTTCCCGATGCTGATACCACGGAATTTTGCTATGTATATTACCGGGCAGCAACGTAAAAAAGTTGAAAAACTGGAAATCAGTTATGAAGATCTGTTTTTGGATGAAGTGACGCTAAGGAGAAAATTTGTCGAAACACATTCCACAAATGTCCTGGATCTGAATGACGAGAAAGCAGCCTTCTACGCACTTTTTGAAACAATACTTGATAAGGCAACGGCTATTGATAAATCTATGACAGGTGCTGTAAAAGCAGAAGAAACCCGGATTCGCCACTCTTTTGAACATCTGGAAAAGCGCCTCAAAAAAGCAGAAGAAAGAAATCACGAAAGTGAAATTGACCAGCTTCTGACTTTAAAATACAAGTTATTTCCTGGCAAATCTTCTCAGGAACGGTATGATAATTTCCTGAATTTTTACCTGAACGACCCGACGTTTATCTCAAAACTTCTCGCAGCTTTCAAACCGCTCGATTTCCGGTATAACGTATTGGTAGAAGAAAAATCCTGATTTAATTTTTCAGTTTCACATCACCGTAATTGGAGAAAACAGTAATTTTTGCACCCGAGCCGGTTCCCATTTTACCCTGATACTGCTTGGATTGATTGAATGTAGTTTTTTCTTGTTTGGCCGGGTGTTTGGAAAAATTTACATTGGGCGGACAGCTGAAATTTCCATTTGTTACAATAATATTAAAACTGTTGGATTCTGCCGGGAGCGTCACCGTTGAAAACTGCGCCTGGATATTCAAATGTTCATCCGAAGAAGGCAGTTCTTCCATCCGGAAATTGTCCGAATAATTTAAATTGATTTTTCCCTTTCCGCGGAGCTTGCCGATGACTGCTTCTGAATAATTAATATTGGTTGTCAGGTCATTGACATCACCAATGGAAAGTTCTCCGTTTTTAATGTTTAATATCAGCGTTTTAACCTGATCAAGTTTCAGATTGGAAAATTTGAATTCCATATTTCCACCCTCCATCTTTCCGATTTTTACCTGCCCAAATTGTGAGTTAATTACATTCTGAACATTATCCAGCGTGTTCGCATAGAAATTCCCATGTCTGGAATCAATCGTAAGCGGTGCCTCAAATATCGGGATATTGGTATCACCAAACTGGTTTTTTACCACCAGCTCATTTTCCTTCGGCATATAAATCGTGTAATCGATCTGGATAAAATTCTTTTCGCCCGACTTATTTCTCAGCGCACTCCATCCACTGCTGGCAAAACTATTTTTGTCAATCATGGTTTTAAGTCCGATCAGATTCTTTGAACGGATTTCGCCAATCTTTACTGAATTCATATATTCTGCTGCTTTGGATTCACTCTGCGCAGAAGCGGTGACAATGATCTCAATTTTGATCTCACTTTTCTTCCAGAGATTTACCTTTACCTCTCCATATTGATTGTCGATCGTAAGCTGATCACGCTCGTTTACTTCAAATACCTTTACAATATTTTTCCGCTTTTCAACTAGCATGGATTGCTCCGGACCAAATGCATTAGCGTATGCAGGAAACAATAAAGCAAGATTAAACAGTAGGGGAATTATTTTTTTCATGGCTTTGGGTTGCCTTTTTGATACGTTGTAAAATAGTCAGTTGCTGATTTAGCAAATCCACCTGGTATTGCAGATTTTCTATCATAGCACGAATCAATGCTTCCTGGTTTGGCGCATTGCCCAGGTCAGATTTAAGATTCTGATAGCTGTTTTCAAGACTTTTGAGATCAGCCGAAAAATCTTTGTATAATTCAGGATTACTGCTTGCCAGCTTAAAGATTTCGTTGCGCTTTTCATCAATCAAAACATTGTACTGATTGAATTCACGGGCATAAGCCGGCACTTTCAGCGCAACAGCCGGATCGCGTGTTACACCATATTCCTTGTTGAGGTAGAAGAGATAACCGACGCCAAGAGCCAGAATCACTCCGGCAGCAATGCGCCAGTCGAAATAAGGATTATGAAGTCGTTTTACTTTTTTCTGCGGTTCTGCGGGTACCGACGGAATACTATTTTCGATCCGGTCCCACAAAGAATCCTGAGGTAAGAAAACGTCGAATCCATCCCTATTATCCCGCACAAACCTTTCCAGACGATCTTTTTTATCAGAAGACTTTTTCATTGATTGTTAACATATAAAGTGTAAAGTTTCGATTCAAATGATACTGTTTTTTAGTTTTTCAAATTATTTGTTAGTACTCCTCTTTTGTTATAATCGTGGCATTCAATTGCCGTCAGCCTTTTCCAAGTATTTCCGTTAATTTTCTTTTTCCCCGCATATACTGCGTTCTCGATGTCGTTTCGCTGATCCCTAAAACTTCCCCGATTTCCTCGTGGTCATAGCCTTCAAACAAATAAAGACTTACAACAACCCGGTAACCATCAGGCAATCTTAAAACCGCATTTCTGATCCGTTCTACCTCCAGAGTGGTATCATTTTCATGCCAGCCAAAGCTGTCGTCCATTTCCTGTCCGTCTTCCAGCATTTCCTGGAATTCTTCAATTTCCACCCATTTTACCTTTCTGCTCCGAAGGTGATTAATGGACTTATTGACAACAATCTGTTTGAACCATGCACCAAAAGTCGATTGCTGACGAAATTGGTGGAGGTTTGTAAATGCGTCTACGAACGCCTCCTGCAAGACGTCTTCTGCTTCACCGTTATGATTTATGATCCGCATGCATATGTTGAACATAGCCTTTGAGTAACATTTGTATAGCTCATACTGCGCTTTGCGCTCTCCGAGTTTACAACGTTCTACCAGGTCCACATGCTGGTCGGTGTACAATTTCGTTTTCAAGCAGAAGGTTTAGATTTGAACGTTCTGGATTAAAGAGGTTATTACCTGTGAAGATGTTGCATCAAGGTACAAAATATTTTGGTGGCTGTCGGCAATCGACCGTCAGCAGTCGGCATACAACCAATAAAAATCTCCTTTTTGACAATAGCTTGATAGCCGATTGCCAAAAGCCGACAGCCATTTGAACAAACCCAATTCCTCATTTGTTATTAAAACAATCACATCTGTTTTGACAATTCCTCAAAAATGGCCTATTTTGTTACTTACAATCCATCGAATCTGTAAATGAAAACGTTTAACATACCCGATTTTTACCGGAGCCGTATTATCACACCGATTAAGGAATTCCGTCGTAAAAACGATAAACTGAAACGTGATTTTACGCCAACGGTACTGGATTTCGGCCCGGTACAATTTCTGATCGCGCGCCATTTCGGATTTTGTTATGGGGTTGAAAATGCCATTGATATTGCATACAGAGCCATTTCTGAAAATCCCGACAAAAGGATTTTTCTTTTGAGTGAAATGATACACAATCCGGATGTCAACAGGGATCTGACGGATCGGGGTGTAAAATTCATCATGGATACCAAAGGCAATCAGCTGATTCCATGGGAACAATTAACGCCCGATGATATCGTAGTGGTGCCTGCCTTTGGGACGACAATTGAAAACCAGAAAAAACTAACTGAACTTGGTATCAATTCCTATATCTACGATACGACTTGTCCATTCGTAGAGAAAGTATGGAACCGCGCTGAACAGATCGGGCAAAAGGATTATTCCATTATTGTTCATGGAAAACCGTTTCATGAAGAAACACGTGCGACTTTTTCACATAGTAAGGAAAATGCGCCAACGATTGTGGTGGAAGATATGAAACAGACCATTCGTCTGGCTTCGTATATAACAGGCGAACTTCCTGCCCAACAGTTTTTTGAAGATTTCAAAGGGCAATATTCAGAAGGTTTTAATCCGGAAAAAGATTTGCAGCGCATTGGCGTGGTTAACCAAACTACCATGCTTGCCTCTGACACACAGGGCATTGCAGATTATTTAAAAAATGTAATGACCAAACATTACAGTCTGCGTCCGGAAGAAGTTGAAACACGATTTGCCAATACCCGTGATACACTTTGTTATGCGACAAATGATAATCAGGATGCAACGTATGCTCTATTGACGCATCCGGCAGATCTGGTCATCGTGGCCGGCGGTTACAACAGTTCCAATACGTCCCATCTGGTTGAGCTTTGTGAAGCAAAACTGCCAACTTATTTTATCGAGTCGGTTAATAAGATACTGGATAATAACCTGATCCGGCATTTTAATCTGCATACAAAGGAGGAAACAGTCTCAGAAAATTATTTACCGTTAAAATCTCCTGTTCGTATCATGCTGACCTGCGGAGCATCCTGCCCGGATGCAGTAGTGGAAGGGATTTTGATGCGTTTATTGTCATTTTTTGAAGAAACAAAGCCTGTTGAAGAAGTGATGCAGGCTTTTTGATTGGTACTATTTCTCTGACCGTTAACACAAATCAGGCCAGATAAAATTAAGATTTGATACAATAACAGTTAATTTAGACGGGTGAATTTTTGTCATAAAAATTCACCCGTCTTTTATATCCTGATTTAGGACAAAAAACGTTATTGCCGCAAACAAATCTATCAGTCTGAAAAATTCGTTATTGTTGTCATGAGAAAAAACGCGTCTTCTCTCTTCATTTTTATTCTTTTCTTTGCATATCTTTTTAATGGCTGTTCTTCCCTGAACGAAGTAAAAATTGCCGGAACAAATTTCAAAGACGAAATCGGTCAGTCTCAAAATCTTGTTTTTACTTTTAATAAAGATCTTGTTCCCGAAAGCCTGCTTAACGACTGGGATTCAACGCAGTATATCCAGTTTGAGCCAGCCGTTCGCGGTAAATTTAAATGGTCGGCACCAAATGAACTGATATTTTCACCAGTCGCCGGATTTGGCTCCGCAACAAATTACAAAGCGAAACTTACCAACAAATTATTGACGCAATCCAAAACGGATAAAAGATATGACGTTTCAGCTGAAACGGTTGAATTTCATACACCTTATCTGCAATTGATTGAAACAGAAAGCTGGTGGACACTTTCAAAAGAAACCGGCCGTCAGGAAGCGCGTGTCAAACTGATTTTTAACTATCCGGTCACGACGCAAAATGTTGCTGAAAGGTTAAAATTATCGCTCGCCGAAAAATCTGTTTCATACAAAATCCTGCCTTCGGCGGAAGGAAAAATAATAACGCTGGCTTTGGCCAATAGCGGTGCAGCAGATAATAATCCGGTGCCGTTACAGATCACATTGGACAAAGGACTAAAAGCGCAAAATACCACTTACGCCACCAAAGAAATTCTGGAAAGAACAACCAGTCTGCCATCGCCGCTTCATTTGGAAATCGCTGATATCAAGACAGGTTTTGAAAATAATGCTGCTTTTGTTCGTGTCGTTACAACGCAGGAAATAGTTAAAGAAAGCATTGAAACCGGTTTTTCCATCAATCCAACGGCTACATTAACAAGCGAACTGACGGAAAATGGCTTCATACTGCGAGGCGATTTTAACGAAACTGATACTTATGCTCTTTTGATCAACAAAACCTTGAAAGGCGTACTTGGGAAAACTTTGGAAGATGAGACTTCGCGTGATCTGTTCTTTGGAAAAATGCCTGCGGGAATTTCATTTGCCAATAAAAAAGCCCTTTACATGACGCCAAAAGGCTCCCGAAATATGGGTGTTCAGATTGTAAATGTGCCGAAGGTTCAGGTTAAAATTGCCAAACTATATGCCAATAACATTTTGAGTTACGTACGCGCTAACCGTTGGGAGGAATACGGATATGTGGGTGAAGACTGGAAATCTACCGGCGCATTTAATTATGGTAGTGACGAAGAAAATAATTTCACAGATATTGTTGTAAATAAGGTTGTTGACACAGAAAATCTTCCAAAAGCCAAGGGAATTTCAGCCTTAAATATTGCACTGCCGGATGATAACGGCCGCCGTGGGATTTATCTCGTTTCGGTCAATTCAAAAGATGAGGCTTACCTGGGCGCGACAAAATTGGTTTCCATTTCAGATATCGGTTTGATTGCAAAACAGGGGATAGATGAGCTATGGGTTTTTTCCAATTCGATCAAAACAAACGAGCCGCTGCCAAATCTGGAAATCACCTTAATCAGCACGAATAATCAATCCATGTTAACTGCCACCACGGACGGTGATGGTGTTGCGCATATTGAAAAACTAAACGAAAAAGCGCCTGGTTTCAAGTTAGCGATGATTACGGCAGGTAATAAAGAAGATTTCAATTATCTGCTTTTGGATGATACCCGCGTGGAAACTTCCCGCTTTGAAGTGGAAGGTCAGCGTGATAATACTTCCGGTTTGCAGGCATTTATTTATGGTCAGCGCGATATGTACCGTCCGGGTGAAACATTACATTTTAACACCGTTATCAGGAATCAAAACTGGCAGGTTGAAGCCGAAGTTCCCCTCAAATTAAGACTGGTAACGCCAAACGGAAGAGAGTACCGGACCTGGCGAAAAACTACGAACAAACAAGGTGCCGTTGAAACAGAAGTGGCCATGGAAACGGCCGCGCTTACCGGGACTTATGTGTTGGAAGTCTACAATGCCAACGATGTCTTGCTCGCATCACAATCTGTCAATGTTGAGGAATTTATGCCGGACCGTATTAAAGTAGATTTGAGCGGCGCGCAAAAAGAATATGTTTCAGGAAGTACAATTTCTCTGACTGCAACAGCGCTGAATTTATTTGGTCCGCCCGCCAGTAACCGGACTTACGAAATGGAATCGCAGCTGAAAAGAAAAAGCTTTTTAGCTCCCGGTTTTCCAGAATTTACATTTGATATTCCCGCCGAAACCACTTTTGAAAAAGAACGCAGGCAAGGTATAACGAATGAGCAAGGACAGGCAACGGAGAAATTCCCTTTGGCTCCGGGAATAAAGGATATCGGGGTTTTGGAAGGGAAAATATATGTTACCGTTTTTGATGAAAATGGCCGTCCCGTTAATCGTTTACAGCATTTTAATGTTTTCACGCAAAACGTTTTTTACGGAATTCATTTGCCGGATTCTTATGTCGGCGTAAATGCACCTGTGCCTTTTGAAATTGTGGGTGTGAATAGCAAAGGAGTTTTACAAAATGGTGCCAAGGCCAAAGTAGAAATCGTCCGTCTTGAATACCAAACGGTAGTTGAAAAGAAAAATGAACAGCTGACCTATACTTCCAGAAAAAGTGAAAAAGTTGTCTATTCCAATATTCTCAATCTTGTAAACGGGAAAAATACTTTTCGTTATGTTCCCACGGTTTCCGGGGAATATGAAGTAAGAATCCGCCGACCGGAAGCAGAGCATTACAGCGTGGCTCATTTCTATGCTTATGGCTCGGGTTATACACAATATTCGTCTTTTGAAGTAAGTAATGAAGGACGGGTTTTGATGGAAACCGATAAGGAAAAATACAATGTGGGCGAAACGGCGACAATTCTTTTCAAAACACCTTTTGATGGCAGATTACTGGTAACTGTTGAAAGAAACAGTGTTCTGGAACATCACATTTTAACCACGGAAAAGAAAGCTGCTGAATTAAAACTTAACCTGAAAGAGGAACATTTACCCAATGTTTTTGTGACGGCAACGCTAATCCGGCCGCTTGATAATTCCGATCTCCCGCTGACGGTTGCCAACGGCTTTATTCCAGTTTTGGTAGAAGATGCAAAACGAAGTTTGCCTGTTTCCATTACGACTGCTGATAAGTCAAGATCAAAAACGAAACAGCAAATTCGTATTAAAACACAGCCAAATGCAGAGGTAACAATCGCGGTTGTGGATGAAGGGATTTTGCAGATCAAGAATTTTAAAACGCCGGATATTCACGGTTATTTTTATCAAAAACGCGCTTTGGAAGTTACCAGCCATAATTTGTATGCGCTTCTTTTCCCTGAATTAAATATTTCAGGCGCGTCCAGTTTTGGTGGTGATGGTTATGATCTTGAAAAACGAATTAACCCTTTAAGTAACGGAAGGACGGAACTGGTTTCTTTTTGGAGCGGGCAAATTGCTGCCAATGGAAGCGGTGAAGCCACTTTTGATATAAATATTCCGCAATTTAGCGGTGATTTGCGGATCATGGCCGTGGCCTACAAAGACAATGCTTTTGGGTCGGCCAGTAAAAATATGAAAGTAGCAGATCCGGTTGTGATCAGTGCCGGTTTGCCGCGGTTTTTAAGTCCGGGTGACGAGCTCGTTTTACCGGTTAATATCAGTAACACAGAGAAAAAACCGGCAGACGCCACGGTGACTTTACAGGTAAGCGGACCGTTAAACTCCGGTTCGATTCCTGCCGTCCAAAAAATAAATATTCCCGCAGGAAAAGAAACACGAGCTGTGTTTTCTGTAAAAGCTTTGACAGCCATCGGTGCAGGAAAAGTGATTGTGAAAGTGAATGCATTTGGAGAAACGTTCACACAACAAACAGATATTACCGTTCGTCCGGCTTCGCCTTTATTAAAAACAAGCAGCTCCGGACAAATTGCCGGTGGACAGCAGGGATTAATAAATCTGACCAATAATTTTATTCCTTCAACAACCAGCAGTCAGGTTGTATTGAGCCGGTCACCGCTTGTTGGAGGGGGTGGAAAAGCACTTTCCACGCTGCTTGGCTATCCTTATGGTTGTCTGGAACAAACGATTTCCAAAGCATTTCCTCAGATGTATTTTGCGGAACTGTCCAAAGCAATGGCTACGCCGGTATATCTGGTAAAAACGGGAGAAAGTGATTTTAATCCGGTAACCAATGTGCAGCAGGCAATTCGTAAAATTGAATCACAACAACTGTTCAATGGCGGCGCGGTCATGTGGCCGGGTGCTATCACAGAAGACTGGTGGACAACGGCTTATGCCGTGCATTTCCTGGAAGAAGCGCGCCGGGCAGGTTTTGAAATAAATCCGAAAACGCTAAGTAAAGCCATTGATTATCTGACTGCCAAAACAGGAACAACGGCAACGCGGGAAGTTGCCATAGCCAGCACAAACAATGGTTTGACAAAAGAATCTTTAACGCAAATTCGTAAAACGGTGGCGCGTAGGGAAACGCTTTACTCCTTATATGTTCTGGCATTAACCGGTTCCCCGAATCGTGCTGCTATGAATTATTACAAACAAAACCCTCAGCTGCTGACGATCGATGCGCGTTATCTGCTGGCAGGAGCTTTTCAATTGATAGGAGATACAAGAAGTTTCAGTGCCATTCTGCCAAAAAGTTATGTGTATCAAAATGGCAGTGCGGTTTTTGATGACAGTTATTCGTCTCCTTTGCGCAATCTCGGTTTGGTATTGAATACGCTTTTGGAAACGGATGGTGATAATTTACAGATCACGCCTTTGGCCCGGCAATTGTCCAAAGCAATTCAATCTGCTTCTTATATCAATACCCAGGAAGCCAGTTTTACGATTTTGGCTTTGGGAAAAGTGGCCAGGAAAACTTCTTCTTCAACGGTTACGGGTTCTGCATTGGTTAATGGAAAGAAAATCGCAGCTTTTGACGGAAAGGAATTGAAAATAGCCAAAGGAATTGTCAATCAAAAATTAACTGTCACCACGGCAGGAAAAGGAGATTTGTACTGGTTTGCAAAGTCGGAAGGTATGTCTGCAACTGGTGCTTTTGTGGAGGAAGATCAGGGATTAAGTATTCGCCGGCAATATCTGACACGTGATGGAAAACCTGTTTCGGTTTTGCATCAGAATGATCTGGTTGTGGTGAAACTATCTCTTTCAAGTACAAATGGACTTCCGGTTGAGAATGTTGTTGTAACGGATTTGTTACCGGCCGGTTTTGAAATTGAAAATCCAAGGATCACCGAACCTCGTGATATGCCCTGGATCAAAAATGCTGCGATTCCAACTTATTATGATATTCGTGATGACCGGATTCATTTTTTCACCGCGGCTGATAAAATTGAAAAGTCGTTTTATTATCAGGTGAGGGTTGTTTCCAAGGGAACTTTCACAAGCGGGCCTGCGGCGGCTGATGCGATGTATCAGGGAGAATTCAGAAGTTATTCGGGTGGGGGGAAATTGAAGGTTGAATAGAGTCCTTTCGTTTAACCGCAATGGGTGCAATGGTTTTCGCAATGGACGCAGGGGTTATTTGAAGTTTTTTAATACCGGTCGGACGGCGAAAAAGCCGACCGTAGGCCCGTCCGACGGTTTTTTTTACCGTCGGACGGGTAACAAAAGTTCTGATTATCAAACTCTTGCGTCCATTGCGAAACCTATTGCGCCCATTGCGGTTAAACATACGGTTAAAAACAAAAAAGACTGTCCCGAATCGGAACAGCCCATTTGAATCACTATGGCGAAATAATATGTTATTGTCACGAATTTTTTCGGCTCCATTGGAGCCTCCTGTTTATAGAAAAATCCTGGATATCTCGATTTCCCTGGCTCCTTCGGAGCCTCCTGCCAGATTAAAAATTTTATTACATTTAACAGGCGACTCCTACGGAGTCAAAATCACAGTTTAAAAATCAATGTTCTATAAACAGGATGCTCTTATGGAGCAATTTATTTTGGGGCATGTGATATGAAAAACTCCAATCTTAATCTTTCAATCCCTCTTTTAAAATTACTTCCTGACGACAGACTTCTCAATCAATTCCGGCCACGCCGTCAGTTCCGGCTGACCAGGTTTACGTTTTCCAAAAAACTGGTTGAACATAACACCTTCTTTATCAATCAATTCAATACCTGTCACAATTCCGTCTTCCGTTGGTTTTCTTACAACCCAGGCTTCGTCAATAGCATCTTCACGCAAATGGAGATTGAATGCGGGATCCATAATATTCAACCATGGTCCCATCACAAAAATCTTGTTTATTGGTCCTGTATGAATCTGGATACAGTTTGGATTTGAAACAAAAACCATGATCGGCAATTCAGTTTCAGAGACTGCATCAAAAACTGCTTTCATACTTTCCGGCTTAATTTGATATGCGTACCCTTCCGGCGCATGACGAAGTGCTTCTTTTCTTGACAATTTATACTTACGCAAAAGTCCGAAAAACTCATGCGTATCTTTCAAATTCAGCCATTCTGCCTGAAATGCAGGTGTATCAATATCACCTGCTGGTTCTTCTGCTTTTTTCTCAGGTTTAGCCGCGGTCAAAGGCAAAGTTTCCTGATCGGCAGCGCGGTATTTTACAACCAAGGCCTCATAGGCTTCTTTATTACTTTGTTCAGTCAAATAAATTTTATGTGCCGCTTCACCAAAACTGTTGAAAAATTGCAGGCTATAACGATCCCCTTCATGCACAGCAAAACCAAATTTCCAGTCGCCGAGAAACAATCTTAGATCAATATCCGGCCCTAAAACCAATCCTACGTGGTTGTTGAATGAGACATTTTCATAAACGCCTTTACGCTCGTGTACTACGTGGTCATTCCTTGTAAGTGCCATCACGTAGCCCAAAGAAGTAACATCTTTTAGCAATTCACGAAAATCACCTTCCAGTAAAATTACATTTTCGCCTAATCCGGTTGCCAACAAATCTGCTTCTGTCGAGTCCAGTTCTTTTGCTGCGTCACGGATTCTTGTCTTAGGATTTTCTGTTTTGAATTCGGCCCAACGATCTTTGAGTGCTGCACGGTCAGCTATTATTTCAGTCTTCATAGTATATAGTATTAATTTATACGGAGATGTTTATTTTTTGAATTGATTGAATAGTTATAAAACAGAAACGGATGACGCCTCAGGAATGATGACAGGAAAAGGTGTGTCTTCCGGCTGAATTATTCTAACCGATACACCAAACGCCTCCCGGATGTTTTCACCAGTTAAAACCTCGTGCGCGGTACCCATCGCAAAAGTTTTACCTTTTTTCAGCATTAAAACCTGATCAGCATATTGTAATGCAAAATTCAAGTCATGAACTACGGCAATTACGCCATAACCTTTCCCCGTCATTTCTTTTGCCAGCTGAAAGGTTTCATACTGATGCAGCAGATCCATTCCGGAAGTAGGTTCGTCCAGCAATATAAACCCTTCCCGGACTTCCCAGATTTGCGCCAGCGTCCTGGCAAGCTGAACGCGCTGCTGTTCCCCGCCGGATAACGTCGGATATAACCTGTCCCGAAAATGAGCAATTCCTAATTTTTGAAGACAATGATCTACAATCGCCAAATCTTTTGGCGAAGGTTTTGAATCATAATACGGATAACGACCCATCAACACAATTTCCCGTACAGAAAAAGAAAGTGTGATCACATTTTGCTGGGCAAGGACAGCACGTTTTTGCGCCAGTTCTTTTAAACTATACTTTTTCAGATCTCTGCCATGAAAAGAAATTGTTCCGGAAGTTGGCGTTATTTCTTTTGACAAAGCCTTCATGAAGGTGGATTTTCCGGCTCCGTTAGCTCCCACAATAGCCCAGAATTCACCCGTTTTCGCTTTGAAATTTATATCCTGTAACAGCGATTTATTTTTTACTCCAAAATGTAAATGGCTAGCTTCTATCATACGCGGTTTCGTTTTTGATTCCAAAGAAGATACAGGAAAAACGGTGTTCCCAGCAGCGCCGTCAAAATGCCGATCGGAAGTTCTGCCGGAGCGACAATGGTGCGCGAAATGGTATCAGCCAATGTCAGAACAATGGCACCGCCAATGGCAGATCCTACCAGTAAATACCGGTTATCCGGACCAAAAATGCTTCGGATAATATGCGGAACTACTAATCCGACAAAACCAATTGTTCCGGCCACAGCAACCGAAGAACCAACAGCCATCGTCGCCAGAATGATGATTGACCTTTTCAAAACTTTCATATTCACACCTAAATGTGCCGCCTGACTTTCTCCCAAAACCAGCAAATTCAATGATTTAGCCAGATATGGCATAAATACGATACTGCATCCGACAAACGGAAGGACCGAGACAACAGTCGTCCAGTTTGCACCGCCTAAACTTCCCAATGTCCAGAAAGTAATTGTTCTGAGTTGTTCGTCGGTCGCTATGTAAGTCATCAATCCGGTAAGTGCACCTACAAAAGCGTTGATCGCAATACCGCACAAAAGCATGGTTGTAACGCTGCCTTCGCCCGTAATTTTTGAAAGCTGATAAACCAGCATCGTTGTTAGTGCCGCACCAATAAAAGCAGCAAAAGAAAGTGTGTAAGCTCCGGCATATTCATTGATAATGCCAAGAAATTTTATGTTCAGCATAATCACAATCACCGCAAAAAGCGAGGCTCCGGAAGTAACACCGATTAATGTTGCATCGGCAATCGGATTCCTGAACAGACCTTGCAAAGCCGCACCGGCAATTCCCAATCCTGCACCAACCAAAATCCCCAGACAAACTCTTGGTAAACGGATCACCCAAAAAACGATGTCTTTTTGTTCTTCCAAAATCGGCGTATCTGTTATTCCGGTTTTATAAGAAATGATACCAACTATTTCGGAAAATGAAATATGCAAGGCACCCGTTCCGACGGAAAAAATAGTACAGGCAAATAAAGCAATACTTAAAATCAGGATAACCCAACCCGGCGAAAGCGGCTTTTTCAGCTTATCAGAAATCATTTTCGGATTCTGGCTTTTTGATTTTGTTATGATTTCTTCCGCTGTCATCATTTCACTTTTTGAGCTAATTCGGCGGCGGCTTTTCCCAGACGCGGTCCAAATCCTGTGAGAAGCTGGCCGTCCATCGATACAATTTTTCTGTTTTTACCGGCATTGGTAAACGCAACACCAGGCACTTTCAAAAGTCCGTCGATACCGTCAACACTTTCCAAACCACTGGAAAAAAGTACGAGCACATCCGGATTTGCGGCTAAAAGTGATTCTGAGGTTAAGGGTTTAAAATCAGTAAAATCAGTTACGGCATTCTTTTGTCCGATTAATGTGAACATCTTGTCGAGAGAAGTGTTTTTCCCGGATACCATCAGGGTTCCGGTTCCTCTTGCATAAATAAAAAGCAGTTTTTTGGGTGTGGCGGGTTTAGGAAGTTTTGCCAGATCTGCTTTCAGTGATTTTATCATTTTCTCGGCCTGTGGTTTGGCATTGAAATATACGCCCATTTCTCTGATCAGATTTACAGTGCCTTCTTCTGAATATTCCTGTTTAAAAGTCACCACTTTTTTGCCTGAGCTATTCAATTGTTTCAGCACATTGGCAGACATCATGCTTTGGTCGCTTGTCACGATCACATCAGGATTCAGGGCCAGAATTCCCTCAGACGAAATATTTCTGTTGTGCCCGATTTTTGGCAATCTCTCCAATGATGCAGGGTAAGTACTTGTGACATCTACGCCAACTATCTGCGATTCAAGGCCTAATCCCACCAATATTTCACTCAATGTACCATTAGCAGAAACAATCCGCAGGGGTGCCGGTTTGCTGAAAACGGAAAATGAAACCAGACAGAAGACTAAAATCAGCGAGCGACAAACGCCGTAAAAACCTGTGGTACGCATGAGCTTGTACTTTATTTATGATTTGAAAATATCCGGTCAATTTCCAGTGCCAGTAAGGTTTCCTGTAAAAGGTTTTTTATTTCTTCCACTTCATCATCATTAAATGACAACATGAAATTTGGTATCGGAGAGCGTAGAAGATGATTTCTTCCATGAGGCAACGCCGTGTCCAGGCTTTGAAACTGGTGTTTATCGTACAACATTGCGTGAAACCCACTTAATCCGTCTTCTGAGAAAATGAATAGCACATTACCAAAAACAAAATTATAATGATCACAACAGCTGCATTGCCCGATGTATCCGTTTTTCGACTGACTTAAAATCCGTAACGACGAATGGGAATGTGAAGCGTCATGCATAACTGTGTATGGATAAAGTGCCCTGCTAATTTGATTTCCGGAAAACTATTCTGATGCCATTTGATACGGACAAATATAGTAAAATATTATTTAGACCAAATATAAACAATAATAAAAAATACTTTTCTCCCCCGGTGGCTAGGTAAGAAGTCTGTTAAAATCGTATCTTGACTACCATCTGAAATAGGTATAAACGGGCTCAGTCATTATCCTGAACTGTTTATTAATACTCCTTAACCACTCATTCCATTGAAAAAGCTTTTTACCAACCTGACATTTTGGGTGCTCACCGCCATTACAGCCGGTGCATTGCTTGGACATTATGATCCTGAAACGGCCGTAAAAATGGATGTTTTGGGAAAGGGTTTTATTTCAATCGTCAAGATATTTATCAATCCCATTATTTTCCTGACCATTACGTTAGGCATAATCGGGATGGGCGATTTGAAAAAAGTTGGAAAAGTTGGTGCAAAAGCACTGCTGTATTTCGAAATTGTGACAACTATGGCACTGATTGTTGGCGTTTTGGTTGCTAACATTATTCGTCCGGGTGATGGTGTTGTTACGACAAATCTTCAAAAAGGCGATATTTCTGTTTATGCCAATAAGGTTCATGATTTCAGCTGGCTGAAATTTTTTCTTGATAATGTGACTTTGCAGGTATTGCTCGTTTCCTTAATTCTGGGTACTGTTTTAAGTAAATATTCAGGAAAAGATGTGGTGATCAAATGGCTGAGTTTTGCTTCCAAATATGTTTTTAAGGCACTGCATATTGTCATGATTTTTGCGCCGATCGGTGCTTTCGGGGGAATGGCTTTTACGATTGGGAAATATGGAATTCATACGCTTTTACCGCTCGCCAAGCTTATGGGGACGGTTTATATGACCATGGCGATATTTATTTTTGGCGTTCTTGGGTTGATCTTGCGAACTTACAAAATCAGTATACTGGCTTATCTCAAATATATCCGTGAAGAACTTCTCATTGTTTTGGGAACTTCATCATCGGAAGCTGCGCTGCCGTCCATCATGGAAAAACTGGAAAGAATGGGTTGTTCAAAACCTGTTGTTGGTCTGGTTATTCCGGCCGGTTATTCCTTTAATCTGGATGGGACGACGATTTATCTATCTATGGCAACGATCTTTTTAGCGCAGGTTTTCAACGTTCATTTGACAATCGGGCAGATACTTTCGGTGATCGGAATTTTGATGGTCACTTCAAAAGGAGCTGCGGGTGTTACAGGAAGCGGTTTTGTGGTACTGGCTTCTACACTTACAGCCATCAAAGTTATTCCTCTGGAAGGTTTGGCACTTTTACTTGGTGTCGACCGATTTATGTCTGAAGCACGCGCGATTACAAATATCATCGGAAACGGCGTTGCAACCATCTGGCTTGCAAATAATGAAAAAGAATTTGACCGGGATAAAATGGTTCTGGCCTTTGCGAATGTGAGGGAAACGGAGAATATTATGACCGATAATTTGTCTGATCTGACGAAGAAAACTGTTAAGTAATTAATATTTATGGAGACTCAGTTTTCTTTGTATTGATTTCTTTCTCAGGTAAAATACTAATAAAAGTACAAGTCCGGCAATGGAAGCTATTATAAAGTACATGATCATCTTCGAAAACCCCATATCCACCGGCTCTGCATTGCCAACCAATACCATTCCTGCCCAGGAATAAGGCAACTGATCACTTTTTGAAGCTGTTTTCAACCATTCAATTTGAGCTTGCTGCAAGGCTATATCCAGTGGAACTCCTTTTTCCAACTGGTCATAAAACATTTCAGTCAGCTCATAAATTGATTTATTTTCAACACTCCAAAGCGTTGTCAGGGTAGATGGAATTCCGATTCCGGCAAATCCTCTGGCCAGACTGAAAACACCTTCTCCCTTTTGATTTTTCCCTACACCGGTACGGCAGGCAGATAAAACCAGTAATTGTGTTTTTGATAGAGACGACGACGACGAAAGTTCCGAAAGTGTCAGCGTTGAATCAGCAAAATATAAGGTTGGCTCAGTTTCAGTACTGTCTGCGCTCGCATGTGTGAGCAGCTGAATGATACGATGCGACGACAATTCTTTTAAAAATGAGCTACGCGAAGCTTCTTGTCCTGTAAGACTTTTTGAAAAAAAGAAATGTTTATTAATCGCTTCCAAAGCAATTTCTGAGCCGGGCAAAGATGCCTGATTAAGTTTTTTAGAAAACTGAACCGGGGCCATTCCAAGAAATGCATTGGTTGTTGTTAATCCCTTCTCAGAACGCTTCATTTTTGCTAAAAAACTCGCAGAATAAGTATAGCTGAAGGCATATTTATTAACCAGAAAATCAGGTTTTTCGGAAGAAAAACTCAAACTTTCAAAAGGCAGGAAGTTGCCATCGGGCGATATGATTACACGGGTTGAATTGATCTTAAAAGGGGCAATCAACAAGGCAAACAATTTGTTGGATACAGACAAATAATCATAAAACTGCTTGTTTTGTACTTCCCTGCTACCTAATAATTTCTGAAATTTTGAATTATAACTTTGATAGTCAGCAAGTTTTATCTTTTTTAAATCTATACCTTTTTTAGTTATGCCGAGGCCGTATACTGCGCTGTCTCCTACAAAGTAAGAAATCAACGTTTGCCCGTCAGCCACAACCTTTTCGCGTACTTCCCGCAGACTGGGCACATGATTATCATATTTATAGGAATAGTATTGCGGATTTGCCTTTTCAAGCTGACGAATGAAAACCTGCTGTTCTTCCTGTGCGTTATAAAGTTCATCACGGAAACGCAGATATTGTTTTGATCCCGGTTTACTCTCACTTAACTGATCCTGTAAATCTGTAATTTTTTGCCGGACCATTCTTTCCTGATCCGCATCTTTTTTACTTAATCGTTGATTTGCCCCAAGTTCATTTAACTGGTCATTCAGCATTACAGCACGGCTTTTTTCAAAAAAGTAAAGGGCAGTTTCCGGGTCTTTTAGCAGGTAACAGGTTTCAATGGAATGCTCATACATCGCTTTTGTCCGATTTCGCCAGAATAGCTTTGATACATACCCAGTATGCTCCCAGCGCATAAAATCGATCATTGTATCTGCAAGCATATAGTTTTTTAATGCATTTTTCAGCTTGACGGGATCTGACTTTGAAATTTGTCCATATGTGAGCCAGGTATCTGCCTGATCTTGAATAAGAGAAAGAAGATAATCTTTTTGTGCGGTAATTTTTATAGACTGGGCTTTTGCCACAGAAGTAATTTCAGGCAATCTTTCTGCTGGTAACAACTCTCTTATGCCTTGCTGATAATATTGAAGTGATTTCAAATAATCCTTCTTCGCAGAATATGCAAGGCCCATTCTGTCCAGCAAAACTCCTTTACTATAAGCGCTTTTATTAACGTCCAGTGCTTTTTGATAATATTTCAACGCTTGGTCATGATCCTTATTTTGGTAATAATAAAACCCGATAGCGTTGATGAAATCGGAAAGATTTTTGTGTTCGCATTTTTCTGCTATTTCGTATGCTAACAAATATTCAGCAAGCTCTTCCTTTTTTTCATGCAATGCCCTGTTAATATCACCAAGTAACCGATGCTGGTTTGCAAGAGAATAACAGGCTTCCGGAAGATTTTGCATGATTCTGATTGCCTTTAAAACTTCTGTTTTTGCTTCCCGGTTTCGTTCCAGTTCGGCTAATGCCTGTGCTTTTTGCTGTAAAATTTCGGCAAGTGTTTCAAAATCTTTAATTTCAGTTGCAATTTCTTCCCCCAGATCAGCATAGGAAAGTGCTTTTTGGAAATCTCCTTTAACGTAATAAGCATATACAAGATAGAGATACGCACTTGCCGTGTACGTTTTGGACTCGTTATCATTTTTACCAATTCTTACCGCTTCACTCAAATATTTGATCGCATTTTCTGTCGACTGAGATGCGCTGGAATAAACGCCGATACGATAATTAGCCTTTACTAAGTCACTTTTTTTCAAATGCTTACTTGAATTTCCGTAAATGTAAATTATCTTTTTTGTGACCTTTATAGCGTTGTTGAAGTCCCCGGCAAAACGGTAGGCCATCCCGAGTTGTAAGAGTGCATTGATATAAGTGGAATCTGCAACGGCATAACATTTCTTCCATTGAGCAAGCCAGCTTTCAAGTTTGATCTTCTGTATACTATCAGGATCAGTTGCCATTATTTTAGAGAGGTCCTCAAAAAAAATTTGGGAAGAGCGACATTGTGCTCTTCCCTCTATACTGACAGAAAAAATGACCAGAAAAAAAATGAGTTGTCTGAACATTACTATTGAAAAAATATTGGATCGTTCAGGATCAAAATAAAGGCCCATTGTCCATTTTTAGAACTGCACCATTTTTTATTCGTCCGGATAATTCCAGTGTACTTTCTGTGATTGCATCTATTACGCTTTGTCTGGTTGCGACATTAAAAGGTTCAGTAGGATTTGCCGTCAAATATTCAGCCAGCTTTCCAGAAAAATAACTTGCCGCAAAAGACGTTCCGTGTAATGGTTTTCCATCCGATGGTGAAGGATAAGCGCTTACTACGGCTGCGTTAACAAATTCGGTGGAATAATTTCCATTGAAATGATAACCCGAGAACCAGTCATAAAGATCTAAATCCAGATTAAGATCCTTTCTGACATGTTCATTCAGATTGACTTTGGCATATGACAAGTCCCTGTTATGAAGATCTTTCCTTTCAAACTTAATAAAAGGACTCACATCTGTAACCGTGATGACATTGTTAAACATTTTGCTAAAACAGGCTGGAAAAACATTGACCGCATCCACACCGGTGGCACTTGGCATTGTTTGAAAATCATCAAATATCAGTTCTTCGCCTTCATTTCCGGCAGCTGCTACCACCCAGATTTTATTTTTTTCAAGCTGCTCAAATTTCTTCCTAAGCAATTCATAACCACCCGGATTTAAGCGTCCTTCAAAACTTGCATTAATAACCTGAATATTCATTCCTGCTTTTTTACAAGCCAACACATAGTTTAGTGAACAAAGCAAATCATATATTGTACCCCAACCGGCGCAATTGAAAGCTTTAACCGGCAATACTGGCACTTTTCCCTGTTGATTGATGACTGCAGAAATAATAGAACCGTGGCGACCTTCACTTCTGGTGGGATTTAAGGAAGTAACACGATTGTCATCATAAGGATTATTCAGAATTTCAATTTTAGTTCTTGAAGCCAGATTTGCATAATCAAGATTCGTCTTGTATTCGGCATCAAATACATTGTCCGAATCCTTGCAAGCCCTCAGATAAGAAGTTACCGCACAATATCCCCAGGAATTTCCACGAAGGCGATCATTTTGCGACTCGATTTTTTTGATCTCAGCCACATCGAAAGTCCGCTCGTTTGTTTCAGAATTCAAATAAGTGCCGATAAGATTACCTCTCTCTTCTCCCAGTTTATACCAGAGCCCGGTATCGATTACACTGACAACAACTGACTTAACATCAATATATTTGAAAGCAGGTTTTCCCAAAACAGCTGGAAAATCACTCGGCAGCGCAATAAAATCACTATCGGTAAAATCGCGTATGGAGCCAGGATCTCCGTTTGGCTTTCCGCAAATAATCAGGTTTTCAACTTGTTGCTGAAAAATAATTCCAGTGTTCTCACTTACTTCAAAAACACCAAAATTATAATCATCAAGCCACTCTATCAGTACCGTGTAAGATTCTTCACCAAATTCATCTTTAGGATTTGCACATTCACTTACCCGGATTACCCGAACTGGTAATTGTAGCGTATCTTTTAAACCAAAAGGCGTGAATGATAGAACAACCCAATTATTTTCCCTTAATAGACCTCTTCCTTCATAACCGGAAGCTGAAACCACAAGAATTTTTTGTCTTGGAGTAGCATAAACGAAGAAATCTTTAAAATCCGGCGCTTTGGCAACCGGAAGATGTAGTCCCCATTGCTTTGCATTTCGTTCCAAATCAGCATTTACATCTGAACGCTTAGATGGGCTTCTACCGAAATCTAGCACCAGAGAACCAGGATTTTCTTTTTCATAGTCACATTCCAGAAGATTCCGGTCAGCGTCCACAATTCTAAATGAAGGTACAAATTTCATATTGCAGATGTAGTTAATATATATTTATTTCACCCACTTCTCAGCCTCCTCTTTCCCCTCTAAATTACTATGAATCACTTCATTCAACAAATCATCGGCCACTTTCTTATCAACCGGTAACCCCCGCTGTAAATGTGCAATAGCTTCATAAAACTTCCCCGGATTAGAGAATAGATTTTTTTGCTCTCCAAGCTTATGAAAGTAGGTAATTGCCTTGTCATAATTTTTTAGTTTCAGGGAAACAATTCCGGCAATTTTCTGAACTTCTGCATTGTTCGGGTCATGTTTAAGTATGTCCTCGATAATCTCCTCAGATTGGTTTAGTTCGCCTTTGTTATATGCATCCACAGCCAGCTGCAAACTATCCGCCTTCCCATCCATATGCACACTTAATGTTGAAAAGTTCTCTTTGACATATACTTCTGCCAACTGTTCCTTTTCCGGAATTCCGGGATTCAGAAAATACCAGCCCAAACCAATAGCAATCAGAATCACTGCTGCGGCGGCATAATAGGTGAGTTGGCGGGTTATCGACTTTCCGGAATTTTTCGGGAGTTTCTGCCATTCCGCATGTCTTCCGGCCAGAATCTTTTCCCAATTATCTTCTTTTGCATTTTGTTTTACCAAAAGATAAAAAGCAACTGAATCGGCCAATTCGGGATTTGTCCTTAAATCCTCCTCAAATCGCATTCGCTCTGCATCAGAAAGCTGCCTTTCAAAATAATCCTCAATACGTTGTTCCATGGCATTATTATTTTCTCCCTCTATCCTTTTTTAACTCCTTTAAGATACATTTCCCTCAATTTCTCCATGCAGCGCAATCGACTGGTTTTTACCACAGCGGCAGATTGATAATTCATTTCAACTGCTATTTCCTGATCCATAAATCCTTCACTCCATGCCTTCAGCATTTGCCGGCATTTTTCACCGAGTTCCCGCAAACGTTCATGCAGGATTTCCAGATCGTATTGATCTATAAGCTGTTGTACGATACTTCGGCTGTCATCAGGAAGAATATTGATGTAGTCATCAATTGTATTTCCCTTATGCACCTGCTGACGATTAGTCGCATTCTTGCGGATAAGGTCAACACATTTGTTATTAAAAATTTGATAGAGATAAGTTTTCAGCCCTGAACGGCCTTCAAAGCGATTATTTTGAATGTTTTCAATAGTCGTGAGAATGGTATCCGAATAAACCATCGAACATTCATCAGTGGAAAGTTTGTGTTTCCAGACTCCTTCCCGAATGAGATAGGAATATTTTTCGTAGAGGCGATTTTCAAAAGCACGCGACGACGTGTCTTTTGATAAAATGCCCTCAATCAGGACATTATCTGAAAGCGTTTTTTGGAAAAATGGCATGGTATGTGCGAATACGTAGTCGAAATATACATAAAAACAGCTGTTTACCGGAAATTTTTCAGCAGATGTTTCCGTCTATTTTCCCAGTTGCAGTTTATGTGATTTACACATTACCTTTGACCGACAAAAAAATCGCACGAGGTATCATGATAAATCAGGAAACTACGACGTTGGCCCGCTCAAAAAGGGTTTTTATAGGAGAAGAATTTGAACTTAAAAAATGGGATGATCTTCAGCCATTTTATGATAATTTAAAAAACAGGGAAATTAACTCGGCTTCGGATCTGCGCCAGTGGTTTTTGGATAGAAGTGAGCTTGAATCTTATTTATCTGAAAATTTTGCATGGCGATATATCCGCCAGACCTGCGATACAGCCAATTCAGGTCTGATCAATGCATTACAGTTTTTCATCACCGAAATACAGCCAAAGCTGGCCGAGTACGGTAATGAACTGGATAAAAAGGCCGTTGAAAGTCCATATCTGAATGACTTGACCGACCAGGGATTTTCCGTTACGATTCGCGGGATGAAAAAAGCCATAGCCCTTTTCCGCGAAGAAAATATTCCGTTACAAACTGAAATGCAGACTGAAGAGCGCCGTTACGGAGCCATTGCCGGTGCTATGACCGTGACGCTGGATGGCGAAGAAATGACTCTGCAAAAAGCTTCTGACCGTTTGCAATCATCTGATCGTTCGGTCAGAGAAGAAGCCTGGCGGACAATTGCAGAACGGCGTTTTCAGGATCACGAGGTGCTTGATGAGCTGCTGAATAAGCTAGTAACACTTCGTGACCAGGTTGGGAAAAACGCAGGTTTTGACAACTACCGCGATTATATGTTTGCCGCCATGGGGCGTTTTGATTACACCCCTCAGGATTGTTTTAACTTCCATGATTCGGTAAAAGAAGCCGTTGTGCCGCTTTTAAACGATATGGCGACGAGCCGTAAAGAAGCTCTGCATGTTGATCAATTACGTCCCTGGGATACCAAAGTTGATCCGAAAGGATTACCACCACTAAAACCTTTTGAAAGCGGCGAAGAGTTGTTAGACAAAACAATCCGTTGTTTCAGCCGCCTGGATCCGTTCCTTGGAAACTGTCTTCAGATCATGAAAAACATGAAACATCTGGATCTGGAATCACGGAAAGGAAAGGCACCGGGCGGTTATAACTATCCGCTGGAAGAAATCGGCGTGCCATTTATTTTCATGAACGCAACTTCCAATCTTCGTGATATGGTTACGCTTTTACACGAAGGCGGTCACGCAGTACATTCGCTGGTAACACGTGATCTGGCATTAAATTCATTTAAACACACGCCATCAGAAGTTGCAGAACTTGCTTCCATGTCGATGGAATTAATCACAATGGATTTTTGGGATGAGTTTTTTGATAACGATGCAGATTTAAAACGTGCTAAAATCCAGCATCTGGAATCGATCATTGAAACGCTTCCATGGGTTGCAACGGTTGATAAATTCCAGCACTGGATGTATGAAAACCCGCAGCATACTGCCGAAGAACGGACAAATGCCTGGATTGAAATCTACAATCAGTTTACGGATAAGGTGATGGATTGGGCCGGACTGGAAAATCTTCAAAAATATCTGTGGCAGCGACAGCTTCATATTTATGAAGTTCCTTTTTATTATATCGAATACGGAATTGCTCAGTTAGGCGCAATCGGGGTTTGGAAAAACTACCGTGAAAATCCTGAAAAAGGATTGAAAGGTTATCTGAATGCGTTAAAAATGGGTTACACAGCGCCAATTACCGAGATTTATCAGGCTGCGAACATTCCTTTTGATTTTTCCAAAAATTACATCACAGAATTGATGCAATTCGTCCAAAGTGAGTTAGAACGATTAAAAATTTGATAATTCGTTTGCTAACCATTTGGTGGTTATGCAAAAGGCGGTTATTTTTGTGCGTATTACTATGAACCAGTAGAGAGATGAAATTTAGTAAAATAGCCGCGTTTGTGGCATGTATCGCATTGTTGTCTTCTTGTGATTATCAAAAATATAACCACAAAGAGCAAAAAGATCTTAATGCCAAGAATGACTACGTTTATGGTGTAAGCCCGGATTCTTTACCACGTCAGATGGCTAATAAATATACTGCCGATCCAACAATTGAGCCTCGCGTAAATGCAATTCGTGCAAAATTGTACGGTGGTTCTGGTAGTGCATATATTAAGGAATAGTATCTGTTTTTACAGAATAGATTTATAAACAGGATATCCTTCAAATGAAGGATATCTTTTTTTTATGCTAATACGGCAAATTTATTTTGCATATAATTTCAATTCTCCTTTTACAAAAAGATTGAAATATAATATTTAAAAGGATTAGCAAGTTAAAAGTTACCTTTGTTATACCAGTCAGGCAAGACATAAGCTTCCTATTATTTAAATCCCTCCGGTTGTTATCAGGCTCAGTTATAAAAATTCATATGTCTGAACTTATTTAATGACAACTTCATTTTATTAAAGATGCCTCATTTTAATACAAGAAAGTTTAAAATCAGGAAATAAGAGAAGTTTAAATCGTAGCCGGAAATTTATGAGAAACGAGTTAGTTAAAGTCATAAACAGCTGATATACAGACGGTTTGAAAGTCTAATTTTGTTATAAAATTAAAAAATGAACTGTAATTTTAATCCCGGTTGATTAAGCGGTTGGGATAATTGTTCGATTTTAATTTACTTTACACTCTTATTATACACATCAGAATATAGTATTATTTTAATACCAGATTTAAAACGTATTTTAAACTTAATATGAATATAGCGCTCGTTACCGGTTCAGCCGGATTGATTGGAAGTGAATCGGTTGCTTTTCTGGCCGACAAGTTTGATTTAATTATTGGAGTTGATAATAATTTACGCGAATATTTCTTTGGAGCTGACGGAAATACAGCCTGGAATAAAAGCCGTATTGAATCTGCTTATACAAATTACAAGCATTATTCTGCTGATATTCGTGAGGTTAGCCAGTTGGAACCGATTTTTAAGGAATACGGATCTGATATTAAACTGATTATCCACGCCGCTGCGCAGCCAAGCCATGACTGGGCCGCACGTGAGCCTTTCACTGATTTTGGTGTGAATGCAGTTGGTACTTTGAATATGCTTGAAATGACACGTCTTCATACACCTGAGGCCGTTTTCATCTTTACTTCTACCAATAAAGTTTACGGAGATAACCCTAACTATCTTCCGCTTGTTGAGCTGGAAACACGTTGGGAAATTGACGAAAGTCACCCATATTTCAAAAATGGTATTGATGAACAACATAGCATCGACCATACCAAACATTCGATTTTCGGTGCTTCGAAAGTTGCTGCTGATATTATGGTGCAGGAATATGGCCGTTATTTTGGAATGAAAACAGCTGTTTTCCGTGGTGGATGTCTTACAGGACCTAACCATTCAGGAGCTCAGTTACACGGATTCCTTGCTTACCTGATGAAATGCGCAATCACTGGAAATCATTACACGATTTTTGGATATAAAGGAAAACAGGTTCGTGACAACATTCACAGCCATGACCTTGTAAATATGTTCTGGCATTTTTACCAAAATCCTCGTCCGGGTGAAGTTTACAACGCAGGCGGTGGCCGTTTTGCAAACTGCTCGATGATCGAAGCTATTGCATTGTGTGAACAAATTACGGGCAATAAATTATCTCATTCATATTCTGAAACAAACCGTATCGGTGACCACATCTGGTATGTAAGTGATCTTTCCAAATTTAAAGAACACTATCCGGGCTGGAATTGGGAATATGGCTTAACTGAAACGCTTACACAAATACACGACGGTATATCTTCAAGATTGGCGAGTGTAAAATAATATCTTAGTCTCTATAACCTCCGAACGAGTAAAATCCATTATACTTGTTCGGAGGTTATTTTCATCACTGCTATGCCTGAAAATTTTGTAATCATTATTCCACAGTATAATGACTGGGAGGCCCTTAATCTGTTAATACAAAAAATAAACACAGATTTGAATCCGACCGTGTTGAAAAACGCATCGTTACTCGTGGTTGATGATTGTTCTTCAAAAGACAGAACTGAGCCCTTCGTTCCTTTTGGAGGAAAAGCTATTCAGGTTTTACGGCTTTATAGAAATCTTGGCCATCAAAAAGCCATTGCAATCGGGCTTTCCTATATTGCTGAAAATATTGAATGTGACAAAGTTATTGTGATGGATGCCGATGGAGAGGATGCTCCGTCTGATATCAACAAGCTGGTTCAGAGATCACTGGAAGTTCCGGGTAAAATTATTTTTGCTCAAAGAAATAAACGCACAGAAAACTTCGTCTTCCGGTTTTTCTATATTATCTACAAAAATCTTTTCAAGCTGCTTACAGGGAAAGTGATCACCTTTGGTAATTTCAGCCTCGTTCCCAGGCAAAGACTTAAAAATCTGGTACGGGTTTCTGAAATCTGGAATAATTATCCGGGTGGCATTATCAAATCCAGAATTCCCTATGATTCGATACTTACCGACCGGGCTACACGTCTGGCGGGAGAAAGTAAGATGAATTTCGTTTCTCTGGTTTTACATGGATTAAGTACCATTTCCGTTTTGGTGGACACCACAGCAGTAAGAATACTGATCTTCTCAATTTTTATGTCCGGATTGGCCGTAGCATTTATTATTGTTATTCTGTTTTTGAAACTGATCGGAAATGCCACGCCGGGCTGGGCATCTACCCTGGGTAGCACACTGATCATTTTAATGCTGCAATCCTTTCTGATTTCTTTATTTCTGGTTTTTATGGTCTTGCAATACCGCTCGCAGCAACACTTTATTCCGGCCATACATTACCGCGATTTTGTAGAAAAAGTAGATACCATCAGCTAAGTTCGTATGGTAACTTTCGACAGTGCCCCCACCGTATACTGGATTTTAGGATATTTGCTGGCCGGCATCACTGTCGTTTCTGCACTTTATAAACCGATCCCTGCCAAAGTAACCCTCGTAATCGCCATTCTGCTTCTCGTATTCATGAGAATGCCCGTGATCGTATTTAACAGGGAAATTAATGCGGATGAAAGCCAGATGCTCAGTCACGCCATAACGTTATACGAAGATCCGGTTTACTGGCGCTCGGTGGATGGAACTACAATCGGTCCGCTGGACAATTATCTTCTGGTTGTACCCAAACTTTTCGGCTTTCAAATTGATTATTCCAGTGGCAGGGCGATGGGCTTACTCTGCACAATCGGGGCGTTGGTTTTTGTATTTTTAGCCATGCGCAACTGGTTTGGAGAATCGTTGTCCAGAATTGCCATCGTTACTCCCTTCATTTTTCTTGCCTTCACCCAGGAAACGGATTTTGTACATTATTCCAGCGAGCAGCTCCCGGTTTTCTTCCTGGCCCTCATAATCTGGTTACTCTCTAAAATCACAGAAAGTAAAAATCCATCGTCTGTTTCGACATTTTCGTTGGGCCTGGTGGCAGGAATGATGCCTTTTGCAAAATTACAATCGGTACCACAGGCAATGGTTATTGTATTGGCAGCGATCTGGATTTGTTATCATTATTTCAAAAAAACAAAAGAGATTAAGCCGCTATTATTTTTACTTTCAGGTGGGCTGATATTTCCTCTTTTATTATTTATCTGGGCAACTTCCAATCACGTTTTTAGTGATTTTATTGATTTTTATTTATTGGGAAATGCGATTTATGCAGGTGAAAATAACTGGCTTTCAATTCCTGTACAAATGTTCAATCTGATCACACTCAGCTCTGATTTTAAAATTTATACTCTTGTTTTAATTGTTCCGATTATTTTAGGAATTGTATATTCATTTCTTCCAAATGCCCATAAAAAGTCCCAAACACAGTTCGTATTGCCAGCTACGTTAATATTATTAATACTGGCGGGAATTTATGCGGCTACAAAATCCGGCAACACATTCATCCATTATCTTAATTTTTGCATCTATCCATGGATGTTGCTGGCAGCATATGGTATTTCCAAACGGTATAATTTATTTACCGTACTTTCTGTGATCCTGTTACTTTGGTTTGCAGGAAATGATGTGCTTGATTATCGGAAAGAACACAGACTTAATAGTTTTGAATCCATAGGCGGAGCTAATGAACTGGCACAAAATCCGGTTGTAACAGCCTTAAAGAAATTTACAAAACCAGGCGATTATATGGTTGTCTGGGGTTGGCAATGTCAATATTATGTTGAAGCACAACTGGCACAGGGCACGGCTGAAAACCATTCGGAACGCTCGATATTCAATCATCCTTTACAGGAAAAGTATCTAAGCCGTTATCTGACCGACTTGAACAGAACCAGGCCAGCCGTCATCCTGGATGCAGTTGGCAAAAACAGTATGTGGGTACAGGACAAAAAAACGCAGGGAATAGAAAATTTCCCCGCGCTCGCAAATTTCGTCCATCAGCATTATACGCTGGTATCAGATAAAAATGATATTAAATTATTTGTCAGAAAAGACAGGCTTATGACTCAACAGCAAGCAGATGTTCTCCCGTACCTTGCTGCAATAGATCACTAAGCGTCGTCTGGTCTAAAACGGCCAGGTTGGCATCTCTCCATTTTTCCAATACCGTACGCAGACTGCAAGTTTCTTCGTCCTTACAATCGTCGCACCGTCCATAAAAAAACATAGAAACACAAAGCGCAGGAGCAATAGGGCCATCAATGATGCGGAGCACTTTTGAAAAACTCACTTCACCAGGTGGAATTCTCAGCAAATAACCTCCACCTTTTCCCTTTTGGCTTTGCAGAACGCCATTGTTTCTAAGATCCAGAAGAATTGCTTCAAGGAATTTTTTAGGAATTCTTTCTTTTTCCGCAATGTATGAAATCAGGACGGGTCCTTTTCCAAACTGTTCGGCCAACACTTTAAGCGCCTTCAGAGCGTATTTTGCTTTCTTTGATATCATTGTTGATAAGTATACTTAAATTTCGTCTTATAAAATTACCGGATGCCATTGAGTATCATATCCATGTAATTTCCGGATTAACCTAAACCTTAAATGACATAACAAAAGATAACTGCTTTTTATTCATTACTTTGTCATTAATCAAATGAGAGGATTTCAAATCTTCAACGTCAAGAAACTACAATTTTAAAAAATATCCTACTTACTCTACTAATTTATAGACTTTTCAAACTAATTTGTAATAAATACAAATATTAATCAAAAATACACACACTAAATGGCTGCCATCGTAACTCCTCAATTCGAAAAAAATCAAATTGAAATTACTTCAAGATTGTATTTATACGGTTCACAGGCAACTGAGGAAATCGGAAATATGATTATCGATGAGATCAACAGCATGTATAATGAGCCGGAAGTTTTTGTTGAAATTGATAGGAAACAAATGAAAGTGTTATTTTCAATTGGGTTTAAATTAATTTCAGCAAGCGAAGCAATGATGCGGGCTGCGGTCAATTTTAATTACAAAAATAATTTCATACGTATTGAGGATGAAAATCGGATCACCAGATCTTTCATGGGTTATGGTATAGGAGATAACGTCGGCCACTGGCTCACCAGCGATAATCTGGGTACCTCCACCACCGCTGCGCATGAATTCGGGCACAGTCTGGGACTTGATCATCCAGTTAATCTTGACTTTCGGGGAATTGATTCTCCACCGCCCATTATGGCTCCGCGCGGCAGTCTTGTTAATCCGCAGTATCAATGGGAACCCACAGCCAAAGCAGGTGAATTTGGCGGAACGATGAACCCAAAATATCGGAAAGTGACAAAAGAAGAAGTTCTGCTTATTTTGAAAGATTTAGACTTTGAAAACAAGCAGAACCACTACATCGGGCAACTTTCCAATACACTTTTTGACAAAACCGGCAATCCGAGCCGCTGGCTTGCCTGATTAATTTCTCGGCGGTTTACCTCCATTCAAAAGTCCCTGCATTCTTTCCAGCGTTTTCTTTTCGCCGCAAAGTGATAAAAATGCATCTCTTTCCAGGTCCAGAAGATATTGTTCTGTTACATTTTGTGGAGAACTCAGATCCCCGCCGTTGATAACATAAGCCAGTTTATTAGCAATTTTCGCATCATGCTCACTAATGTAATTTGCTATTTTCATCTGGGCAATTCCCGTCATGAAAAGTGCCATTCCAGCTTTTCCCTGGACTTTTATATCATTTCTTTGTTTCGGTTGGGTATAACCATTATCTGCCAGATCAATAGCCGCTTGTTTTGCCTCAGCTAATAACCGGCTGCGGTTTAATACGATCTGATCCTTATCCTGCAAATAATTCATAGCCCTTGCGTCATGCGCAGAAGTCGAAACTTTTGCCTGGGCTATGTTCATAAAAGCAGTCTGAAGAATGTTTAATTCAGTGTCCCCAGCCTGATACATATCGGAGCATCTCAGCGCCATTTCTTTTGTCCCACCACCGGCAGGAATAATTCCCACACCAAATTCTACCAGACCAATGTAGGTTTCGGCATGAGCCACGACTTTATCTGCATGAAGATTTAATTCGCAACCGCCACCCAACGCCAGTGTATGCGGTGCAGTCACAACCGGAATGGAAGAATAACGGGCGCGCATCATCGTTTGCTGGAATTGCGCAATGACCATATTGATCTCGTCAAATTCCTGTTCAATGGCAAACATGAAAAGCATAGCCAGATTGGCTCCTGCGGAAAATGCTTCGCTTGATTCATTTCCAATGACCAGTCCGCGGTATTCTTTTTCAGCCAGACTTATACTTTTCTGGATTCCCTCAATCACTTCAGAGCCCATGGTATTCATTTTGGATTTGAATTCCAGATTCAGGATTCCATCACCAATATCATACAGATTTGCGCCGGCATTTTTCCAGACAATATTGTTTGTAAGATTGCTTAAAATTATAAAACTTTCCTGGCCAGGGATGGCTTTGTATGATTTTGAAGGAATATCATAATACAGCTTCTTACCGTTTTCAACTTTATAAAAAGACTCATTTCCCGCTTCAAGCATTTCATAAACCCAGGCTGCCGGTTTCGCATTAAGTTCTTCCATTATACCCAGCATACTTTTTACACCAATGGCATCCCAGGTTTCAAACAAGCCTAGCTGCCAGCCAAAACCAGCACAAATGGCCTGATCAATCCTGAAAATTTCATCAGAGATTTCAGGAATCCTGAACGTTGCGTATTTGAAACAATCAGCAAAAGTTCTTCTGTAAAATTCTCCCGCCTTATCCTTTCCTGCCAAAAGAACACTGAAACGTTTGGCCACATCACTGATGGCTTTTGTTCCTTCCAAAGTAGCAAATTTTACTTTTTCGGATGGTTTGTATTCCAATGTTTGAAAATCAAGCGCGAGAATTACCGATTTCCCTTTTTCGTCCTTTACCTTCTTATAAAAACCCTGACCGGTTTTATCACCCAGCCATTTGTTATCATACGTTTTCTGCATGATTCCGGGTAAAACAAAAGCATCACGGGATTCGTCAGTTCCTTCTCCGGAAGCGTATAAATTCGCTGCAACGTGAACGGTTGTATCCAGTCCGACAACGTCAGACAAACGGTAAGTTCCTGATTTCGGGCGACCAACCACAGGACCAGTCAATTTATCCACTTCATCCACGGATAAACCCATTTCTTCGGCTACGCGAATGGTTTGGATCAGTGCAAAAATGCCGAGTCTGTTCGCGATAAAACCGGGCGTATCTTTACAAAGCACCGTTGTTTTACCCAAAAATAAATCGCCATAATGCATCAAGAAATCAACCACAGACTTTTCCGTTTCAGCTGTTGGAATGATTTCTAAAAGTCTTAAATAACGCGGCGGATTGAAAAAATGCGTTCCGCAAAAATTCTTTTTGAAGTCTTCACTGCGGCCTTCTGCCATTAAATGAATTGGAATTCCGGAAGTGTTCGAAGTGATAAGCGTTCCGGGTTTCCGCAGCGCGTCAACTTTTTCATATAAACTTTTCTTGATATCAAGCCGCTCAACCACAACTTCAATCACCCAGTCGTAGTTGCTGATGTCTTTTAAATTATCATCAAAATTGCCAGGTTTTACCCTTGATGCAAAAGCAGGACTATATAATGCAGCTGGCGTGGCTTTCAAAGTTTGCTGAAAAGAATCGTTGACAATCCTGTTTCGGACTGCGGGATGATCGGTTGTCAGTCCTTTTGCCTTTTCAGCATCATTTACATCTTTTGGAACAATATCTAATAGTAAAACTTCTACTCCAATATTGGCAAAATGGCATGCAATACGCGACCCCATAATACCGGAGCCCAAAACGGCGACTTTACGAATTGAACGATTCATTATTTAATTAAGGTTTTAGCTGTTGGCTATTAGCTCTTGGCAAGATCAAGGCTTTAAAATTCATTTTCAATTTCGCCCGCCTTCAATTTTTGATTTTCCTCCTCAACCAGACGGTTTATATCTTTTATCACATCAAAAAATACAACGAGTTTTTCAAGTGGGATTTTATCCCTGATCATCGTATTGAATGACAATACACCTTCACGTGAAAGTTCTCTTTTTTCCTTACCCAAATCCGTTAAAACAATTCTTACAAAACGCTTGTCGTTTTCATCCACTTCACGTACGATCAAACCTTTCTCTTCAAGATTTTTAAGCATTCTTACCAGGCTACGGGGTTCCATTCCCAGCAAAGGTGCTATTTTTGTTGCGGGCGTACCGTGCTCTAAATCAATGTTTAACAAAACATATCCAACCGCCATCGTCGTATCAAACCTGGCTGCATAAGCGTTATACATCCTGGAAATGGAATGCCATGCCCACTTAATCTGGAAGTCAATTGTCTTTTCCTTGCGCATCTTTTAGATTAGTTGGTGTCGGTGATGTAACGTTTACAAATGTAAGAAATCAAATTAATATTATGCAAGCATACTAATTTTGTTGTATAAAAAAACGCATCCGGTTTTTTATAGGCTGATGCGTTTATTACTGATTATTTCTCGCTGATCAGTTTATCCATTAACTGGTTAAAGTCTGCAACAAATTCATCATAATATTTTCCCGTTCCCGGACCTGAGAAACCGGTATGGATCTCTCTTACTTTTCCTTTTTTATCAACAAAAATAGTCGTTGGATAAGACATTACCTTGTTCAGCATTGGCAGCGCTTTTGCCGTTGCTTCATTGGTATTAGTCCCCGCCAGCAACACCGGATACTCAATTCCAAACCGGCTCACCATTCTTTTCAGCTTCGGAGCAGAAACTGCCAGGTCTGCGGAATGTTCAAACGCAAGCCCTATAACTTCAACGCCTCTGTCTTTATTTTTTTTGTACCATGGTGCTATGAAATTGGTTTCATCCATACAGTTCGGGCACCATGAGCCTAAAATCTGAATAATGACCGGTTTGCCTTTGAAACGAGGATCGTTGAATGAAAGTGGTTTTCCATCAGCATCCGGGAAAGTAAAATCTACCGTCTCAGAGCCTGGTTTCATATAAGTCAGTTTCGTTGCATCCGGCAATTTTGCATTTTCATTTAATATAGAAGTGAAAGTTTTATATCCCTTGATACCCGACCACATCGCACCCTTCAGAACACCATCTTTCAAAATCGCTGCTTTGATCAAATATGCATTTGAACCGTCAAAAGTTGACAAATACAAACTATCACCTTTTACATTTCCAGAAAGAAAACGATAATCACCGGTCGGCGTTAAAAATGAACCTTCAACAATACTTCCTTTTTGAGTAAAATTCCCTACCGCTTCGGTTGAATCTTTTGTCACCTCATTTTTAAAAATTGTCGCGTATTTTCCTGTAACATTTTTCACACCTTCAAGTGCCTCTTCTTTAAAAAAACGATAATTCGCGCCGAAAGCAGCCTGAAATGGCAACGAGCCTGTCACGGTTTTCCCATCCAGTCTTTTATAAAACCCTGTCAATTTTTCTCCATCTACCGATGCAGTAATTTCTGAATCAAACAGCTGCATAGGAATGTGCAGGGAATCTTTTTCAAAAAATGCACTATCCAATTTCAAACGTTCGTTTCCATTTACCGAGTAAACGGTATAAGTTTTGCCGTCAGCATTTTTCGCGATGTCGAGAATGAACGGAAGTGATTGTCCGTCACGGGTTAAAGTAGCGCGCCATGTTCCGGGTTTCACCGAAGAATCTGTGGAAGACTGACAGCCCCAGAGACTTATACCGGCGAAAATCGTAATTATCAATTTCATTGCTCTCATATTCAATTTATTAATATAGAATTACAGGTGTGACAAGAAAATTAAATCCCTACATAAGCACAACTCGTACCATTGAAAATTGCTAAGTTTGTAACGGCCTGTTGGCAAGAAATAGTTCCTATCTACGTTGCTTTTAATAAATGGATCTTCCAAGTACATATCATGAACCTGTAATGCTGTCCGAATGTCTGGATGGATTGAATATTCGTCCTGACGGAACCTACGTAGATGTTACGTTTGGAGGAGGAGGGCATTCACGGGCGATTTTAGAAAAATTAACAACTGGCCGGCTTCTGGTTTTCGATCAGGATCCTGATGCCGTGGCCAATGCAGCGGAGTGGAAAGACGATCCGAGATTTACTTTTATAGCAGCAAATTTCAGGCATATTAAAAGATATTTGAAATTACACAAGGCAGAAAAAGTGGACGGCATTCTGGCCGATCTTGGTGTTTCATCGCATCAGATCAATACACCGGCGCGTGGATTTTCAACACGTTTTGATGCAGATCTGGATATGCGTATGAACCCAAGCAATGAAAAAACAGCACGGGAGGTTTTGAACGTTCGTTCGGCTACGGAATTACAATCGATTTTAAGCCGCTATGGAGAAGTAACTAATGCCCGTACGGCTGCGGAAGCCATATTTTCATCAAGACATAACGCGCCTATTGAAACGATAAATGATCTAAAAGGGATATTGATGCGTTATGCGCCGAAACATCGTGAAAACAAATATTTTGCCCAGGTTTTCCAGGCACTCCGGATTGAAGTAAATGATGAAATGAAAGTGCTTGAAGAATTTTTAATGCAGGTCCCGGAAGTATTGAAACCTGGTGGAAGATTGGTGGTCATGTCATACCATTCGCTGGAAGACAGGCCGGTTAAAAATTTCATTCAAAAGGGAAAATTTGACGGGGAAGTTGAAAAGGATTTTTATGGTAATGAGCTTAAACCGCTTAAAAGCATTACCCGAAAACCAATTGAAGCGACACCGGAAGAAGTGGCCAGAAATCCACGGGCGAGAAGTGCGAAATTGAGAATTGCGGAGTTGCCGGTGGTTTAGCAATGTCAATAAGTGAATAAACGAAGCATTAGTTTGGTTATTTCACCCTTTCAGGGTTTATCCTGAGCTGATATTTCAAGTACTACAATACTGTCATCCCTTCGGGATTATTGATAAAGAGAAATCCAGGATGGATAACAGTATTGTAGAAAGACATCGCCCTGAACGGATTTTTAAACATACGAAGCTGTGGCATACGAAAATAAAATCCCGAAGGGACGACAGTATTATAGAAAAGACATCGGCCTGAGTGGATTTTCAAATCCCGAAGGGATGACAGTATTATAGAAAAGACATCGGCCTGAGCGGATATTCAAATCCCGAAGGGATGAAAGTTTTATAGAAAATTCATCGGCCCGAGCGGATATTCAAATCCCGAAGGGATGACAGTATTATAGAAAAGGCATCGGCCTGAGCGGATTTTCAAATCCCGAAGGGATGACAGTATTGTAGAAAGACATCGGCCTGAGCGGATATTCAAATCCTGAAGGGGTGACAATATTACAGAAAAGACATCGGCCCGAGCGGATATTTAAATCCCAAAGGGATGACAGTATTGTAGAAAGACATCGGCCTGAGCGGATTTTCAAATCCCGAAGGGATGACAGTATTATAGAAAAGACATTGCCCTGAGCGGATATTCAAATCCCGAAGGGATGACAGTATTATAGAAAGGCATTGCCCTGAACGGATATTCAAATCCCGAAGGGGTGACAGTATTATAGAAAAGGCATCGGCCTGAGCGGATATTCAAATCCA
>NZ_JAJTSZ010000006.1 GCF_021440195.1 Dyadobacter sp. CY356
AAAATAAGGCAGAGACAATATTAAATTGCCCTGCCTAACGTGCATGGAATAAATTCCTGCTTCTGAAAGCGTAATTTATAAAAATATTTAATCTTTTACTTGACTTTTAACACAGCACCTTGGGTTAATTTTTTGAGACTAAACGACAAGCCGTCTACGGTTTCTGTTTCCCGTCAGGTTATGATTGTTTTAGCAGGATTCCTAATAGCTAAGGCCGGAAACTTCTTACGAATTTAAGACCCAAGGTTGAAATCTTGGGTTAGGTCTTTTTTGAGAACCCTTGGTGCTAAAAAATTAACCCAAGGCTTTAGCCTTGGGCAAGTCGCCACAATACATCCGACTTCAGTCATAGCCACCTTTCTATTTTGGTAAACATTCTGACAGGAAAACGTCTATTTTATCAAAACCCCATCCGCTATAAACGTCAACTCTTTTTTAGGCTCCGTTATTTCGGCTATTTCTTCATTACTTTTTCCTGCATCTTTGGCATAATGCTGCAAATGTTCAACAGGTACTGATTTCATTTGTGCTTCACCTTCAAAAACTACCGTTTTTCCGGCAATATCTTTTGGTACAAAAAACGCATAATCCTTAAACATAACCCGCATCGTTTCTCCATTATCCATTTTTACCTTCATCCAGCAGCCTTTCACCTGACAAACAGATTCGACAGTACCGGTAACCTTTGCTGCCATCTCTTCCTGGTTTCCCATTTTGGCGGGCAGCGCACTGGCCTGCATTGCTTTTTTATCATTTATTTCTTTACCAAAATGAGCAGCTGTTTGCGCATGGGCAAAAGAAAACCCTGTTACTACAAATAAAAATATAAATAGCTTTTTCATACTTGAACAGTTGATTAAACCTTTTAATTATTTATTAAATCTAATATTTTTTGTTCATAAGTACACGTTCCCTAAGGCCTATTCCAAAACTTCAAGCCAGCCTTTACAATGATTTCCTCCTGGTGTGTCGACAACGTAAAAATACGTCCCGTTTGCAATTCCCTTTCCCCAATCATTTTTATAGACATTGGATTTGAAAATACTTTTTCCCCAGCGATTATAGATTTCCAGCGCAGAGTCTGGTACCGGTACATAAAAAATATCATTTTTCCCATCACCATTGGGTGTTATGACGTTGGATAAAATAAGAGGTTCTTCGGCGCTTATTTCTTTGGAAGTAGTGAGTGAGCAACCAGAAGCGTTGTAAGATGTAAGTGTTACGGTATATTTCCCTGGTGTTTCGTAACTAAAATCTTCAACATTTGCGGTATTGAAACTATTGGTTGTACCAAGATTCCATTCGAAACGCTGGGCGTTTGGCGTTTTATTAATCATCGAATATTTGACCGGCTTATTACATTCACCTCCTGATCTTACAATTTCAAATGCAGGGACATAAGAACGGTCTACGTTAACGGTAACTTGCCTTTTTGGCTGGCATCCGTTTGCATAAATTCCCTGAACGGTATAAGTTGTTGTCTGATTTGGACTTACAGAAACTGTTTTCCCTGTTGTTGCACTCAGAGTAGAATCACCTGACCAAAGATATTGATCTGCTTCACCCGATGCGGATAATGTAACTGGCATACCTGCACAAGTTGTTATATCCTGAGTTACAGAAAAGTCATTGTTTTCCTCCACAGCCACAGTCACTTTTTTCGTTACCGAACAGCCACTTTCTGAACTGATTTTTACTGAGTATGTTGTTGTTTTATCAATCGTAACCTTTGGTGTTGCGCTCAAAGGATTATCAAGTCCCGTTGCCGGCGACCATTCATATTTAGTACCTCCGCTGGCAGTTAACCTAGTTGTTTTGTTTTCGCAGGTCAAAGTATCGCCCGTAATTTTTGCATTTACACTTTCAACTGTAATGATTTTCTGGGCAACGTCCATTCGTTTACAGCTCAGTTTGTTATAGACGGTCAGCGTAACTTTATATTGACCTGCTTCCGTAAAAGTATAAGAGCCACCATCTTCTTCCCGGGAAATCCCGTTCCCGTTAACGTCCCAGAAATATTCCACGCCCCCTTCACTGGTATTGACAAGATCCAGTTTCAATGGCGCGCATCCTTTCAGCACATTTTTATTTTCTCCCTGGTAAACATCAAAATCCGCTTTCAATAAATCTATATCAATCTTAAACGCGGCATTGTTACAATTCGGGCTTTTGTTGGTTTTTGACCAGGCTTGCGGTGTTGTTGGAAAAAAACTGCCGCCGCAGGCACAAGTTGAATGGTAGATCATTCCATTTTTATCGAACCGGCTTGTACCACCATCTACATGATCGCCGTGCGCCTGTCCTGTTCTATCCTGACTTCCGAAGAAGGTGCCATATAATAACGATCTGGCATTTTCTTCCAATATTGCGATGTAAAAATTACTTCCGTTGGTGGTTGACTGAATGGCGTTTTCAGTAACAGCCATCCCCAAAGTACTACTGACTGCATTATATCCCGTAGCTCTGTTTACATCTCCACCCCATCCTGCCAGATAAATATTACCGCATTCGCTAACCAGAAACGCGGTTGGCGAGATATCCGGAAAGCCTCTTCCTGATCCTATAACTGTTGAAAAAACAGATTTTGACAAAGAGTTATCCAGCGCATGAACAAACTGCCCGCTGTTGGCATTGCTGTATTTTCCGGCAGTAACCGGATATTTTCCATATGTTAATCCGTAGATATACACATTTTCGTTTGGGTCAAAGTCAAGAAGATATCCACCATCCTCCGCAACTGTTCCCATGTAGGTCATACCTTTCAAACGTCCGTCGGTGTAAACGCCTACAAAAGCATCCTCAGTCCCGCTAAGTTTTGGTTGATATGCAGTTGACTGGGTTTTAAGATCGGTACTTTGTGTTAAACCTGTTACGAATACATCTCCGTTTTTAGCGGGTTTGGCAGAAAAAGCGGCGTCGAAACCGGTTCCTCCGATATAAGTACTCCACATCAAACTATTCAAATTTGCCGATAGCTTAAACAAAACACCGTCCTGAATGCCTGCAAGTTTTGTTTGATCTGCATTCGCAACCGGAAAGTTCTCCGAGTTTGTAGAAGAAACAATGATCACATTATCATTGCCATCCAGTTCAATTTCTCCACGAAAACTGTCTCCATAGTTTTTCACTTTAACGTTGTCCGTAACGCTGATTCCGTCATTATTTTTTCCTCCCACGAAGGTTGAAGCGGTAAGTTTTGTTCCGTCAGTTGATAGGCCGGAAACGAAAATATCGCTGCCATTTAAAAATGCAAGACCGCTGACAGGCTCTGTAAACTGCCCACCTCCAAAGACTTTCTGATATGCATTTGCACTGACCGGAAAATTGGTTGATGCCGTAGTTCCAAAAATCAACAATTCATTCTTACTATTGACAATCAGGCTATTTGGAACTTCCGTATCATTTCCGCCGAGGTATGTTGCGTAAACCAACTGACTTCCATCGGGTGTGTATTTCAAAATCCCAACATCGACAATAGCGGCAAATTTAACCTGAAAAGCGCCAACAGTGGCGGGAAATCCGGCACCGAATACGGTTCCGCCGGAATATAAATTACCCTGCCCATCATACGTAGCTGTATGCCCCCAGTTGTCCGCGATGGATCCTGAAAAAGTTGAAAAGATCAATTCCGGATCTATTGTTAAAATGGCGGAATGGTTATAATCTTTTGGGAAAGCATACTGAATCCGGTTTCCTTCTGACAAAACAATTTTGGAAGCAACGTCTGATGTTCTGTTATTGATTGTTTGAAAGGAATAAGGTTGCGCTTCTTTAAAAGATCCAACCGAAGTTTTTACCAGCGTCTGCCCTGATTCGTTTACAGAGATATCCGTGGCACCTTCATACTTTAACCTGATCTGGGAAGGGTCGGACTGTGGGTGAACGATAAATTCATATTTCAGTCTGGCATCGTAAATGTAAATGCGCAGGTCAATCCCTTTGTAGACATTCTCATAAATCACTTCCTCAAAGGCACCGG
This sequence comes from Dyadobacter sp. CY356, assembly GCF_021440195.1. Classification (GTDB taxonomy): domain Bacteria; phylum Bacteroidota; class Bacteroidia; order Cytophagales; family Spirosomataceae; genus Dyadobacter. The sequence continues at coordinate 3,980 of NZ_JAJTSZ010000006.1, forward strand.
CATTGCCAACCCACTTCGATTTATCGTTCCCCAAAAAATAGTTAAAAGTCGTTTTGACCGGATTTTTAGTGCTATATCTAATCTCAGAACCAGCATTTTCAAATTTCACCTCAACTCCATGCGCGTTGATATCAGAAGCGGCTGGTGGTAGAAATTTCGCATTGGGCGAGATTGGCTGCGTGGTTGCTTTTCCGTGCTGTGCTGATACCCTGGAAGCATCGTAAAGTACATACACAATTGATTTATTTTTCAGAAAAAGAAACCCGCCGGGAATTTCTGTCCGAAATAAAATATCGGCATCCCATTGCCCTTTGTTTTGAACAAAATACATACCGCCACCGAACGATATGTTTATCGTTCCGAAGAAAACCAGAATCAAAATCAGCAGAAATTGTATAGTTTTCAACATAACCGGCACCTCTTTTTATTTTATTTGAACGCAGAAACGTTAATGATATTTTCACAAAACTCATATTCCTGCTTCACATTGGAACCCAGCAGTACCAGTTGTTTTTCAGTGGATTTTTTAACGTTATCAAGATACCAATTTATTCCGTGTACATCGAGATTTGTTGTTGGCTCATCCAGAAAAATAACAGGCACGTCCGACATAAAAGCCAAACCCAGTTTCACCCGTTGTTTCATGCCGGATGAAAAATGGCGGATCACTTTTCCGCTTGCATGTGATAACTGAATAAAATCTTCGAAATCCGGGGTTGAGATGTTGTGTTTTAATGGTTTGAATTTTTTGTGAAAATCAATCAACTCGCGTAAAGTAAATTCCTCAATCAGTTCAAGATAAGGTGCGGCTATGACCAAATGTTTGTACCATTGTTCCACATCGATCTCTTTCCCTCCGTCATTATAGGTTATCGTCCCTTCCGTAGCGGGAGTCATGCCTGTAATCAATTGTAACAACGTAGATTTACCACTTCCGTTTGGCCCGACAAAAGTATACATCTGCCCTTCCTCCAACACAAAACTTGCCCTGCGAATGATCCATTCCCGCACAAATTTTTTACCTATATTTTCAACTTTAATCTGCACAATTTAATGAAAGATTGATAGAATGTGTGAATGACAGAATCGCCAAAAACTACTTTTTTGCCAGGAAATAATCGTAGGCTTTTTTTGAAATTTGCGCTATTACTGCGTCTCTTTCTTTTTCATCCAGTTTTGTATGCGCCACGAAAATGACAACAGCCACATGTTCATTATTCGGTAAAGTAATAATTCCGACATCATTGGAAGCAGCGGTTATTCCCTGTTCATTCGTTCCGGACAGGCCGGTTTTGTGCGCAACTTTTGTATTTTTTGGTAATAAACCTTTTATCTTGTTTGGCCCTGTTGTAGTTTCTGTCATGGTTTTCATAAGAAAATCAGTACTGGTTTTCGACAGATTCTTTCCTTTGTAAAAAAGATCGAGCAACCTTAGCATAGCACGTGGTTTGCACCAGTTTGTAAATTGTACATTCCAGGCTTTCGACATTTCTTCTTCGGTTGTAGATATGGCTATGCTTTTTATCCCGAGGCTATGAATGTACTGATCCACTTTTTTGGGTCCGCCAATTAATCGGAATAAGATATCACAGGCATTGTTATCACTGTTTGATACAGCATAACCAATCAGTTCTGAAACCTTTACATCAACGTCTCCCTTAGGATATTTCTCTCTTAACGGACTCCATGTTTTTGGAAGTAAATCCTTTTTGGTAACGTGAACTTTCTGGTTCAGCGATAATTTCCCTTTATCAACCTGATCAAGAACGGCCATGGCAAGCGGGAATTTATAGACACTTTGCATCGGATATTTGTGTCCTTCGTTGAATAAAAACGTCTCCTTATCTTCCAGACCCATGATGGCAACACCAATATCACTTTTTGAAGCTAAAATGATCTTATCAATTTCCTGACGAAGAATTTCATGCTTTTTTTGCGCTGACACATTCAGGCTGCAAACCAGAGAAAGAACAATCAGGAAAGACGTTAAGGATCTGAAGTTTTTGTTGATGGTCATTTTTAATTGGTGTAAAAGTTTTTCTGAGACTAGTTTTCAGCAGCTTCTGTCTGCGCCTGGCCGCTGCTGTTTCTTAAACGCGTTAGTTTGACAAGTTCAATTCTCGTATCCTGCATCGAAATAATTTGAAAAGAATATGGGGGCATACTGATTTCGTCATTCACTTCCGGCAGGTCACCATGTACGTGGATGAGCATTCCGGCCAGCGTATCGTAATCACCCTCCGGCAAATCCCAGCCATACTTCTCGTTAAGATAATCGACTTCATGTCTTGCACTTAATATGTAGGTATGGTCATCAACTTTGCGCTCAGTCCAGTCTTCCGTGAAATCATATTCATCCTGAATTTCACCAAAAATCTGCTCAACAACATCTTCCACACTGACCAAACCGGAAGTTCCGCCAAATTCATCAACCACCAAGGCCAGACTTCTGCGTTCTTCCAAAAAACGCAACATCAGATCACTCGCAGGCATAGCCTCCGGAACAATCAAGATCGGTGTCACGATACTGCTTATTTCTTTTGGTTTTCTGAACAGCGATAAAGCATGACAATAGCCCAGAACATCATCAACAGATTCCCGGTAAACAATTATTTTAGAATGCCCGCTGGCCAGAAAAGTTCTTCTTAAATCTTCAATTGTATCGTTTACGTTAACCGCCGAAATTTCTGTACGCGGAATCATACAATCCCGGATCCTTAAATCCTTAAAATCCAAAGCATTGATAAACATTCTTTCATCTATACTATGATCTTCAAAATCCGGATCGTCGGCAGATGCGGCTTCATCACGCAAATGATGTGTTAGTGCACTTTCGTTGACAAAAGGCTCAACCAGCCAATACAAAGGCGTAATAACCCATTCTGCGAAACGAACAGGAAATGCTTTTAAATCAAGCACTTTGGGGAAAACATAACCAATCCTTACCCAAACAGTATAACACAAAACCCATAAAATGGCGAGCGCAATAAAAAGAACCAGAATCGTCAGTTCTTCCGGTATACCAAGTGAATCTTTAAGGATTGGAAAAACAAAAGCCACTGCATAAAAACATCCCAGAGCCACGACAGCTAGCCGGATCATCCGCAGAAGCCTGCGCCAATACAGCGTTTGAAATATTACACTGGCATTTTCATGTCTGAGTGTATACCTATCAATAGAAATATCCAGCAAAACCGCACGAACAGCCCCGTAATAACCTGCCAAAACGAAAAATAAAACAGCTAAACCGACCAGAAGAATGTTCATCTTTTTCTATTTTTAGTTAAGGCCGCTTTTTTCAAACTTTCCTCTTCAAGTCTTTTCTTTTCAGTTAATGAGGATTTTAAACGATTGAATTGAAAAAAAAGCAGAAAAGTAATACTTAGCAGCAAAAGCCAGTAACTTTCAAATAAGGTAGTACGCCGGAATTCAAGCACCCACAAAATTAAAAAACCGATACAGCCGGCAATTAAAATGGTTCGGGTCAATTTTGGAGACATGGAAAAAATTTTTAATCTATTCTTTTTCAAATATACACAGAATGGATTAAAATGGATAAATCATCTTTGCCCGTTATAATATCACTTACTTAATTCTCCCGTTTTCTTTAAAATCGTTAACTTGCGGCAATTCCTGTACAATTAGGACGCAATCCCCTAATTGTAAAATTTTTTCTTGATAAAATATCTTACTTTACTATGAGCGAAACTACACAACGCTTTCCTGCCGGGGTTATTACCGGCGACGGAGTTAGCGAAATCTTCCGTCATGCCAACGAAAATAACTACGCCCTACCAGCGGTTAACGTAGTTGGAACTAACTCAGTAAACGCGGTAATCGAAACTGCGAAGGCCGTTAACAGCCCTGTTATTGTTCAGTTTTCAAATGGTGGCGGTATCTTTTTTGCAGGAAAATCTCTTTCAAATACTGATCAGAAAGCTGCTATTGCAGGAAGTATCTCTGGTGCTCAGCATGTTCATTTAATGGCTGAGGCTTACGGTGTTCCTGTAATTTTACATACAGACCATTGCGCAAAAAAACTTCTTCCATGGATCGACGGTCTTTTGGAAGCTGGCGAACGTCATTTTGACAAATTCGGCAAACCATTGTACAGCTCTCATATGCTGGATTTGTCCGAAGAGCCTTTGGAAGAAAATATCGAAATTTGCAGCAAATACTTCGAGCGTATGGCTAAAATCGGCATGACGCTTGAAATTGAATTAGGTGTAACGGGTGGTGAAGAAGATGGTGTTGACAATAGTGATGTTGACAGCTCTAAACTTTATACTCAGCCGGAAGAAGTTGCTTATGCTTACGAAGAGCTACGTAAAATCTCTCCAAACTTCACCATCGCTGCTGCTTTTGGAAACGTTCACGGTGTATACAAACCAGGTAACGTGAAACTGGAACCGAAAATTCTTAACAATTCTCAGAAATATATTCAGGAGAAATTTGGAACAGGTGAACTTCCTGTAAACTTCGTATTCCACGGCGGATCAGGTTCTTCCCGTGAAGAAATCCGTGAAGCTATTGAATACGGTGCGATCAAAATGAACATCGATACTGACGTTCAGTGGTCAACTTGGGAAGGAATTCTTAAATATTACAAAGAAAAAGAAGGATATCTTCAGACACAGTTGGGTAACCCTGACGGAGCTGATTCTCCTAACAAAAAATATTACGATCCACGTGTTTGGTTGCGTAAAGGTGAAGAAACAATGATCGCTCGTTTGAAAGTTGCTTTCGAAGATTTGAACTGCATCAACCGTTTGGCTTAGTTAGTTACCGCTTGCCGACATATTAAAAAGGAGTTTCGAGCGTGTAACAAACACAATCGAAACTCCTTTCTTATTTTTTATCTTAATTCACAACTTCTAAAGTATCACCTATTTCCACCTTCCCCATCACCTGATTTCTGTGCTTGATTCCCCAAACTCTCAGCACTTCAATTAATTCTCTTAGAGATCTTCCGTGTTCGGTTAGCGTGTATTCTACTATTACCGGAATTGAATCGTAAACCGTACGTTTTACCAATTCATGCGCTTCCAGATCTCTTAATTCCTTTGACAGCATCTTATCAGTAATATTCGGAATCTCTTTGGCTATTTGGGTGAAACGTTTGTTTCCAAACATCAGTGAAATAATGATCTGAAGTTTCCATTTGCCATTGAGCGCATCCAGTGCGTCACGCACGGGCAGCAAACTTTTTGAACAATCACTGTGTGATAATTTTACTTCACAAATTTCTTCTTTCTTTTCCATATCCGTAACTATATCACTATCCTTTTGTATAGTACTTACAAATGTATAGCTTATTTATTTAAGTTTGCATATCGAAATTATAAAAATGAATTTGAAATGAATAATCTGATAGAAACTTTGAACTGGCGTTATGCTGCCAAAAGAATGAATGGTGAGAAAGTACCAGCTGAAAAACTGAATGTAATCCTGGAAGCCATTAAACTTTCACCATCATCCACGGGTTTGCAGCCTTATACCATATTTGTTATTGAGGACGAGGAAGTTAAAGAAAAGATACAGAAAATTGCTTTCATGCAACCTCAGATTACGGAAGCTTCACACCTGATCGTTTTTGCTTCCTGGACAAAAATTACGGCTGAACATATCGATGAATACATAAATCTGATTGCTGAAACCCGTGGAACTAGAGCTGAGTCCCTGGAAGGATTCAAGACGGCAATTACAAATGGAATCCTTAGCCGTAGTGAAGAGATTAACGCACAATGGGCGGCCCGCCAGGCCTATATTGCATTAGGAAATGGGCTTATAGCCGCAGCTTCCGTACAAGTTGATGCGACACCAATGGAAGGGTTTGATGCCAATGCGCTGGATGAAATTTTGGGACTAAACGAAAAAGGTTTGCATGGTGTTGTGCTTATGACGCTGGGGTACCGTGACGCTGAAAATGACGTTTTAGCCAGCGCGAAAAAGGTAAGAAGACCACATGAAGAGCTTTTTGTTACCATCTGATACAGGTCGTAAACATTGCTCAAACTAAAACAGAAAGCAGTTATGAAAGTTGAAATATGGAGTGATGTGATGTGTCCCTGGTGTTATATTGGAAAACGCAAGTTTGAAAAAGCACTGGAACAATTCCCACAAAAAGACAGAATTGAAGTGGAATGGAAAAGTTTTCAGTTGAATCCTGACATGAAAACAGATCCGGATAGAAGCATTGTCGAATACCTTGCAGAAGTGAAAGGTTTCACTGTAGACCACGCAACGCAAATGCTGGATCATGTCACCAATGTGGCAGAAGAAGTTGGTCTGGAATATCATATGGATAAAACAGTTCTGGCCAATTCTTTTGACAGTCACCGTTTTATTCAGTTTGCCAAAAAAAATAATCTGGGAGATGCAGCGGAAGAACAATTGTTCCACGCCTATTTTACCGAAGGAAAAAACACGGCCGATCATGCCACGTTGATGGATCTTGGCACTAAAATCGGCCTGGAAGCCAGTGCAGTTAAAGATGTTCTTGAAAGCAATCAATATGCGGAGGATGTCCGGAAAGATATTTATGAAGCACAGCAAGTCGGCGTGCGTGGCGTTCCGTTTTTTGTTTTAGACAGAAAATATGCGGTATCAGGTGCACAGCAATCCGATACATTTTTGAGCGCATTGCAACAATCTTTTCAGGAATGGGAGAAAGAAAATCCTGCTCCGTTAGTGAGCCTTGCAGATGGCGAGAGCTGCGACATTGACGGAAACTGCTAAGCAGGTTTTCTTATTTTGATATAAAAGCCCGGAGACTGCGTTTTTTGCGCAGTAACCGGGCTTTTCTTACATTGCCGGCTTACTTCTCATCAATAAGCCATGGCAATCAATCGTAACTCGCTGCGTGGAAAGCTTTTCATTATCATTTTTGGAGCAAATACTAAAAGAGGACGTCTGTTCGACGTTTTTCTACTTTGGTTTATTCTGATCAGTATTCTGGTCGTTTGTCTGGAAAGTGTCCCAAAAATCCGTGATCGTTATGATTCTGTATTTTTCTATCTCGAAACGTTCTTCACAATCATTTTTACAATAGAATATTTTCTACGAATTTATAGTCACCCGAAGCCACTCAAATACCTGCTCAGTTTTTATGGTATTATAGATTTGTTGTCCGTCATTCCATATTACCTCACCTACTTTTTACCCGCCAGCCACTATCTGATCACCATCAGAATTCTAAGACTTCTGCGCGTTTTCAGAATTCTGAAACTGAGCAGTTTTGTCCATCATGCGCAGGTACTTAAATCTGCCCTGGCTTCAAGTTTACAAAAAATAACCGTGTTTATGCTGTTCATCGTTGCCCTGGTTTTAATCATAGGCACGATTATGTATGTTGTTGAAGGCGAGGCAAACGGATTTACCAGTATTCCCCAGAGTATATATTGGGCCATCGTCACAATAACAACGGTTGGTTACGGAGATCTTACCCCGCAAACACCGTTAGGACAGGTAATTTCATCCATAGTAATGATCATGGGTTATGCAATTATCGCAGTTCCCACTGGTATAGTAACAGTCGAAATGTCCAGATCGCAGCCGGTAGCTAAAAAGGTTAATGAGATAGAATGCTTGTCCTGCGCAAGATCAATGCCGTTTAATGCCAATTTTTGCAGTAATTGCGGTCATCCGCTTAAAGAATAATATATTTTCAATAATTCCGGAATTAAGCAGACACTCAACTTTATGCGCGTAACCCTTTATATACTTCTCTTATGCTTCACAGTTTCCCTTTCCCAGGCCGGAGGAATAAAAGGACGTATTTCAAATAAAAACGGAGACGCGCTGCCTTATGCAGGAATTGTGGTGCATGGAACAAGTGAGGGGACTATTGCCAATGATGAGGGTCTGTACGAATTCACCCTGGCAGCAGGTACATATCAACTGGTTTTTCAGTATCTGGGATTTAAAACGCTAACCCAGACCGTTGTTGTAGGCAATGATTTCAAAGAGTTAAACATCACGCTGGAAGAACAGGCGCTGAATCTTGGAGAATTTACGGTTGGAAATAAAAGAGAAGATCCCGCTTATACGATCATGCGGAAAGCGATTGCCAAGGCACGTTTTCATCAACTACAAATCAGGTCTTATCAGGCAAAGGTTTATTCACGCAGTACAGCCCTGCCAACAAAAATTCCTTACCTGATTGAAAAAAGATTCAAAAAAGAAGGTATTCAGGAAGGGAAAGCGATCATTAACGAAAGCGTTGCAGAAATTCAGTACCGCCGCCCGAACAGTTTCAAACAGCATATTATTTCTACCAGAAATAGTCTGGATAATAGTATTCCTTCTCCGAACGAGTATATTTTAGCCAGCTTGTATAGTCCTGAAATTGCCGGGACTATTTCACCACTTTCGCCAAAAGCATTTGCCTATTACAAGTTTGAATACGAAGGTTATTTTGAAGATCGGGGACAAATTATCAACAAGATAAAAGTAATTCCAAGAGCTTACGGCGAAGGCGTTTTCCGTGGAAGTTTGTACATCATCGACGACCGCTGGGCAATACATAGCTATGATCTGGAAACGACCACGAGTGGACTGGATATTTTTGCCAAACAGATTTTCAATCCCGTTCAAAATATCTGGCTTCCCGTTAATCAGCAATTCCGGATCAAAGGAAGTTATCTTGGTTTTGCCGGAGAGTTTAAATATCTCGTTTCTTTAACCTACCAAAAACTGGATATTGATCCGGGTTTGAAAGAAGAAATTGTTGTCAATGATCCAAAGGCTGATCCTGAAACTGCGGAAAAAGTGCGCAAGAAAAACCTGGAAAAAATGATACAGGAACAGAAAGCTTTTTCGACCAAAAACCTGCGAAAGTATACCAAAGAATATGATAAGGAGTTAAAAAAAGAAAGGAAGAAGAATGGTGAAGATCCGCGTGTGGTTCGAGAGGATTCGATCATTGTGGATTCTTCTGCAAACAAACGGGATACAACTTATTGGGAAAAGCTTCGCCCGGTGCCGTTGACAAATACCGAAGTTCAGAGTTACGCCTTGCAGGATAGTATTAAAATTGCCAAAGATGAGCGAAAAGCAAATGACCGGCCGGATTCTACGAATTTCAAACCGCATCACATTCTGCTTGGCAATACATATAAATTAAGTAACAAAAACTCGGTTCATATAGAAAGTCCGTTTTTAGGATTTTATTACAATACCGTTGAAGGTTACGCGCTGAATCTGGCTGCGGAGTGGCAAAAGCAATGGGGCAAATCAAGCTATTTTTCCGTTCGGCCATATGCACGATATACATTTGGACGAGATAAATTTAACGGAAACCTTCAGATGAATGTTGGAAATGCCAACTCAAATCTGATGGTCACTGCGGGGGAAATGGTAAACCAGATTAACCGGGACAATCCGATAACACCCTTTGGCAATACGATTTCAACGTTGATCTTTGAAAGAAACAGGGCAAAACTGTATCAATCCAAATTCGCAAAGGCGCAGTATGATATCCGTAATGTTTTTGATATCGTAAATATCAGTACCAGCCTGGAATATGAACAGCGGAAGGAACTGTTCAATATGGAAAATATCAAATCCTATATTGACTGGCCAAAAAGAGCATTTTTGCCTAACCGACCGATAAATGATGAAGAAAACAATACCGGATTCCCGGATCATGATGCAATGATTTTCCAGATCAGCGCTGATATTCGTCCCTGGCGACGTTACGTTGTCAGAAATGGCGAGAAACGGTATTTACGGACCAGAAAACCAGCATTCAGTATATTGTACAAAAGTGGATTGCCATTTGCGGGGGATGTAGATTACAAATTTTTGCAAGGCGGAATTCGGCAGGCCATTGAACTTGGTCCACGGAATTCGTTAAGTTATTCTGTAAAAGGCGGAGGATTTTTAAGCAAAAAGGAAATGTATTTTCCCGATTTCAGACATTTCCTTGGAAACGAATCGTTTTTCCGAATGGGCGATCCGTTGACTCAGTTCCGTAGTTTGCCATATTATGAACACAGTACCAGACAGTGGTTTATTGAAGGTCATGCACTCTGGTCGATGCAACGGTTTTTGGTAACGCAGATTCCCGCTTTAAGATTGACAGGAATAAAGGAAACAGTTCAGGTTCATTATCTCTTCTCTCCTACTTCCCGACATTATTCTGAGCTGGTATATGGCCTGGATCACATTTTTAAATTCTTCCGTATCGAAACCGTCGCTCAGTTTGACGAAGCAAAATTGCAAAAAATAGAATTTCGGGTTGGGACGATATTTAGAATTTCGGATTTGAGATAAAAAAACCTCGGCTTTCGGCAGTCGGCCATCGAGTTACACGAAAACTTAATTTCCGGAATGTCGATAGCCGATTGCCGAAAGCCGAAAGCCACTATCTTACTTCATTCACCTTTTCTCCCTTAAACCTCGGAGCAACTTTTGGCAACGAAGGATAAGTATTATTTTCAGGATTCACATCCGCCATGCGATTGCTTGGATCAATAACGATTCTGTCTACATCAGTCATCGGGCGGTCTATCGAGAAAGTATATTCCGGATAAGTCCAGCCCCAATCGGCCAGTAATGTGGTTTTATAATAAAGCTTTTCAGACTTTTCTCCGCGCATCATTTCAAGCGGAATATAGAAATTCTCCTGCGAACCATCTTTGTAGCTTACCACAATATCAAGCGGCATCGGCATTTGTCCGACTCTTTCAATCACAACATCGGTTTTTCCGGCATTGGAAACCACTTCTTTGATACCATAATCGATCGTTTTGGTAGTACCGACAAAGTCCTCCCAATACCAGTCCAGTTCCAGTCCGGATTCTTTTTCCATAATCCTTTTCAGATCTGTCGGGTTTGGATGTTTGTATTCCCATTCTTTGAAATACCGTTTCATTCCACTTTCCAGTTTATCATTCCCGATGATATAACCAAGCTGATTCAGAAAAACGGCACCTTTGGAATAACTGGCGATACTGTAAGCTCTGTTGGTGTTATAATGATCTGCTTGTGTAGTTAGCGGCTCTTCCAGGCCAGACTTTACAAGATTTCTGTAACTGGCCGTTGTTCCGCGCATAGGATCGGTCTTTGACTGGAATATTTCTGACAGAACAAGATTCTGGGCATAGGTTGTAAAGCCTTCGTCCATCCAGGAATATTTTGATTCATTTGTGCCCAACAATCCCTGAAACCAGCTATGTATGGATTCGTGAACGGCCACACTCACCAGACCTGCCAAATTTGAATGTCCGGTAATTAAAGTTGCCATTGGATATTCCATTCCACCATCACCACCCTGAATGATCGAATATTGTTTGTAAGGATACCGACCGAATTTCTGGTTCATGATCTTGAAAGACTGAACGGCCAGTGGTTCCATTTCTTTCCAGACGTTTGCCAGGGTATCGGTTTGATAGAAGAAATGCAGGTCAAGCTTGTCATCCACTTTTACCACATCATGCTTGTAGTCGCGATCCGCAGCCCACATAAAATCATGAACTTCCGGTGCAATGAAATGCCAGGTCAATTTTTCTCCAGCTTTATGAGGAACGTCATTTTTGCTGTAACCATAACCGATCTTTTCCGGGTTTTGGAGGTAACCCGTTGCTGCCACCAGATAAGAAGCATCCAAAGTAATTTTCACATCAAAATCTCCCCAGACACCATAAAACTCTCGGGCAATGTAAGGATTTGCATGCCAGCCTTCATAATCATATTCGCAAAGTTTAGGATACCATTGAGCGACTGAATAATCAATTCCCTCGCTATTATTTCTTCCGTTTCTACGAATTTGAACTGGAACCTGCGCTTCAAATTCCATATCAAACGTATGCTGGGATTTTGGAAGTATTTTTTCATTCAAGGTCACTTCCAGTATCGTACCAACCACCTGATATTTTAGCGGCTTACCATTTTGTTTTAGCGATAGAATTTTTTCGTATCCAATTTCATTTGGAGACAATTTTGAAATCCTGTCTTTCACACGCGGATCGGGATCGCTGATCATCCTCGAACGTACATCCATCTGGCTTCCCGGCTGGAATGCGTTCATGTATAAATGGTAAAAAACTTTTGTAAGCGTATCAGGAGAATTGTTACTGTAAACCAGTTTCTGAACGCCTTTGTACTGATGTTTTGTAACATCAAAATCTACGTTCATTTGATACTTTACGCGCTGCTGCCAGCGATCCGATTGGGCAAAAGCAGCTGTGCAGGTTAACACAGTCAGTAAAACAAGAAGCAATCTATTCATTCTAATATACTATTTTTCAAATTTTAAATATCACGCAAATTACAGCTAATGACGCACTTGACAAGGTGAGAATCACATTTCACTATAATATTGCTATGACAACTATGAATAAGTCAATATTATTTCATTCTAATGTTTAATTTGTAACTTATTATACCAGTTATGCGTCTGTTCTGGGAATCAATTTCTACACAAAAGCCCAATAATCTGGCTGCAAATGCACTTAGATCGGTAGTAATCAAATTAGTTATGGAAAACGAATATCTGGCACATAATTAGTATTAAAAGTTTCATACGCATTTATCAACTTAAACTATTTGTCAATTATGCTTAAATGGACAGTTATTTTTCTGATCGTTGCCATCATTGCCGGAGTACTTGGATTTGGTGGAATTGCAGCAGGAGCTGCCGGAATTGCTAAAATACTTTTCTTTGTTTTTTTAGTTTTATTTGTACTAAGCTTGATCAGCCGCGGAGTTGGTCGATCCTGAGGAAATTAAAGAGACAGGTTATATATTGAAAAAAGCGAGCTGAAACAGCCCGCTTTTCTTATTTTTAGACAAATTCAAAATCTTATTCCCACTCGATTGTTGCAGGTGGTTTTGAAGAAATATCGTAAACAACGCGGTTAACGCCTTTTACCTTATTGATAATATCATTAGAAACTTCTGCCAGGAAATCATAAGGCAAATGAGCCCAGTCTGCTGTCATACCGTCAACAGATGTCACAGCTCTTAACGCAACCACACTTTCGTAAGTACGCTCATCACCCATTACACCCACACTTTTAACAGGAAGAAGCATTACCCCAGCCTGCCAAACTTCATTATATAAATTCCATTTTCTCAATCCACCGATAAAAATGGCATCAACTTCCTGTAAAATCGCTACTTTTTCAGGAGTGATTTCCCCCAAGATACGAATCGCCAGACCTGGTCCCGGGAACGGGTGGCGCCCTAAAATAGTCGGATCAATTTCCAAAGTTTTACCAACCAGTCTTACTTCATCTTTAAACAAAGTATTTAGCGGCTCAACAATTTTCAGCTTCATAAAATCAGGCAAACCACCCACATTATGGTGCGATTTGATTGTAGCAGAAGGACCCTTTACGGAAACCGATTCGATCACATCAGGATATATTGTTCCCTGACCCAGCCATTTCACATCCTCAATCAAATGTGATTCCTGATCAAAAACATCAATAAATGCTTTTCCAATTGCTTTTCTTTTCGCTTCCGGATCAGACAAGCCGTCCAGTGCCTTATAAAACAAATCTTTTGCGTCAACACCTTTGATATTTAAACCCATATCGCGGTAAGATTCCAAAACCTGCTCGTATTCGTCTTTTCTCAACAACCCGTTATCTACAAAAATACAAAACAGATTTTTACCAATGGCCTGATGCACAAGCGTTGCCGCTACCGTAGAATCAACACCACCTGAAAGCGCCATCACAACACGGTCATTTCCAAGTTTCGCTTTAAGACTGCTAATGCTTTGTTCAACGAAAGCGTCTGCTGTCCAATCCTGTTTACATCCGCAAATTCCAACGACAAAGTTGTGCATTAACTGCTTTCCGTCGGTCGAGTGCGTCACTTCCGGGTGAAACTGAATACCGTAAGTAAGTTCATTTTCGATTTTGAAGGCAGCTACTTTTACAGATTCCGTTGAAGCAATAATATGAAAATCATCAGGAATACTGACAATCGTATCACCATGCGACATCCACACCTGCGAAGTCTGAGAAATTCCGGTTAAAAGCGAAGAATCTTCGTCATCAATTTCCAAACGGGCCCGGCCATATTCTCTGTGCTGGGAAGGTTTCACATCTCCGCCAAAAGAATGAGCCATGAGCTGAGCGCCATAACAAACACCCAGAATCGGCACTATTTTCCTGAATTTATTGAAATCAAGATATGGCGCATCTTCATCCCTGACAGAGCAGGGGCTGCCTGAAAGAATAACACCTTTGATATTGGGAGTTAACTCCGGGAAGTTGTTGTATGGATGGATTTCACAATAAACATTGAGTTCCCGAACCCGACGCGCAATTAATTGCGTGTATTGTGAGCCAAAATCTAGAATAAGAATCTGTTCAGTCATAGAAAATGCGATATAAACCGCAAAGGTACAGTTTAACTATGACAGAAAGAAAAATATCAAAGAAACATATGAAATTACTTTTACCACTATGGCTTAGCGAAGAAAATACTATATTATTTTACTATTAAGTCTTGTAAATAACTTTCTGTTTTTATTATATTTGTTCAACAATTCACTATTACAATTTTTATGAATCAAGGAACAATTAAATTCTTTAACGACGAAAAAGGATACGGTTTCGTTAAAGACGCAGAAACAGGACAAGATTATTTCGTACATATCTCTGGTCTTGTTGATGAAGTTCGCGAAAACGACGAAGTTACTTATGATCTTCAGGAAGGTCGCAAAGGACTGAACGCCGTGAATGTTAAGCTTGCATAATCAGGACTTAATTAAAACCAAAAAAGGGTTTCCACATTGGAAACCCTTTTTTGTTAGATATATTTTTTGAAATTTTATCAGATCAGTTCCAGAATTCTTTCCATCGAAACCTGATACCCGATTTTCTCTCTCAATTCGCTGATTGCCACACGTTCCTGCTCCATGGTATCGCGGTGACGGATTGTAACTGTGTCGTCCTCCATCGTTTGGTAGTCAACCACAACACAGAATGGCGTGCCGATCAAATCCTGACGGGTATAACGTTTACCGATTGCTGCTCCGTCATCATAAGTAGTACGGAAAGCTGATTTTAGAGAATTCGTAATGGCCTGCGCTTTTTCAGCCAAACCATCTTTTTTAACCAAAGGCAAAACCGCAACTTTAAACGGAGCCAGTGCCGGGTGTAATTTAAGATAGGTCCGTTCTTTTTCAGCATCGCCCTCTCCTACTGTTTCTTTTGTATATGCATTACAGAAAGTGGCAAGGAAAAGACGATCGGCACCAACGGAAGTTTCAACAACATAAGGAATGTAGTTTCCAAAAGGTTTGCCGTTTTCATCCAGATCTGCGTCAAAATACTGAAGTTTTTTACGAGATAATTCCTGGTGGTTACGAAGGTCGAAATCAGTACGTGAGTGAATTCCTTCCATTTCACGGAAACCAAAGGGGAATTTGTATTCAATATCCACAGCTGCATTGGCATAATGCGCAAGTTTTTCATGGTCATGAAATTTCAAACTATCTGCCGGCAAACCAAGTGCAATATGGAATTTCATACGCGCTTCCTTCCAGTTATTATACCAGGTCATTTCAGTGCCAGGGCGAATGAAAAACTGCATTTCCATCTGTTCAAATTCACGCATACGGAATGTAAACTGGCGCGCAACGATTTCATTACGGAACGCTTTTCCAATCTGTGCAATACCGAACGGCACTTTCATGCGGCCGCTTTTCTGCACATTCAAAAAATTAACAAAAATCCCCTGAGCCGTTTCCGGACGCAGATAGATCAAACTGGAATCCTCTGCAACGGATCCAACCTGCGTACTGAACATCAGGTTAAACTGACGCACTTCCGTCCAATTGGCAGTATTAGAAACAGCACATTTTATATTTTCAGCAATAATCAGTTCACGAACACCTTCCAGATCCTCAGCACTTAATAAGCGGCCCATTTCAGCAAGTAATGCCTGCGCCTTTTCCGGCTGGCCGTCTGCTTCGTATTGTTCCGCTTTTCCTTCCAGAAGCTGATCAGCACGGTAGCGTTTTTTTGAATCTTTATTATCAATCATCGGATCGCTGAACCCGTCCACGTGGCCGGAAGCTTTCCAGGTAAGCGGATGCATGAAAATGGAAGCATCAATACCAACGATATTGTCGTTCAGCTGTGTCATGGCTTTCCACCACACTGCTTTCAGGTTATTTTTCAATTCCACACCATTCTGACCATAGTCATAAACGGCTTGCAATCCATCATATATTTCCGAAGAAGGGAACACAAATCCGTATTCTTTGGCATGCCCTACAATATCTTGTAAAGAGGTAGCAGGTGATTCGCTCATTATTGATTCAGACAATTGATTAATAAACAAAGGTTTTACGACTGCAAATTAGAGGTTTTAACAATCGGTTGGCAAAATTAGGGAATTTGGTGGCAAAGCGTATTGATGTTTGGAAAAATTGTAAATTTGATAGACTTAAAAACATACACTATGAAAACAGACATTGAAATTGATGAAGCTAAAATCAAGAAAATTCGCTCTTTCAGGAAAAAACTTGGCTCGATAGAAAACATCATCGATCTGGCTTTAACCGAATATTTGAAATCATTACATCGTGATGGTATACGTGAATTAAGAGGAAAAGTGGAATAGGAAGGAAATCTTGACGATATGTGAAATCAGGATGTTACTGAAATATTATAATTATCAACAGAATTAATTTCAATAATCTGGAAACCATTCCAACTTTTAAACGTCAAAGCGGGACAAACATTTCTGTCCTAAACTTTTGACCTATGCTCCGGCGAATACTTGATCAGCTTGAAGATTTTTTCGGTATTTCCAGAAAGCAGGCCCGCGCTGCTTTTGTTTTGATGTTTCTTTCTTTTTTTCTGATCTGGACTCCTTTTGTACTAAGACGCTGGATATTACCACTTTTTCCAACGTCTTCGGAGCCTGTCAATACAATAAAACTGGACAGCATAGCGGCTCAACTGGAAAAAGATGCCGTATTGCAGGAAGAAGAAAACGAGAGTAAATATTCAAAAAAAGAATATACAAAAGCGCCTACCAAACCAATACGATTATTTTCTTTTGATCCCAATACTGCTTCTATTGATCAGTTAGAGGAACTTGGCGTTCCTGCCTTCATTGCCAAACGCATA
Source organism: Dyadobacter sp. CY356 (assembly GCF_021440195.1). Lineage (GTDB taxonomy): Bacteria > Bacteroidota > Bacteroidia > Cytophagales > Spirosomataceae > Dyadobacter. Next base: position 21,082 of record NZ_JAJTSZ010000006.1, read on the forward strand.
GACAAATACCGGTCAAAAGGTGGAAAATTCAGGAAAAAGGAAGATTTACTGAATATTTACGATTTCCCTTCCGATGTGTATCAAAAACTGGAATCCTATATTAAACTTCCTGAATCTGGGTCTTCATACCCCAAATCGAACTATCCTGAAAAAACGTATGCTAACAATTCCTTACCCAAAGAAGTCAAAGCATACAACAAACCAGTCATTGTTCCTTTTGATATAAACACAACCGACACCACACAGCTTATTAAACTCAAAGGAATTGGCAGTAAATTATCTTTAAGGATTTTAAAGTTCCGGGATGCCCTGGGTGGATTTCACTCCACAAGCCAGTTTTCCGAGATTTTCGGTTTGGATTCTCTCGCGCTAACAGAGCTGAATAAATATGCCAAAATCCAGAGTCCTGTCAAGAAAATCAATATTAATACAGCAACTTCCGAAGAATTAAGCCAGCATTCATATTTACGAAACAAAAAAATCAATACAGTCATTGTTAATTACCGAACGCAGCATGGATCTTACCAATCCATTGAGGATTTGAAAAAAGTCAGGGTTTTGGATGAAAAGATGATTGAGAAAATTGGGCCTTATTTGGCGTTTTGAATGTTGTTTTTAAATTCAAAACTTACAGAATTTAATAGATGACAGGTATAAAAATCTGGATATAATTAAATCAAACGTTAGAACCAAATTCAGCTATTTAAGCGTTGAACTAATTGGTCGGCTAGCAACATAATAAATAACAACAATTGAAAACCCATTACGCAGGAGAATAGAACACGAACCAGACTTCCGAAATCAACTTTTTCACCCCAGATCATACGGATCATTACGATAATTAAAAAGATGAAATAAATCAGTACCCAAAATATATCTATTAGTGAAACTCCACTTGGCGGAAATAAATAGTAATTCCCAAGAATGGTCAGATAACAGGCTGAACATGAACCAATCAATAAAAATGCAGCATGTCTGAGGCCATATTGTACTGGTCTTTTAGCTGTATTTATCTCTTTCACTATTGAAAAGGACATGATTGTCCAAATGACAAAAACGTAGACAGAATAAGTCGTGAGCAAAGTATACCCGAGCGCATACCAACCCAGAAAAGACCCTCGCAGGTTATTAGCAGAAATTGTTGGGAAAATTCCCAAACCGATGTAGAGAAATAGCAGAACTGTCGCGGCTAGGCCAACTTGAAGAAAAACTCTTTTCTTTCTTTCTATTAACACTACCCATGAATTGACCAGATCATAGGTAATTAAAATAGAATATGCACAAACAAGCAAAATTTCCATGATTATAAAATTTGAAGCCTTAGTATAGGCCAAATCTCTGCTCATCAGAAAATCTTTCCATTGATAATTATCAAAATCGTGCATTCGTCTAAACTCATAACCGGAGAATCATGATCAAACCTCATCTTTTATACCCAGCTCGAATCCGACTCAAATGCTCCTGAGAAATCCCGAGATAAGAAGCAATTTGGCCTAACTTAACCTTTTGCAAAATATCAGGAATTTGAAGTAGCAAACGTTCATATCTTTCCTCAGCTGTGCAAAAGGCGAAGAGTTTCATACGTTCGTCAAGAAGGAGATAATTATTGGTGATCAGTAAACGTCCAAGCCTTTCAACACCAGGATATTTTTCAAAAACAGGTTCGATTTTATGATATTGGAGGCTCCAGACCACTGAATCTTCCAGGATTTCAATATTGTATTGAGAAGGATTTCCTGTAAACAAACTGTCAATGGCACTCACAATCTGGTTAGCAGAGGCAAACCAGGCCGTTACTTCTTTTCCATCTTTGTAGTAAAAAACACGGGCAAGCCCGCGTTCCAGAAAATGAAATTCCCTGCATACACTGCCGTTTTGAAGCAGCAATGTATGTTTGGGAATATTTCTATGAATCGTGATATGGTCTATCGCCTCCGCAGATTCCGGAGACAAAGCAGAAAGCTGATTCAAATAATTGATGAAATAATTCATCAGAAATTCGGTTTCAGCAAGTATTTAGAATAGAATTCGTCGATGACGTGGACCACTTCATCAGGCGTATCAACGATGCTGATCAATTTTAAATCTGCCTCATTGATATTGCCGGCTGTTAACATTGTATTTTTAATCCAGTCTATAAGACCGGACCAGTAATCGCTCCCAACCAAAACAATCGGGAAACGGGCGATTTTTTTTGTCTGGATCAAAGTCATCGCTTCAAATAATTCATCCAAAGTTCCAAAACCACCGGGCATTACGATAAATCCTTGTGAGTACTTGACAAACATTACCTTACGCACAAAAAAGAAATCGAAATTTATGTTTTTATCGTGGTCGATGTAGGGATTGCTATGCTGTTCAAACGGCAATTTGATATTCAGACCTACCGATTTCCCGCCTTGCTCAAATGCACCTTTATTACCCGCTTCCATGATACCCGGTCCACCGCCGGTGATCACACCATAACCATGGCGTACAAGTTTGGCGGCAATATCCTCTGTGATTTTGTAATAAGGATTATCAGGCAAAGTGCGGGCCGATCCGAAAATCGTGACACAGGGACCAATTTTAGCCATTTTGTCAAAACCTTCAACAAACTCAGCCATTACTTTAAATATAACCCAGGAATCCGCACTTTTTATTTCACTCCAGTTACGGTCTTCAAATGCTTCCTTGATTCGTTTTTCATCTTCCGGAACAGAAGGATTAAGAAGGGATACATCAATTAATTTTGCATTTCCATCTTTTAATTCATCACTCATATTTTCAAAAATATTTTAGTTCATTGATTTGCTGTTACCTTTGTTTTCCTTTTCAAATCGAGATGAGAAATTTTAACAAATTCCTGTTAAGAATTGTAATAACCCTGACACAATTAACAAAAAAGTAATGAAAAAAATTGCTATCGGTTCCGACCATGCCGGTTTTCCATACAAAGAACCAATCACGACCTGGCTTACCAATAACGGTTATGAAGTAAAAGATTTTGGCACATATACCCCGGACTCGGCAGATTATGCAGATTTCGCACATCCCGTAGCAGGCGGTGTTGAAAATCATGAATTTGATAGAGGAATTTTGTTATGCGGAAGCGGACAAGGCGTATGCATCACAGCAAACAAACATCAGGGAATTCGCGCTGCATTGGTTTGGGATCTGGAACTTGCAGCTTTGGCACGTCAGCATAACGACGCCAATGTCATTTGCATTCCGGTTCGATTTATAACGCTGGAAACGGCAATCGCTAGTATCGAAGCATTTTTAAACACAGAATTTGAAGGTGGAAGACACCAGACACGCGTTAACAAAATCGCTTGTTGAAAATATAAATCGTTATTAAAAAGTAAAGACCAGCCATTGTTGATGACCGGTCTTTACTTTTTTGAGGAACTTAAATCTTCTGATAAATCCCTTTCCACTGACTTAGCTTATACTGACTTTGCAGCGCCGGAACTCTTGACAAAAGTTTTGGCATCAGGTTCGCCTTGTCGATAACATAGTCGGGGGGATCTTTTCTAAAATTGTCATAAACATGGATAACGCTGTCAAAATGATCCAGATTTCTTAAATCGTAACTTGACAGATCCCAGTTCAGGTATGGTGTTGCACTGAAATTTTCGGTATACTCACCTGCATGTTGGCCAAGTACTAAAATTCTTTTGTTTCTGATTTCGGGTGGTAATGATGCCGATTTAGATCTTAAATTTTCCAGTTTCCCCATGGAAACTCCCGGTAGAATTCCTCTCGTTCCCTGATATTGTATGAAGACAATAATGGCAGTCATCAAAACAAATTGAAATTCATCACCAATACTTTTCCTTTTGAAACTCTGAAAATAATGGGTCGCGAAAAACGCAGCTGGCGGAATGAAAATCACAAACTGCATCGGAGCCAGATACTGCATCAACGGGATTGTAAAAACCGCCACGATAAACCACAAAGCCATTACCTGCTGGATTCTGGTTTGATAGTTGACAAATCTTAAAGTCGTAAAAATCCGTGTAAAACCCATAATCCCAAAACCCAGCGGGAGAATCAACGAAGCGAGCAAAGACGAAAAATCGTTAAGATTATATTGTTTTACCTGAAATACGGAAGTCAGCAAATTGCGGTTAAGACTTTCAATCCCATCATTCATATAGAAGAATAACAGAACCATAAGCAAGGGGAAAATGGAGCCGAAAAGTCCTAATAAATGGTGACGGATTGTTGCACCGGTATAAAAAAGCAGCGCCAAAAATGCCCAGATCATAAATAATGAAGCGGGCAGATAAAACAGGGTGGCGATACCAATATAAAGTCCCATTTCAAAAACCTGATTCGTAGCTTCTCTCTTAACCAGAATTTTTACGATTAAACCAAAGGCAAAAAGTAAAAATGTATTGGCCATCAACATCGGCGAAAGCGTGCCCAGGTCAAAGGATATATTCAGGAAAATTGCATACAAAGCACCGGGAATGTAGGTGCGTTCCGGAAAAACTTCGCGGGAATAGATTACATAATTAAAATAAAGTATCTGGATAATCCCCAGTCCGGCAGCCGCCAGCTGATACGCCCATTGCGCCCTTCCGAACAGCGAATCGATGAGCCAGTAGGTCAATCCTGAAAATGGGCTAACATTATCCCAGACATCCCGGTAAAGCATAAAACCGTGGTTCATTTGCTCTCCAACGAGCATCCAGCTCAACTCAGGTATCAGCAAAGGTATTCCCCCAAAAAAGAACGGCAGTCTTAGCAGTAGAAAAAATACTACTAAACTAATCATCTGATAAGCCGCATTAACCCGAAAAAAACTAAGCAAGAAACTGGTTGGTTAGATAGGACGACATGAATACTTTCACGAAATTACAACGGAGGGGTCTACAAAAACAAAATAAGTATGGATATTTGTATTAAATATAGAAGGTAAGAGAAGTAAAGGGTGATAGCGGAATGATAATCAGGATGATTATACCATATTCCAAAGTCGCCAATTCAGAAAAAGATGGAATCGAAGAGACAACAAAAAGTAGGGAGACAAATCCAGAAGGATTTAGGTGAGATTTTTCAGCAGGATGCAAAACATTTGGTAAACGGCACCTTCGTGACGATTACCGCTGTACGCGTTTCTCCTGATCTGGGAATTGCACGGGCATATCTAAGTTTTTTACCAGAGAAGAATAAGTTATTTTTACTTGAAACGATAAAGGAAAATACCAAATTTATAAGACAAAAACTGGCTGAACGTGTTCGTCATCAGTTAAGGATTGTGCCTCATCTGCAATTTTATATTGATGATACTGCCGAATACGCAGCAAAAATGGATCTTTTGTTTGCAGATATTGTAATTCCTCCTGCTCAACCGGACGAAGAAGAAGAAACGAATTGATCTTTCGCGATACTGACAATGAATCTTTCGTACCGAATTGCCATTCGCTATTTTTTTTCCAGAAATAAACGCAGCTTCATCAGTGTGATCGCTCGCATCGCCATGGCCGGCGTTGCCGTGGGTACGATGGCAATGGTTGTCGTGCTTTCTGTTTTTAATGGAATGGAAGATCTGAACCGGAAAATGTTCAAAACCTTTGATGCTGACGTAACTATTACGCCCGCCGAAGGAAAACGTTTTCTGGTTTCTGATTCAATTTTGAAATCTGTAAAATCAGTTGAAGGTGTAAACATTGTCACACAGGTTATCGAAGACAATGCGCTGGCGCGATATGGTAATCAACAAACCATTGTTAGATTAAAAGGCGTAGACAGCACCTTCGCGAAGCGCGGACAATTAGATACCGCTTTGATTGAAGGCTCATTAAAACTGTACGGACCCAATGGCACGCCTTACGCGATCATATCGGAAGGGGTGAGAAATGCATTATCTATTTCACTGGAAGATATCATTACGCCTCTGGAATTATGGTATCCCAAAACAGGAACAAAAACGCTGAATGTTACTTCCACCGAAGCATTCAACCAAACAGTAATCCGTCCCGGCGGTGTATTTTTTATTGAAAACAGGTATGATGATTATGTCATAGCACCGTTGCCTGTCGTTGAATCTTTGCTTCAATATCAGGGTCAGCGTTCTTCTCTGGAAATAAAAATCGTATCAAACGGATATCTTGAAAAAGATGTTGCGGAGGAGATAGCTTCTAAATTAGGCAGCAAATTTATAGTCCGCGACCGGGATGCCATGAACGCAGATCTGCTTCGTGCTATTCGTGTTGAAAAATTGTTTGTTGCCGTTACCTTATCCTTTATTATTTTAGTGGCAGCAATCAATATTTTCTTCTCCCTCAGCATGTTAGCGATTGAAAAGAAAAAAGATGTTTCCATGTTGTACGCACTTGGCGCTACGCCTTCCTTAATCAGAAACATATTTCTGGCCGAAGGAGCGATCGTCGCATTGTCGGGAGCGATCGTCGGCATATTGAGTGGCATACTTATTTGCTGGTTGCAGATGAGCTACGGACTCGTTTCCATGGGCATGTCCACAGCACTTGTTGATGCCTATCCTGTGAAATTAATATGGCAGGATATACTTTTAACGGCAGGTATTATCGTTATCATAACCTTGGCCGTTTCATATATTCCGGCACGACGAGCTGCTTTATCCGGCCAGACACTGACCGTTTAGAGTTCAGACCGATTTCAAAGTAATTCGTTTAACACTTCAACACTTTGACCACATTTAAAAATATGTCCAAACCAAAAGCAGATATGACCGATAAAAAAAATAGCGTTTTACTACGTAACGGCCTCTGCAACTTCTTTGGAATAGCCTTATTATTTATAGCTTTTAGCGCAAATGCCGGAAGTCACATTGCAAAAAGAGATACTGTTTTAAGAAGAAACCCAGGCGTCATCACCCGTCAGGGACCATACCGACCTACCCGAACGCTCAAACACGATCTTATCCACACACGGCTGGATGTTGAATTTGACTGGCTTCGGCAGCATCTTCACGGCACGGCGATCATTTCCATGAAGCCGCATTTTTATTCTCAGAACACGATCGAGCTGGATGCAAAAGGATTTGACATTAAAGGTATTACCCAACTTTCCGATCCGGGAGATTTCGGCTCTGCTTCATTAAAGGAAATCTCTGGGAAATCTGCCAAAAAGCTGGATTTTACTTATGACAAGCGTAAGCTGGTTATCAAACTTGCAAAGGAATATACGTCAAAAGATACGATTGTAGTCAAAATCGATTATGTTGCCAAACCCAATGAACTTCCTCGCGAAAGCCAGAACGAAAACCCGAATGAGAAAGGTTTATATTTTATCAATCCGGATGGAATGGATGAAGGAAAGCCGAAACAGATCTGGACACAGGGCGAAACAGAAGGCAGTTCCTGCTGGTTTCCTACCGTTGATGCGCCTAATGTGAAGTTCACGCAGGATATTTACGTAACGGTTGACAGTACTTATAAAACGCTTTCCAACGGATTGCTGATTTCCCAGGAACCTGATAACAGCGGTCTGCGGACGGATCACTGGAAACAATCGCTTCCCGCCGCTCCTTACCTGACGATGATTGCCGTTGGGGATTTTGCTGTTGCCAAAGATATGATGCCAAACGGACTGGAGCTTAGCTATTATGTTGAGCCGAAATACGGCGGAGATGCACATGCGATTTTTGGGCGCACACCGGAAATGATGGCGTTCTTTTCAAATATTTTCGGAATTGAATATCCCTGGGAAAAATACGCACAGATTGCAGTGAGAGACTTCGTGGCCGGTGCGATGGAAAATACCACAGCGACGGTACATGAAGAAGGCGTACAAACAGATGCCCGTTCCATATTAGATGGAAATTCAGATGCGGTTATTGCGCATGAACTGGCGCACCACTGGTTTGGTGATTACGTTACGGCCGAAGAATGGGGTCAACTACCACTGAATGAATCTTTTGCCAATTACTCTGAATATTTGTGGAGTGAATATTACATTGGAAGAAATGAAGCTGACTGGCAGAATTTGCAGGAGTTGAAAACATATCTGGCAGAAGCGGAAACGAAACAGGTGCCTATGATCCGGTATTTTTACAAAGACCGGGAAAATATGTTTGACAGCCATTCCTACGCAAAGGGCGGACGAATTTTGCATATGCTAAGGAAATATGTTGGTGACGATGCTTTTTTTAAATCATTACAAACATATTTGAAAGCACACGCTTTGGGAACAGCCGAAATTTCTGATCTCCGTGAAGCTTTTGAAAAAGTAACAGGCGAAGATCTGAACTGGTTTTTTGACCAATGGTTTTTACGTCCGGGACATCCTTTGTTAAAAATAAAACAGGAATATTCGACAACTACGAATAAGGTTTTGTTGAAAATTACACAGACCCAGGACACGCTGGCCTCAACGGTTTACCGACTACCTTTGAAAGTTGATGTCTGGACGGGCGGAAAGAAAAACCGTTATAACGTGCTGGTGGATAAGGTGAATCAAACCTTGGAATTCCCATCAGCTAAAAAGCCTGATCTGGTAATTTTTGATGCCGAATCTCAGTTACTTGGTAGTATTGAACAGGAAAAAGACCGTGCAGAACTGGTTTATCAATACAATCATTCAGACCAGTTTTTACAAAAATATGAGGCACTGGCGCAACTGGAAGGTAAATTAAAAGATTCTACCGCCAGAAATGTATTGATCAAAGGAATGACAGACCCTTTCTGGAAACTACGCCAAATGGCCATTTCTAACTTTGCGGAGTATGACGGTGATGGATTTGCTGATGTTGAAAAAATAATCCAGAGCCGTGCGCGGACAGACAGGCATCCGCAGGTACGTGCAGAGGCGATCATTACGCTTGCTTCTTTTGGGGATAACAACAATGATCCTGTTTTCAGGGAAGCGTTGAGTGACAGCTCTTATCAGGTTGTTTCAGTGGCTCTTGATAAATATCTTGTAAACCAGCCGGCAGATGCCAAAGATGTTGCCGCACAGTTTGAAGATTCTCCGGATGATGCCGTGGTGGCCGCAGTTGGAAATTATTATGCCGGTCTGGCAGAACCCGACCGCTACGAATGGTTTCTTGAAAAAATGAAGCGCATGAAACCAACTGAAAAATATAATTTCCTTCAGGTATTCGGAAAATATCTCATCAAATCAAAACAGGATGTGCAGCGTAAAAGTATTCCTGTGCTTGAAGGAATGGCGCGCAATAGCCCCTCCTATTTTGTCCGTTTTGGTGCATACCAGGCTTTGGGATTGTTAACAGATATTCAGGGCGTACCGGCGATCAGGAAAGATATCCGGGCAAAAGAAACTGAGCCTAAACTGAAAGAAATGTATACCCAGTTTGGTGAATTATAAGAATTCAGTGCTAACAAAAAAGAGGATTTCGGCATGGCTGAAATCCTCTTTTTTGTTAAACTCCTTTTCCTATTGTTCCGGATCCAGATAATATTCCAGGTTTTCAAGGGTGATAATATCCAGTGGAAGAAATTTTATCGGAGCAATCTCTTTCTTAAAAACAAGATAATTGGCAAGCTGAAAAATCCCCCAATAACCTTGCCCAAGCGGATTCTGGTTGATTACAAAGTCAATATAGCCGTTATTGATATAATGTATATTCCGCGGTACCAGATCGTATCCGATCAACTTAATATCTTTGATTTGATTTCTTTCCAGATAACCGGCAATCTCAAAAGCTCTCGAATTGGTTACATAGATTGCTTTCAGATCGCCCGCAGAAGATATTATCTGACCGAATTTTTCATCAAATGATTCCCCCTGGACAAAATTGATTTCAGTCTCAATCACCCTGTATTTGTCTGTCAGGTTGTTCTTAACGAAATAATCTTTGAAGCCTTTTTCCTTGGTAATTAAATGTGCGGAGTTTGGTAAATCTTCATTGATGTGAAGAACCATCATGGTACATGCCGACGGAAGTCCAAAAGTCAGGATTTTGGCTGCCAAAAATCCACTCTGATAGGAATCCTGCCCAATGTAACACAGCGGGTTAACATCTGCGATCTGGGTATTGAATAGCACGTAAGGAATATTGGAATTTTCCCATTCTTTGAAAAACGGAAGAACCTCTTTGTAAAACAAAGGAGCAACCAGCAAACCATCGGGATTCTCGGCAGTAGCCTCCCTAGCTCTTGAAATGAACGACTCCTCGTCATGGGGATCAAAAATAAAACGGCTTATTGAAATCCCATACTGCCTCAATTCTTTCTCTGCTTTGGCAAGTCCGATTTCAGGAGCTTCCCAATAAGGATCCGTTTTTGGATCCGGAACCAACGCTATAAATTGATAAGTTCGCTGTGTTTTTAGTGATTGAGCCAGGAAATTGGGCTCGTAGTTCATTTCTTCAATGATCTTCAAAACTTTTTCACGCACCTCTTCCGATACCCGCCCGCGGTTATGCAACACCCGATCCACCGTCCCTTTCGATGTTTCAGCTCTTTCCGCAATATCTTTTATTCTGACAATTCTCTTTTTCACTGGTTCTTGAAAATAACGAACGGGAATTTAACCCAATAAAGTGTATATAAAAATAGTACAATGATGGACTGACTATTCAAAAAACTAGATACGAGAGGTAAATCTATAAAAACAATAAAATTTCAATACATTATTTAAAATTTCCTTGATTTTTAAACTTTGTGTACTAGATTTACAAATCTAACAGCAATTGCATTAAAATAATATGTGTTCGTGCACATTGTAGGAAACTTACCGTGTGCTCGTGCACTTTTAGTAAAAAATGCTTGCATCATAACAGATTACAATTAATTTTGCATTATAATAAAATGTTGCGAGAAAATTTGTCAGATTAAAGCTATAACCATTGTTTTGTTTAAGTAATTTTCAAACACATAATATTATTCCTAAACCCTTATAAAATTACCCACTTATTCTAAACTCTTTTACCAGGCGTGCGGATTTTCTTCTGCACGCTTTTTTGTTTTCTTTTTATTTTATTTCAACAACAACATCATCGCTTTGCGGGTATCCTGTGCATGTCAAAATCCAGCCTTGTTTCAGATCATTGTCTGTCAAAACATCATTAATGGTCATATGCACAGCACCTCTTTTGCAAACACCGGCACAGCTTGCGCACACACCACCTTTGCAGCTATAAGGCAAATGTATGCCCGAATCTAACGCCGCCTGGAGAATTGTTTTATCCGCCGGAACGAATAATCTGTATTCCTGTTCTTTAAAATTCAATTTAATTTCATATGCCTTACTTTCACTGGGAGCCGCCGGAGGACTTCCGACAACAAAATTTTCTTTTCTAATCTGCTCTTTTCTAAAACCAAGATAATGTAAGGTAATTTCAACCGAACGCATTAATCCATAAGGCCCGCAAATAAAAAAGCGCGCTTCTTTAGGTTCATAAACCATCGCAGCTCTGACCATTTGTTCAAGCCGTGTGTTATTAATTCTTCCCCTTACACCATTCCAATGATCGGATGGATTGCTATGAATGTGAATTACATGAAGTCTGTCAGGATAACGCGTTTTCCAGGCTTCAATTTTTTCCAGGAACAAAGTTGTTTTTTCATTTCTGTTGGCATAAAGCAGCGTAACCTGACTTGCCGGATCAGTCGTAAGTGTCTGTTTCAAAATGGAAAATAACGGTGTAATACCGCTTCCGGCACCGATCAGAATGATATCCCGTGACGAACCACTTGGCCTTTCCAAAGTAAACCGACCCGACGGCGGAAGAACTGTTAAAATATCACCTTCATGTACAAAATCAATCCAAAACCGGGAAATCTCCCCATTTGGTATTCTTTTAACAGTAATAGACGGAAACTCGTCCGTGGCCGGCGCAGAACTCATCGAATAAGATCGTCTGATTTCGTGTCCGTGCCTGTTAATCAGGAAGGTAAGAAACTGCCCCGCCTGATACTGTAATTTTCCCCCATCCAGTTGTTCAAAAACAAATGTTTTGGTATCATAACTTTCTACAATAATCTGCCTTACACGCAGAAGCATTGTCGAGTCAATTATTTGTTCCATAAGGTTTCATATTCAGCCAGCAGCGTCCAGTTATGCGCTTCACAAAGCCAGTGCATATGGAATATTTTGTTGCTGGAAATCCTGTAAAGTATTTTATTTTCATAGGCCGTCATTAATCCGGCTATGAAAAAATAGAAATTTTTAAAATCCCGGGCTGTGAAATTCTCCACCGCAATCCGTTCTGTTTTTATTCCAAACCGTAATAGGGAAGTTGAAAGAATAACCCTATCCATCGGATTTTTTGTTTCCTTCAAAAGCTGAATGGTATCCTCAATCAATTTTTCTTTTACCGGTTGTAGTTGAACAGGATCAAAAGCAGCCATGAGCCGGCTCACGTGATAGATGATCAGAGGCGTTCGTGGATATTGATGGGCGCAACGAAACGGAACGGTCAGATAACGAGCTGTGGCGATGACCGACCGGATATATTCAAGACTGGCCTCGTCATGTTCATTAAGTGGCAAATCATTTTTGAAAACAAAATAAAGAAGATTGCTCAGCACACAGACATCAAATTCAATATACATATCCTTCCCAAACCAGGTTGAATACGCTTTCAGTTTCTGATATTCCGGATACGTGTTTTGTATCCATTGTTTCGAACCATTTGCATGTAGTTTCAACTTTTCTTTCAACCACAAAATTTCATCCTTTTCAGGATTTGAAGTCAAATAAACAAAGGCAGTATCATCAACATCATCCGGAATCCTGAAATGTTCAAAATGACGAAAGAGATAACCGTTTGGGAAATGTTTTGAAGGTTTGGTTTTCCAGAAATTATAGGTTTTCAAACCATCCTTGTTCTCAAAATCAGGATAATTCTGAACGACTTTTGATATAACAAAATTAATTTTTTGCTGTGTTTCCAAATCGCAATTCTCGCGAACTGACTGCAAAGTGAAAGCAATTATGGCAGAAAAAAATATGGTAGTATCCGGGCGGTTATAGCCAATCAGTGCATTATCACGATAAGCCGGAAACATTCCCACCGGAAAATATTTGTCGCCATCCGATTGAAGATTAACTATTTTATCAATAAAAAACTTTAAACCATTTCCCATTGCCCGAAAGCTAGCAAATTGCAATCAAAAAAAGAAAACCCTGCCCGAAGGCAAGGTTTTCTTTTGGCCGTCGGCTATCAGTTTTCGGCCTTCAAATTTGGATTATTAACGATCTAAGCCGACTGCTGATAACCAACCGCCGATTGCAAATATATTAAACCCCCTCTGCAACAACCTCCTTCACATCAGGCACCATACGCGTCAATAAATTTTCAATTCCTGCTTTCAAGGTCAAAGTAGATGATGGGCATCCGCTGCATGATCCTTGCAACAAAACTTTCACCGTTCCGGTATCTTCATTAAAAGAATGGAAATTTATTGCGCCACCATCAGACTCCACAGCTGGCCTCACATATTGATCAAGAGCTGCTTTAATTTTCTGAACAGTATCAGAATCTCTTGCATCTACGATCAGTGTATTTTTTTCAATCGTTTCCTGAAAAAACACAGGATGATTTTCTTCAAAATATATTTTGATAAACTGTTTTGTATCACGCAAAACTTCTTCCCAGGCGATATCATCACCTTTGGAAATTGTTATAAAATTGCTCGCAATAAAAACCCTTTGTACATGCGGAAATTGGAAAAGATCCGCCGCCAGAGGTGAAGCTTTACCTTCTTCCATTGCTGCTTCCAGCGATGGATAATCAAACGAAAGACCTTCCGGTACCAATTCGAAATTCAATACGAATTTCATAGAGTTCGGATTCGGACTTAATTCAGTATATACAAAAACAGGACGTGATAACATGATAAATAATAATATTCAGTGATACAGGATGATTTGACTCTTTCAATCCTTGCAAAGAACACAGGAAATATATTTTTGGTTTAAATTCATACTATTAAAAACAAAAACCCGGCGGAAATATCCGTCGGGTTTTTGAAAATCTTTTACGGCCTTAACCGAAAATCTTTTGACTATGCTTCTGCAACAACTTCAACAGGAGCAGCTGCAACCGCGATAGGTTCGATATGAACAAAAGATTTGTTCAAACGAGTTTTACGGAAAACAACGTGTCCTTCAACCAAAGCAAACAAAGTATGGTCACGACCGATACCTACGTTGTTGCCCGGATTGTGTTTTGTTCCACGCTGACGAACAAGAATATTGCCCGCTTTCGCGTGCTCTCCGCCAAATAATTTAACACCCAGACGCTTGCTTTCTGATTCACGTCCGTTTCTAGAGCTACCTACACCTTTCTTATGTGCCATGATATCTTAACTTTTAATTTTTTCGATGATTGTGAATAAGCCTGATAAATACCAGACCGCAGCGGAATACCGCTTTTAATTAAGCTACGATTTCGTCGATGCTGATCTTAGTCAAATACTGACGATGACCATTTTTAACTTTGTAACCCTTACGTCTCTTCTTTTTGAAGACGATCACTTTTTCACCTTTCAGGTGTTCAAGCACCGTAACTTTTACAGAAGCACCTGCTACTGTAGGAACACCCACTTGTACTGTGCCTTCGTTATCAACGAGTAGGACTTTGTCAAACACAAGAGCAGCGTTCACGTCACCTTCAAGCCTATGCGTGAAGATTTCGCGACCCTTTTCAACTTTAAATTGCTGACCTGCGATTTCTACGATTGCGTACATGATAATAATTTATAGTAAACTGATATTCAAAAACGAGGTGCAAAGATAAGCAGATATCCACAGAATCACAACGCTTTAACTTAATTATCATTTGAATTATGTAAAAAATGTTTCAACATGTCACCATTTTGGTGCGTATTGCAATAGAAACGTGAAATAATAAGTAAATTTCGTATGTTTAGCGGTGAACTTGCCATCGGGTTATTTCACGTCATAATAAGGGTAGGAAGCGCGGCTGACCGCTTTTGCTAACATTAACAATACTTAACATTTGTTTGGGTTACTTTTATGTTATCTAACGTCATGAGCATTGAATGATTATTAAACTTAGAAAGATGAAACACTTTTTGTGGATTTCACTTATCACATTGATCAGCATAACTTCCGTCTTTGCACAAAACGGTGGTTATCAGGTTGGTGACGCCGTTGCCGCTTTTAAATTGAAAAATATAGATGGGAAAACGGTCTCGCTTGCTGATTACAACGCTGCAAAGGGAATGATCGTAATATTTACTAGCAACCATTGCCCGTTTGCAAAGGCCTATGAAGACAGAATTATTGCTTTAAACAATAAATACGCATCCCGGAACTTTCCGGTGATTGCGATAAATCCAAGTGATCCGGGCACCCATATGGACGATTCCTTTGAAAAAATGAAGGAACGGGCGTCTTCCAAAGGATATACCTACCCTTATCTTTCTGACGAAACGCAAGTAACCGCCCGCGCTTTTGGCGTGGCCCGTACACCACAGGCTTTTGTGCTGACAAGAGTTAATGGCAAATTTACGGTTGCATATATCGGTATGATCGACGACAATCCACAGGATCCGGCAGGGGCGAACAAGTTTTATGTTGATGAAGCCGTAACAAACCTTTTAGAAGGAAAACCAGTCGTAACCTTATCAACCAAGCCGATTGGATGTGCTGTTAAGTGGAAAAACTGATCTTAAAAACTTATCTTTTAATTCCCTCAATTCCTACCTTACTCTGCCATGAAAACCTTTATCTACCTTTTATGCACATTTTGTCTTTTAGAAAGTTTTTGTTTTGCCCAGACTTCAAGCAAAAAATTTTCCGCTGAAGGTGAGTTCACTGCTAATTGTGAAGGCCCTGCTGTGGATTCTGAAGGGAATGTTTATGCGGTTAATTTTGCCAGGGACGGGACTATTGCCCAGATGAACAAAAGAGGCAAATCAGGATTTTTTATTACGCTGCCCAAAGGAAGTACCGGAAACGGAATCCGTTTTGGTGATAAAAATACTTTTTACGTTGCCGATTTTACAGGACACAATGTTTTGAAAGTCGATATCATTACAAAGACTGTTACCGTTTTTGCCAATGAACCAAAAATGAACCAGCCAAACGACCTGGCCATTACAAAAACCGGACATATATTTTGTTCAGATCCAAACTGGAAAGACGGCACAGGACAGATCTGGCATGTTTCTCCGGAAGGAAAAACAAGACTTGTGGCCGAAAAAATGGGAACAACCAACGGAATCGACATTAGTCCGGACGAAAAAACGCTTTACGTTAATGAAAGTGTTCAACGAAATGTCTGGGCTTTTGATCTTGCCAGTGACGGAACCTTAACCAACAAACGCCTAATCCATACTTTTGCAGATGGTGGAATGGATGGCATGCGTTGTGATGTTGAAGGCAATTTATACATAGCCCGTCACGGAAAAGGAGAAGTGGCAGTGCTTTCACCTGACGGAAAAGTCATTCAAACCATTACAACAATCGGAAAAAAAGTATCCAACATCTGCTTTGGAGGCAGTAATGGAAAAACCTGCTACATAACCTTGCAGGATCGCGGCTGCCTTGAAACCTTCAAAGCCAAAACCGCAGGCAGGGAATGGCAGATGATGGAAACCTATTCTGCTAAAAAATAATCAATCCATAACCATTTCTGAAAGACGCTAAAAAATCATTCAAAATGTTAGCGTATTAAGTTTAGTTGTATTTACTTTGTAACTCAAAGTACTTTTAATTAATTCCAAAAGATGATGGACAAAATTCTCCGCTATTTACAAAGCAACTCGAAGTTCGCATTGCTTGCCTTGGTATCAGCGTCTTCGGTTGCTCTTCTGTTTTTCAGGATTGTTGTGACTCAGAACCTGGGATTTATTTTTATGATCTGGAATCTGTTTCTGGCCTGGGTCCCGTTGTTTTATATCAAATGGGTTTGGGAAAGAGAAACAGTTAAACGCACTCCTACTTTATTGCTGTTAGTTCATCTTACCATCTGGCTTCTGTTTTTTCCAAATGCACCATACATTATCACAGATCTTTTACATATCAGGGCTACACCGGAAAACATGGTTTGGTATGATGCCGTTATGATTTTCACATTTGCAGTCGCCGGCTTTTTGACAGGACTTTATTCCATAAGAATTGTACACCGCTTGCTTACCCAACGCTGGAATCAATACGTAGCGTGGCTGATCGTAGCTTTCTCCATGTTTCTGAGCGGATTTGGCGTATTTCTGGGTCGCTATGGCCGTTGGAATAGTTGGGACATTGTTTCAAATCCCGTTGCACTTTCGCGCGGTATTCTGAAGAGCATGATTGATCCGTTTGCCATAAAACATACCTTCACGTTTTCGTTCGTGCTGATGTTGTTGTACTTTGCGTTCCATATTTTCGCAGAACTCAATAGAAATGAATCAACCCATAAATATTCGTAAAGCAATTAAAAGTTTCCGGTACGCAGGTGTTGGCATTTTTACTTTATTTCGTTACGAAAACAACGCTAAAATACATTTACTGGCTGCTGTGGTCGTTTTCATTGCCGGAATCTTTTTCAAAATTTCAAACATAGAGTGGTGTATTATTATAATCCAGATTGCCCTTGTATGGGCAGCGGAAGCATTTAATACAGCCATTGAAAAAATTGCGGATATGATATCTTCAACCTATCATCCTACCATTAAAATTATAAAAGATGTAGCCGCAGCAGGTGTTTTAATTCTGGCCATTTCAGCCATCTTTGTTGCCGGTTTCATTTTCCTGCCCAAAATCTGGGATGTATTTCAAACGATAAACTAAACCTTCATTTTAGCATCTGACTTAATCTATATGTCCTCAAATCAAGACTCGTTACACACACTGAACGAAATCCGAAGCCTGATGGAACGGTCTTCAAAGTTCCTGTCACTAAGCGGATTAAGTGGTGTTTTTGCAGGTTTATTTGCGATTATCGGTGCGGCCGTCGCTTATGTTCGTTTAAAAACAGACTGGTTTTCAGAAAGTTTTTCTTACACACCAGCTGCTGCCACAACACAAAACGAAGCAATCCGCTTTTTACTTCTTGACGGATTTCTGGTCTTGTTCTTTTCGCTGGCTGTCGGCATTATTTTCACCGTTAGAAAAGGAAGAAAACGGGGATTTCATTTATGGAACAGCAGTTCGAGACGGCTGCTATTAAGTATGATGATACCGCTTGTAACGGGCGGGATTTTTTGTCTCGCCATGCTTTCTTATGGATATATCTGGCTGGTTTTACCGGCAACACTAATTTTTTACGGATTGGCACTTGTTAACGCAAGTCGCTATACCTGGCCAGAAGTTTCCTATATGGGAATTTTTGAAATCGCTATTGGATGTACTGCTTTATTTTTCACAGGGTTTTCTTTATTGTTTTGGGCGATTGGTTTTGGCTTACTGCACATCGTGTATGGACTGGCGATGTACAAAAAATATGATCTGGACGAAAATAAGGCCTCGAAGATCTCGAATAAAGGAGGTTTTACATTACTGTTTTTTCTAATTTTATCAACCGGTTATGCTCATGCACAAGTAGCGATACCCATAACAGTTGACAGCACGGCCAGAAAATGGTATGATAAAGAGACGATTTATCTTCAGGGAAATAACAGTTATATCAAGGACAACATAGTTTATACCGGACAAAAAGCTATCCGCAGTGAATTTACAATTTCTCCGGGCGGTATGCAGCTTTATGTGCAGTCAAGACGCAGAAAAAATATTGCTCTGGTAATTTCCCTTGTTGGATCCGCGGGATCTATTACTTCGTTAATAACCGGAAACCGGGATGCGTTGAAAAAATTCTTTTGGGTATCATTGGGAACCGGCCTGGCCTCGACGCTGATAACGGCTCAGGCAAATAATTTACGCGATCAGGCCGTTTGGCTGAGAAACCGCGATGCACTACTTTTTATGGAAGTCAACAAGTAGTTCGGGAATGACTTCATAACTTGCGGGCAGAATGGAATGGTTAGAAAAATTTAATAAAGTTTTTGAAAGTAAGGTACGGCTTGGTATCATGTCGGTACTGGTGGTGAATGATGCTGTAAGTTTTAATGAGCTCAAAGAGCTGTTACAACTCACGGATGGGAATCTTGCGTCACATCTTAAAGCATTGGAAGAAACGGAATATGTACGGTTTGAAAAACAATTCAACGGAAGAAAACCGCTGACAACCTATAAAGCGACAGAAACAGGACAAAAAGCTTTCACAGATCATCTCCAGGTTTTAGAAAATATGATCCGGCAAAATATGTAAAACAACTTGTTGTAAAGCAACAAAAAATCGCCGGCCCTGATTGCTCAGTACCGGCGATTTTTTATTGATATTGAAAATTAGAATTTCAAAGGAACAGTAAAACCCGATTTATCCCACTGGAATTGTAACTCAGTATCTTTCACAGTGAAAGTCAGTTTTTCCATTGATGTTGAATAAGTTTTCGCAGGAACTGTTACTTTCAAAACATCTTTGTCTTTAATTTCTTCATATTTATAAGCGCCCCATTGTTTCAAAGTGCTGTTAAGAATCAAAGTCCACTCTTTTTCGTTTGGCGTAGCAAACAAAGTATAAGTGCCGGCTTTAACTGCTTTGCCTGCAAACATTCCGTCTTTTTTGAATGTGATCTCCGTAGCGTTGTTGGCTCCTATTCTCCACACTTTTCCAAATGGTTCAAGGCTTCCGCTGCCTTCTTTTCCAAAAATAACACGACCGCGTTTTGAAGGTTGTCCGTATGCTACTGTAACGTTTTTGCCTTCGGCAGTAATTCTCGGGCTTTCAGGAGCAGTTTGTGCTGATGCAAATGACAGACCTACTAATGTAAGGAATAAACTAAAAAATAGTGATTTCATAAACTTGGTTAAGTGATGGTTGTTGTTTCAAAAACGAAATACGTAATTCAAAAGTTGTTAACCAAGCCATTTAGATCAAATTTTGTACTTTTGAAAAATGACTTCCCGAGAGCAAACATCCGTCCGAACAAATTTTTTCGATACAAAAATCGAATTCCTTAAAGGCATGGGGCCACAGCGGGCCGCACTACTTAATGTGGAATTGGGAATATTCACTTATGGCGACTTGTTGCAGCACTACCCCTTTCGTCATGAGGACCGAACTATATTTCACAGAATCAGCCAGTTATCAGAAATTATGCCTGCTGCTCAGATCAAGGGGAGGCTCCGGGAATGGACGATTGTTGGTGAAGGAAGTAAGAAAAGGCTCGTAGCCCAGTTTTCTGATGGAAGTGGAATTTTGGAGCTGGTATGGTTTCAGGGAATTACGTATTTTGAAAAAAGCCTGCGACCAAATGCGGAATATATTGTTTATGGAAAACCAATTGCATTTGGATCCAAATGGAGTATCACACATCCGGAAATTGAATTACTGACAGCTGAAAATGAAAAAGGCGGTTATTGGCAGCCTGTATATCCTCTTACTGAAAAACTTCGCAGAAGATTTGTTGACAGCAAGGTGATAGGCAAGCTGATTCGCACTTTGCTTGAAATTTCAAGACCGCATATTCATGAAACTTTACCGGAAAATCTGGTTCAGAAATACCGGATGGTTACCAAGGCGGACGCACTCTGGAATTTACATAACCCACAAAGTCAGGCCTGGCTGCATCAATCAGAAAGACGTTTAAAGTTTGAAGAGCTTTTTTACAATCAGTTCAGGCTGATCAAAAACAAGCTTTTGCATAAAACAGAATATCCCGGACAGATTTTTACCAAAACTGGTTTACTTCGGGATTTTTATGAAAATCATCTGCCTTTTGAATTGACCGGTGCACAGGTTCGTGTTCTGCATGAGATTCGTGAAGATCTGAAAACAGGAAAACAAATGAACCGTTTGCTGCAAGGTGATGTGGGTTCCGGAAAAACAATTGTAGCTTTTATAACGATGCTTTTGGCACTGGATAATGATGCACAAGCCTGTTTGATGGCACCAACAGAAATCCTGACAGATCAGCATTATCAGGGATTGAAAAAATTTGCGGATTTATTAGGTATCAACATTGGAAAACTGACCGGCTCAACAAAGAAAAAAGAGCGTGAAATCATTCATGCACAGCTTCTGGACGGCTCGATGCAGATTATTGTGGGCACTCATGCGCTAATAGAAGATATAGTACAGTTTAAAAATCTGGGTCTTTGTGTCATTGACGAACAGCATCGGTTTGGCGTAGCGCAGCGAAGCAAACTTTGGGCTAAAAATAAATACACAAGTCCGCATATGCTCGTGATGACGGCCACGCCTATACCGAGAACATTGGCAATGACACTTTATGGCGACCTTGATATCTCTGCCATTGATGAATTACCGGCAGGCAGAAAACCGATCAAAACCGTCCATCGATACGATGCACACCGGCTTTCTGTTTTTGGTTTTATTCGTGACGAAATCGCAAAAGGACGACAGGTTTATATGGTTTATCCTTTAATCGAAGAGTCTGAAAAACTTGATTTAAAGGACTTGATGGATGGTTATGAAAGTGTGTCCCGAGCGTTTCCTGATGTTCCGCTCAGTATTCTTCATGGCAAAATGAAGCCGAAGGATAAGGATTTCGAAATGGCCCGTTTCGTGAAAGCGGAGACAAAAATCATGGTCGCTACGACTGTTATTGAAGTTGGTGTAAACGTGCCAAACGCTTCAGTGATGATAGTTGAAAATGCCGAAAGGTTTGGTTTATCCCAACTGCACCAGCTTCGCGGACGAGTGGGCCGGGGAGCGGAGCAGTCTTATTGTATTCTGATAACCGATTATAAAATCAGTAAGGAAACCAAACTACGGCTTGAAACCATGTGCCGCACCAATGACGGGTTTGAAATAGCAGAAGTAGATTTACAGCTTCGCGGACCAGGTGACATTTCCGGAACTCAGCAAAGCGGATTAATGGATCTACTGATTGCGAACCTCGCCCAGGACGGAGAAATATTAAAAGCCGCGAGAATTTCAGCCGAAGCAATTTTGAATACAGATCCTGATCTGGAATTACCGGAAAATGCTCCGATTAAAAAACATTTAAGTAATATGCGGAAAGAAGAAACGAATTGGAGCAGGATTAGTTGATCGCAACTAAGCTGATTGAAGTGTATTGGATTCCGAACTTACAAAATGCCTTATTGATTCCCGACTAACTTTCTTTTCAGCATTCCATAGATCATATTTTTTTTGCAGGTTCATCCAAAGCTCGGCACTTGTACCAAAGGCTTCTGATAATTTGATAGCCATCTCAGGACTAATACCAGACTTTTTATTTAAAATAAGCGAGAGTGTACTACGGTTCACTCCAAGGCCGTTTGCGAGCTCAGAAATAGTATATGCCTGATTCGTTTCTTCACGAAGCCCTTCAATCATACCATTTAAAATAGCTCCCGGATGTGCAGGTTTCATTTCTCTTTTCAGCATAATTAATAATATTTAATGATAATCCAGGAAATCAACATCGTAAGCGTCTCCATTATTAAAACGAAAGATAATACGATAATTTGCATTTACTTTTATAGAATAAAATTCTTTAAGATCACCACTCAGTTTATGCAATCTATATCCAGGAATATTCAACTGCTCAACAGTTTCAGCAGTATCTAATAAAGATAATATTTCTCTTAAACGTTCAACTAAGTGTGCGTTTAGCTTAGATGAATCATCATTCTCAAACAAAAATCTAAGTCCTTTGTGTTGAATACTTTCTATCATAACACAAATTTAATGATGATCATATCACCGCACAAATCTATACCAGTATAACGTACAGATTATGAAATATTTGAATAAAAAAAGCTCCAATTGCCAAAGCAAATGGAGCTTTCAATAAACATACAATTACTTAAAAACCAACAACTTCCTTAATCTCTCCCAAAAATTCAAAAGATTGCGGACGCGTAACGTGCAGAGCTGCACCAAGCGAAGTTGCATATGGCAGATCCGTAGCGTAAACTTTATGTTCCGGGAAATTGTGAGCTACGAGTTTTGTGAAAATTTCATTTTTCGAAAATCCACCATCGATATATATTGCCTGAACTTCACTAATTCCAATAAGATTCAGGGAAACCGTCAACATATCAGTCAGCGCTTTCAACAAATGATGATATGCAGCTTCTGCTGATGCAAAGGCACTCACCTGCCATTCCCTGGTGTTAGCTTCGGGGAAAGGACCGTTTCCTGTCATACAAGCAGAATAAAATGGCGGTGTATCAGCTTTTAATATTTCTTCATCAAATACAACACCTTTATAAAAATCAGCGTCTTTTCCAAAATATTCAGCGATGCGGGCAACCTGATAATCATGTTCTTTCCCCATAAACAAACGGGAAGTAGTAACACCGCTACCTTCAGGCGTTAGGTAATTCATACAATCCTGATGCAGCTGATTTCCTGTTAATGGTTTTGAATAAAAAGGATTGAAATTGATACACCAGGTTCCGGTCGACAGCAAAACAAAAGGTGTTTTTATTGCCAGACGATACGGCACCAAAGCAGCTGAACTGTCGTGCAATCCAAACCCTGACTGCATACTTTTCTCTCCATCTCTGTAAATAAAAGAAGAAGAAGCTAGTACAGGAGGCAATTTTTTCTGAATTGCTTCTGCTTTTACCCACTCATGATAGTCCCACATTTCGAAACTCCATAAGGCCGTGTGGCAGCCAAGCGAGGTATAATCACTTGCTTTTCTGCCTGTTAGCAAGTATAAAATATACTGAGGCAAATGCAGGGAAGAAATTATTTTCTTGTAAACTTCCGGTTGTGCGTATTTCAGCCAATATAATTGCATTCCGGAGTTCAGCATACCCATAGCAGGAGAACCTGTCTGTAGTGCGATCCTGGTTGGATCACCATGCGTACTGTAAAACTGGCTTAATAACGCATCCGGCAGCGGTTTAAGATAGGAATACAATGGTGTAACCGGCTTGTTACTGGCATCAAGATGCACTAGACTTGCACCATATGCCGCCGCATTCACAGCCTGAATCTGATATTTAGGATTATTTTTAAGATCTGTCCAACGCTCCTGAACCCATTCAGTAAGGAGTTCAATATCCTCTGTCGGAAATCCGTCCTCGTCAACTGTCTCAGGAAGGGATTCGGTCACCTCCTCTACAATCTGATACTTTTCGTCAAAAAGTACATACTTTTTATTGGTCCTGCCAATATCAAAAACCGCCGTTACTTTCATTATTTTTTATGCGCTATCACTTTTAATCTCCGGAAATCTATTTTTTCGGTTAATATAGTGACTTTACTTTAAAACCTATACCCTTAATAGTACTTTTAAATCTTTAAAATCACCAAAATCTGCCAGCCAGATATCAAATTTCTCTTACTCGTCTTTAAGCAGAATTGGTTTCAATACGGATGTCCACCGTTTGTAACCTTCCTCATTCATATGCAGACTGTCACTCATAAAAATACTGCCATCCGGACGACCATCTTTGATCATCACCGGCCAGATGTTGACATACTCGTGATTACGATCACTTTTTATAAAATCCATGATAAGTTTATTCGCCCTTTCAACCTCTGCTTTTTTACTCCAGCGTGACGGAGAAGGTTTTAATGAAATACCATAAATCTTTGCCTTTGGCTCATGATCATGAATCATCTTGGTAAGTTTTACATACTCGTCCCTAACCTGTTCCGGCGTTTTTGACTTTTCCCCAAACATGTCATTTTCACAGTAGATGACGACGGTTTTGGGGTGATATTTAAAAATAGTTCTATCCGCGTAATGGATCACTTCAGGAAATGTAGATCCGCCAAAACCGCGGTTGATAATCGGTAATGGAGCAAGATCCTGAGCCGCATTTTGCCATTTGGTAAATGTTGAGCTCCCGGTGAAAACAATTCCACCCGGTGCAGGCATCTTTTCCATATCTTTCTTTTCAAAAGCCTGAATCGAACTCTCTGACCGGTCTACCGGATAATCAGGCTCCCAGGATTTGTCCAGCGCAGAATAATTTGGCTTGTGACAGGAGGAGATAAAAAGAACACCAAGAATAACAAAATACTTTTTCATTGAAACAAAAAAACGGTAGATACCTTTTAAGAAGGCGTATCTACCGTTTTTCTAATAGTGTTTGGTTAATTATTTACTATTTGTACTTCAACTTCTTCTATAAAAAATAGCGAACACCAAAACCTACGCTTGGAAATTGAAAGGACGGTGAAAATTCATAATTAAATGCTTTTTGACTTATATCATAATCGCGATTATCCGGACCCGACTTCACGATGGAATAATTGGTATTTACAAAATTGGATACAGCTATATTACCCGTAATCCACCATTTCTCCGACAATTTGTAATACAATCCGGCACTCAAACCAGCAGAAAGCGAAACGACATTTGTCTTGGTTTTTATCAAAGAAACCCCATCACCCGCATTTGAATATTGGCTGGAATTATTGTAGCGAACACTAACATCCGGTCCCACGAAAATCCCAACTTTCTCATTAAAGTGTTTGTAAAACTGCCAAAAGCGTCCTACTCCAACTCCAAAACCATTAATTCCATTTTTCTCATTATTCGTAGGTATACCATTATTGTTAGTAGTAAAATTTTGTTTGCTACCGGAAAGGGATGTGTTGAGATTCCATCCGGAAGCTCTGGTACTGGTTTTAAATTTTCCTAACCCAACGTTGAAACTATAACCGTAATTATTCGAAGATTTTTGCAAATCAGGATTATTGTTGTTGAACATAATCGATGCAGATCCTGACATGAATTTCTGCCCTTCCCATTGTGCCAATGCCGTTTGGGAAGAACCCAAAATAAGTATTGCTATGAAGTAAAATATATTTTTCATGATCAGATTTAGTTTTTTTGAAGATACCAGGACGCTCTTACCGAGAAATAATTAGTTAATCCAGTTGTCACCGCAGAGTTGAAGTAGAAATTTTTAGTGGTCGGCAAATGATTATATCCTGCTGATAGTGACAAAAAATTCAGGTCCGTTTGCAAAGCAAATCTTGGTGTGATCCAATAGGAAATACCTGGCGTTACATATAATCCAGCAGAATAACCGTCGTTTTTTTTCGCCTCACCATTACTCGTATTCTTGAAATGCAGATAAGCCAGATTCACCGAAGAATTCAAAAAGATAGCCCATTTTGGACTAAGTAATTTATAGTGTCTTACGTAGGGCGAAAGATTATAGGCAATGTTGCCACTCTTGGATAGATGATCCTGCCCTGAGTAGCTACTTTTGCTTTTTGAAAAGGCCATACTCGTACCAATACCTATTCCTATCATTCTATTTTCGCTCACAAATTTTCCAAACTGAAAAGAAGGGTTTAAATTGAATGTACTATACTTAGTATCATAGTTGGCAGAATTTGACAAGCCGTCGCTTGCCTGATGGCTACCATTGAAATTAATTGTTGCGGCAACGTACTTCGTTCCCTTTTGCAGCTGTGCTTTAACGGGCATAGCGACACCGATAAAGGCGGTTAAACCAATAAGAAGAGTTTTTTTCATGACTATGAGTAGTTGATTTCAAAGCCAATATAATGAAGAATATGTAACCAATAAACGATTTGTGAAAATTTAAATTATTTTAACAAAAAACATTAAAAAAAGAGGCCTGCACGTGGTGCGGCCTCTAAGTATTACCAACCTAACTAACTAAGAAACTTTCCGCTTTCAGCCTTCGCCTCAAACTGTTTTCTATGTCAATATCTTTGTCAATATATCCCTGCCCAGTTACCCTGGCGGTAAAATTGAAGTAATCTTTGTTTCATCATATATTCATATTTTGCCTGAATCGCATTGGCCTGAGATTTCCCAAGGTTGGCCTTTGACAATGCGTACTCAAAAATGTTTGCGGTACCTGCATTCAGTTTACTTTCTACAACTGTGAAACTTGCAGTCAATGACTCCACCTGGCCTTGCGCGGCGCCATAGCGATCAGCAGTACTATTCACATCCAAAACAGCCAATTCAACCGATTGACGCAACATTTGTTTTGCTATATCCGTCTGGTTTTGCGCCTGACGTTCCTGCACTTTTGCCAGTTCCACACGTGGACGTGTCACCCACCGGCCCATGATCGGAATATTTAATCCCAGGCTTAACGAACCGTTTCGGGTTGCATTCAGCTGTTTAAAATAATCTAAATTTGTGTTTGTGGAAGCGTAAAATGCACCAATATTGGCACCTAAAACAAGCGACGGATAATTATTCGCCTTGATTGATTTCACTAAATAGTAATAACTCTTGCGGCTCAATTCAGCACTCTTAATTTCAGGAAACTGTTTCAGCGCATCTTCATAAACGGCCTGAATATCTTTCGAATCTGCCGGCCATTCAATAGGACTAAGCGGTTCGAAAATTACAGAATCGTCCGGTTCAAGATTCATTCTTTGAAACAAAGCCAATCTGGCTGTTTTATAATTATTCAAAGCTGTTACCATATCAAACTTATCGTTCGCAAGCGTAGCTTTGATCTCGTAAAGTGTACTTTGCGCAGCAACTCCGGCATTCAATTGTTTTTCAACCCGGTCAACCTGTTGCTTGGAAGACTCAACCTGCTGAACATAAGATTCATATAAAGATTTCGTTGCCAAAACATTTACATATCCCTGCAAAAGTAAAATCGTTTGGGCGTTTAATACTGCTTTTCTGTTTTCATCCGCCGATTCCTTCAAAACCTGACTTTGACGAATCTGATTCTGGATTTTAAAACCCTGAAATATATTCATCTGAAAATTGGCGCCGATGGAACTGTAATTGTAAAGCTCATCAATATACGCATTGGTATACTGGTCAATACTACGTCCAAGATTCAAACTGTGATTAGCTCCAACATAAATCTGTGGGAAAATCAACGATTTCGTCTGACGCAGATTTGCCTGCGCTGCTTCTGCCTGAAGATTTCCAGCACGGTAAGTGAGGTTATTTCTGGATAGAAGTTCAACACAATCCGCAAGGCTAAGCGTTTTTTGCGCCTGTGCAAACCAGGGAAAAAGACAAAAAAGTAGTAATAAACGTTTCATGACTAATAGATAGGTTATAGAGGAAAAGTGCGAATCAGGCCAGCCAGCCATCTTTCAGCCTGATTACACGGTTCCCATACGTAGCATTAGCTTCCGAGTGAGTTACCTGCACAATCGTTACTTTATCTTCCTGATTGAGTTTTTGAAATAATTCCATAATTTCCACCGCCTGTTCAGAATGCAGATTTCCGGTTGGCTCATCAGCAAAAATCACTTTTGGATTATGCACAATAGCACGGGCCACACCTACCAATTGCTGTTGTCCACCAGAAAGCTGATGCGGAAAAAGATCTTTCTTGGCAACCATATTAAATCTGTCCAGCAATTCAGCCACGCGGCTTTTTCTTTCAGATCCTGAAACACCTTTGTAAAGCAACGGCGTTTCGATGTTTTCATAAACGGTCAGTTCGTCAATCAAATGATAAGCCTGAAATACGAAACCAATATGATGACGGTGTAATTCCGTACGTTTTTTCTCGGTAAGTTTTTGAACCGGCTCGTCCAGAAAAAGATATTCACCTTCCGACGGCTCTTCAAGCAATCCTAAAATATGCAGCAAAGTTGACTTCCCTGAGCCTGACGGACCCATGATGGAGACAAATTCGCCTTCTTTAATATTCAAATCAATATGGCGCAACACATATGTTTTGCCAAAACCTGCCGGATAGTGCTTGGAAATTTTTTCTAATTTGATCATTATAAATTATGATTTGAGATTTTGATTCACAAGAATAAAGACATTTACCGGTGATTCTCTTTCTCTTTTGTTTATTTCGTTTTCAAAAAGCCTTGCCACAGTTTTTTATCATTGTATATCAAATAGTTATATTTTCAAATAAAATAAAACCGTCCGAAATCGTACACTTTTGTACGGTTTCGGACGGTTAAAATCCGTATGATTATGTTATCAGCTTCTCTTTCTGACATCTGCGGCATCCAGCATAAAATTATGCAGATCCGTGTTTTTCACAAATGGTTTCAGCATTTCGCTTCCAGGACCAAACATCGCCAATTCGACGTAATCCGCAGAATGATCCATACCTGCCCAACCGATAGAAGTATATGCAGATTGTATCTGGCCAAGTTCTTTAAATGGCAGTTTTTTAGGATTGTATAATCCTTCTTCATTCAAAGTGGTATAATGCGCCAGCAAACTTTCAGCTTCTGCTTTTTTAATGGCATAACCTTGTGCTTCTTCCAATCTTTCAACAATCTGGGAAGCGGTTGAGTTTTTGTTAATTCCGTTTAAAACCCAATCATTGCTATGCTTGAAATGATGCATATAATCGAAATTGTTCTCTGTCATTGAGCCCGAAAACAATCCCGGATTGGCATTGCCGTGATCGGTTGTGATGATGACAAGCGTCTCTTTGTCCTGTTCTGCAAAATCGATGGCAACTTTGATAGCATCGTCGAAAGCGATCTGGTCATAAAGCAATCCGGCAGAATCATTGGAATGAGCAGCCCAATCCACTTTCCCACCTTCTACCTGCATTACAAAGCCTTTTTTGTTCTTTTTTAATTTATCAAGCGCCGCTTTTGTCATTTCAGCCAAAGTGGGAACTTGCTCAATTAACGTTGTATCATGCTGATGATCTACTGAAAATGGCAAGGCATTATCCGCAAATACACCAAGTAAAGGTTTTGTTTCCGAAGAAGAAATGTTAAGTAATTCCTTTTTCGTTTTAACGGTTATATACCCGGCTTCATCGAATTTTTTGTATACATCATCCTTGTCTTTTCTTTTGGCCGGATCAAAATAATCCTGACCGCCACCCATCATGACATCAAATTTCAATGGCAGATATTGAAGCGCAATATCATTCTGATCTCCTCTTGATTTATTATTGATACAAAAACCTGCCGGCGTTGCATGCGTGATCGGCACAGAAGTGACACAGCCAACAGACTTTCCGGCTTCTTTAAATTTTTGCAGAATTGGTTTGTTATAACTTCCATCCGGATTCGCATTTAAAGATCCGTTATTCACCCGCACTCCCCCGCCCCAGGCTGAACTGGCAGCGGCAGAATCAGTAACAAAAGAATTTGCAGAAGCGGTGTCCATAAATGCACGTTTTGCCTTATTATCAAGATACAATTGCATCCAATGGCTTTGTCTTCCTTCTTTTCTTTGTAATAAAAGACTGGACATATTGAGTGTACCGGTACTCATACCATCACTCACCATGAAAATTATATTTTTGGCAACAGTACCACTTCCTTTTATTATCCTGTCATTATTTCCCAATAAATCCAATGGAGAAAACAACGAACCCGCCGCAACCGTCAGGGAGGAATTTCTAAAAAAATCTCTTCTTTTCATTTCAATATTTTGATCATTTTCCGCCGGATTGACGATTTTGAATAACTGACAAACTTATGTTTTGTATGTTATCAGATGATGAGGAAAGTGTTGTATTTGAGTTAAGTTGAAGCCTTATTTGTTGTAAGAAGAAACATTTTCGAATTTCCAGGAGACTCCTTCGGAGTCAGGTAACGGAACATGACAATCATTTGCTAAAACAGGACACCACATAAAGTAATTTTCTACCTGTTTAATAATTTTTCAGTTTTGAAAGATCATGATTATCAATTAGATAAGATCCTACGCTATATTGATTGATTGGCCGATTTCAGACAGATTATCTTTCACTTCACTAAGATAATATCCTGACTATATAAATCGCCTAACGACTTCTTGCTATTAATGACCGCTCGTTAGAGCATCCTGCTTAAAGAAAAAACTCGAAAATTCCATTGTTGGCTCCGTCAGGAGCCTCCTGTTTTATACGACCTATTTCTGTTAAAACGCATTACATATATATTTAATTGTTACCCCAAAATCCACACAACCCAATAATTTATTTGAATCTCAACATTATTCAATCAAAACGATTAACTTCACTTTTTACTGAAAACAGTATCTAAATCACCTGAACCCATTAATGAAAAAGATCTTTTTACCTGCCATCGTTCTTATGGCTGTTTTACTTGTGTCGGCACGACTTACGATTGACGACAAAAAGAAATCATCAGACGCCGACTGGCCGGAATATCTCGGCGGTTCCGATCGTAATCATTACTCGACTTTAACACAAATAAATACTTCCAATGTAGGGCAGATTACGAAAGCCTGGGAATACCACTCGCTGGATTCCGGACAGGTGCAATGTAATCCAATCATTATTAACGGAACTTTATATGGCGTGACGGCGACAAATCAGGTTTTCGCGCTGGACGCAGCAACCGGGAAAGAAAAATGGAAATTTGCAGCAGGAAAAGCTGGCGGACTAAATACTAATCGCGGCGTAACGTATTGGACAAGCGGCAGCGAGTCCAGAATTCTGTATGCCTACGATTCCTGGCTTTATGCGCTGGATGCGAATACAGGTCAACCAATTAAATCCTTCGGAGAGGATGGAAAAGTAAGTTTGAAAAAAGGATTAGGAGAAACTGCGAAAGATAAATTTGTAATTTCAAATACGCCCGGAACGCTTTTCGAAGACCTGATCATGATGCCGCTTCGACTTTCAGAAGGGCCAGATGCGGCTCCCGGAAATATCCAGGCATTTAATGTCCGCACCGGAGAATTGGCCTGGGTCTTCCATACAATCCCTCACCCAGGGGAATTTGGCTATAATACCTGGCCGAAAGATGTTTATAAAAATACAGAAGTTGGTGCCGCTAACAACTGGGCAGGTATGGCGGTTGACAAAAAACGAGGTATTTTGTTTGTGCCAACCGGTTCGGCAGGTTTTGATTTTTATGGTGGCAACCGCGCCGGACAAAATCTGTTTGCCAACAGTTTATTGGCGCTGAATGCCAGAACTGGTAAGAGAATGTGGCATTTCCAGCTTGTTCATCACGACATCTGGGATCGTGATATACCCGCACCGCCAAATTTGGTTACGATAAAAAAAGATGGAAAAACCATTGACGCTGTCGCACAAGTAACAAAAGCAGGATTTGTTTACGTTTTTGACCGGGTGACTGGAAAACCTGTTTATCCAATTAACGAGATTCCTGTTCCCAAAAGTGATATTCCGGAAGAGAAAGTTTGGCCAACGCAGCCTGTTCCTACTTTACCAAAACCATATGCGCGTACCACTTTCGCTGAATCAGACATTAACCCGCATTCTGCTGACCGTGATTCTTTGTTAAATGTTTATCGGAAAGCCAATAAAGGCATGTTTCATCCTTTTGGAAAAACGCCAACAATCATTTTGCCCGGCTTCGATGGAGGCGCGGAATGGGGCGGTGCGGCGGTGGATCCTGATGGCATTATGTATGTCAATGCAAACGAAATGCCCTGGATTGCAAGCCTTGCACCAACACCAAAGGATGATGAATTGTCTAATTTAAGTCCGGGTCAACGGGTTTATACTTTGAATTGTGTGGTATGCCACGGCCCTGAACGCAAGGGAAATCCCAAAAGCGGTTATCCATCACTGGTTGATATTGGTCAAAGAAGAGAGCGTGATTATGTAGCCAAACTCATTACGAGTGGAAAAGGGATGATGCCAGGTTTTACAAGCATTACCGGAGCTGAAAAACAGGCACTTATTGCATTTTTGTTTGGAGATGAAAAAGTAGAGGTTGTATCTGAAAACAAAAACAAAAAGGGGCCTTTTGTACCGTATAAATTTAACGGTTATAACAAATTTCTTGATAGCAAAGGGTATCCGGCGATTAGTCCGCCCTGGGGTACTTTAACAGCTATTGATTTGAATACCGGAAAACATGTCTGGCAAAAAACCCTGGGAGAATTTAAAGAACTTACAGCAAAAGGTATTGCCCCAACGGGTACGGAAAATTATGGCGGACCAGTGATAACAGCCGGCGGATTGTTATTTATCGCGGCTACAAAAGACGGGATGTTCAGAGCTTTTGATAAAAAAACAGGGAAACTTCTGTGGCAAACTGAATTGACTGCGGCTGGTTTTGCCACGCCGAGTACTTATGAAGTGAATGGAAAACAATATGTTGTTGTGGCATGTGGCGGGACAAAATTAGGCACGAAAAAGGGTGATAGTTATGTGGCTTTTGCACTGCCATAATTTTATTTCAAATTAAAAACGGATCGTGCACATTATGTCACCCTTTCAGGGTTCGGATTTCGCACGATTCGTTTTTTCTATAATAATATCATCCCTTCGGGATTATAGCCGGGAGACTTCCGGATTGAAAGAATGTGATTGCGTAGGAAAACGTAGACGAAGCAGAAATGTGTCACCATTTCAAGGCTTGATTTAAAATCAAATACGCTTCTATATTTCATAACTCTTGATTTTTCGAATTAAACTTCGTAATCACGGTTTTTCGGTTACAATCCCGAAGGGATGATATTATTATAGAAAAACCGTAACAATCCACAAACCAAAACCCTGAATGGTAGTTAAAAATCCATTTTTGTCTACAATTCTTAAGGATGACATTATTAAGAAAATCACATCATCCGAATAACCAAATCCCGAAAAGTACTTTAAATATCCATTTTACCCACAATCCCGAAGGGATGACATTATTATAGAAAAACCGTAACAATCCACAAACCAAAACCCTGAATGGTAGTTAAAAATCCAATTTTGTCTACAATTCTGAAGGATGACATTATTAAGGAAATCACATCATCCGAATAACCAAATCCCGAACATTACTTTGAAAATCCATTTTTACCCACAATCCCGAATGGATGATATTATTATAGAAAAACCGTAACAATCCACAAACCAAAACCCTGAATGGTAGTTAAAAATCCATTTTTGTCTACGCTTCTGAAGGATGACATTATTAAAGGAAATCATATCATCTGAATAGCCAAATCCTGAAAAGTACTTTGAAAATCCATTTCACCTACAATCTCGAAAGGATGATATTTATAGAAAAACCGTAACAATCCACAAACCAAAACCCTGAATGGTAGTTAAAAATCCATTTTTGTCTACAATCCTGAAGGATGACATTATTAAAGGAAATCATATCATCTGAATAGCCAAATCCTGGAAAGTACTTTGAAAATCCATTTTACCCACAATTCCGAAGGGATGACATTATTATAGAAAAGCCGTAACAATCCACAAACCAAAACCCTGAATGGTAGTTAAAAATCCATTTTTGTCTACAATCCTGAAGGATGACATTATTAAAGGAAATCATATCATCTGAACAGCCAAATTCTGGAAAGTACTTTGAAAATCCATTTTACCCACAATTCCGAAGGGATGACATTATTATAGAAAAACCGTAACAATCCACAAACCAAACCCTGAAAGGGTGACATATGAATTTCAATAACTCCACCTTTTATCAATCATAAATTACATTTGAAACACCTTCATAAAAAATCAATTACAATATCACCAAATTTTCCCTTCGATACGCTTTCAGATCCGCACTCCCAGCTTCCAATTCCGTCACCAGATAATTGACTTCTTCCAGATCACAAACTCTCAAACGCTGCACAGTATCCAGTTTCTCTGAAATCGTAAGGATTGCTGTTTGCTTTGATGCCTTCATCATTGCCCGCTTAACCTGAACAGTTTCCATATCTGTTTCCGTAATTCCCTCATTAAAACTGATTCCATTTGCTCCTAAAATGCACAAATCGGCATGAATATCGGCAAGACGACTGATCACTTCTCCCCCTGAACTGATCTGGGAAGTTTTTGCAATCGTTCCTCCTACAAAAATCACTGTCGCATTGGCATGATCACAAAGCTGCAAAGCCGTTAACAAACTGACTGTAAAAAAGGTAGCTGAAATATCCATAGGAATCTGATGGATCAGTTCACTGACAGTTGTGCCTCCACCGATAACCACAAACATGTCATTTTTAATAAGTGAAACAGCTTTTTGCGCAATCGCCTGTTTTGCCGAAGCAGCATAAGCCTGCGTTGTTGAATAGTTGAATTGATAAGATTTAGATAACGCACCACCATGCACTTTAACCAGCTTGCCAGCCTCTGATAATTCATTCAGGTCACGACGGATCGTATCCTCCGAAACATTCAGGGTGACACTTAAATCTGAGGATAATGCACGATTATGCAGATTTATCTGCTTCATGATGAGCATCTGTCTTTCTTTCTTCATCATGGAGGTCGCAGGCTGGATCATATGTTTAGTTAGGTAATTCTACAATAATTCTAAAAATCGATTTAATATTTTTGATAAAAGTATTTATAAAAAATAATCTACGGTATTTATAAGAAATTTTATTTTTAAAAACTTATTACAACCTATTGATATTTGAGATTCATATGCGGATATTTGTCGATATCATTGCGTTTTTCTGAGCTTTTATCACATCTCCTTAAAAAATCATTTATGAGAAAAAAGGTCTATTTATCTATACACTACCTGCGGTCGGTGACTGTATTGGCAGTAGTGATGCTTGTATCGATGCAAGCCATGGCACAGTCCTATGCCATCAAAGGCAAAGTGAAGGACGGCGGCGGACAGGGCGTCCCGGGTGTTTCGGTGCTTATTAAAGGAAGTAACGTTGGTAGCGTAACGGATGCCGAAGGCGCATATTCACTGAATGCGGATTTGAAACCTGGAAATTATTCTCTGGATTTCTCTTCGATCGGATATGCATCGCTAAGTCAAAATCTCACATTAGGCTCACAAACATCACTCGTGGTTGATGTTACGATTAAAGAATCAGTAGCCGTTCTGGACGAAGTAGTTGTAACTGGTTCAACAATCAAATCAACCCGCAGACAACTGGGAAACTCGATTAATTCTATCAGTTCAAAAGAATTGGTCAATTCCGGTTCTTCCAATTTATTTTCTGCATTGCAAGGTAAAGTTCCGGGAGCGCAGATCACCCAAAACTCCGGAGATCCGTCCGGTGGGATGACGATCCGTCTGCGGGGTATCAAATCCTTGCAGGGAAATTCGGATCCTTTGTATGTAATTGATGGTGTAATTTTGAGCAATACTTCTGTCAACGTTTCTCAATATGCGTTGTCAGACCAGGTTGGTTCAGCTATTGTCGGAACAAACCGTATGGCCGATTTAAATCCTGCCGATATTGAATCGATGAACATTATCAACGGTGCAGCGGCCGCCGCTCAATATGGTTCACGCGCTTCAAACGGTGTGGTTTTGATCACAACAAAAAGAGGAAAAAACGGAGCTCCTCAGATAAACTTCACTACGAGTGTAAATGTGAACGAGCTTCGTAAGAAATTAAAGATCAGCACTTATGGAAAACAATTTGGCTATTCAAGTTTACGTCTGGGAACCATTACAGGTCTAACACCAGCACAAATTGCAGCAAATCCGGGAACGACAACAACAGAAATTACCCGTGACGGTGTAAAAGCAAATCTTGCTACAAATGTAGTTGATGTACAACGTTATGATTATCAGGATGAGATTTTCAGGACAGGTGTTGGAACTGATAATGCACTTTCGATCAGTGGTGGAAACGAGAAAACGCAATATTATGCTTCTCTTTCCTACATGAAAAATCAGGGAATTGTTCAGGGAACAGATTTCCAGCGTTATGGACTTCGTGTGCGTTTGGAACAAAGACTGGCAAGCTGGGCGAAACTTTCAACCGGGATTACTTACAACAACAGTTTTTCCAATGAAAAGCCAAACGGAAACGTTTTTTACAGCCCGATCAACTCGATTAATATTACCAACAACATTTACGACATAACCAAACGTGATGCGAATGGTAATTTGCAGGCGGTGGAACCAACACGTGTAAATCCGCTGACTGTTGTTGAAGACATGAAATTTACGCAGGCTGTAAACCGTACTGTAAATGATGTTCAGCTTAATTTAACGCCTTTGAAAGGATTAAATATTGACTGGATTTTTGGTATTGATGCATTTTCTCAACTGGGAAAAAACCTGATCCCGGCATATCCCTATGCAACGATTTCAGGGCTTCCGGCAGAGCGTTATCCAAAAGGTTTTGCAGCCAATGTGAACAGCTCAACTTTCCAGTATAACAACGATATCAACATTTCCTACGAACGCGATCTGACACCGGATTTCAAATTGAATGTGGTTGCCGGAACAAGTTATCAGAACAGCAAAACAGATATTTCTGCTGCCAGCGGACAAAATCTTGCACCCTTTATCCAGACTGTAAGTGGCGCCGCAAGTACAACCGTGAAAGCCAATTATACTTTGGACCAGTTTGATCTTTTCGGGATTTTCGGACAAGCGACTTTTGGTTATAAAAACCTGGCATTTATCACCGGAGCTGTCCGCAGTGACCGTTCTTCTAAATTCTCCTCGTCACAATCACACCAGACTTACCCTAAATTCAGTGCCAGTTTTATTCCTTCCGATCTTGACTTCTGGTCAAAAGGTGGTTTGGGCAAAGTTGTCAATACTGCTAAACTTCGTTATTCATGGGGTAAATCCGGTAACATGACTGGTATTGGAAGTTATGACCGTTTCTGGCAGTATAATTCTGTTCCTTTTTTAGGTCAGAATACGATTTTACCAAGCGGCACTTTGGCTAATCAAAATGTGCGCCCTGAATTCATGACTGAAAATGAAGGCGGTCTTGACCTTACTTTCCTGAATAACAAACTGACATTGGGATTAACAGCATACAAGCAAAAAATCACCGATCTGGTCGTGAATCGTGTTTTAGCCGCCACAAGCGGTGGTACGAGTGCCATCGACAATGTGGGTGAAATGCAGAATAAAGGTTATGAGGTAAGTTTGGGTTATACACCCATCCAAACGAAGGATTTCACTTGGGATGTAAGTGTGATTTACAGCCAGAACCGCAATAAAATTATCAAATTGGGAAGTCCGCTAATTCTTCAAAACACGGTTTCCGGTGCTCCTTCTTATCTGATTGAAGGACAGGCTGCAAGTGTATTTTATGGAACATTTTTTGCCCGGAACGAAGACGGAAGTCAAAAATTGACAACTCAGGGTTTACCTCAATCTCAAAAAGGTGTTCAATCGGCAACGGATCCTTTGGCTTACACGCCTTCACCAGAAAATGGGCAGGGACAACCTACTACCAATACTACCGTTCGAAAAATAATAGGAAATCCTAACCCGAAATGGACTGGTTCTTTTGTAAACAATATTACTTACAAACGCATCGGCTTCCGTTTCCTTCTGGATGCGGTTCAGGGTATGCAGGTATTCAACGCTGACCGTCGCACGCGTCAGGGTGTTGGTATTGGCGATTATTCTGAAAAAGAACTGAAAGGCGAGCTGCCACGCGGTTATGTTTATTCGATCTATAACACAGAAGAATGGCGGGTTGATAATGCTTCTTTCGTGAAACTTCGTGAGATCAGCATTTCTTATTCTTTGCCAAACATTTTGAAAAATGTGAAAAACATAAACGTAGCACTTTCCGGGCGCAACCTTATTTCATGGGATAAATACGATGGTTATGATCCCGAAACAAATGCTGGCGGTAATAGTGATTTATTGCGTGGTGTGGATTTTGGAAACGTACCTATTCCGCGCACTTATCAGGTGAAAATTTCTGCCAGTTTTTAATTTGCTCATTAATACAATCTTATTGACATGAAAAAAACACTTATATATACAATTCTGGCATCAGGGATTCTGACTTTCAGTTCCTGCGAGCAAAAAGAATTTCTCAACCCAAGCGCGGCCAGCGAAACGCAGGTGGTAAACGATGTCTACGGACTTGTAGCCCTTGCAAACGGCTTGCAATACCGTTATAGCGTTGGCGGCGGCGGTGTTGTTTATACCATGATTTCTGCCAACGGACTTACTACAAAGGAATTGCTTGTATTAAATGCCGGTAACACAGATCTTGATTTGCTCAGCAAAGGTTCGGGAAACGTGCAGGGCAGCAATGCTGTGATAACATCACTTTGGGCACAAAGTCATTTAACAAAATCCAATGCTGATATTATTCTGAAAAATATTGATAAAGCGGGCGATCCTGCTTTAAAAAGTGGAATCCTGGCTTATGCATCCATTTTCAGAGCTTTGGCTTTGGGTGATCTGGCCGAGTTTTGGCAGCAGGCTCCGATTGGAACCGGAACAAATATCGCTTTTAACACGCGTGAAGAGGTTTTAAAAGAAGCGGTTACTACATTGGAAACAGCAGCAGCTTCTATTGCTACAACGCCACCTTCCACTGATTTTACAACACGTGTTGTTAACAGCATCGATATGTCCAATACAATCCAGGCTTTAATCGCACGTTACAGCACGATGCTGGGAGATTATGACAAAGCCCTGACAGCAGCAAACAAAGTTGACCTGACGAAAAAATCAGCTTTCAATTATGATGATGTAAGTCAGAACCCTATTTTCTTCAGCTCATTTGGAAACAGAAATGTAACCGAGCCGATCAGTACCGCCCTTGGTTTGCCGGATGCATTAAAACCGGATGCTGCCGACAAACGTGTAAACTTTTACACGCAAACTGCTGCGCCTACAAAGAATTTAGGTACCGGCTTTTTCACAGCCAACACTGCCCAAATTCCCGTTTATTTGCCGGGAGAAGTAACTTTGATCAAGGCAGAAGCATTGGCGAGAAAAGGCACCATCGCTTCGGCTATTGCTGAATTGGATAAAGTACGTACAAAAACAACGGATGTATGGGGAATCGGTGCTGGTTTGCCTGCTTATTCAGGTGAAACAGATGCAGCTTCGGTTCTGACTGAGATTTACAGAAACCGTTGTATTGAATTGTTTATGTCAGGTTTGAAGCTTGAAGACAGCCGCCGTTTTGGTCGCCCTGCTTCGGAGCGCAACCGCGACTGGTATCCTTACCCAACCAACGAACGACAGAATAATACAAGTACTCCGGCAGATCCGGCAAATTAGTTTTGGACGATAAAAAGCAAATGCCAGAATCAGGATTTCTCCCGGTTCTGGCATTTTTCTTTTCCCCTATATGGGACAATTCTAACGTGATTTTATTTTCATGGCTTTTTGATAAACGGGTTGCGGTTTGAAGAATAGTGGTCCCGACAATGATCAGAACCACTATTGTATTACCAGCAACCTATCCAGTATGATTCTGAATGAAATCTCAATGTACGTTAAACAGTTAAAAATGAATGCCAAGATATAAGTAATTCATAATCAACTATTTAAAATAATTTATTATCCATGTAATGTTCGATTGCGAACAGTTTTGTTCGGTTTTAAAAATACAATGCTGCAATATTTAAAGCTTGACAACACCAAATTCCGATTCAGGGAATAAATTCCCGGCGATAATGTCGGTCATACCGATGGCTTTTCTATTTAAAAGAATTCGATATCAGCTAAATTTCATCATAGCAAAATCAGATGTTGAATAATGCCAGGTGGTCATCTATACAAAAACGGTTTTACCAGATTTTCAATCTGGCAAAACCGCGTAACTAACAGATCAGGTTTAAACTTATTCCGATTTCAGTGATTTAACAGGATCCATCAATGCAGCGCTGACAGACCGGTATCCGACGGTCAGTGCAGCAATCAATAATGTGGCCCCGATGGCCAGCAGGAAAATCCCCGCTCCTATTTCTTCCCTGTATTTAAAATCCTGTAACCAGCCATTCATTACCCACCAGGCCAATGGTGCGGCAATGACAAATGCGATGAATAACAACCGAATAAATTCTTTTCCAAACATCCAGACGATATTTCCTATACTTGCTCCCAAAACTTTCCGGACTCCAATTTCCTTGGTTTTCTGAGCGGCCATGAAAGAAACCAGACCGTATAATCCCAGACAGCCAATGAAAATGGCGACACCGGCAAAGAACTGGATCAATTTCAACATAATATCATCCAGGGCGTAAAATTCAGCAATTTTATCATCCAGAAAAGCTGACTTAAATACGTATTCCGGGTATGTTTCACTCCATATTTTTTCAATAGCAGCCATCGTCGGTTTCATGTTGGCCATATTAACATTGACCGCATAATTCCGGTAACCCGTATAATTTGCCATGATACAAATTGGATCGATGTTGCTCCTGAAAGAATAGTTATAAAAATCTTTTACAACGCCAACAACCCTTGCTTTTTGGGTATTTCCATTGATACTTATCAGTTTGCCCAGAATTTCATCTGCCGATTTCAGTTTAAGTTTTTTTACCAAAGTCTCATTTACAACAAACTCTCGCAAAGTATCAGACGGCATAATATTACGGCCAGCAACCAGTTTCAAGCCAAAGGTTTTCAAATACTGATCGTCAGCACTTTTCATATTAATGCCAAATTGTTCGTCCTCAGCACGCGCATCGTATCGCAGACCGGTTGTATTGTTGGAACTAGCGGCGGGCGCATTAAAACAGAATGTTCCGGATTTCACACCGGGAAGTTCAGTGATCCTGGATTTTAGCGTGCTCATTTTCGCAAGATCATTGACAGGAAGCGGCATCATCACCATGGCATCCTTATTAAACCCAAGATCCGATTGTTTTGAAAAACGCATCTGGTTTGCAATGACGATGGTGCCGATGATCAGGATCTGTGAAATCGCAAATTGTGTCACAACCAGCCCTCTTCTCAACGTAAAGCCACCAGCACTTTTTTGGGATATTTTTCCCTTCAATGCTAAAATTGGCTGGAAACCTGCCAGAATTAATCCGGGATAAGAGCCTGAAAAGAAGGTTACCGTCACAACTAAACCTAATAAAAACAAAATCAAGGTGATATCTGAAATCAGGGAAATAGTTAAATGCGCTTTGAATAGTTCATTTACATAAGGTAAGGCGATGTACGACAAAATCAGCCCGATCAGCAACGCGAAAAATGTGATCAAAGCCGTTTCTGAAATAAATTGCCAGAAAAGCTGTGATTTCAAACTGCCTAAAACTTTCCTGACACCGATTTCTTTCGAACGACTTAATGCCTGAGCCGTAGCCAGATTAACAAAATTTACACAAGCCGTTACGATCAGGAAAATGCCAATAAAAGTCAACGCCCAAAGGTTTTTCTTTTCCATATACCCACCCAATTCTGCATTGAAATGGATATCAGAAAGCGGTTGAAGCTTGAATTGCCAGCCGGGCGCATCCTTTGCTGAGTAATATTTTTTAGAAATGAGTGGAAGTGACTTCTCAACAGTGGCCTGAGCAACGCCCTCTTTCAGTAAAACGAAACAGTTTGATCCTGAATAAACGCCCATCCAGCTATCGTCCTTTGCTATCCATGGATTTTCGTCTTTCAGATTTTCATAGGGAAGATAAATTTCCTGATTCCGGTCTGTATTGACAGGAATATCTTTTAAAATGCCGGTAATTTTATAGTTCGTCTCATTATTGATCCGGATGAGCTGACCAATGGCATTTGTCTTTCCAAAATATTTCTCAGCAATTTTTTCGGTAACAATGGCGGTATTGGGCTCTAACAATGCTGTTTTTCTATCCCCTTCCAACAATGGAAAATTCATGATATCAAAAAACTCCGGCTCTGCATAAGCCACCCCGTTTTCTTCTTCAAATTTTTTGTTGTCTTTGGAGCCCGGAAGAGAAATCAGCTGGTCGCCATATGCTATAACCCTGGCCGTTTTTTCAGCAAAAGCGAAATCGTTACGAAATGCTTTTCCCAGCGGACTTGGTACACCACTTTCCAGACTGACCGTTTCATTATGAAACTCCGTCAACATCCGGTATACACGGTCAGAATTTGGATGGAAATTATCAAAACTCAAATGATACCTGACCAGCGTGAAAATCAGGATGGCACAGGTGATACCCAAAGCCAAACCCAACACATTGATAAAAGCGTAGGCTTTACTTCTTTGTAAATTTCTGAGCGCGATTTTAAAATAGTTTTTCAGCATAACTTTAGAGTGATTACAAAGCCAATATCGAAAAAACTATTCCATTTTAACTATTATCTGATTATCAGATACTTAACCAAATTAAGGTGTTCAATATCGAACAATTTGTTCAGTGACGGACGATTTTTATTTTTGTGTTATTTTCAAATCGGAAAAATCTCCATCTGAACCATATCCAACCCAAAATCCAATTTTCCCGTTATTATTATTCCCAAGCTTTTTAACAACCAGACTTGGCTGAGCACTGTTGTTCACAAAAACTTTAACGTCCAGGCCATCAACAACTATTTTCGCATGTAACCATTCTTCCGGCTCAGGCGCCGGATTTATAGGTTTTTCATATTGATTCGGATGTTCCTTTCGTAAAACCGGCCAGTCAAATTTTGGCAGGGAAATATATTGGACTGAATGATTTTGCCTTTCTGTTTCAGTAGATCTGAAATTGAAGGGACGGAAATAAATGGCATCATAAGTACTGTCATTGGAACCGTGAAAAGCAATCCCGACAAAACTTTGCTGCAAAACATTTTTTCCTTTTACATCAAATTCGATAATTC
Source organism: Dyadobacter sp. CY356 (assembly GCF_021440195.1). GTDB lineage: Bacteria > Bacteroidota > Bacteroidia > Cytophagales > Spirosomataceae > Dyadobacter. Next base: position 64,298 of record NZ_JAJTSZ010000006.1, read on the forward strand.
CATCAGAAAAACGGATATCATCGATCCATGCAATCCCGGCCTCAGGTTTTCCATCGAGATGCAAAACATTTTTCTTAGAACCGGAAACAATTTCAGTTGCCGAACGATTTACAACATTAATTTTATTGGCTTTTAACAAAGCAGATAAATCCGGTTTAATGATTTTTTGCGCCTGACAAACCAAACCTGCGAAAACGAAAACTATTACAAAAATTGATTTAAACATATTTGGGATTTTTAGTCTGATTTACATGCATTTTGTTTTTTACGCAAAGCCAAAAAAGAAAGGGGCAAAGTACGCAAAGATTTAAACTTTGCGAGCTTTGCTCCTTTTTCTTACCTTCTTAGCGTGAAACTCATTTTATTCCGATTTGAGCGATTTGACAGGATTAATAAGCGCCGCCTTTATTCCCTGAAACATAATTGTAAGCACCGCAATGAAGAGCGACAAGCCAGCCGCAACCGCAAAAATCCACCAGGAAATATCGATCCGGTATGCAAAATCACTCAGCCATTTTTGCATAAAATAATAGGTAAGCGGACTTGCAATCAATATGGCGATTACAATGAGTAATATGAAATCTTTTGATAAAAGTCCGACGATACTGACCACCGAAGCTCCCAGTACTTTCCTGATGCCAATTTCTTTATTCCGGTTTTCAACTGTAAATGTTGCCAGTCCGAAAAGTCCAAGACAGGCAATAAAAATGGCCCAGACAGAAGCCGTGGTGAATATCTGGCTGTACTGTTTTTCAGATACATATTGTTTGTTGAAATTTTCATCAACAAAGAAATAATCGAACGGATTATCTGTAAAATAATTTTTATAAATCTTTTCAAGCCTGGCTATTTTTTCCTGCATATTATCCGCGGTAAGACTGATCGTAATATACTGGCTGCTATTTTGCGGGTAAAAAATGATTGGATCAATCGCTTTTTGCAGGCCAGTATGATGGTAATCTTTCACGACACCAATGATTTCAAGATAACGCTCATCCCATTTAATTTTGGTTTTCAAGGCATCTTCCGCCGACTCAAATCCAAGCTGCTGAATGGCTCTTTCATTCATAATCACCTTTGAATTTTTATTCCATTCTATGTTGGTTTCCTCCGGCGTAAAATTTCTTCCTGCTTTCAGTTTCAGATCATAAACATTCAGATAACGGTCACCGATGATCGTGAAGGCATATGAGGCCAGTTCATCACCGGCTTTGGAGCCCGGCTGGGTAAATCCGGAGGTGTTGAAATTATAAAAACTGCCCGGCACACTTCCCGAGAGCGCATAATCTTTTACAAAACTTTGCGAACTGATCTCATTCCAGAACGCAGCTTTACGAACTTTATACGTACTGTCTTTCCCAATTTCCGGTCCGCGGATCACCAGCAACTGGCTGGTTTTTACCCCCAGATTTTGATTCTGCATAAATTTCAGCTGACTGTAAATCACGATGGTGACCAGCATCAAAGCAATAGAAATACTGAATTGAGAAACGACAAGCGATTTCCTTAAAAAAGCACCTTGAGACGTTTTAGTCAGCTTCCCTTTAAGGATTTTCACTGGGTTGAAATTCGATAATGCATAAGCCGTGTAAACTCCTGACGCCAGCATTCCGATCAGAAAAACGCCCAAACCAATAATCCAAACGGGGGAATATCCCAGAACTTCAAGTGAAAGATTTTTTCCAATCAATTGATTGAAAAAGGGTTGAAGTATATAGACAAGCAGAATAGCAACGGAGAAACTCAAAAAATTCACCAAAGCGGACTCACCTAAAAATTGACCAATCAGATTCCACGGCGTGGCTCCTATTACCTTTCTCACACCCACTTCACTGGCGCGTTTAAGCGAATTTGCTGTGGATAAATTGATATAATTAAACCAGGCAATCAATAAAATCAAAAACGCAATTGCGCCCAAGGTGTAGACATACTTGACATTTCCTGAGGTTTGATAGGTATCACTTAAATTTTCAGCCAAATGAATATTGGCGGCTGGCTGCAAACGGAACTGGATGCCGTCTTTATCTGTCTGATTCTCTTCCCTGAATCTGGAAAGTTTTTGTTCCAGCGACTTATAATCTGCTCCTTTATCTAATAAGAGAAAAGTGTTGATATACTGATTGTCATCGTTATTCAAATTTGCCCAGTCATTTCCATTCAGATTTGCCGGATTTTCAAGCGTTTTTAATGAAAATACCATATCCAGATTAATATCCGAATTTTCAGGCGATTCGTAAACACCTTCAACCGAATAGGATAAAGTACCAAACTGATTGGAAAGTGTCAATACTTTTCCAATCGGATCGGTTTTGCCAAAATATTTATCAGCAATTTTATTTGTAATAAATACGATTTTAGGTTGATTCAGCGATTTTTTGTTTCCTTTTAAAACCGGAAAACTGAAAAAGTCGAAGAAATTCCCATCAGCATATCCAATGTTATTTTCCCGGAAAGATTCTGCTTTGTTGCCTTCTGTTTTAACGATCCCTTTGGCGATGTCATCTGCAAAACGACAATAATCCTTAATCTCACTAAAATTCTGTTTCGCCTTTGTGGCCCAGGCAGGTTCCACTTCCGCCCAGGTGTTTCCCTTATTATCCAGATTGATCAGGCGGTACATTTCCGGCAGATTCTTATGGAATTGATTTACACTTTTTTCAAAACTCACATATTCAAGGATCAAAAGAAAAGCGGCGATACCCATGGCCAGCCCTGCAATATTAATCGTGCTGTAAACCTTATTCCGGATCAGATTCCGGAAAGCAATTTTTAAATAATTCCTGATCATGATTAGTATAGGTTAGAAAAGTGAAATCAGTTACGCATTATTCAGATTTGAGTGATTTTACCGGATCAGTCATTGCAGCTTTAATGGCTTGCGAACTTACTGTAATTAAAGCAATTACAATCGCCAACATACCCGCAGCAATAAACATCCACCACTCCATTTTGATACTGTAAGCAAAATCCTGAAGCCATTGTCCCATGACATACCAGGTAAGCGGTGTAGCGATCAGAATAGAAATGAGAACGAGTTTGATAAAATCGCCGGACAACAAAGCCACGATACTTGGAATGGATGCGCCCAGGACTTTTCTCACGCCAATTTCCTTTGTTCTTTGCTGGGCTGCAAAAGCTGCGAGTCCAAATAAACCCAGACAGGAAATTAAAATTGATATAACCGTAAACGTGTTGATAATACGTGAAGTACGGGCATCTGCTGAATAATTGCTTTGAAAATCTTCATTCAGGAAAGTGTAGGAAAACGGCTCCTCCGGTACCAGCGATTTCCATTTTGTTTCCAAAAATGGCAAAACTGCGCTCAAATCCTTTGTGTTAACGTGCGCAATCACGTAGTTGAAATTAGTATCATTATTCAGGAAAAACGCGTACGGTTCAATGACTTTATGTAAATCTTCAAAATGAAAATCCTTCACGACACCCACGATTTCCAGTGAACCAATTTCGTTTTCATTCATATTGAAATTAAGTTTTTGCCCCACGGCTTTGTCAAGCGGTATTCTGAATTTTCGTAAAGTGGCTTCGTTGACAACAATTTTATTATTGGTATCAGCCGGATAATCTGCGGAAAACATGCGTCCGGCAGCAAGTTTAAAATCCATCGTTTTCATAAAATCGCTGGCCACACCATTGGTTTTGATCAAACCATCTTCATTCACACTTTGTCCCGGAAGGAAAACAGACATATCACTTGGATTGATGATTCCGGGATAATAGGATGTACCCGAAGCTGCCGAAACCTGATTGTTTTGCAGAATTTCGTTTTTCAGTGCAGTGTAAGCTTTTTTGGCTTCAGGGCTGCGCAGAGGAATTACGATTTGCTGATCCTTTGTAAACCCAAGCGGCTGTTCCTGCATAAATTTGATTTGCCCCTGGATCACCATTGTAGCCACAACCAGCCCGATTGAAATTACAAACTGAAAAACAACCAAACCTCTTCTAAGCGTTGTTGCTGAAACCGAGTTAACAAATTTCCCTTTGATCACATCCAGAGGATTGAAAACCGATAAGTAAAATGCAGGATAACTGCCCGCTAATAATCCTGTAATTATTGCCAGACCGATGAATGCAAGTGCAACTTCTGGTTTGAATAATTCCGAAATACTTAAATTTTTATCCGCCAATTGATTGAAAACGGGAAGAAAAACGATCACTGAGATAATCGCGACGATCAGAGCCAGGAAAGTTAGTACCATTGACTCGCCAAGAAACTGGCCTATCAGACCATTTTTCCCTGCTCCCATCACTTTGCGGATACCAACTTCCGCCGCACGTCTGGCTGAACGCGCCGTGGCCAGGTTCATGAAGTTGATGCAGGCAATTAATAAGGTGAACAGCGCAATGGATGCGAGTATATACAGGTATGTTGTGCTGGTAGTCGCTGTTACAATTCTGTCAATTTTGCTGAAAAGGTGGATATCTTTTACAGGTAAAAGGAAAAGTTTTTTATCAAAACCTGCGGCTCTTAAATCCTTACGCGCATATTTTTCGATGAAAGAAGGAAGTTTGCTGCTGAATTTTTCTGCGCTTGTTCCGGGTTTCAACCTTAAATATGTATAGAACATATTGTTGTTCGTAAAATCCAGATCCGGTTGTCTCAGATAATCTCCTACCCAACCCGAATGTATTGAAACAAAATAACGCGCATCAATATGCGATCTGGCACTTTCATCACGAAATACGCCGGTCACCTTATAATCTTCATTATTTCCTGATCTTCCACCGATACGAATTGTTTGATTCAATGCTGATTCTTTGCCAAATAATTTATGCGCAACATCTTCTGAAAGTACCACCGAATGCGGATCGTTCATGGACGTTCTGGCATTACCTTCGACAAACTGATAGGTAAAGACATCGAAAAAAGTTGAATCAACGCTGATTCCTTTGGTTTCATAAAATGATTTTTCAGGTTTTCCGGGCTGGTTAACTTTCAGCAAAGTTTTCGCTTCCAGAAAATTCCACCATAATCTTGTAACCTGTTCCACTTCCGGAAATTCCGCCTTTACAGCCTGCGCATAAGGTGCCGGAGCTCTGGGATTATCCATTTTATCACCATTGGACTGTACGTTTTCACTTCGTAATAAATATAAATCATTGACATGTTCCTGATGTTTATCAAACGACATCTCGCTCGTGATGTATAATAAGAGTAGCATACAGCAGGTCATCCCGACAGACAAACCAAATACATTTATGGAAGAAAAAAGCTTACTGGAAAGCAGGTTCCGCCAGGCGATTTTGAGATAATTTTTAAGCATTTTATTGAAAGTTTTCTGGCTGGTTGATTTTGAGGTTATTTTTCTCTTGCTGATTTTTGTTAATCCGTCCGACGGTAAAAAAAACCGTCGGACGGGGTGCATGTATTGCTGTTACTGGCTTTTTAAAGTTTTTGCCGGATCTATCAAAGCTGCATTTATTGCCTGGTAACTTATGGTTAATACTGCTATGGCTGCGGCGAGAATTCCTGCGAAGGCATAGATATCCCAGGTAATATCAATTTTATATTCATAGTCCTGCAACCATTTCTGCATCAGATACCAGGCAATCGGCGAGGCGATGATGGCGGAAATCAATACCAGGATCAGGAAATTTTTTGTGAGCAGTCCCAGTATACTCTGTACGGATGCGCCTAAGACTTTCCTGATTCCGATTTCTTTTCTGCGCTGTTCTACCATAAAAGCTGAAAGCGCAAACAAACCCAGTGAGGCTACAATAATTGCTAAAATTGCAAAGCTGCTAAAAATCTGCCCCATCCGGTTTACGTCATCATACATTTTGGAAAAGTTCTGATCCATGAACGTATAACGGATCGGCTGGTTTGGAGCCATTGAATTCCAAACTTTTGATATCGATTCAATCGCACCTTTCGTATCTGACGTACCAATTTTAACTGAAACAATCGAAGGACTTGTACCTAAACTCATACAAAGCGGGTCGATACCATCTTTCATAGATTCGAAGTTAAAATCTTCAACAACGCCTATAATTTCGAGTTTATTTCCATTGTTCGTTTCATTGGTTATATACTGCCCGACAGGATTTTTCAAACCAAGCTCTTTGGCAAGTTTCTGGTTGATGATAACCGCTTTTTCATCCGTCTTACGATCTTTTGAAAAATTCCTTCCCTGAACGATTTTCATTCCCAGGGTTTCAATATAGTCATAATCCGTTACCCAGAACTGTCCGCTGGTTGAAGCCATTTCCTTTGTTTTTCCGTCCAGCCAAAAGGGATTTCCATTCCGTTTTGTTTCTTTGATCGGCAAATAATCACTTACCGTTGCATTTTTGACTTGCGGCAGTTTCTTAATTTCTTCTTTAAAAACAGCGACCTTGTCTCCCAAAGTATTTGTTCCATGTACGAGCAAAACCTGATTCCTGTTATAACCCACTTTTGCATTTAGTATAAAATTAACCTGACGGTAAATCACAAACGTTCCGATGATCAGGATAATGGAGGTTGTAAATTGAAAAACGACAAGCGTACTTCTCAGGTCCGCACCTTTTTTCCCTTTTACCAGTTGCCCTTTCAAAACATTGATTGGTTTGAAACCGGATAAATAGAACGCAGGATACAGACCAGCCAAAATCCCGATCAAAACTGAGCTGAGAATCAGAACCGGCAGCGGCCACCATTCGGAGAACGGGAAAACCAGTGATTTGGAAGAAAGCGAATTGAAAAAAGGAAGAAGAATATAGGCCAGCACAAAACCGAGTGAGATTGAAACAAAACTGATAAGCAGTGATTCTGTCAGAAACTGGTAAATTAAACCGCTCCTTTCCGATCCTACTGTTTTTCTTAAACCAACTTCTATGGCCCGATTGGCCGATTTTGCTGTGGATAGATTAACAAAATTGATACAGGCCAGCAAAAGAATAAATCCGGCAATAGCGCCAAAAAGCCAGATAAACCGCATATCACCATGATTTAATCCATCCCGGATATCGCCGTTTCTTAGATAGATTTGAGAAACCGGCTGTAATTGATACTTTTTATTTGCCTCAATTTCACCCGGATTGATCTTTTGTCCGCTGGCAATCAGCTGGGGCATGTAATATTTTTTGGTGATCGCCAAGAGTTTCGATTCGAACTTATGCTGATCCGTTCCTTCTTTCAACCTTAAATAAGTCTGATAATTGGTTGCCAGCCAGTTTGTTTGCTCACCGTCATAAAATACCACGCCAGCCATTGTCATCAAAAAATCAAAACCTACATGGAAATTTTTCGGGAAATCTTCTATAACACCTGTAACTTTTCTTGGTTTCGAAGCATCGTCATTAATGATCATAATTTTCCCGATCGCAGTTTCGCCCGGGAAAAACTTATCTGCTTTTGACTTTGTGATGACGAGGCTGTTTGGTTCATCCAGGGCATGTTCCTGATCCCCTTCCAGCATTTTCAAACCCCAGATATCGATCAGATCCTGATCCATATACACAAAACGTTCTTCATAAACATTTTGCAATTTATCGGACCTTCTGATCTGGTTTGGTCCGGCTCCAAACAATTCACTGCTTAAAAATCTTCCGGCTTTTTCGACCTCCGGATAATCCTCCTTAATGACTTTGGCCACACCCGCCTGTTGCCATGTATAAGGAATTATTTCTCCCTGATATTTTTCGACAGCAACAATTCTGTATGTGCGGTTTTGAAACGGAATATCCTCATCATAACGAAGCTCGTCTTTTATGAATAGGGCTATCAGCAGGCAAGCCGCAATACCGATGGCAAAACCACCAATTTTGACAAAGGAATACATCTTCTGATTGACAAGATGGCGCCAGGCGAGTTTGAGATAATTTTGAAACATAGTCTTTAAATTTTCAGGCTGATAGATTTATACAGTTTTCCAAATTTTGTTTACCCGTCCGACGGTGAAAAATCCGCCCACCTGTTATTCAGATTTAAGCGATTTAACAGGATTTACCAGTGCCGCTTTTATCGATTCGTATCCGGCTGTGACGGCAGCTACTAAAAAAGTTATGGTAATGGCTAAAATCATAATTTCTGCTCCGATTGGAATCCGGTACTCATAATCCTGCAACCAGCCATGCATCACGTACCACCCAAGTGGTGCGGCAATCAGGAAGGCAACACCTATGAGCAATGAAATTTCTTTACCGAACAAACCGATGATGTTGACAATACTTGCACCCAAAACTTTCCGGACACCAATTTCCTTTGTTTTTTGCGAGGCCATAAACTTGACCAAACCATACAATCCAAGGCAGCCGATGAAAATGGCAATGAAAGAAAAAACCCGGATCAGTTTCAGCATCATGTTTTCGAGCGCATAACTTTTCGCAATATTGTCGTCCATGAACGACTGCTCATACAGATAGTCAGGGAAGTATTCATTCCATAATTTCTCTACACTTTTCATGGTCTGATGCAGATTATTGGTATTCAGCTTCACAGCGCAGCGGTAGTTGTAATCCTTGTAAGTGAATATTGCAATGGGATTGATCCCGCTTTTGAAGGATGTATTATTCCAGTCTTTCAATACGCCATAAATAGGTGCAGTTACATCCCAGATTTTCAGATTTTTACCAATAGCCTCAGCCGGACTTTTCAGACCTAAACGTTCCACGGCTTTTTCATTGATCAGGTAACCACGAATGGTATCACTTTTGGGAATGTTTTCACCGGCAACAAATTGAAGCCCGAAAGTTTTTACATAGTTATCATCAGCATTTTTCGTGTTCATGCTCCACAACTCGTCCTTCTGTCGGGTATCAAACCTGACATTACTGTTGTTATTTGAATTTGTTGTTGGGAGAAAAAGGCAAAAAGAAGCGTCCGAAATACCAGGAATTTCTAATAATCTTTGTCTGAAAGTGGTCTGATTTACTTTATCTGGTGTAGGAATAGGCAACTCGGCAATCCCCTTTGTTTCATAACCAACCGATTGAGATAACATATAATCAACCTGATTATTGACAACCAAAGTGCAAATCACGAGCAATTGGATCAATACAAACTGAAAAACGATCAGCCCGCGACGAAGCGAAATTCCCCCGATCTGCCGGGTTGAAATATTTCCTTTCAGCGCCAGTACAGGCCTGAAACCTGCCAGAATCCCTCCCGGGTAAGAACCAGCCAAAAGCACTACTCCGACAAAAAGTGACACCATGAAAATCCACAACAATCCATCTGCCCAGCGGATATCTACCGGCCAGGTTCCCGGCTGATCCAGCCAGCTATTGATGTGTGGTACTACCAAAACTGCCATTGCAAAACCAATAACCAGCGCGGCCAAGGTGATCAAAGCGGTTTCTGTCATAAACTGAATAAAAACCTGACTTCTCGTTGCTCCCACTGCTTTGCGAACACCAACTTCTTTGGAGCGTCGCAATGCCTGCGCAGTGGCCATATTGATAAAATTGAAACAGGCAGTCACAATTAAAAATATCCCGATCACACTCATGATCCAGACCCATTTCATCGGCATGGCACCATCGTAATTTTCAGCATGGTGCATACTTGCGAAAGGTATCAGCGGATGTTTGTAAAAAGCGTAATCTTTGCCATGATATTTCTTGTTCAGTGCTGTTAATTGTTTTTCGACACCTTTAATATTTACATTTTCCGGTATCAGAAGAAAACAGTAAGTATTTGAATTTACGCCACCCCAGTTGTCAAGCCCGCTTCCGCCATAATTATATTTAGGATTGGCAATTAATGTTTGAAATGATACAAAGAATTCGAAAGGCAGATCAGTATTCTCCGCAACGTTGTCAATTATTCCGGTTACCTCCAGATTAAGTTCGTTTTCCAGTCGGATACTTTTGCCAATCGGATTTTCAGTACCGAAATATTTTTTCGCCATCTTCTCACTGATCACAATCGTATTGGGCTTGCTCAACGAAGCTGGCGTTCCTACCTGCCAATGTGTATCAAAAATGGAGAAGTATTCAGGCTGGACAAATGCCAGATTTGGCCCCTCCTCTTTGAACTTTTTAACTGCCTTGCCACTGTTATCAAGAGCGGCCATGAAGGAATTATATTTTTCAAAACACATGCTGGATTTGTACTGCGGAAATTCTGCATCCATTGCTTTCCACATCGGTGCAGGTACACCACGCGAATAACCAACACCATCAGAATGAAACTCTGTTGTGATCTGATAAATGTGATCAATATTGGTGTGTGAATGGTCAAATGAAGTTTGAAAACGTATAAACCAGAAAACAATCAGCGCGCAGGCCAGACCGATTGAAAGACCGGCAACATTAAGCAAAGCATACAGACTGTTACGTGTAAGATTTCGCCAGGCGATTGTGATGTAATTTTTTAACATGACCGACAGAATTAAGGGATAGGAAATCAGGCAGAACCCAATTTCATAGGTTGCATATATGCAAGATTGGAGTAAATGTTATGCCAAAATATCAAATCATTGATATTCAGTTTTTTAACTCCATACTAAACAACAAAAGTGTCCGATAACGGACACTTTTGTTCAGGGACGAACGCCTGTAAATGAAAGAGATTAAGGGTAATATTTTTATTGATTAATAGAAACAGAACCGCCGTTTGCAGACAGATTAACTGGAATTCCACCACCGTTCATTTTTCCTAACACATGGTCTTTTTCAACCTGTCCGTCAAAGTTTTTCAAACTTACAGTCACTTTATTTCCTCTCAGATTTAAATCCATTCCTTTATCCATCGGCATATTCACGCGCAGACTTCCGGCTGAGGTTGACAAATCTACAAACTTGCCAATCTGTGTAATTTCAACTTCCATGCTGCCACCGCTGGTATGCGCTTTCACACTTCCTGAAAGTCCGGCCAGACGGACCGATCCGCCCGAAGTTCCGGCGTCAAGATCACCTTTGATACCATCACCTTTAATACTTCCACCACTCGTTTGCGCAACAATTTCACCAGCAAGACCGTTCAGCGTGATACTGCCGCCGGATGTGTGCAGATTAATCTTTCCGCTTAGTTCACTGGCTTTAATACTACCGCCGCTTGTGCCCAGTGTAATTTCCTTTTTGCAATTTTCCACTTCAATACTACCGCCGGAAGTTTGTCCATTGATTGATCCGTCCAGATCAGATACTTTCAGGCTTCCGCCGCTTGTTCTGAAATCCTGCTCGCCGGTAAGGGAAGAAATACGGATGCTTCCGCCACTTGTGCGCAGATTCGTTGCCATATTTCTTGGTGTGGATATTTTGAATGAAATGGAAACGCTGTTTTTATCCCATCCATTTTTGTTTTTCCGAATAGCTGTTGCTTTTAGAACACTGCCTTCCGTTCCGATAAAAATATCAAAATCTTCGAGTTTGTCTTCAATTTCTTCTTTGCTGAGATTGACTTTTCCGTTCCAGTTATTCGGGCGGACAAACATTTCAACTTTTGCACCACTGGCCTGATCGCCGGCAACTGTTATTGAACCGCCGGAAGTTTCCACTTTAAGATTCGTCAACGAAGTACTTGTGAAATTTTTTGAGACGTAAGGCTTTTCGTCCGAGTTCTGCGCATGGGCGGAAACTGTAATTAACAGAACGAAAGCAGCTAAAAGTAAATTAATTTTTTTCATGATCTAATAAGTTTTCTTGTTGTTTTGAGGGAAGATGTATATTCTTAAACAGAGGTTGCATGGATACTTAAATTTTTAAGGTTTCACGGAAAACAAAAAAGTTAAGGGCAAAGCTCGCTAAGATTAAAACTTCGCGTCCTTTGCCCTTCTTATATACTTCGCGTGAAACCTCACTCCCTTAAAAATCCCGCAAACCATTTTCCCGAATCCTTTATGATCCGTTCCTGATTTTCATAATTAACATATACCAATCCAAAACGGGGATCATATCCTTCTGCCCACTCAAAATTATCCAGAAGTGACCAGGCAAGGTAACCTCCAATTTTGATACCTTCATTTTTTGCTTTTAAAATATTGGCAAGATATTCTTCAAAAAATTGAATCCGTTTAGCATCCTTAACTTCTCCATTTTCCAAAACATCATCAAAAGCGGCCCCGTTTTCGGAGATGATAATTTCTTTAATATTGGGATATGCACTAAACTGCTTCAAGATTTCATACATACCATCCGGTGCAACTTCCCAGCCCATGGCCGTCAGCGGAACATTTCGTTTTCTGGCCGAAACTTCTTCCAGCCAAAGAACGGGGGCGAAATAAGAATGTTTGACAATTACCCGGAAATAGTTTTGTAGACCAATAAAGTCAAAGTCGAACGCCAATTTCTCTGCATCACCTTCCAGCATAAATTTTGATATTCCTTTCAGAAATGGAAAAGAATCAACCGGATATCCCATACCCAAAGCAGGTTCCAGAAATAAACGGTTCATGATCGCATCCGCTCTTTTTGCCGCACGTATGTCTTTTGCACTTTGTGTAAATGGCTGCACGTGAGAGCAGGAAAGCGCGGTACCGATGTAGGCGTTCGGAACCATATCACGTACAATACGCCCGCCTTCTGCCTGGCACATGGCAAGATGGTGTGTCACAGGAAGGAAATTAAACAAACCCTTTTTCCCTGGCGCGTGCATACCTGTTGTATAACCCAGACCTGCCACCGCCATAGGCTCATTCAAAATGATCCAGTTTCTGACTTTGCTGCCAAAAGCATCAGCACAAACCGAAACATATTCAGAAAACCATTTTATTATTTCCCTGTTTTTCCATCCTCCCCGATCTTCCAGTGCCTGGGGCAGATCCCAGTGGTACAGCGTAATCCAGGGGTCAATATTAAGAGAAATGCATTTGTCGATGATCCGGTGATAAAAATCGATACCCTTTTCATTTATCTGCCCGGTACCATCCGGCAAGATCCTCGACCAGGAAATTGAGAAGCGGAATTCTTTAAAACCAAGATCTCTGACAAGTTCAAGATCTTCTTCATATCTATTGTAAAAATCACAGGCAATTTCTGCATGATGACCGTTTTTAATTTTCCCTTTTTGACGGGTAAATGTATCCCAGATCGATGCCCCGCGTCCATGATCTGCAACCGCTCCTTCTACCTGAAATGCTGCCGTGGCAGTTCCCCACTTAAAATCTACACCGAAATCTTTTTTAGATAAAACACCAGATTCAGGAGTTTCCAGATTGGCATCTTGCTCTGTCAGTGTATTTGTATGATTAAAATCCTTCAATTTTTTTTCTGATTATATCCTGAACGTGAAGTCAGTAACACAAAATTAAATCTAATAATTGCGAAAAAGGTAACAATATCGTAATCATACGAAAAACTTAATATTGGAACTGGTATATAACGTTTTATCAGATCCTCCCTTCATTAATAAAGGCTGTTAAACAAAAAATTCCTTCACCCGAAAAGACAGGTGAAGGAATTGAAACTAATAACGCTTTTTACTATCTGATTACCGTAATTTTCTGTTTGGTAATCAAGCCATTGCTTTGTTTAAAGGTTACGATGTAGATTCCGGCTGAAAGGCTGCTGATATCAACATCTACGCCATCTTTCGGAACAAAATCTTTCACCTTTACGCCCCTTGTGTCATAAATCTGGATGCTGGCAATTTGTTCTTTACCATTTCTCAGCTTCATGAAATTCGAACTTGGGTTAGGGTAAAGTACCGCGGACTCATCTGTAACAAAACTTTCACTGATAATTCTGCTGTAAGCAAACGTTTCGTCTTTATCGATCATTCTCAAACGATACAGGTTGTTTCCGTTAGCAGGGTTAGCATGTGTATAGCTATATGATTTTGTAACTGAACTTTCGCCTTGTGCATCAACCGAGCCTAATATTGCCCACTCTTTACCGTTAAGGCTATGTTGTACTTCAAAAGATTTTGAGTTGGTTTCAGCTGTGGTTTTCCATGCAAGTGAAGCAGCTGTACCTTCTTTTTTCACGCTGAAATCTGTAAGTGTTACAGGAAGCGGTGTATCTGTTTTGACAGTCAAACAACCAAGATCAGCATAAAGCTCACCAGCACTTGATGAAATTTCCATCACTACCGATGTCGTTGTGGCAGGAGCCTGTTTTGTCAATGTGTATTTTTTCAATCCTAATGGAGAAGCAGTAACCGACTTGTCAACAACTTGTGTCACCGTAGCAGCGGTTAATTCCGTAGTTCCATTATAGAATCTCAGTTTCAATGTTTGCGTACTGGCACTACCCGCATATCCTGCATACATAATCCAGGTTACTGTATTTCCGGGAGCAATAGTTTTTGTCTGAGTAACTGTCGCTTTGTCGGTAAGTTTACCAGATTTTGTTCCACAAACTACGTAGTCAGTCGAAGTAGTCAATGTACCAGCTCCTGTTTTTGTCCAGTTGCTTGTTCCATCTTCAAAACTTGGATTCAACAGAGCATTTCCTGTACAAGTTTCGCAAACCGGCGGAGTAATTTTAAGACAAGCCGCATCCACTTTGAAATAGTTACCCGTTGCAGAACCCAACACACGGATGTAGGAAGTTCCTGCCGGAGCTGCACCTGCTGTTAAAGTATACTTCGTCATACCATTTGGTCCCGTTGCAGGAACATCCTCAACAGATTTGTTAAGCGCAACTTCTGCCGCCACTGCACCGATTTGATTTCTTGATGCATCCAGATAAATGAGCTGGAATTTATGGCTTTGTTTTACATGGTATCCACCGTAGATGTTCAATACCGCTGTGCTTCCCGGAATTGTATTCACATCCTGCCAGAAACTACCACCGGAAGTACCTAACAAACCATTTTTCGAACCGCAAACAGCATATGCATCGTCATCTGTAAAGATTTGACCTGCATCATTTGATGAGCTCCATCCTGTTGGGATTTGTTTACCATTTACAGTAGTAAAGGTTTCAAAACTAGGGTTAACCAAAGCATTACCATCACAGTTGCAATCAGCAGGAGGTGTTGTTATTTGCATACATGCACCGTCCATTTTAAAATAATCCCCTGTTGCAGTTGCCTCGGCACGAGCGAAGGCAGCATTTGCAGGTGCAGTTGCCGTCAAAACGTATTGTTTTAATATAGGCGAAGTCGAAGGAGCAGTATCAACATCCCAGTCAATGGCAACTGATGTTGCATTGGCCTGAATTAATGTATTGTTTGCAGTATAGAAGGAAAGTTTAAAAGTCTGTCCGTTTTTCACATGGTACCCGCCATAAGCAGAAAACCGAACAACAGAACCAGGCGTAACAGCTTTCTGCTGATAAATACTACCGGCACCATTCAGAACGGTTGCATAAGTACCGCAAACAGCGTACTCAGTATTTTTTGTCGAAAAATTTCCGGTTGCTGTCCAGCTTGTGTTGCCGTCTTCAAAACTTGCATTGGCCAGAACATTATCCGTACATCCGCAGTCAGCAGCAGGACGAGATATTTCCATGCAAAAAGCATCCGTTTTAAACCAGTCACCACCATCCGAAGTAGCTTGGGCACGTACGAAAGCTGCATTGGCGGGAGCAGTACCACTCAAATTATACTGTTTCAGAATTGGGCCATTGCTAGGTGCCGTATCGACATCCCAGTCAACTGCTACTGTTTTCTCACTGATGAAAACTTTGGCAGATGTGTAGAAGGACAATTTAAATGTTTGTCCTTTTTTTACGTGGTAACCACCATACGCAGAAAAAGTAACCGTAGAACCAGGGGCAACACTTTCTTCCTGATAAATCCAGCCTGCACCTTCCAGAACTCCTGCATTTGATCCGCAAACGTCATAAGTAGTGTTTGTAGTCCAGGTTCCTTGTTTTGTCCAACCAGTAAAACCGTTTTCAAAACTTGCGTTGGTCAGGGTATTGTTATCACATCCGCAATCAGGAGTTGTTGTTGTAGCAGAGGAAGTTTCTGAAGGAGTAGATTTTGCGTGTGAATCATTGAAAGATGAGCATAAGACCATTATGCACACCAAAAAGGAGTAAATTGTTTTCATGAGAATGTATAGTTGTTAACGATAATGATGAGAAATTTTAGGGTTAAATAAATTATTGATAAATAAGACGTTACGATAAAATTTTTTCTATTAACCAGTATGTACCGATTTCTGAGAAAATGGAAATTATAAATAGACTTCTTAACGAGTTAGAGGGAGTATTCACCAGTTTTTACAATTAATCTTAACATTCTGGTTATACTATTTCACTTAATCATGGAGGCGTCGACAGGTGCAAATGTAAAAAAAATTCTATTTAAAAATCAAATCATTTTTATGATTAATTTTATATTATACCTGAATAAAAACTATATCTACGACATTTATTAAACTAATTCTACACCTAAAATTTAACTAAATCTACTTATAAAAACATATAAATATGGTAAAAATCAATACTTTACAATTTTTAATGTTACTGATTGTTACATAAAACAGTAAATTTGATTCAAATTTGTAAATATAATTTTTCCAAGTTATATGAAAATATATACTACGCAAATTCTGATAGATTTTTCTATTAATCCGTAGACGATTACATGGAACATTGTAGATTTTAAAACTATTTTTCTGCTTATTTCACAGAACCTAAATGCCTATTATTCAAGACTCTTGAAGACTATCGAAAATCCAATCTAAAACTGCAATTAATTTAAGGACTGAAAAAACCATCATAATCAGATCATTAGATGCAATAACGAAAGGAGTTATGAACGCTATTTATTATACGTTATCAAAGTTCATCTACAACTCGTTACAATTTTATTCTAAATACTGTATGAAACGAAAAATTTAACCGGGAAAGAATGTATATTAGTTTAAGTTTGAATAGCAGCGCGATCAATCAGCCCAATAACCTGATCCATTCATCCCAAAAAAAGTATAGTTTTAAACAGAATTATCTGCACTTTTTAATCAATAAAATTTTTCGAACGAATTGTAGAACACTATGGAATTTCTGTACTGGATTATGCGCTTAATGTAGTATTAGTTATTTCAGAAAAAAATTGCGTGTTAACAAAATTTAATATTCATTTTTCATAAAGTTTGAGAGGATGAATCAGCTTAAATAAAAAAAACCAGCATCTCCGTTGGAGAAACTGGTTCTAAATATTTGGTCAGAAATCTTATGCTACCCTTAATGCAAAATTACCTACATCAAAAATTTCCCTAAGTTCATTCAGTGCTTTACGAATTCTTGATTTAACAGTTCCCAGTGGTAAACTTAATTTTTCTGAAACTTCTTCATGCGTATATCCCTGAAAGTAAACCAGATCTATTAAGATACTTTTCTCCGGAAGTAGTCTGGAAACAATCGCACGAATATCTATTGTGGCCGGAATCGGATTAAAAATAACATTATTTCCCATTTCTGATTCAGCCACAGTATCCCAGCTTACCACGTTTTCCTTTTTAACATCAATCCTCAAACGGTCTATGGCAGTATTTCTTGCAACATTCAGAATCCAGGTAAAAAGTGTCCCTTTTTCTGTGTTATAACTGTCAATATTTTTCCAGATCTTTAAAAAAGAATCCTGCATTACATCTGCTGCTTTTTCTTCATCTTTTACAATTTTCATTATGATCCCATACAAGGCAGAAGCATAATGATCATAAAGATATTCGAAAGCTTCTTTACTGTTACCCTTCAAAGAAGATATCAGTTCGAGTTCGGTGTATGCAGATTTGCTTATCATCTTTTTGAAATTATGTGGTTAATCCGGGTAAGTTTGACAGCTATATCAGCCTTTCATTTGCCACCTGTACAAATTATGTTCCCATACCCCATGATTTTAAATGTGTGTATCCTTTCCCTCTATACTGTGGATTTAGTATTTGAACTGATTACATTTAAAATTGAATTTCCACAGATTACACAAAAACTGAGGAAATTATTATTTGCCGCCATGGAATCCATTCCACACTTTTGAATAATATATTTATGTTATTCTTTTCCAAATTTTAAATCGTGCGAATCAAATAATTCATTATTAGTAAATTAGTCACCCGTTGTATATTTATAAAATCAATTTAAGCTGGCGAATTTTTCCACATCTCCTTTTGGCATATGAAACAACAATTTTTTATAGCTCTATTATTACTCCTTAGTTTTACCGCTGCTGCGCAAAGTACAAGTTCAATTCATTCCGATCCCGACAAAAAACTTACAGAAAAACTGGAAAAAGCAATGGCCGGATTTAAAGGAAGTGCAGGAGTTTATGTAAGGAATTTAAAAACAAACAAGTCCGCATCCGTCAATTCTGACACCATCTTCCCGACCGCCAGTATGGTTAAAATACCCATTATGATCGGCGTTTTTGACAAGATTAACAAAGGTGAACTTCAATTTGATCAGCTCCTCACCTACCGTGATTCACTTAAATATGATGATGGTATTACAGGCTCGTTTCGTGACAGCGCTAAAATCGCGTTACCAAAGGTTATTCATTTAATGATATCGCTTAGCGATAATACGGGCAGTTTATGGTTACAGGCACTGGCAGGAGGCGGGGTGACAATCAATCAATGGCTGGAAACGAATGGATTTATCAGTACCCGCGTGAACTCCCGAACACCCGGGCGCAAACAAAATCAGGCAACCTATGGCTGGGGACAGACAACGCCGCGCGAAATGGCCGAATTGATGGTGATGATAAGACAAGGAAAAGTGGTCAGCCCGGCAGCTAGTGAAAGAATGTACCGATATTTAGGTATGCAGTTCTGGGACGGTGAAGCGTTGTCGCAAATTCCACCTTTTATAAAAACAGGAGCAAAAAGTGGTGCGGTAAATCAGGCAAAATCAGAAGTTGTGATGGTAAACGCGCCTCATGGTGATTATGTTTTTTGTATTACAACCAAAAACCAGCAGGATGAACGCTGGCAAAGAGACAACGAAGGATATAATCTGATACGCAAAATGTCCGAAATAATCTGGAATCATTTCGAGCCGAAGAGTAAATGGAAACCGGTTTCGGGATATGAAAAATGGTGGTTTTAAATTGAAGAATTCTTACCCAAAAGGTAAGAATTCTTCAAAATCCATGTAAAAGTTTACGCCGTAGCACGGCTTTTCTGCAACAGCCAGCGACTTTCTTTTTTGACAAAAGTAATCGGAACATACTCATCATTTGGCGCGCCGATGTAGTAAACCGCCCATTCGGGATCCTGATGCGAAAGCATTTCACTGATGCAATCCGCACGATGTCCGTTTGGATTCGAGCAATTGTCCCAATAAAAAAGCTCAACACGGTAATGAAGCTGCTCTTTCAGCCCATTGACAGTCACTTCAATTTCGATTTCATGTCTTCCTGGAATATTTGGAATCGGGATAGCTATATGGCTCATATAATTGATGTTTAGATGTGTCTTTTTAGTCTGTTTTAAGAGATTTTACCGGGTTCATGAGTGCTGCTTTGATGCTTTGGAAACTTACGGTGAATATCGTGATAACCATGGCCATAAGGCCTGCTAATGCAAAAACCCACCAGGCTATTTCAATCCGCTCTGAAAAATCCTGTAACCATTGATGCATTAAATACCAGGCAACAGGTGTCGCCAGCAGAATTGAAATGAAAACCAGCTTAAAAAAATCTTTTGACAGCAACGCTACTACGCTCGTGACACTGGCACCCAGAACCTTGCGAACCCCGATTTCCTTCGTACGTGTTTCTGCTGTAAATGTGACCAAACCAAAAAGACCCATGCAGGCAATGAAAATGGCAAAAGCGGTGAAGATGGTAAACATTTTTGCCATTCGGATTTCGGTCTTAAAGGTATCATTGAAAGCATCGTCGAGAAAGTAGTATTCAAAAGGTTTGTCGGCCGAATATTTTTTATAAATACTTTCTATCGATTTGATCTTTTCAACAATATTGGATTTAGGATCCATTTTGGCGAATAAAATCCCGGAGCTTTGTTCATTAGCCAACATATTAGTCGTGTCACTGATAATAAAAAGTCCCATAGGAAGTTTTTCATCTTTGGTTGATGCAAAACGGAAGTTTCTTAAAATGCCTACAACCGTTCTGTTAAATACTTTTTGTCCGAGAGGATCTCCTTTTAAACCTAATTCTTTTATCGCCGACTCATTCAGCAGCATTCCATTTCCGTTTTTCCACGAACTGCCCTCCGGCTTAACTTTCCAGGCCAATCCGAGCGTATTTATATAATTGGCATCAACTTCGGCATAGGATATACTCACATCTTTCTGTGTTGATTTATTCTGAGAAAAAAACATGTTATACCCCTTGTATAATCCAGTACTGGAAAAAGCAACCTGTTCGACACCAGTCAGTTCAGCTATTTCATTTTTAAATGAAAAATAATTTTTGCCGATGGATCCACTTATCGGGATGTTCAGCATCTGGTCTTTATTAAGCCCCAATTTGACATTTTGCATAAATGACAACTGCTGCTGAATGATTAAGCTGCAAACAATCAGTGCGATGGAAACTGTAAACTGGAAAACCATAAAGACCTTTCTTAAACCAGCACCTTTTTGCTGGCTTCCCAATCGTCCTTTTAATACTTCAATCGGAGAAAATCCGGACAAAATCAATGCGGGATAACTTCCCGCAATGAAAGCGCTAAAAAGCAAAATACCGCTTAGTATGGCTATGAATGATGGAGTTAAAAGAAACGAAGCGTCAATATTTAGATTTAGTAAATTATAAAATGGCTGGCGCATAAGCTCGACCAGGACAAAAGACAAACCAAACGCAATACAGCAAACCAAAATTGATTCAGTGTAAAATTGTTTGATCAAACCGCTTCTCCCTGCCCCCGCAACTTTACGAACGCCTACTTCCTTTGCCCGCTGTGTCGCCCTGGCTGTGGTGAGACTCATGTAATTAAAAAGTGCCAGAAATGGTATTAATGAAGCAATACCGGCAAAAATTTTGATCAGTTTGATATTCCCCCCTGAATCCGTTGAATTATTTCCAAGATGAACAGTTGTAAACCCTTCCAACGAGTAATCAGCTTTTTTATCAAAATCATCCATTTCAATACCTGCTGTAAGAATTTTTTTCTCTACTTTTTTAACAGAATTTTCAGAATCCAGTAAAAGATAGGTATTGAAGGCACCGGCATGTTCCCAAATTTCTTTACCGTTTTGATTTAGCTGAGGTATTGTTGTAATGGATGCAACAAAATCAAAATTGAAAGTAGAATTGGAAGGAGGATTTTCCGCGACTCCGGTAATTTCGAATACATGTTTTCCTTCATACAAAAGTGTTTTCCCAACAGGATCAGTATCACCAAAATATTTCTTTGCGGCGCGTTCTGAAATCACCATGGTATAAGGCCTGTTCAATATTTCACTTTTATTGCCTTCCCTTAATTTAAAAGAGAATACTTTGAAAAAAGAAGGGTCTGCAAACATGAAGTATTTTTCACTGAATAAGGCTGACGAATTTTCTGAATTTTTAATCACCACAGCCTGATAGGATTCTCTTACCCGCACAAAGTCCTGGATTTCAGGAGTTGACTGTTTAAGAAATGGACCCAGTTTTGCATTGAAATTCTTGAATTGCATCTCATGCCCGTCCATCTTTACCTTCGCCAGCACCCCATAAATCCTGTCACCGTTTTTATGAAACTTATCATAACTATACTCATGCATCACAAACATGAGTATCAGCATGGAAACGGCCATACCCATTGCCAGTCCAACGATATTGATGAAGGAATAATCCTTATGCTTCCAAATATTCCTTGCAGCGATTTTCAGGTAGTTTTTGAACATGAGAAGTAAGGTTTATTATTCTGAACGAAGAGATTTTACAGGATTGGCCAGGGCCACTTTTATACTTTGAAAACTTATGGTGATCAAAGAAATCACAATGGCTGTTACCGCTGCAATGGCGAAAATCTTCCAGGAAACATCGACACGATAAGCGTAATTTTGCAGCCATTTATTCATTGCATACCACGCCAGAGGCGTAGATAAAACAATAGCAATAAATACAAGTTTTAGAAAATCTCTCGACAACAAACCCACCAGGCCAAAAACGGAAGCACCCAATACTTTCCGGATCCCGATTTCCTTGGTGCGTTGTTCAGCTGTAAACGCGGCCAATGCGAATAATCCCAGACAGCCAATAAACAAGGCAAGAATTGTAAAAACACCCAGCACAGTACTTGTTTTTGCTTCCGAAACGTAAAGACGCGAAAAGGAAGAATCAAGGAAATCATGTTCAAAAGGTGCCTCGGGAACGGAAGCTTTCCAGAGCTTTTCCACTTTCTGAATCACGGCCTTCTCTGAACCCGGAGATAATCTTATGGCTACGTTTGAATCCCAGGTCTGATAACTTTTGGAAGATTCGTTAAAGATCGCAATCGGTTCAATGGCCAGTTTAACGGATCCATTATAAAAATTTTTCATCACACCAATTACTTGAAAACGCTGGTTTCTATTCCCTGGATACCGCATCCATTTTCCAACAGCATTTTCCCAGCCCATGGCTTTTACAGCCGCTTCGTTTAAGATCACGCTGGACGAATCGCTTTTGGTATTGGATAAGAAATTGCGTCCGGCAATAATTTCTATTCCTAATGTCGGAATAAAATTCATGTCCGTCATAAATGAACTCAGGAGCAGACTTTTTACAACGGCATGTTTTTGATCTCCTTGTTCCGGCTCATAATAATCTGCAAAACTTCCCAGAGATGGCAGGTAAGTGGCATAAGTAGAACTGACAACAGCAGGGATCTGCGACAATTGCTGACGAAAAGTTTCTTTGGCAGAAGTGTTTCCCAGATGCCGTGCGTTTTTTATGATCAAAACATTTTCACGCTGCAAACCGGGAGAAATTTTTGTTGCAAAATGTAATTGCTGGTATACCACAAAAGCGCCCAACATCAGCACGATGGATACCGAAAATTGAAAAACAACCAAACCATTACGCAAGAACATGTGACCTCCGGTAGCGGCTGTACCAGACATCTTCGAAATATCAACAGTTTTGGATTTTGAAAAATAAAAAGCAGGATATAAACCGCAAGCCAAACCAGTTAAAAGTGGCAACAGCACAACAAAAGGCAATATTCTGAAAGAATAAAGATCTTCAATTTCCAATCTTAATCCTGTAAGTTTATTAAAGAAAGGTAGAGTTATTGACGTTAATACGGCAGCCAGCATCATCGCGATCAGACTAAACAAAATCGATTCAGTCAAAAACTGCCCGACCAGAACATTCTTGTTTGAACCCAGTGCACGCCGGATCCCAACCTCTCTGGTGCGTTTGATCGACCTGGCTGTCGACAGATTCATGAAGTTGACGCAGGCAAGCAGAAGTATCAACCCGCCGACAATAGCGAAAATATTCACCTGCTGCTTATCTCCAAGCGTTGACAGCCGGGAATAAAAACCTGCTGCATTCAGGTGCAAAGATTTCAGAGGAATTAACTTGACATCCAGCCTGTCGCCATTTTGCAACTGTTTCAGAAAATCTTGTCCTACCCGTTCGTATGCCGCCGGGGCATACCGTTTTACCATATCCGGGAATTTCGCTTCAAGCACCGCCAAGGTTTCCGGCGTTGGTTTTTCACGGAATTTAGCCCAGGTATCAACTTGCAGCCAGATCCAGCTCCAGGCAAAATTTTCGACAACATGAAAATTTTGCATTGGCAATAAAAAGTCAAATTGAACGGAGGACGTTTCGGGAAGATCTTTTAGTATGCCCGTAACCGTATAAATGTTTCCATTGATTTCAAGAGCCTGTCCAATTGGTGATACAGAGCCAAAATATTTTTCAGCAGTTTTTTCTGTCAATACCAAACTGCCGGACTTATCCAGGGCTGACAAATTGCCTTCCTTCATCGGGAAAGCAAATAATTTCAAAAATAAAGTATCCGCCGCGATGGCCGTCGTTTCATTATATTGCAGCGGTTCAGTGCCTGAAATGCTGCGTCGAACGATTGCACTTCCGAGATTAAATGTCCTGGCCGTCATCTCGATTTCCGGATAGTCGGTTGCCAGTCTTGGCCCAAGTGGTGGCGGTGTGTTGGTTGTTTTTCCTTCCTCACCGCCCATTTTAAAATCAAGCGCTACCGAGAATATCCGGTCTGCATCAGGCAGAAATTCATCAAAACTTCTTTCATAATAAACATAGATCCCGATAAGCCAGCACGCAGCCAATCCGACACCAAGGCCGGTCACATTCACAAGCGAGAAAAAAGTCTGCCGGCGAAAATTCCGGAGTGCTACCTTAATGTGATTGCTTATCATCGTTTTATCTTTAAGAAGTTAGGCAAAAAAAATCGCAAGAAGTATCATTTCAAAACAACCATCTACTCCGATTTTAAAGACTTGACCGGGTTCATCAATGCGGCTTTTATCGATTGGAAACTTACCGTTGCCAAAGCAATCAGTATCGCCGAAATCCCGACAGCCACAAAAACCCAGAAACTGATTTCAATGCGATAAGAGTAATTATCCAGCCATTTTTGCATAAAAAACCAGGCAAGCGGCGTGGCAATGATAATGGACAAAACGACCATTTTCACAAAATCTTCGGAAAGTGTATAGACAATACTTGAAATGCTGGCACCCAACACTTTGCGAACGCCAATTTCTTTCGTACGCTGTTCGATTACCATCAGGGCAACCGCAAATAATCCCAGACATGAAAGTAAAATAGCAACTCCGGATGCCAGACTGAAAATCTGAGACAACCGTTCTTCTTCCCTATACCAGGAATCCGTATTTTCATCCATATATGAACCGATAAATTCAGCCTGTGGAGCAACTTCTTTCCAAACAAGTTTCAACTTGTCCATCGCTCCGGCCAGACTTTGAGGAGTAACCCGAACAAAAATATAACTGATTGGTTCAGAATGAGAAAGATGCAAAGTAATCGGCTTCTGATCTGCTTTCAGCGAGTACAAATGAAAATCAGGAACCAGACCAATAATCTGGTATTTAACTCCTGCCGTATCCGTTTGAAAATATTTCCCAACCGGATCCTTTTCCCCGATCATTTTGGCCATCTGCTCCGTAATAATCACCCTGTCCAGTGAGTCAGTTGGATATGCAGGATCAAATTCACGGCCATCAAGGAGTTTGATTCCAAGTGTTTTTGCGTATTCATAATCCACAGATACCCAGTCTGATGAAATTTCTTTTTCCTTATAGGTAAACCCAATCACACTTCTGGATGTGCTGTGATCTTTCCCAACGCCAAGATTTACAGCACTTCCCGAAATACCAAGAATTGTCGGATCGTTGTCCAGTGCATTGTGCATTCTTCTTAGCACCTGCTGGCCATTTGCTTTGTTACCAACCGGAATGCTGATCACCTGATCCTTATTAAACCCAAGCGGTTGCGTGCGGAGAAAACCTACCTGCTGAATGGCTATAATGGTGCAGCAGATCAATAAACTGGACAAGGTGAATTGAGTCACGATCAGAGAATTACGCAGGATTCCCGGACGCTTCAGGGTAATTTTTCCTTTTAAAACTTCAACAGCATTAAATTTCGACATTTGCCAAGCCGGATAACCGCCCGCAATGAGTGTGACAAGCACAAAAAGACCGAAAATAATAGCCAGAGACTCCGGCTGGAAAATATACTCCAGCGTTAATTTCGCTTTGAAAGTGGCATTAAATTGTGGCAGAAAAACGTAGGCAAGTAATAGTCCGGCAAGAAAACCGACAAAACAGATCATTGAAGTCTCTCCCCATATCTGGACAAAAAGCTGATTTTTGAGTGCCCCCAGTGATTTACGAACACCAACTTCCCTGGCGCGGGTGAATGACCGCGCAACACTAAGATTAATAAAATTGATACAGGCGATCAGCAGAATAAAAGTTGCGATACCCATTAAGGCATAAATCAAAATGGAAGAAGATGCGCCACCCGTGATGTCCTTATCAAAATGTATGTCAGCGAGTTTTTGTAATCTGACAGCAAAAATATCACCGCGTTTGTCTGGTTTAGCTCCTTGTTTTTTCAGGGTAGTTATATTATCTGCAAAATATTTCTTTGAAAAAGATTTCAATCGTTTTTCAAAAGCTGCCTGATCGGCATTCGGTGTCAATTTTAAGTAAACCTTGTGTGACATGGCACCCCAATGGTCCTTTTGCTGCTGATATTGCTGATGGTTTTCGATACGGATGAAGGCATCATATTGAATGGTTGAATTATCCGGGAAATCGCCGAGCACACCTGTGACAATGTATTGCTTCTGACTTCCTCCTTCCGATCCAAGTTGTATTTGTTTACCTACCGGATCTTCGCTACCAAAAACAGCTTTTGCCATATTCTGGCTGATTACAATATTGCTTAGGTCATTAAGCGCAGTTTCAGCACTTCCCTTTAGCATCGGAAAAGAAAATATTTTCAGAAAATCAGGGTCGGTTAGCATGACCTGTTTGTCAAAATACTTGCCTTTGTATTCAACCAGACTACTGCCGTTCATTAATCTTGTAGCGGCTTCTACTTCCGGATATTCTGCTTTTAAAGCTGGCGTAAGCGGCATAGGCATGGAACTGGCTTTCTCTTCTTTTTCAGGATTGTTTGAAAACAGATAAGCCTGAAAAATCCGGTCGCCGTCCTTGTGGAAACCGTCGAAAGACAACTGAAAATAAGCGGTCAGAAAGAGAAAAATGCTGATACAAAAAGCGACAGAAAGCCCGACAATGTTAATCGAAGCATAACCCTTACTTTTCCAGAGATTTCTGAATGCAATTTTGAAGTAATTACGTATCATATCATTGGTTATTTACCAGTTGAAAAACCTATTTCCTTTTCTGTTTCTGTAATAATCCGTTGGCGTTCAGCTTCCGATTTCCCGTTTGCATTCAACGTTCTTTCATATT
Organism: Dyadobacter sp. CY356; assembly: GCF_021440195.1. Taxonomy (GTDB): domain Bacteria; phylum Bacteroidota; class Bacteroidia; order Cytophagales; family Spirosomataceae; genus Dyadobacter. Next base: position 91,004 of record NZ_JAJTSZ010000006.1, read on the forward strand.
CAAAATCTTCACCATTTTTGATAAACTGATAATGCATATACATCTCACCTGCTGCATTATATTTTATCTGTTTTGAAAAAGGTTTTTTTGCCGCTGGACGATTATTGTTATCATGATTATCAGAAGTCGAAGTTTCTTCCATATCGACAGTTACCTCAGATTTAGGTGCTTTCGGAGGTTTTGCTGCTATGGGGACTGTGGGAATTGTATGTTCCGGAATTTCAGCAACAAGCACGTCAAGTGAATCCAAAATTTTATCCTTAAAAACCAGCCTGGCAATTTTATCCAGGGAAGAAATGTCAAAAGTGTGATCAAAATCGAATTCCTCACCATCGATATTGCCGCTCATGTGGATAGAAAGCGCATTTCCATCAGTGGCAACACTCCGGCAAACTGTTTTTGACTGTCCGAATGCAACAGAGTTACTTACGGCAAAAAAGAGAAATATATATTTTTTCATGACTAAACTGGTTATTCAGATTTTAAAGATTTTACCGGATTCATCATCGCTGCTTTGATACTTTGGAAACCAACCGTGAGTATGGTAAGAAACAGTGCAAAAACACCAACGAGAGCGAATACATACCATTTCAGCTCAACATGGTACTGATAACTTTGTAGAAAACTTTTAACAAAACTATAAGCAAGCGGAAGTCCGATCGCAATAGAAATTGTAACAAGGGCGATAAAATCGCGCGACAACAGGATGGCAATTTCCCGCACGTTTGCACCGAGAACCTTACGAATTCCAACTTCCTTGATGCGTTGATTTGCAGCCAGTGTGATCAGTCCAAAAATACCGGCAAGCGCAATGACAATCGAAAGAATGGTCACAAAATTCACCATTTTCCAGATACCATCCAGATCGTTATACTGCCTGCTGACCTCATCAGATAAATAGAAAAATTTGAACGGCTTTTTAGCCGGGATCTTTTTCATTTTTGATTCCAGAGCAGCAAGTACCGTCACCGCATTTTTGCTATCATCAAATTTAATTGTCAGGTAACTATTCAAGGCGGTTGTCCCTTCATACCAGTGAATCAGGGGTTCAATCCGTTCTTTTAATTCCTGATAATTAAAATCCTTCATCACGCCCACAATGGTATATACTTTTTGATTGCTTTTTGGCCGGAGACGCTTTCCAACCGCCGATTTCCAACCAAGTGCTTTCATGGCGGATTCATTGATAATAACCGGATTATTTTCTCCGTTTTTATCCAGCTCCTCTGAAAAATCCCGGCCTTCCAACATCCTGATATTGTAGGTTTTGGTATAGGCTGAACTTGTACCTCCCTGCCTGAGCCTGATTTCTTTGTCGGGCTCAGATTCGGAAAAATAGACGTTGTAATTATTCCAGTATTTTGTCGGAACCACACCGGAAGTCGATATACTTTTAATATGAGGATTTTGTTTTAAATCATCCAGAATTCCAGTAAACTGCCCCACCGCCGTATTCTCATCTTTATACTGCATATCCGACTGGACGACGACAATATTTTCTTTATCAAAACCGACGTTTGCTTCCCTCATGAAACCAATCTGCATTCTAACGCTGATTGCACCTAAAATAAGGATAATCGTAAGCGCAAACTGGATTACAATCAAACTCTCCCTGGTCCAGCTTCTCGACTGTGTTTTTTTTGTAATTTTTCCTTTAATCGTATCCCGGATGTCAAGTTTATTCAGATAAAGGGCAGGATAAGTACCCGCTACAAAAGCAATAATTCCGATAATCAGCAGTAGGGTCAGAATCGTAACTTTATCCTGCTCCCAATTCAACATCAGCTGCATACGCCCCTGGCGATACTCGTTGAACTGAGGGATTAGATAAGAAACTGCAAAAAATATCGAAAGTATTAAAGCCGAAACCAAAACAATCCCTGATTCAAACCAGAACTGGGTTAAGATTTGCCGTAGATTAGAACCTGTTACTTTTCTAACTGCCACTTCCTTCGCCCTTGTAAAAGCAATTGCTGTATTTAAATTGATAAGATTGATACTAATAATAAGCAAAATGAAAACGGCGATGGTCATTGCGCCGTAGATCATATTTTTGAAAAAGGGATTCTGATAATGGATAAAATCTTTTATCGGTGCAATACGAATTTTTCGATCCTTACCGCCTTCAGCGAAATGCGTTTTAACAAATCCGGGAAATTTTCCTTCGAGCTTACTGACAGATGCTCCCTTATCAAGTTTGATGTAAACGGTTGCGAAGGTATTGTACCAGTCTGCGTTTTCCTGAAAATTCTTGTCTGATTCCAGATTCGCAATAGGCATTAGTACGTCAAACTGGATGGAAGAATTAGCCGGCAAATTTTGCAGTACGCCCGTTACAGTGAAATTCAGGGTATCATTTACAGAAACAATTTGTCCGACCGGGTTCGTATCACCAAAAAGCGATATGGCAATATCATTGTTGATAAGAATCGATTGCTTGTTTTTTAAAGCAGTTGCGGCGTTACCATATTTGAGTTTAAAAGAAAAAATATCAAAAAAAGTGCTGTCGACATATTTTGTACTTCCCTGGATATCCTTGCCTTTGTAGTTAATCCATGCATTTCCCCAACCCTGAACATGAGTTCCTTTTTTAATTTCAGGATAAGTCTTCAGCAACTGGTCTAAAATCGGATAAACAGTCTGGTTATATCGGCTGTCTTTATCTTCTGTCTGGATAAAATAAATCTGGTCGCTTTCTCGATGGAACGTGTCGAAAGTCAATCCTCTCTGGATGAATAAAATAAGGACTACAGCGCTTGCCAGCCCAAGAGAAAGTCCAAGAAGATTTATCCCGGTAAACAGCCGGTTTTTCCAAAGTGAGCGAAAAGCAATTTTAATGTAGTTTTTGAACATGATTACAGCCTTTCAAAGGGTTGATGACAACGCGCGCTGTTGTGATTTCACATGACCGGGAATTGTCCAATGCAAATATTAAATTATTATACCACATCCAACCACTCAGTATAACACATTAATAATCAAATTATTAACTCAGTTAAAACTAAAACAAGGTGTCCGAAATCGGACACCTTGTTCATTTGCGTACTTTTTTATCTAACCTTAAAACTAATATAACAACGGCTCTTGCCAGGTACTACGCACTCTTAATATGCTCACCGTTTTATCGTCTTGATTAATGTAATAAGTAATCCTAAATCTGTATATTTCAAATGCGCGAAAAGCTGGATTCTTATCCAATCTGAGTTTATCTGTATTATGACGCCATGGCTCCTCTTTTAGCTGTGCAGTTTGTTCCAAAATTTTCAATTTTACTTTTTGAGCATTTTGATAAGAGTCTTTTAAAATGTGATGATATATTTCTGATAAATGTTCCAGGGCATTATTATCCCAAACAACACTATACTGATCTACCATTTACCGGATTGATTTTCAACTTCCTCCTGGCTTAAATAAACCCCATTTTTGATTCTCTTAACCGCCTCATCCAGCTCATTGTTGTATTGCTCAATCGAGATCCTATCGTTTTCCCCATTTTTTGATTTTAGAAACGATTTGATTAATCCAAGAATCGATTCTTTTTCCTCTTTGTTAAGCAATGTAAGATACAGTGCTATTTCGTTATCAATTGTCTTGGTTTGCATCGCGATTATTTTAAAGCTCCAACACTAAATTTTACAAAATAATAGTGAATTTAACATTTTCTACACAGACTTCAAACTCTTCACAGAAACCGTCATTACTGTTTTTACGTTTTGAGAACCTACCGTAAGTTAACTAGGGAAATTGCCAGTAATCTTTAAACTCCGACATGCTCGCCTCAGGTTAAACAAACGGAGCTTCATCAGTAATTTGAATATTGTTTCAAATCAAAAGTTATTTTACTGCTTCGTCAAAAACCAATAGAAATCACTAACCGATACAACCTATTCACTCCTCAACGATTTCACCGGATTTTTCAACGCTGCTTTGATCGATTGGAAACTGACGGTTAGCAATGCGATTCCCACGGCCAGAATTCCAGCCAGGCCAAAAACCCAGACCGGAATATCGATACGGTAAGCATAATCTTCCAGCCATTTATTCATTGCAAACCAGGCAAGCGGCGCGGCGATTACGAAGGCCACAAGTACGAGTTTTACAAAATCTTTTGACAGCAAATTCACAATTTCAGAAACGCTTGCTCCCAATACTTTTCTTACGCCAATTTCTTTCACCCGTTGTTCAACCGAAAACGAAGCAAGTCCGAACAATCCCAGACATGAAATAAAAATGGCTAAACCTGCCAGAATGCCGACGATTTCACTCACAGTATTATCAGCACGATACAATTCAGCAAAATGATCATCCAGAAACTGATATTCAAAATCTTCTTCCGGTGCAATATTTTTCCAGGTTGAACGGATTCCTCCGATAACATCTTCTGCTTTGGCCGACTTAATCCGAACGGACATTTCGTTGTACCCCCAATCCTTCTGATCAAAAATGCATAATGTTTCAATTTTGTGATGCAGGGAATTAAAGTTAAAATCTTTGGAAACGCCGACAATCACGCCCGCCGAATCCATTCCTCCAAATCCAAAATTCTTACCTATCAAATAATCCAGCGGCTTGCCGGGGGTGTCTTTTAGTAATTCCTTTGCCAAAGTTTCATTCACGATATAGGCTTTCCCGTTATCAGCATTGCCTTCTTTAAAATTCCGGCCAGCCACAAGTTTGATTTTATATAAAGTCAAATAATCCGGATCCACCACAATCTGAGAAGATGCCATTTCGCGCACCGGACCGGGTCCATGATATCTTACTCCTGTCTGGTGCATATTGTTGCCCAGTTTCTGCCCGGAACCTGTAACCGATACAACTTGCGCTTTGGATAATAATTCCTCTTTGATCGCCTCGTAATTTTTACCGGATTGGACTCCCAAAGGAATGGTAATGACCTGTTCGCGATCAAATCCAATATTCGCTTTTTGCATGTAATTCAATTGGCGAACCGTCAGAACCGTTGCGATCATCAGGAAAATAGCACCTGAGAACTGGCCTACCACCAAAGCATTTCGGAAGGATAATTTCTTATTACCGCCTCTCATGACGCCTTTTAAAACCGCTGCTGCACTAAAAGAAGAAAGGTAAGCGGCAGGATAAAGGCCTGAAACAACCCCAACCAAAACAGTTCCGACGATTAAACCGAAGAAAAGTAAAGGATTTTTAAAGATCGAAAATTCAAGTTGACGCTGACTTAGATCGTTGACATACGGAAGGAGCAGTAATACGAAAAGAACTGCGAGAATAAGTGAAAAGAAACACAGCATCACCGATTCCCCAAGAAATTGAGCGCCCAACTGAATCCGTCCCGATCCGCTCGCTTTCCGGATACCAATTTCTTTGGCCCTTCCGGCTGATCGCGCAGTGGAAAGGTTCATGAAATTGATGCAGGCAATCAGAAGTACGATCAGTGCTACAATCGTGAAAACGCGGGTATAGGTTTGGTCAAATTTCTGGTAATTCTGATAGTCGTGGGTGATATTGGTCGAGTTGGCATGAACATCTTTCAAGGACTGCAAAAACAATTGGTAGTAGCCAGCGCCATCTCCTTTCATATGACGTTTCAAATACGCAGGAAATTGTTTTTCCAGAGAAGCGATGTCGGCATCTTTAGATAATTCCAGATACGTTACTAACCAGTTTCCTCCCCAGTTGTTGATAAAATCCGGTTTTATCATGGTGTTAAATGAAAACAAACCTTCAAATTGAAGATGTGAATTTTTCGGCGTGTTTCTCAGAATTCCGGTGACGTTGAAACGCGTTGTATCGCTTCCATAAACTGTAACAATTTTCCCGATCGGGTCCGCTTTTCCAAAGATCTTGGATGCACTTTCTTCTGTTAAGACAACGCTGTTGGGCTTTTGTAATACCTGGTTTCTGTCGCCTTCCAATAATTCATAATCGAATATCTTCAAAAAGGTCGAATCAACAAATATTGCTTCGGCCAGTGTAAACTTCTTGTCATCAAAGCGAAGTTTTACTTTATCCATATTTCTGACCCTTGTAAAGTTCAGAATTTCAGGAAACTCTGCCGTTAATGTTGGCCCCATGGGAAACATTGATAACGCCACATTTTGTGAAGCAACCATCCCAGGGAATTTCTGAACTTCGTCCAGCCGGTATACATTCTTTGTATGAATGTTGTCAAAGCTTTTTTCATAAAAAACAAAAAGCATGATCACAATACAGGCCGTCATCCCGGTAGCCAGACCGAGGATGTTAAGCAGAGAATATCCCTTATGCTTCCAAAGGTTTCTCCATGCGATTTTGAGATAGTTCTTGATCATTTTTAGGTTTTGGGTTTTAGCGGTCAGATATCAGCTCTTACGATATTTCGAGCGTATCAATGTAAAATATCCTGTTTAATTTGAGGCTTCGAATTCTCTGTGATCCTGATGCTAAAAGCTAACCGCTAATAGCCAATCGCCTCCTATTCGCTTTTCAAACATTCCAGCGGATTCACATTCGCAGCTCTTACCGCCTGCATTCCAACTGTCATCCAGGCGATAACCAATGCGGCGACACCGGCACCGAGGAAATACCATACTTCGAGACTAAGGTGTAAGGCAAAGCTTTGCAGCCAGTAGCCGGTTATGACGTAACTGACCGGCAATGCGATAACAATAGCCGCCATCACCAGTTTTGTAAAATCACTGGAAAGCAAATAAACAATACTCAAAACACTTGATCCGAGCACTTTTCGAATACCAATTTCTTTTAATCTTCTTTCTGCCGTGAATGCAGCCAGACCAAACAATCCCAGGCAGGAAATCAAAATGGCAAGACCGGCAAAATATTTCGAAAGTGATGCTACGCGTTGTTCTGCAACATACTGCGCCTGATATTCCTGATCCAGAAATTTGTAATCGAGAGAAAATCCTGGATTGTATTTTTTGTAAAGTGCTCCCATGGAAGAAAGTACAGGTTTCTCTTTTCCGGCTGCAATTTTAGCCATGATTATATATGTGCTGCCCTGAGACAAACGGAAAAACAAAGGTTTTACTTTTTCATGCAGCGATTCAAAATGGAAGTCCTTCGCTATACCTACAATCTGCATATCGTTCCCCCAAAGTTTGACCGTTTTTCCAACAGGATCTTTTAATCCCATGAATTTGACAGCAGCTTCGTTAAAGATAATTTTGGAACTGTCCGCACTGAAATCCTTTGAAAACAAACGCCCCTCTTTCATTTGAATACCCAGGGTCTGCATCATTTCATAATTCACACCGACGTTTTCAAATTCAGTTTTATTATCTTCCGCTTTACCTTCCCACCAGATGCCGAAAGTGCCGGAATTATGTCCCGTCATATCATGCCCGATACTGGATGCATTGACAATTCCGGGCGTATTTCTTAGTTCAGAAAGGAAAGTTTCCATTTTTCCATCATCCTGCATTTTCCCTTCTCTGAAAAAATAGATAATGTTATCCTTATTATATCCAAGGTTTTCCGACTGGACAAATTCAACCTGTTTATAAACAACAATCACTGAAACAATAAGAATAACTGAGATCGTAAATTGAAAAACGACGAGGCCTTTTCTTGCCCAGACTTCGCCCACTGAGACATTTAATTTTCCTTTCAATACCGATATGGGGTTAAAACCGGATAGGTATAATGCGGGGTAACTTCCTGATATTAAACCTGTAAAAACCACTACACCAAGAAGGGTGAATATCAGTTTTGGATCATAATGAAGTGTCAGCGCCTTGCCAGTAATTTCATTAAATTGAGGTAAGAACAATATTACCAGTAAAACAGACAGAAAAAGCGAAAGGAAAGTCATCAGCATGGATTCACCCAGATATTGATAAACCAGCGTTTCTCTGTACGCACCAATCGCTTTTTTAATGCCAACTTCCTTCATTCGGCCCGATGCTTTGGCGGTGGACAAATTCATAAAATTGATACAAGCGATCAACAATATGAATACTGCAATAATTGAAAATAACCGGACGTATTCTATTCTGCCACCGGCCGTTAATCCGTTTTCGTATTTTCCATATAAATATCCGCTTGAATAAGGACGCACAAATAGCGTTCGGTGTGTGACTTCACCATTAGTTTTGACTTTTACAAGATTGGCAATTTTATTATTGAACTGATTGACATCAGTCCCGCTTTTTAATAACACAAATGTATCAGGACCCGTATTTCCCCAATTGGCACTGCTGGAATATTGTTCCTTAAGTACTTCAAAAGAAATAACAAAATCGAATTGCTCCGAAGAATTTGACGGCGTCCCTTTAAAAACTCCTGAAACTACATATTGTTTTTCATGCTGGAATTCAACGGATTTACCTACAACATTTTGTGTTGTATGAAAAAGATTCTGAGCCAGTTTTTCAGAAATCACAATCGAATTCTTGTCTTTCAAAACCTGATTTGCATCGCCTTGTTCAAGTCCGTAAGAATACATATTGAATATATCCTTTCCCGCATATCTGCCTTTGCTTTTAAAATCATTGTTGGCAACTGATAAAGTTGCCTCAAAAAGCTTTGATGAAATGGCATGTTCCACTTCCGGCATATCACTTTGTAATGTCTCGGCCAGAGGTATAGAAGTGGATTGTGCAGTCCAGATGCCTTGAGCCTGCACCCGGTTTTCCATCACCTGAAAAAGCTGGCTGTCCTTTTCGTGAAATTTGTCAACATTCAGCTCATCATTAACCCAGAGGTATATCAGCAGCGAACAGGCCAATCCTGCGGAAAGTCCTGTCAAGTTGATAAGAAAAGTACTTTTAAACCGCTTGAAGTTGCGATAGATAACAAGGAGATTGTGTCTGAACATGGTTCATAATTTTCAAGAAGTGACTTTGACTCATACCTCAATCCTAAAAATCAAGGTATTATCATGTCCGGCTAATAGATTAATAAAGTTTAGTATCCCAAAATTCAATTTTGAAATACTAAACCATCTTCGAAGAAAGCATTTTGCCCGGATTAAATCCGAACTCTGGGTACTATATGTAATGCTAAACGTGAATCTTTTCAGTTACTACCTTACCATCAAACAAATTGATAATTCTGTGCGCAAAACCTGCGTCATACGGGGAGTGGGTTACCATGATAATCGTGGTTCCGGCTCCGTTCAGCTGACTTAACAAGGCCATTACTTCTTCCCCGTTTTTGGAGTCAAGGTTACCAGTCGGCTCATCCGCCAGAATCGTTTTTGGTGTGGCAACAACGGCACGTGCAATGGCAGTACGCTGCTGCTGTCCGCCGGAAAGCTGCTGCGGAAAGTGATTGCGGCGGTGCATCATGTTCATGCGGGTAAGTGCTGCTTCAACTTTTTCTTTACGTTCTGCGGGAGGAGTTTTTAAATATAACAAAGGAAGTTCGACGTTTTCATAAACTGTAAGTTCGTCGATCAGGTTAAAGCTTTGGAATACAAAACCGATGTTTCCTTTACGGATCTGAGCGCGCTGACGTTCAGACATTTTTCCCACTTCCGTACCATAAAACTCATACGAGCCAGCGCTGGGATTATCCAGCAAGCCAAGGATGTTCAAAAGCGTAGATTTTCCGCAACCGGACGGTCCCATGATAGCAACAAACTCTCCGTCTTTGATTTCCAGATCAATCCCGTTAAGGGCGGTAGTTTCTACTTCCTCGGTAGAAAAGATTTTCTGTAAATTGTCAATTTTGATCATATTTCTTAGCTGTTGGCTGTTAGCGATTGGCTATTAGCTGGTTATGGGTATTACTTACGTGTTGGCTTGTTATAATTCTTTTAGAATTTGCTGCCTGTTAACTTTCCGTGGCTGTTAGTGCTTGTCTTAAAAACTTCAATTTTCTACCTAACAGCCAATCGCTAAAAGTCAATAGCTAAATCAGAATTCCAGGACTTCATTGTCCCCAAAGTTCTCATAAGAACTTGTGATCACTTTTTCACCTGGCTGCAATCCTTCAAGTACCTCGAAATATTCAGGGTTTTTACGGCCTAATGTGATTTTACGTTTCGCTGCCCGTTTGCCGTCTCCACCTAAAACGTAAACCCAGTTTCCACCAGTTTCAGAGAAGAAACCGCCAACAGGTAACAATGTTGCTTTTGATGGCTGTCCAAGCTGTAACCTGATCGGCGCCGACTGTCCGCGTTTGATCAGCTCTGGCGCGCCGCCTTTCGGGAATTCCATATCCACTTCAAAACGACCGCTTAAAACCTCGGGATAAATTTTGATAATTTTCAAAGTATATGCCTTGCCGTTAAAGTCCATGCTTCCGGTAAGGCCGGCAAAAATCCGGGAAATATAATGTTCATCCACACTAACCCGCATCTTGAAACCATTCAAATCATCAATTTGTCCGATGTTCTGCCCCTGATTAATATTTGATCCCACTTCAACATTCATGGAAGAAAGCATACCCGAAACCGGTGCTTTTACTACAAGATTATCAAGCGTTTGTCTCCACAGATCAACATTTTTCTTGGTATTCGCGAGTGTTCCCTCCAATTGAGAAATCTGCATTTTAGAGTTTTCCTCCTGGTATTTCTGAGATTCAATCTCAATATCACGCTGTTTTGTCAAACGTTCAAATTCACGTTTGGTTTTAAGGAAATCAGCATCAGGAATTACTTTGTCTTTGTATAGTTTTATGTTACGGTCATGCGCATCCTTCGCCTGATCAATCTGAAAATCAAGCTCACTCAGACTTTTCTGCAAAGCAAAACGCTCCACACGCAGACGCTGACGGGTATTTTGAAGATCATTTACCAGTCGGCTGGCTTCTGTTTCAGATTGAAGGAAGCTTAGTTTCAAGCTTTGGTTTTCAAGTTTCAAAAGCACATCACCTTGTTTCACCATGTTACCGCCTTCAATCAATTTCTGCGTTACATAACCGCCTTCGATCGCATCCAGCTGAATTGTTTTCAAAGGTTGAACAACCCCCGTTACCACTATAAATTCATCAAAAACACCCGTTTTTACGGTTGAAATAGTAAGTTTATCCTGTTGAACATTCAACTTGCTTCTTTTGTCTGCGAAGAAAAACTGGTAAACCAAAAAGCTAACCAAGAGGACACTTCCTGCAATAATCCCGATCCTTCGGCTATTCCAGAATTTCTTTGGTTTCGCTTTATCCATTGTTGATCCTCCTGTAAAATTAGATCCGTTGCTTCCCGAAACTGGTGTTTTAACTTCCATTATATAGTCAGGCTTATAAATATCATTTAAAAATCTTCTTCCTGTTTATATCCAATCCTTGTGCCAGCAAAAGCTGATAATCATAACTAATTGAAAATCAATAAAATTAAACATTTTAACATTATCATACTTGTTCAATATCGGACACTTTTGTTCGGCTTCGGACAAGGTAAAATGAGCCCTTTACATATATTCCTGAGCCTTTATCTATCAAAAAAATCGGTATCCGGATAATTCTTTTAACAAAACATCTCATAAGATTTTGCTAAGAATCGTATTAACTTAAAATTTACATAAAAATTAACCAATATTGCCTTATGATTCGTGATCAATGTAATAATTGACTGCGAAACGAAAATCCAATATTAGCCAAAGCCGAAAAATATGCTCCTTTCCGAAGCCAAAATTCTAATCATTGATGATGATGTCGATGTTTTAAGTGCAGCCAAATTGTTGCTGAAACGTCATGCAAAACTGGTCGATATTGAAAAAAATCCTCAGAAATTACCTTTCCTTGTAACGAACAGCAGTTATGACCTGATCCTGCTTGACATGAATTTCACGCGTGATGTGAACAGTGGCAGAGAAGGATTTCACTGGCTCGACAGAATTCTTGATATCAATCCCAATATAAAAGTGATCATGATCACGGCATATGGCGATATTGAAATGGCTATTCGCGCCATAAAATCCGGTGCTACTGATTTTGTTTTGAAACCATGGGAAAATGATAAACTCATTGCGACCATTGCGGATGTGTTAAATGAGAAAAAAGGTGACAAAATAGTCGCCGGAACGGAAGAAAAAAGTGATAGTAAAAAGGAAAAATCAACTTCTGATTCGATTATAGGGCAAAGTGCTGGTATGCAGCATGTTTTGAAAACATCTGAACGAGTGGCAGCTACTGATGCCAATGTTTTGATTTTGGGTGAAAACGGTACCGGAAAAACACAATTGGCCAAACATTTACACCAGCATTCCCAACGGTCAGATAAGCCATTTGTCGTTGTGGATCTGGGTGCATTAAGTGATTCACTTTTTGAAAGTGAGCTTTTCGGCCATGTAAAAGGTGCTTTCACAGACGCCAAAGAAGACCGCGCAGGACGATTTGAAGAAGCAAAAGGCGGAACCATATTTCTTGATGAAATTGGAAATCTTACGCTTTCCCTGCAAGCAAAGTTGTTGACTGTTTTACAGGAACGTAAGGTTACCAGAGTTGGCTCGAATAAATCAATTCCGCTGGACGTTCGTCTGATATGCGCTACCAATATGAATATCGAGAGTATGGTGGCTGACAAAACTTTCCGCCAGGATCTTTTTTATCGTATCAATACGATTGAACTGGACCTTCCTCCGCTTCGTGAGCGACCGGAGGATATTGCTCCGCTGGCTGAATTTTATCTGAAACAATTCCGAAAAAAATATAACCGCCCCGTTACAGATATCAGCAGTGCATTAATTAAAAAAATGCAGCAATATAACTGGCCTGGAAATATCCGGGAATTGCAGCACGCGATTGAAAGAGCAGTAATTCTCTCCCAGGAAAAAACGTTGCAGCCTGACGACCTTTTCCTGAAAACATCAGGCGGACAACCAACGACTGCCACCGGTTTTGATTTGGAAGACATGGAGAAAAACATGATCGTGCAGGCCATGAAACGTTTCAACGGAAATATTACGGACGCAGCCAGAGAACTTGGATTAAGCCGGGCGGCTTTATACCGGAGAATGGAGAAGTATGGACTTTGATTTAGTGGAAAGTTGAAAGCGGCAGCATCGCGGTTGAAAGTGACGGTGTCGCGATTGAATGTCGTATCAGGAAAATTAAGTGGTTAGGATATTTTCAGTTACCTGGTTTCTCATTTGGGACTTAAATCTTGCAAATACTAACCATCTGAAAGCCGATTACCAACTGCCGACAGCCCCGTGGCATATTTTTTAAGCCCGGTTATCGTTATGTTAAACAACTTCTCATTTCAATTTTTAACTGATGATAAAGTATTGCCAGCTGATTTCCCTTCTGTTTCTAGCTCAAATAACATTTGCCCAGAATAATTCAATAACTCCTGTTCCGCTTAAAGATGTAAAACTGCATCAGGGATTTTGGCATGAAAAGCTGGAAACCGGTCGGACCGTGATGATTCCGCATGTCTTTCAGGAATGTGAACAAACCGGCCGGATTGACAACTTTGCCGTTGCCGGAGGTCTTAAAAAGGGCGTTTTCCAGGGTACACGGTTTGACGATTCGGATGTTTTTAAGGTGGTTGAAGGTGCGGCTTATTCGCTTCAAAATCATTATGACGCAAAACTGGATCATTATCTGGACAGTTTGATCGTGCTATTCGCGGCTGCACAGGAACCTGACGGATATCTTTATACCATTAGAACTATTAATAAAGATACTACCGGATCTTACGACTGGATTGCCGGCCCATCCCGTTATTCCTTCGAAAATGGCAGCCATGAACTCTACATTGTGGGGCATCTTTACGAAGCCGCCGTTGCCCATTATAACGCAACGGGCAAAAAAACCTTACTTGATATCGCTACCAAAAACGCAGATCATCTTGTAAAAACGATTGGCCCGAAACCTAGGCAAATGATCGTGGTTCCGGGGCATGAGGAAATTGAGATTGCACTAGTGAGACTATACAGGACGACAAATAAAAAAGAATATCTGGATCTTGCCCATTTCTTTGTGGATATGCGGGGACGATCTGACAAACGGACGCTTTTCCTTGATGAGCATAAACTCGGTCCGTCTTATTTCCAGGATCAAAAACCGGTTGTAAGACAAACGGAAGCGGTTGGTCATGCCGTCCGTGCACAATATCTATACGCCGGAATAGCTGATATGTTAACTATCAACGACGATCCGCAATATAGTCAGGCCATTCATAAACTTTGGGATGATGCGACTACTAAAAAGCAATATATCACCGGTGGCGTTGGTGCAAGAGCGGATGGTGAAGCATTTGATGCAGCTTATGTTTTACCCAATGACAACGCTTATGCAGAAACCTGCTCGGCTGTGGCAAACCTGATATGGAATCACAAAATGTTTCTGTATACCGGCGAATCCAAGTATATGGATGTTTTTGAGAGAACATTATATAACGGATTTTTAGGAGGTATGTCAGTTTCAGGAAATGAGTTTTTCTATGTCAATCCGATGGCTTCCAACGGTATTAATGATTTTGGACATGGCTCCGGTGCAACCCGACATGAATGGTTTGCCTGCGCATGTTGCCCGACAAATGTTACACGATTTTTGCCTTCTCTTCCTTCCTATGTTTATGCAACGAAAGCGAATGAGTTGTTTGTCAATCTATTTATGGACAGTGAATCTGAGCTGAAAGTAAATGATAATGCAGTGAAAATTAATCAGAAAACAAACTATCCGTGGGACGGGAATATTAAAATCACTGTTTCACCTACAAAATCAGCAAGTTTCCCACTTTCAATCAGAATTCCGGGATGGGCTAATGGACTGGCAATTCCGGGAGATTTATATACCTATCAGGATAAATCTGCTAAACCTGTTATACTATCCATCAATGGAAAAAATACTCCGGCAACGATTGAAAACGGATATATCAAATTAAATCGTCAGTGGAAATCCGGTGACGTGGTAACGCTTACGCTGGATATGCCTGTGAGAAAGGTTATTGCCAATGCAAACATTAAAACCAATAAAGGAAAAGTCGCCATTGAGCGCGGGCCCGTCTTATATTGTGCAGAAGGAAAAGACAACAACGGAAAAGCACTTTCTATGACCATCGCTCCTGATCAGGTATTTAAATCAGAATACCAGAAAGATTTCCTGGGCGGGCTCACGGTTTTAAAATCAAACGATACAAAATCGGCTTTTCTCATTCCTTATTATGCCTGGGCTAACCGTGGCGCTAATGAGATGACGATTTGGTTTGATGAGAAATAATGATAGAATTTTGAATGAGTGAATGATAGAATGGGTTGATTATAAGAATGCCACGGCTTTAACGGGCCGTGGCATTTTATGTTTTTATAACTCTTGACTGTTATTCAATATTCTTTTTCATTTTTTGAAGATCTTTTAATTCTCCTTCCATTACCATACTCATATCGCTGTTTTTTAGCATTTCACTTTCTGAAACAAGTTTGCATTTAAAATACATTTTAAAGGGAAGACTTTTGCCTTTGAAAACTAAGGCACCGGTTGTTTTTAGTGCTTTTCCCATACCCACTTCAACTGGAATTTCGAATATCTGGCTGCTTTTTGCCTTCACTTTGGTGACGCCTTTAACTGAGCCTTTTGCCAGCCCCTTTTGGTTTCCCAAATCAAAGACGTAAGAAGGATCCCGGAATTCTATTGAAAATGCGTTGGGATTGATAAGTTTCAGTTTGATAGATATTTCGGAATTGCTTAGCCTGAATTTTTCAACATCAAAATCCTCCATTTCTACTTTTGGCAATCGGATCAGGGGAAGCCTTTTGTCCTGTTCAATATTCAGGGTATCCTTCCCAAGAAATGGTTTTGCCAGGTGAAAGGCTGCTTCCAGGTGATAGTCCGCACTATCTTCGCCTGCTGCTGCACCTTTTTTACTTACCGAGACAAGTTTTTTTACATTGATTTTCGTGGGCAGTGTAACCATCGTGGTATCACGGGATTTTACTTTTAACGGATCGGCATAGTTGCTTTTTATAATTTCCACTCCATTCATTTTTACCTTGTATCTAAAATCCTGAATATCCATCCCTACTGGCAAGGGATTGTCAACCAGCAATTTCAGTTCCATTTCCATAGTGCTATCTGTAACGTTGGTTATTTTACTGATACTCATTTCAACCCGGGGTTTCAGGTCTGAAACCGGATTGGCATTTTTCGATTTAAATAGAAAAAAAGCGACTCCAACTGCGATAAGTAAGAATACTACTACCAATAAAAGAGTCGATGTTTTTGTGCGGTCAGACATGAGTGCTGAGTTAAATATGTGAAAAAGAGGGGCGTGCCCAAAAATCATTCTTCAATCTCAACAGTACTTTTTGGAGTTTTCATATAACGCTTTGAGGAGTTTTAGCGGCTATTAAAGTTTGTAATTTAAATAATTGTGGATATATGTCTTCATGAAAATATTTAAAACACAGGTACACGCCGTTGTCGGGATTGGTATGAAAATTTAAAGGAAACAGCCAAATCGAAAATTTACATTTATCATCAACCACTTTAAAATTAAACCATTACTATTATGAAAACTGCAAAAAGTAAAGTAAAAAATACAATCAGTGAAAAGGATCATGAAAAATTGACTGAACTTTTTATTGACGGTTTGAAGGATATTTATTGGGCTGAAAAACATTTAGCCAAAGCACTTGTGAAAATGGAAAAAGCGGCCACTTCTGAAGAATTAAAAGCTGCTTTTGAAAAACATACAACTGAAACGGAAGATCACGCAAGCCGTTTGGAAGAAATCTTCGGTATAATCGGACAGAAAGCGCAGGCTAAGAAATGCGAAGCTATGGAAGGATTATTGAAGGAAGCAGACGAAATAACTGAAAGTACTGACAAAGGTACCATGGTTCGCGACTGCGGTTTGATTATGGCTGCACAGAAAGTGGAGCATTATGAAATTGCTTCTTATGGAACATTAAGAAATATTGCAAGAACTTTGGGTCATGAAGACGTAGCGAATATTCTTCAGACTACGTTAGATGAGGAGGGAACGACAGATCATAAGTTGACTGAACTGGCTGAGACGTATATAAACGAGGAAGCTGCTCAGGAATAATTAGTATTTCCTTTCCTTCATAATAATTGCTGGAATAAGGTTAAACACCTTACTTCCAGCATTTTTTTGTTATAAAGATAAATATCCCGCCAAGTTGTTTAGTCAGAATAAAAACAAATCGCCCGTCGGGGATTTGTTGCTTTTTACAGATTTCCGACGGGCGATTAAAAACTATATTATTTAAAAACAGGCGATGTTAAGCCAGATTTAATTTGCCATGATCTCCCGCATCACTTTGGGTACCGGTAACCGCCGCTTTAACCATTGAAAAGAAAACGACCATTTTAGAAGACGGACTATCCCAATAAGCTGCCTGATCAGTGGTGACTTTCAATACCACAATATTCGGATCCTCTTTACCTTCCGGGAACCAGGCTTTTGATAATGGGCTCCACAATTCTTCTTTCTTTTGTTCATCTTCAACAATTGTGGCATAACCTGTCACACTTAAATAAGTATTGTCGCCGGGATGTGAATAAATCAACGTTACCTCTTCCCCACTTCCGGTTTCTTTACCAATTTCTGTTTGTTTACTGGTAAAAAACCACGCATTGCCTTCTTCATCCACTTCAAGTGTTGTCATTGGGCGGGATTCAATTTTTCCATTTTCATAGGTTGTATACATACAAAAACGAATATCTTCAACCAGTGACTTCAATTTTTTTACTGCTTCCGAACTTTGAAGGTTCTTTTCCATAACTATATATTTTTAAGTCTGTGATGATTTTAATTACAGACCCAATTAAAATAATTGTTCCAAATGTGGATAAAACCGTTCTTAAATAACATTAAACACAATTTTTTAGAAATAGTTAAACATTACACAGACCATTTTTCAAGCTTATAAGCACTATCCCAAAAAACGTATTCAAGTTTGGATGCCATGAGATAAGCTTCCATCATTTTATCCTTTACAGTTTTAGAAGCCTGGTCAGCCAGATTGTTACAAATAGACAACGCTTTTTCAACGGATGCGGCAAATTCTTCCCCTGCATAAGCGTCAATCCAGTTTTGATATGGATTGGGAGATGCCTGATTTGCATAAATGTAATCACCGATTTTCTTATAAATCCAGAAACAGGGAAGTAAGGCTGCAACCGAAACTTCGTACGATTCAAAAGCGGCGGTCGACAATAAATAATTTGTATAAGCAAAACAGCCGGGAGCTTTTCCGCCGTCAAAGTCAATGACATATTCTTTAAAATAACTTTCGTGTAAAATCCGCTCGACGATAATCGCATTTTGGGCAAATTGGAGAAAATCGAGTAACTCCTTAGAGGTTGCTGCTTTGGTCCCGGCCGTTGCCAATGCCTTCGCAAATTCTGCCAGATACAAAGAATCCTGATAGATGTAGAATTTGAACTTCTCCACCGGCAAAGTGCCAGCCATCATTTCCTGATTGAAGGGATGATCCTGAATTTTATTATAAATTGGCAAAGCTTCGTTCCAGAGATGATCTGTAAATTTCATAGTACGTTTAATTTCTTAACTTATAATATGCATTGATTGTGGGAAAAAGGAGTGATTTAATGGTCCGGAGCCTTTTCCTGTTGTGACATCTTTCCCGGCTTCAATAGCATTGGCCACATATTTTTTGGCCAGCCGGATCGCTTCCGGTAATGAGCTCCCTAGCGCAACGTAGGTGGCGATAGCGGAAGAAAGTGTGCAGCCGGTACCATGAACGTTTTTACTTTCGATATAATCACTTTCAAAAATCTGCGGCTTTTCTCCTTTTTGAACAAAAACATCAAATAATTGGGGAGCTATTAAATGTCCGCCTTTGAGCAAAACGGCCTTGCAACCTTTATCAACCATTCCTTCAGCCGCAGTGATCATTTCGCCGGTATTTCTAATTTCTCCGCCTGACAGGATTTTGGCCTCATCCAGATTAGGTGTGATTAGCGCAACGCGCGGAAATAGTTCTTTCCACAAAACATCAATGGTTTGATCCTGAATCAGTTTAGCTCCACTTGTGGAAACCATAACCGGATCAAAAATTACAAATGCAGGCTGAAAACGATCAAGAATTTCTGCAATGATTTCAGCCGTTTCAACGGTATTGATCATGCCAATTTTGACACAATCAACGGTAATATCTTCAAAAACAGCTTCCAGTTGATTTTTCAAAAATGCACCTGGCACAGGGTGAATAGCCCGAACGCCAGTTGTGTTTTGGGCAGTAAGCGCAGTAATCGCAGAAGCTCCATAAGCACCGAGCGCGGCAATGGTTTTAAGATCGGCCTGGATTCCGGCTCCTCCCCCGCTATCGGATCCGGCGATGGTGAGTACTGTGGGATAGCGCTTCATATTTTTTCAGTTTTATGGATCAGGGATTTTAAATATTTTGCTGCTTCAAAAGGGGAAGCCGAACTGCAAATTGCTGAGATAACTGCAATTCCTTCTGCTCCATTAGTAATGGCTTCTGCTACATTTGTATCATTTAACCCCCCAATGACCACGAGCGGATGTTTACTATGCGCATTTACCCATCTTAAACCATCCATCCCCCAAGGCGTTAGTGTATCGGTTTTTGAAGGCGTTGAAAATAATGGACTGACGGCGAGGTATGTCAAAGTAAAATTTTCTGCTTCTGTCACATTATTTTTTGTCTCAGCTGAAAGACCGATTATTTTGTCTGGTGGCAGTAAATCGCGAAGGATTTTATATGGCATATCGCTCTGCCCTACATGAACACCATCAGCGTCACAGGCAAGTGCAACATCAACACGATCATTTATAATAAGTGGCACATTATAGGGAAGAAGTAATTCCTTCATTTTTTTAGCCCGATCAATAAAAGCACGGGTTCCCAGTGATTTTTCACGAAGCTGAACCATTGTCACGCCGCCTTTTACTGCTTCTTCCACAACCCGGAATATATCTCTGCCGAGACAGGCGTTTTCATCGGTTACGAGGTATAGTTGCATAAATTTATTTTTTTTATCAGGGATTTAAGGAAGTTGGTTGAATGTATTATGTCACCCCTTCGGGGTTTTGAATAATCGTTAAATTCCTTTACTATAATAATTTCATCCCTTCGGGATTGTGTAAGTCGAAAGTCAAAATGATAAAGCAAAAATCGAATTTGACATTTTTCAACCTTGATAAGATGGTATTGTTATGAAAAATAAAATTCACCTCGTTACCCATACCTTAGAAACTCAGCCCATTCAAAATCCCGAAGGGATGACATTATTATAGAAAACATATTTTCGACATTTTATCTTTCCCAACATTCAGCCAATTCAAAATCCCGGAGGAATGACATTATTATAGAAAACATATTTTCGACATTTCATCCTTCCCAACATTCAGCCAATTCAAAATCCCGATGGGATGACATTACTATAGAAAACATATTTTCGACATTTTATCTTTCCCAACATTCAGCCAATTCAAAATTCCGAAGGAATGACATTATTATAGAAAACATATTTTAGACATTTTATCTTTCCCAACATTCAGCCAATTCAAAATCCCGAAGGGATGATAATATCGTAGAAAACATATTTTCGACATTTTATCCTTCCCAACGTTCAGCCAATTCAAAATCCCGAAGGAATGACATTATTATAGAAAACATATTTTCGACATTTCATCCTTCCCAACATTCAGCCAATTCAAAATCCCTAAGGGATGACATTACTATAGAAAACATATTTTCGACATTTTATCCTTCCCAACATTCAGCCAATTCAAAATCCCGAAGGGATGACATTATTATAGAAAACATATTTTCGACATTTCATCCTTCCCAACATTCAGCCAATTCAAAATCCCGAAGGGATGACATTATTATAAAAACATATTTTCGACATTTTATCCTTCCAACATTCAGCCAATTCAGAATCCCGAAGGGATGACATTATTATAGAAAACAAATTTTTGACATTTCATCCTTCCCAACATTCAGCCAAGTCAAAATCCCGAAGGGATGACATTATTATAGAAGGATATTACAAACTACGTTTTATAACCCCTACGGGGTGACATAATTTTACTCAACCAATTTTCTATTATTAAGTTGAACACGAAATTTTTAAACAGATTTCCAACGACTATAATATCCTCACAACCGCCGATTCTGCCAATTCGTCCGGCGACAATTCCGATAATAAATCTAAAAATGCAATCTGAAATGACCCGGGCGATTTTGCTTTTAAGAATGCTTTTTCGCCACAAACACCCATCATCGCAGCAGCTGAAACAGCCGCTTCAAAACCATCCGGCTGAATGGCAAAAAATGCACCTGCAATGGCGGACGCGGAACAACCCATTCCCGTTATTTTTGTCATAAGAGAAACTCCATTATCTACAAAAGCCACTTTTTCGCCACTAACGATGACATCCGTGGCACCGCTTACACTTACCACACAGCCGTATTTTTGACTTAGTAATTTGGCAGCCTGCAAACTATCCGTTGAAATTGCAGTACTGTCCACACCTTTTGTCTGAATATTACTTCCGGCCAGCGCAAGGATTTCAGAGGCATTTCCGCGAATTAATGTTGGAGATGCAGTATTTAACAATTCGGTAAGTGTGGTATTCCGGTATGCTGTGGCCCCCGCACCGACAGGATCCAGTATAACAGGCTTCCCCAATTTTACAGCCGTTAACATTGCCTTTTTCATTCCTTCCACCCACACCGGCGACAATGTTCCGATATTGATTACCAAAGCTCCTGCAATGGCAACCATATCCTCAACTTCTTCAACCGCATGAGCCATAACCGGGGAAGCACCAATCGCCAGAAGCGCGTTGGCGGTATAATTCATCACAACAAAATTTGTAATGTTGTGCACAAGAGGCGATTTCGCTCTTAGCTGTGTAAGATTTTCAGCAAGATTAAATTTCATATTACCGGGTTTTGAAAGAAAAACAAAACGAACTGGCGGCTGAAAAGCTGTACCCGGAATTGTGATAACAAAAGTGAGAACTTCTGTTTAAACGCTTTTTCCTACGACAGTACAAACTGTTTCAGGTTCAAAGGGTATTTCTCAGTCCAATTTTGGACACCCCTAAAGCCAATTTTATGTACGAATGTAGTAGTTTTGATCCTTATTAAAAATATAAAATGTTTTGGCACTATTTTTACCAGGCTTGCTACCTCACATCTAATTCTTTTTTTAACAAATGATTAAAGCGGCAATATTTGACATGGACGGATTGCTTATTGATTCAGAACCAATCTGGACGGAAGCAGCCACGGAAGTGATGCAAAAAGTAAACTTCAAATTAACCCACGACCTCAAACTTCAGACAACAGGTTTGTCTATAAAATTATTTCTGGAATTCTGCTATCGTTTACAGCCATGGAACACACCTGACCGAGCTACGCTCGAACAGGAAATTCTGACCATAGCGCACAAAAATATCATTGCCAACGCAAAGGCAATGCCCGGTGCTATTGACCTGATCAAAAACTTACATGCTGAAAAGATAAAGTTGGCTGTGGCTTCTGCTTCACATATGGAACTCATTGAAGCTGTGCTTAGAAGACTGGAAATCATTGATTATTTTGATACCTGGCATTCCGGAGAGCTGGAAGAACATACTAAACCACATCCGGCCGTATATATTTCTACGGCGGCAAAACTGGGAATTCCGGTTTATGAGTGTATCGCTTTTGAAGATTCCTTCACTGGCCTGCGCTCAGCTCATGCTGCAAAAATGATCACAATTTGTGTCCCGAATCCGGAAGTTTACGACGATCCGAAATTTGATCTTGCCCATTACAAATTGCGCTCACTGGAAGAATTTGATATTCTGGCTGTTGGAGTTTAAGAATAAATGCGATATTAGCCCGCAAGAAATTTTTCTTCTTATTCCTCAGCCATAGAAAAATCAGATCTGCATGACCGGTCTTCGCCATTTCAGTATTATGATTGCCGTCCGGATAACGGTAATCATTCTTACCGTTATCCTTTTGTTCCGGTTAGTTGAATTTCACACCAATGAAGGTCTGATCTATATTCTGGGCTCGATCATCGTTTTTATCCAGGCCTCTCTGCTCTATAATTATGTTACGAAGGTGAACAGAAAACTGATCTATTTTCTGGAATCGGTTCGTTACTCTGATTTTACGATTAATTTCCGGGCAGATAATACCATGGGTACGACTTTCCGGGAATTGAATCAGCAATTCAATGAAGTTTTACAGGCCTTTCGTCAGGCAAGGGCTGAGAAAGAAGCGAGTTTGCAATATCTGAATACAATTGTCCAGCATATCGGAACGGGGCTGATTACTTTTGACGGTACCGGACAAGTTAATATCATCAATAGTGCCGCTTTACGGATGCTGGGTATCTACCGGCTTCATCAACTCAGTGAACTTGAAGACAAACATCCGAGATTATATGAACTGCTGGCCAATCTGAATTCCGGTGTCCGGGAGTTGTATCGCACACCTGCGGATCAGCCGCTTGCCTTGCAGGGAGCCGCGATCCAGATGCATGGAAAATGGGTTCGGATTGTGGTTTTGCAAAATATCCAGACCGAACTTCAACAGCAGGAAGTTGAATCGTGGCAGAATCTTACGCGTGTTTTGCGTCATGAAATTATGAATTCCATGACACCAATTGTTTCGTTGGTTGGAACAATGCGTTTGATTGTCAATGAAGATATTGAGCCGAGTACTTCCAATCACGAAGCAGTGAGTGATTTGAAAGAAGCGCTTCAAACTTTGGAAAAGCGAAGTAAAGGCATGATGCAGTTTGTGAATGCTTACCGGGATTTTACTACTTTACCAAAACCGAATTTTGCCACATTAGCAGTGAAGGAATTGCTGCATGATGTGATGCAATTGTTACAGACTGACCTTACAGCCGCAGGTGTATTATGGCAAATCAATATTAAACCTGAAACACTTTCGCTCAAAGCTGACAGTGCACAAATCCAGCAGGTATTGATCAACCTGATCAAAAATGCCTCTGAATCTTTCACATCGCAGTCCGGCAGAATGATTGCTATAAATGCTTATGTTACAGATGGCGTTACGATTATTGAGGTTGAAGATAACGGAGACGGCATTGAGCCTGAGGCACTTGATAATATTTTCATTCCCTTTTATACAACGAAGAAAACAGGGTCGGGTATCGGGTTAAGCCTTTCCCGGCAGATTTTGCAGCAACACGGCGGACAATTAAATGTACGGTCTTCTGTTGGAAAAGGGACTGTTTTTTCGCTTGTAATTTAGTGTTTTGCAGGTTATATAGAGAGCCATAGCGTTAAAAAGAGGGACACAGAGATTTTTCTTTTTTATCTGCAAAATTTATTGCTACATCTAAGTTTTATTACCCGTCCGACGGTAAAAAAAACCGTCGGACGGGTGGCTCATGAAATAGACTTTGGAATAGGCGACCCGTCGGACGGCTTTTTCCGCCGTCAGACGGGTTTTAAAACTTATTACGAAAAAAATAGTCTGATAAAACTCCGTCTCCCTACCGTTTTAAACTCCTTGGCCCTCCGTGCAACCTATACCAACCCCCGCAAGCCTGAAAAGCCTTTTCCTAAAATACCCGCATCGTCTGCGTTCAACCAATCTTTCAATAAAGAAGAATACAAATCCCTGAAATCAAGCTTATAACGCAGATCACCACCGTCCAGATCCACCAGATTTGGCGCTTCATTATAAATGATAGAACTGCGCGGCGGACCGCCGATCAGAAATACATTATTGGCCGTTCCATGATCTGTTCCGTTGCTTCCGTTTTGTTTTACCCTTCTGCCAAATTCACTGAAAGTCATGATCATTGTCCGGTCCAGCTGGCCCTGTTTTTTCAGATCATCAACAAAAACGCTTACTGCGTCGGCGTATTGTTTCAATAATTTATCCTGTTGGTTTCTTTGTCCCACGTGCGTATCAAAACCAGAAAGCGAAACATAATAAACCTGGGTGTCAACACCGGAAACAATTAGCTCAGTTATCGTTTTCAAACTTTTTCCAAGTTGCGTATCAGGATAATCACTGAAACTTCCTTTGGCCTTACCCTTTTGATATAAATAGTCTGCGCTGGATTCTGTATCAGCCAGTGTTTTGTACAAATAACTTACCTG
The DNA here is from genome assembly GCF_021440195.1 of Dyadobacter sp. CY356. Lineage (GTDB taxonomy): Bacteria > Bacteroidota > Bacteroidia > Cytophagales > Spirosomataceae > Dyadobacter. Next base: position 115,974 of record NZ_JAJTSZ010000006.1, read on the forward strand.
ATCATGATCATCGCCGGAATGATGAATTGTTTTGGCAAGATTTCCGGCTATGCCATTTTTAGTCTGACGATATAATTTTTGCGGGTCAAGCATCGCCAACCCATTTGCCTTGCTGCCTTTCATGGCCAGACTAAGCGTATCGTCAATTTCGAGCATATGATGCGGCTTTATTTCGCAGCCATCACAGGTGGAATCCAGATACCTGCCAAGCCAGCCCGTATTCAGATATTGATCTGCATTACTTGCCGTTTGCCAAATGTCCATCGACCGGAAATGTGAACGATCGGGATTTGGATATCCAACATTGTTCAAAATTCTGACGCGTCCATCGTCATAAAGTCTTCGCAGCGATGCCAAAGCCGGGTTTAAAGCAATTTCATCAGTCAATGCCAGTACCTTTTCTTTTTCAATAGCCAAAGCAGGACGTTCACGATAGTAAATATCGTTGCGATATGGGATCACCGTGTTCAAACCATCATTACCACCAGACAACTGGATCACAACCAATATTTTACCGTTAGGATTATTTGAAATCCCGGTTTCATGTGCTTTCAAAAAATGCGGGATCATCATTGTTCCGGCCGTAGCCAAAACCGATGTTCTTATAAAATCACGTCTTTTCATTTTGGATTTATTTAATGAAAACTAGCTGATCTGATATTCCGGCAGCCCCATGATGGCTAGTGTAAGTTTTCTTATATAAAGCGTGCGATCTGCTATAACCCTTTCTTTTTCAACTATTAACGCCATAACCGACGCATCAGGTTTTACAGCTAATAATTCCTCACACAAAAAGCCAGGTAATTTCTGGTTATCAACTTTTTCAAATCGTTTTGCCCATTGCTCCCAGTCAACATTGATTTTAGGATTTTCACCTTTCTTTTTCACAGTCTGATCATTCACATCGCCACTTTCCTTGGCCTGGATTTTGGGAGTTATCATACCAGCCATCATATTTGGAAGCTGCATCCGGAAAAGTAAACTCGAACTATCGATCCAGTTCCTGCCACCCGGCCAGCCTGCCACATTGGGTGGATAGAACAGAATCTGGCCTAGAACTTTTTGTATATACAGGGGGGTATCATTATTGATAAAATCAGCATTTAGAGTGCGCTGAATGCCAACAATCAATTCAACCGGAGATTTGATCAAACTACTTTTCGGTGCATCTTCATAAAACCATTTGGCAGAAAAAATACTATGCATTAATTGACCAATGTCATAATCAGAATCATAAAAATCTTCGGCAAGTTGAGAGACCCTCTTTTCGTTTAAGATTTCACTCACAAAATTCCGGTAAATTTTGGCTGTTATAAACCTTGCCGTTTGTTTTTGTTCTAACAGTATTTTGATGATATCCTCACCGTTGAAATTGCCGCTTTTGCCAAGAAAGTTTTTCGTCCCGACATCATGTGTCTTTTCTCTGAATTCAAATTCTCCTTTGTCATTAAATCCCCAGCCGGTAAAGGCCCTCGCTCCCTCTTTTATATCCTGTTCCGTGTAATTTCCACGTCCGAGCGTGAACAATTCCATGACTTCCCGGGCAAAATTCTCGTTCGGTCTGTTCTTTCTGTTTTGCTGATTATTCAAAAATTGTAGCATAGCAGGCTCTTTAGATACAGCCATCAGCATATCTCCAAAATTTCCTAGTGCATTTTTTCTTATCGTATTGAGGTAACTTTGTACAAACGCAGCGTCCTGTACCCGACAGGCAAAATGCCCATGCCAGAACAAAGACATTCTTTCGCGCAGCGCGTTATCACCCTTCGCCATTCCTGACATCCATGCAAGATTTAATTCCCGGATCCCTTCCCGGTTTTTCTTCATCTTTTCTTTCTTCATAGCATCGGCGTCCGGCGTCATGGCTCCTTCACTCATGAGCGGTGATTCCTGTTTTTTACCTACCGTTGAAACAGGTGTAAAATTTTCACTGTCATGAAAAAGGTGTTTCAGTGCTTTATTGATAGAAATATCTCTATCAGGCAAACCTCCAAAACCTGCCCGGCGGTATAAATGCAGTACGTCATTACTTATATTCAAATCTTTCATAAGAACGTAGTTTCCCATTTGACTACCCAATGAGCCAAAGGTTTAACCCTATCAAACTTTCATTTTAAATAATTAATAATCAAGCTAATAAGTACTAACTTTTTTTCGTTAAAAAATTTTTATTATAATTTATCAAAAAATATTTCTAATAAAAATCAGGATAGGATTACAACTATTTTTGTTGTTTTTAAGTCTTGTTAAAAACGAAAAGTGATGAGAAAATTATACTATATAGCCTGGGCAGCACTTTTGCTTATTTCCTGTCAGAAATCGTCAATTGATAAAAAAGAAGAAGACCTTATTCATTACAAGGAAACTATATCGATCAACGATGTACCGCCCGCATCACTCACTTTTTTTGACGTAATGGATAGTCGCTGCCCGGAAGGAGTCAACTGTATTATTGCCGGTTTCGTCCAGGTAGACCTTGCACTGAATGGTGTGACAACCGACGGCAGAATTACAAATCACGTGAAAATGTGTATCGGATGTGGTAAAGAGATGCCGGATACGCTGGACTACAATTTTGCTGGTCAGGGTTATCGATTTATTCTGAAATCAGTGAAACCCTATCCAAAAACTGAGGTGCCGACAAAAAAGACCGATTATTCTATTTCTCTCGATATTAAAAAACGATAAACATGTTTATTATTCAGCGATTTTCAATTTACTTCTTTGCCCTCATCATTGGCCTTTCATCCTGCAAAACGGAAAAAGTGACATTGCAGGAAGGAACAATCTTATTAAATTATCAGAAACCGTTATCCATTGACGAGACATCAGGAACCATGGCCACGTGTAAAGAAGTCCAGGATTCCCGCTGTCCGGAAAATGAGAATTGCATATGGAGCGGCTCGGTAACGGTTGACCTTTTACTGGACATCCAAAACCAGAAAACGCAAAAAGAATTAAAACTTTGTCTTTACTGCCTGGCTGATAAAGACGGAACCAAAATACCACCCAGTTCAGATGTAGATTTAGGTGGCGAAAAATATAAAATTGAACTGCAATCAGTGACGCCTTCCCCAAATACAGAAATCCCAAAGAAAAAGGAAGACTACGTCATTTCAATTAAAATCAACAAAATATAAATAAGAATGGAATACCGGATTGAGCAACCAACTCCGATATTCCATTCTATCATCCAATAATTCTATCATTCACTCATTCAATAATTCTCTCATTCAACATTTCCCGCCAGCCTGCTTTTTTTATACCCATAGCTGAAATAAATCACAAGTCCGATCGCCAGCCAGATCACAAAAATCAGCCAGTTTGAAGCACCAAGCTCAGTCATTAAGTAGAGGTTGGTTAGGATACCAGCTACCGGAAGTACCGAGAAATTATATTTGAAGCTCATTACCGAAAGAATAATCCAGGTAATCCAGAAAACCACGGTCAGGAATTTATGTTCAAAAATTTCGGATACGGTTAATCCTTTCCATTCTGCAATTATATTTTCTCCATAAAAAGTTAATCCCACCACGGCAGCGAGAAGACCAAATCCTACCAGAAACTTGCCGTTAAGATACGGAACTCTGAATTTCGATTGTTTTGAAATCCCGGAATGATCCAGATAAAGTACGCCGCTGCAAACCAGGATGAAAGCGAAAAAGGTACCGACGCTGGTTAAATCAACAAAGAAATCCATTTTGAAAAATAACGCGGGAATACCCACCACCAATCCTGTAACGATGGTTGCAAAAGAAGGTGTGTGGAATTTCGGATGGATTTTAGAAAACCTTTTCCATAATAAACCGTCACGGCTCATCGTCATCCAGATTCTGGGTTGTCCAAGCTGATATACCAAAAGTGCACTCGTAATCGCAATAACTGAACTGACAGAAATCAAACCGGCCATAAAATCCAGACCAATATTCTGGAATACAAATGCAAGCGGATCGCTGACATTCAACTCTTTATAATTTACCATTCCGGTCAGTACCAGCGTGATCAAAACATAAAGAACGGTACATATCATTAAACAATAGATCATCGCTTTGGGCATATCACGCTGAGGATCTTTACATTCTTCTGCGGTTGTGGAAATGGAATCAAAACCGATAAATGCAAAAAACACCGCAGCTACCCCACTCAAAACGCCCTTCATTCCATTGGGTGCAAATGGTGTCCAGTTTTCCGGTTTCACATAAAACGCGCCCGCAAAAATGACCAGCAATACCACACCGATTTTCAGAACAACCATAATATTACTGGCTGTCCGTGATTCCTTTATACCAATATAAACCAGACTGGTTACCAATGCCGTGATAAGTCCGGCGGGCAGATCCAGAATCATATGAAAACCTCCAATTGTTGGGGCTGTCTGATACGCAATTGCACCCAATTTTTCAGCAGCCGACAAAGATCCCATTCCGGTACTTTGCAGTTTTTGAAATGCATCAGCGGCCGAACCGGGATCTATGGTCAGGTAACCGGGAATGACAATCCCGAAACCTTCGAGCATGCTTACAAAATATTTTGACCAGGAAATGGCCACTACCATATTAGAAACGGCATATTCCAGAATTAACGCCCAGCCAATAATCCAGGCAAAAAGTTCACCAAAAGCAACATAGGCGTAAGTATAAGCACTACCTGAAACAGGAACAGTACTTGCAAATTGTGCATAGGACAAAGCTGTAAAAACGCAGGCAATGGCTGTAAATACAAATAAAAGTGAAACCGCCGGACCGCCATTGAAACTTGCCAGACCGATGGTACTGAAAATACCGGCACCGACGATGGCGGCAATACCGAGTGATACCAAATCTCTGACGCCAAGTATTTTTGTTAACCCACCATTTTCATTCGCATGAGCATCTTTTAAAATCTGTTCAACTGATTTTTTACGAAATAGTGAAGTATTTTTTTCCATTCGGGTTCGTGAGATTAACCATTTATTTGATACACAAAAGCGAAAATAAGGATATTCCTATATCATCATGTTATACCGTCAAAATTTGTTGAATTAATCATCCTATTTCCACGGATAATTCTTTGTTTTTAATTTCCCGACAAATTGAATTTCATACAAATCCATAAAACCTTCTGACTATTCGGTAAATGATAATTTAACTTTATATTTACGGTTACTTCTTCCTATGCTCTGTTTAAGTTTTAGCTATGAAATGTGCGCTGAGTTCAACACTTATACTCTCATTTTTTTTACAAAGTGCCTGGGCACAAAACATGCTGTCGTATACCACAGCACAGGCTCATTCGCACAATGATAACCGTCAGCTCAAACCATTTCGTGAAGCCAGCGACCAGCAGTTTGGATCGGTTGAGACGGATTTAATGCTTAAAAACGGTAAGCTTTATTCTGTAAATCATCTTGAAGATACCACGCCGGAAAGAACTTTTGAAAAGATGTATCTGCTGCCGATGATAGCGCAGCTGGAAAAAAATAACGGACAGATTTATTCTCAAAATGATATCACATTTCAGTTTCTTATCGACATAAAAACCAAGGCAGTTGAGACATTGGATATACTGGTGAAGGAATTGGAAAAGCATCCGGAAATTATTGCTCCCGGCAGCAATATCAAAATCGTGGTGAGTGGCAATATTCCTGTACCCGAACTATTTTTTCAATATCCGCAATACATTTCTTTTGACGGCAATCCGGATATTATATATACTCCCCAACAACTGGAACGGGTTGCCTTAATAAGCCAGTCTTTTTCAAAATATACAAGCTGGAATGGCGAAGGGCCTCTACCAAAAAATGACAAAAAACTGATTTCCAGGGTGGTTCAGAAAACACATGGACTTAATAAAAAAATCCGTTTCTGGGATACACCCGACAACATCAATACCTGGAAAACCATGATGGCCCTTCAGGTGGATTTTCTGGATACCGGAAAAGTGATACAAATGGGCGATTATCTGCGCACGGCGCCACGCTGAGAAAAAATAAATCCTGAAAAGCAGACCGATTAGAGAAACAGTCAGTAGTTATCAGATACTAACCTTAACCCACTCCTTACATGTCCACAGAAAAGGTTGTTGCACTTAAAAAAGTATTAAAACCCATCCATCTTTGGGCAATTGCAGTTGGACTTGTTATCTCCGGTGAATATTTTGGGTGGAACTACGGCTGGGGAGTATCAGGAACAATCGGTTTTTTAATAGCAACACTCCTGGTCACGGTCATGTACGTGACGTTCATATTCAGTTTTACAGAACTCACCACATCCATACCCCAGGCAGGCGGCCCATTTTCGTATGCCCACCGTGCTTTTGGATGGTGGGGAGGATTGATTGCCGGTTATGCAACGCTGATAGAATTTCTGATCACGCCACCGGCCATCGCATTCGCTTTGGGCAGCTACACGCATTTTCTCTATCCAAACATTACAGTTCTGGAAACTGCCTTTGCCTGTTATGTGATTTTTATCGCTATCAACATGTTTGGGATCAAAGAATCAGCACTTTTCTCGCTCGTGGTAACCTTACTGGCCGTTGGTGAATTGCTTTTATATGTCGGAATTGTGGCACCCCATTTCTCCTACAAAACGTTCGTGACCGATCCCATGCCTTTTGGCTGGCAGGGCGTTTTTGCCGCACTACCTTTCGCAATCTGGTTTTATCTTGCGATTGAAGGCGTGGCCATGGTTGCGGAAGAAGTTGAAGATCCGAAGAAAACCATTTCAAGAGGTTATATCTATGGTATTTTAACTCTGGTTATTCTCGCGCTGGCCGTGATGATTTTTACCGGTGGCGTGGCAAACTGGAAATTGTTAAGCACCATAGACTATCCGCTCCCTGCCGCATTGGGAATTGTGCTAGGAAGAGATAGCAGCTGGACACAACTTTTCGCAAGTTTAGGTTTATTCGGATTGATCGCGTCCTTTCACGGAACCATCATCGGTTATTCAAGACAAATTTTCGCCCTTGCCAGAAGCGGTTATCTGCCATCTTTTCTTGGCCAGGTCAATTCACGTTTCCAAACGCCGCACTGGGCATTGCTTGTTGGTGGAATAATCGGGTGCGTAGCTTTGAGCCTGGGCACAACGGACCAGGTAATTATCATTGCTGCCCTTGGAGCGGTTGTTATGTATATCATCAGCATGGCTGCATTGTTTGCCTTACGCAAAAAAGAACCAAATCTGGAACGCCCGTTTTTGGTGCCCGCTTATCCTTATTTCCCTGCCGTTGCCCTGATTTTATCCACAGTCTGCCTCGTTGCTATCGTCTATTACAATATTGTTTTAAGTCTCTGGTTCTTTGGCGGATTAGTTGTTGTGGCAGGAATCTTCATTGCTTCCGGAAAACATAAAACTTTGAATTGATTTATATGTAACTTGAAGCAAAAAAGTGCGACTCCGTAGCTCAGCTGGTAGAGCAACAGCCGTGCGACGGACCGCTCTTAATCTGTGGGATTTTGAGTTCAGTTGCTTAATGTGAAAAAGTCCGACTCCGTAGCTCAGCTGGTAGAGCAACAGACTCTTAATCTGTGGGTCCTGAGTTCGAACCTCAGCGGGGTCACCAGCGGTTTAAATCAGAAAAATTAGCTGATTTAAATCGCTTTTTTCATAACTAAATTAGCAAAGGAAACACTAAAATAAATTGAGCTATTTTTAACTCCCTTTCATCCGTTTTTACTATTTTTATATAATTCCTCATAACACTTCAAAAACATCAGCCATGTCAAAACTTCCCTGGACGAAATATTTTTTCAGCATCTGGATTGTTGCCATAGTTGGTTGTCTGATAGCTAAATTCATTACCACCAGTTTGTTTTTATTGGTACCATTTTCTCTTATTTTGTACTGGATTTCGGTACAAGGTTTAGCAAAAATTAAAGGGTACGAATAATTAATTTCTGGAAGGTAACTTACGAAACGCCATTATTTTGTGGAGATTCTTCATAGCCAAAGCGCATAAATCATTTAAATGTTCACTTCAAAAAAGAAACTGCTTGTTCAATTGAAAGCCACTTCCGGCAAGATAAAACAGGAAACTTTTGACTTCAACAGAATTGAGCGTTTTTTTCTTTCAAGTGACAAGAAAGATTGTCACCAGATAATCTCTGATCGTACTTTTAATGATCTTGACATGAGTGAAGTATTCATGTTTCTGGATCGTACAGTTTCAAAAGTTGGACAACAATTGCTATATCACGGACTCAGAACTATTCCACATAATAATAAGCGTGTTGAAAGGTTCGAAAAGATTATTCAGAACCTGAAACAAAATCCGGAGATCCATGATGATATTTTGCTTGAATTATCATCATTAAACAAAAAGGACGCCTATAATATCTCCGCACTTTTCCTCGAAAAACACATCCAAAAACCCAGGTGGTTTTGGATTATTCCGGTGCTCTCATTACTAAGCGTGAGTTCGGTTTTAATATCAATTTTTTATCCGAAGGTTCTTGTTTTCCTGATTCTATTGCTGGCCATTAATTTTGGATTTCATTATTGGAACAAGATTAACATATACCAATACAGCAGTTCGATTCCGCAATTATTACGGTTAAATCAGGCAGCTAAAAAAATAGCAACTTTCAAAGGTTTGAAAGACGAACATCCCGGAATCAGTGAATCGGTCGGAGCTATTAATAGTATAGGAATTCAAATGTCACTTTTCAAACTTGAAGTAAAACTGCAAAGTGAAATTGGCCAGGCGGTAGAATATTTGATTGAACTTATCAAGGCATTGTTTCTGATTGAGCCTCTCATACTTTACAATGTATTGAAAGAACTCGATTCAAAAAGGACACAGATACAACAGGTTTTTGAGTATGTGGGAGAAATTGATGCAGCTATGTCTATAAACTTTCTGCGAAACGATTTACCGTATTTTTGCTTCCCAACCATTGTCACAAATAAAAAACGGATTTCGGCGGAAGAAATCTATCACCCGCTTATCTACGAATTTATATCAAACACGATTGATTTAAATGAAAAATCGGCATTGCTGACAGGGTCCAATATGTCAGGAAAAACAACATTTATCCGAACGATTGGTATCAATACCCTGACTGCACTCACAATGAATACCTGTTTTGCCAGAAGTTTTTCAACCCCTATACTCAAAATACATTCGGCAATCCGGATTTCTGACGATCTCTTAAATGAGAAAAGTTATTATTTTGAAGAAGTACTTGCTATAAAATCTTTGCTGGAAGAAAGCAGCACCGGTTTTGATAATTTGTTTTTACTGGATGAGATGTTTAAAGGAACAAATACTGTTGAAAGAATTGCCTCAGGCAAAGCAGTTTTGACTTATCTGAACAAGGGAAACAACATTGTTTTTGTAGCCACGCACGATCTTGAACTGGCGGAGTTATTGAAGAATTCTTTCGCATTATTCCATTTCACCGAAGTCGTCAGGGATGGTACTATCCTATTTGACTATAAATTAAAGCCGGGAAATTTAAGTAATACGAACGCGATAAGGATTTTGGAAATAAATGGTTATCCCGCCGATATAATAGAAGACGCGACAAAAATAGCCAATAGGATATACAAGAATAAAATTGGCAAAGGTCATTAAATTACCAGCTTTTGATTATTCGAATGTTTACATCCCACAATATAAACCTTATTACGCAATGACTGCCTTAATGAATGCAATCAATAAAAATGATATTTCACTGGTTGAACGGCTAATTCAAAACGGAGCTGATATTGATGAGCTGGATGAAAAGAAGGATTCTCCATTGGTTATTGCAGCCTACAAAGGATATAACCAAATCGTAAAAATTCTACTGGAAAAGGGGGCTGATGTTAGCGCCGTAGATCCGGGCATGAAGGCAACCGCATTACATGCAGCTGCCTATGCAGGGCGGACGGAAGCTGCAAAACTTTTAGTAGATTTTCATATTGATGTTAATAAACAAGGACCATATAATGGCTACACAGCTTTGCATGATGCTATTTGGCAAAACAATATTGAAGTTGTCAAAGTACTGCTGGATGCCGGTGCAGATTTAAATCTTCTATCAAATGATGGCAAATCTGCCCTGGATTTCGCGCAATCCCGGAACAGAAATGAGATCATTACGTTGATTCGCAATAAATCAGGCAAATAAGTTTATCAAAAAATTAGTATTTGAGTAACTTCAATTTTTCAATAACCCGGTTGGCAACAATCTGATATCCCTTATCATTCAGGTGAATGTCATCATTAACAATATCCATTCGCATACCTCTCGGAAAATTCATGTTTGCCAGATCTGTTAAATCCTCGGTAGTGGGCGTGTAAGAAATCGAAGCCATTTCAGCGTCGGTTGGTGGTGTCATTTCTACAAAAAACTCACCATATTTAGCAGCAAGATCGCTATTAACAGATATGGCCTGATCGTAATTTTTCGTTCCTTTGATCTCGCTTGCAGCTGTCAAAACTCCCAGCACAAGATATCTTGCAGGTGCTGTGATGTAAGCAATTGAACTTTCAAGAGAAGAGATAATTTCATCTTCGGCACCGGCAGTTCCAATATTGTTCCGGCCATACCATAAGATCTGTGTTGCCGTTCTTAGCCTTGCCGCGTCTTCAAGCAAAAATTCTGAATTCTCCGGGACTTCAATTACACTTACCGTAGCTGGTGTAACAGTGTACGTTTCACCACTGGCATTCGCAGTTCGTCTTATTGTACATCTAACTCCGGCAACAGTGCCTGTTCTACTGTATTCATCATAATTTGATGGTGTAGATAAAAATAAACTGCTCAGTTTTGTAATCTTCACCGGCTGTATTCCATTCAGCTTATTACCTTCAACCGATATTTTCAAGGGAATGCCACCCTGTCTGACGGCAATCCGCGATGCGATCTGCCCAACAATCCCGTCACTTAAAACAGGTCTATTGTCCAAAGCCGCTGCCACGAAACTACCATAAGGTGCAGTTCCGCCAGCCCCAATTGTCAAACTATCTCCAAAAAAGGCAAGTGTTTTATCCCGATCTTCCTTTTTTGGAAAAATGTCGTCTATTACATTGCAAGACGATAATAGCGTTGTGGCTAGAAAAGCTGCTCCGGAATTACGAAAAAACCTTCTGCGGGATAATAGATATTCGGTATTTGAAATGTGCGTATCGGTCGAGTGCTTTTCGATCATTAGTTAGTTTGGTAATTGGATTGTGCTGATAAACACCAAATAAAATAATCGTTCCAGTACCTTTAACGGCAGATTATTGCTTTAAGTAATAATAAATTGTTGTGTTTTTCTACGATTAGAGAAGTTGTAGCTTTTTGAATGAAATTTAAATTATTATTCAAAACGATGTAACATTCATGTTATCAACCATACCTTTCTGGTTCAAACAACTAATTCTGATAATTGATCGTTTGAACAGTTGCCATTTGTCATACAATTCCTTCTAAACTTTTATAATAGTTATTTATCGCAAGACGAAATGTTAGAAGAACACCAATCAAAACAAAAGGCAAGATATTTAAGACTAAATTAAATGAATACGAAAACCATTATCATAAATGCCGATAACTTCTCAGACCTGAGCGGTTTCTATGAAGAAATGAATAAACTTTTCATGAATGGTATCGACTGGAAAATGGGACATAGCCTGGATGCTCTTAACGATATCCTTTACGGTGGCTTTGGCGTTTACAATCCGGGTGAAGAAGTTATTGTCTTATGGAGCAATTTCCAGAAAAGCAAAAGCGATCTGGGTACCGAAGAAACTATTAGGAATTATCAAATGAAAATAGACAAAGGTTATCCATACAATGTGAACCTTTTTAAGGAAAAGCTGGAAGAACTTAAAAATGGCAACGGCCAGACGCTGTGCGATATTATCATCGAGATCTTCGAGGATCACAAAAATATTGAATTGATATTAAAAGATTAGTTATACTTAAAAAAAGTAACCACCAGGCTGATTTAACACCTGATGATTTTTTTTAAATTGACTATTATCAGCAACTCTTAAACCCCGACAAATTGCATTTGCTGCGCATCATAACGCGTACCTGCTGCTATGCCAACCGGAATAATAGATTCCAACTGCATTTTTTCCTCCACCGTTAAAATTATATTGGCTGCCGCTGCATTTTCCTCAATGTATTTGATGCGTTTTGTTCCAGGTATCGCTACAAAGCCCTGCGAAACAACCCAGGCAATTGCAAGTTGAGAAGGTGTAACGCCCCTCTTTTCTGCTATAAGTTGTATCTGTTTCAAAAGATCGAGGTTTTTATAAAAATTTTCACCTTGATATCTTGGTATAGTTCTCCGGAAATCATTTTCCGGGAAGTCATCCGGGCTTTTGATCTCACCTGTGATAAAACCTCTTCCCAATGGCGAATAAGCCACAAATCCAATTTCAAGTTCTTTAAGTATATCCAAAACTCCATTGGCCTCAGGCTCCCTTTCAAACAAAGAATATTCAGTTTGTACCGCTGTTACCGGATGAATTTTATGCGCTTTTTTTATCGTTTCAGCAGAAACTTCCGACAGTCCGATGTACTTAACCTTACCTGATTTTACAAGTTCAGACATAGCACCCACTGTTTCTTCAATCGGCGTATTCGGATCAAGACGGTGTAAATAATACAGATCGATATAATCCGTTCCCAAATTTTTCAGTGAGCGGTCCACTGCCTTGCGGACGTAGTCAGGCGATCCGTTAAATCCCCACGTCAGCTGCTCGCTGTCATCAATTTCATAACCAAATTTTGTAGCAATCGTAAATTCATCACGACGACCTTTTATTGCTTTTGCAACCAGGCGTTCATTTAATAACGGGCCATACAGATCCGCAGTATCTAGCAGATTTATACCCAGTTCCAGTGCCCGGTGAATGGTCGCGATAGATTCTTTTTCATCCGCTTTTCCATATATATCCCCACCGGCAATGGTGGTCATACCCATACAACCCAAACCCTGGGCAGAAACTTCCAATCCCTGATTACCCAGTTTTATCCTTTTAATTGTGCTCATTTGCTTTCCGTTTTTTATAAATTGACTGATTTATCAGCTGATAACTGATCATTGCTTATGGCATAAATCCAACTATCAGAACGGTAACAAAGGTAGGATTGCAAATTTCATTACGATTAAACAAATCAAAGTGTTTCTTATAGTAATCAACGTAATAAAATCAAAACAGAATGCTGGCGGGAAGTGTATTAAAAACAGACCGATTAACTGTTCCGTATTTCAGAAGGTGTGATACCAGAATGTTTTTTGAAAAAATTATTAAAGTAGGACGCATATTCAAAACCAAGACTAAAAGCAATTTCGGCAATATTCCAGTCTGTATGTTTCAATAAAGACTTTGCCTCTGAAATGATCTTTTCGTTAATATGCGTTGTTGTTGACTTGCCGGTTATTTCACGCACCGCAGCATTTAAATGATTCACATGCACTGTTAATTTATCTGCATAATCACTTGCTTTTTTCAATTGCAAAGGTTGTTGGGGGGAATCGACGGGAAATTGTTTTTCAAGTAAACCAAGAAATAACTTTGCAATTCGAGATGCTGCATTTTGTGGCGCGGGATAAGCTATGGCAGGCTGCATTTTAATAGCTTCGTGAATCAGTAAATTTAACTGGCTGCGAATCAGTTCATATTTAAAATGATATTCACTATCAATTTCTGCCCGCATCCGAATGAATAAACTACTGATATATTTTAACTGTTCGTCATCCAGCAGATAAACAGGATTACCACCGGCTTTAAATAGTGATGATTCCTGAAGGCTCTCCATTCGGCCTCCGTTATGCAAAAACTCATTTGAGAAGACACAAAAATATCCGGCCTCCTCATAGTCTTCATCACCAAGAACTTCCCACGAATAAGGTACAAGCGGATTGGTAAAAACAAGAGCAGGTTTGTTTATTTTAATACCCCGGTTGGCATACAAAAGCTGACTTTCGCCTTTCAGGACAAGTGTGATTTTATAAAAATCACGTCGGTTATAAGAAGTAAGCTTACACTTATTTTCTCCTATTGCAGCTACACGAAATTGTGCAGGCTCTGCATGAAAATGCAGTTTGGCTTTTGTAGTTAGATCCGGATTATCCATCAACGAAGTTAAACAATTCAAAGGAAAAACAACCATCGCGTAAAAATATGTAACGCTGTAATCTCACTATCAGATATAAGCTCAGCCAGCGAAATAATAGTTTAAGTGACCAAAAATTTTAAAACCGTATTATGTATCAGGAGCATTCACCTTGTATGCATATGATGAGAAGAAAAAACGACATTCTTTTAAAAAGCGCTTTTGAAGAGGCATTCCCGGATTTACTGCGTTTCTTTTTTGCAGAGACTGACTCTCTTTTCGATCTGGACCGGGGTTTTGAATTTATGGATAAAGAACTCGCCGAACTTTTCCCTGAACTTGAAAGAAAAGGTGGCAGCCGTTTTGTTGATATGCTGGTAAAGACTTATCTCAAAAATGGATCAGAAGAGTGGATTCTTATTCACCTTGAAATTCAGGGAGAAGGTACCGACAATTTTGCTTTTCGGATGTTTCAATATTGGTATCGAATCTATGATCGATATGAAACGGACATTGTAGCACTCGCAGTCTTCACTGGCGGCAAAAATCAAAAGCGCCCCAGCCATTTTCACAAGAATTTTTTAGGAACAGAAATTCAGTATAAATATAATGCGTATCATATTCTTGATCATTCGGAAAAGCAGTTGTTGAACATGGAAAATCCTTTTGCGCTGATTATACTGGCAGCGCAAAAGGCATTGCTGGCAAACAAAATTCCCGAACAAGAACTTGGTGAGCAAAGACTTACGATTGCCAAGGCATTAATAGAAATTAAAAAATATGACAACGAACAAATCAGGCGTTTTCTATACTTTCTCAAAACCTTCCTACACATTGACAATCAGGAAATAAATATTAAATTTGATAAGGAAATTGATATCCTGACAGAAAACAAACATGCTATGGGAATTATTGAAACTATTAAAATGATCACTCGGGAAGAGGGAATTGAGATAGGAAAAGCGCAAGGAAGAGAGGAAGGAAAGGCCGAAGGAAGAGAAGAAATAAAAACAGAAATGATTAAGTCTCTCTTATTGGATCCAGCCTTTGACGATGAGAAAATTGCCACTCTTTGTAAAGTAGAAGTTTGGCTGGTTAAACAAATGCGCCAGGATCTAGGTCTTTAAACAAACATGCTATGGGAATAATTGAAACTATTAAAATGATCACTCGGGAAGAGGGAATTGAGATAGGAAGAGAGAAAGGAAAAGCGCAAGGAAGAGAGGAAGGAAAAGCTGAAGGAAGAGAAGAAATAATAACAGAAATGATTAAGTCTCTTTTATTGGATCCAGCCTTTGACAATGCAAGAATTGCCACTCTTTGCAAGGTTGACGTTTTCGTAGTTAAAAAAATGCGGAAAGATCTAGATTTATAAATAATATCCCGTTGAATTTTTTTAAACGATTGAACTGATACCCTGAAAAAAATAAGAGAAAAAGATCCCGCATTCCGGAAATAAGTAAATCATAATAATGAAAAAGCAGTCGAACATGTGCTCGACTGCTTTTTCATTAAGTTACTGTACTATACTTTTATCAATATCCGGTATTGTTCGGAAGCAGGTTAGGATTTACATCGGATTCCTGTTTTGGAATCGGAAATAATAAATTCTTTTCCTGGAACGTAGCATTAAATACCGTTTTGTGACCAATGAAATCATCCCAGTTTCCTGTCACGTCATTATGAACTTTACGGGTACGGATCATATCAAACCACATTTTGTTTTCAAAACACAATTCGTAATAACGCTGGGCCCATACTTCGTGCTCAAAATCCGTTTGAGATAAAGCACTGATACTGGAAAGATTAGCACGTTTCCGAATTGCATTGACCAAATCGATTGCCTTACTGTTTGGTTTACCTTCTGCACGGTTTGAAGCCTCTGCATACATCAGATAAACATCAGCCAAACGATACAATGTGTAGTTCAGATCAGATTTTATTGTACTTGTTGCAGCAGTAACATCAAACCATTTATAAATGTAGGTATTTCTGAAAACCACCGGCTGCCCTGTTTTAGCATTTGGATAAGTTGTGAAGAAAAACTGTTTTTCCTCCACACGTTTATCACCAGCCGGAAACGATTTAATAAATTGAGGCGTAGGATAAACCGACCCATACTCATCAGCATATAAAGAAATACCCGAATAATTTGGAATAGTCAGCGGTGTCAACGGATTGGTTGATGGCACACTGGCGGCATACTGTACCTGGAAAATAAACTCACCTGTGTTTTTGTTGACAGGCTGAATCATATCCGTATAATTCGGGAACAAAGTATATCCTCCGTTCGTGATAACAGCCAATGAGCGTTTCGCCGATTCCGCATAATACTGCGCTCCACCATTAATAGCTGCTCCTGCGTAAGTCAGATATACATCCGCCAACATGGATTCAACCGCACCCATGGAAAC
Organism: Dyadobacter sp. CY356; assembly: GCF_021440195.1. GTDB lineage: Bacteria > Bacteroidota > Bacteroidia > Cytophagales > Spirosomataceae > Dyadobacter. Next base: position 132,414 of record NZ_JAJTSZ010000006.1, read on the forward strand.
TTTTCCGGTATTGTCAGACCACGGCAAAGTTGATTTTTCTGCCAATAATAAGTCAGGAATAATGATCTTGTCATAAATATCCTTAGCCGGCGTGCGCGGCAAATTCAGATCAAGATTCTTCGGAACTTCCGTAACGCTTGGTACAGCTCCGTACATTCTTACCAGGTAGAAATAATATAGTGCACGTAACGTATGCGCCTCAGCCAGCATATTCGTCTTTTGTTCTTCCGTAAGTCCCGATGCATTGATCGTCGGAATACTTTGAATGGCAAGGTTACAGGCTCCTATTCCCTGGTACATTTGCTGCCACCATGTATCAATATAGAAGGCAGTATTGTTGTAACTCAGGTTTTGGAAATTAACAAAGCCTGTCTGACCAAGATCACTGTTGGCCTTACCCGTTACAAATTCCATTAAATTCCAGGTATTTCCACCATATGAGGATGGCTGTCCTGCAAGAAATCCCTGCAAGTTGGCATAACCTGCATTGGCATAGGCCCTGGCTACTTTTACGCTGGACACATCCGAGTCAGGCGTTAAAAATCCCGTTGGTTTTTCTTCTAAAAAATCTTTACACGAGCCCAATGATAACATTGAGGCTGCTAATAGGATATGTTTGAACACTTTCATGTCTATTGATTTTCAGGTTAAAAAGTAAGTGTCGCACCAAGGTTCCAGACACGTGGACGAGGAGTTGCAAAAAAGTCCAGGTTTTGAGAAAACGAACTATTTGCTCCATAACCAGAGTTAAACGTATCTACCTCAGGATCATAACCTGTATATTTAGTAATTACAAAAAGGTTTTGCACACTGGCATAAACGCGCAACCGGCTCAGTTTCAGCTTCTGCAACATTGGATCCTGCAACGAGTATCCAAGCATAAAGTTTTGTCCACGAATGAAAGATCCGTTTTCAACCCACCAGGTATCAAAATGTGAATCCTGAGCAAATTTGTAATTACGAACCTGCGATATCATTGTGTTCTGATGCGTTGGCGTCCATGCATCCAAAACCGTTGCAAGGCTGTTTGATAACGTTTGTCTGTCTTCCGTAGAATGTTTGAAAGTTGCAGCTGTGTTCAGTCCTTCCACAAAACGAATATCAAATGAGAAATCCCACGCTTTGTATTTTACCGTACTGCTGAAAGTACCTGTCCATTTTGGAGTAGTGCGACCGATAATGCTGTAATAATTACTTCCATCAGCATTGTAAATATATTTTCTGTCACCAGGTTTCAGGTTGTGAGTAGCAGCAAGATCCGCTTCATCCGTGCCATAAGTTCCCAACCGCGTCATGCCATATAAGGAACCGATCGATTCACCTACACGAAGGATATTGGTTTGTCCCAAAAAGTTTGGACCAGGGAAGATGTCGGCATTGCCGTGGTTCAGCTGTAATATTTTATTTTTGTTTGCTGCAAAAATGAAATTGGTTGTCCACGTAAAATTGTCCGTCTGGATATTTGTCGTATTTAAAGCAACTTCAAAACCAGAGTTTCTTACCGAACCTACGTTTTGATAAACGTTTGAATTGGTTTCACCAGCTGACCACGGAATTGGAGCCTGAAGCAAAAGATCCTTTGTTGTACGGTTATAATAATCAACAACAAGATTAATGTTTTCACGGATTCCCAATTCGACACCTGCGTCAAACTGCAATGATCTCTCCCATTTCAAGTTTGGATTTCCAAGGTAACTTGGCAGCAAAGTAGATTGCTGAGCGCCGCCCAAAACTGTTGTTCCCGGCTGGATTTGTGCAATGGACTGATACTGTCCAATCTCCTGGTTACCGGACATACCATAACTTGCACGAACTTTCAAGTTGGTAATATTCTTGTTGCCTTTAAGAAAACCTTCCTCAGACACACGCCATGCTCCACCCACAGACGGGAAAAATGCAAATTTATTATTTGCCCCAAATTTAGACGAACCATCATAACGGCCTGTTGCTGTGAACAGATATTTTTCGTCAAGGTTATAAGTTACACGGGCAAAATATGAATTCATTGCCCATTTGTAATCACCTGAGGTTGAGGAAGATCTTACAGAACCGGATCCCAAGGTATGCCATGAAAAAACATCATCAATAAAATTCTGTGTTTCTACATAGTTGTTTTCCTGATTAAATTGCTGCCATGAAGCTCCTAATAAGGCTGTAAATCTTTGACGCGCGTTGATTGTCTTGTTGTAAGTCAAATAATTTTCCGACTGCCAGTAGGTTTTTTCATAATTTGTAATGCTCGCTACCCCACCCTGATCCGCAGATAAGTGAGCGAGGTTTTGAGAAGAGAAGAAATTATTCTTCTGAGAACTGATATTATATCCGAAATCCGTTTTGAAATCCAGGTCTTTTGTAATATGGAAAAGGAGATAATTATTTCCAAGGAGCTGGAAAGTATTGTTGATCGTGTAGCGGTTGTTGGCAATGTTAACCGGGTTCGGTCCACCTTCCAGTCCTGCAATATCATTATTTCCTCCCCATGTTCCGTCCGGGTATTTAACAGGAACAATAGGAACTTCTTCCGTAACCATCCGTGGAACGTTCAAGCTACCATTTCCATCAGAAACCATCCGTTGTTTGCTTTTGATACCCGAAAGACTACCACCAACTTTTAGCCATTTGTTAACATCGCTGTCCATGGTAATTCTCGCAGAATAACGATCAAATCCTGATGTTGCCATCAAACCTTTCTGGTTCAGATAACCCAACGATACACTGAACAAGGTCTTTTCGTTTCCACCCTGAAAATTCAGCTGATGATTATGTGAAAAAGCAGGTTTGTATGTCTCTTTTTCCCAGTTGGTATTGTACAAAGGTTTGTCGTTTGCATCAAACAATTTTGGGTAGTTGATGTGGTTCAAAGCCGCTGCCGGTGCCCAGGTCCCGCCCGCCGGATCAAATTTCTGTCCATTTGCAAAGGCTGTATTATAGGTTTGAACAAATTGTTCAGAGTTAAGGGTTTTTACATGACGATATAAATCACTCACGTTTGCGTTTCCGTCGTAAGAAACTTTCGTACCACCTACTCTACCGCGTTTTGTTGTGATCATGATCACACCATTTGCTCCTCTTGCACCATAAATCGCTGTGGATGAAGCATCTTTCAAAACTTCAAGTGAGGCAATGTCATTTGGGTTAATAGAGTTTCCGTCCACACCAATCACACCATCGACTACGTATAGCGGGTCAATATTGGAATTGATTGAACCCAAACCACGCACACGCACTTTTGCCGCAGCACCGGGTGCATTACTGTTCACGCTCACTTCAACCCCGGCAATTTTTCCCTGCAAGGCCTGAGAAACGTTTGGAACCGGTTTATCCATCAATTGCTCTCCTTTAATAGTTGCAACCGATCCTGTTAAATCAGATTTTTTTACAGTTCCGTAACCAATAACAACGACTTCACTAAGTGCTTTTGAATCGGATGTCAATGAAACAGACATACTTGTCTTATTTCCAACCGGCACCTCCTGGCTTACAAAACCCACAAAACTGAAAACAAGAACAGACGATTCACCCGGTACAGATATCGTAAAATTACCATCCGCATCTGTTGATGTTCCGGTGCTCGTTCCCTTTACAACTACATTCACACCCGGGAGGGTAGAATTATTTGCTGCATCTATAACTTTTCCTTTAACAATTTTATCTGCCAAATGCAGACCAAGATTACCGGCATACGAAGTAAAAGTGACAGCCAATAATAAGTTCAGTAAGATTATTTTAAGAATCTTGCCCGACTGAACGACGGGTCTCGGTACACAACTTTTCATACTTATTCGATAGGTTGACGGTTGAATTTATTTCAAAAAATATTTAGGAATTATTTGGGCACAGATGGGGAGCGGATATGTATATTCATGCGGCTGTGTAATTAATTATTGAGTAAATTAAGGTTTTCTATGTATAAATGTTTAAACATAGAATTTGCAAAAGATTGTATGTTAGCTTATTATGTTAAAACGTTTTAGCAGTGTAAATGTTGCCTCGAATATATGCTTGTAATGATTTTTAAACGATATCTATTGCGTAATTGAAGCGCTCCCCGAAGGCATAAGTCCAGCCTATCGCCAGGGTTATAAAACGGGCAATGTCGATAGCGTACGTAAACCTGTCTGCGCGATAATAACCCAGATTATATTCGATAAGTCTGTCGCCCGGATCACAAACGACTCTTTTGCGTAATAAAACCGGATCACCCGTTTTCATGTGCAAAATATCGGCCAGATCTTCATCAGCCAGTGTAGCACTAATCTCCTCTTTTGATACGGCAACCACGGTATGATGATCCTTTTCAAGCATTTCATAAAGCGGTTTTGAAAAGTCTTCATCCCCTGTAAGACCAACTCTTGGATGGAAATAGGATATAAAATTAACTATGGGCCCTATATCCAGACCTCTTAATCTTTCAAGTTTCAGGATTTTGGTATCCGTACTGATCCCGAATAATTCTGCAACTGATTGATCCACATTAACCCAGTCCACTTTGAGGTCATACGTTTTAAAGGCGACTCCTTTTTCATGCATTTCAAGTGTAAAACTCGACCATTTATTTAATTTGGTTGTTATGTTACTTTTAGAAACCTTCGTTCCAACCCCCTTTTTTCTTGTCAGAAGTTGCTCATAAACCAATTTATTAAGCGCCTGCCTGACAGTATTTCTTGAAATTCCCAATCGCTTGGCAATGTCAACTTCGTTCGGGAAAAGTTTTCCGTTTTGGTATTCAGGATCACCAATCAGCCCTCTCAAAATTTCCTCTACCTGTACATGTAAAGGAAGAGCGCTGTCATGGTCTATACTGAATATTTCCATTTCCCTCTTGCTATGTTTATACATACGAACAATCAAATTTTGTACTTATTATTTTAACAGAAAAATATTGCTACTACTATTTTGAGATTTTTTGTAAAATTTAATCTACATAAATTTGTCTTTTTTTGTTTGATCTTAAAACATCTGCATTGTAAAAATAGGTTGGCTCTGAATTAATCCCGGAAATGTACCAGAAAATAGGCCTGAACCAGCAATAAGATGAATTTTTATTAAAAATCTACAAAAGGACACATTTTAGATTTACCTGGCTTTCAGGGACTGAATAGCCCTCAAAAGGATCCAGAAATTCAAAATAGGGATTAAAACGACATTAAAAAAAGTTCGTTAAATTTTAATATAATTAAAAATGAAAATTATTACATTTGTAAACCCATATGTTCATACATACCAACATGAAATGACCATTTGTTCAGATGTAAAAAATATAGTTAGCTATTGAATATTTTTGTTGGGCCTGCTAAAAAGTATTAATTCCCATTATAAAAACAAATTCTTGTTGAACCAGATAATGATCGCTTCCATTGAAAAACTGTAATTGTTTATTGCTGCTATTCTCCTTATTCTGTTTTCAATCTTTTGCCCAACAAAAGACAATCTGGAAAATAGGAGAAAATGACAATGCCTCCACAGGTATGGCACTCGCTCCCAATCAATTTAAACGTTTTGTGGAAAATGATTTCGGCTATGAGGATCGTTTTTTTCTGATTGGACATTCGGATACTAGAAAAGATTGGCCATATATTCTTCCCGGTCCCGTCAATAGCTGGGGAGGGACTCGAAATACGGCTGGAATTCGTTCGCACTTTTTGACTGTTTTCTTTGAAATAAAAGATAAACCTGCGCCTGGAAAATGGCAGTTGGTCATAGATATACTCGATACTGATTCTCTGCATGCTCCTTATTTCAAAGTACTGGTCAACGGAAAATCCTGGGAGTTTCAATTGAATAAAGGATCTGGTTTCAAGGATCCAGATCACTTCACTGCAAATCCAAAGGAACAGTTAGTTAAAATTAATATTCCTTCGGATTTGATAAAAACGGGTGCAAACGAGATCGTGATGACTTCTCTGGAAGGCGGCTGGCTGGCTTTTGACCAGATAAAACTGGATGGACCGAATTTAACAAAACTGACTCTTCCAGGCGATATCCTTATCCGCAACATCAAAACAGCAGATTATGAAATAAACAAAAATGGAAAATTATTCCAGCCGCTATTGATCGACTTGTCTCATATCAAAGGAACACCCCGGATGCTGGTAAAGCTGGACGGACAAACGATCCTCAATCAGATTATAGAGCAGGACCGTTATATTGAAGCACCCATGCCGTCTGTAACCGAAAAGAAATCGAGCCGGTACCAGATTCTGGTAAACAACATTCTGGTAAGACAAGGTACTGTCGAAAGGGCGAAAATGAAACTGAAAACGCCGGCTGGTTATGTTAATACCATGATGGGTGCCGGACATTCGCGGTGGATGATTGCACCGGGGCCGTGGATGCCTTTTGGTATGGTAAAACTCAGTCCTGACAACCAGAATAGTGGCTGGCAGGCTGGCTATGATCCCACTTTTGAATCCATCGGAACATTCAGCCACATTCACGAATGGACCATGACAGGCCTGGGAACATTCCCTGCCAGCGGACCTTTACAAATAAATATGGGTGACCAAAGTCATCCGGACGATGGTTACAGATCCAGAATCGACAAAAGTTCAGAACAGGCACCACTGGGTTATTACAAAGTCAACCTGACAGATAACAACATCACAGCCGAATTGACTTCCACTACCCGCGCTTCATTTCAACGTTATACTTACCATCAGAGTGATATGGGCCGCGTCATGGTAGATTTTCAAATTCCTACCGAATACGGCTACAAGATTAAAAATATAAAAATTGATAAGATAAATGACCATAGCATTGAAGGATACAGCGACCAGCTCTCCCGGAACGTCTGGTCTGGTGGTGTTGACCAGCAATACAAAGTTCACTTTGTGATTGAATTTGATCAACCTATAAAAAATTATGGTGTCTGGTTGAATGATGAGGTTAAGGAAAACTCAAATCTGCTGGCCGACAGCGCCAAAACTGCCGGTATTTATCTTGAATTTGATACGAAAAATAATAAAGTCGTTCAGCTCAGATCCGGAATTTCTTATGTCAGCGTAGAAAATGCAGCACTCAATCTGAAAACTGAAATTTCGGATCCGTTCAACTGGAATTTTGATCAGGTCAGGAATAATCAGGAAAAAGTATGGAATGATCTACTGGGACGCGTCGACATTACAAGCAATGATCAGCGTGAAAAAGAAAGGTTTTACACCAATATGTACCGTTCACTGGCAAGCAGAAATACGTTCAGCGATGTGGACGGAAGCTGGCGGGATGCGGATGAAAAAGTAAATAAATTTAAAAACAAAGACGATATCGCATTGGGTTGTGATGCGTTCTGGAACACATTCTGGAACCTGAACCAGTTCTGGAATCTGGTAACGCCGGAGTGGTCCAACCGCTGGGTTAAATCACAACTGGCCATGTACGACAGCGGTGGATGGCTGGCAAAAGGCCCCGCCGGGATGGAATATATTCCGGTGATGGTGGCGGAACATGAAATTCCATTGATCGTCGGTGCTTACCAAATGGGAATCCGCAGTTATGATGTGAATAAAGCCTACGAGGCAGTACATAAAATGCAGACTACCCCAGCGGCAAACGTTGGCGGCGGGCGAGCTGGAAATGAAGATCTGGTTACTTATCTGAAACACCGATATGTACCATACGACGAAGGCCGCTTTTCAAATTCTCTGGAATACAGTTTCGATGATTATACCGTTTCCCAATTTGCAAAAGCATTAGGCAAAAATGAAGATTATCAATTATTTAAAGACCGTGGAAACTGGTGGAAGAATGTGATTGATCCAAAAACCGGTTTTGCCAGGATGAAAGATGCAAAGGGAAATTGGCTCGCCGATTTTGATCCGTTTAAATCCGGCGCAAACCATCATTATGTGGAAGGAAACGCATGGCAGTTAACCTTTTTCGTACCACAGGATGTTACAGGATTAGCGAAAACAATTGGAGAAGCCGAATTTGTAAAAAGGCTCGATTGGGGTTTCAATGAAAGTGTGAAATGGAGATACAACGGCCCGAATGATCAATACTGGGACTATCCGGTTGTGCAGGGAAACCAGCAATCCATGCATTTTGCATTTTTGTTCAACTGGGTAAAGAAACCTTGGCTGACCCAGAAATGGAGCCGCTCTATAGTCGACAGATATTATGGCCATGAAGTCTCCAACGCCTATCTGGGTGATGAAGATCAGGGGCAAATGAGCGCCTGGTTTGTCATGAATGCCCTTGGACTTTTCCAAACGGACGGCGGCACAAGGGTAAATCCTATCTACGAGATCGGGAGCCCGTTGTTTGAAAAAGCAGTGATTGATTTAGGTGAAAAATTTGGCAGAGGAAAAACCTTTACCATTGAAGCCCGAAACACTTCCCGCAAAAACATTTACATACAAAAAGCCACCCTGAACGGAAAAACCCTGAACAATTTCTGGTTCAATGCGTCCGACCTGTTAAAAGGCGGCTCGCTAATTCTGGAAATGGGACCAAAGCCAAACACAAACTGGGGTACCGCCACCCTCCCTCCAACCGAATAAAAACACTTAGTGCACTTCGCCCTAACTTTATACTTTGCGTGAAACCTGAATACCAAATCATGAACGAAATGGAAGCAAAAACTGTACTGGCCATCGACCTGGGAGGAACGAAGATAAAAATGGGACTTGTCAGAGGTGCTGAGATACTTTCTTCAACCCAGATCAATTCGCAGGCGGGGAATGGTTTGCAGGAACGTTTACCGGAAATTGAAAATTGCTTAAACCAGCTTTTGGATAAAACTTCGGTTTCTATCAGGGATATCGCCGGTCTCGGTATGGCCATACCTGGAATTATTGATTCTGTTGATAAAAAAATTTTAACGATCAATGATAAATACAACGACGCACCATCCATTGATTTGACTGAATGGGCAAGAAATACCTGGAACATTCCGCTGTTTCTCGAAAATGATACCAGAGCTGCATTGTTAGGAGAATGGAAATTTGGCAATGGAAAGGGTTATGACAACATCGTGCTGATGAACCTTGGAACCGGCATTGGGACTTCCGCTGTAATTGAAGGAAAAATTCTGCGGGGAAAACATTTTCAGGCCGGAATACTGGGCGGTCATTTTATGGTCAATATCAAAGGCGACCGCTGTAACTGCGGAAATTATGGCTGTGCAGAAACGGAAGCGTCTACCTGGAATCTTCAAAAAATTGTCAGAAATCATCCCGGATTTTCAGACAGTTTACTTTTTAAACAACCGCACCTGGATTTCAAAACCATTTTCCAGTTTGCCGCAGCCGAAGATCCGCTTGCAACACTTGTCTGTAATGAATGTCTGGAAATATGGAGTGCCTGTGCGCTAAACCTTATCCACGCCTACGATCCTGAGATACTAATTCTGGGTGGTGGAATTATGGGAAGCAAAGAAATTATTCTGCCTTATATCCAGGAAAAAGTAAATCAGAATGCCTGGGCTGTTTGGGGAAAGGTAAAAGTAACAGAAGCATCATTAATCAATACGGCTGCACTTTTAGGAGTTGGCAGCCTGGTTATTTAACCCCAAAACCATCATTTTGAAAAAGTCAAATTTCAACAAATTCCCGCAGGTGAAAATTACCGGACACCAGGCCATTACCGGCTGGGAAGAATTATCGAAAACTATTCAGGAAAAAATAAAATCCTTAAATGTTAAAAAAACAGTTGTGGTCCTGGATACTTATCACGGTGTTTATCTTGATGAAATTTTAGCCGGACTGGCAATCAGAAAAACAAAAGCAACCGTTTTTGAAGTTTCAAAAGCATATCTGGATACTGAAAAACTGGAAGAATTGCTATATCCATTTGTTACCGATGATCCCGTCTTTGGATTTGTAACCACACTCGATCTGTCCGCCTTTTTTGATACTGAAAAAGTGGCAGCGATGCAAAAAGATATTCAGGAGATGCAGGAAGGAACCATTCTGGTCGCCGGAACTGGCGCTGCGCTTGTAGTTCCTGATGCTGATATTTTGATTTATGCAGATATGCCGAGATGGGAAATTCAGCTTCGTTTCAGAAAAAATAAAATTAATAATCTCGGAGCAGATAATGCCGATGAAGCCTTTTCGTATCAATATAAAAGAGCCTTTTTCGTCGACTGGAAAATTTGTGATCATCATAAAAAAACGTTGATGAATCATTGGGATTTTGTAATCGATACAACCATTGAAAATCATCCCAAAATGGTAACCGGAGCGGCCATGACTAATGCACTTGCAAAAACCATTGAACAGCCCTTTCGTGTTGTCCCTTTTTTTGATCCGGGCCCTTGGGGCGGACAGTGGCTGAAGGAAGTTGTAGATCTGGACCGGACGGCGCAAAATTATGCCTGGGGATTTGATTGTGTCCCCGAAGAAAACAGTCTTGTTTTTGATTTTGAGGGTGTGCATTTTGAGATCCCCTCTATCAATCTCATATTTACACATCCGGCACGTCTGCTTGGTAAAGAAGTTTACGATGCCTTTGGCGCAGAATTCCCAATCCGTTTTGATTTTCTGGATACCATGGAAGGTGGTAATCTGAGTTTGCAGGTTCATCCGATGCATCAGTATATCAAAGAAAAGTTCGGTATGGGATATACGCAGAACGAAAGTTACTATTTCCTTGACGCTAAGGACGATGGTTTTGTGTATTTAGGGCTGAAGGAAAATATCAATCCTGAACAAACGCTCGGAGAACTTAAAACTGCTCAGGAAGGTGAAGCAGATTTTGATGCAGATAAATTTGTCCAGAAATGGCCGGTAAAAAAACATGACCATATCCTGATTCCGGCCGGAACCGTTCATTGTTCGGGCGCAGACACGGTTGTTCTCGAAATCAGTGCAACGCCTTTTATTTTCACTTTCAAATTATGGGATTGGGGACGCATGGGGCTGGATGGAAAACCCCGCCCTATTTCCCTGGAACATGGAAAAAATAATATCCAGTGGAACAGAACTACGGAATGGGCTAAAAAACATCTGATCAACCAGGTTGAAAATATAGCTTCCGGCAATGGCTGGCGTGAAGAAAGAACGGGACTTGATGCTGAATCTTTTATTGAAACAAGAAGACATTGGTTTACGAAAAAAGTGGAGCATAATACAGAAGGAATTGTAAACGTGCTTAACCTGATTTCCGGCAGAGAAGTTATTGTTGAAAGTCCGTCTGATGCTTTTGAGCCATTTATTATTCATTACGCTGAAACATTTATCGTCCCTGCCAGCGTGGGCGCATATACCATTACACCGCATGGCGAAAGTGCCGGACATGAATGTGCAACGATCAAAGCGAGCATCCGGACCAATAATCTCAAAGAAGATTACAAAATCAACTAATCATGGAAGATCAGGGCAGCGTATTTTTTCTATATAAAATCACCCTGGTGGCAGCTGTGGGCGGTCTGTTGTTTGGTTACGATACGGCGGTCATTGCAGGCGCAATCGGATTTTTGCAGATTAAGTTTGATCTGTCACCATCCATGGTCGGCTGGGTTGCTTCCTGTGCACTGATCGGCTGCATTTTTGGTGCCTTATTTGCCGGTGGGCTCAGCGACTGGTTGGGAAGAAAAAAGATCCTGATTCTCTCCGCTCTTCTATTTGGCATATCTTCCCTCGGCATTGCGATTCCATCCGATCTAAACTGGTTTGTTTTTTTTCGGATTGTTGGCGGTTTGGGTATCGGAATCGCTTCCATGCTTGCGCCTATGTATATCACAGAAATTGCTCCGGCTGAAAAACGTGGCAGACTGGTATCCATTAACCAGCTCGGGATCGTAACCGGAATTTTGCTGATCTATTTTGTAAATGCGTCAATCGCCGGACTTTATGATGAAAGCTGGAATGTTGAAACCGGCTGGCGATGGATGTTCGGTTCCGGAATTTTCCCTTCTGTGATATTTCTTATTTTACTCTTTTTTGTACCTGAAAGTCCACGATGGCTGGCTAAAAAAGGCCGGAATGTGAAAGCTCTTTTAATCCTGACAAAAATAAACGGACCGGAGAAAGCCGGATTTGAACTTGTGGAAATCAACCAAAATTTAAATACAGAATCGGTTTCGTTCTCCGAAATTTTTAAACCAGGAATCAGAAAAGCGTTGGTTGCCGGAATTATCCTGGCTATGTTTTCTCAAATCACGGGGATTAATGCTATCATGTATTATGCGCCGGAAATTTTCAAATCCACCGGCGACGGCTCTGATTCGGCCCTGCTTCAAACAATCCTGGTTGGTATCGTTAATTTCCTGTTTACTATCGTTGCAATAAAATACGTTGATAAAGTGGGAAGAAAGAATTTATTGCTGGCGGGCTCTGCCGGAATGACGGTTTGCCTGGCATTGATCGGCGGCGCATTTTATCTGGAATTAGCTAAGGGTTATCTCGTGTTGATCTCGATTTTGGCATACATTTCCTTTTTTGCACTATCACTTGGGCCGCTGACTTTTGTTGTGATAGCAGAAATATTCCCAAACCGGACACGTGGGCGCGCCATGTCCATCTGCGTTTTTGCTCTTTGGATATTTGTATTTATCGTTTCCCAATGTTTTCCCATACTGCTTCAATCGATAGGAAATGCGTTTACTTTCTGGATTTTTATGCTGATGTCTGCCGGTGCCTTTGTCTTCGTCTGGAAATTTATTCCGGAAACAAAAGAGAAAGCGCTGGAAGAAATGGAGAAACTCTGGCTTTAAAATTTCATCCGGTGCGGTTTCTGAACTGCACCGGATGAAATTGATAACTTACTGCTCAGCTAATTCTTTAATTTTCTCCATAGCCTTATCCCAGGCCGACGACATCATCTCGAAATATTCCTGAGCTATATCAAGTTCCACTTCAAGATAGGTCCCCCCATCGACTTCTGATATTTTATAAGTTTCACGACCGCCTTTCATCTGGTTTGCCATTTCGCTTTCATAATCCTCTACACCGCCTTCCAGTACTCCTTTATATTCAATGGAAAGTAACTGATTGGGTTGATTTGCAACGATTTCTCCTATCAAACCACTTTCATTGTTATCCTTAAAAAGCGCTTTGCTACCTAATTGCCAATCGGTTACCGCGTAACAGCCGACTGCAAATTCGTTATACCAAATCCGGATATATGGATCTGTAAACAATACGTCCCAGACTTTTTCTTTGGGCGCTTTAATCAATATTGATTTTTGGATTAATGATTTTGTAGTTTCCATAGGTTTTGAATTTACTCAGTGAAATTGATTTACTAAATTCATTGATATCACAAACTTAACATCTTATCAAAAAATACAGGTGGTGTAATCAAGACTATATCAGGGGTTGATTGCGACAGATTTTCGTTCTATTTTTGAAATATGAAACACATAGCTATTCTCGTTCCCAAAGGTGCTACGGCGTTGAGCTGTATCGAAGGCCCGTTCAACATGTTTACCAAAATCAATGAGTTTCTGGAAAGCAAAGGAAAACCTGCCTTATTTGACGTAAAGCTTGTCGGACTTTCCAAAGAGCCGGAAATTTATGACCGGCTTTTCCGTGTATATCCGGATGCCGCCATTAACGAAATCCAAAAAACAGATCTGATCATCATACCGGCTGTTAACGGGAACAGAGAAGCGGTGATAGAAGCCAATAAGGATTTTTTTCCATGGATTGTGCAGCAGTACGAAAAAGGCTCCGAACTTGCCAGTCTTTGTGTCGGCGCATTTTTGCTGGCTTCCACTGGTTTGTTGAAAGGTAAAAAATGCGCAACACACTGGGTTGCCGAAAATGATTTTAGAAGAATGTTCCCGGATGTGGACCTGGTCGCGGATAAAATTATTACAGACGAAAACGGGATTTATTCCAGCGGCGGTGCCAATTCCTATTGGAACCTGCTTTTATATTTACTGGAAAAATATACCGATAGAAATATGGCCATCCTGGCTTCGAAATATTTTGAGATAGAAATGGACCGAAAAAGCCAGTCGCCGTTTATCATGTTCAACGGCCAAAGCGAACATCAGGACGAACCGATAAAAAAAGCACAGGAATTTATTGAGATGAATTTTCAGGACAAGATCACCGTCGACCAGCTATCTTCCATGTTTGCGATCGGGAGGAGAAGTCTGGAACGGAGGTTTAAAAAAGCAACATGTAATACTGTTTCAGAATATATCCAGCGCGTAAAAATCGAAGCGGCCAAAAAGAGTTTGGAAGGAAGCCGGAAGAATATCAGCGAAGTAATGAACGATGTCGGTTATTCGGATACCAAAGCATTCAGGACCACCTTCAAAAAAATAACCGGCCTTTCTCCGGTTGGTTATAAAAACAGATATAACAGAGATATGGTGAAACTGTAAGCAGATTATTTCACCAATAGAATTTCCTCTATTGGTGAAAGCTCATTTTCCTGCAAAATTTCCGCTTCGTATTTGAAATATTTCAGAAGACCAATGATCAGGGAAGGTTGTATGATACCGGAATCAAAACATACGCGCAAGATTTTGTCACAATCTTCCAGATCAAAATTAGCCTGATAACCGATAAAAGTTAAATGAATCTGATCCAGCAGCATGTTGGCAACTTCATGGTCAGTAACGTTGGTTTTAAAAACTTCTATCATAGGGGTGACTTTTAGTTTTAACTTTTAATCCGCCTGACTTCCCAAATTCAGTATCCCCACCTCCTCATATTTTTCATTACTGTCTTTCGGCCTCCTAAGCAATGTAAGTTGCGTACAGCGGAAAGTCCCGGAATAATTCAACGCATTTAATTGATTACGAACAGATTCCTGATCAACAAGGTAAACCGTGCGCATGATTGTCAGATGCAGACCTTTCATTTTACCACAACGATAAATGGATTGAATTAAGCCATACAAATTTTTCAATTCGTCAGATTCCACAACGGTCAATATAATCGCCTGGCCCCTTGGTCCTTTACTGAAAATGTCAAACCCGTTTATTTCAACCTCAATTGGTTGCACATCGAGCAGTGCTTTTTGCAAGGTACTCAACACCACATCTTTTCCAGCCTTTTGTTTAAAGGACAAAAATGAAACATGCGGCCGGAAATACTTTTGCTTGTCAGGCCCCACGATAAGTTCTGTTTTCTGCCTCAGTTCAACAGCGTTTTCCTCTATGTATTTTGATATAGATAGAAATATTTCGTACTCATATGTCAGCGGTTTATCAAAATCAGGAGTTGCAAATAATCCTGTTTGTCCGTTGTCTTTTGCCATTTTTTAAAAATAAGTTTCTATAAATGATAAGGATAGTTCAGGGTCTTCCATGATCGGTTCACAAGGTAACCCGTTAAATAAAAAAACACTAAACTACCCTCGTTATACGAAGCTTTTCTTATCATTTCATGACAAACAATGCTGCATAACTTTTGCGATAATACCAGGCAATAAACAAATTACCTGCCAACATAAAAATTGCAATCGGTATACCTTCCGGTGCCAAAAATACGTGCACCAGAAAAATGTTTATCGTTATCGGGAAAATTACAATAGCCGTCAGCGGAATAAACAATCCAGCCACCAGAAGGACTCCTGCAATAAGCTCCACAGCTTTTAAAAATGGCATAAAATAACCTGATGCCGTCAAACCTTCATTAAAAAGTTTCATAGGACCGCTTAGTTCCTGCGGCGGAATAAGTTTGAAAAAGTAGGCGATGGATGCAAAGAGGAACATTAAACCCATTAATACACGTACAATGATGACTGCAATTTTCATGTTTTTGTTCGTAAGGTTGAGAGAGGAATTTGTTTGGAAAGCCTGGCAGGCGATTTTTTGACCCTAATATAAATAATTTCCGGTCTTAATCCTGAAACGCAGCCGGATCCATCCAGGATACTTCCCACAAATGTCCGTCCAGATCCGCAAAACTATGTCCATACATAAATCCCTGATCCTGAATATCATCCCGCGCTACTCCACCTGCTTCCACAGCCAGATTAACGACTTTATCCACTTCTTCCCTGCTTTCTGCCGACAACACAATGCAAGACTGGGCATATTTCCTGGTATCAGGTATTTCCATCTGGCTTAATTCTTTGAAAAAAGATTCTGCTATAAACATCACGTAAATATTGTCGGCGATGATCATCGTAGCAGCATTTTCACTGGAAAACTTCGCATTAAAAGTGTAACCCAGTTTTGTAAAAAACGCCTCGGATCTGGCCGGGTCCTTTACGGCCATGTTGACGAAAATGTGATTTGTCATGTGAATTAAAACGTTGGATTTGAAATAGAAATATTTGTAAGGTCTGCCTGTGTTATTGTTTTTCAATGATCCCTTTCAGGAGTAAAAGACTTTTTTCCATGTCACCGCCCAAAAGTTTTCCGGTAAATAAATTGGTAATATTCATCGGATATTTGCTGGCACCGGCCATTTTCCATGTCAGTTTTGTCTGGTTTCCGGAAAGCGGTTCTGTTATCATTTGCGTTTGGGCTATGCCTTCAAATGGTTTTTCAAAATGGATTTCGAGATCCACCTCCCTGCCTTCATGAAGCGCTTTAATTTCCTGTTCACCTTTTCCGGCTTTTTCCTTTCCCTCCCAGGCATAGACAAACCCGACGGTACCATCCATTCCACTGAACCGCTTCTCGATGGTTTTGTCCATCATGACCCAAACATTATAATGATCCTGATTTTTAACAAGTTTAATATAATCATAAACCTCTTGCTTCGGTTTATCAATCGTAATTTCCCTTTCGATTGTGTATTCTTTGCTAACAAATAAAGCGACGATCAGCACTAGTGCAATAATTACTGCAATACCGATTAGAATAATTTTGATAACGTTCATTTTTGCCAGGGTATAAGTGAGTGACACTACAAATGTAATGTCACCGTTATGATAAAAAAGGGGGCAAACACGGCAAACTTGGGGGTGGATTCCGCCAAAGATTATTGTCCGCTCTGTTTGTCATAAAATACCGACCAATACATACCAAATTTGTCAACCAGCGACCCCATGCGGCCGGCAAAAAAATCTTCCAGCGGATGGGTTACGTTTCCATTCGCTGACAATGCCGAGAAATAATTGTTCATCTGCTCTTCACTGTCGCACGTGATCGTCAGCGAAACATTATTGCCTTTCACCATTCCATCCGGGCCGACCATGTCTGTCGCCATGAATACCATGTCACCCTTTGCCAGGCTTGCATGTAAAATATTCTTTTGCAATGCAGGGGGGAAATTTTCTGCCATCGGAGAATCCTCGATTACAATAAATTCCAGTTCCCCGCCCAGACATTCCTGATAAAATGTCATTGCTTCACGGCATTTGCCGGCGAAAGTAAGGTACGCGTTAATTTGTGCCATAATGATCTATATTTTTCTGGTTTTAGTACAACAAATTTACCAGCACTAATTTAGAATAATGGGGTGTATAAACGACGAACTTCGTGGCAGAACACGACAAAATTGGTGATATAATCAAACTTTGATTAGGATTCCCGAATTTCCTGGCTTTGTGATGTGCAGATGAGTATGTCAACCACACCTTTTCAATTTCAAAACGTATAGTAATGATAGTTAAAACCATTTCTTATTAACTTTGAAAACCGGATGTTTCCGGCATGCCTATTTAATTCTGGTTTTAAATCCCTGAACGATTCCTATGACAGACCGCAAATTTCCAATTGGCCCCTTTATAAAACAGGAAAATTACAGCAAGAAGGTACTTGAAGGCATGCTTCAAAGTATAGAAATGGCTTCAGCTCAGTACCGTGAGCTTGTCGAAAATCTTTCAGAAGAAGAACTTGCCAAAACATATCGTGACGATAGCTGGAACGTGCGGCAGATTGTGCACCATGTGAGCGACATACAGTATATTCATTATTTACGGCTTAAAAAGGCACTGACTGAGCCAGATAATAAAGAAATGGTCCTGATTGATATGAACGCCTGGGCAGCCACACCGGATTCCCTTTCTGCGCCTGTTGAGGCATCGTTGTTGTCTCTTGAAGGTACCGTGAAACGCTACGTTTTCCTGGCCAGAACATTAACAGAAGAGCAGCTGTTGATCAGTTATTACCATTCGGCACGACAAGTTTGGTTCACCCAAAAAGATGCATTAGCAATTTCTCATTGGCATATCTATCATCATTTAGGCCATTTGAACTGGGCCCTGGGCATATTCTGATCACCATCCCGAATAACCTGATGAAAGCTCCGGCTGCCTGGAATCCGGGCTTTCATTAAGAATAAAATTAATGGTATAAAACTCTATTTTCCTTTCAGCAAATCTTCGAGATCCGGGTGGAATTGCGATGTCAAAAAGTGCGTAATATCAAACTCCGCCAGTTCCAGTTTATAAAAAGGATCTTCACTGATAATTTCCCGAACCTGTTCCTCCGAATCCGCCAAAGCCAAAATAATCCCTCCCGACCGCGGCACTTTCCTGCCGGACGCTACGAATATATTTTTCTTATAATACTTTTTGAGGTACCTGACGTGCGCGGCCATGTGCTGGTCGAGTTCTTCTAGTGGGACGATGTAGGTTAAGGAGATGATGAACATGTTGGGGATGATGATATGTTGGAGATTTTTAAGTTTGGTTGAGTGAAATTTGTGAAGAAGAAAATACTATCACAAACATCATGGCAAAAGCCGTTCAGTTAAATGACTTAACCGCTTAAAAATATATTGTTTTTTGATATTTTTTCATAAGGTTCAATGTTATAATTTTAGCAGTGTTTAATTTTAACATTTTTGTGATTTATTTAACGGTAATAAGGAAAGACACGAAAAGAATAAGCAAGAATTAATATGTAAAGGGTGGACAGTAATTGTCTTATGAGAATGAGAGTTATTGCCTAAAACCTAAGAACAGACACAAACTATCCTTATTCAAAATTTAAGTAAATAATTATCAACTTAGTAAAATTGAAATATATAGATTTGTTAACAGGTGCCGTTGGTCTGTCAAAGAGTTAACTGTCTATACGCGAAATAGCTCAGTTACAATCATCTCAGGACAACCATTATTTTGAAGAAAGTTGCACAGCAGCGTAAATCTAACTTATGTTAAACTATTATTATACGGACCAAATACCAACCTTTCTTCAAAAACTTTCAGAGACAATAATTGGTGAAATTTCTGTTAATGGGCGATTAGGGCACATTAATACGGAATTGTATGCATGGGAATATCAAATAAAACTTTTAAAAGAAGTATTGAAAAATTATGAAGGACGACTGTTCTTTGAATTTTCCATACCAAGGATGGGAAGAAGAATTGATTGTTTACTAATAATAAAAAACATTGTTTTTATTATTGAATTCAAGGTTGGGGAAAAAGAATTTATCAATCAAAATATTGAACAGGTCTGGGATTATGCTTTGGATTTGAAAAATTTTCACGGGCCAAGTCATAGGCTGCTACTTGTTCCAATTCTGGTGGCTACACATTCAAAAGCAAATTTTATTGAAATAACTACTTCGAGCCACAACGATAACTTAATAAATCCATTAAGAACAAATGCGAATGATTTAGCTAACACAATTGCAAGTGTTCTGAATTTTTTCAAGGATGACCATGACATTGATATTGAATATTATATAAATGGGAGTTATTCACCTACACCAACCATTATTGAAGCCGCTATAAGCCTTTATAATAATCACAATGTTGAAGAGATTACAAGAAGTGATGCTGATGCAACAAATTTAAAAATTACGACTAATTATATTTCTCAAACAATTGAATATGCGAAAAGCAGCAATGCGAAAATTATATGTTTTGTAACTGGTGTTCCAGGCGCGGGTAAAACACTTGTCGGTTTGAAAGTTGCGACAGAACATTTAGACAAACAAAGAGGAAACACAAGTGTTTTCTTATCTGGCAACAAACCATTAGTGGATGTTCTACAAGAAGCTTTGTCAAGAGATAAAATTGTTCAAGAAAAAACCAAGGGAAATAAATTGACGAAAAAGCAGGCAAGACAAAGTGTTAAGGCTTTTATCCAGATTATACATCACTACAGAGACGAATATTTAAGAGATCAAAAAGCGCCTTACGACCATGTTGCGATTTTTGATGAAGCACAAAGAGCTTGGACAAAGGAGCAAACGATTAAATTTATGCAACAGAAAAAGGGCATTTCTAACTTTCAATATTCGGAACCGGAATTCCTTATTTCTTGTCTAGACAGGCACATTGACTGGGCTGTTGTAATTTGTTTAGTTGGCGGGGGGCAGGAAATAAATACCGGAGAAGCGGGGATTTCAGAATGGTTGAATGCTGTCAAAAACAGATTTCCGAATTGGGAAACAAGAATTTCACCAAATTTGATCGATAGTGAATATGCTGCACAGTCATCGATAAAAGAACTAGAAGAAAACAACAAAGTTGTATTCGATTCTAGTCTGCATCTATCAGTTTCAATGCGTTCGTTTAGAGCGGAATATCTATCAAAACTAATAAAAGAGATTTTAGATATTGATGAAAATGCAACTAATACGTTTGCACAATTAGAAGACAAATATCCAATTGTACTAACAAGAGATATTATTAAAGCCAAGACCTGGCTGAAAGAAAAAGCAAGAGGTAGTGAAAGATATGGTATAGTAGTCTCCTCACAAGCATATCGATTAAAACCGTTGGCAATTGATGTAAAAGCACAAATTAATCCTGTTAATTGGTTTTTGGATGGTAAAGACGATATTCGTTCATCTTTTTTTTTAGAGGACGTGGCAACCGAATTTCAAGTTCAAGGATTGGAACTGGATTGGGCTTGTGTTACTTGGGATGGTGATTTAAGGTATACTCAGGAGGGTTGGAAAGCATATTCTTTTGTTGGAAACAAATGGCAAAATATTCATAAGGAGCTCCGAAGAAAATACCTGGTTAATGCATATAGGGTTTTGCTTACCAGGGCAAGGCAAGGGATGGTTATTTTAGTACCTGAAGGGAGCACAGAAGACCATACTAGGCAATCGGCTTTTTACGATGAAACCTTTAATTATTTACAAAGTATTGGCATTAAAACATTTTGATCATGCAAAATAGCTTCTGGATTGATAGTACGAAAGGAAAAGACATTATTACTAAAACTCAAATTTCAACAAAGGAAATTTTAGATTGATGTCTTGCTATTATAATTTTCTTCACGGAAAAGGCTTAGAGTTTCAAATAAATAAACTTTTCAAGAAAAATAACTTTGAGTACTTCGTTTTTGAACATGATGATGTGAAGGAATTAGTGGTTTTGCCAAATGAGGATATCGATATTTTTACAGAAAGGATAGTTTCCCAATTTCCACCTGCAAAAAGGACCAAGATGTAATGAATTTAATTATAAAGAAATGTGAGCCTCGCTTTCTCTAAGCATTAATTCAAAACAGATATTGCTTGGTCGGTTTATTCGATAAGGCAGTAATAATGGCGACTTTAGCAAGTCAGTTGCTAATAGGTTAAATATTCCGATTGGCAATAATCCTGTCGTTTTTGTTATTTAGAAAAGCAAAAGTATTCTCGAAAATCTGATTGATTGGTTTTCTAAAAACGAAACTATCAGGCAGGTAGATGGAATCTCTAAACTGTTGGACGTTCCCGCGCTGATCATTGATGATGAAGCAGATGCCGCTTCCGTAAACACGTCAAGAGATATAAATTATATTAAGTCTATTAATCGCTTAAAAGTACCCTACTTAATCTTTTTAATCAGAATACATTTCTGGGATATTAACTTTGGATTGGTTACCGTCTAGCGGGAAATATTTTGTAAAGGTAACTGAGGCGGCTGATAGTCTGTTTCTTAAAAAGGAACATCAACTGATTTTTTCCGTGAAATTGGGAACGAATGACAGTGCGATACAGGGGCCGAATGGCTCGCCGGTTTCCAAAGAAGATTACAAGAAAAATATGCAGACCATTATTTCAGAGCTGTTAAGAAAATATCCCGGCTGCAAGGTGATTGTGCATCATCCGATCTGGTATAGCGCCAATACATACAACAGTTCCAAATATTTAAAGGAAGGCCTTGACAGGCTGGAAACTTATATTCCCGAGATTGATGGCATGATTTCCGAATACAAAATTTCGGATCCGAACCGGGTTTTTAAGGGTGATACCAGGGCTTTTAAATATTTCAAAAAACATCACCTCAAATTATTAAAACCGGAAAAAGGCCAGCAAGGCACATTTTACCTGCACCCGAATGAAGAAGGCACCGTTGTTTTAGGTAAGTTTTGGGCGAAGGCTCTTGAAAAAAGAATGCTTTGATTAAACGCATTTTTCTCTTTCCAATCTGCCTTTCCGCTTTCAAATATCAATTATTTTTTATTTGACTTTCAATTTATTACCTCAAAAATCACCCTCCTTAACAAAAAACTTCTCACCATTATTTTCAATAACTTCCCAGTCATCTCCACCAAATTCCGCCTCACAATATTCGTCATAACAAACTTCTGCATCGAAAATCCGCAGCATAACGGTCACGATCATGGGGTATAATTCCATGTCATCGATTTCAAATGCGAGTTGGATGATATCAATAGAATCATTGTAACAAGTCATAAAAACCTGAAATTGCCGCCAGGATTTTTCTTTGGCTTTATCGAGGTTTTTTGTATCGCCACCCGCATTTTTTATTTCTTCATATTCATTATCCCAGAATATTTCCCATTCTAAGAGCATTTCAGGAAGAAAAATATGCTTTTCAATTCCGCCGGCGTCGTTGTAAATTTTACTCCATATAAATTTGCTGGTCATTGCACCCATTTCAGCATAGGATTTCTTTTCGATGAAAGACCTTAAACGGGTTTTCAGCCCGGCTACGGTATCCATTTGAAAATCATCACCATCTTCTGTCCCAAATTCCAGGGTATTATCAATCACCAACGCTTCATATTCGTCATCTTCAAGTCCGGAAAATTTTTCAAATGCCTGAATAAACGCATCGTAGGACGGGATACCTTCCGGTGTATTTTCGTTGTCAAACATGTTACGCGCAATGCCCTGGATTCCGGCTTCCGCGGTAATCGCCTCGACTTCGCTTTTTAACATATCTAAAACATCCGTTTCACCAGCAAATGACAATGTTTCATATCTTTCTGTGAGGTAATTTTTAAAACTCATCAGCGAGTAAAAATAAGGATCATCCGGGGATACTTCCGCGTTTTCCTCATCCCACTCACCGTCTTCCACAGTATAACCCAATGGAAAAGAAACCATTTTCCCATCCTTACTGATACTGCAAAACAGATTTTCTTCCTCTGTCTCGTTTAAATAATAGGTAATTTCCATATCGTTTTTATACTAAAATATCTTGTAAATAAATTCTGATTCCTTTTCGCATTTTCATTCGATTACTTACCAAACCAGCAAATACGCGCTGCTCCTGCCTCCGCCCCTATCTTTCGTCAATAATCCTTTGGCGATTAAATCTGAAATGTCACGTCCGGCCGTATCCTGCGAACATTTCATAATTTTGGCCCACTTGGAAGATGTCAGTTTCCCGAAGAAATCTTCCTGCATTTTTTGTATCATCAGGCGTTGTCGCTCGTTCAGTGGCACATCAGCATATTTGTCCCAAAATGCTACTCTTTGCAAAACTACATTCAGCGTTTCTTCGGTTGCCTGCAACGCATCACGCATGCATAACAAAAACCATTGCAGCCACGATGTTATATCCAGATTTCCCTTCTGTGTCTTTTCCAGTATGGCGTAATATTCACTTCTGCGTTTTCTGATCTGAGACGACATGCTGTAATACCGCTCGCCGCTGCCTTCCGTCCTGGCCAGCTGCATATCTGCTATCGCCCGCGCGATCCGGCCATTTCCATCGTCAAACGGATGGATGGTCACAAACCATAAATGTGCGATTCCGGATTTTATGACCGGATCCATATTAACAGAACTGTTAAACCATGCCAGAAATTGCGCCATTTCTTCTTCCAGGCGTGTGGCATCCGGCGCTTCAAAATGCACTGTTTCTCTTCCCATCGGACCAGAAACTACCTGCATTGGCCCCTTCTCATTGTCCCGCCATTTTCCGGTCAATATCTTGTACATACCGCTTCGTCCGGATGGGAACAAAGATGATTGCCAGCCCAGTAACCGTTCTTTTGTCAGTTCACTTTTATAATTCTGGGTAGCATCAAGCGTCATTTCAACCACACCATCCACATTCCGGTCGGACGGAACGAGCCCGGCGATTTCTATGCCTAACCGTCTTGCAATCGAAGAACGCACTTCCTCGCGCCCCAGAACTTCACCTTCTATTTCAGAAGATTTTAACACATCTTCGGTTAGCGTTTTGAGTATGGTTTCTGATTTTGAAGTAAAACCAAAAGCTTCCATCCGCCCGTTGATTTTACCCTGGATATACCTCACCTCTCCCAAAACTGTCGAAAGCTCAGCTTCGTCCCAACTAAATTGGGGCCAGTATTTTCTTTGGTGGATATATGTACTCATGGTGTTATGCGGCGATCAGATAACTAATCTCCGCAAATTTGCGGAGATTAACAAGTTTATTCTCCGCATTTTCTCCTTTATAATCCTGGTTAATTTGATTTTAAAAATGTTATTAGCTTATAATTAATTTATAATCAGATATTTATAACAAATAATTATAATTAAAAACGACGAATTAATTAAATACCAAAACATTTTAATCTCCGCATTTTTGCGGAGATTAATCTACTTATTCTCCGCATCCTGATCATAATCAACAAAAATATTAATCCAGATTGCTCTTCCCAGGCGAATGATGATCGGTTGTAAGGAGAATAAAATGATGGTGATTGTGACAAAAAACCATTCAAGCGGCATTTTTATAAAGACTAGCAAAAAAACGGATAGTAGCGTCATCAGGAAAATGACAATTGGAAAACTTGTCCACAAGGCACCGATGTAAAAACCTGGTTCAATTTTAAAATCCTGTCCACAAACAGAACAGTTATCCGGCATTTTCAAACCGTCTTTCAGGCTATATGGATTCTGTTTTGTGAACAGCTTTCCCTGATGACAACGCGGACATCTCATCCTGACGACGTTTACTATTTTGGACATTTTACTTTTTTACAAGGATGTTGGGTGGATCTTCACTTTTTGTCTATTGACAGATTTGTTAACCCGTCCGACGGCGAAAAAAGCCGTCGGACGGGTGGCTCTTTAGAATTTTATCTGCTTTCAATCAATATTAAAAACTACTTCCCGGCCATTTGAGCACGGATTCTGCTTAGTGATGGCCCTTTTATTCCAAGATATGAAGCGACGTGTCCCAGTGAAACACGATTGGCGACGTCTGGAAATTCGGTTAATAGAGAAACGTAACGATCTTCGGCTGACTGGCTTAATAATGCTTCGGCCTTGGTTTGGCTGTAAACATAATATTGCTCGGCAAGAAGTCTTCCGAAACGCTCCCAACCATGGGATTTTGGGTATAGCGATAACAGGTTTTCATGACTGATCACCATCAGTTCAGAATCTTCGAGCGCTTCGATGCTATATGGACAAGCGGTCTGTGTAAGGAAACTTTTCAGGGAAACCAGAAATGTATTTTCAGGGACGAAATAAATATTGTGCTCGATTTCTGTTTTCAAATCAACATAATATACCCGGAACAATCCTTTGACAATAAATCCGATTTGCCGGCATACGGAATTCCGGAAATTAAAATATTCGTTTTTGGCAATTTTGCGGTGCGTCCACATATGCTCCGATAGCCGGATGTCTTCGTCTTCAAGCTGGGCAAAATGACTAAGGCTACTATGTAAAATTTCCTTCGGGCTTAAAAGCATTGTAAACTTTCGATTTTAAGAAATAAAATGGCGGATTTTTAAATTAAAAACGACCGGTTTTTACCAATCGTTTTATAAAACTAAGATACCATTTATTTCCCGCACTCCCTTCCAGCAAAAATTATTTTACATCCTTCCTTCGCTTTTTAACATAGGTGAAAATTATTGGGAAGGGCCACTTCTACCTTTGACCTATCAAAAAACAAACAAATAATTTTCAAAACATAATCCTTACATTTTATGAAAACGATCATCACATCTCTGGCCCTTTTGCTGACCCTGGCCATCTCTTCCTGTAATTCAGAATCAAGTCCGGCACCGGAAAAGAAAGGTGAAACCGTTGTTTTGGTTCATGGTGCATGGCAGGGTGCGTTTACCTGGGCAACTGTTAAAAGTAATTTAGAGAAGAAAGGTTTCAATGTTATTGCCGTAGAATTGCCAGCTCACGGAGATGACACTACGCCGGTTGCAGGTTTAACGCTGGATAGTTATAGTGCCAAAGTGATTTCGGTTATTGAGGCACAATCCTCCAAAGTAATTCTGGTTGGTCATAGCCTGGGCGGCATGGTCATTTCTGCTGTTGCTGAAAAGATTCCTGCCAAAATAGACAAACTTGTCTTTTTAGCTGCTTTTTTGCCGCAAAATCAGCAATCGCTATTTGATATTTCCGGTAGTGACAAACAAACACTTTTGCCTGCCGCTCTGGAAGTCAGTGCCGACCAGTCGACTATTGCTGTGAAAACAGACAGTCTGATCAACATTTTCTGTCAGGATGGAAGTGCAGAAATCAAGCAGCTTTTGTTATCAAAAAACAGAACGGAACCGCTTTTGCCCCTGACTAATAAAATAACAATTACAGATGCTAACTTTGGAAGCGTTAGCAAATATTACATTCGTACGATTAATGACCATGCGATTGGTATCAATTTGCAGAATCAGATGATTAAAACGACGGCGATTAAAAAAGTTTACAGTTTAACTGCGGGACATACGGCTCATCTTTCTCAACCGAACGAAGTTTCAGCGATTATTGAAGAGATTGCTACGGTTAAATAATTCTGAATATTAAATATCCTGCAAGTAAAAATCCTTTCGAAACTCAGGTTTTGGGAGGATTTTTACTGGTTTATGTTTTGCGTTTTGTATATGGTGATTTTTTTAACCCGTCGGACGGGTTAAAAAAACTGATTAATAGCAATAACTGATATTAACAATTATACCTCAAAACCAGTTATTTACGAACAACAGGTTTTAATCCACGCATTGCTTTGGTACCAATCGATGGCATTTTTGCAGGTAATTTTAATAACGTGGCTTCGGGTTTTGGATATTCTACATAACCCGACAAATACCTTTCAATAATAAAATCTTCTTCACGCTCAAAACCAATAGCCGGCTGATCGGCATAGGCTGTCATATCATATAGTTTTCGATGCCAAATGGCAGAATCCAGGTTTCCATCCAAAACATATACATTTTCAAATCCTTTGTCAAATTTGAAATGTATCCCTTTTTCAGCATTTGCAATCAGGCTTTCAGGATTCCCGGTAAGCGTAATTGGCATATAGGTTTTCTTTTCATATACAAACCCACCGTGACTTGCCTTGATATATTCCCGCATAGTCCTTGGCGCATCACCAACATACAGCACATCAACAAGTAGAATTTGTTTTGCTGCATGAAACTGGTCAGCGGAGGTAATTAACGGAAGCTGCGAAATTCTGATCATTTTAAAATTGTAAAAATGGATACTGTTTGTAAAAACAGCTCTGGAAATAATAACATTCAAAAATAATCAATCCGGATTATAGAATGTGATATGAATTCGGTTTTTATCAATACAAGATTAGAAATGTAAAGTCCTGACTTCGGCAGGCAGGCTTACAGAAAAATCTGACGGTTTGATTTAACTGTTTCGGATGGTATCTTTACCATAGGAAGAAATGATATTAATATGGATATAATGCAGATTTTTATATCGAAAATATTACCGGCTGGCATATTTTTTTAAGTCCGATTCTTAAAGAACTTATGTAAAACCTCGCTCTATTAACACCGAAATGGGAATCCGGACTTAAATCCAGATTCCCAAAATTCATTAACAAATGATGATCAGACTAACGAATTATAAATTTACATATCAGTAATATTTTTACAGGTATGATAATTATGTCTGATAAATTAACAATTCAAAACGAATAAATCACTTCTCAATCAATTGCTGAACATGATTAAGCTACTTAGAAACATTGCCATACTGGGCGAAGGAATTGCCAACTTCAATGAGAAATATGCACAACTTGAAAGAGAAAGCCCGACCGAAGCTGTGATTATTGATCCCGACGGAATTGTCAACGCATATAGCTATGAGGGTTTTGCTTTTTTGAACGAAAACTGGTTCGAAAAATACAGTCCAAACTGGCAGACGGATTCATCAGCTATTGACAAACTTCTGGTCAGTTTAGTTAAGTCGTCTTCCAGTCATACTCCTTCGGTCAACCTTACAAAAATTAAAGATTATTTATCAAGTCCGCCGGATTCAATCGAGGAAACCATCAAGGTTTGGAAGAGCTTCTATGATCCTCATTTTAAAGATATTTGAAATACTAACAAACTTTGAAACTGGCATATTGGAAGGCTCTAAAACTTAATGATCCGATAAAATTACCTGTGGCTTACTCCCCTTTTTCTTTGTAACCAAAAACAGCAAAGGCAAAGCGAAAAGAAAAACAGCTCCGACCAGTAAATAGGCATCATTAAAACTTAGCAAATTACTTTGTCGCCCGATTCCGGCATCAATTAAGCCCATAGCCTTTTTGTTTGCATCAAATGAAGTGAATCCTTTACCTATGAAATAGTTGGTATATCCTGCAATTCGCTGCATCGCAAGCGGATTATACTCTGTTACATTTGATACCAGATCCGAACGATGCAGGGCGTTACGGTTATGCAAATACGTATTTACCATAGCAAGCCCGACCGAACCTCCAAGTTGTCTCATCATATTGTTGAGGGCTGCGCCCTGGGGAATATCCTTTGGTTCCAGCGCCGAGACCGCTAGTGCAGTTAGCGGTACCGTGACGATTGCCAGTCCTACACCACGGAAAATCAGAGAAATAGTTATATCATGAGCACTTGCATTTAGATTTAACCTGGACATCTGCCAGCTGAACAAGACAAAAAGCATCATGCCTGTTGTGATCATAAACAATGGGGAAATGCCTTTTTGTAAAAGCTTTGCGGAAATAATCAAACCTCCTATTGCCAGAAATGCACCGGGCAATAACAATAAACCGGTTTGTGAAGGTGTAAAATTCAACAAACGTTGCGCAAAAACCGGCGTCAAAAATACCGAACTAAAAAGACCTATTCCCGAAATGAATGTAACGATAGCCGCTATACTCAGATTTTTACTTTTCAAAACCCGCAGGTTTACCACAGGACTTTTGACTTTTAATTCCCACCAGATGAATAGTGATAACCCAAGCGAAGCCGCTACGCTCAGCCAGATAATATAATTCGCATCAAACCAGTCGTCTATCTCTCCCCTCTCCAAAACGGTTTGTAAAGAGCCGATGCCAATGGCTAAAAGTAAAATGCCCGTCCAGTCTATATTTCCGGCTGTTTGCTTAAACTTCGGTTCGCTAAGTAAAACGTAACAAAGAGATGCTACGGTGACGCCAATGGGGATATTGATATAAAAAATCCAGGGCCAGGAATAATATTCTGTGATGAACCCGCCTAAGGTCGGTCCGATCGTGGGGCCGAGAAAAACGCCTACACCAAATATCGCGCTGGCCACATTTTGTTTTTCTTTTGGAAATAATTCGAAAACGATCGCCTGGGAAACAGAAAGTAACGCGCCACCACCTAGTCCTTGCAGAAAGCGGAAGAAAACAAGCATCCAGATGCCGGAAGCTTGTCCGCACATGAATGAAAAGAATGTAAAAGCGATGACAGATCCGATGTAATAATTTCTACGCCCGAGCTTTAAAGCCAGAAAGCTGGTCATCGGGATGATGATGACATTGGCAATAGCATAGGACGTGATCACCCAGGAAGTATCTTCAAGTGTAGATCCCAGGTTCCCGCTCATATGTGAAAGTGCAACATTGACGATTGATGTGTCAATCAATTCCATGACGGCAGCTGCTATCACGGTAATCAGAAGGATCGTTCGTTTCATAATAATAACGATCGGTATATTTTATCAACAAAATTTTTCATAATAGATAGGGCTAAATATAATTTTTTAATGACTTATTAAAACGTAGGATCTAAGAATACAATGTTTACTTTCAAATTTTAATTTGATGACAAAAATATACCATTCGGTATTATTTTCAAAATATTTTGTGGAATATATTGGGATGAGCAAATCATTGGCATTAATCGGTCATACTTACGGTATTTTCAGGTAAGATATATTCCCTTGCTCCGTGGGTTAAAACCCAAGGTTACCATATGGATCACGCCTCTGGCATTTTAAAATTAAGAAAAAGTGCCAGGGGATAGCCGATATACCAGACCTGGAATTTATTCGGGGGAGAAAATTAAATATCGAACAAAAAAAACCGGCCAGACAAGTATCAAAACCTGCCTGGCCAGCTTAATCAGAATATTCAAAATTATTCTTTTACAATCACATCATGTG
Organism: Dyadobacter sp. CY356; assembly: GCF_021440195.1. GTDB lineage: Bacteria > Bacteroidota > Bacteroidia > Cytophagales > Spirosomataceae > Dyadobacter. Next base: position 162,746 of record NZ_JAJTSZ010000006.1, read on the forward strand.
CTCCGCCTTCAACAATACTCACGGAAGAAACCAACGTAATTTTTGCTTTTTCTTTGAGTAATGGAATAGAAAGAGTTCCGCAGCTACACATCGTCGATTTAATCTTTCCAACGGTAACAGCCAGATTATCTTTTAAAGTACCGGCATAAGGAACGTAACTGTCAACTCCTTCTTCAAATTTCAAACCATCTGCGGTGTCACCCATATCATAACGCTGCCAGTTACGTGCACGGTTAGAACCTTCTCCCCAATATTCCTTTACATAATTTCCGCCAACCATCAATTTACGTGTCGGGCTTTCGTCAAAGCGGGCGAAATATCTACCCATCATCAGAAAATCCGCGCCCATGGCAAGAGCAAGTACCATATGGTAATCCTGGGCAATTCCTCCATCCGAGCAAATCGGAATATACACTCCCGTCTCCCTGAAATATTCGTCACGGGCGTCTGCCACTTCAATAAGTGCCGTTGCCTGTCCACGTCCGATACCTTTTGTTTCTCTGGTAATACAAATTGATCCACCGCCAACACCCACTTTGATAAAGTCAGCACCTGCTTCTACCAGATATAAAAATCCTTCTTTATCAACTACGTTACCAGCGCCAACTTTCACTTTCCCGCCAAATTCACTTTTAATGTATTCAAGCGTTTCCTTTTGCCATTCAGAAAATCCATCCGACGAATCGATACATAACACATCAGCACCAGCTTCAACCAAAGCAGGTACCCGTTCCTTGTAATCTCTCGTATTAATTCCTGCGCCAACGATCAATTTCTTTTGAGAATCAGACAATTCCAGAGGGTTATCTTTGTGATTATCATAATCCTTTCTGAATACGAAAAACTTGAAATTATTATTTTCGTCAATTACCGGAAGGCTGTTAAGCTTATGTTCCCAGATAATATCATTTGCTTCTTTCAGGGAAATTCCAAGTTCAGCCGTAACCAGATTTGAAAAAGGTGTCATAAATTCCTTCACCTTTTTATCAAGACTGTCGTTAGTAACTCGATAATCTCTGCTTGTAACGATGCCTAATAATTTGCCTTCCGCTGTTCCGTCATCAGTAATTGCGATAGTTGAATGTCCGGTTCTTCCTTTTAAAAGAATGACATCTTTCAAAGTATGTTCTTCTGTAAGATTGGCTGTGCTGATCACAAAACCAGATTTGTGATTTTTCACTTTTCTAATCATTTCTGATTGTTCCTCAATTGACTGAGAACCAAAAATAAAGGAAAGGCCTCCGTTTTTAGCTAGTGCAATGGCCATATTATCGTCCGAAACCGACTGCATAATGGCGGATACAAAAGGTACATTTAGTTCAATATCAGACACTTCTCCTCTATTAAACTTCGTTAGAGGAGTTTTCAATGATACCTTGTTAGGAACACATTCCTTGGTTGTCAAACCCGGAATCAAAAGGTATTCGCTAAAAGTTCTTGATGTTTCGTTTAAATACTGAGCCATTTTTATCTGTTTTTTAAATTTATCGCTCTTCTGTTCGAAAATACTGCCAAATAAGAAAGATCCGTTTCCCACATTTTGAACAATGTAGGAAAATAAGATTTTACCAATAAGCCGGTATCACCGATGAAGAAGAATCGAATTGTTTTTTGAAGTTTAAGACTGAATACCGACATTGATTTTGAATCTGTCGGGAAAAATAAATTGTTTCTAATGCCCTGTTGGATTAATATGTCTGAAATCAGTTTTGAATCCAGAATACCGTAATTTAGGATGATATTTTTTCGGAAAGCCCTGAAAAAGAGAAGATTAACAAACCGGTTAAACATTTTCAAAATTGCCGTTCTGTACCATTGTTGCTTTTCTCCTGCAACTTTCCGGCTCTGCGAACCGGGTACTTCAACAATATTGAACCCTGTTTCCATAAAATATATTTATAGAGAACATCTTTTCCGGGAAATAATTCACTAACGTCAATTATGATTTTTCCACGGAAGCTTTACATTGCATAAATCGGATAACATAAGGTGTTATTCAACTGACTCGTAAAGCGTTCTTTCTATAATGGACGCAAAAGTAATTTATTTTTATAACAATTCCTTGATCGGAAGCATAGAAATTACTACTTATCGACTAGGTATATTGAAAAGCATGTTTTTTAAACCAAACCAAAGAGATCCGTTATTAATAAATACCAGGAATAAAATGATATGAACACTGTCCGATTGCAATATAATTTTTGATGAAGCATAAGTTGGCGAAATATTCATTGCCCCGAAACTTTAACCCCGGTCCTTATACGTAATACAATACTGCCATCTTTAACAAACGCCCGGTTTTCATTTTTCACACATCTGAACTTTGTCAGATATTATTCATATCCGTAGGCTACCAATATCTGGTCACTGTTTTTTTTTAACTCGGCTCGGGCATCATATCCATTGAGCACGATCACATGCGCGCCCATTTCAGCGGCCTGCTTTTTCATTTTCTCAACGTCCCTGGACTCAATATTCGATAAACTATGGATCTGATGAGCGGATTTGATATGGATTTCACCCTTTTTTATCAAACCTACCACGGACAAAGGATTGTTGGTTACCACAATTTTTTCCCAGTCCTTTTTTCCATGTATTTCAACTTTTTGCGAAATCGGTTCCATACGACCAGATTTGTACACGATTTTTTCAACTTCCGCTTTGCCTAATTTGTATGAATGGGAATCGGCCGGATCGGTGTAAACAATAATACTTTCTGTGACGTAATTTACCTTGACATTTAATTTCTCGCCATCATGTTTGACTATAAGGTCCTGCCCAAAAACAAACTGTGTGGAAATATAACAGATAATTAAAAGTAATAGATAATTTTTCACATTTATCGATTATAGAGGTTCTACATAGCACAAATATATCAATAGAATTTTTTCTACGAAAAAATTTATTAGTTCGAAGATACTATAAAACAAAATAAGATTTTATAATTTTTATAATTTTAAATGAAACTATTCAAATACAGAATTTCGGTTCAGTATTTACACAATCCAGAATATCTACATGCGATGTAGTAATAATCCGCCATGATCAGCTTGGAAACTACCGCTAAATCAAAATATATTACTTATTATCAAATAGTTAGTATATTTACCAACAACCTGTAATGCTCCGCTCAACGAAAAAGTCTTTTAATACTTAACCTGAAATTATCATCAATATCAGGCTGAAAAAAGATTTAACCCATTGATATATCTAATCAATAAAGACTATACCCTCACTCCTCTTGATGAGCAATTTTTTCATAATCTTAATAAAAGCAATTGTTGGTTTTATCTGGTTTGTTGCAACAGTTGTCACCACGATATTGCTATCTCCATTTATGCTCGCTGCCTGGATTTCTCGTTTACTAAATAAAAAGCAAAACGACAATAATGGAAATCCAACTGAGGATGGTGAAAATCAACTATAATGTTTGGAAATTCAGGATCACCCTTTTTGGATTGCATTTTTCAAAATTCCGACGGCTATCTTCATTTCTTCCACGGACAAATTTCCAAAACCTAGCCGCATAGCTGTGACATTTTCTGTTTGGTACAAAAGTTTATGCGGTAAATGCAGATTTTCTACCAGACAGTTTTTACTGATCCGCATGAGATTCAATTCCGGCTTCCAATTTGTCCATATAGATAAACCGCCCGGCGGAGCAGAAAATGAAACATAATCACCCAATTCAGAAGTTAATAAATCACATAAAGAATCTCTGCGTTCCTGATAAATTTTCAAAGCTTTTTTAAGATGCCGCTGAATTTCTCTTTCTTCCAACAGTTCTCCCAAGGCCTGCTCCATTAACATATCGCCCTGCCTGTCAACAATACGACGAAACTTACCCAGTTCCTGAATAAGATTTTCAGGAGCTACCAGATATCCTGACCGAAATCCCGGAGCTAAAGAATTACAAAACGAGCCGATATAGACCACCATTCCATGCCTATCGGCACTGGTTAGCGGCAATACGGGACTGCTATTGTAGTGAAAATCATAGTCATAATCATCTTCCAGAATAATAAAACCATGTTGCGCAGAAAGGCTTAACAATTCCAGTCTGCGCTCTGTACTTAGGGTCACCGTTGTAGGATAATGATGGTGCGGAGTCAGATATATCATTCTGATCTTCCTGGACTCACAGAGTTTTTTGATCGCTTCTACCGAAATCCCGTCCTCGTCTACTGCAACCGAAACAATACGCGCACCAGCCTCCTGAAATATCATGTTGGCAACATAATAACTGAGATCGCCGACGATAACCAGATCATCCTTTTCAATCAAAAGATGAGACGCCAGATAAATACTCATATGTATTCCTCTGGTAGTCAGTATATTATTTTTGGTGATGTGCAAACCGCGGGTATTATTCAGATATTGCGCCAGTGTTTCGCGATAAAATTCATTTCCTTCGACATGAGAATATCCAAAATGTTTGTGACTGCTTTTTCTTTTTAAAATTCCACCGTAAACTTTCGCCAAACGATCCAACGGGGCCAGACGTATATCCGGAAGGCCATCCGTAAACGATAATGCAGAATCCGTGGTAATGGCAGGCTTATCAAGTAATATATTTTGTTTGAAACCAAAACCCGTCTTTTCAGGATAACTGGTCAAAAATTCGGTATTGTATTTTAATGAATCCGATCTTCTGGCTGGTGATTTGCTGCTTACAAAAGTTCCTTTATTGGGTTGAATTTCAGTCCAGCCCTGCGCATTCAGTTCGTCGTAAACAGCAATAATCGTTTTACGATGCACTTCCAGTTCCTGAGATAATGCACGGGATCCCGGTAATTGAATACCTGGTGTCAAAACGCCACGCTGAATCGCGTTGATCATTTGGTGTACGATCTGCAAATAGACTGGCGTGTCCAGATCACGGTCAATCGTGACCATACTTTTAAAAGGAATTTGAACCGGACTACTCATGGAGCAAAATTAACAATTATAAAGAGTCCGGAATAACTTAGGGTGAAATATCTGTACGGTCATTTTAAATAAACTATATATCACCCTGAATTACAGCTGGATAAATCAATATTTATTCGCTAAATTTGATTGCTTTCAGTATCTAATTCAGCATTTAACGGTATTGGCTATGATCAGAAGATTTCTTTCCGTGCTGCTGGTTCTTCTTTCGCCCGTTTGCCTGGCGAATTTTCTGCTGATACCGATGGACAAAACGCAGACCAATCATCTTAAGGCATATGGTCTGGCGTATGCAATCCTTAAAGATGATGTTGAACTGGACTGGCTTTTGAATTATCGCGGTGGCAGTTTTATGGTTCAATATTCCAAGGCCATTGAAAGAGAATGTAAACTGCGTGCAATTTCCTTCGACATTTTATCGGACGCTTCCCAGTCACAAATCGTAAGCCAGATCAGCAATCCGAATGTCAATATGGAAGTCATAAAATTACATACTGCTGCGAAGATTGCCGTCTATTCACCAATAAAAATCAGTGCCTCCGAATTTGAAAATACAGATGCAGTATTACTGGTTTTGAAATATGCAGAAATCCCTTTTGAAGTAATTTATGATGAAGAAATATTAAGAGGCGATCTTCCCAAATACGACTGGATCCACTTGCATCATGAAGATTTTACCGGCCAGTTTGGACGAAATTTACGGCGCCTGTCTCCAAATGACATCAAGGCGCAGGAGGCCATTGCAAATCGATATGGATATACAAAAGTCTCGCAGATGAAACTGGCTGTTGCGAAATCAATTAAGGAATTCTGTGCTGGCGGCGGTTTTTTGTTTGCGATGTGCTCCGGCGCAGAAACATTTGATATTGCCCTGGCCGCTGAGGGAATCGATATTGTCGACGGAATCGATGGCGATGGTGCGGATCCTAATGCTCAATCGAAACTGGATTATTCCAAAACTTTTGCATTTCAAAATTTCAAACTCCACCTGGACGATGATGATGGAAGTGCCTTTTCGGATATTAACGCATCCAGTGGCAGGTCGTGGTACAGTGAAAATGAAGATTATTTCTCTTTGTTTGATTTTTCAGCGAAATGGGATGTAATTCCGGCGATGCTTGTTCAAAACCATGAAAGCCTGATCCGGGAATTTTTTGGACAAACGAATGCATTCACAAAATATACCGTCAAACCCAACGTGTTGGTTATGGGAACCAGCAGTCATTCAGACAGATATATTTATGGCGAACTTGGCCGTGGCCAATGGACCTTTTACGGCGGACATGATCCGGAAGGTCGCCGCGGCGGCAACCGCAGAATGGCGACAGACCTCAATCTTTATCCAAATTCTCCGGGTTATCGGCTTATCCTCAACAATGTTCTTTTCCCATCAGCAAGGAAGAAAAAGAGAAAAACGTAAAAATTGGTTACAGCCACTTTAAATTGATATATTTCCTGCAAGACAATGTTTCAATCTGCATTTTCAGCAGATTCAAACAAAAATCAGCAATCGGAAATAACATTTCAAGTGGGACGAAAATTCGTTGAATTTATCTTTTTCGGAAATTATTTTGTCGGCTTATTGGCTGTTGCACTTTCTTTGGAAACAGCATTTCAGCTTCAAATCCATTTCAATTCCACTTTATACTATGTGCTGTTGTTTTTAGGAACGGTGATGTATTATACTTATGCTTATTCGGGTATAACAAGTGCAAACAATTCTATAAATCCCAGAACAATCTGGTATGCCGGGCATCATAATTTCATCAGGTGGAGCCAGCCTGTTTTACTTTGCCTGTGTACAATTTTATCTTTGGTTTTACTTTTCAGGTATTACGAAAATATTCTACACCTGCCAATAACGTACTGTATCGTGGTTGGTGTTATATGCCTGGCAGCAATTTTATATTATGGCTTAATACCTAAATCTTTCATAAAAATTAACCTACGAAACACAGGTTGGCTTAAAGCGTTCATCATTGGGTTAGTCTGGGCTTGCTGCGTGAATTTATTACCGTTGGTTGTTTTGCAAATTGAACGGGGCGCATACTATGTTGATCCTGTCTTTGCCCTTTGGCTTTTTATGAAAAACTGGATGTTTTGCACTGCAAATGCCATTATGTTTGATTTAAAAGATTATGAAGACGATTCAAATCATCAGCTTAAAACCTTCGTCGTTCGTTATGGTTTGCAAAAAACAATTTTTTATGTGTTGATTCCTTTGCTGGGAATTGGCGTGATTTCGCTTTTATTTTTTGCACATTTCCGCCATTTCAAAACCATAATTTTACTATTCAATCTGACACCTTTTATTTTTATGTTGATTGTAGCAAGGTCTATGTTAAGGCATAAAAATATTCTATACTACCTCATTGTCATCGACGGACTTCTACTCGTAAAAGCAATTTGCGGCATAGTCGGATCTCAATTTAATCACTAGAAAAAAATGGATACTGATTTTGATAAAGTTGCCCGCCCCTATGATTTTATCAGCCGGTTAGTTTTTGGAGATGCCCTGGTAATAGCGCAGGTAAGTTTACTATCTCAAATTTTACCAGATAGCAGAATTTTGATTGTTGGTGGAGGAACCGGCTGGATACTAGAAGAAATTACCAAAATACATTCCTCCGGATTAGAAATAATTTATGTAGAATCGTCTTTAAAAATGATTGAATTGTCTAAGAGGCGAATCTGCGAAAACAATGACGTTACTTTTATAAACCTGCCTGTTGAAAAATATCAGTCAGAAACCCAATTTGATATGATTATTACACCTTTCTTTTTTGACCTTTTCAAAAAGGACAAAATCCAGACCCTATTTTCAGGAATAAGTGAAAAGTTAAAAATAAATGGATTATGGCTTTACACCGATTTCATTCCAGACAAATACCAGACAAAAATCTGGCAAAAATTACTTTTAAAAATGATGTATTTATTTTTTGGAGTATTAAGTAAAGTTGAAGCTTCCGAACTCGTAGATATGGATTTCTATTATACTGAACAGTATAATAAAATTTATGAGGGATGGTTTTATGGGAAATTTGTGAGGTCGATTAGTTATAAAAAAATACTCAAATAAGTTTCATTTATAATTACTTAATTCAGTTTTTACCTTCTTTACCTGTTATCAGTTAAGTCAACTCTCACCTTTTCAATAAACTCCTTAGCCACACCTGTCAGAAAGGATATTTTATCTACATCGAAGTCGGAATTTTTGAGAAGATGTTTTACTATTATGACTTTCTCTTCTTCACGGCCTTTTTCCATCCCCTCCTCAATACCTTTTTCCATTCCTTCCTCAATACCTTCTTCCTTTGCCAGCATCTTAATCGTTTCAATAATTCCCATGGCTGTTTCTTTACCGGTTAACAAATTTATTTCCTTATCAAATTTACTATTTATTTCAGAATTTTCAATGTGAACGAATGTCTTCAAAAAATACAGAAAACGCCTTATCTGCTCGTTGTCATATTGTTTAGTTTTTATAAGAGCCCTCGCAATGGTTAATCGCTGTTCCCCCAACTCTTCCTCAGGAATTTTCCCCATCAACAATGCTTTCTGTGCCGCCAGAACAATAAATGCAAATGGATTATTCATAGCCAGAAGCTCTTTTTCACTATGTTGCTGAATTCCGTAGGCATTATACTCGTAAGTAATCTTTGTTCCTAAAAAATTCTTTTGATAAGATGCCGTCTGATTTTGATTTCTGGCCCCTGTAAAAACAGCAAGCGCAACTATATCAACTTCAAACCTGTCCAGAATTCTATAATAATACTGAAACATCCTTTTGGCAAACTGCTTTCCTGCAATTGCTTCAATCTCAATGTGTACCAATATCCATTCTTCCGCTCCATTTCTCAAAAATGTTTTCACAAGCATATCCACAAAGCGACTGCCACCTTGCTTTTCAAGTTCAGGAAACAACTCACTCAGTTCTTTATCCAAGAACTGAAAACCGCGCTCCATATTAAAAATATTATCCGCATCATTGAAAAAGAAACGCAGCAAATCATGGAAAGCTTCTTCAAAAGCGCTTTTCAACAGTATATCATTCTTTTTACGCATACCCAAAACATTATCTAAGTCATTCAATTTGTAATAAGCCTTGCCAATACTGACCAAAGTCACACAACATACAGATATAGGTCATCTTCTCTCCCATTCAAATCCGCCAATTTTGACTAAGATTTTTAACAAGTGTCACATTACACTTCTGGATACTTTAACTGCTGTCCTTATTACCACATTTCAACTATGAAATCCGCCGAATCAGTTCTTGACAAACAGATACCTGCGAAGCCCTCCTGTTATCATTGCGGAGAAGAATGCAGGGATGAAATCATCCTTTCAGACGATCATGAGTTCTGTTGCCAGGGCTGTTCTGCTGTTTATGAAATTTTGAATGAGAATAACCTTTGCAGTTATTATGCTATTGACGGATCACAAGGAATTTCTCCTGACACCACCTATTTTAAGGGTAAATTTGACTATCTGGACTTACCGGAAGTTTCTGAAAAATTACTTGAATTCACGGACGGAAAGCTTTCAAGTGTCCATTGGCTAATCCCAAAAATACATTGCAGTTCATGCATCTGGTTATTAGAACAATTGAACAGATTAAATCCCGCCATCCGAAGTTCAGTTGTTAATTTCCCTGAGAAAAAAGTAAGAATAACCTTTGATTGCCAGGAAGTTAAACTTAGTGAACTGGCCACACTGATTACTAAAATTGGATATGAACCTTATATCAGTTTAAATGATATTGAAGGAACTCAGGATGAGAAATGGAACAGAACACGGCTGTATAAAATTGGGATTGCAGGCTTTGCATTTGGTAACATTATGCTTCTGAGTTTCCCAGAATATTTTCACCTAAGCGAAAGTACAAGTGATCAAAATCTCAGGACACTTTTTAGTATTATAAATCTGGTATTGAGCCTGCCGGTATTTTTCTATTGCGCAGCCGACTTTTTCAAATCGGCATGGTCTGCGCTAAAAGGAAAATATCTCAATATAGATGCGCCGATCGCATTGGCTTTGCTTTGTGTATTTCTGACCAGTATATATCAGATTTCAACCAAGACAGGCCCCGGATATTTCGATTCCTTAACCGGCGCGGTATTTTTTATGTTGATCGGAAGATATTTCCAGGATAAAACCTATGCAGGAATTTCTTTTGACAGAGATTACAAATCTTATTTCCCGATAGCGGTTACAGTCCTGAAAGACGGAAAAGAAAACCGGGTTCCAATCACTGAACTTTCTCCGGGCGATAAAATGCTCGTCCGAAACCAGGAATTGATTCCGGCAGATGCTGTATTAATAAGCAGCAGAGCATTAATCGATTACAGCTTTGTATCCGGAGAAGCAGAACCCGTTGAACGCCAAAAAGGTGATACTATTTATGCTGGCGGAAAACAGACAGGACTGTCTGTGGAGCTGGAAGTTTTAAGAAAGGTATCCCAAAGTTACCTTACCCAACTTTGGAATAACGACACTTTTACCAAAGAAAAAGAGAATCAAAATCAGACACTTGCCGCTCGGATTAACAGGTATTTTTCCTCAGTGGTACTTGTTATTGCAGGTTTGACTTTTCTGTTTTGGTTCTTTATTTTAAATCAACATGAAACTGCTTTCAGAGCTTTTACAACTTCACTGCTTGTGGCCTGTCCGTGTGCATTGTTACTCTCCTCCACTTTTACAAATGGGAATCTGCTCAGTCTTTTTGGCAAGCACCGCTTTTATCCAAAAAATGCAGATGCCATTGAACGACTTTCACACATTGACACCATCGTCTTTGACAAAACCGGAACCATTACACAGACCAATGAAGCGGAGATTGAATTTGTTGGAAAAGATCTGACAGAGGATGAGCTTATTATGATCAAGACATTAGCCATGCAATCTTCTCATCCTTTAAGCCGGATGCTGGTCAAAAAACTTGATAACATCACGGCAAGCAGACGTATGCTGATACAATTTGAAGAAACCGGCGGTGCCGGAATAAAAGCTTTCTGGGGAAATCAGGAAGTGAAGCTCGGATCTTCCAAATGGGTTGAACAAGTTGAACCAACTGAAAAAGTACAGGATGGCTCTCAGATTTATATTTCGATTGATAGAAAAATAAAGGGTTATTTTACACTAAAAAGCAAATACCGGCCGGAGCTTGCCAAAACTGTTAGCGTACTTCAGGAAGAAGGTTTTGAAACTTATCTCCTATCAGGTGACAAACAGACAGATCGCTCTATACTCTTACCAATCTTCAAAAAAGATACCAATTTATTATTCGAGCAAAAGCCGGAAGACAAGCTTCATTTTATTGAATATCTACAAAAAAAAGAACAACGAAACGTTTTGATGATCGGTGACGGGCTGAATGATGCAGGCGCGTTGCGCCAGAGTAATGTAGGATTAGCCGTTTCAGATGATATCAATAATTTTTCACCTGCCTGCGATGCAATAGTGGAAGGAAATCAACTGGGAAAACTTCCGTCTTTTATTAATCTTGCCAAGTTGGGTCAAAGAATTATCAAGATCAGTTTTGCCATATCACTTCTATATAATGTGTTCGGCCTGTCGTTTGCAGTTGCCGGGAAACTATCACCTCTGATTGCTGCCATTCTTATGCCTGTAAGCTCCATAACCATCGTACTTTTCACAACCATTGCAACCAATATCTCAGCTGCCAAATGGATGAAAAACTGATAAACATCAGTTATAATACCATTCAAAAATCATCGTTTGACGCCAGCAACTCAGGTAGTTTTGATTCATGAAAATCAGCGGACCAATCCATCACAACCTTCTGATTATCAAATAAAAAGTAAAAGTAAATTTCTATGAGCGCCCTTTATGTTTTGATTCTTGTCAGTCTGTTCGTAGCATTAGCTTTTCTCAGCACCTTTATATGGTCAGTCCGGAAAGGTCACTTTGATGATGATTGCACACCTGCCATGCGCATACTTCTGGATGATGCCATTACAACTGAAAATCCTGCAAAAAAACCTTCCTGATTTATAAACAATTAATCTTACGCTACCCCCAATATTTCCCAATTCTATTCACCATTCTGCTCTCAAAATTATGTCAAACCTTCCCAATCCAGGTATCGCATCCATTGAGCTGGACGAGTTTCAATATGATAATAAAATCGTAAGAAACTTTGCTATCGCGACAATCCTGTTCGGACTTATCGGTATGCTTGTCGGTCTGCTGGCCGCCTTCCAGCTGGTATTTCCGAATTTAAACATGGATCTACCCTACACCACCTTCAGCCGGATCCGGCCTCTTCATACCAATGCCGTGATTTTTGCATTTGTAGGAAATGGATTTTTTACCGGTTTATATTACTCAGCACCAAGGGTATTACGCACACCCATGTGGAGCCCTGTTCTTAGTAGATTTCACTTCTGGGCCTGGCAATTTATTATCATTGGTGCAGCCATCACTTTGCCGATGGGATTATCAAGCGCAAAAGAATACGCCGAATTGGAATGGCCGCTTGACATAGCCATCGCTATTGTCTGGTTATCAGGCCTTACCAATCTGGTCATGACAACCATTCACCGTCGCGTGGAACATATTTACGCCGCCATCTGGTTTTATATTGCTTCGTTTGTTACCGTTGCGATGCTGCACGTTGTTAATAATCTTGAACTTCCGGTATCTCTTTTCAAAAGTTATTCTCTTTATGCCGGTGTTCAGGACGCTCTGGTGCAGTGGTGGTATGGACACAATGCGGTAGCATTTTTCCTGACTACGCCTTATTTAGGCCTGATGTATTACTTTTTACCAAAAGCAGCCAACCGTCCGATTTATTCTTACAGACTTTCCATTGTCCATTTCTGGTCTTTGATCTTCCTGTATATCTGGGCCGGGCCGCACCATTTGCTTTATACAGCTTTGCCCGATTGGGCTCAAACATTGGGAACTGTCTTTTCCGTGATGCTCATTGCTCCGTCATGGGGCGGAATGATGAACGGACTTTTGACTTTGCGCGGTGCCTGGGATAAAGTTCGTGAAGATGTAGTTTTGAAATTCTTCGTTGTTGCGATCACCGCATATGGTATGGCCACCTTCGAAGGACCAATGCTTGCTTTCAAAAATGTAAACGCCATCGCCCATTATACCGACTGGATCGTAGCACACGTACATGTAGGAGCGTTAGGCTGGAATGGCTTTCTGACATTTGGTATGCTTTACTGGCTTTTCCCTCGTTTATATAACCGACCGCTGTTTTCGACCAAACTGGCAAGTTTCCATTTTTGGATCGGGACATTAGGGATTTTGTTCTATACCATTCCTATGTATTGGGCTGGCTGGGTGCAAAGCTCTATGTGGAAAGAATTTACACCGGAAGGTTTATTGAAATACCCTAACTTCCTTGAAACCGTAACAGCCCTTGCACCGCTTTATTTTTTAAGAAGTGTGGGCGGTACGTTGTATATCATCGGTTTTGTGGTGATGATCTACAATTTGTGGATGACTGCATTAAAAGGCAATCTGGTTCCTTACGAAAAAGCGAAAGCAATGCCGCTGGCGGCTATTTGGCATGCCGAGAAAAAAGAATTCTGGCATCAGAGATTATTGGAGCGCAAACCTTTAACAATCACAATCGTGGCGTTACTCGTCGTTTCACTTGGCGGTATGATTGAAATGATTCCAACCTTCATGATCGAATCGAACGTTCCGACCATAGCAAGTGTAAAACCTTATACGCCACTCGAACTTCAGGGTCGTGATATTTATGTTCGTGAGGGCTGTTATGTTTGTCATACACAAATGATCCGTCCTTTCCGTTCTGAAATTGAACGTTATGGGGAATATTCAAAATCAGGCGAATTTGTTTACGATCACCCGCATCAATGGGGTTCCAAACGTACAGGTCCGGATTTGCACAGAATTGGTGGAAAATATCCTGATTCCTGGCATTTCAACCATATGGAAGATCCAACTTCTATGTCACCAGGTTCCATTATGCCGCGTTATGGCTGGTTGCTTGAAGATGATCTGGATACTGCTTCAACGCCTGGAAAAATCCGTGCGATGCAAACCCTGGGTGTTCCATATGAAAAGGGTTATGATAAAATTGCCAATGCCGAACTGCATAAACAGGCACTGGGAATTCAGTCGAGATTGAAACAGAGCGGGATCAAAGCCAATGAAAACAAGGAAATTATTGCGCTGATTGCTTATCTGCAACGTCTTGGAACGGATATAAAAACGAATAAATAATTCCGGGGATTCGGGCGACCACGAGGGTCGCCCCTACGCTTGTCCGAAATAATATTCACCATCTAATATTTAATCATGAAATTCCGAAACTATCTCGAAACCATTGCAGGTGTGGGCATTTTTCCGCTCATTTCCCTCATCATATTTTTTGTCTTTTTTGTTGTACTTCTTTTTTATGTTTTCAAACTGGATAACAAATCCATTAACAAAATGAAAAATATTCCTTTTAACGACGGAAGTCTTCAAAAAGGAATTTTATCAATTATATTTTTTTTGATTTGCTCATTTTCCGCTTTTGCTCAGGAACCAAAGGAAGAACTTCGTGCACTTTCAGGTACTGACATTTTACTAATCATACTTTTAGGATTGTTATTTTTCATTACAGTTTTAGTGGTTATTCTGCTGGTAAATGCGCTTTCCGTTTTAAAACAAGTTGCAGGTAAAACTCATGAAACAGCACCGAAAACAAGCTGGCTTAAAAAATTCGCGGGACTTGGCGTTGCGTTGAATGATGAAAAAACAATCCTGATCGACGGACATGACTACGATGGAATCCAGGAACTTGATAACCGTATGCCACCCTGGCTGCAATCTTTATTTCTGGCCACAGTTTTAATTGCTATTGTCTATTCAGCCTACTATTTCAGCGGAATGGGCGATTCACAAATCGCCGAGCTAGATAAAGAAATCGCTATGGCTGATATTGAGAAAAAAGCTTACCTGGAAAAAGTTGGTTCCAGTATGGATGAAAATACCGTTACCCAGCTTACTGAAACGGCCGGAATAGATGGTGGTAAAACTATTTTTCAGGAAAAATGTACTGCCTGTCACGGAACGGAAGGTGGCGGCGGTGTAGGGCCAAACCTTACAGACCCCTATTGGCTGCACGGTGGAGGTATCAAAAACTTGTTCAAGGTAATTAAATACGGCGTTCCTGAAAAAGGCATGATCTCCTGGGAAAAACAGCTTTCTCCAACAGATATTCAAAAAGTGGCAAGCTTCGTACTATCATTAAAAGGAAGCAAACCGGCAAACGCAAAGGAACCGCAGGGAGAATTGTTTGAAGAAGGCAAAGTTGATGATAATAGTAAGGTTGCGATAAAATAGTTGAAAAATTGCGATTCCGGGTATATCTACTGTGCTTTTTAAGACTTCTTACAATAAAATTAACGTCCTTTTGGACTGAATATAATGATTACACCAAATTCAATTCCGGTTCCCACAACTCCTGTTGACGATTCCTTCCGGGATCATTTTAATGGTGTTAACGAAGATGGAAAACGGAATTGGTTTTATCCGCAAAAACCAAAAGGATTATGGCACAACCGTCGTATATGGTTTACAGTCATTATTCTTACATTATTATTTGTAACGCCTTTTTTGAAGTATAACAACCAGCCGATTTTACTTTTCAACGTCTTTGAAAGAAAATTTATCATTTTTGGTTTATTCATCGGGCCACAGGATTATTGGCTTTTTGGGCTTACGATGTTATCCTTTATGGTTTTTATTGTGCTGTTCACAACCATATTCGGGCGTTTGTGGTGCGGCTGGGCTTGTCCGCAAACTGTTTTCATGGAAATGGTTTTCCGGAAAATAGAGTACATTATTGAAGGCGACAGTGGTAAACAAAAATTACTAAATAAATCCCCCTGGAAGCGGGATAAAATACTTAAAAAAGGGGCTAAATATTTCTCATTTTTACTGGTCTCATTTCTGATTGCCAATCTGCTTTTAGCCTATATTATCGGTGTCGATGAAGTATCAAAAATAATCAGTGAACCGATAAGTCAGCATGTTCCGCTCTTTTCGGGAATCATCATTTTTACAATCGTTTTCTATTTCAATTTTGCATGGCTGCGCGATCAGGCTTGTACAGTCGTTTGTCCATATGGGCGGTTGCAGGGTGTACTTACGGATAGAAATTCTATCGTAGTGGCCTATGATTACAAACGTGGAGAACCTCGTGAAAAACTGCATAAAGGGCTAGACCGCACCGCCGGAGACTGTGTAAGTTGTTTTCAGTGTGTGGCGGTGTGCCCAACCGGAATTGATATCCGGAATGGTACGCAAATGGAATGTGTAAACTGCACAGCCTGTATCGATGCCTGCGACTCTATCATGGATAAAGTCGGTTTTGACAAAGGTTTGATAAAATACACTTCCGAAAATGCGATTGTCAGCGGCGTTAATAAACTGATAACAAACCGTACGCGGGGATATATTGTGGTACTCATTTTATTATGGTCGGCGCTGGGGTATCTGGTCGTTTCCAGAAATGACACTCAAACTACATTATTTCGGGCACCAGGTAGTCAGTATATTGAAAACAAGGATGGTACGATCAGTAATTTATATACTTTCAAAATTTTCAACAAAACAAATCAGATCGTAAAACCCATCATTCATCTTGAATCTCCAAAAGGCACTTTACTTTTTGCGGGTAAACCAGACCTGACATTGGATGGAGCTGGTATGTCAGAAGGGACACTTTTTATAATCATACCAAAAACAGAATTAAAAAGCAGGAAAACAAAACTGATACTTTCTGTTTTTCAGGGGAAAGATAAACTGGAAACTTTTGAGACTACATTCATGGCACCGGAAGAGTGATTCAAGTGATACGAATTCATATTTGAAATAACTAAACAAAAAACATCATGAAATTAAACTGGGGAACAGGCATTGCATTACTCTATGCAGGATTTGTGGTCATGATACTTTTGCTGGTAGGTATGAGCGCAAGTCAGAAAATTGATCTGGTGACGGATCAGTATTATGAAGAAGAATTACGATTTCAGGAGAAAATAAATAAGGTAAATCTGGCAAAAGGATTGCGCCATCCGCTGACCTGGAAAGTGGAACCGCAGGGAATCGTGATCATTTATCCAAAGGAATTTTTAGCAGACAGCCTGACCGGAACTGTCAGATTATATTGTCCATCTGATAATACAAAAGACCGTAGTTTTCCGGTTAAAATGCAAAATAATGAACAGTTGATAGCAGCGTCAGAACTTCAGGCCGGTCGCTATTATTTACAAATTGACTGGAAAAACGGTAAACAATCCTACTGGAATGAAGGCGTTGTGGTGATAACAAAATCCGAAATGTGATGAATAATGCACTGCCATACCTCGCCTTGTCAATGGGATTGCTGAGCAGTTTCCATTGTATCGCCATGTGTGGCCCCATTGCTTTGGCTTTGCCGGTTCAAAAAGGAAACAAGTTACAGCAATTTTCAGGTCTGACTTTATATAATACCGGACGCACTTTCACTTATGCCTCGCTCGGAATTATTTTAGGCTCTGTTGGTTCTACTTTTACCTGGATTGGCTATTTACGATATCTATCGATTTTTTCAGGTATACTGATGTTGCTTTATGTGTTGTGGCCCACCCGGCTTGCTCACTATTTTCATCTACCAATATTCTGGCAGAAATTTATTCAGCATTTAAAAAAACAAATGGGTGAAATGCTGCGAAGCCGGAAATTGCAAAGCTTTTTTCTGCTGGGAATTTTAAACGGATTACTCCCCTGCGGCCTCGTTTATCTTGCGCTGATCAGTTCAATAGCAACCGGAAATGCTTTCAGCGGTGGTTTGTATATGTTAATGTTTGGTATTGGCACTTTACCAGCCATGATGGCTGTTGGTTTTTTTAAACAATGGTTTTCGACATCACTCCGCTCTTATGTCAGGAAACTAACACCCATCATGCTTGCAATAGCGGGTATCATACTGGTTATGAGAGGAATAATGATAGAATATCCGGTTAATAATTCTTCCGATGGTAGTTCAATTACCATCTGCCACGGCAAATAATCACCTTTTCCAAACGCTCAATTCACTAAAATCCTTCCAAAAGTAAGTTTTCAAGCTGATTTCTGTCATGTTTTTAGCCCTTGCAGCTAACTAGTTTTGACAAATAGAAATTAATTAAAACACTACACCCATGGATAAGGATTTGCTTTTTAAATACAATACTCCCGGGCCAAGATATACAAGTTATCCAACCGTTCCGTACTGGCAAAAAACGCCGCCAACAGAACAAAACTGGAAAAAACTAGCCAAAGAAGCTTTTACAATTTCCAACGAAAAAGAAGGAATCAGCCTTTATATACACCTGCCATTTTGTGAGAGCCTATGCACTTACTGCGGCTGCAATACCCGAATTACGATTAATCATAAAGTTGAAGAAACATATATCAATGCAGTTTTGAAAGAATGGGAATTGTATTTTTCCATTTTTGATACTACCAAACCAATAATCAGGGAAATTCACCTTGGCGGAGGGACACCCACTTTTTTCAGCCCTGAAAATCTGGCAAAATTGATTGAAGGTTTATTGAAAAATGCCGATGTTCATCCAAAAGCGCAATTCAGCTTTGAAGCACATCCTGGCAACACGACAGATGAACATCTGCAAGCTCTTTTCAATGTTGGTTTTCGCAGGGTAAGTATTGGTGTTCAAGACTTTAATCCTTTGGTACTTGCGGTAATTAATCGCCACCAAACCTTTGAACAGGTATCGCATCTGACAAAAAAAGCAAGAGAAATTGGTTACACATCTGTGAATTACGACATCGTTTACGGGTTGCCTATGCAGAAAGTCTGCACGATGATGGAAACAATAATGCGTGTTGTACAGCTGCGTCCGGATCGTATTGCCTTTTACAGTTATGCACATATTCCATGGATAAAACCAGGACAAAGAAAATATACCGAAAGCGATTTACCGGATCCTGATAAAAAAATGGCGATTTACGAAACGGGTAGAAATGCGCTGGAACTTTCTGGGTATCATGATATTGGCATGGATCATTTTTCACTCGAAACAGACGAGCTTTTTAAAGCACAGCAAAACGGCCGTTTGCATAGAAATTTCATGGGGTATACCGACACACATACGCAGCTGCTTATAGGTTTGGGTGCATCTTCGATCAGCGATAGCTGGACGGGTTATGTTCAAAATGAAAAAAATGTTGAGGCCTATTATGAGAAAATCAGTGCCGGCATTTTACCAATTATCAAAGGCCACGAACTGACAAAAGATGATCTCATTTTGCGAAAACATATTCTCCGGATTATGACCTCGTTTGAGACATCCTGGAAGCATGAAGACGAAGTTTGTGACGATTTATACAAAGCGCTGGAAAGATTATCAGAATTGCAGTTTGACGAACTTGTCGAAATTGAGCCTTATCAATTACGTGTAACAGATACCGGGAAAGCCTTTGTGAGAAACGTATGTATGGCATTCGATGCAAAACTATGGGCAGAATCATCTGCAACAGTCCAATTTAGCAAGACAGTTTAGGTTGAAGTTCGAGGCAGCATTCTATCATTCACTCATTCAACAATTCTATCATTCTTTTGTGTTCGTTTGTTCTCTTCAACTATGTCCTGTAACTTGGTATGTTAAGTTCAAATTATTTAGAAAAACATACCCAAGCCATGACACGGCACATTGAAATGCTCGACGCACTTTTTAAACATGCCACCGAAGGAATTGTAGTAGTCAATAAAGAAGGAGTAATTGTGATGTTGAATCCCAAGGCACTCGAACTTTTTGGCTATGAAGACACAGAACTTGTGAATCAGAAAATTGAAAGTCTCATCCCAAGAAGGCTGACAAAAGCACACGTTCACCACCGCGACCATTATCTGGAATCGCCTCATGCACGCGGAATGGGGAATTCGCTTGAACTCTATGCGAGAAGAAAAGACGGGAGTGAATTTCCTGTCGAAGTGAGTTTGAGCCCGTTTAAGACAAGTGAAGGCCAGTTTGTTGTCAGTTTTGTTATTGATATAACGGAAAGAAAAAAGCAGGAAAATATTATCCAGGAAGCAAATCAGGAAATTCAGAAGCTGAATGCAGAACTGGAAGAACGCGTAAATCAACGTACCGAAGAATTGGCAAAAGCAATACGTAAAATTGAACAATCACAGGAAGAAGTCATGCGTGCTTTGAAAAAAGAACGAGAACTGAACAATATGAAAAGTCAGTTTGTGACCATTGCTTCCCATGAATTCCGCACGCCGCTGGCTACTATTCTTTCCTCAGCTTCCCTGATCGGTAGATATGCTAAAACCGAAGAAGAAGACAAAAGGCAGAAACACGTGCAGCGGATCAAATCTGCGGTGACCAATCTGACAGAAATTTTAAACGATTTTATGTCGATAGGAAAACTTGAAGAGGGAAGAATCCACAGCGTTCCTGTTTATACTGAGCTGCCCGATTTTTGCGAGGGGCTGATTGAAGAAATCAAAGGTTTATGTAAGGAAGGACAAACGATTTTATTTTCCCATTCAGGTAATAAAGGCGTTTGGATCGATAAACAGTTGCTTCGGAACGTAATCTTTAATCTACTTTCCAATGCTATCAAATATTCGGATAGCGGAAAATTGATCCGTTTTGACGTGAAGGCCGATGGGAAAACGATTTTATTTGAAATTGTTGACCAGGGTATTGGAATACCAGAAAGTGATCAAGCACACATTTTTGATCGTTTTTTCCGCGCAAATAATGCCGGAAATGCGCAGGGAACTGGTTTGGGCCTCAACATCGTACAAAATTACGTCAGCCTGATGGGAGGTGAAGTTTCTTTTTCAAGTGCAGTCAACAAAGGAACGACTTTTAATATCACACTGCCGGACCACTTACCTGCTAATTAACAGATCGAAGCTAAAATGGAAAATAAAAGAATATTGCTGATTGAAGATAATCCGGAAATGCGTGAAAATACTGCTGAGATTTTAGAGCTTGCAAATTATCACGTTCTGACTGCGCACAATGGCAAGGAAGGGGTTCAGCTTGCCCATCATGAAAAACCGGATTTAATTATTTGTGACATCATGATGCCGGAGCTGGACGGTTATGGAGTTCTTCATTTACTCAGTAAGGATGATCACACCGCCAATATCCCGTTTGTATTTTTAACGGCAAAAGCTGAAAAAAATGATTACCGCAAAGGAATGACCATGGGTGCGGATGATTATTTGACAAAACCGTATGATGATGTGGAATTGTTAAATGCGGTGGAAATCAGGCTCAAAAAAAGCGAGCGTCTGAAAGGACAATTTACACGCACAGCAGAAGGCCTGGACGAATTTATTCACGAAGCAAAATCTTTTGACCTGATCACGAAACTGGCTGAGGATAAAAAAACGAAAACACTGAGAAAAAAGGAAACCATTTATACCGAAGGCAGTTTCCCGTCCAATGTTTTTTTCCTGCAAAAAGGTAAAGTAAAAGCTTACAAATCGAACGATAACGGGAAAGAGTACATTACTGAGTTGTACAAGGAAGGTGATTTTTTTGGTTATCTGGATTTACTTCAGGGCGAATCGTATCAGGAAACAACCATTTCTCTTGAAAAGTCGGAAGTGGCGATGATTCCTAAAGATGATTTTTTTAATCTTTTGCAGGGAAACCGGGAAGTGGCGACGAAATTTATTAAGATGCTTTCTAACGAAATCAAGGATCGGGAAGAGCGCTTGCTGCAATTGGCTTACAATTCTGTAAGGAAACGTGTTGCCCAGGCCTTGGTTATGCTTGTTCAGCGATATCAGGAAGATCGGTCCAAACCATTTTCAATGGCCATTACCCGTGAAGATATTGCTTCTATGGTCGGGACGGCGACGGAAACTGTGATCAGGACTTTATCGGATTTTAAGGAAGAAAAACTGGTTGATATGAAAGGCAGCCTGATAACGGTTCTGGATTACGAAAAACTTTCCCGGATGCGAAACTAATTTTCGATCAGTAAAGATGTGTTTACCATATTTTTCAGTTCAAGCAGATTGGTGATTCTGAGCTTATCCAGAATTCTGGTTTTGTATACAGAAATTGTTGGAATATGCACGCCCATAATTTTTGCAATATTAGCGACTGTTTCTCCTTTGATCAGGTGTGTAAAGATTTCAAACTCCTTTTCATCCAGACTGTCAAAACGATCTGCCTTTTTGTTATACAGAACTTGTTCAACCATCAGATCAGACATTTCCTGGCTTATATACCATTTTCCTTTACTGATGACGCCTACTGCCTTAACAATCTCATTTATATTGTTATTTCTAAAAAAACAATAGCCATTCACGCCACTTGTGAGATAACGTTTTATGACAATATATTCAATTTCTGAGGAGAAAATCAGGATGGGCAAAACCGGGTTTAACAGTCTTATCTTGTTGATAAGGCCAAGAATATTGGTATTTGGCAGATCCAGATTCAAAATGAGCAAATCGTAAGAATCGTTGACAACTTTTCTTAATGCATCATTTCCGGTTTCTACTTCATCCAGCACCACATTTTCATAGTCGCCTTCCTGGAAAAGCAAACACAAATCAGCATGTGTACCCAACTCCTGATTCACCAAAAGTACCTGATTCATAATCAATTATTTTAATGGAGATTTGGCAGTCAAAAATAACTTTTGACAGATATTTATGGCACAAGTTGCAAAGGTACTGGCTTATACCAGGAAATAAGTAGCAAAATTTCTGAATTTACGTAGCAGGATACCTACAAGGTAATATTACAAATTTTGTAAATATTTTACTATTAATTTTCCTGTTTTTTGTGACGCTCCCGACCCGCCCACCAGCTTGTGAAGCTTTGCATAATTTTCAAGCTGATCAGATCTCTTTTCTCCGCTTTTCAAAATTGATTTCAATTCTTCCACCAATTGTTTTTCATTCAAATCGTCCTGAATAAGTTCACGGACTACCTCCTTTTCCGTGATCAGATTAACAAGAGAAATGAATGGCACACGAATCAGTTTTTTAGCGACGGCGTAAGAAAATCCGCTTGTTTTATAGCATACAACTTCCGGAATATTTAGCAGGGCAGTTTCCAAAGTTGCAGTACCTGACGTCACAAGTGCAGCTTCTGAAATATGCAATAAATCATAGGTTGATTCATAAACAACGGAAACGTTGTTCAACGCTTCATACTTTTCATAAAGAGTTGCAGGAAGATTTCTTACACCAGCTACCACAAACTGATAGTCAGGAAAATGTGGCTGAACAGTCAACATCAGATCCAGCATATTAATGATTTCCTGCTTGCGGCTACCAGGAAGCAAAGCAATAACCGGCTGACTATCAATTAATTTATTATTTTTTCTAAAATCCGGATCGGGCGCGAAAGCTTCAATGGCGTCCATCAATGGATTGCCAACATAATCTACTTTGAAATCAAACTTATTATAAAAATCAATTTCAAAGGGAAAAATGACAAACATGCGATCAACATTTGCTTTGATTTTTAAAGCACGTTTCTGATTCCACGCCCAGACTTTCGGAGAAATGTAATAGAAGATCTTAAACCCGTTTTTCTTACCAAATGCAGCCATCCGCAGGTTAAATCCGGGATAATCTATCAGTACAATGACATCCGGCTTATATTCCAGAATGTCCTTCTTACATTTTTTCAGGAAGCCGGTAATTTTCAGGATGTTCTTCGCCACCTCCAGAAAACCCATAAATGCGGTATCCTTATAATGCGTTACCAAATCCATTCCTTCCGCCTCCATCATATCACCGCCCCAGCCACGAAACTGCGCATCAGGATCATTGGATTTTATGCCTTTCATCAGATTGGCACCATGTAAATCACCCGAGCGTTCGCCGGCAATGAGGTAGTATTTCATGCTTATTCGCCGTAATATTCTACAAAATTTTTCGGTGTTTCAACCAGTTTGATATAATGCAATTGTGACGTCGGTGCTACTTCCTGAATTGCAGGAGCCAGTATTTTCCATATCTCCGTCACAAAAATTTCACACGAAGCCATTTTGTCTTTCATAAAATCCACATCAAGATTCAGATTTTTATGATCAACTTTATCAACAACCTTATCCTTAATCAAATCACCCAAAACTTTCAAATCAATCACAAATCCTGTATCCGGATCCGGTTTACCTTTTACCGTTACTATTAATTCAAAATTATGTCCATGCCAGTTATTATTGGCACAAGGCCCAAATACCTCCTGATTTTTTTCTTCTGACCATGCCGGGTTAAAAAGCCGGTGAGCTGCATTAAAATGCTCTTTTCTCGTTACGTAAATCATAAATTTTCCCTTCCCTTTCTAATAATGTTACAAAATTACATCTTGTATCGGTAGTTTTGTAAAAATATTAGCAGTTAACTCAAAAAAATACAATTTAAAAAGAAAATTTCAGGAGTAGATTGAACGTGAAAATTGCTCTTATCTGGCATTCTTTTTACAGTTTAACCTCATTAAACAAATAATCTAATATGATTATAGTAACAGGTGCAGCCGGATTTATCGGGAGCGGTCTGATCAGCAGACTTAACCAGGAAGGCTTTAGTAACATTATCGCCGTTGATGATTTCTCAAAAATAGAAAAGGCGGAAAATCTGGAAGGAAAAACAATTAAGGAACGCGTTGAACGTAACTCTTTATTTGAATGGCTTGATCAAAACAACAGAGATGTTGAATTCATTTTTCACATCGGGGCAAGAACGGATACCACAGAGTTTGATGTAAATATCTTTAACGAACTCAATCTTAACTATTCCAAACATATCTGGGAAAAGTGTGTAGCATACCAGATTCCATTGGTTTATGCTTCATCAGCAGCCACTTATGGATTGGGAGAACTTGGATATGACGATAACGAATCCTTAATTCCCCAGCTGAAACCGTTAAATCCATACGGTGATTCTAAAAACGATTTTGACATCTGGGCATTGCGGCAGGAGAAAAAACCATTCTTTTGGGCCGGCTTGAAATTTTTCAACGTATACGGGCCAAACGAATATCACAAAGGACGCATGGCTTCGGTTATTTTTCATGCATTCAACCAGATCAAGGCTACTGACAAAATGAAACTTTTCCGTTCGCATAATCCTGATTTTAAAGACGGCGAACAGATGCGTGACTTTATCTATGTGAAGGATCTGATTGAGGTTTGTCTGTTTTTCATGCACCACCGCAAAGATTCGGGTATATACAATCTGGGCAGCGGCAAAGCGCGTACTTTCAAAGATCTTGTAACAAATACTTTCCTGGCCATGGACAAAACGCCGGACATATCCTTTATTGATACACCGGTGGATATTCGTGACAAATATCAGTATTTTACGCAGGCGAATATGAGTAAATTGCACTCCATTGGTTACACAAAGCCGTTTCATACATTAGAAGAAGGAGTCAGTGAATATGTGAAAGATTATCTTTCCTCGGGAAGTTATCTCTGATATTCATCCGCCTGAATAATCGAATTCTGGATACAAGTTATGATCCCGGTCATAACTTTGTCCGGAATTTTACGTATTTTTGAGTCTATCTATAAACTCAATATCATTTCTATGTGTTAGTACTATAACAACCATAGAGCGATATAATTAAGACTATGAGCAAAGAAGAAGAATTGTTGGAGGAAATCACCAGTTCGGAATACAAATACGGATTTGTAACTGATATTGAAGCAGACGAAGCTCCTGTGGGCTTGGATGAGAGCACTATACGGTTTATTTCCGCAAAAAAGAATGAACCTGAATGGATGCTGGAGTGGCGTTTGAAGGCTTTTACGATGTGGCTGAAAATGCCCGAGCCAAAATGGCCTAATGTGCATTATCCAAAAATTGACTTTCAGGCAATTAAATATTATTCTGCACCAAAGAAGAAAAAAGTTGTTGAAAGCCTGGACGATATAGATCCTGAATTGCGTGATACTTTCCAGCGTTTGGGAATTTCATTGAATGAGCAAAAAAGACTTTCAGGTGTTTCTATTGCGGTTGATGCCGTTATGGATTCAGAATCTGTATTTACAACGTTTAAAGAATCACTGAGAGAAAAAGGAATTATTTTCTGCTCGATCAGTGAGGCTATTCGTGAACATCCTGATCTGGTAAAAAAATATCTTGGATCGGTTGTTCCGCCAAAAGACAATTATTACTCGGCTCTGAATTCAGCCGTATTTTCTGACGGATCTTTTGTATATATTCCAAAAGGTGTTAAATGCCCGATGGAGCTATCTACCTATTTCCGTATCAATGCAGCAGGTACAGGTCAGTTTGAACGTACGCTGATCGTAGCGGATGCAGACAGTCATGTAAGTTATCTGGAAGGATGTACAGCACCGATGCGTGATGAAAATCAGTTGCATGCGGCTGTGGTAGAGATTTTCGCGCATGAAAATGCAAATGTAAAATACTCGACGGTTCAAAACTGGTATCCTGGTGATAAAGATGGAAAGGGTGGTATCTACAATTTCGTTACAAAACGTGGATTATGTGACGGCGCATTTTCTAAAATCTCCTGGACGCAAGTTGAAACAGGTTCGGCCATAACCTGGAAATATCCTTCGGTGATCCTGAAAGGTGATAATTCGATCGGTGAGTTTTACTCAGTTGCTGTAACCAATAACATGCAACAGGCTGATACCGGAACAAAAATGATCCACATCGGAAAAAATACAAAAAGCCGTATTGTTTCAAAAGGTATCTCGGCAGGAAAAAGCCAGAATTCATACCGTGGACTAGTTCAGGTATTCAAAAAGGCAGATAAAGCACGTAACTTCTCTCAATGCGATTCATTGCTTTTAGGAGATAAATGCGGTGCGCATACTTTCCCTTACATAGAAGTTAGCAATCCTTCCGCAACGGTGGAGCATGAAGCGACTACTTCGAAAATTGGAGAAGATATATTGTTTTATTGCAACCAACGCGGAATTCCTACGGAACAAGCGGTTGCTTTAATCGTAAATGGATACGCAAAAGAAGTGTTAAACCAGCTTCCAATGGAATTTGCTGTTGAAGCCCAAAAGCTTCTGGAAATCAGTTTAGAAGGTAGTGTAGGATAAGCAGATTGCATTTCATTTTTTCAAGTTATACCAAAAAGCCTTTGAATCATCAAAGGCTTTTTGTATTTTATTGGTATTATTATATTTTCCGCGAAATACCAGTACCCAATGACCCATGTTCCACAGCTAATTGTAGACCTTTCCTTAATCCTGACAATGGCTGGTATCATTACCATCATTTTCAAAAAATTAAAACAGCCCATTGTTTTAGGATACATTCTTGCAGGCCTTTTGGTAGGTCCCAATTTTAGTATTTTCCCAACCATTACGGATATCAAGACCATTGAAATCTGGGCTGAGATTGGTGTTATCTTTCTTCTTTTTAATCTGGGTCTGGAATTTAGTTTCAAAAAGTTGGTCAAGGTAGGAAGCACCGCGGCTATTACAGGTTTATTAGAAGTCTCATTGATGCTCGTAACCGGATTTGTTACGGGACAATTGTTGGGATGGAGTAAAATTGACAGTTTATTTTTAGGTGGAATTATCGCCATATCATCGACCACAATCATTTTCCGTGCTTTCGAAGAACTTGGTTTAAAAACACAACAATTCACCAGTGTCGTTTTTGGTATACTCGTCATAGAAGATTTGACGGCTGTTTTGCTGATGGTTTTGCTTTCAACACTTTCAATCAGTCAGCAATTTGCCGGCATGGAAATGCTGCAATCCATTGCCAAACTTTTCTTCTTTCTGATATTATGGTTCTTGGGTGGAATTTTCATCTTCCCTACCCTGCTTCGCCGTTTCCGGAATCTGATGAATGACGAAAGTGTTTTGATCACTTCTATTGCCCTTTGCTTTGGAATGGTCTTTCTTGTGACCCAAGCCGGATTTTCTGCTGCCTTGGGTGCCTTTATTATGGGTTCAATTTTAGCAGAAACAACACATGCCGAGAAAATTGAACATCTGTTGAAACCGGTAAAAGACCTTTTCGGAGCCATTTTCTTTATTTCAGTCGGTATGCTGATCAACCCAAAACTATTGGTTGAATATGCCGTTCCTACTGCAATTCTGGTATTTGTGGTGATCCTGGGAAAAACAACGTATGTTACCATGGGTGCTGTTATTTCCGGTCAGCCCTTGAAAAAATCAATTCAGGCCGGTATGAGTTTATCCCAAATCGGTGAATTTTCCTTCATTATTGCTAATCTGGGTTTATCACTAAAAGTGACCAGTGAATTTCTTTATCCTATTGCGGTCGGCGTTTCTGTGATCACCACATTTACGACACCCTACATGATGAAGGCCTCAGAACCTTTTTATGAATGGTTTGACAAACATTTGCCTGAATCATGGAGAACCCGGTTGAACCGTTATAGCAACAGTACGGCAACCATCGCCAAAACGACACACTGGAATTTAATTCTTCAATCCTATGCACAAACAGTTGTTCTGAATTCCGTTGTCATTATTGGTATTGTGTCCATCATGGCAAGGCAAATTGCACCGCAGGTTTTTCAACGGGTCCCTAAAACCTATGTGACATTATCCGCATTTTTTGGTCTTACCTTTTTATTTATTTCCCCGTTTATCTGGGCACTAATTTTCAAAAGATCAAACAGAAAGGCTTATTCCGCACTATGGCTTAGCAGAAAATATAGCCGTGGCCCGTTATTGCTTCTGGAATTATCCAGAGTTTTTATCGGAATTATTCTGATGGGTTTTGCGCTGAGTTCGTTTTTTGAAACACCAACGGCGTTGATGATTGCTGGCGGAATTACGGTTTTAGCCATGGGAATATTTTATCAGCGGCTTCAACTATTTTACAGCAAAATTGAAGACAGGTTTCTTCAAAATCTTAATGCCCGGCAACTGGAAGGAAGTGGAAAATCCAAAAAAATATTATTACCCTGGGACGCCCATTTTGCCTTTCTGGAAGTAAGCCCAGATTCATCTTTGATCGGAAAAAGTTTGCAGCAACTGGGAATCCGGGAAAGCTTCGGAATTAATGTTGTCCTTATCGAGCGAGGGACCAAAACAATCCAGCTCCCACGTCCGACCGAAGTATTATATCCATATGACCGCATTGAAGTGATTGGTACTGATGACCAGCTTGACAGCTTCCGTGGCCATGTAGAAATCAGTAGAAATGGCGAAGCTTATCTGGCGCATGAGGATAAAATCACGTTGCAACGAATTGAAGTGAAAAGCGAATTTAACATCATTGGAAAATCAATCAGAAACAGCCAGATCCGGGAGCGGACGCATGGTATGGTGGTTGGATTAGAAAGAAACGGCGAGCGAATTCTTAACCCTGATTCTTCTGTAATTATTGAAAAAGAAGATGTATTGTGGGTTGCCGGTGAAAGGGATTTGATTAAGGATTATATTCAGCGGAAGGATAGTATTTGGTAGGGATAATTTAGCTTGATGAAATAAATTTCATCAAGCTAAATCCTCTTCAACCCTTCCAAAAGCCCCTGCAAACCTCCCGTATGAACTGCCACTATACGATCTCCATTTTTAAAATAACCCTTTTCCATTAAATCATACAATCCAAAAAACATCTTACCGGTATAAACCTGCTCTAACTGGATTCCATGTTTCTTTTTGAATATCAAAATAAAATCAAGTAGTTCTTGTGTGTATTTTGCATAACCCTTGAAATGATATTCTAAAAATAGTTTTAGCTGACCCTGATGATTATTTTCTCCTATCAGATTTAAAATATCATTTTCCAAAAAATCTCCACCTTTTAAAGCTGAAAAAGCCAGGGCGTTAGAACCAGAAGAAAGAATTCCAGCAGCAGTTCCGCCCGTTCCTGCTGCAACTGCATAATAATCAGGAGTAAAACCTAATTGTTGTTTTACCTCTTCCGCCATTTCCTCCACGCCTTTCAAAGCGAATTCGGATGTGCCACCTTCCGGAATTATAAACGTATTTGTAAATTTCCGTTTCAACTCGTTGATATAATCATCCGAATTTCTAAGCCTATATTCCTCCCGCGAAACATAATGCAATTTCATTCCCTGCGCTTCACAGAATTTCAGAGTCGATGATTTTCGTTCACCAGGATCTTCTCCTCTTACTATACCAATTGTTTCAAAACTTGCATATTTCCCTGCCGCCGCGGTTGCGTACAAGTGATTGGAAAAAGCACCGCCAAAGGTTAGTACCGTCCCCGCTCCTTCCAACCTGGCTTGTTGAAGGTTATATTTTAGTTTCCGCCATTTATTTCCTGAAACCGTTGGGTGGATTAAATCATCACGTTTGATAAATAACCGGACACCGGCCTTTAAAATGACTTCATCAGATATTTCCAGAAGTGGTGTCGGCAAGGAAGGAACCAGTAAGTCCACGAATTTTGGTAATTTTGTTTTTTAATTTGAGATTCCCGATTACAACAGACCAAATGCTCGCAGACGAAATAGATAACGGTGCCGACGAAGACGATTTATTTGAACATTACCGGATTGTGGCCGACAAAGGGCAGACAGCCATGCGTCTTGATAAGTTTTTGAATGTTCATGTGGCCAATGCTTCACGCACAAAAATACAAAATGGGATTGAAGCGGAAGCTGTAAAAGTAAATGGTTTACCTGCCAAATCAAGCTATAAAGTAAAACCGCTCGACGTCATTACCTTATTGCTTCCCAATGCACCGCGCGATACTGAAATCATTCCCGAAAATATTCCCCTGGATATTATTTATGAAGATGACGTATTGCTATTAGTCAATAAACCGACAGGTATGGTTGTACATCCTGCTTTTGGAAACTGGACCGGTACGCTGATCAATGCGCTGGTCTATCATTTTCAAAACCTGCCAACGGGAAGAAACGGAGAAGGACGACCTGGCCTGGTGCATAGAATTGATAAAGATACCTCTGGATTATTGGTGATAGCTAAAACGGAATTTGCCATGACTTTTCTGGCAAAACAATTCTCTGACCATACCATTGAAAGAACTTATAACGCCTTGATCTGGGGAGAACCGAAAGAAAACAAAGGAACAATAACCGGCCATATCGGTCGCAGCGCGAAAGACCGGCGTGTAATGGATATCTTCGAAGATGGCGCTCAGGGAAAACATGCGGTTACGCATTATGAGGTTTTAAAACCAATGCGTTATGTTTCTCTGATCAAATGTAATCTTGAAACCGGAAGAACCCACCAGATCAGGGCACATATGAAGCATATTGGCCATCCGATTTTCAATGATACCGTTTATGGTGGTGATAAAATTTTGAGAGGCGGAACAACCGGTAGTTTTAAGGTTTTTGTAGAAAATAATTTTAAATTACTTCCCGGGCAGGCTCTTCATGCAAAATCTCTTGGATTTATACATCCAACCACAAAAGAATGGATGCAATTTGATACGGAGCTTCCTGAAAATTTTCAAGCCATTGTTGATAAATGGGAGAATTTTGTCAAGTATCAATAGTATAAATTAATAATAAGACACTTATCCAATCGTTCAATTAATTACCTGACACATGAATATTTCCACCCGCCAGGGTACCCTGGAAGATATACCCGCCGTTTTCGAACTTGTAAAGGAGCTGGCCATTTATGAAAAAGCACTGGATCAGGTACGCAATAACGTTGAGAAAATGTCCCGTGATTATAAGGAAAATCTTTTCAACTTTTTTGTTGCAGAAGATGGTTCAAAAATCATAGGCTTATCGCTTTATTACTACCGGTATTCTACCTGGAAAGGCAAGAGATTGTATATGGAAGATATTATCGTGACCGAAGAAATGCGTGGAAATGGAATTGGAAAGGTACTTTTTGATGCCACCGTTGTTGCGGCCAAACAAACAGGATGCACAGGAATGATGTGGCAGGTATTGGATTGGAATACCTCTGCGGTTGGTTTTTATCGCAAGTATGGAACCAACTTTGATGACGAATGGATCAATTGCAATCTGGATTTTTGAGCATGTATTCAAGATATTAGTTTTAAAACCGAAGACCGGATTACTATTTCAGTAAATCCGGTCTTCTTTCTTTTGTACGTTTTATAGACTGCTCATAGCGCCATGCTTCAATTTTTGCTTCGTGACCGGAAACTAATATCTCCGGAATTCCGTGACCTTCAAAATCCGATGGACGTGAATAAACCGGCGGTGCCAATAAATTATCCTGAAAGGAATCTGTCAAAGCCGAAGTTTCATCGTTTAATACACCTGGTAATAAACGAATAACAGAATCAGCAAGCACAGCTGCTGCAATTTCCCCGCCCGACAATACATAATCTCCGATACTTATTTCTTTTGTAATAAAAATATCCCGGACACGTTGGTCAACACCTTTGTAATGGCCGCATAACATGATCAGATTTCCTTTTAAAGAAAGCTGATTTACCATTTTTTGCTCCATTAATTCACCGTCGGGTGTCAGATAAATAACTTCATCATATTCCCTTTCGGCCTGCAACGTACGTATGCAACGGGCAATAGGTTCAATTTGAAGAACCATACCTGCGCCACCTCCAAAAGCATAATCATCAATGGAACGGTGTTTGTTTCCTGAATAATCCCTCAGATCATGCACAACCACTTCAACATATTTTCCTTCTTGCGCACGTTTCAGGATTGAATGGGCGAAAAAGCTATCCAGAAGTGCTGGAACACACGAAATGATATCAATCCGCATCATCAGGAGTATTATCGCTGTCAGAACCGTTTTCCAGATAAATTTCCAGTAAACCCTCCGGCAAATTCACCATCAGTTTCTTATTTTCTTTGTCTGCCTTTAGAACGATATCTTCGGCAGTTGGGATCAGAACTTCAACGCCCTGATAATCCATAGAAATCAGATCCTGCCCATTCAGAGAATAAACCTCACGGACAATTCCCAGTTCACCTTTCACTTCATCGATGACAGTATAACCCTTGATCTCATGATAGTAAAATTCTTCCTCTTCCAGTTCGGCAAGAGAATCCAGTGGCAGGTAAAGCGACGTACCAACCAAAGCCTGTGCTTTTTCAATGGTATTTACGTCTTCAAATCTTACAATTGCCTTGGCTTGTTTCTGTAAATTAAAACGCTCAATAAAATACGGAACTAAATCCCCTTTAATATCGAAGTAAACAGAATCAAGATCTTCATATTCCTCAGGATAATCTACATCCAGAAAAATAACGACATCGCCGGACGTACCATGGGTACGAACGATATAACCCAGCAAAAAACTGCTATCGTGTGTCAAAATAGTATTGATTTATTATTGGTATCCTTAAAACAAATATGAGTCTGCACGGTAAACCGACAGACCCATAAAGAAAGTATGTTCTACTAAATTATTCAGCAGCTGGTGCTTCATTAGTATCTTCTGCCACAGGAGCGTCTGCCGCAGTTTCGTCAGTAGCAACTTCGTCAGAAACTTCTTCCGCAGCAACTTCTTCTTCAACTACCACAGGAGCATTCTTCTTAGCGATTGCTTCTGCACGTGACTCATTTACTTTACGTTCTGCATCCAATTTAGCTTGTTTTGCAGTATCTAATTTTTGAGTTAATGTATCTGCAGCAGAAACATTACGATCAGTTTTAGATGATTTCCATTCTTCAAAACGTGCATCAGCAACATCCTGACCAATTGCTCCTTTAATTACACCAACCTGTAAATGCTTGCGAAGCATTACACCTTCATGATGCAGGATTGAACGAGCAGTATCCGTTGGCTGAGCACCTTTAAGCAACCAGTCAACAGCCTTAGCTGTATCCAAAACAACTGATGATGGATTAGTACCTGGGTTATAGCTACCAATCTTTTCGATGAAGCGACCATCACGTGGTGCTCTGGCATCTGCGATTACGATATCATAAATCGCTTTTTGTTTGCGTCCACGACGCGCTAATCTAATTTTAACTGCCATTATTGAATTTGTTATGAAAGGGAACTCGTCCCTGAATTAAACAGGGTGCAAATTTAAGCATAATTTTTGGTTCAATAATCATTAAGCATAAAAAAAGGGAAGTGAATAATCACTTCCCTTTTTTCTTATGTCAAAAACCTGTTATTTCTGGAAACCAGCAGGGTATGTTGAACGCAATGTGTTATTTGGCAAGATCTTGATTTCAACACGACGGTTAGACTGAAGTCCTTCAACTGTTGTGTTTTCAGCAATCGGACGATATTCACCGAAGTACTCGATCAAAATTCTGCTTGTGTCTTTAAGACCCTGACGAACCAGGAAGCGTTTTGCAGCATCCACACGACGACGGGCAAGAGACATGTTATAAGAATCAGAAGCACGGGCATCTGTATGTCCGACAAGAACGATACGGCAGTTTGTGCGAAGATTTAACAGTTCAATCACTTTGCTCAAAGTTTCTTTCGAAGCATCACGGATGATTGCTTTGTCAGTATCGAATTCGATATTACTGAACAACGCTTCGCATTCGTCTTTCGGCAGGTTGTTTTTGATAGCATCTCTGATAATTTTATCAAGATCCATTGCAACACCACCACCTGAGACGACGCTTCCCGCTGGAGTATTTGGTTCTTTGTCAAAAAGGTCAGCAACACCGTCACCATCAGTATCAGTGTAAAGACGTGGATCAACTGGTTTCGGCATGTTAGCTTTTGCAATTGAATCAGCATCGTTCATGGTTGGGTTGTAAGGAACCGGAATCAATGCTTGTGGGTTAGCCCAACGCAAATGATAACGTCCGCTACCTGCATCATACTTACCTTTTTTCGCCATTACAGCGTTTTTACCCAATTTGTAAGTCAATGCAATTTGCAAAACTCCCCATCTGTCATTTTTTGAATCACCTTTCTGGAATGTCCACAAACCAGTTTGTGTTTCATAATCCGTTCTGTTACCAACAGTCAAATCAAGTTTTTCTGTGTTAACATACGTGTAAGTATAGTCAAGACCAAGATCGAAACGTGGAGACAATTCATAATGAACAGCTAAACCAGCAGGCATAACCCACTCACGGGTATAAGTTGAACCGTTACGATCCCATGTTCCGGCTGTTTTAGAACTTCCGTCTGTGTTAGAAGAAAGTTTGGTAACTTTTCCAGTTGCAGTATTAGTAGCAGTAACATCAGTATGATAATACATGATACCAGCTCCAAGGTGAGCATCTACTTTCCATCTGCGCAATTTCTTATATCCAAAAAGCAAACGGTTAAGGTTTAGTGTTCCATCCAAAGAAACCTGAACGAACGATGGACTTGTGAAATAAGCATCGTATGTGTTCGTAAGCAATGGATTAGAAGGATTAGGAACGGTAACATTTTTCTTTGATCCTTGTAGCCAACCGTTGTAACCAGTAAGCTGAACACCAAAAATCGGAGATAATTGTTTGTTAATGGAGAGTCCCCATGCACCGGTCAAATTTTCATGATCGCCTCTTTTGAAATCGTATTCTTTCAAATCACCAAAGAATTTTGTGATGCCACCATATCCTGAGATAGACCATGTATTCATCTTGTTTGGTCCATCATACGTTCGGTTTTTTTGAGCCAACGCATCCAGGCTCATTAGTGACAAACAAACTAAAGCAATGTAAAGATTCTTTTTCTTCATGGGAAACACTAGTTATGTGATTCAATTATTCATTAATTATTTACTTAAAAACAGAAAAAGGAAAAAGCCTGTAAGCCGGATTCTGTACTCCGGTCTGCACCGGAATTCCTACCATTTATCCAGGATTTTGATCACTCAAAACCTCTAACGATCTACCCGTGCTAATGTTCCGAAAAACGGAGGCGAGCAGCCCCACAAATTAACACCTATTTGATCTTTCAGCCCGTAAGGTTTACCGTGCCTTCAAAGTCACCTTTGAAGCGGTGGTCTCTTACTCCACCTTTTCACCCTTACCTGTCATAAAAAAATGTGCCAGGCGGTATATTCTCTGTTGCACTAGCTGTCAGCTGATCGTCACCAATCGACTGCCTTCCCGTTAGGAAGTACGGCACTCTGTGCTGTCCGGACTTTCCTCTCCGGCATTCACCGCAGCGGTAGGACGGCTTATTCCTTTCACTTGACCACAAAGCTAAGAAATACTTTCCTTTGATCAGCAGTCAATTTACCATAAAAAGTAAAAAATATGGCATTTGTTTACTTAGCAATTGAATTTGTTACTCAAAACTTCGCAATCCTTCTACACGCAAATTGACATTCCCCTGGGCGAAAACAACGGAATAAATGTGTTTTGGGGTCAAATAAACCTTATCCGGCGTGATTTCAGTGAGCGTTCCTTTAAGTTGAACACCGTCGGTTACTTTATAATTGGAAAGTGTCTGTTGGATACTTTTTTTAGCCTCCGCCATCTGGCTTCCTATACCAAAAACCATTTCCTGCTCCATCATTTTAGTAAATTTCCCCTGAAGCAGCCAACTTGCTGTCTTGATAATTGTACTTTTTGTATCCAGATCATAATCCAGATTTTTCAAAGATAGCTTCTGAGAAACCGGATCATAGTAAGGAATTCCTTTTAAATATATGCTTCCGTTCATACTGCCCTTTAACCCGGCTTTGATGATCAGCCGCTCATTTTGACCATACATTTCAATGGACGTAACTTCAACGTTATATTTCCCTCCCAAGAAAGAAAATTTCTGTCCCGTAAATTGAGATGTTGCCAGCCGGGCAGCATCTTCGTAAGAAATCAGACTGATTAACCCTACGCGGAAATCTGAGGATACTTTATCCGCAATCTGTAAATCAGGGAGTTTTGGCGCGGGTTTAACAACTGGTTTCACTGCCGATGTTACCGTCTGCGTGTAACCTTTGATGCCAATAGAAGCACGTAAAATATTATTACTGGCCATTAAAGGCGACATGATGATTGAAGTTGGCGTGACAACGAGCCAGGTATCATATTCCTTTGACAGCAAAACAGGCTGACGCGCAAGCAACCATGCCGCTTCAACATATTTTTTTATCTCAATACTGCCGGTAACCTGCTGATCAATAGCATCGGTTATCTTTTCAAAATTTTTGTTCAACATTCGGCTCACCATGCTCTTGATCGGTATGTTGATGCCGGCAACTTTCACGTTTGGCTCCGTGATCCAGTCGTAGCTATCCACATAGGTTTCCGATTTCAGCTTCCAGTCTGGTGAAATGCCGATTTTCGAGATAAGTCGGATACTTATTGAAAACTCTGTATCCTTATAACCCGATAATGTCAAACCCAGCGGACTTACCTTATACCCTGCGCTGACCCAAATTTTAAGCGGAACTTCAAACAGAAAAGTAGAATCCTTGGCAACAACCCTGATCGGGCTTAGCTTCCAGACCTTTGCTTTCATATTATCGTCACCGTTGTCTTCATAACTGTCGTCCTGGTAAATCAAACCCTTGATCTGCGTATTAATCTGCGTTTGCAGCTCAGAAATAGGCATTTCAATAGGTAAATTAATTACCGACAGATGTTTTTCATTCTGAATTTCTGCGTCTGAATACAAATATTCTTCCATAGGTTTTTTAGGCGTGGTAACTTTTGGACGACATTGCCATTGACTCAGTCCGATTCCAACCAATAAAAAGAACCAGGTTATGCGCTTAAAGCGATTATTTAATTTTAACGAGCGT
This sequence comes from Dyadobacter sp. CY356, assembly GCF_021440195.1. Lineage (GTDB taxonomy): Bacteria > Bacteroidota > Bacteroidia > Cytophagales > Spirosomataceae > Dyadobacter. The sequence goes on from NZ_JAJTSZ010000006.1 coordinate 200,242, forward strand.
TGCACCGTATCCGAATTTTTCCTTTTGAGCATCTTTAAAATACTGAACATGTTGATTTTTGCTCAGCCGGCGATGCAGTTCATCACGCAATACACCGCTTCCTGCACCATGAATGAATGTTATTTCATCCATACCATTCCCAATTGCCTGTTCCAGACGAGTTTCAAAAGTAGCCAGTTGTTGTTTCAATATTTCATCTTTTGACAATCTTGAAAAATCTTCAATGATTTTTTCAACATGCAGATCCACAATACTCTCCGGTTTTTCCAGTTCAATTTTAGGGGTCGCAGACCCTCCCATTAAACTTGTCCTCAGTTGTTCCTGGATGTCAGATTTTATCACAACTTCCTCCTTTTTAACGTTTTCTTCGTCCAGTTGAAAAACAAAAGCATCTTTACCAATCACTGGTGCCGGGCCTTTGCTCTTATAAAATGATTGTGCGCGACATTTGATTTTCTTTTGAAATGGCTGTAACGCATCGAAAGTTCCTTCTCTGAAATACAATAAATTGAAAGCAAAAACCGGCCAGTTTTCGAAATCTTTCATTTGCAGTTCTGTAAGTTTCTGGGACGTCCTTGGCTGCAATACGCCCGCAGACAAACCCATATGTGTATTTTCAAACTGAGTCGTTGCGCTGAATGGCAATGTCCAATCCGAATTGTTGATAATATGCAGTGTTACAGCTTTATCATTAATAGAAACAAAGGCAATGTAAATTCCCTTTTCTGAAAATGCTGCCTGGCGCGGAGCGATTCTATCACGCTGTGGAGCAATGGTTTGTCCGGCAGGCGTTCTGTTCAAACGTTGGGATTCCACGGGTGAGATCGTCACTAATTCACTGCGCAACACGGGAATACGAAAACCATCTTCAATCTCTACTTCAATTACATTACCCGGCAGAAATGCATAAATAATTCCTTCCTCACGGCCATGTACCAATCTTACCTTATCTCCAATATTCATAATTATTCAATTTAATTCAATGACGATCTGTTTTAAAAACTTCCGCCATCACAAAGTTACTTCTTTCTTTGCATCAAGTCCCGGTGCCTTTTCCTATCAAAAATATAACGGATGAAAATCCACTCCTTTTTTACTTATCTGAAGAGCAGGAGCAGGAATTTTTAACGAGTTAGCTAAAAAAGCAATCGTCCTGACAAATTTGCTCCTGGTTTTAATTTTTGTAAGATCAATATCCAATGAAAAATAATACTGCCTGTAAGGTCGAAATCCCAATTCAGTACTTTGTTTGGGATCAGCAGAAATCATATTTTGAATACCATATCCAACAGAAAAACACAACCAGGGCGGCCAGTTGCTATGTTTAAAAAAAGACCGGGGACTTGCTGAATACCAATAGGTTTGTCCGTTATAATCTTTTAACCAGCGTTCAGTGGGTTTACTTCCCAGTAAATTTGGACGCTGGGCGGCGAGCGAGGTAAAATGAAATGAAAACTTCGGCTGTATCCGGATTTCATCCCAAAGCGCGATCTGCCCCAGATAAATTGTGGAACCGGTAAGATTTGCAATCATGTCGCCGGGAGAAAAACCATAATCCGGCGAAAAACCATCCAGAATTTCAATAGGTGTTTGAAAGATGATACCCGAAATGGCACCATAGATCATCATCTGTTTTTTTGAAATCCCTGTTTTTTTATAAATTTCAGCGGTGTGGCGGGCAATTTGGTAGGATGTGTAAACGTGCCCCATTTTGTCCATTTGCAGCCACTCATAAGTGTCATCCTGTACCCGGAAGTTGGTGAGCGGGTTTTTATACCATGATTTGCTTAGTCCATAAATAGTACCAAGATAAAGTACCGACTGCGCCGCAAAAATACCATGAAGCAGCTTATAATCAGGGGCAATTTTTGCGGTAGAATCTGTAATAACTCCGGCCTCTTGTGCGGCCGAAAAATTGTGACCCGACAGGAGAATATAAATCAAAAAAAGAACGCGTAAATGTTTAAAATATTTCATTCAAAAATACCGAAAGGAGCTTTAAGATTTCCAGCTTTTGCCCGATCAGAAAGTTGTTAATTTATAACTTTATTAATTTGAGGATTTACAAAATAATCCGACGTTTAGTAACCGCCATGATATTTTCTCAATCCCCACTCTGTTCCCAAAAGTACGAGAATTAAGAAAAATAACCATTTTAAATGAACGAGCTCCACCATATCCTCGCTGCTTTCGAGACGATTAGGTGCACGGTTTGTTTTGAGTTTTTGAATTAATTGATTTAAAGAAGCGGGTTGAACAAATTCTCCACCAGTTTTGGCAGCGAGCTCGCGAAGCATTCCAAAATCTGCCGTGGTATTCGCCATTTCAATATCAACATTTCTGACAACAAACTGTCCGCTGATTTTTTCCTGAATACCGCGAACCATCGTACTTGCCTGAAAACGGTATACGCCGTCGGTCAAACCGCTGATATTGAACCGTGGGTTTTCAGCGGAATGCGTATAGTTATATTGTTTTGTTTTCCCTTTTTCATCCATTATGTCCAGTTTGACTTCCTGCCCATAAATCGGCTCATAGATATCATTGTAAATTTCAGTTTGAAAAACAACTTCTTCACCCGCGTCAAATTCCGGCTTAACGGGATAAATCCTGAATTTCCGTTTGTCATCCCGAACAGACAGTATCTGGATAACTTTTTGAAACAGATTATCAACCAGTTCGTGTTTTCCTGTCAAGGCAAATTCTTCCTGACGCCATTGCCAAATTCCTTCGCCCGCAAGAATTGCCGTTTTTTGCTCTGTTGCTGTATTCAATATCAAAAGCGGCTTTGTTGTATTCAGCGAACCAACTTTTTGATATAAAATCGTTTCAGTACCGGGCGAAATATTATATTCTCCAAAAGGTACCGAAAGCGGCGGCAGCCTTTCCAGCAACTTCATACTTTCATCATTGAAATTAATTTGTTGAAAAGACGGATTATATCGCGCCGTAACCTTGTCAAACTGTCCCTGATTTACATTGACCGTCAAAGAACGATTCAAAGTATTCAATAACGGAACTGCTGATTGATTGCCAAGAATATAAAAAATCGGTCTTTTAGCATCCAGAATTTTACGTACAATCGTATTACCCATACCCAGCACATTCGGGATTTGATGCAAAATGACCAGGTCGTAAGGTTTGTTGCCGATCGATTCTGCTGCTCCTTGCGAAGCAGTCAGTGTATTAACATCCAGCTCATAATTGTCGTTACTTTCGATCAAACTCCGCAAAGCTTTTACATCCGGGTGCGGTGTTAAAGCAAGCAATAATATTTTCTGGCGACCGTCGATAATATCAATATAAACATCTCTTTGATTATTTCGTGCTGACGATTCTCCCTGAATGTTACCCAGCTCGATGGTGTAATGCTGAACGCCCTTTTGATTGGAAGAAGTCGTAAAATCAAAAGATTTAAAATAAGTTGGACGGTCAATATTGACTGTTTGCGTCGAAATAATTCTTCCTCCCTGTTTTAGAGAAACCGTTGTCGATTTCCCTGCCAAACCATTCGCTGCAATATCCACCCGGATTGGAAAATCATTACCAAGATAAGCAACGCGGTTATTGACAACATCCTTGATACGGATATCAAGATCCGGCACGGTATCACCAACGGCAATCGTATTGACCTTGAAAGGAAATTGGTTGAAAGTAGGTGAAACGCCCTGATTGGAAATTCCGTCAGAAAGTAAAATTACGTCTGTCAGATTTCTGCCTTCAAAATTACTTTTGACCGTTTGCAGCAAGCCTGATATATCAGTTTTGTTTTTGTTGAACAGGATCGAATCAGCAGATAAGCCGGTACCTGCCTTATCAAATGTTTGAATACTTACTTCATAACCTGCGGAGTTCAATTCTTTCTCAGCCTCTGCAATTTGCTTTAAAACTGGCTGCCCCGCCCCATTCACCGATTCTGAGTTATCAATAGCAAAAACAATTTTTGCTTTATCAACAGTACTCTCCGTTCTTCGGACCAGCGGACTCAGTAACAAAAAGCAAATTATCGCTACAACAATTCCCCGTAAAGCAGCCAGAACATAATTTAATTTCTTACTCCATGAAGCTTCCGGCTGATACAAAAGAAAGGCATAAGCGCCACCGGCGAGAACACAAAAAATGATGAACCAATAGGGAGTTTGAAATATAAGCTCTGAACGCATAATTGTGAGTAAGCAGTTTCGCAGTAAGCAGTATTACAGTAATATAGTAAACAGTTTTCCGGAAAGCATTATTGTAGTAAATAATATTACAATAAAATACAGGAAACAAAAAATGATAATATGCAAGAAGTAACAATTTACCACCATATCACGACAACTAGATTGAGAAGAAAAGCACATTTCATGAGGCATTTACCTAAAACAAAAAAAGAGCCGAAGCTCTTTTTCTGATTATATAAATTCGATTGATCTAAAAAAATCACTTCACCAAATTCTCAATTGTTAAGTAAGCATACCGCCGTCAACCTGCAAAACCTGGCCCGTAATATAACGCGACATATCCGAAGCTAAAAATACACAGGCATCGGCAACTTCCTCAGGTTGTCCGCCACGTTTCATCGGAATAGACTGTTTCCATTCATCCACCGCTTTAGAATCTACGGCATCCGTCATTTCAGTTTCAATAAATCCTGGTGCTACGGCATTTGAACGGATATTTCTTGATCCAAGCTCCAATGCAATCGATTTAGTAAAACCGATAATACCAGCTTTTGAGGCGGCATAGTTAGACTGTCCGGCATTTCCACTGATACCGACAACAGAAGTGATATTGATAATAGATCCGCTTTTTGCACGAATCATACTTTTTGTAGCTGCTTTGGTAAGGTTAAATACTGATTTCAAATTGATATTGATAACCGTATCCCAGTTCTCTTCACTCATACGCATCAGCAAACCGTCGCGGGTTACGCCTGCATTATTGATCAGAATATCAAGTTTTCCAAAATCTGCAACAACGTCAGTAACCAGTTGGTCTGCCTGCTGAAAATCTGCTGCATCAGAACGATATCCTTTTGCTTTGATACCGAATGCTTCCAGTTCTTTCACCAATGCCTCACCTTTTTCCACGCTGGAAAGATAAGTGAATGCCACGTTCGCCCCTTCCTGAGCCAAACGCAAAGCAATTGAACGTCCAATACCACGGGAAGCTCCGGTTACCAAAGCCACTTTATTTTCAACTAATCTCATAAACAGGATAAAAATCGGATAGAATTGTTTCGAGTCGCAAAAATAGGGTATTGTATGGCATGAACAAAAATTGGACGGGTGAAAGTTTTTTGAATTAACACGAGTGTGTAAATTATTATTTTGTACATTTTGTTCAATAAGCAAATATCCATAACTTGATAAAAAGTAATTACATGGAAACATTAATCATTGAAATTCAAGATCCAAAAGCAAGGCGCTTAATAGATGATTTGGTTGCTTTAGGGTTAATATCCGTTAAACCAAGTAAACCTTCATGGGTTGAGCGCTGGAAAGATTTATCCAATTCACTTCCATCTTCCACTGATATTTCAGAGCAGGAAATATTGGATGAAATAGCACAAGTGCGTGAGAAACGCCAAGCTTCTTGAAGAGAATAGTAATAGATACAAATCTTTATGTGAGTGCTTTAATAAACTCAAACTCACGTAAAAGACTTAATCTAATAATAGAAAATAATTCCTTCAAAATTCTTCTAGACATTTCTCTATTCAAGGAACTATTTGAGGTTTGCTATCGCCCAAAATTTAGACGTTACGTAAGTTCGGAACAAATTCAATCCTTTTTGGAAATAGTAAATGAACGCAGCACCTTAATTGAAACAACATCAATAATCAGGTTTAGTCCTGATCTAAAAGAGGATTTCCTTCTGGCTCTTTGTCAGGACGGTGAAGACGATTATCTATTGACCGGTAACAAAATTGACTTGCTTGATTTAAAACAATTTGGCAAAACCTACATTTTAAGTTTAACAGATTTTTTAATTTTAAACTTATAAATCTCACTCCCACCCAAACCTTCCTGGCACTGTCTTTGTTGCCCCTGTTTATAAATATCAATTATTAATCGGCCTTTTCGGTCAGAAAATATTTCCAACAAAAATGGCAGAATCAATTAAAACAGCCCTGATCACCGGGGGCTCAAAAGGAATTGGATATGGCGTAGCCGAAGCACTGATTAAAGATGGAATTCAGGTTGCGATTACCAGTCGTTCACAAAAAAGCGCAGATGAAGCAGCTGCTAAACTGAATCAGATCCGTGAAGGTTTTGCGATTGGTATTGAGTCCGATGTACGCAGTCTTGAATCTCAGCAAAATGCAGTAAACGTTATTCTTGAAAAATGGGGACAACTTGATTACGTCATTGCAAACGCCGGCGTCGGCCATTTTGCTCCAATTTATGACCTGACTGTTGAACAATGGCAGGAAACGATTGATATCAATTTAACTGGTGTATTTTTCAGTGCAAAAGCTTCACTTGCTGCATTAAAAGAAACCAAAGGATATTTTATCAATATTTCAAGTCTTGCAGGAACGAACTTCTTCCCGAATGGAACGGCTTATAATGCCAGCAAATTCGGACTGGTAGGTTTTTCACAAGCGATGATGATGGATGTAAGAAAAGATGGTATTAAAGTTTCGACGATCATGCCGGGCTCGGTTGCCACTGAATTTGCCGATCATACGCCATCTGAAAAAGATGCATGGAAAATCCAGCCGGAAGATATCGGCCAGATCGTATCAGATTTAATTAAAATGCCAGCCAGAACTTTGCCAAGTAAAATCGAAGTAAGACCTTCTGTTCCGGGTAAATAATATAAAGTTTGTAGCAGGCAGTTTTATTTCCAGAAAACTGTTTGCTACATACTGCTTTCATTTTTCCCATACCATTTACGATACAAATAATAAGAAGAAAGTAATCCTGCACCGGCTAGCCCCCATACCGGAATTTTGTATAAAATCAATAAAGTCAGCATCACAAAACCTATTAAAACCGGTTTTAGCATATCTTCCAGTATGCCGCCACGTTTGTATAGATAAACCTGAAATAACATCAGTACCGCCAGACCCAATCCATATAACTGCATAATTTCAAAAAATGAAAGTATCTGATATTTTGCAGCAATGAGTGTTTCAGGAAGTATGACAATTGCGTGTGTAAGGAAAATCCTTTTAAAACGCGTGGCTACTGAAAAAGGTAAAGACCGGCTCCATAGCCAGACTTCGTTTTCCCATTGAAAAAGTTCAAAAGAAATTCCGACGTTCAAAAGATAACTAAGGGAAAGCCCGACTGCTGGCAAACGGAGATCATAATGATCGGTATTGTAATAAATCAAAGTACACATCGAAACCCCAATTGCTCCGGCTTTGCAGGCCAGTAAAGTAATTCCTCTCTCACGGAAAAGCCATTCCACTGACCAGTATATCCAGGAGACAGGCCTTGGAAACGGCCAGTTGAATGTGGTTTTATTTTTGGAATGATATAAAACAGGATTTCGGATCCGCCATTCTGATGAGACAACAAGCAATAAACTGAATAAAATATACCACAAAAATATCGGCCAGATCCTGCCCGATAACTTATCCTGTCTGGCGATGGAAAACATGTAAATTCCATAGTACAGGATTGGCTGCAAAAAGCCAAGTGCCATTAATCCAAACCGTAAAACTCGTTTGGATGCAGGCCATAATCTGGTGTTATAGATAAAGTTGTATTCTGGTTGAATCCATAAATTTTTGACAAAATGCAGGCATAACAAAGTGTACAAAAGCCAGATCCCGCCCAGATACAGCATTCCAAATCGATCAGTAAGGAAGAAAAGGACAAAAGCGTAATGTTCTCTCCCACTCAGAAAACCAAAAAGTAAACCCATCAAAACGAAAAACATCCCCGAGCGCTGTCTGAAAAACGCCTGTACCGTAGAAATCATTAACACTTTCATACGGCTTCTATCCTGACTAAATTCTTATTTTTCAGCGCAAAACTATCCGTAACACGCAACCCTTCCTGCTGAAAAAGCTGATGTGAAGAAATCAAAAAAGTGACTCCTTTTGCATGGTAGTTTTCTATAAGATCGAAAAGTGCCATTCTGGCTTCTTTGTCAATGGTTATCAGCGGCTCATCCAAAATTATCACAGACGGATTTCCCAGAAAAGCTACGACCAGAGATACCTTTTTGACCATCCCACTGGAACAGCTTCCAAATGAATTTTTCAAATAGTTGATTCCCAGAGCTTCAACTAACATATCGGCCTGTCCAACAGGGCTTTGCCTGGCCTCTGCGACAAAAGATATCAAATCACCGGGTGTCAGAAAAGAGGGATATAATGGTTCGGCCTCACCAAGATTTAACCGCAGGCGTTAATCAACCGGCTGATTTTTAAGATTATATTTTTGATCCAAAATTATATCACCTGAACATGGTAACATCCCGGCCAAAGTTCGGAAAAGCGTTGATTTCCCTGCACCGTTTTCTCCCTGAACCCAGTAAATTCCATAATCAACTGCCCATGAGGGAATTGTCAGCACCTCAAATGATCCGTACCGCTGTGATAAATTTTGAATTTCCAGAACCATGAATATATATATAATTTTGTTTTATATCAAAGGTAGTGAAATCAAAGATACACAAATAAATATTCTGCGATTTATACGAATTGGTGATGGATATCAAACAAATTACGAAGTGCACAAAATAAATTAACTTCCCGACTTTTTAAAAATTTTTAATAAATTGCAATACATTTATCATTTCATAGTTTGCGTCAGCATACTTTGAGCAAATTCCCAAAGTCATTCCTTACTAAATCTATCCATAAAAAGAACAACTCCTGAACATGAAGCCAACCCGCCGTTCCTTTTTGAGATTGTCAGCACTGGCAATTCCTTTTACACAAGTTAATAAACTTTTTGCCTCTTCGGCGGTTAACAAACCTATTGTGGTTTCTACCTGGGACAGCGGACAAATTGCAAATTCTGCTGCCTGGCCTGTTTTGGAAAAAGGCGGAAAAGCTTTGGACGCTGTGGAACAAGCCGCCATCGCCATTGAAAATGATATCAATTGCTGTGTTGGTCTGGGTGGAAATCCCGATCGCGACGGATACGTAACGCTGGATGCGAGTATCATGGATGAAAAGGCCAATTGCGGTTCGGTAGCCTTTATGGAAAGAATTAAACACCCGATTTCTGTTGCCCGGAAATTGATGGAAACGACCCCGCATGTGTTCCTGGCCGGAGTTGGCGCACAACAATTTGCCCTGGCAAACGGATTTCCGCTTGAATCAGGAGAACTTTCACCTGATGCTGCAAAAGCTTATAAACAATGGCTGGTAAAAGCAGAATATAAACCTGTTATCAACATCGAGCAACAGCAGTCTCATCCAAAAGGCGAACATGGCCCTTTTGCGCCCAACCGTTTTGAGGATGGCTCTTTTAATCATGATACGATGGGAACAATAGCTTTGGATGCGAACGGTGATGTTTCGGGAATGTGTACAACCAGCGGGATGGGTTTCAAAATGCGCGGACGTGTGGGTGATACACCAATTATCGGAGCCGGTTTGTTTGTGGATAATGAAGTGGGCGCGGCAACGTCATCCGGACAGGGTGAAGAGGTGATCCGGGTTTGCGGGACACACCTGGTTGTTGAATTTATGCGGAACGGACTTTCTCCTTATGAGGCGTGTAAAAAAGCAGTCGAAAGAATCATAAAACCAAATCCTGAACGCGCCAAAACTTTTCAGGTTGGATTTATTGCTATCAATAAACAAGGTGAAGTGGGTGCCTATTCCGTTCAGAAAGGATTTAACTATACGGTAACGGAAAAAGGCGGCAAAGGAAAAGTGATCAATGCGAAAAGTCACTTTGCATGATTATTAGCGATTGGTTTTTAGCTATGAGATCATTGCTAAAAAGCTTAACGCACCCGTAAACTATCTATAAAATTGAACCATAAGTATTACCAAAAATGAAATTAAACCGGATTATTCCTTCCCTACTCCTCTTACTAACAACAGCCAGTTTTGCGCAGCAGCATTCTGAGCAAAATCACTCCAATTATATTGCACCAACGGATCCTTTGGTGCAACAAAAATTAAGCAAATGGCAGGATGTCAAATTCGGCTTGTTGATGCACTGGGGAACTTACAGCCAGTGGGGAATCGTGGAATCCTGGTCGCTTTGTCCGGAAGATGAAGGCTGGTGCGAACGTCGCGGACCACATTCTCACGACTGGTTTGAATACAAAAAAGCGTATGAAGAAATTGGCAAAACTTTTAATCCGGTAAAATTCAATCCGGAAAGATGGGCCTTGGCAGCGAAAAATGCCGGGATGAAATATGTTGTTTTTACGACAAAACATCATGACGGATTTGCGATGTTTGATTCGAAATACACAGATTATAAAATCACAAACACGCCTTTCAAATCCAATCCGAAAGCTAACGTTACGAAGGAAGTTTTGTCTGCTTTCCGTAATCAGGGATTTATGACAGGAACTTACTTCTCAAAACCCGACTGGAATACGCCTTCTTACTGGTGGAAATATTTCCCGCCAAAAGATCGTAACGTTTCGTATGATCCTAAAAAATACCCTGACCAGTGGAATAAATTTAAAGAATTTACCTATAATCAGATTGAAGAATTGATGTCTGATTATGGCTCTGTTGATATTCTTTGGCTGGATGGCGGCTGGATCCGTCCTAAAAGTACGATCGACCCAAATATCAGCTGGCAGAAAAGCATTCCATATGATCAGGATATTGATATGGCCAAAATCGCTAAAATGGCGCGTTCGCATCAGCCGGGCTTATTGGTTGTGGACCGTACCGTTACGGGTGAATTTGAAAATTATGTTACGCCGGAGCAGTCTATTCCCGATCACTACATGTCTATTCCCTGGGAGTCTTGTCTGACAATGGGTGATTCTTGGTCTTATATTCCAAAAGAAAATTTCAAATCAACTGAAAAGCTGGTTCATACTTTGGTTGATATTGTTGCCAAAGGTGGAAATTTATTATTAAACATAGCTCCGGGACCCGATGGAGAATGGCATGAAGAAGCTTATCAGCGTCTGGATGAAATCGGAAAATGGATGAATGTGAATGGTGTTGGAATTTATGAAACAAAACCTGCGGCACCATACCGCCAGGGGAAATGGGCCTATACTAAAAAAGGAAGTACTACCTACGCATTTTATCTTGCTGAAAAAGGAGAAGCTGTTCCTGCGAGTTTGAAGCCGGACGGACTTACCATTCCTGCCTCTGCGAAAATTACTATGGCAGGCTCTAAAAAAGGATTACGTCTTAAAAATGGAATGATTGAAGTTCCTGCAAAAACGATTGCAGAAATTGGAAAACAACCTGCTTATTTGTTTGTGATAAACTAGTTTTCTAACCGCCCGGCGGCCCGGCGCAATAGACGCAATGGTTTTCGCAATGGACGCAAGGATTAACGTTTGCGTCCATTGCGAAACCTATTGCGTCTATTGCGGTTAAATGAAACTGTCTAAAGTAAATTACATACTGTACAGAACTAATCTTATATTTGTTAATATAAGATATACACATGCTGGAATTTGAAATAGACAAACTTACCAATTCAATTGAAAGTTCGATTTCGGGAGAAACATTTGAGACAGTAGTACTTCCATTTGATGTATCAAAAACTAGATTCTTAAAAAAGAAAGACTGGATCTTCAATTGGAAAGAAGAAGCCGAAAATGAATTAAGATCGGTTTACAAACTGGTGACTAATCAAAACCCAAAGATTATTCATGGGTTAGTGAGTATCAGTATTAATCAAGATCATGTATTCTTACATTTAGTAGAAAGTGCCAAGTTTAATAAGGGATCAGAAAAACTATATTTGGGAGTGGCAGGAAACTTAATTGCATTTGCATGTAAGATAGCTTTCGAAAATGGTTTTAATGGAACAGTAGTTTTTGATTCTAAAACTAAGTTAATCACCCACTATCAATTGTCTATTGGAGCAAAAATCCTTATAGGAAACAGAATGTTTATTGACTTTAAGGAAGCTAATTCATTAGTTAAACATTATTTCAAATGAAAACTAATATTAAAATACTAGATACGGCGGATCCGGAAGTTATAAATACCAAACTTAATAAAACAGATTTGGATGAAATAACATTCTTGCTTCAAAAAAAACGCTCGAAGGGAAATATCAAAAAAGTCGGATCCATACAATCCCTACCACCTCAAAAAATTAAACATACTTAAAACAGGAAACCTTTAATCCAAAATGATAAAATCAATAGCCGCGTTATTTTTGTTGACGGCCATTAATACATTCGCACAAACTCCTCCTAAACCATATGGGGCGTTGCCGGCACCAAGACAGCTTGCCTGGCATGAAACAGAGGTTTATGGAATTATGCACTTCACGCCTACTACTTTTGAAAACAAGGAATGGGGTTTTGGCGATGCTGATCCAAAGTCTTTTAATCCAAAAGATTTTAACGCGGAGCAAATTATACTGGCAGCAAAATCAGGCGGTTTGCGAGGTATCGTTTTTGTTGCAAAACATCATGATGGTTTCGCGCTTTGGCCTACGAAAACCACTGAATATAATATTTCAAAAAGCCCGTTCCGTGACGGAAAAGGTGATATGGTGAAAGAGGTTGCAGATGCAGCTCGTAAACATGGCTTAAAATTCGGTGTTTATTGCTCTCCATGGGACAGAAACAATCCGAAATATGGCACGGAGGAATACCTCGCCATTTATCGTGAACAGCTTAAAGAACTTTATACAAATTATGGTCCGTTATTTATGTCATGGCATGATGGTGCCAATGGCGGCGACGGATATTATGGAGGAGCCAAAGAAAAACGCTCTATCGACAATACGACTTATTACCAATGGGATTCTACCTGGACTAACCTGACTCGTAAATTGCAGCCGACCGCTAACATTTTCAGTGATGTGGGCTGGGATGTTCGCTGGGTTGGAAATGAAGATGGCGAGGCTGCGGAAACTTCCTGGGCAACGTTAACGCCAGTTCCTTCCAAAGGGCAAAATGTAGCCGTTCCTGGCCAGGCAAATGCAGAGGAAAACCCTGGCGGAACTAGAAATGGTAAATTCTGGATACCTGCTGAATGTGATGTTCCGCTTCGTAAAGGCTGGTTCTTTCACCCGGATCAAAAGCCCAAAACACCGGAAAAACTTTTCGAATTGTATTTCAAAAGTGTAGGGCGCGGTGCAGGGCTGGATTTAGGACTGGCTCCTGATACCAGAGGCCAATTGCATGAGGATGATGTGGCTGCCTTAAAAACATTTGGAGACCGGGTTAAAAACACATTTGCTACAAACCTGATTGCACGTGCGAGTTCGAAAGCTGTGAATGTTCGTGGCTATAATTCTATTTATAGTGCCAAAAATATTTTAGACGGAAAACCTGAATCTTACTGGGCAACAGATGAAGATTTCAAAACGCCGGAAGTGACCATTGATCTGAGCAATCCGGTAACTTTTGATGTTATCTGTTTACAGGAATACATTAAGCTGGGACAAAGAATTGAAGGTTTTGCAGTGGACGTATGGGCAGGTGCTGACTGGAAAGAAGTAGCAACCGGAACAAGTGTGGGTGCCAAACGTTTGATAAAATTACCAGCTCCGGTAACAGGTCAAAAATTCAGATTAAGGATCACAAAATCACCGGTTAGTGTGGCTATCAGTGAATTTGGATTGTATAAGGATTCGATGTAACAACTGATAAAATCAAAATATAAAACCCTTTGACGGCAGCTTCGTCAAAGGGTTTTTTGTTGGATGTTGATCCAATAATTTGTTTCAGTGCACTTTTCTGACAGATAAATAAAGGGTATAATAATCAGCAATCCGCAGCTTGTAACTATACTGCCTGGAAGTGGCGAGTTTAGTGTTGCAAAAAGTATAATACCTAATAGAGAAATACCCATTCCTACAAAGGAGAGCGTTTTCCGGCGACCAAGCGTTGCTTCATTTGTCTCCACATGATTGTTAAAATTCTCTTCCGGTTTATTCCAGATTCTGACTTCATTGATAACAATAAGCAGAGCTATTAAAACAAAAGCCCATTTCTGAAAAATATGCAAAGTTTGGTAAAGCGCTGAATTAACCTCATAAATGACATCGGTTATAACCCCGAAAGCCATAACCATCAAAAAAAGAATAATCAAAGTTCTTTTATATGACTTCATATCTGTATGGAATTTGATGACTAAATACGTTGTGTACCCTTTTTCCAAAAATATCTTGCTACTAAAAAAACAGCAGAGGCTTCCGTAAATAAACCGAGACACAATGTCATTCTTCCGGTCATTTTCATATTAGAATTTATAAAAAGAAAACAACCGATCAATACGATCAGCATGCCGAATAAAAAAAATGATAGTATTCTTTTCATACCAATTTGATTTTAGAAATCCAGAAACAAAGTCTTGAAATGAATAGTATCCCAAAATGGTATAAACATCCGCCAGAAATCTTTCCTTTCCAGTTTTTTCAGGGCCAATAACCGCAGACCGCTTACGTAGGGATGATATAAGAAAATGTAAATCTGTAAGCCAATCAGAAATAGTGTCGTATTAATTAAACCGTTTTCAGTGGTTAAAATGAGTGCAGCCAATGGACTTAATATCAGCAGATAATAGACGAGAATGTTCTTGGTTTTCATATGAAGAGCTTAGTTAGTTTTGTACTCTTGATATACGATTAAAGCCTGATTTGGTCACACATTTTTTTAAGAAATATGTGACCAGATCAGGCTTTAAAAATGTTAATTTCTATGCCTACTTTATCCAGCTTATCCAGCCTTTCCCATCTTTCGCACTAACCATATCGTAGGCGTTATCAGAAAGCTGAATAATGTAAAAACCACTTGTATCGTACAAATAAGTTTTTGTGGCTATAACAGGACCATCCGTAGGATAACCGGTTCCCAAAGTACCGCTCGACGCAAATACAATTCTGCCATCCGTTGCAAAGGTTGGTGTTCTTGGCGCATCTGCATAGTATAAGGCAAGCGCATTATCTGTTACAAAAGCTGGTCCGAAAGCATCGTAATTTGTACCAAATGCCGGCCAATAAAAGTAATAGTAGTACGGCGAACCCTGATAATTCAAGGTATTTACCTTAAAAGCATCTTCAACACCATTTACATGAAATCCATCTGGGGCAAACCAATAACTTCCGTCGGCAGCTGCTGACTGATACCATCTCCTCGCAGCCGCCAAATCCACTCTTAGAGGTTTAGGATTGTCTGTCACGGTTACTTTTGTTCCTGCTACTGTAAAACCAATCAATGTATTTGCAGCATCCCAGGTTACATCATTTAAACCATTAATTGTTGTTGAACCGTTTACAAAAGGTGTCAAAAACGATATGCCTGTTCCTCCGTAATAATAATCGGTTGTAAAAGTATTGGCTGTTGTACCGGTTAGCCAGTTTAAGGTAATTTTTCTATCATTTTGATTTACCAGAATTTCATAGGTAACACCACCCGCTGTGAAGCGTTTGAAGTAATACAGATATTTTGAAATGTTGTTGAAAAGCAAACTTTTAGCAATTCCGCCATTTCCATAAGCCGTTGCTTCTTCCTGCGTCGCTTTAATCAAAATAAGTTTACTTTGATTTTTTGTACCGGTTAAAGTAATATTTCCTGTATTCAGAGAATCACCATTAAAGGCAAATTCATAGTCAGATCGTAAACCATCACCATAAGTTCCTCCATTCACCTCCGCATCCGGATCTGCCAGCACGTGCAGATAAGAATAAGTATCAAAAATCAACGAAGGCGCTTGCATTGCTTTTACGCGGTAACTGCTTTCCTTTGGCGTAGCAGCCGATTCAGCGGCAAAATCAGAATACATCACCACACGATTCTTGTCATTGAATTTGAAATAAAAACTATAAACACCGCCGCCGCCAGGATAAATTATTCCCTTCCAGCCATAAGGCGCGTCTGATAATTCTTTCTGGTATTCCGCAAGAGCTGCATTGACACGTTCATCTGCTGTTTGTTCAAAAACGTCATTATCGTCACTGCACGACCAGAGTCCGGCAAGAAGAAATAATAACAGGTAGGACAGATACTTATTTTTCATTGGAAGTTTTTTTGAACGGACAATTTCTTATAACAACGGAACCAGCGCAGCGCGGGTTTTCTTCTGCAATGCATAAAAGTCAATACCCCAGGCGGTTTTGTAATAACTCACCACGAGTGCTTCTTTTCTTCTCAGTTTAGCCTGTGCATCAGCCTGGCTGGTACCATTTACACTAAAACCTGCCGGGATAGAATTAATGATCTTTTCCCAGCCACCTTTACCTTCAATCAGCAATATGGCAATGGTTTCAACAAAATCATCATCAAAACCCGAACTTGAATAAGCTGTTACGAATCCATCCTGACG
Organism: Dyadobacter sp. CY356; assembly: GCF_021440195.1. Lineage (GTDB taxonomy): Bacteria > Bacteroidota > Bacteroidia > Cytophagales > Spirosomataceae > Dyadobacter. The sequence goes on from NZ_JAJTSZ010000006.1 coordinate 216,641, forward strand.
AGCTTCTGCGTCAGTAATATTGATCCAGTTTTCTCCCTGAAAAAGTCCTTTACAAACCGTTTTAAACTCAACCGGATAAAGAATATTCTGATGTAAAATATGCCCAAATTCGTGCTGTAAGGTGTGAACAAATTCTTTCACTTTATTGGAATCTGTTGCAGCTACGTAATCCGCTGTTCCGCGCGTTTTAAAGTTATTTACATCAAAAAGTACAATTTTTCTTCCTCCCTCCGCTTGTCCCAGTACCACACCGCCGTTTGACAAATACTGAACGCTTCCCGACAGAATGAAGGTTTTTGGAGAATATGTATTGAAAAAAGTCAGGTCTTTTTGCTGAACATAGGGCAAAATCCACGCACTTTTTACAACCCGGGATAAGGGGATAATTTTCTCTTCTTTTGGCGGCACCAGCGTTTTAGTCACATCACCAAACTCAAACTGATCCCAGCGGTATTTCATTTGAATGTTGTAAGGAGTCGTAAGGCTGTCTTTTATATAAGTGTCAATCGCAGTTGGCGGTATCTCTTCACCACCAAGACCTGAAATAGTGGCGACATCACCGATTGAATCTTCCTTACACGAGCTCATTAAAAAGCCTATGGCAAGAAGAGAAAAGAGGTAGTTAAAAGTAATTTTAATGTTCATCTTACAAAGATCTTTTATATATTTTTCCAATAGCTAAAATCAAAATACTTATCTCGGATTTAACTGAATACCCGACTGAACGACCGACTGTGGCAATTGCAACACTCTTTTTGGATCGTCACTATTGATTGTAATTGTCGATCCTTCTCTGGTTGTATGCACCACACCAATTCCATAACGAAGCATATCAAACCAACGCATACCTTCCTGAACAAATTCAATCCTGCGCAAGTCTGCAATTGCGTACAGCAGTCCCAGGTTATTATTTGCCGTTGAGTTGCTGAGTCCGTAATAAGTTCTGATTTTTGCAGCAGTTACAGCCTGGGTCGTTACATCATAATTCCTTATACGTTTGCTCATAAACAAATTGATGTCAGAAAGCGTCGCAGTGGTATTTCCCAAATATAGATTCGCTTCAGCCCGGTTGAAAAGAACTTCCTCAGCCGTAAATAATGGAACCATCACATAAGGATCACCAATTTCTGCATTAACCGATTGTTTAACAAAGTATTCCGATAGTTTTGGAATAAGCAAATTACCATCACCCTGCGTGTAAACCGGGTAAGCCCAGTTGGCCGAATTGCTTGACAAGGCACTCACCTGGTTTATTTCCGACCATTTTGCGTTGGTCAATCCATAGCGGTATTGCGCCACATAACGTCCATAAACAGAGCTGGTTTCTACCAAAAGTAAGTTGGCTGGTTCACTTGCTCTCGTGTATCTTTTGTATAAAGCATCATATGTCAAAGGCAGATATTCTGTATTCCATGGGCGTAAGTTACCCGCAAGATCACCCGCCGGAAAAACCGCATTGGCATAAGAAAGCGTTTTTGCATAATCCCTTTTTACCAGATAAAAACGGCTGGCGAAAGCATTGGCCGCTGCAACATTGAAATGATATTTTGGAACGGTGTATGATACATCTTTTATCAAAGGAAGTCCTTCCAGTAAATCCTTTTCGATCATTTCATATACATAAGCAACTGTTTTTCTTTCATATTGTTTGATCACAACATCCTCAGGCTCGGTCACATAAGGTATACCCAGATCCGTTGCTGCGGTTGTTGGATTATAAAATTTTGAAAAGAAACTGACCAGCATGAAATGCGCGTATGCCCTGGCAACAAGTGCCTCACCTTTCTGTGCAGAAAATATAGATGGATCATTTGCCTCGGCAATAACCTGAAGAGCAAGATTTGCAGAGGCGATCGCCTTATATGCCTTCGCCCAGTACATATCCGGGGAGTCTTCAATATTCACCGGTGCATCCACCACTTCAAAAAGATAAGATCCGCGGTTGACACGGTCATCCTGTCCTACACCTTTATCTGCTGCATTATCGCTCATTGCCTCGCTGAATGAAACGTATCCTCCCTGTGGATAAGCGGTTGTCAGCAATTGCGACACCTGTTCCGGCGTTTCTAATGTTGCCCTGGTACTATCTGGTTCCTTCGACAAAAAATCGTCGCAGCCCATCAGCATGAATAACGGCAGCAAAACAAAAAGTCTGTTTATATATCTGTTTTCCATTTTCAATTTCTCCATTATAAAGTAAACTTGATGGCTACCGTAAACTGTTTTTGAATCGGCTGAGCCACTCCACCCGTATTAAAGAATTCCGGATCCTGTCCTTTCAGTTTTTTGTCTGAATAAATAAGCCACGGATTTATGGCCGAAACCTGAATGGAAGCTGCGGACATTCCCAGTCGTTTGATTGTAGTCAAAGGAAAGCGGTAAGCAAGTGATACAGATTTCAAACGAACAAAGTCGCCACTGGCTACGCGCTGACTGGAATAATTGTATGTGGTGTAAGGATAGATCCCGGCCAGATACTGATTTTCCAAAATATCCGGTATAGAAGGGATATTGGTAATTTTCTCATCCCCGGGCTTTTCCCAGCGGTCATTTAATTCTCTTGGTGTTGCGTCCAGATCACTGAAAGCCGGTCGCGAGCCAGAAGTTCCTTTGTAAAGTGGGTTTAATCTGATTTTATTCCCAGCCTGTCCGGTAAGAAAAACGTTCAGCGTCAGGCTTTGATAGGTAAAGGTATTATTCAAACCTCCTGTGAGCGGCGGATCAACCGGACCTTCATATTTCAGGTAAGAAGTGTTAAGATCCTGAAGGTAAACGTCTTTACTAACTTCTCCCTTTTCATTTAAAAATGTAGGCACACCCGTTTTCGGATCCAGGCCACGGTAATCAACGGAGAACAAACTTCTTACAGGATGTCCCTGAATGTTTGCCCCTTCCGCTTTTACCATATCAAAAATTGTTGGCAGGTTGTCAACGCTTGTGATCCGGGTATGCGCATAACCAGCTGTGAAACGTGAGCGCCATGAAAAATCTTTGGTTTTAAGAATTACCGCTTCCAGCGAAAGGTCAATTCCCTTTGACTGCATATCTGCGTAGTTGGCAATTTTATAAGTTTGTCCGCCGATACCGGAAGTTTTTATTTTATCAATCAGATCAAAACTGTTTCTAAGATAAACATCTGCTGTGATATTGAAACGGTTGCCCAAAAGTCCAAGATCAAGACCAATGTTTCCGCTGTAAAGTTTTTCCCAGGTAAGTTCAAGATTGGCAAGGGAAGCAAGATCTATCGCAGATTCCTTTTCGTCTGTATAAGGGCGGTTTGTGATGATACTTTTCAACAATACCGCCGAATTTGTTGCCGGTCCGGTACTTGCTGTTAAACCATAACTTCCACGCAATTTGGCATAACTTATCCAGGAAAGGTTTTTGATAAATTCTTCATGATCAAGATTCCACGAACCGGCAACTGTCCAGGTTGGCAACCAGCGGCCGATGGCAGATTTCCCGAAACGGTTCGAACCATCGTAACGGGCATAAGCGGTGAAGTTATATTTATCATCCAGCGTATAACCCAAACTTGCATAAAACGCAGCGAAACGGTCAAAACTTTTGGTCATCCCAAAATACTGGAAATTACTTTCGATTGTCTGTTTTAAAATCCGGTAATCTACAAAAGGAACTCCGCCCTGATCGTATTGATAACCGTAACCTGTATTGTTTGAATTTTGTCTGTTGGTAAATTTAATTTCCTGACCCACCAATGCATTTACAGCATGTCTTTCACCAAAAACTTTATTGTAACGAAGGTTATTCCGAACATTGTAAAAAGTCATTTCGTCTTCGTTCCGGTTATAAAAACCACCGCGGGGTAAAACCACAACCGGATAGGCGTCCGGATCATCGGGATCTCTGTATAAGAATTTATTTTTTAAAGCGATGGTTGAATTTCCTGCCGCACGGTATGCGTTGGCCATGTTGGAATTTTCTGTGATCTGATGTTCCTGGCCGGTATGGATGTACCGAAGTGCACCTACAAAGTCATAGGAAATATGTGGTGTGATTTTATAGGCCAGATCACCCTGTAAACGGATATCGATCAGGTTCAGATCGATGTAGTTATTTTCAAGTTCTGTGAGAATATTAAATGGTGCATAATTTCTTCTAAAAAATTCGCGGTTGCCATTTTCATCAAAAGCAGTCAGCGTGCGACTTGTATTAAGCGCATAACTGAACGGGTTGATATCAAAGTCACGTCCGTAAGTACCATCAACCGGATTGCTCTGGCGGGTTAAAGATCCCGGAGCTCTCTGCTGACGCACCGAAGAAAGCGTGGAAAATCCAAGCGTAAGTTTGTCAGAAAGCTTGTACGTATTCCTGAAATTCAGTGTATAACGCTTCACCTTATCCACAACCGTCCAGCCGTTATCACTTAAAAAACTGGTGGAGAAATAAGATTGCGATTTGTCCGTACCGAAAGAAACGCTCAATGAATGTTCCTGTAAAAAATTATTTTTGAACAAAACATCAAACCAATCTGTATTTGCCCCTGCATATTTTAGAAGAAATGCCTTTTTCGCTTCCGGTGTATTGGCTATACCAAAATTGCCACTGGCGTCCGCGTTAAGCAAACTGTAATATTTCCCATAAACACCATAATCCGGGTTATCCAGGACATTTGTATTCAGGTAACCTTTTCTTTCCAATTCTCCCAGAACGGACATTTGTTCGGCAGAATTCATGATGTTAAAATTCTTGTATGATGGTTTTAATTGGGTACTGAAATTACCTGAATAACTGATGACCGGCTTTCCGGCTTTTCCTTTTTTTGTTGTAATAACAATAACACCATTCATCGCACGCGCACCGTACAAAGCCGCTGCTGCCGCATCTTTTAGTATATCAAAAGTTTCAATATCATTCGGGTTGAGTCCTGCAACCGCAGAACCTAACAAAGTGGTTGGATCACCGCTGGAAAGCTGGTCGTTGGAAATGTTTACGATATCTTCCAAAACAACGCCATCCACCACCCAAAGCGGTTTGTTATCTCCATTTAAAGAAGTGGCTCCGCGGATTCGGATTTTTGGCGCAGCACCAAAAGTACCCGAAACGTTCTGGATTGAAACCCCGGCAGCACGCCCTTCGAGCATACGACTCACATCAGGAAGCCCGTCAATACGGACATCGTCCGTTTTTAACGTAACGGCAGATCCGGTAAATTTGCTTTTATCAATTTGTTGAAAACCAGTAACAACAACATCCTGAAGGCCAACGGCGTCTTCGTTTAGTTCGATTGTTACAAATTTGGCGGCAGGGAATTCGGAAGGTAAAAAGCCGATCATGGTTACGACCAAAGTGGCTCCTTCGTTAACATCCGGCAATACAAACTCACCCTTTTCATTTGAGACTGTACCTTTTTGAACGCCTTTTACCCGTACAGTGGCTCCGATCAATAGTTCACCGGCCTTACTTTTTACCACGCCACGGACTTCAATATTTGCAGCTGCTACCTGCTTTGGGCTTATTGTTAAGACGGCACACAGAATAGTGCATAACAAAAACACAAAGAATGGTCGAAAACCACTGGTCCGATAAAAAATCTTCATACTTGAATGGTCGTAAAATTCTATATTAAATAGGTCTCAAATTTTAATGGAACTCAATTATACGGATAATCAATCTAATAAACGATTATTTTCAGGGTTAGATGTATGCTAACCTAAAATACTTTTATGGATAATAATATTTTCAGGATAAGCCAAATTGCCAAATTTGTGACAGCAAGTGACTATAATTGTACAAGATATGTATGGGAAGGGGCGATTGGGAATAAATGTAAGAAAAAAAATTTCTTTTACCATGATCGGTTACATTTCTTGATGCGAATTTCACACTTTTTCCCGGTCTCTAAGTGCCAGTCCGATCAGCTCGGCCGTGTTTTTAACATTGGCTTTTCGCATGATACTGGCCCGCTGATTGGCAACTGTATTAGAGCTGATTGTAAAATGTTCTGCAATATCTTTGCTGCTCATTCCTTCCGTAAGACATTGCAGAATCTGTTGCTCGCGTGGTGTCATTTTATTCCAGACAGATGCAGAGTTGGTACTCTTAACCTCCGGGACTTCAACCTCTTTTTTCGGAAGAATCAGGCTTCGGATGATAACAGAGGATGCATTGGGCGGATAATATAACTCACCGGCAGCCACACTACGTACAGCTCTGAGAATTTCTTCCCTGCCCGTATCTTTCTGAAGGTATCCGGCAGCTCCATTGGTGACAGCCGAAATAATATAATCCGCATTATTATGCATGCTGAAAACCAGCACTTTGACATTTGGAAAAGCCGGTAGTAATAATTTAATCGCCTCCAACCCCGACATACGGGGCATTGTCAGGTCAAGAAGAACTACATCGGGCTTATATTTTGAAACGCTATCCAACACTTCATCGCCATCCGAAGCTTCACCCACGATCAGGATATCCTCCTCATCTTCGAGCAAGGTGATGATACCTTGCCTCACCACAGAATGATCATCAACGACTAGTATACGTATGGGCATCTCGTTCACATTTACGATTACACAGGGATATTAATAACCAGCCTCGTGCCGGCGTCCACACTCGATATAAGTTTCATTTCACCGTTGAGTAATTGTGTACGCGTCCGGATGTTTTCAATTCCGTTCTGTGTCAAAAAGGATCCGCTTTTATTTTTCAAATTACTAATTAAAAATCCTTTCCCATCATCTTCAATCTCCAAAAAAATCCGATTCGCGTTTTGTTCTAATTTTATCTTTATATTGTCCGATTCAGCATGTTTAACCGCGTTATTCAAAGCTTCCTGGGCGATTCTATACAGTCCGATTTCCATAGGTCGGGCCAGTGCGATACGATCCTTTATACCCTCATATTTTATTTTTATTCCTGACAATTCTGAGGTTTGCGCGCAAAGCAGATTCAACGCCGCACTCAAACCAAAATCACTCAAAACGGAAGGCATAAGATTGAAAGAAACCTGGCGGGTTGTGTGAATTGTATCCTGGATTAACGTTACAAGTTTATCAAAACGAAGCCTTTGTTTCTCATCATCAAACTGCATTTGTTTGAGTTTTTCAGCCTGGAGTTTCAGTCCGGTTAACATCTGTCCGATACCGTCGTGCAATTCCAGTGCAAAACGTTTTCGTTCTTCTTCCTGCCCTTCGATTATTGCCGCTGCTCTGACACGGTCTTCTGCCAGTTGCAGCTGATATTTCTCTTCTTCGCTTCTTACCAGATCGTCTTGCGCGCGAAGCAGCTGAGCATTTGAGATTTTCAGTTTTTTATTTGCCACTCTTACAGCATCTTCCGATGCCGCCAGCAGACGAACAATCCGTCGTGTGGTATTGACAACGGGCCGGAAAATCAGAACTCCTTCTGCCAGAAGAACCAATAAGGTGAGCACATCAAGGATCCATTCGATCTGCTCCAAAATCCTGATCCTCCCGTAGCTTTCTTTATCAAACTGAAAAACGATGGCTTCCATCTGACTGAGAAATAGAGGCTCAGTTGAAAGAATGGTTTGAAGTGCGATTTTCTTTTCATCTTCCGAAGCCTCCGGACTATCAACGATCAGAAAATTTTTATACATTATTTGGAAAACAGGTTCCAGATTTTTGTACATATTTTTGATCGAATCGCTTTTCAAAACTACGAATTCACTTTCCATCTTGATCCGTCCGCGAAGCAATTGTTCGTGGCTTACTTTCCAGACATGAAGCAGTGAGTCGATTTTGACAGAATCATTTGTTGGAATTTTTTCTGTTTGTAAAATAGCAAGCTTTGTCAAACGCTGACTTAACATGCGCTGGCGACCGGCCACATTTACCACCCGACTGTCATGATTCAGGTTATTGATCGTTCTTCGGACTAAAAAAAGTCCGCTGACTGTCAGCACGGCGACCAAAGTCAGCGCGACGATATAATATCTTGTCAAACGATCCGCAACCTGACTTTCGAGTTTTTCCATTTTTATTTACAAACCAATATAAACCTGATTTTCCCTGACGATCACGGGAAAGGTATTGATTTTATATTCGTCATCGGTCAGGCATTGTCCGCTTTTTAAGGAGAAAGTTTTTTTATGAAACGGGCAGGCAACCTTGGGCTCATCTCCCTGACTTCCGATCATTCCGCGGCCTATGGCCATTTGCTGGCGGTGTGGACATTGGTTGTCAGTAGCATACCACTCGCCTCTTCTGGCAAAGTTGAAAATAGCGATTTGTTTTCCTTCGATCAATGCGCAGCCTCCGCCGTCTTCGGGGATGTCGCTGACGTTGCAGGCAAGGTGCCAGGTTATTCTGTCTTTTGTGTTATGTGTTGGTTCCATGGTGATTTTTTACTGGAATGATTTATTGATAACATCCACACCCCGGTGCCATCGGGCGATGCCCGATGCAGAGATATGTCGGCCTTTCAGGCCTTTTTGGTTAGACCCATTCTTTGGCTCGTTTTTGGGTACGCATTTCTTCGAATGTTATGGTCGGATCTTTTTCAGGGACGTTTACGAAATGGTTGTAGCGTTTTCTTAATTCCGGACTGCCCACAACTTCTTTCCATTCACATTTGTAGTTGTTGATCAACGTCTGCATTTCTTCTTCAAATGCGGACGCTAATCCTAACAAATCGTCAACGACAACTGCTTTCAGATATGACATACCGCCTTCCATTTTATTTAGCCAGGTGGCTGTTCTAGTCAATGGATCGGCCGTTTTAATATAAAACATCAGGAATCTGTCGATCAGTTTTATACAAGTTTCTTTGTCAATATCGGAGGCCAGCAATTGCGCATGCTGAGGTTTTGAACCACCATTTCCGCAGACATATAAATTCCATCCTTTTTCGGTAGCGATAATACCAAAATCCTTACTCTGCGCCTCTGCACACTCACGGATACATCCAGAAACAGCCGACTTAAACTTATGCGGGGCACGAATTCCTTTATATCTGTCTTCAATCTCAATAGCAAAAGAAATAGAATCCTGTACCCCAAACCGGCACCAGGTTGATCCAACACAGCTTTTTACAGTACGCAACGCTTTTCCATAAGCATGACCGCTTTCAAAACCAGCATCAATTAATTCTTCCCAGATCAACGGCAGGTCATTGACATGCGCACCAAAAAGATCTATTCTTTGCCCGCCTGTAATTTTGGTATACAGATTATATTTTTTAGCAACCTGTCCGATCACAATCAATTTATCCGGGGTAATTTCCCCGCCTGGAATTCTTGGCACCACTGAATAGGTGCCTCCTTTTTGTATGTTGGCCAGATACCTGTCATTAGAATCCTGAATAGGCGCTCGGTCTTTTGTCAAAACATTTTCATTCCAAAGACTGGCCAGTACCGATGCGACAACCGGCTTACAAACTTCACAACCATCGCCATGTCCAAACTCATTCAATACTTCACCATAGGTTTTCAACCCATTCATTTTCACCAGATCTAATAATTCCTGGCGGGAATGATCAAAATGTTCACAAATAACTGTTTTTATATACTGCCCATTTTGCTTCATCACACCCTGGATAATATCTTTCACCAGCGGAACACAGCCACCACAGCCAGTACCGGCTTTGCAGGATTTTTTCAGCAGATCTATCGTGTTATTGCCTTTTTCACCAATTTCATGGCAAAGCATTCCTTTTGTAATCGCTTCGCAGGAACAAATCAGGGCGTCATCCGGCAAACTCATCACCCCGGCACCGGCCTCTTCTCCGCCTCGCGAACCTAAAATAAGATCTTCCGAATCTGGTGGAAGAATGGTTTTATTTTTACAGGTTTGTAAAAGCATATTGTATTGCTCTGCATCACCTACCAGGATCCCACCCAGCAGTTCTTTACCATCCGGCGAAACATTGATTCTTTTATATATACCTTTTGCTTTATTTTCGTAGCGGATTGTTATACAGGCTGGTTCTTCAATAAAAGGATCACCGAAACTTGCCACATCAGTACCGATCAATTTCAGTTTTGTAGACATATCGTAAGGCAAAAATTCCTTATCAATACCTGTTAAAGTATTGGCTACCACATCAGCCATTTCATATCCGGGAGCGATCAATCCATAGATCATATGATGCGCCAGAGCACATTCTCCTATGGCAAAGATAGAAGGGTCAGAAGTTCTTAATCCGTTATCGACAATGATCCCGCCGCGAGGATGCGTTTCCAAACCTGCAATTTTTGCGAGTTCATCGCGCGGACGGATACCGGCAGAAATCACGAGCATATCCACATCCAGGAAAGCATTATCAACAAACTGCATGCCTTTGATACAATCGTCACCCACAATTTCCTGCGTACTTTTTGCAAGATGGATATTCAAACCAAGAGATTCCAGCTGACTTTGCAGGATTTTAGAACCGGCGTCATCAATTTGTCTGGGCATCAGGCGTGAAGCAAATTCTACCACATGGGCTTCTTCAAGACCAAGATCAAGCAACGCTTTGGCCGCTTCCAGACCTAGCAAGCCACCACCCAAAACAGCACCTCTTTTTGCCTTCCGGGCATATGCCTGGATAAGCTCTAAATCTTCAATTGTTCTGTAGACAAATACACCATCTTTTTCCACACCGGGAATAGATGGCACAAACGCGCCGGAGCCTGTTGCCATGATCAGATAGTCGTAATGTACTACGTGACCATGATGAGATCTTACCAATTTTTCTTCTCTGTCGATATCAACCACCGGGTCCGAAAGAAATAGTCTGATGTTATTTTCTTCATACCATTCTTTACTCGCCATCGTAAGATCGTCCGCAGATTTACCAGCAAAATATTCACTCAAATGCACGCGATCATAAGCCACACGAGGTTCTTCCCCAAAAACCGTCAGCATGAATTCCTGATCATTTTTTTTCCTGGCCAGCAATTTCTCGCAGAATTTGTAGCCAACCATACCATTACCAATGATAACAATATGCGTATTTGTGTTTGCTTTCATAGTTATAAGTAACTATTAATTTTGAATAACCCTGTTGTTTTATTGTATTATTTTAATAATTGTTCCATGTTATTATCTAATAGCACATGTCAAAATTAAAACGTGTTTTTATCAATTCCTAACTTTTAATTCTAAATTAAGTTAAAATTCATACTTAATTTTTGGCAAAAATGTTGTTTTGTAAAATATTGATACTAATTTTGAAGCAACATACAGCAATAGTTACTATTTACTATACATAGTACATTTCTAATATTCACCAGAACATATATTAAAGAGATGGATGCGAAACTTACACTCGTGGGAGCAGGTCCTGGAAACGGAGAGCTGATTACTTTAAAAGGAATCAAAGTTTTAAGAACAGCCGATGTCGTTTTATACGACGAACTGGTCAGCACTGAAATTCTTGATTTTGCACCGGAAGCAGCAATGAAAATATATGTTGGAAAAAAAGTGGGCGAAGCTTCTTTTTCTCAGGATGAAATCAATGGACTGATTGTAAAGCTTGCCCGGAAACGCGGACATGTAGTTCGTTTGAAAGGTGGTGATTCTTTCGTATTCGGGCGTGGTCATGAAGAAATGGAATATGCCCGCGATCATGATATTAGCTGTGAAGTAATTCCCGGCGTTTCAAGCTGTATAGCCGTTCCGGCTTCCCTGGAAATTCCGGTGACCCGTCGCGGTGTAAGTGAAAGTTTCTGGGTCATTACCGGAACAACCAGAAACGGTGAACTGTCTGACGATATGCGGTTGGCGGCACAGTCCAAAGCCACCATTGTTGTGTTGATGGGCATGAATAAACTGAATGAAATTTGTGATTTATATAAATATTTTGGCCGCGGACATTTACCGATGGCGGTGATCCAGAACGGAACGCGTGCGGACGAAAAAAGTGTGATCGGGCAGGTTTGGGAAATGCCACGATTAGTGAAAGAAAATAAACTGGGCACGCCGGCAATCATTGTGCTTGGGGAGGTTGTCGGGTTGCATCCATCCTATGCGATGGAATATTTGCAGAGTGCCAATCTGGCCTCTTAGAAAAAAAGCCGATCCGGTGTGGGGACACCGAAATCGGCTTATGTACTATCCCAACAGGGCTATTCAAACCTAGGGATGTTGTTTATGTATCACACAAACGCACCAAATAAAATGGAAAAAAGAACATAAAGCAAATTCCTGAGTATCCGGAGCGCACGGTGTTGCCTCTGTGACCGAATTCTGCCATAGTCATGGCAACAGTTACTTTTTTCATTTTATCACCGATTCAAATGAAATCAAAAATCTACCTCCTGATTACAGGAGCTGCCCTGCTAATGTCATTTTTGCTACCGTCAAAATCAACGGCTCAGTTAAGCATTTCCGGTCGGCTTCGCACACGTTCCGAGCTTTTGGACGGACAAGGCTCACCCCTTTCCAAAGGAAGCAAACCGGCATTTTTTACTTCGCAACGCACGCGGCTGAATGTTGGATACAAAGGTTACCGAACAAATTTTTATATATCTGCACAGGATGTGCGGGTTTGGGGACAGGATGCTTCAACCAATAACCGCATCGTTAGTGCCAATTTAAATGGTTTTATGTTACATGAGGCCTGGGGAGAAATTAGTTTCCTGGACACCAATCAGACCAAACTTGGAAAAGAGTTTTCAATCAAGATCGGTCGCCAGGAATTGCTTTATGACGACAGCCGGTTGCTCGGAAACCTTGACTGGCTGCAACAGGCAAGACGCCATGATGCGGCACTAATCAAGTTTGGCAACAAAGGATTTACCGCTCATTTAGGCTTTGCGTATAACCAGAACAGTGAGTTAAAAACAGGCACTTTATACAATGGCGTACCCAATGGTTATGCCGCCGGAACGAATGGAATAGGCACGATGTATAAGTCGATGCAGTTCGTTTATTTGGGTAAAAAGCTAAGTCAGGGGAATGTCTCATTTTTGATTTTAAAAGACGATTTTCAGAAATATACTTTGACTGCAACAGGCACAAAAACGCTTGAAAAAGGCGTAAACAGCCGGGTAACGTTGGGGCCCTATATTCAGACGAAACTAGGGAAAAACTGGAATTTTACAGCCAGTGGTTATTTGCAGCAAGGAAAAGATAAAGATGGCGTCCGGTTATCGTCTTATATGTATACGGTGAGAGCTATTTACGACGTAAACAAATTTATCAGCTTCGGACCAGGATTTGATTATACTTCCGGTAGTGGTTCTCGCAGTAATAAAAACAGAAGTTTCGACCCGCTTTACGGAACACCGCACAAGTTTTGGGGACAAATGGATTATTTCTACGCTGCAAACGGATTCGGGAAGGGCGGACTTTCAGACCTATACCTGACCAGTACGATCAAAGCATCTCCAAAGCTTTCTATGCAGGCTGATTTGCACCAGTTTTCAAGTGCTGCGCAGATTACCAACGCCAAAGATGAAAAACTGAGCAGCAATTTTGGAGAAGAACTGGATATTATCGCCACCTATAATTTAACAAAAACCATCAGTTTTCAGGGAGGATATTGCACCTTTTTACCAACAAATTCTCTTGCTCAGGTAAAGGCAGTAACGGATCCACAGAAAATGGCCAATTGGGCATATCTGATGATCAGTATTAAGCCTGACTTCCTGAAATAACCTCTTATCATATAGATTTCAAATTCTGCATCACTCTTATTATCAAAAGTTTAAAACGTATTGAACTATGGAAATGTCGAATAAACCGTTACAAAAATTAAATATATTCAGTGCGAAAGGCGTACAAATGCGTACTTTCCACCTGACCTGGATGGCTTTTTTCCTATGCTTTTTCGGCTGGTTCGGACTGGCTCCGCTGATGACCGTTGTTAAAACGGATTTGGGTTTAACAAAAGGACAAATCGGGAATATCATCATTGCATCCGTAGCCGCAACGGTTATTGCCCGTATCGCTGTTGGAAAACTTTGTGATTCCTGGGGACCAAGAAAAACGTACACTGCACTTTTAGGAATCTGTTCCATACCGGTTATGACCGTCGGGCTGGTTCACTCCTATGAAGGATTTTTACTTTTCAGATTAGCGATTGGTGTGATCGGTGCTTCGTTTGTCGTTACCCAATATCACACATCTGTCATGTTTGACAAGAAAATTGTGGGTACCGCCAATGCGGTTGCAGGTGGCTGGGGAAATCTGGGTGGCGGGGTTACGAATATGGTGATGCCTTTGATTTTCGCCGGATTTATCGGTGCAGGTTATTTACCTGAATCGGCTTGGCGTTTGGCCATGATTATTCCCGGTGTGGCTCTTTTGATTTTCGCTTTTGTTTATTACTTCTACACGAAAGATACACCAGCCGGAAACTTTGATGAGCTACCTGAATCGACTCAAAACTCGACCGTTAAAGTGAAAGGTACCATGACAATGGCGATGAAAGACCCGCGTACCTGGGCACTTTTTCTTGCATACGGAGCTTGTTTTGGTATTGAAATTACGTTTGATAATATCGCAGCTTTGTACTTTTTTGAAAATTTCAATGCAACGCTGGCAGTTGCGGGAATCCTTGCGGGAACATTCGGTTTCATGAATTTATTCGCCCGGGCTTTGGGTGGAATTGTAGCGGATAAAGTGGGTTTGAAATACGGTATGCTTGGCAAAGGCCGTTTATTGGCACTTTTGTTAGCTTTAGAAGGAATTGGTATCGCACTTTTCGCGCAAAGCTCTACACTGACAATCGCCGTGATCAGCATGTTATGTTTTGCTATGTTTTTGAAAATGGCAAATGGTGTTACTTATGCCATTGTTCCGTTTGTTAATCAAAAAGCAATCGGCTCAGTAAGCGGAATTGTGGGCGCAGGTGGAAATGTAGGCGCTGTATTGGCGGGATTCTTGTTCAAGTCCAGCTCAATCTCTTACGCTCAGGCTTTTGTCTATATCGGTGTTGCGATTGCTTGTGTGGCTGCGATTGTCGCTTTGGTCAATTTTGATAAAATAAGAACAACCGTACCCGAATCGAATACGCTGGAAACTGCGAATTCTTAGATACTAAATAAATATACTGGCTGTTATGAAAAATTCCTCTGATACCTTCAAATCTACCTGTTGCTATTGCGGCGTGGGTTGCGGCGTAGTTGTGACAAAGGAAACTAACGGCCAACTGAGCCTGGAGGGAGATAAAGAACATCCCTCCAGCAAAGGTATGCTTTGTTCAAAAGGAATGAATTTGCATTACACCGTGATGGATCAGTCGGACCGGTTGCTGTATCCGCAAATGCGGCTGAACCGCTCGATGCCTTTACAACAGGTTACCTGGGACGAAGCGCTGGACCGGACTGCTGCTGTTTTTAAAACACTGATTAAAAAATTCGGCCCTGATTCGGTTGCATTTTACGTTTCCGGTCAATGCCTGACAGAAGAATATTATCTGGTCAACAAGCTCATCAAAGGATTTATCGGTTCCAATAATATCGATACCAATTCCCGGCTTTGCATGAGTTCTGCCGTGGTAGGCTATAAACTTTCGCTAGGCGAAGATTGTGTGCCGGTTTGTTATGATGATATTGAAGAAGCAGATGTTTTTTACGTAACAGGAGCAAATCCGGCTTGGTGCCACCCGATTTTATGGCGGAGAATTGAAGCACATAAAGCGGCTAATCCGGATGTAAAAATCATCTGTGTCGATCCGCGTAAAACAGATACAGCCCGCTCGTCGGATCTTCATTTGGGAATAATTCCTGGAACTGATATCGTTTTAAATAATGCCATTGGACGGATTCTTATTGAAAAAAAATATATCAACCAGGATTTTATAGAAAATCACACAGACGGATTTTCAAATTTTCAGGAAAAGGTTTTTGAAAGAACGATTGAGGAAGCTGCTGAAATATGCGGAATTGCAGCAAAAGATGTATATCAGGCTGCTGAATGGATTGGTGAATCGAAAGGCTTTCTTTCATTATGGACAATGGGGTTAAATCAATCGGTGATTGGGGTAAATAAAAATCTTTCGCTGATCAATCTGCACTTAATAACAGGGAAAATCGGCTCTCCCGGTAACGGTCCATTTTCTTTAACAGGACAACCAAACGCCATGGGCGGCCGCGAAACGGGCGGACTGGCCAATATTCTTCCCGCACATCGTGATGTGACCAATGCTATACACCGGGAAGAAATGGAGGCTTTTTGGGATAGTCCGGTTAAAATTGCACACAAACCTGGCTTCACTGCCACTGAAATGTTTGAAGCATTGGCCGATGATCGATTGAAGGCGATATGGATTATCAATACCAATCCGCTTGTGAGTATGCCGGACCTTAATATGGCAGAGAAAGCGTTGAAAAATTCACGTTTTGTGGTAGTTCAGGATGTTTCAAATCTGGCTGATACCGTTCATTTCGCTGATGTGGTTTTGCCGGCAGCCGCCTGGCTGGAAAAAGAAGGCACCATGACCAATGCGGAAAGGCGGATTACTTATCTGCCAAAAGCACTTGAAGCGCCGGGGGAAGCTTTGCCAGACGCTGAAATCATCTGGAAGTTTGCGCAAAAAATGGGTTTTTCAGAGGCGTTTGACTATAAAAACTCATCTGAGGTTTATGACGAATATGTCAAAATTACAGCGAATTCGAATATTGATGTGACGGGTGTAAGTTACGATCTGCTCAAAAATAAACGGAGTGTTCAGTGGCCGTTGGCGGCAAAAAAATCAGTTGATAATGAAACGACAATTAATCACGAAATAACCGATTCGTCAGCAGTCGGAACGAAACGACTTTTCACAGATCACAATTTTTATACTCCTAACAAAAGAGCTCAAATTTTTGCCATTGCGGACGAAAATACTTCTGAACCAATAGATGAGCATTTTCCATTGGTACTGACAACCGGCCGCATCCGTGACCAGTGGCATACGATGACGAAAACCGGCCGGGTAACAAAACTTAAACAACATATACCACAACCTTTTTTGCAGATTCACCCGAAGGATGCAGAAACAAG
This sequence comes from Dyadobacter sp. CY356, assembly GCF_021440195.1. GTDB lineage: Bacteria > Bacteroidota > Bacteroidia > Cytophagales > Spirosomataceae > Dyadobacter. The sequence goes on from NZ_JAJTSZ010000006.1 coordinate 233,542, forward strand.
AAATATAACTGAAGGAAAACTTGTCGTTGTGCAGGGCCGTCGCGGGGAAGTTCGGGTTAAAGCGCAATTGACCGAAGACGTGCGACAGGGATTGTGCTTTTTACCGATGCACTGGGGGAAGATTTTGGGAAGTAATTTAGGGCGGGCAAATAATCTTACAAATTCGCTGGTTGATCCTCGTTCCAAAGAACCGGATTTTAAATTTTCAGCAATTGAAGTTTCTTTATACAAAAAACCCTTTGAAAAAATTATTATCATCGGTGCAGGTTCTGCCGGTTTGGGTTTTGTCAATACATACCGGACACTCAACCAAAATGATGAAATCCATGTTTTTTCAAAAGAAATTTATCCGTTTTATAACCGGGTTTTGCTCCCCGATTATATCAGCGGCGAACAAAGCTGGGAGCAGCTTGTAAAATTGAGGGAGGATCAGTTTTCTGATGCCAATATTGTTGTTCACAAAGGAATCAGTATTGTGCATATTGACCGGAAAAATAAAATCCTGACCGATAATGAAGGCAATGAGCATACCTACGACAAACTGATTCTGGGCATGGGCAGCAGATCTTTTATGCCCAAGGGTGTTCCGGAATTACCAGGTATTTTCAATATGCGTTCGCGGATGGACGCTGACAAACTTTTGCCTTTTGTAAATCAAACTGATGCACATGCGGTCATAGTCGGCGGCGGAATTTTGGGACTGGAACTGGCTGCTTCCTTTCGTAAAATGAACATTCGGGTAACAGTTATCCAGAGAAGCGGACGATTGATGGAAAGGCAGCTGGACCCTCTGGCGAGTGAGTTATTATATCAGGATTTGACAGACCGCGGTATTGAAATTTTCTTCAACGATGAAGTTTCAACCTATAACGGAAATACAAAAGTTGAAGGAATACTATTAAAATCAGGACGAAAAATAGCGTGTCAGGTGGTTGTTCTGGCCATTGGAACAGTACCAACGATTGAACTGGCAAGTGAGGCTGGGATTGAAAATAAACGAGGAATTCTCGTGAACGATTACATGCAGACTTCGGACGAATCCATTTTTACGGCGGGAGAAATTGCTGAGTGGCGGGGACAAATGTGGGGAATAACGCTGGCAGCGGAACAACAGGCGGAAGTCGCCGCTCATTTTATTGCAGGTGATATCTCCCAGCCATATCAGGGTAGTGTTTCAATGAACATCCTGAAAATGGAAGGCCTGCACATGAGCAGTATTGGTATGACGGAAGCACCGGCCAATGACCCGACTTATGAGGAGATTGTCTTTATAGATAAATCAAAAAGATATTATAAAAAGTGTATCGTTCACCAGGACAGGCTGGTCGGTGCTATTTTGATTGGTGACAAAAATGAATTTCTGGAATTTAGGGATTTGATTGCAAAGGGCACTGAACTCTCTGAAAAACGGCTTCAATTGTTAAGGGCCAGCCAGCGTGTAGATCCAATGGAAGGAAAATTGGTTTGTTCTTGTAATGGTGTCGGACAGGGAAATCTGGAAAAAGCAATTCGTGATGGATGCAATGATTTCCAAAAACTCTGCCAGAAAACGGGCGCAGGAACGGGTTGCGGATCATGTAGGCCGGAGGTTCGGGCGATTTTGGAGCGGATGGAGATGGTGGCGGTGTGATGAATGGATTATCCCAAACACCCAAATCCGATGGGCGTTGCCCAACGCTAAAATATGTCGCCCTTTCAGGGCTATGACGACCGAAATTCCATGGCCCTGAAAGGATGCGATATCTTAGGATGGGGCAACGCCCTATCGCGCCGTGGAATCGTGCCGGGGGAATCACACCGGAGGAATACCACCGAACCCCAATCGGACAATTCGAAAATCAAATGATTATCAATATATTTTCAAAATAACCATGCGCGATTATTACACCATAAAAATCAACCTCCCAGGAGGAATCGTATCGCCGGGATATCTTAAAGATATTTTAACGGTCGCATGGTCATCCGGTATCCGGAAAGTCAGGTTCGGAGCGCGCCAGCAACTGTTATTGACTGTGCATTACGAAGTGGTGCGTTTTATTGAAAAAGATCTTCAAAAATTAAATATCAGCTACGAACTTAATACAGAGAAACACCCAAATATCATCAGCTCCTATTGCGGCGAAGAAGTTTTCAGAACCGGACAATGGTTGGGCAACAACGAATATCATTCTGTTCTGGACAGTTTTGATTATCAACCTGAGTTAAAAATCAATATTTCCGATTCAAACCAGAGCTTTACGCCCTTTTTCACCGGAAATCTAAATTTCGTTTCATCGCCAGAGCCACAATACTGGTATCTATATATCAGACTAAAACAAAGCAACAATCTATTCCGCTGGCCGGAATTAATTTATACCAATGAAATCGGACGGCTGGCAAAAATTCTGGAAAATTGCATGCTTCATCAGGAATGCCAGAGTCTGGAAAGTTTGTATGAGGCGGTAAGAAATGAAACAGCTTACGTATCCATTCCAGCGACGCAAGAATTGGAATTACCATCTTTTTCACTTCCTTACTATGAGGGATTTAACCGGTATGAATCAAGAACCTGGCTGGGATTATACCGCCGCGATGAACTGTTTCCGGTTGAGTTTCTGATTGACCTGTGTTTGTTATGCCTGAAAACCCGTGTTGGTGAAATCTGTGTAACTCCGTGGAGGTCATTAATTATCAAAGGTATTGAAGATTCGCAACGTGCTTCATGGAGTAACATTCTTGGTAAACACAATATCAATGTCCGCCATGCAGCAAACGAATTAGCCTGGCAAACAGAAGACCACACCGTAGATGGTACCCGGCTCAAAGATTATTTGATAAGATATATTGAAAAAAATGACACAAGAACTTTTGGACTTTGCTTCGGTATTCAGACACGAAAAAAATCAGAAGTTTTTGGCTCCGTTTTAGTTCGAAAAAGATCGGTGATCAGTATTGCACAGCTTTCTTTACTAAGTGTTTACGACATTTATCACACTGAAAATTTCAATCCCAATAGCAGAAAACATGTCCTGTTTCAAAAAGGGTTGTTCAAGATTCACCTGCCATGGCAACTTGAACGATTATGCCGACAATTTAACAATCGCCGGACCTTCGAAAATGCAGAAATAATTCAAATTGAGGATGAAATAAAAGATGTATTATCGGCAAAAATTTTAGTTCATCAATGCCCGAATTGTTTGACGATTTATCATCCTGATTATGGCGACGAGCTTAATAATATTTTACCAAATATACCCTTTGAATCCTTACCAGAGGAATATTCCTGCCCAACCTGCGGTACCAAAAAAAATGAATTCGTTGAAATTGAGCTACCTGCAATCAATTTAATCTGAAATCAAAATGAAAACTGAAATCATTACTCCGTTTTTCTTCGAATTTGAAAGTGATTTTGTTGAATCGATGCGTTGTATTCCAATGATTGTCCGATACAAACTCGACACCTGTGGTATTAAATTAAAACTTCCGGAATGGGTAAAAATCAGTGTTGAAGAAAAAACACAACTGGCGTATTTACCTTGTTGTCTCAATTCAGAAATTGATCAATACGGCGACTTTGTAAATAAACTGGTTTGGAAATATGCCAGTCACGAAGCAGGTTCACTGGCTTCGGTGGACGATAGCTGGAATATTCTGAACGAAGTTCCAGAAGAAGTACAGACAAAAGCAGCGGAGTGGGACTGTCCCCGATTGACACGAAAACAGTGGATTAAAATTGATACACTTCAAAGATTTGCCCTGGTAAAATTAAGCAGATCCGGACATGAAGGGAAAAATTTCCCGAGAGCGATGCAGGAGTTTGGACTGGTTCATTAAGCGACCTTACTCCTTAATCTCAGACTTTTCCACCAGGACAGAAGTAATCCGGTTCAACTCATCAACCTTATAAGCAAAATCGCCTTTCAGCATATCCCTGACCGCTTTCAATTGCTCCATGGCCGTTTCAAGATTATCTGGTAATGCCTCAGTCAACACTTCTTTAAGCCTTTTTGCCAGCGTTGGCGACATGCCATTGGTTGAAATCGCAACTTTCAAACTACCTTTTTTAACCACGGAAGAAAGATAAAAATCACAAAGTGGAGGAGTATCGGCGACGTTGCAAAGCATATGTCTAGCCCGGGCGACGGATTTAATTCGTTTATTTTCTTCCTTGTCATTCGTCGCCACAATGGCCAGATCTTTTTCCGACAAATCACCATCTTCGAACTTTCTTTCTATCAAGGAAATCCTTTCGTTATTAATTGCGATCTCACGAATTTCCTGCCTTATTTCCGGAGAAACCAAAGTAACCCTAGCTTCTGGCGAATTATCTAAAACCGCAGTAATTTTTTCCAGACCAACATATCCCCCACCAACAATCAGTGTATGGAGATTTTCAAGTTTCAGGAAGATGGGGAATAGGTTATTCAAAATATAGATTATTATTTGCTGATATCTATTCCAGCTTGTTTAATAATGGCTAGAAATGTTCCTTTTTTTAGATCTTTTCCTCCATGAAACGGCACTATGACCGTCTTGTTGGAATGCTCGTTGTAAAAAACCTGATGCGATCCTTTCGATCTTTTAAAAATAAAACCATTATACTCTAAAAGTCTTATTAAATATTTCGGTGATAAGTTCAAGCAACAAGACTAAGAGAGTACTCCAAAGTATTACTATCATCGGGAACTGGCTCCCCCCGTTCTGTTAACTCTTCAACGTATAAAGAAATAGCCTCTTTCGCCATTTCCAATGCTTCGTCGATACTTTCACCATAAGTAATGCATCCCGGAAGAGCCGGAACAAAAACCGTATATCCTCCCTCAGCCTCTGGCACCAGCCTCAACTTGTATGTATAGTTCATGTATGAAAAAAATTTGATCATAATAATTATCCTAAGCCCCACAGCAGGCCGAAGTATCAATTGAAAAACAGAGTTATTTTTGTTAAAGAAAAAACTCTGTGCCCCTCTTAAAACCTCAGTAAAACTATTTGTAACCCACAACACAAATTTACAAGATTAATGTCATATTTCGGATTAACTATTTGATTTTATAACTATTCCAACAAGTTGCATTTTTACAATCTCTATCTTATCCGTACCTTTGCGGCATGATCGCGATTACGAACCTCAGTTATTTTCTTGGCGACCGTGCACTTTACGATGGCGCGTCGCTTCATATTAAGCCAAAAATGAAAATTGGCCTTATCGGGTTGAACGGAACAGGGAAGTCTACCCTGCTTCGGATGATCGATGGGGAATATCAGCCGGATGAAGGGCGCATCTCTAAATCAGGAGATTGCACGATTGGTTTCCTGAACCAGGATTTGCTTTCATACCAAAGCGATGAGTCAATTTTGGCCGTTGCCATGCAGGCATTTGAACGCCAGAATCAGCTTCAGGTGCAGATTGATAAAATCCTGCATGATATGGAGCATAACTACCGCGATGAACTCGTAGATAAACTTGCGAAAGTTCAGGACGAGTTTGATGCGCTTGACGGTTATACCATTCAATCCAAAGCAGAGGCAATCCTGGAAGGACTTGGTTTTGTAACGGATGATCTTCACAGACCTTTAAGATTATTTTCAGGGGGATGGAGAATGCGGGTAATGCTTGCAAAACTTCTTTTGCAAAAACCGTCTCTTTTGATGCTCGATGAACCTACCAACCACTTGGACTTACCGTCTATTCAGTGGGTTGAAAAATATGTTCAGAGTTATGAAGGTGCCGTGATCGTGGTTTCTCACGACAGGGCATTTCTTGACAATACCGTTGATACAATTGTTGAGGTTTCAGGAGGAAAATTGAATTTATATTCCGGAAATTATTCGTACTATCTGGAAGAAAAAGCTTTACGTAATGATATTCAGCGCGGGGCTTTTGAAAATCAGCAGGCAAAAATAAAGCAGACAGAACGTTTCATTGAACGTTTTAAAGCCAAGGCAACAAAATCCAAACAAGTACAAAGCCGTGTTAAGGCACTTGACAGAATGGATGTTGTGGATGCTGTTGTTGACGAAAATGCAAAAGTTCATTTCCGTTTCCAGTTCACTACCCAACCAGGCCGTCACGTTTTCCAGCTGGAAGATGCTTCAAAAGCATATGGCGACAAAGTGATTCTGGACCATACCAGTATTACCATGGAGCGCGGTGATAAAATTGCATTAATCGGAGCGAATGGACGTGGTAAATCTACGGCTTTGCGTGTTGTAGCGGGTACAGAGCCGATTGAAGGAAAAAGAAGATTGGGGCATAATGTGATGTTTACATTCTACGCTCAGCATCAGCTTGAATCTCTGAACGTTAATCATAATCTTTTAGAAGAACTTAAATACGCAAACTCGACCAAAACAGAAACGGAATTACGTACGGTTTTGGGCTGTTTCCTTTTTTCGGGAGATGATGTATTTAAAAAGATTAAGGTACTTTCCGGAGGTGAAAAATCCCGTGTAGCCTTAGCAAAAGTTCTGCTTTCACAAGCAAATTTCCTGTTGCTAGATGAGCCTACCAACCACCTGGACATGCAGTCGGTCAATATTTTGATCCAGGCTTTGCAGCAGTATGAAGGAAGTTACATCGTAGTTTCTCACGATAGATATTTCGTTGAATCAATTGCCAATAAAATCTGGTATATCGAAGATCACCAGATCAAGGAATATCCTGGAACATATGTAGAGTATGAAAGATGGATTGAAGAGCGCGGGTTGCAGTCAGCTGTGAGTGAAAAAGCAACGGTTAGCAGTGCGCCGCCACAAGTAAAGAGCAATCAGGCGGTTAATGGAAATACGCAGAAACCGAATAACAATAAATCAACTTCTCCGGAAGATGTACAAAAGCTAAAAAAGGCGAAGAAACAGGTTGAAGAGCTGGAAGCTACGATTAGCAATCTTGAAACCAAAAAGTCTGAAACCGAAACAAAATTGGCTCAGCCTTCGATTTATAATGACTCTGCCAAGCTGGCTGAATTGAACAAGTTTTACGCTGACGTCAAGAAAAAGCTTGATGAAGCAACCGAATCATGGGAAAATGCCATGATGAAAGTGGAAGAATTAGGATAATAATTTCGCTTTGATAAAATCTTAAAGGTCATTTTCAGCTTCGCGCGAAAATGACCTTTTACTTTTAAGCCGACTTTAATAAATCTTCTGTCTGCGCATAAATATCTTCCATTGAAAGTGTCAGGCCAACACTGGCAAACTCCAACTGATCTTTCAATTGATACGCTTCCGATGCCAAAAACCAAAGGCCGTCTTCATTTTTGCGGAAAACCTCTGCCGCAAATGACCGGGAATTGATCAGAACATATTCCTGCAAAGAGGGTATGCTCCGATAAAAATGAAATTTCTCACCGCGATCATAAGCTTCGGTGCTTTCAGAAAGTACTTCTATAATGACCGTGGGATTTAGTATCGTGTCTTTTTTATCATCCAGGTATTGATTTTTATCACAAACGATCAGCAAATCCGGATAAGTATAAAGTCCCGTTTCCGGAATGTGAATGCGTTGGTCGCTGGAATAAGTGCGACATTCCTTTCCTTTAAAAGCAATGTAACATTCACCCATTAAATTACCTACAATCCGGTTATGATTATGACCAGCTCCGGCCATCGCGAAAATCTCACCCTTATAATATTCGCTTTTATAATCGGCGTCGCGTTCTATTTCCAGATATTCTTCTTCTGAATAATATTTTTGAGGTTGTGCTGTCATATTGTTTCGGTTCTACAACAAAAATAGTTAATTATGTTAAAAAACATCGTTGTCCTTAATACGTTGTCTTTGTTTAAAAGTTACATTTTTGTCTCAAACCTATTTTATGCGCTATATACTTTTTACACTTCTCAGTCTGAGTTTCTTTACTTCCAACGCACAGTTTCAGGACGTGCGCCTGGAAGATTTTATTTATAACGACGATATTAAAACGGTTTTGTTATATCCCGGTATTGAGGATAAAGAAAATCCAACCAGACTAATTTCACCGCCGATCATCCCCATTCAAAGCACCTTTCCGCTTGTGCTTGAATTTGATGATATGAGTACCAATATGACAGGATTACGTGCAAAAATTTACTCTTGTAACGCCGATTGGACCAAATCAAATCTGAACGATATTGAATTTACTTATGAGTATAACGATTATCCGATCACATCCTACGAACAATCGTTTAGTACAAAAGTCCCGTATACACATTACAGATTTGAAGTACCAAAACTGAAATTGTCAGGAAATTATGTTTTGATGGTTTATACTGACAGAGGAAAAAAGACGCTTTTAACCAGAAGATTTATGATTTATGACACAAAGATAGGAATTACGGCTGAGGCTCGTTTTTCGCAGGGCATTCAGCAGCAATTCACTGATCAGCAAATTGATTTCAGTATCAGTTACAAAGGCTACAACCTGATTTCTCCACAGCAGGATTTGAAGGTATTTATTCGTAAAAACTTCCGTTGGGATCAGGCAAAAACCAATTTCAAGCCAACTAATGTCCAGCCGTTTGATCAGCTTTTAGAATATACATTCTTCAATCTGGAAAATACATTTCCCGGCGGAAATGAATTCAGGTATTTTGATAGCCGAACTTTATCCGGGCGAGGTTATGGCGTTTATGAAATCGAGCGTGCCGCAGACCAGACAAGCCTTGCTATATCGCCGGATAAATCACGGGCTGATAATGGCTACATACAGATAGAAGATTTGAATGGCCAGTATTTTGTGGATCAAAAAGAATCCGGCCGTGGAAGCGTGGAAGCCGATTATACTCCTGTTCTTTTCACATTAAAAATCGCCGAAGATCCCGACGCAACCTTCTATGTGAACGGCGCGTACAATCTATGGCAACTCAATGACCGCAATAAAATGGAATACAACGCTGATGCAAAAGCATATCAGTGCCAGATGGTTATAAAACAGGGTGTCATTAATTACGACTATACAACGGTCAGAGCTGGTGAAAAACCTGACGAGGGGAATATTGAAGGAAATTATGCTGTGACAGAAAACGATTATGATATACTTGTCTATCACCGGCCTCCAGCTGGCCGTTCCGATTTGTTGGTAGGTTATAAAACAGTAGAGTGGAACCGAAGAAGATAATTTATTTTTCTTGAAATGATCTAATTTTTTAAAAGATTAGTATATTATAGATATAAAGACACCTATTCATAAATCACCTCTATGAAAGCGAACTCACCCGCTTGGGATTTAACACCTAACTTGTATCTGACAAGCGACCAGACTGAAATAATTGATTGCCTGGTTGACCATCATGAAATGCCGTCAAAATTTGACGAAGATCAGGTAATCTCCTTTTTTAACACAACAGATCTGTTTCTTGTCCTTTATTTTTCAAAGAAAGAAGATCGGGGATTTCAAATGTATATTGTAAGGGATTTCTCTGTCAATGTGAATGAACTGATTTTGCTGCACCAGCTTTTTGACAGATTGATTGTGGATGGTCTTAGCGTCAGTATTTTACAAAAAGCACAGTTCCAGATTGATAATATCATTTATATGGCTGATACCTTTCGCGCCATGATTCATAAAGATCTGGCAAATCAGATTGAGGATTAATATAATTTACCAGGGAGGGTATCAAAAAGAAATGGTAGTCAATTTTTTAGTTGACTACCAATTCTTTTAACATATTTCTAACCTACGAATATATACATCATTTACACATTGAAACGGAAGTGCATGATATCGCCGTCTGCAACAACGTATTCTTTTCCTTCAACAGCCATTTTCCCTACTTCTTTTACACCGGCTTCTGATTTGTATAACTCATAATCAGCCAGTTTAATAACCTCGGCACGAATAAATCCTTTTTCAAAATCGCTGTGAATGACACCGGCAGCTTGCGGCGCTTTCCAGCCCTTCACGATCGTCCATGCACGAACTTCTTTCACACCTGCCGTAAAATAAGTAATCAAATTTAAAAGCGCATAAGATGCTTTAATCAGTTTACTCAGTCCTGACTCTTTCAAGCCATACTCTCCAAGGAACATTTCATGCTCCTCTTCATCTTCGATTTCTGAAATCTGTGATTCAATAGCGGCACAAAGAATGATCACATCGGCACCTTCATGTGCTACGGCTTCTCTCAATTTTTCAGAATATTCATTACCAGAAAGCATCGAATCTTCATCCACATTTGCTACATAAAGCACCGGCTTGTCCGTAAGCAATTTCAAATCACCAACCGCAGCTTCTTTCAAATCTGCATCAGAAACCACAAGACTACGGGCATTTTTCCCGGCTTCCAGTGTTTCTTTATATTTTTTCAAAAGTTCAAGTTCTGCTTTTGCCTTAGCATCACCCGCTCTTGCTCCTTTTTCAGTTTTCTGAATTTTTTTTTCGATCGATTCAAGATCTTTTAACTGCAATTCGATATCGATGATCTCTTTATCAAAAACAGGATCAACTTTTCCTTCAACGTGAACGACATTTTCGTCCTGAAAACAACGAACCACGTGAACGATCGCATCTACTTCACGGATGTTGGCAAGAAATTTATTTCCCAAACCAGCACCCTGGCTCGCGCCTTTTACCAATCCGGCAATATCCACGAATTCCATGATCGTAGGTATCACTTTTTGTGGTTTTACCAATCCGATTAATACGTCAATACGTTCATCAGGAACAGTTACAACCCCAACATTGGGCTCAATTGTACAAAAAGGATAATTGGCTGCTTCGGCTTTACCGGTAGAGATAGCATTAAATAAAGTGGATTTCCCAACGTTCGGTAATCCAACAATTCCACATTGAAGGCTCATAAAAACTAAGACAAATGAGATGAGCAGACTTTGTAAGCCAATAAACTCATCATATTAAAATGGTAAATGGCCTTACCTAAATAGCAAGTCCTGATAATTTCATGCAAAATTACCAATTACCGGACAGAAAAACTAAAAGCCTTCGTCAATGATTTGCGAAGGCCTTCTTAAAAACGTAAAGTTTTTTTACTCCCACTTCAAATCTGACTCACCAATGGCGTCTACTTCATCCGCTTTGGCTTCGTATTGAGAAAAATCAACTTCTGGCATTAATTCCGTTTTCACGTGATCTACTGCATCTTTCAAAGCTTCTACAAACTTATCAAAGTCCTCTTTGTACAAAAACATTTTATGCTTTTCATACGTAAAGCCCTCTCCCTGCGGATGACGCCGACTTTCGGTAATGGTTAGGTAATAATCGTTGGATCGCGTTGAGCGAACATCGAAGAAGTAAGTCCGTTTTCCCGCCCTGACCCTTTTGGAGTAGATTTGCTCTCTGTCTTCCACTATGTTTAGTTTTTAATAGGTTTGCAAACGCTAAAATAGAAAGTTTATTGCTGCGAACAAAAAAACCGGCACATATTAGCAAATCCTTAACGCCTGAAAAATTAAATTTTCGACATTTCTCTTGTACTTTATCGGTACAGTGTACAATTTTTTGGGTTAAATCCGTTACATTTGAAGAATCGACATTATTGTGGCCGTCACGGTTTGTCGATTTTGGTAAAGAATTAAGGCCCGATGGGCTTAATTATGTTTCACCTAAACTCTCAGATATGACTTATCCTCGGATTCTGATTCTTTTCTTTTTGTCACTGGCAGCATTCACAGCAGACGCACAGATCAGTCTTGGCAAAACAGAAGTTGGCAGCGCTTCTTTCTATTCTTCCCGCTTTGAGGGCCGGAAAACCTCCTTTGGAGAAACACATCAAAGTTCCGAGCTTTCCGCAGCTCACCGTTCATTACCCTTAAATACTATGCTGGAAATAACAAATCTGTCTAACAACCAGAAAGTTATAGTACGCGTTAATGACAGAGGCCCATTTTCCCACAACAGAATTGTAGATATCAGTAAAGAAGCAGCACGTCTGATCGGCATCGTTTCGAGTGGAGTTGCAAAAGTTTCTATGCGTATTGTTGGTATGGAAGGAATGATTATGCTGGATTCCAATGAAGATATCGATCATAAAGTCGGAAAAATAATTTCCATGCGGACGAAAGATTAACAACGATTTCTGGTTTATGAATATCAGGCAGCTGGATTTAGCAAAAGTAAGAGAATTTGGTAACCTGGAATTTCTGGCTAAGCAGCTGGTTGAAGGTTTTATTACCGGCCTGCATAAATCTCCTTTTCACGGTTTTTCTGTTGAATTCGCAGAGCACCAATTATATAATACAGGAGAATCAACGCGGAATATTGACTGGAAAGTTTTTGCAAAAACAGATCGTTTATATGTAAAACGATACGAAGAAGAAACAAATCTTCGCTGCCATATTTTGTTGGATACTTCTTCCTCTATGTACTATCCGGAAGAAAATTATGGTAAGATGACGTTTAGCCTGATGGCTGCGGCGAGCCTGACTTATTTGCTTCAAAGACAAAAGGATGCAGTAAGTCTTTGTACATTTTCAGATGCCATAGAAATTCAGACGGCTGTAAAATCCACCCCTTCGCATGTACACAAGATCATGCAGGAACTGAACGGACTTCTACAAAAATCACGTCCTCTACAAAAAACTTCCGTTGCCAGTATTATTCATCTTTTAGCAGAAAAAATTCATAAACGTTCTTTAGTTGTTATTTTCAGCGATATGTTTGAAAATCTTGAAGACGCTGATCTGATATTTTCTGCTTTGCAGCATTTGAGGCATAATCTGCATGAAGTACTTCTATTTCATGTAACGGATAAAAAAACGGAAGAATCATTTTCATTCGAAAACCGCCCATACGAATTTATAGATCTTGAATCGGGAGAAAAAATAAAAGTACAGCCTGATCAGGTAAGAGAATCGTATCAAAAGTTCGTAGGCGATTTTTATCAAAAATTGAAGCTAAAATGTGGTCAATATAAAATTGATTTTATTGAAGCTGATATCGCCCAGGGTTTCGATCCCGTCCTAATGGCCTATCTGACTAAGCATTCGAAGATGAGATAATTCTTGTAAAATTTAAGTTACATCTCCTTTTTAAATTCCTGTTTATAGAAACCAGATGGTGACCAAATTCCCGGTTCCATTGTAGCCTTCTGGATAAGCAGAAACTCCGATGGAGTTGTGTGCCCCGCGGGTCACATCGGTATTTCTATAAACAGGATGATCCGAAGAATCTGTTAAGGCTAGAATTACAATATTTAAAATTCAATTTTATTTATTCAAAAACAACTCCATAAAAAGCTGATCCAAGTGAGCCACTGCTACAACTTCAATTTTGGCTTCTTTAAAATCAAGCCCTTTTCCGTTATACTTTGAAATATAAATCTTCTTGAAACCCAACTTTTCAGCTTCTGATATTCTGCTTTCAATACGATTAACGGCTCTTACCTCCCCTCCTAACCCGACTTCGGCGGCAAAACAAACAGAAGGCGGAATGAATGCATCTTCATAGGATGAAACGATGGAAGCCACCACAGAAAGATCAATTGCAGGATCTTCTACACGCAAACCTCCTGCAACATTCAAAAATACATCCTGAACACCAAGTCTGAATCCTCCCCGTTTTTCCAGAACGGCCAATAACATTTGCAGTCTTTTTGCATCAAAACCAGTTCCGCTTCGCTGCGGAGTTCCATAGGTTGCGACACTTACCAGCGATTGAATTTCTATCAAAAGTGGACGATTCCCCTCCATCATTGATCCAATAGAGATTCCGCTAATCGGTTCGTCCCTCTGCGATATTAATATTTCCGAGGGATTGCTTACCTGACGTAACCCTGCGCTATGCATTTCATAGATTCCTAGTTCCGAAGTACTGCCAAACCGGTTTTTTTGAGTCCTCAGAATCCTGTACGTAGTATGCCGGTCTCCTTCAAATTGCAAAACTGTATCTACCATATGCTCCAAAACTTTTGGCCCTGCCAAAGAGCCGTCTTTTGTAATATGACCAATTAAAAACACGGGAACGCCCGTTTCTTTGGCATATTTCATAAATTCAGCGGTACATTCCCTTACCTGCGAAACACTTCCTGCACCGGATTCAATATATGCCGAGTGCATGGTCTGGATAGAATCTATAATTAAAATCTGAGGTTGAAATTCTTCGATCTGCCGAAAAATGTTAGCCGTCTGGGTTTCTGTAAGGATAAAACAATTATCGCTTTTGGAGGCCATTCGCTCCGCCCGCATTTTTATCTGTTGGTCAGATTCTTCTCCCGAGACATACAGAACCTTTTTATCCGAGAGCGTCAATGCAATTTGAAGCATCAAAGTCGACTTGCCTATTCCAGGTTCTCCACCTATCAGCACCAGTGAGCCCTGCACAATGCCTCCACCCAGAACACGATTCAGTTCACCATCGCTGGTAATGATCCTCGGCTCATTGGCATATTCAATCTCAGCAATTGCTTTGGGTTTACTGGCAAGGTTCACCGATTTCCAGGTAACTGTGGCTTTTTTTTCTTCCTTTTCAATGACCTCCTGAACCATTGTATTCCACTCTCCGCACGAAGGACACCGACCTACCCATTTGGGTGAATTATACCCGCACTCCTGACAAAAATATGCTGTTTTGGCTTTGGCCATATTATTTTTCCCTTAATTTGTTGTTGTAAAAATTGTTAAATTCCTGGCATGAAAATTTACCCAAATATGCGAACCTTTTTTCCGTTAAATCAAAAAACGTCCTCTCCGCGTATCGTTTTTTATTTCCTGACGTTATCAATCGGTTTTAGTCATCAACAATTTTCTTTATGAGATCAATCAAGACAACAATTTATGTGACGCTTTTATTCCTGACAACAGTAATTTCTGCTCAGGCTCAGACAAAAGGTTTTGCATTTGGTATTAAAGGTGGAGTTAACTTGTCCAAACTAACCATGGGCAACGTTTTAACGACCAGATATGATGAGAATGGAAATGCCTACAAAAAATTTGATGGATCAGATGTCCGCGATAATTTGAAAGAAAGTCTGGATACCAAAACGGGTATGGTAGGTGGGGTTTGGATGCGTTTTGGGAAAACAATTTTTGTACAACCCGAGGTTTTGGTTTCAACAAAAGGCGGATCTTTTAATATAATCCCTGATGGCTCAACCACTGCTCAAACCGTCAAAATTAAATACAGCAATATTGATGTCCCAATTCTTATTGGTCTAAAAGGAGGTCCTATCCGCGTTTTGGCAGGTCCGTTATTTTCCTTCCGTGTGGGTGATAACCAAAAGCTGAGTGATGCTTTCAAAGAATATTCTTCCAACCGTGATGGTGCTTTATCGAACGCTGTTGTAGGTTATCAATTTGGTGCAGGTCTTGATTTGGGAAGTTTCAGTCTGGATGTACGTAAGGAAGGTACCTTTACAGATCTTGCAACTTTTAAATTAAATAACAAGCCAATTGACGGAAGCAGTGCAACCGTTCGTCAAAAAATAACTTCATGGCAAGTGACTTTGGGAATTAAGCTGTTCTAAGCAGTTAGCTGATAGCGGTTGGCGTTTAGCTATTGGACCTCATTCAAATTCAAGAAATATCTTATTATCAATTTCTGACAGCCGACAGCAGATTGCCGATGGCTTATAAAAAAACATGCAGCCATCGATCTGGCGATGGCTGCTGTCTATATGAATAACCCACTAATTTTAAAAGTAAATGTTTTGGTATAGGCAATTGGTTTAAGCGCTTATGCGCAGGTTGCTATGATCAAGTATATTTGTAATTTCTTTAATCTTTCTGCGTGAAACAATCACTTCTTTGCCGCAAGACATACGAAGCATACGATCGTCTTCCATACGTTCTACTACGTAAATAGAATTAACCAGATACGATTTGTGAACCCTGATAAAATTGCTGTCCAGTAACTCCGCAAGCGATTTCAACGTTTTTGAAACTAAATACCTTTTGCCTGCATTTGTATATATGAAAGTATAATTACCTTCTCCTTCCAGAAATGTGATGACATCCGGAGTTAGAAATATAGTTCTGCCCATTGACTGAACAGAAATGTGGACGGCGCGGTCAGTAAAAGAATTATCTGACAGTGTTTGATGGGTAAAGTCTCCTAAAGTTTTCATAGTGCTCGGGGTTGGCCGTAGTTACGTTGTTTGACGGTTCAAATTTAGCTCTTCCTACGCTCTAAGAAAAGTACCCGGAAATAGGTATTTTGATATAAAATTCTGTAAATCAGATTTTTAAAAAAATTATAAAAGTAAAATGACGTAACTGACCTTAGTAAAACACGTAATTTTACCTAGTGCCCAAATCCTTAAAATCAGGCTCTTTTTACGTTAAATTCCGAAGTAGTTAAAATTGTCATTTCTAAGCATCTAACTTTATCTATCTTTGCACCAGTTTTAAGCCCAGAGTCAAGACACGAATAACAGGCACAAATAAAAAATTCCAGGAATATGGTAACCTGAAAATCCAGGTTTTACGGCTTATCCATTATTTCTTCCAACCAATAAAATTTATGATTACTGACCGCGTAAAAGAATTGCTTCACGAAATAGAAGGCAGCCTGGTTGAAAACAAAGAACAACTGGAAGCGTTTCGTTTAAAATACATAAGCAAAAAAGGTGCTGTCACAGAATTGTTTGATGGCCTGAAAAACATTCCTCAGGATGATCGCCGGGCGGTCGGACAAGAATTGAATACGCTGAAAAACCTCGCTCAATCCCGTTTTCAGGAGTTTAGCACAGCCTTGGAAAGTTCTGATGATGTGCATGAAGGAAACCAGATTGATTTAACTTTGCCCGTTGCACCGAACTTACAGGGCAGTATTCATCCGCTGACAATTGTTCGTCGCCGCATTATTGAAATTTTTGAACGTATGGGCTTTAATGTATCATACGGTCCGGAAATTGAAACAGACTGGTACAACTTCGGTGCATTAAACTTTGCCGACAATCATCCGGCACGTGAAATGCAGGATACATTTTTTATATCGAAAAGTGAAGAAGCAGTTAAGGATGACGTTTTGTTGAGAACGCATACGTCAAATGTTCAGATCCGATTGATGGAAAGGCAGAAACCGCCGATCCGCTCCATCATGCCGGGCCGTGTGTTTCGTAATGAAGCCATTTCAGCCCGTGCACATTGTGTTTTCCATCAGGTTGAAGGTTTATATGTTGACAGAAATGTAAGTTTCCGGGATTTGAAGGATACGCTTTATCACTTTGCCAAAGAAATGTTTGATAAAGATTCCAGAATCCGTCTTCGTCCATCCTACTTTCCGTTTACTGAGCCAAGTGCTGAAATTGACGTTTCATGCTTTATATGTAAAGGAAAAGGATGTAATATCTGCAAACATACCGGCTGGGTAGAAATTGCAGGATCTGGAATGGTTGATCCGAACGTTTTGACAAATGCTGGAATCGACAGCGAAGAATTTACCGGTTTTGCCTTTGGAATGGGTATCGAACGTATTACAATGCTGAGATACGGCATCAGTGATTTAAGACTTTTTACTGAAAATGACGTCAGATTTTTAAGACAGTTCGAAGGAGCCTGATCAGTATTTTTGACCAAATCATATTCTTGCCAATATTAATGTTATAAGATTTTCGAGTGTAATCGTTAGTAAATAACGTTTTGCACTCGAAAATTTTAAAATCTTGTTTCCAAATAATAAGGAAGCATTCTTTTCCAGACCCACCATTCGTGTGGCATATCTTGCCCCCAGATGTCAAGTTCGTGAGGAACGTTTTTAGAGCTTAATATAGAAGAAATCTGCCGCGAATATTCAGGAACTTCATAAGCACCGGAACCCGTAATAAAATGAATATGACGGCTTTCACGGTATAGCGACAACTGCCATTCTGCTTTTAATTGTGAAAGATAATGAATTGGCGAATTAAAGTATACGTTGTCGTCATAATAACCATCCGTGTAAACACTCAGGTCATAACACCCGCTCATCCCGATTACGCCATTGATAAAGTCAGGGTATCTGAAAAACAGATTTGCAGCATGAAATGCTCCCAGTGATGCTCCTGCTGTTATAATTTCGTTTTTTGGACTTGAATTCTCTTTGATGAAAGGGATGACTTCCTTTATCACATAATCATTGAAATGTTGATGACGGACCGCCTTGTCATATCCATGCATGTAGGGATTAAGCCAGCTTTCACCGTTGATGCTATTGATGCAGTAAACTTTTACTTTTCCGGAATTGATATAGGGGGCAATACTTTCAATCAATCCATTTTGCTCATATTCAAGGTAATCAGACGACGCCGTAGGGATTAATAACAAAGCGATACCATAGTGACCGTAAACGGCTATATCCATTTGTTTATTAAGCGACGGACTGAACCAGCCGGTTACTTCACGTTGCATTTCTTTTTCAATTTAAGTGTTGTTGATAGTTTCTAGTAAACGGTTTCACGTATATGGCTAACACTAAAAATTTAATGCCAGTGCCTCAAAGTCAAACTTTATATACGTTTTTTTACCGTTTACTAAAAATCTGATCATTTACACCTTAATAAAGCACCCAGGTATCTTTTCCTCCACCTCCCTGAGATGAATTTACAACCAGAGATCCTTTTCTCAACGCCACACGCGTAAGTCCACCAGGAATTACGCTGATATCATCACCATATAAAATATAAGGACGAAGATCGACATGACGGCCTTCTGCATGGCCATCAACCATACAAGGAACGCGTGATAGGGAAATAGTAGGCTGCGCGACGTAATTGCGCGGATTGTCACGGATCTTTTGTCTGAACAATTCGTGCTCTTCTTCCGTTGCTTTCGGGCCGATCATCATTCCGTAACCGCCCGCTTCGTTTGCTTCTTTAACTACCAGTTCGTGAATATTTTCAAGTACATATTTAAAATCCTCCGGCTCACGGCAGATGTATGTTTTTACGTTAGGAATGATCGCTTCCTCTTTCAAATAATATTCAATGATGCGCGGTACGTAAGCATATACCACTTTATCATCAGCAACGCCCGTTCCGGGTGCATTTGCCAAAGCCACCCGTCCTTTTTTGTAAACCTCAAAAATTCCTGGAATACCAATAAGCGAATCAAGATTAAATGCTTCCGGATCAAGGAAAGTATCATCAATACGACGATAAATTACATCAACGATCTGAAGACCACTTGTTGTACGCATTTTCACATAACCATCAGAAACGACAAGATCGCGTGCATCAACCAGTTCCACCCCCATTTGCTGGGCAAGATAGGAATGTTCAAAATACGCTGAATTGTAAATCCCCGGTGTCAGAACTGCAACTGTCGGATTCGGCCTGTCAGCAAGGTGCTGCAACATTTGCAATAATCTTGTCGGATAATCCGAAACCGGGCGCACACCGGTACGGGCTAACACGTCAGGAAATATCTGTTTTGACAATTCCCTGTTTTCAATCATGTAAGACACACCGGAAGGGCAACGCAAATTATCTTCCAGAACCATGAAAGTGCCGTCGTCACCTTTTATTAAATCAGTACCCGTTATATGGCACCAGATTCCTTTCGGAGGATTCAGACCAATACACGGTTTTAAAAAACACTTACTGGATTCAATAAGATCACGGGGGACTACGCCGTCATTTAAAATATTCTGTTCATTATAAACATCATGGATGAACATATTTAATGCCTTGATCCGCTGTTTCAATCCTTTTTCAAGCCATTCCCACTCCGCATTTGGCAGCACTCTTGGAATGATATCAATCGGCATAATCCGTTCTGTACCCTCGCCTTCGGAATAAACATTGAAAGTTATACCCATTGAAAGCAACGCACGTTCAGTAGCTAACTGTCTGTTGGTAAGATCTTCATGGGTCAAATTTTCAAATTTATTTTTAAGATGCTCATAGCCCGGACGAATCTGGCCATCAGGCGTAAACATCTCGTCAAAGAACTCCTCGCATTGATAATCAGAGAATGAAAAATTCATACAATACAAAATTTGAATAAGTATACTTCTATTATTAACAGAACAATATATGGCATATGTTTCAAATTGCAAAACATATATTCGTTATTGGATTACTAAAAAAACATTTTCCCGGATTTCAATCCTGATAAAAAGAAGATAAAAAGTATGGTTTCAAGGATTTTAAGCAAAATTTTCAGAATTAGAAACAAACTTAAATGTAGTCTTAATGTCTATATTCACAAAACACATCCGGCTTTCTTCCTCCTTGCCAAAAGTTTTCCCTATCGCTAAACAAACTTTGCATGTCAGTTTGGTTCCTGTTTAATTTGCATCCGGAATAATGAATCCTGAGGTTTACCGTTTTACACACATGTATAAAAAAAGTTTACTTGTTGCAGGTATTTTATTGGGATTTTCTACGATTGGCTGGTCGCAGTTTATGCAAGGCATAGCCATGGGAAATTATTCAGGGACTCAGGCATTGTATCATAATCCCGCCTTTGTTGCCGATAGTCGTTACAGCGTTTATGTTAATTTTGTCGGGGCAGGCATGTATACTGCCAACAGCGGCGTCCGTTACAATGCCCCATACTCTTTCCTAAGTCTGGTTACAAACAGTGTTGGCGACCAATACCGCAATGAAAAAGGTGCCGTATTATTTCCACGGGCATATCTGAAAGAAAGATTAAACGGCCGAGACAAATGGCTGAATGCAGGCGTAGATGTGCGTCTGCCATCGATCATGTTCGGGCTTTTTAAAAATAAAATTGGCGTGGGGCTTGCTGCACGTACACGGGCATACATCAACGGATCAAACATCACAGAACCCCTTGCACGTCTCCTAAGCAAAACTACCAGAGAAACTGATCTGCAAAATGAGTATTTTGAAAATCAGTCGGGCCGCCTGAATGTGAACGGATTGGGAGAACTGGCCATGACCGTTGGCGGTGCTGTGATTGATAATGAGACTGATTATCTAAAAGTTGGTGTAACCATAAAACGAATCATCGGGTTATACAACGCTCACGTAGAAGTTGATAACTCCTCCTATTCAATCCAACCTGATCCGGCCTGGCAAAACAGGAGGCAATTAATTGTTGCCGACCAGGTCAATATTAAATACGGTATAACACGAGACGAAGCTTTTCAAAATTTCAAACCTAGTGTTTCCTGGCTTTTAGGAAATGCGCCGGCTGGTAGTGGCTGGGGTTTTGATCTTGGCGCCGTCTACGAATATCGCCCCGATATCCATAAATATTCTTACACCGAACGAGGAGAACGAAAAAAAGATAACAGTAAAAATAAATACCTGTACCGCATTTCTGCTTCCATAACCGATATCGGCCGGGTACGCTGGCGAAATCCTACGTATTTGTTACAGCAGGAAGTTTCAACATCCAACAAGATTTTACGTTATGATGATTTTCAGAAGTTAATGGGATCGGAAGGTGCTTATGATGCAGTAAATAAAGCATTTGGTGTTTCAGGTACTCAGGCGGCTCATTTTTCAACCATACTGCCTATGGCTTTTCAACTGAGCGGCGATTATAATGTCAGACCAAATGTGTATGTCAATGCACTTTGGGTGCAAAATCTAATACCACAAAGTGCGTTTGGAATGAAAAGTGAATCTGTGCTTTCTGTTACACCCAGATATGAACACAAGTGGTATGAAGTTTCGGTTCCTATTTCGATCATGAACCGGTATAGCTCACCAACCATTGGACTGGCCGGGCGGGCTGGTCCAATCTGGATTGGGACGGACCATATACTTGGATTGTTAAATGTTGGAAATCCAAAAGCTTTTAATTTATATTTCGGAGTTTCTGCCGGGTTGTTCAGAAGGCCGCCGGAATCAGCGAATAAATGCTGGCCGGCCGAAGATTCCTGGATCAGGCGAATTTTCCATAAGCGCTAGTTGTTCTAATATTGGCACCTGTTCGTTACAAAGTATTTTGATTTGGTGATGACAATGCTGAAAACTTAAACCGAAAAAATCGATGAGAGAGGTAATAAAATCAGAAGAGGAATGGTCAAAAGAATTGACAGGACAGCAATGTTTTGTTTTACGTGAAAAAGGAACAGAAAGGCCTTTCACCAGTCCGCTGAATGATAATAAGGAAGAAGGAATTTATATCTGCGCAGCATGTGATACCCCATTGTTCAGTTCTGATACCAAATATGATTCAGGATCAGGCTGGCCAAGTTTCTTTACTCCTATTGGTGAAAAAAGTGTTGAAGAAATCGTTGACCGAAGTCACGGAATGATCCGCACCGAAGTAGTATGCAGGACTTGCGGTGGTCATTTGGGACACGTTTTCAATGATGGACCTAAGCCAACAGGATTGCGATATTGCATGAATGGCGTGGCACTTAAATTTGTTAAAAAATCTTAGCGCGAGCCACTCGTAAAGCCGGACATACAGAGATGTGTCCGGCTTTTGTTATCTTTGACACCTTTATGAAACTTAACGTTTGATGGAAGTAATCAAAACCTTCTACAAGAATCTGAAAGCAATGTTTCAATTCATTGGAACACAGCTTCGAAGAATATTCAAAAGTATTATTTTCCGTATTACTGCACTCTTTGTTGGTAAAACAAGGACAGAGGAGCTTTTCCTTTCACTGCATCAAAAACGGCAGGCATACCATGCCTGGTGGGACAAAAATCTTGACAAAAACTCTGCTTTTTACAGGCCTGTTGTTTTTACCTGGAAATTATTTCTTTACGGATTTATTGGATTTTTCTTTTACATTTTTTGTATTGAAACCAACTTCCTTTGGTTGATGGGAAGTATGCCAAGTGTTGAAGATCTTCAAAATCCAAAAGTTTCACAATCTTCCGAAATCTACACTTCTGATGGTGTTATGATCGGGAAGTTTTATACTGAAAACAGAACACCGGTTACCTATGATCAAATTTCGCCGAATTTGGTTAAAGCACTTATTGCAACAGAGGATATCCGGTTTTACGAACATTCTGGCATTGACTACCGTGCTATGGCCGGTGTTGCTTTTGGCATTGTAAGAGGAGAAACTGACCGCGGCGGCGGAAGTACGGTTACGCAGCAGCTGGCGAAAAAACTTTTCAAAACCAGAAAAAGAGATGCGCGAGGTGTCCTTGGATATGTTCCGGGTCTGAGCACTTTGATTTATAAAACCAAAGAATGGATTACGGCAATTAAACTGGAAAGAAATTTTACAAAGCAGGAAATCCTGACCATGTATTTCAATACCGTTGATTTTGGAAATAATGCTTACGGTATCAACACCGCAGCAAAATCTTATTTCAGCAAATCGCCGGACAGTTTGAATGTTCAGGAAGCCGCTGTTTTGGTTGGTTTACAAAAGGCTACTACTACATATAACCCGGTACGGAACATCAAAAGATCTTTGGAACGGCGAAATGTAGTTATCGGACAAATGCAGAAATATGGCTATTTGTCTGCCAAAGCCGCGGATTCAATCAGTGCTCTACCAATTGAATTGAAAACCAAATTCGAAACACCTTATGACGGGAATGCCAATTATTTCAAAAATGCGGTTGTTGATTTTGTAAAAAAATGGGGTGATGAAAATGGTTATGATCTTTATACGGACGGACTGAAAATTTACACGACTATTGATTCCCGGATGCAGGAAAAAGCTGAGGAAGCGATGACGCAGAAAATGAAACAGTTGCAACGCGTTTTTGAAGATCATTGGGGAAAACAAAATCCGTGGATCGATGAAGACGGCAAAGAAATTCCTGACTTCCTGAATTCTGTTGTAAAACGGACGAGCCGATATAAATCACTCGCAGCCAAATTCCCGAATCAGCCAGACAGTATTTCATGGTATCTTAATAAAAAGGACAGCATGATGGTTTATGACTGGAAAACGAGCGGTGAGATCAAGAAATACTGGAGTTCGATGGACTCTCTTGAATATTACAAACATATACTGCGTGCAGGCATGATGGCGATGGATCCGCATAACGGAAATATTAAAGCCTGGGTGGGTGGTCTGGATTATAATTATTTTAAATATGACCATGTAAAACAGGGAAGACGCCAGCCTGGATCAACTTTCAAGCCTTTTGTTTATACAACAGCCATCGACGACTCAACCTACAATATGTCGCCATGTGATGAGATTGAAGATAAGCCGTTTGTAAAAAACTACATGGAAGACGGTGAGGAGAAAGAATGGAAACCGAAAAATGCAAATGGGTATTTCACTTATTCCAATATGACTTTACGCCGTGCACTGGCGCAATCGATCAATTCGGTTACGGCTCAGCTAACGGATGATGTTGGAGCGGCCAACGTAGTGCGTTATGCCAAAAAAATGGGAATTACGACGCCATTGAAAGCGGTACCTTCCATAGGGCTCGGGCCTTTTGATGTTACTTTGTATGATATGGTTGCGGCTTACAGCGTTTTTGTCAACAACGGACAATATACTGAACCGATTCTGGTAACAAAAATTGAAGATCAGAATGGAAAAATCGTTCAGGAATTTGCACCTGAGCCGCGCCAGGCAATCAGTCCTGAATCTGCTTTTTTGATGGTCAATATGTTGCGTGGTGGTGTGGAAGAAGCAGGTGGTACCTCAGGTAGTATCCGTTGGAAATTTGATGTGACAAGAAATAATAATGAAATTGGTGGAAAAACGGGAACAACATCAAACAACTCAGATGGCTGGTTTATGTGTATCACACGTGACCTTGTTATCGGTGCCTGGGTTGGAGGTGATGACCGCAGTATTCACTTCCGGACAACAAATCTGGGTGAAGGTGCAAAAACCGCTTTACCAATTGTCGGGAGTTTCCTTGAAAAGATATATAAAGACAAGTCTATCGGTATAGAACCCGGACCATTCCCGAAACCAAGTTTTAAAATTGACAAGGAATATAATTGCCCAAACTATTACCAATCCAGCCGGAGTGATACTTTGGATGCCGGCGGAGACAGCACAGGAACGGGAAGTGTGGATGATGACTTTTTAATTGGACCCCCACCTATACCGAGTACAAGTGATACGGGGAGGAGGAATTAATATTGCTGATAAACAAAAACGCGGTGCAAAAATTTTTTGCACCGCGTTTTTGTTTGTGAAACTCTGATCAAATTTCACTCTACTTTTTCTTCCTTTATCTTTTTAGTTTCCTTATAAGCTCTCCAAGCCTGAATAGGAAAACCGATAATCGTTAAAATACCGAATAATAATTGACTATCCAGCCAATCACCGAAGGAGGAATAATCGATGTCCTTTCTTAATGCATTTATCACAATGACGATAGATACAATTGATAAAACTAAGTAAAGGAACATTCTGGATTGTGGGTTTTTAACCTCCATCATTTTGATGATTTATTTAAGTTAGACTCAGATAAAACTTTTGAAATAATGGCCGAGTTATGGACAAACCTTGAATGTATAAGATTTTGCAAAAGACCATATTTTAGAAATCATTGTGTATCTAGTCATTTTTTATTTCCTGGTCTTTTATATCCTTATAAGCCTTCCATAATTAAATTGAAAAGTTGATTATTAATATCCCAGTTAAAAGCAGTTGGCTTGAAAGCCAGTCGTCAAAAAAAGTATAATCTATATTCTTGCCGAAGATATAAATAAGCATCACAATTTCTAAAATTAGAAATGCAGAGAAAACGTATAACCACATGTGAGGATCTTTGATTTCCATAAACCATCTATTTTATCAAGCTTTGCTATATGGTAACTACCAAATACGTTGGTTATTCTTTGCCAATTCCCCTTACACCATTATCATTACCCTTGATACTAAAATCAATATTAACAAAAAGAATACAAACAATATAATTTATTCAATATTCGATTAAACACCTGATTTCAAATAATATAACTGCGTGACCAAGTATAAATTTAAAGGCAACCAAAAAATTACCTAACCAATAATTCCGGTTCCAGATATTTCCAAAACCGGCTATACATATTATCTGTTTCAAGTAATATTTCATGAGAACCGGAAGTCACCAACTTGCCCTCATCCAAAATATAAATACGATCACAAAAA
Organism: Dyadobacter sp. CY356; assembly: GCF_021440195.1. Classification (GTDB taxonomy): domain Bacteria; phylum Bacteroidota; class Bacteroidia; order Cytophagales; family Spirosomataceae; genus Dyadobacter. The sequence continues at coordinate 259,380 of NZ_JAJTSZ010000006.1, forward strand.
TTAGCCAGAGTATGCAAACGATGTGATACGTAAAGAATGGCTATATCCGCTCTGAGTGTATTTAATAAATTCAAGACCTTTTGTTCGCTTTGTGCATCCATTGGGGAAGTGGCTTCGTCCAAAAGCAACAGTCCTGGCTTTTGAAACAAGGCGCGCATAATGCCAATCCATTGCTTTTGGCCTCCGGATAAATTCAATCCTTCTTCGCCAACCAATGTCATCAATCCCTGCGGCAAAGTGTTCAGGAAAGTTAGGTAGGTTGTGGATATTCCATCTAATTATAATTTTTCAACTTTTCCACTTCCTCTTTAAGTTTTTTTATCTCCTTTCTGAGATTGAAGGAAGAAGTAATTAACCAGACAATGGTCAAATACAATCCAACTGTGACAAGTGCTTCGCTGTCGCTGATGTCTCCGAAAATTCTTAGATATAAACCAAGAGCAAAAAATATAAGTCCAACAATTAACATTAAAATCCAACGAGCCATAATACTGATTTTATTCACAATCAAGTATGAATTACAATTTCTTTCTTGATCTTATTATTTGTGTAGATATTCCACCCAACACGATAATTAAAAGCATTATTAATGTGGTACTCATATTTGTTACCTGGTTATTTCCCCCGGGCGCCTACATAAGTCAATACCAGGGAAATGCGATTTTCCTGAAACTTTATGTAATATTTAAAATAGGGATTAATCAGAATACAATCATTATGATCCCGACATCCAACATCCATCCTGCCTAAATCTCCATAGTACAAAGCCCCAACATCCAAAACTATTAAGGCCGGCACAGCAGCAACTATCACCATTGGAGAATCGGAAATAACATTTTTTACATAATGATTAAATCTTGGGACAACGTAAACTTCTACGTCTGCTGACCTTAGTTTTTATACCGAACTTTATCCTATAGCCTAATTCAAAAAGTGATTTCCAATCCTCTGACATTCCCCACTCCATTACAAATTTGTTGCCGCTGCTAGTTGGAAAATCCACCCCTAGCTTACCTGATACCGGACTGATATTTTGCTGTTCCTTATGCAATTTATTTTGAAATGGAATATAAAAATCTGCAAAAAGCCCAGGAGTATCCTTGCCTTTCTTCTTAAAAAAGTCAATTGTTAATCCTGCCCCAATAGTACGCCAACCACTTAAATTCATTTCCGATTTTGCATACAACAAACCTTCATGACCGTTTAGCAAAAATTCTTTACCCAATCCTACAATAGCTGGTGATTTGCTTATTTTATTCTTTTGTATTCTTGATCCAACAATTAAATCAAAATGATGAATATTAAACTGGCCAAAAGAACTATCACAAAGCAACAGTGCAGGAATAATCAACAAGAAGATTTTCAGCTTAATATATTTGACCATCTTTTTTTTTCAATAGCCGTAATTAGTTAGAATCATCAAATGGCTACTATTGAATTTTAGATAATTTAAAAGATAGAAATCCAGCAAACGCAACTTCTGCAAATGCACCAGCTTCCCCGTTAAGACCAGAAACTATTTTCGCAACGTTTCCCGTCAATAAAAACAAAAGAAATTTCACCTCAATTTTAGAGGTGAAATTGGCTTATCAGACCTGAATTGACAGAAATCAAAAGGCACAAAAAACACCTGAGCTATCCATCCGGAAAGCATTCCGGTTAGCAAAAATGCTCTTCCCATTTGTATGATCGCACCTTTGCAAGCACCGCCAGTTATTTCAGTCATTAGGTCTTTCGGCAACTTTTTCATGGCTATAATAAAGAGATTGGAGATTTTAGTAATTTAAAAAACAGGATAGAAAATGTTCATATCCGGCTCTCAGAAACGGTATTTTACAGCCCGGTTACCGCCTCCCGCAATATTTTCCATTTCTTTAAACGGCAAGGTCCTGATCTTTAAAATTTCAGCTGCCGACTTCGGAAAGAGGAAAATGCCTAATTCAAGAAGTAAAGCCTTGTTCTCGAAAGCAAAATGGCCCAGTGCGCCATAACCGTTCACACCCAGTTTTTTAGTAATCCGATTTTTGTAATTGTCAATACTTTTGGGAAGTACGTCCAGTTTCACAGAAATCTCTTTTGAAGTCATTCCCATGGCGACAAGCACCAGAACTTCACGTTCTTTTCTTGAAAGAAAATGGACGGTCGGGTAAACCGACAGGGATCGGGGTAATACTTTTTCCATTGTTGATGTAAAGTTTGGATATAAAAATCATCTCTAGTACTTCACAACGTTGATATGTAGAAGCAATTTTACACACAAAATTCAAACTCACAAACTTTATGCAAACTTTGATTAAAATTGTTAAGCAACACAAAACCAACTTATTCTACATTGAGAATAAGCTGGTTATAACACAAATTTTGAAAGAAATCACCTACCCGATCTTCAAAACCTCCTTATACTGCATCCGATATAAATTCGCGTAAAATGCCTCTTTTTCAAGCAGTTGCTCATGCGTACCTTCTTCCATGATTTCACCTTTATCAACGACAATGATCTTATTTGCTTCCTGAATTGTAGAGAGTCTATGGGCAATAACAATCGCTGTGCGGCCAACCATTAATTTTTCAATCGCTTTCTGAATCAGTTCCTCGGTTTCACTGTCGACCGAAGATGTGGCTTCATCCAGCACGATGATTTTAGGATTATGCACCATGGCCCGGACGAAGGAAATTAACTGACGCTGACCTACGGACAATGTTGCGCCACGCTCCATCACATTGTAGGTATAACCGCCCGGAAGTCTTTCAATAAAATCATGAACACCAACCATTTTTGCTGCTTCAACGATTTTTTCATGCGTAATGGTAAAATCACCTAACCGGATATTGTTTTCAATCGTATCAGAAAACAAAAAAACATCCTGCAAAACAACACCGATATTTTTCCGCAAAGCGTTAAGCTCGAACTCATGAACTTCAACGCCATCGACAAAAATCTGTCCTTTGTTTATATCGTAAAAACGGCTTAATAAATTGATAATGGAAGATTTACCGGCACCGGTTGCGCCTACAAATGCAATTGTTTCGCCTTCTTTAACTTTAAAATTGATATTTTTCAATACATAGTCTTCATCATTATAGGCAAACCAAACATCTTTGAATTCGACATCACCTTTGATAACTTCCGGTACATAAGTCCCCTCATTTGAAGTGTACTCATCACTATCAAGCAATTTCAAAATCCTGTCTGTACTTACAATACCCATTTGTAACGTATTGAAACGATCAGCCAACTGGCGGATCGGGCGGAAAAACAGGTTAATAAACATCACAAATGCTGTAACAGTACCAAAAGTAACTTCTGCATTTAAAATCTGCTTTGAACCATACCAAACCACAAGCCCGGTACCAGCCGCGGAAATCACATCAGCAACCGGGTAATAGATTGAATAATAGAGAATTGACCTGATATTCGCATCCCGGTGTATCTTATTTATTTCCTGAAATTTCTCGTATTCAATATCCTCACTGCTAAAAATCTGAACGATGCTCATACCGGTAATATGTTCCTGAACAAAAGAATTCAGGTTCGAAACTGCGGCACGCACTTCATTAAAAGCATCCTTTATTTTTTCTTTGAAAACGTAGGTACAAAAAAGCATCAGCGGTATCATAGACAAACTGATCACTGACAATTTCCAGTCGGTATAAAACATAACCGCAATGATCAAAGTCAGCTGTAAAATATCACCGGCAATGGCCGCCATACCATCACTAAATACGTTTGATAGCGTCTCAACATCTGAAATGGTACGTGTTACCAGACGACCAATAGGCGTATTGTCAAAAAATTTCAACCGCAGCCCAATAATTTTTTCATAAAGCTGAACCCGGATATCACGGATAATATACTGTCCCAGCCAGCCCGACATGTATGTATTCCAAAACTGAACAAATCCCTGCACGATCAAAACCAAAACCATTATTCCCAGCATTAGTGCCAGTTGATTATAATTTCCTTCGGCAATGGGTTTGTCAATTGTATATTTTATTAAAAGCGGAGTCAAAGGAGCTAAAACCGCGTTGACCATAATGATAGCGATCAGCAAATAAAACTGCTTTTGATAAGGCCGAACGAATGTGTATAAACGTTTAAGAGTTGGCAGATCAAATATCTGGCCGCTTTTGGTTTCCTGATTCACAGACTGGTGGTTGTTGGTTTTTATTTCTTGTTCATTATCCTATATCTTATCCTCAACAATGAAAAAGTAAAATTCGTCACCAAAGAAACGAAGAATTCATTTTTTTGTCTAACTTTCTTAACTGCCAGTTTGCTTAAATCTTCATCCAACCGAATAAGCCATGGAAATTTTTCTAAGTATTTGTCTTGGACTTGGCCTGAGCGCCAGCAGCGGTTTCCGGGTTTTTCTTCCGATGCTTGTTGCCAATATCGCAACACTAAGCGGATGGATCACACCTGGTGAAGGTTTTGCGTGGATGGCAACCTGGACTGCATTTTTTGTTTTGCTTACGGCAACCATCGCTGAAATCAGCGGATATTATATTCCTTTCATCGATAATTTACTGGACACGATCGCCACGCCGGCCGCCGTCATAGCCGGTGCTTTGCTTTCAACATCATTTATTCAAATCGATAATCCGGTTTTACACTGGGGTTTGGGATTAATTTTAGGTGGAGGAACCGCCGGATTGGTACAGGCCGGTACGGGTCTTCTGCGTTTATTTTCGTCTAAAACCACAGCAGGACTTGGTAACCCGGTGGTATCGACGGTTGAGAATATCGCTTCATTCAGTCTGTCAGGTTTAGCCGTTTTTCTGCCTATTGTTGCACTCATACTGGTAGTTCTGCTGGTACTCTGGCTTTTCAGGAGGATAGGAAGGTTAAGAAAATCTAAATAGTGTGCTTTCATGTTTGATACCATACCTGTTCATTCACTTCCAAAATCGCAAAGTCCGGTTCCGGCTCTGAGAATCTACCGGTTTAAAAACAGCGACAGAGCATCGAATGAAATACCGGATACCTTACCGATAACCCCTTTACCTACGGACACGCCTCACCGGCACACGTATTATGAAATTTTGTTTATAGAAGAAGGACAGGGATTCCATGAAATCGATTTCCATTCCTACGCTATGCAGGGAACCGGGATGCATTTTTTAACACCCGGACAAGTTCATCTATTAACTTTTGCCGCACCCTGCCAGGGTTTTATCGTAGCTTTTTCAGAGGATTTTTACACTTTTTATAATCCATCTGCGACTTCACTTTCCAAATTTCCGTTTTTTCAAACCGGCAAAAGACAGCCTATACTTAGACTGACAGAAATGGAACGCCATTATTTTCACAACATTCTGGAAAATATGGTTGAGGATCATCTGGGAAATGAACCGGACCAGAACATGCTCGGACAATATCTTGGCCTGCTTCTTCAAAAATGTGCCATCATCAGTCAGAAAGGTATAAGATCTTACGAAACCTCAGCATCTTCTGTTCCAGAAATTGTAGGTCGGTTTCAGGAACTGGTTGAAAAGAATTTCAGGGAAATGCATGAAGTGCAGCAGTATGCTACCATTCTTAAAGTTTCTCCTGATTATTTGAGTAAAACGGTAAAACGGTTTCTGGGTGTGCAGACGCAGGAATATATTCTTGATAAACTATTACTGGAAGCAAAACGGCTTCTGGTTTTCACAAATCTGAGCAGCAAAGAAATAGCTTATCATATTCATATCGAAGATCCCTCCTATTTTGGCAGAATTTTTAAAAGAAAATCCGGACTGACCCCGAATGAATACCGGGACTCTGTTCGGAAAAGTACCATTTAATAACAAAAATGTACCTTGCCAACACTTCATTGAAAATATATCTTTGTATTATCCTAAAATAAAAAGGCTAAATAATACTTTGATATTGACACATGGAGATTCGTAACGATTTGTCCGCAGCATCACTTCAACCAAAAATTGATCGGTTGTGGCAACTTTCAGCAGAAAAAATTAATCTAATTTCCAAAGAATACGATACCTCCAAAGGTTCACCGGTTTTTACGGTGCATGGAAAATACACAACCCGCGGCTGGACGGAATGGACGCAGGGTTTTCAATATGGTGCCGAAGTTTTACAATTTGATGCTACCGGAGACGAATCATTTTTAGAAAGAGCCAAAAAAAATACGGTTGATCACATGGCTTCGCATGTCAGCCATTTTGGTGTCCACGATCATGGGTTTAACAATGTGAGCACTTACGGGAATTTGCTCCGGTTAATGAATGAAGGCAGAATTGCGGAAAATAAATGGGAAAGAGATTTCTACGAATTTGCTTTGAAAATTTCCGGTGCAGTTCAGGCCAAACGCTGGACTCCGACAAAAGATGGACAGGGATATATTCATTCATTTAATGGTCCGCATTCTTTATTTGTTGATACAATCCGCTCTGTTCGTGCCTTGATGGTGTCTCATTTATTGGGGCATAGCCTGATGGGTGAAAATGATGTAAAAACGAGTTTGCTTGAAAGAGGAACGTTTCATTCTTTGGCCACTGCAAAGTATTCTGTTTATTATGGCGAAGGCCGTGACAGCTACGATCTATGGGGCAGAACGGCGCATGAAAGTGTATTTAATACTACCGACGGAAATTTCCGCTGTCCCAATTCCCAACAGGGATTTTCAGGCTTCACAACCTGGACACGCGGATTAGCCTGGGCCATGACCGGTTTTGCGGAACAACTGGAATCTCTCGCATATTTTTCAAATGAAGAACTGGAAAAAATCGGTGGAAAAGAACATATAGAAGCAATCTATCTTAAAGCGGCAAAAGCAACCTGCGATTTCTACATAAAAAATACCGCCTCCGATGGCATTCCATATTGGGATACCGGAGCTCCTCAACTTTACAAATTAGAAGATTATACGGCCAGGAAATCTGATCCTTACAATGATTTTGAACCAATAGACAGTTCAGCTGCTGCTATCGGCGCACAAGGATTATTGAGATTGGGAAAATATTTAAAAGATAAAAATCAGTCAAAAGAAGGAAATAAATACTGGCAGGCCGGTCTGACAACTCTGGATACACTTTTCGCGGAGCCTTATTTATCAACCGACCCAACGCATCAGGGCTTGATTTTACATTCTGTCTATCATCGTCCAAACGGCTGGGACAATATTCCGGAAGGTCAGAAAGTACCAAACGGAGAATCAAGCATGTGGGGTGATTACCACGCGAGAGAAGTGGCCCTTTACCTGCACAGGATCAACAAAGGCTTACCGTACTATACCTACTTTAATTGTTAATGGTTAAAGGTTAATTGTTAATGATGGCGTTTGAAGCACTTTTCTTTAAATTAACTTATTGTAAATCAATTATTTAAGTTGCTTACTACCCATCTAATTTCAAAATTTAACCAACCCAACATTAACAATTAATCCTTAACCATTAACAATTAAAAAATGATTTCTCTCGATCGTTGTTGCATTCATACCATCACCACCAAACCCTGGGCACTTCCGGAGGCTGTTGAAAAATATGCGGCGGCGGGTGTTAAAGGTATTAGTGTATGGCAGAATGCTATGGAAGGTATTGGTCCGAGACGCGCTGGGGAAATTATTCGTGCCTCAGGGCTTGAAATCGTGTCTTACGTTCGGGGCGGTTTTTTTCCGCATACAAGCAGCGCAGGAAGGGCTCAGGCAATTGATCATAATAAAAAATTACTGGAAGAAGCTGCCGCTTTGGGTGCTCCCATGATTGTTCTGGTTTGCGGAGCTTCGCCAGATCAGTCGCTTGATACTTCCAGAAATCAGATCCGCGAAGGTATTGAAGCCATTTTGCCATTGGCAGAAAAACTGAATGTAAAACTGGCCATTGAGCCATTGCATCCGATGTATGCTGCTGATCGTTCGGCAATTAACACATTGGCGCAGGCCAATGATATGGCAGAATATTTCAGGTCAGATTATGTAGGTGTGGCTGTGGATGTCTATCATTTATGGTGGGATCCGCAACTGGAAAAAGAAATAGCCCGCTGTGGTTTGAATGGAAATCTTTTCGCTTACCACGTTTGTGACTGGAAAGTAAACACCATTGATATGCTAAATGATCGGGGTTTGATGGGTGAAGGTTGTATTGATCTGAAAAAAATCCGTAGCTGTGTGGAAGCAACCGGTTTTAATGGATTTTGTGAAGTAGAAATATTTTCAAATATACACTGGGCAAAAGATCGGGATATTTTTCTTGAAGAAATTACAAGAGCTTTTATTGAACATGTATGAAAGCAGCAATAAACATAAACCTTTCAAAATTAAAAAGCTGACAGCTAACAACTCTTCGCTAAAACCTAAGAAATGACTACTCATACGATCGGTATTATCATGAACGGCGTAACGGGCCGAATGGGAACCAACCAGCATTTGCTACGCTCCATCGTTGCCATCATCGAACAAGGCGGTGTTAAGATTTCAGCAGACGAAATCATTATGCCTGACCCGATTCTGGTTGGAAGAAATAAAGCGAAACTGGAAGCTTTGGGAAAACAGTCCGGTATAACAAAATTTACTACTGACCTCGATTCTGTTTTAACAGATCCGCATTTTCAGATTTATTTTGATGCGCAGGTAACCGGTCGCAGGGCGCCAGCGGTAAAAAAAGCAATTTTGGCCGGGAAACATATTTATTGTGAAAAACCCACGGGTACTACAACCGAAGAAGCACTTGAACTTTACGCTCTGGCAACCGCAGCCGGACTTAAAAACGGTGTAGTTCAGGATAAATTATGGCTTCCGGGCATGTTGAAATTGAAACGGTTAATGGAAAGCGGTTTCTTTGGCAAGATACTTTCCGTACGTGGAGAATTTGGTTATTGGGTTTTTGAAGGTCATTCAATTCCTGCACAACGTCCATCCTGGAATTACAGAAAAGAGGATGACGGCGGGATTATCGTTGATATGCTTTGTCACTGGCGGTATGTGCTGGATAATCTTTTCGGAAAAGTAAAAGCGGTTTCCTGTTTGGGTGCCACACATATTCCGGAAAGAATTGATGAAAACGGCAAGCCATATATATGCACAGCCGACGATGCATGTTATGCAACCTTCGAATTAGAAGGCGATGTCATTGCCCAGTTCAATTCTTCCTGGACGGTTCGCGTTCGTCGCGACGATCTGCTGACTTTGCAGGTTGACGGTACCAACGGTTCTGCCGTGGCCGGTTTGAGGGAATGTTATACCCAGCATTATGGAAACACCCCAAAACCGGTCTGGAACCCGGACATTGCTCAGCCTATTCCATTTTTTGATGGCTGGTCAAAAGTACCGGAACAGGAAAATTTTGACAATGCTTTTAAAGCACAATGGGAATTATATCTCAAACATGTGGTAAAAGACACACCGTTTCCATGGGATCTGAAAGCCGGAGCACGCGGTGTTCAGCTGGCCGAAAAAGGTATTGAGAGCTGGGAAAAACGTCAATGGGTTACTATTGACGAATTATAAAAGTCTTATCATAAATCAACATACTTTTTTATGAAAAAGACCGCACTTATTACAGGAGGGAGCCGGGGAATTGGCTTTGGCATTGCAAAAGCTTTGGCAAAAGAAGGATTCAATCTGGCCATTAATGGTGTCCGTGACGAAGAAAACGCAGCAGAAGCCCTGGAAGAACTCAGGCAGCTTGGCGCGGAGGTTCTTTACTGTCAGGGAAGTATTGCTATTGCAGAAGACCGGGAAAAGATTATTTCAAAAGCCTATGATTTTTTTGGACAAATAAATTTGCTCGTCAATAATGCAGGAATAGCTCCACGCGTAAGAATGGATTTGCTTGAAACTACACCTGAAAATTATCAGGAAGTATTGACAACAAATCTGGAAGGACCATTTTTTTTCACCCAGAGTGTTGCAAAAAAAATGGCTCATACAAAACAAAATAATCATGCTTTTGAAGCAACGATCATATTTGTCACATCCATTTCAGCAACGGTTGTATCTATAAATCGTGGAGAATATTGTGTTTCGAAAGCCGGTCTTGCTATGACCAGCGCACTTTTCGCAGTTCGGATGGCAGAATATAATATTCCTGTATTTGAAATCCGTCCTGGTGTAATCGCCACGGATATGACTTCCAAAGTTCAGGATAAATATAACAATCTGTTTGAAAATGGTATGGCTTTGCAGCCTCGCTGGGGAACACCGGAAGATGTTGGGAAAGCCGTTGCATCACTCACAAGAGGGGATTTCCCCTATTCTACCGGCCAGGTAATTGGTGTAGATGGAGGAATGCTGATCGACAGACTTTGATTTAGCTGTTGGCTTTTAGCGTTTGGCTATTAGCTTTTTGGCTCGTCGATAATTATTCGCTCTTCCAGTTTTTCTTAATGACAGTATATTCTAATGATCCAGACTAACGCCTAAACACTAATAGCTAATCCCTAAAACCCATGTCAGCCATTCCACAATCCCGTCCGTCTTTGGTATCACAACTTTTGCAAGTGCCGGTTATCGTTGCCGCACTGGGTTATCTGGTTGATATGTATGATCTTTTTCTATTTAGTGTGGTGCGTGTTCCAAGTCTGAAAGCACTAAATGTTGCAGACGACCAGTTGTTAACGCAAGGAATAAAACTGCTGAATTATCAGATGGCCGGTATGCTGATCGGCGGTGTTTTATGGGGAATTCTGGCAGATAAAAAGGGACGACTTTCGGTGCTTTTTGGATCCATTATCATGTATTCATTAGCAAATATCAGTAATGGATTTGTCACTTCGGTTGATCAATATGCGATTCTACGTTTTGTAGCTGGTGTGGGTTTGGCGGGAGAACTGGGTGCAGGAATAACGCTGGTGACGGAAGTTTTACCAAAAGAAGTTCGGGGGTATGGAACAACGCTGGTTGCAACGCTCGGTGTCATGGGTGCCATTCTGGCCTATTTTGTAGCTGATTTATTTGCCTGGAGGGTTTCTTATTTCGTGGGAGGTGGAATGGGACTGATACTTTTAGTACTGAGATTCAATGTGTTTGAATCAGGTATGTTTCAAAAAATAAAAGAGAAAAGTGTTGATCAGGGAAATATTCTGATGATCATCGGCAACGGTAAAAGATTCAGCAAATATCTGATGGCGATCCTGGTTGGACTTCCGATCTGGTTTGTTGTTGGTATCCTAATCACATTTTCACCTGAATTTGGTCATGCCAAAGGAATTGTTGGCGTCAATGCAGGCAAAGCGGTTATGCTTGCTTTTTCAGGGCAGGTTTTCGGCGACATTGCCAGCGGATTATTAAGTCAGTATTTGCAAAGTCGTAAAAAAGTAATTGGACTTTTCATCATACTATCTCTTTGTATGATGATCACCTACCTGCTGATTCCTTTGAAGGATGCTTTTTCCTTTTACATCGTTTGTGCGTTTTTAGGATTTTGTAACGGATACTGGACATTATTCATCACCATCGCGGCCGAACTTTTCGGAACTAACCTTCGGGCAACGGTAGCTACAACCGTTCCTAATTTTGTTCGCGGTGCTACAATTCCGTTAGCGACTTTATTTGTTCAGTTCAAACCAAATCTTGGCGTAATTAACAGTGGACTTACCTTGGGGATTATTACAAGTGTAATTGCTTTGATCGCGCTGTACTTTTTGGAAGAAACATTTACGAAGGATATGAATTTTGTGGAGAAGGATTAAAATAGTTTTTTTTAGTTTCCGGCAAAATACCTTTTTCCCTTTCCATTTCCATTTCCAGGGAATAAATTCCCTGGCTACAATGTCGGCCGTACCTACGGTACTGGACAATGGCTTTGGACTAATGATATAATATTCAGAGATTTAATTTCCAAAAATAGGAAACGTAAAATTTATTATTAAAACATGCCGGCGGCATGGCCGATTTCTTTGAGGAAACAATCTTCTCACCAAGCTAATTTTCCGATTCTACGTTTTTCCGATTAGGATTTTCACAAAACCGCATTAGCTCTTTCTACCGCTTAATTACTTATTTATTCCTAATACCACTTATCACCAAAAACCATCTATTCATGTACTTTGTTATACATAGTACCTGCCATCACCCTACCTTTGATTCATCAATAAGGGAAACAAATCACATTCAATTTTAAAATATACATAGCCATGAAAAATTCAATCAAAAATATCGCTGTCGCTTTCGCATTTGTTACTTCTTTCGCTTTTGCTGCTAACGCCGAAAACAAAGAAACTAAAAAAGCTTCCGCTTTCGGAACGGGTGTTTACATCAATAAAGGCGGAAAAATCAATGTGTTAGTTGATAAAGCTGATAATAACGCAGCGACGACCATACTGGTAAAAAACGAACAAGGTGAAGTTGTTTACCGTGAAGTAGTTGAAAAAGGAAATCAAAAATTCGGTCGCCAGTTGAACGTTAAAGATCTTGAAGCCGGTAAATATGACATTGATGTAATCAGCAAAAACGAAACACAAACCAAATCATTCCAGTTATCAGATCAAAAAACAGAACGTGTTTTAACGATCAAATAAGACTTTTTTCAAGATTCATTATTAGCCATTCATAAAGAAAATTAGCCATACTTTAAAAAAAACAGCCATGAAAACTTACATCAAAAATATCGCCATTGCCTTTGCACTTGTTACTTCTGTTGCTTTCAATGCTAATGCAGAAGATAAAGAAACAAAAAAAGCTTCTGCCCTGAATACTGGTGTTTACATTAATAAAAATGGGAAAATTAATGTATTTGTTGACAAACTCAATAACGATTCCAACACGATGATCCTGGTTAAAAATGCAGCCGGAGATATTGTTTATCGTGAAGTTGTTGAAAAAGGATACCAAAAATTCGGACGTATTTTAAATGTGGACGAGCTTACCCCAGGGAAATATGAAATCAAAGTGAGCACTAAAAATGATTCTCAAACCAAATCATTTCAATTAACAGAACCTCTTGTCGAACGGGTTGTGTCGATTAAATAAAAGCATAGAAATATTAAGTTTTGAAAATGGCTTTCGTGAAAACGAAAGCTTTTTTTGTTTTATTAACGATGAAATTAATTCCGGTCAGAATCCCAGGGAATAAATTCCCTGGCTACAATGTCGGCCGTGCTTACAGCACTAGAAAATGTCATAGGCATCCATCATATATTGTAAAAAGATTTCCCTTTGATAATTCGCAATCTGCATGATTACAAAATGCCATAGGCATGAACGACATGATAGCCAGGGATTTTAATCCCTGTGTCAGCGGCAATCCCGGCGTTCATAAAATGCCGTAGGCATGGCCAATTTGATTCAAATTACAATCCCCTCAAAAAACTAATTTTCACTATTCTACATAGTCCAGATCATTAATTCACAAAACCACAACACCATTTTTTTACCGCTTAATTACTCATTTATTCCCCATACCACTTATCACTGAAAACCATCCATTCGTGTACTTTGTTATACATAGTACCTGCCATCACCCTACCTTTGATTCATCAATAAGGGAAACAAATCACATTCAATTTTAAAATATACATAGCCATGAAAAATTCAATCAAAAATATCGCTGTTGCTTTCGCATTTGTTACTTCTTTCGCTTTTGCTGCTAACGCCGAAAACAAAGAAACCAAAAAAGCTTCCGCTTTCGGAACGGGTGTTTACATCAATAAAGGCGGAAAAATCAATGTGTTAGTTGATAAAGCTGATAACAACGCAGCGACGACCATACTGGTAAAAAACGAACAAGGTGAAGTTGTTTACCGTGAAGTCGTTGGAAAAGGAAACCAAAAATTCGGTCGCCAGTTGAACGTTACAGATCTTGAAGCCGGGAAATATGACATTGATGTAATCAGTAAAAACGAAACACAAACCAAATCATTCCAGTTATCAGATCAAAAAACAGAACGTGTTTTAACGATTAAATAAGATTTTTTTCAAGATTCATTATTAGCCATTTATAAAGAAAAATTAGCCATACTTTAAAAATAACAGCCATGAAAACTTACATCAAAAATATCGCCATCGCTTTTGCACTTGTTACTTCTTTTGCTTTCACTGCCAATGCAGATGATAAAGCGACCAAAAAATCAACCGGTTTCGGTACTGGAATTTATTCAACCAAAGGAGGTAAAATCAATGTACTGGTCGACAAAGTAAATCAGGACTCACCAACAATTTTATTGTTAAAAAACGATCAGGGAGAAGTTGTTTACCGTGAAGTCATTGAAAAAGGAAGCCAAAAATTCGGACGCTCTTTTAATCTGAATGATCTGGAAGCAGGAAAATACGAGATCCAGGTGACCAGCAATGGAGAAACACAGTCAAAATCACTTCAGTTGACAGAACAAAAAACAGAACGTGTTTTGACAATCAATTAATCCGGAATTCATTTTGTAGCCCAATCTATTAGCCAGAATATTAAAAACGGTTTCCCTGAACAGGAAACCGTTTTTGCGTTTTATTTCACTCTTTAAATTGCCGTTCAATCACTATCTGCATTTAGTTCCAATCCATTGTTATCCGCCGTTGCAACTGATCCGACTAACATGATGAAAATGTCTGACGAAGCCTGGGAAATTCAAGCACAAGCATTAATTCATCATAATCACATCAGCTATGAAAAAGACTATCAAAACATTCGCAACTGCATTTGTCCTAATTATGGTCACCTGCATTTCTGCCTTCGCAGATGAAAAGGAAGCAAAAAAACCTACCGGCTTCAAAACCGGGATTTACCGTTGTATAGATGGAAAAATCAATGTCTATATCGACCGCGTTAATAAATCTGCGCCGGCAATTATTCTGTTGAGCAACGATGGCGGACAGGTTTTATACCGTGAGATTATCAGAGGCAACAGCGCTAAGTTTGGTCGGGCCCTGAATGTAGACCAGCTTGAAGACGGACATTATACGCTCAAAATAATGATAGGTAATGAAATCTTGTCCAAATCCGTCTATTTGGAAGAACAAAAAGTCCAACGCTCCTTAAAAATTGAATAACGTTTTCCTGTCATTACGCATACATCCCCAAGCTTATTATTAGCCATGATCATATAAAAACGGCTTCCAGATCACCGGAAGCCGTTTTTTGTTTTTCTTCTCTTGTTATTTACTTTCTGCCACAATCGTCGGAAGCTCCGCCTCGATTTTCTCTCTTCTTGGTTCATACCATTCAGGCAGCTTTAATGAAGTACCTAATTCAGCAACACTTTCATCCACGGCAAACCCGGGAGGATTTGTAGCAATTTCAAATAAAATTCCGCCTGGTTCCCGATAATAAATGCTATGAAAATAATTACGGTCTAAAACTTCGGTTGGATTATAACTTCCAGACAACAATTTCTCACGGATTTCCAACTGCGTTTCATCACTATCCGTAGCAAAAGCTACGTGGTGCACAGAACCTGCCCCTAGTAACGCACGAATATCTTTTGGCGATTCGAGCACGTCCACATAAGAACCAGGTCCGCCTGCACCGGCTTCAAATCTATAAACTCCATTTTCTTCGGCAACCAGACGATGCTGCATTACATCGGTTAACAAAGAAACTGTTTTATCAATTTTATATTCATTTAACGAAACGGTATAAGCCCCACGGATTGAATATTCGGTTGGAATTTTCCCGTTATTCCATCCCGGACGATTGTCAATATCGTTGGCAACAAGCTCTACGCCCATTCCGTCATAATCTTCAAAACGTAGATAAGTTTCATTAAACCGTCTGTATGGCCCTGCATAAGGTATACCAAAATGCACCAGTCTGTCCATCCAGAAACTCAAAGAAGCAGTTGGAATTGAAAAAGCAGAATAAGTTAATTGCCCTCCGCCTTTCCGTCCTCTCACCAAACCAGCATATGGAAAAAATGTAACAATTGAACCTGGTGAACCTGTTTCGTCACCATAATACAAATGATAAACATCAGGAGCATCAAAATTGACGGTTTTTTTAACCATTTTCAATCCCAGAATTCCTACGTAAAAATCTACATTTCTTTGGGCGTCGCTTGCCAAAGCGGTGATATGATGCAAGCCGTTAATAAGATTTTCCATGATTTAAAATTTATATGTTGTTACATTTAATGTATATACATGTATTTATCAGACTTGGTTCCATAAAGTGATAAAATAATATCAAAAAGTTGGTTTGATCAATTCAACAAATCCGGAATATATTGTACAGATTATCGATTCAGGACACTTTTTGAAAAGAAAACTTTTAAAAACATCATATTTCAATCCTCAACAATAAGGAGATAGGTTGAAAATTATTCTTTTACAAGTATCGGTGACATTTGGCTTTCAAACACCATTTCATAAATCTGTTTCATATGAATTCTCGTCGTGATTTCCTCCAAAAGGTTTCCCTTGGTATTGGCGTAACTGCACTTGCAGGTTTGCCTGCCTCTGCCGCAGCTCCGTCTGTCCCCCTGGTTCGTGCTGAAAAACAGCTCCGTGTTGCTATTATGGGACTGGGCGGATATGCTAACATCGTAGCCGAAGCTATGCAGAAATGTACTATGGCAACATTAGTTGGAGTTGTTTCCGGCACTCCGTCCAAAGTTGATACCTGGAAAAAGAAATATAACATCCCTGATAAAAACGTTTATAACTATGAAAATGTCGGTGATATAAAAAACAATCCGGATATTGATATTGTATATGTAACGACGCCAAATTCCCTTCATCATAAACATGTATTGCAAATAGCAGCAGCCGGGAAACATGTGCTTTGCGAAAAACCGGTAGCTGACAATGCCAAACAAACCCGTGAAATGATTGCGGCCTGTGAAAAAGCGGGCGTTAAATTTTATATCGGATATCGGATGCACTTTGAGCCTCACACACGTGAGCTTATCCGAATGCGCGAATCGGGAGAACTTGGAAAAATTATGCATGTCAATAATTACATGGGTTTCAAAAGCGGCGATCCAACGCAGTGGCGTTTGAAAAAAGCACTGGCTGGTGGTGGTGCTATGATGGATGTCGGCGTTTATGCACTCAATGGCGCACGCTATGGAACCGGTGAAGAACCTGTCTGGGTAACGGCTCAGGAATCTAAAACGGATCCGGTAAAATTTAAGGAAGTTGACGAAACAATCACTTTTCAGCTGGGATTTCCAAGCGGTGTAATAGCCAATTGCGGCACAACCTATAACTTCAACAATTTCGAAAGACTTTATGTAATAGGCGAAAAAGGATTTGTTGAGCTGAGTCCCGCGTTTGGTTACGGACCGATTAAAGGCAGAACAAACGCAGGGCCAATGGAAATGCCGGCTCATATTCCTCACCAGACTTTACAGATGGACGGACTGGCTGATATTATTTTAAACAACAAACCGGATCCGCACATTACTGGACAGGAAGGATTAAAGGATATGATTGTGGTAGACGCCGTCTACGAATCGATCAGAAAAGGAGGACAGAAAATTTTTATCAACAAAGCATAGTGACAATGCCCGGCCTTCAATCGCCGGGCACTTTTGCTTTTTACAATACCTTGATTTAATTTTTTCTTAATCCGAAAAAACCCTGAAATATAAGGATCAGGATATGAGATACGTTAACTTTGCGGCTTCATTCAGCATTTAATTTCGTATTTCAATTCAATTGTTATGTCAGACCATATAAATAAATTACAAATAGCTATCGAGCCGCTCAGGCAGCAAATCATCAATCATAAAGTTTATTCTGCCATTACCGAGCTGGACGATCTGAGAATATTCATGCAGTATCACGTTTTTGCAGTCTGGGATTTCATGTCGCTTCTCAAAGCACTTCAAAATAATCTGACTTGCACTTCTGTCCCCTGGTTTCCGGTTGGGTCAGCTGTTACGAGACATCTGATCAATGAAATTGTAGCCGGGGAAGAATCGGATATTGATCAAAATGGTGATCTCAAAAGTCATTATGAATTATATCTGGAAGCAATGCTGCAAAGTGGCGCGGATACATCTCAAATTGAAAAATTCATTTCTGAATTAAGAATTAGTAATAATCTGAGTGCTTCCTTTGAAGTTTCAGACGCACCGCAAGCTGCTCAGGATTTTGTCAATTTCACTTTCAAGATCATCAATAGCAAAAAGGATTATTTGCAGGCCGCAACTTTCACCTTTGGAAGAGAAGATCTGATCCCAAATATGTTTCATTCCATCGTAAACGATATCAGTAAAACTTTCCCGGAGGAAGTTTCCATTTTTAAATATTATCTGGAAAGACATATCGAAGTCGATGGAGATCATCACAGTAATCTGGCTTTGCAGATGACTTCCAACCTTTGTGGTGACAATGAAACTTACTGGAAAGAAGCAGAACAGGCTACCATTCAATCGCTGCAAAAAAGAATTGATCTTTGGGACGCTGTCTACGAGCAGATTGCAAGTAAAAATGCGATATTAAATTAAATCTGACTACTTTTTCATTGGCCCAGAAATCAAAAAAAATACATACTGAAAAGACCAGTCTGCATGCGCGAAACCTGCATAGGGAAAGGTATGATTTTGAGGAATTAATAAATAGTCAAAGTGAATTATCGAAGTTTGTTTTCATCAATCCGTTTGGTGACAAATCCATCGACTTTGCAAATCCGGATGCAGTTAAAGCGCTAAATAAAGCTTTATTAAAACATTTTTACGGAATTATTTATTGGGATATTCCGGACGGCTATCTTTGTCCGCCCATTCCGGGGCGGGCAGATTATATTCATTATATCGCCGATTTACTTGCTTCTGTTAATGATGAAAAATTCCCTGTGGGAAAGGAGGTTAAAGTTCTTGATATCGGTGTCGGCGCAAATTGTGTGTATCCAATCGTAGGACACAGAGAGTATGGATGGAGTTTTACAGGATCTGACGTTGACCCTGTTTCTATCAATTCTGCCAGACAAATTATCGACAAAAATCCTTCCCTCGAAGGAGCGATTGATATTCGTCTGCAAACTTCTTCCAAACATATTTTTAAAGGAATTATCCAGCCCGCAGAAATTTTTGATGTTACTATTTGTAATCCTCCATTTCATGCATCTCTTGCAGAAGCGCAGGCCGGAACAAAACGAAAACTAACCAATCTTGGACTAAAAAGCGGAGCAAAACCAACGTTAAATTTCGGCGGACAAAACGCAGAATTATGGGTTGAAGGTGGTGAAGAAGCCTTTATAAGACAAATGGTCCGGGAGAGCGCGGAAATCGCAAACCAATGTTTATGGTTTACCTCGTTGATTTCTAAAAAGACAACTTTGCCTGGCGTTTATGCTGAATTGAAAAAGGTTAATGCATTCAATGTGAAAACAGTAGAA
Organism: Dyadobacter sp. CY356; assembly: GCF_021440195.1. Classification (GTDB taxonomy): domain Bacteria; phylum Bacteroidota; class Bacteroidia; order Cytophagales; family Spirosomataceae; genus Dyadobacter. The sequence continues at coordinate 278,592 of NZ_JAJTSZ010000006.1, forward strand.
ATGGCACAAGGACAAAAAGTGAGCAGGTTTGTGGCGTGGACGTTTTTGGATAAGGAAACGCAGAAGAAATGGGCGAATGAGCGATTCGGGAAATGATTTCAATAGTATTTTTTGAAATAAACGTTATCCCAAAGTTGGTTATACCACCCTTTCAGGGTTGAGCTTCGATGCGTTATGCCAATTTCTATAATAATGTCATCCCTTCGGGATTGTTATAAATAAGAAAATTCGAAGGTTAAAAAAATGCTGTTAGATTATCTTCTAAAAATCAATAATTGATTAAATTTAAATTCATTCCCTTTCTAAAACCCTTATTCTCATCCATTCAAAATCAGCATGGGATGATATAAACATAATATGCCGCCCTTTCAAGGTTGAGCTTCGATGAGTTATGCCAATTTCTATAATAATGTCATCCCTTCGGGATTGTTATAAATAAGTAAATTCGAAGTTTAAAAATATGCTGTTAGATTATCTTCTAAAAATCAATTATTGATTGATTTCTAAATTTAAAATTCATTCCCCGTCTAAAATACTGATACTCATCCATCCAAAATCGGCATGGGAAGATATTAACATAATATGCCACCCTTTCAGGGTTTTGGCACGAATGTGTTTCAGCCAATTTCTATAATAATGTCATCCCTTCGGGATTGTTATAAATAAGAAAATTCGAAGGTTTAAAAATATGCTGTTAGATTATCTTCTAAAAATCAATTATTGATTGATTTCTAAATTTAAAATTCATTCCCCGTCTAAAATGCTGATACTCATCCATCCAAAATCAGCATGGGACGATATTAATATAATATGCCACCCTTTCAGGGTTTTGGCACGAATGTGTTTCAGCCAATTTCTATAATAATATCATCCCTTCGGGATTGTTATAAATAAGAAAATTCGAAGGTTTGAAAATATGCTGTTAGATTATCTTCTAGAAATCAATTATTGATTGATTTTTAAATTTAAATTCATTCCCCGTCTAAAATGCTGATAATCATACATCCAAAATCAGCATGGGATGATATTAATATCATATGCCACCCTTTCAGGGTTGAGCTTCGAAGAGCTATGCCAATTTCTATAATAATGTCATCCCTTCGGTATTGTATCGCCAGAAAATACACAACTCTAAAAATACAATTTAAAAAATACATTTTTACGATTGGCTTCTAAAATCAATAAGTTGATAAGTATTTACAAATCAATTAATGCCTAAAATCCTGATTCATAAACCTGATTTTTTGCTCTTCCATAATCCCGAAGGGATGACATTATTATAGAGATGCATTTACGATTCAGGAGTCAAACCCTGAAAGGGTGACATAAATATTTCTGTCACTCTGTGTTATAAACATTAAATTTCCGCTAAACTTTCCTTATACATTTACTGTCAAGATTTTGGCCGTTATTTATCTATAATTCGTCCTCATGAAAAAATTCACCTTTTTCGCCTCAGCAATAACTTTGGCATTATCTTTTATTACACCGGTTTCACTTTCTGCTCAAATCATGGATAAAAATACAATAATTGCACCCGGAGCCCAGGTTGAAAAATTGGGTGAAGGCTATAAATTCACCGAAGGCCCCGTTGCTGATGTTCAGGGAAATGTTTTTTTTACAGATCAGCCAAATAATAAAATAATACGTTGGGATGCGGAAAGTGGCGAATTCAGTATTTTTTCAGAAAATTCAGGCCGTGCAAATGGTATGTATTTTGACAAAAAAGGAAATTTGGTAGCCTGCTCAGATGAAGACAACCAGGTTTGGTCATTTGATAAAATAGGAAACCATACCGTACTTGTAAAAGACTATGACGGAAAACTGTTGAATGGCCCGAATGACCTTTGGATCGATTCCAAAGGTGGTATTTATTTAACAGATCCGCTTTATCCGAGAGATTACTGGAAACGTGATCCGAAAATGCAGCAGGATGGAGAACACCTGTATTACCTGAGTCCTGATAGTAAAAAATTAGTGCGCGCGGACGATCAGCTAAAAAAGCCCAATGGAATTATTGGCACTGCCGACGGAAAAAATTTATATGTTGCGGACATCGGTGCAAGCAAAACCTATGTTTATGACATCAACAAAGACGGATCATTATCTAACAAAACCTTGTTTGTATCAAAAGGCTCGGACGGGATGATTCTTGACAATGAGGGGAATTTGTACATTACCGGAAACGGTGTAACAGTTTTCAATAAAAAAGGAGAAGAAATCGCACATTTCCCGGTTCATAAAGGCTGGACAGCCAATTTATGTTTTGGTGGAAAAAATCGCGATTTATTATTTATAACTGCTGAAACGGCTGTTTACGGAATTAAAATGCGAGTGAAAGGAATTAAATAAGACAAAAAAAACAAGCAGGAACATAACCCACACAAACATGACTATTGAAAATAATAACATAGATATTGCGACTGAAACAAATCCATTATTAACAGCATATAATACGCCTTTTGAAGTTCCGCCATTTGACAAAGTAAAACCGGAACATTTTATGCCTGCGTTTGAGGAAGGTATGAAGCAAAATGAAAAAAGCATTCTGGAAATCACAAATCCGGAAAATGCACCGACTTTCGAAAATACGATTGAAAAACTGGAAACGAGCGACCAGCTTTTAACAAAAGTCAGCAGCGTGTTTTTTAATCTGGCTTCTGCAAATACCTCTCCCGAAATTGAAAACATTTCCCAGGTTATTGCGCCAAGATTGTCACAGCACAGCGACGACATTTTCCTGAATGCTGATTTATTCAAAAGGGTCAAAACATTAAATGACCAGCAGGACAATCTGAATCTGACAAAGGAGCAAAAGCGATTATTAGAAAAAACATATAAGGCATTTGTAAGAAGCGGTGCAAATCTGGATGCGCAACAGCAAATCAGAATGCGGGAAATCAACCAGCAGCTTTCTATTTCAACGGTGAAATTTGGACAGAATTTGTTAGCAGAAACTAATAAATTTGAACTTCTCGTTGATGATGAATCTGATCTTGCAGGCTTACCGGATTCGCTTATCACTTCCGCTGCACATGCAGCTGCGGATTCCGGAAATGATGGCAAATGGAAATTTACGCTTCATAATCCAAGTGTTATGCCTTTTTTGCAATATGCAGAAAACCGTCAGCTCCGTGAAAAAATGTACAAAGCGTACATCAATCGCTGTAATCATGATAATGAACTGGATAACAAAGAAATTGTAGCCAATATTTCAGCATTACGTGCAGAGCGCGCACAATTGCTTGGCTACAAAACTCATGCCGATTTTGTACTGGAAGAAAGCATGGCAAAAACGCCGGATCAGGTATATACATTGCTGGACGGACTTTGGAAGTCTGCTCTGCCCGTTGCAAAAAACGAGGCGTTTGAAATGCAAAATGTTCTGAACCGGGAAGGTAACGGTGATGAACTGGAAGCCTGGGACTGGACTTATTATGCTGATAAGGTCCGCAAGGAAAAATACAATTATAATGCAGAAGAACTTCGTCCCTACTTTCAATTGGAAAAGGTTCGTGACGGGATCTTTTTTGTTTGCCAAAAACTTTACGGGTTGACTTTCAATGAAATTCATGACATTCCAAAATATCACCCCGATGTTATCGCTTACGAAGTAAAAGAATCTGACGGCACGCATGTCGGTATATTTTATATGGATTTTTATTCCAGAAATTCAAAAAGAGGCGGTGCCTGGATGACTTCCTATCGCAAGCAATCTGCTTTGTCCAGGCCGGTATCACCAATTGTGGCCAATGTTTGCAACTTTCCAAAACCAATTGGAAATGATTCTGTATTGCTGACGCCGGATGAAGTAGAAACATTTTTCCACGAATTTGGTCATGCTTTGCACGGTTTGTTATCCCACGTAAAATATGAGACACTTTCGGGCACTTCTGTTTCGCGTGATTTTGTTGAACTTCCTTCTCAAATTATGGAACATTGGGCTTTTGAGCCTGAGGTCCTGAATTTTTATGCAAAACATTATCAGACCGGAGAAGTGCTGCCTCTTGAAATGATTGAAAGAATGCAAAAAGCTTCGAAATTCAATCAGGGTTTTGGCACCGTTGAATATCTGGCGGCGTCATTTTTGGACCTGAGTTATCACACACTTTCATCGGGAGCAAAAGTTGACATAACTTCCTTTGAAAAAGAAAAAATGGAGGATTTAGGTTTGATGAAACAAATTGCTCCAAGATATCGCAGCACCTATTTCCAGCATATTTTTTCAGGTGGATATTCAGCTGGTTATTATAGTTACATATGGTCCGAGGTTTTGGACAGCGATGCTTTTGCTGCTTTTAAAGAAAAGGGAGACATATTTGATCAGGAAACGGCAACCTCATTCCGGAAAAATATTTTATCGAAAGGAGATACCGAAGAGCCGATGATGTTATACAAAGCGTTCCGCGGAAGAGAACCCGAAGTTAAATACTTATTGGAAAATCGCGGCCTTAGTAAGATGTTGTAAGTTATTCATCTAAATAATGTTCGAGGTGCAGGCGTAAAAAAACTGCACCTTTTTTTTATTATACAATCACTATAACACGGTTGTATTCAGAGACTTTTATTCAGTTTTACTATTTTCAAATTTATACTATATTCATCAGTAGGACGTTACCAAAGGAATCACTACTCTACCTATGCGTATAATTTGTACTTTACTTATTTTACTGACTTCATACATCGTTAACGCACAGGAACGTATAACCGTCAGCGGATTTGTGAGGGAAAAAGGGAGCCAGGAATCTCTGCCCGGCGTTAATGTTTACATACCAAATACCCCTTTTGGTGCCGTAACCAACACTTATGGTTTTTATTCGCTCACGATCCCGCCAATGGATTCCGCCAGAATAAGCTATTCGTTTGTAGGTTATGAAAGCATTGAGAAAAAAATCCTACTGAATAAAAATACCGAGATCAATATTTTACTTGAAACGATAAATCAGCTTGAAGAAGTTGTTGTTTCATCACGCCGGGAAGAAGATTATATCAGCCATTCTGCACAAATGAGCCAGGTTGAGATACCAATCTCCCAAATCAAAAAAATACCCGCTTTTTTTGGTGAAAAAGATGTTCTGAAAGTTTTACAGCTTATGCCAGGCGTTCAAAAAGGAACAGAAGGGCAAACGGGCTTATACGTTCGCGGCGGCGGACCGGATCAAAACCTGATCATTCTGGATGATGCCGTTGTGTACAATGCCAATCACCTATTCGGCTTTTTCTCCATTTTTAATAGCGATGCTCTCAAAAGTGTAGAGCTTACCAAAGGTGGATTTCCTGCTAGATATGGTGGCAGACTCTCTTCTGTTTTGGAAATGAATATGAAAGAAGGGAATAAAGAAGCTTTGCACGGCGAAGGCGGTATTGGCATTATCTCTTCGAGACTCACTTTGGAAGGACCAATTTCAAAAGGAAAATCATCCTTTCTTATTTCGGGCAGAAGAACATATATCGATTTTTTGGCAAAACCGCTTATTGCCCGCAGTCAGCGTGGGGAAACCGAGCAGGTAAAACCGGGCTATTATTTCTATGATCTTAATGCCAAAATCAATTATGATTTTGGTCAAAAAGACAAAGTGTACCTCAGTGGATATTTTGGGCGTGATAAATTTTACGCCAATCAGACAGATCCAAACAATGAATCCCGGGCCGGACTTGACTGGGGAAACCGGACTGCAACCTTACGCTGGAATCATTTATTGAATCAAAAGTTGTTTGTTAACACGTCGTTCATTTACAGCAATTTTGAATTTGGAGTAACCAATTATGATAAGGGTATCAATACCGACGGCACCACTCGTGATGAATATAGCCTGAAATATACCTCACAAATTCGGGATTGGGGTGTAAAAACGGATCTTGACTTTTACCCTTCAACAAAACATGCTGTGAAATTTGGAGCTCAGGCTACGTTTCACAGGTTTGTGCCTTCTGCCCTGGCCATTGAAGGCTCTCTGATCGACGCTTCTATCGAGCGATCCGTGAAGCCTGTCAACACATTGGAAGCCGGAATTTACGTAGAAGATACCTGGCAGGCTACCGATGCCCTGAAAATGAATGCAGGCTTTCGTGTCAGTTCGTTTCAGACAGCATCCAAAACCTACATCCGACCAGAACCGAGGTTTTCTGGCGCATTGCGATTGGCCCAGGATTTTTCATTGAAAGCATCCTATGCACAAATGAATCAGTATGTTCATCTGCTTTCCAATACAGGTTTGGGCCTGCCAACCGATTTATGGGTACCGACAACGGATCGTGTGGCCCCGCAGCAATCAAAACAAGTAGCGATTGGCCTGGCAAAAGATCTGGAAAAACCTGCTTTAACATTAACGCTCGAAGGTTATTACAAAAAAATGAACAACATTCTTAATTACAAAGAAGGTGCTTCGTTTTTAAGTGTCAGCGGTGAGAACGCAAATGAATTAAGTTGGGAAGATAATGTAACCGCCGGAAAGGGATGGTCTTACGGAGCTGAATTTCTGGTTCATAAAAAGGCAGGTAGATTTTCCGGATGGGTGGGTTACACGCTTTCCTGGACCAAATGGCAGTTTCCCGAACTGAATTTTGGCAAAACATTTTACCCGCGTTACGACCGTCGCCACGACTTATCCGTTGTTGGGATTTATGAACTGAACAAACGCATCACCATGTCTGCTACCTGGGTTTATGGAACAGGAAATGCGCTGACCTTGCCGCTTGCCAGTTATACCGGCGTGACAGATAATATTTTCAATCGAAATGTAACGGCTGGTAAACCCATTGTAACATGGAGCGGCGACCAGGTAAATGAATACGGAGCCAAAAACGATTTTAGGGCTGAGGCTTTCCATCGCCTGGATCTGGCCATTCAGTTTCATAAAAAAAAGAAGACGCACGAGCGTACCTGGGAATTTGGATTGTACAACGCTTACAACAGAAGAAATCCTTTTTTCTACGATATTTCGGAAGAAACATTGGCCAATGGCAATAAAAAAACATCCTTGAAACGATATTCACTATTTCCTGTCCTGCCTTCGATCAGTTATAACTTTAAGTTTTAAGACATCATGAAAATCAACATTTTTATATTTCTGATCGTCATCGCCGCGCTTTTTTCCTGCGATACCCTGGTTACTGATGTCTCTCCGGACGATGTTCCGGGTATTGGTTCCAAGTTGGTAGTGCAATCATTTATTTCTCCGCAGGCTGCAAGAATTTATGTTGTTGTCACAGAATCGATACCGTTATTCGGAGAATCCAATTCGGAAAATTCCGTAATTACCAATGCTGTGGTTAAAATTTCCGGTGGCGGAAAAGAAGTCATTTTGCCATATGATTCTACAAGCCAGTTATATAGCATCGAAAAAGCAAGTTTCCCGATCGTGGCATCTCAGACATACAAGCTGTCTGTTTCAGATCCCACCCGTTCTGTTGATGCAACCTGCACGGTACCAGCCAATCAGGTTACGATTAAATCCTATGCAATCGACACGGCATATATCACCAGGCGAAACGGTCGTCCGGATACTGCGCTGACTGTAAACGCGGTTTGGCAGGATATTGCCGGGGAAGCCAATTTTTACAGGGTTCGGGCCAATATGGATGTTGAATATTCAATTCTGGAAGGAACAACTCCGGATAATTTTCAGGAAAAACGTGTAAGAAACAGGTTCAGTTTTAACTGGAATGATGACAGCGGAAGAAGCGAATTCCAAAGTGACGTCAATCTGGATGGTACTTCCTTCACCTCTCCACTTGGCAGAAGTTTTCTTCCTACTACGCTTTTGTACACTTCGGCAGATGGTACTAAATATTATGCGAAACAAAAACCGCGGGTGGTATCGGTGGTAATAGAAGTTAATAATACAGAAAAGACCTATTACGATTATCACAAATCTTTAAAACTGGCCGATCAGTCCGACAATCCATTTTCCGAGCCTTCTTTGGTTTATAATAATATTAACGGCGGATTAGGCTGTTTTGCAGCTTATAATAACAGGCAGATTACTTACAGACCTAAATAATTCCACAGTAATTCGTATACCTTTTTTATATTGATTAGATTTATCGGGTCAAATAGACCAGTCTGTTTATTTATTCCTAAAAACTCCGATTATGAAACATCATCCGGTCTTACCCAAAGAACGTATTCTGGATACAGCGCTCAGGCTGTTTCATGAACAGGGATATAATACCACCGGTATCAACCAGATTATCAGTGAGGCAGGCGTAGCAAAAGCCAGTCTGTACCTCCATTTCAAATCCAAAGAAGATTTAGGAGTAGAATATTTAAAAGCCCGGCATAAAATCTGGTTTGAACAGCTTTTGTCATTTACAGACGAATCAAAAAAAGAAAAAAAGAAGATACTGGCAGCATTTGATTTTTTGATTCAGATCAATGAAAAAGAGCATTTCCGGGGATGCAGTTTCCTGAATATGTTATCAGAGATCCAGTCGGATGAATCACAATTGTTAGCTATAATTCAGGAATATAAACAACAGCTCAGGACATTTTTTGCAGATGTTATGGAGAATCCTAAGGATGATTTAAGTGATACCGTTTACCTATTGTTCGAAGCGGCGATGCAGGAAAGTCAGTTATTTAAAAGTCAGTGGCCTGTTGAGAGAGCAAAGAAAATTGTTTCTGATTTGTATAAGCTCAAATATTTTAAGTAAGATTTCCACTTTCTTACCATTCTACAACATTTTCTCTTTTTGATAAATCTGTACACCAGAAATGGTTATTAATATACTTTTTTATAAAATATTGGCAATAAAGTATATAAGCAGGGCAAAAATGCATAGTTTTCAAACAGTAAGTGCTTTAAGCTATTAACGAGTAATTGCAATGTTATGAAACATATCATTTTAACCCATCATGAAATCTCTACAATTTACAATTCCAGGACTTCTTTTGTCCATTGCGTTTTTAACAGGATGTAATGAAGAAAATGAAAGTGATAAAGAAGGTTTAAGCGGGAAATTTGTCAACGAAACTTTTCTCAAACAGGCAGTAGATTCCATCCCGGGACTGATCCCGGTTTATTGCTACGAACTTAATTTCATTAGTAAAGACAGTGTCGATATTTTATATGGATTTGAGCAATCCCGGCTTGCCTATAAAAAGGATGGAAAGAAGTACCTGCTCGTTCATGCTCTTCAGGACAAGGACATGCCTTTTACTGTTAATGAAAATAAAACGATCACTCTGGTTGACAGCGCATGGAACGGAGCGACGCGAAATTCTACCTTTAAGGAATCAACGCTCTCAACAGAACAAAAATGGGATTTTGAAAATCATCTGAACCAGCAAATGATTGCAGGTGAATATTTTCTTTTTAAGGGAAATAAAAAATCGGATCAAAAAGTAACGTTTAATGCAGATGGATCTGTAACAGGACTGGAAAGTTTCAAGCGATATAATTTGTGTTACAGCGGTGATTGTGTAGGCGAAATTTACCCGATTTCCAACAGCATTACTTTCAGTAATGAGAAAAAGGAAGTATTTACCTATGCTTTCAAAATGAATAAAATGAGAAAAAATCTTAACATCTATCTAATTGAAGGTCCTGTAAAAGATATCAAAGGGGAACGGGCAATTAAAGAACTCGCTTTTGATTTGAGACGATAAAAATATTCTTAAACAGAAAACAAAAGGAAAAGCTATTTCGTGATGAATCAGCTTTTCCTTTTGTTTTGAACCTTAAATTATAATTACAGAGAAGAACCAACAAGCTTTACGATACTTCCAAGTGAATTACTTGAAGCGGTAGCTGCCAGTTTTCCTGCCAGTCCCTTTTTATCCAGGCTGCCAACAGCTTTGGTTGCTTCTCCCAAAACGCCGCTTAGTTGACTTTGTGTCCCGGAGCCCAGTATAGAAGATCCTGCTTTGACCAAACCAAGACTGCTCGTAATACTTGATGCATTTCCAAGCAAGCCGGATTCTCCTTTTCCTAACAAACTGCTGATTCTGTTGGCGCCAAGAAGCATTTTTACTGCACTTACCGCTTTTCCCAATACACCACTTTGTAATTTTCCACCCGAAGCAAGCGGAATCAATGATTTCAAATCACCTACTTTGCTTAAAAGTTTATCTTTCAAATCTCCGCCCGAACTTTTTGCCTCAGTTTCCAGGGCTGTCGTTCCGGCTGTTAATGCTTCCGCTGTTCCGGCAGTGTCTCCTTTTGCAGAAAGTGTAACCGCTTTGTCCAGCTGCGCTTCGGCTGATAATGTTTGAGCAAATGATGCGGTAACCGTGAAGGCTACTAATAATAAAGTAACTAATGATAAAATGTAATTCTTCATAACTTGTGTTTATTTACGTGATGAACTTGTGACGAAATAATATTGAAAAAGACACTTGATATTGAAAATAAAATCGGTTCAAAACCGGATGACAATCCTAGAAGCCGGATACTTTATTTTCTCATGACAATGCTTGTTATTTCTTCCGGACTTTTTTCAAGAAAAATAGCATACCAGCTACCAGAGTTGGTAAATTTATATCTGGGTGACGCACTTTGGGCATTGATGATTTTTCTGATCACCGGATTCATTTTCAAGTGGATTTCAACCTTGCAAGTGGCAATTTTTGCCGTATCATTTTGTTACCTGATTGAAATAAGCCAGCTATATCACGCAGATTGGATTGACAATATCAGGTATACCAGGCTTGGAGGGCTTATTCTTGGATTTGGTTTTTTGTGGAGTGATATTCTTGCTTATTCTATTGGTGTTGGATTTGGGGTGATATTAGAAAAATTTATATTGAAGCGTTAAATTTTGTCAACGGAAAGTTGTTAGTTGGTCTATAACCGTAATCCACACAATAAATCTCTCGGCTATCACATCGGTCGTGCCGAAGGCACTATTTTGCAAGAAAACATAAAGTGAGATTATAATAATCGCTTTCTCATTTCTTCCAGATGAGCGTCTGTAAAATCCAGATGGGTAACAAAACGAACCAGATTTTTACCAAAAGTCACAGCCAGAATATTGGATTTAGCTAGTTCGCGCACGTAATCAGGAGCGGAAATATTTGCTGATAAACGGATAATAACAATATTGGTATCAACCGGATAAATTTCCTCAACTTCGGATTTATGAACAAAAATATCGCGAATTGATCGCGCGCGGATATGGTCTTCATTCAGCCGATCGAGGTGGTTATCCAGCGCATAGATACCAGCCGCAGCCAAAAAACCAGCCTGTCGCCAGCCGCCACCCATTACTTTCCGAAAGCGTTTTGCTTTTGTAATAACTTCCCTGGTTCCCAGTAAAAGTGATCCAACCGGACAACCAAGTCCTTTGGAAAGACAAATACTGATACTGTCAAAAACCTGTCCATATTGTTTTGGACTTTCACCCGTTTCAATTAAAGCATTAAAAAGTCTTGCACCATCCAGGTGAAAGGCCAGTTCGTGCTTGTCGCAAACTTTGCGAATATCCGTTATTTCTTTAAAATCATAGTAACTTCCTCCCCCTTTATTCATGGTATTTTCTAAGGAAACCATCTTGCTCACAGTCGCGTGTATGTCTCCTTCGGGACTTATCGCGTCCGCAACCTGGGCCGCATTTATTCTACCTCTGTCGCCGTCGAGCAATTTTACAGATGAGAAAGAATTCAGCATAATCCCTCCGCCTTCATACAAATAAATATGAGAAAGCTTATCACAGATCACATCACTTCCCGGCTGCGTATGCGCACGAATGGCCAGCTGATTTGTCATCGTTCCTGACGCACAAAACAAAGCGGCTTCCATTCCAAACAAGGCCGCAGCTTTATCCTGCAATGCATTAACGGTCGGGTCATCTCCCATCACATCATCTCCCACCGGAGCCGACCACATGGCTTCCTGCATTTCTTTGGTTGGACGGGTAACGGTATCACTGCGAAGTTCTATAATCATTTTGAATGTTCTGGAAATCTAATTGTCAATCAAATTACAATCCGGTAAAACCGGATTTGGTTTCAAGGAATTTGCTGAATATATGAAATCAATTCCGAAAATAATTTCAGTTTGGAATAGAAATCTTTCTAAAATTTTCAACAAAAACTTAATCTTTTTATTTAAATATTATTTCTAAAATTCAGTCTATTAAAACGAATTAATTAAATCCCGGAGTCTGATCAGCATTCTCCAAACTCTTACAGAACTCCTGGCAAGTGACAAATTCCGCATCCAGTTTTTTCAGGTTTTGAATTAATTTATCAAGTTTATCAGCTAAAATCTTTCCATCAGGACTTTTCACATAGCGAGGCATTTTAAATGCCCCGATTTCTGCAAATTCCCAGGGATGGAAATACAACATCAGGTTTTTTCTTTTTCGTAAAGTTCTCCGGCACAAAGCTGTGTACAAGCTAATCGGCAAATTTTTGAATGCAAGCCAAAATAGTGGAAAACGCAAGACAGGTGTTGTGGAACATGGCAATTCCAGCAATCCGTTTTCAAGGTATGGAAGCGGACTTTTATGTAATAAGTTGTAGCGACCGGGTATGTAAGTCGGGTTGATCGAGGAATCGTATACGAAACCCCACCCCGCTAAAACTTTGTAATTAAAAGGTCTTAAACGTGGCATTCTGAATCCGGTAACTTTTTCACCCGTGATATTTTCCAGAATACTTTTTGATTCCAGAATATCTGTTTCCTTAAATTGATGAAAAGATGAATGATATAAGGCGTGCGACGCTATCTCATGTTTTAAGGAAATAGTCTTAATTAATTCGGGATTGAGCCGGGCATAATTTCCGGTTGTAAAAAAAGTTGCCCGGAGGTTATATTTATTCAGTAAGGCCATCAGCCGCTCAGTTCCGATTTTTGTAACATTCATCTGATCTGTATGCGATACCTTTTGGCCATATTCCTCAGCAATATCAAACTCTTCCAGATCAAAAGTCAGCATAACAAAATTCTTGCTCATGCCTTAAAAAAGATTATAATCCTGAACAAATAATCAGCGCTCATTAGCAAAACAATCATACTGAATTTCTTAAACATAATACTCCGTGGCCCAACGTCCTGATCTTTATGACAACGATTTTGATTATCGACAAAAGTATTTGTTTTTGATTATAAATCATCCGCCGTAAATTTCTTCTAACCAAATATTAATCACCATGGCCTTATGTTGAAGTTTTGGATAGAGCCTTCGGGCGGCGTAATATTTGTAGGAAATCAGCAATGCTGCAAGTGCTACAAAAGATGCAGTGCATTGAAACATAAACTGTTTTACTATGAAAGACAATTTCTCAAACCATTCAAAAGAATACTCCGTCTTCCGTCCTACATATCCGGATGAAGCAATTGAATTTATCTTAAATCTTGTTAACAATAGAGGTTCTGTTTGGGATTGCGGAACAGGAAACGGACAACTGGCGGGTAAACTTTCTCCATTTTTTCAGGAGGTTTTTGCAACTGATATCAGTGAAAATCAGATTAGGAATGCTGTAAAAAAGGATAATATTGTCTACGAAGTTGTAGGTGCCGAAAATGTAACCTTCAAAGAAAATTCTTTCGATCTTATCACAGTAGCCCAGGCCATTCACTGGTTTGATTTTGACAAATTTTATGAAAAAGTCGTCCAGACTTTAAAGGCTGATGGAATCATCTCGGTGATAGGATATAATTTAATGACGATCGACGAAGAGTCTGATAAGATCATTCGCCATTTATATGCTGACATTTTGGGCGACAAATATTGGGATAAAGAACGCAAATATCTGGATGAGCAATATAAAACGATTCCTTTCCCATTTCAGGAAGTTTCGACTCCTGCATTTTCACAAAAAGTAAACTGGAATCTGGATGAGCTGATTGGTTATTTAAATACCTGGTCGGCAGTTCAGCATTTTATAAAAGCAAACGGAACAAATCCGGTGGATGATGTCAGAATGGCGTTTGAAGAGATTTGGGGTAAAGAGAAACAAAAGGAGGTAACATTTCCGACATTATTAAGAATTGGAAAATTAAAATAGGAGAATAGCAATAAGAATCCTCCCAGATTACAGTTTTGAAACTATTATTTATACTTTTCCTTGTTGGCATAGTTTTTTAATTCACTATACGTATCAGTGATAAACCTTAAAGAATAAATGTTATGAAAACGATCCTTTCAGTAGTAAGTGCCGCTATAATCTTATCAGCTTGTAACGGTAATCCTAATAATGGAAATTCCAGCAGAGAAGCGGAGCTGCTCAGGACGAAGCAAATGACTGTTGACTCAATGCAGGCTGTCATAGCAAAACAGGCTGTGATTGATTCTATGAAAAATGTTGCAGCAGAAAATGAGAAAAAAAATAAGATTGAAGAAGATAACAACCAGGCGGTTTCCAATAGTAATGTAGCGCAAGAGACGGCACCAAAAAAGAAAAAATGGAATAATGCTGCAAAAGGGGCTGCCATTGGTGCAGGTACTGGTGCTATCGCTGGTGCAATTATAGGTAAAGGAGATCGCGCAAAAGGAGCTTTGGTTGGCAGTATTGTTGGTGGTGGTGTGGGCGTTGGAACAGGACTTGTAGCTGACGGTGTTAAAAAGAAAAAAAACAGAGCAAATTAATGGCAGATACTGCTGATTGTTTAGTCTGATTTATGCTGATTGTTTAGTCTGATTTATATAGGATATTTTATAATAAAATGGCCTCTTAACTTTATGGTTAGGAGGCCGTTTTATGTTAAATACATTTCAAATCCCCGGGGCGAATCCCCGGGCTAAATTATGACGCCCTTTCAGGGCTAAGTTTTATTTTAGTAACCTCGCATTTCCTCCATTAGTTTTTGGAGGATTCCTACGGTTTTTTCGGTTTGTTCTCTGCTTGGTGTTGTATCCCAATTCCCCAGGATTCCATTGCCTCCGATGTAAATACCGTCTTTTCGGGAAATGAAACTTGCACCTTGAGTGTATAATTTATAATTGGCGTCGCTTTGTGGAATGAGGCATGAAAGTTGTCCGGAAATTGGTGTTAATTCCTGGTCGTTGAAAACAGGTTTTGCTCCTAATCCCATACAATTGACTACAACACGTTCCGGCAACGCATCAATATCTTCCGGTTTTTTAATTTCCTGGATTTTAACTTTTCCACCAAACATCAGAAAATCATTCAGGTGATGTCTCAGGTATGACGGGATATTGAACATCAGATTCGATCTTCTGGAAACAAAGTCGGCCTTAAACGGATGTTCTTTTGATGTTAATCTAACGCGTTCCGGCAACAGCCCGTGTATTTCAAATTCTTCTCCACCAGCACCAGGTGCATATACCGGCTCTTTGTCAAAAACACTATATTCTTCTGCCCAGCAAGCGATGTCATCCATTCCCAACAGAAACTGAAAGCGACGGAATGAAAAACGGGTTGCATCTTCCCAGATGGTTTTGAATTCAGGTTTTGCCACATTTACATCACAAACCCGGGAAGCCGGCGACCAGGTTCCGGTAGCCAGATTACTCGTAATATTCGGAGGTACGTCTTTCGTATAAATCGTTACTTCACAGCCGCTTTCCTGTAACAAACGCGCTGTGGCAATTCCTACCGCGCCGCATCCAAGCAAGGCCACTTTCTTCTCATTTGTCGCTAAAACCAATTTTCTGGCAATATTCCCGGTACCCCACGAAAGCGACCAGCCACTTCCACCATGCCCATAATTATGAACAATGGTTTTATTCCCTAATTGTTCCGCCTCAATCCGCGGGCCGGAAGCCCGAAAAGGCCGTAAACCGACGGTTTCTTTTACAATCCGGTCCATCGATAAACGTAGCTTTGGAATCTGGTGATAGCCTTTGCTGATATGATAGTGCTTATCAGGATATTGGATTTGCGTTTTCGGAGCGCAGGAAGCGGCAACGGTACCCAGAGCAAAACTTGCAGGAACTGCTTTTTGAAAAAAATTTCGACGATTCATTTGAAAAGGAGTAATGGACATATTTCAACGAAAATTAGTCAACCCACCACTCGATTACAAATTTAATATGGTATCAATTCAAATAATCAAAATTATATATCCCAAATATAGCAATCAATACAACTTTAAATAAGTTAAATGCCAATTTTAAATAATCGTACAAATCTATTCCCTGGATAAAGATGGCGGTGCATCCATAGGCGAATTGCCCCAGTTATCATTCGGTTTCATACCCATTTCTAAAACCAGATTACCACCGTTTGTCAAATCGTCGTGCGACAAATAAGTTTTAGTATAAGTTTTTCCGTTTAATTTGGCTGATTGTATGTAAATAGCTTCATCTGAAACACCATTTGCTTTGATCTTAAATTTCTTCCCGTGGGCAAATTCAAGGGATGTTTCTTCGAATACCGGTGTCCCTAATACATAAAAAGGTGTCCCCGGTGTTACGGGATATAAACCGGCCATACTAAAAACCAGCCATGCAGACATTTGTCCGCCGTCTTCGTTTCCACTCAATCCGCCTGGTGTGATGTCGTATTCTTCTCTGATAATATTTCTAACCCTTTTTTGAGTTTTCCACGGCTGCCCTGCATAAGCGTACAAATATGGAATTTGATGGTTCGGTTCGTTTCCATGCCAGTAATATCCCTGGTCAAATAATGTATCCAGTTTATTAATAAATGATTTTTCACCACCAACCGCTTTTTTCAAGCCAGCAATATCCTGTGGCGCAAACCAGGTATACTGGGCGGGCGAACCTTCCGTAATAAAACTTGAACGTTTAGCAAAAGGATCGAAATCTTTTATCCAGCTTCCATCCGCATAACGCCCCCGCGCATAACCTGTCACCGGATCAATCACATTCCGGTAGTTCATCGCACGTTTCCTGAGTATGGCGGCGTCTTCTGTATGACCCAGTTCTTCTGCCAAAATAAAAAGGCAAAAATCATCATAGGCATATTCCAATGTCCTTGAAACCTGTTCCCGTTTGTGAAAAGCCTGCCAGACAGAATCTTCCAGTGGTACATAGTTGTATTTCAAATAAGATGTCAGTGCTCGCCTCCCCTTTCCGGCTTCATAACTTTTCGGATCCGCATTGGTATCAAAAGCATTTTTTCTCAACAATTTATAACCCGATTCAATATCGAAATTTCTTACATTTTTAACATAAGCATCGGCCATCACTGACATGACGTGATCACCGATCATGGCCGCCGTGTAACTATTCCAGCAGGGGAAAATTGGCATCCAGCCTCCCTGCTCACCCTTTTTCACCAGCGACTGCATCATATCGCCGGATTTTTTTGGTTCAAGAAGTGCGTGTAAAGGCATCGCAGCCCGGAAAGTATCCCACATGCTGTAATCACAATAATAATCGAAACCATCCGCTTTCTGCAACGGCGTTCCACCGGCAAAAGATGGGTACTGACCGTCTACATCAGAGTATAACCGCGGAGAAAGTTTTGACCTGTAAAGCGCACTGTAAAAAAGCGTTTTATCTTTTTCGCTTCCTTTCACCTTTATTTTTCCCAGGGCATCATTCCATTCGTTTTCTGTTGATTTTCTTACGGCATCAAAACTTTTGCCCAACTGTTCTTTTTTCAAATTATTCCGCGCCCCTTCCAGACTTGTGAAAGAGGTCCCGATCTGTACGGTCACAGATTTTTGTTTTGTACCAAACCCGACATAAGCACCCAGCTTTTCACGTTTCCCTTTGCCCATTTTTGTCCTTCCCATCGGAACGACCATATCATCTTCCCATACACCGAATTGTGTAAAAGGTGTATCAAATTTCAAAATAAAATAACCGCTGAAACCCGCAGACTGACCAGAACCCTGATAAATCCGGTGAACAGGATTATAGCCAACGATCTCTCCCCGTTCCGGAAATATTTCAACAAAACCTTCACCTTCATCACTATTTGGCTCAACTACAATGAAGTTTTCCTTTCCTTCTGCATAAGAAAAACGAAGCATGGCGGTCCGCGCCAGAGAAGTAACTTCTGCTGTAATTTTATAGTCATCAAGTAATACACTATAATAAGCCGGTGTTGCAATTTCTGTTTCATGACGAAATTTGGAGGCACGTTTTTCAGGATTGACAACCAGTTCTCCCGAAACAGGCATAACGGTGAGCGTACCGTAATCCTGAACGCAGGAACCATTCAGCCAATGCGTTCCACGAAATCCCTGAAAATGTGTGTCAGCATAATAATATGGCGCAATACATTTTGTTTCGGTCGATTTTGTTTGCGGCGTCCATTGTGTCATGCCGTAGGGCGTTCCCACAGCTGGCATCGTCTGGCCTTTAAGTTCGCTTCCAGCCTCACTATGTTTTGCCGAACTTTCCGTTGCTGCCGGAGCAGTACCAATACGTGTTTCAACATATTGAACCGGCAATTTTTGCGCGTAGGAAATTTGAAGGATCAGTAATAATCCAAAACTTAAAGAACCTGAAAATTTGCGCAAACGAGAATTAAAAAACATATAAATGGTAAATGTTGAAAATGGAATAACATCCTGGCGCTATCCGGACGAACGTTAATTTTACGAACTTCTGCATTAATAACTAACTTTACCGCCAAAGCTACTGGTAAGACGATCAAATATATTTATGCCCTTATGAATTTACATATTATTGATACAGGTTATTTCAAGCTTGACGGCGGTGCTATGTTTGGTGTAGTTCCAAAAACATTATGGAACAGGCATAATCCGGCAGATGAGAAAAACCTTTGTAACTGGGCCATGCGTTGTTTATTGATTGAAGACGGAGATAAATTGATCCTCGTTGATACCGGACTTGGCGATAAGCAAGATGAAAAATTCTTTGGATTTTATGATTTAAACGGAGATGCAACGTTAATATCTTCCATAAAAAAAGCAGGGTTTTCAACCGAAGATATTACTGATGTGGTCTTAACCCATTTACATTTTGATCATGTCGGCGGAGCTGTCAAATACGATTCAGGTAAATCGCTTTTGTTACCAACATTTCCCAAAGCAACATACTGGTCAAATGAAGCGCATTGGCAATGGGCCACAAATCCGAATCCAAGAGAAAAAGCTTCGTTTTTGAAGGAAAATATTTTACCAATTAAAGAATCAGGGCAGCTTAGATTTATTGAAAAAGGCATTTCACCCTTTTCAAACATAGATTTCATCCACGTGGACGGGCACACTGAACAAATGATGCTGCCCGTTATTTCTTACAAAAACCAAAAGATCATATATGCCGCCGACTTAATTCCTTCTTCCTATCATCTACCGCTTCCTTGGGTGATGAGTTACGATGTGAGGCCATTGATGACAATGGTTGAAAAAGAAGCAGTTTTAAAAAAAGCAGCAGATGAAAAATGCATTCTTCTCTTTGAACACGACCCGATTTATGAAGCGGCGATTGTAGAACAAACTGAAAAAGGAATAAAGATTTTAGAAAGAGGAGATTTAGGGAATTTTATTTAACCATTACACAAAAAAACTCACCTAACTCCGCGCAAAACACCTTGACTCTGCGTTTAAACCAAAAATGAAAAAGACAGCATTAGTTTTATCTGGCGGCGGAGCCCGTGGCATTTCCCATATTGGTGCGATCAAGGCGTTAGAAGAACATGGCCTGAAACCAGATATTATCAGCGGGACCAGCGCAGGTTCTTTTGTAGGAGCATTAATCGCTTACGGATATACGGCTGACGAAATTTTCGAGATAATTCTGAAAACAAGATTCAGTTCGTATCTGAGATTCGGATTCAGTTTCGGTGGATTATTTAAAATAGACAGGGTTGAAGAAATCATCAAAAAATATATTCCTGAAAATACCTTTGAAGCCTTAAAAATACCTTTGGTAGTAACCGCAACAGACCTTAACGCCGGACAGGAAATCACGTTCAGAAGCGGGAATCTTGGGAAAGTTGTTTTGGCTTCGTGCTGTCTGCCAGGTGTTTTTAAACCATATAATCTTGAAGGCCGTGATTTAATTGACGGAGCGATTTTCAACAATTTACCTGTTACGCCGATAGAAAAAGAAGCGGATTACATTGTTGGAATACATTGTAACCCGCTTCTTTTCGACAAACCATTTTCGCACATGCACCAAATTACGGTGCGGAGTATCCGAATGGCTATGCGTCATAAAGCCAAAGCAAGCCTCGATCGCTGCGACCTCCTAATTGAAGCTCCTGAATTAAGTACTTTCAACACCTTTGATTTTACAAAAGCGCAGAAATTATTTGATATCGGCTATAAGTATACAAACACCTTGTTAGCCGAAAAGAAAATTTCTTTTTAAATAGTCAGCTTTCAGAAGTTAATAATCGCAAATTACCGGATTGCTGTATTTTTGCCAGAAATTGATTGCCGAACGCCGACAGCCGACAGCTTCCCAACAACCCAATTCCCAACTTTATCTCCCTGTATCCAGCCATTTTCGACCGCGTCCATAAAATGGATTCCGCCGTAAAATCTTGACAAACCCGATTCTTTTGCCGCATCCTTGAAAGATTTGAATTTTCTGGCTTTCAATCCGAAACGCTCTTCAACGGTATCCGTGTAAGCAAAATTATCACCGAAATAATGTGTCAAAATAACCGCAGATGCAGAAGATACCACTGAATGGCCACTTAAATATTCAGGGAATGGAGGTGTCTGTAAGAATGGTTTCCAGTTTGGATCAAGATATTTGCGTATCACGGTTTCCGGACGAATACGATTACTTCTGTATTTTTCGTCCCAGCAGGCCATAAAGCCATCCATCAAACCGATTGATACAGAAGTTGTGATCAACAGCGTTTTTGAAAAATCAGTTTTAGCCTGTTTGCAGGCAATATCTGTGATACCTATCCAGTGCGCGCCGGGAGAGATTTTCTTCATACCCACCAGTAAATGTCCTTTATTTTCCAAAGCAAAAGGATTACAATCCCAGAAAGCGGCAGTAACTTTTGCATCGCCTTCCACTTTAAGCTGATAATTTGCAACCATCAGTTTAAAGAACTCCGAATTTTTATCCTCTGAAAAAGGCACTGGCGGAGCAGGCCTGAATTGCGAAGAAGTATCCAGGGTAAAGGGACGAACGGTTCTGAAATAGGGTTCCACAGGAGGGAAATAACCTGGAGGCGTCGGATACCAGTTCCCGTTTCCTTCCGTTGGCGAATACCGAGGAAAATTACTGATGCGATTATACCGGTCCGCTTTTGCATACTTCAAAATCTGCTTGCTGATACCCAATCCGTATTCTTTTGAACCAGCAATGATTTCGTCGCTAAAACCAAGCGTTTTACATGAATCAAGCAAATGATCCTGAAATTTTTGCAGCATTAAATTGCCTGATGGCTGCATTTTTTTTGCCGTTTCCAACATGGCCATCACGGCACTGAGCTGGTAGGAATAACTTGTAATACCTTCGGGCTTCTTAATTTCCGGAAAATCATTCAAAACACCGTGCATCGTTTTATAGGCAGAGTCGTTTTGAGCAACTACCTCATATCCCGCCAGACAAGCATATGAATAAAAACGAGCTCCAAGCGGTGGATTAGTCACATCGTGCACCATCACGTCTGTCATATGACTCGTAACCTGACCTATTACCGAACCATTAAGTTCTGGTGACTTTTCATTTGCTTTATTGCATCCTGTCAAAAAACCGATGAACAAAATCGGGAGGAGGAATTTAATTTTCATTTTTTATCAATTTTGTATGCTTTAATTTCCTGCTGATTAATCCCGAACAAAAGCATATTGCCCAGAGAAAGTACGCTGCGTACATCACCTTTCAGTGCAAAACCCGATTTACTTTGCGGGATGTATTTGAAATTTCCTTTGCCATCACCTTTTACCAGGGTTCCATAATTCGCATCGTATTTTCCAAAACGTAAACGGGCTCTGCTGCTATTGCCGCAGAAAAGTAAATCTTTTTTACCATCCTGATCATAGTCAACAGAAGTGATCGTATAAACCGGCGACGACTGAACTTCCAGTGGTAATGGCTTTTCCTTCAATTTCCCGGTGGCATTACTTTCAAAATAGCCCGTTTTCAAATAGTTTGAGGTCAAATGAGTTGCATCTTTCAACTCTTCCGGTGTGAAGATATCGGTCACCGTTGCATCAGCATAACTTTTATAATCCTGGTAACGGGTCCGCATAATGCTCATCTGATCAAGCATTTCATCCCGCGTTACGTATGGATAACTTTTCCCCTGAATATAAAACGATAGAATCGGATCCACAGAACCGTTGTCGTCAAAATCTTTATAAACCATCTCCACAGGTTCCGTATCACTGGCTTTGCATTGCGTATTCAGCCCAATATTCCCGACCACAAAATCCGGTTTACCATCACCATTTAAGTCGTCGACCAGGATTTTATTCCACCATCCGCTGTATGCTTTTTCAAAATAATCCAACGTTTTATTCGCCAGTTTACCTCCGCTGTTAATCAATACCGTAATCGGCATCCACTCGCCTACCAACACCAGATCAGGTTTTTTATCGCCGTTCATATCTGTCCAGGCGGCGTCTGTAACCATACCAATCCTTTCCAGTTCCGGAGCTATTTTAGCCGTCTCGTCTGTAAACTGTCCTTTTCCGTTGTTGATCAGCATATAACTTCTTGGCGCCTCCGGATATCTTCCCGGAATTACTCTTCCGCCAACAAAAAGATCCGGTTTCCCATCACCATTAAAATCAACAACGCTCACACAGCTTTTGCTGAAAAGCATTTGTGGCAATGCATCTGTTTTCTTCGAGAAATTTCCTTTTCCATCATTGATATAAAGCCGGTCTTGCAGCAAAACATCTTCGGGCATGAAATTGGCATAACCGCCGCTGGTTACATATAAATCAACAAATCCGTCACCGTTTGCATCAAAAAAAGCTGCATCCGTATCTTCGCTTTGTTTATCTGCCTCAAAAGCCGGAATTGATTTTGGAACAAAAGATCCGTTTGTTTGCTGAATAAATAATCTTCCCGCCTCACCATATCCGCCTCCTATATATACGTCATCCAGCTTATCGCCATTTACATCACCTTTTGTCAAATTTGGATTGGAAAAGGAAATCGCATTCACCATCAGCGGCTGACGTTTGAAATCATTAATTTTATTAGCAGGATTTCTGTAAGCGATGGGAGATTGAACCGGATTAAAAACTGGCTTTTCAGCAGCCGGAATTATTATTTTTCCTTTCGCATTCTTTTCAGATAACGTCAGTAACTGGTCTGCTTTCGGATTCAGGATTTTTTCCTGTTTCCCGCTCAACCAGGTTATTTTTAGAGAATCAATCGCAGTTGAGCCGCCAAGACCGAAATGCAAAACCGGCGACACGCTCGATTGATATCCACGTGTGGGCATTTGTTCCAGATACTGCTGCTGGCCATTCTGATAAATTGAAACTTTTGCTCCTGTTCCCAGTGTATTTTTCTCTTCACCTACAAGTTTCAGTTTCAGGTAGTGATTTTTCAATTGTTTACTTCCTTCATTCTGATAAATAAAAGCAGGAAGATTGATATTATTCACTATCAAATCAAGGTCTCCGTCGTTATCAAGATCTGAATATGCAGCACCTCCGCTGTTTGATACCTGCCCTAATCCCCATTGATCAGCGACATTTCTGAATGTTAAATCTTTATTATTTTGGAAAAGATAATTTTTAATGTTCGATGAAGGAATTTGATTTACCAGTGCCAACACATCTTCCCTGTTCACCTGCACATCTTTTCTTTTCAAATGATCTCCCATGTATTTAAGAAAATCCATGTTGGTATAATCCCGCAGATAACCGTTGGTAATAAATAAATCTTTCCAGCCATCATTATCATAATCAGCAAAAAGAGGCGCCCAACTCCAGTCCGTGTTGGAAACGCCGGACAACTGCCCGATTTCAGAAAACAGCGGTGTGACAGATTTCCCTGCCGAAGGCCCCGTTATTCCTTCATTCAATTGCAGCATGTTCCGCATATACTGATGATGGAAACCCATTTTCACATTAAAATCAAACAACTCATAATTATCGAGACCAACCAGCAGTTTTTGTCTGCGGTTATCTTCCGGTAACATATCCAGGGTAAAAATATCCGGAAAACCATCATTGTTAAAATCCGCAATCTCATTTCCCATCGATGAATGCGAAGTGTGCCCGATACCGGATTCGATCACATCAGTAAATGTTCCGTTTTTGTTATTGATGTATAAAAAATCAGGGACTGAATAGTCGTTTGAAATATACATATCCAGCCAGCCATCCTTATTAACATCCGAAATTCCAATACCCAATCCATAACTTAATGATGAACTTTGAATACCCGCTTTTGTAGTTACATCTTCAAAAACAGGTTCATTTCCGGCTTTCATGTTGTTTCGGTATAACCTCGCACCGGCAGAAGAATTTTGTTTTTTAAGTATTTCAGCTGTGGAAGACTCATCCAAAATAGGCAAGGCCTGCGGGTTATGATTCAACAAAAACATGTCGAGATCACCATCCCGGTCATAATCAAAAAATGCGGCTTGTGTGCTTGTGCTTGTACTGGCCAATCCGTATTGTTCCGCTTTTTCTTCAAATTGTGGAATACCGGATGCATTTACCCCTTTATTAACAAATAACTGATTTTTTAATTTATCCGGAGAAACTGTGCCCGAATAACAGACGTAAATATCCAGTAACCCATCGCCGTTTACATCGGCCATCGTCACACCCGTTTTCCATGGACTTTCGCGGCCGGCAACATTTGCCGCAGTCGTTATGTCCTCAAACTGCATATTACCTTTGTTGAGATACAGTTTGTTTGAAACCATATTCCCGGTAAAGTAGATATCATCCAGCCCATCGCCATTCACATCCCCGACAGCAACTCCTCCGCCATTGTAAAAATACTCATACATCAATACGTTGGTATTTAAACCTTCGGTCAGTGAATTGACAAAATCAACTTTTGTTTTCTCAGCAGGAAGTAAAGTAAAAAGAGGTGTTCCTGAGATTTCGGTTTTGTTTTCTTCTTTTTTCTCTGATTTGTTACAACCAGCGAGGGTAATGATAGCGAATAGGAAGGTGGCTTGTAAAAAGCCATTTTTTAGTTTCATGATTGAAACAGGAAATAGGTGATGATATAGAAAAAAGAAACTATGCCTGCTTTTGGCAGACATAGTTTCCGGTAAAATTAAGCAGTATGACAAATTATTATACTGATTCACTATTTAATGTCAGAATCAAATGATTATTTATCGTAACCAGGATTTTGAACCAACAATTTGTTACGGTTACTTTCATCGCGACCAAACGGGCGGAAGTACATTTTATCCAGCCACTGACGATTTTCATGCTGCGTATCTTCAACAGGAGAATAAGTATAGTTGTATACCGATTCATCACGTTTGTAAGGTTCAACCATTGTTTTGCCAGCTTTGAACTTACCTAACACGTTGATAAACGTTAATTTTCTGCCCAAGGTAGCCGGTGCAATCATCCAACGTCTTGCATCATAATAACGCTGCTCCTCATATGCCATCTCAATTCTTTTTTCCAAACGGTAAGCAGCAGTAAGATCAGCTCCGCTTGCTTTAATTGCCGGCATACCAGCACGGAAACGGATTCTGTTCAACCACAATAAAGCATCTGCTTCGTTACCCGTTTCGATAGCAGCTTCGATGTAATTGAATACTGCTTCTGTATAACGGAAGAATGGCCATGGAATATTCTGACGGTCTGTGTTATCAACCAGGTTTGGATTTGGATCAATGAATTTACGCATGTAATATCCGGTACGGCTACCATTCCAGTCTTCAATTGAACTACTGCGGGTATCTAAACCTTTTCTGTTAATTACACCACCTTTGCCATCTGAAAGATCATAAGTTCCAGTCTGAATCTGATTAGCAGGGTCAACATTACCTGAAATTTTATCACGTGGTTTCCAGGGAGCACCATCGTACATAATACTTGCATAGAAACGCGGATCACGATTTACATATGGATTGGCAGCATGTACCGGGTTAGTCCAGTGGAATGCTGTACCATCCATCATTTGATAATCATCAACAAGCAAACCAATTGGCGTATTACCAGCCCAGTTGTGGTATCCGTTAGGACCGTTGTTCAAACCTGTCTGACGTGCACCTTCACTTTTTCCAGGCGTAAACTGACGGGCAAGGATCAAATCAGATGCTGCCGAAGCGTCAAGCGTTTTGTCTGCACTTCCACCACCCATAGCAAGAGAAATGTAGTTCAATCTGCCTTCTTCTGATGAAACGGGAGCAGTAAGATTTAATTTATAGCCTGCACCGCCATCCACTACTGCTTTTGCAGCAGCAAGAGCAGCTGTCCAGCGTGCCTTACGATCACCACTTACATAACCTAAAAATTCAGGGTTTGCATAAGCAGCTATAACACTTGATTTTGCTTTTGCAGTAGGAATGTCATGCAAATCGCTCGCTGCGTGAAGAAGAACACGCGATTTCAGCGCAAGTGCAGCCATTTTTGTGGCACGTCCTGATTGCAAAGTTTTTCCATCAAGATAAACAGCAGCACTATCAGCGTCTTTTACAATGAATTTAACGCATTCGTCATAAGTATTTCTAGCCGCAGTGTAATCTTCACCAAGACCATAAACTTTCGTAATAAGCGGAACTGAACCGTAAACACGCAAAAGCTGGTTGTAGTAATAAGCACGTAAAAAGTGTGTTTCACCTTTTAAGCGATCTTTCAACACCTGATCGGTAAAGGAAGTACTTGAATACAAGTTTTGAAGTGCCATGTTACATGCACGAATACGTGTATACATTGGGCCCCATTTGTAAGTATCATCTTCCCAACCAAGGTTTGAAGGGCTCAAACTACCTTCGTTGATTGTATTGATGTTTCTTCCTGTATGGGTAAATACGGCTTCATCAGTCAGAGACGCCAACATTTGTTCAGAGAAACCACCTTGCTGAAGACCATTGTAAATCTCAGTAACAAAAGCCTCAGACAATGCACCATCTTTCCAGACAAGCTCCGAACTGATTTCAGTTAACGGGGTCGTATCGAGGAAGTCTGTGTCACAAGATACCAAACCAGCGGTACCAAGCAATCCAAAAAGTACTATATGCTTGTAATTGAATTTCATAATTTAATATTCGTTAGAATGATACGCGAACACCCATGTTAATAATTTTAGACTGAGGATAATATTGTCCGCTTGTGTTTGTGGACTCAGGATCCCAGATTTTAATTTTATCCCATGTAAGGATGTTAAGTGCGTTTGCATAAACACGGAAGCTTCCTACGCCGATTTTCTTTCCAAGGTCCGAAGGCAGGTTCCAGCCAATTTCAATGTTTTTCAAACGCAGGTAATTGTTGCTTTTCAAATAGTACGTGTTAGCACCCGCATTATCAAAGTTTGTATAGTACGTATTGTTACGGTTTGCCAAACGAGGATCTGTTTCACTTGGGTGATCGATTGTCCAACGGTGGTCATAAGCATATTTCAAATAGTTACCAATATCACCTGACTCAGTTTGTCCGATATACTGCAAACCACCTGTTGCTCCCTGGAACAAAAGAGAAATATCAAACGCTTTGTAACTCGCATTGATTGTGGCACCACCTGTGAAAGTAGGACGCTGTGTTTTATCTGAACGAACTTTATCATCCGCACTGATTTTACCGTCACCATTTACATCCTTAAACTTCATATCACCCGGACGAATTGATCCTGTAATTGGGCTGTAATCAAGCGTGTTGTTATCAATAGCAGCCTGATCTTTGAAAACGCCGTCGTACTGATAAGCAAGGAATGCCTGATATTGTCTTCCTGTTGTTGTCTGGTAAGAAGGGATACCAGGAGTTTCATCCCAGAAAGTGATTTTGTTTTTGGCATAACCACCATTCACACCAAAGGAATAGTTAAAATCGCCTGCGCTTCCGTCGTAGCTAACTTTAAATTCATATCCTTTGTTTTTCATTTTTCCCAAGTTCACAGGAGGAAGTTTTCCATCAATACCTGCTGATGAAGGCGTAGAACCTGTCTGCTGAATAAGGATTTTAGAACGAACATTGTAGAAATAATCAAACTCGAAGTTAATTTTTCCTTTTAGCAACGATCCTTCAAAACCTACGTTTGAGTTGTTTGCAACTTCCCATGTAAAGTTATTATTAGCAACACGTGCTTCGTACAATGACTTAACAACATTGTTGTCAAGAATGTAAGAGTTGAAAGACATTGTAGATAAATACTGATACTCAGCCAATGTAGAACTGTTTGGCAAATATGCCTCAGCTCCCATTTGTCCCCATGATGCTCTCAATTTTACGTTATCAAGAAACTTGATATTGTTTTTCCAGAAATCTTCTTCTGACATTCTCCATCCGGCAGAAACACCAGGGAAGAAACCCCAACGACCTGTTTTTGGGAAGATATAAGATGCATCTGCTCTCCACAAGAATTCAGCAAGATACTTTTCTTTGTAGTTATAACCCAAACGTCCGAAGTAACTCAAACGAGCACGTTGGTAAAGATCTGTGTTGTTATAAGTAGTACCATTTACAGTTACAGATCCGGAGTTACCAATATTTTGTTCAAGGTTACCTCCTGCATAAAGCTGATCAGCCACTGGCGAGATAAAATAACGGCGATAAGCGAAGAATCCATCAGCATCAACTTTTTCATGCTGAACACCAGCCATAACGTTGAATGCATGCGCTCCGAAAGCTTTGTCATAATTAACCTGACCAGTCAACAGCACTGACAATTCCTGAGAAGATGTTTCAGTCAGACGGGCATCATTGAATGTTGAACGAATAGAACCTGTCAGCAAAGGAGAAACTCCGTCCGCCTCATATGTTTTTTTATCCCAGTAGTACAACGTCCATGGCTGAGCAAAGTTTTTAACACGACCAAACTTCTTATCAATTGCAGCCGATCCCGTTACTTTCAAACCTGTAACTCCCGGAATAAGCACTTCAACAGACCCGTTGGTTTGAACGTAATCTCTTTTGTCGTGAATATAACCAGTAGTATTGGTTGTGATAAGCGCAGGATTTTGACCGTTTTCAATATCCGGTCCTGGCAAGCCGTTAGGCCAGATTGCAATTTCAGTTGGTTTTCCACGCATCAACATACGGAAAATATCACCCGTATTACCACCATTTGGCTGGTAACGATATTCTTCACGTGCAGCAATACCTAACTTTGCAGTTACATATTTGTTAATCTTTGCATCAAGATTGATACGTAGACTGTATTGTTTGTAACCTGTTGCAGAGTTTTTGTAAATACCGTCCTGATTCAAATAGCCAAGGGAAGTAAGGTACTTCACATTTTCACCACCACCCATTAATTGAAGGTTGTGACGTTGCTGCGGAGACCATGGTTTGATAACTTCTTTGTACCAGTCAGTGTTTGGGTGAAGCAATGGATCTGAACCGTCTTTGAATTTCTGGATATCAGTTGGAGTAAATACAGCATTTACTACATCACCTTTTGTCGTTGTGTAGCTTCCGTTTGTATTGAAACCGGTTAACGCACCATTCCATTCTGCTGTTGGAATGTTGTCATAAATTTGCAGCTCGTTACGGATCGTAGCGTATTCGCCTGCATCTGACATTTTTGGTACGCGTGTTGGGCGAGCCAAACCGAAGTTATAGTCATATGATAATTGAGGCTTGCCTGATTTACCACGTTTTGTAGTAATCAAAATTACCCCGTTACCTGCACGTGATCCGTAAATGGCAGCAGCAGCATCTTTCAAAACAGAAACACTTTCAATATCAGCAGGGTTGATACGATCCAAACCACCACTACGGTTAGGAACACCATCCACAACGATAAGGGCATCACTATTACCCAATGAGTTAGTACCACGGATACGGATAGCAGAACCATCAAAACCCGGCTCACCACTTGACTGAACCGTAGAAACACCAGGAAGACGTCCACCCAATGTATTGGAAAGGTTGGCAGCCGGTGCTTTTTCAAGCTCAGAACCTTTAACGGCAACTACCGAACCGGTCAAAGTTGCTTTTTTAGCAGTACCGTAACCTACAACTACTACTTCGTTAAGTGATTTGATGTCTGTCGCAAGCGTAACATCTAAAACAGATTTGTTGTTAAGGGGAATTTCTTGTGTCAGATAACCGATGAAAGAAAATACCAATACGGCATTTCCACTGGTTGTGCTAACGGTATAATTACCTTCAATATCCGAAACGGATCCCGCTGTGGTTCCTTTCACCACAACACTTACACCCGGCAGACCCTGGCCCTGGTCATCTTTCACTTTACCTTTTACAGTGGACTGAGCGAAGGCTCCAAGTGCCACACCAAAGGCAAGAAAGAGAGAAAGAATATATCGTCCCTTGAAACGACATCTACTTTGAGTATTAATTCCCATAGATTAATTGATAAAATAATAAAATAGTTGGTAAAATCTTTAGACTTAAATCCTAAACGGACGCGCCAATGAGAAGAATCATCCCCCGAAACCTAGTGTCGAAAACACACAATTAGTAGTAAAAAAAAAGTAAATTTTTAGCATTCAATTAGGGTTAAATGTGACAAAAAAAATAACTTCATAACCTTCAAAATAGTAGCACCTCTCAAAATTGAATTTTAAAACTCCTTATCTACATTAATATATTAAATAAGTACAGGAATCTTATTTTTACTCATTTGGATGTACAAAAAGATATTAAATTTATCACAAAAAAAAGCACTCTTTATTTATGAATATGTTTTATAAGAAAATAACAATAATAATCAATTATACTGTTTAGCTTTGGATCAAAATACAAGAGATAACTGCAAAAAAAATACTAGTCCATTTCTATCATCAAATTTGCTGTCTATAAAAAAATCTATGTCTGAAACCGCTGCCCTATTAGATAATTTCTTTTTTTAATATTGATTTTCTTATTACAAATAATTATCCGGTGATTAATTTTTCTTGATTATCTTCGTGCATTCCTCCGTTTATTTATTACCCGGACCATCCGTATTTTTTGATTATATAATGAAATTTAAAAGCATCAGCATACTGGTATTAGTTACCATTTTCACGTACGCATGTAAAAAATCTTCCAGCCCGGAAGAATATAATGCAAAGGCATCAGATCCGAAACTATTCCATGAAACAACCACGCAGCTCACGGATGTAATTATCCATGATATATTCAAACCACCGGTTGCAAGCCGGATTTACAGCTATTCATTTCTGGCTGCTTATGAAGCGCTGGTTCCGGGTTATGCCGAATACCGGTCTCTGGCAGGGCAAATCAATAAATTCACAGCACCACCAAAACCTGAACCTGGCGCCGCATATTGTTTTCCGCTGGCCAGTATTAAGGCATTTACCGTTGTAGGACGTACATTAACGTTTTCTGGTAATTTGTGGGATGATTATGAAAAAGGTCTTTTTAAGAAATATGAAGACATGGGCATTCCGGAAGATGTGTACCAACGGTCGGTTGCGTATGGGGATACGGTTGCGAAACATGTTTTGGCACATGCTTCAAAAGATCATTATAAAGAAATCCGGGGTTTCCGCTATACCGTTACCAACGAACCTGGTACATGGGTACCAACGCCGCCAGCCTATGCCGACGCATGTGAACCTATGTGGAAC
Organism: Dyadobacter sp. CY356; assembly: GCF_021440195.1. Taxonomy (GTDB): domain Bacteria; phylum Bacteroidota; class Bacteroidia; order Cytophagales; family Spirosomataceae; genus Dyadobacter. The sequence goes on from NZ_JAJTSZ010000006.1 coordinate 310,054, forward strand.
ACCGTGCGGACTTTTGCGCTGGATTCGGTAACACAATTCCGCTGCCCGCCGCCGGCAAAATATGATCTGAATAAAGACAGTCCGTTTATGAAACTGGCTATGGAGGTTTATAACATAGGGAAAAATCTTACTGAGGAACAAAAGGCAACAGCTTATTTTTGGGATGACAATGCTTTTGTAACCAATGTGGTAGGACATGCTATGTTTGCCAATAAAAAGATGACCCCGGCCGGGCACTGGCTGGCTATTATCAAAAACGTCACTACGGACAAAAAGCTGAATCTGATGCAGGTCAATGAGGCTTACACGTTGGGGGCACTTTCTCTTTTTGATGCTTTTGTTTCATGCTGGGATGAAAAATACCGCACAGTCCGTATCCGTCCTGAAACCGTTATTAACAACAACTGGGACCCGAATTGGAGGCCATTTCTGGAAACACCGGCTTTTCCTGAATATGTAAGTGGCCATAGTACAATTTCGGCTGCCTGTGGAACGGTTCTGACCAAACTGATTGGAGAAAATGTTGCTTTCACCGATACTACCGAGAAAAAATACGGACACGGTGTGAGATCATTCAAATCATTTAAAGATGCATACTGGGACGCTTCAATCAGCCGTGTTTATGGCGGAATCCATTACCGTGATGGCGTGGAGGAAGGAACGCATTTGGGAGAGAAAATTGGTGCAAATGTGTTAAATCGGGTGATTACGAGGAAATCAGGAAAAGCGGTTTCAAAGGCAAAATAACTAATCCAAGGTTTTAACCTTGGGTCCGGGAGCATAAGTATCCACTGGCTTTAGCCATTGAGATGATCCTACTTACGAGAAACTAATTATAGGAGCAAGAAATATTTTGGCACATATATCCTATCCGGAAATTCATTACCTAAACTGGAACGAGTTATATATATGAATTTATTGGGCATTGCAGGATATATAATGTCTAATTCCCCCCAACAGAAACTTTTCAGTTTTTTCAGGTATTACAAAAATCTTCTTTTCACCTTTTGAAAATCTTAAATTAATCAAATTCAAATCCCAGGACATGGAGACAGGGCAAAAGGCATTATTATCAGCGTAAAGGATATAACCGTTGTTTTTCTTTTCAAAAAAACGCGAATGTCCTGTTGTGCAAAAGCGGAAAAACATAGCAGGTTGCAGATGAGGATAAAAAATAACTTCATGAAGTATGTGTCGGATATTAAATAGTAATAGTTGTGTCACAGCAATTCAATTTGCTAACTTCAATACTTTTAAAAAAATAAGTCATTGATTTTTTTGTGGAAATAATTCAACCATTTCACACCATATCTTCTGTTCAGAACCGGGGAATCTGAAATTTTACATATCCATTGATCCAATTCTTGTTTTTTATTAGCTTCTGATAATAAAGGACCAGCCAGACCGAAACAAATTGCTGCATGCAATTTTAATTCTTCAACGGAATGGATTATCTCTAATTTTTCAAGCTCTCTAGACTCCGTTGTAAGAGGGGATCACCACGGTCGTTTCTGGAATATTTAGTTAAAGGAGTTAAAGAGTCCCGGTGCTACCCTCAGGACTCTTTAACTAATTATAATAATCATTGATGAATATTATACCTCATTAGACCCAATGGCCAAAAATCAATCGATTTCGTAATACCATAAAAATAAAAGGAGATAAAATAATAAAAATCAACATACACCAATAAACTAAACGGCCGTTTTTACTATTTAAGAACACATCACTTCTATACCTCAAGTATATTTTTAAATACCTTTTATTTCGAATGAAATAAAAATAAATTATACCACAAGATATAGAAAGTATCAAATAACCATCTGTTTTTGAAATGCCAAGATTCCTGCTTTCCGGATTTTTTAAGACATTCAAAACTGTTATAACAAGCAAGGTAAAACAGCACAAGACCAGTGAAAAGATAAAAAAAACCGTTATTACAGGAGTATCTGTTTTATGCTCAGTTTTACGCGAGTAATAACTTAGAATTACATAAAATATTTTATCAAACATAATGTACCGCTAAGGATTCAACAAGTACTGCTGTATAATTCACCTGTTAAATAAACCCAAATCTCTGACGACATATCCAAAAATGAAAGTACCGAAAATAGAGAGGATCCAGAGCACCCAGAAAAATATTTTTATCTTTTTGGTTACTACAAAATGATAATTTTCTGTTAAACCAGTCTCTTTGGATACTTTGTAAATATTAAAAAGTAGGTAATACAATACAGAGCAAACCGTCACAATTAAAAAGAGGCTGGAAATATATTTGTTTTCACTTCCCACACCCGAGCGAGTACCACTTATTTCTTCCCAAACCATTAATAAAATGTACATAAAGCCTATGACTCCGATGCTTACCTGAAGAAGGGCTGTATACCACGCGGGGCTTTTTACCGAGCCATCCAAATTATATTTATGATGCATGGTAAAAAAAGTGTAATAATATATATAAAGAAATTTTATCATTTGGCTCAATGCTCCTGCATAAATTCATACATTTCCAAGGCAAACAGAACGGCACTTCCTATGACTACAACCCCGCCATTTAATCCAGGTATAAAAGGGGCCGCACCGAGAGTTGCCTGGCCTAAATGATCTACTATCAAGCTATACCTTTTGTTGCTGGTCTTAAAACGCTAGCTAATGTTCTGCCATCGTATAATAATCGGATTTATTTACTTGCACGATCCAACCCAAGCCACCTATTTTAGCCTCCATTTTCCATCATTACTGTTACCAAAGCCTCTCCTATTAAACAGTTGCCTCAGCGATTGCAGGAGCTGTCCATTGACGATCGTAAAGCCTATCCGGATAATAGGAACTCCATCAATTGTCCATCTCTGGCCACCCTGGGTGCTGTCTTTCATTCTGAAATTCTTTGGCCGGTCAAGTTCGAAGGTAATACCAGTTTAAAATGTTTTAATAACTGCTTTTTCAAATATAGCATTTAGTTTAATGAAACAATGCCAAAGAATCTTGGAGTAATTCAGAGACAATCCAAAAAATCTGTTTGTAACATTTTACCACGCAAAAGCAGGTATCGATCAGATCATTTTTTAAGACTAAATGAAATATTAATTCAGTGGCTAAAGCCTGATACATTTTGGCATAAAAAAGCCCAAGGTTGAAACCTTGGGTTACTATTTTTTATCAAGAAAATCTTCTTTTTTTTCAGGAGAATCTCTTAAATCACCCCTTCACATGATCCGCATTAAAATGCAAACCTATATTTTCTCTTCTTGCCATCGCCATTTTAATGATCAGATAAGAAACTGAAATCATATTTCGCAGTTCACAAATGGCTACTGAAACTTTGGACTGGCGATAGAGTTCTTCATGCTCATCATGCAATAATTCCAGACGGTCATAAGCACGTTTCATCCGGCGATCGGTACGGACAATGCCTACGTAGTTTGACATGATACTATTTAATTCTCTTGTCATTTCCGTTACCAAAACATTTTCCTCCGGATGTGTTGTTCCTGAATCATCCCATTCAGGAATATTGTCAGGTACCACGGCTTTATCAAAACTTTCCAGCGTACTTTCATAAGCCCTGTGTCCAAAAACTACGGCTTCCAGTAATGAATTTGAGGCCAGACGATTCGCTCCGTGCAAACCCGTACAGGCACACTCTCCTACTGCATAAAGGAAGTTAATATTCGTTTTCCCCCATTCCGTTACCCTGATACCGCCGCACATATAGTGCTGAGCCGGAACGACAGGAATCATTTCTGTTCTTAAATCAACACCGGCATCTAAACAATACTGCGTAATATTCGGGAAATGTTCAAGGAATTTGTCATAATCACAATGACGCACGTCCAGGTATACATGATCCACCCCGTTTTTCTTCATTTCCGAGTCAATTGCCCGGGCAACGATATCACGCGGTGCGAGTGAAAGCCGGTCGTCATACAATTCCATGAAAGTACTTCCATCAGCGCGTTTCAGGATACCGCCAAAACCACGCACTGCTTCTGAAATAAGGAATGAAGGTTTTTTCCCAGGAAGGTAAAAACTGGTTGGATGAAACTGGATGAACTCCATATTATCACAAATCCCTTTGGCCCGATATGCCATCGCAATTCCATCACCTGTCGCAATTGTTGGATTGGTTGTGCTTTGGTAAATATTGCCAATTCCGCCTGTTGCCAGCATGGTCGTTTTAGCAAGAAATTTCTCGACCTTTCCTGAAACCCGGTTTAAAACATAGGCTCCGAAACATTTGATATCTTCCCGATACCGGTAAACGGTTTCTCCCAAATGATGCTGTGTGATAAGTTCAACGGCATAATAATGGGTGAAAATTTCAATGTTTTTATGCCGTTTTACTTCTTCTAAAAGTGCACGTTCAATCTCCGCTCCGGTAATATCCTTGAAATGTAAAATCCGGTTATCCGAATGGCCGCCTTCTTTGGCAAGATCATAGTTTCCCTCCGGCTCTTTGTCAAATCGGGTGCCATAATCAATCAATTCCTGAATACGTTCAGGTGCTTCTCTAACAACGATTTCAACAATTTCAGGTTTGTTGATCCCATCCCCGGCGTCCATGGTGTCATGGATATGCTTTTCAAACGAATCCGATTTGTCCCAGACTACGGCTATGCCTCCCTGGGCATATTTCGTATTGGTTTCGTCAGCTTGTACTTTTGTTATAACGGCAATAGACACGTGCTCCTGCGTATTTTCAAAGTGTCGTGCCAATTTTGCAGCATAACTAAGTCCGGCAATACCGGAACCAATGATCAGGAAATCGAACTGGGGCATAGAATAATGGTAAACATGTTTCAAAAATTTGACTGACAAGTTATGAGATTTCCGATAAAGACTATGCCAAATCAGTAAATCTCAAACTATCATCTATAAGTCCGGAATTAAATCCCTTTACTCAGTTCAAGCATTCTGTTGACCGATTCGAATGCTTTCAGGCGGATATCTTCGGGTACGAAAATCTCGGGCTGCTCGTAATAAAGGGCGTTATACACTTTTTCCAGCGTATTCATTTTCATATAGGGGCACTCCGAACATGCGCAGGTATTGTTATCAGATCCGGGTGCTGGAATCAGCTTTTTATGCGGAACTGCCTGCTTCATTTTATGCAGGATACCAGCTTCGGTAGCTACAATAAATTTGTCATGATCTGATTCCTGAACAAATTTTAAAAGCCCGGTTGTTGAACTTACAAAATCTGATTGCAATAGAATGTCTTCCTTACATTCCGGATGCGCAATCAACAAAGCATCCGGATTTTCTTTGCGAAGTTCCGCCAGTTTTTCACGCGAAATATCAATATGGACAATACAGGCACCATCCCATAAAACCATTTCACGACCCGTTTTCTGAGCCACATATCTTCCAAGATTCGCATCAGGAGCAAAAATGATTTTCTGGTCTTTTGGTAAACTGTTTACGATTTGTAAAGCATTCGAAGAAGTACAAACTATATCTGTCAGTGCTTTAATTTCAGCTGAACAGTTGATATAACTAATTACGATATGATCAGGATATTTTGCTTTGAATTCAGCGAATTTGTCTGCCGGAGCAGAATCTGCAAGGGAGCAACCAGCGTTTAAATCCGGTATGACCACTTTTTTATTCGGGCTGAGTACTTTCGCCGTTTCACCCATAAAATGCACACCGCAGAAAATAATCATATCCGCTTCTGTTGCTGCGGCCTGTTGTGATAAACCTAAGCTATCACCAATATAATCTGCCAAATCCTGTATTTCTGCATCTACATAATAGTGTGCTAAAATGACTGCATTTTTTTCCTTTTTCAATCGGGTAATCTCAGCAATCAAATCAATATCTTCTGCGATCGTTTCGGTCACATAACCGTAACGTGCTACTTGTTCTTCAATGGTTGTCATTATGGTGAATAATTGGCTTTTTGTTGATTATTAAAATCCAGACCGAATTACGAGAATATACTTTTTAAAACCAAAGAAGTCAGTTAGCAGAAACCCGGTAATAAGGTATACAAGCAATCGTTTTGGTTTAAACATTTTTTTAGCGGCTCTGGTTTATGACCATATAAAAAATTTGCGGTCAACCGAATCACACCTATAAATTGTTAAAAACAACAAAGCCGTCTCGTGATCATTCACAAGACGGCTTTTATATATTTTTTTTGAGATAGTAGAAATCTTAACCAGCCAGACTTATCGCTAAAACCTGACGGCCAAAAAATCTATCAAAGTATCCAACGGAAGAAAGCATATAAACTTCCCGACAAAATCATGGTTACCGGCAAAGTCAGGATCCAGGCAATAACGATGTTACGGATCGTACCCGCCTGCAAGTTCTTGACACCTTTGCTCGCTACCATAGACCCGGCAATACCAGACGACAACACATGCGTAGTACTCACCGGCAGACCCAGATATGAGGAAACTCCAATGGTGCTGGCTGCTACCAATTCCGCAGAAGCACCTTGTGCATAAGTCAAATGTTGTTTACCGATTTTTTCACCAATGGTTATAACAATTCTTTTCCAACCAACCATGGTTCCTAATCCCAGAGAAAGTGAGATCATTAAAATAACCCAGTCAGGCGCATAATCTGTAAATCTTCTTATTCCTTTTTCTCCGCCGGCCTGGCCTTTCAAAAATGCTGTGTCAGATGAATTTAGATTTGCATCACCGTTTTCAAGGATTGTTTTAGTATTACGGCTGATCAGAAGCAATGATTTCCGTGCATTCATACGCACTTCTTTCGGCAATTTATTATCAACCAAAGGTTTGTTAAGCTGAATAGTAAGCAGCGCAATTTCACTTTTAATTGTATGCCAATGCTCACGATCTGTTGCCGATAACCCAAGTGTATCGATCCGGCCAATGGTCTGGTCTATTCTCACAAGTTCGGATTTCATTTCATTTGGATTGATACTATTGTCCAGAGCAAAATGAGCCGGAACAATTCCGATCAGGATCAGCATCACAAGGCCTACACCTTTCTGACCATCATTAGATCCGTGGAAAAAGCTGACCAACGTACAAGTCGTAATCAAAATCGCACGTATCCAGATTGGAGGTGCCGTGTTTTTTTGAGGCTCGCTAAATACTACATCACGAAGTGGCTTGGATAAAGCACGGCGAAGTATAAACATAATGATGATCGCCAGAGCAAAACCAAAAATCGGCGAAGTTAATAGCGACGTAAAAAGCTCCTGTGCTTTTGACCAGTTCACACCGGCACCGTGTGTATTTTCAGGCATAAATGTAAATGCCAGACCAACACCCAGAATGGATCCGATCAATGTATGCGAACTTGAACTCGGCAGACCAAACCACCATGTTCCCAAGTTCCAGATGATTGCGCTGAAAAGCAGCGAAAACACCATAGCCACACTATGATAAACGTTTTGATCAATCAATAACTCGACGGGAAGAAGATTTACAATTCCCATTGCAACAGCGATTCCACCAAAAAATACACCTAAAAAGTTACAGAAACCGGACCACATCACCGCGATATTTGGTTTCAGAGAGTTGGTGTAAATTACGGTTGCTACGGCATTGGCCGTATCGTGGAAACCGTTTACAAATTCAAAAGCACATGCCGCTAAAAGACTAAAAGCGAGAAGGAGGAAAATGTCGGTTTCAAGACCAAACATAAGAAGTGTATAAGTTTACTTTTATAAAACTCACTTTAATGAGCGTTGCAGAACACTGGTCCGGCAACCCATCAGTAGGTAAGAACATGATTTCGAGGCAAAACTACTGATTCTTTACAAGCGCAATGTTAAGAAATTGTTAAGTAAATTCATATAAACATTAACAAAGCACTTTTATCCAGGGAAGTTTTGCGGCACGCATGCATAACTATCCGTTGACAGTCTGAATCCATTGATTTATTACAAATATTTCTATTTTTCCTTATTGGCCAACTGTCCGCAGGCTGCATCAATATCCTTTCCACGACTGCGGCGAACATGCACCGAAACACCTCTGTCTTCAAGGAAAGCTGCAAATTTATCAAGACGGTCGGCCTCTGTATTTTTGAAGTCAGCTTCTGCAATCGGGTTATATTCGATAATATTAACCCTTGTCGGAACACGTTTGGTGAATTCCCAAAGCTCTTTTGCATCTTCTAACGTATCATTGAAATTGTTGAAAACAATGTATTCAAACGTGATACGATTACCTGTTTTTTTGTAGAAATAATTTAAAGCCTCAGCAAGATTATCCAGGGAATTGGATTCGTTGATCGGCATAATGCGGTTACGTTTTTCATCATTTGCCGCATGTAAAGAAAGTGCTAACCGGAAACGAACTTCATCGTCGCCCAGTTTTTTTATCATTTTAGCAATTCCCGCCGTCGAAACCGTAATACGCTTCGGCGACATATTTAACCCTTCCGGAGAAGTAATATGTTCAATGGATTTCAGAACCGCAGCATAATTAAGCAACGGTTCGCCCATGCCCATGTATACAATATTGGTAAGCGGCGCGCTGAAACTGGCTTCCGCCTGGCGTGCAATCGCTACAACCTGATCATAAATTTCAGCAGCATCCAGATTTCTCTTACGCTCCATGTAACCCGTTGCGCAGAATTTGCAGGTAAGCGAGCACCCAACCTGGCTGCTCACGCAGGCCGTCATACGGTCGGCGGCAGGAATTAAAACACCTTCCACCAAATGTCCGTCAAATAATTTGAAAGCAGATTTTACAGTACCGTCATTGCTTTGCTGCTGTTTGGCAACAGTCATGGCATTGATCACGAAATGTTCATCAATTAATTGCCGGGTAGCTAATGAAAGGTTGGTCATTTCAGCAAAAGACGATGCTGATTTTTTCCAGATCCATTCATAAATTTGTTTCGCACGGAAAGCTTTTTCTCCATGTTCAGCCATCCAGTTTTTCAACTGATCAACACTTAATTTCCTGATATCCTGCTTTTCTTGTACTTCAACCATTATTTCTATAACTATTTGTCACCTGTTTTGTTGATGGCAACCTTAATTTTTGCAAAGGTACTGAATATCAATTACTAAAAGAATTTTAGACAATAGACAGACTACTAATCCGTGAGTAAGATGAACAACGTTTTCCTGAAAATCATTCGTTTTCATGATCCGTTTTCTTCTTCCGATCTTCCGGCCCGCTTTCTGTTTCATCTTCGTTCCCGTCATCCTTTTTATCCTTGTCCAGATATTCAGATTTCCAGTCTTTTATGAGTTCACTGCCTTCCGGCATCAGCGTTAAAGCTTTGGTTATGACGTTTGGCGCAACAGGAATGATCAACGGATAAATAAATGTATCTGCCGTTCGGTGTTCAGGCAGTTTTATGCCAATCATATTCACCAGCCAGAAAAAAACACTGATCCCGAAAACCCAGGTAAAAATACCAACCATGGCTCCGGCAAAACTATCAAAAGTACCTAAAATGGAGTAACGTAAAGAACGCCGGATACGATACCCAAATTGATTTAATAAAAAAATTGTTGGAAAAAATACGGCTGAGAAACCTATGTAAGGTAAGATTCTTTTTGCAGTGCCGTCGCTGAAATAAGGCGTGAGAATTTCCATTCCCAGCCCGAGAAATTTAAATCCGAGGATCATGGCTACCACAAGTCCTGCAATCCCGATAATCTCGATCAGCAGCCCCTTCCGGTAACCATGTATTGCTCCCCAAAGTAATGGAATCAGGATAAGAATATCCAATAACTTCATGCGAGCAAACTCTTTACTAATGTAGAAACAACACGGCCATCCGCTTGTCCGGCCAGTTCTTTCGTTGCCACACCCATAACCTTGCCCATATCAGATGGACCTGTTGCGCCTACGCGGGTAATGATTTCTTTTATTTTTTCAGTAACTTCTCCTTCCGATAACTGCTTTGGCAAAAACTGCTCGATGATCGCAAGTTCTGCTTCTTCTTTTTCTAAAAGATCCGGGCGGTTTTGCGTTTTATAAATATCAGCCGATTCTCTGCGTTGTTTTGCTGCTTTTGTAAGCAATTTCAATTCATCGTCAGAGGTCAGTTCGCCGGTTCCGCCGCCTTTGGTTTCTTCCAGCAAAATCATTGACTTGATCGCACGCAAAGCGCGTAAAGAATCCTGATCTTTGGCCCTCATGGCATCTTTTATGCCTGATTCAACCTGGGTTTTTAATGACATATGTTTAATAAATGAATTTTGAATGAGAGAATATTAATGAATAAATGAGTAAATTTAGAATGAGCAAATGTTAAATTTGTCATCAAAAGCACAAAGTTACAAGAATGATGGAATGAATGATAGAATTTTGAATGAGTGAATGATAGAATAAATAGCACATGCCATTATTTCACCTTCTATCATGCTATCACTCAAAAATGTATCATCGCACCGGCGACCCGGTCAATCATTCTATCATTTAAAATTCAATCATTCTATAATTAAAATTTCACCATGACCCGTCTCAGCGTCAACATTAATAAAATAGCTACACTTCGGAATTCGCGTGGAGGCGACAACCCAAATGTTCTTAAAGTTGCCCTGGATTGTGAGCGATTTGGCGCACAAGGCATTACGGTCCATCCGCGTCCGGATGAACGCCATATACGTTATCAGGATGTGTACGATCTGAAAGAAGTGGTAACAACGGAATTCAATATTGAAGGCAACCCTTCCGAAAGGAAATTTATTGACCTCGTGCTCGCTACAAAACCAGATCAGGTAACGCTTGTTCCGGATGCTTTGGGGGCAATTACCTCAAATGCAGGTTGGGACACAATTGCCAACAGATATTTATTGACAGAGCTCATTCAGGAATTCAAAGCGGCTAATATCCGTGTTTCCGTTTTTGTTGATCCCGATCCTCTTATGGTAGAAGGCGCAAAGATCTGTGGAGCCGATCGTGTTGAATTATATACAGAACCTTACGCGGCTTACTATTTTGAAAACCGTCAGAAAGCAGTGATTCCCTTTGTAAAAGCTGCCGAAAAAGCACAGGAAGTTGGTTTGGGCTTGAATGCAGGACATGACCTAAGTCTGGATAATCTTCGCTTTTTGAAGCAATGTATTCCGTGGATGGATGAAGTTTCCATCGGCCACGCGCTGATAGCCGATGCGCTTTATCTTGGATTGGAAAATACGATTCAGATGTATTTGAGAGAGTTGGAATTATGATTTTTTGCCATGAAGTCAGATTTCGAAAATCTGACTTCATGGCTTTCTCATTATTTCCCGCCGAAAGTCTCGGCTATTTTCATTGCCACACCCATATCACCATCGATTTTTAGCTTACCTGACATAAGCGCCATCATGGCGTTCAAATCCCCATCCATTAACTTCAATGCATTTTTGGTAGATATCTCCAAAGTACAATCAGCGTCCAGATCATCATTTGTAACGGTATTTGGCACAACTTTGGCGTTTATAAAAACACTTCCCTCATCCGTTTTAAATTTTACTGTTGAATCCAGCCCACTATCTGTTCCCAGCATGGTGGTAACACGGTCAGTCAGAATTTGAAGACTCATATATTATGTTTTCTGTTTGGAAGTAAAAATTACTTTTATACTATTAAAATTGTAAAAGTATGTACCCTGTGAAGAATATTCAAATGCTTTTGGTGTTTTCATCTAAATAGGCAAATTTTGCGCCCTGTTTTTGACAATCGTCATTACGAACTTTTTATCATTACAAATGAATCCAATCGTCCGCCCCACAGTGCTTACTGTGCTTTGCATATTTACATTTCTCAATTCAATGTCAGGTTTATGGGTACAGTCTGAACGTCTTTGGAATCCCGGAGTTGCTGCTTACCAGATGCATGAAATGCTGGAAGCTGCCCGCGATAAGATTGAAAAGCAATCTTCCGAAGCAGATGCCAAAATTATGGATCCTATAATCCAGTCTGTTATCGACAGTGCAACAAGGGAAGTTATGCAGAAAGGTGCCGTCGTGATGATTATTTTTGAATCCCTGTCATTATATGGAGCCTACCTGATGTGGAATCTGAAAAAACGCGGATTCTATTTATATCTGGCAGGAATCGCTGTGGCATTTTTTGGTTCTCTTCTGATCGTTGGAGGATGGCTGGGCGTTTTCACTGCCATTGCAGGTGTATTACTAAGCTCAGTTATGTGTATTATTTATGCATTTAATCTAAAACACCTTCACTGAAAAAGTTCAGAATTGTAACGGATTTTAGTGTTATGTTTGTAGTTATCAGTTATCATTTATAAATCCCCCTTGGATTCCACGCAGAAAAGATTTTATTTTGCGGGTCTAATTTGAAAATAGAAATGGCTTTAATTAACAAAATCAGAGAGAAATCGGGAATTGCTGTCACAGTAATTGCAATCAGTTTGATCTTATTTATGGTTGGTGGTGACCTTATGGGGCCCAATTCCATGCTGGGAGGAAACAACAACCAAACTGTCGGCGAAATCGCAGGTAAGGAAATCAATATCAAGGACTTTCAAAGTCGGGTAGATGGATTTCGTCAGAATTATGAGGCTCAGTCGGGCCGTGCTTTGAATGAAAATGAACTAGCTTCATTACGTGATCAGGCATGGAATCAGTTTGTGGTTGACATTGCCTACAAAAAACAATTTGACAAATTAGGATTATCCGTTTCGGATGATGAATTAGTTGATATGGTTCAGGGAAATCACATCAGCCCATCTATTCTTCAGGCTTTTTCTGATCCGACATCAGGCCGTTTTGATAAAAATGCGGTTGTTAATTACCTGAAAAATTTAAAGACACTGCCTGTTGAGCAACAAAAATCATGGACTAATTTTGAAACAAGTCTTCGTGAGGAACGCATTCGCAGCAAATACGAAAACCTTTTAAAGTTGTCGACATACATTCCTAAGGCGCAGGCTGAGAAAGAATATATCGCTCAAAATACAAAAGCAACAACGCGTTATTTATATGTTCCTTACTTTTCTATTGTAGATACTACAATTAAAGTAACGGATTCTCAGTTGGAAAGCTACCTGAGCGCTCACCGCTCTGAATATAAAGGAACAGATACACGTTCAATTGAATATGTAAACTTCCCGGTTCAGCCAGCAAAAGACGACAGTACTGCGCTTTATAATGAAATTAAAGAATTGGCACGTGGTCTGGCTACTGCGCCAAATGATTCGGCTTATGCAAAAATGAATTCTGATGTTGCTTTGCCAATGAATATGTCATTAGCAACCATGTCGGATCAATTGAAAGAAGCTGCTAAATCTTTTGTGGTTGGTGGTGTTTACGGACCATACCGTGAAGGAAATACTTATTTCATCTATAAATATGATGGAACACGTACAGATACCGTTTCATCTGCAAAAGCAAGCCATATTTTAATCAGAGCTGAAAATCAGTCTGATACCGCAAAAGCAGCAGCGCGTGTTCGTGCGGAAGGTATTTTGGCTCAGATTCGTGCCGGTGCAAATTTTGAAGCTCTGGCTGCAACATCAAGTGCAGATCCGGGTTCGGCACAGCGTGGTGGTGATCTTGGATATTTCCAGAATAATGGTGCGATGGTTAAACCTTTTGAAGAAGCAGTTTTCTCTGCAACCTCAACTGGTCTTATTCCTAAATTGATTGAAAGCCAGTTTGGTTTCCACATCATTAAAGTAACTGCAACCAAAAACAATACACTTTATCGTATTGCAGCGATTGGAAAAAACATTGCTCCAAGCCAGGCGACACGTGATGAAGCTTACCGCAAGGCAGACGAATTTGCTAACTCGGTAAAAACAAAAGCACAATTTGACGAAGCAATTAAAAAGAACAAGGCACTTGTAGTGGCTACGGCTAACCGTATTCCTGAAAGCGCTACAAACGTTAATGCAATTCAAAATGGTCGTGAAATTGTTCGCTGGGCATTTAAAGATGATACAAAAATAGATGCTGTTTCACAGGTTTTCGAAACGGAAGACCAGTATGTAGTTGCTGTTTTGACTGGCAAATCTGATCAGGATAATGTGAAAGTTGACGATTTCCGTGATGAACTGACAACGAAGGTTCGTAACGAATTGAAAGCGGAACAAATCACAGCGAAACTGAAAGGTGCAACAGGTGATCTTGAATCTATTGCTAAAAAATATGGTGCTGGTGCTTTGGTTGAAACAGCCAATGATATTTCACTTGCAACAGGTTTCCTTACCAGCGCAGGTTTTGACCCGATTGCATTAGGAAAAGTATTTGGTTTGAAACCAGGTCAGAAAACAGGTGTATTCACTGGTGAAAACGGCGTGTTCATTATGGAGCTGATCAACAAAACCGATGCTCCTAAAATTGCAGATTTCACACAAAACAAAACTCAGCTTACGCAATCTCTGGAAAGCCGCTCTTCATATCTGGTAAACGAAGCAATTCGTGAAAACGCCAAAATTGTAGACCGTCGTGCTAAATTCTTTTGATAGGATAAACCAGTTTTAAAGACTAAAAAAGGGCAGCGAAAATATTTCGCTGCCCTTTTTTCATTTAACATTCCATTTTTTCAAAAATAAGTGATAGTATTGCAGTAAAAATTGTCAATAATACACTTAATAAAAAAACAGGCACAGGATAGTATTTAACAAGTAGCGAAAGCTTTACTTTTTATCGTTTTTTACGCCTTTGTCAAATCCTTAGTATCTAAAAAACCATTAACAAAAACCACAATGAGCATATTACTCGGTGATCAGGAGTATTTTAAAGGAATTGGCAAAATTGCCTATGAAGGACCGGAATCAGACAATCCGTTAGCATACCGCTGGTATGATGAAAATCGTATCGTTGGAGGTAAAAGCATGAAAGAGCATCTTCGTTTTGCAGTGGCTTACTGGCATACATTCTGCGGAAATGGTGGTGATCCGTTCGGAGGACAGACATTGTTTTACCCATGGGATAAAAAAGCAGACGCGGTTGACCGTGCAAAAGACAAAGCAGATGCGGCATTTGAATTAATTACAAAACTTGGTTTGCCGTATTACTGTTTCCATGATGTTGACGTTGTGGATTATACTGACGACGTTCGTGATAATGAAAAACGTCTTCAGACTTTGACACAATACCTTTCGCAAAAGCAAAAAGATTCAGGTGTTAAATTACTTTGGGGAACTGCCAATTTGTTCAGCCACCACCGTTACATGAATGGTGCATCAACCAACCCGGATTTTGACGTGGTTGCACATGCTGGCGCACAAATCAAAACGGCCATTGACGCAACCATCGCATTGGGCGGAGAAAATTATGTATTCTGGGGAGGTCGTGAAGGATATATGACTTTGTTGAATACAGACATGAAACGTGAGCAGGAACACTTCGCTCAAATGTTGAAAATGTCTGTGGCTTATGCACGTTCACAGGGTTTCAAAGGTAAATTCTTTATCGAACCAAAACCTTGTGAGCCTACAAAACATCAGTATGATTATGATGCTGCAACGGTTGTCGGTTTCCTTCGTCAGCATGATCTTTTGGGAGATTTTGCCTTGAACCTGGAAGTTAACCATGCTACTTTGGCAGGCCATACTTTTGAGCACGAATTACAGGTTGCTGCGGATGCAGGAATTTTAGGTTCTATCGATGCTAACCGTGGCGATTACCAAAACGGATGGGATACGGATCAGTTCCCTAATGATATTGCTGAGTGGACCAAAGCGCTTCTTGTGATCTTACAAGCCGACGGTTTGAAAGGCGGTGGTATCAACTTTGATGCAAAACGTCGTCGCAACTCGACCGATGTTGCAGATGTTTTCCACGCACATATCGGTGGTATTGATGTTGTTGCACGTGCCTTGGTTATTGCTGACAAAATCAGACAAAACGGAGAATACGATAAAATCCGTACGGACCGTTATGCAAGTTTCGATTCCGGAAAAGGTGCTGAATTTGAAAACGGAAATCTTGGACTTGCTGATCTTTTTGAACTGGCGGCAGGTAAAGGCGAGCCGGCAACTTTATCAGGAAGACAAGAATATCTTGAAAATCTGATCAATCGTTTTATTTAAAGAACAGGGAATTACATATAAATGAAAAAGCCATTGATAAATTTTATCGATGGCTTTTTCATTACACGTGCTTTGTAACATAGTTATAACTAACTAAAAACACATAGAAGTTTTTCTATTTTACCGTTAAATAAGTTTATTCTTATTTTTCATATAAATAATATTACTCATTAAAAAACATGTACTTAATTGCAGCACCTTATGTAACTAAGGTTTTACGTCAATTAATTAATAGAACTTTTTTAAATCAACGTCTATGAACTAAACTCTTCTTCCTTCCAAACATCCCCACAATTGAATTTAAATAGTAAGAATTCCGGGAGTGCTGGTAAATTTTCAAAGCCAGATCATTTCCATACCTCAACGACTTCTTCATATCCATCAGATCATTTGGCTTCGGTGCCAAACTGATCATCTACTCACGTTACAGAGAATTAATTTCCGTCAGTCTTCATCTGACCGGTTATCTCTTTTTTCACTACTCAACGGGTTTCGTCTTCCGACTATATTGAAGCAAGATTTTGTCTGATTTTTATTAGCCATTTTTTGCTTTACGGGAAGATTATGCACCAATCACGTGCATCACTGAATGAATTATCAGTTTCAACCCAATTTTCAACGTCAATGTCAGCAAATCCAACACATTTATCGCACAGGGATTCAGAATTACACACGCCCAATGTACTTGTTTCACACATTCTGAATCACAAGATCTGGATTTTAAATATGGCACAGGCCATCGATAAATCCATAGTTCGATTAATCTCTTACCGTAAATCAGCGAAGTCAGCATTTCCATTTTATCTCCCGTCCCCCCTTTTTACCGGTTAATGATTTTAAAAACCCTACTGATGAGTAATTCTATTAATCATTTCTAAATCAAAAGTTTATGAAATCAAATTTTATTAATGTTTTTATTCTAAAAACAACCTCACCTTACTCTGATAACCATTTCAGGTTCAGCAAAAATTTAACCATTCCTTTCACGTTATTTCAAAAATTTTTCACCCTTTTATTCATCCTGTTATTCTCGTCCCTTTTTAACAAAATAAGTGCGCAATGCTCTGTTTCGCAGGATTTTTCAACAGCGATTAATACATCAGAAACCCAGGCGGCCAATTCCTGGTATGTTGACCGATATGCCCCAAGTGGATTTAGCTCTCCGTCAGCAGATTTATCCGGGGGAATCTTAAAACATGTTATTAGCACCGCCGATGGTGCCCTTAATAGACCGGCCAACTTTCAAACTCCCTTCTACAATACACAAGGTAGAAAATATGATTTCCCATTTATTGGTAAAGTGATGCGCGTCAAATTATATATCCCATCTGATTGGAGTTCGTTAGGCCAAAAAAGATGGGCTGGATTGTGGGGAACAGCGGTAGACGCAACAAATGTACCCGTTGGATTTCCAATTTTAGAATTCACAACGGAGGGTATTCCCAGATTCAGAGGATATAATGATGATAATAATGCATGGCTGGACATGGGTTTACCAAGTGATTTTGCTTACAATAGCTGGGTGACTCTTGAAATAAAATCGCTTCCGTCTGGTGAGTTTTTATATACTGTCGGAAATAAAACTGCCACAACAACGGCTTATGCAGCTCATTCAGCAATAGGACTTGGCGGTGGTATTTTACAAGGCTATAACTATCCACCCGGCTCTCCTAACGATGCCGCCAACTCCGGTTTTAGCTACAATATTTACTGGGACGATTTTTCAGCCCAAGCCGGTGACGGACTGGTAACTAATTCAACCAAAGGTTTGAATTATTGCAGCATACAAGATGCAGTGAATGCGGCGGACCCCGGTAATGTGATCAATGTATCAGCAGCCATTTTCAATGAAGAGGTAACTATAAACAAGTCGCTGATAATAAATGGCGCAAATGTTGGCGTGGCTGGAAATGGAACGCGGGGAACGGAATCCATTATTGATGGTAATAGTGGTGCAAGAAGCGGTTTTGTGGTACTTGCTAATAATGTGACCATTGATGGATTTACAATTCGCGGCGCAGCAGGTATCTACAATTCCGGCGTTTACAGCAGCCCAACGACCAGTGGCCTAACCTTACAAAATAACTTTATTACAGATAATCGCATCGGGGCTTATCCTTCTTCAAACGGGGCGTCGGTCGTTAAGAACAATTTATTCAATGCAAACAACCGCACAGGTTCAGCCGGCGGAGCAGGAATTTATGTTGAGGCTACCAATGCATTAACAATAGAAGGCAATGAGTTTACAGGTCATAACATTAATTCAGCTGCCGTTTTTGCAGCTTTAACACCAAATGCTCATCAGAATCTGGTATTTACTAAAAATTACATACACGATAATAACAATGATAATTCGATGGTGTATCTAACGAATGTGAATAATGCTAACATTAGTTACAATACAATTATTCAATCCGGGACAACAGCCATAAAAGTTGCCGGTGGAAATAACAACGTTATTATAACCAACAACTTACTGAATGGAAATACAACGGCGATAAAAATTCAGAATGATGGTACAGGTGCGAATGTTGGAACCCAGGCTCATGAAAATAGCCTTGTCAGCACAAAATCCATTGACAATTCGGACATTGCCACCGTCAACGCAAGTTGCAACTGGTATGGAAGCAGTTTACCATCCGGCGTTACAGCAAAAATTTCAGGTCCGGTAAGTTACGTTCCATTCACAAATTCCGGCACTGATAGCAATGGAGCAGATGTGGGATTTGTTCCTGCACCTAATACTTGTATATATCTGGTTCATAATGTTACGCATCCAAAGGATTTTGGTACCATTCAGGAAGCGATCAGTGACCCCGGAACTTTGGCGAACGATGTTATAAAGATCGACGCAGGAACATTCCCGGAAATATTGACAATAGACAAATCCCTGACTTTTGAAGGTGCTAACAAAGATGTCTGCGGTACTGCAACACGGTTTACAGAAACAATTCTGATTGCGCCCGCTAGTGGAATTTTATTAGGATTAAATGGTGCAGTTTCCATTGTTATTAATGGTGTAAAGATCGATGGCAACGGTGTGGCTAACATTACACAACCCAATCAAAATCTTACTATTAAAAACTCGGTACTGGAACTGGATTTCGTTTCCAACCAGAACAATATCTATTTCGGTTCCAATACACTGGTTTTGGAATGTAACAGCTTACAGGCCATTGCGGGCGTTAATGCAAATGGAAATTCATCTCACATATTTTTTGCAGGCTCTGCTTTGACCGCGAATAATAACAAGATTACTTCAGAAGCTGCAAGGAGTAGTATGAGCAGTGTAACAAACACAAACAGCCTGCCCGTTTGGATTAATATTACCACCAATGCTAATAATGTGAATGTTAATCATAACGAATTCACAAAAATTGACATTGGAATTCTGCTTGCCTCGAACGCAGGAAATGTCAAAATTGAAAATAACGAATTTAAAGAAGCGAACCGTGAGATACTTCCAAACGGAAGTGGAATGGGTGCTGGAATAGCGATTTTCGAAAATCTTTCTCCAACTGGCCCTATTTCAATCAATAATAATAAATTTTTGAATAGCGAGACTGGTATCCGGACATCCGGATCTGGAACGTCATTCCCGGCTTCTAATTTATTGTCGATCCGTTACAATTCATTCGAATCTATGAGTGATAAGGCGATCCGGATAAACAATAGTTACGTAAATTCTGCATCTAGACTAAACGCTTTGTGCAATTGGTTTGGCAATATAACAGGCCCTTCACTTGTAACCACAAATCCAGGTGGCGGTGGAACTCAGATCCTGGACGGCAACGACAAGGTTTCTTACAAAAACTGGCTTTTCTATGGCACAGACGCAGATAATGCTCAGTTAGGATTCCAATTGCCAACTACTCTGACTGTGTCACCCGGCAACAATGTATCGGTGGCTGAAAACCATTACAGAATTTTGAGCAATGCTATTGGCTGTGTTACAAGCAATCAAACACTTACACTTTCAGGCACCTTTGATTACACCAATGTAATCGCAAAAGATGAATGGGTAAAAGGTAATGACGGTGTTTCGCAAGGTACAACTTCTGCTTTTGCCGCTGGTAGTGGAGATGACTATGCAATTCTGGCTCCTTCCGGGACCGAAAATGTTGTGATCACTGCGGCTTCCCTGGGATCAGCAATTATTAAAGGGCCCGAAGACCTTGGTAATGTTTCCCTGGAAGCTTTCATCTTCTTCAACAGCAATACGCCGACAAGTACTTTCAACGCCTGGACTTTGTCAAATCTGACCATCAATAATTTTGATGCTTCAATTGCCGCGGATAATAATAATGGTACGGTAACTGCCATGAATAATTTCAAGGTGATGAACAATGAAATTTTAATTCCCAAAGATCTAAATCAAACCAGTGAAGCTGTTAATTTCCAGAACATTGGTATCCATTTAAACTTTGGCAAGAATCAGGAAATAAAAGGAAACAAGATTGTAATGGATGGGGCCGGCGTAAGCGACGGCACCACCTCCTATTCAAATTCTGTTGCCTTGCAATCTGCTACCAGCGGTGGAGATATTTATGATGGTTTGAAGATTCAGAATAACGAAATTCATGTTACCGGAACTCCGAACGCCGCGCCTGCCAGAATCATTGGCATCTGGGAAAATTCTAATAACCAGACTGCAAATATTGATATCAGCGGAAATAAATTTATAAATGACGATGCCTCAAACCTTGCTGAAAATAACAATCAGCTTGCATTCCGTGTCACTTCATTCTCCGGAGGTTCAACTCAGGTGGTGTATCAAAACAATGAAATATCTGGCTTTAACCGCGGAATTGACTGGATTGGAGATCCCTTTTCTCAATATAACGCAAATCCTTATGCCGAAGCAGCCAAACCGGTTATTATAAAAAACAACAAAATTGATAAGGTTAAATTTGGAATAACGGTTAGAAAAGATCCTGCAAGTCTAAACGGAGGTTCACCTGCTGAAATTACAAATAACAGTTTTACCAATATTCCAAATGGCGGATATGCGATTGGAAACACAAGTACCGGAACAACCCTTGCCACTTGTAACTGGTATGACAATCCATTGACGGTCAATGTTATCAGTGCGACAAACGGGGGCAGCGTAACCTATCTACCAAAATTATCCAATGGTAATGATGCAAGTAGTTCCGCCGGATTTCAGCTTGATGGTGCAAATAATTGTCAACTACCGGTTTATAACATAACACAAGCACATGATTATTTAACAATTCAGGACGCGGTAAATGCGGCTAATGCAGGCGACGAAATCCGAGTTGGAACAGGGATTTATCCTGAAAATGTAATCGTGAATAAATCTGTCAGAATTTTTGGTGTTGACAGTACCAATGTAATTGTTGACAAGGGTGATGCCAATTATAGTTCAACAGGTGGTGTTGGTTTCTCTCTGCAGGCAAACGGAATCATTCTTAACACAATGACCGTGAAAAACTTCGACAATGGTATTGAAACCGGTACTGATATCAGCACTGTTACGATCGATGCGATGAATCTGAACGAAAATTTCTCCAACGGATTTTTTGGCAAACGTACCGTTACCGACCTCACAATTAAAAATAGCAATATTAATTCCAATGGATACAAAGGTGGAATACAATCCGGCTCTGGTTACAAACGTGGAATCATGTTTGAATCACAAGGTGGCTCTATCAACAATTTAATTATTGATAATAACAATGCCGATAACAACGGACTCGTAGGAATTGATATTTCCGGTTTAATACCGATCAATGGAATAACGATCAATAACAACAGGGCCAGAAATAATTTCGACTCTCAAATCGGCGTTTCGCTGGGAAACAATTCACTAAGCAGCCCCCCGGCACTTATAACCGAAAACGTCGTTGTTGTATCAAAATCTGCACGTTTTGGTATTGAAATAAAAAACCCGCTGGGAACTGGTTCTGCATCGGGGAATGGTAGCATTAAAGTGTGGGGAAATAAAATTTCATTGGCATCTCACCCTGGCTCGCCTAGAGACCTGGCTGCCATTGCCGTCATGAGAAGAAAAGACGGACATGCTATTATCAATGACCAGCCACAGGGCGTTCAGGTTTTAAACAATATTATTACAGATTTCCAAAACGCGGGCGGAGATGCTTTCGGTATTGTACTAGGCGGAACAGGACATTTGGTGAGTAATAATAAAATCACCAATACCAAGTATTCTATTCAGGTTCAGAAGGGGAATACGGATTTTGGTACTAACAATAGTTCACCAAATAGTTCGGATTTCTATTTTGAGAGAGACAATTCGGCGGATGTTTGTGTAGAATTTGGCGCGAATGATATCATTTCGTCCGGCGCACCAAGAATGGTAACATCAGGAACCGTTTCAACATTAACGTTACCAGTCGTACGTGTTACCAATACGAATCTGACAACAAGGTTCTGTACAATTCAGCAAGCTATTGATTTTATGGCTACGGTAAACACACACGTAATCGTTCCGGATGCTGGTTCATTCCCTGAAAATGTAATTGTGAACAAGTCAGTTAAGTTAAGAGGACCAAACTATACAACGGCTGGAAATGGCTCACGTGTAGGAGAGACGGTAATTATTCCGGGAATTGATAATGTTACGGATGGGGCCTTGGTTAAGATTGCAGCAAATGATGTGACATTGGAAGGACTTTCCCTGGATGGTTCCAATACTTCATTTCCTTCTGCTGTTGTAATTAACGGTTTACAAACAAATGCAGCTTTTGGTGTATTAGCATCAGCAAGTTTTACCGGACTTACAATACAAAATAATATCATCAAAAACCTGAGCAAGCATGGTGTAGATCTTGATGCAAAAGGAACTTCGTCCAACAGTAGCCTGATCACCAATAACTGGTTTGATAACATCCCAAGATACAATGCCGCAGGTTTTTATGGCAGAGGAGTTTTGCTCGCAAATAATTTCTACGCGTCTGTTGTCAACAACACATTTAGCAGAGTAGAACGAGGAATTCAAACGAATAATTTCTCGAATGCTATTCAAAGTGGTATCTGGGAAATTAAAGGGAATGTGATAAAAGCCTACAACATTGGCGCGTTATTGAACTTACATTATCAAAGTACTTCCGATCTTTCTTTTGAAAATAATAACATTGAAAAAGATCAGACAACAAGAACGATTAGTACTGGTGATGCACTTCCTGATGAAGATTTTACTGGTCTTGAAGTATTTTCAATTAGCGATGCTGTGAAAGTATTGATAAAAGGTGGTACGATTAAGAATGCTGTAAATGGAATTTCTTCCTGGAACAATAGTTCAAGCAATCACGTAATCATAGATGGTGTATCATTTGATAATAATATCACAGCAGTATTGCAATCAAATATTTCCCGCTATAACGACGCAATTGATTCAGAGATTGATGTAAAAAATGTGACGCTAAGTGATGGCAATGCTCAAAAAGCATTTGTAGCAGAAGATCTCAGTTCTACGCATGCTGTGAGCTCTATCAACATGATAAGCAATAATACAATCACTGCCGGAAATACTTTACAATATCCTTTCTACCTGAAAGATGGCTCTAAAGCCAGAATTAAAGCTGGAGGCACGCAGGTAACTTTATCAACTCAGAATGCTGTTACGTTCAGTAATACCGGAACAGCGGCAACTCCAAATCTGGTCATTACGGCAGGTCTGGTTGTTAATCTGGCAGGCCATGATTTGCGTGTAGTAAGCCTTCCAGAAGGTGCTATTGTAGATATTACAGCCGATTTTACTGCTCCAGATAAGGTTGTAAAAAACCCGGTTCTAATCAATGGGCGTATTTGGTTTACTAATGGAATTCTTAATTCCGGTAATGGCAGTATTGAATTCGGAAACACAGCTTCGGATATCATGACAGGTGATCATCCTGAAAAAGCGACCAGTTACATTTTAGGAAAAGCACTTTTGGCCAACAGAACTATTGGTGGTTCATCTATCGATATGCTTGGTGTAAAAATGGGTGCAGGTCCTGATTTAGGAACCTTGATTATTGTCAGAACTACTACAAATTCAGGTGCAATAACTCCACCATTCCCAGGAAATGCATCCATCAGAACGGTTTGGGAAATAACACCGTCAAACCAATCAGCTAGTCGTGGCGATGTGCAGTTCAGATATTTAAACAATCCGACAAACCTGAACGCACAAATTCCATCCGCTATTTATGCCTACCGGTACAATACCGGAATTTCGCAATGGGAAAAGAAATCTGCTTTGCGATCGTCCATTGCCACTGCTGATATCTACACGACAGAAACATTCGGTGTTGCACAGTTCTCGTCGTGGACGTTAAGTTCTGCCGAACCCGGACCTGATTTAACACCGCTGATCGACATGTCGAACAGAAATTTCCTGGCTGGATCTTTAACAAAACCGATGACTATCCGCTTGTTTAATCTTACATCAGGAACTACAACGGAAGGAGCAATGACGATCAGTATCAGTAAACCATCCTTCTTCACATTTGTATTGAGCGGTGGTTCCGATTCGGAATGGGAATTATCCACGATAGGAAATGACCTAGTCGTACTGATTTCAAAACCGGGAGTAACAATTACAAGTGGTGTGGAAAAACAAATTTTAACCACGGTAACAGCCTCAGCAAGCACACCTAACGGCGATGGATTTAATTTCATCATTAACGTAGAAGACGGATCGGGCTCAGAAACGAACAATACAAACAACAGCAGGTCGGTCAGAATATTGGTAAATAAATAATTATTCCTGGTGTAAAGACTTATCCAATGCGATTTATAAAATTTTTAAAATTATAAAATATGAAAAAGATCATCCGATTTGGTTACTTCATGGTCATGATGTTTTTTACCGCCGGTATGGCAAGCATTACTTATGCCCAAAATTTAAGCGTTTTGGCAGAATACCAGCCAGCTGCATTCACGGGATATCCGATGAACGGAACTTTCCAGATTATATTAAATAAAAGCGGTGCGGAAATTGCGGCAAACAATTTCAGATTAATCGTATCTATTCCGCCTCAGGTAGCATGGACGCTTGCTCCCTTTACTGTTCCTAATGGTTTCACAGTTAGTCCGTCATCGACAGCCACATCTCTCGTAATTTTACAAACCGGAAATTATGTAGGCAGTGGAATTCCAGCGAGAAGAGAGTTTATAATTCCTGTAAAAGCAACGGCCGGGATAGCAGCAGGAACGACAAACAATTATACAGTATCCATACAAAAAGATGGATTTGGATATGATGATACAGTTCCCTCAGATGATGATGCAGGTGCACGTGTAACGGTAGCAAGCAATCCTTTACCCGTTACTTTGGCTGCTTTTAATGTAATCCGAGAAGGACAAACTTCGCTTCTGTCATGGTCTACAACATCCGAAGCGAATAGCGAACGGTTTGATGTAGAGCATAGCATAAATGTAAAAAACTGGAATGTTCTTTCTTCTGTAAGTTCAAAAGGTGAAAGTGCTGTTTTGGAAAAGTATTCTTATGTCGATACCGATCCTTCGGAAGGTGAAAATTTTTACAGGTTAAAAATGATTGATAAAGACGGCACCTTTGCATATAGCAGAATACAAAGCATCACGTTTGATGGCTCTCTTGACAAATCTGTGATATACCCGAACCCGGCATCAGATTATTTGAAATTAAATGTTTCAGACCTGAAGAAAATCAAAAGTATAAAAATCTATGATTTGAATGGTAGAGCAGTTTATGCTGCGGCAGGCAATGTGTTAACTAAAACGATTGATATTAGAAAAGTAAGCACAGGATTATATGTCGTTGAAGTAGTTAGTATGAACGGTGAAACCAACACATCTAAAATTTCAATCTTCAAATAAAAATTGTTTAAAATTACAATAAGAAAGGCGGCCGATATGGTCGCCTTTCTTATTGTAATGATTAATAAAAACGATAATTTAATACCCCGTATTCTGTTTCAAATTAGTATTATTTCTAATCTCAACCGTAGGAATCGGGAATAAAAGCTCTCTTGCCGTGATCACAGGTCCGTATGAGAATTTGTGCCCAACGTAATCATCAAAAGTTTTAGTAGCGGTATTGAAACCTTTCCGCAGGCGAACCATATCAAACCAGGTGATATTTTCGAAACACAATTCATACCAGCGTTCCTTCAAAACTTCGGTCCTGAACTGGTCTTTTGAAAGACCAGACAGTGCTGGCAATTGTGCTCTTAATCTTGTCGCATTAAGCGCATCATATGCTTTGGTAGTTGGCGTGCCTGCTTCATTGGCTGCCTCAGCATACATCAGCAAAACATCAGCATAACGGATAACCGGCCAGTTCAGATCGCTGTTGGCGGTAGTGGTTTGTGCGGTTATATCAAAATGTTTGTATAAAAAATATCCACCCAATGCGACTTCCTGATTTCTGTCTGACTGGTTTGTAAATTTTGTAAAAAAGAACTGTTTTTCTTTTGTCCGCAAATCAGCAGGATCATAGGATTTCACGAAGTCTACTGTCGCATAAATTCCTGCCATTTCATCAGAGTAGGCCGAAATATTTTTGTTATAAGGAATGATAAATCCTTGCCAGGTACCTGGAATAATCTGCGTCTTATACTGGATCATAAAAATATTCTCCTCTATGTTTTTCTTGGCAGGATTATGAAGATCATCATAGCTGGTAAACAACTTAAATTGCTTTGAATCAATCACCTCTTCCGCCTTTTTCGCTGCCATATCGTAATATGTACTACCCTTTTGTAATGGATAACCGGCCATTGTAAGATATACTTTTGCAAGCAAGGATTTAACAGCTCCTAAACTTACCTTTCCGGACTGATCAGTCCAGGGCAATCCGGATGCTTCAGCAGTTGTTAAATCGTCTACAATCAACTTATAAATATCTTCTGCTTTTGCCTGCGAAGGCCTTAGTTGTTCAGACTGTAACGAGGTAGGCTCAGTGACTAACGGAATATTACCAAACAACTGCACTAGGTTGAAATAATACCAGGCTCTTAAAAAGTAAGCCTCCCCCATCAATTTTTTTGCTTCCGCAGCATCCATCGTGATACCTGGAATTTTTGCTATGGAAAGATTGGCATTTGCAATTCCTTTGTAATAAAACTGCCAATAGCGAAGACCGTAACCATTGTCAGAAGTATTTTTCAGATCTTTGACAAAATAGCTGTTAACAGCCTGTCCCAAATCTGTGGCTGCCTGTCCTGTCGCAAATTCAGTCATTGACCAATCAGCACCACCAAAACCACTTTCCATGATCTTGCGCATGTTGGCATAAATGGCGTTAACAGAACTTCGGGCATGTTCCGGCTTGGTAAAATAGTTCTCCACAGTAAAATTACTTGGATCGGATTCATCCAAAAAATCGGAGCAGCCAGCCAACCACAACATGCCGGCAAATAATGCCAGTAATGTATATTTTTTTGATATTCGGTTCATTGTTTCTTCTTTTAAAAAGCCTGCAATAAATTATAATCCAATATTTAGACCTACCATAAATACTCTTGGTTTCGGGTAATCATACAAAGTCAGACCCTGATCAAATGGAGCGCTGGAGTTTGAAACCTCAGGATCAAAACCTTTGTATTTTGTGATAACAAAGAAGTTTTGAATGGACCCATAAATCCGCAGACGATCCAGTTTTAACTTTGAAGTAATGGCCGACGAAAATGTATAAGCAAGCAATAGATTACGTCCACGTATAAATGATCCGTCAGTCACTTTATGGCTGTCGTTATTAGTGGTATAATATGCATTAATGGGTCTGATTTGAGCTATTGAGGTGTTTTGATTAGTCTCAGTCCAGGCATTCAATACGGTTTTGTAGCTATTCGCAATTCCTTGTCTGTCCTCAGCCGAATGAATACTTCTATCAAGCACATCGTTGCCATACATATATTGAAGATCAACCGTGAATGAAAATCCCTTGTATTGAAAAGTATTCAGGAAGGTTCCAAAACCGTCTGGAATACCCTTTCCGATGATCGTTCTGTCGTTGTCATTGATTGTACCGTCGTTATTCAAATCCTTATACTTTATATCACCAGGCAACATTCCATATTTCTTGGCTTCGTCAACTTCATTGCTGCCCCAAGTCCCCTGATTTACTCTTCCAAAAAATGATCCAACGGGTTCACCTACCCTGATTACTCCGTTGCCAGAATATATATCACTTCCGCCAGAAAGAGCTACAACTCTATTTTTGTTAACCGAGATATTAAACGTGGTGCTCCATGAGAAATCGCCTGCCTTGATGTTAGTTGAATTTACAGCAAATTCAACTCCCTTGTTTTCCATACTGCCGACGTTGGAAAAAATGCTTGTGTATCCACTGCTGTAAGGCAATGGAGCATCCAGTAACATATTGTTCACTTTTCTGCGGTATAAATCAAGTTCGAAAGTAAGGCGGTTAGAAAACAGACCAAGCTCCAAACCAAAATCTATTTGCTTTGTTTTTTCCCATTGTAAATTCGGGTTCGCCATACGGTCAATTCCTGTTCCGATATTCCGTACTCCACCGAAAATTACGCTATAATCAATTGCTGATGTATTGTTACTCAGACCCGCTAACGCCCTATAAGCAGGGATTTCCGAATTTCCGGTAGCACCATAGCTGGTACGTAACTTTAAATTTGAAATTGCGGGTATATTCTTCATAAACTCTTCTTCCGTGATCCGCCATGCAAGCGCAGCGGATGGGAAAAATGCATACTGGTTTGCTGTTCCGAATTTGGAAGAGCCATCGATACGTCCTGTAAATGTTACCAGATATTTATTAAGCAACCCATAGTTAATACGGGCAAAATACGAGTTTAAACCGTATGCCTGTCCGTTAGAGGATGGAGGCTGAGGGCTGGATCCTGCTCCCAGGTTATAAAACTGAAAATAAGTATCATTAAATCCCTGCGTGGTAGCCTGATTGTCAAACCTGTCAACATGCTGCCACGATAGTCCAGCCATTGCGTTCAGCGAATGTATTTTTGCAAATTCCTTGTGGTAAGTCAGGTAATTTTCAAACTGCCAGGAATTGAATCTGTTGTTTCTGACATAAGCATCACCATTATCAGAAATATACTGCATTCCTTTCGCTGCAAAATAGTCATTGCGCTGATTAATAACATTCGTACCAATTGTAGATTTCAATTCAAGGCCTTCGGCAAAACGAATGGTAGAATACATATTTGCCAGCATTGTTTGCGTTCTTAGATAGTACAATCTGTCAGTGGATACCCTCAGTGGATTGTCACCACCTTCCATACCCGGATAATCACGGTTACTGGCCCAGGTTCCATCTGCATATTTAACAGGGATGATTGGTAATTCTTCCAAAACCTGGCGCATCATAGTAATACCGCCCCCATCGAGCTGGTCAACCTGTTTTTCGTTCTGATCAGTGTAGCCAAGGGTACCTCCAACTTTCAGCCAGCTTTTTATTTGTGTATCAAATACAAAACGGCCCGAAAATCTTTTCTGCCACGAACCACGCGCAATACCATCCTGATTGCGATAGTTCAGAAAAGCACCATAACTTCCTTTTTCATTCCCGTTGGTAATGCCCAGCTGATGGTTTTGGGCGAAGGCTTTTTGAAATGATTCTGCCTGCCAATCCGTATCATATAGCGGATTTCCCTGCGAATCAAATAATTTTGGATTGGTTCTTTTGGTTTTTGGATCGATGTATTTTGTACCCGTTGCCCATCCAACCGGATCATATTTTGCCGCATTGGCATAGGCAAGATCTTCAACGGCAAGAAACTCTTTTGAATTAAGTACTTTCAGTTTTTTTGGTGCAACACCAATGCTGAAATCAGTGTCATAAGTAATTCTTCCACCACCAGGGGTTCCGCGTTTGGTCGTCACCAGGATAACGCCATTAGCACCACGAGCTCCGTAAATAGCTGTGGATGACGCATCTTTTAAAACCTCAATGGAAGCAATGTCATTTGGATTGATATAGTCAATGGGCGTACTGCCGTTTTGCAGATCCACAGCATTAAGTATCACGCCATCAATCACATACAACGGATTGTTAGATACACTTAATGAGCTCGCTCCACGGATACGAATGTTGGCCCTTCCACCCGGCCTCCCTGAATTTGAAGAAACATTTACCCCGGTAACACGACCGGATAGTCCCTGATTAAGAGATGACGCCGGCCGTTCCTGCAAAGCTTCTGCCTTAACGGTACCTACCGCGCCCGTCAAATCAGATTTTTTTACAGCACCGTAACCAACAACCACAACTTCTTCCAATGCATTTTCGTCAGGGGCAAGTTTCAAGGTTATTTTAGATTGACCGCCAACAGTCATTTCCTGAGATTTATAACCTACAAAACTGAAAATCAGCACAGCATTGTCGTCCGGAACATCAAGCTGAAATTCTCCTTCGCCATTCGTTGATGTGCCACGCTGTGTTCCTTTAACAATCACACTAACGCCCGGCAGACCTGCACCTTTTTCATCATTGACTTTACCCGTAATGGTTTTATCAACTGCCGCTGACATCGGATGGCTGTTTAGTGCATTGATAAGGCTTACAGTATTACCTTCGAAAAGCATAGCCGATTCTTTCCTTTCGACGGGTGCTGAAATACTGGTTTTGACCGGCTCTTTACCCTCGATAATTACATAGGTATTCTTGCGTGTCTTTTTGTATTTCAGCCCGTTTTGAGAGAGGATCAGATCCAGGTTTTTTTCAAGCGGTTTTGTGAGATCAACCAAGCCAGTAACAATATTAAGCTGGCCAACCAGACGATCTTCAAAAACAATTTCGACACCATAATGCCGCTGAAGGTCCAGCAACGCATTTTTCAATTTCATCTCCTGCCTTACAGTCGTCACCTGACGTGGAGGCATGGAGGCAAATGCAATGGTCTGGCTTTGAGCCGCCTGCGAAAATTGTGTCGCAAAGGCAAGCCCAATCCCCACCCAGTGCTTACGTGATAGTGTTAATTGCATATTGAAAGGGAGTTAGAAATAGTTAGTGATCTGTTATTACAATGACATTACCAGCCGTTTCAATTTTGAGGTCAAGTACCTCTGAAATTGTTTTAAGCAATTCATCAGCATTTTCGGTTTTGAAATTTCCGGTAATAGTACGCCGCGCTATTTTGTCGTTAGATAAGACAATTTTTTTACCAAAATTTTCCTGTATCATGGCACTGATTTCCATTACAGAAGTAGCATTAAAAATAAATCGCTGTTCCTTCCAGGCACTGAAACTTTTCGCATCTGTATCATTTGTCAATTTAAGTTCACCCGTTTTTTCCAGCGTTACCAGGTCACCAGGTTTCATTAACAACTGCTTTTTTTCACTTCCCTGGTCGTAGTCAATTCTGATCTTGCCACGGCTAAGTGCTACTTTTGTCCCACGCGGACGAGCAAATACTGAAAACTGCGTCCCCAGAACCTCCACCTGAAAAGAATCCGAAGTTTTTACCACAAAACGTTTATGATCTATGGTATGGCTGATTGAAAACTCCGCTTCTCCGTCCAGAATAACATTCCGCACGTCACCGTAAAACCCAAACCGGGGAATTTTTAATCGTGAATTTGCATTAAGCGCTACCCTGCTTCCGTCTTCCAGATAAATCCTTGTTGTTTTACCGTATTCCGTTTCAAAGGTTTTGTATAAAATCATATCCCGGGAAAACCATCCCCAACAAACAAGCACCAGAACGGAGGCTGCTATAAGTCCATACTTCCGAATTCTTGTTGCGTTTAGAGATTGGATGAAAGAGATGTTTTCATCCGGCTCAATGTCGGTGTTCTGATCATCCTGATTTATTCTGTCAAACAGACGGCTCATTGCCTTCTCCTGGTCCGGAATAAACTGTGGAGAACGGGTTTCCCATTCCAAAAGCCATTGATGGAAGGTTTCTGAATTTTCGGTCTTTTTCAACCAGTCTTCTGCGAGTTGTCTTTCAAGCGGATTTGCCCGTCCGGACAAATACTCGAAAACAATATATTTTAAAGGTTCTTTCATGTTATGCTAATTTCAATTCAAGAGATGGGCATACGATGCTCACACGGGCTGAATGCTAAGTGAGTCAAGAAGTAAAAAGAGACAGGGAAGTATCCACTCTCCGGTTAATGCTGTGCGAAGGTGTTTAAGTGCCTTGGAAATGTGAACCTCAACCGTTTTTGGAGAAATATTTAATTCCCGGGCAATTTCATGGTATTTCTTACTTTCAAAACGACTCATCAAAAACACCTTCCGGCATTGCACCGGAAGCTCACCAATAACCTCGTTTACTTTCAGAAAAAGGTGATTGTAGTGAATTTCAGCATCCGGCTGCTGCTGCTGAACGGATATAGAATTTTCAGTATTTACCTCAATCACATCTGTTTTTCCAAATTCACGGCGCAGATGTGTAAAACACTCATTACGAACCGCGCGAAAAAGATAGCTGGTGTAAGATGAGTTGATATGCTCATAAGATTTTGTCCGATAAAACTGAAAGAAAACTTCACTAACAAGATCCTCTGCTATTTGCTTTGAATAAACAAAACGCACTGCATGACTGCACAACGGCTTATAAAATCTCCTGAACAGTAGTTCTAGACCTTTTGATGGATTTTGCTCGAAAGTAGTTTTCAAGAATAATGCAGAATCTATCTCCTGTGAACGAGGTTTTTCTTCAATAGAAGAGGACAGAAAAGGGTTTTCTGTCTTGGGTTCGTCATTTAGCAAAGGATCGCGCATTGAGTCTATCTTTATGTAATAATTAAAAGACTTTTTTGCACTAAAATTCCCCTAGTCAGATTAGAAAATAATTGGAAAAATTTATATTTATTTGGGAAATAAGAATTTCCGGATTGAAAAATTTTCCATATGGCTGTGACTTTTTTAAATGAAAAAGTCTAATTACCAAACTGGCAACGAGCTTTCTATATGAAAATAAAGAATAAAATAGTTTTGTTAATAACAGGAACACTGCTGGCACTGGCAGGAATAAATCTTATTATAGATTCGTCAACAACAAAGAATTTTGGTGTAATTCTGGCATTGTCAGGAGTACTGACCGACATTGCTGTCTTGATCATTCTGATAAAAAACGAAAAGTGGCTTTCTGAACTTTAAGGATCTAAACAAAAAAAGCTGAGTTTGGGAGACTCAGCTTTTGCTATATAGACCTTAAACGGTTTCTATAATTCTTGAATTTCTCTTTCCGACAATCCTGTAAACTCCTGAATAAGGAAAGTGTCCAGTCCTTTATTTTTCATAGCCAGAGCGATTTTCTTTTGGGTCTCTTGCTTGCCTTCTTTAATTCCTACTTTTTTACCTTCTTTAATTCCTTCTTCCATTCCCTCTCTCATCCCTGCAGCCCTTCCTTGCTTAACGGCATAATCCATACCGTTATAGTTATCCCATTTTATTTTTAAACTTTCGTCGTAGGCCATTTTTTCTTTCCCCGTTAGATTGCTGACTTCTGCAATGTTGAACAATTTACTAAAAACTGGTTTACGTAAAAATACAGGAATTTTATCTAACCTGCTCATATTCTTTAACAAAAACAGCCAGTTGTCCAGTTCTGAGTCTAATTCATTTTCCGCTTTTATAAACTTCGGTATTTCGATAAATACGAAACACAGCTTGTCATAAAACGTTTTAAAAGTTTCTGAATTTATCAATTGAACTCTATGCAGATATTGTTCATTATGCGATTCGTCAAAACTGAAATCCATAAGACCAATCAGATAAACCGGTTTCAAATGATAATCCCATTTTGGACCGCCTTTGGGAGCCTGCTGTGTTATTAATGACGAAGTGTAGTATAAAGAACGGTCCTTAAAATATTGCTGGCGAACACGCTGCATTTCAATAATAAACTGTTCGCCATTTGAACCTGTACAAAGCAGATCAAAAATCACTTTTCTGTTTTCGTCCGAGTGACCGAAATGTTCATTTTGATTATATGTGAGATCAAGAATCTGCCTTTCTTCTCCCATAATCTGGTTAAGAAAATCAATCAGTAAATCCTTATTAGGTTCGGACCCGAATAACCTCTTAAATCCGAAATCGGTGAATGGGTCGATAAACCGACCCATAGGTAGTATATCCATATTTGAAGTGTGTGTAAATTCAAAACAAACATACAAAAAAAGGGAGTCAAGTTTTATAGACTTAACTCCCTCCGGAAATTTCCTGAATTATTATTGTTTATAAATTCTTCGCTTTCAATTGTTTAACTGCATAATCCACAGAACGTGCTGAAAATGCCATATAAGTCAGCGACGGGTTTTGGGTTGATGTGGAAGTCATTGACGCGCCATCCGTCACGAATACATTTTTCGCTGCGTGCATCTGGTTCCATTTATTAAGGATTGATGTTTTAGGATCCTTACCCATACGAACACCGCCCATTTCGTGAATATCATTTCCAGGGTTTCTGTGGCCGTCGTGGGAACGGATATTTTTAAAACCGGCATTGGTAAACATTTCTGTAACCTGCTCGATATAATCCTTAATCATCTTTTCATCATTATCGTCATAACCAATATTGATCTTTAATTGAGGGATACCGTAAGCATCTTTTAAATCCTTGTCCAGTGCTACATAGCTACTTTCCTTCGGAATTGTTTCACCCATCATATGAGAACCAACACTCCAGTTGCCATACTTTTTATTCAACAAACTTGCCTTCAAAGATTCGCCTATGTCGCTCCGGTCTGAATAAGTCATTCTATCTGCGCCAAAACCAGCTGCATAACCTCTTAAAAAGTCAGTTTCCTGTTTGTAGACATTTCTGAAACGAGGAATATAACCACTATTAGGACGACGCCCGTCTGTGGTAGAATCCAAAAACCCTTCATATTCACCTGAAATAGAAGCCCGGTAATTATGGAAAGCTACATATTTCCCTAAAACGCCACTATCATTTCCGAGTCCATTTGGAAAACGTGATGAGATTGAATTCATTAAAATTAGATTCGTATTCAATGCCGCAGCATTTACAAAGATAATGTTGGCATAAAATTCCATCATTTCTTTTGTATTCGCATCTATCACACGAACTCCGGTCACTTTCTGTTTTTTATCATCATAAATTACAGAATGTACAACAGAATGCGGACGTAATGTCATATTCCCTGTTTTCATCGCCCAAGGAATTGTTGACGCATTGCTACTGAAATATCCTCCAAATGGACAGCCTCTTTCACAAATCGTACGCGACTGGCATTGCGCGCGTCCCTGGTCCAGGTGAATTTGCTTTGGATCGGTAATGTGGGCAGCGCGGCCTATAATAATGTGACGGTCTTTATATTGTTTGGCAACCGATTCTTTAAAGTATTTTTCAACACAATTCAAATCATGCGGCCTCAGAAATTCTCCGTCTGGCAAAGTATCGATACCATCTTTGTTTCCGGTAATACCAGCAAATTTTTCAACATGGCTATACCACGGCGCAATATCATTATAGCCGATCGGCCATTCTACGGCAAATTTATCTCTGGCCGGCCCTTCAAAATCAAACTGGCTCCAGCGCTGGGTCTGTCTTGCCCAAAGCAATGATTTACCACCAACCTGATAGCCACGAATCCAGTCAAACGGTTTTTCCTGAACGTACGGATGCTCATTGTCTTTCACGAAAAAATGCTGAGACGATTCCTTAAAATTATAACATCTGCTCACAATCGGGTTAGCATCAGTTACCTCTTTCGGCAAACGTTCCCTATGATCAAATTCCCAAGGTTGCATGTTTGTAGTCGGATAATCTACGATATGTTTAACATCCCGACCTCTTTCCAGCACAAGCGTTTTTAGCCCTCTTTCAGTGAGCTCCTTTGCCGACCATCCTCCACTAATCCCAGAACCAATGACGATTGCGTCATAAGTACGGGCTTTTTCACTATCTATATTAAAATTCGCCATTTTATAATTTCTGATACTTTTTTCTAATCTCTGGTTACTTTGCAAAATTTGCTTATAAATATTCCTAGCCTTTCGCGACAGGAACACAACCATGATATCTTCCGGGAATAAATTCAAAATGCGTCAGGTTTGTCATCACATATTCCGACGACATATATCCCTGAATTGTCAGGTTTTTCAGTAGGCCGAAAAAGCTTTTTGTTTCTGAGTCGCTGCTCTTTTCAAGTTCCTGCAAAAGTTGTGTTTGCTGAGTTTTAGAAGCTTCGGTAAATGCTTTCCCAAAACTTTTATTGCTCTGCGCATCCAGGCCTGCAATTCCTTTGGCAAAAACATCCTGCGTTTTTTTATCGTAACAATCTGTTACCATACGCTGAACAAAAGTTGCAACACCTAATTCACCTGCTCCGGGCGTATCCGTTTTGGGAATAATTGCCTCCACAGCAACTTTCAAAATTTCTGCCTGGCCAACACCTGAAAACTTTACATTTCCAAGCGATGAATCATTCCATCCCGAAGCCCAGGCTGGCAAACTCACAATCGCTCCGATGGCTGCGGCCATACCTTTAAGCGCTATCCGTCTTTCCATTTTATTATTTTTCAATGTTTAAAAACTAAGGGTATGCTGTCTTCTATTCTTCCAAAAAGTCCAGATCACGTCCGTGTGTTTCCGGGATGGTAAGAATCGAATAAAAGCCTAAAATAAAACAAATTAATCCAACAAGTGCGCCAGAGTCTATAACAGAAAAAGAACCTTTAAAGGTTGCAAATAAGGTTGTCATCACCACCACCATTCCGCGCACCATGTTTGGAACCGTAGTCGCTGCGGTTGCTCTCAGGTTTGTACCAAATTGCTCTGCTCCGATGGTCACAAACATGGCCCAGTATCCGATCCCAAATCCAAGTAATGTTGCAACGGTATATAAACTTGAAGCTGATTTTATTCCCGTGTATAAATAAATTCCACTGCATATTAACGTAAAAGACATCATAAAAAATACAGCCTTCTTCCGCGATTCGAGCCAGTGACTTAAAAACCCGCTTAAAAAATCACCAACCGAAAGCCCTACATAACACCACATGATCGAAAGTCCGGGTTTAATCGGTTCTGAAATGCCTAATGCTTTTCCAAACTCATTACTGAAAGTGGCCAGGATTCCAATCACAAACCAGGTCGGAAGTCCTATTCCGATACATTTCAGATATCTAATAAATCTGTCTTTATTTGTAAACAAAGCGAAGAAATTACCTTTTGTTATGTGTTTCTGACTTTTGACACCTTCAAAAATACCCGATTCAAAAACCCCGATACGAAGCAGTAACAATGATATTCCCAGACCTCCACCAATGAAATAAGCATTGCGCCACGCAAAAAACTCAACTGTAAAATAGCCGACAATCGCACCTAAAAGACCAATTCCTGCTACAAGGGAAGTACCAATGGCACGTAAATGTTTTGGCAAAATTTCTGAAACCAGGGTAATTCCGGCGCCAAGTTCACCCGCCAGCCCAACGCCAGCGACAAATCGAAGAATTTTATAAGTGGTTGGATCCTGAACAAATCCGCAGGCAATATTGGCAAGTGAATACGTAATGATTGAACCAAAAAGAACTGAAAGTCTGCCTTTTTTATCTCCCAAAATCCCCCAGAGAATTCCGCCTATAAGCAAACCTGTCATTTGCCAGTTCAAAATGCTGGCTCCGGTCAAAGAAATTTCTGTTTCCGAAAGACCAAGTGAGGCCAGACTTGGCAGGCGAACAATACCAAAAAGCAGCAAATCGTAAATGTCTACAAAATAGCCAAGCGCAGCTACAATAACGGGTGCACTGAAAAGATGTGAAAGGTTTGAACGTGGTGTTTCCAGAGTATTCATTCTGTAAATAAAAATTTTTCAGGATTTTATGCAATATTATATAAAATAGCCGGACTATTATCCGGCTATTAGCACTATAATTGATATAAAGTTATCTTAGAATCAGCTTCTGATAAATAAGCATTATAAGCTTACAGTTCCAGACGTTGTTTATCTTTTAAAAGCTGCTCTTTCAATTTGGTATAATCCACTTCCTGAACTGAAACGTTTCTGTCGATGGCCTGAATGGCAGCACTGGCAGCACTTTGTCCCAGTATCATAAAAACAGGCTCCATTCTGATCGATCCATAGGCAATATGAGAGCTGGATACGCAAACAGGAACCAGTAAATTAAGACAATCTTCTTTCTTTGGGGTGATCGAGCCATAGGAAATGCTGTATGGGCTTTTGGTATGCACACCAATATCACCTTCGTTTTGAACAAAACCATCTTCTTTTATATAACGCTGCGCATTGTGAGAATCCAAAGAGTATGAACCCATACCAATAGATTCTGAAACTGCTTTTTTGACCAGGGTTTCATTTTCCGTCATCACGCTCTGGCCTATCATTCGTCGGGCTTCACGTACATAAATCTGATGTGGCCAGCCGCCGTTATCCTTAAATTCATCCTTCGGCAAGCCCCAGTTATTCATTTCTTTGCGCACATCAGCCGGAACTTTGGGATCGTTTGAAAGATAATACATCAAACCTTTTTGATACAGTTCGTGCTCTTTGATAATCGCCTTTCTACGTTCATAAGTCGCTTCCGGATAATCATAATTCATACCGATAAAGTCGGTGCTGAACGGACCGTGATTGTTGGTATCCGTTTTTTTATTTGGAATCGGGTCAAACTTGTCAAAAGTTTCTGTCCAGCCAGCTTTGTAAATTCTTGCCAGCAATTCATATTTGGAAGCATCATATCCCGCAGGTTTTGGAAATGGAATACGATTTTCAGAATTTGCCGATAAACACATCCGGAAGCAATAAGCCTGAATTTTATTATCGCCTTCTCCCTTTTTACCAATTTTTTCAGCTGAAACGTAAGGTAGCAATCCACTTTTCGGGTCACCTTCAATTTTATACGGACTTATATTTTTTTGAAAATAATGATTGTGCTGAAAAACTTCCGGCTGGATTCCATTCCATTCTTCATTATAAACGCTATTGGCTTCACGGCCAACATGATATTTCACACCGGCGGCAGCCATAAGGTCACCCTCATACGTTGCATCGATAAACATTTTTCCGGTAAATGTTTTTCCTGAAAGGGTTTTAATAGAAACGATTTTTCCTTCCTTTTTTATTACCCCTTTCGCACGGTCAAGCCATTCGTCTCTATAAATTTTGATATTATTTTCTTTTACAAAATCTTCAAAAATCTTTTCAGCGACATGCGGTTCGAAGATCCACATGGTTCTGTCCGTTCCGTCCATGGCTGGTGTTCCCTGGCCCTTATTGCCATATTCCTCCTTTTTCTGCCACTTCCATCCTTCCGGTTTATCATATTCCATAAAAACCCGGTGGTAAAATTCTCTCGATAACCCGCCGATCACGGATTTATTGCCAGTATCAGTAAAACCCAGTCCTCCCGCAGAAAGGCCACCTAAATGTTTGTCGGGAGAAACTACAAGTACCGTTTTTCCTTGTTTTACAACCTGAACAGCCGCCGTAATAGCGCCCGAAGTTCCACCGTAAATAATTACATCTGCATTATAAGAATCTTTCGCTTTTTGTGCTGAACAGATTGAAAAAGAAAATGCGAGTATGGCAACTATGGTTAATCTCAAAATTTGTCTCATTACTTATTGGGGTTAGGTTTTAATTATTTGAAATTTGGAACAAACAAAACGGCATCGGCTACCAAAGCACCGTCAGCGCCTTTTGAAGCAATCTTAACATTAGCAGTGTTTCCTTTTGGAAGATTAAATTTGCCGACGTGAAACCATTCTCCGGAAGTTTGCCCTTCCACTACGATGTCAGATTCTCTAACGATAATGTCTTTTGCTGACTTACCATCAGAAATTGTAAGAGCCATTTCTTGCGCCAGTTTGGGTATTTTCGGAAAATAAGCGTAGATGTTATACTCACCGCTTTTATCAATGCTTGGCGTAAAAGTTACCGATCTTGAAGATTTGTTATTGGCATTGGCTACAATAAATGAAGGACCGTAACCGCCCTTTTTCTGAATGGTCCAATCACCTTCTGTTTTCACGTGGCTTTCATCATCATTGTCAACCAGAATTTCTGAAGGCGCATGATTTGCAAGCGGATTGGTTTTCAACTGTTGCTGTAATTTTACCACATCAATTTTTTGAACGGACGTTTTTGCGTCAATCGCCATTACGGCAGCTGCGGCGGAAGATTGTGCAAGCACCATAAATACAGGTTCCATCCGGATAGATCCATAGGCGATATGTGTTGCTGAAAGACATACCGGAACTAACAAATTGCTGCATTCAGATTCTTTTGGGATCAGACAATTATACGAAATCGGATAAGGACCGAAGCCGCCTTGTTCCACATTTCCTTCATTTTTGACCATTCCATTGACAACAATACGCTGACAATTGTGAGAATCCATTGTGTAGGCGGCCATACCTACGCCATCTTTTACTATTTCCTTTCCTTCACAATTTGCCTGCGTCATCACATAATTCCCGATCATTCGACGTGCCTCACGGATATACAATTGTGGCGACCAGTTTCCCGAATCCGTGTACTCATCTTTCGGATATCCCCATTTTAACATTTCCTCACGGATTGATGTGGAAACACGTTCATCATGACCAAAAAAGTAAAGCAAACTTTTGGTATAAGCTTCGTGACTATCGATTATTTTCTTTCTCGTTTTGTAATCGGCATCCGGATAATCATAATCCATGCCAATCATGTCGGTAGAAAAACCACCACGATTGTTAATATCTGTTTTGTTATTTGGCATTTTACTCCAGATAAAATAATCTCCCAGTTTTGTCTTGTTGGGTTGCTTTTGCATTAATCTTACCAAAAGATCAAATTGGGAAGGATCATAATTTTCAGGTCTGGAAACTGGAATGCTGTTTTTCGGATCAGAGGTAAGGCAGATACGGTAGTTATAGGCCTGCACCTTATTATCTCCACTCCCGTTGGGTTCAAGTTTACCAGAATCGATTCCCCATAACAAACCACTTTCGGGTTTTCCGGGAATTTTATAAGGATCAACGCGATACGGCAACTGGTGACCGTCCTGCAACTGAACGCCATTTATGGTTTCCTTGTAATCTGCATTTGCTTCTCTTCCAACTTTGTAAGACACGCCGCTTTTTGCCATCAGATCACCTTCATAAGTACAATCGATAAACATTTTGGCTGAAATAACTTCTTCGGTTTTCTGTTCCGGGTTATCACTTTTTTCCAAAACGATGGACTGGATCATCTTTCCGGTTTTATTGACTTTCGTGATCCTGTGTTGATAGACAACTTTAATCCCGGCTTCGTCCAGATATTGCTGAAGATACTTTTTGGCCACGTGCGGCTCAAAAATCCATTGTTCAAATTTCCCATAATGGGCACCGATCCGGCGATAAAAATCTCTCGACAAACCTGTTATGGCATATTTATTCCCGATATCCGTATAACCAAGTCCGCCTGTTGTCATGCCTCCCAGATGGTTTCCGGGTTCAATGAGGATGACAGATTTACCCATTTTTTTGGCAGTATAAGCTGCAATGACACCAGCCGAAGTGGCTCCGTAAATACAGATATCGGCCTGTTGCGGGGCTTCAGTCTTAAACTGAAACCCCGACAAAACAAAGGCGATGATACAGGCAAGATGCGCCGGTTTTATCTTCATTCTCATCAATATAAAATTAAGAAAGATAGTATTAAAGCTTAATAGCCTGGATTCTGATCCGCTGCCGTAAGTGCTTTGTTATATAAAAGCTCAGAATTCGGGATTGGCCAAAGCATGTGTTTGTCGGCCACCACAATATTTTTAACTTCCAAAATCCGTTGTTTGGCTATACCAAGCCTTTTCAGGTCAAGCCAGCGTTTTCCTTCATACATGGTTTCATAACCGCGCTCCTGCACGACCTTGTCAATGAAGCTGGTTAGTGTAAAATCTGCCAGTTTGAAGTCTACCGGGGAGGCGGCTTCTGCCGGATATCCGTACGCCCGGCGATGTACCTTATTCAGACTTTCCAAAGCTGCGGCCGTGGGAGCAGTATTGGCACGGGCATCAGTTTCCGCATGAAATAAAAGGAGATCAGCGTAACGATACCATGGATAATCATTACCACCGCCGTTGGTAGCATTTGGATCACGGAATTTCCTGTACAAACAGGAATTTGGTCCCAAACCAATATCTACATTGTAAAGAATATGTGTTTTTCTAAGATCCTTAATATCCCATTTCTTGATGACAGAATTGGATACAGAATCTGTATATTGTGCATATACACCACCAGGACCGTAATAATTATAAGCACTGGTTTTCCGGTGTGCATAAGCTACCAGACCAAATCCCTGCTGACGGTTGTATTTAAAGTAGAATATTTCCTCTGGCGTATTGACAACTTCCGGGCCATAGATTTTCTGAAAGTCCTCAGACACTGTAACTGGCACAAGCGAATATTTACCGGAATCTATAACTTCTTTCGCTTTTGTGCTAGAAGATTTCCAATCTTCCTTGTACATATAAATTTCAGAAAGCAACGTTTTAGCTGCCCATTTGGACGGTCTTCCGATAGCGGCCGGAACATCGGGAAGTCCTTTTTCAGCTTCCAGGGCATCACTTAATATCAGATCATAAACCTCCGCAACACTTGATCTTTTCAGGTCGGCGATGGTCATATTTGCCTCTGTGCGTATGGGCACACCAGACCAGTTGCGCACTAAGGCAAAATAAATCAACGAACGTAGATATTTGGCTTCGGCGATGTATTTGGTTTTATCGGCATCTGAAATATTGGTGCCATTCGGCGCATTGGCTATAACCAGATTGGCATTCCGGATCGACTGATAAAAGTTGTCCCAGATCACGCCTACCCTGTTAATGTTGGTATTGTCCAAACCCTGATACAGACTCACGGGAGTCTGGCTGCCACGGGAATTGCCATAATCTGCCAGACCTTCCAGCTGAGACGGATAGTTGATAGACAATCCATTATCTTGGCGCATTGGCCAATAGATGGCATTTACGGCAGCCTCAACTTCGGCAGCTGTATTGTAAAAATTTTCTGACGCCAGCGATTTTGGTTTTTCAACCAGAGAGTCGGTGCAGGAAGCCAGGAAAAGTGCTGAAAATATATAAATCAGTAACTTATTCATATCAATATTTTTTGCTTGTAAAAAAATTAAAACCCAACTCTGATCCCAACTGTGGTTGTTTTGGCAACCGGATAGACATAATGGTCAATCCCCAGCAAAATCGAATTATTACCACCGTATGAATTGATTTCAGGATCGTACCATGAATATTTCGTGATCGTAAAAAGATTCTGGGCACTGACATAGATCTGCGCGTGCGTCATCCATTTAATGTTTAGTTTCGACACCGGAACATTATAGCTCAGCTGAATATTTTTAAATCTCAAAAACGATCCGTTTTCTATAAACCGATCTGAAACCTGTGGCTGGGAAGAGGTTTTGATGACCGGATATTTTGCATTGGTATTGGTCGGCGTCCAGTGATTTTCAAAAACTTCCTTCGGCATATTCAGGGCTTGTCCATAATCATTGGTCTGATTTACGGCGCTCAGGTTAAAAATATCGTTTCCCTGACTACCCTGAACAAAAACCGCGAGATCGAAATTTTTGTAGCTCATGCTAGAACTTAATCCATAAGTAAATTT
This sequence comes from Dyadobacter sp. CY356, assembly GCF_021440195.1. Classification (GTDB taxonomy): domain Bacteria; phylum Bacteroidota; class Bacteroidia; order Cytophagales; family Spirosomataceae; genus Dyadobacter. The sequence continues at coordinate 353,523 of NZ_JAJTSZ010000006.1, forward strand.
CGGATTTGGATTTCCGATGATCTTTTTATCACCCGCATCGCGGACGCCGTTGTTATTGAAATCTTCATAAACAACCATCCCTTTTTCATCATATCCTTTTGAAACGTATCCATAAAAAGAACCCAGCGATTCTCCTTCACGCAGAATGTTGATGTTATCGTTCACCACGGAAATATTGATCGCATCCCCAAGAATATCGTTTCCGCCATAAAGTTTGACAACCTTATTTTTGTTGAAAGAAATATTGCCAGCCAGATCCCACTTAAAATCTCCTTCAAAAACTTTTGCATTGGCGGAGAATTCAAAACCTTTGTTTTGTATTTTACCAATATTCTGGATGGTATATGCATAACCGAGTGAAGATGGTAATTGAACGTTGTTCAACAGATCTCTTGTGTTTTTAACATAATAATCCGCGGTAAAACTGAAACGGTTATTTAAGATACTAAAATCAATTCCCGCATCGGTTTGTGCCGTTGTCTCCCATTTTAAAGGGCCTGCAAGTCTTGAAGTTGGAGAATAAGCAGTGGTCAACGCGTCACCAAAAACGACCTGATTTGAAGCAAGCTGATTTAAAGTCTGGTATGGATTGATGGCAGTATTACCAGTTTCGCCATATCCTGCCCGTATTTTAAGATCGGAGATAAAAGGTATTTTTTTAATAAAATCTTCTTCTGCCAATCTCCATGCAAGTGCTGCCGATGGAAAATATCCCCATTTCTGGCCTTCACTATAACGGGATGATCCGTCAGCACGGAAACTTATGGTAGCTAAAATTCTATTGTTAAACGTATAATTAACCCGCGCCAGATAAGACATCAAACTCCACTTTTCATATTTTGACACAGGAATTCCCTGTGTAGATGCCGCACCGATGTCATAACTTTCCTGGGTATTACTGATAAAACCACTCCCGGTCGTATTAAATGCCGTAGATGTATAATCCTGGTAAGTAAAACCGGCAACCGCTGAAATACTGTGTTTGCCAAATTCTTTACGATAACTGGCCGTATTTTCAGTCAAAAGACTGCTTACACGCGTTGTATTTATAAGCGCGCTTCCCTTTGAATTCACAAACCTGTTCGTCGTATAGCCATTTTCCCGGTCGTCTGTACTTTCGATACCACCCAGCGTTTTAAGTATTAAACCAGGAACCGGCTCAAAAGTTACGGCAGCGTTGGCCAGCACTTTGTTTGACTGGATATGGTTCGTCTGCTCATTAATGTAATTCAGCGGATTAACAATGGCGTTCGATCCCCAGGAATAGGTTTCACCAAGATTTGATAGTGTCCCATCCGCTTTATAAGGTGTTACGGTAGGATAACCAGACAATATAGCAGAAAATAACGAACCTCCACGGTTACCTTTTTCCGAATTTTTTCTATCCGAATCAATACGGCTTAATACTGAATTCACATCGAGTTTAAACTTTTTGCCCAGGTCAGAATTGATATTAAACCGAAGAGAATTCCGTTTGTAATTGCTTCCAACAACAATACCATCCTGATTGAAATTACTTCCCGAGACCGAAAATCTCGTTTTTTCACTGCCACCATTTACCGATATCGAATGATTTTGAATGGGTGCAGATTGAAAGATCTGATCCTGCCAGTCGGTTCCTTTTCCAAAACCTGCTATCTGATCCTGGGTAAAATGTGCGGCCAATCCATCATTTGCTGCCTGTTCGTTATAAAACTGGGCATATTGCGTTGCATCCATCAGATCAAGTTTCTTTCTGATTTTCTGAACACCATAATAGCCATCATACTCAACATTGATCCGGCCTGTTTTACCTCTTTTTGTAGTGATCAAAACAACACCGTTTGCTCCTCTTGAACCATAAATGGCAGTGGCGGAGGCATCTTTCAAAACTTCAATGGATTCAATATCAGCATTGTTAAGCAAAGTCGGATTTCCGGAATATGGGAAACCATCCACCACATAAAGTGGCTCGTTACTTCCCTGAATAGAATTGGTACCGCGCACACGAACACTGATAGCACTTCCGGGAGCACCCGTATTTTGAGAAACATAAACCCCCGCCGCTCTACCTGCCAAAGACTGCACCATAGAAGTTGCGGGATAAGCATTAATTTCTCCGGATTTAATGGAGGCAACCGAACCGGTCAAGTCACTTTTCTTAACCTGTCCGTATCCAATCACAACGATTTCCTGTAAGGATTTATCTTCCAAAGCCATACTGATCGTCAGGGTAGCTTGCCCGCCCAAAACGATTTCCTGCGTTTTAAAACCTACAAAACTAAAAACAAGAACTGCCTTTGAAGCGATTTCGTCTCCAACTTCCAGTTGAAATCCACCATCAATATCTGTTGTGGTTCCGGTTTGTGTTCCTTTCAAAACTACACTTACGCCGGGCAGCCCCAAACCTGCCTCATCCAATACTTTTCCCGAAACATTCTTTTTCGGTGCATTACTTTTTGAAGGCAGCTGTGGTTCAGGTAAATTTTCCATTCTTTTCAGAATTATAATTTTACCGGACAATTCATATTGCAGGCCCAGCGGAGTTAAAATATCGTCGAGCACTTCATACAAAGGTTTATTCTGTGCAGTGACGTTCACCTTTCTGCCGGATTGTATCAGCTTTGAGCTAAATACAAACCGCACATCCACTTGTTTTTCAACCTGATTAAGGACTTTTTTTACTTCACTTCCATTTGCATTAATGGAAATTTTCTGGCTTAGCAAAGTCTGGCCGTAGCTGGAATGTGCGTAGCCAGAGCCGATAAACAGTAATGCCAGGATAAATTGTGTAGCCGTTATTCGCATAGTCCAAAGTAATACCTGATGGTATTGTACTGGTTTTTTCATAGATTTGATTGTTTTGTTAAGCTTGAAAATTTGGCAAAATAATCCCCGCCTCCTTTTGGAGGTAAACTGGTGCTAACCTTGGGGAACTTGATTCGGAGTCGGTAATGCGGGAACATTACCGGCTCTTTTTTTTAGTAATTATGTTATAATCTCAAATATTATGATGTTTAGTTTAACAAAATTTTAATTTAATCTGCTGATTATTAAATATTTCAATTTTTACATCCCCCACCTTTTATTATGATCTGACCATCCAGGATTTCATAATTTGCTTCAATGGCTTTGCAGATAATGGTTAACTTTTCGTGAAGCGTCTGATTATCGAGAATGGCGGTTAAGGGACATCCCTTTAATGATTGCTCGTCATAAAGAATGTCGATTCCATAGGTTTTGGCGATCGAATCAAAAACATCGGTAACCGGGGTATCTTCAAAAATAAACTGCGGGATCTGTGCCTTGGGGATAACGATTTCAGGTTCTTCAACCAGTGTTTTAACCATGCGAATCTGATCGCGGGCGTAGATGATTTTTTGGTTGGGCGATAATACTATTCCTTCCAGTTCATGATTTGCAGTCTTATTTTTAATATCCGGGTCCGATTGCGCAAATACGGAAACTCTTCCGGTTTTCACTTCAACCGTTACTTCCTTCGAGGTTTTGTAGGCTTTGATCCTGAAACTTGTCCCCAAAACCTTTGTCACCAATTCATTGGCATATACAAAAAATGGTCGATCTGAATCTTTTGAAATTTCAAAAAAAGCTTCTCCGGCTAAATAAACTTCCCTTTTCTTATTAGCAAAATTTTCAGGATAACGGATTGTGCTAGCAGGTGCCAGGGTAATTTTGCTGCCATCGTTCAAAGTAACTAATATAGAAGCAGATGTGGAGTTCGATTTCTCCGTCAACTTATCACTTATAATTTCCTTCTGAACATTACTTAGCTGATGATTACGATTAAGTCCGGATTTCGCCAACCAGCCAAAAAGAATAATAAAGGTGATTGATGCTGCAATTTTAAACCATACCCTGTGATAAAACGGAATTCTTTGAAACGCAACATTAGACGACTCATCAGTAGAAACAGGTTTCGCTCTGGCAATTGTTTCTTTCACAATTTTTGCGATTTCCTGATTTGATATTTCCGGTTCTTTTACTTGTATTGACAAAACAGCCTGCCGCGCCAGATTGATTTTCTCAGTCATTTCAGGATTTTCAGACAACCATTCTTTCCATTCACCATCGTTTTCACGTGTAGGCGAAAGCACCCACTGGCGAAAGAATGTGTCCCAAATAAGATCTTCTGTCTTGTAATTTTTGTAATGATTCATATCCCTTATGTACATCTACCATACGATAGACAAAAACACATCAGGGATACCATTAAATTTTAAAGTATTTCTAAAAAAATTGATAAAATAATTTTTCAGAGATTTAATAATCGCAAATTATATTAGAAAATGTATAAAAATCAGAATCAAAAGCTCTGATTTCCAATGCTTTTTTAATTGTTTAATTGCGATTTGAAGAAGATTGGATACGGTCTGCGGAGAAATATTCATGACTTCAGAAATCTGGCTGCGATCCATTTCCTGAAAAAATTTCAGATAGATTACCTCTTTTTGTCGTAATGGCAATTCATCGATCAGCTTTTTTAATTTTTGTGTTACAACAAGACTGGATTCATTTTCAATGTATTCTTCTTCCACCGAAAATTCAATCTCAAAATTCCCGTTGATCTCTTCAACAGAATTGTCAGATAGTAACGGTTTCGACATCGAACTCCTATGCATAAGCCGGCGCAAGGATGCCATCATATACGGTTTAACGGCGATATCATGGCTTAAAGTTTGTCTGCGCTCCCATAACACCAGAAAAAGATCCTGGATATTGTCCTTTACAAATTCCTTATCTCTTGAAAACTTACTTCCGTAGTGAAATAATGTACGGAAATGCAACGTCATCAGGTGGTCAAATGCTTCCACTTCTCCGGCAAGAAAACGCTGCCAAATGATTTTATCATCCGGAGCTTCTTTCAAATGGGAAGTAGATTGCATAGATTTTAAGAATTATACCTCAAAATAACACAAGCAGACTACAAATCGCAATAGATTTTATATAATTATTTCTAATAGTTAATTAGCATCGGGTAAAAGTAAGATATTGGTGATATCCCGTATGCGCAAGTTTGTAAAACGCACTCTGCCAACACCGGTCCAGAAGCGGATTTCAAAATTGGCAAGTTTTGTACTTGTGTAGGCTGACGTGCCGGGATATGCACTTGCTTCATCTGCGACTAATTCATTATTAACCCAAAGATCATATTTCCCCGGCATGACTTTGTAATCTGGATTGGCAGCCGTTTCTGGTTTCCTGTAAATCTGCCCGTCAGCAGAATTATTGAGCAGCCAGGTAACTGTTACCGAAGTATTAAGTGGCAAAGGACTGCTCTTTTTATTTGTTTGAATATCGTGTACAACAAATGAAGAAGACAAAAAGTCTATTGAGAATCTGCTGAATAAAATACTGTTGGCAGGAAATGTACTATTGGTCGGTGAAAAATTTTCACCCGAATAAAAGTATAAAGCATTGACATCGGGCACACTGATCTCCTCCACGCTGAAAGTAATCTGGATATATAACGTTTTGGGGTTTGGAGAAAATGGTGTGGCTTTGACAGCTCTTACCAAACCGCCACCAGAAGCTTGCAGCCTGACCATATCCATATAACCCGACCCAAATACAAATTTTGAAAGTGCAGGATTTGTACTAATCAGGTCACTGAATTGGCGTGGGCCTGAAAAGTTTTCCTGCATATAGTTCGTCTGAGCGAGAGAAGGACTGGCTGCAAATATGAGAAGTAATATTTTTAAAGCGACAAACTGTTTGTAATATTTAATCATAATCAGCAAGTTACAATTAAAGGAAACACTGGAAGTTAGACGCTTCCATTGATATCCGTCACTTGCATTTTTGATAAAAACAAAACTCCTTTCCTGAGACAAGCTCAAAAAAGGAGTTCCAAACTATTTCTAACCTTATTTAATTTAAATGAACAATTTTAAATACACGTACCATGCCATCTTCCTGTTCCAGGTGAATAAGGTAAGTTCCGGGAGCATAAGATTTCATGTCAACACGCAACAATGCGGAAGAAACGTGGCCTTCATACATAACTCTTCCGTAAGAATCAATAAGACGGATTTTTCTGACCCTTCTGTTATTGACGACAACTTGAAGGACGTCATTAACCGGATTTGGATATAATTTAGCCCAGGAAAACTCTGGAAAATTGACTGATTCGATCCGGCTGTAAGCAAACGTTCCATCCAGGTCAATCATCTTTAAGCGATAGTAATTCAGTCCTGATTCCGGGATGCTGTCGACAAAACTGTAATTGCTTTTTGTATTGCTATTGCCTGCCGCGTTGACTATTCCCAAATTCACCCATGTTTTGGCATCTGTACTTCGTTCAATTTCAAAATAGTCGCTATTCATTTCTGTTGAAGTAATCCATGTTAGCAAGGAGGTTGAACCTTCTTTTACAGCATCAAATCCGATTAACGTTACTGGTAAGGGCACCGAAATAATATCCATTGTCACCGTGGCAATATTAGCAGACTGTCCGCTTTTGTCACTAACGGTATAGGTAAACGTATCTGCGCCTTCATAGCCCTTATTTGGCCTATACAAAAATTTCCCTCTGCTTTTGTAAATCTGCCCGTGGGTGGGCAGCGTTTTCAGTAACAAGGTGGTAGTATCCAAGGCCGCACAAAGTGACTGATCATTTTGCAGCACATCAAGACTGATGACCTCGTTGTTTTTACCACCCATTCTGTCGTCTACCGCTGAAGGCACATTGTAACTTAGCAAAATTGCAATGGAAATACCGGAGCTGCAACCTTCGGCATTCAGGGCAAAAACAGTATAACTTGCCTCATCGGAAACGACCAGTTCCTGACCCGATTGCCCGGAAACGACTTCCCCATTTTTATGCCATTCATAACGGGTGGCATTGGTTGACTCTGCCTTTAACTTCAAAGTTGTACCCTTACATATAGAAACCGGTTTTGCACCGCTCTGTGCAAAAGCAAGAGCGGGCAAAATCAGCATAATAAATATGGATAAGGTTACGATTTTCATGTATTACACTGCTAAATATCCAAGGATCTGACAAAACCGGAATGAAAGATTATGTAACCCATAATCTTAGTTAAACAAAAGATTAGTAACCACAGGAATTGCAAGGTCATTTTTGATCAATTTACTTGCACCGGCAATTGCCCCCTGGCCCAGAATCTTTGTAGCCGTTGGAATTAGAGCACCGGAAACTACGTTGGTACCTTCCAGAACCAAATAATCACCTGAAACAGAATAATTGCCTGCCTGGTTAATAGTCAATACATTGCCATTTGCAGTTCCGCCGCCTGTCCATGCAAATGGAGCAAGTGTGATGTTATATTTACTTTTTAGTAAACCTAATGCTGTTGCATCCAAACTTACATTAACAGTCAAATCTGCACTAAACGCACCAACGCAAAAGTTATCTTTAGGCGTCGTAATAGACAAAGAAAGTTTCGGAATGACTACAACGGTGTGCTCAACTAATTCCGATAGACAGCCGCCAAGACTCGCAATAACACCAAGTTTAATTTTATGTTCTTCCGCAGTTCCCGAATTGGTTAATTTGAATGATTTAGTCAGAGCACCCACTCCCGTTAATATGGGACTTAGCGCAACATTATCCACTGTCCAAAGGATAGAAGAAAAAGTACCGGCGACTGCATCAGGAGTCAGGGTAAATTCTTGTTCATCCAAGACGTAGTAGGTGTTGGCTTTGGACTCAGTGAAAGCCATTATAACAAATACAAAGCTCAGGCAAAGAGAGGTAATGATCTTTTTCATAACATTGATTATTTAAGGAAGATTTACGTATTGATTTTTGATTGCATTATTGGATGTATCGTCGGATAGACCCATCCTTTTCATTTTGTTGACCTTTTTTCTCAATTGAATAAAAGGATTAGTCAAACACAATTCTTAAAAGTTTTGACATAGAGGGGTCAGCATCTTTTCAATAAAGATTTCATGTATTACGTGAGAAATATTACTTGGACACTTGTAAAATTTTACGATTAAGTTTGCCACTGATATGATGGCAGATTTGAATGATTTTTTGTTGACATAAAACAAAAACCATCAACAGAAATAGCCCAATGAATCGGCTCTGGCGGAGAAAGCGTCTTTTTCATAGAAATAAAAATTTAATTGATAGGGGGAAGTTTACGTTATAATAACTTGGTAAATGCAATGTGATATTTAACTCTTGTCTATATACGCTATTAAGTTTTAGACATAAAAAGTCATCTCATTTTTCATTGTTTGAAAAATTTGCTGTAATACATTAGTCAGGTATCAGATACGAACAGATGTAATCTGCCTGTAATTGATTTTTTAAATCAATAGCTATCTAAATTGATCAATCAGGATTTTGAGAACTGTTTTCCTGTCCAGAAAAGAAATAAAACCCCGGGGGTGGGAGACTTGATGTGAAGGCGTAATTGTGTTTTCATAACGATTGATAAATTAAAGTGAGAAATATTTAGCTTGGCATTATTGTAAAGTATTCATTTTAAGGCACTAAGGCAATCGGTGGCACTATGGGCGGGTTTACGGTATTTACTGTAACCCTGGTTCTTCCTGATGGAACTGTGCAGCCGGATTTTGTAATGTCCACATAGTATTGTTTTGTGCCAACCGTTGTCAACCCGGTTGCTACAAATGGGATCTGGCCAACCAAAGTACCTAAAAGAGTGCCCTGGCGAACGGCATTGTACCAGGTATAAGTAAAATTTCCTATGCCGGCAATACTGTTCTGAATGGTCGTTGCAGCCAAATTAATTGTTCCAACATTCGTGCAGGCCGTAACATCAGAAGTCGTCGGAGCATCCGGTACACGCCGGACGTCAAACACATTTAAACCATTGCCATTCAGGGATATACCCAACAATCCAAGATCAAAATCCAATATGACGCGGTCAAATATTACGGGTGCATTGCTGTCGTCCTTCGGAGCAAAATAGGATGTAATGGCCGTGTTTCCAGTTGTCAAAAGTCCTAAAAGGTCAGCATCAAGTAAAGAACTCAAAAGCCTTAATTTACCCACAGAATTACCGCCACTATATGCCTGGATGGTCACAGCCTTTCCCACATCGATATTGGCCAATGCAGAACCTTTTGAAAAAACCACTCTGACTGCATCTCCTGAATTGGAATTTCCATTAAAGTGAAATGTCTGAATCATGTGTCCCGCAATATTTGCTCCGACAGAATTATAAGCAGACCCTGTACTTACGTCCGTATCTATTGAATTTCCGGGATTGACAATGGCAACGGAGCCCACTGTAATACCTGAAAAAGCTGTTGAGGTCACATTCGGCAACCCACAATCCGCTATGCTGAACGGGAAAGGATTAGTATCATTTGACTGATTTGGTCCATAAAAGGCGTAAAAAATATCTACCGAACCGTCCCCCAATACAGCACCAGCGGCCAGTGTAATTCTGATAGATTTAAAGTTTGACGTCGGCTTGACAGCAAAATAAATATTTCCATCTGCTGTGTAATATATTTTAGGAGTACCAGCAAGTGCAACCGGACTTGCATTTCCCGTGTTCGAAGCATATGCTGTAAACGTTAATCCAGCCCCTCCCACCAGCCCCAGCAAGCCTGCCGCAGTGGTGGTTGACTTAACGTAAACGGTTGTGTTGGCTGGCACCGCTACATCTGTTGGGCTCGAAACAAAAGCCAACTGTATCCAGGCTGATGCGCTACCCGTTACAGTGCTTAATGCAGTAGCTTTTAAGGTTGTAAATTTTGAATTCGGTTTTTTAAAACTCGCGTCCGTCGTATTTGATATTGTATTGGTAAGTGCGTTTTGGGGATTGGTTACACTTGAACTTGATATACCTGCATTTGGATTATCATTTGTTTGTGAATTTGCATACACAGCATCAGCTGGCTGGCAATAACCAACTCCTCTAAGCAATAATATAAAAGTAAAAATTAGTGGGTATAGCAGTCTGTTCATAGGCATTTACAAAATTTTATATTTTGTAGAACTATTTCTAGCTCGATACAATTATATAGAATCTTTACTACATTCCAAATTATTTCATAAAAATTTGAAAAATAATTTTGTTAACGGTAATTTCTCATAATCTCATAGCTATATTCCATAAAAATTAACGGATACTGACTGCATATCCCGCACTGCGTAAGCGGTTAAAATAATATCAAAAATGATAAAATAAGATCAGTGTGTAACATTTGACCGTATATTGGAAGCAGAAAAAATTCTATATCAACCCCAGCGTAATAACAATTCCTTAAACGCATCCTTGTATTGATCGCCTACCGAAATGTTAGTATTGCCCAGCTGAACAGTGCTTTTGGATATAGAATCTACTTTATCAATGGCTACAACAAACGACCTGTGGATACGCATAAAACGGGAAGCCGGGAGTTTTTCTTCAATAGCCTTCAGGCTGCTTAATGAAACGACTGGATGTGTTGAATTGATAAGATGAATTTTGATATAATCTTTTAGTGATTCAATGTATAAAATGTTATCAAAATCAATTCTTACCAGTTTATAATCTGCTTTTACAAATAAATATTTATCATCCTGGCTTTCAGGAACTGTTTGATTTTGAACAATTCCTTCCAAATGATTTTTGGCCTTATTTGCGGCCCGGAGAAATTCTTCATAACCGAAAGGTTTCAACAAATAATCCAGCGCATCCACCTTATATCCTTCAATGGCAAACTGATTATAGGCTGTGGTAAAAATAATTTTTGGTGCAGCATTCGTCTGGCTTAATACTCTGGCAAGCTCCATTCCATTTAATTCCGGCATTTGAATATCAAGAAATACAAGCTGGATATCTTCTGAATGAATGGCATTAAGTGCCTGGACTGCATTGGAATATTGTCCTTTAAATTCCAGAAATGCAGTCTGTTTTATAAAGGCGCTGATCAGGCCCAGGGCTAATGGTTCGTCATCTACGGCTATACAGTTTATTTTCATGACATGTCAATTTGCAATTCAATATAGAAATTATTTTCGGCCTTGTTGTCTTCAATTGTGAGCTGGTGCTTTCCGGAATATAGCAAGTCGAGTCTTCTCCTAGTATTGCTCAGGCCAATTCCGCCACTATCCATTGCCAAAGCATTTTTTTCATGGAAAACATTATTTTGAACACGAAGCTGTAATACATCATTTTCAACCTCAATTTCTACTAAAATTGAAGTCTGCTGAAAGGCACTGATTCCATGTTTGAAGGCATTTTCGATGAATGGGAGCAGCATCATCGGTGCAATCATGTAGTCCTTAATCAATTTAGGCTCATGAAAAATCACTTCCGTGCTTCCGTGAAGCCGAAGTTTCATCAGCTCGATGTAATCTTTTAAAAACGATATTTCATTGTTCAAAACCGCTTTATCACTTTGCGTTTCGTAAAGCAAATAGCGCATCATTCTCGACAATTTCAGCAATGCATCGCGCGACAAAGCGACGTCGGTAAAAGATAATGCGTAAATATTATTTAGCGTATTGAAGAAAAAATGTGGATTTATCTGCGCTTTCAAAAATGAAAGTTCGGAGCGGATCTGTTGTTTCTCCATATCTTCCCGCAGCAGCGCGTCACGCTGCCAGCGTTGAATCACGGCCAGACTGGTGCTAATACCCAAAACCAAAAGAACGGTCATCAATAAAAAACCATCCAGAAAACCTTTTCTTCCCGGTGGCTTTCTTCTTCCTATAACCTCGTCCATTTGCTCTGAAACATGAAGCAATGCATCAAAATTAAACATCAGATATAAAGCCAAAAGAACGGAGATAATCATAAAGACAGAAAACGGCAACAACTTATTTTTCAATAAATATTCCGGTACGAAATAATAGGTATTGACATAAAACAGAATAACAAGAATGCATAACTGAGCGATCTGTTTCACCCAAAACACGTTCGGCAATTTAACATTCCAGGTCAGCGGATGATAAAAAATCAAAGTATAGCCAAACAATGCCCAGGCCAGCAAATGGACAAAAATCGTTACTATCTTTTTGGATGTTCCTGTAATCATATCATTTATTTAAAGAACAACATTAACAGGATAAGAAACCAAATCAAAGTCTATCCGATGCATAGATTATTTTTCATGATAAACAGCCAATTATCTACTCCCACCCGCTTCTTTTATCTTCGCCAGTTCATCCGCCATTACTTTTACTTTGTTAGGATATTGCCCGGCCAAATTATGCTTCTCCCCTATATCTTTGCTCAAATCATATAATTGTGGTTTCGGGTCGTTTCCGAGTTCTGTGCCGGTAAGTTTGTTGAAAGATTCGCCGGTGCCTGGTTCAATATATTTCCAGTTTCCTTTTGTGAAAGAAAGTGCACCGCCCTGTGTGACAAGACTTTCGCGGCCAATTTTCTCTTTTCCGATCAGTGCGTCCATTAACTCAAAACTATCAGTCGCATCTTTGTCCTCAATCTTTTGCTGAAAAAAATGAGCGAAGGATGACAACAAATCGATCTGGCAAATTAATGCGCTTGAAACAGTTGCGGGTTTGATCACCTCAGGCCAGCGTGCAAGCCAGGGAACACGGCTGCCTCCTTCAAAAGCACTATATTTTCCACCACGTAGAACGCCGGCAGGTTTATGACCAGCTGCTAACTCAACAGCATTGTCTGCATAACCATCGTCCAGAACAGGACCGTTATCACTTGAAAAAATAATCAGTGTATTTTCTTCCAAATTAAGTGCTTCGAGCTTTTTCAGGATTTGGCCAACGGTCCAGTCCATTTGTAAAATCACATCGCCACGCAATCCCATTTTACTTTTCCCTTTAAATTCAGTACTCGGCATACGTGGCACGTGGATGTCGTTCAGTGAAAAATACAGGAAGAACGGATTCTTCTGGTTTTCTTCAATAAACTGTTCTGCCTTACTCAAAAATACATGAGCGATTTCTTCATCTGCCCATCGCGCCTGTTTTCCGCCGCTCATAAAACCGATCCTGCCAATACCGTTCACGATCGTATTATTATGCCCGTGATTTGGAGAAGATTGTAATTTCAGTAATTCAGGATTTTCTTTTCCGGTAGGCTCTTTACCAACTTTTTCCTTGTAATTAACTTCAATCGGATCTTCTTTTTCATAGCCGACAATATTGTGGTTTTCAACAAAAACGGTTGGAACCCGATCCGATGTTGCCGGAAAAAAATAGGCATAATCAAAGCCCACTTCATTCGGTCCAACCAGGAGTGGTTTGTTCCAGTTGATTTCTCTTCCGGGCGATCCTAATCCTAAATGCCATTTCCCGACAGCTCCGGTTTTATAACCAGCATTTTGAAAAACCTGTGGCAATGTAATTTTATCAACAGGGATGATCAGTGATGCATTTCCGGGCAAAACGCCTGTTCCCTTTTTCCGCCATGGATAATTTCCCGTCATCAGGGCATATCTTGAAGGTGTGCAGGTTCCGGAAGTTGCGTGCGCGTTTGTAAACTTTAAACCTTCTTTGGCAAGCCTGTCAATATTGGGTGTGCTGATTTTAGTCGCCCCATAAGAACTTAAATCTCCATAACCGAGGTCATCCGCATAGATGAAAATGACATTCGGTTTTTGTTTTTTTTGTGCAAAAGCAACGGAAGAAAATAGTATTAAGACAAAAGTTAAAATGTTAAATTGTTGATTTATAAATCGGATTGTCCGGATGATTTGCTGAGTAATTAACTTCATAAAATGCGGCTTTATTAACTTAAATGACAGGGTTCAGAGTTTAATTATTGTCAAATATAAGTGTAAAAAATAAATCCCGTGACAGGTATCAGCCGTCACGGGATTTCAATATCTTTTCAAAAATTATTTGCGGGCAGTAAGTTTTTTAATCAGGTCAACTTCTGCCTGTTTGTATGGCGTTCCGTCTTTTCTGAAAATATCATGAAACCATAGCGTTGGTTCGCCTGTATATGTTTTTTTCCAGCTATCCCATGGGTAAATGGTTTGTGATTTTCCGTCAACCAGTCCCCAGTTGATTGCGCCCACATTATATTTCATTGCAATTGGTAAAGAACCTTCAAAGAAACTGCCATTTCCACGAGACATATATTCGGTACAGATCATCGGACGGTCGTATTGCTGCAATTGTTTGATACGTTTTTCAAACTCGGTTGCATTGTCATAATTATGGAAAGAAATCACATCCGATTCGTCGATGCTGGCTTTTTCTATCGGTTTCAAAGTTTCGTGTGAAGTCCAGTCTCCTGCCCAAATGCCGGCAGTTAATGGCTGCTCAGGATTAACAGATCTTGCCCAGCCAAAAGCTTTTTTCATCAGTGGCAATACATAATCAACTTTGTTAGGAAGCTCAACTTTTCCATATGAACTGTTATTTGTATTGTCCGGCTCATTCCAGATATCCCAGGCCAAAACACGGTCGTCGCCCGCAAATTCTTTTACAACACCTTTTACATACTGTTCCAAACGAGGATATTGCGTACTGTCTTTCAATGCATTGTAACCAGGACTTTGTACCCAGCCGGAATTATGAACGCCTGGTTTTGGCGCACGTTGCGTTCCCAGTTTTGGAAAGGGATCCCAGCAGGAATCGAAGATTACAAAAACCGGCTTGATTTTATGTTTATCAGCGATGGAAAGAAAAGTATCCAGTCTTTTCAAAAATCCGGTTGAATCCTGCTGCCATAATAAATCGTGAAGATAGACACGCATCGTATTCATACCAATTCCTTCTGCCCAGCCCAATTCTTTGTTGATTGTGGCTGTATCGAAAGAAGCTTCCTGGAACATTTCAAGCTGATTAATGGCGGTACTTGGCAAAAAGTCGGCACCAACGATCCAATCCTTTTTCCCATACCACTCCTTAGCCTGCTCTTTTGTCCAGATTTCTCTGGATGCTGATTTCTGTTCTGTTGTGGCTTCTTCCTTTTTTTCTTCTGCCTTTTTCGCGCAGTTTTGGAAAGAAAGCCCGATAAGTAATGCCCAGACTGTCGTTTTTAAAAATTTCATTTATAAAGATTTAAGAGTTTTAAGTTTTTTAAGAGGTTTCACGCAAAGAAGGGAAGATAATATGCTAAGATCGTTAAGTATATTTTTTGCGTACTTTGTATTCAACTTTTCTATTTTGCGTGAAACGTTTGTAATCTTTCTTTCATTTTGAAAAAAAGGATTTTTGTTCATTTACATACTCAGTCTACTTTCCGGATAGAACAAAAAAAGCGCAAAACCAATTACGATTTTACGCTTTAAACACTAAAAATATTCTGATTATAACGCTTTCAACTCCTGAATCAAAGACTGAATTTCTTCCAATGAAGTAGCAGGAAAATTAGCAATACGAAGCTGAGAAGATTTAAACTGTCCATAACCACTGCCAATTACCATTCCTTTTGTTTTCATTGTTTTGATAATATCCGCAGACGGCTGTTCTGTATTGGCTACGATAACTGTTTGGGATCTGTATTTTTTATCTTTTACAAACGAAGAAAAACCATTCGCGCTTTCGATAAATTTATAAAGCAGATCCGCCTTTTGTTCTGTTTCCTTACGGATATTCTTTACACCAATTTTGTTAAAATCTTCTGCGATTTTGCCTAACAAATAAATCCCCATCACATTTGGTGTTGCGGGTGTTTCATTGTTTTGAGCATTCTTCCAAAGGGTCGGTAAATCATTGTGCGCACCGATTGAATATTGCTTTTTAATTTCCTCCGATTTTTTCAGACACTTTTCATTCACAATCCAGACACCAAGTCCGGCTGGCAAACCAAATGCTTTTTGAACGGAGAAAAACGCCGTATCAATTAAGTTAAAATCCAGATCAGGATATGGTGCTGACGAAACAATATCCACCGCGATCAGTTTGTCCGGATATTTCTGTTTCAGTTTATGAATTTCAGAAACCGGCATTTGCACACCAGAACTTGTTTCGTTGTGGGTTGTACAGATCAATTCAGCATACTCAGGAACAATAACCTCCGAAGCACTGAAACCCTCGCCCATTGGTTTTTCCTGACTATGCGCATATTTGCACAAGCCTAAGGAATAGTCATAGAATTTTTTCGAGAAAGAACCATTCACCAAATGAAAACTTTCCAGTTCCACACAACTAAATAAAATACGTTCCCATGCTTCTGAGGCTGAACCTAGAAAAAGTATTGCGTGTGAATCCGGAACATTCAAAAGCGTACGCAGCTGATCAACCGTGAATTTATGAAGATCACGATATTGCTGGCTACGGTGCGAAATTGAGCCCAACTGCTCACTTACAAAGGTCTGTAAATGTTTTTCAAATGTCGGGTAAAGCTGCGCGGGACCTGGAGTGAAAAAAGTTAGTGACATTTTAATATGGCTGGAAAGTGGGGATCATTATGAATGGTCAGGGGTTGTCAGGAAGTTGTAATTAGTTGTCAGGGATGGTCAGGACGTTGTCATTAATTGTCATGGGTGGTCAAGGATTGTCATTTGTCGCTGAACCCTGACTATAAATGACAACCCTTGACAAAACCTGACTACAAATGACTAACAATAAATGACCATGCCTGACTATCCATGACAATTTCCTGACTATATTACGTTAGTACAACATTCTAAAACGAATGGTACCTTCAACTTCTTTTACTTCCTGAATAAATTCTTCTGTATATCCTTTCGCGATATCTACGATTACGTAACCGATTTTCTCGTTCGTTTTCAGATACTGACCTGTGATGTTGATATTATTTTTCGCGAAAATGTTATTCAGTTTTGCTAAAACACCCGGCACGTTGGCGTGAATATGAAGCAAACGGTGAGAATCTTTCAGTTTCGGTAATTGAACCTCCGGGAAATTCACACTTCCATAAGAACTACCATTGTTCATGAATTCCAGCAATTTGGAAGGAACAAAATGCCCGATATTTTCCTGCGCTTCTTCGGTACTTCCTCCAATATGAGGAGTAAGGATTACATTTGGCAATCCGCGTAATGCGCTTTCAAAAGATTCATCATTTGTTTTCGGCTCTTTCGGGAAGACGTCAACGCCCGCTCCGGCCACTTTTCCACTTTTCACTGCTTCTGCCAAAGCTTCAATATCCACCACATGTCCGCGGGAAAGATTCATGAAAATCACGCCGTCTTTCATCAAACTGAATTCACGTTTCCCGATCAGGTTTGAATTTTCCTTCCGACCATCCACGTGCATACTGATCACATCAGCAACGGAAAGTAACTCTTCCAGAGAATTAAGTTTACGGGCATTCCCAAGCGACAGTTTTTCAACTTCATCATAAAAATACACTTCCATACCCAGAGCCTCAGCTACAACAGAAAGCTGTGTACCTATACTTCCATAACCCACCATACCCAGTTTTTTTCCACGAACTTCAAAACTTCCGTTCGCAGATTTATCCCAGATTCCGGCATGCATCTGGTTACTTTTTGTAACAATATTTCTAATCAGCAAGATCATTTCACCCACAGCAAGTTCTACCACAGAACGCGTATTGCTATATGGTGCGTTGAAAACTGCAATACCTTTTTCAGCTGCTGCTTCCAGGTCAATCTGATTGGTACCGATACAAAAGGCACCGATTGCCATCAAACGATTGGCATTTTCCAGAACTCGTTTTGTAATATTTGTTTTAGAACGGATACCTATAATAGATACATCCTTGATACGCTCACAAAGTTCATCCTCATCAAGCGCACCTTTCACAAATTCAACATTAAAACCCTGCTCTTCAAAAGCACGCAAAGCAACCGGATGAACGTTTTCAAGCAAAAGAACCTTAATCCGGCTTTTTGGATAAGACTGGCTTCTGCTTAATTTATTGTCATATAAGAAATCGTCAAAAGAAGTGGCAATATGATCTGCAACAGCTACCACTTTCGGACGCTCAACATTTTCTGTAAATGCGTAGAAACGGTTTGCGAAACCCGCTTCTTTAATCTGGTAATCCGTGTAACCGTCTCCAATGGCATAAACTTCACCTTCAAGTTTCAGAGAAGAGAGTAATTTGATCTTCCCTCCGTCTGTCGACAAAACATTTTCTTCATCGATACCAATAATGTTACCTTGCTCATCAAAACGAAATTCATTGGCATATACGTGATCCGCGCGCAGACCCAGTTCCGTTACAACCGGAATAATAAATTCTTTAAATCCGCTTGAAACAATGAAAATATGGTCTGCATTTTCGGTTAAAAACTGTTTGTTCCGTTGGAAAGAATCAGAAACTTTGGTCTTTAAAAAAGAAACCAATTCTTCAATATTGGCTCGGGTAGCCTTCAAAAGATCAATGCGCTTGTGAAGCCCTTCCGAAAAAGACATTTCCCCGTTCATACCCATATTTGTCAGGTCAGCAATTTCCTGAACAATCTTTTCACGTTGCGGATGCCCTGTCAATGCAATGGCAGCCAGTTCGTCCAGTCCTTCTACTTTCGTGAAAGTACTGTCAAAATCAATAATGATATGCGGGGGATTGAGTGTTAATGTCGGCATGAAGCAGGAGATAACTGAATAAGTATCAAATTAAAATGTGAATGTTTCAAACGGTTAAATTTGGCTGAATTCCCAATTTTGTCACAAAATTACGAATCTGTTTTCTATGACCCTAAAAAAATGTTAATCTGACGCTTTTTATTATTGTTTTCAGAATTTCGCAAAATTTATAAAAAAGGAAAATTCCTGTAAAAGTATCTGAATATCAAATTCTTATATTCATTTTAACAAAATATAACTTCAACAAAAAATCGGATAGCGTGCCTACACCTACAACAATGATTCACTTCGAAGAAATTCCAATGCCCGCAATTCTGACCAGTAATTGGTTTGAAATAAACCCGAAGGACGAAATCCGCAATGGCCTCCAAAATCAGAAATCTCCAACAAAACATGCGGAAGTGTATTGATCAGACCAACCGGAAGGCTATTTACAGGAACAATCGGATCATTGGCTGCATTGACAATTAAGGTAGGAATGGTTATATTTTTGACAAAAAACATAGCACTGCTCATTTCATAATAATGGTCGGCATTCTGAAAGCCGTGAAGCGGTGCTGTGAAAATATCATCGAAATCATATAAGGTAGCTACAAATTTGAAATCAGCAGGATTGATGTCTCCGGGAAAGTGAACCGCTTTCTGATCAACTTTGGGTTTAAGCGTTTTGAGAAATCTCGATTGATATAACCTGTTTTGAGGTTTGACAATTTCCAGGCTACAAGCTTTCAAATCCATTGGAACACTAAAAACAACCGTTTTTTTTATTCCCGGATCAATACCGGCCCCCTTTTCTCCTAAATATTTAAGTGTCAGATTTCCACCAAGGCTGAAACCCAATAAATCGACATGGGTATATCCTTTTTCAAAAACGTGTTGAATAACAAGATCCAGATCTTCGGTAGCGCCGCTGTGATAAAAACGTGAAGTTTTATTCATTTCACCACTGCAACTGCGAAAATTCCAGGCCAGACAATCATAACCCTGCGCATTCAGAAAGCGTACCATACCTAAAATATATTGGCGGGTACTATTTCCTTCCAGTCCGTGCGAAAGAATTACCAAATTATTTTTACCCTCAAAATCCGGTTTTTTCGGTGCCAGTGACCAATCCAGATCCAGGAAATCCTGGTCTGGTGTAACAATACGTTCCCTTTGATAATGCACAGAATTGATAATTCTGAAAAGTGCCGGATAAACGGTTTGCAAATGGCCGTTTGGAAGCCAAAAAGGAGGTTTATGATTAGAAGTTCTGATTACAGGCATGCTGACGCTTCGTACATTTAAATAGGAAACAAAGAAACTGTTATATGTCCCGGAAGCCAAAATTTTCAAAATAAATTTAAAATCAGCTATCCCTTTTGAAGAATTATCAACGCCCGCCACATAGTCTACAACTCCTATCGGAGAATATTAAATTTTACTTTTTCTAAATAAAAATATTTTTTTTCTTGTATATCCAAAAGACGTTCGTATATTTGGTCTTCAAAATATATAAGAACAATACTAATGGCAGAAGGTACAGTAAAATTTTTCAATGATTCCAAAGGATTTGGTTTCATTTCTCCATCTAATGGAGACCAAGACATTTTCGTTCACGTTTCAGGTCTTCAAGACGATATCCGTGAAAATGACAAAGTGTCTTACGAAGTAGAAAATGGCAAAAAAGGTCTAAACGCGGTTAACGTTAAAGTTATCTAAGTTTAATCATACTATCATTTGGAAAGCCTGATATCGCGATATCAGGCTTTTTTTGTACTCTGATCGTTTTTTCGATTAGTTATCATCTCGAATATTCAATGAATCAGCATTAGACGGAGTATTTATCATACTGATTTATTCAAAAACATAAAAAACCGGGGAATTAATTATCATGGCTAATAGATTAATTCACCCGGCACTTATTATTTTTTATATTTTCTCGGCATCCATTTCGAATCCGCCGTTTCAGCCTGCCAGCTTGTGGGCAATTGCATGTTTACACTCTTACTTTCAATAGCCGCTTTGTATGGTATAACTCTTGGATCTTTGGCATCTAGCAGTTCACTCATATATGGAATCTGGGTATTGCCAAGCGTTAAAATATAATTTACGTCCAGAAACTGCGCATAATTTGGATTATACCAGGTAATCAGACGATCCCAATCCACGACGCCAAAAGATGTGAAGACAAAATAAAGCACCCAGGCATTTTGTCTTAGCAAATACCAGTTTGTTTTCACCCTGTAAATTTTAATCAGTGTTAAATACAAACCGATACTTGTCAATAACATACCTATGAAAACACATATACGCTTGTATGTCAACCCGAAAGCATCTACATAAAGAATATTTTTATAGCAGGTAAAAAGTATCAGCAAACCATTCAGTATAATCCAGATTGTGGCAAATTTTACCAGCCTGTCTTTCTTGTTATAAAAATTTTGATTTTCACGGAAGTAATACATAATCAGCACGATAGCCGCACCTATACTCAACATAAGCACCTCAAAACCCTGGTGGACCTGGTCGGAATGCCCGATCGGATGATAATTTAATGACGGAAAAAATATCTGTGAAATATTAAAAACCAGGAACGCAGCGATGAGGGTGTTGAGCATAATGAACATGATCACGCCCTGTTTGTTTTCATATGTCAAACCAAGAATGGGAAACCATCTTCCTTTTACTTTCTCATATTGCCTTTTCAGCAGATTTGGCTTCGATGCGTCCCAGGCAACAAGCGGACCTGGGTTGCCCGGAAAAAATAATGGACAGATAATGATTAAACCAAATAAAGTGTAGGCGATAATTCCTCCATCAAACTCCCAATCCGGAAAATTAATTGTTAGAAAAAAATCCGGGTTTACAGCTCCGTATAAAAAATAAAAAACAGCTGTGACCGTGATCGGTGCGATATAGAGAGAAGTTTTCCTGAATGCAAGGAAAGAACTGTTCGATTTGAAAATCACGTGAAGCAAATCAACAAATCCACTGTAAACCGTTATGATAAAACTGTAAAAGAAGCTCCGGTACAGGCTGTTGATAATGGCTATCGGCAAGCTGCTCCTTACGTAAACAACATATCCTGCCAGTGTGTAAAAAGATAAATTGTAAATGGCTGTGCTCCATGGATAACTATGCAAGGCAACGGAAAGTGCAGAGATCAGATGGCCTGAGGCTGCGAGCCACCACAATTTTTCATTGTTCAATCCATGAAATAATGTGACTACGGCAATAGTCAAAGCGGAAAACAACAATGCGTTGACTCCTGTGCCGAGCTCGTAAAATAGATAAGTGTGAAGTGCGGATAAAATAATCCAGAGCAGATAAGTACGAATTTTCGTCATGATTTATACATTTTAAAAGTACTTTGAATTACAAAGTAAATGTATTTAAAGTTATAAATACAAGACTGGTTGAATATTTATTTATAAAAAAGGACGTGATCATAGAAATGACCACGCCCATCAACATTATTTTTTATCTGATTTTTATCTTGCCACCTCAATCTTAAACTTTTTTCCTTTCATTTTTTCTTCCGAAATCAGGCTCAACATGGATTTTACCTGGCTTTTTCTGACAGCAGCGAAGGAGATATTATCTTTCACTTCAATCAGTCCAAGATCCTGTTTTTCAAGTTTTCCTTTCTGGATTAAAAAGCCTACAATGTCCATTTTATTCAGCTTGTTTTTCTTTCCTCCACTGATATAAATCGTTGTCCATTCGGATGGGGCTGGTAATGTAAACTTCGCGGGCAGATCCAGAACCTGAGGTTTTCTTACAATATATTCAGGTAAAACATCGTCAGAATTCAATAAAATATAAGCTGTTCCTTCTGTCAGCATACGGGCGGTGCGACCGTTGCGGTGCCTGAATTCGTCTGCTTTTAACGGAAGCTCAAAATGTATAACGTGTTTCATATCAGGTATATCCAGACCACGAGCCGCCAGGTCCGTCGCTGCAAGATATAACGTAGATCCGTTTCGAAAACGAATTAAAGTACGCTCCCTGTCTTCCTGTTCAAGTTTGCCGTGAAAATAGGCGCAATCAATTCCCTCTTCTTTTAAGATAGTACTTAGCCGTTCCACCGATTCGCGGAGATTGCAGAAAATCAGCGTTGATTCTGAACCCAGAAAGCTCAAAAGCTGAACCAGCTTTTCAGTTTTATCTTTTTTGTCAGACAAAACTAGTTTTACTGTCAGGCCGCTTTCCTGATTTTTATTGGCAATAAAATCCAGCACAACAGGATTTTTCACACCTGTAAACGAAGGAACTTTCGAACCTTCGGTAGCTGATACCAGAATTCTTTTTTTCAGTCCGCGCAGGTTGCCCATAATCTCGGACATTTCATCCTGAAAACCCATTTCCAGAGACTTATCAAATTCATCCAGAATAAGCGTTGTAATTTTTCTGGTTGTAAAAGTCTTTCTGAAAATATGGTCCATTAATCTTCCCGGGGTTCCAATTAACAGTGCCGGAGCTTCACTAAGGCTTCTAATTTCAGTCTGCATATCGTGGCCACCATAACAGCAGGTCACTTTAAAACCGGTTGACATTTTCCTCCATACTGATTCAATCTGCAATGCCAACTCCCTTGTTGGCACAATGATAATGCATTGAACCTCTGATATATCCCTTTGCAAAACCGACATAATCGGAAGTAAAAACGCAAGTGTTTTACCTGAACCTGTCGGGGATAACAAAAGTATTTCTGAATTTTCCTGAATCGCAGTATTTGCTTCCTGCTGCATTTCATTTAACGCAGCGATTCCCAGCCCTGATAGCGTGGTTTCTAAATTTTCCTGATTTGACATATCACAAAGGTACTTTGTTCTTCGGCCAAATCCGTATAGTAATCATTATTTCACTTTTACGGTGCCTTTAAATTCCTGCTCCTGATTGTATAAAACCAGTCCAAGCAGTTTCCACTGATGAAATCCGGTTACCTGATAACTGACAATCCCATTTTCCATCAAGGCAGAAGTTAATCCCGGGCTCCATCCATGTCCGGAAATCAGTCCGGATACCAGAATCTTTGAGGATAATTGTCCCGTGTAAGTTGAATCTTTTGTATAAATGTAACTGAGATCCAAATGATAGGAAATTGCATTTTCCAGATTCTTTATTCCAACGGCTTCATTTTGTTTCATTTGATATCCTTTGTCCTGATCACTCACCACCGATCCTTTTATAAAAGAAAAAACGCCAATGACAAAAATGATGGTTGAAACCATGCCCATTTCTTTCAGAAACAATTTTAAGGCGCCGAATGCGATTAAAAGAAACCAAACAAGCATTCCGATATTGAATAAAGACCATAAAAGGTAAATCATTAATAAACTGATTAGAGAGGTTAGAAAAAGTAAAGCAGCCGGATGACCAGCTGCCTTTACTTTTCAGATTGAAAAAATCTATTGCGGAAGTCTGTCCCTTCCCTGACGCTCAAACATCCACTGCGGATACTCGGTATTGAGCATGCTGATATCATACAATTGCGCAAGATCGGACTGGGATAATGAAACAGTTGTCGCTGCGATATTATCTTTCAATTGTTCCGGTTTTTTAGCACCGATAATTACACTTGTCACACTTTTTTGATGCAACAACCAGGCTAATGAAATCTGAGCGACTGAAACACCATGAGATGCTGCAATGGGCTGAATCACGTCAATAATATCGTATGCCTTTTCTTTATCGATCGGCGGGAAATCAAAATTATCACGACGGTTATCTCCCGAAGTTTCGTTGTTTCTGGTATATTTCCCTGAAAGAAAACCTCCTGCCAGTGGGCTCCAAGGCATTAGGGCCAGGTTTTGATCCTCCATCATCGGAATAAGTTCACGTTCCAGATCCCGGCCTGCTATGGTATAATAATGCTGACAGGCTACAAATTTTGTCCAGCGATTTTTTTCTGCAATTCCATTTGCTTTCATGATTTGCCAGGCTGCGTGGTTACTCACGCCCAGGTAACGCACTTTTCCGGAACGGACAATATCTTCCAATCCACGCATGGTTTCTTCCAGCGGAGTATAGGCGTCTACACCGTGAATATAAAAAAGATCAATATGATCCATATCCAGACGGCGCAAACTGTCATTTACAGAATCCATAATATGCAGTCTCGACAAACCGATCTGATTCGCACCGGGCGCCATTCTGCCTCTGGCTTTGGTGGCTACAACAACCTCACTCCTATTGATTCCCAGATCTTTAAATGACTTACCAAGTATTTCCTCCGACTTACCATAGGAATAAACGTTGGCTGTATCAAAGAAATTAATTCCGCTGTCGAAAGCTGTTTTTACTAATGCATTTCCTTCTTCCTGTTGAAGTTTACCAATGGCTTCCCAATATCCATCACCACCAAAAGTCATGGTACCGAAACATAATTCCGAAACCAGGACACCGGTATTTCCTAAAAACTTATATTTCATGATAGTTTGTTTTTGAATAAATACGATTACTGGCTTAAAATTAAGGTTTATTTCAGGAGGGCAATGTTATTGTTTGAACAAATCTTTTAAAGCGATTCAGCTAATTGTAGCAACCTCCTAATACAGTCTTTTAATCAAAGTTTGATTAAAAGACTTCAAAAGATGAATTTTCAATATTTTTTGAAATAAAGTCTTTAATTTCAGATCATATATACCCGAATAACTATTCTCATGCTCCACTCTCCTTTTAAATCCAGCTTAAACAAGATGAAGAAAGCTGTCGTTATTGCATTTGTTTTTATGTTAAGCGCAATCCATGTTAACGCCCAGGTAAAATTTACGGAAGGGGTAATAATTTTTAAAGTTGATTCTATTTTGTCACATAAACGACCAATAGATTCTTCGAGTGTTTCTGTGAGTGAAATCAGGTTATATAAGAAAAACAATTTACGTAGAATGGATATTATAAGTCCGTCTACTCCTGATTCAATGTCTTCCTTTACAATTACACAAATTTTAAATGAAAAAGGAATGTACTTAGTGATTGATTCTCCGTTATTAAATTCTTTAAGGAAATCAGCTTCTTTTGAGACAATTGAAGAGCTTGAACAAAGACCAGCCCACTTTGCAATAAGTGGCAAAATTACTCACTGCACGTACAGAGAAACTTTTAAAAAAGTTATAGTTTTAGGAACTCAGGCTGAAACAGTTTATCGGGTAGAAAAAGATCCTGATAGAACCTGGAAACTATTAGTAGCGAAAAATATTGATACTTCTTTTAGCCTTTTCCTACCCGAATATCAAAAGTTGACAGGAACTCCCCTTGAATTTTATTTTGACGATAATAATATCGAATTATTACATCTCAAAGCCCAAAGTATCACAGAAAAACCTATTGATGATGCTCTTTTCACAATAGGTCCGGAGTTTGATATTCTTCCAGCTGAAACTAAAATATCTCCCTCTAAAACAAATTAAAGGGAGATATTTTGAAGGAAAAATAAATTATTATTCAAATAAATCCTCAGACCGGTCCAACATCAAAATCGAACCTTGGGGAACAATGACATATTTCTCACCATCATATTCCAGGTCAATCGCATTTCTTTGCAGATAAATGGCGATATCACCTTCTTTGGCCTGTAAAGGCATATATTTCAGTTTTTCTTCTGATTCTTTCCATGGTTCATCTTCGGAAGGCGTAGGAATTGGATAACCCGGACCAACTTTGATCACGTAACCGCTTTGAACTTGTTCTCTTTCGGTAACTGTTGGCGGTAAATATAGACCGCTGTTGGTTCGGTCGGTTGGACTTTTTGGTTTTATCAAAACGCGATCTCCAACGATGATCAATCTTCTCAAACGGTTGTCTGCTGTAACTTCGTACATATCTATAAATCTGTCGTGGTGCGACGTTAGTTTAAATCAGTAAAGTGCATTGTAAAAAATAGTACTAGACCTGTTTTCTGTCAGCTTGGCAGAAATTAAATACATAAATAGTCAAACTTTCAAAAATTACTTTGAAAATCTGTCAACTAAGATTCAGCTGGAAATTAAAACTGGAAGTAAATAAACTGATTTGTCGTAACGACTCCCAAGAAGTAGGTAAGGAATGACAGCGTTATAAAAAGGATAAAGAATCCGGCTGTATTTTTTGTTGGGATGTTTTGGTAATAATGTTCCTTTACCAAAAGAAATACCATCAAAAACACGCAAAACCACATTTCAACTTCATTAAAAGGAGTCTGTATCTTATCTGAAAAAGATAATGTCGGAATTTTTTTCAGGATAACTATTGAATTATGAAGTTCATTTCTAAAAAATATCCATGCTATTGTTACCAGAACGAAAGTTAACAGAGTCCCAAGTATCCTAAAAACAGGATTGTCAGGAAGTGCTATTCCGGCTTTTTTCAGCCATTTATCTCGTAATGCTGCCGTAACCTGATAGGTACCATGAAGAGCTCCCCAAATTACAAAACGCCAGCTCGTGCCATGCCAAAGTCCGCTGACAAGGAATACAATAAATTGATTTCTGTATTTATTAAATTCTCCTTTTCTGTTGCCTCCCAGGGGAATATAGAGATAATCCCTGAACCATGTTGATAAGGAAATATGCCATCTTCCCCAGAATTCCGCCACGGATCTGGCTTCGTAAGGAGAGCGAAAATTGTCCATCAATGTAAAACCCATCACACGCGCAGCGCCAATGGCAATATCTGAATAACCTGAGAAATCGCAGTAGATCTGGAAAGAATAAAAGACCATCGCCGTTACAATTGTCAGTCCGTTTTGCTCTGCCGGGTTAACGTACGCGAAATCTACAACCTGAGAAAGCCTGTCGGCGATTACGATTTTTTTGAAGAAACCGAATGCCATTTGTACCAAACCCGACTTTACCTGTTCAAAATCATACTTGAAATAAGAATGAAACTGATACAGCATATTCTGCGGACGCTCGATTGGACCGGCCACAAGCTGCGGATAAAACATCACGTACAACGCGTAAATACCAAAATGTCTTTCAGGTTCCTGATTTCCCCGATATACTTCAATGGTATAACTCATGGCCTGGAAAGTATGAAATGATAATCCGATGGGCAACAAAACGTGTCCAGCGTTATTTACCATCCAACTCAAAATTGGCTGTGGAATAACACTTTCCAGGTGCGGTATCATTGGCCTGAATCCAATCACACGGAGTGCATGATTTACAGAATCTTCTAAAAAATCGTAATATTTAAAAAAGCAGAGTATCCCGATATTAGATATCAAACTGATAATCAGTAATAACTTTTTCTGTTTCTGGTCTTTTGTCTGTGCGATCCAGATCCCGGCATAATAGTCAATGACAATGGTACCAAACAGGATCAGGATGAAAACCGGCTTGAAAACCATGTAAAAATAACAGCTCGCCGCCAGCAGAAGAATCCATCGTCCACGCCACGACAAGCTGAAATAAGCCAGCGTGACTACAATGAAGAAAACCAGAAACTGTATGGAATTGAAAAGCATTTGTTAAATATACTCGCGGTTTACAATCTCTTCTTTAACGATATACAACGGACGATTTTTTGATTGAAAAAAGATCCTGAGTACATATTCACCAATGATGCCAAGCGCCAGAAGCTGCACGCCGCTGAAAAGAATGATCACAAAAAGCAACGCTGTGAAACCTTCGATGACCTGGACAAAAAAGAGTTTTTTAATGACTACAATAATAAAATAAACCAGTGAAATCAGAATAGCCAAAACGCCCATTCTGCTCATGAATTTGATCGGGAATTCACTGAAATTAAATATTCCGTTATATGCCAGACCAAATAATTGTTTGAAAGAATATTTTGATTCCCCTGCCGCACGTGCATCACGCTCGTATTCAAAACCTGTCTGATTAAATCCGATCCAGGACCGCATTCCGCGAAGATACCTGCTTTCCTCCGGCATCTTGTTCATCACATCAACAACACGGCGGCTGATCAAGGCAAAATCCCCTGAATCCAACGGAATTTCAACATAAGATATCGAACGAAGCAGGCGGTAAAATAAATGATATCCGGTTTTTTTGATAAAGTTTTCTTTCCGTTTTTTACGAACAGCATAAACCACGTCATTGCCTTCCTGCATCAATTTGTAAAAATCCGGGAGCAGTTCAGGCGGATCCTGTAAATCTCCGTCAATGACAAACAATGCCTCACTTCCCCGCGCTGATGCTATGCCTGCTGTCAATGCGAGCTGATGACCATGATTTCTTGACAAAAATACGCCATGATAACGCTCATCCGTTAAAGCCAGCTGACGGATACGTAAAGCGGTATCGTCCCTGCTTCCGTCATCGATAAGCACCACTTCGATCGACAGCGGACTGGAATCCATTAATGCGCTGAGACGCTGAATCAGCTGAGGAAAAGACTCTGACTCATTGTATAACGGAGCAACAATAGATATTTGCGGGGTTTTCAATATGCTTTTTTTAAACGATTAGACAACGGTGGCAAAAATACGCCTTTAAACGAAATTTGGAACCATTGATTTAGTTAAGGTACTGTAATGCTCTTCAAAATCCCTCCGGTAACCTCTTCTCCATTTACTTTTACGACACCCAGATCATAGGATCCGGGAAGCAATGAAGTCAGAGGAACTTCGACATTGGAACCATTAAAATATTGTCTGAATACATTTTTTCCGGTATATCTGTTCGGTTCCAGTTTGAACAGATACAAATGCTCTTTATTTTTCACAAATGCGTATTGACCGGTATTTGCACTTAACCTGGCAGTAGAATCCTGAATCAGAATTTTATCATTCAGCATTTTAGCAGAAATATCAAAATTGGCCGGAATTGGTTTATCTATCTTTTTTATTTCAGTCACCGAATGAGCTGTTTCAGATGGATACTTATAAATATTCATAGCAACCATTTCTTTCATCAGGATATCAACATATTTAGCACCGGCCGAAAAAGGTACGTGGCCTAGTCCGTACCCATTAAATTCCTGGTTATATCCGTTGATTGAAAGATATTTTTTACGTTCCTGAATAACGGGCAGATAACTGTAAATCGAAAAACCCCAGATCAAAAGACTTAGAAAAATTGCAAGTTGAAAGCCCCTTTCCTGTAAATTGATCCTGACCGTTGATGAAATAAAAGACAGATAAGCAATGATCAGGAACAACGCCGGGTACATTTTGTAATTACTCACGATCATTACAAAAAAACCGAATCTTGGTCTTAACAATCCGATAACCAGGGCATTCATCAACAAAAAGACAAGTATTCCTAAAAGAAATTCCTGAAATGATTTCCGACCTTTTTCTACGACAGAAAATGAATCAACAAATTCCGGCAGTTTTTGAGATGTATTAAAAGTCTTTTTAAACCACGTTAATAATAGTGTCAAAAGCCAGATTCCTATCCAAACCGTCACGGCCAGCCCCATCATGACGGGAAGAACGGATCTGGTCACAATTGTTTTTTCAGGGAAGAAGTCAAACAAACCGCCCAGAAAAGCAAAGAAACCAAGGAAAGAAAGATGCGGATATTGTTTGAAATAAGCAATACTGGATTCGTTGCCTTGTGTTGTTAAACCGAAAAAATAAAATCCAATGGCAGCAGCACCCGTGATACACCAGATTCCGAGCAGCTTGTAATTGGATCTCAATATCAGGATCACAGCTCCGGAAACCCAGACAAAAATGCCATTGCTCATGGAATAGGTCGCGCAAACTGCGGCTAAAAGCGCCCAGCCAAACCGATTTCTGGCCAGCAATAACATGGACAAACTGACAAAGAACACAACTGGCTGATGCTGAAGACTACAAATTGCCCAAAGGAAAACCAGATGGTATTGCAGCTGGAACAATAAAAACGGCACCGGCAAAAAATACCACCATTTTAATTTACTGTCTTTAAATGACGTCCAAAACAAATATAAAGTCCCGAGCGTAAAACAGGCTCCTGCAATGTGAAGAAATGTAAAATTCAGATGTCCGGTAATACCATAATAAAACAAGGTAACCAACTTTCCGATCACCATCCGGTGTTCATTGTTTGGCTGAAAAAGTAATCTCAGATGATCAGAAAAAGAGGCGCTGTTGATCCATTGACGAAGAAAATCCGGAAAAGGATCAAAATCATCGTACCAGGGCACGTTTACAGAATTATTCAGAATGACAAATACCCAGAAAAAAACAGGTATTGCCACTAAACCACCAAGTATCAGTTTATTTTTATTCACTTTGTTTCTTTCATAATGATCGCCTCTTTCCCGAAATAACCTGCCATGCATTTATTCCACCAATGATCTCTGTTCTCTTTAATATCATCAAAATAAAGAGACATGGGTCTGGTTTTGATGGGAGGTAAATAGACGATACTTGTTTTTGAATTCTGGATCAATACGTATCGTTCGTCTGTTTCTCTGCTAAAAGCGGCTGCTTTTCCTCTTAACAAATCAGAATAAATCATCTTTACGTTCGCACTCCGGAAGAATGAAAAAGCTATGGAAATAACCAATAGCGAGTAAAGAACACCATACCGCAAAAAGGATAAGGGGAAATTAGGAGTATATCGTTTGTGGAAATAATGAAATATCACCCCGATCACATAAAACCATCCGATCAGGAAAAAAAGATATACACAATTCACAGCCCGCAATGACGGTTCTATTCCAATTCCATAATAGGAAGGAAATATCTGGCCGGCCAAAATACCTATGTAAAGCAAAATGGCGAACCATACCGGCATCGAAAAGTAATTGCGCGCACCAACAGATATCTTGGAAAGGACGATCATCCAGGCAAGAGAAAAGATCAGTAACGGGGTTTTAAATATCCACGGAAAACTTAAAACGGCCAGTTGTTTAAATGAAGAAATGACTGAAAATCCAATATTTCTGCTCATCGGATTTCCATCCAGACGGGCAGCATTACCCGGAGCTGCAAGAAAAATGTAAATGGATATAACACCTATAACCGCCATACTGATCATCAAACCGTCCACTTTTCTGTGAAAAACGAGACGATAAAACCATAAAGCGCCAAGTAACATCACAAGAATGACAAGGTTGGTTTCACTACATCCGATAATGGCAAAAACCATCAGGTTGGCTAATATGGCAAGTAACACTTTTCTTGTATCCTGACGATACCAGTCCAGCACAACACCAACCCATAATAATGTAAGAATATTTGGAACTGTATACGTGACAAAAGCAGCCATCCAGTAGAAACCTTCTACAATACTAGCCATTTTAAGAATATACAGGAAGAAGACAATCCCTGCAAAACCAAGATGTGCTACCCGTGATAAAGTGGGTGTCAGGTGACGGAACAAATTGTAAAATGCAAACAACATGGCCAAAAGCAACAATACCGGAATCACTTTAAAACCTGTGATTGAATGAAATAGAAGCGGATTGGAATGATTGAGAAATATACCAAAGTAGCGCCCGGTCCAGCCGGAATAGTAAAAGTTCATCGCTTCCAGCCAGCTGTATTTGAAAACCGTATCGATGTAACAATAATCGTCGGCGGGAGATGGATGGTTAAAATAGGATAGCGCCAGCAAGGGTATCAACACGCTTAGTGCAAGAAGCATATTGATCAAATTGCCAACGGTGCGGTATTTTTTATAAAATCTATTCATTAACAGTTTTTTCAATTATGTAGCGTGGACGGCCTTTTACTTCTTCATAGATTTTCCCGATATACTCGCCGATCAATCCCAGAGCCATCATATTGGAGCCGCTGAAAAAAGTGATTGGGAGCATCGTTGAAGTCCAGCCAGGAACAGTTTTGCCGATAATGTAGGAAAAGAAAATATAGGCCACGATAACCATGGCAACCATAAAGTTAAAAACCCCAAAGTAAAGCACCAGCCGCATCGGAAAGGTAGAGAAAGAAGTGATCCCGTTCCAGGCAAAAAGCAACATCTTACTTAGCGGATATTTTGTTTCTCCGGCAGCGCGTTCAAGACGATTGTAAATTACCTTCTCATTTCTGAAACCAACCAGCGGAACAATGCCGCGAAGGAACATGTTAATTTCCTTAAAATTACCAAGTTCCTGAAGAACCCGGCGGTCCATCAATCGAAAATCAGCGTGGTTGAAAACAACAGGAACACCCATTTTCTGCATAATCACATAAAAACTCTCTGCCGTAAAACGCTTGAACCAGCTATCAGAACTTCTGTCTCCACGGACGCCATATACAACCATTGCACCTTCGCGGTGTTTTTCAATCATACTGGTAATGGCATTGATGTCGTCCTGTAAATCTGCATCAATGGTTATAAAGCAGTCGAAATCGTCGATATATTTTTCCAGACCGGCCATGATCGCGCTCTGATGACCGAAATTTCTAGATAGTTTGACACCGATAATATTTTCATCCTGATTGCACAAATCTTCTATAATATCCCAGGTTTTATCTCGGCTGCCATCGTTAACAAAACAGATTTTACTGTCAGCCGCAATAAGTCCACGTTCCTTAATACCAGCGTAATAAGTTTTTAGCGTTGAATAGGTAAGATTCAAAATCGCCTCCTCATTATAACATGGTACTACTAAAAGTAAACGGGATAAATTCATGTTTCCGGATTTGTTGATGCGACAAAAGTAGTAGTAATATGTTAATTAAGTAGTTTTTGTCTTTTTTTGAAAAGTTCGCCCGTTCAAAATCGGGTATAAAAGTACAGCCATCAGGATTAAAATGGTACCCATATAAAAACCCTGTGTCATCCTTTCCTTTTCTCCAAAATAGAAAAAAGCCAACGCGATTCCATAAACCGGTTCAAGATTGATTGTCAAATTGATAAGATATGCAGAAAACTGTTTCATGAGCTGTGTAGCCATCGTGCTTGCATAAACAGTACAGATCCAGGCCAGAAACAAAATCCATATCCAATCCTGACCTTTGGGCCAAACAGGCATATTGTTTGTCCACCCTTGTGATTCTGCTACAATTAAAAACAATAACGAAAACAAACTGGCTCCGACCATTTCATAAAAAGTGATCGTAAAAGCATCGATTCTTTGTACTAATCTGCTATTCGCGACGGTAAACATAGCGGCCAGTAATGCCGATGCCAGCGCAAGTCCCAGCCCTAGGGCATGATCAAATTCAAACCGAAAAACCACATATAACCCGGCAAAAGCCAGTATCCCAAGACCGACTTCAAGTGGCTTTATGGGACGTTTGTTTACCAAAGGTTCAATCAAACTTGTCCAGAGTGAAGTTGTGGCCATACCTGCCAGACAAACCGACGCAGTTGAAACACGGGCGGCAGCAAAAAAAAGTATCCAGTGAGACGATAAAATACAGCCAACAAAAAACATCCGCCGAAGATCTGCTCCTGTTACATCAAATTTCTTTTTCTTTATCATCATCACAACCGCCAGGCCAAGGCCTGCTAAAAAGGTCCGGTAAAAAACCAGTGCTATCGGAGATACAGAAACCATCAAACCAACTATGGCCGTAAAACCCCAGATCAGCACCAGAAAATGCAGATGAAGATAGGATTTGAAATTGGTTGATGTGAACATAAAATTATCTTGGTAATGTTTTATACAACAGCAATCCGATAAACGAAAATACGATATTGGGAAGCCATACGGCAAATAATGTACTTACAGTCCCCGCTTCTGCAACTCCTTTTGACAAAAGGAAAAAGAGGATATAGATAAAGGCCAGCATAAATCCGAGGGCAATTTGCCACCCCACTCCCCGCCTGCTTTTACGCGCCGAAACGATCACACCAATGGAAGTTAGGATCAGAATTGCAAAAGGCTGGGTAAAACGAACATATTTCTCAATCAGATAAACTTCAAGTCCATCGGCTCCCCTACTGCGTAAAAGTGCAATATAAGTATTGAGCTCCGGAAGCGTAAAAGTTTCATAGAGGTTATAATTACTTTCAAAATCTTTGGGGAAAAGATTGATTGTGGTATCAATATCCTTTGGATAACTAAGCGTTTCTTTCAGGCTGTCTATCGTCCTGACCTGGATATTCTGAAGTGTCCACTTCTTCTTTTTGTCCTGCCATACAATTTTATCTGCTGACAGTTTTTGAAGAAGTTTATTCCCTTTGATTGTTTCCATTGTGAATTTATTCCCGGTTTTGGTAGCCGTATTATAGCTTTCCAGGTAGGCATAAACATCAGGGGCAATGGTGATATGTACATTCCGCCCGCTGAAAGTATATTCACTTTTCACATAAGTCTTTTCAAAAGTATTCCTGATTTTATTCGCTTTGGGCAAGATCCAGCCTACCTGAACAAATGTTACAGCACCAAGTACCACCGCTCCGATCAGATATGGAAATAAAATTCGGCCAAAACTGATTCCGCTGCTCAGCAT
The DNA here is from genome assembly GCF_021440195.1 of Dyadobacter sp. CY356. Lineage (GTDB taxonomy): Bacteria > Bacteroidota > Bacteroidia > Cytophagales > Spirosomataceae > Dyadobacter. Next base: position 388,190 of record NZ_JAJTSZ010000006.1, read on the forward strand.
CGCAACAATTTCAGTACGGGCTGCAATTCTTGATGTAAAGAATACTGTGGCGATAAAAACCATCAGCGGACTAATGTAATTAATCCAGTAAGGAATCAGATTGAGATAATAATCAACCAGGATTTCATTGATCGGGGCTTTCTTTTCAAGAAAATCGTCCACCTTTTCTGTATAATCGATCATACAAATGATCAGTACGATCACAAAGGCTACGAAAAAATAGGTAATCAGGAAATTCTTGATCAGATAACGATCTAATATTTTCAATCTCATGGCTGGGCAAGTCTCATCGGCGTTGTACTAGTAAATTTTTAGAAACCTCAAGACTTATAAACAACGTTTGTTTGTCACCAATCTGTACAGAGGCGGATTTATCATATTCATTAATTTCTTTTATTTCCAAAATACAGCCAAGCGTGATCCCCGCTCTGTCGAGATGCTGCAAAAATGAAGGCGCGTGATCCAGAACGCCCATCATCCTCACTTTTTCCCCTATTGCCACATCGGTCAATATCAGATAATCCGGTTCAGTCAGGTTACCCTTTGCATCAGGAATCGGATCACCGTGCGGATCGAAACGCGGATGTCCTAAAAACGAATCCAGACGTTCCACCAGGTGATCAGACGCTATATGTTCAAGTTCTTCTGCAATATCGTGCACCTCATCCCACCCAAAACCAAGTTTCTCAACCAAAAACACCTCCCAAAGGCGATGTTTGCGGATTACATTGATCGCAACTTTTTCTCCGGATTCCGTCAATCTCACACCCTGATACTTTTTATAATGTATCAGACCCTTTTCCGCAAGCTTGCGCAACATATCCGTAACAGATGCTGCACGTGTAGAAGTACTTTCCGCCAAGGCATTGGTACTCACTTCCAGCCCTTCACGCCCAGAAAGTGCGTGAATAATTTTTAAATAATTTTCTTCTGTGAACGAGTTCTGCATCGTATGTTTATCCCAAAACCTCAATATGTCAGCAAAAGTACAATTTACTAATCGGATTTAAAAAAATTTAGATTAACCTAAAAATTGATTTAAAGATTTAACTATCTTTGTTTTCAATAAACCAGATTGTTTATTTTAGACATTCGAAAAATGTTTGACAATTTAACTACCAAGGATTCATTGCTTAAAAACATAACAGACGATACCAATAAACTTGCTTCGTTGTCGGAAGTTCACGCTTCAATAAATATACCTGAAGGTGCAGGCTTTTGGAGAAAACTAATGGCATTTACCGGTCCTGGGCTAATGGTGGCCGTTGGATATATCGATCCGGGCAACTGGGCTACGGATATTGAAGGCGGTTCCCGTTTTGGCTACACCCTGCTTACGGTCATTTTGGTCTCCAATTTATTTGCTATGCTGTTACAGCACCTGGCACTGAAACTTGGCATTGCATCCGGCCGCGACCTGGCGCAGGCCTGCCGGGATTATTATTCCAGGCCGGTTTCCATCGTATTATGGATACTATCTGAAATAGCCATCGCCGCCACCGATCTGGCCGAGGTTATCGGCTCAGCCATCGCCCTGAATTTATTGTTTAACCTCCCATTAACGGTCGGCATTATTTTCACATCGCTTGACGTGTTGCTTGTTTTATATTTTCAACAAAAAGGATTCAGGATTATTGAAAGTATTGTTGGTGCTTTGATGGGCATCATTTTGTTGAGTTTCATGTATGAAATGATTGTTTCTCAGCCTTCTCTTTCCGGTATGCTGGGAGGACTTCTTCCAAAAGCTGAGATCGTAACCAATCCGGGAATGCTTTACATTGCCATCGGAATTCTGGGGGCGACGGTGATGCCGCATAATTTATATCTGCATTCCAGTATCGTGCAAACCAGAAATTTCAAACGTGACGAAGAAGGAAAAAAGACGGCCATCAAATTTGCTACCATCGATTCAACGGTTTCACTTGGACTTGCCTTTTTTATCAATGCATCCATTCTGATCCTAGCCGCAGCTGCATTTCATAACAACGGACACAGGGAAGTGGCCGATATTACAGATGCTTATCATTTGTTGGATCCTTTACTGGGTGTGAGTCTTGCAGGTATCTTCTTTGCGCTGGCGTTACTTGCATCCGGACAAAGTTCAACACTCACCGGAACGCTGGCCGGACAGATTGTTATGGAAGGATTTTTAAATATCCGCCTCAAACCATGGATCCGACGGCTGATTACCAGAGCCATTGCCATCATTCCGGCATTGATCGTTACTACGCTTTATGGTGAAAAAGGTATGGCAGAATTATTGGTTTTTAGCCAGGTGATATTATCCCTGCAACTTAGTTTTGCTGTGGTGCCGTTGGTACTTTTCACTGCAAATCGTAAGATTATGGGTAATTTTGCTAATTCAAAAGGGCTGACAATGCTCAGTTGGGTGATCACTTCAATTATCATTGTACTAAATGGTTATCTGTTATTCCGGACACTTTTTTAGATATACGTCACGACCAGGAAATTAAATTTCGGCCTACAAGTACCTTCTTTGCCTGCGGTTTCCTAACTTTCGCTGTTTTTAGAACAGAAATGAATGGAACCCAAACACAATTTTGATAAAATCTCTGCTGCCGGTATTCTTATTGCATTCGGAATTATTTATGGAGACATAGGTACATCGCCGCTTTATGTAATGCAGGCCATCATTGGCAAAGAAGTTATCACAGACGAAATTATTTACGGTGCTCTGTCCTGCATCGTATGGACGCTGACTTTACAAACCACGGTAAAATACGTAATCCTGATACTTCGCGCAGACAATCGTGGTGAAGGCGGGATTTTCGCTTTGTATGCGCTGGTGCGTAAACATGCACGCTGGCTGACTGTTCCGGCTGTCATTGGCGGTAGTACGCTGTTGGCCGACGGAATTATTACCCCGCCAATTTCGGTTTCCTCAGCTGTTGAAGGACTTAGAATTTTATATCCGAATATTCAAACCATACCGATTGTTATCGCCATCCTGACCGGCATTTTCCTGATCCAGGCTTTTGGGACAAAAATCGTGGGACGGGCGTTTGGACCGATCATGATCACCTGGTTTTCTATGCTTGGCGTTTTGGGATTATACCAGGTGATGGGTCACCCAGAAATATTTAAGGCATTAAATCCAATGTACGGATATGAATTGCTTACAAAACATCCGGGCGGATTCTGGATGTTAGGTGCCGTTTTTCTTTGTACAACCGGAGCCGAAGCTTTATATACCGATCTTGGACATTGTGGCCGTGCGAATATTCGTGTAAGCTGGGTATTTGTAAAAATTTGTCTGGTTCTGAATTATTTCGGCCAGGGTGCTTGGCTTCTTTCCGAAGTTGGAAATCTGCTTGCAGAACGTAAACCATTTTATGAAGTGATGCCCGATTGGTGGCTTCTTCCCGGAATTGTCATCGCCACTTCTGCTGCCATTATTGCCAGTCAGGCTTTAATTTCCGGTTCTTTTACACTGATTTCAGAAGCTATCCGATTGAATTTCTGGCCAAAAGTTCGATTGGTATACCCAAGCGACCAGAAAGGACAATTATACGTTCCAAGTGTAAACTGGCTTTTGTGGCTGGGTTGTATGGTCGTTGTATTTTATTTCAAAGAATCTTCCAACATGGAAGCCGCTTACGGATTGGCCATCACAGCAACGATGATTATGACCACCATTCTTTTCTCCTATTATCTATATTTAAAACGGGTGAATTTGTGGATTGTCATCGCTTTCATGATGCTGTATCTGTTCATTGAAGGACTTTTCCTTGGAGCTAATTTATTGAAATTCACACACGGCGGCTGGTTTACGATCATGATCGGTGTTATGGTGGCAGGTTTGATGTCGGTATGGCTTCGCGCTTTTTATATTAAATTGCGTTTGACAGAATATACCAAACTTGAATCCTATCTGCCTGCTTTGAAGGAACTGAGTCGTGATATCAGTATTCCAAAATATACAACCCATCTGGTTTTCATGACCAACGCTTCCCGCGTTTCAGAAATTGAAACAAAGGTGGTTTATTCCATTTTTCAAAAGCGGCCTAAACGTGCTGATATTTACTGGTTTATCCACGTCGACACCACGGATGATCCATATACAATGGAATACAAAGTGAATACGATTGATGATGATGAAACGGTTATCAAAGTCAATTTCAAACTCGGTTTCCGTGTTGAACAGCGCATTAACCTGTTTTTCCGAAAAGTAGTGGAAGATATGGTGATGAATAAAGAGGTGGACATTACCAGCCGTTACGAATCATTAAGTCGCCAGAATGTTACTGGTGATTTCCGCTTCGTCGTTCTGGAACGTTTTCTTTCTTTTGAAAATGACCTCCCGTTTTTTGAACAACTGGTCATGAAAACTTACTTTTTTGTAAAAGATTTTACTACGCCGGAAGATAAATGGTTTGGCCTGGACAGCAGTTCTGTAAAAATTGAAAAAGTCCCGCTGATTATCCGTCCTATCGAAAATATTAAATTGAGACGGGTTTACGTGTAAGACGAAGTTATCAATATGAATTAAAGGATCAATATTACTCAGTATGATTGAGTGGTATTGATCCTTTTGCTATCTCGTCACTAAATTTTATTAATCTTAACTGTTGTGTATAAAAGCATTATCCTATCCCTCATTCTGATCGTTTTTGGAATTACGTCCTATGCTCAGAATCAACCCGTCATCATTCCGATAGAAACCAGACAAAACGCTTTGGTACTACAAACGGACAAAGAAAACCATCTTGGTATTATCTATTTTGGAAAGAAGTTAAACCAGGCGGCAGAATACCAACTTATTCCTTCACAAAGTCGCCAGCGTGATGGAAATGCAGGTATTTACAACTCGGCCTACACGCCATCCGGAACGTGGAGCGTGTCCGAACCTGCCCTGCAACTTACACATGGTGATGGAAATAAATCGTTGGATCTCATTTATGTAAGCCATAAAACAGCAAAGGAAAATAACAATGTAAGTGTTACCAGCATCGTTCTGAAAGATCCTGTCTATGCAGTTGAGGTAACGCTTTTCTACAAAACATACTTTCAGGAGAATGTGGTTGAACAGTGGAGTATAATTAAAAGTGAAGAAAAAAATCCGGTTACACTTCAAAAGTATGCTTCGGCTAATCTTTATTTCATCGCAAAAGATTATTATCTGACGCATTATAACGGAACCTGGGCCAAAGAGATGAATCCCGAAGAAGAATTACTGACAGCCGGAATCCGTGTTTTGGATTCTAAACTTGGAACTCGCGCCAATCTTTTTCAGCCACCAAGTTTTTCGCTGTCTTTTGATAAACCGGCAACTGAAACAGAAGGAAAAGTTTTGCTTGGAACCTTAGCCTGGTCAGGGAATTTCAAGATGGATTTTGAGGTTGATTCCTACCATAATCTGAGATTAATCGCCGGAATAAATCCTTACGCCTCAGAATATCCGCTGGTATCAAAACAGGAATTTAAAACACCGTCTTTCATCTACACTTTCTCTGAAAACGGAAAAGGTGAAGCAAGCCGTAACTTGCATAACTGGGCAAGAAAATACAGGATTCTGGATGGTGAAGGCACTCGCATGACATTATTAAATAACTGGGAGGCAACTTATTTTAATTTTAACGAAGACAAACTTTCCGGGCTTTTCAAAGATGGGAAGAAGCTGGGCGTTGATTTGTTTTTGCTGGACGACGGCTGGTTTGCCAATAAATATCCCCGAAATAATGATCAGGCAGGCTTGGGCGACTGGCAGGAAAACGTCAAAAAATTGCCGCATGGCATTGGTTATCTGGTTAAAGAAGCACAAAAAACAGGAATCAAATTCGGAATTTGGGTGGAGCCTGAAATGGTAAATCCAAAAAGTGAATTGTATGAAAAACATCCGGATTGGGTAATTAAACAACCGCAGCGTCCCGAACATTATATGCGCAACCAGCTTCCGCTGGACTTGTCAAATCCGGAAGTTCAGAATTTCGTTTATGGAATTTTGGATAAACTTTTTACCGAAAATCCGGATATCGCCTACATCAAATGGGATTGTAACGCGATCACTTTTAACGCATACTCCGCTTATCTCGAAAAAAGTAAGCAAAAACAATCTCAGCTTTATGTTGATTATGTAAAGGGATTGTACAAAGTTTTGGAAAAACTACGGGCAAAATATCCAAAAATCCCGATGATGTTATGCTCAGGCGGCGGCGGTCGGGTAGATTATGAAGCACTTAAATATTTCACCGAATTCTGGCCTAGCGATAATACTGATCCCTTGGAAAGAGTTTTTATGCAATGGGAATATTCTTATTTCTTCCCTGCCATCACGCAAAGCGCACACGTGACGGATTGGGGAAAGCAGCCTTTAAAATTCCGTACGGATGTGGCCATGATGGGCCGTTTAGGTTATGATATCGTTGTAAGTCATTTGAATGAAAAAGATCTGAAATTCAGTCAGCAGGCTGTTTCAACCTATAATGCTGTGAAAGATGTAATTTTCCAGGGCGATCTTTTCAGGTTGGTCGATCCTAAAAAAAATGACTATGCAGCATTGATGTTTGCTACAAAAAACAAATCAAAAGCAATTCTGTTTTCTTATTTGGTTGGAAACAGGAATGGTGATGGCTCGGATACGCCGATCCGTCTGGAAGGACTGGATGCTTCTAAAAATTATAAAGTGAAAGAGTTGAATCTATACCCCGATACGAAATCTGCATTAAAAGAAGATCAGGTTTATTCAGGAGAATATTTGATGACGGCCGGATTTAATCCGGTTGTGAATGCGAGGAGAACCAGTGTCATTGTTGAGATTGAGGTGGTGCCGTAGGGGCGACCCTCGTGGTCGCCCGTTGGAATAAATAACCACGGTTCTTTATTCCATAAATGGTTTTTCAATTCCATCCATGGCGATTAATCCATCCATGGTGATTTACTCCAAAATGAGTCTAAAAGACATTCTCTCGTTCGATTATATGTGCACTTGCGTTTGACTCTCAAATTATAAATAATTTGGGAGTCAAACCGGGCGACCACAAGGGTCGCCCCTACCTGAGATAAACCCCTTCTTCGGTTGGGCGGCTTAGGATTACTTCTACTCTTTCGCTGATGGTCGTGCTTAATGAATATCCTACGTAATTGGCGGAAACCGGAAATAAATGGTGTTCACGGTCAACTATCACAGCTACTTGTAATTTTTTCATTTGCACTTTCAAAAATGGTTCAAGTGCAAATGCCAGCGTACGACCGGTATTCAAAACATCATCCACAACTACCGCAACCTGATTTTCAAGCTCAACGGATTCATCGTCAAAATGTATTTCACTTTGCCAGTGGATTGTTTTGTCAAAACGAAGCTCAATCAGTTTTATATCCAACGGGGAAATTGACCGTAATTCTTCTGTGAGGATCTTGGCAAACTGATATCCTTCTCCGGCTATACCAGCCAGGATTACAGAACTTTCTTCAAAATTCTGCTCATATATTTCAAAAGCTATCCGCCGGATTTTTTGGCGGGTTTGCAAGGATGTCAGTATTTGTCTGTGTGTATCTATATTTGTTATTTCCATGAGACTATTGTTCAAAAAATTCCGGGTTTCTCTCAATTAACATTTCTTTGTAGTAAAAATCTCACAATCTTCCGACAAGAAAAAATTATAATATGCAAAACCTATTTGTTAATCCTGGTACTCTCAGCAAAATTAACAATCCATTGTGCAAAAACTTTCTCTGATGTCGGTAATTCCAGGCTCGTGATACCCATTTCTACTTTCCGTTCTCCTATTCTTTCCACTCTTAATTCCATCAAAGCCCGATCGTAAGCTTTAGGGAATTCAGGATGCGCTTGTATCCCAAGCATCGTTTCACCAATCTGAAACATGGCATTCGGACAATCTGGCGTCCGGGCTAGCAAAATCGCCTCTGTGGGTAATTTTAAAACCTGATCCTGGCACATCATCAAAAGATTAAAGGAGGATGCAGCAGGCATCATCCAGTTTTGAAATTTTAACGTTTCAAAAGTATGCACACCCACACACCAGCCAACATCAGATTTTCTTACCTCACCTCCTAACGCCTCACTAAGAATCTGATGCCCAAAACAAACACCGATGAATGTTTTCCCAGATTGGTGTATTTTCCTTACAAATGATTTCAAATTCTCAATCCATTCATCCCCGTCATAAACAGAAGATTTTGATCCGGTACAGATGTAAACATCACACGCATTCACCGAAGCTGGAAAAGCTCCGTTACAAACATCATAAAACTCAAATTGCCAGTCAGGTGCAATGTTTGCGAATAACGCAGGAAACATAACCCGGTAATCTCCCGCTATTGACAAGAATTCCACCCGAACATGATCACATTCTAACAGACCTACTTTCATTGAATAAATCAGATAATTTCCTGCCGGATTTTGGCTAAATATTCGGTTAAATTAAGAATAAAATAGATTTGAAATAAAACAATGCAGATTGGTATCTGCGCCCGTACAATTAAAAACATGACTTTTTGACGTATATTCTTCCATTATTGAAAAATGTACGACATTATTTCCGGTTTATTCTCCCGGCACATTGTTTGACGGTAGTACATTGTTATCAACTTATCAACGAAATACCGCCATGAACTTTAACCAATATACCATCAAGGCGCAGGAAATTATACAACACGCCGCACAAATGGCTCAGGGCAACCAGCAGCAGGCTATTGAAACAGGGCATGTTGTTAAATCCATTTTGGAGGAAGATCCAAATACGTCGCAGTTTATCCTTAATCAACTAAATATTAGTGCAGATGTTTTAAGTAATCGTCTGCAAAAAATACTGGATTCTTATCCGCGGGTTAGTGGAACCAGCCAGGCTTTTTTAGGTAATGATCTTGCAGCCGCAACATCTAAGGCACAAAACTATCTGAAAGAATTCGGTGACGAATTTATAAGTATTGAACTTCTTCTTCTGGGAATACTTAGTGGAAAAGATTCCACAGCCACCATGATGAAGGAAGTGGGTTTTAAAGAAAAGGAGTTAATAAACGCCATTAAAGAACTAAGAGGAAAAAATAACCCCGTGAAAGATCAAAACGCAGAAGCAAAATATCGTTCTCTGGAACGTTACAGCAAAAACCTTAATGAACTCGCCAAAGCCGGAAAAATTGATCCGGTGATTGGTCGTGACGAAGAAATCAGACGGGTTTTACAGATATTAAGTCGCCGTACAAAAAACAATCCGATTCTGCTGGGAGAGCCGGGTGTTGGTAAAACAGCGATCGTAGAAGGACTTGCCCAAAGAATTGTTCAGGGTGATGTTCCTGAAAACCTGAAATCAAAAATCATTGCTTCCCTTGATATGGGTCTGCTGATTGCAGGTGCAAAATACAAGGGAGAATTTGAGGAACGATTGAAAGCAGTTATTAAAGAAGTGACTGACTCGGAAGGTGAAATTGTTTTATTCATTGATGAAATTCACACGCTCATCGGCGCAGGTGGCGGCGGTGAAGGAGCCATGGACGCAGCAAATTTATTAAAACCTGCTTTGGCTCGTGGAGAATTGCATGCAATTGGCGCGACGACGCTGAAAGAATACCAAAAATACATGGAGAAGGATAAAGCGCTGGAACGTCGGTTCCAGGCTGTGATGGTAGACGAGCCGAATATTCCTGACGCCATCAGTATTTTGCGTGGTATCAAAGAAAAATATGAGCTGCATCATGGTGTAAGAATCCAGGATGATGCGGTGATCGCAGCGGTTGAACTTTCAACCCGTTACATCAGCGACCGTTTTTTGCCGGATAAAGCAATTGACTTAATGGACGAAGCGGCTTCTAAGTTACGTCTTGAAATGGATAGCGTTCCGGAAGAGCTGGATGAGCTAAACCGTAAAGTAATGCAGCTCGAAATTGAACGGGAAGCAATTCGCCGTGAGAATAACAAGGAAAAAGAAACGATATTAAATAAGGAAATTGCAGACCTGAGTGAAAGACGGAATAGTCTGAAAGCACTTTGGGAAAATGAAAAAGGCAAAGTCAACGAAGTTCGTACGCTGAAAGAACAACTTGAACAACTGCGTCTGGAAGCTGAACAGGCCGAAAGAAGTGGTGATTTTGGTAAAGTTGCGGAGATCAGATATGGACGGATCCCGGAAGCTAACAGCCGTTTGGAAGCGCTGAAAGAATCCGAAAATGCGGAAAGCCTGATGCAGGAAGAAGTAACGCCGGAAGAAATTGCTGAGGTTGTAGCCAAATGGACCGGAATTCCGGTGGTTAAAATGCTGCAAAGTGATAAGGAAAAATTGCTGCATCTGGAAGATCATTTGCATCAACGCGTTGCAGGTCAGGAAGAAGCCATCACTTTGGTATCAGATGCCGTTCGTCGTAGCCGGGCCGGATTGCAGGATTCAAAACGTCCTTTGGGAAGTTTTCTTTTCCTTGGACCGACAGGAGTTGGTAAAACGGAATTGGCAAAAACACTTGCTGAATATTTGTTCAATGACGAAAATGCAATGGTCCGGATTGATATGAGTGAGTATCAGGAACGTCATGCAGTAAGCCGTTTGGTTGGAGCACCTCCGGGATATGTTGGTTATGACGAAGGTGGACAATTGACAGAGGCTGTCCGTCGGAAACCATACAGTGTTATTCTTCTAGATGAGATTGAAAAAGCACATCCGGATGTCTGGAATATTCTTTTGCAGGTTTTGGACGAAGGTCGTTTGACTGATAATAAAGGCCGTGTTGCCAATTTCAAAAACACGATCATAATTATGACTTCAAATATCGGAAGCCATATTATTCAGGAAAAATTTGCAGAAGACGAAGGATGGAATCATGCGTTGATCGTTGAAGAAGCTAAACAAGGCGTTCTTGATTTGCTAAAAGCTTCGGTTCGCCCCGAATTCTTGAACCGGATTGATGAGATCGTTTTGTTTGAACCGTTATCTATGAAAAACATCCGGAAAATTGTTGATATACAATTTAAAGGAATTCAAAAAATGTTGCTTGAACAAGGCGTAACGCTGGATTCAACCGAAGAAGCATTAACCAAATTGGGAGAAGAAGGTTTTGATCCGGCGTTTGGTGCAAGACCACTAAAAAGAGTGTTACAACGTAAAATTCTCAACGAACTTTCAAAAGGAATTCTGAGCGGACAGGTTGCCCGTGATTCAGTGATTATGATGGAGTTAAATGCTGAAGGCGAACTGATTTTCGAGAATGTTGGTAGTGTAGAAATATAATTTTAATCAAAGTTTGATTATTTAGGAGCGCAGCAAATTTTGTTGCGCTCTTTCTTTTACTAATCCATGATTTTTTGTAACTTAACACTCAATAAGTTAGCTTCCTACGTGAAAGATCTTCCTGATCTTGAAATGAAAAATCCCCAATTATCTTTATTCTGACCTGGCATATTATTTGTTATCATTATTTTATTAAAAATTTTCATGCAATAATTCAAATCAATATAATTATGGACTCGACAACCAATGCAATCAAAGTTGCCATTTTGGTAGCTGACGGATTTGAACAGGTAGAAATGACGTGTCCAAGGCAAGCTTTGGATAAAAATGGTGCGACAACCCATATTATATCACCTAATAAGGATTTGGTAAAGGGCTGGAATCATGTGGATTGGGGCGGATCACACAAAGTGGATGTGCCACTGGATAACGCAAGAGCAGACTATTATGACGCTCTGGTAATACCGGGTGGCGTTATGGGAGTGGATGCGCTGCGGACCAACGCAAAAGCAGTTGAATTTGTGCGCTCGTTTTTCATGAATCATAAGCCGGTAGCTGCAATTTGTCACGGACCTCAGATTTTAATTGATGCCGATGTGGTTTTGGGCAGAACGTTAACGTCAAATGCGGCTGTTAAAAATGATTTGGAAAATGCCGGGGCAATCTGGATTGACCAGGCTGTTGTTTCAGATAATAGCTTGGTTACCAGTAGAAAAACGGATGACCTAGCAATTTTTATTAATCAAATGATAAAAGAGTTCAATATGGAGCTGCATCAATAGTGTAGTTATTCATGTTATTAATATGGTCTTTAAACACCTGATTCTGCACGAGCCGAGTCGGGTGTTCTTTTTTTAAAAGCAACTTCACCTTTCGATTCTTGGCAAACTTAACAATCTTTGTTTAAGAATGTAACCGGCAAAAACCGCCACTACCGCTGATTTAATCGAATTTGAGATTTCCCTATGAGCCAACTGTCATTAGAAAATGTTTTTGTTAAAAAGTATGAAATCACCGTATTAACCGACCTGAACTGTAAAGTTGAGAAAGGAGAACATTGGGCAATAATCGGTCCGAATGGATCCGGGAAAACAACATTACTGGATATTATTGCCGGCAAGTGGCCGGTTTCCAAAGGTAAATTAAGTTATGGTTTTGATCAGCCGGTTCGTGAGATTATTGAGTTTGTACCCAATGATTATTCTTTCAACCGTATTGTCAGTGCCGGAGCAGAATATTATCAACAGCGTTTTCATGCCTACGAAGCGGAACGAGCCCCTTCTGTTCGGGCGATTTTAACTGATCAGTTAAAACCTGTTGGAACGGTTAATGAAAATTCAGTCCATCTGGCACCTTCAAAAGTTAATGATGAGCAACTGACAAAAGTGAGTGCGCTGCTGTCCATAACTCATTTGCTGGACCATCCTTTTGTTACCTTATCCAATGGCGAAACACGCCGTATGTTATTGGCAAAATCACTTCTGAAACATCCGAAAATATTATTGCTTGATCATCCGTTCAGTGGGCTGGACGTTCACTCCCGCGAAGTTTTGAGAAATGCATTAAATGCTCTGTCGCAGTCGGGCGTGACCATTGTCATCGCCACCTCAGCCACTGAAATCCCGCCTTGTGTTACCAATATTCTGGAATTAAACCATGGACATATAGAAAAGTTAAGTACCGTTGATGATTATCAGCTAACAAGCCATAACGTTGAAACATTTCCAAAACCTGATCCGCAAAAACTGGCAAAGTTTGGTGAACCGAATTTCAAAGATTTTGAAGTAGCGATTGACCTGAGAAATATCCGTGTAAAATATGGTGAGGATCTGATTTTAAAAGGTATTGAGTGGAAAATTATTAAAGGTGAAAAATGGGCTTTGTCCGGCGCAAACGGCTCAGGCAAATCCACTTTGCTGAGTATTATCACGGCAGATAACCCGCAGCGTTTTGCCAATGACTATGATCTGTTTGACAAAAAACGTGGCGGAATCGGTGCTTCAATCTGGGATATTAAACAAAAAATAGGTCATGTTTCGCCGGAGCTTCATCTATATTTCCCAAAAAACACTACGGTTTTTAAAACCATAGCATCCGGATTTTTTGACGCAACAGGCATATTTTTTAAAAAACTTACGGAAATTCAGATTGAACGGGTTCATGAAGTTGCCGAACTTCTTCACGTTCGTGATTTAATTGAAAAAGATTTTTCCCAATTATCAAAAGGAGAACAGCGTCTGGTTTTATTGGCGAGAGCTTTGGTAAAAAACCCTCCGCTATTAATTCTTGACGAGCCATGTCAGGGACTGGACACCATTTCGATTGAATATTTCAAATCGGTGGTTGATGCGATTTGTGATACGCCCGAACGCACGTTAATCTATGTTTCACATTATCTGAATGAAATTCCATCTTGTGTAACGAAGTTTTTGAAATTGGAGAAGGGTTACGTGGTTGAAAACAGCTAGATATAATTTTGGCAACGATAAAGCAGGAAGAAATACGTATTTTTGCAACACTTTCATATCAAACGAAAATTGATGAAAAGGCTTGAATTATATGCATCTGATATCATCAAACTTTGTGAGACACATAAGGTTAAAAGTTTATATGCATTTGGCTCAATTTTGACGGACAGTTTTAATAATGAAAGTGATATAGATCTAATTGTAGACTTTGAAGAGATTGAAACTGAGGAATATGCGGACAATTATTTTGATTTAAAGTTTTCCCTTCAAAAAATCTTAGAAAGACCTATCGACCTGCTTGAAGAACAAGCGATCAAAAACCCATATTTCAGAAAATCCGTTGATCAGCACAGAAAACTCGTTTATGGACACTGAAATAAAAGTATGGCTTTACGATATTTTGAATGCAATTTCAGAGATTGAAAGCTATTTTACCGATATTCCCAAAGAATTCCTTCACTATAAGGCAGATTTAAAAACAAAAAGAGCCGTTGAGAGAAACATTGAAATCATAGGAGAAGCTATGAGTCGAGTTCTCAAAAGAGAGCCGTCAATGGTAATCACAAATTCTCGAAAACTTGTTGATACCAGAAATAGAATAATACATGCCTATGATGCGGTTTCAGATGATATAATTTGGGGAATTATTATTAGACACCTTCCAGTTTTAAAACAAGAAATTGAAAATTTACTTCATAAAAATTAATTTATTTTTATTATTTATCAATATATTTTCATTAATATCAATTCCACCAACCTTCGATTATAGAAATTCTTTTTTAGAAAAATAAATAAATTTCTTTCAGACTTAAATAATAACTAGGACTTCTTCAAATCCATCAATACAGACAAAGAACTACTCCCAAAACCAGGCGTGTATTGCGCCCTACCATAACTGATTTCAAACCGTTTTACACGAAGCCACGCACCAAAAGAAAACCCGGCCAATCCTCCGGCATTATACAATCGTAGTTCCTGCCTTTTCAAATGATCGTAACCAAGCAGGATTTTAAAGTTTTTGTCCAGTAATAATTCTGCTCCGATGGACATATGACGGGCTAGTTTTTCTGCAACGCCTACTTTCCTGGAAATTCTGGTGCCGTTGATGTCATAAGTAAAAAACAAATCCGGATCATTATAAACCATGTCAAAACTATTCAGGTGATGAATTGTTCCTGAAAACCTGATTGGCATATATTTCGGTTTGAAAGTTACTCCGGTCCGTAAATCCAGAGGTAAAACCGGTGTGTTTGCTCCGGTAAAATTTTGCTTTAAAAATCCAAGATTTTTAACCACAAAACCTATGGTTAGATCTTGCTGCGGATGTTTAAAAACACCTCCCCAATCAAATGCCAGCCCATAAACCTGATAGGATTCAATGGAAGAACCTACAAATTTTACGGCTCCGCCAAGCGTAAAAGCACCAACGGTTTGTCCGTAACCGGCAGATAATCCGTAATCAGCGGCACGAAATTCTCCGATTATATTTCCTGCCGCATCCGTTTCTGTGATTGTTCCATAGTTCAGATATTGTAAAGCAACCGCCCAGGTTCCGGCAGTACGTTTTACTTTATGTCCGTAAGCCAGATTCAGAAATTTGGTATCCGCCAGATATGGCATCAAGTTTACTGACACCTGATCTTCTTTGGAAGAATCAAGCAAAGCGGGATTTTGTAAGAAAAGTGCTGGATCATTTCCTGAAATCGTCATGTGATTAGCTCCAAGGGCTGTGCTTTTTGCCTGCGATGGAAGTTGCAGAAAATTAAGACCACTTTTCCCACCAGTCGTTTGCGCGAAACTTTCTCCTATAATCAGTAGAAGAAAAACCAGTAAAAAAAAGAAGCGCGTACCGATCTCCCTCATAGAAATGCAAAAATTTCCCGATTCCGTTAAAATGACATTATATTTATGAATCTGTTTAAAAACAAATGTAACCATATCGTCTGTATTACATGGAATCAACGTCTGCCGCAGCTTCGAAAAAAGATCAATTAGATAAAAAAAATGCAGAAGCTGACCTTGGAGGCGGCGAAAACCGGATCAAAACCCAACATGCAAAAGGTAAGTTAACGGCTCGTGAACGGGTTTCTATACTTCTTGATGAAGGTTCTTTTGAAGAAATCGGAAAGTTTGTAATGCACAGAAGCCGTGATTTTGGCCTGGATAAAGAGCATTATCTGGGCGATGGCGTTATCACCGGTTATGGCAAAATCAATGGAAGACTGGTATATGTGTTTGCACAGGATTTTACCGTCTTTGGAGGCTCCCTCTCCGAAACACATGCGGAAAAAATTTGCAAGATCATGGATCTTGCTATGAAAAATGGGGCTCCGGTCATTGGATTAAATGATTCGGGAGGTGCACGTATTCAGGAAGGTGTACTTTCTCTTGCAGGATATGCGGATATATTTTACAAAAATACCCTGGCATCAGGTGTTATTCCACAAATTTCGGCCATTATGGGTCCCTGTGCCGGTGGAGCCGTTTATTCACCTGCCATTACGGATTTTATTATGATGGTTGAAAACAGCAGCTACATGTTTGTGACCGGCCCCAATGTTGTCAAAACAGTTACCCATGAAGACGTTACTTCTGAGGAACTAGGTGGCGCCATGACCCATGCGACAAAATCCGGTGTTACACATTTTGTTTCGCCCAATGAGGTTGAATGTCTGTTAAATATCAAAAAACTGCTAAGTTATATTCCTCAAAACTGTGAAGATGAAGCGCCAGCAACTGCTTATGAACAAGCAAGTGAAACGCGACCAGGCCTTAATACTATCATTCCCGAAAACCCAAACCAGCCTTATGATATCCGGGAAGTGATTGAAGAATTGACGGATACTGAAACATTTTTTGAAGTTCATAAAAATTTTGCTGAAAATATCGTTGTCGGTTTTGCACGTATTGCTGGCAGAAGCATTGGCATCGTAGCCAACCAGCCTGCTGTTTTGGCCGGTGTTCTGGATATTAATGCAAGTCAGAAAGCAGCACGTTTTGTCCGTTTTTGTGATTGTTTCAACATTCCCTTGCTGGTCCTGGAAGATGTGCCGGGATTTTTACCAGGTACGGATCAGGAATGGAACGGGATTATCACCAACGGTGCCAAGTTATTATATGCCTTTTGTGAAGCCACCGTTCCGCGCATTACGGTGATTACCCGAAAAGCTTACGGCGGTGCTTATGATGTAATGAACTCCAAACATATTGGCGCCGATATGAATTACGCCTGGCCCACAGCAGAAATTGCCGTCATGGGTGCAAGCGGTGCAGCCGAAATTATTTTCAAAAGAGAAATCGCAGAATCAGAAAATCCTGCCGAAAAGTTGCAGGAAAAAATCGATGCCTATACCAAAAAGTTTGCAAACCCCTATCGGGCAGCACATCGCGGTTATATAGATGAAGTGATCTACCCTGAACAAACAAGGGAAAAACTTATCCGTGCATTTGGTATGCTGGAAAATAAAGTCGCCACTTTGCCAAGAAAAAAACATGGGAACATTCCTTTATAAAGCTGCTTTTTATTACTAAAATATTTTTCAAAAAATCGTACTCATCAAGTCTGGTTATCTTCTCTATTCGGGAATTTACCAGGCTTTTTAGTTTTTGTCAGGAAATTTAATTTTTCAAATAAAACTGGTTGATCCAAAACCGTTTACTCAAAACGGCTACCGCTTAATCACTTTTACTTGCCTGATAATCAATCGGATTAGTACCTTACAGTTACGTAAACAAAACATGAACCTGGTTTAATCTTTCCCAAATACATTTTTTGGAAAAGTATGAATCGCATCTTTCTTTGTCCTTATGATCAATAAAATTCTAAAATGGACGAGCATTATCATTGGCTCACTCATCATTTTTCTTCTGATCTTCTATACCTATGTATATTTTAATACAGAGTCCCGAATTAATAAAATTTATGACATTCAGGTTCAGAATTTAAATATTCCAACAGACAGCCTGTCACTGGCAAAAGGGAAACATCTGGCAGAAATCCGGGCATGTACGGGTTGTCATGGAACTGATTTTTCAGGCGGACAGGCCTTTGCTGATGATCAGTCTCCTATCGGAATTTTATACAGTAGTAATATAACCAAAGGAAAAGGTGGAATAAATTACACTGATGCAGATTGGATAAAGGCTTTGCGCCATGGCCTGGGAAAGGATAACCGCTCACTCTGGTTTATGCCTTCACACGAAATATACCAGATCTCAAATCAGGATATGGCGTCTTTGATCAGTTATGTCAAAACACGTCCGCCCGTTGATAAGGAAAATCATAATAAATCAATAAAACCACTTGGCAGAATCCTGACATTTTTTAACGAGTTCCCACTTTTGCCTGCTGAAAAAATTGACCATAACGCTGTTCCTGTCGATGCCGTAACCGTTTCTGTGACACCCGAATATGGTAAATACCTGGCCATTACCTGCACAGGCTGCCATTCCGAAAACTTTAAAGGAGCAGAAGCACATGGACCGGGCGAGCCGCCAATTCCGGATATCAGCTCGACGGGAAGTTTAGGAAAATGGACTTCCGACGGATTTGTTACCACGCTTCAAACAGGAAAAAGGCCTGATGGAAAACCATTGAACCCGGCAATGCCCTGGAAAGCCTTCAACTATACCCACGAAGAATTGAATGCCATTTATACGTATCTGCACGGACTGCCGTGAAAATGTTGCTGCACCAACTGTAATTAAACTTCATTAATTGTTCAACCAAATAAGTATAACGATGAAAATCTTACCATTTCTACGAAATTTACTACTCCTTGCTTCTCTTGTCCTCGGCTGTACGGATCACGATATATTTCAGGAACCAACACAATTCAAATCAGAAGAAGTGGCTGGGGAACTTCTGGTGCCACTGGCATTAACGCATGATGCGAACAATAATTTATGGGTAACAGAGCAGGGAACGGGCTCTGGTAAGAGTGGCAGAGTTTCCGTGATCACACCTGATGGAAAAATTTATCCCGGAATAACCGGCTTTTTATCTGTGATCAGCCCTGAAAATGCACCCAGCGGACTTACCCATTTAAGTTATAAAGATGGAAAACTATATATTTTACATGGCCCGGAAGGAAAATTATACATTGCAGATATTTCCAAGTTTAAACCAGGCACTGACGCTCCAATAGACGCCGCCACACTACCCAGTGAAGATATTGGCAGCAAAGTGAAGGCTTCCAAGTTCAGACATCCGACAAACGAATCTAACTTGTACAATCTGACCTGGGGACCGGAGGGAGATCTATATATAACGGATGCGGCTGCCAATGCTGTGGTGCACCGTGCAGCCGACAAATCAATAAGTATTTTTGCCGAATTTGATCCCTATTACACAGCAACTGATACAATAGATTTCGTTCCCACCGGTATTGTTTATGATGGTTCCAGATTCCTTGTTACTTCGCTTAGCGGCGGACCATTTATTAAAGGTTTGGCTACAATTAAGCAGGTTAGTACAGGTGGAACGGTAACACCATACAAAGAAGGATTTACAACTTTGGTCGATATTGAACTTACGCCTGGCAATAAGCCGCTTGTTGTTTCATTCGCTGAATTTTCATTCGCAACAACACCGCCGGATTTTGTTCCTTTCACAGGACAGATACAAGGGGATGACAAAACCACGATCTCAGGTGGATTGATGATGCCAACGGATTTGGAAAGAACCGGTGACAAAACTTATTATTATGTTTCACTGGCACTGGCAAAAGTTTTCAAATTAACCTATTGATTCTGCGCTTCTAACATCAACCATAAATTACAAAACCAGCAGGTGGAATGGTAAGGCGAACGGCCTTGCCATTTCTTGTTTCTACATTAACCTGAACCGGACTTGGACCTGAGGCATATAAACATTTAAGATTGGAATCAATGGAATGCAAACTTTCGTCGATGGTAACGTATGCAATCGTTTCATTTTGCTGGTCGGTATTAATTGCGCACAAAATCTCCCGATCATTACAAATCCTTGACCAGGCAACGATTGAATTCATCCGATCGCCCATAAGAACCGGATAACCAAAATCAGTTCCGTTTCCCGAAATCTGTCTTAAATATTGCCGGCCTCGTCTTAAAGCTAAATGCTGTTTCCTGAGTGATGCAATTTTTGCGATCTCTGGAAAGCATGAATTTTCTTCGTTAAAAAAATGAACATTTTTGCTCCGGAAAGCTCCGAAATCTCCTCCAAACATCGATTCTCTGATATAACGATCATTTCCACCTTTGCCATCGAAACCTTGTTCGGTTCCATAGTACAGACAAGGAATACCAAGCGAAGTAAGGTTGAGTCCAATAACGGCAATAAGTGACATAGAACCGGAATCATTAGCGCAGAACCGCGCCTTATTCTGGCCTTTCCTAACCTGATCATGATCGTCAAAAAGTGTCACAACTTTATTCCGGAACCATATATGTGATTCTTTATGAACAAGTTCCGAGTTTCTGAAAAGGTTAAAATAATCTGTCGGGTTCCGATAACCTTTTACCAAATATTCCATTTTATCGGGAATATCATCGATACCAAGTGCAGCATCCAGGCCAGTTATTTCAAGCGTATCAAAAGCACGTTGGCGCCCACCCGTAATTTCTCCGATCAAATAAAAATTTTCCTTCCCGATTGACATGGTGAATTCTTTGATCACCGATGCGAAATATCTGGTAGCTCCCGGATCCATGTGTTTTACCGTATCAATGCGAAAACCGTCAATATCAGCAATTGCAATCCAGTATTTATAAGCCTTGGTTAATACTTTCAAGGTTTCAGACGGACCATAATCATCGACCGTACCAGTCCCATGATGCAAATCTTTCAGCACTTCAAAGTCGCCTTCCAGAAATTCCGGACTATCGTCCCAATGAATTATTTTTCCTTTTTGGGTAAAGGTATCGGCGGTTTGAAGTTCTTTTGGCCATATAGCAGCATCCGGGTATTTGTCCTCTCCGACAAAATCCAACGGCAAATCCGGAGTTCCGGAAACATTTCGAAATCCTTCAACCGGAAATGTTTGTCCGTTCTGATAATCCGGCTGGCCATTAATATAACCAAAAACATCGCCGCTGTGATTTAGTATTATATCAAGAATTACATAAATGCCATGTTCATGGGCTGTTTTAACAACATCAATAAGATCCTGGGTTGTGCCAAAACGCGGTTCAATATCAAGGAAATCCTGAATGCCATAACCATGGTAGGTTTCCTGGGACGACACTTGCTTGAATACCGGACTGATCCAGATCGCCGTAATACCAAGACGTTTCAGATATCCGATTTTACTTTTTAAACCTGACAGATTTCCACCCACAAATTTCTGTCCGGCCTCATTCCAAACTTCTGCATCCTGAGTAGTTTGAATCGCATTTTCAAAATATGATGGAATATATCTTACAGTATTTCCGGTGGTTACAATGCTTCCATCATTATCCAGGTAATCTTTTTCTCTTCCATCTGAAAAACGATCGAGCAGTAAAAAATACAATACCTGGTCCTCCCAAGCGTCCGGTGAGGGAAAATATTCGGATTTGATCAAATTTTGAAAATCCAGTTCTGATGTTGATTTAAAATTTCCCATGATAGATAAAGTGGCTGACGATGATAACCGGATAGTCGTAAAAAAAAGGAAAAAAGAAAACAATTCAGTATTTTCGATCATATCAAAACTGAAACGATAATGCGGAGTTAAGCTTAATTCAATTACAACAATTTGTCAGTCAATACATTAATTATAAATATACCAGAAAATTGAAAAAATTCTCACTCCCAAAGGCTTTGGTAAAAGCAAAAATCACCTTCCTGTTTTTCTACGTTTGTGCCACGCACAGCTTTGCGCAACTTCCAGTGCCCACCGATTATCTCACAAAAGATTTTCACAAAGGAAGGCGGGAAGCACTCAGGAAATTACTTCCTGCAAATTCAGTGATAGCGATTTTCGCCTATCCGGTCAGGAATTTTTCCAATGATGTGGATTATAAATATCATGCAAATCCAGATCTGTATTATTTCAGCGGATATACAGAACCGAATTCCGTGCTGCTGATTTTTAAAGAAAACCAGAAAGATTCTGCCAATCAATCTTACAATGAACTGTTTTTTGTTCAGAAAAAAGATCCGCGGAGAGAACAATGGACCGGCAAACGGCTTGGTATTGAAGGTGTGAAAGCAGCAGGATTTTCACATGCCTACAATGCGGAAGATTTCGATCGTTACGCACCTGATCTTTCAAAATTTGATAAAATCATTTTTGAATTCCCACAGGATATTGCTGATAAACTGAATGAGCCGGATGACATTTACGATTTGGTAAAAACATTTAAAAAGAAATCGGCAATGCCGGAAGATTTTGATGATGAAGTACTTGGTGATTTAATGTCTCTTCGCCAGTATCCAAAATTACTCGCTTCGGTTCCAAGACTTACTTCATATTACCAGGCTTTGGCTGACAAAAGCGAACGGTATAAAAAGAACACACTGGTTACAAAAATCATTCAGGTAAAAGACTCGACGGAAGTGACAAAACTTTTGGCGGAAATGGATGCGATGAAATATAATCCTGCACTTTACAGTCTGTATACCAAACAATTAAGACAAATTAAAACTGCGGAAGAGTTAGTTTTGATGCGAAAAACAGTAGAGATTTCTGCTTTGGCGCATCGTGAGGCGATGAAAGCGATCAAACCAGAAATGTCGGAGCTGGAATTGCAGGGTGTCCAGGAATTTATCCATAAAAAACTGGGTGCCGAATATGTTGGATATCCATCCATTGCCGGAGCCGGAGCAAATGGCTGTGTGCTGCATTATATTGAAAACAATGCAACCGGTATTGGAAATAACAAAATGATACTCATGGATATTGGTGCAGAATACCACGGCTATTCGGCCGACATAACAAGAACTTTCCCTGCAAATGGAAAATTCACACCTGAACAAAAACAAATCTATGATATCGTAATCGACGCTCAGGAAGCCGTTTTCAGGATTTGTAAAGAAGGAACTTCATTTCAGGAAATTGAAAAAGCCGCGCGTGATGTTGTTGCAAAAGGATTGGTAAAACTTGGTATCCTGAAAGATGAAAACGAAAGCCGCACTTATTTCCCGCATGGCTGTTCGCATTTCCTTGGGCTTGATGTACACGACAAAGGTATTTATGACAAATTGATGGAAAACATGATCATCACGGTGGAGCCTGGAATTTACATTCCGGAAGGCAGCAACTGTGATAAAAAATGGTGGGGAATTGCGGTAAGGATTGAAGATGATGTTTTAATTAAAAAGGATAAACTTGAAATCCTGTCCCTATCAGCACCCAGAAAAACAGAAGATGCTGAAAAGGTTGCTGCACAAAAAAGTTTTGTAGATAACTTGTCTGATGATTTAAAAAAATAATATCCAAAATAAATAATATTGAATATATAAAAGCTGCAATTCTGAAAATGAGTTGCAGCTTTTAATTTATTTGGTATGACAAAAGTCAGACAGCGTTAATAGTTTAGATTATTTATTTTAACGAAACAATTGTGGCATAATAAGTTAATGTGAAATAAAACTTAGAATAACATAACCGCCTTTGCTACATTATAAATAATGTCATAATTTCACACGTATTTAATAATATTATTTACGATCCTAAACTTTTCAATTCCTAAATTATTCCCTTAACTAATGAAAGAAAAGAAAGGCACCTCTTCGTCCAGGCGTAACTTTATCAAAGGTTCGCTGGCGACAATCGCCACATTTTCAATTGTACCCCGCCATGTATTAGGCAAAGGTTTTATTGCGCCAAGCGATCAGCTCACAAAAGCAATTGTAGGCGTAGGTTCCATGGGCCGCGGCCACATTCCTTATGCCGGAACCAAGGTTGTAGCTCTTTGTGATGTTGATAAAACCCATCTTCAAAAAGCAGTGGATCTTGTTGACAAAGGCGTCAAAACCTTTTCTGACTATCGCGAACTGATTCAATTACCGGAAGTTGATATTGTTCACGTGGCAACGCCTCCGCACTGGCATGGCATCATTGCAGCCGATGCAGCGCGCGCCGGAAAAGACGTGTGGTGTGAAAAACCAATGACACGCACGATCGGCGAAGGAAAACGTTTGGTGGAAGCAGTTCAGCAGCACGGAAGAATTTTTCGACTGAATACCTGGTTCCGTTTTGAGGATAATTTTTATGGTATGAAAACGACCGTGAAACCTATCAAAAAGCTGGTTCAAAGTGGTTTACTTGGATGGCCGTTAAAAGTAACAGTAAGTAAGCATACTGGTTTCGACTGGAAATTTTACTGGGTTGGGAAAACAGATAATCAACCTATGCCTGTTCCGGCAGAACTTGATTATGACATGTGGCTCGGCCCTGCTCCTTACAAACCATATAGTGAACACCGTGTGCATCAGACTTTCCGTGGTTACTGGGATTATGATGGCGGCGGATTAGGCGATATGGGACAACATTATATTGACCCAATCCAGTATTTCCTTGGAAAAGACGATACCAGTCCGGTGAGCGTGGAAGTGGATGCTCCTCAGCAGCATACCGAAGCGGTTGGTACCTGGAGACGTATTACTTATACCTATGCAGATGGCTGCCAGATCATCCTGGATGGTGAAGGCAAGGACGAAAATGTGGCTTATATTGAAGGGCCAAAAGGAAAACTTTATCCAAATTTCAAATCGGATATCCAGGATCTTGAAAAGAAACTGGCGGCTTTCCCGGACCCGGAACCCCAGGTTACAAATTTTGTTGAAGCTGTGAAGAGCCGTCAGAAATTCGCTTTAAATGAAGAAAACGGACACCGTTCCTGTACGATCGTTAATATGGGCCTTATTGCTTTGCGTTTGGGCAGATCATTAAAATTTGATCCTGTGAAACAAGAATTTATTGATGACGAAGGTGCAAACCGGCTAATCGACCAGCCCATGCGTGGGCCCTGGACCATGTAAACTTTTAGATACGGATTTAAAATAGCCCGGATCCGTGTGTACACAGTAATTTCTGTATTGATCTTAATTCAAATTATGAAAAAGAGAAATACAAAAAACGTTTCATTCATTTAAAACAGATCATGAAAAAAATTATATATGCGCTGCTTGCCTGCTGTGTGTTAAATACCGCTGCAATGGCACAATTGGATAAAAACAGAACTTTGTCAACCCGCGTTGCCGATCTGCTTGCGCAACTTCCGGCTGATAATGCAGCTCAGTTAAAGAAAAGTATGGACGAACTGGCCGATCTCGGAAAACCGGGATTGATTCAGATCGCATCGATGCTCGTAGCACCTGGCAAAGGAAATGACGCCAAAGCACAATATGCATTGGGCGGATTTACTTATTACGCATCTCAATCAGGAAAAGAAGCTTGGCGCAAAAATGCTGCCGAGGCTTATGTTGAAGCTTTATCCAAAGCACAATCGCCGGAAACCAAGCAGTTTTTGATTTATCAATTACAAACAATCGGTAAAGACGAAGCCGTTCCGGTTGTAGCAACTTATCTTTCAGATGAATATTTGTCAGGACCTGCCGCCAGAACATTGGCAAGAATTGGTACTGAAAGCGCAGGAAAAGCACTTTTACAGGCTTTGGCAGATGCAAAAGGAAAATCACAGATTTCGATCACAGAAGCACTGGGCATGAGCCGTTTTAAAGAAGCAGCTGGTGTTATTGAAAAAACGGCTGCAAGTGAGGATTTGAATTTACGCAAAGTCAGCTTGTTCGCGCTTTCAGAAATCGCTGCTCCATCTTCTGAATCCATCCTGGCAGCGGCTGCAATGAAGGCCAATTATCTCTATGATGAAGCAAATTCAACTGCGGCTTATCTGAATTATTTGTCACGTTTGTCATTAACCGGAAACGCTCCGATTGCAGAAAAAGCGGCTTTGGCCCTTACAACTTCCTTGGTCGACGCCAAACAGACTGGTACCCGTTCGTCTGCCTTGAAAATATATGCCGACAGCAAAAAACGTGAAAGTGTTCCTGTTTTGGTAAAAGCACTGGATAGCACAGATCCTGAATACCGCGCAGCGGCTTTGAAACTCGGCCAGAAATATACAATGGCCGACGGAACTACGCCCTGGTTGAATGCTATGAAAAAAGCAAAACCGGAAGTTCAGGCTGAGATTATTTACATGCTGGGCCGCGCTGAATCGAAAGATGCGCTGGCAACGATTAACAAATCACTTGCTTCAAAAGACGCCAAAGTGAAAATGGCAGCTATCTGGGCGGTCGGAAAAATCGGAGGAGAAAGCAGTCTTCCTGCCCTGCTTCCAATCTTGAAAAAAGGTAATGCTGATGAAATCAAAGCGGTTAAAAATACACTTCTGACTTTGAAAGGAAATTCGGTTGTGAATCAGCTTGCGGCTGCTTTACCCACTTTACCTGTTGCGGCACAACCTGCCGTAATCGATGTTTTAGCAGCACGTGCTGCAAGTTCCAAAATGAATGTGGTTTCCGCCCTGTTGAACAATACTAATCCAGAAGTAAACACGGCAGCATTCAATGCCTTGAAATCACTGGCAACTTCAAATGATCTTCCCTTGCTATTTACATTTTTAGGTTCTGTAAATAATGCTGACGAAATAACAGCTGTTCAAAATGGTATAAAAACAGCGGTAAAAGAATCAGGAAATGCCACGGCGCAGAGTGATCTGATTTTGAAACAAATTGCCGCTTCACCTGCGGATAAACAATCACGATACATGGCAGTTTTGGCCAGCATTGGTGGAAATAAAGCTTTGACTTCGGTTGTTTCATCCTATAATACAGGTGATGCAGTTTTTAAAAAAGCAGCTATTTCGGCACTATCTAACTGGATGGACGCAAGTGCTGCCAACGAACTTTTGGCCATTGCAAAAAAATCTACGGATCCCGAAGATTTTAATCTTGCGCTAACCGGTTATGTTTCCGGCATATCAAAATCTCCAAAAACGCCTGTAAACAAAGTATTAATGCTTCATAATGCGATAGACATTGCAAAAACAGATGTGCAGAAAGAATTGATATTAAAAGAGTTACAACGATACAAAACTTTTAACGCCTTGCTTTTGGCTGGAAAATATCTTGACAATTCCGGTGCTGTTCAGCAGGCTGCGGCACAGGCTGTGATGAATATCGGTTTGGCGAACAAAAATTTCAGCGGAGCGGAAGTTCGTACATTGATGACTAAAACCTCTTCGGTTTTGAAAGGCCAGGACAGTGAATATCAAAAAGAATCAATCCGTAAATATCTGGCTGAAATGCCGGCTGGCGAAGGTTTTGTCTCTTTATTTAACGGGAAAGATTTAACAGGTTGGAAAGGTCTGGTAGAAAATCCGATCGCCCGTGAAAAAATGAGCGCTGATACTATGGCAGCAAAACAGAAAAAAGCAGATGAAATTATGAAATCCGGCTGGTCTGCACAGGAGGGCAATCTGGTGTTTTCAGGTCATGGAGATAACCTTTGTACGGTTAAACAATACGGGGATTTTGAAATGTATGTTGACTGGAAAATTGAATCAAAAGGTGATGCAGGAATTTATTTGCGCGGTACGCCTCAGGTTCAGATATGGGATACATCGCGTGTGGATGTGGGTGCTCAGGTGGGGTCTGGCGGATTATATAACAACGCCAAAAATCCGAAAAACCCAACCAAACTTGCAGACAACGCTATCGGCGACTGGAACAACTTCCATATTACCATGGTCGGAGACCGTGTAACGGTTGAACTGAACGGAGAAAAAGTGGTTGACAATGTGATCCTTGAAAATTACTGGGATCGTAAATTACCAATTTTCGTAAAAGAGCAACTGGAATTGCAGGCTCATGGAAACATCGTTTACTACCGTGACATCTATGTTCGTGAAATTCCTCGTCCGGAACCTTTTATGCTTTCTGATGAAGAGAAAAAAGAAGGTTATAAAATTCTTTTCGACGGCACAAACATGCACGAATGGGTTGGTAATACAATCGATTACACCAGCGAAAACGGTGAGATGGTTTGTAATCCGAATGGCGGCGGAAAAGGAAATCTTTACACAAAAGATGAATTCAGTGATTTTGTCTTCCGTTTTGAATTCCAGTTAACACCAGGCGCAAATAACGGTCTGGGTGTTCGTACGCCTATGGAAGGCGATGCTGCTTATGTTGGAACAGAAATTCAAATCCTTGATAACGATGCTGACATTTATAAAGATTTGAAAGAATATCAGTATCACGGTTCTGCTTATGGCATTATCCCTGCAAAACGCGGATTTCTGAAACCGCTTGGTGAATGGAACTACGAGGAAGTATATCTTAAAGGTTCAAAAATAAAAGTTACGCTGAACGGTACTGTGATCACGGAAGGCGATCTTGCCGAAGCCAGCAAAAATGGAACTGCCGATCACAGAGATCATCCGGGTTTAAAAAACACAACAGGTCATCTTGGATTTCTTGGACATGGTGCTCCTTTAAAATTCAGAAACATCCGTATCAAGGATCTTTCGAAGGCAACCGAGGAGCCTGTGGCATCCGGAAAGAAAAAAGTTAAAAAGAAGAAGTAACTATATTTTGCAAAAAATTTAAAAAGTCCGGTCCAAAACTGACCGGACTTTTTTTGTATTTTTTTATTTAGCTTTGGTATAATAATGATTTCAAATCCAATAGTCTAAACGATTTAACCTCAATTTCAAACAAATCACATTCAAATGAAAATCAAAAATCTATTTTTTACAGCCCTTTTTACAGCATCTTTTTTTTCTGTTCAGGCACAAAATACCCTGGCAGAAATCTGGGCCACAGAAGGGACAATTCCTGTTCCTGAATCTGTATTTTACAGCGCAACCGACAAAATTTTATATGTAGCACAAATTGATGGTAAAGCAGGTGAAAAAGATGGAAAAGGTGCTATTGGGAAAGTGGGGCTGGATGGAAAAGTGATTGATCTGAATTGGGTTTCAGGATTGAATGCACCCAAAGGGATGGGAAGACTTGGTTCAAAATTCTATGTAGCCGATGTTACGGATATTGTTGAAATTGACTTTAAATCCGGGAAAATCCTGAAAAAATATCCTGTTGAAGAATCAAAATTCCTGAACGATCTCACTATCGATTCAAAAGGAAATATCTATGTTTCAGATTCTGACACACACAAAGTTCATCTACTGAAAGATGGGAAAGTATCAACTTATTACGAAACCCTGACACGCCCGAATGGCCTGCTGGCAATAGGTTCCGACTTACTGATCCTGGATAGCGGTTCGTTGATAAAACTGGACGCAAATAAGAAGCCAACGACCATAGCAGAAGGTCTGGATAAAAGCACAGATGGTATTGAAGAAGTTAAACCAGGTGAATACATTGTGTCCTGCTGGGCTGGCGTTATCTATTACGTAAAATCTGACGGATCTAAGGAATTGATGCTGGATACGAAGGCAGCAGGCAGCAATACTGCCGATATCGGGTACGACGCCAGGAAAAAGATTGTGTATGTACCAACATTTTTGAAAAATAGTGTAGTAGCTTATCAGTTAAAATAATATATTTATCCTAACAAAACAGAATTTTAAAAAACAGGCATTTCTATGGACATTTTTGTTGGGAGTCTTTCTTTTAAGTTAAAAGAAAGCGAGTTGCGTGAAGCTTTTGAAAAATTTGGTGAAGTAAGCTCCGCAAAAATTATTATTGACAAAATTACACGTCAAAGCAAGGGGTTTGGGTTTGTAGAAATGCCTGATGATGAGCAGGCTAAACTAGCCATAAGTGAATTGAATGGAGTTGAAATGTACGGCAGACCGTTGGTAGTAAACGAATCGCAGAAAAAAGAGAGAACACCGGGAGACCAGCCAAGAACCAGCAGCAGCAGTGACTCTCGTAGCAGTGACACGCGTAGCAGCGGCCCGGGCGCAAGTGACAGAAGTGCTAATTTCGGAAGAAATAAACCTGCCGGTGGCGGTGGAGGTTATAGTGGAGGCGGAAACAGCGGCGGAGGTTATGGTGGTGGCAGCGGCGGATACGGCGGGAAACCAAAATCGGATTACGGACGCGGCGGAAGAGATGGTGGAGATTACAAGAAAGGTGGCGGATCCAAAAGAGGTGATTCCAGAGACAGAGACGATTGGTGAGAAATTTATTGAGCCTGAGGTTCGATAATTAAATATAATACGAATAAAAGGTCATCATGTTTTCGGACTTGGTGACCTTTTATTTTATAAAATCATTAAAACCCATTCAGGAATCACAAACACATTTACGGCTCTATCAGAGCCTCCTGTTTATAGAAATTTGAGATACCCAACAGCATTCCTGGCTCCTTCGGAGCCTCCTGGAATTTCGATCAAATTCTAATATCAGGCAAAAAACAGGAGACTCCGAAGGAGTCAAAAAATCAAAATCCAGCCATTTTTTCTATAAACAGGAGATGGCTCTGCCATCTGGAGTATTTCTGGCTCCAAAAACAAAAAAGCCGCAAATAAAACTTTGCGACCTTCCCTTTTAAACTTTTCTACTTTGCGTGAAACCCTTTTACCTTACGCCTCAGCCTTCACCTTGTTATCCTTAAAGAACAAAACAAACAAAACAAGCACCAAAGCAGCAATTCCAGCCGGAACCATCCAGATACTTGTCCAATCCTTCACACCATTCACAGTATACTGATCTGCCACAATACCGGCAATCCAAGAACCAATCCCCATACCGATACCATAAGTAGCAATCGTGATTAATCCCTGCGCAGAAGAACGATATTTCTCCCCTGCTTTACTATCCGTATAGATCTGCCCTGTAACAAAGAAGAAATCATAACAAACACCGTGGAGCAATATTGCCATGTAAAGCAACCACTCACTGCTTGCATCACCATATCCAAAACCGATAAAACGGACAATCCACGCAATCAAGCCAACGATCAATATCCACTTAACGCCAAATTTCCGGAAAGCAAAAGGAATCAAAAGCATGAAAATTACTTCCGAAGCCTGCCCAAGCGACATTTTATTTTCAACATTAGTCATACCCGAATCTGTCAGAGACGGATTGGCCATGGCATAATAAAATGACAAAGGAATACAGATCAGCAAAGAAGAAATAAAGAAAATCGCAAAAGAGCGGTCTTTGAAAAGTTTGAAGGCATCCAAACCCAGAATGTCAGAAAAGGTAGTGCTTGTATTTGGTTTCGGCGGTGTATTGGGAAGGAAAAATGAATAAACACCCAATACAGCAGCTGCGATCATGGAAATCTTAAAGATCATTACACTATCTCCAAAACCATAATATCCGATAATATTAGAAACCACGATCCAGGCCACCGTTCCCATCACCCGAATTGTTGGAAAATCTTTTTCTGTATCCTTCACGTGCTGCATCGCAATGGAAGTCGTCAAAGCCATTGTAGGTGCGAAAGTGATACAGTAAGCCAAAATCACCCAGAAGAATGTGTCAGCGTCTGTAATTCCTGTTATTAAATACAACAAAGCTGCTCCCGCCAAACTTAATACACCTAACACTTTCTGCGCAGCAAAATACCGGTCCGCAATCATCCCCACAAAAAACGGCGCAATGATCATGGCGATAGAAAAAGCAGCATATGCCCCACCTACCTGAACGCCGGTTGCATGCAAAGAATTAAACATATATTTACTCATCTGGCCATACCACGATCCCCAAATAAAATAAAGGAGGAACATCATGGCCATCAATTGATAACGCGTCAAATTTTTCATAAAAAGATTAGGAGTTATTAGATTAAAATACAGCTCGCACTGTGGTAATTTTATTTTTTTTGCAACATCTTCTGAAATTCATTCAGTTTTAAAAGTGCCTCAATCGGGGATAACGTATTTACATCAATTAAGGCCAGATCTTCTTTTAACTTTTCAAGTCTTGGATCGGTTGGCTCGAAAATGCTGAGCTGAAAATTATTTTTCGGCATTTCCTTGATCTTTTTCTGATGTTTATCGGCAACGTGATCTTTTTCCAGGTGATGCATAATTTCACTGGCACGTAACACAATTGGTTGCGGCATCCCGGCAATTTGTGCCACGTGTATACCAAAGCTATGCGCACTTCCGCCCGGTTTCAGCTTTCTTAAAAATATTACCTTATTGTCAACTTCCTTTACGGCAACATTGAAGTTTTTGATGCGTGGAAAATCATCCGAAAGCTGATTTAATTCATGATAATGTGTAGCAAACAAGGTTTTCGGTTTCACCAAAGGCTGATTGTGTAAATATTCGGCAATGGCCCAGGCTATGGAAACACCGTCATAAGTACTCGTTCCCCGGCCAATCTCATCCATCAAAACCAGACTGCGGTCGCTAAGGTTATTCAGGATACTGGCCGTTTCGGTCATTTCAACCATAAACGTACTTTCTCCCCTGCTCAAATTGTCGCTCGCTCCTACCCTCGTAAATATCTTATCAACAATACCAATCGTAGCCGCTTTTGCAGGTACGTAACTTCCCATTTGGGCCATTAAAACAATAAGGGCCGTTTGACGTAACAAGGCAGATTTTCCCGCCATGTTTGGTCCGGTGATTATAATAATCTGCTGCGTTTCATTATCCAGATAAAGATCATTGGGAACGTAACTTTCACCTAACGGCAACTGTTGTTCTATAACCGCATGGCGACCGTCTTTAATATCCAGAATCCTGTCTTCATTGATTACAGGCTTTACATAATTGTTTTTTCTGGCTGTGGTGGCAAAGGAACCCAACGCATCCAGTGTAGAAATGATGGTTGCATTTTGCTGAATGGTACCGACATACTCGGCCGCAGTCAATATCAAAGCTGAAAAAATACGGAATTCAATGGCCGAAATCTTGTCCTCTGCGTTCAGTATTTTTTCTTCGTATTCTTTGAGTTCCGGCGTAATGTATCGTTCGCAGTTGACAAGCGTTTGTTTACGAATCCATTCTTCCGGGACTTTATTTTTATGTGAATTGGTAACTTCAAGATAATATCCAAAAACTCTGTTATAGGCGATTTTAAGTGAAGGAATTCCCGTCCGCTCCATTTCTTCATTTTGAAGCTTCAATAGAAATCCTTTTCCTTCACGGGAAATGGCATGTAATTCGTCCAGTTCCGCGTCAATTCCACTCTTGATCATTCCGCCCTGATTAATCAGCAGCGGCGCATCTTCTCTTAATTCTGTTTCAATTTTATCAATCAAAAAAGTACAAAGATTCAGTTGATCAGCATATTTGTTTAAAACTGCATAGCTGGTATGTGTCGACGCTATTTTGCCCAGGATCTCCTTGATCGGGCCGATTTGTTTCAATGATTTTTTCAGCTGAACCATTTCACGCGGACTGATCCTGCGAACGGCAACTTTTGAAATCAATCTTTCCAGATCCCCGATTTGTTTTAAATATTGGGTGATAGATTCATGCAATTCATCATTGGCAAGAAAAAACTCAACGGTATTCAGGCGCTCCTCAATTGGCAACTTTTCCTTTAACGGTAAAACAACCCATCTTCTCAGCAAACGCGCGCCCATAGGCGTAACAGTTTGGTCCAGAATCTGAATTAAAGGCACACCGCCTTCCTGTTGCGGGAAAACCAGTTCAAGATTTCTGACCGTAAAGCGGTCAAGCCATACGTATTTCTCTTCTTCCAGCCTTGTAACGCGGCTGATATGGCTTACTTCCCTGTGTTCAGTTTCCCGCAGATAATGCAGAATGACACCGGCTGCGATGATACCCATCGACAGATTTTCAATACCAAAACCTTTTAGTGTTGTGGTGCTGAAATGTGTAGTCAGCTGCTCATAACCATAATCATATCCAAAACACCAGTCTTCCAGTTGAAAAGTATGAAACTTACCTCCAAAAAGCTGATTAAATTCCTGTTTGTGTTTTTTACAAAATAATACCTCCGATGGCGTAAAACCCTGAAGCATTTTATCAACATAGGCCGCATTGCCCTGCGACGTCATAAACTCTCCCGTAGAAATATCCAGAAAAGAAATTCCGTACATATCTTCACCACCCACATGCACCGCAGCCAGATAATTATTCCTGCGTGTATCCAGCACATTATCGTTCATGGAAACGCCCGGCGTAACCAGTTCCGTAACACCACGTTTTACAATTCCTTTAGCTGTTGATGGATCTTCCAACTGATCACAAATAGCCACACGCTCACCGGCGCGAACCAGTTTTGGAAGGTAATTATCTAAGGAATGGTGAGGAAATCCGGCAAGTTCTTCATGCGACCCGCCGTTATTTCGACGCGTCAGTACGATTCCAAGTATCTTGGACGCACGTATCGCGTCTTCTCCGAATGTTTCGTAAAAATCGCCAACCCGGAAAAGAAGCAATGCACCGGGGTACTTGGCCTTAATCTGATTATACTGTTTATTAAGCGGAGTTTCTTTTTGTTCCTTTGCCAACTAATATCAATTTTGAAAACAGGATAACTACAAAATTAACCCTTCTATCCGGTTTGGCAAGTCCAATTAGTTGTTTTATCAAGTAAGTACCGATATCAAATCAGGAGCTTACGGACTTCCTGATCTGTAACTTCCCATACGTCTCCCGGTTTAGCTCCGTCTGTACCAAAATCAGCCAGATTAATTTTTCCTATTGCCCAGCGGACCAGACGTAAAGTTGGAAAACCAACGGCGGCAGTCATACGACGCACCTGACGGTTTTTACCTTCATGAAGCGTAATGGAAACCCAGGAAGTAGGAATATTTTTTCTAAAACGGATTGGAGGATTTCTTTCAGGCAGTGTTGGTTCTCCCAATTGGGAAGCTGACGCCGGCAGGGTTTGATAAGATTTCCCGTTGATGGAAATTATCACGCCATCCGCCATTTTTTGGCAGGCTTCGCTGGATATTTCGCCTTCAACCTGAACGTAATAAGTTCTATTATGCCGGTTTCGAGGTTCCAGTAGTTTTGTTTTGAGATAATTATCGTTGGTAAGCAAAAGCAATCCTTCACTATCTGCATCCAGTCTGCCGACGGGATAAATATCTTTTGCAAAATTAAAATCAAGGTCAGCCAAGGTAGCGTGGTCGCCCTCGCGGGTAAATTGCGAAAGCATTCCGAAAGGTTTGTAAATGAGGTAGTAGCTGAACAATAGTAAAATTTATTAAAACTTTATTTGATAAATGATTCCAAGTCAAGAACGAATTCCGGAAGTACATTTTCGCCAGAAAGTTTCACCTTTAATGAATCAAGCCTTGTGATAGATTTATCACCCTTATAAATGTAAACTTTTCCCTCAAAACGGTCAATTAGCCAAGCCAGCTGTACTCCATTTTCAATATATTCTTCCATCTTTTCCAGAAGGTATTTCAGCTCGTCAGATTTAGACCGAATTTCTACAACAAAATCAGGACAAATGGGAGCAAACTTTTCCTTTTCCTCATCATCCAGAGATGCCCATCTTTCATTCTTAATCCAAGATGCATCAGGAGAACGAATTGCTCCGTTTGGTAAAGTAAATCCAGTTGCGGAATCAAATGCTTCTCCTAAACCCCATTTTTCATTCCAAACGAATAAATTACCCAAGACACGGAAATTCAGACTTCCTGTGTAAGAACCAGTCGGTGACATAAGTATAATATTTCCATTTGAGTCTCTTTCGAACTCTAGTGTGTCATTCATTTGGCAAAACTGATAGAAATCTTCTTCACTCATCAATTCTCCCATTCGTAAAGTAACAGGTGTTGGGATGTTCATAACTTAGGTTTTACAAACTGGCATTATCAAAAATACAAAATATTATTGACACTAGATAAGGACGAATATTCCTATTCAATTTCCAGCCAAACAGGACAATGATCCGAATGTACGGCATCATTGTATTGCCTGCTTCCTACAATTCTGTCTTTAATCGAATCGGCTACCGAGATATAATCGATTCGCCAGCCTTTGTTATTTGCCCTTGCCCCTGAGCGGTAAGTCCACCACGAATACTCCTGCAAATCAGGATTCATATGCCTGAAAGCATCGGTATATCCGCTGCCGAACCATTTTGTCATCCACTCTCTTTCTTCCGGCAAAAACCCTGATGACTTCTTATTTCCTTTTGGATTATGGATATCCATTTCCGTATGTGCGATATTGTAATCTCCGCAGATAATTAAATTAGGTCTTGCAACGCGCAGCATATCTACCCAGTTATTGAAATCTTCAAGGAAACTCATTTTTACGCTTTGCCGGATTTCTCCGCTCGTACCGGATGGGAAATAGCAATTCAACAAAGTAATGTCGCCAAAATCAGCACGTAAAATTCTTCCTTCACTATCATAAACCGGCAGGTTAAATCCAAGTGAAACAAAGTCGGGTTTTATTTTTGAAAAAATCGCCACGCCGCTGTAACCCTTCTTTTCAGCCGCATGCCAGCCAATCAGCTCGTAACCCAATGCCGCAAATCCTGAAAGGTCAACTACGTCGGGCGTTGCTTTTACTTCCTGAAAACATAGTATATCAAAAGGTTTATCCTTTAACCATTCCAGCAGGCCATTTTTCAAAGCTGCACGGATTCCGTTGAGATTGTATGTAAGAATTTGCATAAAAACCTGGTTTCAGAAAAAGTGTTAAACAATGAGATAACAGCAATTTATATTCTAAAATATAAATATTTTTTCTCTGGTGTAGCGCGATTCCCACTTACCAGGGTTTTCCATTCCGCCCGATAATAACCAGATATCAAACTTGCCTTTTGGTACTTTTCTCTTGTAAAAAGAAAATGAATATTTATCGTCGTAATATGTTCTTTTTTTCAAAAAATCAGAAAAAGTATTTGGCACTGGAATGGCTGGAAGCAGATTGATATGCCGGTCAGAAACTAAAACAAAATAAGCAGGTTTAGGGTGAACACCTATTTTGGTTTCGAAGGTGATGTATCTGATCGGGATATTTTCATCACCATTTCGTAAACCCAGATTGATATTCAGCTTAGGTGCATATTCCCCCACCTTTTCCGTTTCCGGAATAAGGCGGTTGGCAGCAGGTAATTTGTCAGATTCATACAAGTGAAGCAATCCATCGCTTTCCAGATTTTTAACAAGATTTTTCATCCTGGTCGGGTGGTTCCAGAAAGGTATATCGCCATAATTAAATCCGACAGATAAAAGCGTTGTATAATTTTTCCAGTAATACGCGTCAAGAGATAACTTTTCACGTTGTTCCCTGATACTTCGTATGGAGTAGAAATAACTTACAAAGTTTAAGGCAAGACAACCTATCAGGCACAAACTGAATAATGATAAACTAATGTTTTTGTAATTTTTGACCACCAACATCAGACCAACATAAGCAATGGCCAAAAGCACAACGCCGAAAATCATGTAACGTCTGGAAAAAATATTTCCTCCATACATTAAAAAATTAGCCGCCGGCCTGCTGACAATAAACATTGCCCCGGTGCCCATCAGAAACA
The DNA here is from genome assembly GCF_021440195.1 of Dyadobacter sp. CY356. Classification (GTDB taxonomy): domain Bacteria; phylum Bacteroidota; class Bacteroidia; order Cytophagales; family Spirosomataceae; genus Dyadobacter. Next base: position 425,203 of record NZ_JAJTSZ010000006.1, read on the forward strand.
TAAACGCCCCCAGCAAAAACCAATGGGTCCATGGCCTGTCTTTGCTGAGGAAGATCCTGATAACCCACGCCAGAAAGGCTGCAAATATGCCCATACCCAAAAATACGCACATGACCATATCCTTATAAAAGACTGGCGTAAGCGGATGAGGAATATCCATATACAAAGCATTCCCCCAGAATCCGAATATAAAAATCAGATTGAAAACCGGATGTTCCCAGACTTTCCCCTGACCCGTGGATATAAATTGATAATCAAAAAGGAAATAGAAAAGAATCAGGGCAATTGCTATTCCCATCCATTGAGCCAGTAATTTGTATCGCTTTTGAAAGAAAAGAATAACCCCGCCAATAATCCAGGTCAACATGCCACTGCCACTGATAAACATGGTAACAATGGCCGCCATTACAGCAAAATTCCAGCTTTTCTTATCCGGTTTACCAATAAAATAAACAGTTAACATGGCAAAAAACAGCAGTGGAGTATTCTGGATGGCTGCAATTCCCCAGATAGCATTTTCAAAATATACCAGATTGAAGAGAATATATGGAATCGGAATGAAATAATGCCAGGAAACTTTCTCCTTTTTAAATGCAAGAAAAAAGAGATAAAGGATACCGAGCATGAAAAGATTGCCTAGCATCACCTGCAATTTTATATCAACTGTGCCGGTAAATAATACCATAATGAGCATCACAATCCGCTCAAAAGCAAACCTGTGCTGATTGACCTGTTCAAAAAGTACTTTTGCGGTATTGACAAAACCCGTACCGTTTTTCAGCTTGTAAATCGTTTCCAGAAGATTATAGTCATCTTCATAAGGAATATTGACAACGTGGGCATTGAGAATAATATAGAAGTAGGCAACCGGAACAATTATTAAACCCAATCCGAGAAAATTCCTGAATTTTTTCAGACTATTTGATAAAAATGTAAGTCCGAACAGCAGTGCTAATATTAGTACAAGTACAAAATATTCAAATAAACGGGGGTTTTGTAGAAAGGAATTATCCAATTTTCTTAGTGTTAGAATTAATTTAAATGGCTGATAGAATGAAAATAATCAGTCCACCAGCCATTTTTTATGCGTTTTATCAAAAGTATGCCCAGACAACAATTTGACTATTTCGTTTTTAGAACCATGTCAGTTGTAATCTCCTGATCAAAAGTTATATATCCGGGATAATTGATTGTTTTTCCCGCAAGATCGAGCGTAGGTTTAACCTTCACTACAAACTTCGCTGGTTTAGCATCCGATTTTCCGGTCAGAGTCATTACCATGTTGATAAACTCATCTCTGGTCTGATCATTTGTCAGCAAATTATAAACATTCGCGCTTAATTTCAATGGAACACGGGTACTGCCACTTCCGGGATAAACTTCAATTTTCTGATTAAAAAAACCATTGAAAATTTCAGTATTTGTCAATAACACTTTGTACTCCAACTGATTGACAGCAGCCTTTTTTCTTGTTGGATTATTTATATCCAGGTTAACACGAAGATCCAATGGCACATCCTTACGCAAAAGCGCGAGGCCCAGTTTTGGAAATCTTGCAATGTTCAGATCGCTCATACTTTTGATATTTCTGAATTCATTGATATCAATTCCGGCCAGATAGATACTATCGGCAGACGCAATTTTATACTTACAATCACCGAAAACCTTTGCTTCCGAAACCTGGCGACTTACACCGCAGCCAGTAAAATATAATCCAACAGCGGCCAAAACCGCAACAAACCAAATTCGTTTTTTCATTGTGTGTTTTAATAATTTTTATGCAAGATAAACAGTAGCTACTACAACGCGCATACTTCAAACGGATTATTCTTTTGTCATCACTTTTTTTAAGTTAAAATCTGATAAAGGATTTTCGTTAAAAAAATCGAGTTGCAAGCCATATTCTCAAACTATACCTTTGCAAACTTTTGTATCCACTTTAATCAAAAACAGACTACAATGGCAAGCTGGTATTTAGGAAAAATACGTTACCAAAAAGAAGATGAGGCAGGAAGTCTTAAAACAATTAATGAAGTTTATCTGGTAGACGCGGTGTCCTACACAGAATCAGAAGCAAGGCTTTATCAACAAATCGTAACGGGTGCGAGTGATTTCAGTGTTACCAGCATTACGCGTATGCGCCTGGCCGATTTATTTTCTTACGAAGACGGAGAGAAATGGTTCAAGGCAAAAGTGATCTATTTTTCTGTGGATGAAAAAAGTGGAAAAGAGAAAAAAGTAGTGAATTATATGCTTGTCAATGCCGATGGGATCGATCAGGCTTTGCAGCGGATCACTGAAAGTCTGCGCACGATGCTGATTCCTTATGAAACTACGGACATGAATCTAACGCCAATTCTGGATGTTTTTCCTTATACTGCGGAAGAAGAAACAGGAGAAGAAATCCCTGCAAATATGCGCCCTCTTTCCGAAGTAATGGCGGAAAGAGAAGCGGCACAATAAATAAAAAATGAGCCTAATTCTCAGCCTTTACTTCCGCATAACCGCGGGTAACAGCTAAAAAAGGATTAGGCTCATAACTTTTCAGTTTAAGGATCAGCCCCTTGGAATCCAATTCTGTGAGAAGCTGTTTGTTATTGAAAATATGCGTGTAATCAAATGATACCGGCAGACTTGCAACGCCGTCGATCAGGTCAAATCCGTATAATGGATTAATGCCGAAAGGTGTTTTGGTCAGCCACAATTTATCTTTTGCATCGGAAGTCGGGTATGAAAGTTCGTATTCAATACTTTCCATACCAAAGTCTTTACGGGTATTTCCGGTTGGAATGCAATAGGTACTGAAATCTTCCTTTTGCTGAGCAATTGTTTCTGCATCCGGCTTTAATTCTTCCACCTTTTCGGTCATTTTGAATTTTTTTGCGGATTCGTCAGCGCCGTAATAAACGTATTTCCCATCCTGAAAAGCAAGAATAAAATCAAAAGCTTTTCCGGTATCTCCAAAACTGTTTTCACGTTTAAAACACATCGTTCCGGTCACCGGATCAACATAAATCACAATTTCACCTTTTGTTTTCTTTTCTTTATTTTCAAAAGAATAGGTCAAAGCATGACTAAAATAATACTGTCCTTTTTCAGGTTTCCATTGTGTAGCCCTTTGGTTGGCAACAGTGCTTTTAGGCGTTTGAGCCATTGCGTAACCACCAAAAATAAAAAAGGCGAAAGTCAGATAAACGGATATTTTTCCAGGCATAACATAATATTTATAAATACCTGCAAGCTAGAAAGAGCCTATCAAAAAACCATGATTCCTTTTACAATTTAATAAATTCAACACGGCGGTTATTGGCTTTTCCTTCGGCAGACGTGTTTGGAGAAACGGGAGCAGTTTCACCTTTTCCATCGGTTTCCAGTCTTGATTTATCAATTGCAAAATCTTTTGAAAGTGCTTCTTTAACCGCTTCTGATCGTTTTTTTGACAAAGCAAGATTTCCGGCATCATCACCATCCGAATCTGTATGGCCAATTACTTTCACTTTTACGGTTGCATTTTCGCTCAAAACATTGGCAATATCTTTCAATACGCCATACGATTCCGGTTTGATATTGGCTGAATTTACATCGAAAAGAATTCCGGTTGTCGAGAATTTCCCTTCCGTAATCAGTTTGTTTCGCGTGTCAGGTGCGCCGACGGCAAGTCTGAGATTTGAAATAAAATACCGGTCGGTTTCTACATGATATCCCTGATTACTGAAAGCGATAAAATTATAATTGGTGGCAGGATTAAATGCTTTTGGAAGATCCCAGACTTTGTAATCATCCACATATAACCGAAGCCGCGACTTTTGACGCCAGATCGAAACTTTAACAACATTGTGATCCGGAACATGAAACGCAGGAAAACTTTTTTCGTTTTTCATAATCGACTCGGCGGGACCTTCAAAAACATTGAAATTAGCTATTCCCTGCTGACCGCCGGCGTCTTTTGGATGCAGGCCCAACTCCAGGCCTTTTTGTTTGTCACCATCGAACCCTTTCCAGATTGAAAAACTCTTTGCCGGATTGGCAACCTCGGCAAAAATGGTACGGACTACACCGGAATAAAAACTAAAATCAGAAGTAGTAGCCAGGTTAAATTCCAATGTAAAATTCTCAGGAAGTTTGGTTACAAATTCCGGATAAAAAACTCCTTCCGGACCAAGCATTAACCATTTTCCTTCGGTACCGGCAATTGTGACTACTTCACCTGCGGAATTTGTATTCCACTTCGCAGGAAAATCGCCAACGGCATCCTGGGAAAAATCTTCAATGGCTACCACTTTTTCGCCTGGAACAAAATCAAACTTGCTATATGATTTCAGTGTTGGTTTTGCATTATTGCCAACAGCGACGGATTCTGATTCCGTTGCAGCAGTATTGTCGATTTTATTTGAAGTATTTGCAGATTGTTCGATTTTTCCGGCAGATGGCTCTTCTTTTGTTTTCTTATCCTTTTTCTTGAAAAGACCACCAATTCCTTCTTCAACTTTATCGAAACCCTTGTCAATGGTTTGATTTACTTTCTGGTTTGCACGATTTTCTGCCTGCCTTTCAGCAACCTTGCCTGGATCAGTGATCCGGATCTGAGCTTTTGTCATATAGGAACAGCAAGTCAGAATCAATAGAAATTGTAGTTTTATATACATGATTATCAATAGTTTATTTATCTAAACTGAGCCTCATAATTATAAACTTACGAAATATGTCATTCAGTTTCAGAGATATTGTGTAACCGGTAATGACACATTCCTGAACAATCTGTCGTGTCGATTTCGCAGAAGATCGTAAATTGCGGCGCATTAGTTTATATCGCATGATTTTCAATTTCGAAACCAGAACCGTCGTATTACAGGAAGGCCGCAGAATTTATTTTTCCTCCGATTTTCACCTTGGCGTTCCCACGGTTGAAAAAAGCCGAGACCGGGAAAGAGTGCTTGTGAAGTGGCTGGAATCTATTGAACATGATGCTCAGATCATTTTTCTGGTAGGTGATATTTTCGATTTCTGGTTTGAATACGGACACGTCGTTCCAAAAGGTTTTGTCCGGTTATTAGGCAAGCTGGCTGAACTTTCAGACCGTGGTATCGAACTTATACTTTTTACCGGAAATCATGATATGTGGATGTTCGGTTATCTGAAAGAAGAAATTGGCGCGACCATTTTCAGAAATCCTGTAAACTTTGAAATTACCAGTTCTGACGGTATAAAAAAATCACTTTTAATTGGACATGGAGACGGACTTGGTCCTGGCGATAAAGTTTATAAAATTCTGAAACAGATTTTTGAAAACTCATTCTTCCAATGGATCTTCCGGATCGTACATCCGGATATTGGTATGTGGATAGCCTCTCAATGGTCAAAAAGAAGCAGGATTGCCAATATTAAAAAAGGCGAAGAAGTGTTTGTGAGCGAAGATTACGAGTGGCTGCTTCACTATTGTAAGGATGTTGAAAAAGAACAACATCACGATTACTACATCTTCGGGCACCGGCATCTGGTACTCGACCTGGCGGTGAATGCTAACAGCCGATATATAAATCTGGGAGAATGGGTTACCAAACAAACCAGACAGGCCTACGCCGCTTATGATGGAGAAAAAGTAATACTTAAAGAATTTAAATAGATTTCAGGTCTACTTTTTAACTTCCTTTTTAAGCTGATCGAACTGCGTTTTATCATTCATCACATCATATTTATTGATACTTTCCGGCGGCGTATCATTCAATACCTTTCGCCATTCCTGCTGTTTCAGATCACCGTTTTTGACTGATTTAATAAACTTCGCTATGCGGAACGGATCCAGGAAAGGGAAAGTAGTTGCAAAACCTTTACCAGCAGCAGATTCCCGGCCAAACATCAGCTGATCCATTGAATACCGGTAATTCGTTTGCGCATTATTGGCCACCTGCTCCGATAATCTTCTGATGTATTGCGGATCCGTACTTTTTGCCAACGCGTCCCGATCTGCCTGATCAGGTAATTTTAAAGCTAAAAATGCCTTTTTGAATTCCTCCTCACTGCTGTACGGATAAATCTTGACTTCGGATAACATCATTACATCCTCCTGCAAGGAAACAATAGCCGAATAAGTATCTGCATTGTAGTTTTTTGGAATAATATGGTACTGCTTTTTATATCCTACGTAACTGTAAACAATACTATCGCCTGGAAAAACAGCGATCGTGAAAGAGCCGTCGCGATGTGCCAGCGTACCGGTTCCTGCTTTTGGAATGTAAATATAGGCTCCTGGCAAGAGGTCAGTTTTTTTTCCACCTACAACGACACCTGAAAAAATAATTGCCTTTTGTTCTCCCTGAGCAAAAACGTTTTGCGCATAAAATAGCACTGCAAAGCACACCCAAAATAGCAAACCCTTATTTTTCATTTGTTATCGGTATTTATTTCAGCGCTGGAAATAAATGACCAGACGATCCGGACAAACTTACAAATTCTACTTAAAAGTAACGATAGGGCACAAAAAAATTCAGCCTTTCGGGCTGAATTTTAAGATACTTTAACATTTGTATCAGTTGTTATTTTCATCCTTTTTAGGGTTCTCAAATTCTTCGTTTTTCTTGATAACATCCTGTCTGGTAATGCTTTCACGAGGCGCGTTATTAAGATCTTTTCTCCATTCCTTTTGTTTCAGATCACCTCTTTTAACCGACTTGATGAAGTTGGCCCAGGCAAATGGGTTCAGGAATGGAAAGGTTGTGGCAAAACCCTTCCCCGCCGCAGATTCACGACCAAACAGTTGCTGATCCATCGTATAACGATAATTGGTCTGTGCGTTGTTTGGAACCTGAGCAGCCATCCGGTTGATATAATCAGGATCTGTACTTCGCGCTAAAGCATCCCGGTCTGCCTGATCTGGTAATTTCAAAGCCAGAAATGCTTTTTTGAAATCCTCTTCGGTAGCATATGGATAAATCTTAACCTCTGAAAGCATGGTTACATCTTCCTGCATCGCTACGATGGCGGAATACGTATCGGCATTATAACTTCTAGGTATAACGTGGTATTGCTTTTTGTATCCTACGTAGCTGTAAATAATACTATCGCCAGGAAAAACCGGGATTGTAAAATTACCTCTGCTGTCTGCCAGTGTTCCTTTACCGGCTTTTGGTATAAAAATATAGGCACCTGGTAAACGATCAGTACTTTTTCCACCAACCACTACCCCGGTAAAAATAATTGCCTTCTGCTCACCTTGTGCAAAAATCTCCTGCCCACATAACACGCTTGCGAGTATAGCAAAATATATTAGAAATCGTTTTTTCATTCTTAAATTTCGTTTTCCGGCCCCGGAACATCGTTTCCTGCGCCTTTAAGGGTTATAGGTTGATTAAATGACTTTAATATATTATAAAATTACTTCAATATAATCTTCTGTATTTTTAAAAGAACTGTTCCTTTACTTAAAAACGCCTGATGCTCTGATGCATTGCCTGCGCAGGAAATTAATTGGACGATCAGGAAAACAATTTGAGAAATGTTACAATAAATGGTGCTGAAAGCAACAATCCATCAAAACGGTCCAAAAATCCACCATGACCCGGAATACTGTTTCCAGAATCTTTAATTGCTATACTACGCTTAAATAATGACTCAACCAAATCTCCATAGGTACCAACCACTACGATAATCCCGCCGATACAATACCATTTCCACGGTTCGAAGGTACGGAAATAATGACCGAGCACAAAAGCAATAAGTGCAGCAAAAGCAGCGCTACCCATGGCCCCTTCCCAGGATTTTTTAGGAGAAATACGTTCAAAAAGTTTCCGTTTCCCGAAATTTGTTCCTGCAAAATATCCGCCGATATCAGAAGCCCAAAGCAAAAGCAGACTTCCTAAAACGATCTCGTAGTTGTAAGTCCCTCCACGCATGGCCATTACAATGATCAATGAAAATGGCAGTGCTACGTAAATTATCCCTAAAAAAGTAAAACCAATATTTGTAAATGGTTTTAAATCATTCTTTTTATAAAGTTTGATAAAAAAGATCATCGACAGCAAAGGACTTATCAGGAAGTAATTTTCGAAAGAAACGAGGTCCTGCTCTATAAGGTACGCCAATAACATCATAACTGTGCCACAGAAAGTACCATAATATGTTAATGGCTGATTTCCGTCGAGGCCCAGCAGCTTGTAAAATTCGAGTTGTGTGAGCGAGCTGATGGTACAAAAAAGCAATAGAAAACTCCATTCGCTGTACAGAATACAGCCAAGAATGATTACAAACCCTATTAATCCGGTAATGGTCCGCTGCTGTAAATTACTCAGATTCTGTAAGGGAGTCTTCATTAGATAGGATGGTTTGCGCCCGAACAAATTCAGTCATAGGAACATGTACTTCAAACTGCCCCAAAATAGGATAAACACTATCCTGCTTGTTGAGAATGACAGCAGCAATTTCATTTTGTTCCAATATTTCCCTAGCAATTTCCGCCCTTATCATTTGTTTGGTATTGTATACCTTACCCCAATTATCATCCATAAAAATTCGCCCTGCAAATACTGTGTTAATTATCTAAGTTATTATTGATTACCCGTTCTCAAAACCGGCTTTGTACCGCTCTTTTTTCTTATCTCATATATGATACCAATGGTCAAAACTGCTGAGGCTATCATCGCAGCGACAGGCATCACTTCTTTTTCTTCAATATCAATATCAAGCACTTTTATATTCCGGAGAAACATCATAACCAGGATAAATCCGTTGTTAATAAAATGAGCCAGTATCGAAATAGAAAGCCTTCCGGACCAGAAATAAAGATATCCAAACAGTGCACCCAAAATCATGCGTGGCAAAAATCCAAAAAACTGAAAATGGATTGCACTGAAAATGGCAGCTGAAACCCATATCGCCACATGCGGATTTATCCAATGTTGTGCAAGTTTACGCTGTATAATTCCACGAAACAAGACTTCTTCACCAACAGCCGGAAGAAGTACCACCACAATAAGTGCAATGATCAGCTGACCGACCTGGGTATAGCTGGTCATAAAACTGGTCAGCATCGCATTCTGGTCTTCCTTATCCCGCATCCAGTTTTCAATGCCGGACAATGAATCCGGGAATGTCATTTTGGAATTCAAATCTATAAAAAAGCTATTGACAGGAATAAAAACCAAAACTAATATGCAGACAAGAAACCAGATTGAGGCAACAGGTTTATTCTTAAAATTGAAATCCTGAAAACCTTTCTTCTCCATGTAAAACCAATACAAAAGCGAAGGAAGAAGATAGGAGAAAAAATGAACTGTTCCCTGCAAAACCATCATTAAAAGCCATCCATTGGGCACTTTTTCAGGTTCTGCAAAAAGTGTGGTTAACAAACCGGTAATACTATTTGCATCCGAAGATGTTAGCAAAGCAAGGATCACAATTGCCAGGATATTACCAACAGCCATTCCAATAAGCACGAAACCAACCAAGACCAACAAACCTCCCAACGTACCGGGCACTCGTGTATGTACCAAATTTGAATAACTTTTTTGCATAATTGGTGTAAATTTACAGCTAATTATGAATTTAAAAATATTGAGTGATTGTTGAGCTGTAAGATTAAGTGAATAAAAGACTTATAAAATCTGTTCCCACAAGCATCTCAAATCTGTGAAAATGATAAAAATCGGCAAAATAGAACTGGGAGATTTCCCGCTGCTGCTTGCTCCCATGGAAGATGTGAGCGACCCGCCTTTTCGTGCGGTGTGCAAGGAAAACGGGGCGGATTTGATGTATACCGAATTTGTTTCATCCGAAGGTTTAATTCGTGATGCTGCGAAGAGCGTACAAAAACTGGATATTTTTGAATATGAAAGACCGGTTGGTATTCAGCTTTTTGGAAGCGATGTGGAAACGATGGGCGCTTGTTCCGAAATAGCGTCCCGCGTTAATCCGGACCTGATTGATATTAATTATGGCTGCCCGGTAAAACAGGTTGCCTGCCGTGGAGCCGGTGCTGCATTATTACAGGATATACCAAAAATGGTGCGCATGACGGACGCTGTTGTGAAATCTACCCATTTGCCAGTGACTGTAAAAACGCGTCTGGGCTGGGATGAAAGTACTAAGAACGTTCAGGAAGTAGCGGAAAGATTACAGGATATAGGTATTCAGGCGCTTTCAGTCCATGGAAGAACCCGCGTGCAGATGTATAAAGGTGAAGCCGACTGGACTTTGATTGCTAAAATAAAAGACAATCCGCGTATTACGATTCCGATTTTCGGAAACGGCGATGTGGATAGTCCGGAAAAAGCACTGGAATATAAAAACCGTTTTGGTGTCGATGGAATCATGATCGGACGTGCGACGATTGGAAATCCCTGGATTTTTAATGAAATAAAACATTTTGTCAAAACAGGTCATAGACTGGCACCTCCTACCCTTGCGGAACGTGTGGCCGTTTGCCGCCGCCATCTCGAATTCTCCATTCGCTGGAAAGGTCCGATAGCCGGTGTTTTTGAAATGCGCCGTCATTATACCAATTATTTCAAAGGGCTGGAAAACTTCAAACCTTTCCGTATGCGCCTTGTCGAGGGCATGTCTTATGAAGAGCTGGATCAGATCCTTAATGAAGTTGTACAGGAATTCAGTGAAGTATTATGCTAAAAGTAAATGTAGGCGGCAAATCCGTAGATGGTGTTTTATCCGGTGAAATTTCAACTTTTGAAATTGATCAGCAAAAAGGTTTGTGGTCGGTCGGAGAAAATATTTTCGATGGTGATATTGTGAAGATTAGCCAGAATCAATATCATGTTTTATGGCAAAACCGGTCCTACAATGTTGAAGTTCTGGAAACGGGCATCGCCGGCAAAACTTACAAGCTCCTTATTAACGGACAACTATTCGAAACGTCAGTAAAAGATCAGTTTGATCTGCTGCTGGAAGGATTGGGTATGCAGGCCAGCATCAGCACAAAAATAAATAATCTTAAAGCACCAATGCCCGGACTTATCCAGTCTATTGCCGTTGAACCTGGCCAGGAAGTGCACAAAGGAGAGACTTTACTGGTATTGGTGGCGATGAAAATGGAGAATATTATCAAATCCCCTGGTACCGGAATTGTGAAAACTTTGAAAATTACAGCCGGGCAAATCGTAGAAAAAAACCAGGTATTGGTAGAGTTTCAATAAAATGCTTGGTAATCTGAGCTGCCTACACTTATTTTTACAGAAAAAACACCAACAAACAAATCATGCCCGAACCTAAATACAAACGTATCCTTCTCAAACTTAGCGGAGAAGCACTCAACGGTGGAGATAAAACACAAGTAATCGATTTTAACATTCTGGATAGTTATTCGTCAGAAATCAAACGAATTGCGGAAGTAGGTGTACAAATTGCTATTGTGATTGGCGGAGGAAATATTTTCCGTGGCGCATCTGTTGAAAAATCAGGAATTGACCGGGTACAGGGCGACCATATGGGCATGCTGGCCACTGTAATCAACGGGATGGCAATTCAAAGTTCACTTGAAAAACATGGCATGCGGACGCGCCTGATGTCTGCCATTAAGATGGAACAGGTTTGCGAACCTTTGATCCGCCGACGGGCAATACGTCACCTGGAAAAAGGACGTATCGTGATTTTTGGTGCAGGAACCGGTAATCCCTATTTCACAACCGATACCACAGCAGGTCTGCGCGCGATTGAATCAGAATCCGAAGTGGTTTTGAAAGGTACACGTGTTGACGGTGTTTACACAGCAGATCCTGAAAAAGATCCTACGGCAACAAAATATACCTCACTTACTTTTGATGAAGCATTGTCGAGAAATCTGAAAATTATGGATTTGACTGCCTTCACGCTTTGTAAAGAAAACAATGTACCCATCATCGTTTTTGATATGAACAAAACCGGCAATCTTTTTGACCTTGTGATGGGTGGAGAAGTTGGGACTTTGATATCGAATTAATAATTCCAAAATACATGCAGCGCATCGAAGTCAAAAATTTCGGCCCATTAAAAGACATAAACCTTGAAATCAAGGATTACATGGTTTTTATTGGGCCACAGGCTTCGGGAAAAAGCACGCTGGCGAAGTTGATTTATTTCTTTTGGAAGGTTGAGGATAAGTTTAGGCAAGAAATATTACCAACTTATATAGGTAATTTATTAACAAAAACTCATCGCGAAGAAGTTAATTATGCTGAGACATTTAAAGGTGATATTAGAAAACTAATTTCTGATTTTTTCCCAACAATTAGAAATGGCAATATTTCCTATTTCTACAATAATGAATACAGCATTTCAATTGATCTCACTTTGTATTCCTTACGTGGGAAAGAGGATATTCAACTAAGTAGTGGTTTTATTAATGAAATAAATGAAGTAGACCAAAAGATAAAGAGCTCTCCTTCTCTAACAAATTTACTTCGCCAACAAAAAATAGATTTAGACGACTTTATAAAAATATTGTCGAACGATATTCTTTCGAATTCTACGGAGACAGTAAAAACAGAAAGAGTTTACATCCCCGCAGGAAGAATTATTTTATCCATTTTATCCAATTCATTTCAACTTGTTGAAAGTAACAGTTTAGATTACTTTAATGAAAGCCTTATACGGTTTACAAATAAGGTAAGAAAATTTTTAACTTCTCCTGACCATAATAATCTTTTTGGCAGGGATGCAATAATATTGCCATATAGAGGAGAAGAAGATATTTTTTCTTTATGTAATAGGCTGTCATTTAAAATTTTAAAGGGCGATTTTCATATAGGGGATAATGGTGACGGTATTATGCAGTATCATAACAATTCGGGTTATGTTATTCCATTAAAACATACATCTTCCGGTCAACAAGAATCTTCTTGGCTGATTAATGTTATTCAATATATTTTAGCTGAATCTGATGCCAATGGTTATGACATAATAATAGAGGAGCCCGAAGCTCACCTCTTCCCGGATGCCCAACGTGACATGACGAAACTAATTACTCTATTAAGTAGCCCAGATTCAGAAAAGAAAACTAGAATAATTGTCACAACGCACAGTCCATATATATTAGCGACCTTAAACAATTCTATAAAAGCTTTTTCCACAGCTCAAATAGAGAACAAGGCAGAAGAGGTAGAAAAAATCCTAAGTAAAGAATTCTGGATTGATCCTAAAAACTTGTTCGTAGGATTTATGAATAAAAATGAAGGCGAAGACAATTTTGGTATCCAAGATATTTTTGATCAAGAGTCCGGTTTAATTGACCACGAAGTACTGGATAAAGTATCAGATGATATTATTAAGCAATTCGATGACCTGTTAGATATTCAGTATAGCGAATGAGTAAGAATTGTAATCCTTTTGATGAAACCAAATTCGAGATATGTCAAGAATATACTGATCGTAGATCGATAGTAAGCGTTAAGGATGATCGAGCAAAGTCACAATATATACTTGGCAATACAAAAAGAAATTTAATAGTAAAATTAAGAGTAGACAACTGTCTAATAAAAGGGTCAGACAAAAGAAAATGCGACTTTCTTATTTTAGATTGCTCGGATAAAATTGCTTATTTTATTGAATTAAAAGGGGGAGATCTTAGTGGCGCAACTGACCAAATTATATCTACTGTGGACATGTTAGCTCCTAAATTGAAAAATTTTCAGTTTTGTTGTCGAATTATCCAGACACAAACAAATAGGACTACACAGACTAAATACATTAATAAAATAACTGGTCATTTAAAAGAAAAACACAAAGCCAATAGCCAATTTAAAGTGGCTGACTTAATTAGAATTAAAAGTAGAGAATATACTGAATTAATATAAAGTTAACAATGGAAGAAATAGAATTATATCTGGACGACGCCAAAGACACGATGGAAGGTGCGGTGAAGCACTTAATTATTGAACTGGGCAAGATACGCGCCGGAAAGGCATCTCCTCAAATGCTGGAAGGGCTTCAGATTGACTATTACGGTACGATGACGCCTTTGCACAATGTGGCAACGATCAATACGCCGGATGCAAGGACTATCGCCATCAGACCGTTTGAGAAAAAAATTATCAATGATATTGAAAAAGCGATCCGTAACGGAAACCTTGGTTTTGCTCCTTCTAATGATGGGGAATTGATCCGCATTTCTGTTCCGCCGCTTAATGAGGAACGCCGTCGTGAATTGGCAAAACGTGCTAAAAACGAGGTTGAAACGGCCAAAATCAATATCCGTAATATTCGTCAGGATGCAAACAATTCTCTTCGCAAATTGACGAAAGATGGCGTTGCGGAGGATTTGGTTAAAGTAAGCGAAGACCGCGTTCAGCAGCTTACTAATAGTTTTGTTGCAAAAGTTGAGCAGATTCTTACTGCGAAGGAAAAGGAAATAATGGAGGTATAATTTGGGCGGTCAGCTTTCGGCAATCGGCTGTCAGTTTTTCGCATAATTAAAACAAAAAATCCCGTAGAAACATCTGCGGGATTTTTTGTTATGATTTATAAAACTTTTTTAGCTAAGTCAGGCCGACAGCCGATTGCTGATAGCCGAATGCCAAATTAGTCTTCCTTCTTAAAATCTGCAAAACCTCTGTGGTTTGATTCTTCGTATAATCTTTCATTCGGAAGATTACGGAAATAATCATAGGTGATCTGCAAACCTTCCGCACGGGCAACTTTTGGTTCCCAGCCAAGGATTTCTTTTGCTTTTGTAATGTCAGGCTGACGTTGTTTCGGATCATCTTGCGGAAGATCTTTATAAACAACTTTCTGGTCAGTACCAGTCAAAGCGATGATTTCCTCAGCAAATTCCTTAATCGTGATTTCCGAAGGATTTCCAATGTTCACAGGTAATTCATAATCACTTAAAAGTAAGCGGTAAATTCCTTCAACAAGGTCATCAACGTAACAGAAAGCACGTGTCTGAGATCCGTCTCCAAAGATCGTGATATCTTCTCCGCGCAGAGCCTGTCCGATAAATGCCGGCAATACACGTCCGTCATTCAGTCGCATTCTAGGTCCGTAGGTATTGAAAATACGAACGATACGGGTTTCAACACCATGATAGCGGTGATATGCCATCGTGATTGCTTCCTGATAACGTTTTGCTTCGTCATAACAGCCCCGTGGACCGATCGGATTCACATGACCCCAATATTCTTCCGTTTGCGGGTGAACCAAAGGATCTCCGTAAACTTCCGAAGTGGAAGCGATAATGAAACGTGCTTTTTTGGCAAGCGCAAGTCCTAACAAATTATGCGTTCCCATGGCACCAACTTTCAAAGTCTGGATCGGGATTTTCAAATAATCGATCGGACTGGCCGGTGATGCAAAGTGCATGATGTAATCCAGATCGCCGGGAATGTGTACGAATTTCGTAACATCATGGTGATTGAACTCAAAATTTGGATTAGGCATCAAATGTTCGATATTTCGCAGATCACCTGTGATCAGGTTGTCCATTGCGATCACGTACATGCCTTCTTTTAAGAATCGCTCACAAAGATGCGACCCTAAAAAACCTGCCGCTCCCGTTATTAATACACGCTTCATGAATTATATATTTTATTGAGATTAAGACAAAATTATGATACTTTTTCCCGGCCTATGCTGAAATAAGTATAACCCATTTCACGCATTGTACTTAATTCATAAAGATTACGCCCGTCAAAAATTACCTTGTTTTTAAGCAATTTACCCATTTTTTCAAATTCAGGAGTACGGAATTGCGGCCATTCGGTAAAGATCATCAGCGCGTCCGCATCATCCAGAGCGGCATAAGGCGTATGGCAGAAAGTAACTTTATCTCCAAGAATCGCTTTCACATTGTCCATCGCTTCCGGATCGTAAACAGTAATATTAGCTCCTGCTTCAAGTAAGGCATCAATATTTTCCAATGCCGGCGCTTCACGGATATCATCTGTATAAGGTTTGAAGGCCAAGCCCCAGACTGCGATAGTTTTTCCTTTCAGATCGTTATCAAAGAAATTATGGACCATCGGCAAAAGTTTCTTCTTCTGGTCGTCATTCACTTCCATTACCGATTTCAAAATTCTGAAATCATAATCAAAATCCGCTGATGTTTTTGCCAAAGCCTGAACATCTTTTGGAAAACAACTTCCACCGTAACCGATACCGGCAAAAAGGAAACGTTTACCAATGCGGCTGTCCGTACCAATACCACGACGGATATCATCCACGTTCGCTCCTACTTTTTCGCAAAGGTTTGCGATCTCATTCATGAAAGTAATTTTCATGGCAAGGAAAGAATTCGCTGCATATTTCGTCATTTCCGCAGAACGTTCGTCCATGAAAATAACCGGATTACCCTGACGTACTAACGGTGCGTAAAGTTTCTCCATAACTTTTTTAGCTTTCTCAGAAGTAGTCCCAACTACAACGCGGTCTGGCTTCATGAAATCTTCAACGGCAACCCCTTCGCGCAAGAACTCAGGGTTAGAAACTACGTCGAATTCGACTTTTGCATTTTTTGCAATTGTTGCGCGTACTTTTTCTGCTGTCCCAACCGGAACGGTACTTTTATCGATGATTACAGCATATTTATCCAAAATATAACCAAGATCATCCGCTACTTTAAGAATGTATTTCAAATCCGCAGAACCATCTTCGCCCGGAGGAGTTGGAAGTGCAAGGAAAATTACCTCTGCATCTTTAATTCCTTCTGCAAGATTGGTTGTAAATTTTAAACGGCCTTCTTCCACGTTACGGTGAAAAAGAACATCCAGTCCCGGTTCGTAAATAGGAATCTCCCCATTTAACATACGGTCTATTTT
This sequence comes from Dyadobacter sp. CY356, assembly GCF_021440195.1. GTDB lineage: Bacteria > Bacteroidota > Bacteroidia > Cytophagales > Spirosomataceae > Dyadobacter. The sequence continues at coordinate 441,936 of NZ_JAJTSZ010000006.1, forward strand.
TTTTACATCAATGTCTACACAAATGACCTGATTACCTGTTTCAGCAAAACAAGTTCCTGTTACCAGCCCGACATAGCCGGTTCCTACTACTGCTATTTTCATAAAATCCTAAAATAATATAGCTGCGATGAATTAGATTTCGATTAGCCCGGAAATTGCATTTTATTAAGCCTGCAAAATCCAATTGGAAGCAAAAGTAATTTTTTTATATGAATCATACTTCTTCTAATCCGCTTTTGTTTTTAATCGGTAATGAAATATGTTCTTTTCTTCTTATTATTGAACTATACATATTAATTCATCAACATAAATAACAATGCACACGCCAAATGTAACCGAAAATGAACAAGACGAAATCCGTTCAATGATTGAAAAAACGGTGAGGGATTTTGCAGCAAAGGAAATAAAACCAAATATCAGCCAATGGGATGAGGAGCAATATTTCCCTAAAACCATATTTCACCAGCTTGGGGAACTTGGCCTGATGGGTATGCTCGTGCCTGAAATTTACGGCGGCGCAGGTTTTGGTTATGCCGAATACGTAACAGCGATTATAGAACTTTCAAAAGTTGATCCGTCCATCGGACTTTCCATGGCAGCGCACAATTCTCTTTGTACAAATCATATTTTGATGTTTGGCAGTGAAGAACAGAAAAGTAAATATCTTCCAAAATTAGCCACCGGTCAGTGGATCGGTGCCTGGGGTTTGACGGAGCCCAATACCGGATCTGATGCCGGAAATATGCAAACGGTCGCTGTAAAAAAAGAGGACGGCTGGATAATCAACGGATCGAAAAATTTTATCACAAACGGAAAAAGCGGTGATGTTACAGTTTTAATCGCCAGAACTGGTGAACCCGGTGATAAACATGGAGCTACCGCTTTTATTATTGAACAGGGAACACCGGGATTTACCGCAGGCCGGAAAGAAAATAAACTCGGTATGCGTGCCTCGGAAACAGTCGAACTTATTTTTCAGGACTGTTTCATTCCGGATAATCAGCGGATGGGTGAAACTGGCGACGGGTTTATTCAATCACTAAAAGTACTGGATGGCGGAAGAATTTCTATTGCGGCTTTAGGTGTAGGAACTGCATTAGGTGCTTATGAAGCTGCTATAAGTTATTCCAAAGAAAGAAAACAATTTGGAAAATCCATTTCAAATTTCCAGGCTATTGCTTTCAAACTGGCCGATATGTATACGGATATTCAGGCTTCTTCATTATTAACCTATCACGCAGCGGCTCTAAAAGACAAAGGCCAGACCGTAACTTTACCAAGTGCTGTTGCAAAATATCATTCTTCGGAAACAGCCGTACGCGTTGCCAATGAGGCAGTGCAGATTTTTGGTGGTTATGGTTTTACAAAAGATTATCCGGTAGAAAAATTTTATCGTGATAGTAAACTTTGTACGATTGGAGAAGGCACCAGCGAAATTCAGAAAATGGTTATTTCAAAAGAAATCTTGAAAGATTAATATATCAATTATGACCATCCATCCAGTACTATAACCGACGACCGCGTTTGCAGGTCGTTGGTACAACATTGTTAGGAATAAGTTTGTAACGAACCTATTTTCGTTATAAACCTTAACAACAAACAATGATGACTCCGCTATTGGTACTTCTTGTCCTTGTCGTACTCACTATCCTGATGACGGTAAAAGTAATTCCACAGCAAAGCGCCTATATTATGGAGAGGCTTGGGAAATTCTATGCGGTATTACAACCAGGTATCAATTTTATCATTCCGTTTTTCGACCGGATTGCCTATAAGTATACGCTGAAAGAAACAGCCGTTGATATTCCGGAACAGATCTGTATCACCCGTGATAATGTCCAGGTGCGCATGGATGGCGTAATTTTCATTCAGGTAATTGATCCTAAAAAAGCAGCTTATGGTATTGCAGATTATACCTTTGCCGTAATACAACTTGCACAAACTACGATGCGTAGTGAGATTGGGAAACTTGATCTAGATAAAACTTTCGAAGAAAGAATGACCATCAACCGCGCTGTTGTGCAGTCTATTGATGACGCTGCTATCGGATGGGGTGTGAAAGTACTTCGTTATGAAATAAAAAATATTACGCCTCCGCAAAGCGTTCTGATTGCGATGGAAAAACAAATGCAGGCTGAGCGGGAACGCCGTGCGGTAATTTTACAATCGGACGGAGAAAAGCAGGCTGCAATTAACGTCGCAGAAGGGCAAAAACAAAAAGCGGTACTGGAATCTGAAGGTTTGCGCTTACGTCAGATTAACGAGGCTGAGGGTGAAGCAGCTGCCTTAAAATCAGTTGCAGAAGCAACAGCAGAAAGTATCAGGCTGGTGGCCGCGGCAATCCAAACCGAAGGCGGAATGGAAGCGGTACAATTAAAAGTTGCTGATAATTATGTAGAACAATTCGGAAAACTTGCGAAAGCAGGCAATACACTGATACTTCCGGCCAATCTTGCTGACATGGGCAGTATGATTGCCGCAGCTGTTAGTATCGTAAAATCTTCCGAACCAAAGAAATAGAATATGGATTTGTCGCTTCCACAGATATGGGTAATTATCGGACTGCTGATGTTAGTTGCAGAGCTGGTAAGCGTTGCCCTGGTTTTTGTATTTTTTGCCGTTGGTGGATTATTAACTGCTTTACTTGCAGCCATTGGTTTACTGCCAAGTCTGGAATATCAGATTATTGCTTTTTCTGTAATATCACTTTTAACATTGATCGTATTCAGGAGAAATGCAAAAAAAATCATGGAGGCAAGGCACGAAAAACATCAGGAATACAAAGAATTTGTTGGAGAAACAGCGATGGTTATCAGAGATATACCGGCGAGTGGATCAGGGAAAATTTATTATCGTGGAGCGGAATGGAGTGCCATTTCCGAAAACCATGCTACGATTGAAGCTGGTAGCAAAGTAATCATCCAGCGGACTGAAGGGATTACTTTGGTGGTGGAGGAATCCTGAGAGCTTGCTTATATGCAATGTATCGAGTTCATTTATCTGAATAATGCCCTTTTGCAGCGATAATAAAAACGGTTACTATTTCTTCAAGAACTTCATAAACAATTCGGTTCTTCCTGTCAAGTCGTCTTGACCACAAGCCAGAAAGATTATATCTTAATTGTTCAGGTTTTCCTGTTCCTGCGTAGGGATTATCCCCTAATTCTTCGAATATTTTTTCAATACGCTTCATTAAAATTTTATCTCCCGATCGATGGAGTAAAACCAATTCTTTTTTAGCCTTATCAGAAATCTTTATAGAATATCTGCCCATATATTTTTAAGATCCCTTATCGTCGTTATTCTCCCAGCTTTTACGTCTTCAATTCCTTCCTTAATAGAATTCAATACATTTGGATCTGAAAAAAAAATATCTGTTTCAGTATTTTCATTAATTGGAACGAGCAACACAGGTTTTCTCTTTTTCCCCCTGTGAATAATTACTCTCTCTGTTTCGGCTATATTAAGGTAATCCTTTTGATTTTCACGAAATTCCCTTGCTGTTATAACTCTCATGGTATGTACAATTTTGTGTACACAAATTTAATTAAAAAATCTTAAGCTACAATCATAACTGCCTTAGCAGAACGATATTGATACAATGAAAACTATAAATAGTAACTTGATTCTGAATTTTATTAAAAAAAGCCTCAAAGGGAATCAAATCCCATCAAGGCTTTTTTTCAATCATTATCAGAATTCCTATTTTTTCAAAGCCTCTTCAACCGGATTTCCGATGTTTCCGCTTGGCGGTAAAATATGTAACAGAGAAGCAATCGTAGAGGCGATATCAGAAACTGAAGTCCGTCTCAGCGTTTCACCTTTATTAATTCCCCAGCCATATAACACAAAAGGAACCTGCGTGTCATAATTGTATGGCGTACCGTGCGAAGTTCCTGTCGAAGTGCCATAAAACCAGCCGGGCTGCGTTATAATCTGAATATCTCCGCTTCTTTTCGCGTTGACATTATTTTTGTACAATTCAAGCTGATAAGTATTTAACGGCGCTCTTCCCATATCACTTAAATTAATAACATCAGCAATGCCATCAACAGGAAGTAATGCTTCGCGCACTACTTCATAAACATTGGTAATATTGATCTTTTTCTGCTTCAAAAGCGCATGATCCAGATACAACTGATTGTTTTCATTGCCTTTGATGTAATCACCCTTACCAAAATTTTCTTCCAGTGCCTGTTTCACAATATCTCCTAAAACGGTTCTGCTGGCAAGTCCGGCCGGAAGTTTGTGTTCCTTGGCAAATCCCGGAACGTCAACTACCCCGTGATCCGCAGTAAGAAAAACGGTATAATTACCTTTTCCTGTCCAGCTATCCAGAAATGAAAAAAGCTCCGCAAATTCACGGTCCAGTTTCAAATAATCATCTTCCTGTTCAACAGAATTCGGCCCGGCCATATGCCCGATTTTATCCGGGGAAGAAAAACTGATTGCAAGAAAATCTGTGTCAGCACCTTTCCCAAGATTTTCACCTTTAATCGCTTCAATGGCCATTTCTTTGGTAATCGTGTTGCCCCAGGGTGTGCTTGTAACCGTACCGAAAACATCTCCTGCAAAACCTGCCAGTTCAAAAGGAAAGACAGGTTTTTTAGCACCCGGCAATTTCCCTTCCCAGGCAACATCATCTGCCGTACTTTGCGTATACTGCTCAATCGGATTTAAAAGCTGCCAGCCCTTTTTTAAATATTCAGCAGGCATTTTTTTGTTATTATAATCCTTAGCCCATTGCGGCAGATCGTTCATGTAAAAAGTACTGGTAACCCAGTTTCCCGTATTCGAATCAAACCAATATGAGGCATTTGCCGTATGTCCGGCAGGCAAAATCGATCCGCGGTCTTTTATCGCTACGCCGATTGTTTTTGAACGAAAGTTGGTAGCAATTCTTAGTTGATCTGTAACGGTACTTGTCAATAAATTCTTTGGTGACATTTTCCCAACACTGACATTATTACTTCCAATTGTTTTTACGGTGCTGTCTTCCACGCAATAAACGCCTTTTCCGGAATACTGATCATGCCATTCATTTCCGATAATTCCGTTAATTGCCGGTACAGAACCTGTGTAAATTGAAGCGTGTCCGGCCGCAGTAACGGTTAAGGCGTAGCTATAATGATTGTTCCGGCAGTTGAAACCTTCGTTCATAAAACGTTTCAATCCGCCTTCCACATATTTGTCATAATAGCGGTAGAGGTAATCATAACGCATTTGATCCACAACGATTCCGACTACTAATTTTGGTCGTGCCAGATTTTTTGATGCAGGTACTGATGTTTTTTTAGGTATTTGAGCAGCAACAGAAATAGTTGCCAGCATGCCCATAACCCAGAAGGATAATTTTCTCACGATTCAGGATATTAATTTATTGGTGTCAATTTATATTCGACAAGACACAAAGGTTGAAATCAAAACTGGAAATAATCCGGAATTTCTTCAAAAATAAAAATGATTATTAAATTAACTCAACCTTATCAAACCATTAGTTTTTCTTCAAAGCCTCTTCAACAGGGTTTCCAACGTTTCCACTTGGTGGCAGAATATGTAGCAGTGATGAAATCGTAGGTGCAATATCCGCTATGCTTGTTCTGCGCAGAGTTTCGCCTTTGTTCACCCCCCAGCCATAAAGAAGAAATGGAACATGGGTATCGTAATTGTAAGGCGTGCCATGATCTGTTCCCGTTGCGCCACCTGCAAACCAGCCTGGCTGAACAATGATTTGCAGATCTCCACTTCTTTTGGCATTGATATTATTTTTGAATAATTCAAGCTGATAGGTATTCAATGGAGCCTTATTAATATCGGCCAAGTTTAAAACATCAGCTATACCGTCAATCGGAAGTAGTGCTGTTCTGACTACCTCATAAGCATCATTCATTGAAATTTTCTTTTCTTTCAGAAGTTTATGGTCAAGATATAATTGATAGTTTTCACTTGCTAAAACAAAATCTCCCTTACCAAAAGCATCGGCCATTGATTTTTTAACAGCTTCTTCAATTTTAACAGCATCCAGCAAATCAGCAGGCAATTTATGCTCTTTCCAAAACCCAGGCACATCCGCTCCGCCATGATCTGCCGTCAGAAAAACGGTATAATTTCCTTTTCCAACCCAACCATCCAAAAAGTTAAGCAGTTCGGCAAACTCCATATCCAGTTTCAGATAATCATCTTCCTGCTCAATGGATGTAGGTCCAAAAGCGTGACCGATTCTGTCAGGTGAAGAAAAACTTATTGCCAGAAAATCAGTATCCTTTCCTTTTCCAAGATTCTCACCTTTAATAGCCGCAATGGCCATTTCTTTTGTAATGGTATTTCCCCAGGGCGTGGTCGTTACAACACCAAATGCATCACCAGCCAAACCGGCCAGTTCATAAGGAAAAACAGGTTTGGCAACACCTGGCAATTTCCCTTCCCAGGGCTCGTCATCCGGCGTACTTTCTGTATATTGGTCAGCAGGCAAAAGTAAACTCCAACCCTTTTTCAAATACACTGACGGCATTTTTTTGTCATTATAATCCTGAACCCACTTTGGAAGTTCATTCATATAATAAGTACTGGTAACAAAATTTCCGGTTTTTGAATCAAACCAGTAAGCACCGTTTGCTGCATGGCCTGCGGGAAGAATGGATGCCCGGTCTTTTATTGCAATACCGATAGATTTGGAACGAAAATTTGTAGCAATTCTTAACTGATCAGTTACCGTACTGGTCAGAAGATTTTTTGGAGACATTTTCCCCACAGTCACATTATTACTTCCGACCGTAGAAACGTCATGATCATCAGTGCAATAGACTTTCTGCCCCGTTTTAGTATCAAACCAGTCATTGCCAATAATACCGTTTATGGCTGGCAATGAACCGCTATAAACCGCAGAATGGCCAGCCGCCGTTACCGTTAAGGCATAATGATAATGATTATTCCGACAGTTGAAGCCATCGTTGATCAGTCTTTTCAATCCACCTTCTGAATATTTGTTATAATACCGATATAGATAATCATAGCGCATCTGGTCAACAACGATGCCAACAACGAGTTTTGGCCGGGCGAGTGTTGTGGATTTTGAAATATTTTTGGAAGGAATTTGCGCAAAAACCGAAGAACTCAGCATGCAACCAGTGATCAAAACATGCAGAAATAACTTGGGTATACGTTTCATAGGAAATCAATTAATTTTATTGGTCTTGAAAGGTTAAAGCAACTGCGGACCTATTTAAGCAATAAATATAATCCAACTCCAAATATATACTTCTTAATTATTTGTTCAGGCCAATTTTAGTTTAACAAATAATTACCTCTCAGATAAAAGCAGGAATGATTGTTCCTTACCTTTATTATGTGGACTGAAAATCAAATAATTCAAATCAGATATTTGTAATTTTTCAATCCGAACGCAACAATCCGCATGTCAGCAGATGTATTGATAAGGTAATGTACAGCGACCTCGCACATATTTATAGAATCTGTGGGAATTCAGCGATAAGATTCTCAGTTTTGTTATCATAATCCTAATTAATCGAATGTCCGGCAAAATTAAATTAAGCCATATTTTATTGGCTCTGACTATAATCACCTTAGCGGGCTGCGCCTCCGGGGTGCCTATTTCAACGAGTAAGAAATACCCGATTGAAGTGCTCTATGAAAACCAGTCACTTGACCGGCCCTATTCGGAAATTGGCTGGGTGGAAATCAGTAGCGAAGATTCTCTGACAGCCAGACAAACCAAGGACCGTAAAATGATGTATCGAGGAAATGATGCAGAAACCAAGGAGCTTCTTGCCGCGAGACTTGTGATGAAAGCGCAAAAAATCGGAGCGAATGCGCTGATCAATGTGCAGTATAAATACTATACTTCTGTAAAAAAAGAAGGTTACATTATGAAAGGCCTTGCTGTAAGATACAGAGGAGAATAACCAAAGCTTAATCAGAAAAGATGCTTTTTACAGGAGATTTATCAAAAATGCCCGTTGAGGCGGAGTCACGCGTCATTGTCCGTTTTCAGGATTGTGATCCGCTCATGCACCTAAACAATTCGAAATATTTCGAGTATTTTTTCAATGCCAGAGAAGATCAGGTTTCCAAACTATACGGATTTAGCTTTGAGGCGATGTTCAGGGAATTGAAAACCAGCTGGGTAGTGTATCAGCATCAGATTGCATACGTTCGTCCGGCACTCATCAGTGAATGGACGCGCATTACTTCCAGAGTAATTCATTATAACGAAGACACGATGGTTACTGAATATTTCATGACCAACGACCACCGCACAGAATTAAAAACGATGCTTTGGACAACTTCAAAACATATCAGTATTTTGACCGGAAAAAGAGTGCCGCACAATGAAGAGGTGATGGCATATCTGGCTGCGACCTGCGTTCCCGATATCGATTTTCCAAATCTGGAATTTAATGACCGTATCCATCAAATAAAATACGCGCTTTCACAAGGGACTAACGCATAAGTTCTTTTCTTGAAATCAGCTTGTTTGTACTGGTATCCTTATCAACCGAATCCGATGGAATCGGAATTGGAAGTACGTAAGGAACCTGCAACGTCGGTCTTGGCATTGTTTTGAAGCGGTTGAAGCTGTGTGTAAACTGCATACTCACTCCGCCTGTCGTCAGCGTACTGTTCAGATACAACGCATTTTGAATATTTCGGTTATACGCTTTAGCCCGTATTGATCCGTTAGGCGTCAGCCAATATTCCAAAGTCCATTCCCCTAAAATACTTGTTGCATCATATTGGCTTGCTCCGGTTACACCCGAACTGATGCGTCCGTCACGTGTGATACGGAAACGGTCATTCAGGAAACGGTAAGAAAAGCGGAGCTGAAGATTATTCAGCGCGTTCTGGTCAAGTGAAAGTCCGCTGACACCAACTTCCAGTTTTTCATTCAACGTTGACGCCCAGCGGCTGATCTGGTTCGAAACCAGCTCACTGATACTATTTCCAACAAAATTCTGGCTGCTTGCCGCATTGACTTCCGGCAAAAGCTGATTGACAACCAGTAAACTACTAACCTGCCGGCTAAGCTCCTGCTCATCCGACTTCAATTTTGTTTGAAAAGCTTCCAATTGTCCACGCAAAACACTCAAAGATGGATTATCAAGAATTTGCAGATCATATTTTATCTGCGGAGACATCAGCCTGTCGGATAAAGAAATTGAAACTTCTACCGGATATCTGCGCGATAGAGCCGACGCAATTGCTTCATTTCCGGAGGTGTTGGCTGATGAAGTATTTGGCAAAACGCCAACCAGAGAAACCAGCTGGGTATAACCTGCTTTCACATCCAGCTGCGCCCCATAAGGATCGCCCGACCAAACAATCCGGCTTCCTTTTTTTATTGTAAACTTCTTATTGATAACATTTTGTAACGTGAAATTATAGTCTCCCTTATCAATTTCATAAGTCCCGACCATCGTAAAATCACCTTTTGTATCAATATTTAAGTTAAGACGACCGTTCCCATTTGCCCGGATAATATCACCGGTTTGTCTGTCAAATATAATTTCACAGGTCGCGTCAGGTGTAAGATTGAAATTGAAATTCATCTTGATACCACCGGCCACTCTGCTTTGCTGTACATCTTTTTCCAGATTAGTACTATCCACTTTTGGTATCTGGCTGACAAACTGGATATAATCCTGCGTAGCAACTTCCGTCGCGCCATCGAGGGGAATATGAATCCTTGTTCCCTTGTTACTGGTCACGTTGGCTTCGATATTCATATTATCAATCGGGCCAAAAATATTGACCGGACCTGTGACATAAGCCGTTCCGTAAAACATCTCATTGTCTTTGACACCAGTATTCAGGATCTTAAAATTGTGCAGATCGGCATTAAAACCTAAACTGAAATATTTAAATCCATCATGAAAAACCCCGCCGCGCAGAGAAGCCGTATTTCCATCAGGATCAGTTAGGGTGATATTATTTACAGTGATTTCACTTTCCGTAAAATTGATCTTATCACTAAACGTAAAAATCGATTGCAGATAATCAAACTTCATCCGCCCCTTATCAACCATGATGGATCCATCCAGTACCGGCGCGTTCAAAGTACCTTTAATCAAAACAGTCCCATGTGCTTTTCCACTGACATCCGAAACCAGTTCTTCCGCAAATGGCTCCAAAGCTTTGAAATCCATGTCGTTAAAAATAGCTTTCAGATTTAAAGTGTTTGCACTTAATTTAGGACGATAGGAGCCAACAACACTGAATATTCTTCGTGCATCTTTGGTAAGCTCAGCATCGATTTGTAACTGGTTATCAAACTGATCCCATTCTCCGGTTCCTGCAAAATTCCCAAATTCATAATTTGCATAACCAAGACTTTCAACATTAAAATTGGCGTCAAGCACAACGCTGTTATAAGCATCCCGCATTTTTGCAGAACCGTCCATAATTCCCGCAAGCTGCGTATTCAAAACCGGATTGAGTGTTCCCAGTTTGAAGTTTTTGATATCAAAAAGCAAGGTACGGTCAGGATCGCTGGAAACGGTTCCATTAACCGCCAGCCGTTGTTTTCCATTAATCAGTCCAAGATTACTAAAAGTGATATCCCGGCCAACAATGGAAATCAAACTATTTGCAGGCATATTCCACTCCTCATCAAGCAGATTAAGTCTCGAATTCTTAAAACTGATATCCAGACCGGCCGGCAAAAATCTGATTTCCCCCGCCAGATTTGCAAGATTAGTACTTTTGACCTGTCTGATTCTGCCATCAAAATCAATATGATCCACATCCCAGGTACCTTCCAGTTCCAGTTTTTCCGTTGGTACCAAAACACTGATCTGCTGTTTTGTTGAAGTGACAAGCACCGAAGCGAGAACTTCCGCGCTGTTCACAAACTTGGAAGTGGTGACGTCAACTTCCGACTTTATAAATTCATTTTTTCCATAACGCGCTGTGTCCGCCATTGCATTGAAGGACAAAAACGCAGTATTGTCCATTTTGAATTTCCCTTCCGCTTTGGAACCATGAGAAACGTAAACATCCGGACTAACAAATGCCAGAAACTGTGCTATATTTTTCGTTTCAACCTGATAATCAATTTCATACTGCTGCTGGATTATTTTCTTTTCCTTTTTGGCATAATACGCATTCCGGTCAGATTCGTTGTCCAGGAAATATAGCTGATACTCTTCCAAAACCTGGCTAACATCCTTCCAGGCCCGGGTTGGAACGAAATCGCCTTCAACTTTCGCCGTTAAAAATTCGCTTTCCAGATTAAGTATCCGTTTGTCAAGCCTTTGTCTGGAAGAAAACAACAAAGTATCAATGACCAGATTTCGTTCTTTTTTTGGTGTAATTAAAAAGGTATTCAGCAGCTTGGCGTCTCCCAACAATTCGTCCACCGTATTTCCTGCAACTTTAATATCCAGTTGCGTCCGAAGCGTGATCTCATCTTTGGTGAAACCCAACTGTTTAAGATTTGCTTTTTCAATAATACCTTGCAGATCAAAAGAATTTTTAGGTTTTGAAAGGTCAAATTCCCCTTCCAGATTTACGACCAGGTTTGAATCTTTCGTGCTTACTAATCCATTGAAATACTGATTCTGAAGATTTCCTTTCAAACCAATATTCCGGTAGTCATAATTTTTAAAACCAACCCTGGTTACCACCGCATCCATGTTGGTGGAAGCATTGGCCAGATCCAGTCCTTTACCATGGATCATTCCTGAAAAATCAAGACGCTGCCAGGTTTCAGGTTCATCAATAAGTTTACCGATTTCAAAATCCGACGTTTTCACATCTCCTGAATAGGTAGTTGTTTTTTCGTCCGTGATATGGAAAACGAGATCACCAGAGGCTTTTCCCAATTCAGAGGAAACAGAGGCATTGACATCAAAATCCTGGATGGTACCTTTAAATTTTCCCTCCAAAAGCGTCACTCCGAATTTCTGCAAGGTTTCATGCGATTTCCATTCAGGATAATATTGCACAAGATCCACCGGTAAAATCTTGGAAAGGGAAAGCTGGAGGTTCATATCGGGACCATTATCCGGCAAACCTTTAAAACCCAGATCACCAAGCAAACGGCTCCCCTGCCCAAAATGGATATCGGCGTGAGATAGTTCAAAATCATCAACCCGGCCATTAAAATCACCGGACACCTGCCAGGTTTCCCTGAGGCCATCGACATAAGTTGAAAATAAACCCAGATCGGATGAACTGACTTTACTATTAACAAAATGCGCTCTTAAAAAGACTTTATGATTAAAATCGCCCAGATCGCCAGAGCGGTTATAGTGAAAACTGATATCATTTCCGATGAAAGAATTTCCGATATGAGCGCTTAGTTCTTTCAGCTCCATTTTCTTCTGACAAAACAAAAAACGAGTATCAAGATCATGCATTTTCATGCCCGTCCGCCTGTCAACCGTTTTCATATCTCTTGCCAAAAAAGAAATCGTATCTCCCTGTGCCAGGAAATCTTTCAGATCAGCATTAAGTTTATTAAGCTCAAAATGGGAATAATCAAAAGTCCTGGAACCTTTGTCACGCGGTTTCCTCGGATCGTCATAACGAAAAGTACCGTCAACAATTCTTGATTTTCCAATGGTGAAAGGTGTATTATTTTCCGGCGCATTTGCCGGTCTGGGCGTATTGGAAGAAGTTAGTTCAACAATACGGTTTATAAATCCGTCGATATTCAGATCACCGGATTTTGGGGCGACGATCAGATGGACATTAGGCTGATACAGCGTCACTTCGTCCAGATGAATTTCATTGACAGAATTCTGGATAATATTCTGCATATTCAGATTAACATCGATCCGCCCGACATCAATCATATCATTTTGACTGGTATCCTTCACTGAGACACCTTCCAAAGAAACTACATCAAACCATTTGATATTTACCTTTGTTATCTCAATGGGATAACCCATCTTTTCTGAAATCCTGGCCGTTGCGGTTTGTACCAGAAATGTTTGAACCGAAGGAAACTGTACGGCGATTGTGACGATCCCAAGCGCTAAGAGCGCAAAGATCATGAGCACAACCAGTACATTGGTGATCGCCTTCAGGGTTTTTAACATATATAGCTTCGCAGCATATTCCTGCGTATCTTATCGTTAATTGCTTATTTTTGCGAATATTATTCAAATTTCATGAACATTCTCGCTATTGAGTCGTCTTGTGATGAGACTTCGGCTTCTGTTTTATCTAACGGCAAAATTTGCTCCAATGTTGTTGCCACGCAGCTCATTCATACACAATATGGCGGCGTTGTTCCGGAGTTGGCGTCGCGTGCACATCAGCAACACATTCTGCCAGTGGTAGATAAAGCTTTGACTGATGCAAAAGTAACAAAAAAAGACCTTGATGCCATTGCTTTTACAAAAGGACCGGGATTATTAGGTGCGTTGCTGGTTGGAACTTCCTTTGCCAAATCCATGGCACTTGGGCTTGGGTTGCCGCTTATTGAAGTAAATCATATGCAGGCGCATGTATTAGCCCATTTTATTCAGGATCCAAAACCGGAATTTCCTTTTTTATGCCTGACTGTGAGCGGCGGACATACTCAAATTGTCAAAATAACCAGTCCGCTGGAAATGGAAGTGATTGGCCAGACAAGGGATGATGCTGTGGGAGAAGCTTTTGATAAAACCGCAAAATTGCTGGATCTGCCTTATCCGGGTGGCCCATTAATTGATAAATATGCCAAAACAGGAAATCCGCTGGCTTATGCTTTTCCCTTACCGGAAATGCCTGAACTTGATTTTTCTTTTAGTGGGATCAAAACTTCATTCATGTATTTTCTGCAAAAACAGGTTCGTGAAAATCCGGATTTCATTCAGGAAAACATTGAAGATATTTGCGCCAGCGTTCAGCATACACTGGTCAATATCCTGTTGAAAAAATTAAAAAAAGCTGCCAAGGAAACCGGAATTAAAGAAATTGCGATTGCTGGTGGTGTTTCTGCCAATTCAGGATTGAGAACTTCGCTTTTGGAACTTGGACAGCAGTTAAATTGGAAAGTTTATATTCCTGATTTTGAATATTGCACTGATAATGCCGCGATGATTGCGATGGCGGCTCATTATAAATATTTAAATGATGATTTTTGCGACCAGACGGTAAGTCCGATGGCCAGAATGGAATTCTAATTCCCCCAAAATACTGAAATATGGTACTCTCAGAAATCTGGATTTATCCAATAAAATCACTGGCCGGAATCCGTTTGACAGAAGCGCAGGTTGAAGAAAAAGGGCTTCAATATGACCGAAGATGGATGATTGTTGATGAAAACAATCGTTTCCTCACGCAAAGGGAATATCCAAAAATGGCCATGCTGAAAGTTGCTATAAATGAAAGTGGCTTGATCATTTTAAGTCGCGTGGAAACAGATAATTTAGTTCATGTTCCTTTTCAGGCTATATCAGCAATTCCTGTTAATGTAACGGTTTGGGACGATCAAGTGGAGGCGCTTACAGTGAGTGATGAAGTTGACAAATGGCTTTCTGAGCAATTATCACTGAACGTAAAACTGGTGATCATGCCTGAATCCAGTGAACGGAAAGCGGATCCGCGTTATGCCAAAAATAATGAAAATGTCAGTTTCGCCGATGGATTCCCATTTTTACTGATTTCGCAAGCTTCACTTGATCATCTTAATGAACAATTGGAAACACCAATCGTAATGCAGCGTTTCCGCCCCAACTTTGTAGTAACAGGGACAAATCCTCATGCAGAAGATGACTGGAAATCGATTCAGATTGGTGGATTGTTTTTTGATATAGTAAAGCCTTGTGCGCGGTGCGTACTCACAACCATTGATCCTGAAACAGCAGAAAAAGGTAAGGAGCCGCTTAAAACCCTGGCGACTTACAGACGTGTTAACAATAAAATACTCTTTGGACAGAATGTTGTAACAAGACAAGACGGACTGATCAAAGAGGGCGACCAGATTTCATTATTAGAATAAAAAGTTTTTTGTGAAAATAGATTTACTCAACGATACCTTAAATATTGTCCGCAAATTCCGTCCTATTCATTTGCACTGGGCAAACATTGATCTGGCAGCCGGTGCCATGATGTGCCAACTGGCTTTCAATCGCCTGCCAACGGGAAAAACTTCTGTTAACCTTACCGTAAATTTAGTTTTGGGCCTGGCTGTTTTTGTCATTTCCTCCATGAACAGGCTTTTGGATAACAGAAAACCGGCCAGAACAGAGATGAAGCGATTTTTACCAAACCAGAAAAACCGGATCACTTATTTGGAAGTGGTTGCTGGTGGATTGGTAACCGGGATTTTTATTGCTTTTTATTTGCCCCCAAATGTTTGGAAAATTGCCATTGGACTGACTGTTATCTCTGGAATCAGCGTTTGGTTAATATCTTTATTACCCGAACGAAGTCCGTTACATACGCTTCGGGCACCCGTTTCTGTTATTATTTTAACAGCCGGGATACTAGCTTTTACTTTGTTCTCAAACCAGGAAATTGTTAAAGAAATTAAATATTCAGCGGCTTTATTTTTTCTGATCGTAATACAAAACTTCCTGCTTTCATCTTATTATCAATCTGTTGAATATCCGAATGTTTCAAATGTGGCAGGTTTACTGAAAGCACCTTTATCCGGAAAAATTATACATTTTCTCACATTGGCTATTATTGCCGGTGGCGTGGGCATTTGCCTTCATACAGAATTTCGGTATACCCAACGCTTTTCTGTTATTTTGATGATGATGGCTGTCCTGCAATCTTTTATGTTACAAAATTCCGGATTTATGCAAAAGAATAAATATAAAGGAATGCTGATTGTTATGGTTTTGCTTATACCGCTGCTGATCCTCTAATAAATAATGAGAGCATGATTGAAGGGTAGAATGAGTGAATGCAAAAAAAGAGCCCATTTTTTGGTTGAAAAATGGGCTCTTTTTTTGTCTTACTTATCTTATGACTGGGACTCCGTGTCTCCGGTTCCGTAAGTCTGGAATGGGCTTTTCATGATTCCTCTTTCTGAATTACGCACAAAGTTTACAACTTCGTCGCGTTCGTTTGATGGAGGTAATTCTAGTTCAATTTTTTGTAATGCTTCGGCGTTGTTCAGGCCGCGCATGTAAATATACCGGTAAATGTTCTGGATCTCAATGATTTTCTCGTTGCTATAACCTCTGCGGCGTAAGCCAACGGAGTTGATACCAGCATAAGAAATTGGCTCACGGGCAGCTTTTGTAAATGGCGGAACGTCTTTACGCACAAGAGAAGCTCCTGAAACAAAAGAATGCGCACCGATCTTAACAAACTGATGTACAGCACTCATCGCACTCACAATCGCCCAGTCGTCCACGTGAACGTGACCCGCCATTTGCACATTATTTCCAATGATACAATTATTTCCTACACGGCAATCATGTGCTACGTGCGCATAAGCCATAATCAAACAGCCAGATCCAACCACCGTTTTCCAGTGTTCCTCTGTACCACGGCTGATGGTTGCATATTCACGTACAATGGTATTATCGCCAATAATGGTCAGCGTGTATTCATTGTTATATTTTAAATCCTGAGGTGTTGACGAAATCACAGCTCCGGAAAATATACGGCAATTTTTCCCGATTCGCGCACCTGCATTTATTACTGCATGTGAGCCTATCCAGGTACCTTCACCTATTTCTACATCTGCAT
This sequence comes from Dyadobacter sp. CY356, assembly GCF_021440195.1. Lineage (GTDB taxonomy): Bacteria > Bacteroidota > Bacteroidia > Cytophagales > Spirosomataceae > Dyadobacter. The sequence continues at coordinate 458,592 of NZ_JAJTSZ010000006.1, forward strand.
GTATCATAGCGAAAGGTTCGATTTCTACATTCGCAGCGATCTTCGCGTCTGAATGAATATATGCTAACTGTTGTGTCATTTTTTCTTTACTAGACTTGCGATCATATCTGCTTCACACACCAGCTGTCCGGACACATATCCCCGGCCGCTCATTTTTACGATACCGCGTTTCATCGGCGAGGTAAAAACACATTTGAATATCACAGTATCACCAGGGAAAACATTTCTACGGAAACGGCAAGCGTCTATTCCAATTAAATAAGGCCAGTAATTGTCAGGATCCGGCACACTGCTCAATACCAGAATACCTCCGGTCTGGGCCATGGCTTCCAATTGAAGAACACCTGGCATTACAGGATTTCCAGGAAAGTGCCCAACGAAATATTCCTCATTGATGGTTACATTTTTGACACCCACCACGCTATTTTCATCCAGGGCAATGATCTTATCAATCATCTGGAAAGGATAACGATGCGCAAGTAACTCACCAATTTGCTTGATATCAAGAACCGGTGCTTTATTAGGGTCATAAGAAGGAATATCTCCTTTTCCTGACTTGATGAGTTTTTTTATCTTTTTTGCCAGTGCTACGTTTGCAGCATGTCCCGGACGTGCTGCCAGAATCTGGGCTTTTATAGGCCGGCCAATCAGCGCAAGATCACCAATAAGATCCAGCAGTTTGTGGCGGGCCATTTCATTCGGGTAATGCAATTCTACATTATTCAGAATTCCCTTCGTTTTGTCAACACTTACTTTCGGCTTGTTAAGCAACTGAGACAAATGATCCAGTTCACCTTCTTTTACGTCACGGTCCACAATGACAATGGCGTTGGTAAGGTCTCCTCCTTTGATCAGATTTTGTTTATACAATGCTTCAAGTTCATGCAAAAACACAAATGTCCGGCATTTTGCGATATCGTCTTTAAACAAAGTAATATCGTTCAATGAAGCATGCTGACTGCTGATTACCTTGGAATTGTAATCAACCATGACCGTCAATCTATAATCAGAGAGTGGCAAAGCAGCCATCTCGATGTCATTTTCCTTGTTTTTATAATGAACGTATTCCGGAACTTCGAAATAGTTACGGTAAGCATTTTGTTCCTCAATACCGGCATCCATTAATGCATCGATAAATTTGATAGAACTTCCATCCATGATCGGAGGCTCAGGACCATCCAGCTGTATCAGGACATTGTCAATCTGCAAACCTACCAAAGCAGCAAGCGTATGTTCGACAGTATGGATACGGGCACCATTTTGTTCAATGGTTGTCCCGCGGGACAAGTCTACCACATTATCAACATCTGCGTCAACAATAGGCTGATTTGGTAAATCAACACGTTGAAATTTATAACCGTGATTGGCTGCGGCAGGAACAAAAGTCATCGTTGCCACGACACCCGTGTGTAAACCCACTCCCGTAACTGATACGGATTTCTTAATGGTTTGTTGTTTTTCGTTCATTATATTCTCCTAATCTACTAAAAGGCTGCGGGGCTCGCGGTTGCCAAAATCTGAGCGTTTATAACCCAAACTTAATTATTTAATTCCTTTCTATATTTTTAATGTTCAGAAACTTCTCGCTTACGTTCAAGTTCTTTCAATCTTTCTTCCAATTCAGGCAATCGTCTCGTCAAAGCCATAGATCTCAAATGTTCTGTCAAATCTCTCGCAGGCGATCCTGAAAGTGATAATCCTTCTTTTTTGATCGATTTCCCTATACCTGACTGCGCTCCGATTTTGGTGTTATTAGCAATGGTAATATGCCCGACAAGACCAACCTGGCCGCCAATAACACATTGCTCACCGACGCGTGTTGAGCCGGCAATTCCAGCCTGAGATACAATAACAGTGTTTTTACCAATCTCAACGTTATGCGCAATCTGAACCAGATTGTCAATTTTTACTCCTTTTCTGATGATTGTTGAACCCATCGTGGCACAATCAATAGTTGAATTAGAGCCAATACTGACATCATCTTCAATGATTACGTTACCCAGCTGCGGAATTCTTTTGTATGAACCATCTGCCTGTGGAGCAAAGCCAAAACCATCACCTCCAATTACAGTATTGGCGAAAATACAGCAATTTTTACCAATTATGGTATTATCATAAATTCTTACGCCAGGGTGAATTATGCTGTTATCTCCAACTTCAATTCCATCTCCCAGATAAGCATTCGGATATATTTTAACATTGTTTCCAATCTTACAATTACGCCCGATATAGGAAAATGCTCCACGGTAACCGAACAAGCCCATTTCACTGTTTTCTCCGATAAAACTTGGCTGTTCTATACCGCTTTTTCCGCTTGCAATACGTTTCTGATATTCTTCAAGAAGGACAGTAAAGGCAGTATAGGCATTTTCTACATAGATTAAAGTAGCGTCTATATCCTGTTTTGGAACAAAATCCTTGTTAACAATTACGGCCGAAGACTGTGTGGTATAGATATAGGGTTCGTATTTACTATTGGCTAGAAAAGAGATACAACCTGGCTGACCCTCTTCTATTTTTGCAGCCGAATCAATTGTAACTGTGTCATCACCAACGGTAGTTCCATCAAGCATCTTTGCAATCTCGCTGACAGTAAATTTCATATTTCGGCTAATTTCTGGTAACGTCTTTGTAAGTAATAAAGCTATTTATAAAAATGGCTCTTTTTATTGTGTAAGAATTGACATCCTCACTAACCACGCAAAGATACATTTTTACCCCAACATACATAATACTTGCGGACAATCTTAGTGAGTGCTTCGATCGTTGGAATGTCGGAAGCATCGGCAATATCCAGCAAAGTGCCATTTTTCATTTTGACCTTTATGGGGTCCTGTTCCTTCTCGTAGGCAGAATTTGTTGTTTCTCCTGTAATCAGGAAGTAGGATAATTGATTTTCGGCAACACCGGCGGACAAAAGTTTTTCTCTAATCGGCTTCAAAATTTCTTCTCCGGGAATTGTACTAAAAAAACTGATTTTAAATAAATGCCTGTCCAGCAAGCTTTTACAAAGTGTGGACAAAACTTCATCGGGGTGTTTCGCCCATCCTTTTACAGAAGCCCATACGTCGTTATCATCCAGATTGTTGAAAGATTCTAACAAATCGATGTTCTGTTCAAAATCAGCAAGTGTGAAATTATGATGGAGAAACCGGGAAAAATCCGATGTCGCAAATAAGTTTTCGCCTTGGGAAGATAATTCACGGGCCCGTCTCAGAATTTCGGTAAGCATCGCCTGCGCGCTCAGTAAAGTTTTGTGCAGATAAACCTGCCAATACATCAGCCGCCGCGCATGAAGAAAATTTTCTATACTTAAAATCCCTTTTTCTTCAACTACCAGCTGATCCTGACTGATGTCCAGCATTTTTATAAGGCGATCAGCACCAATGGAGCCTTCGATAACACCCGTATAAAAACTGTCACGATTCAGGTAATCCATCCGGTCCATATCAAGCTGACTGGAAATCATCTGGTGAAAAAACTTTCTGGGATACACACCCTCAAACATTTGAATGGCAATATCCAGACGTCCGTCCATTTGCCTGTTGAGCTCTTTCATCATCGCCAAAGTGACGGACTCGTGTTCCACACCCGGCAAAAGCACACTTTCCAGCACATGTGAGAAAGGCCCGTGCCCAAGATCATGTAAAAGAATAGCAGCCTGGGCAGCTTCAATTTCGGGTTCCCAAATTAAATGTCCCCGTTCCTGCAAGGCCCGCAAAGCCAGGCTCATTAAATGCATGGCACCCAACGCATGGTGAAAACGAGTATGCAGCGCGCCAGGATAAACCAGGTCAGCCAAACCAAGCTGTTTAATTCTTCTTAAACGCTGGAAATAAGGATGTTCAACCAAATCAAAGAGTAAATCCGAAGAAATGGTGATGAAGCCGTAAACCGGGTCGTTGATTATTTTTCTCTTATTCAAAACTTCTTTTTTTGCAAAAGTAGTAAACTACGAACGCAGAAAAGAATGAAATCTTATGATAATCATTTGGAGATTTAATCGATTTGAGTAATTTTGCAGTCCGAAGTAGAAAGCTAATGACTCATAATCAGTAGGTGGTTATTTCGATTTAAAAGAAAATAAACGGGCCTATAGCTCATTCGGTTAGAGCAACTGACTCATAATCAGTAGGTGCCTGGTTCGATTCCAGGTGGGCCCACAAGTCTTTCAAAACCGCCTTTACTCATGGTATAGGCGGTTTTTTACTTTCAGATCACTTCAAATTATTTTTTGGGACCCAAAAAACTGCCCTTTGCTTTTAATTAACTTCCAATAGGAATATGGATTGGAGATACTAATATTATCAGAAACTCTGATCAGAGCCGAAAAGACTTGAGCATAATCTGCCCATCCAGTTCATACACACAAAATATCGATTTTTTATCATTAGCTAATGCAAGCTTAGGATATTGGCCTTTTGCCAACTTAAACGAATTCTTGCTATCCGTATTTTTAATTTGTATGATCTCGCCCTCATGCCATGCAATTACCGGGCCTTTGCTGGTTTGTACGGTTACCGGTGTGCGGCCACTGCCAAGTTTTATTTCTGGTTTTGAAGGTTCAGCCATAAAAATATCCAGCTGCCGCCTCCATACGGTAATGAGCCTCCCACTTGGATCGGCTGACAAGTCCCCACCATCCATAGGGCAGCCGTTAATCATGAAGTCACCCGACCCCAGCTTCCTGGCTTTGTCGAAATGCGCTCCATTGTCTTTGGAGCTGATCAGGTACATGTTCCGCGCTCCGTTAAGCTTATTACGGAACATAACATATAGAACACCATCATGACCCATTGCAACCGACGGTTTACAGCACTCACAGATTCCTTTTTGTTCACCTTTGTAAATCAACTGGTTCTTACCCCAGGTCAGCCCTCCATCCTTTGAGAGCGAGCCATATAAATTATTATTGCCAAGCCTTGTATCAAGCCAGGCAGTATAAACCAGATTATTCTTACCAGCACAGATGGCAGACAATGCTTCTTTGGCGGTCGAATCCGCATCATTGACCTTAACAGGTTTAGACCATTCTTTGTTTGCATTGGAAAGGCTCATAGAATACAGATTACCATGGTGATCACCAACGGTAACTATGGTGTAGTCATTAGTGGTTGTAAGCTGCGGCCCTCTGCCCATTCCCAGGCCCATCTGGGAAAAGTTACCCAGCAGTACCGGACTGGAATATGATTTACCTCCGTCATCTGAAAATATATAGTAAAGGTCCCGTTCATTCCCATTCTTGGCACCATATACAATATGCATAATCCCTTTTGCATCAACACTTATTTCTGGCTGGCTACCTGTTCCCAGCACTTGTTCTGATCCAATTGTATTAATAGGCCTCGTATCATTATAACTTAACAAGAAGGCAAAAAAACCAAAAATGCCAGTCAACAATTTTAACAACATCATCTCTTAAAGTTTTATCAAAATATAGTATATTCTTTAAAAAGGCCTAGGCCTGTCAATTTACTTTTACTATACAAAATTCCATCATTACGCTATGTGGCGTAGTAACGGTTAGGATCACCACACCCGAACTTGATGCAACAACGTTCGATATCAATAAACCTTATCCGAGATCGGATTTAAGTGGTTTTTTGCCCCGTAGCCTATGACTCAGCACTAATGGTCACAAATTTTAGATGTACCACTAATCGCTTATCATAAAAACATACCTATTTTTAACACCTCAATTTATCCTTCTAAAACCTATACCATTAGTATCCGCCTCTAATTTATGCGCGAAAAACTCAGAACACATATCGAAAAAGTAGTCCCCCTCACCGATGATGAGTTTGCCTTCATATCCACCCATTTTTCAATCAAAAAATATAAAAAACATCAATTCCTGATTCAGGAAGGGGATTTAGTGAAATACCATTATTTTGTTATTTCAGGACTTTTGAAGTTGGTTTATACAGATGACACCGGAAAGCAGCACATTGTTTCCTTTGCCATGGAAGACTGGTGGGAAAGCGATTTCAACGCCTATTATACGCAAACCGAAGCCACGATGTCACTGGAATGTATTGAAGATACAGAAGTCTTATGCCTGTTGCTCGATGATTACAAAAAGTTATGTGAAAGCCTTCAAAAAATGGAACGTTTCTTTCTTCAAAAAGCAAATTTTGGATTTCTGGCAGCACAACGGCGAATTATATCTTCAATGACGTCAAACGCAAAAGAGCGTTACGAACAGTTGCTCAAACAATATCCTGCACTTGTTCAGCGCGTACCAAAAAGTCTTCTTGCTTCATATCTGGGCGTTTCCCGCGAAACACTCAGCAGATTATCAACTTAGTGTGACATACCTCACTTCAGAATTGTGAGAATTGTCAACAACTCATTCCATGTGCTAATGAGAACTTTGCAGTGCAAATTTTCAAACAATGCCTGCACGGCAAAATCTTAATAACATGGAAAAAAGAATCATCAATCCCTGGCAATGGCAGGACGAACGTAGTTATGTCCAGGCTGTCGAAGTAAAAAATGTTGAAAGTACGCTCTACGTTTCCGGGCAGACCGCCATATATGCTGACGGCACGTCTAGTAACGAAGACATGAAATCCCAATTAATCCTGGCTCTGCAAAACCTGGAACAAGTAATTAGCGAGGCTGGCTTTGAATGTAAAAATATTGTCCGGTTAAATATTTACACCACTTCAACAGCAGAGCTCTGGCCCAACTTCTCCATATTTCAGGAGTGGATTACCAAACATGATATTAAACAAGCGACTACTTTGTTAGAAGTCACCAGCCTTTTTGAAACCTTAAAAGTAGAATTGGAAGCAACGGTTGTGAAATAATTTGAGGAATTGATAATAATTATCGGTGTCATACAGGAAAAATGATACCGATAATTATCATTGTAGCCGGGAAATTCTATTCTTTCTCAAAAATCCCCAGGATGGTCCTGTCCTCAACCCTATTCGCTTCTGAATCGTGATTATGAAAATGTTCGATTTCCCTTTTTCCTCTTGAAGTATCTGCCAAACCTCTGTTAACCTTATCCTGATATTCTTCCAGTGAGCGGCAGTAATAGTGATTGATCTGAATTTTATCTACACTGATATCTGAATATGAAGTTGTTATCTTATTTCCATTTTCGTTAACCGCGAAATACGGTTTTTTAAAACTGAATAAATGCGCACCTATTGACCGTTTGACATATCTGGTTTGTACTATGACTTTCACATGCCGGTTTACGGGAAAACTCAGTTCTGATCTATTTATAAAACTTTCCAGCTGGGGGCGGCCTGTTCTTTTTAAATGACCGCTGGATCCAAAGACAAGCCAATTAATTCCGACTCCTCCAAATTGTTCAAAATCCCGAAGAAAAATTTGTAAATCGCCATTCGTGCTTTTAGGAACTATAAATTCATCAACATCTATAAACCCGATCCATTGGGAAGATTTCCTCTGTCTGGCCAAACAATCATTGTAAGCAACTACTTGTTTAGCTTTTCCATAAACCTTTATTACAGTCGCAAATTTTAACAGATCCAGCTTTTTTAAAGTATCGGTAACAGGTATTTTGCTTTCATTGTCGTAAATATAAAAATGCTGAACTCCGATTTTTATATGATATTCAATCCATTCTTTCAAATATTCATTCTCGTCCTTGACAATACAGCAAAGTGTCAGATAATAGTCACCCGGCTTGTTTTTATTTCTTAGTCTGCTAAATAAATCTTCAATTCGAAATCCACCAAAAATCATATATAAACTGCTTTTTTACAAAATTGATGTGCCGACGTAAATGTCTCATAATTTTATTCCGGCAGCAATGTTATAAAGAATAATTGGTACCAAACGGCATTTTTAAAATTGAAGAAATTATCTGAGAGAGGAGTTTATGAATCCTGTTCAATAACACTTAAAAGTAAACACTGATCAGGTCTGCGATTGCCTTCATACCCTTATCGGAAGGATGCGAGCCAACATCCGGATTTAAAAAAAGATCGATGGCAGAATAACTGTTATCCGACCAGAGTGGCGTAAGATCTGCCAGATAATAGCCTTTGTCCGAAGCCACCTTTTTTATTACCGCAGTCACTCCCGATTTACTTTTCCAAAAACTGGTAGTACAAATCACCTTTGCATCCGTTTTTGAGGTAAGTTTTGCGACGTAGTTTGTATATCTGTTTTCGTAGTCATAGATATAATCCACATCTGTATTTTCCGCAATTCTCATAATGATAAGATCGGGCTTATAATCTGCCAGACTTTCCAAAGATTTATAATCAAATCCGGAATAGGTCCTTTCAAACTCGACTGCATACTGGATCTTAATCTCAACGTTTGGATTTAACGCCCGAAGTTTTTTAGATATGATATGCACATAGTCTTTTTCAGCACTACTCGCTGCCATTCCCCAGTCGCCTGTCCAGCCCAGTTCAGGCGCAGGACCGTGACCTGTTATACTATTCCCTACAATCAGGACTCTTTTATAATATATAACGTATGATTTTTTTGCAACCGGAGATGTCAGTTTATCATACCTTCTGCGGGCCCAGACTTCTCCAGAATTCGTCAAAGTCAGACATTTCGCAGGTACCCAGATTTTACCACTATCTACACTGATTTCGGTTATTGCTGCATTCAGCGTTGTGTCAGGAAGCAGGTACACTTTTGTACCATAACTCAAACTATCCGTAAGATTTGTGAATACAGGCGTCTCAAGATTAAAGGTTTTAATGGCACTGTTGTCTGGTAAATTCAGGCATGAGTCAATTTTAACCGGCTCAACAGGTTCAGGAGCCGGCTGAGGCTGATCCGTGCTTGCGCATCTCCAAAACATCAATAAAATACCAAATAATAAGAGTCTGTGCATCATATTTAGATATAACCTATTTTATCGCATCTTTCCTTTTCAGCGCAGGTTCTTCAACATACTTCCATGAAAGCCATGCCAGAGGTAAAACTAATACTAAAGAATACAGGAACATTTCCGGAATCGAAATTTTTTCCGGACCGTACCAAAACAAAATAAGTTGTTGAACAGGAAATGCATAGATATACAAGCCGTAGGAAATGTCACCAAATTTTCCAAAATAATTGAGAGGGCTTTTGGTAAATCCAATCGAAATCGTTGCGTATGGAAGAACGACATATCGAACCCAGACGATGCTGTTCAGGGAAGTAATGCCCAGTTTGGACGACAATATATAGGACAACATAAATATCGCAAAAGCAGCAGCCAACCATGCCCAGTGGTAACTGATAAAATCCCTGTAAAAATATAAAAGGCTACCTACCAAAAAGTATAATCCAAAATCAAATAAGGCTCCCCAGTTTAAATGAATGATCCGGATCATTGCCGGATTGTCAGCAAGAGTATCGTGCCAGAAAAAGAAAGAGCCCCAGAGTACAAGAAAAATTGACAGAACTACCCATTTAAGGTGTTTCCTGAATATAATCTGTCCTACAAGTAAGAAAGCATAACAAGTAACCTCGTAGGCCAAAGTCCACAACGAACCGTTGACCATGGATGTAGGTAAAGTTTTAAAAACGCCGGGAAGACTATCATTATAATGCGGGAATATTTTGATAACCTTTAAATAGGCTAACGTTTCCCGGCTGCTGAAATATTGAGAAAGCGAAAGCGTGGTGGATAAAGGGCCAATGACAAGCACCGTAAACAGAACTGCAACGATTAACCCCGGCATAATCCTGATAAAACGTTTCCACAAAAAACTCAGATAGGTTTTACTAGATATCAAACTTTTTGCGATCAGATAACCACTGATAGAAAAAAATATACAAACTCCAATATGAGCAGTCGGGAACAAGCCTTCGGTTATTTCCTGTATGTAGTCCAGATTCCCATATCCTGCAAGAGGATAAGAATGTCCAAAAATAACCAGAATTGCAGCTAAGAATCTTAAAAAGTTGAAGTTATTTAAATGCATGTATACAGGAATGCTTAGGGTATTGAGCGTCTTAATTCGGGATATCATGACCAAACAAAAAGTCCGGGACTTTCATTTTTGATAAATCAACAGTCGGTCACTAAATTCGTCTTATTACTATTTTAAGTTGAAAAATCAGCACAGCACAAAACTAAGTCAAATAAACAGGAGATAAAAAAAAGATTTGGCCAGTCGAAAAAATGCAGCCCAAAACCAAAAAAAGAAGCCCACTTTTCAGTAGGCTTCTCGAATAACTTAACTCGATTGTGATGTGATTGAAAACTATTACTCTCACACGGTTTTGTGACCCATAGGGGAATCGAACCCCTGTTTCAACCGTGAAAGGGTCGTGTCCTAACCGCTAGACGAATGGGCCGACTGGTCTCCTACTTCGTATGCGAATCGCACTTTTCTTTCGTTTTACAACTCCGTTTCCGTTATCGTGGTGCAAATATGCACGGTTGATTTTTTATATCCAAATGGTTTAGAAAAATAAATGAAAGATAATTTTTACCAAACTGATTTTCAGAGACTTCAATTCAAAACTTTTTTTTAATTATTTCGACATAGCTGTAAATTCACATTACTTATTAAATTTGGAAGGTTAACTTTCTAAAATCTTCGCTCCATCATGATAAGATACATTTACGGTCTTATATTATCTTTTGTAATACTTCATGCAAATGCCCAAAACAAAACGCCGGAACAATTTCTGGGGCACCCGCTGGGCAGCAAATTCTCCTTCCACTATCAGGTTCTCGATTATTTCAAGACCATCGCCGCTCAAAATCCCGGTCAGGTTAAAGCTATACAATATGGCAGTACCAATGAAGGCAGGCCGCTGATGGTTTTTATCGTCGCCTCACCTGAAAACTTTCCACGCCTGGAAGAAATTCGTTTGGATCATATTAAAAGTACGAAAAATCAAACCGTAAAAACAGACAGCAAAACGCCGGCAATTGCCTGGCTGAGTTATAATGTTCATGGAAACGAAGCGGTATCTTCTGAGACTTCCATGAAAGTGATTTACGAACTGCTGAATAAGGACAACCGTTCGATGCAGGATGTTTTAAAAAATACGATAGTCATTCTTGATCCTTGTATTAATCCAGACGGTCGCGACCGTTATGTGCAATGGTATAACCGTGTTCAAAATGAAGTGCCGGATGTTACTCCATTTGCTTTGGAACATAATGAACCATGGCCGGGTGGGAGATTTAACCATTATCTGTTTGACCTGAACCGTGACTGGGCCTGGCAAACACAAAAGGAAACACAGGAACGCATCGTTTTATATAACCAGTGGTTGCCGCATCTGCACGCCGATTTCCACGAAATGGGCCCGAACAGAAGTTATTACTTCCCTCCTGCCGCCAAACCTTTTCATCAGGATATCACCAAATGGCAGCGTGAGTTCAATGAGATTCTGGGCGCAAATTGCCGGAAATATTTTGATCAGAACAACTGGACTTATTTTTCCAAAAAGGAATATGATTTGTTCTATCCAAGTTATGGCGATACCTGGCCAACCTATAACGGAGCAATCGGGATGACATATGAGCAAGGTGGCGGAGGCCGCGCCGGGTTAGCCATTGAACGCCCGGATGAAAATGATACGCTGACTTTGAAAAACAGAATAGAACACCATTATGTGACGAGTGTGGCGACTCTTGAAACTGTTTCTACCAATAAGGATAAAATGGTTTCTGAGTTTAATAGTTTTTACGAAAATGCAGTCCAAAAACCGATTGGCACATATAAGACTTATCTTATCAAAGCTCAGGGAAATGAGGAGCGCGTAAGGTCTTTTACCGAATGGCTTTCCAAACAAGGTTTTGAATATGGTATCGCCGGTAAAAATCTCGCCGTAAAAGGAACGGAACTGACTACGCTATCAGATCAAAATATAAAAATGGAAAGCAACGATCTTTTGATCAGCGCTTACCAGCCAAAATCCAATCTGCTTAAAATTCTTTTTGAAACAAAACCAGTTCTTGAAGATTCCATTACGTACGATATTACCAGCTGGGGAATTTCATATTTATACGGAATCAAGACTTTTGGCTTAAAAGAAAAATACGTTCCGGCAGCCTATCAACCTGAAAAAATTGAAAACAAAATTCCTGCTGCTTCACCTTATGCTTACCTCGCAAAATGGAACAGTGTCAATGACGCCGTTTTTCTTTCTGAATTGTTGAAAAGAAAAATTCTGGTTCGTTCATCTAATATTCCTTTTGAAACAAATAAAATGACCTTCGAAGCCGGGACTTTGATCATTACCAAAAAAGGAAATTATGTGAACAATTTTGATAGTCTGGTAACCGAGTTGGCTACAAAACATTTTGTCAAACTTGTTCCCGTGGCAACAGGCGGCGTAACAGCGGGAGCCAGTTTTGGCTCGGACGAAGTGGTCACCATTCGGCCGCCAAAAATTGTAACAATAGTTGGAGACGGCATTTCACCTACGGCTGTAGGTGCAGTATGGCATTATTTTGAACAACAAATAAAATATCCGCTGACATTGATTTCACAGGAAAAACTTTCTCAACTTCCTTTTGATCAGGTTGATGTTTTGATTTTACCAAGTGGAAATTATGCCAATATTCTAAATGACAAATTACTGGCCACTTTGCAGGACTGGGTAAAAAAAGGCGGCAGACTTATTGTTATGGAAAACGCAAATGATGCATTTTTGAACAAACCAGGATTTGACCTTACCAAAAAAGTAACAAGCCATAAAAAAGACCTGGATACTTTTAAAAAGTTTGGAGAACAGGAAAGAGAGGAAGCTAGCACGACATCTCCGGGCAGCATGTTCCAGGTAACGCTTGACGCTACACATCCGCTTTCGTTTGGTTGCAGCAAGGATTATTTCACCATTGTAAGGAATGCCTACAATATGGATTACCTGACAGACGGCTGGAATGTTGGTTACCTTACAGACACGGCTTACAAAGCCGGTTTTGTAGGAAACAAGGCAACCGAAAAACTAAAAAATACTTTGATCATGGGCGTTCAGCAGATGGGACAGGGAAAAATCACATATCTGATGGATGATCCTCTTTTCCGTGGAATGCTTTACAATGGCAAAATACTTTTTAGTAATGCAGTTTTCAGATAATCGGATTTATAAAAAATATCTAAGCGCAAGTTCATAACCTTTTAAGCCTAAACCGGTTACCAGTCCCTTGCAGCGATCTGTCAGATAACTGTGATGACGATAAGGCTCACGGGTGTAAACGTTTGAAATATGAACTTCAACGGCCGGCGTAGTAACCGCAGAAAGTGCGTCGGCCAGGGCGATTGAAGTATGAGAATAACCACCTGCGTTCACAATAATACCGTCGAAAGTAAAACCTACTTCATGGATCTTATCAATTAAATCGCCTTCATGATTGGACTGATAATAATGAAGCTGCGTTTTGGGAAACTCGTTTTTTAAACCCTTAAAATAATCTTCGAACGACTGGTTTCCATATACCGTAGGCTCACGTGTTCCTAAAAGATTGAGATTCGGACCGTTGAGAATTAAGATTTTTTTCATAAAAAAGATTCGGGCCTTACATTTATAAGATTAAACATCCAGTGAAATTATGTGGCAAAGCTACATCAAACATTTTAAAAACTACCTGCGCCTGGAAAGGTCATTTTCCGACAATTCGGTTCAGGCCTACGTTCGCGATGTAGAAAAACTTGCTGAATATATCGAACTCGCCGCAATAAACGTATCTCCGGCTGAGACAAAAGAGGAACATCTTTTAGCTTTTTTAAAATATTTGTCAGAATTAGGATTAACTGCACATTCCCAGGCCAGGATGCTTTCGGGTATTAAGGCATTTTATAAATATTTATTGCTCGAAAACGAGATTTCAGAAGATCCGACAGAATTAATCGAAGCACCGCGTTTGCCAAGAAAACTTCCTGATGTTTTGTCTTATGATGAAATTGAGCAAATGCTCAACGCCATTGATCATTCCACGCCGGAAGGAACCAGAAACCGGGCAATTATAGAAGTTTTATACAGCTCAGGTCTACGTGTTTCCGAGCTGATCGGACTGCAATTAACCTTCTGCTATTTTGATATAGGCTTCATCCGGATTTTAGGAAAAGGAGATAAAGTAAGACTTGTCCCGATTGGAAAAGAAGCTATAAAATATGTCGAACTATATCTGGAACATGTAAGAAAGGAAATTGAAGTCAAAAAAGACAGCGAGGATATCGTTTTCCTGAATCGCCGCGGCGGACAACTTTCACGGGTGATGGTATTCCTGATCATCAAAGATGTTGCAGAAAAAGCGGGAATTGCAAAAAATGTTAGTCCGCATACCTTCCGCCATTCTTTTGCCACCCATTTAATTGAAGGCGGCGCCAGTTTACGAGCGGTCCAGGAAATGCTCGGCCACGAATCCATCACCACAACAGAAATCTACACCCACCTGGACAGAGATTACCTAAGACAAATCATCACCGAATTCCACCCAAGATCTTAGTTGCCACAACAAATACTGACCATTTATGACAACCAATGACAAGCCCCTGACGATAATTGACAATTTCCTGACAACCCCTGACAACTTCCTGACCAAACCTGGCAACCCTATTTCACCTCCTTCAAAAGCGAATCAATCCCCAGCGTATCCTTTTCAGGAAGTGCGCCTGGCAATGCACGTTCCAATTGCTTCGGTTTGTTCCAGGGAGCCGTAGTCCGGCTCGACATATCGTAGGAAATGTAAATGAAGAGTGCCACAAAAAGGATAAATACGGTGATAAAGATCCGACGGTTACGATTTGGAGTTTCCATTACTGAATTGAGTCCCGCAGTTGTTTGGGAGATTGATACAAAATAAAAGTCCCGGTTTTGGCAGAAACTTCCGCCCATTCCAGATTATCAAATTCAATGATTACAAGACTGCCCTTTGACATAGAATCCAGATCCGCGCCAGACAGATACTCAGCAAAATAGGTTATATCCGGATTATGCCCGAACAAGGCAACCACTTCACTTTCCGCAGGTATTGCATTCACCACAGCCAGATAACCACGTGCACCTCCATCATATAAAACATCTTCCAACACAATATCCGAAGCCTGAAAATGCAGCTGGTCACCCATGATCACCGCCGTTTGTGCGGCACGTGCGGCGCGACTTGAAATAAAACGGTCAGGAAATATATTTTTTGAAGCGAGCCATCTGCCCATGGCAGAAGAATCTGTTTTGCCTTTACCAACCAATTCGCGTTCAAAATCCCGGACCATCAGTTTCTGGTCTTCGGCAGCACCATGGCGCACAAGTATAAGTGTTCTTTTCATTGCTATAATTTGTACAAAAATAATGAATCTGATCGAGCCAATCCGAGGATTTGCAAGGAAATAAAAAAGAAAGAATTAGCTACATGAAAATATAACCATTCATTTCACTAAAATTGCCTTCGGACATTATTTGTTAACCTACCTGGCACAATAAATAGTTAATTTTGTTAATTGAATATCTGAAAAACTCAAAATCTTTGCTATATATCCATTATGTTACAATTCTTTAAATACGTTTTTGCAACCCTGGTCGGTATTCTGGTCTTCTTTATACTGTCGTTTTTCATTCTCATTGGCATAGGTTCTAAGCTTTCGTCGGAGGAGAAAGTTGTTGTTGAAGATAAATCGGTTTTAAAACTCGACCTCAATAAACCCATCGCAGAAGTTGGCGTTGAAAATCCATTGTCAGAACTTGGCGGTCCTTTTTCCGGAAACGAAAATGTTACGGGTTTGAAAGACATTAAAGATGCTTTGAAAAATGCACAGAAGGATGACAAAATCAAAGGGATTTATCTGAAAGCAGAAAATCCACAAGCTGGATGGGCGACTTTGGAAGAAATAAGAAACCAGCTTCTGGAATTCAAAAAATCTAAAAAGTTTGTCGTTGCCTACGGTGAGTCATTCACAGAAAAAGGATATTATCTGGCTTCCTTGTCAGATAAAATATATTTGAACCCGGCTGGCGACATGGAATGGAACGGGATGTCGGCTGAATATAGTTTTTACAAAGGAACATTTGACAAACTGGATATCAAACCTGAAATATTCCGGGTTGGGTCTTTCAAAAGCGCGATCGAGCCTTTTATTCGTGAGAATATGAGTGATTCAAGTAAAAAACAATCAGCAGAACTGATCGGTGCGATTTATGGTAATTTCCTGACCAACATTTCCAAATCCCGTGGTATAGCAGTTCCTGTATTAAAAGGTTATGCTGATTCACTTTCGATTGATAATCCTAAGGCGGCTTTGGCAAACAAACTGGTAACAAATTTAGGATATTGGGATGAATTTGAAACCAGTATCAAAAAAGAACTGAGTATCGAAGAGAAGAAAAATATCTCTTACATAGGAGTTGATAAATATATAAAATCAGACGTAACACCGGAAGATGGTGATTATAACAACCGTGTTGCCGTTATTGTAGCAGAAGGTGAAATCAATTCCGGAGAAGGAAGCGATGAATCTATCGGATCGGATGATTTTATCAAGGAATTGAAAAAAGCACGTGATAACGACAAGATTAAGGCAATCGTGCTTCGTATCAATTCTCCGGGCGGAAGCGCACTTGCTTCGGATGTGATGTGGAGAGAAATTCAGGTTACATCGAAAAAGAAACCAATCATTGCATCCATGTCGGATGTTGCTGCTTCGGGAGGATACTATATGGCAATGGGTTGTGATAAAATTGTGGCCCAACCTAATACGATCACCGGTTCTATTGGAATTTTTGGTTTGATATTCAATGTAAAAGATTTTATGAATAACAAGCTGGGTGTAACTTTTGATGCTGTTAAAACAAGTGAACACGCCGATTGGCCAACGGCAACCCGCGACATGACGGAATTTGAGAAATCGATGATCCAGAAAAATGTCAATGAAGGTTATGCCAATTTCACTTCAAAAGCAGCAGCCGGCAGAAAAATGCCTGTTGAAAGATTGAGAAGCCTGGCACAAGGACGTGTCTGGTCCGGAACCGAAGCAAAAGCAAATGGACTTGTTGATGTTTTAGGCGGAATCGACGATGCAATCGTCATCGCTGCAAAAGCTGCAAAATTGAGCGAGGGCGATTACCGCGTTCGTTATTTTCCTGAAAAGAAAAAGCCGTTTGAAGAATTGCTGGGTAAAATGATGGGAGGCTCAGAAGATAAAGTACTGGACAGAAATCTGGGTGAATTGTCTACTTATGTGAAGATGTATAAAAAACTGATGAACATGGGCGGAATGCAAACCAGATTACCTTACGAATTGATAATCAGATAATTTAGTAATAAATAAAAGGACAAGAAAATCCCTGATCGAAGTTTCGGTCAGGGATTTTCTATTATATACATCGAATATTTATTCGTGAAAATTCGTGTATTCGTGGCAAAATGTTTAAACCGCCTTCCCGGTTTCCTCGTCAATTTCTTTTCTTATAACCAAAACGGCATGTTGATTTGGTGCAATCCCGACACCATCCAGTTTGGCATAAACCTTGGTAAATTCAGCACCAAAATAAAGAATGATTGAAGAATAATAAACCCAGGTAAGCAGGATGACAATGGAAGCGGAAGTACCGTAAGTTGCACCCAAATCTGCTTTACCAATATAAAAAGTTATTACAAATTTACCAACCAAAAACAGAACAGCTGTAAACCCTGCTCCAACAAGACACTCTTTCCAGCGTAGGAATCCGTCAGGAAGCACCTTGAATATCACAGCAAAAAGTGCTGTAATAATGGCAAGCACAACAGCCAGATTTACGATGTAAAACAATATAACCGATGCTTCAGAGAAGTATTGCTGCAATCTGGAACTTAAAAGATCAACCATCGCATTAACACCCAAAGATACCAACAACAAAAATCCGAGTGTCAGAATAATAGAAAACGAAAGCAGCCGGTTTTTCAGATACTGTAACCAACCCTTTTTTGGTTTTGATTTAATCGACCATATATAATTGATTGAATCCTGAATTTCAGCAAAAACCCCGGTCGCACCAATCAGTAAGGTACCAACTCCAATAGCGGCAGCAACACCTGATTTATTTGAAACCTGTGCATTTTTCAGAATTTCCTGCAACTGCGCCGCGGCATTATCACCAACCAATCCCCGGATCTGATCAAACAATTCTCCCTGAATTGCGTCCCTTCCAAAAAATATACTTAGCACCGAAATGATGACCAGAAGCATGGGTGCAAGTGAAAAAACGGTATAATAAGACAAAGCAGCACTCAGTTTGAGTCCATTGTCGTTCATAAATTCATTAAAACTATCGGATAATAGTGTGAAGGCAAATTTGATTTGTTTCATAGGAGGTCTGTTTTAATTAATACTGCGTGTGTTTTGGATGCGAATATAATCATGCCAATAGATCTAATGATATAATAAGAAAGAGTTAAATTTATTTTGACAAGATTCAAAACAAAGAAGTCAACACCAGGTGCTGACTTCTTTTATACATTCCAAAAAAGTTAATAACAACTACAAAAGCAACCCAGCCAAAGTCGCTGACATATATGATGCGAGTGTTCCGCATATCAGTGCTTTAAAACCAAGACGCGCCAAATCTGCCCGGCGTGAAGGAGCCAACTCTCCAATACCTCCTACCTGGATCGCAATCGAGCTAAAATTGGCAAATCCGCAAAGTGCAAAACTTGTGATTACAATGGTTTTATGATCTAGTGTATCTTTCATTTTTACCATATCCAGGTAAGCAACAAATTCATTAATCACCATTTTGGTACCCATTAGAGAACCGGCTGCTTCAATATCTTTGGAAGGAACGCCCATGGCCCACGCAAAAACTGAAAATATTTTTCCTAAAACGAAATTAAAACTTAACTGCGGGAAGGAAAAAACACCTCCAATTAACCCCAGCAAATAATCAAGTAGCGCCACAAGTGCGATAAAACCGATTAACATCGCAATAACATTAAACCCGACTTTTAATCCTTCACCCGCTCCTGCGGCGATAGCATCCAGCAAATTCGCATGTGATTTTTTGATTTCAAGTTTTACAGCGCCTTTGGTATTAGACTGTTCCGTTTCGGGAAATACAATTTTAGAGATTACCAAGGCGCCGGGAGCAGCCATTAAACTGGCCGCAATCAGATAAGGCGCGGGAACACCAAGAGAAATATAAACTGCCATTACGCCACCCGCTATACAGGCAAAACTTCCCGTCATGGAGGCCAGAAGTTCTGAATTTGTCATGTTTTTCAGGTAAGGTTTGATCATGATCTGAGCCTCAACCTGACCAACAAAAGTACTGGCAACATTGGAAACTGCTTCCGCCCCACTAACACCCATCAACCAGTATACGCCACGTGCCATGATGGAAACGATCCGCTGCATAATGCCCAAATGATAAAGCATATTGACAAGAACAGCAACAAAAATGATCGTAGGAATTACCTTAAAAAAGAATACAAAATCATTTCCCGGCCCAAACGCCTTTTGCATCAGTTCGGGGCGAACGAGCGTACCAAACACGAAATCAGCACCTTTGTCTGAGAAAGAGAGTAATTTCTGAACTTTTGCACCTAACCACTGGAATATTGCCTGACCCGTATCGGTGCGAAGAATAAATACTGCAAGTCCAAACTGAATTGCCAGACCAACGCCAACCGTACGATAATTAATTGCTTTACGATTGTTTGACATTGCAAAAGCAATACCCAAAATCAATGCTATACCAAACAGACCAGTAAATCTTTCCATGAAAATTATTTGTTACCCACAAAACCAAGATGCAAAATAACAAACAATTCTTATGTAAGTTACAGGTTATGCAAAATAAGATTTTGACCTTTTTCAGATCCCGGATTAACAATAAATTTTTCGCTTAATGTCTTATACTTTACCTGGAAGACATTATTGAAAATAAAAAACCCGGAAATAACCAGGTCTTAATGAATGTTGGAGATGTTAGTAGCCTGGCGTGCAGTTAGTTTCCAGTCATTTCCATTTTTTATCCAGATGTTGGTAAATCTTCTGGTAACAACATTTTGCTGGTTATCAGAAGTCATTGTAGCGGTGGTGGTTTCATGACCCATTACAACAGCCATGTTGTAATTAATCGTAATTTTTTCGATGATACGGTCAAACGGAACAATCGACACTTTGTTTTTAAACAAATCAGTTTTAATGTCTGAAAGCGTTTCGACACTGTTATCCGGATTTGTTACTACAAGAGTAGAAGACCATAACCGGGAAAGTTTTGTTGTATCACCATGTATATAAGCTTCTCTTTCCTGATTTTCCAGACTTCTTATCTCATCGTTTTCTGTCTTTATTTCCAGGCCCGAATCTTGTGACGAATCTCCTGTTTGTTCAATCAATACCCGTGTATCCGGATTCAAAATACCTGCTTGCGTTTTAGACCTGTACTTGAAAGAAGTGGCACCTAAAATCAGAAAAATAAAGATTAAAATATTCCTTTTCATGGCTAATGTGTATGTTGCTTTTCTTAAATTCTTCCTGGCTATAAATACAAACGTTGATACATCATAAACAGTATCAGCAGCTTACAAAGGTTTTAAATATTTTCTACAAAATTTAGCGTATTAATACTTTACCTATGTACGTATATCTACGTGAAAAGTAACAATGCAGTTAAAAACAAAAAAAGAGAGATGGTTTCCCGTCTCTCTTTTGCAAATTGAACCTTACTACTATTAATAACCTAAAACCGGAGCAAGCCATTTCTCAATTTCTTCCAGCGGCATATTTTTTCTTCTTGCATAATCTTCAACCTGATCTTTAAAGATTTTCCCAACCGGGAAATAGCGACTCTCCGGATGAGAGAAATACCATCCGCTTACGCTGCTTGCCGGGTACATGGCGTAGCTTTCCGTAAGTGTAACACCCAGTTTTTCAGCTTCAAGCAAATCAAATAACATACGTTTTTCTGTATGATCAGGACTTGCCGGATATCCCGGGGCCGGACGAATACCGGTATACGCTTCCTTGATCAGCTCTTCATTCGTAAAATTTTCTTCCGGAGAATGTCCCCAGATTTCTTTTCGCACGCGTTCGTGCATAAGTTCTGTTAAGGCTTCAACCAAACGGTCTGCCAAAGCTTTTACCATGATACTGTTGTAATCATCATGATCAGCTTCATACTTTTCGATCAAAGCCTCGATACCAACGCCAGCTGTGACCGTAAATCCTCCGATATAATCCAGATGACCACTTTCAAGCGGTGCTATAAAATCGGACAAACAATAATTTGCCAGACCTTTTGCTTTTTCACTTTGCTGACGTAAGTGATGTAAAACCTTCATGGTATCATTCACCAACTCGCCTCCATTTACTTGTTCAAGCGTATGCTGACTGATTTTATATTCAATATGCTCATGCGAACCATGACGTTCACAGGATGTTTGTTTTACTTCCTCCTGATAATGATGCAGAACGATATCGTCACCAATAGAATTTGCGGGCCAGAAACCGATCACAGCACGTGCTTTCAAACTTTTATCACGAATGATTTGTCCTAAAAGTACCGCTGCATCTTCAAATAAACGAGAAGCTTCTTCACCGACCACCTTGTCTTCAAATATCTTTGGATATTTTCCGTGCAGCTGCCAGGTCTGGAAAAATGGAGTCCAGTCGATATATTTTGCTATTTCAGCAAGGTCGTAATCGTCATAAACACGTGTTCCCAAAAACTGCGGTTTTATTGCCTTGAAATTTTTCCAGTCAATTTTTACCTTATTTTCACGTGATTTTTCAATAGAATGATGCGCCTTCTCCCCCCCTCTTTTCGCATGATCATCACGAAGTTTTGCATATTCTACTTTGATATCAGACAAAACCTGCGACTGGCTCAGATCACTCTGGATCAGTTTTCCGGCAACCGGAACAGACCGTGAAGCATCGAGAACGTGAATTACAGCGCCTGAATAATTCGGATCAATCTTTACAGCTGTATGAATACGCGATGTCGTTGCACCACCGATCAATAGCGGCATTTTAAAATTGCGGCGTTCCATTTCTTTGGCAACACCCACCATTTCGTCAAGCGATGGCGTAATTAATCCTGAAAGACCGATAATATCAACATTATGTTCAATAGCCGCCGCCAGGATTTTGTCCGTCGGCACCATCACACCAAGATCTATAATCTCATAATTGTTACAACCTAACACAACACCCACAATATTTTTACCAATATCATGGACATCCCCTTTTACTGTTGCCAGCAAAATCTTACCTGCAAATGACGATCCTTCCTGTTTTTCTGCTTCAATATAAGGTTGTAAAAATGCAACCGCTTTTTTCATTACACGGGCAGATTTTACCACTTGCGGAAGAAACATTTTTCCTTCGCCAAACAAATCTCCAACAATACTCATCCCGTCCATCAGCGGACCTTCGATGATTTCCAGCGGACGCGAAAACATAGGAAGACATTCTTCAACATCAATTTCAATATAATCGGCATTACCTTTTACCAAAGCATGGCTGATCCGCTCTCTCACCGGCAATTCTCTCCAGCTAAGATCCGGGCCGGTCGCCACTTTTCCTTTGTCTTTTACGGTCTCAGCGAAACTTACCAGCTTTTCAGTAGCCTCTGCATTTCGGTTTAAAAGTACGTCTTCAACCAGTTCAAGAATATCCTTTGGAATTTCGTCATAGATACCAAGTTGTCCGGCATTAACGATTCCCATGTCCATACCCGCTCTGATGGCGTGATATAAAAATGCAGTATGAATCGCTTCACGAACCAGTTCATTTCCACGGAAACTGAACGAAACGTTAGAAACACCACCCGAAACTTTTGCAAAAGGCAGATTCGCCTTAATCCATTTTACAGATTCGATGAAATCGACCGCATAATTATTATGCTCTTCCATTCCTGTGGCAACGGTCAGGATGTTTGGGTCAAAAATGATATCCTGCGGTGGAAATCCTACTTCATCAACCAAAATGCGGTAAGCTCTCCCACAAATTTCTTTTCTTCTTTCCAGGTTATCCGCTTGTCCGGTTTCATCAAAAGCCATCACAACAGCCGCAGCTCCGTAACGTAAAACTGCCCTGGCCGATTCTTTAAATTTCTCCTCGCCTTCTTTTAAAGATATTGAGTTAACGATTGCTTTTCCTTGTGTACATTTCAAACCAGCCTCAATCACTTCCCATTTTGAAGAATCGATCATTAACGGCACACGAGAAATATCCGGTTCAGCGGCGATCAGGTTTACGAAGGTTTTCATGGCTTCAACGCCGTCGATCATCCCTTCATCCATGTTGATATCAATTACCTGCGCACCATTTTCTACCTGATCACGGGCAACGGCCAAAGCTTCATCAAACTTTCCGGTACGGATCAGTCTTGCAAACATTTTAGAACCCGACACATTACAACGTTCACCAATATTGACAAAATTGGTAAGTTTGGTAATATCCATCGGTTCCAGACCTGAAAGCTTCAGGATCTTTTCAGATTTTGGAATTTCTCTTGGTTTATATTTCCCGGCCAGATCCGCGATCACACGAATATGTCCAGGCGTAGTTCCGCAGCACCCTCCAATAATATTGATCAGGTTATCTCTCAAAAACCCGTCGATCACCTCACCCATTTGTTCAGGTGATTCATCATATTCACCCATTTCATTTGGCAAACCCGCGTTCGGGTGAGCGGAAGTATAAAAAGGTGAATTACTCGCCAGAATTTGTACATAAGGACGCATTAAATCTGCTCCCAACGCACAATTCAAACCAACCGATAAAAGCGGCAAATGTGATATAGAAGTAAGAAATGCTTCCGTAGTTTGTCCGGAAAGTGTACGGCCGGATGCATCCGTAATAGTACCGGAAACCATGATCGGCAAAAACCCGTCTGCACCTGTTTTCCAGCTTGGCAAAACTTCCACCAATCCGTTTTTGGCATCAGTAAAAAATTTATCTATCGCAAAAAGCGCAGCTTTTGCATTCAGTGTATCAAAAACCGTTTCAACCAGAAGAAGATCACAACCTCCATCTGTCAAACCTTTGATTTGTTCATAATAAGCCTCAACCAGCTGATCAAAAGTGATTGCGCGGTAACCCGGATTATTTACGTCAGGAGACAAGGAAGCAGTCCTGTTGGTTGGTCCTATTGAACCGGCAACAAAACGCGGTTTATCGGGCTCACGCTCTGTGAAATCATCGGCAACTTCGCGGGCAAGTCTGGCAGATTCAAAATTTAATTCATAAACCAGTTCCTCCATACCATAGTCGGCCATGGCAATGGTAGTTCCTGAAAATGTATTGGTTTCAGCGATGTCCGCACCAGCTTCAAAATATGCCGCATGGATTTCCTTGATCACATCAGGGCGCGTCAGTGAAAGCAAATCATTATTACCTTTCACATCATGGCCCCAATCCTTGAATCTTTCTCCGCTGTAATCGTAATCTTCTAATTTATAGCGCTGAATCATCGTACCCATTGCACCGTCAAGCACAAGAATACGTTCTTTCAATATTTCACGAATGTCAAACTTCTGAGTTGTTATCATTATATCTTTATCGTAGTCCGAAAAAATAATTCCGCCATGTTTTTAAATCTGCAAACTTCAAATGACGCTGGTCACACAAAATCCACAATACAAATTTACGCCGATAGATGTTTTATTCAAAAAATTGAAAAAAAATAGACGGTTAGTCTGCTTTTTAAGCAACGGGTAAATTATTTATCTACATTTGAAGTAAAAAATGGAATTGTAAAGATAATCTATCTATGTATAATCTGGACGATACAGATTGCAAAATACTGCACTATCTGCAACAGGATGCTACGTTGAAAACGCGTGAATTGTCAGAAAAACTTAATCTTTCGTATACACCTGTATATGAGCGAATCCGCCGATTGGAAAAAGAAGGTATCATTAAAAAATATGTCGCGCTGGTTGACCGCGAAAAAGTGGGCAAAAAACTGATGGTATTTTGTAACATTGCCCTAAAAGAACACTCGCTGACAATGGGCGAAAAATTTGTAAAAGCAGTTTTAGCAATGCCCGAGGTAATGGAATGTTTTAATATTTCCGGAGATTATGATTTTTTGCTGAAAATTGTAGTGAACGATATGTCGCAATACCAGCATTTTTTGATGCAAAAGTTAGGATCTCTGGAAAATATCGGAAGTTCTCACAGTTTATTTGTGATGGGAGAAATAAAAAATACTTCTGAAATTGAAATGCTTGATTCAAAGTCAAAATAACACTCAGGCATTTCATTTTTAAGTATAACTACAAAAAATAAATACGGAACCAGAAGATCCGGTCCCGTATTCCAACTCACCCCTAACAAAATTCTTTAATGCTTTTTCGGGCCACCCTTCATTGGTTTATCCAATTCCTTATTGAATGTTCCGTCTGCGTTGAATAGTAATACTTTCACTTTACTGTCGATTACTATCCCCACAAAATATTGTTCGTCTGCGTTAGTGCCTGCTTTCTTGATTTCAGCACCTGCATATGTTGTTGTGATGTAAGAAGTGATCGTTGCGGGAAGATCTGCAACCCCTACTTCGGTCAGTTTCGCTTTATGTTCAAAATGCTTTAACTCTTCTTTAAAAGTACCATCTGCATTGAATATCAATCCTTTTGGCGTTGTTCCATCCGCTAGAAGGATGGTTACAACAATCTTGCCACTCTGATCGGTTGCTGCAAATTTGATCGTTGAAGATGGGTAAGTAGTAGAAATATATGTTGTAATAGCCGTTGAAAGATCAGCTACTGCAACCTCTGTCAGCTTTCCTTTACATACATGCGTTGTTACTGAATCTGACTCAATTGAAAAACGTGCTGCCGTTGTGGACACAGTTTCCAGACTCACATCCGTGCTCGTATCAGTCGTTGGACTCATACCCGAATCATCCTTGTTACAGGAGGCGATCAATACACCTAATGATACTACCAATAATGCAGCTACCTTTTTCATAGAACAGTTTGTTTAATAGTGTGACAATAAAACATTTGCTGGTTTAAGGGTCATTACGCCACGCCAGAACGGGTTGTTGCAAAATGCAGGAAATTTTATTTTGATTATTTTACATTACCATATCAACAAATTCTGACTCCTGTGTCTTATATAAATAGCCATTACCGGCGTAAAAGGAATTTATTACAAGTTTTTCATCTGACTATCAATATTATAACCCTATTAGAATCAGATTATGTACGATTAATTTTTACGTCAAAAAGATTAACTTAGCGAAAGATATTTTGTAAAAAACAAAATACTTGCAACGGACTGGCGGGCTTAGGCGTATCGGTTAATACAAATTCATATCCTGACAAATTTGACACCCTAACTTTGCTATTTGGTAAAAAATCTTCTTTCGATGAAAACGACTTCGGAACGGTCGTTTCTGCATGTGTAGCTGGTAATAACCAGGCTCAGAGGTATTTGTATAAGCATTTTTTCAGCTATTCAAAAAGTATCTGTCTACGCTACACATCAACGCCTGAGGAGGCAGAGGAGGTACTCAACGAAGGTTTCCTGAAAGTTTTTAACAATATGGACAGGTATGATTCCGCGCATCCCTTCAAGGCGTGGCTTCGTACCATTATGGTAAATACGGCAATCAGTTATTACCGAAAGCATAAAAAACATCATGAAGATATGGTCTCGCTTGAAGACGCGCCATATCCCCGGTTTGATGATGATATTGTGGGACAGATAACGGCTGATGAAATTTTAAAACTAATACAGGAAATAAAACCAATATATAAAAACGTCTTTCTTCTTTATGTGGTAGAAGGATATAACCATCGCGAAATAGCTGATTTACTGCAAATTAATGAGGCTACGGTACGCTCGCACTACGTAAGGGCAAGAGCACGGTTACAACATTTGATCAAACAATATTATCCTCATCTCTTTCCCAGTGATTGGGGCATAAAGTCTTTCAAAAGCAATGAAAACTGATAAATTTGAAAAAACTATACGCCGGAAACTAGAAAGCATTGAGCCCGAATTTCATGAAAATGACTGGACGAAAATGCAGAACTTTATGCAAGCCAATACGCCTCCAACGTTTTGGCAGCAATACAGTTCATGGTTTGGTTATGCGGCGGCAGCGGCAGTTTCTTCGGTCATGGTGTTTTTGTATGTGAACCAGCTTTCACAGAACAACACTTTGCTAAGTGATGTAAAAACGCTGCAAAACCAGATTGAAACCATTAAAAACACACCAACCGTAATTCAAAAAACAGATACGGTTTATGTGGTTCAACAACAGGTCATCGAAAAACCTGTTTATGACAAACAGATTTCAAATCAGGAAGAGCAGAGATTTATTCCGCAGCAAAACGAAAGTCAGGAATCTCTGGCCAGCTCGGATGAAAATCAAAAAACCGAAGTAGGAAACAATACCGATCCTGGCTCAAAACCTGATGGTAAAAGTGTTGAAGAAGTTAACTTAAATCCATCGCTCAACTCCAAAAATGAAGTTTTGGCTGGTAATAGCCAACCTGAGAATGTTAGAAATTCGGTTGATTCCAACGGTAGTCAGTCTCCTGGAAAATCCCGGAATGATGGTATAGGAAAAAATTCAGTAACCATTAATTCAAACTCTTCCGTTGCACTTAATGGCAATACCATAAGCACAAACGGCAATAATAATCCGATTACAAAAGGAACTAATAATTCCGCATCAGGAAATACGGGAAGGAATTCCGGTTCAAATGGCAATGGAAATTTTGGAAACGGAAATTCAATGGTTGATAATAATGCCGGTAATCAAAAAAACCTCCCGGTATATACTGCAAAAACGCTTGATGAAAAATTTGATCAGCTGGAGGTTAAGGCTCCCGTTGGCCAGACTAATTATACCGCACTTTCCCGAAAAATGAATTATGGCCTGGCTCACCGGATCTCGCCGAAACAGGTAAGAAATGTATTACTGGCTGCTAATCCACCTAAAATTCAGGAAGAGACAAAAAATGTTGAATCAAACAAGAAGGTTGAGTCTGCTAAAAAAACAGAAACCACAATCCCAAGATTCAATTTGAAAGTGCCCTATCGCTTTGGAATTGCCCAACAGTGGGAAGGTAAAAACCAGGTTAAAACAGTAATTGGCGAAGTGTTGGTTTCAAAAAACTTTTCTGTTTCAACAGGAGTAAGCTGGGTAAAAATAAAGCCGGAACAGTTTAATTCAGAAAAAAGTTATAACGACAAAAACCGTTCAGACTTTAAGAAAGACCACTTTCTTCCAATGGCATTAAAAGTGATTAATATGAAAATCAAGTCGTCACTGATGCAGATCCCTATTAATGTAGCTTTCAGAAAAAATATTGGAGAAGGCCTTTCCTATTTTGTCGGAGCCGGAACGAATATCACATTAAGCTCAAAAAGAGATATAGCGTACGATTGTTTCTTTAACTCCAGTCCACGCCCAGGCCCTGATATTTATTTCCAGAATGAACGGGCCTCTGAAAAAATAGATCTTAAACTTTTCAATTCTGTTAACTTTTCAGCGGGGATAGAAAAAAGTTTCCATCCGGTTGTGGTTCAGGCGGAAGGATATCTTTACAGTTATTTCAATCCGATTTCTCCGCAAGCCACCAAAACTGGACCCGGCTTCAAAATAAAGCTGCTTTACCAGATTGGCAAAAAAATGTAAATACCTTTGTCCGGACGATTCCGGACATTTTTATTAAAAGATGTTCGTGAAAAGCCCTATTTTTGGTTTTTATTACACCTTTATTACAGTTCACTTTTGAAATTCGCTGCAATAGATATTGGATCCAATGGTGCCCGTATGCAAATCTCTTCGGTTTTGCATGACGAAGGAATCACTCGTTTAAAAAAAGTCGAGTATGTACGTTTTCCGCTCCGACTTGGACATGACGTTTTTACAGAAGGTAGAATATCGCCTCTGAGTGAGGATCGTATGATCAAATTGATGCTTTCCTATCAGCTTTTGATGGAACTTCATGAAGTAGAAGATTACATGGCCTGCGCAACTTCTGCGATGCGGGAAGCTGAAAACGGGTACGAAGTACGGGCAAATATCGAGCAAAGGACAGGCATTCATATACAAATTATTGATGGACAGCGCGAAGCAGAACTTGTTAACAATGTCGTTGTAAAATCGCTGGACAATGGACAATATCTGCACATTGATGTGGGTGGAGGAAGTACTGAGCTTAATTTATACCAGGATCGCCAGAAAATAATTGCCAAGTCATTTAAACTGGGATCCGTGCGTTTGCTTGAAGGAAAAGAGTCAAAAACGGCTTTCCAGAAAATGCAGGAATGGATTCTTAAATATGTCGATCACACAAAACCAATTGAAGCAGTAGGAACTGGTGGAAACATCAATAAGCTGTTTGATTTGTCTTCCAAGTTAAGTGAAAGCTCAACAAGTCTGGATGAAATCCTGCGGATGCGCGACTATATAGCACAGTTTACACTTGCTGAACGTATCAACAAACTTCAATTAAATCCTGACCGGGCGGATGTAATTGTCCCGGCCGGTGACATCTATACTTCTGCTATGAAGTGGGCCGGCGCAACCGTTATCCATGTACCTGATGTTGGCCTGAAAGATGGTATGTTACAGTTACTTTATGACAGAGCATGCAGAAAAAAAAGGATCTGATACAGATCCTTTTCGATTGGCTTGATTGATATTTTTTTACCAGACCTGTTCAAGGTCTTTTGAAGTGTATTTATGATTCCGGTCAATAAATACACTTTTTTTGCTTTCACGTTTTAGTGCCAACGGATTTTTCTTTCCCAATTTTGCCATAATTGCAACGGGTACAAGAACAACAAAAAATACGATTGAAAGTAAAATCTTACCATTGATTGCGCCAAGTACTTCTGCAAATTTATACCAGCCTTTAACGATCAAATCTCCTGCCACGGGAATCGCTATGCAAATTACGCCGATAGCAGCCGCTGCAATCAATAAATAAGGATATCTGGATTTAAAAATAAAATATAGCACGACCAGTCCGGTTACTATCACCAGCTGCGCTTTGGCTTTTTCTGATTCGCTCATTAGTAAAATAAAAAGGATATAAAAATGTAGCTTCCTGAAAACAAGAAGCTTTTTGAAAAATTAAAGCCATCAACATATAGCGTTGATGGCTTTAATTTGACTAGAACAATGTATAAATGAACGGTGCAACGGCTGAACCACCACCAATAACGATCAATACGCCAATTAATAATAACACAATAATTACCGGAGCAAGCCACCATTTCTTGCGTTCCTTCATAAATGCGAATAAGTCAGTTAAAAAATCCATTTCTTAGTTTTATTAAAGTTTTAATTTTCAAATATTTCTATTCTCTTTACAAATTTCGATAAAAATTATCGCTTTTGATATTAAGGTTTTTTCATAACGTCAAAAAGCCTGTCAGCAATCAACGTATTTAAAGTTTTACTTCCGTGACCGTCATTTTTTCCGACAACACGTTCTTTTTCAGGTATTTTCGCTATTCCATCGTTTATCGGAACTACTGTGACGCCTTTTCCCCGAAGATAATTTTCAACAGGTTTGGTATATATTGCGCTTTTATCTAACTGGAATAAAAAGGGAATAAAAACGGCATACATCTTTGCGCCTGTACTATCGCGGTAAGCAATCATATTGGAAAGATCCTGTAAATGTGAATTCAGGATTGTCGTGTCGGAATAGGCAGTTTGGACAAATGTCTCGAACGTACTGAAAGACGCGTGAGGCAATTGCCAGTAAATAAAGTTTGGCAGATAAAAGCGTTTTACTAAACTTGCCATCAGCCCTTTCAAATCTGCATATGGAGCTGTTCCGGAAAGAGACAATCCTTTTTCTCTACCTACTTTTTCAATATCATTTGGAAAATATTGAAGAATGATGATATCCGGTTTTACAGGAAACTCTTTCAATCTTTTATATTCATCTCTTGTATCCGCACCTGATACGCCAAGATTATAAACAGCATATTGAGATTTCCCTAGTTTCTCTTCCAATTGATCTGAAAACCGATCTGAAACATTTTCCAGACCATGACCAGCTGCAAAGGAATCACCAATGACCAGGACATTCTTTTTTCCCGACGATTTGGTTACTTCTTTATCATGATATCCCAGCTTGTTAACAGGGTTCCAATACTTTTCCCACCAGATCTGAGATGCCTTTGAAAGCACACCCTCATGACTTTGCGGAACAAACATGAAAATGATTTCAAGAAATATAAGTGTAACTAAAAGTGGAACAACTAGTGTGACAACGTTGGCCAGGATACTTTTTGATTTACTTTTTACAACTCCGTAATAAAATATACGCAGGATTTCAATGACCAGTAAAAGCCAGAAAAAAGTTTTAGTCAAACGGATATACCAGTTATCACTCTGAGGTGCCCCCGGATAATCGAATTTAACATTGAAATGATCCGGATAGAAAAAGAACACGAACAGCACGCCAAGAAAACCGATCCTGATGAGGCTGGTAACAAGTTTTGATGTCATAAATTTTGCTGATAGGGGAATAAATAAATAGCTGTTTTCATTTTAATCAAGAACAAATTCCTCTTGCCAGTTATCTTTTTCCATCCACTCAGGCTGCAACTTCTTGTCAAAAATATAATTACCCACAACTAAATAATCCATTTCTGTCCGCATAAAACAGCGATAGGCGTCATCTGGCGTACAAACGATAGGTTCGCCGCGCACGTTAAAACTGGTATTAACAACCACCGCATATCCAGTCAGCGCCTTGAAAGAATTAATCAGCTCATAATAACGCGGATTGGTTTCTTTATGAACTGTCTGGATCCTTGCAGAATAATCAATGTGTGTAATTGAGGGAAGATCTGAACGTTCAAAATATAATTTTTCCCTCAGATCCATAGAATCGTAATTGGCCGGAACAGGCTTCCGGCGATCTTCGGCTACCGGATGTACCAGAAGCATATAGGGAGATATACCGTCGTAATCAAAATATTCAGCAACGTCCTCGGCAAGCACAGATGGTGCGAAAGGCCTGAAAGATTCACGGTATTTTATTTTAAGGTTCAATTTTTTCTGCATTTCAGCATTACGCGGATCACCCAGAATACTTCTGCCACCCAACGCGCGAGGCCCGAATTCCATACGCCCCTGTACCCATCCTACAACATTTCCTTCGGATAATAATTTTGCAGAAGCATCAGCAAGATCCTTGAAATTTTCATAATAGGTAGAAACGGCTTTGTATTTCTTACCAGTCAATTCTACTTCCAGATCAGAGAAAGTAGGGCCGAGATAAGAGCCTCTCATCGCATCCGCTTTCCAGGTTACCTTCCGATCCTGTCCGAAATAAATATGATAAGCTGCCTGCGCTGCACCCAGTGCCCCGCCGGCATCGCCAGCCGCGGGCTGGATAAATATGTCTTTGAAAATGTTGGCCTTTTGTAGTTTACCGTTTGATACACAGTTCAATGCAACACCCCCTGCCAAACAAAGATAATCAGCACCGGTAAGACGTTTAGCTTCTTTTGCCATTCGGATTACCGCTTCTTCCGTAACATTTTGGATAGCAAGTCCCAAATTACAATGTACTGATTCGAGCGCATCTTCCGGTTTTCTGGTTTTGAAACCAAAAAGTGCTTCCCATTTATCCTCATTAACCATTTTGAGGCCGGTAGCATAATCAAAATATTCCTGATTCAACCAAACCGAACCATCTTCTTTTAATTCAATTAAATCTTTAAGAATAATTTCTTCATATCTGGCAATATCCGGTGATGATGGATTGCCATAAGGCGCAAGTCCCATTAATTTATACTCACCCGAATTAACCCGAAATCCAAGGAAATAGGTAAAAGCAGAATACAGCAAACCTAATGAATGCGGGAATCTCAATTCTTTTAAATTGGTAATATCTTTTCCTTCTCCCAGACAAATAGAAGCAGTAGCCCACTCACCAACTCCGTCAATAGTCAGGATAGCTGATTTTTCAAATGGAGATGGATAATATGCACTTGCGGCATGAGAAAGATGGTGTTCCGGAAAAAGAATTTTTACCGGTTTTTTTTTATCGTAGCCAAGTTTAACAAGCTCTTCATTGATAAGACGCTTCAAAAACATTTTCTCCTTAATCCATACGGGCATTGCAGTCAGGAAGGACCTGATACCTTTCGGGGCGAACGCATAATATGTTTCAAGTAGTCTTTCGAATTTTAAAAGGGGTTTGTCATAAAAGACGATAGCATCCAGCTCATTTAGAGTAATGCCTCCGTATTCCAAACAAAAACTTACTGCATTGGAAGGGAAACCCGGATCATGTTTTTTTCTTGTAAATCTTTCTTCCTGTGCCGCTGAGATAATTTCCCCGTTTTCAATTAGTGCTGCGGCTGAATCGTGGTAAAAGGCCGAAATTCCTAAAATTTTCATTTAAACTCAATTAGTTAACCAATTCGGTGCGATCGTAGTAGTCGTCAAAATAGCAAAATGTTAGGCAATAAATAATTAGCAGTATTATTATTAATTATTAATACCTACGTAAATTCTATTAAACGGTCACGTCAATCCTGCAATATAATTCAAAGTAGATTTAGTTAAATCTGAGGAGAGTTGAGCCGGATGTTCTACACAAATTCCATGCCAACTGTAAATATACGTCGAATTCATCATTCCGGATTGAGGAAAGGTTTATTTTTTACAGAATTCATTCTACTTCCTTGCTCAATACTCTAACTGGTTTATTATGCTCATCCAGAGCGACAAAAGTAAACATTCCGGAAACCGCCTTTTCTCTTTTTTGCTCATACATTTGTTCAACAAAAATATCAACTCGCACCTTCATACTTGTATTCCCAATTTCCACAACCGTCCCAACTAATTCTATAATAGTCCCGGCGGGAATCGGGTGTGTAAAATCGATCCTGTCAGATGAAACCGTAACGCACCGCAAACGCGTAAAACGGGTTGCTGCGATAAAGGCAACCTCGTCCATCATTGACAAAGCGGTACCACCGAAAAGTGTATCGTAATGGTTTGTATTATTTGGAAAAACAGTTTTAAAAACTCTTGTTTCCGATAGCTTAATTCTCTCTTCTAAATTCATAATCTTAGAAAAAACAAATCTCCCGGCATCTGTGACAACCGGGAGATTCTATATAATATTGATATAGTTTTATTACTGCGTTATTGTTACCGATTCTCGCAGCAAGTTAGCCGCAGTAATCATATTTCGCAAGGCGGCTTCGGTTTCCGGCCATTTTCTGGTCTTCAAACCGCAGTCCGGATTGACCCAAAGATTACGTGCAGGAATTACATTTAATGCCTTTTCCAGCAATATCGTAATTTCTTCAACGGTAGGTACCCGCGGCGAATGAATATCATAAACGCCCGGTCCGATTTCATTCGGATAATTGAAGTCAGCAAAAGCATCCAGTAATTCCATTTGCGAGCGGGAGGTTTCTATTGTGATCACATCTGCATCCATTGCCGCAATGGAATCAATAATATCGTTAAATTCTGAATAACACATGTGCGTATGGATTTGCGTTTGATCGGCAACACCGGCTGCGCTCAAACGAAACGCATCGACAGCCCATTCTAAATATGTTTTCCAATCGGATTTCCTCAGCGGTAAACCTTCACGGATTGCAGGTTCATCAATTTGTATCACTTTAATTCCTGCTTTTTCAAGATCAATTACTTCATCACGAATCGCAAGGCCGATCTGGAATGTAGTATCTTTTCTTGGCTGATCATCACGTACAAATGACCATTGCAAAATCGTTACCGGACCGGTCAACATTCCTTTTACCGGTTTTTCAGAGTTGGCCTGAGCAAAGGCGGACCATCGGATAGTCATCGGAGCCGGGCGTTCCACGTCTCCAAAAATAACCGGCGGTTTCACGCACCGACTGCCATAACTCTGAACCCAGCCATTTTCTGTAAACACAAATCCGGAAAGTCTTTCTCCGAAATATTCCACCATATCATTCCGCTCGAATTCTCCATGCACAAGTACATCGACACCCAGTGCTTCCTGCCAACGGATTGAGCTGATTAC
Source organism: Dyadobacter sp. CY356 (assembly GCF_021440195.1). GTDB lineage: Bacteria > Bacteroidota > Bacteroidia > Cytophagales > Spirosomataceae > Dyadobacter. The sequence continues at coordinate 493,504 of NZ_JAJTSZ010000006.1, forward strand.
TTCCTCTTCAATCCTGCTTTCATATTCTTCAAAAGACAAACTTCCTTTCTTCAAACGCGCACGTAATTGGCGGACTTCATCTGTCTGCGGAAAAGAACCGATGGTTGTAGATGGAAAAAGCGGGAGTTTCAGTTTTTCCAGCTGAATATTTTGACGTAAAGAAAATGGGCTGACACGTTCAAAATCTTTATCCTTAATTGCAGCCACACGTTCTTGCACTTCCTGTTTATGGATCAAAGTGGAAGTGCGGCGACTTTCGATCGCTTTCTGATTTATAATAAATGTTTCGTCAGTATGATACCCGGTACAAGCCAGTTTTGACAATGCAACAACTTCATGCAATTTCTGTTTGGCAAAAGCCATCCAGTTTTTGATCTCAGGCGTCAAAACTTCTTCGTTATGTTCAAGATCCAGATCATGCGGGCTGTGTAATAAGGAAGATGACGGCGCAACCAAAATACGTTCAGCTCCCAAAATATTGATTGCCTGCTGAATGAAATCAAGCGACTTTTGATAATCATTTTTCCAGATATTTCTTCCATCAACGACACCAATAGAAAGCAGTTTGGATGAATTAACAAATTCGTGGTTTTGCAGAATTTGGTCAAAACTTGATGCGCCACGGGTCACATCAATATGTAATACAGCAACGGGAAGATTTACGGCGAGTGAAAGATTATCATCCAACGCACCGAAATAAGTAGCCAGCAAAATTTTCAGATTCGGAACAGCTGCCTGAATTTTCTGGTAAGCAAAGTTTAGCGCATTTTGTTCTTCAATACTTAAATCCAAAACCAGGCAAGGTTCATCTAGCTGTACCCATACGGCACCTCGCGTTGCAAGCTCCTGCAAGATTTCTATATAAACCGGAAGTAGTTTTTCCAACAAAGAAATTCTGTTGAAACCTTCTTCCTTTTCTTTTCCCAATAGTAAAAAAGTAACCGGACCGACCAGTACCGGTTTTGTTAAAACTCCCTTTTGCTTCGCATCTTCAAATTCAAGGATGACCTTATCGGAATAGCGGTTAAATTCCTGATTTTTGACAAATTCTGGTACGATGTAATGATAGTTGGTATCGAACCATTTAGTCATTTCCATTGCCTTTATATCCAGTCCGTCGCGTTGAAGGCCACGTGCCATAGCAAAATAAAGATCCAGCTCCCGGTTTGATTTTCCGTCAATCAGTTGCTGATAACGTTTCGGAATCGCTCCCACCATCAGGGAAGTATCCAAAACCTGATCGTACAATGAAAAATCGTTGGAAGGAATTAAATTAATACCGGCCTCTTTTTGAAGCTGCCAGTTGCGGTGACGAATTTCCCGTCCCGTTTTTTGCAATTCATCTTTGGTAATTTTCCCAGCCCAGAATTGTTCGCTGGCTTTTTTGAGTTCTCGTTGGCTTCCCACGCGCGGGTAGCCCAAATTGTGTGACAACATAAACATTAGTTAAAGAGTTAATAAAAACTCTTTGGAATGCCCTACCCGTCCTGATTTAGTTTAAAGTTGAGAGCGGTCCGCCGCGCGGTTGAAAGTGACTTTCGCCCAAAGGCATAACTTTCAGAAATTCCGACCATTTTATATACCTCGCTGATCGAAAACCATTAACTCACGACTTACCGCTGTGGCGGCTGCTAAATCAGTACGTTTTGTTATCAGATTTTGATCAAATTGTCAGATACAAAATTGACCAAACATATCTCCGAAAATAAATTTTGTAGATAATAACCTGACAGCAATACATTTGTAAAATCAATGCGTGACAAAACCCCAAACGTGAGGGAGTGGCCATTGAGAGTAAAGGCAAGTCTCCTGGCTTGTACCATTTTTACCGCCCTTCTCATCATAAATATGACAATGGGTCACGAGGGTAAAAACTTTCCTGATCTGTTCAGGGTGATACTTACAGTAGCACGACTGCCCGTGAATTTCACACGGTTCCTTTTTAATTTCTGCTTGATTGGCTGAGGGCACCAAAAGCGAAAACCATTACCCCGATTGACGGGCGTTCACAAAGAACATTGGCAAAGTTATGGAAAAAAGAGGCCTGAGAGATTAGGGTCTGGGATTTAAGTGAAGCGGTTACTTATTGAAAATGTGTGGTAGATAAAATATCTTTTTGGTGGGGTGAAATGGAGTTTGGAAAGTGAAGTTTTCACTATGATTCGTGCACATTGATAGAACCGGTTTCAGCTATCAATCCAATTTTCTAGCATAATTCCATTAAGATTAATGAAATCTCTGGTATTTCTGGTGACCAATATTAAATCATTCACAATCGCAGTAGACCCAATAAGTAAATCGAACTCTCCAACGGTCCTACCAATTCTTCTCAAATTTGATTTCTGACGGGCATATTCATAAAAACAATCTCCCATAAGAAGTGTTCGCCCGGAAAAAGAATTTAAAAATTCCTGAGCATTTTTTCGGTTTTTCTCTCTTTGAGACTCTGAACTATTCGCTACACCGAATAACAATTCCGCAATAGTAATTTCTGAGATATAGCAAGATAATGGGCCAACATTTTTTATTTTTTCTGCCAGGCTATATTGCCCTTTAAGAAAGTGAATACAAATATTTGTATCAAGTAAATAAAGACTCATAACTGAATATCACGGGGATTATCATTTCGGGAAGAATGGATTATTGCAGCTAACTCATCACCGGACTCATCACTTTCCCAACTACCAAAAAGCTTCAGGAAAGAATCTTCTGGCGTCATCAAGAGCTCCTCTGTATGTCGTTCAGCGACTGGTAAACCAAGTCGATTTGCTAATCCCTTGATTAGCTCAAAATCTTTATCGTCGGTTGTATTAATAATTATTGTATGTGTCATAGCTACTTTCCAGTACTGTTTTGATTCTAATTAGTATAATATTTTGTACTAATTTAAACTGTTTTTACTGATAAAGCAACTTAATCAATTCTATATCATCTAGTCGGTGTTAATTCCTTACCAAAACATTTATCCACTAAAAAATACTAAAAACTCCCCGTCCAACCCTAACTTTACCGTTCAAATCTGATTCATTCATTTTACATTATTATTACCGTCATAAAATGGAATACCGTATAGAAAAAGATACCATGGGCGAAGTGCAGGTACCTGCTCATGTATATTGGGGCGCGCAAACGCAACGCTCTATCCAGAATTTCCCGATTGCGCAGGATATCAATAAAATGCCAAAGGAAATCATCCGGGCGTTTGCATACCTTAAAAAAGCCGCGGCGATTACAAATTCAGAAGCTGGTGTTCTTCCAAAAGAAAAGAGCGATCTGATTGGTAAAGTTTGTGACGAAATTCTGACTGGCGGACTGGAAGATCAATTTCCGTTGGTGGTTTGGCAAACGGGTTCTGGAACGCAATCCAACATGAATTGCAATGAAGTGATCGCTTACCGCGGACACGTTTTGCAAGGTGGCGACCTGGCTGACAAAACTAAATTTTTGCACCCTAATGATGATGTGAACAAATCACAATCATCAAACGATACCTTCCCGACTGCAATGCACATTGCAGCATATAAAATTCTGGTTGACGTTACTATTCCGGGTATTACCAAACTGCGTGATACTTTGAAAGCAAAAGCGGAATCTTTCAAGCATGTGGTTAAAATCGGCCGTACCCATTTTATGGATGCTACGCCGTTGACACTTGGACAGGAATTTGGCGGTTATGCTTCTCAATTAGATCACGGTTTACGTGCCATCTACCACACCCTTGCTCACCTATCTGAACTGGCTTTGGGTGGAACTGCGGTTGGAACGGGTATCAATACGCCGGAAGGTTATTCAGAAAATGTAGCAAAACACATTGCACTTTTAACTGGTTTACCTTTCATCACGGCTGAAAATAAGTTTGAAGCTTTGGCTGCCCACGACGCGATCGTGGAAGCGCACGGCGCTTTGAAAACAGTGGCGGTTAGTCTGATGAAAATAGGAAATGATATCCGTATGTTGTCTTCCGGGCCACGTTCTGGTATTGGTGAAATTCACATTCCCGATAACGAACCGGGAAGTTCGATCATGCCTGGAAAAGTAAATCCAACGCAATGTGAAGCGATGACGATGGTGGCAGCCCAGGTTATGGGAAATGATGTTGCGATCAGCATCGGAGGTTCAAACGGACATTTTGAACTGAATGTTTTCAAACCTTTAATGGCTTATAACTTCCTTCATTCAGCACGTTTGATCGGTGATGTTTGCGTTTCGTTTAATGATAATTGTGCGGTTGGTATCGAGCCTTTGCATGAAAATATCAAAAAACATGTAAATAATTCTTTGATGCTGGTAACGTCTTTAAATACAAAAATTGGTTATTACAAAGCAGCTGAAATTGCTCAGACGGCTCATAAAAACGGCACAACTTTGAAAGAAACGGCTGTTGCTTTGGGTTATGTAACGCCAGAAGAATTTGACGCCTGGGTTAAACCGGAAGAAATGGTTGGCGAGATCAAATAGTCTGAATTATCGTGAATAATATCACAGCCCTGCGCATTTGCGTGGGGCTTTTTATTTACTTTGTGCTACAAATTCCTAAAATCCCTGCTTATGCTGTTTCGCCATTCAAGATTTCTAATCCTCTGCATTTTTCTTTTCAAAATTTCGCCGAATGCTTATTCTCAAAAAACTGATTATAACAAAACCGATCTAAAACTTTGGTATGATAAACCTGCAACCGACTGGATGACACAGGCTTTGCCAATAGGAAACGGATATCTCGGCGTTATGTTTTTCGGTGATCCGGCAGAAGAACGTTTACAATTTTCAGAGGGAAGTTTGTGGGCAGGCGGAAAAGGCGCGAACGAAGAGTATAATTTTGGATTGAGAAAAGACGCATACAAAACACTTCCAAAAATAAGAGAACTGCTTGAACAAGGAAAGCTGGCAGAAGCGGATAAACTCGCCAGTGCAGAAATGACCGGTATTATTCATGAGAAAAAAGGAAATACACCATCCAGCGATTTCGGAGCCCAACAAACCATGGGCGATTTGTATGTCAGCGTTTCTCATACCAGCGCTGTAAAAAATTACCGCCGGGAACTGGATATTTCGACGGCAACCGGGAAAGTCACCTACGAGGTTGGGAAAGAAAAATTTGAGAGAACATATTTTGGTAATTATCCTTCCCGGGTAATGGTTTACAATTTCAAATCCACCTCGCCGGAAACTTACTCCATCCGTTTTTCGACGCCACATAAAAAGGAATACGAGAAATTTGAAAAGAATCAATACATTTTCGGTGGGAGTTTGAAAGATAACAAACAGGAATTTGAAACAACTTACCGGATTGACACGGATGGAAAAATAAGTTATGACAGCGGAATCGTCACTGTAAAAAATGCCAGAAAAGTTACACTGATCCACACGGCATCAACAGATTATACCTATCAATTTCCGAAGTATAAAGGAAATGATTACAAGAAAATAAATCAGCAGGTATTGGCTTCGGTGGCCAGTAAAAATGAAACAGCACTCCAATCAGAGCAGCAAAAAGATTATAAAAATCTCTTCGATCGCGTTTCTTTAAAACTTGGTACTGATCATATCACTTCGGTGCCGACAGACAAAAGGCAGATCGCTTATTTCCAGGGTACGCCTGATCCGGGTTTTGAAGTTCTGTATTTCCAATATGGACGTTACCTGATGATTTCTTCCACACGGCCGGGAACGATGCCCATGAGCTTGCAGGGAAAATGGAATGACAGCACAAATCCGCCCTGGGCGAATGATTATCATACCAATATCAACATACAAATGTTATACTGGCCGGCCGAGGTTACCAACCTTTCGGAGTGTTATCTGCCGCTGTCTGATTTCACCAAATCCATTGTCGAACCAGGAAAACTGGCTTCGAAGGAATTTTTCGGTACCCGCGGCTGGACGGTTAATACGATGCTGAATGCTTATGGTTATACTTCTCCGGGATGGAGTTTTCCATGGGGGTTTTATCCGGGCGGCGCCGGTTGGCTAAGTCAGCATTTGTGGGAACATTATGCTTTCACAAACGACGTTGATTATTTAAAAAACACCGCATACCCGATTATGAAGGAAGCCTCCTTATTCTGGATTGACTATCTGACCAAAGGGAAAAGCGGATTTCTGGTTTCTTCTCCCTCCTATTCTCCGGAGCACGGCGGAATTTCCACCGGCGCATCGATGGATCATCAGATTGCCTGGGACGTTCTTTCCAATACCATTCGTGCCAGTAAAATTTTAAAAACTGATACTGATTTTGCTAATGAAGCACAAAAAGTAAGAGACCATATCCAGCCTCCGCAAATCGGTCGATGGGGACAATTGCAGGAATGGAATGAGGATGTTGATGATTCGACTGATAAACATCGTCACGTTTCACATCTTTTTGCCTTGCATCCGGGTAATCAGATTTCCCCGACCGCAACACCGGAATTCGCCAAGGCAGCAAGAGTAACTTTGGATGCGCGCGGCGATGAAGGAACCGGGTGGTCGTTAGCCTGGAAAGTTAATTTCTGGGCGAGGTTGCAGGATGGAAACAGGGCTTATTCTCTATTTAAAAGAATCCTTCGTCCGGTTGGTGATAAAGCAGAAAACATGGTAAATGGCGGCGGATCTTATTCCAATTTGCTTTGTGCCCACCCGCCATTTCAGCTGGATGGAAACATGGGCTCAACGGCCGGAATTGCAGAAATGCTTTTACAATCGCAGGCGGGTGTAATTGAATTATTGCCTGCCTTGCCGGATTCATGGCCAGCCGGCGAGATTAAGGGTTTGAAAGCACGTGGAAATGTTACGGTTGATGCGCAATGGAGAGATGGCAAATTGGTCTCAGCAACCTTAATTTCAGGGAGTTCAGGAAAGCAAAAGGTGAAGTTAGGTACGAAAACGTTGGAAGTTGATTTGATTAAAGATCAGAAGAAAGTTGTTTCGGTTGGTTTGTTTCAATAGGAGTTTGTGGCGTAGGTTATGTTTGTTTCGGTTTAAATTCAAAGGTATGATCATGATAAAAAATAACTTTTTCAAGTAGGTTATGTCACCCTTTCAGGGTTGCGCCTTAATCGTCAAGCGGCGTTGCTATAATAATGTCATCCCTTCGGGATTGTGAAAAACCGTAATCTAACAGGATCAAGTTATTATTCAATGAGATTAGAATATTGGTTTCCTAACCCCACGATGGGCTGACATAACACATACAATAATATATCCGTCCCTTCGGGATTTTCATTCTACCACAATCCCGAAGGGATGAAATTATTGTAGAAAACGATTAGAACATAGATTTCCCAAACCTGACGAGGTGACATAACACGAACCATAAATCTAACATCCCTTCGGTATTTCGACCGACCACGATTCTGAACGGAAGACATAATTATAGCATCAAATTGGAATATCTATTTCTTAACCAAACGATGGGCTGACACAACACATACAATAATATATCCGTTTCTTCGGGATTTTCATTCTACAACAATCCCGAAGGGATGACATTATTGTAGAAAACGATTGGAACATACGTTTTCCAACCCTGACGAGGTGACATAACTCAAACCATAAATAACGTCCCTTCGGGATTTCGACCAACCACAATCCCGAAGGGATGACATTATTGTAGAAAACGATTGGAACATACGTTTTCCAACCCTGACGAGGTGACATAACACGAACCATGAATAACGTCCCTTCGGGATTTCGACCGACCACAATCCCGAAGGGATGACATTATTGTAGAAAACGATTGGAACATAGATTTTTTTTCCAACCCTGACGAGGTGACATAACACGAACCATAAATAACGTCCCTTCGGAATTTCGACCGACCACAATCCCGAAGGGATGACATTATTGTAGCATGAGATTGGAAATCTGGTACCCTAACCCCGAAGGGGTGACATAATCTTATCAACCAATATTTTACATCGTAATCAACTGATTAATGAAATCTTGGATATCAAAAATCAAACCCCATGAACATCCGGGAAGAACTTTTAAAACAACAAATTCACTTCAAAAAACATGCAATCGCAATCACTGAATTTGCAGTTTCTTCTGATAAAAACTTTAAAGAACTTATTAATTGCTTTTTATCAAAGGATATGCGTGTGGCTCAGCGGGCTGCCAGGAGTGTCAGTTGGGCAGCTGAGAAATACCCGGAAATGGTTCAGCCATATGTTGGCATTTTAGTTGATCAGTTAAAACGGAAAGATGTTCACAATGCAGTAATCCGAAACAGCTTGCGTGTTTTGGAAGATTTAGTTATCCCGCAAAAATTTCATGGAGAAGTTATGGATGCATGTTTTCTGTTTCTCCAAAATCGGGAAACAGCCATAGCGATCAAGGCATTTGCGTTGACTGTACTTTTTAATCTTTCAAAAATTTATCCTGATATTAAAAATGAGTTTCGTATCATTATTGAGGAAAATATGGAATACGAAACAGCGGCTTATCGATCAAGAGGAAAGAAAATTCTCGCCGGGTTGTGACAGATCACATAGACGTCGCAGTAAGCAATTTGAGGGTTTACTTTTCTTAGTGTAGTTTTAAAGAATAATATTAAAACCATTCCATCTCACATTAATAATTGGAATGATTATTTAAAAAGCGCAGGTAAAAAACGGAATTTTTCGCTCTTAAAATAAAAACAATGAATATATACTGTCACGCAAATTTTGACGAGACACTTCGGAATCGCTTAACCGAAGTTCTTTCGCCAAAATATACGATTCATTTTCAATCTGATACCCAGTCTAAAACAGAGGCGCAAAATCTGTTTTATGAAGCTGATTATGTACTGGGAAATCCGCCACCGGACTGGTTCTCAGAACCTTTAGATAATCTAAAATTCTGGCAACTGGATTCTGCCGGTTTTGATCAATATGCCTCAGTGAGATTGAATGGCGAAACAAAAGTGGCCAATATGGGCGACTGGTTTGCCCGACCATGTGCTGAATCGATCGTTGGCGGCGTACTCGCACTTTATCGCGGCATTGATAAACTGACTTTATTAAAAGAAAAAACAGAATGGGTTGGCGCGCCGTTAAGAGCTGAATTGCGTTTGCTTTCGGGTCAGGAAGTTGTAATTCTGGGTGCAGGAACAATTGGCAGCATGGTTAAACTTCTCTTGCAGGGATTTGGATGTACAATACATTTAATGGCCCGAACTTCTCCGGATGCAGATCTTCATTCGAAAGAAGATTTGTTAAATGTTTTACCAAATACCCATTTAGTCATCAATACTTTACCCGGATCCGCCGCCAATTTTGCTGATCAGGCCATGTTTCAAGCCATGAAAAAAGGCAGTGTTTACGCAAGTGTAGGCCGTGGAAGCACAACCGACGAAAAAGCACTTATTGAAGCATTAAACTCAAAACATCTGGATGGAGCAGTTCTGGATGTGACAGAAGTAGAACCAATTCCAAATGACAATCCGTTGTGGAATATGGAAAATGTTATTCTCAGTCAGCATACTGGAGGCGGACATGCGGATGAACATGTAGGAAAAGTGGATTTATTCCTGAACAATATGATGGCCATTGAGAATGGTGGTGCTCCGATTAATGAAATAAATCTTGCAAAAGGATATTAACAAAGCTTTGAAAACGATTATCAGTGCATTTAATTATGATAATCAACAAACAAAAAATAAATGACAAGTACAGAATTGAGCACGGCAGAACGGATTCGTGAAAAATATATAGCGCATTTTGGAGATAATACTGATGCAAAAGATTTCAGGCTTTTCCGTTCGCCGGGAAGAATAAATCTGATTGGAGAACATACGGATTATAACAATGGATTTGTATTGCCGGCAAGCGTAGACAAGGCTGTCTATTTCGCAATTTCTCCACGTACTGACAACCAGGTAATACTGCATGCGGTAGATTTAAACGAAACCTATACTTTCCAGGTTGAAGATCTTTCCAAACCGGATCAGAAATGGGCTTACTTTCAGCTGGGCATTATTGAGCAGATCTATAAAAATGGATTGAACATTGGTGGATTTCAGGCTGCATTTGGCGGAGATGTACCTCAGGGTGCAGGTATGTCGTCTTCTGCGGCTTTGGAATGTTGCTTACTGTTTGCTTTAAATGAAGTTTTCAACCTGGGACTGGATCGGTTTTCAATCGTAAAAATGTCTCAGAAAGCAGAGAACGAATATGTTGGCGTGCAATGCGGCATTATGGATCAGTTTGCTTCCGGCTTTGGAAAAAAAGAAGCTGTGATCCGGCTCGACTGCCGGTCGCTCGAATATGAATATTTCCCATTTCCAATGGATGAGTATATACTCGTGCTGTGCAACACGCTTGTTGAACATTCGCTGGCAAGTTCGGAATACAATACACGGCGATTGGAATGTGAAAAAGGCGTTTCGGTTCTTCAAAAAAATCATCCCGAAATCAAAAGTTTACGCGATGCTACACCAGCCCTGATTGAAACCTACAAAGATGAAATGGGTGATGTCGTTTACCGTCGTTGTAAATATATGACAGAAGAAATTGAGCGTGTGCAGGTTGCCTGTGATTTCCTCACGGCTGGAGATCTGATCAGTTTTGGTAAAAAAATGTACGAAACACACCAGGGGTTGCAACACGAATATGAAGTAAGCTGCGACGAACTTGATTTTCTGGTAGATCAGACATTTGACGATCCGTCTGTAATAGGCGCGCGAATGATGGGTGGCGGATTTGGTGGTTGCACGATCAACCTTGTAAAAAAAGAGGGTGTTGAAGCTTTTGAAACAAAAATGAAAAAAGCTTATTACGATAAATTTCAAATAGAATTGCCCTGCTATCGCGTACAGATAACAGATGGAACCGAGGAGATTGTACTAAATGCTTAAACCTTAATATTTCCGGAAATACCTTTATGAAAAAACGATCATTAATATTCGCTGCGCTGATTGGACTTGGTCTGATGAGCTGCTCAAAAACCAAAAACGAGAAAGAAAACGAAAACGAAAGTAAAACAATGACCAGTACGATTTCGAAAGAAGTATTCGGAGACCTTCCGGATGGCACAAAAGCGGACCTTTACACGCTTAAAAATGCCAATGGAATGACGGTGAAAATCAGCAATTATGGTGGTATCATCACAGAATTAACTGCCAAAGACAAGAACGGAAAATGGGAAGATGTCGTGTTAGGATTTGATTCCCTGGCTCCTTACATAGCAGAAAATCCATTTTTTGGAGCTTTGGTGGGCCGCTTTGGAAACCGCATAGCCAACGGAAAATTTACTCTTGACGGCAAAACTTACTCCTTACCAATTAACAACGGACCAAATTCATTGCATGGTGGTATTAATGGCTTTAACAAAAAGCTATGGAACGCAACTGAAATTAAAAAAGATTCTCTTGTAGGTCTTGAATTAACTTATGTTAGTAAGGACGGCGAGGAAGGTTATCCGGGAACGTTAAATGTAAAAGTGACTTATACGCTGTCAAACGAAAATGGTCTTCGTATTGATTATGAAGCCACAACGGATAAAAACACGGTTCTAAATTTGACAAATCACTCTTATTTCAATCTGACCGGATTGAAACGTGATATACTAAACCACGAAGTTTATATCAAATCAGATAGTATGGTTCCGGTAAACGCAACTTTGATTCCAACCGGAAAATTGAGAGCGGTAAAAGGAACGCCGTTTGATTTTAATGAGCCTACACTTGTTGGAAAAAGAATTAATGATGTAGCTGATGAGCAAATCAAAAATGGCGGTGGATATGATCATTGCTGGGTTATAAGCGGTGCGGATAAAAGCTTATCACTTTTTGCGACGGTGAAAGATCCCGAAAGTGGTCGTTTTATGGAAGTTTATACAACAGAACCTGCGGTTCAGTTTTATTCAGGAAATTTTCTTGATGGAACGATGACCGGAAAAGGGGCAACATATGCAAAACGTTTCGGCTTGTGTCTGGAAACAGAGCATTATCCTGATTCACCAAATCAACCACAATTCCCTACCACCGAACTGAAACCGGGAGAAACGTACAAGACTTCAACGGAGTACAAGTTTTCGGTGAAGTAGTTGTTGAAAATATTTATGGAGCTGTCAGGGATGAAATTTTCTGGCAGCTTTGTTGTTTTAAAACCTTTGAGATATGTGGCTATGGCTGAAGCCGGAAAGATTTTGGCTCGCTCCTACCCAAGGCTGAAGCCTCGTATGTTTGTCTTAGAAAATCATGGTTAATAAAGATTAAGTTCAGAACTTGGTATTGAGTGGTGAGAGGAGATTGAAGCCTAAACAATCCAGCAGGATATGTAGCACCCAAGGTATTCCCCACCACCCAATGCTAAGAGTCACAACAGCACCTAAGGATTCACCAGAAAGGTGATAAGCCAGTATAGGACGAGAAAAGGCAAACTTATTCTAAGACCATGAG
>NZ_JAJTSZ010000007.1 GCF_021440195.1 Dyadobacter sp. CY356
GCGTTTGAACTGTTCACTGAATATTCGTCTTGGACGAATATTCAGTTTTGTACTTTTTTTGGAATTAGATTTTGAATTGCTCATGTTTAATTGTCCGTTTCAGGGCAACCTATTTCAGGCAATCACAACTCCTCAACATTAACAATTCACCATTAATAATTAACCATTAAAAATATGAATCTTGACTTAACGGGGAAAACGGCCATTGTTTGCGGAAGCACGCAGGGAATTGGATATGCTACAGCGGTTGAACTGGCACTTATGGGAGCAAACGTCACACTGATGGCCAGAAAGGAAGAATCGCTACGAGAAGTAGTGGAAACTTTGGATACTTCATTAAATCAGCTACACCGCTATATAGTTGCTGATTTTTCGGACAATGAAAACGTAAAACATGCCATTGACGAATATCTGAGACTTTGCCCGGATGTTCATATTCTTATCAACAATACGGGTGGCCCCGCCGGCGGACCGATCATTGATGCAGAAACAGATCAATTTATAAAAACTTTTCAGATGCATGTGGTTAATTTCCAGATCCTGGCGCAGGCAATTGTGCCAAGTATGAAAAAAAACGGTTTTGGACGAATTGTTAATATTATCAGCACTTCTGTTAAGCAACCTATTGTTGGTCTTGGCGTTTCAAATACCATCCGCGGAGCGGTTTCCAGCTGGTCAAAAACGATGTCGCTGGAACTTGGACCTTTTGGTATTACTTCCAATAATGTCCTGCCAGGGTTTACTAAAACTGCCCGTTTAAATGCTGTTTTGGATATGCGCAGCGAATTCCAGGGAAAATCGGTTCAGGAAGTTTCAGATCAGATGGAATCTACAATTCCGATCAGAAGATTCAGCGAAGCCTCGGAAGTAGCCGCTGCTGTGGCTTTTTTATGCAGTCCGGCAGCCGGCAGTATAAGCGGGGTCAATTTGCCTGTGGATGGCGGTAAGACGGAGAGTATGTAGGATTTTCACCTCCCGGTAATCAAATTTACGAATTTTATTACCGGGAGGTAATTATTTAAAGGTCAGCCATCGATCACCCATCGTGTTGTAATAGGTTAAGCCACCTACAATCTTTTTGTTTTTATACAAATTTACAGCAACTCTGGAAAGCAAATTCGGAGAAGCGACAATCAAAAAATACTTCCCTTCAAGCTCTCCCTCTGACGAAGGTAAATTTACATAATCCACAGGATCCGGATCTTTGTCAACAGATACTTCAAATGTTTCATTGAGTTTTATTTTTGAATCATAGATATATACCTCTGCCTTCAATGTATTGTTATCCTTTTTTGTAAAAGTTATTATTGACTTAGCCGGATTTAATGAATCAGAACCAAAAAACTCTTTTGTCTTGGAGTCTAAAATAACGTATTTAATTTCATGCTCACCAACAAATCTGGTTGTTAAATCTACTGGTGGATCCTGTTCTTTGCAGGATTGAAATACAGTCAATGCCAGCAGTAAAAATATCAGTTTTAAATTTTTCATGGCGGGATTTTGAAACGGTTAATTAGTTGTCACCTAAAATACAATTTATTATAACTAACGAAATAAATATTTCAATTATAACTTTCGCCAGATTCAAAAATAATATTTCCAGTTAATCGACGGAATAATTGTACCGAAAACAGACAAACGATAGCTTACCAGGCGTGTTCCTGACTGCTTAAAATAAACCGAATACGGATTTTTTCTTGCGTAAACGTTATAAAAGGAGAAGGACCAGATTGCGTAACGTTTCTGATCAATTTTTTTACGGGTATCATTTGTAAAAGAAATATCCATTCGGTGATAATCCGGAATTCTATCCTTATTTCTTAAAGAATAATCTTCAACAACCACATCATTGAGATGATAAGTACCATCAGGAAAAGTGAGCGGACGGCCTGTGGTATAAACGAAATTTGTGCCGAAAGTCCAGCCTCTCCCCCATTTCCATTGCGTTGAAATGGAAATGTTATTAGGTCTGTCAACGGTAGAAGGAAACCAGTCGCCTTTATTAATCTGGTCGCTTGGGAAAGCAGAATTAACCCTGACAAATGTGCGGCTGTAAGTGTAGGAAATCAATCCTGTTATTATTCCTTTTGTTTTCTGAATACTGAATTCCACTCCGTATGCTTTTCCCCGGGTTGAAAGAAGATCTGTTTCAAGTGTTTTGTTTAGAAGTAAATTCGCTCCGTTTTTATATTCTACAAGATTTTGCAGCTTTTTGCTATATACTTCAACCGAAGTTTCAAACATATTATCCTGAAAATTCCTGAAATACCCAGCTGCGATCTGGGTGGAAATCTGGGGAGGAACAAAGTTGTCTGCAAGTTTCCAGAAATCAACCGGAGAAATCGCCGTTGTATTAGAAATTAAATGAATATACTGTCGCGTTTTGGTGTAACTCATTTTAAAAGAGCTGGTTTTACCTGCATTAATGCGAAGCGATAACCTTGGCTCAAATCCACCGAAACCTGCGATCTTTTTTCCTTTTCTATAAGAAAGTGTATCAGTAATAGATTCTGCGCTGCGCGAAATACCTGTTTGGTATTGGTAAACAGTTCCCGGACCTACATTATTAAAATTTACATAACGAATTCCGGCATTCATCGAAAGCCAGCGAACGGGATTCCATTCGTCCGAAAAATAGATCGCTTCTTCCAGTGCCTGCTCCTTTTCAAGATTTATGGTGGTAACATTTGACCCGGAAACCGGAGAGAGATTTCCAGGTGACAGTCCATAACGAGTTATACTCAAACCGGTTTCAATTTTATGAGCTGGCAGTGGTGACCACAACAGTTTTAAGTGACCGTCATACTGATTAATTCCTGATATAAATTCATATTCATTGGTGGGCGCGATACCATCAAGAAAGAACTTGTAGCGGCTCATGATGGCACCGATTTGAAAGGAAAGTGCACTGGTCAATAGTTTGTTCCAATTAATCCTAGCTGTGGTTGATCGCCAGCCATAAGTTGTATCTCCGGGAAATTTAAACGAATCCTTACTATTATAAACAGTGGCTGAAACTATACTATTAGGTGAAAATTCATAAGAAAGCCGGCCATTGATATCAAAGAAAAACGCCCGGTTTTCGTTTGTGGGTGCCGGAAACCGTTTAATCAGAAAATTGGGATAAGCGATTCTGCCGCCGGCCAGAAAAGTTAGTTTCTTATTTTTTGTGATGGGTCCATCAGCCATCAGACTGGCTGTCATCAAACCAACACCTGTTGTCAGATTAATCCGTTCTTTATTTCCAGACCGGGTGTTAATTGCTAGTAAGGAAGATAGTCGGCCTCCATATGATGCTGGAATATCACCCTTGTAAAGTGTAACATCCCTGATAGCATCCGCATTAACATTACTAAGAAAACCTAATAAATGAGAAGTATTAAAAAGTGGAGCTCCATCCAGTAAAACCAGATTTTGATCTGTCCTTCCCCCCCGGACATTAAAACCGGCAGTTCCTTCTCCAACCGTGCTGACGCCGGGCTGTAATGTCAAAGCTTTGATAACATCCACTTCTCCAAAAACGACCGGAATATTTTTCAGGTTCTTCATATCCAGTTTGGTAACACTCATCTGGCTGGATTGTACATTTTCGTCTGGTGCTTTTTCTTTTACTGTCAACTCCTGTAACTGCCGGATTTCCGGAAAAAGATTGATCTCTAATCCCGACAATATCTCCCGATACGTAATTCTTTGATTTTTGGAGAAGTAACCTACTGAAGAAAAAGTGACGAGTTGTTCTCCTGCTTTTAAACCCAAATTAAAATTCCCCAGACTATCGGTAATTGTAGCCGCTTTTGAGTCTTTGGAAACAACCGAAACATGAGGAATTCCTTTTCCGCTCACATTATCCAAAATTCGGCCTTTCAAAATCCAGTTTCCCTGGCCATAAACAGGAACCACCAACAAAAACGTATAAATCAGAAAAATTTCTGATATTATCATTCGGTTGTATGTTTTAAAACAATTTTCCATTACCAGCTCGGTGGTGAGAGTTGTCCTTGGCTATATACCCGTTGGCAGTTCCCTTGTTTTATAAAAACGTTATCATACTTGATTTCCAAACGGGCCAGATTTAAGGTATCGCCAGGAATGATCAGTCGTTTTTTACTCACAGCCGATGAGCCAAAATATCCGAGCGCAAGAGTAGCTGGATCACCTTCAAGATGTACATTCCCCTCAATAGATGCAGGAAGTGGATCGAAGAGTGATCCATTTCTTTTTCGCTGTTCTTCGAATTTCACCCAAAACTGATAAGCAGATTTGGTAAGTGAATATTGACTGATCTCAATGTAATGCCGACCCACATAATAAATCGGAGAAGAAAAAACGGGTCGTCTGCTGATCGAATTTCCATTGATCAGTATATCGGATAAAACATCTGTGTCAGTACCATAACTTGGTATCCAGCACCATTTGCAGCATATACTCATACCCACGGGCTCGCCGGTAGAAACTCTTGGAATGTATCCATAACCTGACCAACGGTAATAATTACCCGTAGTTGCCGGATCTTTGGTATCCAGTAAAACATCATAATGATCCGGATTGTATACATCTCCTTCCGCCCGGCTACGGTATTCAGCATAAATCCGCTCTATCGCAGGAACGTCATTTAGCATATCCGGTTCTGAAACATAACTTTTTCCATCTGCAAGTTGCACGCGCAGCTGATAACTTTTTCCAGGTTTTCCCTGAAAAGTAGTATCCCGCATCCAAAAAAATAAAGGAGTTACCGCATCTTGTTCCAACACCACAGTCCGTCCGCCGATTTCGGTAATACTTACTATTGCTCCATCAACAGGAATTTCATTTTGACCGTAGATCAATGAATTGTATTGTCCGGTATATGAAAGTTTGACTGTGTAAGGTCCCGCCTCATTGGTTATCAAGCCCTCCACCACGAGCCTGGATTCGACGGACCTTGCCGGAAGCTGAACCTCATCGACGCAGGAAAATAAAAAAAGAACAAATACAATAAGTAAAACGGGTCTTATCATCAATTTACGGATTAAATTCCCAGAAATCAGTACATCCAACTTGCTGCTTTATAGCCGATCCTTCCACTGTTCTTGTTTCATAACCCCAGCCTATATAGGCTTTGTTTTTGTCAGATAATGCAATCAGGTAACGGTTACCTTGACCGGGATATTCGGAATGATAGGTCCAGCTATTTTTCGCAGGATCGTATTCCCACAAATCTCTTAAACCATTCCCTTCTTTATCCGAACCTAAACCAAAATAACCTTTTTTATTAGCAGAAAATCCTGTTCCCTCAGTCCTTGCAAGTCCGGGAAAATCAGATTTTCGTTCCCACTTATCTGCAACCGGGTCATAAGCATACAAATGAGGTACCAGTCCCTGAACCTGGTTTACGACATAACCAATTTCATTGAGTGTAAAAGCGGCTAATTTCCCGGTCTTTTCAGGCAAAGGCTGACGATCTTTTCTATCCCAGGTAACTTCCATTGATTCCATTGCACCGGTAAAATCTTCTTTCAGCATAAATACCTGATCAAAAGTCAGAAAGAATTTTACACGCCTGTCAATACCTGTGAACAGGGGAAATACAACACTTGCACTTTGGCCAGCATAAGTTATGCTCGGCGTCCACCAGAAATCATTAAGATATGCTCGTTTTTCAGGCAAATTTTCATCTGTTATATAGCCAAAACCAATAAAAGCTAATTCCCGCCCACCTTCCTGTCCTAAGGGAAAGGCTACTGCATCATGTCTTGGAAGAGGAAGACTACTCTCCGAACTCAACCATTTTCCGTTATATCTTAATATATCCCAATTGGTATCGTCCTGATATCGATATACGGCAATCTGAGAATTGAATAGCGGGGAAATCATGGCCGCTCCTGTAAAATCACCTGAGTTTACAGGGGCATGATCTAACTTTTTCCAAGCCGTAGTTTGTTTTGCTACAAAATTCCTTGCGATGCTTATATTGGTTTTTTGTTTGTCTTTATAACTCAGGGTAAGTGTATAATCTTCGCCTGAGGTTAACTGGCTGGCAGCATAATTTCTAAGATTGAAATTTCCTGTTATACCATTTGTTCCCGCACTAAGCAGAATCGAAGACCCATTTTTGGATGTAAGTGTTATTTTAAAATCCTCAGTAAATTCTTCCGGAAATTTTAATTCAATAATGGCATCGGAAGCACTTGTACCTTGAAAAATTGAAACAATTGAAAACGGTACAGTTATTTTCTCAGTTACACCAGCAGGTGCAAAAGTTTCCTTACAGCCCGAGATGATAGACGCAATGATCAACACACACAACCATTGCCGGTGAAAAAAAACGCTCGGAATATGACTTGTGAGAAACCGCATAAGCGAAATTCAATTATTGAGCATCACAGAATTTGAATTGCTTTTTCTTTTTTTAACAAAGAGAAAACCACTTACTAGTTACTTGTTTTTATAAGATAGGTTTAATAATTGTCAACGGTGAATTATTCCTGGCTACCAGCCATATCGGTCCATTTTTTGTTTTTAAAGACTTGATATCACGAATTTCTCCATCAAGTCTGAAACCTGTTTCAACTGGTGAAAGTGACTTAAAATTCCCTTTTCCCTGATTGACCAGTACCAGGCCATAGCTGGAATCGTAGCGACCCTGATAAGAACTCACACCCCAATAATTTCCTCCACCCAGAATATCGGGTTTGCCGTCACCATTAATGTCAGAGATTGCGAGTGTAAACAATTTTGAAACCTGCGCTGCCCATGGAAGATCATGCACAATAAATCCGCCATCCCTGTTTTCCAGATAAACTGACTCAAATTTATCGACCTCCATGCGTTTGGCGTCTTTTAATTCTTCTGGTTTAAAAATCTGGTCAACCGTTTTGCCGGCGTAGGATTTATAATCCGTAAATCGTTTGTTAATAATGGATGGTATGCGTTTGCCCAGTTCGTCTTTGAAAGCAACAGGATACCAGGACTTATCAACACTGTAAGCTAAAACCTGTTCAAGTCCCAGGTTCGTATCGAAATCTTTTACCCACATTTTCAAATGAGAATCGGGGCGTTTTTGAAATTTATTATTGTTTCCCAGATTACCAACAACAAGGTCTATATCTCCATCATTATCAAAATCAGCAGCACTTACACATTGCCAAAAACCAGAAGGAGCTGTATATTTTCCCGCTTTATCCTGTGTCAATGTTCCTTTGTTATTGAGGAAAACAGTGACTGGCATCCAGTCACCCACCACAACCAAGTCATTTTGTTTGTCTCCATCTAAATCAGTCCAAACCGCGTCGGTAACCATTCCGACATTTTTCAGACCAGGTGCAAGTTTATCCGTTTTATCAGTAAAATGGCCCTTCCCATCATTGACTAAAAGGTAAGAATTTGGTGATATCCCATATTTAAATCCTACTACACGTCCGCCAACGAACAAATCGAGATCACCATCGCCATCCAGATCAATAGGTTTAACACAACTTTTGTTATCAAACATGGGAGGTAACGCATTTACATCTCTTTTGAAATTACCTTTTCCATCGTTAAAATAAAGCCGGTCAAATTGCTGGGGCATTTTATCATAGAATTCATTTCCACCGGAAACCACGTATAAATCATTGAAGCCATCTTTGTTTGCATCAAAAAACACAGCCTCAATATCTTCGAAAGTAGAATCCGCTCTAAAATCTGTCTGTGGACTTAGCTGAAACTTACCATCCCCTTTTTGAATGTAGAGTGAGCCTATCTGCCATTTTGCTCCGCCAACATAAAAATCTTCCAAACCGTCTCCATTGACATCCGCAACTGCGATTTTTGGCCCTTCCGAGGAAATTAAAAACGGCATCAAACTTTCACGATAAAAATCAAAGTAACGGTTTTCTTCGTGTTTGTACGGGATTTTGAATTGACCGGTAACATCTTCGAACAATTTGTTATCTGGTTTTCTAACAATCCACGGACCCACCGGTTCTGATAGTTTTCCAGAGCCGTCATACTTTATTTTTAGAAGTTGATTGGTTTTTACCTGCGTTAAAACCTGCATTTTTTGGTTTGGCCAAACAACAATAAGACTATCCAGTACCTTTTCCTTTCCAGTACCAAAGTGGATCAAAGGCTCACTTGACGATTCAAATCCCCTTGTGCTGGACAATTGCTGCATTTGCAAACCGGACTTTGTTTTAACAACAACTTTTGCACCAATGGCAAACGTATTGCCTGGATAACCTTCCAGTTTTACACGCAGATAACCCGTCTCCCGCTGCTTGTTTGCCTGATTCTGATAAAAGATTGAAGGTTCGTTCAAATTATTGGTTATCAGATCCAGATCTCCATCATTATCCAGATCTGCATAAGCTGCACCGTTAGCAATATTTGGTATTTCAAATCCCCAATCAAGTGATTTATTTTGAAATTTTAAATCCTTCGTTCCTTTGAAAAGATAATTGTGCGTTTTTCCCTCCGGCATCATGGTCAACGCCTTTTTATCAAGCTCCATTGAAGTTTCCGGGGCATAACGCAAGGAATCGTCGGCGGCATATTTTGCATAATCAAGATTATTTGGACGGTGGGCAATACCATTGCTGATAAACAGATCTTTAATCCCGTCATTGTCATAATCCGCTAAAAGCGGCGACCAGCTCCAATCTGTGGCCGCGACGCCAGCCGTTGCCCCAACTTCCATAAAACCTTTTCCTGACATATTGATCTGCAGACAGTTGCGGCTCAGCTGGGGCATGTATCCAAATGATAACTTATACAGATAAATATCCAGTGGATCTTCCCCAATGGATGATTTTTCAATTGTTTCATCTTCCGGATACATATCCAGTGTCATGATGTCCGGGAAGCCGTCATTGTTAACATCGGCAATATCATTGCCCATGGAATAACGGCTGGTATAGCGTAGCATTTCGCTGCTTTTGTTAGTAAATGTCCCGTTCCCATTATTTATGTAGCAATAATCATCTTCATGAAAATCGTTGGACACGTAAATATCATCCCAACCATCATTATTTAAATCAGAAACGGCGATACCCAGACCGTAACCCATAGCCGCACCGTAAATTCCGGCTTTTTCACTGACATCTTTAAATTTAACCGGCTTTTTAGAATCAGCTTTGTGATCACTGATCTGGCTTTCATACAAATAATCCCCAGCTTCATTATTACGAAGATGACGAGTACTAACCCTATCATAACTTCTGGAAGTATGAACAGCATGATTTAACAAATAACAGTCAAGATCGCCATCTTTATCATAGTCAAAAAAAACAGCCTGGGTGGAAAAACCGGTAAAATCGAGGCCATAATCTGCTGCTTTTTCAGTAAACGTAAGATCACCGTTATTGATATAAAGCTCATTTGCGCCTTCCATTCCGCGAAAGTTACCTACGGCTGAAACGTAAATATCAAGCAAACCATCACCATTAATGTCTGCCATAGTAACGCCCGTCTGCCAATCCGAAAAACCTGCAACGCCAGACTTTTCCGTTATATCTTCAAATTTGAAATTACCTTTATTGAGATACAATTTATTCTTTCCCTGATTAGATACGAAGTAGACATCTGCTAACCCGTCATTGTTAATATCACCCGTAGAAACACCACCTCCATTGTAAAAATAGAGATAGTCCATCAGATTAACTTTTTCATTATCAACTACTTTATTAACAAAGTTAACGCCGGTTAAGGTAGAGTCTTTAATTTCAAATAGCGCGTTTTCCTTACTTTTATTTTCTGATTTACATGCCTGAAAAAATAGCATTACCAGCAGAAGAACTGTCAGATTTAAATTTTTCATTTTACTTCAATACACTTGCTAATATTTATTTCAATATCAGCAAGTGCCGATACTGTCTAAACTTATTAATTTATTTTTTAGATACAGGTTTAAAAACCTGTACTCTACTATTATTTTTTCCCAATACAATCTGTCCCTGCTTTAATTGCTTCATCGTTCTTACCTGGTCCTCTGCCCAAAATCCTGATTCCGATGGTGATTTTACTTCAAAACCATTTTTAGTACCACGAAGTATCAAACCTTTCATGGCGTCATATCTTCCAATTTCCGGCAAAACGTCATAATAATTACCAGAAACAATCAGATCTTTTATTCCGTCATGATCATAGTCGGTGGAAACTATACTGCTGATCGGAGAAAACTGAGCCTGTGTGGGAAGCGGGATAAATGTGAATTTAGCTCCTTTCCCGTCATTTCTTAAAATAGCAGATTCTGCGGTAAAGACCTTTTTTATTATAGCATCATCCAGATCTTTCTTGTCAATAACCTCCTCAATTGTTTTACCAGCATATTGCTCGTACTTTACAAATTTCTTTTTCAGAGAAGGCATGGCACGTAAAAGGTCCGGTTTCATAACCATCGGATACAGCGTTCCACTTTCATCCGGACAAGTAATGATTTGTTTCATAACCCCGTTGTGGTCAAAATCTTTAACATACATTTCAACTGGTGTTTTCTGACTGGCTTTCAAACGAGAATTGAGCCCAAGATTTCCAGCTACAATGTCCAGGTCGCCATCGTTGTCAATGTCAGAAACCTCAACAGTATTCCACCATCCATTGGTTTTCTCAACTTCATTTTTTACATTTTTGAATATATCCGGCGATTGAAGTTCCAATTTATTATGTTGATTTTTAAAAATCATAACTGGCATCCAGTCACCAACCACTATTAGTTCAGGGTAAGCATCTCCATCCATATCTGCCCATGATGCATCGGTTACCATACCCAATTGTTCAACCTGCGGAATATATCTTTTTGTGTAGTTTTTGAAACTTCCGGTTCCGTCGTTTGTGAGCAGATAGCTGGCCGGATCAATTCCGTATTGCCCGGATTTTAATCTTGAACCAATAAAAATATCTTCGTCTCCATCCTTATCATAATCACCAATTGCAATACAAGATGCATTAATTTTCAGCGAGGGTAATCCAACACTTTTTGTAAAACCGCCTTTCCCGTCATTAAGATATAATTTGGGAAGTAATACCGCATCATCATCTTTGAATTCATTACTTCCTGAAACAACCAGCAAATCCAGATCTTTATCATTGTCTGCATCAAAAAATACAGCATCGGTAGCCTCTAATTCCGTTTCCTCTTCCAATATCTTAGGGGTTTGCTCTGTAAAGTTTCCGTCTTTTTTCTGGATAAAAAGTTTTCCACCCTGACCAATTGCACCGCCAATATATACATCGTCTAAACCATCCTTGTTTATGTCGCCAACTGCTAACGCCGGACCAAACCGAGAGTACATCTGTTTGATAAGAGGATTTTGATTATAATCAACATAATCCGCTTCCTTGTGTGTGAACTCAATTCCACTTTCAGGAATTTCGACAATCCTGGCCTTTCCCTTCTCGCTTTCGGGTTTCCATGGGATCATTGCGTCTTTCTGGTTGATCGTGTACATGGAATCAGCAGCTATATTTTTCATAACAGATTCCTTATCATTTGGCCACAATATCGTCACAGAGTCAATTTTAGCATTTTTACCCAGACCAAATACCAGGCGTAAATCAACAGAAGATTCAAAACCTCTGTTCGGCATTTGCTGAAGCATTTGCGTTCTTTCTTTTTGGTGCACATAAACCTTGGCTCCAATGGCATCAAGATTCCCTTGTTCGCCCCTTAACTTAAATTTGACATAATGAAAATCTTTGCGCTCATTGGATTTATTTTTATACATAAACAACTGGCTGTTTACATTATTGACCACCAGGTCCAGATCACCATCGTTATCCAAATCACCATAAGCAGAACCATTTGAGAAAGAGGGCGTTGCAAGTCCCC
This sequence comes from Dyadobacter sp. CY356, assembly GCF_021440195.1. Classification (GTDB taxonomy): domain Bacteria; phylum Bacteroidota; class Bacteroidia; order Cytophagales; family Spirosomataceae; genus Dyadobacter. Next base: position 11,786 of record NZ_JAJTSZ010000007.1, read on the forward strand.
ATTCTTCGGCTTTATTGGCAAATGATAAATTCCCATTGTTTTTAAAGGCATAATTAGCAAGTGGTTCTGACGGCATTTTGTCGAGGAACATTTTATAATCAAATGTTCTAGTTCTGCTGACTTCTGCGATATTGGAAGGGTCGGCTAGAAAAGATACGAAATCCTGATTTGTGAGATCTTTATTGATAGAATTCGCAACATATATATCCTTTTCACCATCAGAATCCATATCAAATATCAGTGCCCCCCAACTCCAGTCTGTTGCATGTGTCCCTGTAAATCTGGCAATTTCACTAAACCAGGTTTTTCCATCAGGCGCTCCCGACTGGTTTAGTTGTAAAGTATTTTGCATATACTGGTAATGAAAATCCCTGGAGACTTTCAATTCCTGTAAATCATATCCTTCGAAAGTAGACGTCAGTTTAAGTCTCCTATCCGTTGCTGGTAACATATCCGTGACATATATATCCAGCTTCCCGTCATTATTTATATCCGCAATGTCGGCTCCCATGGAAGACAAACTTGTGTGCTGCATGGCCGACTTGATAGATTCTGTGAATGTTCCGTCGTGGTTGTTGATGTAGAGATAGTCGTGTTCATAAAAATCGTTGGAAATGTACATATCCAACCAATTGTCATTATTAACATCACCAATGGTGATACCCAAACCGAAACCGATCAAGCTGCCATATATCCCGGCCGCTTCGCTGATATCCGTAAAGTGTGCTCCATCATTCCTAAATAATTTGTGACCACCTTCTTTATCGCGCTGGCTGCGTAAATTAGCATAACCCAAACGACCAACCGGCGTAAAACTGTTATTAAGCAAGAACATATCCAGGTCTCCATCCCGGTCAAAATCAAAAAACGCCGCGTGTGTAGAGTAGCCCTGGTCATTCAGCCCATATTCTTCTGCCTTTTCGACAAAGGTTCCGTTTCCTTTATTAATAAACAATTCGTTTCCTCTTTCTTCGGACCTACCCGCATTACAAACATATAAATCCAGCAATCCATCTCCGTTAACATCAGCAAAAGTAGCCCCCGTGCTCCATGATTTCGTTCCGGCTACGCCTGCTTTGTCTGTGATATCCTCAAATTTGAAGTTGCCTTTATTTAAGAAAAGCTTATTTGTCCCCTGGTTAGCGATCAGGTATATATCCGGCAGATTATCATTGTTAATATCACCAATTGCCACACCGCCTCCATTGTAAAAGTTGCGGTAATTGAAAATGTTAAATTCGTCCGTATTTGTAATTGTATTCTCAAAAGAAATCCCTGTTTCCTGCGCAGTCATTTCCTGAAACAAATAATTCTTTTTGTTTTCCTTCTTAGAACAACTAAAAGAAATTAAAACAAATACAACCCAGATTACTTGTTTGTAAGAGTATTTGATCATAAGTCGGCATCCTGTATTCATGAGTTCGGCACATAAAGTACCACAAATTTAAATTAAAACAGGAGCAAGCTTAATAAGCTCGCTCCTGTTTTAATTACTTTCAGACTTTTATCAAAGTGATTCTGAAAATTAGTATCCTGGATTTTGTTTCAAATTCGGATTTAAAGAAAGCTGCGTTGCAGGAATCGGGAAGATATTCCGGAAAGCAGGTGAAGCAGGCTTAAACTGCCAGGCTTTATTAAACTGCCCAAAACGTATCAAATCCTGACGTCTAACATATTCCCAGGCCATTTCCCAACCTCTTTCAGCAAGCATATCGTCCAGAGTCAGTTTTGTTACCGGTGGGGCACTTGCACGTGCTCTCACGATATTTACGTCTGCAATGGCTGCCGCCGTATTTCCCAAACGAAGATTTGCTTCTGCCCGTATCAGATACGTTTCTCCAAGACGGAAAAGGACAAAATCGTTATCCTGATCATTGGAAGCACCATTTCGTTGGATCTCATATTTCTGGCTTCTTGCTCCTGCTAAACGTGCAACCGGACCAGCAGGCATTTCAAAGGCTGGTATTTCCGGTGTGAAAATAAATGGTTTCCCGTCGTCAGTAAGTGCTTTTCCATCAGAAGAATACTGCTGTCCAACAATCCACATTTTCTTTCTTCCATCTGCTTCGGCAAAAGAGTTATAAAATTCCGTAGCTGTACAGTATCCGTTCCAGGGTGCCTGAGGTGTATTGTAAGTCAACTGACTCAGATAGTGCAACGTCCTCATGTTCATGTTAAAACCACCTCTCTTTGAGGCGTCAAATGGAACTGCAAAAATATTCTCCTTTGAAGATTGATTTTGCGTAGAAAAGTTGCTGAAAAAATCGGCTGATAATACGTATTTTCCAGATGCAATAACAGTATCACATTGAACCTTTGCATCTGCCCATCTTGGTGTTCCGGTATAAACTTCTGAATTCAGATAAAGTTTGGCAAGGATCATGTTTGCAACATATTTGTTCACACGCCCATAATATGCACCGCCGGCAGTTGCGCTGAGGTTGGGATAAGATTCTTTAATCTCTTTCTCGATCCACGCAGCTGTTTCAGCTCCAGTTTTTTGCGTCTGAGCATCGCCACCCACTTTTTCGGCAATAATGATATTTCTGAAATGGTCTAGCAGAATATAGTGATAGTAAGCTCTTAAAACGCGTAACTCAGCCAATGTTGCAGGTTCGGTGATATTACCTAACTGCTGATTAATGGAAGTGATACTATTGTAACACCAGGTCCACATACCATTAAACTTATCATCATCCCCGGTAGTAGTCCAGTTGTGTTCCTTCAGACGTTTCCATGCATCACCATCTTTCCAGTCACCTCCGCGGGTTGGAATTACCTGTTCGTCAGTAACCGTGTTTAATTCAGCATAACGTCCAAAATAATCACCCAAAGAACTATAAAGAGGCCCAAGCAAAGCCGCTTGCTGTGCAGCAGTGGAACCAAACTGGTCTGTTGGAATTACGTCGTATGTAGTCTCTGTAAGGTCAGTACAAGATTGGCCGGCGAGTAATAGCGCAGAGCCAAATAAAATATGCTTAAAGTTAATTTTCATTTCAATGTGTATTTATTGGTCAGAAAAAATCTTGATAAGATAAACTGTATCAAAACCAATTTATTTTTCAAAGTTTGTTAATTAAAACGTCAGGTTAACACCCAATTGGAAAGAACGTGTTTTTGGATAAATACCTGTTGCATCCAAACCAAGACTGTTTGGTGCAGAAGTACTGTTATTCAAATCTCCTTTAACTTCCAATTCAGGATCAACACCTCTATATTTTGTGATTATAAACAAGTTATTTCCACCAAGATAAATTCTAGCGTTAGTTAGATACTTATTTTCCAAAGAAATATTGTATCCAATCTGCCAGTTGTCCAAACGAACATAAGTACCATTTTCTAACCAGTAGCTTGATAAAGCATTTGTACTGAAATTAGCTGGCAACTCACTCACACTTTTCAACATGTTTGTTTCAAGAATCGAACCTGGGATTGAAAGGTTTGATCGTAAGTTGTTTAGGATTTTATTACCAAAAACACCTCTTAACTGAAAACTCATGTCAAACTTATGGAAACGGAAACTGTTTACCCAGGCGCCGGTCATGTATGGCTGAGGATTGTCCTTAAATCCAACTTGCGCATCGGCCGGGTTTGTTACAGGAGCTCCGCCATCTTTTCCCTGAAGTAACATTTGCCCTTTATCGTCAAATCCAACAAAATGACCTACGTTATTGAAAGAACCAAGTGGCAAGCCAGGAGTTAAGATAGATGCATAAACGTTTGAAAGTCCACGTCCACCAAATGCATTAAAACGAACGATACCAGAATCGAAGTCATTACTTTTAAGACTGATAATTGAGTTTTTGATGTATGACCCAACAAGACGGCTGGTCCAGTTAAAATTATCTTTTTCAATTACTGCTCCTCCAAAAGATAGCTCAATACCTTTATTACGCATTGAACCAACGTTTGCCCAGATAAAGTTTGTGAAATACTTAACACCATCCGCAGGTACGGAGTATTTGTAAAGCATGTCCTGTGTTTTCTTGTTAAACACGTCAATAGATCCGGTAAAACGTCCTTTTACGAATTGGAAATCCAAACCAAGGTTTACCTGCTGAACTACTTCCCATTTCAGGTTAGGGTTTGTATTCTGAGTAATAGCATAACCTGGAAGGAAGTTATTGATACTACCGTCATAGTAGGAAGTAGTCGGGCCATAAAGCTGTAAAGACTGATAAGGTACCAAACCTTCTGAATTACCAGTTTTACCCCAGCTCGCACGTAATTTCAAATAATTAAATGCATTTGATTTTGGAAAAAATGATTCATCAGAAATTGTCCATCCACCGGCAACCGAAGGGAATAGACCCCATTTGTTGTTTGCACCGAATTTAGAACTACCATCGTAACGCAATGTACCTGTAAGATTATATTTCTCATTAACATTTAAAGTACCGCGTCCGAAGAATGAAGCAAGCGTTGTTTTATTTTTGTAAGAGCTAACGTAAGAAGTACTAGGCAAAATCAACGATCCTGCACCAAGTCCCAGGTTATTATATCCAAGACCAGAAGCAACAAACTGAGTATTGTTTGCACCAAAACCATCATTGATAATATTCTGGTACGAATAACCTGCCAACAATGAAAAATTACTTCCTTTATCACCAAATCCTTTTACGTAGTTAGCAGTAAGTTCAAGTAATTTATCATTCACCGTCGCAAGTGCTCTTGAAGCCAAACCGTTATTAATCTGGAAAGCTTTAACCGATCTGTCTCTCGACTGACTGTTCACTTCCTGATCGTTTTTGATTGCTCCGTTTACGCCTACTGTGAAACCACTGAACAATTCATATTTCATGTTTACACCACCAACCAACACATTTTTCTCGCGTTTGAAAATTTCATTTTCCTGCATCGCCACCGGATTATTCAAATCGAAAGCACCAGGGATTTCGTAGTTTGTTCCATCTGCATTTTTCACAGGCAATGTTGGAAGGAACAAGGTAGCATTGGCAAGAATCCCACCATCAGTCAAATCAGAATTAGTATTGGTATAAGAAAGGCTGTATTGGATATTTAAACGGTTATCCATAGCTTTCTGATCCAGGTTAATTCTTCCTGTCATACGGTCGAAGCCTGTATTTTTAATTATACCATTACGGTTGGTATAGTTGATAGATCCGCGATAAGAGAATGTTGGAGATCCACCAGAGATAGCAAGGTCGTGGCTGTTCGTAACTCCTTTTCTTGAAATCTGATCCCACCAATCTGTATTGTAATTATTTCCCTGAGCATCTTTTGGGAAACGTTGCGAATCAGCAAGTGATGACTCTCCTTTTATCCGTGTTACTTCGGCAATATAACCTGGTCCGTCAAGTAATTTCAGGTTATTCGAAATTACATCCACACCTACATAGTTATTGAATGTCACCGTAGCTCTACCTGATTTACCACGTTTTGTGGTAATAATAATAACACCGTTTGCAGCACGGGAGCCATAAATAGCAGAAGCAGAAGCATCTTTCAAAACATCCATTGATTCGATGTCCGTTGGAGAGATTGTAGCTATCGGCACACCAATAATACCATCAACTACGTATAACGGATCGCTACCACCAGCCAAAGATGTGTAACCTCTTAACCGAACTGTCGGACTTGTATTTGGATCACCATTTGGTTGTGTAATTGTCAAACCGGCAACACGACCCTGAATAGCCTGAAGAGGGTTAGGATTGATCCCTGAGTTGAAGTCTTTTGAAGTCACAGACTGAACTGACCCTGTTACATCTTTTCTTTTCGCAGTACCATAACCTACAACAACCACTTCTTCAAGTGCTTTTACGTCATCACTCAACACCACGTCAATTTTAGACTGATTTCCAATGACAACTTCCTTGCTGGTAAAACCAATAAAACTAAATACCAGGGTACCATTTTTATCTGCCGAAATGGTATAATTACCATCCATATCCGAATTTGCTCCCTTGGTTGTTCCCTTTACGGTAATGGATACACCAGGTAAACCGGCACCCTTCAAATCTGTTACTTTTCCAGTGACAGGTACCTCTTGCGCATGTGTAGTACCGACAAAAGCCAGTAACATAATAAGTAAGCTTATTTGACAGCACTTATGAGACAATATTGCCCCCTGCGAATAAAATGCTTTAAAACGACCAGATAAGATCTGATCACAATAGGAAAATTTCATCATAGATAGGTTAATTAATTATTGTTTTCGCCAAAATTCACACTACCTGTCATAATATTAATTTTACTTAAAATAATGAAATATGCTCCAAATCGACATATTTGTACCTAATTTTAGAACAAATAGGAATATTAGACAAACAGTTATCGAAATTAATATAAATAGTTGAGATATTACAAATATATAATCAACAGATTTTTCTATTAATTGTAATTTAATTTAAAACGGTTACTAAATATACCAAAAGTTACTTTATGGTTAGTGCCTGAAAGTCATCACAATGGGCGTCTGTCTTGCAACAAAAGTCCAGCTTTCACCAGAAATAATTTTATATTTAAAATATTACTCCTCAAACCTTTCTATAAAAATTTCATGATTACATCAGTGGTTGTTCGTAACTTTGGAGCAGTTATTTTCAGTACCCTTTTTAGTTTATGGCACCGCATTCTTCCGTTGAAAGTTCAGATCTGCAATTATTAGCCTCACAGCTTACCGGTGATTTATTTGATGACAATACCATGCGTACTTTGTATGCAACGGATGCTTCGGCTTACCGGGAAATGCCTTTGGCCGTGGCTATTCCGAAAACACTGGATGATATTAAAAAACTGATTGCTTATGCAACCAGTCATAAGATTTCACTGGTTCCCCGGACCGCTGGTACTTCGCTTGCGGGACAGGTTGTAGGTAGCGGAATTATTGTTGATACTTCAAAGCATTTCACCAAAATTCTTGAAATTAATGCGGAAGAGCGTTACGTGCGGGTGGAACCGGGCGTTGTACGTGATGAATTGAATATGGCGCTAAAATCATATGGACTTTATTTTGGGCCGGAAACGTCTACTGCCAACCGCGCTATGATCGGTGGAATGGTTGGAAATAATTCCTGCGGATCAAACTCCGTCGTATACGGAAGTACGAGGGAACATTTGCTGGAAGTGAAAGCAATTCTTTCAGACGGTAGTGAGGTGACTTTTGCTAATGAAAGTGTAGCTGATTTTAAAAATAAACTGACAAATAATAAAGGGCAGCTTTCGCTCGCGGATAAAATTTATTCTAAAACTTTTGAAATTTTATCGAATCGTGCAAACCAGGATGTGATCAGAAAGGAATTTCCAAAACGCAGTGTAGAAAGACGGAATACGGGTTATGCGCTCGATATGCTTTTGGAAACCGAACCTTTTAAGCCATTCCCGGAAAATGATGAAAAGGCGGTTCCTTTTAATATGTGCAAACTGATAGCCGGATCAGAAGGGACGCTTTGTTTTTTGACTGAAATCAAATTAAACATTATTCCGCTTCCTCCGACTACACAAGGATTGTTATGCGCTCATTTTACTTCGATTGATGAAGCTTTGAGAGCGACCATTCTTGCATTGAAATATAAACCGCAGGCTGTCGAATTAATCGATAATTATGTGCTGGAATGCGCGGCCATGAATAAGGAGCAAAAGGCGAATGCATTTTTTGTTCAAAATACAGACGCGGGCGAATATCCGGCAATTCTGGTTGTAGACCTTTCCAGAGAAACTAAAGAAGAAGTGGAAGCACTGGCCGAAGCTTTGAGAGCCGATTTTACAGAAGCTGGTATGGGTTATCATTATCCCCTTTTATTTGGGGATGATACCAAAAAAATATGGACACTTAGAAAAGCAGGATTAGGTTTGCTGAGTAATCTTCCGGGTGACGAAAAAGCGGTCGCTGTGATTGAAGATACGGCAGTGGATGTTTATGATCAGCCTCAGTATATTATTGAATTTAATGACATTCTTAAAAAACATGGCATGTCAGCGGTGCATTATGCACATGCCGGTTCAGGAGAATTGCACTTGCGCCCGATTATTAATTTAAAGACAAAAGAAGGTCATCAGCAATTCAGAACCATTGCAGAAGAAATCGCCACGCTGGTTAAAAAATTCCAGGGCTCACTTTCGGGTGAACATGGCGACGGACGTCTACGCGGCGAATTTATACCGCAGATGGTTGGCCAGCATAACTATGAGTTGTTCAAGGAAATAAAACGGACCTGGGATCCTAATAATATTCTGAATCCGGGAAAAATCGTTGATACGCCGCCAATGGATAGCTTTTTGCGATACGAAGCGGATCATATTGTACCAGAATTTAAAACTTATTTCCGTTTCAATGATCAAACAGTTTTGCAGCATGCTGAACAATGTAACGGCTCGGGCGACTGCCGCAAAACGGAAATGAGCGGCGGTACCATGTGTCCAAGTTTCATGGCGACCCGAAATGAAAAGGATACAACGCGCGCAAGAGCCAATATTCTACGGGAGATGCTTACAAATTCTCCCAAGGAAAACCGGTTTGATAACAAGGAAATCAAGGAAGTTTATGATCTCTGTCTGGCCTGCAAAGGTTGCAAAGGGGAGTGTCCTTCCAATGTTGACGTTGCCAAATTGAAAATGGAATTTCTTCAGCATTATCATGATGAGCACGGTGTTCCGTTGCGTTCATGGCTGGTTGGGAATTTTTCGAAACTGAATGGTTTGGCCAGTTATGTTCCCTGGGCTTATAATTTGATTTATAAAAATGCACCGCTCCGGAAGATCGCAAACACCATTGTTGGTTTTCACCCGGAACGTACGATGCCGCTATTAAAAAATACAACACTTCGTGCCTGGTATGATAAAAGAGCAAAAACGAAAAAACCAGCAAGTCCGTCTGCGCGTCAGGTTTATCTTTTCTGTGATGAGTTTACCAATTTTAATGATGTTGAAATTGGAATAAAAGCGATTATGGTTTTGGAAAAACTGGGTTATGAAGTAATCATTCCTAACCACAGCACATCCGGCAGACCTCAGCTTTCGAAGGGATTATTGAAAGATGCTAAGAAAATTGCCGAAGAAAATATCCGTTTGTTAAAGGATATCATCTCTCATGACACGCCCTTGATCGGCATCGAGCCCTCTGCGATTTTAACTTTCCGAGATGAATATCCTGATCTTGTTCGGGAAGATATGGTGGAAGATGCCAAAAAACTTGCGCTTAACGCTTTGCAGTTTGATGAATTTGTTTCGAGGGAAATTGAGCTGAAACATATATCAAAAGATTCATTCAGTAAAGAAAAGCGCGTTATAAAATTACATGGACATTGTCAACAAAAGGCAATTTCCAGTATGATACCTACGAAAAAAATGCTTTCGTTACCGGAAAATTATTCGGTTCAGCTTATTCCTTCAGGATGCTGCGGAATGGCCGGATCTTTCGGATACGAAAAAGAGCACTATGATATTTCCATGCAAATCGGAGAACTGGTACTTTTTCCAACCGTTCGGAAACAGGCAGATGATGTAATTATTGCAGCTCCCGGAACAAGCTGTCGCCACCAGATTCATGATGGGACCGGACGCGAGGCGAAACATCCGGCGGAAATATTATTTGAAGCGTTGGTTTAGGATTACTGCTCTACATAATCCAGATCTTTCCCATAAGTTTCTTCCATTTTCCATAGCGAAAGTAAGGCCAGAATAAAACATACAATGCCAACACTCGCACCTGCCTGGAGAACTCCCCAGTCAGGTTTCAGGAATTGGAAAACCGGTAATGTCAAAAGTGTTGTAGCCCGGACATTGTTAGCTACGGAAGTCGTTACGGTTGCACGAAGATTGGTGCCAAATTGTTCGGCTGTGGTAGTGAGGAACATGGCAATGTAGCCAATGGAAAAACCAAGCCAGCCATAGCAGATATATAAAGTTGTTGCCGAATTGATTCCTCCATATAAAAGCACCACAACGCCGGCCAACGTCATCAACAACATGATCAAAATGGCGCTTCGTCTTGATCGCAGCCACTGACTTAGAAAACCGCTGAAAAAATCGCCGGTCACAATTCCTATATAGGTATACAGGACACAGCTGCCCGCCTGGATATCTCCCGGAACACCCAGAGCTTTTGCAAATTCATTCCCAAATGTCGCGTAGATCCCAATGACCAGATAGGTTGGAAGAGCTATTCCCATGCAGCGCAGATAGCGGATCAATTTTTCACGTTTAGTAAAAATAGTCCACCAGTGTACTGCTTTCACTTTGCTTTCAATTGCTTTTTCAAAAAGAAAAGATTCCAGAACATTAAAACGTAACACTAAAAGCACAAGTCCCATACCTCCGCCGATAAAATAAGCCGTGCGCCAATCCGTAAGTTTTACTGCAAAAAATGCCGCAATGGCTCCGGCCAGTCCGACGCTGGCAACAACTGACGCGCCATAACCACGTAAATGTTTTGGAAGAATTTCTGCAATCAAAGTGATACCGGCACCAAGTTCCCCCGCAAGTCCGAGGCCGGCTATGAAACGTAACATTGAATATACTTCCACATTATTGGTAAAACCGCAGACAATATTGGCCAGAGAATACATCAGAATCGAGCCGAAAAGTACGGAACGTCTTCCCATTTTATCTCCCCAGATTCCCCAGAAAAAACCACCGATCAACAATCCGGCTTGTTGCCAGTTATAAATTTTTGCTCCAATGGCAGAAATTTCTGCTTCCGACAACCCCAGTTCCCGCAAACTTGGGACTCTGACGATGTTGAATAACAGCAGATCATAAACATCAACAAAATAACCCAGCGAAGCCACGATGACTGGCAGGGAAAGTACAGTTCGTAGTGCAGAAGTATTGTTTGAAGCAGAAATTGAAGCCATATTTATTGATCAAAAATCTTAACGTAAGTAAAAGGAGTTGATAGTATATTAAAACAAATTCACTTAATCATCTACCGGTTTTCTTCGCATGGATTTCACCGTCGATTTTCTTTGTTTCCCTGCCAACCTTTCCAATTTAGAAGCCAGTGTCGGACGGGTTGCTCTTCTTTTTTTCTGAACGAAAAATGCCTGCTGAATTAGTTTATTGAATTTCTCAACCACCTTATCCTTATTTGCCAGCTGGGAGCGCTCCGTTTGATGATACATGACCAATATATTTTCATTCGTTAGTTTGGTACTAAGCTTTTCAATAAGTATCAGTTTTTCATCATCAGTTAGCAATGCCGAATTTGGAATATCAAACCGCAGCTCTACTTTTGTTTCTACTTTATTTACATTTTGCCCTCCACTCCCGCCGCTTCTGGCAGTTTGAAAAACGAGTTCAGTATGAAGTTTGTCAGTGTTTATCATCATTCAAATTTAAAAATGTGTTAACACGTGTTAATGTCTATACCAATATAACCAGTTTTTACGCTTTCAAATCAAATATAGTTCCGGATTAATATATATCAGGAGTAAATAGCCCATCATTAAATGACTGAAAATCAAATATTTAAATTATATTGAACAAGAATTCTTTATGAAATATAATGCACACATCATTTAAAAAGCAGATTTCACTAGATTTCCATACTTTAAACCTGATTAAACCTGTTAAATATTTTCATGTCAAACAACCGATTTTAAACACGAAAACAATTAATCCATACGGCCATGAACACCATGCATAAATTCCGGATACTGGGCTTGTCGCTTTTACTTATTGCAGGTATTTCATCCGGGGAAAAGTTACAAGCCCAGCCCGGAGTTGCTATTTCCTATCAAACTTTTTATAATGAACTGGCACCTTACGGGCGCTGGATCAATACGCCTCAATATGGTTCTGTATGGACTCCATACGTGGATGCAGGATTTCAACCTTACGCAACAAACGGATACTGGCAGGTAACAGATTATGGAAATACCTGGGTGTCTGATTACGAATGGGGTTGGGCTCCTTTTCACTACGGCCGCTGGTCATATGATGATTATAACGGCTGGTTCTGGATTCCCGGATATGAATGGGGACCTGCCTGGGTAAACTGGCGTTCGGGTGGAGGTTATTATGGCTGGGCACCGATGGGACCTGGTGTGAATATCAATGTATCCATAAATATTCCGTCGTTCTGGTGGGTTTTTGTTCCGCAGCAATATATTTCAAGCCGCAGCTGGCACAATTACTGGGTTCCCCGTGGCGGATATAATAACATCTACGGACGCACAACGATCATCAACAACTATTATCGCAGCAACAACCGGTCGTATGTGTATGGTCCGAGACGTGATGAAATTGAACGTGTAACCAGACGTCCCGTTGAAATCCGTCAGATTGACCGTGACCGCAGAGGAATTGTAATGGGTGGAGATCGTGCGAACAGCAGAGGTTATGGAAATAACGGAGGCGGTAATGACAGACCACGTTCTTATGGATCTGATAACAGAGGAAACAACGGCTACAACAACAATGGCAGAGGAGGCAGCGATTACAATTCCGGTAACAGAAATGGTAATAATGGTGGATTAAGCAACAGATCTTATTCAGGAAATGATAACCGGACGCCTGACAACCGCGTTCCTGAAAACAGAAACATGCCTGATAACAGAAATGGTAACGGACAAAATCCTTATAACCAAAATCAGCCAGGCCGTGCCAACGAACGCTCAACACCAGATCGTGGTTATTCAGCGCCGCAAAGAAATGCTCAGGAATATGGGAATCAAAGACCGCAGGATCCGTCTGTTGCTTATGGAAACCGTGGTGGTGAAGCGCAGCGTCAGGCACCGGCTCCTGAACAAAACCGTTCGCGCTCTTACGATCAGCCAGGCAATTCCGGACGTTCAGAAAATTATGGCGGACCGAATCAGGGTCAGCAAAGATCATCTGATAATGGCGCTTCGATGAGATCTAATCCATCTGAAAGAAGTAACGGCGGCGAATCAAGAGGTGGAGCAAGATCCAGTGAAGGCCAGGGAGGCGGCAGATCAGATAGAGGCGGACGGTCTCCGAGATAATTTTGAATTTGAAATATAAAAATGCTCCCCGCAAGATTTTATGGTCTTTCGGGGAGCATTTTTGGTATTTAATAAGTATATCCGGGTATCATTTTAACTTTTATTTAATGTTCAAATTTGAAGGAATTGTATTAATTTTAACATAGTTCCAAACCTAAGCATACCTTTTTGATGGAAATCCAGTTTGATATTGAGTTTAAGGAAAGTGCGCCAAAGTATATGCAGATTATCAAATCGCTGCTACTTGCTATTGGCAAGGGAAAACTGAAAAGAGGTGATAAAATACCATCAATCAATCAGTTGAGTGAGGAGTACTTACTTTCAAGAGATACAGTTGAAAAAGCCTACCGTCATTTAATCAAAGACGGCGTTTTGGTTTCAGTGCGTGGAAAAGGATATTTTATTAATCGTGTTGATATTGAAACGACTTCCAGAATACTTTTGGTTTTCAACAAGATAAGCAATTATAAAAAACAGATTTATAATGCTTTTGTTGAAAATGTAGGTCGAAACATGATCGTTGATCTGCACATTCATCACTCCAATATTAACATTTTTTCCAACCTGATAAAAAACAGTTTGGGAGAATATGATTACTATGTGATCATGCCGCACTTTTATGACAATGAAGAAGAAGCGGCAAAAATATTAAAACTGATCCCGGCGGAAAAACTAATACTCCTTGATAAGGATGTTGAAATCGATAACAGAAAACACTCAGCAGTCCACCAAAACTTTGAAAAGGATATTCTTTGTGCGCTGAATGAAGCTAACGATCTTCTTAAAGATTATAAAAAACTCATACTCGTTTTCCCGACGCTGATCCCCTATCCAAAGGAAATTATCAAAGGTTTCAGGCTGTTCTGCATACAGCAGCAGTTTGAATTCGATATTATGTTTGAAACCGAGGAAAATACCATGGTTGTCAAAGATGCGGCTTATGTTGTGATTGAAGAAACAGACCTTGTGAATCTGATTAAAAAATGCCGTGAACAACATTTGGTGGTCGGAAAGGATGTAGGAATTATTTCTTACAACGAAACGCCATTAAAAGAGATTCTTTTGGATGGCATAACGACCATTTCAACGGATCATGAGCAAATGGGAAAAACAGCGGCGAGGCTTGTTATGGAAAACAAAACAGAGGTTATCAAAAATCCATTTACGCTGATCAGAAGAAAATCGCTATAAAAAAAATGTCATTCCAGGGAATCCGCAGACGCTCTTGAATGACAAAATATTTTTGTAGTTAATTAAAGACCAGTCGCTACGGTTACTAGGCCTCGCTCTGAAATCAGTCCGTTTCTTACCTTCAAATCTCTGAAAAGTCCGATTGGGTCCAGTGAGCCTCCGCTGTGTAACATCGCTTCCCGCACCAATGGACGCACATCGGTTCTGAACGCGTTCTGTAACAATTGCTGGGCCAAAACTACGTCATTTTCACCTCGTGCGATTTCGAGTTTTTTACTATCCAAAATCAGCGCCTGAGCATAAGATAATAAAATAGCTTCCACGGATTGAAGTAAATCTTCCAACGGATCTTTTACATTATGACTGGCATCGATCATCCATGCAAAACCATCGCTGCCTTTTCCGGCCCGTTTCATTCCTTCCACCAATTCGACAAAAATCAGGAAAAGCATATACGGCCTGATACTACCTACCGTCAAATCATCATCTCCATATTTGGAATCATTAAAATGGAAACCAGCCAAACGGCCTTCCATCATCAATGTTGCTACAATTTGTTCGATGTTTGCATTAGGTAAATGATGGCCTAAATCTACCAGTACATCAGCTTTTGGCCCCAGTTTTTGACAAAATAATAACGAGCTTCCCCAATCCTGGATAACGGTTGAATAAAAATTCGGTTCGTAGGCTTTGTATTCTACAAATACTTTCCAGTCATCAGGCAATGCTGCATAAATTTCCTGCAACGATTCCAGTGTATTTTGAAATGATTTTACAAAATTAGATTGTCCCGGAAAACAAGATCCATCTGAAAGCCAGATTGATAAAGCCTTTGAGCCTAATTCCTTTCCGTATTTGATTACTTCAATATTATGATCAACAGCCTGCTTGCGCACCTTTGGGTCAACATGTGAAAGTGACCCATATTTGTAAGATAATTCCTGATTTTTCTGATCCTGAAAAGTATTGGAATTTACTGCATCAAATTTCAGATCAAGTGAAGAAGCCAGCTGGATCATCGCATCCGCATCCTTTGGTATATCCCACGGAATATGTAAAGAAATAGATCCGCTTGAACGGTTCAATGCGTGTAAAATTCCAACATCTTCAATTTTTTCTTCAAGAGAACCCGGCTCACCAGCTCCTGAAAAACGACCGAATCGTGTTCCACCAGTCCCCAAAGCCCAGCTTGGAATTGCCACCTGAAATGCCTGTAATGTTTTTACGATCGCATTGGCATCGATACCCTGTTCACCCAGTTGTTCTTTGAGAAAAATAAACTGGTTATTATGTTTTCCCAGCACAGATTCATTATGCTGATCAATCCGGTATTGTTCTATTTTCATCTTTTTGACATTAAAGATTTAAAAATAAGCCTGATAACAATGGCCTTGAAAATTGGAATATCATTTTAAAACGAAAGCTGTGCCAAAAGCAGGATTTACTTTTGACACAGCTTTTTATTTCAAAGGCTAGCGAACAAATGCCGCAGGAACACCACCGTCAATATTCAGAACATTACCGGTACTTTTTCCTAACAATCCGCCAACGAATACAAAAACTCCGTTTGCAATATCTTCGGTATGAATTTCAGCATTCAAAACGGTACGTTTTGCATAATAAGCTGGCAACTCTTCAATTTTGATACCATAAGCTTTTGCGCGTCCGGCTGCCCATCCGCTTTCCCAGATTTTACTTCCGGAAATTACGGCATCAGGGTTAACAATATTAACACGGATTTTGTCACCCCCTAATTCTGCTGCCAATAGACGAGACATGTGTTGCTGCGCCGCTTTTGCAGTTCCGTAAGCTACGTTGTTAGGTCCTGAAACCAAACCGTTTTTACTTGCAATGTTGATAATATCACCGCCCAAGCCTTGCTGACGCATGATAGCCACGGCTTCCTGAGAAACCAGGAACTGACCTTTTACCAAAACATCCTGCAAAATATCCCAGTCCTTGATGGTCGTTTCGGCAAGCGGTTTTGAAATCGAAAGTCCTGCGCAGTTTACCACGATATCCACGCCACCGAATTTCAGTTTTGTAACATGGAAAGCTGCATTGATCTGATCTACTTCCAGAACGTTTGCATTGGCAGTAGCTGAAAAATCTTTACCGAATTTACTATCAAATTCACTTTTTGTTTCAGCAAGTGCTTTGTCATCAATATCTGAAATTACTACGCAAGCACCTTCTTCCAGAAATTTCTGTGCAATTGCTTTTCCGATTCCACCTGATCCGCCGGTAACAATTGCCACTTTACGGGAAAGTGATTTTTCTTTCGGCATACGCTGTAATTTCGCTTCTTCAAGCAACCAGTATTCAATATCGAAAGCTTCCTGTTCCGGTAGAGAAACATAAGAAGAAACCGCTTCCGCACCTTTCATAACATTGATTGCATTGGTATAAAATTCAGCAGCAACGCGCGCCGTTTGTTTGTCTTTTGCAAAAGAGAACATACCAACGCCTGGATACAAAATAATAACCGGGTTCGGATCACGCACGGCCGGACTGTTATCATGTTTACAACGATCATAATATGCCTGATAATCGGCACGATATGCTTCAAATTGTGGACGGATATGATCTAAAATTGCTGTTGCATCTAGCGCCAGAGTTTCCGCAGGAAGATCCAGAACCAAGGGACGGATTTTAGTGCGTAGAAAGTGATCAGGGCAACTTGTTCCAAGGGGAGCCAGTTTGTCAAGATCATTGCTGTTGATAAATTCCAGCACACGGGCATCATCTGTGAAATGTCCAACCATCGTCTGGCGGTCAGAAGCCAAACCTCTCAAATAAGGAGCAAGCTGTCCGGCTACTTCCAGACGACGAGCTGCATCCAAACTTTCCTGTTTTGCTCCGCCAAACACAGGACGGTTTTTGCCATAATTTGCTTCAAGATATTCCGAAGCTTTCTCGATTACATCAAGCGTATTGATATAAGATTCGTAAGCAGTATCACCCCAGGTAAATAATCCGTGACCGCCTAAAACGATTCCGCGAATTCCCGGATTGTCAGCCAGCGCTTTTTCCAGTTTCAACCCAAGGTCAAAACCTGGACGCTGCCAGGGCACCCACGCCAGTTCTCCTTTAAATAATTCCTTCGTAATTGCTTCGCCTTCTTTGGAAGCTGCGATGGCAATTAGTGCGTCAGGGTGTAAATGATCAATATGTTTGAAAGGGAGCAGTCCGTGTAGGGGCGTATCAATAGACGGTGCTTTTGATTTGAGATCATAAATACAATGATTGAAAAGCTCAACCATTTCATCTTCAAATTCAAGACCGCGATATATATTTTTCAATGCATGCAGACGGTTTTGATAAAGACCGGCAAGGCCGCTTCTTTTCAATGTACCAATATCTCCGCCAGAGCCTTTAATCCACATTACTTCAACAGGGTTACCTGTCAATGGATCTTTTTCAATTGTTTTGCAACTGGTATTTCCACCTGCATAGTTAGTAAGACGAAGGTCCGCTCCCAACAAATTGGAACGATATAAAAGCAGTTCCACCTGGTCGTCGCCAAGAGAAGCTGCTTTCGCTTCATCCCATAAATAGCTCACATATTTGTACTGCTCTGCTGTTGAACTGCTCATATTATTTTGTTTTAAAGATCGCTTTTAAGTTAGAATTTTGGAATGAGTAAGCTTTTGCTATGTCAGCTATTTTACTTCTAATTTACAATACAAGATTAGAAAACTTAGGTGTTCGTACCGTCCTGTGGTATCCTGCACACAGGAATTATATAAGACTTTCTGGTAACAATTCTAATTACAAGAGCCGCAACAAATATTTGCTGCGGCTCTTGTACTGATCAGTTTTGTCAAAGTCTAGTTCTGAATTACAATCTTTCTGGTTTCTTCACCTACTTTTATGATGTATAAACCATTAGAAAAATTGCTGGTATTAATTGGCTGTAATGGTCTCAATTTCTGTTCCAATACCACCCGTCCTTCCATATTATGCATGATGATACTTTCTTCTTTTTCCAACCCTGAAACAAATAATTGTTCTTTCACAGGATTGGGATAGACACTTAGTCTGTCATTGTCCTTCTTTACAAAAATGATTCTGGAGTATTCAAACTTCCCGTCGTAGTCGATTTGCTTTAAACGGTAGTATGTAAGTGGAAGAGGATTTTTGTCTAGAAAACTGTAATCGTTTGTTACTTTGCTATCGCCGCTCCCATCGATGAAACCGATATTTTCGAAGATTATTGCGTCTTTGCTGCGTTGTATTTCGAAGCCTTTGTTAGTGGTTTCGGAGGTTGTTTGCCAGGTAAGGAAAGTTATTGTGGATTTATTTTTCCCTTCAAAAGCAACCATGGTAACAGGCAAAGGAATTTCATAATTTTTACTGGTTAATGTCAAATTAGCAGCAACACTGTTCGTTACAATTACTTTGTAAGTACCTGCGCCTGTAACAGTGTAACTTTCATTGCCAATATTTGTGGCAACAAGTTGATTGTCCTTATACCACTTATATGTGTTGTTGGTAACAGTACCACCAGCATTCACGGAAAGAACACCGCTTGTTTCTGTAATTGGTATATTCTTTTGACCATAATAGGAGTCTAAACGGCTTATATTAGCTTCAATGCCGTCAAAAGTAAATGAATTGTCTCTGATATAAACAGAAGCTGAAATGGGTATTGCCGATAGATCGGGAATAGTACCTCCAAGTAAACCTTTTGAATCATAACCTCTTTCAAAATCAGTAACATAACTTAAATCCAATAAAGTAATGTTAGACAACTGACTAAAACTGGGAGGAATTGATCCACTTAATAAATTCCCTGCTAAATTTAAGTATTCAAGACTTGTTAAATTGTAAAATACATCAGGAATACTACCATTCAAATTTTGAAGTGATAGATCCAGATATTTTAAATTTACCAGGTTACCCAGACTTGACGGGAAACTTCCTTCGAGGGTACCAATTGGATCAAAACCAACATCAACCGGTACGTAGTTAATATTTAAATAAGTTAATTTAATTAGGTTACCGATACTAGAAGGAATAGATCCGGAAAATTTATTCCCTCCCAGGTCAAGATATTCCAGATTTGACAAATTGCCTATTTGTGCAGGTATTGTTCCACTTATCGTAAGATAGGCACCTTGTAGCCATAAGGGGTCATTTCCTTTTAAATTAAGTGAAACTAGCGCAGACAAATTCCCAATATCAGCAGGCAATGACCCTGTTAAGCTATTGTTCTCAAGGTTCAACTCTGTCACTCTGTTATCCTTGCACGTTACTCCAAACCACCCGCATGGGCTATCTCCGGTAGGGCCTCCTGGATTCCATCCTGTCTTATTTATCCATCCTGCTCCATTTGTGCTGTTATAAAGAGAAAGTAAAGCGAGCCTGTCGTCTTCCAATGTCTGCCCAGAACTAACTGTAACCGAAAAAAGGAAGGCCAAAATAAAGCAATAATGTTTCATAGTGTTTTTATAAGTGTGAAATTAAAATGCAAGACAACGCAAATCAAGTAGAATGAAACATTGTCATTCTCGCAGGATCTTTAAGAGAAGTTATTCAAAAACGTTGAAGTCATCGGCTGTTACGTGTTCTTATGCCTAATCAAATTTTAAACAAAAAAACCGTTTATCAAATTATTTGCTTAATAATTTGATAAACGGTTACTTATATTAGACGTAAAACTAGAGTTACTTCCAGCTTAACCCCATATTATAAAATAAAAACGCATATATATCCGCCTGTGTTTCCAAAGCCTTTTTCGTATTACTGGCCCCATGTCCGGAATTGGTATCAATCCTGATTAAAAGTGGGTTCGTAGATGATGTTCCTGCTTTTTCCTGTAATTCAGCTGCGTATTTAAATGAATGCGCAGGAACAACCCGGTCGTCATGATCGGCTGTGGTGATCATCGTTGCAGGATAATTGACACCAGTTTTGATATTGTGCAATGGAGAATAAGCATAAATCACTTTAAATTCGTCGGCATTATCACTGCTTCCATAATCTGCAATCCAGTTCCAGCCAATTGTAAACTTATGGAAACGAAGCATATCCATAACGCCTACCGCAGGGAAAGCTACTTTGAATAATTCCGGGCGCTGGTTCATAACCGCACCAACCAGCAAACCTCCGTTTGATCCACCCTGAATAGCCAGATGGGCCGGCGAAGTATATTTCTCTTTGATCAGAAATTCAGCGGCAGCGATGAAATCATCAAAAACATTTTGTTTTTTTAGTTTCATACCTTGTTCATGCCATTTTTCACCATATTCACTTCCTCCACGTAAATTAGCCTGCACATACACACCACCCTGATCTAAAAACGGAATACGTGTAGGACTAAACGCAGGTGTCAGACTGATATTGAAACCGCCATACCCGTAAAGAATTGTCGGATTGGACCCATCCAGTTTCAACCCTTTTTTATACGTGATAAATGCCGGAATTTTCGTACCATCCTTGCTTGGATAGAAGACCTGTTTGGTTTCATAATCATTTGGTTTGAAGGAGACTTCCGGTTCGCGAAAAACATCACTTTTCTTTGAAGCGATATCATACCTGAAAATGGTCGGCGGATAATTGAAGGAAGTGTAGGTGTAGAAAACAAAGGTATCTTCCTTTTCTCCCCCAAAACCACCAACTGTTCCCAGACCAGGAAGTTGAACTTCGTTTTCCAATTTTCCTTTCAGATCATAAACGTATACCCTCGATGTCACATCTTTGGAATATGAAGCAAATAATTTTCCACCCGCAGATCCGGCGCCTTGAAGCGGTTCCGATTTTTCCGGTAAAAACGGCTTCCAGCTTTTCGTTTTTGATTCATAAAATAATATTTTGCTGTTAGGTGCATTTTCATTGGTTTCCACCAAAAATCCTCCTTCAACATTTTCAATAATACCAAAACTAAAATCGGTAATTTCTTCTTTGATGGCAGTGAACTTTGTTTCCCCTTTTTTCATCACCCACAATCCGTTTCCATCCTTTCCTTTTCCACGGTCACTAACCGATAGAACAGCATATTGCTCGTCTTCCGTCGTACCCACAGTATGGAAACGCTGTCCGTTTGCTGCATCTTCAAAAATTAACTTATCGGTTGCTTGTTCTGTACCAACTTTGTGATAAAATACCTGGTGATTTTCATTTTTAGCAGCCAGTGCGCTGCCTTCCGGTTTTGGATAACGGCTGTAATAAAAGCCATCGCCCTGCCATGCAGCACCAGAAATTTTCACCCATTCTACTTTATCGGAAAGCATTTTCAGGGTTTTCATATCCATAACCTGATATTCCTGCCAGTCTGAGCCACCTTTGGAAAAGCCAAGGATGGCGTGATTTCCGTTTTTTGATAAACTAAAAACCGTCAGTCTGGTTGTTCCGTCTGATGAAAGTTTATTTGGATCCAAAACTTCTTCGGGTGCTCCGTTTAAACCTTTTTGCCTGTATAATACGGCCTGATTTTGCAACCCATCGTTTTTATAGAAATAAAAATAATCTCCTTTTTTAGTTGGGGCTGAATATTTTGGATAGTTATAAGCCTTTTCAAGGTCGGTGAATATCTTTCCCTTAAATGGAATTTTGTCAAGATATTCAAAAGTAACTTCATTTTCAGCCTTCACCCAGGCGGCGGTTTCGGCAGAGCGGTCATCTTCAAGCCAATGATATGGGTCCGAAACTTTTGTCCCATGATATTCATCAATATGGTCGACCTGATTTGTCTTCGGATAATTTATTTTTTGAGCCGAGCCATTTGCAGCAAATAAGGTGGCGGTGATTACAGTCATTCCAAAAAATTTAAAAGTCATAGAATTATAATGTTTGTATTCAACATAAAGTGACATCTCTTCATTACCACAGGATAAATTTATTTATTTTTTCATGCCGTTTTGTTTTTTTGCTCAGTAAAAAACCCCATTTTTAATATTTTGATTGCCTGGATAACTTTCAGGATTTAGTTTAATATTCAGCATTATAACAATAATCCGACAGGGATTTCAGACATCAGTTACATAAATTCTGTATGTCAAACATTATTAGAAAAAAATGACACGGAATTGTGTATCTGGTTTGAGGTTAATGATTTTTGTCGCAATGATGGTCATGTTCTCATTTCCATCTTCTGCGTCGCAACCCATTTATGCACCAAAAGCAGTCAAAGGCATCCTTGACCTGCGAACAACAAAATTTAATAATACCCCAATTAATCTTAACGGAGAATGGACTTTTTACTGGAAACAGCTAAAAAAGACTTCACGCTCAGATATTTATCACGAATATGAAAACTTTCCTGAACTGTGGAGCAATGTTCTTTGGAAGGGAAAACCCATATCTTCCCAAGGGTTTGCAACCTACGAAGTCAAAATCCTTCTACCTAAAGAAAGAGATCAGCTAGCTTTCAAAATTCCGGATATGTATAGTGCCTATGCGTTGTATATCAATGGAAAACTGATTGCCAGAAACGGCACACCCGGCACATCCAAAGAAACCACAACGCCGTATTGGTCGACGCAGGTTAAACCATTTCTGGCAAAGGATACGCTAAACCTAAAACTATTCATCTCCAATTTTCATCATTCCAAAGGTGGTATCAGCAAACCGATTCAACTTGGCTTGTTCAACGAATTACAGGATAACACCAATCTGGATCATGCTTTTGACTTTCTTTTAACGGGTTGTATGCTCATGGGAGGACTGTATTTCCTGGGCTTGTATCTGCTTGGCCGCCATGATAAATCCACCCTTTATTTTTCTCTTTTCTGCTTCTTTTACAGTTACCGCATTGTGGGCGCCGGTGATTATACGCTCCATACTATATTTCCCTACATGGGCTGGCAACTTGCTATTCATCTGGAATATATTTCCTTGTTTATGGCTGTAGCCATGTTCGCACTTTACACGCTTTATCTATACCCAAAAGATACGCCTACAAAAATCCTGTTTGGGATGATTGGTGTCTGTTTTGCTTTTGCATTGATTACAACACTATCACCACCAATTCTTTTTACGCAGCTGATGAATCCATTCATTGCTCTGCTAATTCCCTATATCTTTTTTGCGATTTACATTTACTGGACTGCCTACCGGAATAACAGGATCGGAGCCAAATATGCTTTGCTTAGTACGATAGCGATATTTATCATAATCATTACTTTAATACTGGCTTACTATGACATCGCATACCCTCAGGAGCTGCTTTTATTTGCAGGATATCTTGTATTCTTCTTCTGCCAGTCGTTGATCTTATCGTTTCGGTTTGCCTTTACACTTAAAAAAGCAAAAGAAGATGCAGAGGTTGGATTGAAAGTGAAAAGCGAATTTTTAAGCACGATGAGCCATGAAATCCGTACGCCTCTTAATGCTGTTATCGGGATGACGCATCTGATGATGAAGGAAGACCCCAGGCCAGATCAAAAATCACATCTTGATGTGATGCTTTTCTCGGCAAAAAATCTGCTTACGATTGTCAATGATATCCTTGACTTCAGTACTATTGAAGAAGGTAAGATGCAGTTCCTGAGTATTCCAATTGACATTCAGGATCTTGTACATAAAATTGTTTCGGTACATAATGTCTCCGCAAAAGAGTTAAATATTGATTTGTTTGCCGAACTTGATAAGGCTTTGCCAAAAACGATAATTGGCGACCCGACAAGAATCACTCAGGTTGTCGGAAATCTTGTTCAGAATGCTATAAAATTCACAAAATCAGGTTGGGTCAAAATAAAGATTGACGTTGTCAGTAAAACTGAAAAAGAAATTACGCTGAAAATAGCCGTAGAAGATACCGGCATTGGTATCCCACCTGACAAGCAAAAAATAATATTTGAGCGCTTCACACAAATTGATTCTTCAACATCCAGGGTTTTTGGCGGTACCGGACTTGGACTTTCCGTAAGTAAGCATATGCTCGCACTGCAAGGATCGGAACTTTTGCTGGAAAGCGAGGAAGGAAAAGGTTCAACTTTTTATTTCATCCAGACTTTCCCTATTCCGGATGAACCTGAAATAGTGAAGCCCAAACAGACAAACGAGCCGGAAGAAAAGCCTCTGCAAGATTTGTGCGTACTAATTGTTGAGGATAACCGGATGAATGTGTTGGTTATCAAAAGTTTCCTGAAACGTTGGGGGGCAATTTCGGATATTGCCGTTAATGGGCTGGAAGCATTGGAAAAACTGGACGCGACCCGTCACCAAATCGTATTGATGGATCTGCACATGCCAGTTCTGGATGGTTATGAAGCAACAAAACAACTTAGAGAGCGGGGCGAGACGCTTCCGATTGTAGCAGTTACCGCAAGCCTTGCACAAGACTCAAAATCAAAAATGTTTGAGATTGGTATGAGTGATATTATTTCAAAACCGATTGATCCGGAAAAGTTGCTGGGTGTCATTATCGAACAAACTAAAATAAAAAAGACGGATGAGAAAGATTCCCACTCGTCCGGTAATTATTAGGTTTTTATTTTATGACATCAACTGTCAGGCCGCTTTCTGCACCTGTCTGATGATAGATTCTTTGCGTTGCTTTGATAAAATCGGATGGTTCTGCCTTATAAATATTGGCTACATATTTCTGCGGATTACGGTCAAACAAAGGAAAAACCGTACTTTGAACCTGAACCATTACCCGGTGTCCTTTTTTGAAAGTGTGTAAAACATCCTGCAAACGGAAATTAACGTCGGTTAATTTTCCCGCCACTAATGGTTCCGGTTTTTCCATACTGTTTCGGAAACGAGATCTTACAATTTCACTGCGTACCATCTGCTGATAACCTGCCATCACAACTTTTGGGTTAGGCTGAAATTCATTATTTTTTTCATCATCCGGATAAACATCAATCAGTTTGACAAAAAAGTCAGCGTCTGTTCCTGTGGTACTGATTTTAAGCTGAGCCAGGATTTCACCTCCCAAAGTCATGTCTTCGGTTAATACATCCGTTTTGAATACAAGCACATCCGGTCTTGTTGAAGCAAAACGCTGATCTTCCGACATGTATTCAAAAGGGGTAAAACCTGACATCTGTTTGTAATTTTCAGTATATGGAACCGGCTTCATCGGATCACTTACATATTCACTAAACGACTTTGCAGCAGCTGGTTTTTCAAAACTTAACTTTCCATCAGCCTGGAAAAACAATTTCTTTTTCTGCACATTAGCCACCGGCCATTTGTCGTAAGTCTCCCATTTCTTTTTCCCCGTATCAAAAAGATAAGCTTCCGGCAACCCGGTTTTTCCGTCACCGGCACCTTTTAGAAAATGGTTGAAGAATTTACCTTCAATTGTATTTTGATAAAAAGTTGCGATACTATCTCCAAAATAAATATCATTATGGAAAGTATGTCCCGTTTCCCGGCTCCATCTTCCGTGCCCGAATGGCCCAACAACCAATGTGTTATAAATCCCCGGATTATTCTTTTCAATGGTTTTGTAAGTATTCAGCGGGCCGTACAAATCTTCTGCATCAAACCAGCCTCCAACGGTCATAAACGCATGTTTTAAACCTTTCAAATGCGGAAGGATATCCCTTTTTTGCCAGAATTCATCTTTATTAGGATGGTCGACCGTTTCCTGCCAGAAAAAGTTTTTCGAATAATACTTATCAAAATTTTTCAACGGTCCCATATTCAGGTTGAAGGTATAACCGTCTGGTGTTGGTTTGATAAAATCATTCTCAAACCAGGAAGCTGCTGTCGGCTCAGATGGTTTGATACCAAAAACAGGAAAAGTCAGATAATAACCTTGTGTAAAAACACCATTGTGGTGAAAATCGTCATAGAAAAAATCCGAAATCGGTGCCTGCGGTGAAGATGCTTTCAAGGCCGGATGATCACACAAAGCGCTTGCCGTGGTATAAAATCCGGGATAAGAAATTCCCCATTGCCCCACTCTACCGTTATTATTGGCGATGTTTTTCAAAAGCCAGTCAATCGTATCATAAGTGTCAGATGCCTCGTCGACATCTGTTTTGTTTTTCTTGGTATCAATATGAGGTGTCATGTTTGTCCAGACACCTTCACTTTTATAACGTCCGCGAACATCCTGATAAACAAAAATATATTTCTCTCGCATCAGCATGGTACTTGGCCCTAACCGTGCAGGATATACTTCCTCACCATAAGGTGCCACGCTATAACACGTCCGCTGCATCAAAAAAGGATATTTATTGGCCGCCGCTGCATCTTTTGGAGCATATACAATCGTATGCAGTTTAATTCCGTCCCGCATCGGAATGTCATACTCCTTTTTGGAATAATTTTCTTTAACAAAATTATCAGGAGCAACAGATGTTTGTGCCCGGGCTAAAAATCCAGCCCATAAAAAAGCAATAGTTAGAAAGTTTTTGAACATAAAAAGGAGTGATATTTATTTTCTGAGATAATAACTTAACGAAACACTTGCGGCCTGTCCTATTTCGCCCAAAGTATAAAAACCTTTGGCTTCACGGTCAAAGGTTATACCCTCTGCCTGAGGTTCCGCAGCAGTAATCAGTGTTTTTTTAGGTGTCTGTGAAAGTGTCTGCCCAACGGTTTCGCCGGATTTTCTTTGCCAGTAAAAAACAGAGGTATAATTCCTGATCAGTATTTCATTTCCATCGTAGGAAATACTTCCGTCCGTTGTGAAGATAACCGAAGGAATACTACCGATTTTCTCGGCGGTAATTGTTGCAGATGTAGACTGTGGATAAGCAAGCCGGTAAATATTGGCTTTGTCCAGTTCCTTTGAAATGATAAAAAGATCTTTTGTAACCGGATCCAGCAGCAAAGTTTCTGCGTCCCTTGGACCATCCGGATAGCTAAATGTTATTTTTTCAAGCTTATCCTGACTAAATGATCCTGACATATCGCTGATTTCGGGAATGCGATAAATGATATTGCTAGTGGTCATCGGCGAATTATTATTTCCTATTTCACCAATATAAAGATAGTTTGTACCATCAGCTGGTCCCGGCCCACTCGCCATCGCTTCCCAATCATGGTTGACTGAACCCGGCACATTAAACTCTTTTATCGTTTTCCCATCTGTACTTAAAAGATACAACGAATTGGGATTTCCTGAGTCCAGTAATGTCCAGATATAACCGTTCATGGTAGCACTGCCCGCCAATCCTGATGCTTCATTAATAATTCCCGGCGTGATTGGAAACTTCTGGGGAACCGTTTCGAAATCAGAAGAACGCCCTGTCACCGGATCAACCTCAGAATCACCACAGCTAATTGAAAAACCGGCAATAGTGATTAAAAATAAAATATTTACGAGTTTAATTTTCACTTTATATAATTTCATAAAAAACACTTCATGTTAGATTTGCTAAAAATACGTACTTTTGCGCCATTTATTATCAGGCAGTATCTTTATATCAGTATTAAAATAATTATATGTTACGTACACATACCTGTGGTGAGTTAAGCTTAGAGCATGTAAATCAAGATGTTATATTGTGTGGGTGGGTTCAGAGAATCCGTGATAAGGGGGGAATGGTATGGCTGGATTTACGTGACCGTTATGGTTTGACACAACTTCTTTTTGAAGAAGGTAAAACACCACCTGAGGTATTGGAAACCGCCCGCTCATTGGGTCGTGAATTTGTGATCTCTACAAAAGGCGAAGTAATCGAGCGTCTTTCCAAAAATGATAAAATCGCAACAGGTTCTATTGAAATCCGTGTTTCGGAACTTACGGTATTAAATCCTGCAAAATTACCTCCGTTTTTGATTGAAGATGAAACTGATGGCGGTGATGATATCCGTATGAAATACCGCTATCTGGATTTGCGTCGTAATGCTGTTCGTAAAAATCTTGAATTACGCCACCAGGTTGCACGTCATACCCGTTCATATCTGGACAATCTTAATTTTATCGAGGTTGAAACGCCGGTTCTGATAAAATCCACTCCGGAAGGTGCGCGTGATTTTGTCGTACCAAGCCGTATGAATCCGGGTGAATTTTATGCGTTGCCACAATCACCGCAAACGTTCAAACAACTTTTGATGGTTGCCGGTTTTGACCGTTACTATCAGATTGTAAAATGTTTTCGCGATGAAGATCTGCGTGCTGACCGTCAGCCTGAATTCACACAAATTGACTGCGAAATGTCATTTGTGACACAAGAAGATATCCTGAATACTTTTGAAGGTTTGATCCGTAATTTGTTCAGTAAAGTGAAGGGTATTGAGCTTCCTGAAGTTCCGCGTATGACCTATGCCGATGCGATGCGTTTGTACGGATCGGACAAACCTGATATCCGTTTTGATATGAAGTTTGTGGAACTAAAAGGGGCTGATCAGGATCTTACTTCCGGAAAAAGTTTTGGCGTTTTTGATGACGCAGAACTGGTAGTTGGCGTTTGTGCTCCGGGTTGCGCTGTATATACACGTAAACAAATGGATGAGCTGACCGACTGGGTGAAACGTCCTCAGATCGGTGCGAAAGGATTGATATATGTTCGTTATAATGAAGACGGAACGGTTAAATCTTCTGTTGATAAATTTTATTCCGAAGAAGATCTAAGAAAATGGGTTGCTGCATTTGACGCTAAACCTGGTGATTTGATCCTGTTAATATCCGGACAAGCTGACAAAGCCCGCAAGCAGCTTAATGAAGTGAGACTGGAAATGGGATCACGTCTTGGTTTCCGTAATCCTGATGATTACCGCGTGTTATGGGTTCTTGACTTCCCACTTTTAGAATATGGAGAAGCAGAGAACCGCTGGTTTGCAATGCACCATCCTTTCACAAGTCCGAAACCTGAAGATATTTCTTTGCTGGCAACCGATCTTGGAGCTGTGCGCGCTAATGCTTATGATATGGTTATCAACGGCGTTGAAGTTGGTGGTGGCTCAGTCCGTATCTTTGAACGTGATTTGCAGCAGCAAATGTTTGAAGTACTGGGTTTCAGCCCGGAAGAAGCGCAAAATCAATTTGGCTTCCTGATGAATGCCTTTGAATTTGGTGCACCACCACATGCGGGGATAGCCTTTGGATTTGACCGTCTTTGCTCGCTTTTCGGAGGTGTAGATTCTATCAGAGACTTCATAGCTTTCCCAAAAAATAATTCAGGACGTGACGTAATGATTGATTCACCGTCTACTATTGACGATAAGCAATTAAAAGAGTTGTCTATTCAGGTAAAATAGTTTGAAAGCGATAACCCTGACAGCTTAATCTTCCTTCAAAAAATTACAGCTTATAATATAATTAGATTTTGTAGTTTTGTCAGGCACCGAAGAGAAGATGGTTCAATAGTTGTGAATAATTGATATATATTAAATTGTCATAAAATACACTACATGCATTATTTATTATCAGCGAAGTTGCGAAGAAGTATTTTGTCAACTTTCATTATTTTACTCAGCTTTAATTCGTTTGCTCAAAATACGGCACCACAATCTACACAAACACAGCCAGCAGCTACTACACAGCCAGCACAAACAGCACCTGCTCAAAAAGTAGATCCAGCGCAGATTTCAAATCAACAGGCCGTTGACTTTTACAAACAGGCAAAAACCTCAGGCATGTCCGATATGGATATTGAAAGGGCTGCATTGCAAAAGGGATATACCCTTGACCAAATTTCTGCCATGCGGAAGCGTTTGCTAAACCCGGACAAAAATGCTAAGGAAGTAAAAAATCCTAACAGAGAAGCACTTGATGAAACCCGCGAGCAAAATGAAAGAGATACAGAATCTAATAATGAAAAGGATTCTACCAATTCTCAAAAAGCCACTGTTAGAAAAGAAAACAGGACTTTTGGCGCATCTTTTTTTTCAACGTCTGCGAATAGTTTCGAACCCAATTTAAGAATTGCTACGCCAAGAAATTACATTCTAGGACCTGAGGATGAACTGGTTGTCGACATTTACGGGAACTATGTTGATAATTTTAAAATGAAAATCAGTCCGGAGGGAACTGTTAAAATGTTAAACCTTGCACCTGTCTATGTAAACGGAATGACAATTGAACAGGCAACAGAACGGATTGTAAGCAGACTAAGACAAGCCTACTCCTCCTTAAATCGGCCGGGTTCAGGAACATATTTGTCACTTACATTAGGAAACGTACGAAGTATCAGTGTGCTGATCACTGGTGAAGCAGCACGCCCTGGTACCTATACTGTTTCTTCACTGGCGACTGCTTTCAATGCGCTTTCAGTTTCAGGAGGACCTAATGAAAACGGATCATATAGAAACATTGAGATTATAAGGAATAATAAAATTCTGAAAAAAATTGATTTGTACCATTTTCTTGTGGATGCAGATCTGAAGGACAATATTGCGTTACAAGATCAGGACATTATCCTGATACGTCCTTACGACTCACGTATAGAATTAAAAGGTGAATTTAAGCGGCAGGGTATATTCGAAGCCAAATCCGGTGAAAAATTTATGGACCTGGTCAGATATGCCGGTGGTTTTACGCCGGAAGCGTATACCTCGCTTTTTACATATCAAAGAAATACAGGAACAAATTACATTATTGGCAGTATTGATTCAACTCAGATGCTAACCTTTACTCCTCGTAATGGTGACATTTTTACTGTGAGAAAGATTTTAGATGCAGTTAGCAATCAGGTTGAAGTACGCGGTGCTGTTACTATTCCTGGTAATTATGCACTTGAAGAACGTTGTAACACTGTGTTAAAACTTATAAGCCTGGCGCAAGGATTAAGCCAGAGAGCTTTTTTAAACAGGGCCATCCTTGAAAGGGTAAGCGGAGATACACAAACGGGTATTATTGCCATTGATCTGAGAAAACTTATTAATAAAGAAATTAACGATATTCCTTTACAACCAGGAGATATATTAACCATAAAGTCAATTGAAGATTTAAAAGAATTTACTTATTTATCCATATCAGGTTCTGTTATAAATCCCGGTAATTATTACTATTATAAAGATATAACCATTGCTGATTTGATTTTTCAGGCAGGGGGATATACCGAAGGAGGGGTACCGTATCGTATCGAGGTTTCCCGCCGTATAAAAAATGATACATTGGATCTACCTTCGACCCAGAATGTTCGTATTTTCACAATGGAAGTAACCGATAAGCTGGCGCTGAATTCTGAGGATCAGAAGTTCAAACTGTTTCCATATGACATTATCACAGTCCGTAAGTCTCCCAGGTATGAAAGCCAAAAACTTGTGACAATTCTGGGAGAAGTTAAATATCCAGGGAAGTATACGATAGTTTCAAACTTTGAACGGATCACTGACTTATTTCCGAAAGCAGGTGGATTAAAACCAGAGGCTTATTTGAGAGGGGCCAAGTTTTACAGAAATCAAGAACTGGTTGCAGTCGATTTAGACGCAATTACCCGCAAGCCTACGCTTCCAGCTAATCTTCTATTGCTTAATGGAGACACGCTGATGATACCCCGGCAATCTGAAACAGTCCGCATCCAGGGAGCGGTACAAAACCCATCTCTGGTTAACTTTGACTCTGAATTTTCATTTGAAGAATACATTTCTCAAGCTGGTGGTTATGCTGAACAGGCCTGGAAAAACCGTATATACGTATCTTATCCGAATGGACGGACACACAGAATGAAAAGATTTCTTTTCTTTAAATCGTATCCAACCGTAGAGCCGGGATCTACGATTATAATACCTCAAAAGGCAATAAATCAACATGAAAAAACACCTGGTGAGCGGGTTGCCTTATATTCTTTCCTTCTCTCATCCGTAAGCACATTAACACTCCTCTTTATTAGTCTGAATAATAAATAACCAATGGATCATCCTAAGATTAATATGCCTGATGCCCAAGTTGAAACAATTAAAAAATCAGGTTCAAACTTGGATATAAGGTTTGAAGATATAATAGCTTTCTTCGGGAAACATTTGTTTTCATTGATTGTTTTTGCATTTATCGCCGGGGTTGCGGGATTTGGGTTTAGCTATTCTTTCCCTAAAACCTATCAGTCTAATATTACGATGCTGCCAGAATATGGTGGTGCCAAGAAAAGTTCTCTTGCCATGCTTGCTGGTGGAAATAAT
The DNA here is from genome assembly GCF_021440195.1 of Dyadobacter sp. CY356. GTDB lineage: Bacteria > Bacteroidota > Bacteroidia > Cytophagales > Spirosomataceae > Dyadobacter. The sequence goes on from NZ_JAJTSZ010000007.1 coordinate 43,879, forward strand.
TCAGAGGGAGCAGAAAAGTTACTTCCTGATCTTTATCCGGTTATATTAGCCAGCTCTCCTTTTGGAATATATCTTTTAAAGCAACCGGTTACAGATCAATATGGTCATACGTACAAATCGTTTGAATTGTTTCTAAAACGGGATTCTACGCAGAGTTCTCTTACCAGTTTACTCCCAAGTTCACCAACAAAAACTGAGAAGTCCGTTAAACTTTCAGATCCCAATATCCTTCTTCTTTCGGCACCTGAAGCTGGAAATATCAGGATGGCAATGGGTCTGATATCTTCTTCCATAGACTCAAAAGCAGGTGTTATAACGATATCAGCAGAAACTGAGGATCCGGTAGTTTCCGCCATCCTGGTTGAAGCTTCAAAAAATTATCTTATAAATTATGTTGAAGAATATAGAACAGCTAAGGCTTTACAGCAGGTAAACCTGCTTAAAGATCAAATGGCATCTTCTAATGTTAGATTCAGAAAGGCAGAATATACACTTCAGAGTTATAGAGATCGAAATCGGAATGCATTCCTAAATGTAGCCCAGATTGAAGAGCAAAGATTACAATCCGATTACCTACTTGCACAGTCCTTGCATGAGGATTTAGTTCGTCGTTACGAACAAGCATTGAATAAAGTGAAAGAAGAAAAGCCTGTTTTTAAGGTTCTTGAACCGGTAACAGTTCCATTAGCCAAAAGTAACCCTAAACGGTTACGCTTCTTTTTTATCTCAGCATTTTTGGGAGGTGTGTTGTGTTTGGCTTACATCCTTTTATTTAAGAAGAACATTTCAAAGCCAATTATTCGTTCTCCCTTCAAGTCAGGATTGATAGTAAATTCGTAGATAGATTTAAAGGATAGTACTTATCTGCGAATAAGTATTATCGAAATTATTCATGGCCGTATTAACAGATGGCCATATTAACAGGTGGGTATATTCAGCAATATTATACATACTTATCCACTACGCTTTTAATATAAGTTAATCGAAATTCTTTTGTGCATAGGGAATAGCTAAACACGTTCAATTAATTTGTTACCAGGAGAGTGATTGCTAAAATAAAAATCATAAAATCCAGATTAGCTACTCCGGTAGTTATGAATATACTATGGTTATCCTTAGACAAAGTATTCAAACTTGCGGTCGGACTCATAGTAGGTATCTGGGTAGCTCGATATCTTGGGCCAAATCAATGGGGAGAGCTTAACTACGTCCTCGCTTTTGTAACCATTACAGCAACCGTAGCCAAGCTTGGTATGGATGGCTTTCTAGTAAAAGAAATTTTAGAAGATCCATTGCAAAAGAATGAAATCTTGGGTACCTCATTCTTGATGAGACTGGTCATCATTCCGGTTTTGTTTGGATCGGTATTAATCTACTTTAAAATACTTGATCTTAATTCTGATTATTACTGGTTACTGGCATTTTTGTCATTCAATTTATTTATTACTCCTTTTGATCTTATTGATCTGGATTTCCAGTCACGACTGCAATCCAAGCTTACTGTTGTAGCCAAAAATATAGCTTACGTTTTAGGAGCTTTGTTCAGAGTCTATTTGCTTATTAGCAACAAATCCCTTTTGTGGTTTGCAGCCGCAATGGGCTTTGAAGCAGCCCTATCGTACATTCTCCTAACCATTCTCTATCAAAGAAATAATAATATATTTCAATGGACATTTAATTCCGAATTGGCCAGGAAAATTTTAAAAACAGGCTGGCCTTTTACTTTGGCAAGCCTTGCAGTCATACTTTACATGCGGCTTGATCAGGTTATGCTTGGCTCAATGGTTGATGAGACACAATTAGGATATTTCAGTTCTGCTATAAAAATTTCAGACGTTTTTCTTTTCCTACCCATGGCTGTTTCAAGCAGTTACCTGCCTACATTAATAGAAGCAAAGAAAACAGGTTGGGAATTATTCATCAGAAAGAATCAGTTCTTTATTAATTGGATGATGCGAATTTCTGTGGTGTTTGCAATATTGGTGACTATCTTTTCGGATTTAATCATTCAGCAATTGTTTGGAACCGAATATATGCCTGCCTCCGGCATTCTGGTAATTCATATCTGGTCGTTGATACCCATATTTTTAGGTGTTGCAACAAGTCATTATTTAGTAATCGAAAATTTACAAAAGTTTAGTTTATACCGGACACTTATAGGTTTGATATTTAATGTTTTATTAAATTTATACCTTATCCCGAGATATGCAGCTTTTGGCGCTGCACTTGCGACAACTATTTCTCAACTTATAGCGTCAGTTTTTAGCATGGCTTTATTCAATCAAACCAGAATATTATTTAATATGCAGTTAAAAAGCATTACCATGCTATTTAACTTTCGCTAAACAATATCATAGACCGTCACATATAAATTGTCGCTTTCTGCAAAATTTATTACGGAGTGAGAAGAGCACTTTATAATCAATTAAAAAGTTATAAATTCTTTTTCATCTACAAATCCGAAAGGTAAAGTAGTTTTATTTATAGCTAAAAAACTCAACGATTAATTATTATAAGATGAATAAGGACAAGAACTTATTTAATATAAGATTAACTCTTTGAGATAAATAAACTGAAAAGTTAAATTCTATTAAATAATTTTATCCACATACTATGAATAACAAATTAGCTCCAGTCCTTCTTTTTGTTTTTAATCGTCCTTTACACACAAAAAAAACATTAGAAGCCTTGGCAGATAATCACCTCGCAAATGAATCAGTACTTTATATTTTTGCCGATGGACCCAAGGTGAATATGAATAAAGAGGACGTCAATAATATAAAACGTGTCAGAGAGTTAATTAAAGCACGCCAATGGTGTAAAAAAGTACATATTATTGAAAGTGATAAAAATAAGGGCCTTGCTAATTCAATAATTGACGGAGTAACAAAAATTGTAAATGAACATGAAAGAGTAATCGTTCTGGAAGATGACCTTATTACCTCAAGAAGTTTTTTGCAATTTATGAATGAAGCGCTTAATAAATATGCCGCAGAAGATAAAGTAATGCATGTGTCAGGTTATCAATTCCCTATTGACGTACCAGCATTAGGTAAAGCCTCTTTTATTCCAATCATAGCTTCTTGGGGATGGGGAACCTGGAAACGAGCGTGGAAACTTTTCGATCCATCCTCGGTTGGGTATGAACAGCTAAAGCAGAATAAGGATCTTACTTATAAGTTTGATCTTGGAGGTACTTATCCCTATTCTGATATGCTTATACAACAGATGGAAGAACAGACAATAAATTCCTGGGCAATTCGGTGGAGGTGGACCGTTTTCAAGAACGAAGGTATCTCCTTGTTTCCTGATCTGAGTTTGGTCAGAAATATAGGATTTGGAAAAGACGCCACCCATACCAAGGGGAGAAATCCATTTGAAACCTTTAACTTTAAATTAGATTATTCTATAAACTCTTATCCGACTATAATCCAGGAAAATAAACAGCTGACGTTAGCATTACAAAAATTATACAGAGATGTCGATCCTGCAAACAGGAGTCTGGCAACCAAAATCTGGAGAAGGCTATTATATGAACTTAGATCATTAACACACTAGCTTTGTTCTTTTTCACCATAAAGGATACAAAGAACTTTTATTCATACTTCATTAACAATATTAAATTTAACCCTCCAATGTATCAAATTAAGTCACCTGTTCTCCTTTTGGTTTTCAACAGGCCTGATACTACACAATTGGTATTTGAGCAAATAAGAAAAGGAAAGCCTGATAAATTATATATTGCTGCTGACGGTGCGCGGGATAATAAAGATGGAGAGAAGGAATTGTGCCAGCAAACCCGGGAACTTCTAAATATTGATTGGGACTGCGAGGTTAAAACTTTATTCCGTGAAAATAATCTCGGATGCAAATTAGCAGTTAGTGGTGGAATCAAATGGTTCTTTGAGAATGAAGAAGAAGGTATTGTATTGGAGGACGATTGTTTACCCAATGAAGACTTTTTTCGATTTTGCGATTCGTTATTGGAAAAGTACCGCTTTGACACCAGAATCATGCATATAGGGGGAACCAATCTGCTTAGTAAAAAATTCGGTACCGACACTTACTACTTTTCCAAGTTTACTAATGTGTGGGGTTGGGCCTCATGGAGAAGAGTATGGGTGAATTATGACGAAAATCTGGACAAACTGGATGAATTTATAAAACTGGATCTTCTGAAATATGTGTACCAAAAAGATACTGTCAGAAAGTATCTGACAAATGCCTTCATACAGACAAGGAACAATTATATCAATACCTGGGATTACCAATACGCGTTTCTGAATTTTTGGAACAATGGGTTGTCAGTTTGTCCAAACTACAATATGATAACTAACATCGGGTTTAATGAAAGGGGAACACACACGAATGAGGTGGATCATAAGCTTGCTAATTTACCATTAGAATCATTTGATGAAATAACTCATCCTAAGTTTTTTGTGCCAATAATAGATGCAGATTATTCAATTTTTGAAATGGAAGAAATCAACCTTGCCATGAGGGTCAGAAAAAAGCTCAAACGCGTGGTTGCCAAATTTCTGTAAATATTAAACGGAATCTAAAAAAAATCTAGCATGATGAACTGCAAAATCTGTAATAGTAGTACAGAAATATTATTCAATACCAAAACTAACATTCTTAATAAGTATTCCATTGACTATCATCGCTGTACTCAATGTAATTTTATACAAACGGATGAGCCATTTTGGTTGAATGAAGCATATGACTCTGCTATAACTTCCTTGGATATAGGTCTTGTCAGTAGAAATATTCGTATTTCAACGCTTTTGTCCTCTCTAATTGTCACTTGTTTCAATACGAAAGGTTCATTTTTGGACTATGGCGGCGGTTATGGCATGTTGGTCAGAATTATGCGTGACCGGGGATATGACTTTTACAGATTTGACAAGCATTGTGAGAATTTATTTTCCGTTCACTTTGACATTGAAGATGCAACAACAAAAAAATTTGAACTTGTAACTGCTTTTGAAGTATTTGAACATTTATTGGACCCTGTGGCCGAGACAAGAAAAATGCTTGAATTAAGTGATTCAATATTTTTCTCCACAGAACTTGTACCTCATTATAAAATCAGCACGTCGGACGATTGGTGGTATTTTACACCGGAAACCGGACAGCATATTGCGTTATACTCCGAAAAATCACTTCAGAACCTTGCAAATCAACTTAATTGCAATTTTTACACAAACGGTAAAACTTTACACCTGATAACCCGCCGTAATATTAACCCATTGCTGTTTAGCCTATGTATAAGAGGAAAAATAGCCAATATTGTCTCAAAGATGTTTACCAATAAATCTTTGTTGGATGATGACTTTAAATTTATTCGCGGAATAGCTAACCACACACAAGGAACGACATTATGAGAATTCTATTTGATCACCAAATTTACCACTATCAAAATTACGGGGGAATCTCACGTTATTTTTATGAACTTTCCAAAGGCCTTCTTCGACTGGATAATGATTGTCAAAACACTATCTTTTTGTCAGAAAACGAATTCACAACAGAAAAGTCTTTGTACAATTCAAGAAAGTTCATTCCATTTGAGTTTAGAGGAAAGGGATCTATTAAAAAATATTTAAACCAAAAAGTTTCGGAAAATATTATTAAAAAAGGAAAATACGACATTTTTCACCCTACATATTATGATACCTATTTTCTGGATGGAATACTCGGAAAGCGTCCGTTTGTTGTAACATTTTATGACCTCATCCACGAAAAATTCTCACATAGATATCCAGATATCCTGACGGGCTTTGATCAGGTACTGGCCAACAGAAAAAAACTGCTGAAAGAAGCATCTGCAATAATTGCTATTTCAAACAGCACAAAAAGAGATATTATTGAGTACTACGGAATCGATGAGAATAGAATACATGTTACTTATCTAGCTAACTCTGTTAATGCCGCAGACTCTGAAGTTGCGTCTGCTAATAAATTGGGGGATTATATCCTGTTTGTAGGAAACAGGGGCGCATATAAAAATTTCAATACCTTTATCGAAGCCATTCAACCATTATTGATAAAAGAAAGAAATATCAAAGTCATTTGTGCCGGCGGAGGTGCCTTTCAACAAAATGAAATCAGTTTGTTATCTTCATTGAATATCCAAAATCAGGTATCCCAGGTGCCAATTAATGATAACAGCCTCGCATCTTTATATACAAATGCTCTACTGTTTGCATTTCCCAGTTTATATGAAGGATTTGGCATTCCTGTTCTGGAAGCATTTAGTAATGGTTGTCCGACAATCTTAAGTAAAGTAAGTTCGTTGCCTGAAATAGGTGAAGATGCTGCTCTTTATTTTGATCCGGAAAATAAGGAAAATATATTGGAACAAGTAGAAAAGTTTATTTACAGCCCCGGATTGCGGGAAGAATACAAAATCAAAGGTTTAGAACAGGCCAAGAAATTTTCCTGGGATCTGATGTCTGCCCAAACACTTGATATCTATAAATCTATATTATGAAAGTTGCGGTAATCACGGGAATATCTGGTCAGGATGGTGCTTATTTAGCTAAGCTTCTGTTGTCGAAAGGGTATAAAGTAGTAGGCATTGTAAGGAATCTTAATCAAAAATTTCACGGGCTGGAATATTTGGGAATTTTTCAGGATGTAACGCTGGAATTATGCGATCTATGGGAACAAGCGTCCATTTTAAGATTACTTGGCAAATATAATCCTGACGAAATTTATAACCTGGCGGCTCAAAGCTCCGTTGGTCTTTCGTTTGAATATCCTATCGAAACCATAAAATTCAACTTTGTATCGGTTTTAAATTTTCTTGAGGCGATCAGACTTCATAATTCAAAAACCAAGTTTTACCAGGCTTCAAGCAGTGAAATGTACGGAATTGTACATAAATTACCTATACAGGTAAATTCTCCCATGCACCCATTAAGTCCGTATGCAATAAGCAAGGCCTCAGCGTTCTGGACTGTAATAAATTACCGGGAGGCATATGGACTTCATTGTTGCAGTGGTGTATTATTTAACCATGAATCATATCTGCGATCCGGCAACTTTTTTGTTAAGAAGGTGATCGGGGAAGCAATAAAAATGACGTCAGATGACACCGCAATATTGAAACTTGGAAATTTAAAAGTCAAGAGAGATTTCGGGTATTCTCCTAAGTATGTGGAAGCCATGTGGCTTATGTTGCAGAAAGATAAGGCAGACGATTATATCATATGCTCTGGGAAAAGTATTACGCTGGAGGAAATTGTCGTTTACATTTTCGACAAGTTAAATCTGGACATGGGGAGAGTTATCATTGATAAAACACTGTTGAGACCCACGGATATCGAAGATATTTATGGTGACAACACACGTGCCATTCAGGATTTGGGATGGGATTATGATCTGACGTTTTACCAGGTTCTGGATATGCTCATAGAAGAAGAGTTAGGAAATTATAAAAATTAAAATGTCTGATACATCAACACCACTAGTATCCATTGTGACAGTCGTTTACAACGCCATAGCCACTTTGGATAATACCTTAAAAAGCGTAATAAATCAGTCATACCCCAATATTGAGTATATTATTATTGATGGCGGCTCTACGGACGGAACCCTGGATTTGCTGGATAAATACAAAGAATTCATTGCCCGCGTTGTCAGCGAATCAGATAATGGCATTTTTGATGCCATGAACAAGGGACAAAAATTTGCCCAAGGTGATTGGCTCATATTTTTAGGTGCAGATGATCTGCTTTTAAGCCCTACCATTATTGAAGAAGTAGTCCCGTATTTTAAAAACCGGGACGAAATTTACTATGGAAACGCTTACATAAAAACATCGAACCGCCTATACAACGGAAAGCTAAACAAATGGTCTATGACCCTGGGGAGTGTTTCGCATCAGGCTATCTTTTATCCAAAATCGGTATATAAGAACAAAGATTATGACCAGTCTTTCAAAATTTTCGCCGACCATATTTACAATATAGAGCTTTTTAAAAGCCATACCTCAAAATTTGTGTATATTCCCAAGCTGATCTCGATCTTTGATGGTCACGGCGTAAGTTCTTATGCAAAAGATGAGAAGTACGATGAAAATCTTGTAAAAATAATTACACAGCACTTCGGAGTGCTTGTGGGCCTTTATGTCTGGATCAGAAGAAAAATTTACAGTTTACAGAGGGACTATAAAAAATGAATCACGCACAACTGGCTGTTACTGTATTGGATAATTTAAATTTTTATCTGATCCTGTATCTTGCTTTACTTTTGGGTTACCTGGTTCTCTATCGAAAAATTTACTGGGGCATTTTCGATCCAATGATCTGGACGGTTACCAGTATGGCGGGTGGGGCATTCTGTGTTTGCTTTTTATATTTCCAGGATCAATTGGCGCCTCTTTACAAATGGTCCTTTTTGACAACGGAAATAGCACTATTCCTTGGTTTATACCTTTCCAGATATATCCCTGTTATTAAATTTGGAGCGATATTCCAATCGGAGCCGTTAGAATATCATGAAAATGAAATTACAGAATTTGATATTTTCACCTGGATTATCGGCATAGCCTATATTCTATGCGAAATCGTCAGCATCATGACAATCGGGATTGTGTTATTCGAGGAGGATGTAACCCATTTGTCCGCCTTTGAAAATCACGGCATTCTCATGGCATTCATTACATCATTTAGGTTGTTATGCCCATTGGTGCTTTTCTACAAAATACTAGTCAGGAAGCAAAAATACAATTATTTCGACATAGTCTGCTGGTTTTTTGTCGCCATTGGAATATTGACCACAGGATCCAAAGGTGCCATACTTGTCTTTGTATTCCAATATTTCATGATTCAATTGCCGCTGATTTACCAGGGGAAGGCAAAACCTATAAAAATTTCCTGGCCATTAATTCTGGGCCTGGCGTCATTTCCGGTTCTAGTTGTTTCCATCACCCGTGGAGGAGATGCTGTGGATGCGGTAACAGGTGTTTTCATCCGGCTCCTTGCCAGTGGCGACGTTTTTCTCCTCGGCTACAATGACGCCGTCATGAACTCAATTAAGGAAAAGTCATTTTTGAAGTACTTGTTCTACCCCGGATGGGGAACGATCCTCAAAAATCTTGGCTTTAATATTTCCCCGCCTGATGTGATTGGAACTGATATCCAAAATTTCCACTATGGTAAAACAGACGGCGGGCCTAATAGCCGATATAATTATGTGGCACTTCATTTCCTAGGTTTTTGGGGAGCCATTATTTATTCTGGTTTTATTGGAACTGCCATTGGTGTAGTGAGAAATACTTTCCGAAATCTGGATGTTTCCCGAATTAATTACTTCGGCTATCTCTTCCTAACCCTCATTGCTTACTTATCCAACTTGTTAATTGATGACAGTATTGTATTTGCAAATTATATTTTCTGGCGCCTCTTCTTTCTGGTTATTTGCTATATACTTACGAAAACTGTCTTTTTAATTATAAGATATAGAGTTGCAACCGTGTCATCCACTTAACCATACGATGATATAAATCTTTTCAGTTAATCAATTACACACACCATACATTACAAATAGACGCAATGACCAAGAATAGCATTTCTATTTTACTGATTATATTTATCTTGTTGACTACTATATCACAAGCACAAGATAGCACACCTAAAATAACTACTACCTCTTCGAGCATTTATTCTCAATCACCACAGACCTCCATATATCCGGCATTTGTTGATAATATGCCCTATGAATCCTGGACCCAGACAGGCAAAAAACCGTTTTATCAGTTGGTTGCCTCTGGTGGACAAAATCCTTACAACTGGACCCTCGATAAAGGTTCTTTGCCTGATGGAATACTATTGACAAAGGATGGAAAACTTCAAGGGACGCCGATTAAAGAAGGTACTTTTATATTTACAGTTAAAGTAATTGATTCACAAGGCAGAACGGCTCAAAAACAATTAGACTTTATTGCTGAATCTTATCGCGCCAAATGGTTCGCTGATGCCAGATTTGGAGTCTGGTATCCGTTTGGTCCCTCTCTGGAACCTGCCCTATCTTCTAAAGAAGATATTATAACATATGAAAACAGAATAAAAAACTTTGACGCCGATAAGGCAGTAAGTTCGGTCATTGCCCTGGGTGGAAAAATATTAAACTGCTCGGTAAAAGGTGGTGATGGAATAAGGATGTGGCCATCAACTACACCAAGTCGTTATGAGTTAAAAACATCCCGAAATATTGTTCAGGAATTGATCACGGCTTGCCATAAAAGGGGAATTAAGTTTGTAGGTTATTTTGCTCCCGATCATAGCTGGAACAAAAAGGTTATTGACACCGCACCAGACGGCACGCTGGGAACCTTAAACAAAGGATTGATTCTCGAATTGGTTAAGATGGGTATTGACGGCTTTTGGGTAGATATGGGTGGAACTCCCGAAATATACAAATATGTTGACCCAAAATGGTTTCCATGGGATGAGATTTTACCTGCGGTACGCACGGAAAATCCCCATGTAATTTTTGCCAATAACCCTGGTTGGGGAAATGGAGGAATTGCCCTGAGGTGGCCAGATACCGATATCCTTGTGTACGAAGGTTTACCAGGCACAAAAGAAAATGCTCTCCTGGTGGCTAAGCCGGTTATCGCAAAAAAAAAGATGGCCATTGAAGTCGATAATTTGTTAGATACAACCTGGGCATGGATACCAGATAGACAATTCAGGAAGCCAAAGTCCGCAGAAATGATCATTAAGAATATAAAAGCAAACTGGGCTATGGGTGCCACCTACATGCTGGATATTCCAATATCGCCTGACGGCCAGGTGTCGAACCCTGATTATGCACCAGTTTTGGCAAAAATTGGTCAGTTTGTTAAAGAGAATCAAAACATAAGTACGGCTCCCATATCATCACTGAACTCCAATATCTTGTACGACGGTCCCCAGCGAATTCAGCTCAGTGCCAATAATAACGCCAGAATATTTTACACTACGGACGGTAGCAATCCTACAACGAAGAGCAAAGCTTATTCCCAACCATTTTTGATCTATGGTAAAACCCGGATCAAGGCAATATCTATAGAAAACGGAAAAGTGATCAGCAAAATTTTTGATGAAAATTATAACTTTCGTCCCAAATTACTCAAATTGGCCAGGACAGAAATTCGATTGCCATTGAAAAATATTTCAGGTGCAAAAGAAATAATTGATGTAAAAAACTATTATCGTGGAATGAAGGTCATTATTGGACCAGACCCGGTAATCATTGATCAGATAGGTCGCCAATTTGTGCAAGGAAATAAAAATATACACAATATCGTAATCAAGCGTTTTGTTGACGATTATCCTGTTTTTTTCGCTGACCTGCATTCTGATACTTCGAAAGTACAGTCCGATGGATTTCAATACCTCAACATAACTAACGTTGTACTGGAACCGGGACAATCCTATATCATTCTTTCCAAGGAAGATAACTCCGACAAGTTTGTTTCAAATCGTTTTAAAACGAAAATAGAAACATCTCCGGCCGTCAGAATTGTCGGGGATGCAATGCTTACTCCTTCCGGAGATCGTGACCCCATAGTTCGCGATTCAATTGGCTCTGTTTTAAGTTTAAAGTTTCATTTAGGAAAAAACGCTACCCCAAAAAATTACGCGCTTGGAGCATTCGCAGAATTGCTTGACAACGACGACCAGTACACCGTAACTCCATTTATGGGGATTTACGACCCTGAAAACGCAGTAGACGGCAAAATCGCAACCAAAGCACAAGCGGGAGGAAAATATGCATGGACACTTAAATTGGATATGGGAGAAACCGTTGAAGGCCTGAAGCAGGCCAGCGTCGACTTTGCTCCGGCTGCTTTCGCTACCGACTTTCAATTATTTTCTTCAACCGACAACATTACCTGGAAAATACTGACGCACAAAGAGAATAACGCCGACCTTCAAGTAGATTTAAAGTTTAGTCCTATATCTGCCCGCTATTTCAAACTGCGTGCTCTTAAACCTGACGGTCCAGGGCAAAAAGGAGGAGGAATGGGCGTATCGGAATTTAAAGTGTTTCGATAGCAGTATTATTCCTAAACATCAATCAGATTGATAAAATTGATTATGAAAAAAAAGGTACTATTTTTCCTTACCTCACTTTCTACTGGGGGAACAGAGAAAGCCACAGTAGCTTATGTTAATGAACTTGCTGCAACGGGTAAATATGAAATTATTTTATGCGTTATGTTTTACATAACAAGTAAGAATACTTTGGAATACAGTATTGAGAAGACGGTGAACATTATTTATTTTTCAAATGATATCATCGGTAATCGTTTAATCGAAATGTTATCTGGTTTCTCAAATGGCTATTGGGGGAAAATAAAATATGCAGCTTATCGTCTTAAATATAATATACTCTTTAGTAAAAAATTTGATGAAGTAATGGACAGGTATCGTCCTACAACAATTATTCAGGGGGATAGCGTAATGCCTGATTATTTTCAGAAGTACAGCAATATAACGAAGATTATTTTCATACACTTTTCTATTGACCATATTTTTAGTCATTTTTTCAAAGCTTACCGGATAAAAAACTGGTTAAAAAAACTGCAAAACTACGATCAGGTAATCGCGGTTTCCAGAGGAGTTTACGAACAAATGGCTGAACTGGGACTCACGAAAAATTTGCATTTATTCTATAATCCTTTTTTTGAGAAGCAGATAAAACTTCAGGCAGATCAAGCCTATACGCTACCTCCCGGAATTAAGGAAAATGACTACATTATTTCAGTTGCTCGTCTTGATGAAAATCAAAAAGATTTTACCAGCCTGATAAATGCCTTGGCACTGATTAAGAAAAAATATGCAGTTGCTTACAATCTGGTAATTCTGGGTGATGGTCGTGATCGCGAAAGCCTTGAAAAGCTTGTTCTGGATCTTGGATTGCAGCAATCTGTATTTTTCCTGGGTATTAAACAAAACCCATATCCCTACATTGCCAACAGCTCTTTGTTTGTATTGAGCACCAGGTTTGAAGGCTTTGGAATTGTTTTGCTGGAAGCGTTATTGCTTGATAAGCTGGTTATTTCATCAGACTGTTACACAGGTCCCGCAGAAATATTAAATCATGAAAAACTGCTGGTCCCCGTAGGTGACAAAGAGGCTATGGCCGAGGCCATTTATAATTTACTAAACGACAAACGTTTACAAGAACAAGTACTTAGCCACCTACAGAATCAAAAGAAAATTTTTGATCCTCTTCGTTCCATTCATGGATTAGAAAATCTATTACAATGATTCTAATTGATCAAACCCAGAAATTTAAATGTCCAAAATTGGAAAATCATTAGAATGAAATTATTAATTAACACGTCAGCATTAAGTGCTTCAGGTGTAACACAGGTCTCAGTATCGTTCATCAATGAATGTATTCATTTCCCGGAACATGAATATCACATATTTTTGAGCAAAACTATCAAGAGCCAGTTAGATCTAAAATTATTCCCTGAAAATTTTAAATTTTATTCATTTTCCAATCATCCATTATATGGATTATCAGGATTACAAACAAGAGCAAAATTAAGACGACTTGAAAAAGAAATTAAACCCGATAAAGTGTTTAGTATCTTTGGCCCGTCATGGTGGACACCCGGTGTCCCTCACTTGCAGGGGTATGCCTACCCCCACTATGTATACCCCGACTCCCCATTGTTCAACATTCTTTCAACTTCACAAAAAATAAAAATAAGTGTTTTGAAAATCATACATCTGTTTTTTCTGGAAAGAAATGGGAAGAACTACGTATCAGAAACAAGTGATGTCAGTGATAGATTTGAACAATTAATAAGTAACAAAAGGAGTCATTTTTTCACAGTAAATAATACCTGCAATAATTACTTTTTACAGTTTCAATTCAATAAAGAAAAAAGAATACTACCGGAGAAACTCAAAAATGAGTTCAGGTTTTTATCATTGTGTACCTATTCTGTCCATAAAAATCTTGATATTCTTAACAAAATCATTCCTATTCTAGATAAAAACTATCCTGCTCATGAATTGAAGTTTGTTCTGACAATTGATCCGTTAATCCTGGAAAAAAACTTCACGCCCGAAGCAAAAAGCCGAATCATTAATTTAGGAAGAATAGACGTTAGGGATTGCCCCCAGCTATATTCTGAATGCGATGCAGTATTTCTCCCTACTCTTCTTGAATGTTTTTCTGCCAATTATCCGGAAGCGATGATTATGGAAAAACCCATTTTAACATCAAATCTATCATTTGCAACTACTATATGTAAGGATGCAGCAGTTTACTTTGACCCTCTGAATGCAGTGGAAATAGCGCAAACACTAGTGGAAATTCAACAAAATGAGGGTTTAAGAAATCAACTGATAGATAACGGGAAAAGAGTACTTAACAAACTCCCTACCCCAACCGAAAGAGCCCGGCAATACCTAGATATATGCAATTTAATGACAGCGTGAGCTCAAACTATGAAAAAAATTATCTGTATCACTTGTAACGAAGAGCTAAATATCATTCAGTAAATAATTACCATTTTAAAAATATGTCGATACAACTACAATCGAACCGATTAGGCAATGTAACCCAAACACCAATTAAATAGTATATGGAGATTATTCGCAGGTATGGGTTTCTTGGAACAATTCGCTTATTATCGGATCTTATCAGGACAAAGTTGTTGCTCTCCTCAGCACGACTGATTCGTTTTCCTTTTGAAATTCGTAATAAGAAATATATTAAAATTGGAAAGGGTTTTACAACCGGAAGATATTGCCGGCTGGAGGCACATCCTAAATCAAACAAGCAGGAAAGCTGTCTGATTATTGGCGACCGTGTTCAAATTAATGATTCCGTGCATATAGTGGCGTCAGAAAAGGTGGTTATAGGTAATGACGTTCTTATTGCGAGTAAAGTTTTCATTTCAGATTTGAATCATGGTAGTTATGGAAAAGACAATATTCATCACAGTCCGATTACCCTGCCTGTTGACAGGCCATTATCTTCCAAACCAGTAATAATTGAGGAAAGAGTGTGGCTTGGCGAGTTTGTTTGCGTCTTACCTGGGGTAACTATTGGTTCAGGTTCAATTATTGGCTCTATGTCTGTTGTTACCAAAAGTATACCGCCAAATTGTATCGCTGTGGGAAGCCCGGCCAAAGTCATAAAAAAATTTAATTTTGAAAGTAATATTTGGGAAATTATCTGATATGAAAAATGTTTTGATTACCGGAGGGGCCGGTTTTATAGGGAGTAATTTAGCTCTGGAATTAATTTCCAAAGGTTACAATATCAGTATACTGGATAATTTGTCGCCACAAATACATGGTAATAATCCCGCCGATTCTTCTCCTTTATATAAAAGTATAAAAGATAAGGTTCGCTTTATCCACGGCTCTGTTACAAATCAGAGCGACTGGGAAACTGCCATTCAGGAACAGGATGTAATTGTTCATTATGCTGCTGAAACCGGAACGGGCCAGTCCATGTATGAAATTCAAAAATACGTGGACGTGAACGTAAATGGTACAGCCATCATGCTGGATTTATTGGCAAACAAACCACATCAGGTCAAAAAAGTAGTGATTGCCTCTTCCAGGTCAATTTATGGTGAAGGAAAATATAAAAGCAATGAGTTAGGCATTGTTTATCCAAAACATCGCCTATCTGAACATATGGACACAGGTGATTTTGAAGTTAAATATCCTGGTTGCAATGAGGATCTGGAACTATTGGCGACAGATGAAGAGTCCAAAATACACCCATCATCAATATACGGGATCACCAAACAAAATCAGGAACAGATGATAATGACCGTCTGTCCAACGATTGGTATTCATCCGGTTGCTTTCAGATATCAAAATGTCTACGGTCCAGGACAATCGCTAAAAAATCCCTATACGGGTATTCTCTCTATCTTTTCTACCCAAATTAAAAATGGTAACCCCATCAACATTTTTGAGGATGGAAAAGAAACCAGAGACTTTGTATATATCAAAGATGTGGTAGCTGCCACAATTTTAGGAATTGAAAAGGACGAAGCAAACTCAGAAATATTTAACGTCGGGACTGGTGTTCCAACTGATGTTTTGACCGTTGCGGTTACTTTGGTCAAAAATTATGGTATTGAAGTACCGGTCAATGTCAGTGGTAATTATCGTTTGGGTGACATTCGACATAATTATGCTGACATGAGGAAAATAAAAGAAAAATTAGGTTTCGAGCCTGAATTCTCTTTTGAACAAGGAATAAGATTATTTTCTGATTGGGTTAATTTTCAAGAAATTGCAGAAGATAATTATGCACACTCTATACAAGAAATGAAAAATCGCGGCTTATATCGCTAATGAAAGACTTACAGGATAAAAACATTCTATTTTTTGCACCGACATTCTTTGGATATGAAGCGGCAATAACGCAAAAATTAAAACAGCTGGGAGCCCGCGTTGATTATTTCGACGAACGCCCGGAAAATGACTTTATTACCAAAGCCAGTATCCGTGTTAATCGCAATCTTATTCTTAAAAAGCTGAATAATTACTATCAAGGCATTATCAGGTCTGTTGCACAGAAAAAATATGATTATATACTTGTAGTTGGGCTTGAAGCGATGTTGCCTTCTGCATTGGAAGCATTAAAAATACAGCATCCCAATGCCGTATTAATCGTCTATATGTGGGATTCCCTGAAAAACAAAAAGTACGCGTCGCTTTGTTTACCATTTTTTGACCACATATTTTCCTTTGATAAAGGTGACGCACTGGAAATACCCGGTATTAAATTCAGGCCACTTTTCTTTATTGATAAATATGATCAGATTTCGCAGGATTCACATCTTTCAGTCAGCATTGATCTTTGCTTCATTGGTACCATCCATAGTGATCGTTATAATTTGATCAAGGAGGTACAAAATCAGTCTGATGCCTTACAGCTTAAAAATAATTTTTACATGTATTTCCCTAGCTCTAAATTATTTTTTTACAAAAAAATATCTGACAAAAGATTTCGTCACGCAAAATTTAAAGAGTTTAAATTTAAATCGCTATCTCAGGATTCAATCACACGATATATTAAAGATGCCAAAGTAATTTTGGATATTCAACATCCAAGTCAGACAGGGTTGACTATGCGAACAATTGAAATGCTTGGGGCCAATAGAAAAATTATTACAACAAATACAGATATTAAAAATTACGATTTCTACAACGCTAAAAATATTTTTATATTGGACAGAAATAATCCAAAAATTGATAAATCGTTTTTTGAAACCTGCTATGAACAAATTGATCCTCAAATCAAATTCAATTACTCCATCGAAGGTTGGATCAGGGAACTGTTTAATCTTACTTCCCCATTTCTGGCCTGAATTATAGTCACCATAACAATAAAATTCATATCAAAAGATTTCGAAATTTGAAAAAGTAAAATATTTATGAGAAAATTTATAATAAAATTATTAGATTCGCTAATGCTATTTTGATACCTGAGAAACAGCCGAATTACCACACTTACACCCTAATAAAGAGCGAACACTATCATTTATGAAAATCGGCAAACTGGAATCCATTCGTGGATTCGTGGCATTGTATGTAATGCTTACTCACTTTATTCAATTTTACAAAACTGATAAAACACCTAAGATTTTAATTTCGTTTTTTTACCACGCCCAGGAAGCGGTGCTGGTTTTCTTCCTCTTATCTGGATTTGTAATCTATTTATCATTTTATAATAACGGGAATATCACATTTTACGATTACGCAAAAAAACGTTGGCTAAGAATTTTCCCGATTACAATTGCCTCTTTTATTCTTTCCATCGCAGTATTATTGTGCAACAAAGATATTTTTCATACCTCAGATGTTATTGACTTTTTTGGCAATTTGCTAATGCTTCAGGATCTGGGCTCTAATCCAGGAATAATTGTATTAACATTTCTTAAAAACTATCCGTTATGGTCATTATCCTATGAATGGTGGTTTTATTTGATGTTTTATCCACTCATCCAATTTTTTGATAAACAAGAGATAAAGAATTCGATTTATTACATTCTGATCTTCTCCATTATTGGTTGGCTCTTGTATCTGGTATATCCGAATCACTTACTTTTAATTGCGGCATACTTTTTATTATGGTGGTGCGGGGTTGAAGCGGCAAGAATCTACACGACTAAAAATACTTTTGGTCTTACTGGTTTATTTCCAATTTTAGTGAGCCTTTTAATAATGAGTTGTATACTGGCCGTTCCAGTAATTAAGGGTATAATGTTTGAACACAAAAGTTTATCAGAAATAAATTCTATAATTCCATATAGTACTCATCTTCATTTTTACGGTTCTGCGTTTGTTATTATTATAACTGGACTGATCTGGTGGAATTTCAAATTAAGATATTTTGATATGATATTTGGTTATTTTAAAATATTTGCTCCTGTTTCGTTTGCCATGTATATCATACATTATCCAATCCTATGGCTTAATATTCTTATTTTAGATAATGTATACTTCACAATTATATTCAAGATTGTTTTAATATTATTTTTAAGTTACCTCCTGGAACAAAAATTCCAACCAGTGGTTTTCTCATTTTCCAAAAGAAAATCTCTTTCCAAACAAAAGGTTTCGACCAAGGTGGATCAAGTGCATGGAAAAGAAAAAGTAGGATAGCAATATACGAAACCAAGATATTTCAGAATTCAAGACAAAAAAACCCTTCCGGAAGAATCTCCAGGTGACTTCGTATGATATTTCCAGATAGAAACGTTTGTTCTCGTATCTTGTCATCAAAAAAATTAGAATCACGCCTCACGAAGATATGGTCAAGACATGTCTTAAAAACAAATTCTGTTAAAACCTGTACAAAAGCCGGATGAAATTGTAACTAATTATTGCACTTTTGCAGGATACGTGCATTAAAAAATCTCAAACAATTAATCTGTACAGGCTTTTTATGCGAAAATGAGATAATTAATTTAATAGAATTTTACATGGAAAGAAGTTTCAACATTTTTCAGGACTGGGAGCGTAATAAAGGGAACAATAAGGCACGATTCATTTTGTGCTTATTTCGTATAGCCAATCTCGCATCTCTTAATAAATTATACTTTTTTCTTCTTCTTCCTTATAATATGTTTTACAGACTTTGGGTGGAGTGGATTTTTTGCTGTGAACTTCCCTTCAAAACTGTTGCAGGCAGAGGTCTGGTTATATTTCATGGACAGGCTTTGGTAGTCAATTGTGAAACAATTATTGGTTCCAATTGTACCCTCAGGCCTTCCACTACAATTGGTAACAAGGAATTATCTGAAGGTATATATTCGGCAAGTCCTATAATTGGCAATAACGTTGATATCGGGTCTAATGTATGTATTATTGGGCCTATCACAATTGGTGATAATGTTAAAATCGGTGCCGGGTCGGTAGTAGTCAAAAATGTCCCGTCCAATTGCATTATTGCAGGAAATCCGGCCAGAGTTATAAAAACACTGTAAAAAATGATCGTATTGTTTATTTGTCTTGTCAAAAATTAAAGAATAGGCAAAGGATATGTATCGGTTAATAATGTATGATATAGAATTCCACGATTAAAATAGTACTGACCTGCTAATATCGCATTTCTTATGCCCGATGCCGAAATTTATAATCTTAAATTTATTGTAAACCCATCGCTGAAATAGTTGAGACAAGGTTTATTGAGAAATAATCAATTCATAAATTCAAAATATGTAATTTTTTTTTGTATCAATCTTAAAAATATTATATTTGATAAATTATGTACAAATTTGCATAACATACACCGCTATAATCAATTACACACATGAACAAAACATTTATCACTGATAGAACTAGTATCCATCGCCTTCGAAGTAAGACGGCTACCAGCAACGAGGTTCTTATAATTACGAGTTATGATTATTTCCTTCAAAAATATGATCTGGCCTTATTGTTGAAAAACTATAAGGAAATTACCTTGATTCCCCCTTCAACAGACGATGATTACCTTTTAAATCATGCAGTAAGTCCTCTTCTTGACAAATTTGAGAAGATACACTTAGTTACAAATCCTCAACATGATAGCCGTTATAGTGTGATCTATGAACTGGTAGTTCGTAGAAACAAATCTATAAGAATCAGCACTGTTTATGATTTTTGTGAGACAGTGCTCAAAAAAGTATATATCCCTCTCAATGTTTCAGAAAACAACCCCAATATCAGTGCTAATCTTAATTTTGGAAGAAGAGTCCGTTATCCTAAGAAAATTATTGATGTAACAATTTCGGCTTCAATTTTTATGCTTAGTTTGCCTCTTTGGATATTGAGTTATTTTAGAATAAAAATGGAGTCGCCAGGGCCTGTATTTTACTTTCAGGAAAGGGTCGGAATGGATCATAAAAATTTTGGTTGTATAAAATTCAGGTCAATGCGTCTGGATGCAGAAGTTAACGGTGCCAGCTTTTCCAAGAAAAAAGATTCCCGAATCTTTTCCTATGGGTCTTTCATGCGCGCGAGCAGGGTCGACGAACTTCCGCAAATCATCAACATTTTCAGGAGGGATATTTCACTGATTGGGCCAAGACCTGAAAGGCCTGTATTTACAGAGACATTTGACGAGACCATTCCGTATTATAGCATCAGACATAACGTAAAACCAGGGATTACCGGATATGCACAGGTTATGTACCCGTATGGTGCAGGGGTTAATGACGCACGGCATAAGTTAATGTACGATCTTTATTACATCAAAAAGTGGAGTATTCAATTGGAATTGAAGATTATCTTATTGACAATCTGGGTTATACTTGGAAGAAAGGGACTCTAGTCATTAAATTTAAAACTTCATATAATTTCCAGTCTATCATAATGAACAAATTACTTACAGTTAATATTATTCTCTTTTTACTTTTAACTGGAAGTATAGTCCAAGCACAGGATTCCACTTTTTATTTCTCTGCAAATTTACAAGCGGCTGGTGTTAGTGGGAATACACCATTTTGGCTTCAATCGAATCAATATGGTGTAATCCCAAAAAACAGCTCTTTTGTATCAGGACAATGGGGACTTTACAAAGTCTACAATCCGGGTAATCCACGATTTTTTCAGTGGTCTGCCGGAGCGCAGCTAATCACAAATGCGGCTAAGTCAAGTTCTCTTTTCTTTACAGATTTATACCTGGCCGGCAAAGTCGGACCAGTTGAAATAAGTGTCGGACAACGGAAAGAAATGATTGGCTTGACTGATACAACTTTGACCTCAGGTTCCATATCAATGTCAGGGAACGCACGTCCATTCCCACGTATCCAGATATCAACACCTAATTTTGTTAACATTATTCCAAAAAATGATATCTTGTCATTTAAACTTTCTTACGCCGACGGAATATTAGGATCAGCTGCAGTTATTTATGGTAATGTTAAAGAAGTACCTAATACTTACATGCACCAAAAGTCATTTTATCTCCGCATTGGAGGATTAAATCATAAACTTAGCTTGTACGGAGGAATAAACCACCAGGCTATGTGGGGAGGCGAAGATAAGATTTTCACAGGAGGTCTTAAGAAAAGTGAAGCATATAGATATGTGATTTTTGGAAAACCCTGGGCCAACAGCAGAGTTGGGAACCATTTTGGAACCATTGATTTTGCAGCGGAATGGAGAGGAAATAACTGGAATATTTTCCTATACCGACAAAATATTTTTGATGATGGGTCTTTGGCAAAACTAACTAATATTGCTGATGGTTTGAATGGCTTAAGATTTAAAAGAACAAAAATTGATAAAACCGACGAATCACTTAAACTAAATACAATTCTATTGGAATTTGTCTACACCAAAGAGCAGGGAGGTAGTGTTTTTGATTACGACAAGGGGATTTTTGGTAATGATAATTATTTCAATCACTATGTTTACTCACAGGGGTGGTCTTATCGTGGCAACGCACTCGGAACTCCGCTGGTTGCGCCACAAGATATGTATAGGAATGATATCCCCCGAGATACCGCTTCATTTACCGGAAATAATCGTATAACTGCATTTCACCTGGGATTAACAGCTTCCTGGAAAAAAATAGATTTCTTATTTAAAGGAACTTATTCCCGAAACTTCGGAACGTATAATTCTCCCTTCTCCCCTTCTCTCAGCCAAACCTCGGTGATCCTTCGTTTGGAAAGACCAGTGTCTTTTTTAAATGGCAGCTTTTTAAATGTTAGCTTATCAGGTGATTTTGGTAAATTGTACCCATCCAATTCTGCTCTCAACATCGGATGGCGAAAAATTGGCCTTATTCGTTAAATAAATAAGCTGACAATCATCTGTGCATTTTGAAATATTTAAATGCCTGTATATCATTTTATGCGTGAATACATTTTTCTTTTTTGCATTAGTATACTTTCATCTTTTGCTAACGCGCAAGACTCCACTTTAACTTATAGTACCGCGATTTCTTTGGCTGCGTCTACTGCGCAAACTCCGTTTTGGCTTCGTGCTAATCAGAATGGCGTTGTCCCCGGAAACGGAACGTTTGGTTTGGGACAGTTTGGCCTCTACAAAAACTACAATACAAATAATCCAAGAATATTTCAATGGTCGGCAGGTGCAGAGTTGATAGCAAATTTTGGAAAATCGGGATATGGAAGACGATCAGACTATTTTTTCACCGATCTGTACGCAGCTGGCAAAATTGGACCTGTTGAAATATTAGTTGGGCAAAAAAAACATGTAACCGGGTTAATGGATACTACCTTAACCTCGGGATCACTGTCATTTTCTGGAAATGCAAGGCCAATTCCTGGATTTCAGATTTCAATTCCTTCATTTTATCCTTTGGCGTTTACCAATTATTTCATCTCAGTTAAAGCATCTTTTGGAGATGGAAGGCTTGGTCCCAGCAATATATCTTATGGAAGTGTACCATCTGTACCTTCTACGTATTTTCATGAAAAATCTCTATATTTTCGTTTTGGAAAGCCTTCCGACAGAATAAAGATTTTTGCAGGAATTAATCATCAGGCCAGATGGGGTGGCGAAAGTGAAATATCTCCTGTAAGTAAGCTTAATACGATAAATGCATATTGGTACGTAATTTCAGGAAAAACATTCGATTATAGAAAAATCGGATCGCACTTTGGAACGATTGATATTGCCGGGGAATGGACAGCAAAAGCATGGACATATCTTTTATATCGCCAAAATATTTATGAGACCGGCTCTCTTTTCAAAGTTACTAATTTTGCAGACGGACTAAACGGTATTCGTATACGACGCAATAAACCTTTAATGAAGGATCAAACTTATTTTGATGTTAATTCTTTCCTTTTTGAAGTCGTTGGCACAAAAAATCAAACAAACAACTCCCCGTTATCCGGTCTGGCTCTTTTCGATAAGGGCGATTATTACAATTCTTATATTTATTCTCAAGGGCTTTCTTTTAAAGGGGGAGAAATTGGAACTGCACTCAACCCAAACCAGGATTTGACCGACAAAGTATTACCTAGAAATAGCACAAAATTTACAAATAATAATAGAATTTGGGCCTTCCATTCAGGTGTAAAAGCTTCCTGGCTAAATACCGATTTACAGTTCAGGGGTACATATTCCCGCAATTTCGGAACTTACATAAATCCGTTTAATTCTGCGGTCCAACAATTCTCTATGCAATTAAGTGCATCCAAAAAAATGAAATTTTTGAGAAATGGAAGTTTTATTGCCAGTTTTTATTCCGATATTGGCTCACTATATCCAAGTTCTTCAAGCTTCGTACTTGGCTACCGTAAAATTGGTTTTTTATAGTTAGTGATATATGTAAAGTGTAATATTTAATAATTTTTATTGTACGAATTAATATCTATTTACAAGCAGGCCCTCCCATTTTAATATTATGACACACACTAAAAAAACCATTGAAAGTAGCTTATGAAATCAATTTGCATAACAGTTGTTTCCTTTTTTGCATTAATTAATTTTAGCAAGAGCTATGCACAGTCAGTACAATTAAACAATAATTATGCTGATTCCACATCCTCATATATTGAAATTATTGGATTAGGAGCTTCTACCTCACGAACGCCGTTTTGGCTTCAGGCCAACCAATTTGGAATTGTTCCTCGTACAAGCCCTGCTGGTAGTGTTCGGGCTGGTTTTGAACATTTCTGGAAGATGTCAGATTCAGGAATAAATACTTGGCGGGTAGGTTTCGGTGCAGAAGCCGTTGGAAATATTACAAAGCAAGAAAATAAATTTCTTCTACCACAGGCATTTGGTAGTATTCGATACAAAAAATGGGAATTATTTGTAGGTAGAAAAAAGCAATGGGTCGGATTGGCCGATTCCAGTTTGGGAACGGGATCATATGCCTGGTCGGGAAATGCGTTGCCAATTCCAAAAATCCAGTTGGGGACAAATGGATTTGTTTCATTGCCATTTACCAAAGATTGGATCTCTTTTAATGGATTTTATTCAGATGGGGTTTTTGAGAGCAACAGGCCCATTACAAGCCAGCTTAAACTTCATCAAAAGGCAATATATTTCCGATTGGGCAAAGAAACATCAAGAGTAAAATTGTACGGGGGATTTAATCATCAAGTGCAATGGGGCGGAAAAAGCCCCTATTACACCAAAGATGGGCAAATGCCAAAGGGATTTAAGAATTATATTAATGTTGTAACTGGCAAAGCACATACTGATAACCCGACTGCCCAGGACTCGACCGGAAGAGTTGGCAACCACCTTGGATCAGTTGATTTCGGCCTGGAAATAGAGACATACGGAGCTACCATCATGTTCTATCGCCAAAGTTTGTATGAAGATGGATCTCTTGCATGGTTGAGCAATATCAAGGACGGATTAAATGGTGTAACAATTAAGTTAAAAAATTCTTATGGCTCTAACTTCCAGATCAGACATATCGTTCTGGAATTTTTAAATACTAAAAATCAGGGAGGTCCATTGAATGACATTCAGACTGGCATAAGACAAAACCTGGGTAAAGATAATTATTTCAACAATGCCCAGGTCCGGGATGGCTGGTCCTATTATGACAGGACCATCGGAACGCCATTTATTACGCCAACTTCAGACACCAAAGGAAGGTGGCCCAACTACGCGGATAGCTTTACAAGTAATAACCGCGTGAGTGTATTTCATATGGGGCTTCGAGGAACATTATTACAGAAAGTATTATGGACTACAAAATTATCCTATTCAAGTAACTCAGGAACATACGATGTGCCTTTCGTAGGCTCTCCTACTCAATTTTCTGGTTTGATAACCATGCAAGGTAATATCAACATTTTTGGAGGAACAATCCTGAAAGGATCAGTTGCTGCGGATTTAGGCAAGTTATATGCCGATACTTATGGCTTTACGCTTGGTTTAAGAAAAGAAGGACTACTGAGCAAGTAACATTTCCCATAAAAGTGACCATCAAATTACTTTTAGTGGATACTTTCCTTTTACAAATTATTACGAATCGCCTGTGCCAAATCAGCCAGTTCTTCCTGCGACATCTTTATTTTCTTACTAAAATCAGCATCGGACATACTGTTTAATGGAAGTAAATGAATATGCGTATGCGGAACTTCCAGTCCGATCACGCTCACACCTATCCTCAAACATGGTACTGTTTTTTCCAGAGCAGGAACAATACTTTTTGCAAAAAGGAAAAGCCGGGTGTAAGTATCATTGTCGAGATCAAATATATAATCAACTTCCTTCTTTGGAATAACCAACGTATGTCCTTTGGCGATAGGGAATGCATCAAGAAAAGCTAAAAATTCTTCATTTTCAGCGATTTTATGGGAAGGTATTTCTCCGCTGACAATTCTTGAAAATATAGAAGCCATTATTTGTTTTGGTTTTTAAATCTGACAAAACTATTAAACGAATTACTTAAACTTTAATAAGATTTTAAGTAATTCCGTTCTTAAAAGTACTTAATATTGTGATCCAAACTTTTAAAATAATAGGATATGAATTTGACAAAATGGCAAGGATATGGCAAAACAGCTGTAATCGCCTTATTTTCAATGGCTCTTCTTGGAAACGAAGCGCAGGCACAAAAAGGGAAATGGGTGAAATTGTTCGACGGAAAAACAATAACCGGATGGCATAGCTGGCAGGAATCTTCGGTTTTACCTCAATGGAAAGTTGAAGACGGCGCGATCGTACTTGCTGACAAAGGTGGAAAAGATCTGGTTACAGATAAAGAATACGGTGATTTTGAACTGGAACTTGACTGGAAGATCAGTGAAGGTGGCAACAGCGGAATTATCTATCACGTGATTGAAGACAAGAAATACTGCTGTCCATATTCAACAGGCCCGGAAATTCAGATTCTTGATGACGTGAAACACCCGGATGCAAAAGCGGGAAAAGATGGAAATCACAAATCAGCTTCTTTATATGATATGCTTCCTCCAAGCGATTTCGCCGCTACAAAACCTGCCGGTGAATGGAACAAAGCGAAGATCATTATAAAAGATGGCCATGGCGAAAGCTGGTTGAACGGCAAGAAACTGGTTGAGTTCTCTACCATGGGCCCTGAATGGGAAAAGCTTGTTGCAAACAGCAAATTCAAAACATGGGATGGTTTCGGTGTATCTCAAAAAGGTAAAATTGCCTTGCAGGATCATGGAAATAAAGTTTCCTTTAAAAATATCCGGATTAAAGAACTTTAATCATCTAAGTTCATCGATCCGGCCCAATATTCGCGGCTGTAAATTCGTCTGACAGGCCAGTTTTTCAGTCGCAGCAGAAGGGGTAAATAAGCGTGTGGTTCCTTCGACGATTTACTTCGGTGATACAAATCATCGTCCGTCAGAATCAGACCTTTATATACCCCTTCTTCCTTTATTGTAAGGTCAGAAAATGGTAATTCCTTGTGAAGATCGGGTCTCAGTTTTGCCAGCTTATCTTTCAATAGCCAGTTTGATCTGAAACGATCCGTGGCTAACGGTTTTGGCTGATAATCGCCGTCAGAAACTTGCCGGGCATATTGAAGGTATGCTTTTAATAATCTCGGCCCTTCGTTCGCCGTTTGCTCAGTCTGCAATTGCTCAGGCCATACACTTGTTACAAAATAAATTTTTTCTCTCGCACGGGTTACAGCAACATTTAGCCGGTTTTCACCGCCCTGCATATTCAGGCTACCAAAATTCATTGTTATTTTCCCTTTTTCATCCGGAGCATAACCCATTGAGAAGATGATTATATCACGTTCATCACCCTGAACGTTTTCAATATTTTTGACAAATAAATCAGGAGCTGTTACCTTTTCCCTTTCCAGAATTTCCTGAATTAACTGCTGCTGATAAAAGTTAAATGTGACAACGCCAAATGTTTTATCACTTATGCCCAGCTCACGGATAAGCTCAACCACTTTCTCAGCTTCTATCAGATTCATGTTATTTTTCCAGACACCGTCCGTTTTGACATAAGAAATCCCCGGTACCTGTTCATTTATTAATTTAAAATCAGGTAAGAGACGCAGAGAATTTTTATAAAAATGCTGATTAGAAAAACCAATCAAATCAAGGGAAAGACTACGGTAATGTCCTGATAGCTGATACTGATCAAGACTTTGGGCAGCAAGATCAAGCAAAGAAACTACTTCGAGTGCTACTGAAACTTCTTCTTCATCAGGTTTTTCTTCATACCGGACTTTATATAAATCACTTGGAGAAAGTTGTTTGGCATCACCTGTTACCACAACCTGCTTCCCTCGATAGGCCGCCGGCAATCCATATTCTGCATAACATTGTGAAGCTTCATCAAAAATAACCAGATCAAATAAATTCGACTGCATTGGAAATATTGCCGAGACTGCTTCAGGAGACGCCATCCAGCATGGAATTAACGAAAAAACGTCATCCGCGTAATTTTCCAGAAGTTTACGTATCGGCCAGATTTTCCGCTTTTTTGTTACCTGATGATTTAATTCGCGGTAGGTCACGCGATATCCCAGACGGTTTTTTTCGATATCCTGATAAGTTGCCTCCCTCAGTTTTATTCCCGTTATATCACGACTTAAATTTTGCTTTTGTCCTATACTGCCCTGCAACTGCTCTTCCCATTGCTGCATTTTCAGTGAAGTGACAGCCCTTAATTCCGGAAATTTATTTTCAATATGTTCTATCCATTCGAGCGAAATACTGTTTTCAAATAAAGCAAGAAATTCATCAGATTGCTTGTAACCGGATTTCTGTGCTTTTGATGTAATGCGTTTTATAACGGTTTGCTCATTTGCATTCATTTCAAAGACGATTTTATCCATCTCTGCAAGTGAATCAAAATCTTTACTTAGGGAGGAATGTAATTCCCTGCTATAATTTTCAGGGTCTAAAACCAGTTTTTCAATTTGTTGGGGAGTTAAAAAGGGACTCATCATCTCTTCCAGCCTTCCCCATGATTGAATCCAACCAGACAATTTATTTATATAATCCCGGAAATCGTTCAAGTTTTCAGATTGCGAGACCAAATGTATAATTATCTCCTTCCACGGCTTTAACACAGTACGCGAAACTGCATCCGCAGCTTTTTCAGCATCCTGAAAAAAGTGAATATATTGCTGCTCAAACGAAGCATTAAATTCAAGATATTTTTCGTCAAAATTCAGCAATGGACTTTGGGTCCAGTTTTCCAGTTCCATCCTGTTGCGAAGCCGAAGTTCAAGTTTACCCAGATCTTCCAAAGAAGTGGTAAGATCATTCCTCGCTGCAATATCGGTTACTGCTGCCTTTTCGTTTCCAAACAAATTCCACCAGATACCGGATACGAAGGATTGTTTTGCATCAATTGCTTTTTTCAATTGCGCACGAAAAGTTATTAGTTCCGATGGTTTTAAATTAGACTCAATCCCATCCTCCGCAAAACCTTCCAGTGAATCCGTAGTCTGACGGATAAAAGCCAGCCTTTCGGACGAATTTTTATCCGAACTTATATATTTTTTGAAGAGATTATAGGTAACTTCCTTTTGAATAAGGTCGGAGATATCGTTTAATCGTTCAAGTATTTCATTTCTATTTTGAATGTAATCAATGGAAAAAGGTCTCCCTGCTATTCTTTCAAATTTATGACTTTGAAGTTTGTATGCTTCCGGCCAATCGGACAGCATTTTTTCCATATTCCGTAAATCTCCGATGCCATATTTGGCAAAACTTTTCCTGTTAAACCACGCATGCGCTTCATTAAAGCGCAGATAATAACCGGAGAAAATTTTTAGTCTTCTCTTAAAATCATCCCAATGATCAAGACGAAAAAACCGGTAAAGATCTTTTACTTCGATAACTTCGGCTTTACTATTACAGGTCAGATATAATTCTTTTACAGAAACCCCACTTTCAGTTTCGTCGAACAGCGCGTTTCTGAAAACATCAAGTTCAGTAACCGTACGATCAATCTGACGACTTTCCTGGCTGAACTGCCTTTCCAGAAAAACAGCATCCAGGCTATAATTTTGCTGACGATAGGTTTCTACCAGTTCGATCTGCGTCGCAAATTGTCGATATAAATCTGCCCTGTCATTTTTGAAATCGTGAATAAGTGCAACAAACGGATCCATACCAACGGTCTTCAACCGCTGATGAACGACATCCAGTGCCGCCCGTTTCTGGCAAACCAGTAAAACTCGTTTTCCCTGAGCCGCAAAATCTGCCATTAAGTTGCATATCAACTGGGACTTTCCACTTCCCGGAGGGCCTTGTACCACAACAGATTTCCCGGATTTTACCGCACGAATAATGCCTTCCTGTGACTCATCGATGGCAAAAGGTGTCAATATTTGTTCTTCACGCAGAACCGCCTGAGATTCGACGTTTATTAACTCCGAAATTTCTTGTGGTTGAAAATTTTCATCAATTTCTTCATGAACCAGAGGCATCTTAAAGTTTTCCTGCTCAGATAAATCCAGTAAAGTATTATAATCCGGCACGAGGTAGGAACCGGCCTGTGGAAATATTCCTAAAACTGCTTCGGGATAAAGTTTCAGTTCACCATTTTTTTCTAAAAGCTGTAAATCTGCACTTTTTTGAATATCGAATGGACTGAGTTTATCCTCAAAAAGCTGCTGATTGAAGTTAATTTTTAGCGGCGTTTCTTTCAGCCACTCATAAAGCTGGGTCCTGAATTCAAGTATATCTTTTGAAAAATCCTCGAAAGATTTTTCAAGTATTTCATCTGAAATTATGGCTTCGTTGAAATGCGCATAAGCCAGTGCCAGGCTCCGGTTCAATGTAATACCAATATCATCACGTTCAAACAGACACCATTGCTCCCGATCAATCCGAAGCGTTACCGGAAAAAATAAAAGGGGTGCATGAATGGGCGTGCCATCAGAAAGTTTTCCACGGACAAAAGGATAGCCAACATATAAATCTCTGGATCCCCGCTCCTCTTCAATAAAATGCTCCGTACGCGCTATTTTTCGTAATCTTTTACTAATCTCATTTACTTTTTCATAACGAGGATCCTGTATATCGCAAACAGCGATCCGGTTCTTTCGTTGAATCAGATTTTGAATAAATTCGAAAGAAGATTTTCCAAGAAGAAAATCGGTTTCGTTTAAATCCAGAAATTGTTCAGCCGGAAGACTTGTTAATAAAAGTGACTTGTTGCGTGTACTGAGGTTAGTCAGTCGTTTTAAATAGGCTTTTAGGATGCGGTTCATAGACTTAAAACGATCCCTGAATTAACTATTGGATGCGATTTCTTTTACTTCTTTTTTTTCAGGAAAAATAACTGAGGCAAGAATACTAACTGCCAGGATCCCAAGAATTACATAAAGGGAATAAACAGTCTTGAAACCCATCTCTTCAAGTTGAACATGTGCAAGCATTTTTCCACCAATAAACACCAGAAGAACACCCAGTCCATATTTAAGAAAGCGGAAAAGCCCCATGATATTACTTAAAAAGAAGAACATGGAACGAAGGCCCATGATCGCAAAAATATTTGAAAAGAAAACTACGTATGGATCCTTGGTTACCGAGAAAACAGCTGGAACTGAATCCACAGCAAAGATCAAATCCGTAAATTCAACGATAAGAACAACAACAAAAAGAGGTGTGACAAGCCATTTCCCTTTTTTCTTTACAAAGAAATGTTCGTAGACATAGCGAGGAAAAACGGAGAAATATTTTGAAGCAAATTTAACAACAGGGTGTTTGGCCGGATCAATTTTTTCATCTTCGTCGCCCTGAAAGAAAATCTTTCCACCCTGATATACAAGCAGCAGACCAAACAGATAAATGATCCATTCGAAGCGCTGGATTAAAGCGGAACCTACAAAAATGAATATAAAACGCATGATGATGGCACCCAAAACTCCCCAGAATAAAACCTTTTTGTAGTATTTAGGACGTACACCAAAGGAGGCGAAAATCAATATGATCACAAAAATATTATCGACTGAAAGTGCGTATTCGAGCAAATAGCCTGTAATAAATTCCAGAGACATATTTTTCCGGTATATTTCCAGACTGGCTTCGAAGTTATCAGGAATCAGTTTTAAGTGCGGTGCATATTTGGACTGAATACTGGCAAGCTCGTCATAGTTATTTACACCGTGAACCAAGTCGCCATGTGTATTAATGACCACGTAAAATACGAGTGCCAATAAAATCCAGGCAACAGTCCAGGCGGCAGCTTCTTTAAATTTTACAACGTGATCTTTTTTGTTAAAAACTCCCAAATCCAAAAGGAGCATTACACCAATTACTAAAAGGAATCCTCCAAAAAACAGTACTTCGTTCGAAAACATGAAAATTTATTTTTTAAACCTGACCAACGACAGAGATGAGTGATGTGACCGGGGAGCTTTACTCCATAGTCGATACGATACAAAGGTAATCAAAAATTGAAGGGCCGGAGGCTATTTGGACAAACGGTTGTAAGTATAATCTTTCCTCACCAAAATCAGTGAAGTATGGTTAATTACTAAAAATAAGTTTATCAATATTTTACTTTTCATATATGTCTAAAAACTGTGGCCTTAACTTCATATTTCAGGCCACAGTTGAATCATTTAAGATGATGTTGAAAAAAATGTAAAAATTTTATTTTTGCTAACTATTATGATTTACAATTTGTTAATAAATTGTTTCATTTTTTTTCAAAAATATTTTCATCAAACACTTGCGCCGCATAGGTCATATGAATACCTTTGCACCACGTTAATCAAATAACGCACCAGACAACACGCAGAAGTAGCTCAGCTGGTAGAGCGCAACCTTGCCAAGGTTGAGGTCGCGAGTTCGAACCTCG
The DNA here is from genome assembly GCF_021440195.1 of Dyadobacter sp. CY356. Classification (GTDB taxonomy): domain Bacteria; phylum Bacteroidota; class Bacteroidia; order Cytophagales; family Spirosomataceae; genus Dyadobacter. The sequence goes on from NZ_JAJTSZ010000007.1 coordinate 76,119, forward strand.
TCTTCTGCTCAGAGATACAGAGCACCGGAAACGGTGCTTTTTCTCATAAAAACCGACAAACTTGTTTGAAGGTGGGTTAATGCCAGGGTGGTGGAACTGGTAGACACGCAGGACTTAAAATCCTGTGAGCTGTAAGGCTCGTACGGGTTCGATTCCCGTCCCCGGTACATCACTGTCAAGGAGTTACGATCTTTTCGTAACTCCTTTTTTTGTGCCTCAAAAGGCTACAAAAACCAGATCAGTTTAAGTTTTAGTATGTCCTCAAAGCTTCGAATCAGCATAAATAATAAATATTACATCAATTGTAGAATTTATTTGATTCTATTTTGTAGATTTATTTTTATTTATATTGTAAAACTAACTATATATTTACAATATGAATTAGTTTTAATCGATAAATAGTTTAGTGGATGAAAGCTCGCGTTATATGAGAGATTTAAGACTTTGCAGAAGCAAGAAGTATCTTTTTTGTTCTGTTATTATATTGGTTTTTTATTTCACCCTGCAAAACATTGCTGTCTATGCTCAGCAGGGCAATACAATTATTACCGCCAGAACGGGTAGCATTGGAGTTCTTAGTTACTCAGCCCAGGTTACATCCAGCGGTTTGGAGTCAGGGAAATATATAGACGGGTACGTAAAAAAAATGGGAACTGCCAAATTCATTTACCCAGTAGGAAATGGCGGATATTACCGTCCCTTTGCTGCGGATGCAAACGGTATTACAGGTGCTTATTTCTTCGGATCAGTTGATAATAGCGTGAATGAAATACCGGGTGGCCCGTTTCCCCGATCTTCCAAAGACGTTGATATTGGTTCAGTAAGCCCAACAGAGTTATGGGACATCAATGGTAGTTTTAGTGGAAAAATCACTTTGACATGGAGCCCCGTAAGCAATGTCGCTACCCTTTTAAGCAGCAGTGACCTCTCTAAACTTATGATTGTTGGATGGAATGGATCGAAGTGGACTAAAATTCCTGCTACTTACGATCAGGTATCCATATTAGGTGGTTCCAGTACGACTCAAAACGGATCCATTACTACAACCTCGGCCTTTTCGCCAGATAATTATTCCGTTTATACCCTAGCGTCTGCACCAGGAGGGCCTTTGCCCGTTACACTGGTAAATTTTGAAGTTAAAGCCATTGAAAGAACCAGCCAACTCTCGTGGAGCACTATTTCTGAAATAAATAGTGACAGATTTGAAATTGAACGAAGTGACTTAGGAAAGTCCTGGACAAGTATTGGTAGTATTTTCACGAAAAATATCAACGCTGCAACGCAAAATTATTCATTCTCTGACAGAGAGCCTTTAAACGGCAACAACCTGTATCGTTTGAAGATGATAGATACAGACGGGACATTTGCATATAGCCAGATCCGCCAAATCAGCTTTAACAACATTTTCGATATTACTGTTTATCCAAATCCAGCTACTGACAAATTTTACCTTTCCAATGTATCGCAAGTTGGGTCAAAAATCTCATTATTTGAAGTTGGTGGTAAAAAGATGATAGAAAACGCAAGTTTTACGACGGACGGTATCAATGTGTCAGCCTTATCTGCCGGATCATACATTATTCGCATAGATACAAACGATGGACAACAGATAGTCCGTAAGCTATTAATAGCAAGATAATAGAACAGTGCTTACTCGAGTGAATTAAAAAATAAGTTACAATGCCATATTTAGATACCTATACTACACCCTTAACAGCGAAAACTGCTGCCCATTTGTTACGGAGGGCAACCTTTGGCCCTACACAGCAGGAAATAACGAATTTCAAGGGGCTTACTGCAACGCAAGCCGTCGACCTGCTGATAAGCAATGTCAGCCTAACCATATCACCTCCACCCCCTGTCGATCTAAACCCTGGTAGCGCAACTTACCGTCAACCCTATTTGGAATTGCCTCACATGCGGGAAAGGGAATTCGAGATGGGCTATATGGTCAGATATTGGTGGATAGCTTTAATGTGTCAACAAAATAATGCACCATCAGTTCTTGAAAAATTAGCTGCATTTTGGCAAAACCACTTTGTTGTGGCGCACAGCACTATTGGAGAATACAGATTACTATTCCAATATCTTGATTTACTCCGGAAAGGTTGTCTGGGAAGTTTTCGAAATATGACCGTAGACATGACCAAAAATGCCGGGATGCTCTTATATCAAAGTGGTAATGAAAATGAAAAAGATCATCCCAATGAGAATTACGCAAGAGAACTTCAGGAATTGTTTACCGTAGGTCAAAAAGACTTTGCTGGAAATGCCAACTATACCGAAGATGATGTAAAAGCGGCCTCAAAAGTTTTGACCGGTTGGCAGGTGAATACCAACTGGGTGGGAACACCGCCTGCAAATGGCGTTACCTTTTCTGTATCCAGGCACGACACTTCAAACAAAACATTTTCTGCCAAATATAATAACACAGTAATCCAGGGCAGATCAACTCCTGATGGCGGTGATGCAGAAGTTGCCGATCTGGTAAATATGCTCCTTGCCCATCCTGAATCACCGAAATTTATTTGCAGAAAACTATATCGATGGTATGTGAATACGGATGTTACCCAGGATATAGAAAATAACGTCATCATACCTCTTGCCAATTTTTTCGCAAGTCCTCAAAACGATTTTCAGATCCAGCCAGTATTAAAAAAATTACTGACCAGTCAGATATTTTATGATAACGCCAATATTGGTTCTATGATGAAAGCTCCTTCTGAATTTCTGATTGGAGCTTTACGATTCTTTAACCAACCGGTTCCAGATGTAACCACGCAAACGCAGGGATACAAAAAATACATGGAATTTGTTCATTGGGGGATGGTAGCGATGCAAATGGCATTTTTAGACCAACCAGCAGTATTTGGCTTTCCGCCTTATTACCAAATTGGATATTCGAAAAACTGGATTAACGGCGCAACGTTAATGCATCGTTCCTCTCATATGGATGTATTTATATATCCCAACATCGAAATCTATCCTGGCTATATATTGGGGGTTGATATTTTGGCATGGGTAAGAACTCTTCAACCTAATTTCAGCGATGTAGCGGGCACTCCCGCTGTTGCATGCGAAGTTGTACTGGATGCACTCATTGAAAATCTATACGCTGTTGATCTTAGTCAGTCTCAAAAGGATTATTTAATAGATACCATTATGCTGGAGGGGCGTAACCGGAGTTATTGGATAACTTTTTGGAATTGGTACAGAGAAGATCAAACAAACGGAGCGGCTTTACATTGCTGCTATAACATTTTCACATACCTGTTAAAGATGGCCGAGTATAACATATTTTGATTTGTTACTTATGAAAAGGAGAGATTTTTTAGCGGCTGCATCCGGAATAGTTCTGCCACTTGCTGTAAACGGATTTGGGTTTAGGTCATTTGACAAAAATTCGGCGTTAGTACAGTCTTTAAGCAAAACGGTAGCATTAGAATCCGATCGGGCTCTGGTAATAATATATTTAAACGGAGGAAATGATGGATTAAATACATTAATTCCACTTGATCAATACTCCGCCTACAACTCATTAAGAAGCAATATTGCCATTCCAGAAAACAAGATCCTAAAACTTAACGGAAACGATTTAACGGGATTTAACCCGGCTATGTCTGGAATGAAAAGCCTGTACGACGAAGGTAAACTGGCTATGGTACATTCCGTTTCATATCCAAATCCAAGTCAGTCGCACGTAAGAGCAACCGATATCTGGATGACAGCAGTTGATTCCGATAAATCTGTTGATACCGGCTGGGCCGGAAGATATCTGAATACCCGTTATCCTGGCTATCCCTCAGACTTCCCAAATACAGATATGGAAGATCCGCTTGCACTTCAAATAGGATTCATGAATTCGCCGACTCTGTCTGGAGGTACTCAAAATATGGGGATAACCCTGGAAAATCCTACCAGTTTTTATAATTTACTAGGTGCAAATTCTTATGCAGGTTTAAATGATCTCCCATGTTGTGATGCTGGAGAATTGATCAAGTTTTGCAGGCAGCAGCAGGTTTTAAATAAAGCTTTTGCAGGCGAAGTAAAAAGAGCCGCCGATGCGGGTACGAATATGGCAACATATCCGGCAGCTACGATTGCAAATGACTTGTGCGAACAGCTGAAAATAGTGGCCAGACTGATACATGGAGGGTTAAAAACAAAAATTTATTTTGTTGAAATGTATGGATTTGACACCCATGCAAATCAGGTCAGTTCTTCTGATCCTTCTGTGGGTTTACATGCTAATTTATTAACAAGACTTTCTGAAAGTATTTCTGCTTTTCAAAATGATTTAAAACTTCAGGGAACAGAAGATAAGGTTATAGGAATGACCTTTTCTGACTTTGGAAGGCGAGCCACTTCCAATGGTTCTTTCGGAACCGACCACGGTGTTGCGGCGCCGATGTTTGTCTTTGGAACAAATATCAAAAGACAGGTCGTAGGATCTAATCCTGATTTAGTCAATGATTTAGTACCCTTGCAACCAACTCCTGTCGTTAACAATCAGGACATAAAAATGCAGATCGATTTCCGAAGAATATACTCAGATATACTAAATGACTGGTTTGGGACTCAATCCTCGAGTACTGATTCAATTTTATTTAAAAATTTTAAAACTACATCGCTTTTTTCCAACGTCATCGAGACTGTATCATCAGGAGCATGGCCCGATAGGAATATCTGGTCCGCAGGATGTATGCCAGGACCAAAAGATTATGTCAAGATCAATCCGGGCCATACAGTAACCTTAGGACAAAATGTTACAGTAAGGAATATTCAGATTGATGCCGGGGCAGAATTAAGCCTGCTGGGAAACTATGTAATAAAAACAACCGGATAAATAGTCTTCACCATCTTTCTTTCACAAAGCCCAGACTGCTTCAAATTTCTACATACATTTAAATCTTTACAATTTCATTTTTAGTTACACTACTAAAAATGAAATTGTATTTGTCATCTATGAAGATGATGAAAAATTATTCTTTCATTAAAAGCTACAAATTTCTATTAACTCATCCCCTGCTACGGACTCGTAAGATCCTTTACGAACAGGTCTAGACTTTTTTTTTGCCCCTCTTTCACCTATATTTGATATTTTTCAAATTCCAACGGAGCGAACTATCTCGTGAATGGATAGCTTTCGAACGCTGCATCATCGTTTTGTGAAACAACTGTCATGAAAGTATCTCCTTCTGAACCCTTTAAGATTGTATATTCCATTCTGGATCATGAGTATCTTGGCTACATATTCGAGTCTTTTGTTGTTCAATTAAACAGTCAGGGCGATTTTTCCTTTCAGATACAAAACATCTCTTCTAAAAATATAGAGGAATTCAGTGCGGGACTTGATGCAACGGATTTTGAATTGGTAAGTTTGGTAGATGATATCCAGCAGGATACTATTTTAAAGAAATTCAACACAAAAAAGCTTTCTCCGGTCGATTTCTTCTTGAAAATATATGACCCTCAAAAAGGTGATAAAGTTATTCAGGAAGCAATAACAGCTTATCTGGAAAACAGTAAGGCGCGAATTCTTGAAAAACTTTCGGGGAAAGAAATTTTCATTATGGGCAGTGATGGGAATCCGCTTTGGAAACATGTCGAATGGGAAAAGGAAAAGGCTACCATCCGTTTTTATTTTATGCGGAACGAAGATAATACGCACTACTTCCCAACAATTCGCCACAATAAACAGAAGCTTGATTTTCAATATAAAAATGCGATCATTCTTTGTGAAGAACCAGCCTGGCTGGTTGTTGATGGGCATTTGTACCATTTTGAAGGAAATGTTGACGGAAAAAAAATAAAGCCGTTTCTCGCAAAAAAATTCATTGCTATTCCACGTAAAATGGAAGAGCAGTATTATGAGCGATTTGTGGCTCCCCTTATCGCTTCTTACGATGTAGTTTCGAAAGGTTTCGATATAAGAAATATTTCAACCGTTCCTAAACCTATACTCACAATTGCAGATGTAAGTATAAAAGGTAAAACCGCTACTGCTTTATTATTTGCAGAACCAGGCGGAGATGATGCATCTCCGATTAATTCAGAAGATGGTGAGGTTTCCTTTGGCATGGCTTTCCAGTATGGCCACTACACTTTCCCCTTCGACAGCTTTGCAGTTTCATCTAGTGTTTTTATTGATAAAAAAGCAGAGGAATATACTTTTTATAAAGTAAAACGTGATACGACTGCTGAACGGCATAATCTAAACCAGCTGAAAGAATGGGGGCTTGCCATAAAGGAGGGGCCCGTTTTGATGCCAAAATCGGAAGCGTTTGGCTGGCTACAAAGCAAAGCCAAAACACTATCGGAACATGGTTTTATCCTTCGTCAGAATAATGCTGATGCAAAAAGATATTTCTTAGGCTACTCTTCACTGGATGTTTCAATTGAAGAAGGACGTGATTGGTTTGATATTAATGCCAAAGTCCAGTTTGGAGAATTTGAGATACCGTTTATTCAATTAAGGAATTATATTCTGCATCAAAAAAAGGAGTTCATGCTTCCAAATGGTGAAATAGCGGTAATTCCGGAATGGTGGTTTACAAAATATTCAGAGCTTTTTGCTTTTTCTGAACATGATCAGGATACCGATGGAATAAGGTTACGGATGCACCATTTGGCGCTTGTACAGGAATTAAAAGAGGAAAGCCTGGCTACTGCCATTATTAGCCACAAACTTGAAAGACTTCGGGATTTTAACCAGATCGATCCAAGTGAAGCACCGAAACATTTCAAAGGAACGCTTCGTCCTTACCAAAAAGCAGGTTACGACTGGCTGCAATTTTTAAATCAGTATCGTTTTGGTGGATGTCTTGCGGATGATATGGGTTTGGGGAAAACGGTACAAACGCTGGCGTTACTTCAATCTCAAAAAGAAGCTGGAATTAAAGAGCCTTCTTTGCTGATCATGCCCACTTCGCTTTTGTACAACTGGGCGCTTGAAGCAAAAAGATTTACTCCGAAGTTAAAAGTTATGCAATACACCGGCACCTACCGGGCAAAAGATACTAAACAGTTTGAAGGTTTTGATCTGATCCTTACCTCCTATGGAATTGTAAGGCTTGATATTGATCTGATCCAGTCATTCCGGTTCAATTACGTAATCCTGGATGAATCACAGGCGATTAAAAATCCGTCTTCAATTATCACAAAAGCTGTCCGCAGACTCAATTCTGCCAATAGGCTGATATTGACTGGTACGCCGATTGAAAACAGTACGATGGATCTCTGGTCCCAGATGTCCTTTGTGAATCCGGGACTTTTAGGAAGCCAAACTTTTTTCAGGGATGAATTCCAGATTCCTATTGAAAAGAAAAGTGATGAGGATAAGTCCAGACGTCTGTATAATCTGATCAAACCATTTATTCTACGCCGGCACAAATCACAGGTAGCAACGGATCTTCCTGCAAAGGTTGAAAGTATTCAATACTGTGAAATGTCGGAAGAGCAGGAAAAAGGTTATGAAGAAGCCAAAGCTTATTACCGCAACCTGATTTTACAAAGTATAGATTCTGACGGTATTAATAAATCTCAGCTCGTTGTTTTGCAAGGCTTAACGAAATTGAGACAATTGGCCAATCATCCAAAAATGGTTGACCCGGAATATACCGATGGCTCAGGTAAATTCGAAGACGTGCTCCATAAAATGGAAACCGCCATCAGTGAAAATCATAAAATTCTGATTTTCAGTCAGTACATCAAACATCTTGATTTATTCCGTGCTTATCTGGATAAGGGAAATGTTACCTATGCATATCTGGATGGCTCAACCAAGGACCGCCAGGCCGAAGTCGAAAATTTTCAGAATAATGCGAACGTTAAAATATTCCTGATTTCTCTGAAAGCCGGAGGATTGGGGCTAAATCTTACTGCTGCGGATTATGTATTTATTTTAGATCCATGGTGGAACCCGGCTATTGAAGCACAGGCAGTAGACAGAGCACACAGAATTGGTCAGGACAGAACTGTTTTCACTTATAAGTTTATTACAAAAAATTCGGTTGAAGAAAAGATTCTGGCTTTACAGAAAACGAAAAAACAATTGGCTGATGATTTAATTTCTAATGAAGATGGTTTTATAAAATCGCTGTCACGAGAAGATGTTTTGTCACTTTTAGAATAATCTTGTCAAAATATTTTATAGTACCATACAAAATAAAAACCGCTTGAAACTTCATGTTCCAGGCGGATTTTATTTTTCCTGTATTTTTATCTTAATTCAGAAGAGCCGTCGTTTCGCGCGTAATTAATGCTTCACGGTCAGGACCTGTTGAAATGAAGGTAATTGGCAATCCAAGTTCAGCTTCAAGGAATTTCACATAAGCCATCAATTGCTCAGGAATTGCATCAAAATCGCGTATTCCGTCGAGTGATTGCTGCCATCCTGCAAAATCTTTGTAAACTGGTTCAACCGTATCATCACACAAATCATATGGAAGCTGATCTGTTAACGTTCCGTCTGGCAAACGATATTGTGTGCAAATACGGATTGTGTCAAAAATAGTAAGTACGTCAACTTTCATCATGATCAGCTGCGTAACGCCATTGATCATAATTGCATATTTCAAAGCTGGCAAATCTAACCATCCACAACGACGCGGACGACCGGTAGTAGCGCCAAATTCACGACCTTCCTGTCTCATTTTCTCACCCGTTTCTTCAAGCAATTCTGTTGGGAAAGGGCCGCTTCCTACACGTGTGCAATATGCTTTGAAAATACCAAAAACCTCTCCAACCGCACTTGGCGCAATACCTAGACCAGTACAAGCACCGGCTGCCATGGTTGTCGAGCTCGTAACAAAAGGGTATGAACCAAAGTCGATATCAAGCAAAGAACCTTGTGCTCCTTCTGCCAAAACCGTTTTTCCTTCAGCAATTGCTTCGTTGATAACATACTCGCTGTCAACCATTGTGAATTGCTTCATAAATTCAATCGCAGCAAAGAAATTTTCTTCAGCCTGAGGAAGAACAGATGCGTAATCGAAAGAATAAAAGTCAAGGATAACTTTATGGGCATCAACAAGTTTTTTATACTTATCAGCAAAATTAGGAGACAAAACGTCACCAACACGAAGTCCCAAACGAGCAATTTTATCCTGATAAGTTGGTCCGATTCCACGAAGTGTTGAACCGATTTTCGAATCACCTTTTGAGCGTTCGTAAGCTGCATCAAGCAACGCATGCGTTGGTAAAATCAACGATGCTTTTTTCGAAACGAATAAATTTCCGGCTAAATCAAGATTATATTTAGCTAAATTTTCAACCTCTCTTTTGAAAACAATAGCATCCAAAACAACACCGTTTCCGATAATATTCTGAATATCACTACGAAAAATACCGGATGGGATCTGGTGCAAAACATGCTTAATACCATCAAATTCCAAAGTGTGCCCTGCATTAGGACCGCCCTGGAATCTTGCTACTACCTGATAACGTGGTGCAAGTACATCCACGATTTTACCTTTACCCTCATCTCCCCACTGGAGACCAAGCAATACGTCAACTTTCATCCAATAAATGGTTATTAAAAACTATTATTTGCTAAAATGACAAGGCGTAACAAACCATAAAATGTCTGTTACGCCTCATCGATACTATTCTCTTATTTCGTGACCAACGGCTACTTCTTCTGCATGCTCCTTTCTGTTCTGGCAATTTTCTTTGGTACAGTTGCCATAAAATATAAGGGAATGATGAAGTACGCTAAAATTCAGCATTTCACCCACCATATTCTGGATGGACTGAATTCTTGGATCACAAAACTCCATTACTTTGTGACAGTCCGTACAAATCAAATGATCATGCTGTTTGTTTCCGTACGATTTTTCAAATTGTGCCAGGTTCTTTCCAAACTGATGTTTGGTTACCAGATCACAATCTACAAGTACGTCTAAGGTATTATACACCGTTGCCCTACTCACACGATAACGTTTGTTTTTCATGCTGATGTAAAGCTCATCCACATCAAAGTGATCTTCACGGGTATAGATTTCTTCCAATATCGCAAACCTTTCAGGGGTCTTGCGAAGTCCTTTATTTTCAAGGTAAGCCGTAAGAATTTTCTTGGCGGCTTCAAAATTTGGTTTGCTGGCTTGTGGCATATCTTTTGAAAATCTTGCGCAAATTACGTGCTTTTTTTCTTAAATCACAGTAGTAATTATGCTGCGGTTGTCATTTGAAGCTTTCAGGTATTGCCCATTATCAGGACAATCATATTATATGAACCAATTGATTAACAAGTCATACGAATATTGGTTCAATATTTAAACGCTTCCTGTCAGGTTCGTGTCAAACCTTTGTACATTATAAACTCCCTCGACCTGCTCCAATTTACTGATCAGAATGTCCAAATGGCGCGTATCCTGAACGTAAAGCCTGATATCGCCATTGAAAACTCCGTCTTTGGTATCAATCGTAAGCCCGCGCATATTGATGTGCAGCTCATTGGAAATGATCCTGGTCACGTCATTAATCAATCCGACGCGATCCGTTCCGGAAATGTATAAACCTGCCAAAAATGCTTCGTCCTTGTTTGATTCCCATTTCGCTTTGATGATGCGGTTACCGTGTTTGGACATCAATTCAGCAGCATTAGGACAGGTCGTTCTGTGGATTTTGATCCCTTCATTGATTGTCACAAATCCAAAAACATCATCTCCTGCAATCGGATTACAGCAGGGAGCCAGTTTGTAGTCAATTTTATCCATGTCATCCCCGATCAGCAGCGTATCGCTATCGGCGCGGTCGCCATGGATATTTTTAAGAAGCTTGGTATAAGTTTTACCATCAGCACCTTCAATCGGCGGAATGACAGCAGCCGTTACAGCTTTTCTTTCCTTCGCCTCTTTGTCCCGTTTGAATCTTTTTAATTCATCAAACTGTACATATCCTTTCCCGATTTTGTAAAAGAAATCGGCGGCTGTTTTACTTTCAAAAAATGCTCTAAGCTGGTTCACAACTTCCGCTGTCAGCTCAATACCAAGCACTTTTAGTTTTTTCTCAACCAGCTGACGACCATCCGTTTCGTAACGTTTGTTATCTTCTTTTAAGAAATCTTTTATTCTTGCCCGCGCTTTTGAAGTACGTACAATACGAAGCCAGTCCTCGGTTGGTTTTTGTTTATTTGAAGTTATAATTTCAATCTGATCACCATTGCTAAGCACATAACTGATCGGAACAAGAATCCCTCCTACTTTGGCTGCCATGCAATGCACGCCCACTTCCGAGTGAATATCAAAAGCAAAATCCAGTGCCGTTGCACCACTCTGCAATACTTTCAGTTCTCCTTTTGGTGTAAAAACAAAAACTTCCTCATTGAAAAGATTGGTGCGGAATTCATCCAGAAACTCGATCGCAGCCGTTTTATCGCCAGAACCTGTCTCCAAAGTTTCCCTTACCTGACTGATCCACTGTTCAATATTTCCACGAACTTTGGTATCATTTCCTTTATATTTCCAATGTGCCGCATATCCCTTTTCAGCAATTTCATCCATGCGTGACGTGCGGATCTGCACCTCTACCCATTGTCCGCTTTTACTCATAACCGTCGAGTGCAGGGATTGATATCCGTTCGCACGTGGTGTACTTAAAAAGTCTTTCAGACGATCAGGGTTGGGTTTGTAGTGATCCGTTACGATGGAATATGCCTGCCAGCAAAGTGCTTTTTCGCGGTCGCCTTCCTGCGGGGATTCCAAAACGATACGGATCGCGAACAAATCATAAATCTCTTCAAAAGGCTTATTCTGCTTGCGCATTTTATTCCAGATCGAATAAATCGATTTTGGACGTCCTTTGATGATATAATTTAAACCCGCTTTTTCCAGATCTTCTGCAATTGGTTCTGTGAATTTGGAAATAAAACGATCCCTAGAGCTTTTGGTTTCTCTTAGTTTTCTTGAAATCGCACGGTATTCCTGCGGCTCGGTATATTTCAGATATAATTCTTCCAGCTCTGACTTGATACTGTAAAGGCCAAGTCTGTGTGCCAGCGGCGCGTAAATAAAAATAGTTTCCGAAGCGATTTTCAGCTGCTTGTCACGCGGCATACTGTCAAGTGTCCGCATATTATGCAGACGATCGGCCAGCTTTACCAGAATTACACGAACATCATCTGAAAGTGTAAGCAGCATTTTCCGGAAATTCTCGGCTTGCTGCGAAGTTCCGTATTCAAATCTTCCGGAGATTTTGGTAAGTCCGTCGATGATCTTTGCGACTTTCTTCCCAAATAACCGGTCAATATCTTCAATACGCATATCTGTATCTTCCACCACATCATGTAATAATGCGGAAACGATGCCGGTCGTACCCAATCCAATCTCCTCAACTACAATTTGTGCTACTGCAAGCGGATGATAAATGTACGGCTCCCCAGACCGGCGACGCATATCTTTATGCGCCTCGACAGATGTATAAAAGGCTTTTTTGATTAATTTCGCATCATTATCCTTCAAAAAAGGCTTGGCTGTTCGTAACAACCTGCGATATTTTTTGAGGATATCCTTACGCTCCTGCTCCAGATCTATGTTCAGGGTTTCAACGAGTTGCTCCAATGCTTAATAGTAATTAGTACGCTTCACCAAAATAACAAATTTTAGCGAGATTATTCAACAAAATAATTTTTTCAAAAATATTTTTCTAAAAGTTTGCACATCTAAAACAAACTTTGCTACCTTTGCACTCCCAACCAACGACAAGGGTTGAAGGATGGGACGAAAAATAAGAGCGGGCGTGGCGGAACTGGTAGACGTGCTAGACTTAGGATCTAGTGCCGCAAGGCGTGGGGGTTCGATTCCCTCCGCCCGTACAACTAACAAGGGATTGACGGGGCGTCATGTTTCCTATCTGAAATAAGAAGATGAACTGCTCCGAATTAACCCGTCAAATGCCCTCAGGACACTGTTTTGAGGGCATTTTTGTTTTGCGTTTTACCTAAAAAAGCACATTTACTAATAGCAATAAGCATGGAAGTTTTATTAGAGAAGAATTCGCCAACATTGGCCTCTCTTAAAGTTACGCTAACCAAAGATGATTATCAGCCAAAAGTTGATAAGTCTATCAAGGATTATTCGAAACGTGTGAATTTAAAAGGCTTTCGTCCTGGCAAAGTACCATCCCATGTAATCCAGCGCATGTATGGAAAAAGCATATTGGTTGACGAAGTGAACAGTCTTTTGAGCAATGCAGTAAGCACTTATATCCGCGAAAATAAATTACAGGTTGTTGGGGATCCAATTCCTAACCGTGAAAAAGCAGAAGAAGCAAACTGGGACAAACCAGGTGATTTTGAATTTAGCTACGACCTTGGTGTTGCTACTGATTTCGAAGTTAATCTTTCTGAGATTCCGGCTGTAAAACGTTACACGATTGAAACTGACGAAAAAGAGTTGACCAAAACGGTTGACAGTCTTCGTGAGAGATTCTCTGACAGCACTCATCCGGAAGTAAGCGAACTGGGTGATATGATCTTCGGAGAATTGAAACAGGAATCAACTGAATTTACAACCCGGACTGCCATCCCTACAAAACAGGTTGCAGAAGAAAATCAGGCTAAATTTATCGGCTTGAAAAAAGATGACGTTGTAACTTTTGATATTCAAAACACTTTTGCTGACCAGGCTGCTATTGCGCACGTTACTGGAAAGAAAAAAGAAGATATTGGCGAGCTTTCAGGTGACTACACTTTGATCGTTGAAGATATCACGCGTTCTGCACCGGCAGAGGTTAACCAGGAATTTTTTGATAAAGTACTTGGACCAGGCGTTGCGGACAGCGAGGAAGTTTTCAATGAAAAAGTAACTGAAGTAATTAAAGGAAACTACGAGCGCGAAACAGAAGCATTGCTTCGTCGTGATCTTGAAACTGCTTTAATTAATTCAATCCAGATTGATCTTCCGGGAGATTTCCTTAAAGACTGGTTGGAACGTACCAACGAAGGCAAATTTACGCGTGAGCAGATCGAAGAACAATTTGAAGATTTCCAGAAATCATTGAAATTGAGTTTGATCAAAAACAAAATTGCTGATGCACAAGGTGTGAAGGTTGAATATCCTGAAATCCTTGAATTCACAAAACAAATGGTTCGCGGACAATTTGGAATGTACGGTGACGACGACAGCATGGGCGATACAATCGACCGCGTTGCACAAGGTTACCTTGCAGACAAAGAACGTGACAACTATTCTCAGATTTTCAATCAGGTTTTTGATAACAAAATCATCGATATCGTTCGCAGCCAGGTTGCTACGGATGAGCAGACCATTGATGTTGCTGAATTTGAAAAACTTGCAAAAGGTGAAGTTGCTTAAATTTTAAGTATTTCATTTTTGATATAATAAACGAGGTCAACTTTTTCGGAAGTTGACCTCGTTTGGTTTTTCTACGTTTTGTGGCTTTGCGTTCGGGCGGGAAATCGAAGCACAAATGCTGGTTTTATTACTAATGTTCAATAGAAAAACTGCTGTTGACTTTTGCACTTCAGCTCGCCTGACGCAAAACCCTTGTTGCACCAGTTTTTATTATGTATCCGTTGATATTTCGTCCCATTCGTCTGCGTAAAATGTTACCCAATTTATTGCATAGTGTCTTTCCATTATTATGCTGAAATCCAAATTTGCAGGCATTGGTTGATTATTTAAGTCAGCATTTCTTGTTGCCCAATGTAGTCTATAAATTAAGTCTGATTGGTCAAGTATTTCTGTTGTTGGTCTAACAATTGCATTTTCAATAAATTCACTTGGGGCAGTTAGAAATTCAGGAAGCCTTAATACAATTTCTGGTATTTCAACTTGTTCCGTCGGTAATTCTAATTTGTCTACCTTGTTGATTGTCCAAAGTAATAACCATACTCCTTCTGAACGCCAAGAAATATTTGCGGTCTCTTGGTCTGTCAGTTCTTCTTTTTGAAAGAGTTCTTTCTCGTCTGGCGAAACTTTGTCCCAAAGCAAATTTGTTTTTAAAAATTCAATTACATTTTCTCTTTCGTCAGGAACTTCGGAAACGTAAGCTAAATAAACTAAAATTAAAATTCTTTCAGCAATTTGTTGTGCTGTTCTAATTATTACTTCACTTTCTTCTTCAATTAAAGGCAAGTGGTCAATGAACGTAATATTCAAAGATTTTAAAAGTATTTCAGTTTGCTTTTTCCTTTGTTCAGCCGTTTTGGGATTACTTCCGTTGTTTGGCTTTTTAATAATGTCAAATATTCCCATTGTCTTTTTGGTGTCGTAAAATTGGGGCTAACGGTTTGATTGCCGAAAGCTGATAGCCGAAAGCATAACATCAAAACCCAATCGGCTCCCGATGCTGCTGTACTTGTCTTCCAATTTCCAAAGTTACCAACGAACCAAACCGTTGCTTCCACAGATCCAGTTCATTTTGCAGTTTGGCGTTGGTCGATAATAATCTTTCATTTTCCTGACGGAGCCATTCTGTTTCTGAAAGTGTTTTTGATTCGAAACCTAGTAGTTCCGGTAAGGAAACATCTAATAATTTGGCAATATTTTCAAGGCGTGAAAAGGAAAGTTCTGTCCTTCCTCTCTCCATATCACCATAGGCCGTTGTGGAAAGCCCGAGCATATCGGCCATATTTTCCTGCGACAAATCCTTTTGCAGGCGCAGCTGCCGTATTTTTTCTGATGGGTTGTTCGTATTGTTCATAGTCTGATTGACAGAATAAATTTTAATACTGATTTTCTGAAAGACTAAATTTTACTCGTATTATTGGCTTTTGACTGATAACAAATGCAAGTTAAAAAGCATTCATTGAATCGCTTCTCGCAATTTTCGATAAATTATAACCGAAACAGACAAGGATTATTGATGGAAATAATCAATTTTGTGAAGGACAAAGAAAGAAATCAGCTTTTTCATATTCGAAACTAAGCAGTGCGGCTTTTTGTTCTTTAAAAGATGTACTCTATCCATTACATATTATTTTTAAATTAAAGTTTATTCATGAATCACGGAAATGAATTTAGAAAATATGCCGTTCACCATCTTGGAATGAGTGGCCTTACAGTTGACGGTTATATGAACCACACTGTTGAAAACATGACCCGTTCGGTAATTGAAGAGCGTCCGATGAACTTTCGTGAAGTGGATGTATTTTCAAGATTAATGGCGGATCGTATCATCTTTATGGGAACAGGTGTTGATGATAATATAGCCAATATAATTGTTGCTCAATTGTTGTTTTTAGAGTCAGCTGATCCTAAAAAAGATATCCTGATGTATATCAACAGTCCTGGTGGATCTGTTTATGCTGGTTTGGGAATTTATGATACCATGCAGTATGTTCGTCCGGACGTAGCTACGGTTTGTACAAGTCTTGCTGCTTCTATGGGTGCTGTATTACTTGCAGGTGGAGCAGCCGGAAAACGTTCAGCACTTCCACATGCACGTGTGATGATTCACCAGCCATCCGGCGGAGCACAGGGAACTTCGGTTGATATTGAAATTACAACCCGTGAAATCGTAAAACTTCGTCATGAGCTTTACGAAATCCTTGCAAACCATACAGGACAAACTGCTGAGCAGATCAGTATTGATTCGGATCGCGACAAATGGTTACGTGCTTACGAAGCAAAAGAATATGGACTTATCGACGAAATTTTGACGCGCGATAAATAAGTTTTCAAAATATCTTCTTTACAAAAACCACCCGTTAAGTAACTTACGGGTGGTTTTTCTTTTATGGTATAAACTGAATTTTGTAACAAACTTAAAAAGCCCGAACTTTACGGAATCATTATATTTCAATGTGTTAAGGTTAAGTTATTCACTGCGAATTTTTCTGCTTATTCATTGTGGCACGATTTGTTTTAAATATGTTTAAACCGGTATTGTTAAAAGCATCAAACAGTAATTCAGTCTTTTGAAACAATGCGCCTGATCCTTTTGTTATAAACCCATATTCTATTATAGTGATTTTCACATAACCAAAACATGGGTATGTGCTTAAATAGTAATTCAATAACTGTATATATTCTCCGATGGCACAAGTAAGTTGTTCGTTTTGCGGACGCAAAAAAAATGAAGTAGAACTTTTACTCTCAGGTATTGATGCCCACATCTGCAATCATTGCATTGCTCAGGGATATCAGGTCATTACCGAAGAGCTAAACTCCAAAGACGATAAAAAAGATAAGAAAACGAAGTTGCCAAAACTCAAATCGATTCCTCCGACAGAGATCAAACGTTTTCTTGAACAATATGTGATAGGTCAGGATGATGCCAAGCGTTCGTTAGCTGTGGCAGTTTACAACCATTACAAACGTCTGAACCAGGCGGTCACTGACGATGACGTTGTGATTGAAAAATCGAATATCATCATGGTAGGTGAAACCGGAACTGGTAAAACATATCTTGCTAAATCAATCGCACGTATTCTTCAGGTACCTTTTTGCATTGCCGATGCAACCGTTGTAACGGAAGCAGGTTATGTTGGTGAGGATGTTGAAACGATTTTGACACGTCTTTTGCAGGCAGCTGATTATAATGTTGAAGCAGCAGAAAGAGGTATTGTATATATCGATGAAATGGATAAAATTGCCCGTAAATCGGATAATCCATCCATTACACGTGATGTAAGCGGCGAAGGTGTTCAGCAGGCGCTTTTGAAATTATTGGAAGGTTCGTCAGTTAATGTTCCACCGCAAGGAGGTCGTAAACATCCGGATCAGAAAATGATTACGATTAATACAGAAAATATTCTTTTCATTTGCGGAGGAGCATTCGATGGTATTGAACGCCATATCGCAAAACGTATCAATACGCGCCCGATCGGATTTTCAGGAGATAACCGGATCATCGAAATTTTTGACAAGGGCAATTTAATGCGTTACGTAACAGCTCAGGATTTGAAATCTTTCGGTTTGATTCCAGAATTGATCGGCCGCCTTCCGGTGCTTACGCATTTGGATCCGCTTGACCGTGAAACCTTACGTCGCATTCTGACAGAACCAAAAAATGCATTGGTAAAACAATACAGCAAGCTTTTTGCGATGGAAGGCATTACACTCCACTTTACTGAAGAAGTGCTTGATTTCATCGTAGACCAGGCTATGCTTTGCAAGTTAGGAGCCCGCGGACTTCGTGCCATTTGTGAATCAATCATGACAGACGCCATGTTTGATCTACCCTCACAAAAAGATGTGAAGGAATTTACGATGACGTTAGATTATGCTCAGGAAAAATTCAGCAAATCATCGATGTCTTTGCTCCGTTCGGTAGCTTAGGCTAAGGATTTATATTCAAAATAAAAGCACCTTGTTGTTTCTGTTTTCAGAGCGGCGAGGTGCTTTTATTTTACATTCTATGGTAATAGTTCTATTTTGCATAAAAAATGGAACGTATGGAAAACTGGCTGACAAATAAAGCGATCGTAATTATCGGAGGTACAACGGGTTTGGGATTTTCTGCTGCCAAGGCTTTTGTCAAGCATGGGGCGAATGTGGTGGTGGTTGGGAGAAATCCGGAAAATTGCCTCATCGCTGAATTACAACTAGGAAGCCAGGCCCGCGCCAAACAAGGAGATGCCACCCAGGCCAATACTTCTTTGGAAGCCATTCAATTGTGCATCAGGGAGTTTGGTAGTTTTGACGGGCTTTATCATGTTGCCGGTGGCAGCGGAAAAAAATTCGGTGACGGCCCCTTACATCAATTAACGTTAAGTGGCTGGAACAGTACGCTGGACTTAAATTTAACTTCTTTGATGTTATCAAATCAAGCTGCCGTTCAGGCATTTCTTGGTATGGGAAAAGGCGGTGCTATTTTAAATATGAGTTCTGCACTGGACTTCACTCCTTTTCCAGGACATTTTTCTGCGCATGCTTACGCCACTGCAAAATCTGCGGTGATTGGTTTTTCCCGGTCTATTGCTGCTACTTATGCACCAAATAACATACGGATCAACGTGATAGCTCCTTCTATTATTGAAAATCCGGAAAATAAAAACCAGCAGATCGAAGAATTTATCAGTGCTAAACAAACACTGAATGGCGGCCGGTTTGGATTGCCAGCTGATCTGGACGGATCGGCTGTGTATTTCATGTCGGACTATTCCAAATTTACAACCGGCCAAACACTTACCATTGATGGCGGCTGGAATCTGACAGAAGGCTGATGCTTAAAATTGTCTGTATGACAATTTGTAAAAGAAAATGAGAGAACTGACGGTTACTTTTCTGTTTATATTATCGTAATTTGGTTCATATAAATGCATTACTAACAACTGGTTTCTATTTAATATAAATTTACTACAAAAAATATGGCTACCGGACCTATTGTAACACTAACCATTAACCCGGCTCTGGATAAAAGTGCGAACGTAGATCGCATAGTCCCGGAAAATAAACTGCGTTGCGACACGCCTAATTTTGAAGCTGGCGGAGGTGGTATTAATGTAGCAAAAGCCATACACCGGCTGGGTGGAAATCCAACAGCGATTTTTACAATTGGTGGTCCAACCGGACAACGTTTGCACAAACTGGTAAAAAGCGAAGGCGTAGAAACTTTGGTCATTGAAACAAAACAATGGACACGTGAAAATTTCCATGTTTTAGAAACCAGTACTGGTTTTCAATATCGTTTTGGTGTTCCGGGGTCGGAATTGATGCCAACCGAAGTCCGCTCTATTCTGGAAACCATAGAAGAATTTGATCCCAAACCTTCTTATATCATAGCCAGCGGTAGTTTGCCGCCTGGTGCCCCTGATGATTTTTACGGACAAATTGCAAAGATTGCGCACAAACAAGGTGCCCGGTTTATTGCAGATGCCTCAGGTGACGCACTCAAATCCGCGACGGAAGCAGGTGTTTATTTGTTAAAACCAAATATTACAGAGTTAAGCCAGCTCGTTGGCGTTGACAAACTGGAAATGGATGATGTGGATGATGCGGCACGTGCGCTCATTATCCGTAATCAATGTGAAGTGGTTGTGGTTTCTATGGGTGCTATGGGGGCCATGCTTGTTACAGAAGATCAGGTTGAACATATTCCCGCACCACCCGTTAAGAAAAAAAGTGCTGTTGGTGCTGGGGATAGTATGGTAGCTGGCATTGTCTGGACACTTTCACAAGGAAAATCTCTGCGTGAAGCCGTAAGAATGGGCGTTGCCTGCGGATCAGCCGCTACAATGAATTCGGGTAGTGAATTATTTAAAATGCAGGACGTGAATAAATTGATGGATTGGCTAAACCGTTACGGAAAGCGTTATTCAGGAAATTCATAATCAAGTTTTTATAAAAGATCTCTAATTTCCACCAATCCTGAAAGGATGACATTTTTATAGAGGAGGCTGACTTAGCCATAAACCAACCCTGAAAGGGTGACATAATAATTTCTCCCAAATTCATTACATTTACCAAAGAATCCAGGACCTTGCAAACACAAATTGCAAGGTCTTTTTTATAGAAAATAGATAGAAAATCAGATTCTCCGTCTTTTCTTGAAAAACCTCTTTTCATGAACGATAATCAATCCCGCCGTCAATTCGCCAAAGTTGCAGCCGTAACCGCCGCCGCACTTACTTTCAAACCATTTTATATCCTTAACGCCAAACCAAAAGCAGACGGAGAAATAATCGGTCATGGAACACACCGCTACCGGGTACATCAGGGTTGGGGGAATCTGGATGCGTCCAAATTTCCGGTTAACAACTGCCATGAAATGGTTGAAGACAGCAAAGGGCGTTTGATTATGGTGGGCGACGAGGTGAAGAATAATATATTGATCTATGATCGTTCCGGTAAATTACTGGATAGCTGGGGCCACGATTTCCCTGGCGGACATGGGCTCACGCTTTGGAATGCCAATGGAGAGGAATTCCTTTTTATATGTGATCCTAATATAGGAAAAGTTTTTAAAACAGATCTGAAAGGGAAAATCCTGATGACTATTGAGCATCCTTCAAAAGTTGGAGCGTATAAAGAAGCAGATGCTTTTAAACCAACCGAAACGGCAATTGGCCCTGATGGGACAATCTATATTGCGGACGGATATGGTTCGCAATGGATTTTGAGATATACACCAAAAGGTGAATTCATAGATAAATTTGGCGGCCCGGGCGACGAAGACAGTCAGTTTTCTACGGCACACGGTATCGCGATTGACACGCGTGACAAAGCCAATCCTACTCTGTTGATCACTTCCCGCGCCCATAACGCATTCAAACGTTTCACATTAGACGGGAAATATTTATCGACGATCTTTTTGCCGGGTGCATATGTATGTCGTCCGGTATTCGATGGCGACACATTATATTCCGGTGTTTGCTGGTCTCGTCTGCGCTATTTAAACCAGACACCAGATTCGGGTTTTGTTACAATTCTTGACAAAAACAACAAAGTAATATCCAATCCCGGGGGTACTAAACCGGAGTATGTCAATGGAAAATTGCAGCTTATGGTTCAGGACAAACCAATATTTATGCACTGTCATGACGTTTGTATAGATCAGGACAAAAACATTTACGTTTGCCAGTGGAATGCGAAGAAAACATATCCGGTGAAACTGGAACGTGTTTAAGATGCCAACTGATCCTGTTTCTTTATCAATCTTATAGCCAACGCATTTACCGCCATTGTCAGTATAGCCAGGATACCGTATGCAATTGCAACCGGCATTACCGGTACGAGCCACCATACACCGATAAGGAAAAGTACAAAACCGTAACTTGCAGAGAGTAATCCAAAAAGAATTCTGGCTGTGGCTTGTGGACCTTGTTGTATATGCGTAAAAACGGCAAGTGTCGAGGTCATAATTGGAAATGGCGTCAGAATTCCGCTCCATGTAGGACCTAGCTTTTCTGCAAGCTGGGTTAATAAAACCACAAATAATGTTGCTACAAACATTCTCAACGGAATATCATAAAAAGGGTGTTTTTTATATTCTGGCTTGTCCTTTGGTTTTGGAAAAATATACAAGACGCCTGTCAGCACAATCAAATTTAAAACGGCTGCAAAAGGTAGCGAAGGTGTTCGTCCCAATGACGCCAGTGCAACAATAAAAAATGCCAGATAACTGAGTAACAATGCCGGAAGCCAATGCATTCTTGGTGCTGCAATAGAATAAATTAAAGCAAAAAAGGTAGTACCGATTGATCCCATCAAAGCGGATGGTACTGTGGAAGCCGCAAAATCTGCGCCGTTTTCAAGGGCTATAAAAATCGAAATCGGGCCTGCAATCCAGGGAAATCCTCCCACCCAGCCACCAAATCCCTCTCCCCATTTTCGCACGGAAAGTGTCACACCAGCGATTAGCGGTGGCATTAATAAAATTTTAATCAGTAGAAGATCCGGCACTTTATCTGGATTTACGGTTAGCTGAGGGCTTTTTGACAACATTCAGTTCCCAAATTTACAAGCTAAAAAATAAAAGCCGGGAAGAAAAATCAGAATTTATATTGCAACATAGTTGCATATATAATACTTTTGCAACGTTGTGGCAAAAACAAATTCCGTTTATTGACTCGTCACTCCTAATCTTGAACATAATCCGGTGAATGTTGGTGAAGAAATTTTTCATTCTGAAATCAGCTCTTCATGACATACTTCCTTTTTAATAACAGATGAAAAGTTATTTTTTCTTATTCCTGATCCTTATTAATTCATCTATTAGCCATGGACAAAACCCTTCTTGTACCTGTTTTATCAAAGGATTTGTTCGCGACCAGCATAGCGGCCAGCCCATTGCAGGAGCAACTGTTTTGTTGACAGGTACAACGAATGGTGTTTTTACGAACGATAAAGGACGATACGAAATCAAGGATTTATGCCCCGGAGCTTACACACTCGAAGCGCGGATTGTAGGATATAGTGTTTATAAACAATCCATCGATCTGAAAACCGGGCACGAAGAGAATTTCACACTTCTGGAACAGGAAGTTCATTTAAAAGATGTGGAGATCACAGCACAACGGACAGATGCACCATCATCGCAGCCGCTGACCATGATTTCTGGAAATGATCTTGAACAAACCAGAGGACAAACATTAGGTGAAAGTTTAAAAGGGATTTCCGGTGTGACTTCCATGCAAACCGGGTCATCGATTTCAAAACCGGTTATACATGGTTTGCATAGCAACCGGATTTTGATCCTGAACAATGGCGTCAGGCAGGAAGGTCAGCAATGGGGTTCTGAACATGCACCGGAAATCGATCCTTTTGTTGCAACACGCCTTTCTGTTATTAAAGGCGCAGCCGGAGTGCGGTATGGCTCGGATGCTATTGGTGGTGTGATTCTGGTTGAACCGGAGGAATTGCCTTTTAACAAACCGTTAAGCGGTGAAGTGAATCTCGTTGGTTTTACAAACGGTCGGCAAGGTGTTGTTTCTTCGACTATACAGGGAGGAATAAAAGGATTATCCGGTTTTGGATGGCGTGCACAGGGTACTATCAAACGCGGTGGAAATATTCGTACGCCGAATTATTTCCTTGATAACACCGGAATCAGTGAAAAGAATTTTTCTCTTGGTGCCGGCTACCGTCACAAAGGTTTTGGAATTGATCTTTTTTACAGCCGTTTTGATACAAAAATCGGCATCTTCTCAGGCTCACATATTGGCAGTGTGACCGATTTACTTAACGTGATAAAAAATGGCGAACCTTTCGTTAAATCAGGATTTAGCTACAAGATCGGAAGGCCCGATCAAAACGTAACGCATGATCTGCTCAAAGCAGAAGCGCATTATAATTTTCAGGATGGAAACCGTTTGCAATGGACCATTGCGCAACAGGTCAACAACCGGAATGAATATGATTTACACGTCCCGAGAAATGATTCGATAGCGGCATTGAATCATCCGGAATTAACTTTCAAACTTAATACACTGACGAATGATGTGATCTGGGATCATAAACCAATCGCCGGAAAAATCTCGGGACAAATTGGTTTGAGTACATTATACCAGTATAATCTGATGACGGGCCGGCCGCTGATCCCGAATTTCAACCAATTTAATATCGGCGTTTTCTGGATTGAAAGGTATATCAAAAATGACTGGGAATTTGAAGCCGGTGTTCGCTATGATTACCGCACCTTGAGTACGCACAGGATTGCGAGCCGCCAGAAAATTTCAAATTATTTTGATTTCCACAATGCCTCCGGGACTGTGGGAGCAACCAGGAATTTAACACAAAATTTATCGGCACGTCTCAACGCCGGCAGTACCTGGCGCGCACCAAACGTAAGTGAATTGTTCAGCGACGGTGTGCATCATGGAGCCGCGGCTTATGAAAAAGGAGATTCTACTTTACATCCTGAAAAAGCTTTCAACTCGATTGCCAGTATAAAATACGCAAGTGAAAAACTTACGATTGAAATCGGTGGTTATTTTAATTATATCAAGGATTTTATTTATCTGAAACCTCAGCCAGAACCGATTTTGACGGTGAGAGGTGCTTTCCCCTATTTCAAATACACACAAACAGATGCATCCTTTAAGGGGATTGATGTTTCTGCTGCCTGGCAGTTTGTCAAAAACATCACCGTAACCAGCAAGCTAAGTTACCTGAAAGCTTACGATACCCGCAATGATGATTATCTGGTGATGATTCCTGCAAACCGGTTGGATAATCAGTTAAAATATGAAATTCCTTTATTGGCAAACTTTCATAATGTCTTTTTTTCTGTTGGAAATCTGTGGGTAGCGCGCCAGAAACTTGTTCCACCGAACAGTGATTTTATGCCCCCGCCTGCGGCTTATTCACTTTGGAATATTCAGGCCGGCGGCACCATCCATTTGTCCAATAAACAACAACTGGAAATCGGACTTTCTGTTCAAAACTTATTCAACACCGTATACCGGGATTACATGAACCGCTTCCGCTATTATGCTGACGACATTGGCCGAAATGCTTCGCTACGCCTCAAATGGACATTCGGAGCCTGAAAAGATCTTATCCTTTTTTTATTTAACAAAACAATAAATGAACATGAATCGTAAATTAACCTGGATGTTACTTTTTGGCATTACCACATTATTCACGCAGTGTAAAGACTCAGGCGATGAGGTGAAAGCCGATGATGAAAATGAGCTGATCACATCCGTTACGCTCACATTTACCGAAGTTGGGACCGGAACGGTAACCACTTTTGCTTACAAAGATCCTGATGGAGATGGTGGAAATGCGCCAACCAAATTTGATACTATTTCATTGAAAGCAAATACAAGTTATACTTTGACACCCGCATTCCTGGATGAAAGTAAAACGCCGGTTGACGATATCACAGCAGAAATCAAGGAAAAAGCATTTGAGCATTTATTGGTTTATACGCCAAATCCTACAACACTTTTGACTTATACTTACGGAGATAAGGATACAAATGGCTATCCGATTGGATTAACTGGTACTGCCATAGCGGGAGCAGCCGGCACAGGTACACTAAAAGTGCAGCTTCGTCATCAGCCAAATGCTAAAAACGGAACCATCACACCTGGCAGCGATGATGTAAACCTTGATTTTAATCTGAAAGTGAAATAGGTGGAAGTAATGAGAAAGGGAGACTGGTTTTTTACCGGCCTCCCCTTTTTATATTTATTCAGCAACACATTCAGGACAGGTACCCTGAATAAGCAAGTTGAAACTTGCAGGCTGATATCCCTGTGGTAAAGTAACATTCGGGATGTGTAAATTTTCAAGACAATTTGTTTTACCACAAGCACTGCATTTAAAATGGATGTGGTCGTGCTGGTGTTTTTCTTCCGAACATTGCTGTGAACAAAGTGCATAACGCAAGCCTTCATCATCCAGCACTTTATGAATAATACCTTTTTCCAGAAAAGTTTTTAAAGTACGATAGATTGTTACACGGTCGTAGCTTTCTCCTAACGCTCCTTCCAGATCACCATGTGAAAGCGCATTTTTCTTATTTATAAAAGCAGAAAGTACATCCTCACGACACGTTGTTGTACGTAAATGATGACCTTTCAATGTTTCCCTCAATTGCTCCATTATGTACCAATTTAAATTCTATTCTGGTATTGGCTACCTTAAAAACCTTTCCTGCCAAAGTTAAGTTCGAAGTTCACGAAAATCGTCATAAAGACAAATTCTTTTCATTTATGCTTCAAAATAATCAACAAAATATTTTGCAACATTGTTGCATTTAAAAGTGCGAAGTTTTACTTTTGTACCCCTATCATTCAAAATCAGTAATGACACATTCACACAACAAAGCAGATTATATAGGAATACTCGGGTCCGTTTTGTGCATAATCCATTGCATCGCCGTACCTGCCCTTGCGATGGGAACAGCATTTACGGATAACCATCACACATACATCGGTTTTATTTCGCTTGATTATATTTTTATACTGATCAATGGGATTGCAGTATATTTTGCAACAAAAGATCACAAATCGATTCTATTGAAAATGCTGCTATGGGGAGCTTTATTGATCTTTGCAGTCTCACTTATTTTTGAAGGAAGGCATTATATATTTCATTGGCTGGGATATATTGGATCAATCTTATTGATTGCCGGCCATTTTATCAATCTCTACATCTGCCAGATTGCTCCAAGGATTAAGTTAAAAATCTCCTGATTTATTTGTCGTACCGAACCTCAAAACGGCCAAGATCAGGACGGTTTGTACGATGTCTTTCAAGTTCATAATCAAAAACTGCCTTTCCTAGATCACGCATAAAAGGTAACCCGATTTCATCATAATCGTATTTATTATCATTGAAAATCTGATCTTCATTACAATAAATAACGGCCGTCAACATGAATTCAATTCCTTTTTCAAAATCTGCGATGTAAGCGTTATCGAGCAAATATCCATAAGCATCACCGCATTTATTAAATAAGCGAATATGTCTGGGCAAACGTGTTTTTGTTCCTCCAAACAGTAAAAATTTGACGTAACCGTCGTAATAATCATCCGTATAATTTGCTGGAAATTCCGTTTCAACCGGAAATTGTGACATATATTGGTATACAAAACGATAATCTTCCTTCGTCAGATTAAAGCGTTCCTTTGCCGGAACACTTTCCGGGAAGAATAGTGCCTTTAAAAGTTTATGTTGATCTTCAAGCGCAAAAAAGTTCTTTTCTGTAAAGTCAAACGGTTCGTTAACAAGCGTTCCGTTTTTGATATACCCCTTTCCTCTTTTAATCGGATCAGGTGAAATAAATTTTTGATCTGAATATTTTCCTGGCTGTTCGTAAACCAGTTTTCCATCTTTTTCAAAACGGATTGGATTGGTATAACGATTATTTTCAGTACCAACCGGAGATTCGAGCCGGTGAGAAATTCTCACATCCTTATACCCTTTGGCATGCAGAGAATCATTAAAATCCTTTTGCCCGATAAATTCATACAATCTGTTAAAAGCATCATTGTCGCTCGCCAGCAATATTTTTTTTGCGTAATGTGCCACTGATGGTAATTTATCTTCGGCTGTTGTATCAGAACTTACAGCAGTCTGCTCCGGTCTGTCTGCGCCGGTAAACATCGGCGTATACTTGTCAATGCCAAGTTTGTTTAATTTCTCCAAAGCCAAAAGCACGGCCGGAAGTTTTACTGTACTGGCGGGATAGAAATATTTTGAGCTATTGACATGATATCCATATGTAGTAAAACGAGGCTCATTCTTATTGTTACGATCAATTTTGGTATATAAAATCTGAACCTCATATTTATCCGGATTATCCAGAACATTGGCTAAATGAGTCGAATGTTTTTTCAGCAATTTTTCAAGAAACTGCCCATTATGAATCTGAGCCATAGATGGCAGGGCTGTCGCGCTGATAAATAAGCAGGTTAATAGGATGGAAAAAGGCAACCGAAAAATATCTGGACAAATCATAGTATAATAGCAGCCACGTGGTAGACGAAGATACTATATTTTACTTTTTAAAGGGCGGATGGAATTATATTTAACAACTTACTGCCTTTACTAATCGAATATAAACAATGGCGACTAATGGAAGAAAATAAATTGCGCAGCCGAGGCTGGTTTGGAAAAGAAGGAAAAGACGGATTTATATACAGAGCATGGATGAAAAATCAGGGTTATCCGGCTGACGAATTTGAAGGACGCCCTGTAATTGGTATTTGTAATACGTTTTCGGAATTGACGCCATGCAACGGACATTTCCGTGAACTGGCCGAATCTGTGAAAAGGGGTGTCTGGGAAGCAGGCGGATTTCCACTGGAATTTCCGGTTATGTCGCTGGGTGAAACCTTGATAAAACCTACGGCCATGTTGTACAGAAATCTGGCCAGTATGGATGTTGAGGAATCGATCCGCGCCAATCCGATTGATGGAGTGGTATTGCTTTGTGGTTGTGATAAAACAACTCCTTCTTTGGTTATGGGCGCAGCAAGTGTGGATATTCCTACTATTGTGGTTTCAGGCGGACCTATGCTGACAGGCCGTTACCGCGGAAAAACGATTGGTACCAGTGATGTTTGGCGGTTCAGCGAAATGTATCGGAAAGGTGAAATCACTCAGGAAGAACTGACTACGGCGGAAGCTTGTATGTGCCGCAGCCAGGGACATTGTGCAGTAATGGGAACAGCTTCAACCATGGCTTGTATGGTTGAATCGCTTGGTTTGACTTTGCCTGAAAACGCTGCAATTCCGGCAGCCGATTCAAGAAGAAAAGTGATCGCGCATTTATCCGGTCGCCGGATTGTGCAGATGGTGAAAGATGATCTGCGTCTTTCACAAATATTAACCAGAGAAGCTTTTGAAAACGCAATTATGCTGAATGCAGCCATTGGCGGTTCTACAAATTTTGTGATCCATTTGCTGGCGATAGCCGGTCGTATTGGTGTCGATCTTTCTCTGGATGACTTTAACGCATTGTGCGAAAAAATACCGCTCCTGCTGAACCTCCAACCTTCTGGTGGTTATTTTATGGAAGATTTCTATTATGCTGGCGGTCTGCCGGTTGTGATCAAGGAAATGCTTTCCCTGTTACACCAAAACGCAATTACAGCCAATGGAAAAACAGTCGCAGAAAACTGTGCTTCCGCAGAATGTTTTGATAGTGAAGTAATTGCGACTCTGGAAGAACCCGTTAAGGATCTTACAGGTCTGGCTGTTGTTCGTGGAAATCTGAGTGTAAACGGAGCGGTAATAAAACCGTCGGCTTCCTTGAAACCGGAACTTATGCAACACCGTGGAAAAGCAGTTGTTTTTGAAGATATAGATGATTACAAAGCAAGATTGGATGACCCGAATCTGGACGTGGATGAAAACAGTATTCTGGTTTTGAAAAATGTAGGCCCAAAGGGATATCCAGGTATGCCTGAGGTTGGGAATATGTCTTTACCAAAAAAATTGCTGGCAAAAGGTGTCATTGATATGGTCCGTATTTCTGATGGCCGGATGAGCGGTACCGGTTTCGGAACTGTTGTTTTGCATATTTCTCCGGAAGCCGCTGTGGGTGGCGTATTGGCATTGGTGCAGGATGGCGATTATATTGAACTGGATGTCGAAAACAGAAAGTTAAATCTGGAAGTATCGGATGAAGAACTGGAAAGACGACGCGCTTTGTGGAAACCTCTGGAAATGGGTTATAACCGCGGTTACGTTAATCTTCATATCAATCACGTCATGCAAGCGCACGTTGGTGCTGATCTGGACTTTTTGAGAGGTGGTTCCGGGGATAAGGTGACGAGGGATTCGCATTGATATAATTTAATATTCTATGAATCTGAAATAGTTTTTAAACCGGTCCGACGGTAAAAAAACCATCGGACCGGTGGCACATAGCGATTTTGGAGCAAGCGACCCGTCGGACGGCTTTTTCGGCCGTCCGACGGGTTATAAAAAGTCGAAGTGATTAACTAATGAATCACTCTGTAATAGAGTACAATCACTATTCGAATCTAAAATAGTTTTTAAACCGGTCCGACGGTAAAAAAAACCGTCGGACCGGTGGCACATAGCGATTTTGGAGCAAACGACCCGTCGGACGGCTTTTTCGGCCGTCCGACGGGTTATAAAAAGTCGAAGTGATTAACTAATTGATCACTCTGTAATAGAGTACAATCACTATTCGAATCTGAAATAGTTTTTAAACCGGTCCGACGGTAGAAAAAACCGTCGGACCGGTGGCACATAGCGATTTTGGAGCAAACGACCCGTCGGTCGGCTTTTTTCGGCCGTCCGACGGGTTATAAAAGTGTCAACAATCAGAAAATATAGAATCAGGATACAAACTGCTAAATTTTCATTCACAACACACATTAACACACTTCATGGAATTTAAACCAAACACACTATACCATGTGTACAACAGAGGCAATAACAAGGAAAAGATATTTTTCAACTATGGTAATTATCTTTATTTCATTAAAAAAGTAGAAAAATATCTTTTGCCTCATTGCGACTTGCTAGCCTATTGTCTCATGCCAAATCATTTTCATTTTTTAATTGAATCAAAAGATAAATCGGAGGAAAAGGAGATAAACAGAGCATTTCAAATCATATTAAGTTCATATTCCCAGGCTGTTAATAAACAACAAAACAGAACTGGTTCGTTATTTCAACAGCACACAAAAGCGAAGGTATTGGAAACAAAAAATCCACTATACGCTGAAACATGCTTTCATTATATTCATCAAAATCCTTTGAAGGCAGGTCTGGTAAAGAAAATTGAAAGGTGGGAATTTAGTTCTGCAAAGGAATATGCTTTGCTGAGAAATGAAAAGTTATGTAACCAAGAAAAGGCCTGGTTGCTGTTCAATATTTCAGAGGATGGGAATGAGTTTTTGGAACTATCGAGACAGGTACTTTCTGAGGAAATGATTGAGAGGATATTTTAGTGATACTGTATTTTTCGCTGTTAAATAGTTTTTAAACCGGTCCAACGGTAGAAAAAACCGTCGGACCGGTGGCACATAGCGATTTTGTAGCGAGCGACCCGTCGCACGGCTTTTTTCGGCCGTCCGACGGGTTATAAAAAGTCGAAGTGATTAACTAATTGATAACTCTGTGATAGAGTACAATCACTATTTGAATCTGAAATAGTTTATAACCCGGTTGGACGGTAGAAAAAACAGTCGTACCGGTGGCACATAGCCTGATTTTGGAGCGAGCGACCCGTCGGACGGCTTTTTCGGCCGTCCGACGGGTTATAAAAGTCGGAATGGTTAATAAAATCAATTTTCCAGACCGGCAAATAAACCTAACCCACAAAAATTATGAATACCGACATATTTAATAACCAGGTTGCCATCGTAACAGGTGCCGGACAAGGAATTGGATTTGAGATTGCCAAACAATTGTCATTAAAAGGAGCTGGCGTAATTTTAAACGATTTTGATGCAGATCTTGCCACTCAGGCTGCCAATACCATTCGGGGAATGGGCGGAGAATGTATTGCATTTGCAGGAGATGCTTCGCAATCTGATATCATCGACGGAATGGTGGAAGAAGCCGTCAGTTGTTTTGGAAAGTTAACCATAGCTGTTGCCAATGCAGGTATTACTCTCTTTGGTGACTTTTTCGATTACCCAAAAGAAAATCTTCAAAAGGTTTTGGAGGTGAATTTGATGGGATCATTTTTACTGACTCAGGCAGCAGCCAGGCAAATGCGGACCCAAAAATCAGGTGGGAGGGTTTTGCTGATGTCGTCTGTTGTTGGTCATCAATCACATAAATTTCTGGGTGCTTATGCGATGACGAAAGCCGGGCTGGAAATGCTTGCCAAAAATCTTGTACTGGAATTATCTCCTTACGGAATCACAATTAACGCAGTTGCGCCAGGTGCTACG
The DNA here is from genome assembly GCF_021440195.1 of Dyadobacter sp. CY356. Classification (GTDB taxonomy): domain Bacteria; phylum Bacteroidota; class Bacteroidia; order Cytophagales; family Spirosomataceae; genus Dyadobacter. The sequence goes on from NZ_JAJTSZ010000007.1 coordinate 107,863, forward strand.
TTAACAGAAAGAACGTTAACAACCGATCCGACTTACCCAAAAATATGGTCCGGAATTACTCCCATGGGCAGGCCTGCAATTTGTGAAGACATTGCGAATGCAGCGTTATTCCTGCTTTCGCCATCATCAGGGCATATTACCGGGCAAAGTCTGATAGTGGATGGCGGATGGACTTCGGTTAGTCCCTTGCCGGATTTGAGCAATCTGGATACCTAGGGCTGGGAGAAATCATTCACCTGATCCTTCTGCAAACAATTGCGCTTCCAGATCATCAATATTTCCTTCCTTCGAAATAAAAAGCTCTCTTGGTTTTGTTGAAGCAGCTGGTTTAACCGTCATGAAGGTGCGGTATTGTTCGTCTGTGATAATTCTTAATTGCATTGCTCTTTTCAAAACCATAGGGAATGGCACTTTAAAAAAGTTGGCAATATCAGAAGCAAGGAAACCCGGGATTTTGGAAATATCATCACGGAAAAAACTTTCAACATCTTTGTAGGGCAACAATGCATCAAAAATCAATTGCTCCGAACGATTTGCCAAAGAGGCCGGACTCGAATACATACTATGCAGACCAAGCGATACCGTCAATAAATGAATGTGGTAATTCCGTTCATTAATCTCTGATGCAGCATTCACAAATACCCAGCCTTTTTGATGATACATGCAGGCAAAACCTTTGAAGGTTGTATCAATATTATGTAACTGAGCAATTTTAATTCCTTCGGGATAAGGTAATTTATGACCGATCTGATGAACGATATCCTGAGCGTAAGATACATCGGCAACCTCGCCTGCTGGCTCAATAACCCAGTCGCCGTTGACCAATCCATCAAAAAGCTGGTTAGCAAATTTCTGGCTTTCCACCTGACCTAAATGCAGAATAATTCTATTTCCACGAACTGAGAAATCAAGTGGGAGCTGATTTTTGATTTGCTTTCTGGCCATTTTTATGAAGAAGTGTTAATATTTATTTCAAAGATACATTCTTCCTGTATTCGCTACAAGATTAAAATCACTTTATCTCCACTGCAATGTGTTCAAAAGATGTACCATATCTTTTTGAATAAAATTTACTACCGGAGCCAAAGAATCATTTTTAGTGGCGGTAGAAAAATAGATCGCACCGCGTAAAAAATGCGTGGTACTATCCGTCGTATAGAATTGATAGGGACTTGGGACATCGCCTTCAATCTTGAAAATCATCGCAGTCAGATCATTTGTCGTAACCAGCTTTTGCGCCTGAATTGAAGAAGCGCGAACCTGATGTTTACCTGTCAATTTAAAAGAATCATTAATATAATCCTGCAAACGTTTTGGATCATTATTGATATCTTTATAAGTCAGCTGAATATTGGCCTTGAATTGAGGATAATAAATATAGATCCAGTCTTTTTGTGCGTTAGCAAAAGTATCCGGCATTATTCTCGCAGATCGGGAATATTCAAAAGTGTAAGGATGTTTTTCTGTCAGCTTTTGATAAGTCTGAGCCGGTAAGTCAATACGGTTAAAACCTTTCGGTCTTGGAACATAAGACTGCTGATCATTTCCACAGGAAACAAGAAATGACGAAAATAAAGCAAGAATAATAATGAGAGGGAAACGGTTTTGCATTGATTTATTTGATTTCTTTCAGCAGAAATTTAGCACGCAAAGCTAACGAAAAGAGCTAAACAATATTTTGGATTACTGATTTTACGTATGATTCCAAAACAAAAATAAGAAACCGCCAGACAGGACAGCTTCTTATTTTATTATTCCAATTAACTGAAAATCAATTTATTGCTATTCAACCGTAACCGATTTTGCAAGATTTCTTGGCTGATCAACATTTCTTCCACGCATAACCGCGATATAATATGAAAGTAATTGCAAAGGAATAACCGAAACCAACGGAGTAAGAATTTCATGAACTTCAGGTACTTCAATCACAAAATCAACCATACCCGGAATTAACGTATCTCCTTCTGTAACAATCGCTATCACACGACCTTTCCGCGCTTTCACTTCCTGAATATTGGAAACTATTTTTTCATAAGATCCATCTTTTGTAGCCAGAAAAACCACCGGCATATCTTCGTCAATCAGCGCAATAGGGCCATGTTTCATTTCCGCAGCCGGATATCCTTCTGCATGGATGTAAGAGATTTCTTTTAATTTTAATGCTCCTTCAAGCGCAACCGGAAAATTCAATCCACGACCCAGATAAATGAAATTCCGGACATAAGTAAAAATAAAAGCGATCTCCTTAATCTTGGCCGCATTTTCAAAAACCTTTTCAACCTTCGTTGGAATACCTTCCAGTTCATTCAAAAGCTGCTGATAAGTTTCTTCCGAGATCGTGCCTTTTCGTTTAGCAACCGCGATGGCAATTAATGTCAAAACTGTTACCTGAGCGGTAAAAGCTTTTGTGCTCGCCACACCAATTTCCGGCCCGGCATGTGTGTAAGCACCTGCATGCGAAGCGCGGGCAATGGAAGAACCAACAACATTGCAAACCCCGAAAATAGTCGCGCCTTTTGATTTTGCCAGTTCGATCGCAGCCAGGGTATCAGCCGTTTCACCGGATTGAGAAATGGCTATTACAATATCATTTTTTTTGATAACCGGGTTTCTGTAACGGAATTCAGAAGCATATTCTACCTCTACATTGATCCTTGCAAGTTCTTCAAAAAGATATTCCGCCACCAGGCCGGCATGCCAGGAAGTTCCGCAACCAACAATAACGATCCTGTCTGCGGCAGCCAGTTCATCAATATAATCTGCCAGACCGCCAAGCTGTAAATGTGCATCGGAAGCACTCAATCTCCCACGCATACTGTCCGCAATGGAGCGCGGCTGTTCAAAAATTTCTTTTATCATGAAATGATCATAACCACCTTTTTCGATGGTTTCCAGTTCCATTTCAAGTTTTTGGATATAAGGCACTTTCTGGGTGTTGTCCAGATTCTGAATGCTTAGTTTGCCATCACGAATCACAGCAACCTCATAATCATCCAGATAAACCACATCTTTTGTATATTCAATAATCGGTGTTGCATCCGAAGCAAAGAAAAATTCATCTTCTCCGATTCCGATCACCAAAGGACTTCCTTTTCTTGCAGCTATTAACTGATCCGGAAAATCTACCGACATGATAACAATCGCATAAGCCCCGACAACTTCCAAAAGTGCAAGTCTGACAGCTTCTTCCAAAGATTTCCCCGTTTCCTTTTGAATATCTTCAATGAAATGAATCAGTACCTCTGTGTCCGTGGCGCTGTGAAATACATGTCCTTTGCTTAAAAGATTTTGTTTGATCGAAGCGTAATTTTCAATGATACCATTGTGAATAATGGCAAGTTTGTGATCGTTTGAAAAATGCGGATGTGCATTGACATCGTTGGGTTCACCATGCGTTGCCCAGCGCGTATGCCCAATTCCGATTGTTGATTTTAATTGTTTGCCATTCAACTGACTTTCCAGATCAGTCACTTTTCCCTTTTTCTTATAAATATTCAATTCTGCATCTTCCATCAAGGCAACGCCGGAACTGTCATAACCACGATATTCCAAACGTTTAAGGCCCTTAATAATTAATGGATAGGCCTCTCTGCTTCCAACATAAGCAACAATTCCGCACATATTTTCTCTTAATTTATTTTGGATGTATGTATAGTATTGAGTGCAAATAAATAAGAAGCTGAACTAGATAACAAACTAAATCCTAAAAATTATCCAATTTTAATAGAGTGTTCGAACACACACTATATTATTCATAATGAAGGATTTAATCTTAAAATTTATTAAAAAATCAGTATATAAACATTCCGTGATGATCTGGAAATTTCCCTGTATGTGGCCTTCCGTCAACTGAATCAAAAAATTAAAGCACAAAAAAATGGCGGCCAGAAACTGGTCGCCATCTAACAATTCGTTTTTCTATTTTAGCTCATCAAATCTGTATACAGATTGTAATAAGATTCAGAGAATTTTTCGTCTTCCTCATCCAGTTCAACACGCTTTGGTGCATCGTTGAAAATCTGGTTAAGGCTGTCGCTGCAATGCTCTTCGGCTTTGACAACAGCATCAGCATATGCACATCCGATTTTAACAAAACCTTCAAAATCTGCTGAGTGAAGATGCGAAAGTGCCTCATCACTAACATCAATTGCTTTTGCCTTGCTCATCAAATCAGCATCAAATTTATAGTCAAAAGCGTTGTTATGTACTGTAAATACACTTTTTGTATCTTTAAACATCGGATCGTTACGATACGTAGTTTTTAGATACATCGGGATTAAAGCAGTCATCCAGTCGTTGCAATGTACAACGTCCGGTGCCCATCCCAGTTTTTTCACAGTTTCAAGAACACCTTTGCAAAAGAAAATCGCACGCTCATCATTATCATCGTAAAAATTATTCTCCTTATCAAAGAATACCGATTTACGGTGAAAATAGTCATCGTTATCTATAAAATAAACTTGTAATTTGGCGTTTGGAATGGAGGCTACCTTGATAATCAGCGGTTTTTCTTCATCGCCAACCGTAATATTAATTCCTGACAATCGAACTACTTCGTGAAGCCTGTTTTTACGCTCATTGATTAGACCAAATCGAGGTACCAAAATCCTGATTTCCGCGCCACGTTCCTGCATTGCTTGCGGTAATCTTCTAACATAATCCGCAACATCTGTGGTTTGGAGAAAAGGATTGATTTCACTGGCTACATACAAAATTCGTAGTTTGTCCATTAGATATTTAGCAGTTTGTGAAAAAAAGTTTTGCAAAATTACATAAAAAAAACCGGGATTTCAATAGAAGTTAAAAACTAATTGTAATATTGCGCAGAGTTTGGCCGTATTTATGCCAAATATTTTACAAACCCCCGCGAAAAGGCCGGAATCAGCATATTTTACCAGCAATACTGAAAAAGTCAGTCTGTAACGAATCCGGCGTCTTCACATCTATAAATACCTTTCATGGAAGTTTTTACTTCAATTCATAGCCTTAAAAATTTCCTTTCTGTTCAACGCCTCCAAAATAAAAGTATTGGACTGATTCCAACCATGGGTGCGCTGCATGAAGGACACATATCATTAATTGAAACGGCAAGCACTGAGAATGACATCACCGTTTGCACCATTTTTGTAAATCCTACACAATTCAACAATCCGGAAGATCTGGCGAAATATCCAAGGACGCTGGAAGAAGATTGCAAAATGTTAGAAACCGCGGGCTGCTCTGCCGTTTTTGCACCTACGGTCGATGAAATGTATCCTGAGCAAACAATGCTTACCATGAATTTTGGTTTGCTTGAAACGGTTATGGAGGGCGCTTCGAGACCTGGGCATTTTAACGGCGTGGGAATTGTAGTTTCCAAACTTTTCAATATTGTTCAGCCGCACAAAGCTTATTTTGGCCAGAAAGACTTACAACAGGTAACGGTTGTAAAAAGACTGGTTGCAGATTTGTCTTTCAATCTTGAATTAATCGTTTGTCCGACTGTCAGAGAAAATGACGGCCTGGCGATGTCATCAAGAAACAGAAGACTGAACGAAGCAGAAAGAGCACATGCGCCGATTATTTACAAAATACTCGTGGACGCGAAAGAGAAAATTTTAAGCGGAGTTGATATAGAAGAAACAAAAGAAGCCGTACAACGCGAATTTTTGGTCCTTGCCGGCTTTGAACTTGATTATTTTGAAGTTGTCAATATCAAAACCTTGCAACCTATACATACGCTGGGCGCTGCCGGTACTACGGCACTTTGCATTGCTACTTTTTTAGGTCCGGTCAGGTTAATTGACAATATCATTTTTTAATTCCGGTTTGCTATAAAACAGAAAAAGCCTCTTCCGAGGCTTTTTCTGTTTTATATATAAATGGATTCTACTCCAATTTCCAGTCCCCGCGATATGTGCGTTTCACAAACTGATTCGCTTCGTCAAAGTTGGTAATTTTCATATTGGTACCATCCCATAGCAATTTCTTACGTCCAGGGAAGTCAAAACCTTTTCCGTCAGCTCTCGCCTGGCGAAGCGTATAGCTACGGATACCCAGATTACCCATGATTACTGTTTCAGTAAGAGGTCCGGCGTAGTCAAACGATGAAGTCAGTGCTTTGTGTTCTTTGCTTTGAAAACCTGCTTTGCAGGCATCAGACCAGGAAACATGGTGACCGAATTCCGGCATTGGCGTGTATTTGTTTCCAAAATTACCTTCCTTGTATTCCAGTTTGGTACCATTTTTCAAATAAACTTTTGGTGCTTTACCATAAGTTCCACAAGTCATTACACCTTTTTCTCCGATCAATAAAACACCGTTACTGCTGTCCGGCTCTCCGAGCGGATCATTTGCAGGAATCAAATCCGGGTGGAATGGACGCAACCCGCCATCATGCCATGTCAGTGTAACTTCTGATTTATTCACTTTATTAGCCGGGAATTTCAGCTGAACTCTTGCGGAAGGAGGACAACCCTCAGGAATGTATTCAGCATCCCAATCCTTTATAAATACTTGTCCAACACTACATTCAAGTTCTGTTGGATAACCGAGTCCCAATGTTCTGAAAGCAGGGTCAATCAGGTGACATCCCATATCGCCCAAAGCACCAGTTCCGAAGTTCCACCATCCGCGCCATTTGAATGGATGCCAAGCAGGGTTATAATCAACCCATGGAGCAGAGCCGACCCATAGATCCCAATCCAGACCTTCCGGCGTTGGCATTTTTGCAGTTGGAACAGGAATTCCCTGCGGCCACACCGGACGGTTTGTCCATACGTGTGCCTCATGAACATTCCCAATCAAACCTTTGTTAAACCATTCCTTCATCTGCGTTTGCGCAGGATTGGAAGCACCCTGATTCCCCATCTGGGTCACCACTTTATATTTTCTCGCAGCTTCGGTAAGCATACGCGCTTCGTAGATATCATGCGTCAAAGGCTTTTGCACATACACATGTTTCCCTCTTTGCATGGCCGCCATCGCGATGATCGCGTGCATATGGTCCGTTGTTGAAACCGTTACTGCATCTATATCCTTACCCATTTCATCGAACATGCGTCTGAAATCTTTATATTTCTTGGCATCAGGATGAAGTTCAAAATTCTTTTTTGCCTGATTCCAGTCAACGTCACAAAGCGCTACCAGATTTTCTGCGCCTTTGTTCCAGGCGTTGTTGGTATCCGAAAATCCTTTACCGCCAACACCAATACCGGCAATATTCAATTTATCACTCGGAGCGATAAATCCTTTGCCCAGCACGTTTCTTGGAACGATAAAAAAACTTCCCACTGCGGCCGCGGTCGTTTTCTGAAGAAAGTCACGGCGCGTCACGCCGCTCGGTTTATTCTCTGTACTCATCGGGTTTTGGTCTTAAATAAGATTAATAATAGTCAAAAGCGTGTTTGCACTAAATCATACTGAACGGAAACAATCAGCGCTTAAATATAACAACGTTCGGATATATAGTACTATTATTTCCTATTATTTCACCATTACTATTTTCCGGAATAGTATGGTGACCATAAAAATTCGGTGGTAAAATGCCGGGAGATATGCCTTATTCGAATACTATTCAAAATTGGAACTACGCCGAAAACGGTTATGTTTTGAAGGCTGTGTATAATTCCTTTAACTTTGCGGAATTTCCACGCATTCACAATAAAATTTCACTCATCTAGCTGAGTAATGCAACTAACCATCATGAAGTCCAAGATTCACCGCGTTAAGGTGACTCAGGCAGAATTAAATTACGTAGGGAGTATCACCATTGATGAAGATCTGATGGATGCTGCCGGATTACTTGAAAATGAACAAGTTCATATTGTCAACAATAATAATGGCGAACGTTTTGTAACGTATGTTATTAAAGGTGAACGCAATACCGGCATGATCTGCCTGAATGGCGCCGCAGCCAGAAGGGTGCAGATTGGCGATATCATCATCATTATATCGTATGCAAGTATGACGCCGGAAGAAGCAAAAACTTACAAACCTCTTGTCGTTTTCCCTGATCATAACAACCAGCTTGTAGCTTAGCTTTGCTGTTGACGATTGTCTTATTACTCACAAACGAAATTTTCCAAAAATGAAAAGCGCACTTCGCTATATTATCTCGCTGGGACTTGCGGGTGGTCTGATCTGGTTCGTTTTTAAGGATATCAATCTTGACGATATGCTTAAAAGATTTGCTCAGGCCGATTGGCGTTGGATGGCGCTTTCCTGTGTTCTTTTAATAGGAGCGCACATAACCCGGGCCTGGCGCTGGGGAATGCTTATGGAGCCGCTTGGCTATAAACCAAATCTGTTAAACAGTACAATCTCTGTATTGACCGGATATTTTGCCAATTATATTGTCCCGAGAATGGGTGAAGTTACCCGTTGCGGAACACTTTACAGATTGGAAAAAATTCCTGTAAATCTAAGTTTTGGAACAGTGGTTGCGGAAAGGATTTTTGATGTGATCATTCTTTTAGGACTTATTGGTTTGAACTTCATACTGGAATTTGACCGCCTCAGTAGCTTTTTTACAGAAATGTTTCAAAGTAAAATCTCTGGAAACGGACAGCCTGCGGCGGGTCCAAATCTTTTTCTGATCATTGGAGGTATTGTATTCCTGGTTGGAATCATTGCTGTAATTGTCGTTTTACGCAGTGCTTCTTTGCGGGATAAACTGATGCAGAATGCAGTTATTCAAAAGATCGCCGGATTTTTACAAGGTATGCTTGAAGGTTTACTGAGTGTGAGAAAATTGAAAAATCCAGGTTTATTCTTTCTGAGCACTGCAATGATCTGGATCTTATACTATCTGGTTTCTTATGTGCTCTTCTTTTGTATTCCGGAAACTTCTCAACTCGGATTATTGGCAGGACTTACCTTGCTTGTCGTAGGTTCAATTGGTATGACAGCACCTACGCAGGGAGGTATCGGAGCCTATCATTTATTGGTAGGGAGTGTGATGGTTTTGTATGGTTTAACCCAAAAAGATGGGATAACGCTGGCAACTTTTATTCATGGTACGCAAATGTTATTTATGCTGGTAGTAGGCGCTTTGGCATTTTTGTTCGTACTAGTTCAGAATAAGGCAACAGACGAACCTGTGGCGGCAGTTACCAATCCTTAATTCATCTTTTCTTATACCAAAATATTATTGAGAATGAATCCGACAGAAAGTAAGATCGTACGTATAGATGAAGCAAAAACGCTGATTGAAGATTGGCAAAGAGCAGGCCAGAAAGTTGTTTTCACCAACGGCTGTTTTGATATTGTACATCTGGGCCATATTGATTATCTGGAAAAAGCACATGCATTGGGCGGAAGGCTGGTACTTGGGCTTAATACAGATGCATCTGTAAGCCGTTTGAAGGGCCCACTTCGCCCCGTTGTAAATGAGTATGCACGTGCCCGTTTGATGTCAGCATTGTCATTTGTAGATGCTGTCATTTTGTTCGACGAACCTACCCCGAGTGAGCTGATAGAGGCTCTAAAACCTGACATTTTGGTAAAAGGTGACGATTATACAGTCGAAAATATCGCTGGCGCGGATTTTGTCCTTGCTAATGGAGGAGAGGTAAAAACGATAGCACTTGTAAAAGGATATTCAACATCTGCGGTAATTGAAAAGATTAAACAAGGATATTGAGCAAAAGAAAATTTCATACAAGTGACCAATATCAAAAGCTCCGTTTAAGTATTGAAATTTTAATTTTTCATAAAAATCTAAAGAGAAAAAGATATGATGGGTGCCTATGTTATCGGTATACTTGTCATGCTCGTAAGTGTTTACGTGCAATGGCGGTTAAAAAGTAAGTTTGAAGAATATTCACAAGTAGGATTAAGCAATGGAATGAGCGGCCGCGAGATCGCTGAGAAAATGCTTAGAGATAGTGGAATTTATGACGTTCGCGTTGTTTCTGTTGAAGGCCAACTGACGGACCATTATAACCCTGAGGATAAAACGGTGAACCTGAGTCCTGACGTGTTTCACGGCAGAAGTGTTTCGGCAGCTGCGGTTGCATCCCACGAATGTGGTCATGCTGTCCAACATGCCACAGCTTACAAATGGCTGCAATTCCGCTCAAAAATGGTTCCGTTTTTAAGTGTATCATCACGTTACATGCAGTGGGTAATTTTAGGTGGTATTTTGTTATTGAACACAACGCCACTTCCATTGACAATTGGTGTTGCTTTATTTGCCGTAACTACACTTTTCACTTTCATTACACTTCCTGTTGAATATGATGCAAGTAACAGAGCTTTGGCCTGGATCCAGCAAAACAGAGTGGTGAACGAAAGAGAGTATGTAATGGCTGCTGACGCCTTGAAATGGGCAGCAAGAACTTACCTGGTTGCAGCAATCGGTTCATTAGCGACATTGCTTTATTATGTAACACTTTTGATGGGCAGAAGAGATTAATTTGATTTTTAATCAAAGTTTGAATATTGAGAGAAGTCAGCTAGTAAAGGGTTGGCTTCTCTTTTTTGTTTGGTTATATTTGTTTTACAACATCCACTATAAAATTAAAATCTCGTAAGTAATCAATGGATTCAATATCAGAAGCCCGCCGCCATATTGCAAACGCCAAAGAGATATTAAGTGAAAAGGCAAAAAAGGAAGATGGCCGTTATCAGGATAAAAAATATGTAAAGATGGCTGGGCATACAGCCTATACTGGTGTATTATTAGCTTTGGATATTTTATTGGGCAACAAGAAAAAATCAACCAGAAAGAGTGTCGAATGGTATCGGTCAGAATTATCAAATCGAGATAAAAAAATCAGTGGATCATTTGCCGACGTTTACGATGTACTTCATTTATCCATGGGTTATGACGGTTTAAGCAATGCCAAAATTGCAGCTATGGGTCTGCAAGAAGCTGAAAAAATTATTAGTTGGGTGGAACAAAGACTTGCAGTAGCTTAAATCAATTCAACTCACTTCCGCTGATTCCAATAAATCACAACATTATGAGTCGAACGACCGGAAGCCACAACATCCAGATCTCCATCTCCATCAAGATCTGCTGTTGTTAAGTCTTCACAAGCGATTTTGATTTTATCATCCAGCGAATATTCCTGCCATTTTTTCCCTTCCGCGTCCATACCAACAAACATTCTCACGCCCATCTGATCTGCAACATTTGGATTTCGCCAGCCCACAACAATCTGATCCCGGCCTTGTCCGAAAAAATCAGCGCATGCCAATGCATGTCCTTCTTTCATTTTATCCGTCAAAACAGTTCTGTTGTCTTTTGAATACACCACCAGGGAATTTCCGTGCATCGGCTCAACCGTAGCAGAAAAAAGCTGATTTTTCCCCAAAGTCCCCATTCTGATCTCTCCTACACCCTGGCCCGGAACCATCCAGTTTCCCGAAGGTGCCCAACCATCCACACCGTTTAAAAAAACCTGAACACCTTCCTTACTAGCCACAGCTAAACCAACAAATCTTCCCGGAACTTCCATCGGTTGAAAATTATGCGTCATATGCATATTTGTTTCAATCAAATTATAACCCCATAAACCTTTACGATTTTCAGGAACGTCAAAGGCAATCAAATTCACGCCTGCTCCCACTCCGTTTACGTTTCCTTCGCCATGCAGCGGTAATACGATCAGCTGAAAAGTATTGTCTTCTCTTTTTACCCACTGCATTCTATGAATTGTAACTTCATGATGCAAACGTGTTGGCTCCCAAAGTTTGGTCCTGTCTTCGGTTGGGGATAAATAAAATACCGCCCCCGATTGTTTGTTATTTTTTGTCTCTGACGGATTCCACTGTGCACCTACCGCGATTTCCACTTTTCCGTCACCATCAATATCCCTGGCAGCTATGCAGACATTATCCTGCTCAGTAAGGTCTTTGGCAATCACGTAACGTACCCATTTTCCAGACTTTTCTCCCGGATTCTTATACCAGACAACTTCAGTTTTATCTGCCAGCAAAATATCAGGTTTTCCATCGCCATCCACATCACCCGTTGTTACCCCATAACCAATGCTGATTTCACTATCAATCACTTCCCCCTTGAACGTAGCCGTCTGGCTGTTAGATTTTAAATGGAAAAGCAGAATGATAACGAACGATAATATTTGTTTTTTCATAGATCAATTTTCAATTTCAATGCCAGGATCAGGCCATAAAGCCTACTTTTTCACAATATACTTCAAAAACATTACCTGTTGCATTTCAAAACATACATTTTTGCGTCGCTTTGGTCTGCTTTTCATACTTTTGTAGTTTACAGAGAACCAAAAACCATTTTATGAAAACCGTTCCCCTACACCAGGTCCACGTTGAGTTAGGTGCCAAAATAGTACCCTTTGCAGGTTTTGAGATGCCAGTGCGCTATTCTTCTGATATGGAAGAGCATCATACAGTCCGCAATAACGTAGGTGTTTTTGATGTTTCGCATATGGGGGAATTTAGTATTAAAGGTCCGGGAGCGTTGGATCTGATACAAAAAGTAACATCCAATGATGCTTCGGCTCTTTTTGATGGAAAAGTACAATACAGCTATTTGCCAAATGCAGACGGCGGCGTGGTCGATGATTTGCTTGTTTACCGTTACAGTGCAGAGGAATATCTTTTGGTTGTCAATGCTTCCAACATAGAAAAAGACTGGAACTGGATCAAGAGCCATAATACGAAAGGTGTTGAAATGAAAAACCTTTCAGATGAATTATGTCTGTTGGCTGTTCAGGGACCAAACGCAACAGCAACTTTGCAAAAACTGACAAGTGTTGATTTGGCTGCGATGGATTATTATACATTCCAGGTTGGTCAAATGGCCGGAATTGATGACGTTATTATCTCAGCCACAGGTTATACCGGCGCAGGCGGATTTGAGATTTATATCAAAAATGAGGAAGCCAAAAAGATGTGGGAAGCCATTTTTGAGGCTGGGAAAGAATACAATATACAGCCTGTCGGACTTGGTGCACGTGATACCTTGCGTCTTGAAAAAGGCTTTTGTTTATATGGAAATGATATTGATGATAAAACTTCTCCTTTGGAAGCCGGCCTTGGCTGGGTTACCAAATTCACGAAAGATTTTATCAATTCAGAAGATTTAAAAAGTCAGAAAGAAACTGGTTTAAAAAATAAGCTCGTAGGATTTGAAATGATCGACCGTGGAATTCCGCGTGGTCATTACGAACTTTGTGATGCCGAAGGAAATAAGTTGGGTGATGTTACATCAGGAACACAATCTCCTACCTTACAAAAAGGAATTGGTTTAGGTTATGTACCAACCGCATACAGCAAACCTGAAACAGAAATTTTCGTCAAGGTGAGAGACCGCCTTTTGAAAGCAAAGGTTGTAAAATTACCTTTTGTAAAAGGTTGATATACTTTTTCTTGCCGAATTGATTTCTCAGTTCGGCAATCTATTTTTGTCTCAAAATCGTAATACCAAAATTCTGTTTAGTAATAAGTATGAAACACCTTGACGTCTGCCTTACCCCTGACTTGCTGCATTTACATAAACTTGATAATTCAATAGTAGTTGTTGCCGATATTTTCCGCGCCACTTCCTGTATGGTAACCGGCCTTGCTTATGGCGTAAAAAGTATAACACCAGTGGCCACCGTAGAAGAATGTAAACTTTTACAGGACAGAGGATTTATTGCCGCCGCAGAACGTGATGCACATAAAGTGGAAGGATTCGATCTGGATAATTCTCCGTTCAGCTATATGAACGAGCGATTAATTGGATCTGAAATTGCAATGACTACTACCAACGGAACGTTATCCATTGCAAAAGCAAGAGCTTCTGCTGTGAAAGTAATGGTTGGCGCATTTTTGAATCTTGGTGCATTGGCCAATCATCTGAGATCTGAACAATATGATGTGCTTGTACTTTGTGCAGGCTGGAAAGGAAGACCAAACCTGGAAGATACCTTATTTGCCGGTGCTTTGGCCGATGCTTTGAAAGATCAGTTTATGTTGAGAGAAGACGGCACGCTGATGGCACAAAGACTTTATAATCAGAGTAGTGATAATTTACTTTCTGCTGTTTCCAACTCTTCACACGTAAGAAGATTACAGCGTCTGGGTATTCATAAAGATATTTCTTATTGTTTACAAAAAGATCTTTATGACGTGGTTCCGGTTTTAAGAGGGACAACACTGGTAGCTATGAACTAGCCAGTTCAATATTTTTGTAAAATAAGTTTCAACAACTATACATGTCAAAGTTCTTCATCATTGCTTTTTTTGGATTGCTGCTGAGCATCACCTCGGTGAACGCACAGAAAAGTCCTTCCAAGGCAAAAACAGTTTCCAAGCCTAAGTCTTCTGCCGCCAAGCCTGCAACCATCAATAAGCCTGCGGTTGTGACCAAGCCAAAATCAGATAGTCTTTTACCAAACAAGGCCGCGAAAGAAATCATTAAAGCGAAAGAAGTTGTAGCGGATACTTTGCAAGAAGTCTCCGGAGACACTTTGACAGAAAAAGCAGCCGAGGAGCAAGTCGTGAAAGCAGCAAAAGCTGCCGGAGATACCGTTTATGCTTACAAAATCATTGCTGATGATCTGTCCTACATGCAGGTCTGCCCTGGGACTACGATAACTTTGCCCTTTACTACGGAAGGTCCCTTTGATGAAGACAATAATTTTATTGTTCACATTATTGACCCGGCCGGCAAGTCAATCCCTATTTCTTTGCCATCAAAAAAAGGCCCTATCCGTGCCGTTATTCCTTCATATAAAATTGGCGGAGAAGTTTACAGATTGCAGATATTAAGTACTATCCCGGTTGTAAAAAGTCAGGAAGTGCCAATTCGATTACTTCAAACGCCTACTGCAAGAATTGAAGTTGCTGATGGTACGCAAGCCGTCCGCATTATGCCGGGAAAAGAAGCACAATTACGCATCAATTTACAGGGGAGTGCACCATGGACTTTCAGACTTTCTGATAGCACCACGGTTCAAACCATGTCAAATCCCTATTACATGACCGTAAAACCATCGCATGTGAAAGCATACCGGATTATTGGAGTGTCCAATGCTTGTGGAAGCGGTGTAAGCACTGGAGAGCCGATTATTAATGTTGATGATAATCCCGAACCAAAACTTGAACTGAAAGAAGTTGACAAGTTGGTCCGGGTGTGTACAGGTATTCCTTTCCAGGTTCCATTCAGCGCAACTGGAAGATTTAAAGCGGGAAATAAATTTGTGGTACAAATCGCGGATCATTCAGGTAATTATAAAACGATCTCCTCCCCGGACACAACAGGATATATTGCTACACAAATTCCTTCAACCTACAAACCGGGAGATTATCGTCTGCGTGTGACTTCTTCTGCGCCGTATCTGGTAAGTCAGTTTGCCAATATTACGATTGTAGCACCAACAGTCGCTACGCTTCAAAGAGATTCCCTGCACTTACCTGAAAATGGCTCAGGAGACTTGTCAGTACGTTTTGATGGCGGGGGCCCATGGTTTGTGCTTTTATCTGATGGAACTTACGAAAATAACATTATGGATTCTCCGCATAAAATCACGGTGAAACCTTATTACGATACGAACTTCCAGATCACTTCCGCCGGCGGACTTTGCGGTGTTGGAAAATTTTCAGGTCGCGCTGTGGTTAGTGTCACGACGCCACCTGCAAGTATCACCATGGAAAAGCTTCCGCAATCAACTGTTTGTGCCGGAAGCAGCATCGAAATCCCATATAAAACTGCCGGGAGATATTCTGCTACCAATAGGTTTGTTGTGCAGATAACGGATAAAAACGGAAGGTTTGTAGATTTGCCAACAACTGTGTCTGCAACCACTTTTACGGCAAAAGTCACCTCTGCGGTTTCTCCGGGAGATACCATCCGTGCACAAAAAATCAGAATTATTTCCTCTTCGCCAGCTGTATCCAGTAAAGTGGAAGAAATAAAAGTGATTCCAAATAATAAAGCGATTGGAGAGGTGACCGGGAAAGCATTTATTGCTGCCGGAAGATCAACCCGGATTCAGCTGAAATTTAAAAATGGATTACCTCCCTGGTCATTTACTTTATCTGACGGAACGGCTGTGAACGGAACATTTCTGAATCCATACCTGATTACCGTTTCACCTGCAGCCACAACTGAATATACCATCAGCTCATTGAAAAGTGGCTGCGGAACAGGCATTGGTACAGGGTCGGCAATTGTAACTGTCGATAAATAATTTTCAACCCCAAAGTAAAAGCGAAATGATACGTAATATAATACTGCTTTTACTTTGGGGAATTCCGGCCAGTACTGCGCATGGACAAAATGTTCCGCTGGGTTCCTGGGAATCGCATTTTAGTTATCGTTCAGCAAAACATATTATCAAAGTCCGGAACAAAATCTTTTGTTCTTCCCACAATGGTCTGTTTAGTATTGATCAATCTGATAATAAGATTGTAAATTACTCCAAAACAAATGGTTTGAGCGAAGTGGGAATAAGTGCTATAGCTTATGATTCTACCGAAAATCTGATCATGCTGGCATACCGGAGCGGCAATCTCGATCTGTTATATCTGAATGAGAATCTGGAACCAGATCAAATTATTTACTGGCCATTTCTGGCCGATGCTACTGATCTGCCAGCCAATAAACAGGTTTCCAAAATATCATTTCGGGAAAATAAAGTATACCTCAGTACCAATTTTGGAATTATAAAACTGGATCCAAAACTGCGGGAGATTGAGGAAACATACCGTTATATTGGTCCTGCCGGTCTGGAAGTGGCCGTAACCGATATTACTTTTAGTCAAGATTCGTTATTTGCGGCGACTTCGCGGGGACTTCTGGCGACATCTTTAAGTTCTACCATAAACAAGCAATACTTTGCCAACTGGCAAACCGTACCAACACCTTATAACGCCATTTCGGTATCTTTTCAAAACGGGAATTTATATGCAGGATTCTCGGGAAACGGAGTTTATAAAA
This sequence comes from Dyadobacter sp. CY356, assembly GCF_021440195.1. Taxonomy (GTDB): domain Bacteria; phylum Bacteroidota; class Bacteroidia; order Cytophagales; family Spirosomataceae; genus Dyadobacter. The sequence goes on from NZ_JAJTSZ010000007.1 coordinate 124,757, forward strand.
GGAATAATACGGCATGGGAAGCGATATATAAATCAACCAGTCAGACCTATTCATTCTCTGACCACAATAATCTGGTAACACTTTCTGACCGGATTTTAGTTTTAAACCCGAATAAAACTGACGTTTATCAAAATCCGGTTTTTATCAATCTTCAGGAATCTTTACGTATAAACTCCTATTTCTGGAGTGCCGATTCAAAGCAGGGATTGTTAAGTAATAAAGACGGAGCATTTCGGTCTTACAGTCCCGTAGATGCAGACACTACAATATCTCCCCGAGCAGATTCTACCGTTACTGATTTAAATGGATTAACCTGGTCAAGATTACCGGATTATCTGGGTGGCGGAATTTCTGTAAAAAATGTTCAGACCAATAAACAGCGAATTCTTACTACCTCTATTGGAAATGGCGGCTTACCATCCTCAATAATCCATAGCCTGGCAATAGATACGGACGGATACATATGGTTTGCCAGTGAACGTGGTGTGGGTTATTTCATTACTGATGACATTTTATCAGGATCAGCTGTTAATGCAATATTACCCATTTACGGGCAACGAAAACTGTTTTCAAGCGAGCGGTCAAACGCCATTTCCGTAGAACCCGGAAACCGGAAGTGGATCGGCACAGACAACGGATTATTTCTATTTACAACCGATGGCACAGAACTGATAAGACAGTTTACTGCGTCGGATAGTCCTTTACCATCCAGTAAGATATCAGCTTTAAATTTTGAAGGGGCATCTGGTTTACTATTTGTTGACACACCAAACGGAATGGTTTCTTACCGCAGCGACGCCAGTGCTCCAAGTGAAAATCTGTCTTCGATTACGGTTTTTCCAAATCCTGTCAGACCAAATTTTGATGGTGTTCTGGGTGTTAAAGGCCTTATGAATAACGCTACCGTTAAATTTACAGATCTTTCCGGTCGGCTCGTTTACGAAACCCGTTCACAGGGCGGCACAGCATCCTGGAATCTAAATGACTACACAGGAAAAAGAGTCAGGGGTGGAATTTATCTGATTATCATTGTGTCCTCTGACAGAAGTGAAAAAATGGCAGGAAAACTGGCGGTCATTAATTAGAAACAACCTGATCATAAACAATTATCGAAATCAGACATATACCTTTGTACCTGATAAAATATCAAAAACAATAAAATGATACCCCACGAAAAACCACCTTTCATTATTGGTATAACAGGCGGAAGCGCATCAGGCAAAACGTTTTTCATGAAATGCCTGATTGATTCCTTCAAAGCGGAAGACGTTTGCCGCATTTCACAGGATAATTATTATCGCCCGATTCATGAAATACCACGTGATGAAAACGGAGTTGAAAATTTTGACTTGCCTGAAACAATAGATCATCACCTTTTTGCTGAACATATTGCCGTGTTACGTGCAGGACGCGAAGTACATCAAAAAGAATATACCTTCAACAATCCGCTGATCAAGCCGGAAATTCTGGTTTTTGAGCCTCGCCCGATCATCATTGTAGAAGGAATTTTTGTTCTTTATTTCCCGGACATTGCCCGTCTTATCGATCTTAAGATTTTTGTAGACGCGAAAGAACATGTCAAAATCAAGCGTCGGATTATTCGTGATAATAACGAAAGAGGTTACGACCTGGACGATGTACTCTACCGTTGGGAACATCACGTTGCACCTACTTATGACAAATACATTTTGCCATTGCGCTCAGAAGCGGATATGATCATCAATAACAACACGCGTTTTGATACCGGACTGGATGTTTTGGTTGGGTTTTTGAAAAAGAAACTGGAAGAGCGGAAATGAGAAGAGGATTAATGTAAAGTAAATCATCTTACAGTGTACTTATTATAATTAAGGAAAAATGACAAATTTTACGCCTTATTTAGAACTTGTTAAGTTGAAAATTATCATGGCTGCAATGCTCTTGATGATTACTTTTTTACTATCATGCCAGCATGATGGAGCCGAACCAGCAGATCAATATAAATATTATCCCCTGGAAGTTGGACAATTTTCTATTTATGAAATAACAGAAGTTGTATATTCAGCAGGTCTAAAAGATCCTGTAACAAATAAATGGCAGGAAAAAGATGAGATAAATTCAGTAAGTATAAATTCCGCGGGAATTTCGACCTATCTGATATCAACATACCGAAGAAATACTTCCAGTGATTATTGGCAAAAAATAAAACAATATACCTCCGAGCTTTATCCGGATAAAATTGTCCAGAATATTGATAATGAGGCTGTCGTTCCAATGATATTTCCAATAGATAAAAACACAACATGGGACGGATTTATGTATTTAAATTTGAATAATACGGACAACCGCTATGGATATGATTTCACTTATGAAAATGTTGGCGAACCTTTTAATACAGGAGTAAACAGTTTTAATAAAACAATAAAAGTTGTGGAGCGGGTTGATACTTCCGGCTTAACAAAATACAATTTTGCATCAAAACATTATGCAAATAATGTAGGTTTGATCCTGGATCAACAGGCAGACTTGGAATATTTACAGGTAAATGGCGAACTATCAGGTTACAAAGTCATAAGTTCCGGAAAGAAAAGAATTAAAAGACTTATTGAGTACTCAAATAATTAATTTTATCTAAAGAACACACAAATCATATCTTCAATGGCTCTATATAATTTTACCAGAAACATACAATTGAACTGGAATATACTTAAATCATTTCTTTATATAATTCCGTTGCTAGCCATTCAATCCTGTAATGACAGCACAACTGATCCAATAAATACATATGACTATTTCCCTTTAACGGTAGGTCATTATATGATTTATGATGTAAACGAAGCCGTCTATTCATCCGGACAAGCGAATCCTGTTATAAAGGCTTATCAGGAAAAAGACGAAATTAGCAGTGTAACAGTAAACACAGATGGTAGTTCAACCTACATAGTATCCCGTTCATCACGAAACACCTCCGCAGATTATTGGGTCAAAACAAAGAAGTATAGTATCAATCAATTTCCTGATAAGCTGATATTCAATATAGACAACCAAAGTACTGTCCCTCTTGTTTTTCCGATAGATTCAAAAATTACCTGGAATGGAAATATGTATAATACCCTGGATGCGGAGGATTATCATTATGAAGAAATCAATCAGCCCTCTACATTAGGTAGCTTATCTTTTGATAAGACATTAACTTTGGTTGAAATAAGAGATACAACTTCCGTTATTGATTATAACCTCGGCTTAAAACGCTTCGCGATTGGTGTAGGACTTATTTATGACGAACAAACTTCTTATGAATATTGCCAGGCAACGGCTGCCTGCATTGGACAAGGAATCATAGATTCAGGCTCCAAAAAAACCAGAAAGATTATTGAGTACGGCCCCAAATCACTATAACTTTTATGCATTATTCGATTGCTAGACCACTTTTATATAATTTCTTTCACTTTTAGATTTGGATATTAAAAAAATCCCATTAATTTTACATCGGATATAACGTAAACACATTAAAACAACACGCAAATGACTAGATTGCACTCTACACAGACGAAGAAATCGTACAAAAAGCCGGTTCTGAACAAATTAGGCAAAGTTAGCAAGCTAACTCGTAAAACTGGATCTGATAATGACGGCGAAGGCGGTTTCAATCCAATCTGATAAGTCTTGATAAGTATCTTCTTTTCATACGATAATATCGTTTCAAATTTAGAATACAATAAAAGCAACCTACATATTTCCTTTTCAAAAGGATATGTTTTATCAGAAGACTGTAAAAATCTTGAAAACAGATTTTTTTTCGAAAGTCTATTAGATATTAATGAGGTAAAATGTCAAAATGAAACGGTATCAAAAGAAATTTTTTCTTTTGATACCGTTTTTGCTTTGAGAAGGTTTCAAAAACAAATAGCATCAGAAAACAGATTAATTCAATCATTATATTACAATTCTGACGACGATACAATAAAAATAAATCGTGACTTATTTGGCCTTATACCTCTATACTATATCCACATTCCTTTTAAGTTTTTTGCGCTTTCAACAGAATTAACTTTTTTACTTAATATCCCGGAAGTCAGGTCGTATTCCGACATTGATATTACCCGTATATCCAGTTATTTGAAATGGATGAATGACGGTTCACCATATAATAAGAATACATTTTATGCAAACATTAAAAGTGTTCTTCCCGGTCATGTTCTGGAAGTTTCAAAAGAATCGGTTAACTCCACTCCTTACGTCGATTTCAATCCCGGAAAATGGAACCATCTTAAAACAGTAGATGACTATGGAATCGCTTTTCGGGATCTTTTTGAAAAATCAGTGGGAACCCTTCTTCGGAATAAGTCTATTATCGGATCTCATTTAAGCGGTGGCCTTGACTCTTCTTCTGTAAGTTGCATGTGTAGAGTCTCTGCTCCTAATAAGGTCATTCACACGTTTTATGCTGACACTTCTACGGAATCTACCAACGAAGGACATCTTGCTCTTGAAGCCGCTGTTAGTATTTCTGCAAGGCATCACGTTGTAATACCTTCTAATCACGATCTGGAAACAATTATAAAGCATACCGCTCTGTGTGGCTTTCCAGAACAAATGGTTATTGGCTCTGCCCTTCAATCAAGTTTAATGACTGAGGCCCAAATGTTTGGTTGTGATATATTGATGACTGGTTCGGATGGTGACAGCATTGTAGGTCATGGCTTTGAATATTTGCAACAGCTTACTGATAATCGCAATTGGATAGCTTTACTAGAAGGTCTACAAGACATGGCCACTAATCGAAAGCCCGTTGATGCAGGCAAAGATTGGGCTATTTTAGACATGGATAAAAAGAAGCAATTTGTTTATATTGACTATTTTTACAAACAATTAGCGCAAAGTCTTCATGAAAGATCCTTATTAAAATCGTTATCACTGATCTCTTCAGCTTCAAAGTATTTCAATGTATCACCTGGCTCAATACTTAGAAAAGTAGCTCATTCATTAAAAAATAGTATTGCCCATTCCACTCGACTACCAACATCTATTAGCAGAAAATCAGTACAACATTTAAACTTTGCCCAAGAATCTTTATTACAAGCACCTCAATCACTTATTAGAAACTTATCTTCCGGTTACCTATCTTCTTTTGAGGACGTTTTCTACAATCAAGCCATTGCTATAAATGAAGAAAGATATTATTTAGGAAATCATTATGGTATCAATTTAGGATATCCCTTTTATGATAAAGACTTGTTTGAATTAAACTTAGCAATTCCGTTAAAAATTAAATTTGACAATGCAAGAGGTCGCGGACAACTCCGGAATGCCATGAATGGAGTTTTACCAGAAAATATAAGATTAAGGACAGATAAAGGAATTTTTGGAATTTATGCCAGGCAAGCTGCAATAAGACTATATGTAGAAGGCAGAGATTTTTTAACAGATTCTAGTCAGGTATGGGATTACGTTGATAAATCATTATTTCAACAAGCTGTTAAACTTCTTATGACTGAAAATCAGCCAAGATATATTTATAACAGGATGCTGTTCTTTGTTAACAGAACTATGAATTTGACTATCTGGTTACACTTTTATAATCAAAAACGCTTTTAGTTAATAAAACGCCTCATAGAGATCTTATTAACTAAAAGCGTTTTTGATTATCCGATTCCTGTTTATTGACCTTATTTCACAATAACAATTTTACCAGTATTTCTGCTTTCTTTACCGTCTAAATTAATAAATTTTACATTGTAGAAATACAGTCCTGAAGCAGAATTAGGCTTCCAGTACCACTCGTTTAATCCCGAGAATAAAGAGTCTATTTGATTCTTCTCTAGAATGTTTCCTTGTGAATCATAAATAAGCCATTCAATTGATTTGAAAGATTTAGCATCATCAATATTTACTTCAAAATGAACAAAGGATGAGGCTGGATTAGGACTGACTACGACTGGCAGTTCCACATTTTCCTTATCAATTGAAAATCTAATCGTATACGGCTGAAGAGTTGAATTGCCTGAACTATCCTTTGCTTCAACCATTAACTCGTAGACTCCATCAACTAAATTATCCGCAAAATAATCAATCATGAGCGATTTATTTGAAACCTGACTAGTCCTTAATTTGCCATTGGAATAAGCTAAACGCTTAAAATTACAACTATTATCCCCACATGATTTAAGATACACATTCATGTATGAACTATCCACATCTATTGCCCTGTCATCAATTAACAATAATTGAATTTTAGGAGATGGCTTTATTACTTCGTCATTTTTTAAGATGCGGTTATTAAAAGTAACAGTAAGTAATGGCGCAATTAAATCCTTCTGTAACCCTCTGGGATAAACAGTCTCTTCTTTTGCTACATTCCAATCAATTAAAAGCTCAGCTGTGTTATTACTTATATTTGACTCCTTCAAAGTTTCACCAGGATCGATATCAACTTTAATACTTTGAATACTTTTGTTATTTGTTAGAGATACAAATACAGTGTCCTGATATGCAATAGATGGTACTATTAAGTTCTTTATATCAATAGTGCCGTCTGAATAAAATATCTTGACCTGAAGTGGAATAGTAATGGTTTTATCATATTTACCCAGATTTGATAATATAGTGGCTACTCTTAGACTTTGAGAATTTCCAATATTCTTACCTGCTGATTCCGAATACAGCAAGATACCTCCCCCTGAATCCACGGAGTAATCCAAATCTTTAAGCTTAATAATTTGTATGGCTGGATCTCCATGCACTAATGATTGATGTAAATTTCCTATATCATAGATATTGCTACTTTGGCTCGAAATTTTACTTGCAACGGCTTGCATTATTTGCCCGATTGTTGGAGGGGTTTCGTGAGTTTGCCCGAATATTTCATCATACAAATGGATTAAATGCGTTGTGGTTGGAGCAACATAGCTATTAAATGAATTTGCAATAATTGCTATTGCTCCTTTATTGGGAGTAACAAGCCAATCCGTTGCTAAGACGTTTTCATCTCTTCTACTAAAAACATTACCAACTCCGCATCCATTAAAATACATAAGAGGATATTTGTCTTGATTTGAATATCCTCTGCTTGCATCAGAGACAAAACCTAAATCTAAATCAGTCACTGTCGGAGACCCATGGCCAAAATAACTTATCATGCCTACCCCCTTGTTAACATCAGGAAAAACATTAGCCTCCTCAACCTCAATTGTACTTTGTTTGACATATGGTATAACCTTTCCACCAACTTCACCAGAAGACACCTCTGGTACCAAATCATTTAAGATATCACGAAGCTGGTTAATTTCAGAAGCAGTCTTTCCACCACTTACATGCAAAACATTTTTGCGCCAGCCAATATTCACTATTTGTTTTTCATACGATTGCACCTTTGCCAGATAATTTAATACATCGATCGGCTGCAATGCAGAGATACGTCCAACCGGAATAGAAGGAACATTTTCACCTTTCCCCTGAAGCCCGGCAACAAGCAGCACATCAGATCCAGGATCGCCAAAGGTTGGAACTTCACCAGGCATTTCTTTAACTATTCTATCGGGAAGAGTTATTGATTTACCGATAAGAAACAAATTATGTTTTGCACGGATACCCGTTTTTAACATATAATCAACAAAGCGCCTAACGGCTACCGCACTAGGTTCTCCATAATTAAACTGATCATAGATGCTGCTTATTTCAAAAACAACCGATGTATAATTTCCTCCTTCCAGAGAATTCCTATACTGAGCATATTTTTTTGCAGATTCAAGCAGATTTTTATTCGTTATAATCAGATAATCAAATTTACCCGGATCAATCGCTTTTTGCTTATTAAAATTACTATCGCTCGTATAAGCAGGAGTAAAATCTACCGTAGAAATATTGTCATTTGAAATTGTCTTGATTTTCGAAGAGGAGGATATAAATAATGTCAGATCATTATTTGCTGTGCGAGGAATCATTCCTTCCACAGAAGAATCAGTAATGTTGTAAGTGAGGATTTTTGGTTGATCAACATTAGTAACATCATATATTCTGCTATCACCTGGCACACCAGTGATTTTCACTCTACTTGAAGATGATCCAGTTCCTTTAAAATAGAAATATGCCGATGAATCACCTGACATATCCGTTTTTTGAGGATAAATTATAGAATAGTAAGATAATGCAAATCGATCATTAGCATCGCTGGAATTTGAAATTACCTTAATTCCACCATTACCATCTGACGATATATCAGTTGCACCAAGCTCTATTTTACTTACTTTTCTACCCCCAAATCCAACAAAATTTACGGTCGAGATATTTCGCAAACTTGCATTATCCAATGTTTTGCCAATGGATATCTGAACGTTATGAGCTCCATTGTGCAATCCATTAACCATAAACTCAAATTGAGGTTTTTTATCTGCACTGCTTATCCAATTTTTTAGTTTAAAAGTCTCCGTAAAAACTGAATTTGAAGAAGTTGTGCCACTTGCACTCTGTCCATATATTGTGCTCCCGGTCCATGAATTCATATCTTCATAAAAACTATTGTTCATGGGTGCAGCAATTGCACTGGTAGACTGAGCAAATTGTGTCGTATATGTTTTGATTAGTTTTTGAAAATGAAATGGCTCAACTTCTCCTGTTAAAGGAGAATTGCCTATGAGTACTGCCCGTTTGTTAGTACCTGTGTTAACGGTAAGAAAGTAAGAACTTAAATCTGAAAAGAAGCTAATGTATGGATTTAGCCTAGCAGTGGTAGGTCTAAACAGTAAAGAGTCTATCGCTCCGTCATTAGGTTCTGCATAAAACAAAACCTCATTATTGGCCGTACTTAGGATACTAATTTCTTTTCCCCTGTGCCAGAGCTGTAAATTTTCTGAACTCTTAGTAAAATCATCAGGTAATAATGCAAAAGGAACCCTATGGATTCCTTTTGAAGATACTTTCACTTTTACGTATTTTTTTGTGTAATCTATCCATTCGTTCCCATAAACACCGCTCCATTGCGCGAAACATGATGTCACGGTGCCAAGTAATAAAATATTTAAGAGAAGGTATTTTCGGAAAGTTCTGACCAACATAGCATGTTATTAAAATATTGGTGTCTAAACTTTTTTAAGTTTAGACACCAATCAAGATAATTTAAGTGTTATTCTTTTACAATTTTTTTATGATAAACGTCTCCATTTTCAGTAACAATATCAAGAATGTAGACACCTGTTGGATAGTTCTGTAATGATAAATGTGACTTTGTTCCGCTTCCTAGGACTTTTCCTGAATTATTTAGTATGGACCAAGATTTCAACGTTGTTGGCGTGTTTAATTTAATGTCTACAACATTTTTAGTTGGATTTGGATAAACAACTGATTGCTCAATATCACTTGTTTTAATAGAAACAATTCTGGAAAAACTATCTTCTGAGGAAGGAGCAGATCCATCTTTTCTATCAACTTGTCTGATTCTATAATAATTAAGACCTTCCAGAGGCTGATTATCAACAAAGCTATAATCACTTTGAGTCGAAACATCACCTTTACCTTCAACAGAACCAATGCTTACAAAGTTTTTAGCATTGTAGCTACGTTCAATTATAAAATGGCTATTGTTTATTTCCCAAGCTGTTTGCCAGTCTATCGTAACCTGATTAGTTCCACTTAATTTTGCACTTATATTAATGAAACCTACTGGTAAGGGGTTGAATGAATTTAAAACAACAATAGCTGGATCACCAATTAAATTGGCTTGATGTATGTTTGTAATATCGTAGTCATTAGCAGCCAATACTCTTCCTGCAGCGGATCCTGTTATAATTAAGCTAGCTGAATTCCTATGAATCTGACCCATGGTTTTTGTTTTCATAGTCGCCTCTTTCTGCGCAAACAACTGACCATATAAAGTTTCCAGATAAGTGATTGTCGGGGAGACATAACTATTGAATGAACTTGCTATCATGGCAATGGATCCTTTTCCGCTTGTCAGTAACCAATCTCTTGAAAGCACATCACCTTGTTGACTATTACGACTAAATAAATTACCTACACCGCAACCATTAAAATACATTATTGGGTACTTGGTATTTGAATATGTATCACCAGTGCTACTATAATTATTGGTAGGGCCACTAGGTTTGGATACTAATCCAACGTTCAATAACGTCTCATTTGGGCTTCCATGTCCATAGTATGTGATCATACCAACACCATTATTTACGTTTGTAGTAATATTTGCGGGAGTTATATTCGTACTGGGCGAAGCTGTTGTAAAATTTTGTACGCTACGAGAATTATCAGATTTAACAATTGGAGCTACATCATCTAAAATAGCTACAAAATCATTTTGCTCATCTACTGTCTTTCCACCTGCAATGTGTAAGACTTTTTTTCTCCAGGAAAGACCGCTGGTTTCCGACTCATATGTTTTAACTTTTTCAAGATAAGCAGTAATCTGATAATCATAAAAAGCAGGAATACGTCCTACCGGAATAGATGGAACATCCTGATTAAATCCATTTAATCCGGTTACCAACAAAACGTCAGAACCAGGGTCACCAAATGTTGGGACTTCGTCCGGCATCTCTTTTTGTAATCTGCTTGGTAAGGTTACGTTATTTCCAATGAGAACTAAATTATGTTTAGTCCTGATACCACTTTTAGTCATGTAATCGACAAAACGTTTGATAGCAACGGCACTAGGTTCTCCGTAATTAAACTGATTGTATATGTCTTTCACATCATAAATCAGGGTTTTATAATTACCTCCCGCAGATGAATTGCGATAAGAAGCATAATCTATTGCTTTCAGTTTTAGTGTACTATTCGTAACAATCAAATAATCATATGATGCCGGGTCTATTGCAGAATTCACATTTGATACTGTCGGTAAAGCGTGATAAGGAGTCCACGTTACATCAGTAATCTGGTTAGCTGCAATTGTCTTTATATCTGCCGGTAGTGAAGCGAATACTTTAACATCGCTAGCACTTGTACGAGGTACCATGGCTTCAAAAGTGGACCCTGAAAGATTACCAGAAATAATTTTAGGCTCATCAATATTTGATATATCGTATAATGAGATACCGCTTTGAGAATTTGAAATACTCAAATGTATTGCCTGGCTGGATGCCTTAAAATTAAATTGTACAGAATTTAATCCAGCCATATCTGTTAATTGAGGATATGTTATGGCATAAAAGCTTAGGGCAAATCTATCCGTAGTATTGTCAGAAGTGGTATTGGATTTTAGTTGGATAATACCTGTACCCGACGGACTTATTTTGTCTGCTGGTATATTAAAATTAGATACTTTACGCCCTCCAAAACCTGAAAAATTAAATAATGTGACGTTACCCTGATCAGCGTCAGCATCTGTCTTACCTATCGAAATATTAACAGCATGATTACCATTATGCAGGCCGTTAATCAATAGCTCCAAAACAGGTAGATCAGATGCCGTACTTACCCAGTTTTTTAATTGAAAAGAATTATTTGAAATTTTATTAGCACCAGTAGTGAACGCACCAAAAATTGAAGGGCCTGTCCACGAATTTGACTCATCATAGTAACTGTGATTCAAAGGTGAAGCAATAGCCTCAGTAGATGAAGCAAACTGGCTGGCAAATTTCGTTACATCAGTCTGAAAATGATATTGCTCCGCTGCTCCTGTTAATGAAGTACCATCCACAGATATGGCACGTTTGGTGCCTGATTTAGATGTAAGGAAGTATGCTCCTAAATCTGAAAATAGACTCACATATGGATTAAGACGAGCAGCAGGTGAAGGACGAAACATAAGCTCATCAGATTTTCCGTCATTAGGTTCACCGTAAAACAGGATTTCATTGTTGGATGTACTTATGATTGCTACCTCCTTACCTCTATGCCATAATTGAAAATCAGATTCATTCTTTGGAAAGTCATTTGGAAGATTGGCAAAAGGAATTTTGTGAAGTCCTTTCACAGCAACAGGTATTTTCACATACCTTTTTGTATAATCAATCCATTCATTACCATAAACACCACTCCAAGAAGTTTGAGCAATAGTTTCTGATGCCTGCAGTATTAATCCACAAACTGTCAATGCAGTGATATAGACCAATCTCCTAATCGATAAAGTAAATTTTTTGTGCATAGTGCAAATTAGATTATAGTTACGATATTTTAATTTTCAAAATTTCACTAAACCATGTGAATATTTATAACAACTAATATACTACTATATAAAGTGTTATCCCAAATTCATCAGCCTAATAAATTAACGTTGAAATTACAACAACTTCAACATCTCTACAAATTAATAAAATATAAATAGCACTAAATATTAACCTGAAATATTAACCTGCCCTATTTTGAATATAAATCAGTTCATCTTTGTGCTATGACGAGTGTTTTGATACATAAGTAACACGATAGTGGCATTAATATTTATATGCTTTTCTCCATCAAATAATTATATTTCCATTCACTACAAATTACATAGACCAAGATTCCGCCAACATCACTAATCCAATTTACATTCCAACATCAATTCCATATTAAAATATTTTAATATGATTTAACAATTTCATAATGAGGTAAATATAAAATATATGCTAATGGCGGAACGTTTTGGACTTTTTAATGGTACTATTTCTACGTAAATTTCGTTTATCCAAAACGGAATTCTTCAAAAATTGTAAATCTTATATATTAGCCAGACCATGAAAGAACGTATTATTAAAATTTTGAACAACTTCGGCATTGATAAAAATGCGGTTTCTGACAACGCAAATTTCATGAAAGATCTTGGCTTTGACAGTCTGGATACAGTGGATCTGATGATGCAGCTTGAACAGGAATTCAATATTGCTATCCCTGATGATGATTATTCAAAGATAATAACTGTTAAAAGTCTGGTTGAATATCTCGAAGAACGTCAGGCAATTGCAGCGTAATCCCACAATCAAATGACTATGTCTTGACAAAACCTGACAATAAATGACTTCTTTATTGTCAGGAACAATTACACTACCCAGTCTACAAAGCTCTTCCCGTCACCCACTTGTTAGAATTTGCCACTTTTATTGCATCTGCCTTGCTGGATACTTCAAGTTTCCGATAAATATTTTTGATGTGGCTTCGTATGGTTTCCTTGCTAACATATAAGTCCAGCGCAATTTTTGAATAGCTTTTCCCTTCTGCAATACTTTGAAGCACCTCTGTTTCCCGTTCGGTCAATGGAGAATTCTGTTGTTGCTGGAATGATTGCACCACCATTTTGGCGATAGATAAACTCATGGGCGCTCCGCCAGCCAGGGCTTCATCAATATTCTGGACAATTTCAGAAATATTGGAATTTTTGACAATATACCCGCCGGCACCCGCACAAAGTGAGCGAAAAACCTTTTCGCTGTCCTCCAAAACTGTGATAATTAAAACGATACAGTCCGGATATAGCTTTTTAATTCTGATTGTGCCTGCAATACCATCCATCCCTGGCAGTTCAATATCCATCAATACAATATCGGGCAGATCCTGATCCAGATGTTCCAAGGCCTCTTCAACATTGCTGTACAAATTCATTACTTCATATTTTTCGATCGTCTCCAGTACTGCCCTGAATCCTTCCCGGATAGAAATATTATCTTCAACAATTATAATCCGTTTTTTCATAAATCACTTTTCTAACGCAACAATAGTAAAATGTACCGGAGCATCTATTTGCAGCCGTGTTCCCTGTGAACTACCATAAACTTTAAATCTGAAATCATTTTCCTTACTACGCTTTTCCATATTATGGAGCCCGTTATGAGGCTCTACTTTACTAGGCTCCTTCCACGCGCCGTCATCTTGCAGGGAAATGGAAACATAATCCTTAAAAACTGCCATTTCCATAAGGACTTCCTTTGCACCGGAATGTTTGGCAACATTTGTCATGGCTTCTTTAAAAATAAAAATGATATGACGAGAGGCAAATGCCTGTAATTGAACAGATTCTACTATGGTATGAACCGTTGATTTAACAGAAAAAGCAATATCAAACTGGTTATAAAAAACTTGGCCAAATGAAGTCAGGTACGCAAAAAGCTCCTGAGGATCATCGCTGTTATTATTAACACTCCAAAGAAAGTCACGGCTGGAGGCATATAGTTTGTCGCTGTTCATAATGATGTTGTCAACAACCGACAGTACTGTGGGCTGATCTTTTAATTTCAATTCCAAAATAGCAGCTTGCCGGGTAATGGCTGACAACATATTTCCTGTTTCATCGTGAAAATCGCTGGCCAGATTTTGCCTCATTGTTGACAATTGCTGCGTACGATCCTTCACCGCTCTATCCAGCAAATCAATCCGGATATGCTGCTGTTCCCTGATCTGTAAACGTGCTGCATCATGTTGCTCCTGAACAAACCAGAAAAAAGCACCAAAAAAAATCGTCAGAACGACATGAGAAACAACGGCATACAGATTTTTATCATTTACTTCCGGAACAGAATAAAACAAATAAATGATGGCCAGAATATTAAAACAAATCATTAGAAGGCCAATTCTTCGATTAAACCAGAAGCCTGTCAGCAGCAAAAGATATAAGGTAGTTACGGCAGGAGAATCAATTCCACCAGTTTCCAGTGTATCATTCACAATGACCACATAACTTGTCACCAATCCCAGAAGTAACGGAGGCCAGTAGATGCCGTATATTTTCAGAGAAAATAAGGTACAAATCCCCAGACCTGCCAGAATGTAATATCCAATAAGCGTTGGAGGGAAAAAGAACAAAGGTATAGGTAAAATAAGCAGCAAAGTGGTAGCTACGATTGTACCGCTCACGATTGTACGCACCTGATCATACTCCGGATGCAATTTATTTCGCAGTTCAGGTGTCAAAAAATAATTAATCAGCTTTTCACGTATCATGCGAATGTTGTCGACACTGTAAAATTAAACAGCTTCAGGTCAATTTGATGTTTTAAAATAAGTACTACTACAAAATCCCCCAAAATGGGTGATTGATTCCCTTAATTTATGCCCCTAATTTTGATATCGCTAAGAAGCTGAATTTAGCTGCTTCAAATAATTTCTAAATGACATTCCTGGTTAATATATCAGCAAAACTATTGATATCATTCGGGTTTTGTTACCAACTAAGAAATCCTCCTCGATCAGCCTTGCAAAATTAGGCATATAACCACGGCTGGTGGTGTAATGGCTGCCAGCTTATATTTATCCTGACGATAACGGAAACAATAATATACTACCACCTCTATTCACCTGTGCACACACTATAACATTTTGATTTTCATTGTAAATAATAAAATCAAAATGTATTATTGCAGAGATTTTATATACCCTCCTTACTCAAAAATAAAATGAAACCATTTTACAACTTCACTCTTGTAAATCTTTTTAAGTATTTAAAAAGATTTTTCGCATCCGGCGGTTTTTA
Organism: Dyadobacter sp. CY356; assembly: GCF_021440195.1. Classification (GTDB taxonomy): domain Bacteria; phylum Bacteroidota; class Bacteroidia; order Cytophagales; family Spirosomataceae; genus Dyadobacter. Next base: position 140,130 of record NZ_JAJTSZ010000007.1, read on the forward strand.
TAACATAAAATCCGCAATCCTCAGTAATTTTTCTTTTCTATTGAGTTGTACATACCTCTTGAAGCAATTATCCTGCTCATATTTATTAACAGACACGCGTTGAGGCCGAGATACTCATAAGTTCTCTACATCCTTTTCAAAATCATCTTCTATTCAAGCGGTCTATGAAATCTCTGTGCGCCAGAAGTATTATACTTCTATTGCTGTCATGCTTTTTTAATTCATACTCTGGTGTTTCACAACATTTGAAGCTACCTGTCAGTGACTTCAATGAAAAAAAATACGAGCCTGTTTCTGATAATTCTATTCTTACCAGAGGGCAAACCCGATGTTTTTCAGGCACCGGAATGCTGAACGAACTGATCCTGGATGGAGGTACATTGTTAGTTACAGGAAAAATGAAAATCAAAAAACTGACAATTCTTAAAGGCAGTATTGTCGTTGCCAAAAAAGCATCAGCCATCTTGCCCGCTCTTGAATTTAATGGAAACGCGTCACTGATTAATTGTGGATCTGTAACATTTACAGGAGACGTTTCACTAAACCATACCAACAATTGCATAGCTAACAATGGCCCGGACGCCAAAATGAACTGGGGATCTTCCGTTTTTAATTTTGGAGGAAAAAATTCCATTTTCATTAACAACGGCATTTCAGATATTGGCAACTTATTATTGAATTCTAAAAAAGGAAAGGTATTGTTGGGTCCCAACTCTCTCACAAACGTTGTAAATCTGACAAATAACTTCAAAAACCGAATTTTCATTCCCAAAGGAATTGCCAAACTTAGCCAGGCCGGGTACGCTCAACTTTCACAATCATTAACCGATAGTCACAACCTGATTGTTTGTCCCGGCCCCTACTCAGAAATCCGTAAAGCCGTGGTTTCAACAGGAGGATATGGCAAGGCCAATGTGATGGAGAAAGGCTGCACCTCTTTCCCATCACCTATAAATCCAATTTTAACTTCTTATAAGTAACTAGTAGTCAATAATATTTCATTACAAGTCTTTGTCCATTAAATAAGTTAACGTTAATATACTTCCATATTAACGCAAAATTTCTTAGTTTTGTCCTATATTCTGAATTTTCACATATTTCAGATTTATACCTCTCTATCATTTCATCTTTCTACTATACTTTATGAGAAAACAATCTCTACGAGTTATTATTTTTTTTATCCTATTTGCAACAGTTTGTTCTGCCCAGGTAACAGTTACTTATCCAGCTAATAGAATCGTTTTTCAGCGTGATAATGCCAATCATGCTTCTGTCGTTATCGCAGGTTATTTTGCCGGTTGCGCAGACCGGATCGAGGCTCGTTTTGTTCCAAGAGCGACCGGACAAGGTGTAGCTGCCCCTGCCGGCGGCGGCTGGGCAACGGTTCAGGAAAATCCTCGAAGCGGTAACTTTTATGGTTCCATGACCGTTACCGGAGGCTGGTATAAACTTGAAGTAAGGGTTATTGTAGACAACGCAGCAACGGTCACTACCACCGTTGAGCGTGTTGGCGTTGGTGAAGTTTTTGTTGTGGCAGGCCAATCCAACGCAACCGGCGGAGATGGCAACACCAACGGGCCAGGTGCTAACGACGACAGGGTCAGCAGTGTAGACTTTCAGAATTATAATGCTGCCAACACGCCTTCCATTGCAGCTTATGCTGATATCAAATTGCCTTGTCCTGAATTTGTTCACCTTGATGCACTCACAAAAACATCCCCGTTTGGAAATTATGCGTGGTGCTGGGGCGCTTTTGGAGATAGCCTGGTAAAAAAAATACAGGTCCCGGTTATGATTTTTAATGCCGGCTGGTCAAGTACAGGGATACGAAACTGGAAAGAATCCATTCCGGGAAATGCCTTGACAGTAAGTGATTTTGGTTTTCAGTTTCCTGCCGGATTACCCTTCGGACACATGAGAATTACACTGAACAACTACATAGCCCAATTGGGTGTGCGGGCTGTTTTGTGGCATCAGGGCGAAACCGACAATTTGGCGAGCCGCACCCGGGAAGCTTATTTATCTGACATCAGGGATGTGATCAATGCAACACGTGATTTGTCAGGAAAAGCTAATCTGGCGTGGGTAGTATCAAGAGCTTCGCGCTTTAACGTAAACGGAAGCACACGGACTTGGCAGCCTGTTATTGACGCACAAAATGATGTAATTGGTTTAGGAAGTCACGGTAACGATTTAAATTACAAATTGGCTAATGTATTTCCCGGTCCGGAAACAGATGATTTTTACGATACTAATTATCGAAATGCTGATCAGGTGCACTTTACAGGAAACGGCCTGTTAGCCCTGGCCGGATGGTGGACTAAGAAAATGGATACCGATTTTTTTACAAATTCTACACCATATTTAGCTACACCACCACCAAACATTACGGTTTCCCGGACAGAAACTGCCGATGTGACTTTACAGGCGCCGTCGGGTGCGAAAACCTACAACTGGCTTTCGAGCGACAATTGTAATAACAGTATTGCAAGCAGTCAGCAATGGACTATTGCTTCTGGCGACTATCGTTTGAAAGCGACAGATAATTTTGATAACGTTGTTTTATCTCCAATAATCAGAGTGCCATCAAGCATTTCCCCTGCCTCAATTGCCAAAAATCTGGATGTAAGCCAGCAGATTATTACCAACACCGCTAATAATCTGCTTATTAACGACTGCCGGATTCTTGGAAAAATAACGCCTGCTGCAAATTCTACAATGATCAGTCAGACTTTGTCAGCAAAAACTTATGTAGACGGAACTGTTCAAACCTATCAGAATGCTCCTTATGTGCAGCGACATTTTGATATTAGTCTGAATGCTGCGAGTACTAATCCTGCTGCCAGGATCACTTTATTTTTCCTTCAAAGCGATTTTGACGCATTCAATCAGGTCAGCAGTACTGATATTCCAAGCAATCCATCCGATCAAAACGGTAAAAATAATTTACGTGTCTATCAGATTAGTGGAAGTTCTACCGGAAATACTGGTGCTCAAAATAGTTATAGTGGAAGCCGTACACAAATTACGCCGTCATCCATTGTCTGGAATACGACTTTGAACAGCTGGGAAGTCAGTTTCGATATGACCAATACAGGAGGATTTTTTCTGGGAACTTCCAACACAGCACTGCCAGTTACTTTGACATATTTTAAAGGGAATCAGGAAGGTTCAGCCGCGGCTTTGGAATGGGAAACGAGTGCAGAAACAAATTCTGCGTATTTTGAGTTGGAGCGCAGCACAGATGCAATTCATTTCAGGACAATTACCAAACAACTTGCTGCCGGAAACTCTACAACCACCGAACGTTATAACTTTCAGGATATTTCAATACCGGCAGGTATCTATTACTATCGTTTGAAACAGGTTGATCTGGACGATTCATTCCATTATAGCCGGGTAATTAGTGTAAAAATCAATGATAAATTATCCGTTCGTATTTTCCCGAACCCTGTTTCAGATCAAATGACTATTCAATCTGAAATTGAAATAAACTTAGTTGAAATAATAAATTCAGCTGGCGTAAAATTACAATCCAATGTGGTGAAGCAGAATTCATTAGAAGTAGATATGAGCAGATTCCCTGCCGGATTATATGTTATCCGGGTTAATACAGAAACTTTTAAAATTGTGAAAAAGTAAGTCTCAACTTTATAGATATTTGGTGACTTATAAATCTGAAAAATAGAAAATGTTGCCGGATTCGTTCTGGCAACATTTTTTATTTCCACTGATAATAAAATTCTTATTCTTTAAACATCTAAATTAATAGCACGAAACGAGGTTTTTGTTGGGCGATAAAAAGAACTTTCAGTTTTTTGGTGCATTTATTTTTTCAATTGGCTTATTTTGGAAACAATTAGTACAAGCACTATTGTTCATTATAGAGATTTTGGATTTTTCCGGGCTGATGGCCTAATGAACTATAATTCTTTCTTACACAATGAGTACCAAAAAGTCTATAAAAACAAGTACTCCCGATATCGTGCTGATTGGCGCAGGTATCATGAGTGCAACGCTTGGGATTTTGCTTAAAAAGCTGAATCCTGCTTTTACAATTTCTATTTTTGAAAGACTGGACAGGGTGACTGCTGAAAGTTCTGATGCATGGAACAATGCAGGAACCGGTCATTCGGCTTTTTGTGAATTGAATTATACGCCACAAAAAGAAGATGGTTCCGTTGCTATTGATAAAGCGATTAAAATTGCTGAATCATTTGAAGTGTCAAAGGAATTCTGGTCATATCTGGTAGAAAATAAAATTACCGGGGCGCCGGAAGAATTCATTCGCCATATCCCTCACATGAGTTTTGTCTGGGGTGAGGACAATGTTGACTATTTGAAAAAAAGATTTGATGCGCTGACAAAACATCATTTGTTTCAGGGTATGAAATATTCTGAAAATTCTGCTGAAATTGAAAACTGGGTACCCTTAATTATGGATGGCAGAGATCCGTCTGAGGCCGTTGCTGCGACCCGCATGGATTTGGGTACGGATGTGAATTTCGGGGCCTTAACCAGAACCATATTTAATTATCTGGAAACTCAGGAAGGTGTTAATCTTTACCTGAATCATGAAGTTGACGATTTCAAACATGAATCCGATGGTTCATGGACAATCGATGTTAAAGATTTGTCAACACGCAAGACACAGAAAGTGCGTACGCCTTTTGTGTTTATCGGAGCAGGCGGCGGTTCTTTGCCACTTTTAGAAAAATCAGATATACCAGAAGGAAAAGGATTTGGAGGTTTTCCGGTAAGCGGTCAATGGCTGGTTTGCAATAACCCGGAAATTATAGAACGCCATCAGGCAAAAGTCTACGGAAAAGCAGCGGTTGGTTCTCCTCCTATGTCAGTTCCACATTTGGACACACGTGTAATAGACGGAAAAAAAGCATTATTATTTGGTCCATACGCAGGTTTTTCCACAAAATTCCTGAAAAACGGATCTTACCTGGATCTTCCGCGTTCCATTAAATTTAACAATATCAAGCCTATGCTGGCCGCTGGTATTCATAACATACCGTTGACCAAATACTTGATTGATCAGGTTAGACAATCGCCTGAAGACAGACTTGCGGCACTGAGAGATTACATGCCACAGGCACGTATGGAAGACTGGGAACTTGAAAAAGCCGGTCAGCGTGTGCAGGTTATCAAAAAAGATAAAAAAGAAGGTGGTGTCCTGGAATTTGGAACAGAAATGGTAACGGCTTCGGATGGTTCGCTGGCAGCTTTGCTGGGTGCATCTCCGGGAGCATCTACGTCGGTTTCCATCATGCTTGAACTGATTCAGCGTTGTTTTAAAGATCAGGCTGCTACGGCGGAATGGAAGCAACAATTACAAAAACTGATCCCATCTTTTGGAAGTTCATTAGCGGAGGATGTTAAACTTGCAGCCAAAACCCGTGAAAGAACTACTCAGGTTTTAAAACTAAGTGCTTCAAAAAAAGAACAGGAAATACTGGCATAAAGGAATTCAATATCGTTATAAAGGAAAAAGCAGATTATTTCTATAATCTGCTTTTTCCTTTATTGATATACCAAAACATTAATCTGTTAAGGTAGGAGACATAGCAAATGCAGACTTTTCTTTGGCAGCCGGTAATTCCAGGTAAAATGTTGTTCCTTTATTCACGATACTATCAAACCATATTTTACCCCCATGTGCTTCTATGATCTGTTTTGAAATTGAAAGCCCCAATCCAAATGGCTGCTCACCGGAAGTTCCTTTTCTTTTTGCATCCGTAAAGGCATCAAAGATCTTATCCTTTAGTTCGTCCGGAATACCTATTCCCTGATCTTTAATTGATAATTCCATTTTCTGATTGCGCTCAATTAATTTCACATCAATGACAGATCCTGACGGACTGAATTTGATAGCATTAACGATCAGGTTACTTAAAACCCGCCATATTTTTTCTTTATCGGCTAATACCACAATATCTGCGGTAATTTCCAGCTTTATTTTCTGATCCTTTTCGTCAGCTTTGAATTTTAATTGTTCAATGCATTCACGAAGCAGCATTCGCATGTCTACTACATCCTTTTTCATCTCTTCCGGCCGGTAGTTAAAATTTGCCGCCAGCAAATCATTAATCATTTCCATGGAATGCAGGCTTGATGTTTTCATCAATCTCGCAAATTCCATGTGCTCTTGTGAAAAGTCAACTTCTTCGAGTAAAAGAGAAGCAATGGAAGATATTGCACCAAGCGGATTTCTTAAATCGTGCGCCACTACTTTTAAAATCCTGTCCTTATCCTTATTGCTCTGCCTGAGATCGTCCAGGGTCTGTTCCAGTTGTTTATTCTGAAATGTTATTTGCTTGTTCAGATTTGTAAGTGCAGAAACATTTAATTTGGAGCTTTTCCAGTTTTGAAATAACAATAACAAAATGGCAATCGCCATCAGCGAAAAAAGCAGCGTTACGTACAAGTAATTTTTTTTCAGATCATTTTCTTTGCTAAGCAACGAATAATTGTATTGCTGTTCCAGACTTTGAAACTCTCTGTCCACATCCGCGGTAACCAGATTTTTATTTTCACGGTCCAGCGAATCTTTCAAAAACATATAATGCTGCAAAGAAACGTATGCCTTTTCCGTTTCGCCGGTTTTATCATAATACTTCCAGTTCAGCTTATTCAAACCAATTTCAGCATACAGATTATAATTTGAATCAAGTGAAGATTTTAACTGTGCGGCTATTTCATGTGAGTCTTCCAGTCTTCGTTTTTCTATATACAACTCTCCCAGCTTTACCATCGAAACCTGAGAATCTGCAATGTCAAATCCTTTATTGCGGTTCGTAGCGATACTTTTCTTTAATAAATTCTCAGCAGCAAGTGTATCCCCCTTTTTATAATATTCCCCAGCCTGATTTCCATAAATTACCGCTTCCGCCATTTTGATATAATCCTTACGTTCAGGAAATTTCTTACCTTCCTCATTGAGAAAAACCAGGGCTTTGTTACTATAAAATAGTGAGCTATCCGTCATGTTATACTTACTATAACTCAACGCAATATTGGCAAGTAACTCCTGCCGAAAGGCTAAATTCCGGAAATCATGTATGCAGAAAGCGGCATCTTCAAAACACTGCCTGAAATTGTTCACAGCCTCAGAATATTTGGACTGTTTATAACTTACCATTCCGAGCCGATAGGTATATTCGCTGACCGCGCATGGGTCCATGATGGTTTGCGCAATTAGTTTTCCGCGGTAATAAAACTGATACGCGTCACTATAACGTTTGATTTTAAAAAGAAGATCTCCTTTTTGAAAAAGAGCCGTGGAGTATTCCCGGATGTATTTTTTCCTTAATTCTTCGGTAGATAATAGAAAAAATATGCTATCGAGCTGTACGATTCCTTTATAATTATCTCCCGTTTTCGGAAAATAATCCTGGCCTTTAAAGCTCAATTTCCTGACTTCGTCTCCAATTCCGGGATTACTGATAACCTGATAAGCAGAATCAAAAAAAGCCAGTGCCTTTTTGTTTTCTCCTTTATCCATGATACGCTTAGCTTGCTCACGGATCGAATCTACATAGGCGGTGTGATCCGTTTTAATTAAATCTGAGTTTTCACAGGCATTTAAACAGCACAACGCCAATATCGCCATGACGATAATACCTCTCCTTCTAAACATCAGAATAAATCTGAGGAGATATAATTTTACCATTTAACGTTGACGGTGAGAGCTTTTTAAAATATAAACTTTGGTCAGGAACCCTAAAATTAGTTCATTAACAGTACATTAAAAAGTGCCCGGGAGAATTTAAGTCACATTTAAGTATGCTCAATACCTTAGTTACTCCTAATACATTTAAGGGATATTCAAATATGAGATATGCCAATCTTCATGCTACTAAATCATAACTTTTATTTTTTTATGGATAAATATTATATTTATTACAAATAGTATATTTATAATAAATAGAGAGTTAAAAGGCTCACTATCATATCAATACTTAAATGAAAAGAATGCGAAAAACCTGTAAGCTGCGGGTAGCTGATTTAAACAGCATTTGGACTTAACAAAAACTAAATTACTTTTGTCTACCAGATTAGTAGAGAATATTGAGGTTTATACTGTTAACCTGATGTTACAATTTAAACCTGATTAGTATCGCTAACTGGCATGCTTCCTGAACGATGAATCTCTTCTTTTGCCATTCTTAAAAGTCTAATTCTAACTTTAAAATTAAATCAGTTTTCTCGTTCCGGAATCTACTTTTTACAAGCGTTTGACGCCGCCATGGTGATTTGCGTTTGCAAACCATTTATTATTCATCAAACAATTACCATTATGAAAATTACATTACTTCTAAAAAATCTGAAAGCCACTATTTTTCTGTTTTTTCTGACTGCCAATATAACTTTTGCCCAGTCCGTAATCCAGGGCAGCGTGAAAGATGGACAGGATTTATTGCCGGGAGCATCTGTATATATTCAGGGCCAAGGTTCCGGTGTAATTACCGATGCCCAAGGTTTTTATAAATTATCTTTATCGGCGGGGACTTACACTATCACTGCAAGTTTTACCGGCTTTGCTCCCAATCAGAAAGTGGTTACGCTCACAAGCGGACAAACACTTGAACTGGATTTTGATTTACAAATTACTTCCCTGAATGAACTTGTTGTATTGGGTTCTCGCGGAGAACCACGCTCGCAACTCGATACGCCTGTGCCGGTGGATGTAATTGACGTACAAAGAATCGTCAAAGATGTTGGTCAGGTTTCACTAAACCAGATTTTAAATTATGTTGCGCCTTCCTTCAACTCCAATACGCAGGTGCTGGGCGACGGAACGGATCATATTGATCCGGCTTCACTTCGCGGTTTAGGCCCGGATCAGGTTTTGGTTTTGATCAACGGAAAACGCAGGCATACTACCTCGCTGGTCAATATAAACGGGACTTTCGGGAAAGGATCTGTTGGTACTGATTTAAATGCGATTCCAACTTCGGCCATCAAGAAAATTGAAATTTTGAGAGATGGTGCTGCGGCTCAATATGGTTCCGATGCAATCGCCGGGGTAATAAACATCATTTTGGAAGATAATGTCAATGAGTTACGTGCCAATATTACAACGGGTGGTTATGTATCAAAAAATTCGGAAGGCACCATCGACGGAGAAAATGTTCAGGCAAATCTGAACTATGGGTTGGCGTTGGGGGCCAAAGGAGGTTTTTTAAATCTGGCGGGATCTTTTGATTTCAGGAATCCAACAAACCGTATGAAAGAATTCACCGGTGTGATTTTTAGTGATTATAACAATCCTTCACTTTACCCAAATCCAACCGGCGTTGATATTACCAATGCTGAATTGCAAAGACGTGGGATGACCCGTTCTGATTTCAATTCCCGTATAGGCCAGGCATCCGGTCGCGGCGGTTCATTTATGTTCAATAGTATTATTCCTTTAAGCGAAGGAGCCGAATTTTATGCTTTTGGCGGATTAAATTACAGAAGCGGGGAATCGGCAGCTTTCCGTCGCCAACCGGCTCAGATCACGCAGAATATCCAGGAAATTTATCCACTGGGATATCTGCCTTTGATCGGTACTGATAATTATGACCAGTCTTTTGCAACCGGTATCAGAGGAAAAGTTGGAAAATGGAATGCTGATTTTAGTAATACTTTTGGCCGGAATCAAATTGATTTTACAACAACAAATTCTCTGAATGCATCTTTACTTAAAGCCTCACCAACCAGCTTTACAGATGGAGGTTACCGGTTTGCACAAAATACAACGAATATAGATTTAAACCGGAAATTCGAGAATGTACTTAGTGGCCTAAACGTCGCATTTGGTGGTGAGCATCGTTTTGAAAACTACAAAATTGTGGAAGGTGAAGAAAATTCTTATGCAGATTATGGCCGCGCGATCAAAGTAGGAACCGATGGAGCAGGCAAAGATATTCTGATTCCGGACATCACCGGAAATTTGCAGGTTCGCAGAGCTCAAAATGGCAGCCCGTATGGCGGAGGTGCGCAAGCCTTTCCAGGTTTCCGTCCGGAAAATGCTGTCAACGTTTCTAGAACTTCTGTTGCTGCTTATACGGATCTTGAACTGAATTTTACAGAAAAATGGCTTGTAGATGGTGCGTTAAGATTTGAGAACTATTCTGATTTTGGATCGACTTTAAACTGGAAAGTGTCTACACGTTACAAACTTGGCGAAACCTGGGCCATTCGTGGAGCTGCCAGTACGGGTTTCCGTGCTCCATCTTTGCACCAACGTTATTTTAGTGCTACGTCAAGTTTGTTTGTTGATGGACAAATCATTCAGTCCGGTACTTTTACAAATGACAGCCGACCTGCGCAATTGCTTGGAATTCCGGCATTGAAACAGGAAACTTCTAAAAATTATAGTTTGGGTGTAACGGGCAGTTTCGGAAATTTCAAACTGACTGTTGACGGATATTATGTAAGAATTAATAACCGGGTTATTTATACCGGAAATTTCACAGGCAGCAATAGTGCGACAGCATCTGCTCAGGATAAAGAAATTTACCAGTTACTGGACCAGGCAAATGCACAAACTGCACGTTTTTTTGCAAACGCCATTGATACCGAAACCAAAGGAATTGACGCTGTAATTACCTATTCGGAACGTGTAGGAAAAGGACGTTTCCGTGCAGACTTGTCCGGTACTTTTGTTAAAACAAATGTGGTGGGACCAATCAAGGCATCACCTTTACTTATTGGAAAAGAAAATATTTATTTCGACAAAGCAAGCAGAACCTATTTTGAATCTGCGGTGCCACGTATTAAAAGTAATCTGACGCTAAGTTATAATATTAATAAATTCGGTGTGTTTTTTAGGAATGTGTACTTCGGCCCGGTTGATGCTGCGACCAACGTAGATGCCGATGCTCAGACTTTTGGTGGTAAGGTCATTACCGATCTTGCAATAAGTTATGACATTGCCAGCAGTGTCCGTTTTACACTTGGGGCTAATAACTTGCTGGATATTTATCCTGACAAAACGATTGGCGGAAATACCGGAGCCGGTTATTTTCCTTATTCAAGAACCGGACAGCAATTCGGTTTTAATGGAAGATTTCTGTTCGCCAGAGTTTCCTTTACACTGTAAATAGCGGTTAGCTTTTGGCGGTTAGCCAGTTGGTATAAACTGACTGGCTAACCGCCAAATTTATTTAAACAACTCCATTTTCACGTGTTCAATATTCTGTTCCACAAACAATTCACCGAACTTTGAGAACCCGTTTTTTTCATAAAATTTAGCAGCTCTGACCTGCGCATGTAAATATGCCCGCGCGCCTTCCGGCAAATCTGATAGCAAGGCCTGTACAAGCGCACCACCTACCCCACTTCCACGATACGCATTTAGCACTGCAAACCGTTCGAGTTTATATCCATTTTCAGTTTTTCGCCATCTTGCCGTTCCGGCAGGCAAATCATTTACTTTGGCCAGATAATGCGTCGCTATATCATTTCCATCTTCTTCTGCCACCGCATCCACATTTTGACCGATCACAAATACCTGGCGTCTGATAGCGAATGCCGTTTTCAGATCTTCGGGATTTGAAATTTTTACTACTTCAATTTTATTTTCAGATACTTTTGCGTCTTTATTTTCTTCCATAATGCTGAGTGCTCTTTCCAAAAAGCTCTTTCTTTTAAAAGCCGCTTCAACTTCAATAATAGCCAGCATGATGTTATTAGTCGTATCAGTCAGCTCGGTTATGGCGGCTACCATGATTTCCCAGACAGGTTTCATTTTACCAATCAATTCTTCGGCTTTTGGCGTCAATGAAATCAGTCTTCGGCGGTCATCCGATTTATCTTTTGTTGAAATAATCAGTTTTTCCTTTTCGAGTTCTTTTAACAAACTAATCGTTGACGGATGGGCATATCCTATTTCAGTTGCAAGTTCGCCGATACTGAGCGCGTTTTTTTGTTGTAAAGTATATATAACCGGAAACCACTTGGGCTCAAACTCAATGCCGTTTTCTTTATAGATTTGTAATCCGTCCTTCCTTAAACGATCGCTAATCCGTTGCAATCGCGTGGAAATGGCTAGAATTCCGGATTGATCGATACTATTCATCATAACTTTTCAATCTCTAAATGATAAAAAACATTGTCGGCCGACATGATCGGGAAAGCAGCCGGCAGGTTTTTCTTTTCAATTTTCATAAAATGGTTTCTTTCATAAAAACGCATCGCAGCTTTCAATAGATCAACTGTTCCCAGATAAAGATCTGTAATGTTTTCTGACTTGCAGTATTCAATCAGATTGTCAAGCAATTGCTTGGCAAGACCAAATTCTTTACCCCGAAAATCTTTGTTGACAAACATCTTCCGGATGACACCCTGCCCGTTTCCTATACCGATCAAAGCGATAGTTCCGATTACTTTTTCATCGTAAATCACGCCCCAGAAATTACCTCCCGTTGCATGATAACTGGTTTCTATATCAAGAAGATCCGGCTGGTCTTTCAAAGTGATAGGAACACCAAATTCTATCTGCTGAATGGGAAGTATCAGATCTATAACCTGTGCAGCATGTGAATTTCCTATTGGAGCAATTTGAGGTCGGTTTATCATATATTTCTTTTTTATCAACAAATATATGTAGTTGACTACATAATTGCAAAACATCAGAAATATTCTTACAAACAGATTCGACAGAAATTAAATAAAAGGAATTGTAAAATTGATCAGAGAGCAGACACTTTATTGGGAACCCTGGAAAGAATTGTTTTCAGGATAATTAAATTGATAAAGAAAGGTCAGTCTTAAAAGATAAGTGAACAGGATTTATCTTTTCAACATTAGATACATCACGATTTTTACGAATGAGTGTAACCACTGAATCGAGGTCAACTATTTGTGAAACTTCCAATGCAAGCACACCAACAAAACTCTTTCCTTTGCTGATCAGATTGAGATGTTTAATTTTCACACCTTTCACCGATTCGATCAGCGAAGTTATTTTATGTAGACTAAGGTTTTTGCGATATGCAATTTTAATCTGGTACGTGGCTTTCATTTGAAATCATGTTTACCGTCATCATTATCTAAAACACTATTGCATTGATACTTAAACAAATACCTCATACAATGTAAGCAATATATTAAATCAATCAAAACTCAAAACCGGATATTCACCGTTTTAGAAAAGTTTTAATATTTATTAACTAAAACGGTGAATATCAAAGGTATTACAACATTAAACCGCAATCAGGCCCGGTCACAGCGCCAGGCTAAAAGAATGTTGGGCGCTAGCAGTATCCTCGGCTATGCTATTATCAACTTCATATATCTTTACAATCGTGTTGACAATATGGTCTATTTCTTCGGTCGTATTAAATTTGCTGAAAGAAAAACGAACATTTTCCCTATTACTTTCATGTTGAATCGCCGAAATCACATGAGAGCCACCATTACCCAAATTCGAACAGGCACTCCCACCGGATACCGCTATACCGAATGTATCCAGACTATTAACCAGACTTCCAGATTGCAAACAAGGAAAAGAAACATTCACGATAGAACTCAAACTTTTTGTTTCAGATTTACTTTCGCCATTAAAACCAATTTCCGCAATACCGCGATTTTCAAGCTGGGAAATCAATCGTTGTTTAAGCGCTGCGGTTTTTTCATGTATACTGTCAAAGTCGCGGTATGCAACTTCAAGTGCCTTGGCAAGACCTACGATACCAATCGCATTTTCCGTCCCTCCTCTTTGCCCTTTTTCCTGCGCTCCGCCTAAAATCTGCGGTTTTAACTTATGTTTTTTATTGATATAAATAAATCCAACGCCTTTTGGACCGTGAAACTTATGGGAAGATCCCACCAGGAAATCAACCGGAAATTCATTCAGATCAATTTTTACCTTACCAATCGTTTGTGTGGTATCGGTGTGAAAAATGGCATTATATTTTTTCGCCAATCTGCTGATGGCTTCAATGTCGGTGATATTACCAATTTCATTATTAGCGTGCATCAAACTGATCAGCGTCTGCGGATTGGCTGCTAATAAACGTTCAAGATGTTCAAGATCGACATTTCCCTTTTTATCCAGTTTTACATAACTGATCTCGATATCACCCTCCTTTTCACGCTTCAGTAAAGGCTGCAAAACCGCTTTATGTTCGATTTTACTTGTGATGGCGTGCGTCAACTCATATTCCCTGATCGATTCTGACAAAGCAAGATTGTTGGCTTCCGTAGCACCTGAGACGAAAAATATTTCCTCAGCCGTTACACCCAGTAATCTGGCAATGGTATTACGGGAATTGTCAATCATTTCCCGGACTTTCCTGCCTGCCCAATGGCTGGATGAAGGATTTCCAAAATTGGTTGTCAGATAAGGCAAAATTGCTTCAATTACCTCAGGATCAATGGCCGTCGTTGCAGCGCTATCACAATAAATTTCCATAATTTAAATTTTAGTCTGTTATCTTTTAATTGAAGAAGAAGTTACGGTAAGGGCTCAGCAATCAGTTTAGCAAGATCTGCATTCCATTTTTTGACATACTCATCATAAAACTGTCCTGTTCCTTTTCCCGAAAAACCGGTATGGATTTCTTTCACTTTTCCGTCACGGCCAACAATGATCGTCGTTGGAAAGGCGATGAATTCTTTGAGCGCAACCAGTTTTCGGGCTACTTCATCCTTATCATTTTTGCCGGCAAAAAGCAGATCATACTGCACATCGTAACGTGTTTTCAATTTTGTCAGGGTGCGTTTTGCAAATTCGTAATCATCTTTAGCTTCAAAAGCCAAACCGATAATCTCGACACCTTTGCTTTTATTTTCCTTGTACCACGGTGCCATGAAAGATACCTGATCGATACAATTCGGGCACCAGCTTCCCATTAATTCAATGATCACCACCTTACCTTTGTATTTATCATCGCTTAATGAAACCTGTTTCCCGTTAAGATCCGGGAACGTAAAATCAAGTTTGTCATAACCCGGTTTCAGGAAAGTAAGTGAATAAGCATCGGCCAAAGCAGCATTGTCGTCTTTTACAGCTTTAAACTTCGTAGCGTTCGGACCAAAACCAATAGCACCTTCAATTGATTTTCCATCTATAATTTTTCCGGTAACATAGGAAGGACTTGATCCGGTAAAACCTGAAAGCAAAAATTCTTCTCCCTGCACATTTCCCTGCAATTCACGACTGTCGCCGGTTATGGATAATATAATACCATTCAATTTATTTCCTTTTTGCTCAAATACAGCCACACGGTCAGCAACAGGTTTATCCGACTGGATTTTCACAAGCCATTTTCCAGTAATATCAGCACCTGGTTTAATTTCTTTGCCAGGTTCCACAAACCGGTAATTTTTATTAGGCTGAGCTGTAAAAGGAATTGCTCTGTTCACACCTGGCACCAGACTTTTATGCACACCGGTCAGACTTCCGTCGTTTTGTATTTTTGCAAAAAATGCCGCTTCAAAAGTATTCATCGTTACCTGCAACGAATCTGTCGAATAGTATTTTGCGTTAAAATCATCACGCCGGTCGCCATTGATTGCTGTTAGCACAAGTTGGTTTCCTTCTTTCTTCTTTACTTCAAAATTAAAAGGGACATCCGTTTCGCCCACCTTGAACACGCCCCGCCAGATACCTTCTTTAAGTTGTCTGGTCTGTGCTTCCGCAGAAATAGCGACGGTTGTCAAGAAAAAAATTGCAAATAAAAAACGATTCATTTTCATAGGAGTTAAATCTAAATAATATAAAGTATATATTCTCTACCAGTTAACTAGACCGATAAATTAAAAATTCAAATAAATCACTCTTTTTCAGAGTAAGACAACAAATTCCCTCAACGTAATATCTCGGGCAACAATTTTTACTCAGTGGATTCTAAAGATTTATCATTAGAATTAGGTTGGGGCACCTTATTAGTCATAGGTTGCCAGAAGATCATTGAGCCTAACCTCTCCCTTCGTTCTTTATAAATCTACTATTTTGATAGACAAAGTTGTATTATATTTTTTTCCTGTGCAAGTATTATCTTTTATTTTTTTTCAAAAGATAATTTCGGACGGTGATTACAGGTTTAAAGATCGAAGAAATTTGAGTCCGTCTACGGCAATTGCTTCTTTCGAAGGTTCCATTTTCCGCCAAATTGAAGCTGCTTTGGCAATAATTTTCACATCCGGTGTAAAAGATTCTATCACGATATCACCGGCATAATCAATTTTGTCAAGTGCGACGAAAATTCTTTCCCAGTTGATCTGATCACCGCCAGGTGTACCTCTGTCACTGCCGGATGCATGTAATAGTGCTAATTTGCTTCCGGCTTTAAGTATAGCCAAAGCAGGATCTTTTTCTTCAATATTCATATGAAACGCATCCAGATGAATCCGAAGTGCATCACTTCCAACATCCTTAATCAGATTCATCGCCTGTTCGCAGGTATTGATCAAATCCGTTTCGTATCGGTTTAGCGGTTCAATGGCTAGTTTAATATTCGCTTTTTCAGCATCAGCAGCAAGTATCTGAAGACTTTTCACAACGGTAATCCACTGCTTTGTTTTTTCATCTTCAGGAACCAAATCTGCTCTGCCAACAGCAGAATAAATCGGACCGGCCACCAACGAACTTCCTAAAACGGGTGCTATATCGATCAGTTGTTTAACATATTCCAATGCCACAACCTGTTCTTTTCTGTTTCCACGTAAGTCGCGCCCCGGCCCTGTTGCGGCACATACCGACCGGCATTCCAGACCATGATCATCCAATGCTTTTTTAATCAAAACAGCATTAATATTGGAAGGATCTTCCACAGCAATTTCAACAAAATCAAAACCCCATTCTTTAAACTTTGGAAAAAAGCTTATGCTCTCGTTGGTGAAGGGAGAGGAAAATAAATAGGTATTGATACCGAATTTCATGAATGGATGATTGAAAGTGCGTATTAAAGGTAAGCGAAATTACTGCTTTTGTTGTTCAAAATAATGGACTCCTTTTTTATCCCCCATCACAAAATCAGGCAGACCGTCCTTGTTCATATCTTCAATTTCGACATGCAAACCGCCTCCGGCCTCATTATCAACTTTATGTGCAATCCAGGTCGGCGTTTTTCCAGGTTTAAATTCATACCAGTACGTCACAGCCGCATCCTCTGCTCCCGGATCTCCGCCATTATGCGCATACCAGCGTTTCCCGGTAACCAGGTCAGGAAATCCGTCACCATTGATATCTTTAAAACCCAGACCGTGTGATTGGGAAAAATCTCTGGCAATTTCATGTTCCGTCCACGATCCGTCTTTTCCTTGTTCATGCCACCATATTCCATAGTTATGCGCCGAAGAGCTGATAACATCATTTAATCCATCCTGATTAAAATCATACACATACATTTGCGCACAATCCTGGCTCAATTTGGCCGGATGAAATTTCCAGTCCGGTTTTTTAGGATCAGCTGTTCCCTCCCACCAGCCATCTTTGACCAGAACGTCAGGTTTCCCATCGCCATTAATATCTCCATAACCCAGACCATGGGTATATTTATCGGTAGCAATTTTCTCATCGCTGCTGATGATGTGATTCTCCCATTCCGTATCACCCTTTTTCTTTGGCGGACTTAGCCAGATAACCTGTTTTTTCTGCGGATCATTGGCCAAAAGATCCAAACGTCCGTCTCCGTCCATATCAACAAAAACCGGCGACTCATTCCCGATCGATGGGTGAATTGCTCTTGCCGTCCAATGTCCGGCTTTGTTTTTAGGGTTTTCATACCAGACCGCCGGATTTCCGGCAATATCAATCCTGATCAGATCAACCCAGCCATCCTGGTTTACATCGGAACTGAAATCCAGAAATGAGTCACTGTAACCGTCTTTCCATGAAAAAGCTTTTACAGGCATAATCTCGTGTTTCGTCCAGTTTGGCGCTTCAAACCAGAATGCCCCGGCAAGAATATCTTTTTTACCATCCTTATTCACATCCCCAATAGCCGCGCCTTCGGCTATGAAATCAGGTGTTACCTCATACTTTTTGAAAACTCCGCCGGAAACTTTTTTTTGCGCCTCGGCTACAAAACTTCCTGCCAGTAAAATCTGGGCGAAACAAAACAATTGAGCATATTTGATGTAATTCATATTTTCAGATTATCAGGTGGTTCAGGAATGTTTTTATTTTTATTTCATGCGCTCAACTTATTCATGCAAATAATTACCATAACCCACAATCAGAACAGACAGCACTATAACCAAAATACCGGCAACAATGGTCGTCAGCGTTTTTTTAGCAACACCTTTCCATTCGTTCAAAACCAAACCCCAGGTATTGGCAATTAAAATGATAAAGGCCATATGCAGTATCCAGGAGCTTGCACCATTGCCCAATTTACTTTCTCCCATACCATAAAAGAAAAACTGAAGAAACCAGGTAGTACCGGCAAGGGCTGAAAAAATGTAATTTGAAAGCAGCGGCGTGCTTTTGTCTGTGTAGTTATAGAAAGTTTTGTTACGGGCATTCAGCAGCATACACCAGATAAAATTGGTTGTCAAACCGCCAAGCAAAATCACGATGTAGGTTACATTGTTTTGGAAAAGAAAATTTCCCTGACCCGGATTTGCCGCCTGCCAGGTCGCATTTGCCTCTTCTGCCATTACTTTTCCGGCATCAATTCCAAAGGCAAAACAGGCACTGAGGATACCTGAAATAATAGAAACGGTCAACCCAAGTCCTATTTTAAATTCGGTGTTACTTTCTGAAATGATTCCGCTTTTTTTCAGGTCATTATCTTTCATCGCACCTGCTTTTCCACATATAATAATACCAATCACACAAACCAGCAATCCAAGCAAAACCATTTGTCCCCAGCTGCTATTGATCAGATCTGAAATGGCATCTTTACCTGTTTTAGGATTAAATTCGTAATATACCGAAGGGATCAGCGCACCAAAAACAGAGCATAAACCCAAGATGATCGAACTACCCAGTGAAACACCCAGATACCTTACACCCAGGCCATAAGTCAAACCGCCAATACCCCAGAGTACGCCAAAGAAATAAGTTAAAAATAATACACTACCATCCGTATGCGCAATAATTTCAGTATAATTTGGAATGGTAAGATAAGCAGCAAGTGGCGGAACAATTAACCACGAAAACAAACCACCTACGATCCAGTAAGTTTCCCAGGCCCAACCTTTTACTTTCTTGTAAGGGATATAAAAACTGCCGGAAGCAAAACCGCCAATGAAATGAAAAAGTACACCAAGAAGTGCCTGCATGAGGTTTTAGGGTTTAATGTTCAGTGGTTAAATAGCCGATTGTATATTTAACCTGTAAGTTGCCATGCGTACAGAAATAGCGCATCCTGTACCGTACTGCCTGAAATACGTCTTTTCGAATTATAAATTAAATAATTCCGCGGACACTAACTCCTAAGTAATTGAGGGATAGTATTTACTCTTACCAGAGCAATTTTATAATTTTTAGTGATTTGTCCGGTAATAATTTAATCCAAAGTTGAAACAATCAGCGAATCACAATTTTCTTGGTAACTCTTGCCCGACTGGTTTGAAATTCAAAAACATAGAGTCCCGGCGTCCATTTTGAGGTTACAATTTCCTTTTCAATATTCGCTCTTATGATAATATTGGATTGAATAGTCTGGCCTGCCACATTGAATACTGTGATTGATGCATTTTCTGTTGAAAGTACTTTAATATACTCACCGGCAGGATTTGGGAAAACTTTTACACTTTGCTCGATAGGCGGTTCAACCGGCGTAATACTGATTGGCAAAACATTCTGAAGCAAACGAATTCCACCAGTACTGTTTCCAATCGCTACATCCGGTTTTCCGTCACCGTTATAATCTGCAACGGAAGCATATAAATATCCACCAAACAAAGGATCAGTCGCAATACCGTTATGATCAACAAGGAGCGTTTCGCGTTGAGTCCATTTTCCCCATTCGGCACTGTGAAAAATTTTCAGTTTTCCTGAAAAGTCTACTGTTACTAAATCCGGTTTCCCGTCCAGATCAATATCAGCGACCGACGGCTGAACATTTCTGCCTTCATAATTTAAAGTGATACCGGCAAATGCTTCTGTAACCAATGTCAAAACCGGTTGTTTGCCCGATCCTGTGTTCTGATAATAAATGATATTTCCCTGCGGTTTTCCCACAATTAAGTCCAGATCACCATCCCCATCGGTATCGTAAAAAAACGGGTAATCGGTAATTTGCGATTCAGCGGGCATCGTGATCGCGACCATATCTTCCACATTCAACTGCGCAGCCTGACCTTGCCCGCCTTTGTTTGGAATGTAATGATATTCCAGACCTTTGGTCGTTGTTCCGGCAAATCCCAGATCAGGAACTCCATCACTATTAAAATCTGCCCACTGGGTTTTCAGATTGTACATATCCAGCGTTGCCGGAATATTCAGGAAATTGTCCGAAGAAATTTCAAAAGCAGGCGATTGTTTCGTTCCGGTATTTTTCAAAAGCCATAATCTTCCCCTGAAATTATTCCCGTCTCGCGTTCCGCCGGTTCCAACGATCATATCAAGATCACCGTCGCCATCAATGTCATAAAAAGAAGGTGTGGCATTTTCGCCCACATCCAGCATCTGATCCTGAAGGAAGTTTTTTTGTACCAGTTTGAAATTTGCGTTATCGCTCGTACCGGCATTGTGATAATACCAGTTGGACGATTTGAAGTCCATCAGGTTTCCGTCATTATTCGACACATTGGGCGCGGCGATCAAATCTTTAACCCCGTCAAAATCAACATCTTCATAATAAGCCGAAGGGAAAATATAAAAAACAACAGGCTCAGCCGGTGGATAAATATGCGTGAAACTTGAAAAATCAGCAATCAGGTTTTCGCCCGTATTTTTCAGGAAAGACATATGGTCATTGCTGATATGACCCACCAGCAGATCTTTTTTTCCGTCACCATCAAGATCGTGCAGCATAATTGAATTCCCTTGGTGTAAAATACGGCTGGCATCCGGATTGCGTACAACTCCACAATCTCCACCAAGTACAAAATCCTCACCATCACCTTTTTGAAAATTGCCCCAGCAAAGCCCATTTCTTTTATAAACCAGACTATCCGGCACACCATACCGCTCCATGCTCATATTCTGGTGCAGCTCTATGAAAACACCCGAATAATCAAAGGTGATTACGTCCAGGTCACCGTCACCGTCAATATCTGTAATGCCGGGAATATCCTGACTTGATACCTGAAGGTTTACATTTCCGGATAATCCATCTGTGTACAAAGCATCTTTTGCAAGTTGCCATGACCAATTATTGCCGTTTTTCACTTGCTTGTAAACAGTAATTCCAAGTGCCGTGTAGGTGAAAAGATCTTTCAACCCGTCGCCGTTATAATCGTTTAAAATAAGCCAGTTATCAATTTTTGGGAATAGATATTCATAGGAAGGGGCATGAAGAAAAACCTTTTTCTGCGCATTCGCTGGGTCCGTTGAAGCCAGAAAAGTTGTCAAATCACCACTGGTTCTTTCAAAAACAACCAGATCCTCAGTTCCGTCCCCATTCAGGTCCATCTTGGTTATCTGCGGTGCATTCAAACCGCCTGCCCATGGATTTAACAAAGCTTTTCCACCCGACGAAAGTACCGTTACCGTATCCAGTTTAAACCACGACTGCTGAGCCCGGCTTTCGGAAAGAAAGAGTATGGAAAATATAAAGAATAAGAGGCAGGTAAATTTCGTACGCATCGTTGAATAATAATCTGTTAATTTTGTCAGTCAATCCGGTCAGCAATTAGCTCGTAAACGTAACGAAATTACGAAGCATTTGATTGAGCGGAACCTTCAAACTTTATTTACAGATTTTACCAAGTCAGATTATTGATATGCATACCTCTCTTGAACAGCTTTACGATATTTATCTCAAAGGCCATACAATCAGTACCGATACGCGCCAAATCACCCCTGGCTGTATCTTTTTTGCTTTAAAAGGAGATAATTTTGATGGCAACACTTATGCCCCGGAAGCACTGAAAAAAGGAGCTGCTTATGCCGTTGTTGATAATTCTGATATAGCAACGGATGGTAAATTCTTATTGGTTGATGACGTATTAACCGCTCTTCAGGATCTGGCAAGGCATCACAGAAAGACTTTTACTTTTCCTGTCATTGCACTAACCGGATCAAACGGAAAAACGACGACCAAGGAGCTTATCGCCAAGGTTTTATCGATGAAATATAAAACTTATGCTACCAAAGGAAATCTTAATAACCACATTGGTGTACCGCTAACGCTGCTGTCCATTGATGCGGCAAAGTATGAAATGGCGGTCGTGGAAATGGGAGCAAATCACCAGGAGGAAATTGCATTACTGAGCAGTATCGCGCAGCCCACACACGGTTTGATCACAAATATCGGGAAAGCGCATCTGGAAGGTTTTGGCGGTGTAAAGGGTATTATCAAAGGCAAAGGTGAACTTCTGGATTATTTGTCTAAAAAGAAAGGAACTGTATTTGTCAATGTAGAAAACGAAGCTGTCATGGAAATGGTTAGCAAGCGCAGAGCTTTTGGTGAAATTGTTTTTTACTGCACAGAAAGCAGTCCGGTAAACCCGAAATTAATTCAGGAAAGTCCGGTGATTACTTTTGAAGGAAATAAAGGAAAAATCGTCACCACGCATATTCCAGGACAATATAATTTTGACAACATGTGCGCGGCCATTGCGGTTGGGAATCATTTTGGCGTAACCGACGATGACGCGTATGAAGCTGTGGCCAATTATCAGCCGGATAATAACCGTTCTCAAATTGTGAAACGCGGAACAAATACGGTCATTATGGATGCCTACAACGCGAACCCATCATCCATGGCTGCCGCTATTACCAATTTTGCCAACATGGAAGCCAAACATAAGATGGTCATTTTGGGTGATATGTTTGAGCTGGGTGATGCTTCGGAAGAGGAACATCTGGCTTTGGGGAAACTGGTTGCGGACGCAAAATTTGACCTCGTAATTCTTACCGGAAAACATATGCAGGCCGCTCTGCCGGCATTACCGAAAGCCTATTATTTCCCTGATAAATTTTCGCTGCATAACTGGGTGATGGACAATCCGCAGCATGAGACTTTAATATTGATTAAAGGATCAAGAGGAATGGCTTTGGAGTCGGTTTTGAGTGTGATGGCGCAGTAGCAATCTTAGATTTGTATAATTATCTATTTTGTCAATATAATCATATAGTACAAATTGATAGATATATAGACAGAATTTATACAAAATACATTTTCAATAGAAAACATAAATTCATTTATTTAATTCAAGCATTGCCCGGAATTGTACTACACCAAATCTTGCCTTGGGTTACTGTTGTGACTAGTTTTGTAACCAGAAATAATACAAACCACAGTAATAATCACAACAATGAAAAATACAATTGTATCCGTAGGATCGAAATTCCCCGAATTCAAAAAAATCTCGGTAGTATCTCTTGAAAAAGGAAACGAATTTTACGATATCACTTCTGAGGATCATATCAATGCAGAGAAATGGATGGTGATGTTCTGGTGGCCAAAAGATTTTACTTTTGTTTGTCCTACTGAAATTGCTGAATTCAACAAAAAAACTTCTGATTTTGCCGACCGTGATGCAATCCTTATCGGTGCTTCAACAGATAGTGAAAACGTACACCTGGCCTGGAGAAAAAATCATGACGACCTTCGTGATCTTCAATTCCCAATGCTTGCTGATACATCTAAATCTCTTGCAGAAGAATTAGGAATTCTTGAAGCAAACGAAAAAATCGCTTACCGCGCAACTTACATCGTTGATCCACAAGGAATTATTCGTTGGGTATCTGTAAATGACCTTGCAGTTGGCCGTAACGTTGACGAAGTTCTTCGTGTACTTGACGCTTTGCAAACTGACGAACTTTGCCCTTGCAACTGGGTTAAAGGAGAAGCTACGTTAGCATAGCTTTTAGCTTTTAGCTTTTAGCTTTTAGCGAACAGTCGCAATTTCAGCAAATGGTTGAAAGATCTTTTAATTATTTGCTGAAATTGTAACAAACAGCACTAAGATGAACTCTTCGATGTGAACTAACTGCTTCATCTTCCACTTCCAATCTCATTAAAATGTATCCATTTGCAGCCACAGGGAATACGAAAGATTCGCTGTATAAAGAAATCAATCTGCCTGCCGCATTTGAAAGCGTGCTTATCAACAAGCTGGCAGCCTTAGATCACCGTTACCTTAAAGATCTGAAAATCAACATAGGTAACGTCTTAAAATCTCAGAACATCAACCGCAAGGAAGCCTTATTGATTGCTCTTTCTGTTGCTATCAATGAGAAAAACACAGCGCTTATTTCTGCTGTTGAAGAACTTGCCATCGCAGAAGGAGCTGACGAAAAAGAACTTGCGGAAGTTACTGCCTGCGTGTCTTTGATGAATGCCAATAATGTGTTCTATCGTTTCAGACACTTTATGGACAAAGAGTTTTACAACAACGCTCCTGCGGGAATTAAAATGAGCATAATGGTTAATCCTGTGCTGGGTAAAGAATTCTTTGAACTTTTAAGTCTGGTTGTTTCAGCACTTAATGGTTGTGAAATGTGTGTTACTTCTCATGAACAATCGGTACTAAATCATGGTGGAACGCAGGCGAGAATCTTTGATGCGGTACGTATCGGTGCGATTTTCAAAAGTTTTACCGTACTTATTTAATTTTCCCGTCAATTCTGGCGCTAGCCATTTGATGTTTCTATATAAAAGCGTTGCCCGAAAGGTGACGCTTTACTTTTATAGTTACTTCACTGATTATCAATAATATTCAGCCTGTAAAGTCATAATTATTGGCTGTTAACATAAATTATCAGTTTCTGAATATTATCGAACAGTAGACAAAATATCTACACTTACAGATTCAAACCACATCAATTGCTTTAAAATCTATCAATCCCTTCTTTTTATAGATAGAATATCTGATTTTTAAATCAAAACCCCAATAAACATCTACAAATATCAATCCTGATGGTTTTTCTACTTAATTTTGTACCATTCAAAAGATAACAAAATCCAAACTAGAAAATGGCTACGTCAACAGAAACAACGTACATTCCTTACAAGGTTAAAGACATATCGCTGGCCGAATGGGGTCGCAAAGAAATTACATTGGCAGAGGCTGAAATGCCAGGTCTTATGGCCATTCGTGCTGAATATGGTCCGTCACAACCTTTGAAAGGTGCACGTGTTGCGGGTTGTCTTCACATGACAATTCAAACTGCCGTGTTGATCGAAACACTTACAGCTTTGGGCGCAGATGTTACCTGGTCTTCATGTAACATTTTCTCAACACAGGATCACGCAGCAGCGGCAATCGCGGCAGCTGGTATCCCTGTATATGCCTGGAAAGGTATGAACGAGGAAGAATTCAACTGGTGTATCGAACAAACGCTTTTCTTCGGTGAAGATCGTCAGCCTTTGAACATGATTCTTGATGACGGTGGTGACCTTACCAACATGGTTTTTGACCAATACCCTGAATTGATCGAAGGCATTAAAGGTCTTTCAGAAGAAACTACAACGGGTGTTCTTCGTTTGTACGATCGTCTTAAAAATGGTACGCTTCATTTGCCTGCAATCAATGTAAATGACTCGGTTACTAAATCTAAATTTGATAACAAATATGGTTGCCGCGAATCACTTGTAGATTCGATCCGTCGTGCAACTGACTTGATGCTTGCCGGTAAAGTTGCAGTAGTAGCAGGTTATGGTGATGTAGGAAAAGGTTCTGCTGAATCTCTTCGTGGTGCTGGATGCCGTGTTTTGGTTACTGAAATAGATCCAATCTGTGCGCTTCAGGCCGCAATGGACGGTTTTGAAGTTGTGACTATGGACGAAGCTGTTGAGCGTGCTAACATCATCGTTACAGCAACTGGTAATTTCCGTATCATCACTGAAAGACATTTCCTGAAAATGCGTGATAAGGCAGTAGTTTGTAACATCGGTCACTTCGATAACGAAATTGATATGGCTTGGTTAAACGCTGCTTATGGTTCTACAAAATCTCAGATCAAACCACAGGTTGATATCTATTCAGTAGAAGGAAAAGATATTATCATCCTTGCAGAAGGACGTTTGGTGAACCTGGGTTGCGCTATGGGTCACCCATCTTTCGTAATGTCATGCTCGTTCTCAAACCAGACTTTGGCTCAGATCGAACTTTGGACAAATACTGCTGCTTACGAGAAA
The DNA here is from genome assembly GCF_021440195.1 of Dyadobacter sp. CY356. Taxonomy (GTDB): domain Bacteria; phylum Bacteroidota; class Bacteroidia; order Cytophagales; family Spirosomataceae; genus Dyadobacter. The sequence goes on from NZ_JAJTSZ010000007.1 coordinate 166,340, forward strand.
AAAGTATACGTTCTTCCAAAAGCTCTGGATGAAAAAGTTGCTGCTTTCCACCTTGCACACGTTGGCGCGAAACTTGAAGTTCTTTCTGATGAACAAGCTGCTTACATCGGTGTTCCAACGGAAGGTCCTTACAAAGCAGATACTTACAGATATTAATATTTAGGTATTGGCTTTTAGCGATTTGCTTTTAGCTTGAAATCCCGGCTCGGAAATTATTTCCGGGCCGGGATTTTTGATTTTGGCGGGTAGAAGTTTTTGGAGATTATTATGCCACCCTGCGCTGGCCGCCCTTTCAGGGTTAAGCACTTTAAGATTAGATGGTTTCTACAATAATGTGATCCCTTCGGGATTGCCGCCGATAGGTAACTATCAGAATTGAAACAAATAAATTGGGTAACTGATTTCCAACGGAAGGTCATTACAAAGCAGATATTTACAGATATTAATTTGTTTTAGGTAATAGCTTTCAGCGATTGGCTTTTAGCTTGAAATCCCGGCTCGGAAATTATTTTCGGGCCGGGATTTTTGATTTTGGCGGGTAGGAGTTTTTGGAGATTATTATGCCACCTGCGCGGGCCGCCCTGCGCGGGCCGCCCTTTCAGGGTTGAAATATGGCGTATCAAACGTTTTTTCTATAATAATATCATCCCTTCGGGATTTTAGCTGATAAGAAACCTAATTCGAATTACAACCGAAGGGATTGTGGGAATCATATATCCTTAATTACAACCAAATAATCCCGAAGGGATGGCAGTATTATAGTGAAACAAAACCCCTGAATTTGGCAAAACCCTGAAAGGGTGACATAACCTTGGCCTGATATTATTAGTTTCAAATCAAGAATCTTCCCGCTATTCTTTTTTAATTTCCCCCACAACTTCCGCCGGACGAATCGGAATTATAATCCCATGAATATCAAAAGCAGCTTTCAAAGCTTTAATCGCTTCGCTTTTCGCCGATCCCGGCCCTATTTTCACCTGATCAATCCAGAACTGAATCTGAAAATCAATTGTAGTTGTACCAAATTTAGTATAACTAAAATCAACTTGCCTGGTTGTACTTAAAAACCCAAGGGACTGAATTGCCTGCAGACTTATTTTTTCAATAAGCGCAAGATCCTCGTTAAATGAAATCCCGCATTCTATCTGAACTCTACGCTCACCAGAATACGTAAAGTTGGTGATTGGTTTTTGAAAAATATCTTTGCTTGGAATCTCAATTTGCTGGCCGGCCAGATTGTCAATAATAACAGACCGGAGGTTAATGGATTTAACCTTTCCCGTAAATCCATTCGTCTCGATAACGTCACCAACCTTGATTGGCCGCTGGATCGCGATAAAAGCGCCGGAAATAAAATTGGTTGTCAAATCCTGAAAAGCAAAACCAATCGCCAATGCCAATACGCCGGCACCTGCAACAAGAGAAGTTACCGTTTTGTCAAGACCCAAAATCCCAAGCGCAAAGAATAAACCCGTTGTAAAGATTATAATGCGCGTCAAAGAAGAAACCAGACTTACCAATGCTTCATTTTGAGAAGCCCGGCTTAGACCTTTGGACATTAACCGGCCGCCATATCCCGCCAGGTATCGGAAAATCACAAGCAATAAAATAGCAATTATGATGTTCGGTACGAATCCTATACCGAGGTCAAACCATTTGTCCAATTTTGAAAAAATCGGGTTCACTATTTTAGAAATTTGAAGAAACAACATGTACTCAACTAAAATGAAGAAGCTGAAAAGCAATTTTTCAACGTCTGTAATATTATCTTAAAACATAGTTACGCTGCAAATGTTGCATGTTTCTTTTCAATAATGTCAAATTATTGAAGTTTGTTATATTCCAGATAACAAAAAGGAGAAGAAAGCTGTAACACCTTCTTCTCCCAATATTTCTTTCTTTTTACAAGATACTCTGGTATTACCGTAGATCTACAACCTCTACACCAGGAAATTGTTTTGCATTAAAAGTGAAAAAATTATCAGCAACAGCCACATCAGGTTGGAACTGCTCTACTTTATAGGTTACTTTTTGTCCGTTCTTTTGAAATATTTTCCAGCTGTTGATAGAGTTGTCAGCTTTATTAACCTGGATCTGCACTTTATCAACCTGGCTATTTTTGCCAGTTGAAGTCAGCTCAACAACATCGAAAGTCTGGGCACCTTCTTTTTTCTCCTGCAAAAACGCATATTTAAATCCTTTTTTATAAGCAGAATAAATCCGTGTCGGATCAAGATCGCCACCTGCGGTAGGATCAAAATCCTGAAGGTTTACCTCATTCGTTTCTTTGATGTAAGTCGCCATCAGTTTTCCATCATTGAAGATCTCCTGTCCGGCCATTTTCAAACGAAACTTGGTTCCTTTCACAGTAGCGTCACCTTTTAATGGTTTCCCGCCGTCTGGCGTATAGGTGAAAATAGCTTTGAATGATTTTATCTTCTGATATTTATTACTCATAGCATCCAGAATCGCAGTTGATTTTTTATCCCCCTGCGCTTGCGCTGAGTTGAATATTGTCGTAGAAAACAAAACGACTGATAATGCTAATGAGATAATTCCTGATTTTTTCATAATGAATAATTTAATTCTAACTAGGTTCTCTAAAAAGTATGCCAGGTTTATACGGTACGCAAATTTAGACAAAGATGTGAGAGAATGGTTTAAATTTACAAGCAAAGTCCTGACTGCATGTTCGGCCTTACGGCTTTTGAACAATACGGTCAGGACTTTTTTCTTTTATTAACTTTACAATAATGCAGCACCAAAAACACCGGCACTATCTCCCAAATTTGGTTTGAGTATCGGCGTTGTAATCACACCATTATTAAAAATGTATTTTTTGATCCTTTCGTAACCTTCGTTATACAGCAGATCAATGTTTCCAACACCACCGCCGATGACGATCAAACCCGGATCCAGAACATTGATCAGTGTAGAAATTGCACGTCCGTAATATTCCAGCAAACGATCGATCGTTGAAGTTGCGTGACCGTCGGTTCCTGCATGATATTTTTCTAGAATGGTTTTCAGGGATAATTTTTCGCCGCTTTCACGCTCGTAGAATCTCTCCAATGCCGGCCCGGAAATAACCTGTTCCACACAACCTTTTTTACCGCAGTAGCAAGCCTGGCCATTTTCTTCCAGAATATTATGACCCCATTCACCACCAATTCCGTGATGGCCGCCGATGATCTTTTTATTGACAACCAATCCTCCGCCAACGCCTGTTCCCATGATCACACCAAATACAACCTCGGCATCCGGATAGTCTTTCCCGGCACCCATCAAGGCTTCTGCTAATGCGAAACAGTTAGCATCATTGGCAAGTTTTACAGGAATGCCAAGGATATCTTCCAGGTCTTTCTGCATTGGTTTACCATTCAGACAGGTTGTATTTGAGTTTTTCATCAGATTGGTATCCGGCTCGGAAACACCAGGTGTGGCAAAACCGATTTTAAGCGGCCGCTCTCCTATTTCTTCGGATACTAAGTCTATCAGTTTTTTTATTTGAGATAAAATATGCTCATATCCCTTATCAGACTCTGTTGGCAGCCTTTTACGGATGACAACGGCCAGATCATTTTCCGAATCCAATACGGCACATTCTATTTTTGTACCTCCTAAATCTATTCCCCAGAGTTTCATTAATACTATTGAACTTTGTAAAATTTATAACCAAACAAAAATATTACAAAATAGCAGATGATCGGCAAGTAATATGCTGTTGCTACATTTTGATCTGCGAGCATTCCCATAGCGAACGGGAAAAGAGCCCCGCCTACAACGCCCATCGAGATGAATGAAGAAGCCTGCTGCGTATGTGAACCAAGATTTTTTAATCCAAGACTGAATATGGTTGGGAACATGATACTCATGAAGAAATTCAGCATGAGCAGCGCGATAAACGACGGCCAGCCAAGACTTTGTGTAATGATCAAACACATTATCGCATTTCCGATCGCAAAAATGGCCAGTAATGTATGAGGTTTAATATAACGCATTAAAAATGTCCCTACAAAACGGCCAACCAATAACATCGCCATAAAAAGAACCATGTAATTACCTGCAACTTCATCTGTGAAGCCCATTTTCTCATGACCGTAATTAATGAAAAATGCCCAGGTACCGGACTGAGCCGCCACGTTAAAAAACTGAGCAATTACAGCCCACACAAAATGCCTGTGCTCTATCAGTTTTTTCCCTTGTTTTACATCGATGTTAACTGCATCCGGGTCCAGGGCCTCAACATGAGGGTCTGTTAAGGGTGGCACTTTCACGAAAGAGAAACAAATAGCAATTGTAGCAATAACACCACCAATGACCATATACAAAACTTTCACCGACGTCAGATCCGTGCTCCCTTCCACATTGTTACGAAGCAAAAAGTATGAACCGATTGCAGGTCCGATAATTGCTCCCAAGGCGTTAAAAGCCTGTGCAAAGTTGATACGCTGGTCACTCGTACGCTGATCTCCCAAAGAAGCTACAAATGGATGCGCAACAGTTTCAAGGGTGGATAATCCACAGCCCAGAATGAATAATGCAGATACAAAAAGGATAAATGAGCCAACATTGGCTGCCGGTACAAACAAAAATGAACCGAGCGCAAAAAGAGAAAGTCCAAGAAGTACTCCGTTTTTATAACCGAAACGTTTCATGAACAAACCCGCAGGAATCCCCATGACGAAATAAGCTCCAAAAATGGCAAATTGAACGAAAGCAGATTCTGTCTTTGTAAGACTTAAAGTATGTTGAAAATGTTTGTTTAAAACGTCTCCCATCGTGATCGCAATCCCCCATAACATGAAGAGCGATGTTACAAAGGTGATGGTGACAAGAAATCGGCTTTCTGTAAATTTAGCCTTGGTAAGTTCGCTACCAGACGAAGAAATTGAGCTCATTTTTTATTTATTGTAAGATTAGTTGTTTAGATGTTTTTATTTTTGGAGGTGTAAGTTAGAGAAAATTAGAAACTGATGCCAATCAAAACTTGTAACGTCATGCCCGCCTGTCCGGATGTGATAGGCAATTTGCCCCATTACTGACTTGTTTAATTCCGGAATTTCCTTCACTGGCAGGCCATCTGTTTTTAAAAAACGATACACTTTATCCGCTTCTACCGCCGAAGCAAATTCACCTTCCGGATCAGAGTTTTTGTCTCCTTCCGCGCTTGCTATATATACGGGACGCGGAGCTATTAAATCTATGACAAGATGCTGATCAAAAGGAAGTAAGGTGTCCTTATCCATATATTTCCTGAAACTTTTGGCATACCAGTGTGGAAAAACGGTGTTCAATCTCCTGATGTTTTCTCCTATACCGCGATGAAATAATTTCGCTCCGCCTGCACCGGATTCGTTGCTGATCACCATGGCAAAACGGGTATCATTTGCACCAGCCCAAAGCGCGGCTTTACCTAATCTTGAAAAGCCAAATACAGCAACTTTTTTTGAATTAATATCCTTATCCGTTTCCAAATAATCCATTCCTCGACTCAAACCCCATGCCCAGGCAGCTACGGTACTGAAATTATCTTCCTGGTTTTGAAGTTCAGGATACAAAGTATGGACGCCCGTTTTAAAAGATTCTTCTTTTCGATCCGACGCAATTTCTTCCCTGTAAATCGTTGCCAGAGCAAAACCGGCATCAATAATACTGTCAATGGGCCATTGACTTGAATTTGTACCACGACACGCGTCAGTAGCTTTTCCGTTTTCCGTGCAGGGCGAATTTTTACTACTTTCCACCCAGGATTCGCTGAGTTTTATTTTAGGGTCGGCATTGATCGCGTGATTTCCACTAAAATTTATTCCAATGATGGCCGGAACTGGATGTTTGGCTTTATTCGGTATGTAAAGAAGTATATCAAATTTCGCTTCCTTTCCATTTTCCCTGATATGAACGGTTATCTGTTTTCTGGTTGCTTTTCCGCCTAAGGCATTTTTGTCATGATCAAAAACCTCAAAATGCATGTCTTTTGGCTGCCCGGGAGAAATTCCATACATCCCGGTACGAAAAATCTGAAGTAATTCTTCTCTCCGATCATTCCATTGTTTTACAGATGTGACTTTGGTACCGTTATTCAGGGTGAGAGCATCAGGGAGATGAGATTCTTTATTTTGCCCAAAAGACAAAATACTTATTGAAAATAAAAACACAGTCAGACAGAATTTATTTTGCATCAAGTATTTATCGGTTAGGAATACAGTATGAAGCTATCCGATCAAAAGTATACAATGGAGATTGTTTACTGATATTACTCCTTTTAGGTATAAAATTTAATATTACCATTAAAACAAAAACGACTTTTGATATACATGCGTTTCAACACGATACCAAAAGTCATTTTTCTTATTTGTGTCAATTTATCCGCTGATACCCATGGACCTCATGTGATCGTCCAGCTGGCTTAAATCGTGGAACATAACGTCTCTAGCTTTGCTGCCCGTAAATGGACCAACAACGCCGATTAATTCCAGCTGATCCATAATACGGCCGGCACGGTTATAACCCAGTTTCATTTTTCGTTGGATGAGTGACGTACTTCCCTGCTGATGGGTGATTATTAACCGCGCTGCTTCCGGAAGTAACTGGTCAAAATCATCAGTATTTACTTCACTTCTTGATTCAGAACTTTCATCGCCTTCGTATTCAGGTAAGGCATACGCTTCATCATATCCCCGTTGCCCGCCAATAAATTCGCAGACATCCTCAATTTCTCTTGTATCAATAAAAGGACATTGCAAACGGATCACTTCTGAATTAATTGCCAGTAGCATATCTCCTTGTCCAACCAATTGTTCAGCACCGCCCATGTCAAGAATAGTTCTTGAATCGATGCTGGATGTTACCCGGAAAGATAAACGTGCCGGGAAGTTGGCTTTGATCAAACCGGTTATAACCTTTACCGAAGGTCGCTGCGTGGCAACTACCAGGTGAATTCCCACGGCACGGGCAAGCTGGGCCAAACGGGCAATCGGTGTTTCAACCTCTTTTCCGGCCGTCATCATTAAATCCGCAAGCTCATCAATCACCAAAACGATATAAGGCAGGAATTTGTGGCCTTTTTCAGGACTTAATCTTCTCTGCGCAAATTTGGTATTGTATTCTTTCAGATTTCTTACCGATGCTTCCTTCAAAAGATCGTAACGCGAATCCATTTCAATACATAAGGAATTCAGCGTGAAAATTACCTTTTTAGTATCGGTGATAATCGCTTCATCCGCATTAGGAAGTTTTGCCAGAAAGTGCCTTTCCAATTTGTTGAAAAGCGTTAATTCCACCTTTTTCGGATCGACCAGTACAAACTTTAATTCTGCCGGGTGTTTTTTATAGATCAAAGAAGCCAGGATCACATTCAAACCCACAGACTTTCCTTGTCCCGTTGCTCCGGCCATAAGTAAGTGAGGCATTTTGGCAAGATCCGCAATATGGATATCATTTGAAATAGTTTTCCCTAAAACGATCGGCAAGTCATAAGTTGACTTCTGAAACTTTTCGTTCATCAAAACGGAACGGATAAAAACAGTTTCCCGGTTTTTGTTCGGCACCTCAATACCAATCGTTCCACGGCCGGGCATAGGGGCAATAATACGTATTCCCAATGCAGCCAAACTTAATGCGATATCACCTTCCAGATTTTTAATTTTGGAAATCCTTACACCAGCTTCCGGAATGATTTCATAAAGTGTAACCGTTGGCCCAATCGTCGCTTTGATTTTTGATATATTGATACCGTAACTTCCAAGTGTTTCCACAATCTTGGTTTTGTTGCTTTCCAATTCTTCCTGTGTAACCTTTTCATGCTGATTATCAATAACATCACTCAGCAAGTTATACGTTGGGAATTGGTAAGAAGGTAAATCCAGCATCGGGTCATATTGTCCGAATTCCCGAAGAATCGAAGCATTCACATCTTCATCATCAATAACTTCACGAACCTCTTTTGGCAAAAGTGTTTCATCAGAAACTTCCAGTTCCAGTTCAAGATCTGCTGCTGTGACAGCCGGTGCCATTACAGGACTAATGATCGCTGCCGGTTTTACAAAGTCTTCCTTATTTAAAACTTCCAGCACATGAATACCATTATGTTTTTCCTCGATTTCAGGTTCTGTTACCAAAGGAGGAATGATGACATCGTCGTCGTAGGTATCATTTACTACGGAAACATACTCAGGTTCTTTTACAGGCTCCTTTTGAACTTCTACTTCAATATCCGGCAAATCATCAGCAGAATATTGATTAGGCACTTCGGTTTCCTCCACAACTGACAATTCCCTTTCAGGCCTGCGCTGCCAGTTTTCGACCAATGTTTTGGCGTCATAGAAATATACCGCAAATACAAAAAGAGCAAATAAAATAGGAATGATACTTCCCCATTTGAGCCAGTCGAAAAGCCAGACATTGATCATGTAGCCAAAGCCGCCGGAAGCAAAACTCATCGTGTTTTCAGTATTGCTCATCAGAACAATGTAACCCATTAAAACACTTACCCAAAGTGTATAAAAAATAACTTCCTGTGTAGCACGCGTAAGCGGCAGCAATTCTTTCCCGAAAGCAATTTTCCAACCCGCCAGGATTGGGACAAAAGGAAGCAATAATGCGCCGACACCAAACCAGCGGTAAACAAAAATATGTGAAAATGTAGCACCCAGTACGCCTAAAAAATTACGCGTTTGCCGGCCAGCATCACGAATAGATTCCTGCCCCAAAGTATCAACTATACTTTGATCGGCTAAACCGGTAATGATGTAGGATATAAATGAAACTTCTAAAATGATTCCTGACAAAAGGAAAAAAATCCCCCAGGCCAGAGTACTTTTCGGGCTGGAAAATATACTATCCCAATCCAGAGATAATCTGAAACGGGGCCTCACACCTTCCTCTTCTGTCCTCGTTCGTTGTGTATTTCCTCTCAGCTTATTTACAGACATTTATCCCGGTGCTTATTTTTTATGAATGTATGAAGTGCTTTCTATTTTTTCAATCTGGCAGGCTATTATTTTGCTACCATGGCCTTACAAATTTTCTTGACCACACCCGGACCTTCATAAATGAAGCTGGTGTAAATTTGTAACAGACTTGCGCCGGCATTGCGTTTTTCCAGTGCATCTGCCGGAGAAGCGATACCGCCTACTCCGATAACCGGAAACGTATTTCCCGATCTTTCGCAAAGATAATGAATTACCTCGGTAGCCCGGTATTTCAGTGGCTGTCCGCTCAGTCCACCGGCACCGATGTTATCCAGCGTATCTTTTGTTGTTTTTAAATCTGCACGGCTAATCGTAGTATTTGTAGCAATAACGCCGGCAATTCCGGTTTCTTTTACAATATCAATAATATCATCCAACTGACTGAAAGTCAAATCCGGAGCAATTTTTAAAAATATCGGTTTGGGATTTGGTCTTTGATTGTTTCGGATTTGAAGCTCACGAAGGATTTCTGTCAAGGGCCCTTTTTCCTGTAAATCACGCAATCCGGGTGTATTGGGTGAGCTTACATTGACAACGAAATAATCAACCACGTCAAACAATTCGTTGAAACAAATGATGTAATCACTGAGCGCCTGCTCATTTGGGGTATCTTTATTTTTACCAATATTCCCGCCAACCAGGATTTTGGATTTACGGTAACGCAATTTCGCCGCGGCAACAGCTGCGCCTTTATTATTGAAACCCATCCGGTTAATAAGTCCTTCATCTTCCTTCACACGAAACAGTCTTGGTTTGTCATTTCCCGGCTGAGGGCGCGGCGTAACGGTTCCAATTTCAATAAATCCAAAACCCAAAGCTTCAAGCTGATCAACCATTTCTGCGTTTTTATCAAAACCTGCTGCAAGGCCGATCGGGTTACGAAAACGCAAACCAGCCACTTCCTGCACCAGATCCGGATGTTCAAAAGTATACATACTTCTCAGCAAAGCAGGAACACCCGGAATTTTAAAGGCGATTTGCAGCATTTCACAAACGAAGTAATGAATACGCTCGGCATCGAACCGGAAGAAGATCGGTAAAAGGATATATTTATACATTCTGCAAAAATAGAATGTTTGGGGGGAAGGGAGGAAGGGTGTGGGTTTTTTATTTTTGTATTACTTACAGCTAGGTAGTGTCATTCAAATTACAGTCGTACAAAAATTACTTTAATTATATATCCTTTAATAATTGTTTTAGATCAGTGTCTGAAACTGTTTCTTTATCAGATTTATCATATATCGTCAACAAGTAAATGTTCTTATCTACTATTTTAACATAGGTAATTAATCTACCTCCACCACTTTTGCCTTTTCCTTTACTTTTGATTGCAATTCTTACTTTGTAGCAGTTTTTGAAAATTTCTGATCCTTGTGTGGGATTTTCGCTTAAAGAATTGGACAACTCTTTGATATCGGAAATAATTGAAGGATATTTTTTACTAAGTTTTTTAAACTCCTTTTGAAAATTGGGAGTGGGAATTATTTTAAAGCTCATTTAAAAACTGTTCTAGTGTTTTTGCCTCAATTTCTCCGTTCTCGATTTGCTCCATTTCTCTATAACCAGCTTTTATACTTTCCGCCAAATTAAAAGCTTCCAGTTTTTTTTCAACCTCTTTCCAATCTTTTAATGGTAATTGCACCGCGGTAATTTTACCCTTGGAATTTGAAACGAATTGTACATTCATATCCTTTAATATTTAATAAGAAAATAATATTTAAAACCAATCTGCCTTCTTTATCTCAATTGTCTTTTTTGCATTCGGATCTTTCCTGATCCCCATGAATTCATTAAACTTTCTCCTATTCTCGAAAAATTTAATGTAGCGCTCTTCGGGAGTATCCTTTTTCCCTTCTCGCAATGATTCGAGATATGGATCATTTTTGTCCTTGAAAAATATAATCCGCTTATTCTGTTCCATAATCAGTTTAGAGATCAGTATTTCCAGATAATCTTTTTAGAAGGTCATCAATCATCAAAATATCATTCAAATCTTTTGGCCGTCTCGCCAGGATTTTACTTTCCCTTAAATCATTAATATGAAAAAAATAAATTTTAAATCCAGTTGCAGAAATAAATTCTCTTGCTCTGCCGACATTCATTAAACTCCATTCTAAGGTGAACAGATGTTAAAATATCTATAGGTCCCTCTAAACGGACAATTTGAGCCTGAGTGAAATCCAAATCTTTTATCCCATGAATTTCCTCCTCTTCATATCCAAGAGAAACCAAAGTATGGATAAGTTTTTCTTTATTATCGTCTGTTGGTTTAATCCAGAAATCGGCATCGCTGGTATAGCGATGAATGCCATGCATAGCAAGTGCTAACCCTCCAATTAGCAAATACTCCAGGTCATTTTCATAAGCTGCTTTAACAAATTTCAAAAATTCATTATCTTCTAAATCCATTCAGGTTTTGAAATTATGATGCGCTTTTTAGTTGCTGCTGTTTTTTCTGAGGGAAAAATTTGCTCATGGAATATTCTCATTTTAAGGAAAGCATCGAATCGTTCCTGAAGAGACATCTCAATATTGATCTGAAATTGATCATCTTCAAGCTCTTCAAAAGTTTTAAAAACTTTAATCCGTTTCTTCTTTTCCATACTAACTCCAACTAATTGATTACGTAAATATAACAAAAAAGGCATCCCGACAAGCAGGATACCTTTTCAATATAAAACCGTCAAACCTTACTTTTTAGCAGACCAGTTGTATTTGAATTTATCATTGATCGGAGCACCAAAATAGTTAACGCCTAAATAATCCAGTCGTTTTTTGTGTACTTCCAGCCGTTTGCTGAAATCTGCAAAATCTTTTTTATCAGCCGGTGTCCAGCCGGTTTCAGCGATGGCAATTCCACGAGGGAAAACCATATATTCCACATAATCAGATGTGGTCATGTATTCTGTCCACACATTTCCCTGAACGCCCAGAATATGTTTTGCCTGCTCAGCTGTCAATTCTTTTGGGGTCGGATCGTATGAATATGATTCAGCAAGATCCGTAAAACCTCCGATTGCGATAGGTTGCGATTTTGCTTCCGCCTGGTAGTGATCCAGATAAACAAAATTATTTGGTGTCATAATTACATCATGATTTTCCTTCGCCGCTGCGATTCCGCCTTCAGTGCCCCTCCAGCTCATTACCGTAGCATTAGGCGAAAGTCCACCTTCCAGAATTTCATCCCAACCGATAATGCTGCGACCTTTTGAAGTCACAAATTTATCAATACGTTTGATCACATAACTTTGTAAACCATGCTCGTCTTTCAGGTTCTCCTTTTTGATCAGATCCTGCGCAAAACGACTTTCTTTCCACTGCGTTTTTGGACACTCGTCACCCCCAATGTGGATATATTTACCTGGGAAAAGATCAATAACCTCGGTCAAAACATCTTCCAGGAATTTAAATGTTTCTTCACGCGGCATGAAAACGTCATCATAAACACCCCATTTTGTTCCAACTTCATAAATTTTGTCAGGATTATTTCCCAGTTTCGGATAAGCTGACAAAGCGGCCAGCGCATGGCCCGGCAGTTCAATTTCAGGAATTACATTTACGAAACGATCCTCGGCATATTTCAGCACTTCCCTTATTTCTGCCTGGGTATAAAAACCGCCATAAGGTGTTCCGTCATACTTCTGGTCACTATAATGGCCTTTCATTGTTTCCTTACGCTTCGAACCGATCGTTGTCAGTTCAGGATATTTTTTGATCTCGATTCTCCATCCCTGATCGTCTGTCAAATGCCAGTGAAACTGGTTTTGTTTGTGCAAAGCGATCAGATCAATATACTTTTTGACAAATTCAGCAGGCATAAAATGGCGGCCAACATCGAGCATCAACCCACGATAAGCATAACGCGGCATATCTTTGATCGTAACATAAGGAACGACCCATTTAACATTACTGACAACTTTCGGACTGAAAATTTCAACCGGCAAAAGCTGCAACAAAGACTGAATTCCGTAAAAAGCTCCTTTCGCAGTTTGCGCCTGAATCGTTACTCCTTTTGGTGTAGACAACAAGCGGTATCCCTCTTCCCCCAAACTTGCATCTGAAGAAAGAACCAATGAAATATCACCTTTTCCTTTCACTGTTTTCACAGCATATCCACTGGCTTTGTTTATTTGTCCGGCAAGCATTTCTGCAACTTTCGTCCATTTTGCATCTGCCGGTGCTCCAATTTTAGACTTGGCTTCCAAAGTCCACTCACCTTTTGCCACCAGCATCTGGGTTGGTTTTGGAATGATATTAGGCTGAGCCCAGGTTGTACAGAACCCTAGGCAACTGAGTAATGTAAAGAGAAAACGTTTCATCAGGTAATGATTTAGAATACTTTATTAAAATAATTTAAAAACTATGCAAATTAATTCAACAGCCAATTAAAATACTAACGATCTTACTTTTTTTATAATTTTGTACAATTAAAAACAAAAAATTACCGTTGAATATTTTTGCTTTTAGTATAGTTTAATGAGTATATTTCAAGTAGTTAATACCTTTTAGATATTTAGATTCCTAATAATTCCTACCCCTGATAACTTTAAAAAATAATAATGTTTAAAAACTCATTCTTTACCCGAAGACTTCCCGCCATTATCCTTACAGCACTGGTTGTCACCAATATTCCACTAAAAACCTACGCAAAAACGCATTTTTCCACACGCATTCCCATTGGTGGCAAGCTGATCGGCAAGGTGGTTGAAGCTCCAAAAAATGCAGTGGTCAGCTTCGCTACTATTGCTGTTTTACTTGCAAAAGATTCTACTGTTACGGGCGGTGCCATCACGGATGAAAATGGTGTTTTTACAATTGCCGATGTCAAACCCGGAAACTATATCTTACGGATAACGAACATGGGTTATGAAACGCTTTTTGTCCCCAATATAAGCGTTGCCACCGAAGCCAATATTACCGATCTTGGGACGCTTGCTATCATCACATCTTCGCAAAAACTAAATGAAGTTGTGATCCGGGGCGAGAAGGCGATGATTGTTGAGGATATTGATAAAAAGATGATTACAATCGGAAAGGATATGCTTGCGAGCAGTAATAATGCAAGTGATCTTTTAACAAAATTACCATCCGTTTCTTTGGATGAAAACGGGAATCCTCAGGTTCGTGGAAAGGGGAATGTGATTGTTTTGATTGATGGAAAACCTTCAACACTTTATGGCAGCGATCTTCCCACGGTTTTACAATCTTTCCCGGCAGAATTGATCGAGCGCATTGATGTTTCTACAACACCTTCGGCAAAATATGAAGGGGATGGAGCGTCGGGAGTGATTGATATTATCACCAAAAAGAATAAAATCAGAGGATTGAATGGCGGGGCACGGACCAGTCTTGGTTTGAAAAACAATAATAATGCATCCGGAAATGTAAGTTACCGTGCCGGAAAGCTGGGTTTGAATGCATCCATCAATGGCCAAAACCGTAACATGTTTTGGAAACGCAGATTGAATCGTGATAACTTCCTTGGCGACGAACCTTCACGGCTGGAGCAGCGCGGAACAGGAAATAATAAAAATAAAAATCTTTTTGGCCGCCTCGGTGCCAATTATGACATCAACGATAAAAACAGCGTTGAGCTAAGTGTCAATTACTCCCGTGATCAAAGTAATACGAAAAGTGATCTGGTAAATAATTCGGCACTTTTAACTGGTCAGATACTGGATCATTTTGACAGAATTAATCAAAGTAAAGGCAACGGAAATAATTTAAGTACCAGCTTTGACTATCGCCGGAAGTTTAACAAAAAGGACGAACTGCTGACTTTCACTGCCAATTATTCTGAGGGAAAATCCGGAAATAATTCGATGTATGATCAGGTTGATGATGTGGATAGCCTATCAAAATACCAGCAAAATATGCGGACCGGCAGGAGCAAATCGCTGTTTCTGAATACTGATTATACTTTGCCTGTAACCGATAAAGCAACCCTGGAAGTAGGTTTCCGTACACGATTCAATACAAATGACAACACCAATGCATTTTATCTGCTGAACGCTGAATCCGGAAATTTCGAATTTGACAATTCGATCAGCAACATATTCGGGTATAAAAATTCGGTTTATACCGGTTATTTGAATTTTTCTCAAAAAACAGATCTCTGGGGTTTGCGCGCAGGTTTAAGACTGACAGATTCTGATCAGGAAATTGATCAGATCAGTGCCGGAAGAGATTTTTCTGTCAACTTCCTGACCTTATCTCCATCACTGGCCATCAGCAGAAAACTGGATGACAATTCCCTTATCAAATTAAATTACAGCCGTCGCGTGCAGCGTCCGGAGGCCGATTGGCTAAATCCATATACTGACGTTTCAGATCCAAAAAACATTCAGACAGGAAACCCGAACCTTCGCCCGGAATTTACGCACAAAGCTGAAATGGCTTATTCCAACTATGAAGAAAATGGCGGATGGGGCCCTTCACTTTTTATGGATTATTCCAATAACGCCATTACGCGTCTAAGGACTATCAATACCGAAGGAATTTCACTGACTCAGTACGACAACATTGGAAAAGAACTTAATTATGGTTTTGAAACCGACTTTTCACAAAAGTTTGGTGATATATTAAAAATCAACGGAAGCGGAAGATTTTTCAGAAGTGAGGTCGTTTCTGCACTCGCAAACATTGATAACAGAACGTGGAGTTATTCAGGAAACCTGAATGCTTTTGTAACATTACCTCTTGATTTCAAAGCGTCAGCTTATATAAATTATGAAGGTCCGAGAGCGATTGCACAAGGAACCCGCCAGGGTGTTTTTGTAGCAAATATGGGACTAAGGAAAGATCTGCTGGAAAAAAAAGCAACACTTTCTTTCAATATACAGGACATTTTTCTTTCCCGCGCTTACAAAAGTCAGCTTGCAACAGATACCTATCTTCAAAATTCGTTGTGGCAGCAAACAAACCGTTTGGTTAACCTGACGTTTCAATACCGTTTCGGAAAAATATCCATGAGCGGAGACGAATCCTGAGCGGCAAAATCATAAGTAACTAATAATAAGGGAAGAAGCAGATGAGATGCTCTCTTCCCTTTATTATTTTTTTCCTGTTCTTTCCGAGGTCATGATTTATAATTCGCATTGCATTTATTCATCTAAAAGTAGAAAATCTGACTAAACATATATCCCCGGTCCGTTCAAAATTAAAGTAGCCAGGTACTGGAACGGTTTTTGCCACTTGCAGCAATAAATATGGTATTTTTACTTTTATCAGTATATATAACATACCAAGCCTGTTATTTTTCAGGATCTGGGTTACTTATACTGATATCATACGTACCATATTTTTAACTTAACACAACCCATTCACATGAAAAGATTCATCGGTATTTCGCTCGCTATACTTTTAGCTTCTGTATCGGTTTTTGCACAAACAAGAATTCCTGCTGATACCATTTTTGATAATTATTACAAAGCGACTGGCGGAAAATCACTTTGGCAAAATATAAAAACTTACAGTCTCAAACGCAGCTATACCTCGGCTTCCTCGACACCATACACATCGAGTATAGCAGTCTCCATCCCGGACAATTCGGTTTATAAGTCTAAAACCATTATGAACCGTGCTTTCGTTTACACAATGAAAGGTGCTGACGCCTGGGTTAAAGTGCCTCTTGGAAACAAGACTGATGTAAAAGACCTGAGCCAGGCAGAGAAAGATGCCATGAAATATGAGATGTATGACAACCTGGCTCCTTTTATTGATTATCAAAATCGAGGTTTTATTGCCTCTACCGTTGGTACAGAAACTATAAACGGAGTTGCCACAAACCAGGTTGAGCTGCAGGGAAAGGGAGTGAAATACAATTTGTATTTTGATGCAAAAACTGGTTTGCTTACACGTCAGAGAGAAAACATCGGAGGTGTGGAAACGGTTACTGATTTTTCAAATTATACAAAATCTGCATCCGGGCTGTTGTATCCTGCTAAACTTGTACAGGTAAACAGTGTTGACAAAAAACCTTTGCAAGTGACGTCTTCGATTTCAATCAACGACGCAGTAAGTCCTGATTTATTTAAGCGTTAGTTAGCTGGTAAATTAAATCTATTTGGTGAGTAGTGTATGAGCCTGAATTATCCGGCAGGTATGCTACTCACTCGGTTGTAAAACCGGTCATATTAAGAAAACTTCACCCATCCTGCTACTATGAAATGGATGGAATAACTTTAAAGAATGAAGAAAGCACTAAAAGTATTGGCGATAATATTACTGACAGTTTTAATCCTGATTGGTGTGTTAATATGGGGTATACAAACTCCTGCCGGTCAAAACTTTCTGACTACACAGGCAAATGATTATTTGCGCAAAAAACTTAAAACCAAACTTAACGTAGAAAAAATACGATTCGATATTCCGGATTGGATAGTACTGGAAGGTGTTTATTTTGCTGATCAAAAAGGCGACACTTTGGTTTCCGGAAAAATGCTGCGTGTCGATATGGACATGTATTCGCTTATAAAAGGTAATGTCGGGATCAATCAAATTGAGCTGGAAGGCGCAGTTGCCAACATTCACAGGACTTTGCCGGATACCGTTTTCAATTTTCAATTTATTGTCGATGCATTCGCAAGCACGGATCCTGCCGCTCCGGTAGACACTACGACCAAACCAATGGAAATGCGTTTGGATAAAATATTACTGAAACAAGTAAGACTTTCATACAAAGATGCAGTCATTGGAACTGATGCAGATGCTAATATTGATTCTGCATATGTTTCGTTTGATAAATTTAATCCGACACTTTCGCAATACCATCCGACCAAAATTGCACTTTATAACAGCGGAGCAAAACTTCGGATGTATAAAGCGTTAGTGATCGATACTTTGGTTACACCAACCAATCCGGCGGATTCACTTGATTTGAAACTTGGAGATATTGATATTTCTAAGTTTAACTGGGTATTTACGGACGAAACTTCCGGCCTTAACAATGGAATAACCGTTGGCACACTTAAAGGAAAAATCAACAGCATTTACATGGGCAGCCAGCGTGTAAATGTTGAAAGTGTATTGATTGAAAACATGACGGCCTATGCGGAGTTTGCGAAAAAAGCCACATCGAAAACCAGTCCGCCAGCGACTCAGGCTGATACCACTACCACACCTGGCTGGTTTGCAATTGTAAAAGATATTAAGGTTGTCAACACCGGTTTGCGTTATGATGACTTCAATTCAAAACCGATCGCAAAAGGCCTCGATTACGCGCATTTGGATGTAAAAAAATTAAATGTTGATTTAAAAGATTTTCTTTTTTCAACCGATAACATAACCGGAAAATTAGCAAAAAGCTCATTTGAAGATAAGAGCGGATTTAAGGTGCTGGCGCTGAGAACGGATTTTGGCTATGGCGCCAAACAGACATATCTGCGCAAACTTTATTTTCAGACACCTAATTCACTCCTTCGCGATGAATTGACATTGCGATACAATAACATTGATGACCTGACCAAAAATTTGAACGACGTCAAAATCCGTTTGAATCTGACAGAAACACATCTTGCTTTTTCAGATATATTATTACTCGCTCCGGATCTTTCAAAGACACCACCATTTGACAAAGAACCAAATGGTGTTGTAAAAGGATCAGGACTTGTTACTGGCTCGGTGGATGATATGCTGATTTCGAAAGCACGTTTCAGTATGCTTGATGGTACTGTACTGAGTTTGGATGGAAGAATTCGTGGTTTACCTGATGCTGATAAATTGTCGGCTGACATGACAATCAATGAGTTGTCTTCTACAAAAGCAGACCTGATGAAAATGCTTCCGGACAGCGCAGTGCCTTCGAGTATTGAGCTGCCAGAAACGATTAAAATTACAGGAAAAGTGAACGGTTCAATGTCTAACCTTACGCTTTCGACCAATATTAATACTTCGTTTGGTAACGGTACTTTCACCGGAAACCTTCAGGATATTACAGACAGCATTAAGGCGAAATACGACGGAATGTTGAGTTTTACCGATTTTGATATGGGTAAAATGTTGAAACAACCACCGGAGCAATTAGGTAAATTAACGCTGTCCACACAACTGGCAGGAATTGGCTATACGCCTTCAAGAATGAAAGCGCGTTTGAATGGGACAATTCAAAGTGCTGATATACAAGGCTATGTATACAATAACCTGACACTTAAAGGGGATGTGGATCATGGATTGGCTAATGTAGAAGCTAACATGAAGGATGAAAATATTGGTATTGCCTTAAAAGGACAAGCCGATCTTTCGAAGGAATTTCCAAGTGTGAAGGGTGAAGCGCAAATTGACCATATGGATTTGACCGCACTGCATCTTTACAATGATTCTTTGCAAGTGAAGGGGAATATCAAAATCGATATGCCTTCCACAAATCCTGAAAATCCAATAGGTACTGTTTCTGTTAATAATTTATTGCTGACCCATCACAAAAGACCGGTTAGTATTTCTGATATGACGGTTCAGCTGGCAGATACCGCTGGCAATAAAAGAGCTACAATCAAATCGCCGTTTTTGAATGCAAAACTGGAAGGGAAATTTGTTTATACTGAAATTGCAGATGCGATTTTAACCGAAACAAGCAAACACTTTGCAGTGCCCGGCCTGACTTACAAACCTGTTACAAAACCGACAGATTTCACGCTCGACGCAGCTGTAATGGATCATCCGCTTTTCAAAATATTTGCTCCGCAATTAACAGAACTTAAACCGGTTGTTCTGCATGCGGAACTAAATAATCAGCAAGATTCGACAATCATCGCTAACCTCAGCATTCCTCTGGTTGAATATGACAGCATTCACACGGAAAAGGTTTTGGTGAATATGAGCAGTGTGAAAGAAAAAGCTGTGATGAATGCCTATCTCGGCAGTGTGCAAACGGGTAGTTTCAGAATGCAGAATGCGTCTTTGAAAACCGATATAGCGAAGAACGACGTTAAGTTTAATTTTATGGTTAAAGATTCGGCCAATACGGATCGTCATGGAATTAATGGAGACCTTGCCCTGGTTGATAACCGTTATCAGTTACGTTTACGGAAAGGATTATTAATTGATTACAAGAAATGGGCGACGGATAGTGAAGGTTATGTCCAATATGCACCGGATAGTGTTTTGGTCAAAAACTTTGTAATCCGAAATGATTATCAATCACTAACCATCAATTCTTCAACAAACGCGCCAAATAGCCCGTTGGACATTACAGCAGACAGCATTTCAATCGGCCAGTTTGTGGCACTTGCTACAAGGGATTCAACAATGGCCACAGGTACACTTAGCGGAAAAATCAGATTAAGTAACTATATGGTTTCTCCGGTTTACACAGGGCAATTGTCGATCAACAATCTGGCTTTAATGAAAATCCCGGTTGGGAATCTGGCCATTCGTTCAACCAATGAAACAGAAGACAGAATCAGAGTTGGGATGTCATTAACAAGCGATAAAAACGACATGAGACTTTATGGTGCCTATCGTTTGAAAGATGAAAATCCTTTGAACTTTACTTTGGATCTTAAAAAATTCGGGGCAGAAACGGTAGAAGCTTTCAGTTTTGGACAATTGAAACGGGCTACCGGAAATCTTTCCGGACAAACAAAAATTACAGGATCAACAGATAGTCCGCAATTGAACGGGTCAATTAATTTTGACGATGTTGCTTTTAACGTTACCCAACTTGGCGCGCGTTATTCTTTAACCAATCAGAAAATCAATTTTAACGGTCAGGATATCAATTTTAACAATTTCATTGTTGCCGATTCACTTAAACAACAACTTAAAGTAAATGGTAATGTAAATATCGCCACGATACCTGATGTTAAGTATAACCTCAAAATTGACGCGAAAAACTTTACCGTTTTAAGTTCAACACAAAAAGAAAACGACCTTTTCTATGGAAAAGCCATCGTGGATGCAAATCTGACAGTGAAAGGGAAAGGTAGCAGCTCTATTGTAGATGGAAATGTGAAACTTGACCCGGAAAGTAATGTTACGGTGGTGATGTCAAACAGCGCTACTGAAACCGGCGATGCCAGTAAAGGAGTTATTGAATTTGTGGATATGAGCCAGTTGGCCCAGGTATCGAAAGCAGACTCTCTTGAAGCAGCCAAACAGATCATTGTTGACTTTGCATCACAAATTTCACTGGATATAGACGTTGATGACAAGTCCCAATTCACGGTTGTTATTGATGAACTCAATGGTGACAATATCAAACTAAAAGGAAATGCAAAACTGAATACGGGTATTGCACCGAACGGTCAGCTTTATTTAATCGGAGCGTACGACCTGACGCAAGGTTCGTATGATCTGACACTTCAGATCCTTAAAAGAAATTTTGAGATCCGTAAGGGAAGCAGCCTGATCTGGACAGGTGACCCGATGAAAGCAGACCTGAACATCACGGCTGTTTATCCGGTTATGGTTGATCCTGGATCGATTGACAATAACTATAAAGGCGACCGTAAAATTCCGATTGAAGTTCAGATTATCATTACCGGAAATCTTTCTTCTCCTAACATTACTTTCAATGTTGAGCCTGGCGCAGAAGTTTCGGAAAATGTTAAAACTGACATTACAAACCAGACATTTTGGAATGATATGCAGAACAATCCGTCTGAAATGAACAAACAGGCATTTGCCCTTTTGATCACCAATAAATTTATTACAGATCAAACTTCTTCCGGCTTTAATATAGGGTCAAGCGCAGAACAGATTGCCAGACAAAGTGTGAGTCAGCTTTTGAGTGATCAGCTTAATAACCTTGCAGGTGACCTTGTTAAAGGTGTTAATCTGGATTTAAATGTAAATTCCTCAACCGACCAGGTTGCGGGGGCCAGAACTGATTTGAACGTTGGTTTAAGCAAGGCATTCCTGGGCGACAGACTGAAAATCTCTGTTGGAAAAAACTTTGAGCTGGAAAGTAAGTCACAGACACCAAGCTCATCCGAAGTATTTGACAACATTGCATTGGACTATTCACTTAGCAAGGACGGAAGATATCTTTTCCGCGGATATCGAAAAAACCAATATCAGTCAATTCTCGAAGGCTTCATTGTTGAAACGGGTGTAAGTTTTATTATAACAGCGGATTACGATTTGTTCCGTGAAATTTTTCAAAAGCAAAAAAATGAGAATTAATACTTTAGCCATCTTTGTGATATGTATTTTACTGGGAAGCTGCTCGGTAAGAAAGTACGTCCCGGCTGGCCAAAGCCTGTATGTTGGGAATACTGTAAAAATAACGCCGGATACGCTTAGCAAACCGAAAGTAGCAGATCTGGCTACAAGTCTGGAAGCAATTGTGAAGCCACCACCAAATAAAACTATTTTTGGATTTCCCTGGAAAGTATGGTTTTATTACTGGATTGGCCAGCCAAAGGATGAAGGTGGTTTGCGTAGCTGGTTTCGCAAAAAATTGGGTCAGCCACCTGTGTATGCAAACCAAAGAATTGTCGATATCAATGCCAAAAATATGGTTGGCTTTATGGACAACGAAGGCTATTATAAATCGTCTGCTGCCGGTAAACTTGAATATAAAATAAAAAAAAGAACGGCTACTGCCCATTACGAAGCTTATGTGATGCCGCGTTATTTTATAAACCAGGTCAATTTTGTAGTACCTGATAGTGCGCAGTTCAACAAGGATCTGGTAGCTACTAAAAAAGATTCGTATTTGAGAAAAGGTGATCCAATAAGGCTTGATGTAATAACTTCTGAGCGTTCCCGAATCGAACAGCTTTTAAAAAGAAAAGGATATTATTATTTCAACCCGGATTATCTGATTGTCCGCGTGGATTCCACCATTGGTCGTCAGGATTCGACGATGGGACCACAGCAGGTAAACCTTTACCTGGAGGTAAAAAAGGAAACTGCACAAACGGCTTTGAAGCAATATTATATCAATCAGATATATGTAAACACTGGGACAAATCAGGATAAAAGTGCTGATAGCGCAATAAATAAAGGTCCTTTAAGAAGAGGAATCAATATTAATGATCCTGGGAAACTTTATAAAAGACGGATTTTCTACGATGCAATCGCTTTTCGTAAAGGGAACTTATACACGAATACGCAACAGGATCTTTCAGTACAGAGACTGGTTAACTTTCAGAATTTCAAGTTCGTTAAGAACAGCTTTGAGTTAGTACCACGATCAGATTCAGCAATGCTGAATGTGTACTATAATCTAGCGCCTTTGAAGAAAAAGTCTCTTCAAACGGTACTAAGTGCCAGTACAAAATCAAATAACCTGGGAGGTTCGCAATTAACGGTCAATCTAAAAAACAGAAATTTCCTTCGCGGAGGAGAAATCTTCACATTAAGTCCTTATTTCGGTTTTGACGTTCAGTTAGGCGGAAATCGGGTTGAAAATCCCGGTAAAGTTGGAAATGAATACATACGTTACGGAGCGGTAGCAAGTTTGTCTTTTCCAAGATTTGTAATTCCATTTGTTAAAATACGTCCGGAAAGAAGTCAGGTGTTACCTAAGACTATTATGGCTTTAACTTATGAGAACAGAATCCAGCGTGATTTTTACACAACAAGATCCATTCGTTTTGATTACTCTTTTGTATGGAGTAAAAATTCCCGGCTGGAACATACATTGACTCCCATAGCACTCAACTTTGTTGAACCTAGAAATATTAATCCGGAGAAATATCTTGATATTCTTTTCAGTCAGTTAGTAACCCCATTGGAAAAGAGACGTTACAGGGATCTTTTTGAAACCAAGTATTTCATCATGGGCTCTAATTATTCAGTTTCTTATCGTCCTACCCCTAAACCTTTCAGCAAGAACCAATTTGTGATGATTGGCGGTATTGACTATGGTGGAAACTTATTAAGTTTATTGGGTAAGAAAAATTCAGTGGATAGTATTATTCCAAAAGAAATATTCGGTATACCGATTTTGCAATTTGTAAAACTTGATGGAGATATACGTTACTACCGGACTATCAATTCAAGAATTAAATGGGCAAACAGGTTTCTGGCCGGTGTAGGTATTCCATTTGGCAATTCCAGAACGATGCAAATGCCGCAGTTCAAACAATATTTTGCAGGTGGAAGTACAGGTTTGCGCGCTTTCAGAGCCAGAGCAGTGGGCCCGGGAGCCTATAATCAGGATACCACTTCGGTGCGGCTTTTCGGATATCAGTCTTTTGGTGATATCAGATTAGAAGCTAACTCGGAAGTCAGGATGAAATTTACGGATATCATTGGAGGAGCAGTATTTGTCGATGCCGGTAATGTGTGGTCATACCGGGGCGATGCTTCAGAAGGTTATGGCTCAGAATCTGTATTTAAAAAGAATTTCCTCAATCAGGTGGCCGTTGGTGGCGGGATTGGTCTTCGGCTGGATTTCTCCTTCCTCGTTTTCCGTCTGGATTTGGCAACACCATTTAGAAAACCATGGTATACCATAACACCTGTCGATTCGGATCCGAATGCTCCCTTGGATCCAAGTGCGCCGGTTAAGTATAAGAATCCATGGGTATTTAACGAGATTAATTTTGGAAGCAGAACCTGGCGGAAGGAGAATTTAGTACTGAATATAGCCGTTGGGCTTCCATTCTAATCTAAGTCCTATCCTATTTCATAAATCAAAAGCCGGATTCTTTAAAGATCCGGCTTTTTGATTTCCTGGCAGAGCTCGATCAAAACTCCATTCGTTCCTTTTGGATGAAGAAAACAGACCAGTTTATTATCCGCTCCTTTTTTTGGTTTTTCATTTAACAAAATAAAACCTTCTGATTTCAGCCGATCCATTTCTTCTATAATATCCTCTACTTCAAAAGCAATATGGTGAAATCCTTCACCTTTCTTCTCTATGAATTTAGCAATCGCGCTGTCAGCATTTGTAGCTTCCAGCAATTCTATTTTTGTTTGATTAATCTGAAAAAAAGATGTTTCAACAAATTCTGATGCTACTGTCTCCCTTTTGTAAGGCAACGTATTGAATAAAACACCAAACAACTTTTCAGCAGCTTCAAGATCTCTGACAGCAATTCCGATATGTTCAACGTTCTTCATGCTTTCAGAAATTACATTTTAACGGCGGTTATCTCCACCTCCAACCATACTTAAATAACTTTCATAACGGCTGAATGCAATTTCTCCACCACTCACTGCATCTTTAATTGCGCAACCTGGTTCATTGATATGCTGACAATTATTAAACCGGCATTCGTTCAGTCGGGTACGCATTTCAGGAAAATAATGGCTGATTTCCTCGGGTTTCATATCGGCCAGCCCAAGTTCTTTAATACCCGGTGAATCTATAATAAATGTCCCGGGCTCTAATTCAAACATTTCTGCAAAAGTAGTTGTGTGAACACCTTTGTTTGCAAAAGTCGAAACTTCCTGCGTTTTTATATCCAGTGTTGGTGCAATGGTATTGACCAGTGTTGATTTTCCAACACCGGAATGGCCGGATAAAAGTGAAACTTTTCCACGCAACAGCTGACTAAAATCTTCCAGACCTTCGCCGGTTACAGCCGTTGTAGCCAGGCAGGTATAACCCAGACTGGTATACAAATCCATAAGTTCTGTCTGAAATTCCTTGATTTCATCGTTTAACAAATCCTGTTTGTTAAAAATGATAACACCCGGAATCCTGAACGATTCGATTGCTACGAGAAATCTGTCCATAAATCCAAGCGACGTTCTTGGAAAAACCAGTGTGGCGATCAAAATCGCCTGATCCACATTTGCAGCAATTAAATGTGCGTGCGCGGTTTTATGTACCGATGCACGAACGACATAATTAACGCGTGGGAGAATTTCATATATTATACCTGAGTTTTCATTCTCATCTTCAATTTCAAAACGCACAAAATCACCTACTGCAATGGGATTTGTAACTTTCAATCCCATCGTTTTAAATTTTCCCTTCAAGCGGCACTGCCAGATATGTCCGTCCCGATCGTCCCTGACTTCATACCACGATCCTGTTGAGCGAATCACCAATCCTTTTTCAAACTCCATTCCAACTATTTAATATGAATGCAATAACGAATATAGCAGAACTTTCAGGCTTGTTTGACGCAAAGAATAAATAATTACAAAAGCAGCGAATTTAATCAAGTAGTTTTTCCACTCCCTTTGTCTTTCCTCTACAATAATGGTATAGTATCAAAATATATCCCGAATGATATATTAAGTTATTTTAATAAAATTCGGGGTTTTGATATATTTTTTTATATATTAGTCCCGCGACTTTACCATTATTGGCTGGTAATCGTCTTTGAACCTTACTACCACAATTCAAAATATGCTATGAATTCCGCTGTTGAAGAGCCAAGCTCCGTTATTGATATAAGAAAAAACCGCCTCCGAAGTAACCTCTTGCTGGAATTGTACCAATCTGGTGATACTTCCATAAATAAAATGGCCCGTTTGTTTCACGCCAGTATACCTTCCGCCACCGGTATTGTTAATGAACTGATGCGCGAAGGGTGGATTACCGAAACCGGAACCGGCCCTGCAAGAGCCGGACGCCCGCCTGTTTTGTATGGACTGAACAGCAAAAAATATTTAAACCTGATCATGGACATCAATCGCCATGATACACATCTTGTAATTTTCGATCTTCACAACCAGATTATTGTGAAGCGCAAGGTGGATATAAAACTGGATGATTCTTCGACTTTCCTGGAAGAACTTTTTAAGGAAACTGATACATTTTTAAAATTCCACGATATCCCTTATTCAAAATTATGGGGAATCGGCGTTTCCATGCCTGGTTTGATAAATTCAACGCAGGGTGTTAACCTTACTTACTTAAATCTGACGCCTCCCGGAGTTCCATTGGTTTCCTATTTAAAGAAGCACTTTAATCTGCCGGTTTGTCTTTTTAATGATACAAAGGCGACGACTATCGGTGAACACCGTTTTGGATATGCAATTAATAAGTCACAGGTTTTAACAATCAATATTGACTGGGGTGTTGGTCTTGGAATTTTGTTGAATGGTGAAGTCTTTAATGGCGCTTCCGGCTTTGCCGGAGAATTAGGCCATATTCAGGTTAAACCTGACGGACTACTTTGTCATTGTGGAAAAATTGGTTGTCTTGATACCATAACATCTGCACTTGCATTGATACGTCAGGCGAAAGAAGGTATAAAAAATGGCCGCGCCACAATTTTGTCACAAATAGTAGAGGATAATCTGGACCTTCTGGACACGAGCCACATCATTGAAGCTGTTCATGCCGGTGATGAATTTTCAATTGATTTGTTAAGTACAGTTGGAACTGAGTTAGGAAAAGGATTGGCAACGGCCGTTCATTTATTTAATCCCGAAGTAATTATTGTCGGTGGATTGCTGGCAGAGGCGGGGCCGTTTATTTCTAATCCAATCGAGCAGGCAATTAATAAATATTGTTTATCAGACTTTAAGAACACTTTATCGCTGCATATCTCCAAACTTGGCCCAAAAGCAAGATTACTGGGCACACAAGCCCACTTATTTGAGCACTTAATTGTAAAAGAATTCTCCTGAAAATTATAGTATAGGGGCGTCAAAAGACAGAATCGGATTCGTATTTTGACGCCCTTATTTATTTTTTCAATAAAATATTTCTTACTTTTTCCATAACAAGCGCAGTGGCTCCTGTCCTTGATGCAACGTATTTCTCGCTGATTCCCCCAAGGTTTTTACGCCTGGAAGGCTCACTTAACCATTCGGTAAGGTATTGTTTAATTTCATTTGTATCGGCAACAGCTTTTGCACTTCCCTCTTGAATCAAATCCTGAGCTTCCTGAAATTTCTGATACTTTTTATTTCCAAAAAGAATAGGAACGCCAAACGTCGCCGCTTCCAGAATGTTATGTAATCCTGTTGCGAAAGAACCGCCAATGTACGCTATATCGCTGTATCGGTATAAAGATGAAAGCATTCCGATATTGTCAATAATCAAATAGTCAAACGGCTCAATTTCAGCAGAATTATCATATAACTTTTTGTATTCTGAATAAAGCATCGACTTTTTGCCCAGCGATTTTTGCCAGCTTTCCATTTGATGTTTTTCAATTTCATGTGGTGCGATGATCGCTTTCAGTGGTAGTGCAATCTGATTCAAAGCCGGAATTAATACTGTCATATCAGCCTCCCAAACCGAACCAGCAACCAGACATGAAGAATTTTGTAAAAATGACTCTATTTCAGGCAATTGCCTCACACTTAGTGCAATACTCCTTACACGATCAAAACGCGTATCTCCTGCCAGGGAAGAGTTTGTAATATTAATCTGCTGCATCAATTTCAATGACTCTTCATTTTGAACAAATAAATGATCAAAATAACCCAGCATTTTTCTGTAAAAACTACCGTAGGATTTAAAGAAAACCTGATCAGGCCGGAAAATGGTTGAAAATGACAGTATGTGACAATCGTTATTTTTTAAAGCGACAAGATGATTATACCAGAATTCATATTTAATAAAAAATACAATTTCCGGTTTGATAATTTCCATAAAATCTCTCGCATTCCTGGCCGTATCCAGCGGCATATAACACACATAGTCAGCACCGGAATAATTTTTTCTGACCTCATATCCGGAAGGAGAAAAAAATGTGAGCAGGATAAAATAATCAGGGAATTCTTTACGAAATTCTTCCATCACCGGCCTTCCCTGTTCAAATTCTCCCAGAGAAGCTGCATGGAACCACACAACCGGACGGTTGCCAATTAATTCCGGCAAAACAGCTTTCAGCTTTTCAATCAATCCTTCACGACCCTCAACACCAAGTTTAACTTTCGGACTGAATAATGCTGCCATTTTCATGGCTCCGGAAAAGGCGTTCATCGCCAGTTGATATATAAATTCTGACAAAATAAGCGGGATAGCTGAAATGAAAATTTACTCCTTTATACGATATCAATAACATGATTTATCATGAAATTTTGCTATCTTAACTTACAATTCTGAAACGAAAAATCCTTAAATAAATAGCCGTCAAAACAGCCGATTTTTATTCTTTTTTCGTTTAAAGAACATAAATGTACAAAAAACCGTTAATGTGAAATCCGGATACAGGTGGATATACTTATATTTTGTAATTTCACTTTCCATTCGCACATTAAATAATATCATCAAGAGATATATTCGCGTAAATATGATTCGTGTAAAAATTTTACTTTCGATCTGTATTCTGGTTACTTTTTCCACGGATATATTTGCCCAGCGCAAAACCAAGAGTGAGGAATCCGAAGAAGTGTATAAATCCTTCACTTCTTTTGGTGTAACAACAAACACCAATTCAGGAATACTGGGCGGTGCGGTTTTCAGAAAATCAAATCTGATGTCTTCTACCCTTTTCGGGAAAAACCAGTACAGGTATCTGGCCGTAGAACTCGTAAATGTGAAACACCCGAAAGAACAAGCACAAAGTTTTAATACCGGTGCACGTTTCACTTTTGGAAAGGAAAATTATCTGTTTGTATTAAGACCTGAATATGGCCGTGAACTTGCACTTTTCAACCGCCATGATGATGAGGGTATTTCGATCAGTGCCATTCTTGCGGCAGGACCTTCCATTGGTTTTGAAAAGCCATATATGATCCAAAAACAGGTCTCCGGAGGCCGGGTGCAGACTGTGCCTGTAAAAATAGATCCTTCATCGCCGGTAGATCCATATGAAAATTTTGTTGGCGTAGGTAGTTTTTTCTCAGGTTTCGGACAAAGCAAAGTTGTACCAGGCCTACACGTAAAAGCGGCGTTGAGTTTTGAACTTAGTGCGTTCAGAGAAAATGTAACAGGTGTTGAAATTGGATTTTTAGCAGAAGGCTTTACCCGCAAGATTGAGATTATGGGTTATGCTGACAATAAAAGCGTCTACACTTCGGGTTTCATCACACTCTATTTTGGCAGCAAGAAATAAGTCGCTAAATTTATATAATGTTTGCATCAGCCGCTGACAACTGCTGATGGTTTTTGACTTTGATTAGAAATCATGATTGAACTTCCAGTAATTCCTTCCGAGCGCAAAAAACGTCCGGATTGGCTAAGAGTAAAACTTCCGGCAGGACCAGAATTTCGCAAGGTTCGCCAGTTGGTTGACAATTATAAGTTACATACAATTTGTGAGAGCGGAAGCTGCCCGAATATGGGTGAGTGCTGGGGAGCAGGTACTGCTACTTTTATGATTTTGGGAAACGTTTGTACGCGTAGTTGCAGTTTTTGCGCCGTAGCAACCGGACGTCCGAATGAATATGATGCCGATGAACCACGCCGTGTGGCGGAAGCGATAAAATTAATGGGTGTAAAACATGCCGTTCTTACTTCCGTAAACCGGGACGAATTGAAAGATCGCGGTGCTGAAATCTGGTATCAGACGGTTCGTCAGGTTAAAGAAAATACGCCAGAAACGACTATTGAAACATTGATTCCTGATGTTAAAAATAACTGGGATGCACTGATCCATATGATTGAAGCTGGTCAGGAAGTTGTTTCTCACAATATGGAAACGGTTGAACGTTTGTATCGTTCGGTTAGGCCACAGGCAAAATACCAACGCAGTCTTGAACAAATCAAAAGAACAAAGGAATTTGGTCAGCGCACAAAATCCGGTATTATGCTTGGATTGGGTGAAACGCAGGATGAAGTTTACAAGGCGATGGATGATCTGGTTGCGCATGGACTGGACATTTTGACTCTGGGCCAGTATTTACAGCCTACGAAAATGCATCATGAAGTAATAGAATGGATCACGCCTGCAATGTTTGACAATTACAGAGAAGAAGGATTAAGAAGAGGATTAAAATATGTTGAATCGGGCCCATTGGTTCGTTCCAGCTACCATGCAGAACGTCATGTTAATGTTCCGATCTGATTTTTGAAATAAAATATAAATAAAGAAGCCTGATTCTGCCTGGTGCGAAGTCAGGCTTCATTATTTAATAACGTTTCAAAACTATATTCTTAAAATTTATCTATTATGGGCAACTTATCGATTTTTCCATGCTTAATATTTGGTTAATGTCTTAAAAAAATTCAATTTTGTTGCTTAATTTGAAGTACGGTTATTATCATAATAATTTAAGAAGTACATAAAACCTAGTACCTACTATGCCATATCTATTTACCTCGGAGTCCGTATCTGAAGGACATCCCGATAAAGTAGCTGACCAGATTTCAGATGCACTGATTGATAATTTTTTAGCCTGGGATACAAACAGTAAAGTTGCTTGTGAAACTTTGGTTACAACAGGACAAGTAGTTTTGGCGGGAGAAGTAAAAACGAACACTTATCTTGACGTACAAAAAATCACTCGTGAAGTAATCCGCAGGATTGGATATACCAAAAGTGAGTACATGTTTGAAGCAAATTCATGCGGGATTTTATCTGCGATCCATGATCAGAGTGCTGATATCAACCAAGGTATAGATCGTGCTGTTGCAACGGAATCTTTTGAAGAAAAGGCGAACGCGCAGGGAGCCGGCGACCAGGGAATGATGTTCGGTTATGCAACACGCGAAACTGACAACTACATGCCGCTTGCTTTGGATCTTGCACATAAGATTCTTCAGGAAATGTCATATATCCGCAATAATGAGCCTGAACTGATTCCATATCTTCGTCCTGATGCCAAATCGCAGGTAACGATAGAATACAGTGACGAAAACGTTCCGTTGCGAATTGATACTATTGTTGTTTCAACACAACACGACGACTTTGACGAAGAAGCTACAATGCTTGCGAAAATCAAGGAAGATATCATCAATATTGTAATACCCCGCGTTAAAGCGAAATTGACTGATTCATTACAAAACTTATTCACTGACCACATAACTTTCCATATCAATCCGACAGGGAAATTTGTAATTGGCGGTCCGCATGGTGATACTGGTCTTACCGGCCGTAAAATCATAGTAGATACCTACGGTGGAAAAGGTGCTCATGGTGGTGGTGCTTTCTCTGGAAAAGATCCTTCCAAAGTTGACCGTTCAGCTGCATATGCAACACGTCATATTGCAAAAAATATGGTTGCTGCAGGACTTTGTGATGAAGTACTTGTTCAGGTTTCTTACGCGATTGGTGTTGCACAGCCTTGTGGTTTGTATATCAATACTTACGGAACTTCAAAAGTTGCGGGTCATGATGGTGAAATTGCTTCGAAAATTGAAAAGATCTTTGACTTGCGTCCATATGCAATTGAGCAACGTCTGAAACTTCGCAACCCGATTTATTCAGAAACTGCTGCTTATGGTCATATGGGACGTAAAAACGAAGTTGTTAAGAAGACTTTCAAAAGTGCAAATGGTGAAGAAAAAGAAGTTGAGGTCGAACTATTTACATGGGAAAAACTTGACTTCGTAGATAAAATCAAAGAGGCATTCGCTCTTTAAGAAAAAGTTATTTTTGAAAACAAAAAAGGTCGGCAGCATTGTCGGCCTTTTTTGTTTTCAATTTTTTTTGCGCCATGTTACTTCATTATTAATTATTTGAATTATTTAGAACAATTCTTTTGAATATTGATTAATTACGTATTTTTGGCCAATAATCATACCTTCCATTCGTTGTTACGGAGCCGGATAAAATATTTTTTCTCTTTGGTATCAACTATTAAAATTTTATGCAGCATCAGAAAATCAAATTTGTTAATAAGGAAAAATCCACTTTTTTCCCCACGCTAAGACAAAGAGTTGATCTTTATTTTTCTGAAAACGAGCTATCCAAAACAGGCGGTAATAAAATAATTTACAAGGCTTTGTTCATGTTGAGCCTTTATATCATTCCCTATATATTAATACTTTCAGGTTCTTTCAATGACCTGGCGATGTTGGGTTTATCTGTTATTATGGGTGTGGGTATAGCTGGCGTGGGCATGTCTGTGATGCATGATGCAATTCATGGCTCCCTGGCAGAATCCAATATTCTAAACAAGATCTTTGGTGGTTCCATTTATCTGCTGGGTGGCAATGCCTACAACTGGGAAGTTCAGCATAATCGTCTTCACCATACCTATACCAACATTCACGAGGTTGACGAAGACATTACTGGCAAGTTTCTGTTACGATTATCTTATCAGGAAAAACAAAAATACATACATCGCTTCCAGCATATTTATGCTTTTTTCCTTTATAGTCTGATGACGATTTCATTTCTGTGGAAAGATTTCAAAGAGATATCTTTATTTAATGAAATGTCAAAATCAGGGATGACAAAACCTTATCCAAGAAAAGAATTGATTCGTTTGATCGTAAGCAAACTGGCTTATGTCCTTTTCATTTGTGTGCTTCCACTGGCATTTACTTCCATCACTTTTGGTGAATGGGCCATCGGATTTATGGCGATGCATTGTACCGCAGGACTTATTTTGAGCACTGTTTTTCAAATGGCACATGTGGTTGAGGGAACCGATCAGCCGATTCCCGATAATGCGGGCAGTATTGAAAATGCCTGGGCAGTTCATCAATTACAAACGACTTCAAACTTTGCTGGTAAAAACAGGTTTCTTTCCTGGTATATTGGAGGACTGGATTATCAGATCGAGCATCATTTATTTCCGTCTATTTCACATATACATTACCACGCGCTTTCACCAATTGTTAAGGAAACTGCCAAGGAATTTGGCCTGGATTATAATGCGAAATCTGATTTCATCAATGCACTTGGGTCGCACGTCAGAATGCTGAGACAGATGGGAACGAGGACTTCCGGGTTTGAAATTGGTATAGTATTACGCAATTAGGTCTTTGAGAATCTTTAAAAAATCTGCTGCTTTAATTACCGTTATCTCTGGAAATTCAATAGTAGCAAGAACATCATAATGACGGTCATTTGTGACCAAATAATCTGCGTTACAGCTTACAGCACAATCTGCAAATTTGTTGTCATCTTTATCTGCATCAATAAGTTGCCAATAATAATAAGGAATGATTTTATGAACATTTGAAAGATTCAGCAATTCAATAAGTTGTAAATCAGTCCGATTTAAACCTAACCTTAAACCAATCTGCTCTTCATATTCGGCCAGAATTTCATTAGTAAGGTATAAATCGTATGCCTTTTCCTGAAGAGCTAAATAAATCAAGTGATAAGCAGAGCGACTTGATAAGGATACTAACAGAACGTTAGTATCTAAAACTATATTCATAAGTATGCTATTGGTTTGGATCGTTAAGAATGTCTTCCATGTCTTGTTGAGTCCAACCATTATTATCCCACGCATCATCAGCCAGATTTGTCAGCCTTTGCGCAAAATATTTTCCAATTAGTTCCTTTATATTTTTTAAATCCTCCTCACTAACTTCTCTTGTATACAGCTGTAAAAGCTCTTGCTGAATATTTGTGAAAGGAGTTTTAAGAGCTGATGACATATCTGCTTCTTTAATGTTCATTTCAAAGTTAATAAATATCCAATGCTATTTCAATAGTACGCAAACTTAGTGATGGCTTGTAGTCATCTACACATGTGCCTGCTCATCAATTTCACTTTCCCTGGCAATTTTTTCTATCATCTTCATTTTATCAAAATTCTTTTCTCTTGAAAGGAAAGTATACATCGCAGGAATAACGTAAAGTGTCAGAACAAGGGAGAAAAGCAAACCACCCATAATCACAATTCCCATCGACATACGGCTTCTACCTGCGGATCCCAATGCCATAGCGATCGGTAAGGCTCCAAGGATAGTTGCTAAACTTGTCATTAAAATAGGACGGAAGCGAAGCGTTGCTGCTTCCAAAGCCGCTTCCTTAATTCCAAGTCCGGTTTCTCTCAACTGATTTGCAAATTCAACAATTAAAATACCATTTTTAGTTACCAATCCAATCAGCATGATCATACCGATCTGGCTGAAAATATTTAGGGTTTGATTGAAATACCAGAGTGAGAAAACTGCTCCGCCGATCGCCAATGGCACTGTGATCATGATAATAAAGGGATCGACAAAACTTTCAAACTGTGCTGCCAGAATAAAGTAAATCAATACCAGGGCGAGGAAAAAAGAGAACATCGTGTTAGAAGAACTTTCCGCATAATCCCTTGAAGAGCCACTCAGAGAAGTTTGAATCGCCTCGTCTTTCAACTTATCACGAATCCTATCCATTGCAGCAATACCGTCGCCAATAGTTTTTCCCGGCGCAAGAGAAGCCTGAACAGTTGCACTCATATAACGGTTAAAATGGAAAAGTTGCGGCGGGCTGCTTTCCTCTACCGTTTTTACAATGTTATCAAGCTGAATCAGACTGCCATTACTACTCCGCACAAACATGCTTTTCAAATCCAGAGGTTCATCCCGGTTAACTCTGTCGTATTGACCAATTACCTGATACTGACGCCCATTCATTGTAAAATAACCAAAACGCTGTCCCGCAAAAGCAAATTGCATCGTCTGCGCTACATCCTGAACCGAAATCCCGAGCGACTTCGCCTTTTCTCTGTCAATCATGATCTGCAATTCAGGCTTACTGAATTTGAGGTTGACATCCGTGATAGCAAAAGTCGGATCGTTAGATGCTTCCTCCATAAATTTGGGAAGATATTCACGCAATTTTTCAAAATCCGGAGCCTGTATTACATACTGAACAGGAAGGCCGCCTTTTGAATCTACGGCAATGGTTTGCTGCTGAACGATGAATGATTTGGCGTCAGGGTAACGTTTTAATTGTTTTGTAATATAATCTGCTATTTCCTGCTGCGTTTCCTTTCGCTCCATTCTATCGGTAAGCGCAATCCTCCCACTACCTGTATTGGCTGCTCCCAAACCGGAATTTCCCGGTGAAGTAATCAGCATCAAACCTTTTCTGCCAGGCATCGAATCCATCAGCATCTGACCGATATTTTGAACATAATTATCGGTAAATTCAAAGGAAGAACCTTCCGGTGCTGTTACTTGTAAACGGAACCAGTTACGGTCATCTAATGGTGCCAGCTCAGATTTAAGATCTTTTCCAAAAAACCAGATCATCCCCAAAGTCAAACAAATCAATGGGATCGCTACCCATCTTACTTTTAAAAATGAATTCAAAGCCTGCCCATAATTATTTGTCAGACTTTCAAAGAAAGGCTCTGTTTTTTCATAGAACCAACTTTTCTTATGCGTCTTACGAACCAGATAAGCATTAAGCATCGGTGTCAGTGTCAGCGATACAAAAGCAGAAATAAGTACCGCTGCCGAAATCACGATCCCGAACTCCCGGAAAAGTTTCCCGACAAACCCTTGCATGAAAATTACTGGAAGAAATACCGCTGCAAGCGTAATTGAGGTAGAAAGTACCGCAAAAATAATTTCATTGGAACCTTTAATCGCCGCCTCAATGGGAGGCATCCCCTCTTCAATTTTCTTAAAAATATTTTCCGTGACAACAATTCCGTCATCCACAACCAAACCGGTTGCCAAAACAATTGCTAATAATGTCAATACATTGATCGAAAAGCCCATGATGTACATCACGAAAAAAGTACCGATCAATGAAACCGGAATGTCGATCAATGGCCGGAATGCGATAAGCCAGTCGCGGAAAAACAGGTAAATGATGATCACTACAAGAACAATTGCTATGGCCAAAGTTTCGCCAACCTCTTCAATTGATCGCTCCACAAATATGGTATTGTCGATCAGCGTCCCCAGTTCATAATCTTTTGGAAGCTCCCTCTTGATATCAATCAGCCGCTTATTTACTTCTTCTGAAATATTAATATAGTTTGCACCTGGCATCGGAGAAATCGCCAGACCGATCATCGGAACATTGTCCAGTCGCAATATGGTCTCCTCGTTTTCGGGACCAAGCTGTGCGTAACCAATATCTTTTAAATGTATCGTTTGTGTGGTTGTATTTTTAACGATCATCTCGTTAAAATCATCTTCTGTTTTAAAACGACCAACCGTTTTTACCGTTAATTCTGTATTATCACCGGCCAGTTTTCCGCTTGGCAATTCTATGTTTTCCTTATCCAGTGCAGATTTCACATCCTGCGTGGTTACGCCTAATGATGCCATTTTCACAGGATCCATCCATATCCGCATAGCATATTTTTTCTGACCAAATATGCGGATTTCACTCACGCCCTCAATCGTCTGAAGACGCTGGGCAATTACATTTTCAGCATAATCACTAACTTCCAGATGTGAGCGCGTATTACTTTTAAATGTGAGAACAATAATCGGTTCGGAATTTGCATCGGCTTTTGCTACAACCGGCGGCCCATCTATATCCAGAGGCAAACTTCGTGACGCTGAACCCACCTTATCCCGGACATCATTTGCGGCGCGCTCCATATCCACACCGATGTCAAACTCGACAGTGATCTGGCTTGTTCCCTGGCTGCTGGTGGAATTTATCGATTTTATACCTTCAATACTATTCAGCTGTTTTTCCAGCGGTTCGGTAATCTGGGATTCGATGATATCCGCATTAGCCCCGGTGTAACTTGTCCTGATAGAAACAACCGGCGGGTCGATGGAAGGAAATTCCCTCATCCCCAGAAAGGTATAGCCCAAAAAGCCAAACAAAATGATGAGAAGATTCATCACAATGGCTAAAACCGGCCGCTTGATCGAAAGCGTTGAAATACTCATAGAAAATATATTAAGCGCGGCTATAACCGCAGTAAGTCTTCAAATGCTAAAATCAATTTACCTTCACCAGAGAATTAGGTTTGATGGCCATTATCCCCGAAGTGATCAGAGAATCACCCTGCTGCAAACCATCCAGAACCTGGATTTTCTTTTCTGTCCTTAATCCAGTTGTAACCATCGCTTCTGTTGCTTTTCCATTTTTCACAACAAAAACTTTTTTACCTTTCAAAACCGGCACAATGGCTTCCGTAGGAATCATTACCGCTTTGTTGTTGGCTGCCAGTGCTGCTTTTACTTTGACAAACATCCCCGGCACAAACTTCCCGGATGGATTTTGAGCAATAGCACGGATTCGCAGTGTCCGAAGACTTTCATCCACTTTTGGTTCCAGCGCAACCACTTTTGCCGAATAATTCGCCGCGTCGCCATCCAGATTAAATGTGATGGCACTTCCTACATGAATATTGGAAGTATATTTTTCAGGTACTGTAAAATCAATCTTGATCGGATTGCTTTGTATGATGGTAACGATGGACGTACCCGGAGCCATATATGCGCCTTCGCTGATATTTTTCAATCCAATTCTGCCGTTGAAAGGTGCACGAATTTCTGTTTTTTCGAGCTGTGATTCAATGACTTCTTTGTCTGCATCCAACACTCTGATGTTGTTGGAAGTAATGTCATATTCTTCCAGATTAATGGCTTCAACTTTTAAAAGTTTTTGCTGACGAAGCTCAATTTTACGTGCAAGATCCTGATTGAACTCAACTTTTTGTAATTGCGCTTTAAGTTCGCGGTCATTTATTTTGGCAATTAACTGTCCTTTTGTGACATACGACCCCTCCTGAATATTCAATTTGACAAGACGGCCCGAAATTTCTGCCATCAGATTAACCTCTTCATTTGGCAATACCGTACCCGAAGCAAATATTTGATTATCGATTGTTTCCATGCCAACCACATATACATTAACCGGAATTGCCCCTGATCCTGCGGATTTGCCTTCTTTTTCACTACCTCCGGCAACCCCGGATTTCTCACTTTCCGATTTTGGAAAAACATAAATTTTCCCAAGAATAAGGATGATAATAATTGCACCGATTAAAATTACTGTACGCATAGAGGATAAAACTAAATTCTGTTCAATTTGTATATACTAAAATTATATTTCTTCAAATCATTCAAATAAAGATACTTCATATTGTACAAAGGGGCAAAGGCTTACTTTTTTACTTTATAACGGATTAATCTATGTGACCGTTATTTATTAAAAAAGATTTTGTTCGAATAAATACTGTTAAAACTGACTTTACTTTTCATTACATTTCACCGTATAGCCGAATTTTAATTGAAGCGTTGAAAAGAAAATTACCTAATTCATCACACAAATTATGAAATTATCAGCCTCCCCTCTCCTGTTCAGTTTTATCATTCTTTTATGTTTTTTCAATAAAACTGTTAGAAGTCAAAATCTGAATAAAATGTACGAATCGAAATGGAAAAATGTGACGAAATATGCTGAAAAGGGATTGTCGCAGTCCGCTTTGACAGAAGTGAAAAAAATATATCAGCTTGCAAAAAAAGAAAAACAGGATGCCCAGGTTATCAAGGCAGTCGTTTACATGATTGATTTACAAAGTGAGAATCGTGAAGACGTAGAAGTTATTTCAATTCAGGAACTTGAAAAAGAAATCAATACCAATAAAGAACCGGCAAAATCAATTTTGACGAGTTTGCTTGCAAAAAAATATTTTCTTTATTATCAGCAAATACGCTGGCAGCTTTACGACC
Source organism: Dyadobacter sp. CY356 (assembly GCF_021440195.1). Lineage (GTDB taxonomy): Bacteria > Bacteroidota > Bacteroidia > Cytophagales > Spirosomataceae > Dyadobacter. The sequence goes on from NZ_JAJTSZ010000007.1 coordinate 205,610, forward strand.
GAAAGACAACCAAAGAATTCAAAAAAGAAGATATCAGTACCTGGACAACCGAAGACTTTCATGACAAAATTTCAACCTTATATCTGCGTTCCATAAGTCAGGAAAAATTATTAAAACAAACTTCCCTGGACAGTTATGATGCAATTCTGGTAAAAGGAAACGTCCGCAAATTACGACCGACCTTATACGATTTATTGGCTCAGGAAGCTTTGGTATATTTTTCAACAGACGAAAGAGATATTAAAAAGCCGGCTTATTCTTTTGAGATAAACAGTGCTTCCGCCTATGATCCGGCAGCGGATTTTATTCATCGGAAATTTGAAACAAGGGATACCACTTCGCTGGAATTTTACGCCTTAAAATTGTATCAAAAGTTAATTGCCTTCCATATTAATGACAAAACCGCTGACGCACTGATCGACGTAGATTTACAGCGTTTGGTATTCGTTAAGCAAAAATCCGTACATCCGGATAGTGACGAATTGTATTTCATGTCGGTTAATCACGTGGCGGATCAATACAAAAATATGCCCGCCGCGGCACAAGCCTGGTATTTGACTGCTTTTTGGCATTATGAAAAAGATAACGAATATGAAGCAAATCAGGACACTACGAAGCGCTTTGAAAAAGTTAAAGCCGTAGAAATTTGTGAAAAGATCATCAAGCTAAATCCCGAAACAGAGGGAGGAATTAATGCTTATAATTTACTGCAAACCATCAAACAGAAAAGTCTGCAATTTATGACGGAAACGGTAAATATTCCTGGTAAGCCTTTTCGAATGTTGGTAGAGTATCAAAATATAACCAGACTCTATCTTCGGATAATCCGCGCGACCGAGGAAATGAAGATCCGGATAAATGACGGACTAACTTCGAAAAATCTCAATATGTTTATTGGTTCTTTACCAATACGTTCATGGGAACAACCCCTACCCGACACAAAGGATTATAAGGAGTACAACCTTGAAATTAAAGTCGATGCACTGCCGATTGGAGAATATTTTATTCTTGCTTCTGACAACCCCAATTTTAAAAATCCCAAAGCCCTGGTGGGGGCAAGCCTGCTACACGTATCCAATATTAGTTATGTGCAAAGAGGAGAAGATCTTTTTGTTCTAAATCGTGATACAGGCCAACCTTTGTCCAAAGCAAAAGTCAATATTTGGCAAACCCGTAGTGATCGCTCTGTCTCAGGATACACAAAATTAAGCTGTGAGATATTTGTAACAGATAACAATGGATATGTGAAAAGAAAACAGATTAAGCATCCAAAAGTTACTACGGAAGAATTGTTTGAAATTACGCATGAAAAGGATAAATTTTCTATGCAAAGCGATGCATACACTACTTATTATATATCTCCGGAAAGAGAAACTACAATATTGAGACAATCATATCTTTTCACTGATCGCAGCATTTATAGACCCGGACAAATAGTTTACTACAAAGGAATTGCCACCAAAGGAGAATCTCCTCTTTCTTCACTGGATACCAATGTTGAGATTCCGGTTATATTAAAAAACACAAATGGAGAGAAAGTTGACAAAAATGTAGCTCACGTGAACGACTATGGAAGTTTTTCTGGTAAATTTCAATTGCCTAAAAATGCTTTAAACGGAGAGTTTACGCTTTATATTAACGAAATCAGCAGTATTACATTTCATGTGGAGGAATACAAAAGGCCGCGATTTTCAGTATCTTATGATTCACTACAAACTACATACAAATTAAAAGATTCTATTAGGATTACTGGAACGGCGATTGCTTATGCTGGGAATGCTATTGAAGGGGCGAAAGTTTCGTATCATGTAGTAAGAAATACGAGATTAAATACACGCGCATTCTTTCCAATTATGCCCGTTGAAATCGCACACGGCGAAATTAGCACGGAACAATCCGGAAAATTCCATATTGTCTTTCAGGCAATTCCTGATTCAAAAGTTAATAAAAATACGGAACCAATTTTTCATTACACCATCCATACGGAAGTTACCGATATCACCGGTGAAACCAGAAGTGAAGAAACAACGGTTTCAATGGGCTATCACGCCGTTATCCTAAAAACGGAGATTGCCGACATAATCCGGATGGACAGTTTCAAAAATCTTGCTATACGAACGGAGAATATGAATGGAAAACTTACGGAATCCGATGTAAAAGTAAAAATCATACGTCTTACTCCGGAAAACAGACTTATTCGAGAACGATTATGGAATCGGCCGGATCTTTTTGTGATGTCCAAAACCGAATTTATTACTCTTTTCCCTAATGATGAATATGATAATGAGTTAGATTTTGAGAGTTGGCCTGAACAACATGTCGTTTTCGAGAAAACAAAAAGACTAACCCTCAATAAAGGATTTGATATTTCCGAAACCAAATTTAATGCCGGTTTTTACAAAGTAGAAATCACCGCAATCAAGTCGGGTGAAGAAATAAAAGACATAAAATATATTGAATTGACCGATCCAGGAAGTGAGAAAACTAACCGACCGGAATATCTCGTAACCAAAGAAAGTTTACCTATTGAACCCGGAGAAAAGACATTTTTTAAAATCGGTTCATCGGCCAGCCAGGTTTTTGTAATTAGCAGCTCAACCCGGAAAGAAAAAGACGCAAAACCATTTTCCCTTTTTTCCATAAATAACGAAAAGAAAACATTTGAATTCCAGGCGACAGAAGCTGATCGCGGGGGATATAGCGTTGATTATTTATTTGTAAAACATAATAGGATCTTTACACACAATGAAGTTGTTGAGATACCCTGGACTAATAAAGACCTCCAAATTGAGTTTCTCACATTCCGGGACAAAACGTTACCGGGAAGTAAGGAAAAATGGAAAGTCAAAATCACGGGCAATAAAAAAGAAAAAGTTGCATCAGAAATGGTCGCATCTATGTATGACGCTTCATTAGATAATTTTTATCCTCATCAATGGACTAAGCCAGAGTTATGGCAGTTGATTTATGATCAGGAAGAATGGAATGCTTCTGAAAATTTCTCGCGGGGAGAAGCCCGCATAAAGTCATTTGATTATTTTATGAATAACAAAGTTTTGGACAAAATATACGATGCTTTTAGTTGGGAACATTTTTATAAAGGAGGAAGCACTCTTAGAAAACCTGTGCGGATGGAGGTGTTGGAAGATGTAAGTTTAATGGAATACGCTTCCGTGGAAATAGTTAAACCAAAGCTGAATATCGCAGGTCTGGCATACGAGCGTGGTATGCCAAAACAAGACGAAGGTAAATCAGAAAAAGAACCAATACGTGATAAAGCGGTTATTAAGAAAGATGGAATTAATTATACCCGTAAAAATTTCAACGAAACCGCCTTCTTCTTTCCGGATTTACTGACCAACGATAAAAGTGAAATTGAATTTTCATTCACAATGCCTGACGCTTTAACCCGCTGGAAATTTCAGGCACTGGCTCATACAAAAGCACTAGCTTTGGGATACAGCTCGAAAGAAATCGTTACTCAGAAGGAGCTGATGGTCCAATCAAATGCACCACGTTTTTTGCGCGAAGGCGATAAAATTTCATTTAGTTCAAAAGTTGTAAATCTCACAGATAAGGAACTCAACGGAACGGTTATTTTTCAATTGTTTGATACTGAAACGAACACATTATTAGACGATGTTTTCAAGAATACTTTGTTCACACAATCATTTCGTTTAAAAGGCAAAGAAAGTAAGACAGTGCAATTCCCGATTGAAGTACCTGAAAATTTCACCAAAACATTAACCTGGCGGATTACAGCAAAATCCGGTTCTTATTCGGATGGTGAAGAACACTTTTTGCCAGTGCTTGGTAACAGGATTTTGGTTACGGAAACACTTCCATTATCTATCCGGGGAAATGGAATGAAGGATTTTAAATTTGAAAAACTGATCAATTCAGGAAATTCCAGGACAATTACGAACCAATCTCTAATCTCTGAATTTACAACCAATCCTGCCTGGTATGCTGTTCAGGCCGTACCTTATCTGGCGGAAAGTCGTTTTGATTGTGCCGAACAGATTTGGAACAGGTATTATGCCAACGCCCTGGCAGCAAATATTATCAGTTCATCGCCACGCATTTCCAAAGTTTTTGAACCCTGGCGAAACGCTGACACAACCGCCTTACTCAGTAATTTGCAAAAAAACCAGGAATTGAAATCCATTTTATTAGAAGAAACGCCCTGGGTATTGGCTGCGAAAACAGAAAGCCGGCAAAAGAAAAATATTGCTTTGTTATTTGACCTGAACAAGATCAGCAACGAGCTGAATTCCAATTTTGCAAAACTTGAACAAATGCAAAATACCAATGGCGCGTTCAGCTGGTTTAAAGGCGGACCGGATGACCGGTATATGACGCAGTATATTTTATCCGGGATAGGTCATTTGAGAAAAATAAATAGAAATGAGAAAAATAAGGATGCAAAACTGGATATCGTGATACAAAAAAGCATCCGGTTTCTCGACCAAAAAATGAAAGAGGATTACGATCTTTTAGTCAAAGAAAAAACTGATTTAAACAAAGTTTCAGCTAGTGCAAGCACCATCCAGTACTTGTATATGCGCAGCTTTTTTCCTGAAATTGAAATACCAAAAACATCTCAGAAAGCCTGGAATTATTTCCGTGAACAGGCAAAACTTTCCTGGATGACACAATCAAAATATATCCAGGGACTGACAGCTCTGGCACTTTACAGAACAAACGAAAAAGAAATTCCGAAAGCCATTTTAAAATCATTGAAAGAAACTGCGATCACGAATGAAGAAATAGGAATGTATTGGAAAAATAATCAGCCTGGCTGGTGGTGGTACGAAGCACCCATCGAAAGACAGGCATTACTAATTGAGGCCTTCCAGGAAATAACCAGCGATACTGAAACTGTAAATAACCTGAAAACCTGGTTGTTAAAAAATAAACAAACCAACAATTGGGAAAGTACCAAAGCAACTGCCGAAGCCTGTTACGCACTGCTGATGCAAGGATCCGATATTCTGAGCCAGGAGTTTGTGGTTACGATGCGTTTGGGAGATATGACTTTAAAATCATCTGAGCAGAAACAGGAAGCCGGAACAGGATATTTTAAAACGATTATTGAAGGAGTAAAAGTAAAGCCTGAAATGGGTAATGTAAAAGTGGAGGTAAACACAAATTCATCATCTGATCTTCCCGGCTGGGGTGCGGTTTACTGGCAGTATTTTGAAAATATTGATAAAGTATCTTTCTCTGAAACTTCATTGAAATTATCCAAAAAGCTTTTCATAGAAAAAAACACGTATAAAGGCCCGGTACTTACTTTAATAAAGGAAGGCGACAAACTGCATGTTGGAGATAAAATAAATGTTCGAATAGAACTTCGCGCCGACCGTGATATGGAATATGTTCATATGAAAGATCTGCGGGCGGCCGCTTTTGAACCTGTCAATGTGTTAAGCGGATATAAATGGCAAGGTGGATTAGGCTATTATCAAAGCACAAAAGACGCCAGCACCGATTTCTTTTTTGACCATTTAAAAAAAGGAACCTATGTTTTTGAGTATCCGCTTTTTGTGACACACGACGGAGATTTCGCCAATGGAATTACAAATATTGAGTGTATGTATGCGCCGGAATTTTCAGGGCATAGTGATGGGGTGAGGGTTGAGGTTGGGCGGTGATTAACCAGATATCAATCAATAGTTAAATCATGAAAGCAAATTGTTATCTTTACTTGTGGACAAAATCGGATATATAGAAATAAGAATTACAGGGTCAAAGGGAAATCTTAACCTCTCACCAGATAATTACGACATTCGCGAGATTATTTCTATTCTCGAAAATGTTGAGAACTTACTATACCCTGGCGAAAAAAAAGACAGGCCAATAATCAGCTATAAAATTGAAGAAGGATCTGTAAAACACATTTTTAAGACGTCCATTCAGTATATTATTGGTTTTAATGCAGTCGTTGGTCAGATTAATCATATCCAAAATATTGATTTTCTGGACATTTCAACAGCAACGGCATTTGAAAATATACAAAATATAGCTGCAAGGCGGGACTATGCGTTTACCATTAAAACATCGGTTGAAAAATCTAATTCGGTTAAAATAGATCGCAATACTCAGTATTATAGAACTGAGGCAGTTTGGGCAGATGCCGAGTTTTATTTTTATGGGAAAGTGACCAATGCGGGAGGAAAAGAAAAAGCAAATATTCATGTCTCAACGGAGGATTTAGGTACGATCCGAATACAAACTCCGATAAGTTTTTTAGAAAATTATGACGACAATCTTCTTTATAAAAGTTTTGGCGTGAGAGCGACGGGAAAACAGCATTCGGAAACAGGAGAAATCGATACTTCCAGCCTAAAATTTGTTGAAATGGTAGATTATCATCCCAGATACGATGAACAATATCTGAATAATCTTATCGATAAAGCGTCAAATAATTGGGCACAGGTTTCTGACAAAGATTCCTGGTTAAGAGAAATCAGAGGTAGCTATGAAGATTAGGGAAAGTGTTTTTTGTGATACCAGTTTTTTCATTCGTCTTTTGGATAAAAACGATCCTCTGCATAGAAATGCCGGAGGATATTTCAAATATTTTACGGAAAATGGTTTTCCCCTTTTGATAAGTACGATAGCAATTGCTGAATACTGCGTCCGTGGGAAAATTATTGATCTTCCACTACGAAATTTACAAATTGTTCCTTTCAATCTGGATCATGCCTTACGAACAGGTGAATTCTCGAAGACAATTTTTGAAAATAAGAATAGGCTTGATTTAAATCAAAGAAGTATTATCCCGAATGACACAAAACTTTTTGCACAAGCAGATACTGAAAAAAGTGTGCAATACTATCTTTCATCGGATACCGAAAGTTTTAAAATTTATAATCTTCTTAGAAAAGAATCAGATCCTAAATTCGAATTCATAAATTTAAGTTCACCTTTTGATATCCAATTTGGTATACTTAATTTATAAAACTTATTCCGCCACAGCCCTCTGAATCTTCAAAACCGCATTCAAAAAACCATCCATATCTTCCCTCTCACCTAACATGCCATTCTGTAAAATCCAGACAGCATTCGTATTACATGCAGCCTCAGCAACCGGACAGATTACTGCACGGTAATCAACGGTTTCAGGAATCGCATAACACATAAAATTCTTATTCTGAAAAAGCGGTTGTTTGTATAATGGATGTAGATAACCTTTGAAACAGGGGACGCCCTCGGCAGCAAGCATTTCTACAAATTTGTCTTTGGGAGTGTTGCCAAATTTTGATGCATCATATTTGAATATGTAAATATGATAACAGTGCATCGTGATTTCATCACTTCTCGTCAAGGGTAATATTCCTTCAATATTTTTTAGTAATTGATTCAGATACAGCCCGTTTTCATTCCTTTTTTCTGTTTGAGTTTGTAATCTTTTTAACTGATGAGAAAGTAAAACGGCTTGCATTTGCGTGATCCGGTAATTACATCCAGGATTGTAATGATCATACCACTGTCCGCCTTCGACACGCCCAACATTTCTTAAAGAATTCACCATCGCATATAAATCATCATCATCTGTGACCACAATTCCTCCTTCACCAGCCGTCAGGTTTTTGGATGATTGAAAACTGAAACTTCCCGCATCGCCAATGGAGCCAAGTTTTTTTCCTTTGTATTCTGCTCCGTGTGCATGGGCAGCATCCTCAATTACACGTAAATTATGTCTTTTAGCTATGTCCAAAATCGCATCCATATCGCAGGCCAATCCGCCAAAGTGGACAGGAATTATTGCCCTGGTGCGTGAAGTTATTGCCGCTTCAATTTTGGTATGATCAAGATTATACGTGTCAGGATGGATATCTACAAAAACCGGAACGCAGTTACATTCAATCACAGTTGATGCTGTTGCAATAAACGTATAGGGTGGCACGATCACTTCATCGCCCGGTTTAACGCCACATGCAATTAAAGCCAGCCGAAGCGACACGGAGCCGTTCACACAGCTCACAGCATACTTGCTTCCGGAAAAAGCAGCAAATTCCTTCTCAAATTTTTCAACCTCGTCGCCACAATCCGGATTCCCCCACTTTCCACTGGCTATAATTTCTGATACAGCCTGAACTTCCTGTTCGTCAAAAATTGGCCAGGGAAAGTTACGTTTAACAGATTTTTCTCCCCCATCAATTGCTAATAGCTGGCTCATTCCCGACTTGGTTTTAATTCAAAATTATAGCTCTCTATCACATACTTGGAAAAATGGATTTAAGACTATCCACCCCAAATCAGCAATCAAAATATAGCCTGTTTTTAACATTGTACAGTAATATTTCTATAATACTAAAACCGTCATTTTACTCGTGAAAAGTCAAAAGCTCTTTCCAGCCATCGTTATTGCTGCCATTTCCTTAGCCACTGCCTGGGCTATTCGCGGCCAGTTTGGACATGAGCAAGGTGCGGCCTGGGCAGGAAGTTTTGGTGCTTTGAGTATAGTCCTGCTGGCTAAAAGACAAGATTGGTATGCAAAGATCTTTCAGCTGACACTCGCATCTGCGGCTGGCTGGGGCATTGGCGGAATAGCAAGTTACGGACTGGTGGTCGGATATGGAAGAAGTACAGAATTTGGCAATGCCTATTATGGTCTGGTCATGCTTTTTATTATTGGCGGGTTATTTGGTTTACTGGGAGGTGGCCTGTTCGGCATTGCGCTTGGCGACAGCAAGGAAAAGCCCGTGAAATGGTATAACCTTATCGTTGAGATGACGATCGGCGGAATCATTTTTTACTATCTGCTAATCGAAGAATTTGGATGGCTCATGACACCTCCACGCGGCGAGTACTGGGCAACTTGCCTGGGAATGGCCATTGCCATGTTTTGGTATATGATTCGTCAGAAACAATATGCTGCCATTCGGGTTGCTGTTTTTGCAGGATTTGGAGCTGGTTTTGGATTTGCTTTTGGAAACTTTTTACAGGTTATGGGTCATGTTTCAAAGATCAAATTCAACTTCTGGAATGTGATGGAATATTCAATCGGTTTCTTTGGAGGACTGGGTATGGCTTACGGCACCTTCACTTCTGAATGGCCGGTTTCAGAAATGAAAACCAACCGGAATAAACTCATTGCTCCACTTTTAATTTTAACACTAATAATTCCATTTTTCGTCTGGGACCAATCTTTTGAAACTAAACGGCTTGTGGAAACAATTCAAAGTTTTGATCCAGTAGCAGATGCCGCAGGAATTACCCAATTCGTTCAATGGATAGCGTTGCTATTGATATTACTGACTTCCGGCTACTGGTTTTATCATTTTTATTTCAACAACAATGAAAACTCAATTGCAATTGATCATCAGGATGCCATCCGTTTTTTTCTTGCACATCTCGGATTATATACCATTTACAGCATTCTGATTACCTGCGCGTTCATGAGCCTGTACAGAATTGAGCAATATCTATACATTATCAATATACTGGTAATCGGATTTTTCATCAGAAAATTTCAGCCTGGCTTTACCAACAGAGGACTGAATTTCACACGCTGGGCAATCAATTTAATTTTTATTTTAGCCTTTCTTGCCGTGATCGTAGTAGTTGCAATCAGTTCCCATGGAGAATTAATTGGCGCACATAACCGGTTTGAATGAAACTTTCAATACCCTAAGCTTGATTATTTGAACAAATATTTCGATTATGTACATTCCTGATTGGAAACATAATGAAATATCAGATAACAATGGAAATTATCAAAATTGAGTTGGTTAAGATTACCCCTTCCGATCTGGAAGAATTACAAAAACTGGGCAAACAAACTTTTCTGGAAACTTTTGCTCCGTTCAATAGTGAAGAAGATATACAGCATTACCTGCAAACCGGTTTTACGGATATGAAACTTCTTGAAGAAATTGCCAATCCCGGCTCAGCTTTTTATTTTGCAAAACTGAACAATTCACCAATTGGTTATCTCAAACTCAATTTCGGAAATGCACAAACGGAATTAAAGGATAGTGAAGCGCTGGAAATAGAAAGAATTTACGTTTTGAAAGAATTTCAGGGCCAAAAAGCCGGACAATTTCTGTTTACAGAAGCACTGAAAATTGCCAGAAATCATGGCTTGAAATACATATGGCTTGGCGTTTGGGAGAAAAATGAGAAGGCTATTAAGTTTTATGAAAAAAATGGATTTGTAGCGTTTGATAAACACAGTTTTGTACTTGGCTCGGACATACAAACGGATGTGATGATGAAACTGTCCCTTATCAATTAACAAGTAAACAATGATTTTCAGAGAAGCAAAAACGGCTGACATTCCCCAGATCCAGATCGTCAGGCTTGCTGTGAAAGAAAATGTTTTGTCTGATGCCAGCCTTGTTACAGATCAGGATTGCGTGGAATATTTAACGGTAAGAGGCAAAGGTTGGGTTCGTGAAATTGATAATCAAATCGTCGGGTTTGCCATTGCTGATTTACAGGATAACAATATCTGGGCCCTTTTTTTGATACCCGAGTTTGAAAAGCAAGGCATCGGGAGACAGCTTCACAAAACCATGCTCGACTGGTATTTTTCTAAAAAAACAGACCCTGTCTGGCTCAGTACATCGCCCGGAACGAGGGCTGATCAATTTTACCGGAAATGTGGCTGGACTGAAACCGGAAAATACGGAACAAGCCAAATACGATTTGAGATGACTGTTGAGAAATGGTTAAGTGCTAATACATTACCTTCGGTTTCCAATCACTAAAAAATTTGTTGTTGGATAAAAACTTTCTAACTTTACTTTATGCAAATACAGGTAGATATAGGCTTCGAACAACTGGTAAAAATAGCCAAAAGGCTTCCTGAAAATCAATGGACGAAGTTGAAAGAAGAAGTAGAAAAGGACAATATTAATTTTAAAGATTCTTCTGACCTGGAATCTTTAATACTATCCGCTCCTACCTTTGACGAAGGTCAGCTGAATCGTATTGAAAAAACAAGAAAAGCTATTAATCAATGGCGGAAAAAATAGTTCTTGTTGACACGTCCATTTTAATTGACCTTTTTCGAAAAACGGATAAAAACAATTCAAAACTTCTTGCATTATTAAGGCAAGGATATTCATTTAAGATTTCTGCAATAACTGAATATGAGATTTATTCTGGCGCTACTACAAATCAGCTCGATTATTGGAATAACTTGTTACAAAAAATTCAAGTTTTGCCATTTGATCAGGCCGTAGTAAAAACGGCTGTGGAAATTAATCAAACTCTCAAACAGAAGAGAAAGCAGATCGACATTGCGGATTTATTCATCGCAGCCACTGCTATCCGCAATAATCTGCCCTTTGCAACTTTAAACAAAAAACATTTTGAAAGGATTGATGAATTAATAATCATTGAATAATTTTTAGTAAAACATTAACTCCAATCTCAATTCTTTACCATAAATTAGGTATCAAAAGCAAGCTCCCAATACTTACCCGACCTGATTTATATGAGCCCGGTTTTTACTGTAATTTACCTTATATGGTTTTTGTCTGAAACATTATTGAACCGGCTACTACGTTCAAAAAGTACAGACAAACAAAATGCGGATAAAAATTCATTGCTCATTATTTGGGTTACTGTGATTGCAGCGATCTTTCTGGCTGTTTATATTTCCATTAATTACTATTTCCCTATCTATCCTGATCAAATGATTCGTTATATCGGTTTAGGAATTATTCTCCTGGGAATTGTTTTGAGAATCGCGGCTGTTTTATCGCTGGGCAAGTTTTTTACAGTAGACGTAACCATCCGGGAAGATCATAAATTAAAAAAAGACGGAGTTTATAAATATCTCCGTCATCCGTCCTACTTCGCTTCTCTTCTTTCTTTTATCGGCTTCGGGCTTTCCATTAACAGCTGGCCAGGATTGATTTTAATTGTGATAGCCGTAATGGCGGTTTTTATTTTCCGTATCAAAATTGAAGAGAAAATATTGATCGGCCAGTTTGGGGATGAGTATCTTGATTATAAGAAAAACACAAAGGGGATTATTCCTTTTATTTATTAACACTTACATATCTGCGCTTTCTATTTAGCCATAAATCAGCACATTATGAATCCTAAAAAACTGGTTAGACTTAGTAATATCATTGGTACCATTGCTATTACACTTCTGATTTACTGGGTCTTTATTTTTATTTCTTATCAGGTTTTTGGACTAAAACTCTTTCGGGAGAAAATAACTGAAACATTCTTCACCAGTATTGTCGGGATTCTGGCTTTAATGTTTGGAGCGTTGATCACCAACGTAATGTTCAACCTTACAAGAATTGCCGAAAAACATAATCTTGATGATGTCAATCCTGCAAGCACAGTATCACAAAAACTTCGCTGGATTTTAATACTCAGCTTTCCAATCGTTCTGGGACTATTGTTTCTGGGGGATTATTTAACTTCTGAAAATAAGGAAAAGCTCTTGATACAATCTGCACAGTCGATTATTAACGATAACTCAAAAAAAGCTGATATTTTGGTTAACTATTCATTTGATAAAAAATGGATTACTGAAACCGGGCACATACTGGATCTGTTATCAAAAACCGACAAAAATTTTCCAGTTATAACGGTCATCGTTCCCGATTCAGTTGATAATTCAAGAGTTTTATTAGGTTTTAGAACTTTCCAAATGGTCAATGATACATTGCCCCCATCCAGAATGACCTACATTCAGGCGACGACCAAAGACGAACGGGAATATCTTTACAAGGTTTTTGACGAAGGCAGCAAAGACATAAAGTTTTCGTCCGAAAACGGTCAGTATCAACTTTACTACCCGTATTTCAGCAACAATAAGAAAATTGTAATTCATTTTTCAGACTATCAGCGATATGGAATAAAATAGTCCGGAAAACATATCTATTTCACAATCTTAAATTCATCTTTAACATTTCCGGCCGGATCAAAACATTTGTAAATCAGCGTATTTCCCTTCATTGAAATATGCTGATAAAGCGGTCCGTCCTTATACCTTACAACCGCGTAATCTTCCGCCAGCCATTCTTCCTGTTTGCCGGGAATACTGATTGACATGGTGTAAATGGTTCCTTCTGCCGGGGTTTTCATTTCCTTCCCGTCATTCATCGGTTTTGTTCTGAGATAGTAATGCATGTGGCCGTTCATGACCATATCCACATGATATTTATCAAATAATGTCCCCCACTCTTTTCGGATTTCGTCATAGGGTTCAACAAAATTATATGGTGGAAAATGGAAGAAAACGAACTTCCATTTCGATTTTGAAGATTTCAGTTTTTCTTCAACCCAGGCACTTTGATCCGGCACAGAAAGCGTGGCATCGATCATCAAAAACAAAGCATCCTGATAATTAAAGGCATAAGTCATTTCTTTTGGCAAACCTTTCGGACCGTTTTCAGGTAAGCTGAACATTTCCTGATACATACCAGCGCCTAATCCATCCTGGCTATCGTGATTACCAGGAACGGGCATTAACGGTTTGCTTTGAAAAACGCCTCCTGAATACTGCCATAATTCGTCCCATTCATCACGATTCAAACCTGTGCTGACAAGATCTCCTGCGATATCAAAAAAGGAAATTTCCGGATGAGCTTTTAAAGCCTTCTGAGCCATATCTCCCCAGATGGGCGACTTGTGCGTATCGCCAAACCAGATAAATGAAAAGCCATCATTTGTCGCAGTTTCAGTATTAAAATTTGCCGGAACCGACCATTTTTCAGTTTTTGAACCGACGATGTATTGATATTCTGTTCCCGGTTTCAAGCCTCTGAGTTTCGCTGTAAAACGGTTCACATAACGGTCATTTTGCAGCAATCTGTCCTCCATTTTGAATTCGGACGCGGTAGAGATTAAAGTGTCAGCTGAGTTATTTTTCCAATATTTTACGGCTCCATTTTTGACTTCCATATTGGTTCTCCATTGAATATTCACAGATGTTTTAGGGTCATCACTCCATGTCAGCATAATCTGGTCAGGATTTGTAGAAGATGGAAATAACGTTTTCCTGAATGCTCCTACAAGATGCGCTTCCCTCGCTCTTCCGCGAACGGTTGTAAAAAGTTGTTGACCCACCAAAGACTCAGGCACTTCGGTTAAAATTAACCCATCCCAGTCATGATAAGTAAAGGCTCCTTTTTTCATGGTCATCAACGGAAACTCTGAAGGTATTACATTGGTAATCTTTAATTCGTCATCCTTTTTCTGCGGACCTACACTTATAAAATAGACTGGTCGGTTTTTATCAAAACCATTAATGCCCAATTCAATTTTTCCAGGATCAAAGTTTTTCTGCCAGACTTCGTATGTATAATTCTCATTTTTCACAATCATTCCTGTTTTCTTAAATCCACTTTCCTCAATCCAGAACGGAATGACTTTCTGAGCAGAATCTCTCATCAATGAAACGGTTACCGGAACGTTTACTTCAAAATTCCAGAACTTTGTTGCAAGCGTATGAAGCTCGTCCTTTGTCAGAAAAGTCATGATGTATTTTTCCGAAATCGTGTCCAGCTGGGCGGGTTTCAGATTTTTGTAAAGTCTGGTAACAACTTCATCCATCACCATTTTTACGGAACCTGAATTATTAACTTTTTCATTTTTGCATGACAAAAAAGAGAAAGTAAGAAAAAGAAGATTTTTAAGAACAGGAGGAAATTTCATAACGAAACCCAGGTTTAGTTTTATTATCAAAAAAGTAACAGCAACGGTTAAGCGATGCTGTTACTCCAATATCACTTGCAAAATTTACAACACTGCTTTGTCATTTGTGAGGAAAACCCGCGTGCTTTCTGTGTAGGTACCGCCGTGAGAATCCTTATATTTTAAATCAACATAAAAGGCACGGAAGCCACTTGCGGGAAATGCCTGATTCACATTAATTTTCGATTTATTTTTGATACCCAGACTTTTACTCGTCCATTTATCATCCCGGATATCCTGGTCTTTTGAATCTGCTGACCACAGAATTACATCAACCAACGGATCGGCCGAGGCTTTTACAGCAAGGTTCACCCCTTTTTTATCCGCAGTTTCTTTCCATTCACAAACCGGATATGGGCTTCTTGTCATCGTATTTCCAAAAAATGCGCTTAAAGCTTCCATGGCTTGTTTTCCGCCACCAAGATTGTGACCGACATTCGGTACATAGTGCAGCATGTTATTTCCAGGAATATCTTTCAGATAATTTTTGATATTATCCACCACCCAATATTCATCATTTGTGCCCATGATGATCAGTTTCGGCATGGTCAGTTTGGCACGATAGGAATACGGATCGATCATGGTTGTGATGGCTGCTCCATCCGGTGTTTTACTGTTTTGCGGAATACCAAGTTTTACATAATCCTCAATCTGGATGCTATAATCTCCCCAGGACTTGATCTGATAATCAAGGCTCACAGGCATATTTAAAATGTCAATAACCATTGGCGCAATGGCTGCAACGCGTTTATCATTTGCGCCGGTAAGCCAGGTTGTCCAGCCACGTTTAGACGCTCCCGAAACCACAAACCGGTTCACCTCATGATTCAGCTTTTGTTTTGAAAATTCCTGAATTACATCCATTGCACGCACGGCACTTTTCACCATTGGAAAAAGTAAAGGCCAGCTATAATCCTTATCCTTTTTGAAATTGTGCAGCGTGTAAGAAATCAACGCATCCTCCGTCAGATCTCCGAAAAACGGCTGGTTTGGTGTTTGTTTTAATAAAGTTACAATTGCATTATTTGCTTTTGCAACACCACCCAGTGATACCAGCAGATCATCATCCTTTTTATTACTCCAATTTGGAAGGTCGTCTTTGTTTGATCCACCGGTAATAAATAATAATGCGCCGTCAAATTTATTGTTCTTTGGCACCATGACCGTCATTTGATGCGTCCAGGTAAATTCACGCCACTTTTGAGACGTTAAAAGTATGCTGTAAAAAGTAACATCGTTCTGTGTATAAGTATCTTTCAATTCCCATTTTAACGATTTATCACCATTGTCAAGATAACTTTGCAACGCAGTTTCGGGTGTGACCGGTTTTTGTGCAAATACAGCGCAGCTAAAAATCAATTGGATAAAAAGTATTTTCACGGCTAGTTCAAATCTATTCTTTTTCATTGTGCAGAGGTTTTGTTTATTGAATTATTTTTATTGAAACACTAATGAGGGCAGTCCGCCACTGCCCTCAATTCTATTCGCCAAAGGATATACTCAGATTAAAACCATATCGTACTATTCCTTTGTAATTATTTCTACCAGGGTTTGCCTGCACCCTGAATTACCCACGGTTTAGACCACGCACTGTTTTTGCCATCTGCCGCAGAATAAGTAGTTGATTCCAGCTTATTGATCGCGTCATCAGCATTTGCCTTATTCAGATTTCTTTCGTCAAGCATATAATAGAATCTAACCGGAAGTACTGTTCTTTTTCCCTGCGGACCGGTTTGAAGTACAGGATAACCCGTTCTCTTGTAATCAAACCAGGCTTCACTTGCGGCCGTCCAGCTTGCAATCCATTTTTGCTCGATGATCTGTTTTTGGGTTTTGTTATAAGCCACATTGGGCTGAGCGACATAAGCTGCATAAGAACTTGCCAGTCCCCAAGCTGTGAACGAAGCCTGAATGGCCGCTTTGTAATGTGTTTCTGCGTCACCTGCTGCCCAACCCTTTTGCGCTGCCTCAGCCAGAATAAAATGAACTTCGGCAGCTGACATTAATCTTGCTTTTAACAAATCACCTTTTGGTGCTTTGTACATCGTATTCAGCCAGGAAACATGCGGATTGTCAGCACCTTGTGCAGCTGTCGGACTCATATTATAACTTGCTCCCGACAAAAGTGACACAGGCAGACCGACATAATTCTGATTGGTATCAATTGGAATGCCTTTCACTTTATCCGGTGATAAATAACGTTTTCCATTTTTAATAACATCCGTATTTGCAGCAAGGGCTGGATCAACCACGAGTGGAATCTGCACCTTATTGGCCCATACTCCAAGTCGCGGATCATTTACGCCGAGCATCGCTTTTACCAAAGTATTACACATTTTTATTCTTCTGTAATTACTTTCGCTCGCATCGTCTCTTGTATTGGCTGGCCAGGAATCGGCACTGCTGTTTCCTGCAAAACCCATGGTAGCGTCATCTCCTGCAACATTCATGATTGGATATTGTGTTGCATTGCCCACAATTTTCTCAATTCCTGCTTTGGCAACTTCAGGTTTTTTGTCAGAAATGCGCATGTAATATCTCAGCGCCAGAGAATTGGCAAGTTTCCTCCATTTGGCCGGATCGCCGGCATAATATACATCCGGAGTTGCAATTGTACTGTTATATTCTGCTTTGGTTTTTGACAAAAGCGTATTCGCTTTGTCCAGATCTGCCAATATTCCGGTATAAATATCTTCCTGACTGTCGAAGGCCGGAAAGGTATTGGCCGAACCTCCCTCAGATGCTTTCAATGCAGCGGAGTAAGGCGCATTTCCCCAAAGATCCGTGATCAAACCGAAAATCATTGATTTCATGACCAGCGCGACACCTTGTTGCAGCGTGTAATTTAATTCAACAGCACGGTCATAAACATACTGGTTATTGGTAAGAATGGCATACCAGCCGCTCCATGAATTGGTCTGTCCCCAGTCGTAATCGTTATGCTCGCCGCTCCATCCGTCTTTCTGTGTATGCTGCATGACACCACCGATTATCTGGTCATAATTCAGGCTGACAAATTGCTTTCCGGTTTCAGTTAGCACCGTAGAAAGCACAAGATTTGGATTAGCCGAGGTCGGATCCACACCGTTTGGGTTCTTGTTCACTTCCGTCAGATCTTTACAGGAAGAAGCAAGAAATACTGACACCATCAGTACGATTGATTTAATATACGTAGTCTTCATCATGAATCAATTTGAACCGTTTTTAAAAAGTTAAACCAAGCTTAAATCCAACAGGAATGACCCAGGGTGTAACATTGTATCTTTCAATTCCCTGCTTAAACTGGCTTCCTGAACCTTGCGTACCGGATTCAACCTGGAAAGCTGTTTCAGGATCGATGTTAATTTTGGCTTTTGTCCAAAGAATAATATTTCTGCTGTAAACCGAGAAATTAGCACTTTGCATACCAATCTTTTTTGCAAAATTCTGAGGCAGATCATATCCGAACGATATTTCTCTCAGCTTTACAAAAGAAGCGTCATAAGTAAACGGACGGGTAAATGACCAGGTTGTAGCACCCGCCAATGGGAGATATTGTGTTCCGCTTCCGCCCAGATTTTCTTTATATCCTGTTGGATTTCCGGCTGCATCATAACCTGTGGCAATAACACCCGGCACAAAAACACCACCATGAGGAAGCGGGATTCCGCTGTAATTAACCGGGAAACTTCCATAATCCGGCGTTGGGCCTCCTACGAGTGGGAATACGTTCCCATTAATTTTGATTTGTTTTTCCTGATTTGCTACCAGATGATCTCTCAACGCATCACCGCTCAAACCGTTTGGATTGATCAGCTTGTCATAAAAAAGTTGTGAATGACCATCCTCTTCCCCGTAACGATAGGTTTGAGAAACAAAATTTCCACCATTGCGCCAGTCGAACGTCATGTTTAAACTGAAACCCTTATACGCAAGTGAAACCTGGCCGCCAAGTGTGAACTTTGGATTGAAATTTCCGATCTTATTTTTTGTATTAATCGCATCCACAGACTGCCACTTACCTGTTTTATCCAGAATCGGATAACCATAATAAGGAGAAGTTTTGTCCGTTACCGTAACAACCTGTGCATCGTAAATATCACCGACTTGTTCTCCAACATAAGTCCAGGCGCCACCTTTTGCATCTGTCCAAAGTGTAAAGTATGGCAAATCATCAGACAATCTTTTAATGGTAGTACGGTTTCTGCTCAGGTTTGTATTTACATCCAGACGCCAGCCGTTTTTATTAAGCGGCGTTCCTCCCAAAGTCAATTCTATACCTCTGCTTTCCAAAAGTCCGGCATTGATACTTTTTGTGGTGTAACCGGAGGATGGAGGAAGTTTTGTGCTCAAAATCTGGTTTTTATTTTCTGCCATATAGTAAGTAGCACCAAAACGCAACCGGTGCTCGAACATGGTCAGGTCAGCTCCCACTTCATAGGATGTAGAAATTTCCGGTTTCAGATTTAAGTTGAAAAGATTATTGGAAACAGTAAGTCTGGGAACACCATTCCAGGTTCCGGCATTGCTTAACGTACTTAGCAAAGAATATGGATTTGCATCATTACCAACCTGAGCGACACCTCCTCTGATTTTCAGCATGTTTATTTTTTCGGTCATCGGAATCATTTCGTTGACTAAAAGACTCAAAGATGCCGAAGGGTAAAAATAAGATCTGTTGGCTGCCGGCAGGGTGCTTGTCCAGTCATTTCTGGCTGTGATATCAAGATAAACCATTTCCTTGTAACTCAGATTGGCAAGTGCATAAGCACTGTAAACCGATCTTTTGTAAGAACTACTGGCGTAAGTAAGGTTAGCAGGCAAAATATTCTGAATTGTGAAAACACCCGGAACGATCAGCCCTGTACCATTGGTAGAAGAATTACTCACATTTGAGCCATTCTGATTTCTGTCATTTGCGCCCGCTGATACCGAAAAGGCGAAGCTTTTCAAAGTTTTATGGTAGGTGGCGAGGAAATCTGTATTGCTTTCAAAAGTCGCCAGATTGATCAAACCGTAGGCACCGTTTGGCTCAGCGGTATAACTGTTGGCAATTTTGGTTTCTCTTTTTTCCTGATAAGTATCAAGTGAATAACGGCCGAAAATGCTCAGTTCAGGTGTAATCTGCCACTCTGCTTTTATATTGCCAAAAACGCGGTCACGCACAAAGCTGTTGTTCACTTCATTTGCAAGGAAATAAGGATTGTTAAAAACGCCTTTATACTGAGAGCGCTGCTGCAAACCTTCCTGCCCTGGCAACCAGTAATCTTTCAAATCACGGATATCCGTATGTGGAGAAACACCG
The DNA here is from genome assembly GCF_021440195.1 of Dyadobacter sp. CY356. Lineage (GTDB taxonomy): Bacteria > Bacteroidota > Bacteroidia > Cytophagales > Spirosomataceae > Dyadobacter. Next base: position 225,576 of record NZ_JAJTSZ010000007.1, read on the forward strand.
TATGCCCATTGCAGTGGATTTGTCCCTCTGTTTCCGGCCGGACGATTATTTGAATTGTTACGACTAAAATCCAGATTGCTGCTTATTCTCACTTTCTGGTTAACCTTTACTGATGTGTTCAGGTTTAATGAATTTCTGAAAAGATCGGAATTTGGAATGATACCGCGGTTTGTCATATTGGCGTACGATAAACGATAAGTTACCAGATCCGTACTGTTAGAAATGGATACACCGTTTGTTGTTGTAATACCCGTTTGTACAAAATTTTTGACATTATTTTTATGTGAAACCAGCGGCATCGCAATCTGTTTTCCATCAGCTCCGATCGGGCTGTTCCATTGCACTTCTTCATATCCTTTGTCCAACGCCGCTCCATAAGTTGCTGTGATACTTTCGTCCACCAGTTTTTTAAACGGATTGCTATAAGGATTGTTTGTGATTGAAGTTGGGATGGCTGAAAACTGGCCGGAACCGAATTGTGTCTGCCATTTCAGATATTTATAGGGTTTATCAAAAACCGTGTTAGAAGAAACGGTTACCGTCATTTTTTTGACTTTCGAACCACTTTTTGTTGTAATCAAAACAACACCATTTCCCGCTCTTGAACCATATAATGCTGCTGCACTTGGGCCTTTCAGGATCGATACATTTTCAATATCGTCAGGGTTAATGCTTGATAATGCATTACCATAATCCACTTTGTTATCCGTTCCCACTTCGCTGACATTGTTCAAACTATTAGCAATTGGAACTCCATCGACCACAAATAGTGGCTGGTTATCATTACTTAAAGATTTTGCTCCGCGGATAACCATACTCACCGAAGAACCCGTTGCCCCGGTAGAACTGATGGCCACACCAGCCACTTTTCCGGCCATTGCGTTCAGAACGTTTTCCTGTGAGACCCGGTTAAATTCCTTCCCGTCCACTTTTCCGACTGAGTATCCAAGCGATTTATCCTCGCGTTTGATACCCAGGGCAGTTACTGTCACTTCATTTAAATTTTCAGCATTGGATATCAACGTTACATCTACAATGCTGCGGTTATTTACCGGGACTTCCTGTAACAGAAAACCAACAAATGAAAAAACCAGAACAGGATTATCACCCGTCACGTCAATTGAATATTGTCCGGCTGCGTTTGTACTGGTTCCTCGCTGTGTACCTTTTAATACGACATTGACACCTGGAATACTTACACCATCCTGCCCGGATACTTTTCCGGTGATGGTTCTGTCCGCCTTTTTTTCCGTATTCCTGTTCAAACTTCCCGAAAAAACTCCTGCCATTGACATCTGGCTAAACGGGAGACTGAGCCCTAAGAATATCAGCAGATATTTGAAAACCCGCTGATGAAAATTGATAGAATTTGATCTCATAATTTTCGATGATTTAATTAAATAGCATAGTGTTAGGGTAACTGATTATTAATTTTTGATTCTGGTACTCATTCATGTGTTAGAGGGATTTTTCCATAGACTAATGTTTAAGAATTGAAATTGTATACTGATAAAATTTGAAGTGAAATTCCTGGCATATGGTGCCGGATCAACCCGTTTGGATTATCCAATTTTCCTGTGTTAAGAATTTGTTATGTATGCATACTAATTTGAAAGAAATAATAATCCCAGTACGAATGATCAGCCCGTCAGAAATCAGCAGGAAAGAAACATTTGTAATACTTCGGAAGGTCGGGGATGGACTACTACCCGAATATTAAAAAATAATGAATTGAGCTACCGGTTGAAAAGGTCAAAAAAAATCCGGAAATGGTTGAAAACAATTCAGCACATTTCCGGATAATAATCTAATTTTTCAATATATTCTAATCAACATCAGCCACTTTCGAAACAATTCTTGACAATTAAATGACCATTTCCTGACAACCCCTGACAATAAATGTCCCTAATTTATTGCAACAGCCAAATTTTCGAGAATTGATCATCCACGGCTGGCGACAAAGTGGATACCCCCAGATCATAAGCATCTCTGTTTTGTCCAAGTTCATTACCCGGATAGCGGAAGCGAAGCGGGAATGTATAAGTGCCTAATCTGCCATTACTGAAAATATTGGGCAATTTGGTCCGGCGCAGATCAAGGTAAGCTTCCGTAGAAACCAGAAACAGACTGATCCATTTTTGATCAGCAATTTTCGCAAGCTGACCAGCTTTATCCGTTGGCAAAGCGATATTTGACTGAGCCAGATATTTGGTAACAGATGCCTGAGGCACTCCCCAGCGAAGCAATGAATTGGTTATTCCTTTGCGGTAATATGTATCTGCACTTCCGGTAATGAGCCCTTTTGCAGCAGCCTCAGCCAGTAAAAACTGAACTTCATCACTATTCATAATCTGCGCTTTTAGCAAAGGATGTGCATTCTGTCTGAACAATGTAGAAAATTTGGAAACTTTGAAGTTACCCACAACACCACCGGCAGCGGTGTTATAATGTCCGTTACCGTTTTTCCAGTCAGCCTGCATACCTGCGATAAAACCGACATAAACTTTATTGGAGTCGATCAGAATATCTTTTGTAGCATATTCAGCAATTTCCGGTTTTTTTCTGTCAATATATTCCCAGGTTGAAGAATAGGTATAACCATTTGGATCCGTTGTAGCAAAGGTAACACCGTCCAGACTTTTGTCGCTCGTCCACGGTCTTTCCACCGGTGCAAACCAGATAGCTGCGCGCGGATCACTTAGGTCAGCAAGTTTGTCAACCAACGTTTTACAAGGTCTTCTTTTGTTAAATTCATCAACAGAACCCCAGTTAACAGTTCCGCCTGTCCAGGCATTACCGGGTGTATCACCGGCATCACCTACGGTGCCGATGTATCCAATGGATGCATTTTCAGTTGCTTCTGACAAAACGTTTCCTGAAATAGCTGCGATTTTTGCTCCAACATCCGTGATTTTACCGGATGCACGCATCAGGAGTCTGAGTTTTACCGAATTTGCGAATTTCTGCCATTTCACTTTATCACCTGCAAACATCAGGTCATAAGGCGTTGATATTTCTTCTGTACCACCGGAAATCAATGCTGAGGCTTCATCAAGTTCTGCCAGTAATCCGTTGTAAATATCCTGCTCCTTGTCATATTTTGGATATAAAATACCTTCTCTCGCTTTCAGTGCCTCTGAGTAATAAACGTCGCCGTAAAAATCAGTCATGAAAGAAAAAAGCATTACCCGGAAAACCTTAAAAATACCCTGATGCGTTTTTGAACCGCGGGTTTGTGCAAGCGTGATCGATCCGTCGATCATTTTCAGGATTTCCATGGCATCATACATATCCGTTGTGGCCAACCTGAAACCATCATAGAAGTTATCACCACTCTGGTAATTACTTTCCATGTGTTGAACCGCAGCAGGAAGCTTTCTGTTATCAAAACTCCTTTTCTGATAAAACAGCGTGGTTTTTTTGATAATAGAAGCCAGCAGATAAGGATCATTCACCGATTCAATGGCGTCTTTTTGCTGCAAAGTATCGGCAGTTCGCAACTCGTCCTCACTACAGGAAGTAAATCCTATCAATGTGGTAACTAAAAATATTTTTAATATAGATTTCATAATGCTTTGAATGAACGTTATTAATTAAAAATCAACCGACACCTTGAATCCGTAAGAGCGGATACTTGGCAAAGTTGCTCTTAAAATACCCTGACTTGTACCCACTCCTGAGAATGCAGATTCAGGATCTTCGTGACGGCCCGACTGATTCCACTGGAAAAGGTTTCTTCCATAAACTGACAACATCAGATTGTTAAGAAAATACTTTTTCGTCATCGTACCAGGTACAGAATATGCGAAAGACAATTCTCTCAACTTGAAGTTTGTAGCACTGTAAGTTCTTGTCGAAGCAAAATCCCAGATGATATCACCATAACCGTTGTAAGGGAAATCATAGAAAGTATTGTTCTTATCTGCCCCGTTCACAATATAATCAGCATCCGTTACTGCATCCGATCCTGTGTGGTCCGGATTTACAAATACACCTTTTACATAAACCGCATCCTGAACAGCAGTCGAACGCTTTGAATCATTGTTGTTGTTGATCGCTGCGTAAGTGCTTGATCCAACCGCCGGCCAGGGAAGTCCTCCATGTGCGGCATCACGGCCACCCATCCAGTACGGATTATCAGGACCAGAACTTAGTGTAGATTCCGCTCTTCCGTTCGATTCAAGATACTGCTGGTTTACAGAAACATATTTTCCGCCTTTTCTCAAACTTCCTACGATACCAAGACTGAATTGTTTGTATTTCAATGTTGTGTTGATACCAAGAATAAAATCCGGATTGAAGTTACCAAGTCTTCCACGATCTCTTTCATCAGAAGACAACTGAACCTTTCCCTGATCAGAATCCAGCAGCATCATGCCTTTGTACTGACCTTCTTTTACACGTAAAATCGGATTTTGTTCGTAGATACTTCCGATTTCTTCACCTTTGGCGATCTTCACCATCGTTTTTCCATCATAGTTAGTAAATACATAACCGTTTGGCGCAAACTGGTCAGATAACTTCGTGATCTTCGCTTTGTAATGCGTAAAACTTGTAGAAATATCCCAGGAGAAGTCCTTCGTTTTGATTGGCGTAATATTCAATCCAAATTCAAATCCTTTGTTGGTTACATCACCAATGTTGGTTAACAAACCTTTATATCCCGTTCCCGGTACCAGTGAAATATTACCAATCTGATCTTTTTGCGTTTTGATAAAATACGTTCCGTCAAATTTCACCCGGCCCTTGAACAACCACAAATCAAGCCCGGCTTCTTTGGTAATCGAATGCTGTGCTTTGATATTCGGATCAACCAGTGAACTTGTAAGACTTACCGTATTGGCCGATCCCCATGGACTTGCGTCATAGGTATAAGTATCAACAGATCTTTGTTTTACCAGTCCATTACCTACATCAGCAATGTTAATACGAGGTTTTACCAAAGTAAATACTTCCGGAAAATGGAAAGATTCAGACGCTACCCAGCTCAAAGATGCCGACGGATAGAAATAATGGATTTTTTCTTCTGGTAAAATCCCTTTCCAGTCGTTACGGCCTGTTACATCCAGGAAGAATTTATCATCCCAGCCTACTGTTGCCATTGCATATAAGCTTTGGGATTTTGTTGTTCTGAAAGGCCAGTTGGCATCAGCGATCGTGGTTAATGTTCCGGCTTTTATGTTTGATACTGCGAATAACCCCGGTGAATTCAAATCACCACCGGTTATTTCAGAAGCGTTTGAATTGTTGAAACGATAATTTCCACCAACCGAAGCATTCACTGAAAGTCTGCCTAAGTTTTTATTGTACGTAAGAATTACATCTGAGTTGGCTTCAATGCTGCTGTTATTTCCAGTAACATAAGCTCCAAAAGCATCACCTTTCGCGCCCCAGGATTGTCTCATTTCATAACCTTCCTTCACATTTTCCATCCCAGTTCTTGCCAAAAGAGAAAAATCATCCGAAAGCTGCCAGTTCAGCTGGATTTTACCAAAAAAATTGTCACGGGTAAAACGGTGAAGTTTTTGGTAAGTCGTAAACCATGGGTTATCGTTGGCAACGTCCACACCATTATCCTTCATGATCGATCCGTTTTGCTTAACACCTTCAAAACCCGTCAGCCAGTAATCTTTCATATCTGACAATGGCTGTAAATTTGTCGGTAAATTGAAAAGCAAATTGTTCAAAACACTATTGGAACCCGTCGTATTTTGTTTGTTTGGAGAGTAAGTATGGATGTAACTTGAACTTACCGATACTCTTAATTTTTTGGTAAGATTGTAATCAGTATTCAGCGTGAAGGATTTTTGCTCTGTTTTCGTGTTTGGCATAACCCCAACATTAGTCATATTTGAAATACCAAGACGGAAAGCACCTTTATCAGAATTACCGGTAACGGCTACACTGTTGTTCCATGTATGTCCCGTCTGAAGATAAGCCTGCACTCTGTTCTCTTTTGAGGAAGTCATCGGGCCGTTCGCCCATTTCTTGTTTTTCACATCCCAGTAATCTGCTGTAAATGATCCGTCAAGTTTCGGTCCCCAGGTATCTGTGTTGTCATATTGCCACTCATTTGCTCTTTCACCCTGGCCAAATTCGGTTTGTTCCTGAATAAACTGGTACGCTTTTTCCTGAGAAAAAGAAGTTGAGTAAGATACACCAAGCCCTTTTCTTCCACCTCTTCCTGATTTTGTTGTGATCATGACAACGCCATTTCCACCTTCTGCTCCATATAAAGCACCTGCGCTACCGCCTTTCAAAATGGTTACCGAAGCAATATCATTCGGATTTAATTGTGAAAGAATATTACCAAAATCCACACCATCTTTATTGGTCGTGGTTTGCGTACCCACCTGGATCCCGTCAATCACATATAAAGGTTGTGAGTTAAGCGATACGTTGGTTCCGCCTGAACTTGTTGTTGGCATCGTACTCGTTCCACGAATATTGACAAGCACCGATGAAGTCGGGTCACTGCTCAAATTCGTAAAATTCACACCGCTTACTTTTCCATCCAAAGATTTCATCAAACTTGGGTTGGATGCTTTTACAAGATCTTCGTTTTTAACTTCTGCCACTGAATAAGCAAGCGATTTTTTTTCACGGCTGATTCCAAGTGCCGTTACTACCACTTCCTTCAAATTTTCAGCACTTGGTGTTATTGTAAAATCAATCACACTCCGGCCATTCACAGGAACATCTTCCTGATTATATCCTACAAAAGAAAAAACCAGAACGGGATTTGCACCGGTCACCTCAATCGAATATGTACCGTTTGCTGTTGTTGTCGTTCCTGTTTGTGTGCCTTTCAGGATAATATTTACCCCCGGCATGATAGCGCCGTCGTCCTTGGACGTAACTTTACCTGTTACTACATTTTGTGCGCTGGCCGCCGAAATACCAACTCCGGCCATCAGGACCAGGAGAAATAATCGTCTGAGCACACGCTGAGAAATAGAGTTTGAATTCATAACATTTAGAATAATAATTGGACAAAGACAAGCATAAAAAGGGTTAATAGCGTTTTTTAATAGCATTCATTTTTAACTGATTTCATTACAACTTTCTCGGGTTTGTTTTCTCCTGATCTTTAATTTTCTGGTTTCCTTCATTTTCTTTCAGGAGCCGGTCAAAATAAATTTCAAGAGCATCGGAGTACTTTTGCTGTTCGTCTTCATTTTTTAAACCTTCCAGCAATTCACCCAGCTCTTCCCCTGAAATCTTGTTAGCGATCAGTTTGTTGATCAAATTTTCAGCCCGGGAATGTGTCATTTTTATTAGCTGGTTAGTTGTTGTATGATACTCTGAGCCTGTTGGAAGAGACTATCATTATAACTTGTTTTTTTTGAAAGTTAACTTTCCGTTAACAGTGAGAATAGCCCGTGATTTTAACTGCCAATTCAGTTTATTTGATCCGATATCAACATCCCAACCGATTTAAGCGTAATTTTGAGAAAGCAAACAACAGAGTTATAATCAAAAAGTCGTTTCAAACTGAACACGGGCAGAGCAGAATGAAGGAAGCAATACGTTATCAAAATTTTTACTACTTACTCTTATTCCTTCTTTTCGCCGGACCGGACTATGCCCAGGTTCTTCCGGCAGCAGAAACCCCGCCGGTCATTATTGGAAATATTACTGTTGAAGGAAATCACCGCACGATGGACCGTATTATTTTGCGGGAAATGGCAATTAAATCCGGTGACACCATCCCTCAAAACCGATTGGCTGAAACGCTGGAAATTGACCGGCGCAAGGTGATCAATACCAATCTTTTTGTAGTTGCGGAACTGCTTTTAAAACCGAATGAAGATTCTGTGCGGACCGATATCCGCATTGTAGTGAAGGAACGCTGGTATTTCATTGCAACACCCGTTTTCCAGCTCGCCGACCGGAATTTTAATGAATGGTGGTATGACCGGAACCGGGATTTCAGCCGGACGATTTATGGTATTTATATGAGTTATGGAAACGTAACAGGCCGTGCAGATAAGCTGCGTCTGGTTGCCGAGTTTGGTTTTATTCCAAAATTTGAAGTTTCCTATTCCCTGCCCTATCTTGACAAGGCCCAAAAAACCGGGATCACGGTCGGTGCTTCTTACTCGATAAATAAAACCATGGCATTCCGGACATGGCGGGATAAACTGGATTATTACAACAGCGAAGACATCAATAAAAAACGCTTTTACACCTTCGTAACCTTAACCCGCAGAAATAAATATTACACGTTCCATTCCCTGGATCTGCGTTGGAGCGGAACCTCAATCACGGACACGATAGCGGCTTTAAATCCAAATTATTTCCTGAAAGGCAGAACGCGGCAAACCTATTTCCAGCTGACGTATTCATATAGTTATGACAAACGGGACAATTATCAGTACGCTCTGCGCGGAAGAGTTGGCGGAATCCAGTTTTCCAAAATCGGACTTTTACCTTCTGATGAAATTAATCAGGCCTATGTATATGGTTCCTTCAGACAATATTTTCACTTAGGTGGAAAATGGTTTGCCAATTCCGGAGTTCGCGGACGGTTTTCTGTTCCTAAAAAACAACCATATCTGCAAACTGTCGGATTGGGTTACCGTAATGATCTGGTGCGTGGATATGAATTGTATGTGGTAGACGGACAGAATTATGCGCTGATAAAAAATGAACTGAAATACAAATTATTTTCAGTACAAAAACATTTCCCCTGGGTTCCGATCCGTCAGTTTAATACGCTGCCGCTGGCTGTTTATATCAATTCCTTTGCGGATGCGGGATATGTCAAAAATTATTATCCGCAGTTTAGTAATACCTCCCTGGGCAATAAAGGCATTTATGGCGGCGGACTTGGTGTGGACGTTGTTACGTTTTATAATATTGTCGCGCGCTTCAACCAGACCTTCAACGCAAAAGGAGACCGCCGTTTCTTTTTTAGCATAGGCAGAGAATTTTGACACAAAACTGGAAAACATTCCCCAGCCCTGTTATCCTGAATAACGGCACCCTTTTTATCTTTTCGTCTAAAAATTCGGGTTTTTTAGAAATTATCAAAATATATTTTGCGGATAATTAAAACGACGTTAAAAAAAAGAAATTGATAATGGTTAGATTTGCGGTATATATTCTTTAAGCAAAAAATGAAACACTTTACACTACTTAGAACCCTTTTGGCGGTTGTGCTTCTTGCACTTACATTACAAAATTGCAAAACAAAAACCAGTGAGGAAAAAGACGCTGAGGTAAAAGATTCTGCCGTAGCGGCCCCTCCGGCCCATGAAGAACTGAACAGCGACCAATCTGCCCTGCTCGAAAAAGTGATTGGAGACTCCCCTGCCGGCACATTTCGTGGCATTGTTTTTGGAGATCCTTTATCAAAAGTAAAAGCAACTGAGAATTTTGAGATGTTTGAAGACGTAGCAGATCATGTGGGCTATACTTTTGAAACAGAAAAACTTGAAACCATCGATGTCCAGTATTTTTTAACTGCCGACAAAAAGGTTAACAAAATTACCGTTGACGTTTATCTGAACAGTCCGGATGCTACGAAACAATTGTGGAATGCAGGAAAAAGCTATTTCACTGAGACATATCAGGCTCCAAAAGAAAACGGCAAGACAGTAACCTGGACCAAAAATTCTACGCACGTGAGCATGGAAGATGTATCGGAAGGAAAAGATTATGGACTCAAATTCCAGTTCACACCAGATAAAAATGTACTCGCCGTTAAATAATTATGATGAAAATTAATCGCTTTGTTTTACTGACAGTTTTATGCCTGTCGGCTCTTAATACGTTTGCACAAAAAAAATCAAAAAAGGATTACCTCATTACGATCACAACCGATTACGGCAAAATGCGGGTCATTTTGTTTGATGAAACACCAAAACACAAGGAGAATTTTGTCAAACTTTCCAAAGACAAATTTTATAACGATCTGCTTTTTCACCGGGTCATTAAGGATTTCATGATCCAGGGTGGTGACCCAAATTCGCGAAATGCAAAACCTGATGCCGTATTGGGTAAAGGTGATAACGGATACAAGATCCCGGCGGAGATCAGTCCAAAACTTTTTCACCGCAAAGGAGCTTTAGCCGCTGCAAGAGACAATAATCCTAAAAAAGAATCGAGCGGATGTCAGTTTTATATTGTTGAAGGAAGAAAATGGAGCAAAACGGATATTGACAAACAGGCAGCCCGTGCAGCAAGAAAATTGACTGATGCGCAAAGAAAAGTTTACGAGACCGAAGGAGGAACTCCGCATCTGGATGGTGCTTATACCGTTTTCGGACAAGTAATTGATGGACTGGATGTTGTGGATAAGATTAGTAATCAGCCAAAAGATGAACGTGACCGGCCCGATAAAGATATCAGTATGAAGGTTTCTGTTAAAAAAATGAAGAAGAAAAAGATAACCAGAAAATATGGTTATACATTTGAAAGCTGAAAGTTATACCCAAATAAAAACTATCAAAAGTTAAATCATTCAGCCTTAAAGCTGCTTTCCTCGACGGTCAGCAGCTTTATTTTTTTGATATTTTAGTTCTATATTGTTCCGGAAAAGCATTTATAATTCAGACATGACGGCTAGTACACAAGACATTTCAACTTCGACATCAACAAAAAAACGTTTTCTGATCACCGGCTCGAACGGACTTCTGGGTCAGAAACTGATTGAATTATTAATAAAAGATTCTTCCATAGAAACCGTTGCGACTGCCAGAGGTGAAAATCGTTTACCTTTTCATGATGGTTATGCTTACCATGCCATGGACATAACGGATCCGGCACAGGTTGAAGCCGTTATTGCGCTGACAAAACCTGACGTAATTATTCACACAGCAGCTATGACCAATGTAGATCAGTGTGAGGCAGAAAAAGATGCTTGCTGGAAACAGAACGTGAATGCAGTGGAATATCTGGTGTCATCCTGCAGAAGACATGATGTATTTCTTGTGCATGTTTCCACGGATTTCATCTTTGACGGAACTGCCGGACCATATACCGAAGATGCAGAACCGAATCCCATCAGTTTTTACGGCTGGAGTAAATATGCCGCCGAGAAAGCAGTCATCCAATCTGATATCAAATGGGCTATTGCACGGACGGTACTGGTATATGGTATTGCGCACGATATGAGCCGGAGCAATATTATTCTCTGGGTGAAAAAATCACTTGAAGAGGGTAAAAATATCAAAGTGGTTACTGACCAGTTCCGCACGCCAACCTTAGCAGAAGATCTGGCGACGGGTTGTTATTTAATTGCTGATCAAAAAGCAGAAGGTGTTTTTAATATTTCCGGCAAAGAACTTTATACGCCTTATGAAATGGCAGTTATTGCTGCCGATTATTTCAAACTGGATAAATCTTTAATTTCCCAGACAGATAGTTCAGGCTTTTCCCAACCTGCGCGCCGTCCGCCAAGAACAGGATTTGATCTGACAAAATCTGAATCGGTTTTAGGTTATAAGCCACATAGTTTTGTTGATGGAATTGCGATGTTGGCAAGTCAGATTGGGTAAGGTGAATTTTGTATTGTCTTTAAAAACCGTAACCGCCCCGTTTAAAACCGGGGCGGACTCTTGATTATTTCTTCACTTCATCTTTATAAATCATCACTTCACTTTTTCCATCAGCCTTAATATATCCGCGGTACATGCCTTCACTGTTGAACGGCATGGCAATATTTCCGTTTCTATCCAGCGCAATCAACCCGCCTTCTCCCCCGCGTTCAACAAGTTTTTTCATTACAACTTCATCAGCTGCATCTTTTACAGACAAACCTTTGTATTCCATCAAAGCAGAAATGTCATAAGCTACGACAGAACGGATGAAAAATTCACCATGCCCGGTTGCTGAAACTGCACAGGTGTTATTGTTGGCATAAGTACCTGCGCCAATGATCGGAGCGTCACCGATCCGTCCGTATCTTTTGTTGGTCATTCCGCCGGTTGACGTTCCGGCTGTTAAATTTCCAAATTTATCGAGAGCCACACAGCCAACCGTTCCGTATTTTTTACCTTCTGTAAATATCAGATCTTCATCCTTTACAAAACCGGTTTTTGGTTTTTTCAGGATTTCTTTCTTTGTGTTCTCGGTATGATCAAGCTCTACCTTTTCTTCTTCTTTTGCTTTTAATAAGGCTTTATACCGAGCTTCTGTGTAGAAATATGAAGGATCGACGATTTCCAAACCTTGTTCTTTAGCAAACAGATCGGCACCTTTTCCGGCCATTAAAACGTGCGGAGATTTTTCCATGACAGCTATTGCGCCACGAATAGGATTTTTAATGGTTGTAACACCTGCAATGGCACCGGCTTTCAAAGTCTTACCATCCATAATCGCCGCATCCATTTCATTCTTACCTTCGTTTGTAAAAACAGCACCTTTCCCGGCATTAAATAGCGGAGAATCTTCCATCACCATAATGGTGGCTTCAACAGCTTGTTCACTGGTTCCGCCTTGTTTCAAAACGGCATAACCTTTTTGTAAAGCTGTATTCAACACTTCCCGGTATGCTTTTTCTTTTTCAGGCGTCATGTTGGCACGGGTTATTGTTCCGGCTCCGCCATGAATAACAAGGGTGATTTTGTCAGAATAATCCTGGGCGGAAGAAGTTTGAATCAGGAAATAAAAGAGAAAGGTTGAAAATATGAATTTCATAGAAGTGGATTGGTTTGGATTTGTCTTTCTCAAATTAAGCTATTTTTCACGCAAAGCAAAAAGAAAGGCAAAGGACGCAAAGATTAAACTCTGCGTTCTTTGCCCTTTTCTTCCCTGCTTCGCGTGAAACCTTAAAATTTATAAATCATCATTTATCCTGAGTGCATATAAACGGCCTTTTTGCTTTGCACGGAAATAAGAAAGCCAAATTCCAACCATACCGGCAATAGAAGAATAAAAAGATAGGGTAAATAATTTATCTTCTGAAAAATGACTAATCAGTATTCCTGCAAAAATTGCCGTTCCTGAAATTAATATCCAGAGCATCCATCCTTTCTCAAAAATAGAACCGATTCTTTTAACCTGTGAAAAATGATTCTTATTACTCCGGATAATTTTTTGTTCAAGATCCTGACAAAATAACTTCATACTTGAAGTATCACTGTATCCACTGCTGGCTGTTAGTTGAATTTTGTGATTGTTATAAAAGTTTAACCGGAGCGTTACGCTGCTGAATTCATCAATCTGATACGATTTTAACTTACTAAATTCGATAGATTCTGAGTGATCTTCAAAATCTAACACGACGGAATTGTCATCAAGATATGCCGTAACCTGTCTGTTAATTTTTCTTATATTGAGAAAAAACACCAAAAAGGGAGATGCAATGGACATGAAAATAAACAAAATCGAAACCGAAGGTGGAACAAATGAACCCGCAAAAATGATAATTCCAACCATGATTATTAAGGACATACCAACCAATACGGTGAGGAATTTTTGATCTGTATATTCAAAATAGTATTCTTTCATTAGACAAACATTCAGGCCTGTACAATAAATCTAAACTTACATAATATCTATAATTAATTATAATTTATTCCATATTTGATTAAATCAAAAAGGGCAAGGATCGCAAAGATTAAACTTTGCTCCTTTGCCCTTTTTCTTCCCTTCTTTTGCGTGAAATATAACGAGAAACCTTAATCTTAATACAGCTTCTCATAATATTCCCTGGCCATCCGATCAGAATTAAATGGCTCATTCACATCATTCATACTGTTTAATGTTATCCGCTCCCATTCTTTTCGATCATTGTAATAGGTTGGAAGCACTTTATTTTCAATCAGATCGAAGAAATTGTCACAATCCGTTTTGTTGATATCATCACCTTCGGCCACCGGCACGATGAATGAATTTTCTCCGTCTTTGGCAAATTCACAGATCCAGCCATCATAAGTTGACAAATTTATAGAGGCATTCATAGCGGCCGTCATACCGCTGGTTCCGGATGCTTCACGGGTAACAACCGGCGTATTTAACCAGACGTCAGAGCCGTCTTTTAATAACTTTGAAAGTGATAGTTCATAACCAGTCAACACAGCCATGTTGTCAAAATAGTGACTCAGATAGAACAGATGATTGAATGTATTGATTGCTCCTTCATCCTTTGGATACGGCTTTCCTGCCCAAATGATCTGGATTGGCATATCCTTATTGTCCAGTAATTTTTTAAACCGCTCAACATCCCAGGTCAGAATATCCGGACGTTTATAAGCAGCAAACCTGCGGGCCCAGACAATTGTCAGCACATTTGGATCAAAAATCTTACCGCATTGATCAGCAACTGTTTTGAAAAGAATACTTTTAAGTTCTTTTTTACGGATTGAGATCGCTTCAGAATCTTTTCCAATCCTTGCTTTTTCCAGCGTCTCGTCTACCCAGTAAGCATTATTCTGAGCGTTGGTAATATGCGTTATTTCACAAATTCCCGGATAGCTTTTCCACATTTGACGGGATACTTCTCCATGTAATCTGGAAACCCCATTTGCCTTTTTACTTAATCGTAAAGCGGCCAGTGAATGATTAAAAGTGTTATCCTTGATACCGGTAATTTTCCGGACCACATCCATTTTCAAACCCGAAAAGAAACCCAGATTTTCAAGAAAATTAATATCATGTTTTTCATTTCCAGCTTCTTCCGGCGTATGGGTTGTAAATACCATCCTTTTCTTTAATTCGGGCAGCTTTTTATATTTTTGATATAAGTAAAAAGCCGCAGAAATGGCGTGGGCCTCGTTAAAATGATAAATATCGGGCTGATATTTTAATTCATCCAGCAGTTTAGCTCCACCAATTCCCAAAACCATACATTGCGCAACTTTCATCGTTACGTCTGCATCATACAGTGAATACGAAATCGACCGTGCTTGTTCATCATTTCCATCCACATCGGTGGTTAGAAAAAACATGGGAGCGGATTTGAAAACTTCCGGAGAAAGATAATATGCCCTTACCCAAACTTGTTTCCCTAAAATCGGGATTTGGAAATTGATACCGGTATCTGTCAGGAAATGATATATTTTCTCATGAAACTGAGGTTCCATACTATTATCACGCTTACGCCCCTGGTCATAATATCCATATTTCCAAAGCATTCCCACGCCAGTCAGGTTCTGACGTAAGCCATATACGCTTTTCATATGAGAGCCCGCCAGAAATCCCAATCCCCCCGAATAGGTCTTTAAAGCCTGGTCGAGAGCGAATTCCATTGAAAAATAAGCGACTGATTTTGTATAATTTTTATCCGGTGTGAACGGATGTTGAAAGGGTACAGAAAATGGCTGATTCATTGAACTTTGTTTTAAATGAATGAAATTTTCTAAGGCTTCGGGTGCATTTTCTGGTAATGCAAACGAAGTAAATCCTCGCCGAAATCGTTGGTAAGATCCCGAACGACGGTGTGGATATGGTTTGCGTTGTTTTGTGTATTGTCAAATTCGATGAGGATTGTTGGCCCCTGAATCCGATAATAATACCCCGCTCCTTCTTTTATTTCCGGCTCCACGTTACCCATCCAAGCAAAATGTATGCCATCAAGCCCCGATTTTGTCAATTTAACCATTTGTTGATCTTTCAAAGTCACGTGATACCGATTCAGATAAACGGCGATAAGCTCCTGAAATAACGTTTTTTGCGCAGCTGTCATATCCTTCATTGTGATACCTTCCGGCTTCATAACAACCATACTGCTTCTGTTATTTGAAGACAAAATCTCCCAGGGAGCTTTTTCAGATAAAATCACTTTTTGCCGCTGAATATCAGAAAATGAATGAAGCAGCTGAAAAGCGATATCCTGTTCATCCTTTAAAATACGTTTTCCTTTTTGCGGAACATCAGCCAAAACTTTACCCGGATTTGAGCCCATAAAACCGGGCGTAAACGTAATGACACCATCTACCAAAGTAAATTGCAGTGAAACGTGATGGCCTTCCGTCCGCCAGCCCCATGGCTTTTGAAGATCCGGCGAGCCAAAAACCATGAAAGAATAATTTTCAGGATCGCGGTAGGTATCGTCAGAACCTCGCTTTTCAACCACGCGCAGGACATTTTCCAGATCAACGATATCAAGCGTTTTTTGATAACCATTGGCACTCATGACCAGTTTCACCATTTCAAAAGCTTTCTTCCGCTGTGTTTCACTCATATTTTTCAGCGTGAGGCCTTTCCGCGTTCTTGGAACGTAATGCCAGTCAAAACGAATGGAATCTGCGAAAAAAGTACATGCTTCCTTTACTTGTTTCTGATCGAGCGATTTCACAAAATCATTAACCGCAACCATCATTTTCTCTGAAAGTACCTTATCTTTTGAATCTGCAAAAGTCTGATTACAAGATAAAATCAATAGAAAAATGAGACGAACGAGCCTGTAATAAGATCTGTAAAATTCCATGGTTTCCGAGTTTTGTAGTTCAAACAAAAGAAAACATGACTGCTGATTATACTCCTTTTATTCTCCTTTGTGCAATGTAACATATTGCGCACCGCAGATAAAACTTCCATTCACCAGCGAAACCTTATTGTATAAAAAGGGCTCTCCGTTTAGCGTTGTCATTTGTCCGCCGCTTAAAGTCAAAATTGCTTGTCCCGCTGCGGTATCCCATTCCATCGTCGGATTCTGACGAAAATAGATATGCGCCAAACCTTCGGCGAGCAGACAAAATTTCAGAGAGCTTCCGATAGCAATCTTTTTTACAACCGGATATCTTGCCAAAACTTCTGTTTCTTCCGGCGCCGCATGTGAGCGACTGCCAACTGAAATCCAGTCTGTACTGTTTTTATCAACTTTTAAAGCCGTTTTATTTCCCTCGGAATCAATTTTCCAACCTCCTGTTTCCTGAGTTGCATAATAAATTGTGTCCGACACAGGAATGTAAATAACTCCTAAAACAGGTATTCTATTGCGAACCAACGCGATGTTGATCGTGAATTCTCCGTTGCGGTTAATAAATTCCTTTGTTCCGTCTAACGGATCAACACACCAAAAATATTCCCAGTTTTTACGTTCATCATAGGAAACATGAATTTCCTCTTCTGACATGACCGGGATATCCGGTGTTAAAGATTTTAGTTTCGCCACGATAAGGTCATTGGAAGCTTTATCGGCTAATGTCAGCGGTGAATCATCGGCTTTAAATTCCACCTCTTCCGATTTTTCGGCATCATAATAAATATCCAAAACCACCTTTCCGGCGTCCCTGGCAATTTTCAGCAACTGATCTATATCTGGTGTCATAGTGTATCGTGTTTCGTAAAATTTGAATCAGTAATATAATAAAAATGCCTGTCCGAAAAGAATTCAGACAGGCATCATTGAAATCAGATTATTTCTTATTTGCCAAACAATCTGGCCCAGAAACCTTTGGCCTTCGTTTTAGTTTCCTCATATTTTTCAGAAGCTGCAACTTTCAGTTCTTCTATTTCTACTTCTGCTTTCGCTTTCAGCTCTGTTGCTTTTTCCTGCGCTTCCGCTAATTTTTCAGCGGCAATTTCTTTTGCATCTTCAAATTTCTCAGAGGCAATAACTTTTGCATCTTCAAATCTTTCGGTAGCATCTTCTTTCAGATCAGCGAACTTCTCAGCCGCCTCATCTTTCAAATCAGCAAACTTTTCAGCTGCATCTTCTTTCAAAGTGCCTGCTCTGCCCTGAAGTTCAGAAATAACCCCTTCAGCTTTTACTTTTCCGGCGGCAATATTCAGTTCTACTTCGTTTTGAAGCTGCTCAACTTTTGAAGAAAACCCGGCTTTCACTTCTTCGACTTTTTCAGCCGCTTCTTCTTTCACCTCGGCTGCTTTTTCAACAACCTCATCTTTCACCTCAACAGCCTTTTCCTGTACAGCTTCAACTTTTTCTCCTGCTTCTGCTGTTAATTCTTCGGCTTTGTCTGAAGCTTCAATTTTCGCATCTTCAAATTCCGCTTTTACTTCTTCTATCTTTTCTTCCGCAACTTCTTTGTATGCCTCCGCTGATGCTGAAACATCTTCTTTAACTTCGGCAACGACTTCTTTTGCATTGTCTACCTTATCCGAAGCATCAGCTTTCAATTCATCTATTTTTTCTGCTGCCTCTGCTTTAAGTTCAGCTGCATCTGTTTTCACTTCCTCAACTTTTTCTTGCGCGGCCACTTTCAATTCTTCGGTTTTGTTTTCTGCTTTTGCAGCAAGTTCAGATGCTTCACTTTTTACATCTTCAACTTTATCCGCTGCAATTGCCTTATATTCCTCAGCTTTTACTTCGGCTTCCGCCTTCACATCTGCTGTGTCACTCTTTACTTCGGCTATCTTTTCTTCGGCGGTTTCTTTTGTCTCTTCAACTTTCAATGCTGCTGCATCTTTCACATCTTCTCCAATCTCCTCAACACCCTTTGCAGTTTCATCTTTCAATTCGGTAGACTTTGCCTTGATATCTTCAATTTTTTTATCCAATGATCCTTCGGACGGGGTTGGTTCTTCATTAGCTGCCATAACTGTGGGTGTTGGTTTGGATGGAATAAGTTAGAAAAGGTTGAATGCGTAAGCTACAAAGGAGTTCCGAACGTTGCAAACAAACGCAAACCTTTTTACTATGATAACCTTCTAATGATCAATTTTTTAACAATTTCATAAAAGAAATCCGGCTGCATAGTGCGCCAGTTCTCCATCTGTAACGTACCGCCAAAATTCAGGTAGTAATCCAGCCGGCAACGTTTCCATTCTTCCTCCACATGTTCCCGGAAGTTTACAGCTGCAATCCACCCGTCTTCGATATCATCAAACCACTCAGCATAATAATCATCTTCGCCGCCATGAAAATTCATTACATTTTCGCCCATCAGGATAAACTGGTTGATACCTTCATCAATCAGCGGGTCAACAACCTGGCGTTTGAGATACATAATATCATTGTGCAGCGTGTCATTCCACTCACCCATCAGCTCAATGATGGCGAAATGTTTGTTATAATCTGCAAAAAGAATTTTGACATAAAGCGTTTCAGAACCAATCTCATCCCAGAGCGGATGAATGTAATAACCATAAATTGCATTTTCGTAATAATCAAGATTGTAAGTTCTGCCATAAAACGGCGACCGACGATCCCGGCTGGCAACATAATGTTTCTCCCAATTATAATACGGCTCAATCTCGTTCATATTTTTTAGTCGTTGAATAGTGCCCGCAGATGGTTTAGGCTGCGTGGGTATTTAACGTAAATTTGGGGTTTTGGGGTTCAGATTTGAGGTAAGACGGACCTGACTATTGTGGAAGACTTATTATAACTTATCAATTTCGAGTTGTTTGCAGATTGCTTCACATAAAAATAAATCTAATTGCGCATGTCTGGGAACTGTCGTTTTCTTACCAGTCAGCTCATTCCTGAAAATATCATGTTTACCACCGTTTCTGTGGAGATAGCAAGAATGTTGCTCTAAATGTTTGATGAATTTACTTCTTTTTACAGACATCAGGCAAAAACCAATTCTTCTTTGGAAACGACATCCCCAAAGTCTTCCTCTGAGCGCATATCTTCCAAATATAACTCAAGGGCATCCTGAATATTCTCCATTACTTCTTCTCTCGTATTCCCTTGGGTAATAACGGAAGGAATTTCCTTAATTGAGCCTACCAAACTTTCAGCTCCCTGAATGATCAAGACTGTTAATTTCATTTTCGAAATTTTGATTACACTAATATAGTAAAAAAACACTAAACGTCTTTAATTGCCTTGTGACAACTTAAGTGGATCTACCGATTTTTCTTCAACTATAACTTTGGGGAGAGTTGATAAACTAAATCCCATAGTCAAATTCTCTCATTATGCACCTTCTGTATTTAATAACAATAATTTCACCAAAAACTAAAATTTCATGAATACATTTGTTATAATTAACAAATAACAGAACAAAGAAGAACTCAACAGTATGAATGCGATAGATTATTTGCGCGATGAAATAAAGCTATACTTCCCGGAATCATCCGAGCTGGTACTCTCAGGCGTTTTTGCCCAACGCCGCCGTTTTAACTTTTATTTTAAAATCAGGGATAAGTACCCATATCTCCTTTATTTAAATTGGGATGGAGAATATGACCAGTTTATATTAAAGTGCCTGGAATTTGCAAATGAGGAATTCTGGAAAAGCTAATAGCGGAATATCCGGATAATGGAGCCAAAACCTTTAATCTCGGAAATCCCCGTCTCGCTGTTTCTTTTATTTATCGAAGTGAAAATAGATTGGCGGTTCTGGACTTCAAAGGACCGGTTGACGCGGAGATTCATTCCAGGGAAATTTCAGGAAATAAGCTAATGGAGTGTATTGATCCGGAAATGCTTGTAAATTGAGTGAGTGTTTTTAAGAGTTATTGATTTCTAAATCGGTAGTGCTTCACGGCACTTTGCCTGCGATAATAATCGATTTCCTATGGAATAAATTCCAGGATTTTATGCATCAATCCACCTCAGATCAAATCCGGGTTCTTTTCCATTTCACTGCAACGGAAGATCCTTCCGCCAGCATAACAGAATCAGGTTTTCTGTCTTTTAAAAAGTCAAACTCATCTCCATACATCGCAGCAAAATTACAGTTGATCTCATAATTAATCACTTCGTTGACGTTCCAACGAGCATGTTGAATATTGTATTCTTCCGTGGTCTCCTCATCGACTTTGGTATAACCGTAATAATGTTCAAAAATGAATTCTTCTATACTGCCGGTAGACATGGGTATACCCGCTTCCTTAGCTTCTGCATAGATTGAATTCCAGTTGCCGGCGATTTTCCAGTCAAATTTTATTTGTTTGGTTTTACCATCAGTCTTCCAGTCATGGTGTGTCGGAATGGAGACATAGTGTTCCTTATATAAATAATTGGCAACCGCTGCGACTATCTTACTTGGTACCGTTTCATTGATAAAAACAACACCTCTTTTTTCACCATTTTCTGTTTTCCTGATTACGTAAAAGCGGAGATTGACTTCTTCAAAAGTCCCGTAAAATGGGATTGGAACATTGAAAATCCTGGTGTCTTTGAAAAGAAAACCAACGAGACTAACATAGGTTTTGCCTTCATAAAAATCCAGTTCCACACCTTTGGGAATATACGGTGCTAATATTTCTGGTGGCACAGCATAATTAGCCATGATCAGATTTTCCCATTTTGCTTTCAAAAAGTTGGTCATGATTAAGCATGCTCAATAACTATGCCCCTTCTACAATGTGTAGTGACAAGGCCAGCTCTATCTTCAATAAATTTATCTCGACACGTGCATGGACCCAATATTATAAACATCGACAATTTTGTTGTTCACAAAATAAACGAGATGCAGCTTATAATCAGCGTTTTCTATTTTTTCCTTAAAAATGGTAACATCAAAACCATCCATAGGTATTTTTCGAAACGATGTATAAAAATGCCTGAATGAACGTTTATAGGTATTGTTTACGGGAAATATATATTTTGGCTGCTCTTGGTCAGTCGCCGTTGCTACGACAAACAGCCTGGAAATGCCGCTGCCCGTATCCATCTTTAAATCAGTATTTTTCAGTTTAAGAACCTTATTATCATCCGACTTAGAAACATTTATCAATTTTGTAACTTTCTCCCACTCAATGCTTTTTACAGATTTTTCAACAGGATCAGGTTTGGGGAAGAAAAAAGTCCTCAGGCAAAAATCGAAATCAGATGCGGATAAATTATTTCTAAAAACAATCGGAAAGTAGGTGCTTTTATTCCATGCATAATTAATTTGATTGGTCATGATGTCATTCCTGTAATTTTCCGTTTTATCAGCGTACAGGTAGTAAGAACTCAGGCAAAAGACAAATGCTATGGATGCGAGGGAAAGCCTGACAAGTTTTCCCAAAAATAAATGATTCCAATATTGATCGTAAAATCCTATTGCGAAGACGCCAAAAAATGCAGAGTATATTTTGTAACGATCCAGTTTAAAACCGAAATGATCTGGTTCGGTACCGCGGGCAAAGGTTATCAAAAATCCAACAAACAGCACTGAAGTAAGCCCAGCCAGACAAAACCACTGTAACTGACTGATATCCTTTCCTTTTCCCAAGGCCAGTTTTATCGCAGCAATTACAAAAGGAAACAAAAACAAAGTTCCAAGTATAATGCAAGGAGCCTCATGTCCAACCACTTTGGAGTCGGCCAGTTGACCGGCAAATGAAATCAGAAGAATACATTTAGGAAAAAAATTGCTTGTGAAATTTCCAAGTACAGACCCTGAGTACATTTTCAAAGTCATCAAATGGATCAACGTGATCGAGATAACTGCCAGTGACAAACCAATACGGCTCAGGGAAAGTTTGGCGGATGAATAAAAGATGATGAGCCAGATCAGAATCGTCATCATACCATTTGCGCTGGTAAATAAAGCAAGAACTGCAAGTATGGCGCTTAACGGAAACTTTTTACGAAAAATAGCCAGGTAAAAACTCCATAAAGAAAAGAAAATACAAGGAGCGTGCTGCAAGCTACAAGTCGCCCACGAGATCGAATCTTCGTAGTGCTGTAACTGAAAAAGCACACAGGCGATGGCAAAAAGCGAAAGCAGGGATAATTTTTTATCTCTTTTTAATAAGACAAAGAATATGAAAACGCCAATTAAACTGAGATCACCCAGCATGATCAGCCCTTTTATGTCAATTTCACCGGTTATTTTGTAATAAAGCAATGTCAAAACCTTTGCAAATATTACCCGGTGCTCGAAATTCTGTTCAAAAAGGAGCATTATTTTCCTTGATATTCCGTCAGATTTGATGTATTCTGACAGAAAAAGGATCAGGTTATCATAGTCGTCATAAAAGGGAAAATTGTAAGCGAAAATATATACAAAATACCCAAATAAGGCAATCACATTTCCAATCGCAATCCAGACAATGACCTTAAAAAACGAATAATATTTAGATAGCAATGTTGAGAAATTTGACATTCTTTTAAGCTGAGTATATTGGTCAAAGGGCTTAGCAGGACAAGCCATTGATCATAAATTTATCTCAAATGAAAGGCCTGGCAAATTGCAACGCTATCTCTGCTTCTCTCTTGATACGTTGCCAACTTCTCGCCCTTTTCTAACATTTGCGATCGGATATTTTCATAGCTAAAAAAGTCCGTATCCAATCAATTAGCCTGATACAAAACTAAGATTTAACATGGACTTCCGTATAGTGGGTACATTATTTTTTTAATATGTCTTAAAAATTTTTCGACAAAAACTGCGCTTAGGGTTCAATTGTACAGAATTGATTTTACATCCACTATCCGCATTCTTTTTCTATAAGGTCTCTGTTATTGCTATATAAAAAGATTAAGTGACATGGATGGTGTGGATTGTAATTTTATTGCCGTCACAGAAGGCAGGCTAAAAGGCTGGCCTTTGTGATGGCGACGGGAATATGGTTATCTCTGAAAATCAGCAGCTTAAAAAAACAATTAAAATAGGGTAGCAAAATGGTATCAAATTTATGAGAGATCATTAAACTGTTATACATTTGTTAACATTAGTAATTATAAATGAAATGATATAAATACCTTTCAAAAAACAAGAAAGTAATCGTTTTCTGCGATTTGCTACACTATCTAATGCATATCTATACATCAATCCATAGATAATTTACTGTATATTATGTATTACCATCTCAAATTTGCATCTTAACATAGTATTAAGGGCAACTACTTTGTTTATTTATGAATCAAGATCTCATGATACGGCTTTTTCGCTCAATTGAGGGAGAAAAGAAAGATGATATTGTCCAGGTTGCTGAGTTTATCATAGATGATGAACGAAAAAAAGGGCATACAAGGCTAGCAGATCGATTATCATCTATTCTGGAGTCAAATATCAATACGCATCAGTCTTATAAAGGAGAGATGCAAAATATTTTTGGATCAGACCTAAACATTCCCAAAGAGAACCGTAACAATATTCCCTTGGCAACGGCCATCAGCCGGGAAAATTTGCGACATGAAATGGTTCTACCAGCTGAAATTGAATTAAAGATACAAAGAATAGAAAAGGAATTTGTTGCGAGAGAGCGTCTTGCATTATATGGACTTAAACCAAGGAGAAGAATCTTATTTCATGGTGGGCCAGGATGTGGGAAAAGCATGAGCGCAGAACGAATAGCCTGGAACATTGGATTACCGTTTTTAAAAGTACGGTTTGAGGCAATTATATCTTCTTACCTCGGAGAGTCTGCATCTAATCTAAAAAAATTATTTGAGGCCATTAAAAATTTCCCATGTGTCTTATTACTAGATGAGTTTGATTTTATAGCAAAATCTAGGGATAGCAAACACGATGTAGGAGAAATGCATAGAATTGTCAATATATTGCTAAATGTACTGGAAGACTATGAAGGGCCTGGTATTATCGTTGCAACAACCAATTTAGAAGGAAGCATCGATAAAGCACTATTTAGAAGGTTTGACGATATCATTGAAATTACCAAACCAGGGAAAGAAGAGATTTTAAGAATACTTAAATCTACTCTTTCCGCTATAGACACCCAACCAAATTTAGCATGGAAAGATCTCTCTAACAAGATGTTAGGTTTTTCTGCGGCGCTCATTGTAAAAATTGCCATTGACGCTGCGAAAATATCTGTTATCCAAGGAAAAGGCATAGTTAATGAAGACAACATCTTACAATCTCTAAGTGAAAACCAACTTTATTACAAATCCTAATGTCAGATTTCCCTCACCTTCCTCTATCACGAAAAATTTTTGGAGAATATAAATTTCCATCGGGTGGCTCAAATAAAAAAGGAGCTCTTACTTTACAAAATTTAGTAAATAGGCCTGCACATGCTGTCTCACTGACGACAAGCATTTCTAGTCTACGAAAAAGATGGGTTACGCAACGAACAGAAAGAGAAAATAAGGGATTGCCTGAATTGCCATTTGAAGATAAAATACCTGTCTTTCTTCAAATTGATACAGAATCATTTCCGATTGAATCACTTAAACATTGGGGAATTGAACTTCTCTCAGAAGAACAAAACGGCTATGTAATTGGTGTATCTACCGATGATTTCTCATCTCTATCAGAAAAAATTGCTGCTTTCATCGCTTCTCAAGGAAGGTATAAAGATACTGCTGCCAAGTTATGGAGTATAAATGACGGTGTCACATGGCGAATCCAGAATATACTAACTCCTGAATTAAGTGCGAACTGGGATCGTCTTGGTGATCGTGACATGTTTTTTGTGTATGCAGGAATTGCATGTTACCTCTCTGCGCCAGCTTACCCGGATAAAAAGGATCTGACCGATGAACAATATTCAGTGAAGATAGAAAAATGGCATCAAGCTGATCGTTTAATAAGAGAGCAACGTGACGACAAAGCGTTTGAAAGGCAAGATCAATTTGATGTTCTTTTAGGAAATTATGGAGCAACAGACATTAGTGCGTACATCGATTTTAATGATAGCTTCTATATATCTTTCAAAATCAATGGGCTTGGATTGAAAGATTTAACATTGAATTACCCGTATCTATTTGAATTAGGGCTTAATAGCTCACAAAATGACTTTTTTGGTGATGATGGAGAGGTTTTAGAAATCACCACTCAACTAGCTGCACCAGACCTTAACGCTCCGAAAATTTGCGTAATCGATAGCGGAATTCAAGAAAATCACAAATTATTAAATCCAGCAATATTATCCGGTTTATCATTATCTTTTGTACCTAATGACACTGACGTTGCTGATAAAGTAAGCTCAGGTGGGCATGGAACCAAAGTTGCGGGTGCGATCCTGTATGCAAATAATATTCCAAAATCTGGTAATCACCAACTACCTTTTTGGTTAGTAAATGCTCGTGTGCTTAATGATCAAAATTTAATTCCTGATGGAGTTGATCCAGCTAATTTAATGATCAATGTAGTACAGCAATTTGACGAATGTAAAATATTCAACCTCTCAATTGCCCAAGAAAATGCATTCTCTGGTACGCATATGCCGGCCTGGGCGGCCACCATCGATAAACTAACACATGAGAAGGAGAAGCTTTTTATAATTGCAGCTGGTAATATTGCTCGTTCTTCATCTAAAGCAGGTTCACCAGGCATTCGAGAATATATCGATAATGGGCATGAATATCCTAATTTCTTGACACAAGTAAGTAGTAAGGTTGCCAATCCATCTATTTCCTCTTTTTCATTGACAGTAGGTTCAGTTTGTCATAACAATTATGAAGATGATGATAAACAATCATTCGGAAAGCTTAACGATCCATCATCCTTTTCACGTTCAGGTCTAGGAATTTGGGATATGATTAAGCCAGATGTTGTAGAGTACGGAGGAGACTTTGCAGTAGAAAAATTAGGCAGTAAATTATTATCAAACGAACAGTCAATTTCTCCTGAATTAATTTGCTCTACTCTAAATTCAAATTCTGCTATTAGTAAGCACTCTGTTGGAACTTCTTTTTCAGCCCCCAAAGTAACACACATTGCTGGTTGGCTAAATAAAAAATTCCCCTTGCTTTCACCAATTTCTTATAAGGCATTAATTGTCCAATCTGCAAGACTTCCTGAGGAAAAATGGAGAGATCCTTCTGTAATAGACATGCAAATGCTTGGATATGGAATTCCGTCTTTAAATAGAGCTTCAGAAAATTCTGAGTCACGAATAACATTTTTAAGTGAAGGCAAAGTTTCTCCCAAATCCGCAGATGTCTATGTAATAAATGTTCCAAAAGAAATTAACCGCCCTGGTTTAGACAGCGAAATACTGGTAGAAATCACTTTGTCATATACCTCTAAAATTAGACGTACAAGAAAATATCTTAAATCTTACCTTTCTTCATGGTTAGGCTGGGAAATCTCTACATTTAATGAGAACTATGAGGTTTTTTCAAAAAGAGTTTTAAAAATGTTTAGTGATCCAAAGCCGAATGGTGGTGGGACAGATAATATACCATGGACCATCTACGACCGGTCTAATAGAGGTCAAATACGGGATATAAAGAGGCAGGATAATACCACTCAGAAAGATTGGTGCATGATTCCATCAAATAAATTACCAAAGGAATTTTGTATAGCGGTTGTTGGGCATAATGGCTGGCAAAAAGGATTAAAAGACATTATTCCATACTCAATTGTAGTCAGTTTTGAAGTTATTGGATCCCAGTTGCCGATTTACGAAACATTTGAAATTGCAAACCGAGTTACGATACAGCCCGAAAGCAGGTTTGAAGTTCAAATACAGGATTAATTGCGATTTACATAGCATTCTATTCCTTGGTCTGTGCCCTCACAGACCCATTTGAATCTATTCTTGAGACAAAGATAGAATATCAAAATAATACTCCCGATCCAGTCATATTTTGTAACGACAAGAATATTTACCCCAAAAAACAAAAAAGCCGCCCCAAAAAATTGAGGCGGCTTAAAGTGACCGCGACGGGAATCGAACCCATATCTAGAGTTTAGGAAACTCCTATTCTATCCGTTGAACTACGCAGTCAAAACAAATTGGTATCCATATTCCTATGAATACCAATCGGGGTGCAAAAGTGGAAAAATTCCGATTCAATTACAAGTGATTATTCTTCTGATTGCACAGCAGAATATCCTAAATCTAGCCAGTTTGGATAAATCGCGAAGTGTTTGGATTTTACCGCAGCAAATAACGTATTGCGCAGCTCTTCCATATTTTCTTTTTTAGCCGCAGAAATAAATACAACCTGATCTGCCTTGTGCGCCAGATAGCTTTTTTTCAACTGATCCAAAACGCTTTCTGTGGATGCTTCTTCGGGAACTGTATTTCCTTCATCATCCCATTCTTCTGCTTTTGGAGCTGGCTGGTATAAATCAATTTTGTTGAAAACAAGGATCGTCTGCTTGTCCGCCGCTCCGATTTCCACCAAAGTATTGTTTACAACTTCCAGATGTTCTTCATAAGATTCATGGGAAATATCAACAACGTGCACCAGAATATCAGCTTCACGAACTTCGTCCAGCGTAGATTTAAAAGACTCGATCAGTGTTGTTGGCAATTTCCTGATAAACCCAACCGTATCGGTCAACAGGAATGGAATATTTTCCATATTCACTTTCCGGACCGTAGAATCCACGGTGGCGAAAAGTTTGTTTTCAGCAAAAATATCAGATTTAGAAAGTGCCTGCATCAGTGTTGATTTCCCAACGTTGGTATACCCCACGATCGCAACACGCACCAGACGGTCACGTTCCTTGCGCCTTGTCATACTTTGACGGTCCACCTTTTCAAGTTTTTCCTGCAAAAACGCAATTCTGTCTTTTACAATACGTCTATCCGTTTCAAGTTCCGTTTCCCCCGGACCGCGCATACCAACGCCCGCCCCGGACTGGCGACTCAAATGGGTCCACAGTCTTGTCAACCGAGGATACATATATTGGTACTGTGCAAGTTCTACCTGCAATTTCGATTGTGCTGTTTTGGCACGCATCGCAAAAATATCCAGGATCAGAAGACTTCTGTCCAGTACTTTTATATCTTTAAAAACAACTTCAAGGTTACGCACTTGTGAAGGCGACAGGTCATCATCGAAAATAACCATATCCACAGGGTTCGCTGTGATGAAAGTATTTATTTCTTCCAGTTTTCCTTTTCCTACATAAGTCTTTATATCAGCTCTTTCCAGATTCTGGGTGAACTTATGGAGCGTTTTGACACCCAAAGTAGCAGCCAGAAAATCCAGCTCTTCCAGGTATTCTTTGGTTTTTGCGGTGGTTTGTTTTTGTGTACTTACAGCTACCAGCACAGCTGTTTCCTGCGCAACGGCAGTAGAAAATAACTTACTTTTATCAATCATTCAGGATACATTTTTTGTTCAGGCTTTCACACTTTCCTGAGCTGTCCCAGTGGCAAAAGCATCCCTTTTTTAACAGAAACGGTAAATTGAGAACGGATTTTAAACGCCAAAAGTTCAGGTTCAAACGGCATGAAGTTACGACTTCCACCAATAGTATTCCAGTTTTTTATTTGAATATTCAAAAAACAGTTTTGTATCTTTGTAAAAATCGCTTTAAGCCTATGTTGATCGTCGTCTTCGGTTCATTGTAACCACACTGCATTTTTTGGTCCTTCTCACAGGATTGTTCAGCTGCGTCTCTGAAACGCAGGTATCTTATCATTAATCTGAATTTCTCTTCTCAAATGAAAAAGTGGCTACAACTGCTTCGTCAGGCCCTGAGCGGCTCCGAAGAAAGTTTTACTGATGGCAGCATCAACCGGGCAATTTTTCTTCTTTCTGTCCCTATGATCATGGAAATGGTCATGGAATCCCTTTTTGCTGTTGTCGATATATTTTTTGTCTCCAAAGTCAGTATTGAAGCGGTTGCAACCGTAGGACTTACCGAATCGGTTATCACACTCGTTTATTCGGTAGCCATTGGATTAAGTACCGCCGCAACCGCCACCATCGCCCGACGTATAGGCGAAGGGAACATGCCGCAGGCGCGTGTTGCAATCGGGCAGGTGATCTTAATTTCACTTGCCATTTCTCTGCCCATCGCCCTTGCAGGTTTTTTGTTTGCCGGTGATGTATTAAGCATTATGGGTGCAGATCCGAAAGTGATTGAAACCGGGACGATTTTCGCGCAAATACAGTTTCTCAGTGCACCTGTTGTAATTTTATTATACTCATTAAGCGGCGCATTACGTGGTGCCGGCGCGGCTGCGACAGCGATGCGCTCCTTGATCATCGCAAATGTCTTAA
Source organism: Dyadobacter sp. CY356 (assembly GCF_021440195.1). Lineage (GTDB taxonomy): Bacteria > Bacteroidota > Bacteroidia > Cytophagales > Spirosomataceae > Dyadobacter. Next base: position 255,253 of record NZ_JAJTSZ010000007.1, read on the forward strand.
ACATGATCCTGGGGCCGACGCTGATTTTTGGCTTTGGATTTATTCCCGCTTTCGGTGTAACAGGCGCGGCAATCGCCACGGCTTTGGGCCGTTCGATTGGTGTGGGTTATCAATTATATTCATTAACACGTGTGAATAAAGCTTTGGCATTTGTCTGGGCAGATTTGAAACCGCACAAAGAGACGATCGTAAGTATGGTAAAAGTTGCTGCCGGCGGCACCGGACAGTTTTTAGTTTCCTCCGCAAGCTGGATTTTTCTCACAAGAATTCTGGCAGAATTTGGCAGCGATGTTGTAGCGGGTTATACCATTGCGATTCGCGTGATCATGTTTACGCTCCTTCCTGCATGGGGTTTGGCAAATGCAGCAGCTACTTTGGTTGGACAAAACCTGGGTGCCGGAAAACCGGAACGCGCAGAAATCTCGGTATGGAAATGTGCATCCTACAATTTGTTTTTCCTGCTCGGACTTTCCATTTTAATGTTTGTGGGAGCCGAAAACATCATCGGCTGGTTCAGTCCGAATATCGAAGTGATCCATACCGGAAAACTCGCTTTGCGGGTTTTGTGTCTTGGTTATGGTTTTTACGCATACAGTATGGTGATCATCCAGTCGCTGAATGGGGCCGGTGATACCAAAACACCTACTGTTTTAAACCTGATCTGTTTCTGGCTACTTGAAATTCCATTGGCTTATGTTCTGGCAATTTTCTTCGCACTTGGGCCCATTGGAGTCTTTATTTCAGTACCCGTAGCAGAATCAATTCTGGCATTGCTGGGAATATGGAGGTTTAGACTGGGAAAATGGAAAACAGTAAAGGTGTAGCTATCGGCAATCGGCTTTCGGCTTTCGGCTTTCAGATCATGAAATTGAACAAAGTTGATAATCATTCAGTTGAATAGCTGAACTGGTTTTCAAACATCAGAATCCTGATAAGCTGAAAGCCGATAGCGACTGCCGAAGTTAAAATTACAATCCTTATGTCCACTGACTCTCCAAAAATTCATCAATATATTGAAACGCATTTCCCTTTTTTCGAAGCGGGTTTAAAAGAAAAAATAGAAGAAGTTGCCATTTTGAAACATTTTCGGGCAGGAGAATTGATCATGCGACAGGGACAATATTTCAAACATACCGTACTGATCGCAGCCGGTCTTATCAAACTTTACCGCGAAGGTGACGATGGCGAGGAAGTTTTCATCTATCATTTAAATCCTGGGCAGGCTTGCGCTTTATCCATCATTTGCGCGGCAAAACAGGAAACCAGCCAGGTTTTAGGAAAAGCCGTGGAAGATACGGTAGCGATTTTGATACCTGTTCCTGCCATCGACGAACTGATGAAAAATTATAAAAGCTGGTATTATTTTGTCCTGGAAAATTACCGCGACCGGTTTGATGAACTACTGCTCATGCTCGACCATGTGATATTCAAAAGCATGGACCAACGTCTTGAATTTTATCTTGAAAATCAGGTCAAACAAAAAGGAAATAACCAATTAAGTATCACCCATCAGGAAATTGCCCAGGATTTAAATTCTTCACGCGAAGTAATTTCCAGGTTATTGAAGAAAATGGAAATTGACAAAAAAGTAAACCTCAACAGAAATTACATTGAATGGCTAAATTGTTGAGCCGGGGTGACAATTGTCACAGACTTACCTGTTTTCTCTGCCGAGATTTGTCAAAAATATTGTAGTAAAAAATGGAGATTATTGGCTATCTGGCATCTGTTCTGGCAGGCTTATCATTAGGATTAATCGGAGGAGGCGGATCAATTTTGACCGTACCTATATTGGTTTATCTATTTTCTATCAGTCCGCTCAATGCGACTGAATATTCCTTATTTATCGTTGGCATCACAAGCCTGATAGGCGTCATTCCTCTTTACAGGGAAAAATCGATTGATTTCAGGATGGCTTTACTTTTTGGTATTCCTTCTGCCCTGGCAGTAATATTTGCCAGAAAAGTAATTTTGCCGGCCATTCCCGAAGAAATCATTCTGTTTGACTCCGTCATCATTTTAAGAAGGTTGATGATCATGTTGTTTTTTGCAATGGTGATGATCACCGCTTCTTTGTTTATGATCACGAGAAAGGAAAAAGTTGAGAAAAACTTAAAGATTGAACCGAAGAAACGTTTGGGATTAATTTTCGCTGAGGCAATTTCCGTGGGCACAATCTCAGGAATTTCTGGTGCAGGAGGCGGTTTTTTGATTATTCCTTTGTTAACCATTCTCAATAAAGTACCCATGAAAAAAGCCATAGGTACTTCCCTGCTCATTATTGGTGTTCAATCGATGATCGGTTTTTTCGCGGGATTGCCCGCTGCCAATCCGGACTGGCATTTGCTATTAAAAATTACAGCATTGTCAGTTTCAGGCTTTTTTGCAGGCAACTACTTCTCGGTCAAGTTCTCAGCTGTGGCACTAAAAAACACCTTTGGCTGGTTTGTGCTTTGTATAGGAATTTATATTATCCTGAGAGAGTTAGCCTTTTGAGGTGGTAAACTTCCGAAAAAAATTAAATTGAATGTGACTAATATCACCAACTGCTATCAACTTTTATTCGAATTTTGAGTATTGGTTTATACAAACCGACAGAAACAATTCAGGGTTTCTGTAAAAAATAAAAGATTATGATGAAGATCGAACAAATATATACCGGCTGTCTGGCCCAGGGAGCTTATTTTATTTCTTCCAATGGTGAAGCCGCCGTGATTGACCCTTTGCGTGAGGTAGCACCTTACATTGAAAAAGCAGAAAAATCAAATGTGAAGATTAAATACGTTTTTGAGACGCACTTCCATGCTGATTTTGTTTCCGGACATATTGATCTGGCTGAAAAAACAGGCGCGGAAATTGTATACGGGCCAAAGGCAAATACAGGTTTCAAAGCGCATATCGCAGCAGATGGTGAAGTTTTCAAATTGGGTGATATTTCAATAAAAGTGCTTCACACGCCAGGCCATACAATGGAATCTGCCTGTTATTTATTATCGGATCAAAACGGAAAAGAAATTGCTCTTTTTAGTGGAGATACGCTTTTCATCGGTGATGTGGGCCGACCGGATCTTGCACAAAACGGAGAAGTTACCCAGGACGATCTGGCTGGAATTTTGTTTGATAGTCTGCGTACCAAAATCATGACCTTGCCTGATGACATAACCGTTTATCCGGCGCATGGAGCTGGTTCGGCTTGTGGAAAAAGTATGAGCAAGGAAACCAGTGATTCTTTGGGCAACCAAAAAAGATTCAACTATGCGCTTCGTGCGGATATGACGAAGGAGGAATTTATCAAAGAAGTGACAACCGGGCTGACCGACCCGCCGCAATATTTCCCTGAAAATGTGAAAATGAACCGTGACGGTTATGAAAGTATAGATGATGTGTTGGAACGAGGTGACCATGCATTATCACCGGATGCGTTTGAAACAAAAGCTAATCAAACCAGTGCTTTAATTTTGGATACCCGCAAGGCAGATGATTTTGCCAAAGGTTTTATTCCAAATTCTATCAACATCGGCATCGATGGCGGATTTGCGCCCTGGGTTGGTGCGCTGATTCCGGATCTGAAACAAAATATTTTGCTGGTAACAGATCCCGGACGCGAAGAAGAAGTGGTGACACGTCTGGCAAGAGTTGGTTATGATTATGCCATCGGTTACCTGAATGGTGGATTTAATGTCTGGAAAAAATCAGGAAAGGAAATTGATACAGTAACTTCTCTGCCAGCGCAGAAATTTGCTGAACGATATAACGAAGGAGCTATAAAAATTGTTGATGTCAGAAAACCGGATGAGTTTGAAGCCGGGCATGTTGAAGGTGCTGAAAACATCCCTTTGGATACAATCAATGAAGGTATGACCGCCTTATCAAAAAACGAAACGCTTTACGTCCATTGTGCCGGAGGTTACCGCTCGATGATCGCTGCGTCAATTCTAAAATCAAGAGGCTTTGATGATGTGGTAAATATTGAAGGTGGTTTTGGAGCGATTCAGAAGACGGAAGTCGCTATGAATTAGTTTTGATAATATTGAATTTTAAACAAAATCCAGATGGAAATCTTCGAACTCATCCGCAAACCCTGGCCCTGGTACATCGCGGGCCCGCTTATAGGTTTTACCGTTCCGATTTTACTTTTACTGGGAAATAAATCCTTTGGAATTTCCTCTTCGTTACGCCATATCTGCGCAGCAGTAATTCCAGCCAATATTTCTTTTTTTAAATACGACTGGAAAAAGGAAGCCTGGAATTTATTTTTCGTAGCGGGGATTACCTTGGGAGGTTTTGTTGCTACTTATCTGTTGACAAACCCGGATTCTTTAATTGTTGCAGAATCCACAAAAGCCAGTTTAACCGCATTGGGTATTACCGATTTTTCGGGATTAATGCCCGCTGATATCTTCTCTGTTGAAAATATTTTATCTTTAAAAGGATTGATCTTTTTCGTTTTAGGAGGATTTCTGGTTGGTTTTGGGACTCGGTATGCAGGTGGCTGCACTTCCGGACACGCCATCATGGGACTTGCCAATTTACAATGGCCGTCGCTGGTCGCTACGATATTTTTTATGGTTGGCGGTTTCTTTTCAACCTGGGTTTTATTGCCCTGGCTGCTAAATTTAGTCAACTAAGTTAATTTCAAACGGGTATCAAAATTTGAAGATATGACAACGATTAAAAGTAATTCCACCACCGAAATTGATCTTCCGGACCAAGACATTGACAGTTTTGACGGCACCAATCAGCAATCAAAAACAGAAAATTTTATCAGTAATTTAAAATACCTGATCGTCGGTGTATTTTTCGGTATCGTTTTTGTCAAAGCTGAAATCGTTTCCTGGTTCAGGATTCAGGAAATGTTCAGGTTAGATTCCTTTCATATGTATGGAGTAATTGGATCAGCGGTTATTGTTGGATTGATTTCTATGCAAATCATTAAACGATTTAATATCAAAACCATAAGTGGAGAAACAGTCAGCGTTCCACCTAAACAATTTAATAAAGGCCAGATCTACGGAGGATTTTTGTTCGGCCTTGGCTGGGCAGTCACAGGCGCTTGCCCGGGACCATTATTTGCACAGATCGGAAGTGGTTTTCTGGTGGTAATAATAACCTTATTAAGCGCAATTGCAGGAACCTGGACCTATGGATTATTACGTTCCAGACTCCCGCATTAAGCATTACAATTTCCTTGCAATCAGATAAAGTTGTTCGTCCCCTAACATAAAAGGATCTGCTTCCAGATTTCCGAATGCGCCAACAACTTTTAGCCCGGCAGTTTGGTACATAAAAACAAGTTCTGCCAAAGTATAAATATGCTGGCGAACGGTATGTGTTACTTTTTCAGTACCTGAAATAAAAGTCTGCTCCGATTCAATGTAACCTTCCTCGGGAAAATATTCGTTCTGAGCAAGATAAACGATATCGCCATCAACAGGCATCCAGTTTCTAATCTGATAATTTGGAAAAATACTCTCAGCCAGATTTTCAGTGTGGATGGCAAACTGACCTCCCGGAATCAAAAGATCAGAAATCTTTTGAAGAAATTGCTGCATATCCACACGAGGAAAAAAGCTGAAACTATTTCCAAAACAGTAAGCAGCATCAAAAGATCCGGCCTCAAAAGAAACCGCCAGGATATCTTCACAAATCACTTCCACGGAAAGATTTTCCTGAGCAGCGATCTTTCCCAGTTCTTCACAATATTCTTTTGACAAATCAACACAGGTAAGTTCCATTCCCTGATCCGCCAGCGGCAAAGCATGACGACCATAACCGGCCATCACATCCAGCACTTTATTTCCTTCTTTCAGATCAAGCGTATCCCGCAAAAAATCAACTTCAAATTCAGTATATTCTTCGTCCTGATTTAACTTCCACGCCTTCTGCGGCAAACCTTCAAAATATGTATGATACCAGGCCAATGTGCTAAATAATTTAATTCCCACAAAAATAGTCAATTTTTAAACGCAGAGTTTGGGGAGTTAAACGCTGAGTTCAGGGAGTTTTATTTATTAGTCAAAAAAACTCACCGTACTCTGCGTCAATAGGTATTTATTTTAAACGCAGAGTTTGGGGAGTTTCACGCTGAGTTTGGGGAGTTTTTGTTTTTATCAATTTAACTAAGAAAACTCCCGGATCGCTGTGTAAAACTCCCAATACCTCCGCGTTTAAAAAACAAAACTCACCGTACTCTGCGAAAAACTCTGCTAACTCTGCGTTTAAATAAGCAGTAAAAAAAGCAGTTTTCTTCCTCTTAATTCTTTTTCGACATACATTTAGTCTTTCATGGCTAAGACCTTATTCCATACCAAACAGTAATTAAACCTGATGACCCCTAAAAACTTTTTACGAAAACCACTTCCGATTCTTGCAATGACCGCCGTTGTGGTGGTATCCTGCATGAAAATGGCTCCATCCACCACCAAGATTTCCAGCAAAGCAATGGTGATCAGGGAAGATGCTGCCACCGGAAAAGCCAGAGCCAAGGAGATCCGTGATAATACAGTGATAAAACTGGCTGATGGATTAAAACTTGACCTTTGGGCATCAGATTCCCTGGCTCCGGATCCGGTAGCGATATCCATTGATGATAAAGGAAGGGTTTATCTGAACAGAACAAACCGACAAAAAAACTCTGAATTTGATATCCGTGGTCACCGTAACTGGATGACATCTTCCATCGCGCTGCAATCTGTTGAAGACCGCCGGGCGTTTTTACGTAGTACGTTTGATCCTAAAAAAAGCAAAGAAAACGAATGGCTGAAAGATCTTAACGGTGACGGCTCCCACGACTGGAAAGATCTTACCGTTGAAAAAGATGAAGTATGGCGATTGGAAGATACTGACAACGACGGAATCGCCGACGTTTCCATGCGGATTCTGAGTGATTTCTTTGAAGAAGTTTCTGACGTTGCGGGTGGTTTGCTCGTTCGCGCGCAGGACACTTTCGTTGCGATTGCTCCCGATGTATGGAGATTAAAGGATACCAACGGCGACGGAATTCTGGATCAGAAAACTTCGATCAGTCATGGATATGGCGTGCACATTGGATTCGGCGGTCACGGTATGTCCAATCCGATTGAAGGGCCTGATGGTAAAATTTACTGGAATATTGGTGATATCGGTGCGAACATTACAACCAAGGAAGGTGAAAATTTCAAACGTCCGAATGAAGGAATTATCGCAAGATCAAATCCGGATGGAACTGATTTCGAAATCTTTGCGGGTGGTTTGAGAAATACGCACGAATTCGTTTTTGATGAATATGGTAACCTGATAAGCTCTGACAATGATGGTGATCATCCGGGCGAAAGCGAGCGTTTGGTACACGTAGTTGAAGGTTCTGATGCTGGCTGGCGTTCAAACTGGCAGTATGGAAAATATACTGATCCGAAAAACAACAGCTATAAAGTCTGGATGGACGAGAAGTTATATGTTCCGCATTGGGAAGGTCAGGCGGCATACATCATCCCTCCTATCCAGAATTTCCATAATGGCCCAACGGGAATGCAGTATAATCCGGGAACAGCTTTGGGATCAGAATGGAAAAACAAGTTTTTCCTGGTTGAGTTTGTCGGTAATCCCGCACGTTCGCCAATCTGGTCGTTTGGATTGAAACCAAAAGGTGCCTCATTTGTATTGGATGGAGAAAAAAATATTCTGAACGGAATTCTGCCAACTGGTATTCGTTTCGGTCCGGATGGCGCTTTGTATGTGGCCGACTGGATTAATGGTTGGGATACAAAAAACTACGGACGCGTCTGGCGACTTGATGTAACAGATAGCAAAAATGATCTGAAAGCATTGCGACTTGAAACAAAACGTTTGATGCAGCTGGATTATACAAAACAGCCTGAGTCGATGTTGTATACTTTGCTATCCAATCAGGATATGCGTATCCGTTTAAAATCGCAGTTTGAACTGGCTTCGCGTGGCGCAAAAGGTGCTGTGGAATTAAACAAAGCAATCACTGCAACCGGAAGCCAGTTGGCCAGAATTCACGGAATCTGGGGCGTTGGACAATTGTCCAGACAGGATAAAGCGTACGCCAATACCTTGTTTACTTTATTGAAAGATTCGGATTCGGAGATCGTTGCGCAGGCTGCAAAAATTCTGGGTGATGCAAAAATTGCAGAAGCAGGCCCGCTTTTAATTCCTTTGCTAACAGATAAAAATTCTCGTGTCAAGTTTTTTAGCGCTCAGGCATTAGGCCGTATCAAGGAAAAACAAGCTGTAACTCCCTTGCTTGATATGATCAAAGCGAATAAAGATGAAGATCTTTATTTAAGACACGCAGCCGTTTTGGCACTTTCCCGCATTGGTGAAATTGAACCGATGGTTGCGCTTGCTAATAATTCTGACAAATCCCTTCGTACTGCCGCAGTATTGGTTTTACGCCGGTTAAGCAGCGACAAAGTAAGTTTATTTTTACAAGACAAAGATGAATATATCGTAACGGAAGCCGCTCGCGCGATCAACGACGATTTGTCTATCGAACCGGCTTTACCTGCTTTGGCAGCCATTTTGAAAGAGAAAAGATTTACTTCCGAGCCTTTGTTGCGCCGCGCCATCAATGCATCATTACGTGTAGGGGGTGACGAGCAACTGGATAATCTGATTGCTTTTGCAAAAAGAAAAGACGTAAGTAATGAATTGAGAGCCGAGGCACTGGCAACTTTGGGAAGCTGGGCAAATCCATCAGTTCTGGATCGTGTCGATGGTCGTTACCGTGGGGTGATTACCAGAAATCCTGAAATTGTTAAGACAAAAATAAAACCTCAAATCAGCACTTTGCTGCAAGAAGATGATGCTGCTATCCTCATCGCAACATCGCAAATGGTAAGCGAACTGGGAATATCTGATAACAATACAACACTTGCCAAAATTCTTGATGACAGTAAAGATCCAAAAGTAAGAGCGGCTATGCTGACTGCTTTGCATGACCTGAAATATGCAGATATGGAAACGGTGATGAAAAAAGGCATGACAGATCCTGATGCTGATGTGCGTACTTCGGCTTTGGCGTTGGTAGGCAGTGTCAATATGTCAAAAGAAGCTCTTTCTGATATTTCTAAAACAATATTTGAAAAAGGTAGTATCAAAGAGCAGCAGCAAATGTTACGCGTTTTGGGTGGATTACCCGTGGCCAAGACCGAAACTATTTTTGATGGTTTGATCAGTAAAATGGCATCAAAAGAGTTACCTAAGACTTTGGCGCTGGATCTGAGTGAAGCGGTTGATTCTACAAAATCGAGTGCACTGATTGCTAAAATGGCACCAATGCGTTCAACAGGAGCAACAGTTGCTGACTATCAGGAATCGCTTTATGGAGGAAATGCCATGCTGGGACGCAGATATTTCATGACCAGTTCGCAGGGAGAATGTACACGATGCCACTCCATTGGTGGACAAGGCGGTGCTGTTGGACCATCCTTATCTAAAATTGGTTCAACCTTGTCAAGAGAACAAATCCTGCAAGCACTCATTGAACCGAGTGCAAGATTATCGCCCGGATTTGGAATGGTGGTTTTAACCTTAAAAGATGGACAAACGGCAGCGGGAATTCTGACTGAGGAAAACGCGCATGAGCTTGTACTAAAAACTTCCGAAGCTGAGCCATTGAAAATCCCGGTTGCAAGAATTGCAAAACGGGATAATGTTCCTTCCAGTATGCCTCCAATGGGTTCAATTATGTCCAAAAGAGAAATCAGGGATGTGGTTGAGTTTTTGTCTGGATTGAAATAGATAATTAAAATATTTGTAAATAAAAAGAGAAGTCAAGTTTCTAAAAAAACCTGGCTTCTCTTTTTATTTACAAATACATCCTTTTTGTTATAAACCAAATTTCCCAAATAGGCATGATATTGATAATCAAAAATTAAAAAAGGTATATTTGAAACGCTACCTGGAACAGGAATTTCACCTTAAAGCAAACTCATCATAAAACTAAATGGAATTAGAAAAGAAAGAAGCAGCAGTTCTTAACAATGCAATTAATTTTTGGCAGGAAACAAGTAAGATATCGCCAGAGCTTGCTGAGGACTTACGCAACAGCTATGAGCTTCGAAATTCCAACGTGGATACAATTACCTGGTATGCCTTTATCTCAGCGGTTTCTTGTGGATTGCTGGCTTTCGGTGCCTTGGTGATTGACGAGAAGTGGATAGAATTGTTGCGTAACAAATGGGGATTTTCAGAAACCGTTGTAGGGATCGGATTTTCTCTTGTTGCCATTATGTTCGTCATTTTGGCAAAAAGAAGGAAACTGAAATTTCCAACTGCAAAAGCGAGTAACGAAACCTATACCATCACAATTATTCTCAGCGTGGCTATTGCTATTGCATACTGGACGCGCAGTTTCGCCTATTTCGAGGGCAATTATGCCAGGCCGTTATTAATTGCAGCTGTTGCTTATTTTATCTCTGCGGCTTATCTTAACTCACAGCTTTTGTGGACGGTGATGCTTTTGACATTGGCAGGCTGGTGGGGCGCGCAAACATACTTTTGGACAGGTGGGAACTGGCGTTTTGCCGGGATGAACTACCCCTTAAACATGACCATTTTCGGACTTTTCATTTGGTCACTTTCATGGATTGTTGATAAAATAAGTTTACTTAAATCCTTTACTCCCGTTACCTATTCCATTGGTCTTTTTCTGTTTTTATTGGCTGCCTGGACACTATCGATTTTTGGCAATTATGATGATCTGAGCCGCTGGACAGTCATTCGCCAGGGAACACTCTGGTACTGGGCGGTTGGTTATACAATTGTTTTAGCTGCGCTGACCGCTTATGCATTTCAGACAAAAAATGATGTTTTGCGTGATACCTGTCTGATATTTTTCCTCCTCAATATTTATACCCGTTACTTTGAATATTTCTGGGACAGGACCAACAAAGGAATTTTCTTTGCTATACTTGCGGTTTCATTCTGGTTTGTCGGGAAAAAGGCGGAAGAATGGCGTAATAAGGATAAAAAATTAGCCTGATATTGTATTTACAAATGAGAGAAAAAAGAATAATCCGGCAGAACGAGAAAGATCTGATCGATTTTTTGCTAAATCAATTAAATCTTAATCCTGAAGAATTTCCTGTCGATGAGTATGTCGACGAATATGAAGACGGGAAAATGGGCAGTATCAGTCTGGGTGGTGATGTTTCCGCTTATGCCGGTGATCTGATCCAGGTTGAATATGTTGATTCGGATGAAACGCCGGTGGTAATAACTTTAACCAAAGATGATAAAGGACATTTACTGGATCTTGATTTCTGGAAAGTTGATTTCACAAAGCTTTTAGAATATCCGACACCGGATAAAATTATTCTGAGAGGCAATGTCTAGCCTCTCAGAATAAGGTATTGAACTTGGCTACAATATGTGCCTTTGCTTCATTCTGAAATTGCTCAGGCGATAATCCGGTATGTTGTTTGAAAAAACGACTGAAATACGGTCGGTCGGTAAATCCCAGGTCATAAGAGATTTCCTTAATCGTATTCTCGCTATGGATAATCTGGCGTTTTGCTTCCAGAATAATTCTGTCGTGGATTAATTGCATGCCCGTTTTATCCAGTTTTTCTTTCAAGATCTGATTCAATCGTTTCGAACTTATTCCTAATTTTCCTGCATAAAAATCTGTGTTCCTTACCTGCTGATAATTCATTTCAAGCAAAACCATAAACTCGTAAACGCGTTTTTCGTTTATATCCTGCACCGTAAAATTATGTTCTTTGATACGAACCAATTGCAGCAAAAACACTTTCAGTAATGCTTTAATAATCACCAGACTGTTGTTTTCCCGCTGGTATTCTTCTTCCAGTAACTGATATACCTTCCCTAATTGTCCAGCCGTTTCTTCACTGATTTGCAGACATGAAAATTCTCCCTGAATATTGAAAATCTTAAAAACATCCAGCAGAAACTCCTTCACATCATCATCCAGAATATCTCTTTTGAAGGATAACAAAATGCCCTTCTTCCCTGCTTTATTTAGCTGATGGACGCGGTATGGCGGTATCAGATATATCCAGTCGCCCTTCAATAACTCATCTCCTTTCACGGTGTGCAGGGCATTTTCATTTTTTAGCCAGACGATCTCAAAAAATTCCTTCCTGCTTGGATCATTAAGATAACTCGGCGGACAATTGTCCAGATCTCTTATATAAATCAGCGTTTTGTTTAACTCAACACTAAGCTTCGTTTCTTCCATTTTTTATCAATACTGCAATCTTGTAAATTCTTAGCTTTTAAATCCATATTCCGAATTAGGCACCAAAATTAGCAAATTCTGCAATCGATTAATTATTCGTTAGCAAATAGTCCAACATATCGCGCTGATTGTATAACGTCGTCACTGTAACCTCCAAGTACCTTTGTGATCTTGATTTACGGGATTTTCTTGATGAACAAGATTTCAATAAATATTTAGTGAGATAATGAGTTCAACAATAAATATTGATTTAGCGGCTGATATCCAGGCGAATCTGACGATGATTCTCGAAGAAAATCAGAAGCTGGCAGGTCAGATCGATTTTGATCAGGTTGCAGAAATGGTTCCTTTTATTCAAGATGCTGATCGGATTTTTATCGTTGGTGCTGGAAGGACGGGGTTGGCTTTGAAGGCAGCTGCGATGCGGTTAATGCATTTGGGTTTTACGGTTTTTGTAGTCGGTGAAACGACAACACCAGCGATAAGAAAAAACGATTTGCTTATTGCAGGTTCGGGTTCCGGAACAACCAGCAGTATTGTGAAAGCAGCTGAAAAAGCAGTTTCTGTTAACGCAAAGGTGGTTACAATTTCAACCACTTTGGATTCACCTTTGGCTAAATTATCCAGCCATATCACTATTCTTCCGGCTGCCCAAAAACAAGATCACGGCGGCAGTATTTCTAAACAATATGCCGGAAGTTTATTTGAACAATCTGTTTTACTTCTTACCGATGCTTTAATCCAGACTTTATGGAAACTGGATGGGACGCCGGCAGAAGAGCTTTGGAAACGTCACGCCAATCTTGAATAGAATTTCATTTAACAATTGAATACCAATAATTTATAATTAAATAAACAGTACAATCATGGTAAAATTACAAGTCGCAATAGACTTATTGACAACAGAAGACGCAATTGCACTGGCAACAAAAGTTGCTCCTTATATCGATATCATTGAATTGGGTACGCCTTTAATCAAAAGTGAAGGTTTGGCTGTAATTACAGCAATGAAAAAAGCATTTCCGGACAAATTGGTTTTTGCTGATTTCAAAACAGCTGATGCAGGTGAACTCGAAGCAGATATGGCTTTTGGTGCAGGTGCAGACTTGATTACAATTCTTGGAGCAACAGGCGACGCAACAATTATCGGTGCGGTAAAATCTGCAAAAAAACACGGAAAAGGTGTTGTAGTGGATACAATCGGAGTTTTGGACCGTGTGAAACGTGCGCAGGAAGTTATCGCTTTGGGTGCTGAATTTGTTGAATTACACGCTGGTTTGGACGAACAGGCACAGCCGGGATATTCAATCCAGGTTTTGATTGACGAGGCTTCCCGCGCTGGTGTACCAGTTTCGATTGCTGGCGGTGTTAAGTTGAGCAACATTACCGCAGTGAAAGCTTCTGGTGTAAAAGTTGCTGTTGCAGGTGCTGCTATTTATGGCGCGGCTGACCCGGCTGCTGCTGCAAAAGAACTTCGTGAAGCATTGGACGCTTAGGATTTCCTGTTCTTACAAAAAGCTGTTTCCATTGCGGAAGCAGCTTTTTTTGCATTTCAGGATTTATGATTTTCGTCAGTTTTCATTATCCGGATTATCCTAAATCCATCCATATAAACCCTTTTATCTACCTTTGCGCCAAATTGAACATCATCAGAAAGTAAAAAATTATTCATGGAAGTTAAAGATGGTAACGGAACGCTGCTGACAGAAGGCGATTCGGTAAAGCTGATTAAAGATTTAAAAGTTAAAGGTTCATCGACGACTTTAAAAAGAGGAACTGTTGTAAAAAATATTCGTCTGACTGACGACGCAGAAGAAATTGAAGGTAAAGTGGAAAGAACTGTTATGGTTTTGAAAACTATGTTTGTGCAGAAAATGTAACAAGAAAGTTAACTTTTTGGGAATGAATTCCTAAAAAGTTAACTCTTTTCAGGAATTCATTCCCAAAAAGTAAGATTTACATCATTTTTCTACTTCTTCCCCAAAGAAAAATTCATAGTCGTCCCAATCCTGAAAACCGTATGTTTATACTTAAATCCTTCGAAGCTATTGGCGACTTCAACACGGAAAGGAAAACGTATGCCCACGTCCAAAGCATAACCCAATTCTCCATAATTGTTTGAATCCGGCGTTGCCAGATAATGTGCGAAGAAATTTTCTTTGATTCCCAACACCCGGAACCAGGTAATTTGAGTAAGTAAAAATTTGCGTAATTCTGCCAACGCGTGGGCTTCCACAAATTGTTTTGAAGTACTATACCGATAGTAATCAAGCATCCGGAAAGTACCTATCGGATCGCCGTACTGGAAAAAAAACTGGTTTCCGTCAAAGTGCTGGAAGTCAGGAAACGGTACAGAATCTCTATTTATAAACGTACCCGCGGCAACTTTATAGCTGAGTTTGCTCCGAATACCGATGTCAAATCCATGTGAAATACCAATCTGCATGAAATCAAAATCGACGTCGCTGCCAAATGCATTTTTAATTCCTTTGCGGTATGTGACAGAAAGTTTCGGAGAATCATCGTTATAAAAAGTTGTCTTTCCTTTTCGGATTTTATATTTCTGCCAGGGTTTGTAATACGCCGATAAACCAAGAGTCAGAGCCTGATGTGGCTGCATGTTAACATTGGATGTTTCAGACTGATTTTCCAATTCAGAATTGAAAGGATCATTTGACGTAAAAGAACGTTTCTTCCAGTCGATCAAACAATATGGATTTGTGTTTTCCCGGTTCGAAAGTGGCTGACGATCGGCATATTCCACATTCGCTTTTAACTCAAAATGTTCGTTTTTCTGATTTGTTGAAAAGTCAAGACGAACAAAATTCTTTTCATAAATTTTGATAAAATTCCTTTCCAGAAAAAGCGTCGTCAAGCTATTTAAAATAGGGCTCATCGGGTTTTCGGGATTAAATTGTGATACAGTTCTCCCTCCCGAAAAATTGAGCATATTACGTTTCCAGGCATAATCCACACCACCCGTAGCAAACAGCTTTTGACGGGAAAACGAATAACGTGTCAGTCCGCTGAACGTCCATGTGCCCTGGTCACGGACTGTATTTCTTTTAATACCATTGGTAGATATATTGATTTCATCCGAATTCTTTTTGGGCTGCGCACCTTTATGGTATCTCAATTTCAAGCCGCCGCCGTTGATTACCCAACCTTCAACAGTATTGACCTGCAAGCCATAAAGCGGACTGACGTATTCAAGCCGCCAAGGACTTTTCTTACCAAAACGAAATGTATGACCTGTAAAAATATCCCCAATGGAACCACCAGAACCTCCACCGCCTTTCCTTTTTGTGGTGTCTGCTTTCGAAACTTTTAAGCTATCTCGTTGCTCTTGCGTTCCCTCTTTAATAATCACCAAACTATCAAGTCGCGTATAACTTTTTACTTCGGCAACCGTCAATGGTACTGAACGGATAGAATCCCAGAAAGCCATAGTCCTTCTGTTTGCCATGGAATCCACAGAGGTTGAGTCGTTCCGGGTAAAATTCATGTCAATATCTTCACCTTTTTCTTCTTTCTTTTTCAGATCCTGTTTTTCATATTCTTTCATCAGCTTTCTCAGATTTTTCGCAGAGAATTCCTTCTGTTTGCTGACTACTTCTTCAAGCTTTTGCGTTTTTATTTCATGGTTAGAAAGTCCGACTTTTTTTGCTTCCTCCTTTTCTTTTTTTCCATCCACCACCACAATATCAGCCTGGAATGCAGGGTTCACTTTCAACTTTGAAAATGTTTGTGAGATGACCAGATCGCCTTTTCCTTTGATACCATAAATCCCGCCATTCACATGAAACTGCTGGTTGGTTGGCATCCAAACACCTTGCACGGGACTATAAACCTGTTTTATTTCGATATTAAAACCTGTATTGACCGTTTGCAGATTAAGACTGTAAATACTCCACAGATTTTCAGTAATATAAATTGTTCCTCTATAAACACCTTCACCGTATGACCGCGGAGTAACTTTTATTTTGTTAATCTCCACACCATTCTCCTGAAAACTGCCCTCGTATTCAAACTTGTAATAAGCAAAAGCGCGCGGCGATAAAGGCGAAACTGCTTTCACAACTTCGGGCTGATAGAAGCTTGTAAGAAAATATTGATTGGCACTGGCGAAGTTATTATCCTGACTATTTCTTGCCGCAATAACACGCTGCTTGTACGAATTCGGCTGGCGAAAAGTAACCTCAGAAACACTCTCATTTAAAATCGGAACGCCCTTTTTGAAGTTTGATTCTTTCTCAATTTCCTTCAATTCCTTCTTATAAAGAAACTCCAAAGGCAGATCAGTTATGACAAAAGATGATTTTGAATAGGCTTTGGCCGTATAACTTTCAACCTGTAAAAAATGATAACGGCTTTTCGCAATCGCTCTGCGCATGATCGTATACGCAGGATCTTCCCCTTTATTTCCAATCCTGACCTCACCCAGATTATAGGCCTGTTCTTCCATGGTCAGGTCATATGTTTCCATTTTATTTTCAATGGTGAACGATTTTTGCCCGGTCTTAAAGCCCAGATATTGAAAAATCACTTCATAATAGCCAGGTTTTAAATCCAGCTGATATTTCCCTTCCTCATTTGAAATAGTACTGATCTCTGTACCTTTTACGACAATAGCTGCAAAAGGCAAGACTTCGCCCTTTTGGGTTTTGATAGTGCCTTTTACACCACTTCCGGTCTGCGCATAAACCTGATTTAATAGTAACAGGAATAAAAAAATGACCTGAGTAAAGAGATTACGCATAGAAGTAATTTAATTATAATTTTTCACGGCTTTTGAGAAGATGCCCCACTAAAAGAACAAGTTGCGTGAATATAAAAATAATTATGAAATTACTTTCTCAAGAACTTCAACAAGATCACTTTCCGTAAATGGTTTTCCGAGCAGATCATTCATACCCATCCGCAGATAATGTGAACGGTCCTCGTCAGCCACATTACCCGTATAACCTATAATAGGAACGCCGGATTTTGACAGATTACGGTCATTTCTGACCAGTTTGGTCAATTGTAATCCATCCATTTTGGGCATTTGCACATCAGTGATAATAAGATCATAATCTGTATTATTGAATAGATGATAAGCCTCTTCACCATCAGAAGCCAGGTCGTAACGAATTGCATTTTTATCCATTATCCTACCCAGCAGCAATAGATTTATTTTGATATCATCAACCATCAAAACCTTTTTGTCTCTCAAAAGTTTGCCTATACCGGTCATACCGCTGTCTTCCTCAGCCTTTATATTTTCAACTGCCATAGCTAGTGGAATTTCAATTTTAAAAACAGAGCCTTTCCCAGGCTCGCTTTGTACACCAATAGTCCCTTCAAACAGATCAACAATTCTTTTACAAATCGGCAATCCCAAACCCGTTCCCTGTTGTCTGTTTCGTTCGTCAGTTGATTCAATTTGTGTAAAGTCTTCAAATATTAATTTCAAATTTTTCTCCTCAATACCTACGCCAGAATCGGTTACAGAGATCTTCAACATTCCATTTTGTTCCTTAGTTTTTTCAAAACTTGCACGGACATGTACCTCTCCACTTTGCGGTGTAAATTTTATCGCGTTGGTAATAAGATTGATAACAACCTGTTTGAGGCGAAAATCATCACCGCTAAGCATTAAACGCGAGTCAATTTCAAATTGCTTATGCAATAAAATTTCCTTATTTCCAGCCAGAACTGATAACATGCCTGTTACGTTTTCAAGCATTTCAAGCGGATAAAACTTATGATCCACAAGTTTTATTTTTCCACTTTCAAATTTTGAAAAATCCAGAATCTCATTCACCAGCATAAGTAATACGTCAGATGAATTTTTAATGGCATTGATTTTCATCTGCAAGTCTTCTTTTGGTTTTCCAAAATCAATTTGCCTCGCAAATCCAATGATTGAGTTTAATGGAGTACGTATTTCATGCGACACATGTGACAAAAACTCTCCCTTTTTTTTGGCCGACTCCACAGCAAGCGTACTATATTCAAGAATTTTCTTTTCGCTTTTATATAGTTTCACAATATTCCACAGAATCATCAGTGTCAAAATCAGCACAATCGCTACATTTCCCCACCTCAACTGATTGAGCTCATTCATGTTATCAGATGTCTGCACCAGCAATGAATTTCTCAAAGTTTCAACATCTTTGATTTCTTCCATTTTCAATGCTTTTAAAGCGGATTGAAGATTAGAAAAAATTCTATTATTAAGCACCAGCAATTCCAGCTCGGCCTGATTGAGCTCATGCCTCGCTTTGGCCAGGGAATTATCGTTTACCGATAATTTAATGACTTCCGGTTTTCTTGAATGCAGGGCAATGGAATCAGCGGAAGTTGTAGTTGTTTTTGAGGCAGCAACCTTCACTTCACTGCTGTCCCCGTTTTTATTGGAAACAGCTTCTACCAGCCTTCTCCATAATTTCTTATTTTTCTTCCTTGGAACAATCGTAACAGAATCAGATTTTGCAACCTTCGTGGTTGTTTTGACAATGTATGGCTTGGTAATTGGTATCGCGACGGTTACATCAGGTCGTTTCTGTTCGGCACGAAACCGTAAGAGATCATCAACCATTTTTTTCAAATGGATAAACTCCCTATTTTTAAGCTGCTTATTTTCAAGAAGTTGTGGAAGATATAGATTATTAAAAAACGATTGTCTTTTTTTCTCTTCCTGAAAATCATCCAGAATTGAAGAAACTGTTTTCATTTGCAGTGTGTAATGATCCAGAAATCTCTCGTCGGAAGTGACAGCATACAACCGGCTGTTATTTTCTGCCACGTATAAAACAGAAATGCATGTATCGATTCTACGGTAGTTATCATTCCCGTTTTTCAACACACGGATATTATTTTGAACGATACCGGATTTCGAATTGGTAATCAGCGTGATAAATACAAAAGAGGCTAAAATTAATATCAGGGTTATTGTCCAGGCAAAGGATTTGAGGGAAACAGTTCTTATGTCACTTTTCATCGTCAAACAAGATCATTAATTCGGGTAAAGTTAAGGGTTAGTTTTACTTCTACAAGAAAAATCCATTTAGCGTTCATTTAAGTAATTTATTCTACAAGCCTGAAAAACAGGACTTCTAACGCTAATTCGTGATTCCACGAACCGACTTTGATCTATCGCTGTTATCAAAAACCAGTCCAGTATCCAATTTGTACCCCAAATGAATAATAGAACTTATTTTTACCTTATTCTTATTTTAGGCAGTTTAACTGCATTAGGGCCTTTTTCAATTGACATGTATCTTCCCGGGTTTCCTGCCATTGCAAAAGATCTGCACACAACAGCCTCAAAAGTTTCCCTTTCCTTATCAGGATTTTTCATAGGAATTTCTGCCGGACAACTACTTTACGGACCGCTTCTTGATCGGTTTGGAAGAAAAAAGCCATTGTTCATCGGGCTGACAGTCTACATTCTGGCTTCTATTGGCTGCGCGATGTCTACGACGATTGATATGCTTATTTTGTCGCGATTTGTTCAGGCAATCGGAAGCTGTGCCGCCGCAGTTGCCTCAGTCGCGATGGTCCGTGACCTTTTCCCTGTAAAGGACAGTGCGAAAGTCTTTTCATTGCTACTTTTGGTCGTGGGAGCTTCGCCTATGATCGCCCCAACCGTTGGCGGATATGTCACGGCAGCTTTTGGCTGGCAGGCTGTATTTTTGATTTTGACAGGCATGGGCGTGGCCATTTTGATTGCTTCGGTTTTATGGCTTCCTGATAGTTTTAAACCTGATACCAGTTTGTCATTGAAGCCAAAACCCATCATTCTAAACTTTCTTTCTGTAATTCGTGAGCCGCAATTTTATACTTATTCATTCACTGGTGCTATCGCTTTTGCAGGATTGTTCGCATATGTGTCCGGATCTCCGCTGGTTTTTATGGAGGTATTTCACACCAATGAAAAAGTTTATGGCTGGATTTTTGCCTTTTTATCAATAGGTTTTATCGGATCAAGTCAAATCAATACCTTATTGCTAAGAAAATATAGAAGTGAACAAGTGATCAATATTGCACTGGTTTGTATGGTCATCATAAGTCTTGCCATGCTGTTTGCATCCTACAACGGCTTCCTGACCTTAACGCTCACCATTATACTTCTGTTTTTCTTCCTGTGTTGTATCGGTCTCACTTATCCCAATGCGGCAGCTCTTTCACTGGCTCCTTTTTCACAAAATGCCGGGAGCGCATCTGCACTGATGGGGGCAATCCAGATGGGGATGGGCGCGGCGATTTCGGTTGTTGTGAGTTTGTTTGAAGTGCCATCAACGTTTCCAATGACGCTCGCCATGGCAATATCATCTAGCCTGGCACTCTGTGTTTTTCTGATCGGAAGACGGATGATTACACGAATAATTGAAGTGGAAGCAGGAACTGATAGTGGATTAATGCATTGATATTCCGATTTCGATAATAAATGGAAAAAGCTCATATATATCTTCTGTTCTTTCGAAAGTTTGGACTAAATTGATAACGTTTTGTGGAAGTTGATCCGGATACTAATCAATTTCCAAAACCCATTTAAAATCCTTAATCACTTCAAACTACAAGTCAATGTTTAAAGTAACAGTTTTATACCCGCGCGCAGCCGAAGACGATTTTAATCTGGCTTATTACCTTGACGTTCATACGCCAATGGTCAAAGAATTACTTGGTCCGTGGGGTGTGTTGAAAGTAGATGTTGAAGTTGGAATCTCAGGCCCCGCACCCGGATCGGAACCGGCCTACGCGCTTATTTGTGGAATTCATTTCAGTGATCTGCAATCGTTGCAGTCTGGCCTGGATGCAGAAGGGCCAACGCTTATTGCGGATATACCTAATTTCACAAGTGTAACACCGATCATGCAGTTCAGTCGTGTAGAATAGAAATTTTTTGTAGATAAAAGAATAGCCCGGTTGCTCACACAGCCAGGCTATTCTTTTTTTATTACAATCCGCCCAATTTACACAAGTGAATTTTCATGCACAGGACAAACACTGGCTGTTATAATTCGTTTACCGGTTCCTCTATTGAAAAAGTAATCCAGACGGCCCAGATTAATTCCGGCAAAACCTACCTGATTAATTGTTGTAACCTTACCATCCAGATTTTTGATATCTTCCGGAGCTTTCATGAAAGTATGCGTATGCCCACCAATCACAAGATCAATATTTCTTGTTGACTGAGCCAAAATCTGGTCTGATACTTTTTCCTCTTTGTATTTATAGCCCAAATGAGACAGACAAATAACCAAGTCGCAATCCAGGTCATTTTTTAGCAAACCCGCTGTTGCATTGGCTTTTGCAATAGGATCCTGATAAATGATATCACCATAATTCTTTTTATCAACCAAACCTGCCAGTTCAATTCCCAGACCAAAAACACCGATTTTGATTCCTTGTTTTTTGAAAATTTTATATGGCTGCGTTTTGCCCTTTAATGCCGTATTCTGAAAATCATAATTGCTGACAAGAAATGGAAAGTTGGCATGTGGCAATTGTTTTACAAATCCATCAATACCATTATCAAAATCATGGTTTCCCATCGTTGCCGCGTCATAACCCATATCGCTCATCAGCTTCATTTCAAGCTCTCCACCAAACAGATTGAAATAGGGAGTTCCTTGAAAAACATCGCCTGCATCAAGCAAAAGCACATTTTTTTGCTCTGAACGTATTTTATTGATCAGAGCACCACGTCTGGCCACACCTCCCATACCCTGATTCCGGGATCCATCCATTGGAAAAGGTTCGATACGGCTGTGCACGTCGTTGGTATGCAAAATGGTAAGCTGCACCGTTTCATCTTTTGCAAAAGCTGAAAAAGGCGCAGCGCTTAACGCCAGTAGAGCAGCCGCCGCACCACCGCTTTTCAGAAAATCCCGGCGATTAGTTGTTGACAACAATTCTTCCATCTAATTGAGTATTTATGGTTTTTCCTGCACTTGTAAGACCATTGATATGATCGATTAATGCATCTCTTACTTTCTTGTCAATATTTTTTCTTTCTGCGGCCTCGCTCAAAAATTCAAGTCCTTCGGCACCGTTCGCCAGATAATCATAGGTAAGCAGGTTATAGCTTTGATTGATATCAAAAGGTTTCCCGGCAATCATCACATCCGTTGCTTTTTTATCCCTGATATTCATCCGGATACCGGCAACGGGTTGTCCATTTGATTTTACGATAAAATCAATAACCTTTTGAACGGACGCTCCTGATAATTTCAAAACCACCAGTTCATTTTCGAACGGCATCAATTCAAAAACATTTGAAACCGAAATATTTCCTTTTGGAAAACTGGTCCTCAATCCTCCTTTGGTTGATAAAGTAAACTGGATTGTTGGATCTTTCTTCAAACCTTCTGCCAAAATAGCATCAGAGAAAAAATCACCCATCAAAGTTTCAGGATCAGATGTTTTTGTTAATTCCTGATCCGAGCGGCCGATAACGCGGTTCATTTCCGCATCCATCTGTTTTTTGTATGGCAAATAATATTTGACCAAGGAAGAATCAGTGCCTGCTGACTGATCAATGGCGTATTCCTTATATTGATTCCCTGAAACTGTATAATGACGGTTACACGATGAAAGCAGCACCGGTCCGAAAATCAGGCCTAACATAATTCGCCTGTAAATATTTGAAGAAAGCATAAGGGAACGATCGGATTGAAGTACAAAAGTAACAGCAATTATTCAGGTTCTGTCGATGCAAATAAATTTGATCAAAAATTAATATAAAGTTAACCTTTCCTCAAAATAAAAAAGAAGTCCTCTGCTGAAAGAAGACTTCTTTACGCTCTGAAATAACTAGCTCTTACTTCGATTTACTTTTTATCAAGAGATATTCGATCTTATCCTTTTTCGCGAAAGCAGCGATCTGAGTGTACTTTTCATAATTATCCCAACGTTTCACCTCGTCGTTTTCAAAAGTTGGATTGATATCCCTATTCAAGTCAAGCAGGCCAAGAATGACGTGATTTTTGAAATCATACTCCGAAAGATTATTAATCGTAATCCGATCTGCAATTTCGTTGATATAAATAATTTCTACTTTTCCATCCCTGTAAATCACCTTCGGACATTTATCACAACCGGCGTTCGCATCTCTCCAGTAACTGTCGAGCTTACCTTTTCCTAAAACTGCTTCCACTTCTTTTTCACTTTTGAAAGCTACTTTGCTGAGATCCATTTCTACAATAGGCGCTAATGCTACATCTTCCTCATCCTTTAAAACAAAAAATTTAACGAAAATGGCAAGTGCAATAATGGCTATGGCAATAAATTTCCATTTTGCCCATTTTCTTTTGAAAGGAGTAGTTTCGTTTTCCATGTATTCTCTTTTTTAGTGATTTGATATTCTACAAAATGATATAGCAATATCATGCCACCAACTCAGTTCTTCACTTATGAAACAACCAGATCGCCATAATACATCTCAATAAGTTCAAGCACATTTTTAACCCCAAGTTTTTCAAAAACAATGGATTTGTGTGTTCCAACGGTTGAAATTTTTATTTTTAAATGACTGGCAATAGCAGAAACTGACTCGCCTTTGATCAGATAATCCACGATTTCCTTTTGCCTTTTTGAAAGCTTGTCATTTAATGAATTGGGCGTATCTGTTTTATGTTTATGAGGAGAGATCTTTCTTCGGTGCACGTTATTCAGGAACGTCTCCTGTGCCATAGCTTCCAGTAACTCCAGACATAAATATCTTTCGTTGTTAAGAACTTTTGCAAGAGCGGCGTTGATTTCTCTTACAGATGCGTTCTGAGTAAGAAAACCATTTGCTCCGGCTATCAGATAACTCATGGCGTGAGGATAATGCAGCGTTTTGGCAAAAACTAAAATCCTGACTTTGGTTGAGATAGCTCTTATTTCAACAATAAGATCATCAACCTGCCCCAGACTTGTTCCGATTATAACCAGATCAATATCGAAGTTCTGCCTGATTGTAAACAAAGCTTCGTCGGCCGAGCTCACTCCGGCGAGCGGCATTTCACAATCAAAATTCTCACTTATTAACTGAACCAGACCAACTCTTACGATAGTATGACTGTCTGCAACCAATACTTCCCATTTCTTCATACACATTCACTCAACGGGCAAAACAGGGCCCGGATACTCTTAAAATGACGAAAATAAAATTCCTGATCTCTTATTTGGGTCAGCGGCAATTGAAATATTTAGTACATACGTTTAAATTATCTACTTAGATTTAGGTAGTCAGAGAAATAATGAAATATTGTTGCAAAAAGTAATTTCTTGCCTTTAAAGGCACTTCTTTTATATAATTTAAATCCTGTTACTTATAAATTTCAAACAAATTTTGATTGAAAATAAATAGCTTAAAATTCAGCTTCGGAACCATTTCCGTCAGATGTTTTGTTAAACCAACTCACACGTTGAAAGGATATTTTTTAATTTGAGATAAGCTTTTTTTCTTTGTAACGTTTTGTGATATACCGTATTCCCCGGTCCTCTTAATTGAATCTTATCAAACCATTAAGTATTCGAGATGACAAAAGCACAAGTTGTAGTTATAGTAATGTTTGTTGCGCTTAGCGTTTCTTTTGGCTTTCAAAAAATTAATCCCCTTTTAGTTTCTTCTTACCAGATTCAGAAAGATACCGTAGCTGTTAATTCTGATTCTGTTACAAAGCCGGAATGGGCTGCTTTATATGATTCCCTTGACCTGAAAAACCAAGGTCTTTCCAAAACTGCATTTGAATATGCCTGGTACGGATTTCATAAAATCCGTCTTGGCAAACAGATCATGGCCATTGCCGATTTCAGCCAGTCGTCATGTAAGAAAAGACTCTATGTGATCGACCTGATCAAGAAAAAACTGATATTAAATACTTTTGTGGCGCATGGCCGGAATTCTGGTCAGGAATATGCGAAAGAATTCTCCAACGATAATTCCTCTTTTCAGTCCAGTCTTGGTTTCTACCGGACATTGGGAACTTACCAGGGTAAACACGGACTTTCTCTTCGCTTGGAAGGTATGGAAAAAGGCATTAACGATCGCGCCTACGAACGCGCAATCGTTATGCATGGAGCAGATTATGTAAGTGAGGATTTCATCAAAAACACAGGCCGTTTGGGAAGAAGCCAGGGATGCCCTGCCGTTTCTATTGCAGACAGCAAAAAACTTATACAGCTTTTATACGACGGCGCAGGCCTTTTTATTTACTCCCAAAACCCACGTTACTTCAAGTCTTCTGCCTTATTATCCGGCATTAATATGATCAAAGAAAAAGGTCAGACTTTGGGAGAATCTCTTTTGTATACATCAGCAAAATAAAGCAAATCTCCTTTTTCGTTACAATCTGCACCCAGATATAAAAGAAAAACTGGAATTCTTTTTTTCAGTTTATGCCACTTTGGAGGAATAGAAATCGTATCCTGTTCCGTCAGCGTATCGTTATCAAGCAATTGCTCTCCGGCCATAAAATTCGCAAGCTCGGTAGGACGTTGAACCCTTACACATCCATGACTTCTCCAGCGCTGGTCTGTATTGAACAGATAACGGGCGTTGGTATCATGCAAATAAATGGCAAGCGGATTCTTTATTTCAACTTTCAACAATCCCAATGAATTATCGCCACCGGTTTCCTGGCGAAAGCGGTATGGAAATTCCTCAGGTGTCATGGATTCCCAGTCAATATCAGCCGGGTCAATTACTTCGCCCTTTTTGTCAATAACCTCAATTTTATTTCTCGACAAATATTCCTCGTCTTTTGCGGCTTTTGGAAAGATTTCTTTGATCGCAATACTTTTAGGAACATTCCAGTATGGATGTGTCACAATACTTGTTGCATAAGTATCAATGGTTGGCGTTTGTGTGTCAATCTTTCCGGCAATGGTCCGCATGGTAATACCGCCCTTTCCATCAGCATCCATACCGGTAAGATACGCACCACGAATATTGACCATAACCAGACGAGGCGCTTCGCCGGCTTGTCGGTGTATCCAGCGATAAGCATTGATAGATTCTGCAACCACTGCGGCACTATCCTTTTTATTTTCAGCAATTAATCGTGTGTAATGTTTTTTCAGGTTTTTATAAACCGGATATTCAGGTTCGATCTTCTCCATCACCTTGTTAACCGATTCGCCTTTAATCAAAGCTATTGCAGCCTCTTTCAGGATCGTTGTGTCGGCTTTAATTTTTTTATTGATATACCTGAAAGATGGCTGATGACCGTAACCAGTTTCTTCAAGCAAAGCAAAAACCGGCGCGTCGGATTCTTTAAATGCAAATTTCTCGGTTTTTACACCTGCACCAGCTGCATATTCAAGAAGCTCATTATACTTTTTTTCTTTGCTTAATTCTTTAACAAGCTCTTGTTGTGTCATTGTTTCCGCATCCTTTTTACAAGATTGCAGCGCGACCAAAATAATCAGAATGGAAAATGAAATGTATTTTGACCGGGATAAACCAGAAAATATTCGCATAAGTGGTAAGTTAGTAGTACTGGTTTATTTAATAAAATTGTCGTGCTAGATATCCCGAACGAAATCTTATATCTATAAAGTACTAAAAAATAATCCATTAAATTAAATTGACGATTTCTTCAACTTTTCTCCGCTGACAATATGGGGAAATTAATAAACAAGAATTTATTCATTCAAGCCCGATTACGGAACGAAACTTCTTTAATCAGGTTTATTCAGGAACTCACTCACATCTTTTAATTTTGTGATTCTTTAAGAATCGATTGAAATGAAATCTTCAAAATATTATATCGCTGCATTTTCTTCATTTACGGTCTGGGGATTTTTCAGTTTTGCTTTAAAAGCCTTACATGAATATGCTTCGCTGGATATTCTTTTTTACAGAGTTTTCTTTTGCGCTGTTCTGATGCTGATCATCAGTCTCGTTTTCAGACAGAAAGTTTTAAGAGAAAATTATTCTTTTTTCAAATCACTAAACCAGAAAAAGAAACGGGAAGTTGTGATCATCACTTTAATGGGAGGTCTATTATTAACCGGAAACTGGTTCTTTTTTATTTATGCAATTAATCATATCAGCGTCAAAGCAGGGTCACTTGCCTATCTGGTCTGCCCGATTCTGACAACAGTGCTGGCTTATTTTATTTTGCATGAAAAACTGAATCGCTGGCAATGGGCGGCTGTGGCGTTAAGCGCGCTTAGTTGTTCGCTATTATCCATTGGCCATGTTACAGACCTTTTATACAGTCTCATCATTGCCGTTTCTTACGCGCTCTATCTCGTAAGCCAAAAGAAGAGTAACGGATTTGATAAATTCCTGCTCCTTACTTTTCAAATCCTGTTTTCGTCCTTGCTCCTTCTTCCTTTTTACCCGGTATACAGCGCAGAAATTCCAACAGCGATTTCATTTTATTTGCTGATACTTGTCATCGCTATTGTTTTTACAATCGCTCCGCTGTTCATGAATTTGTATGCACTGCAAGGTGTAAATTCTTCAACAATGGGAATTTTGCTTTATATCAATCCACTGATCGGTTTTATGATTGCTGTATTTTATTTCAAAGAAGAAATTACAGCATTGCAACTGGCAGCCTATGGATTAATTCTCGTTGCCATTGTGATGTTCAACAAGAACCATATTTTCAAACCAAAGAAGGAGTATGCCGCCCTTTGAGACAATAAATTTATTTTTCAAAAGAGGGGTATAAAAAGTTACAAATCACATCTTTACGTTAAACCAGCATTTTTTTCTTTCCTTAAAGTACGAGTGATCAGTACCTGATTCAGCATTTGTGAATTGCAACTAAACAATCCTCATATATGAAAACTTTGCTTTTTGTGCTATTGCTTTCGGCGCCAGCCAGCGATCTGATTTCTCAAACACTTTCTGCGGCTTTCCCAAAGGAAAAAAAGGAAACAATTCGCGTTTCCTCCCGGGGAATTTATCAATATGAAGAATTTAAGGATGGCAAGGTTTATTTCAAGAACGGAAAGCATACCAACGTAAAACTCAATTACAACTATCTGCACGGAGAGGTGCAATATATCGCCACAAACCACGATACGCTGCTGATCACAAATAAGGAATTTGTTGATCGTATCTTAATCGGTGAAAAGGTTTTTTACAGTCAGCTTAAAAACGGAGAAATGGAAGTTGTAGGAAACTTCGACGACATTTTACTGGCCAAAAAGAGATTTCTAACGATTAAAGGCACTTCCTCTAATATGTCTGACAGAAAATTAACAGCAAGCGAAGGTGTAATTCCTACTTCCCTGTTAATTAATAATCTGAACGGCGAATTCCAGTGGCAAAATAATGCGTCGCATCCGGACTATATTTATAAAACCACTTATTATCTGATTGACAAAAACCGCAATTTTCATCCGGCCAGAAGATCCGCTTTCGCAAAAATTTATGCAAAACAGCAGGATGCTTTAAATCAATATCTCCAAAAAAATGATATTGATTATAAAAATGAAGAGCAGTTGAAACAGCTTCTGAAATTTTGCAGTGAACTTTGATTGAATTCAGTTTTGATAAAACGAAAAAGGGATGCCATTGCGGACATCCCTTTTTTCATTGAGTATTTTCTGATACTAGATTTCTCTGATCCAGATATTACGGAAGCTCGTTGTGTTATTGTGATCCTGTAATTTGATCGGGCCTGGTCCGTGCGGCGTGATCATCGGTTGTCCAATATAAGGCGTTGTTCCCTGTATCGCTGTATGATTTTGAACCAAAACACCGTTCAAAAGTACTGTGATGTATGGAGGAATAACCATCTGGCCATCTTTATTGAAATGAGGTGCAGTGTAAACCACATCATAAGTCTGCCATTCGCCAGGTCCTACAACCGGGTTAACCAACGGCATTGTTTGTTTGTAAATAGATCCCGCCTGTCCGTTTACATAGGTTGGGTTATTGTAGCTGTCAAGTACCTGAAGCTCATAAATTCCCTGCATAAAAATACCGCTGTTTCCACGTCCCTGGCTGTTTCCTTCCACTTTTGCAGGAGCACGCCACTCGATATGAAGCTGGTAATCGGAGAAACTTTGTTTGGTAACGATATCACCTTTTTTAGGAGCGCAGGTTAGAGCACCGTCGGCCACTGTCCAGGGAGCTGGTCCGCCGCCTTCATTGCCTGAAACCCATTGATCAAGATTTTTGCCATCAAACAAAACGATCGCATCAGAAGGCGCTGAAAAACCATAACCGGTCGCAGGAGCTTTACCAGGTGTTACGATGCGGGGAACAGGAGTCCATAATTCGCTTGATTCAGGAGTTTGTTTCGAGGGCTGTAATTGGGCATACGACGCAGCTGTTGTCAATATACCAGCCACAATCATTGTAATTTTTTTCATAGATTATCAATCGATTTTTATTTGGGATTATAAGATTCAAAAAGAACTGATTTACTCATAAAATTTATCTTTCAAACTTATTCAATAAGATTTTACGCAGATTAAAACGTCAATTTCGGTCAGAGATTTCAAATTTACATGTCTTAAATTGTATAATTAGCACAAATTTTAAAAATATAAATTGCTCTTGTATTTGCTAAATCGATTTATATCTACTTTTAAGGTAAGTTAAATGCTGACCTTCAAGGTCATGCCCTTATTTCCTATAAATTTCAATAGTAAAATGACCCTAAAAAAGCTTTTTTCAACTGCTCTTTTTCTGACCTCGCTAAGTTCTTTTGCGCAAAAAGGAATGGAAAACTTTGTCCCTTATGCACATCCGCTGGTTGGAACAGCCAAAATGGGCCATACTTATCCGGGAGCCACTGTTCCTTTTGGGATGGTTCAGCTCAGTCCCGATACTGATACTTTGCCTTATGGTGTCAATGGAAAATATAATGCGGATGTGTACAGATTTTGCGCAGGTTATCAATATGACAGCAAAACAATTGTAGGTTTCAGCCATACGCATTTCAGTGGAACCGGACATTCGGATCTTGGTGATTTCCTGATCATGCCAACAACGGGAAAACTCCAATTAAATCCTGGAACGGAAGATAAACCGGAAAGCGGCTACCGCTCGGCTTTTTCTCACAAAAACGAAATTGCAGAGCCTGCCTATTATAAAGTAAAACTTGACGACCATAATATCACGGCCGAATTAACAGCCAGTAACCGTGTAGGAATGCATCAGTATACCTTTCCAAAATCGGATGAGGCGCACGTGATCCTGGATCTGATGGCCGGACTTTATCAATATGACAATAAAAATGTCTGGACTTTTGTGCGGGTTGAAAATGATACTTTGATCACCGGATTTCGTCAGACCAATGGCTGGGCGAGAACAAGGATCGTTTATTTCGCGATGACTTTCAGCAAGCCGTTTAAAAATTACGGCACCAGAATTGACGATAAAAATGTCTATAAAGGTTTCTGGGGCAAATTCGATCAGGCGCATAATTTCCCCGAAGTAGCAGGAAAAAACCTGAAAATGTATTTTGATTTCCAGACTGCCGAAAACGAAAAGATCAAGATCAAATTTGCCATTTCGCCGGTAAGTACCGAAGGTGCGTTAGCGAATATGAAAGCAGAAATTCCACATTGGGATTTTGACCGGGTGAAACAGGAAGGACAAGCGCTTTGGAACAAAGAATTCAATAAAGTGGCGATCAAAGCGATCAATGAAGATGATAAGGTCAATTTTTACACCGCCATGTATCATTCATTTTTAGGGCCAACAACTTACATGGATGTTGACGGTTCCTACAAAGGAATAGACCAGAACGTTCATAAAACCGATGGTTTCACAAACTATACCAGTTTCTCGCTCTGGGATACTTACAGAACGCTGCATCCGCTTTTCAATGTTTTGCAGCCCGCCAGAAATGCGGATATGATCAAATCCATGCTGGCGCATTATAACCAAAGTGTGCATAAAATGCTGCCGGTCTGGTCTCACTATGCCAATGAAAACTGGTGTATGATTGGTTATCATTCGGTGCCGGTTATTGCGGATGCGGTGATCAAAGGCAATGCAAATTTTGATGTAAACAAAGCACTGGACGCCTGCGTGACCACTGCCAGAAACAATTATTACGACGGACTGAATTACTATATGGAAAAAGGATTTGTGCCGGATGACAAAAATTCATCTTCGGTTTCCAAAACTTTGGAATATGCATATGACGACTGGTGTATCGCGCAAATGGCGAAAAAATTGAATCGTAATGATATTTATGAAGAGTTCAGCAAACGTGCTGGTAACTACAAAAATGTCTACGATGCTTCAATTGGTTTCATGCGTCCTAAATTAAATGATGGCTCATGGAGAAAAAACTTTGATCCGCTGGATACGCACGGCCAGGGTTTTATTGAAGGAAATTCCTGGAATTACAGCTTGTATGTGCCGCAGGCACCAGCAGATATGATCGAGCTCATGGGTGGAAAGAAACGTTTCACGGCACATCTGGATTCGCTTTTCAGTATGAATTTGCCTGATAAATATTTTGAGAATACAGAAGATATTTCCCGTGACGGCATTATTGGAAATTATGTTCACGGAAACGAACCTTCTCATCATGTGGCGTATTTGTACAACTGGCTTGATCAACCCTGGAAAACAGAGGAAAAAACCAGAATGATTTTGAAAGCGATGTACAAATCTTCGGTAGACGGTTTGGGTGGGAATGATGATTTCGGGCAAATGAGTGCCTGGTTTATTTTCAGTTCACTGGGTTTTTATCCGGTTGCACCTGGTTCAGATCAATATATTTTCACCAGCCCGACGGTACAAAATGCCAGGCTTAATCTTGAAAACGGTAAAACTTTTGAAATTGACGTAAAAGACCAGAGCGATAAAAATGTCTACATTCAAAAAATTGAGCTAAATGGTAAAGTCCTGACCCGCAACTACATTACCCATTCCGAAATTATGGAAGGTGGCAAGATCAACTTCGTGATGGGTGCCAGGCCAAACAAGAAAAGAGTGGTGATGGAATCAGTTAAGAAATGATTGTGTATATTGCTTTCTGGTTTTTTTATATAAAAATATAGGAATAGAAATTCATTGGAAGCTGAGGTTTCCGGTGAATTTTTATTTTGCATAATTAACGCCCGCCGTTTAAAAATGAGTAAAAAACTTTCCATACGGGATATAGGAAAAGAATTGGGGATATCAATTACAACGGTTTCTTTCATTCTGAACGGTAAGGCCAAGGAAAAAAGAATCAGTGAAGCACTTACTGAAAAGGTTTTGAAGTTCGTCGAAGAGGTGAATTTCAAACCCAATATGATGGCACAGGGATTACGGACCGGCAAATCGAAAATTATCTGCCTGATGGTGGAAGATATTTCCAATAACCTTCTTTTTGCCCAGGTTGCCAGACTGATCGAGGAAGAGGCGCATAATCAAGGTTACCGGATTATTTATTGCAGCACAGATAACAAAACAGAAAAGGCCATAGAACTGATCCGGCTTTTCCGCGACCGGTCGATTGACGGATTTATTATCACGCCTCCCGAGGGAATCGAAGATGAAATTCAATCATTGATTGACGAGGATATACCAGTCGTTTTGATTGACAGAAACCTTCCGAAATTAAAATGCAATTATGTCGGGATTGAAAATCTTAATAGCAGCTGCCAGGCAATTAACCATTTAATTACAAATGGTTTTAAAAATATTGCTTTTGTTTCGATTGAATCTGATCAGATGCAAATGGCTGACCGTGAAGGTGGTTATGAAAAAGCTGTGAAAGATGCCGGACTTAAAACCTTTGTCAAAAAACTAAATTTTTATAACGGCGAAGAACAAAATGTTAACGAGATCGCTTCTTTTTTAAGTACGAACAAAGAAATTGACGCAGTTTTCTTCTCCACCAACTATATCGGTGTCTGGGGTTTGCAGGCGATTAAAAGTCTGAAACTCAATATTCCCAATGATATTGCCGTCGTTTCATTTGACGATCAGGATCTTTTTAAATTTTACAGTCCCTCTATTACCGTTGTGGCGCAGCCTGTGCCGGAGCTTTCCACGCACATTATCAGGCTTATGCTGAACGCTTTAAAAGAAAAGGATATTAACATTCACGAGATTATTCTTCCAGCCCAACTGATCATCAGGGATTCTTCAACAAAAACGGCGTCTTAAAATTCATCCTGCCGGAGGTAATTTTCATACTACCTGTTGAAAAATTATTAATATCTAAGTAAGTTTGCTAAACCGATTTAGTGTTGATAACTAAAATCACCTTGCAAATTCCTCTGAATAGTAACCTGAAATCATCAAGATATAATTATTCCTAACGTTTAGCTTTTTCCGGCAGATCCAACGGCGGTTTATTTTAACAACCTGCAAGTTGGATCTGTTAATTTGCAATGAATTCGCATTTTGATTTTTATAAGAATCAGGATTGCAATTACTTCGCCCCGAAATCTGGCTTATGCATTATGAAATAGTATGTTAAAATGAATGAGATTGATTTTTCAGCAGAAAAGAAATGTGATTTTCCCGATTCTTATATCGTAATTTGTACCTCTTTTTATCTATAAACCTATTAAGCTTACTTTTTGTATGTTTAAACCTAACAGTTTCTTTTTACAATTTATCGCCTGGGGTCTGGGAGTGATAGCCGTGCAATCTGCTTTTGCACAGGAGGCTATTCCTCTTAACGACCTAAGCGCATTTACGAACAAAGCCGGCAATTGGAAAATTGTGGGCGACGCCTCTGTTGATATTTCCAAAGTCAATGTTTTGAATACCAAACCTGGTAAAGGAGTTTTAGCCTCTATTCACGAAAAAGGAAAGTACGGTCAGGAATACGAATTAATCTCCAATTTCAAACATGGAGATCTGGATATTGAAATGGATTTTATGTTGACAAAAGAATCCAATTCAGGTATTTATCTGCAAGGCAATTATGAAGTTCAGCTATTTGATAGCTGGGGTAAAAAAACGGCTAAGTATAACGACAACGGCGGAATTTACGAACGCTGGAATGATTCAAAACCAGAAGGCGAAAAAGGTTACGAAGGTTATGCACCTCGTTTCAATGTAGCCAAAGCTCCTGGTTTGTGGCAAAATATCAAAATTTCTTACCAGGCTCCGCGTTTCGATGCCGCCGGAAAGAAAATTTCTAACGCTGTGTTTTTGAAAATTATTCTGAACGGCGTTCTTATCCATGAAAATGTAGCAGTGAGCGGCCCGACACGTGGTTCTCTTACAGCAGAAGACGTTGCGATGGGGCCTATCCGTATCCAGGGGGATCACGGTTCACTGGCGATCAAAAACATTGTGATCAATAATTTTGACAAAAAACCGGGAACGTTATCAGACCTTACTTATAAGACTTATTACGGAAATCTTTCTGATAAAGAAGATCTTTCAAAACAAAAAGTAGCGGAATCCGGAAAAACGGATGCGCTTACCTGGGAGATTTTGAAAGAAGCTAATAACTACTCTTTCGTTTACAACGGAAAATATAACGCACCCACAGCCGGTGATTATAATTTCAGATTGCAGGCCGCTGGAAATTCTTACCTGAAAATTGATGGAAAAGATGTTTTACCACTGGAAAGCAGAGACAATAACGGCTTCCGTCAGGCAAAAACTACGTTAGCTGCCGGCACGCATAATATTGAGCTTTTCAACAACAAAACAGAAGGCTGGATGAAACCGGTTCTTGGACTTTGGGTTTCCGGCCCTGGTTTCAGAGAAACTTCTTTGAATACTTTAAGCTCCGGCGCAACGGGTGGTGGCGTGGACCCTATCCTGGTTACGGCCAACACCAATACGGTTATGCGCAGTTTTATGGATTTCAAAAAAACACCTGCTGCAAAAAATATCCGTATTGTACATGCAGTTTCAGTAGGAAGTCCTTCTAATCTGCATTATACCTATGACCTTGAAAAAGGCGCGGTTTTGCAGGTTTGGCGTGGAGAATTTCTTGATGCAACACCAATGTGGCACGACCGCGGTGATGGTTCATCCCGTCCACGTGGCAGCGTTACGCTTTTAGGAAATGATATGTTGCTTGGAAAAATCAACGGACAATCTGCCTGGGTGGCAGATACTACCGGAAGCGGCTACCGTCCAAAAGGATATTCACTGGATGATACGGATGCGCCTACATTCAATTACATCGCTTTCGGTTCTCCGGTTTCTGATCATCTTTCAGTAGTGAATAACCAATATTTCGAACGCGAAGTAAAAGTTGCTAATCCTGTAAAAGATCTTGTAGCGAAACTGGCAGAAGGTACTTCAATTGAAAAAGTTTCAGAAGGACTTTACGCGGTTAACAACAAATCGTATTTTATCCAGATTACCGACAAAACGGTGAAACCTGAGATCAGAACGGTTAATGGAAACCAGGAACTGATTGTTCCGGTGAAAAACGGAGATCTGAAATATGCCATCTTATTCTAATTAAAGTAATCAAAGCTATAAGCTGATAATAACAATGAAAAAAATTGCTCAAATAGCATTAATCATTTTGGCGGCTCTACCGATGGTAAAAGCTCAGGAATCGCCAAAAGAGGAAGATTTTTACAAGATCATCACGCCGCCGATTCCCGAGGGAATTGTGTTGGAAGTTGGTGGTTTGACCAGTTTGCCAAACGGATCTTTGGGAATTTCAACCCGCCGTGGAGATGTCTGGATCGTGGATAATCCTACTAGCCGTACGCCTTATTTCAGAAAATTCGCAACGGGTTTGCACGAAATCCTTGGTCTTGCTTACAAAGACGGTGTTTTGTATTGCGCGCAACGTGGTGAACTGACAAAACTGATCGACAAAAACGGTGATGGAAAAGCGGATGTTTATGAAACAGTTTACGCCTGGCCATTATCAGGGCATTACCATGAATATTCTTTTGGACCGAAAGTTGCTCCGGACGGAAGCTTTTTCGTAAGTGGAAACGTAGCTTTTGGTGACGAAGAATGGTGGAGAGGCGAAAGCCGTGTTCCGGGCCGCGGATGGATTTTCCGTATCACGCCGGATGGAAAGTTTGAGCCATACGCAACAGGCGTTCGCTCTCCTGCGGGTATCAGTATGCTCGCCGGCGAACTTTGGTATACAGATAACCAGGGTGACTGGATGGGAACTGGTGGCGTTTTCCCTGTTAAAAAAGGTGGATTTATGGGACATCCGGCTGGTCTGAAATGGGCTGAACTACCAAATTCTCCTGTTAAATTGACTGAAAAACAATTCTTCGCGGAACGCGATAACCGTCAGGAAAGAGATGCAAATAACCGTGCGATCAAACCTGAAAATACAAGAAAAGAAGAGCCTCAGTTTTTATATCAACTGAAAGAAAAATATCCTATGGTTCAGCTTCCGGCTGTTTGGTTGCCTTATGGTGTTCACGGAGTTTCTACTTCTGAACT
Source organism: Dyadobacter sp. CY356 (assembly GCF_021440195.1). Lineage (GTDB taxonomy): Bacteria > Bacteroidota > Bacteroidia > Cytophagales > Spirosomataceae > Dyadobacter. The sequence goes on from NZ_JAJTSZ010000007.1 coordinate 291,756, forward strand.
GATTATGGATGAAACAAAAGGAGGCTTCGGTCCATTTACCGGCCAGGTTTTTGTTGGTGACCAGGGACAAAGTAACATCATGCGTCTGGTACTTGAAAAAGTAAAAGGTGAATATCAGGGTGCTTCTATCGGATTCCGCAGCGGATTCCAGTCGGGCGTTTTGCGTATGGCTTTTGACAAGGATGGTTCTATGTTCGTGGGTGAAACAAACCGTGGATGGGGTTCGGCAGGTGATGCCAATCAGGGATTGCAGCGTTTGGTTTGGAATGGAAAAATGCCGTTTGAAATGTATACTGTGAAGGCACAGCCTGATGGTTTTGAAATTGAATTCACTATGCCGGTTGACCGCAAATCTGCGGAAGATCTTGATTCTTACAAAGTGAGCAGCTATTTATACAAACACTATCCTGTATACGGAAGTCCTCCGATCAATCCGGAAGAAGTAAATGTGAAGGGTGTGAAAGTATCAGAAGATGGCAAAAAAGTGAGAATCGTACTGGATGGAATGCGTCAGTATTACGTGCATAAAATTCAGCTTGAAGGTGTACGTGCTGCCGGAAATTACTGGTCACTGGTTCACCCGGACGCATACTATACTTTAAACAACATCCCTGACGGTGAGAAATTGAAATCTGCTGATTTGAAAACATCCAGATCAGGAAACGTGAAAGCAACAGAAGCCGCACCGGTAAAAGAACATATTTCTCCGGATGGAAAAGGAAAAGCTGCACCGGCAAAAACAGCCTCAGCTTCAAAAGCACCAACATGGGAAGAAGTAAAACCATTGCTTACTAAAAATACATGTCTGGCTTGTCATGCAACCGACAAAAAAGTAGTTGGCCCGGCTTATGTTGATGTTGCGAAACGTAAGTATACCAATCAGCAGATTGTTGATTTGATCTACGCTCCAAAACCTGAAAACTGGCCTGATTTTGCGACACCAATGGCTCCAATGCCACAGGTTCCAAAAGGAGACGCGATGAAAATTGCTGCCTGGATCAACTCTTTGGCAAAATAACAAATCTGAAAAATATTACTGGCAGGTCACTTCTTCATTGAGGTGGCCTGTTTTTTTGTGATTTAAACGGAAAACAGCATTCTTTAAAATACAGGGAAAATGCATTCTTTGGAAAACTAAACGTTTTTTTCGCAAAATTGCGTTAGTAATCAATACCATGATCAATTTATAATGTCTTCGAAAAGAAACAGATCATTTACAAAGTCTGTAAAAGGCAAAGTGCTTTTGGGCTTCTTCGTGGCCGCCATTGCACTGGGATCTTCATGGATTGTCAGTAAAATCGCTTTCGAAAATATGCTGGAAAAGCTGGAAATCCTTTCTACTCCCAGTGAAAAATTACGGATTGTCAATAAGGTCTTCAAAGACATTCTTTTACTTGATCAACTACAAAATGCCAGGCCACTTCCTGAAAAAGAAGATTCGGTAAGGCAGCAGTTTTTACACCAGTCAGCACAGCTGATCAGTACGCTGGATACGTTAAGTTTCTTTTGTCGTGATACACCGTTGCAGGTTATACGTATTGACTCGATGAAAAGTATCCTCATCGCCAGGGATAGCATTTATAGTGATTATGTCAGAGTTAGGTCGAAACTGGTAAATAATAAAGCACTCTCAGAAGAAGTCAGTAGCATTTCAGGGCTTATTACCACCAAGAAAAGAAAGAGACCGGACAGCACCGTCATTACTACGGAGAGAAGAACAACTACAACAACTGTTTACACGGAGCCCGTGGTTTCCTCAGCTCCCGAAGAAAAAAAGGGATTTTTCAACCGGGTTTTTAACAAAAAAGTAAAAACCCCACCTCCTGCCCCGCTACCCAAAGTGATCAGAAAAGAAGAAGTTACTTCCCATATTGATACGCTTAAAGTGGCCAGGGAAGACAGCACTATTGAACAAGTAGGAGTGGCAGTGCAGGCTATTGAAAAATCACAACGCGCACGTACCGATCGTTTTGTGAACCGGGAACATGAGCTGACCACGGCCGGGAATGCACTTGTAGGGCAGTTGCGGAGTGTGATGCAGGAGGTAGAAGGAGAAATTGTTCGCCAGGCCAGTATGGATGGTTTGCAAACCCAAAATATGGTTGGAGAAAGTATCAACCAGATCGAATACATCATGATCGGATTTTTCTTCCTTACTGCCCTACTGGCTTATTTTATTTTCACAGATATTACCAGAAGCAGCAAATACCGCTATGCTTTGGAAGAGGCAAAAGAAGAAGCCGAATATCACAGCATGGCAAAACAACGATTTTTATCCAACATGAGCCATGAAATCAGGACGCCGCTGCAATCGATCATAGGTTATGCCGAGGCTTTAAAAAAAGAAGAAAAACCAAAAAAGGAAGATCTGGAAACGCTCCATTCAGCATCAGAGCATTTACTTTATCTGGTAAATGAAGTGCTGGATTACAGCCGGATCATTTCTGACCAGTTCACTTTTGAAGAAAGAAATTTTGCAATAACACCCTTGCTAAACGAAGTCGTGAAAATGTTGGGGCCGACAGCCACTTCCAAATCGCTGGTTTTGTCTTTGGAAAATACACTTGGCAATGAGGTGTATCTGAAGGGAGATCCTTTCAGGCTTCGCCAGATTTTATATAATCTACTGACAAATGCCATCAAATTCACAGAAAAAGGCCAGGTAGTATTAAGAGTTTCACACACTGAAATAAAAAATAATATTGCTGTGAAGTTTGAAGTCGAAGATTCCGGAATCGGATTGTCAAAAGAACAGTTGAGCCGGGTTTTCAATCAATTTGAACAGGCGGATCCTTCCATTGCCCGTCGTTTCGGCGGAACTGGTTTGGGGTTGAGTATTGTAAAAGCGCTGGTTGATGCGATGGGCGGGACTATTGAAGTTAACAGTACTTTGAATAAAGGGACCACATTTACAGTCAATACAGAGTTCCTCACAGGTGAAATCCCTTCCGGGGTCAACGACCAGTCCTCAGAAAAAAATTACAATATAACCGGCAAGGTCTGGCTTGTGGATGATGATGCCTTCATCTTGAAATGGTGTGCTTCGGTTTTGGAAACACATCATGTCGCGCATGATTGTTTTTCTTCGGCCGAGGAAGTATTAGAAAAAGAGTGGGATGAAGAAGTTACCGTGGTGCTAACAGATATGCGAATGCCTGGCCTGAACGGTGCCGAATTATGTCAGCAATTAAGAAAAGTAGCTTCAAAATCGGTAAAGATTTATGTATTGACTGCCCAGGCTTTGCCGGAAGAACAGAGCAAACTTTTAGAAATGGGATTTGACGGGATTTTGATGAAGCCATTTCATTCCACTGAAATTCTGGATTTGTTGCAGGCAAATTCCGATAATCAGCCAGCAAAAATCCCGGCCAGCTTGGCCATTGAAAATCCCGAAAAACTTTCAAATGCACCTGATTTCAGTGTACTTGAAGAAATGACTTTTGGCGATGAAACATTATTAAAAGAAATTCTTGAACAATTCGTAAAAGATACCCGAAATGATTTGTCTGATTTAAAAGAATCCATTTCGGTGCATAATACTGAAAAAATAACAGACATAGCGCATCGTTTATCTGGCCGGATCGGGCAAATTGGAGCACCTGAAATATCTGTTCAATTTAGAAAAATCGAAATTTCACTCAGGGAAAACCCGGAAAGCATGACAGCCTCCGAACTGAATAAAACAGTTGCAGAGGCTGATATATTAATTGAACAGATCGATGAAAAGATTTTGTCTTACTCGATATGATACTTTTCAATTTTATAGTAAAGTGTTTTGCGGTCTATGTTCAGAAGCTTTGCGGCTTTGCTTTTGTTATAACGAACATCCTGCAACACCTTTTCAATCATTTCCTTTTCATGCGTTTCCTGCAACAGTTTCAGGTCTGAGCCTCCGGGCAATTTCACCGGAGCAGCTGGCACAGCTTCCATAGAGGTGATCATTTCCTGCGGTAACGCTTTCAGATCAGCAATTTCATCTTTCGATAAAAGCACAAGTCTTTTAATCACATTATTCAGTTCACGCAAATTACCCGGCCAGTCATATTTCAGGAAAATATCCATCACTTCTCTGGATATTTCACGAACATTTCTTCCTAATTCCTCATTGGCCTTATCAACAAAATGCTGAATGAAAACATCAATATCCTCTCCTCTTTCACGTAACGCAGGAACCTGAATTTTAAATTCATTCAAACGGTGATAAAGATCCTCTCTAAAATCGCCGGTCTGGGAAATCAACATCAAATCTTCATTGGTAGCAGCAATCAACCGCACATCCACCTTCACCGGATTTGTACTTCCAATCGGTACAACGATTCTTTCCTGCAAAGCACGAAGCAGTTTTATCTGCACATCATAGCCAAGATTCCCAATTTCGTCCAGAAATAGTGTTCCTCCGTCAGCAGCCTCAAACTGACCAATTTTATCTTGCAAAGCACCAGTGAAAGCACCTTTTTTATGTCCAAAAAGTTCGCTTGCGGCAAGATCTTTTGAAAGTGAGCCACAGTCAATCGCCACAAAGGGACCATCGCTGCGTTTACTTAGTCTGTGAATGGATTTGGCAACATGCTCCTTTCCGGTCCCACTCTCGCCCTGAATTATGACCGACATATCCGTAGGTGCAACCAAACGGACGTACTCATATAGTTGTTTCGAAATTTTGCTATTACCCTCAATAAAATCAAGCGATTGTTTTTCCGGCTTTTTTGTTGTTTTGACAGAAACAGTTTCTTTTCGATTCAGCGCCTCTTTCAGTACCATCAATAATTCTTCCGGATTGACAGGCTTTGTGATGTAATCAAACGCTCCGCTCTGCATGGCAGTCACTGCCGTTCTGATATCATTAAAACTGGTCATGATCAGTGCCGGCGTTCTGTTACCTTCCTCTCTAAGTGATTTCAAAAGATCCAGCGAGTTTCCGTCCGGCAGCCGGTAATCCAGCATCAGCACTGCATATTTATCTGCACCATTAGAACGTATTGCTTCCCTCGCTCCCGCTATTGTTGAGCAAACCTGCACTTCATGGCCATGCTTACCAAGAAAATTACTTAGCAGTTTAGAAAATGTGGTATCGTCTTCAACAAGGAGCAAGTGAGCCATAAGGCAAAAAAGGATTAGATATTAAAAATTTCTTTATGTAACGATTTGCGGAAATGCAAAATTGCAAAAATAAACGCCAAAAAGCCGGAGAATGTTCTGCTTTTCGGCGTTTTCTTTCTTAAAACGTTTATTCAACCTTCCTGCCGTCTTTATCCAGATTGATTTTCGACATTTCACTTCCTTTTTTTACGATGATTTCAAAAAACTGGGTCTTATCTGGTTTTGTGATCAGAAATGCCTCAGTAATTTCCCATCCTGCATAGGCTCCGGCGGAGAGCGTGGATTTGATTGGTTCGGGTAAATCCTCCGGTTTTACAGACATTTTATCTTGTACTAAAACTTCTACACGACAATTGGTCATAGCATCAGATTTCGTGATAGAAATCAGAGATACTATTGACAGAGCCATCATGGCCAATGTTAGTCTTTTCATAATCCTGCGAGTTTTGTTTGACAAATTATTTCTGGAATTCTATTGTCATGACACTTCAATATTTAATCTACAACCCGTCATGATACAAATTTAGTTAGGCAAAACACTTAATATCAATCAGTTAAATAGCTATCTACAATTAACAATGTTGTAGCTTTCAAAAGTAAGTATTAAACATCGAAGAATTTATAAAATAAATTCGATATTCTGTTCGCATTTATTTTCGAAACTAACCGAACACGAATCATGACTATTTTAGAAAACAGAAAAAATTCTGTTTTTTTTGACATGATCACTCATATAATTCCAAATAATTTATATATTTACAACGAATTTTTTAAGCGAATACTTGTAGAACAAATATTACTTTTGATATTTTGAAATATAATTTCAATTCGCCGGATTATGTGTTGGATATTCATTAACATTAAATATTAAAAAATATTACATAAACTTTTACTCAACGTTATCTCAAAAATCTGTACTCTTTCGGTACGAGCATCAAAAATTAAATCCAGGTATTACAATACCTGGATTTAATTTTTGATGTTTTTTTATGCCTTAACAGCCTGAAATAAAACACCTTTATTTCTTGTACAAAAAGGGTAAATTTTTTCTTTTTTCTTTTCCTTCAAAAACACTTCAATTCTTAAAATCCTTTCATTACATCTTCATTTTCACTTGAATGGGCATTCTGCTAAACCGCTAAATATTTTTTAAATAAAATAATCTAACTATGTGTTAGATAATTGTAGAAACTTTACTATGTTTATGATAGAATAAAGTGCTTAAAGAAATAACATTAGTTTGACGTTCTGAATTAGTGATTTAATTGAAACAAGGCAATGAAATTTTACCCTGTATTGAAGTGATCAATGGCTTAAATATTGATTGTCAGATTTTAAGCCGTTGTAGTAACCTTACCCCACAACATGCTGCCGGTATCAGCTTACAACTTGCTGGCTTACAATCTGGTCTTGATTTATCAGCATCGGAACTCCACAATGATTAAAAAGGTACTAAAATTAGAAATTTAGAAGACAGAGAAAATTGACATGCATTCAAAATCAGGCACTATCAATATGATGGTAAGCGATTCTATGTGAGGTAATAGCCTCGCTAATTGAATTGATTGACTCTTATCCCTGTCTTGACCCTATAACATTAAACATATTTCTCACCATACAATAGTACATAATATGAAAAACACATCTTTGACATTTCCTCTGCCCCAACGACAGCATAGGTTTGACGAATGCTTTGGTAAACCCCAAATAGCAAAGTCATACGACTGCTGTTGCTTGCCGCTATGCTGATTTACAGCTAATTCGCAGCTCTGATTCTAATATAATATAAAAACACCCTGTTTAACTGTATTTGAACCGGACTGGAAGAGCTATGCCCTGATATCGCTATACCACCTTTGCTTTTACTAAATATTTCTCACTATATATAATATCATGAATACTACATCTCTTTTTCTCTCCCTGTATAAACGACAGCGAAATGCACTCCATAAATAGGCAACAATAATATAGCCAATTTATGTAATCATTCTTACGCGCCATCCTGATTGCTGCTGATATGCGGCAATCAGTGAAACCTGTATTCCAGACTTGAACTCAGTTAAACTGTATTTAACAGGCGTAGACACGTTAGGACAATAATGCTTTTACTAAATTTTTCTCACTATAATTTTTTTGTCATGAAACGATTTTTTTACAAAAAACAAAACTTTCAAGATTGGATTTCTCCACTTTTAGCACTTCTGTTAATAGTTACTCTGGTCTCCCAAAATTCATATGCGCAGCTGTATGCCACTACTAACACGAGTGGAGTAAGCAGTAACAGGAATCAATTTTTATCAGACGAAAAATATATTCCGAACGGAACATCAGTCGTAACTCCAAATGCTGCAACTGACGCAAATTATACTAATTTTGCCACACTAAACGCAAGCGGTCTTTCCGTAAATATTGGACCTGTAAATGTGTCCGTAGCAGGTAATTCTTTTATTGAAATGACGTTTCCCGGAACTTCACCAGTCATTCCAGCGGGTAAAACATCTTACATAAGAATTGACGCTCCTACTTTTACAGGTATAACGGTGGATCTTTCAGATGTAGTAAATCTTTTAGACTTGCTCTCCAATGATCTTATAAAAGTATCTGTTCCGGGTGGTGGGGCAACTACTTCAACTCTGGTAAAAGATGGCAGTGGAAATTTATTTCTGGCAGTCACACCAACAAATGCTTACAGTGCGATTCGTGTTACTCTTGATTATGAGGGTGTTGCCACACTAGGTTTTGGAACTGCATCATTAAAAGTCTACTACGCATCTTATGAAAATGCCGTTAACTGTGGACTTCCAAAATACACAGATCTTGGAAAACTAGAATCTATCGCTTCTGTAACATTAAATAATACTGTTCTTAACCCGCAGTCTGCAATTGACAACAGTACAACAACTCACTCAACACTTGCATCAGGTTTGGTTGGCGCAGGTGTTGCTGAAACTATTTCCCAAACCGTATATTTAACCGGACCTTCGGCTGCGACTGATGAAGTAAAGGTTTTGTTATCATTACCAGGTACTGTTCTAACCGTAGGCGTTTTAGGTAGTGTACAAGTGCAGGCATTTAATGGCTCAACACCAGTGGGATCAAAAACTGCACTTTCATCACTCATCAATATCGGCCTTCTTACGACTAATCAAGTTATTCCATTCTATTTTGCGCCTGGCGGAGCATTCGACAAAATTACAGTTTCTTACAGTGCTCTTCTTCCGGCAAACGTAATTAGTGGAGGTATCGAAATCTATGATATTCAGGCGGTTCCTGCAAAACCTACGTTAACCAAAAAACTGGTTTACATTTTCCCAAATACAACACCGGCAGTTACTGCTACTTCAACAGGAAATAGTATTGTTTGGCAAGGAGCCTTACCAGCAACCACAGAAATTGGTACGGGTGGAGCTTTTCCAATAAGTGTTTCAACAAATGGTGACTACATTGCTTTGGCAAAAAAAGGATCTTGCGTAAACTTGTCTGACTCTACAAAACTCAGAGTAATTGTTATCACCGACGCATCAGTAACAATTCCAAAAGGGATCTCTGGTAAACCATTAGCGACAGGTGGTTTTATTAAAGGAACCAGTGATGGCCATACCTTTACTTATACACAAACTGGCGCACCTACAGGCGTATCATTCGACGGTAACACGGGTGCAGTTTCAGCTACAACTTTACCAACTGTGGCAGTCAAAACCACTTATCCTATTACGGTAACTATTCTGGAAAATGGTGTATCAACAGGTTTAACTTTAACAAAAGATCTTGTTGTTTACCCAGCTCTTGTTGCCAACAACGGCGCACTGCCATTCGGTATTGAAAACACAGCGTATGGTGCATCCGCAATCCCGGCACCATCGGGTGGAAGCGGGGCAGCAAAAACTTATGCCGTAAATTCCGGAGCTTTACCAACAGGCCTTACATTGAACTCTGACGGTACCTTCTCAGGAACACCTACCACAGACGGCTCTTATAACTTTGTAGTTAGAATTACAGACACCGAATCCGGCGAGTTTATTGATCAGACATACAGTAATGTAAAAGTATATGACCAACTTGTTGCTAACCCAACTGCTCTCCCAAACAGCTACGAAGGTGCTCCTACGTATGGACTTGCTGCTGTTCCAGTACCTACCGGCGGAAGCGGTGAAACTGCCTCATATACTTATGCACTAACAGGCGGAACTCTTCCTCCGGGATTGACGATAAGCTCGGCTGGTGTAATATCCGGAACAACAACGACACCAGGTACATATACCTTTACCATTTCGGTGACTGATCCAACATCATCACAAACTGTTCCACAGCCTTATACATTGATTGTAAGTCCTAAACTGTTACTTCCGGGAGGTACTTTCCCATCTACATCAATTAGTAGCTCTACCTATTCGAAAAATATCTCTTCTGCTACCAACGCTACAACAGGAACGGGAGCAGGTAGCGGTGGAAAAATCGGTGCTACCTTGGTTTATTCTTTAACTGCACCTACTTTCAGAGTAGCCGCTATTCCTACCGGTTTCACATTGGCTGCAAATGGCGACTTATCAGGAAATCCAACTGCTGCCGGTCAGGGTACCAATACCTTTACGGTTTTTGTAACAGATGGAGAACAAACTGCCCAAAATACCTACACGATTCTGATCACAGGTGCGCTTCCGGTTACCCTAACCTCTTTCACCGCCACAAGAGAAGGCCAGACTGCCCAGTTGAAATGGTCAACAACGGAAGAGACTAATAGCGACCGTTTTGAAATCGAAAGAAGCCAGAATGGTAAAAACTGGGATTTGATTGGAACCCAGAAATCCAATGGTGAAAGTACTTCACTGAAAAATTATACGTTTTCAGATGGAAAACCGCTGAATGGGGAAAACCTGTACCGTCTGAAAATGATTGATAGAGATGCAACTTTCGCATACAGCCGTATTCAATCATTGACCTTCGAATCAAACCTTACAACGTCTTTCTACCCTAATCCGGTTGCTGAAAAACTGATCATCAAAACAGAGGATTTCAGCCTTGTGAAAACCGTCAAAATCTTTGACGCAAACGGAAAAACGGTGTATCAGTCTTCGGCTTCACCAACCAGTGAAATCAATGTTCAAAACCTGTCAGCAGGTCTGTACATAGTTCAAATGGTAAGCAGAAGCGGAGCTGTAATTTCTCACAAAGTGATTAAGCAATAACTACGGAAGAACAATCAACATAGTACAAAAAGCCTCTGAATTTATTTCAGGGGCTTTTTTGCTTTTACAAGTAACTGATGATTACAAAATAGAACCATAATAAATAGTAAATAAATTATACCTTTTTTTTTAGCGATCGATCTAAAGACTAATTACAGGCGTAGGTTTTTCAAATAATCTTTTCGACGGGCGAAAGGAAATCGTAACCTTTAATTGCTATGATCAAAAATAAAATTTCACAAAACGATTCTGAAAAGGACGGTCAGAAATCAGTTCTGAACAGACGACTATTCTTACGTTCGGCAGGTGTTGCAACAGCGGTTGGTACACTCGCGATCGGAGCTTGTAAAAATGACGATGATGACGTAGTCACTCCGGTTGATGGAACAACAGTTGATTTAGGTTCTGGTGATGTAGGAATTCTTAACTACGCTTACGCTCTGGAACAACTTGAAGCTGCATTTTACGAACAGGTTGTAAAAACTCCTTACACAGGAATCACTGCTGCTGAAACTACTCTTTTAACTGATATCCGCGATCACGAAGTGATCCACAGAGATTTTTTCAAAGCCGCTCTTACAGCAGCCGCGCCTACTCAGATTATCCCTTCACTTGAAGTTGATTTTTCTAAAATAGATTTCACAAGCCGTGCCGCAGTTCTTGGAGCAGCAAAACTTTTTGAAGATACAGGCGTTGCAGCTTATAATGGAGCTGGCAAGTTTATCAAATCAGCAGATTATCTTTTGATAGCCGGAAAAATTGTGTCGGTTGAAGCCCGTCATGCAGCTGCGATCAGTGATTTGCTAACACCAAAAACTGCTGATTTCGCAAGCGATACGCAGATCGATTCTAATGGTTTGGATAAAGCTACTGCTTCTGCAACAATTCTTGCAGCCGTTCAGCCTTACGTAAAAACCAAGATCAGCGGAGCTAACTTACCTAAATAATTTTCCAACAGACTTCAACATTTGACCGATATGGACATTTTCAAAATATTAGATGAAATTCAAAAAATAGATGGTGACTCAGTGGGCCGTTTGGAACATGCGACACGCCGTCATTTTATGAACAGAATTGGCAGTAAAATTGCAGCTGTTGCTGTTCCTACCGCTTTTGCTTCAATCGTTAACAAAGCATATGCGCAATCCGCAGGTGCTGTTGATATATTAAATTTTGCCTTGACACTTGAATATCTGGAGGACGATTTTTATCAGGCAGCTAACGCAGCATCTGGTTTGATCCCTTCAACAGACAAGGCCATTTTTACGCAGATTGGTAAGCATGAAACGCAGCATGTGGCTTTTCTTAAAGGTGCATTAGGTGCAAAAGCAGTAACCAAACCGGCTTTTGATTTTACAGCAAAAGGTAATTTCGCAACCGTGTTTACAGATTATAACACATTCCTTACTGTTTCTCATGCACTTGAAGATACAGGTGTGAGAGCTTACAAAGGCCAGGCTGGCGGTTTAATGGCCGATCCTGATTTGTTGCAATATGCTTTGCAGGTTCACTCTGTGGAAGCAAGACATGCTTCAATCGTTCGTAAATTGCTTAGTGCTGCTACGGGTAATACAGCAATTAAATCCTGGATTACCAATGCAGAAGGTGCACCGGCAGCCGTGTATGCAGGTGAGGATAACAAAACGCAGGGTGGAGTAAACCTAACAGGTCTTGCTGGTAAATCGGACGCAGCAATTACCGAAGCATTTGACGAACCACTTACAAAAGATCAGGTTCTTGCTATTGCAGGTCTTTTCTTATAGTATAAATATCAACATGTAAACCTAGTCCTGTTGAACATATACATGCACTACTAGTGAGTAAAGTTCAAATCAGTGATACACGCTATTTCTTGAATCAAAAGGCCGTCCTTAGGTAGGATGGCCTTTTTTATGAGTAAGTTTTATGGTTTAATTACTTTTCGTAACGAGGTTTGATTTAAATTGCCTTATATTTTTAGTTAGTATCCGATTCTATGAAGTCATATTTTAACCGACGCGGTTTCTTAAAAAAAACCAGTCTTGCCGCCATAGCAACTACTTTGGGCAGCGAAATCGTTTTTGCAGACAAATTACCTAGAAGATACCTTCCCATTGCACTGGGAGAAAAAGATGCTTTGAAAGGCAAAAACAGTGATATGATCGTACAGGGCGACAAACCCTGGAATGTGGAATCTCCCATTAATTTACTGGACGACCGGATTACTCCGGTTGAAAAAATGTTTATCCGTAACAATGGATTAATTCCGGAAGAAGTTGATATAAAAAGCTGGACTTTAACAATTGACGGAGAATCGGTTACTGCACCAAAAACATATTCTCTTGACGAATTAAAAAAGAAATTTAAACATTACACCTATCAGCTTACTTTGGAATGTGGGGGAAACGGCCGTTCCGGCTATTACCCTGCCGCATCTGGCAATCAATGGGGCCAGGGAGCCGTTCATTGTGCTGAATGGACGGGTGTGAGATTGAAAGATATTTTAAAAGATGTCGGTATTAAAAATGACGCGGTTTATATCGGTTATCACGGCAAAGATCTGCATTTGAGTAAAGATCCAAAAAAGGAGGCAATTTCAAGAGGAGTGCCTATGACCAAGGCGATGGAAGACGAAACGATTATCGCCTGGCAACTAAATGGAAAAGATATTCCGGAATTTCACGGTTATCCTTTGCGTCTGGTTATTGGCGGATGGCCGGCGTCAGTTTCCGGGAAATGGCTGAGCCGGATATCGGTTCGCAATAAAATACATGACGGTGCGAAAATGGAAGGACATAGTTACAAAATGCCTAAAAATCCAGTACCGCCCGGAACTGAAATTCCAACTACTGACGAGTATTTCAGGATCATCGAATCCATGCCGGTAAAGTCTATCATTACTTTTCCAAAAACGGGTGCGGTTATCACCTCCACCGAAAATTTACCTCTGCGCGGACATGCCTGGGCAGGAGATAAATCCGTTAAAAAAGTAGAAGTTTCCATAGATTTTGGTGCTACCTGGCAGAATTGCAAATTGGAAGCACCTGTAAATCGTCTGGCCTGGCAGCATTGGAATACAGATATAAAATTTCCTGTAAAAGGTTATTACGAAATTTGGGTAAAAGCTACCGATGATGCCGGCGTTACGCAGCCTATGGTTATTCCTTCCTGGAATCCTGGTGGATATCTTAACAATGCGTGTGAAAGAATTGCTGTGAAAGTAAGTTAAGAATCAGATTATGAAAAATCCATTTAATAAAATCAAAATAACATTTATCGCTCTTCTCGTTTTGGGAATAACGTTGAGCTCTTTTCGAAAAGAAAACCAATATTCCGGCAATGAAAATCTGACGAAAAATATTCAGCCTTTTACCAACGTCATAATTTCAGATACAACAAAAAAAGACCCGGAAACGGGATTGATCATTGATGAAAACTTGTATATGGTGAAAGCCCAGTGTACGGGTTGCCATTCAACAAAATTGATTATGGCCAATCATTTTACACGCGATGGCTGGAAACAAAAAATACGCTGGATGCAGGCAAACCATAATTTGTGGGAATTAGGCGATACTGAAAAACAAGTACTGGATTACCTGGAAAAGAATTATGCACCTGTTCAAATGGTTTCACGCCGCGCTCCGCTGAAAGATATTCAGTGGTACGATTTAAAATTAAAATAGTTATTCCGCAAAAATTTCACCGACTAACATTTCAAATCCGGGTAGAACCGAAGAAGTGAGGATTTCTTCTTCGATTAAGGGTTTTAAACCAATAAAAACACCCGCTTCGTTGAGCACATAAACAAAAATCGCTTTTTCAGTTGAGTCAACCAGCCAGTATTCTTTCACGCCGTTTTCCTGATAAACTTCAAATTTATTTTTAAATTCCTTATTGGAATTTCCTGGTGAAAGGATTTCAATAATTAAGTCTGGCGCACCGCTACAACCCTGATCATCCAGTTTTTCAAGATTACAGATCACCGAGATATCCGGCTGAACAACAGTGTAAACCTGATTTGGTTTTGCATTGCGTTTTAAAGGTGTAAACCGAACATCAAATGGAGCAGTATACGCTTCGCAGCTTTTACCCTTCAAATAGTTATAAATTCTGTTACTAATTTGGAAAGAAATTTTCTGATGTCTTCTAGCCGGAGCAGGAGACATTTTAAAAATCTTTCCTTTTATAATTTCCAGGCGCTCCTCGAATGTCCATTGAAGATAGTCCGCATACGTATATGTGCCGGCAAGATCCAGTTGGTCGATTGTCATGAGCTGTACGATGAGATTTAATACATTTATTCAAAGATAAAACAAATAAGATAAAGTCTCCGATCACGAAGTATTGCTTACCTTTAACACTTCAACTTATTCCATTATTTACGCGTGCGCTTCTTTAAAGTAACAACATCCCGAGTACTAATACATTACCTGATTGCCATCCTTTTGTTGCCTGGCTTATTATCCTTTCAAAAGAAAAACTATCTGACGGAAAGAGAAAAACAGGACATCCCAAAATCAAGTAATTTACCAAATCCATTAAAAGCCGAAGTAATAGGAATCCAGGACGGAGATACCATTGAACTGAAATTCATCTTTGACGGAAAGAAAGCAGGATTACGCCAAAGGAAACCTGTCAGAATCCGTTTTTTACATATCAATTCTCCTGAAAGAGGAAAACCATTTTATAAAGTGGCGAAACAATATACTTCCGAGCGGTGTTTTCGCAAGATTGTAACAATAAAACATACCGGAGAATTTGATCGTTACGGACGTCTTTTGGGTGAAGTTGTTTTACCAAACGGATCCGTATTAAATAAGGAACTTGTAAAAAAAGGATTGGCCATTCACTTCAAGAAATATTCAAGCAGTGTTGAATATGCCAATCTGGAAATTGATGCACAAAAGAAGAAATTAGGTATCTGGAGTATTCAATAATAAATCAGAAATGAGTTCAGCAGCACTTTTTCAAATTTTATATCAAAACGAAACGCTCTTTCAATTACAGGAAGATATGATCGTCCCTGTCGAAGAAAAAGCAGGAATTCCGGAAGCATTTCCTGCTAAAATTGAAGAGCCTGTGTCAGCATCTGTAAGGGAAATAATACCTCAACCTGTTGTAAAAGTCAATACAGAACCCGCTCAGCCTGCCACTCCCGCTGTTCAGTTTCCGGCGCTTAATCATAAAGTTTTGATACTTATTGATGAACCCAAACAAAAAGGCATGCTGGTTTCGGAGGCTTTATTTTTGGACAACATTTTAAAGGCGGTTGGACAATCCTCAGAAAATTCAGATATTCTCAATTTCAGTTTTATAGCCGGCCCTGATGCCAGAAATGTCCTTTCCGAAAAACGTGTAAATTATTTCATCACTTTTGGTGTCCCGCTGATCAAATTACGTCTGGATCTGCTCCTTCCGCCCTATACACCTAAACAAGTAGAAGGAATCTGGTTTCTCCTGACCGATCCGCTGCCTGTTATTGAGGCCGATGTTGTTTTGAAGAAAAAACTTTGGGCCGCATTGAAACAAATGTTCCCAAAGGATTAACTTTCAGCGCTTTACTTATTTAAAATACCGATTATCACAATAATATTGTCAATATCTCAGTTTTGATGGATACTTGCGGGCTAATCCATGACTAACTATGGCCAAATTCACCGAGCGTCTCTCAAACTGGTTCCGTTCTTCGCAAAAAAACGAAGAATATTTCTTTGATAACGAGCCCGAAAAACATACAGAAGCTCCTGTAAGCTTCAAAGACACCATGCCTCAAAATTCATTAAATACTTCTGTCAGTAATGTGACAGCGATCAATTATAATTCCCAACCTGAACAGAAACCAACAGTAGCAGTAAGAACAGAAGTCGTAATTCCCTACTGGCTGGAAGATGAAGATACCCTACGCGATGAAGGCGTTTTGTTCGGTTTGTCGGAATCAGAGGCAACTGAAAAAACGGACATAATCCACAAATACTTTTCACATCTGGCGGCGCCACATTTAAGCAGTATTGAGCAGCATAACGAGCAAATTCAGGAGCAAAATCTGTTTATCGGACAAAAGAGAAATCGGATCGAAGAATTAGAAAATAAATTAAAAAATCTGGTTGTAACAAAATTCAGTAGTGAGCATCATTTACCAAGGACATTGATTGGTTTATCACTTTCTATTGCCATGTGTATCGGCAATTTCTTTCTGATCAGAGAATCTTTGAAACCCGCTTTTGCAGAAAGTTTCTGGATTGCACTGGGTGTATTCCTGGCAGGCATGTTCAGTCTTTTTGGACGGATTTCCATGTTCCATGATACTGAATCAAAAGTCTCATGGCGCTCACTTCTGGAGGAAGTTGGTTTGCCATTCGCAGCTGCGTTATTTGTGTTTGCCAATGTTTTGCCTCACCAGGGAATATGGCAGGCTATTGCATTATTCATTTTTGTCTTTTTCCTGTTTCTATTTGCCGGTAAGCTGCTCTTGAGTAATGTAACTGTTTTGAGAAATGACTTGCGTACGCTGTCAAATATCAGCCGCGACCGTCAGGAATCGGAAAATAATACGCAAAACTGGGAACGTGAAATACAATCTTTACAAATTGAGGTTGACGAGTTACGTGTAAAAAAATGGCAGATCTTGCGTGAACAAGGACAAGCCGAAACGGAACGCGACAGGATTTTCGCGAAACGCGATATGCTGATCAAACTTTTTGAAAGCGAGTTTTCTCTCGCGCGTCGCATGAAAAATCAATTAACAAACAAGCAATTACAAGACATCAGGAGAAGTGCGGAATGATTTTTTTTGCATCAACCGATAATTCTTACAAAATATTGAAAGTTATGGACGAGCAACAGCCTAATCAAAACAGCGACTATCAGCATGGTTACAGCAGTGGCCTTGAAGGATTGGACCGCCAGGTTTATGAAGCCTACTTGTCGAGCAATGTCAGCCACGACTGGGTTTTGGATCGCCTGAACCAAAAAAGAAATGAACTGGATGCTGTTAAAAACAAAAGACAGGAAACGGTTCATACGCATAAACAATCCTTTGACAAGCTTCAGGAGCAGCTTATGGGTGTAAATCAGACTGCAAAAAAAATGAAAGATCTGGACTTATCCATTTCTGACATCAATACCCAGTCTGAAAAACTTAACGAAAAGCGTGTGAGTTCTGCTCCATATTATTCACTTGTTGCCGGGTTAATATTCCTGGCTGCCGGTATTTCATTCATCGCCGGTGACCTTATTATTTCCCATGAAATTGTTGCCTATGCACTGAACATTCGTAACCCGAATGAAGCCTGGGCTTTTGCGATTGGACTTGCCATGTTATCAGTTTTGTTAAAACCGGCATATGATCGTTTGGTGGAAGAACCATATCAAAAAGATGACTCTCCAAAAGCAAAATCTAACTATGCACGTTTCAAATTGATTTTGTCAATTTTCGCCATAGTAACTCTGATCGTTTTAGGCTGGTTCCGTTATGAGGCCTACCGTACAGATAAGTTGAAGGAAGCAATTAACAAATCAGTTAAAGGTTTGCAGTTAAATGCAGTTGATCCTTTGACAGGTGCACCAATCAACAGTCCGGAATTAACGAACAAAATTGAGCAGGCTTTAAAAAATTCCGATCAGCTGAATCTCGATCTTGTAAATAGTCCATGGGCTTTGATGTCATTTGTATTGAGTGGTGTTTTGTTCGCTATCGCCGGCGCGGTTTCCCTTGGTATGGCATTGCCGGTTTTACAGGGATTCTGGATGAGATGGCTTCAAATTGATCCGAAATTATGGAAATTGAGAAGACGCAAGAAAAAAATTGAAAAACAGCTGGACGAATTACAGGCTACTATTTCGGAGCAACTGGCTCAGAAAAGTATTTTGGAAAACGACATTGCAGTATTGCCTACCTGGGAAGAGTTAAAACAGGAAGAAGTTTCAATCCGCACGGAAATTGAACACCTCGAAGAAGAAAGAAAACTCGCATTGACCGATAGTCGTATTCAGTTATTTGGAGACGGTTATGAACACGGACAAGTGACCCGTGACATTATGAGCGAGGAAGAATATGAACATTGGCGATCCGGGCATTTGACTGTGTCCAACTTGGCAATGCGTGCCCGTTCAAACGATTCTGACAGGGCTGTTACCCGTTCCAAAAATTCAGGTATGCGTCCTCATCAGGCAATCCGTAAAGCAATCACGGACCGCTTTGATGAGAACAATTCAGAGTGATTTTTGTAAATTGGGCTTTTGATTGACTATTTATTATAAAGATGATTCTTCAAAGTCCCCGTTTAGATATTATTGTTTGTGATGACACCCTTTTTGACGCGATCCGTATGGGCAACAATGTCCTTGGCCGCGTGATGGGTGTTAATGTTCCAAAAAAGTGGACCGAATTTCGTGACACTTTTACACCTTCTTATCATCGATGGAAAGCCCACCCTCCGCTTCGCGAATGGTGGGTTTATCTTATCGTTTACAAACAAGGCAATATCCTGATCGGGTCCTGCGGTTACAAAGGAGAACCAGACTCCAACGGTGTGGTAGAAATTGGCTATGAAATTACGCCAACGCACAGGGCTATGGGACTGGGTTATGAAACAGCCAAAGCACTCGTAGATCACGCATTTAAACAAAGCGGGGTGTTGAAAGTTCTGGCGCACACCATGGCCGAAGAAAATGCTTCTGTTCGTATTCTGGAAAAACTAGGTTTTCAAAGAACCGATGACAAGGTTAATGATCCCGAAGAAGGACTGCTTTGGCGATGGGAACTTTCAAAAAGATAATTAAATAATTTTCAGTATAGTACTTAAAACTGCAAATGACGTTATATCAATGTGATAAATTAAATTGCACTACTTCAATATTTATTTGTCTCAATTAATTAACTTAAATCCTGAAAGAATTTTCATTCATATTTGATTTGAAATTATGATTGCCGTATCAAAAGAAACCTATCCCTGGCTGAAACATTATACCGAAGGCGTTCCTTACGAAATAAATCCGGATGCCTATTCTTCACTTATAGAATTAATGGATACCGGTTTCAGATTGTATAAAGACAGGTCCGCTTTTGCCAATATGGGAAAAGAGTTGACTTTTGGCAAACTGGATGAACTTTCAAGAAATTTTGCTGCCTATCTGGAAAATCTGGGATTACAGAAAGGCGACAGAATTGCGATACAAATGCCAAATCTGCTCCAATATCCTGTGGCGCTGTTTGGTGCTCTGAGGGCAGGACTGGTGGTTGTTAATACCAATCCGCTTTACACGCCGCGGGAAATGCAGCATCAGTTTAAGGATTCGGGAGTCAGGGCCATTGTGATTCTTGCCAACTTTGCAGCGCACCTTGAAAAAATTGTTGGCAATACGGAAATCAGACATATTATTATCACTGAAATCGGAGATTTGCTGGGCTTTCCTAAAAAGCTGATTGTAAACACAGTTGTGAAGTATGTCAAAAAGATGGTTCCTGCATATCATATTTCAGGTGCGGTTTCTTTCATTGAAGCACTTTCACTTGGTGCAGGATTGACCTATACAAAACCTTCTGTTTCCAATATAGACGTAGCCTTTATTCAGTATACAGGCGGAACAACCGGTGTATCAAAAGGTGCGATGTTAACGCATCGTAATTTGATTGCCAATGTAGAAGCAAATAGTGCCTGGATATCACCTGTTATGGGGGAAATGGAAATTCCTATTTTTGTAGCTGCGCTCCCACTCTACCACGTTTATGCACTAACCGTAAATGCGCTTACCGGCATAAAAATCGGGGCACTTAATGTGTTGATCACCAACCCGAGAGATATGAAAGCATTTATTAGCGACCTGAAAAAATACAGAATTAATGTATTCACAGGCGTTAATACAATGTTCAACGGACTAATGAATAATCCTCAGTTTGCTGAAATTGATTTTAGTCAGTTAAAAGCTACGTCGGCTGGTGGTATGGCGTTACAAAAAGTTGTAGCTGAAAGATGGCTCGCGGCCACAGGTTGTCCGGCTTGTGAAGGTTATGGACTTTCAGAGACATCACCTGTTTTATCGTCCAATTTATTAATAGGTGAAAACAGAATAGGAACGATCGGAATTCCATGGCCAAGTACCGCATTAGCCATCATTCGCGAAAATGGTGAGTGGGCTGATACGGGTGAAGTTGGGGAGATCTGTGCTTTTGGCCCTCAGGTCATGCTCGGATATTTTAACCGGCCAGACGAAACCGTACAGGTAATTTTCGAGAAGGACGGCAAACGCTGGTTTAAAACCGGTGACCTTGGTTATGAAGATGCTGACGGTTATTTCAAAATCGTTGACCGTAAAAAAGATATGATTCTGGTTTCAGGGTTTAATGTTTATCCTAACGAACTGGAAGATGTCGTTTCGCAGTGCCCGGGCGTATTGGAAGTGGCTTGTGTCGGAATTCCTGATGAAAAATCTGGTGAACTTGTGAAATTATTTATTGTCAAAAAAGATCAGGATCTCACAGAAGAAACGGTAAAAGCTTTTTGTAAAGAAAATCTTACAGCATATAAATGCCCGAAAAAAATTGAATTCAGAACAGAACTGCCCAAGACAAATGTTGGTAAAATTTTGAGGCGTGTTTTAAGGGATGAGGAAATTGCGAAGTTGAACAAATGAGGATAGTATTTGGTTTTATTAGTGTAACTTATTGCTTTAAATATTAAAATATAATTTCGGATTTAGAATTTAGTTTAACTAGATATGTCATATGAAACAGGTTACATTAAATATACCAGAAAACCAATTTCCGGCTTTTATGAAATTTATCCGTACACTGGATTTTGTTAATGTTGAAAAACCATTAAGCTTAGAGGATGAACTTACTCCAAGTCAAAAAGAAGTTTGGGAAAATATCAAAGCTGGATTTATAGAATTTGAGATGATTGAAAAAGGATATTTAAAGGCACGTCCGGTAAAATTTTTATTGGATGAACTGGATTCTTAATGTTTGAAATATATACTACTTCCAATTTTGATCGTGAGTTAAAAAAACTTTCAAAAAAGTATCCATCCATTATTTCTGATTTCAAAGTTTTATTAAAAACCTTCGAAGATCAACCCTTTCAAGATTCGCCTTTGGGGAGGGATTGCTACAAAATACGAATGGCTGTATCTTCAAAAAACAGAGGAAAATCGGGTGGTTCACGGATTATTACTTGTGTGAAAATCATAAATAATTCAATTACACTATTGTTAATCTATGATAAGTCGGATCAAAACAATATTTCCGATAAAGTTTTAGTTTCTCTTTTAGAAGAAAATAATCTTAAGTAATCGCCTCCAATAATTTGTTTCAAACTACGGGTTCAACGAAATAAATAGAATCGTCATTTGTACTTTGCAAAGCAAATATTTATCAAGATCTTCTCCACATTTAACAATCAATTCAAACAAAAACCTGAATTTCGATAACCCTTTCTGTATATTTAACAAAAGAATAACTCAAACGTTGAATATAAGTAACTATGAATCTACACAGAAAAACACTGGTATTGTTGCATGGTCACGGGGTAGACGACTCCATTTGGGATAGTGTTGATGCATTATTAAACGAATATTACACCGTTGTCAGACCCAATATATCCCTTTTTACTTTTTGTAAAACTGTTGAGGAATATGCCGACGAGCTCCACCGTTTTTTAACGACGGCCGTGATTGAAAAATGCACGTTAATTGGCCATTCCATGGGCGGTTATATAGCGCTGGCATTTGCAGAAAAATATCCCGAAATGCTGGAAGGCTTCGGATTATTTCATTCGACCGCTTATGCCGATGATGAATCTAAAAAACATCAGCGAAATCAAACAATCGATATGTTGCGGAATTACGGCACAGAAATGTTCGTAAAAAATACCGTCGGCAATTTATATGGCGATCGTTTTAAAGAACTTTATCCTGAGAAGCTGAAAGAGCATGTTGCCCGTTTTGGAAAAATACCAACCGAAGCCCTCATTACCGGAATCAATGCGATGCGCGACAGGGAGGACAGAACAGCCGTTTTAGCTACTATGCCATTTCCGGTTTTGTTTATCATTGGTATGCAGGACAAACTTATTCCTTTCGAAAGCTGCATCAGTTTGTCAGATTATCCAAAACAAAGTTATCCGTTTATTCTCGCTGAGGCAGGACATATGGGTATGGTTGAGCGTCCGGATGCCTCTGCCCGTATGATAAGTTGGTATATGTCAAAAATATAATTTCAGAAAATCGAATTATATTGATCAAAAATAAGTCAGTGTTCGTTATCTCTGACAAACACTGACTTATTCTTCCAACGATATGCAAAAGAACACTTCTACAACCCATTTCCATAAAAGCTGGTTAGTCCTGATTTGGGTCTTATTGTTTTTCACAGCTTGTAGCAATGATGATGACAATGAGGTAACACCGGAGGAGAATAAATATCTGGTATCAAGCACATTTATTAAGGATCTTACCAAAGATGATATTGCCAAAATTTATCCCCTCCTGGCAGGCTTTGCAAAATATAATGTCAAGGTTTATAAAGTCACCTATAAAACTACCAACACCGACGGTACCGCCATTACTGCCTCAGGAGCGGTATTGATGCCTGTTACAGATCAGTCTGCTTCACTGATCAGTGTTCAGCATGGCACAATTACATCCGATGATTCTGCACCTTCAAATTTCCAGGACGGCTCAGAAGCTGCAACTTTCGGATCAGTATTTGGTTCGATGGGCTATATTATATCTTATCCTGATTATATCGGTTATGGTGCTTCCAAGGATTTGCCGCACCCGTATGAACATCGCGCAAGTCTGGCTTCTTCTACACTGGATATGTTACGCGCCGCAAAGGAATTGTTAAAACAACAAACCGATGTCAAATGGAATGAGAACTTATATGTTGCAGGTTATTCGGAAGGTGGATATGCGACAATGTGTTTGCAGAAAAAAATAGAAGAAGAAGCCTCTTCTGAATTTAACCTGAAAGCTTCAAGCTGTGGTGCCGGGGCATACGACAAAACTGCTTTTATGAAATATGTGATCAACAGCTCTGTTAACAATGTTGCTTCTTACAATTCATTGTATTTATGGGTAATGCTTACTTACGACAGGATTTATAAACTGAATAAGCCGAAAACATACTATTTTAAAGATCCCTACGCAGCACAAATTGAACAGCTTGGCATAGCCAATCCAATTAATGTCAGTTTCAATACCATATTAAACGATTCCTTTAAAACAGCCGTAAATACGGGAACAGATACTGGTTTTCTTGCAGCAATTGGCGACAATGATGTATACGACTGGAAACCAAATACGCCTACCCGATTATTCCACGGCGATGCTGATCCATTGGTATTTTATTTTAATTCTGTGAATGCACAAGCGGCTATGAAAAAGCGTGGAGCGCCGGATGTCGAGCTGATAACCATTCCCGGCGGAACGCATTCATCATCAATCACTACTTTTCTGGCAGGAACTTTGGCATTCTTCACAACTCCGAAGTATCAATAAAATATTATATTTGCAATCAATTAAGTCTATAAGACAAATATGGTTGTTGATTATAATTATTTTCCCTTTGCTCTTATTTACCGGTCAGGAATGAACCGGGTTAGTGATGCGCGATGTTGTTTATGAAAAAATGACAATGCAATCAAACATCACATTTTTTAAATTTTCCCATGTCTACACTTCTTGATTTAGTAGGAAATACCCCGCTAGTTGAATTAAACCGCATTAATCCAAATCCCAACGTAAAACTTTACGGCAAACTTGAAGGGAACAATCCCGGAGGGAGCGTGAAAGATCGTGCTGCATATAGCATGATTAAAGGAGCTAGAGACCGCGGCGAAATAAAATCCGGAACAAAACTCATTGAGGCAACAAGCGGGAATACAGGTATAGCCCTGGCCATGATTGCCAGATTATACGCTATTGAAATTGAACTGGTAATGCCGCAGAACTCAACACGTGAAAGAGTATTGGCAATGGAGGCTTTCGGTGCAAAAGTAACGCTGCTGGATACAATGGAAATTTCTCGTGATTATGCAGAAGAAAAGGCAAAAACCGGGGAATATCTGATGCTTAATCAATTTGCAAATCCTGATAACTGGAAAGCACATTACAATACAACCGGGCCAGAAATATTCCGTGATACCGATCAGCAGGTAACTCATTTTGTTTCTTCCATGGGTACAACAGGTACTATTATGGGCGTTTCCCGTTATTTGAAAGAACAAAACAAAAATATTCAAATTGTAGGTTGCCAGCCAACAGACGGATCCAGCATTCCTGGTATCAGAAAGTGGCCGGTTGAATATCTTCCAAAAATTTTTGAAAAAGACCGGGTTGATCAGGTTATTGAGGTAACTCAGGAGGATGCGGTTACCATGACCCGTCGCCTGGCCAATGAAGAAGCCGTTTTTGCCGGAATGAGTAGCGGCGGTGCTGCCTGGGCTGCTGTTGAACTTGCAAAAAAACTCGATTCAGGAACAATCGTATTTATTATTTGCGACAGAGGCGACCGATATCTTTCAAGCGATTTGTTTGGATGATTGGTAGCTGTTAGCGAATAGCTGTTGGCTTTTAGCTGTGGGTCACAAGTTCACTTTTGCCTGGGATTAGTTCAACATCAGATTAAGTATTTTTTTACAAACTAACTGACAATTAGTGCAAAAAAACTTTTGGCTATTAACCACTATCTGCGAGCCAAAAAGCCAACAGCCAGAAGCTAATAGCCAAAAGCTAAATCAGAACCAACCTGCGCCTAAGTTCCGGAAAGGCCAGGGAATGGCAGCCAGAATAATTACCAACGCCATTCCGTAGAAATATAAAACGGTACGATGTTTATCTGCTCCGGCAAGTTTCTTTGAGCGAACGCGTCCGACGGTGATCAGAATGATTGCGATCACCATCATGAAGACGTGCTCAATTGAATAAAAACGGATTACCTTATCGCTGATCTGTCCGAAATTCACCAACGGACTCATCGTATAAAGCACCAGTCCAATCAAAAGCTGGGTATGCGTGGCAATTAAAGCAAACAAATAAATTTTGCTGTCGCCTTGTTTATTATTTTGCCAGTTGGAATATGCCATGGCTACTGCGGCAAGTAATAAGCCAAGCACAACATAACGTAAGCCCGAATGGGCACGTATAAGAGCATTCATATGTTAGTAACAAGTTATGGTGAAATCGTAAGGCTGCAAAGGTAGTCGTCAAATCAGCATATCACAACAAAAAGCTGCCGCCGAACAGGTAAGTTTCCGGATTAGGCTAAAAATTTTTAAAGCACAATATTTGTACAAATTTTCAAACTGAAATAAATCAAGATAATGATACTGTTTAACATTACTGTGAATATCAGCCATGCTGCTGAAAAAGACTGGCTTAAATTTATGAAAGAAGTCCATATTCCTGAAATTATGGCCAGCGGATTGCCTGTTGAAACAAAATTACTTCGTTTGCTGACCGAAATCGATAACGAAGGAGCGACTTATACAAATCAGTTTATTTTCCGTACCATGGAAGATTTTCTTGCATACCAAACTTCTTTCCAAGCCGAATTGCAGGATAAACATCATCAAAAGTTTAATGGTCAATATGTATCTTTCCGGACACTTCTGGAAGAAGCCTGACCATCAGACTGAATTGTAATCTGCAAAAAAGTTTTTAAACAAAACCTTAACATTCACTTGACATTACGGTAATCTTTCTCTTTATTTAATATACCGTACGTCTTCGGAAACATGATGCGTAAAGAACGGTTCGGGTTTATTTTTTATAATATGCGGACTGTTTTTTATAAATAATATGATTTGAAGACCGGTAGGAAGTAATGTTTTACCATAAAACTTAAAGTGCTTATGAGACTGCAAATGCAAGCAATTCACTTCGACGCTGACCCTAAACTGTTGACATTCATTCAACAAAAAATGGATAAACTCGACACGTTTTACGATAAGATTACGAGTGGTGAAGTGTTTCTTAAATTGGATAAAAGCGACAACGCCAAATTACATACCAAACTTCTTGAAGTTAAAATTTATGTACCTGGCGGTACAATGTTTGTGAGAGAGCAAGGGACAACATTTGAGGAGGCTACTGATTTAGCGATTGATACATTAAAAATGCAGGTTAAGAAGTTTAAAGACAAGCGGAACAAGGCAAGGGCTCCAAAACCAGTTGATGGAGTTTTACAGACAGACGAAGTTGCTGTTATAACGGAAGATATCGAAGATTAAAAATTATATATAGTAATCAGGAAAGCTACTCCAAAAGGGTAGCTTTCCTGATTTTGTTACGGATCGAATTTGTAGGAATCCCTGAATTAATCGATTTTTGCGAAAACTTAAATTTAAAACTTCAAATTATGAATATAGAACCTGTTGTCGGTTCCACCTTTGATCATGCTTTTCGCTTCACACAGGAGCAGGTTATACAATTTGCAGAACTGACCGGTGATAATAATCCCCTGCATCTGGACGCGGATTATGCGGCTACAACCAGTTTTAAACGGCCAATCATTCATGGTATGTTGGGAACAACAGTTTTCACCAAAGTTTTAGGAACAGAATTTCCGGGATTCGGGTCGATTTATTTGAAACAGACCGTGGAATATCTCAGACCAATGTTTGTAGAGACAGATTATAAAGCGGTGTTTACAATCAAAACCATTGATCCTGTTAAACATATCGCTGAAATAGCGACAGACATTATTGATGTCAATACAAAAAAGGTAGTGACCAGAGGAATTGCAACGATGATCAATCAGGAAAAATTTTAAAACAAAAGAGCCGGATTTTCTCAAACCCGGCTCTTCATATTTATCTTCAAATCTTATTCTCCTTCTTCGTTCTTTTTGTTCTGTACTTCTGAACGAATTTCCTGAGCCAAAGTCTTCAGCTCCTGCATACCTTTACGTACACGAGTACCAGCTGCCTGGTTTGCTTTATTGTAAAACTTATCAAAATCGCCCTCAAGCGATAAAATTAAATCCTTTACTTCATCAAATCTTGCCATGTTTTTGTTTGTTTTTAGTTTAAAATGCCTCTAACACGCTAAAAACGCATGTTTTGCCCGAAATTTAACAATTAAAAGCATTACCGCAACCCAAAAAACAAAAAAAAACAATACTATAATGCAATTTGAATATTCAGTTCACCTCAAATAACTGATATACAACGCTTTACGCTTAATAACTTTTTTGGTTACATAAGAAAATAAAAAGGACGTTTTTCTACAAAAACGTCCTTTTTATTCAATGAGACAAGATTTTGACTATTCAGCAACCTCCTGAACATCTTCAATCTGATAAACTCTGTTTTTCAATTTATCTGCCAATGTAGTAAACGCGTCAAGCGTATATTCGACATCTTCCAACGTATGTGCGGCAGTCGGAATGATACGAAGCATAATTTGGCCCTTTGGCACAACCGGATAAACTACGATCGAACAAAATACACCCATATTCTCACGAAGATCACGAACCATCCGTGTCACTTCCGGAACTCCTCCTTCGCTATGTAAGAAAATCGGCGTAACAGGCGATTGCGTTTCACCAATATTGAATCCGCGGCTTCTCAAACCATTTTGCATGGCTTCCACATTTTCCCATAACTTTGAACGAAGCTCAGGCATTGTCTTGATCATTTCAAGACGTTTTCTGCATCCTTCTACGTAAGGCATTGGCAATGCTTTGGCATAAGTTTGGGAACGCATATTATATTTCAGGTACATAATAATCTCAGGATCATCAGATGCAATAAAAGCACCAATAGCAGCCATAGACTTGGCAAATGTAGAAAAGTAAAGATCCACCTCTCCCTGTACGCCAAGCATTTCGCCGACACCGGCTCCCGTCTCACCCATCGTACCAAATCCGTGCGCATCGTCAACAAGCAAACGAAATTCGTATTTTTTCTTTAATTCAACGATTGACTTTAAATCACCTACCTTACCCGACATACCAAAAACGCCTTCGGTAATCACCAACACGCCACCACCTTTCTCATTGGCAGCTTTTGTGGCACGGACCAGGTTTTTTTCAAGACTAGCCATATCATTATGGTTAAACTTGTAATACTGGCCCATTTTAGCTTTATGCAAACGAATTCCGTCAATCAGACAAGCATGCGATTCAGCATCATAGACGATTACATCGCGGTGATCGCAGATACATTCAATCGCTGACATTACACCCTGATATCCGTAGTTCAATAAAAAAGCATCTTTTTTACCTACAAATTCAGCAAGTTCTTTTTCAAATACTTCATGTAACGTCGAGTTTCCTGACATCATACGCGCACCCATCGGATAAGCCAGTCCCCACTTTGCCGCTGCTTCTGCGTCAACTTTACGTACTTCCGGATGATTTGCCAGTCCCAAATAATTATTCAGACTCCAGTTCAATACCTCACGTCCCATAAACCGCATTTTCGGTCCCAGATCACCTTCCAGCATGGGAAATGAAAAATAATGATGGCTATTTAGCATTTTAGCCGGCGTTCCGATTGGGCCTGAATTATTGTGCAGTTTCTCAAAAATGTCCACTCTCTTCTAATTTATGTGGGTAACAACCTTGTAATTTATGTTAGATAAATGCAAAAATAAAAAAAATAACAATACATTAAGTACAAACCTAACATTCAACGAATTGTAAGTTACCCAAAATATAAAAATAGTACTTTTAAATTTTGAAATAATTTCACATATCTTGTGTCCTCATTGTGATCTGTTTACATGCCTGAAATCAAAAAAATACTGGTCGCCAACAGGGGAGAAATTGCCCTCAGAATCCTGCGTACAGCGCGGGAAATGAATTTAGAAACGGTTGCTATATTTAGTGAAGCCGACCGGAAAGCACCCCATGTCCGGTATGCCGGTGAGGCCGTGTGCGTTGGTCCGGCACCTTCGTCAGAATCCTATTTAAATATTGATAAAATTTTGGAAGTTTGCCACCAATTAAAAGTTGATGCCATTCATCCGGGCTATGGATTTTTGTCTGAAAATGCCATATTCGCCAGAAGAGTCCGTGAGGCAGGGTTGATATTTATCGGCCCTTCCCCCGAATCCATTGAAGTCATGGGCAGCAAACTCGCCGCAAAACAGGCAGCGGGCAGCTATAATATTCCTATGGTACCCGGAACTGCATCCGCCATTGAAGACCGGGAAGAAGCCAAGCGCGTTTCCAGTGAAATAGGTTATCCTGTTTTAATAAAAGCCAGTGCCGGCGGTGGCGGGAAAGGTATGCGGGTTGTCGAAAATGAAGCAGAATTTGACGAGCAAATGGACCGCGCGGTCAGTGAGGCCCTTTCTTCCTTTGGTGATGGGGCCGTATTCATTGAAAAATATATTACTTCACCCAAGCATATAGAAATCCAGGTTCTGGGCGACCAGCATGGAAATATCATTCATTTATTTGAACGCGAATGTTCGATACAACGCCGCCATCAGAAAGTGATTGAAGAAGCGCCGTCCATTTCTATTACACCTGCCATACGTGAGGAAATGGGCCGTTGTGCTGTTGATGTGGCCAGATCCTGCGGGTACTATGGAGCCGGGACGGTGGAATTTATTATGGATGAAAATAAAAACTTTTATTTTCTGGAAATGAATACCAGGCTTCAGGTAGAACATCCGGTAACTGAACTGATAACAGGAATTGATCTGGTGAAACAAATGATTTTCATCGCAGAAGGAAAAGCGCTCACGATCAGCCAGGAAGATTTACAGATAAAAGGTCATTCTATTGAAGTTCGGGTTTACGCAGAAGATCCGGCAAATAATTTCCTTCCTGATGTTGGGACGCTGGCAACCTATGTTCGGCCACAAGGCAATGGCGTTCGTGTTGATGACGGTTTTGAACAGGGTATGGAAATTCCGATATATTATGATCCTATGTTGTCAAAATTGATAACCTATGGACAAAACCGTGAAGAAGCAATTGAAAAAATGATACGTGCTATTGATGAATATCATATATCCGGCGTACAGACAACCTTATCATTCTGTCGATTTGTGATGAATCATCCCGTTTTTCAGTCAGGCAGTTTTGATACAAATTTTGTCAATCTGCATTTCAGTCCGGAATTATTGAATCCATCTCAAAGCCAGGATAGCAAACAATTGGCAGCTTTGCTAAGTGCCTATCTGGTTCAAAATAAAAAACCAGAACCATCCATTCAGGACAGTTCAAAACCGGTTTCTAAATCAAGATGGAAAACGCAGCGACTTGGTTGATTATAAAAAATGGAATTTTATTGGGATTCATACTAAAAAATAATTACTTTTGCGCTCTTAATTTTTCAGTATATAAAAAATTGAGAATTTTCGGGAATACTTTACCATAATATTTAAGTATCAGCTGAAAAATTTATTATTTATATGATAAATGATTATTGACCAGATAAATACAGTGTAATTGTTAGCTCAATAATTGTCATAAATTAAAAATAAAAATTTCGACCGCCCCTTTTTGTCTCACGACTTATCGACTTTCACCGATTTAACAAGCTATGAAGTTATCCGAATTTAAATTTGATCTTCCTCAAAGCCTGATTGCACTTCATCCATCCGACCGCGGTGAATCCCGCCTTATGGTAGTAAACCGTGCCACAGGAGAAATAGAACACAAAATGTTTCCAGACCTTATTAATTACTTTGGTGATGGAGATGTTATGGCTATAAATGATACCAAAGTTTTTCCAGCCCGGTTATACGGTCAAAAAGAAAAAACAGGAGCTAAAATTGAAGTATTTTTATTACGTGAACTGAACCGCGAAATGCGTCTTTGGGACGTTTTGGTTGACCCCGCACGCAAGATCCGGGTTGGTAATAAATTATATTTTGGCGACAGCGATCTTGTTGCCGAGGTTATTGATAATACTACATCGCGCGGCCGTACAATCCGTTTTTTATATGACGGCGATAATGACGAGTTCATGAAACTTGTGGATCAGCTTGGTGAAACACCGCTTCCTCCGGAAATCATTTCCCGTCGTAAAGTAGAAAGTGCTGACCGTGAACGTTTTCAAACGATTTTTGCTGAACATATCGGTGCAGTTGCTGCTCCAACGGCAGGTTTGCATTTTACAAAAGCAATGATGAAACGTCTTGAAATTAAAGGCATTAACTTTGCTCCCGTTACCTTGCATGTTGGACTGGGAACATTCCGTACGGTTGATGTTGAAGATT
Organism: Dyadobacter sp. CY356; assembly: GCF_021440195.1. Lineage (GTDB taxonomy): Bacteria > Bacteroidota > Bacteroidia > Cytophagales > Spirosomataceae > Dyadobacter. Next base: position 323,201 of record NZ_JAJTSZ010000007.1, read on the forward strand.
TGACAAAACATAAAACGGATTCTGAAAATTATCGGATTCCACAATCAAGTGCAGATATAGTAAACGCTGCATTGAATGGAAAAAAACGTGTTTGTGCTATTGGAACTACATCTTTGAAAGCAATTGAATCGTCGGTTTCTGCCAGCGGACATTTGAAAGCAGTAGAAGGATGGACAGATAAATTCGTTTTTCCGCCTTACGATTTTAAAATCGCAAACGCCATGTTATCAAACTTCCAGCTTCCTGAATCAATCTTATTGATGTCAGCATGCGCATTCGGAGGTTTTGATTTGGTAATGAAAGCCTACGAAATGGCTATCAAGGAAAAATATAAATTCTTCACATACGGAGATGCAATGCTGATCATCTGATCGAAGCATTAATAAGCATTACCTTTGTCATTTATTAACATCTGAGCTCAGCTTTGTGTTGATAAATGACATTTTTTTGAATATACCAAAGCTTTTTTTGTTATGCAGGAATATGTAATTATTGTAGCAGGTGGCTCCGGAAGCCGGATGAGAAGTGATATCCCCAAACAGTTTATTCCCGTAAACGGATTACCCGTTCTGATGCATACAATGAAGGCATTTAGAAGTTATTCTGACATTTTAAAGATGATTCTTGTCCTTCCGGAAGCTCAGTTTGACTACTGGAATCAACTTTGTCACGAATTCTCTTTTACAGAAACTTATTCACTTGTACAAGGCGGTGAAACGAGATTTCAATCTGTTAAAAATGGCCTTGATAGTATTAAAGATAATGAACACGCTTTTGTCGCGGTCCATGACGGCGTACGTCCGGTAATCAGTAGAGCAATTATTTTTGAAAGCTTTCAAAAAGCCACTCAGTTTGGTACAGCAGTAGCAAGTGTGGCGTTAAAAGATTCAATCAGAATTGTTGAGAGTTCCGAAAAGAATACCGCAATGGATCGTTCCGCGTTCAGGTTAATTCAAACGCCGCAAACTTTTCGGATCGACTGGATGAAAAAAGCATTTAATAATCCATACCAACCACTATTCACAGACTGCGCCAGTGTTCTCGAATTTGAAGGTTATCCGATTCATTTGACAGAAGGATCTTATGAAAATATTAAGATTACAACGCCTGATGATTTGAGGTGGGCTGAGATTTATCTTAATTCTTAACCTCGAATTCCTGTGCAGAAATTTGCCGTGGATAATTAACAAACATTTCTGTTGGTTCATTAATCTTATATCCTTCCGAAAAGTATTGTTTTGCCTTTTCAAAATATATGTCGGCCTCACGGTTTCCAGTAATTTTTAATGTAAGTGCCAGATAATAGTTCGCCTCCGGTAATTGTTCATATTGTTGAAGACAATCCCTAAAATATCTTTCTGCCTTGTCATACTCCTTCATTTCGCTATATACTATTCCGAGGTAAAGTAAAGAATTAAAGTGGATGTCATTATTTTCATTACTTCTTCGTTGCTGCCGTATATCTTTTAAAAGTTCGAATTCCGCTTTGTCATATTCCTGCAATTCCAGATAAGCGATTCCGCGATAGAATGAATAGGTATGATCCATTTCACTCGCATTGGGAACAAGGTTTTCAGCACGATTGAATTCAATTAAAGCCTTTTCATAGTTTTTGCTAAAAATACAATTCATAAATGCATAATACCCGATCCATCTCTTTGGATCAATCTCAACCGCTTTTTCCTCAAACTCAAATGCTTTCGCATAGTCCCCATTCCTGATATAGGGCACAGCTTTTTCATGATATGCTTCTGAAATATTGGGACAAATAGTGAGCAAGCTATCCCAGGTAGCTTCCCAATGCGGATGATTAAATCCATATTTGGAAGCTTTTTTCTCAAATATTTCTACCAAACTATCCTGAACCATCTTAGAATTACAATCTATTACCGGCTGAGAATATGTTTTGAAAACCAAGATTAAATTAAGGAATAATAGCAATGACTTCACCATTTTTGATTTTAAATGAAACAAATGACAAATAATTCGCATTTTTAATATCATAAATTGTCGGATTTTTCTTCCATTTGTCCATTGTCAGTAAAAAGCCGTAAAGGTCATTTATAAATTTCTTCTCAAAGTGTGTGACTTTATAATTTTCGTCAGTTTGCATCACCTTTGTACGACTTATCACACCTTCACAATTTATAAAAAATCGAAATGTGATATAGCCTGTTCCGACATATGTATTATTAGTTTTTTTTAGATATTGCTTTGTATCATTTAAAATGGACAAAGATCCATCAGGATACTTGGCTTTGACATCATAATAATAAAGGGTGTAAGGAGGACTGCAATTGGGACTGGTAATAAGCGTAGTATCCATATATTCTCCTTTTGGAATAATGTAATTTTGTCCAAACAGACTTATGGATGAAAGTATTAAAAAGAAAATAAAAACTATTCTCATAAAATCCAGAGTTCAACGTGTTAGCAATATTCTTCTGATTTGATAAAATAATCGTTCAATAAGTCTCAAATCCTCGGTTACGATTTCTGCTGATGCCGCCATTCCGGTTTTATAAACCAGTGATTTATTGAAATTTGTTTTAAGGCCATCAGGCAAAGATACTGTTGCCAGAAAATACGTGTTATCCTCAGACGGAACTTTCGCAATCGAAGTCACATTTCCTTCCACGGCTCCATATTCCTCAAACGGATACCCCTGAAATTTCACAAGCACCCGTTGCCCAATATTTACTCTCCCTGAATTAATTTGCGGAATACGAATTTCTCCCATATACTGACTTGTTCCGCTACCAATATACATAACTTCCACTCCTGCTTTTAAAGATTGTTTCTCTTGTAAGGTTGTAGAAAAAAATACGTTTCCCGCTTGTGGTGAAACAAGCAAATATCGGGATCTCCATGATTCAATAGCGCTTCTAAGCGTATTGAGAGCCTGTCCAAAATTTTCAGTTTGTTCCTCAACAGTGCGATCCAGTTCCAACAAATCGTTTATTTTGGTATTCTTCTGATTGTCATTTGTAATACGCAATGTTTCTATATTTTTAGCAGGAAGTAATTTGGCTAAGGCTTTACTCTCCTCCCTGTAAATTTCAATATCCGGTATGACTTTTCCCGCATGAAGTTTTTTACTGATTTTATATTCCTGATCGGCCAGCTCTGAATCTCGTGTATAAATACTTCGCTGTTCATTCAGTTGTTGATCCATTAATTCAGCCCGTTTGATATCGCTCATCAACAACTTTTTCTTTCTGTCATAAAATCGATCTGCATACAACATTCTGACTTGGACATACACTTGTTGAAAATTCTGATATGGAGTCTGGACTTCTCCTAAATGTTCGAAACTATTTAGTTTGATACCGCCGAGTTTTGAAAAATCATTTTGTTCTACAACATTCCTTATTTGATTTAATTCCTTTTCCAGATCAAGTATTTCCTGATGTCTGGAAGTGCTTTCCACATAAGCCAGTATTTCTCCCGCTTTCACGCTTTGATTTTCCTTTACAAATAATACTTCTATCCGTCCATCTGTTTTAAGAACTACCGGTTTTGGCAGATTACTTGAAATAAGCCTGAAATCAGCACGAACAATCGTGGGGTAATGAATTAGCCAGCTAACAGCAAAAGCCACCATCAAAACAAAACATAATGACAATGTCCCCCATCGGATAAGCCATTTGGGAGGCCGATCCATAAAATCCCGGACAGCTTCACTTCTAAGGTCTATATCATCCTGAATTTCTTCCATTAGCTACCTAATTCTAATTGATTTTTCACCAAAGAATAATAATATCCTTTGCTTTGCACCAGTGCGACATGCGTACCTTTTTCAATAATACTTCCTTTATCTAATACAATGATCTGATCTGCATTTTTAACAGTACTTAGTCGATGCGCAACAACAACCACCGTTTTTCCTTTAAAAAATGCTTCAAGATTACGCATAATTACGGCTTCATTATTAGCATCCAATGCACTGGTAGCTTCGTCAAAAAAGATATATTCCGGATCTTTATAAACTGCTCTTGCAATAAGAATACGCTGTTTTTGTCCACCGCTGATACCCATTCCACTGGATCCTATCCTGGTATTATATCCGTTTGGAAGTTCCCCTACAAAATCTCCAATGTTGGCAACATGAACAGAATGGGCTAGCTTTTTACGGTTTACACCTCCATTTTCATCTGATTCGCTGATATTACGGGCCACTGAATCAGCGAATATATATCCTTCCTGCATCACAACGCCACACTGCTTGCGCCAGAAATTATAACTCAAATTTTTGAGATTTCCGTTTCCTATTTCTATTTTACCGTCTGTGAGATCGTGATATTTTAAAAGTAATTTTAGCAAGGTAGTTTTACCACTTCCGCTGGCACCTACAATAGCGGTAACCTTTCCCTGGGGAATTTGAAAGTTGATATTATTAAGTACCAAAGCAGATGTGCTGCTTCCGTAACGAAAATTCAATCCGGATACTTTGATTGTTTTATCCTCAGGTAATTCATTTATAAGCAGTTCGTCAACATTTTCTTCATTGGTTTTATTATGAATTTCTGCCAAACGCTCCAGACTTAATTTCGCATCCTGATAACTACGGATAAAAGCGATGAAGTTGTTAACAGGCACATTCATCTGTCCGATAATGTATTGCACGGAAAGCATTGCACCCAAAGTTAATTCACCATTGATGACTGATCTCGCAGCGATATAGCTGATCAGAATATTTTTAACCTCATTGATAAACCTTCCTCCTTCATTTTGAGATTGAGATAAAGACAGACTTGCCATGTTCAATTTGAACAAACGCGCCTGAATAGCTTCCCACTCCCAGCGTCTTCGTTTTTCAGATCCATTCAGTTTTATTTCCTGCATGCCATTGATTAGCTGAATCGTACTACTCTGGTTTCCTGAGGACTGGTCAAAATATTGGTAGTCAATTTTGGCTCGTTTCTTCATAAATAACAGAACCCAGGCCATATACAATGCCGAACCAATAATAAATACAAGGAAGAGTTGAGGATTAAAATAATAGAGAATGCCACCAAAAATAGTGAGTGTAACCGTCGAAAAAAGAACATCCAAAGTAGTGGCAGACAAAAATGCCTGTACACGATTATGATCCTGAATCCTCTGTATAATGTCACCGGTTGACTTTGATTCAAAAAATGAAATCGGAAGATTCATCAGTTTCATCAGGAAATCAGACAACATCCGCAGGTTTATCCGACTTGTTACATGCAGTAATATCCAGTTCCGGATCACACTAAGGCCCGACTGCGATATAAATAATACCAATTGCGCAATGAGGACGAGTGTTACAAAATTTAAATTCCGGGTATTTATACCTGTATCGACAATCTCCTGCGTAAGAAAAGGTAATCCCAACTGAAGTAAACTAGCCAGAAAAAGACCTAAAAATAATTGCCAGATGTGTCGTTGATAGGGTCTGAAATAAGGTGCTAAAAATCCCTTAACTGATTTTGAAGAAACCTGATTACCCTCCTGTGAAAAAAATCCAGGTGTAGTTTCAAAGAGTAAAAGAATCCCTTCCGAATCCTCATTTGCATTTTTTTCAGGAATCCATCCTTTCAAAAAATCCTATCGGGAATATGTAATAAGTCCATGCCCCGGATCGGCAACAACAACCTTGGTGGCTGTTGCCTCATAAACCACAACATAATGCCGCTGCCGCCAGTGCGCAATACAAGGTAAAGGAATTTGTTCAGCAAGTGTTTTATAATCTGAACTTAATACCAAGGTACCGAACCCGATATTTTCAGCGGCATCAACCAATCCTCCCATACTAGCACCATCTCCTCTCAAACTTGTAAGCTCTCTGAGATAAGCGCCATCGAAAGATTTCCCATAAAACTTGCTGATCATTCGTATGCAGGTTGGTCCGCAGTCCATTCTGTCATATTGTCTGTAAAAAGGATATTTTCTAATCAAAGTATTGTCATTTAACTTCAGTCATTTTCCGTAGCTCTTCCATAGTCCCAAACTCCTTTTGTCCCTGCAAAGGCCAGGAGGTATAAATTCTGTCTATGGTTAGGTTTTTTGAAGTGATCAGATCGTACACTGCTTTTCCTCTCTGACCCGCCGATGAAACCCTTCCACTCGATCGAAAATTGAGTAAATCGCCAGTCCACAAAATTTTGCTATCAGGAAAATAATAAACTAAATGCTCATTGGTATGCTCCGTACTTTTACCAATTTCATAGGCAATAACTTTACCCATAAACTTTTTCTCTCCATTCAATGGCACAAAGTCGAACCGGGAATTTTGTGCATTGTCGACAGGCATGTTACCTAGTGTATGAGTTTTCTTCATAATATCTTCAAAATACGCCTGATTCCCGGCAGTAGTAACAACAGCTAGGGGCAGAGCAGCATAAGCCCTCAAACCACCGGAGTGATCAGGATGATGGTGCGTCACAAACAAAAACTTTAAAGGTTTACCGGGATATCTCTTTTTCAATTGCGCTATAATATTTTCGTTAAGCTCAATTCCGGAAGGAGTCTCAAACAAAGCGATACAGTCGGTAAATTCTGCCACAAGCATTTTATTATTCTGTGACACTATTTTTACAAGATTGATATTAGCAGCTATCTTTTCAAAAACCAGGCTATCTCTTATCTCTATACGTTCAGCCATCTTTCTTCTGAAATAATCCGGAACTATGGTCATTTTCAAGTCAAAAGTATCCGGTTTTATATTGGAACGGAAAGCCTCATAAGTAACTTCTCTTTCCACTTTCCCATATTCAAAATCAATGCGGGAAGATGGCATTTTTACACCGTTTTGATCTGTATACCCTTTATATTCAGTTGCGAATACTACATCTCCATACGTATTGTCGTAGTCTAAATATTCAGTTTTGTCTAAAAGTTTCGTTTTCTTGTTGATGAATAAGGTAACTGGTTTTGTGCCGAATGAAATCCATGTATGTGATTTATCTTCTCCCAAATAACGCAGCGAAATTCTTGACAGCCAGGCTAGTTGAAGCAACTTTGCCGGAACCTTTCGGGCAAGTTCAAATGTAAAGTCAGTATTTTTGTCTTTCAACAATTTGTTTTGGTAAAATCCCTTTTTGTAAACGGAATCCTGCTTGCTGACAGCCAATTCAACAAATGTATACCCATTGTTTACTATCGTACTGCGCATGTAGCCGGATTGTTCTTTTGCAAAAAATGCATTAGTTTCCTCGTAAGGAATATCTTTTGTTTTCCCCGGAACTTCATAATGTCCCAGATTATGTATGACGCCTTTGGATTTTATGAACAGGCTGTCAGGAATATGTGTACTGGTAGCACTTATTGATTTTTCTAATATTTTTAATGCCTTTTGGTAATTAGCCGTAGTTTGGGCAAAAGAAATAAAGGGTATGAAAAAAATGGTAAGTGTGTATATTTTGATTTTCATTCATTAAGAGATTTAATTTCCCGTTCACATATTTTTTGACAATAGATTTGATTCCATAAAACGATCGTATTGAAAGGTATAAGGCTGGTTGCTATAATCAAAACCTTGTATTTCTTTCTTATACCTTGCAAATATTTCTTGAAAACCCTCGCTGAACTGGCGATGAAAATCAAGGCCCGCATCGGTGAGTATCTCCGGATTGTCCATAAGTTTTAAGTCTAGATAAAACTTGTGCAAATAGAAGCCAATTCTGCCTAGTACCTCGAAACGCAAATTTTCATTAGTAAAATATTGGCTTTGAAGAACTTCGTCTAACACATGTAATATGCACGTGTAGGTAAACAAGCCATGAAACGCTCCGTAAGCTCCTCTCATTTCACCCGGATTGGTTGAATAATTTTTTAACGGATGATCTTTTGGGACTTTCAGATATTTAGGCGTATCCAGCGTAATTACATTAAAGATTATATGACCACATTGGTGTGAAATGTCATCAATAAAAAAAACAGGGGTCTGGATTTTGTTCTCTGTATTAAAATATGCCGTACCGTGATGCATGATTCCGGCAAAAGAATTGTGGTTAGGACTGCTGAATACTACAAATTCTCTTGTAACGGATGTTATCAAACTCCAAAAATCGGGTAATTGTTTATGTAAGAAAGTTGTTGCTACGGATAAAGCATTTTCATTTTTATAGAGGGTGTCTTCCACAGGTTCATGAAAACTTACATCCTTGGCATAAGCCAATAAATCAGTAGGATGCAAGCACAAACGAATTTTACTGTTTTTAACAAACGGATTAGGTATTAGTCCAGTCAGTGTACTTAAATCTACCGGAACGATATTATATGGCTCAGTACGGATATATCCTAGATTTGGCAAGTTAACCATTCCGAACCGATCAGCGGTAAGAGAAATCATGGCTAGCCTTTTTTCAGCAGGAATATAACCAACCACGGACTGAAGCAAGGGAATTTTATCCGTTTTGCCAATATCCGATAGGAAGTAGCAAAATAATGAAGGCTCTAGAAATGCGAAGTCATCTTCGTAATCGATATTTCGAAAAGAGTTGGATCCTCATGATAGAATGCCATTTTTATCGTATCGGAAAGAGTAGCTTCTATTCTCAATAGATCTACTTTTTCTACTTTAAACCCGATGATTTTGTTCATTTCAATTATAAGAGAAATAGCTTGTGCCAACAGCTATTGCGTTAAAAATTATATGAAGACATATTGAATAAATTATTCCAAATTTCAATCTTGTATAGCTAAGAATGACCCCCATAATCGCTTGTGGAAGTGTAAGTATAGGAATCATTATTAGAGTTAGAAGATCCACTTCAAAATTGAATGTGTGAGAGAAAGCAAATAAAACAACCGATAAGTAAAAGATAGGTCTTGAATTTACAGACCAAAAATTATCAAAAGCTGAATTCATTATTTTACACTTTTCTAAAAAAAAATAAACTATCGGTAGAGCCATTATCGGATACATAAAAATAAAATTTCCCCAAAAAGAGACTTTTGATTTGATTATCTGTGCCAGAATAGTATAAATCCAGCAACCAATCATTAGAGATAAATTCCACGAAGAGTATCTTAAACACAGCCTAAAACTTATTTCTTCAATAATTGGAGCAACTAAACATATAATTATAATCATATAGATTAAACCTTTCTCATGAAAATTCTGATGAAGACTTTTCATAGAAATATCTAAGTTTAGCGTATCTATCAAGAAAAAAACTGAAATACCGATAATATTGCCCAAAAAGATTGAAATAAACAGAAGCATGATTATATCATATACTGGATGTTTGTTATCAATACTTATATGGTTCAAATTGCCAAATCTTAATAGGCAAAAAATTTCCTTTACAATTCTTTGCACGCTATATATATCTATTGATAATTCAGTGTAATGATAGTAAAAACGGTGGTAGTCATTGGTATGATTACCACCGTTTTCTAATTAACTTCTTCCACTATTAGTAAGGACAATAAAGTCAATAAGTCTTTCCCAGAAACCATGACAATCTGCTACGCTACCGCCTTTTATCGCCTCCAAACTTTCATTAACCTTTCCAATCTTCTGAGCTTTTAATTCTTCAAGTGATAATCTTTTCATTTCAAATATGATTTAAGATAAGGTAAAACCAACCTCCCCACCTTCTGGCCAGATATTGTTTCGGATTGTGCTACAAAACTGCAAAACGATATTTATTTCAACTATTACTTTAATAATAAATCAATGAGGATATCCAATATTATTACTGAGGTAATAGTTTGGCATTATCGGAAACACATAAGCATCTAATTATCAAACATCTATATAATAATTATTAAAGTTTGATTTATAGACATTTATTGAAAGATCTTGCGAACATCTTCAATATCACTATCTTTATTACACAACGATATTAAAAGCTTCAATTTTGAAATAAGAATTTATTACAAAGCGATTTGTAGAAATGATATTCAGTAATTAAAATTGTTGTAGAATGACAGCCGAGGAAGCATTACACACCTATTACAAAAAAAGGGAAATCTCCCAACCAGAAATAGCGGTTATGCTGGAAGTAAGCCAAACGAGCGTCCACAACTGGCTTAGTGGAAAAAATAAAATTCCAATTGAATTTTATGATCGTATTGCGAAGCTTTGCAATATTAATCTTATTGAAATTCTACCTGAAGGGTGGAGGATTTTACTTGATAAAGAAAACAGCAATAGGTGATTATGGTACTGGCTATCTTTTGCTAAGCACAAAAAAATCCCATCTCTTGTGAAGACGGGATTGTAATAGTATTGTGGCGGCTACCTACTTTACCAGGTTTGACCCAAGTATCATCGGCGGTTCCGGGCTTAACTTCTCTGTTCGGGATGGGAAGAGGTGAACACCGGGCCAATAGCCACCAACAAGCTCTTTGAGTGTGTACTGTGTTTGATGCAGTAAATCAATGTCATATTGGAAGCAAAAGAGAATGAGTTAAAGGTTGTGCAAGCTGTTGGGTAATTAGTACTGCTCAGCTGAATGTATTTCTACACGTACACCTGCAGCCTATCAACGTCGTAGTCTACAACGACCCTTGTGTGGAAGATTCATCTTCGGGCTAGTTTCG
>NZ_JAJTSZ010000008.1 GCF_021440195.1 Dyadobacter sp. CY356
TCTTGTTGGTGACTATTGGCCTGGTGTTCACCTCTTCCCATCCCGAACAGAGAAGTTAAGCCCAGAACCGCCGATGATACTTGGGTCAAACCTGGTAAAGTAGGTAGTCGCCACAATACCATTACAAAAAAATCCCATCTTCATAAGAGATGGGATTTTTTTGTTTGTGCATAATCACAATCAACCTGAAAACGGATCACTTCAAAGATTTAAGACTATTCAAAGGGTTCAATGTGAATAAGAATAAATTCTATTTCAGGAATTTCCATCTGCAACCTATCTTTTAATTTATGTGCAAGAATATGTCCTTGTTTAACTGAAATACTGGCATCCACGGTTGCATGTAAATCGACCAGATATTTCATTCCGGATTTCCTGATCAGGCATTTTTCAGTGCCCAATATTCCTTCCACGGTTAATGAGATTCGCCTGATATCTTCTATTAAATCATCGTAAATATTTTCATCCATAATCTCGCCAAGAGCAGGGCGGAAAATTAAATAACTGTTATACAGTATAAATCCTGATGCAAATAATGCAGCCCAGTCATCAGCTGATTCGTAACCTTTTCCTAAAATAAGAGCAGTTGTAATCCCTATGAACGCAGCCACAGAGGTAATGGCATCACTTCTGTGGTGCCATGCATCTGCTTTTAAAGATGAACTATTGGTTTCGATACTTTTTTTAATTACAAGCCTGAATGAAATTTCCTTCCAGATGATAATACCTGCCAAAACAAAAAGCGTGAATGGTTTAGGCAAAGCGTGCGGGGTACGAATATTTTCTATGCTTTCATAAGCAATCACCACAGCAGAGGTAATTAAAAAACCAACAACCAGAAATGTAACTAAGGGTTCAGCGCGGCCATGACCATAAGGGTGGTTTTTATCGGCAGGCCTGTTGGAGTATTTAATACCGAAAAGCACCAGAAGCGATGAGAAAATATCACTCGTTGATTCGATTGCATCAGCTATGAGCGCATAGGAGTTACCGAAATAACCTGCAAGTCCTTTGATAACCGCCAAACATGTATTACCTATTATACTGAAATAGGTTGCATTAACTGCCTTTTCTTCATTTGTCATTGCCAAATTGAATTTCTATTATCCTTAATATATCATCTCAGTCCCTGAGGGAGTATTTTCAAACTGCACTAAGGTAAATTTACTATTTGGATAATGATTCCTTTTTTGAAAATATGTAATACTAAATTTAAGATTCACCCATAATATCCTGCGGATACAGACAACTTCTTTTTTACCTTGCAGCTTAAATTTTTAGACTTCATTTAAACATAAAAACTTCAAACTGAACAAACATGAACAATTCTAAAATAGGCTGGATTGGCCTTGGGAAAATGGGAATTCCAATGTCTGGGCAACTATTAAAAGCTGGTTTCTCCATAACAGTTTTTAACCGGAGTAAGGAAAAAGAGCAGGATTTGAAGGCGTTGGGAGCTGGCATAGCAGATACACCAGCCGATTTAATTCAGCAAACAGATTTAATCATTATCATGGTTTCGGATGACAAAGCCATCGATGCTATTTTTAAAGGAGACCAGGGAATTCTAAGTGCCGGAGCTATCAATAAAATCATTATCAATATGAGTACAGTTTCTCCTGCAATCAGTCGTGAAATTGCTGATCTGTGTAAGAAACAAGGGAATTATTATTTAGATGCACCTGTCTCGGGTAGTGTCAAACAAGCAGAAGAAGGACAACTTGTCATTATGGTCGGCGGCGATGATGAGATATTTCATAACGCTAAACCTGTTCTGGAAAAACTTGGAAAACTTACCTTACGTGTAGGCGAAAATGGTGCAGGAAATACAGCTAAACTTGCTGTCAATACTTTACTAGCATTTCACGCACAGGGGCTGGCGGAGGCGATAGTTTTTGCCAATAAAAATGGAATTTCTACCGACGATTTACTGACTATTGTCAATAACAGCGCATTAGGAAATGTATTCGGTAAAATAAAGGGAGAGGCTATCATGAATGATAATTATCAACCAGCTTTTGCATTAAAACATATTGCCAAAGATCTGCGGCTGGCAAAAGCAGAAGGATTAGATACACCTTTGGGTAAAACAGTTTTTCAAACTTTTCAAGAAGCTGAATCTGCTTTTGGAGAGCAGGACATTATCTCTGTGATTAAACAGATAAGGTAAGTAGAATAAGACAACTAAAAATAATTGAGCAACTTTTGCCACGTAAGATCAAATTATTCCCGAGTTTTCTGAATCTTACATATCCTCTTTTTTATTAAAATCTTGATTAATAATTTGAAATATGAATTTTCACAAAAGTGCAATTAAAAAATATCGCCTTGGCAAAAGGAAGGTGAGCAAGCTTGTAGATTTATCCAAATCTTAAATGTTAATTTGATATGAGGTTTAAAAATATCGTCCCGGTTCTCGGAACATTATTCTTTATCACTAATTTCTATACTCCAAAACCTTATTCTAAATTTGTTACTTTGGGATTTCTATAATTATTTTCAAACTTTCAGTATAATTCAAAATTGCAGGTAACTAGTTGAAGGTGAAACGGCAAATCTGCGCAATGTGATGTATTCATTATGGTTTTGTTTCAATGTAAGGATTTAATTTTTAGGTAGATCTTTGAGCAACAAAAAAGCGCAAACAGAATAAATCTGCCTGCGCTCTGTAAGCTTCATATTCTATAAACTAGTTATTTACCAATTTCATAGAACCTTCATTATAACGTTCACCGGTATGTGGATACCTTTCAATCAAATCATCAATCGTTTTCAGATCCTCAGCGGATAAGTTTACATCGACGGCTCCGGCATTCTCTTCCAGATATTTTCTTTTTTTCGTGCCCGGAATTGGAATGATATCTTCTCCCTGCGCCAAAACCCAGGCAAGTGCCAGTTGAGCCGGTGTACAGCCTTTGTCTGTGGCAATCTCTGCAAATCCACCAACCAGTTTTGCATTATTGTCTTCATTTTCCTTTTGATAACGAGGCAATGATTTACGGAAATCATCGTCAGCCAGGGTGCTCAGATCCAGTTTATTTGTTACAAGACCTCTGGCCAGCGGCGAATAAGGAATAAGTGAAATACCAAGCTCACGAACGGTTGATAAAATTTTGCCCTCTACGTCTCTCGTCAGTAAAGAATATTCACTTTGCAAAGCTGAAATCGGGTGAACACCATGTGCTTTGCGAATAGATTCTGCCGAAGCCTCACTTAATCCCAGATAGCGCACTTTTCCTTCTTTAACCAGTTCAGCCATGGCACCGACAGTGTCTTCAATTGGCACATTTTTATCCACCCGGTGGGCATAGTAAAGATCAATCGTATCTATTTTTAACCTTTTCAGACTTTTTTCAACCGCCACTTTTATCCATTCAGGAGAACCGTCAAAATAGGTCCCGGAGGCATTGCTCGGACCAGCAACGTCACCTTTAAATCGGAACCCGAATTTGGTGGCAATAAAGACTTTATCTCTGTTTGGTACCAGTACTTTTGATACAAGTTCTTCATTTAAACCATTGGCATACATGTCGGCAGTATCCCAGAAATTGATTCCCAAATCCAGCGCTTTATGTAATGTCGCGATACTTTCTTCGTCGTCAGTAGGGCCGTAAGCAAAGCTCATTCCCATGCAACCAAGCCCCAGGGCTGAAAGTTTTTCTTCTGTTGTCCCAAGATTTCTATATTTCATAATTCCTGATTTTTGTTGGAACAAAATTACCTGGATATATCTTCAAGGGTTTTATCATATTCAAACATATGCTTATAAAATTCAAACAGCCGGATGTCTTATTTCGCCGGGAGGAACGCCGGTGTGTTTTTTGAAGAAATTGGTAAAGTAAGCAGGATACTCGAAACCCAGACTGTAAGCTATCTCAGAAATATCCCAGTCGGTATGCTGTAATAAAGCGTGGGCCTCACGGGTAATTCTAGCAGCGATATGTTCTGTGGTAGTTTTCCCGGTAGTTTCCTTTACCGAACGGTTTAAATGGTTTACGTGCACTGAAAGATTGAGAGCATAATCATTTGCTGTTTTCATTTTCAGGGCAGCTTCGGGCGTGTCGATTGGGAATTGTCTTTCAAGAAGTTCAATAAAAAGCGAAGTGATCCTTGACGAAGCATTGATGTGTTTCTCATAATTCTCCGCGGGATTCATTTTCATGGCTTCATGAATGATCAGATGAAGGTAATTTCTTAGCAAACTATACTTATGCGTATATTCCGAAGTAATTTCCCGCATCATCTTTTTGAAAATTCCTGAGACTTCTTCCAATTGAAGGTCGTCTAAAAAGAATATAGGATTTCCACCAAGTTTAAATAATGGGGATTCCTGTAAGGATTGGTTGCGTTCATCCGGTTGAATAAATGCCTCAGTGAACAGACAAAACCAGCCTTGTTGAACCCTGGATTCCGCTTCCCAGGAATAGGGTACGACCGGGTTTGAAAAGAGTAGGGCGGGTCTGTCAATGGCGATCCACTTATCTGCATAATGCAGTTTGCCGGTGCCAATAATTAGGGATACTTTGTAAAAATCGCGGCGGCTATATGGTGTGATCAGCGTACAGGATTCTCTTGAAAAGACATTAAAATGGCCTGCGCCGGCATTGTTCATCGGCAAATCAAGTCGGTTAGCAGCAGGAACACGACTGTAAAATTCCTGAACAGTTTCTGAATTAGTCATTGTTTAAGTTATAAAAATCAAACGTTGGAGGGTAGTGAATAAGATATTTTCTAACTAACAAATTTATTACTAAATGTCAGTTTCATGTTTATTGTTCCGTAAAATGTTCTTGATTAATTATTTTACGGAAAGTTTTCTTCCAATTGATTAACTAAGGTAGCGTTAGACTTCTGAACTTTTAATGGCCTAGATCGAATAACATTTTGTTGTTAAATAAATGAATTTAATCCTTTGGATGTTGATAAAGGCCACATAGATTGCCATGTGGATCACTTAATTGTGCAGTAATTTCAGTTAAATGTTTGTCAACCTCTTCTATTATTTTTCCGCCATTACTTGGTATCAGCTCGATGGCAATATTGATATCGTCAAACACAATTGATATTGCCAATCCAACTTCTGTACTGATTTTTCTGGCTGTAACCCAGGTTCCGCTTACTTCACCGGCTCCATCGTCAGGAGCAACACGATTTTTCCATTTAAAGTGAATCTGGTAACGTGGCTGCGGGTTTTGGTTTGATTCATGGAATGGCTTTTTGCCAGAAAACTGATCAATTTAAATCTTGATATTTATCAGTTAGGACTGAGTATTCCCGGCTTCAATCTCAGTATTGAACTGATGCAGCTTTTGTGATCTTCGCCAAATTTCCCTGGCAGATTATTTTAAGTAAAGGTTATTTCTATTCTTTTATCAGGATTGCCGGGGCAATATTTTCTGCCATTGCAGCATCCGGGTGGATGATGGAAAGAGTAATGCAGCGTTAAAATTTTATAACGGAATCAATACAAAAAATTGTGCATTATGCCCCTTGGTTGGTTTTTACTTTTTGGCATTTGATTCCAGGATAAGTTGGATCAATGACGTTTTTTCAAAATTGAAATGGAAAGAAGAGATTCCGGAACCTGTTGAATTTTAGTTTTTATCTAATAGATTTCAACCCAAAAATGAATCCGGAAATTCCCGGATTCATTTTTGGGTTGAAAAAAATTGCGTTACTCAGATAGCCTGGCGAGAACGGCTGGTAATGTATTGAGTCCCCAGTGTTCAAAATATTTTCCATCACGGATTTTTACAATATCAATAACATCAATGGCAACTTCTTTTCCTGTCGGTGTTATACCAAACAACGTTCCCGTGTGGGTGCCGGTAATGGTTTTTCTGGTTGTTACCATATCATTTTCTGCAACCTGCGCATGAATGATTACTTTCAAATCAGGAAAAGCAGGTCGGAGAATGTTATTGAAAGTATGAATCATACCACCCGAACCATTATCTGCGCCTTCCCGTGCGGAATGATTGATGAAATCCTTGTCCATCAATTCGTTAAAAGTTTCCAGATTTCCTTCTTCAATAACCTCCTTATTGAACCTTAAAACAAGTTCTTTATTCTTTTCGGCAGTTTCCATTGATGTAATTTTATTTATATGTTTTAACCGCAAGGTTTATAATGAATCGTATCTTCTAAGTGATGTAATATTTAATTTAAAACATGGATTTAGGTTAAATAACATCCGCTGGGAAATTTACAGAACATTTTCTCATGGAACGGAATTTGATCTGAATTTTATAAACCAAGACACATTAAATTCTTTGACCATGAAAGATATTGAAAATATAGCCGGAGGTTTAGCCGGTGCACTGGCACTAAATATATTACACGAAAGCTACAAAAGGCTGGACAGTGAAGCGCCGCGTGTTGATCTTGTCGGGGAAGAGGCATTAACTAAAACAGTAGAAAGTGTAGGTCTGAAAGCACCCAAAGGCGAAAAGTTATTTGGCCTGACGCTGGCTGCGGATGTGATCAGCAATGCCGTATATTTCAGCGCCATTGGTGTGGGCAAGAAGAAAAATCTTTTGTTTCGGGGAGCAGGTTATGGGCTTGCAGCCGGACTGGGAGCAGTTTTACTTACAAAACCCCTGGGTTTGAATGATGCACCGGTAACTAAAACAACCAAAACAAAAATACTAACAGTCGCCTGGTATCTTGCCGGCGGACTTGTTACTGCGTTAACCATACAAGCTCTGAAAGGAAAGGTATCAGATAAAAATCTTAGAACACTACTCAATTTTTAGTACCAAAATATGAGCGTAAAGAGCAGAGGCGCATTTTTTTCCGGAACCAGCGGGTTGGTACTTCCTGTACCTAATAAAGAGTATTATCCAGCCGAATTTAAAGAAAAAAGTCGGCTGGAATATTACGCATCCCTGTTTAACAGTGTCGAAATCAATAGTTCATTCTATAAGATTCCAATGCCGTCTACGGTAACAAAGTGGGCTGGGAGTGTACCTAATAATTTCCATTTTACATTTAAATTATGGCGCGAAATAACGCATAACAAAGGGCTTGAATTTCAGGAAAATGATGTTTTTCGTTTTATTCAAACCATTAATAATGTTGGAAATAAAAAAGCATGTTTGCTGGTTCAGTTTCCGCCAAGTGTTAAAATTAATTTGTTTTCCAGATTGCAAAAGCTTCTATTAACTATTCGTGAAGCGGATACAGATGGTCTGTGGGAAATAGCAATAGAATTCAGGGAAGCATCCTGGTATCATGAGGAGGTTTATGAAATGGCCGATGAATTTGACGCATCCATCGTGATACACGACAAACCGAAATCGGCGACGCCATTGATAGAAACCCCTGAAAGTTTCAAATATCTACGATTCCATGGTCCCAGTGGAGACTATAAAGGTCATTATGAGGATGACCTGTTGAGTGATTATGCTGAAATGATTGATCAATGGAACGTTGAAGGAAAGGATGTGTATTGCTATTTTAATAACACAGCAGGCGATGCGGTCAAAAATCTGGTAAGTATTAATACTATGGTTACTAATTATACTATTTAAAAGTATTATACTAATCGTGTCTTCAACGCAGCTTTCGTTATAGCATTAAAAAATCATCATTATAATGTAAATAGACCGATTATAATATAATTAAGTTATGCTTGATATAGTATAAAGATTTCTGGTTAAAGTTTAAATAAAAACGTTGTTGAATAGCGGTATTGAAAGATGCGTTTTTATCCTGAAAAAATATTTTTGATTTGCTTGTGATTAACCATTTTTAGGTATTAATTAGCCGCAGGTATCAAAATTTAGTAAAGTATTTCATGGAACTCAACGCTAAGGAAGAATTAATTCAGTCTGAAATTCCAATACCACAAAATGAAATGGAAAGGATCATAAGCCTTTCCGAGCTGGATATGGACTTTTCCGATCCGCAAATTCAATTTAAAGATCTGGTCAAACTTGCCGCCAAAGTAGCTGGAACCAGTATTTCAATGTTGAATATGCTTGATTCGCTGACGCAATGGACAATCTCAAATTATGGATTGGATATTGACCAGATGCTGAGGCAGGATACTGTTTGTCAGTATACCATTATGACTGATGAACATTTTGAGGTGAATGATCTGAAATCGGATGAACGTTTTAAAGACAAGAATTATGTAACCGGCGAGCCAAATGTAAGTTATTACTACGGTATTCCGCTGCAAGTTTCAAAAGGCCTCAATATCGGGGTTTTGTGTATGCTTGATCAACAAAAGAGAGTCCTTGATCCTGAGAAAGTAGAGCTCCTGAAAATTATCGCCGACGAAATTGTAGGGCGACTCAGAACGCAGAAGGTGTTGGAAAGTTTAAAAAACAGACTTTTGGAATCTCATCATACGCAGCAAAAAGTTGCGCACGATATCCGCGGTCCATTGGGTGGAATTATCGGCCTGGCTTCAATCATACGTGATCAGGGTGAGGATAATCGTATGGAGGAGGTACTTGAATTTATTAACCTTATTCACAAAAGCGGTAACTCCATTTTAGATCTGGCCGAAGAGATTTTAAGTGCCCACAAGCCCCAGAAAAAAAATGCAGGGGCGGTAAGTTCTGTAAATGATTTCAATTTATTGATTTTTAAAGATAAGCTTGAAAAACTTTATAAACCGCAGGCTGTTAATAAAGACATACGTTTTAAAGTATTAACAACCTCAGATACTGAATCTGTACCTTTTTCTAAAAATAAACTGCTGCAAATCGCAGGGAATCTTATCTCCAACGCGATGAAGTTCACGCCTGTGGGGGGAGAAGTTACGGTGAAACTTGATCTGTTGATAAACGACTTATCTACAACGTTGGTCATCGAAGTAAAAGATAGCGGAATAGGACTTGATCAGAATGGCATTGATTCAATTTTGGCCGGCACATCGGGAACGACGGATGGAACGGGGGGAGAACATGGTTACGGTTTTGGGCTGGCCCTGGTGAAACATCTGATCGAAAGTTTGAAAGGCAAGCTTTCCATAACCTCTGGCATAGGGGAAGGTGCAGTATTTCGTGTAGAATTACCCCAAAATTAAACAAAGGGTGCCCCGTTTGGGATCACCCTTTGACACGTATTTAATTTAGGTTATTCATTTTAATTGACTGTTAACCAGAGTGCTTCCTTGTGGGCCAACACGGGTATTTTTTCTTTATAATTACTCTTTGGTGTGAAAATCTCGTCTGTTAAAATTAGTGATGAAAATGTAGCCCCTCTGATGGATCGAAACTCATGATAAGAGGAAAGTGAACCCGTTTTCCAGCCTTCATGATTGTCACCTGCCTTGAAAAAAGTTTCCATCAAACAAAAGAAGACATATCCCTCCGGTGTTTCCCTTATAGCATAAATATAGTAATCGTCCCTGCTGCTGCTATTTTCGTAGCGAATTATTTTTTTCTTATTCATTGCTTCTGAGAATAAACCATAATATTCCTCGTTTGTCATTCCAAATGGTTTTCGTTGAACATCGAACAATTTAGAATAACTTACGCTTCAAAAGACCTGATAGATTTGTCACACTTAAATTAAATTCTTCTATCTAAAATACTTTGGCTTTTTTGACACAGAAAGCGTCCGGAAACCGTATAGATTTTAGGATGCCATGCAAACAAAACTGATTATCCCGCCATTCCGGGGGTTTGGATTGAGTTGGATATTTTGTGGCATGATTATTAATGTTTTAATACTGGTAGGGATAATAGGTTAAAAGATTAGATCTACGTTTATTGCTGAACGTTAAATATCAGTCTAAAAAAATGCTATTTTGAAAAAATTTATTTTCAGCTAACTGATTGACGCGTTGTGTGAAAAATATTACTTTCGAATTTTATTTTTAAAGCGCAGATAAACAATAAAAATATTTCATAAAAGTTTTGGTATTATTTAAAAGTCAGAATGTTAAATCTTGGAATTTTCAAGCGGCGTTGTTTTTACAGGTGAGAAGATGGACGAAGGGTTGAAAGAAAAAAATAGCGATAGGTGCGTAATTACGATGGAATTACCCGTTTTGAAAATCAAGTTTGGGAACAGTAGATTTTAAGTTCCACCATGTTTCAAGATAGTCAGTAAAATTATGGATTGTAAATTTTTTAAATAGAATAACTCAATGGCATTTTTGGATCACGTATTACAACCTCCTTCTTATGGATGGAAGGACAATGAAGGCAATTTAGTTAAACCGGGCGCCGGTCAGATTTTTAAAGAATTTTTTACAAGACTTAATGTATTTGCTGATAGAAAAAACTGGCTGCCGTTTTTCAGCTGGCTAAAAGTTTTCTGCCTGATACCTTTCTTTTTTCTTTTTCTTTTCAAATTTCTGAGCTGGCCTCTTTTCATTGCTGCGTTTTTGTACAGCATGATCATTATGGGGACACACGGTACCATCTGGCATCACAGATATTGCACGCATGGAGCCTATAAGTTTAAAAATAAATTTTGGCGGTTTTTTACACAAAACCTGACAATCAACGTGATACCGGAAGAAATCTATGTTGTTTCTCATCACGTACATCACGCAAAATCAGACCAGCCCGGCGACCCATATAATGCCGAAGCGGGGTTTCTATATTGTTTTCTTGCCGATGTAAATCATCAGCCCATTGCAAAGGATTTAAGTGAAGCAGATTATGATCGAGTAAAATCGTTGATGAAACATACGGGTGTCACTGGAAATACATATGCCCAATATTTAAAATGGGGCTCTTATGTGAATCCGGGAAGTGCCGTACTATCCTGGATACTTAACTGGGCATTCTGGTATACTGCATTTTATTTAATAGGCGGACACGCGCTGGCCTGTACGCTATTTGGTGCCGCAGGTTTTTGGGCCGTTGGTGTGCGAACTTTCAATTATGAAGGCCATGGCAAAGGTGAAGACAAGCAGCAGGAAGGTGTTGATTACAATTCCAAAGACAAATCAATCAATCAGATTTGGCCTGGGTTAGTTGCCGGCGAATGGCATAATAACCACCACCTTTTTCCAAAAAGTGCACGAAGCGGTTTCAAACCACATCAGATTGATATGGCTTTTTATTATATCAAATTCATGAATATCATTGGTGCAGTGAGTTCGTACACAGATTCTAAAAAGCAGTTTGAACAGCAGTATCATTTGCCATATCTGGCGAAGAAAAACAGGGTTACACCAATTGAGCAAAAGGTGGAAGTTGAATAGAAATTATTTCAAAGTGATAATTATAAAAATGAAGAATGCGGTTATGCATTCTTCATTTTTTGTTCTATGAAGTCTTTGTGACGTTTTAGTTCTTCGTTGACCAGGGTGTTGATCTCTTCTTGGGTTAGTTGGTCGTTGTATGTTTTTTCGAGTTTTTTTGTCTTATTTAAATCAACAATTATATAAGAGTTTTTGTGAAGAAAAATATCGAAATGAGAGTTATAACCAAAACTACCAACACCAGAATTAATAAAATTGTTATAATGGTAATGTATTCCAAATGAGACGGTGTCTGGGGATATGCTATTTCCGATAGTTGGTAAAGCGTGATCTAAATTCTGAAAGGAAATGTTATCAATTTTAACAAAATAATCAGTCCTTAGATAAAACCTATTAAATTTTTCAAAACCTCCAATAAGCTTATAAAAAAAGGGAACAATCGATTGATCATACAAGTCATGAATCAACTCAACCGTCTTCTCCACCTCCTGATTCCCTTTATTCAACCTAGCTTCCAAAATCGTCAGTTCTTTATCCAAATCATCCGGCTCTTCAATGCTTTCTCCTTTCGCGCCACGAATCATGATTTCAAGAGAATTGCTCAAATTATCCGCGATGTAATTGACAAAGGCTTCAATTATACCACTATCAGCCTGCCTTAAAGCAAAAAAATATTTATTCTTTTCATCAGTTTTTATAATTACTGGTGGAAAATGAAATTGCATAAGAATAAAATTCATTAGGATTCTGGCAGTTCGTCCATTCCCATCGTCAAAAGGATGAATTCGGATAAAGCGATAATGAAATTCTGCTGCTATTAAAATTGGATTGATATTAGTGCCATTAATTTTATTACGATACCAATCGATCAATTCGCCCATCATGGCCGGCGTTTCTTCTGGTGAGGCGAAACGGAAGATTTCACCTGTACTTGTCAAAACATGATTTGGTTGACTTTTATATTTACCAATTTCAACACGTTTTGTTGTTGGCAAACCTTCAGCTGTAATGGCAGTAACCGTGTAAGATTTCTTTAATAATAGCGAATGGATTTCACGAATGAATGCTTCCGCCAACGGATATTCTCCTTTGACAATATCAAGAACCCATTCAATTGCTTCATTATGTCCTTCTATTTCAAGATGATCTTTCAAAGGCTTTCCTTGCGCAGTCAGACCAAAAAGAATAAGTGCTTTGGTTTCTCCATAGGTAAGCGAATTGCCTTCCAGATTGTTGGAATGATAGTTCCAGTCAAGCCGAAATTTCTGCATGATTTTTAATTCCTGCGCTGCACTGATTGGTCTTAAAGAATCAAGTTCTTCCTTCAGTTGCAAAGCTCTTTCTATTGATCCCATCCGCAATACTATGTTTTATGTAAAGCTATTTAATCATAGCAGATAAAATAATAAATACCGGATAATTATTGGGTGTCTGTATTAAGAATTTGAAAAGGAGTGCAGATCTTTAACGACCAAATTAATAATGAAACAAATTTTCGGAAGCTTTCAAAAATTCAGCCACGAATACAGGAATTTTACCAAGTTACATCAGTGAAAAATTCGTGCATTCGTGGCTACCAGGAATAGCTAAAATCTAATCTATTCAGATTTTAAAGACTTTACCGGATTCATCAAAGCAGCTTTAATACTTTGAAAACTTACAGTGAACATGGCCACACTAACGGCAATTCCACCGGCAAGCATAAATATGCCCCACGATAAATCAATGTGATAGACAAAATCTTGCAGCCATTTGTCCATGACATACCAGGCCAGTGGAGAAGCCAGTACAATTGAAACCAGAATTAATTTGATAAAATCTTTTGAAAGTAAGGCGATAACGCTGGCGACATTTGCACCAAGAACCTTCCTGATACCGATTTCTTTAGTACGTTGTTCAGCTGTAAATGCAGCCAGACCCAATAGTCCCAGACAGGAAATAACGATGGCCAGTATTCCAAAATATTTGATCAGTGTATTAACGATCATCTCTGAACGATACATTTTTTCATAATCTTCATCCAGAAAGTGGTATGTGAAAGGATAATCCGGATTAAATGCGCGGGTTATTTTTTCCACATAAGCTATCGCTTCTTTTGTTTTTCCGGGTTGCGTTTTGATCATCATGTATTCTGTATTCAGACCTTTATAATTGACAAGGATCAGCGGCTGAATGGCCTGATGGAAAGAGCTGAGATGGAAATCTTTCATCACGCCGACGATGGTTCCTTTTCCCATCCAGAATTTCACCTGTTTCCCGACAGGATCTTTCATTTTCATCATTTTAACTGCCGCCTCGTTGACGATATAATTTGCCGTATCCGCAGCGAAATCTTTGGAGAAATCGCGGCCGTCAAGCATCTCAATATTCATCGTTTTGGCAAAATCATAACCCACAAAAGTTGCACTCACCGTATTGACCAAATCTTTATCACGACCATCCCAGTCCAGATCACCGGAATTACCCTGAATATTGGTGGGCATAGCACCTGTTGTGGTAGCAGAAGCTACGAAAGGGGAGTTCATGATTTCCTGGCGGAAAACTTCAAGTTTGTTGATTAAATTACCTTCCAGGGTAATGTAGAGTACGTTTTCCTTGTTCAAACCAAGTCGCTTGGTTTGGATATATTTCATCTGACGGCCAATAACCAGCATGCCTATGATCAGGAAAATTGAAAGCCCGAATTGGAAAACGACCAGCCCTTTTCTAAGAAAAGCACCTTTGTTTGTAAATGTCAGTCTGCCCTTTAAAATCCGGATCGGCTGCAAAGAGGAAAGATATAGCGCAGGATAACTGCCGGCAACCATTCCGGTAACCAATACCAGCGAAATGATGGAAAGCCATAAAACGGGGTCCAGTGCTTTTAAACTAATCTGTTTTTGAACAACTTCATTAAATGCGGGCAACAAGCCGATTACGAATATCATTGCCAAAAATGCAGCAAGTCCGCTCACGATTAATGATTCGCCTAAAAACTGCATGACCAAAAATTTCCGTTCCGCACCAACCACTTTTCTCACACCAACTTCCTTGGCCCTTTTGACAGAGCGCGCGGTAGACAAGTTCATGAAATTGACGCAAGCGATCAATAATATGAAAATGGCGACAATGGAAAACACACGAACATATTCTATACGGCCTCCGGTAGGTTTCAGGTTTTCATATTCTCCATGAAGGTAAAGATCTTTTAGGCCCTGAAGTATTGGGAAACTTGCAAACTGTGGTGGTGTATTTTTCTTTATTACTTTTTTAATGATCGCATCAGCGTGGACAGGATCAGCTTGTGGATTGAGACGCACAAAGGTTTTGAAACTAAAATTGCCCCATGTTTTCATCCAATCCTGTTCCTGAACTTTAAAATTGATAACCCAGTCAAGTTGTACGGATGCGTTTTGAGGTATATCTTCAAAAACGGCACTGACAGTATAATCCGATGAATTATCCAGTTTTAAGGTCTTGCCGACTGCATTTGAACTGCCAAAATATTTTTCCGCCAATTTACGGGAAATGGCAATAGAAGTTGGCTGATCAATCGCAGTATTCGCATTTCCCGCTACAAACGGTGTTTGAAATACTTTAAAGAAATCCTGCGTCGCATAAATCCCGTTTTCCTTTGTTGATTTTTCCCCGGCCTTCACCAGCAAATCTCTGTTCCAGGTAATTTTTGTCAGAGCAGCCACTTCGGGTACTTCTTTTTGGATCGCTTCCGACCAGGGGCCAGGTGTTGCTTCTCCAACATTTTTTTCGCCATTCCAGTCCGAGGCTGACCGTACAAGATAAATTTGTTCGAGATCAGGATAGAAACTGTTGTAAGAAATTTCATCCCGCACCCAAAGCCATATCAGCATACTGCATGACATGCCCAGTGCCAGACCAAAAATATTGATAAACGAAAAAAGTTTATTTTTCAATAAACTACGGATCGCAATTTTAAAGTAGTTTTTAAACATGGCCGGAAGTTTAAAATATTGATATTCAGGTTTAGTATGAAATGTGCAGCACAAATTATGTACCAATAATCACAATGCATTTTGTAGTCTGTAAATCAGTTGCTTACAAAAGTTTAACGTATTTATAATGTTCGTTATCGGACAGTATATCAACGTAACTGAACATTACAATCGGCCGTATTTTACCGTTAATCGGAACGTTTCTCAATCTGAAAATGCTGTAAAATATGTACCTTTCCTTTGACATTCACTAGAAGGTACCGCAGGCATGTTATCTGTATTTAAAAAATATATCACCGAAAAAGCAAATATATCAGAAGCCGACTGGGAGGTTATAGCTTCTGTATGTATTATCAGGAAGTTAAGGAAACAACAATTTTTGCTGCAACAAGGTGAAGTTTGGCGACACAATGTATTTGTAATTGAAGGGTGTTTAAGAAGATATAGTGTTGATGACAAAGGAATTGAACATGTAATTCAGTTTAGTACCGAAAATTGGTGGGCAGGTGACAGGCAAAGCTTATTGAATGAAACGCCTTCAAAATATAATATCGATGCCATTGAAAATTCGGTTATAATTTTGATAAGAAAGGAAGATTTTGACATGCTTTGCGCAAAGATACCTGCCTTTAATGAGCTTATCAACAAGATATTACAAGGAGGATTTAACGCCTCACAAGAAAGAATTAATACCATGATAAGTATGACTGCGGAACAGAAATATCTTAATTTTCTGACTACATTTCCTGGTCTGGCCAACCGTGTTCCGCGCCATATGATCGCCTCGTATCTGGGTATCACACCCGAGACGCTAAGCAGAATTAAAAAGCAGTTAATGCATAAATGACCTTTCAGAATTGTTTATAAAAATAATTCTATTCGGTCACTTTAATAAGCGCTTCTGAGTGAATCGTATGTCCTCTGTTGGTTATACCTTCAATAATGATCCGGAAATTTCCTGTCTGTCCGGATGTGAAAAATGAAAGTTCTGCCGGTTTGTGCGTTGATACTATTTCAAAACGGGGATTCCAGTATAGTGTAGAACGATTATCGGTATGTTCTGCATCTGGTTTAAAGATCTCATAATCAGGTTGTGGAAAGGGCAAGGTCCTGTCGAATCCATGTGCGCTAAAAATTGACAGTGCCCGGGAATCAACCTCATTTGTCTTTTTTGTGAAAATATTGATAAGACCGTTGGCACCGTTTGCTCCCTGATTTGCAGTGATCATACCATTCACTTCAACATGATCAATCATCGCCGGATTAATTTGAAATAATCTGTTCCCGGCAGTTTCACCGGTTACCATCACATTGTCTACATATAAATTTGGTTCCTGCGGATGTCCGTCTCTTCCGTTGATCGTAAATCTGTTCCAGATCAGATACCAATTGTTATCCTCAGAAATTAGTTTAAAACCCGGAACTTTGGCTGCAATTGCCTCGGCCGCGCTTCCAAAATTTCCCATACTTTCACCCTTGATATAGAAATCAGGCGTTGCATATCCATTTTCCTGTTTAACAGTTTTGGTACCGGTCACTTTAAATTCTTTAAGCAAAGTGGCGCGCAGTGTATCGTTTGAATGATAAACCCGCGGCGTGACAAGAGATTTGTGCTTCAATTTAGATACAGGTAATTTCTCGGGAAGATAGGGCGAATCCTGATTTACGATAATAACTTTTCCTTCCGAAGGCTGAAACACAAATTTTAAGCTGTCATAAAACATGAGATTTTTAATTGAAAATTCACCTTCTGTGTTCGTCGTTGCCTGATAAATTCCACCCATGTTTTCCGGAATCAAAGTCAGTTTAGTTTTCTTTGGTTTTCCTTTTTTATCCTGATAAATACCATTTATTGAAATGCCCGTTTCAATGGAATATTTTAATTCCGCCGTTATTTCTCTGGGAATAGCGGACATCTCAAAATCGTTTTTAATATTGGTTGATTCGCTAGTTGGTATCGTCAACTTCTCATCCAGAACTGTAACGGAGAAACTTCCTTTTATCAGATTATCCAACAGAGTGCTGTCAAGTCCAACGGTCATTTTGACTTTGCTTAGTATTTTGTAGTCGGTTTTATCAAACTTAACTTTTAACAAACTATCAGCAAGGGGCGCTGAGGCAATTTGATCAATACTTTCGGAAGGATTTAAAATGATGACGGGTTTGTAGAAAAACAGATCAATCCCATAATTTTTCATCCACTGCGTGTACGCCCTCAATACATAATTTCCAGGTAATGTTTTAGAAGAAATTTGTATGGAACCAGCCGCCCTTCCACTGTCTATCGGGATGGCAAGCATTTTACTGATTGTTTTGTCTGCGGCAATAAGATCAACATACAAAACTTTACTCAACGTATCCATGCGCCCGGGAGTCCTGTAATTCATAAAACCACTGAACCAGATATTCTCCCCTGGATAATAGTAAGGGCGGTCGGTGTTCAGATATACTTTTTCCTGAAGACTTTTCGCCAGCAAACTTTCCGGTGACTGCACTGTGATGATACTTCCTGGTTTGTAATCGAGCGGCAACATTCCGGATACTCTTCCATCCGCCATATTTCCTGAAATGGCGACATCCGTTGGGTTCAGAATCGTGCCTTCTTTGTTGATCAGAATGTAGCCGTTCCTTACTTCAAGCCAGCTGACAGGATTGCTGACATCCATATAAAACCGGTTTTTCGTGTAGTCCAGCCTGTTGTGGATTTCTATTTTATCAGTCACACCTATTCGGAATTCATTTATACCCGACAGGCGTGCTACCATTCCGGTGGTATCATATGGCAAAAGGTTGTGCTTTATTTCAAGACTGAAATTATCGCTTCTCGGACTGCCTTTCAATTTATCCTTATATAAAACAAAACCATGTTTAGTAATATTTCCATCCAGTATCGACTTCATCAGAAATTTAGCAGAAGCACGGTATGCGCTCTCCCGGTTTTTCATCCAGGCAGAGGCTATGGATTTGTCGGTCGTTTCCATTTCCGCAAACCGGATATTGCCGACGATAGAAAATTCTGTTGCTGAAAAACCGAATTTTTTCAGTTGAAAAAAGAGTTTATACCCCAGCACATTATTTTCAATTTCCAGCGGAACTGGCGCTTTGGCGGTCATAGCGTTATTTTCCTCTGTAAAATCAAGTACCCAGGAATTAAGTATTTTAAAATTGGCAGTGTTTCCAAAGAAAACTTTTTCGAATTTTTTTAATTGCCTTTCCCAATTTTTATCCCTTCCGGATTTTATAGCGACCTCTGATAGTTGCCGGGAATCGGCACTGAGCAAGATAGATAATGGCGTATTGCCTGTTTCCTTCACAACAACCTTCAATTGTTGGGGAATATAACCTAGAAAAGAAAAGACAATTTCAGCAGAGCCTAATGGGAGATTTGGCAAAATAAATTTACCTGACGAATCTGTGGTAACACCAATGGTTGTATTATTAATGTACACATTGGTAAAAGGGAGCGGTTCCTGTGTTCTGGCATCAATGACGCGACCAGAAATCTTACCGGTTTGGGCGAAAACTGTACAGGAAATAAAAATAAAGAAGATGAGGAGTGTAACGCGCTTCATATAAAATGATTTATGATATTAATATACGTCAAATTTTTCTGTTTTCCAGAAGCTCGTAATTATAATTTTTTGAGTTTAAAAATTTGCGTTTCTTGACATTTATCAAGATCGATTGTATCATTTATCAAGGGATCTGGCCTGTCTGCCTATTAATTTTGTATCAATAAATTAAAACAGCGATACAAAATGTCAAGTATTATTTTAATAACAGGAACAAGCACCGGTTTTGGTAAATTAATGACTATTACCCTGTCAAAAGCGGGACATACCGTGATTGCGGGCATGCGTGGTGTAAACGGAAAAAATGCTGATGCTGCAAGAGAATTATCTGCTATACCAAATGTTGATGTTTTCGAACTAGAAATTACCAGCGATGAATCCATTAAAAGTGCAGTTGATTTTGCATTGAATAAATATGGTAAAATTGATGTGTTGATCAACAATGCTGCCGTTACGGGATATGGATTGCTCGAAGCCTATTCAATTGATCAGGTAAAAAGTATGTTTGAAGTCAACTTCTTCAGTGTATTAAGAAGCTATCAGGCTGTTTTGCCGTCAATGCGTCAAAATAGAAATGGGCTGATAATCAATATCACCACCGGCGCCAGCGGCCATACTTTGCCGTTCATGATTCCTTACTTTGCATCGAAATTTGGTTTGGAAAGCATCACCGAAGGTATGCAGGATGAGTTGAGAGATTATGGCATTGAGAATGTCAGCATCCAGCCGGGTGTGTATCCTACTGAGATGAACAATGGTACTAAAACCGGCGTTAACGCAGATAAACCGGAAATTATTGAAGAATATGGTGATGCGGCAGCCCGGAAGTTCAACGCTATGGGAGCAAGTATGTTTGGGAAAATGACTAGTTTTAATATGGATCCGCAAATTATTGCTGACGGCGTGTTGAAGCTGGTCAATATGGAAAAAGGAAGCAGACCATTAAGATTGCCGCTCGATGCGATAGCAGAAGGTACTGATGTCGAATTTATAAATGCAAGAGCAGAAATAAAAAGCAGATGGCTTGTGAAGTATAGCTAATAATTAAAATTGTCAACAAAAAAGTCCTTGCCTGTCCGGTGAGGATTTTTTTTTGTTCAATCTGGTTAATTGATTTTTAGCCAACCTGTTATGCTCATCCGGGGTTTGTTGGTCAGCAAAACTTCATGTTCCAGTTCACTGCTTTTGAAAAAAACACTTTTTCCGTTGACAGGAGTTATGTTTTGTAAATGGTCTTCATGATAAATACATAATTCTCCGCCGTCGTTTTCTTGCCAGTCGGTATTGAGGTACATAATCATGGAATATTGGCGGCTGCTGTTATTCTTAAACTGATCAAAATGTTTGGTGTAAAAACTACCTTTTTCGTATAGGGTGTAATGAAATTCGTAACCCGTAATTCCGGTGTAGCAAGTGCTGTTCAGATGACTGATAAAATCATCCATGAGATCAAAAAAATCATTTTCAAAAGGATCCTCATGTTTGCGGTCGAGCCAGTAAATTTTGTCACTTCTTATCTGTTTGTTATGGGAAGTGGTTTTATCATTCCCTGTTCCCGCCGATAAAAGCTGTTTGCCGGAATATAAATTATTCAGATTAGCTTTTAAATGAGCAGCCAGCGACGGGCTTAAAAAGTTTTCTGCAATGCCCACCTTGCTGTCTATGAAACTGTCGATGAGGGTATTAAAGATATCTACCAAGCAGATGTTGTGAAGAATGGACCGGCAAAATGCCTTTTATGTAAGTTACGTCTTATTACTGGTTTACTAAGCTAAATACTTTTTAAGACGAAATTGAAAGACAATTTTAAGCCGCAAATGTTAATACCGGTCAATACGTTCTCAACTCGCTGGAAGAATCACCACTACAAAATTGATATTGAAATATGGGTTTTTGTGGCGGCAGGTATTCTGACCATCGGAGTTGCATTTTTGACAGTCAGCTTTCAAAGTATTAAGGCTGCGCTAATGAATCCGGTAAAAAGTTTGAAATCGGAATGAATCATGTTTGCACGATTTTTGTATTTCAATAAAAAACAAAAAACATGACCGCAGAAGAAACCGACAGAATTATCGAAATGGCCTGGGAAGACAGAACGCCGTTTGAAGCCATAGAGGCGCAATTTGGTATACCTGAAAGCCAGGTGATCCAATTAATGCGGGGCGAATTGAAAAGAAGCAGTTTCAACCTGTGGAGGAAGCGGGTCAACAGCGGCGTTAGTCAGAAACATTTGATGAAAAGAGACTCAGGAATTACCCGTTTCAAATCAAAAATGCAAAAAGCCATTGCAATGAATGCAATCAGCAAACGCTAGGCAGTTTACAATCAAAATCTTGAAAGGACGGGTAATAAATAGCTGATTTCATTGTCAAGTTCGGTCAGCAAGTTTTCAATTACACTTTTGTCAAAAACGGCAATATGTTCCAGCAGTCCGGCAAGCCGGGCAACGTGATTGAGATAAACAGAAGAAGATAAGCCTTTTAGTTTATGCCCGGTAGCTTTGATAGCAATCAGGTCTTCGTCTGCAAATGATTGTTTTAGATCTGATAAGTTTTCGTTTAGCCCGCTTATACTCAGTTCCAGAAGTTCGTGAATGAATTTTTGATCATTCAAATATATATCGTAAAGTTTATTGACATCAAAGCGGTTGCTGTCATAACCGGTGATGTTTTCCGATTTTTTCTGTTTATCAGGAGCACCATCCAAACCTACAAATTTATTCAGCATCTGCCATATTATCTCTTCAACAAAGGGTTTGGTAACAAAGTCATCCATGCCCGCTTCCAGGCATTTTTCCTTTTCACCCTTCACGTTTCCGGCTGTCAGCGCAATAATGGGAACATGGTTTTCTCCTTCGAGATCTCTGATGGCAATGGTAGCCTCGTACCCGTTCATTTCCGGCATTTGTACATCCATGAAGATAATTGCCGGCAATTGTTTTTTACATGATTCAACGGCCTTCAAGCCGTTTTCGGCTTCTATAATTTCTGCATTTGGGGCGATTTTCCTGATCACCGTTTTTGCCAGAAACATATTAACAGGATTATCTTCTGCAATCAGAATAACAAGTCCGCCCGTATAGACCTCAATATTTTCTGACAACTTATTAAACTCTTCGATCTGTTCTTTTTGAGATAATCGTGAGAGAGAAAGAAAAATGTCATGTAGTTTGATCGGTTTCATCAAACGGTAATTCACCTTCAATTCATCACAACCTTTTAAAACAACCGCGTCATCTGCCGAGCTGTTCAATAATACAATGGGAAGCTTTTCTGCATCAATTCCATAAGTAATTCGCACTTCTCTTATTGCTTCCAACCCATCCAGTTGAGGCATGTGATAATCCATCAGCACAGCATCAAAAACTGTTTTTCCATTTACGATCATATCCACCGCTTCAAGACCATTCTTGGCCTGAGAGGATTCTATTTTCAGGATTTCAAGCATTTTTTCAAGGATGATCCGGTTATTATCATTATCATCCACAATCAGGACGTGCTTGATGGAATCGACATGTTCCCATATGATAGGCTCGCCCGGTTCAGATTTCAAGGTGAGATCAAAAAAGAAAGTACTGCCAATTCCGGGAATACTTTTGAGTTGGAGCTGGCTCCCCATCATCCCCAAAAGTTTGTTTGAAATCGTAAGCCCAAGCCCGGTACCACCATATTTCTTTGTAGTTGAGCCATCTTCCTGTAAAAATGCTTCAAATATTTTTGCCTGTTTTTCTTCCCTGATTCCAATCCCGGTATCCCGCACCGAAAACCGGCAGGTTACATTATTGCTCTCTTCCGGATTATATACGAGCATTTCAATTTTTAGCTCAATTTCCCCGCTTTCTGTAAATTTGGCTGCGTTACTTAATAAATTAATTAAAACCTGTTTTAGCCTGACCTCATCAACCCAGACAAAACGCGGCAATTCTGCCGGAATATTCAGCAGCATTTCCAGCCCTTTGTTTTGCACAGGAAATGAAATGATATCGGCTGATTGTGAAGCTATTTCAAAAATATCACACTGGTCTATATCGAGTTCGAGCTTTCCGGCTTCAATTTTTGAGAAATCCAGAATGTCGTTGATTATATTGAGCAAAGCGGTGCCGGATTGGTTGACAATGCCCAGATATTGCTTTTGCGTATCATCGAGCTTTGTTTTCAACACAAGATCAGTAAAGCCAATGATACCATTGAGCGGGGTTCTGATCTCGTGGCTCATATTGGCTAAAAACTCCGATTTAGCAACATTGGCCTGCTCGGCCAGAAGTTTTGCCTGTTTTAGTTCATCCCTGCTGAGCGCAATTTCGGTGATGTCCTGCGTGAACATCATAATCCCGCCGATTGAGCCATCAAACTGATACCAGGGACGAACTTCCCATTTAAGATATTGTTCATGGCCCCAGCCGGGTGGTGACCACATTTCTTCTTCTTTAGTGACAATCGCACCGCGCAAAGCTCTTTGATGGATCTCTTTCCAGTGTTCAGCAGTGTTTGGGAAAACTTGGTAATGGGTCAGTCCAATAATGTCGCGGTCGGTCAAATGATATTCTTCCAGCCATTTCCTGCTGATGGCGAGGAATTTAATATCCCTGTCAAACATGGCGATTGCCGCGGGGGCGTGTTCAACAAATGCCAGAAGACGCGCACTTTGGCTGATAAGTTCTTTTTCAGCTTTTTTGCTTGCAGAAAGGTCAGCTGCTACACCCAGATATCCGATAATGCTGTCATCAAGGTCTCGTATCACTGTCACAGCCATAGAAACCGGAAAAAGTAGACCTGCCTTGTTTTTAAAAGTCCATTCCCTCACCTCAAAACCTTCTTTTTCTGCTTTGTAAACAAAAGTTTTGAAGCCCTTAATTGGCATTCCGTATTCTTTACTTAATTCCTTGGACCGGCTTTCAATTTCTTCGGGTATATGAAATATATCAGGTGTAAGATGTCCGATCACCTCCTCACAGGAATAACCCAGAAGTTTTTCAGCACCTTTGTTGAAAACAGTAATTAGTCCGTTTACATCAATGGCAACGATGCTTACGGCAGATGCCGCATTCAATACATCGTCAAGCAATTTTTTGGACTTTGCAGTTTCAATTTCTGCCCTTTTCTTTTCGTCAATATCCTGAAATGTTCCATAAATTCTTTTGCACCTGCCATTATCCATTTCTGCATTACCAATACTTCGAACCCAGACTGAGTTGCCTTTGGCAGTGGTAAGTTCAAGTTCTAATTCGTAACCTTTCCCCTCTGAAATGGCGAGGTCAATTGCATTCATCAGCGTTTTTCTGCCTTCTGCATCCTGGTAAAACTCCAACGCTGTTTTCAAATCAGGCTGATAATCGGCATCAACTTCATGGATTTGTCGGGTAACTTCCGACCAATTAATTTCCCCGGAAAGTAAATCAACTTCCCAGCCACCAACACGCGCAGTCCTGTTGGTTTGCATCAACATTTCCTGGGTTCTTTGAAGTCGTTTGGCAAGTTGCTGACTTTCAGTTACATCGATAGAGTTTCCGACAACATAATCGTCTCCGTATGGATTTTGGACTAGAATATTGTGATAACTCCAAATCAGATAACTTCCGTTTTTATGCTGAGTAGTCATCAAACCGCTTGACTTTCCGGTTTCCCTGATTTCTTTTAAATAATGTCTGAGAGCGTTATGATGTTTGACCGGAATCAGGTCGGCCAGTCCCATTGTTAAAACCTCACTTGTTGAATAACCCAATAACTCGGCACCAGCCGCATTAACGGTTATGAAATTTCCCTGAAGATCGTGTGTGCACATGAGCCCCTGGGAATTTTCAAAAAACGAGCGGAAATTATCTTCGCTGACTTGTAATTTCTGCTCCTGTATTTTTTCTTCGGTAATATTTCGTGCAATCGCAAAAAGATTTCCGGTCGCGGGCTCTGGCGTAGCTACCCATTGAAGATAAATATAGTTGCCGCTTTTCTGGCGGAATCTTTGCGTAAAATTAATGCCCGGAACTCCGGAAGAAAGTTTTGAGATCTGCGCATAAGTTTCTTCAAGATCATCGGGATGCGTCAGCTCAAAAAAAGAAGTTTTCAAAAGAAATTTTTCGTCCCAACCCAGCAGTTGTTCAAATGCAGGGTTGATCTGTCGGAAATAACCATCTGCGCCGGCAATACAGATCAGGTCATTTGAGAGCTGAAAAAGGCGCTCGAAATACTTTAATTCCTGACGTTTTCGCTGATCCACGATCAGTGACATGACCTGTTCAGCAATTAATTTTAAGGCGCTTTTCTGCTGATCATTCAATTTTTTAGCCTTGTTGTCAATCACGCAGATAGTGCCCAAAGCAAATCCTTTCGGATCAATCAATGGATAACCGGCATAAAAACGGATATGCGGATCGCCTGTTACTAGCGAATTATCTTTAAAACGTTCATCGTTGGTTGCATCCTCAACCTCAAAAATTACATTATCCAGAATAGAATATTGGCAAAATGCAAGATCACGCGATGTTTCAGGTATATCCAGGCCTTTGTTTGACTTGAACCACTGCCTTTTTTCATCGATCAGTGAAACGAGTGAAATTGGCGTGTCGCAAATAATTGAAGCCAGCTCGGTAAGTCTGTCAAATTCCATCTCACTATACGTGTCCAGAATCTGGTAGTCTTTCAGTGCTTTTAACCTTTCATTTTCATTATGAGGAATGGGAAGGTTTTTCATTCTGCGTTGAGTATTTCAAGTTTTAAATCTTCTAAATATCCAAGTATTTTCTGGATTAATAAAATCATGTAACCAATATGAACTTTATCAAAACATTACTTTATAAAGACAAACATCAAAATTAGCAGCTTTTTTTGCTATTTCATGTATACTGAGGAATTAGGGAGATTATCTGCACCAGAAAAAGCGCGCATATATTTAGTTTTATAAGATGCCAGCTGACTGTTTTTCTTTTGCGCTTTCAAACTTTTAGATAATCCTATCAGAGACCAGCCATTACCCGGATTTAGTGCCAGATCTTCCCGGTACACCTTTTCAGCTAAAACATACTTCCCGGTTTTCAAAAGAAAAGCGCCTAAGAACTGCCGCGCTGGAATGGGCCAGTCATTTGGTTCAGTGTAAACCAGGTTATCTTCAATTTTAATGGCATTGTTCAGACTTGAAAAGGATTCATCATATTTTTTTTCAGAAAATAAAATGGTGGCGTTTAATATCTCTCCGGCAATATTTGCCATGGAGATTGGCGCATTAAACGGAATTCTTACCTTGGTCAGAATGGGATCTTTGCTATTCTGATATAATAATTCCAGCTGTTTTTTAGCAGAAATTAAGTCATTTGTATTTGCGTAGGCAAGACCTTTGGCAAAGTTTGAAAGGAGCGCGGCATAGCTCCACTTTGGATCGGGCGAGATACTATCATTCAGGATTTCATCCCATTTTCCAAGTCTGGCCAGTGTGAGTGTTGGCAGCATAAACATGTACTGGTCATAAGTTTGCTGAGGTGAAGGATTAACACTTTTCCTGCATCGCAAGGCATCACGCATACCGGTTTTGTACATGCCGCCGCTCATAGCGCAATAAGTCTGCACCGCAAAATAGTGTGTGCTGTGTTTGTTCAATTGCAGATTAGGCGCCAGAGAATCGTAACGGAGCAGGTTTTCATCCGCCTTGTCATTCACTTCAACACCTTTTGCATACATGCCATTTCTCTGGTATTCATGACTTGACATATGCACCATATGGGCAACTCCCGGAAGGAGGTTTTTTAGTTTATCTGCGTTTGGCAGTGCCACTTCGGGATTTCTGGATGCTTCGGTAAGATGTATATGATAATGGAGAGCGGCGGGATGATTGGGGTTTGTCTTTAAAATATTTTCGCATAACATCACCAGTTCCTGTGTCCATGGTTTTGCAGAACCATCTGCATTCCAAAAATCCCAGGCGTGCATAAGCATGACGGCATCCACATATAACGCTTTTGCATCCATGTTTGCCGTCTTCGAAATTGCTAGCTTTTTCATGGCGTCCGCATAGGTAATGTTTAAATTTTTCCTGTTTTTGTCAGAAAGGTCATTGGAATATCGCAGGGTCATGGCTTTGATCAATGCATTTTCACTCTCATTTCCATACGTCGCTGCCTGATTCATTTTTGAAACTATTTCCGGAATGGCAGCGGGCAACTGATAGGAATGCGCCGCATTGTAGTAGGGGCCCATGGCAAGCGCCTGTCCCCAATACGGCATTGGATGCTTTGTGTCAAACCGTGAAGATTCCATGAAAGAGGCCAGTGCTTCTTTCATATGATAGCTGTAATACATGGTTAGTCCCTGGTTAAAATAGAACTGGGCACTGTCGTTATTGGTCGAGATTTTATAAGAATACTGGCCCGAACCGGGTAGTGGCATTACAAACTTTCCATTCGCAGTTATTCCAGGATTTCCTGATGATATTTGTCCGCAAAAGGGAATTTCTTCCTGTTTGTACACTGTATCTTTTCCGCGTTTATCAGGACCAAATTTCAGCATAAAACCCACAATGACAATAGTAAAAAAGGCGAACGATAGAAGTGAAGTTTTCATTAGGTGTTGTTAGCTGGACGAAAAAGGTTTTGATACCTGGAAACAGGATTTGACAGATCTTTTTTAAATGTAAAAATAGTAAGTGACATTTTGATGATAAAGGCGATAATATGGATATAAAGTCTGCACATCTTTTTAGGTCAATTGATCCAGGTTTGTTGTGACACTTTATTCAATCCAAAAATGCCCGGCAGAGTACGTCCTGGCTTTGCCGCCGATCAATACCCTGTTTCCCTGATCGAAACAAAACAACTTCCCGGATCTTTCCGAAATTTGTTCAGCATTCATTTCATTTTTACCAAGTTTCTCACTCCAGTGAGGTATCAGGGTACAATGCGCCGAGCCGGTAACCGGATCTTCCAATATGGAAGCCTGCGGAGTAAAAAATCTTGAAACAAAATCGGAATAATCTCCTTTTGCCGTAACAATAACCCCTCCCGGATCAAGATTGATCTGATCAAAGTGATTTCTGTCTATCCTGATATCTCTGATTTCACTTTCAGTATCATAAACCAGTAGATAATCTCTTGCTTTAAAAACTGATTTTGGCTGAATATTAAGCGACTTTTTAATGTTTTCCGGTAGATCGACAGGTTGGGCTTTTCTTGATGGAAAGTTTAGAAAATACATGTTCTCACGCATGGTCACGAGGAGTTCTCCACTCAATGAATCGAAAATAATTTCGTCCTTGGCGTAATTTAATATTGTTTTGAGTGCATGTGCAGTTGCCAAAGTTGCATGGCCGCAAAGATCCATTTCAATTTCAGGCGTAAACCACCTGAGATGAATCCGGTCACCGGTAATTACAAAAAAAGCAGTTTCTGCGACAGCATTTTCTCTGGTTATTTTCAGCAGCAATTCGTCCGGGAGCCAACCTTGCAGTGGCACAACGCAGGCAGGATTTCCTCCAAAAATACTTTCCGTGAAAGCGTCAATCTGGTATAATTCGAATGTCATTGATTGCTTTAAATGTAAAGTCTGAATATTGAATAAAAATGGTTGGCAGAAGGTTTGCTAATTTAATGGAATGTCCGGGAATTGAGTATGAAAAATCGTTTTAGTTAATCCTTTTAATAGTCATTTTGGAGAAAGTTTTACTTATTCAATCCTTTTCCAGATGAAAACCACTAAATCATAATTTCACATTTTGTTTAGTATTAATTAACATTTACATAATATATGTTAAATCGAAACCCATTAATTTTACCATATCAAAAGGAGTAATTGTATATATTGTTAAATATTTATTAACTTTTATTTGTTAGATTTTTGTTTTTATCTTATTTTTAAGCTATATTATAACAAGTTATAAAAATGTCGTCTTATAAAAAGTTAAGTAATTGTATACTTTCTTTCGTTATTTACTTAATGAGTTTGTAAGATTATAGTTTTTAGTTTTTCTTTGAAGTTTAGTATTAGTTCACCAATTAAACAGATTATAAAATGTCAATTGAGCTTGTTGTGTTTGATATGGCCGGCACCACAGTAAAAGATAAAAATTACGTGGGTTTTGCGTTTCAGAATGCGATGGATAATTATGGTTACCCGATTGCGATTGAAAATATCAATCCGATTATGGGATATGAAAAACCGGTAGCTATCAAAATGATGCTCGAAAAACACGAGCCCGAAAAACAAAAAATAACCGAAGAACTTATAGATAATATTCATACTGAGTTTGTTGATAGTATGATTAAATTCTATGAAACTTCGGATGACATAGTGCCGCTTCCTAATGTTGAAGAAACATTTTTAAAATTGCGTGAAGCGGGGATAAAAATTGCCCTGGACACGGGTTTTTCAAGAAATATAGCAGATGTTATTATGGCGCGTCTGGGATGGAATAACAAGGTTGATTTTCTTGTAGCCAGCGATGAGGTAGAACATGGACGCCCATTTCCGGATATGATAGAAAAAATTAAGGCTGTACTTGAAATTAAATCTTCGGATGTCGTAGCAAAAGTGGGCGATACTGAAGTTGATATCAATGAGGGAATCAACAGCGGCTGCAAATATGTGATCGGCATTACCACCGGTGCTTTTACCCGGGAAGAATTGATTCCATACAACCCCA
Source organism: Dyadobacter sp. CY356 (assembly GCF_021440195.1). GTDB lineage: Bacteria > Bacteroidota > Bacteroidia > Cytophagales > Spirosomataceae > Dyadobacter. The sequence goes on from NZ_JAJTSZ010000008.1 coordinate 29,319, forward strand.
CGCACATCATTGATAATATTTCGGATGTGATCAACATCATTATTCCTCAACAAGTTACGACTCAACAAGATTAGATAAAAAAATGGGCAAATCAGCAATTGTGATCGGTGCAGGAATTGTTGGGCTGGCAACGGCGCGCGCATTGGGTGCAAGAGGTTATCAGGTTACGGTTATAGAAAGATCAAGTAAGGCGGTTGGGGCTTCGATCCGGAATTTTGGAATGGTGTGGCCGATTGGTCAGCCGGAAGGAAAAATGTATGAAAGAGCATTGTCTGCCAAAAGTATTTGGAAAGAAGTTTTAACAGGTGCAAAATTGTGGTTTCATGAAGGCGGAAGTTTACATATGGCTTACCATCAGGATGAACTGAATGTGGTAAAAGAGATTGTTGAAGTGAGTGATAAACGGCCCGTTCGTGTACTTTCTGCGCAGGAAACTTTGGATATGTCGCCGGCCGTAAATGCGAACGGATTGTTAGGCTCGCTGTTTTGTGAGGATGAAATGATAGTTGATCCAAGACAGGCAATTGCCGGTATTCCGGCTTATCTGACTGAAAAATATCAGGTAAACTTTATCTGGGATACTGCCATTTCGGAGGTTGATTATCCTACTGTAAGATCAGGAGCGAAACAATGGGCAGCAGACGAAATTTTTGTATGCAGCGGTGCTGATTTTGAAACACTATATCCAGAATTATTTTCCTCGTCGCCACTAACCAAATGTAAACTTCAGATGCTGCGTCTCGAAGCGCAGCCTGACAACTGGAAGATAGGACCGTCGTTGTGCGGAGGACTTTCCTTGATTCATTATGACGGATTTAAAGCAGCACCGTCTCTTGAAAATCTGAAAGCCAGATATAAAGCGGAATATGCAGAATATTTGAAATGGGGGATTCATGTGATGGCTTCACAAAATGGTCTTGGCGAAATTACAGTCGGCGATTCGCATGAATACGCACTCACTTTCGATCCTTTTGACCGTGAGTTTATCAACACCATGATCCTTGATTACCTGGCTACTTTCGCTCAGTTTAAATCACCGAAAGTGTTCCAGACATGGCATGGGATTTACCCGAAAATGACAAACGGAGGTACTGAAATTGTTTTAAGACCAGAAGAAGGTGTGACAATCATCAATGGATTGGGCGGTGCAGGCATGACGCTGTCATTTGGTTTATGCGATCAGGTGATTGGCGGAACGTATCAATAGAAATAATTTTACTATCCGTAAAAACTGATATTTTTTACGGATAGTAAAAGGAATACAAATATCAAATAAGGTGAGAATCCATTTTGCGGCGTGCAGCATGGTAATGGCATTGTATTGAACATTTGGCAATGGCTTTTGCCTGTGTTACCGGACAAGGATTGAACAAATCAAAGCATATACCCATAAACTTGCTACTCGTATGAAACCTCTCTCTACAAAACGTTTCCAGCTGAAAAGGGCCGGATTGTTTGCGTTTGGGATACTGATTGCCAACGGGAATTTCCTTCCCTCACACGCCGCAGTCAAAACCCGACTTCCAGTTCCGGAAATCAACATTGCCGAATCAAATGGCTTAGCGGGAAAGCATAAAACGATAGAAAATATTCTAGCGTATAATGTAAATCGTTCAGCATTTCGTGCCGAAATTGACATCAAAGGAAAGGTTACTGATTCCAAAGGGCAGACACTGCCGGGTGTTAATATTGTCATCAAAGATTCACAGAAAGGTACCGCCAGTGATGCTGACGGAAATTTTCGGATTACAGTCGCTTCGCCGGCGGATGTTCTGGTATTCTCTTTTATCGGATACAAAACCCAGCAGGTGATCGTAGGTGGAAAAACCTCTGTCAACGTTATAATGGAAGAAGACAATAATGTGCTTGATGAGGTGGTTGTGACAGCGCTCGGTATTAGCAGAGAGAAAAAATCATTGGGTTATTCAACACAGCAGGTAAAAGGAGAAATTCTTAATGAATCTCCGGCTTCCAATTTTGTAAATAACCTTTCAGGGAAAATAGCCGGTGTTAATATTAGTGGAGCAGGTGGAGTAGGATCGTCTGCCAGGATTGTGATCAGGGGCGAGTCATCTTTGTCCATGCAAAGCCAGCCGCTTTTTATTATTGATGGTGTTCCAGTAGGTAATGATGGTACAAATAACAGTGGCTCAGCTGATTATGGCAATAGTGCTTCTGAAATAAATCCTGCTGATATTGAATCCGTTAACGTTTTGAAAGGTCCTGCTGCCGCGGCTTTGTACGGTTCACGTGCGGCGCGGGGTGCAATCGTGATCACAACAAAAAAGGGAAGCAATAGAAAAGGTGTTGGTGTTAGTTTTAACACTTATTTATTTGTTACCAAAGTAGGTCGTTTGCCAAAGTTTCAAAATCAGTTTGGCCAGGGAAATAATGGTGAGTATGACGGATCAAATTTTGGAGCAAGCTGGTCCGCCTATCCAAATGGAAATAATGATGATTATGATGAAAGCTGGGGTCCGAGGATGGACATCGGGACAACAAGGGCTCAGTTTGATTCTCCTACAACAAACGGTTACCGTGGCGGAGATGTAGCGATTAGCAACAGGGGTGATGTTTTACAGACGCCATGGGTTTCTCAGCCAAACAACATCAAGGATTTTTTTACAACCGGAAAAAAATATTATAACAATCTTGCCTTTTCCGGTGGCAACGAGCATGGAGATTATCGTCTTTCGCTTACCTCATTAAACGAAAAGGGAGTTATACCAAACAATGATCTCAACCGATATCAGGTTAATTTAAACAGCTCATACAAACTATCGAAAAAATTAACATCTTCGATCAATATTAATTATGTAAAACAAACGAGTGACAACCGTCCGGATAATGGTTATGGGCGGAGCACGTTCATGTATTTCTTTACCTGGATGGGTAGAAATGTGAACATGAACAGTCTGAAAAATTACTGGCAGCCAGGTCTGGAAGGAATTCGCCAGTATCAGTACAATTATGGAGAAAATCATAACAATCCATTCTTCCTTCAATATCAGGATACCAAAGGTCAGAACAAAGATCGCGTTTACGGTAATATCGCTTTGGAATATGCTTTCACAGATCATTTAAAATTGAAAGCGCGTGTTGCAGACGATTTTTATAACGATTTCAGACCAATGCAATGGGCCGTAAGTACAGTAGATTATGAAAGCGGCCGTTACGAGATTGTTCAAATTAAAAATGAAGAACGTAATGCAGATTTCCTGCTGACTTATAACAACACAACCAGAAACGGAGATTTCGGTATCAATGTTTCGGCTGGTGGAAACCGGTTTGATAACAATGGGCATAGTGAAGATGTTGCCGCGCCTCAATTATTAATTCCGGGTGTTTACAGTATCGGAAATACAGGAACTGCTTTAACCGGTTCTTCAAGTAAATTCAAAAAGCGGATCAACAGTCTCTACGGTACTGCCAATTTGAATTACAAAGATTTCGTCTATCTGGATGTAACGGCCCGTAATGACTGGTCGAGTACTTTGCCGGCCGGGAACAATTCCTATTTCTATCCTTCTGTAAGTGTCAATGGAAATTTGAAAAGCATTTTGAATCTTCCGGAGGTTTTCAGTCAGGTGCAGTTGAGAGGAAGCTGGGCAAAAGTGGGTAACGACACGGGACCTTATGCTTTGAAAAACACATACAATTATGCTTCACCATGGGGAAGTAATTATGCTTTGGTTGGAACCGGATCACTTTTAAATCCAAAACTGAAACCTGAAATTATTACAACCTACGAGATTGGAACAGCAGTAAGTTTTTTCCAGAACCGTTTGGGATTTGATGTGACTTATTACAATGCCTTGTCCAAAAATCAGATCATCAGCCTTCCTTCTGTTCAAAGTTCAGGTGCAACGAGCAGACAAATTAATGCAGGTGAAATCAGAAACAAAGGTGTTGAAGTTGTCCTGAATTTTACGCCAATTAAAACGGCGGATTTCAAATGGAATATTACTGTAAACTGGGCGCACAATGTAGGAAAGCTGCTCTCTTTGACTTCTGATGTTGATAAAATTGTTCAGGCTGCTCCGGGTGAAGATGCTTCCATTCAGGCCAGGGTCGGACAAAAAATGGGATCGATCTGGGGGCCTGGTTACCAACGCGTTCCGGATGGGCCGATGAAAGGAAATGTGATTATCTTCAATGATTCTTATCCAAGAGGAACCAGCGAAGATATTTATCTGGGAAATTATCACCCGGACTGGACGGGCGGTATTTATAACCAGCTGACTTACAAAGGTCTTAGCCTGAACTTTATGTTTGGCGGACAATATGGCGGCAAATTTGTATCACGTTTTTACAACAAGGCTGCCGGTGCCGGTCAATTGGAAGAAAGTGCGTTGGGTCGGGGAGCACGTGCGCCGGGTACAGAATATAACGACAAATATTACATTCCTGGCGCCGCACTGATGGCTGACGGATCATATCAGCCAAACAATACCAGTACAGACGGCACATACAGTGCTGGTGTTTATGGAACGAATGCAAGGTATTTTATCAAAAAACCACTTGATCATATTTCAGAGGCTCAGCTTTTCAGCTCAACCTATTTCAAGCTTCGTGAACTTTCGATCGGGTATGCTTTACCTCCAAAATGGCTGGCTAACAACAAGTTCATTAAAACGGCAAAAATCTCGGTTACTGGCAGAAATCTGTTCCTGGTTACACCAAAAAGCAATAAACATTTTGATCCTGAGGTAACTACGGCCACGGATGGCAGCGGCTTGATCCCCGGATTTGAAAACATGAGTACTCCTTCCACAAGGGAAATGGGTGTTAGTTTGAATTTGATTTTTTAAACGGCAAAACCAGAAATTATGAAAAAGTTAAGCTTTATACCATTCTTGTTACTGTTGCTTAGTTTAAGCTGTACCAACGACTTTGAGGAAATCAATACAAATCCAAATTCGCCGGATGAAGTGACCAATGTGGGTCTTCTTTTACCAAATGCGATCCGTTCGGCTGTCAACAGAAACTACGAAAGTTCGTATGACCGGGGCAGTGTCGCTGCTAATTTACTTGCCTCAGATTATGCAAGTAATTTCAGCAACTGGGCAAGAGCTGACGCCAGCGGATATTTTTTGTGGAGCAATTATGATTATATCCGTGATCTGAACGAAGTCATTATGCTTTCGGAAGAGAAGGGCTTGAAAAATTACAAAGGAATTGCCATGGTACTTCGGTCTTGGATGTTTCAAAATCTAACCGATATCTATGGCCCTATTCCATTTCGCGATGCTGCAAGTGCAAAACTTACGGGCGTTAGTAATCCTACCTATGAGTCTCAGGAAGCGGTTTATGCAGGATTATTGTCAGATCTTGAAGAAGCGAATACTTTGCTGAGTACAGGGACAGAGTCTGTTACGGGGGACATTTTATACAATGGAAATACTGCCAACTGGAGAAAGTTCGCAAATAGTTTGAAACTCCGTTTGTTGATGCGCCAGTCGAAGAGAGTTGACCCGAGTGCGGCAATGAAAAAGATTGTTGAAAACGTCACAACGTATCCTCTTTTTACTTCCAATGCAGACCAGGCAGCGCTTGAATACATTGCCGATATTCCTGCCAATGAATCTCCATATTACCGCTCCGGCAACGGCGGGACGAATACGAAGGTAACGAAACAACTGGTAGATTATCTGACACAAATGAACGATAAAAGACTGTATGTTTATGCACTTCCAACACCGGCAAGCAGCGCGATTGACGCCAGCGGAAACCGCCCGGATCCTTCCAAATTTGTTTATGCGGGAGATTTGAACGGAATCGGATCATTACCAAATGCAAACATTACTTCACCATCCGGTATGATCTGGATGTCGATTCAATACAGTCCGGATCTTGCTAATGCAAAGGCGGGCGAAGGGATTTTGATGAGTTATTCAGAAGTACAATTTATTCTGGCTGAGGCGGCAGAAAAAGGATACATTTCTGGTGGGACAACTGCTGCGGGAACGTATTACCAAAACGGTATCAAAGATCAGTTTACATACCTGGCATCCAGAATCCCTGCTAATTACGCCACATCATATTTAAAACTAACTCCTGCCAGTATCACTGCCGACGACGCTTATTTCAAACAGGATGCTGTTGCTTACACCGGAACGACGGATAAAAAGCTTGAAAAAATTGCCATCCAAAAATGGATTTCTTTGTATCTGGTTGGTTATGAGGCCTGGTCTGAATGGAGGAGAACGGGTATACCAAATATTCCGGTTGGGCCGGTAGGTCCCGGTTATGTGCCAAGAAGAATGTTTTATCCAGCCGATGAATTGCGGATTAATGAAGCAAATTACAGCAAAGGTGTCGCTTTACTTGGTGGCGCAGATGACTTAAAAACACACGTTTGGTGGGACAAACAATAATCTTTAATTGATTCTGGTCATAATATTTAACGCAATGAAATTTAAAACTTCCAAAACCCTTACTTTTCTTGCCTTTGCCGGTTTATTTATTTCCTGCAAAAAAGAAAGTGAAAAATTCCCTGACGGTATTGAACACGTTATTGTGATTGGCGTGGACGGATTGAGCCCGGATGGGATTCAAAAATCCAAATCACCGGTCATTCACGACATGATTGCCAATGGCAGCGTAAAATGGAACGTCCGTACGGTTTTAGGATCCAGCAGCAGCCAGAACTGGGCTTCGATGATTTCCGGTGCAGGTCCGGAACAACATGGTGTGATTAATAACGATTGGGAGCTTGATGACCACAGTTTGCCTCCGATTGTACAGGAAGCGGACGGCCGTTTCCCAACCATTTTCAGTGTGCTTCACAAAGAAAAACCTGATGTGGAAATTGGTACTGTTTATCATTGGGATGGTTTTGGTAGATTATTTCAAAAAAGCGCCGTCAATTATGACAAACGTTTTTCTACAGAAGATTCTACGGCAACAGATTTTATTCGTTACATCAAAGAGAAAAAGCCGGCACTTGGATTTGTTCATTTTGATCATGTCGATCACGCCGGGCATCACGGCGGTCATGGCTCTCCGGAATATTATCAGTCAATAGCAAAGACGGATTCTCTGGTTGCACAGATTTTGAAAGGGATAAAAGACGCCGGAATTGAAGACAAAACGTTGGTTATCATCTGGGCAGACCACGGCGGAATTGGTTACGGTCATGGCGGCGCAACACCTCAGGAAGCAGAAATTGCCGGAATATTTTATGGCAAGGATGTAAAAAAAGGTTATAAAATTGAACAACAGGTTTATACCTATGATCTGGCGGCTACTATCGCTTTTGCACTTAACATAAAACAGCCATATGCCTGGATCGGTCGCCCGGTAAAACCTGTTTTTGAAGGTTTTTCGGAGCCTGAAAATTTATATCTGGGAGAGAAAACGGTTGCACAACCTGTCATTTATCCTGAGAGAAAACTGTATCAGCAGGCTGGTGGGTTGTATACCACGGAAACGTCAACGGTAAAAATTGAAACAAAAGCCGAAAAAGGAGTAACACATTATACGACTGACGGATCTGAACCGAAAACTTCATCGCCTGTTTATAAAGCACCGTTTACAATAAACAAAACGACGGTTGTAAAGGCAAAAACCTTTGATGAAAAAGGGAACGGAAGTCCACTTTCAACCGCTTATTACCGTTTGGTAAAACCAGGTATGGGAAATGGTCTGAACACAACTTTCTATCAGGGAAAAGATCTGACAAAAGTGCCTGTTTTCACAACTTTGAAAAAAGGATCATCCTGGATCAGTCCTGAATTCAATATCAACCGCGACCAGATTAATGGTATGGTTGAAAAAGATAATTTCAGCTTTGCAATTCAGTTTTCCGGATTTATCCGGATCGACACAGCGGGAAAGTATACTTTTTCGACGCAGTCGGATGATGGCAGCAAACTTTTTATTGACGGAAAAGAAGTCGTAGATAATGATGGAAATCACGGTGTGCAGGAAGCAACCGGTTCTGCTGAACTTACTGCGGGAAAACATTCCATTCGCGTAGATTACTATAATAATGGCGGCGGTTTCTGGCTTGACGCTTTTTACAAAGGTCCCGGCATTACCAAACAGCTGATCCCGGCTGATAAACTTTTTACCAAATAATACCCTGACTATTCCTAAACAACCCGGGGCGAAAGTCCCGGGTTAATTTAATATCTTGAATAAAAATTTGATCCGGTGAAATTTTAAAATAATGAGTGAAAAACAACATAACAGAACCGAAGGAGACATTAACCTGACTTCGGAAAGAAGCAATTGGTATGCTGTAATCAAAGATGCGGATACGCTTTCTTATCTTGAACAGGACGCAGAATATTTTTTACACCAGGCTTTGTCAACACCTTGTCTTGATGTTCTGGCATCCTGTGAAGGAATTTATCTGACAGATATCCAGGGCAAAAAATACATGGATTTCCATGGCAATAACGTGCACCAGGTTGGATACCGGAATCCATATGTGCTCGACAAAATCAAAGCCCAGCTTGATATTCTTCCTTTTTCACCAAGACGATATACAAATGTTCCTGCCATTGAACTGGCAAAAAAACTGGGGTCGCTTTTACCGGGTGACTTAAAGCGTGTTCTATTTGCGCCGGGTGGTACTTCTTCCATCAGTATGGCACTCAAACTGGCGCGTATTGTTACAGGAAAACATAAAATTGTTTCGCTTTGGGATTCATTTCATGGTGCTTCTCTTGATGCTATATCTGCTGGTGGGGAACTGGATTTTCGTAAAGATATGGGGCCGCTTATGCCTGGGGTTGAAAGAATTCCACCGCCTATGACCTACCGCGGTCCGTTTATTTCTTCGGGTGACAGCGATCTGGCTTATGCGGATTATCTTGAATATGTGATTGAAAAAGAAGGAGATATCGGTGCCTTTGTTATAGAAACAATTAGAAATACGGATGTTCAAATTCCGTCTCAGGCTTATTGGGACAGAGTCAGGGAAATATGCACACGTCATAAAGTTTTGTTAATTCTGGATGAAATTCCAATTGCATTCGGACGAACCGGAAAAATGTTTGCCTTCGAAAATTATGGTTTCGAGCCGGATATTATTTGTCTTGGAAAAGGCCTCGGGGCGGGGGTAATGCCGATGGCGGCAATTGTTGCGCGTGAAAGTTATAATGTTGCCGGAAGTATTTCGCTGGGACATTTCACGCATGAAAAAAGTCCTCTCGGAAGTGTAGCAGCACTGGCTATGCTTGAATTTATTGAGCAAAATAACATCCTCGAAAAAGTGCAGGATGACGCGTTGTTCATGCGGAAGGAAATTGACATGCTTGCTGAAAGATTTCCACTTATCGGTGACGTACGCGGAATCGGCCTGCTTTGGGGTATTGAATTGGTAAATGATAGAAGATCAAAAGAAAAGGCAGTTCGTGAAGCAGAGATTGTCATGTACGAATGTCTGAAAAACGGAATGAGTTTTAAAGTTTCTCAGGGAAATGTATTGCAGCTTTCGCCTCCTTTGACCATTACGCGTGAAGAGTTGAAAGCCGCGTTGCAAATTCTTGAAAATGCTTTGGAAGTAGCTTCATTGGTAGAAAACGTTAATTGAAAATACCGGATCATGCAAGTAAAGAAAGCATTGTCAAGCTCCAATACGTTATTTGTTATCTGGTCAATTGTGGCGTCATTTGGTGCTTACTTTTGTATGTATGCTTTCAGAAAGCCCTTTAATTCAGGTCTTTATCAAGGGTTGGAGCTATGGGGAATTGGCTATAAATCCATTTTGATACTAGCCCAGGTAGCGGGTTACACGTTGTCAAAATTCGCAGGAATTAAGGTTATTTCAGAATTAAAGGCCCCTGATCGGGTAAAGCTTATAATTCTGTTGATACTGGTTGCGGAGGTTGCTTTATTATTTTTTGGTCTGGTTCCATATCCATACAATTTCATTTTTTTGTTCATCAATGGCCTGCCTTTGGGGATGGTTTACGGTGTCGTTTTCAGCTTTCTTGAAGGTCGCCGGTTCACTGAAATGATTGCGTTGGGGCTGAATATCAGTATTATAGCCGCTTCGGGAATGCTTAAAACGACCTATCTGGAAGTACATCAAATGTTGCCATACGTAACAGAATTCTGGATGCCATTTTTGATGGGATTGCTTTTCCTCCCGTTTTTCCTGTTGTTTGTCTGGATGCTTCACATGATGCCTGCGCCAACAAATGAGGACAAAATTCTTCGTACAGAAAGGGAACCGATGACGGATCAGGACAAAAAAAGTGCGCTAAAAGAATATGGTTTTCCCGTGTTATGTATTCTCATTTGTTATGCGCTGCTGATCGTGGGGCGGGATTTTCGGGATAATTTTACCATTGAGATCTGGAATGAAATTTCGGTAGGCTGGGTAAGTTCTGTTTTATCAAAAACCGAAATGATCACTGGATTTATAGTCCTGATTGTGGTAGCAAGTCTGGCCTTTATCAAAAATAACCTGATCGGTTTCCGAATGACAAATCTGGTCATTTTTACCGGCGTCGTGATGAGCGGGGTTTCCAGTTTCCTTTTTGAAATGCATATGATAAGTGGTTTTTACTGGATGCTGATGATTGGTACCGGAATGTTTCTGGGATTTACCGTAATCCAGTCCGCCTTGTTTGACCGTATGATCGCACTGTTCCGGATCAGGGCCAACGCAGGATTTTTTGTCTACATGTGCGAAAGTATAGGATATCTGGGCAGTGCGGGATTATTACTATATAAGGAATTATTTATGAAGCAGTTAAGCTGGTCGAAAGTATTGATACAGTTTACGTATCTGCAAGCGGCGGTTAGTCTGGCTTTACTCATATTTGGAAATCTATACTTAGAAAGACATCGAAGAAGATTGAAAAAAAAGGAAAAAGACAGTTATGTAGCTGTTGCTTAGAGTAATAAGTTTTAACGTCCGAAGGTTTTGTAGGTATACTACGGGCATTCGGACGTTTGATTTACTAAGTCTGGAAATCAGTCGGCTTCTAAGGCAAAACGGCTGCGCGTTGGCCGGTAATATACCCAATTTTTTTATCCGCACTTTCAATATCTGTTTTTTTCAGTTGCAACGGTTTTCCTTCATAACTTTCTAAAATTATTGAGTCAGCAGACACATACTTTACGATTTCAACGGATTTTATTTCGCCAGGAATATTGGCACCGTACCAATGAATATCGTCTTTCTGGGACCATGTTACGAGTGACAATTCTGAACCAGCCGGATATTTTTCATCCTTAGCACTTCTTGCATGTTCTGCCGCAATATCATTTCCATATAACGTAGACATGGTTTTCTCTTTTTTGTCAACCATACTCGTAATAACTTTTCCTTCCAGAACACCTGAAATTTTGGTGCTGTCAGCCAATGAAGCACTTTCATTATATAAATGTTCTTTTGCGCAACTTGCCAAACCAAGCAAGGATAAAAAGCTCAACCTGATTATATCTTTCATGGATTATTTAGATTTAAGGTGAAGAGGCATGGTAAACACAAAATCATTATCCTTCACCGGTTTGTGACAGTTAATACATTCCTGGGTAAATGTTTCCGTTTTCCCGTAGGGCGTCAGCTGCATTCCCTTCCATCTGGCCCATCCCCAGCCAGCCGTTTTCTCATATTTTTTATCGTCCTTGATCATAAATTCCACTTGCCTGAACTCTCCGGAGTTCACTTTTCCGGTAGAATCGATCAGTTCCTCCCACCCGATTTTGGCAAATGTTGCTCCGTTGGGCCAGGGATTGATATGGTTTTCCTTAATAGCTTTCACTGCAATATCATTCGCCACGATGACCCGCATCGTTCCGTTATCAAAACGATCAGAAGTACTGATTACTTTCCAGTTTTTAAAATCCGGAATGTATTCAATGCCATTTGGCGAAGGTTTTACATTTTCAATTTTAGTCTTCGCTCCAACCCATTCGTTATATTGTTTGTTTGCAGCATGTATTCGGGAAGTATCAGAAGTTTTGACAGAAACCAGACTGGTTATATAGTTTTTCAATACTGAAATATCAACGGCAGACAACTTCGCTTCCGGGTGTAATGCTGCATATTGTTTTAGTGGCATGGCACCTAACGAAATCTGGTTGAAGGCCTCAAACAATTTTGCTTTTTGATCCGCCGGTGCCAGACTATCCCAGGTAGAGAAATTAAGCACTTTTCTTGCATCTGCAATATCCTGCGCAACCATCCAGGAAGCCGGGGCGATTTTATCAAACCATAGAAGCTGGGTTTCATTGGAATGACAATCATAACAAGCTTTTTTTAGCACTAGCCGGACATCATCCGGAACGGGCAATGCCGTGGTAACCGGTGGATTTTTGATATCCGGTCCTGCATATTGCATTGCTATAAAAATCAGGATCGCTACAACAAAAATCAATACACTATTTTTTTTCATCATTTTCATCAAGGGACTGTTTACATGGAAATTTACGGAAATTAAAATTATTTGTTAATCATGCGATTGTTGATTTAATAATAAATGGATAAAAATTTATATCAATGTCTAAAACTTTATATATCAGCCTGTAACAATTTTATTGCGGGATTAAAAGAATTTTAATCATTTCGAAGGAGTACAATTTGCATCAAATAGTACTTTACTTTGCGTAAGCTGCTAAGAGGAAGTATACATATGCCAAATTTTTAGTAGAATAATTACAATAAAAAATATAATTTTGTCGAATTACTCGTTAATTACTATACGCAAACTGCAATTACCGGATTGTGAACAAATTGACAATGGTAGATTATAAAAAACCATCCGAAGCGGATTTAATAGAGGGATTGAGAAATGGTGACAGAGATGCCTTTACTTTTATTTATAAAGAATACTGGTTCAGAATGTATTCCGTCGCACAGCGAAAATTGCAAAATAGTGCACTTGCAGAAGAGCTGATTCAGGATATTTTCACAAGACTTTGGAAAGAAAGAGAAACAATCCGGATTTCACAGCTGGATTTTTATCTTTTTTCTGCGGTTCGCTATGAAGTAATTGACCAGATCCGTGCCGCTGGTCGTCAGCAAACTTATGCTGAATATTACAAAACGTTTTCATCATTTGAAGAACTAAATACCGAAAATACAGTCGCTTTCAACGATCTGGTACAAATGATCGATAAAGGATTGGAAATCCTGCCTGCCAAATCCCGGGAAATATTCAGGTTAAACCGTTTTCAGCATTTTGCTGTTGGGCAAATTGCCAGTCAACTTGGTTTATCAGAAAAAGCTGTGGAATATCATCTTACCAAAGCCACAAAATCCATCAGAACTTATTTAAAAGAAATCCTGATTTCTCTCCTTGTAATAGCCTCCGCTTTTCTGTATTGATCGGACACCAGATTAATCACTATTTAACTTTAATAGAATTATTTAAAGTTTGTTTGGTTATTAATAGCTATATCGTATAATCTTTCAAAGATTAAATAAAATCATTTAGGGGAAATGTATACTTATGCGGCTTGTATGTATAGTTAGCTATTTATACTAAGCCCTTTAATTTTTTACAAGTAAAGTTAATGTCAAATGTCTGATCGCGAAATTCAGGAACTCCTTTTACGCTACCGCCGCGGAAAATGTACGGAAGATGAAATCATGAAGATTCATTTGTGGTATGAAAGCCTTAACAAGGATTTCACAGCTTCAATGGATAAGGATGAAAAATCATCTCTGGAAGATAAAATTTTTGAAAAAATAAGTCAGGATATAAATCGACCTTTCTTACGTATACACGCGGAGGAACCGGTTGTGCATTCTGTCTGGTGGAAATCCTCTTTTTTAAAATATGGTATGGCAGCGGCTGTTATTCTGTTGCTTGGATTTTCGTTTTTGTTCAAGAAAAATCAGGAGCATGCAGCCATGAAAAGTGAATCCCTGGTTATGCATTCGCAAAAAGGAAATTTAAAATCGTCCTTAAACAGTTCAACATCGATCCAGCGAATACGATTGGAAGATAACAGCCTGGTAACACTGGCCCCGGGAAGCCGAATTTCATATCCACATGTATTTTCCGGAGATAAACGGGAAGTACAGCTGGAAGGAGACGCGTTTTTTGAAATATCAAAAAATCCGGCGAAACCATTTTTCGTTTATAGCGGAAAACTGGTCACCAAAGTGTTAGGTACCAGTTTTTGGGTCAAAACCAATAAGGAATCTTTTACGACCGAGGTGGAAGTATTAACAGGAAAAGTATCTGTTTTTGAAAATGGATTTATACATATCAGCCACAATAAAAAGGCTGTGAAAGATACCCAGGGAGTCGTTCTGACACCTAATCAAAGAGTTTCATATGATGAAGAAAGCGGACATTTGCTGACCGGTATTGTGGAGCAACCTATTCTTATTCCCGAAAATATGACCGGTGCCAATATGGTTTTCAATGACGAAGCCTTGCTGGATATTACCACGAAGCTCCAAAAACAATATGGTATTGAAATCGTATTTGCAAACGAGTTGCTGGAAAAATGCACGTTCACCGGCGACATATCCGAAATCCCGCTTTATGATAAACTGGATTTAATATGCAAGGCAAATACGGCCCGTTACGAAATAAAAGGTACCAGGATATTAATTACCGGAAATGGTTGTGATTGATAAGCTTAAAGAAAATTATAACCAATAAACCTGTCAATATGATCATATAAATCCTCCAAAAATTTATCCTTTTCTGAATTGGAAAGGATAGAAAAGCCGATAACGGTGGAACGTTACCGGCTTTGCAATACCTTCTTCTCAACAAGTATCCGGCAAGATACAGGAAGGAGAAAATATGAACCTATTTTTTTTACAAAAAACAATCGAAACTATGAAAAAAAATCGACAAAGGAAAGGTCGTGCCTGTCTCTATCTGCTCATGAAAATTTCATTGACACAAATTATATTTTGCTTATCCTTCGCAGGGTTTACATACGCCGGACATGTAGGAAGAGCACAGGAGGTTTTGGAACGTACGGTTACTGTTAATGCTGAAAAAACTGAATTGCGGCATGTCTTAAATCAAATAGAAAACAGAGCTGATGTTAAATTTGTTTATAGCAACAAGGCAATAGGTGCGAGCCGGGAAGTGGTTTTTCATGTGACAAATCAGAAACTATCTACCGCTTTAAATTCACTTTTAGTACCGCTGGGAATCTCCTACGAACTTACGAAATCGGGCAGGATTTTACTGACAACAGAGAAGGCGGTGATTTCAAGAGAAGAATCGTCACTGGCAACAGAGCTGAAATCATTTGCGGATCTTAAAGTTTCAGGGAAAATTACGGATGAAAAGGGCGAGGGGCTGCCCGGTGTGAGTGTGCGCGTTAAAGGTACACAAGCAGGTACTGTTTCAGACGTGAATGGCGGTTACAGTGTAGATGTGGCGGACAAATCGGCAGTACTCGTATTCAGTTTTGTTGGATATAAAACACTGGAATTGCCAGTGGGAGACAGGTCAGTTTTTGATGTTAGTCTGGCGCCTGATGATAAATCACTGAATGAAGTTGTCGTGATTGGTTATGGTACCTCGCGTAAAAAGGACGTAGTAGGTTCTGTTGACATTGTGGCTGCAAAAGATGCAGGTTCAACCACAGCTACAAACGCTTCTCAATTATTGATCGGTAAATCTGCCGGGGTGCAGGTTTTACAATCCAACGGTACGCCTGGTTCTGATTCCCAGATACTTATCAGAGGTACGGGTTCGTTTACGGGGGTTGATCCGTTATATGTAATCGATGGTATTCAGGGTAGTAAAACGATGTTCAATACCCTGGGACCTCAGGATATTGAAAATATTACAATACTGAAAGATGCATCTTCGACAGCTATCTATGGTTCTGCGGCTGCCAATGGTGTGGTCATTATCACTACAAAAAAAGGTCTTTCAGGTGCACCAAAAATAAACTTCACTTCGCAATGGGGTGTTGCAAAGGCATGGAAACAACTTGATTTATTGAATGCGTCTCAATATGTTGATCTGTTAAAAGATTTCGCTGCTACTACCAACGCAGTTTTGCCTGAGAAATTCAGCACGGCAGATGTACGTGTTGACCGGAATGACTGGCAGAAACAGATTTTTCAATCAGCCCTGGTTTCCCAGAATAACCTGAGCATCAGCGGTGGAAGTGAAAAAGTTACATACAATTTCTCGCTTGGTTACATGAATCAGCAAGCCATTGTGAAAAACTATACCGACAAAAGGGTGAACGGAAGATTCAGTCTTGACGAATCACTTGGCCGTTTCCATTTGGGTCAAACGCTGAATGTTCGTTATGTAAAAGATGAAGGTCAGCTGGCGAATATTACGGAAGCTGTGTCCTACGCTCCTTATAAAGACATTCTGGATCCAAAAATTCCGGGAGGTTATTCTATCACAACAAACGTAGATGACTTCAACGGTGGTAATAATCCGCTGGCCGCCATCAATCTAAACCATCCTGTAACACAAGGATTTGTGTTTTTCCCGCAGGTTTTTGCAGAAGTGGATCTGATCAAAGGCTTGCGTTTCAGAACGCAATTATCTGCCGAAATCGGTGGAGGTAAAAACAGTGGTTATCAATATGGTTACACGGCGGGTAACAATCTGACACAACCGCAGCAGGCAACTTTAGGATACAATAACTATTCATTTTACACACTTGAAAATTATTTTTCCTACAACAAATCGTTTGGAAAACATTCGATCTCAGCTACTTTGGGTAACAGTTATCTTGATCCGGGACATTCGTCGAGTGTGGATGCCAAAGGAACAAATATTCCAAACAATTCCATTCAGAACATTAGCGTAGCGCAGTCTCAAACGGTTTCGGGTTCAAGTTATGGTTATGCACGGGCATCGGTAATTTCATTTTTCGCCCGGGGTATGTATTCGTTCAATGATAAGTATGTTTTAACAGGAAGTTTCCGCCGGGATGGTGCATCAAACTTTGGAGCAAATAACCGTTTTGGGAACTTCTACGGTCTTGGTCTGGCGTGGAGATTTATTGATGAGGATTTTGTTAAAAACAATCTGTCATTTCTTACCGATGGTAAGTTGAGGATAGGACAGGGACGCACCGGAAATAACACGATTCCTACAACCGGTATCACCAACGTTCTGACTTTCAGTGGAAATCCTAATGGAAACCTGGTTTATTCTCTGGGCACGAACGAGGGATTTAATCCTGGAACAACCATCAGTACTTTGTCAAATCCAAATATCCGTTGGGAAACCACAGATCAGACAGATGTAGGATTGGATCTTGGTTTTCTGCATAATAAACTGACAGTCACCGTTGATTACTACAACAGAAAAAGTACCGGTTTACTTGTAAGTGTTCCGGTTCCGGGAAGTACAGGTGCATCTCAGAGCGGTACTCAGCCGAGCAAATATGCTAATGCGGCGAGTGCACAAAATAAAGGAATTGAGTTTTCAGCCGGATACAGAGGTTCAACAGGTAACGGCTTAACTTATACGATCAGCGGAAATATTGCACGTAATAAAAACATCGTAAATTCTTTGGGAAGTGAATTTGCTGCGCCAATTCAGGCAGGTTCATTCAGTAACCTTCCAACTTTCACCTACACGACTGCGGGTTCCCCAATTGGTTCATTTTACGGATATAACAAGGATCACGTAGCAAAAGATCAGGCGGAAATTGACGCTTTGAACGCGGCTGCAAAAGCAAAATCGGGCGATGCTTCGGCTGTTTATCAGGCAGGACTATTACCGGGAGATTTTATTTTCAAGGATCTTAACGGAGACGGAAAGGTGGATGTGAATGATCAGAAAATACTTGGCAATCCGATTCCAAAGATCGTTTACGGTTTTAATGCAGGGCTTAATTTTAAAAACTTCGACTTCAATATGGTCGTTTCGGGAGTTTCCGGATTGAAATTGTTAAATGCCTTTAAGTTCGTAACACTAAACGAATCCACCGGACATAATGCGACAACCGGAATTTTAGACAGATGGAGAAATCCTGGCGACGTAGCTGCACTTCCAAGAGCAGGACAAAGCGCAACGGGCGATGGTAACCTCAGGCCGTCGGACTGGTGGCTGGAAAACGGTGCTTACATGCGGATCAGGAATATTACGCTGGGATATACAATTCCTAAGTCATTTGTCAGCAGCATTGGCAACGGTCACGTTTTCAGTAGTATCCGCTTTTATGTTGCGGCGCAAAATCTTTTGACAATCACAAAATATACAGGTTATGATCCCGAAGTAAGTACGCAAAGTGGTGGAAGTTACATTTTCTCCCGTGGTATTGACGACCGGACCAATTTGCCGCAACCAAGAACATTCCTTGGCGGTATTCAACTTGGATTTTAATTATTGGTAATTACTAACAGAGAATTGAAATGAAAAAATTAGCAATATATATTTTGGGGTTGCTGGCCGTAGTTAACTTAGCCGGCTGCGACGAATCCAAACTGGAACTTACCAGTCAGAGCAGTTATGATTACAGTACTTATTTTACAACGAGTGATGGATTGAATCAGGCTGTCATCGCAACTTACGCAACGCTTTTGCACAATGGGTTATGGTCGAGAGAGTATTATTACATCTTTGATCTTTTGGGTTACGATGCAAAAAAAACGACGAACCTGCAAGGAGACGTGGCGCAGCTGGCTGATTATTCATTTGGTACCAGTCAAACCCAGATCGGACAGCTTTGGAATAGCCTCTATCGAATGATTCTGCGGGCAAATGTGGTGATAGACCGCGCGAATGTATGGGCACCAACAGTGGCTGCTGATCAGGCTAATGCAAAACAATACATCGCCGAAGCTCGTTTTTTAAGATCGTACGCCTATTTCAACATTGTGAATTTATGGGGAAGAGCGCCGCTGATCACTACTTACGACAGTACGGTTGCCAACAATTATTTCCCTCGTGCTTCAACAGGTGCGATGTGGAGTTTCATTGAAAATGACCTGACACTTGCAGCGGCAGATCTTCCGCTGACATACGATGCAGCCACAGGTTTGGGAAGAGCAACCAAAGGAGCAGCACTTGCATTACTAGGTAAAACATATCTCTATCAGGGAAAATATGCCCAGGCTCAGGCCACTTTTACGCAGCTTACAACAGCTCCGTTTTCGTATAAACTGGATACCTCATATGATAATCTTTTCAGCACATCAAACCAGAGCAGCCCTGAAAACATTTTCCAGGTTATGAATGCGGCCTGGACTGATTGGGGAATTGGCAATCAATATTCGGCTTTTGGCGGACAGGAAACCTGGGGTGGCAGAGCCACTCATTCAGCCCGTGCCCAGGAATATGGATTTAATGACTGGTTTAACACATACATTACTACTGCGGCAGTAAAAGCATTCAAATATACAAATCCTGCAACGGGAGCTTCGTACACCGATCCTCGGGCTTATTCTACTTTCTACGGCAATGCGGAAAGTGGAGGTGATACAGTATACTGCGAAAAGTGTGCATCCGGAAAAGTTACATTTCCCTTTAAAGCCAATGATCCGCAGGGATATTATGTGTGGAGAAAATATGAGTATTATGATGAAGTGGCCACTTATGGTGGACCGGCAAGCAGTATCAATGGGCAGGTAATCAGATATGCTGATGTTTTACTGATGTTGGCAGAATCATACATTCAGCAGGGTCAAACCGGAGCACAGCCACTTGCTTTAATTAATCAGGTAAGAAAAAGAGTAAATGCTTTCCAGTATACAGACCTTGGAGCAAGTAAAACAGAAGCTATGGCCATTTTGATGCGGGAAAGACAACTGGAATTAACCGGAGAACAAACCCGTTATTTTGACCTGATCCGCTGGGGACTTGCCAAGCAGACCATCAATGCGGAAAGATCGGCAGAACCAGGTGATGGAAAATCTCCATTTCAGGATAAACACGTTTTATTCCCGATTCCGGATGTTGAGAAAAATTACAATCCGAACGTTGAAAAGGATATTGCCAATAACTGGAACTAGGGATTGGTTGAGTTGAAAATTTTGAATAGATGCGCCGGAGGGATAATTCCTTCGGCGCATATTTTTTGCACAATCCAAGGCACACTTAATTATTCCTTTAAAAGCTGCCTGATATCTGCTGAAAGCTGTTGAACTTCAAGTTCCAGTGTGCCATTATAAATTCCGCGAATTCGTTTGTTTTTATCGACAAGGATAATGTGTTCCGTATGAAGGAACTGAGTACTGTCTTTTGTGAAACCCAGATACTCTTCGGCAAAATATGATTTTCTGGCAAGTGTGTAAATCTGACTTTTATTACCGGTTAACAAATGCCAGTTTTGCGAAGTGATTTCATGCTGTACTGCAAATTTTTTCAATCGTCGGACGTCATCAATCCAGGGAGTAACACTAAATGAAAGCATTACCACACCAGGGTTATTATAATATTTGCTTTGTATGAGTTTTAAATGTCTGGTCATCACCGGACAAATACTGATGCAACTGGTAAATATAAAATTGGCAATATGAATTTTACCGTCAATTTCTTTATCAGTTATATTATTTCCGTTTTGATCCGTAAATGAAAAAGCAGGTATAACGTGTTTGACTTTTTTATTTATTTCTTCTGAGGATGACAAGAATAAAGGAGAAAAATCTGCCGTGTTATAATATGGCAATTTAGCGGCATCTGTATGTTCAGAACATTCAGTTACCAGAGTTGAAATGATCATAACACTAATTATTGAAAACACTATCCGCAACATTGACGCAATTTTTTGTTCCGAGTAATCCATATCTTCTTCCGTTAAGTACAATGTAGTTAGCTCTCACCTTTCCATTATCATAAAACATCGTTTGCGATCCTTCTTCATGTCCCTTTTTATAATGCATATTCCTGATCAGCTCGCCATCACGGTTCCATTCCTTGCAAGAGCCTTCGTACTCATCATTTTCAAAGTGGTACAAAAGTTTATTTTTTCCATCTTCCCACCAAGCCTGATACAATCCGGTTTTGCGGCCGTGATAAAATTTCCGTTTCTCCTGCATTTTGCCATTAGCGTAATATTTGACTCTGGCGCCATGCTCTTTTCCTTCTTCAAATCCGGAAATTTCCACGGTATCCCCCGAAGGAAATAAAGTATAAACAGAACCAGTGAAAGGTTCTCTGTTGTAAAACAAAGAACCTTTGATACGCTTAAAATTTGTTGAGGCACCATTAACAAATACTGATCTTTCCATAGTAGAAGAATTACATCCAGTGGATAGAATGAGCAGATATAAACCTAACTTACTCAGAAACTGTACCTGCTGTACCATAAAACCCACTGCCGTTTATATAAGGATCGCTACTGGTGATGTGATAATGGTAAATCCCGTTTGGATAATCAGCTGTTGCCAGGATATGCCCATGATAAGCATCCAAAGAGCTGTCAACTACCAGTGATCCGTTTTCTTCCGGTCCATACACCGGAAACCCATCCAGCAGAAATCCTAATAATGCTGATTTTGATGCTTTAACAGTAGTCAGGTAAAGTGGTTCTACGTGATAGTGATACTGTCCGGTTTGCTGCGGATGGCCCCAATATTGATCAAAACTTGTCGCCTCACTCGTAAGAGGCTGATTTGGACCAGCATATTGATTAAAAAATGGAACACCATTTAAAGAGATTCCAATTGGGCCTAATGGAGTCGCAGAATGGGTTGTGGCCACTTTCGGGTCAAGTGGAATTTTAAAGGTGTAAGCCTGTTCAGAAATAGCATTAGGATTTTTATTAAATGTGTTACCGGCAAAAGTAGTACCGCTGAAATTCTCATATAAGCTATTGCTTGTCGCGTAATAAACACTTTTATGATCCGGAACCCCTTTTGTTTTGATTGTTACATAAGTTCCGTCGGAAGTAATACTCGTTGCTCCGTAAATTTTGGAATAAATGGCAGGAACCACGTTATCAGTCGTCGTCACGTCATCAGAATCACTCTTGCATGCAGTAATCAGGAAGCAAAATGAAAATAGGATAAGAATCGATTTATTCATGGTTGTCCGGGCTTTAATATTGGTAAATATTTAAAACTTAGACACATTTCCCGTCATTTGGTAACTGAGGCAGGATAACTATTTCATAATCTGAATTTTATCGTCTTTAATGACCTTTAATGCTATTATATAGCTTGTTATTTTAAATATGAAGAGAAATTGTTTAATATGATTTTTCAGAGTATTTATTGACAGTTTTTACTTTATTGATAAAGTTGAAACAATTAAATTTTTTCATTTTAAATTGATCCAATCTTCTGACAGAGATGAATATATCAAGATGCGTTCCGCTTTTTTTTCTTTTCATTATTTCGAGTTTTGGTTTCTCGTTCCAAAATGAAAAAAGAGGAAATACACAGAAACTCGCCAGAGATTCCCAGCTCCGCATTATTCAAAACCAATCCGCAGAAACGATCAGTATTTTTCGGGGCAATGAAACGAAGCCGATTTTAACCCAAAACGCCAAGGCTAATTTCCGTCCCTATTTGCATCCTCTGGTTGCCCCGGACGGTAAAGGTATTTTAACTGAATACAGTCCCGGCCATCACAAACATCAAACCGGAATTTATTGGGGTTATGCCAGGGTGAACGGAAGAGATTATTTCCATCACCCGGATGCAGGATATTGGCGGCGGGTTTCGGCAAAAGTGGTTGAGGCAAAAGGTGTGGAAGTGAAGTGGCAAACGGTTTATGATCTGCTGGATTCTACCGGGACAGCCGTTTTGACAGAAACACAAAATTGGTCAATGCGCGAAAAAGACGGGAAATATTTACTGGATCTGGAATGGAACGGAGAGGCACAGACGGATGTGACCATCGGGAAGTACGACTATGGCGGCTTGTTCGTTCGTATGCCCTGGAAGGAGGGTATCAAAGGAGAAGTAATCAATGCTGCCCGTCAGCGAAATGAAAAAGCGGAAGGCCAAAATGCACTTTGGGTTGACATTGGGATGCAGGTTGAAGGAAGAAATGATCTGGCGCATATTGCCATCTTTGATCATCCTGAAAACAAAGGATATCCGCAAACCTGGCGTGTTGACAGTCAGCTCGGTGCCGGCCCGGCGCGGGCGCGTAAGGAAGACTGGCATATCAAAAAAGGTGAAACCGAAGTGATCAAACATGAACTGGTGGTTTATACAGGTGAGCTCAATGATGTGGCATTGACAAAAACATTTGGCGATTTTATCGGAAACAATGGCACTTATAACACAGCCGCACTTTGGGCCATTGCGCAAAAGGAAGGCAGGGAAGCGAAATTTCTGAGTGCTCAGGAAGCCGTTGCCGCGATGACGATCAAGGATGGATTTATAGTAAATGCTTATGCATCCGAACCGATGATGACCCAGCCAATGGCTTTTTGCTGGGATGACAAAGGACGAATGTGGATCGCTGAAAATAAGGACTACGAATCCCGTGGAAAGGGATTTTCTAATGCAGGAGACAGCCGCATTCTTATTTTGGAAGATACGGACGGCGACGGCGTTGCTGACAAACGAAAAGTTTTCATGGAAGGTATTGCATTTCCTTCTGCGCTGGCGGTTGGCTTCGACGGCGTATTTATCGGAGCACCGCCAAATTTGCTTTTTGTCCCTGACAAAAACGGTGATGACAAAGCGGATATGGATGATATTGAAGTACGTTTGACCGGCTGGGGCATTCGGGACCGGCATGAAACGCTGAACAGTTTTCATTGGGGACCTGATGGCTGGTTATATGGTTTGCAGGGTTTCGCAACGCCGTCAAAAGTGGGTAAGCCAAAAGGAAAGGGAAAAATCTACAAACATAAGGATACATTTCCGGAGGATATTCTTGAAGGTGAAGGCACGGATATCAATGGTGGCGTTTGGCGTTATCATCCGACAAAAGATAAGTTTGAAGTAGTAGCGCACGGATTCAGTAATCCCTGGGGAATTGATTATGATGCCAAAGGACAATTGCTGATGACGGCCTGTGTGATACCGCATCTATGGCATGTCATTCCTGGTGGAATTTATCATCGTCAAGGCGGACAACATTTCAATCCATATGTTTACAATGATATTAAAACCATAGCAGATCATAGTCATCGTTCGGCGCATGGTGGAGCCAGGGTTTATCTTTCTGACGCTTTTCCGAAGGAGGAAAGGGGTAAGATATTTATGGCCAATATTCATGAACATGGAATTTTGTCTGATAAACTGATATCCAAAGGCTCCGGGTTTATTGGCAAACACGGAGATGAATTCATGATGGCGAATAATGCGCAGTGGGTAGGTTTTAGTATGGAAATAGGCCCGGAAGGTGGCATGTATGTGCTCGACTGGCATGATGCCGATATTTGCGGTTCAGATGTTTTGAATTCCGAAACAGGAAGGATTTTCAGGATTATGCCAAAAGTTTCAAAGGCTGAAAACTGGAAAGACCGCTATGCCGATCTCGGTAAGTTTTCCGATTTGCAACTTGCAGAATTGCAGGCCAGTCCCAGCGAATGGCATGCAAGACGGGCAAGAATTATCCTGCAAAACAGAGCGGCCAAAGGAAAGATTGATAAAACTGCTCAGGATCGTATACAAGATTTATATCAAAACAGCCCTAATTCTGACTGGCGTCTCAGAGCCATGTTGACATTACAGATAACCGGAAGCTTCACGGAAAAAATATTATCAGATGCATTGAATGACGGTGATGAATATATCCGCTCCTGGGCAATCCAGTTTTTGACAGAAGATAAAAACGTTTCCCCGGAGACCATTTCAAAACTAGACCAAATGGGTCAGACTGACAAATCTGCCGTAGTGCGTCTTTATCTGGCATCTGCGTTACAAAGGATGGATTTAAATGCAAGATGGAAACTGGCTAACGCTTTGGTAGCACATGCAGAAGATATCAACGATCATAATTTACCAAAAATGATCTGGTATGGCATTGAGCCATTAGTCAAAGAAAATCCGGCGCGTTCCATGGAACTGGCAAGCGTCAGCAGGATTCCGATGATAACCCAATTCATTGCAAGAAGAGCTGTGGATGCAGACGCGGTTGAAGTATTGGTGGAGGCTATTGGAAAATCAACTATAAATCAGAAAGCATTATTGGAAGGTATGCGCGACGGTTTGGATGGCAGAACGGATCTGAAAGCACCTGCAAACTGGAATGCGGTTTATGCCAAATTAAAACTAAAAGAAAAGTCAGTAGTATTGCTTGCCAAAGAAATGTCACAGCATTTTGGTGATACAGAAGCGGCAAAAACTGCGATGATTATTTTGAAAAATAAGAAAGCGACAGTCGGGGAACGTCGGAAATCATTACAATTATTAAGTTTAAGACAAAGACCTGAGCTTGAAAAAGAATTGCCATTACTATTGGAAGATATAAATCTTCGTCTGGATGTCATTCGTGCCATGGCTGGTTATGACAGCGAAACTTTGGCCAGGCTGCTGATTGAACGTTATCCAAAATTCAACTCAACTGAAAAATCGGAAACCATTCAAACCCTGGCTTCCCGGCCAAAATCTGGCTGGTTACTGACGCAGGCCATTTCCAAAAATTTAATTCCCAAAAAAGATATTCCGACCTATGTTGCCAGACAACTAAGAAGGGTAGTAGGCAGTGGTTTTGTTGAAGTATGGGGGCCGATTGACCACGTCGCTTTTGATGAAAAGGCTTATAAAAAGTACAAAAATCTTTTGTCGGACAAAGCGGTATCAGGCGGAAGTTCCGGTAACGGACGTCTGGTTTTTCAAAAAACCTGTGCGCCCTGTCATAAAATGTATGGAGAAGGCGGGATTATTGGTCCTGAACTTACTGGTTCTAATCGTGCCAATCTTGATTATTTGCTGGGAAATCTGCTTGATCCAAGCGGAGAAATTCAGGATGATTATAAGATGGTGGTGGTCACAACCAGGGATGGCAGGACTTACGTTGGAAATATTGCCAAAGAAACGGACAGGCAACTGATTTTACGGATCGTTGGCCAGGATGCCGTGGCAATCAATAAACCTGACATTCAAACGAGGGAAGTAACGCCGGTTTCCATGATGCCATCCGGACTTTTGGAAACGTTGTCAGATAAGGAAATTACAGATCTGATCGGATATATGCGGACTACCAAACAGGTGATGGTTCAAAAGTAGATTTTTAGAGGAATGGCTTTAAATGAGAAGAACTTATAAATAAATTATATGCAAAATCAGGAAATTTCAAGACGGGAATTTATAGCTAATTCGTCGCTGGCAGCGGCAGGATTTGCACTGCTTTCCGGATCGGCTTTTGGTGCACCCGCCTATATCAAAAATCTGGGCAAGCCCAACTCACTATTCAACGGTGTGCAAATTGGTGCCATCACTTATTCCTGGCGCAGTATGCCCGGCAACGCAGAGCAGATTTTGCAATATTGTATTGACTGTAACATCAGCGCCATTGAATTAATGGGCCCAACCGGTGAATCTTTTGC
The DNA here is from genome assembly GCF_021440195.1 of Dyadobacter sp. CY356. GTDB lineage: Bacteria > Bacteroidota > Bacteroidia > Cytophagales > Spirosomataceae > Dyadobacter. The sequence continues at coordinate 55,644 of NZ_JAJTSZ010000008.1, forward strand.
AGGAGCTCCAACCGCACCGCCAAGACCTTCGATGGCTCCGGGGCCAAACGGACAGCGTCCGGAAATGACGCCTGAACAAAAAGCAGCCCAGGAAGAATATGCCATAAAAATGGCCGAATGGCGTGCGAAGGTTTCGATGGATAAATTTGTTCAGCTACGGAAAATGTATAACGATGCCGGTGTAAGTATTTATGCATTCAAACCATCGGCGTTAGGTGTAAAAAACACGGATGCGGAGGTGGATTACGCTTTTCGTGCAGCCAAAGCATTAGGTGCAAGTCATACCACGGTTGAATTGCCGACAGATCCGGCCCAAACGAAACGTCTGGGTGAAATTGCAGCTAAAAATAAAGTTTACATAGGTTATCACGGACACTTGCAGCAAACTTTTGATGCCTGGGATGTTGCCCTGGGTCAGTCAAAATACAATGCAATGAATTTTGATATGGGACATTACGTAGCTGCTGGTTTTGATCCGTTGGTTTTCATTCCTGCCAAACATGAGCATATCGTCAGTATGCACACAAAAGACAGAAAAATCAAAGCAAATGGCGGGCAAAATGTTCCCTGGGGCGAAGGTGACACGCCAATTGTGGCAGCACTTGAAATGATACAAAAGAACAAATATAAATTCCCGGCAACGATTGAACTGGAGTATGATATTCCGGCTGGTTCGGATGCAGTGAAGGAAACGGCCAAGTGTGTGGAATATGCCCGGAAGGCTTTGAAGGCATAGGGAATTAAGAGTTTTATCGAAACCGCCGGATTGATTTATCATGATCTGGCGGTTTTGTTTTATGGAGAAAACGTTTTCGTGTCTATCTTTATGCTTCATTATTAAAGCGTCAGTTATGCAAACCGAAGACCTTCTAAAACAAATCGAATTCATCAAAGAAATTGATAAACTAAAATATATACAGCGCCGCACTAAATTATTTAATAGCGATAGAAATGAAAATGATGCAGAACATAGCTGGCATTTAGCGATGATGGCCATCATTTTGTCAAACCATTCCAATATGGAAATTGATGTGTTGAAAGTCGTGAAAATGGTATTGATCCATGACATCGTTGAGATTGATGCCGGTGATACCTTTCTTTACGATACGACTAAAAATCATACAAATACAGACGAGGAATTATTGGCAGCCAAAAGGATTTTCGGATTATTGCCGGATGCACAGCGTGATGAAATGATTGCAGTCTGGGAAGAATTTGAAGCCGGAGAAACCGCCGAGGCCAGGTTTGCAAAAACGATGGACCGCCTTGAACCACTACTTCAAAATACATCCAACAACGGAGGAACCTGGAAAGAATTTGACGTGGATTATCAAAAGGTGTATGACAAAAAAAGTGTAATGAAATATGGTTCTGAATCTATTTGGAGTTATGCAGAGAATTTGATCAATGAAAGTGTTGAAAAAGGAATATTGAAAAAGGAATAATCTGAAAATCTGCTCCACTTATTACTGCAAGTAACTTATTGTTAATAAGATACGATTACCGTTTACTAAAAATTTAATTTTAACGCCCTTAGATTGAGTAAATTTGATTTCATCCTTAAACGCAAAATTTATGTATATTTTCGTTGAAATGTGGAATCCAAAACAAGCCTGGCTTGACCTGCCGACTTCTGAACGTACCGCCTACATTACCGCCGTTGGCGGAGCAGTTGAAAGTGTGTTAGCCAGCGGCGTGGAGATTATTACATGGTCTTTTAACGATAGTACAATTGACAATTTTAATGGGTTCCAATACTTTGCAATCTGGAAATTTCCAACTCAGGATATGGTGAAAAGCTTTCAGAAAATGGTTGTTGATGCAGGTTGGTACAATTACTTTGAACAGGTAAATGCATCCGGACTGATTGGGGAGCCGGGCCCGGTGTTGGACCACTCCATTGCCCTTTGAAAGATTGCATTGTTAAATCATGTTAAAAATGATTCCCACATGATTAACAGCGGTTTAAGATTCTTAAATTGTCAGCTAAATGCTGACCATTTGTGAATCACTATGTTAAAAAACTACTTTCAAATTGCTTTAAGAAATCTGAAAATAAACCGGATCTACGCTGCCATTAACGTTTTTGGTTTAGGACTTGGAATTGCAGGCGCATTGCTCATTTTTCTTTTTTTGCAATATCATCTTAGTACAGACAGACACCAATCTGACTTCGACCGTATTTACAGAGCCGTTTTGAATGTTCGCCTGGACGAGGGTATTGAATACGAGCGGGGTTCTGCCTATGCCATGGCCACTGCACTTTCCCAGGATTACTCCCAGATCGAGAAAGTAGGTTTTGTGAGCCAGTTACCAAACGTAACCTTATCCGCAAATTTAAAGGGCGAGGTGAAAAGATTTATTGAAAAGGAAAACGTTGCCTATGCGGATCAGGGTTATTTGGATATTTTTTCATTTGACTGGATTCAAAAAAATGGTTCCGTTTTGTTGAATGAGCCTTTTACCGTCGTGATAAGCCAGGAAATGGCTTTAAAATATTTCGGTGATGATGATGTTATTGGAAAAACTTTAAGGCTTAACAATGCCAACGATTTAAGAGTCGTCGGGATAATGAAAAACCAATCCAAGCCGACAGATCTAAAATTCAATATTTACATTTCTCTTCCAACATTAAAAAAACTTGAACCAACAGACTGGATCAGTGACTTTAACTGGGTCAATAGCAGAAGCTTTACTTTTGTGAAAATATCGGAAGGAAGTAAAAGTCAGGCCATCGAAAATGCCATCAACGCTAATCATACCAAATACTACGGACAAACTGCCCAATATCCTGAAAACAAACTGCAACCATTATCAGACCTTCATTTTGACGAAAGATATGGCGGTCAGATACGGAAATCTATTTTATGGGTCTTGGCCGGTATCGGAGTTTTTCTATTGATCATTGCCAGCATCAATTTCATAAATCTTGCAACGGCACAAGCACTGAAACGTGGAAAGGAAATCGGTATCAGAAAGGTTTTGGGAAGTATGAAGAGCCAGATTTTCTGGCAGTTTATGGCTGAGACGGCCTTAATTACTGTTATGGCCTCAATTCTGGCATTGATCTTTGTCTTTTTGCTGATACCGTCACTAAATAACTGGACCCAGACAAAAGCATTTCAATTCAGTACAGTGTTTCAGTTTAAAGTGATCTTATTCTGGCTTGTAACGGTATTGATCGTTATCGGATTTGCAGGTTTTTATCCTTCCGTTATTATTTCAGGCTTCAATCCGGTTTCAGCACTGAAAAGTAGACTGGGTTCGCAACAAATTGGCGGAATCGGATTAAGACGTTCGCTGATAACCGTTCAACTAATCATTGCCCAGATATTAGTGATCGGTACCCTGGTTTTGGTATTACAACTTAAATTTTTTAAAAATGCAGATCTCGGCTTCGATCAGAATGCGGTGATATCGATTCCCTTGCCAAAGTCTGATACAATACAGAAAACGAAGGATGCATTGAAAAATGATATGCTGCAATATCCTGATATCAAGTCTGTTTCACTGCAATATGAAGCACCCACATCCAGCATGGGCTTCGGAGGATCTGTTCGTTTTGATAATCGGGTAACATGGGAGAAATTTGTTATCAGAGATCGTTTTGGAGACGAAAGTTATCTGGATACGTACAAAATGCCGCTGCTTGCCGGGCGTCATATAGTCAAACGGGATTCTGTTGTTGAATTTGTGATCAATGAGGAATTGATGAAAAGGTTAGGCATCAGGGATGCGAAGCTAATTCTTGGTAAACAGTTAGAAGATGGCTGGTCCGGTTACAAGGGAGAAATTGTTGGTGTCGTCAAAAGTTTTCATCTGAAGTCACTGCAAGAACCCATCGAGCCCTGTGTGATTTTCGCTAATCCGAAATTGTATAAGGAAGTGGCCGTTAAACTGAATACTAAAAATCTATCCCGATCCATTGAGCATATTAACCAGGCCTGGCAAAAAACATATCCTAACGAAGTTTTTTCGTATGAATTTGTTGATGAAAAGATTGCGAAATTTTATGAAAAAGAAGAACAACTGACATCGCTGATCCGGTCATTTGCGATGGTTGCCATTTTTATATGCTGTCTGGGTTTATACGGCATGGTTGCGTTTATGGTAACGCAAAAAACCAAAGAGATAGGCGTCAGAAAAGTCCTTGGCGCGAGCGTCAGCAACATTATTTCATTATTTGGAAGGGAATTTTTGATATTGGTAACAGTTGCTTTTATGATTGCAGCACCCATCGCCTGGTATGCCATGAAAAACTGGCTGAATCAGTTCGCTTACCGAATTAATCTGGAATGGTGGATACTGGCTTCCGGCGGCATTATAATTCTTTTGATTACATTAATAACGGTTGGTTATAAAGTTATTAAGGCAGCACTGATGAACCCCGTTAATAGTTTGACATCGGAGTAGTTTGCTTTCTGACTCATTTCTTTTTCTCGCTCTACACTAACCCAGGGTTTTAGCCTTGGGTTACAAGCCATCTGCTTGGCAAAAGGCTTTGGCCATTGGTAGCTGGTATTCACCAGGGCTCGAAATGATTTCAACAAAAAAAATCCTGTTTTTATGCCCATTCCAACGCAAGGAATCTTATGTTTAGGATAAAATTCCTAAACATAAGATTCCCTGATAAAATGAGTATTAATTTTAAAATTTTAACCTTCCTTTATTGTTGTGTTTTATTCGAGACAAATGCCCAGAATATATCCATTTGGAAACCCGATCTTGAAAGGAAAAAACCACAAGACTGGCTCGTCCGGCCTTTCACAGAAAAGGCGGAGATATTTAAAAGTTCGGACGGAAAAGATATCATTCTGTATAACGGATTGTTGAAAAGGACATTTCGAATCTCGCCGGATCTTGGTTGTGTAGATTTTAAAAACCTTTCGAACGGTCAGCAGTTACTGAGAGCGGTCAAAGCGGAAGCCAGAATTACAGTAAATGGAATAAATTATAATATTGGTGGCTTATACGGACAAAAAGAAAATGCGTATTTATTACCGGAATGGGTTGACAAGTTAAAATCTTCCGACAGTGCCTTTCACTATACCACCTACGAAATTCAGGATATAAAGCCATACCTGAACTGGAAGACGTCTATGTGGACCGGCAATAAAAAAAATGCTACGGGCAAAACTGTTTCCTTTCATTATGCATCCGCGTTGCCCGCGTTAAAAGGACTGGAAGTGGTTGTCCATTATTCGCTTTATGATGGTATTCCGCTGATCAGCAAATGGGTAACCATTAAAAATAATACAGGTTCTCCGGTAACTATCAATCAGGTTGTTAATGAAATTCTCGCGGTTGTTGAGGAGGAAAGTGCAGTAGTTGGCACACCGGAAGAAATGTCAAAACCCAATGGGATTTATATTGAAAATAACTTCGCGTATAACAATGCGATGCGCTATCATTTGAGCGATCAGGCCACGCATTGGAAAGTCGATCCGTTGTATACTTCACAGGTAAATTATGATTTTAAAACGCCTTGCTTACTGGAAGTCTATCCCAAAAGAGACATTGGAATTGTACTTGAAAAAGGTCAGTTTTTCGAATCTGTCAGGACCTATGAGTTGTTGAATGACAAATATGACAGGGAGAGAAATGGACTGGCTGTACGGAAGATGTACCGTACAATTGCGCCATGGACCACAAGTAACCCGATTTTTATGCATCTTGTCAGTAAAAACGATGAGGAAGTCCGCACGGCAATAGATCAGTGTGCTGCAACGGGTTATGAAGCTTTAATTTTAAGTTTTGGCAGCCATTGTAACATGGAAGATACCACAGCAGCCAATCTGAAAAAGTGGAAAGAACTGGCAGATTATGCCCACAGTAAAAATATTTTCATCGGAAGTTATTCCCTTTTCAGTTCAAGGAAAATCAGCGTGGAGGATGACGTGATTGATCCAAAAACCGGAAAACCCGGAGGTGCGTTTTTTGGCAACGCACCTTGTATGGGAAGCAAATGGGGACTGGGCTATATTAAAAGTTTAAAACGTTTCATGACTGCCACCGGCTTCAATATTTTTGAAAATGACGGACCATATCCCGGAGATGTTTGTGCATCTGCCACACATCCGGGCCACTTGGGACTGGAAGATTCACAATGGAAGCAAATGGAATTGCAAAAAGGATTATATCGCTGGTGTAATGAGAATGGCATTTATGTCAATGCGCCTGACTGGTACTTTCTTGACGGGACAAACAAAACTGCGCTTGGTTACCGTGAGGTAAATTTCTCGCTTTCGCGTGAGCAGCAAATGATTCTTAACAGACAGAATATTTTCGATGCCATGTGGAATGAAATCCCATCCATGGTCTGGGGTTTTGTGCCGCTTACAAAATATCAGGGGGGTGGGCCGGAAGCTATTCTGGAGCCGCTTTCTGAACATCTGGATGCGTACAAACAATTGATGATGCAATATTACGGAGCCGGAATCCAGGCCTGTTATCGTGGCCCCAGGTTATATGATACGGATCTTACAAAAAAGACAGTCATCGAAGTAGTCAGTTGGTATAAGAAATACCGTGATATTTTAAATTCCGACATTATCCACCTGCGCCGTGCCGATGGCCGGGATTGGGACGGAATTATGCATGTTAATCCGGGTTTGAAGGAAAAGGGTTTGGTAATGCTTTACAATCCACTGAATGAAAGCGTTACCCGAGATATAAAACTTCCTGTATATTATACATCAAAACACACCAGTTTGAAAATCAGGGAAAAGGAAGGGTTAGCAAAAGCGTATCAGGTCGACAGAGAATTTAATGTGCCGCTAACCGTTCTGATTCCTGCCCGAAGTTATACCTGGCTGGTTTTAGAATAGAAATAATTTACGATTTCTCAACACAGAAAATATACAAAACATGACTTCAAAATCTTCTATAATCCGGTTAGATTCCATTGACATTTTCAGGGCACTGACCATGTTCATTATGATATTCGTAAATGACCTCTGGACGCTGGAAGGTGTTCCGCAGTGGCTGGAGCATAGTGCGGCCAAAGACGACGCCATGGGTTTTTCTGATATTATTTTTCCATGTTTTCTCTTCATCGTTGGCCTTTCAATTCCTTTTGCTATCGCCAACAGAAAATCAAAGGGTGACAGCGACCTGACTATTATAAGGCATATCGTCGAAAGAACGGTTGCATTGCTTTTGATGGGAATTTTCACAGTGAATCTTGAAAGCGCAAACGATGGGATGATTATTAGCACCTACGTTTGGGAAATATTTATGGTCATTGGCTTCTTTTTAATCTGGAATGTCTATCCCGACAAGCCTGAAAATAAATCTGTTTACAGACTTTTAAAATTTATTGGGCTGCTGATCCTTATCGGACTTGCGGTAATTTACAAAGGTGGGGAAGCTGATCATATTGTCTGGATGCAGACACATTGGTATGGAATTCTTGGACTTATTGGCTGGACGTATCTTATCTGTGCGTTGGTTTATTTACTTCTCGGTGATAACGTTGCATTAATTATCCTGGTCTGGGTGTTTTTTGCAGTCTTTAATATGGCTGAGTTTTCGGGCGCACTTGGTTTTCTGCATCAAATACGCCCGCATGTATGGATAGTCGGCAGCGGATCTATGCCTGGATTTGCTATGGGCGGGATAATTGCTTCAGTCATTTATAGAAAATATTCTAAGCAAATGATGCCCACTACATTTCTGCTTGTCCTAATAGGTTTGGGCATACTATCTTTTGCGTACGGTTTTGGAACGAGACCATTCTGGGGTATTTCAAAGATCAGGGCAACTCCTGCCTGGGTTGGTATATGCAGCGGTATCAGTTTTATTGCCTTTGCTTTTTTCTACTGGCTGACTGATTTGAAAGGAAAGAAAAGCTGGGCCGAAATCCTGAAACCAGCCGGAACTTCAACGTTAACCTGTTACCTGATTCCTTATATCTGGTATGCTGTAATTGCCCTGGCCGGAATCAGTTTGCCGATCTTTTTGAGAACAGGAATAATTGGCATCATTAAATCCTTACTTTTTTCCCTGGTTGTAGTTTTGATAACCGGTTTAATCAACAGGATTGGTATCAAACTGAAAATTTAAAAACATGATTTTTCTTTGTAATAAACGAAGCAGATGCTTTGTATTAAATGTACATTAAATCTATTTATGTAGTTTAGTCTTCCGCGTTGGTATATTTCCGGCTATTTGACTTTATAGTTTGAAATCTGTTTACAAAACGAAATCAGGATGAATAAAAGACGTGAATTTGTAAAAAAAGGAATTACGGGTTTGATGGCTGGTTCGATAATTTCGATGCCGGAAAAATTCTTTGTTCTGGTAAAAGAAAAGAAAGAAGACTTGTTCAAGCTTGCAATGGCAGGTTTTAGTTTTGTCAATTTCAATCTGGATCAGTCGCTTGAAATGATGAAGAAAACCGATGTCCATTACCTTTGCATCAAAGACTTTCATCTGCCTTATACAAGCACTGCCGAACAAATTGCTGCCTTTCATGAAAAGCTGAAACAGTCGGGCGTGACAGGTTACGGCGTGGGGCCTATTTACGCAAAGACTACAACCGAAATTGACAACGCTTTTGATTATGCAAAAAGGGTAGGTGTGAAGTTAATTGTCGGAATTCCCAACCATGCAGATTTGCCATATGTTGCTAAAAAAGTTAAAGAATCTGGCATTCGCTACGCCATTCATATTCATGGGCCGGGTGATAAGTTATATCCCAATGCAATGTCAGTTTACAATCTGATTAAGGATATAGATCCTGGTGTCGGGATTTGTTTTGATATGGGTCATGATGCCCGCTATGGAAATGATCCCATCGCTGATCTCGAAAAATATCAGAAACGGATTTTTGATATACACCTTAAAAACGTAACCTCCGCCACGCACGACGGCACAACCTGTGAACTTGGCCGTGGCGTTATCGACGTTCCTTTATTCATAAAAACGCTGCGAAAAATAAAGTATTCCGGTATGTGCAGTCTGGAATATGAGAAGGATATGAAAGATCCGCTGGCCGGAATTGCGGAGTCAGTTGGTTATTATAAGGGCGTTTGTGATGCGGTTTGATCTATGTAATTTCGATTTACCATGCAAGAAAAGGTTTTTTGACCCATTCTGATTTTTGAATGAACTGATAAACAACTATTTAAGTTAATGCTGCTTATTTTCATGTTTTTCTGGTGCTCAAAAGAGCCTTAAAACGCTATTTTTGTGTTAACATAATAGTGGCCTTCATAACAAGGGCCTAAATTTTCAACTGATTTTTAAACATAAATTTGTTAAACTCATGCTTCAATCGACACCATTTGATCAGACAGCAGCATATAAGAAGCTGAAAACCCACCATAAAACAATTTCTCAAAAACATTTAAAAGATCTTTTTCTTGAAGATCCGGACCGCGCACGTAAATTTTCTTTGCGTTTTGGCGATATCGTTCTGGATTATTCTAAAAACAGGATTACGACCCGTACCAGAGCTTATCTGGTTCAACTTGCGGAGGAGTGTGGTTTGTCTGATGCTATTGAACAAATGTTTAGCGGAGAAAAAATCAATGCCACCGAAGGACGCTCGGTTTTACATACTGCCCTTCGTAACAGGTCCAATACCCCTGTTTTGGTGGATGGAAAAGATGTCATGCCGGATGTCAACGAGGTATTGGCAAAAATGAAAGATTTCTCCAATAAAGTACGTTCCGGTTCATGGAAAGGATATACAGGAAAAGAAATTACAGATATCGTTAATATCGGTATTGGCGGAAGTGATCTGGGACCTGTAATGGTAACTGAAGCACTAAAATCATATGGAAAAAAAGGTTTAAATGTGCATTTTGTTTCCAACGTGGACGGTACGCACATCGCGGAGACTGTAAAATCACTTGATCCTGAAACGACTTTGTTCATGATCGCTTCCAAAACTTTTACCACCCAGGAAACTATGACAAACGCGCTTACGGCTCGTGGCTGGTTTTTGGAAAAAGCAGAAGATGAGGAGCATGTGAAAAAGCACTTTGTAGCCATCTCAACCAACCGTGCCGAAGTAGAAAAATTTGGTATCGATCCTGAAAATATGTTCGGGTTTTGGGACTGGGTAGGCGGTCGTTATTCGTTATGGTCAGCTATCGGTTTGTCTATTGCATGTTTCGTTGGTTTCAATAATTTTGAGCAATTGCTGGCTGGTGCGCATGATATGGATAACCATTTCAGAACGACAAAACTGGAAAGAAATATTCCTGTGATTCTGGGATTACTTGGTGTCTGGTATAACAATTTTTTCGATGCCCAGACACATGCCATTTTGCCATACGACCAATATCTGCACCGTTTTGCAGCCTATTTCCAGCAGGGTGATATGGAAAGTAACGGAAAATATGTGGGACGTAATGGAGAAGCTGTTAACTACCAGACCGGGCCTGTTATCTGGGGAGAGCCAGGTACAAACGGGCAACATGCTTTTTATCAGCTAATTCACCAGGGAACAAAAGTTATTCCCTGTGATTTTATTGCACCTGCCGTAAGCCATAATCCGATCGGAGAGCATCATAAAATGCTTTTATCAAACTTCTTTGCGCAAACAGAAGCACTTATGAATGGTAAAACGTATGACGAAGCAAGTGCAGAATTGAAGGCAGCAGGTAAAAGTAAAGAAGAGATAGATTTTCTAACACCGTTCAAAGTGTTCCAGGGTAATAAACCAACCAACTCGTTTTTGGTTAAAAAGATTACACCGAAAGTATTGGGAAGTTTGCTTGCGATGTATGAGCATAAGATTTTTGTTCAGGGAATTATCTGGAATATTTTCAGCTTTGACCAGTGGGGTGTTGAGCTTGGTAAACAATTGGCAAACAAGATTTATCCTGAACTTCAAAATGACTGGCCGGCTACGAATCACGACAGCTCAACGAACAGTCTGATCAATCAATACAAACGCTGGAGATAACGGTCAAGCACAATCGCTTTAAAACCGAAACCTAAAAAAACACCAATAGAATCTGCCACTATATCGAACAAATCAAATGTTCGGTCTAGTGGCATTATTTCTTGATAGAATTCAATGCCAACCCCATAGGCAATGCCCGCCAGGATTACAGTAATCGATTTTTGTGGATATATTAAAAGCCATAAAACGGTAAATCCTCCGAACAATCCGGCGTGCACCAATTTGTCAAAACCAACCACAGGCGCTTCCGGAATATCCTTTCCGGGCCAGCTGCAAGCCAGCAAAATAAGTAAAGTCCAGAAAATGGCAATCGCTTTATTTCTGGAAAGAAAACTAAGAAAAATCTGAAAAGAATTATCTGGCTGCATAGTTCAGTCTTAAATTATATCCTACAAAGGTAAACTGACTTTTTGGTAATTCTTTGCTGACTGACGCTTCATCCTTATTTGTTAATAATGGATGCCTTTATAATTCAAAACAAAAAGCTGCACCAGGTTTTGTTGGTGCAGCTTTTAGTCAAATACACTTAAAGAGAGGTTACGATTTATATTTTCGCAATAGTAATGCTGACTTGGTATTCCTCTAATTTTGATGTTTGCGGAAGCTCCGGATAAGGCGAAACTTTTTGCATTTTGATTGAATACTTCTGGCCTCCCAATTTAAAAATCTGAGTGCTTGTGTCTTTATTATCATTAACCAGTGCAATGACAGCACTGGTACTGTAAGTGCCATCGGTTATATTGAATTTGACATTTACACTTCCTGCCGAGATACAAGAGGCGTTGATCGGGCACCGGCTGTCATTTACTTCCAATAAAGTGACATTCAAGGGAATTCCGGAAACCGATACCGTGGTAAGTCTGCGATACGTCACACTGGTATATTGCTCTTGTGCCTGAGGTGTTTTATCGTTTTCACTCCTGCATGCAAGACATATAAACCAGAGGCAACCGATAATAATTATTTTCTTCATGGCTAATGTTTTATAATGATAAGATGCAGAAAGGTCGAAAAAGGTTGGAAGGGAATTCTGCTTTTTTTAGGAGTAAAGGTTTACAAAACCAAAATATTTATTAAATTTTTTTATTAAATATAAAATGCTGATAATTAGATATTTGCAACATTTAATTGTCGGAATTGATACGTTATAAGTTGCTGTGGAAGTAATAGCGATTGTTCTGTCAGAATTGAAATACTTATTTTTGTCTGATTTCATATTTATATGGAAACAAAAAATATTCAATTATCTAAAACCCTTTATGCAATCTTTTATTTAAGTTAAATCCTTTATGCGAAAAATTATCTTAGGCCTCTTTATTGTTCTTATTTGTATTTTAAATCCTGCCAGGTCACAAACCACTTATAAATTCACAGACGGTCTGGCTGTCGGGCCGTGTCATCAATATGGCCGTGAAGCAATTTATAAAGATGAATTTGCTTATCAGCTTTATTCCGGGACTCTGTCGAAACCGCAGGATGGGAGCGTTTTTATTAAAAATGAAAAGGGAGAAGAATTAAAATGGAAACCAGTCAAATCGGATACTTCCGGCCGTTTTCGAGGGGAAGCTTTTACCAATGGTTACATCTATTTGACCTACCAATCTCCCAAAGAACAATCAGTTTTGCTGAACATTACCGGTCATGATATGGTTTATGTCAACGGTGTGCCAAGAGGTGGAGATGCCTATCGGTATGGCTGGATGCATTTGCCGGTTCAGCTTAAAAAGGGCAATAATGAATTTTATATCAGAGTAGCCCGCTTCGGAAGATTTGGCGGAATTACGGCCAAATTGACTTTTCCGGTAAAAAATATTGCCTTCAATACTGATGATCTTACACTTCCGCACATTGTTCCGTCTTTGAAAAATGATTCCTTATGGATGGGAATCGTAGTATTGAATAACACATCAAAAAAACTTTCAGATTTGGAGGCCAGCACGGATCTTTCAGGTAAATTGATCACGACAAAACTTCCAGAAATACCACCTATGAGCAGCAGAAAAGTGGGTATATTGGTTGGTGCAAGTGATTCATTGTCAATTGGAAAACATAAGGTCAGTATCAAGCTGGAACAAAACAGAAAAGTAATTGACGAGACAAATGTAGAACTCGAATCTATTGCGGAAGGCAAACATTATAGCCGCACATTTTTAAGTAATATAGATGGAAGTGTACAGTATTACAGCGTTGCTCCACAAAGTAAATCAGATGGAAAAGCGCCGTCTCTTTTCCTTTCCGTTCATGGGGCGGAAGTGCAGGCGATTAATCAGGCACGTGCTTACAAACCAAAAGACTGGGGTGTGGTGGTAGCACCCACCAACCGTCGTCCGCGTGGTTTTAACTGGGAGGACTGGGGAAGGATGGATGCTCTGGAAGTTTTAGAAATCGCAAAAAAACAATATAAACCAGATCCGTCGCGCATTTATTTAACCGGACATTCTATGGGCGGACACGGAACCTGGTTTCTGGGAGCTACATATCCGGGGAATTGGGCGGCTATTGCACCTTCGGCGGGTTATCCAAATCTTTCGTCTTATGGTTCGCATGACGGACAGATTCCTGAAAATTCAGCAATTCCAATGGAAGCGATTTTACTGCGGGCCAGTAATCCGAGTAATGTTTTGGCCTTGGCTACAAATTATAAAAGTCTCGGAGTTTACATTGCGCACGGTGATGCTGATAAAACGGTTTCAGTTGAATACGCGCGTCAGATGAGGAAATTATTGGGGACCTTTCATAACGATTTTAGTTATTACGAGTATCCGGGAGGTGAACATTGGTATGGTGACGAGAGCGTTGACTGGGCACCGATTTTTAATTTTTTCAGCTGGCATAAGATAAAAAAAGATACAGCTGATAATCACATTGACATTAAAATAGCTAATCCTGGCATTTCTTACAAAATGCGTTGGGCAGGAATTTACCAGCAGATTTCCCCACTTAATTACAGCAGAATTCAACTTGACCGTGATAAAATTAAAAATAACATTACGGGGAAAACAGAAAACGCTGCTTTGATTTCCTTAGATCTTACCGGTTTTGATACAGGACGAACTATCAATATTTCACTTGATAGTCTTGCCGCCATTCCTTATACAGTTAAGAATAGTGATGAAACAATTTATCTGAAAAAGAGCAGTAACTGGGAAATTACCTCAAAACCTGATTTAACACAAAAAGGGCCTGCGCGTAACGGAACTTTCAAAGATGGTTTTAAAAGCCGGATGGTTTATGTTTACGCTACCAAAGGATCACCGGAAGAAAATGCATGGGCATTCGAAAAAGCAAGATTTGATTCAGAAACCTGGTATTTTCGTGGTAATGGTGCGGTTGATATTGTTACAGATAAAGATTTTGATCCGGCAAAATTTCAGGATCGTGGAATTGTCCTTTACGGAAACTCAGAAAATAATCTGGCCTGGAATAAACTGCTTGCCGATTGCCCGGTAAAAGTTTCAAGAGGGAAAATTTTTGTGGGCGAATCTCAATTTACCGGCGAGGATTTGGCGGCGTATTTTGTCTGGCCGAGAAAGGATAGCCAAACGGAATCAATTTCTATAATCTCCGGAACAGGTATCAAAGGATTTAAGGCAGCAAATGCAAATCAATATTTCAGCGGCGGAAGTGGCTTTGCTGATCTGATGATCTTTTCAGCAGAGATGTTGAAATCCGGTGTTGAAGGAGTGAAGATGGCAGGATTTTTTGGGAACGACTGGTCTGATGAGAAAGGAGATTTTGTTAAAAAATAAAGGGACCATTAAAGTCCCTGGTTTACAAAAGCATCAGACAAAACCGTCTGGTGCTTTTTCATATACAGCCTGAGAAGATGGTATCAGCCATTATCTGCAAATTCGGGATATAGCGTCATACCTCCATCAATATACAGTGTTTCTCCATTCACGTAATCAGAATCATCCGAGGCAAGCCATCCAACAGCTTTTGCAACGTCCTGCGGAGTACCGATTCTTTTGTATGGAATCAGGTTTAACAAACCTTTATATTTTTCAGGATCTGACCAAACTTCTTTATTGATAGTCGTTTTAATCGCACCCGGACTGACAGAATTTACCCGTATTTTATGCGGCGCAAGTTCCTGCGAAATTGATTTCATAAACATCATTATTCCACCTTTGGAAGCAGCGTAATTAACATGACCAGCCCACGGAATAATATCATGTACGGAACTCATCAATATGATTTTCCCAACTGATAATTCACTATGATCGGGTTGATCCTGAGTGGCAACTTTTTGCTGGGCTACAAACTGACGGGCAGCTTCACGGCAGCACAAAAACTGACCGGTAAGATTCACGTCTATAACCTTTTGCCATTGCTGTAAGGTCATTTCCAAAAATGAAGAATCCTGTTGTAATCCGGCATTACTGACAAGAATATCAAGTCTTCCGAATTTAGCAATCGTCTCGTTAAACATTGCTTTAACTTCTTCTTCTTTGCTCACATCGGCCTTAACAAGAATGGCAGTTCCGCCACCTTGCGTAATTTCATCAAGAACTTCATGTCCGGCTTCCGCATTTCCACTGTAATTTACAACAACCTTTGCTCCAAGCTGACCAAAATAAATGGCGCAAGCTTTTCCTATACCCGAGCTTGAACCGGTAACGATAACAACTTTATCTACAAACCGCTGATCAGGATTACTCATATCGCTTCGTTATCGATTGATTTTAACTTCTTCCAGACACTTCTTGTTACATTTTTGACAGCCCAGTTTTTTGCGATTAAAATTGCTTTTGCGATAGCGTCTTTTGGGGAAATGTTTGATGTTTTGATTAATTCCTGCGCAATGGTCATTGCTTTTTCACGTGTAGTAGGAGACAAATATCTCAATTCAGGTAATGTCATCATTGCGTCCATAAAAGTCGGTTTGATCTGATTAAGTGATGAATGTGTTGCTCTTAGTATTAAAAATTTATGCCAGGATTTTATCCAGCTTAATGACGTACCCATGAAGATTAATTACGCACTTTTTAAATTTTAGCTGAAAAAAAATCCCCAACTTTCGAAGGGGATTTTTTCAATTCATATTCCTTATTTAACTTCTTCGAAATTCACGTCTGTAACGTCTTCCGCTCCGGTACTTTCGCTGGCTTCTCCATTTCCTTGTGGGTTAGGAGCACCTTGCTGACCTTCGCCTCCCTGAGCATACATCTCCTGAGAAGCAGCCTGCCATGCAGCATTAAGTTTTTCCATTGCGGTATCAATAGAACCCAAATCCTGAGTCTGGTGTGCAGTACGCAATTCAGCAAGTGCACCTTCGATCGCAGTTTTATTTGGTTCAGACAATTTGTCTCCAAATTCTTTCAACTGTTTGTCAGTTGAGAAAATCAGACTGTCTGCTGCATTGATCTTTTCAATTTTTTCACGTTCTGCTTTATCAGATGCTTCGTTCGCTTTCGCTTCTTCACGCATACGGTTGATTTCTGCATCGGTTAATCCACTTGAAGCTTCAATACGGATTTTTTGTTCTTTTCCGGTTCCTTTATCTTTTGCAGAAACGTGCAGGATACCATTGGCATCAACGTCAAACGTTACTTCAATTTGAGGAGTACCACGTTGTGCCGGTGGAATATCAGATAAGTGGAAACGACCCAAAGTACGGTTTTGATTCGCCAAAGGACGTTCTCCTTGCAGGATGTGGATCTCAACAGATGGCTGATTATCAGCAGCAGTTGAGAATACCTCTGTTTTCTTGGAAGGAATTGTCGTGTTAGCTTCAATCAATTTTGTAGAAACACCACCCAAAGTTTCAATACCAAGAGACAAAGGAATAACGTCTAATAAAAGAACGTCTTTTACTTCACCTGTTAATACACCACCTTGAATTGCAGCTCCAACAGCAACAGCTTCATCAGGGTTAACACCTTTCGAAGGTTTTCTTCCAAAGAATTTCTCAACTTCTTCCTGAACACGAGGAATACGGGTTGATCCACCTACAAGAATTACTTCGCTGATATCGCTGTTTGAATAACCTGCATTTTTCATCGCTCTCTTGCAAGGTTCCATCATACGTTGGAACAAGCTGTCTGCCAATTGTTCAAATTTGGCACGAGTCAATGAACGAACAAGGTGTTTAGGAATACCATCTACCGGGAAAATATAAGGCAGGTTGATTTCCGTTTGTGTCGAGCTTGACAATTCAACTTTTGCTTTTTCAGCAGCTTCTTTCAAACGTTGCAAAGCCATAGGATCTTTTGTAAGATCTACACCTTCATCTGTTTTAAATTCAGCCGCAAGCCAGTTGATAATTACCTGGTCAAAATCATCACCACCAAGGTGCGTATCACCATCAGTTGATTTTACTTCGAAAACTCCGTCTCCCAATTCAAGCACCGATACGTCAAACGTACCACCACCTAAATCGAAAACTGCAATTTTCATATCGATATGTTGCTTGTCAAGACCATAAGCCAGGGCAGCAGCAGTTGGTTCGTTTATGATACGTTTAACATCCAGACCAGCGATTTGACCCGCTTCTTTGGTAGCCTGACGTTCAGCATCATTGAAATAAGCCGGAACAGTAATTACTGCTTCTGTTACTTCTACCCCTAAATAATCTTCAGCAGTTTGTTTCATTTTTTGCAAAATGAATGCTGAAACTTCTTGCGGAGTGTATAAGCGGTCTCCAATTGGAATTCGTGGAGTGTTGTTAGGGCCTCTTTCAACACTATATGCGATGGTTTTCATTTCACTGGAAACCTCATCATATTTTTTACCCATGAAACGCTTGATGGAGCTAATCGTATGCTTGGGATTGGTGATTGCCTGACGTTTAGCAGGCGCACCTACCTTACGTTCGCCATTATCCATAAATGCAACCACAGAAGGAGTCGTACGAGCACCTTCGCTATTTGCGATTACGACAGGCTCATTACCTTCCATGACAGCTACGCAGGAGTTAGTGGTTCCTAAGTCTATGCCAATAATTTTTCCCATTTTTATATATTAAAGTTAAATTTTATTTATTTCCTGATCCACAACAAAGATCTTTTTCAAATTCATGTCGTGTTTCAGTATTCTTTAAAAAGCCCGTACCAAACTGCACTAATGGACAATTGCAGTGACAAACTGTCAGTTTTGACAGCCTTATAAAAGTGCTTATTTAGAAATTAGATATAGTCTGGAATAGACCAGGCATTTCATATAGATCGCGTTCTCACCGATATAATTACGTAGATTATCGGCAGATTAAATTACCATTTTGATAGCTAAATCATTGAAGAACAGGAGATATTTTGTTCAATAAAATAAAATGTATATCTAAAAGATTCAACACCTCTTCCCAATTTCTTTTTCTAAATTGAGAAGACCGAAATTCTGTCTATGAGAATTATTCTCAGCGCCGAGTTCGATTCCGGCCATATTTCCGGAAGTTACAAACACTGACTTAAATGACGATTTTATTTAAAAGGTGAAGGTAAATATGCCATTTATGTCAGTCAGACCATCTTTCTATATGAGAATAACTGATAGATGTAGGTAGTTACAGTTCGAAAGATGAGGAGTAACGGTTTTATTGATCAGAAAAATCCCCAAAACTTAAAAGGAAGTGTTCGGAATAATGCTCAGAAGATTCGTTCAATGTGCATATCAACCGCCTTTAAAACGTTGGATAAAGAAAGAGCGGCTATTTTCGATAACCGCCCTTTCAATCAATTTAAGCAATGACTCTTGCCATCAAAGGATCACTTATACTTTCTTTACCAGTCTCTACATGCCCGGCAAATCTTTTTTGAGTGGATGTATATCCCTCAAAATTCAAACTGAAATCGTACCAGTTGTGACTTTTTTCAAGATTTAAAACAACGATAGCGGTTGAAGGTTTTGAACCGGCAGCTTCAACTACTTTCTTTAGTCCTGAACCTTTATATGCGTTGTCTGCGATTTCAATGGTTATTTTGTTTTTGGGATCTCGATTCGTAATAATCAGCTCAATGTTTCCGGTTGGTTTTTTATTTTTATCCAGTTGATATTCGCACTGAACGCTGACCAGCGGATCATTTGCATTACCTGCATACTCACGGAAAAAACCGTTCGGGCCATAGGTGCGTAAATGGTAATGCTGGTTTTCGAAGTTTTCAATTTTGTATGAGTCTTGCAGCGCATCACCCGATTTTACGGCATAATTCCACACTTTGACATCTTCATCTTTGTATTTTCCGGGGGCATAAACCATAAATGGCGAACCGGCAGCATCTTTTCCAAAAACATCGTTAGCTGATTTTAATGTAATTTCAAAAGACTTCTTATCTGCGCTGATATGTCCGTCAGCATATAACTGGTATGGCAACGCGCAGGATGGCCGTGTCCCTTTTTCCTGCTGCGGCATATACGGGGACGTCGAAGGATCCTGATTTATCTGTGAAATTTCAGCGGCTGTTAATGATTTAAATCCGTTTGGCAGTGCTTTGAATTTTGCTTTGTGGATTCCTTCTATAAATTCATCATGTTTAATAAAAGCGGGCAAAGGAATTTTCTGACCGTCATAAGGTTTAAATGTCGATGTTAAATCACCACAAATGGTCCGTCTCCAGGCACTGATATTTGTTTCCTCGATTTTCTTACCTGATTTGTGACTTGTGAATTTTTCAAGAAACTGAATAATTGAAGTATGATCAAAGATTTCAGAACAAACACTTCCTCCGCGGTTCCATGGAGAAGCAACCACGAGTGGTACACGAAATCCTAATCCAATCGGACTTTCGCGTGATTCTTTTTGTGCTTTTTTCTTCATGTCTTGCTCCAAAGTCACAAATTCAACTTTGGTATCAATGCCTTCCGACGTTTTCCCTGTATCCTCTTTGTATGGATTTGGAACGACATAAGGAGGGACGTGATCGAAATAACCGTCATTTTCATCATAACAAAGAATGAAAATTGTTTTTTTCCAAACCTCCGGATTTTTGGTCAGAATATCCATAACCTCAGATACGTACCAGGCACCGTACCATGGAGATGTCGGATGGTCTGAAAAGTTTTCAGGTGCTACCAACCAGGAAACTGTCGGTAATTTTCCTGTTTTCACATCCTCCCTGAATTGATGAAGGATATCGCCTTTTGGTAATTTCACCTCACGACTTGTCGCTGCTTCGTCATATTTGAAAGTCGTGACGTCATGATAATCCGGATCTTTAATATTGGTTGTAAATGCCTTCTGATGCAGATTTTTTTCTCGCTGCGAAAGTTTATCGTAGTTCTCAGGGCTCCATTCTGCCAACTCTTTTTTTACAATTTCCTGCAAAGCAACTTTTTCTTTTAAAGCATTTTTTGCAAGATCCGCGTCTTTTCCAGGAGCCAGAGTTTTTATTTTATTTTCAAGCTCTGCGATTTCCTTCGGCAGTTGTTCGGATTGATTTTTCAGGTGTTTCTGGAAACCTGTTGAATACCGAACGTGATACTGACTAAACCATTCGATAGGATTATCGGTGAAATTGGCCAGCCATGATTCTTCCTCACCTTCAAATCCCATGGGAAGGCTGATTTCATTTTGGTAAATTCTCCATGAAACGCCATGATCTTCCAGTCTTTCCGGAAAAGTTGTCCAACTCGCTTCTTTATCGTAATCTACATTTTCGTTGCGAACGTTGGCATATGCTTCTTCATTTTGTTTTTCACGGACAGTTCCTGTCCATAAAAACAATCGGTTTGGCGTAGTGCCTGTCAATGAAGAACAAAAGTTCTGATCACAAACCGTAAATGCGTCGGCAAGTGCATAATAAAAGGGAATATCCTCGCGGTTATAGAATCCTTGTGTCAATGGCATCTTCCTGTAATCCTTATGACCAGCCTGTTTCGCAATCAGCCATTTGTCATATTTACCATCATTTCGTGCATCCACCTGATTCGGCCAGGAATGGGGCAGGGAGCCCATCCAGGTTGCATTTGAATCTTTCATATTCAAACGAAAAGGTGTGTATGTTTCACCGGCTGCATTGGTTTGCAGCCATACAAGGTTTTTATTGGGTAAAGAAATAGCCCTTGGGTCATTAAATCCTCTCACACCGCGCAATGAACCATAACAATGATCAAAAGAACGGTTTTCCTGCATTAAAATAACCACGTGTTCAGCATCCAGATAAGTACTTCCCGGCTGAGGATCTATGGCTAATGCTTTTTGAATTGATGGAGGAAGTACACTGAAAAGGCCGGCTCCGCCAGTAAGCATGGCCGCTTTTTTTATAAAATCTCTTCTTGAATCCATGGGTTGAATGATCGGGTTTGGAAATTATGCTCAGTATTACCTGAAATTTTTGCTAATGTACCACGCTTGCTCTTTCCGGTTTATTAAATTACGGTTATCTTTTTATACAACAAATATTTTTTACCAACTTTTTTAAATGAAAAAGCTGTAAACCAGGGATATACCCTTGTTTACAGCTTTGATCTGCTATTAAATTTAACTTATTTTCCTCCAAAAAGGCCGCCAAGCATTCCACCTAAATCAAATCCACCTTCTTCTTTTGGTTGATTTGGGGTAGGAGTGTTGTTATTTCCGCCGCCCATAAAACTTTTTCCAATAGACATAACATCACTCATGTCCAGTTTGCCATCTGCCAGCGCATAACCGATCTGATTAAAATCAAACCCTGAACTTGCTGCACCAGCGGCAGAAGTTGCTGCTGCGCCACCACCACCCAGCAAACTGCCAAGTACGCTGTTAAAATCAAGACTATTATCTGATGGATTGCTTGTTTTATTGATAAGACCGCCCAAAACTCCGGGAAGTACTGAGGAAACAATTCCACCCGCGGAGCTACTGCTAAGACCGAATTTTTGCATGATAGCAGAAACTGCATTACCAGCAATTGACGCAACGATAGGGTTATTCATAATTCCGCCGCCAGTTTCTTTTCCTGACAACAACCCCATAATTCCCTGAATATTTCCTGATTGAGCCTGCTCTTGAAGTCCGCCGGTGATTGATCCCATCAAAGTATGCATAACATCAGCATTCTGACTGTTTGGGATTTCCGGGTTTTGTACGATTGCCTGTTGGGAATGTTCCTGTATCAGGCCTAGAAGTTGGTCGAGCATTTTAGATTTATATTTAGTTGTATATAGCTTAGACAAAAATTGTGCTAAAAGTAACGATACGACTAAACATAAAAAAAACCCGCCGAAGCGGGTTGCTGTTTTATTTTACCTGATCAACGACTGCTTTAAATGCATCCGGGTGATTCATTGCCAAATCGGCAAGTACCTTACGGTTCAGTTCAATGCCTTTTGCATTGATTTTACCCATAAGAGCAGAATATGATAATCCGTGTAAACGTGCTCCAGCGTTGATACGTTGGATCCACAATGCGCGGAAGTTACGTTTCTTTTGTTTACGGCCTTTGTAGGCGTATTGCAATCCACGCTCAACTGCGTTTTTTGCTACGGTCCAAACATTTTTACGACGGCCGAAATAGCCTTTCGCTAATTTTAACACTTTTTTACGTCTTGCGCGTGACGCAACATGGTTTACCGAACGTGGCATAATTTTAACTGTTTTTGATTGACGGCGCCCGTTATGGGACTTTAAGGCCGGCTATCGGGTTGAACAAAAAACCGAAATGGTATTTGGTAATCTTATTGGCTTTCGGAATTACTTCCCAAGCAAGGCCAATACTTGTTTGTGGTTAGACACATCAATAAGACCAGTTTTAACCAATCCACGCTTACGCTTGTTTGATTTTTTGGTCAGGATGTGACTATGAAACGCGTGTTTACGTTTGATTTTACCAGTACCAGTAAGCGCAAAACGCTTTTTAGCACCAGAATTTGTTTTCATTTTACCCATGGTACAAAAAAATAATAGTTGAAAAAATATAAAACAGCGCGCAAAATTAGTGATTTTCCTTGTAAAACAAAAATCGTGTTAAAGACAATTGTCAGTAACACGATTTTTTATACCTTAATAAAGAAATATATCAACCAAATTAACCTTGCACTTATTGCGTTCTATCAGCCTACGCCAATCGCTAAAAGCCAACAGCTAAATAAAATCTATTTTTTCGGAGGCAATGGAGCGAGGATGATCGTCATTCTTTTTCCTTCCAGTTTCGGTTCCATTTCAACCTTACCATATTCTGTTAGAGCTTCCGAGAATTTATTCAATAAATTAACTCCTCTTTCTTTGAAAACGATCGTACGACCGACAAAGTGAACGTAGGCTTTTACTTTTGAACCTTCTTTAAGGAAATTGATTGCATGTTTAAGCTTGAATTCAAAATCGTGATCATCCGTATTAGGGCCGAACCGAATCTCTTTAATGACAACTTTCTGTGCTTTTGCCTTTATTTCTTTTTGTTTCTTCTTTTGCTCGTATTTGAATTTCGAATAGTCAACTACTTTACACACCGGTGGCACAGCGGTAGGTGCGATTTCAACTAAATCAAGATTCTGTGTTTTTGCGATTGCTCTCGCGGTATTTATATCTACAACGCCAGCTTCGATATTTTCGCCAACAAGACGAACTTCTTTGGCTGTGATGCGCTCATTGATTTTGTAAGGTTCTTCTACTACTCTGAAACGTCCACTCGGGGGTCTTAATGCCATATTACTTGGTTTGGTGATTTTTTGTTTTTTAGATGCAAATCAGAAATTTAACAATGCTCTGACAAAAATAGTGCGTTAATACGGGAATAATAAGAAAAATTGTAAAATCATCCAATTATTTTCGCTTCTTTTTGAAAATATGTGGCAAATTCTTCAATCGTCATACTACCCAGGTCACCTTCACCTTTTCTTCTGACAGATAATTTACCCTCAGCGGCTTCTTTTTCACCTACAATCAGCATAAAAGGAACCTTGGTAACTTCCGCATCACGGATTTTCCGGCCGATTTTTTCGTCACGATGGTCAATAAATCCGCGTATATCAGTTTCCTGCAACTGAGCAAAAACGGTCTCGGCATAATCTGCATACTTTTCTGAAATTGGCAGAATCGCAATCTGATCAGGTGATAACCATAACGGGAATTGTCCAGCCGAGTTTTCGATCAAAATCGCTATGAAACGTTCCATCGAACCAAAAGGTGCGCGGTGAATCATTACGGGCCTGTGCTTCTGATTATCAGAACCGGTATATTCAAGTTCAAAACGCTGTGGAAGCTGATAATCAACCTGAATTGTTCCAAGTTGCCATTTTCTTCCCAAAGCATCTCGCACCATGAAATCCAGTTTCGGGCCATAAAATGCTGCTTCACCAAGTTCGGTAACAGTACTTAATCCACGTTCGGCAGAAGCTTCAATGATCGCGCTTTCGGCCCGCTCCCAATCCTCGTCTTTTCCGATATATTTTTGTTTGTCGTTAGGATCACGCAAAGAAATCTGGGCGCTGTAATCTTCAAAACCTAATGATTTGAAAACATACAGTACCAGGTCAATCACACGGATGAATTCCTCTTTAACCTGATCTGGACGACAGAAAATATGCGCATCATCCTGCGTAAATCCACGAACACGGGTCAATCCGTGTAATTCCCCGCTTTGTTCATAACGATATACGGTTCCGAATTCGGAGAAACGTAAAGGAAGATCTTTGTAAGAACGCGGTGAAGTTTTATAAATTTCGCAGTGATGCGGACAGTTCATCGGTTTCAACAAATATTCTTCTCCCGGATTTGGAGTTTTAATAGGCTGGAAGGAATCCTTGCCATATTTGTCCCAGTGGCCGGAAGTAACATAAAGATCTTTGCTCCCGATATGCGGTGTGACAACCGGCAAATAACCTGCTCTTGATTGCGCCTTGCTCAAAAATGCCTGTAAACGTTCACGCAGCATAGCACCTTTTGGAAGCCACAACGGTAAACCCTGACCCACTTTCTCAGAGAAAGCGAACAATTCAAGTTCTTTTCCAAGTTTGCGGTGATCGCGTTTTTTCGCTTCTTCCATCAATACTACATACTCTTCCAATTCTTTTTGTTTTGGAAAAGTAATCCCGTAAATACGGGTTAGCATTTTATTTTCCTGCTTGTTACGCCAGTAAGCGCCAGCAATATTGGTAAGCTTAACAGCTTTGATAATACCCGTATTTGGAATATGCGGTCCGCGGCAAAGGTCAGTAAATGCACCTTGCTCATAAAGCGTGATCGATCCGTCTTCCAAACCGTCAATCAGTTCAAGTTTATACTCGTCTCCTTTTTTGGTAAAGAAATCGATCGCGTCCTGCTTGCTGATCGGAATTCGTTTGAACTCACTTTTTTGACGTGCCAGTTCAAGCATTTTTGCCTCGATCTTTGGAAAGTCATCGGATGAAATCGTATTTTCACCCAAATCCACATCATAATAAAATCCTTTTTCGATCGAAGGACCCGTACCTAATTTAACACCCGGATATAGTGCTTCCAAAGCTTCGGCCAATAAATGGGCAGAAGAATGCCAGAATGTAGATTTTCCATCTTCATCATTCCACGTGAGCAACACTACAAGTGAATCTTTTTCAATAGCGCGTGTGGGATCCCACACTTCGCCGTTTACTTTGGCCGCAATTACATTACGCGCCAGACCTTCACTGATACTCAACGCGATACCGTGGGCAGTGATGCCTTTTTCGTATTCGCGCACGCTACCATCGGGCAGGGTTATTTTAATTAGAGACTCGTCTTTCATTCAAAAAAATAATTCTATTACTCTTATATCCTGCAAATCTATTGAATTTTAGCATTTCGAGAGGAATCAATTCTCATATTTATGGTTCCACGCGGTTTTATCATGTCAATTTTAACTCGTGAACTATCGAGCGTCTTGTAATCCTGATTAACATCTTCGCCTGAATAATATTCGGGAAACAGTCTGCCATTTTCACGTTGACGTATTCGCCATAACCCATTTATCGCCATCTGGTCAGCAGGATTTTTCTCCGTCTCATAGGTGAAATATTCCTTTGCTTTGATATCATTTCTTAGTCTTTCATAACAATAACCAACCAGATAATTAATCTGCGGATGATTGGGACGAAGATTAAGCAGTTGTTGAAATGCTAACAAAGCGCTGTAATAACCTCGCTGCCCGACTTCCAATGCGCCAATCTGAAAAAATGCATCAGCATATTTTGGATTGATAATGGTCGCTTTCCTGTAATTAACCAGAGCTGTATCTATGGCAGAAAGGCTTTTATATATCTCTCCACGTTCAAAATATAATTCGGCGTTGTTTGGAAACCGTTTTATGGCTTTGTTGTTAAAAGCGAGAGCCTGATCAAAGTTTAACAATTTTCTGTAAATAATAGTGCTTTGCTGATACGCCCTTATCAAACGGGGATTCATTGTGATCGCACTATTTAAATTGGCCAGACTTGCCAGGGAATCTCCCTGACGTGCGAGTAACATTCCTTTTACATAATAGGCAGAACCATCATAAGGTGCCATTTTCATCGCCTGAACAAGATATTTGTTGGCATCCCGGAATTTATTTTTAACCTGGAAGATATCTGCCAGTAAAATATAAAGATCCGGACTGCTTTGTTGTAAGGCTTCGGCACGTTCTGCGTCTTCCAGCGCATTATCAATTTCGCCAATTTCCCGGTTAACTTTTCCTCTCAAAAGAAAATATTCGCCGACGTTATCTTTTTCATTGATTGCCTCGTTTATGTCTGCCAGCGCAAGAGAATATTGCTCGCGGTCAAAATAAATTCTTGCTCTTTTGAAGTAATTTAAATCGGTGTCAGTATTTCGGCTAATCAGGTCAGAAAGCGACAGCAGTGCATCGTCCTGCCATTGTTTCTTCGCTTTTTTAACAGTTGGTGGTATGCGCGTGGCGTTTCTTGCATCACTTTGACATGACTGTAAAATACTCCCTGACAAAGCTGCCAGAAGTATTAAAACGCTACATAAGAGACGGCATTTTTTCATTTAAACAGAACTCCTTTCAACAGACCAGCTGAATAGATCTTGATATATTTTACTGCAAATTTCAGCAAACTGTTCGAACTTTAAACGTTTTGGTCTGAAAAACGAGAAAATACTCCAAGTGGCAGGTTTTTTCCAAATGAATCCGGGATGAACAATTCACCAAATTCATGATTTGTTAAATCCGGAAAATGTGCTTTGATCAGGTTTTCTAGTATCAATGCGGAGAATCCTAATGAGTATAAATTGATAATAAAAAAGAAATTTTTCTTCTTCAAAAGCAAAGCGCAAAGGCGAAGAATCTCATTCAGGTTTTCTTCCAAAAGCCATTTTTCACCGTCCGGCCCACGGCCATACGCAGGAGGATCAAGTATAATGCCATTGTACTGATTTCCCCGGCGTACTTCCCGGTTCACAAATTTCAACGCATCTTCCACAACCCAGCGGATATTATTCAATTCACTCAATTCCATATTTTCCCTAGACCAGTTGATAACCTGTTTTACAGAATCAACATGTGTCACATCCGCGCCCGATGCTTTTGCAGCCAGTGAAGCAAGGCCTGTATAGGCAAATAAATTCAGAACGGTAGGTTTTTCCTCTGGAATTTGTTTTACTTTTTTAGCAATATAATCCCAGTTTGTGGCCTGTTCGGGAAAAACACCAACGTGTTTAAATGAAGACAAAGCCAGTTTTGCACGCAAGTGCAAAGGGCCGGAGCGGTACTGCATCACCCAACGTTCAGGCATATCGGCCTTTGAAACCCATTGTCCTTTTTCCTGAGAATTTTTATCTCGTTTAAAAACAGCATTGGATTTTGCCTCCCATTCTTTTTCGCTCAGTGTTTTGTCCCAGATCGCCTGCGGTTCCGGGCGCGAAAGAATATAAGGTCCAAAACGTTCCAGTTTTTCAAATCCCCCGGTATCAATTAATTGATATTCTGTATGTTGTTCTGGTGAAAGAAGTATCACTTTTTAATGGTTAATTATTAATGGTCAATTGTTAATGGCTTGGTAACGATTTGCTTATCGTTTCAAAGTCCTGATTATTAACAATTTAAAAGGATATTTTATTTAAATAATAGACATTACGTCTGCCGCGTGTCTGAGCGTCTCCCTGGGTGTTGCTGATTCGTTGTTCACCCCAGGCAATGTAAAAATTGTCAAACCAGTAATCAATATCATCCGTGGTTGTTTTCCTTACCTTGTCGCCTTCAACGGTTGTACTGTTGTCAATAATCCGGGTGTTGTCCAAAACCTGGTCACCTTTAATTACTTTGCTGCGGATTCCGCCATTATGGCTGTATACGAGCTGGGTTGTGCCGTTCGCCTCGCTTTGTACTTTTATTTTCTCACGCAGTTCCATACTGCGCACATTATCGAAGCTGAGACTGTTATCCCAGATCAGTTTACCATTCTGATCCACGTCGGCAACGATGGCATGTGTGTAAGTAAACCCATCGAATACCTGCGAATTATATCCCCTCATGCCGCCATACATAGGATTCCATAAATACGGATTGTATAAACCTCCGCCGAAAGGATAGCCACCCATCATCATGGAACCGTAGCCAAATCCACCCATCATGTTCTGATTCTGGTAGCGATATTCGGGATAAAAAACCTCTGCAACCAACAGAAACTGATTGTTTTTTGGAACAATGTCATGCACCAAAAGGCGGTAATTTAATTTCAGGTCATCTCCGTTTTCTTTCTTTTTACGAATTTTGCGCTCCATTTTTTCCTGCTGGCGCTCATTCATGAAGTTGAAGAAATTTTTGAAGTCTGTAAAGCTATGGTAACGGGTGAAAATCACCTCGTCGTTAACAATCTTCGAAATATAAAGTCCCTGCGACGCAGCATTGCTGGTGCTCTGCATGTTACGATATCCATAAGTGCCGATTACCATGCGGACAGAATCGTTCAGAATTTGTAACCGGCCGCTTAACAATGAATAATCGTCTTCCGGATCAATAGATGCCTGTACATAAAGCTCACCTGTTTCTTCATAGGAACGTGCCACAATTTTGGTCTGACGTCCTTTTTTAACCGCGAAACAAACATTGACCAAATGATGCGTCGTATCTACTTCAACAGTCTGGATAGCATTAGATCCTTTTATGGACGTAGGTAAAATTCTTGTTTGAGAAGTTGTCAGATTTGTGTGGATCAAAACCGGCTCGTTCCGGACCATGCCAGCCATAAAAACCGCATAACCCGTTGTTTTGAAGTCTGTTATTTCAAATCTGTCAACAGTATTAATAGTAAAAGTTTCAACAAAACCAGGGCCAATATTGACCTTTACAATCTGATAAAGTGAACTTCTGTATTTGCTGAACAAGAGAAAAACAGATTGGCCGTCATAACAGGAAGCAACATAATCGAGGTTGGATTCCACAGGTCCGTCTATTGACCAGACCCGGTCAAGATTGGTATCAAATTTTTGAACATTGTACGTTCCCTTATCTGGCTTTGAAATCAATAAAACACCTTTATCACCTAATGGCATTGTCTCAAATGCTGCATTAGCGTTTTGTAAAGGGAGTTCTATCCGTTTTACAACCTGTGCAGATGTATGATAAGAAATAATCAGAAAACAAAACATCACCTGTATCGCCAGGTAAAGGGGACGTTGATTTTTAAGCATGTGCCAAGCCAACAATATGATCAAATTCTTCTGCCTTAACCGGAATTACTGATAATCTTGACTGGCGAATTAATGCCATATCCTTTAATTGTTCATCAGCTTTTATTTGTGCTAATGTAACGGTTTTTGGGAAACGTTCAACAGGAACAAATTCTACAACTACCCAACGGTCGTCTTCTGTCGTTGGATCAGGATAATGTTCCTTCGAAACTTTTGCCAGACCGACAACTTCTTTGCCTTCATTGCTGTGATAAAAAAGAGCAAGATCGCCGGATTTCATGGCCATCATATTGTTACGTGCCTCATAACTGCGAACCCCGTCCCACATGGATTTTCCCTCCTCAACGAAGTGGTCCCATGAATATTTGAAAGGTTCAGATTTGATAAGCCAGTAGTTCATTTTTGTTAGCGGCGGCCGCGCGGTTGAAAGTTGAAAATTATTGAGAAGCATTATTTTGGAGAGTTGAGATTTAACAATTTGGAAGATTATTAAGCTAATCCATTTCAAATTGCTACACTTTCAACTCTCCACTATCAACTCAAAATAATCAAGGGAATTTTGGAAATTTACTAAAATCAGGATCACGTTTTTCGAGGAATGATCTTTGTCCTTCTTTGGCTTCTTCGCTCAGATAGTATAAGAGCGTTGCATTACCTGCCAGTTCCTGGATTCCGGCTTGTCCGTCGAGCTCTGCGTTGAAAGAGCTTTTCAGCATACGGATGGATAAAGGACTTTTCTGCTGGATTTTTTTACACCATTCAACTGTGGTTGTTTCAAGGTCTTCCAATGGAACTACTTTGTTCACTAATCCCATCTGCAAAGCTTCCTGCGCGTCATACTGATCACAAAGGAACCAGATTTCACGTGCTTTCTTTTGGCCAACAACACGGGCAAGATAAGATGCGCCAAAACCACCATCGAAACTTCCAACTTTCGGTCCGGTTTGTCCGAAACGGGCATTTTCAGCTGCGATTGATAAGTCACAGATAACATGCAGAACATGACCGCCGCCAATGGCCCAGCCTGCAACCATAGCGATAACGGCCTTAGGGATAGAACGGATCATCCGTTGCAGATCCAGAACATTCAGACGCGGAACGTGGTCTTCACCAATGTATCCGCCATGTCCGCGGACGGATTGGTCGCCACCGGAACAGAATGCTCTTCCGCCTTCGCCGGTTAATATGATCACATCAATACGTGTATCTTCACGGCAAATGTGCATTGCGTCAATCATTTCTGTGACAGTCTGCGGTGTGAAAGCATTGTGTACGTGTGGGCGGTTGATACTTATTTTAGCAATTCCTTCATGCAGTGTAAAAAGAATTTCTTCGTACTCTTTAATGGTTTCCCATTTTATTGAACTAGACATATGAGCAATCTGTGAATGAGTGAAAATAAATGATCTCTTGTGTTTTGAAGCGATCATTCGAACTTATTGGCGAAATTACGGATTGTTTATCTTTCCGTCAAAAACAAAATGATAACTTTCGGGCATTGATCCATTTGGAAATAAAATGATTTGGAATACAAACGTAACGTTAATAGGGACGCAATCTCCGCCCGAAGAGCCGTATTTCCGTAAGGCCTACGATTTTATGACTGCATGGCGGAACGGACAATCGGAATTTACACTGCATACATCCGGATCTACCGGAACTCCAAAAGATATTCTTGTAAACAAAAACCAGTTAAGCAGCAGTGCCCGGATGACGGGCCAGGCGCTTGATCTGGGGAAAGGAACACGCGCTTTGGTGTGTCTGAATGTCTCCTATATCGCGGGCGTTATGATGCTGGTCAGGGGTATGGAGTTGGGGTGGGAGCTTAGTATTGTGGAGCCATCATCAAATCCATTATCAGAATTTGGTGATCCTGATTTTGACTTTGCGGTCATGGTGCCTTTGCAACTTTCAACAATTTTAACCGACAAAAACACTTCCGGGCACGTTAAAAACCTTGGAAAAATTCTTCTGGGAGGCGCTCCTGTCGGGGTTCAGTTACAAAAACAGATTGATCTTTTAATGATACCGGTTTATCAAAGTTATGGTATGACCGAAACCGTTTCCCATGTTGCATTAAGAAAACTCAATTGTCCCGAGATTGAAAAGGACTATAAAGTTTTACCAGGAATTGAATTTGGACTGGATGAACGCGGATGTCTTTTCGTTGCTGGAATTGTAACAAATGGCGAAAAGATCCAGACAAATGATTTGGCTGAAATTACCTCAGAAAATACTTTTAACTGGCTTGGCAGAATTGACAATGTGATTAATTCAGGAGGCGTTAAAATAATTTTGGATAAAGTAGACGAGATAGTTGCCGGGATATTTTACGATCGGGGTTATGAAAATAATTTCTTTTCCTGGTTTGAAACGGATGAGTTTCTGGGTCAGAAACTGATATTAATAGTTCAAAAAACAGATGAGCCTTTATCGGAACAAAAGCTTATCGGCGAAATAAGAAAACGGATTTCAACCTATGAAACACCAAAACATGTTTACTTTGTGAAAGAATTTATAAAAACACCGACTGACAAGATTGATAAACGACGCACGGCTTTGACAGTTATTGATCAAAATCTGACACTGTGAATCTTCTTGAACGTTACTAATGAATACCTGATATATTATTTACATGGATAAAAATATTCAAATACCCGGCTTGTACATTATTCGCTATCAGACTGCACCAGTCGTTCCGGCGCCTTACTCCAATTTTCAGACGATTAAGTTACAGCTGGTTTCGGAAGATGATTTAAGTGTTGATTTTTCAATAAAATATACGGATCGTGAAGACCTTGAAGAGGATGAAATTCTGGATGAAGGATTTACAACAGATGATGATTTTACCTGGAAAGGTGCTGTTCCGTCTAACTGGATCACAGAATTTGTAAAAATTTATACTTCTTCCAAAATCATCCGTCAGCGCGAAGAAAAAGAATTTGAGGATTTTGTTGAAATAGAAATTGAGGAAAATGATAAGCGGGTTACTGTTTATCCTGTTGATAAAGAACGTTGGGTATATTTTCTGCAAGAGTTTATGCAGGCAATATTGGAAACTTCCGGCCGTGAACTTCCTTTTGAATTAACGTATCTTGACTATGATGCCGAGCCTAAAAGTGAGTTGGCTTTGAAGGCATCGTTCGCGACAAAACTTTTTACCATGAGTGAAAATGGCGGCGCGCCTAAGCAGCTGGAATGGGGGTTTTTGCAAAAAGTTATGGACACAGTTTATCGTGCAGAATTTGTTTATGACAATGCAGCCGAAAGCAAGCCTGTCAAAAAAGGAAAGTATCTGTATATCGGCGACCAACTTTGGTATCAGCTAGGCGTAGCCGTTGTTGAAACAACAGCAAAAAGCAAAGATCTTCAAATGATCGAATCGCTTTTCTCCAAATTAATAGGGTAATCCACCGAAAGGTTTTGCCCGGCTAAGTTCAATTTGCAGCTCATCAACCAATTGCCCGATCCGATCCATAGAAGGAGAAGGATTGGGTAATTGCAGACTTATAAAGGCCTTCACTTCCCAAACTTCAAGAACATCATGCAGTGCAGCTTCCATATCTGGTAAGCCTGCTATATCGGAACTTAGTAACAAAGTGCCTTTTATTTTAACCTGATTAAATGCTTTTCTGTAAAGAAATCCCTGATTTTTTAGTACGAAAAGATAATGTGAGCCATCCTTTATTTCATACCAGTTTCTGATAAATGAGCCTACCAGCAAAGAGCCCGGATATTCAAAATCCGACCCGCTTTCAAATGCCCGGTAATATCCCGATGGTAAATTAGGTAATTGAAAAGAAGGTAGATGTGTCAGAAATGAGGGATTTTGGTAGTTTGCGATATATTCAATCCACTGGTTTTTACTCACCCACTGGATCGTTGGGTAATTTGCTGATTTATCTTCCCTGTAACTTGGCGCAGCCTCCTGATTGATAGCATATTGATTGTTGAAAACCGGCATTCTGGAATCCATTGCAGTTGGCTGGGGCGCATGGTTAGGAGCAAAAGACGGCTGTGATACAGGTGGCTCATACATGTTGCCATTTACAGGTTTGAGTGTCACTTGTCTTGCTACCACGCGGATCGAAGGTTCCGGCTGCTGATAATTATCTATGATCCTGGAAAGCGGCTGCGGCTCTGCATATGTGGGCATTCGCGGAGGAGTAGCAGAAGAACCTGAATGCGAGACGGTCATCGGTCTCGTACCGTTTAATGGCAAAGATAAATCGGGTGTTTCACGAATTCGTCTTAAATCATTTTTTAGCAAATTGTCTACCGTAATGCCAAAAGCTGACGCCATATTTTTCAAATTGGTCAGATTTGGATTGGCACGCGCTTCTTCATAAGCCCCCAAAAGAGACCTCTTGATTGCAATTTTACGCGCAAATTGCTCTTGTGTAAGGCCATTCAGCCTGCGGAGATACTTTATATTATTGCTGACGATGCTCATGAAATATCCTTTGCGAGAAAGTTACAAAGAAATGACAAAATTTTTAGCAAAATTATATTTGAGCGGGTTGAAATGGAATATTATTTGATGGAAATTATGTTTTGCAGGCGCTTATTCCTCCTCATACTTTGTTCTAAATGTGGTATCTAGTTCAAGAAATGCAGTTGTAATCATTTTCAACTTAGTATTTTGACTTGTGATAAGCAATGACGCGTGGGCGCAGTTAGTATCATTTTCATCACAAAAACTGATAT
Organism: Dyadobacter sp. CY356; assembly: GCF_021440195.1. Classification (GTDB taxonomy): domain Bacteria; phylum Bacteroidota; class Bacteroidia; order Cytophagales; family Spirosomataceae; genus Dyadobacter. Next base: position 89,765 of record NZ_JAJTSZ010000008.1, read on the forward strand.
TAGTTTTATGAATAACGGAGTTAGAGGTTGATTTTTCTATACGTTCCGTAAACCAGTTATTGAACATTTTGAAACGAGCATCCTGTCTTTTATCCGATGTGTCACAAACAAATATTAAAGCGGTCTCAGGCTTTTGCTCAAAATATTTTGTTAAAAAATCAAGAATAGTGTCTTTAACTCTGGGATCATGTCTGTTTAACATTCGATCTGGTTTGAAACCAAACATGAAGATTTTCTGATTGAATTCAAGGTAGTCTGAAAAGTAGCTGCTCCCATCTGTCAAATAAATGAGGTAATTAATGCCGGATTGAGTGACAAACGTGATCTCCGTCAAATCCGTGTCTGACAAGGAATAGTTATAAGGGTTTAACAAATTTGATACCTTTTGAGTCCAACTCTTCTTTGGAAATTTCTCCGTCCAGATACGCATGTATCACTTTATTGTCATCCAGCATTTTTTGAAACATTTCAGATTTAACCGACTTTCCACGGCTAGTTGAAATAACTTCTTTTGTCTTAACTATAAGTGACTTATCCATATTCTAGGTGTTATACTTATCAAACGTAACAAAATTAAATAAGTTTAAAAACTGCTGGAATCATTTAATCAAATTTTGACTAAGAAAGTTATTGTTCCAAAAGAAAAAGCGCAGAAAACCGAACTTATATTCAATTTCCTGCGCTGTATTTTTCAGTAATTAAAACTGAATCTATTGATTACGGATAAATCTCCTTCCTCGCCGCTTTCAAAGTATTTGTTAGTAATCCACAAATAGTCATCAAACCTACGCCACCCGGAACTGGCGTTATGAAGCTGCTTTTTGGAGCAACATCCGCAAAATTTACGTCGCCTTTAATGGCAAAACCACTTTTCTTGGAAGCATCTTCAACTCTTGTAATACCCACGTCGATAACGACAGCACCTTCTTTGATATAATCCGCCGTAACAAATTCCGGACGCCCTAAAGCTACGATCAGGATATCGGCTGTCTGGCAAATTTCTTTCAGATTTTTAGTTTTGCTATGTGTAATTGTCACGGTGCAGTTTCCCGGATATTCGTTGCGCTGCATCAAAATACTCATAGGCAACCCAACAATCTGACTGCGGCCGATTACGACACAATGTTTTCCGCTGGTTTCAATTCCGGCACGAATCAGCATTTCAAGGATTCCGAAAGGTGTTGCAGAAATGTAGGCAGGAAGTCCCTTACACATTCTGCCAACGTTAATCGGGTGAAAACCATCGACGTCTTTTGACGGATCCACAGCTTCCATAATTGTATTTTCAGAGATATGTTTTGGCAGAGGTAACTGAACGATAAATCCATCCACATCAGGATTTTTATTCAGGGATTCAACTGCCTCCAAAAGTTCAGCTTCGGTCGTTTCAGGTCCAAAACGCAATAGGGTAGAAGTAAAGCCAATCTCTTCACAGCTGCGAATTTTTGAAGCTACGTAAGTCTCGCTGGCGCCATCTTGCCCTACTAAAATTGCAGCCAAGTGTGGTTTTTTTCCACCAGCTGAAATCCAGTTTTCAACTTCAATTTTTATTTCTGACTTAATCTGGGCTGAAATAGCCTTTCCGTCAAGTAGTTGCATTTTATTTGAAAAGTATAATGTTCAATTTTTAAATAAATAATGAAAAGTATAATAATGAAAGTTTGTCATTCTTATATAAGCTAAAAGCTAATACCCAATTCCTCTTTCAGCCTTTCCATTCCAACAGAAGCTTTCTCCTGAATAAAGGTCATATTTTTCTTAAAACTAATATCAGGTTTTGCAGGATCAATAATGTAAATCGGTATGTTATAACCAACATAATTAACCAGACCAGCGGCGGGATAAACGGCCATCGAAGTGCCTACTACAACAAAAATATCAGCCTGTTCTGTAATATCAATAGCGATGTCCATCTTGGGAACCGCTTCTCCAAACCAGACAATATGCGGCCTTAGCTGACTGCCTAATTCACACAAATCACCGGTTTTTAATTCCCAGGAATCCATGTCATAAATCAATTCCGGATTTTTTGTGCTTTCCGATTTAAAGAGTTCGCCATGTAAATGCACCACATTTTTTGAACCGGCAATTTCGTGCAGATTATCAACGTTTTGTGTGATAATCTGCACGTCATAATATTTTTCAAGTTCTACCAAGGCATAATGTGCTGTATTTGGTTTTACAAAAAGTGCCTGTTTTCTTCTTTCGTTATAAAAATTTAATACCAATTCCTGATTTCTTCGCCAGGCTTCGGGTGTCGCTACGTCTTCAATCCGATGATTTTCCCATAATCCACCACTATCGCGGAATGTATTAATTCCGCTTTCAGCACTAATTCCGGCACCTGAAAGAATGACCAGCTTTTTCATGGTTTCGTATTTTTTGATTATATTGTTTCAAAACTAAGTATTAGTAAACAACCTACCGGGGGGTCGAATCCCTCTCTCTCTCTGCGCAATTTGCTTTGATAACAAACAATCTAAACTAGCTTAACTCTTTGTCGTTTTCTTCGCAGCTGGTTTTTTAGCAACGGGTTTCTTTGCTGCTGGCTTTTTTGCTGCCGGCTTTCTAACTGCCGGAGCTTTTTCAGCTGCTGGTGCTTTAGGTGCTGCTTTTTTGAAACCTCCTCTTCCCGTCGGTTTGTCAGGCGTATCGGCTGCTATCTGCAAAATCGCTTCGTAAGTCAAATCCGCCGGTTCTGTTCCTTTTGGAATTTTAAGATTGCGTTTTTCAAAAGCAACATATGGTCCATAACGTCCGTTCAAAACTTTCACGTCCGGATTTTCTGTAAATTCCTTGATTGTTTTGTTGCTGTCTGAGATACGTTTTGTTTCAATAATTTCAACCAGACGATCTTCGGTAACTGCCATTGGATCATCCGTTTTTGCGAGCGAGTAATATTTGCCGCCATGTTTTACATACGGGCCAAATTTTCCAACGCTCACGATCATTTCAGAATCTTCAAATAAACCAACCGTACGTGGTAATTTAAAAAGTTCAAAAGCCTCATCCAACGTGATGTTTTCCATCAGCTGGCCTTTTTTCAAACTGGCAAACTTTGGCTTTTCTTCATCTTCCGCATCGCCGATCTGAACATAAGGCCCATACTTACCAATCCGTACGGTGATTTTCTTACCCGTCGCAGGATCTTCGCCCAATTCACGGGAAGTCAGGCTGCGGTCGATCGCTTCTTCTTTTGCCTCATCTACTTTTTTGTGGAAAGGGGTATAGAAGTCGGTGATCATTTTTTGCCAGGCAAGTTGCCCGTCAGCTATATGGTCAAAGTCTTTTTCGACACTTGCTGTAAAAGAATAGTCAATGATATCCTGAAAGTGATTTACCAGAAAGTCATTAACGACCATCCCCGTACTTGTCGGGAAAAGTTTTGACTTTTCAGTACCGTAAACCTCTTTCAGTACCACACTTTTTATTTCATCTTTCGCGAGTGTCATTTCTCGGTAAGCACGCTCCGTTCCGTCGCGGTCTTCTTTGATAACATACTCTCTTCTTATAATTGTAGAAATTGTAGGAGCGTAAGTTGACGGTCGGCCAATGCCCATTTCCTCCAATTTCTTCACAAGGCTCGCTTCCGTATAACGTGGTGGGTTACGGGTGAAACGTTCCGTTGCTTTCATATCAGCAAGGTTCAGAATCTGGTTAATATTCAATGGAGGAAGCATACCTTTTTGCTCTTCATCTTCCTCATCGCTCGATTCCAGGTATACCTTTAAGAACCCTTCAAATTTGATTACCTCACCCTGAGCGACCAGTTCCTCGTTTGTGGACGAAATTCCAATCGTTGCAGTTGTTCTTTCAAGCTGTGCGTCAGCCATTTGAGAAGCAATAGCACGTTTCCAGATCAGCTCGTAAAGACGTTGCTCATTCCGGTCACTGCTTCCCTGCAATACAGAAAATTCAGTTGGACGAATCGCTTCGTGCGCTTCCTGGGCTGACTCGTTTTTGGTTTTAAAAACCCTTTTATTATAGAAATTATCACCGTATTCACTTGTAATCTGAACACGGGCTTTTTCCATCGCCTCTTCCGACAAGTTTGTCGAATCGGTACGCATATATGATATTTTACCTGCTTCATATAACCGCTGTGCAACGGTCATCGTCTGAAGCACGGAGAAGCTCAGTTTACGTGAAGCTTCCTGTTGTAAAGTAGAAGTTGTAAATGGGGGAGCAGGCGTTTTTTTAGCTGGTTTAACTTCAAGGTTTTTGATTGAAAAAGTCGCTTTGATACATTTTTCGAGAAATGTCATCGCATCGGTTTCTTCGGCAAAGTTCTTCGGCAATTCTGCGTTTAAAACCTTACCATTTCCAAGATCAAAGTGAGCCGTTACCTTGAAACTTCCTTTCGCTCTGAACGCGTCAATTTCTCTTTCACGCTCCACAATAATACGTACAGCCACAGATTGAACCCTTCCTGCCGAAAGATTGGTTTTTCCGATCCTTATCTTTTTCCATAAAATAGGAGAAAGTTCATAACCTACCAGACGATCCAGAATACGTCGTGCCTGCTGTGCGTTAACAAGATCTACATCAATAACACGCGGCGTGGCGATCGCATTTTGCAAAGCTGTTTTGGTGATTTCACGAAAAACGATCCGCTTCGTATCGTCAGGCAAACCTAAGGCCTCTTTGAGGTGCCACGATATGGCTTCCCCTTCACGGTCGGAGTCAGTTGCGAGCCAAACTTCTGCGCCCTTCGCTAATTTCTTTAACTCATTAATGACTTTCACCTTGTCACCTGAGACTTCGTAAGACGGCTGAAAACCATTGTCTACATCGACACCCATATCATGTTCGGGAAGGTCACGTACATGCCCAAAGCTGGATTTAACGATAAAGTCTGTCCCTAAATAATTTTCTATGGTTTTGGCCTTCGCCGGTGACTCTACGATCACCAGATTTTTTGACATAATTTTTGAATTAAGATACTAGGTGGCTCTTTGGAGCTCAAATATAGGGCAGAAAGCAGGAAAAAATCAAAGTACTTGTCAAAAGGTATGTGAGAAACTTCTTTTTGACAAATTTAAAAACATGATAATTTCGACATTTGGCACTGAGAATTAGCAGTAGAAAGAACAAAAATTTGCGTTTGCAGGTTGTACTTATAGCGGCTTAGTTCATAATCATTGTAAATAAAAGCAAAAAAATAACGCTGGTCGGCTACGTTATAAGGAATTTTGTACTTTTATGCGTTTTATTGTTAACTAATAATTTGATCGTTGAATCACTATGGCTTTTAATTTAGAACATGATTAAGGGTGAAATTACCCACGTGCAAGAGCGGAGATAAGTTATCCGCAAAGTAGTAGGCAAACCTTTAACATTGACAAGATTTCCATTATTATGAATATTTATAAGGATTACATTAAAGAGATTGAAGAAAGAAAAACCCAGGGGCTTAATCCAAAGCCTATTGATGGTGCTGAATTGCTGAGCGAAATTATTTGGCAGATCAAAGACTCAAATAATGAGCACCGGGCAGACTCTCTAAACTTTTTTATTTACAATACGTTACCAGGTACCACAAGTGCTGCGGGTGTTAAAGCCAGATTTTTAAAAGAAATCATTCTCGGTGAATCCTTAGTTGAAGAAATATCGCCGGCTTTCGCTTTCGAGCTTTTATCACACATGAAAGGTGGGCGTTCGATTGAGGTTTTGCTTGATATCGCGCTTGGTGACAATATCTTCACAGCCAAGGAAGCTGCAAAGGTTCTTAAAACACAGGTTTTCCTTTACGACGCCGATGTTGACCGTCTGAAAGAAGCATATAAAAGCGGAAGCGAAATCGCGAAAGAAATTCTTGAAAGTTACGCGCAGGCTGAGTTTTTCACTAAACTGCCGGAAGTAGCTGAGGAAATCAAGATCGTTACATTTATTGCCGGTGAAGGTGACATTTCTACGGATTTGCTTTCTCCGGGTAACCAGGCTCACTCACGTTCAGACCGCGAACTCCATGGTTTGTGTATGATCACACCAAAGGCGCAGCAGGAAATCAAAGCATTGCAGGAAGAACATCCCGACAAAAGCGTGATGCTGATTGCTGAGCGCGGCACTATGGGTGTTGGTTCATCAAGAATGTCGGGTGTGAACAATGTTGCACTCTGGACTGGAAAAAAAGCAAGCCCATATATTCCATTTGTTAATATCGCTCCGATTGTTGGAGGTACAAACGGAATTTCCCCGATTTTCCTTACAACGGTTGATGTTACCGGCGGTATCGGAATTGACCTGAAAAACTGGGTGAAAAAAGTGGATGCTAATGGTGAGGTTATCCGCAATGAAAGTGGTGATCCCGTACTTGAAGAAGTTTACTCTGTGGCAACAGGCACTGTTCTGACGATCAACACAAGAACGAAAAAATTGTACAACGGCGATCAGGAACTGATTGACATCTCTAAGGCGCTTACGCCTCAGAAGATGGAATTTATAAAAGCTGGCGGATCATACGCGATTGTTTTTGGTAAAAAAATACAGACCATCGCATGCAGGATTCTGGGTATTGATATTCCGCTTGTATATGCTCCTTCAAAAGAGATTTCTCACGAGGGACAAGGTCTTACTGCGGTTGAAAAAATATTTAATAAAAATGCAGTTGGCACAACGCCGGGCAAAGTTTTACACGCTGGTTCGGATGTTCGTGTTGAGGTAAATATTGTGGGTTCACAGGATACGACTGGTCTGATGACTTCTCAGGAATTGGAGTCGATGGCTGCCACAGTCATTTCACCAATTGTTGATGGTGCTTATCAGTCAGGTTGTCACACGGCTTCGGTTTGGGATAAAAAAGCGCAGGCAAATATCCCAAAACTCATGAAGTTTATGAACGATTTTGGTCTTATCACGGCGCGTGACCCCAAAGGTGAATATCACGCCATGACGGATGTGATCCACAAAGTGCTTAACGATATCGTTGTAGACGAGTGGGCGATCATTATCGGTGGTGACTCTCATACAAGGATGTCAAAAGGTGTTGCTTTTGGTGCTGACTCGGGAACTGTTGCGCTTGCACTTGCAACCGGTGAAGCATCAATGCCGATTCCTGAATCTGTGAAAGTAACTTTCAAGGGCGAAATGAAATCTCACATGGATTTCCGTGATGTGGTTCATGCTACCCAGGCTCAGATGCTTCAGAAGTTTGGTGGAGAGAATGTTTTCCAGGGAAGAATTATTGAGGTTCATTTGGGAACACTTCCTGCTGACCAGGCTTTCACGTTTACTGACTGGACAGCAGAGATGAAGGCGAAAGCTTCTATCTGTATTTCTGAGGATGATACCCTGATCGAATCATTGGAAATTGCCAAAGGCAGAATCCAGATTATGATTGACAAGGGAATGGACAATAGCAAACAGGTTCTTCAGGGATTGATCAATAAAGCGGATAAGAGAATCACAGAAATTAAATCGGGCGAAAAGCCAGCTTTAACGCCTGATGCAAATGCAAAATATTACGCCGAAGTTGTTATTGACCTGGATGTGATCGTAGAGCCTATGATCGCAGATCCTGATGTTAATAATAAGGATGTATCCAAGCGTTACACGCATGATACCATTCGTACACTTTCTTATTACGGAGAAGATAAAAAAGTTGATCTTGGTTTCGTTGGCTCTTGCATGGTACATAAAGGAGATTTGAAAATTGTTTCACAGATGCTTAAAAATCTGGAAGAACAACAAGGAAAAGTCGAATTCCATGCACCGCTCGTAGTTGCAGCTCCAACCTATAATATTATTGAAGAGCTGAAAAGTGAAGGTGATTGGGACGTATTGCAGAAATATTCAGGTTTCGAGTTTGACGATAATGCGCCAAAAGGCACGGCACGTACTGAATATGAAAATATGATGTATCTGGAACGCCCTGGCTGTAACCTTTGTATGGGAAATCAGGAAAAGGCTGCAAAAGGTGATACTGTTCTGGCAACTTCAACCCGTCTTTTTCAGGGAAGAGTTGTTGAAGATTCGGAACGTAAAAAAGGAGAATCCCTGCTTGCGTCTACACCGGTTGTTGTGTTGTCTGCAATTCTTGGACGTATTCCTAACATGGAAGAATATAAAGCTGCGGTGGTCGGCATTGACCTGACCAAGTTCGCACCGCCTGTGAAGCAGTTAGCCAGATAAAATCTGTTTAAGAATTGATAGTGGTTCGGTTTTTGATAAGTGTGAATGTTTAGACATTAATTTAATTACTATGGCTTTTGACTTAGATATGATTAAGGGTGTTTACGCCCGTATGCAGGAAAGAGTTGAAGCTGCTCGTCAAATTGAAGGGCGGCCGCTGACTTTGGCAGAAAAAATATTGTATTCGCACTTATGGGAAGGGACTCCCACACAGGTGTATCAAAGAGGTAAGTCTTATGTAGATTTTGCTCCTGACCGCGTTGCGATGCAGGATGCTACTGCGCAGATGGCTCTTTTACAGTTTATGCAGGCCGGAAGACCACAAGTTGCCGTGCCGTCTACTGTTCACTGCGATCACCTTATCCAGGCTGAGGTTGGCGCTGTTGCCGATTTACAGACTGCAAAAGATAAAAATAAAGAGGTTTACGATTTCCTGGCTTCGGTATCCAATAAATATGGTATAGGATTCTGGAAGCCTGGCGCTGGAATTATCCATCAGGTTGTTTTGGAAAACTACGCGTTTCCAGGCGGTATGATGATCGGTACTGACTCACATACACCAAATGCTGGTGGTTTGGGTATGGTAGCGATCGGAGTCGGTGGTGCAGACGCGAGTGATGTTATGTCAGGATTGGCCTGGGAGCTTAAAATGCCAAAGTTGATCGGTGTAAAACTGACTGGAAAACTGAGCGGCTGGGCTGCTGCCAAAGATGTTATTCTCTGGGTTGCGGGTCAGCTTACGGTAAAAGGTGGTACTGGCTGCATCGTTGAATATTTTGGTGAAGGTGCAGAAAGTCTGTCTTGTACGGGAAAAGGAACCATTTGTAACATGGGTGCTGAAATCGGAGCAACAACTTCTATTTTCGCGTACGATGAGAAAATGGCTGCTTATCTCCGTTCAACCGATCGTTCGGATGTAGCAGATGCTGCCAATGCGGTTGCTGGTTATTTACGTTCTGATGATGAAGTATATGCTGATCCTGCTTCTTTTTATGACCAGTTGATTGAACTTGATCTTTCAACCCTTGAACCGCATGTAAACGGTCCGTTTACGCCGGATTTGGCATGGCCACTTTCTAAATTTGCTACGGCTGTTAAAGAAAATGGCTGGCCGGAAGTACTTTCGGTAGGTTTGATCGGTTCTTGTACTAATTCTTCATATGAAGATATCAGCCGCGCAGCTTCTGTTGCGCAGCAGGCTGTTGATAAAAGATTAGTGGTCACTTCTGAATATACCATTACACCGGGTTCCGAGCAGGTACGTTACACAGTAGACCGTGATGGTTTCCTTGATACTTTCGCGCAGATTGGTGGCGTGGTTCTGGCAAATGCTTGCGGACCTTGTATTGGTCAGTGGGCGCGTCATGGTGCTGAAAAAGGGGAGAAAAACTCAATCATCACTTCTTTCAACCGTAACTTTTCAAAACGTGCTGATGGTAATCCAAACACGCACTCGTTCGTAGCATCACCTGAAATTGTAACGGCTCTGGCAATCGCCGGCCGTCTGACTTTTAACCCTTTGACTGATACGCTTGTCAATTCTGAAGGTCTTACCGTAATGCTTGACGAACCATCAGGACTGGAACTTCCTGCCAAAGGTTTTGCTGTTGAAGATGCAGGATATCAGGCACCTGCTGAAGACGGAACGACCGTTCAGGTTATTGTTAGCCCAACTTCGGATCGTTTGCAACTGCTTGAACCTTTCAAAGCCTGGGAAGGTACAGATCTTAACGGTTTAAAACTTCTGATTAAAGCAAAAGGAAAATGTACGACTGACCATATTTCGATGGCTGGTCCATGGTTGAAATACCGCGGTCACCTTGACAACATTTCTAACAATATGTTGATCGGTGCAGTTAACTATTATAATGAAAAAACAAACACTGTTAAAAATCAGTTGACTGGCGTTTACGGTGAAGTTCCTGCGGTTCAACGTGATTATAAGGCGAACGGTATCGGAACTATTGTAGTAGGTGATGAAAACTACGGAGAAGGTTCTTCTCGTGAACATGCGGCTATGGAACCTCGTTTCCTGGGTGCCCGTGCGATACTTGTAAAATCGTTCGCCCGTATCCACGAAACAAATCTTAAAAAACAAGGTATGTTGGCTTTGACATTCGCTGACACGGCTGACTATGATAAAATTCAGGAAGACGATACTATTGATATCAAAGGATTGCAAACATTTGCACCCGGCGTTCAATTGACCATTGTGCTTCATCATGCAGATGGAACAACTGAGGAATTCCCGGTTAACCATACTTATAACGAACAACAAATCGAATGGTTTAAGGAAGGTTCTGCTTTGAACATTATTCGTAAATCGGTCAATGCATAAGCCTGGCTGATAATTGAAAATACAAAAAAAGCTCCTGGAAACGGGAGCTTTTTTTGTGCGCAATATCACTTTTTTATAGAAAGCTAATAGCCCAAAAATTAAAAATTCATTATTATACGTAATTCCATTTTTTGATTATCAAATAATCGTTTAGCTTTGACGATTGATCAATCACTCTATTCAGTTTGAACGCAAAAGATTCTTATCAGTAGCGTCGGGATAGACTGCAGTATAGATAACCCAAATGAAAAAATTAATCATAAAAATGTTAGCAGGAATCTTAATATTAGCGATCGTGCTGACTGGCGCGGCATATATCTTTTTACAGCAGCCTCAATTTGGCAGAATGCCTGCGGGAGCAAGACTGGAAAGAATCCAGAAATCTCCGAATTATCGTGAGGGCCAATTTCAAAATTTAAGTATCACTCCGGATCTTGCAGAAGGTGTAAGTTATTTTCAGGTTTTAAAGGAGTTTATTTTTAATAAAAGCAAAAGGATAAAACCGGATTCAATTTTGCCTTCTGTAAAATCGGATCTGCTACATCTCAATCCAAACGAAGATCTTTTGGTATGGTTTGGACATTCGTCTTACTTCATGCAGATTGATGGCAGGACTATGCTCGTAGATCCCGTTTTCAGCGGCGCGGCTTCTCCGGTTAGTTTTACAACACCAGGTTTTGCGGGAAGTGATGTTTATGCAGTAGAAGACTTTCCTGCAATTGATTATCTCTTTATCTCTCACGATCACTGGGATCATTTGGATTATGAAACGGTTTTAAAATTAAAATCCAAAGTGAAAAAAATCATTACCGGATTAGGAACCGGCGAACATTTTGAGCGCTGGGGATTTGATCTTTCAAAAATTGAAGAAAGGGACTGGGATGAAGAATTAAATCTGGGAAATGGATTTGTTGTAAACGTTACACCAGGAAGACATTTTTCTGGGAGAGGATTATCCAGAAACCGCGCGATGTGGGTTTCTTTTGTTCTTCAAACTCCGACAAAGAAAATATTTTTAGGTGGAGATTCTGGATATGATACACATTTTAAAAAGATCGGGGATAAGTTTGGCCCTTTTGATCTTGCACTTTTAGAATGTGGACAATACAACTATAATTGGAAATATATCCACATGATGCCGGAAGAAACTGCTCAGGCAGCAGAAGATCTAAAAGCTAAAAAGCTGATGCCGGTTCATTGGGCCAAATTCGCACTGGCACAGCACGATTGGGATGAACCTGTCATACGTGTAATGAAGGCAAGTAAAATCAAGAATTTACCGCTGGTTACACCCATGATAGGTGAGATCGTTAATTTGAACGAAGATAAAGTTTTTCCGGCCTGGTGGGAAAATGTTAAATAGAGATTTTCTTTTCTATTTAACCAGTTTCAATTTAAAAGAGCTATTTGTAAACTTTAAAACATCAACATTATTTTCAGGATTTGCTGATTGCTTTTTGAGTGAAATCTCGAAATTCCCTTCAATTTCTTTATGAATAGTATCATATTTTGTGATAACCAGACGGCCGGTGTCTTCTGAACTCATGGCATACCGGCTGGATATTACGTCGCCTCCTATGGTCGTATAATAAAATGCCTGATTTCTATTTAACGGGTAAACGCCCATTCCATCGAATTTTACATTAATTACCAGCACCTCATCATTCGGATGATTTGCCACGAAAAAGAAACTTACAGTATCCGAATCCGCTGACTTTAACTGAAGGCTTGTGCCTCCTGTCCACTTTTCGTTGTTCTTTTCCGCTGAAAAGGAAGAACTTTCAGGGTTGACGGATTCTTTATCCTTTTCGTTTTTACAAGCAAAAAATCCAAGGGCAAGCATGAGTATGGCTAATTTTTTCATGTGTCTATTTTTTTATAAATGACACAGGACTTTTGTAATTGGTTGTAGCGAGAACGAAAAAAAGGAAAGCAAAATAAATCCGCTTTCCTGACAATCTGTTTTTAGTATTCCTTATTTTCTTAAAATTGCATCGAATTTGCCTGAATCAGAAGACAATCTTCCATTAGTAAAAGCAACTTTGCCATAAGTCGCGTAATATCCGAGAGACTCATTGGTATTAAATTTAACCCCTATATTTTTACCGTCGTTAATGTATAGAGAATCTTGCGTACCTGTTATTGGCAGGACATTTGGATACCGTTCACGAAAAAATGTTTTAGCTTCTTGTTTCGCTTGTTCGGTATCAGCAATGTCAACCGCAACGCCAGTAAGATTATCATTTTCAAAAGCGAACAAAAGTCTTTTGACATTTTCGGCATAAACGGAGTAAACCAGAAGATTATCACTTTCGGCCTCAACTGTTCCAATATTATTATTCTTTATCGTCGTTCTATTTTGCCCAAATTCAAAACTCGGCTCCTTGAACATGGTGCTGTAAGGACTTACAGTGATATATGACAAGTATTCCTGACCTTCGGATTTCGCTGATACGACAGTCGAGCCGATTTTTCTGGCAGTGAATTTTCCGGTAGGTGAAACAGTACCAACGGTCGGATCGCTTGATGCCCATTTATATGAGCCGGATAAATTTTCGCTTCCTTTTGTAATTTCAAACTGGTGCGTTTTGTCATAATTCAGTTCCAGCGAATTGGCGTCAATTTTAGTTTCCGGCTCAGCGTCTTTTGAACAGGACAGGAAGATTGAAGCTCCAATTATAAACAATAAAGATCGTCTTTTCATAGCAAAAGTTGATGAGGATACGTAGAATGATTACGGTATTATTATCGAACAATTTAGTTCATTGAAGAAATATAAACAAGTTTTGTTACAAAGAGTTACTTTATTATTTACATAATTTTTATCAAATTTTTAAATCTGAAAGTGTTCAAAATAGGATTTTAAATATTAATTATAATGTAAAATAATGTTTTAAATGTTTGTTTAAATTATCTATTTAAAATATTTGGTGGTCTTATTTTTAATTAACATATTTGATCCGTAATTACAACGAGGCGAAATAAAGAATCAGAAAAGTGAAGTGTATAGGACAGTCCAGTGAGGAGAAAATCAAAGAAGCTGCCAGGAAAGTATTTCTGAAAAAAGGTTTTGACGGAACCACTTCGAGAGATATTGCCAATGAGGCTGAAATGAACATCGCACTGACCAATTATTATTTCAGAAGTAAGGAAAAACTTTTCCTTGAAATTTTTAAGGACCTTTTAAACCTGTATTTCCAGGATACAGTTAATATTTTTAATAAAGATATTCCTTTGAGAGAAAAGCTCATAGAGTCTGTGGATCATACTTTTGAGATGGTCAGGAAAGAGCCTGATCTTGTGATTTTTATTATGAACGAAGTGCATAAAGCACCGGAACGTCTTATTCCTGATATTAACTTTTTACGTCAGATCAAAAACACGAGACTGAGTCAGCAGCTCGAAGAAGAAGCTAAACGTGGTAACATCAGACCCATAAGCGTTGAAAATGTTTTGCCAATGTTATGCGGATATATTCAGTTTATTTTCATGGGAAAGAATATTCACATGAAGGCTTTTGAAGTGACAGAAGAACAATTTGTAACGTATGCTGATGAACATAAAAATATCGTCAAGGATATGATCATCAACTATATTTTTCTGCCAAAGTAAATTTTTTTGGGCTTGTTTTAAACAAACATTTAAAATATTCATTTTATTTATATTATTCGGAATCCATGAAATTTTCATTTTATCGGGGATTTCTGTTGTTAGTATTAACAGCCGGAAGTTCTCAGGCGCAGCAGCTCAGTCTCGGGCAGCTGGTTGACCTTGCCATGAAAAATAATTACGCGATCCAGACGTCTGTTCTGGATGAAGCAAAAACAAATGCGAAGATCGACGAGGTGAAGTCAAATCTTCTGCCGACTGTAAATGTGACCGGAGATTACAAGCGTTATTTCAAAATTCCCGGCCAGGTTGTCCCGGCAAGCACTTTTGGCGGACCAGAAGGGACTTACAGCACATTTGCTTTTGGTTTGCCTTATAACTTATCAACCACGGCACAGATCACGCAAAAATTGTATAATCCTTCTGTAAAATATGCATTGAAAGCGGCTGATCTCAACCGTGATCTCACCGCACTTAGTACAACAAAAACAAAGGAAGATGTGGCATACAACGTAACTGATGCCTATTATAATCTGGTTACAGTGGTTCAGCAAATGGCTTTTCTTGATAGTAACCTGATCTCGACGGACCGTTTGTATAAAGTTACAGATCTGCTGTATCAGAATCAGTTAGCCCAGCGGGTTGATAAGGACCGGATTATGATCAACAAAATGACGACTGAAACACAATTGAAAACGTTAAGACAATCCTACGACCAGCTCGTTAATCTTTTAAAATACTATACCGGAATTCCTCAGTCAGATTCGCTTCGTATAGAGATTAAGGTTAAAGACGTTTTGCTTCCATCAAGTGCGGAAAAGGGTAGTTTGAAGCGAACGGATGTCACATTACTTGAAAGACAAAAGGATTTGAATATTATACAGGACAAGAATTATAAGTCCGGTTTTCTGCCAACGGTAAGTGCATATGGAGTGGGTAACCTGACCTATTTTGCCAAAGGCGGAGATAATTCTGTATTTAAATCCGTGCCGGGATACTGGGCGGGATTGCAATTGAACTGGAATGTTTTTGACGGATTTGCACGGAAAGCGCAACGTAATCAAAACAGGATTGACAATCAGAAACTTTCAGTGCAGCTGAAACAACTTGAAGAATCAATACAAATGGAGGAAACCAATGCCAGGAATAAATTTGCAGTTGAGCAGCAGAATATCAATTCCAAAAATGAGCAGGTAGCACTCGCTAACCGGGTTTACACACAAATTCAGCTGCAATTCAAGGAAGGTTTGGTTTCACTTTCTGATGTAATTCAGTCGGAACAGACACTTCTGGATGCACAAAGCAATTATCTGACTTCACTCGTTCAGTTGCTTCAGGCCGAGCTGGAATGGAAAAAAGCAACGGGGACTTTACTTGAAAAATAATATAAAAATATAGCTGTTAACCTTCAATAGAATAAAATTATGAAACGCCTTTTAATTTTTGTAGCCGTGATTGCTGTTCTGGGCCTTACTGCTGCAAAGCTTTTGACCAATAAAGAAAATACAGAAGCGAAGATCTATAAGCCTGATCCTAACCTGAGAGTTGGCGTCAGAACGGCTGTTGCTGAACTTCGGAATATGTCGCAGGAAAATAAATTTCTTGGCTCATTTTCACCAAATAGAAAAATAGAAATTCGTCCGCAGGCTGGTGGAGAAATAGTCAGACTCCCTATTACCGAAGGTCAGCATATTGGTACCGGACAACTTGTGGCAAAACTTGACGACGATCAGCTGCGTTTTCAGGTTGAAGCTTTGCAGGTAACCCTGGAAGGTCATCAAAATGATTTAAGACGTTTTGAGGTTTTGGTAAAAGGTGATGCAGTCCCGGCTGTTAACATTGAAAGAACCAAATTGAGTATCCGCAGTACTCAGGCGCAGATCAAACAATTGAACAAACAAATTGCCAATACAACGATTTCCGCTCCTTTTTCAGGCATCATCACTTCAAAAATGGTGGAAAAAGGTTCTGTGGTATCAATTGGAACGCCCATGGCGGAGATTACAGACATTTCTTCATTAAAGCTCGTGGTGAACGTTCCTGAAAAAGCGATCCATCAATTCCGTATGGGACAATCCATCCCGGTTCAGACGGAAGTTTATCCTGATGCTAAATTTCCCGGAAAGGTTACAATGATCAGCGCAGAAGGCGATGAAGCGCATAACTATCCGGTGGAAATTACGGTTCCGAATACGACTGATAATCCTTTGAAAGCAGGAATGTATGGTTCCATTGCAAATCTGAATGAGGTCAAAGGTCAGTCGCTGGCAGTGCCTCGCCAGGCGATTATGGGTTCGGCGAAAGAGCCTCAGTTGTATGTAGTTGAAAATGGAAAGGCAGTTTTGAAAAACGTCTCGATCGGTAATTCAACAAACGAGTATTATGAAATTACAAAAGGTTTGAAAGCGGGTGACCGGGTTGTTACAAGCGGCCAGATCAATCTTCAGAACGGAACTTTGGTAAGTGCTCAGTAATCCTCATTCCTAAAAGTATTTATTATGAAATTTATTGAATCCATAATCAAACGACCGTCGATGATTATCGTACTTTTTGCGATTCTCACCATTGGCGGGATATTTTCGTACCGGCTTCTCAGCTACGAATTATTACCGGAATTTTCGGTGCCCATTGTCACAATCACGACACTTTATCCAGGAGCCGCACCAACAGAAGTGGAGTCTGAAATCAGTAAAAAAATTGAAGATGCCATTTCCGGGTTAGATAATATCGATGATGTTACTTCCAAATCGTACGAAAGTGCATCGCTTGTAATCGTTCAGCTAAAACCGGGTACAGATCTTGACAAAGCCCTCGAAGATGCGCAGCGTGATATCAACAACATGGTAAGCGACTTGCCGGATGATGCAGAAACGCCTTCTTTGTCAAAAATTTCACCTAGTGATCAGCCAATAATGCAGCTTTTGGCTACGTCTTCGCTTCCTAATGAAGTTTTTTATCAGCAGGTCGAAGACAAATATTTACCTGTGATCCAGCAGATTGCCGGTGTTGCAGAAATCAGCATGGTAGGAGGGGATCAGCGTGAGATCCGTGTGAATGTGAATGATGAAAAACTTCGTTATTACGGTTTGTCACTTTTGCAGGTAACCCAGGCCATCAATCAGGCAAACCTTGATTTTCCGACAGGAAAAGTGAAAAGCAGTTCAGAAAATATGACGCTTCGTCTGGCTGGAAAATTCAGTTCACTGGATGATATCAGGAATCTGGTTGTTGCGACTTCAAAAGAAGGAAGTCAGATCCGGGTTGGCGATGTGGCTGATATTACCGATGGGTTAGGAGAGGCGGTAAGTATTAGCCGTTACAACGGACAAAACGGCATTGGACTTTTTATCAAAAAACAATCCGATGCCAATGCCGTAGAAATTAGTCGTCTGGTGCAATTGAAATTATCAGAAATTGAAAAGGCAAATGCGAAGGATAAGGTGCATTTTGCTATTGCATACGACAGCAGCATTTTTACGCTCGAATCTGTTGAAGCGGTAACGCATGATTTGATTCTGGCCGTGGTGCTCGTAGCCGCTGTCATGCTTCTTTTTCTGCATAGTTTCAGAAACGCATTTATTGTAATGGTTTCAGTTCCGGCTTCTTTGGTGTCTGCGTTTTTATTTATGTATGTGATGGGTTATTCGTTGAACCTCATGACTTTACTGGCACTTTCGCTGGTGATCGGTATTCTGGTGGATGACTCGATTGTTGTTCTGGAAAACATTCAGCGACATTTGGAAATGGGAAAAAACCGCTGGCAGGCTACCATTGACGGGGTTACGGAAATTGGTTTTGCGGCCCTTGCCATTACATTGGTGATTGTCGTTGTTTTTGTGCCTATTACAATGGTGAATTCTGTGATTGCGGATCTTTTACGGCAGTTTTCCCTGACGGTGGCCTTTGCGACGATGATCAGCCTTTTAGTGAGTTTCACCCTGACACCGTGGATGACGTCGAACATGGCGCGTATTGAACACCTTGATCCGAAAAATCCTTTTCAAAGGTTTTTGCTTTGGTTTGAAAAACAATTGACCAGCCTGACAAAAGCTTATCATGGAAGCCTGGAATGGGTTCTGTCGCACAAATTAATTTTTACCGGCGGACTTATTGTCCTATTTGTAATGACAGGATGGGTAATGGGACTTGGTATTATCGGACAGGAATTTGTTGCGCAGGGCGATCAGGGTAAGTTTTTATTGACAATGAAACTTGACAAAAGCGCGTCTTTACAACAAAATAACCTGACAGCCAGAAACATAGAGGATTATCTAAGAAAAAAACCGGATGTAACAACAATTTTCGCCAACGTGGGCGGAGCTAGTACAGGTTTGAATAGTTCAGGACAAGGTGAAACCAACCGTACGGAGCTTACTGTTGAATTAAAACCTTTGGCAGAACGTGGCGGATTGGTATCTACGGAAACATACATGCTCAATGTTCGTAAAGAACTTGAAAAGAAATTTGCCGGAATTGAATTTAATTCAGCTATTGTCGGAATGGTAAATTCGGGATCAGCACCCATAGAAATTTTTCTAACCGGAAATGACTTGAATCAAATTTTAGCATCGGCAGATGACCTTTCCAATCGTCTTAAAAAAACACCCGGTGCGAATGATGTCAACGTTTCAGTTGAAGCGGGAAATCCGGAAGTACGTGTTGATATTGATCGTGAGAAAATGGCCCGGCTTGGTCTGAGTATTCAAACCGTTGGCGCAACCATGCAAAATGCTTTTGCAGGAAACGATGATTCCAAATACCGTGATGGTGGAGAGGATTATGACATCCGCGTTATGCTGGACGCCTTCGACCGGAAAGATCCCGACGATGTAAAACATATCACGTTTTTTAGTCCGTCGGCAAATCGTCCGGTTCGTTTGGAAGAATTTTCTACGGTCACTTTAAGTACGGGACCTTCCGTTTTGGAAAGAAAAAATCGTCGCTCATCTGTAACGGTTACCGCCAATACATTGGGACTTGGTTCCGGAACTTTGGTAGCGAATATTCAGGCAGATTTGCAGAAAAATCCCCTTCCCGCCGGTGTGCTGGTAACCTGGGGTGGAGATGCAAAAAATCAGAGTGAAGGTTTTGGCTCATTAGGTCTGGCCATGATGGCGGGTCTGATGCTGGTATATTTCATCATGGTTTTGCTCTACGACAGCTTTATTTATCCTTTTGTGGTGCTGTTTTCTATTCCCGTTGCGGTCATTGGTGCCTTGCTCGCACTTGCGCTGTCATCTTCCAACATCGGGATTTTTGCTCTCTTGGGTATGTTGATGTTGATCGGACTCGTAGTGAAAAATGCAATTCTGATCGTCGATTTTGCCAATCAGCAGAAGGCAATGGGAACGCCATTCCGGCAGGCAATTCTTCATGCGGGAGAAGAACGTTTACGTCCGATTTTAATGACTACCATCGCGATGGTCATTGGTATGATCCCGATTGCGACTGCTTCCGGTGCAGGAGCAGAGTGGAAAAATTCGCTAGCCTGGGTTTTGATCGGTGGTTTGAGCAGCTCCATGGTACTGACGATCTATCTGGTTCCGATGATGTATTATCTGGCCGACAGAGCTGGTGAAAAATGGGCCTCATTTCGTTCCAAATCAAATTCCGGACAAGAATCTACTGTGGCCACCGCCGCTCAATAACATAATTCAACTTTAAAATGAAAGAGCAACTTCTGGAATTGTTAAGCAAAAGCACAGGTTTGCCGGCTTCTTCCATATCCGGAGAATCACATCTGGCGAAGGATTTGGGTTTTGACAGCCTTGATACCATAGATCTGGTTTTACAAATGGAAGATGAATTCTATATTGCAATTCCTGACGAAGATTACGAAAAACTTCAGACAGTCGGACAAATTGAGCGTTATCTTTTGGTCCGGAGTAGTTGGGCAGGTCAACAGCCAAGAGTTTGATCAGAAGCGAATTGAGATGAAAGTAGTTATAGTGGGGGGGGGATTTGCCGGTATAAATCTTGCGCTGTCACTGGCGCATAATATTAAATTTCAGGTTACACTTGTAGATAAAAGCGATCACCATATTTTCACACCGTTTCTGTATCAGCTGGCCGCCGGAATTTTTAAGCCTGGAGACGTCAGTTTTCCTTTCCTGAAAATGTTTTCAGGAAAGGAAAATCTAAAATTTCATTCAGGAGAATTGGTTGAAGTAAGCCCTGCTGAAAATAAAATCATCCTGACGAATGGTATCCTGGAATACGAATATCTCATAGTGGCGACCGGTTCCCAAATCCAGTTTCAGGGCAATCAAAATTTACTGAAAAAAGCGTTTGGTATTGCAACAGTGGAAGATGCTCTTGCTCTGAAAAACCATTTGGTCAAACAATTCGAGACCGTTGATAATCACGGCAAAGTTCAGAAATTGGTGGTGGTCGGTGGTGGATCATCTGGTGTTGAAACATCTGCGATGCTGGCGCAATGGCTGGTTGATATTGAGGCGACGACTAAATTATCCAAAGCAAAACCAGAGATTTACTTAATAGAAAAAAGTGGATCGCTTCTGGCTTCAATGGATGTTAAATTCCAAAAGCACGCTTATCATTCTCTAACCGAGTTGGGGATTAAAATTCTTCTCAATTGTCATGTCAGAGATTATTTAGATGATATGGTTTTACTTTCCTCAGGGGAACAATTTGAAACAAAAACCGTAATCTGGACAGCTGGAATAAAAGCCAGTAAGTTCAACGGCTTTGTCTTGGAAGCATATGGCCCAGAAAATCGTCTGGTTGTCGATTCATTTAATAAGGTTGTCGGGACATATAATGTGTTTGCAATTGGTGACGTGTCTATTCAAAAACCTGAAAATTTACCAAACAGTTATCCGCAAGTGGCACAGGTTGCAATTCAGCAAGGCCAGAACCTGGCTGAGAATTTCCAGTTAATGGCGGAGAGAAAAACTTTAAAAGAATTCGTTTTTAAAGAGGCAGGTTCAGCGATCGTTTTGGGTAAAAGAAAAGCTATTGCTAACACTTCCCGGCCAAATATTTATTTTTATGGAAAGGTGGGTTGGTTCGTTAGATTGTTACTACAACTAAGAGCGATGATTTTCCACGAGAACCAATGGAAGATGTTGTATCGTGGGCTTTATGGGTATTTTTGGAAAAGG
This sequence comes from Dyadobacter sp. CY356, assembly GCF_021440195.1. Classification (GTDB taxonomy): domain Bacteria; phylum Bacteroidota; class Bacteroidia; order Cytophagales; family Spirosomataceae; genus Dyadobacter. The sequence goes on from NZ_JAJTSZ010000008.1 coordinate 110,966, forward strand.
TAAACCAGATTAATTATGTTTTAAAATATTTCCAAAAGTCCAAAAATGCCAGATTTGTGAAACTCAAAAATATCGTTTTGCTTTCTTTTAAGAAGGTCAGAAATAAATTCTGTCGACGAATTACCCATCCGAAGTAATATTATTTTAGGAGGAAATCCATATACATTCAGCAGGTCTTGAAAATCTTCATCAAATGTTACAAGTGTAAAGTCATTTGTTTTTGCATACTCCCAAATTACACGGTCTTTTGCCGGCTTTTTTAAGGTTGTGTCACTTACGTGAATACTTAAAGGAAAAACGTTCTGTAATTTTTTAATGACCCGGTAGGATATATTTTCATCAAAAAGTAGTTTCATAGAGAGGTTACCAAAATCTTGGTATTAACTTCTTTGTTGGCAGCAAAAGCCAATGAAGCGAGTATATCTTCGCGTGTTAACTGGGGATAATCGTCGAGAATTTCCTCATAACTTAAATCATTTGACAATAGTCCCAAAATATCTAAAACTGTAATTCTTGTATTTATTATACAAGGTTTGCCAAAGCGTACCTCTGGATTTATTGTAATATGTTCTATCCAACTTTGCATCTTCATGTCAATTTAGATCAACTTTAAGATTTAATAAGCTCTGCAATTACGATTCTAGCTTTTCAGGAATGCGATTATCTTTATTTTGTTCTAACAGAAATCTTTAACATTGTAAGTTTCTCCAAGTGCAATTGAGCCAAAAAGCTCAAGACTTTCTTTTCCATTCCTGGTGCAGTAAGATTTTGAGTTCTTGAATAGTAATGGTTTGGCCTTTTATCAAAGATACAAATTTCATCAATATGACATATTTTTAATTGATGAATGAAGGGGAAAGTAATCTACCAGTAAGAGTTTTTGATTTGTAATACCATTATCAATAAGGGGTAATTAATTAGGGTACACATTTATCGGGTACTGAACGATAAAAACCACCAGGAAAATTGATATGGCTATTTTTTATCAAACGCCTGATAACAGAAATATATCAATTCTCCTCCAAAACCTCTTTATCTACTACAATTTCCTTTTCCTTTTCATAAAGAAGTTTAGTAGCAAGAAATCTTTTTGCGCAGTAATAATTGAAATACGCAAAAAAGGGTGCAGCCAAAACATCCATACTATAATGAACGTGTTGAATCAGTAAAAGAAGGCCCACAATACCCGTAGAAATCAATACAAAAAGTTTGTCATTTTTCTTTTCGAGGCAGAGATAAATCAGAAACAACGTTGCCGTATGTCCTGAATAGAAAAGGTCTTTGGTGATGAAAACCTGTCCGTAGAAATAATTACTTAAAGGATCCCTGAGCGGTATCAATCCTTCCGGCGCATTGAGAGGAACAAGCGTAATGGTAATAATTCTGGTGATGCACAAAGCAACATATGACCAGAGAAATCCAAGAAAAATCATTGGATTGTGTAAAAAACGGATGGTGGCCAATCCCACACAGGACCAGATGAGGATAAATATAATTTCAGAACAATCTTTCGACGGTAGTATAGATAGCAAAATGTCATTTACGACAATACCTTCCCTGACTTCAACAGCCTGGAAAAAATGATTTAAAAAACAGGAAATGATACAAAGTATCAAAAAGCCCGAAACCACGGTAGTTTTGTACGACTTTTTCTGCCATGCTTCCTTCCAAATACTGGAAATCATATTTGATAACGGATGTCTTATATATGGTACTGGTGTCTGGTATTATTTCACAGCAAAATTTAGTTTTACTGTAATGTTTACTAAAATTTGTAACGATAATCGATGGTAAAAGTAAATAATTATGAGGAAAGCCAAATGTCCGTTCAGCTGATAGGTAAATATCTAATTATTTTATAATCCCTAACTATGTCCCTCTATCGTTTTGCTTATTGATTCAAGAAAATTTGTGACAAACTTATCCCTTGTTTCAATATTCAAAAGATCCAGAGACAAATATGGATTCAGATCTTCCAGTTCCACTAACAACAAGTCGCCATGCGAAGTTCTGCAAGCATCCACGCGTTGGATTCCATGGGTAACTGTATTCCAGGATATGAACCGCTCCGCAAATATGAGGTCTTCTGCTGAGGCTTCATACATTTCCAAATTCCATCTTTTGCTTTTGTCAGGTGCATAAAGTGCATATTGAAAATCTTTGTCGATGAAATAAAACGACACCTCGTAAACAAAGTCTATAAAAGGTTGGATAATATTTCCTTCCAGTTCAATGGTCAAAAGCTGCTCCCTGTCAACAACATGCATGCCAATAGAATCAGCTCCGCCTTTCAATTTTATCATGTACTTTTCACAGTCTGGCAGCAGAGATAAATCTTGTAAATGTTCAATGGTCGGTATTACAGGATAACCCTCTTTTGTCAACATAGTCAAATAGGACTTTCCCATCATATCAGCCCTACCAGTCATCGTGTTGTAGCAGGATATTTTTTTTGTATTAATCCTTGTAATAAATGAATTAAAATAATTCTGGTAATACATCACCGGACCGGTATTCCGGAAAATAACCAGATCAACAGCCTCCTCAAATTTTTCGGAGTCACAGGGGGTGACAAAGCAGTAGATCGAAGTATTCCCGCAACCGGGATGTCAGATACAAATCCTCCTCATAATATCTTCTCCCTTTTGCTTCAAAGTATAAATCGGTAAGATATAAAATAGAATATTTCTTTGGTACCATGAAAAATGTAAATAATCGTTCGGTCGCAATATAATATTTTGAATTATCCGTGCTGTTTTTTTATGGTATAAATAAATTTTTAAGATTAATAATAATTAAAATCGTCAGAATGATGACTCCATTCGGATGATCTTCTTCCCTTTTCAATTTGAATAACAGTTTGTTGTATTCCTTATTTAAGGCTCTTTTAATTGCTCCATTAAGTTTTAACAAAATCTATCGTAAATAATAAATTGTATCTTACTGTGTCACTGCTGATTTTATATTTTGCAAAAATTAATTTGGTAAAATTGTCATTTTTAAGGTTTTTATCTAACTTGACGCTGTGAGCGCAGAATATTCTGATTTAATCAAATTGGCTAAAAAATATCATTTTTCATCATCATATATTTATAAAGTTTAGCTTCGACGAATGAAAAGAAGAGATTTTATGCAAATGACAGGTATGGGTATGGGCGCATTAATGTTGCCATCCGTTCCTATATTTGGAAACACTGTTTCAAGCGAGCATTTACTTGAACCGGGCATTGATGTAGCTTTGAAAAAAAGATATGCAGACATCGCCCTGAATGCTACAAAAAGTAAAGGAGCAACTTACACGGATGTACGTATCGGGAGATATTTGCAGCAATTTGTTTTTACGAGAGAAAAGCAGGTTCAAAATATTGTCAATGCAGAATCATTCGGTGTTGGTATTCGTGTGATTGCCAACGGCACCTGGGGCTTTTCAGCTACCAGTGATGTTACGTCTGAAGGAATTGCCAAATGTGCAGAAACAGCAGTAGCGATTGCCAAAGCAAACTCTAAATTTCAAAAAGATCCGGTTGTTCTGGCTCCGCAAAAAGGAGTGGGAGATGTGACATGGAAAACGCCGATCAAAAAAAATACTTTCGAAATCCCGACTGCGGAAAAGATAGATCTGTTGATGAAAGTGAATGGCAAAGCCATGGAAAATGGTGCTGGCTTTGTCACTTCCAACATTTTCTCTGTTAACGAACAAAAATATTTTGCTTCCTCGGATGGAAGTTATATCGATCAGGACATTCACCGGATCTGGCCAACTTTTACCGTAACTGCAATTGATAAGGCTGCCGGAAAGTTCAAGACCCGCGGTGCACTTAGTTCACCCATGGGTATGGGTTATGAATACCTGGATGGACTTGCTTCTGAAAAAATTGCTGGTCCGAATGGTACCGTGGGTTACCGCAGCTCTTATGATATGGTTGAGGATGCTATTCTGGCAGCTAAACAAGCAAAGGAAAAACTTACAACTAAAACGGTTTTGCCAGGAAAGTATGATCTCGTTCTGGATCCAAATCATTTAGGACTTACCATTCACGAATCTGTTGGCCATCCGACAGAGCTTGACCGCGTATTGGGTTATGAAGCCAATTATGCCGGAACAAGTTTTGCGACTTTGGATAAATGGGAATCGAAAAAATTTAATTACGGAAGTAAACTCGTTAACATCGTTGCGGACAGAATTCAGCCACATACTTTGGGTGCTGTTGGTTTTGATGATGAAGGAGTTCCAGCCAAAGAATGGGATATTATCAAGGATGGTATTCTGGTGAATTATCAGGCTATTCGTGATCAGGTTAAAATCATTGGTGGTAAGGAATCCAATGGCTGCTGTTACGCAGATAACTGGGATTCTGTACAATTCCAAAGAATGCCCAACATTTCACTTCGTCCCGGAACTGAAAAACGCAGCGTTCTAGATATGATCAAGGGCGTTGAAAAAGGAATTTATATTATTGGAGCCGGTTCGTATTCGATTGATCAACAGCGATATAACTTCCAGTTTGGCGGACAGGTTTTCTATGAGATAAAGAAAGGTGAGATCGTGGGCATGCTGGATGATGTTGCCTATCAATCTAATACACAGGAATTCTGGAATTCCTGCTCACAAATTTGTGATAAAGATGACTACCGTACATTCGGTTCTTTTTTCGATGGAAAAGGACAGCCATCTCAAATCAGTGCTGTGGCTCATGGAAGTGCAACAACCCGGTTTGATGGTGTAAATGTGATTAATACGGGGAGAAAAATATGACCTTGATTTTCTGGATTTGAGGATTAGCTTGATTTTGAGTACTAGTTTTTTAAAGAGATTCCTGCCTAACTGACTGTTTATAAATTAAATTTTTTCTAACATGGCTGTCTTATCAAAAGAAGAAGCAAAACAAATAATTGACAAGGTGTTGGCTTTTTCGAAAGCTGACGAAACGAGTGCCAATTTGAATGGCAGCCGTACCGGAAATATTCGTTATGCCAGAAATTCGGTATCAACAAGCGGTGAAACAACCAATCTTTCGCTTTCTGTTACATCGGTTTTTGGTAAAAAATCCGGAACGGCTACGATCAATGAATTTGACGACAAGTCGTTAGAAAAAACGGTCAGGAGAGCAGAGGAAATTGCTCATCTGGCTCCTGACAATCCTGAGTATGTGGGTATGCTTGGACCGCAGAACTATTTGGATATAAAATCCTTCGCCGCCAGTACTGATGCAATCAATCCTGATTTCAGAGCGGAAGCAGCTTTCAAAAGTATTGACCCATGTGCGAAAAAAGATCTGACAGCAGCAGGATACTGGGAAGATAGCACCGGTTTCGCTGCGTTGGGAAACACCAAAGGTTTGTTCGGATATAACGCAGCTACCTCCGTTGACTTTTCTATCACTGTTAGAACCAATGATGGACTGGGCTCAGGTTACGCAGTTCGTGATGTAAATGATGTTTCCAAACTGGATGTTGCGCTGGCAACCGAAGTGGCTATTCAAAAGGCTCAGGCTTCTTCAAAAGCAAAGGCTCTGGAGCCTGGAAAATATACGGTTATTCTGGAACCGACGGCCGCTGTTGATCTGCTTCAAAATATGATGGGCAGTATGGACGCGCGAAATGCAGATGAGGGGAGAAGTTTTCTTGGAAAAAAAGGTGGTGGGACGCGTTTGGGTGAAAAACTTTTTGACGAACGTGTCAACATATATTCTGATCCGCAAAATCTGGAAATTCCGGGTTCTCCATTTGGGGGCGGTGGCGGACGTTTCGCTTTTGGTGGTGGCGGCAGTGATGGCCGCGCTCAGGAAAAGGTGGTTTGGGTTGAAAACGGTGTTGTTAAAAACATGTATTATTCCCGCTATTGGGCTGAGAAAAAAGGTGTGAAAGCAATTCCCCCTCCATCAGGATTTATTTTTGCCGGTGGAAATGAGTCACTGGCTGATCTAATCAAAGGGACCGAAAAGGGAATATTGGTAACGCGTCTCTGGTATATACGTGCGGTGGATCCTCAAACTTTGCTCTACACCGGACTGACACGTGACGGTACTTTTTATATCGAAAATGGTGTCATTAAATACCCTGTGAAAAACTTCCGTTTCAACGAAAGTCCGGTGATCATGCTGAACAATCTTGAAGCAGCAGGTAAGCCAATGCGCCAGGGTGGAAATCTTGTTCCGCCATTGAAAATCCGTGACTTTACTTTTACAAGCTTGTCCGACGCCGTTTAAAATAACGGAGGATTATAGTTTATTTATACAATCATTTATTGACCTAAAAAGGAGGGACTTAACTTGAACCGACGCGATTTTATTCAGATAGCCGGACTTAGCACCGGTGCTTTTATGTTACCAGGTTTTGCAGCCAATGTAAGAACGGTATCTCCCGAAGCTTTGATGGAACCTGGCCTTGACGTTGCCGTTAAAAAAAGATTGGCGGATGCAGCACTTAACGCTGCAAAATCAAAGGGTGCCACTTACGCCGATGTGCGTATTGGTCGGTATCTAAACCAGTTTGTAATTACCAGAGAAGACAAAGTTCAAAATATAGTTAATACAGAATCCTACGGTGTAGGTATTCGTGTGATTGCCAACGGGTGCTGGGGATTTGCCGCCGTTGCCGATGCAAAAAGTGATGCACAGATTGCCAAAGCGGCGGAAGATGCAGTTGCCATCGCAAAAGCGAATTCAAAATTAATGAAGCAGCCGGTAGAACTGGCTCCTCAAAAAGGTTTTGGTGAAGTAAGCTGGAAGGCACCTATCAAGAAAAACGCATTTGAAGTTCCTGTAAAAGAAAAGGTTGATCTATTGCTTGACGTAAACGCTGCGGCGATGAAAAACGGCGCGAATTACGTCAATTCAATCCTTTTTATGGTGAACGAACAGAAGTATTTCGCTTCGACAGACGGTTCTTATATTGATCAGGATATTCACCGTATATGGCCAAATTTTACTGTAACAGCCATCGATCCTGCATCCGGGAAATTTCAGACACGTAATTCGTTAAGTTCACCAATGGGCATGGGATATGACTATTTACAGGTCAATCCAAAAGATAAAGTGACAGGTGTGACAACCCGTTACAACATGGGTTATGATATGCTTGAAGATATCACGGCTGGTGCGCAGCAGGCAAAAATGAAACTGAGCGCCAAGTCTGTGGAAGCAGGAAAATACGATCTGATCCTTGATCCGTCACACCTTTGGCTGACGATTCACGAGTCGGTTGGTCACCCGCTTGAACTGGATCGTGTTCTTGGTTATGAGGCCAATTTTGCAGGGACATCTTTTGCGACACTGGACAAATGGCAATCGAAAAATTTCAAATATGGCAGCGATAAAGTTACGCTGATTGCTGACAAAACGCAGGTTGGTTCCCTGGGTGCTGTGGGTTGGGATGATGAAGGGGTTAATACCAAAAAGTGGGATCTGGTTAAGGATGGCGTTTTGGTAAATTACCAGGCAATCCGCGATCAGGCTAAAATTATCGGGGAAAAAGAATCACATGGCTGCTGTTATGCAGACAGCTGGAGTTCGGTTCAGTTTCAGCGTATGGCCAATGTTTCGCTGGCTTCCGGAAAAACACCATTGTCAGTTGAAGACATGATCAAAGATGTTAAAAAAGGAATTTATATTATCGGTGACGGATCATTCTCGATTGACCAGCAACGCTATAACTTCCAGTTTGGCGGTCAATTATTCTATGAAATCAAAGACGGGAAAATCGTTGGTATGCTGAAAGATGTGGCGTATCAATCTAATACACAGGAATTCTGGAATTCATGTGTTCAGGTTTGTGACGAACGCGACTATCGTTTGGGAGGCTCTTTCTTTGATGGAAAAGGTCAGCCATCTCAATCGAGCGCGGTTTCTCACGGAAGTTCAACGGCACGTTTTGCAGGTGTCAATGTTATCAATACAGCCAGAAAAATTTAATACTGAAATATGTCAGTGATATTAACAGAAGCAGAAGCGAAAGCACTGTTAGAGAAGGTTTTGAAATATTCAAAGGCAGATGAATGCGAGATTAATATTTCGGGTGAAAAAAGAGGGAATTTGCGGTATGCTCGTAACGAGGTTTCAACGAGCGGATCGCAAATCACGCAAAATCTGATTGTGCAATCCGCTTTTGGCAAAAAAGTTGGGGTGGCTACAACGAATGAGTTTAGCGATGATGCATTTGAAAAAGTAGTTCGCCAATCAGAAGAGCTCGCGAAACTTGCCCCGGAGAACCCGGAATATGTTGGTGTGTTAACGCCCCAGCAATATAAAAAATCATCCGGTTTTTTTGATAGCACCGCTGGTATTACGCCGGATTTTCGTGCTGATGCTGTGGCCAAAAGTCTGGAATTATCCCGGGCGCAAAACCTGGCAGCGGCTGGTTTTTGGGAAGATACGCATGGTTATTCAGCGATGCTGAATTCAAAAAAGCTTTTTGCCTATTACCCAAGTACAGATGTCAACTTTTCGCTGACAGTCAGAACGCCTGACGGGACAGGTTCTGGTTATGTGGCCAAAGGTTTCAGTGACGTATCCAAACTGGATACCGAAGCGGCGACAAAAATTGCTATTCAAAAATCAACAGGATCGGTTGGCGCAAAAGCCCTGGAACCAGGAAAATATACGGTAATTCTCGAACCTACGGCGGCGGCGGTTTTATTGGAAAATATCTTTTTCAATATGGATGCCCGCAGTGCTGATGAGGGTCGTTCTTTTTTGAGCAAACAAGGCGGTAAAACCAAACTCGGCGACAAAATTGTGGACGAAAGGGTCAACATTTATTCGGATCCTGCGCATCCTGAACTGCCATCGGCTCCCTGGGCCGGCGACGGTCAACCGATGGAACGGGTAAACTGGATCGAAAAAGGTGTGGTGAAAAACATGGCTTATTCGCGTTATTGGGCTCAAAAGAAAGGTGTCAAAGCCGTTCCTTTTCCAAATAATATGATTGTGGCAGGCGGTACCGCAACTTTGGAAGAAATGATCGCTTCTACAAAACAAGGTATTCTTGTTACAAAATTATGGTATATCCGTGAAGTGGATCCGCAGACATTGTTGCTTACGGGACTAACACGCGACGGTACTTTTTATATTGAAAACGGCAAAATCAAGCATCCGGTTAAAAACTTCCGTTTCAACGAAAGTCCTGTGATCATGCTCAACAACCTTGAAACATTAGGAAAACCTGAGCGTGTTGTGAGTACGGAATCAAACCAGAACTATATGATGCCGCCGATGAAAATCCGCGAATTTACATTTTCGTCATTATCTGACGCAGTATAAATTTTATTTTCTGCGGAAAATTTTTCCGCAGAAAATACCTTTTACCTAACCTATGAAACCTTTTTTCTTCACCCGTCTTCAATATACCTCAGGAAACTGGGATACCGATCAGCGCATGCCGTCAAACCTACTGCATTCGCTGGTGGAGTATACCACCATCCCTATTGATGAGAAGGAAAAGGTGGTGTTGCTGAGCAGTAACGATATTTTCAAAAGTCCGTTTTGTTATCTGAGCGGTCACAAACTGGTAGAGTTTTCGGCGCAGGAAAGAGATCATTTTAAACGTTATGTTCAGAATGGAGGATTTGTTTTTGTTGACGACTGTAACCACGATATAGATGGGTTATTTGCCAAGTCCTTTGAGCAGGAAATGTCCAGAACGTTCGGTCCCAAGGCCTTACAAAAGATACCCAACAATCATCCGATTTACAACAGCTTTTTTCATTTTGAAGATGGCCCGCCAACCACAGCCTTTGAATTAAATGGCTGGGGGGATGATCTTGTTCACGATTATCTGAAAGCAGTAACGATCAACGGACGCATTGGTGTGCTTTACAGCAATAAGGATTATGGCTGTGAGTGGGATTATGATTTTAGAAATAAACGTTTTTTGGCCGTCGATAATACCAGGTTCGGGGTCAATATTGTCATGTATGCTTTAACCGCTTAACGATTGGAAACTCAGGAACTAACCCATTATAAAGCCTTGGTGGCAAAACTGCCGCTTCTTAAAAAAGAGATTGGTAAAGTCATTGTAGGACAGGAAGATGCAATAAACGAAATCCTGATTTCTCTGCTTGCAGGAGGCCATTGTTTGCTGGAAGGTGTGCCGGGACTGGCAAAAACGCTGATGGTGAAAACGATGTCGGAAGCACTGCATATGAGTTTCAAGCGTGTACAGTTTACGCCGGATTTGATGCCGGGCGATATTGTAGGTACTGAAATACTGGAAGAGGATCATGATACCGGGAAGAAGTTTTTTAAATTCAATCAGGGGCCGATTTTTGCCAATGTTGTCCTGGCCGATGAAATAAACCGGACGCCGCCAAAAACACAGGCAGCACTTTTGGAGGCAATGCAGGAAAAAAGTGTGACCTATGCCGGGACGAATTATGCACTGCCAAATCCGTTTCTGATCATCGCCACACAAAATCCGATTGAACAATCGGGTACCTACCCATTGCCGGAAGCCCAGCTTGACCGTTTTCTTTTGTATATCAAACTGAGCTACCCAAGCGAACAGGAAGAACTTGATGTTTTGAAAAACACCACCGGATCAAAAGGTGTAGTGATCGACCGGGTGTTAAGTGATATGGACATTATTGAACTTCAAAAATTGACACGACAAGTTCATATCAGTGAAGATCAGATTGCTTTTATAAACCGGTTGGTTCGTGCTACAAGGCCAGACGGAAGTCCGTCTGATTTTGTTAAACAATGGTGCGACTGGGGTGCCGGGCCGCGTGCCGGACAAGCGCTCGTGCTTTGTGCAAAGGCCCGAGCTGTTTTGAACGAGCGATTTGCCGTAATTCCGGAGGATATTCACACACTGGCATTTCCAATTCTACGTCACCGGATCTCAATGAATTTCCGGGCAGAAGCGGAAAATATTACGTCAGATAATGTCATTGCAGATCTAATTAAAACATTGAAATAGGCTTTCGGCCCATCGGCTATCAGCAATCGGCATGTTATGTGCCGGAATTGAAAGCCGAAAGCCGACCGCCGAAAGCCGAAAAACTATGTCCCAAAAGCGCACCGGGCTTCTTGCTTCGGATCTGATCAAACTTGGAAATCTTCAGCTGGTTGGAAAACTGGTGAGTGAAGAACTGATGCTGGGTGTTCATGCCAGTAAACGTTCGGGAATGGGGACGGAGTTTGAGCAATACCGCCACTACGAACCCGGCGATGATCCGAAACGGATTGACTGGAAATTATTTGCCAGAACGGATAAACATCTTGTAAAAGAATCATCTGCTGAAAGTAACAGGCAAATCCGCTTTTTGGTGGATCTTTCCGGATCCATGAATTACGCTGAAAATGGTATGAGCCGGCTTGAATATGCAAAGTTGCTAATCGCTTCTCTGGCTTATCTGGGATACATACAGAATGATCAAATGAGTCTTTATTCGTTGCAAAATGGAAAAGTTAACAGTATCGCGAGTGGTGCTTCAAGTTCAGGAAAACAGGCTTTTAATAAGATATTATTCGGATTACAAAAAACGACAGCCTCAGGTGAATGGACATCAGATTTTGCTGCGAACGGAAAATTGCAGTTTCCTGAATTTGCGACTAAAAGTCAGGAGCAATTGATTTTTGTAACAGATTTTCTTCAGGTGGGTCAGGAGTGGCTTACATTAATAAAATCCATAGCCAGTCCGCGTCGTGAAATCGTTATTTTCCAGATTTTGGGAGATAATGAAGTGGATTTTAACCTGTCCGGTTTTTATCGTTTCAAGGATCTGGAAACCGGAAAAGAGATTGAATTACAGGCTGAGGCTGTGAGAGATAAGTTTAGAGAATCTTCCAAAGCGTATTTTGATATGCTCGAAGAAGAATTACGGATTCCGTATGTGAATCTGGTTCAGGCCAGATTGAGCGATCCGTTGGGAATGGTTTTGAAAGAATTTTTAACAAGGAGGAAAGGCTAATGAATTTTTTACAACCTTTCATGTTTTGGGGTGCACTGGCCATAGCCATACCGATCTTTATCCATTTCTGGCATCAGAAAAAAGGTAAAGAGCTGGATTGGGCAGCTATGCAATGGTTAATCGATAAAAGTCAGCAGCAAAGTCGCGGTTTCCGTTTGGACGACTTGCCGCTGTTAATCGTTCGCTGTTTGCTTATTCTGCTTTTGACCGTGTTATTAAGTCAGCCGGTAATAAAATGGTTTAAACAAATCGAACATGCTGAAAGAATCCACTTGGTTCAGCCATCTGCCAGTCTTGTCAATAACTATCGTTTTGAAATTGAAAGTGCTATAAAAAAAGGAGAAAAAGTATTCTGGATAAATCCAGAAAGTGAAGAAATCAAGGATCTGTCTTCCATTTCAAATCAGCAGAATAATGGTATTTTATATCTTCAGGATGTAATTAACAAAGTGAGTAAAACAGGAGTGAAGCTGGATCTTTATTTCCTTAGTGATCTGAAATTGCTAGACCTGCCAAAAATCTACATTCCTGAATCGTATACATTACATACTTTAACAGACTCATCTCAAAACTATCCGCACAAATATCTTGACTTAGAAGATGGTAAAAAGCTGTTTGTCAATAAAGGTCAGCTAACCGTTTCGGGTCCGGGCGTATCGGATAATTTGCCAAAACTTGAATCATCGCCAGTGCATACCGGTAAATTAAACATACTGGTTGACTACAAAAATAAAGCGGAACAACAAACCGTCGAGGCGGCGTTGGGTTCTTTATCCACGGTATATTCTCTGCCGATTAGTATAGACCTTAAAAGTGTCAGTGAAAAAAAATATGATCTTATATTAACCGATCAGATTGTTTCCAAAATCAATCCTGAAATACTTTATGTTTTGTCAGGAAAGTCAATGACAGGTAACCAAAACTTACTTTCAAACGTTATTCAATTGCAGGATTCACTTCGGATACAGACATCTGAAATGGTTAATTCAGGACAATTACCGGAATTTCTTGGCGAGTTGCTTATCTCACACTATAAATTGAATGAATCTCCAAAGCTGGTTAGTCCCAGACAATTGAATGCACAATTTGTGCAAACCAAGCCTTTGAAGGTAAATCAGGAAGGTAGTTTACGGCCATGGCTTTTAATTCTTTTTATAGCATTACTCATTCTTGAACGCTGGATGGCTTTAAAGAAAACGATACAGAAAAGTTATGTATGAGCTAAAAAAATTAATCAATTCAGTTACGACCCAACTTTACGCGAATGCATTTATTCGTTGTTTGTTGCTGGCGGTTTCAGCTTTTGTTCTAACCTCGGTGTTTAAACAGTCTTCTGTAATTGCTCCCGTTTTGGCTGCCCTTGCTGGCTTGGGAATTGGCGCATATATCACAAAATTATATCAAAATAAAAAACCACAGGCCATCAGTTTGATCCACAAAACGGTTGGTGAATCGGAGTACAGTTTGCATTTACTGGAAAAGGAAGAGCTGAATATTGCAGAACAATTGCAGCTGGACAGGCTAAGTCAAAATGTTTCAGCCAGTCATTTTCATTACCGGAATCTGTATGACGGAACGATGATGTACGGACTGATCTTTCTTTTGTCGCTGGTTTTTTATAATCTGTATCCGCACCTGAATTTCTCAACCGGAAGTCCAATCACGCTTTTAAATTCCACTAAAAATGTCGAAAAAGCGAATGTTCTCATTGCTCCGAGCTTTGAAACGGCTAATGTAACTATCAACCCGCCTGCATACACGAACTTACCATCCAAAAAATCTGCTGATTTGAATGTTAGTGCAATCATCGGTTCTGCCTTGAATTGGGATGTTACTTTTAGTCATCAGGATAATCTGTCGGTACGGCTGGCAAATAACCGTGGAGATGAGCTTTTGTTCAAAAAGGCAAATGGTATTTTTCAGTATAAAGATAAACTGACAGGTTCCGGACTATATTCAATCAAAGCCTATTGGAAAGATTCGCTCGTTTATCAATCTGATTTTTACAAACTGGAAGCACAACCGGATCTTACCCCAAAAATTGAACCGGATTCAAAAGAACTGTATCAATATCATTATTTGAAAGACAATAAAATGATCCAGGTTTCGGCGAAAATGTCAGATGATTTTAAAGTAAAAACGGCTTTTATCGTGGCTACTTTGGCACGCGGTTCAGGTGAAAATGTCAAGTTCAGAGAAATGAAATTTCCATTATCTCCGGGTAATTTTAAGGAAGCAAAACTTAGCCAATCCATTGATCTGAAAGCCTTGAATTTTACACCAGGTGATGAGCTTTATTATTACTGGGCAGCAATTGATAATAAGGAACCCGAAGCTAATTTCACCAAATCAGATACCTATTTCGTAGTTTACAAAGACACGGCAAAAGTGGAAGAATCAGAACTTTCCACGATGTCTGTCAATACGGTTCCGGAATATTTCCGTAGTCAGCGCCAGATTATTATTGATACTGAGAAACTGATTGCCAAGCGTAAAAAGATTAAAAAGGAAGAATTCAATAGTACTTCCAATGAAATAGGTTTTGATCAAAAAGTGCTTCGGTTACGTTACGGACAGTTTTTAGGCGAAGAATTTGAACAAAATATTGGTGGAGGCGGCGGTGCGCCGCATGAAGAAAGTGGTAGTGGAAATATTCTGGATGCTTTTACACACAAGTCTGATTCGGAAGGCGAAGCGGCAGAAAACCGCAAATCACAGCCGGAAGAATCACATCACGACCATGGCGGAGGTAATCAGGAAAGCGGTTCCAAAGATGCGATGGCGGAATTGATTGAGCAATACGGACATGCACACGACGATGCTGATATCAATACTTTCCATGAGCAGTCTACCAAAAGTTTATTGAAAATGGCTTTGGAGCAAATGTGGCAATCGGAACTGCATTTGCGTATGTATGAACCTGAAAAAGCGATTCCTTTTGAAACCAAAGCACTTGAATTTTTAAAACAGGCGCAGCATAAGGCACGCGCCTTTGTCAAGAAAAGCAGCTATGATCCGCCTCCGATCAAGGAAAAAGAAAAACGGCTAACCGGCGAATTGACTGACATCAGCAAGAATTTCAGCCAGGAAAAAATGATCAGCCTGACGCGGACTGAACAACTGGCGTCTGAAGTTTTGGGTTATCTGGAATATGACAAGTTAAGTGCTTTGCAACTAGCCAGGTTTCAGCTTGTGGGAACACAATTATCTGACCGGTTAATGAACAGCGGACCGTTCAATGGCGGATTGCAAAACTGGGCGGTACTTGGATCATTGCAAAAACTGATCAGCGGAAAACAAATTTCGGCGACGGAAAAACAGCAACTGAAAACGGAATTATACAAAAGGGCAGGAGCGAACGTACAAAGTGGTCGTTCCTATGTTAGTGAGAAAAAGCTGGAAAACATTTTTTGGAAAAAACTTAAATAAGACCGGCTCAATATAACCGGAACTAGTGTATGATTGCATTTGATTTCAACTGGTCGGAGCCACTAAATCTGGTTTTGATTTTATTTCTAATACTTCTCGGTGCTGCGCAGATATGGCTTTTGCTACGAAGTTCAGGCCCCGATCTTTCGAGGCAGAAAACTGGAATCAAAATTGTTTTAAACTTTTTGTTATGGTTGATCGTTGTCGGTTTCGTTCTTCAACCCATACTTCGGAGTACGGCTTTATCAGGTAAAATTCTGGTCGCAGGAAAGGACGTCCCTTCCCAGGAAGTGAAAAGAATTCAGGATAGCTTACGTTTTTGTGACGTGTTTTCTGAAAGTAATTTAAAAGGCAAATCTTTTGATACACTGACGCTCGTTGGCCAGGATTTCAGCCCCACATTTTTTTCAGATCTTAGTCAAAAAATAAGACATTCTGTTCTTGTAAACCGGATTGCGTATTTTTCCGGGAATGCAATCCAGTCAATTTCATGGAAGGGGATTATTAGAAAAGGACAAATTCAGCGCGTAACCGGATCGGTAAATTCTTTGGAGGCGCAATGGGTGAAAATTAAGTTTGGCAGCCAGACTCTGGACAGTGTCAAACTTGAAAAAGGCATTCAGGATTTTAATTTATCATTTCCAGTTTTCACGGAAAAAAGAACAAAAGTTGATCTGTTTTTAGGGGATGATCAACATAAATCAATCCAGTTTTTTGCCCGTCCACTTCCGCCGTTAAACTTCCAAATCTTACTTGATAATCCTGATTTTGAAAGCAGAAGCCTTGCAACATGGCTTGGAAACCGGGGCAATTCGGTTGAGATCTCTACCAATTTATCAAAAGATATAAGGAGCAAACTAACGCTAAATAAGACAGGATCGCCGGATGTGATCATTACAGATCCTAAAAATGCTTCCAACGCACAGGTGAAAAAAGCACTGGCAACTGGTAAGAGCATTTTATTTATCAACCTTACCAACGGATCCTCTGATATTGCTTCGATCAATACTGCCTTAGGTACCAGGTTTATAGTTAAAAAACTGTCGAATGATGAAACGTTACCCTTAAGCGGAGAATTTACAAAACTTCCTTATGATTTTGGTAAATCAAATGCTTATGTAACCATTCCGGAATATCCGGTAGCTGTTGAGAAAACAAATGGTAAAGTGGCGGTGAGCTTTGTAAACGAGACATTTCCAATTTTACTTAACGGCGATAGTATTTCTTACAGCAACATCTGGACCTCTGTCATCGCGGCGATACATCCGTCATATGAGTCAAATGTTGAAGTGCAAGCTCCGATTTATAAAGGATTTAAAAGCGATCCCAAATTTAATAATCTCGTTAATAATCCGGCTTCAATGATTATAGGGGCTGATACTGTGAATCTGGTTTATTCCGCAATCAACAAGCAGAGTGCAGATGCGAGTTACATTCCTTCCCAGTCTTCCTGGATTGCATTATCGGGTGATTCGGAAATTAATGTAACAGACAGCCTGGACTTTGATGATTATTATAAAAGTAAAGTCGTGGATCAGTTCGTAAAATCCAGGATGTTATTACAATCAGGATTAAATGATACGGTCAGGGTTTCAGGTAAGTCATCTCAACCATTGAATGAAAGCAGAGTTCCTGATTGGATCTGGTTTTTGATGTTTATTTTGTGTTTTTCGGCACTATGGTTGGAGCCGAAATTTAATTAATTATTTGGACCATTGCGGTGCGCTGCACCTCGATAAAAAAGTGGTTTGAATTATAATTTTCTACAAATATTCAGGTGCCCGGCACCATAAAGGAAAAAGGTGATAGCACCTCAATACTTGTAGAAACATCAAAAATTCGCTTATTTCAAAAGGTGCGGAGCACCGGAATAATTGAATTTAATCACTCTAAAACATCTTCCAATATTAAAATTGTATTCTGTTAATTTCCCAAAATTTTAACCGGAATCAACTACTTTTATGCCCCAAAGAAATCTGAATTCAATGGCCTTACGCCTTTGCAAAACTGGATTATTACAAAACAAGATTTATGAATAAAAACGGACTTCAGCTCAGAACCGTTAATGTGATCCGTTATGTGACGCCTTTACGCGAAGGCGGATCATTACCAGCGATCGCAGAAGCGGATGATGATTTTTTATATGTATTGAAATTCAGAGGTGCCGGCCAGGGTGTTAAAGCACTTATCGCTGAGTTAATTGGCGGCGAAATTGCGCGTGCATTAGGTTTTAGAATGCCGGAGATTGTTTTTGCGAATCTGGATGAAATGTTCGGAATGACAGAGCCTGATGAAGAAATCCAGGATTTGTTGAAAGCCAGTACCGGTTTGAATCTCGCTATGCATTATTTGTCCGGTGCTATTACTTTTGATCCTCAGGTAACAACCGTTGACCCGATACTTGCATCCCAAATTGTTTGGCTGGATTGCCTTTTGACAAACGTTGACCGCACAGCAAGGAACACCAATATGCTGATATGGCATAAAGAATTATGGCTCATTGACCACGGCGCGTCTTTATATTTTCACCACTCCTGGACAAATTGGGAGGAGCAGGCAAAACGTCCTTTTGTTCAAATAAAAGATCATGTTTTATTACCCCAGGCCACAGAACTTGACGCAGTTAACGAGTCGTTCCGGAATATCCTTACCGACGATTTAATCAATTCCATTGTGTCCATCATCCCGGACGATTGGTTGCTCCATGATGCACCGTTTGAAACAGCAGATGAACATCGTCAGGCTTATGCCAAATTTTTAATTTCAAGAATCTCAGTATCAGAAGTATTTGTAAAAGAAGCGCAGAATGCAAGAACATCACTTATTTGAGTACGCCGTAATCCGCGTCGTACCCAGAGTCGAGCGAGAGGAATTTTTGAACGTTGGAGTCATTCTCTATTGCCCAAAGCAGGGTTTTTTACAAAGTAAAATAAATCTGGATATTGAACGGCTGAAAGCTTTTGCAGGAAAAGTAGATGTCTCTGAACTGGAAGAATATTTGGGTGCTTTGAGCCGGATCTGCATCGGTGGAAAAACGGCCGGTCCTATTGGGAAATTACCTATTGCATCCCGTTTTCGCTGGTTAACCGCCACCCGGAGTACTGTGGTTCAAACGTCAAAAGTCCATCCGGGATTTTGTACAGATGCCGGTTTGACTTTGGAAAGGTTATTTAATCAGATGGTTTTGTAGATAACAAGCCTGAAAGGGTTATATATAAAATCAAAAATGCTTCGTCCACATAATCAGACGAAGCATTTTTTGTTTGTGCTCACTTCAAAGTTGTATTAAAACGATTTCAAAGTTTTAAAAATTTCGGTATACGGTTGTTCACCTTCATAAATCTTCACCAGCTTTCCGGTTTTGTCATACATCGCCAGGTAAGGAAATGACCGTATCTGGTAATATTTCTGAACCAGATAACTTGTTCCTTCTGTACCGAGTTTAATGTTTGGATAAGCTGCAAGGTTATAATCCTTTTC
Source organism: Dyadobacter sp. CY356 (assembly GCF_021440195.1). Taxonomy (GTDB): domain Bacteria; phylum Bacteroidota; class Bacteroidia; order Cytophagales; family Spirosomataceae; genus Dyadobacter. The sequence goes on from NZ_JAJTSZ010000008.1 coordinate 129,786, forward strand.
AAACTTTTTAATCATTTCCATGGATTGAAAAGTGATCATCACCAATTGCTTATTTGTCATTACTGTGTAATTTTTTAATAAAGCCTTCGTGAAATTCTGGCAATGATCGCAGTCGGGTGAAAAATACATCAATACCACAGGACCTGGACCGAGCTGTGAAGCATTATAAGGTTTTCCATTGGTGAGGGTTATTTGAAATGGAGCTATTTTTTTTAAGCCAATGGCAGATTGGGCGAATGCAGTACCCGCAATCAGCACAAACAGAAGTAGTGGGATTATTTTTTTAGACATCAGAATTTTAGTTTTATCAAGGCTGCAAGATATCATTCTTTTCAATAGGGACGAATTTTTGATGGCTTCCTTTCCTTGAAAAAGTAAGAAATCTATCTTTTACATTTCGTTGACAATCTTTTACAAACGATTCGCATTCAACATAATTCTTACCAATACATTTGATCCAGGCCTTTACCTGGTTTAATCTTCACTTAAATAACAGGATCATGAAAAATGTATTGCATCTCCCTTACCTATTTTTATTAGCCATTGTTAACCCATTATCAGCCCAAAACAAGTTCTCAAACTGTTCCGCTGCTTTTTTAAATGACAAGAGGATCGTGACTGAATACAGTACCAAAGGTAAAAGTACAGTCAATGAAAAGGCTACCGGACAACTTACCGTATGCACTGCCGAACTTGGACCGACTGCCAATAAACCAGTTGAGAAAATCGTATTCAGGATTGCCATCCGCGACAAAGATTCTAAAACGTTGGTTATGTTTTCCGACCAGGCTTTCAAACAGATCGCTATCCAGAATATTCTAAAAAAATGTAAAAAAGGAGACGCGATTGTCTTAATGACTTCGGACAATCAATATGCTCTGCCACACAATGAAATTATTGTTCTATAATTAAAAAATCTGTTACCATGAAAAATCAAATTACAAGAATCTCATTGATTCTGCTATACACTTTTACAATTTCGATTTCGGAGGCTTTACCTAAAAATAATGCGGATAGTTATTTTTCATTGCATCTGAATGGAAAATTAACAGAGCCAAAAGAGTTTATTCACGTAACAAATGGACGTTTGACGTTGGTCGACCATAATCCAAAATCCGGCCCTGAAACCGAAGTGCAATTTTTTGCTTATCTCAAACGAGCAGGAAAGATCGTTGATGTTAATGCCTACGCGCATAATTTTTCAGTACGTAGTATCGAGTTAGGTGAAATTTTGAAATCTGCGCAAGTAGGGGATGATATCATTATTGAACCCGTTAAGAAAACTGATGTTTCGGCCAGGAAAATAATATATGTCAAATATTCTATGTTGTTCCCGGTATTTAACTGGTTTCCATTTTTGAATAAAAGCAGGGGTGGATGTTAATTCCCGCCGTTTTGGTAAGTTTACAATAAAATTTGACAAGATGAATTTCAGAGATGGCAGGATGAAAACAACCGCAAGAATCACTTTGTTGGTGATGATTTTTCTGATATTTTCTGCGCCTGAAAAAGTGACGGGAAACAATGATTCTGTCAGGTTTTCAGAGAAGGCAAATCTTGCTTTGCGACGTACCGCCCATCTTTTACTGGTTGAAAATGGAGATACAACTTCCGTGATCACTCCGGTTCAGCAGCCGGATGCAAATACCTTCATCGTTCAGATTGACAAACTTTTTGATTATGATAAGCTGCCTGATTTGCTAAAGAAATCTTTGGAAATTCATGGAATAGATCGCGGTTATGATGTTTCGGTTTTACGCTGTGAGAATAGTACCATTGCGCTGGGATACAATTTTCAGGATTTAAACCGAAAAGAAGGCGTTCCATGCAGTGGCAGGAAAATGGAAGCGGGTTGTTATATTCTGAAAGTTAACTTTTATCCGGAAACAAAAACTGCTTCTGCAAGCAGGAATTGGTGGATTTTGCCGATTGGAAGTTTGCTTGCAGGTTTAGGTTTCATTGTTTGGAAAAAAAACCGGAAAGATATCAAAACAGATCATTCACAATCGGTCGGTTATGTCGATAATAAAATAAATTTCGGCAATTCTGCGCTTGATATGACAAATCTGATTTTGACGTCAGAACGAAAAAGTTATAATCTTACCTATCGGGAAGCTAAATTGCTCCATCTTTTTACAAACAATCAGAACACAGTTTTGGAAAGAGATTTTATTTTAAAATCGGTTTGGGAAGATGAAGGAATTGTTGTTGGTAGAAGCGTTGATGTATTTGTTTCCAGATTGAGAAAAATGCTGGCAGAAGATCTGCGTGTAAAAATCAGTGCTGTGCATGGTGTAGGATACCGGCTGGAAGTATCCTGAAAGGTTGAAAGAAATTTTAAAGCAGAAGTCAGGAATAAATTATTTCACTGACTTCTGCTCTAAAACTCTTCTATAAATTCTGTTTTTTTAGTTCCTCCACGGCGTGGTTAGCGGCCCTCGCAGTCAGTGCCATGTAAGTAATAGAAGGATTTACACAGGATGATGATGCCATCGCCGCACCGTCCGTAACAAAAACATTTTTAGCCGCGTGGACCTGATTGAATTTATTAAGGACAGAAGTTTTTGGGTCTTTTCCCATCCGAGCTGTGCCCATATCATGAATTCCTAATCCCAAATGTGTATCCTGACGATTGAATCCGGTGACATTTTTGAAACCTGCAACTTCAAGCATTTCCACAGCCGCATTCATCATATCTTTCCGCATGGCAATTTCATTCGGACCGAAGGCAGCATCAAAAACGATCATTGGAATGCCGTAAGGATCTTTTTTGTCTTTGTCCAGATACATACGGTTTTCAGGGTTTGGCAAAACTTCTCCAAATCCGCCAAAACCCATTACCCAGCTTCCAGGTTTTGTCATATCTTCTTTAAACGTCGCGCCAAATCCATCCGCAGTAACACCACGTTTCCAGTCACTTCTGCTGGCACCGCCCTGATAACCAAAACCGCGTAAATAATCCCGCTTATCTGTTCCCCAGTTCCTGAACTTTGGAATGTAAAGTGCATTCGGTCGTTGTCCGAAAATATAGTCATCCTCAAAACCTTCAATCGTTGCATTCGCACCAACGCCAAGATGATGATCCATAATATTACGTCCAACCTGATCGCTGTCATTTCCAAAACCTGTCGGAAAACGGTTTGATTTAGAATTAAGCAGAAGCGCCGCCGAATTCATAGAACCTGCATTCAGGAAAATAATCTTAGCAAAATATTCTTCAACCGCCAGTGTTTTCTGGTTGACAACCCTGACACCGGTTGCCTTTTGCGTTTTTTCGTCATAAATGATTTCGCTGGCAATGGTATCATGAAGGACGGTCAGTTTATCCGTTTTCTTTGCAGCCGGAATTGAGCCGGAAAGGGAGCTGTAATATGCGCCATAGGGGCAACCCCGGGCACATTTGCTGCGATACTGGCAGGATGCTCTTCCTAGTTCAGTATGCCACGGCTGCGGCTTTGAAAGATTGGCAACGCGCCCGATGGTGATAGGCCGGTTCAGCTTTTTCATCATTTGTTCTTTAAAATAAAGCTCTGGCGCGCTCATGGGCATAGGCGGCAAAAAATATCCGTCTGGCAAAACTTCCAGGTTTTCTTTTTGTCCGCTGATACCTACAAATTTTTCTACGTGCGTATACCAGGGTTCCAGATCTTCATACCGGATCGGCCAGTCCACGCCGATACCTTCTTTGGCATTGGCTTCGAAATCATTTTTGTTGAAACGATATGATTGTCGGCCCCAATGCATTGATTTTCCACCGGTATGATAAGCCCGGATCCAGTCAAACGGACGTTTTTCTATGTATGGATTTTTCTTATCATCTGTAAAAAACTCACCGGTTTCCTCATTCGCCAGATTCCCAAAGCGGCTGTTTGCCCAGTATTCTTCTGCTGAATGAATAGAAATTTTACCACGATGCTGAAATTCCCAGGGACCCTTCATCGCCGTATCATAATCTTCAATATGTTTCACCTCACGGCCGCGTTCAATCATCAAAACCTGCAATCCTCTTTCTGTGAGTTCTTTTGCGGCCATTCCGCCCGTCATTCCTGAGCCCACAACTATGGCATCATAGCGGTGGGTTTTATCTACTTTTAAGTTTAAGTTCATGGTGATCTGGCTCAGTAAGCAAATGATTTTTGATTCGGTTTCAGTTTTATCATTTCCAGCTTTCCGGGAATGGGCACATAGTTAAATGAGGATTTTAAACCTTCGTCTGATGTGTAATAACCAAGCAAAGTCAGCTCTTTCATCAACCTCCAGAAGGGCAGACCTTTTGCCTGTTCTTTCATTTGCTCCCGATCGTCATTGTCGCCCATTTTGGTTTGCTGGACCTGGTAAACTTTCATTTGTTCCACAGCATTTAGCTCAATATTTTTAAGCATCTCTGTTTTTTGCATTGGATTTAGCGATAGAAATTTTTTGCTTTCAAGATCAGCCAAACCTTCTGCAAAACTAAGATGTTCTGGTGTACGGTAACAATCCTGAATCATCATCACGACAAAAGCAGGAACGCCGGTATCCTTTGCACCTGGCGTGTTTGTTTTTGGAATGATGATTTCCGCAACTTCTTCAATAATCAATTTTTGATTATCTGAAAGTGTAAAGTTGCCGGGCGAGGCTTTTACAGATATATTGTTTTCCCGGTAATTCATCGCCATCAATGTTGGCGCAGAAAATGCTCCCCCCATCAGCAGAGCAACATTCCTAATGGCATTTCTTCTGTTCATTATTTTGATATTTATATTGACAGTAAGCAGATTAAGTCAAAAAATAAGTAGGAGCCTAAGCGTACTTTGATAAAAGATGATGGGTTGAAAAAAATACTTTGCTGTTGTAGAACCAGGTAAGAAGGAAGGTTTCACGCAAAGGCGCAAAGTTGAAAACGCCAAGGCCGAAAAATTCAAATTTTTGCGTTCTCTGCTTATTTTACTTATCTGCTCTGCGAGAAACCCACCAAAAAAATATTTATTTTGACAAATTTTAAACTGCTAAGCCAACTTCTTTGTTTATTACAAATCAGATTATTGATTACTTGACTTTATAAGCATGAATTGGATAACATTAACATCAGAAAAAGAAGTAGAAGAACTTGCAAACTCGGGAGAGTTATCCCTGATTTACAAACATAGTCCACGTTGTATGACCAGCCTGATGGCGTTCAGGAATATGAAATCAGGATCGGAAGCAGATTATGCCGTTCCTTTTTATATTGTGGATGTGATTCAAAACCGTGATATTTCCCGTTTTGTAGCTGAAAAATTTAATATCAGACATGAGTCGCCACAGGTTTTAATTGTAAAAGACGGCAAATGTGTTTTCGACACTTCGCATGAATCGATTGTTTTAAAAAATATCTCGGCTAAGATCAGCAGCCTGGACAAGGAGTTAAGCAATTAATTTGTCTTCTATCGTTTCTTAACTCAAAATTCTCCTTGTGAAAAAAGTACAACTTTTGTTATTGATATTAAGTCTTGTGAGCTTTCGTAGTTTTGGCCAGGACGGTTATTTGCCGGTGGATAACCAGAAAAAAGTAGTTTACACAGATGTGGCAAGTTTGGAAAAAACGAAAGACGTACTGTATCAAAATGCACAAAAATGGGTTGTAAAAACCTTTGGGAATTACCAGAATGTTGTTGTTTCAGAGAATAAGCAATCTGGAAAACTGGTTTTGAACAGTTATACGCCTGTATCAACACCGTCATTTGAATATCTGCGTTATACGTTGATTGTTGATTGTGAGGATAATAAATACCACGTAACGATTAATGAAGTGGAAGGAATCTCAAAAAGTCAGACTGTAACTTCAATAGGGAAAAAGCAGAATGACGAGATACTGGAAAAGGAAATTCTTTTAAAAACCGAATCTGGCCGAAAGAAAAAATCGATAGCAGAGGAGGCACTTAAACAGGCAAAAGTTGACAATGATCAGATTAATCAGGCCATGTATGGTTTGCTTGCTTCCCTGAAATTAGCTATGTCTGCGGATGGAGATTTGTAAGTATTATATTAACAGACGTTTCATAAGTTACATTACTTTGATATTATTCTCTTTGAATTTTTTGAGTAATTGTTCCAGAACAAAACTTTTGAACGTAGCTTCAACATAAACACTGCTTACCCAAACCAAAACTTTAAGCTCAACGCTGTCAACTGTGATGGCGTTGAACAAAATTTGTCTTGGTGCGTTTTTGATAATATCATCAGCCTGATCAACTACTTCGTTGATTAGGCTTTTTACAAGTTCGAGATCCGTTTCAATGTTTACCTTGAACATCAATTCGCTTTTCAGACTAGAATTTTTTTGAGTATAGTTAACGAGCCGGCCTGATAATAAATCGCCATTTGGAATAATAACCCGCGATCCTTGCGGCGTCAGCATTTTACTGGAACGGATACCTATATCCAGTACTTTTCCCTTCTTATCCGCAAGTTCAATGTAATCACCAATATTGAAAGGTTTTTCGAAAATCAGAATAATGCCGGACACAAAGTTGTTGATCACATTTTGAAGCCCCAGCCCGATACCGACGCCCAGCGCTCCAATCAAAACCGTTATTTTGTCAAGCGGAACACCTGAGACGGTAATGGCAAAAAGGAAACCTAATACGATTATAATTAAGCGTATTAATGCGAGTTTAGAGTTTTTTTCTACGGCACTGCTTCCGAAACTGGTGTCTTTTTCTCCGAAAAGTATTCCAATATTCTTTTGTAACTGATTGGAAATAAATATAATGACAATGAAAAATAAAATATTTCCGAAGGTGAAAGTGATACTGCCGAAAGTGCGTGGTTTTATTAAAAGTTGTTGAGACAAGTCGACAAAAGTATCTATGATGTTAAGGTTGATAGCAAAAACCAGCAGCCAAAGCACGACCGATAAAAACGCTAACATTCTGTTAAATGTAGTCCTTACCTTTGTGATATTAAGTCTTGAAAATAATCCTCCCGAACAGGAACTTACCTTAATTTGCAATTCCATCGCTTCCAAAACAACCTGAATAAAAACGGCCAGACTTATCACCTGGATTAACCCGTTTATAGCAGTAAGATTAAATGATTTTGACAAACTGATTCGTCCGAAAATATTCAGCAAAACAGAAAGAATATTCAAAATCACATAAATTACCACGACAGGTTTAATGAATTTTTTCTCAAAATTGGCTTCTTTCATTTTTCTGTAAAGCCAGATGCCAAAATAAATGGAAAGTCCGTTTAAACCTATATACAGTATGCGAAGAACAAAACTTTCATTGACAAAGGCATTGCTGAAAATTACCAGTACGTACAAGCCAATAATCTCAAACCAGACACGAAGCTGATTTTTTGGAAGTCGGCGGTATAAAAAGATTGTAAGTGTGATCAGGAGAAAAAACTGATTTAACTCAATATAAATGGCCGGAGAATCAGGTTCAAATAGCGGGGTTATGTTGAATAAGACGACCAGCGTGGATAAGATTGGAATGCGGCCGACATAATTAAACTTTAATTCACCTATGGTTTTAGATAATTCCGGTTTTCCGGCAAGTCTGAAATTGATGTATACCCACCAGAAAAATCCAGCGCAGACGAGCAGCAGTAATATTCGGTTGTCCCAGGTTGAATTGAAAAAATAGCGTAAAATTTTATCCTGGCCAAAATACGAAACCTTGACAAGCTTACTGATTTTATCGGTACTGTCAAGCTTTGTCGCATTCCATAAATAACTGTATTCTTTGTTTAAAACATTTTTGCCGGATTCTCTGAGATAATCATCAACAACCGATTGCAGGTCAGTTGTTTTGAAATAAACGGTTGAAACTTCGGCTAATAAACGGCTGACTGTATCTAGGTTGGCCACGGTTATCTTACCGGTTTCCTGTAAACGAATTCTGACATCTGCAATTTGCTGAGCATAAAACTGGCGTTGCGTTGTGTCCTTATTATCAACCATTAACAACGAATCTCTACCAAACTGGATAACCTGTTCGGACATACGTTGCAGTTCAGAGTTATATTTTGACAGGGATTTTCGCCACGAACCGGTTTTGAGCTGTGCATCGGTCAGCATTAGCCGATAATTCAAAAGATTTTTTGAATCCGGAATCGTTTTATCAACCTGCATCGCAGAGTCGATCTGGGCAACATTGACCTTGATACGTTGAAGAAAAAGCCTGATTTTCTCTCCGTCATATCCTTTTTTATTAGCGGCATTTATATCATTAATCGCTGCCTGATATTTTTCAAGACGAAATAATAAAGTGTCTGGTATAACAACACTGGAATCGATCGCTATTTTTTTATTTTGGGCAAAAGTGGAAAATCCCTGGACCAGAAGGACTGCCAGAAAAATTAATTTAAAACGCATATTGAATTGAAACAGACTTGCTGCAATGAATTTTCTCATTTCAGATTATTAAATGATCGCATGAAAATCGACTGCAAATAACATGCCTGATAGCGAAAATAAAAAGCCAGCAATGATATAACCGAATGGTTACACGATTGCTGGCTGACTATTTTTATAAAATGGCTTATTCCATGCGGATCGATGTAACTGGATTAATGAGCGCCGTTTTGATACTCTGATAACTAACGGTGAGCAATGCAATCGCAATGGCAAACAGACCGGAGATTGCAAACACCCACCATTCAATTGAAATTCTGTATTCAAAATCCTGCAACCATTGGGTCATTATGTACCAGGCAACCGGTATTGCGAGTACCAATGCCACAAGGACAAGTTTGATGAATTCACCAGATAGCAATGTTACAATGCTGCCAATGGATGCGCCCAAAACTTTTCTTACGCCAATTTCTTTGGTACGTTGCTGCGCCGTAAAAGTAGCTAATCCAAAGAGTCCAAGTGATGCCACAAAAATGGTCAGGCCTGCAAATATCCCCAAAATTGAACCAGTCTTTTGTTCGGCCTGGTAAGTATTGTTATATCTTTCATCCAGAAACGAGAATGAAAATGGCTGTTCTGATTTATATGCCTTGTACTTATCTTCCATGTTTGCAAGCAGATTTTTCATTTCTTTGGTCTTTACTTTGACAAGAAAATTGCCGGCATCTTTACCAAGAATCATAACAAGTGGTGTAATTTTTTCATGCAAGGATTTGAAATGGAAATCTTTAACCACGCCAATTACACGGTATGTTCCTTTTCCGCCCTCATTATTTGTATTGGTTATAGTCCGGTCAATCGCGTCCTTCTTAAATCCAAGCATGGCTGCGGCTGTTTCATTAATAATAACACCAGAGGAATCATTTCCAAACTCCTTTGAAAAATTGCGTCCGGCAGCCATTTCCATACCCAGGGTTGGGATATAACTTGCATCAACATCATATCGGAGGGTTTTCACCAGCTGTGTATTTTTGTCATCCGGATACACCATATAATTATTATTGTAGGAAGGACCGGCCGGAATGTAGCTCGATGAACTGACATGGCTCACACGTGGGTCGCGAAGCAGCTCTTCTTTAAACATTTCCTTATTCGTTTCACCTAACGACCAGGTGTCGATGACCAGCACCTGATCTTTGCTGTATCCCAGCTTTTTATTTTGGATAAAACGTAGTTGCTGATACACCACTGTCGTTCCGACGATTAGTGTTATGGAAATAAAAAACTGAACAACTACCAGGCCACTTCGTAAACTGATACTTTTTCTCTCCCTGACCATTCTTCCTTTCAGCACTAAAATCGGTTTAAACGAAGAAAGAAAAAATGCAGGATAACTACCAGCCAATATGCCGACCACAAGACCAAAAAGAACGAGGCTTGGTAAAAGTGACGGGATAGCAGTAAATTGAAGTGTCAGATTTTTACCTGACAAACTATTAAAAAGTGGTAAAGCCAGATAACCAAAAATGACGGCCAGAATCATGGCGATGGATGTTAGTAATATGGATTCCAGCAAAAATTGATATACCAGTTCTTTCCTTTCCGAACCCATCACTTTTCTCACCCCAACTTCACGGGCACGTTTTGAAGCACCGGCCGTAGAAAGGTTCATGAAATTGATACAGGCAATGACAAGCATAATAATGGCAACCGCTCCAAAAATGTAGACGTATTTGATATCGCCATTATTGCCAAGATCATAACCAAAATCAGAATGCAGGTGGATGTCCGTCAGGGGCTGTAAATATAGACCAAGATTATTGCCGCTTTTACGGAATTCATCCATCGTTACGCCCATGGCTACCTTCAATTGTGGTGCCATGTATTTTTCTACTGTTTGTGGAAGTTTGGCTTCAAGCTTTTTGTAATCATATCCCTTCGGTAATACCAGATAAGTAAAATATTCCGACGTCATCCAGGACGATGACCTGGAATCGGGATAACCAGCCATGGAAGCAAATATATCAAAATGAAAATGTGAATTTTCCGGTACTTTTTCAATTACGCCAGTTACCTTATAAGCTGTATTTTCTCCTTTGAAATTAATAACCCGGCCAATAGGGTCCGAATTGCCAAAGTACTTATCGGCCAGTTTTTGAGTAATGACCAGCGAATTTGGTTCCATTAAGGCAGTTTTGGCGTCGCCTTTCAGAAGAGGAAGTGTAAAAACCTGGAAAAAGTTAGAATCTGCAAAAGCCAGATTATCTCCTGAATATTGTTTTTCTCCCAGCACAACCTTTGGGGAACCTCCGTGCCGTAAACGAGTAGCGGAAAGTACCTCCGGATAATCTGCTTTAAGTGCCTGAGCCGTCGGCGGCATCACATGCGCCTCATTCAATTTTCCACCCTGCATCGTGCCTTTTAAAATCACACGGACAATCTGACCGGCTTTTTCATTATATCTGTCAAAGCTCAGCTCATCAAGCACATACAGACTGATTAGCATACAGGATGCGAGACCGATCGCCAGACCGATAATATTGATGGCAGAAAACGCACGGTTCCGGACAAGACTCCGCCAGGCGATTTTAAAATAGTTTTGCAGCATGATATAAAGATAGTTAGCCTTCCTGCTATTTACTCCAATTTTATGCCATTAAAATAGAGTTCTCATATTCAATCAGATAGCTATTTTATCAAGAATAATTTCGTTCACCAGCGTACTTGAAGTGTTCGTTATCGGACACGTCAGGCCATAATGAAATGTGTTTTTTAGACTACAAACGGTAGTAAAGCCCTATTTTTGCAATCATATTAACTTGACTAATGACGGGATATCTCAATTTATTTGACTTTAAACAAAAAGTAGACTACAAAAACGAAATATTAGCCGGACTTACCGTTGCGATGACGATGATGCCGGAGTCACTTTCCTTTGCAATTCTGGCCGGATTTCCACCTTTGGCCGGATTGTATGCTGCCTTTATTATGGGGCTGGTAACGGCGGTTTTTGGCGGACGGCCTGGAATGGTTTCGGGTGGAGCAGGGGCAACGGTGATTGTATTGATCGCTTTGATGCAATCACATGGCCTTGAGTACGTTTTTGCGGCGGTAGTTCTGGCTGGTGTCTTTCAGATTCTAGTCGGGATTTTCAGACTTGGCAAATTTATTCGTCTGGTTCCGCAGCCGGTCATGTATGGATTTGTTAACGGTCTTGCCGTTATTATTTTCACTTCACAATTCGAGCAGTTCAAAACTATCTCTGGCGGACAACAGGTTTGGCTCTCGGGAAAACCGTTCTGGATTATGACCGGTTTGGTCGCTTTAACGGTTGCGATTGTACTTATTGTGCCAAAACTGACAAAAGCAATTCCGGCATCCCTTGTTGCCATCATCGTAGTTTTTGCCCTGGTACTTGGTTTTGGAATTGATACAAAAACAGTAAAAGATATCGCTTCCGTAAGTGGCGGATTTCCCCCGTTTCACTTTCCGTCTGTTCCTTTAAATCTGGAAATGTTACAAGTCATTTTTCCCTATGCATTAATCATGGCCGGTGTCGGCTTAACAGAAAGTTTATTGACGCTAAACCTGGTCGATGAAATTATCGGTAATCGTGGAAATGGAAACCGGGAATGTGTGGCTCAGGGAAGCGCGAATATCCTGAATGGTTTTTTCTTTGGTATGGGTGGTTGCGCAATGATAGCCCAGACATTTGTAAATATTTCGGCAGGAGCAAGAGCAAGGTTATCTGGTATCATTGCCGCCTGCACAATTCTGGTGGTCATATTATTTGGCGCACCTGTTATTGAAAAAATACCCATGGCCGCATTAACGGGGGTTATGATCATGGTGGCGATCGGGACTTTTGAATGGGGAAGCTTCAGGATCATAAACAAGATGCCGAAACAGGATATTTTTGTTGGCATACTTGTGGCAGTTATTACAATCTGGCTGCGTAATCTTGCACTGGCTGTACTGATTGGCGTCATTATTTCGGCACTGGTATTTGCCTGGGAAAGTGCTAAACGCATCCGGGCAAAAAAATATGTTGATCAAAATGGAGTAAAACACTACGAAATTTATGGACCGCTATTTTTCGGATCGGTCATGGCATTTACAGAAAAGTTTGATGTTTCCAACGATCCAAAAGAGGTGATAATCGACTTTAAAGAAAGCCGTATTGCAGATATGAGCGGAATTGATGCACTTAACAAACTAACGGAGCGATATAAAAAAGCAGATAAGAAGTTACTGCTTCGTCACCTCAGTGAGGACTGCCGGTTGCTGCTTAAAAATGCAGATTCCGTAATTGAAGTAAATGTAATTGAAGATCCAACTTATAAACTTCCTGTTGAAGGCTGATTGTAAAAGTGCTAGGATATTCGTTGAATCGCCTTATACAAGTTATGCGTGGATTATTTTAATAAAGTAAATTTTCCTAACAGTGATAAGTTGATATTAAATCGGCAATTCAAACTGAAATAATCTTTATTTGGAAATTATTAAAATTTTACGGCACAATCTGGTATCCGAAATTATCCTGGCATCATTTGTGTTAAAATTATTAAATATTGAGATACAAATTATCCCTGGTTAAACCAGTTTAACCAAAATAAGATAGTAGATTGAAATTCAATTATTAATTAATGTAATTTCTGATATTTATGGAATACAGACAATTGGGTGCTTCCGGGATTAAAGTGCCGGTTTTAAGTTTTGGTACTGCAACCTTCGGTGGAGGAAACGAGTTTTTTAAAGCCTGGGGTGAAACAAAGGTTGAAGAAGCTAAAACGTTGATTAACATATGCCTGGAAGAAGGCGTTAATTTGTTTGATACCGCAAATGTTTATTCGAGAGGATTATCAGAAGAAATTCTTGGTAAGGCCCTGGGAGGTTTGAGAAATCAGGTATTGATCTCAACAAAAGCCACGTTTCCCATGGGAGATGGTGGCAATGATTATGGATCCTCGCGGGCGCATTTGATTCAGGCTTGTGAAGATAGCTTACGCCGTCTGAATACTGATCATATAGATATTTATCATATGCACGGTTTTGACGGAAATACGCCGGTTGAGGAAACCTTACGTACGCTGGACGATCTGGTAAGCAGCGGAAAAGTGCGATACATTGCTTGTTCAAATTTCTCCGGGTGGCACTTGATGAAATCTTTGTCAGCTTCTGAAAAACATGGCTGGTCCCGGTATGCAGGGCATCAGGCATATTATTCGCTGCTTAACAGAGAATTTGAATGGGAACTGATGCCTTTGGGAATCGATCAAAATGTTGGTACCATTGTGTGGAGTCCCTTATCAGCCGGACTTTTAAGTGGTAAATTCAAAAGAAATCAGCCGAATCCGGAGAGCAGCCGTTTAAGTCAGGGCGGTTCTCAGGGACCGGAAACCAATTTTGAATTGCTCTATAATATTGTAGATATACTGGAAGAAGTGGCTGAGGAAACTGGCAAGTCGGTTGCTCAGGTTTCACTAAACTGGCTGTTGCAGCGTCCAACGGTTGTAAATATTGTTATTGGCGCTAGAAATGAAGAACAGCTTAGACAAAATTTGGGTGCAGCCGGGTGGAATCTTACCACTGAACAAGTTAAAAAACTTGACGCCGCCAGTGAGGTACCACCCATTTATCCATATTGGCATCAGAGAGGAAATCAGAAATTAAATCCTGATCCGAAATTTTACTAATTTCGTCATTATCAGTAAAGTGCTGTAATTCAAAGCACTTTACTGATTTTGTATGTTAATCAGGCACCTTTGCCGACCACATGATATTGATAACATCTCCTTTTACTTCCATTGGCAGCCACAAATATCTTGAACTTTCAGGATCAGTTTGATTCCATCTGTCTGCCATAAACAGAAACTTGCCGTTTTTCGGGTCAATTGGTAAAACAAAGGTTCCCTGAGATGAAAATGTTGTTTCTGAAAACGGACCAATACACGGATTTCCCATTTCCTTCCAGGCTCCCAGTAGCGTATCTGATACTGCATATGAAGAAGTCCCTGGATTCCATCTTAAAACATTTGAAGTAATCAGATAATACTTTTTTCCATATTTAAATAATACAGGAGCAGAGCGTTGCCTTCCGTCTGAGATTCGGAGATATTGACCGGTAACTGCTAAATAATCATCCGATAACCGGGAAATGAAGACTGTGCTATTGTCTGATGAGGCACTAATCAGGTAACCGCTTCCATCATCATCCCTGAAAAGCGTAACATCGCCAGTATCCAGTCCGTTTGGTTTTATGCTGCCCAGATATTGAAAAGGTCCTTCCGGATTATTACTTACAGCGACCCCTGCGCTGGAAAGGCTGAAATCCTTATTATCCATGTGCATCCACATGACAAACTTCCTGGTTTTTTGATTGTAAATTACTTTTGGCCTTTCAATGACCCGACCAGTATCCAGGTCACTAAGATCATCCGAACTGGTAGTCGTAAGTGCTGTCTTTTCAAATTTCCAGCTTTTCAAGTCTTTTGAAGAATAACAGGAGATTCCAGACGCCTTAACGCGGTAAGAATCCTGTTTTTGACCAGCAAGCAAGATTTTTTGTTTTTTTATTTCACCATACCAATAGTATGTTCCCTGATGATAAAGAATTCCTCCGCCATGGGCATTTATAAAATGGCCATCAGTATCTTTCCATACACCAGCTTGTAACATTTGACTCTCCGGAAATTGTTTTTGAGATAATTTTTGAGAAAGAACGGTTGTATTAATTTGTAAAAGCAGAAAAAATAATAGTAGTGCGTGAATTGAAATTTTCATAAACTTACATACGGTCTGAGTAATGGGAGGGAATATTTTAATTACTTAGACGCAAAAACTGCTGAAAGTAACCATCCAGAATTGATTCATAACGAATTGAAAAAAAAAAAGGATTAAGAGTTAATAAAAATAAAATTGCCAAAAAGTTTTTTTACTTACATATAAGTAAGTATATTTGTCATGTCGAATTTGAATATTATGAAAGCGAGAACGGATACAAAGGAAAAGATAGTTGGATTGGCAACAGATATCATTCTTGCAGGCGGATATCCGTCATTGAGCTATCAACAGATTTCGTCAAAGCTGGGTATTAAAAATGCAGCGATTCATTATCACTATCCCAATAAAGAAGATTTGGGTATTGAGGTAATAAGACAGGAAGTTGAGCGATTTGAAAACTTTATGGCCGCTATTTCCGGGCTGGAACATTGGGAGAAGTTGGAAGCGTTTATGTTTAATTACCGGAAATATCTCGAAAATCAAAACAGGATTTGTATGATTGGTGCCAGCGCATCTGACTACAATGAAATTCCTGCACTGATGCAAACCGCCGCTACTGACTATTTCAAAATTATAAAAAACTGGTTCACGGATTTATTGGAATCGGGCAGGAGAGAAAATGCCTTTTCTTTTAGAGGTGAGGCAAGTCATAAGGCGTCTTTAATAACTTCGGCGATGGCTGGTGGCTTGCAGCATGCGCGACTTATCGGAAACGACCATTACGATGCAATTATCAGCCAGATCAAATTAGAACTACAAGTATAAAAAATTTGCCCATTGTACTTACTTATTAGTAAGTAATTAAAAACTAGTAAACATTCAATTAATCATAAACAAAGAAGGTCATGTCAGAACAAAAAATTGCATTTATCACCGGCGCGAATCGCGGAATCGGATTTGAAACAGCAAAAAAACTAGGTAAGCTGGGTATATTTCCAGTCATAGGATCAAGAAATGAAGATTCCGGAAAAGCGGCCGTTGCAAAGTTAAAGGAGGAAGGAATTGAATCCGATTATATAAAATTTGATGTGTCGGATAAAAATGATTACGCCAGCGCATACGACTATTTTGACAAAAAATTCGGGAAACTGGATATCCTGGTCAACAATGCGGGTTTGAGTTTAGAAGGCGACCCGGTATCGTCTTTCGGAAATGAATTCCCTGTTAGCAAAGTTTCTGAGGAAGTATTACGCGATACAATGGAAGCGAATTTCTTCGCCGTGGTTTTCAGTACGCAGGTGCTTTTACCATTGATCAAAAAATCAGATGCGGGACGAATTGTCAACGTTTCGAGTACACTTGGATCGCTGAATTTGCTTACTGATCCATCTTCATCAGTTTATGGAATTAAAATGTTCGCTTACAGCACTTCAAAAACCGCATTAAATTCATTTACGGTTCATCTTTCCAATGAATTAACTGATACTAACATAAAAGTGAATTCAGTTCATCCTGGATGGATTCATACCGAGCTTGGCGGATCGGCAGCACCGATGTCTCCGGAAGATGGAGCAGAGACAAGTGTACGTTTGGCAACCCTTCCGGCTGATGGCCCGACAGGCGGATACTTTCATATGGACGAAACAATCGCCTGGTAACAGACGCCCCGTTGTGATTAAATACCTGAATTGCAAAGCGCGATTCAGGTATTTTTCGTTTCCAGTTATTTCAATATTTATGGTTGTATTGAAAATAATAACCAGCTTAAAATATTAGACAGGTCAAATCAGTTATATAACCATATTTTTAAATTAGAAAAACCTTCTTTTTTGGTCTTAACAAATTCAAAAACCTTTATGAATTTCAGATTTATCTGGTTTATTCTGATCATTTTTTTTGTGCATAACAGCCGGACATCTTCGGCTCAGGTAGTGAGGAGCAAGGGGAAAATGAATCAGCAGTTTGTAATGAATGATGAAACGGTGATTGTGAATCAGGCAACCGGCCAACGGATCAGCTACCAGGCTTATGACGAATTGTTAAAGAAAAGTCCGGGCAGATATCGTACACAACCGGTTTTTGATAAATACGGAAAAGCCTCTTCGTTTGCATTGATACCTAAAACCAAGTCGGAAGTTGAAACGGGTATCACGCTGACCTTGGATGAAGACGGGATGCCGGAAATTGGAAAACCTATTCCGCCTTTTGTGATGACCGGACTGGATGGAAAAACTTACGATTCAGACAAACTCAGAGGGAAATACGTTCTCCTGGGATTTTGGGTTAAATATGAAAAGCCTCTCTATACTCTCGAAAGCACGAAAATTATTTCTGATTTTATCGAAGAGAATCATGAAAAAGGTATTGAAATCGTTTCACTTGGAACAACCATCAATACCGATGAAGAATGCCGAAAGGCTATCCCCAAACGGAATTGTGGTTTCATTCCTGTACCTAATTCCTACGGATTCAATCATCGTTACAAAGTAACCGAAACACCATTTTTTATCCTGATTGATAAAAAAGGAATTGTCAGAGCTATGGCGCCTCATACGGAGTTTGATAAAATCAAAGAATTGTCGCTTCGATAAGACTGGAATTCAAACGCTCATACCTGAATATTTGTAGGAGAAAGTCGAAGTGCCCTTTGATTTTATTAACTTTGCAGCATGACAAATATGAAAATTGCTGAGTTACTTCCGCCTCCCGTAAATTATCAATTAGATGTTATTCCATTCAAGGCCCAGATTTTTGAGGGTAGTGGAACAACGCCTGTTGTGCCATACAACAGGAGGGATTATTACAAAATCTGGAGTATTAACGGGCCAGCCAAAATTCATTTTGCAGATAAATCAGTTGAGATAAATAAACCTGCATTGATTTTTTCTAATCCCCTCGTCCCATACTCGCTTGAAGTTTTTTCAGATGATCGCTCGGGACGTATGTGCGTTTTTACGGAAGATTTCCTGAAAACAAAAGAACGATTGGATAGTATTCAGGAATCACCTTTATTTAAGGTCGGTAGTAATCAAATATTTTTTCCAGACCCCTCGCAGCTTTCCTTTATTTACACACTTTACGAGAAAATGGTTGCTGAAATGGATTCTGCCTATCTATATAAGTATGATGTGATAAGGAATTACGTCAATCTATTGATTCATGAAGGAATGAAAATGCAGCCGGCTTTGTCGGATGTGCATCATAATAATGCAGCCTCCCGAATCACAAGCCTGTTTCTTGAATTATTGGAGAGACAATTTCCGATAGACTCGCCTCATTTTGTCCTAAAACTGAGAAAAGCCAATGACTTTGCGGAAAATTTGTCCGTTCATGTAAATCATTTGAACAACGCAGTCAGGGAAGTTACCGGGAAAACTACCACTGCCCATATTACAGACAGAATTGTAAACGTAGCAAAAGCGCTTTTAAGACATACCAACTGGAGTATTGCTGACATTGGCTCTTGTCTGGGTTTTGAATATCCGAGCTACTTCAATAATTTCTTTAAGAAAAACGTAGGTGTTACGCCCTTGTCGCTCCGGAAATAATACTTTGATTTTTATAGTTTTTACTTTGAAAACAAGAACTTTGTCCGTCCTGTGAACAATACCTTTGCGCTATCAATAAATAGAAGCAAAATGAAATATAAAGTATTAGGAAACACGGGATTGAAAGTTTCTGAATTATGTCTCGGGACAATGACATTTGGCGGTAAAGGATTTTTTAAAGCCATGGGAAGTCTGGGTCAGGATGCTGTTGATCAATTAGTTAAAAAGTCAGTTGATGCCGGAATCAACTTTATTGATACGGCGAATGTATATTCTGAGGGAATGTCGGAGGAACTGACAGGTCAGGCTATCCGTAATCTTGGATTAAACCGCGATGACCTGATCATTAGTACCAAAGTGCGTGGAGCTATGGGGCAGGGGCCAAATAACCAGGGTCTTACCCGAAAACATATCTTGCAGCAGGTCGAAGCCAGTTTGAAAAGATTACAAACGGACTATATTGATTTATATCAGATCCATAGTTTTGATCCAATAACACCTCTTGAAGAAACAGTGAACGTTCTGGATGATCTGGTCCGAAGCGGAAAGGTTCGGTATATTGGCGCAAGCAACCTTTCTGCCTGGCAACTGATGAAGGCCGTTGGATATTCCAGTTATAATGATAAGGCAAGGTTTATTTCCATGCAATCCTATTATTCGTTGGCAGGAAGGGATATTGAACGTGAACTGATTCCGCTTTTAAATGATCAAAAAATAGGATTGATGGTTTGGAGTCCTTTGGCTGCTGGTTTGTTAAGTGGAAAATACAACCGGAATGGAGAATCTGAAACGGGTGGAAGGCTAACTAATTTTGCTTCTTTCCCGGTTGATAGAGATCGTGCATTTAGTATTATTGAGGCATTGCAGCCCATGGCAGAATCCAAAGGGGCGTCTGTGGCGCAGTTATCGTTATCCTGGCTTTTGCATCAGTCGGCCGTGACCAGCGTTATTATCGGTGCGAATAAAATTGAACAATTAGAAGATAATCTGAAATCAGTTGAAATCTCTTTCTCATCCGAAGAATTACAAATTCTGGATGAAGTCAGTAAACTTCCGGTTGAATATCCAGGCTGGATGCTTGGTAGAAGTAACAGATAGAACAAATTTTTTTTGATAAAGAAATTGAACGCAGTGTAAAAGCATTGCGTTTTTTTTGTGCGTGATAATATTGTATTAAAGTGATGTAAAAGCGGAATCATATCGTTCAAATGAACTAAATTTGAAAAATATGAGCCCTGAAAATAATGCAGACGTTGTCGATAAATGATTTATTCTACTCGGCATTGCCGGTCAACAAAATCTCTCTGAGCGACCTGCTTATTGAAGATCAACTTTTTTACAAACTGCCTGACGACTGGCATGTCGTTGTAACGGATGTCAAAAATTCAACACTTGCAGTTCAAAATGGATTACACGAGGCGGTGAATTTGATTGCAACCGGCTGTATTGTGGCTGTTTTAAATATCGCCCGGAAACATAATCTTAGCGTACCTTTTTTCTTTGGAGGTGATGGTGCTACCTGTATCATTCCGCCCTTGATTCTACATGAAGTGATGCGGTCATTGCAAATTCATAAAGACAATACGTCTCAGAATTTTAATATTGATCTGCGTGTCGGCCGTATTCCGGTATGTCAGGTTTATCAAAATGGCTTTGCACTGAGGATAAGTAAATTTAAAAGTTCAAGCATTTTTTCTATCCCTGTGGTACTTGGAGATGGATTAAGTTATGCCGAAAAATTGATCAAAGGAGAAGACTTTAAACGGGAATTACTGGAATCTGAAAGTCAGTTACTTGATCTTGAAGGTATGCAGTGCCGCTGGGACAGAATCGCCCCTCCTGAAAATCTGGATGAGGTAATCAGCCTGTTAGTTATTGCGAAAGATGAGGCGCAGCAGGGAGTCATATTTAAAGAAGTTGTCGATTTGATAGACAATGTTTATGGTACTCCGCAAAATCGACAACCAATATCTGTGTCCAAGCTAAAATTGAAATCGACCCTGGCAAAAATAAAACTTGAAATGAAGGTCAAATTTGGTCGCCTTCGTTTCCTCTATATGGTTTATAATCGCTTCATACTTTTGTTTGGCCCCTATTATTTTAATACAAAAGAAGGGAAATCGTTTTTAAGCTCAATTGTTGAGCTGGCTGATACTTTGGTGATCGATGGCCGCATAAATACCGTTATTTCGGGCAATACAAAACAACGGTTAATTCTGGAAGATGCTCTTAATAATATGGAAATTGAAGGCAAAATAAAATATGGTCTTTTCGTTAGTAAAGAATCGATTATGTCTTGCTATGTGCCTAATGAAGAAAATGCACACATCCATTTTGTGGACGGTGCAGAAGGCGGGTATACCAGAGCAGCAGGTATTTTGAAACAGAAAAATCGATTGAGCTGATCGCAGATATCCCTTGTAAACTGTTGTCATCACTGATTTTTACAAAATATTTTTTAACTTGTAAAGTCAAAACCGGCAATTATTCATTCCTGAAATTTCGTTCGTTTTTCTTTGATAATATCCGGATTGTTAAAACCAATACAATTTCACCATGGCGTTAATAAAATTACAAATCAACAACCGCAGCTATGAAACAGATGTGGCAGAAGACACTCCGCTTTTATGGGTGCTTCGTGATAATCTGGGACTGGTAGGTACCAAGTTTGGTTGCGGAATTGCCCAATGCGGAGCCTGCACAGTACATGTGGATGGCGAGGCGGTTCGTTCCTGCGTTTTGCCGGTATCGGCTGTTGGAAAGGGGAAAGTAACTACGATCGAAGGTTTGTCAGAAAAAGGCGACCATCCGGTACAAAAGGCCTGGGAAGAAATCGACGTGCCGCAATGCGGATACTGTCAGGCGGGACAGATCATGACGGCGGCTGCTTTTTTGAAGAAAAATCCTAAACCTACCGACGCCCAGATTGTGGAAACAATGAGCGGTAATTTATGCCGCTGCGGTACATACCACCGGATTCGTGAAGCAGTAAAATCGGCAGCCTCCAAAACCAAATAATCATGCAGACATTAGAACAGACTTCAAGACGTAATTTTCTTAAAATTGCGGCAACGGCAAGTGGCGGATTGTTTTTGGGTTTCAGCTGGTCGGGTGCGGCTGCACTTCCCGGCATTGTTAATCCGGAATCTGCCGCGGCAAGTGCCATCAATTTCAATAGTTTTCTTACGATCGGAACGGATAACATTGTCACCATATTCTCTCCAAATCCTGAAATCGGACAGGGTATAAAAACTGCTTTTCCGATGATCGTGGCGGAAGAACTTGATGCCGACTGGAAACAGGTGAAAACGGTTCAGGCCAACCTTGATACGAATAAATATGAGCGCCAGGTTACGGGTGGGAGTGGTGCTGTGCCACATTCGTGGGAACGGTTACGGAAAGCCGGAGCAACGGCGAGATACCTTTTGGTAGAAGCCGCAGCGAAAAGATGGAATGTTGCTTCTTCGGAAATCACTACTGAGAAAGGCAAAGTTTTCCATAAAGCCTCTGGTAAATCAGCCACTTATGGAGAGCTTGCCGGGGACGCCTCGAAGATTTCGATTCCAAAAGAAATTAAATTAAAAGATGAAAAGAATTTCACGCTAATCGGGCAAAGTGTCCGTAATGTTGATAATCAAAATATTATAACGGGCAAACCGCTATTCGGACTGGATTTTTACCGGGAAGGAATGTTATTTGCCTTAATCCAGCGTCCAAAAGCTTTTGGTTTAAAACTGAAATCGGTTGATTCCACAGAAGCAAAAAAAATGCCTGGTATTGTCGATGTCGTAACTTTTGAAAATAGTGTAGCTGTTGTTGGAAAATCTACCTGGCAGGTAAAAAAAGCACGTGAGCTTGTGAAAATCGAATATGAAAAAGAATTCGATCTTGAAAGTTCTGCCGACCATAATCGTATTTTCAAACAATTACTGGACGGCGGAGAAGCAACTGTGAGGAGAAAGAACGGCGATGTTGACTCAGCATTTAAGAATGCAGCTAAAATTGTAACGGCTGAGTATCAGTGTCCGTTTTTACCGCATAGTCCACTGGAACCCATGAACTTTTTCGCACATGTCAGGGAAGATGGCGTTGAACTTGTGGGGCCAACGCAGACGCCGGATCGTGCAAGAACAGAAGCTGCAAAAATCACCGGATTTCCACCTGAGAAAGTTACGGTTGAAATTACCAGACAAGGAGGAGGATTTGGTAGAAGGCTTTCAGCCGATTATGCCATTGAAGCAACTCATGTTTCGAAATTAATGAAGGCACCGGTTAAAGTGGTTTGGACGAGGGAGGATGATATGACGGGCGGAACCTACCGGCCGGCAGTTCGTTATCGTTTTGAAGCGGCTTTGGATAAAACCGGTCAATTGGTTGGATATAAATTGCGTGGTGTTGGCATGAATGCGGGAAATCCGACACGGGAAGATAATTTCCCGTCAGGAGCTGTTGACAATTTGTTAATTGATTCGGTTGATCATAAATCCCCGATAACAACAGGTCCATGGCGTGCGCCGATCACTAATTTCCTTGCTTATGCGGAACAATCTTTCTTAGATGAAGTAGCCGAAGCAGCTGGAAAGGATCCAATTCAATTCCGTTTGGAATTATTGGAAAAAGCAAAAAAAGCGCCGGCAGGAGAAGTAAAGTATGATATTGACCGAATGATTGCCGTAATTAAACTTGCTGCGGAAAAAAGCAACTGGGGTAAGAAAAAAGGTGTTCACCAGGGTTTCAGTGTTTATTTTTCACACCGTTCCTATGTTGCTCAGGTAGGTGAAGTTGTTGTTGAAAAAGGGAAACCGGTTTTAAAAAACATGATTGCCGCAGTGGATTGCGGTATTGTGATCAATAAAAGCGGATCTCTGCAACAAGTTCGCGGCGGAATTGTGGATGGTATTGGTCATGCGATGTATGGTAACCTGACCTTTAAAGACGGGGCACCAGATCAAAATAATTTCAATGGTTTCCGTTTGATCCGAATGAATGAAATACCAGAAGTGGATGTGCATTTTGTCGATAATGGAATTTCTCCAACTGGCTTGGGAGAGCCGGCATTACCGCCAGCGGGTGCAGCTGCCGCGAATGCTTTTTACAAGGCAACTAAAAAAAGATTGCGCAACCAGCCATTTATGGAAGAGGAAGTATTTAAAAATATATCTTAAAAACGACACCCAAACCGGCAGTTCAGCTATATACAACTTTGTATTTGGCTGAACTGTTTTTCTTTTATGAAATATTCGGTTAAATGATTATCCTGAAATTATCTGGCTTAGTATTTGTACTTATTACGATAGTACCTGTTAAGTAATCCGGTAAATAAATTTAATCAATATCATATGGAAACTAGCCCCGCTATCGTAATTCTGGCTGCTGGAAAATCTGCCCGGTTAGGTCAGCCAAAACAGCTTTTACCATTTAAAGGGAAAAGTCTGATATGCCACTGCGTGGAAACTGCCCTGAAAGTGGTTGAAAATGTAATCGTAGTCATCGGGGCTGAAAGGAAGCGTATTGAATCAGAAATAAAAAGCAGTGCGGTTCAAATTGTGTTTAATCCGGAATGGGAAGAAGGTATGGCTTCATCGATTCGAGCTGGTTTGAATTATTTAACAGAAAATAATCCTGCTATTCATGAGGTTATTTTCATGGTTTGTGATCAGCCTTTTGTGAGCGTTGATCTGCTTCAAAAGCTGATTAGTGTAAAACGACTTTCAGCAAAACGCATTGTAGCAAGCCATTATTCAGAAATCGCCGGAACACCTGTGATTTTTGATAGAACTATCTTTCCGGAACTGATGGAATTAAAGGGTGACGTTGGTGCCAGAAAGATTATTTTAAAAAATAATGACCGGATGTCAACCGTAGATTTTCCACTTGGAAATATTGATATGGATACAGCCGACGATTACAGGAAGTTGTTGATGCAGAAAGATTTGATATAGTAAAATTGAATTATTCTATAAATTATCTTCACTAAATCGGTCCGATTCCGCAGGAACCTGAAACTTCTTCATCCGGAAAATCAAGAACATTTTGCATCCTTCTTGTTTCGACAAGCGGCATAATCTGAACGGAACGACTATGAATTACATCCTGCTTGTCCCTCAGAAATGTTCCAGGTTTTTTATTTAAAACGGCTTTTATTTCTGCTAAAATTGATAGTGCTATTTCCTCCGAAGTTTCCGCGCCAATGTCCAATCCTACCGGGCCATACATTCTTGACATTTGTTGATCGGTAATTTCAAAACCGTCGTCTTTCAAGTCGTCAAACATTCTTTCAAGTTTCTTTTTTGGTCCCAGACTTCCAATATAAATTGAATTTTTACTTTTCAAAAATTCACGAAGAACACCAAGATCATAATTGTAATTGTGTGTCATCAGTACAAAAACCGTCTGTGCATCACATGGAATTTGTGAAAGTACCTCGCTCGATTTTGCTACCAATACATTGTGTGCCAATGGAAACCTTTGTGCTGTTGCCTGATTAACGCGGCCATCCACAACGGTAATTGTCCAGCCTAAAAGAGAAGCCATACCAACCAGAGGAATTGCATCATTTCCGGCTCCAACGATCACAAGCGAAACAGGCGGTTTCAAAAATTCAATAAAAGCAGTCAGCTTATTGCCTTCGAAAGAATAAGTATTGAACAAAGATTGTTCAGCATTCAAAGCAGATTTGCTATCCCTGACAATTAGATCAATATAATTCTCAAACTGACTTTCTGCAATAAATTGCTCTTCATCATCAAGCAGAAGCATACCGGTTCCCGGTTGATTTGCCCGATTGGTCATAGAAAAAATTGTAACCAGAATTACATTTATTCTTTCTTGCGTGGCTTTTTCAAGCAAGGCAATGGGATGATTTTCTTTATTGATATTGATTGGTTCAAACAAAATATGAACAATGCCATTGCAACCCAGCTGAATGCCGAATTTGGCATCGTCATCATCGTCCATGGTATCGTAGGTCACCAGCTTGTTGGCTTGCTGCGAAATTGCCAGAAGTGCCTTTCGTAGTGCATCACCTTCCAGACAGCCTCCGCTGATCGCACCTGTCAGCTGTCCATCTTCGGTAACAAGCATCCTCGCCCCCGGCCGCCGATATGACGAACCTTCCACGTGTACAACCGTCGCCAACGCCATGCGCTTATCTTCGGCAATTGCCTTATAATAAGCCTCTATTATATCTGTAATCTCTTTCATCGTCGTTATATAAGAAAAGATCAACGCGTTATACCACGGTGATTTTCTACGATTGTTTTTATTCTCTCTATTGCAACTTCAATATGAGAAAGCGTTGTAAATCTTCCCAGACTGAATCGAAACGAACTTAGCGCAAGATTTTCATCCAGTCCCATTGCCATCAAAACATGACTTGGTTTTGATGTAACTGATGAGCAGGCAGAACCTCGCGATACTGCTATTTCAGCACATAATTTCATTAATACATCCTCACCATTTACATGCGCAAACGAAATATTGCTAATGGCTGGCAAACGGTTTTTCACGCTTCCATTCACCTTAGTTCCGTCGATTTTAAGCAATTCCCGTTCCAGCGAATTTCGAAAAATTTCTATGCTAGTAGTTTCGCTATCCAATGTCAACATGCATAATTCACAAGCCTTTCCAAGGCCAACGATTCCGGGCACATTCAATGTTCCGCTGCGCATATTTTTCTCATGTCCGCCACCATGAATTTGAGATATTAATGTCACTTTTGGATTTTTCCTGCGCACGTACAAAGCTCCGGTTCCTTTTGGTCCATACAACTTATGCCCGCTTAATGAAAGCATATCGATACCATCTTCAATGACATCTATTTGTATTTTACCGACGGCCTGCGTTGCATCTGAGAAAAACAAAACTCCATGTTTTCTGGCTATCTCACTTATTTTTTGAACCGGTTGAATAGTACCTGTTTCATTATTTGCATACATGATAGAAATCAGGACTGTCTCACTGGTAATAGCATTTTCCAGTGCTTTCAGATCAATCATGCCCTCCGGATCTACGGGCAGATAAGTGACTTTACCGCCATTATTTTCGATCCAGTCACAGGTATCCAATACAGCCCGATGTTCCGTTACACACGTGATCATGTGATTTCCTTTTTCTTTATAATTTTCAAAAACACCTTTGATGCCCAGATTTATGGATTCTGTCGCACCAGAAGTGAACACGATTTCAGATGGATGCGCACCGATCAATGCTGCCACCTGCTGTCTGGCGATGTCAACCGCCTCAGCAGCAGTCCATCCGTAAACGTGTGAATTACTCGATGCATTCCCGAAGTTTTCCAGAAAATAAGGGAGCATTTCTTCGAGAACTTTTGGGTCCATCGGAGTCGTTGCCGCATTATCCAGATATATGGGTAGTTTCAATGGTAATTTGATATTAGTAATTAAATCTTATTTCTAATTTGAGGTTTTTGACAAGATTTAGCAAATATTTGATTAATAAACTTTACTTTCTTCCTGGTTTTTAGACATATGACGTATCTATCAGGTGAGTAAAATAGATAGACTCACAAACCGAAAATGGTTGATCCTCATAAGTAAAACTAAAATTTGCACACTTTTATTAGTGAACCAAGATGATGCAGTGATGAAAAAGAAATTTTTAAGCATAGGATTAGTAATCAGTCTGTGCAGCGGTGTTTTCACAGCAACCGAATTTCCGGAAGCAGATATTACAAATGGTATTGTAAATGCAAAATTATATTTGCCCGACGTCAGCAACGGCTATTATCAGGGAACAAGATTTGACTGGTCAGGCGTAATACCAAGTCTGGAATATAAGGGCCATACTTATTTTGGGAAATGGTTCGATAAGTATGATCCGAAAATTCATGACGCGATAAGCGGACCGGTTGAAGAATTTGTGGCACTGGACTTTGCAGATACAAAAGCCGGCTCGGATTTTGTGAAAATTGGCGTAGGGGTTTTGAAAAAGCCGGATGACAAACCGTATTCTTTCGCCACAAATTATGAAGTGGTCAACCATGGCAAACGTTCGGTAAAAAGAAAAAATGACCTTGTCGAATTTACGCATGAGCTAACCGATGAAACGGGCTACGGTTATGTTTACACTAAAATTGTGAAACTGGTGCAAGGCAAACCGGAACTCGTTTTGGAGCACAGTCTGAAAAATATAGGTAAAAAAGTGATTTCGACCAGTGTTTATGACCACAATTTTTTCATGATCGATAACGAGCCAACCGGGCCGGGAATAAAAATTACTTTTCCGTTTGACGTAGCTGCGGATGGCAAAGGTTTTGGAACCATTGCGAATGTGGAAGGAAAGTCCATCATCTATTCCAGACCTTTGGCAAACAAAGAAAATGTGTTTAGTGCCGGATTAAAAGGATTGACATCATCTGCAAAAGATTATAATCTGAAAATTGAAAACGTAAAAACAGGTGCAGGTGTGAAGATCACCAGTGACCAGCCGATCGAAAAACTGGTATACTGGTCGTGCCCGACAACAGCATGTCCTGAACCCTATATTAAGTTGAATGTTGAACCAGGAAAAGAGGTGAAGTGGAAAATTAACTATGAATTTTTCACAACGGCAAACGAGAAATGATAACGCAATAACATAACGTATGAGTAAGGATTTGTTTTCAAACGAGTTATTTGACAAAGCACCAATAGTGGGTATCATCAGAAATCTTTCACTGGACGAGGTGAAACAGATTATTCCGATTTTCCGCGAGGCAGGACTAACGACCCTGGAAATTACCATGAACACGCCTGGTGCAGAAGAGATTATCCGGTATGCCTGTGAATTTGAAAGTGAAGGATTAAACATCGGTGCCGGAACGGTTTGTACAAAAGATGATCTGGAAATTGCTTTAGATGCTGGTGCCCAGTTTATTGTTACGCCGGTAATTAGCAAAAAAGTTATAAAATACTGTGTCAAAAAAGGAATACCGGTTTTCCCGGGTGGGTTTACACCAACCGAACTTTATAACGCCTGGTCATACGGCGCGACTATGGTAAAAATTTATCCGGCCACTTCACTTGGACCTGAATACATCAAGGATTTAAAGGCACCATTGGACAAAATTAAAGTATTACCAACCGGCGGTATCAAGCTTGAAAACATGAGTGAGTTTTTAAAAGCAGGTGCGGATGGTCTTGGTATTGGCGGACAGCTTTTTGACAAAAAATTCATAAAAGACAAAGACTGGACCGGACTTAAACTGCATTTTCAAAAATTCGTTGAAAAGTTGGATAATAGATAATT
Source organism: Dyadobacter sp. CY356 (assembly GCF_021440195.1). Classification (GTDB taxonomy): domain Bacteria; phylum Bacteroidota; class Bacteroidia; order Cytophagales; family Spirosomataceae; genus Dyadobacter. The sequence continues at coordinate 158,628 of NZ_JAJTSZ010000008.1, forward strand.
TGCTTGTTTTTCGGGTCTTCCTGAACTAGAAACAATAGCCAATTAAATTCCGGAATAGGAGGCTCCTACGGACCATGATTATGACAGATTATGACTTTCTATAAACAGGAAGCTCCTAAGGAGCTGGTGAAAATTGTTTAAAACAAATTTCGTTTTACCAGATTGCACGTTCACAACGGCGTAGCAGTTTCATGTTTATAGCAAAGGACAAAGTACCCCTCGTTCCGACTCCATCGGAGTCTCCTGGAATATTGGTCAAATAGTAATCTCCGCATAATTTGATCATTGTCGATCTGAGCAAAAAAAATGGAACTACTGTTTTAGCCATTCCATTTTTGTCATTGCAGAATACATTTCTAAGCCTTCGCAGTTTGTAAAGCCCTTGATTCCTTTCTGTATTTTTCCAGATTAATAAGAAGTACACTGCCGAGAATAATAACCAATCCAAGAATTTGAACAGAGGTAATAGTTTCATTGGCAAAGAAAATTCCTAATAAAACTGCTACTACCGGATTAACGTAAGCATGCGTACTTACTTTGGTGGTGGGTTGAACTTTCAGTAACCAGACGTAAGCGCTGAAACCAATGATCGACCCGAAAATAATAAGATATAACACAGACATCCAGGCGTCAAACGGAATCGTGCTCCATTGGATATCGCTAAATTCGCCGCTTAAAAATCCGGATGGTATAAAAGCAAGACCTGCAATAAGCATTTGCCAGGAAGATTTCACCATAATAGAACCACTGGTAGTTTTATATTTTGAATATAAAGAACCGCCGGCCCAGGACATTGAACCAACGACCAACATAGCCAGACCCAACAATTCTGATTTATCCTGAATACTGGAAAACGCACCCATTACTCTTTCGCTGAAAAGGACTATAACCCCAACAAAACCAATCAATAACCCAATAATGGTTGATCGGCTTCCAAGATTTTCTTTCCATTGAGGTTTGTCCAGGAGTATAAACCACATCGGCGCCGTTGACACCATGATTGCCACCATTGCACTTGGCAAAAATTGCTCAACCCAGATCACGATTCCATTACTGAAAAATAGCAGTAGCAAACCACTCACCGCTGCCACTTTTATCGTGGGAACATCAAATATATTTTCACCCTTTATCAAACACCAGATCATCATCAGCACGCCGGCAGCAACAAAACGCAGCGCCCCCAGCAAAAAAGGATGAAATCCAGTCAGTGCCTTTTGAATAAAAAAATACGTTGAACCCCATACGATGTAAACCGTGGCGTAAGCCAGAATCACCATCAGGGTAGAGGGGTTTTTGTTTTGAACAGATTCCATGATTACTGTTTTTCAGGTATTACTAATTGTTGTTGTTCTTTCACGGTTTCCAGAACGATGGTAGTTCTGGTTGATAAAATGTTAGGAATTTTGCTGAAAGAATTCCGCATCAGAGCCATCAGAGAAGATGAATCGGATGTCCTGACTTTGATCAGATAACAATCTTCTCCGGCAACATGATGCACTTCCTGGACTTCCGGAATCTTGGCCAGCTCTTGTCCGACATTACTGCTCCCTAATCCGTCAGCAGCCTTCATCGCTATGAAAGCGAGCAGCTTTTGTTGCAGCGGTGCAGGATTCAGCCGCGTTGTATATTGCAGAATTACGTTTTTCTGTTCCAGTTTTTTTACCCGTTCCAACACCGCAGAAGGCGCCATTTCGAGCTCTCTTGCCAAATCAGCATTGGAAATACGTGCATTTTCTTGCATCAATCTCAGGATGCTCAAATCCACTTTGTCTAATATGATATCGTTTCCGTTCATTGTTCGGTAAATTTATCAAAAATCAGAATTATATTCAAAAAATTGGATATTTAATTTAGTAATGTTCGATTAGCGGATTTTTGAATGTATTTGCTAATTTTTTGATACTGGAATTTTCTTTGTCCTAGCTTCGTTTTGGTTGTATCAGTCGATAGATTCCATTTACAAGTTTGTCCTAAATTCCATGGATCGTAATTTTAATGAAGCCGTGAAGATGAGTAGCATAGTTTCCACGACGACCTACCAGGCCGCGCAGTCGGTAGCGAAAACCGTGGAGGAGCATTTCATCTTCCATCATGAAAATGCTAAAAGACATAATAAAGATGATTTTGCACCAAAGCCTGATGCTCAGGTTATTGAGTCGATTATAGATATTACTTTTTGGGCAAGTCTGCGCCGGGAAGAAGGACATTCGCCGTCTATTTCCCTGGCGTTTTTACCCCCGGAACTTTCCGGGCAACCTTTGATTTTTGAAAACAGGTTACCTTTTACGCCTGCTATTTTAACAAAACTTGCTCCTGCAGTTGAGCGGTCGGGCATACATCTGGGTATATGGATGGACGGCGACGAACTATATATTTGGGGAACAACGCGTGTGATCCCAAATCTTTGTTTTGTGTTGGAAGTTATTGAACCAGGTATGCTCGTAATCAAACACCGCAGAATTGACGGTTTTGGTAAATTTGTGAATGTGGCCGTATTGAAGGGTGACCAGATAAAAATTGTGGATGACATCAGTGGAAAAATTCCGGATTGTCCGAATCTTGTTACGTCTCTAATCGGGTTCAACTCTTCATCTCTCTGGAACGATTCCCTGAATGTGATGGTACAGCTGGCCGTTTCCATGCGGGATCACAAAAGAGGAGGAATTCTGCTTGTTGTTCCTTCGGGCAGAGAAACGTGGCGTGATTCGATAATTCATCCTATTTCTTATTCTATCACACCCATGTTTTCAGAGCTGGCAGATTTGTATGAGCAGCACGAAAAAGAATCGGAACATCCAATCTGGATCAACAAAATAACAAATGCTGTAAACCATATTGCCGGATTAACAGCTGTGGATGGTGCTACGATTATTAATGACCGTTTTGAATTGCTTGCTTTCGGTGTAAAAATCGGACGTTCCGCCTTCTCATCTCGTGTTGATAAAATTATGGTCACCGAGCCGATTGTAGGTAATGTGGCCTCAATCGTTCCACCTGTTCAAAATGGCGGAACCCGACATTTATCAGCCGCCCAATTTGTTTTTGATCAGCGTGACAGCCTTGCACTTGTTGCATCTCAGGATGGCCGGTTTACAATATTTTCCTGGTCTCCCTGTGATAATATTGTTCAGTCACACCGGGTAGATACTTTGCTATTTTAGAAAGGAAAAGTTTTTGATATTAAAAATCAGTTCAAAGCAAATGATTTATCTTTTGTTTTGAACTGATTTTGTTGTTTGGCAATCAATATATTAGCTATTTCGTATAGCGATGATCGTAGCACTTTTAAATTTTTCAAATTTTATTTAAAGAATTTAAAGTAATCTTAAAAGTTGTGCGTCTCCCTTAAAAAAAGTGAGGAAATGTTAAGCCAGGGAATGACAACAGATACCGGAAATACCATTGCCAGTACGATCAAGGAATACGGGAAACGTCTCTTTGGTTTTATTCGCAACAAGGTGCGGTCTGAGCAGGATGCTGAGGATATCTTACAGGATGTCTGGTATCAGCTGAGCAATGTCATCAATATTGAGGAAATTGATCAGATGAGCGGCTGGCTGCATCAGGTGGCGCGCAATAAAATCATTGACAAATACAGAAAAAAAACACCTGAGCTGCTGGACGATTTCACTTATGAAAATGAGGAAGACAGCTTCAGCATCAGTGATATACTGCTTGCCGATAATTACACACCGGAAACCGAATATATCCGCGAAGTTTTTTGGAAAGAATTGTTTATTGCTTTGGAAGAATTACCTGAAAATCAACGCCAGGTTTTTGTCTGGAACGAATTGGAAGATGTTACTTTACAGGACATTGCAACAAATACAAATGAAAATCTGAAAACAATTATTTCGAGAAAAGGATATGCGGTGAAACATTTACGAAAGCGCATGAAAACGGTATATGACGAATTTTTTAATTAAAGAAACTTATTGATATGAATATGGAACCCAAGGATTTTAGAAGAAACAAAGCCAAATTTTTTCTATTCGTTCCGCTTATAATTGCGTTGGTCAGTACTGTTGTAATGTTGTTGTGGAATGCGATTTTGCCTGATTTGTTAGGCACAAAACATATCAATTTCTGGCAATCGGCAGGTCTTTTGTTATTATGTAAGATACTTTTTGGTGGATTTGGTTTTGGAAGAGGCCAAAGTGGAAGAGGAATGGATTTTAAGGAGAGATGGATGAATAAGATGGGCACGGAAGATAAACAGAAAATGAGGGAGGAATGGATAAAACGCTGTCGTCAGTGGAAAAAGGAGGACTGATTTTAGTATTTAAAACAGTTTTAGTTGGGATTGGTTTGATTTTTAAGAATAGATGATAGTAATACCGAGGTGAAGAATTTCTTACAATAAAAAATTAGGAATTCGAATTGTTGAAACAGAAATCATGTGGCAAAAGCAATCCTTCTAACGGGATTGCTTTTTTGGTTTTAAATATTCCCGTAAGTTGTCAGGCTCTTAAAAAAATAAATACGTTGTTACTATTAAACATATAATCGTAATCGGAATAAATATTATTTAATTTTGGTTATATTATCTTAAAATTTGTTTGAAAGCTGGTATAAGGCAAGAGGGACAGATGAGCAAAGGAACCGGTTGTTGTAGGATGATGAAGATTAGTATACTACAATAAAGTTTGGGAAGTTGAAAGTGTAGAAAAAGAAAGTGCCATTCAAATCGACAGAAAGTAAAAGTAAGGTAAACTCAACGATGGACTTTTTTAAAGACGAATTCTACAAATTACTTAGCGGTCAGGAAGATATATTTGATTTTATTCAGGAATTTGCACTGGATGGTTTTTGGTTTTGCGAAGTTGGTAAGCCTGAAAACCAGTGGGTAAATCCAAAATTCTGGAATGGATTAGGCTATAATGCTCAGGATATTTCCAGGTTTGGAAATGGAATCCAAAGTGTTGCTTTTCAGGAAGATATTGAAGAACTATACAATTCATCATTAAATCATTTCCAATTTTCTGAGTCCGTTTTTAACCAGACGGTACGTTTTATTGAAAAAAGCCAGCAGGCGGTTTTGATGACTTGTCATGTCAAAATTGTTCGTGGTGCAGATGGAAAACCAGCCCGGATTTTATGTGGTTTGGTGAAAAATCAGCATGAATCAGATGGTGAGGATAATAACAAAGAATCAAAGTTCTACAACTCTGTTTTAAACAGTCAGGCCATATACATCACAAGAATAGATTCTTTTGGTATCTATACTTATGTGAACGACTATTATTGTAAAGCTTTTGGTTACGAAAAAGAGGAAATAATCGGTAAAAGTTCGCTGACAACCATTGTTGAGGAAGACCATTCGAAGTGTTTTGAAATTGGGAGAAAATGTATAGAAAATCCAGGTATTCCTTTCAAAATCGTTTTACACAAACGTGATAAAGCACAAAACATTAAAGCAAGTGAATGGGAGTTCACGGGTATGAGCAATGAAGATGGAAGTTTTAGCGAGGTACTTTGTGTCGGCTTTGACGTAACCGGTAAAGTAAAAATAGAAAGGGATTATTCCGCGCTGGTCGCCAACATGACTGATGTCCTTTTCATAATAAATAAAAACGGCGTTTTTGATTATGTAACACCAAGCTGGACAAAACTCTATGGCTATGAATCCATTGAAACCATTGGTCACGTCTTCACTGAATTTGTTCACCCTGACGATGTGGAAATTTGTTTTCAGGCACTCTCTGCCACATATGAGTCAGGAATTTCACCGCCGGCCGTGGAGCACAGGATCAGACATAAGGATGGTTCCTGGCATTGGAGCAGTACCCGGGCCAGCATAGATCCGCTGAACGGAGAAATGGTTTTAACCAGTCATGATATTACAAAAAGGAAACTTGATGAGGAAAAGGTAAAAGAACTGGCTCTGGTAGCGGCGAATACTACCGATATGATTATTACAACCGACTCTGATGGCATCATCACCTGGACGAATGAAGCTTTTCGAAAACGTTCGGGTTATACGATGGATGAGGTGGTTGGGAAAAAACCTTCGGAACTTGTTCAAGGCCCGGAAACAAGTCTTGAAACGAAAAACCGGCTTCGGAAGGGTCTGAAAGAGCGGAGCTCCATGAGTGAAATCATTCTGAATTATACCAAATCCGGAGAGCAATACTGGATCGATCTCAACATCAATCCGATCATTGATGAACATGGAATTTGCACGCATTTTATTGCGGTGATTCGGGATATTTCAGTTGCAAAATATGCGCATGAGGAGTTGAGGCGGACGAAGGAATTACTGGAACAAACCAGCGAAGTTGCCAGAATTGGCGGATGGGAATTTTATTTGGAAGAAAAGATTTTAACCTGGTCAGACCTGACAAAAGAAATTCATGGACTACCAACTGACTTTGTGCCGGATGTAGCCAGTGTTATGAAATTTTATAGTTTGGCCGACTTAAAGAAGCTCGAAAATGCTTTTACAAATTGCATAAGTTCCGGAGTAGCAATCAGTGAAGAGATTCAGGTTAAGACACCTCCCGGTACAGAACTTTGGGTTAGAGTTGTTGGTAAGGCAGATTATCAGGATGGCGTTTGCACCCGGATTTTTGGGATTTTTCAGGATATTGATGTTTTAAAAAGGGCGGAGGAATTGAGCCTTAAAAACTCTGAAATGTTAAGGAAAATGTCGGAGCGGGTTTCAGGGACTTTATATCAGTTTCAGATTTTCGATGATGGCAGAATAAAATTTCCATACATGTCGAAGGAACTGATACATACCTTACATTTCCATCCGGATGGTAAATTTATTGACCCTCCGTCATTAATCGCCGTAGTGCATCAGCAGGATAAGGAGAAATTTGTCGATTCGATAAAGTTATCAAAAGAAACGCTTGGCAAATGGGACCTGGATTATAGAATTATTCATCCAATTCTTGGTGAGCGTTGGCTGCGCGGTGAGTCTATTCCTGAAAGGCTGGAAGACAGCGTTTTATGGCACGGCTACTTGCAGGACATCACGGTTAGAAAACAGGAAGAACAGGAGATTTTACAGTCTGAAATAAAATACAGGACTTTGTACAATTCCACGAGCGATGCTGTGATGCTGCTCAATGGAGACGGCTTTTTTGATTGTAATGCCTCTGCCTTAAAAATGTACGAGATTGATACATTTGAGGAATTCTACGCTTTGAACCCAATGGATCTTTCCGATCCATATCAGTCAGACGGGAGAGATTCTGCCAAAACAATTCTCGAATATAGCGCAATGGCGTTCAAAAATGGAAGCTGCCGTTTTGAATGGGAGCAGAAACGTATGAAATCCGGCGAGACATTTTCAGTAGAAATTTTACTAAATGCCATCGAATTAAACGGATCTCAAATTCTGCAATCCGTAGTTCGTGACATCACAGAAAGGAAGTTTGCAGAACAGGAAATCCGTCTGGCACGGCAGCAGGCAGAAGCAGCAAGTCAATCTAAATCTGAATTTCTTACTAATATGAGTCATGAAATCCGGACGCCTTTGAATGGGGTCATCGGTTTCACTGACCTGCTCATGAAAACGGATCTTAATGCCACGCAACATCAGTATATTTCGATGGTGTTTCAGTCGGCAAATTCTTTACTGGATATAATAAATGACATTCTTGATTTCTCAAAAATAGAGGCTGGCAAGCTGGAACTGGCATTAGAGAAAATTGATCTGCTTGAAATCTGCGGACAGGTTGCAGATATGATCACGTATCAGGCGCATCAGCATGACCTGGAAGTTTTGCTCAATATTGCTTCGAACGTACCAAGATATATCTGTGTAGATCCTGTTCGCCTGCGTCAGATTTTGATAAACTTATTGGGAAATGCCGTCAAGTTTACAGAAAAGGGGGAGATTGAACTCAAAGTGGATGTGCTTAGCGAATCCGGCGATGACACTACTTTCAGGTTTTCGGTGCGGGATACGGGTATTGGAATTAATTCTAAAAATCTTAAAAAGATTTTCGAGGCCTTTGCACAGGAAGACGCATCAACTACCAAAAGATTTGGTGGCACGGGTCTGGGATTACCAATCTCAAATAAACTTCTGGCGCTGATGAACAGCGAATTGCAGCTCAGCAGCGTTCCCGGGAAAGGCAGCACTTTTTACTTTGACGTTACATTTCAATCTTTTCATGGGTCACTTCCGGATTGGACTAATATTGCATCAGTTAAAAAGGTTTTAATTGCAGATAGCAATCATGCCAATGGTATTATTCTTGGAAATGTACTGGCCAACCGTCAAATTGACTCAGAAATTGTTGAAACCGGTCATGCTGTTGTTGATAAACTTACAGCTGGAAATCAGTATGATGTGATTTTGATAGACTATCATTTGTCTGATATCAATGGAATTGCTGTAAGTCGGAAGATCAGAGAAATGGAAGGCCGGGCAGGTACCGAGCAGGATATTTTGCTGATGAACCGCCCATCGGATGACAAGGAAATAGCCGATTCGGCAGAAGAATTAAATATTATTCAGCTTAACAAACCGGTGAAAATTCAGAAACTATTCAATGCACTTTTAAAAATTGACGGACAAGACGAGGAATTATTTGTGCGTGATGCTATTCATGAATTAGAAGAAATTCAGGTAAAACCCAAAGAGTTAACCATTCTCATTGCGGAGGATAATAAGATCAATATGATTTTGGTCAAAACATTTTTGAGCAAAATCCTGACAAATGCAAGATTGGTAGAAGCGGCCAACGGAAAAGAAGCAGTCAAACTTTATGAGTCCGAAAAACCGGACCTTGTGTTAATGGACGTGCAGATGCCCGAGATGAACGGATATGAGGCAGCAACGGAAATCAGAAAACGCGAAAATGGCAAAAGAATACCGATACTGGCATTAACCGCGGGAACGCTGAAGGGAGAAAAAGACCGTTGTGTGGAAGCTGGAATGGACGATTATCTCACAAAGCCTATCCTGAAAGATACTTTGGAATATGTTCTGGACCAGTGGCTTAGCTGATTGATATGGACATTCGTAACTAAACGAATGTCCGTGTCCCTGCATAATTTTCCCTGAATTCTTTGGGCGTACAACCGTTTTTGTTTTTAAAGATCCGGTTGAAATATGACAGATTATTAAATCCGCATTTGTAGGCGATTTCGGAAATGGTATTTGTGGTATCGATCAGTGAGCGGGATGTGTGTCCCAGCCTGATTTCATTCAGACTTTCAATAAATGTTTTTCCTGTTCTTTTTTTGATAAACCGGCTAAAAGAAACTTCCGTCATTCCGGCAAGTTTTGCTACACCTTCAAGAGTGATTTCCTTATCGTAATGATCACGCATATAGGCAAAAACTTTTTCAATCCTCCGGCTGTTGAAATTGATATTTTCATCCGTAAAAGTGCTGTTGGACAATACCTTCATATTTCTTGAAACGGATAAATCGTGTAAAATCGACATCAGTTCCAACATCGAATCAAAGCCGCTTTTTTGGGTTAAAGCCATAAGCCGCGGCATAATTCTGTCTATGGTTTCTTTCGAAAAAGAAATCCCCCTCACAGATTTGTCCAGCAGTGATCGCATAAAAAAAAGCTGGTTTCTGCGAAGCAACTTGTCATCAAACAAATCCCGATGAAATTGTAAGGTTATTTCCAGAACTTCCGGCATTCCTTCTTCCCATTTATACTGATTTGTAAACCAGCCATGTGGAAGATTATTTCCAACCAGCACCAATTCTGCATCATCAATAATTTCTGTATGATCCCCGACAATGCGTTTTACTCCCTTTCCTCCGAGGATCAGGTTTAACTCAAATTCGTCGTGATTATGTAGGGGGAAGTCAAAGGTTTTCTTTTTTCTGGTAAAAATTGTAAAGCAGTCGTATTGCGTTAAAGGAGTAATTTCGCGGTAAACTTCAATCATTTCAAATTGTTTTGATGTCAGGCAAGTTCAAATATAGAGATTTACAGTGATTATTTGTACCATATTGCGGTAGATAAACTTTATTCTAATATAACTAATAATTATACGTAAATTATTATTAAGCAAGCACTACTTATTTTTTAGGGTTAATATTTATGGATATAATCACAAATGGCATGTCAAACAGTTTTTATTTATGAAGTGATTGATAAAATAGTACTATGTTCGAGATGGGAATTGTATATAATTTTATGGACTTATTTATGAAATAAATTTATGTCAGTATTAAAGTCTGTTTGCAACAATTTCAATTCTTTTTCAACTGTTATGCTTAAAACCTTACTATTTGCCGGTGCTGTGTTACTGGTAAGTCATTCCGGATTTTCACAGATTGACACCAAAGCCACCAGAGAAACCAAGGCATTATATCGCAATCTTGGTGAAATATCAAAGAATAACATTTTGTTTGGCCACCAGGCCGCTACCGAATATGGCCACGGATGGTCAGGAGATGAAAATCGCTCGGATGTGAAATCGGTTACAGGCTCGCACCCTGCTATTGTTGGTGCTGATTTCAGTGGATTATCCGGTTATTCAAAAGAGAAAATTGAAAAAAATGCGGAGGCGCTCAGGAAAAATGTTGTGGATACTTACAACAGGGGAGGTGTCACAACCATGGCCTGGCATTTTAATAATCCGGCTTCTGAGGGTGGTTTTTATTGGAAAGATTCCGTTTCGGCTAAAGCCATTGCGCTGATCAAGCCTGGCGGATCCCATCATGAAAAGTACAAGGAAATCCTGAAAACAATTGCTGATTTTGCCCATTCTGTAAAAGGTAAGGACGGCACGCTGGCGCCTATGATTTTCCGTCCATACCATGAGCTTGATGGTGACTGGTTTTGGTGGGGTAAAGGTCATTGCTCGCGCGAGGATTTAATTCAAGTCTGGCAATTTACTGTCTCTTACCTGCGCGATGAGCTGGGTGTTCATAACTTTATTTATGCTTTTTCACCCGACTGCAAGTTCACAACGGAGCAGGAATATCTGGAAAGATATCCGGGCGATAAGTGGGTGGATTTGGTCGGGTTTGATGATTATGCAGATTTTGGCCGTGACGGGAAATACAATCTGAAAGCAGGCGTTCAGAAGCTGAAAATTGTTTCGGACTATGCTAAAAAGGCAAACAAATTAGCTGCCTTCACCGAATCGGGGCTTGAATCCATTCCAGACAAAAACTGGTGGACAGAATCTCTTCTGAAATCCCTGAAAGCAGAAAAGGTAAATCTTGCCTATGTTTTAGTCTGGCGTAATGATTCCAGAAGTCCGACACATTTTTATGCACCTTTTCCGGGACAAGTGAGCGTACCAGATTTTATGACTTTTTACAACGATCCTTATACGCTGTTTGAAAAAGATCTGAAAAATATCTATCGTTAAACCAAACGACGAATTCTGTTTTTTTACCAGAATCCCAATCAAAAACTTTACATTTGCAACATAGATGCAGATGTAAATTTTTTTTTTCAATTATGGAAAATCAAAGAGCAATAAATGTATACCTGATTACAGGATTTTTAGGAGCTGGCAAAACTACATTGCTCAATAATCTGCTGAAAAGTCTGGAAGGAAGCAGAAATGTTGTGATTGAAAATGAGTTCGGAAAAGCATCAATAGACGGGACGCTGATTGCCAGTCAATATAGTCAGTTGTATGAATTAAGCAATGGTTGCATCTGTTGCTCGCTGGATGAGGAATTATACGACGTTTTGAATGTGCTGGCTTTTGGTGAAGAACGGCCAGAAAATTTGTTTATAGAAACTACCGGTATCGCGGATGCAGGAACAGTTGCTGAGATTTTTAAACGAGAAGATGTCAGTAAGGTTTTTAAACTGAAAAAAGTAATCTGTGTCACCGATGCAGAAACAGTTGAAGATTATCTGAATGAAACTGAGGAAACCATCCGTCAGATCGTCGTTTCTGATTTAATCATTATAAACAAAACCAATTTTGTCTCAGCGGACTATCTGGTTAAACTGGAAAGTCTGATGACTTCATTAAATCCTTTTGCCGAAATATTTCTATCTGCGGACGGACAAATTCCAGTAGCGATACTTGAAAATGTAAGAAATATACAATTTGATATCAGTGAAAAACCCGATGCTCTTTTTACCCACAAAAACGGTCATAAAATAAAAACATTAACCTTTAAAACCGAGAATGAATTTTATAAAGATTATCTGATACATACGCTTAATGTGTCATTGATGTTACATTACAAACAGATTTATCGCATCAAAGGATTTATAAAACTCGAAGGAAGTAACGAAAAAATACTAGTGCAATCCACGGGAAAAAGATTAACGCTGGAAACTTATGGTGTCTGGAACGAAAATGAAGTACCTGTTTCTGAGCTTGTATTTATCGGCCTGGGTTTGGAGCTATCATCAATCCAGAGAATTTTGCGCCCGGCGATAAAAAAAATAGCTGTCGAAAAGTTGAAATCTATGAAATTGTCAATTTTAAAAGGATAATTGAGTAAAATGCATACTTCGCTTTTTCTAAACAGCGATAATTGCTAAATTGGCTTATCTCTACTCAAAGCCCGTTAATTTTGAAAACTTCTACCTTCTCATCAGTTCAGCGCGGTTATAGGCCGGCTAAAAATTACAAGTTTATAAATTCTGTTTTCCTGTTGTTTATTCTTCTGTCAATAAGCCCTTTCGGTTATTCGCAAAAGGGGAGGATCAATGAAGATTCAGTTTACATCAGGGAACATTATACTAAAATCGAAAGGATGATCCCGATGCGTGACGGGATTAAACTGTTTACCGCTATTTACATTCCAAAAGATATTTCTGCCAGTCAAAAATATCCGATTTTGTTGAACCGGACGCCTTACAACAGCGCGCCTTATGGCGAAACGGTTTTTAAGACCTCCCTGGGTCCGTCCATGAGTTTTGCTAAAGACGGCTACATTATTGCCTATCAGGATGTTCGGGGAAAATATATGTCGGAGGGTGACTTTGAAGCTTATCGTCCGTTTATCGCCAATAAAAAAAGCCCGAAAGACATTGACGAAAGCTCTGATACTTTTGACACGATTGAATGGCTCCTTAAAAATATTCCGGACAATAATGGCCGTGTAGGCTCCTGGGGCATTTCTGCACCTGGCTATTATGCTACGATGACGGCCGTTGATGCACATCCTGCTTTGAAAGTGGCATCTCCTCAGGCACCGGTTACAGATTGGTATATGGGTGACGACCGCCATCATAATGGTGCGTTTTTCCTGATGGGTACTTTCTCATTTATTTCCTCCTATGGTGCGCCGCGTCCGGTTCCCACGCCGAAAGGTACGCCACCATTTTCAGCTTATGGAACACCGGATTCTTATGAATTTTACAAAAAACTGGGGCCGTTGAAAAATGTGAATGAAAAGATTTTCAAAAACGAAAACCGGATATGGAACCAGTTGATGGAGCACGAAACATACGACGATTTCTGGAAAGCGAGGACTCCGGTGCCATACCTAAAAGATATAAAACCAGCCATGCTGGTCGTTGGCGGATGGTTTGATCAGGAAGATTTATACGGACCGCTCAAAACTTATAGCGGAATCGAAAGTAATAAACCAAAATCTCCAAACCTGCTTGTCATGGGGCCGTGGATTCACGGAGGCTGGTCTCGCGGTACCGGAGAATCTCTGGGAAATATTCGATTCGGATCCAAAACAAGCTCTTTTTACCAAACCTCAATTGAGCTTCCGTTTTTTAATCATTACCTGAAAGACAAACAGGACCCTTCTTTGCCGAAAGCATACATATTTGAAACGGGTTCCAATGAATGGAAAAAGTATGATCAATGGCCACCAAAAAATACTGTTGAAAAGAAACTTTTTCTTCACCCAAATGGCAAACTTTCTTTCGACGTGCCAACTGAGAAAACGACGTTATTCGATGAGTATGTCAGCGATCCCGCCAAGCCTGTGCCCTACACTTCGGAGATCAGGATTATTCGTGGAAGCGATTATATGTATGAAGATCAGCGGTTTGCTGCAAGCCGGCCGGATGTTCTTGTTTACGAATCTGATGTTTTGAAAGAAGATGTTACCATTTCTGGTAATGTGTTTGCCAATCTGTTTGTATCAACAACGGGCACAGATGCGGACTTTGTTGTTAAATTGATTGATGTATATCCAGGTGACGCGCCGAATAATTCTCCGGTTAATCCTAACATGAAAATGGGTGGATTTCAATTACTGATTCGTGGCGAAGTGATGCGTGCAAAATTCAGAAATAGTTTTTCCAAACCCGAAGCCATGGTTCCTAATAAGGTGGAACATGTAAAATTTGATATGCAGGATGCGGCGCACAGTTTTAAAAAGGGGCATAAAATTATGATCCAGGTTCAAAGTTCATGGTTCCCGCTGGTTGATCGTAACCCGCAAAAATTTGTTAATATTTACAAGGCTTCGGAAGCGGATTTTCAGTCTGCAAAACATAGAATTTATACAACTGGCAGCAATGCCTCTTACGTGGGTGTTCGCGTGATTGAGTAATCTTTCAATTCAGTATAACCAATAAATCCGCAGGAAGGCCTTTCTCTTGCGGATTTATTGTTTAAAATTAATGTGATTTTATCTCCTGAGCTTTAAGATTTTATTCGTTTTTCAATTTGTTAAGTCTGTCAATCAAATGAATAAGCTCACTCTCTGCACTACTCAGTTCTTTCAATTCTCCGGTATCAATAACATTCCCGGCCGGATCATTTAGATTTTTAAAATCTTCGCTAACCTCGGGATTTTCATTATTCTCTGACGAAAATTCAGTCGCCAGATCCATGTCTGTTTTATCAAACTCAATCTGTTGTCTTTTCGCCATTATTTTTTCTTGCAGCTCTCTTATTTCTTGCTCTTTTTGATTTTGCATAATTTAAAAATTTTGTCTCCTGTAATAATTATTCAAAAAACCAGGCCAGCAATTCAGATTATTTTTTAACATGTCAGGAGCTCTGTTGGGTAAATTGTAACCGTAACAAACCATTAGGTTATTCCATTTTGATAATGAATTACCATTTTGATAGTCATCAAGCCATTTACATTTAATATAAATAATTGAATATCAATATTTTGTAAATTTATAATTAATGTGGAATACTCTTAATAGTAATTAACATACAGTTTTTAATTTTATGTTATGATTACACAATTTCAGGTTATTGGCTTATTGAAAGAGGAGTTGCCTAAAATTACAGGACAGGAAAATTTTCAGGAAATTCCAAGAGCTTTTTCATCCATCCATGCGGCAATTTATTCTTTATCGGATTTTACGAGGATAAATCTGGAACTAAAACATTTCCAAACCGCCAGAAAATGTTTTGCGCTTGCTGAGAAAATTTATCTGGAAGGTGATATTATGGTTCAGCTTTTGATTGAAAAGGTGTTTATAGATTCTCTGGTTTTAGCTAAAAAAGCGAGGACGAAAAATCATTTGGCATGCCTGATTCCGCCAGCACTTCAGAAGGTCTATCTCAAACACCTTGATCCCCAAATACCTCCCAGCCATATTTAAGTATCATCATAATCACAACGACCAGAAAGATAATCCGGACGAAATCATTTCCTTTTCTTAATGCGAGTTTGCTGCCTATAATATTTCCGGTTATGTTCATGACTGCCATGATAAGCGCAAGTTCCAGCATGAAATTGCCTTGTCTGATGAATACAATCAGAGCTGAGATATTGGTAACGCAATTGACGACCTTGGCATAGGCCGAGGCCTGGACAAATTCAAAACCCAGGACAACTACAAAAGCAAGTACAAAAAAACTTCCCGTCCCGGGCCCGAAAAATCCATCATAAAATCCAATGATTAACCCGATCATGGCACCATAGAAAAGTTGATACTCATAAGGGAGTTCCTTGGTTTTTACCGATCCCAGATCCTTTTTGAAAAATGTATAAACAGCAATGGCTATCAGGATGAAAAGTATTAGTGGTTTCAAAACCTCCACATTAATCAGGCTGACGATTCTTGCACCTGTGAATGACGAAACGAAACAACTGAGGGAGATTACAAAAAGCAGCTTAAAGTCAAATGTTATTCTTTTGGCATAATGAAAAGCAGCAACAGAAGTCCCAGCCAGCGCGGAAATTTTGTTTGTGCCGAAAAGCGTTGCAATAGGAGTGTTAGGAAAGCCGATCAGCAAGGCCGGAATTTGAATTAACCCGCCGCCGCCAACAACAGAATCTATAAAGCCGGCAACAAAGGCCAGGGAACCAAGTGCAATTAAAGTCCAGGTATTGTATTCAGAAAGGAAAATTGAAAACATTGATCTATTGGAAATGCGGGTATTTTTGCGAAGCTAGCAAGGAGCGATTTAATAAAAAAGCAAAGGACATTGCATTCGAAATATTATTGTTTCATTATAATTTCAAATGTAGCTTTAACCTGAATAAATTTTGTTTATTTTAGTTGGAAATAGCCTGTAAGCTATTCTGAATGAAATTGTTGAAAATTTTCTAACAAAAATTAATCACAAAATGAAACAAGGATTCATCAAAAAAGGTATTTTACTGACGTTTGCTGTTATGCTTATGACGTCACTCGCCTGGGCGCAGCAGGACAAAGCGAGCCTCCCAAGTCCACCACAAACGGCAACAGGAAAAGTTGGTGTTGCAACAATTACAATCAACTATGCAAGTCCATCGGTAAAAGGACGCAAAATTTTTGGTGATCTCGTTCCCTTCGATAAGGTTTGGAGAGCCGGGGCAAATGAAGCTACCATTTTCGAAACGGATAAGGCAATTCAAATTGATGGGAAATCACTTCCTGCAGGTAAATACAGCTTATATGCCCAGCCTGGCGAAAGCGAATGGACGTTTTTCTTTAACTCAGAAGTTGGACAATGGGGAATTAAACGCACCGGTGAAACCACAAAAGATGCTTCAAAAGATGTTTTGAGCGTAAAGGCAAAACCTGCAAAAAGTGCTTCATTGACAGAGAAACTGGCCTATGAAATTACACCAAAAGGATTTGTTCTGCGTTGGGAAAATGTTGAAGTTCCTGTCATGATAAAATAAATTTAAAATGAAAAAGACCGGAATTTGAAAATCTTTCAGATTCCGGTCTTTTTTGCTCTTGATTCCTTCTTAAACCAATACAACTTTGTCTGGCTCGGGATAGCTGTGAATTGATTCCGGATATACCAGGGCAATTCGTTTTCCGGTTTCTTCGGCTACTTCCAAAAGCTGGAAAATTTTATCTTCTCCTTCAATTTTCAGTGCCTGGTACAACAGATTTCCGTATTGAAATTCTTCGGAACCGAAACCATTGATCTGAGCAACAGACTGATAATGATCAAATAATTGTTTTCCTTTCATGGCTAATATTTTATTGGAGTGTTTCTTTTGCCTGAACAACAGATGCATGCAATAAAACAAAGGTTGCACGGCTTGGATTTTGATCATCATTTATTTTTATGAACGGCAAAATAAGCTGAGGAAAATGATTGACTTTTATTAGTTATCAGCGTGTTATAATATAGTGCTGATCTTCGGAACGCTGTCGTTTGGATAACTGTTTATTCGTATACCCATTTGGCAGTTGCCAGCTTTCGGCGTTTTTTCAGTTTATGGTGCAAAGAATTATACAAAATTACAGAGTTTCGTTTAGCGGACTTAGCAGAGAAACGTGGTTGTTGAGTCTGGTAATTCTGATCAATCGCTGCGGATATATGGCTGTGCCTTTCATGAGCATGTACATTACCCAAAGTATGCACCGAAGCATAGCTGACGCAGGTTTAATCATAACGCTGTTTGGCGTCGGTTCCGTTTTAGGTGCTCTGGCGGGTGGTTATTTTACAGATAAAATTGGTTTTCGTCCTGTCCAGCTAATAAGTCTGGTAGTAAGCGGAGGCATGTTCGCAGTTTTTGGACATATCGACGATTTTGACTTGCTCTGCGGTTTAACTATTATTCTTAGCTTTTTTGTTGAAGGATTCCGGCCAGCCAACAATACCGCCGTTGCTTCCTATTCATCGCCGGAAAATCTGACGCGGTCGTATGCCCTGAACCGTTTGGCCACCAACGTAGGGTTTGGCTTCGGAACCTCGGTAGGTGGTTTATTGGCTGCGATTGATTATCATCTGCTATTCTGGGTTGACGGCGTGGTATATACTTTCGCGGGGATTCTTATCCTTATTTTACTGCCAAAAAGTGAGAAAATAAAAGAAAAAACAGTTGAAGAAACAGAATCTTTAATGGTTCAGTCACCTTGGCGGGATATGTTTTTTGTACGTTTTATTATCCTGGTCACGATTTACATGGTGGCGTTTGTGCTCATTTTTCGACTTGTTCCCGTTTACTGGAAAGAAGAATGGAAAATCGGGGAATCTACGATCGGGATTTTATTGGGTATGAATGGTGTGATCATCGCACTTTTTGAAATGGTACTGATCCAGAATCTTGGCAACCGAAAAACCGATGCATTTTATATCATTTCAGGTATTATCCTCACTGCCATCGCTTTCCTTTTTCTGGTCGTTCCGGGCATAACGCCGGTGATTATCGCTGCTGCCGCGGTTTTGTTTTTTACAATTGGCGAAATGCTCACTTTGCCTTATATCAGTACAATGATCATAAGCAGAGCAACAGCGCTGAATCGCGGGAAATATTCCGCTGCGTATTCCATGTCGTGGGCCGTTGCGCAGATCATTGGTCCGGCCGGTGGTGGATTTATTGCGGCCCACTGGGGTTATAACAGTTTGTGGTTTGCACTGGTTTTTCTGAGTTTCAGTTGTGCGCTGGGATTTAAAATACTTTTCCAAAATCAAATCCCCCAATCTCATCTGCTATTGAAGGATTCCAAAACGGAGGACTGATTCTTATCGTTTTTTCTAGGTCAGTGATATTGAGTAAGGCGATTCGTTGTCACAGATCCATAAGAGGCAGTCTCAGGGATATAACAAAAGTAATCTGCAAGTTTGCCATCGCTTGATAAAAATTTTTTGAGCCCGTATTAGCTATCAGGTTCTTAGATTTTTTCTATGGCTAATGAAAAAACCTTTTTAATTAGTTTTTTGCAAAAGGCAACCGGGAACGTTATTTATACGTATATTGATTTATATTGAAGTGTGAATCAACCCATGAAAATTGATAAAAATACTGTTAAACTTCTGAGAATCCCGTTCTCATTTTTTCTGATGCCGCTGTTTTTGTTTGCATTTAGTCAGGCGAAAAATATAAATTATTTTGATGCTTCACTTTCTTTTTTTATCATACATTTTTTGATTTATCCGGCCAGTAATGGTTATAACAGTTACATCGACCGGGATGAAGACAGCATCGGCGGAATAGAAAAACCGCCTATGCCAACGGAAAGCCTTTTTTACGTGACCATATTTCTGGATGTACTTGCAGTTTCCCTGGCCTTTTTTTTTGTCGGTAAGTTCTTTGCCATTTGTTTACTGCTTTATATAGCAGCGTCGCGTGCATACAGTTCCAGACAAATCCGTTTGAAAAAATATGCTGTTATTGGCTTTCTGGTCGTGACAATTTTCCAGGGTGCTTTTACTTACTATATGTCTATGGCCGGGATAACCGGAAATTCTTTGGCACTCACCCGGGATAACCTTTTTATCCTGCTTGGATGTTCTTTTCAAATCGCTGGCGCATATCCACTTACTCAGATTTACCAGCATAAGCAAGACCTTCGCGACGGGATCACAACGCTGAGTTACAAATTGGGATACAGAGTTACATTTATTTTTACAGCGCTGATGTTTGCCTTATGCAATATTTTCTACTATTTGTATTTTCAAAGCCAGGATTCTGGAATGATTTTTTTTATCATACAGCTGTTCTTCATTCCAATCGTTTTGTATTTTTTTTATTGGTTTTATCTGGTCAATAAAAATACAGAAAATGCAAATTTCAGGAATACCATGCGGATGAACTGGATCGCCGCACTTTGTATGAACAGTTGTTTTTTTGTACTCATTATTATCAATTTTTTCCTTTGAGTTATATCACCGCTATTGGGACCGCAGTTCCGGAAAATTGTTTTTCACAAGAAGAATTGAGTTCATTTTATTTGAATTCGACGAATGATGACACACTGAAACGTAAAATTAAAATCGTTGCCGGAAAGACGGGTATAAGTCAGAGATATTCTGTTCTGAAAGACTTTGATCAAAATTCGAGTGATTTTGAATTGTTTTCACAGAATTCCACAGATGAACCGGGTCTGACAGACAGAATGATGCTGTATAAAAAATATGCAATTGAGCTATCTCTCGCAGCCATTCATGATATTGAAAATATTGATTCACACAAAAAGGAAATAACGCACATTATCACCGTTACCTGTACCGGGTTATTTGCGCCTGGTCTGGATATTGAGCTTATCAGAGAACTTGATTTGAAGCCGGATACACAGCGGAGCAGTGTCAATTTTATGGGCTGCAATGCTGCAATCATTGCGCTTAAAAGTGCAGATTCAATTTGTAGAAGTCAGCCAAATGCCAACGTACTGATTGTTTGTACGGAATTGTGTACGATTCATTTTCAGAAAAGATTTAATGATGACTATATTCTTTCCAATCTGATTTTTGGAGATGGTGCCGCTGCCGTATTAATGTCTTCTCAGCCTGATCAAAATAATTATCATAAGACGGTGGAGGTTAACCGGTTTAATTCCATGATCCTGCATCAGGGGTATAGAGACATGGCCTGGCAATTATCAGAAACAGGTTTCATCATGAATCTTACTTCGTATGTGCCGGGGTTAATAAAGGAAAATATTCTACCAATGTTAGATGAAATTGGGTTAAATGCTTCTGAGATAGCTTATTGGGCCATTCATCCCGGCGGGAAGAAGATTGTAGACGATTTTTCCATCGCATTGGGTCTTGATAAATGCACGTTAACTGAAACATATGATGTACTGAAAAATTACGGAAATATGTCTTCTCCAACCGTTTTATTTGTCCTTAAAATGATATTGGAAAAAGCAGAAGGTGCGAAGATTGGTGAAAAACTTTTCGCGGCCGCTTTTGGTCCGGGACTGAGCATCGAAACCATGCAACTGCAATATGTTTAGGTTGAGAAGTACAAAAAAGGAGCTTCTTGACCAGGAAGAAATTCCGGAAGAAGATTTATTTCAAAATCTGCGTGAACTGGATTTCATTAATCACTGGCTTGGAGGTTATAATATCTCTTTTTCAGCATTAAAATCGATTGTAAAACCAGGACGGCATTATTCATTCGTTGATATTGGTTGTGGAGGAGGCGATACGTTAAAGCGAATCAAGAGGTGGAGAACGAAACATGGTTATTCTATTGATTTACAAGGAGTTGATTTGAAGCCGGTTTGTGTAAAATACGCAGAAAACAATCCAGAAAACACAGGGATCCGGTTTATTTGTGATGATTACAAAAACGTATTCAACCATATCGAAAAGATTGACATCATTCATGCCTGTTTGTTTTGTCATCATCTTTCAGAAGCTGAGCTTTTGGCATTGGTCAGTTTTGCTGTAAGAAATAAATCAGTGCTGGTTATCAACGATCTTGAAAGAAATCCGCTTGCATACTATTCAATCAAATGGCTGACTTATTTGTTTTCAAAATCTTATCTTGTAAAAAACGATGCGCCGCTTTCAGTTTTGAGAGGTTTTAAAAAGAAAGAATGGATATCAATTCTAGAACAATCCGAAGCTGTTAATTTTTCAGTTAAAGATAAATGGGCTTTCAGGCATCTGATCATTGTGGATGGAACCAGAGAATAAAACATATAATTGTGCCATTATCGGTGGGGGCTTGGCCGGGTTATGTTTGGCTATTCAGCTTGCAGATGAGGGAATTAGTGTCGTTTTATTTGAAAAAAATGAATACCCTTTACACAAAGTCTGCGGTGAATATATTTCCCTGGAAAGCTGGGATTTTCTGGTTGGACTCGGTTTGCCTATTGAAACATACAATTTGCCCATCATTAATAGTCTGGGTATAAGTTCTGAACAAGGATTTATGCTAAACCAAAGCCTGGAAATGGGTGGTTTTGGTATCAGCAGATTTAGTCTTGATCATTATTTGTATCAACTGGCAATTGAAAAAAATGTTACAATTCTCCAAAATTGCAAAGTTAATTCCGTGGTTCAAGCCGGAGCAGATTTACAGGAAATTGATACGGTTAACGGAAAATTCAGGGCTTCTGTTGTTTGTGGAAGTTATGGAAAATATACGCCTTCATTTATTCAAAAAAACGAAAAGTATCATAGCCGGATCAATAGCAAAAGTACCAACTATATTGGTGTCAAATATCACATTAAAAGCGATTTGGCTGCTAATCGCATTGAGCTGCATAACTTCAGGAATGGCTATTGCGGCATTTCAAAAGTGGATCAGGACTGGCATTGTCTTTGTTATCTGACCACCGCTGAAAATCTTCAAAACAATGCAAAGGACGTTAAACTGATGGAAGAAAATATACTTTTCAAAAATCCGTTTTTGAAAGATTATTTTACCAAATCAGAATTTATAAATCCTAATCCATTGGTAATAAGCAACATTCAGTTTCGAAATAAACAAACAGATGTTGGGAATATTTTTCTTTTAGGTGATGCGGCAGGGTCAATCACGCCTTTGTGTGGAAATGGAATGAGTATGGGTATGAGAGCCTCGAAAATACTTGCCAGGGAACTGACAAAATACTTCCGGAATCAATGTTCGATTGAACAGGTATCAACAGCTTACAAAAAATCCTGGAATACAGCATTCAGCAACAGGATTATGGCAGGTTATTATTTGCAGAATTTATTTGGCAGGAAAAATACAACGCATTTTGCCTTAAAGCTGCTTGATAAATCGCCGGCATTAATGCGAAGACTCATCACATTAACGCACGGCGAAAAGTTTTAACGGCCTTAAACAGAGCGTTGTACTTTGTTTTGCTTGGCCATTGATTGTTTCGCTTCCTTAAAGTACTTGAACGAAACCCATAACATACCAAAACATTCCCCTTCTTCTTTACCTAAATGCTTGTGATGCACCTTATGCGCTTTACGAATTGCTTTCAGATAAAAGGAATCAGTGTTTCTGAAAATTTTAAAACGCTGGTGAATAAAAATGTCATGGACAAGAAAATAAGCCATTCCGTACAAAGTTATTCCGGTACCAATCCAGAACAATACATTGAAATGCTGCTGCACACCCAGGAAAAGGCACAGTATACCAGGCGTTGCGAAAATGAGGAAAAAATAGTCGTTTTTTTCAAAGAAATCTTTGTCATCTCTTTGATGATGGTCATGATGAAGAAACCAGAAAAGGCCATGCATCAGATATTTGTGTGCCAGCCAGGCAACGCATTCCATCAGAACAAAAGTTATAATTACGGTCAGGATATTTACAATAACTGGATTCATATTTTGCTTAAATTCTTATTCTGTCTAAAACTTCACTAAGGCATATTTTGAACCATTCCGTGTACTTTGCAGGATTCTCCTTCATGTCTGCGCGAAGGTTCTCTTCTGAAATATATTTGTAACTTAAAACTTCATCGGGGTTAATAACCGGCACCACATCTGTAATTCCCCAAAAAACATGGTCTAATTCATGCTCAGTCAATCCGTTATCCAGACCAGCTTCATAGCGGAAAGAGTATAAAAAATTTAAACCGGCATCAATTCCCATTTCTTCTTTCAATCGTCTTGTGGCTGCGTCGGAAGTTGCTTCATCAGGATAAGGGTGGCTGCAACAGGTATTGGACCACAAGCCTTCTGAATGGTATTTGCCATAGGCGCGCTGCTGCAAAAGCATTTCGCCGTTTGTATTGAAAATAAAGATAGAAAATGCCCGGTGCAAGACTCCTTTCTGGTGCGCTTCAAGCTTGGGCATCAGTCCAATTTCAACATCATTTTCATTTACAAGGACAACGTGATCATTCATGCTTTATTGATTTAGGATTTAAAACGGGCAAAGCAATTAGAATGCCTGTTTACAGTACTACTTTTTACAACAAATTATTGTCATAAAAGATCAAATTGATGCCTAAATAATGACTGAAACATTAAACCGATTTTGTTATAATCCGGAATTCTGATTCTCGCCGTCATTACCTTTTCCGGAGGCAATTCTTTAATTCTCAGAAATAATTTTTTATAGTAGAAATAAGCCAGATAAACGCCTCTTCTGGCTCCGGCTGGTAATTGTTTTATCCCAATGAGTGCTTCATCAAAATCAGCTTCAATTTCTTTCTGAATGTTCATTTTATCTTCAGCTGAAAAATGCTGAAAATTGACATCCGGGAAATAATTTCTGCCCAGCAATTGATAATCTGCCATCAGATCTCGAAGAAAATTTACTTTTTGAAATGCAGCGCCAAGTTTCATTGCATATGGTTTCAGGTCATCATATAGAACTAGGTCGCCCTGGGTGAATACACGTAAACACATCAGCCCCACGACCTCAGCAGATCCCATAACATATTGATTGTAAGAATCTTCGGTATGTTCTTTTTGATAAAGATCCATTTCCATACTTTTTAAAAAAGTATCGATCAATGCCCATTCAATTTTGTAGGTATGCACCACATGCTGAAAACTGTTCAGTATAGGATTTATGCTGATTTTCAGGTCAATAGCTTCCGTTGTATCCTTTCTGATTTTTTTCATCAAAAATTCCTTGTCATACGCATGAAAGCTGTCTACGATCTCATCTGCCAGTCTCACAAATCCATAGATCCCGTAAATCGGTTCATGATATTTTTTATCAAGAAACTGGATGCCTAATGAAAAAGAAGTACTATACAACTGAGTGGTCGTCTTGCTGCAAGAAGCCGAGAGATTATCAAAGATTGCTTTCATAGTTATTTCTTTAGGAATTTCAAAAGTTCTTGTGCTGCAATTTGTCCTGAAATAATGGAGGGTGGAACGCCTGGTCCGGGTACCGTTAACTGTCCCGCGTAGTATAGATTTTTAACCTTTTTGCTTTTCATTTTCGGTTTGAAAATCGCTGTTTGCATCAAAGTATTAGCCAACCCATAGGCGTTCCCTTTGTACGCATTATAGTCACTGATAAAATTAGAGACACAGTAGCTTCTCTTATATACCACGTGACTGGTTACATCTTCGCCGGCGAACTTTTCCAGC
Source organism: Dyadobacter sp. CY356 (assembly GCF_021440195.1). Classification (GTDB taxonomy): domain Bacteria; phylum Bacteroidota; class Bacteroidia; order Cytophagales; family Spirosomataceae; genus Dyadobacter. Next base: position 183,641 of record NZ_JAJTSZ010000008.1, read on the forward strand.
CGTTTCATTAACGCTTTGTAATATTCCTCCCTGACTTCCTCTGTATCATTCAAACCAATCGCTATCGGCATCAGCACAAAGATATTTTCCATACCTTCCGGTGCCACAGACGGATCTGTTTTCGATGGACAGCATACGTAAAAAAGGGGATTCGTCGGCCACTTTTTTTCTTTGTAAATTTCTACTGCGTGCTGTTCAAAATCTTCATCAAAGAACAAATTATGATGTCTCAGCTTATCAATTTTTTTATTTACACCAAGATAGAAAAGAAGACACGAAGGAGCAAACGTTCTTGTGGACCAATAAGAATCACTGTACGATTGCAGATAGTCGGGCAGCAGGTCATTTTCGATATGATGGTAATCTGCGCTTCCGATAATCGCGTCTACCTGATGGCTGTTACCGTTTGAATGTAAATGACTGATAGAGCCTGCATTAATTTCTAACCAGTCTACATTATGAGAATTTTTGAAATCTACGCCCTCGTTTTCAGCGATTGTCTTAAATGCATCCGCAACTTTTCCGAAACCGCCCATTGGATAAAATGTGCCTTGTTTCAAACCGGCAAAATTCATCAGACTATATAAAGCCGGTGTATCTTTTGGCATTGCTCCCAGAAAAAGAACCGGAAACTCTATGATGGCGAGCAATCTTGGATTCTTGAAATATTTTCTGACATGTTCACTAAAAGAAGAAAATAACTGTATCTGCAATGCGTCTTTGAAAAGTTTCAAACTGAAAAATTCGGTGACCGAATGGCCAGGTTTAAAAACCATTTCACCCATTCCAACCCGGTATTTAAACTCACCTTCTTCAATAAACTTCCTTAGTTTTACTCCGCTTCCTGTTTCAATGCCTTCAAATAACGTGCATATATCATCAAAATCTGATGGGATATCTATTACTTCATTTTCTCCAAAAACAACTGCAAATCCGGGATCCAACTTCTTTAATTCGTAGAAATCAGAAGTTGTTTTTCCAAATAAGTTGAAATAATTTTCATATACATCAGGCATCCAGTACCAGCTCGGGCCCATGTCAAAAATAAAACCATTGCTTTCAAAGGATCTGGCGCGTCCACCGCTTTTTGCATTTTTTTCAAACACTGTAACCTTTGTGCCGTTTGCAGCCAATATGGCCGAAGCGGCCATTCCTGCAAATCCGGAACCGATTACGGCAACGTCTTTTTTATTTGTTTTACCAGTCGGGTTAAGCATTGTTGGTTGTTAAAATTTCAATGAGAGTATCAATTGTTTTGATCTGCATGATGTTATTTTCACCGGCAATTTTCTGAACGTTCTGATCGCCCCCCGAAATGCAGATCACACAGGATCCGAAGTCATTATTCAGGTTTTTGACTAATTCAGTCAGCTCATTTTCGTATTGATTTCTTACGAAAAATGAATAAATGTGCGTCGGTTTACACTGTTCTACTACATTGGTTAAGTCATTATAAGGCACTCGTTGTCCCAGATAAATAACTTTTTTCCCATGTTGGCGTATAAGATAATTTGCAAATAATAATCCGATTTCATGATCCTCCGACTCATTAAGGAATAAAATCCAGGTTTGATCCGCATTTTTTGGTAACGGAATTGCTTCAATAGCACTGAAAAGTTTTTGTTTAATAAGATTAGACAAAAAGTGTTCCTGAGCCGGAAGCAGATCGTCCTTTATCCACATCAATCCTGTTCTTACAAGAAGCGGATATATTATTTTAGTGTATGTTACAGCAAGTCCAAAATGAGTTACCGCGTTTGAAAAAAGATCGTCAAAAAGTATCTGGTCATAAGTCGAAAGAGAAAGCAGCGCCTGATTTGTAATGGCTTCCACATTTTCTTCGCCTTGAAATGATTCGTTGATCACTTTATCAATCTCAGTATCCATTTCTGATTTACTGAGTTTGCTGATATGCGAAATCTTCATACCCTTGCTCATCAAAGTACATACGTTCAACAGTTTTTTAAGCTGATTTTCGTCGTAAAATCTGATGTTCGTTTCCGTTCTTTCAGGTTCAAGCAAACCGTACCGCTGCTCCCAGATGCGTATTGTATGGGCTTTTCGGTTGCTGATCCTTTCCAGATCCTTAATGGAGTATAAAGCCATTTTGTTTAACGTTTTTCAAAAATAGTTAAACAAAATGATTTATGTAATATTTTCATAAAATACTTTAAATAAAAATTTCATCTCACACATCAATTCTGTATTAATAACTGATCCTTTCACCTGGTTATAACTTATTGGTTTGAAATTAAATACAGAAAAAATATTTTCATGTTTTGTATGTTTTATGTAAAAAGTTATTACATTTGATATTGAAAATATCTACTGATTGATTTCAAAAGTATCATATCGTTATGGAGACGCAACAAATATTTTGGTCGGGAAACATTAAGCATTTACGACTGCGAAAAAAAATGAGCCAGGAGGTTTTAGCCGAAAAGCTTGGAATTTCGCGTGTGAAGCTGAATGCACATGAAAGCGGAAGGACCGTCAACCCGACGGTAGAAGATCTGGTGAATACTTCCGGGTTTTTCAAGATGAGTATTGACTGTCTCTTAAAAATGGATCTGTCAAAACTCAGTGAACAAAAACTGAAAGATCTGGAAGATGGCAGCCAGGCTTACATGTCCGGAAACAAGATCCGCGTGTTGGCCATTACGGTGGATAAGGATGAGAAAGAAAATGTAGAGTACGTTCCCGTGAAAGCCAAAGCCGGATATCGTTCTGGATATAGTGATCCTGAATTCCTGGCCGGCTTGCCAAGATTTAATCTGCCGAATCTGCCAAAAAATGGCACATTTCGTATGTTTCCTACCGTCGGAGATTCCATGCTTCCGGTACCGGAAGGCAGTGATATCATCACACGATATGTTCAGGACTGGCGGATGTTAAAAAATGAAACGCCATGTATCGTGATTCTGAAAGGAGAACAGGATTTCGTTTTCAAACAGGTCACAATAAATGAGGACGGGACAATGCTCTTGCAATCGTTTAATAAACAATATTTTGCGTACACTGTTCCGGTGTCGGAGGTTTTAGAATTATGGGAATATTACAGCTTCCATAGCAAGCAGCTTCCTGAGCCGCAGACTGATATGCAGCAGTTGCTCAAAATGTTACAGGAAGTTCAATATGAAATAAAGGAATTGAAAAAATAATTTAGATTTGGGTGTGGGTAATAAGGAATAACGGCTTCGGATTTGATCACCCGGAGCCGTTATTTTGTAATTGCGGTGATCATGCCTTTAAATATAAAAAAGTGAAAAGGCATGGAAGAATACCAGTAAAGCCTTCCATACAAGCCTTTTGGCCGGAAAGTTGCCGTTTGGGTTAATTCTTTTCCATTGATGCTGAATTCCAGCCAGGCCTCTCCGGGAAGTTTCATTTCTGCAAATAGTAAAAGTCGGCCCTGATTTTTGTCTGCAAGCAAAACTCGCCAGAAATCCAGCGTATCTCCTGAATGAATATCAATAGCCGAGGTTCTCCCTCTGCGCATGCCGACGCCACCCGCAAGTTTGTCAAAATAACCACGCAATTGCCAGAGCCAGGTTGCATAATACCAGCCGGTTTGTCCGCCAATTTGCCAGATTCGGGATTGCACCGTATGGATATCGCGGATCGGAAATTTTTTAATATCCTTGAAACAACCATCTACCGGAACCTGTATATACTGCGTCAGTCTGGTATTGATTCTCCCGCTGATCAGGGAATCTTTCCAGCTGGAAATAATTGCATTCTGTTCAATTTTTGTAAAAGCCGCAGCAATGGCTTCATGATAAGTCATGGGTTTAATATCGAGCAATTCCGAAAGTCTGTTGTCGCGGCATACCACTTCAACAGTCATGCTATCAACAAGTTTTTTTGCCAGAGAAAACGTGGTTGAAGTGACAAAGTAAAGCCAATAGGAAGATAGTTTCGGTGTCAGAACGGGCAGGGTGATGATGAAACGCTTCAAATTTCTGATTTCTGCAAACTCTAAAAGCATTTGTTTGTAAGTAAGAATATCCGGTCCGCCGATATCAAAACTTTCGCCATAGGTTTCAGAATTGAAAAGCACTTTTTCAAGCATGGTAATTACATCCCGGATGGCAATCGGCTGCGATTTGGTTTGAAGCCATTTTGGTGTAATCATAATCGGAAGTTTTTCAATCAAATCTCTTATAATTTCGAAAGAAGCGCTGCCTGAACCAATGATTATTCCTGCTCTCAAAGTTGTAAAATGATATTTTCCTTCTGCCAGAATATCCTCGACATTTTTTCTGGAAGCCAGGTGTTTTGACAAACTATGATCGTTAGTGATACCACTCAAATAAACAATGTGTTTTACCTGGGTTTGATTCATACGGTTCCGGAAATTTTCTGCTGACTTATCTTCCAGCTTTGCAAAATCATTTGAATCTGATGACATAGAATGGATCAGGTAATAAGCTCCGTCCAGATCGTCAGGAATTTCAGTAAGTGTATCCGGATTCAGAAAATCTGCTTCAATAACAGTAACCTGATTTTCAGAATTTTCGGGTGGTGTAAATCTGCCTTTGTCCCGGACACAACAAATCACATTGTGGCCATTTTCCAGTAAAACTGGCAATAATCTTTTGCCAATATAACCCGTGGCACCGGTTAGCAGGATTTTCATTGTAACGAAATTTGAAAGGATGAAGTAATTACTATCAGAATTCTTAATTTCTGTGACCAACCAGAGAACTTAACGTCTTAATTCTGTTGCTGTTTTAAATAATTCCCTAACGTTTAATAACATTTTAATAAAAATTCAATACAATTTTCAAGTATAAATCGTTAATAGGTTAACTTTGTATTGTTATAAAAAAAGATAGAATAGTCATGACACATGAAAAAGTTTTCACTTTGAAAAATCGCCGGGAGGTTAAAATAATCTTTGAGGCAACCTATCATTCCACAACACAAAAATTAAAAACGGACTGCGAGATCCTGATCAGGGAACCAGGTGAAAAAGCGTTTAGAACACCGATTGGTATTAGTCATCCAAAATATTGGAAGTTGCAGACAGTTACAAAAGAGCAGGGGAGGGAGCTTATTTTATTGTATAGCGGGCTAAGCCGAAAACAAGTTCAACTGGCTGAAAATGAATTTAATCAGTTGATGCTCATGCCAGCCTGATATAAAAGATTTATAGTTGCCAGCTTCTTTCAATACGAGAGAAGCTGGCATTTTTGTTAGTAGATGCGTTTTACAACAACTTTACTATTGGTCAGCTGAGCTGCATATGCCCGGGCGTTTTCATTAGGAAGGGAAATGAAAGTCTGTTTTTTCTTTTTCCCATCGGTGGTTACCCAGTTGGCGGAATAAATCTCAAATGGAGGTGCGCCTGCATAAATCGGACGATTATCAGAATGCACAAAATTGTCTTCTTCTTCATAGGCCAATTCAAGGTCGCTTCCTTCTAATACCTCACAGATAATTCTCAGTTTTCCAAACTCATCATCTGCCAGACCTTTAATACGCGCTTTTCCGAAAAAGGGCTCTTCCCCGAATTCCCAGCGATCGTAGTATTCTATCACATTTCCTATTTGAGAATCAATATAATCTGCACTTAACTTCGTGTCCTGGTCCATGGTAGTAACGGCTTTGTTTAACATTTCTTTTTTTTATAATCTTATCACTGATCCCAGTGATTTAGACTGACTGGTAATCCTGACTTCCTATTTAAGTCAAAAGTATGACTTTCAATTTTGTGAATATTTGCAAATATAGGAATGCAGTTATATCTATAACACAATCCAGGCTTTTAATTAGTGTATTTAGTGGTAAAATATAAAAAAAATTCAGATATACGTAGGATTTTAAAATTGTCTGAGAGAAACGTTTATTGAAATTTATTCATAAATTATTTTATACCAGAGCCTTACAAATATTTTTTAAGCTTTTTAAAGAGAAATAAACAACCGTTTTGATTGAATCTAAATTATATTGTTTGAAAGAAATATCCTCCGCAAATCCGTTTTCCAAACTATTGGCAAAGCAGGACTTACGGAGGACTAATTAAATTCAAAAGATATTATCCTGAATCTTAAAAAATAAATTTCGTACTTAAAAAATTGGAGCTGTTTTCTCTCACAATTTCATTGATCAGCTGATTATTGCTGTCGTTCATTTTAAAGGCAACAAGTGAACGTATTGAAAACGAGCGAATTGCGTCGGGTATAGAAAGTGTTCCTTCCGCGCTGTCCTTACGTCCTGTAAATGGAAATGCATCCGGCCCTCTTTGTGATTGCGTATTGATGTTGACACGGCTAACCAAATTCACAAGCGGGTCAATAAGCCAGGAAACTTCCTGAGCATTGTTGCTAAAAATACTTACCTGTTGTCCATGCGTAGACGCAATCAGAAAATCAATGGTTTCTTCCAGATCATCAAAAGGAACAATAGGAATTATTGGCCCGAATTGTTCTTCATGATACAACTTCATCTGATCGTTTACAGGATAAACAACGGCGGGGTAAAAGAAAGAAGCTACGGACGTTCCTCCGTTTTCATTCATAATTTTTGCCCCGAATTTTTCCGCGTCTGCAATACACTCGTTCAGATAATCAATTTTATTAGGTTCTGGTAACGGTGTCAGCGATACGCCTTTTTCCCAAGGCATTCCAAATTTTAGCTGACCAACTGCAATGTTGAATTGTTTGATAAATTCATCGGCAATACTTCTATGTACCAAAACGATTTTTAACGCAGTACAACGTTGCCCGTTAAAAGACAGTGAGCCTGTAATGGTTTCTTTAACAGCGAGAGGAATATCTGCGTGCGCTGTAACAATTGCCGCATTTTTAGCATCCAACCCCAGAACGGCACGCAATCTGTTCACTTTCGGATGTTGCTTTTTCAACTCATTTGCAACTTTACTGGACCCGATCAAGGTTAGAACATTGATTTTTCCTGATTGCATCAAGCCCGGAACGATAGCATTTCCACGTCCATAAATCACGTTTATCACACCTTTTGGAAAACAGTCCCGGAATGCTTCCTGCAATGGGTAATGTAAAAGCGTACCAAATTTCGGAGGTTTGAACAAGATTGTATTGCCCATGATCAATGCCGGGATCAGGGTTGTGAATGTTTCATTTAAAGGATAGTTAAATGGTCCCATACACAAAACCACGCCCAGGGGCGACCGTCGAATTTGGGCCGCAATGCCGTCAACAATCTCAAAACCGGACGAATCTCTGTCCAGGTGTTTCAAAGAATCAATCGTTGCATAGATATATTCAACAGTGCGGTCGAATTCTTTTGTGGAATCAGCAAAGGATTTACCAATTTCCCACATGATGAGCTTGACGATAATATCTTTTTGCTCTATCATTTTGCCCGTAAATTTTTCAACATGATGAATACGTTCTTCAACGCTCATGATGGGCCATTCGCCACGGCCGTTGTCGTACGCTTTCACAGCGGCTTCCAGCGAGGCCTGCGCTTCTTCCTCAGTACAAACAGGATAACTTCCGATCAGTTTTCTTTCTAGACCGTTTTCAGTTTTGATACAAATTGGAGAATATACCTCATGAACCTGGCCGTTCCATTGCTTCATTTCTCCATTACTCAGATATTCCCGCTGGTGAATTTCAGAAGGAAGGGAAAACTCAGCCGGAACATCCTTTGCCTCAACAAAGATGTTTTCTAATGTGGTTTTGAAATCCATTTTTAATTTTTAAAAAGGTACAAGATACATGAATGCCCGAATCATTGCAGATCAATTTAAGACCATAATTATTGACATCACGCTATGAAGGTAAAAGTATTTTTTATGCTGTTGAATTGCAATGCCGAGTTCATCGCAAATATGGTATTAATCAATTATAAGCTGCTTTTGCCGCAGCAGACGCCGCCTGAGCAGTAAACTTTATTGATTTATTGTATTAATAAAGTCAATAATTCCTCTGGAATCCAGTATCAGATCCATATCCATTTTATTTATAGCACTTTGCGGCATATAAGGCATTTGCGCAGATTCGGGATTTTGAGCGATGATAAATCCACCGGCATCTTTTACGGCTTTCAAACCGGCCGTTCCATCGTTATTTGAACCCGACAAAAGCATAGCAACAAGAGACGAACCAAAAGTATCCGCCGCTGACTCAAAGGTAACATCCAGACTTGGCCGGCTGTAATTGATTTTTTCCGAAATGTCGAGCGAGAAGAAATGGTTTTTTTCAATTAACAGATGGTAGTCAGCAGGAGCAAGGTAAACGTGACCAGGAAGGATAGGATCCTTGTCATCAATTTCTTTTGTTGGTAAGAATGTTTTTGTAGAAAGCAGATCAGAAAGGGAAGAATCGCCCGAATATTTACGGTGTAATACCAGTATTATGGCTACATCCAACACCGGTTTCAAGGCTGGAAAAACCTCAAACAAAACAGAAAGGCTACCCGCGGAACCACCGATAACTATGGCTTTATATCTATTTTTTACATTGTTTTCTTCCATATTTTTTCCTTATCCAATTGCTTGTATCTCGATTGTATGGTTGAAAATTTCAGCGTTTCTTTTGAACCCAGGGCCAGATAACCAAGTGCTCCCAGGCTTTCATCAAACAACTTTAAGGCTCTTTCCTGCAAATCTTTATCAAAATAGATTAGCACGTTTCGGCAAAGAATCAGGTCAAATTCATTAAAGGAACTGTCTGAAACAAGGTTGTGTGTAGAAATAATTATTTTCTCAGATAAATCTTCATTGAGTTTTGCCTGTCCGTAATTGGCAGTATAGTAAGTAGAAAAATCTTTTACACCGCCAGACGCTATATAACTTTCTGAATATTGTTTCATTTGGTGCAGCGGAAAAATTCCCTTTCTAACCTTTTCTAGTACGCTGGGGTTCAGATCAGTGGCGTATAAAAGTGATTTTTTCAACAAATTGGCTTCCTGCAACAATATAGCCATTGAAAAAACTTCTTCACCTGTGGAGCAGCCGGCATGCCAGATTCTGATGAAAGGTTTGGTGCCTAAAATCGGCAGAACTTCTGTTCTCAAAACTTTGTAAAAGGCCGGATCCCGAAACATTTCTGTCACGTTCACGGTAATCTCTTCAATAAATCGTTTCAGATAATCTTCTTCTGTTCTCACCCGATAACGCAGCTCTGCAAAGCTTGGAAACTTATCGAGCGCGAATAATCTTATGATACGTCTTTTCAGTGATGCCTTGGAATAGTTGGCAAAATCATATCCGTATATCTCAAATACGTCATTCAAAAGAAGATCTATTTCCTCGTCCTCGATCATAGCAGGTTCTAAATACTTCGTAGCAATTCTAATAAGTGGTCAACATTTATCGGTTTGGAAATATAGTCGTCTGCACCGGCCCTGAGACATTTCTCCTTATCCCCGACCATAGCCTGTGCTGTTACCGCAAAAACGGGTGTCTGCCGCCTGGCTTCAATATTTTTGATGAGCGGAATTGCTTCATAACCATCCATATCCGGCATCATCATATCAATCAGAATTACATCTACAATTTCATCCGTTTTCAACAATTCCAATGCTTCCCGCGCACCGGTACGGGAAATACTTTCAAATGACTTTGAACGCAGGGTAGCAGAAAGTGCAAAAATATTTCTGGCATCATCGTCAATGATCAACACCCTTTTTTTGTGCATAATTTGTAACTATAAGTCTGTACTATTTTTCAGTAACGTTGATCAGGATTTTGCATAGAGCCATACGCGTAATAATGACATAAGCTGATCTATATCAACAGGTTTGGTTATATAATCCGAAGCCCCGGCGTTGATACATTTTTCTCTGTCACCAGTCATCGCTTTGGCAGTCACCGCAATCACCGGAAGATTTTTCCATTGATAATTTTCGCGAATCCTTCGGGCAGTTTCGTAACCATCCATTTGCGGCATCATCATGTCAAGCAAAACTACATCTATTGCAGGATTTTCGTGAAGTTTTTGTAAAGCTTCCTTGCCATCAAGCGCAGTAATGACGTTCATTTTATAATTTTCCAACGATTTTGTCAGTGAAAAAATGTTTCTGACATCATCATCAGCGATTAGAACTGTTTTTCCCTGTAAAATTTGTTCTAATGCCCCGAGCTTTTTGAAATCCCCATCCCTTACCTGTGGTTTTTTGCTTTCTTCAACAACATGAAGGAAAAGCGATACCTCGTCCAGCATGCGTTGATAGGAATGTGCAGTTTTGACAATAATAGAATCTGCATACTGTTTAATCCGCAGCTCTTCACTCATTGACAAACTTTTTCCGGTGAAAATAATAATAGGAAGATTTTCGAAACCCGGATTTTTCTTTGCTTCTTCCAACATTTCGTAAGCCTGTTTATCAGGAATTCCCATATCCAGGATCACGCAATCTACTTCCTTATTTTTCAGGGCTTCTACACCTTCAGAGATATTACTTCTTAATTCGGAATTGATATTGAAAGTTTCCAGGAAATAAGCCAATGCTTTGGCGTGCTGCGGATTATCTTCAACGATCAGTACTTTTTTCGACTTTTTGCTCAATACATATTCAATCTTTTTAAAGATTTCCTGCATCTTGTCAAGCGCCATGGGCTTGTCAATAAAATCAACCGCTCCTTTCAATAAACTTTCATTTTTAAGTTTATGGGAAGACATGATATGTACAGGAATATGCCGGGTTTTCTGGTTTGATTTCAGCTTGTCCATCACTTCCCAGCCACTCATAATCGGCAGCTGTAAATCCAGTAAAATTCCCAGCGGTTTAAAACTTTCGGCCAGTTCCAGTCCTTCATCACCACGCACTGCTACAATCCCTTTATAACCCTTTTTTCTGGTATATTCCAAAAGCGATTTTGCAAAGTTGGTATCGTCTTCAATGATGAGGATGGATTTATCCTTTTCCGTAATTGAAGATCTGTCATCCGGAATATTTTCAGGAATTACGGTACTGATGAAACGGGTATCCACTGATTCCTCTTTTTTAGTAAACGAATCAGTTGTTGCTACGCCGAATAAATTTTTATTTTCCTGTACTTGAACCTGTTGACTTTGAGAAACGGGAATGATCAGTGTGAACTCACTTCCTTTACCTGGTTCACTGATCAGCGAAATTTCACCTTTGAGCAATTTTACCAATTCACGACTAATTGATAATCCAAGCCCGGTTCCGCCGTATTTTCTTTTAGTGGATCCGTCTGCCTGCTGGAATGCTTCAAAGATAAGCTGCTGTTTTTCAGGCGGAATTCCAATTCCGGTATCCTTTACAGTAAATGAAACCGTGTTGTTATCAACAGGATTAGTGTTAACAGTCAGTTCAACTGAACCTTGTGATGTGAATTTCAGCGCATTTGAAATCAGATTTTTAAGTATTTGTTCAAGACGCATTCTGTCGGTCTCAATAATGGCCGGAACATCGTCTGCTACTGAAATTTTAAATTCCAGGTTTTTCTCTTTTGCAATCTGATTGAAAAGTGATTTTATATCACCGGTAATATCCCGGACGGAAACCCTTGCATAATCGAGATCCATTTTTCCAGCTTCGATTTTGGAAAGATCCAGAATTTCATCAATCAGCCCCAGTAAGCCGTTTCCAGACGACTGAATGACAGTTGCATACTCAACCTGATCACTTGTTAAATTTTTCTCATCATTTTCAGCAAGTAACCGGCTAAGCAGTAATATCGAATTGAGTGGCGTACGCAATTCGTGGGACATATTGGCCAAAAATTCTGATTTGTAACGTGTTGTCAGTTCGAGTTCATCAGCCTTTTTCTCTATTTCCAGATTTTTTTCTTCGAGTAAACTGCTGCGTTCTTCAAGTTCGCCGTTGGTCTGTTGCAGTTCTTCCTGTTGCACACGTAACTCTTCTTCCGAGGCCTGAAGTTTTTGAGATTGCGCTTCAAGTTCTGCATTCAGGTTTTCAAGCTCATTGTGCTGCGTTTGCAGTTCTTCTGATTGCGCCTGCGTTTCTTCAAGGAAATCCTGCAATTTTACATAATCCAGCGCGGCGTTCACGCTGATAGAAAGCATTTCAAGATTTTCAGTCAAAAACTGAATTTCTAACGGGCCGGGTTCTCTCAATAATCCGATTTCAATAATCCCGATGCATTCATCAGCATAAACCAGCGGTAAAATGACCAGGCAGGCTGGTGCGGTATGTCCAAGTGTGGAATTAACTGTTATGTAATTTTCGGGCAGATCACGGATAATGACCGAATTTTTATTTTTAATCACCTGGCCTGCAAGTCCGTCTCCGCCATTTATTGTTTCAGGCGCGTGGCTTGCTGCATAATGACCGGTCAGTTTAAAATTCCAGTCTTTATCAAGAATATAAACCGTACCAAGGGGCGCATTGATGTAATCTGTAATAGTATTGATCAGATTCTCGGCCAGGTTCTTCAAAATTCTTTCTCCGCGAATGGCATTACTCAATTTTACAGTACCGGTTTGCAGCCAGTTTTTGTTGGACAAGTCATTAAATGTTTGTTCCAGAGATCCTGTCATACTATTCAAAGCCGTTGAGATCCTTCCCAGCTCATCGTCCATATTATCCGAACTTCTCACGGAATAATCACCTTCGGAAACAAGTTTGGTAATACCTTCAATGACATTGATTCTTTGGGCTGTTTCAATATATTTTGCCTCAGCTTCTTTCTGCTTACGAATGCGGTCGTCCAGATCTTTTTTGATACGGAAATAGGCGAATGCGGTAATCATGATGGATATCAATGCGGCAATCACAAGCAAAATTGGCGTGTAAGTAATGTATACCTGCTGCGCTTCTGTTCGCTCTTTCAGCATCTTATTCTCCTCTGTTTTTATTCTTTCAACGATCATACGAAGGTTGTCCATGACCAGTTTGCCTTTCAGCATTTCTATTTGCCTGGCTTTGGCGTCAAATGCAGATTGATCGTTTTTCAGCGTTTTGTCAATGATCTTTTGCATTTGTATGAACTTTGATTCATACAGTTTTTTAACCTGGTCCAGATATTTTTGCTGAACAGGATTGTCGCTTGTCAAAAGAATCAGTGTATTATAACTTGCCTCCGTTTTTTCGTAGGAACCATTGTAGGGCTGTAAAAATTGAGGATCCAGCGTGACCAGAAAACCGCGTTGCCCGGTTTCTGCGTCCTTCATGTAGGATATGATGTTTTCAGCTTCAATCAGAACCTGATTGGTGTGATTGACAAGCTGGGAGTTCTTGATCAGTTTTTGCGTACTGTAAAAGGAAGCAAAAAGACTGAGAACCAAAAGGACAACCGAGACGGAAAATACAATTTGAAGTTGCCGGATTATTGAATTGGCGGACGTAGCAGGCATATTTTTATTGGTAGATCTTTTCTGTATTGCTTGGCTGAATGGCTTCGTTAGTTTGATTTATTGGCAGAATTATTATAAAACTTGCGCCTTCGTTTTCATGACTTTTTGCGGAGATCAGACCATTATGCTTGTCCATTATTTTTTTTGCAATGGCAAGTCCGATACCTGTTCCTTCGTAACTGCTTTGGTTGTTAAGTCGCTGAAAAATTACAAAAATCCTGTCAAGAAACTTTTCATCAAAACCGATTCCATTATCACTTATGGTTATGCGGCAATAATTCCCGGACTCCGATGGCAGACTGTCAAAATCCTTGGAAGCAATTATTTCCGAAGTGATAGTGATGTTAGGAGCCGTGTCTTCTTTGGCAAATTTCAGCGCATTACTGATCAGGTTTTGAAAAACCTGACGGATCTGGCTGGCAATTGTATCTATTAAAGGAAGTTTGTCAACCCTGACAATTGCTTTTTTCTCTTTGATCTGGTCATCGAAATCACTCAAAATATCACTTATCAAATGATTTAAATCCGTCGGCTGAAAATTAGCCGAAATAGATAAGCGTGAATAATCAAGCAAGTCACTGATCAGTCTTGTCATTCGTGCAGAGGAACTGATCGATCTGTCAAGGTAAGAGGCTGCTTCCTGATTTCCGTTCAGGAATTTATCTTTGATCAGATGGTTAAACGTCTGGATTTTCCTAAGCGGTTCTTTCAGATCGTGAGATACCACCCAGGCAAATTGCTGAAGTTCATGATTGGTAGTTTCAAGCTCCGAATTTTTTGCTAGTAGCTCTTTGGTTCTTTGAAGCACCTTATGTTCCAGAAGCTCATTAGCCATTTTCTGCTGGTGAATATCAGTGAAAGTACCAACCCAGCGGATGATATTTCCCTGCTGCATAACCGGTATAGTTTTCAACAGAAAATACCGGTAATCTTTTGTGACGAGATTTTTAATACGCACATCAGATGAAAATTCAATCCCCTGTGCCACTGATTCTTTCCAGATTTCCCAGGAATTGTCATCCGGGTGAATTTCCGGCAAGGTATCCGAATCATTAGAATACTGGAACCAGTGCTGATTTACATACTCAATCTTACCATTCGTAGACATGGTAAATGCGATTTGCGGTAGTGATTCAAGGACAAACTGCAATTCCTGCATGTTGGAAGCAAGATTTTCCTGAGCCTGTTTTCTTACCTCAATTTCGTTTTGCAGCGAAATCTGAATCGCTTTAAGTTCCTGCTGTTGTTCGTAAAGTTTGTTGAATGTTTTGACTTTCAGTAATAAAATATCCGGATCAACCGGTTTTGTCAAATAATCAATACCACCCGAAGTATAACCTTTGGTAATAAATTTTTTCTCTTTATTTACTGCGGATAAAAAAAGGATGGGTGTATCCTTTGCTTTTTTAAATCCTGATATTGCTTCTGCAACCTCGAAACCGTCCATTCCAGGCATTTGCACATCCAGGATAATGAGCGAGTAACTGTTGTTCAGAATTTTTTTCAGGGCCTCTTCTCCGGATTCTGCGCTGTCAGTTTTGAAGTTATTCAGTTCAAGAATTTTTTTCAGAGGAAGGATATTTTCGGATCTGTCGTCAACTATAAGAATCATAATTCAGAAATTGAACTTATTAATGGACCAGCCTTTAATATATTCTTATATTTTAAAAAGGTTTACGGAATAGAATTCAATGATAATACATCTGGTATATCTTAAATCAGGTATTTAAATATCATACCAGATTTTATTCCAAACGTATTAAACATCCGGAAAAATTGCAATTTAAGGATATTGGGAGGATTTTTTCTCTGTCGGTTGTTATTTTAATAAGCCGTCATTTTTAAGATATCCGATAAATTGTTTCACATCATAACCATTCATATCAACAATCTTCTTTTCGAATAGTGAATGTCTTTCGCTGTTGTTGAAATCGTTTAATGCTTCATCTGTAATAACTTTTAATTCGGCTACCCATTTCTGGATTGTGATGAGGTGATGAATATACGCAGTTTCAAATTCTGCAACGATATCCTGACGGCCTTTCAGTTTGGCCAGTTCGATGATGGATATTACAATATACTCCTGATCGGCAGTGTATTCTGTACTTTCATTGGATGCATCAATATTGTTCAAAAAGACTTTTATCTCCTGAAGCCTGGATTTGCTAAGATTTGATGATTGCGGCATAATATAAGCAATAAAAGGTGGGGTGGGGAATTATTCCCACAGGTTGTAAAATTAGTACGGATCCTACAATGATTCGGTGGAATCTGTTTCACCCAAAGGTTTATAAATATTATGCCCCTAAAATTGATGTTTGGAATGATTTTTTAGAACCAATAGCTGAGAAGAATAATAGTATAATTGATATAATTTATTAAATATTTATAATATGGGCAGAGAACTGGAACTTCACGGCCTTGATCATAATACAAGGCATAAAAAAGCCAACAGACCTTTTGAAGACGTGCAGGGAGTTAAAAATCGAGTTCCTGTACAATTTAAATCAGAAGGGCACGAAAAGTTGGTAGAGAAAACGGCCATACTAAATTCGGCCAGGGAAAGAAGATTGAGAGAGGAGCCTCCTACAAAAGCAAGGTTAACAATAAGGGAGAAAAAGAGAAATCCTGTCAGATCCAGTATAAGTTTGGCCGATGAGTAGCCATTATGAAAAAATAGCCGGCAAAGTCATTCTTGCAGGCTATTTTTTTTTGAATATTACTCAATATCGCGAATTTTTATTTTGATATCATGCGGTGCAACTTCATCACCACCAAAATAGGGAAGGAGCTTATAAGAAACTCCAAGTCCGCCTGAGCAATGACGCGGCATAGTCGTTTGTTCACCGTTGAAAATAAAAATGTAAGTATTGTTCAATGTTGACAAACCGAAACTTCCCACCTTACCAAGAGCCAGTGTGCCCAATTGTTTTTCTTGTCTTTGGCCGGCTACATAAATATAAGCGAAAATGTTTATCGCATTGTCCCGCCAGTTCCATCCGAACCTTGCGCTGTTTTCATGATGCAGAGAATTACAATCCGAAAATCCCAGCAGCTTGTTAATGTCATATTGATTGCCTGCATCAACAGTTTGATAAATACAGGTACTGTCAAAAATCGCCTGAAATTTTAATTCATTTGCTGTGAACAGAGGGTTGGAATTATCGTCAATTTCGTGATTTCCTTTACTGATTTTATAGGTAACATAGTCATCTCCAAAGCTGGGCTGATTCCCTATCCATTGACAGGAAAAACAACAAAATATTAAAATGATGAGTGAAAAGCTGATTTTCATAGATTAATAATTCCGCCTGAGTTCAAAAACAACGTTACTAATGGACGTTTGTTGAACGACTTGGTAACGTTAATATTTAATGATGGTTTACAAATTTATAAATCAGTTTTCCTGAGGAGCATTTGTTTTGATTTCTCTGGTGCCGGCATAAAGTTCATATTCCAGTAACCGGCAATCAATCGTACTGGTATAAAATTCAATTCTGCGCTTCGCTTTCAGACCAATTTTTTTTGCCAGATCAAGATTTCCGGTGAATACATAACCAAAATAACCTTTGCATTTTTGTTTCATGAAATCCCCGATCCGGGCATAAGTTTCTTCCAGCTCATCAATTTCGCCCAAGCGGTCACCATATTCCGGATTGACAAAAAATACACCGTTTTCTCCTTCGGGAACTTCGGTGTCAGCAAAATCACAAACACTGAATTCAATCATGTCGGCCACGCCGGCCGCGATGGCATTTTTTTTCGCATTATTAACAGCCATTTCACTGATATCCGTTGCAAGAATTTTTAGTCCGGAAACTTCAATGATCTGGTCTTCCAACGTATACATTTCACTATAATAAACTTCTTTGTCGTAACCCTGCAAATGCATAAATGCAAAATTATCACGGAACAAACCCGGACGCGTTTTACTTGCGATCAAAGCTGCCTCAATAGCCAGGGTTCCTGAACCGCACATGGGATTGATAAAAGGCGAAGTTTTATCCCACTTGCTCGCCAGAATCGTTGCCGAGGCGAGTGCTTCCAGCATAGGCGCACGGCCTGGAATTTTCCTGTAACCATGACGTGCAAGTGAATCTCCGGAAGTATCCACGAAAATTTCTGCGTAATCATGTTTCCAGAAAAGGTGAATAACTGCCCCTATAAGTTCAGATCCGGTCGAGGGGCGATTTCCTCTTTTATCTCTCAAACGGTCAACTATGGCATCTTTGACCCGAAGGTTCGCAAACATTCCATTATTGATTGTTGGATGCTGCACGTTACTGGTAACCGAGAAATAGCCGGGATCAGGAAGAATATCCTCCCAGGCCATTTTTACAAGATGATTATAAACGTGATCGGGGCTTTGTGCTTCAAATTGCTGAAGACTGTAAAGTACCTGACTAGCGCAATAAAGGTTAAGGTTAAGTCTGATACAATCATTAATGGTACCTTTTATGCGAACACCGGTAACAAAAGCCTCTTCAATTTTAAACCCCAGATCTTTTACCTCCTGTTCAAGGTATGGCGCCAGGCGCTTGTTGCAGGTAATAATGATCGGAGCTTCGGTGGTATATAATGACATGACTGTGATTTGCAATTCTGACGGAAAAGTGGCAAAGGTAACGGTTCGTGATGGAGTTTTGATATGTTGATTGAAATGTTTGATTTAAAATTTGATCTGGTTATTTCTTAAAATAAAATATTATTGCAGTTTATGTGATTCTGCTATATGATTTCGGTTGATTTTTATCTATTTTTAGAACTTAACAAAACATTATTCTGATGACACAGGAAATTAACAATCCTTTACCAAGTGCTTTTGTAGCTATTGACCTGGCTACCAAAGCTTCCGGCTTTACCATGGCGTCTGATATTCAGACTTGTTCACTCTTAAAAACCCTGGCGGCTTCAAAACCTGGCGGGAAATTTCTTGAACTCGGAACCGGTACCGGATTGTCAACTTCCTGGATACTCGCAGGTATGGATAGCAGCTCAACTCTGATATCCATCGATAATGATGAAAAATTTCTGGACATAGCCGAAAACCATCTATCTCAGGATACTCGTCTGGCGTTGGTTTTAGCTGATGGTGAAGATTGGGTAGAAAGTAATCGCGAGATGAAATTTGATTATATTTTTGCTGATACCTGGCATGGGAAATATTTGCTTTTGGATGAAGTTTTAGAAATGTTAAACAAAGGCGGTATCTACATTATCGATGATATGCTTCCACAGCCCAACTGGCCGGAAGGTCATGACAGGAAGGCGATTAACCTGATTAAAGATCTGGAAGCAAGAAAAGATCTGGTATTGACAAAACAGGTTTGGGCTACCGGGATTGTGATTGCAGTAAAAGTGTAGGAATTATAATAAAAATGCCTGAGTCGGTTTCCGGCTCAGGCATTTTTTAATATTATGTTTTTAAATCTACATCCCGTTCAGCTCTTCCACGGTAAATGCTTTCTGCCGGGCATTTAGTTTTTTACGGGTTGAAACCACTTCATCTGTTGTAATTTTTTCTCCGTTATTTCTCCATGATTTTCGGATGAAACTCAGCAATTGGGCCACATCTTCACTCGGCATATCCTTATCATAACCAATGCCCGGCATATCTCCGCTAACTTCCGGCGTTTTGTAAATATGTCCGTTCACTTTTACAGGACCGGTTAATCCAAAGAGAACAATAGAAATAAGTTTGCTCTTGTCACCCGTTACCCACTCAGATTGATTTAAGGGAGGGCCAAGTGATTTTACACCATTGCCATCTGGTCCGTGACATGTTTGGCAAATGGAAGTAAATAATGCAACGCCCTTTGGAAATTCTTTAACCAGCATTTGCGGATCACGATTTCCCTTTGTATTGGCAGCCTGGGCAATGGCGCGTTTTAATTGCGTCTGTATGTAAAGACTTGTATCCGGCAATGAAACTGCAAGTTCATTTTTAAATGTATTCTCGCGGTCTTGTAAATTGCTGATAACCGCGTCTGTTACGTACCGGTTGGCGGGATATCTTTTTGCAACTTTCAACAAAAGATCATTGGCTGCACCTTTGTCAAACTCCTGAATGTTATGTGTTAAAAATGCGACATAAGGAGCTGAAAGTGTATCATTTTGATCAATCAGTTTATTCAATGCTGCTGTGTAAGTCTTGTAGGTACTTTCTGTCATTACAGACGGCAAAACACTAAGTGCTTCCATCCGTACCGGCCATGAAGGCTGATTTATCAGCGCCACAACTTCATCTGTTTTCAAAGCATTCAAACCTTCGAGCGTCCAAAGCGCATGAATGGCCAAAAGCGTATTTGCAGTTTGTTTAGAGGCAGATTCCAGAGCAGGAATTGCCTGGTTCATTTTCCCATCCACGAGACTTTGCTGCGCATAATCCCTGATCCAGCCGTTATTATCGCCTAGCAATTTAATCAGATTTTCCGCGTCGGTTGGGAGCGCGGTGATTTTTGTATTTGAATTTTTAGGAACAACTTTATAAATTCTTCCAGCTGAAAGCGGCTGTGTTAAATCTCTTTTCCCGATTTGTCCTTTTAAATAAGGCGTCAGATATGTTTTGTGCTGGATGATTCCGCGGTACATATCTACAATATACATGGCACCATCTGGTGCGTTATACAAACTTACCGGGCGAAAACGTTCATCAGTGCTGGCCAGAAATTCTTTCCCCTTATAAGCCTGTTCGCCTTTTACAACATAACCAATTTCATTCAGAATATTACGTTTAATCAAATTCGCAGATGGCTCGGCCACAAAAACGTTTGATTCATAAGCTTTTCCAAACAAATTTCCCCGATAAACCATCGGAGAGCAGGCAGCTGTAAAATCAACAAGTTTAAGACTGTCGTTAATAACACCTTTCATATAGGCCCGATTCACGCCCGGAGTAGGGCGGATCGGATATACGTGATTATTGGCAACGGATTTTTCGTTATATCCGGCTACATTCCGCTGGTTTTTGTTGTTGGCACCAAGACCCGGTGCAAAGAAATCGCTCAGAACATTTTGGGAATTGTTGTTGTAATAAAGCCGGCCATAATTGTCCTGGGATATGCCCCATTGCCCACGAAAATGCGTTTGTTCGATCAGCCATTTATCGCCTTTTCTTCGATAGCGCTTGCTGGATTTTGCATTATAAATCCAGTTATCCATGGCGCGCATCAGTCCGTTTGGCTGGTGTTCAACATTTCCGCCCTCTGTATATAATGGATCAACCAGAGTCTTATTGACAGGTTTATCATTTTTTATTTCAAAAAACCACAAATTGGTTGGTTCTCCAACGAGAATGCCATTTTCGATCAGACATATTGCCCGTGGTAAAACAAGGGAATCCAGAAAAACTTTTCTGTCGTCCATTACTCCGTCCTTGTTTTTATCTTCCAGAATAACAATTTTTCCGTTTGGAACATCCTCACCGGTTCCAATCGTATCCGGCATATAACCCGTCATTTCAATAACCCACATCCTTCCTTTTTGATCAAAGGAAAAAGCTACGGGAGTACTGATCAGAGGTTCCGAAGCAACCAGTTTTACTTCAAATCCGTCCTCCACCTGAATCTTTTTCATAGATTCCTGCGCGGTCAAAAATGGTGATTTACTGAAATCTATTTTAGCAGGATCTTCTTTTGGAGTTTCCTGAATGTTTGATGCAACGATTTGTGATCCAGCCTGTTTATTCGATTTACAATAGAATAAGGTGCCCGCAAGGGTTAACATCAGCAAAGGATAACGAAACTTTTTCATTGGTTACAGTTTAATGGCGCCGAAAGAACTTTAAAAATAAATACAGGAGGTTAATAAATACGTATTTTTCAAGTGATTATTATAAATTCTGATTTCTGAGCGCTTCTTCTACCGGCGTCATTTTGGCCGTCAAAAGCTGAATAGCAGACCAGGCCACAAAATAGGTACAGCCACAAATAATGAAAAGAATGTTATATCCTGCGCCAATATTTCCAGCCGTTTTGTAATAATCCAATAAGGCTCCTACAAGCAGAGGGAAAAGTGTCGAACCCAGAGATCCGACAAATCCGCCCATACCCACAACAGAGCTAACTGCTCTCTTAGGAAACAAGTCCGATACGATCGTAAAAATATTTGAACTCCATGCCTGATGGGCCGCAGCGGCAACGCTGATAATCCCCACAGCTACCCAAATATCCGTGGCATATTTGGCAAAAATAATAGGCATAACGGCGAAAGCCACAATAAGTAAGGTTACCTTTCTGGCTTTCAAAGGTGCCCAGCCTTTCTTTATAAGATAGGAAGAAAGATACCCGCCACCAATACTTCCGAAAGTAGTAGCCGTATATACCACTACCAAGTGAATACTTGGTTTTTTCAGGTCAAGTGAAAAAGTGGTTGCGAAATAAGACGGTAGCCAGAAAAGGAAAAACCACCAGATCGGATCTGTCAGGAATTTACCGATAATAAAAACCCAGGTTTGTTTCAGTTTCAGTAACGAAATCCATTTGATCGGCTTATCGGTTTCTGCGCTTACTAATTCATTATCACTATGAATATATTCAAATTCGGCGGCTTGTAATTTTTTGTGGCGGGAAGGGATTTCATATAAAATCCACCAGAATATCAGCCATATAAAACCTAAGGCACCGGTAATGATAAACGCTTCCTGCCATCCATAAGATCCTAATAACCAAGGCACAACAATCGGTGCAGCAACAGCTCCAATACTAGTCCCGGAATTGAAAATTCCGGTTGCAAGCGCCCTTTCTTTTTTAGGAAACCATTCCGCAACAGCCTTGACTGCCGCTGGAAAATTTCCGGCTTCACCCAAACCCAATACTGCACGTGCTGCTCCAAACCCAAAAGTGCTTTTAACAAAAGCGTGGGCAATGGCGGCAATACTCCATATAATTATGGAAATGGAGTAACCCAGTTTTGATCCAACCTTGTCAATTATATTTCCGAAAATGATATAACCCAAAGCATAACAACCGGCAAAAACAGTAACAATATTGGCATAGTCGGACTCTGACCAGTTAAATTCTACTTCGAGTGTCGGTTTTAAATATCCAAGTATTTGTCTGTCAACATAATTAATGGTGGTGGCAAAGAAAAGTAACGCGCAAATTACCCAGCGGTAATTACCAATTTTGGTTTTTTCCATGGTTTGAAATAATGGATTTTCAGGAATTTAAGGGTATTGGAATATGAATCTTCTTGGGAGTAAGACGGTGAAACCTTATTTCTACCCCTTAAATGCTGGTGAAGTCTTTTGAAATCGGCGGAAAGGAAAGAGTCCGTGTTAGCAGTTTGAAAAATTAAAGCGCTGTTCTTTCTATATTGATTTTAATGAATTCAGGATTTGTTTTAGATAATATTGGTTGAACAACGCGTGGTTCATTACCCGTCGGACGGCGAAAAAGCCGTCCGACGGGTGGCTCTTTCAGATCGGTTGATTCTTGAAACATTTGAATTTTTTTGAACCGGAACCCCGGTCGGACGGTTTTTTCTACCGTCCGACCGGTTATAAAAATATGAACTATCCGAAGTTTAATTAAACCTTACTTCTGATTAAAGAAATAAACAATCAGCATTAAGCAACTTTCGGCATGTTTGTTCTTAGGTACGTGCGGTAATCTTCCGTCAAAAAATAGTGAATCTCCTGCTTCTAAACTGTAAACATCACCATTGATCAGGTAATCAACTTTCCCGTTCAGGATATATTTAAATTCGAAAGCTTCGGTATAAACTTCTTCCCGGTGAGAATTTGGAGATAATTCGAGCAAAACAAAATCGATGGTATTTGCTACCAGGCTTTTGGTGAAAATCCGCTGGTAACTAAATCCTTTGGTATTTTCTTTTTCAAAAGGTTCATAATGATCTTTTTTCTGAACAATCACAGTAGGCTCTACCAGATTGAGGTCCTTAAAAAAATCACCAACCTCCATTTCCAGCGACTGGATTATACTGAACATAACTGGCAGGGAAGGAATACTGCGGCCATTTTCAATCTGAGAAATCAGACCTTTGCTGACGTTGGATTTGTCTGCCAGCTCCTGTAAAGTAAGTTTTTTGTCAATTCGTTTCTCCTTAATTCTCCGGCTTACCTCCAACAAGAATGCACCTTCCATAGTATTCTGATCGCTATATTGTTTTTTAAAACACCTCAAAGTTAAATGCTTCCTGCATTTTCACAGGTATTTTTTTCAATACTTTATGATATCTTAAAATGAACAGGTTTCAGGTATGGTAGAGTAAATTGTCAAAGAGACAATAAAGGCTTCACCGGAGGAAGTGCTTCATCAACCCAAAGCTGATGCATTTTTTTCGAATAATGCAGATTATCTGACGCGACCATCGTTGGATCGTTCAGGGCTTTTCGGGAAGTTGGGGTGATATCAATAAATAGAATTTTTTCTTTTGCACATTCCTCCTTTACGACCAAATTAAATTTATCAATGCTTTTTGCAACTTCCTCTCTGCTGCCCGAGCCAAACTCCGTGCAACCCCAGTCGGGTATGGATAAGACAAAAACCCGGTTCCGCCGATTACCGGCATATTCCACACTTTTCAAAAGCAGCAAATGAAAATCGATCCGAAACTGGTCGATGCTTCTGCCTTGATATTGATTATTCACACCGATCAAAAGAGATACTAAATCATAATTTTCCGTAGGTTTGAAACCGTTGCAGGCACTTAACAGGTTTTCCGTAGTCCAGCCGGTTTTAGCCAAAATATCTGTTGCAGAAATTGTCTTCCCATTTTCAGCCATACTTTTGGCAAAAAGCACCGGCCAACGGTCCGTTTCCGGAACGCTCTCACCAATTGTATATGAATCTCCAAGAGCCAGATATCTTAGTCCGCCGGTGGACTCCTGTCCATTTCCCGAATGAACAACTGCCACTTCCGGTTCGTTGATACAGGCAATACAAAAAAGAAAAAATGATAGAATTAATTTGTACATTTTCAGAATCTGTGTGGTTGAAATCAATTTACCAGTGCTTCTTATCCTCCGCACTGTTTCATATATACCGTTTTTAGCCTTGTTTGGATCGAAACGGTCTGAATTTAGATTATTATTTCAATTGGGCTATTTTTCAAGTTTCAGGCATTGTTATTTATGTATGTTAGAAATATAGAAAAATTGCTTAAACTAACAGATAAATCGACCCTGCTTAATACATTTAAACCTATGAGAATGCTCAAAACCATTCGGACTATTACAATTGCTTTAATGATTGGCCAGTTAAATAATGTTTCATTGGTAAAAGCTCAGTCTGCGGATTCTACGAATGAAATGTCATACAGACCAGCCTTCCATTTTGCGCCGCCACAAAACTGGACCAATGACCCGAACGGGCTGGTTTTTTATAACGATCAGTATCATATTTTCTACCAATATAATCCCGAAGGAGATACCTGGGGGCATATGTCGTGGGGGCATGCCACGAGCCGGGATATGATGAAATGGGAGCATCAGCCTGTTGCTTTACAGGATTATCCAAATGGAAATGGCACAACTACTATGTTTTTTAGTGGTACTGCGGTAGTTGATAAAAACAATACCTCCGGTTTTGGTCAAAAAGATGGCGAGACACCATTGGTAGCCATTTACACAGCACATATTGATAGCAGCGGTGTAGGGATTTCGCAGAGCCAAAGCCTGGCGTATAGCCTGGATGGAAAGGAGTTCACCCGTTATGACAAAAATCCGTTAATCGATCTGCACACAAAAGATTTCCGTGATCCCAAGGTTTTTTGGCAGGAAGAATCCAAACAATGGATTATGATTGTTGCAAAACCACTGGATTATGAGGTTCAGTTTTATGCTTCCACCGACCTGAAATCATGGAGCTTATTAAGTGAGTTTGGTGATAAACTTGGAGATAAAAGTAAGATATGGGAATGTCCGGATATTTTTGAACTACCCGTCGAGAATGAACCTGGTACTACAAAATGGGTCATTACCGTGTCAGGAGGGCATCCGCAGCAGAATGGAAATCTTGGGATGCAGTATTTCATTGGAAATTTTGACGGCAAAACTTTCACGCCGGACGCACTGCAATATCCACTCTACCTTGATTATGGAAAGGATTTTTACGCCGGTATTATTTTCAATAATTTGCCAGACACTGATAAAAGGAAAATCATGATTGGGTGGCAAAATAGTTGGGAATATGCTGCGACTACACCAACCAGGGGTTTCAGAGGTCAGATGTCTGTTCCGAGAGAATTTTCAATCTATAAAAATGAAAACAGTGAGTACCGTTTAAAATCATTTCCAACCAGAGAAGTGACCGCCAACCGTGGGCAGCTTCTGGCAACGCAAAGTTCGGTGGCTGTGACGGGAAGCAAGCTTTTGAATTCTATTTCAGGAAGCACGCTGGATATAGAATTTGTGATAAAAAGAAGTTCTGCGGAGCAGGCAGGAATAAAATTATTAAAACACGGTGAAAACCAAACGCTGGTTTATTACAACAAGATTGACAATACACTTAAAATTGATCGTACCAAAAGCGGCAATGTAAGTTTTAGTCCCAAGTTTGCGAGTATCGAGTCGGTGCCGTTGCCTGCAACCAATGATGATATTTATATCAGAATTCTGGTTGACAAAAATAATATTGAAGTTTTTGCAAATGGTGGAAATCAGGTGCTGACAGATCTTGTTTTTCCACTTTCAGAAAAAGTCAGTTATGAATTGTTTTCAACCGAAGTAGCTACGACTTTCAAAAATCTAAATATCTGGGAAATGAAATCAACTTTGGAATAGTTGGTTGTAAAATAGATGTAAAAGGCTGTATCAAAATTTTACGATACAGCCTTTTATTATGTAAATCAAAATGAGATAGGCGTCTCAACAACAGTATTTTCCCAGCCAAAGCGCATCACCGCGCCATTGTCGGCCTTGGCAAACTGGATAGAGAAATTTTCAATAGTGTCTGCTATCTTTTTTGCCGGCACTTTCACTCTCAATACATCATCGGCCTCTTTATAACTGTAAGCACCCCAATAATCCAGATCTTTATTCAGGATAATTGTCCATTCAGTTTCGCCCGGAATAGCAAATAATGAATAAGTACCTGCTTTTATTTTTTGCCCCTGAATTGTTGCATCCTGGTAAAATTTGATTTCAGTTGATTCATCCGCACCTACTCTCCATACTTTGCCAAACGGAACAAGTTTTCCGATAACCTCACGATTCTTTTTAGCCGGCCGGCTGTATGTAACACGAACAAGTGCCTTGTCATCACCCTTGCGGTCGTGTGAGAAGTTGTCAGGATAAAAAGCCTTATCCATCGGACTGGTATCAAGGCCTCTGAATGTTTGGGCGTTGGCAGCAATTGCGCCAAGAAATAGCATCGATGAAAGTAAAATCGCTTTTTTCATAATCTTAAAAGTAAAGTTCGGAATAGTAAGTAAAATATATTGTCTGCGAATTTATTTCTTTTTCATAAAGTTATCCAGATTTTGTCTGGCCGTAGACTGGACTTTATTTCTGAAATAGGAAGTCCGGCCCAGTAACAAACCAGTAAAACCTAAAGCTTGTTTAGCCCACATATAGAAGTCAAATGTGTCAGTGTGTTTTACAATTTTATTATTTTCGATAACAAATCTGGCTTGTATATTATTGACAACACGTTTTCCGGTTTTGGAAAAGAGATATGAAGCCGTCCATTCGGCTGAGACGCTGGTGTCATTTTCAGTAATATTTCCAAAAGTAAGGCTGAGTTCTTTTGATTTGCAAAGCATTTCCCACATCGCTTTCACTTCATCGCTGTTAAGATTTTTAAAGACTTCGTCATTAAAAACAGCATTTTCAGCATAACATTCCTGCATTCCACGGTAGTCTTTATTTTTAAAGCTTGCGTAAAATTTGGTAATCAATTCCTCGTTAGGTGTCATAAAATTTGATGAGTAGGGGAAAAGTAATAAGTCAGTTTTTTCAACCTCATCCTATAAATGTACAAAAGGCTGGCAGAAAGCAGCGGTTGTGAGATTATATTAATTATCAGATAATGCTGAAAGTAACCTGGGGTATTTGGTATTTTTGTGCAGAATTGATTTAATTGCACGACAGGAGGGATTTATTTCACACAAGAATTCTTCCATAATTTAAAGTAAAGACGGAATTATGACATATTGCTTGGGGATTAAAGTGAAAGAAGGATTGGTGGCCATAGCGGATACGCGTATCACTGCCGGTACCAATACGACCACAAAAAAGAAAATGTACATTGCTCAAAAAGATAATTATTCTCTTTTTATTATGACAAGCGGTCTTCGTTCTGTACGGGATAAGGCAGTGCATTATTTTGAAGAATTGATCGAAGAAGGCGTAGTATATAACAAATTGTATAAGGCTGTCAATGCTTTTGGAGAGCAGGTAAAACGAGTGGCTGTTGAGGATAAGGAAGCTTTGGAGCGTGCAGGATTAAAGTTTAATCTGAACACCATTGTTGGAGGGCAGCTTAAAGATGACACTGAGCATAAACTGTTTCTACTATATTCCGAAGGAAATTGGGTGGAACTGGATGAAGGTTCACCCTATGTGATTATCGGGAATTCTGGTCAGGGAAAGGCAATTTTGAACAGAGTCCTTGATGACGAATCCACGATGAAACAAGCTTTAAAAGCCGGGTTTCTATCATTTGATTCCACACGGGTAAGCAATAATGATGTTGAATTCCCGATAGACGTTGTACTCTATAAAAAGGACAGTTTCGCCATCGTGCAGCATCGCTACGAAAAGAAGGATATGGAAAAGGTATCTGAATTGTGGGCTGCCAAATTGAAAGAAGATCTGGATGAAATTCCGGAAGACTGGATGGATGTTTCTTTTGATAAAATTAAGGAAAAGCAAAATTAATCATCCTGAAATATAAAAGACGAGGCCAGAGGAATTCAATTCTTCTGGCCTCGTCTTTTATATTTTTCAATGTGCATTACTCCACGCCATATTTATCAATCAGATATAACATGGCTGCCATGGAAGCTCCGCCAAGTTCGAGTTCACGCTTGCTCACTTTATCGAAAGTATCGTTGGATGCATGGTGATAGTCGAAATACCTTTGTGAATCAGGAATTAATTCCATCAGAACTGTTCCCTGTGGACCTAATGGACCGATGTCTGCACCGCCGCCTCCAGGTCCTAATTCATATAAGCCATAGGGGATGAATAATTTTGTCCAGGAAACAATTTTAGCTTTTTGAGCCGGTGTTCCAACAACGCCAAACCCCAATGGAATAAACCCGCCACGATCAGATTCAATAGCTGCGATATGTTTTTCATTTTTATTTTTTGCTGAATCCGCGTAAGCGATGCCGCCTTTCAAACCGTTTTCTTCGTTCATGAACATTACGGCTCTCAAAGTATTTTTCGGTTTATATCCCAAAACTTTAAGCAAACGAACCGCTTCAATAGACTGAACGCAACCCGAACCATCATCATGTGCGCCTTGTGCAAAATCCCATGAATCAAGATGTCCGCCTACAACAATATATTTTGCCGGATTTTCAGATCCTTTTAATTCGCCAATCACATTATGTGAAGGTGCGTCAGGAAGTGTTTCGCTATATTGTTCAAAATAAATCTCGGTGTCAGCGTTTTCTTTTATAAGCTTGCTTAATAATTCTGCGCCGTTTGTAGAAATTGCGGCGGCCGGAATCATGCCTGCTCCACTCGCATAACGCAGGCTGCCGGTATGTGGGAAATCGTCCAGTCTGGTTGTCATAGACCGTACAATGGCACCAACGGCACCAAGTTTTGCAGCTTCACTTGGCCCATATCCGCGTTGTTCAACAGCACCACCATAGGCTTCAAAAGTGTTCAATTTTGTCGGGTCCATCGGGCGGTTGAAGAAAACTATTTTTCCTTTCACTTTTTCCGCTCCAAGTGCTCTTAATTCCTGAAAGCTTTTTACTTCTATAACTTTGGCTTTTGTACCGCCTTTTGGTGTTGCCACCGAACCGCCCAGCGCAGCCACCGGTACTACTATTTTTTGTTTTCCTGAAAGAATGTAAGCTTTTTCTTTTGCACCGCGCACCCAATGGGGAACCATGACATTTTGTAAAAATACATTGTCAAATTTTTCCCTCACCATTATATCCCTGGTATATTCAACCGCCTTTGCAGCTCCGGCTGATCCACTTAATCTGGCTCCGACTTTCTGTGTAAGGTCTCTCAAATATTCGTAAGAATGTCCGTCAGATAAAGCCGTATCAAAGATTTTTCGGATAAAAATAGAATCCGACTGATAGTCCGATTGGGCAAAAGTTGTGGTCGATGCGCATAAAGCCAACATCGCCACAGAAAGCAGTGTTCGTTTCATTTCTTGTTTTATAGGAGTGTTTACTTGGTAATTTTTATTTTAATCAGGATGGTTTTTCACCTTTCCCCTGCCATTTGGAAATGGAAAGGAGCAAGGCAGGTAACAAAATCAGGTTGGTACACATAGCAACCAACAGCGTTATTGAAACCATGACACCCATCGCCGCCGTTCCGCCAAAACTGGAAGCAGAGAAAATGGAGAAACCGCAGAAAAGGATCACTGCTGTGTAAATCATACTAAGGCCTGTACCAAAAATAGAATTGGTAACGGCTTGCGAAGCATTTAATCCTTTATCATAAATTTCCTGACGATACCGGGTCAGGAAATAAACTGTTCCATCCGAAGCAATACCAAAAGTTATACTGAAAATCAGAATAGTTGTTGGTTTGAAATAAATGCCAAAATAACCCATGATGCCGGCAGTTAAAGCCAGTGGAATTAAACATGGCAGTTTTGACAAAAGGATTATAGGAATGGAACGGAAAAGTACCATACCTACAACTGCGATCAAAAGAATGGCGATCAGTAAACTTTCATACAAGTTTCCAAGCAAATAGTCATTGCTTTTCAAAAATACCAGGCTATGACCCGTAAGGCTAACTTTGTATTTAGCCGGACTGAAAATAGAATCCACTTTCGGACGGATTTCATTCATCAAAACTTTGATACGTTCTGAACCCACATCCGCCATCTGGAAACTTACCCGCGTTACGCTTTTATCTTCATTCAAAAAGGAATTGATTTGCTTGGAAGCACCTTGTTTTCCCTGCACATAATTAGTAAGTTTTGCCAATTCCAAAGCACCGGGCAAAGCATAATATTTTGCATCACCAGCTCTGTATGCCTGATACAAGAAACGCGAAGCTTCTACAACCGAAACTGGTTTTGAAAACTCCTTGTATTTTCCGAGCTCATTCTGGAGTGATTTTATTTTGTAAAGTACCGCAGCCTGGTCCCCAAATACACCATTTTTTTCTTTGGTATTGATCATTACCTCAAATGGTAAAACACCATTGAAGTTTTTTTCAAGAAAGCGCAGGTCAGTATAAACCGGATCATTTTTTGGTAAATCATCCACAACAAATCCAATTGCCTTGATTTTGGTCATACCGTAACCTGAAACAATGATCATCAGGAACATCGCGATGTAAATTTCCTTGCGTCGGTTATGTACCAGATAATTTATTTTTGTTAAAAATCCATGAGCCCATTTTCCGTCCAAATGTTTTAAATGACGCGCTTTTGGTACGTCCATATAATGCAGGGTGATCGGCAAAAGCAACAGGCAAAGCACGTAAGTTACCATAACACTAATCGCAGCCACGATACCAAATTCAACTAATAATGTACTATTGGTAAAATAAAATACCCCAAAACCAATGGCAGTTGTAATATTGGCAAGGAAAGTAGACAGGCCTATCTGTCGAACCATTTCCAATAAAGCATCATCTTTCTCACGTCCTGCTTTAAGTTCTGTCTGGTATTTATTGATGAAAAATACGCAGTTTGGAACACCAATTACAATGAGCAGGGGAGGAATAAGTCCGGTTAGCGCGGTAATTTTGTATCCGAATAACTGCAATAATCCTACCGAAAATATTACGCCGATCAATACGACAACAATTGATAGTAATGTCAGACGGAATGACCTGAAGAATGCCCAAAGGATAAACAGCGTTACCAAAACGGCGAGCCCCATGAACAATTCCATTTCACCGGAAATTTTCTTCATGTTGACAGTCCGGATATACGGCATGCCAGAATAGTGGAGATCTGTTTTGTATTTAATCGCAAATTCCTCAGCCATCGCTTCAATATCGCTTACAATACTAAGCCTGCGTGCGGAATTTAGAGCTTTATCATTAAATGTGATAACAATAAGTGTGGCATTTGTTTTGGAATTCAGCACCAAGCCTTCATAAAAAGGAAGATTAAGAATTTCCTTTTTCAGGCTGTCAACTTCTGTCTGTGTTGTTGGAATTGTACGGATAACAGGCGCAAAATCAAACTGACTCAGACTATCATTTCTTACGATTTTTTGAAGATTGGCGAGAGACAAAACGTTTTTGATACCAGTTGTTTCCTTAATGCGCTGTGCAAGTTTGCACCAGTCCCGGAACTTGTTAACCTCGAAGAGGCCCGGATCCTGCCAGCCGATGACCATTACACTGCCATCTTCGCCAAATAATTTCCGGAAATCCTGATATTCTTTTTCAACAGGATCGTTTGCAGGGAGGATTCTTGCAAACTGATATGAAAGTTCGATTTTTTTGGCCTCGTACGCCATGAAGACGGTGGAGACTAACACCAATGCAACCCACCAAAGCCGGTAGCGGATTATGTAAGTTGCTAATTTATTCCACATATATTGTAATTAGGTTTTTTGCAAAAAGCTGCAAATATACACAGCATGTTTAGGAAACGGTCTTTTTTGACCTTTTTTGTGACTGCGAAAAGAAAATCAGGCTGATTTATAAATTCGTTGGAATCACAATCAGACTAGAAATATGTTTTTGTAAATTATTAATATAATTCCCATGCCATGGATCATATTCCCAACATTCTTTCCAGGTGGTGATATTCAATACCAAAATAAGATTTGGCATCTTTTATTTTTTTTAGCAATTCGGTTTTGTCCGGATTTGATTTATGGTTTTTGATCCCCACAATCATAACGTTCTTTGGCGTGTGGGCGTCTGAAATGAACTCAAAAACTTTTGTTTTATAACCAAAGTATTCCAAAATCATTGCTCTTATCCCGTCTGTTACCATCTCAGCCTGCCGTTCAAGAAAGATCCCGTATCTGGTTAAAAAGTCAACGTCATTGGTGGCTTTGTGTTTCTCAATTTCCCTTCGGATTTGTTTGTGACAGCATGGTGCCACTACAATTAATTCTGCATCTGCCTTGATGCCTTTGTAAATGGCATCGTCTGTCGCGGTGTCACAGGCATGAAGTGCGATCAGGATATCCATTTCATTGCCGGCATATTCTTCAATGGTACCTTCTACAAAATTCAGATTTTCGAAAGAAGCATTTACGGCAATATTATTACAAAGTGCAACCATGTCTGCCCGGAATTCTACCCCGGTAATCTCCGGTTGAAGATTAAGCACATTTTGCAGATAATCATATAGCGCAAAGGTCAGGTAACCCTTTCCTGATCCCATATCGACCACTTTTATGGAACCTTCGGTAGGGATTTCCTTAATGAGTGAGCTTAGAATCTCGACATAATGATTGATCTGTTTATATTTATCCTGCGCATTTTTGAACACATTACCTTCCTGATCCGTAATTTTCAAATCAGTCAGGTAGGATTTATTTTGTGCCGGGATCAGCCGTTTTTTATTTTTATCGTGATCAAGGGAAGCAGTGCTTTTGGAAGAAGGTTTATTCTTTAAAGTAACTTTACCCGTTTGTAGAATTTCAAATTGAAGATCTGAATCAGTAGAAAAAAGTGTAGATATCCGAAATCCTTCATTAAGAAATTTTTCTATGTGGATGATTGCTTCATCTTTCGAAAAGTTTTTAACAATATCGCGTGTTTTGTAGCGATAGGTAAAACTCAGCTTTTCTTCTTTTTTGATCAAAATCCTTTTGACATATAGATTTTTCAGATTTTCTTCCTGGCCTTTATAATTGCCCAGAGAAAGGCTTATGAAAGTTTGATCGGTGATGGCCTGCGAGACTGCTTGTATAAACTCCTTAACCTTTTCAGAAATAATCATTAGACATATTTTATTTTCTCAAAATAAACTAACAAAGCGAACGCTAATACAGTTTACTATATGAGAATAAGTTTACTTGGGGATTTCAATGCCAATATTGGTTCCGGGAATTGCTTCATTGGAAATCATGATCTTCCCATTAAGACTTTGCACTCGGTTTTTCACATTTCCCAGACCAACACCGTGCGAAGAATTATTTTTTATCCCGTTTCCATTGTCGCTTATCGAAAGATGAATCGTACGAACGGATTCTTTTAATGAAATTTCGGCTTTGTCGGCCTTGGAGTGTTTCAGGATATTGTTGGTCAGTTCCAGCAGGATACTATATAATTCAAATTCAACCTTTTTGTCCAGTCGTTTATCAAGACCTTCAACGTCAAATTTAAATTGAATAGAATTATTTTCATTCAGTTTCCCAACCAGGCGTTGTAAAGCCATAACAAGCCCATGTTCTTCAAGCTCAACCGGCATTAAATTATGTGACAAACTTCTCACTTCCCGGTATGCGGCGCCAACCATTTGATGGACGCTCTGATAAATTTTTTGCTCCTCTTCGGACAAAAGTTTTTTATCCATGCCATATAAATACCAGTTTAACGATGCGAGTGTACCGCCCAGATGGTCGTGAAGCTCTGCGGCAACGCGTTTTCTTTCAATTGTTTGTCCCTGAATCAGCGCTTCTTTTATGGCAGCATTTTTTCGCCGCAACTTTTTGTTGTTAAACCAGAGGAAGGCAGAAAATGCGACGATCAATACCAGGAAACCTATCAAAACACTTTGTATCGTATTTTGTTCCTGAATTATTTTCCGCTGGATTTCTGAATCCATTTGCTGATTTTCATAAATCAGCTTGTACATGTTATATTCCCTGGCAACGCGCTCAATGTGTCTTGTCCGGCGAATGTAATCGACCTGTTCGAGGTAGTAGAGTGATTGTTTACTATTGCCCATGTCCTTATATGCCTTGTATAGACATATAAGCGCCCAGTTCGTCTGACGTGAGGAATGATAAAGCTTGCTAAGTTTCAAGGCTTCAAGTTCCGTTTCGATCGCTTCGTTATACCTTTTTTGTGAATAATAGACATTGCCTAAATCATTCAGCGCATTGAGTATACCAAACCGGTTATTCAGTTTCTGAAATATTACCAGAGCCTGTGTTACGTATTTTTGAGCCTTTTCAAGTTCATTTTTGCGAACATAAAGATAGCCTCGATTTTGAAGAACAGATGCCATTCCCCATTCTGAGCCTGCCTTTTCAAATGATGTATATGCCTGATCATAGTAACGTAGTGCTTCGGGATATTCTAGTTTTTCTCTGTAAAAATTGCCGATGTTTTCCAGGGTAACGGCTTGGGCACTGTCAAGTTTCAGGGTTTTATAGATTTTAAAGGCACTTTGAAAATTGGCAAGTGCTGCATCAAATTGTTTATATTCTGCACCAGTTTCGCCTAAAAACCTTTTAGCATTTGCCGTGTAGAGAGAAAGATTCTCTTTTTGAGAGAGAATCAGTATTTCATTGGCTATTTCCCTTAAAATGTCATAACTGCCATCGATAATATAGTAAGTACATAAAAGGTCATAGGCCATGATTTTCCCTTTTGACCATTGATGTTTTTGTGAGAGGCGCAGAATTTGTTGAGCGTATAGTACGGCTTTGTCTGCATCGACATGCAAATTCTGGACGGCAAGTTTCCGGTATTTGTATATCAATACGGTGTCCTTCGGAAAGTCTGCTGCATATTTTAATTGTGCCGAACGCTCACTTGACCCTGATGTCTGGGCAATAGAAGAAATCCCTTCAAAAGGATTTGCGTATACCAGTAAAACTAAAATCAGTGAGTAAATTCTAGCCATAAATAATCAGGCAAGTATGGCAAGGCGCGTGATAAACCAAATATTATTTTTAAGAGAAGATGGATAACGCTGAGAATTATAAACGAAGTCCAAATATAGAAAATCATCTAATAAAAAGTCACTTTGTAGGCGTTTCTTTTATTAGATTGTAGTATAAATTTTAATTATGTAGCTAATGGTTTACCTATTTACTTACAAACGGGTTGTTTTTTATTGCGTAGCGATATAGGAAATCTGCACCCTGAGTAATTCCGATTCTCTTGGAAATTTCTATTTCAAACGAGGTGTTCGAAACAGGTTGCGCGATGTATAATGAACTGTCAACGAAAGACTTTCCGTTATGAACGGACCTGTCTATGCCCATCGCCTGAACAAGTTTTCCAGGTCCGCGACAAAGTTCTTTTATTGAAATTTGTTTTGTTGAAATAGCTGCTACTTTTTTTCGGGACAATTCCCGTCTCATTTCCATCAGTTCAATTCCCTGTGTTGGCTGGAGCGCGCGGATCAAAACTGCCTCACCGCAATCAATTTTACTACTTACCACATTGACGCACTGATACATCCCATAAATAAGATAAACATAAATGGTTCCCGGAGCAGCGTACATTGGCTCGGTCCGTGGCGTTCTTTTCTGATAAGCGTGACAAGCCGGGTCGTCCTGTAAATAGGCTTCTGTTTCGACAATAATCCCGCTGGTTACACCATCGGGACTATTGTGAATGAGTTCGCAGCCAAGTAATTTCTGGGCCAGCGTTCTGGTATCATAAGCTTCATAAAAGGATAACGGCAAACGATTTTCGCCAGGTATCATTTATATGATATTCATGGTTTGTTCTTTAATTTTTTCCAGTTCGTCCTTCATTTGGACCACAAAACGCTGAATTCCATAGTCATTTGCCTTGGAACCGATCGTATTGATTTCACGTCCGATTTCCTGAGCAATAAAGTTCAGCTTTTTGCCATTGCTTTCTGGTGATTGCAGCGTTTCGTTGAAATATAATAAGTGATTTGCCAGTCGAATTTTTTCTTCTGAAATATCAAATTTTTCTATGTAATAGATCAATTCTTGTTCAAAGCGGTTTGGATCAAAGTTTTCATCAGACAATAAATCACGAACTTGTTTTTCCAGACGTTCGCGAACGGCTGGAATCCGTAATTTATCCTGTTCTTTTACTTCTTCTAACAAAGAGGAAATGGTGCCGATGTAATCTGCAAATTTATCAGCGGTCATTTTTCCTTCCTGCTCACGAAAAACGGTACATTTCTTTAAAGCTTCATGAACCGCTTCTTTAATTAACGACCAGTCATTGTCGCGGTTTGTTTCACTGACAGATTCCGTGTTGTAGGCATTGGGCATTTGAAGTGCCATACGAAGCAAATCAGTCGATTCACCAGAAAAACCAAGGTCGTTCGCCGTTTCTGTTAAATCGTTGAAATAAGCTTTCACCAACGGACGGTTCACCGCAGTAGTCGCTATGGCCTTTCCGATCGGCTGGACCGTCAGGGTTACTTCAACCTTTCCCCGTTCCAGGGATTGCGTAACGAGATTACGGATCTCAATTTCACGTTCAGAATAATTTCTTGGAACGCGGCAGTATATGTCCAGGAATTTGGAATTAAGCGTTTTAATTTCAACAGTTACGTTGATCGATTCGGATTCGATGTTTGCTACACCGTAGCCGGTCATGGATCTTAACATGTAGGGGTCTTTAATTAGATTGAATGTTGAATGATGAAAGGAGCCGAGAAACCTGGCCGTTTTATTCCATCAGTTTTGTCTTTGTTTTCCTGATTTTGCCGGATGCTGGCTTTCAGATTGCTGTGGTTTTGTGATCAGCGCATTTTTGTCAATATCCTGACTGAATGTTCTGTATTTTGCCACATCGCATGCCAGATAAATCGCCTGTAACAATGAGCCTGGTTCCGCCTGATTTTTTCCTGCAATATTGTAAGCAGTTCCATGATCCGGAGAAGTTCTTACGGCTGATAATCCGGCTGTGAAATTTACGCCTTCGTTAAATGCCAAAGTTTTGAATGGTATCAATCCCTGATCATGATACATTGCCAGCACGGCGTCATATTGTTTGTATGTTTCGGCGGCAAAAAAACCATCTGCCGGGAAGGGGCCGACAACCAAATTCCCTTTTTCGCGAAAACTTTTCAGCACCGGAATAATGGTATCAATCTCTTCACTACCCAATAAACCATTTTCGCCTGCATGAGGATTTAATCCCAAAACGGCCAGTTTCGGTTTTTTTATACCAAAATCATTTTTCAACGAAAAGAGCATCTGCTCAATTTTGGCAGTCAGTTTCTCTGTGGTGATCCAAGAAGCAACGTCTTTAACAGGTATGTGACCCGACAGAACACCTACACGAAGATCACCTGAAACCATAAACATTAAGGCTTCCTGAACCTCGAAAGATTCCGCGAGAAATTCGGTATGTCCGGGAAATTTAAATTCCGCGCTTTGAATATTGTCTTTGTTGATTGGACCTGTCACCACGGCGTGTAATTTTCCGGCCTTAAGATCTTCAACCGCCCGTTTCAATGAGGATAAAGAGCCTTGTCCGGCTTCCGGGGTAACTTTGCCTGGTTGAATTTCTGTCTGATGGTCGTGCCAGCAGGTAATTACATTGGTTAGTTTTGGATTTGCCTGCTCAGGTTTTTGAATGCCATGCAAAGTCCAGTCTTTCATTTCAAAAAGATTGCGATATTGATTCAGTACGCGTAAAGAACCGTATATAACCGGTGTGCATAATTTTGCTAACTGATTTCCTTCCAATGCTTTAAGGATCACTTCCGGGCCAATCCCGTTGTAATCACCTAACGTAATCCCTATTATTGGTTTATCACTTGGTAGTTCACTCATTTATTTGATATTGTATTGATTGTTATTTCTGTTTTGTTGAAATTACTTTGCAAGGTACTGATATTAATAATTTTGTATTCATAATGAAGAATTTTAAACTCAGAACTTCCCATTGAATGTGCATTTATATCGTCCCTTGTACGTATTTCTGATTACTTTTGTAAAACTAATCAATTGGCAAGTTACAAAAATTCCCGTGCTCCTATGAAAATCCTGATAGCAGACTCCATGCATCCGTCACTTTTTACCATGTTGGAAGCCGAAGGTTGGGAATATGCCTATCATCCCGAATACAAAAGGGAGGATATTATCCGTGAATTACCAGCATTTGAAGGATTATTTATCCGCAGTAAAACTTTTGTTGATCTTGAAGTGATGGAGCAGGCAAAAAAACTCCGGTTTATAGCCCGTGCAGGAGCAGGTCTTGATTTGATTGATCTTGATGTAGCCAAGGAAAAAGGCATTGAAGTTTTTCATGCCGGGGAGGGAAACCGGGATGCCGTTGCTGAACATATGCTGGGAATGCTCCTGGGTTTGCTGGCCAATATTGTAAAAGCGGATAAGGAAGTTCACAACGGAATTTGGGATAGGGAAGGAAACAGGGGAGTAGAGCTGATGAATAAAACCGTTGGTCTTATTGGTTATGGAAATAACGGCGGAGCCACAGCAAAACGTTTGAGTGGTTTTGGCTGTAAGGTTTTAGCCTATGACAAGTACCGCGATAATTATGGTGACGCTTTTGCGACGGAAGCTTCACTTGAAGAAATTACACAGGAAGCTGATATATTGAGTTTACATGTTCCGCTTACCGATGAAACAAAATATCTGGTCGATCAAGATTTCATTGACAGTTTTTCCAAACCCTTCTATCTGATGAATTTGTCGAGAGGTAAAGTTGCTAACCTGACGGGCGTTGTTGAAGGGTTGAAATCGGGAAAAATAATCGGGGCTTGTCTGGATGTTCTGGAAAATGAAAAATTAAAAACGCTTACTGATGATCAGCAAGCAGTTTTTGATTATCTGATTAATTCTAATCGCGTGGTATTGACACCTCATATAGGCGGCTGGACACACGAAAGTTACGTGAGGATCAATGAAGTATTACTTCGACAGATCAAAGAATGGCTGGTAGAAGCCTAGGATTTTTCCTTCATAATTACACTGATATTACCTGTTGCTTCAAGGTAACAGGTCTTCACTTTTGTAAAGTCATCAACATCTTTTTCACGCAAGAGAGCGGTCAATTCCTCTTCATCGATCAATTCCTTTTCCATATTTTTATGTAAAAGTCTGCCGTTGCGGATTAGAAGTACCGGGTCCGGCTTCGCAAATTTTCCAAAAATAACTTTGTTATAACCCATCCAGTCGATTGCAAAATCCCAGAAGAGCAATGTCAGGATCAGTGCTGCACCTTCCACCACAGAATTATAGGTTCCAGCCATTGCATTTTGAGCGGCATCAGAAATCATCGTAATCAGCAGCAGATCGCTGATACTTAACTGGCCTGTGCCTCGGCGAAATAAACGCATGCAGAGATAAATAACCCAGTAAGTGAGGGTTCCTCTCAAAAATATTTCCAGCAGCGACAAGCTGGGGACAAACATGGCTTGCCAGTCTACATTGAAAAGTTTATCCATAAAAATGGTCAGGGTGTTTCAGAATCGGATGTAAGGTAATAAAAAACAAAAAACCTGTATAACAAATATGCCGACCAAAGGTCGGCACGTTTGCATCTATTAGCCATGAAAAATAAAATACTTATTATTTACCCAAAGTACCGCGAAGTGCACGTGGGATTTCAACTGAGGCAATCGGATTGCTAACTGACGTCAGGATTACAAATCCTTCTGGTTTGATAGCACCAACTTTAACAGATTTTCCAAGATCAAGTTCAGTTACATCAACTTCAACATAATCAGGGATACTGTCTGCCAAACCTTGTACACGCAATTTACGCAATTTTTGGTTCATTTTACCACCTTTCATTACACCAGAAGATGCACCTGTCAATTTCACGGGTACGTCAACTTTAATTTCCTTGCCATCAATGATCTGAAGGAAATCGGCGTGTAACAACATATCGTTTACAGGGTGGAATTGTTTTTCCTGTAAAATGGCATTATATAGAGTTCCCTCGATATTCAAGGTCACGTTAAATACATCCGGGGTGAAAAGCAATGTGCGGAACAACATAGCAGGTGCATAGAAATGCACTTGTTCGGTACCACCATACAGCACAGATGGAACATAACCCTGAGCACGTAACTCCTGAGCTTCCACCTTGCCGAGATTCGCTCTTTTAAACCCTACAATCTCATGCGTTTTCATAAGAATAATAATTAAAGTTAAAAAAAATAAAATTTACTGATAATTTATAAACAATGAACTAATAGATTCGTGATCTCTGATACGCCCGATTGCTTTTGCGAACAACTCCGCAACTGACAATACGCGTATTTTGTTATTCTGTTGCTTAAGAGGAATAGTATCTGTAACAATTAATTCCTCCAAAACAGAATTTGCAATATTTTCATGTGCCTTACCGGACATAATCGGGTGAGTACTAATGGCTCTGACAGAATTTGCGCCTTTTGCCATA
This sequence comes from Dyadobacter sp. CY356, assembly GCF_021440195.1. Lineage (GTDB taxonomy): Bacteria > Bacteroidota > Bacteroidia > Cytophagales > Spirosomataceae > Dyadobacter. The sequence continues at coordinate 224,276 of NZ_JAJTSZ010000008.1, forward strand.
ATAATTTCGGCTGCCTTGCATAAAGTACCGCCGGTATCAATCAAGTCGTCCACAAGCACCACGTCCATTCCCTCAACTTCACCGATAACCTGCATACTGGCAATTTCGTTGGCTCTTTTTCTGTGTTTATCACACAGAATCATATCAACGTTCATAAACTTGGCAAAATTCCTTGCTCTTGCTGCTCCACCCATATCCGGTGATGCGATCAGCAGGTTTTTAAGCCCAAGTGATTTGATATATGGAACGAAAATCGACGTGCCTTCCAGGTGATCAACGGGTAGATCAAAGAATCCCTGGATCTGCCCTGCATGAAGATCAACTGTCATCAAACGATCTACGCCAACAGCTGTCAATAAATTGGCAACCACTTTTGCGGCTATCGCTACACGAGGTTTGTCTTTTCTGTCCTGACGTGCATATCCAAAATAAGGAATTACCACAGTGACATAATGTGCGGAAGCCCTGCGCGCTGCATCGACCATCAAAAGCAGTTCGAGCAAATTGTCCGCCGGCGGAAAAGTCGACTGAATCAAAAACACGTCACATCCGCGAATCGATTCTTCGAAGCTTGGAGATAATTCACCATCGCTAAATTTGCGAAGTGTGTAACCTCCTAATTCCTTGCCGTAGTACCTCGCAATGTCTTTTGCCAAATACTCCGACTGACTTCCTGAAAATATTTTTACTGTGTTAAAAGAGCCCATGGCCAAACTAAAATTTGCGCAAAATTAATAAAAATCAATCAATTAGGATAGTATTTCTTAAAAAATATTAAATAAAGTTGAATACATATCCAGCCAACGATGAGGCCAACCAGTGCTCCGACGAAAATATCGACCGGATAATGGACACCAACATATACCCGGCTATATGAATAAAAAGCCGCCCAGGCAAACAACCAACCCACATGATGTAGCTTGTCTTTTGTAAGTTGAAACCATACAATGGCCAGAGAAAAGCTTGTTGCAGCATGTGCGGAAGCAAATCCGTATAACCCGCCACACGCTCCGACATTATGTACGAGACCGGCTAATAGTGGATCATGACATGGGCGGAAACGTTCAAAGTAAGGTTTCATCACACCAGAAACAACCTTATCTGACAAAATTACCGCCGCCAGCACCGTTGCAATTATAGCAATGGCCTTCTTTTGTTTTGTTTTAATTGTAAAAACGAGAAGAACCAGATACAATGGAATCCAGGTGAACTTGTAAGTTACCCAATACATAATAGCGTCCAGCCAGGGCACATGCTTACTATTCAACCATAAAAACAACTGCTGGTCTCCGTGAATAATGCTGTCAATGGCCGCTGTCATGCACCAAAACCGAGGACACGGCGGACTTTGGTGATTGTTTCCCTTGCAATTATCCTGGCTTTTTCTTCACCGGTTTTCAGGATATTTTCCAGCTCGTCATTGTTTTCCATATAATAATTATAGAGACGGCGAGGTTCAGCATATTTTTCAAGTATAATTTCAAAAAGTGCCTGTTTTGCATGGCCGTATCCATAACCTCCATTCAAATAATTCTGGCGCATGGTTTCGGTTTCAGCTGTTGAGGCAAGCAAAGAATAGATTTTGAAAGTAATATCAGCATCAGGATCTTTTGGCTCTTCCAGCGGTGTTGAATCTGAAACGATCTTTTTGATAATTCCTTTCAACTCCTTTTCAGGTAGAAAAATGTTGATGTAGTTATTATAAGATTTACTCATTTTCTGACCATCCAATCCTGGAATGGTCATCATTCTCTCATCAATCAAAGGTTCAGGTAAAACCAGGATATCCTCTCCGGCAAGATTGTTAAACCGGGACGCGATATCTTTTGCCATTTCCAGATGCTGCTTTTGATCTTTCCCAACCGGAATGATATTGGCATTGTAAAGCAAAATATCTGCGGCCATTAAAACGGGATAGGTAAATAAGCCGGCATTTACGTCAGCCAGCTTTTCAGATTTATCCTTAAATGACGTTGCATTTGCGAGCATGGGAAACGGAGTGAAGCAGCTCAGATACCACGAAAGCTCTGTATGCTCCTGGACACGGGACTGTCTCCAGAATACATTTTTATCTGTATCAAACCCAAAAGCCAGCCAGGTAGAGGCAATTGAGCGCACATATAACTCGCGCTCAGTACCGTTTTTCAGTGTTGTCAGCGAATGAAGGTCCGCTATAAAGAGGAAAGATTCGTTTTGTGGATTTTTGGATAACTCAATAGCAGGCTGGATTGCACCTAAAAGATTTCCCAAATGTGGTAGTCCGCTACTTTGTATCCCGGTAAGAATTCTGGCCATTTAATTAGTTAACTGGTTGACTTATATCAAATTTTGTTGTAGACATTGTATTTACAAACGTGGTTTTCGGCGATTATCCCAGAAATAAAGCAGTATGACTACATCGTTTTCAATCTGATAAAACAGCGTGCAACGCTTGTTTACGAAACCTTTTCGAACAGAAGAATTTGAAGCGGAAGCCTCAAAAATATACGGAAAGCTGGCAATTTCGAGTATCGTTTTATTAACGCTTCTTACAAATTTTTGAGCTTGTTTTTCCGATCTGTGTTCCTCTATATAGTGTGTAATTTGACCAAAGCTTTCTTGTGCTTCTGTGGTCCAGCGGATGGAAAAAGTCATAGATACTTTTTGTATTTCTCCATGACCTCATCGTTGGATTTAGTTTCTCCGGCTAAAAATTGCTTTTGAGCCTTATGTATACCATCCTTAACATGTTCCGGTAAATCTCCCCAGAAATCAGGTGATTCAGCGTTAAGTTGCTGTTTGATCTTGTTCCAATATTCTATTGGTATCACTGCAGCTGTTTTTTCACCCTTTTCATTTGACAAAAATTGAACGTTCATAATTTTCAGTTGATTATGAGTTTTAAAGAAACATCGTCCTTTGGAATTGTAAAATTCGTTAAATTGATCCAGAAAAACGTGGTAAATTTGATATTTGTAAATTGTCTAAGGTTTACAAAACATGAAAAACAGATTATTATCTCAGTAGATATTTTATGCTTCAATCATCAACACTGAAATTTTTGGCCGATTTAGTTCAAAATAACAACAGAGAATGGTTTCTTGAAAACAGAAAACGATATGACGATGCCAAAGCAGATCTTGAAAAACTGGTTGGAACGTTAATTAAAGAAGTTGGCAAATTTCATGATCTGGGAAATTTGCAGGTCAAAGATTGTATTTTCAGAATTAACAGGGATGTTCGGTTTTCTAAAAATAAAGATCCTTATAAAAGTAATTTAAGTGCCGGAATTGGGCCTGGTGGGAGAGGTTCCGGCCGGATTGATTATTATTTGCACATTCAGCCCGATGGTCAGTCTTTTCTTGGCGGGGGAATGTGGGATGCAACGGCGGAACAATTGGCAAAATATCGGCAGGAGGTTGATTACAATGCAGAAGCGTTAAAGAAAATAATTTACGACGAAACCTTTCGAGAATTTTTTCCCGACATTTCAGGTGAATCTTTAAAAACCGCCCCGAAAGGTTATCCAAAAGATCATCCGGAAATTGATCTTTTGCGGAGAAAGCAACTTTTCTTTATTCATCGTTTTACAGATAAAGATGTGACTTCAAAGGGTTTCGCAGATTCAATTTTAAAAGGAATGAAATTGCTGAAACCTTATACTGATTTTATGAATTATATACTGTATGATGCCAATCAGGATGCAGAGGATATTCAGTTGTAATGATTGAATTTGTGAATGATTGAATTGAGCGAATATTCAAATAAAAAATATGCAATTTTCCCACTTACACTGCCATACCCAGTTTTCACTTCTTGATGGTGCTGCTGATATCAAAAAGCTTTTCAAAAAAGCCAAAGAAGATAATATGCCCGCCGTTGCTATAACCGATCATGGAAACATGTTTGGTGTTTTTGAGTTTGTGGCTGAGGGCAATAAACAGGGTATTAAACCGATTGTTGGCTGTGAATTTTATGTGGTTGAAGATCGTCATATTCGTCAGTTTACAAAAGAAAAAAAGGACGTCCGCCATCACCAGCTGCTTTTGGCAAAAGATGAAATCGGGTATAAAAATCTTGTAAAAATGTGCTCCCTCGGTTTTATTGAGGGAATGTATGGCAAATATCCCCGTATTGATAAAGAGTTGATTGTCAAGTATCATAAAGGACTTATTGCAACAACTTGCTGTATTGGGGCGATTATTCCTAAAACAATTATCAGAAAGGGAGAGGCCGAAGCAGAAAAGGAATTTAAATGGTGGCTGGATCTTTTCGGTGACGATTTTTATGTTGAATTACAGCGACACGAAATCCGTGATCAATACATAGTTAACGAAGTTCTTATTCGTTTTGCAAGAAAATATAATGTTAAAATCATTGCTTCCAACGACTCCCATTACGTGGATCAGGAAGACTGGAATGCGCATGATATTTTGCTTTGTATCAATACCGGAGATAAGCAAAGTACGCCTTCTGCAAAGGATTTTGATGATGACAAAGGTATTCCGAAAGGTTCACGTTTTGCATTTTTCAACGATCAGTTTTATTTCAAAAATACTAGTGAAATGATGAAATTGTTTAACGACTTACCCGAGTCGATAGACAATACCAATGAGATCGTTGACAAAATAAAAACGCTGAATCTCAACAAAGATATCCTGCTGCCAAACTTCCCGATTCCGGAAGAATTCAAAACACACAGGTTATCTGAAATGGTGGGGACGAAGGAACTTACCGCTGATGTTTTAAATCAGTGGGAATTTTTAAAACACCTTTCTTTTGAAGGAGCAAAGTTTAAATACGGTACCATTACGCCTGAAATCGAAGAGCGCCTGAATTTCGAGCTGAACGTAATCCGTAATATGGGTTTTCCTGGGTACTTCCTAATCGTAGCTGACTTCATTGATGCAGGGCGGAAAATGGGTGTATTTATTGGACCCGGCCGGGGTTCTGCCGCTGGTTCGGTGGTTGCTTATTGTACCGGTATTACCAACATTGACCCGATTAAATACGATTTGCTTTTTGAGCGTTTCCTTAATCCTGACCGTATTTCACTTCCCGATATTGATACGGATTTCGATGATGAAGGCCGGCAGAAAGTGATTGATTACGTGGTTAAAAAATATGGTTATAACCAGGTTGCACAAATTGTAACTTATGGCACGATGGCAGCAAAATCAGCGATTAAGGATGTAGCCCGTGTAATGGATCTGCCATTGCAGGATGCTAACATGCTCGCGAAACTCGTCCCTGATAAACCTGCTTATAACATGACATTGGCGCGAATATTTTCTGCGCCACTGGAAGGTGAAGGAAGTCTGACAAAGAAAGAAGGAATTGCCCCGGAAGAACTGGATAATGTGAAGAAAATGCGGGCAATTATTTCAGGAAATGATCTTCAGGCCAGTGTTTTACAGGAAGCAAGAAGATTGGAGGGAACAGTAAGGAACACGGGTATTCACGCGGCTGGAATTATTATTGCGCCAAGTGATCTGACCGAAATTATTCCTGTTAGTACTTCCAAAGATTCTGATTTCCTTATTACACAATATCAGGGAAAAATTATTGAAGATGCGGGAGTTATTAAAATGGACTTCCTGGGTCTTCGAAATCTAACCATTATCAAAGAAGCACTTCGCCTGATCAAACGTAATCATAGTATATCAATCGTTATTGACGACATTCCACTGGATGATCCGAAAGTGTTTGAGCTTTTCCAAAGAGGTGAAACCAACGCCATTTTCCAGTTTGAATCAGACGGTATGAAAAAGCACATGCGTGATCTTATTCCCGATCGGTTTGAGCACCTTATCGCGATGAACGCTTTATACCGTCCGGGACCGATTGCTTACATACCAAACTTTATCCGCCGGAAAAACGGGCATGAAGAAATTACCTATGATTTACCTGAACTGGAAGAATATCTTGCGGACACTTATGGGATCACGGTTTATCAGGAACAGGTAATGCTTTTGTCTCAGAAGTTGGGCGGATTTACCAAAGGCCAGGCGGATACGCTGCGTAAGGCCATGGGAAAAAAACAGATTGAAACCCTGAACAAAATGAAAGGGTATTTCATGAAAGGTGGGGAAGAAAAAGGACTGGATTTAAAGAAACTAGAAAAAATCTGGACCGACTGGGAGGCTTTTGCATCTTATGCCTTCAACAAATCACACTCAACCTGTTATGCTTTTGTCGCTTATCAAACCGCCTATCTGAAAGCGCATTTTACCGCCGAATATCTTTCAGCAGTACTGACCAGTTCGCTTGGTAATATTGAAAAAATTACATTTTTCATGGAAGAATGTAAGAGCCAGGGGATAACGGTTTTAGGTCCTGATATCAATGAATCTGATCGTCAGTTTAACGCAACCAGCAGAGGTGAAATCCGGTTTGGACTGGCTGGTGTGAAAGGAAGTGGTGATGCTGCGGTGGAATCTATCATTGAGGAACGTGATACAAACGGGCAGTTCAAGGATATTTTTGATTTTATAACGAGGGTTAATTTAAGGACTGTCAACAAAAAAACGCTGGAAAGTTTGGCTTATGCCGGAGGTTTCGACTGTTTTGAAGATTACCATCGCGCCCAGTATTTTACCTCCGAGCCAGGTGGTGATGTCGGTACTTTTATAGAACGTCTGATTCGATATGCAAATAATTACCATGCGGAAAAGGCATCTGCACAATCGTCTCTGTTTGGGGCGTTTGGTGGTAATGAGGCACTTATGGTGAAGCCCAAACCTGCTGATGTTCAGCCTTGGGACGATCTTGCCAAATTGCGTTATGAACAGGAAGTTGTGGGTTTCTACATTTCAGGCCACCCGCTGGATACGTTCCGCCTTGAACTTGATAATTTCTGCAACGGCACACTTGATGAGCTTTTGACAATCCACGAAGGAGAGCGTGCTCCAAGAAATTTTGGTAAAGAAATCAGCGTCGGCGGTATTGTAACAAGTGTTATGGAACGGATGTCAAAAAATGGAAATCCATTTATCATCTTTAAATTGGAAGATTACAGGGGTTCCATAGAAATGCTTCTGGGTGGCGAAGATTGTGTGAAATTTAAAAATTATCTTGAAGTGGGGCGCTTTTTGTATATCAAAGGAAAAATACAAAATCGCTGGAAGCAGGAAGATCAGTTTGAATTCAAAATCTCCTCGATTCAATTGCTGACCGAAATCCGTGACAAGATGTGTAAGAAGATAAGAGTTAACCTAACGTTGGATCAGATTGATGCGCAATTTATCATGTTATTAAATGATACATTCAATAATAATCAGGGGTCATGTCCGGTCAATGTAACTGTAAAAGACCCTGATTCTCAATTAGAAGTTGAGATGGTTTCTCGTGGTTATCGTGTATCTCCAACAAACGAATTATTTAAAACCTTGGAAGGTTCTTTGGGTGTTAAGTTTTTTCTTAATTAGAACGGAAATTCAAGAATTCCGGAACTTTTATACCACTAATTTCATTATTATCTCAACTAATTAATATCAAACTAGACACTTATTGACATGGGAAAAGCACTTGAAATTACCGATAGCACCTTTGAAGAATTGATACAGGGCGATCAGCCTGTACTTGTTGATTTCTGGGCAGAGTGGTGCGGTCCTTGTAAAATGATCGGACCAGTTGTTGAACAATTGGCAGGTGAATATGAAGGAAAAGCTGTTATTGGTAAAATGGATGTTGACATGAATTCAGCGATTCCCGCTAAATTCGGTATCCGCAGTATCCCTACTTTAATGATCTTCAAAAATGGTCAGTTGGTAGATAAAGTTGTAGGTGTTGTACCTAAAACTACTTTGGAAGATAAATTGAATGCGCAGATCGTAGCGACTGTTTAAATTTAACAGTTTTGAGATTATATAAAAAAGGCTCCGTGAGGAGCCTTTTTTATATTTAGTAGTCGTAATTGGAATAATATTTATCTTTCAAATCTAAGTTGTTATATGTAATATTACATATAACACACGCTAAGACATTGATAAGAAATTTTCTCCATAAAGGATTACAGCAATATTATGAAGATGGAAATGGATCAAAATTACCATCTCAATATTTGAGAAAAATCAATCGTTTATTTGATGAACTGGATGCTGTTGACTCCATAGATGATATTAAAAAAATGGGCTCAGGTGTCCATAAGCTATCCGGAAAAATGTCCGACTTCTGGTCGGTTACAATTACGCCTAACTATCGTATGATTTTTAGGTTTGAAGAGCATGATGTTTGCGACGTAGACTTCCTTGACTACCATTAAAAGAATTCACTTATGCTAAAACGAAATTTGCCTCCGGTACATCCGGGCGAAATTTTAAGAGAAGAATTTATTAAAGAACGCAATTTGACAATTACAGAAGTTGCTCTGGGCTTGGGAATTACCAGAACCAGCTTGTCAGCCGTTTGTAATGAACGCGTTGGTATCAGCTCAGAATTAGCGGTAAAGTTATCTGAGGCATTTGGAAATACGCCTCAATTCTGGGTTAATCTTCAAAAAAACTATGAGTTATGGAATGCAGAACAGAAGGTAAACCGTTCTGGAATCACACATTTTACAATTGTATAGGGATAGCTTTCATTTCAAATTCAAATAAATCATCTCAGAAATCCCGGCCAGCATTTTGCGGTTTGCTGCTTCATTTTCCCAGTCTCTCGACAAAATTACAAGAACATATTTTCTTCCATCCGGCAGAAAAACAATCCCGCTGTCATGCTGGATATTTGGAAGTCCGCCGGTTTTATGGGCAACTTTTACATCTTTTGGAAGATTTCCAGGAATAACGTCATTAAATTTTTGATCCAGTAAAATTTTGATCATAGCGTCACAGGCCTTTTGATTAATAATTTTACCAAGCGCCATTTTTTCAAAAAGTAACCGCAGATCGCAAGCATTTGTTGTGTTGTTCATACCTTTTTGAAAAGCTTTTGCATCTTCAACACCCCGAAGGATAAGAATATCTTTCGCTCCTAAATCCCGCATGGTTTGCGTTACATTTTTTGCTCCAACGAGATCAATCACCATATTCGTAGCGAAATTACTGCTGACAATAATCATCTCGTAAACCAGGTCTTTAATCGCTCGTTTTTCGCCGATGTGTCTGTAAAGAATATGGTCACTGTCCTGAATAGAATCCTGACTGTACAGACTTCCATCCACAATGCTTTTAAATTCATTTTTGATCGTTATCGAATCCGTCAGCTTGAATTTCCCCTGAGAAGCCTGTTTGAAAACCTCGATCATAACCGGCATTTTCATCGTACTTGCCGCATGAAAAGTCTCATGTTCGTTAATTGATAATGTTTCGCCAGTGGTAAGATCTTTAAAAGCAACTGCGTAGGAGCCTTTATGTTTTTTCAATTCATCCGAAATTTTCAGCTTTAAATCTTCCATTTTTAATTTTGACTGCCCGAAAACAGCAAGATTTGACAGGCAAAATAATACGATGGTAAAGCATACTTTTTTCATAAACTATTCCTTGATTTCGATTGAGTAAGATGCGTTGAAAATTTCTTTGGCAACAAGTTTTAATATTCCTTCTTTGGTTTCAAAATTATGATCACTGTCGGCATTGTCAGCTATGCCAAGCCAGGGTTCGATACAAACAAACTTTGCATTTGGTTTTGCCCAGACTCCCAAATATGGAAAACCTGAATAGTTCACATGAACGGATTGAGAAGATTTTTTACTTTTCAGACTCACGCTTGTCGAATCCAGATTTTTAAAAATCAGGGCATCATTGTCAAACATATCCGGGGTCAGTGGAAGTATGTTGGAATTCTCAATGACCGGTTTTGTTGTTTTTCCAACCAGTCCATCTTTTTCTAGAAGCCACGTTGGTGCACTTTCAGTTTTTTCGAATTCAAGGTAATAATCTTCATATTCCTCACCATCATTAACAGGACATTTAAAAGCAGGATGTCCGCCAAGCGAAAAAAACATGGTTGAATTTCCAAGGTTTGTAATCTTATGGCTAACCGTAATTTTATTCCCGTCAAGTGAAAAAGTGATTAAAAACTCAAATTCATAAGGATAAATCTGCAAAGTTTTTTCGCTGAATTTCAAACCATATGTAAGGCTGTTTTCGGTTTGCTCAACAAGTTTAACATTCGGGTTATTCCGGATGAAACCATGACGTGGTACTTTGTATTGCTGTCCTTTGATCAGAACATAACCATCCTTGATCGCCCCGATTACAGGGAAAAGTACAGGTGCATAACTACCCCAAACGTCGGGATTGGCATCCCACATGTATTCCTTTCCTGTGATTTTGGAATGGATTTCGCAAAGTTCGGCACCCAGTTCACTTACGCCTATTTTAAGAATATCGTTTTCTATCGTAGCCATAATCTAATTTATAGTTTATTGATCAGTAAAATAAATTTAAATGGGAATGTCTAATTTATTGTTCCAATACTTCCATAATTACAGAACAACCTTCCCGGATTTGTTCTTCGGTAATGATCAGGGGAGGAGCAAGGCGCATGGAATTATCACAAAAAAGAAACCAGTCCGTTATAACACCTTTTGCTATACAGCTGTCAATGGTTTTTTTCAAAACGTCAAAAGAATCCATTTCCGCTGCCAACATCAATCCTTGTCCTCTGACTTCTCTGATTTTGGGATGGATCAGCAACGACTTAAAAAGTGCTCCTTTTTCAACTGATTTTTCAGCCAGATTATCTCTCAAAGTAATTTGAAGAGCAGCCAGTGAAGCGGCTGAACTTACAGGATGACCGCCAAAGGTTGTGATATGTCCTAAAACCGGATTTTTTTTGAACACGCTCATAACTTCCCGGGAAGCCATGAAAGCACCAATCGGCATACCGCCACCCATACCTTTTGCACTTAAAAGCACATCAGGATAAATGCCATATTGTTCAAATGCCCAAAACGAACCGGTTCTTCCAAAACCTGTCTGGACTTCATCAAGAATTAATAACGCACCTACCTCAGTGCATCTCTTGCGCAACGCTTTTATATAATCCAGGGTCGGGACCCGTACACCTGATTCTCCTCCGATTATCTCAATGATGACAGCGGCCGTTTTGGATGTAATAAATTCTAAGTCTTCGATTTTACCATGTTCAATATTTCTGATTCCGGGTAACAAGGGGCGGAAATTTCTCTTGAAAGATTCTGCCCCGGAAAGACTCAATGCGCCCTGGGTAGCACCGTGATAGGCGTTGTAACAGGAAATTAATTCTGTCCGGCTTGTGTAGCGTTTGGCAAGTTTCATTGCACCTTCCACCGCTTCGGTTCCTGAATTGGTAAAATATACATTATCAATCTTACCAAAAGGAGAGGGAATTTCTGAATTAAAGTTTAAAGTATCAGTCAGGGCTTTTGCGAGCTGGACTTGCGTGCTTTGTACCAATTCACCGTAAACCAGCAAGTGCATATGTTTATCAAGCTGCTCATGCAAAGCTGCTAAAACCTGCGGATGCCTGTGACCAACATTACTTACGCCAATGCCTGAAATAAGGTCCAGATAACGTTTTCCATCAGTTCCGTACATGTATACTCCTTCCGCCTTTTCAATTTCAAGTGCTAGCGGGAAGTCGGAAGTTTGTGCAATGTGATCAAAAAAATGTTGACGGTGCGAAATGTGCATTTAATACTTATTATACTTTTTAATTTTATTATACTAATTCAAAATATTAAACAGCTTATATTTTCGTTAAAATCATCAGACTTCTATTTCTCAAAAAAACAAGCAGTTCCACCAACCCAGGTGAAGTCCTTATTGAATCGGACTCCAATCATTTCACCACGACTTAACCTGCTTAAACTGGTTAATAACTGCGGTTTTTCTTCATGATCAGGCCAGCCATACATCATCCTTATTTCGCATTTTACAAGTCCATCCGGTGCTTGCACTACCGGCTCATACACTACTTTTTTCTGCAAAATATAGTTTTCAGGATCTGGTATCGCATTTAAAATTTCCTCGTTTACGTGAAGTTGAACACCAGTACCAGCAAATGAGAAAAGCGGTTTTAAAACATAATTTTCCAGATCTGACGGAAATGTATTGTTGTAGTCAGAGACAAATTTCGTTTCCGGGATATATTCTCCGGTCAAAAAAGGCAGGGTGAATTTACTGATTCTGAAAAACCAGTTTGGGTGACCAACCCAATCCACATCGACATCGTCGGTGAAATGGTAACTTGTTTCCAGATCCGGATAATTTTGTAGATCATCAAAAATCAGGCGGTTATAAATTCTCTTAACCTGGATTTTACGGCCGTCGATTTCATAGTAAAGATTGCGTCCATCTTTAATTAATCTGGTATAACAAACCGCTTTTACGCCAAGCAATTTTTCAGTCAATGCAAAATCAACTCTGGTCTTTTGCTTTTCCGGAAATATTTCGAGCAGAATAACATTTTCAGGATTTTCGTCTCCTAAAATCAACTTTTTTAAATCCTCAACATATCCTTCTAAATTTTCAGAGCTAAAAGAATATTGAAAATTCTCAGGGACCGGAAAATAATTTTTAAAAGTTTCAGACAAGTATCCCTGATAAGCATAAAGCGAAGCAAATCCCTGTAACTCTATCAATTTCGGTACCAAGTCACCATTTTTATCCTTACAAACAGCAAAGTCGATAGCGAGAAAAGAGGTATGTCCGTTTTCATTCGGAACATTTTGCCCCGCCGGAATAGCACGATCAGTTTTGGCTTTGAAATCATCTGAAACTATGGTTTGAATAATTTCGTCACAAGCTTCAATCAATTTATTTTTTAAATCTTTCGGAACAAAAACGGGTGTTTCAGCCACACGAAAATCAAGCTCATCAGGATAATCTATCTGGATTTTATTGATAAGTTGCTGGTACTTTTCCTCAGAAAATGATTGATTATACTGCTTCCTTGCTTCCTGATGCATATTATTCCTGATTTACTTTGTTGATGAATGCCTGAATGATTAAATAGCAGCTGCGATGTTTTCTACCTCCTGAATTTTATCAAAAGCTATTTTTAAAAAAGCTGGAATGATTGTAGCCTCCGTCATTCTGATCTTGTCAGGATCGTTCAAATGCTCGATCATGTCGTTGTATTTTGCCTCGCCGTAATTTTCTGTTATACTTTTTTTCTTATCTTCTCTTAAAAAATATCTCAGCATTCCTTCTGAATCTGCTTCCGGATGGAATTGTGTCCCAACAATTTCTTTGGAAAAACGGATGGCCATAATGGCACGTTCCAACGGCACATGAGGACGAATTTTTTCAAGACAAATGATCTTTGCACCCATATTGTCAATCGCCTGCTGGTCTGGCTGGATGACCTGAAAATCTCTTGAATCTACAATCCAGAAAGGATCATTCAGCGGATTTAATAGTGGATCTTTTCTCCCCCAGGAAGTTTTATGAACCGGAAATGTTCCAAATGAAGTTTTTCTTCTTTTGCCGACCGTACCAATTTGCCAATGTATACTGGCCATTTGGAAAGAATGACAAATTAAAAAAAGATGTTTTTTTGTACGGTTATGCCGACTTGCATTGAAGGCATTAATTTGATCCAGAAAACGAAAAAACTTGCGCTCCCAGGCCTCGCCAGACGGAGCCGGATTTCCCGGACCGCCTGTGGAAATATAGGCATCAAAGTCCATCCCGGGCACTTCCAGTTTCTGACGAACGTCAAAAATCTCATAAGTCAGGTTCAATAATTCCTTCTCACCAAAACCTGTAATTATTTTTTTTATACAACGCATGCCTTCATTTTCAAAGCCGTTGTACATATCCAGAATAGCAATTCTGAACTGTCTTTTGTTGTTGTTCATTTTCGATTGGGCCCAAACCTGATAAATAATTTTGGTACTCCGTTTTGTTATTGTCTCTATTTCAAAACGTAAATTTCCTCATTTGATTCAACAAAAAGAAGAATTCCCTTAGTAAGCACTAAAAAGAATTCTTCTTTAAACAGTTAATAATAAGAACCGGAATGTTTAATATATTCCGATTTTTGTTTCCGAAACTATATAATCAACAACGGCTTTCATGTCATTTGTTTGTTCAAAAACAGCCAGTTGCCGGTCTGCACCCGTACCCATTTCAAGGATCTGATGAATGTATTCAATCTCTTTTCTACTGCCAAGCTCATCGATTACGTCGTCAATAAATTCCAGTAATTCTACGACCAGCAATTTATATTCAACTTCCTCCTGTTTTCCAAAATCGATCAGTTTTCCACTGATTCCATAACGGGCTGCTCGCCATTTATTTTCGTTGATCAGCATACGGTGGTAAGGCCGGAAACTTAAATTCTGACGATGCAGTTTATGAATTTTTGCCACAAGTGCCTGCATAATAGCAGCCAGACATATGGTTTCATCCGTGCGCATCGGCACATCACACATCCGGAATTCTATCGTGTTGAAAAATGGATGGAGCCTGATATCCCACCAGATTTTCTTGCCATTATCAATACATTTGGTCTTTACGAGTAAGTTTATGTATTCGTCATATTCAGCTGCGCTGGAAAAATAATCGGGTATACCGGTTCTTGGGAATTTATCAAAAACTTTGGAACGGTAAGATTTAAATCCCGTATTACGCCCGCACCAGAATGGAGAATTTGTGGATAAGGCATAGATATGCGGAAGGAAGTAGCGCACCGCGTTCATGATCTCAATTCCCTCATTCCGGTTTTCTATACCTACATGCACATGCAAACCAAAAATAAGATTTCCTCTGGCCACATCACGCATCTCGTCTATAATTTCATCATAACGTGGATCTGCTGTGATCAACTGCTCGACCCAGTCTGCAAATGGATGCGTGCCCGCAGCGCCAACCTGCAGGTTTTGTTTGGCTGCCAGATCAAGAATCATTTTACGGAGATAAGTAACCTCTTCTCTTGCTTCCTGAATATTGTGGCAAATATTGGTACCTACCTCCACCACTGCCTGGTGCATTTCAGCTTTAACCCGCTCCTGCAACGTTATCTTCCCATCTTCCACAAGTTTAGACATGTGGGAGCGCAGATTTCTGGTATCAGGGTCAATGGTTTGAAATTCTTCTTCAATTCCGAGTGTGAAAGTCGCCATGATTGATTGCTGGGGTTAAAAGTATATTGGCTGCTATTTCTTTTTTGTCGCCTTACCAGTTGCTTTTTTAGGAGCTTCCGGTTTTTCTGCTTTTGGAGCTTCTGATTTTTTTGGAGCTGCCTTGGCTACCGGTTTGGCATCGGCTTTTTCTTTCACCTCCGGTTTTTCTGGAGCCTGCTTTGGCTCAGCTTTTCTTTTTGGAATTTCTTCAAAAGCGACCGGAACCGGTGCTTTTTCCTTCGTAGCTGGTGCCGGAGTTTCAGAGGTTTCGTTTTTTGAAACTTTTTCCTTTTTCAGTTTGACCGATTTTGAAACTTCAACTTCACCTTCCTGCGCAGCTGGTGCAGGAGCTTGCAAGGCAAAACCAACAGAGTCTTTTACGAATGTTCCCCAGGTGAGGTTCGTTTGTCCTGGTTTATGATTTTTAGCACGTTCTATGGCCATATTGGCAGCAGCCTCTACAACCCATTCAAAATTGTCATTACCAACTGAATATATATCTGCGTCCGGCGCAGGATTACAGAAATCGATAGCAATCGGAATTCCGTCACGCACAGCGAATTCCACCGTATTGAAATCATAACCCAAAGCAACATTCAGCTTCAGGGTATATTCTTTGATAGTCGCTAAAAGTTTTTCTGCTTCTTCTCCCTGAGCTTTTATTTCAGAAGCATAACGAAGGTGATGCGGATTTCTTGGTTCGTAGGGCATGATCAGCACATCTTTCTGGCCGATGCAATAACAACGGAAATAATCATCAAACTGAATTTCTTCCTGCAACATCATGATCAGCTGGCCTGTTTCCTCATGTTTTCTCCACATATCATGCGGATCATTTACCTGATAAACGCTTTTCCAGCCACCGCCATCGTGAGGTTTCATATATGCGGGAAATCCTATGTATTTAAACATTTCTTCCCAGGCCAGCGGAAATTTAAGATTTCGGAATGATGTTTCCGACGTATCCGTAGGTCTTTCTTTGGATGGGATCAATACCGTTTTTGGAACCGGAACTCCAATTTTTTCGGCCAGAGCGTTGTTAAAAAATTTTTCATCCGCACTCCACCAAAATGGATTATTTATTACGGCTGTTCCACTTAAAGCTGCATTTTTAAGATAAGCCCTGTAAAATGGAACGTCCTGGGAAATTCTGTCAATAATAACTGCATATTCAGTTGGGTCGGCTTGTACAACTTTTTCTATTGTTACAGCTTCTGCTATTATACCTTTTTCACCTTTGCTGTTTACGCGATCAATAAATGCCTGAGGAAAGGTATTTTCCATTCCAAAGAGTATTCCAATTTTTTTCATAATAATTTTTGTTAATGCGTTTAATATTAAAGTTGGTATTTACGGCGGTTTTTAATGTTTTTTTCAAATACCAAAATGGTGCCAATTATCTCGGCCGGTTTACATAATTCTGCTCAAATAATCGGGAAACATTTGGTTCCAGAGCGGCCAGTCGTGTTTTTCCCAACCCCGGATATCGAGCCAATGATCAATTCCTTTTGAACTCAGTATGTTCGACATTTTGATATTGCTGTTTAAACAAATATCCCAATCGGAAGTGCCCAGCACAATTTTCATGTGATTGAAACGCCAGCTTTGTTCATTAGGCATAAAATCAATAGGGTTGCTGAAATAGACATTATCATCATAAAAGCCGTCCATGAAATTCCGTATGTCGAAAGCGCCGCTCATGCTGACCAGATATGCTACCAGATCCGGGTGGCGGAACGCGAAATTTGCAGAGTGAAAACCACCAAAACTACATCCTGCCACTCCAATTTTTTCTACATGACATTCATTGCGAATATAAGGTACCAATTCATTTGCAAGAAATTTATCGTACTGAATATGATTCAAAACCCGGCTTTCGGGATTTAAGTGTTTGGCGTACCAGGAATCAGCATCCACCGAATCTATACAATAAATTTTATATTTCCCCGAATCAACAAGCCCTCTTACAGATTCCATTAAACCCATATCTTTTGCCTGGTAGTATCTTCCTAGCGTTGTGGGAAATACAAGAATTGGATAACCCCAGCTGCCATAAACCAGCATATCAATATCGCGGCCAAGGTGGTGCGAATAATATTTTATATGTTTTTCTTCCAATTTAGATCGATTTTTAAAGTAGATGTTGAAATATACAAAACATATAATTAGTGGCAAATAAATGAAAATTGCGAATAAACAATGACTGATCCTTTCAAAAGATAAAATTATTTAAATGCCACAACTGGTTAAAGCTGATAAAAGTGATATAAATTAAATATAGAAATTACTAATCGCTTACTGTGGAGCAAGAAACTTTTCATATGCTTTTAAAAATAAATTTAACAACGTATTTTGTAACCAAATAAAACTTGAAGTTTAAGTCAATTTCCCTAAAACTGCCGGTCATGAAAATTTTTCGTTTGTCAGCATTTCTAATTTTCATATTATTTTCTAATAGTCTGTATGCGCAGAAAAAAGCCTTTAATGGCCGCGTAATTGATGAAAAAAATAATGAGCCGTTAGCATTTGTTTCGGTTTATATCACCAATACCACAATTGGTACGATAACAAATGCAAAAGGAGAATTTTCTTTGATGCTGGATCCGGGAAAATACGAGGTGATTGTTTCCATGGTTGGTTATGGTCCGATAGTTCATCCGGTAGAAATCAGGAGAGAACTCGCAAATCCTCCTATTCTTTTCAAGATTGCCACCAAAGCTTATGCACTTGACACCGTTTCAGTACTTGCTAAGCGTGATGCATCCTGGTATTCAAATTTGCGGTTATTCAAGGATTATTTTCTTGGTAAAAGTTCAAAAGCCCAAAAATGCAAATTGCTGAATCCAGACGCACTGATCACTGTGTTTGATGTTGAAAAACAAACTTTAACAGTTACTGCAAAAGAACCTCTTCTCATCGAAAATCCTGAGCTCGGATATAAAATCAGTTTTTTGCTGATCGCGTTTGTCATGAATAAAGAGGCTAAATATTCAAGTTATCTTGGTTATCCGCACTTTGAGCTTATGGATGGCAGTGATAACCAAAAGCAGGAATGGGCAGAAAAACGCCAACAGGCATATCTGGGTTCTACCATGCATTTTGTACGTTCTTTAAGAGATCAAAAATTACAGCAGGAAGGATTTCGTGTAAGCCGGCCGGTGGAGGGTTTGAGCGTTTATGCGGCCGAGGCATCTGTGAATGGACGGCCAAGGGTGACGAAGTCAACAAGATTTGAAGATGTTTCGTATGGCGAATATTTATCCTTTCCCGAAAATCAGGCAAAGCTGGAATTTAAAGGATTTTTACAAGTTGTATATCTGAGGGAAATGGAAGATCTTGAATATGTTTATTCCAAAACTTCTGATGATTTAAGAAAGGCATCTTACCAGACCTCGATCATCTCGTTAAGAGATCCGAGCGTTTTTTTACAGGAAAACGGAAGTTTTGACAAGCCGCTCGGGATTACATTTGAGGGATACTGGAGTTGGGATAAGGTAGGGGACATGCTGCCTTACGATTATTACCCCAAATCAGAATAATTTCAATCTTTCTTTTATTAAATGACTGCATCTGTTACCTTGCCGCTTTACCATTTTTCCAACCATTTTGATTTCATCTGATCCCCGGCTTTTGTGTATTGAGCAAAGTATATCTTCTTTGTTTCTTCATCGTGATGTTTTTATTTCGATAAGGCTTCCTGTGCATTATCATGAAGCAACGCAATATCCTCTTCTTTTGATCAATGATGGCCAGGATTTCCGAGCGCTCGGCATGAATGAAATCCTTACGGATCTGCAAATTAATGCGATTATTGACCCGGTTATTGTAGTTGGAATTCATGCAGGAGCGGATCGTTTGCAGGAATATGGAACCGTTTGTAAACCTGATTATGCGCATCGCGGCAGCAAGGCTGGTGCCACGACTGATTTTGTGCTTAAAGAGTTGTTGCCTTATTTAAATGAACATTATCTGGTAAAAACAGACAATGTTTGTTACGCAGGATTTTCTCTTGGCGGTTTGATGGCGCTTGATATGGTTTGGAATCATCCCGATATTTTTTCAAGAACCGGCGTTTTTTCAGGTGCTCTGTGGTGGAGGCAAAAAGCCTTGGATGCCGGATATAAGGATGCGGACCGGATCATGCATGAACAGATCAGAAATTCATCTATAAAAACCGATCTTAAATTCTGGTTTCAAACCGGAACCAACGACGAAACCGACGACCGCGATCATGACGGGATTATTGATTCTATCCAGGATACGCTGGAATGTATTGCTGAACTGGAACGGAAAGGTTTTGTCTGGGGAAAAGATATTGCTTATTCTGAAACTCCGGCAGGAGAACATAATCCGGAAACCTGGTCCCGTGCCATGCCGGAATTTTTAATTTGGGCCTTTGGAAAAAGTAATCCCTGAAAAGCCCGCAGCTTTTTGGAGATTTTCAGGGATAATAATTTATAATGAAGTCAGAAAAGCCATGGTGTCAACATTATCAGCATAATCTGAAAGTTCTGGTTCCTGTGTTTTCCCGAAAGGAACAGCGCCATGAATTATATTCTTGTCACCAACCACGCACTGGATTTTCTCAGCATTTTCTTCAAGATAGCCTTTCATGGATTCAATGTTTTGGTATGTCTCATAATGAACAACGCTGATCGGAGATACCATTGCATGATTTTCAGTGAGCATCAAAAAGCCATTGTCGTAATGAAGAACACGGTTTACAAGTAAGATTGACTTGTTGTATTCGTAGTTGTTAAAATATTTATGATGATTAAGATACAGCTGGTCAAAGGCTTGAATTGATTCAAAAAACTTGGTAAAATCATATCCTTCCGGGATATATAATTTCGAAACATTCCTGCATCCCAGCCCAAAATATTGTAGGATATCCTTACCCAGAGCATGCAGCTCCGCATCACTTTCATTGCCGGTGATCACGGCAAGAGAGGTCCTGTTCTTCCTTATTATATTTGGTTTTTTAGAAAAATAGTAATGAAAATATCTCGCTGTGTTATCGCTCCCGGTTGCAAGGTAAGCGTCTGAATCGTTTAGTCTTTCCACAAAAAATATATAGTCAGCAAATGCTGGTTCAATTTCTATAAGTTTTTCCAGTAATGCCGGAATCAGGACAGGGTCGTCGGAACTGGATTTAGCCAATAATGTATGTCCGCTCATTAACACACACAAAACATCATGAAACCCAACAGCAGGAATATTGCCGGCCATGATCACACCAATTTTCTGAGATGCTGCCGGTTCCGGATATTGATTGATCCAGTTTGTCAAGTTTTCCTCTGAAAGGAAGCGTTCAGCAATTGCATCCAACGATCCCAACACATTGACCGGCGTAAACCAGTTATTTTTTCTATTGGCAGTAATAGCTAATTCCTGAAGATAATCCCTGTTTTGGGGGTCTTTCAAAAAATTTCCTAATTTAATAAAGGCATTTATGCGTTGAATTCTTGATATCATTCCAGGGAAACTAAAAATAATTAAACTTGTGAATCTGTTTTTATTTTTCTGATTGTCGGGAAACTTTAAATAGTTATATTTGTTAGTCTATTAGGGCGAAAATAGGAACAAATATAAACAATCCGGCGACTATGGCTATAATGATAACCGATGAATGCATAAATTGTGGGGCGTGCGAGCCAGAGTGCCCCAATACGGCTATTTATGAAGGTGGTGTAGAATGGACGTGGGGAGAGGGTACAAGTTTGGACGAGGTAGATTTTGGAGACGGAACCGTAATTAGCGGTAAAGAAAAGCAGTCACCTGTGTCAGATGAATTCTATTATATAGTATCAGATAAATGTACTGAGTGTGTAGGCTTTCATGAAGAACCGCAATGCGCTGCCGTTTGTCCGGTGGATTGCTGCGTGCCCGATCCTGAAAATGAGGAGGAAGAAGAAACTTTACTGGCTAAAAAAGCTTGGATGCATGGTGAATAATCCATAATCAGATCTTAATGCTTTAAAAGACCCACTTACTGTGGGTCTTTTTTTGTGCCTTACAATTTTATAATAGTAAAATAATAATAAAATTTCTTAATTAATCGGAGATCTGCCATTTAATAAAATTTCGTAATACTATGCAAATGCAGAATAAATTAAAATTTATTAAAATATATGTAATGCGTTGATTATGTTTTAATATTGATAAAAAAGAGTACAAAAAAAGGAAAATTCATCTTTTCATGATAAAAAATGACTATAATATTTGATAAATATAATTTTAATACAATATTTGGTTCGTAAATAATCAGTGAAACTATTAAATACGTAAACAGAAGAAAATTATGAAAAAGGTCTATTGCACAGTATTATCTTTAATGATCCCTTTTTTGGGTTTTAGTAAGTCGGGCTTGGCAGAAGAAAAGAAAACCAAAACAACAGAAACTACCAAGATTGAGGAGGTAAAAGAAGAAGGTGAAGAAGGTAAGGGATCTTTTGCGTTTTCTGGTTATTTAGATTCATATTACATGGCCAACTTTAATAAGCCGGCCTCACGTTCAAACCTTGGCCAGGCAAACGCCCGTGTTTTTGATATCAAATCGGGTGAGTTTCAGTTGGGTTTGGTACAGGCAAAAGCGGTTTATACCAATTCTAAATCTGAGGCAGTTGTTGACTTGACTTTTGGTCCTAATGCAAACCTGGGTAACTATGGTAATTTCCCGTTCAGTACAGCTTTGGCCATCAAACAAGCTTACTTTACGTATAAATTTACAGACAAGTTCTCAATGACAGCAGGTCAGTTTGGAACGCATATCGGATATGAAGTAATTGATGCGCCTGCAAACTTTAACTACTCACTTTCAAACTTATTTAACAACGGGCCATTTTATCATACGGGGGTTAAGGCAACTTATGCTTTCACTGATAAAGTTTCATTAATGGCTGGTGTGGTTAACAATGTAGATGGATTGGGAGATAACAACCGCAAAAAAGGTATTATATCTCAATTATTCATTTCACCTGTTACAGGATGGAATGTCTACCTTAACTTTATCAATAGCAATGAAGCTAACCCGGGTTCGGACGGAGATTCTCCAAAAGCTCATTACCGCGTATTTGATGTTACTTCAAGTTATCAGATTACCCCAAAATTCCTGGTTGGAGTTAATGCCGCACTTGGCTCTCAAAAAGGAGATTATCAAGGGTATGGGGGGCCAACGGATGCGCAAACATGGGGTGGAGCTGCACTTTATTCTAATGTAGCGATTACAGACAATTTTGCGATCGGTGCGCGTTACGAATATTTCAATAACGATAACGGTGTAAGAGCTTTACTTGCATTTCCTAATGGAAAAGGAACAGCAGAAAGTCCAATTTCTGGTATTGGAACTCACGTAAATTCTGTAACTTTAACAGGAAACATCGGTCTTGCAGATGGACACATTCTTATCAAACCTGAATTCCGTCTTGACGCTTATCCAAAAGCTGGTGGTAACAAGGAAGAACAATTTGAAGATTCAGACGGAAATTTCACAAAAAGCAGTCAGACAACATTTGGAATTGCTTTTATCTATAAATTTTAATTCACCTTCTTAAATCAAAAACAATCGAAATCTCTACAAAACAATGGAAAAACGTAATTATTTACCACTGATTATTTTACTGGTAATTGCTCTGCTGGGGGCTTTTGTTCCTAGCGTGCCTACCAAAATTGTCACTGAGGGCTTAAATTCGGGCGATATCGCCTGGATGTTGGTATCATCCGCACTGGTACTGTTAATGACTCCCGGTTTAGCTTATTTTTATGGAGGTATGGTTAATAACAAAAATGTTATTTCCACCATGCTTCAAAGCTTTATCGCCATGGGTGTTATTAGCGTTCTTTGGGTTGTAGTTGGTTTCAGTCTTGCTTTTGGAGATGACATTGGAGGATTTATCGGTAATCCGACCACTCACTTTATGTTTAAAGGCGTGTTGGATGGTCCTGCTTTCGGAACAATTCCTTTCGCTTTATTTGCGATGTTCCAAATGAAGTTCGCTGTTATTACACCTGCTCTTATCACAGGATCTATGGCTGAGCGTGTAAATTTCCGCTCTTATGTACTTTTCATGATTTTGTTCTGTGTGTTTGTTTACGCTCCGCTTTGCCACATGACATGGCATGCAGATGGTATCTTGTTCAAAATGGGGGTTCTTGACTTTGCTGGTGGAACAGTTGTTCACATGTCTGCTGGCTGGGCAGCTTTGGCTGGTGCAATGTATTTGAAAAGACGTAAATCTGTACTTGAATCACACGTATTGCCTCCTGCAAACATTCCTTACGTTCTTTTAGGAACTGGTTTACTTTGGTTTGGATGGTTCGGTTTCAACGCCGGTTCTGCTTTGACTGCTTCTCCTTTGGCAGTTTCTGCTTTCGCTGCAACTAACACTGCTGCCGGTGCTGCTGGTTTGGCCTGGGTATTGTTCGATGTTGCAAGAGGTAAAAAAGTTTCTGCACTTGGCTTTTGTATCGGTGCGGTTGTAGGTCTAGTGGCTATCACGCCTGCTGCTGGTTTCGTAACCGTTCCTTCGTCTATCTTCATCGGTGCAGTTGCTGCATGTATCAGTAATTATGTTGCACACCTTCGCACTCGTTCAACTTTGGATGATACACTTGACGTGTTCCCTTGCCATGGTGTAGGTGGAATGGTTGGTATGTTGATGACTGGTATTTTCGCAACAAGTGCAGTGAACCCATTGGTAACTGATCAAGGTCTTGCTTTTGGTGAAACTACGCTTTTCATCAACCACGTAATTGCGTTGGTAGGTGTTTCAGCATTCGCTTTCGGAGGTTCATTCCTTCTTTTGAAAATTACAGATCTTATTTTGCCGCTACGTGTATCTGAAACTGACGAAAAAGTTGGTTTGGATATCAGCCAGCATGATGAGTTCCTTGTAGAAGCATAGGAATTTAAAACATAAAAAACCGACCGGCAGAATATTCTGCCGGTCGGTTTTTTGTTACTAATGCTTTTTTTGAAATGTTCTTATTTTAGAACGGGTGCACCGAACTGAATTATCGTTAAACGCATTCCTAACAGCTAACAGCTAACAGCTAACAGCTAACAGCTAACAGCTAATGCGCAGGTTCATAATTTTCGGATTCCATAACCTCCATTAACCCTGATTCATTGAGATGAACGTACTGTATTTCCTTGGTTTCGTTGATCAGAAGCGGATCGTATTTTACAGCTACACGAATATAATTTTCAGTAAAGCCAAGCATTTGTCCGTTCTGTATTTCATCTTCAAACAATACAGTACCCGTTTTTCCAATCTGTGATTCGTAGAAATGTCTCTTCTTCTTTTCAGAAAGTATATGAAGCATTTTAGATCGTTCTGCTCTTTCTGATTTTGGTACAATTGGTCTAATCGTTGTCGCCAGCGTATTTTCCCGTTCCGAATAAGTAAAAACGTGGAGATAGGAAATGTCAAGCTCATTTAAAAACTGGTAGCTTTCCAAAAATAATTCATGCGTTTCACCCGGATGGCCCACAATCACGTCGACCCCGATGCAGCAATCCGGCATTAATGATTTAATTTTTGCTACTCTCTCAACATACAATTCTCTCCTGTACCTACGGCGCATGAGTGCCAAAACGCTGTTTGAGCCAGATTGTAACGGAATATGGAAATGAGGAACAAAACGTTTCGACTGCGCTACAAATTCAATTACTTCATCGGTCAATAAATTTGGTTCGATAGAAGAAATCCTGAATCTTGATATACCTTCCACTTCGTCCAATGCTCTGATCAGATCCAGAAAAGTTTCTTTTTTAATACCATTCTGAATTCCAAAATCTCCGATATTAACACCCGTCAACACAATTTCCTTAACCTCTCTTGCAGCAATATCCTGAGCAGCTTTGACGATATTGGCTATTGTGTCCGAACGGCTTTTTCCACGCGCCAGTGGTATTGTGCAATAAGCGCAGGGATAGTCACATCCGTCCTGCACTTTCAGGAAAGTACGGGTACGGTCATTAAGTGAATAGGAAGTATGGTATTCAACCGCATCTTCAATAGGAGAAGCAAGGATTTTCGCAGTTTGATTGACCGGCTCCTTTTCAAAAGTATCCAGTAATTCAACCAGGCGGAATTTTTCAGCTGCACCTAAAACGGCATCTACACCAGGAATTTCGGCAATTTCAGCAGGTTTTAATTGCGCATAACAACCTATGATGGCAACGTAACCGTCGGCATTTATTTTTTGTGCTTCACGAACAATTTTGCGGCATTTCTTATCCGCATTTTCAGTTACTGAGCAAGTATTGATGATAAAGATATCCGGCTTATCGTTGAATTCAACCTTGGAATAACCCTTGTCTTCAAACATCCTCGCGATCGAAGAACTTTCAGAGTAATTCAGTTTACAACCCAGCGTATAAAAAGCGACTTTTTTCATAGTAATGACAATAAGAGTGCAAAATTACACTTTTTCCGCTTAACGCTTTAAATAATCACCAAAAGAAGCTTGTAAATAGGATTTTCCATAGTCAACTTCTGTGGATTTCAGATTACCGGATTTCTCAGTAATGTTGCCTCCAATGTTATCTCTGACAATAAACCCGTTAGGGCGTATCCAGCCGAAACCGTTCATAAAAGCGAAATAGGCAAACGGAGTACGTTTTTTCATGAAAATATCATTACTCCAATGGAAGGATTTTGACGGCAGATTAAGTTGATTAACCAGAGTCGCGGCCAGATCGGTTTGCGAGCATAACGTATCAATAGTGATATTTTTTTCTTTCAACACACCGCCAAGCCATAACATGGGGATGTGAAATTCATTTGGTTTTGAGGCTGGTTTTTCTGGTAACGGATGCCCGTGATCCGCCAGGATGACGATCAGCGTATTTTTCCACCAGGGTTTTGTTTTGGCTTTTCTGATAAATTCTCCAATTGACGCATCTGAGTAATGATGCGCATTCAGAAACAAATGTTCCTGATCGTTCCCCTGAATAATCGTTTTTACAGGAACTTCAAAAGGCTCATGACTGCTCAATGTAAATATTGTCGAAAAAAACGGCTGTTTTTTTTGATCAAGGTCCGTCAGGAATTTATTCAAAACCACATGATCATGTGCACCCCATTTGGAATTCATGTCGGCCTCATTGAATGCATTTTTATCAACAATGGTGTTAAATCCCTGTTGTATAAAATATGTTTTCATGTTGGCAAATTCGGTTTCGCCTCCATAATAAAATGAAGTGTTATAACCGTAATCTCTGAACTCCCTTGGTAGCGATGGAAGCGAAACAGTTTTGTTCGGTATTTTAATGATGGAAGTAGTCGGTTGCGCCGGGTATCCGCTTAATACTGCCACCATCCCTTTATCGCTCCGGTTCCCACTTGCGTACATGTTTGTGAATAGGATTCCTTCTTTTGTAAGTGCATCAAATTGCGGTGTAATTCCGGGTACGCCATTCAGCTTTTCCACGATTTTGGCTGTGAAACTTTCCCAGATGATGATAATTACATTTACTGGCGCGTGGGTCGTATCAATCAATTGCTCGTGTTCTTTTCCTGTTTGATATAGTGATTTTACACGCGCATTTGTTTTTTCGTCTGAGAAATAATGAAAAGGGTTCCGTCTGTCAAAACCTTCGTTAAGCAAAGAGCGACTATAATTCCAGGGAACATTTACCGCTGCGTAATTGGCAAAACTTCGGTTTGAAAAATAAACCGCACTTTCGTTCATAGGAGCCAGTTGAAAGCCTCCACGAATTGGAATAATCAGTATAGCAGCCAGAAATATGAAAAGCAAGGCTGTGAAAACCGGAGAGGATCCGGAAAAATAGGGTATTGATCTTTCTTGAATAGTAAACAATATTTTGATCACCAGAACGAGAAGTGAGATCAAAAGAAGCAGTAAGGGGAAAACCGGGGCAGCACCCATAGAAGCAAATGCTTCTTTTGGTGTTTTCAAGTATATGAGTGATGTCGCATCAATTCTGAAACCCCAGGCACGAAATAGTTCAAGATCAAAAATGGTTAGCAAAACCATTAAAAACGCAACGATGACGCTATACCATTTCAAAAAGTTTTCATACCATTTCCACTTAACACTGCTTGCCGCAATCAGCAAAGTGGGAATCATAAGAATATATCCGGAAAAAGAAATATCCATTCTCAGACCGTGTAATGCACTTTGCACAAGCAGGTAACCGCCAAGATCCTGGGACTTTTTGAAATGATATATAAAAAAAATGATACGGAAGAGTTGAAAAAATAATATCCAGCTCAACCCGTACAAAGCCAGAAATCGAAATCTTTTTAGCATGTTAGGGGAATAAACTGCAAAATTCAAAAAAATATCCCGAATTTGACACTTGTTGTAACTTATAAAGTGAAAAATCAGAAAAATTCATGCAGTTTTGGTACTTAGTATCCCGAAATAAATAATTTTGGCAAGAAATACTATTAATTACCCATACTTATGACCTTTCGTTCCAAAGCTTTTGAGATTGCACTGAGCCGTGTTGCACCTGTATTAACACCACCAACTGAAAAGGTGGCTGACCTGTATGGAAGTAATACTTTCAGTGATGATGTGATGAGAACTTTACTTTCTCAGGAAGCTTATATTAAAATTTCAAATGCGATCCGCTCGGGATCTACAATA
Organism: Dyadobacter sp. CY356; assembly: GCF_021440195.1. Classification (GTDB taxonomy): domain Bacteria; phylum Bacteroidota; class Bacteroidia; order Cytophagales; family Spirosomataceae; genus Dyadobacter. Next base: position 251,928 of record NZ_JAJTSZ010000008.1, read on the forward strand.
GATAGGGAAGTTGCCGAAGAAGTTTCCGCGGCCATGAAGTCATGGGCGATTTCCAAAGGCGCAACGCATTACACGCATTGGTTTCAGCCCTTGACCGGAAGTACGGCAGAAAAACATGATTCATTTTTCGATTTAACCATTGACGGAAAAGCCGTAGAAAAATTCAAAGGTAGTGCCCTCGTTCAGCAGGAACCTGACGCATCCTCGTTTCCAAGCGGAGGTTTACGGGCAACTTTTGAGGCCCGTGGTTATACAGGCTGGGATCCAAGTTCTCCTGCTTTTTTGATGGATAATGGGGCAGGAGGAAAAACCTTGTGTATTCCGTCTGTTTTTATTTCTTACACTGGTGAAGCGCTGGATTATAAGGCTCCGTTGCTGCGGTCGCTGGTGATGCTGGATAAGGCCGCAACTTCTGTTTGTCAGTTTTTTAATCGTGATGTTGACAAAGTCACGCCGACGCTTGGTATTGAACAGGAATATTTTCTCGTTGATAAAGCTTTATACTATGCCCGTCCGGATTTATTGATGACGGGGAGAACAGTATTTGGGCATAGCCCTGCGCGTGGTCAGCAGCTGGACGATCATTATTTCGGATCCATATCGCCGCGGGTTAACGCATTTATGGTTGATTTCGAATTTGAGGCTTTAAAACTTGGTATCCCGGTTCGGACAAGACATAATGAAGTAGCACCAGGCCAATTTGAATGCGCCCCGACTTTTGAAGAGGTAAATCTGGCCATCGATCATAATGCTTTGCTGATGGATCTGATGCAGAAAATTGGTGAAAAACATAATTTTCAGGTTCTTTTTCACGAAAAGCCTTTTGCAGGAATTAATGGAAGCGGAAAGCATAATAACTGGTCTTTGTCAACGGACACAGGAATTAACCTGCTTGCACCAACGACAAAACCGAAAGAAAATCTTCGCTTTCTGACCTTTTTGCTTAATGTGGTGAAGGCAGTGCATGATCACGCGGATCTGTTACGCGCTTCTATTTCTTCCGCAGGAAATGAACATCGTTTGGGAGCAAATGAGGCGCCGCCATCAATAGTTTCCGTATTTTTGGGAGGAGAATTGACCAATATGCTGGAAGAGTTGGTCAATAAAGGAGAAATTACACTGGAAAAAGGTGAAAACTTTTATTACAAACTTGGGATAACCCGGATACCAAACTTGCAGCGTGACAATACAGACAGAAACAGAACATCTCCTTTTTGTTTCACTGGAAATAAGTTTGAATACCGTGCGGTTGGCAGTGCATTAAACAGTGCCTCGCCAATGATTGTTTTAAACACGATTGTAGCAAATCAGCTGACCGAGTTTAAGCGGGAAATGGATGAAAGGCTGAATGCCGGAGAAGAGAAGAAAGTGGCCACCGTAGCAATTCTGAAAAGATACTTCAAAGAATCTAAAAAAATACTGTTTGAAGGAAACGGTTATTCTGAGGAATGGGTTGAAGAGGCTAAGAGCAGAGGATTAAGTAATATCAGCGCGACTTATGATGCGCTTTATGCTTATGTGACAGAAAGCACAATCAAGGCTTTTGAAAAAATGGGCGTATTGTCTTCAAGAGAATTGCATGCCCGTTATGAAATTGAACTTGAAAATTATGTTAAGAAATTACAGATTGAATCAAGGGTAATAAGTGACCTGGCACTGAATCACGTCGTATCAACGGTTGTTAAATATCAGTTCAAACTTGCTCAAACAGCAAGGGCCCTGACAGATCTGGAAATGCTGGAAGAGGCAGAGCCGATCAAGGAAATAATCAAGGATATTTCTTCGCATGTGGTCATTATTAAAAGGCTGGTGCATGAAATGACTGAAAGCCGGAAAACGGCTAACAACGTTGAAGATTTATTGGAACGGGCTCGTTTTTATGGCTCAACAGTAAAGGGATATTTTGATGAGATCAGATACCATGTTGATAAACTGGAATTATTGATCGACGATGAAGACTGGCCGCTGGCAAAATACAGGGAAATGCTATTTTTAGAATAATAATCGTTACCATTGCTTTAAAACAATAATCAAATCAAAACTATGAATCCGGGATTCGATCCAGAAGAAATTGCACAGCTAAAACGGGAATGTAAAGCTGAACGATTGAACTTTGTATACGTTACAGACGAGTTCGAAGAAGATGAAGAAGAAAATAACGAACATGCCCACGTTCAGTTTGTAGGTTATTACAAAGATAAAGAGGTGGTCTATGATTTGTTGATCTATACGCTGAGATTACACCATTCAACTTTGGTTTATGATGCGGCTTTGGAAAGATTGAAACTTCAAATGCCGGACTATATTTCACCTGATGAAAGAGGGGAAAACGATGTGGTTGATTTTGATAAAGATGAGGAAGCGGAAATTCTGCTAACTGAATTTATTGAAGAAATTGAGGAAAATGAAGAAATCTCTGTTCGCGAACACGTTGAAGTTGACGATAAGTTTGACTACGGAATCGGTCTGGAAGTTGGATTGAACAAAACTGAAATCAATGAAAAAGTAATTAACGATTTCATCATCCGTTACAATTCAGGACGTTTGCAACTTGATCCAAATGTTTATTCTTTTTCAACTGAGGACGAAGAGTAATATTTTTTCAAATACAATAACAAGAAAAAGACCACCAAAGCGGTGGTCTTTTTCTTGTTATTACAAAATAACTATTTTCTAAACGGCTCCTTTAACAGTTTTGATAATACGAGCAGCTACTTTATATGGATCAGCAGCAGAGTTTGGACGACGGTCTTCAAGGTATCCGCTCCATCCTCTTTGAGGAACAAGAACAGGAATACGGATAGAAGCACCACGGTCAGAAACACCATAGCTGAAATCATGAATACTTGCAGTTTCGTGTTTTCCAGTCAAACGAAGGTGGTTATCAGCACCGTAAACTTCGATATGTTCTTTAACAACAGGACGGAAGGCTTCGCAAATTTTGTCGAAAGTTTCTTTGCTGCCAGCAGTTCTCAATACATTGTTTGAGAAGTTGGCATGCATTCCGCTTCCGTTCCAGTCAAGAGCTCCCAATGGTTTCGGGTGCCAGTTGATAGAAACACCATATTTTTCACCGATACGCTCCAAAAGATAACGTCCCAACCAGATTTCGTCTCCGGCTTGTTTCGCACCTTTCGCAAACATCTGGAATTCCCACTGACCAGCCGCAACCTCAGCATTGATACCTTCAATGTTAAGACCTGCTTCGATACAAGCGTCAAGATGTTCTTCAATAATTTCGCGTCCGTATGCATTTTGAGCACCTACTGAACAGTAGTATGGGCCTTGTGGTGCTGGATATCCGTTTGCAGGAAATCCTAATGGCTTATTAGTTTCGATATCCCAAAGGAAATATTCCTGTTCAAAACCGAACCAGAAATCGTTATCATCGTCTTCAATCGTAGCTCTGCCATTTGTAACGTGAGGAGTTCCGTCAGCGTTAAGTACCTCGCACATAACAAGGTATCCGTCTTTACGTTGTGGATCCGGAATAATATAAACAGGTTTCAATAGACAGTCAGAAGAACCACCAGCTGCTTGCTCTGTAGATGAACCATCAAATGACCAATTGCTTAGATCTTCAAGTTTACCACTAAAGTCGCTTTCAATTTTGGTTTTGCTGCGTAAACTTTGGGTTGGCTTAGAGCCGTCCAGCCAAATGTATTCCAGCTTAGATTTTGACATAATAATACTAGATAAAGTGGTGACGAATTAATATTACGACACAATATTAATGCTAAAATGTATTTCTAAAAAATAAAATCTAATAAAATTTAATCTAATACAGAATAAAATTGCGAACATGGTAGTATTATCAGTAAATAATGTACTTTTTCCATAAAATAAGCTAAGATTTAAAAATAAACCATTCAAAACGCAATTGTGTATTTATATAATATTTAGGGTTTATATTCATAAGTATTTTTAAAAATAATGAAAAAATACAAAAAACGGGTTTTGAAGACTCTCCTTTCAAATCTTGGTATAGTCACTTTTTGTCTATGAAGTGATTACATAATATTTAACTATTTTTGAGAAATGAATCGGAGCAAAAGGCATCCGGAAATTAAATTAAATTATGCACTTATTTTTTCAACCTGATCCAAAGGTTTTTGAATTGGATGAAGAGGAGTCGCGGCACTGTACCAAGGTTCTGAGACTCACTACCGGAGATATGATTTATGTTACTGATGGTAAGGGACTTCTGCGCAAATGCAGGCTTAATGTTGGCAAAAGGAATGTTTCTTATGAAACCGTAGAGTCAAGTTTTATACCAAAAAGATTATATAACGTACATATTGCTGTCGCCCCGACGCGAAAAGCAGAGCGGAATGAATGGATGGTTGAAAAGATGACTGAAATGGGTGTGGACCGGATTGATTTTATTGTCACTGAACATACGCATCGTGAAACGGTAACCCGTGTTGTGAATCTTAGTCGTCTAAACCGGATTGCTGCGTCGGCTATGAAACAATCCCAGCAATATTATATGCCGGAAATCAGATTGATTACAGAATTTCATTCGTTTATAAAAGCGTGTGATCAGGAAACCCGCCTGATCGCATATGTTCCGGATAACCATTTGACCGAACATGTTATAAAAAAGGTTAAAAAGCATTCTGATACAATATTATTGATAGGACCGGAGGGTGATTTCTCCCCGGAGGAAGTTATATTAGCAACTAACAACGGTTTTGAAGCCGTTTCCTTAGGTGCGACCAGGTTACGCACTGAAACGGCGGCTGTTGCAGGTTGCCATGCTATTAATCTGGCAGAATTACTTTAAGAAGCATTCAACGATACCGGTTCTGGCACTTCTTTTTATAAAGGATATTATGGTGAAATACATTTGGATGAAATCGTTTATAATACTTTTATTTCTGACATCCGTAAATGTCAGTCAGGCGCAGTCGTCGTTAAAAATCGCAAAGCTGAAATATGGCGGCGGGGGCGACTGGTATGCCAACAAAACATCGCTTCCAAATCTGATCCGGTTTGGGAATTCTGAGCTTAAAATGAATATTAATCCGGTTGAAGATGTAGTGGAAGTAGGAAGCCCGGATTTGTTTACTTATCCGTTTGTACACATGACCGGGCATGGAAATGTCGTTTTTACAGATGCAGAAGCCCGGAACCTGCGCACTTACCTGCTTGCAGGAGGTTTTTTACATATAGATGACAATTACGGTCTGGACCCTTTTATTCGTAGGGAAATGAAAAAAGTATTTCCAGAACTATCTTTTGTTGAGCTTCCTTTTAATCATCAGATTTATCATCTGAAATATGATTTTCCCAATGGCCTGCCCAAAGTACATGAACATGACGGCAAGTCGCCACAAGGTTTTGGCTTGATTTACCAAGGCCGTTTACTGTGCTTTTATTCTTATGAATGTGACTTGGGAAATGGCTGGGAAGATCAAAGCGTTTACAAAGATCCAGAAGAGCTTCGCCGCAAAGCTTTACAGATGGGTGCGAATCTTCTTGACTATGCATTTACCATTTTGTAAAAAACCAAGTTAGGCATGGTATTTTAATGATGTTGTAGAATCAATATAAATAAGTCCGCAAATTAACGCGTAATGATGGTGGAATTCTGCCTTCTCTGAATTAAATTTGTGTTATAATTCCGTATTTAACCATTATATCTTTTCAATGTATATAGTTCTTGCCGTTTTTGTTGTACACTGGTACTTGTCTCTTTTTTGTCAAACATTCTTTTTGCACCGTTATTCAGCTCATAAAATGTTTATCATGAGTAAGCCATGGGAGCGGTTTTTTTATTTGTTAACCTATTTGTCACAAGGTTCTTCGTATTTAAGTCCACGTGCTTACGCCATTCTTCACCGGATGCACCATGCATTCAGTGACACTGAAAGAGATCCTCATTCTCCTCATCACACAAAAAATGTTTTTACAATGATGTGGGAGACAAAAGATATATATAATGCTGTTTTAAATCGTAAAAGAGCAATTGAAACTCAATTTGAACGCAATTATCCTGAATGGAATTTTATTGAAAAACTGGGAGATTCCTGGGCATCAAGAGCAGGTTGGGCAATTTTGTATTCAGCTTTTTATATTTTGGCATATTTGTATCTGGATATGCACTGGGCGTTTTTCTTCTTGTTGCCAATCCACTTTTTAATGGGACCAATTCATGGTGCTATTGTTAACTGGAGTGGACATAAATATGGTTATCAGAATTTTGATAACGATGATAAATCTAAAAACTCCTTAATTTTTGATTTTCTCATGATGGGGGAGTTGTTCCAGAATAATCACCACAAACGTCCTAATTCAATCAATTTCGGCTCAAAGTGGTTTGAAGTGGATCCAACTTATCCTGTGATTAAGATGCTTAACAAGCTGAAAATTATTGAGATTCGTAAGAAAGCGTAGAAGAAATTAAAAAAATATAGGGCAGTGGACATTTATTGTTTACTGCCTTTTTTTTGTTGATAAAGTATTAAAGTTTGTAATTACTTTTTATCTGTAAACGCAGAATTCTCTTACTGGCTACAAAAAACTTTGGCAGGTGTGAGAAACACCTGCCAAGTTTGCTTATTAACACCACAAAAAATGAAATCTAATTTTACGCGTTCAACGAAATAGTCTGACGCTTAAAAGAACATTACAAATAAAACATGTAATGCTTAAGATGGACTTAAGGATAAATTAGAATTTGCTTAGAGACGAATAAAATCGATAATAAACGTCGTGCCCTTTGGCTGATTGGTCTGGATGGAGACATATCCGTTATGCAGTTTGACAATTCTTTCGACCAATGAAAGCCCTATGCCATAACCTTTTACATTGGCCGTGTTGTCGCCACGGTAAAAGGGCTGAAAAATAAGATTTTGGTCCTGTTCCGGAATCCCCTTGCCATTGTCAGCAAAGCGCAGATTAAGTTTTTTAAATGATGCATGTAAAGTAATCGTCACCATCTGGTTTTCGGAGAACTTGCAGGCATTATCCATCAGATTCAAAAAAGCTGTTTTTAATAAAGTCGAATTTCCTGCAATTTCCAGCCAGGTATCGTCGTCGGGGAGTTCATCCAGATTGAGCTGGATATTATAGGCAGGGTTTGCCTGGCTCAGACTCTGCCGGCAATCCCAGAGTAAATCATCAATCCGGACAATTTCTGTCAGAAGGTCGCGCTGGTCTTCACTTACCTTTGCCAGTTCGAGTAAAGTATTGGAAAGTTGGGCAAGTTCCTGGACATCTTCAAGCACAGATTGAATTGTAACCTGATAATCACTCGTACTTCGCTCTTTGAGCATACTTACTTCAAGCTGGGATCTTATTTTTGTCAATGGATTTTTAAGCTCATGTGAAACATTGGCTACAAATATTTTCTGCATTTGAAAAGCCGTTTCAATCCGTTCTAAAAGTTTATTGAAAGTGGTTGATAACCGTCCTATTTCATCTTTCTGATTTGGGATCTCCAACCTTGTATCCAGCTTCTGAGGAAGAATACCTTCCACGGCATTCATTACTTTTGAAATAGGTCTTAAAGCACGTTTGGCAAAAACCCATCCGGCAAGTCCTACAATGGCCGTTACGATAAGATAAAGCACCGTAAGAAGCGTATTTAAATTTGATAAATTAGCCTGCCCATACAAATCCTGCGCACCCAACATAACCACGGCACGGTTGAAGGGATATTTATAATAAAGTCCAACAACTTTATAATCTCCATCTGTATACCGGATTTCCCCGGATTTTCTGATTTCGTCCAGCCAGTAATTTGAAACGTGAATTGATTTGGTGACAGCGTTCGTATTGGTATAGATCAGTCTGTTTTTTTCATCAAAAATCAGAATGTTTTCATTGTAGATCAGGTCACGGTTTGAGCCTTCCAGTGCCCGTAAAACTTCTGTATTAACTTGTGGGACTTTTAGTAACAGCTCGGCAGTAGATTTTGCTTTTGACCTTAACCTATCGTAAAAATCTTCCGTTACGTTATTGTAGGTAAAATAATAAATTGCAAAAAATGTAACCAATAAAATGCCGCTTACAAGCAGGGAAAACTGGATCGTAAGTCGGGTACGGATCTGCATGATTTACTCGATTTTAAGCACATAGCCCATTCCAAACTGCGTATGAATCAGTTTAACCGGGTAATCTTTGTCAATTTTTTTACGAAGGTAATTGACATAAACCTCAATGACATTGGTTCCGGTATCAAAGCCGATGTCCCAAACCTGCTCAGCAATTTCAACCTTCGACACAACACGTCCCTGATTTCTGATCAGATAAACAAGAAGATTAAATTCCCTGGCGGTTAAATTGATTTTATTTCCGGATCTGTGCACCGTCTTGGCATCCATGGAAACTTCAATATCAGCAAAACGCAATATCTGTGCAGTTTGAGAAATAGCAGAGCCACGTTTGGTCAACGCACGAACGCGGGCCAGTAATTCTTTGAATTCAAAGGGTTTGACGAGGTAATCGTCTGCGCCGGCGTCCAGTCCTGTTACTTTATCGTCGGTTGAACCTAGTGCCGTCAGCATTAAAATCGGGGTTTCATCACCTGAATGACGTAGTTCCCTGCAAAGTTCTATTCCGTTGATACCAGGAATGATAATGTCACTGATAATTAACTGATAGCCGCCCTTTTTTGCCAGTTGTTTTCCGATCAGCCCGTCGTAGGCAATATCAACCTCATAACCATTTTCTTCAAGACCCTGTTTGAGGGACTGGACGGTTTTCGGTTCATCTTCTATCAGTAGTAATTTCATTTATTGGGTAAGAATAATTCTGATACTTCCTGCCAGCTCGACACACGCCGAAATGTTTTGTCAGAAAGATTGTGTGTTGCTGTGAATAATATTCCTTCACCTTTGAAAGCATTCAAATTGCGAACCTGGTCGTCAATAAGATAATCAGAATGAATGATACTTTTATGACCACAAAAAACAATATTGGTCCAGGGTATAAAACTGAAATGTTTTTGCAGCCAGTCAAATTTATCTTTAAACGAATTTGGAAATTCCATCGCAGCTGTCGCTACATAGATTTCGTAAAAGCTCGAAAGTTTGAGGATCGTTTCCCTTGCGTCCTTTTTAACCGGAATATCAGCGAAGAAACCCGGTTCGTTCATGATTTTATTTAATCTTGTCAACTGTTTGGGATGAAGTAATTGCCTCAGCGGCTTTGTATCAAAATCTTTCTGAGTCAAAGCTGTATCAAAATCTTCCAAAACAATGCCAGCCAGCTTTTCGTATGTGTCGGCCATCACATCATCCATATCCAAAGTAAGTCTCAGCATTTAGACGAGTGTTCTATGGGCATCAAAATTTTCAAGATAATCAGAAACCCTTTTTACAAACATTCCACCCAATGAGCCGTCCACGACGCGGTGGTCATAGGAGTGTGATATAAACATCAGACTTCTGATACCAAGCAAATCTCCCTGCAAGGTTTCGATAACGGCAGGTTTCTTCTTAATTGCACCAAAAGCCATAATAGCAACCTGCGGCTGAACAATGATAGGAGTTCCCATCAAATTACCAAAAGCACCAATATTGGATACAGTGTAAGTTCCACCTGCGAGGTCGTCGGCTTTCAATTTATTCTCTCGTGCTCTTTTTGCCAGTTCATTGACCTTCCGGGCTAAACCCGCCAGGTCATACTGGTCAGCATGATGAATTACGGGCACTATCAGATTTCCATCAGGTAAGGCAACGGCCATGCCAATGTTGATATCTTTCTTTTTAACAATATTATCGCCTTCAACAGAAATATTGATGAGCGGATAATCTTTTATGGCTTTAACAACAGCCTCTATCAGAATCGGTGTAAAAGTGATACTGTCACCTGATTTTTTTCTAAAATCATTTTTAATCGCATCTCTCCACTTTACAATGGTGGTCATGTCAGTTTCTATAAAGGAAGTAACGTGGGCAGAAATGCGTTTGGATTCACTCATACGCGAAGAGATCATCTTACGCATACGATCCATTTCTATAATTTCGGTGGAACCGTTTAAAGAAGTCGCTTTGACCGGAACAGTTTGAACAGGTTCAATTTTAGCATTTGTCCGATTTGTCAGATACGAAAGAATATCGTTTTTAGTAATACGGTTTTCTGCTCCGGTACCTTGAATGCTGGCCAGTTCCTGTGCACTTAAATTTTCCTCCCGGGCAATACTTAATACCAGTGGAGAATAAAATGCGCTTGACTCAGAACCACTTTTTAATAATAGTTCAGCTTCAACGGTTTCAGACGTTTTGCGGACGGCATTATGGATATCTTTTTCAAGAAATGCGACGGCATCAAAACCAGGATCGTCAAAGTTTGTATGAGGAGGATCATCCTGAGATTCTTCACCTTCTTCCACCTGAATATTTGCCACCGGACTGCCAATCGCAACGACATCACCTTCTTTGACAAGCCATTCAATTAACACACCGGAATAGGGCGAGGGAACTTCCGTATCCACCTTATCTGTGGCTACTTCAAGAACAGAATCATCAGCCGTAATTGATTCGCCCGCTTTGTTCAGGAGGGTCAAAACGGTGCATTCCATGATACTCTCGCCCAGAGCGGGCATTAACATTTCAATTATTTTCATATTGTTCTATATTTCATCTCCACAATCTATCGCCACGATATTATGAATTATCTAAATTTTTTAAGGTTTCAATTTTCAATTTTTATCGGCTTCTGTTTTTAAGATTGTTTTTCTCAACAAATTTAAAACATAGCTCGATGTCAGCTCAATATTTACTTTTCTGTCGTTTCTTAACGTTAAAAGTTGTGTGACGGTTTCTTTTGGTGTTGCACATGCAATCCAAACCGTTCCGACTGGTTTTTCAAGTGTCCCACCGTCCGGACCGGCAATTCCGGTGGTCGAAATGGCGTAGGTTGTGTTTAACTTCCGGCGTGCACCTTCTGCCATTTCACGCGCAGTTTGTTCACTTACTGCCCCAAAGTCTTCCAGCGTTTGTCTGGAAACGCCCAAGATATGCATTTTTATTGCATTGCTATAACTGATTACAGAACCTTGGTAATAACGCGATGAGCCAGGAATATTTGTTATTTGATTTGCTACAAATCCACCTGTGCAACTTTCGGCTGTGGAAACGGTTGAATCGCTTTCCAGAAGCAATTTTCCAATTACAGTTTCCAGTTCGTCTGCATCATATCCAAAGATAAATTCCTGGATCATGGGAACAAGCTGATCTACTTGTTCTTTTAGTTCCGCATCCATGGTGGCCTGGTTATCGCCTGTTGCGGTTAATCTCAATTTCACCTGTCCAAAGTGGGGAAGATAAGCCAGTTTGATATGAGGTGGCAAAGCATCCTCCCAGTCAGCTATTTTTTCTGCCAGAAAGGATTCACCGATGCCGATCGTGCGTATTATTTTATGTGTAATAATGTTAAAAATGAAACGCTCCTTCAATTTTGGCAGAATGGCGTGCGTCATCAGGCTTTTCATTTCATAAGGAACGCCGGGGAGAGATACATAGATAACCCCGTCCTTCTCGAACCACATACCCGGCGCCGTGCCCCAGAGATTTGGAATGTAGGTACAGTTTTCCGGCAGTGCCGCCTGTTGCTTATTCAGTTCCGTCATTTCTCTACCACGTTTGGCAAAAAAGTCTGTAACCAGAGCCAGGGCATCCTCATTTATTTTTAATTCAGTATCAAAATATTTACAGAATGTATGTTTTGTTATGTCATCTTTTGTCGGGCCAAGTCCACCAGTTACGATAATAACATTAACTCTTTGGCTGGCTTCCGTCAATGCTGCAATGATATCTTCCTGCAAATCGCCGACAGAAGTTTTTCTAACCGGACGAATTCCTATGCCAGTTAATTCAGAGCCAATCCATTGTGTATTTGTATCTGTGATTTGTCCAAAAAGAATTTCATCACCTATGGTAATTATTTCCGCCCTGATAATGGGATTCATAAATGCGAATTTGAATGAATTGAACCGTTTATTTTTCCAAAAATAAGTAAAATTAATTGTTATTGATTACGTTTGAAACTTAGTGTGTATTAAACAGAGTAACCCAATGAATCGTAAAATATTATTAATTGTCTTTCTATGGATTTCATGTAGCTGTGCTTCAATGGCTCAGTTCAATCTTGGAAAGGTACTTGACTCATTTAAAAAACCGGAAGGAACTTCCTCGTCATTATCCAACGCTGATATAGTAAAAGGTTTGAAAGAAGCATTGACAGTCGGAATCAGCAAGGGATCTGCCGAAGCGTCCAAGACGGATGGATTTTTTAAAAATGAACTGATAAAAATTGTTGTACCGCCGGAAGCTCAGAAAGTTGCAGAAACACTTCGGAAACTTGGATTAGGCAAGGAAGTTGACAAATTCACACTTTCGCTAAACCGGGCTGCTGAGGATGCTGCTAAAAAGTCCAAGCCTATTTTTGTGAAGGCGATCACTTCGATGACCATAACAGATGCCCTTGGTATATTGAAAGGACAGGATGACGCGGCGACGAAATATCTTCAAAAAACAACAAATCAGGATCTTTACAATACTTTTTTTCCTGTTGTTGACAGTACATTGAATTTGAATAAAGCGACGCAGTATTATGCTGATCTTGTAAAAACTTACAATGAAATTCCATTGGTGAAAAAGGTAAATCCCGATTTGAAAGGATATGCAACACAGAAGACAATTGACGGACTTTACACCTTAATTGCACAAGAAGAAAAGAAAATCAGAAAGGATCCGGTGGCCAGGGTAAGTGATATTTTGAAAACAGTTTTCGGACAATCGGCTAAGTAACGAACCTGAAACCACGAGGTGTTGTTACTTTATCTTACTTTTGCGAAAAATATTTAATCCTTTTATGAAAAATTCTGAGATTCATTTCACCGTTGAACTTGATAATCAAAACGTACCTGATAAAATCCACTGGTCGGCGACCGACAATCCTAACGAAGGAATCAATGACACACGGGCAATAGCGATTGCTGTCTGGGATCATTACCACAGAGGTACTTTAAAAATTGACCTTTGGACAAAAGATATGGAGGTTTTTGAAATGAAACGTTTTTATATTGAAATAATGAGCGGTATAGCTGATACTTTGCTGACTGCTACCAATGATACAGTAATGGCAGACGCCATTGAAGGCGTTTGTGAAACACTGAGTAAAAAACTGGATGAGGAAATGAAGGCCGCGAAGTAATTTAGTGTTTCGTTATAAAGTAAAGAGCGGTCTTTGGCCGCTTTTTTAGTTTTTTATCATTTCAATTCCTCCAAAGCCATTTTATCCTTCTTCGGCAAACTGTCAACAATCAGCTCATAAGAATCCTTAATCCAGCTATATAAAAGTTCACTGGGAATACTACCGGTAATGTGGACCGTATTCCAGTGCTTTTTACTCATGTGATATCCCGGCAAAACGTCAGAATATTTTTCACGCAATTCTTCGGCTTTTTCAGGATCACATTTTACGTTGAACTGAGGTGTTGCCGAGTCCATTGGTGTTAAGAGAAACACTTTTCCCATCACCTTAAACACAAGCGTATCAGGTCCGAAGGGAAGCTCTTCTACCGCACCGGGCAACGAAAGACAAAAATTTCTGATCGATTCTAAATTCATCTTGTAAACGCGCGAAAGATCATAACGATCAGACAAAACAAAAACATAATAATTGAAATCCGGTTAATACCATGCATCATCCGTAGATTGAACGAAGTTGGATCGTTTGGATTTGGTTTTTTAAACACGCGGACGAAGTAATAAAATACATCTCCAAGCTGAAAATACTTTTTCATATCAAACTAGATTTAAAATTCAAGATTAGGAATTAAGAAAGATTGAAAGCTTCGTCCTGCCCCGGTTCAATCCAGCGGCCGTCTTCCTTAATAAGTTCAATTAATTCATCAACTGCTTTCGCAGCTGTTACAGAACGTTTTACAACTTCCTGTCCACGGTATAAAGCAATTTTATCCTTACCCATACCCACGTAACCATAATCCGCATCAGCCATTTCTCCCGGTCCGTTCACAATACAACCCATAATCCCGATTTTAAGACCTTTTAAATGCTCTGTATATTTCCGGATCATGGCCGTAGTTTCCTGTAAATCAAACAAAGTGCGGCCACATGACGGGCATGAAATATACTCAGTTTTTGACATCCGGGTTCTTGCAGCCTGCAAAATTCCGAATGCAATACTATTATAAGAAGTGGCCAGGGTCAGTTTTTCTTTGTGTGAAATCGGATACTGAAAATCGGGTGATAATAAAGTTCCATCTCCAAATCCATCCACCAGTAATCCCCCAATATCCGTTGCTGAATATAAAGGTAAACTATCGCCGAGATCCGTTTCGTATGTACGCTGTATAATAACCGGCGTCTTTATTTTCATATCAACCAAACGATAAAAAAATCTGCGCATTTCCGGCATTGCATGATGATTTTCGGAATGGAGCAGCAACACTATATTTTTTTCATCACGGATCTTTTCAAGGAAAGTTATATCAAACTGATGGATATTTCCTTTGATAAAATTTAATTGGAAAGAGGTTTGCGTTGCCGCATAATATTCCTGAACCGTCAGTGCCGGAAATTTATTGAACCGGTCGTTATGTTTAAGCCACTGTTCATGATCTAAAATTTCTTTCAAGCCATTTGGTAGCATAAATGGAATGGCATTACTTCCTGAGTAGATAAAATCGGCTCCCTGGTCATTCATAGCCCACTTATCCGGTACCGGTAAAAAGAAATGCCCAATACTTTTCAGATCATCATATTGTTCAACGCTGAGATCAGAATAATCCGCAATCACGCGCGGGACGTTTAATCCGCCAATGTTGAAGACCTCCGAAGTTTCTCTTCTGGTATACTGAAATGGATTTATCGGACAGGTTTCTATGGCTTCAATATGCTCATGCGGTGCACGATGATTATATCTTTCAACAAGCGCGCGTGCAACAGGAGCCTCTTTTTCAGGAGCTTCTGTAAGTGAAACACGAACAGTATCACCCAACCCGTCTTCCAGTAACGTTCCGATTCCAACTGCTGATTTTATTCTTCCATCTTCCGCTTCACCCGCTTCGGTTACGCCTAAATGCAATGGATATGGTTTTAAACCTTCCTCGTCAAGTCGCTGAACCAGTAGTCGATACGCCTCCACCATTACCTGCGTATTGCTGGATTTCATCGAAAGTGCAATATTGAAATAATTAAATTCTTCACAGATACGTAAAAATTCCAATGCAGATTCAACCATTCCAAGCGGCGTATCGCCATATCGGCTTAAAATCCTGTCAGAAAGCGAACCGTGATTTGTTCCGATACGCATGGCTGTCCCATACTCCTTACAAATCTTAATCAGAGGAATAAATTTTTCCCGGATACGTTCCAATTCTGCTGCGTATGAAGAATCCGTATAATCAATTACTTCAAAACGTTTTCTATCAGCGTAGTTTCCCGGATTAATCCTTACTTTTTCAACAATTCTTGCTGCCAGTTCAGCAGCGTTCGGCGTGAAATGTATATCTGCGATCAGGGGAACAAAAATTCCTCTCTGACGTAAACCGTTACGGATATTTTCAAGATTTTGCGCTTCTTTAACACTTGGGGCGGTAATACGCACATACTCGCAACCCGAATCTACCATACGAATAACCTCTTCAATCGATCCCTGCGTATCCATCGTGTCAACCGTAGTCATAGACTGAATCCGGATTGGATAGTCGGATCCCATTGGAATATCACCAATTTTAATCGTTATCGTTTTCCTCCGTTTGTACTCCGTAAGAGAAGGACAGTATATATTTAATTTATTCTCAGGAGCTGTCAAAATGGACATCTTGTTATTGTTTTTTAAAGCAGATGATATTGTGCTTGTAATGAATTCCGGTGCTGTTGCCTATATTCTGATTTCCATATCCTAAACCGAATAAGTAAAAAGATAAAGCTTCAACATCTTATTGATTCTGGCGTAAACCAGCTTACAAATTACACAAAAGTAAAACACAAATGGAATTACAAAGGTGCATTTCTATTAAAAAACGCTTTATTCACACAAAACAAAATCGGCCGGAAAAATTAATTCCCGGCCGATTTTGTTTTTCAAACTTTTTTAAATTTTTTATTCTTCAATTCTTGTTCCGGAATCGACATTGATAATATAACTTTTTCCGCCTGCGCCGTCAATGGCGTAGGCAACTTCCTGAGCATTATTAGGAGCATAAACAAACATACATCCACCGCCTCCGGAGCCATTTATTTTTCCACCCAAAGCACCGGCGGAAAGAGCAGCATCCATCATGCGTTCGATTTTCGGTGTTGAAGTCCGCTTATGATCACGCAGATTTTTGTAATGCCGATATAGCAATGTTCCCAGTTTTTTGTCAAATGCTTCCGTTTCTGCATCATCAACAATTTGCGACAAAAGTGATTTTCCCTGTAAAAGAATATCCCTGTCATCGATATTGGCCTGAAGAAGGCTAAGTTCATCCTGAGACAATAATTTCTTATAGTCGGCAGACTGCGCCATTGGTGTCTTGAAGATCGAAAAATAAGGATCGTACTGAGTTACCTTCTTAATCACATCTTCCATTCCATAACGACAGCGCGACAGGATTCCAAGGGTATCTTTTGGTTCAAGCGAATCGCCCAGCACAAAAGTACCAAGTTTTGGAGTCAGGGTTTCAACATGGATCTTAGGTGTAGATTCAAGATAAATCACATTTCCGATTGCCGTTGAATAATGATCCATCATACCACCAGGTTCTCCAAATTCCAGAACTTCGGCTGCATTGGCAATTTCTCCCAATTCTTTTTGAGAGAAGTTAGCCGGATTGTCGCTCATCTTATCAAGAAAATGTGCCCAGGAAACAATGAGTGCAGAAGAGCTGGAAGTTCCCGAATTGATCGGGATATTTCCATGTATTGTGCATTCAAAGCCCTTCGAAAAAATCAGGCCCTTTCTTTTTAAAACATTAATCGTACTTCTGAAATAATCTCTTTGAATGATGTAAGGAAATGTTTCTTTCAAAGAAAATTCTATTTTTTCATCCAGATCAGGTAAATGGAGAATGATCTTGTCATCATTTCTATAATCTCCATTTATACTGATTCGTCTGGAAATGGCCGCTGCAATAACGGGAAGACCTAAATAGTCCTGGTGTTCACCGAAAAAACAAATACGGCCGGGCGTTGAGATTCTCATGTACTACCAGCTTTTCTTTTTATGACCAACAAGGCCGAAATAAACTATAAACGCGTAAAGAGGAAGTACTATAAGGTAAGCTTTTTGAGTGCTGCCAATTGAATCGGCAAGACCACCGTAAATCAATGGCATAATGGCGCCACCGGAAATACCCATTACCAAAAGTGCAGAAGCAATTTTGGTGAATTTACCAAGTCCGCTAAGCGCTAGTGGCCACAATGCCGGCCAGATTACTGCGTTGGCAAAACCCAGCACTGCAATGCACATAACGGATGTGAAACCTGTTGTTAGAAAAGCTGCGATGGTCACTACAAGTCCTAAGCTGGCAGAGAAGATCATATACGCTTGCTGTGAAACGAATTTAGGGATAAGGACAATACCAAGCACATAACCAAACATCATTCCGCCCAAAGTGTACGCACCAAAAACCCTTGCTTCGCTTTCCGGAATTCCTAATGAAACACCATAACTGATGATGGTATCTGCCGCAATTACTTCCACACCTACATAACAAAACAAAGCGATCACACCTAAAACAAGGTTTGGGTACTGGAATACGCTGGTTTTTTGTACGGCCTGGCTCGAACCCGGTGTTTCATCTTCTTCTTCGCTCACTTCAACAAGTCCTTTTGTCATCCGGATAACTATGGCCAGGATAACTAAAATTGCCGTCAGGATCAGATAAGGTACAACCACTTTGTCAAGTTCGTCCTTTGGATCTACCGATTCTGCACCGGCCAAAAGCAATTTACCAATCACAATCTGGCTTATGATACCTGCACCTTTGTTGGCAATACCCATGATACTGATTCTTTGTGCCGCACTTTCACGAGGCCCAAGAATGGTAGCATATGGATTGGAAGCAGTTTGGAGGACAGTAAGCCCAATACCAATTGTAAAAAGACCTACCAGAAATAGAGGATAAGATGCCATTTCGGCGGCTGGAATAAAAATAAGTGTTCCAACGGCCATCACCATCAGTGCCAGTGACATACCATTTTTAAAACCTGTTTTTTTCACAACCATCGAACATGGGATTGCCATAACGGTGTAAGAAATGAAAAATGCGAAGGTTACCAGGTATGAACTGGTATTGTCAAGAGAGAATGCTTTTTTGAAAAAAGTAATCAGGGTCCCATTGACCCAGGTGATGAATCCCATCACAAAGAATAAAACGCCGATAATTACCAGAGGGCCCAGGTATTCGTTTTTTTTATTAGTCATTTAATTTGAGTAGTTAAAATTTCCGGGTTATAATATAATTGAACTGATATTTGCAGGATTTAAAATTCATCATTCAGACCAAAAATTGGCTTATTTGTTTTCCATTTTCCTCTGGTAAAATCCGGAATTTCAACCGGTGAGCTTCCTCTGGCTATGGATAATTCTGAAAGCGGACTGATTGCACTCCACACAGCTGCGTCATAAACATCGATAGGAGGCGCAACTTTTCTTTTTACAGCTTCAATAAATCCGCGGAAAACGAAATAGTCAATTCCCCCGTGACCCGCATTTTCAGCCTCTTTTTCATATTTTGTCCAAAGCGGATGGTCATATTTTTTCAAATAAGGTGCATCTGGTTCCGCTTCATGTTTTTTTGGTGAAACGTCTTCAAGATAAATCGTATGACCATCATTCATCCAAATCCCTTCCGTACCCTGCGCTCTGAATCCCAGTGAATAGGGGCGGGGAGAATTGGTATCATGAATGATCACAATATTTTCTCCATTATGACATTGGATTACAGTTGTTACAACATCACCCAGTTTGAAATTAACTTTTGCATTTGGATGATCTTTTCCGCCATGATCCACTACATATTTATGCAAACCTAACGGTTTTGTCGCTGTTGAGGTCAGATAATTGAATTTATTTCCCCGGTTAATATTCATCCAGTGCGCCACCGGACCTAATCCATGTGTTGGATAAATGTCACCATTCCGGTCAACGGAGTGCTGTGTACGCCACTTCGCTTCTGAAAATCCTTTTTCTCCAAATTCTACACCGGTGCCTTCATTACTGGTTCCGTTATTAAATTTGATTCCGCGCAAATCATGCTGATAACCGCAATGTGCATAGGTCATTTCTCCGAACATTCCCTCACGGATCATTTTTAAAATGGCCATCACATCCCGCCGGTAACAAACATTTTCCAGGATCATGCAGTGTGAACCTGTTTTCTCAAAAGTATCAACCAAATCCCAGGATTCCTGCAATGTCACAGTTGCCGAAACTTCCACCGCTGCATATTTTCCTGCTTTCATAGCAGCAATTGCCATCGGAACGTGCCATTGCCAGGGTGTAGCAATCAGTAT
This sequence comes from Dyadobacter sp. CY356, assembly GCF_021440195.1. Lineage (GTDB taxonomy): Bacteria > Bacteroidota > Bacteroidia > Cytophagales > Spirosomataceae > Dyadobacter. Next base: position 271,409 of record NZ_JAJTSZ010000008.1, read on the forward strand.
AGCGTCCAGATCGTCCCGTTTAACCATATTCAGAAAATCTTCATCTCCTTTTGCATACAAGGCTGGTTCTTTTTTGCCGGCTTTTTTAATCAGGTCAAGCGCTGCTTTTACTGAATTGGAATCAATATCACAAATGGCATTTACCTCCACATCCGGGCGGAAAAGTGCCTGCTGTAAATGGTTGCGACCCCGCAGCCCAACGCCGATAAAACCAATTCTGACTTTATCCCTGGCCGTTTCTGTTTCATTGTTCAGAAGTATGGACGGTAATATTCCGGTAGCGGAACCGGCCAGTGTCGCTTTTTGGAGAAAATTTCGTCTATCCATAAAAAGGCTTAAAGAAAATTTTATTAGGTTCAGGTATTAGTACTGTAACCGCGCAAGATACGACCAATTACCATATTTTTAAATTTTTTTATTAATTAAAAAATATTAGAAACAAAGTCTTGCCGGGAAACTTTCCTAATTATAATCATGCAATTTGAACAATTTGAATTAATATCGTGTTGACAGTGAAAAGTATACTCCGATGGGTAGAGAGAATCCCGCCCTACGGCTTTAAGTGTGTTGGACACATACTTTGTTACGACATTTAAGGCATTCTTTATTTAACGTTAACATATTATATGGCTCACAAAGTGGCTGTGTTTCGTAAAGAACACTTCAATGCGGCTCATCGGCTTCACAATCCGACGTGGTCGGACGAAAGAAACGAAGAGGTTTTTGGCAAGTGTAATAATCCGAATTTTCATGGTCATAATTATGAACTTATTATTCAGGTTGTTGGTGAAGTAAATCCGGAGACGGGTTATGTGATTGACATGAAAGTATTAAGTGCTGTTGTTAAAGAAAATGTGCTTGATCGTTTTGACCATAAAAACCTGAATCTTGATGTTGAAGAATTCAGGAATTTAAATCCATCTGCCGAGAATATTGCCGTTGTTGTATATGATATTCTCCGGCCAAAAATTGATGCAGAGCTTGCTCTGAAAATTAGATTATATGAAACAGAACGAAACTTTGTTGAATACCCGGTCGATTGACAATTTTGATGTTGAGGAAATTGGTGACGAGCATCTTTTTTCTTCTATTGAAACACCCATGCGTCCCGATGCATTTGCGTTGGAGGATGATGTGAAGATTGAGCTGATTGAAAAACATTTTCGCCATATCATGGAAATCATGGGTTTGGACCTGACGGACGATAGTTTGCAGGGAACTCCAAAGCGTGTTGCGAAAATGTATATTAAGGAAGTTTTTAGCGGTCTCGATCCTAAAAACAAACCGAAAGTTGCCCTTTTTGATAACAAATACAAGTATGATCAAATGCTTGTAGAAAAAGATATTTCCGTTTTTTCAAACTGTGAGCATCATTTTGTTCCCATTTATGGAAAAGCGCATATTGCCTATATATCCAGTGGAAAAGTTATTGGTTTGTCAAAGCTGAATCGTATTGTAGAATATTTCTCGAAACGTCCGCAGGTTCAGGAAAGACTTACTGTGCAAATTGCAAATGAATTGAAACAAGCTCTGCGAACAGAAGATGTTGCTGTGGTGATTGACGCGAAACACATGTGCGTACAATCAAGAGGGGTTCGTGACGCCGGCAGCTCCACTGTGACATCGTATTATGGAGGAAAATTTGAACAGGAAGCGACGAGAAAGGAATTCCTGGCTTACCTGGGCATGTGAGTCTTAATGATTAATGATTAATTGTTAATGAATTAGCTTATAGAGTGTCTTACTCATCATAAAAATTCTATTAAAATCTATTTTTACTTTTCAAACAAGGGCCCGGCTAATCGGAGATTGACCGGGCCTTTTGTTATCATTAATAATTAAGCATTGATAATTAACAATTAGATCGTCGGTCCAATTCTTTCCAAAAGCGCCTTCGTTGCCTTAATGCCTTCACGCTCGGAAAGTTTGCTTCCTTCATATTCAATACCTGCAATACCTTTGAAGCCGCTATCTTTTACGATTTTAAGGATTTTGGTATAATCTGTTTCAATACAGTTTCCTTTTTCGTCAAAATCATAAGTTTTTGCGCTGACGCCTTTTGCAAATGGCATTAACTCTTTTGTTCCCTGGTAGCGGTCATATGATTCTTCGCATTCGAAGCTTCCTTGTTTCCTTTTGATACAGAAGTTTCCGAAATCCGGCAAAGTTCCGACATTTTTCATGTTAACCTGTTTCATGACACCGGATAACCACTGACCATTTGATGAAGAGCCACCATGATTTTCAACGATCACGTTGATTCCGGTTTTCTTGGCAAATTCACCCAGTTTTCCCAGACCTTCAACCGCTGCTTTTGCGATTTCTTCATTGGTTCCTTTTCCAAATGCGTTTACCCGAATCGTTTTACATCCAAGATATTTGGCACATTCAACCCATTTGTAATGGTTTTCGACTGCTTTGTTTCTAACGGCCGCATCCAGTTCTCCAAGTCCGCCTTCACCATCGATCATGATCAGGTTGTTGGTCACACCATTATCCTTGCATCTTTGTAACAGCTCGTTCAAATATGTTTTGTCTTCGGCTTTGTCCTTGAAAAACTGATTTACATATTCAACAATTGATATCCCAAACTCTTTTTTAGCGAGTTCCGGAAAATCCATATTTGTAATTTTTTTTGCAAATAATTCCTTGTGGAGTGACCATTCTGCAAGAGAAATGTCAAAAAACATTTTTTTAGCAGCCGATTCTGCCAAAAGGTCTGTCAGGGTAGTAGCCATCAGCGCAGTTGCACCTGCTTTCTTTAAAAAATCGCGTCTTGAAAAAGTCATTTCCTGGTTAGAATTTAGATTTAAGATATAGAAAAATTATACATTCAGTTTAAGGCTGGCATCTTCATAAAGCTTTTGGTTTTTAACCAGATTCGCAGCATCCCAATCGATATCTTTTACAAAATCATATTGTCGGACCGGACAAACTTTCATTTTACAGAAGTAACAGCATTTGGGAAGACAAGGATCAGCATGGACAAAAATCTCGGTTTCACCGGTGTGGTTTGCTTTTAAAATGTTTTCAAACTCATGTATGGCTTCATGTGCTTTCTGTAACTCCCAATAATAAGGCAAAGTAAGGTGACAATCAATATGCAGGTCAGAACCATATTGCTGCACCCTTAAATTGTGGACATCAACCCAGTGATCTTTTTTATTTTCAGATATGGATTGTACAATTTTTTCAAGCAGATTTTCGTCAGTTGCGTCCATCAAACCGGCCACTGATTTACTCACCAGCTGAAAACCGCTGTAAGCTAAAAATAATCCGAATAATAACGAAGCAGCACTATCAATCCAGACTTGCCCGGTTAATAAAATTAATCCTACGCTGACAATCAAAACCACACTGCTAACGCTGTCGGACAATAAATGCCTTCCATCTGCGGTCAAGGCAAGAGAATTTGATTTTTTTCCTTCGTCAACCAGTTTATAACCGATCAGCATATTAACGATGATCGTAATGACAATAAAAATTGCTCCCTGTGCCAGATTTTGGATAGGAGCAGGGTCCATTATCCTTTTTATTGCTTCGATGATGATAAAAAGAGATGCAATTACGATCAAAGCTCCTTCAAAACCGGCAGAGAAAAATTCAATTTTTCCATGTCCATATGGATGGTTCCTATCCTTTGGCTGTGCCGAGAGGTAAATGCTGTAAAATGCGAAACCACTTGCGATGACATTGATGATTGATTCAAGCGCATCACTCAGAATTGCGTTCGAATCTGTGAGGTAATATGCAAAAAACTTTAAACCCGTCAGGACAATACTTGCTACAAAAGAAAGCAGGATGAGACGTTGTTTACGCTTATTTTGGTTTATTTGCATCAGAGATTAATATTTTGAAGATCAAAAATACTAAGAAAATGCCGGGAATAAACACAGAAAATAATTGGAAGACGCTTTCTTCCGAAACCGTGTATGAGAATGCGTGGCTGGAAATCAGTCACCGTGAAGTGATTAACCCTGCCGGAAAAGATGGAATTTATGGTGTTGTAAAATTCAAAAATAAAGCGCTGGGTATTATTCCCATTGACGAAAACAATAATATTTATCTTGTCGGTCAGTTTCGGTATGCAATAAATGAATATTCCTGGGAAATCCCTGAAGGTGGCGGACCTTTTGATGAAGATAAGCTGGATGCGGCAAAAAGAGAATTAAAAGAAGAAACAGGTTTACTCGCGAGCAACTGGACGACATTATCAAGAATTCATACCTCAAACTCAGCCACAAACGAAGAAGGTTTTATTTTTTTGGCGGAGGGGTTGAGCCAGAGTGAGGCAGAACCGGAGGAAACAGAAGAATTGCAGGTGAAAAAGATTCATTTATCAGAAGCTGTGGAAATGGTGATGCGATCTGAAATTACTGATTCCATTTCAATAGCCGCAATTTTAATGGCTGCACGGCTGAAAGGAATTTAATATGATTGAAGCTTTATTTTACGGTATCCTGACGGGTATAGGATTGTGCCTGACTTTTGGTACGGTGTTTTTTTCCTTGATTCAAAATAGTGTTGATAATGGTTATCGGACCGGGATTAAAATAGCTTTTGGTGTTTTCATCTCTGATGCTATTTTTGTCTTTTTTGCAATTTTTGGAACTGGTTTGTTGCCGGATATCCACAATTTTCAAAAGTACATGGCTGGTGCCGGTGTTCTTTTTTTGTTGATTTTGGGTATATCAAATTTGGTGAAAGGTCAGCCTAAGGTGGCCTATCCAAAAACAAGGTTTGGTAATTTGCTGTATTACTTTACAACCGGTTTTTTTCTGAACGCTCTAAATCCTGTAAATTTTATCAGCTGGGTTACGATCGCTTCTTACATCCGGTCTACATTACACTACAATTTTCATCAGGTACTTATCTTTTTTATAGCCAGTGTAATTGCTGTTTTTCTGGTAGAAAGTTCAATCGCCGTTTTTGCGGATAAACTGAAAAAGGTTTTTACTCCGAAAGTGGTTTTAATCTTTAATAAGGTGACGGGCGTAGTTTTTATTTTAATTGCCTGCCAGATTGCTTACAGTAATTTTTTGAAGTAGGAAATGAGCGATAATAAATCACAAAAAACGGCCAGGATTTTACTTCTGACCGTTTTTGTAAAGAATTTTTTTATATTTAATAATGACCCCTCAGACCAAGAATATAAATGACGTTATCCTTTATTTCATAAATAATTCGATGTTCTCGATTTATGCGCCGTGAATACTTTCCTGACAGATTATGTTTAAAAGGCTCAGGTTTACCGATACCAGTAAATGGATCTTCCCTTATAGCTTCAACCAATTGCTCAATCTTTTTTTTTTTTATTAGATTTTTTTGACCTGATTTATTCCAATATCGGAGGTCGTATATCGCCTCATCTGTCAATTCTATTGTGAAGCCAGATCCCATAAATTTGATCCTGATTCAAATTTTACTGTCTTTCCCTCCTTGATTTGTTGCTCACTTCTTCTTATTTTTTCTACAAATTCAGGAGCATAAGGACTGTCAGAATCTTCTGTGTATGTTACTTCAAATCCCCTAAGTAATGCTTTAACAGCTTTAATTATCTCTGGATCTTCGGTCTCAATAGTTAGTGTTGTCATAGTGTTTCAGATTAATTTCAATTAAAATTAACATATTGATTTAATAAAACCACTATTTCGAAAAAACCTCATCCACTACATATCCATTATTTTTTAAATATTCTTTCCAATCCTCAATCAAAAAGTTTTTCAAAACGCGGGGGAATTTATGTTGCCCGCCCATTTTTCCTTTTGACTGCATCCAGCCATAAAAAGCTTTATTTGGTAGCACTGTAACAAAAACATCTTTCAAGGCGTGCTTCCGTTCCACAGCATAATCATCGTTTAATTCAGCAAGTTTGGCATCAATTTTGGTTTTCAAAATCTCCGGATCGACATTGCTTTCTTCCACACCGATATACCAGTGATGCGCAAAGAGCGAATCATGCTCAACTCCGCAAACAGTAAACTCTTTAACGGTCAGACCTAATTCATCGGAGATTAAATCAACCGCTTTGTTCATATTATCAACCGAAAGATGCTCTCCGCATAAACTCAGGTAATGCTTCGTACGGCCAGTAATGACAATTTCAGCTTTGGCTTTATCTACAAATTTGACCGTGTCACCAATCAGATAACGCCAGGCACCTGAGCAAGTCGAGATTAAAAGTGCATATTCTTTTCCTTCCTCAACCTGATCAACCATCAGGGTTTCGGGTGCAGCTACCAAAGTACCTTCCGAATCAAAGTTCTTTTCATTGAAAGGAACAAATTCAAAGAAAATCCCATTGTCGAGGACCAGAGCCATCCCAGCAGCACCGGGGCGGTTCTGATAGGCAATAAAACCCTCCGAAGCCAGATAGGTATTGATATAAATTAATGGTCGTGCCAGCAATTTCTCAAAACCTTTACGGTACGGCTCAAAGGAAACGCCGCCATGTGCAAAGACCTGAAGATTTGGCCAGATATCATGGATTGTTTTGACTTTATAATGAGCGATGATCTTTTCCATCAGAAGCTGAATCCAGGCCGGTACGCCTACAATAAAGCCGATATCCCATTCATGCGCTTTCAGTGTGATCTCTTCCAGCTTTAATCCCCAATCCTTTTCTGAGGCAATTTTTTCTCCCGGTTTATAATAGGGGCGAAACCAGGCTGGAATCTGGCTGGCTGTTATTCCACTTAAATCACCTTCATAATGTGAATCCTGATTGTTGAGATTCGTACTTCCACCCAACATCAAAAATCCTTTTTCATACAGATCATCCGGCAGATCCTTGTAACTTCCAAGCGATAGAATTTGTCGGATACTGGTTTTCTGAATTGCTTTTGACATGGCCTTGGTAACAGGAATGTGCTTGGTAGCAGCTTCCGAAGTTCCTGAGCTCAATGCATAATATTTTATACTTCCCGGCCAGCAGATGTCTTTTTCTCCGTCCAGCGAACGGTGCCACCATTCTTTGAAAATGGCATTATAGTCATATACTGGTACTGATTTTTTGTATTGCTCGTAAAATGCCCCTTTGCTGCCAAACAAAATGGATGATAACAATTCATCAAAATTGTATTTTTCGCCAAACTCAGTATATCTGGCCTTGGCCAAAAGTTTTGCTAATGTCTTTTTCTGCTGCTGATGAATAGTTGCCTTCTTCCTGTTGGCAACGATGTTACTCAACCGAATTCCTCTTTTTAGCAAACTTCCTACAATGGCCATAGCTGATTTTCTAACGTGGGTTATAAATTCCAGTTTTCAAGCTCTTTTAAAGCTTTGTATCCGGTTAAATCATATTGACAAGGTACAACGGAAATGTAATTATTATCCAGTGCCCAAACATCTGTATCTTCTTTTTCTGTATCAAAGTTGACAAATTTCCCCGCCATCCAAAGGTAACCACGACCGTTAGGATCAATGCGGTGGTCAAATTTTTCCTGCCATTTGGCATGTGCCTGACGACAAACTTTTACACCTTTCAAAGGTTCTTCAGACTTTGCAGGAATATTAACGTTCAGGGCTATGCCCTTTGGTATACCATGCTTTATGGCGGATTCCGTAATGGATTTAATAAACGGAATTCCATGACTGAAATCGGCATCTTCCCGGAAATCGCATAAAGAAAAACCAATGGCAGGTATTCCTTCAATCGCGCCTTCAATAGCTGCAGACATAGTTCCTGAGTAAAGCACGCTGATAGAACTATTACTTCCATGGTTGATTCCGCTTACAATCAGATCAGGTTTTCTGTCCTGTAAAACGTAATTTTTAGCCAGTTTCACACAGTCTGCGGGTGTTCCTGAGCATTCATATTCTACGACATCTTCAAAAATGTGTGTTTCATATAACCGTAACGGTTCGCCAATAGTTATAGCGTGACCCATTCCGGATTGCGGGCTATTCGGTGCCACAACGATGACATCACCAATGGTTTTCATAATATTAACCAGTGTGCGAATTCCTAACGATGTTATTCCGTCATCATTTGTAACTAAAATAAGTGGTTTCATATATTAAATCAAAATTTTACTCAGCTTTATATCTGCAAAGTTCGAGGAACTTTGTCGATGAAAATTATTTATTTTTGCAGCGAACCGGATTCTAAATCACTTTAAAAAACCAAATTTAAGGAATATGCCTACATTCTCAATAAAGCATGCTACCCTTGCAGACATACCCGTCATTATTGAAATTCAGGAAAAAACATGGGAACCGACTTACCGTGAAATCCTTACAAAAGAGCAAATAGATTATATGTTCGAAAAAATATATTCTAAAAATGCGCTGGAAAATCAAATGACAGAGGGCGGACAACAATTTATGCTGTTGTTTAACGCGGAAACTCCCGAAGGTTTTGCTGCAATCTCTGAGGAATTGACAGGCTATTTCAAGTTACACAAGATTTATGTACTTCCAACTACACAGGGAACGGGAGCAGGGAAATTTTTGCTAACGGCGGTAGAAAATTATGTCAGATCGCTCGGAGGGAAAAAACTGGCACTGAATGTGAACAGGTATAACAAAGCCAGGTCATTTTATGAGCGCATGAATTTCAGTATTACAAAAGAAGTTGATGTTCCAATTGGTCCTTACTGGATGAACGATTTCATCATGGAGAAACAATTGGAACAATAAGTATCAAGCCTGCTCTTTTGCAGCCAGCTTTAATTTTTTGAGTGTCTTTTTCAGACTTTTCATGCCTTGCAACGGATTGTAATGGTTACTGTTGCTCACATAGTAACCGGTTCCGTCGTAAATTCTTTTATTAGGATGTGCTTTGCATTCTGCCGAACATGCACCTTCCATTTCTTCACCACATTTATGGCAAACGGGAACGTGCGTATTACACTCTGCATTGGCGCAGTTTATCATCCGGTCACATGGGTCATTGCAGATGTAGCATCTTGAAATGACGGTGGGGTTTACCTGATTTACATCAACAGTAATTCTATTATCAAAAACATAACATTTTCCGTCAAAATCTTCGCCACCTTCTTCCAGTCCATAACGGATAATCCCACCGTGAAGCTGGTAAACATCTGTAAAACCCTTTTCCAGAAGATACGCACTGGCTTTTTCACACTTAATTCCGCCCGTGCAATACGTGACGATTTTTTTGTCTTTTAAATGCTCTATTTCGTGGATATGATCCGGCAACTCGCGCAGGTTATGCATATCAAAAGTGATAGCACCTTTGAATTTTCCAACTTCATGTTCGTAATCCGAACGCATATCAACCAAAACCACATCCGGATCCTGCATCATGGATTTCAATTCGGATGGTTCCAGGTGTTTGCCGGTACGAACAAGCGGGTTGACGTTCAGATCTGAATTTACAATTTCGTCTTTCACACGAACGTGCAGTTTTTGGAAAGCAATTTCATCATGCTCATCTACCTTAAACTGGACATCTTTAAATCTTTCGTCGGAGCGTATATAATTCATGTAAGCCTCACAATCCTCAGGCGTTCCGGAAACAGTTCCGTTAAGGCCTTCGGGAGCAATTATGATTCTTCCAAGAAGATTGTTTTCTACACAAAACAAATGATGCTCATCCCGATACGTTTCCGTATTTTCGATGGGAGCATAAAAATAATAGAGTATTACTCGAAAAGGCTTCATTAATCTAAATTTCAAAGACTGAATGGGGTAGCAGCGGTTGAAAAAACGCTAACCCGTAAAATCGACTGCAAATATACGAATATCCTAACTTTATCCGAAACCGGAAAAACTAACTTTCGTCAGTCTTTCAATTAACGTTCAAATCCATATTTTTGTGCCACTTGTTGCACCACATATTCATTTAAAAACTAAATTAAAATCCAATGCACATCGCGATAATCGGAAATATCGGCGCAGGAAAAACGACTTTAACCCAAATGTTAGGAGAACATTATGGCTGGGAAGTTATGTATGAAGCCGTTGAAGGAAATCCGTATCTGGCTGATTTTTATGACGATATGGAGCGTTGGGCATTTAATCTGCAAATATATTTTCTGAATAACCGTTTTGCCCAGGTTCAGACGATCCGCTCGACAACCTATGCCACGATCATCCAGGACCGGACGATTTATGAAGATGCCTTTGTTTTTGCGCGTAATTTGTATGACTCAAAAATAATGACAGAACGGGACTACAAAAGCTATTTGTTACTGTTTGAATCAATCATGAAAACTGTTTCCCAACCGGACCTTTTGATCTATCTAAAAGCGGATATTCCAAAACTGGTTTCGCAGATCAAAAAGAGAGGACGCGAATTTGAAGCAGATATCACAGAAGAATACTTGTCAAACCTGAATAAATATTATGAAGATTTCAGCCAGAATTATGACCATGGCAGATTGCTTACAATCGATGTGAACAATATGGATTTTGCCTCAAAACCTGACGATTTCAGCACCATTGTCACGGCCCTGAATAAAGAATTATTTTACGTATAGAAAACTGAAACGCTAACAGGAATGAGTTTAGCCTGTGATCATTCCTGTTAGTATTTGATTTAGAAACGGTCCGTTATTACCAATCCCCTGGCCACAATAGCGATCAGATCTTTCGAAGATTTTGCTTTTTCAAGATCAGATTTCATGGACAAAAATTCAAATTTTTCTTTTTTATCCAAACTCATTTTAAGGAATTTACTTATCGCTTTTGCAATAAATCCTTTTACCTTTTCAAGTTGTTTTATGTTGGACGAAGCAAGTTTGCTTAAATCCTTACCCTCTTCAATATCGATCAAATTAGTCATTTGAATACCATGCTCCCCGTTTTTCCCTTCCGAGGTGACATTTTTAAAAGCGCGGCGGATGAAGGTTTCGTAATCGTATGCGTCGTTGTAAGCGTTGTCGTTTGTCATTATTCTTCCTGATTTTACCGCAAGGTACGGTTTTGCACTTTCGTTTCAATTTTATTGCCGAGAGTAATGTAAACGGCTTTCAGCTTTTTGCACCAGTAAAAATCTCATGTACCGAGCCATCGGCAACCTCAATGATAATTTTCGACCAGTAACTTTGCGCCTTTTCATTTGTTGGAAACCAATTTCTGTTTTGATTAACAAGGACGAGTAAGCCCTCATCATCTCCAACGGCAGTAAAATTTTCCTGAGCCGGCTGTTTGTGAAATACCGGGATATTGTACTTTTCTGTAATGCTTTTTGTTAGAGCCGGAACGTCATCTGTGACAATTCCAATTTCACTGATGGAAATGACGGATGAAGCGTCGAACGGTTTTTCAGACTGGTTGTCAAGATCAAAGCGACAAATTAATTCTAGCAGATTTCCATTGATGTCGTAGAAATAAATCGATTTGGCATTCCACAGTTTAATATCCGCGATCTGGCTATCCGGCGTTACCGGAAGTACTGAAACCTTTTCCGAAAGCCAGTCGAAAGCCTCTTCCAACTTGTTGTGGGGTATGTCAAAAGCTATATGATATACTGGTTTCGGAACCGGAGAAAGTATAAATTTCAAATCCGTGGTTCCGATAGAAAATGATATTTCTTTTTCTGTTTTTTGAATTACCGGTACGTTAAAAATTGCACTGTAAAAAGCCTCGGTTTTGTCAAGGTTATTGGTCAGTAGTTGTAATTCCTTTATTTTCATGATAATAGTAATGTAAATTGAATTGCTCTTCAAGTCATACTATTAAAAAGAAAATGCATAAAATTATAGTTCCTGATGCAGAAGGTATCAAAGGATTTTACAATCGGTTATGATCGAAAAAACAGGTTTGTAAAGCTTCTGCGATCTTCATGAAGCCATCCACAGTGTTTGGCTTTTTAATGTAGGCATTAATACCCGCCTGATATGCTTTCTGAATTAATTCTTTATCCGATGATGTGGAAATCATTACAGCAGGAATATGTTTGATCTGATCATTGGCACGGATTGCCTCTAAAGCTTCCAGGCCGGTCACTTTGGGCATATTCATATCCAGGATTACAAGTACCTGCGAATCTGCAATGCTTTCTGTTTGAATCAGTTTCAATAAATCCATTCCATCAGCAACTTCAATGATCTTGATTTCAAGGTTGAGTTCACGAATTGCATCTGTAATAAAAAGGCGATCGTCCTCGTCATCATCAGCTACGTAAATAATTTTGGAATGTTTCATTAATTAAGATCTTTGTTAGTCGTTTATCGAAATTATTCACATAGTGAATGATTATTTCAGTCCCCAAAGATAGAAAAAATACTATTTTAACATTTTACTGAAATCCTGATCTTCGTCATTTTATACTTCAAAAAATTGTGGAAGAAAGCTCTTTATTATTATAAAAGTTAAAACAAGTCAGATTAAAATATTACAAAAACTGATTGGTCAGCTTTTGAATCAGATCCAGAAATGCCTCAAAAGAATCAGGTTTTGTTAAAAAAATGCTAATACCGGCTTTATAGGCAAGTGTTGCGAGAGAAGGATCCGTTGAGGTAGATAACATGACGGCAGGAATCATTGACAAGTTTGGTATGGCACGCATGGCATCAAATGTTTCCAATCCGTTCATTTTTGGCATATTCATGTCAAGAATAACAAAGGCAGTCCCGGTTTGCGCGCTCCCCTGCAAAAGTATCAACAGTTCTTCACCATTTTCTGCTTCAATCAGTTCAATTTCCTGACTTACTTTTCTTATGGCTTCCTTGATCAGTATTCTGTCGTCAACATCGTCATCAGCCAGAAAAATCGTTTTTATATTGTGCATAGAAAATTAATGAATACGGATTTTAATTTCATTTGAATGAGATTTGGAAACCAGGAATATCCAAGTTCCGGGGCGGAGGCTTTCGCTGAAAGTTCAGGCAAATAAGGAGAAAAGTAATTTGTGAAATGGTGGTATCCGGTTAGAATTTAATTAAAATTCATACGTATATCAGTTCATTAGGTCAAAGCATAATTTGTCAGTTTTTTGAATAAATACAATTTGAATAATTATATTTGATAAAGAACGTTTTGAAAACTTTGCTCAGGAAAGATGAATTTTGACAGTTATTTGTCCCGGGATATTGAAAATGTACGGCAGATTCCAATAGTATCGACGATGTTGGAAGTGGTTTGCCGTACGACCGGAATGGGTTTCGCTGCCATCGCACGCGTTACAGAGGATAGATGGATCGTATGTTCCGTTAGGGATGAGATTTCATTTGGATTGGATATCGGTGGTGAGTTGCCCATAGAGACAACAATTTGTAATGAAATCCGTGATGCACGGAAAGCTGTTATAATCGACAATGTAAGCCAGGACCCAATTTATTGTCATCACCATACACCAAAAATCTACGGTTTTCAAAGTTATATTTCCGTTCCGATCTTTCTGAAAAACGGTGAATTTTTCGGAACGCTTTGCGCAATAGATCCAAAACCAGCAGTGCTCAATAACGCTCAGACTATTGGTATGTTCAAGTTATTTACTGATTTGATTTCCTACCATCTGAATAGTATTGATATTTTGGATAAGAATAATGCATCTGTTTTGGAAATTAACAGAAGGCTGACTGAATCGAATGATGAAAACCGGCAGTATCAGCATATTTCAAGCCATAACTTGCAGGAGCCGCTTCGTAAAATAAGGATGTTCAGCAGTTTGTTGACCGAAGCAGCGGAGATTCAGGATATGGAGAAGGTGAAAAATCTTGCTTTGAAGATTAATGTCAGTGCGCAAAAGTTTTCAATGATGATTAAGGATTTGTCCGATTTCTCCGGACTGAATGATACTTCATTCCAATCCGTTGATCTAAACAGAATTATCAGCGACGTTTGCGCGCAGCTAAATTCTGAACCAGATGCAAAAAAAGTTGAAACTAATGTTTCAGAAATTCCGGTTATTGAGGCAGTTCCTTTTCAGATGGAGCAGCTTTTTTATCATCTGATTCACAACAGTATCAAGTTTGCGAAAAAAGATTCTGCTCCTGTCATTGATATCAGGGCCCGTTTGATTCCGCTTGATGAGGTAATTAGATTAATACCAACGGCGCGTGGTTTTGAGTATATCGAGATTTTAATGCAGGATAATGGTATCGGAATAGAGCAATCCCAGCTTGAAAATATATTTGATATGTTTTCACAACTTCCGTCTGATTTAAAATTAAAGGGTCGGGGAGTCGGTTTGTCTTATTGCAGGAAAATAATACGCAACCATCAGGGTATCATTACTGCACAATCTGAATCAGGAAAGGGAACACGTATACAAATTATTTTACCTGTTTCAAGATATTAAGTTAATCAACCGGACGATAAACTTTCATAAATCAAAAAAATACGGTCCAGCTAAGTCTGGCGAAAAATGGAGTTCCGGGCGTAAAGTGAATTTCTTCAACAGGTGTCGTTTCATTTTTCAATCTGCTTTCGGTTGCAAATTGCGTTTCCTTCCATTTTGTGTTCAGAATATTCTGGATCGACAGTCCAAGATTGTATTTGTTTTTGGTATAATTCAACTGCAAATCACTTACAAAATATCCCTTCGCAACGATGGAATTATCCTCATTGGCTGGCCTGTTGGCCATGTAACGATATCTTAAAGAACCATTAATTCCGTTTTTCATTTGTAACGATAATCCTCCTGTGGAAGAAAAAAGAGGAGCGAGCGGCAAATAATTCATTCCTGCTGATTCACCAATCGCGCGCGGTTTTGCAGAGCTGACATCTAAATCGGCATAAAGAATATTGGTTAGCTGATATCTTACCGATACATCAATTCCCTGTCTTTTCGATTTTCCACTTGGCTCGATAACACCAGCGTCGCCGACATAAACAAATTCTTGTTGCAGCCATAGATACCAGGCTGCGGCGTTGATCAGCATTTTCGGAAACGGCTTGAAAATCATACCCAGATCTGAGCCGTATGCAGCGGGTAAAATCTGCTTTCCTCCTTGCGGAACGACAACGCGTGTATCATTTGAATGAAATCCTTTTCCGGTATTGAGATATAGTTGTAAACGCGGATTGAAGGTATAATAAAAGTTTAACTTGGGAGAAACAATGGCGTCACTGGCATGTTTTGTGTTGACGGGCTGTGCAAGTAAATCCTTATACTGATTGCGAAAATAATCAATTCTCACGCCAGCATTAATTGTGAATTGATCAGTGACCTGAACCAATTCGTCTGCATAAAGCCCTGCGTTCAACTCATTTACATCACCTAGCTGATATCTTTCAAGTGTTATGGATCTGTCCTTTGTATGTGACAGTTCCGTTTTATTAGTCAGATCATGCCGGAACTGGGCGCCCAAAGTAGTCGTCCACCGCATTTTTCCCAGATAAGTTTCTTTTGAAATGCTGCCATTATAGCCATAGAGGTTTCTTTTTTCCTTTTGACGAATCTGATCACCATTGATAGAATCCTGCAAGAAAAATGTAAAATTGGAATACAGTTCGAAATTATAATTGCTGTAAAAAACCTGATTTTTGATGACAAAATTATTGGACGTAACCGTAACAAACTGAGCATTAAAATTGGTTCGGCTTGTTTCTCCGCCTTCCGAGGGATCAATAGAGCCAAAAAAACTAATTTCACCTGATTCGTAAGCGCGGTCAGGAATTTGTCCGGAATGATTCCATTTGCTGTAAAAAGTTGATCCTGTTAAAGTCAGATTTGTATTTTTCGTAATATGTCCATGATATTTTCCGACGAGATTCAGACGGTTGAAATGCTGTGGATTATCAAAGTAGGAGTTTGAAAAAGAATATTCAGAAGCGATATAGGCAGACTGGTTCTTATCTTTTCCCCTTTGACCCAATAGGTCGATACCAGCAACTGCACGGTATGAATCATATTGACCAGCTTCAAGTTTAACAAAGGAATGATCCAGAGCATCTTTTGTCCTGAAATCGACCCAACCTGCCGTTGTGAAATTTCCCTTCTCCGCATTGTATGGCCCTTTTTTAAAATCGACTCCTTTTACCAGTTCGGGTATAACAAAATGCAGATCCGCATAACCTTGTCCATGCGCGTGAGAAACCATATTGACCGGCATTCCATCAACGGTCAGACGAATATCAGTGCCATGATCCAGGTCAAAACCACGCAGAAAAATTTGTTCAGCTTTTCCACCACCTGCATGTTGTCCAATAAAAAGTCCCGGCACCATTCTTAAAATTTCCTGTGAATTATTTATCGGCCTGAGCTTGATATCCATGTTGCTGATCAACTGCTGATCATGGGCACGGGCAGAGGAGATTACGACTTCACTTAATTCAATATTGCTGTTTGAAAGTGAAGTTGTGACAAATGAAGTCTGGTTGTCAACGACCGTTACCTCAATGATCTGCGATGTAAAACTAACATGGGAAAGTTCTATTTTATATTTAGATGCAACCAGATCTTCAAACCTGTATTGCCCTAACGCATTGGTTACTGTCGCTTTCCCCTGGTTGCTCAGCTGGACATTTACTCCCTTTAATGGTGTGTTGCCTGCTTTGTCGTAAACTGTACCTGAAATGTTTCCCAGATGCGCGAATGCGGTAAGGCATGCCAGTAAAAAGAGTAAGGAAAGTAGATATTTTTTCATAAATTTTGAGTCAGCGCATTTCCTGGTGAGCGGCAAAGATTCTTTAATACAGCCTTAGAAAACAAATTTTGGATTGACTTTCTTTGCCTGAGCAATCAATTTGTTCCCTGATTCCTTATTGCCCATCGCCAATTCTATGTTGCTTGCGATCTGCAGTATTTCAGGATCTTTGCTACCAGTACTCAATGCAATATCAATGTGTTGCTTCGCTTTATTTGTATTTTTATCGAGGAAATAAACCTGGGCCAGGGCATGGTTAACATCAATATTCTGAGGTCGTCTTGAATATTCTTTTAATCCATAAACCAGAGCGGAATCAAGCTGGGCAGTTTTTGTATATAATTTACAAAGTTCAAGATCAACGGCGTGGCCTGAACGGGCATCTTCATCCAGCATTTTCACAACATCAGCATACTTTTGCTTTGCTTTATCAGCATTTCCCTGAAGAGCATAGATATCAGCCATTTCCTCATGGAAGGAAAATTCAGGCATTATTTTAGCAGCTTTTTCAAGTTCTGTCAGTGCTTTATCATATTCTTTTCTTGCTTTAAAAATCTGGGCTTGTCCGCGTAATGCAAATGCATAACTAGGGCGCATAGCCAGAATTTGCTGGTACTGAATTTCGGCTTCTTTCAGTTGGCCGGTTGTTTCATATAAATGTCCGAGCGTATTTTTACTCCAGCATTGTGGCTCAGATCCGGGTAAGCCTGCTTGAACAGCCAGTTTCATCGCAGCGATAGAGCCAGGATAATTGCCATAAATTTCACGCAGGTAAGAAGCACGGGAGTATGATTCCAGAGAAGGTTTGAGCTCCTGCATTTTATCAGACATGGTCACAGCTTCTTTATAATTTCCAAGTTCCACATTCGCATCAACCAAAACTCCATATACATATGCATTGCTGGGATTAATCTGACGTGCTTTTTCAGCAAGATCTCTTGCTTCGGAAAATTGATGCTGCGACATTTTAACGGAAGATTTGAAGGTAAGCGCTTCAAAGTTTTTGGGATCCATGGAAAGCACACCATCCAATATTTTTAAGACAGCCGGATAATAGTATGGGTGTTCACCGGTAATCCTGGCTTCTGAAAGATATATAACCACAACCTGTAAACGTGATTTAATATCACCTGGGTTTTCCTTTATTTTCTTTTTAAGTTCATCTACTTTTTCTTTCGTTTTAGGCCATTCCGCAGCGTTGGATAATTCTCCATGACGTTCGAACAATGGCGGAATTTCCATGCTCACCTGATTATTTTCAGTGCTTTCAGTTTTCTTTTTTTCTGTGCAGCTAAACTGAGCCAATAGCAGTACGGGCAGAATTAATGCAAATAGAGATTTCATGATCTTTAAATTTTGTGTTTGGTGAAGGATTTTTAAAGGTTTTTGTAAGAAGGCCGGGAATTACAGGATTATTTTTTTATTCCAATTCCCGGCCTTTCTAACGTATTACAGTTTTCTACCTGCGTAAAATTTTGATCGTGTATTTATCATCTGGTGTCGAAACACGCAAGAAATAAACACCTGGCTGGTTACCAAGTTTTACAGCACGGCGTTCTGTTAAATTGGCACTGCCAATAACCTGCTGACCAACAATCACACCTGAATTATTGGCAAGATCCAGTTGAACTCTTTTACCAAGCGCACCTTTCACTTCAATAATTACTTCTTCGTTGGTAGTAGGATTGCCCATAATTACTGCGGATAATGGAACAACCTTTTCACCGTTTTCAGGAACACCCATACGTGCCGCTTTACACGGTGCACGGAATTCGAATTCAAGGGATACTTCCGATGCCGGTTCGTTTACGTAACGAGCCTTTGCGTAGAGTTGGCTTCTGCTGTTTGCATCTTTGAAAAGTTCAGATTCGATCATTCTGTCTACAGAAGTTCCCCATCCGCCATTCACAACACCAGCAGCAGAATACTCAACAGTTTTTGTTTTGTCTCCACCTGTACGACCGAAAGTAAAAGCTCCTGTTGTACAGTTCAGATTAGAAATCGTTACTGCCAGCGCTTCCGGCATTTCAGCATCCTGTCCTTCGTAGCTGTTGCCACGGAAACCTGGCCATGGATTTTGCAGATAAGGGAAAGTTTTTTTCAACGTAGTGTCATTTTTGGTAACACCGGCATTGAAACCCAATACACCTGCAAGGTTTGGAGTTACAGGACTTGCAGTTACATTTGGTACATAATCATCATACCAAAGTCCGATTGCCGCCAGAACAACACCGCCCACTGCCTGTAATTCAATGGTTGTAACATCATCTTCCAAACGACGACCATTTGGGAATCCATCCATGTTTGGAATAAATTGAAGATCAGTCGTCTTGTTATAAGTCGCATCTGTCAACCCAAGTGCAGCAGCCTGAACAAGTCCCAATGAACTGAATTTAGGATCGTCGCGTGGTGTTGCGGGAACAGCCATATTCAGACGAAGCCAGTCACCCAAAGTAGGCAGGAAGTTGTTAATAAACGGTTTTCCGGGAGCCAGCGGATTTCCGTTTTTACCGGTTGCCAATTGATACGGAGGCAAATTAGGAACTCCTGTATAGAAAATCGGCAGGATATCCACAGCACGCGGACTTGTGGCATCCGGAAGTAATACACTTCCAAAAGCAGCTTCTGACAACGCAGTACCGTCCAGTGCAGCAGTTCCTTTTAAACCAAACAAACCAGCCTTTCCGTTACGGAAGTCAAATGCACCAAGAGATTTGGTCTGGATACGCAAAGGAGCAAGGCCCGGTACAGCAGTACCAAAGGCAGAGTCATCCATGTACAGGGCCAATTCAGGGTTGGTGAAATATTTGGCAAACTGCAAATCGTTGTCTGGCGTAGTTGCGTTCCATCTGTCTTTCATGCCAACAGGAATGACTGCTTCGTTAGTCAGCGGCATACCAAGGCGGGATACCTGCACCCAACTGCCATCATAACCTACGTCACTTCCACCATAAAGTGTTGTGATTTTTTTACGGCTTGATGACGCGTAAACACCGATCACATAATCAGGATCAAGAATATTGGAAGCCATAGCGACAGCCTTATGGCTTTTTTGAAGCGTTGCGACCGGAACTTCAATCACAATGGAGTGACAATTAAATTTCGCCACTGCATCTCTGCCACTTCCTGCACGAATATTTCCAAGGTCAAAAATTCCACCCAGGTCCACAAAAAACGGATCATCCACAGGTCCACAGAATATTTTTTCTCCTGTGCTTGCCGTCATGATGGATTTTTTGACCAAAGCATCATAACCCATTCCAAGTCCAACCGTTTTGTTATCAATCGAGCGTGGGCCGATATGTGGAGGTGGAACTGTGCCTTCTGAAATAATTGTTTCAAAAGATTTACCGCCATCTGTACTGCGTTCGCAGATATACGTAGTTTTCAGGTTTTCTTTTCCAAGACGGATCAGGAAGAAAGTTGTAGGATCTTCATTCTTTTTTGAAAACGTGAAGCGGTATACGATATCCGCACCAGGTGTCGAAGCGTTGTTGTCAACATGCACTTCGTAGCGGATATTTTCCCCGAATGAATACCAGTTGGGGCCGCCTGCGGGATGTTCAAACGGAATATAGTTGGCTACGAGCACTATGTTTTCTTTGTCAACCGGGCTTTTGAAAGCATACACGTCCGTGTTATCAGCCAGCGGATCGTTTGATATTAACGGTGCTTCACGATGTGAGGAAGCTTCCGATTGGTAGGGCAGGAGACACAAGGCCGCCATAAACCCGATCAGATATAAAATATTTTTCATTTGAATCTTTTTTAGATTGTTGATGGATCAGAATCTGGCTTTTTCCGGATAGTCAAACCCTCTCCACGGATTTTGTACGTAAGGGAATTTGCTTTTCAACTCAGTATCATTTTTTGTAGGACCTGAATTAAAACCAAGAACACTTAAAAGAGCAGGGGATACCGGTGCTTCCTTTGTAGCATCATCATAAAATAGACCGACTGCTGCAAGTACAACACCTGAAACTGCCTGCAATTCGATTGTTGTTACATCGTCTTCCAATCGGCGACCGTTCGGAAAGCCATCCATATTAGGGATAAACTGCAATGCAGTTGAACCATTGAATTCCGGATCCGTAATACCAAGAACTGCTGCTTTTATCAAACCTAATGAGCTGAATCTTGGGTCGTTACGCGGGGTTGCAGGTACTGCCATATTCAACCTCAACATATCTCCCAAAGTCGGCAGAAAGTTATGGATGAAGGGTTTCCCTTTGGCCAGTGGATTGTTATTTTTTCCTGTTGCCAATTGGTAAGGCGAAAGATTCGGAACACCTGTATAAAAAATTGGCAGAAGATCCACAGCGCGCGGACTTGCATTATCCGGCAATAAAATGCCTCCAAATGCAGCTTCTGCAAGTGCAGTACCGTCCAGTGCAGGATTTCCTTTTAAGCCATATAATCCTGATTTTCCATTTCGGAAATCATAAGATCCAAGTGATTTTGTCTGGATTCGAAGTGCATTCAGGGAAGGAACTGCGGTGCCAAACTGAGAATCATCCATATATAATGCCAGTTCCGGGTTGGTGAAATACTTGGCAAATTGCAGATCATTTCCTGCGTATGGCGTTTCTGAATTCCATTTGTCCTTCATTCCAATAGGAATAATCGCCTCGTTTGTCAAAGGCATTCCAAGTCTTGAAACCTGAACAAACTTTCCATCATATCCAACGTCGCCGCCGCCATACAATGTTTTGATCATTTTGCGGCTGGCTGATGCCCATACGCCGATTACAAAATCAGGATCTAGGATATTTGCCGCCTGTGAAATTCCTTTACCATCTTTTTGAAGAAGATTTACCGGAACTTTGATCGCTATGGTATGTACGTTGAAGCGGTTTAAAGCATCTTTTGGAGCGTTGGTTGTATTGCCCTCAGGACGGAAGTTTCCGACATCAAATGCACCTGCCAGATCAACAAAAAAAGGATCGTCTACGGGGCCGCAGAATATTTTTTCTCCGCTGTTGGCCGTTGCAATGGCACTTTCAACAAGCGAATTATAATCTGTTTCCAGTCCTACCGTTTTCCCTTCTATTGAAAGGGGGCCGATATTGGCCGGTGGTACAATTCCACCCATAACGATGGTTGTAAACGATTGTCCGCCATCCATGCTTTTTTCACACATGTATGTTGTCTTCAGATTTTGTTTTCCAAGACGGATGTTGAAAAAAGTGGTAGGATCTTCGTTCGTGCTTGAAAAAGTGAATCGATAAGTAATGTCGTCGCCGGCAGATGAAGTTTTGTTTTTGATGTGAATTTCATAACGAACGTTTGTGCCAAAGTTGTAGTAATTCGGCCCGCCTTCGGGAGATTCGAAGGGAATGTAATTCGCAATGATCGTGATACTGTTGGGGTCGTCGGGACTTTTAAATGCGTAAACGTCGGTATTGTCTGCCAGCGGGTCGTTAGAAATTAACGGGGCTTCCCTGTGACTTGATGCGAAACTGCTGACCGATAGCAGTAGTGCCGCGCAACTTAGGAATCCAATCCTGAGCTGCCGATGCAACGAAGAAACATGCATAAAGTAGAATTTTTAGATATGAAAAATTGATTTAAATGAACAAATAAGACAACTTCAAAAAGCAAAAGGGCTTCATATCTCACATGATACAAGCGACACGTCGGAAACTATGGATCCGTCTGATCCCGTAAAAAAAGTAATTAACTAATTTGTCCTGATATACGAGAAAGATACATTTTTGGATGTAATTTGTGATGGAATTTATTTAACTTTTTTGTGAAAATGCATCAGAGATATGCTGAGGGGCATTTGACTAATGTTAAGTTTTCATAATAAAGATCATCATCACAACTGTTGGTTGTAGATCATAAAGTTTTGTCATTTTGTAACTCGTTGGCTATTATCTTTAAAAAATCAGTTTCTATCCAAATTATATTTGGAAACATCAATTTTACTTGTTTTGGAAATGGTAACAGATTTTCAAAAAAACAAGTGAATCATATAAAATAAATGTCCTCAACATGCCTGGCGATTTTTTAGAAGTAATCGGGGACAATGATCACTATTTTTGATTTAAATAGATCAATATTGATTATTTTTGATCATTTAATTTGTTTTATAAACACCTTTCGTTTTATATTTGCAGCATGAAAAATCAATCTGCTCTTTCATTAAAATTCTGGTGGCGCAATACCCAACTTCGGTATTGTGAACGCTGGCTTGCTCGTTAGAAAATTCTTATGATATTATAAACGCGACTCTCTGTTCACAGGGAGTCTTTTTTGTTTTAACCAATAATTTTATGAACTATCAAATTGACGAAAACGGATTTTACGGTCCTTACGGAGGAGCCTATGTTCCAGAAGTTTTGTATTCCAATGTTGAAAATCTGAGCAGGAATTATCAGGCAATTCTTAACGATCCGGATTTTAAAAAAGAGTTATCAAGGTTGTTGAAGGTATATGTTGGCCGGGAAACGCCGTTGTATCATTCTCCCTCTTTATCAGAAGTTTACAACACAAAAGTGTATCTTAAAAGAGAAGATCTTTGTCATTCTGGTTCACATAAAATCAACAATACACTCGGGCAGGTTTTGCTTGCGAAAAGGCTGGGGAAAACCCGGATAGTAGCTGAAACAGGCGCAGGATCGCACGGCGTTGCTACGGCCATGGCTTGCGCACTGCTTAAATTACCTTGTTTTATTTACATGGGAGAGGTGGATATACAAAGACAATTTCCAAATGTCGGGCGGATGAGGTTACTCGGGGCGACGGTAATTCCAGCACTTTCGGGCAGTAAAACGTTGAAGGATGCCACTAATGAGGCTTTTCGGGATTGGATCAATAATCCTCTGAATACTTTTTATGTCCTTGGTTCCGTCGTTGGTCCGCATCCATATCCGGATATGGTTGCCCGGTTGCAATCGGTAATCAGCCAGGAATTATTACATCAGGTTCCGGAAATAACCGGCAAAGAAAAACCTGATTATGTCGTGGCCTGTGTTGGTGGAGGAAGTAATGCGGCAGGTTCATTTTATCATTTTTTGAATGATCCTGAGGTGAAACTTATTGCAGCAGAAGCAGCCGGAAAGGGTCTGGATTCCGGTTTTACAGCCGCTGCTACCTTCCGGGGAAAGCCGGGAATTTTGCATGGCAGCAAAACGAAATTTATGCAGACAAACGAGGGTCAGGTTGTAGAAGCACATTCAATTTCCGCCGGGCTGGATTATCCGGGGATCGGGCCTTTGCACGCATGGCTGAGTGATACCGGCCGCGCAAAATTTGTGGCAGTCACCGATGATGAAGCCCTGGATGCGGGACTTGCTTTAAGCCAGATGGAGGGAATTATTCCGGCTATTGAATCCGCACACGCATTAGCTGCACTTTCGCAATTAAATTTTAAAACGGATGATGTTGTCGTGGTCTGTCTTTCGGGCAGAGGTGACAAAGATCTGGAAACCTACATTCAATATTCAAATTCAAAGAAAACTGCTCATGGAAACGTTTAAAAAAAACCGGCTGAAAACTATTTTTAAAAGCCCGGAGAAAAAAGTTAGCATTTATTTTACTGCCGGTTATCCTGCCTTAACTGACACGCTTGATCTTTTATCATTGCTAGCGGAATCAAAAGTTGATTTTGTAGAAATTGGTATTCCGTTTTCCGATTCTGTAATGGATGGAGAAGTGATTCTTGAAAGTCATAAAGTGGCACTGGAAAATGGAATGACGATCGAGATTTTATTTGATCAAATACAAAAAATACGTGCTCAGGTTTCCATTCCTGTTGTGCTGATGGGTTCAATGAATCCGGTATATCAATACGGTTTTGAAAAATTCTGTCAGCGTTGTCATGAAGCGGGCGTGGACGGATTATTATTGCCAGATCTGCCTTTGGATGAGTATGAAAAATATTACCGAGTCTGGTATCAACAAAATGATCTAGCACCGATTTTTATGATATCACCTCAGACAAATGGCGATCGGATGAAGCGGATTGACGAGCTGGGTGAAGGGTTTCTATATGCTCTTTCAGGCAATTCAACAACGGGTAGTACCAGTGAAATCGGGGACAATTCTGAGTATCTGCAAAGGCTATCAAATCACAAATTTATCAATCCTGTTGTTCTTGGTTTTAATATTAAAACAAAGGATGACATTCTGTTCGCAAACCAGTTTGCAGATGGAGCCATCGTGGGTTCTGCTTTTGTGAAAACTTTAAAAGGCGGATTTAATAAGGAGCGGACAAAACATTTTTTGGAACAATTGATGTAACAAAGACTAAGCAATTGATATTCGAAATAGACGGTTATTGGGTCTAAGTGTGTTCTTCGCTGTATCAATGAGGCGGTTTTAGTTTATAAATAAAAACAGTCTTTAACGAAAATTTTTGATTGAATAACCAATTGTAGATCAAAGCTTGGTTATATTCAATTCTTAAACCAAAACTGCACCAATATGAAAAACAGAATTTTATTGATTCTAATGAGTTTTACCTGTTTTTCTGTTTCGGCGCAGGAAAAGAAAACCTATCAGGTCGGACAAATCAAAACCAGTTTTGGTGAAATTCTTTTCTGGTTATATGATGAAACACCAAACCACAAAGCCAGTTTTGTCAAACTGGCGAATGAAGGTTACTGGGATTCGTTAACATTTAATCGGGTGATTAAAGATTTTGTGGCCCAGGGCGGCTGTCCGGATACACCGGCCGGATTCTCGGATTCGCCTTATTTGCTAAAACCTGAATTCAATAAAAATATCCGCCATGTTTATGGAGCAGTTGCATCCGGTCGCGATAATAACCCGGAAATGCTATCTGCCGGATGTCAGTTTTATATTGTTCAAAACAAAAAAGGTCTGGCAAGACTGGATGATAAATATACCATTTTTGGACAGGTTTTTAAAGGAATGGATCTTGTTGATAAGATTGTCAGCGTAAAAACGGATTCAACAAACACGCCGCTGGTACCCATTAAACTGGATGTCAATGTGATTAATATGTCAGCAGCTGATCTAAAGAAAAATGGCTATATGGCGATTCCAAAATGATTTTCAATATTAAAAAGCTGTAAGTATCAGTTGCAATCTGAGTATTCAATCGGCTGATATTTAATTATTTTTATCATATACCTGATCAGCCTGCCAAAGTTCAAGTTGTATTCACTTCTATTCATAAAACATTGTCAAAAAATATCAGCATTATGAAATTAAAACTTCTCGTCTGTTCATTAGCGTTTGTCGGTATTCAGGCAGATTCGTTTAGTCAGGCGTTCAATAATTTTCCGGTTACCACGCAGAAACCTCCGCTGCATGCCAGACACTGGATGGGTATTACCGGAAAACCTCTGGCCGCAACTGCGGGCGCCATGATTTTTACCAAAGGTGGAAATGCCATTGATGCTTCCTGCGCTATGCTTGCCTCGACATGTACAATGTGGGACGTGCTCAGCTGGGGAGGCGAAACGCAGGCTTTGATCTATAATCCGAAAACTAAAAAAGTAATTGCATTGAACGCGATGGGCGTTGCACCAACCGGTGCCACTGCGGATTTCTTCAAAGGAAAAGGAATGAAATATCCTCCTGAATATGGGCCGCTGGCCGCCACGACGCCGGGAACTGCGGGCGGATTGATGACGATGCTTGCAGAATATGGAACCATGAGCCTGAAACAGGTTCTGGCTCCGGCAATGCAACTGGCGGCGGGTTATCCGATTGAAGCGCAAACAGCCAATTCAATTGAAAGAGGGAAGGCCAGGATCAAAGAATGGCCATATTCGAAAAAGGTTTTTCTGACACATTTGGGTGAAAAAAGAGAAGCGCCGGACGCTGGTGAAATTTTTGTTCAGAAAGATCTTTTGGCCACATTACAAAAACTGGTGGATACCGAAGAACTGGCTTTGAAAAAGGGGAAATCCAGAAAGGAAGCCATTTATGCAGCCTATGACCGTTTTTATAAAGGTGATATCGCAAAAGAAATTGCCAGAAGCTGTCAGGAGCAAGGCGGACTGATCACAGAGCAGGATCTGGCCAACTGGAAAGTGAAAATTGAAGAACCTTTAATGACAAACTACAAAGGTATTGACGTTTACAAAATGCAGCAGTGGACTCAGGGCCCTGTGATGTTACAGGCCTTGAATATGCTCGAAAATTTTGACCTGAAAAGTATGGGTTACAATTCTTCCCGATATGTACACACCTTGTATCAGACAATGAATCTGGCTTTTGCGGATCGGGATTTTTATTACGGAGATCCTGCCTTTGCTCCGGCCGGACCAATAAAAGGGCTATTGTCAAAGGAATATGCAAAGGAGCGGATTAAGCAAATTAACTGGGAAAGGAATGATCCGAAAACCTTACCGGGTGATCCGTATCCATTTGAAGGCAAGACAAATCCCTATTCTGATCAGATAAAAACCTGGGGGACAAAACAGCTTTCGATGCGGAATGATCATGGGCTGGACGAAAAGTTTATGGAGGAATTCACTGCCGGAACAACATCCGTGGAAGCGGCAGATGAGGAAGGCTGGGTGGTTTCGATCACGCCGAGCGGTGGCTGGGTGCCGGCCACAATTGCAGGAAATACCGGTGTGGGATTAAGTCAGCGTATGCAGAGTTTTGTTCTGGATGCCAAAGAAAACCCGTTTAATGTGGTTGAGCCTGGGAAGCGTCCGAGGGTAACGCTTACGCCAAGTCTGGCTTTGAAAGACGGAAAACCATTTCTATCATTTGCCAAACAGGCAGGCGATGAGCAGGATCAGTTATTACTGCAATTTTTCCTGAATATCGTAGAATTCGGAATGACAGTTCAGGAAGCTACCGAAGCACCAAGTTTCAAGACCTTGCAGATGTATGCCAGTTTTGGAGAGCATGAAAAAGATCCAGGTGGATTAATCCTAAACGAAGCAATGCCGGATTGGACCAGAAAAGAATTGTCAAGAATGGGTTACAAAAATTCATATCAGCCCCGTACCAGCGGCCCGATCAACGCCATTTATTTTGACTGGATTCATGGAAGTATGTGGGGCGGTTCCAGTAATCATGGTGAAGACTATGGAATCGGATGGTAATGTTCCTGGTACAGGTAAATTATTTTGATGAAAAAATAAGATTTCTTTAAACGTATAAGTTAAAAAACGCCGGCATCAGATGATGACCGGCGTTTTGAGTTTTAATTGCATGCATTTTAATGAATTAAAATTTTATTCAAGTTAAAATGGACACGTTAATAAAAAAACGCATGATAAAGACTTTGGCAAAATACAAAACTCTGTGCTCCTCTTTTTACCTCTGTGTTGCTCTGTGTAACCTAACAGAATAAGCAAAAAAACTCCGCAAAGAAAGTGCTAAGCATATAGGTAAATATGCAAAATTAAGTCGCTGAGGTAATATTGACCAGGCCAAAATTGTCACAGCAAGCATCAGGCCATAGCAGAAATAGTACCATCTGATATTACGATTGTATTTGCAGGTAAAGAAGCCGAATGCAAAAAACAGACTTAATGGATTGGCCCAAATCATATTGAGATTTACCTGTGAATAATGGGTTGTAAAGAACCATAAAAAAAGGAGTAAAACACCTACGGTACCGCTGATGAAGAATAGAGAAAAATCGAAAATCCTGGCGAAAATGGATTTATTAAGCTTAGGCCAGGTAAGAATAAAGGCAATAAAACAAATGATACTGAAAGTGATACCCGGGCTATAAAAATCTGAAAATGATTTTTTATTTAAATTGTGTTCACTTCTAAACAACGGTACCTTTTCTGTCACAAGCTGAACAAATTTTCCATTGCATTTTATTGTAGCCCTGTCATAGTTCCACATCAGAAAATCCGGTAAGAATTTAAATTGTTCAGGTGTGATTTTTCTATCCATTTCAATTCCCAGGCAAGTCTCAATTCCTAATTCTCCCCATTTACTTTGCTGTAAGTATTGATGCGTCAATTGTCGGATAGTTGCACCGGATTGGCCATGCGCTTCTGAGACACTTTTGGCATTAAATTTTAAACAATCTCCAAAAACCGTTTTTAGCGCATTATCGATCCGGGTGGAGCAGTTGTCATAGAAATAATCGTAGCGGTAGTTTTTGTTCTGAGGCAACGCATTATTTTCCATAAATAGGAACAATGCCTTTTTTTGCTTCAACGTTAAATTGAGCGTTTGCTGCGTAATATTCCGGTTTTCACGAAGTGCCCAGTTGTAGTATTCATTTTGAAAAGGACTAATCGAAAGCCAGTAAATATTTTCTCCCTTTGCAAAGTTTATATAGAAATTCTCGTCAAAAGTAAATGTCCCATAATTGTATACGTAATCAAGACCAATTGTCTGGTCAGAAATCCGCAAAGCACTATGGCCGAAAGATGAATAAATATCTTTTCCAGGGCCTACCGTCAGCAAACTGATTTTAGAATTTTCCGTTAATTGGGCGAAAACAGGAATGAAACTAATAAGAAAATAAATAATCAGCAGCGTACTTTTATTGAAGCTCATTGAAATTAAGATCACTGATGTATTTATAAAAGCCAACATTCCCCAATAATCTGGTCGCTTATTTTATAGCTTTCCAACGCATTATAAAAGTAATCACATAAAAGCCCATATTCCGGAAGCGGTTTTGCTTGCGCTACAATTTGATTAATCGCTATTTAAATAAATAAAGTTATAGTGACAAATGAACATCACTTTTAAATAATTAGATTTCAAAATAAAACCCTAAATACTGGCACCTGCCAATAATCTTATCAATATAAAACCGCCATCCGATTTCTCTTTCCCCATTTATATTGATGCGTCCAGTACGCCACTTTCATCGATAAAAATCCAATTCCCGCTCCAACGAGCACATCGCTTATGTAATGCCTGTTATTGGCCACCCGCAAAATTCCAACCGAAGAGGCAACCGTATAAGATGCATAGGGCATCCATTTATACCGGTCTTTATACTCTTCGCTCAGAAAAGTGGCTGCGGCAAAAGCCTGGGTTGTGTGGCCGGATGGAAAGGAAGTATATGCACTGCCGTCAGGCCGTAGTTCGTGGGTCATTTTTTTTAAAAGTGTGGCGGTTCCAATCGCCAGAATTTCTCCTTTTAACAAAATTACGGACCGGTTAAGCAAATCAGTTTTGGATTTTATACCGATGGCGTCCAGACCATAAGCTATCGCAAAGGGTGAAAACTGGAGGTAATCGTCCAGGTTGGTTTTGAATCTTGGTATATTTCTATTGCGATCTTCGGCGATTTCATTTTTAACGCTTTCCTGTGAATGTCCATTGGCAAGCAGTCCGGCCAAGACAAGCAATCCGGGTGCATAAAGTTGCTTTGTCGAAAAACGAAGTTCCTTCCGTAGCGAATCTTCGCATTGAGAAAACCCCTGTAATTGAAACAGGCAGCAGAATGCGAAGAACAGAACAGATTTCATAACAACGATCGGTAGTCTATAAAAACTTAATTGTCCGTACTTGGCGCATTGTGTAAAAAATCATTTCCCTGTTCTTTCCCTTTTTTAAATTCAAGTTTCCCGAATTTGTATGTCAGACTCAGACCAAAAGAGCGATAGGGGACCAGGACGGTATTGGTGGCCAGGTAATTACCGGTTTTCACTGTGGTGACCTGACTGATATATTTGGTAAAAGGATTTGTTGCCGTGAAACCGATACTCGCATTTTTGTGGTAAAATTGTTTTCTGAATGCAAAGTTGTAGGTAAGCTGCTGCGGCCTTTTGCCCTGAATGGTGTTGATGGCGGATGAATAATTCCCAAAACCTTCAAGACTTAAATCCTTTGGTAGTTGATAGGTCGCATTCAGATTAAAACGCCAGTTGGTTCCATTGGTTACGTTTCCACCGAGCAGGTTATTGACAACCCTCTTTTGTGTTACTACGAAATTACCTCTCAGATTTAAATGATCTGTGATTGGCATTGAGCCTGATAAACTCACGCCGGAATTATATTCCACACCAATATTTTGACGATTCGTCACCGACACATTCTCATATGTGGAATCACCGATCATGTATGTCGGATAAAAAGTGGTGTATGGTTTCACGTCTCTGGTGTTAATCCGTTCAATCAACGCGATGTACACACTTCCTCCATTGCTGAAAGGTTTGTTGTAACCAAGTTCAAAATTATTCCCGATTTCAGGTTTCAAAAGTGGGTTTCCTGCCGTGATATTATACGGATCGCTCAGGTTCATAAACGGGTTGATTTCCCGGTATTCGGCTCGCTCAATCCGGCGTGTGAAAGCCAGTTTTAAAGACTGGTCGTCCTTGAAATTGTGTGAAAATATAAGTGATGGTACCAGATTATTGTAGGATGGAATGGTCGTATTCGGATAATCGATTTTGACATCCGTATGTTCAAATCTTGCTCCGGCTTTTATATTGAGCCAGTTAAACATGGAAAAAGTAGTGGAAAGATAACCTGCATAAATCTTCATATTGTAGCTCAACTGATAAGACTGCGTCGGATCAAGTAAAAACTGGTTTTGAGACGGGGTGAAAACACTGATATCAGCCACGCTTTTAATATCCTGCAAAACCGTTTTTACACCAGTTTCAATCATAAAACCCTTTTTTACCGGATAGGCATAATCGATTGAAATATTGGTTTGTTTATCATTTCCGGGCGTATTCCCCCTCGTTCCGGATGTGGCGAGGGATTCACCGTTATAACTTTGGATCTGACTGTAATTATTCCCTGGTTTCCCAAAACTGGAACTGTAAAGTACGTTCAGTTCCTGTCCTTCTTTTTTTAGTTTTTTGATATAATTCAAACTCCAGTCAAAAGCGCCGATACTGTTTTTGCTGGAAGAGTTCCGTAGAATTTCCTGAGCCAGCGTAGGAATACCAGTCTGGCTGTATGTTGTTTGATTGATATCGGTAAGCCCGCTACCACTGCTCCGGAAACTGTTATAGCCGAATGATCCGATCAGATTATCTTTCTTGCTGATAGTCCAGTCAAAACCCAGACCGGAACGATAACCGCTTCTCTTAAAGTCCTGAAAACCATTCTGCAAAAGACGGGTTGTTGTGGTATCAGCAATGTTACTGGAAAGACGATCCTGGGTACTTGGTGTTCTGGAACTGAGCTGTTTATTCCCACTAAAAAAAGCATTGATACCAAAATTATTTTTCCTGAAATTCAGATTAGCAGAACCATTCTGAAGTCTGGTTCCGCCCGTCAGGCTCACATTTCCATTTATTCCCTGCAACTTGTTATCTTTCAGGATAATGTTGATAATTCCACCGGTTCCCTGCGCATCGTATTTGGCGCCCGGGCTTGTTATGGCTTCAATACTTTTGATCTGGCTGGCCGGAATCGACGAAAGCGCATCAGTAAGGCTGTTTCCAAAAACGCTGGACGGTTTTCCATTGATCAAAAAACGCACGTTCGGATTGCCCTGCAATTCAACATTTCCATCAATATCAACCGAAACCTGTGGTACTTTTTTCAAAACATCCAGCGCAACTCCGGCCTGGGAAGTAATATCATTTGCTGCGTTGTAAACAATTTTATCAATCTGATTTTCAACAATGGTTTTTGTACCTGTGACCGTCACCTCTGCCAGAACATTTACGGTTGGTGTTAAAGTGATAACATTTAATGAAACCGTTTTTGTAGAGCCTGAGATGATCACATCTTTTACTTCTTTTTTTTGATAGCCGATAAAATCAACCGAAACGGTATAGCTGCCAGCCGGAATCCCTGCAATTTCAAAATAACCCGATGTATCCGTCACGGCTCCGTTAACTATGGCATTTGTTAGCTGATCGGTTATAGCAACAGACGCGTATTCTACGGGTAAGCTTGTAGAAGCATCCCTGATTTTCCCTGTTACCTTACTGTTTTGTTTATTTTGGGCGTGTGCATTGATTACACATGAAAAGAATAAGAAAATATACAATAGTACTGGCCTCATAACTAATTTAAAAAATGATGAAACAAACGTAAAGACCAATTCTGAATTTTTTTGGTAAAAACCTTTGAAGTATAAACAAGTAGAAAAAATTAATGATTATTTAATGTGGGCCGGGGTGAATTTTCAAGAATTCATAATCGTCAAAAAATCTTCATTTTTATATTTTGACAACTTACTAAAAGATAGATATTTAAAGTCTGGAACTTATTTATTCTCTGTCTGTGTTAGCACAACATATCGGAAATTTTCAACTTTATATTACCACAAAACTGGTTTGAATTTCCAGGGTATCTCGTCAAGTCCGAGAATTTTAGAATGTTACTGTAAGATTGTTTCTTTTTTGTACTATTTCCATCAATAATTTATGCTGTCAGGCAACCGGAAAGCTTTGCTTGTTTTTCTGTGTACAATCTGTGCAAATGCGTTTTCACAGGATTTAAAACCAGGCTTAACTGGTATGGCTCCGTCCAAATGGCTGACAATGAGATATAATCATTCGCCGGGTAAGGTGTATGATTTTCCAAATGTGGGTGCCAAAAAGTTTACCCATGAAGAATATTATTTCAGAGCATGGCTTCCTGTGGTTCACAGTAAAAAAGTGACTCTTCTTGTAGGTCCAAACTATCGGTCTGAGCAATTTGAACTGAAAACGCCGGGGGATAATCCGATAAAAAAAATGGCGGGCTGGAACCTTCGCTCTTATGCCATGGATGTGAATGCACTTATCAAATTAGACAGTACTTCCTGGCTTGTTACTACGACGAACATCAATAAAAGCGGAAATCTTGAATATCTGACCTTAAAACAGATTCCGATCAATTATACAGTTTCAGCCACTTTTCTACGTAAAAAATCTGTCAATAAGGAGATCGGTTTTGGGGCTATGTTAAATAAAAGTTACAAACTGACCGTGCTGCCCGTATTTGTATTTAATTATAACTATTCCGAAAACGCAGGTATTGAGTTGATGCTGCCAAAAAGAATAGCATGGAGAAGAAATTTATCACCTAATGACATCATTTACCTGAAAGCCGAAACGGTAAGCCGGACGTATTATGTCAATTCCGCAAGCAGTGATTTACCAAGTGTATATCGCCGTGTTGACGTAGATATGGGCATAAGTTATAACAAGAAGCTGGGCAATTTTGGCGGTGTCGATATCATGGCTGGTTATAGAAAAAATTTGAGTACCCGAATGGTTGAAGGCGGGATTCCTATTAAAACCTCTGGCCTTGCCATAACGGTTGATTTTTACATACAGCCTCCAAGATTTCATAAAAAGAAATAAAAATTCAAAATCAGCCCGTATATCAATTTTGTTTCACCTGTCTTTCTGAACGTTTACCATTCAGCGTTCTAATGCAGGATCTGGTTGTAGAATAAAATGATTTGTGTAAAGCTAAAAAAAACGCAAAGGCCGCTAAGTTTTTACTTTGCGAACTTTGCGTTTTTACTTTTTTTTTTCTGCATGAAAAAGTTAAGCAAATAAAGATAGAAACCTTATTGAATTATCTTCTTCCGATGCGCCAATCCCCAGTAATGCAACTCTTCCATTACCTTTTCCAGTGACTTTCCATGTTCCGTAATCGTATATTCAACGGTTGGCGGAAAGGTGTCATATACATCTCTCCTCAGCAATTTGTTTGCTTCCAGATTCTTCAGTTCTTTGGATAACGTTTTGTCCGTAATGCCTGTAACTTCTTTTGAAATCTGTTTGAATCGCCGTGGACCCGCAGATAGGGCAAACAGAATTAAAAGCTTCCATCTGCCTTCCAATGCCTCCAAAGCATCGCGGATCGAAAGGGCAGTTTTAGGACACCCGCCTGTGGTCAGCATATTTATCTTGTTTTAATTTTACGATACTATCACTTTGGATAGCGCTATCCAAAGTGGAAGCGCTATCGAATGGAAAGCAAAGATAAGTAGGTTTGTATCACATTTTGAAATTTTACAGATACATGAACGACTATCAGAAATCATCAAAAACCAGGAATACGATCCTTTGGATTGCGCAGATATTGCTGGCAGCCTTTTTTATTATAGGTGCCGTAATGAAATTTATGCCGATTGAAAAAATATCCGTCATTATGCCATGGACAGGACAGGTTCCAGTCCAGATCGTAAGAATCCTTGGCATAATAGATCTGCTGGCCGCCGCAGGTTTAGTACTACCGCCTATATTTAAAATTAAATCAGAATTGACCTCATGGGCTGCAATCGGAATTGTTTTGATGATGATTTGTGCTGTTATTTTTCATGTTTTGAGAGGAGAAGCATCGGTGATCGGAATCAATTTGTTTTGTATTGTTTTGGCCTGTCTTGTGGCATGGGGACGGTTCAGGAAAGGTAGAATTGGGTGAAAATGTATCCGTAACTGGTACTTAATCATGATTGACACAGATTTAACATAGATAACTTTTTCAAGTTATTTCAAACACATATCTTGGTAAAAGTTTAGTGTCAACCACAAGTTAAACCCCAAATCATGGCTAAGATCACTGTAAAAGACGGTACTGAAATTTATTACAAAGACTGGGGAACCGGGCAGCCCATCGTATTCCACCACGGCTGGCCATTATCCGGCGACGATTGGGATGCACAAATGATGTTTTTTCTGGACAAAGGATACAGGGTGATTGCACATGACCGCAGAGGTCACGGAAGATCTTCCCAGACTTCTGAGGGACATAATATGGATACTTACGCATCAGACGTGGCTGAATTAACAGAAGCGCTTGATTTGAAAAATGCAATCCATGTGGGTCACTCAACCGGTGGTGGGGAAGCCATTCATTATGCTGCAAATTTTGGCCAGGGACGTGCGGCAAAGGTTGTTCTGATCAGCGCTGTTACGCCATTGATGGTACAAACTGCTGGAAATCCTGACGGTGTTCCAATGTCGATATTTGATGAGATCCGTGAAGGGACAGCTACGAAAAGAGCACAATATTTTCAGGATTTCACAATACCTTTTTACGGGTACAACCGTGAAGGTGCAACCATTTCGCAGGGTATCCGTGACAACTGGTGGCGTCAGGGAATGATGGGCAGCGTGAAGGCACATTATGACGGTATCAAGGCTTTTTCAGAAACTGATTTTACAGCAGATCTTCAAAGCGTAGATTTCCCCGTGCTGGTTTTGCATGGTGAAGATGATCAGATCGTGCCTTTCCCGATTTCGGGAGCAAAAGCTATAAAACTTTTGAAAAATGGTAAGTTGATTTCATACCCTGGTTTTCCTCATGGTATGCCTGCCACAGAAGCAGCTACGATCAACAAAGATCTATTGGAATTCTTCCAATCCTGACCTGCAAAGTAAAACGGCAGGTTTTTGGATTTAAATAAAAAAATGGCACCGCTTTATACCAGGGTATAGGAGGTGCCATTTCTTTACTTATTGGTAAAATTGTGATTACTTAATCGCAGCAATTGCAGCCGTGTAATCAGGTTCTTGTCCGATCTCCGGAACTTGTTGCTCATAAACAATTTTGCCTTCCGGGTTAATAACGATCACGGCCCGGCTCAACAAACCTTTCATCGGACCATCCGCGATTTGAACACCATAAGAGGTTCCGAAATCAGTTCTGAAATCCGAAAGCATAACCACGTTATTGATTCCTTCTGCGCCGCAAAATGCTTTTTGAGCGAATGGCAGATCTTTGGAGATGCAAAGCACTGTTGTATTTTTCAAACTTGCAGCATCTTCATTAAATTTCCTTACCGATTTGGAACAAACACCCGTATTCACACTTGGGAAAATGTTCATGATAATGTATTTTCCTTTGTATTCTGCCAAAGATTTTTCTTTCAGATCAACACCGGTCAGGGTTGAATTTTTAACATCTGTCCCGACAGCCGGAAGTTTTCCAACTGTATGAATTGTATTGCCACCCAAAGTAATAGCAGTTCCGGATTGTGCAAAAGAGCTGGTTGCGATGAACATACCAAATAGCCCGATAAAAACAACTTTGATTCTGACAGAAGAT
Source organism: Dyadobacter sp. CY356 (assembly GCF_021440195.1). Lineage (GTDB taxonomy): Bacteria > Bacteroidota > Bacteroidia > Cytophagales > Spirosomataceae > Dyadobacter. Next base: position 307,786 of record NZ_JAJTSZ010000008.1, read on the forward strand.
TTTTTTATGCTGGTCATATTATTTGTTTTTTTGTTATTTATCATCGAATGTACAAATAAAACTGACGCCACAATTTATTTATCCGGCTTTCCGGTCAAGTTGTATTAATGAAGAAAAAAGAGGATTTTTACAGTGATTAAAATTCTTCAAATTAAATTCAAAAATCATCATGCTTACCGACATAAATCCCAAATTGCCTATGCGTGATAAAGCTATCACGAAGGACTTTTACATAAACAAATTAGGTTTTGAGCAATTTGGCAGTGATGTGCATAAAGATTATTTGATGGTTAAAAAGGATAACATTCAAATTCACTTTTTTGAGTTTAAAGAAATTGACCCAAAGGAAAATTACGGGATGGTTTACATCCGGACTGATGATATTGAAAAATGGTACCAGCTGGCACTAGATCAAAAAGTAAGTATTCCAACAGCCGGACATTTGCAAATCAAGCCATGGAGGCAAAAGGAATTTGCGATGCTTGATCCGGATAATAATTTGTTGACTTTTGGGGAGAGTATGTTTTGAATTGTGTGACTGAAATTTCTCTCATGGTCAGTCCATAACCTTGCCAATGTGCCAGAGAGTATCAGCGCTAAGATCTATTTCTTCATTTTTCCATGAAACAAAATATACATAATTAATGACTCTTTTAAAGTTATTAATATCCTGCAACCACTGAAAAGCCTCGGATTTCAAAAAAGGTGATATCCGCATTTCTCGTAATGCCATCGTCAAAGAAACATTTCAGAAAGTATCCGTCTGTTGCTGTAAGATTTTTAATAGTTCTCATAGTCAAAGTGTGATGTTTTGTTCTAAATATAAATGAACAGCAAGAAATGTTCCCATATACCGTGTCTTTTAATATTTAACTATCATGTTCATAACTGTAATCATTTTTGTAAGTCCGAAGGACTGACATTATTATAGAGGATTCAAATGTCATGATCATCAATACCACGAAGTGGTGACATAAGGATTTTCTTCACTATTCAACAATAACCTTCAATTCCTAATTCCAACTACAATAAAAGTAGATTCAGCTACATTCACCAACTTTCTGCTGCTGAACTTTGTGATCTAAACAAACAGGGAAATAATGAAAATTATAGTAACAGGTTCGACAGGTCATATCAGCAAACCGCTGACGGATGAATTGGTACAAAGAGGCCACGATGTAACGGTCATCAGCAGTAAGTCTGAAAGAAAAGAGGAAATTGAAAATCTTGGTGCAAAGGCAGCCATTGGCTCCTTGGACGATGTGGAGTTTTTGAAAGATATTTTTGCGGGTGCTGATGCTGTGTATAGCATGGTTCCGCCAGCAAATTACTTCGATCATAACCTTGATCTGCTCGCTTATTATCATAACATTGGTAATAATTATGCAGAGGCCATCAATCATTCCGGAGTGAAAAAAGTGGTGAATCTCAGTACATTCGGGGGTGATCTTGAAAAAGGAAACGGAATTTTACGAGGTGCCCATGATGTAGAGGAGATTTTGAATAAATTACCACTGGATGTCTCAATCACACATATTCGGCCGACTTCATTCTTTTATAATTTGTATGCTTACACCAATATGATTAAGAAGGCAGGAATGATAGCGGCAAATTATGGTGCCGAAGATATTATTCCCTGGGTTTCACCAACGGATATTGCGGCGGTGGTTGCGGAAGAATTGGTGACGCCGTTTATTGGCCGAAAAGCGCGTTATATTGCAAGTGAAGAATTAACAGGAAGTGAAACGGCTGCTATTTTGGGTGCTGCCATTGGTAAACCTGATTTGCAGTGGATACTGATTTCTGATGAGCAGGTACAAAGTGGACTGGAAGCCATTGGGATGAACCCACAAATTGCGGCTGGAATGGTTGAAATGTATGGAAGTCTGCATAATGGTGCACTAGCGGAAGACTATTACCGTAATAAACCAGCTGTCATGGGAAAAGTGAAACTGACAGATTTTGCCAAAGAATTTGCGGCAAGATATCATAGTTAAAAACCTTAAAAATAATGGAACCGCTCCGCATCAAAACAATAACCGAATGGCATCAGTTAAGATTTTTGCCCAAACCCCAGCACCCGCTTGTCAGTGTGATCAATTATGCTGACATAAAGCAGCTGAGGGATGATGAGCCGAAAAGTATCGTAAATGATTTCTATTCAATTTCACTGAAAAGAAGTTTTAATGCGAAGATGAAATATGGTCAGCAGGAATATGATTTTGATGAAGGTGTTCTGTTTTTTATTTCTCCTGGTCAGGTTTTTTCAATTGATGCAGCTAAAAATATACAGCATACAGGTTGGTCATTACTGATTCATCCAGATTTTCTCTGGAACACATCGCTGGCACAAAAGATAAAGAAATATGAATATTTCAGTTACGCAGTTCACGAAGCACTGCATCTTTCTGAAAAAGAGGAGGCGATGATCGCAGCCATCATGCAAAATATTGAGCAGGAGTATCATGCCAACATTGACAATTTCAGCCAGGAAGTGATCATTGCACAGCTGGAATTATTGCTGACATATGCCGACCGGTTTTATAACCGACAATTTATTACAAGAAAGATAACGAACCATAAAATTTTAATCCGCCTTGAAGAAATACTGGATGATTATTTTGATGGCGATACTTTGGAGAAAAATGGATTGCCTTCGGTTCAGTATATCGCGGAAGTTTTAAATACCTCACCAAGTTATTTAAGCGGCTTGCTCAAATCTTTGACCGGACAAAGTACGCAGCAGCATATTCACGATAAACTTATTGAAAAGGCAAAAGAGAAATTATCGACTACTAATTTATCGGTAGGTGAAATTGCCTTTTCCTTAGGATTTGAACATTCCCAATCGTTCAGCAAATTATTTAAAAATAAAACCAGTCTTTCTCCGCTGGAATTCCGGCAATCCTTCAATTGAATTACGACGATTGAAAAAAGAAAATTCTGATTTATTCTTACAGCATTTTTTAATTAAACAAACGGCTTTCAAACTCTTCTGATTTGAAAGCCGTTTGTTTTTTGTCTGCACCTCTAAATTTCTGACGCCGTATCAAGTATTCCATAGTAGCATTCAAAAAAATAGTAATACAAACGGACTTGACCAAACGTAAAATATCACTGGTAGATTTATAAAGTGCCACTTAGAAATTAATAATTCGCGACTTTCTATCTGCAAATATATCCTTTGAATAAATCAATTTTTAAAGTTAAACAGGACTCATAAATTAGGCTTGATCTGCGTTGCAGTCAGATGATTTTCGCTCCCGAAAAGAATATAATTTTTTGTAGAAACCACAATTTTTCTTCGCTTAAAACAGCAGATGCCGGGATTAATTAATTGTAAATTTTTTAATAAATTCAGTGCGTTGATATTTTTATATAAAATCTGGATAAAATAACATGGTCGCTAATGTTTGGCAATATTTTAATTCCATTTTAATTTAGCTTTAATACCACGCTAATCAACATTGACGCTATTTGTAACCAGAACATGACCATGAATGACCACTACCTCACCTAAGTTTAATGTTTTGCGGCCGATGATTAAGAAACTGAGATTCATATTACCACTTGTAATTGTTTTGTTGACTGGATTTTTTCAGCACAGCGGACGTGGTTATAGCGATTCTTTTTTCCTTTCTGCAATAAAAGATTTCGAAGGTTCAGTGTTCTCCGGTTGTGCTGGTTTGCCCGCCAATCAAGGCTTCTTTTTACAATCCTTACCGTCTGGCTCCGAAAACGGAAATGTTAAAAATCACGCTACGGCCATCGAAGAAAAGAACGAAGAGCTGGTTGCTTTTAAAAAATATTTAGAATTCAGTTACGAATTTTTCACTCCGTTTTATTCCCACAACACCGGAGGTTTTCGCCCATTCATTCCCAACGGGTTATTTTTAGCCAAGCATTTTTGTTATTTTCCGTCATATAAATCACTGTATCTTTTATTAAAAGTTTTCAGGATCTGATACCCGGATTTAACAGGAAGTGCAAATGCCGGCTCTTCTGATTTTTTCTGTTGTTGATAACCAATAACATTGATCAAAAAGGCAAAAGGTATCTTAAATGCAGGATACTTTTCAAACAGAATTACCAAAAACTCATATAGTATTAAATAAAAAAATCATCATGAAGAGAATTCTCATGGTCATTAGTTTGTGTGCGTTGTTGCTACATACAAGCTGTGAATCAAAAAAGGAAGAAAAGGAAGAAGAAACCGACTATCAGGTTACAAGTCCATTGCTTAGAGACACTTTGGTGACAAAGGAGTATGTTGCACAGATCCACGCCATCAGCCATATTGAGCTGCGGGCTTTAGAAAAAGGTTATCTTCAAAAAATCTACGTGGATGAAGGTCAGTCAGTTAAAAAAGGCCAGCTTATGTTTCAGATCATGCCGATGATCTATCAGGCAGAAGCACAAAAAGCTCAGGCTGAGGCTAATTTCGCAGAAATCGAATACAAAAACACAAAATCGCTTGCCGATAGCAATGTTGTTTCTAAAAATGAACTAGCATTAGGTAAAGCCAAATTTGATAAAGCAAAAGCAGAACTTGGATTGGCAAAGGCTCACCTGGGCTTCACCGAAATCAGAGCTCCTTTCAATGGTATCATGGATCATTTCCAGGGCCGGTTGGGAAGTCTTGTAAATGAAGGTGATTTGCTTACAACGTTATCAGACAACAGTAAAATGTGGGTCTATTACAATGTACCGGAAGCTGAATATCTTGATTACAAAACGAAGATCAGCAAAGAAGGTCCTTTGAAAGTTGAATTGCTGATGGCAAACAACAAATTGTTTGATTATCCTGGTTATGTTGAAACGATTGAGGCTGATTTTAATAACGAAACAGGTAACATCGCGTTCAGGGCCACTTTCCCAAATCCAAAAGGATTGTTGAGACATGGCGAAACAGGTAATATCCAGGTTAAACTTCCATACAAAGACGCGCTTATCATCCCTCAGAAAGCCACTTTCGAGGTTCTTGAAAAGAAATACGTTTATGTGCTGGATAAAGACAATGTGATTAAATCAAGAGAAATAACGATAGCAGCCGAATTGCCGCACATTTTTGTCGTTAAATCTGGTTTGAATAAGAATGACAAAATCCTTCTTGAAGGTTTACGTCAGGTACACGAAAATGAAAAAATTCATACAAAATTCGTAAAGCCTGACTCTGTTATCTCTCATTTAAGTCTGTATGCCGAATAGTTAGGTATCTAAAAAAGTAAACGACATGTTCAATCAATTCATACGAAGACCTGTATTCGCTATTGTGATTTCGATCATGATAGTCTTTATAGGCATCCTGGCGATTGAGAAATTACCTATTTCTCAATTCCCGGACATTGCCCCGACAACAGTTAATATCTTTATCGCTTATCCGGGTGCGAGTGCGGATGTACTCGTAAAATCTACGCTGATCACGCTGGAACAGGCAATCAACGGGGTTCAGGATATGCGGTATATTGCAACGGATGCAACCAGTGCTGGTGAGGCTACCCTGAGGATCATCTTCGAGCCCGGGACCGACCCCAACGTTGCGGTTATCCGGGTTAAAACAAGGGTGGATCAGGTTATGCCACTTTTGCCGGAACTTGTTCAGCGTGAAGGGGTTATTATCTCTCCTGTTCAGCCTAGTATGTTGATGTACGTCAACCTTTATTCGAAAGAAAAAAGCATTGACGAAAAATTCCTTTTCAACTATGCTACGGTAAAAATGATTCCTGAGATCCAACGGACCAAAGGGATTGCAAGAGCACAAATATTAGGTAGCAGAAGATATGCGATGCGTCTTTGGTTAAACCCTGAACGTATGCGTGCTTACAATATTTCTACCGAAGAGGTTATGAAAGCGGTAGGGGAACAAAGTATTGTTGGTCGCCCGGGTCGTATTGGACAAAGCTCCGGTATTGCGGCTCAGTCGCTTGAATACGTACTTACTTATAAAGGACGATATGACAAACCTGAAGAATATGAAGGAATTATCATTCGTGCTAACTCAAAGGGTGAAAGTATACACCTTAGAGATATCGCCAAAGTTGAGTTAGGTAGTGAATTCTTTGATATTTATTCCAACCTGGATGGTCACCCATCGGCGGCCATTGTATTAAGACAAAATTATGGTAGTAATGCCAGTGATGTAATTGAAGAAGTAAAAAAGAAGCTTGAAGTGATGAAGGAATCTTTCCCTCCGGGAGTAGATTACAAAATCAGTTATGACGTTTCGAACTTTCTTGACGCGTCTATCGAGCAGGTTATTGATACCTTGCGTGATGCGTTTATCCTGGTAGCCCTGGTTGTATTTGTATTCCTTGGCGACTGGCGTTCAACTTTGATTCCGATCCTTGCGGTTCCGGTATCACTGGTCGGGGCATTCTTTGTAATACAGGCTTTTGGGCTTTCCATCAACCTGATCACACTTTTTGCCCTTGTACTTGCGATTGGTATTGTGGTCGATGATGCGATTGTCGTCGTCGAGGCCGTCCATGCCAAGTTTGAGGAAGAACCCGGGATATCACCCTTCAATGCGGTGAAAAAAGTGCTTGCAGAAATCAGTGGTGCGATTATCGCGATCACAGCCGTAATGGTTTCAGTGTTCCTGCCGATTTCGTTCATGTCTGGTCCCGTTGGTACTTTCTATCGACAGTTCTCGATCACGATGGCCAGTTCAATCGTAATTTCGGCCCTGATCGCCTTGACACTTACTCCGGTATTGTGCGCCATGTTGCTTCAAAATCATCATGGACACGAGAAGAAGAAAAACATTCTTACAAAAGCGCTTGACAGCTTTAACCGTGTATTTGATAAACTTACCGGAAGATATGTTGCTTTGCTTAAAAGGATCGTTAGCCGCAGATTTGTTACCTGGGCAGTATTGCTGGTATTCTGTGCAGGAATTGTATTTGTGAATAAAATTCTGCCGGCAGGTTTTATCCCGAATGAGGATCAGAGTACTATCTATGCGATTATCCAGACACCTCCGGGTTCTACGCTTGAAAAAACGAATGAAGTTTCAAGACGTCTTCAAAAGATTTGCGAAGAAGTGGGTGGAATTGAATCGGTATCATCTCTTGCAGGTTACGAGATCATGACCGAAGGTCGGGGATCTAACGCCGGTACTTGTTTGATCAACTTGAAATCGTGGCACGACCGTGATAAGAACGTGAAGGAAATCATGGAAGAGCTCGAGTCAAAAACTCGTGGTCTTGGAGCCGTGGTTGAATTCTTTGAACCGCCGGCAATTCCTGGTTTCGGTACTTCCGGTGGTTTCTCTATGCGTTTGCTTGATAAAAACTCAGAAACAGATTATAGCGCATTTGATAAGATCAACAAGAAGTTCATGGAAGATCTTGCAAAACGTCCTGAGCTTACTGGTTTGTTTACATTCTTCGCTGCGAATTATCCTCAGTACGAATTGCAGATCGATAACCAGCTTGCCATGCAAAAAGGCGTATCAATCGGAAAAGCGATGGATAACCTGAATATCATGATCGGTAGTACATACGAACAAGGGTTTACAAGATTTAACCAGTTCTTTAAAGTGTATGTGCAGTCTGACCCAAGTTTCAGAAGACTTCCATCTGATCTTTTAAAACTTTTTGTGAAAAATGATGCGGGTGAAATGGTTCCTTATTCATCATTTATGACGCTTAAAAAAGGTCAGGGACCCAATGAGATCACACGTTTCAACCTGTACAATTCAGCGGCGATCCAGGGTCTTCCGGCCAAAGGATACACAACGGCTGATGCCATCCAGGCTATCCGTGAAGTTGCTGCGAAGACGTTGCCAAAAGGATATGATATTGCTTTTGAAGGTCTGTCTTATGACGAATCGATTCGTGGAAATGAATCTCTTGTCGTGTTCATGATCGTATTGGCTTTCGTATACTTTGTATTGGCAGCGCAGTATGAAAGTTTCATTATTCCATTCGCCGTAGTGTTATCGCTACCGGTTGGGGTATTTGGTTCATTCCTGCTGCTTAAATTGATGGGTCTTGAAAACAACATCTATGCTCAGATCGGTCTCATCATGTTGGTAGGTTTGTTAGGTAAAAATGCCGTGTTGATTGTGGAATTCGCTGTCCAGAAGCGGCAGCAGGGTGAAACAATTCTGAATGCAGCCATTGAAGGAGCAAAAGTTCGTTTCCGTCCTATCCTGATGACATCATTTGCATTCGTTGCCGGTTTGATACCATTGATCAGTGCAACAGGTGCAGGTGCGATTGGTAACCGTACAATCGGTGCTTCGGCTATGGGTGGTATGTTATTCGGAACAATTTTCGGAGTAATCATCATTCCTGGATTGTACTATATATTTGGCTCTTTGGCCGATGGTAGAAAAATGATCAAAGATGAAGAGGACGGCTCATTGTCTGAACAGTTTGTTCATGCGATCGACGCTTTCCCCCAAACTAACGAACCTCATAATGATGCGCAATAAAAGAATATTAAGTTGGGTCGGGATAGCATTTATTTCCCTCGCTTACACCGCGTGTAAGACACCAACTCTGGTAACGAAAACAGAAAATAAAGCAGTACCTGTGAGCTATACCGGCTCACAGGACTCAACCAATGCCGGAAAGCTGTCGTGGAAAACTTACTTTGCGGATAGCTCGCTGCAAGCCCTGATTGAACAGGGTTTGCAAGGCAATCAGGAGTTGAATATCACATTGCAGGAAATCCAGATTGCCAATAACGAGATTATGGCAAGAAAAGGGGAGTACATGCCTTTTGTAAATCTGGGTGGTGCGGCTGGTGTTGAAAAAGCATCGCGGTATACACTTCCGGGTGCCACTGAGGAAATCACTGAAATAAAGCCGGGCAAGAAAACGCCGGATCCTTTATCAGATTTTCGTTTTGGCGCAACTGCTTCGTGGGAAATCGACATCTGGCATAAGTTAAGAAATGCTAAAAAGGCTGCCGCTTACAGATACCTGTCTTCGGTGGATGGTAAAAATTTCACTGTGACCAACCTGGTGTCAGAAATTGCAAGTAACTATTATGAACTACTGGCTCTGGATGCGCAGCTTGAAATTTTGCAGAGAAACATTGACATTCAGAACAATGCCCTGAAAATCGTTAAAATGGAGAAAGAAGCAACCCGTGTGACGGAACTGGCTGTAAAGCGATTTCAGGCGCAGGTGCTGAATACCCAGAATCTGCAATACGATATCAGACAGAAAATTGTGGAATCTGAAAACCGTATTAATTTCCTTTTAGGACGTTACCCACAGCCGGTTGTCAGGACTCACCAGAATTTTGAAACGCTGATGCCAACCATCATTCAGACTGGTATCCCAACTCAGTTGTTGGAAAACCGTCCGGATGTTAAACAGGCTGAGAATGATCTTGCCGCTGCCAAACTGGATGTTCAGGTTGCAAAAGCTAATTTTTATCCTCGCCTGGGTCTTTCAGCTGTACTTGGTTTTCAATCGTTTAATCCGGTTTATCTTGCCAAAATGCCAAAGTCGATCATTACGTCAATTGCCGCAGATATGGCAGGACCATTGATTAACAAAAACCTGATCAAGGCAACTTATTACAGTGCAAATGCGAAACAGATACAGGCTGTTTATAATTATGAGCGTACTGTTTTGAATGCTTACATTGAAGTTGCCAATCAGATTTCTAGAATTGGTAACCTTGAAAAAAGCTACGATCTGAAAAAGAGCGAAGTGGATGCACTTAATGAATCGATCAACATCTCAAACCGTCTTTTCGCTTCGGCAAGAGCGGATTATATGGAAGTTCTTCTGACTCAGCGCGACGCGTTAGAATCAAGATTCGACCTTATTGAAACAAAAATGAACCAGATGAATGCCACGGTTAGTATCTATCGTGCTTTGGGTGGTGGATGGAGATAATAAAATGCTGAAAATAATATAGCATGTAAAGTTCCATCATAAAGTCAAGCAAAAAATGGTTGCCAAATCCACGGCAACCATTTCTTGTTTTTCAACAAATCCGAACAACAAACGACAACCCTTGACAATAAATGACAATCCTTAACAATACTCTAATCTTCCAAAATTTCCACCCCCACATCAGTTTCTGTAAACTCCAAAATATCCCCAGGCTGACAGTTCAGGACTTTACAAATACCTTCCAGCGTAGTAAAACGAATCGCTTTTGCCTTTCCGGTTTTGAGCACAGACAGGTTGGCAAGTGTTAATCCAACTTTTTCCGAAAGCTCATTCAATGACATTTTTCGCCTGGCCATCATCACATCCAGATTTACAATGATCGGCATAGTTTATACGGTAAGGTCATTTTCTGATTGAATTTCCACACCACGTTTAAAAACCTGGGAAATTATAAATACCAGTCCGGCCATGAAGATAAATTCCTCTGCGGACAAGGTTTCGCTTGTGATACTTGTTTGCTTCAATAACCAGCTAACGTGTTCGTTGTTTAAAACGGCTACAATCCAGATTCCTAACAATGTGTAGCTGATTTTTTCAAGTATTGAAACCATTTCAACTGTAAAAGGATTTGCCAGATTTACTTTGGAAAGTGCCTTGATCACCATAAATGATACATAAGCCTTCATTGCTGATACGGCAATTATAAAAGAAACGGACATCGTGTATTGATATATACTGAACGTTCTGAGTTCTTCTAAATTCAGGTCTTTATATAAATTTTTAGCCGCTCCCGGATTTAGGCAGCTTACAACATAGGAAACCAGAATTGCTCCGGTTTCTATCATTAAACCAACAAATGCAATCCAGGTAAGGACATACATTACGTTTAAAATTTGTTTTGTTCTAGTATCTGTTTCCATAGTCTTGATATTTTATGAAACAAATATAGATAATTATTTATTGTTTATCAATAAATAAAATATTTTAATCGATAAATGATGATTGGGTGTTATAAATCAATTTCCAGTAATTCCAGCGATTTTTGATTGTCGGTTACGCTGATCATTATATTAAAAGCTTCACGGGTTCGGCGGAATTTAAATATATCATCTGACAAATTTTCAAATACTACATCAGCAACGACAATTATATGATATATTTAAATCGGGGATAAATGGGTCATCTTCATCCTATTTAAAATGATAAAATTATGCCTGGTTCAGTTTTTCATAACGGCGAGCTATACGTTCAGCAAAGTACTGGTGAAGAATATTTTGCGATGCAGAATGGCTCCATTGTCAGGGATAGTATCATGGGAGGAGCGCTTAATTTTGTGCATAGTCAAAGATTCTTTTTTGCGTCAACAAAAGATCAGGACGGAAGGCTCTGGGCTTCTGTACTTTCAGGAAATCCTGGTTTTCTGGATATTCAGGATGCTCACAATTTACTTTTAAATATAGATTTTCTTAATTCCAGTCCTGGTGATATTTTCTGGGAAAACATCCGTAACAATTCGTCAATTGGTTTATTGTTTATAGAGCTGGCGACCCGCAGACGGTTCAGGGTGAACGGCAATATCATTCAATTGGGAAAACTTTGGAAAATTGAAATTGAACAGGCATATCCCAATTGTCCAAAATATATTCAAAGAAGAGAATTCACAGAGACAAATTTAATTGCAGAACCGGCGAGTCGGGATATAAAAAAATGGATTGCGGAGGCGGATACTATTTTTGTAGCAAGTGCTGGCAACGATAATAATCTGGACATGTCACATCGCGGAGGAAATCCCGGATTCATTTCCTGGGCCGCAGAAAATGTATTACGAATACCTGATTATCGCGGTAATTCAATGTTTAATACTTTGGGTAATTTTTATGAAAATCCACAGGCTGGATTACTGTTTGTGAATTTTGAGAATGGTGAAACGATGAAATTATCGGGCAAGGCAGAGCTATTCTTAAATGATGAAAAAGCCGGTTCTTTTACAGGCGGAACAAACCGCTACTGGGATTTCCATATTGAAAAGATAATTTTTGAAAAATCACTTGAAAATTTTTCAATGCACCTTGTTGATTATTCACGCTATAACCCGTAGTATGTTGTTTAAAAATATTTCTTTTTACTGATCAATATGTAAAATCTTAGACAGACAAATAGACGGAATCAGTTCATGATTTCCATTATTTGCCTGCCTTTTCTAGTATTCCTCTAAAACCTTTATCAATTAATTGCCTGCTTTTTTTGCTGATTCTTCGCCAGATTCTTTGGCGGAATTTATTTTATCCTGTTCCGCCAATACATCGTCCCACATGGTGTCTCCACATTCTTCATTCACAAATGGGAGGTAATTTTCTTCCTCCACTTTCGGGGTTGAGGTCGCTAATTTTTCAGTATCCATAAATTTTTTTTTGTTTATTAAGACCGGCTATATTGTTTCGGTTTCATACCGATATGTTCATTAAAAACTTTTGAAAAATGGCTAAGATTAGTAAAACCCATCCGGTAACCTACGTCTGCGACGGATAGTCTTTCTCTTTTTAACAAAAAAGCTGCTTCTTTCATTCTGAATTCCTGGTAATAATTAAAAATGCTGTTCCCGAAAATTTGCCTGAATAATCGTTTCAGTTTGGTTGGGCTCATATGGGCGTAAGCTGCCAGTTCATTTATGACGGGCGGCGTTGCAAGATCTGTCAGCATTGCACTTTCACTTTGTACAGGATTTGAATATCCTGTGGGTTTAAGTCATAGATATGCTTTTCATTCCGTCTGGCCAGTTCCATTAACAATCTGCAAATCAGTTCCTCCGCCTTTACTCTCAGAAAAAACAATTGAAAAATTTCTTCAATGGGTTCAGAAACCATTTGTGCTGCAATCTGATGAAGAGAAGGATAGATAATCTGTTCAAACAACAAAGGTTGATTATTCTGCAACAGGCTTTGCAATACCAGTGATTTTTCAGTCAGGTCAAATAACCCGTTCAGATAATGCGCATCCACTTCTATGTTGATCGTCGCGGTATTGGTGTGCACAGGGATTTCAGCCATACTCATATGCATGGTAGCAATTAAAACCGAAGGCATCAATTGCAGATCTTTTTCCATTGGCAAGTCTTTTGTAATGGGGAAAATATTTTGAAACTTGAATAGTAACCTGCTATCGGGTTTATCATCGTAAGGATTGCTGATGATCAGATCTTCGTTTAGTTCGTAGTTGAAGATCAGCATTCTGATATTTTCGTTAAATACAAATCCGGCGCAATAACCTCGCCCAAATTTCTCCGGAATTTCCAATCTGTGGTTTTTTACTTCCGTCCCTAAGAGCTGAGCGAATTCTTTTAAAACATTGGGTACAGTTAGCATTGAGCATTTTTCATTAAGTCTTTTACGACTGTTTTAAAGTCTTTTTCGGATATATTATCTCTAAGCTACCTGATATTTTTGTATTGTAGTTAATAATTTGAGATTATGATACTTTATAATAAGAAAATAGCCATTATCGGCGGTGGACCGGGAGGTTTAACATTGGCCAGACTTTTACAGCTTCGAGGTGTGGATGTAAAAGTGTATGAAAGAGATTTTAGTCCGGAAGCCCGCGTACAAGGTTCTCCGCTTGATATGCATGAAGAATCAGGATGGGCAGCTTTAAATAAGGCAGGTTTAACAGATGAATTTAAAAAACATGTTCGTCATGGAGCCGATAAAAAGATTATCCTAAACGAACAGGCCGAAATAGTTTTCAGCGACCACGAAACCAAATCTTTTGAAGGTTTGAATAAAGAGCATTATCGTCCTGAAATTGATCGTGGCGCGTTGCGAAAGGTATTTTTAAATGTTTTATTGCCGGAAACAGTGGTTTGGGATAGTCATTTTATTTCCCTGGAAAAGCAAAATAGTGGTTGGCTTGTGTATTTTAAAAATGGTTCTGTTGCTTATGCTGATCTTGTGATTGGCGCTGACGGTGCTCATTCTAAAATCCGGCCATATGTTACAGATATTAAAGCTGTTTACACAGGCATCACCATGCTTGAAATCAATATTGAAAACGCTGCAACATCAATTCCTGATATTTTCAGACTTCTGAATGGAGGCAAAGTAATGGCTTTTGGAAATGGAAAATGTCTGTTGGGCGGTCAAAAAGGAGATGGCGGCCTGGGTTTTTATGCCAGCTTTAAAACAGATGAAAATTGGGCATTATCGGGTGGCTTAAATTTCTCAGACAAGTCACAAATGTTGGATTGGTTTAAAAATGAATATAACCAATGGAGCAATATCTGGTATAAGCTGTTTGGAAAAGCTTCTATGCCAATGATTCCGCGTCCAATTTATTGTATGCCATTGGATCAAAACTGGCAGGCTCTACCGGATCTGACATTGCTTGGCGACGCTGCTCACGTCATGCCGCCCTTTGCCGGAGAGGGAGCCAATACTTCCATGTTTGATGCAATTGAACTTTGTGAATGTTTGACATCCGGCAAGCACAACACTATGCTGGAAGCCATTTCGTCCTATGAAGTTAGTATGCGTAAAAGAGCAGCAAGGGCCGCAAAACAATCATTGGTAAATGGCGAACGGATGCATTCAGAAGCTGCGCTGGAAAAAATGCTGGGTGTTTTTGGTTTGAAATAATTGTTGACTAACTAAGCATCAAATACTAAACGGACCATTCTTTGGGCGTTTTGCCAAATTTTCGTTTAAAAGAATGGGAGAAATGGGAGAGGCTTTCAAACCCGAGTTCGAGATAAATTGCAGACGGTTTTTTGTTCTTACTTTCTATCAGATGCCGGGCTTCTATAAGTCTTCTTTCTTGCAGCCAGTGCCGTGGTGCCATGCCAAATATTTTCTGAAAGTCACGCTTGAACCCAGCCAGACTTCTTCCCGTAAGCAGTGCAAATTTTTCAACCGGAATATTATAATGAAAGTTGCTGAGCATGAATTTTTCCAAATCCATTTTATAAGGCTCCGAAAAGTCAAATAGAAATTCTTCGAGTTCGGGCATGGTGTAAAGGAGGAGGTGTACCGCCTCCTTTACTTTCAGCCTGCCAAGCGAACTGGTTATTTTTGGATCAGGATTACGAACATATGGAATAATGGAGTCGAAAAATGCGCGCAAAAAATCATTAGCAGGAATAAGAATGTTTGGCGGTCCCGTATATTTTTGACCAATCTCAATTTGTTCTTCCAAGACAATCTTTCTGAGCAGTTCTTCATTTAAACTGATGACAATCGTTTGATAATATTCCCCTTCCAAAGGAGTTTTCGTAAGCTCAGCCAACTGATTTTTTTGTACCAATAACATCTCACCCCGACCCATTGAAATTTTCTCGTTGGCCGTTTCTAATGTGAAGCGGCCCGAAACCTGTAAAACCAGGATCTTGTTTTCCAGGAATGCCACTTTCTCTTTTTTGCGGGTTGAGAGATAAGAGGAAAAAATCATCCCTGGAATTATTTCAGTTGGATTTGTCATGCGCAAAGATATTAAAAACAAGACTTACATAATGTTTACCGCTGAAGGTATGTACCGCCCAATATCGATCCCGGTGCAAAGTGCGTATTCAGCATATCCATTTCCCCGGCGGTTAACTGAATTTCCATGGCCTCCATATTTTCTGGCAGTCTGGACCTCCGGCTCATACTTACCAATGGCATAATATGGTCTCCCTGCGCATTCACCCAGGCGATCGCCAGCTGCGTTGGCGTATAACCTTTTTCCTTAGCCATCTGCTTTAAAACTTCAACAGTTTCAAGATTTTTAATCAGATTATCTCCCTGAAAACGTGAGAAATGGTTGTGGTAATCATCGGCTGAAAGTGGAGCTTTCATTTCACCGGTCAGCAATCCTTCTGCGGTATTAGCAAATGCGACAACGCCTATTCCAAGTTCTTTCGCAGTTGGAAGCAAGTCGCTCTCTATCTGACGATCTGCCAGAGAATACCCAATTTCCAGTGCAGATACCGGATAAACGCGGTTTGCCTCACGCAGTTGATCAACAGTTATTTCGGATACACCCAAGTGGCGCACTTTTCCTTCCTTTATCAGATCGGCAACCGTTCCGATCACGTCTTCAACCGGAACACTGCCATCGAGTCTGCATGGCTGATAAAGATCGATTGTTTCAATTCCAAGACGTACCAGGGAATAGTTGACGAAATTCTTAATCGCAACAGGCCTCAGATCCAACCCGATCCACTGTCCATTATGAAAAATTGCTCCAAATTTTACACTCACAAAAGCATCATCCCGACGACCTTTGATAGCCTTTCCTACCAGCATCTCATTATGTCCATGGCCATAAAAGTCGCCGGTATTTAAAAAATTAATTCCACTGTCCAACGCCGACTGAATGGTAGCGATGCTTTCATTTTCATCATTCGCCAGACCTCCCCAAACGGATGACATGCGCATACAACCCAACCCAAGTTTAGAAACAAGCGGGCCATTTTTTCCAAGATTTATTTTTGTTATCGTTGTCATTGTTTTGTTTAATGATTGATAACCCAAAGGTCGTTGATGTTCTTGCTTCTAAATTTCGTCTACGGCTCAAAAAACTTGTCTGTACGGATCAGTTATTGATTTTGGAGTTTACTATTGACGAATTTGTAAATACTAAAAAAGGAAGCAAAAACAACTGCAAATTTTTGTTTACAGGTGTTTTTGCTTCCCATGACATGATAAAATACCTAACTAATTTTTTGTGACAAACATTATTTCATCAGACTGATATTTGTCATGCCTCCGTCTGAAAGGATTTCGGTACCAACAATAAATGAAGAGTCGTCAGAGGCAAGGAAAACTGCTGCTTTTCCCATGTCAGATGGTAAGCCCATTCTTCCTACCGGAATCAGGTCCTTCCAGACTTGTTTAACTGCTTCCACCTGTTCTTTTGGTACGATCTTACCAAATACCGGTGTGTCAATTGAGCCGGGTGATAAGGTATTCACTCGGATTTTTCTTTCTAACAGATCTAGCGACAGACCTTTGGCGAGTGATACAACTGCCGCTTTCGCCGCACCATAAATCGTCATGCCAGGTGCTGCGCGGTGTGCTGCGCTGGACCCGATCAGGATAATGGATGCGCCTTCGTTGAGGTACGGAAGTGCTTTTTGAACCGTAAAATAGGCACTTTTCAAATTCAGATTCATGTATTGGTCATAGTTGTCTTCTGTAACATCCGTGATAGATGCCATGGCCATTCCATCTACGATACCACCGGCATTGACAACCACAGTATCAATTTTACCAAACCGGTCAAAAGTAGTTTTGAAGATGCGTTCCAGGTCTTCCATTTTTGTTACATCGCCCTTGATGGCTATAAAGGTTGATCCAAGTTCCTGAACGGATTGATCCAGTGATTCCTGATTTCTGCCGGTAATTGTACCAATTGCACCTTCGTTTTTGAACGCTTCTGCAATACCGAATCCAATGCCGCTATTTCCGCCGGTAATGACAGCTACTTTATTTTTTAACCTATCCATTTTATTTTTTTAAACCTTACATTAATAATTAAATTCCGTAGATACCGCCCGAAACGGATATCTTCTCTCCCGTAATCCAGCCGGCATCGTCGGAAGCCAGAAATACTACTTTCGCAATATCTTCCGGTTGGCCGGTACGCCCGAGCGGGGTAGTGGCGACTAATTTTGCTTCAAAATCGCTGCCGATAAAACCTGCACTATGCGAGCCTTCTGTTTCAACCACACCGGGCAAAATGGAGTTGATCCGGATATTTCTTCCGCTGAATTCTTTTGACAAAGCAATTGTAATGGCGTCCAATGCTGCTTTGGTGGCAGAATAGACTGAGCCCGTTGGTAATGGCGTATTGCTTGCGCCGGAGCTGATGTTGATGATGTTTCCACCTTTGTCACCAAAAAGTTTCAAAGCCTCGCGGATTGCCAGGATTGAACCCAATACATTGATATTAAAGTGCTGGTGAACAGACTCAACGGATACCTGTTCAATGGGTGCGTACTGGTATATGCCAGCATTATTTACCAGGATATCCAGCTTTCCAAAAGCTGTTTTTGTTTCTTCAAACAACCTGATCACGTCAGCTTCATTGGAAACATCGGCCTGTATCGAAATGGCTGTTCCTCCAAGATTCGTTATTTCCTTTACAATTTTGTCTGCACCCTCTTTGCTTGATGCGTAATTCACCACAACTTTTGCGCCTTCTGCTGCAAAATATTTGGCAATAGATGCGCCTATCCCTTTTGATGCGCCAGTTACGATGGCTACTTTGTTTTCCAGTTTACTCATTTTGACTATTGATTAAATATCGAGCTGCAAAGTTATGGCAGACAAATATATTTTGGTAACTTTGTTTCAAAAAGTAACAGTAACATTGAAGTAACCGGGTAACCTATGGAGTGCAAAACTGATTTTCAAACGGATCGTAAAAAGGAGATGATGGCCATCCATGACGCCATGGATGTGCTGAGCGGAAAATGGAAGATCTATATCATTTCGTCCATTTGTCATTATAACAAAAGAAGATTCTCAGATATTTTGAATGATGTCGTCGGGATATCAAACAAAATGCTTAGCAAGGAATTGAAGGAGCTGGAAATCAATAAGCTGGTTGTGCGCACCGTTTTAGATACGCACCCGGTGACTGTTCACTATGAGCTTACCAAACACGGCAAGACGTTACAGACCATTATTAATAATCTGACCACCTGGGGAATGGAGCACAGAAAGGAAATTATCGGGAATGGTTAAAGTTTCCGGAATACGTGACTGATCAGTTTAAACTCCGGTATTCATGAGGGGTGACACCGGTTTTTTGTTTAAAAAGTCGTGTAAAATGTTGTTGATATTTGAATCCGAGCTGATAGGCGATTTCGCCAAATGATGTATTTGCTTCAAAGATTTTCACTTTTGCCTCTTCAATTAACCTGGATTGTATGAAATCCTGAGCCGTGCTTCCGGTTTCTTTTTTAATAAGATCACCAAAATAATTTGGAGATAAAAACAGCATTTCAGCACAGTAGGCTACACTTGGTAATCCCAATGTTTGCGCCTTTCCTGACTTAAAGTAATCGTTTACTAATTCTTCAAAACGGACGAGAATGTCTTTATTGGCATGGCTGCGGGTGATAAACTGGCGGTCATAAAACCGCATGCAGTAATTTAGAAATAATTCAATGTTGGAAACGATCAGCGTTTTACTATGCTTGTCGATATTCTGATTGATCTCGACGCTGATCTTCTCAAAACAATCGATAATTGTGTCTTTTTCTTTTTTTGATAAATGTAAAGCTTCATTCACCTCATAAGAAAAGAAGGAATATTCTTTGATTATTTTTCCCAGTTGTGTGCCGGCAATCAGATCCGGATGGAAGATCAGCGCATAACCCGAGGGTTTTATTGATTTTCCTTTACTGTCAATTCCATATACCTGTCCCGGAGAAACAAATACCAAAGTGCCATCTTCATAATCGTATGGTTTACAGCCATAAACTATGTCGCCGCACTTTATGTTTTTCAAAAATACAGCATAAACGCCCATATAGCGTCTGAAATGCTGGACAGTGGGAATCTCATTAAAATTGATAACACTCACCAGCGGGTGCAGCGTCTCAGTTCCCATCCAGCTATTATACTGCTTCACCGAATCTATTCTTTCTACCTGTTCCATTTTTTCATAAATAATCACTCAAATATAACAAGGCAAAAACTCTGATTTACTCGTGAAAGTCTAAATCCGTAAAAGTGGTAAATAAACCAGTAATCTGTATAAAAATTGAAGCACGTAGATGAGCGACCTTTGTCATATGAAAAGATTAACAAACTTCATATATGAAACGAAACCTGAAGTCAATTACTTACTCGCTTTTGATCGCAGCATTATTGCCGGTCGCAGCATTCAGCCAAACTAAAAATTCAACAAAAATGACAAACGAACAAACCACCGCTCTTTTTCCAAAAGGAGACAAGTTACCGGATTCATATTTCACCGGAAACGCTTATCTGAAACCGCTTTTGGCAAAAGATAAAAATAATGATTTCGCCATGGGTAGTGTAACTTTTGAACCAAACGCCAGAACGATTTGGCATACACATCCACGCGGACAGGTTTTAATTGTAACAGAAGGAGCGGGATTCTATCAGGAAAAAGGAAAACCGGCCCGTGCCATTAAAAAAGGAGACGTTGTTAACATTCCGGAAAATGTAGAACATTGGCATGGAGCCGGTGCAACAACAAGTATGACGCATATCGCAATCACCAACTATGAAGGGGATACCAATGTGATCTGGCTTACACCCGTTTCGCAGGAAGAGTATAGTGCAGCTAATAATAAATAAAACTTATAGCCATGGATTATGTCAAAATCACTCGTCTGTGTACTGCTTTTGGTGTTTCTGTTTAATTCAACTTTCATGAAAGCACAAGAGTTTAAAGATCATAATAGGGTACTCAGC
Organism: Dyadobacter sp. CY356; assembly: GCF_021440195.1. Taxonomy (GTDB): domain Bacteria; phylum Bacteroidota; class Bacteroidia; order Cytophagales; family Spirosomataceae; genus Dyadobacter. The sequence continues at coordinate 328,070 of NZ_JAJTSZ010000008.1, forward strand.
CTTCAACAAGAAAAAATTGTAGCTATTTCCGCGCTGACGGCAACCGGAAATCTTGAAAGTCTGAAATCAGCGTTGAATGCCGGTCTTGACGCAGGTTTAAGTGTGGAGGAAATTAAAGAAATCCTGGTGCAGCTTTATGCTTATTGCGGTTTTCCAAGAAGTCTCAATGCGATAAGTGCGTTCATGGCTGTTGTGGAAAAAAGAAAGGCAGACGGCATCCATGACAAACAAGGGAAACCGGCAGTTTTAAAGAAAGAGCCAAAGGACAAATATGAACAAGGCAGGAAGGTATTAGAAGTTTTAACGAAAACGCCTCAAGAAAAGCCAGCACCAGGATTTGGAGAATTTGCTCCCAGAATAGATGCATTTCTGAAAGAACATTTGTTTGCTGACATTTTCGAAAGTGAGGTATTGACCTTCCGGCAGCGAGAGCTCGTGACCATATCAACCCTTTCTGCGATGCCTGGCGTAGTACCTCAGTTACAGGCTCATATAAAAATGGGGATGAATACCGGAATCACCGAAGCCGAGCTTGGAGAAGTTGCTGTGCTGATTGAAAAGTTTGTCAGCGCTACACAGGCAAATTCATTAAGAGATATTATTGCAAAACTTTAATTTTCAACCTTTTATCCGGCATTGGAGCAGCCTGACCAGATGAGGGTCAGGCTGGCGGATCCGACCGCCCTGGCCGGAAAAATGGTAAAATAAATAACTGAAATAATGAAGAAGGCATCAAGAAGAAAATTTATTCAGCAGACAATCGCAACAGGAACGGGCTTAATGATTGTCAATCCATTACAGCTTTTTTCACAAAAAAAAGGAATGATAAATATGAGTGAGAATATCCAAGCAAAAGGTTATGCAGGAAAGGACATAAACGGAAAACTTCAACGCTGGAATTTTGACAGACGTCCGGTGGGGGATAATGACATTTTAATTGATATCAAATATTCGGGTATTTGTCACTCAGATATTCATACCATCAAAGGTCATTGGGGGCCACAGCAGTATCCGCAGGTTCCGGGTCATGAAATTGCAGGGATTGTATCAGCAGTAGGCAAGAATGTTACAAAATTTAAGATTGGTGACAAAGCAGGAGTGGGTTGTATGGTTAACAGCTGTATGCAATGCGAAAGTTGCAAAAAAGGAGAAGAGCATCACTGCGAAACCACAGGAATGACCGGTACCTATGGCAGTCCTGAAAAATCATCTCCAACAGGAATTACGCAGGGAGGTTATGCAAATAATATTGTTGTTACCGAACATTTCGCTGTTCAAATTCCGCAGTCCATGGACTTGAAATATGCTGCACCACTATTGTGCGCTGGCATAACGACATACTCTCCCTTAATGAAAGCCGGGATGAAAAAGGGTGATAAGATTGGTGTGGTGGGTATTGGTGGTTTAGGGCATCTGGCTGTCAAGCTTGCTGCTTCGAAGGGTGCGGAAGTTTACGCATTCACCACATCAGAAAGTAAACGTGAGGACATTCTCTCATTCGGGGCAAAGGAGGTGATTTTAGTAAAAGGTGCTGATGACTTGAAACCCTGGTTTGGGAAAATGGATTACATGATTTCCACCGTTCCCTATGCCTATGATATGTCCGCCTACATTTCTTGCGTGAAACCTTACGGGTATTTTACACAGGTAGGACAGCCCGTTAATGGTGAATTGACCATCAATAATTTCAACATGATTTTTAACAGGGTCAATTTTAACGGTTCTCTTATTGGCGGCATACCTGAAACGCAGCAGGTGATGAATTACTGTTCAGAAAATAAAATATATCCTCAGATACAAATCATTAAGGCGGAAGAAATTAACGATGCATGGAACAAAGTGGTTAATAAAGAGGCCCGTTACAGATTTGTGATTGACGCAGCAACCATTTAGTAGTGAAATTATCAAAATAATGAAACACGCTCTCACAGCTTTATTTTCAATCATCATATTCATTGGTTTTATGGCTTGTAAAACCGATGAGAATATCACCGCTGTAAAAATGGACGAAGGGAATAACAACAATGTATCTGTTGAAACTGCCGGCACCAGGGTGAATATCAGGATTGGTTCAAAGACTTTTTTGGCAACACTAATGAATAGTCCGGCAGCAAGTGCTTTTAAAACCAAACTACCAATGACAGTTGCGATGAGTGACCTGAACGGGAATGAGAAATTTTTTAATCTGCCTGCGAATCTGCCCGTTAATGCATCCAGTCCGGGATCGATCCATACTGGGGATTTGATGATTTATGGCTCCAATACGTTGGTACTTTTCTACAAATCTTTTACGACACAATATAGTTACACCAGGCTTGGACGCATAGAAGACGTTTCAGGACTAGCTACGGCGGTCGGCTCAGGAAATGTAACTGTGACTTTTACACTTCAATAAGAGCATCCATGAAAGAGCAAGTAATAGAAAAAGATATTTTTGAGCGGATGAGGGCAGGTGAGTCTATCCGGAAAGATGATATCGGATACAAGAAATTTGAGGAAGTGGTATCCCGAACCATACGGTTATCTGTTCAGATGAATGCGACGGCAACGGATGTAGACCAGGTACGTACTACATTGAGTGAAATAACTGGAGTCGAAATAGATGAGTCAACAACCATATTTCCACCATTTTACACAAATTTTGGACAGTTTATAAAACTTGGAAAAAATGTGTTTATCAATCATGCCTGTTCTTTTCTGGATATTGGCGGGATAACAATTGAGGATGACGTGCAGATTGGCCCAAGAGTTAACTTAACCTCAGAAAATCATTCTATCAATCCCGGAGAACGAAAAACTCTTCTTTTGAAGCCAATTGTGATAAAGCGAAATGCCTGGATAGGGGCAGGAGCTACAATTCTTCCGGGCATTACCATTGGAGAAAATTCCATTGTTGCAGCTGGCGCCGTTGTAAGCCGGGATGTACCGGCGAACACTATCGTAGCAGGTGTTCCGGCAATGATTGTGAAAACTATTTAAACCTTTTGAAGGCGGTAACGGATTAGTATGAATGATCAATAACCGAATGACCATTCATACTATCTATATCTCGTATTTTTCATTTTAATTATCTGATTCCCAGTTGTATCTGCCTGGCAAAATGGCGCGTTTCCAATATCCGCAAATGAAAGTTAGCTGGTCTTTTAATGCCTCGTAAGTTGGAGGTTTTAAATAAAATCCCTGAACCAATGAGAGGTAGGCATCATCGACATCCTTTGGATTAATTGAATCTGATAGGAAAATAAATGGGATTGAGCGCTTTTTTAAGTGCTCTTCCGCATTAATTTTTTCTCTAAGTTCAAGTCCGGAAATTTGTGGAATGTTGAGATCACAAAGAATAAAAAAAGGTCTTTCCTCAGTTTTCTGGAGATATTCGATAAGCTCGTATCCATTATCGAAATTAACGACCTCGCTCTCACATCCTATATCCGCCAGAGCCGTCGAAACCAGAAACTTATCATCCATATCTCCTCCAACATATAGTATTGCATCTTTTGCCATATCTCGTCTGATTTAAATTTAAGACGGGTTTTAAAAAATAGTATGCCAGTTAGTCCTTTAAATCAGCCAAAAGGCTTTTATTGTGGTTTCATGAGCCTATGCGTATCCAAACTTTACCGGGTTCCACATACTGATCGTTATACTTTTTCTAAGATATGCGCCGGGAACTAATCGCCTTAACCCATTCATCTTTCTCACATCTTTTGCACACTTTCCGGCCCTTATTTACATGCTCAACATTGCCACAAAAAGAGCATGCATAATCCGCAGGCTCGGTGATAGTTTTATATTTTTGTTTGTATAGTTTGGGCATGACCGGAAGTCCGGGTTTAACTTCCTCATCTTCAAAAAACAGAAAACTCACATTTCCATTGGGTTCGAGAATTGCCGTGCGCACCTGTCCCAGGTGTTCGATACTTTGCTGACGCATTTCTGAAAAGAATTCGTCCTTGGCATATGTTTCGTCTTCTGCGTCCAGGTTAAATATTCCGTCTTCAATGATATATACGGGATCACCCTCCAGCACACTTTCAAACTTCTCATTTTTCATGGCAAACCATGTAATGAGCCGGTAGAATCCCAATATGGTAACAAACACCAGAAACGCAGGTAAAATGGCGTTTTCTTTGTTCGACATCGGGTCGCCAGCTGCTGAACCCAGGCCGATGATAATGGCTACTTCAAAAATCGAAAGCTGACGGACCCCTTTCTTTCCGGAAATTCTCAGGAAAATCAGGATAAGCGCAAACATGATTAGTGTACGGAGAACGATTTCAATAGCGAATTCCCAGTCCAGGTCGTTCAGGAACATTGCTTTCCAATCCAAGTTGTATATGTTTAATTGTTGAAGCTACCCGGGGTTAAAAGAACCATACCCAAACTGTAAATTATTTAAGGTGTTTTTTTGGGAATCGGGGAGAAGGTATAGTTAAGATTTGGATTTGACTTTCTGGTGATCCCGCTGGGATTCGAATTCGATCGCGAACCCGGCCAGGATCCATACATTAAAAGTATATTGCTTATATTATTCTAAAACAAAAAAAGCCAAACCCATTAAGATTTGACTTTTTGGTGATCCCGCTGGGATTCGAATTCGATCGCGAACCCGGCCAGTATTCATACATTAAAAGTGTATCGCTTTGATATTATTTTAAAACAAAAAAAGCCAAACCAATTAAGATTTGACTTTCTGGTGATCCCGCTGGGATTCGAATTCGATCGCGAACCCGGCCAGGATCCATACATTAAAAGTGTATCGCTTTGATATTATTTTAAAACAAAAAAAGCCAAATCAATTAAGATTTGACTTTCTGGTGATCCCGCTGGGATTCGAATTCGATCGCGAACCCGGCCAGGATCCATACATTAAAAGTGTATCGCTTTGATATTATTTTAAAACAAAAAAAGCCAAATCAATTA
>NZ_JAJTSZ010000009.1 GCF_021440195.1 Dyadobacter sp. CY356
AAAATAAGGCAGAGACAATATTAAATTGCCCTGCCTAACGTGCATGGAATAAATTCCTGCTTCTGAAAGCGTAATTTATAAAAATATTTAATCTTTTACTTGACTTTTAACACAGCACCTTGGGTTAATTTTTTCTCTACGCAAAAATAATTCCGGCCATATCACTAACCCAAGGTTTCAACCTTGGGTGGCCAGGACTTGGCGTGAGCCAGGCTTTAGCCATCTACATTTTCACCCGAACTCCAAAAAGTAATTTATTAACAAGATAATCGTCCTGAAGAATTATCTTTGCAGGAAAGTTTCTTTTGAATAAATACCATCAACATGCTTACCAGAACCGTAAAAATCAGCAATGTTACCAACCTGTCTGACGCCCGTTATTGCGCTGGTATGGGTGTTGAAATGCTGGGATTTTCTATCGATCAAGATTCCCCAAATTATATATCTCCAAAAAAATTCGAAGAAATTTGTTCGTGGCTGGCTGGTGTACAGCTGGTTGCCGAAACAAGTCAGACTGATCCCGAATTACTTATAAAAGCACTGGCCGATTATCCGGTACATTATGTTCAGGTTGAATCTCCGGGCCTGTTAACTTATCTGCAAAGTGAATTAAGTTTACCTTTAATTCTGCGGGTTAGTGTAGATACATACGATACCAGCGATATTTATTCCATTTTAAGCCGTTACGGAGATTCCGTTGCCTATTTTCTTTTGGAAAGCGATGCCAATACACCGGTGACTGAAGAGTGGATTCATGTTTTATCAGAGATTTCAAAAGAATATCCAATATTGATTGGTTTTGGCCTGGATGATGAAATTACTGTTAATAAACTAACCGAAACTTTCCCCGAGATTGGCATAGCCCTGCGTGGCAGCGAGGAGATCAGACCAGGTTACAAAGATTTTGGCAGTATGATGGATATTCTGGAAGCTTTGGAAGAAGAATAATCTTAATAATATTTGCATTACCTGATTGAATCTCATTGGTTAAACAAAAAGTTTGGGTGATAATTAAAGTCGGTTTATCATAAATCACTTCAAATTACCATTTAACACGATTACTAACCGATAATAAACTTCCCGCTTGCAGTATCTTGTATAACCCACTACCTTTGATTACAACATAAACGTAAACAACGAAATGGAAAAGAAATTGCACCGCATACCCGATCAGGCAGTATTTGGAGGAGTTGCTTCCGGAATTGCCCAATATTTACAAATAGATGTAGTTATCGTTCGCGTTTTATTTGTAGTTATGTTATTTCTTCCAATACCCCCAAGTTTTGGATGGACTGGAATTCTATATATAATTTTGTGGGCCGTACTACCGACAGGAACGGCAGATGTGCACAACTTTGATACCATAGCAAGCAAGCCTCACGATCCGGAAGCGGAGAAAAAGCGCTCAGAACAGACTATAAAAATTCTGGGCGGGGCTTTGGTACTTTTTGGCATTTTCATGCTGGTTGATGATTTTCCTATCTGGTATGAAATCAAACCATACTTTTGGCCGGTAGCATTAATTATTGTTGGCGCATTTCTAATTCTTCGTCAGAGAGATAAGGAACACGAAGCGAATTCAACAGTATATCCTACTACACCACCACCGACAGAACCTGTGCAACCAGATCCGTTCACTCCAACACCTGATCCGAAGCCTTATACGCCATTTGGAACAACGGAATCGACACCACCAAACACTTTCCCCCAGGACCCTAACAATCCAAAGGAAAACGGAGATGATGATATTATAAAAGTGAATTAAAAAATTGAGTTGAAAAACTTCAGAATAAGGCCGTAGCTCTGCTACGGCAAAACTCTCAACCCGGCGGCAACCGCTTTCCACTTTCAACCATTCAGCCATGAACTTTAAAAATATTTTCTGGGGCATAATTCTCATCATGATGGGATCCCTTTTTCTGGTCGAAGAATTGACCGGCTTTGATTTCAAAGGCTTTTTCTGGCCTATAATCCTGATTATTTCCGGAGCATTATTGCTTTTGCGGAATTACATAAACTCCGATACTAACCACTCAAATATTTAATTGTTATGAAAAATTCAAAAAGTATTTTCTGGGGTGGAATGCTCATCATCATTGGTATCGTTTGGCTGATGAGGAAACTTGATATCTTTTTCTTTCACTGGGATGCGATCTTACCATACTGGCCGGTTCTGCTAATTTTGGCCGGGATTTTGTTAATCCTGACAAATAAATACACGGCTGCCAGAGGCCTTGTCGGGTTGCTGATTGTGCTTGCAGTATTTGGTGGCTTAACAAGTCGCACGAGCAGGGTTTTTAACAATGACCGGGATGACTGGAATTTCAATTGGAATGATCATGACAATAATTGGGATCACGACGATGACGACGATGATGACAATGATGAAGGTGATAACGACGAAGATAAAGACAGCGACTACGAGGAAGACAGTGACAGCCAAAAAGAGGGAAGCTACAAAAAGCCGGTGAACAATTCGTACCAATATGAAATGGAAGATTTTATCCAGAAAGCAAATTTTAACCTGGAAGGCGGAGCTGGTACTTTTACTTTGAAAGGAAATACAGACAAGCTGTTTGAAGCGGATACCCGTTCATCTGTGCTTGGTTTTTTATCAAATACTTCCATTAATAAACTGGCGAATTCCGCTACGGTTAATTTAAAAATGGAAGACGGTAATGTTAAACTTAACAAAGGTGAATTGAGCAACAAGGCTGATATTGAGTTAAATACAAAACCTGTCTGGACGATAGACCTGGGCCTTGGTGCCGGAAGCGGGGATTTTGATTTGAGTAATTACAAAGTTGAAAACCTGAAAGTCAGTACCGGAGTAGCTGATCTGGATATTCGTCTGGGAGACAAACTTGATAATTCAAATGTTAAAATTGATGCCGGCGTTGCTTCTCTCGGACTTGAAATTCCAAAAACCGTCGGTTGTGAAATCAAACTGGATGGCGCACTTAATCTGACTTCTTTTGACGATCTTGAAAAGATCAATGACAAACTTTACCGTTCTCCGGGTTTTGATCAGGCAACGAAAAAAATCATGATCAGTTTTGACGGAGGTTTATCAAAAGTTAAAATAAAAAGATATTAATATTGAGAAATCCTTCCGGTCGCGGGAGGATTTTCTTTTTTAATTATATGATTGCCGGTATATGCAGTTTTACAAAATTTTGGTTTTTCTAGGTTTTTCAATTTCGTTTCCACTATCAGCTCAAAAAAAACCAGCCGGTAAGATTTCATCCGTTGAGCAAAAAATACTTGATCAGGGACTGGTGAATATTCAAACGGAGAATCCTGATATCCTGGTTGAACTTAAATATGCCACTCCCGACAACTTCATGAAAAAGAATGTTTACGGAGAGCTTACACACGCTTACCTTCAGCCTGAAATGGCTCAACGACTTTCCAGGGCAAGCTCATTTCTCCAACAGGAAAAACCGGGTTATAAATTACTGGTATATGATGCTGCGCGTCCAAATTCTGCACAATACAAACTTTGGGATGCATTGGACGATTTAAAAATTCCTGCACGATCAAAAACCCAGTATGTGGCGGATCCTGAAATCGGTTCCAATCATAATTTTGGCTGCGCTGTTGATTTGACCGTTGTAGATGAAAAAGGCTCGCCCCTGGATATGGGGACGAAATATGATTTTTTTGGCCCTCTCGCCTATCCCCGCTCCGAACAGGAAATGTTAAAACAAGGAAAGCTTACATCAAAACAAATCGCTAACCGGAATATTCTCCGGAAAGCGATGATTAAGGCAGGATTTACTGTTAATACGACGGAATGGTGGCATTTTGACGGCATGTCAAAAAAACAGGCACGCGCCAGATACGGGATGATAAAATGATGATTTCATGGCTAATAAATTCTTGAAAAGGTAAAACATCCTATTCTTAAATCAGGACAACCAGTCCCGACTTTACCCCTATTCAACAAAAAATTTATTTCTTATAGGGGTAAAAGCATTTCCGCTTGTCATGTTTAAAAAGAAATTTAAACCGTGGCAGCAACCGCTCTTCTCAATCCGGATTTTATAATCGAAAGAGATTATCTACTTTTGGCCGAAAAACAAAAGAAGAAAACTGTGCAAACTTCTGATCCGGAAATTGTCCAAGCTATAAGACGTGGAGATGAGGCTGCCTTTGAGCGGACTTTCCGTTTCTATTATCAGCGTTTATGCAATTATGCCAGTTCTTTGCTCAAAGATGCAGAGGACGCGGAAGAGATTGTACAAACCGTTTTTATTACAATCTGGGAAAAACGTGAAGATCTTGAAATTACACTTTCACTGAAATCATATCTATACCGCGCCGTTCATAATCATTGTCTGAACCGCTTTAAACATGCAGCCGTAAAGGACGCTTACCGGGAATATTCGGTTAATTATTTGCCTCAGTCATATGAATCCGTGACAGAAGTTATTCATGCCGACGAGCTTTCAGAAAGGATTGAAAAGGCAATACGTAAACTACCCGAACAATGTCAGAAAGCTTTTCGAATGAGCCGCTTTGAAGAATTGAAATACCAGGAAATTGCTGATCAGCTCAATATTTCAATCAAAACTGTTGAAAACCAGATCGGAAAAGCACTCAAAATATTACGTTCCGAACTGGCCGATTATCTGCCTTCTTTGCTTGTGCTGGTTTATTTTTTATATCAACAGTTAATCCAATCGTAACCATGAACAATTCTCATGACCACATTTCGGATGAGCTGTTAGCACGCTTCCTGGCCAAAACTGCCACACCGCCGGAAATTGCTGAAGTAAATGACTGGCTGAAAAGCGCTCCTGAAAATCAAAAAGAACTTGCTGCTTTTGAAATAATCTGGGAGAAAACTGCTGCCTTACATGATGACCATATCAAGGTAGATATAGATGCGGCATGGAACAGGGTGCGCCTGCAAATGAAAGCAAATGGTTCTGCGCCGGCATCAACAGAGAAAAAAAATGATGTTTCAGATCAGGAAACGATCATCAGAGATTTCCCTGCAAAGAAAAAATTCTATTTCCCGGTATGGATGGCTGCGGCTGTTTCCCTGACTGTGCTAGCTTTGGGGTGGTTTATTTTCAAAACGCAATGGAATAGGCCGGAGCAAATTCAGAGTGCTACAACAAACAATACCGGCGAAACTACTTTACCTGACGGCACCAGGGTATTTTTGAATTACAACTCTTCAATAAGTTATCCTGAAAGTTTCTCGGGAGATCTGCGGTCTGTCACTTTAAAAGGCGAAGCATTTTTCGATGTAAAACCAGACGCTTCTCATCCCTTTGTTATTGACGCAAATGGAACAATGGTCCGGGTTTTAGGAACATCTTTTAATGTTAAGGCATATAAAAAAGAACTTGTCAGGGTGGATGTAAAAACAGGAAAAGTACGGGTATCCAAAAACGACAAAAAGATTGAACTTGTGAAGGGAGAGAGCGCGGAAGTGCTGAATGACACACTGAAAAGTATGCGCGCCGATGTCAATATTATGGGCTATAAAACGCAGGTTTTCGATTTCAATGCAACGAATCTCGGCGATGTAGTAAATACGTTGAGAGAAGGTTATCACTCAGATATTCGTTTATCAAATCAAAAACTGGCACAATGCCGGCTCACGATCAGTTTTCAGAAAGAGCCGCTTGATGCAACCCTGTCGGTTATTGCAGAGACATTGGAATTACACTTGCGGAAAGAAGGGAAAATTTACTGGCTCGAAGGTGCTGGCTGCCAGTAAAAACTTAGTAAACCTGCAAAATTTCTGATGTATTGAAGACATTTTACTATATAATATTCCTGACCATTACCAGTTTTTTTACCCTGGCCACTACGAAAGTCCAGGCGCAGGAATTGCTGGAAAAACGTATTTCAATACGTGTAACAAATCAGCCTCTTGACAATGTCTTACGACAGATAGAAAGTCTTGGTGGATTTAGTTTTTCCTATAATCCGGATATTATTGAAATTAAAAGCCGGGTTTCTATTAACGTTACAAATCAAAGTATACGCGAGATCCTGAATGATCTATTTAAGGGGAAGGTGATTTTCAAGGAGCGGCACAAGTATATAATCTTAAACAGAAACACAAAAAAAGAAGATGAAACTCCGCCAAATTTTAATTTGAACGGCTATATCATAAACAAAAAAACGGGTGAAAAACTAGCCAATGCCAGTATTTATGAACCCGTCACACTAGCCTCGACCATTAGTAATCAATATGGCTATTACCGGATCCGTCTGCCAACAAGTCCCGCATCTGTCCGTCTGGAAATCAGGAAAGATCAATTTATTGGGCAATCCGTAATTATTTCAAACCGGAGAAATACTTATCTGCCGATACTGTTAAACCCGGACACGCTTAAAGCACTGTCATTTAGACAATTAAATATCGTTACAAAATCTGATTCAATTAACAGTCCAAAAATAGAAATTCCCCAGTTTGAATATATTTCAACAACTTATGTGTCGCCTGATACCATAATAGAAACTGATTCGCTTCGCTTACAAAACAAATTACGCGTGACCTACCACCGCGTCCGTAAGGATTTCAGCAGTGCTTTTGCTTCCGCGAAACAAGCAATTAATACAAAGAATATCACGGATACCTTGTATCGGCCTGTTCAGTCATCCATTTTACCATTTATTAGTACCAACCGTGAGCTTAGCGGGAATGTTGTAAACGATTTTTCATTCAATATTTTTGCCGGCTACTCGCTAGGAACAAATAAATTGGAAATCGGTGGATTGTTTAATGCAGACCGCGGACACGTGAAAGGCGTTCAGCTGGCTGGGATCGGCAACTTCGTAGGTAACAATGTTACAGGATTTCAATATGCATCAGCGCTCAATGTTGTCATGGGCAATGTGATAGGGCTTCAATATTCAACCTTATTGAACTTTACAGGTGGCAATTTTAAGGGCGTCCAGTGGGCTGGTGTAGGAAATGTAATGTTGGGAGAATTACGAGGATGGCAAATTTCGGGTGCTTATAATTATGCAAAAAGAGTGAAAAGCGGTCATCAGCTTAGTACTGTCAATTATGCTGATTCCTCCGAAACCACACCCATTGGTTTTTTTAGTTATGTTAGAAAAAATGGTTACCGCCGATATGAGGTTTCCACAGATGAATTCAATTATTTCAATACAACATTTAAAACGGGAATGAAGGCGTTCTATAACGTTTTCACCATAGGATTTAACTGGAAAATTGCAAACAAACCTTTTGGCAGTATTGGTTATGGATTTGGAACGGCCGCTAATCTGGGACGTGGATGGATGTTTAACGCAGATATAACAGCCAATGCTGTTGCCATTGATAAGGCTAATTTAAAAAGTCACAACGCCGCAGGTTTATTCCGGCTGTCTACTGCCATTGAAAAGAAAACCGGCAAACGCTTTTCCATTGCATTCGGACCTTCTCTGAATTTGTTAACAGGAAATGAATTTGGGACTTCTTACGACACCAGAAATCGTTTATCAACCTTTTGGATTGGCGGAAAACCTGATCCTGGGAAGAAGAATTATGGGTGGGTAGGATTTCAGATTGCTATAAGGTTCCGGGATAAGTTATAAGATTTTTAAGGTTTCACGCAGAGCATAAAAGATAAAACGGAAAGGGCGCAAAGTTTTAAATTTCTGTGCCCTTCCCGTTTTTTTATCTTTGCGTCTTTGCGTGAAAGCGTGAAACCCTTTAAAACCCAATTCTACCTCTCCCATATCTCCCTCTACTTCCATTCGCATAGTAACGCAGCTCTTCAAGTTCTTTCTCAAAGCCACCGGAAAGAATCGGGAAACGGCACCAGGAACGTGGGTCAAGATTTAAATCATCGAGATGGAAAGATGGCGCATAACGCTCACGTTTCCACTGATTCCGGCTCCATAATTTGAAAAACCGCTCTGTCCAGCCAAGTATCTGAGATTCAGAATAAACTTCCTTGTATCTGACAATCATATTTTTGTAACAATCAACCGGAGATTTTTTATCTCTTATTGCCACTTTCTCCAAAGCATCCAGAAAATCATACGGCATAAGATCAGCTTCATCCGTTTGGTTTAATTCCAGTGGACGAAGTTCCGCAGTTGGTTGTAAAGAATTTACCTTTTTAAGGCCTTCAATCCTGATATGTTTTCCTTTCACCTCACAACCAACCGTTTCCAGCCAGCGCAGCCATTGACGCAGATAATGTTTGTCGATCCCGGCAAGAGGACTTATACTTCCGGCTGTATCACCATCCATGGTCGCATAACCAACGGCAACTTCCGAGCGGTTTGACGTCGCAAGAAGTAAATGATTTGACAAATTGGTAAGCAACCAAACGCCCGGAGCACGCACCCTCGCCTGAATATTCTGCAACGCAATGTCGTCAGTATCCCAGGACAATTTTCTGTTAATCTGGTCTTCAATTAATCCTTTATAGGTTTCAACCAGTCCGTTTATGTTGATATTATAAAAAGTGGAACCAATGGATTCTGCGAGTGTCTGCGCAGATTCCAGCGTATCACTGGAACTATTATCCGTTCCCTGGTAAATATTATGCACCAATGCCAGCGCCAGTTCTTCCTCCGTTTTGGCCAACTGGATTTCCTTGATATAAGAAAGTTTTTCCTTAAACCGCTCCAAACCGATACTTTCATCAGCCAGGCGAATCATCAAACCGCACAATGCCGTACAGGCACATGAATCTGCACCACCGGAAAGCGAAATTGTAAAACCATTTGACCGGCTCTTTCTTAAATAATCAAAAAGTCCTAAGGAAACTGCGCGGGCAAATTCTTCTTCTTTCAACGCACCGCCTTTTTCAAAAGCTTCCAATTCAGCAATTTGTTGTGGAACAGGATCGATTTCAGGAAAGTCGAAACGAGCCGGAACACGCCAGGTTTTATCTTTTATGGACGAAGAAATTTTATTTTGAAGCTGATTTAAACGCGTATTGTCAGTATCGACAACCGCGGTAATGATCAAATGATCCTCATAACTGAAACGATCGCTGGTAACAAGCATTTCGCCGTTGGAAGCAATCATCGCATCACCATCATAAATGGCTCTTCCGGCTTCATTTCCCAATAAATTGGTATAAATATAGCTGCAACCAAAAGATCTGGAACCATCTAAAACAAGTCGTTCACGTGTCAGAAATTTATGGAAAGCAAAATGACTTGCACTTGGATTTAAAATAATATCAACACCTCTTTCATAGTGACGGCGTCCCGGACGGTTAGAAACCCAGGCATCTTCACAAATTTCAAAGCCGATTTTCACTCCCGAAAGATCGAAAATAACATCACCGATAGGATACAAAATCTGATCAATTTCAATACTTTCTACCAAACCAGCAGGCCAGGGACGAAACCAGCGTGCTTCATAATGTATTCCATTATTAGCCAGATTTTGCTTGCAGTAAAAACCGATGATCTGTTTATTGGCAATCAGGCAGGCCGTATTATACAAGCTGTTATTATGGCGGACCGGCAAGCCAACCGCAACAACAATTCCAGCCGTTTCACTGACAATTTCATGCAGACATTTAAGTGCTTGTTCTGCCAGATCGGCGGCGAAAAAATAGTCTTCACATCCATAACCGGATATACACAATTCTGGCAAACAAATCAGGCTCACATCCTGCTTTTTAGCCTCTCCTATCGCCTGAATAATATGTTTGGTATTGGATTCCCACGCCATAGGTGTTTGATTAACAACACCCGAAGCAACTTTTACAAATGACATAATGAATGATCCGGTTTGTGATCTGCAATTTGGACTCTACAAATCTAATTTTCTCCCAACATAACAAAAAAAAGATGAGAAGAATTGAATAATGCCACTTCAATTAAATAGGTAAAAAACAACGATGTACAGTTTGATATAAATAATCATAATAAATAAAATAATAATTATAAAATGATTATTTTTATACCAATATGTCTCACCAATCTTTCACACTTATGAAACCATCATTATGCCTGCTTTACATTTTGTTATTTTTGTGTGTAACGCTTTCCTGTACTAACGAAGAACCGGAATTAAAAAAAACAGTATTTACGAAAGATGAAGCGCTCCGTTCAATCCAGTCACAATATCTTCACGTAACCAAAATTGAAAGAAAAGCAGGTAATGAAACAGTTGATCTGACAAATGCGCCAGAATTTGAACCTTACCGAAAAGCTCTTTTTTTTGTATTCCGACAAGGATTTATTCTTATTTTATCAGGTAGTGAAATACCAAACACCAAATTTGCTCCATCAGCAAAAACATTTTTTTTCTCAGATAAAATCCCACTGCCTTTAAACCTCGAATATTACTGGGACGACGCAGCCGGAACCGTTGTAACAAAAAGCAATATAGGTTCAAGTACGGTTCCTATCCCGTTTGAGAACCCTGCAAAACTGGATTTGGCAAGTATTGTGACCTATCCCACACTCGCCGCTGCCCAGGCCGCTGCAATACCACCCAGTCTTAAATTTACTGTGGATCTAACAGACCCAAAACTTGGCCCTGTAACTTACGCATATACTCTGAAACCGGTTTGGTCGTATGAAAAAGTTGGTGACATACCTAACTATTATAACTTCGTGATGTTTTAAGTAATATTACTTTTTTTGATTATCGTGCAGCATAATAATGTTTCATAAAATATGAGATCAGCCAACATCGGCTGATCTTTTTGTTAAAACCCGTAAAATCAATCTTCTTTTAACCAACAAAAACTCCCTGATCACGGAAGCTGTTTTCATCTCGCTCTATTTTTTACCTACTTTTGCAGATATCTAAATTTAACCAGTCCGATTTCTTTGCAATTTCCTTCTTTTATCGCCAAACGCATCCGGAATAATGAAGCCGGCTCATTTTCAGCAACGGTCTCACGGATTGGTGTGGCCAGTATTGCTATCGGCGTCGCAGTTGGTATTATATCCTTCGCAGTTTTAATAGGTTTTAAAAAGACCATTCAGGAAAAAGTTTTTCTATTTGGTGCCCATATCAATATAACGGCTTTTGCCCAGGGAAATGCTTATGAAGAAGGTGCAATAAATATCAAAAATCCGGTTTCTGATGCCTTGAAAACAATGCCGGAAGTCAGTCACTGGCAGGCTGTGGCGCACAAATCCGGAATTTTAAAAACGCCCGATGAAATCAAAGGTGTGGTATTAAAAGGTGTAGGAAAAGATTATGACTGGAGTCTCTTCAAAACTTCATTGGTCGAAGGAAGATTAATTGGCTCAAAAGATTCCTCTTCTATCAAGTACGGCTATTCTTCCGAAATTCTGATCAGCCGCAAAATTGCTTCACAGTTAAGGTTAAAATCAGGTGACGAAGTCATTATGTATTCCTTACAGGATCCGCCAAGACCGAGAAAACTTACGATTACCGGCATTTATGATACCCAAATGGAGGAATTTGATGACAGACTGGTTATAGGTGATCTCAGACTGGTTCAGCGACTGAATGGCTGGGGAGCAGATTCCATTGGTACTTATGAGATTTATTTAAAAGATTTCAAACAACTGGATCAGGTTGCTTTTGAACTGAAAAAAATACTTCCACCAGCAGTTTATCTTCAAAAGGTAACAGACACATTTCGTCAATTATTTGACTGGTTATATTTGCTGGATAAAAACACAGCCGTTTTTCTGACGCTCATTTTATTTGTTGCCTGCTTCAATATGATCTCCATATTACTGGTCATGATCATGGAAAGAACGCCGCTAATCGGACTTTTGAAAACACTTGGAAGTCCAAACAAGCAAATCAGAATGGTGTTTTTGCGCGTGGGATTGTTTATGGTGCAGCAGGGATTATTGATCGGGAATATTGCAGGACTGGCCTTTTGCTGGTTACAGCATCAGTTTAAAATCATACCTCTGGACCCGGTTAACTATAATATGGACACTGTCCCTATCGTTTTTGACTGGCCAACTTTTTTGTTGATCAACATAACAACGATCATCGTTTCCGCACTCATTTTGATGATCCCGACATTGATCATTACCAGAATCCAGCCAATCAAAGCGCTTCTTTTCAAGAAATAACTGTTGGGTTACACAGAGAGCCACAGAGTTTAGGCGAGATACACAGAGTTTTTTATTGTCTCAAATTATAACTCTGTGTACCTCTCATTTTCTCTGTGGATCTCTGTGTAACCTAAAAAATCACCAGATCACCTTATTTAATAACTCAGCCGCCTTCAGAAGCGTGTCGTCATTTTTGGCGAAACAAAATCTTAAAACCCCGAAATTAGTTTCTTCACCATAAAATGCTGAAAGTGGGATCGACGCCACGCCGGCTTCCTTTGTAAGTCTTTCAGCCAAAAACAGATCATTTTCTTCCGACAGATTTCTGTAAGATACATTTTGAAAAAAACTGCCTTCTGATGGTTTTAAAATAAATCCTATATCTTTTATCGCATCGATAAAAATGTTCCTTTTCCTTTCATAAAAAGCCGAAAGACTCAAATAATGATCAGGTTCTTTCAGGAATTCTGCGATGGCAAATTGAAATGGCGTGATGACACTGAAAACCATAAACTGGTGTATTTTTCTGAATTCAGCAGTAAAATCTTTTGGAGCCAGGCAGTATCCAACTTTCCATCCCGTCACATGAAATGTTTTCCCAAACGAACCGCATAAAAATGTTCTGGATGCCAATGATGGGATCGACGCAGCAGAAACGTGTTTTATATCATCAAAAATAATATGTTCATAAACCTCATCGCTTATCACAAATAAATCATTTTCCTCGGCCAGTACTGCAAGCTGTTTTAAATCCGGTTCCGTCCAGACTTTCCCGGTCGGATTGTGTGGTGTATTAATAATGATCGCTTTTGTTTTAGTCGTCACTTTTGACCTGACAATCTCCCAGTCGATATGGTCATATTGCGGATCCAGCTTTACGAAAACAGGAACTCCACCACTCATTTCTATGGCCGGGACATAACTATCATATGCCGGTTCAAAAACGATCACCTCATCTCCCGGATTTACAACCGTAGATATTGCCACGTAAAGTGCTTCTGTTGCGCCGCTGGTTATAGTAATTTCCGATTCAGGATGATATTCTGTGTTTGTTGCAGCAAAAACCTTCTGCGAAATCGCCTCCCTTAATCCCATCACACCGGCCATAGGCGCATACTGGTTTTTGCCCTGGCGTATATATTTATCAACCAGTTTCTGCAAATCCGGAGAGCAATCAAATTCCGGAAATCCCTGTGCAAGATTTATTGCCTTATGATCTTCGGCAAGTTTAGACATGCGGGTAAAAATAGTAGTACCAACTTTGGGCAATTTTGACTGAACTGCTGATGAAGCGGAAGGCATAAATTTGATGGCAGATTAATTGAAAACAGAACCGGCAATCCGGCCCGTTCAAATATAATTGAAACAGCCAGACCGCCGGTCCCGGAGGATATATTTAATGAATTTATTTTTTCTCTTTCCAGTAATAAACCGATTTCAATAATTCTTTTCGGTCAGGCGTACCGTCAAAATTGTCATCAACAAAAACATAGGATACTTTTCTATCCTTTCCGATCACAAATAATGAAGGGGTGAAAACTTCTTCCGAAATTCCTGCAATACGATCCCAGATCGGAGAGGTTTCTGAATATACGCCATACGATCTTGCGACATTGAAATCCTTATCATGGATTATGGTAAAGTCGAGATTCAGCTTTTTGGTAATACGTGCAATTTCCTTTGGAGATTCATTGGTTAGTACCAAAAGTCGTCCGCCAAAAGCTTCGATTTGCGGAGCAAGTTCCTGCAAAGCTGCCAGATGTTTTGGCGCATAACTTCCCCAGCACGGACAGTAGAAACTCAAAACAAGCGGATTGTATGCAATCAATTCCATTAATGATCTGGAATCGTCAGCAACAGAAAATCCGGAAACGGAAGTTACCTGCACTCCGTCGACTGATTTTAAGTAAAAAATTGGAGCAAAGTCGCCGGCTGCCAAATCCTCCGCACGCTCTTCCGATTCTCTTTCTTTTAGCTGAATGGTAGAAATATTACCCAGCTCGTCTTCGATTTCGTAATACATAATCGTTAGGGTTGTGTACCTGTTTGAGTTTCTGATTACAAATGTATTATTAATCTATTTAATCTACAATATTTATAGACTTTTAATTTGCAAAGTTTTTTCCTAGTAGAAAGAAGATTCATTTTTGTTTACATATTATTAAAAGTGCCAGCAAATAATATCAACCCTGCCTACCATTTTATCTGACACCAACATTATGAAACGTAAACTTCTACTACTCACTTTTTTTGTTCTTAATCTTTCATTTATAAGTCATGCACAATCCGTAAACTGGCGGGAAATTTATCCGGGTGTCTGGAAAGGTGTTGTTGGCAAACCGGATGTTTACAATTTGTTAAATTCGGTAGAAGTTCAGCCATCAGCTGCGCTTCAAAAATTATCAAAAGCCCCTTTTCCACTTAAAAATGAGGAAATAGTTGTCGAAGTAAAAAACGGTAAAACCTATCTGCGTTTTCCTTTGGAACGAAATGAGCAGCTTTATGGCTTCGGTTTAAACTTCCAGACTATCCACCAGCGCGGCAGAATCATGCAGCTGCATGTCGATCATTATGGAAAGTCGGATAACGGTAGGACCCATGCCCCTACCCCCTTTTATATTTCTTCTCTGGGTTATGGCGTTTTCGTTAATTCGTCGAAATATATTGATGTGTATGCCGGTTCTTCGGTCAGGAAAGACAGTAAAAATCCGCCGGAAGTACAGGACAGAAATACGGATGACAACTGGAGTGCGCACCCTTATTCTGATGCGGTAGAAATGCTGGTTCCGGCAGAAGGGATTGAAATGTATGTATTCGCAGGCCCAAAGCCGGTTAATGTTATTGAGCGTTTTAATTTGCTTGGCGGCGGTGGGTGTCTGCCTCCAAGATGGGGACTGGGATTTACTCAGCGCGTCAATCGTTTGTATACCGACGAGCAGGTAAAAGCGGAAGCCAAAGCATTTAAGGACAAAGGTTTCCCGCTGGATTTTATTGGACTGGAACCTGGCTGGCAAAGTAAATCCTATCCTTGCACCTTTGAATGGGACAAAACACGTTTCCCGAATCCGGAAAAATTTGTAAAAGAAATGGATGCGGTGGGTGTGAAAATCAATTTATGGACGAATCCCTATGTATCGCCAGATGCGGAAATTTATTCAAAAATAAAACCTTTTACAGGATCACATACAGTTTGGAATGGTATTGTCCCGGACCTTTCCATGCCGGAGGCCAGAAAAATATTATTTGATCAGTTTGAAAAAGAACATGTAAAAATTGGTGTGAGCGGTTATAAAATTGATGAAGTGGATGGCTACGATTCCTATGTTTGGCCGGATGTTGCGACCTTTCCTTCGGGTCATACCTCTGAGCAAATGCGCCAGACCTACGGACTATTGGTTCAGAAATATTCCTATGAAATGTTCAGGAAAAATAACCGCCGGACTTATAGTTTAGTGCGCGGTTCCAACGCAGGCGGTTCTTCTTTTCCCTATGTGATCTATAACGACAATTACAGTCATGAGGATTTTATAACAGCTTTAATCAACAGCGGTTATGCCGGCGTGTTATGGACGCCGGAAGTACGTGCATCAAAAACAAGTGAGGAATGGTTGCGAAGATTTCAGACCGTTTGTTTTTCCCCTATGGCGATGATCAATGCCTGGGCGAGCAGTACCCAACCCTGGACTTTCCCCGAGGTGGCTGAACAGGTGAAAGAAGTTGCGCAGCTCCGGATGCGGATGATGCCATACTGGTACTCCACTTTTGCAAAATACCACTACGAAGGAACGCCTCCTTTCCGTGGTATGAGCCTGGAAGAAGGATTTGGAAGCGATTTTACAAAAGAAAAAACCGCTACAAATCTGGAAGAAAATCCATACGAAGAAGCGACTTCCAAAGAAGTGAAAGACCAATATATGGCTGGTGAATATTTGCTCGTGGCACCGATGTTCACCGGCCAGACTTCAAGAAAAGTAATATTGCCAAAAGGAAAATGGTATGATTTCTACAATGGAAATTTTGTAGGTGATGGCCAGGTTATCACGATTACGCCCGGACTTGACAGAATTCCTGTTTTTGTAAAAGAAGGCGGAATCATACCAATGATGCCACCTTTGTTACATGCGCCAAAAGCTGGCGAGAAGGTAGATCTGGAAATTCGTGTTTATGGTAAAAAACCTGGCGTATCCAGATTGTATGATGATGACGGCGAAACTTTTGCTTATGAAAAAGATCAGTATTCCTGGCGGGATTTGATCGTTGAAGACAAAAACGGAGTTTTGAAAGGAAGAATTTCAGAACCTGAAAGCGGCAAACCCAATACGATCGGTAGAGTGAAATGGCACTTTATTACCAAATCAATCAAATAATATTCAGATTTTTAAAATTAAGCGTGATATGCTGAATAGAAGAATTATTGCGTAGCACATCTTTGGTAATAAATTCCGGATAAATACTTCCGGGATTTATTGTCTCCACTTCTTCCCAATGAAACAATAGCTCCGTCTTTTCCTCAATAACAACAAAATCATCCTGACTTTCGAGACCGGGGATTTCCATCTGGTAATAAAAACCGATTTCATGATGTTTGATGCTGTTGTATTCGAAAAAATTTTCAACAACCCAAAGCAGATTTCCAACACGAACGGATTTGCCAATTTCTTCCATCATTTCACGTAAGAGCGTTTCTCTGGAAAATTCAAACATATCAACCCTACCACCGGGAAGACTCCAAAAATTATCCGTTGGCGTTTTATGAAGTAATAACTTTCCATTTTGAACAGCAACACCGGCTACCCGAAAATTAAAAAGTGCATTTTCAACAGGAAGACAAATCGTGGAAGAACCGTTCATGCATTAATTTGTACTAGGAAACATTTACCGTTTTTCCGGCAGTAGATTCGCGGATGGTCAAAGAGGTTTTCAACGATCTGCTTTCGAAAATAGCAGGTTTTTTAGGATGTTCAATCAATTTGATTAAAAGCTCAGTCGCCTGATTTCCCATATCCATAGCTGGTTGAACAACGGCTGTCAGCGGCGGATTCAGCAATTCGGCTACACCAATATTTGTAAATCCGACGATAGCGATTTCGTCCGGAATCCGGATATGTTTACGGTGTAAAACAGAAAGACAACCTGTGGTAATCCTGTCGCTGGCTGTGAAAATTGCATCCGGCACTTCATCCATATCAAGCAATTCCTGAACGGCCGTTTCATTTTCAGTCACAACCATACCGCCGTGGTGGCAGTATTTTACATAAGATTCATCAAAAGGAATACCATGATCCTCCAATGCTTTTTTATAACCCGCGAGCCGCTCCATCGTGATCGACAAATAGATTGGGCTCGTAATATGTGCTATTTTCCTTTTGCCGGTTTTTATCAAATGTTCCGTGGCCTGATAACTTCCCCCAAAATTATCCGCAACAATTTTATGTGTATCAACTTTTTTGGGGACGCGGTCGAAGAAAACAATCGGAAGACCTTTATCAAGCAATTCTTCAAAATGTGAAATATCTGTTGTCAAACTTGATAAAGAAACCAGCAAACCATCAACTTTTCTGGAAACAAGATAATTTGTATTGGCAACCTCACGCTCATAAGATTCATGACTTTGAAAGATCACAACATGATAACCCATATTGTAGGCAATCGACTCAATGCCATTAATCAGCTGGGAGAAAAAATTATTGGCAATTTCAGGAAGAATGACACCGATGGATTTGCTCTTACTGTCACGCAAACTTAATGCAATGGGATTAGGCCGGTAATTCATTTTCTCGGCATATTCCAAAACGAGTTTTTTGGTTTCAGTATTGATCTCATAACTGTTCCGCAACGCACGGGAAACCGTGGAAGTGGATAGATTTAAGGCTCTGGCAATATCTTTTATGGTAATTGTTTCCAAAGAATATATATGTTTATTGCAATTTATTCCTGAATTAACGCTACAAATCCTTTTGATTAGTGAAGATACAAAATAAGACAGTCAATCTGCAACGATCCTTTTGCAAACTTCTGATTTGAATCAATGGTAACGTTCCCGATAACGATTGCACAAAAAAAGGCTTGTCATTATTTGATGTTACTGATTATTAAATCTAAACTCGTTAAAATTCATATTTGTTTTCCGGTACATTCTTTTTTAATAATCGAAATATTGGAAAAACTACAAGACCCATTTAGATGAATAGTACAAATTTATTTGACCTGACCGGAAAAACTGCGCTGGTAACAGGTTGCAACCGGGGAATTGGCAAAGCAATGGCCGAAGCATTGGCCGAAGCAGGCGCAGATATCATTGGTATTTCGTCATCTCTTCCCACCACCGAAAGTGAAATCCAGAAATCAATCACAGCAATCGGACGAAGATTTTTTGCATACCAGGTTGATCTGGGAAATCGTGAGAGTCTATATTCTTTCATTAAAAAAGTAAAAGAAGAACATAAGACAATCGATATTCTGGTGAATAATGCCGGTATCATTCTTCGTCAGCCTGCCGCGGAACATTCGGATGAATACTGGGATCAGGTTTTGAACATTAATCTGGACGCACCTTTTATCCTTTCGCGTGAATTGGGGAAAGAAATGGTCGCCAGAGGTTATGGTAAAATTATTTTCACCGCTTCCCTTCTCACTTTTCAGGGTGGAATTAATGTGCCTGGTTATACAGCTTCCAAAAGTGCGATCGGCGGTCTGGTGAAAGCCCTTGCCAATGAATGGGCTGGAAAAGGTATCAATGTCAATGCCATTGCTCCTGGATACATCAACACGGATAATACCGAAGCATTAAGAAATGATCCGGTTAGGAGTAAATCGATTTTAGACAGAATTCCTGCCGGAAGATGGGGAATTCCGGAAGATTTTAAAGGGCCGGTTTTGTTCCTTGCTTCCGATGCTTCCAACTATGTAAACGGAACTACTTTGACAGTGGATGGTGGATGGATGGGGCGATGATTTTGAATGAGTGAATGATAGAATGAGTGAATGATAGAATTTTGGCTCGGCCGAAGTAGAAGATACTAGAATTTATATAAAGTGCTGTTTTGTAAAAAGCTAACAGCTAATTACTAACAGCCAAAATCTAAAATTATGGAAATCAGATTTGAGAGTAGCCGTAAGGAAGTTTCGCAGATGGATACTGAAACTTTACGTGAGAATTTTTTAATTGAAAATATTTTTGAAAGTGATAAAATAAGCTGGGTTTATTCGCATTATGACCGCGTCATGATCGGCAGTGCCATTCCGGCCACCGCTCCCCTGACTTTGGAAACTTTTGATTCCCTGAAAAGTAATTACTTTCTGGAAAGACGGGAAATTGGTATAATCAATATCGGTGGCGACGGAAAAGTCACGGCTGACGGAGAAGAAATCGCCATCAGTAAAATGGGTTGTATTTATATCGGAAAAGGAACGCAGAAAGTGACATTTTCCAGTGAAGACAGTGCAAATCCGGCTGCATTTTATTTGTTGTCATCTCCTGCGCATCATACTTATCCAACCCGCTTGTTTACCAAAGAAGATGCAACGCCGGTAACAATCGGAAGCCCGGAAACTTCTAATCACAGAACAATTTACAAGTATATTCACCTGGACGGAATTCAAAGTTGTCAGCTTGTGATGGGACTTACTGTATTACAAACGGGTAGTGTTTGGAATACCATGCCGTCGCACGTCCATGACCGAAGAATGGAAGCATATCTGTATTTCGGCGTCCCCGCAAATCAGAGGGTTCTGCATTTAATGGGTGAGCCTTCTGAAACACGCCATTTGTGGGTTGCCGATCGCCAGGCCATTATTTCGCCGCCATGGTCAATACATTCCGGATGCGGAACTTCAAATTATTCTTTCATTTGGGGAATGGCCGGAGAGAATAAAGATTACACAGACATGGACGCAGTTGCCATAAGCGATTTGAGATAATAATCCAGAAACGGAAAGAGTTTGGAAAGTCTGGTGACTTTACCAAACTCTTTTTTATTGGTTTAATACCAAATACATTTTTTTCAATTTGAGCATATTTTTATTTAAGAATACAACTTCGGTTCTGTTTGGAGATAAAATAAAAAATCATCCAATAAAATTAAATGACTGGCAACGTTCCCGATAACGATTGCGCAATAAAAGACAATTTTTTATTTGATAATTATAATTAATAGCTCTAAACTAGACATCTTCGATTATTGACCTATTTATAACGGCATTGTGAGTTATAGGAAAAAGTCAATTATAACATTGTGCAGAACACCACAATAATCGTAGAAACGAGCAATAAACTTGTGTATATGAAAAAGTTGCAGCGCACCGAAATATTTACAGAACACGCAATAAACTTTCAAAATCAGAAAGGTGCAGCGCACCAAGATACTTGTAGAAAAAGCAACCAAGATTTAAAAAATCAAAAAGGTGCAGCGCACCGAAATATTTGTAGAACACGCAATAAATATTCAAAATCAAAAAGGTGCAGAGCATCAAAATTCTTATAGAACACGCAATAAATACTCTAAATCAGAAAGGTGCGGAGCACCGTAATACTTGTAGAACACGCATATAAACTTTCAAAATCAGAAAGGTGCAGCGCACCGTAATACTTGATCAACCAACCATGGACCAAAGAGGAAAACAATTTATAACCGATTCAGATATCGATTGGGAAGATTTGGGCGGAGGCGTGAAACGAAAAATTATGTCTTACGATGAAAATGTAATGATGGTAAAAGTCGCATTCCAAACAGGCGGAATTGGCTCCCTACACAATCATGTACACAGACAAATCAGTTATGTGGACAGCGGCATTTTTGAAATTACAATACAAGAAAATAAAAAAATCCTGAAACAGGGAGATGCTTTTTTTATCCCACCCAACCTTGTTCACGGCGCTTTTTGCATTGAAAAAGGAACGTTAATTGACATTTTCACCCCATACCGTGAAGATTTCATATCGAAATAATCTTACTACTCATCATTTGACACTTAAAAATGAAATTCACTATCCAGATTCTCAAAACATCGCTTTTTTGTTCAATACTTTTTCTTTCGGCGACACAAACCTTCGCGCAAAATACTCAGGCCAAAGCAGCCAATGGAAAACAATTTATTGTGGATGCGGACATTCCTTGGCAAGACCTTGGCGGCGGATTGAAGCGCAAGATCATGTCTTATGACGAAACGATGATGATGGTGAAAATTGATTTTCAAAAAGGTGGAATAGGAACACCACACAAACATGTACATACCCAAATGAGCTATGTTGTCAGCGGCGTTTTTGAGGTTACTATCGGTGATAAAAAACAAATTATAAAACAGGGCGATGGCTTCTATATTCCTTCCAATGTGATGCACGGGGCAGTTTGTCTGGAAGCGGGTGTTTTGATTGATATGTTTACACCCATGCGTGAAGAATTCGTAAAATAAAATCCTCCTCTACGCATTTATCAGATTTTAAAAGAGCAATATTATTCCTTTCCGCATGAAACCAACGCTTACATTTCTACTTTTTTGTTTTTTATCAATAACAGCCAATGCTCAGGCTCCGTGGTCACAACGGATGGCAGATTCCTTTATTACCCGAAATAAAGATTCAATTCTGGTAGGAAAAAGTACACTTACGCGCTGGGATTACGAACAGGGATTGATGCTGAAAGCAATAGAAAAAGTTTGGTACAGAACAGGAGAAGGTAAGTATTTTGAATATATCCGTAAAGATCTTGATCAATATGTGAAAGAAGACGGAAGTATCAGAACTTACAAGCCTGATGATCTGAATCTGGATAATCTTCCTCCGGGCAGAGCTTTATTAACTGCTTATCAACAAACACAACCGGGTAAAGAAAAATATAAAAAAGCGGCAGATCTTCTTTGGAGACAACTGGAAGAGCAGCCCAAAACCAAAGAAGGCGGATATTGGCATAAAAAACGATATCCAAACCAGATGTGGCTGGATGGGCTTTTTATGGCGGAACCGTTTGCGGCAGAATACAGTCTGCTGTTTAATCATCCTGAACATTTTGACGACATCGCCAGACAATTTGAGTTGATTGAAAAACATGCCGTTGATACAAAAACGGGTTTAATTTATCATGGTTACGACGAAAGCAAAGAACAGAAATGGGCAGATAAAAAGACCGGAGTTTCGCCGCATTTCTGGGGACGGGCCGTCGGCTGGTATGCAATGGCCCTTGTAGAAGTGCTGGATTATTTCCCAAAAGACCATCCCAAACGCGCTGAATTGATAAAATACCTTCAAAGGCTGGCACCGGTCCTGGCAAAATATCAGGATAAAAGTTCAGGCTTATGGTATCAGATTGTTGATCAGGGCAGTCGTAAGGGGAATTATTTTGAAGCTTCTGCATCCTGTATGTTTGTTTACGCTTTGGCAAAAGGAGTGCGGCTAGGATACATTCCCGCCACATATGCCGCGACCGCCAAACGCGGTTATGAAGGAATATTGAAAACATTTATCGTTAAAGAATCCGACGGATTGATCACTATTGACAAAACCGTTAGCGTCGGCGGGCTTGGCGGCACACCTTACCGCGATGGCTCATACGAATATTACCTCAGCGAACCGATCCGTAAAAATGATCTGAAGGGAGTCGGGCCATTTATTATGGCCAGTGTTGAAATGGAAATCGCTGCTGAAAACAATATTGGAAAAGGCAAAAAAGTGGCTCTGGATTATTACTTCAATCACGAATTCAGAAAAAATGCTACGGGCAAACAAGAGCCGTTTCATTATACCTGGGAAGACCGCCAACATTCCGGCTTCTGGCTGTGGGGAAATATTTATCGTGATCTGGGCGCTGAAACGGTATCCATCCCGGCCGCTCCAACGACTGAAAATTTAAAGAGAATCGATGTGTATATCATCGTAGATCCAGACACAAAAAAAGAAACGAATGCGCCAAATTTTATTCAGCAAAAAGACATTACGGAAATCGAAAAATGGGTAAAAGCAGGCGGCGTTTTAATGCTGATGGCTAATGATACTTCAAACTGTGAAATACCACATTTCAATGAATTGGCGAAAGTTTTCGGTATTCAGTTTACTAATAAGAACAGGAATATGGTGCAGGGAACGCAATTCGAACAAGGACGAATTGACGTAACTACGGACCGGAATATTTTCACTTCGGCAACGAAGTTATACATCAAAGAACTATCACCGCTTTCCTTAACAAATAATGCAAAATCTGCCTTGACAGATCATGGAGATATTATTATGGCAGTTTCTAAATACGGGAAAGGAACCGTATTCGCGATTGGTGATCCGTGGATCTATAATGAATATCTGGATGGAAGAAGAATTGACAACAGCTTTCAAAACTTTGATGCTGCGAAAGAACTTTCGATCTGGTTGTTAAAACAATCTGTAAAAAATTAAAAATGAGCCGTTTATCATGATCAAGATTTACAAATTATGAATCAATTATTTCGTGAACATTTACGGCGGCTGCGGAATAATCCTGACGTGATCGTCCCGGATGACTCTATTTTTCAATTACCGGAGAAAATCATTCAGTTTGGAACTGGTGCATTTCTCCGTGGATTGGCCGATTATTATGTAGATAAAGCCAACCGTCAGGGAATTTTTAACGGCCGGATTGTCGTCGTTAAATCAACAGATCAGGGTGATTTAAAAGCTTTTGAACGGCAGGATAATTTGTATACCCTTGTCATGAAAGGCGTTCAAAATGGAAAGCTGGTAGAGGAAAACATTATTTCGTCTTCAATCAGCAGAGTAATTTCAGCCAAAAACCAATGGTCGCTGGTGCTGGATTGCGCAAGAAATCCGGCTATCAAAATTGTATTTTCCAATACCACAGAACTTGGCATTCAATTAGTTCAGGACGATATTTATCAATGGCCACCAGTTTCGTATCCGGGAAAATTGCTTGCGTTCTTATATACCCGTTTCAAAGCATTTGGTGGAAATCCGGATGCCGGACTTGTCATAGTTCCTACTGAACTGATCTCTGACAATGGAAAAAAACTGGAATCCATTGTACTGGAACTTGCTCATAGAAACGGACTGGAAAGCGCCTTTATCGACTGGCTCGAACAGTGTAATTCGTTTTGTAATTCTCTTGTGGACCGCATCGTTCCGGGCAGGCCGGATGATTTTGTAAAAAAGGAAATTGAAGAGCAACTTGGTTACAAAGATGACTTGATGATCATCTCGGAATACTACGGACTTTGGGCGATTGAAGGTGATAAAAAAGTAAGAGAAATTCTATCATTCAGTCAGGTAGATCCGGGCCTGATCATAGAACCCGATATTGAGTTATACCGCGAATTAAAACTTCGGATATTGAACGGAGTGCATACTTTGGGCTGCGGACTGGCGTATCTCAGCGGTTTCCCAACGGTTGCCGAAGCCATGGAAGATGAATTATTTTCTGCTTTTATAACCAATTTAATCCATAACGAAATTGCTGTCGCTATTCCTTATCCGGTTAGTACCGAGCGGACACAAAAATTCAGCAAGTTGATTCTGGATCGTTTCAGAAATCCGTATATCGGGCACAAATGGATTAATATTACACACAATTATTCTGCAAAAATCACTTCCCGGGTTGTTCCCTCATTTATTGAATTTCACAAAGAATATGGCGTTGCACCTGAATATATGACTTTTGGTTTGGCAGTGTATATCTTTTTCATGAAGGCTGCCAGAAAAGACGGTGACAACTATTACGGACTTTCCAATGGAAATTATTATCTGATCCATGATCAAAAAGCCGCTTATTTTTACCAAAAATGGCAACTATCTTCCTTATCTGAAATGGCGCATCTGATACTGAAAGATGCATTTGTTTGGGGGACTGATCTTACAAAATTGGGGGTATCTGAGGATAATGTCGTCCACTATTTAGAATCTCTGGTCACCTTTGGCACTGCCCAAACATTGGCTGAGTTTCTAACAAAAGCTGAATACGCCAAAATATAATTTATAATTCCAGTCACTCTATCCCGTCGCAATTATGCTTACAACCGAAATTCCGAAAATGGAAACCCAAATGACGAAGTACCGATGGCGTATTGTAGCTCTCTTGTTTTTTGCCACTACGATCAATTATCTGGACCGACAGGTTCTGGGCTTATTAAAACCAGCACTTGAAGCTGATTTTGCCTGGACGGAGAAGGATTTTAGTCATATTGTAATGGCTTTTCAGGCTGCCTATGCGGTTTCACTTATTGGTTTTGGGGCTATTATTGATAAAATCGGTACCAAACTTGGTTATATTATTTCGGTTATAGTATGGAGTATAGCGGCCATTTTACACGCTGCCGCTACCGGGACAATGAGTTTTGGGTTTATGCGTGCCTTACTTGGATTGGGAGAAGCGGGGAATTTCCCGGTCGCGATCAAGGCAACGGCAGAATGGTTCCCCAAAAAAGAAAGGGCACTGGCAACGGGTATTTTTAATTCAGGAGCTAACATTGGAGCTGTTGTCGCACCCATCATGGTTCCTTGGTTATTGGGATCATATGGCTGGCAGGAAGCGTTTTTGATCACCGGAGCACTTGGTTTTGTGTGGTTAATTTTCTGGTTTATTTATTATGAAGTTCCGGCAAAACAAACCAGGATCAACCAGGCTGAATTTGAATATATTCATAGCGATAACGAACCGGACACCAGCAAGGAAGCTCCCGTAAAATGGCTTGATCTTTTCAAAGTGCGCCAGACCTGGGCTTTTGTTTTTGGTAAAATGCTGACGGATCCAATCTGGTGGTTTTTCCTTTATTGGCTTCCTTCTTATTTTGCAGAGGCATTCAAATTAAACCTATCCAAGCCAAGTCTGGAACTGGTAATTGTTTATACTGCAACAACCATTGGAAGCATCGGCGGTGGTTACCTGTCAGGAGCATTGATTAAAAAAGGCTGGCCCATTTTTCGTGCGCGAAAAACTTCTATGCTGATTTTTGCATTTCTGGTTACCCCAATTATGCTGGCTCAATATACAACCAATATATGGCAGGCAGTATTTCTGATTAGTTTGGCTGCGGCCGCTCATCAGGCCTGGAGTGCTAATATTTTCACAACAGCTTCTGATATGTTTCCTAAAAAAGCAGTGAGTTCTGTGGTTGGTATCGGTGGAATGGCCGGATCAGTAGGCGGGATACTTTTTCCGCTTATGGTAGGTATTATTCTCGACAATTATAAAACGGCAGGAAATATTGGTGCCGGTTATAATATTATTTTCATAATTTGCGGTTTTGCATATCTGCTTGCCTGGACTGTAATGCACTTTTTTGCACCAAAAATGGAACAGGTTAACATTTAGTATAGCTCTAAGCAAACGCCTTTCATTCCTGAGTTTAAAAACATTTTAACGAATTATTTTTTTGTGAAATTATGAAAAAAACATTTTTTGTTGCTGCATTTTTCTTGTTTTCAACTCTGATCACATTTGCACAAAGTGCTGATGAAAAAGCGGTTGGCCAAGCGATTGAGAAATTAAGAAAAGCAATTGTAGATGCAGATGGGGCAACTTTAACCAAATTAACATCTCCGTCATTGTCTTACGGACATTCAAGTGGCCTTTTGGAAGATCAAAAAGAATTCGTTCGCGCCATTACCAGTGGAGAATCACATTTCACACGTATTGAACTTTCAGATCAGACAATCTCAATTTCAGGTGATGTTGCCATTGTTCGTCACAAATTAATGGGTGATACGCATAATAAAGGTAAAGAACCGGCCGCAGTGAAGCTGGGCGTATTTTATGTTTGGCAAAAAATGAAGGGGAACTGGATTTTACTTGGAAGACAGGCGTTTAAGTTGTCATAATTTATCCAGATCGTTGGGCAATTCGTCCTCGTTGGGGCATCAGTAGGGGCAATCCCTTGTGGTTGCCCTGGTTCCAGTATCCAAAAAATTATTATTAGCAGTTGGGGAAATCCCTCGTGGTTGCCTTGGTTCCAGTATCCAAAAAATTATTAGCAGTAGGGGCAATCCCTCGTGGTTGCCCTGGTTCCAGTATCCAAAAAATTATTATTAGCAATTGGGGCAATCCCTTGTGGTTGCCCTGGTTCCAGTATCCATAAGGTTATTTCGGTATACGTATTATCCAATTCAATATCTTTAGGGGATTGAGAGATTTGGGCGACCACAAGGGTCGCCCCTACCTGAATCTATCTTCATTCCATCTTTTTGGATTTTCAATGATGTAATTGGCTATGTTATTTAATGCAATTTCGTTTCGGATTATATGTTCGTAATAATTACGCTGCCATAATCTTTTATTAAATTTTGGCCAGTTAGCGGTTTTCACACCATGAATGTACTTTACGGTCGTGATGGATTTAAAAGCGGAAATGATGTCTCCTATCGTTGGGGCAGTCACTTGGGTATCCGCTGAGGTATCCGTTGGGGTGATCCCTTGTGGTCGCCCTGGCCCTTTCTCTTCGAAATTGTGGTTGCTTGTAGGAATATCCGGAGAATTCCGGGCGACCACAAGGGTCGCCCCTACCAATTCCAAAATCGCATGAAAATGGTTTGGCATTATGACAAAATCGTGCAGGCGGATATTAAGAAAACGATCAGACAGATTCATCCATTCCTGTTCAATCAGTTTTCCAGCTTCATTTAGAATTAATTCACTATTAATTATTTCGCCAAAGAAATATTCACGATCCTGGCAACAACAGGTTACAAAGTATAATCCTTCCTGGGAATAGTCGTACGTGTCTAGTCGTATTGACCTGCGGTGATGAATTTTTGGATCGTAGTAACTCATACATTTCACAAATTTGAAACAGTAAAAGTTACTGACGCAGATTTGTCAAAAAGTAATGACTTTCTGATTTAAACACTTAACAGTTATACTCAATAAACCTCTTCAAAAATCTATTTTTCATCATACACTTTCAACGCTCCCTTGTAAAATCCTGTCAGCTGTTTACCGGCGAGATCTTCTTTACAATCGAACGTGATGGTGTAATCATTCCCATCTTTTTTTACGATAACTTTCCCTGACATAATTTCGTGGAATTCACCTTGTGAAGTGGAGTAATTGGCGTTAAAAACGGTGTAGGAGTTATTAAACGTCTTTTCTTTATAAGTGAAATATGGGTCGAATGTATATTCGCCATCACCTAATATGGTAGAAGTGGGACTGAATATTTCAAAATACACCGTATGGCCTATACCAGATGTTGAATCAATTTTCCCTCCGCTTTCGTGAATTTTTATACCAGAGGAGTAAAGGAATAAAACCTGTGCATTTACTTGACTTGATGATAATTGACCAAAGTACAGAATAAGACCGCTGGATAATTCAAACTCAGTACCATCATAAGTAACGATATTTTTAGGAACTATCTCATCGTCTTTTTTACATCCAAAAAAGATAAAACAGACAAGGACAAGCAGATAAAATGATTTAGTAAAGTGCAACATAGCGTAATGTGGGTTAGAGATGAGTAATGTCAAGCGTACTGTTTAGTATATATAAGAATAGAATTCTTTTAGTACTTCACTCAATCATCTTCTAACATTCTGCTTCTAATCCGGAGCTCTTTCCCAATGTATGGAGATGTAAAAAGGCATTCGGATTGTAATAATTCTAACAATCTGAATGCCTGGAAAATATTTGAAATATATGTTAATGAGCCATAAATTATACTAATATACTCATTTACAAAATCTTAATATTAAAACTTATAAGATAATATAGTTAATGTGAAGGCCTGTCTGGGGCGGGAGCCGAAGCATGGTAGTCATTCTGAATAATTTCGGCATATTTATCCAAAAGCTCAATCACCTTATCTCTTTGTTTTGAACGGACCACCAAACCAACATGATATTCTTCATCCATTCTCCAAACAATTTCCGGATCATTAAAAACCGACATATCCGGCCATTGCTGACGGGTAAGTGATATGATAATTCCTGAATATTCTTTCCGAACCGGTGGCAATTTGAAACTTTCGCCATTTGCTTCAGCTGTTTCCATCTTCGCCCATTCTTTCCATAAATTGATGCCGGAAGAAGCCTCAACCATTTCGGATAAATGCGCGCCTCCGACACGGGAAGAAGTTTCTAAAAAATAATATTTCCCGTCATCTTTTGAGCGGATCACCTCTGTATGTGAGGCGCTGTGTCTCAATCCAAAAGCTTTCAAAACATCAATAGAAATCGTTTCCAGTGCGTGTGCTTCTGAGGAATCAAAAGGAACTGTGACCGATCTGAAGATTCCGCCACCATGCGCTACGTCAAACGGAGGAGCCAGATATTTACTGTTCCATGAAAAAATCACCCGCCCATTCATCGACAGAGAATCAACATGATAGACATCCCCCGGTTTGAATTGTTCCACCAGATAGGCATGACGCTTATCACCAAGCTCATGAATTGTCTCCCACAATTCTTCGCGGTTATGCATTTTTTTAATACCCGTAGCCGAAGCTTCTGAACGAGGTTTGATCATCCAGGGACCCGGATGTTCGTCTATAAAACGGTTGATAATATCATCATTAAAAAGCGCACAAAAACCCGGGACCAAAATTCCTGACTCCAACGCCTTGGTACGCATGGCCAGTTTGTCACGGAAATATTTCCCGGTGGTTTGTCCCATACCCGGAATCCTGAAATATTCACGGATCAGAGATGCTTTTTCTACATCAAAATCATCAAGCGCCACTACGCGATCAACCATTCGGCTGCGCATGACATACGCAAGGCCGGTGACGACCTCGTCCATATTATATGTTTTATCTTCTCCTTCTTCTATGTAAAAAAACTCGTCGACCGATTCACGCGCCCAAGGTTTTTGATCCAGTTTTTTAGCCGTCAATAAGTAAACCGTATTACCTGCATTTTTGCAGGCTCTCAGAAAATCATTCCCTTTGAAATAAGTGGAAATACATAGAAAAGTTAAAGGACGCGCCATAAAAGTAGATTAATGTGATAGGTATGTATGCCAAATTTTCCAGCTCCGGAAACTTTGCATGAAAAACTTCCTTTCTCAAATCTAACAAAAACAAGCTACTAATCAAGTAAAGCCGCAGTTAAATTTACGTCATTTTAAAATTTAGAATAATAGTCTGAAATAATTGAAATTAAAGCAAGCCATTATTTATTTTTAACCAAACGTGTATTACAAGGCTGATAAATAATTTCTTAATAAACGGATACCAAACGCTGTTCCGGCTCTTCCCGGAGCAAATTCTGCTTCGCCAAAAGCCATTCCGGCAATGTCCAGATGCGCCCATTCAAGATGCTCATCTGTAAAGACTTCCAGAAATTTCGCAGCTACGATAGCACCAGCCAATGGTTTTCCATGATAGTTTTTCAGGTCAGCAATGTCCGAAGAAATCTCTTCCTTATATTCATCCCAAATCGGTAAACGCCACAAACGCTCACCTGTTTTTTCTCCTGATTTTATCAAATCGGCAGCCAGATTATCACTTGAACTAAAAAGTCCTGCTGCCTCATAACCAAGCGTTTGAATGACACTTCCCGTCAAAGTCGCAAGGTCAATGACTACATCCGGCTTAAATTCTCTTACGGCATAACTAATTCCATCCGCCAAAATCAACCTTCCTTCCGCATCCGTATCAATCACTTCAATTGTTTTTCCTGCGTAGGAATTTATTACATCACCCGGTTTCATGGAGGAGCCGTCTGTGGAATTTTCGGTGGATGGAATTATGCCGATAATCCTGACAGGTAATTTCAATTGTGCGGCCAGTTCAACCATTCCCAGCACGGCCGCCGCACCGCCCATGTCACTTTTCATCAAGTGCATACTGGCAGAAGGTTTGATGGAAATACCTCCGGTATCAAAAGTGACACCTTTTCCAACCAGCGCAATTGTTTTTTGATAAGATTCCGGTTTATATTCGCTGACGATCATAACCGGCGGAACATCACTTCCTTTACTGACCGAAAGCAACGCTTCCATGCCAAGTTCTTCCAGTTTATCTTTATCAAAAACGGTAACCTTGTATCCGTTCTTCTCACCGGACTCAATGGCCCAGTCACCCAATATTTCCGGGGATTTGTAATTTGAAGGGGCATTCATCAAATCCATGATTCGGATTTGGGTCAACGCCGTTTTATGTGCAAGATTTATGGCTGTTTCATTTTCCTCAGAAACTTCATCAACCAAAATGAAAAGTTTGCCAGTTTCTTCAAAAAAGTTACTGAAAACTTTCGGCTCTGATTTGTAAAGCTGAATGTTATACCCGCCTAAAATTAAACCGTTGACAGCGGCTTCAATCCAGTCTGCGGATTTACCTTTTGCATCCAGAACGATCTGTTCCGGCCAGCGGTCTTTACGTTTAAAGAAGAGCGAACGGAAGATTTTCAGGATGGCAGGAATTTTCGGAGTTTTCCCCAGACCTAACCAGATTTCACTTTCCAAAGGCCACCAGATTTCTCCTTTCTCAGCCTTAAAAACCTGCTGATTTTCCGGCTCTGAACCGGACTCGAAAGTGCGAAGTAGAAGTATGTTGGCTTGTGCTTCTATGGTTTGTATCAAATGC
This sequence comes from Dyadobacter sp. CY356, assembly GCF_021440195.1. Taxonomy (GTDB): domain Bacteria; phylum Bacteroidota; class Bacteroidia; order Cytophagales; family Spirosomataceae; genus Dyadobacter. Next base: position 31,498 of record NZ_JAJTSZ010000009.1, read on the forward strand.
ATATCAATTCAATTTGTAGTTTGGCATTAATTCAAAGCTAAGCATAGTCCTGGCTTAATTTAAATTTCATGAAAATTTATTGAAACAAACAGGAGAGTACGGGAATGTAAGCAAACTTTAAAAGATCACATTTGTGATTAGAAATAATACCATTTTTGACTAATAACCAAGAAAATATATGTGTGCAAAATGTCTATCAAAACAATTTATATACCAGGGAATTATTCTTTCCTCATTATTGGCCGGGTACGCACAAAATGCTGTTGCTCAAAGAAATGAAACAAAGGCGAATGATTCCAATACACCATTACACTTATTACAGCCGGATTATCCGGTGCCTTATGGTTTGGTGAAAAAAGAAAGTATCGTCAATGATTTAAATCGTATTCATGCATATTTAGACAAGGTCACGCCTACTGCTTTTGTTGATACAAAAACAGGAAAAACAGTTACAGATCTTACCAAAATCGATCAGAATACAGCGTTGCAAAAAGGTGATTACCGGATTGTGAGTTATGAATGGGGCGTTACCTATTCTTCTATGCTACTGGCGAGCCAGGTTACCGGCGATCCAAAATTTAAAGAATATGCGGATAAGCGACTTCAATTTATTGCAGAATCTGTTCCTTATTTCAAAAAGACAAGTGCAGAACACGCCGATTGGGGTACAGCCGGACCGCTGCGGGGATTAGTAAATCCACATGCGCTGGACGATTGCGGTGCCATGTGTGCGGCGATGATCAAAGCAACCAGAGCCGGAACAACGGGAGATTTCCGTCCGTTGATCGATAGCCATATTGATTATATTTTAAACAAAGAACACAAGTTGAAAGATGGTTCGTTGGCCAGAAACAGACCTCAGCCAAATACGATCTGGCTTGACGATTTATTCATGGCGGTACCGGCTTTGGCACAAATGGGAAAATTGACAGGAAATAAGAAATATTATGATGAAGCCGTAAAACAGGTTTTGCAAATCTCCGGCAGAATGTTTGACAAAAGCAAAGGTGTATATATGCATGGCTGGGTAGAAGGCATGACCGAACATCCGGAATTTCACTGGGCCCGTGCAAATGGCTGGGCGATTCTGACAAAAGTGGAGTTGCTGGATGTACTGCCTGCAAACCATCCCGGACGGCCAAAAATTCTTGAACTATTAAAAGCACATGTCCGCGGCCTGGCTTCTTACCAATCCGGTTCAGGTTTCTGGCATCAATTGCTGGACAGAAATGATTCATATCTGGAAACTTCCGCAACTGCGATTTATGCTTATGCCTTTGCAAAAGCAATCAACAATGGCTGGATCGACGGCCTTACTTATGCGCCGATGACACTTTTGGCATGGAACGCCGTTTCCACAAAAATTAATAAAGAAGGGCAAGTGGAAGGCACCTGCGTTGGAACCGGAATGGGATTTGACCCTGCATTTTATTACCACCGCCCCATCAGTCCCTTTGCAGCACACGGTTATGGCCCCGTAATCATGGCCGGCGCAGAAGTGATTACATTATTGACCAATAAGGCATTTGAAATCAATGACAGTTCTCTTCAATTGTTACAGAAAAAATGAATTCGTGTAACCTATAAAGAGCCAAAAAGGGAGCCAGACGCAAAATCTGGCTCCCAGTATATCAGAATATTCTAAAAAATATCTCGGCAAATCATTAACCCTTAACAATTAATCGCACCGGCGACCCGGCCTTAATAATTATTATTCAACTCCGCCTTTCCGCGTAGGGCTCTTAACCGCTGGCCAGACACCAGGCTCACCTTTTGCATTAGAAGGAAGGACACTTTTTTCGCGGGAAGTTCTAGCAGGATCTTCACTGGCCTGATAAGCCATAATGGCTGCTAAAATTGCATTGCTGCGGACATCATCAAAAACGATTTTGTCATAAGTATCACGGTTGGTATGCCATGTGTAATTTCCGTAAGACCAGTTTAAAGAGCTCAAAGAAAACGCAGGAGCACCAGCTGCCACAAACGAAGCAAAGTCAGATCCGCCAGCGCCCGGGGCACCAGGAAATTTCGTTTCAATCGGAGCTTTGATTGCATCCGGAACCTTCGACAACCAGCGTGTCAGATAATCATAAGCATTCAAAAATCCTTGTCCTGATAAATTGACAACACGGCCCGTTCCATTATCCTGATTGAAAACCGCCTGAATGTTTTTAACAATTTCAGGGTGATCTTCAACAAAAGCGCGGGAACCATTCAAACCTTGTTCTTCACTTCCCCAATGCCCAACCAGAATCGTTCTTTTTGGATTTGGATATACTTTTTTCAAAATACGCATGGCTTCCATCATCGTCAAAGTTCCGGTTCCATTATCTGTTGCGCCGGTACCGCCATCCCATGAATCAAAATGCGCGGAAAGTATTACATATTCTTCCGGATTTGTGCTTCCTTTGATTTCGGCAATGGTGTTGAAAGTTGGTACCAAACCGTTTTCCTTTGAATCAGCCTTTACACTGATTTTTGGTGTATGACCAGATTCTGCCAGACGATATAACAAACTATAATCTTCCAGGGCGATATCCACCGTTGGAATCTTCTTGGTTGATGCACCAAAGATTTTATTAACCCCAAATCCTTTTGACCATAATGACCCAACAACGCCTGCTGCGCCGGCTTTTTCCAAAGCTGCCGGAAGTGTACGTCCATTATATCCGGTTTTGGCAATACGTTTTGTCCAGGCTTCCGTCTGTGCATCACGTTCTTTTTTCATTTTGTCAAAAGATTCCTTGGTTGCAAATTCCTGCCAGTTATAGTCGGGACGGCCTGTGGGCTGCAACATACTTGTCATCACAAATTTGCCTTTAACAGAAGGAAGCCATTTTGCAAAAGCAACAGAATCAGCCAGATCCGGAATTATGATAACCTCAGCAGTTACCGTTTTCCCTCCTGTCGAAGGGCTCCATGCCAGCTGCGTTCCTTCCAGAGATTTCACTCTCGGGTAAACCATATCAATGTGCGAAGCGCCCCGCTCCCAGCCTCTCCATTCTCCCCATTTTTCATTTTTCGCAGAAATGCTCCATTCTTTGTATTTCGCTACTGCCCAGTCGTTTGCCTGCTGCATTTGTGGCGAGCCGACGAGGCGTGGCCCAATCACGTCCATTAATTCGTGCGCCAGTTTTTCCAGCTGCGAATTTTCTGTCGCTTCTTTTACAATGCCTTCCACAACAGGATCTTTTGTTTGCGCCTGTGTTAATGTGGAGGTGATCAATAGTAACCCCAGTGAAAGCCCGGATAGTTTTTTCATTCTTTTATGATCTTTTGGTTTTGGTTTATGTTTCTAAATTATGAATATTGTTTCAACAACCAATTGATTCCCCGAATGTTACTTTTTCGTCATTGAATAACCTTATTCTTGCTGTAAAGTTGGAGTGAAAATATCCGAATTTTCCTACCACGCAGCTCATCAAAAAGTGATAGAAAATTTTTCTGCCCTTCTGCTTTAATTTAACAATGCGCGTGTTGCCACAAAAAAGGAGAATCTCTCGTATTCCTATTTATCATAAACCAAAGATTTTCCTATGAAAGAGCAAATCAGGACATTATTGGCAACGAATTCCGGCCTGCCGTTTCAATCTATCACAGACGATGCCAATCTTTCACGTGATCTGGGACTTGACAGCCTCGATACCGTTGATTTAATTTTACAGATGGAAGATCAATTTAAAGTTTCTATTCCTGATGAAGATTATCCCAAGCTGCAAACGGTGAAGGAAATCAGTGAATATCTGCAAAATAAAATGGCTGTTATTGCTTAATATAATTGAGGCTTATCCTGAATCGGGTAAGCCTTTTTTCGAAAATTTCGGTGGTTTTTCCCAGAAAAAGCTCCAAAGTATTTAATCCCTTTTTACAAATTTTGTACTAGCCAGATGGCTTAGCCGTCACCTGTTTATTGCATGAATTCAGTACTTCCAGGTCCAACTCCGTCAGGAGTTTCCTTATCCTTAAATCATCTTATTAATTGCGATAACACAGATAATTCCAGGAGGCTCCGAAAGGAGCCAGGAAAGATCTCTTGTTCCCGTTTTCTATAAACAGGAGGCTCCAAAGGAGCCATTAAGATGTTTAATTTGGTTAATGTTTATAAATCAGTCTTGAAAGAATTCCAATTCCAATCCATAAATTTAAAAGTTGCAAGACGTCTTAGCCGTCACCTGTTTATAGCATGAATTCAGTACTTCCCAGGTCCAACTCCGTCAGGAGTTTCCTTGAATCATTTTATCAATTGCGATAACACAGAAATTCCAGGAGGCTCCGAAGGAGCCGGGAAAGATAAACTGTTGCCGTTTCTATAAACAGGAGGCTCCAAAGGAGCCATTAAGAAGTTTAATTTGGTTAATGCTGATAATGCAGGCTTGAAAGAATTCAAATTCCAATCCATAAATTTCGAAGTTTCAAGACGGCTTAGCCGTCACCTGTTTATAGCATGAATTCAGTACTTCCCAGGTCCAACTCCGTCAGGAGTTTCCTTGAATCATTTTATTAATTGCGATAACACAGAAATTCCAGGAGGCTCCGAAGGAGCCGGGAAAGATAAACTGTTGCCGTTTCTATAAACAGGAGGCTCCAAAGGAGCCATTAAGAAGTTTAATTTGGTTAATGTTGATAATGCAGGCTTGAAAGAATTCAAATTCCAATCCATAAATTTCGAAGTTTCAAGACGGCTTAGCCGTCACCTGTTTATAGCGGGAATTTTGGGCTTATCTAAGTCCAACTCCGTCAGGAGTTTCCTTATCCTAAAATCATCTTATTAATTGCGATAACACAGATAATTCCAGGGGTCTCCGAAGGAGCCAGGAAATATATCCTGTTGCCGCTTTTCTATAAACGGGAGGCTCCGATGGAGCCAGAGAAAATATATCCCTTTACCGTTTTCTATAAGCTGGACGCGGAGCCAGATAGAATTGAATGCAATAAAACCCTTATTTCAAATAACGCCTCTTAAACTCAGAAGGATTTTCACCTTCCACTTTTTTAAACAACTTATTAAAATAAGATAAACTCTCAAAACCAACTGCAAAACATGTTTCTGAGACCGTTTTGTCCTGTAATAAATAATTCTTCGCCTGATTGATACGATACTGATTAACAAAATCCGTAAAAGTCATTTTTACATTTTTCCTGAAAAATCTGCAAAAAGCAGCGGTGGTAAGATTAACCTGCTCTGCAATAAAATTCACATCCGGTTTTTGATCAAAATGTGTTTCAACATATTTATAAATTGAATCCATCCGTAACTGTTCTTTTTGCAGCGATTTATTTCCAGCTGGTGTATTATTTAAAACGCTTACCTGATTAGACGTTGCCAATATTCTTAAAATTTGCAGAAGCGAAATCAGCTGATCAAAGTGATCAAGATCAGGCAAAACTTTTAATCTCTCTCCAACAATTTGTTTCGTTTCCCCCGAAAAGGATAGTCCAAAATGAGATTGATCAAACAGTTTTTTAATCGCCGCAAATTCTGGAATTTCCAGAAAATCTTTTCCCAGGAAATTTTCCTTCATTTGAATAATCACCTGCTCGCATGAAGTTCTTACGCCGTAATCAAAATTCAAATGAGGAATATTTGGTCCGATGAAAACAAGGTCGCTTCCTTCATAAATCGAAGTATGATCTCCGACATGCCGTGTCCCGCTGGTTCCTTCCACATAAACAATTTCATACTCAGGATGAAAATGCCAGAGAAAAGTATCATTCAGGCCGGGTGTTAGCAGGACTTTAAATGAACTTCCCTGATCGGGCGCGATTTCCTCTCGAACAATTTTCATTTTGCTGTTGGCTTTTAGCAGTTAGTATAGCCAGAATTGTCTTTTTTGAGAATGCCAGGCTGTCTAATAAATATTTCGTCTCTTTTTTGCCAATTCCGGATTAAAATTTACCAAAAATATCAATAGAGAGCAAATAGTGGATATTGGAGCGGTGGATATGACGACTCCTTATAAAGTAACTTTATCCTATTAAATCACACAAAAATATCATTAACAATGGACCATAAAATCATGGCACCAACGATGGTGCCCAATAACACCCATAAAGATATTCCGGGAAATCCATCCACTGCGAAATCAAGCAATGTCAAACTGAACGACCGGAGTAATGGAAAACCACTTGGTTTATTGACCGAGGAGGACTGGCAATTCTGGATCACGAATGGCTACATTGTGATCAAAGATGCCGTTCCAAAAGAACAGGTTAAAAAGCTGGCAGATTTTCTTTGGGAATTTGAGGAAAAAGATCCGAATGATCCGGAAACCTGGTATGCGCCGCCACGTGCAGAAATGAAAATGAAAGAATTAACTAATACCGGAATGGTTGAAGTTTATAACCATCAGTATATGTGGGACAACCGTCAGTTTCCAAAAGTGCACCAGGCGTTCACTGATATTTGGGGAACGGAAAAGTTATGGGTCACAATTGACCGTGCCAATTTGAATGTCCCATTGCGGCCGGGCTTTGACTACAAAGGTTTTATTCATTGGGATTATGATCCGGAAACAAAACCGCAAAATGTTCAGGGTGTTTTGGCTTTGGCGGATCAGGATGATGAAAATATGGGTGGCTTTCAATGTATTCCTGAATTGTTCAGAACCTATGGCACCTGGAAATTGACACAACCCGAAGACCGCAATCATTTCCAACCGGATACTACTGGTTTTGAATTGGTTAAAGTAAAAATGAACGCGGGAGATCTGTTGATTTTCAATAGTTCCCAGCCCCATGGAATTCGTGCAAACCGAAGTAAAGACAAAGTTCGCCTTGCTCAATACATTGCAATGATGCCTGCGCAGGAAGAAAATGAAGAATTACGTCAATGGCGGATTAATTCGTGGAAAGAAAGACAAGCACCGGAAGGTTATGCTTTTCCGGGCGATCCCAGAAATTGGGAAAAAACAAAATATGGAACCGCTGAGCTATCCGAATTGGGGAAGAAATTGTTGGGGTTGGAAAAGTGGTGATTAGTATTGCAGAATGGACCTGTAATTTTTGTTACCAAGGTCTTGACTCACAGTCTCAAACTCGATCTAATTTTTCAAAATTCCGATGAAAGTTAAATACGATAAAGAAACTGATATCCTTTATATCAAACTGAGCGACCTTGCGATTGCGGAATCCGATGTTGACAAAAAAGGCGTAATCCTGGATTATACGGCGGATGGACAATTAGCTGGTATAGAAATACTGGATGCATCAAAGTCCACTATACAGCCATCGAAACTGGAATTCGAATCTGTATAATACGATTACATTTTCTGTAATCCCTTCACAGGATACTTAAAATCAAATTTCAGTCACAAATAGTTAATCTACATTGGGAATTATTTATTCCTGTGGCCGTTCTTTATATATACTATTGATCAAGAAAAAACATCAGGATGTCAGATATAAAGCTGGTTGCAACAGATATGGACGGTACGCTTCTCAATTCGAAACATGAGTTAAGTGATTCTTTTTTGCCGGTATTCAGAAAGTTAAAAGAGCAGGGAATTATTTTTGTCGCAGCAAGTGGCAGGCAATATTACAATCTTTTAAAAACGTTGGATGAGATAAAGGACGAGGTCATTTTTGCTGCTGAAAACGGAAGTTATGTCGTTTATCAAAATGAAGAAATCCATGTGCAGGATATGGATCATCAGATTGTAAAGGAGCTGATCATAAAATCCAGAAGTATTGGCGGAACTTATGCCGTGATTTGTGGGAAGAAAAAAGCTTATGTAGAAAGCAATGAACCGGAATTTATTGATCACCTGAAATTGTATTTTGAAAGATATGAAGTTGTTGACGATTTGTTAAACGTCGAAGATGATCAATTTCTGAAATTTACTTTATGTGATCTGGCTGGTTCAGAAGGCAATAGTTATCCGCATTACAAATATTTGCAGGATGCCTATCAGGTAAAAGTTTCCGGACCAATATGGCTTGATATTTCTCATAAACAAGCTAACAAGGGGAAAGCCATGGAGGTTTTGCAGGCAAAATTTGGCGTAACTTTTGAAGAAACCATGGTCTTTGGCGATTATTTTAATGATCTGGAAATGCTTCAAAAAGGCTACTACTCCTACGCAATGGCCAACGCGCATCCGGATATCAAAAGCGTAGCAAGATTCATAGCCAAAAGTAATGATGAAAATGGCGTAGTTGAAGTGCTCTCTGCCTTGGTTAACCACACCATTACGACAGAATAATAAGATAATTTAATAGAAATCCGTCGGATTCAGCAATGTTTTAATTTAGATCAGTTGCTGAATCCTACGGATTTTATATAATTATTAAATCAGCTCGGATTCATAGCTGCCAGAGCATCCGCCGGGGATGTATGGAATAATTCGAATATCTGTGCTGTTCTGCCCACATGAATTTCATATGTATCACTTTCCAATGCCTGCACCAGATCTTCGGCAACCTGCACTGGTGATATTCCATTCGCTCCTCCAATTTCCTGAGAAAAATCTGTATTTACTAAAGGAGGCATTAATTCAAAAACTTTAATGCTTGTTGATTTTGCCAAAGCGATGCGCAGCGACTGACTATAAGAATGCAGAGCGGCTTTACTCGCTCCGTAAGTAGCCATCACATGATTTGGCACAAAAGCCACAATGCTCGAAACATTTACAATCGCAGATTCTTTCTGTGCACCTAGCAGGGATAGCAGTTTTTCATTGATCCGAAGAATTGAAAGATAGTTGGTCAGCATTTCCTCGCCTGCCTTTTGAAAGATACCTACTTCTTCTGTCAGCCTGGAAAGATGTGCTTTTCCAGCGTTGTTAATCACAATATTAAGTGTTGGAAAATCCTTTGTCAATATCTCAATCAGCTGATCTACCTCATCTTCTTTTGTAACGTCATAAGCATAACCTATCACGCCCGGCAGTTTGGAAAGAGCGCTATCCAATCGTGTTTTGTCCCTTCCGGTTATAATTACTTGATTTCCTTTTTCTGACAACAGTTTTGCAATTGCAAAACCAATTCCTGCACTTCCGCCAGTGATTAGAACTGTATTATTTATCGTTTTAATTTTATTTAATTTAAGTTATATACTGATCGGTATATGTAAGTTTAAAAAATAATGTTACTTCTGATGATCTAAACCATACACATCAGGAATAACGATGTAAAAATATACCGATTGGTATTATAATGCAAATTTTATCGAGAAAATATTTTAACTTTCTGTTAATGAAATACAAATAATTAATCTGGCCGTACCCATGGTGATCTTCGACATATAGAAATGGCCTGATTCTTTCAAACCAGGCCACCTATTTTATTCCTCAAAGCTAATTTCTTATTTGGCACTTACACGCCAGATCGTGCCACCGGAATCATCATTTACTAATAATGAGCCATCTCCCAAAACAGCAATCCCGACGGGACGGCCATAAACTTTATCTTCATTTTCAATAAAACCAGTTAAAAAATCTTCCGGTTTTCCTGATGGTTTTCCATTTTTAAATGGAACGAAAAGAACTTTGTATCCTGAGATTTTTGACCTGTTCCAAGAACCGTGCTGACCAACAAATGCACCATTATGATACTTTGAAGGGAATTCTGTTTTGTTATAAAATGCAAGCCCTAATGACGCCGTGTGAGAACCCAGCGGAACATCAGGCACAATCGCCTTGGCAACCAGGTCTTTTCCTTCACCTTTCATTCTTGGATCCGGGTGATTTCCGAAATAGGAATACGGCCATCCGTAAAATCCGCCTTCTTTTACACTCGTTAAATAATCCGGAACAAGTTCATCACCCAGTTCATCACGCTCATTCACAGCTGTCCAAAGCGCGTTAGTCCCGGGGGCCCAACCCATTCCAACGGGATTTCTCAAACCACTTGCAAATACTTTTTCGCCCGTTCCATCCGGATTAATCTGTAAAATATTAGCACGACGTTTCTCATTGTCCATACCATGTTCTGCAACATTACTGCCAGAACCAACTGATACATAAATTTTTGAGCCATCCGCACTCGCTAATAAATTTCTGGTCCAGTGGTTATTATACCCACCCGCAGGCAATTCAAGAATTTTTTCCCCTTTTCCGGTAATTTTTGTATCACCTGTTTTATATGGATAACGTGTTACCCCATCCGTGTTTCCAACATAGAAATAGTTTTTAAGGATCAGCATACCCAGCGGCTGTTTCAACTTTTCCATGAAAACCTCCTTTATTTCAGGTACACCATCTTTATTTACATCACGAAGTAATGTAATCCTGTCGGCACTTTTTTTGGTTGCCGACTCAGCTACAAAAACATCTCCATTGGGTGCTACGTAAGACCAGCGTGGATTATCAAGTTTGTCGGCATATTTTGTTACAACAAAACCTTCCGGAGCCTTTGGCATTTGCCCATCTTTCCAACCTTCAACGTCCGGTCGTTTTTCCGAAGATTTGGTTGCAAAAGGTGCAGGCAAATTCAGGCTGTCCACAGCCGTTTGCACTTCTGTCTGAACAGTATCAGCACCGGATTCAGCAACTTGCTTTTCCTCTTTTTTACTGTTATTACAGCTGAACAGTGTAATACCTGCAAGCGTGCAGAGCGTCATAAAGTGAATCTTTTTCATAAGTTGATGATATGTCTTAAAAACAAAAGCATCAGCCATGCTTATGACCGATGCCATGATACATTAAATAATAATGCCAACGGATTCTTATCAAATCAACTCATTAATTTTCCTTTTAAAACAGGTCTCGTGTCTTTGGTTTTCCCCAAAATTGCCAGACTTCTTAAAAATTCCGTCTCAATTCCCCCTTCCTCAAACCTGCATTTAACAACTTCATAATGCGCGGATTCGATAAAACGCCAGGTCATTTCGAAAGTCTTGTCATCTGTCCACGCCCCGCTAGCGGCAATTTTAGTTTTTGTTTCACCCGGAATAACCGTTGCAGTAAGTTTTAAAGGAACAATATTCAGGTCGGTTATACCGATTTTCCACTTATTAATTCCACAACTAATTACATGTTCACCCTGCGCGTCTTTCATTTTAAAATCGCACCCACCTTCTTTAAAAGTTAGTGAAACTGCGCTAACCGCCAGAGAATTTTCCCCGATACTAAAACTTTTACCACTAACAGTACTGACCAGCTGTGAAGTTGTTTTCCCCTTTTCCAACGGAACTGCCAATGTCGATAATTTTTGTTTTAACTGGCCTGATGCCAGCTTGTCAGCTGCTGTTGCAGTGCTTTTAATTGCAGGTAAAATATGATTCCAAACCTGATCCAGGATTCCCTGCATATCCGAAGTCTCACTGGTGATTGCCACCACAAGATCTTCTTTTGGTATAACAATACAATATTGCCCATATGCACCATCGCCACGATATGCATCATGCCTGCAACGCCAGAATTGATATCCATAACCTTGCAACCAGTCATTTTCTTCTTTTTTCCTTGATCCGCCTTTTGATTGAACCTCAAAACTGGTTGCGTCCTTTATCCAGTTTTCGGCAATAATACGTTTCCCGTTCCACATACCTTTTTGTAAATACAGCTGCCCAAATTTGGCGATGTCCTCGGTTTTCAAACGTAAACCCCATCCGCCGGTATTGATACCGTTAGGATCTACCTCCCAGTCTGCGCCTTCAATGTTTAATGGTTTAAATAGTCGGGGCGTTAAATAGGCCAAAACTGTTTGTCCCGTCAATTTCTGGACGATCGCGGATAACATATAAGTCGCGCCGCTGTTGTAAACAAAAAACGATCCCGGCTCGTGGTCTACGGGTAGCGAAAGGAAACTTTTCACCCAATTTGTATCCTTTCCGTTTCTCAGAGAAGGTGTACTATCGGTATCATGGCCGGTTGACATGGTCAATAAATCTTTCACACGCATCGCAGCCAGATTTGCACTGATCGTAGCCGGAACGTCCTTTGGAAAGAAAGAAACCACTTTATCTTCCACTTTTAATTTTCCTTCGGCAACCGCTAAACCCACGGCTGTGGAAGTAAAACTTTTACTCAGCGAATAAAGTGTATGCTTTAAATCCGGCGCATAAGGTCCCCACCAGCCTTCGGCTACCACATTTCCGTGGCGCACAACCATGATACTATGCAAATTGAGCTTATCTGTTTCAACCGCATTTACAAAATCAAGTATCCCCGAAGAAGCGATGCCCTGTGTTTCCGGCAAACTTCTTGGCAATTGTAATCCCGGAACTTTTGCAGCCCAGGATGCCGTCGGAAGCTGACTGATCAGCCCAACTGCAAGAGCGCCAAAACCTAATTTTTCTAAGAACTCTCTTCGATCTAGTACCATGATTGCAGGGAAATAAAGTCTGTTTGATATATTTATTCAATAGTAAAATGTCAGATAGAAACGATGATTTTCCTGGTATGGAAAGATGATAGCTGGCTTATTGGTATATTTACACCGGCCTTTGGCACCTTTTATCTTAACATTACAAAATCATATGTCTTTCAAAACGCTCGGCTTATCCGAACCTTTATTAAAAACCATAGCAGAACAAAATTATACTCAACCGTATCCGATTCAGCAGGAAGCAATTCCGGCGATTCTGGCGGGAAAAGATATTTTGGGAATCGCTAAGACAGGTTCAGGAAAAACCGCAAGTTTTGTTTTGCCGATTCTTGAAATGTTTCAGACCAAAAGTGCTCCGAAAAACCGTTTTATAACCGCCCTGGTTTTGGTACCAACCAGAGAACTTGCTGTTCAGATTGGCGTCGTTTTTCAGACATTTGGAGAAAAAATGCCTAGAAAAGTAAAGTCTCTTGCGATTTACGGAGGTGTTTCTATCAATCCGCAAATGATGGCTTTGCAAGGTGTTGAGATATTGATCGCCACGCCGGGAAGATTACTGGATTTGTTATCGTCAAAAGCACTGAACATTACGGAAACGGAAATTCTGGTTTTGGATGAAGCTGATAAAATGCTGAATCTGGGATTTGCGGATGAAATGAAGGACATCTTTTTTCTGCTGCCTAAAAAACGCCAGAGCATCTTGTTCTCTGCAACTCTGGGGGATGAAGTTGAAAAAATCCACAAAAGTATACTAAGAAATCCGGTTACGATAGAAATTGAAGAGGAAGAACAAAACCTCGATCTGATCAAACAAAGCGGTTATTTTGTTGATCCTGAAAGAAAAGGACCATTGCTTCGCTACCTGATCAAAACGGGTGAAATGAAACAGGTTCTCGTTTTTGTTTCTTCAACGAGAACAGCGGATAATCTTGTTGATAAATTATCAAAAAACGGCATACAGGCGGCAGCAATGCATAGCAAAAAAAGCCAGGGAGCAAGAACGGAAGTTTTAAATAAATTTAAATCCGGAAAACTGACGGTGATGGTCGCTACGGATCTGGTTTCCAGAGGTATTGATATTCAGTTTTTGCCTTACGTGATCAACTTTGAATTACCCCGTTCACCGAAAGATTATATCCACCGGATTGGCCGCACAGGCCGTGCCGAAGCAACGGGAGAAGCCATTTCCCTGATCATTCCCGAAGATGCACATCATTGGAAAATCATCCAGAAAAAGATGGGAAAACGGGTTGAAATGACTGAAACTTTTGATCTGGATTTGATGGGGTTTTAATTGGGCTGTCGGCGGTCGGCTTTCGGCTGTCAGATTTGAGTTATGACAACTTTTTCTTGTGACAACGATTTTTGACAACTGAAAGCCAATACAGGAGAGCGCAGGAAGGTTTGCGAAATTGCTACCCTAATTTTACGTCCGGACAAAAATTATTGTCCTTCAATTTAATTTTCAATTATGGAAAGGCGTGAAGTTCTGGGAATATTACTTGCAGGATCTGCATTATCAAATGTCTGGGCAACAGATACTGATTCATCCAAAATTGATAAAAAAGAACTTCTCAAATCGCTTCGTCTTGCGAATGACTATTTTGTAAAAAAGTGGCCGGACACTGGCAAATCCATCATCACAAACCGTGAAAGGCCAAGTAATATCTGGACACGTGCTGTCTATTATGAAGGGTTGATGGCACTTTACCAAATTGATCCACAAAAAAATTACTATGATTACGCCGTTTCCTGGGGTGAAAATCACAAATGGGGATTGAGAAATGGTATTCAAACCAGAAATGGCGATGACCAATGCTGCGGCCAGACTTATATTGATCTTTACCTGATTGATAAAAAAGAAGAGCGGATTAAAGATATTAAAGCTTCTATTGATTTGATGGTTGATTCTGAAAAGGTCAGCGACTGGACGTGGATCGACGCGTTACAAATGGCTATGCCCGTTTTTGCCAAACTTGGTGTTATAAGATGACCGCTATTTAGAAAAAATGTATGCGCTATACACACATACAAAAACCAAAGAAGGCGGTTCCGGCTTGTATAATCCTGATGAAAAACTGTGGTGGCGGGATAAGGATTTTTTGCCTCCATACAAAATCCCCGCGGGCAAAAATTGTTACTGGTCGCGTGGAAATGGCTGGATTATCGCTGCGCTTGTCCGCGTACTGGACATTATGCCAATAAACGCTCCTCATCGCGCCGAATATGAGAAAATGCTTTTAGAAATGTTGGCTGCTCTGGCGCCTTTGCAACGTACAGACGGTTATTGGAATGTAAGTTTAACCGATCCAACGGACTTCGGCGGCAAAGAATTAACAGGTACTGCGCTGTTTATTTATGGAATGGCATGGGCAATTAATAATGGTTTAGTCAAAAATAAAACATACAATTCCACTATCGTAAAAGCCTGGAATGCGCTTCAGACAGAATCATTACATCAGGACGGTTTCCTGGGTTTTGTACAGGGTACCGGCAAAGAACCCAAAGACGGGCAACCTGTTAACTACACCAGCATACCAGATTTCGAGGATTACGGATTAGGATGCTTTTTGCTTGCGGGAAGCGAGATCTACAAAATGAAATAATTAAAGTGATCCGCGGCGGATCATGAAAAATGGATTTTTCACTTTGGTCTGTTCTTTGTTCAAGATCAAAGCAGCAGCCGTGCGGCCCATATTTTCAAAATCAGTTGTGACCACGGTAATGCCCAGTAACTCTTTCAATGTAGTCTCATTAAAGGAAATCAAGCCTATTTCCCTTCCCATTTCATAAGTCGACTGCCTTGTCTTTTTTACGAGTTCAGCAAGATCATTTTCCTCAACCACGATATAGGCAGTTCCGCGTGAAAGATTTTCGTTATGAATATCTTCAAGGATATCATATTCCTTGTTGTAATTAATACAATAATTCCGAAAGCCTGTGATAATTTCCTTTGGATAATTCCCGTCAAACGGAAATACCAAAACCAGCCGCTGATACTTTTCCATCAGATCATTGGCACTCTCCAGTGCGCCAAAAATATCTTTATCAAAACTTTGATGAATGCTCGATACCGGCTTGTTTAACTCAGGAATTTCACGATCGAGCAATACCAACTGTGAAGATGGAATTGTTTTTAAGATGCTTACATAATCCTCTTCCTCAGTTTGATCAAAATGAGGCATTATCACATAATGGTTATAATTACCGAGATTTTTATCAATAATCTCGCGGAAACGTTTTACGCTGTAATGATGAATTTCCAGATCCACAATGGCATTGTCTCCCAAAGCCCTGATGAAAGAATAATAAATTATTTTCTTGTAAGAACTCAGTTTGTTAAAAACTAACAAAATCTTTTCTTTCTTTTCCTGACTGGATTGCACATAATAACCTTTCCCCTGTACGGAAGTAATATATCCTGTATTCCGTAGTTCACGGTAAGCTTTCTCGACTGTATCCCGCGCCAGTAAATATTCTACACTTAGTTCACTGATGGATGGAAGCTGTGTGCCCTTTTTTAAAATACCACGTTCAATATCACTTTTGACAGACTTCACGATCTGCTTGTATTTTGGCATTTTATCTTCCGGATCAAATTGCATTTGAAAGCCGTTTTCACGGTCATCAAAATAAACATCTTTGAAAACAAAACGCTGGGTTACCAGGTTAGCACGGGCCGTGTTATATCCTGTCATTTTTTTACTGTTTATTTAAAATTACTAATAAGGCGGCAACTCATATTCTTGTCAAAACATGATCGACACTGTATATTAGTCAATAAATAACCTGTAAAATGCAATTAAGGTAAGTATTTTAATGCAAACGTTATCGGGAACGTTGCCAAAAGTTTTTTAGGAAAAGTAGCTTCTTCCTTATCTTAAAATGGACAAACAAAATCCTTCACCGGTAAAATTTTTCCGGCTTCTATATTAATTAAGATTTGTAGGTTATTTTTTGCGGGAAGTGTTCATCGTCAGGCGCACACCCAGACTAATGTTAACAAATTCTCTATCCACACCACTATTGACGTTGAACATAGCAACCGAGGGCGTATAGCTCACATAACCCTTCACATTTTTACCTCCACCGCTAAACCGGAAAGTTGGCTCCCAATATACTGATAACTCATTGAGCGTATTTTGCAGGTTTCTCAAATAATATTCATCCCGATCCATGCCGTCAACTAAATTGGAATAACCAAGTGAGTGGCGAGCTCCGGAAAACCGCGAACCAATACTGAACTCCAGATTTTTGTTCGGATGTGTAAAACTCAGAGAGGGCTGAATAAAATATTTATCAAGATGAATCTGCGCAGTCTGATCTATTGTATAAAATACCTTATAGTCACCTTTTCCTGCACCTGCATACACTTCAAAAACCCAGTTTGTATTTTCTTCCAGTTTGGTAAAATAGCCAAGTGCAGCTTCCAAATACTGACTACGCGATTCCCTTCTCTTAACGTAGGCCGATTCTTTTGTACTTATACTGCTGGTTAATGCTCCATTGACCATGATGCCAACATGATTCAAAGGCGCATAAGCCAATTGTACATCAGCTCCTCTCATGACCAGACCGCCACCTAAACCTGCGTCCAGTCTGATGTCATTTTTTTCTCTGATATTTGGAATATTGCCTTTATTGGGCGAGTAATAATAAGGAGAACAGCTGCACAACATCACAGTTGCACAGGCGGTTAGGGCAGAAATTATTTTCATGGCTATTGTTTATATCAAATGAGAGATTGGCTTTCTGTCATTCGAATATAAACAATGTGTAACCAAATTATACCAAAATTTATCGAAATTATTTCATTTCCTGACAGTAGCCAGTTTTTTGATATCGCTTTTGGTTCCCAGCCAAAATGCAATTTTTTGCCTGTTCCAGGTATAGGAAACAGCAACGGAATCTCCCCAGCTGATAATCGCAGGATAGGAGAATTCATCTGTCTTTTTTCCTGTTTCAATATCGATTTTTTCAGGCCATGTTTTGCCATTATCAAACGATAAAGCAAGTGATAATGGCGAACGAGAACCCCAATCTTTTGCATCAGGATTGTAAGCCAGTACAAGGGTTCCGTCTTGTACTTTCGTCACATCAATACCACTATTGGGGTTAGGAAGTTTTGAGCTGGCAATGGTAGACCAGGTTTTTCCATAATCTTCCGAATCACTACGACCGATGATTCCACCGGTCGTACGGACCAGCATGTGTACTTTCCCCGGTTGAGTTTCCCAAAGCGTTGGCTGGATCGCCCCTTTTCCTTTTATTTCAGTGGTATCGATTTTTAAGTGCGGAGAAGCAATCCAGGTTTTACCTTTGTCTTCACTTCTGTCCACAAAAACTTCCCAGCGTTTATATTCATTGGAAGCTCCTGCCAGCCAGGTCCCGTTTGAAAGTTCGATCAATTTATCTTTAACCGGCCCTCTTCCGCCTTTATCACCCGGAACAAGTTCATAGGCTTCCGACCAGGTTTTCCCGCCATCAGCTGATTTTTTCACCCAGGTTTCCCAGTAAGGGATTGTTTTTCCAACTTTGAAATACAGGTAAATGGTACCATCCGGCGCATTCTGCAAAACCGGATTCCAATGTGCATCTTCTCTTATTTTCGCCACCTCAACAGGCGCGCTCCATTGACCGGGACGACCTTTGGAAAGCCAGATTCCAACATCAGGATTTTTTTCCTCCGTACCGCCAAACCACGCCACCAGAAACTGTCCGTCTTTAAGCCTTACCAGAGTTGAAGCATGACATTGTGGAAATGGACGGTTATCGCCAAAAACGAAATCTTTGACTGGTGTAACATTTGCGGAAGAAGTTTCCTGTTGGGTAGTACAGGCTACAAACAAAGCGATTGTAAAAAGCGAAGCGGCAAAAAAACGATAGTGTAAAATCATATTTAAAAATAAAATCGAAAATCAGGTAAGTAGTCTCGTTTGAAGTACCCGTTTTGGTACAAAATGGGCCACTACTTTAAGTTCTTTTTCAATGCTTCAATCACAACGGAAGGAGATTCTTCTTCGTAAAGTATGCTGTAAACTGCGGTGGTGATGGGCAGATCTACGTGCAAAGTTTTATTCAATTCATAAATACTTTTCGTTGCATAATAGCCTTCGGCGATCATTTTCATTTCAAGCTGAGCCGCTTTTACACTATATCCGCGCCCGACCATATTACCAAATAACCGGTTTCTGCTGAATTGGGAATAAGCAGTCACCAGTAAATCTCCGAGATAAGCGGAAGTGCTCAATTCCCGCTCCCGCGGATCCAAAGCAGTTACAAAATGACGGATTTCCTGCATGGCATTGGAAACCATAACCGCCTGGAAATTATCTCCATTGCCTAAACCGTGGGTAATGCCGCAGGCCAATGCAATAATGTTTTTCATCACCGCCGCGTATTCCACACCATAAAGATCGGCCAGTGGATGTGCCGTTACAAACCGGCATGTCATCAATTTGGAAAAATCTTCTGCACAAACGGCGTCCGTGGAAGCGATGGTGAGGTAGGATTGTTTTTCTAGCGCAACTTCCTCTGCGTGACAAGGGCCGGCAATAACCGCTATATCTTTTAGCGGAATGCCAAACTTTTCAGAAACCCAGTCGGTCACCAGAATATTCTCTTCCGGAATCATTCCTTTGATTGCAGAAACAATGCGCTTTCCTTTCAAATGAGACTCATTCAGATCCTGTAATGATTCCTGAACAAAGGCAGCGGGAACGGCAAGAATTACAAAGTCAGCGCCCTTTACTGCATCACGGGTTTTCTCGAAAACTTTAACTTTTTTGGGAGATAAATAGACATCACTCAAATAACTCGGATTGTGATGAAATTTGCGGATATGCTCAATATCTTTTCCGTTTCTGAGCCACCAGCGAATCTGGATATTTGGCTGTTCACACAAGATTTTTATCAGTGCCGTCGCCCAGCTCCCTCCTCCTATGACCGCAATTCTATTATTATTTAAAAAACTCATGTTTCCATTGATACTTTTGAGCTTTCTTCTTCTAAATGAAAAAGAAATAAACCAAAAACCTTACTTCTGACCACTACCGATAAAAGTAAATAATCGTCAAAAGTAAGGCTTTCTATCAATTCAAAAGCAATCTTAATTCACTCCCAGCTTCATAATTTTTCCATTGGCATAATTGGCAAAATAAACTTCGCCTTTGGAATCTTGCCCGAACGTAGAAATCGAGCCGCTGATTTTCATAAGAAGCGTATTGGCTTTCACCATATTTCCATCCAATTCCAAAGCCCAGATACGGCCGCTGGCGTAATCGCCGTAGATATATTTCCCTGCCAAACTTGCGATGGCTGAACCCCGGTAAACATAACCGCCCGTAATGGAAACATCGCCCTCCGCTCTTCCATAATCAAAAACAGGCTCGATCAGGCCGGTCGCCTCACAATTGGAAGAAGGACTATAACAATTTTTGCCTTCCTTGATCTTCCAGCCGTAATTACCCCCTTTTGTGATCAGGTTTATTTCTTCTTTTACACTTTGACCAACGTCTGCCGCAAAAAACCGGTCAGATCCGGTATCAAAACTTATCTTCCATGGATTTCTCAAACCGTAAGCATATATTTCTTCAAAAAAACCTTCCGTATTTCCTGCAAACGGATTATCTGCCGGAATTCCATAATTCCCTTTGGTTGTGGCATTCACATCAATACGCAGTATTTTCCCCAAAAAGGTTTTCCTATTCTGCGCATTGTTTTGCGGGTCACCGGCACTTCCACCATCTCCGGCAGCAATATATAAGTAACCATCTTTACCAAATTGTAACGAGCCCCCTTTGTGATTGGTAAAGGGCTGATTGTAGGTTAAAAGAATAGTTTCGCTGGAAGCATCTGCCATATTTCCCGTTGATGGATTGGCTTTATAACGCGCAATGACTGTTTGTAACGGATTGCTTTTTGTGTAGTTTACATAAAAATAACCGTTTGTTTTAAAGTTCGGATGAAAAGCTAAACCCAAAAGTCCAAGCTCGCCACCAGCATTGACCTTGCTTTTGATATCCAGAAATGTGGAGCTGGAAGAAACCGCGCCGTTATTATCAAAAACCTTGATAACTCCGGCTTGCTCAACTACAAACATCCGGTTTGAGGAGTCTAACGGGGCTTTTATTTCAACAGGAGAAGTAAAGGTCAAAGCCGGAAAAGCGTCGATGGCCGTAATCGTTTTATCAGGTCCGTTATCAACTTCGGTTACTTCCTTATCAGAAGATGAACAACCGATTGTAAATCCTGTTAAGGCCAATACTAATGAGATGTGAGTGATTTTCATGACGTTACTTTTTTCTAATTGAACGTCATGAGGGAGGAAATGTTTTGGAAACTTTTAATTAGCTTAAATTCTAATTATGAAAACAGTAAAACTGCTTAGTATTATCTTATTATCACTGTTCCTCATCCTTTTCATTTGTTTTGAATTTTTTGTTTTTCCTACACCTTTTGTTCTCGGGAAATTTGGTGACAAATTTGAGGTAACCAAGGTTTCAAAGGATACTGTTTTTCGATGGGAAAGATTCAGCCCTTTTATTAATCGAATAAAGTGGAACACCGTGGGCTTCGGTATTCCATTTACCATTAAAGCGAAAGGCAATATTGATGATTCAGCAAAAATTTATTTCCAATATATTGGCCATCCCGGTAACTCATCTTACTCCTGCATACTCCCAAAAGGAAAGGTGGATACAACTTTTTATGGGGAAATTTATGCTGATGAATGCGAAGTCGTTTATTCGCATGGTAATGTAAAAAACGGAAATCTTAAAGTAAGTTTTGAACTGGGTCGCCATAAGAAATAAAATTGCTCATTTAGATAACAAAACTATTTATTCACTTTAACTTTCAATAAAATGACAACCTCAGAAGTAGCCAACAAACTGGTAGAACTTTGTCGCCAGAACAAAATTGATGTAGTACTTGAAACGCTTTATGCAGATGATGCTCAAAGTATTGAAGCCAGCGACATGATGGGTCCCCGTGTAGTGGAAGGTCTGCAAGCCATTAAAGCAAAATCAGCTGCATTTGACGCTAGTGTAGAAGAATTCCATGGCGCTGAAATATCAGATCCTATCGTAGCCGGTAACAGCTTTTCTCTTACCTGGACATTGGATGCGACGTTTAAAGGACGTGGAAGAATGAGTATGGAAGAGGTTTGTGTTTATCAGGTTAAGGATGGGAAAGTTATTTTAGAGCAATTCTTTTATTGATATTGATTAGTACAAACAACGAAGTCCTGAACCGATAAATCATTTCAGGACTTCGTTGTTTGATTAAAAAGCCAGATTCGTATAAAAGGAATGATAAGCGAAGCTATTGCACCAAATGCTTCCAAATCACATCATAAACATCAACAGCCTCAATTTCTTTCGTCTGAGGCTCGTCTGTAACCAGAATCGGGAAATATTCGCGTGGCACATTGACACTTCCATGTGAGCCTTTCACAAGCGTAGCATCCAATGGAATAACATCCATCAGATATCGGAATCCTAACAATTTTCTTCCCAGTTTGTAGCCTGCGCGAAGTTTGATAAATGGATTTTTTGGATCCATAAACATTTCCACAGGATCGTAACCCGGCTTTTTAAAAATTTCAACAAGATGTGCGAAATCTGGTGCTTTGGCATCATCCAGCCAGTAATAATAAGTAAACCAGCTATCCGGTTTCGCCACTACAACGATATCTCCGGAACGGTCATGGTTTAAATGAAATTCCTTTTGCTGCTCCTTATCCAAAACCAGATCAATGCCCGGCGTAGCCTTCAAAACTTTGATAACCTGATCTTTTACCGTTGGATCATTCAAATAAACATGCGCAATCTGATGATCTGAAGCTGCAAATGCCTTTGACGCGCCCGCATCCAGCAATTCATACCAACGTTCAGTTCTTACCGAGATTAATCCTTCATTCCGTAAAATCCGGTTGATGTCAATATGATTGTTAACGGGATTAATTCCGTATTCAGAGAGCAGAATAATGCTGGCATTTTTCGCTTCATAAAATGTTACCAGATCTTCTACAATCTTATCAATTTCACCTAATTCCTTACTGATCTTCGAAAAATCCGGGCCAAATTTTTGAAGACAATAATCCAGATGTGGAAGATAAATAAGCGTTAAAGTTGGGTTATGTTTGTCATCAACATACATGGAAGCATCAGCAATCCATTTGGTTGATTTGATATTGGCATTCGGCCCCCAAAAACTAAAAAGTGGAAACTGGCCAAATTTTTCTTGCAGTTCATCCCGTAATTCCGGTGGATAAGCATAACAATCCGGCGCTTTTACGCCATCTGCATGATATTGCGGACGTGGTGTTACCGAAAAATCAGCAGTTGAATACATATTATACCACCAGAACATTTTCGAGCAGGTAAAAGTCGGATCCGCTTTTTTGGCAGCATCCCATATTTTGTCGGCCTGAACAAGTTTGTTTGATTGTTTCCAGAATTTTATTTCTGAGTCGTCCTTATCATACCAGCCATTTCCCACGATACCGTGATCAACCGGCCATTTTCCGGTGATATAGGTGGATTGAGAAGTAGTAGTAACTGCAGGAAGAACCGGCTTTATAGCAGTAAGATGACGTTTTTCAACATATTTTTTCAAAAATGGTGTATGCTCTCCAATTAAATTAGCACTAAGCGCAACGATATCGATGACAACGGTTTTTTTCATTTTGATCTTAACTTCAAAGTTAATTCAGTAACGAATGTATCAGTAGTGCTATGCCCAAAAACAGGAGGCTCCGAAGGAGCCAGGAATCTTTGGGAAAGCAAATTATTTCTATAAACAGGAGGCTCCAAAAGGAGCCAGAATATTCCAAACAACTAATTTTTTTCCAGAAATAGCAAGTTTCAAATTGCCACAAATTATTTGGTTGTAAATGATTTTTAAAATACTAACTTCCAATAGGCCCTAAATATTTCTTAGTAACAATTCCCTTCCAGAAATAAGAAGCGCGATAAGATTAAATTTTGTAAGAATGGCTATTCTTACAAAATTTAAGGAGTTGAAAAGTTATAAATTACTAATTATTCAAGACCGGACCTACTCCACCACTAACAATTAACCCTTAACAATTAACAATTCTTTCACCCATTCCATTTCCCGCACAATCGAATCTCCAATTGGTTTTTGAATATCTTCCGGCAGAACTCCCCAGGTATAGGTTTCTACTTCCAGACAAGGAGCGAAAGGTGCTTTTTTGTGCATTTCCAGAGTTTTTAGGATTGCATTTTGTGTTGAATCAAGTGCACCATAGGACTCGATAAAAAGCGGGACATGGAAATGTACACGCCATTCCTTCTGTTCGCCTTCTTTATAATCTTCCAAAGCTTCCGGCAGATCGGGATAATATTTTTTACCTTCGGTTGTTTGAGCGACCACCTGATGGAGATAGACCGGTTCGTCAAACGCTTTAATTGCTTCGAATTTTGTTTGTGGATTTGTTGAAAAATCAACCTTCAAAGCAGAACTTACCTGAATTCTTCCCACTTTTATACCTATCTCATCAAGTCGATTTAAAATATCTTCGGGCTCTTCAAAAGCCACGGCGGCATGACAGATATCGTAGCATAAGCGGATGTAATGCAAAAGTGTTTCTTTGCTTTTTTCTTCCGAAAATCCATATTTATCATTCAGATAATCGATTCCTGTCGGAAGCAGATCATCGCGATACCAGTTTACGAAATCAACCGTATTGTCCAGAATTCCGTCTGGTTCAGGTTCAATATGGAGGTGCATTACCTTACCGGATTCTTTTTCAATCGAGATCAGATGATCTATGATGGTAAGAATATTTTTGGTCGCTATATTGATCGTATTACGTTTTGCTTCTTCTGTTTTCCACCACAAACGGTATGACAATGGAGGTGTCGAAACACCGCCTTCTGTATCTTCCGGAAGAATTTGAGACAGGATTGTAAAAAGACGTTTGGTATATTCCACACGGTCAGTTGTTGTCCAATCCGGTGTATGCACGTCATCTTTTACACGTGTTGCATGAAAGCCACCGTATGGAAAACCATTTATGACAGTGATATATACATTGTTTTCTGTAAGCCAGCTTTTGAATTCCGCCAGACGTTCGGGCTTGATAAGCTCAATTGAGGCGTCATTGGCAAGCCTTAACCCGAGCGCGAAAGGTTCTCCGGGAGCCAGTCGTTGCCTGATATATGGAATATTTTCTTTTAAAGCTTTAAAATGATCATCCCATTTCTCACCGGGATGAATATTACTGCAATAGGTTAAATGTCCGAAAGGGGTGATCATACTTTTAGGTTTAGGGAATTACAAATTGGGAATCTGATAAGATTTTTTAAAAGGCTGTTAACCTTCCGTCAAAACCTTTTTTTCAGAAATGTATTTTTCAAGAACATCAACCGATGCTGCGATGATATCAGCATCCATTTCATGAACCTCAACTCCTTTTCCAATTTTTTCCAAAAGCATGATAGTCAACCTGCCGCCTAAATGTTCACGGAATTCCTGTAAGCCATTTCTCAGGTTAATTTTATCATTTTCAGCGAGTTTGATATGATAAAGATCAAAACCAAGTTTCACCAGAACATTATAAATCCTATCCAGGTCCGCATCCGAAAGCATACCTATTTTATTGGCATACACACAATCCAGCGCAATACCGATTGCAACCGCTTCCCCATGGCGAACTTCAAAATCAGTAAGATATTCAAGTTTATGCGCCGCCCAGTGACCAAAATCCAACGGACGGGAAGAACCGAATTCGAACGGATCCCCACTTCCAATATGTTCGGTATGCATTTCTGCACAACGATGAATCAGGTATGACATTACAGTTTCATCACGATCTGCCAAAGCCGTTACATTTTCTTCAATCCAGTCAAAGAAAGAAGCATCTTTGATCAAAGCCACTTTTATCGCTTCCGAAATTCCTGAACGCCAGTCACGGTCATCCAATGTATTTAGATAAGTAAGATCATTGAACACGGCAACCGGCGGTGCAAATGTCCCCAGGAAATTTTTCTTCCCATGGAAATTGATACCGTTTTTCACACCAACACCAGAATCGTTTTGTGATAAAACAGTGGTAGGAATCCGGATCAGTTTAATACCTCTGTGCGACACCGCGGCCGCATAACCAACCAGATCGAGAACGGCTCCGCCACCGATTCCAATTACAAAAGAGTGACGATCGACGCCATATATATCAACGGCCTGTGCCAGTTTTTCAAACAAATCGGGATCGTTTTTCGACGCTTCTCCGCCTGGAACAACGATCACGTCTTTTGCCAACTGGATATGTTTTACCCGCGTTGCAAAATAGTTTTTGATGTCATCCATTAGTCCCGGATGAAATGAAAGAAATCCCCCATCTACCACAACCATTACTTTACGCTGAAATCCTTGTTCTGTATAAGCGCTGAAAAAATCGCTCAACAGGTTATTGGTTTGATCAAAAAGGTTGTGTGTAAAAAAAATAGAATAGTTATACTCTACTTTAAAGCTCTGATTTATGGTTTGCATCTTGAAAAAACAATAATGGATGACTGAATATCAGGAAGACTTAAATCTTGTCATTTTCCCTGCATTCTATTATTTTATGTTACCGCGAAAACGCGGGCTAAAAGTATTGATAATGGTAATAAAGCTAAAACGGCCAAAGCAACCGGCCATAACCCAAAGGCCATACACCAGGAAGCATTCATTACAATCAGTGATAAAACACCTGCTTTAACCGCCTTACCAATTAATGGTCCAATCGGATTTTGAATTGCGTTATACAACGGCCGGCCAATTAACCAGGCATGTAAAAGAACGAACGGCAGTGCAAAAAGCACATTTCCCTGCCTGTCTGCAATCAATAATTGTGCCGCCAGAACGACCATATAAAGAAAAACTGCAATATAAAGTGTCCGCTTTTTTCCTCCATGTACCTCATCCTGACTTATCAGTGTGATGGCTCCGATATAGGCGATTGGCAAAAGTGCTACAAAACCCCACTGCTGAAAAGATTCCGGCAAGACGCTCATGCCCAGTAATAAATTTCCTCCACGACACATACCCATAGTAAGCGGTCCAAAGAAAACATGATGTTTGGCGAAGCGGTTGTATAAAACGGTTAAGGCAGCTACCACAACAGCAATCATTCCGCTTTGAAAACTGAACAACGCGGCGGCTAAAACACCTCCAAAAAGCAGCGTCATACCGAGCATGGTTGCTACCTTCAAGGTCACTTTTCCACTTGGAATCGGACGTTCAGGCCGTTCAATAGAATCCAGTTTTGCATCAAAAACATCGTTCATCACGACACCGCCGCCGTAAAGTCCAAGAGTGGAAACGACCAACAAGGCCGGATCAAAACTTGAAAATGTAAATTGTGCGATTGCCATCCCTGCCAGAATATCCGCTACGGCCGTTACCAGGTTCGCTGGCCTTGTTAATTGTAAATAAGGTTTTAATTCGGCCACAATTATTGGATTACTAATGAATCTTTTGAAACGTCTGGCTGCTGTCCGCCGCGCAAAATAGAATTTCCATGAAACTTCTCTGTTTTTTCAACTGAAAGTCCGCCTTCAAAATCAGAAACATCAATTTGTCCGCTTTTACCAAATGCGTCAATGGCATTTTGGTAGGTTACCATACGAATTGTTTCATCAGAAATACCGCGCATTTTCATTAATGCAGCCGTTTTGGGAATTGCCAACGGATCTGAAATTCCCCAGTCGGCAGCGGAGTTAACCATAATGCGTTCGGGTCCATATTGTTCCACAACTTTTACCATTCTTTCATTACCCATTTTGGTAAAAGGATAAATCGTAAATGCGGCGTAAAAGCCCTGATCCAGAACACTTTTAACTGTTTCCTCATTGTTATGGTCAATGATTACCCAGGAAGGATCCAGTCCATGTTCCAGAGAAATCGCCATACTACGTTCCGTTCCACGTTTTTTATCACGGTGCGGCGTATGGATCTGCACAGGAAGTTTTGCTTCTTTTGCCAGTTCCAGCTGCAAACGGAAATACTTTTCTTCAGCCGGAGTCTGGTCATCAAAACCGATTTCTCCAATACCGACAACACCTTCTTTATAAATATATAAAGGCAGGATTTCCATTACCTGTTCCGCAAGCGGCTCATTGTTTGCCTCCCGGGAATTTAGTCCCATCGTGCAATAATGTTTAATACCAAATTGTGAAGAACGGAAACGCTCCCATCCTACCAGGCTGCTGTAATAATCTTTAAAACTTGAAAGTCCTGTACGTGGCTGTCCAACCCAGAAAGAAGGCTCTATCAATGCGACAATTCCCGCCTGACGCATGGCCTGGTAATCATCCGTGGTCCGGGAAACCATATGGATATGCGGATCAAAAAACCGCATTCCTTTAATCAGTTCGTTATATTCACTCCATGCCATATCAATGTGAGCAGGAGAATTTGCCAGCCCGTCGCCTTCCTCGAAATGCGATGGATTGGGCGCGCTACTATCTTTGCAATGTTGGCACATAGGTATTTAAGTCAGTAAATTCAAGATTGGACCAGGTTAAAGCCCCTTCTGAAATCGATTTTTCGTATTCGGAATATTGAGATAATAAAACTTTGGCAGGCGCAAAATCAGCATCATAACAGGCCAGCGCAGCAGCTTCCTGATTTGGCGTTTGACCTGATTCAAATAAGTGCCTCATGTCAGATAAAAGTGCCTCATTCATGAATTTACTCACCAGACGCCATACGTTAGGCGCCACTGAGCGACCGGCTGCCCAGCGCTCATGTGCAAAATCTGAAAGGATAAGTGCCAGATTTGCATTTTCTCTTTCTTCCAGACCAGTTATAAAATGGACTGGTTTGTCATTGAAAATCGTTTTTAAAACAAGCTGGTTCCAGGCAAGTTCACTAAAATATTTGGCAGGATACGGATTGTGTAACGCAATGGCGTCAAATACAAAACCCATATTGGAACGAACTGCATCCGTTGCTCTGAAAAGCCATTGTTCAGGATATGCCAAAACCGGAAGAGCGGAATAAAGCGCCACCAGTTCATTCATTTCTGCTGTATCAAAAAGTGTTTCAATATTTTTGATAAAAGACTCTTTTTCCGTTTCGTCCAGTTGTGTTAATAACCAAACGCGCGACAAACGGACCAGGCTCCATCCATTAACTGAAAAACCGGGAACAATATCATCAAGTGCTTTTTCTTCCTCTATCTCAACATTGACTATTTTTTTTGACAAAAAACGGGGAGAAGAAACAAATGCGGTCATTAACTCAATGGGTGAGGCATTTCCCTTTTCAGTCAACCAATCTGACTCGGTATCAGAAGTATTCTGGCTGATGATTTCCCAGAGCGTTTTATTTATGAGGTGTGACATAATTTAATTAAAAAGTCAGTTCAGACAAGTTGTCTTCAACTGTTTAAGAAATGGGTTATGGGTACCGGTATTTTTTCAAACACCATTTTTTTTATACTGGTTTAATGATAACGTTTTTATTTGTACATGTGTCTCATTTTCTGAGTCAAATCGTAAAATCTAAGCAAAAATTAATACCAAAAAATAACCGGAGTTTACTAAAAGTCAAATTCTATAATGTCGGTATCATTTAAAAGATATTCTGTCAGTTTTTCGTGCGTCACGTTCGAGCCTTGCAGTAACCAGTTTCCTGTAATATGATTCCCCGATCTATTCTGTTCCGCACCAAGAATGGTCAGACCATAAAGTTTAAAAAGCTCCTCATAATCTTTAAGCGTTTTCTTGTGATAAATGCTCATCAAACGATAACTCCTGATCTGGTTTTTGTTTCTGATCCACTTCTGGATTGGTGATAAAATAACCAGGCACATCCCCGAAACAAGAAAAGCATATAGCGCAATCACATAAAACCCGGCACCGATGGCCATACCCAATGCAGCTGTCACCCAAACAATGGCTGCTGTGGTGATACCGACAACCCGGTTGTTTTCACGGAAAATAATTCCCGCACCGATAAAACCGATCCCTGTGACAATGTTGGCGGCAACCCGGCCGGCATCACCGCTGATCCGGATGGATACCAGGGTAAAAAGCGTTGAACCAACAGCAATTAAAATCAGAGTCCGTAATCCGGCAGACTTGCTCCGGTATTCTCTCTCGGCACCGATGATCGCACCCAGAAAAAAAGAAAAAAGCAGCTTATAAAGGTCTTCGGTATAAAACTCCATGGAATCAGTTCATTCGTTTATTTGACTGAAAAGCCGGAAAATTATAAAATCTCCCGGCTTTTCAGTCAAATTTTATAATTTTCAGGAATTCATGATTTCTTCAATTTCCTCTGCTTCGATAGGAATATGTCCCATCAAATCAATATTTCCATCGGCGGTGATCAAGATATTATTTTCAAGTCTAATTCCTAAACCTTCTTCTTTGATGTAAATCCCGGGTTCGCAGGTGAAGACCATTCCAGGTTCAAAACGGCGGTATTTATTTCCTACATCATGAATATCAAGTCCAAGAAAATGTGAGTTTCCGTGCGGGAAATATTTCTTATATGCTGGCCAGTCCGGATCCTGTTTTTCAATATCATGTTTGGTGATCAATCCCAAACCAAGTAATTCGCTTTCCATAATTTTGCCGACTTCCACATGATATTCGTCCCAAAGTCCGCCTGTAACAAGCATATTTCTTGACGCTTTGAAAACACGTAAAACTGCATCATACACATCACGCTGACGTTTTGTAAAACGGCCATTTACAGGTATACTCCTCGACAAATCAGAGCCGTAATTTGCGTATTCCGCTGCGACATCCAATAAAATCACATCACCGTCCTTACAAGTTTTGTCATTTTGAACATAATGCAAAACACAGGCATTTGCACCAGAAGCGATGATGGGCTGATAGGCAAAACCTTTTGAACGGTTTCGGATAAATTCATGAAGCAATTCTGCTTCAATCTCAAATTCCTCAACGCCGGGTTTTACAAATTTCAACAATCGCTCAAAACCAAGTTTTGTAATATCACAGGCTTTTTGCATCAAAGCAATTTCCTGCGGCTGTTTGATCGCGCGAAGCTGGTGCATCACCGGAGCTAATCTCAGTAACTGATGCAAAGGATATTTTTCCTTAAATTCTGTTATGAAACGTACATCACGGGTTATGACCGGAGAATCGTTTCTTGTGTGTTCGTTTGAATTGAGATACACGTTTTCAGCTTCGTAAACGATATTTCTGAAAACGGTTTCATATTGATGTGTCCAGTAAATCGTCTGGATTCCTGATACTTCCCGCGCCTGTTCCTTCGACAATTTTTCACCTTCCCAAACGGCGATCAGTTCATTTGTTTCACGCACAAACAAAACTTCTCTGAACTTTTCATCCGGATGCCCCGGAAAAACCAGCAAAACCGTTTCCTCCTGATCTACACCCGTCAGATAGAAAAGATCCGTATTTTGGCGAAAACCCATGGAACCGTCTGCGTTCGTAGGCATAATGTCATTGGAATTAAGGATGGCCAATGATTTTGCCTTTAACAAACTGGAAAGTCTGCGCCGATTTTCTATAAACAGGTTTTTATCAATGGCGGAATAACGCATAAGCTTTAATTTTTGTAACTGGTAATTTAATTCGTAAAATTACGTTTTCCTTCTTAAATAATATAAAAGAAAAGTCAAAGTAATCCATGAGAGCGGTCATTCATGAAGAAATTCAAAATTACCTGTTATCTTGGAATAAGATTAGTACGCAGGCAACCTAACAACTTTTAAACAATCAATGAAGCGAATTTTCCTACTGGCACTTTTGTGTGTCCCGGCATTACTATCTGCACAGCCGAAGTACTGGATATATCTGAAAGATAAAAATTTAGACAATTCCCCTGCTGTTTCTCAACTTACGTTGGAAACGCGCCAAAAATTTAACCTTGGCATTGACGATACAGATTTGCCGGTTCGCGCAGATTATCAAAAGCAGCTGCAAGATATTTCGGTTAAAATTGCCAACCGTTCCAAATGGCTGAATGCAGTTTCTGCGGTACTTACTTCGGCACAGGCTCAGGAAGTTCGGGAATTAGGTTTCGTGAAAGAAGTAGTTCCGATGACGTCCGGTTTTTACATTGCTCAAACTAAACCGGTTGAGCGTGCTCAAATGGCCCAGGTTATGTCGCAGGTTCAGGCCAATGCTTTTCAAAAAGCTGGAATTAATGGAAAAGATGTTACCATAGGCGTTATTGATGCCGGATTTTACGGAGCCGATTCGTCGCTTTCGTTAAAGCATATTTTTTCAAATAAAAGAATTCTGGGGATTCATGATTATGTAAAACCAGGAAGATCCGGCGAGTTGCTTTTCAGTACCGCTGAATCTTTTTCAGATATGCACGGAACAGAAGTTTTGACGGCGATATCGGGCATCGACAACCAGGATCAAATGCAATATGGTTTGGCTTTGAACTCGAAATTTTATCTGGCCCGCACTGATTACTCTTTGCGTGAATGGCGCGGTGAGGAAGATAACTGGATTGCTGCGATGGAATGGATGGATAGCCTGGGGGTTCGTTTGATCAACACTTCGCTGGGTTATGCCAAAGGATTTTCTGATCCGTCAGAAAATTACAAGCCCTCCCAAATGGATGGTAAAACGAGTGCTATCACGCGTGCAGCACAAATTGCGGCGGATAGAAAAGGTATTATGATCGTGGTTTCTGCGGGAAATGAAGGAGAAGATAAAAGCTGGGGAATTATTTCTGCTCCGGCAGATGCAAGAGGTGTTTTATCCATTGGTGCAACGAATGCAAAACTTTGGAACCGGATCGGGTATAGCAGCGTCGGCCCGGAATTTTTGAATTATGTCAAACCGAATGTATCCTGTTTCTCTTTGTATGGAACTTCACTTTCTGCTCCTGTTATTACCGGTTTTGCTGCCTGTATGATGCAGGTTAATCCAAAACTTTCAAACAAAGAAGTTATAGAACTTATTGAAAAATCGGCTCATTTATATCCTTACGGCAATAATTATGTAGGTTATGGTGTGCCGCTTGCATCGCGTGCTCTGGCATTGGCAAGAGCGCCTTATTTACCAAATCATTCCAAACTGGTTACGGCAACGGGCAGAAATTGTGAAGTGGATGTAACGACAGACGAAAATCTGGTTGCCATTTACAGAAAGAAAAACAATAAGGATGTGATCTCTCAGCAAACCGCAAAAGTGCAGAACGGAAAAATATCACTGAAACGCCAGAATGGTGAGCATTTCACAACAATTGATCTGAAAGATTACGCCGTGGAAGTGCAGTGGAACTGAATATAAATTAGTTGATAATTTGTACATTGAGTTTTCAAAACAAAATACTAAATCCTCAAATTGTCAATTATGGAATCTTATAATACGCTGGTTGAAGCCATTGAAGGATTGGAAAAAGCAGGATATTCCGAAGAATTCAATCTTAAACAAAATTATCTCGAAAGTAGTAACGGCAAATTTCAAATCCTGCATCATGAATTTGAAATAGATAAATTTTTCCGTTTTGAAGGCGAAACTGATCCTTCGGACGAATCAATTGTTTATGCCATATCTTCTGAAAAGTATAATTTGAAAGGCGTACTGGTAAGTGCTTATGGGATATATAGCGATCCCCTGGTGGATGAAATGATGAAGAAATTTTCTTTTACGAAGTGAGGTTTTAGGCGTTAGCGGCTAGCTGCCGGGCGGCAAAAAGCAAGATATTTGCTGATAAAATATTTTAAGATAAAAAATTTATAAAAAACTCCCTCGAATTTGTATTGAAGGAGTTTTTTTATTTTCACGGTGAATCTCTCAGACGGGCTTCTTCAAAGTCCAGTTCCCTTTCCCGGGCTTTTAGTATTTCGTCAGAATATATTCTTTCTCTTCTCAGTTTTTGCAATTCATCACGCTTGATTGAGACAATCTCAACCAGCATATTTCTGTATTTGGGAAGAAAATCAGCATTCGCACCTTTCGTTTCTTTCTCAACCAGACGATTATTTGCATTGTCAATCATTCGTTCATATCGTTCTTTCAATCTGCTGAAGGCATCAATCATTTGTACTTCCTCTCCATAGGATGACTGCATGTGACCAAGGCTGGCCGATGCCAGGCGAAGACGAACTGCAATTTCCTGCTCTTCCTCATTTCCACCATCATCGGTAATATTCAACCACTTTATAAGATATGGCAGACTTAATCCCTGCAATACAAGTGTGAAAAGTATGACAACAAAAGTGATGAAAAGAATCAGGTCACGTTGAGGAAATGCTGTTGTATTATTTGTCAAAGTAAGTGGCACTGCCAAACCGGAAGCCAACGAAACAACGCCGCGCATTCCGCTCCAACCTACGATAAATACGGTTTGCCAGGATGGCCTGGGTTCACTTTCCCTGACTTTTTTACTTAACAAATGCGGCAAATAAGTACTTGGAAAAACCCATAGCAAACGAATGATGATGGTAACAATACTTATCACTACGGCATAGGTGACCGATTCCATCACTGAATTTTGTCCTAATCCTTCAATAATATCCGGCAGCTGTAATCCGATCAGAATAAATA
This sequence comes from Dyadobacter sp. CY356, assembly GCF_021440195.1. Lineage (GTDB taxonomy): Bacteria > Bacteroidota > Bacteroidia > Cytophagales > Spirosomataceae > Dyadobacter. The sequence goes on from NZ_JAJTSZ010000009.1 coordinate 65,289, forward strand.
CAATACCATTTAAAAGAAATACGACAGTTTCCCAGACATACTGCGATTGCATCCGGGAATTATACGATAGAATTTCATTGGATCTGTAACTCAAAAACAAACCTCCGCTCACCGTTGCCAATACGCCGGAAAAATGAAAATGCTCCGCAGAGATATACATCAGATATGGGGCTATGAGCGTCAAAGCAGTATCAATACTTGAACTTGTCGGGAAAAACCTGTGAACCAGATAAAGGATATGGGCAATGGCAAGACCGATAATAATACCCATAATGGAAACCAGGAAAAAGTCAACGCCGGCCTTCCAAAAAACGAATTGCCCTGTAAGTAATGTTCCCAACGCCACCCTAAATACGATTAGTGAAGAAGCATCATTTACCAGACTTTCTCCTTCCAGGATTGTCACAACCCGCCTTGGAATTTTCAAACCCTGCAAAACAGAAGTTGCTGCAACCGCATCCGGGGGAGAAATAATCCCACCCAGCACAAAACCCATAGCCAAAGTAAAATCCGGGATCATTGCATCGGATATATAAGCCACGGCAGTCGCTGTAAACACCACAAGACCAATAGCCAAAAGTCCAATCGGACGCTTAAATTGCCAGAAATCTTTCCATGAAGTATTCCAGGCGGCGAAGTATAAAAGCGGAGGTAAAAAAAGCAGAAAAACCCAGTCCGGTTCCAGGGAAATATGCGGAATCCCGGGAATGAAACTGATAAGCAATCCGGCGATAACCAGAAATATTGGATAAGAAATTCGTAATTTTTCGCTCAGCATAGTGAGCATGGAGACAACAAACAGAAGAGATATAACAATTAACAGATTATCCTGAATATTATCCTGAGCCATGAGCCAGACAGATGTTTTCATTTTCAATTTTAATATTCCACAAAGCCAAAGGAATGTATAATTTACGAAATTTAAGTTATCAGGTCACCATTTCCCCTGTGCCTTATCTGGAGTTTAACAGCACTTCCCAACGAATTTTATATTCATTTGGCAATAAAACTAAGAGATTTATTTATCTTTAAACCTTTGCCTATAATAGAATCCGGAGTTGCCAAACTCCTGGATTTTTTGTAAGTTCTAATATTTTAAAACCTAATCCCTTATTTAACATGAATACTTCTCGTAGAGATGTTTTAAAAATGGCAGGCGTGGCTCTGGCTGGCAGCGCTTTACCTGCTATCACGATTCTTAATCCAAATAAAGTCTTTGCCGGAACAAATGCTGATACGCTTAAAATCGGATTGATTGGTTGCGGAGGAAGAGGATCGGGAGCTGCTAACCAGGCCCTGAAAGCTGACCCGAATGTTGTATTACACGCAATGGGTGATATTTTCCCTGACAAATTACAATCTTCACTTGAAAACCTGACGAAAGTACATGGCTCAAAAGTGAAGGTTGATGACGGACATAAATTCATTGGTTTTGATGCCTATAAAAAAGTACTGGAATCTGGTGTTGATGTTGTGCTTCTGGCCACGCCTCCACATTTCCGCCCTGAACATTTAACAGCGGCTATCAACGCAGGCAAACACGTTTTTTGTGAAAAACCGGTTGCTGTTGATGCGCCCGGTGTTCGTAAGGTTCTGGATGCTGCAAAGCTTGCAAAGCAAAAAAATCTTTCTTTGATGTCGGGTTTCTGCTGGAGATACCACGAGCCAAAACGCGCCAGTTTCGGAAGAATTCTTGATGGTGCCGTTGGTGATATCTCAGCGATTTATAATACTTATGATACGGGTACTTTGTGGTCGTTCCCGCGCGTACAAGGCTGGACGGATGCGCAGTATGTTTTGCGTAACTGGACTTACTACACTTGGCTGGCAGGAGATCATATTGTAGAACAGGCTGTTCATAGTATTGATATGATGTCGTGGGCTATGGGTGGTAAATTACCTATTTCAGCAACCGGAACGGGTGGCCGTCAGGTGAGAACTGAGGAGCTTTTTGGTAATATTTTTGACCATTTTGCCGTAACCTACGAATATGAGAACGGCGTAAAAGGCTTCCACCATTCAAGACAACAGGCAAACTGCGAAAACAGTTATCTGGTTGAAACGATTGGTACAAAAGGAAGAGCGATGGTAAACTGTGCCCGTAATGTTCATGAAATATACGGCCAGAATCCATGGAAATATGAAGGGAAACAAAATGATATGTACCAGACTGAACATGACGAATTGTTCGCTTCGATCCGTAAAGGCACACCGTTAAACGATGGTGAATTTATGGCGCAAAGCACGCTTTTGGCTATCATGGGAAGAATGGCTGCTTACACAGGAAAAAGAGTAACCTGGGAAGAAGCAATGAATTCGACAGAAAAACTGGGACCTCAAAGCTCGGCTGATTTCAGCTTTGATATGAAGCCTCCGGTCGTTGAAGTTGCCAGACCAGGTATCACTTCTTTCTCTTAATACCAGTATGGATAGAAGAGAATTTATCAAAAATACTGCTTTTGCAACGGCTGCTTCATCGGGCGCTGTTATGGGAATAGGCACAATGACTGACGTCGTTGCATCTCCATCCAATATTATTCTTCCAGGGCAAACAAGCACCATATTGCCTCCCAAAGCCATGATCAAGAAAAGCTTGAAATGGGGTATGGTGAAAGAAGATTTGTCTGTGATGGATAAATTTAAAATGCTGAAAGATATAGGGTATGATGGTGTAGAGCTGGATTCTCCGAATGATCTGAATATGAAGGAAATTTTGGCTGCAAGGGACAAAACGGGTCTTGAACTTCCTGGAACGGTTAATTCAAAACACTGGAAGTTACCTTTGTCAGATCCGGATCCAAAAAAACGTGCTGAATGTGTAAAATCGATTGAACAGGCTTTATGGGATACGAAACAATATGGCGGGACCACGGTTTTGGTTGTTCCGGGTGTTGTGAATTCGGAAGTTTCTTATTCAGAAGCATACGAGCGTTCGCGGGCTGAGCTTACGAAATTGTTACCAATCGCTGAAAAAACGGGTGTAAAAATCGCTCTGGAAAATGTCTGGAATCAATTTCTGATAAGTCCTTTGGAAGCTGCGAAATATGTTGACGATTTCAAACATCCGATGATCGGCTGGTATTTTGATGTAGGAAATGTGCTGCGTTATAGCTGGCCGGTTTCCTGGATTGAAGCGTTGGATAAACGTATTTTAAAGATCGATTTGAAAGAATTCAGTTTTAAAAAACAAAATGACCTGGGTCTTTGGAAGGGTTTTGATGTTGAATTCTTCGAAGGTGACTGTAACTGGCCGGAGGTTAATAAGGCTTTGCAAAAAGTTGGTTATTCCGGCTGGGCATCTGCGGAAGTTAGCGGCGGCGACCGGAAAAGGTTACAGACAATAAAGGATTTTATGGATAAGATTTTTGCATCGTAAAACTTCTATATCCTTGTTGATAAATTATAAAAGGGCAATTACCGGGATAATCCCTTTAATTGCCCTTTTATAATTTATCGGAATTTCCGGGCGACCACAAGGGTCGCCCCTACCTCATGCTGTAACTTTTGGTCTGGCGGATTTTCAATTCATCGCCGATTACTTCCACGCGTTTAAATTCTTTGAAAACGTTTTCCTTATCCATAAAACCAATAATACACGTTAATGGCCCTGTTCCTTTTTTAACCTCTACCTTAGGTTCAATTCCCAGATTTGGAACAATCAAATCATCTTCCGCTTCCAGTTCTTTGTATTTTACTTTTATCTTATACTTAAAGGTTTGATCGGTCTCATATAAACTTACTGCAAACTTCCAGTCATTAAGACCGTCTTTATCTTTCACAGCTTCACTATAACTCGATACAGCTTCTGGTTTCACTTCTTTTCTTACATCAGAAATCTTTTCAGAAGCGGCGGTGCTATTTTCACCAGATTCGCTCTTTTTATTACAAGCCAACAGTGCCAGCAGGAAAAACAGATAACAGTACTTTTTCATATTTTAAAAGTCGAATTATTATGTTCGTAAAAAAGCGGAAGATAGGAAATCGACTTTTAAAAATGTCAGATCTTAGATGAATATTTCGTTATGTAACCATCCAATTTATTTTACGACCATTTCGGATTCGTTTTTATGCTGCTCCCGATATTCTCTTTTAACGATATCAGCCGTTTTATGATCTCCTGTATGGCTCCAGCCCGGTGGCATGAAAACGTATAAAAATTTATTTTTAAATCCTGGCGCATGGTATACATCTTTTACCAATACCACAATTTCACCAAAATAGGCATCCAGAAAATCACCCTTTTTCATAGGTCTTGAAATTCCATATTCAATATCCAGATCTCTTTTTTCTTCCTGTAAAGTACCAAAAGCCCTGTCCCAGACATTTAAAAGGTTACAGAAATTGGTATCCATGTAAAGTGGATTTTTGGCGTGGTGAACACGGTGATGTGACGGCGTCAGAATGATTTTGTTTAAAAAGCCAAGCCGGCCATCTTTCAAAACATTTTCTCCTACGTGAATAAAAGATCCCCAGGTCCCATCAATAAACATAATTAGAAAAAGCAACGGTGGATTCACACCCAGCAAAATACAAATTGATGTCCTGATAATATCCGCATAAGGCGCTTCCAGAAAAAAATGCGCATATGTCACCGACATATTCATGTATTCGGGGGCATGATGCGTTGAATGAAGACACCAGAAAATCCTGACCTTATGGCCTAAATAGTGATACACGAAATGTGCCAGTTCCCAAACCACATAACCGTAAACAAACCAGTACCAGGTCAGTTCCGTTTTAAAAATTGCATAGGGCTCAAATAAACCGATACAAAATGCCACCATGGCAATGGATATAAACCTGGAAACAAAACGGTTTAATACATAAGTGAAGAGCGAGATCTTGTAATGTGAAAATGTATAATTTCTGTAAAACAGACTTCTGATTATTTCAATCAAAAGTAAAACAGGAACAAAAGGGCCCAAAGCAGACTGGATTCCTTTCCAAGTAAGCAAGACACCGTAATCTCCGGTGTTGATAATCTCCAGCAAATTGTGATAGTTGAAGAAGCCCGTAAATTCTTTATAAATGGTTTCCAGAAATTCCATAATTTCTAATGTTGGTATGTCTATACATTTAAAGATAAAAGTACTTAACATCTTTGATTTACCCATTAGATGAGAAGCCTGAATTACAATCTCAGAAATTTACATTATTTTAGACCCTGGGATACCTTCCAGCCAGCGTATTTTAACCCTTTCGACCAACTTTTACTCCGACAAATGGCCCTTAATTATATTTTCATTGCCTTTTTCACAATAGCTTTTATTGTTGCCTTTGCCAAATTTTTGCTTTTCGGCGATACTGAAACTTTAAAGCTTGTTGTAGAAGGAATTTTAAGTGCCTCGAAAGTAGCTGTAATCGATATTGCCTTGCCTCTTGCGGGTGTTATGACGTTTTTTCTTGGTATTTTAAATGTTGGGGAAAAAGCCGGAGCAATCAATATTCTGGCAAGAATTATCGGACCTTTTTTTAGCAAATTATTTCCTGAAATCCCTAAAAATCACCCGGCAAACGGTCAGATGATTATGAATTTTGGTGCCAATATGCTGGGTCTGGATAATGCCGCAACACCTTTTGGTTTAAAGGCCATGCAAAGTTTACAGGATTTAAATCCAAGCAAAGATACCGCCTCCAATGCGCAGATCATGTTTTTGGTACTGCATACTTCCGGACTTCAAATCATCCCTTTGAGTATCATCGCCCAGCGGGCTATCCTGGGTGCCAAAGATCCTTCCGATGTTTTTATTCCCTGCGTCATTGGTACTTATATCACAACGGTTATTGCTTTAATAATCACTGCTGCCTGGCAAAAAATCAATCTTTTTAACAAAACAGTTGTGCTTGGCCTGGGAGGCGTAACCGCAGTGCTTGGTCTGCTGTTATGGTATTTGTCAGGTTTACCAAAAGAACAAATTGAAACAATCTCAGTCGTTTTTGGGAACTCGGTACTGCTTTTTCTTATCACTTCTTTTCTGCTGGGAGCACTTTACAAAAAAGTAAATGTTTTTGAAGTTTTTATTGACGGCGCAAAACTAGGCTTTGAAACATCTGTCAAAATCATGCCCTACCTGGTCGGAATGCTGGTTGCAATCAGTGCATTTCGTACCTGCGGTGCGATGGATTATCTGATAAACGGACTTCGGTATATAGTGATCAGTTCCGGTATTAATAGTGATTTTACTGATGCTTTGCCCGTTGCTTTAATGAAACCGTTAAGCGGCAGCGGAGCCCGGGCTTTGATGATTGAAGGCATGACAAAATTTGGCCCGGATTCCTTTGTAGGCCGCTTGGGTTGCATTTTTCAGGGATCAGCAGATACAACACTATATATAGTAGCACTTTACTTTGGATCTGTCGGTATTAAAAACTCCCGGTATGCCATCGTAGTTGGCCTGATTGCCGATTTAATAGGCGTGATTGCCGGCATTTGGCTGGGATATTTATTTTTCCACTAAGTCAATTTATTGTAAAATACCCATTTACCTACATATGCAACCGTCCGTACTAAATGGATGGTTGTTTTTTGTAGCATCATGTAATATTGAATATCTAACACAGAATAACATATGATGAATTCGTTACCTAAATCCGCATTCCTAGCCTTTATGCTTTGTGGACTTGTATTGTTTCAGTCAGTTTACGGACAAACGAATATTCCCAAGAAAGCAGATAATACCTATTCTCTGGAAGATTGTATCCGGATTGCCCTGGAAACAAATCCACAGGTCAAACAGTCTGAAATCCAGGTTCAGCGCGACAACAACATTCATGAACAATCACGCTGGCAGCGCTGGCCGAGTTTGAGTTTTAATGCCGCTCAGGGTTTTAACTCTGGTCGTAATATTGACCCGTTTACCAACCAGTTTGTTCAGCAAAACATAAGCCAAAACCAATTCCAGTTAGGTTCCAGTGTAATTTTGTTTAGTGGTTTTCAATTGAAGAATACTGTTAAACGTAATGAAATCAATATTAAGGCAAGTCAGAAAGATCTTGACGCTGCCAGAAATGATATAATGCTGAATGTTGCCCTTTCTTATTTACAGGTGATAAGTAACGAAGAATTGATCGGGGTAGCCCAACGCCAGGTAGATGCTTCCAATTTGCAGGTTGACCGTACAAAAAAACTTGTAGAAGCCGGAACGCTTGCCGAAAGCAATCTTTTGGATCTTAGAGCCCAGCTTGCCAACGACGAATTGACGCTGGTTAATGCGCAAAATAATCTTGAAACGGCAAAACTTAATTTGAAGCAATTAATGAACATGCCGGGAAGTGACGAAATCAATCTGATAAAAATACCAGTCGCAGATCCAAATCTAAAAGCTTATGACGCCACCATCCAGCAGATATATGAAAGCGCTATGAGCAATTTACCTCAAATGAAGGCGGCAGAATTGCGTACAGAAGCTGCCAAAAAGAACATCGAAATTATCCGCGGCTCAGCAATGCCAACCTTATCATTGAATGGTGGAATCAATACAACATTTTCAAGTGTTGCCCCAAAAGAAAGATTTATTTCGGATGGCTCTCCGAGCAAGTCGCAAGTTGTAACTTCTTCAAGCGATTACATCATTGTCAACGACCAGCAATATCCTATTGTACAAACGGTTTCGACGCCGGGTGGTACATTAAAGCATTTCGGTTATCTGGATCAGCTTAATTTCAACAGAAACTCTTCTGTCAATTTAAGTTTAAGAATTCCAATTTTTACTAATTTTCAGGTTCGATATAATCTTGCAAACGCGAAACTGCAACAGCAAACCACCGAATTCCAGGCCCAGCAGGTTCAGCTGACCATTCGTAAAAATGTTGAACAGGCTTATATTGATATGAACAATGCCGCCAAACGTTATTCTGCAACGGCAAATCAGGTTAGGGCACTTACAGAAGCTTTCCGGGTATCTCAGGTTCGTTTTGATGTAGGTGCGATAAATTCTGTTGAATACAACATTGCCAAAGCCAACCTTGACCGCGCAAATGGTAATCTTGTCCAAACAAAATACGATTATGTGTTCCGCACAAAAATCCTTGATTTTTACATGAACAGACCATTGTCTGATTTTTAAAAATCAATGCAAGTCTTATCAGAAAGACAAAATCATCAGAAAACATTAACCGTAGCAGAATTCCTGCTGGCCTGAAAAATAAATAACCGTAAACAAAAAACGAATTATGGCGCGTAAATCTTCAAAACGAATATGGTGGATTGTAGGAGGTATTGTTGTACTTCTTGTCGCCGGATTATTCGGAGCAAAACAGGCCGGATATATCGGACAACCGAAACCGACCGAAGTAGAATTTACAAAGGTAAAACGCGCAGATATTATTGAGCGTGTGAGTGCTTCCGGGAAAGTTCAGCCCGAAGTGGAGGTAAAATTAAGTCCGGATGTGTCCGGGGAGATTACCAACCTGTATGTTGCCGAAGGGGATTCAGTTGTGAAAGGACAACTTCTTCTAAAAATACGTCCGGATAATTACGAATCCTTAATGGCCCGCGCTCAGGCTGCGGTCAATTCCAGCAAGGCAAATCACGAACAAACGAAAGCACTGGTTTTACAGGCCGAAGCCAAATTGTCCCAAACAAAAACAATTTACGAACGGAACAAAAAATTGTTTAATGATAAAGTGATTTCTGCCTCGGATTTTGAACAGTTCAGTTCTAATTATGATGTTGCAAAACAGGATCTTGAATCGTCAAAAGCAAATGTTTCAGCAGCGCTTTATAATATCAAAAGTGCAGAAGCAAGTCTTCGCGATGCTGCTGAAAACTTACGTAAAACAACAATTTTCGCTCCGGTTAGCGGGATTATCTCTTTGCTTAATGTTGAAGTGGGAGAACGCGTTGTGGGAACTTCACAAATGGCCGGAACGGAGATGATGCGTATTGCCAATTTGAGTAATATGGAAGTACGGGTAAATGTTAACGAAAATGATATTGTCCGTGTTACCCTGGGCGATACTGCCGAAATTGACGTAGACGCTTACAGCTCATCCGGACGCAAGTTTAAAGGTATTGTAAAAGAAATTGCAAATACCGCCGCCGGACTTGCATCCTCTACCTCAACATCCGCAGCCAGTACGTCAACAGATGCTGTCACCGAATTTGAGGTTAAAGTAAAAATCCTGAATACTTCATTCAGTGACCTGATGTCATCACGAAATAAAAGATCTTATCCTTTTAAACCGGGTATGACTGCTTCCGTAGAAATTATAACAAACAGAAAAGATAGAGTTATTTCTGTCCCGATTGCATCTGTAACAACAAGAAATAACAAACCAGCTGTCGACGAAAATAAGAATCCGGATGAAGCAGAAGCTGCGCCGGAAAAGCCAAAAGGACAAAAAGAAGAGGCAATTAAAGAAGTTGTCTTTGTGGCAGTAAATGGAAAAGCCGAGATGCGTGAAGTAAAAACCGGTATCAGTGATTTTGAAAATATTGAAATTTTATCAGGATTAAAAGAGGGTGATCAGATAATCTCCGGACCATATATCGTTGTGTCTAAAACACTAAAAACCGGCGACTTAGTTGAGAAAAAGAAAGAAGAAGTGAAAAAAGATGAAAAAAAATCAAATGAAAACTAGAACGTGTGCGTTACAAATATGTAATAAGTTCGATTTAGTTTAGGTTAAAAAGAAATCCTTGCGGCTTTGCTGCAAGGATTTTTTATTTAATCTTTAATTCCAAAGCAGTAAGACCGCTTTTCACTATGTGACTGAGGATCACAAATTATTTTACTGCCCGATATTTTTCCACAGTTCAGAAACTGCAAAACCAATCATCACCAGACAAAGTAAAACCTGGATAACAATACCCGTCAGAAAACCGACAAATGAACCCAAAGCAGATTTTAGCGCAGCATTAATTTTCGCCCCTCCGATTAATTCCCCAAGCAAAGCGCCAATAAATGTTCCGATGAAAATCCCGATAGCCGGAATAAAAAAGAAACCGATAACCAAACCAACAGTCGCACCAATCGCCCCGTTTCTGGTCCCGCCAAATTTTTTTGTCCCCCAAACCGGAATATAATAATCGAGCACACCTATGACGACGGTAATAAAACCGAGTGTGTAAAGTGTGGCCTGACTGAATTCAGCAAATTTGCTCATATGCAACAAAATAAGTCCAAAGAAACTTAGTGCTGGCCCGGGTAGCGGTAATATGGCGCCGGCAAGTCCGGCAAATAAGCAGGCAATACCAGCAACGAGAAGCAAAATATCCATGAGGCTAATGTTAAATTAACGCTGAATTAACAAAAAAACCTTTGGCCGTCCTATCTTTGCAATTGAAAAGGCGATTATACAAGCAAGGAGCTTTTAGCAAGCTGGTTGTAACTTTATCGTCTGCAATTTGTGAACAAGTGATCCCTGGCATTCTATTTAATTCATGAAGCCGGTAAACGCATCGCTCATTCAATCATTCACTCAGTTATTCATTAAAAAAACAAATGTCCAAAGTTCTTATTATAGGTGCCGGCGGCGTCGGAAGTGTGGTGGCGCATAAATGTGCACTGAACAGCCATGTATTTACGAGCATTATGCTTGCAAGTCGTACAAAGTCAAAATGCGATAAAATTGCAGGTGAAATTAAGGAAATGCATGGAATTGATATCGAAACAGCTCAGGTTGATGCTGACATCGTTGCAGAAACTGTGATGCTGATCAAGCGCTTCCAGCCAAAATTGCTGATCAACGTTGCACTTCCATACCAGGATCTGACGATCATGGAAGCTTGTCTGGCGACTGGCGTTCATTATCTGGATACGGCAAATTATGAACCAAAAGATGTTGCCAAATTTGAATATAGCTGGCAATGGGCATATCAGCAACGTTTCAAAGAAGCTGGTTTAATGGCTTTGCTGGGATGCGGTTTCGATCCGGGTGTGACGCAGGTTTTCACCTCTTATGCCAACAAACATTATTTCGACGAAATGCATTATCTGGATATCATCGACTGTAATGCCGGTGACCATGGAAAAGCATTTGCAACTAATTTCAATCCTGAAATCAACATTCGTGAAATTACCCAGCCAGGTCGGTATTGGGAAAATGGAGAATGGGTTGAAATAGAAGCCATGTCGGTTCATAAACCTATTGAATATCCTGGAATCGGGCCAAAAGAAAGTTATGTGCTTTACCACGAAGAACTTGAATCTCTGGTAAAAAACTTCCCTACCTTGAAACGTGCACGTTTCTGGATGACATTCGGACAGGCTTACATTACACACTTAAATGTGCTTGAAAATGTTGGAATGACCAGTATCAAACCTATTAAATTCAATGGAATGGATATCGTTCCGCTTGAATTCCTGAAAGCGGTTCTTCCTGCTCCTGATTCATTGGGAGAAAATTATTCAGGACAAACTTCAATCGGCTGCCAGATCAAAGGAACAAAAGATGGCGAAGAAGCTACATACTACGTTTGGAACAACTGTGATCACGCTGAATGTTACAAAGAAGTTCATGCACAGGCAGTTAGTTACACAACCGGTGTTCCGGCCATGATTGGCGCAATGCTTATGCTGACAAATGAAGAGTGGATGAAACCAGGTGTATGGAACTGCGAAGAGCTAAACCCTGATCCGTTTATGGCACATCTGAATACACAAGGCTTGCCATGGAACGAAAGAATTAATATTCCGCTTCCCCACGAATATCCTGCCTGATAAAAAATAAATTTTAAAGCGCAAAATACTCTAAAACCAGAAAAGCCAACTCTAAAAGTTGGCTTTTCTATTATAAAAACTCTTTAATAATCTATCAATTTCAAGCTCAAATCATTAACCCTTAACAATTAATCATTAACAATTAAAAAAGATCATCCTTCCATCATAATCGTCGCCCGCGTACAAACCCCGCCAATGGGTGGATTAAATTTGGAAACCCTGACAGTTACTTTCTGTACATCAGGATAATGTTCTCTTACACTGGCGATTACTTTAAAACCGATATGCTCCAGTAATTTGGCAGGTTCCTGCATCACATTTGCGGCAATCTGGTAAAGTGTTTCATAATTGACCGTAGCACTTAATTTGTCTTTGACAGCCGCTTCTATGAAATCAGTGTCAATTGTGATATCCAGCGCGTACTTGTTACCAATTCTTTGTTCTTCCGGGTAGTAGCCATGATAGGCAAAAAACTCCAGGCCTTCTAATGCGATCGTACCCAATGTAAATTATATTTGGTCAAAGAATGATCCGCCAGTGCTTTTTGGCAAAACGGGTTCCTGAGGTTTTTCTCTGAATGTGTTAACCGCTTCACGTTGTGCCGGTTCACGTTGCGTCGTTTCGCGCGTTTCACGTTGTTCCGTTTCCCGCGTTTCACGAGATTTTCTAAGTTCTGCCAACGCTTCTGTCGCTGCATCGGCTACACTTAAATCTTCCTCTCTTACCGTCGGAACCGGAATTTCCTCTATTTCTTCAATAACGGCAACAACCTGTTCCTGTTCCAAAACCGTTACTGGTTCCTCTTCAATGATCTCCTCCTCTACCAAAAATGGCTCATCAGAAGCTTCCGGGGTCGAAACTATTTCAAATGCAACTTCAGGAGACTCATCTTTTAAAACGACAGCTGCTTCTGCAACCTCTGTCTCTGATTTTTCAACCTCAACTGGAAATACAAGTTTTTTTGGAATTTCAATTTCAGCAACATGCTGTTTGATTTCCTCCATCCTGTTCAATACGGATTCCTTATCATATTTACTTTCAAATCTTTCAACAGTTTCAATCGTATTGTTGGCAAGAGAAGAAAGCTGCACAACGAGATTGTCCCTGAAATTTTCAATCGCACGAAAATCGCGCTCCTGATTTTTCACTTCAATTGCAAAATCCTCTTTGAATTTCTTCAGGCGATTTTCAGTTTCAAGAATAATCTGATTTGTTCTTTTCTCGGCTTCCTCGATCAGGTTGTTAGCCTGCTCTTTTGATTCACCTATGCGTTTATCCGCAGATTCAATCGCCTCTTTTTCAATTTGTCTACTAACATCTTCCGCAGATTTAAGCGTACGAAAAAGTGTAGATTCTATATCTTTTAATTTGCTAAGTTCTTTTTCTGCATAATCCAACTGCATTTTTAACATGCTGTTTTCACTCGAAAAGCGCTCCCATTCCTGCGACAAAGAGTTAAGAAATGCATCAACTTCGTCGGGATTGTAACCTCTGAAAATCTTTTCAAACGTATGTTTACGTATGTCTATTGCGGAAATTTTCATGATGGATATATGCTTTTTAATTTAATTCGTAACGGTCGTCTAAGATAAAGACATATGACCAACATTTCAAAGTATTTGACTGAATTACACTTTTTAACCATATTAAATGGCCACTTCCCAAACCGAAATCATACGATCATCGCTGCATGATACCAACTGATTTTCAAAGTTTGTCCAGATTAATTTATTCACCGAAGTAGCATGTCCGGCCAGACGAGAACGGTCAATGATCTTTTTCAGCCTGAATGTTTCCGCATCCCATAACTTGATGGATTTATCCATGCTGCACGTTGCAAAGTGTTTTCCATCCGGACTAAAAACTATATTATTGACCGCATACATATGCGCAGCAACATCTTTTACAGCCTCGTAATCGTTCCGAACATCCCAGATTTTGATGTGCGCATCTCTTCCGGTTGTGAAAAGAAAATTGCCATCCGGAGAGTATTGAACGGAAAAAACTGAATTAGTGTGTGCAGAAATTGTTTTTTTTAATTTGAATCCGTCAAAATCAAAAATGTGAACGTTCCATTCACTATCTCCAACAGCGAATTCTCCGGTAGATGGATTTACAGAAATAGACCTAACACTATTGCCTGAAACTTTGATATGTTTTTGTACCGAAAGCGAGGGCACATCCATCACTGCAATTACACCATCACCTAAGGCAAGCAAAGCTTTATTGTTCCAGATTTTTATATCAAAAATCGCCGAAGCCGTCACTTTTGATGCATATTCAATTTTATTATTAACAATATCAAGCACCTGAATTCCTTCAAAATTCTGACCGATCCAAAGAAAATCATTCGTAGTATCCAGACAAAGGGAATACACTGAAACACCTGCTTTCGCAACCAGTTTTCCCAAATCCGGTTTTTTTAAATCCCACTGTATTACAAACCCGTCGCCACCGGCGGAGTAAAATCCATGATCCGTGTTATCTGAAATAATTGTATAAACGCTGTCGCGATGACCGGAAAAAGTGTCTACTTTGCGAATTATCATTGTTGAGAAGCTGTTAGCGTCTAGCAATTAGGGATTAGCTATCGGCCGGAAGCATTAAATAGTAATAAAAACAGTACGTTGTCTTTGTCAATTAACATGAAATTTAAGATGTTAATTTGAAAAACCAGGCAAACAAAAATAGTTACCTTATCGATTACAATAGATCGAGCCGCACTAAAAGCTAATCGCTATTAGCCAAAAGCTCATTTTAAACATAAACAATATGCCGCTCGTTCATTCCGAAAAGATTGAAGAGTCCAGTACCTTATTACTCTGGAAACTGACAGAAACTGAAACTGAATTACACGAAAGCCTTGGCTCTTTGTATAATCTGGACGACCTGGAAACAATTTCGCATCCGCAAAAAAAACGCGAATGGCTGGCGAGCCGTATCCTCATTAAAATTCTGGTTGAAAAATTCGGATTCAACTATGAAGGAACGCATAAGGACGAACATGGCAAAGCATTTCTGGTTAACAACGCATCGCACATTTCCATAACACATACTTTTGACTATGTGGCCGCGGTGATCAATGCATCCGCACCCGTTGGAATTGATATGGAAAAAATCGACCTGAAACTTCAGCGAACATCCGGAAAATTTCTGTCTTCTCCTGAATTTGAACATGCCAATAATCACCTTGCAAAACTTTGCATGTACTGGTGCGCAAAGGAAGCGATTTACAAGTTATACGGGAAAAAGAAAATCAGTTTTAAAAACTCGATCTATATCCAACCGTTCGATAAGTCACAACCAATTGTAGAAGGTATTTTATCCGACGATGACGAAGACCTTAAAGTTCACTCCAGAATCCACGTCCGCTGGTTTGAAGATTACTGTCTGGCTGTTTCAGTTTAAACACTATCGTCACCAAAACTCTCCAAAGTTGATTTCAGTATATTTTCAATTTCCTTGATCTTTTCCTGCTCGCCTGTTTTTTCGTAAGACAAAATAAGATTACGCAAAACCCGCTGAATGATTTCGAGATTTGTGCAGGGATTATAAAAAATATCCTTTGGTTTGATGTTCAGCTGGGCGATGTAATGATCAATATCGGTTTTGGAAAAGATAATCCCGCGATTGAATACATTGATATAAAATTGCGTATTATGGCTCTTATATGTCAAAACAAACAAGTTTGGAAGATTGACCCCATATACCGGCAAGCCAAGTTTGCGAGCAATCAGCAAATAAATCACGCACAAAGTAATAGGATTGCCCCTGCGGTTTTCCAATACCACATTAATCATTGAATTCGACGGCGAATGGAAACTTTTCGTATTCGCAGCGAAGTTCATGGTCCCAAAAAATATACTGTTGATACGCTTAATCTGATCAATCGGATTCATTTCTTCCTGAAACTGAATCCAGATATCATAGTAAAGCTGTTCAACAATCGTTTTAAGATTATCAAGTGAAAGTTCAGGATAGTGGTAGGTCGATAAAATCCACATGCCTTCCATTAAATCCAGACCGCCGCCGTTTTTCCACGACTGCAATCGTTCATTCATGATACTCAGTTGCAGCTCATGAATCAGTTCTTCAATTTTACGCTGAAGATTCGGGTTGAAGCTTTCTTCCCACTCTGTTTCCAGAAACGGAATTACATTTCCTCCTAATGATAAGATCTTCCCCTCAACGTGCTGTGTTACTTCATGATCTTCGTCATCAAGTAAAGATATCAGCGCTTTTATTTCTCTCTTGTTCATTTTATGTGGAATCTGCTTTTAACAACCAACGGATAAATAAAAACATTTTTTTTTTATGGACGTCAAATTTTCTACTTTTGCCCGGAAAAAAATTGTATTTTGAAGAGATGTTTCACACACTATAATACTTCAAAATTCAGTTTTGGAAGTTCAGAATGAAACTTTTAGACACAATTTTCACACTTACCACCAATCTCTTTTAAGATCATTCCTATGAAAATTCTTGTTACCGGCGGAGCGGGCTTTATTGGTTCACATACCGTTGTTGAACTTCATGAAG
Source organism: Dyadobacter sp. CY356 (assembly GCF_021440195.1). GTDB lineage: Bacteria > Bacteroidota > Bacteroidia > Cytophagales > Spirosomataceae > Dyadobacter. The sequence goes on from NZ_JAJTSZ010000009.1 coordinate 81,491, forward strand.
CCGGTTTTGAGCCTGTTATTCTTGACAATCTCTATAATTCAAATCGCGATGTACTCAACGGAATTAAAGGCATTACGGGCAAAGATTTCCCCTTTTATGAAATTGACTGTAATGATATTGAAAAAGTAAGAGCTGTATTTGAAAAAGAAAAATTTGACGGTGTAATTCACTTCGCAGCTTACAAAGCAGTGGGAGAATCAGTTGAAAAACCGTTGAATTATTACGAAAATAATATCATTTCCCTGCTTGTCTTATTAAAGGTAATGAAGGAATTCAACGTTGACAAATTTGTTTTCTCTTCTTCCTGTACCGTTTATGGCCAGCCAGATGCGCTTCCTGTAACAGAAAGTACGCCCCGCAAACCGGCAAATTCGCCATACGGTAATACCAAAGCAATAGCCGAAGATATCATTCGCGATCACGTGCATTCGGGACCTGGCGTAAAGGCACTTTCCTTGCGATATTTTAACCCGATCGGGGCACATGAAACTTCTTTGATTGGTGAATTGCCAAATGGCGTTCCAAGCAATCTGGTGCCTTTTATTACACAAACAGCTGCCGGACTTCGCAAATCACTGACGGTTTTTGGAAGTGATTATGATACACCGGACGGAACTTGCGTACGCGATTTTATCCACGTCGTAGATTTGGCAAAAGCGCATTTAAAAGCTCTTCAATTACTTGATGAACAGACTGATAAAAATTATTACGATGTTTTCAATGTAGGAACGGGACAAGGTTACACCGTTTTAGAACTTATCAATACATTTGAAAAAGTAAGCGGCGAAAAACTGAATTATTCTATCGGTCCACGCAGAGAAGGCGATGTAGAAAAAATATATGCACAATCAGACAAAGTAAATTCTGTCATGAAATGGACTGCTGAAAAAACAATGGCAGATGCACTTCTTGATGCATGGAACTGGCAACTAAAAATTACACCAAAAAAATGAAAAAGATATTAATTACCGGAGGCGCCGGCTTCATTGGTTCGCACGTCGTTCGCCGTTTTGTATTACACCATCCTGAATATCATATCTATAATCTGGATGCCCTGACTTATGCAGGAAATCTTGAAAATCTTCGTGATATTGAAAATGCGCCGAATTACACTTTCGTAAAAGGTGATATCATTGATGCCGAATTTATTGACAAATTAATCTCTGAAACAGATTTTCACGGAATTATTCATCTTGCCGCAGAAAGTCACGTTGACCGTTCGATCTCTGATCCGATGTCATTTGTGATGACCAATGTGGTTGGAACTGTGAATTTGCTTAACGCGGCGAAAAAAGCATGGAAAGAAAATCTGGCTGATCATAGATTTTATCACGTTTCGACGGATGAAGTTTATGGTGAATTGCACGATCCGGGTACTTTCTTTACTGAAACTACCAGCTACGATCCACGTTCGCCATATTCTGCTTCAAAAGCATCTTCTGATCACTTTGTGAGAGCATACCAGAATACCTATAATCTTCCGGTTGTAATTTCAAACTGTTCAAATAACTACGGCCCAAATCATTTCCCGGAAAAACTGATTCCGTTGATGATCCACAACATTATTCAAAATAAACCGCTTCCTGTTTATGGAAAAGGCGAAAATGTTCGTGACTGGCTTTTTGTTGAAGATCACGCTATTGCGATCGATACCATTTTCCACAAAGGAAAAAATGGCGAAACTTATAACATCGGCGGACATAACGAGTGGAAAAACCTTGACCTGGTTCTTTTATTATGCCGTGTAATGGATAAAAAACTGGGGCGTGAAGAAGGTGAAACTGAAAAATTGATCACTTACGTTACCGACCGTGCCGGACATGACCTTCGTTATGCAATCGATGCTACGAAACTTTCGGAGGAACTTGGCTGGAAACCATCTCTTCAGTTTGAAGAAGGTCTGGAAAGAACTGTGACCTGGTATCTGGATAATCAGGAATGGTTAAACAATGTTACCTCAGGCGAATACCAAAAATATTACGACGGAATGTACTCCACCAGATAGTTCGTATGTTTGCCGGTTGTCTGTGGACAATTGATAAAACAACAACTATAAAACCATTGAAAGAGTCAAAATGAAAGGAATTATTTTAGCTGGTGGATCCGGTACAAGACTTCATCCACTTACATTGGCGGTGAGTAAGCAGCTTATGCCTGTTTATGACAAACCAATGATTTATTATCCGTTATCGATTTTAATGCTGGCCGGGATTAAAGAGATCCTGATCATTTCTACACCACATGACTTACCTCATTTTGAGAAATTGCTGGGTGACGGAAGCCGTTTGGGATGTTCCATTTCTTATGCCGTACAGCCTAGCCCGGATGGACTTGCGCAGGCATTTATAATTGGTGAAGAATTTATCGGAAAAGAAAAAGTAGCACTTATTCTGGGAGATAATATTTTCTACGGATCAGGACTTTCTCAATTGTTACAATCCAATAATGATCCTGAGGGTGGCGTTATTTTCGCTTATCAGGTTCAGGATCCTGAACGTTACGGTGTTGTTGAATTTGATAAGGATTTCAATGCCTTATCTATTGAAGAAAAACCGGAAAAACCTAAGTCAAATTATGCAGTTCCTGGTTTGTATTTTTACGATAACCAGGTTGTTGAAATTGCAAAAAGCATCCCCCCTTCCCCACGTGGAGAATTGGAAATTACAGATGTAAACCGGGTTTATCTTGAAAAAAATCAGTTGAAAGTGGGTGTTCTGAACAGAGGAACAGCCTGGCTGGATACGGGTACCTTCCAGTCTTTAATGCAAGCCGGACAGTTTGTTCAGGTTATTGAAGAACGTCAGGGTTTGAAAGTGGGATGCATTGAAGAAATTGCCTATCGTATGGGCTTTATTACCGCTGAACAATTACGCGAAATTGCCAAACCGTTGGTAAAAAGCGGTTACGGTAAATATTTATTGGGCCTTGTGGCCAATGTTTAATTATTGAAAAAAGCAGTTGTTAGGGGATTATCCAGAGTAAATAATTCAATAACAGCTGCTTTTTGATTATAATCCTTAAAATTCATTCAACAAATGAAGTTTCTGGCGGAAGAAATAGAGGTGTATTCCGAAACTCATACTGAGAATGAAAACGAGTTGCTAAAATCTCTTAACCGGGAGACACACGCTAACGTACTCAATCCACGTATGCTTTCCGGGCATCTGCAAGGGCGGTTTTTATCGATGATCTCCCGCATGATTTGCCCTGAGAAAATTTTGGAAATCGGTACTTACACAGGTTATTCAGCGCTCTGCTTGTGTGAAGGATTGAAAACCGGGGGGAAACTTATTACCCTCGATATAAATGAAGAGCTTGAAACCCTTACCCATCGTTATTTTGAGCAGTCAGAATTCAGTAATCAGATCGATTACCGGATTGGAAATGCGATTGATATCATCCCGACTTTAACAGACACTTTTGATCTGGTGTTTATGGATGCGGATAAGATCAATTATATAAACTATTTTAACCTTTGTATTGACAAAGTCAGGCCGGGAGGTTTTATCCTAGCCGACAACGTATTGTGGAGCGGAAAAGTAGTGGACAAAGAATTAAAGAAAATAGATAAGGACACTCAAGCGTTATTGGATTTCAACAATATGGTTCATGAAGATCATCGCGTTTCCAATATCCTGCTGCCGATCCGTGACGGACTCATGATCCTTCAAAAACTGTAACTCGCAAAATCTAACAAGCCAAGCTTTCATCATTTATGAACAAAATTTCCAGCACATACTTAAAAATAACCACACTAGTTTTCTTCTCTTTTGTATTTCAAATCGCTGTTGCCCAAAGCACTTCCCCCGAAATTCCGGCGAGTGTAATGTTTGGTGGTATTACGGTAAAATTTGACAGAAGTGCGCAAAGCCTGATTGAAGAAGATATCAAAAGCCTGATGTCGAACAAAAAATTCTGGGAAGAAAAGATGGACCGGGCAATATTATATTTCCCGATTGTGGAAAGTATCTTGATGGACGAAGAAGTTCCAATTGATTTCAAATATCTGGCCGTTCAGGAAAGTTCATTCAAGCCGGATGTCGTTTCCAGTTCCAATGCAGTTGGTTTCTGGCAGTTTAAGCCTGAAACGGCACAGGAATTAAATTTACGCATTGACAAAGATGTTGATGAACGAAAAAATATAAGCTCTTCCACACATGCTGCGGCCTGGTATTTAAAGAAAAATAACACGCAGTTGAATAACTGGGTTTCTTCTCTTTATTCTTATTATCAGGGTGTTGGCGGTGTAAAAAAACTGGTACCTGCAAACTGGGCATATGCCAGGGAAGTTACCCTGAACGGAAAAACTGATCGCTACATGCTTCGCTTTTTTGCACATAAAATTGCTTTAGAATCTGGCATTGAAAGATATCGCACAACTAATTCAATGGTTCTTATCGAATCTGAATATGGCAAGGGAAAAACATTCTCTGAAATTTCCAGCGAACTGGGCATTCAGGAAAGAGATTTAAAAAGCTATAACCGCTGGGTAAGCGGAGACAAAATTCCGTCTGACAGAGAATATCTCGTTACACTGCCGGTTCCTTCAAATCTTGTTGCTTCAGTGCGTTCCAAATTGTCGCTACCTGCACAAAGTCAGCCTGTATTGGCTTCATCGTCAACATCTGTGTCTAACGCGATCGCTGATGAAACGGGTTTCCCTATTTTGAAAAAGTCAAACGTAAAATCAAAGGATAAAAACGGATATGGATTTTACGAAATAAACGGCTTGCCTGGTATTGAAGCCAAAGCGGGTGACGACGCAAAAAGTATTGCCAAAGCTGGAAATCTGAGAAGACCCAAATTTTTGAAATACAATGATATGTCGGTTGATATGCCGATTATCCCCGGCAACGTTTATTACCTCGCCCGTAAAAATAAAAAAGCGGCTACGCCATTTCATACAGCAAAAACGGGAGATTCATGGCAGAGTATTTCTCAGCAATATGGTTTGCGTTTGGTAAACCTTTTGAAATATAACCGCACAATCAGCAAAACTTATCCACTTCAAACGGGACAGGTTGTTTGGTTAAATAAAAAACGTCCAAAGAAAACACCGATCGAGATCATTACGCCAAAGCCGGGTGACAAAACAGTTACAGAGCCAATGATCACTTCTGCGCCAACGCAGCCACAATCGGGTAACGATATCCCGACGAATGCTTCGGGAAGAAAAAAATACACGCCTGTTTTGGTTGATAAAAGCGAGAGCAGTATCGCAAAAGAAGATCAAAAGTTCGAGCCGGGTGTTGTCCCAACCGTTTCCTCGCCTGCCACTGTCGAAATTCCAACAGTTGCAGCCTCGCCGTCAGGCAATACGAATGACCGCGTTGTGATTATCACACAGGATGGAGGTGACGGATCTTTCAAACAGGCTCCTGAACCAAAAGCGGTTCCGAGCAAACCCGCAGCGAAACCTGCCGGCAAGCCTGTTGCTGTTGCGAAAAGAGCGGATAGCAATCCATTCTCAACACCATCCGAAAATGCTTCACGGACACCTGCTAATACACAGCCAGCGGCCTTTGATAATCCGCTCCCTCCGGTAAAGGAGAAACCTGCGGTTACTGCGGTTAAAGAATCAACAAATTTCCATACGGTGCAGGCTGGACAAACTTTTTACAGCATTTCCAGAATGTATAATTTGTCTGTAAAAGAGCTTCTTGCGATAAATCATTTGAATGATATAGTAAAATTGAGTGTTGGACAAAAACTGATTGTTGGCAAAGAAGCCGCAACGGTTTCAGAAAGCGTAACAAACAAAACTTCGGGAAATACAAAAGCCGTTGCGGAAGAACGTTCATATCCCCGCTCGGGCGTGACAACACATACTGTGGCTCCTGGCGAAACACTTTTCCGTATCTCTCAGAATTATCATGTGGGTATTGAAGAACTTCAAAAGCTTAACAAATTATCAGGAAATACTGTTATAGTGGGACAAAAACTTAAAATTCCACAACAATAATAAACGAAATATAAAGTGATACTTATTGACAATACCTGCATCAGCGACGATATTGAAGACCAGCTTTTTGTCTGCAACCTGGACAAATGTATGGGCGCATGCTGTGTGGAGGGAGATTCCGGTGCACCACTGGATCCGGAAGAATTACCTATTCTGGATAGCATATACAGCATAGTGGAACCCTATTTGACAGAAGAAGGAAAAAAAGTAATCGCTGCCGAGGGTACCTATACAACGGACGACGATGGTGACTTTGTGACGCCGGTCATCAACGGAAGAGAGTGCGCTTATGCAATTTATGACGAAAGAAAAATATTAAAATGCGGAATTGAGCAGGCATATAACGACGGCAAAATAGATTATAAAAAACCGATTTCCTGCCACTTGTATCCTATCCGCGTTACCAAATACGAGCAATACCATGCGCTCAATTACGATCGCTGGGAAATTTGCAGTCCGGCGTGCAGTTTCGGACAACAACTTGGCGTTCCGCTTTATCAGTTTTTGAAAGAACCATTAATTCGTGCCTACGGCCCAAAATGGTATAAGGAACTAACGCAGGAAATTGATGAGCGCAAAGAAGGAAGAAAAATATAGTCCGGCAACTAATGACTTCTTCGGAAATGTTTATGATGTCGTTCGTTTAATTCCAAAAGGACGCGTTACTTCATATGGCGCAATTGCTGCTTATTTAGGCTCTAAAAGAGGCGCGAGAATGGTTGGCTGGGCGCTTGGAAATAGTTTCACTCAACACAATGTTCCGGCCCACCGCGTGGTAAACAGGAATGGTGTTTTAAGTGCAAAACATCAGTTTGAAACACCAACTACCATGCAGGAAAAACTCGAAAGCGAAGGCGTAGAAATTAAGGATGATAAAGTGCAGGATTGGAATAACAAATTCTGGGATCCGGAAAAAGAGTTATCCTGATTCGATATTTAAGACACAAAAAAAGCTTGACTGTTGTGGCCAAGCTTTTTTTGTGTCTTAAATCTTTTTACAAAACCACCTCTTTGCTGTTTGAGGTTTCAATTTCCAATTTTTTGATGATCTTATTGTCTTTGTTATACAATTCAAAGTGGTACTTTCCGTCTTCCATTCCTTCCACATCAAAAACACGGCGGTATGGGCGGTCATCGTTTTTCTTCAATATTTCCTGATAAACGATATTTCCTTTGTTATCTCTCAAAATCACATTAACTGAGGCTTCCGGAATTTTGTCGATGGCTAACTTCACTTTATTGGTATTGATCAATTTATACAAAGAAGCATCAAATGTAGCTACCGAAGCTTTGGCTTTTTTGTCAGTTTTCTCCGCCTTATTTTCTTTGGCATACGAAAAAGATACAAAGGAAAGAGATAATGTCAATGACAAAACGAATTTGGAAACTGTTGAAATTTTCATGGCTATAATGATTAGAATTTGAATGTTTATTTAACATGGTTATCTATCTATCAAAAAAGTCCGTGCCAAATAAAATTTTGCATGCCAATTACTACTAAAATCAACATAAATAACTTATTATCAGGCACTTAATTTTAAAAAGAATTATTACCAAGCTTAATAAAGTGTTCATTAGTGAACAAAAAGATCCGATACTGAACATTTTGGACACATAAATCAATATTGTGCGTTTCAAGTAAATATTTCCTTCTTCCAAAAATGCATCATGAAGATTTATTACGTTGAAATAAGTATCCAGGAGCGACTTGAAATTATTACTTTATACACTTTCAATTATGTAAACACTTAGCCATCAATACGATTGGTTTACACTAAATGCATTGATCAAATCTTTAAAATTGTAATAACAAAAAAAGCTCCGCCATTTACGGCAGAGCTTTTCTCTTATTGAAAAATGTTTGTTACAAAACCACAACTTTATTATTGGAAGTAGCTATTTCAAGCTTTTTAGTGATTTTACGGTCTTTATTATACAATTCAAAATAATATGTTCCATCTTCCATTCCTTCCACATCGAATACACGACGATATGGTTGGCTATCACCTTTCAGTGCTTCCTGATAAATAATGCTTCCTTCACTATTTTTAAGAACAACACTTACTGTGGCTTCGGGAATTCTGTCAATGGCCAGTTTTACTTTGTTGGTATTGGCTACTTTATACAAAGAAGCATCGAATGCTACGGCTGATGTTTTAACTTTTTTATCCAGCTTTTCACCTTCATTTTCTTTGGCGTAAGAAAATGATACAAGAGAAAGAGACAATGTCAATGATAGAACAAATTTGGAAATAGTTGCGATTTTCATGGCTATTATTATTAAAGTTTGAATGTTTATTTAACATGGTTATCTAACTATTAAAAAAGTCCGTGCCAAATAAAATTCGGTGTGCCATTTCACACCATACTAAACACAATAATCTATCTATCAACACATTAAGATAAAAACCAATAAATCATACCATATATCAGATGTTCATAAGCGAACACAAATTTCTGATACCGAACAATCCGGACAATTTCAGATCTTCGTTTTACCTCCGCTTTCGTTGGCGATTCTTTGAATTTGAGGTAATCGGCTTGCGGGAATGAGGTTTTTATAATCCCAGAAAGCAGAAACGCAGACTATTTTCCATTGTCCGTCTATCTTTTCCATCAGCCTTACTTCCTTACTGTGGTGAAAATTCTTTTCAGGTTTGTCGCTATTGAACTGGTCCCAGGTAAGGTAGGCTACATTATCACCGTAGAACTTGTACTTCATATTTTTCCGTTCCACCTTGGGATGACTGGACACCGGCTCCGGATTTTCAGTGATATATTTTCCGATTTGTTTATTGATATCATTCCAGCCAACATTGGAATCAAAAGTTCCATCATCGTTACTCCAGGCCTGGAAAGCGTAATCGGTTTGGGCATAATTTGATTTCCATGCCTCGTAGTCTCTTGCGAAAAAGGATTCAGTTTCTTTTTCAATGGTTGCCGTTATAGCTTTCTTTTCGGCATCCATATTAATTTCCTTTGCGGGGTTATCTTTCTTCGGAGTGTCGTAACAAGCAGCGCACATAAAAGCTGCCATGAGCATTAATGATACTGTTTTCATAATCCAGAAGTTTAAATTGTTTAACTAAGGTTCTCTTATTCTCTTCATTCGAATTCAAATATTTACTAAAAAAAACATCGTAATTTATCACCGATTGATGGAAGAAAGTTACATTAATTATAGAATTAAAACAAGATAAAAATTACCTATTCCAACTAATAATTTAAATGGATTGTACAGAATTATTCTTAACGGAAAATTTCAGAACTGTCCGGCTGGTTTTTAAAAAATTTGAAGTGTTTTTACTTGCTAAGCAGACTTTTTAGCCGGTCGTAGAATCCGGTATCCTGGAAAGTAAACTTTTTGTGAAGCGTGTAATTGCTGATAAAACTAATTCCGGTACAGGTCAGGAGACTAAATAGTTGATTAATATCTACCAATTTTACAGAAAATGGTATTTGAAATTTATACTGACCGACAAGTTTTAAAGAAAGTTGAAATAAGGCATCGGAACCATAAACGGTTATGCAAAATGAGAGCGCAGCGACCAGAGCAAATTTGATCATCTCTCTTTTACTTTTAGTGTTGAAGGCAAATATTTTTGTCAGAAAAAAGCCGGCAACAAAGGCAACGAGATATCCCGCAGTCAGAGATTGTACGTAAGTAATGCCAAACCAGTCCTGCGCTAAAGTGCCGATTATAAGCTGTATCAGCACACCCGCCGCTGCTACCAGAAAGTAAGCAAAGATATCACGCAGGTTTAGTAAGTCGTTTTTCAAGTTGTGTATTTTTATTCTATTCTTTTAGATCCGCTTAAAAAAACAGGATTGACCGAAACCAGATCAGTCAATCCTGTTTTTAAATATTGCACAAAATTACGCCAATTTCCCGGCCTTTTTATCGGTAAGCAGCCAAAGTCCTATAAAAGTGATCAGCCCGTTAATAATCAATCTTTCAAAACCGAATTTATATCCGTTAAACCACTCTTCTGAATGATTATTGATATAGTAAGTTAAAATCGGTGCCAGGATACATACGAAAGGAACGTAACGGTCCAGAACGGGTCGTTTCAGGTATAAACCAAAAACAAATAATCCCAGTAACGGACCATAAGTATATCCTGCCAGATCGAAAATAGCAGTGATAACTTCTTTATTATTCAGCCTGTTAAAAATCAGGATTACAACATAGAACAAAACTGAAAAACCAATATGCACCCAGAATTTAATACTGGATCGCTTGGCTTCCGGCTTTTTCTCAATTTCCATAAAATCGATACAAAATGCCGTGGTCAGGGCCGTAAGCGCGGAATCTGAGCTTGCGTAGGTTGCGGCGGTGATACCCAGTAAGAACGTAATGCCAACGGCCAGACCTAAATGATTGAGTGCAAGCATCGGGTAAAACTCATCTGTCCTGGCGGTTGCAGGAATTCCTTTCGCTGCTGCATATACGTAAAGTAATGCGCCGAGGGATAAAAACAGGAAGTTTACCACGACCAGAACAGCCGTAAACCAGAACATGTTTTTTTGCGCTTCACCAATATTTTTACATGTTAAATTCTTCTGCATCAGATCCTGATCCATTCCTGTCATGACAATGGCAATGAACATCCCCGCAAAAAACTGCTTGAAGAAATTCTTTGAATCATTAAAATCCCAGTAAAAGATCTTGGAATAACCGCTATCCTGAACCGTATTCCACACATCAGACAGGCCATGAAGATTTAGCTCCTGTGATACCAGAACAATGGTGAGAATAACCGCGGTCACCAGGAAAAAGGTTTGCAGGGTATCCGTTACGATAATTGTTTTCACTCCTCCTTTAAAAGTATAAATCCAGATCAGAAGAATCGTGATGGCTACGGCAACCTCAAATGGAACACCAAGCGGCTTGAAAAGTGCCAGCTGCAAAACCTGGGCAGCAACATATAAACGCACAGCGGAACCAACCGTTCTGGACAAAAGAAAAACAGCTGAACCAGTTTTATATGACCAAAAACCAAAACGCTGCTCTAAATAGGAATATATGGAAATCAGGTTCAGACGATAATAAAGAGGCAGCAAAACGGTACCAATCACCAGATAACCAAAAATATATCCGATAACAACCTGAAAATACGAAAACTGGATGTTTGCAACAGCGCCGGGAACAGAAATAAATGTTACGCCGGACAGAGAAGTACCGATCATTCCGAAGGCAACCAAATACCAGGGCGACTGTCTGTTGGCGGTGAAAAATGTATTGGTATCAGCTCCGCGAGAGGTATAAACTGACACCGTAATGAGCATTGCAAAATAGACAATGAGTATAATTAAAGAAATGTAGGGATTCATTCACCTGTGGGTTTTAAGAAAGCATGAATAATAAAAGAGGTGATAAAAGACTTCGAATAATCTCCACTTTTGATTAGATTTGCTAAACAAACAGAAATTTGGTTGTTATGCAAGTGCTAATAGAAACAGATACAGAAATTCTCGAAAAAACGGTTGAGACCGATTTGATGAAGCTGGTCGTTTATAATGATGATATAAATACATTTGACTGGGTTATAGATACTTTGATGGAGGTTTGCAAACATACCAGCGAGCAAGCCGAACAATGTACCCTGATTATCCACTTTAAGGGAAAATGTTCTGTTAAAGAGGGAGAATTTGAAGAACTGGCCAGTATGAGGAATGAAATTTGCAGGAGAGGTATTTCAGCAGAGATTCATTAATTAAAATCGGCGGTTACTTACTTTATTGCTACACATGAATTATCCGTCCCGTCTTATTGAGGATGCAGTCAGTGAAATTTCCCGGCTTCCAGGAATCGGAAAAAAAACAGCGCTCCGCCTTGCCTTACATTTACTGAAACGTGACGAACAGCAAACACGCGGATTGTCAGAGGCGCTCCTGAAAATGCGGACGCAGACCTGCTACTGCGTTCAATGCCATAATATTTCTGATGAAGAATTTTGTAATATCTGCAAAAATCCAAAACGTGATTCTTCGATTATCTGCGTTGTCGTGGATACAAGGGATGTTTTGGCAATTGAAGCAACCAGTCAGTTCAAAGGTTTGTATCATGTATTGGGCGGAATTATTTCTCCGCTGGAAGGCATCGGACCATCAGATCTCAACATCGATTCACTGATCAGAAGAATTGAATCAGCCCCTCAGGATGAGCGTGTGCAGGAAATAATTCTTGCATTAAGTCCTACTATGGAAGGTGATACAACTGCCTTTTATTTACAGAAAAAACTAAAACCCAGCGAAGTCAAGGTAAGTACTATCGCCCGTGGAATCCCCATCGGCGGTGATCTTGAATATGCTGACGAAATAACACTTGGTCGCAGTATCGTTAGCCGGGTGGCTTACGATTGAAATGTTTATTTAAAAATCAAAGTATTATGAATAGAACAGATTTTTTGCGCACATTAGCCGGAGGCTCTTTAGCCGTTGGCGCACTTGCTGATTTCGCATTTGCAAAAACTTCATCAGGAATATTGCTTGAAACTGCGCCGTTCAAACAGGCTCCTCTTCCTTACGATTTTGCAGCTTTGGAACCGAGTATAGATAAAATGACGATGGAAATACATTATGGCAAACACCATGCTGCTTATGTAAAAAATCTGAATGATGCTGTAAAAGGCACAGAATACGAAAAGAAAACGCTTGAAGAAATCGTAAAAACCGCTGGAAAAGCACCGGCTGCAATTCGTAATAATGCAGGCGGACACTGGAACCATACTTTTTTCTGGGAAGTAATGGGCGCGGGAAAAGGCGGTGCGCCAAAAGGAGCTGTTGCTGATGCGATCAACGCACAATTTGGTTCTTTTGATAAATTTAAAGAAGCATTTGGCAAGGCTGCTACAACCCGTTTCGGATCTGGCTGGGCCTGGTTAACTGCAAAGGATGGCAAACTTGCTATCAGTTCAACTGCAAATCAGGATAATCCGATCATGGATATCGCCGAAACTAAAGGAACACCGATTTTAGGATTAGACGTTTGGGAACATGCTTATTATTTGCACTACCAAAACAAACGCGCAGATTATATCGCAGCATTCTGGAATGTTGTGAACTGGGACAAGGTTGCTGAAAACCTTAAAAAAGCCTAATTTAATTGTTAATGGTTAATTGTTAATGGCCGATTCTGAGTCATTAACAATTAACCATTGACAATTAACAATTAATTACAGTAAGTGCTTATTACTTTGTAAGAAGGCATATAGCCAAGTTCTCCGGCTTTGCTTAAATCCAGACACCCTTCATTGACTTGCCCCAGGCTGTGCTTGATAATTCCTCTGATATAATACGCCTCGGGAAAATTTGATTTCAGTTTTATAGAACTTGAAAAATCCAAAACCGCACCCATTTGTTCACCAATGGATGATTTAATCAACCCTCTTGAAAAATAGGCATCCGCATAAGTCGGATTTAATTCAACTGCCGTACTGATATCTATTAATGCACCTTTACTATCACCACTTTTAGATTTACTTACACCCCGGATGTAATAAGCCTCTGAACGCTCTGTCGTCAGATCGTCTATTTTGATATGTTCCTTGATCTGATTGCGTAATTCATCCAAAACACTTTTGGTTATTTTTCCGTCGTACACGATCTTTTTAGGATCTGAAATGTAAAGGTTTTTTATTTCAATCGCTTTTGTAAGATCCAGAACGGCACCACGCTGATCATTTAGTTTTGTTTTGGAAAAACCCCGCCCGTAATAAGCCTTGTAGTTTTCAGGTTCAATTTGCAATGTTTTGTCATAATCAGAAATCGCACCCTGGAAATCTTCAATTTTATTTTTGGCAAAACCTCTTTTGTCATAATACGAACCTTCATTCGGGCTTAATTCTATTGCCTTCGTAAAATCAGCTGCCGCTCCTGCAAAATCATTTAATTCAATTTTGGCATTACCTCTGCCCGCATAAGCTCCGGCACGTTTAGGACTCATTTCAATAACTTTGGAAAAATCAGCAAGACTTCCTGCATATTCGTGTAAAAGCTGTTTGCAGTTACCGCGCGCATACAAGGCACCCACATCGCCCGGATCCAGCATAAGCGATTTGTCCAGATCAGTCATTGCACTCCTGTGATTTCCTAATTTCGCATAACTTACCCCACGATAATAGTAAGATTTCGCATCTTCCGAATTTAATTCGATCGCTCTTGAATAATCCTGAATTGCGGCACGATAGTCGTCCTGCATACTTTTACTCACACCACGGCTCTGGTAATAAAGCGCTTCCTTAGGGTTTATTTCAATAGCACGGTCATAATCCAGAATGGCTCCGCGATGATCTTTCAGATTAGCTTTTGCCAATCCTCTGTTAAAATAACTTGGTGCATGTTCAGGATTGATCGAAACCACAACACTGTAAGCCTGAAGAGCACCGGCGAAATCACTTGCACGGGCTTTGGAATTTCCTTCTTCAAAATATTCGGCTGCGGAACGTTGTGCAAATGTCTGAGAAGGTAAAATGAAGACGGTAAAAAGAAGAGGAAGCAGAACTTGTTTAAATTTCATGAATGTATAGTTTTTCAATAGATAAGGATTTTGTGATGTTAATATGGATATAAAAGTATTCAAATTATGACTGCGATTAGCAAAGAAGTTCTCTATTTTTTGAAGCTTTGTATAGAATTAATATCTTACATAATATAACTACTTTTACAGATAGAAAAATTTCTATCATTCTAATACCAAAATTATTACGTTTATCAATTATGACCAGCACACCCAAAAAGCTTCTGATTTTCGGTTTATCAATTTTGGCTTTTGTAGCCATTTATTTTGTTGTTTTTGCCCCTAAAACAGAGATTCCATCAAACGAAAATGTGGGAGCTACTTCGGAAATTCCATCGTCGGTGTATCTGCCTTCCCTGACGGATCTGAAAGGAAACACCGTTAAAATGGATGAAAATAAACTGATATTTCTAAATGTCTGGGCTACGTGGTGTGGGCCTTGCAACATGGAAATGCCGGGCATTCAAACGTTATACAACAAATATAAAACCAACAAAAAAGTGGATTTCTTTATCGTTTCTGATGAAGATGCGGAAACGGTCAATCCTTTTATAGCGCGAAAAGGATATGAGCTACCATTTTATCAATTCGCCGGTCCATATCCGCCGGCACTGGACGGAAATGCTATTCCGAGAACTTATATTATTTTCAAAGGGAAAATAATAGCACAGGAAGTTGGAGCATCTCAATGGGACACACCAGAGATTAACAGTCTGATTCAAAAACAGCTTGCAGAAATTTAACAATGCATAAAAAAACCGGTCTGGAAGTTCCAGACCGGTTTTTTTATGAATTTCTCGTCAGATTATTCAACAATGAAAGTTCCTTTCATCAAAGCATAATGACCAGGGAAGCTGCAAATGTAAGTGTAGGTTCCTTTTTTAGGAGCTGTAAACTCGATTGTATCGCTTTCGCCGCCACCTACTAATTTTGTATGCGCGATGATGCTTGCTTCTTCCGATTTAGGGATATATTCAGTTTCTCTTGCAGCCGCTGCTTTTGAAGCAAATGCAGCAATGTCAGTACCTGGTTTTAGCAAAACAAAGTTATGACCCATCGCAGCCTTAGCCAATTTACCAGAATGCGTAAGCGTCAATTTTACTTTCTGTCCTGCTTTAACTTTAACTTCCTTTACATCATATTGCATAGCATCACTACCTTTAATTACGATAGTTTTAACTTGCTTAACGTCACGTACCTCTGTACCAAGTGTTGTCGCCTGTGATGGGCTAACAGAAACCGCTCCGAATGCCAAAACTGCGGCAAGAAACAAGGCGCTGGACTTAATCATTTTCATATAAGGATATAGATAAACTTTGTTTATTGAATTTAACTGGTGCAAGTTAGTATACATAACAATAAAAAAAGAATGCATTAACAATTGTTTGGAATAAAATCTCAGAAAAGAATTTTATACTGATCCTTAACCGCCCGGCCAACACAGATAATCGCTAAAACAACAATGTAATGGTTTAAATCAAGCGGGTGCATGGGTAAGGGAATTGACTGCGATTTGGCAGAAACTGCAAGCAAGGTCATCGCAAAAACTACCCAAAGAGCACTTTTTTGCCGGTAAGCAAGTCCAAGACAGGAAATGCACAAAGTGACAACAATACAGAACGGCTGGATGATCAGGCCTATAAAAGGAACTTGATAGAGAAGCATGCTCAAACATAAAGTCAGCCCAAGCGCCAGGGTTGATATCATCACCATCAATGAAGGCGTATATTTCAATATCAAACTAAAAGAAGCTACTACCAGACAAATTGCTCCCAGGGTAGTTTCCGCGGCTTGTGTTATCATATTAAAGGTCAGCAATTGTTGCATACCTGCAATAACCAACAATTCCACAACCGCATTTATTGAAATACTTAACAAAAAAATCCCCCATAATAAACGGCTTTGTAATGTCTGAGCCTTGAAATATTTCAAAAAAACGAGGACACCGGCAATACTTAAAACCAGATTGGAAAAGATATGGGAATTCGTCAGTATATTCATGGGCAATTTTGAAGATTATGAATAAAGCAAGTTACAAATTATAGTTTCATTTTGCTACTTCGTGCTTTTCGAGCTACTTTTACCAAAAAAACTGATTTACCAACATGAGCGTTTTAGTTAATAAAAATTCTAAGATTATAGTTCAGGGATTTACGGGTTCTGAAGGTTCTTTTCATGCCCAGCAGATGATCGAATACGGAACTAACGTAGTAGGCGGTGTTACACCGGGCAAAGGAGGACTTTTCCACCTTGACAGACCTGTATTTAATACAGTTGAACAGTCTGTACGTGCAACAGGCGCTGACGTAGCGATCATTTTTGTGCCGCCGGCTTTTGCCGCTGATGCTATTATGGAAGCAGCGGACGCGGGTATTGGTGTAATCGTTTGTATAACTGAAGGTATTCCTACAAAGGATATGATGCAGGCGAAACAATATCTACAAGGTAAAAATGTTCGTTTGATCGGCCCTAACTGTCCGGGTGTTATTACTGCGGAAGAATGTAAAGTCGGTATCATGCCAGGTTTTATCTTCAAAAAAGGAACAGTAGGAATTGTTTCCAAATCCGGAACATTAACGTACGAAGCGGTAGATCAGCTTACACGTGCAGGTCTTGGACAAACTACTGCAATTGGTATCGGTGGCGACCCGATCATTGGTACAACTACAAAAGAAGCGGTTGAATTATTGATGAATGACCCTGAGACAGAAGCGATTGTAATGATTGGTGAAATCGGTGGAAGCATGGAAGCTGACGCAGCAAACTACATCAAATCAACCGGAAACCTTAAACCTGTTGTAGGATTTATTGCTGGTAAAACTGCTCCGAAAGGTCGTCGTATGGGCCATGCTGGTGCGATTATCGGTGGTGCTGATGATACTGCAGAAGCTAAAATCCGTATCATGGAAGAGTCAGGTATTTTTGTTGCTGAATCTCCTGCACTTATCGGCGAGACCATGCTTTTGGCTCTTGGAAGAAAATAATTCAAAATAACAATATAATTTTTTATGAAAGGGCTGGGGAAACCCCGCCCTTTCTTGTAGCAATGAAGTCCATTCATTCACTGCTTTTTCTGGTCGTTTGCACGATTTTCATTTTCGCCGGGTCCAGTGCCCGGGGTGCCGTTAAGGCTTTGCCTCCCGAACAATTTTTTCCGGTTTATGATTATCAGAATGACTGGCTGGTTTACAGCAACCAGTATAAAAACTATGTTCCTTTTTCAAAAGGAATTAACGAAGGGACGAAATCGGTAAGTTTATATATTGATTTATTAAAAAACCGGAGATATTTTCTGCTCGTAAAAGCTGATAATGAAAGTTATCTGTTTTTAGAAGGAGCGCTTCAAAAAAAAATAATTGCCGGCCAATGGCTTGAACTGAACATTGACAGCCTTTTCCGTATCTATAAAAAAGAAGAATTATTGCTTTCCGTTTATGGAAATGCGGGTATAGATGATAAGGATGTGCTCATTTGCCACAAGAAATCTCAGGATGCAAGCGGGATAATAGAGAGAACAGCATCCACACTTATCAATATAAAACCAATTAATTTTTCCCCTTTTGGAAATTTTTCCATCCTTGCAATGCTCGTCATTCTGATCCTGAATGCCTGGATTTTCAATGTCAATCCGCTTGCATTTTCAAGGCTTATTAACCCTCTCGAATTTTTCAATAACGACCCCAGGGAACAACTTTCAAAATTAAATAAACCATACAGCAATACAGTTATCTTCCTGGTCATAATCGTTTCCATGCTTATGGCTTTCATGTTGGTATTCTTTGCCAACAATAAGCTGAATCTGTTCTCTGTTTCCGCAATACTTTCCGAAGAATCAAACCTGATACAGTTTCTGGTCGATTTTTTCATGCTCTCCACAATCTTTTTTGTGCTGACTTATGGCAAATTTATTTTCATGGTTTTAGTAGGACAAATGCTGAATCTGGATAAGCTGGTTGAAACGTTGTTCCTAAAAATAATACAATCCTCCTACTTCTTTTACGTTGCCCTTTTTCTTCTTGTTTTTATGCTGAGTCTGAACAACGCCATCTGGCTTGTTCCGCTACGCCCCTACATCCTGTTTCCTTTCCTGATTTTTTATGTAACACGGTTCTTTACGCTTTATGTTGTGACTAAGCCGCCGGCATCGTTTATTAATCTGTATTTATTTTCGTACCTTTGCGTCATCGAAATAATCCCGTTGATTATCGGCATAAAGTTCGCTATGTAAGTTTCAGGGATGATTTTGAAATTAAACTAATGAGAATTATACATGAGTGAGACCATCAAATTTGATCAGGATCGGCTCAAAAAGGTTACCAGCATTCTGGTAAGCCAATCCAGGCCGGCCGACGAAAATTCACCATATTTTGAAATAGCGAAGAAGTATGGCATTAAAGTGGATTTTCGGCCATTTATCCAGATAGACGGAGTCTCTTATAAGGAGTTTCGTAAGCAAAAGATTAATATCCTGGATCACACGGCTGTGATTTTCACAAGTCGTAACGCTATTGATCATTTCTTTAGAATTTGCGCAGAAGGCCGTGTAGAAGTTCCGGCTACTATGAAATATTTCTGTATTTCAGAACAGACAGCAAATTACCTTCAGAAGTATATTGTTATCCGCAAACGTAAAATTTTTGCAGGAACAAAAACGGCTGTTGAATTAATTGAGCTGATCCGTAAACACAAAAAGGAAAAATTCCTTTATCCCTGTTCTGATGTACGTAAAAATGAAATCCCTGAATTCGCGGATGTAGAAGAATTTCAGTTTACAGAAGCTACAATGTACCAGACAGCTTCCGCTGATCTTTCTGATCTTGAAGATGTTTATTACGATATCATTGCGTTTTTTAGTCCATCGGGAATCAAGTCACTTTTTGACAATTTCCCTGATTTCAAACAGAACGTAACACGTATTGCCGCGTTTGGTCCTACGACTGCAAAAGCTGTGGAAGATGCAGGCTTGATTCTTGATATTCAGGCACCTTTACCCAACGCCCCATCCATGACCGGAGCGCTTGATCTATACATCCGCAAAGCAAATAATATTTAGCATAACCTGCTGACTAAAAAGGCCGAGAAATTTTCCCGGCCTTTTTTATTATTATATCAATTTTTTTCCAGAATATGCGTTATGAAATAAACCTCTTAAGCACTCAAGTGTTCTTTAACCTAATCCATACGCATGACCTTGACGTTTATCTATCGTGTTAATAAACTGGGCTATATATTTGGGATATTATTACTGACAATATCTCCTGGAGCCTCTGCGCAAACAGATGCTCAATTCAGCCTTTTTTCTTTAAATCAGCTCTATTTAAATCCGGCAGCCGCAGGCGCAGACGGTCTGACTAAATTTCAGCTCACCCACCGTACGCAATATGTTGGCTATCAGGGTACAAATAATGATGAAGGAGGTGCACTCTCTACGCAGCTTTTTTCTTTCAGTATGCCAGTCAAGAACTTCGGGATTGGTTTTTATGCTTTAAATGACAAAACCGGACCACGTACCAATCAGGATTTTAAATTATCTGCTTCTTATCATTTTCCGCTTGCAGGTGGAAATCTGCATGTCGGAGCCAGTGCCGGACTTTTCAGACAATCAATAGACTACAGTAAACTTCGGGCACGCGATCAGGATGATCCTTTGATTCAAACCGGAACTGTCTCGGAAATGAATCCCGATTTTGCGGTAGGTGTCCGTTATGTTAGCGATGCTTTTTATGTAGGTGCTTCATTAAATCACTTACTGGAACCAAAATACCAGCTTGGATCAGCAACTGCGACCAATCCTTTGCCTAAAACAGTTTATCTTAATGCAGGTGTAAATCTTGAATTGGGATATTTGCTGGACGTCCAGCCTATCGTTTTAGTTAAATCCGATATTACCACAGTTTCTGTTGAAGGAGGAGCTACTGTTACATACAACAAAAAGTACTGGGCCGGTGCTACTTACAGACAACAGGATACCTACTTTATCATTATGGGCGGAATTTATTTGTTATCCGACCAATCTCTGAGATTATCCGGAGCGTATGATATGGTAATTGGTGGAAATAAAGCAAAATCACCATCTTCTTTTGAAGTAATGTTATCTTATGCACTGCCTTCTCCTAAATTTGGTAAGAAAACAATCATAAGGACTCCTCGTTTCAGATTTTAATTTTTTCGAACAAAAATGAGTGGATATTAAATCATAATTATGTACAATCAAAAAGCAAAACATTGCAATTTGATTAAATAACGGGCATTTAATTTATTACTTTTTTAGTAACTGGCCCAGACACATGTCACTCAGTTTGCAAAACTTTAATTTATATTTGTAAAATTTTCAAGTGTTATACCAACGACATACGTTCTTACGTTAAGTCGGTTAAATGATTAGAGTAAAATTGGATAAGCATTTCCTTTACCGCTTTCTCATTCATTTTTAGTGGTTCGTTACTTTTGTTTTTATTTTAAGTATACTATATATTAATCGATTGACGTTTTTAGGCTAACATTTATTATTTCAAATATCAAAAACCACTATGAATGTTAAAGTGATCTATCGGGATGGGGTCAAAAGTTTGCTTTTGATAGCTGCTCTTATGCTGATGCAAAGTTGCGGATTTATCAAAAATAAATTTGGCAAGGGAGGAAAAGAAGACGTCGGGATCGCAAATGGCGAAATCACCGCGACGGCGCGTAAAGGGTTCAAACAAACAACACCGGCAGGTATGGTCATGATACCATCCGGTTCGTTTACAATGGGACAGGCTGATGAAGATATAGCAGCTTCGATGAATAACATGAACCGTCGCGTAACGATCAGTTCTTTCTTCATGGACGACACCGAGATTACGAACAACGAATATCGTCAATTCGTTAATGCACTTCTTGTTGACTCAGTATCTGTATTGGGAGAAGAAGAAATTATGACGAAATATTATCCGGATACAACAGCCTGGAAAAAAGATTTTGCGTACTCTAATGGAGATCCATTTGTTGAATATTACTATCAGCACCCAGGTTTCGACACTTACCCGGTTGTAGGTGTTAGCTGGTTAGGTGCTCAATACTTTGCAAAATGGCGGACCAACCTTTATCATGATTATCAGAATAAAGAAGGTCAGTTCAATTCTACTGCTTTCCGTTTGCCTAGTGAAGCAGAATGGGAATGGGCAGCACGCGGCGGCCGCGCAGTGGCTAAATATCCATGGGGTAATCCATATACAATGAATACAAAAGGTTGCTTCCTTGCAAACTTTAAACCGCAGCGAGGTAACTATGACGCGGATGGATATCCATACACAGCTCCTGCAAATGCATATAACCCGAATGATTTTGGCTTATACAATATGGCCGGAAACGTAGCAGAATGGACACTTGATGCCTTTACTGATAACGCAACAGCAATTGTTTGGGATATGAACCCAAGATATGATAACCCGGACGAGCCTCGTAAAGTAGTTAAAGGCGGATCATGGAAAGACGTTGCTTACTTCCTTCAAACCGGAACACGTACTTATGAGTACGAAACTGAGCGCAGAGCCTTTATCGGTTTCCGTTGCGTGATGGATAATGTTAACGGTCGTGCGGGTGGACGTTCACGTCGCTAGAAAATTTACGCAAAGAAGTAGCAGCGTTTTGTGACACTGCACTCTTCTTTGCGTCATTATTTTATAAACACAACAAATTTTATTATCACTATTCACTATAATTTATTTCAATTCGTATGGCTAAGAGTAACGGATCTAGTTTTTTATGGGACAAACTAGTACCAACAATTTACAGCGCAGGTGCTGCAGTTGTTATTATGGGAGCATTATTCAAAATTCAGCATTGGGATGGAGGAAGTGAAATGCTTACAATAGGTCTTGGGACAGAAGTTGGTATTTTCTTATTATATGCACTGCAAACATTAACGCAATCAACAAATACTGATCCGGACTGGACACGTGTTTATCCTGAACTTGCTGATGACTATAACGGACCAGCGATCACACGCGGCGGAACTTCATCAGGAAGCGGTATCACAGCTAAACTTGATACAATGCTTGACAATGCCAAGATTTCTCCGGACGTTTTTGACAGTCTGGGAAAAGGATTTAAAAATCTTTCTGAAACTGTTGGTAAAATCACAGATTTGACGGATGCAACTGTTGCAACAAATGATTACGCTAAAAACGTGAAATCTGCTTCGCTTGCAATGAACGATATGAATAAATCATATGGAGTCGCAATTACTGCAATGACTTCTATGGCTGATGCAACGAAAGATGCACAATCATACCGTGACCAGTTTCAGCAGATCACAAAAAATATGGGTGCCTTGAATGCGGTTTATGAACTTGAACTTCAGGATACAACAAAACACCTTAAAGCGATGAATGCTTTTTATGGTAACCTTACGGCTGCTATGGAAAACATGGCTGATGCTACCAAAGAATCACAAATATTTAAGTCTGAAATGTCAAAATTAACAACTAACATTTCTTCACTTAACGGTATTTATGGTAATATGCTGACTGCCATGCGTGGTGGAAACGCGTAATATCAACCGGGCAAACAGTGTTGTAAACCCTAACAGGATCTTATTATTGTTTGTTATCTTAACTATTTAATCACTGATAACTGATTACTGAATAATATGGCAGGTGGAAAAGAAACACCCCGTCAGAAGATGATTGGAATGATGTATCTGGTTCTTACAGCAATGCTCGCATTGCAGGTAAGCTCAGCGATTATCGAAAAATTCGTCCTACTGAACAATTCTTTGGAACTATCTTCGGGAGCAGCCAATAAAATAAACCAGGAAACCGTACTAAAAATAAAAGCAGCAGTTGAGAAGTCAGGCAATCGTGCAGCGGATGTTGCAGTTTTAAAGCAGGCTGATGACGTACGGAAATCTTCGGCTGACATTATAAATGAAATTAATGCGCTTAAACAGGAAATCATTACAAGTGCCGGTGGCGGACTAAACGAGCAGGGTGGAATTAAAAATCCTCAGGAAGAAGCCAAAGTTGGTGAATTGATGATTGGTGGAAAGAAAAATGGTAAGGCGTATAAGCTGAAACAAGATCTGAACGCCTTTACTGATCGTTTGAGTGGTCTGAATCCTACCAAATTCCAGTCCATTGCTATGGACGGTAAGGAGGATCCGGTTACTAAAACAAGCGTTGATCAAAGAAATAAAGATTTTGCTGAATTGAATTTTGCCGAAACACCTGTTGCTGCTGCCCTGGCAGTTTTGAGCCAGAAGCAAACCGATATCCGCAGAATGGAAAGTGAAGTGTTAAGTTACCTTGCAAGTAAAGTAGGTGCAGCTGACATTAAATTTGACAGAATTCTGGCGATGATCAGTGCTGATGCAAAAACAGTTGTTGCCGGTACTAAATTCAAAGGTGATATGTTCATTGCTGCTTCGGCCAGTGGTATCACGCCTCGTATGAGTTTAAATGGTGGTGGTGTTAAAGTTGAAAATGGTGTAGGTAAAATCGAATTCATTGCGCAGGGTGGCGGATACAATGCAGAAGGTATTGCACGTCGTGAGTTAACCGGAGCAATCTCCTTCCCTACTCCATCTGGCCGAGATACTACCGTAAATTTGAGACAGGAATATTTTGTAGTAAAGCCAACTTACCAGATTGAAACGGGTACTTTGCCTCCTTTATATCTTGGTTGTGCTAATAAACTGAGTATTCAAAGTCCGGCATTGGGCGCACTTTGGGCTCCTACTTTCTCAACAGATGGTGGTGAAATCATCCCTAGTGGTCAAAAAGGTAAGTTTACAATTGTACCAAACCGTGCACAATTGACTCTGACAGTTAGCAATCAGGGTAGCGTATTGGGTACTGACGGTTTCCGTGTGAGACTTGTTCCTAAACCGACAATTGAAATTCGTGTGAACGGAACTGCTTTGGATGAACGTCGCGGGATTGCTGCAAGTGCTGCACGTAGTATTCAGGTGGTAGCTTTGGCAGATGAAAGCTTTAAAACTTTCTCACCGGAAGATGCCCGTTTCCGCGTTTCGTCAATTCAGGTTTCTCTTGCAAGAGGATCAAGACGTATCGGAAGTCCTATCAGTTTAGGTGGTGGCGGATCAATTTCTTCACTGGCACAACAAGCAGAACCTGGCGATCGTTATGTGATTGAAGTATTGAAAGTAGAACGTCAGAATTTCAAAGGAAATGTAAGCGAAGTAGAAATGGGTCAGATTATCAGATCTGTATCGCTTAACTAATAAGATACAATTGCTGATTGGATAAGATAAAAATATAAGCAATGAGAAGAATGAACGGAAAAACAATTGCATGGTCAATATTATCCCTTACGATGGGATCTACCATGGTATTTGCTCAGGAGAAGGAAGACTCTACCGCGAATCAATTTTCGTCACATCCAATCAGTGAGGGTGATGTGATGATGAAAAGAACATTATGGAGAAGAGTGGATCTTAAAGAGAAACAAAACTCTTCTATGTTCTCTAAAAATAATGAGATTACAAGATATCTTTTAGAAGCAGCAAAAGCAGGTCTTATTGATGCTTACACAAATGACTCTTGTACTACCAAATTATCAAGTGATCTGATTCACAAAAAGCTTCTTATTCCAAATCAGACAGCTGGTTTGTCTGCTGAAGAAATTGCAGCCGGATTTGGAAAACCTGCCGCAGATGCTGGCGGTTGGGATGATAAGCCAAAGGTAGATACCAAGAAAACCGAGAAAACAGCTGCGGCTGACGACGGATGGGGAGCACCTACCAAAAAAACAGCTGTTGAAGATGATGGTTGGGGAGCACCTAAGCCAAAAAAATCAACGAAAAAAGGAGCAAAAGGAAAAGCAATAAAAGAAGAGCCACCAGTTGTAGCTGCTATGCCTGTTGATACTTTCCAGGTTGCTGCTACGATGGCAACCGAGGAAGAGTTTTTCCCGGATCAAATTAACCTGATGGAGGTTAAGGAAGACTGGACTTTTGATAAAAAACGTTCTCGTTTGTATATGGACATTCAGGCAATCACCCTTCTGATTCCGTCTGACATGAATGCTGCGACAGGTCTTGAATTACCAATTGCTTCATTCCGTTACAAAGATGTGGAACGTCTTTTCAGAAGCGATCCTAAAAAATACATCTGGTATAACACCAAAAATACTGCTCAAAACAAAAACCTTGCTGATGCCTTTGATCTTCGTTTATTCTACGGACGTATCACAAAGTATTCAAATGCTTCTGACAAGTCATTTATTGATATTTACAAAGGTGATAAAGAAGCATTGATCAAGTCTCTTAACTACGAACAAGAGTTGATGGAACTTGAACACGGTCTTTGGGAGTATTAATCCAAACCGAAAAAATTTAAAAAGCGAAAGTACCGGAAGGTGCTTTCGCTTTTTTGTTGTTCCCCCACTTTCCATTCGTAAATCAGAACAATGGATCGACAGCTATTCTTACATTGTCGGGAATCTTTATCAATATAAAGACTGCGTCTCCCATCCCTTATAAAAAATTAGTCTCGAATACGGCACAAAAAAATCCCTGCCACTTTCGTAACAGGGATTTGAGGATTAAGATGTTTCGGATTATTTCTTTTTGTACAATCCTGTTTTTGTCAAACTTACATCTGTCAAGCCCAGTGCTTTAATGGTTGCGTCATAACTGCTCCAATTGATATCTGCTGATAATCTTGCACCTGTATCCGGAAGCAACACAACTCTGATATCATCAAAACTTCTTGTTGGTGCAGTTGAAGCTCCTTCCGAATTTCCTGTTGTAAAAATATCTACGAAAAATGTGCCGCTGTCAACGCCATGAACAAAAGTGAAACCACTTACCGCACTGTTTGCAAACTGAACATTTCCAGGAAGAGGCCACCATACACCAAGTGACTTGGCGTAAACCAATACGGCAACACCACTGTCGTAAAAATCTTCTTCGTCAGCAGTTAAACTATCTACAAGTGCGAAAGATAAATCTCCGCCTGAACCTGTTCCGGTAATTGCACCTGTCGTTAAAATAATTGCGGAAGAACCAGAACCGTCAGCTCCCGTGGCACCTGTTGCTCCGGTGGCACCTGCAGGGCCTGCCGGACCCGCCGGACCTACCGCTCCATCATCACCTTTACAACCTGCAAGGAAAACAACAAAACAAACACATATAACCGCTAATAATTTTTTGAACATAATCGTAAAGTTTAAGGATGAAATATTGAACAGTTAGAGATTAAATTAATAGTTTGGATTTAACAACATATACGCGGCTTTTAAAGAAAGTGATGAAGAAGATTGAATAAATATTCTATTCTTCTGTTTTTTTATTGAGCGATTCTATTCCTGCTTCCACAGGTTTGTACGAAGAAAACTCGTCAATAATGTTTTTATTGGTTTCCGGCAACTGCATATCAATGTTCCAATTCATAGTAGCTGCCAATTGAAACATCATCAATTGTACCTGGTTTGTAGCTATGCGGGGAAGATCACTTTGGAGCGCCTTCTCATTCATCGTTTGTTTGGCTTCGTTTAAAATGGAAGTATAATCATCACTTTGAAAACGATTTAACCAACCCTGCTCAATATCGTAAAATTTATAATCAGTATCCATAGAAAGTACTTCCGGTTCAGGAAAATAATCAATGACTATTTTTCTGTTTATCCCTTCTACATGAAATCGTAGTTTGCCGAAATCATATCCAACCAGTACTTTCGCCTTTGCTATGACCAAAGCCTTTTTTTTATCTTTTATCAGATTCCAGAAATTTTTGTCGTGTTGATAATTGTAGATCTCTGTAAAATAACCTTCGGCCATGACCACTTTGAAAACTTTCTCTATTCTTTCAAGTAATATGGTGGCTTCCCGTTGTGGTTCAGATTTTGCCATATGCTTCCCCGACCAAAAATAATAGGCACCCGCACCGAGTGCGCCGCCTAAAAAAACAGATAATATAAAGAAAAGTAGTGTGCTCATTTCCATGATGTGTATTTTTGTGTTTACTAAAATCACATAAAAAGTCCAGAATGCCAAATAGCCGGGTAAAATACCTGATCATCATCGCAGGCCCCACAGCAGTAGGAAAAACAGAACTGGCAATCAGACTCGCCAGGACGTTAAATACGGAAATTATCTCAGCAGATTCCCGTCAGATTTTTCGGGAACTTTCAATAGGAACAGCCAAACCATCAGAAGAGGAATTAAAAGAAATACCACATCATTTTATTAATTCTCACTCCATTGCGGAACAGTACAGTGCGGGAGATTTTGAGCGTGATGCATTGATATTACTTGATCGTCTATTTCAGGATCATGATTTTGTAGTGATGACAGGTGGTTCGGGGCTTTACATCAAAGCGGTTTCAGAAGGATTGGATGCGCTGCCTGCACCCAAAGCCGGCCTGCGGGAAATGTTGACAGATCGTTTATCAAATGAAGGATTGGAAAAATTACAGGAAGAAGTCAGAAACCTGGATCCTGATTTTGCCGCAACAAAGGAAATATTAAATCCCCAGCGGGTTGTACGCGCCCTGGAGGTTTTCTATACTACCGGAATTCCAATATCCCGTTTCCAACAAAAAAATCTGATTAGCCGGCCTTTTAAACAAATATTGATTGCGCTGGACCGTGACCGGGCCGAACTTTATCATCGCATTGACAGCCGAATGGATCAAATGCTCGCGCAGGGACTGGTTGATGAAGCCAAAAGTGTAATTGAATATCGTACAAGTCATGCACTTCAAACGGTGGGATATAAAGAAGTATATGGCTGTCTGGATGGATTATATAATGAGAAAGAAATGGAGCGTTTATTGAAGCAAAATTCAAGAAGATATGCGAAACGGCAGCTTACCTGGTTTCGTCATCAGGGTGATTTTAAATGGTTCAAGCCCGAGGAATTTGATAAAATCCTGGATTATATAAACTCCGAATCCAGTCTGAAATAAAAACAGCCGGCTGTTTTTATAAAACAACCAGCTGCCCTATTGAATAAGATTTCTAAACTTCTTCCTCCAATTCGCGGTAAGCAAGAATTCCACCAATCACGTTACGTACATTAGTAAAACCCTGAGCTTCAAGAAAAGCCTGCGCTTTTCCGCTTCTTGCGCCTGAACGGCAGTGAACGATAATTTCTTCGTCTTTCAAAGGTTCAAGCTCATCCAGGTGATCCGGTAACTCTGCAAGCGGAATCAGCGTAGCACCTAAATTGTCTTCTTCATATTCATGCTCTTCACGAACATCGTAAAAATTCAAAGCTTCACCTTTATCTAAACGTTCTTTTAATTCTGCAACTTTAATATCCATGATAATCAAATTATAATTGTTATTACCCTTATTTTACTATCAACATCTTTTGGACGAAAGATCGTTTCCCATCCGACGCTTTAAATATATAAATACCATCCGGTAATTCATGAACAGATGCCGATCTGTTATCATTTTTAGCAGCAATCGTCTTGACCAGAATACCCCCGACAGAATAAATTTCAATCTGTCTAATCCAGTTTTCATTCCAGCCAATAATACCTTTATTCGGATTTGGATAAAAGAAACTACTTGAATTAGTAATTGGTTCTGTACCGGTAACCGTCTCTCCCACGCTTCCTCCCATATATGGACGGATGATTACGCTTCCTTTCAATGAGGTTTCCTGCACCCATTGTGTTCCCAGATTATAGAAAATCTGATTGTTTCCAAGCAGGGAATTCCTGTCGTATCCTACACTCAATGGCTGCTCGTCTACCTGAATCCAGCCGACGTAAAATGTATCTTTTAAGGCGACGGGGGAAGCAAAAGCGTACTGGATCAAACTATCACGAGCTGATGCATACGAAGCAAAAACTGACCTTTGCGCTAAAACCTGATCCGGCTTCCCGTTTTTATTACTTAATATCTGAATAGTAAATGCCTGGCCGGCTACATTTTGATTAAATGGCACGATTGACATCCTGACACCACTTAATGTATCTGGCTGTGAAAGTGCAAAACGAACTGATACCCGGCCTAACCGCTGGTTGATCTGAACGCCATATTCCGCACTTCCATCATCATAAGCATAATAATTACTCAAATTTGTTCTGGCACTGATCGTGTCATTTCTACGTAGATTGACAGACGGGATTGTTGGATTCTGGTCGTCCGTCGTGATCAGGTTCAGTTTATATTTCAGTTTCAAAGACTTGATTGATCTGTCAACAGGGATTGGAGAAACGGCCATTCGCTTACTTTGTCCTTTTTCCCCACCAATAAAAACAGCAGAGGTCGCATTGAAATTGGTAAATTCCTTTCCTGAAATTTCATCTTTAACAGTAAAATTGAAAGTCGTAAAGTTGAAATCGTTGAAAAGATTAATAATGTTTGTTCCAACAGAATCCGAAGTAGCCGATGCCGGATTTGCCCAGTATTGCCTGATCGGCATTGCGGTATATTTACTCAAAAAAGGCGTAAGCGGAGTCCTGACTGCGATATCTTTTATGAATCGATCGGTGATTGATCTACCCTTATTTAAATACAAATAGTCCAGATGCCAGGTATCATATGGCCCCGACAGCCTGCCGTAAGTCCTGAACCGGAATTGGAAATTGCTGTGAAAAAAAACTGGATTTGTAACTGCAACAAACTGTCTTGTAAAAAGAGTATCAAACGACGGTCCGGTTGTTGACCAAACAGAAACCCATTGCTGATCATTTCCAAGAAATTCCAGACGTAAGGTGTCATTGTCGTCAGGCAATTCTCCCAGACCTTTAGCAAGCCAGTAAAAACTCAGATAAACAGAATCAGAAGGACTCAGACTTCCCAGATCTATGGACTGTGAAGTAAGTGTGTCCGTATGCCCCTGCGATAATTGATTGCTGTAATTATACGGAACGCCGTTGCCGTCAAGTCCGTCAAAAGTTGCCATGTTCACAGAAGGCTGTGTGGTGGCTAACGTATTGTTAATATACACTCCACTTTTTGGCATCCAGAAATTGGTATCTGGATGAGAAGTTGCAGTTGTAGAAAAATCATCAAAAAACGGCAAACCCAATGCCTGGATTCTGGCTAATGCGCCGGAATTCACTTCGAGATCCCCACTTGGCGCACTTCCAATGGGTACCAGTCTGAGCTGTCCAAACACGATATTAAACTGACAGGAACTCAGTATTAATATTGATAAAAACAAAAATTTACAAATACCTGATAAAATGTCTTTACGGTTGTGTGTTTTCTTCATTTGGGGCATTTGGTTCAGCACCTGCCGGGATAACCCACAGGTCAATTACATCGCCGATTCGAACTTTATTACCTGTTTCAGGATTCTGCTTTACAACAGTTCCGGGAATCTGGCCTTCTTCTGCTTCAATTTGCATTACCTGACCAACTTTTAATCCTGCACCGACAATCTGTATCTTGGCTTCATCCAGCGGCATCCCCAAAACAGACGGCAGCTCAAACTGGGCTGAACCCAAACCTTCACCAAGTTCAAGATCAATTTTAGATCCTTTTGCAATAGGTTGTCCGGGAAGAATTTCAACGCCCTTATACATTTGTCTAAGCACCGCATTTTGCGCCATATCAGGAACGTAAGATATTGTACCTTCTTCCAAACCTAAACTTTTAAGCTGCATCTGAGCACTTCTGTGCGTCATGTCTGTCAGTTTAGGCATTTTGATAAGTGGAGCAGTCAATGAAACTACTGTAACATATATCTTTCTCCCCTCTTTTACCTTTGCCCCCGGTTTTGGATATTGCTGAATTACCGTCAGAGGCGGCAGATTGGGAACATACGTAGAGTCAACCTCAAAGCGCAGATCACGACTATCCAGAAAATCCTCCAACTCACTCAGGTTTTTCTTACGAAGGTCCGGTACCGTGATGGCCTCCCCGTGATTGGTCGTGAAAGGCAGATAAATGAAGAAAAAGCCGAGAAAAAAGACCAGTATAAGTGATACTACAATGCCAATATGTGTAAAAAGATCCTTGCGGGATTGTGTGCTAATTTTTGCCATGGACGTACATGCTGCGGGTAATTTCTAAAAACGGTAAAAATAGAAGGAATAATTCAAGATGCAAATTACTTACATCGTATATGAACCAAGAATTCGTTTGATATATTTTCCAAGAATATCAAATTCAAGATTTACGACGTCGCCTTCCTGCAACTGGTGAAAATTTGTAAAGGAATAGGTATAAGGAATAATGGCAACACGGAACGAATTTTCTTCTGAATTGAAAACAGTAAGACTTACGCCATTGACACATATAGAGCCCTTTTCGACGGTCATATTTCCCAGCGCCGCATCATATTGAAAATCAAATAACCAGCTTCCATCTCTTTCTTCGATACGGGTACAAATTGCGGTTTGATCCACATGGCCCTGCACAATATGGCCGTCAAATCTGCCATTTGCCGGCATACAGCGTTCCAGATTTGCCTTGCTGCCTTCTTTAAGATTTCCGAGATTGGTTTTATTCAAAGTTTCTTCAATCGCAGTAACCTGGTATGTGTCTTCTTTTAATGAAACTATGGTAAGGCAAACACCATTATGGTTTAAACTTTGGTCGATTTTTAATTCAGGAGCCAGCGTCGAACGAAAGGTGAAAGTTTTGTTGGTACCTTCTGTTTCGACATTTAATACTTCTCCAATGGTTTCTACAATTCCTGTAAACATTCTGCTTTAAAAATGAATTGGTTTATCATGTAAATGTACAACTTCTTTGCCGACCTTTTTGTTGCCAAAAGTCCGTGAATCGTTATTTACTTTGTATAAATCTTTTCAATACCATATAGTTTGCGAACTTTGCGGTGGTAAAATGGCAGCTGCCATTTTACCACCGCATTGAAGTTTGTTCAAAACCTTTGATTCTTTGTATCCTTTTTAAATGAAAAAAGTATTATTTATCGATCGTGACGGAACGATCATCGTTGAGCCGCCAACGGATTTCCAGGTTGATTCACTTGAAAAACTTGAATTTCTTCCAAAAGCAATTTCAAATCTTCGCAAAATAGCCGAGGAAACTGATTACGAACTCGTCATGGTAACCAATCAGGATGGTTTGGGGACACAATCTTTTCCGGAAGAAACCTTTTGGCCAGCCCACAATAAAATGCTTCAGATTCTTGAAAGGGAAAATATACATTTTACAACGGTTCATATCGACAGAAGTTTTCCTGAGGATAACCTTCCAACCCGAAAACCTGGTATTGGTATGCTCACTTCCTATTTTTCAGAAGATTATGATCTGGCAAACAGTTATGTAATCGGCGATAGACTGACCGACGTTCAATTGGCGGTAAATCTGAAATCGAAAGCAATTTTGATCCAGAACGAATTGCCAACAGAAGGTATTTCAGAAGAAATGAATAAAGCAATTTCTTACATTTCTACCGACTGGGATGCAATTTACGAGCATTTGAAACTACCTTCCAGAACGGCGATCGTGCAGCGTAATACGAAAGAAACCCAGATTCATATTGAATTAAATCTGGATGGAAGCGGAAGATCCGATATCCATACCGGTCTTGGATTTTACGATCATATGCTGGATCAGGTGGCAAGGCATTCAGGTGCAGATCTGACCATTCATGTGGAAGGCGATTTGCATATTGACGAACACCATACAATTGAAGATACTGCGCTGGCATTAGGAGAAGCATACAGAATTGCCATCGGTGATAAGCGGGGAATCAGCCGTTATGGATTTTTATTACCAATGGACGAAGCTCTTGCGCAAGTTGCAATTGATTTCTCAGGACGGCCGTGGCTGGTTTGGGATGCTGAATTTAAAAGAGAAAAAATCGGGGAAATGCCAACGGAAATGTTTTATCATTTTTTCAAATCATTCTCTGATACCTCTTTATCAAATTTAAATATAAAAGTGGAAGGCCAGAATGAGCACCATAAAATTGAGTCTATCTTCAAAGGATTCGCAAAAGCGATAAAAATGGCTGTGCGCCGTGACCTGAAAGCATTAGATTTTATGCCATCTACCAAAGGGGTTTTATAATTTTTTGAAGTGGTGGGTCGGTGGTTGACTTTTTTTATATATTTTTGTTTTATCAAATCAAGACCTAATCAGATATTATTATGTTCATGACGATTGTAATGATAGCTTTTTATGTAGTTCTTTTAAGCTCAGCCTTTTTGGTTGGACGCTGGTTAGAGAACCACGAGAAAAGTTACAAGTCTTAATATAAAGGGATGTGTTAAACATCCCTTTTTTTATGCTCCTTAATTTGCCGCTTGTACAAAAAATTGGATTTTATAAAATAAAAGAAACCAATTTTAGTTTTCTTTATGTTGTAAAACGTATAACCATATATAAAACAACACAATATTTTGTTCAAAAAACTTTGCCTTTTACTATTAACGGTCTTCCTCATCTGTAAAGCCACAGATGTAGCAAGCATTCTGTTGGCCAGGGAAAAAGCAAAAGTTGTTTGCGTTGATGGTACTTGCGACAATGAAAATACCGAAGTGGAAAAGATGATTGATGATGATCAGATCCTGACTCAGATTCCTCACACTTTTCAAAAAATTAATTTTACCGTTCCTCTCAAAACGGTTTTTTCATACACCATAGCGTGTGAAAATGAGATTTATAAAAATCTCTTCTCTCCCCCACCCGAATTATCCTGAGTTATTTCATCGGTTTTATTGACTGAATCAGACTGTCCATATCACTTTTCGCCATTTCTTACAGAACTGGCAATCAGTGCTTTTACAGCTTGTTCACAATCATTTTTTAACGATAATAATTTAGAATCTAATGTGTGAATCATATAATAAGCTTTTTGAAAATAATCAGCGTTGGGTACAAAACAGAATTGATAAAAATCCCGATTTCTTTAACGACCTGGCTGAAAGACAATCTCCGCAATTTTTATGGATTGGCTGCTCAGACAGCCGTGTTCCTGCCAACGAGATAACCGGGACAATGCCAGGTGATATTTTCGTGCACCGGAATATTGCCAACATGGTGATCCATACCGATATCAGCATGTTAAGCGTCCTGGATTATGCGGTAAATGTGCTTCATGTTAAACACATCATCGTTTGCGGACATTATGGATGCGGCGGTGTTGCTACTGCTATGGGTAATAAGCAAGTCGGACTGATCGATAACTGGCTTCGTCACATCAAGGATGTTTATCGTTTGCATAAGGATGAATTAAACGCAATTGAAGATGTAGCAAAAAGAAGCGACCGGCTTGTTGAGCTCAATGTTCTGGAACAGGTCCACGATCTTACAAAGACCTCAATCGTTCAAAATGCCTGGTCAAACGGAGACTCACTTCATGTGCATGGCTTGGTTTATGACATAAAAAACGGCTATCTGCAGGATCTTAATATCACAGTTGGCGATAATGAGGATATTGAAGCCGTGTATAAACTGGATGCACTGGAGCACGCCATCAGCTAGTCGACAACTTAAAATTTCTATTGAACCATTCCTATGTCAACGAATAAAAATAATCTGTTTTCGAATCTCAGGTTCGATTTCCCGGCGGGGTTAGTTGTTTCCCTGGTCGCCTTGCCTTTATGTTTGGGCGTAGCACTGGCCTCAACCGGAAGGCCTGACCTTTTGTTTTCCGGAATAATCGCCGGCGTAGTGGGCGGGATTGTTGTAGGTTTTTTAAGTGGTTCTTCACTCGGCGTCGCGGGTCCGGCTGCGGGCCTGGTTGTAATCGTTTTGACAGCAATAAAAACGCTGGGAAGTTTTGAAGCATTTTTGCTCGCAGTTGTTATTGCAGGCGCAATTCAGCTTCTCGCGGGATTTATGAATGCCGGCATTATCGGTTATTACTTCCCTTCATCAGTGATTAAGGGCATGCTGGCAGCCATTGGCATAACACTTATACTAAAAGAAATACCTCATGCATTTGGGTATGATGCCGATTTTATGGGCGATGAAGCATTCAGCCAAAAAGATGGGCAAAATACCTTTACAGAGGTTTATAACGCCATACGGTATAGCAGCACGGGTGCCATTATTATTTCGGTCGTTTCTTTGGGACTTTTGTTATTATTTGACAAACCCTTCATGAAACGTATTGAGCTTTTCAAATTTTTGCCCGGTGCATTGTTTGTCGTGTTAATGGGAATTTTGCTTAATGCTTTCTTTTTGAATTACTTCCCGGAAATTGCGATGGGTGGCGAACATCTGGTTCAGCTTCCGGTTGCATCCAACGTTGCTGAATTTTTAAGCTTTTTCAAGACGCCCGATTTCAGTGCCATCAACCGGATAGAGGTTTATACGGTTGCCGTGACGTTAGCCATAGTTGCCAGTCTGGAATCTTTATTGTCAGTCGAGGCAACAGATAAGCTTGATCCGTATAAAAGAACCACACCGACAAACCGTGAGTTGAAAGCGCAGGGTATTGGAAATATGATTTCCGGACTTATCGGAGGTTTACCCGTTACGCAGGTGATTGTTAGAAGTTCGGCAAACATCGAGTCAGGTGGGAGGACGAAAATGGGGACAATCATACATGGATCCATTTTACTGCTTTCGGCGATTTTTATTCCAGGATACATCAACTATATCCCCTTGGCATCTTTGGCTGCCATTCTACTTTTGGTTGGTTATAAACTCTCCAAATTCTCTCTTTATAGCGGCATGTACAAATTAGGGAAAGAGCAATTCCTTCCTTTTATCGTGACTGTTGTGGCAATTTTGAGTACAGATCTATTGAAAGGCATTGGGATAGGAATGGTTGTGGCGATCTACTTTATTTTGAGAAAGAATTACAAACACTCCTATCATTATAAAAAAGAGGAGTATAAAGACGGCGAGGTGATCACGATACAATTGTCAGAAGAAGTTACCTTTTTAAATAAAGGATCTATAGGAAGTACCCTCGACAGTTTACCGGAAAATTCAAAAGTAATTATTGACGGTACAAAATCGTTTAATATCGATTATGACGTTTTAGAACTTATTCAGGAGTTTAGAAAACATACGGCTCCGATGAAAAATATCATCGTTGAAACCGTCGGAATTGAAAATGTTGCCACAGTTGGAGGTCATTAATAAATATCGTAACCTTGATAATTCGTCAGCAAATGAAAATCCCCATAGCCTTTAATGGTTATGGGGATCATTTTTTTATTCAGTTTGAAAATCACTCATTCGGTTTTCCCTGTCTTTGTTTCAGCCTCTGAATCAGCATATCATTGAAAGTTCGTTCCGCTTTATATAATTCAATAATCTGGTTAGCAGAAATGACTTTTAGAAACCGGTTTTGATATTCTTTTTCAAGATCCAGATCCTGTTGTTTCAAATCTTGTACTTCTTTCAGGTTGTTTAAAACCTGCTCATCCGTTTTTCCCTCGGCCTTTTTATCATTAATAATTTTGCGCTGAGCACGATGAATTTCTCTTCTTTTTTGAGAATACTCGTTATAAATCGGCCAAAAGCCGGTTGACTGCTCCGGCGTTAAATTCAAACGATTGGTAATAATCGCGATCTTGGCATCCTGAATACGCTGCATTTCCTCACCGGATGGACGTTGTGCCCATGCCATAGCGGTGGAAAAAAGCGTAAAAAGCAAGATCAGTGATATTCCTTTAACGTTGCTTAATATTTTTGGTGAGTTCATTTTGTTAGATCAATAAATTTCAAATTTTTTCCGAACCGGAGCCTGTTTCAAGGATTTGCTGACGGAGGAATTCCTCGTCCATACCATCCAGATAGTTCAAAACAGTTGAGTCCGTATCAAAAGCTTTTTGCACAACCTGATGTTCACTTAGATCATAATAACTGATATTCTGATCTTCCAGATAACTTACAATTGAAGCATCACTTACTTTACTAAGCGGCTCCTGCCCCAGCGAACCCTGGCGTTCCGGGAATGTAACCCAAACCATTACGAGTAAAAAGCTCATCGCTGCGACCAATCCCGCTGACCTTTGCCAGCTCCATTGAATCAACGGCTTTCGAACAACTTCATTTGGTATCCTCGACTGAATGAGTTGGGGTAGATTTTCAAAATAGCCATCAGGTACCGAAAAAGGCGTCTCCTTTTTCAGATCGTCTAACCGTATGTGCTTTTTGTCCATGACTATACGTGTTTCTTTGTCTTACTTATCTTTGACCTAAACAATTA
The DNA here is from genome assembly GCF_021440195.1 of Dyadobacter sp. CY356. Lineage (GTDB taxonomy): Bacteria > Bacteroidota > Bacteroidia > Cytophagales > Spirosomataceae > Dyadobacter. Next base: position 119,031 of record NZ_JAJTSZ010000009.1, read on the forward strand.
CAAATGGTTTAATCCGTTTCGTTTAAAAAGTCTTCTATTTTTTTTACGGCCCAGTGATAGGATGCTTTTAAGGCTCCAACCGATGTACCCGTAATTTCCGAAATCTCTTCGTATGGTAACTCCTCATAGTATTTAAGGTTAAATACCAGTCGCTGCTTTTCGGGTAATTTCAATAAAGCTTTTTGAAGTTTTAATTGAATGGCATCTCCGCTAACCAAAGGATCGGCTTCCAGCTTTTCACTCAATTCACTTTCAACATCATAGATGGAAACAAAAAAGCGTTTACGTTTTTTGTTTAAAAAGTTGATGGCTTCATTACTTGCTATGCGATATAACCACGTATAGAGCTTGGAATCGCCTCTGAAATTTTCAAGCGCTGTCCAGGCTTTTATAAACACATCCTGCGTAATATCATTTGAGTCGTCGTGATCCACGACCATTTTCCGCACCAGCCAATACACCTTTTGCTGATACTTCCGCACCAGTTGGTTGAACGCGTTTCTACGCGTTTCGGGGTTCTGAAATAATGCTAATAATTCTTCGTCAGACATTTAATACTCAGTCCTAGTCTGATTGTTTGATAAAAGGGCTAAATCTTAAACGATTTTTACCTTTTCAAAATACAATGGTGGTTATTGAATCTTCACTAAGAATCAATAATAGTTTATTTTTTTGTACAGGGCAAATAAAATTCGAGTCTTGTACATAAGCAGAAAGTTATCTTACTTATATACAAGACTCAAAGGCATTCCGGTTCCAATGGCTATTTTAATTTGCCAGAAGAATATATTATTTTTTCTTGGCGATCGCACGTTTTGCAGCTGCAACAATATCAGCGGCAGTCAAGCCATATTTTTCCATCAATTGAGCAGGTGTTCCACTTTCTCCAAAACTATCGTTGACAGCAACATATTCCTGCGGAACCAGGTCATTTTTAACAATTACCTGTGCAATACTATCGCCCAATCCACCAATACGGTTATGCTCCTCAGCTGAAACAGCGCAACGCGTTTTTGCAATTGATTTCAGAATTGCTTCTTCATCAAGCGGTTTTATTGTATGGATGTTGATTATTTCAGCACTGATACCTTCTGCTTCCAATTGCTCACCAGCCTGGATCGCTTCCCAAACCATATGGCCAGTTGCAAAGATACTAACGTCCGTTCCTTCACTTACCATCCAGGCTTTACCTATTTCAAAAACCTGATCAGCAGCTGTGAAAATTGGAATAACCGGACGACCAAAACGTAAATAAACTGGTCCTTCGTAATCAGCAATTGCGATTGTAGCAGCTTTTGTCTGGTTGTAATCGCAAGGATTGATAACTGTCATACCTGGAAGCATTTTCATCATGCCGATATCTTCAAGGATCTGGTGTGTTGCACCATCTTCTCCCAAAGTTAGACCTGCGTGAGAAGCACAGATTTTTACATTTTTACCTGAATAAGCAACGCTTTGACGGATCTGGTCATAAACACGGCCTGTGGCAAAGTTGGCAAAAGTTGTTGCAAAAGGAATTTTACCACCGATTGTCAAACCAGCAGAAACACTGATCATATTGGCCTCAGAGATACCACACTGAACAAATCTTTCAGGATTTTCTTTGATGAAAGGTTCCAGTTTCAAAGAACCAACAAGGTCAGCACAAAGTGCTACCACGTTTGGATTCTTCTGTCCAAGTTCATGCATCCCGGCGCCAAAGCCCGAACGGGTATCTTTTTTTTCGGTGAAGGTGTATTTTTTCATTATTTGTATCGATCTAATGTCTAAAATTATTTTTTGCTATTTGTTCTAATTTACTCAGGAAATAAGTGGCACTTGGACAGTTTGGGTGGCTGGCTGCGTTTTGGACTGAGAAACCGTATTTAATCATTCTCGCCGTAAAAATATCCTTAACACCTATTCCCCTACCTTGCTGTTGAATAAAAATATTCTTCAATGTAACAAATGGCGAGGCTTCCTCTTCGGGTTTATCAAAGCTAAATTGCTCCTTTAACAAAAGACTCAAAGTTAAACTGTCAGCCAAAAACCATGATTCAATTTTTCTAACTGCTACAATTACTACTCTGTTCGTATCGCTGGTTATCCGATTTTTTGTTACTGTAATACAAGCATCTTCATCAAGATCAGTAAGAATTACTATTTTCTCTGCCTTCCTGGCTTTATACAATTCCAAGGATTCCCGAAGATTTTCAGGCAGCAAATTCCCACTACCCTTAGCATCCAGGACTGGCTTCAAACATTCAATTCCCAAATTGGTCAGGTATTGTTGAAAATTTTCAGATTCAATAATTTTCCTTTCAGTTTTACCTTCACAAATGAAACCAACTCTTACCATGGAAGACCAGCTCCAAGAGCATTTGTAAGCCAGGCTTCATCTGCATTTAGGCCATAAAATGCTCCTTTTGCCAACTGCTTAATTTCAGTTTTACCATCAACCTTATTTACCAAAATCATCTCATCCTCTTTCAAATGGCGAACCAGTGTTTGAGAATGCGTATTTAGCCAGATAATATGACCGTTGTCTTCACACTTACTTCGAAACATTTCTACTAATACTTCAATAGCATATGGACTTAATCCATTTTCTGGTTCTTCAATACATAAGAATTGAGGTTCATCCGATTGAAACACAGCTACCAATAGACAGATAATATTGTATGTTCCATCAGAAATAAGGTTTTTCGTAAACGGCTTTTTGGAGCCAATTTCGTATATTAAAAGTGAATCCGTTCCTCCAATATTGTCAGAATGAATCTCAACTCTCTCAAAACCTGGAATCAGCAATTGCAAATATTCTGTAATTTCTTCTCTTTTGCTTTCATCTTCAAGCAGACGTTTAAGAACTTTCTCGAGATTCGTATTAGCAAAGTTTAGTTTTGAAGAATCTGTATAGTTAATCTTTTGGTAATCAACTCTTCCAATGAAATATCTGGAAAAAGATTTCGAAAAAAGATAAAACTTGTCCTTTCTGTCAAACAAACTTAAAAAACCATCTGTTTCGAATTGATCAGCATAATAATAACGACCTTCCGTTTCGAAACTAAATTCTTCCGATACCAACTTGAACTCACATGTTTGATCTTCTAATTGTCGATTTTGAAGATTTTCAGCCGATCCAAAAATTCTTAAGCGGTTATTAGAATCCGGCCAAAGAAGAAACTCCAAAGCCTCAAAAATATTCGACTTCCCCACGCCATTCGCACCGACAAAAACCGTAAACGGGTTTGGCTCGACGATTTCGAGATCGACCAGGGATTTGAAATTCTTGATATGGAGCTTCTTTATTTTCACTTTATCGTGACAAATTTTCTGTTATTATCAATCAACAAAAACATCATTAAGATCTACTACTAACTCAGGAAACACAAAGGAGTTCATCTTTTCTTCCTCAGTAAAAGGCCGCTTGCCAACATATTTCCCCTCCTCATTCAACGTGTAAACCAACACAATTTTATCAGCAGGTTCAACCAACCAGTATTCCTTTACACCGGCTTCCTCATACACCTGAAATTTTTCAAACATTTCCTTTTTCGTATTTCCGGGAGATAGTATTTCAATAATAACATCCGGTGCTCCGATACAGCCGCGATCATCCAGTTTTGAAAGATCACAAACGATGCAAATATCAGGTTGCACAACGGTAATTATTTCATCATCTCCGTTTTTGTTACGACGAGGTAAACGTACGTCAAACGGTGCTGTATACCACTGGCAGGGAAGATCAAGCAAGTATTTATCAATTTGCCTCCCAAGATTTCGTGAAATATCCTGATGACGACGAGCCGGAGCGGGCGACATTTTGTAAATGTACCCTCTGATCAGTTCCAGACGTTCCTGAAATTGCCATTGCAGATAATCTGCATAGGTATATTGCCGCGAAAAGTCCAGTTGATCTATGCTTGTCATTTTTCGGAATTTCTGATCTCAATAATCCCCCATCGACTCTTCCAACTGCGCCAATGCTGCCGCTAATTGTTCGTCGTTTGGTGCAACACCGTGCCATTTATGGCTTCCCATCATAAAATCAACGCCATAACCCATTCCGGTATGAAGGATGATCATAATTGGTTTTGCATGCCCGGCTTTGCTTTTTGCTTCATAAAGAGCTTTTACAACCGAAGCCATATCGTTTCCTTCTTCAACTTCCATTACTTCCCAACCAAATGCTGCATATTTGGCACCAAGATCACGATTGTCCATAACTTTCGCCGTAGGACCGTCAATTTGCTGACCATTTAAGTCAACAACTGCAATCAGGTTGTCTACTTTGTGGTGTGGAGCAAAAGTTGCTGCTTCCCAAACCTGGCCTTCCTGCTGCTCGCCATCACCCATCAGGACATAAACAAGACTTGTATCGTTATTCAATTTCTTAGCCAAAGCAGCTCCGATTGCCACAGACATGCCTTGTCCCAATGAACCGGAAGCAATACGAATTCCTTCCAAATGTTCGTGAGGAGTCGGGTGACCTTGCAATCTTGAATTTAGTTTACGGAATGTAGCTAATTCAGGAACCGGGAAATAACCTCTGCGCGCCAGAACGCTATACAACAAGGGGGAAATATGGCCGTTTGAAAGGAAGAAAAGGTCTTCACCTGCGCCATCCATTTCAAATACTACTTTGCCGTCTTTCTCATTCAGCTTCATGCGTTCAAAATACAACGCAACTAATAAATCAGTACAGCCTAATGATCCTCCAGGGTGTCCCGACTGGCAACCATGTACCATACGAACGATATCCCTGCGAACTTGTGCTGCTACTTTTTCTAATTGTTCAATTTCCATTTCTCGATTTTATTATTTTATTGGAGCGTAAAACAGCTGGATTAAAATTCGCGACATCTATTAAACGAACTGCGAATTTCGGATTTATTAATATGAGTAATTGACTTTTAATTACTCAGTTTTACTCAAAATTTGATCAGTATGGTTTTTAGTATCCACTTTCTGGATTATTTCAGAAATAATACCGTTTTCATCTATGACGAAAGTTGTACGTGCTGTCCCCATATAAGTTTTGCCATACATACTTTTTTCTACCCAGACACCATAAGCTTCCACGATCGCGTGATCAGTATCGGCTAATAATGGAAAAGGCAGATCATACTTTTTGATAAATTTCTGATGTGATTTTTCGTTATCAACACTCACGCCCAAAACAACATATCCCTTTATCAAAAGCGATTCATAATTGTCTCTCAGGTTACAAGCCTGGGCTGTACATCCTGGCGTATCATCTTTGGGATAAAAATAAAGAATTACTTTTTTGCCCTTGAAATCGGAAAGTTTTACATCATTTCCGTTCTGGTCTTTTGCTGAAATTTCCGGTGCTGCCTCACCAATCTGAAGTCCCATAATTTATTTTCGTTTTCGTTTTTTGGGTGTGGTAACAGGTTCAACCAAATCAGTTTGCAAGATAGTACTATTTCCGGCCCCATCTTTAACTTCTAACATCAGATCGCCTTCAAAAAGTTGGCTTTCATCCATTTTTTCTGACCAGATAAAACCTGTTTTGGCATCATAGTTCATCAGAACCCATTCGCCGTTTACATAAGCTTTAAAATTATCAATCCCGGAAATCCCGTCACTGATGTAGGCCCTAATCCGTTTTGTGCTATGCTCAACCAGCCTGACCCGTGGTGGAATGGTATCTTTTTGAATGACAAAAGTGCCCAGCTCTCTGGTTTTAAAAGTAATTTCATCATCCTTCCAGGTTCCTCCGATAAAGCGATAACCATAACCCGTATACCTATAAATACCGCTTCTTTCTTTTTTAACCGGTATTTCTTCGGGTTTGAAAGAAATCGTTACATAATCTTTCAATGGAATTCCCTTATCATTAATCGTCAGCGAATTATAATTTTTCTGACCGACTACGTACAAAGTATCAAATAAAGTATTGGTATCAAATTTAAGTGACCACTTATCCGACTGATATGTTGTTAATTTACCCGGACTTATTTTCGATCTTAAATAAGTTCTTGCCGTTGTATTTCCAATTTTCACCGAATCAGGAATATAATCCCTTAAATCAGTCAGGAAAACTGCTGTTTCATTTTCATAAAGATCCGGCGCTTTTTTTACCTCTTTTCCATATACATAAAAGGTAGCAAGCGGCATTGTGCTGCGATAATATTTCGCCCTCACTTTTAATGTATTATTAGAAATTTCACTTTGGATCCATTCCGGATTTACTTCCATATCATAAACCGGAAGCGGTGGATTTGGCATTTCGCCTTTTATCGAAAAAGTCAGAATTGATGAATTTTCGTAGGAATCAAAAATTTTAATTATGACCTGATGCGTCAGGGTGTCATTGATAAAAAGTTTGCCTTTGTAGGCCCCCGTTTTGTAAAGATCAAACTGATTACCATCTGGCACATAACATTTCAAAAAACGCTGTCCGGTTTCCTGCTCTGTTTCGTAATCAATCAGGTTATTATAATCCCTTGTAGCAGCGTTTGGGAAAATCTCCATGTTATAGGCGAAAACTTCCTGTTCGTCCAGTTTTATTTCGATACACTGCAAACCATAGCGAAAGCCTGTTCCGGTCATCATATCATGCGCCAATAGTTCCAGACCAACCGTTCCCGTTGCAGTAATCGTTGCCGGAATATGGTATGTTCCGTCTTTTTGGCGAACCGGCGCGTATGTTTGTCTTTCAAATTTTCCGTTTACCCTGCCATTGATATCCGTCGGACGAATCGCAACATTGACAAATTTTGGCGGCGTTACATCTTTGATTTCATTAAAACCAAAATACAGCGGGTTCAAGTAATTATCTTTTGAATCACGTATTTCAAAATGCAAATGCGGCCCGGCAGACCCTCCGGTATTACCGGAAAGCGCGATAACCTCTCCTTTTCTGAAAGCATATTTACCAGCTTCCGGAAAAAGATCTATTTCAAAAGTCTGTTTTTTGTATTGTTCCGTACGAACATAATTGGCCAGCGAATCACTGAATTTCAGCAAATGGCCATAAACCGTTGTTTGCCCGTTTGGATGACGCAGATAAATGACATTTCCATAACCACTTCTTTGCACAGCCACTTTGTAAACATATCCTTCCGCAGCCGCATAAACCGGCAAACCTTCAACCTGTTGCGTACGAATATCCAGCCCTGCGTGAAAATGGTTTGAGCGCAAATCACCCAAACCACCAGCCAGAGAATTGGAAAGCCCGGGCCTGATCGGAAATTGATAATAACCTTGCGGATACGATTGTTTCTGAGCAAAACCAGAAAGAACAGCAAACAAAAAAAGAAAGAAAATGAAACTTGTGCGTCTGATTGCCAATGGATTATAAAACATGAATTGAAATTGATAAATAAACTTTCCCTCTCCTTACTTCACCGACAATTCCAAAAGTTTTTTACCCTCAATTGAACACGTCAACTTATCCCCTATTTGTACTGATGAAACGCCTTTTGGTGTTCCCGTAAAAATCAGATCGCCTTTTTTCAACATAAAATATTTTGAGACAAAAGAAATCAGGTAGTTGATGCGGAATAACATCATCGAAGAATTGCCCGACTGGCGTGTTTCTCCATTCACATCAAGGCTGAAATTAATATTCTGGATATCTTCAAAATCCGAAACCGGTAGAAATTCTGAAACAGGTGCGGAGCCGTTAAATGCCTTTGCCAGTTCCCATGGTAAACCTTTACTTTTCAATTCCGATTGCAAGTCGCGCGCAGTAAAATCGATTCCTATTCCGATTTCGTCATAATATTTATGTGCAAAACGTTCTTCAATATTCTTACCAACACGATTTATTTTGACAACCAGTTCAACTTCGTGATGAATGTCTTTTGAAAAATCAGGATAGAAAAAAGGTTCGCCGGCACGGATCTGCGCCGTTTCAGGTTTCAGGAAAATAACCGGCGACTCTGGACGCTCATTTTTAAGCTCTTCAATATGTTCCGTATAATTACGGCCTACACAAATAATTTTCATTAAAAAAGATTTGAGATTTAATGGATAGTAAGATCAGAAAATCGATTCTGATTAAAGACAAAACTACTGACAAAGCCGGCTCCCACATAATATTTCTGTCATTTTTTCAATCTAAAAAAATATGTTTTCAGGATGAAGTTCAAGGTATTAACAAATCCCTTCCTTCATTTTTCAAATTTTGATTCGACAATTTTTAATAGAAGTGTCGTTATTTGTATGTGTTATGGTAAGATTGAAATGAAATTAATCAACAAAAATTTAGACATGAAGAAGCAGATTTCCCTTTCTTTATTCAATACGATTTGCCTTTTCGTTTTTACAATTTTACTTTTTTCCTGTGATACGCTCCGCAAAAATCCTGCCCCGGTAGCTCAGCCCCGCAGAACAAATACCACAGCAAACCGCAGACCAGTAAGCACGCCTGCAAGAAAACCAGCCAATAACCGCCCGGCAGCACCAAAGGAAAAACCTGCCTATACAAATTCCAGTCCATCCGGAAATTATAGAAAAGAGATTCCACAAGTCGTGGAAGTAGCCAGGACATATTCCGGAACTCCTTATCGTTCAGGAGGTAATGACAAAAATGGAATCGATTGCTCAGGATTAATATGTTCTGTTTATTCAGAAGTGGGTATTAAAGTGCCAAGAATTTCATGGCAGCAATCTGAGTTTGGAACCGAGGTCGCCAGCATTCAGGAAATCCGTCCCGGCGACTGGGTATTCTTTGTTCCCGAAGCTGGCAAAGAAGGTTACGTTTCTCATGCCGGAATTGTCACGGATGTCCGCAATCAGCAGGAAATATTTTTCATACATGCTTCCACATCACGAGGCGTTCGTGAGGACAATCTTTTTTCTACTTATTTCAAAGGACGGTTTGTAAAAGCCATGCGCCCATTTTAACAATAGCCTGCCATGTGCTGTTTTGAGTAACAATAAATATTCTGTATCTTTTTATTCCTGAATGGAATAACTAAGGAATTTTATATCGGTTACTTATTAATAAATTACCCCCCAACCACTTTAACGAAATGCAAAATACAATAAGTCCGCCGCCAGTTCCGCCTGAGCGAGTCTTTACGCTGCATAATAATCAGGGAATTCCATTTTATATTTTTGCAACCGTTTTTTCTTCCTTTTGTGTCATCACCGGATTGATCTGGGATATTTGCTGGCATTTGAGTATCGGTCGCGACGGACTTTTTTCTCCTCCGCATTTAATCATTTATCTGGGCGCAATCGTTTCCGGCATATTTTCAGGGTATGAAATACTGAGGGTTACGTTTTGGGGAAGTTCTGTTGAAAAAAGCAAAAGCGTAAAAGTCTGGGGCTTTTTTTATAGCTCTCTGGGACAATTATTTTGCGTTTGGGGAGCATTGGCCATGCTCACTTCTGCCCCTTTTGACGACTGGTGGCATAATACCTACGGACTTGATATTACCATTCTTTCTCCACCGCATACGATTTTGGCACTTGGTATAATCAGCGTTCAGTTCGGTGCGATGATCAGTGTCATTTCACTAAAAAATCAGAATAAACTTTTCTTCAACGATGATCCTAAAAAGAAGAAAACCATAAACAGAATCTTGTTCTGGCTCTTTTCTCTTTCAGCCGGTTTTTTGTTGACGATGTGGTATACCCTGCTTTCCGAAGAAATGGGAATACGCAATACACACAAATCAGATTTTTATGTCATTGTATCTATCGTATTTCCCTTTTACCTCATGGCGTTGGGAAAAGCTGTAAAAAACAAATGGACCATAACGGCAGTTACAGGTGTTTACAGCTTGCTGCTGTTACTGACTTTATGGATTATTCCACTTTTTCCGGCCGAGCCGAAACTTGGCCCGATTGTTAACCACATTGATCATTACCAGGGATTTAAATTTCCATTATTACTGATCGTCCCTGCATTTTTCGCTGATATTTTAAGAAACAAATTCGCCTATCTGAACGACTGGATTTTGTCATTGATTTTAGGAACTGCTTTTCTCCTTACATTTTTTATCGTCCAATGGTGCGCAGGAACATTTTTAGTCGAATCTCCCTATGCCAGAAACTGGTTTTTCGGAAGCCACTACTGGTATTTCGGCAGCAATCCGGATTGGGAGTTTCGTTACAAATTTCCGGAATGGGCGCTTGATACCACCACCTTAGACTTAACAATAGGTTTGGCAATAGCCTGGGTCAGCAGTCTGATTTCTACACGAATAGGTTTGAAATGGGGAAACTGGATGAATAAAATTCAACGATGAAAAAATTACTATACATAATAATTCTGCTCCTGCTTTCCTTTCACATTTCCTGGGCTCATGTGGGAAGTTCAGGTGTGTTACTGCAAGTACAAGCCGGTCCCTATAAAGTCTTAATTGATATAACTCCTCCGGAAGTTATTCCCGGAACCGCCCGGATTACTGTTTTTGTTGAAAACGGGGATCCTCAGAAAGTTCTTGCACGACCATTCACCTACCGTTTCGGAAGTCAGGGTGCGCCTTCTGCTGATGAAATACAGGCCGTCCCCGGTCAACCCGGACAGTTCCAGGGTGTTGTTTGGCTGATGCAAAGCGGCTCCTCCAGCGTACAGATCGAAATATCTGGTAAAGATGGGAAAGGTGAATTTATTGTTCCTGTTGTAGCCGTTTCTACGGCGCAGGGCGAAATGCCAAAAGGACTTGGATTTGGCCTTTCTCTGCTTGGTATACTACTCTTTTTGCTAATGATCACTGCGATTGGTGCCAGTGTCAGTGACGGTTTATTGCATCCCGGTGAAGTTTTGTCATCTAAACAAAAAAGAAAAAGATGGTTGAATATGGGTATTGCAACTGTCGTTTGCGCATTGATCCTGTACGGAGGAAGCAGCTGGTGGAATAGCTGGGCGGCCCGCTATCATAAGAATGTTTACAAACCACTGAAAGGAAGTTCAAGAGTGATCAGCGAGGAAAGTCAGCGTATTTTTCAATTAAAAATTGATACGACCAATTGGCAGGAAAATAAAAGGGGTGCGATGCTTAGCACATTAATTCCTGATCATGGCAAACTCATGCACGTTTTTCTGGTACGGACTCCGGGCCTTGACGCTTTCGCTCATATTCACCCCGAACGAAAAGACAGCGCAACCTTTGAAGCCTACCTGCCAAATTTGCCTGCCGGAAAATATCTTATGTATGCTGATGTAGTTCAATATTCTGGTTTTGCTGAAACCATTGTAGATACTTTGGAAATTCCCGGACATCCTGCAAAAGTTGCCGAAACTAAAAAAACAGCCGAAGAAGATACCTATGTGGTGACGGACGCGATCAATGCCCCGGGCCAGATTCCTCTTGACGAAAATGTTGTCATTTGTGGAAAACCGGGAACAAAGACGGTTTTCAAAGATAGCTCTTATGCGATTTGGGAAGGGAAACCGGATAAGGCACTGGAGGCTGGAAAACCCTATTTGTTAAACTTTGAAATATTTAATCCGGATGGCACGCCAACTTTTCCTGAACCTTATCTGGGTATGATGGGTCACGTTGCTGTGCTTCGTTCGGATGGATCTGTTTATATCCATTTACATCCTTCGGGTACTTTTGCAATGGCCGCAGAACAGACTTTGAAAAATAGATTAAAGGATACAACTAAAATTATGCAAAAGCCGTCTCCGGCGATTTTCCGTGATAGTGTTGATCGTTATCTTTTGAGATTAAAAGCTATGCCGACCGCCGAAAGAGAAGAAGTACTGATGACCGAAATGGGTATGTATAAGCAAAATGAAAGCGGAGCGATGAACGCTATGGATCACAGTAACCGGATTTCCTTTCCATATGCGTTTCCCAAAAGCGGACGATATAGAATATTTCTTCAGGTAAAAAGGAATGGTCAGGTTTTGACAGGTGCGTTTGACGTGCGCGTCGTGGAATCGGTTGGAGCAACGGCCGGAATCTAAATGCGGTCATTATTCGGGCGATGGTAGGGGCAACCCTCGTGGTTGCCCGGAAATCACATGATATTTAATTGATCCATATCCAGGATAATTTGAGCCGGGCGACCACGAGGGTCGCCCCTACGAACGCCCCGGACCGGAGGCCCAAACGAATTAGTTAAATAATTCCGAAACCTTTAAAAACGACATTTCAGAATAATCTTTGATATAAAAATTACACGGCGGCAATTCTTCAATTGTATGGGACGTAAGCACACCAACTACCTTCATCCCGGCATTCAGCGCGGCCGAAACGCCTGAAAATGAATCTTCAAAAACGACACAATCTTCCGGCGACACCCCTAAGTTTTTAGCAGAACTAAGATAAACTTCCGGATCTGGTTTATGTTTTTTTACATCTTCACTGGCTAGTATTGAGCCCATCTTTTCCCGCAAAGGCACCTTGCTAAAAACCAGATCAAGATTGGCAACAGGCGCAGAAGTTGCAACACCAAGTTTTACTCCATTTTGAGACAGATCTTCAATAAAAGAGATAATACCCGAAACAGGATCAATATGTGGCTCGTAGATTTTCCGGAACAGACTTTCCTTTTCATCTTCCATCACTCTCAATTCCTCTCCTTCAATTTTTCTTTCCAAAAAATGTGAAAGAATATAACCATTGCTTTTCCCGAACATATGCTGAGAAAAATCTTCATCAGAGGGATGAAGATCACGGCTTGAAAAAAATTCACGAAAAGCTTTCGAATGATATGGATTGGTATGAACGATAACACCGTCCATGTCGAAGATAACTGCAATTTCTTTTTTCATCTGACAAAGGTATTATATAGGATATTTACATGACAACGGTTTAAGATTCAGCAGGTCCGGCTATTTTTTAAGTTTTGATAATGATTTACCGGCTATAAAGAAAATATGCATAAACCTTGTTTTTAGGACAATTAAAGCATTTTACAAAACATTATTTTCCAAATGACAATTTTTATAGCAATTTATCCACAGAACTTTTTAATTTAGCATTGTTAATTATACTACAAAATTATTATATAGCTTCAATCAAATATTTCTCACAAGGATAAGATTTTACTTTATTAACTACCATCTTCTCAGTTATAATCTCACCCTATAAATCTCTATCCGTTAAAAGTTAGCGTTAATATGAATGAACTTGAACGTGTAAATGATAATTCTGGTCAACAGGTAGCAACGAAGAATTCTGCTCCGTTGACAACGCTTGAAGTCTATGACCAGTATGGAGCCATGGCCTATGGCATTATTTTACAAATAGTACCTCAGCCGCATTTAGCTCAGGAAATTCTGGTAAGTGTTTTTTCGTCTCCGCTTTTACAATCCTGTAATAGTTACCCCTTTACATTTGCTGTCTGCGTTATTAAACTGGCCCGGGCAAAAGCGGTTGAAGCCAAAAGAAAATTATTGACCATTGCGCCTTTCAGCGCAGACAATGCATATTCTTCAAATGAAAATACTCCTGAACTGATTTTTGACCTTGCCTTTCGTCAGGGTTATTCACCGGATGAAGTTGCCGAAAAATTAAAAATTTCGAAATCAGAAGTGCTTAAAGCATTTCATGAATTTTTCAAATCTCCAAACGCATAATCACAACACACCTTGAACACTAAACAATTTATTGAAAGCGGGATACTGGAAGCTTACTTGCTGGGGATGAGCACGGATGAAGAGCAGCATCAGGTAAATCAGATGGTAATGTCGCATTCAGAAATCTCGGAATATCTGGTGCGTTTTGAAAAAAACATTCAGGGTTATTTCCTTCAGAATGCAGTTCCGCCTCCGTCTGATGTACGGCAACTTATACAGCTGAGAAATAATAAAACTGACATTACTTCAAAGGCAAATCATACCTATTATGATATGCCGAAGGATAATACGGTTAAAAAAGAGCAATACCTTGACATTGAAGTTAATGACACTTACATAAAAGTGCATAAATGGTGGCGTCCGGCTTTTGTTGCTGTTTTCATTCTTTCAAAAATATTTCTGATCGCAGGACTTTATTATTATTTTAAAGCTGCAAGTCAGGAAGATGAAATCCAAAAACTACGCACCGAAATCGCTGCTCCGAAACGCTAGCTGACTTACATAGAAAATCATAATCTCCGTCATCTTTCAGATTCCGGAGATTTTTTTTATCAGCCTGACAAAAAAATTCTATTAGATAATAAACGGTTTTTTTAACCTGTCCTACGGTAAAAAAAACCGTCGGACGGGGGTTGTCTTTCCCAAATTCAATCACCAACTTGCGCTTACTATTTATTAATCAAATTTCACATGTTTCCTTTTCGGATTGGACAAGGTTATGATGTTCATCAATTAGTTGCAGACCGCCCGTTCTGGCTTGGCGGCATTTTAATTCCACACACGCATGGCGCCAAAGGTCATTCAGACGCAGACGTTGTTTGTCATGTACTTTGCGATGCGCTTTTAGGCGCAGCCAATATGCGTAATATCGGCTTTCATTTTTCAGATACAGATCCACAATGGAAAGGTGTCGACAGCAAAGTTTTGCTATCAAAAGTTTTGGAAATGATTCGTGAAAAAGGTTTTGAAGTTGGGAATGTCGATGTTACCATCATCCTACAAAGGCCAAAATTAAATCCACATATTCCCGAAATGAAAACCTGTCTTGCACAAGTCATGAATGTTTCGGAAGAAGATATTTCTATTAAAGCAACAACATCCGAACATTTGGGATTTGTAGGAAGAGAGGAAGGAATTGCCGCCCATTGTGTTGCCTTAATTTATAAACCGGAAAAGTGAACAGTTTTTCTTCCTTTTAAATAATGCTCAAACCCATCCCTATGAAATTAATCAGACCTTTACTTTTCTCTTTATCCTTCGCTTTTACTTTTGGAGCTTTTTTAGAAAAAGCAAAAGCACAGAACGCGATAGAACCGCTTGGTTTTGAGGAATATGATCCTGTTTCGACTTTAAAAGTTGAAGAGCATAAACTCAGGCGCGCCAAATTTCCTTTCATTGATGTGCATAACCACCAATATCAAATGCCAACCCAGGATCTGAAATTCCTGGTTTCTCAGATGGATAGTCTGAATATGGGTATTATGATAAATCTGAGCGGTCGCGGAT
Source organism: Dyadobacter sp. CY356 (assembly GCF_021440195.1). GTDB lineage: Bacteria > Bacteroidota > Bacteroidia > Cytophagales > Spirosomataceae > Dyadobacter. The sequence continues at coordinate 134,032 of NZ_JAJTSZ010000009.1, forward strand.
GGAGCGACAGCTGGGAGGAGGGAACTGCAACCTTGAAAGGGTCCCTGGAAAATGCGGCTAAAAATGCTCCTAAACGAATTGGCATATTCACCAATCTTCAATTTAAAGGTTTTGGAGAAAAAGACTGGACCGAAAGGGCTGTCAAACAATTGGAAGCGGATGTGAAAATGGGTGCCAAAGGTTTGAAAATTTATAAAAGTTTAGGTTTTAACGGTATAAAAGATGACAAGGGAAACCGTGTGGCTGTGAGTGATCCACGCCTTGATCCGGTTTGGAAAAAATGTGGCGAATTGAAAATTCCTGTACTGATTCATACTGCCGATGTACCATCCTTCTGGGATCCGATGGATCGTTACAATGAACGCTGGCTGGAATTAAAAACACATCCAGGGCGCCGCCGCGGCCCGAATGATCCGGTACCTTTTGATTCGCTAATTGCTGAACAGCACAAGATTTTCAGAGATAATCCAAAAACAACTTTCATCAACGCTCACATGGGCTGGTATCCTAACAATCTGAAAAAACTGGATAGTCTGATGATTGTTTTTCCAAATATGTATGTTGAAATCGGAGCCGTAATTGCCGAACTGGGACGCCAGCCAAGAGCCGCAAAGAAATTCTTTGACAAATGGCAAGACAGAGTTTTATTCGGAAAAGACAGTTGGGTTCCCTCCGAATACAGTACCTATTTCAGAGTGCTGGAAACAGAAGACGAATATTTTCCATACCACAAAAAATACCACGCCTTCTGGCGCATGTACGGCATGGGACTTTCTGATGAAGTTTTGAAAAAACTATATTACAAAAACGCACTAACAATCATCCCGGGCCTGGACAAATCCCAATTCCCTAAGTGAGTTGAAAGTGGAGAGCTGAAAGTGCTGCATTTTCAACTTTCATCCCTCCACTTTCAACTATTTATATGCTTTCGCCTCTTTAATAATCGATTTATATTCCGCTTTTTCCAGCGCTTTTTTATAATATTCTTTCGCTTTGTTCTTATCCCCGGCCCTGTTTGCAATACGAGCCAAACCGGCGTATGCCATGGCGTAATACTCACGGGTATACTGGTCGTCGTGCGGCGTGCGAAGTGCAGTCAGATATGATCTTTGTGCCGCGCTGTCATTTTTTGTACTCTTTTCAAAGATGATACCCTGAAAAGTGTTGTATGCAATTGGATAAAATCCTTTGTTATTGGCTTTCAGTTTTTCCATTCCTTTCCCCGCCTCATCATAATGGCCTGTTAGAAGTAATGCTTCGGTATTCACCATATTAAAAATATGGTTTTCGGGATACCAGCTGGCCAGTTTCTGTGTGTAAGTCAGCGCCTTTGGAAAGTTCGATTGATGTTCCAGATAAATATGCGAAAGATAAAAACAGGCTTCGGCTCTGGTAATAACGCCCTGGCGTGTGGCAATATCGATTTGTTTCAAACCCAATGCTTTGTCTCCGTTTTTGAAAAAAATCATTAAAGGTTTAACAATACCGTGATCCTCCGGATAATATTCAACATAATAATTATACATGCCGGAAGTGAAATAAAATTCCGGATTTCTTTCTGTCAGTTTCAATCCTGTAATCAGCGCATTGTACGCCTTCTTGGCCTCCCCTGCCGCACTCATTAATTCACCATTATAATTGTACATCATGGCAATGTAACCTCTGGCAACAATGGTATAAAAAACCGCTTCCGGATCCTTACTATCCTTGCCATATTTTTTATTAATCGCTTCAAGACACTGATTTAACTTGCTGACATACTCCTTCGATTTTGTGGGATTATCTTTAATAGGGAGATATTTCCAATACATTACAAAAGAATCCAGAATGTATGAAACAGGATGATTAGGATATTTTTTCTCAACCTGATTTAATATTGCATCGGCTTCGGCATATTCGTAATTGTAGATATGATCAAGACCTTTTTGAACCAGTTTGAGCGTGACAGGATCACTTAGTAATTGCGCCTTTGATGGCTTGGGAGTTAGAAGGAATAAGACAAATAAAAAACAAAACTGCAATGTAAATTTCATGACTATCAAGTATATCGGTATAAATGGTTTGGTGGAATCCCACCTGAGCATTAGCTTTGTTCATAACCACAAAACCTGCGTACGGGTTTCTCCATTTATTTTTATTTTGGAAAGAACTCTGCCGTTAACACTAATTGACCTGATTTTATGATTCGATACGAGCACTTTACGCTGGACAATGGTCTGAAAATATATGTTCATGAAGATTTCTCGACCCCGATGGCGGCGGTCAATATTTTATACAATGTAGGCTCCCGGGACGAAGATGAAGAACGTACAGGATTCGCGCATCTTTTTGAGCATCTGATGTTTGGAGGTTCTAAAAACATTCCAAATTACGATATCCCGGTGCAAACCGTCGGCGGTGAAAATAATGCTTTTACTTCTCCCGACGTTACCAATTATTACATCACTTTACCAGCCGATAATGTTGAAACTGCATTCTGGCTGGAATCTGACCGGATGATGAGTTTGTCCTTCGACCCGAATGTGCTGGAAGTGCAGAGAAAGGTTGTCATTGAGGAATTCAAGCAGCGCTATCTGAACCAGCCTTACGGTGATATGTGGTTAAAATTGCGTCCGCTGGCTTATCAGAAACATCCATACCGCTGGGCAACGATCGGAAAAGATATTGAGCATATTGAGCGCGCTACGATGGAAGATGTTCAGGCGTTTTTCTGGCGTTTTTATCGTCCAAATAATGCCGTTATGGTGGTAGCCGGTGCTGTGAAACTGGAACAAATTAAACAATTGGCTAAAAAATGGTTTGAAGGCATTCCCGCCGGTGCTCCTTATGTCAGGAATCTGGAAAAGGAACCGAAGCAAAATGAAGCGCGCCATCTGGAAACTTCTGCGTCAGTTCCTTTGAATTCTTTAATCAAAGTTTTCCATATGCCGGGTCGGTATGAGGACAATTTTTATGCTTCGGATTTATTGAGTGATATTTTAGGACGAGGAAAGTCTTCCCGCTTGTATAGTGCACTATTGAAGGACAAAAATCTGTTCAACAGTATCAGCGCAAGTACTACTTCTTCTCTTGATCCGGGATTACTTTTGATCAAAGGAAACCTGAATCCGGGTGTAACTTTGGAAGAAGCGGATGAGGCGGTAAAAGAATTACTGCAAGAGATCGTTGCTACGGGCGCGACGGATGAAGAAGTAACAAAAGTGAAAAACCAGACCGAAGCGACTTTGGCGTTTTCAGAAGTAGAACTTTTGAACCGTGCAATGAACCTTGCTTTTGCTGCCAATGCCGGAAATGTGGATTGGGCAAATGAAGATGCCGAAATTATCAGAAACATGAAATCGGAAGATTTGCACGAAGCTGCCAGGAACATTTTGAGACCGGAAAATGGTTCAACACTTTATTACAGAGCAGAAGAAAGTGTTTAGTTTATAAAATATTTCATAACAAAAGAGATTGGGAAAAGACGAATATCTTAACCCAATCTCTTTTCATTTTACTATAAAAATACAATGTCAATACCTGAAATTTATTTACAAACCGCCTGGGGCGATTCCATCGACGACGTAGACATGGAAGACATTCACGATGTGATCGAAGAAACACTTGAAATGGATGACGAAAATGGCCGTTTCTGGGTTGGAATATTTGTTGGCGATAACGAGGTCGTTCTGGAAAGTCGTAAGAATATGACAGTTCTGGGCATCTTCAATGAAAGCGAAGAAGAAGAGATTGAAGCGCAGTTTGACAGCTGGGAAGAGATAGAAGATTTATATAAATTGTTTCTGACCAAAGATTTTGTTCAGGTGGCTTCTATAATGAAGAAGAAGTAATACATTATTTCTCAATAATATTACGGTGCTCTGCACCTTAGAATGATATAGTGACTATTTCCACTTGCTACAAATATGGCGGTGCTCTGCACCTTTCTGTGATAAAGTAACCATTTTCCCTTGCTACAAATATGGCGGTGCTTTGCACCTTACTGTGATAAAAGGGTTATCTCTTTTCTAATTATTCGGTATTCTGCATGTTGATTATAAAGGGTGCAGAGCACCGAAATATTTGTAGCTGTATCAAAATTATGGCAACAGGTAAGGTACAGCGTACCGTAATAGTTTGTATCAACCAGATAAAATAAATTAGTGAAAGTAAACATTCACCTCCGGGTGCATTGTGTAAAATCTAAACTCCTTTCCATCATTCACCATAAATCCACTCGATTTATTTCCTTTCAAAATCGGATTTTTTTCATACTTTTTCCAATGGATCAAATCTTTTGAAACGGCAACATTTGTTGTCCATTCATGCCAGTCTTTGAAAGCTGAGGCGTGATAATAAGCGTAATATAATCCCTTGTATCTGATAATCTGGTTGAAAGCCACTGCAAATTTATCATAGACCTCCGGCCCGGAAGTTAGTACCGGCTCGTCCTGCACGTTCGTCCAGGCTTTCAAATCTTTTGAAGTAGCCAGCCAGACATCCGAATCATTTCTTTCATAGAACAAATACCAGGTATCACCGTCTTTCCAAACCACTGGCGTTCCAAAAGGACCTTTTGATATCGGAATTCCATTTTTTTGTCGAATATCCAATGCGCCTTTCTCTTCCCAATTAATTTTATCTTTTGAAATAAGCAGTCTTGCGATATCATCCTTACTTTCAGCAAACATGTAATAAGTCCCGGCAGATTTCAGCACAAACATATCCTCCACCCAGGTTTTTTTGTGAATCGGATTGTCAGGAAAACGCGTCCATTTTAAACCATCCGGGGATGTTGCCAGCCCGAGATATTTCATTTCTTTCCCCGTTTTTTTGGTATACCCGCAATACCACATGTAATAAGTTTTATCCTCTTTCAAAATAAAACCCCTTTCCCGGATCTGCTCATCCCAGGCCGTGGAGTCTCCTGTTGCTTTGAAAACAGGATTGCCATCGTAAGGTTTAAAATCTACGATTTCAGAAGGAAATTCAGAGGTTTGTATCTTTTTTCTTCTTTCAGATTTATCCCGCACATTCCACCCAACCAGTATAAAACCTGCCAAAACCAGAAAAATGTATCTCTTCATTGTTACAGAGCCTGTTAATTTTACTTTTTTGTTTGATCAGATAAAAAGCATCGTATAATTACGCTTCACCTACTAAATCAGGCTATCAACTTTTCTATTTAGAATTTGCCAAATCATCAACCGTTAAAAAAATAAAAGCAGTTATCCGCCAATGCGAATAACTGCTTTTTATACTGGTATTTAAAAAACGGATTACTCAGGAATAAAAGTCAGATAACTAAAATTCTCAGGGTTGAACATATCCTGCGCAATGGTCTGCAACTGTTCAGAGGTAATCTCCTGAATTTCCGAGAAAATCTCCGGCAGAGAATCCACGCGGCCAGTATCCAGCAAGCTCTTTGCCATCATCAGCATAAAGCTCATATTACTTTCCTCAGACATGGCCAGTTGTCCCATCAGCTGCACTTTTGTCTGGTGCAATTGCAAAGTGGATAGGGGAATTTCCCGGATTCTTTTGAATTCTTTATTAATCAATGAAATACTTCTCGCCAGTTGTTTTTGTTCTGTTCCAAAGAAAACACCAAAAAAACCTGTGTCCAGATAAGGTGTATAATTTGCTTCAATCGAATAAACAAAACCATATTTTTCACGTAGCGACAGGTTGAAACGGGAGTTCATTCCCGGTCCGCCCAACAAATTTACCAGCATGAAGAATGGCAGACGCCTGTCATCCGCAAGTGCATAAGCAGGTTGGCCCATTGCACACTGTGCTTGTGTAATCTGACGCTCTTTCTCCTGAATTATTGGTGAATAACTTTCGGGAGCCTGTCGAACTCTTGTCGTTTTTTTGAAAGGCACATTTCCCAGATATTTCTCAGCCACCTTCACCACTTTTGAAAAAGGCAAACGGCTGACGGAGGAAATTACGATCTGTTCGGTATCCAGATTTTCGTTGATAAACTGAAAAAGCTCTTCTCTTCCGAAGGAATTAACGGTATCCGGCGTGCCCAGGATATTATTTCCCAACGCGTGATCTGCAAAAATCAGCTGATCAAAATCATCCTGAATTGCATCTTCGGGAGAGTCGTTATACATCGACATTTCCTCGATGATCACATTTCTTTCACGCTCAATCTGCTTATCGGGGAAAATGGAATGGAACGCGATATCCGCTAACAAGTCAACTGCCTTGTCAAAATGATCATCCAGAACGGATGCATGGAAACAGATTTTTTCTTTCGTTGTGTAGGCATTCAATTCCCCGCCTACATTTTCAAGACGGTTTATGATATGGTATGAACTGCGTTTTTCAGTCCCTTTGAAAGCCATATGCTCCCAAAAATGAGCCAGTCCCTGCTGATGCGGCTGTTCATCCCGACTTCCAATATCAAGCATAATCCCGACATGCGCAATCTGCGTGTAGGGAACCTGTTTGTGTGCTATACGAATTCCATTAGCTAAGGTGTGTAACTTATATTCTTCTGTTGACGCTAGTGAGGGAGTTTCGGTATTCGCACGTTTATGCATATTATTTCTCTTCATTCCTTATGAACACAAATTACCTGTCAATAATTTTCGGTACTATCTACAAAATTACGGACTTTTGTTTGAAAGAAAGTTTTTTACTGGCTTTCGGCTGTCAGCTACGAGCCAATGGCGATGCAACAATTTGTATATCAATTGGTTATTGAAATCTGTATTGATATTTATTTTCTAAAATTTATAAAATGATTCCAAAGCGAATTCTTGTTATTCAAACCGCATTTATAGGCGACGTAATCCTGGCAACTTCGTTATTGGAAAATTTACATCAGGGCTTCCCGGATGCGCAGATTGATTTTTTGGTTAGAAAAGGAAATGAAAGTCTGTTTGATAATCATCCGTATTTATCCAATGTTTTGATATGGAAAAAGAAAGAAGGCAAGTTCAAAAGTCTCTTTCAACTGTTAAAACAAATCAGAAAAACAGAATATGACTGGGTGATTAACCTGCAAAGATTTGGCAGTACCGGAATTCTGACCGGTTTTTCAAAAGCTGCAAAACGCTCCGGATTCGATAAAAACCCATTCTCCTTTCTCTTCACGGATAAATTTCCGCATCAAATTGAAAACGGTATTCATGAGATAACGCGCAATAATGCTTTAATCAGAAATGAAGTGTCAGGAGCAATTTCCAAACCTAAACTTTATCCGTCCAATGCTGATCTTGATTTTGTAAAACCATATCAATCCAAACCATACATCTGCACTGCGCCGGCTTCTGTCTGGTTTACAAAACAATATACAGAAGAAGGATGGGTTCGCTTGATTAATAAGATTGATGGCCAATACAAGATTTATTTATTAGGCGGACCGGGAGATAATGAATTGGCAGAAAAAATTCAAAGCCAGATTATTTCAAAAGAAAAAGTTCAGAATCTTTGCGGCAAACTCACTTTTCTGCAATCGGCGGCACTGATGAAAAGTTCGGTTATGAACTTTGTTAATGACTCTGCTCCGATGCATATCAGTTCTGCTGTGAACGCTTCGGTTACCGCTGTTTATTGTTCAACCGTTCCGGAATTTGGATTTGGACCATTGTCTGATGATTCTCACATTGTTGAAGTTTTAGAAAAACTCGCCTGTCGCCCTTGCGGACTTCACGGCCATAAAGCCTGTCCGGAAGGTCATTTCAAATGTGCGGTTGATATAAAAACAGAACAGTTTCTTGAAGTGCTGCCTTAGCAGGTTCAAGAAACTGTTTAAATTTTATCATCCCAAAAATCTATTTTTCGCGATACTGCTCAATAATTCTGAATAATGCTTTTTGTTTTTCCAGCTCAGGAAAAAAGTCGAATAACTGCAAATGCGCGTCATAATCAAGCGTCAGCGCAACTTCCAGATTTATCAAAGCTTCACGATAGTCACCGGAGTGGATTTGGTAAACAGCCATCCGATAATACAGATCCGCCTCTTCCGGCATTTCCTCAATTGCCGCCGTCAACAAATCACAAGCTCTTGCATAATTTCCCTGTTCAAAAAGAACAAATGACCATTTCAGCCAGATATCAGGATTGGAAGGTTCAATTTCCGCGGCCTTTTCAAAAGCTTCAAAAGCAGATATTACATTACCAACCCGGAATTCTGTTTCGGCAAGTGCAAGCCAGTAATCAGGATTTAGTTCAGTGATCTGGATTGCCTTTCTTATAAAACCAACAGCCTCATACCAGCGGCCTAATTCGCTAAAACAAATCCCCAGACCATACCAGCCATCATCCCACTGGCTGTCCATTTTTACCGCTTCCCGGTAATATTTGATCGCCGTTTCATATTCCCCCAATTTCTCATAACAGGTTCCCAGACAGCAGCAGGTTTCAGTCTGCTTGCCTTCCAGTTCGATTGCTTTGAGATATTGAATTTTAGCCTGTTCATATTGTTCCAGGCTCATATAAGAGTTTCCTAACTGGAAAAAAGCAGAGGCAAAATCGTCCTTGACCAGCGTGGCATATTCATAAGCGTTCACCGCATCTTCATAGCGTTCAAGTTTACTGAAAGCAATTCCCAGATTATACCAGGCATGATGCGAGAACGGATTATTGTCAACCAGTTCGTGATAATAAGCCAGATGACTTTCAAGCTCACCGATCAGGTCCAGACAGTGCGCCAGTTCATATAAGGCACTTTCATTATTCAGATTATTACGAAGAGAAAGCTTGTAATACTGAATCGCTTCATCATATTTCCCCCAGTTCTGGTAAGTCTGGCCGATCTGGAAATAGACTTCATCCTTATCTTCCAAACGGTTTAAAAGACTCTCCAAAACGGAAATTGCTTCTTCATATTCGCCCATCATATTGGAAATCCCAACCTGCATAAACGAAATTTCTACATCTCCCGGATGGAACAGCGAAGCCCGCTCCAATATTTCCATAGCCAGATCATGTTCACCACGATTGGCATGAATTTGCACTTTATTTAGCAGCAGATCAAGTGAATATGGAAAATCAGCCAACCCAAGCTCACAGGCCTGAAAAGCCTTATCCCAATCACCCTTTTCCAGAAAATACTCCGTCACTTTCTCATATGCATCCAAATCAAAAAACTCCGACTCATTGGTTTTAAGCATACGCTCAAACCGGAGCAATGTTTCTTTCATGTAATCTTTTCTTTCCCCGAAGTTTTTCTCCATCATACGGATTAGTAGGTTAGAGTTGAGGGTTTTTATACCACACAATAATAAAAGTAAGTTAAAAATAAATCCGGTTTATTCAAATCCTGTCGGTCAAACTTTCGCATACCCTTGCGATCGTTTTTTCAATAGGCTGAAACTCAAACCCGATTGCTTTTTTGATTTTCCCGCTGTTGTAACGAAACCTGCGGGCGCTTGATTGCGCGGTTTCTTTTGTAATTAATGGCTTGGTTCCCAACAGCCAGGTTCGTACTGCTTCCACGCGCCATATCACAGAGGCCAGGCCGGAGCCTACTTTGAAGGAAGGCCTTTTCTTGCCCATGGCATCAGCAATATTGAAAAACAGTGATTTATAAGAAATGCTTCCCGCATTTAATAAAAACCGTTCCCCGGAAATCTCTGAAAAAACAAGTTTGTAAACTACTTGCGCAACATCCAGCACATCCACGTAATTGGCTATCCCTTCTGTGTAGAAAGGCTTTTCGTTGTATACATAACGGAAAATCTGCGTGCTGCTTTTTGTCCAGTCGCCCTCACCCAATATTAAAGTAGGATTTACAATCACAGCATTTAATCCTTCCGCAACACCCCGCCAGACTTCCAGCTCAGCCAGGTGTTTTGATTTTGCATATTCCGAATTTTCAGGAGACTCTTCCCAGCGTTGTTCTTCATCAATAATGAGATCTTCGCCGGAAATTATTTTGCGCGAATCAGGACGGCCCAAAGCAGCGATACTGCTTACGTGGCAGAATTTTTTCACTTTATTCTGAAGACAAACATTGACGACATTGGCAGTACCTTCCATGTTGACCTTATACATCATTTTCCGGTCTCGCGGCACAAAAGAGACCACCGCGGCCGTATGTATCACAAAGTCAACATCTTCAATTGCTTTTTCCAGAGAACCGATATCCAGCACATCACCTTCCATCCATTCAATTTCATTTTCTACATCGGCCAAAAGACTTCTGTCTGAACCCTGACGAAAAAGAGCAAGAACGTTATGATTTTCTTTAAGAAATAGCCGTGCAACAGCACTTCCAACTAAACCTGTGGCACCGGTAATAAGGATTTTCATGTATAGAGAACGAACTGTGGAACGTCAAAGTTCGCCAATGAAAAGACTAGTTCATAATCCTGATTTGCGTAATGAAGAAAAATGTTTATCAATTAGTAAAAGCTCGATCCACCAATTTTATAACTAATTAATATTCTGTCTATTACTTCCCAATACTCTTCAAAGCATCAAACCCGGCATAACCTTCCTCCGCAATCCTGATGCCGCGGGGAATATAACTTTGCTGATCCGTGGATGCCCAGGTACCCAAACCATCTACATACCGATTGAACATACAAAAAGAGGCGGCAATCAAAACGGCATCATGGATCTCATTATCCGTAGCACCTTCATTTCTGGCGGCTTCTATTTGATCAGGCGATACATTTTTCCCGCCTTTTTGCACGCTTGCTGCGATCCCAAGCAATGTTTTCATTTTCGCCGAAAGTGGGGCACTATCAAAATCTTTTTTTACCTGATTGATTAAAGTGCCGTCATCTTCCAGATAACATTGCGCTGCTGCTCCATGCACGCTTTGGCAAAACAAACAATCGTTCAAATAAGAAACGTAGGTGGCAATTAACTCACGATCCCCGCGTGTCAGATTATTATCCGTTTCTCTCAGCAAAGCCTCTGCCAGTAAATTGAGCGGACGTGCGGTTTCGGGTCTGAAAGCCATAAGTCCGCGAATGCCGGGAAGCTGATCTTCTTCGGGAATCTTTATATAAGCCATTTTTTAATTAAAAGTGAAGCGTTAGGAAATGTTACAATCAATCTTTTTCATGGCTAATAGATACAAAACTTACTAATATTTTTCCGTATCCGGATGAAAGGTCTGCCAGCTGTGCCAGAATTCCTGGTAAGCATTGACCGGTTTCAGATCAGGACTTTTTTCAGCCCCAATGTTTTTTCCCAATAAATTATAAGCTTTCGTTCCCAGATAAAGCGTATCGTTTTTAAGAATAACACCTTCCGATTCCGACGGTCTTGCAAAGGCAAAAAAGCTTTTATCATCTGAGGCCAGCACAAGCGCAGTCGGCTGGTTTCCAACCTTACTATTGATTATTCTTTCACTTCGCAGACGATTCCAGTCAAATGCTTTGCTTGCGTTTCCGTATTTTATACCCACAACCCAGGATTTGTCTTTCCAGGAAAGTGAATCCGTTTTGGTCAGCGTTGATTTCCCCTTTCCGCTTTCATATTTGCTCATCGAATCATATTTAGCCTGAAATGCAGGATCTGGCTGCATGATCAGTGTATTCGGATGTAATGCAATCCACTCCGATAATAAAGTTTGAGTACTGTTCTTTTCAGGTAATGTTTTTCCTTTCGACGGACCGGTAATTGCTTCTCCATTTGCCTGTCTCCACCAGCTATGCGTCGTTTCATCTTCAAACATCGCATTGAAATGATCCATACCCACCAGACGGAAAAGTTCAGGTTTATCGTCAACCAGCGGCTCGAAAACGCGTCCGGTGCGGCAAACAGTACAATAAGTAACAATAATCGGTTTGCCATTCAGCCTATCCTGAACCTGATGGTGGTAACCGATATATTGAATCGGATATGCTTTTGCTTCGCCGTTTTCCGTAACACCGATTACTAACCTATCTTTTCCAACTTTATTTTCAGAAACGTTTTTTAACAATAATGTTTTAGGTTGATAAAACATGGTATCTGCTGCCATTTCAAAGTTGGCTGCGTAGCTTATCCCGATTGTAATAAGAAGGAATAAGGCCGGAATCCATTTTCTCTTCGATTTAAAAACACTTGCCGCGCCAATGATAATCAGTAATAAAAAGAATATCCGGAAAGGCCACCGCCAGGTATGCAGGAAATAAGCCAGGTCGATGCTGTTCATACGCTGACTTCCAGGCATGGGCATAATGAAGTAGACTTTTGCTATTTCAAATAAAATAAAACCGATAATCCCGAGGTAAAATATTTTTTTCATTTGACTTATTTTGAGATCATTTAGTTGATGTTAATTTAGAGAAACGGACTCGTCAAATGACAAGTCCGTTTGCTTGAATTAATTAACCTATGATATATTTTTAATATTATTAACCGGGTCCCGGCTTAGCCAGGCAGTAATAAATGCGATTAGAAATGGTATTGAAAAAACCAGTAATGCGTTGCCAAAACCTCCCAAAACCGTAACCAGTGCCCCAATAAAAAAGACAGCAGTAGCCGTGAAAAACCGGCCTATATTGAAACAAAACCCCGTTGCCGTGGCTCTGATAATGACAGGAAATAATTCCGGAATATAACTTGACAATGAGCCCTGGCTAATTCCGAAAAACAACGCTAACAGCGCAGTTTCCAAATAGACAATTTTTGAAAAAGTATGATTTGTAATAAATAACAGGCAGCATACCATGATACAGCCGGCAAATGTGATCATCAGGGTTTTTCTGCTCCCCAGATTTTTCACCAGAAAACCTGATAAAACACCTCCGGTAATTCCACCCATACCTAAAAGAACCATCGTCAATCCACGTTCTTTTTGTCCATCCTGACCAACTGCCAGTAATGACTGAACCCACGTTGGGAGCCAGGAGAAAATCCCCCAAAGTCCAATCAATACCGCACCAAAAATGACCGATCCTTTTATTAGATTTGAACGGTTTGTCGCATCAAAAACACTTTCTGTATTATTAAACGGAGCCGACTTTACCATTCGCCACGAATGCGACTCAGGTGCTAAAAACAGAATTAATAACGCGATTGCAACAGGAAGCAACCCAAGTCCGAAAGCTGGCCTCCACGCCGAAAAGACCATATTCAAACTTCCTGTTGCCACAATGCCAATTGGAAAAGAAACAGCCAGAATACCGAGCATAACCGGACGGGTCTTCTTTTCCCAGATTTCAGAAATGTATACGGTTGAAACCAGAAGCACACCTCCAACACCCATTCCGGTCATAAAACGAAGCCCCATTAACGAATACCAGTTTGGCACGATAACGACAAGACAAGTACCAACGCCATATAGCGCGGTACAAAAAGCCAAAGTTTTCACTCTGCCAACGCGGTCGCTTACCAGCCCAAAAAGCAATCCGCCGAACATCCATCCATAAAGAAAAGTGGCGTTGATGAAGGCACCAATTTCTCCCATTTCTGCTTCGGAGATTTCACGGTGCATCAGATCCGGAATTGCAACGGGTAAGTATACTGACATCAGCGTTGATACTGTGCCGCTGAGAATGTAAGTGATCATGCATAGCGAAAACACAAGCCACTTGCGTGCGGCAACGGTTTCAACCAAAAGAGTTTCATTTAGCGTTTCCATTTTGAGCTATAAGATTTTTGGTGTATCGCAAACCGGGATTGATGTATTCAAACCCATATAACTAAGTTTTTTTAACGGGACCAGCGCTAATGTTTTTTCACCCTCCTTAATTTTATACAGTTGATTAGGCTTTACATTTCTAAATATTTCAGGCTGTTTTTCCCCTACCCAGCTAATTGCGATTTCATCAATCAAAGTGGCTTTCCCGATACCAATTTCTCTTCTTAACGGTGATGCTCCGAAACTACCGCCAGAATTCAAATCCCTGTAAACAACTCTGCTTATACCATTTTCCCGGAAACTGATTTTAACTCTGGCCCCTATCGCAGATCGGTTACTTTTGGTCCCTTCCAAGTCGAGTTTTACCCAGTTATTTGAATTTTGACCTGGGTTCATATATAAGGAATTGTTGTATGCATCACCCTTGTAAGCACCGCCCACTTCAATAAAAATATCCTGATCGCCATCATTATCCATATCCGAAAATGCCACGGCATGGCCTTTTTGAAGATTCCCGACTCTCCCCGAAATTGTTACATCGGCAAACCTTTTGCCATCAATATTTTTGTAAAGTTTATTTGGAATAAGTGAAGTATAATCAGGATTTCCTGTGCCTAAATACATATCCAGATATCCGTCATTATCAATATCGCCAAAATTTGAACCCATCGCAAAAACACTGTGATTCAGTCCTGCTTCTTCCGAAACATTTTTGAAAGTGCCGTCATGATTATTGTGGTACAGATACATTTTGCTTGATTTGTTCGGGATATTCAAGACATCCGTCGCCACAGAGTAAGCAAGCGTTCTATCCATTTGATAACCGCAAATGAAGATATCCTGCCAGCCATCGTTGTCATAATCCCAAAACCAGGTAGGAAAAGTAGATGCACCGATATTTCCAACACCAGAGATTTCACTTGCGTCTTCAAACCTTAGTTTGCCATTGACAAGACCTTTATTTTTCAACAACACTTTATAGCCAGACATGGTGGAAATAAAAATATCCTGAAATCCATCATTGTTATAGTCAGCCGCAGCAACGCCTTTTATAAATGCGTTTACATTGCAGCCGGCTTCCAATGCAACATTTGTAAACTTTCCATTTTTATCACTTAGATATAACTCACAACCATGTTGTTCACCTTCCTTTGCCGTTTCATTTCCAATAAATAAATCCAGCCAGCCATCATTATTAAAATCCCGCCAGATACCAGCCTGGCTCGGATGCAGTGAAAATAAACCGCTTTGAATTGTAACATCTGTGAAAGTATCATCCCCATTATTTCTAAATAAGGAGTTGGGTTGTTTACCGAATTCTCCTGCCATCCAAGCACCTCTCAAAACCAGAATATCAATAAACCCGTCATTGTTATAATCTGCCTGAATCATATTCAGGCCGCCCTTAAATCGTTCAAGTCCCGATTTCACAGAAATGTCTGTGAACGTTCCATCCGGATTCCCTTTGAAATAATGCATACTACCGTCCAAACCCCAGTCTGACGTTACGATATCATTGTACCCATCATTATTCAAATCGTCGATCACAACACCTCCTGCTCTGTTACGCTTATTCAGTCCAAGCTGCGGAGCGATATCTTTAAATGGCTTAATACTAACATCTGTCGGATCCTGGTCCATCCCAGGAATGAGCCATTTCGGGGGGACATTTGCCGGATATTCTCCCAATGTCATATAAGCAATATTCAAAAGCCAGCGCGCTTCATAATCCTCCGGATTTTTTTCAAGCATACCAGAATAAACTTGAATAGCCCTGTTTGATCCTGTTTTGATGGTATGAATGCCGGTATTCACAATAGGGATAAGACATGATTCGCTGGTGTGGTTTCTCACACAATTCTGGCGCTCACCCAAACGCATGTTTGCAATACCAAGGCTGCCTTTTAGCATATCTGCATAAGGGGTAAACTGGATATCTGCGAGAGGAGAAATTTTTTCAAGGATATCCACTGCCTTCTGCTCCTCCCCCAGTTTGAGATATGCAATCGCAGATTGATGCTGCATTACAAAACTTTTGTAAACATCCATATTGCTGCTGTTTACAGAAGCATAAAAAGCAAGTTCTGCTTCCGGACAAAATGGATTCAACTTGTTAAAATTATTTGTGTTAATCTCGTTAAGGACAGAAATCATTTTTTCCTCATTTCCCTTTTCGTGTCCACAGGAAAACATGGAGATACAAAAAGCAAGAATAAGGGCCTTTCCGCTATTAATTGTTATGAATACTAAGCCGGATTTTTTCATTTTTTTCATCTGAATAACTGATCAAAATTCAAGCTCACATAATATAATCCACCAACAGACGGAGATCCGAATGCCTGCACTACGTAATGATTTGTCAGATTTGAAGCACCCAATTTCACCGTCGTTTTCAAGGACGGAACCTTATAACTTACCTGTGCATCCAATAAACTGTATGCCGAAATTCTTCCCGGGCGCAATTCAGTAAACGTTCCATACCAGTCAAAGGCATTTTGCCAATGCCATGCTACACTGAATCCAATTTTATCTGTCAGACGTGCGTTGCTTAACGTAAGATTTGTTTTCCATGTCGGCGTGTTAAAAGCAGGAATATTATTGGCATTTGCATCACGTAAATTGAAATCAATCCAGGTCGCATTAGCACTGACTCTGTAATTTTTTGGCAAAGAATAAGTCAGCCCGGTACTTACACCCTGGATCGAAACTTTGTCCGACGCATTGGTATATAACTGAAATGCCTGGGTTTTTCCATTCAAGATTTCAGCCGCAGCATCCGGATTTATTGTTCCATCGGGAAGTAAAACGTTTGCTGTCGGACGAATTACAACCGTATTGATAATGAAATCCGTGTATTCACTGAAATAATAATTGACATCGATCAGCAATTTTTTACCAACAATTCCCTTATATCCAACCTCATAGCTTTTCACCTTTTCTGATTTGATATAAGGCACATTTGACTTCACCAGTTTTTCTTTGTTATTCGCAACGGCTTGTGGAAACGGTGTTCCCTGCTGCACCTGTGCTCCAAAAGCACTGGCAAATGCGCTGACCGAGGAAGCTGTAAATGAGTTTTCATATGCATTCAATCCCGCAGCATTTACCGGAGCACCGCCCAAAATAATGATTGGGCCAACATTCAGTTTTATGAATTGATCGCTGATCGTCGGGTTACGAAATCCTGTCTGGTATGAAGCTCTGAAATGATGATTTTCTCCCGGAGAAAAAACAGCAGAAGCGCGCGGCGTAAAACGTCCGTCAAAATTCTGATTTTTATCATAACGACCAGAAAACGTCAGTTTCAACATATCTTTAAGGAGCGACTTGGAAGCCTGGGCAAACATTCCAAATTCATCATTGGTCAGTTTTTTGTTCAAATCGTCAAACAAAGTACCACCCGTATCCAGATTGTATTTTCTGTAATTCCCGCCAACCTGTAAACTAAAAACATGCAAAAGCGAGCTCAGATCGTACATTCCTTCCACATGACGCAGGCTGCATTTACTCAAAATTCCCGCTCCGCCCAATCCTCTCGTTTTGATCAGCTGTTCCTTATCCGCATCGAATTCCGCAGTTCCGGGAAGAATTCTTCCCTGGTCTGCAAAGGCGCGGGCAGCCGTTGGATCCTTTAAAGTAACGCCGGCAATGGTTCCGTTAAAAGCAGCTGCATAACGCTGAAACCATGTCGCATCTGCTACATTGGGTGCCACTGTATTTCCATTCAGATCTTTTACCCAAAGACGGTTTATAAGCTGTCCAAGTGCGCGTGAGTTATAAGAATTTGTAGAAAGCTCCTGATTGGAGTAAGCGCGGACGTAAAAATTACTGCCTTTTACTTCCAGACGGTGTTGAATAAATTTGAAATCATTGATCACAAAACGGTTGCTGCCTGTATACTGCGCAGTTCCCTGATTGAAATTCCCCTGGTAGATCGCTTCAATTTTGTTTGTGATCCGGTAATGAACTGCACCGTTTAACTTCAGACTATATACGCCATACGTTGCCAGATCTTTTTCTTCATATCCTGTGCGGGATACCCGGCCAATGTTTGGTAAGGTTTGCGCTACTTCATCACCATAAATATTGACTGCATTTCTTCCCGGATTGTTCGGGCCTCTGTTTTCAGCCGGTGTATTTGGATCAATGTCCGTGTAATTATTTGCATACCAATCCGTTCCGGTCAGGTAAGAAGCATTTAGTTTAAAAGCCAGTCTGTTATTAATAGATCTGGCATAACGAATTGCCATATCATACATCGGTTTGGCACCAAGTCCGGTACCGTCATTGATATGATTGACACCCAGTTTTGTCTGAACACTGAGTCCCTGATAATCAAACGGATTTTTTGTGCGTGTATATAACATGCCATTAAAAGCAACCGGCCCGTAAAGCGCAGAAGCTGCGCCTGGAATCAACTCAACACTTTCAACATCAATATCATGGGGACCAAATAAATTCCCCATTGCAAATCCCAAACCGGAAGGCTGATTATCCACACCATCAACCAATTGCAGAAAACGGCTGTTTCCGGTACTGTTGAAACCGCGGGTATTTATTTGTTTGTATGTCAAACTGCTGGTTACCATATCAACCGATTTCATATTGACCAAACCATCATAATAATTTGCTGACGGTGTTTGCTGAACGCCTCTGATGTCCATTTTTTCTATACTTACCGGTGAACGAAGAATATTTTCCTCCACCCGGGATGCTGAAATAACAACCTGATCCAATTGCTCCGAAGCGGTTTTCAGGGAAACTGTAACCGATGAATTGTTATTTACTTTCACTTCCTGTTTTTCATAACCCACCAGAGAAATAACCAGAGAAGACGGTGTTACTATATTAATTTCAAAGTTTCCAGTTGCATTTGTGATTGTTCCGGAAAGATTACCCTTCACAACAACTGAGGCACCTGCCAGAGGCTGTTTTGTTTCAGCATCAAGAATTGTCCCTGCAACTTTGGCAGTCTGGGCATTTGCAATCTGCGAAATCAACAGACTTATTATTACTATAAATTGGTAGAAATTTCTTTTCATATAATTGTTAAGGAGAGTTTTGTTATTTATTTTTTTAAATGATCATAACCCTGGGGAAGCCTGTTGTAACCGTGGTTTACAATTCTTTCACCGAGATATTGATAGAACTCAGGATTGGCCGGCGTCACACTGTCAAGTCCGTCCACGTAGCGGTTGTACAGACAAAATAATCCGGCTATCAGAACTGTATCATGAATCTCTTCATCCGAGGCCCCATTTTCTTTTGCATTTGTTATAGCTTCCGGGGTAACTGCTTTTCCACTGATCTGCACCAGTTTGGCAATTTTTAGCAGCGATTTCATTTTATCACTTACCGGAGCGGAATCAATATCTTGTTTAACCATTTCACAGGTTTCTGACTCACCCAAAAGCAGATCAGCAGCGGCGGTATGTGCCGTTGTACAAAAGACACATTCATTGTTATACGAAACCACAGTTGCGATCAATTCTCTTTCTCCTTGTGTGAGCGTGGAATCTCCTCTTAATAAAATCTGGGTAAGTTCACGGATTGGACCCGCAGTATGCTGACTGTATTCAAGCAAGCCAGTTATGCCTGGCAAATGCGCAGGCAGATCGATGTAAGGCATTTTGTAATGGATTAGATGCTTAGAAAAATAGAAAACTCCGGATATCAATAGCGATTGTAACCGACAAATGCCATACGCTCACCCATTTCACGGTAAGCTTCATTTTCCTTAGGTGCCCAGGTCCCCAATCCGTCCACATAACGATTGAACATACAAAACGCAGCCGCAATTAAAACGGTATCATGGATTTCCTGATCTACCGCGCCGGCTTCACGAGCCGCGGTTATATCTTCTTCCAAAACATGTTTCCCGCCTTTCTGGACTTTCGCTGCAATGTCAAGTAAAGCGCGCAGTTTTTCTGAAACAGGAATGGTTACGAAATCCTGTTTGATATCATCCAGCAAATTTACATCGCAAGACAAATGTGCCATCGCCGCCGCACCGTGTGAGGTATGGCAAAAGTGGCAATTGTTAAGATTTGAAACGTAGGAAGCAATAAGCTCACGCTCGCCACTTGTCAATGAAGAAGGCCCTCTGAGCAAAACATCAGCCAAAGCGCAAAGTGGTTTTGCAGTTTCGGGTTTGAAATTAAAAAGACCTACGATTCCCGGAAGTTCCTCGTTCGGTAGTTGTATATGTGCCATTTGAAATGCGCCATTTTATCAGCCCAGGTTAAAGCTGACCGTTCATTATCGAAACTTGGACAATTGATAATAAACTAATTTTGAAATAGTTATAAGAATTCAGAAAACTATTTGCACAATAAAATGAGCCGGTATAAAACCACATTAACGACAGCAGACTGAATGATTTAATAATCGTTCAAAAGCCGGGTAAAACTCAGAATGTGCAAAAAGTAAGAAAACCTAAACTAAATCAGGTGGCGGGGAAGGAATACTCAGGAGAGCCCTAAGCGGACTTAAATTTTTGTAGGCTGAAGTGTAAATCGACTTTTCTGACCATTCCATTACATAGAAAATATGCTTCCTGTTTGAAGTCATGTATTCTTTTAGGAAACTTTTCAGTACTGTTGAAGGAGATTTTTTTTGCGTATCCGAAGCGGCTCCGGAAACTTCGTTATTAATATGAGAAACAAGGCTCATAAAACGATCACGGGCATTCTGGTCATATTCACAATGAACATACATCGTATCATTAATCAGCTGACGCGATTTCATTTGATAATATTCACCTTCATGCTGAATTTTACCTTCGGCTGGCTCCGGATTATCCCAGGTTGTCTGGTATGGAAGCGAAACCGGCACTTTGATTACAATGTCTTTTGAGAACGCGTGTCTTTCAATGAAATCTTCATTTCCAGCGCTTACGGCATACTTATCTTCCATCAAATAGACTACTGAATAGCCCATCATGTTGTAAAGCAAAAGCCCGAAAAGCAATATGGAAAGTATGCGACCCAAGGTTACAATAATAAAAGTTTTACTTGTAATTGTGCAAATATATGGAAATGAATAGAATTTGCAAGAATAGTGCATCAGGAGAAGTTAATTTTTGAGAATATAACTTCTCCTGACGCACCGGTTATGCTGTCAATCTCCTTCATCTAACTCGAAAACTTCATTTACAGTCTTTTCAAATTGTTGGGCAATTTTCATTCCTAACGCCAACGTTGGCGAATATTTCCCGGCCTCTATGGCGTTAATTGTCTGTCGCGATACCTGAACACGGTCTGCTAAATCTGCCTGGGTAATATTCATAATCGCTCGCTCAATTCTTATTCTGTTTTTCATGACAAACTCCTTTCTTTTCTGGCTTGTAAAGCTGGCCTGATGGTTAATAACCAGTAAAACCGGGCTATAAAAATAAGTAACGGTGTAAACATATTATAAGATAAAACCATCAAAAACGATCCGCCATAGATCAACAGAACACAAACAAAAAGCATTATATAATTTGCATAAATACCCCATTGTAATGCCTCCAAACGTATTTGAGCTATCCTTTCATCTTCAATTTTTTGCCTTGAAAATGCTACAATAAATAATCCTGTGATCATCAGAATACATAACAGCTCATCAGCAATATCATGTGTAATCATGCCATTATAAACCGGTGAATCCAAAAATCCTTTACCACCCGTAAAAGGCCATGGAAAACTTATTTCCAACTTAAAAGGAACAGCTTCACCAATCAGTAAACCCCAAAACATTATCGACAATCCCAGAACAGTGGCAACCCAGCCAAAAATCTGGTAATGGTGCGGCAAAAGATATTTTGTTTTCATACGTAACGGAGGTTTTAAAGTACAGCTAAACAACGCTATAAATGTAAAATATAATTTAATCAATGTAAAACATAATTTACATTTTATCTAACGAAACATACATGGAGGTTTTTCAAAAGTGTCATTTTGCGAATCGCGTTTCCCATAACTTTTAATACATATTGAACAACGACACTAAGTTCCGGTTTTTGTTGTTTTAAAATGTACCCTCCCTGAAACCGATTTCATTAACTTTGCACGATAAACTAAATTATAGTTAAAAATTAATGGCAATTATTGACCCTAAACGCTATACCGTCACGGCGGCATTGATTTATGCTAATGGACCTATTCATATTGGCCACCTGGCCGGATGTTACGTTCCGGCAGATATTTATGTACGTTACCTTCGTTCCAACGGAAAAGACGTTGCATTTATCAGTGGGACGGATGAACACGGAGTACCTATTACAATCCGCGCGAAAAAAGAAGGACTTACTCCTCAGCAAGTTGTAGATAAGTATTACACACAAATCGACGATTCTTTCAAACAGCTTGGAATTTCTTTTGATATTTATTCACGCACCAGCAAGAAAATCCATCACGAAACTTCTCAGGAAATTTTTAAGGATTTGTATGACAAGGGCGTTTTTATTGAAGAAACCACCGAGCAATATTACGACGAAACGGCTCAGCAGTTTTTAGCGGATCGTTATATTGTCGGTACCTGCCCGGTTTGTGCAAACCCTAATGCATATGGCGATCAGTGTGAACGCTGCGGTTCTGCACTTAGCCCGACAGAATTGATTGAGCCGCATTCGATGCTTTCAGGTGCAAAACCTGTGATGCGCCCAACGACCAACTGGTTTTTGCCACTGGATAAATTACAGCCTCAGGTTGAAGATTATGTAAACAGTCATCCGGAATGGAAAACGAATGTTCTGGGACAATGCCAATCCTGGCTGAAAGAAGGCCTGAAACCTCGCGCCATGACGCGCGACCTCGACTGGGGAATTCCGGTTCCGCTTCCTGACACAGACGGGAAAGTGCTTTATGTTTGGTTTGAAGCGCCTATCGGATATATTTCTGCTACCAAAGACTGGCTGATCCAGAAGAACGGTACCGACGAAGGCTGGGAAAAATGGTGGAAAAAGAATAATGAGGACATTGCGGACACCAAGCTTGTTCACTTTATCGGAAAGGATAATATCGTTTTCCATTGTATCATTTTCCCTGCTACGGTTATAGCAGAAGGAAATCTGATACTTGCAGACAATGTGCCGGCTAATGAGTTTATGAATCTTGAAGGTGACAAAATTTCAACTTCAAGAAACTGGGCCGTCTGGCTACATGAATATCTGGAAGAATTGCCAGACAAACAGGATGTTCTGCGTTATGTTTTAACGGCAAGTGCGCCAGAAACGAAGGATAGTGAATTTACCTGGAAAGATTTCCAGACCCGCAACAACAGCGAACTGGTAGGAATATTTGGTAATTTCATAAATCGTGCGGTCGTATTGACACAGAAATTCTGCGATAGTAAAGTACCTGCGGTTGGTGAGTTGACAGAAATTGATCGGATTGTTCTGGCTGAACTTGCCGCTTTTCCTGCGAAAATTGGTGAGGCGATGGAAAATTATCGTTTCCGCGAAGCACTTACTTTTATCATGGATCTTGCGCGTTTGGGAAATAAATATCTTGCTGATACGCAGCCATGGCATGCGATCAAAACAGATCCTGAGCGGGTGAACACGATCATGAATATTGCATTGCAGATTTCTGCTTCGCTGTCAATCGTTTCAGAACCCGTGCTTCCTTTCACAGCAGAAAAGATCCGTACACAATTAGGTGTAAAAAGTAAAAACTGGGCTGATGCCGGAAAATCTGATTTATTAGAAGCCGGTCAGGAAATCAGTGAAGCTGGTCTTCTTTTTGAAAAAATTGAAGATCAGGTTATTGAAAAACAAATCCAGAAACTTCATGACGCAAAACGCGCCAATGAACTGGAAGGAAAAGTGGTGGCAGAAGTAAAACCGGAAATCCAGTTTGATGATTTTGCCAGAATGGATATTCGTGTTGCTACGATCCTGGAAGCAGAAAATGTACCAAAAAGTAAGAAGTTGCTGAAATTAAAAGTTGATATCGGCAGCGAACAGCGCACCGTACTTAGTGGAATTTCTGAACATTTCAAAGCGGATGAAATCATTGGAAAAAAAGTGCTTTATCTGGCCAATCTTGCACCCCGCAAAATGATGGGTATGGAAAGCCATGGTATGATCCTGATGGCCGAAGACAAAGATGGAAGCCTGGCATTTGTTCAGCCGGGTAAAGAAGTCTGGAACGGCGGAACAGTCAATTAATTTCGATATAAAATTGAAAAGGAAAAGCCTGCCGCGATGTTCTGCGGCAGGCTTTATAGTATAGGAGTTATTAGATTTTCAATGTTAAGGGAGTGAAAATCATTCAAATTCTTTTTTCAATTTATCATATAAGGCATTCACACGGTCTACCAATACCTTACATTCAACGTCGCTCATTTGTTCAATGGTATTTGTAACGGCATTAGAAACAACTCTTCCCTCCTCATTTACTTTGGCTCCTGACTTTCTTGTCGACCCCAGAATATTTTCCCATTCTCCTGCCAAATCCTCCGAAAAGTATTTTGGTTCAATAATGTTAAAATAGGCCGCCTGGGATTTAAGCTGTTCTTTTAGTTTTCCGGCGTCAGCAGATGTACGAAGACCTTCCGCCAGCTTCGAAAATTCGATAAAGGCAAAAATATTTGACTTTTTCATAATATATGTTGTGTAAAGGGAGGTATTGAGTAAACAAATATACACAGATCAGACTTTAATTTTTTATCAAATGATATAGGTTTACTATAACTTAACATTAACTATTGGATGAATACCATTATAAAAACAAAAACCCCACAATTTACAATTGTGAGGTTTCTAGGATTGACTAGTCTGGTATTTTACGAGCCTACCAACGTTCGATTTCAACTTTTCTGCGGAAGTCATCTTGTTGGTGATTAAATGGAAGAAACAATACCAACTGACGTTTTTCACTGTCATATCTGGCTGTGATATTATCAGCATCCACTCCATCCGGAATCGCTAATGTGCTGATAAACCGAACTGTTTTCCACTGTTCTTCACTTTCTCTTTCCTGATGAAAAATTGGCAAGAGGTGATATAATCTCATTTTATCTTTTACAATTTCCAATTGAAGGTCTTCTGATTCTATACCGGGAGCCTTCACTGTAACTTCGTAACCATCTGTACCTTTTTCAAGATGTATGACCGGCTCGCTCAATCCTCCGTTAATGGTATTGGTAAAATCAATATGCATCAACATTTCTTTTGGTATTTTTATCTTGCTTTCCATGTTGTTTTCGCGTTTTGTATTCACAGATAATTGTTAGTAAAAAAGAATGTACCAGTAATTCCTTTTTTCTTAGAGCAGGTTTTGGTTAAAAGGTTTAATGCAGATAAACAATTTCTAATCAGCCATTTAACCAATAAATCTAAATGAATAAATATTTGAATAAATTAATGAATTATCTTAAACTGACATATTAACAGACTAATATTACAAAAATGTCATTATGTCGTTTAAATTGTCAATCTAATTATATCCAAATATTACCTACCCGGCAGCATCAAAATCAATTGATGAACCAAATTTTATACCCGACATACGACACAAGTCATCTTAACGATCATTATGACCTAAATTACGTTCCGGAGCAATCTGGTCACGAACACGTTGTTTCATTTCCTTAGGTTCCGGAAAATGTCCTTCCCGTTTTCTGTCCCACAAAAGATTTTCATCCAGCGTAATCGTGTAACGTCCCGCCACTTCCGAAGGAATTAAAGTAACTCCATGCAAGTCGTCCGGGAAAGTTGTCAGCAGTTCCTGCGCCATCCATGCAGCACGTAAAAGCCAGCCACATTTTGGGCAGTATTCTATGATTATAGTAGGTTTCATTTTAAGTTATTTTTTGATAAAGTTAGATAAACGTTCTTTATCAAATAAACCTTCATTGCTTACAAGCTATAAGTCATTTATAAATAATGCCTTTGTGTTGGAAGCAACAGCTATGCGGGTTGTTTTAGTAGTGATATCAAAAGACTGTTTAAACCGCTTTTCTCCATCGAATAACTCGAAGGTATATTGCCCGTCGATAAACGATGACAAGTCAAACAGCTTTTGATATTTTTTATAAACCAACACCTGCTCTGTGAATATAACATTGTTGTTACCATCTGAAATCCGGACTGAAACTCTATCAGTATCCGGCCAGCTGTATGAAATTTTAAACTTCATAGGCCTTACTTGCATGACATAGAAGTCTGAATAAAAAGCAATGTCACTTTTCAGGATTGTGTCCTGCGACCGGGCTTCGGAAAGAGCTGAAAAGATCAGAATCAGACAACTCAACTTGCGTAGGAAGTAGAAATCATATTTCATAGAAATACAGGTTTATTTATATTAAACAACTTTCACTCCTTAATTAAAATATAAAAAACAATAAGTTTTATTTCTTACATAAAACTATAAAGTATTGATTAACAAATCAATACGAAAACATCATGCTTGTTGATATTGTTCTTAAAACAAACCTTAAACTAGAAATAGTACAGCAATTATTGTTGTAATAATGAAGATTGTTCTGATAGTACCATTATTAAAACACCGTAGGAATGATTGTGATCCAATTGCTTTCCAGACCTTAAAATAAAGTATCAAAAAGCCGTCACAGATATCTGCGACGGCGTTGTAAATGTTCCTAACCTGTTGACCTTTCTATAATGTGCTGCGTAGAGAATAACGATTACAAATATAGAGACAACAAGATTTGCATTTAAGCGTGAAAACACGTGATTTTAAGGTCAGGTAACTGGCATTTCTACAAATCGTAATTACCCCTGATCTGGCAGGTATTATTACGTGTTTTACTTTTTGAATTATCAATAACCTACTTTAAGACAGATAGTTACAAAATCAGTAATTATTGACAAACAGATGCACTTTGACATTCGTAATTGTTAGAGGTAATTTTACATTGACTATTTAACTCTCTTCTTAAAAATAAAATCATGACAAAATTTAATGGCAACGAAGGCCGGCTGATTTCTTCATTGGAAGTGCAGGAATTGAAACGCCCCCATCATGCATTAGAAAATAGCATTAAAGCAAGAGGTGAAAACTTTATCCAGGCCGAATTTTTTGGATTGAATACTTTTAAGAAACTTATAGACCCTCTCGGTAAAGATTGTGTTGGTTTTCGTGTGTATTACGGTGCACAACATGAAGATCATGATGGTGACGAAGTGATTATCGGAAAGGGAAAACATACATCACGGCTAATCATTGTTCCGGTTGATGTCAATGGAAAAGACATTTCCAAAGGTACTGGCCTGAAAGATATGCCGGCAAGTGACGATGCAATGGCCGGTGGGCCAACATGCCCTTCTCATTGTAACTAATCGCTATTATATGTTGCTGATTGAATCATACCTTACTTTCATTCACAACCATTTAATAGTATGTCTTGCAGTCTTTGTAACGGTAATTCCTTTATTTCTGATTTTATACAGAAAAGCAAACGTTGATCCGTCATTTAATCTTCTTCTGATTTATTTGGTGACGAAGTTGATCATTGACCTAATCATGTTTCATTATGCCACGCAGCGAACAAATAATTTAATCTATTACAATCTTAGTATTCCGGTGCGGTATGCTTTGCTTAGTGGGATGTTTTATTTCAAAATTGAGTCCGGGTCATATAAAAAAGGAATTATTTATTCGATAATCGGTTTTTCGGTTTTCACAATCTGGGATGTATTTTATTCCAATCCCGATATCAAGGATCTGCACAACCATAGTATGGTTGCCTATGCCACAACGGTGGAATGCTTATTGATGTTATTTTGGATACTTGTATATTTTTATGAGGTAATTCGAATGCTCAAAATCCCGAATATTCTTACATTTCCATTTTTTTGGGTTTGCTCGGGACTGTTATTATACTATTCAAGCTTCATCTTTATAGCACCTATTTTACACTATACCGAAAAATGGGAAAACCCGCTTTATATTGGATTTTTGAATTTAGTACCTTACATTTTTGAAACACTTTGCCTCATATTTTTCAGCATCGGTGTTTGGATATTTTCAACGCGTTATTATGCAAAACAGTGACGGACTAACCTGGGCAATACTAATCGCTACACTTGCAATGTTGATGATGGCATTTTTTGTTATTCTTTTCGTTATGTTTTATCAAAAGAGGCAATTGCATCAGGAGAAAAAACTGCACGAAATTGAAAAAGATTATCAGCGGCTTTTGCTGGATACAGCATTAAATTCGGAGGAAACCGAACGCAGAAGAATTGCGCAGGATCTCCATGACGATATAGGTACAATGCTGTCTCTTACGAAGTTAAGTCTGAACCAGTTGAGTAAGCTAGTGACAGAATCTGGCATCAAAGAAGACCAGATTATGCGCAAGTCCCAGGCCCTTGTTGAGGAAACTATTTTACATGTGCGAAGGATAACCCGTGATCTTGTTCCCACAACACTGGAGCGTTTCGGACTGTCCGCGGCAATCGAGGAGTTTATAAACAAACTTGAAAACAGTAAAAATTTAAAGATTTCGTTTATTTCAAATACAGAAGAAGCCCCGCGCCAAAGTCAGAAAACTGAGCTGACTATTTACCGGATTACGCAGGAGCTGGTGAATAATTCGATCAAGCATTCGCAATGTTCGAAGATTGAAATTAACTTGCATATAAATAGTAAAATCATAGAACTTCAGGTAACCGATAATGGAATTGGCTTTGATCCTGATGCTTTGAGAAATAATAACCTGACCGGCCTGGGATTACTGGGTATTGAAAGCCGGCTGGCAATTGTCGACGGCACAATTAACTATGAAAAACCCAAAATGGGCGGTTCCAAAGCGTTTGCAATCGTGCCTGTTGTACCTGCAACTGATAGCAAGCCTGAACCGTTACATCCATTCCGCCGTCAACGTGCGACAATTTAAAAATAAAAAACCATGAAACTGGGCATAGCCGACGACCATGAATTGTTCAGAAAGGGATTTATCTCCATGTTGAGTAATGTTCCGGATTTTGATTTTGTTCTGGAAGCGGCAAACGGACAGGAACTGCTGGACAAGCTTCCGGCGAATATGCCTGACATCGTTTTTATGGATCTGCAAATGCCGGTAATGGATGGAATTCAGGCAACCGAGCTGGCGTTTGAGCGTTATCCTGATATCAAAATAATTGTTGTTTCCATGTATAATGAAGATCGCTTTGTGATCCATATGCTGGAAAAAGGTGTGCAGGGTTATTTATTGAAAGACACAAGTCCGGATGAAGTAGAAAAAGCGATCCGCCGCGTAGCCGAAGAAGGTTTTTATTATAATGATTTTGTTTCCAAAGCGATGCACCGGAAAATGGTAAACCGCCAGCCAAACAAACATCCGTTTTTCCCAAACTCCTGTAACGTAGCACTTTCAGCCCGCGAAAAAGAAGTTCTTCAATTAATCTGTGATGGATTGTCAACGGTAGAAATAAGTGAAAAACTATTTATCAGCGTGCGAACCGTAGAAGGCCATCGCTTACGCGTTCTTGAAAAAACCGGCACAAAAACCACTGCCGCCGCCGTTGCTTTTGCTTACAAAAATCAACTTTTGTAAAAATTAATTTCACGCAGAGTTTTAAAGATAACATTAAAGAACGCAAACAGTTT
Source organism: Dyadobacter sp. CY356 (assembly GCF_021440195.1). Classification (GTDB taxonomy): domain Bacteria; phylum Bacteroidota; class Bacteroidia; order Cytophagales; family Spirosomataceae; genus Dyadobacter. The sequence continues at coordinate 163,117 of NZ_JAJTSZ010000009.1, forward strand.
AGCGTGCTTTAATGTTATCTTTCTTGCTTCGCGTGAAATCATTCTTCAATTTTATTTATCTTTCTCATTCAAAATTCTCTCATTCAATCATTGATCAAATGAAAGTACTTATTGTTTGCACCAATCATGATTCTTACCCTTCTAAAACAGGAAAAACGGGATTGTGGATGAGCGAGTTAACGCATTTTTATGATGCAATGACGAGACGAAGAGTATTAGTAGATATTGTAAGTCCAAAAGGCGGGGCAATTCCGATTGATGAGAGAAGTTTTGATCTGAAAGACGAAATCAATCAGAAATGTTTTAACGATGCAGCCTTTCTTGCCAAGTTTGAAAAATCACTAAGTCCTTCCGAGATTATTGCAAAAGATTATCGTCTTATTTTTTTTACTGGTGGAGACGGTGGCATGTGGGACTTTCCGGAAAATATTGAATTACAGGAAATCACAAAAACCATTTACGAAAATCACGGCATGGTAACCGCCGTTTGCCACGGTGTAAGCGGACTTTTGAATGTGAAGCTTTCAGACGGCTCCTATTTGATCAGCGACAAATATGTAACAGGATTTTCTCATGTAGAAGATACCATCATGAGTTTTGTAAGCGAAATACCCTTTCATTTGGAAGACAAACTTCGGGAACGGGGTGCACACTATACCAAATCCATGATTCCTTTTATAGAATTCATCGAGATGGACGAAAGACTTATCACCGGGCAAAATCCAAATTCTGCCGGAAAAGTTGCATCAAAAGCTTTGGAAGAGCTTTTTGAAAAATAAATAAGATCGCTTAATAATTCAAGCGATCTTCTTCTTCAAATATCTTAAACGTATTTTTCAAATAACGCTTTAAAAGTTGGCAGGATAATATCCTTTTCGGAAACGATCGGATTCTCAATTCCCCAGTCAATTCCCAGGTCAGGATCATTCCATAGTAAACCGGATTCCGCTCCTTTGTTGTAGACGTTCGTACATTTATAACTAAACACAGAATCTTCCAGCGCTACAAATCCGTGGGCAAAACCTTCGGGAACATACGCCATATTATTTGTGTCGCTGCGCAACTCAAAAACTTCATGTTTGCCGAAAGTTGGTGATTCCGGACGGATATCTACGGCTACATCAAGCACACGACCAGAAATCACGCGAACCAGCTTTCCCTGAGCAAATGGCGCATTTTGAAAATGTAAACCTCTTACCACACCTTTGATCGAGAATGACTGATTATCCTGAACAAAGTTTGTCGGCAAGCCTAATTTCTTAAATAATTCTTCATTGTATGATTCAAAAAAGAATCCTCTGTCGTCCTGAAAAACGCGTGGGATAATTTCTACTAAACCGGCAATGGAGGTTTCGCGGATCTGCATAGTTATGTTATAAATTATCTTTTTTAAAGATTGTAATCATTTTATGTGTGTGCAAATTTATGAATCTATTTGCAGAGGTTGTAATTTCGGCACATTATTTCGAAATAACATGACATACGAAGCGCTTTTTGAACACATTTCCCAAAAGAAATCCTATCTCTGCATAGGCCTGGATACAGATATACGTAAAATTCCCGCTCATTTGTTAAAAGAGAGCGATCCGGTTTTTGAATTCAATAAACAGATTATTGACGCCACAGCTGATTATTGCGTTTCCTATAAACCGAATATCGCTTTTTACGAAGCGTTGGGAGCAAAGGGTTGGGAAAGTTTACAAAAGACGATCGAGTATATTCCAAAAAGCCATTTTACGATTGCTGATGCCAAAAGAGGTGATATCGGAAACACATCAGGACTTTACGCACGTACATTTTTCGATCCGTCGTCGTCTGGGCTTGATTTTGATTCGGTAACGGTTGCGCCTTATATGGGAAGCGACTCAGTAACGCCGTTTCTTGATTTTGAAGGGAAGTGGGTTATTCTGCTGGCGTTAACTTCCAATTCCGGTGGGGCAGATTTCCAACGACTTGAAACCAAAGAAGGATTTTTATATGAACAGGTGCTCAAAACTTCACAAACCTGGGCAGGTGCTGACCGGATGATGTATGTGGTGGGGGCAACACAAGCGCACGATCTGGCTAGTATCCGTACTATCGTTCCTGACCATTTTTTATTAGTGCCGGGTGTCGGCGCGCAAGGTGGAAATCTGGAAGAAGTTTCCAGGTATGGTATGAATAAATCCTGCGGATTGCTTGTCAATGCTTCCAGAAGTATCATTTATGCCAGCAACGGTCTTGATTTTGCACAAAAGGCGAAGGAAGAAGCGCAGGTTTTACAAAAGGAAATGGCTGTATATCTCGACAAGTATTGCAAATAAGTCAACTTCCGCTTTCTAAATATTAATTTAATACCATCCAATTATTTTCCAATGCAGCTTTCAGATCAAAATACATATACAATACAAAATATTGACCCGCTACAACTTGTCGAACAATACGGCAGTCCACTTTATGTTTACGATGGCGAAACGATCCGTCGCAAAGTACAGGAATTGCAAAATGCTTTTTCAGGCATTGATATGAAGATAAAATTCGCCTGTAAATCCAATACAAATCTTGCGGTTTTACGTTTGATGCGTGAAATCGGCGTTGAACTTGACGTAGTTTCAACCGGTGAACTGGAAATGGGAAAACTGGCCGGATATGATACCAAACAAATCACATTCACGCCAAGCGGTGTTCCGTTTGAGGAAGTAAAAGCAGCAGTTGAAGCGGGTTCGATTGTAAATGTCGATAGCATTCCTTTACTTGAATGGTTTGGACAAACTTATGGAAATACAAAACCATGTCTGATCCGTTTGAAACCAAATGTAGCCGCAGGAGGAAACATCAAAATCATGACTGCCCATGCAGATTCAAAATTCGGGATTTCGGTTTTGCTATTGGATCAGATTCTGAAAGTTGTTAAAAAATATGATATTAAAGTAATCGGTTTGCATCAGCATACGGGTTCCGATATTAAGGATGCCGAACCTTTCATACAAGTTGCTGATATTGTTTTTGAGGCTGCACTGCAATTTCCTGATCTTGAAATAATTGATTTGGGAGGAGGATTTAAAGTATCCTACAAACCAAATGATCCGATCACAGATATGGAGCTTTTGGGTAATAAAATTTCAGAGCGTTTTAAAAATTTCTGTGTGAAATACGGTCGTAAGCTGCAATTGTGGTTCGAGCCCGGGAAATTTCTGGTAAGTGAATGTGGATATTTATTGGTAAACACTACCGTTGTGAAGGAAGATCCGGCACGTACTTTTGTACACATCGATTCAGGTTTAAACCACCTGATCAGACCGATGATGTATGGTTCTTATCATCATATATTAAATATTTCTAATCCGGCAGGAAAGGAAAAAGATTATACTATTGTTGGTTATATCTGCGAAACAGACACATTCGCAACAGATCGTCCGTTACCGGAAGTGCGTCAGGGCGATGTATTAGCGTTTTTAAATGCAGGTGCTTACGGTTTCACGATGAGCTCAAACTATAACGCCCGCTTCCGCCCGGCCGAAGTTTTGGTCGATAACGGCACCGCGAAATTGGTGAGACGACGTGAGACTTTGGAAGATTTGCTGCGCACGCAGGTAGGTTTCACAGAGTAGAAAGAGATAAAAAAAGAGGGGCACAGAGTTTTATTTTAACATAAACTCTGTGCCCCTCTTCCTATCTCTGTGGTTCCCTGTGTAACCTACCCAATTTTCAAGTGGAAAGATTTTGCTTTGGTTAACGCTTCGTAACCTACTTTTGAAAGCGTTACTCCCCTACCTGAATTTTTAACGCCTGTCCATGCCAGGGCCGGATCCAGATAATCGCAGCGGTTCATGAACCAGGTTCCGGTTTCCACCTGCGCACCAATTTCCAGCGCTGCATCAATATCACTTGTCCAGATAGAAGCCGTCAAACCATACTGACTGTCATTCATCAAACGGATCGCTTCCTCATCACTTTTCACAGACATAATGCCAACCACAGGAGCAAAACTTTCTTCTGTCATCACCTGCATCGTATGATCCACATTGACCAGAACCTGCGGTGCCATATACGGCGTTCCCTCTTTGTGTGCCGGAAAAAGTGCAGTATCAATCAATGCTTTTGCACCTTGTCCTACGGCCTCTTCGATTTGTTTTTGCGCAAATGCTGCGGCAGAAGTTCTGACCATTGGCCCCAAGGTCGTATCAGCGTCAAGCGGATCGCCGAGGGTATATGTTTTTGTCAGTTCAACAAATCCTTCAACAAACTTGTCATACACATCTTCATGAACATAAATTCTTTCAATACCGCAGCAGGATTGTCCGGAGTTAAAAAAAGAACCATCAACAAGATTTTCCACGGCATCTGCCAGATTTGCGTCTGCACGAACATAGGCCGGATCTTTTCCACCAAGCTCCAAGCCACCAACAATAAAACGCTCATTAATTGATTTCTGAACGGCATGACCACCTTCCACCGAACCGGTAAAAGCAACATAAGCAGTTCTTGTATCAGCAATAACCGCGGCTACCTGCTCGTGACTTAAATGTAAATACTGAAAAACACCTTCCGGCAAACCTGCGTATGCAAAAGCTTCCGCATAACGTTCGGCGCAAAGCGGTGTCTGTTGTGCATGTTTTAAAATGACCGAGTTTCCGGCCATAATCGCCGGAATAACAGAATTGACAGAAGTCAGGTAAGGATAATTCCATGGCGCAACGACGAAAACAACTCCTACCGGATCGCGACGGATGAATCTTTTGAACCCAGCAATTTCTTCCACCTCAACATCAGCCAAAGCCTGCTCGGCAACAGAAATCATATATTTTGCACGTTCCTGAAATCCTTTTTTAATTTCATTGGCGGTGTAACGTACCGGCCGTCCCATTTGCCAGGTTAGCTCCAAACCGATCTCATCAGCGTTTTTGACAAAGTACTCTACTGCTTTTAAACATATAGCTGCACGTTCCTGAACGGTGGTTTTCTTCCATTCTTTCTGCGCTTCGGTTGCTTTTTGCAGCGAACTTTCAATCATTTCGTCCGTTGCTAACTGACGTTCCAGATATACTGATCCATCGATAGGACTAATTGTTTTTTGCATATACTTATAAAATGCTGTTCTATTTACAAAGGTGTTACGTAAGCGGAAGTAATACCGCCATCAACCAGAAAATCGGTGCCGGTTACAAAAGATGATTCATCCGATGCCAGGAAAAGAACGGCCGATGCCATTTCTTTTGCTTCGCCAAAACGTCCCATTGGAATGTGAACCAGACGACGTTGTTTTTTTTCTTCCGTATTCAAAAATTTCATTAACAATTCAGTCCGCAAGGGACCAGGGCATAACGCATTTACACGGATATTTTCACGTGCGTGGATAATCGCCAATTCTCTGGTTAATGCTAGAACTGCCCCTTTACTGGCAGTGTAGGCAACCTGCGGTGTAGCTGCGCCAAGTATGGCAACAAAAGATGCCGTATTAATAATTGACCCACCGCCAGCACGTTGTAGCGCAGGAATTCCATATTTACAGCCCAGGAAAACTCCCTTTGCGTTGATATTCATGGTTAAATCCCATATTGATTCTTCGGTTGTAACAGCGTTGTCATCATCACTATGCATGATACCGGCGTTGTTGAACATGATATTCAATTTACCGAATTTCTCTTCCGTAAATGCTACCATCGCTTCGCAATCAGCTGCCTTTGAAACATCTGCATGAAGGTAAAAAGCTTCGCCACCTTCGGCTACGATCATATCAGCCGTTTCCTGGCCGGCAACATCATTTACGTCTGTAATAACCAGTTTCGCACCTTCTTTGGCAAACAAAAGAGCCGTTTCCCGGCCAATCCCACCACTTCCACCAGTAATGAGGGCAACTTTATTTTCTAAGCGCATTGGGTTTTTATTTAAGGGATAAATTTAATAGTAATTGAGTTTTTGTTTAATTGGTTTAAAATTTACAGGCCTGCAGGAGGCTCCGATGGAGCCAACCTTGCCCGGTAACCATGTCTTTTCTATAAACAGGTAGCCGCTCTGCGGCTGATAAACTTCATTTCCGGAATAAATTTATTTCGGAAAGTCTCTTTCTTTGGTTAGCTCCATAGGAGCATTCTGTTTATAGCCTATTGCTTATTTAGACCTGGTTTGACTCCTTCGCAGTCTCCTAATTTTCATCAAGAATATTTTTCCAAATCCAAGGAGGCTCCTAAGGAGTCAACCCTACATGGTGATAATTATTTTCTAGAAACAGGAAGCCGCTCTGCGGCTGATAACTCCTACTTTTTTAAATTAAATTCCTTTTAAAATCTTCTTTTATCAAATTCGCTCCATAGGAGCATCCTGTTTATAGCCAAGTATTCAGTTTTAGCCTGGTTTGACTCCTTCGGAGGCTCCTAATTTTCATCAACAATATTTTTCCAAATCCAAGGAAGCTCCAAGGGAGTCAACCTTACATGGTGATAATTCATTTCTATAAACAGGAAGCCGATCTGCGGCTGATAACTCCTACTTTTTTAAATTAAATTCCTTTTAAAATCTTCTTTTATCAAAAATTCGCTCCATAGGAGCATCCTGTTTATAGCCAATTATTCATTTTTAGCCTGGTTTGACTCCTTCGGAGTCTCCTAATTTTCATCAAGAATATTTTTCCAAATCCAAGGAGGTTCCAAGGGAGCCTACCTTACATGGTGATAATTCTTTTCTAGAAACAGGAAGCCGCTCTGCGGCTGATAATTCCTATTTCTATATTATAACACCTTTTTTAAAACCTTCTTTTATCAAAAATTCGCTCCATAGGAGCATCCTGTTTATAGCCAATTATTCAGTTTTAGCCTGGTTTGACTCCTTCGGAGTCTCCTGGTTTTCATCAAGAATCCTTTTCCAAATCCAGGAGGCTCCTAAGGAGCCAACTTACATGGTGATAATTCTTTTCTAGAAACAGGAAGCCGCTCTGCGGCTGATAACTCCTACTTTTAAATATTCCTTTTAAAATCTTCTTTTATCAAAAATTCGCTCCATAGGAGCATCTTGTTTATAGCCAAGTATTCAGTTTTAGCCTGGTTTGACTCCTTCGGAGGCTCCTAATTTTCATCAACAATATTTTCCCAAATCCAAGGAAGCTCCAAGGGAGTCAACCTTACATGGTGATAATTCATTTCTATAAACAGGAAGCCGCTCTGCGGCTGATAACTCCTACTTTTTTAAATTAAATTCCTTTTAAAATCTTCTTTTATCAAATTCGCTCCATAGGAGCATCCTGTTTATAGCCAAGTATTCAGTTTTAGCCTGGTTTGACTCCTTCGGAGTCTCCTAATTTCATCAAGAATATTTCTCCAAATCCAAGGAGGTTCCAAGGGAGCCTACCTTACATGGTGATAATTCTTTTCTAGAAACAGGAAGCCGCTCTGCGGCTGATAATTCCTATTTCTATATTATAACACCTTTTTTAAAACCTTCTTTTATCAAAAATTCGCTCCATAGGAGCATCCTGTTTATAGCCAATTATTCAGTTTTAGCCTGGTTTGACTCCTTCGGAGTCTCCTAATTTTCATCAAGAATATTTCTCCAAATCCAAGGAGGTTCCAAGGGAGCCAACCTTACATGATGATAATTCTTTTCTAGAAACAGGAAGCCGCTCTGCGGCTGGATAATTCTGAAATCCGGAACAAATTATTTCAAAAAAAATTCCGATTCCATGCCCCGCTACTTAGGAGCATCCTGTTTCTAGTAATCGGTTTTATTCAATCTAAATTCAGACTCCTTCGCAGTCTCCTGTTATTTATCAAAGAACTCAAACAAATACTGATCGTCAAATGGCACTTCAAACTTTTTCAGAAAATCGTGATACTCTTCTTTAAAAGTTTTTTTTCTATGATGTTCTTCTTGGTTTAAAACATAATTTATGACCGAACTAATATGCGAATGTGAATAAGAAAACACACCATATCCTTCCTGCCATCCAAATTTATAATTCGTCCACTTTTTGCTATTTATAAATTCATTACTCTCAACCTTAATTTCTTTAATAAAATCAGGAATGGATAAAACAGGTTTAAAACCAACAAAAATGTGCGTATGGTCCGGCATGCAATTCACGGCCAACATTTTTGATTTTCTATTCTGGACCAAAGCCGTTAAATATTTATGCAATTCCTTTTTTTGATTTTGAGGGATTAAGCTTTGTCTGTTTTTAACCGCAAAGACAAATTGCAGATAAATTTGTGAATAGGTGTTTGCCATTTTTTTATTTGGTGTGTGTGTGATATAAATTAATGGTTGAAATTTCCAAGGAGGCTCCTAAGGATCCAACCTTGCCCTGTAACCATATCTTTTCTATAAACAGGTAGCCGCTAAGCGGCTCGATAATTACTAATTTTTATCCTGTTTATAGAAACAGATTTTCGTCTTACAAACCCTTTCTCCATCGGAGCCTCCCGCCTCACTCGTAAATTTGTCTTAAATTCTTTCAAAATACCGCTTCCTCTCCCAATCCGTCACCGACATATCATATGCCCGTTGTTCCGTTTTGAAGAAATGCGAATAATGTTTAACTACATCTTCCCCAAAAGTTTCCTTTGCAAATTCACTATGCTCGAAAAGCGTTGTGGCTTCTGCCAGGGTATATGGAACGCGTGGCAAATGTGCTGCGGCATAAATATCACCCACGAAACATTCCGGCGGTTCAATTTTATTTTTAATTCCTGCCAGTCCAGATGCCAAAGAAGCTGCAAAAGCCAGGTATGGATTACAATCCGCTCCCGGAATCCTGCATTCGATACGCATACTTGCGCCCTGACCAACTACACGAAAGCCGGCTGTGCGATTATCATAACTCCACGCAAGGCGGGTTGGCGCCCAGGAACCATCGACAAAACGTTTGTAAGAATTAACGGTTGGTGCATAAAACGGCATTAGGTCCGGCACATGTTTAATCCATCCGCCCAAAAACCATCTGAAAATATTCGATCCTTTTACAGGACCAAATTGTTGATCACCGGCAAATGCATTTTTACCATCTTTCCATAAACTCATGTGAATGTGGCTGCTGGAACCTGCCTGCCCGGTAGCAAATTTCGCCATAAATGTGACAGAAAAACCCATTGCATCGGCTACTTCTTTCATGCATTGTTTGTATATAACATGGTTGTCTGCCATTGGCAATGCTTCGGCATAACGCACATTCAATTCGTGCTGTCCAAGTCCCCATTCTCCTTTTGAAGTTTCAATCGGAACACCTGAATTTTTTAGATGTCTGCGGACAGTTGAGGTATACTTTTCATTACGCGTACCTTGTAGAATATGGTAATCTTCAAGGTAATATCCGGCTGGTGTTAAATCCTGATAATGTTTTTGAAAAGCATCTTTGTACGTATTTTCCAGAAGATAATATTCCAGTTCAGATGCCGCAAAACATTTCAAACCATCGAAATCAGCTGCATTTTCAAGTTGCTTATTCAGTATTGAGCGTGGAGCGACCGGAACCGGCGCGTGTGTTTTTTCATCAAAAACATCACAGATAACCAGTGCCGTTTTTTCAAGCCAATCTGCCATACGAAGCGTCGACAGATCAGGAACCATGTGAAAATCACCGTAACCCAGCTCCCAGTTGGCATAGGTATAACCCGGAACCGGCTCCATTTCCATATCGGTTGTCAGCAGATAATCACAGCCATGTGTACCAGAATCCAGAACGCTGTCAATAAAATAATCTGCATCTACCCGCTTTCCCATCAGCCTGCCGTAATGATCTGTGAAGGCAACGATTACGGTTTCAATTTCTTCAAGCTTAACTTTATTCTGAAAATCTTCCTGGGTAAGAAATCCTTTAACGGGCATAGGAATGATTGGATTAGCGTAATTTATCTATTTTTGCATTCATTGAAAATTTCAGCATAACCTTTTTTCCGGAAGCTTTTTCAAGCATAGGTGTCAGAATTTTGGTTGCATTTTCTTTGGTCTGTTCAAGAATTCCCATATCCAAAGCTGATTTTTGAATCTGTTTTTCAGCTTGCAAATAGGCTTCGTTTACCAACTGTCCTTCTTCCATAAAAGCATACTCTGTATTATAAACTTTGGAATGTTCATGGTCAATTTTAAAAACACAAAGCTCTGGTTCGGGCATATGAACCACCAGGGTTTCCTGTTCCGACGTAATGTCCGCAATCTGAATTTTAGTTAAATCCACACAGCCAATTGCTTCCCCCTGCACAATCAAAACCGCTTTGGCATTGGGAAGCCAGGTTTTGACAACTTCTTGTTCTACCACATCTTTAAAATTGTATTTTACCAGTTCAAGTTTACCCATCGCAGTCATTTCCTGCAACACCAGCGTATGAACTGTTTCCGTTTTATTTTTTCCTGAAACCCAATCCGGAATCCAGTTGCCAGAACTGAAATTATCCCACATCGACTTTAATCCTACCAGAATCAGTACAAACAAAATCAAACGTAAGATGAACGGAATCAATCGCATAGTAATCTCTTTTTAAGAATATCATTTCAGAAAATCTTCGGCTATTCCGAACCGGCAATTTCCAGGTTCTTTCTTGCCATCCGTTGTGCCAAAACACTTGCAGCAATGAGTTGCAACGCATGATACAACATAATTGGCAGCAACATTATCCCCGCATAAGATGCTCCTGAAAACAGCACTTTGGACATTACTGCCCCCTGAATCAGGGACTTTTTCGAACCACAAAATACTGCTGTTATTTCATCTTCCCTACTAAAATGCAAAATCCTGCTAAAAAAGCTCAGTAACAGATAAATGGAGAAAAATAATGCGACCATGCCTATCCCCAAAAATACAATATCACGCATCTTAAATCCACTAAACAAATGCTCCCCGAAGGATTCGCAAAATGATGTGTAAACGATCAACAAAATCGTAAACTGATCGAAATACCGGATTTTGCTTTTGTACTTTTCCGCAAATGCCCCCCAGGATTTGTTCATCAATATACCTAAACCAACTGGTAATATTACCTGCAACGACAGCTTTCCGACAACTCCAGGCAGATCATATTCTCCAGACGCATTATCCAGCACAAGTCCCATCCAGAGCGGTGTTATAAAAACGCCCATCAAACTTGAAATACTGGCATTGAAAATTGCAGCAGGAATATTTCCGTTTGCGATTGAAACCATAACCACAGAAGAGGAAACAGTGGATGGCAAAGTGGTCAGAAAAAATATTGATAACCACAGCAATTCATTTTCGGATCCCTTAAAAAGCGGACGGACAGCCAGCGCTAAAAGTGGAAAAAGTACAAAGGTTGAGAAATGGATCATCGCATGCAGTCGCCAGTTTGTTAAACCCGCTTTGAGCTTTTCCGGGCTCAATCTCAATCCATAAAAGAAGAAAATAACTGAAACGCCATAAGTTGCTATTTCCCCCAAAGGCACAGGGCTACTTTTCATACCCGGGTATGGATAAACATATGCCAGTCCGATCATGCTTATCAGCGCAAGCAGAAAACCATCCAGCCCAGCCTTTTCCGCAATATTGATAATCTTCTTCATTATGCTTAAAACAAAAAATATTAACAAAATCTTATCAGAAACAACAAGATTTAACCACTAAATAAATTAAAAGTCTAAAGAACAACTTTAACGCAAATTATAGGCTTCCGGCCGCAATGTTTTTTGGAAATGAGCTAATAACTATTTTATCTTAGTATCATACTTACGTTATGAATTCTTAAATAATTAGCCATGCTTTTTGAAAATTTCTACCATTCAGTCCTTGGGTGGATTGAGTTCAAATTACGGTCCAGACACTGGATATTAATATTGACATTATTTTCCGTTTCACTCTCCATTTTCCTTGCATTTCCTCCTTACACCGTTTTATGGAACCATCTGAATCATACCGGCAATCTGGATGCGTGGACTTTTATTCAACATCAGTCAGAAAATCTTTTACACCCCACGGATATCGGTTATGGCGTATATGTAAGACGGGACGCAATGATTTACCGTTGGACATTGCCCTTGCTTTCCTACGTTACACGTCATAATGTTGTGTTGATTTTGCTTTTTCAAGGTCTTATCGGAGTTGCGTTTATTAACCAGATCACGAAATATGTGTTTTCTGTTTCAAATGATAAAGTGATAACCTGCCTCTTCATTTTGTCACTTTCCAATATTTTCATAGGCGTCTGGCCTTATGCGGATATTCATGGGTATGGTGATACGTTCGCATACTTTTTCCTGCTCAATGCACTTTTTACAAGAAAACATGCGGCAATATTTTTCCTGATGCTTGCGGCTTTTTTTACTGATGAGCGTGCGGTGATTGCAGGAGGATATGTTTTACTCTGGTATATTCTCAACAAAGCTTATGAAACCAATGATTTCAAATTCTGGACTTTGATCAAAAATGCCTTTATCGGACGCGGGTGGGTGGTTTGGGTAAGCTGGATTATTTATTTTACAATTCGTATTTATATCGGAAAAACCTATTTTCCGGATCACAGATACACCTATAACTGGGCTCCGATTTTATTGCAGGATGGCAATCGTTACGGATTAGGAAGTAGTTTATGGAGCGTCTTTGAAGGATTCTGGATACTATTGAGTGCAGCATTTTTGGCATTAATACTTTCTAGAAAGTATGCTCTATTAATCGTACTTTCCTTTGGTTTTATCGTACTTATCTCAACAGGAATTTATGTTCATGATATCGACAGGGCACTTTCTTACGGATTCCCGTTTTTACTGATGGCGGTTTTTATACTTTTCAAAAATGCCTCATTGCGTTCAATTCGTGTCATCTTCTTCTTTGTATGCTTTGTCTGTGTGGTTCATCCTCTTGTTTTCACCATGGGATATAACAGAGTAATCTGGCTTGAACCGCTGCCTATGCGGGTAATTATGGGGATCGACCGGCTTTTCCATTGGAATCTTTTTAATTGACGATATTATGATGGTTTTCCGGTATACTTTTCTGTTTTTCCTTATTCTTACAATATCTGTTTCCACATTAAAAGGACAAGAAAAGCTGGTTTGGTCTGATGAGTTTAATATTGACGGAAAACCGGATCCAAAAAACTGGAAAGCTGAAAAAGGATTTGTCAGGAATCATGAAGATCAATGGTATCAGGCAGAAAATGCTTATTGTAAAAATGGCTTTTTAATCATTGAAGCCAGAAAGGAAGAAGTAAAAAATCCCGGGTACATTTCCGGTAGCAAAAACTGGAAAGAAGAACGGGAAACGGCCCATTATACTTCTGCCAGTCTGGTCACCCAAGGCATGCAAAGTTTCAAATATGGCCGGTTCGAAATGCGTGCCAGAATTGATACCCGGTCTGGTTTGTGGCCGGCATTCTGGACTTTGGGGAATGAAGGTGAATGGCCCGATAATGGAGAAATTGATATTATGGAATTTTACCGGGGTATGCTTCTTGCCAATGTAGCCTGGGGTTCAAAGGACAAATGGAAAGCAACCTGGAATTCAGTTAAAAAACCAGTTTCAGAATTTAATGATCCTGAATGGGCATCCAAATTTCACATCTGGCGAATGAACTGGGACGAAAAAAGTATCAGACTATATGTTGACGACATGCTGATAAATACGCAGGAGGTGGAAAAAACTTACAATACTATTGATCCCAAGTCAAATGGATTTATCCAGCCGCACTATATTTTAGTCGGAATGGCACTTGGAGGTGATAACGGGGGTGATTTATCCAATACCAAATTTCCGGCGCGATTTGAGATTGATTATGTGAGGGTTTATCAAGAATGAGGAACCTTAGCTTATCCGGTTTCATGCGTAGACTTGAATGCTTCTAACGATCCATTTATCACCAATTTCTGTTATGCTTTCTACAATGTATCAAATCAGCTATTATTCATTAGCACACCTCCTTCCCTTTCACCCAAAAAATCCGTAAATTTGCGGTCTGAAATTTAGGAAGAGCCAAATAACGAAGCTTAAAGCGACACGGCTTACAGCTAACTGCCAATATGAACTACAAAGAGTATAAAAACCTCAGTTATCCACAGATTGGTGATGATATACTGAAATTTTGGAAAGACAATAAGATATTTGAAGCGTCGATCGAAACACGCGAAGGCTCACCTTCCTTTACCTTTTATGAAGGTCCGCCTTCGGCAAATGGAAAGCCCGGTATTCACCACGTGATGGCGCGCTCAATTAAGGATATTTTCTGTCGCTACAAAACCCTTCAAGGCTTTCAGGTGAAGCGTAAAGGAGGCTGGGATACCCATGGACTTCCGGTTGAATTACAGGTTGAAAAGGAACTTGGGATCACGAAAGATGATATTGGAAAAACAATTTCAGTAGAAGAATACAACGAAAGATGTCGCCAGACGGTCATGAAATTCACCGACCAATGGAATGATCTGACGGAAAAAATGGGCTACTGGGTGGATCTTGAAAATCCATACGTAACCTACGAAAACGAATATATCGAAAGTCTTTGGAGCTTACTTAAAAAGCTTTACGACAAAGGATTACTATATAAAGGCTATACGATCCAGCCTTATTCTCCGGCAGCAGGAACCGGACTTTCGTCACATGAATTGAACATGCCCGGCACATACAAAGATGTGAAGGACACAACAATTGTGGCGATGTTCAAGGTGAAAGCGGTGGAAAGTCATCCTGTTTTTGCTGATGTTGAAGGTTTGGTTGATCTGCGCATTTTGGCATGGACAACAACGCCATGGACTTTGCCCGCGAACTCAGCTTTGACGGTTGGTGCGAACATCAATTATGTGTTGGTAAAAACTTTCAATCCTTATACCTACGAACCCGTTGAAGTGGTTTTGGCAAAGGATTTGATCGGAAAATATTTCACCGAAAAAGGAAAAGACGGAGATTTTGAAGGATATGCCGCGAGCGATAAGAAATTATTGCCGTGGGCTGTTTTGAAAGAATTCAAAGGTAAAGATCTGGAAGGTGTTGAATATGAGCAATTGATGCCATACGTTCAGCCAGAAAAACCTGCTTTCCGTGTAATTATTGGTGATTTCGTTACGACAGAAGATGGTACCGGCGTTGTGCATACTTCTCCAACTTTTGGTGCGGATGACTTCCGGGTTTCTAATGCCAACGGTATTCCTGCCATTATGGTGAAAGATGAAACCGGAAAAGAGGTGCCGATAGTAGATCGTCGCGGACGTTTTGTAAAAGAAATTACAGATTATGCTGGCCGTTTTGTGAAGCCTGAATATTATTCGGCAGAAGAACAGGCTGATCCGGAATTCCGCGCAACGGACGTTTTGATCGCGATCAAACTGAAAGAAGAAGGAAAGGCGTTCAAAGTCGAAAAATACGAACATACGTATCCGCATTGCTGGCGTACGGACAAACCGGTTTTGTATTATCCACTGGATAGCTGGTTTATCAAAACAACGGCGATGAAAGATAAGCTCGTTGAATTGAACAAAACCATCAATTGGAAACCGGAAAGCACAGGAACAGGCCGTTTTGGAAACTGGCTGGAAAACCTGGTTGACTGGAATTTATCGCGTTCACGGTACTGGGGAACGCCGCTTCCGATCTGGCGGAGTGAAGATGGAGAAGAAGTTTGTGTTGGTTCGATCAGTGAACTGAAAGAATTGCTTGAAAAGGCGAATACTTCGGGAAAATTATCGGCTGATCAGGCGGAAAGCAATTCGGTTTATCTTGGAAAATTAGGCGAAGGAGATTTTGATCTTCACCGTCCTTATGTTGATAATATTTATTTTGTGTCATCCCAAGGGAAAATCATGTTCCGCGAGCCGGATCTTATTGATGTCTGGTTTGATTCAGGTGCGATGCCATATGCACAATGGCATTATCCATTTGAAAATAACGAAACATTCAACGAAAGTTACCCAGCCGATTTCATCTCTGAAGGCGTTGACCAGACTCGTGGATGGTTCTTCACTTTGCATGCAATCGCCGGCATGTTGTTTGATTCGGTAGCGTTTAAAAATGTTGTTTCAACGGGTTTGGTTTTGGATAAAAACGGTAACAAGATGTCCAAACGTCTTGGAAATGCTGTTGATCCATTCGAAACACTTGGAAAATATGGTCCTGATGCGACGCGCTGGTATATGATCACCAATGCGGAACCCTGGGATAACCTTAAATTTAATATCGACGGAATCCAGGAAGTACAGCGCAAGTTTTTTGGAACGCTGCTAAATACTTACAATTTCTTCGCATTGTATGCGAATCTGGACGGTTATAACTTCCACGAAGCAACGTCTGTTCCTGTCGAAAGCAGAACGGAACTGGATCGCTGGATTTTGTCAAAACTGAATACGCTGATTAAAGAAGTTGGTGAGCAGTTTGATGATTATAACCCGACAAAAGCGGGACGCCTGGTTCAGGATTTTGTGACGGATCAGCTTTCAAACTGGTATATCCGTTTGAACCGCCGCCGTTTCTGGAATCCTTCAAGCGAAAATGCGGGATTGACAGAAGACAAAAAAGCAGCTTATGAAACGTTGCAACATTGTCTTGTTACGGTATCTCAGCTGATGTCGCCAATCGCTCCATTTTTTGCGGAATGGTTATACAAAAGTTTGACGGACGGAATCAGAGAAGAATTGATCAAAGCGGATTCTCATTTGAAATACGACTCAGTCCATTTGTCACACTGGCCGGTTGTTGAATACAATGAAATCGATCTTGATCTGGAAGAAGCGATGGAAATGGCCCAGTCGATCAGTTCGCTGGTTCACTCGATCCGTAAAAAACATAAATTAAAAGTACGTCAACCACTTTCAAAAGTTTTGATCCCGGCTTTGACAGAAAAAACAAGTCGCCAGATCCATCAGGTTGCTTCGATTATTTTATCGGAAGTTAACGTGAAAGATGTTGACGCGATCAATGATAACGACGGATTTTTCCATAAAAGAGCCAAACCAAATTTCAAGGTTTTAGGTAAGAAATTTGGGAAAGATATGCAGGCTGTTGCGGAGAAAATTAAACTTTGGGACAACACTGAAATCAAACAACTGGAAAAGGACGGTCAGTTTTTGATTACCGATCTTAATCCGGTAGCGGCGATTTTAATTGACGAAGTTGAAATCTATACCGAAGACGTTCCGGGTTGGTTGGTTGCAAGTGAAAACGGCCTGACTGTTGCTCTTGATATCACCGTTACTGACGAACTTCGTCTGGAAGGTATCGCGCGCGACTTTGTAAACCGTGTCCAAAATCTTCGTAAAGACAGCGGATTTGAAGTAACAGATAAGATTAAGATCACGCTGCAAAACAATGACGAATTATTGGCAAGCGCAGTGACTGCAAACCGGGAATATATCTGTCAGGAAGTTCAGGCACTGGATCTTAGCCTTGTAGGCGACCTTAACGGTTCTGCCAGCGAGATTGAAATGGATGAGTTTTTGTTGAAGGTAAAAATTGAGGTTGTTTCCTGATTCAGTTAGGAAACACAGAGTTAGAAGAGTTTTAAAAAGGAGTTTCACAGAGGTTTTTTCTTTGTGGGGCTCCTTTTTATTTTGGCTGTGTAACTTATTTTGTCGTGTTACGTACTAGATGTAGGAATCACAATTAGTTAGGTCTAAAGACTTTGTTATGTAATGAATTATAAACCATACGCACTAAATATAAATAAAGACCATACTCGGTTCCAATTTCAGAGCGTTGGCAAAAGAGGTGTTTTTGAAAAAGTAATTTTATTCCAATTATTAGCCGATGATATTTATAATCTTGCTTTATTGGATTACAATCCCACTTCTCAGGAATACAGTGATTTATCAGTAACTAACAATGGTGATATGCCGGAAATTTTTGCCACAGTAATAAATGCTGTAACAGCGTTTTTAAACGAATATCGAAATAGTAAAATTTACTTTGAGGGAAGTGCTTCTTCAAGAACTAGAATATACCAAATTGTTATTAACAAAATATATAACGCTGATATTCAAGATTTGATTATACTTGGACTTAAAAATCAAGAATGGTATCCATTCGAACCTAATATTAATTTTGAAGGTTTTTTAATTGAAAAAAAGATTTAATTTAGATGAAATTAATTTTCATAGAAATGAAAGTTGTAGAAAAAAATATCACAAAAGCGAGTGAGAGAGGAATGATATACAATCCTTCATTAGACGATTTACCTGTTCCACAAATCGCTTTGGAAAAAGCCGAAAAGGCAAAAGAAACATTGAGAAAGTATCCTATTCCTTCTCATTTTAAAAGGAATTAATTTACAATATGAAATCGTTAGAATCAAAAGTTGTTGATAAAAAGCCCGTTTACGGAGGAATTTTCATTGATAAATCATTAAATGACTTACCAATACCAGCAGCAGCGCAAAGAAAAAACGATGAAGCACGCGCATTTTTAGAAAAACATCCAATTCCGGAATATATATTGAATCGACATAGAAGTGATAAGTAATTAACACTAATTGGCCTTTACACTTCATGCAACTACAAAATTCGACAGTACTTATTACCGGCGGCGCGTCCGGGCTTGGTGAAGCCACAGCTCGGTTATTTCTTTCAGAAGGAGCGAACGTGGTTATTCTTGACCTCAACGAAACTTCCGGAAAAGCACTTGAACTAGAATTTCCTGCTAAACTGAAATTTGTAAAAACAGATGTATCAGATGAAGTTGATGTAAAACTGGCAGTGAATGCTGCTATTGAATTATTTAGTTCAATTCAGATTGTTGTGAATTGCGCAGGTATTGCGATTGCCCGGAAAACGATCGGAAAAGTGGATGGCGTTTATGGCCCGCATGCTCTGGATGCTTTTGAAAAAACTATCCGTATCAACCTGATCGGAACGTTTAATGTAATTCGTTTGGCTGGGTTTGCCATGGAGAAAAATGAACCGAATACGGAAGGTGAACGCGGCGTCATTGTTAACACAGCTTCCGTCGCCGCTTATGACGGACAAATGGGACAAGCAGCCTATGCAGCCAGCAAAGGTGGTATTGTTAGTATGACTTTGCCAATAGCGCGAGAATTTGCAAAAGCTGGTATCCGTGTCATGACCATCGCTCCTGGATTATTTGAAACACCGTTATTAATGGATTTACCGGAGGAAGCAAGAATTTCTCTCGGACAACAAGTTCCATTTCCATCGCGTTTAGGCAAGCCTTCGGAATATGCTTTGCTAGTAAAATCCATAGTCGAAAATCCAATGTTAAATGGCGAGGTGATACGGTTGGATGGTGCGATACGAATGGGGGCGAAATAATGAAATCGAATATGAAAAATAAACAACTTAACGGACTCAAAATTCCAATTTTCAGTTGGCTGTTATTTCTGTTTTTATCGTCCGGAATATCATCATATCACGACAATCTTCAATTTGGGAAAACTGTTCAAATTGAACGGGTTGATCAGTTTATTTTCAATTCCCGGAAGAAAAGAAGTTTTGCCAGCTTTTCAATTTGCACTGAAAAAAGCGGCTACTTTCAAAAATTCAATTTTCAATTTCTTCGAATAAAATCATTATCCAGAATGTGGGATAATCGTGTCCATATCTTTTTGAACAAACAATTCTCTCTTTCCAAATTAGTACTTCGCAATATTATTCTTCATTTCAGAAGCCGCAATCTGACTTCTGATTCCTTTGTTGATTTTCCTGATTTCGTTTGCTAAAAACAGATTCTAATTGTTTTAAACTTATAATTTTTGTCGGAATGCTTAGCAATTAATTGCGAAGTTAATGTCAGTTCCTGCCTATTCTGGAATCTGGTTTCGGCTATTTTATTACTTCCAATCAGAAATCATGAAAATCAATAAAATAATTCTCGGAGCCATAAAATGGCTCAGGTATATCACAATTGCCTATATGCTGGGATTTGCCAATGTTTTAAATCAGGAAACAAAAACGATGGATGATACGCTTAATAAGATTGAACAAACTTCGGAAGATGAAGACTAAACCATTTTGATGCCCATCGATTTGTAAATTTCAAATGCATCCAGATTGTCCGGCTGATCGGTTATTATTGTAGTTAACTGATTGGTCGGACAAACATAATATGCCTCAGCGGTTCCGAGTTTTTCCATCGTAGAGAGCGCTATAATTTCTCTGGAAGATTCAACCATGGCTCTTTTCACCTCGCTTTCTTCATAATCCGGCCCCGTGACACCAAAATCCGTATGAATACTGCATATTCCTGAAAAGCATATATCTGCTCTGAATTTTCTAAAATATTGTATCGTTTCATTTCCAATCGTTACAAATGAATTTTTCAAAAGCCTGCCGCCGGCAAATAACACTTCTACTTTTTCATGTTCTTCCAAAATACTGGCGATTGGAAAACTGTTTGTTACGACAGTCAAATGTATATCTTTTGGTAAAGCCTGAGCAATTAACATGGCGGATGTTCCGCCATCAAAAATGGCAACTTGCCCGTCTTTCAAAAAGCTTAATGCTTTACCAGCAATAATTTGCTTTTGTTCACTTCCATACTCAACGCGATCTTTAAAATTATGTGGACCAGGAGAATGAGGCACAGCTCCTCCCCTTACCGATTTCAGCAACCCCTGGTCCGCTAATTCTTTGATATCCCGTCGCACGGTATCCTCTGAAACTTTTAAAACATAACTTAGTTCGGCTAAGTGAACTTTCTGATCCTGTCCAAGCTGACTTAGTATAACCCGAAAGCGCTCCTCTTTTAACATATAAGTAAATTCAACTTTTTGCAAATATATTGATTTTTTGAAATCAATATTGCAAAATATTGCAATTAATATTTAATTTTGTCGCACAACATAGCAAACCAGATTTTATCCTTTTATGAAAAAAACGGTAGCCATCGACATGGATAATGTCATTGCAGATATTGAAACCAACTGGATTAATTTATATGAACAGCAGTTTGGCGTTCGGGTTGATAAAAAGGATCTCTTGGGAAAACCGGAAGATTTCGCCTTCCCCGATCCTGAGAAAGCAAGAAGCCTCATCTACAAACCAGGTTTTTTCCGAAACGCGCCCGTTATTGAAGGAGCTATTGAAGCATTAAAAGAATTGCAAAAAGACTTTGATGTCTATATCGTTTCGGCGGCTATGGAATTCCCAAATTCTCTGCTTGAAAAACACGACTGGCTGGCTGAACACTTTCCGTTTATTTCCTGGAAAAATATTATTTTTTGCGGAGATAAAAGTGTGATCGGTACCGATTTCCTTATTGATGATCATTTAAAAAATCTTGATTTCCATAAGGGAATGCCGATCCTGTTTACGGCCGGACATAATATCAATGTTACCAAACATACGAGGGTTAATAACTGGATTGAGGCTGTGGAATTGTTGAAAGAGAATATTCAGGTGGTTTAAGATTCAAATTACTACAAGTATTCCGGTGCTCCGCACCAATCTGAGTTCCAAAATACTTGTAATAATTATTTTGAGCTAAACCTTCTCCTTAGCCCGTTCCTTCAACTGCAACAACTCATCACGCAGCCTCGCAGCTTCCAAAAAGTCCATATCTTTTGCAGCATTTTCCATTTTTTTCTGGGTTTCCACGATCAGTTTTTGCAGATCATTTTTACCCATATACTGAACAACAGGATCTGCCGCAATCCTGATTTCACTTGGCTCAACATAAATTTTTCTTGGTTTTGAATCAGCCACCGAAGTTTGCGACATGATCGCTTCTTTCGATTTCAGGATTGTTTTTGGTGTAATTCCATGCTCTTCATTGTAAGCCAGCTGAATCGCTCTACGCCTGTTCGTTTCGCCAATTGCTTCTTCCATTGATCCCGTCATCACGTCTGCATACATCAAAACTTTTCCGTTCTCATTCCTCGCCGCGCGACCGATCGTTTGAATTAATGAGCGAATATCTCTCAAAAATCCTTCCTTATCAGCATCCATAATCGCCACCAGAGAAACTTCCGGTAAATCCAGACCTTCACGCAAAAGGTTAACTCCGACCAATACATCAAAAACTCCCAGGCGCAATTCACGAAGAATTTCAACCCGATCCAGTGCCTTTACTTCGGAGTGAATGTAGCGGCATTTGATACCAACACGATCCAGATATTTGCTCAGTTCCTCTGCCATTCTTTTGGTCAGCGTCGTGATCAAAACGCGGTCGCCCTGTTTGATACGAATATTGATTTCTTCCAGCAAATCATCAATCTGATTCAGACTTGGGCGAACTTCAATTTCCGGATCAAGTAATCCCGTTGGACGAATAATCTGTTCAACCACAACACCATCTGAACGACGCAATTCATATTCTGCCGGCGTTGCACTTACAAAAATTGTCTGAGGTGTAAGGTCTTCAAATTCCTGAAAAGTCAATGGACGGTTATCCATTGCCGAAGGCAAACGGAAACCATATTCCACCAAAGCTTCTTTTCTGGACCGGTCGCCGCCCCACATGGCTTTTAGCTGCGGCATGGTCGCGTGACTTTCATCGACAACCATCAGAAAGTCCTCGGGAAAATAATCCAGCAAACAGAAAGGCCGCTGACCAGGAATTCGTCTGTCAAAATATCTTGAATAGTTCTCGATACCCGAGCAGTAACCAAGCTCCCGCATCATTTCCATATCAAATTCTGTACGCTCTTTTACGCGCTCAGCCTCTGCTACTCTTCCGTTATTAGTAAAATAATTGATCTGTTTGACCAGGTCATCCTGAATTTCCTTGATTGATTGAGAAAGCACATCACGGCCAGTAACGAATAGATTAGCAGGAAAAATAGAAACTGCTTTTTCACTTGAAATCTTCTTTCCGCTCTCAGGTTCAATGCGCTGGATTTCTTCGATTTCATCTCCAAAAAAGATAAAACGATACGCGAAATCCGCGTATCCAGGATAAATATCAACGGTATCACCTTTTACCCGGAAAGTCCCACGCCCAAATTCTACTTCGGTACGACTATAAAGAATTTCTACCAGTCGGTATAAGAACTGATTGCGGCTGACAATATCTCCAAGTTTTGCCTTAACAATACTCTTTTTATATTCATTCGGGTTTCCTGCACCATAAATACATGATACAGAAGCAACTACCAAAACATCACGACGTCCGCTCATGAGCGAAGAAACCGTATGTAATCGTAATTTATCAATTTCCTGATTGATCATCAGGTCCTTCTCAATGTAAGTATTGGTGCTTGAAATAAAGGCTTCCGGCTGATAATAGTCGTAGTAACTAATAAAATATTCAACCGCGTTATTAGGAAAAAACTGCTTAAACTCGCCGTAAAGCTGGGCAGCCAGGGTTTTGTTATGGCTTAATACCAACGTAGGGCGA
Source organism: Dyadobacter sp. CY356 (assembly GCF_021440195.1). Classification (GTDB taxonomy): domain Bacteria; phylum Bacteroidota; class Bacteroidia; order Cytophagales; family Spirosomataceae; genus Dyadobacter. Next base: position 186,296 of record NZ_JAJTSZ010000009.1, read on the forward strand.
TTGATTTCGGCTACGACGTTAGCGACTGTAAAAGTCTTTCCGGAACCCGTCACCCCAAGCAAAGTCTGGGCAGGCTCGCCGGCTGCAATTCCCTCTAAAAGTTGTCTGATTGCCTCGGGCTGATCTCCCGTAGGCTGGTATTCGGAAGTGAGTTCAAAATTCATATCAAAACATAAAAGGAATACAAGTCATAACGCATTCCAAAGATAAAATAGTTTCTTCGGAATGCGTCAGAATTCCTCTATGCTTCCTGAGCGATCAGCTGTTGTGCTTTTTCAACTGCTTTTTTCTCTTTCCAATGCTGCCATTCGAGACCCAAAAGAGAAGCCATACCTTTGTCAACGAAGGTGTGACGAACAAGATTCATACCACCACGAACCGCAGTGAAAACTGAATTATTTGCTCTCAACGCAAGGCTGAAACCTCCGTCGATATATCGGATATAATGCCACCAGAGCGAAGGAATAAATATTGTTTCACCGTGGTATAAAGTCGTTTCAAAACCTGTCGCACCTTTCATTGCCGGGAAGCGTTCGTAATCCGGATTGATCGGATCCACTTTGCTCATCACCGTAAACGGATGCTGATATAGTCTTGTGCTTTCTTCCGGAGAAAATAAAATAACCTGCTTGCGGGTATGGAATTGGGTCAAAAATACATTTGAACAATCCATATCGTAGTGAAGGTTTGTAATAGACCCTTCACCACCAAAAAATACAAATTTATAGTATTTCAAAAACCCGTCCATAATGGTTGGAAAACGGATATCTTCTGTCAGAGAAGGTGCTTTTTTGAAAATATCAAAAAGGAAAAGCCGAAGGTCTGTCGGGCCTTTTTCGATCAGGGACAAATACTCACCAAACTTCATTGTTTTTGCGATCTGGAAATATTTGTCAGCGTCGTGCATGTGGTTATCCACCAATGGAATTTCAATTTGGCCGTGGTTTTCACGAAGCCATTCGAATGTCCATTTTTGCATGGCCGGCCAGTCTTTTGCCAAATCTGTAAAAACAACAGGACGACTTGGTTTAAGATAATTTTCAATAAATTCTTCCCGGGTAAGTCCGGTACGCTTTTCTATGGGCACTAATTTCATGACAGAAACTGAATATAATTAGTAATCGACTGAGTAAAGAGATTGTTATGAGCTCGCAGCCGTTTTGTAACTGCTACCTATAACAATTCCAATTTGGGTATTAGTTCTAAAAGATTTGAATTTCATATTATTCATCAAAACGACGATAATTTTAGATACAACCCTTGTCTATTTGAATCAATATTGCCAATTTTTCTTCAAATGTATTAAAGGAAATCGGAAATATACCTATTGTGTTTTGAGTTAAAATTTAGTTGACTGATTTCATAATGTGTACTTTACAACTAATTATTTCTAAATAGTGCCGCTAAATTAGATGATCGCACAACGAAAAAATATGACCGGAATCAATCTCAAAATTATACATTAAACGTAACTTCACTTTTAATTATTGAATGGCTTTTTTTTAATGATTGACAGCCTGATCCATGGTATACCTGACCATTCCCCCGCCGCCAAAAATTGCAAGATTTGTTAGATTTTTTTGGGTTTTAGAAAATGAAGTCGGTTCTGAAAAACCTTATATCCATCGGGTCATGGCTGACGGCTGCGCAGAGATGATTTTTCATTATCAAACGCCTTTTGACGAAATCCTGTCAAACGATACTATCGAAACTTCTTTCCATTCAGGTGTTCACGGACAATCTCAAAATTTCCGCCGATTTATCGTCCGTCAAAATTTTGGAATTTTTGGTGTTTATCTCTATCCTTTTGCCATACCGATTCTCTTTTCAATACCGTCGGATGAACTGAGCAATGAAATGCCGGATCTTCCAACATTGATGGGAAATGAAGGCAAAGTTTTGGAAGAAAAAATAATGCTGGCGAAAACAAATGAGAAAAGAGTTGAAATCATTACCGCTTTTCTGGAAAAAAAGATTGCCGATAATTACAGACATGAGCCGGCTGTCTTTTCAACAATTTGTGATATAATTCAAACGAAGGGAGTTGCTAATGTCTGGCAACTTGCAGAACAAAGTTTCTTATCAACCCGTCAATTTGAAAGAAAATTCAAAGCATTTTCAGGTTTCAGTCCCAAGTTGTATACCCGGATTGTCCGCTTTCAATCCTCTGTAAATATGTATGGGAATTCTGAAAAATCACTTACAGAAATCGCGTATGAATGCGGGTATTATGACCAATCTCATTTTATTCACGACTTTAAAGAATTCTCCGGACAACACCCAAGATTTTTCTTTTCAGGAAAAGGAGAAGGGGCAGAATACCGGGATGTTTAATGTCGTGTTTCTCCAATTTTGGTCATTGCCGGTCTGTTACATTTGCTTAAACATAAAATAAAAAAACAATGAGCACTATGAAAATTCCAAACGGTCACCAGACGATAATGCCTTATTTAATGCTGGAATCATCTGAGAAATTTATTGATTTTACGACAAAGGTTTTTGATGCGGAAGTAATGTTTAAGAAAATGCGCGATGATACGGACGTTGTCATGCATTCTGAAATTCAGATCGGTGGCAGTACGATTATGTTTTGTGACAGTACTGATAAATGGAAAACAGAAACTGCCAATCTTTTTGTTTATGTTGATAATGCCGATGAAACTTATCAAAAAGCACTTTTAGAAGGCGCGATAACGATTATGGAACCGGCAGATCAGGATTATGGAAGGAGCTGCGGCGTGACAGACCCGAGCGGGAACGTTTGGTGGATTACTTCTGTGAAATAATTTGCAAGCCATCTTTAATTCGTACTTTTAAAACAAATTACCCGAATTAAAGATGGCCGAAATTTTTGATAAAGTTGACGATATTCTCGCCAACCAAAACGAGCAGATTAAAAAATTACATGATATTGTTACAAAAGCTTTTCAGGAAGAAGAACTGATCGTTGACAATCTGGCACATCCACCTCAGGAAATCCTTACCCAGGGACAACGCGTTTCTGATAAAGTGGCAAGATTTGGCGGCAGCTGGACTTTCATTATTATTTTCAGCGTGATTCTTATCCTTTGGATTATTTACAATTCAACGCTCCCAAAAGCAGAGCAATTCGATCCATATCCTTTTATTCTGATGAATCTGGTACTTTCCTGCGTTGCAGCGATGCAGGCACCTATCATCATGATGAGCCAGAACCGGCAGGAAGAAAAAGACAGGATCCGGGCGGAAAATGATTATCTGATCAATATGAAAGCTGAACTGGAAGTGCGCAGTCTGCATCAGAAAATGGATTTACTTTTGGAAGAACAGATCAAAACGTTATTTGACGTACAGGCAAAACAGCTCGACTTATTGAAAAAGCTGACCGAGCGCGTAGATAGTTTGTGCAGTAAAAATGATATTTAAAACCCGGTAACAGCAACTTTTTTATAAAATGATTAATTACGACGGCAAAACATTTATTCCTCTTTCGAATTCAGAAAATGGTGAAGTTGATTTAAAAATGCAGTTTCATTATAAACAATCAGGCAACCTTCTGACCTGCGATTACGTAGGCGCTAATATCCGTTTGGGACATTTAATTGCGCTTGTTGATGAAAACGGATGCCTGGATATGCGGTATCACCAGATTAATGACAAAGGTGAAATCACGACGGGCATATGCAAGTCGACGCCAGAAATATTACCAAACGGAAAAATTCGTTTACATGAAAAATGGCAATGGACTTCGGGAGATCTGTCGGAAGGCGATTCACTTCTGGAAGAACTTTGAGAATGTTCGGTCCCTTAATAACTTATTCTAAATTATGAAATCGACGATTTTTGTTTTTGTATTTACATTACTTGCTTATTTACAAGCACCTGCACAGACTTCAAAAGTAACTTCAGGCTCGACAGATTTTAGTGTAAAGTTTATCCTTGGCACTTGTAACGGCACCTTCGATGCTCCAAAAGGAACTGCCAATTTTGACCCGACTAATTTGAATGCCTCCGCCTTTAATCTCACTGTTGCTACAAATTCCTTCAAAACAAATAGTAATGGCCGTGATAAGGATATGAAAAGCGACAACTATTTTGACGTGACTAAATATCCGGAAATCCGTTTCAAATCTTCCAAAATTGAGAAGAAGGGCGATAAATATCAGGCAATCGGTTCGCTGACAATTAAAGATGTTTCCAAACCGGTAACCTTGCCGTTCGAAGCAAAGAAAAATGCTGACGGCAGTTATTCGCTTAACAGCACATTTGAGATCAACAGGCTGGATTATAAAGTTGGCGAGAGCAACTGGAAATTGAAAGATGTGGTAACTGTAACGATGAAGGCAGTGATTAAATAAATTTTATCTGTAACGGAATTTTTATAACAGCATTTTGAAATCTTTTCAAAATGCTTTTTTGTCCTTCGACGTAATTATTTCGGCCGTGCCTACGGCACTTCGATTGACTCTGGCAATAGTAGCAACCCCGTATTTCAACCCCGTTGCGTGGGGAAAATATTTCAATATCTTATCAAACAACAGAGACCAGCTCCGTCTTAAAATTTCATTCAGAAATCCAGCCATTAAACTTATAAAATTATTTTTTAGTAATTACTTTGTAATTAGTCTAATTAAGCATTTTATTTGTAAAATATATTTAGTCTAAATTGATATACCCTGGATGAAACATCTATATTCACTTATCTGGATTCTTTCCTTATTCAGTGCTCAGACAGTAATAGCACAAAGCGGAGAAGTTAGAGGGCAAATTTTGACTCAGAATAGCAAACCCTTTGAAGCTGTCAACGTAAGTCTGAAAGACACAAAGTATGGTAATACCACAAACAATGAAGGCAAATTTTATTTAAAAGCTCCGCAGGGAAAATATACACTGATTATTAGCATTTTAGGAAATGAAAAGAAAGAAATACCTGTTGAAGTAACCTCCGGAAAAATTCTGATACTGGAAAACATTCAGCTTCAGGAAAACGGCATTGCTCTTCAGGATGCGGTGGTTACAGGTCAGTTCGGAAAACAATCATTACGCAATTCAGTTTATCAGGTCCGGACAATTGATAGTGAGCGTATCCGTGCGAGAGGTGCTACCAATATTCAAACCATTCTCAATACTGAATTAGGAATTCGTTTTTCCAATGATCCTACGCTCGGAACAACAGATATCCAGCTGATGGGTATGAGCGGCCAAAGTGTAAAAATATTACTTGACGGAATTCCACTGGTAGACCGTGGGGCTACGCGCGAAAGTCTTGGGCAAATTGATATCAATACCATTGAACGTATAGAGATTGTCGAAGGACCGATGTCTGTGATATATGGTACTGATGCCCTGGCTGGTGTTATCAATATCATTACAAAAAAAGGCGACGGAAGCGACAACCTTTCTATTTCTGCGAGAATTCAGGAAGAAACCGCCGGTGATGAATACAATGCGTTTGACAAAAAAGGCACCCACAATGAGAACCTGGGTATCACCTGGCAGAAAAAAGGGTTTCAATTAAATGGCGGTTTCACGCGAAATAACTTTGGCGGCTGGCAGGGCGATTCCAGCGGCCGGCTGAAAGCCTGGATGCCAAAAGAACAAATGCTTTTCAACACAGGAATTGGCTATTCAAAAGAAAAATGGAATGTATGGTATCGCTTCAACGGGACAGACGAGACCATCAAATATCTTGGAAATATTAACGTTGCCAACATAGCCGGGGATAAAGATTATATTACCAAAAGATGGTTCCACCAGGCACAGAGCGAATATCAGGCATCGGACAAACTGGGCTTTACCGGCGCACTTTCGTACACGGATTACAGCCGGAAAACACTTAGCACAAACATAGATTTCAATACCGGAAAACGTACGCTTTCCCTGGATCCCGCCGCTCAGGATAAGTCAGTTTTTACAACTTTATTTTTCCGCGGAACAGCCCTATATAAAGTTTCACCAAATGTCTCACTGCTTCCGGGAATTGAAATCAATAACAACAACGCCAGCGGCGCAAGAATCAAGGGCTCGCCAACGATCAATGAATATGCATTTTTTGTATCGTCAGAATTAAAGGTAACGCCTGCTATCAAATTGAGTCCGGGCGTGCGTTTTATCAAAAATTCGGTTTATGACGCACCTCCGGTAATTCCATCCTTGAATGCCAAAATCACACTGAGCAATGCACTTGATTTGCGTATGGGATATGCAAGAGGCTTTCGTTCTCCCGCTCTGCGTGAATTATATTTTGATTTTCATGATGCGTCCCACTCCATCAATGGTAACGTAAATCTGAAAGCTGAATATTCCAACAGCTTCAATACGTTTCTGGTTTGGCAGATAAAACAGCAGTCGTCCTTACGAGTAACTTCAACGCTGGGTGGATTTTACAACATTTTCCATAACAGAATTGATACCGGTTTTGACCCAAACAACCCCACCCAGACGACTTATCTGAATATCAGTTTGTTCAAAACAACTGGTGTTAGCCTTGACAATAAGTTTTATTGGAAAAACATGCAGGCCACTTTGGGGGCGACATACATAGGAACCTATAATGAAATTCTGGATGAGTCAGAAACTGTAACCGAGGATCTGCCACAGTTTGTATGGTCGCCGGAAATCAATGCAAATCTTCTTTACAACTTTTCCAAAATCGGGGCGAGCATAAATTTCTTCTATAAATACACGGGTAAAAAACCTGCTTATGCCTTGATCAGCGGCACACCCGTCACAGCCAGTTTAAGACAAATCAGCGGATATAATATGGCTGATCTTACCATAACCAAAACATTAGGAAAGTACATTAATCTGATTGGCGGAGCAAAAAATCTTTTCGACCTGACATCAGTCAAAAACACAACAATTGGTACCGGACATGATGCCACCGGGCCAGGATTTAACGGTCGCTCCTATTTCCTCGGTATGAATATCCACTGGTCTAAAAAATAATTATTACCCTTTTTAAATTAATCAAAACAATTATGAACAAATTATTTAAACCGCTACTTCTTGTTGCCTTTCTGGCTATTTTCAATGCCTGTTCGGATGATGATCCGGCGTTGCCAGACAATACCGCCGCCTTTGAATCAACAACACAAGGTTTTGATGGTGAATCTGTTGACGTAAAAATCGTATTAAGCAGAGCAGCGGAAACTCCTACGAACATTTCAGTATCGCTGACACCCACTTTGTTGACTTACGGTACACAATTTACTACAACTCCTGCGGCCACTAATAATACCCTGGCACTAACAGTTCCTGCCGGAGCAACCAGTGTAACATTCAAAGTGCTTAAAACAGCCGGTGTTCTTTTGAATGGTGACGAAAGTATACAGTTCAAAATCACTTCTGTGGGCTCACCGGTTTTGATTGGCACAAACACGGAATTGAAACTTAGTTTTAAAGCCATTGTTTCTGACGGAACAAGTATACAGTTGAACGGGATTGCCGGAACGGAAGCTGGTTCAAGTGCTGCAAATTCTGTCTTTCTTGACCTGAGCGCGAATACGCAAACGCCTGTATTACGCGATAGCTGGGATCTTGGTTTCTATGCAGGAACTGATTTCAGAGTTACCATCAATACCAGTAACGGTGCTTCTGCAATCGGGATCGATAAATCTGATCTTAATGCGGTCACTGCGGCTGATATTGACCTGACGAAACTGGCAATCGGACAAGGACAGGGAACGCTGGCGTTATCTGACGGTTATTCTGGTAAACTTTCAGAGACACTTATCAAAGAAATTTCTGCAACAGATGCTGACAATAAAGTCTATATCCTGAATCGTAAAGGTGGATCGGCTACGGTTTTGCCAGCTGAACAGATCTATAAAATCCGCATTATCCGCAAAGGCACAACAGGTTATACTTTACAATACGCATTACTGAACGATACTACTTTCAAAACACTTGATGTTATAAAAGACCCAACTTACAACTTCCAGTTTGTTTCACTTATCAAAGGCGCGACCGTTGCCGTTCAGCCTGCAAAAGCGCGTTGGGATTTTGAATGGGGTTACAGCATGTACTATACCGCATCAGGCACAACCAATATTCCTTACGGATTCTCGGATCTTGTTTTCATTAATCAACTGGCTGGTGTAACCGCAGCGGAGGTTTTAACAACCACTTCGACGTATGACGCCTATGCAGAAAGCAATATCGCAAACACAACATTTAGTGCTGATCGTGATGTGATCGGTTCAAAATGGAGAGTGACATCAGGTGGTACTGTGGGTGTAAAAACCGATCGCTTTTACGTCATCAAAGATGCTGCCGGAAATGTTTACAAACTTAGGTTCATCAGCTTCACATCAACAGACGGCGGAGAAAGAGGAAAACCTAAACTGGAATACAAACTTGTTAAAAAAGGAGCTTAATCATTCCCAATTATTTTAAAAACCGGAGAAGACGAATGAAAAAACGTTTTCTCCGATTTTTTGGTTTAAACTGATATTTAGTCATGCTAACATCTCTTTTATTTATTACAACATTAGTAACTTCGGTGCCAAACCAGTCACCTTTTAGTTATTTTACTAAAACAGAATCCGTTATGCCTATCGAATTTTCCAACGCTGAAATTCATGTGATCAAAGATTTCAGTGCTATAACACAACCCAATACCTATCATTATTTCAGCCTCATCACCAAAAGCGAAGTAGCAGAGGCAGATGCAAAAACCACCAAATGGGATCTTGCATTCAGCGGAACAACAATCCTGACCAACGGCGGAACCAGCGGAGCCGGGCAAGGTGGCGCTATTGTAATTGAAAAACCATTTGAAGCCATCGGCGAAGCTCCAAAAGAAGGTTATAAAGTAGATGGCGGAAGCGGAAATGCCATTGCGAGCGGCAGTGGAAATTCCTGGTACAAATATGACATGACCGTCCATGCAATCCTTCCAATCCTGGGCAGAACGATTATTATAAAAACAGCAGAAGGCAAATTTGCCAAAATTGAATTTATCAGTTATTATAAAGGCGCACCAGAAAATGTACCGACAGAAGAATCAAAATACTATACTTTCAGATATGTTTTAGCTGACGAAAACGGAAAATTTTAAAAATGTTATCGGCTTTCGGCAGTCGGCTATCAACTTGCTCTGGATAAATTTTATCAAGGCAAATTCCGAAAGCCGACTGCTGAGAGCCGATTGCTATCTCTGATATTTCCAATTCCGGGTTTTCCCTTCTTCCATCCACACCACAGCCTGCTCCAATCTTTTTATCCGGGTTGCTTCACTTTTTGCTTCAACGATCCAGTCGACATATTCCTTTTTTTGCGACAAACTAAAACGTCCGAAATTTTCCCCGGCATCAGGATTGTCATTAATCGCATCAAGTATATAATCAGGTACCGTCAATTCTTTTACAACTTTCTTTTCGGGGTCTTTGGTAATTTTCACACCATTATCAATCAGCGACATTGCATCGTGAATCAGGGCAATGATCTGCTCTTCAGATGGCAGATCTTCAATTTTTGTAATCTTCCCAAACTGGCCCATACCATTGTTTTCTGCATCTTTTGAAAACAGATTATCAGGATCTTTCATCTTTGTATAAAGCCAGAAATGGAACCCGCAATGATATTTAAAGGAAGCCATACTGCACAAATTGCCATTTTTGTACTCAAAAAATGGCATACTCCACTTCATGACTTCCTTCACTTCCGGACAAGCCGCATGAACGATTTCCCGCCAATAATCCAAAACCGGAATAGCAAATTCAGCCGATTTAATAATATATTCATCTACTCGTGGTAATCTGGTCCCCATTTCAGATTGCTATTTTGTAAAGAAATTTTTGCGTTTGAAAGAAATAGATTGGTGAACATTCTTGAATTCGTGGTAAAACCAGAGTTTACTTTTCCAAAATCTCCTTTAAGTTTTTCAACCCATTGGCAAAATCACTGCCCACCGATTTTTCCATACCCATAAACGGCAGCATCGCATTCATCGGATACGGCATTTTTCCGGAAAAACCCCACTTCACTTTTGTCTGGTTTTCTCCAGCATTTTCGGTGATCATGTAAGCGTCGTTATTGGATTCGAAAGGTTTGATAAACCGCAATTCCGTATCAATACGCTCCCCTTCGCTAATCTTTTTTATTTCCTGCTCACCTTTTCCGACATCATCATTCCCTTCCCACATCGATGTAAAACCAATAGTTCCATCCGTCCCTTTATAGGTTTTTTTGATGTTCGGATCCATCTTCATCCAGACACTCCAGTTGTCCTGATTTTTCAAAGATTTAAGGTATTCAAAAACTTCCGCTTTCGGTTTATTGATTGTTATTTCTCTTTCAACCGCATAATCTTTTGGCATAATAAAGGCCGCAATCAGGAAAATCCCGATTAACCCAAGAATAATGTAGAGCGCTTTTTTCATGATAGAGTTCGTTTTAGGTGAATAACTGAATTTAAATTTCTCCTCATCAATATCTTCAATGCTTTCCACGTTCATCATTCCCGCTTTCTCCAAAACCCTGATCGACGCAGCATTTCTAATATTCACAAATGCAATAACAGCAGTCGGTTTAAATGTTTTTAACGAAAACCTGATCAGCGATTTCGCAATGGAAGTGGCCACACCTTTTCCCCAGTATTCTTCCATAATCCTGTATCCGATCTCCACTTCGGTCCCATAAGCTTCCAGTTTCGCTGCACCAACCAGGGCGCCGGTTTTAATTTCTTCAATCAGATACCTGCCGAAATAATCGTTGGTACCATTATCCCTCAAAATTTGTCCCAGCATTTTATCTGATTCTTCACGACTAAGCGCGGTGCCAGTCACAAATTTCATTACGTTGTCATTGTTGCTCAGCTGATAATATTTGTCACCATCAGCGCTCGTCATTTTTGTTAAAATGAACGCCGGTGTTTTAATTTGAAATACTTTCATATAAAAATAAGGATCACCTGGATTGACGAGTAACAGTCGTATTATCAAGACATTATCAACTTTGCCAATCGTTGTCGAAATATACGTTTTCTGCTTAAAAATAGAAATAAATTAACCGATATTTATTAACCAGTGACATTAATAAACCATTAGAAAAATGCACGGCAGGATATTTTTAGTTAGCCTGAAATATTTAATATCTATTTTGCAGGTATATATCCGCTTGTATTTAAACGTCAGGTAAATCCTTTCTAAACTATCTAAAATCCGACGCAGTTGTTCCGATGAAAAGATATCTTCAATTTATAAAAAAATACCAGACAGCGATGATCCTGGGGCCATTTCTGGCTATCATCGATGTTTTTGGCGAAATTGTCCAGCCGATGCTGATGTCGGATATCGTGGATGTTGGAATAAAAAACCAGGACACGCATTACATTCTTAAAATGGGTGCGATTATGATCGGTTTATCGCTGGTCGCCATTGTGGGTGGTATAGGGAATGTCTATTATTCTTCCAAATCATCCGTCGGATTTGCAAGTGAATTGCGACAAGGTTTGTTCAAAAAAATCCAGGAATTTTCTTTTTCCAATATTGATACTTTTAGCAGCGCATCTCTGGTTACGAGATTAACAAATGACATCAATACCTTACAGCAGGTTGTGATGATGTCTCTGCGGTTATTAATCCGCGCTCCTTTAATGTTGGTTTGTGCTGTAATTTTCGCTTTGCAGATTAACCGGGAACTGACCATAATTATAGCCGTAGCCATTCCCGTTTTAAGCCTTGCCATTTTCATTATTATGAAAAAAGGTATTCCGTATTTTACCAAAATGCAGAAAAAACTGGATCGGGTGAATGCAGCAATTCAGGAAAACCTGACCAATATACGTGTCGTAAAATCATTTGTCAGAAGTGATTTTGAAGAACAAAAATTTTCGGTTGCAAATAACGATCTGATGGAAATGTCGGTCAAGGCATCAACCATCGTGATCCTGGTCATGCCTGTCATGATGCTGATCATGAATGTTTCGATTGTAGCGGTGGTCTGGTTTGGCGGAAATAAAGTAATGACCGGGGATTTGCAGGTGGGACAGCTTATGTCATTTATCAGTTACATTACCCAGATTTTAATTGCACTGATGCTGCTTTCCATGACAATCATGATGTTTTCAAGAGCGAGCGCTTCTTCTAAAAGGATCATTGAAGTGCTGGACACACAAATTGACATTAACGATACGCCATCCGCATTAAGCCAGAATCTGAAAATTCATAAAGGGAAAGTTGAATTCCGGGATGTTTGTTTTAAATACAAAAGTGAAAGCGATCTTTTTGTTTTAAAAGACATTAGTTTCACAGCGACACCAGGTGAATTGATCGCAATCATCGGCGCGACAGGTTCTGCCAAAACAAGTCTTGTTCAACTTATTCCGAGACTGTATGATGTTACCGAAGGGCAGGTTTTGATTGACGATGTGGACGTTCGTGATTATTCTCTAAAACATTTGCGTGAAGCCACTGCAACGGTACTGCAAAAAAACGTCTTGTTTTCTGGTACCATCAAAAGTAATTTGAAATGGGGAAAGCCGGATGCAAGTGATGACGAGATAATTGCAGCTGCAAAAGATGCTCAGGCGCATGATTTTATCATGTCTTTCCCTTTACAATACGAAACTGTTCTGGGACAGGGCGGCGTAAATCTTTCCGGCGGACAGCAGCAGCGATTGTGTATCGCCAGGGCACTTTTAAAGAAGCCGACAATTCTTATCCTGGATGATAGCACCAGCGCCGTTGACACCGCTACCGAAGCAAAAATCAGGACTTCGTTACAGGAAAACCATAATAACACCACCACTTTTATCATCGCACAAAGAATCAGCTCTATTGAATCTGTTGACAGGATCATTATCCTGGACGATGGACGCATTATCGGCGTAGGAACACATGATGAATTGATGAAAACGAATGCTGTTTATCAGGAGATATTCCAGTCTCAACAGCAAAATGAAGCCATAGCCTCATGAGCGAAAACAATAAATCTCAATCAACAGCCGCCGCTCCGGGCGGAATGCCAGGGTCTGGTTCAGTAAGACGGTTCTCCGCAGAGAAACCAAAAAATGTAAGCCTGACCATGCGCCGGCTCTGGGGATATCTTCAAAAAAACAAAGCAGGACTTTTTACGGTCGTGTTGTTTATTTTGATTAATACATCAGCCTCCTTAACCGGTTCCTATTTACTCCGCCCGCTGATCAACGACTATATTATCCCAAAAGATGCTGATGGATTAATTCACATGCTTGGCATTATGCTGGTGATTTACGTAGCAGGCGCAACGGCGGCTTACCTGCAAAGCCGGTTTATGATTATTATTTCTCAAAAAACGGTTAACGAAATGAGAAATGATCTTTTCAAAAAGCTGCAATCACTTCCTTTACAATTTTTTGACACCAATAGTCATGGTGATTTAATGAGCCGGTTTACTAACGACGTGGACCTGATCAGTGAATCTCTGAATAATAGTTTGACCCAGATCTTCACCAGCATTATTACTTTAACCGGTACATTTCTGCTCATGCTTTACATCAGTCCTTTACTGACTTTGGTAACATTGGTGATGGTTCCGCTTATGCTGTTCCTGGCTTCTCAGGTGATCAAAAGAAGTAAGGCATATTTCATTTCACAGCAGGTAGCTGTGGGTATGACCAATGGTTATATTGAAGAAATTATCACAGGAATCAAAGTTGTGAAGGTATTTGGCTATGAAGAAAAAGCTGAAACTGAATTTGAAAAACTGAATTTCGATCTTCGTGATAAGGCAACGAAAGCACAGATGTTTTCTGGTATGATGATGCCGATTATGATCAACATGAGTACGATCAATTATGCTTTAACGGCTACAATCGGTGGAATTCTGGCTGTAACACGTGGACTGGATATTGGTGGGCTGGCTTCATTTCTTCAGTATTCAAGACAATTCGGAAGACCGATCAATGAACTTTCCAGTCAGCTGAATAGCTTGCAGGCGGCTCTGGCAGGTGCAGAACGTGTATTTGAAATGATGGATCAATTGCCGGAACCGGCGGATGCAGAAAATGCTGTAACCCTTTCAAAAGTTGACGGCGAAGTACGGTTTGAAAATGTTATGTTTAGTTACAGCCCTGATAAAGTCATTTTACATGATATCAATTTATCCGTAAAACCAGGGCATAAAATTGCATTTGTAGGTTCCACAGGTGCCGGAAAAACAACGATCATTAATCTACTTCCAAGATTTTACGATATCCAGTCGGGAAAAATCACCATAGACGGAATTGATATTAAAGACATTTCCAGAGAAAGTCTGCGCAAATCCATGGCCATCGTTTTGCAGGATACGCATTTATTTACCGGAACCGTGATGGAAAATATTCGTTACGGAAGATTATCGGCAACAGATCAGGAAGTGATTCATGCTGCGGAGCTTGCCAATGCGCATTCTTTCATAACCAGAATGCCGCAGGGTTATCAGACAGTGCTGGATGGAGACGGAAGTAATTTGAGTCAGGGACAAAGACAATTACTGAATATTGCGCGGGCAACGGTTGCCGAAGCACCGATTTTAATCCTGGATGAAGCCACCAGTTCTATCGATACCAGAACCGAAAAGTTGATTGAAGAAGGAATGGATACTTTAATGAAAGGCAAAACGACCTTTGTCATCGCGCACCGGTTATCAACGGTTAGAAATGCAGATGAAATTATTGTTCTGGAATTCGGACGCATTATTGAACGTGGAAACCATAATGATCTGATGCTGAAAAAGGGGAAATATTACCAGTTATATACCGGACAATTCGCGTAAAAATTTCGATTTGTTGAAACATTAATACGGAAACAAACGAACAAGTAAATTCCATTATTAGAAATAAATTAGAATTCATTAACACGCATTAACAATTGAAAAAATTTGCTTTAAAAGCCTGAATTATTATATTTGAATTATTGGATCACAGTATTGCATTTCCAATAAATTAATTCCAATCATTCTTGAATTCATTATAAAAATATGAATTTTTCAATGTTTTGATATTAGCTGATACCATGCTTAAAAGAACTTTTGTATTGTTTTTTTGCATTGGGCAAATTCTTGCCTCAGCCCTGTTCGTTGGACAGGCGGAGGCCTCTTGCAGGACCAATTTCGGTATCAGACAACTATCTCCTTTCAATAACAAATACTATATTGAAGAGGAAGAAGAAATTATCGAATTTGACCCTTCTATTTGTCATCAGCCAACATTCCTCAGCGCTGATGAATTTGAATGGAAGGAAAGTCTTACAAATCTTTTACTTCACAGAAATTCAAATTACCGTTTCATTTGTTTTGAATCGGTTTTATCTGAATACTTCCATTTTTCCGAAAAGTCTGTTTTTCAACATTATACCCGGCAGGTTATCGGCTCCATCGAGGGGTTACTTACCTTGCCGGATTATTACAGTTTCCTTCATCGACTTTGCCCATTCTAGTCTGACTTACAGGTTTTTTGCCTGATTTAACAATAATAGCCGCAACATTTTACAACGTATAACCTGACGCAAAACGCCGGATTTTAGCGCGTATCTTTTTGATTCAGTTTATACTTATTGCCAGGGTCCTGTAAGCTTTACGGGCCGCGAGTCTGTGTGCTATATACCATCCCAAAATCCATACAAAATATTAATTTTAACCACTTAACAACTTATTATGAAAAATCACCATTTGGCAGTTCTGCTGGGCCTATGCCTGTTTACCGCCAGTTGTTCTACTCAAAGTAAGGATACTACTGAAAGCAAAGATTCGATTCCAACAATACCTGTTACAGAACTAAAAACGCAGAAAACAGAATTACACCGGGAGTATGTTAGTGATATTCATGCTGTGAAAAATGTAGAAATCTACGCTCGTGTTAAAGGATATCTTGAACAAGTATATGTTGATGAAGGAAAGGAAGTGAAGAAGGGACAAATACTTTTTCGTATCAATAGTGAGGAATATGCCGCAGAACTCGCCAAAGCAAATGCCAGTTTGCAAAGTGCCATAGCTGATGCAAAAGGGGCAGAACTGGAAATGGGCCGGGTAAAAATGCTGGTCGAAAAAAATGTAGTTTCCAAAACGGAACTTGACGTTGCCAAGGCTAAATATGCAGCCGTGACGGCAAGGATTGAAGAAGCGAAATCGATGAAATCAAATGCGGCCATTCTGCTTGCTCATACTCAGATTAAAGCTCCTTTCGACGGTATGATTGACAGACTTCCCTTTAAAATCGGCAGTTTGATCAATGAAGGAACATTATTGACTACCCTTTCGGATACTAAAAATGTTTTTGCATACTTCAATGTCTCTGAAAACGAATATCTGGAATATACAAAAGCAAAAGACGCGGCATCTAATCAAAATGCGATCGTAGAGCTCGAACTTGCAGACGGCTCTTTTTTCAAACATAAAGGAAAAATAGAAACAATGGAAGGAGCTTTCGATGAAGGAACCGGCTCTATTGCTTTCCGGGCACGTTTTCCAAATCCGGAAAAACTCTTGAAACATGGTTCAACCGGTACAATCAGATTGACAAATACCGTTGAAAACGCCCTTTTAATTCCTCAGAAAGCTGCTTTTGAAATTCAGGATAAAAGCTTTGTTTACGTTTTAGGAAAAGATAACAAAATAAAGACCAGAAGCTTCGTACCCAAATCGAGGCTTTCAGGATATTATATTGTAAAGTCAGGATTGGAGCCGGGAGAAACAATTATATATGAGGGACTTCAGGGATTGAAAGATGGCGTTACGATTAATCCAAAAATGATCACTCTGGACTCTGTTAAAACAGAAAAGAGCAACATCGAGCTTACAGCACGATAAAACCTAAATTCCCACCTGAATTTTAAATCATGTTTCAAAAATTTATAGAGCGACCGGTTCTGTCGCTGGTCATTTCCATTTTCATCATCCTGCTGGGGATTTTGGCTTTTATAGGACTACCCGTTTCTCAGTTCCCTGATATTGTCCCTCCTTCCGTTGTCGTAACTGCCACCTACACGGGTGCCAACTCGGAAGTTTGCGTAGATGCTGTCGCAGTTCCGCTGGAAAAAGCCATCAATGGGGTACCTGGTATGACGTACATGACCAGTGTATCAGGTAACGATGGTGTTACTACGATCACTATTTCATTTAATGTAGGTGTGGATCCCGATTTGGCTGCGGTGAACGTACAAAACCGTGTTCAAACAGTTATTGATGAACTTCCGGAAGAAGTAATCAAAGCTGGGGTTACCACCGAAAAAGAGGTGAACAGTATGCTTATGTATCTGGATATCATGAGCACAGACACAACTGTTGGTGAAGACTTTGTATACAACTTTGCTGATATCAACATCCTGAAAGAGTTAAAAAGAATCGACGGTGTGGGTCGCGCGCAAATTATGGGAAGTAAGGATTACTCCATGCGCGTGTGGCTGAAACCCGATCGGATGAATAACTACAACGTGTCGGCCGATGAAGTTGTGCAGGCAATACGCGATCAAAATGTGGTTGCCGCGCCTGGAAAAACAGGCGTAGCTTCCGGCCGCGAAACGCAGGTTTTGCAGTATGTTTTAAAGTATACCGGAAAATTATTCGAGCCTGTTCAATATGAAAATATTGTATTACGCTCCAATCCGGATGGTTCAATGTTGAAATTAAAGGACGTTGCTGACATTGAATTTGGAACACTGGAATACGATATGGCTTCCAAATCCAATGGAAAACCTTCGGCATCGATCATGATCAAACAGCGGCCGGGGTCGAATGCACAGGAGGTTATTAAAAATATCAAAAGCAAAGTAGCTGAATTGAAAGGCACAAGCTTTCCTCCCGGAATGGACTACTTTGTTTCCTATGACGTTTCGAGGTTTCTGGATGCATCCATACATGAGGTTGTTCGCACACTGATCGAAGCCTTTATTCTGGTAATTATTATTGTGTTTCTCTTTTTGCAGGATTGGCGTTCAACACTTATTCCCGCACTGGCTGTACCGGTTGCTTTGATCGGGACTTTTGCTTTTATGCAATTATTCGGATTCTCAATTAATC
Source organism: Dyadobacter sp. CY356 (assembly GCF_021440195.1). Lineage (GTDB taxonomy): Bacteria > Bacteroidota > Bacteroidia > Cytophagales > Spirosomataceae > Dyadobacter. The sequence continues at coordinate 204,254 of NZ_JAJTSZ010000009.1, forward strand.
TACTGACGCTTTTTGCATTAGTTCTTGCCATTGGTATTGTGGTGGACAACGCCATTGTCGTCGTGGAAGCAGTTCATGCAAAAATGGCTGAAAAACATCTCGACGCAAAAGAAGCTACCATTGAATCAATGAAGGAAATGAGCGGTGCCATTATTGCGATCACGCTGGTCATGTCGGCCGTATTTGTACCGGTTGCATTTATGTCAGGACCCGTCGGCGTTTTTTACCGGCAATTTTCAATAACGCTGGCTATTTCAATTGTCATATCCGGAATTAACGCATTGACACTTACTCCTGCACTTTGTGCATTAATGCTTAAAAACACCCATGGCCAGCCCGCTAAGAACACACCACTCGACCGGTTTTTCAGAGGATTTAATAAGGGCTATGATCGTATTTCTAATAAATACAGGAAACTGCTATCGCGCATCGCCAGCCGGAGAATGATAACCGTAGGTCTTTTAGTGGCTTTTTGCATTGGTACCTACGGAATCAATAGCATATTACCAACCGGATTTATCCCAACAGAAGATCAGGGTGTGATTAATGTGAATGTAACAACGCCGGTTGCCGCTACTGTTGAAAGAACGGAAGCTGTACTGGATGAAATACAGAAAGTAGCAGAGTCCCTGGAACCTGTCGAGTCTGTATCTTCTCTTTCGGGTTATAGTTTGATTACGGAATCTGCCGGTTCATCTTACGGTATGGCCATGATCAACCTTAAAGCCTGGGACCAGCGAAAAGAATCAGTAAAAGATATCATCGCGGAAATGGAACGAAAAACGAAGCATATTACCGATGCAAACATACAGTTTTTCCCTCCCCCAACTGTTCCCGGATTTGGTAATTCCAGTGGATTTGAACTCCGTGTTCAGGACAGGACAGGCAGTGACGACCTTCAAAAAACAGCTGAAATAACGAATCAATTTGTGAAAGCATTGATGGATACACCGGAAATCTCCAGTGCATTCAGCAGTTTTGATGCCAGCTTCCCACAGTATATGATCCATGTAGATGCGGATATCGCTTCCAAAAAAGGAGTTTCTGTTGATGTGGCTATGAGCACACTCCAAACCCTGATCGGGAGTTTATATGCTTCCAACTTCATCCGGTTTGGACAAATGTATAAGGTAATGGTGCAGGCGGACCCGAGTTTTCGTAAGACCCCGGAGGACATTTTGAAATTGTATGTCAAAAATAATCGTGGTGAAATGGTTCCCTTTTCAACTTTCATACGATTAGAGCGGGTTTACGGACCAGAACTGCTGACGCGCTACAACATGTTTACATCCGCAATGATCAATGGCGATGCCGCGCCTGGATTTAGTAGCGGAGACGCCATCAAGGCTGTTGAACGTGTTGCAAAAGAAAAGCTCCCAAAAGGATTTTCGTATGAATGGTCAGGTATGACGCGGGAAGAAATTCTTTCAGGCAACCAGGCGATGTATATTTTCGGGATATGTCTGCTTTTCGTATATCTGCTTCTTGCTGCACAGTACGAAAGTTTCTTGCTTCCCCTTCCGGTAATACTTTCTTTACCAACCGGGATTTTCGGAGCATTTTTGGCATTGAAACTTCTTGGTCTGGAAAACAATATCTACGCTCAGGTTTCACTGGTAATGCTTATCGGACTTTTAGGGAAAAATGCGATCCTGATCGTTGAATACGCTATTCTCCGCCAGAAAGAAGGCAGAACTGTTTTCGAGGCGGCTCTGGAAGGAGCCACAGAAAGGTTACGTCCCATTTTGATGACTTCCTTTGCATTTATCGCTGGACTTATACCGCTTTGTATCGCTTCCGGTGCTGGTGCTTTGGGAAACCGGTCTATTGGTACGGCTGCCGCGGGAGGTATGCTGATCGGGACGTTATTTGGGGTAATTATTATTCCGGGACTTTACGTGCTCTTCGCAACGCTGGCACTTCCTAAAAAACCTTCGGCACCAAAAATTCAGCGGAAGGAAGTTCTGCTCCATTGATCCCGAAAACGCATCGGCAGTCATGAAATTTCGTCATGACTGCCCTATTTTCACTAACAGCATTTATTTGATGAAAACATATAAAAAAACTTATCAAACCCTTCTGGTTGCTACCTTGCTTTTCCTGGGCGGATGTAAAACAATGCAGCCCGTCCAACATGCCTCTTCCATTAAAACCCCACAAAATTTTGACGGTCAAACGGATTCAACGGGAATTGCTGCTATGCAGTGGAAGTCATTTTTTAAAGATCCCAACCTGATCGCTTTGATCGATACTGCCCTCCTGAATAATCCGGATCTGAAAATGGCGGTACAACGGATAGAGATGGCGAAATCCAATATTTTTCTGGCAAAAGGTGCTTTATTACCAGCTATCAGTGCCGAAGTTTCGGGAGGTGGCCGAAAGTTTGGAGACTACACGATGGACGGTGTCGGTAATTATGATACCAATTTTTCAGAAAATATCGACGCCGACAGAAGACTGCCCGCTCCCTTCCTGCCTGATTATTTTGTGGGATTCAGAAGTTCCTGGGAAATTGATATCTGGGGTAAATTACGAACGCAGAAAAAGGCTGCATATACCCGGTTTCTGGCTACTCAGGCAGGCAGAAATCTGGTTGTAACAAGTTTGATTGCGCAAGTTTCCAGACTTTATTATGAGCTTTTAGCGATGGATGCCGAGTTGGCAATTATTCAAAAGAACATCACTTTACAGCAATCGGCCGTTGAAAACATTAAAATACAAAAAGAAGGCGGAAGAGCGAATGAATTGGGCGTAAGACAATTTACAGCGCAGTTGCTTAATACGCAAAGTCTTGAAATACAAATTAACCAGCGCATTGTGGAAGCAGAAAATAATCTGAATTTTCTGTTAGGCCGTTTCCCTCAAAAAATTACTAGAAATGGAAGGCTTAACGAAAATTTACCTGAGCGCGTCCAGGCTGGAATTCCTTCAAAAATGCTGATCAGACGCCCGGATATACAACAGGCGGAATTTGAATTACTGGCAAACCACGCTGATTTACAGGCTGCGAGACTGGCATTCCTGCCATCCCTAAACATTACAGGTTTATTAGGTTTCAATGCCTTCAAAGGTTCATTGCTATTTAATCCCGGCTCGATTGCTTACAGTGCACTTGGTGGATTAGCTGCTCCAATCTTTAATCGGAAAGCATTGAAAGCTGGTCAAAAACGATTTGAAGCAGCAAGTGTAGAAGCATTATTCGCTTACAACAAAGCAATTTTGACAGGTTTTCAGGAAGTAAGTACAAGTTTAAAAAAGATTGAAAACACAAAAAAAATCTCTGAATTCAAGAAACAGGAAGTTGATGTTTTGCAGCTAGCGGTTGTAACATCCCGGGATCTTTTTACAACTGGTTATGCTACTTATCTTGAAATCATTGCAGCTCAGAAAAATGTATTGGAGGCTGAATTGGCATTAACAGAAGTACAAAAAGATCAGCATCTGGCTTTGGTGGATTTGTATCGGTCGCTTGGTGGTGGTTGGGAATAGAACTAGCTTTTCACCAATTTAAATCGGCCATGCCTACGGCATTTTATTACGATAAATTCCGTCCCGAATCCCCCGGGTTGAAACCCGGGGCTACAATGTCGGTCATGCCTATGGCATTTTCAAATATTTCATAATATCATTGATCCCGGGGTTGAAACCCCGCGCTACAATGCGGTCATGCCTATGGCATTTCAAATATTTCATAATATCATTGGTCCCGGGGATGAAACCCCGCGCTACAATGCGGTCATGCCTATGGCATTTTCAAATATTTCATAATATCATTGGTCCCGGGGTTGAAACCCCGCGCTACAATGCCGGTCATGCCTATGGCATTTCAATATCGAAAATGGCCAATTTAACTATATACCACAAAGATTTTTTATTAAACCTATTTGATCAAAAATCACGAAAAAATGCCGTAGACACGGCCGACATTGTAGCGCAGGGTTTTATCCCTGGGCGCTAGGATCGAGAATTCGATATTAAAACAAAAGAACACGGCCAGCATCCGCCAACCGTGTTCTTTCAATATAATCTATCTTCTAAAAATTACTTTTTCTTAGCCCCTGCCAAACTTGGTTCTTTCGAAATAACGATCAAATCAGCCAGCATACGACCGGTTTCGGTAATATATATATCCTTTTTCTTTTTAACTTCTTTAGTTGCCTCAGCTGTTTTTGGTTTTGCATCCGCTGAATCTTCGTCTTCATCATCAGACTCTTCACCAAGTTGTTTCATAGCAGCGCGTTTCTTTTCTGCTTCGTCACGTTCCACTTTACGTTTTGATTCTAAAAGAGAAACCACTTTATTTTCGCGCGCTTTTTTAAACTCATCCATCGTTTTCGCCAATGCTTTCAGCTCTTCATCAGATTTCAAACGGTGATTATGTTTATCACGAAGCTGGCTTACGATTTTCTCATTAATATCATTTGTCGCTTCATATTTTGAAGATGCGATCTGATCCCAAGGCAAAGCACTTGGCTGAGAACCTTCACCATATTCATTTACTTTGAAAGCAGTCGGCATTTCAAGATCAGGCATTACACCTTTCAACTGCGTGCTGCTTCCATTGATACGGTAGAATTTGGCAACAGTCAATTTAACCTGTCCTAACTGATCCGTTTCTTTTGGAACCCACTGATTAAGATCGATCAAAGTCTGAACCGTTCCTTTACCATAAGTTTGCTCACCGACGATAATGCCACGTTTGTAATCCTGAATAGCCGCTGCAAAAATCTCGGATGCCGAAGCACTGAAACGATTCACCATAACCGCCATTGGACCGTTATAAGCAACCGTAGGATCGTTATCAGACTGCACTTCAACTTCGCCCTGTCCTTCTTTTACCTGAACAACCGGCCCTCTGTTGATAAACAAACCTGTCAGAGAAACTGCTTCTGTTAAAGAACCACCACCATTGTTACGAAGGTCAATTACAATACCGTCCACATTTTCAGCCTGCAATTCAGTGATGATTTTTTGAACATCACGTGTTGTGCTTGAAAATTCCTTCTCTTTTTGCTGCGCTCCTTCAAAGTCACGGTAAAACAATGGCACATCGATCACCCCGATTTTGTAATCTTTGTTTCCACTATTCACAGAAACAATTTCCTTTTTAGCACGGGAATCTTCAAGTTTGATCTTTTCACGAACCAGTCTGATTTCCTTTGGAGGCGTACTTGAAAGTGCATCGGCGGAAAGAATCTGCAAACGAACAACTGTACCTTTTGGCCCTTTGATAAGTTTAACCGCATCATCCACAAACCAGCCTACCAAATCTACAAATTTACCATCATCACCCTGGGCAACGCCGATAATCTTATCTTCTTTTTTAAGCTGTTTTCCTTTAAAAGCTGGTCCGCCAGGAATTACTTCAACGATTTTGATATAATTATCTTCCTCACGAAGTAATGCTCCGATACCTTCAACCGACTGGCTCATTTCCTGTTTGAAACGGTCAGCAGATGTAGGCGCCATATAACTTGTATGCGGATCCAGAGATTCTGCATACGCATTCATAAACATTTGAAAAACCTGCTCCGTACGAATACGGCTCAAACCACGGTCACGGTTTTTATAACGGTCACTCATTGTTTTCACGACAGATGAATCCGCCTTTCCTGCAAGTTTCAAATCAAGTGCTTCACTTTTCAGATACTTTCTCCAGGTATCATTCAACTCGTCATTTGACTTAGCCCATGCCACTTTTTCACGATCCGTGTTCAGTGATTCATCGACAGTATAATCAAACGGTTTTGGCGTTTTCAAAAGCGTCTGAATATATTCGCTTCTTTCCTGATAACGCTTTCTGAAAAGGTTATACATGTTGAAAGGAACGTCCAGTTCGCGCTTCTGTAAAAAGTCGTCGAAGGAAAATCTGTACTTTTCAAATTCCGCCATATCCGAAGCAAGAAAGTACAAACGACCGTGGTCGATACCATCAATGTATTTGTCAAAAATCGCTGACGATAACGAGTCGTTAAGTTTCGTTTTACGATAGTGATAATTTGATAGAATCCGCGTCGAAAGCTCTTCCGCCTTATACTGAGCTGCTGTCGGCTTTATATCTTCCGCCAGTGATGTTTCCGTAGTAACGACTGCATTTTGCTGTACGGGACCTCGCTGCCAGCCAAGTAATACAACAGGAATAAGAGTGATCAGGTATTTTTTCATTCGTCGAATTTTTGTTAACTATTTAACAATTTCTAATAATTCAACTTCAAAAACTAAAGCTGAATAAGCTGGAATCTGAGGACCTGCTGCACGTTCACCATAAGCCAACTGGTATGGAATATACAATTTCCATTTTGAGCCAACCGGCATAAGCTGCAATGCTTCTGTCCAACCTTTTATTACACCATTTACCGGAAACTCAACCGGCTCACCTCGGTCAACAGAACTGTCAAAAACTGTTCCATTGGTTAAAGTACCATGATAATGCGTTTTTACTTTATCCGTTGCAGAAGGCTTCGGGCCATCGCCCATTTTAATGACAGAATACTGCAAACCACTCTCCGTTGTTGTTACACCCGCCTTTTTCTTGTTTTCTTCCAAAAACTTTTCTCCTTCTACTTTCACGACTGCTCCTTTTGATTCCATCATTTTCTGAAAATATTCTCCAATAAATTTATTCGCTTCTTCTGATGAAAAAACTGTTTTTTCACCTTTAAGTGCTGCTGTAATGGTTTTTGTCAGGATATCGGTATTGATATCACTGATTCCCTGAGATGACAATGAATTAGAAAAACTGACACCGATAGCCGCCGATAGCGAATCCAGCTTATTCCTGAGTACATTTGATGATGGTGCTGCCTTTGCTGCTGTAACCGTAGTCTTTTTTGTTGTGGCCGCTGGTTTGGTAGCTCTTTTGGGTGCTTGTGCAAATCCCTGGGAAGCTGCTAAACCGATACATAAAACTGAGGCTAAAATGGTTTTTTCTAATTTGTACATTCTACTTAAGGATGGTCTGAAAATTAAATTTTTGATTTGTAATTGTTATTAACGAACTCAATTACAACAAAAACACAATTAGTACCTAAAAAAGTTTTAAAAACCTTATAAATGCCTGAATTTCCATATTTTTGCACCGCTATAATAGCGTAGTAAAGTAAACTTGGAAAAATCTAATTTTTATGGCGTAGTTTTTTAGGTGAAGTATTCTTTATTTAAAGAATTAACCATACCTTTGCGGCTGATTTCAAAAACTTACTACTATACTCTAAATAAGTCAATTATACTATGGTATCTGTTAGACCGGACGAAGTTTCGGCCATCCTGCGCGAACAACTTGCAGGCGCTAAATCTGAGGCTGAACTCGAAGAAGTAGGAACCGTCCTTCAGGTAGGTGACGGTGTTGCCCGCATTTATGGCCTGTCTCAGGTTCAGGCGGGTGAGCTGCTCGTTTTCGAGAATGGCCTTAAAGCCCTCGCGTTGAATCTCGAGGAAGATAACGTTGGAGCCGTTTTGCTTGGTGATTCAAGTGAGATCAAAGAAGGCGACACGGTGAAGCGTACCAAAGAGATCGCTTCGGTAAAAGTTGGTGAAGGTATTGTAGGCCGTGTTGTTAACACACTAGCTGAACCAATCGACGGAATGGGCCCGATTCAGGGTGAAACATTCGAAATGCCATTAGAGCGTAAAGCTCCGGGGGTAATTTTCCGTCAGCCCGTAACCGAACCTCTTCAGACTGGTATCAAAGCAATCGATGCGATGATTCCTATCGGACGCGGACAACGTGAGTTGATTATCGGTGACCGCCAGACTGGAAAGACTGCTGTTGCTATTGATACTATCATCAATCAAAGAGAATATTTCGATAAAGGCGAACCTGTATTTTGTATCTACGTTGCTTGCGGCCAGAAGGCTTCAACCATCAAAGGTATCGAAGCAACACTTCGCCGTTATGGTGCAATGGACTATACGGTAATCGTAGCAGCTGGTGCATCGGATCCTTCACCTATGCAATTCTATGCTCCTTTTACGGGTGCTGCCATCGGTGAATATTTCCGTGATACCGGTCGTCCTGCGCTTATCGTTTATGATGACCTTTCAAAACAAGCGGTTTCTTACCGTGAGGTTTCCCTGCTGCTTCGTCGCCCTCCGGGACGTGAGGCTTATCCGGGTGACGTATTTTATCTTCACAGCCGTCTTTTGGAAAGAGCTGCGAAGATCATCAATGATGACAGCATTGCAGCAAACATGAATGACCTTCCTCCTTCTCTTAAAGGAAAAGTTAAAGGTGGTGGTTCATTAACTGCACTTCCGATCATTGAAACACAGGCTGGTGACGTTTCTGCCTATATCCCAACGAACGTAATTTCTATTACGGACGGACAGATATTCCTTGAATCTAACTTGTTCAACTCGGGTATCCGTCCTGCGATCAACGTAGGTATTTCGGTATCACGTGTGGGTGGTAACGCTCAGATCAAGTCGATGAAAAAGGTATCAGGAACGTTGAAACTTGACCAGGCTCAATTCCGTGAGTTGGAAGCTTTTGCAAAATTCGGTTCGGATCTTGATGCTTCTACCAAACTTGCGATTGACCGTGGACGCCGTAACCAGGAAGTATTGAAACAACCTCAATATGCTCCGGTACCGGTTGAACAACAAGTTGCAACAGTTTATGCATCTACAAAAGGATTATTAGACAGAGTTCCTGTTGAAAAAGTAAAAGAATTCGATAAAGAATTCCTTACGATTCTTTCTGCGCAATACAGCGAAACACTTGCAGCACTTCGTGCAGGCAAGCTTGATAACAGCTTAACTGATGTTATTGACAAAGTAGCGAAAGAACTTTCAGCTAAATATTAACAGAGAAACTTTAAGTCAGGAACCGGAAAACTTTCGGATTCCTGACTTCTTGATTACCTCAGGCGGACCGCATTTAATTTCCCTAAGATGGCAAGCTTAAAAGAAGTACGTAACCGGATCGTTTCGGTTAATTCAACCCAGCAGATAACCAAAGCCATGAAAATGGTGGCAGCTGCAAAATTGCGCAGAGCTCAGGACAATATCATGCAAATGCGTCCTTATGCCCAGAAATTGGGACAAATGCTTTCGACAGTATCAGCAGGTTCTGAAAGTTCAGTGGAAAGCCCATTGAAAACAGTTCGTTTTGCTGAAAAAATATTGATCGTCGTTGTAACTTCCGATCGTGGATTGTGCGGTGCTTTCAATACAAATATTATTAAAGCTACACTGGCGCTGATTGAAGGAAAATATTCGGTACAGGCCAGCAAAGGAAATGTTGAGATTTTTGCGATCGGTAAAAAGGGTGCAGAAGCATTTGTGCGCAGAGGTTTTACTGTGAATACAACTTACACCGATTTATTTACAAGACTTAAATTTGTCAATGTAAAAGAAGCAGCAGAAAAAATCATGAAGGACTTTTCGGAAGGCCGTTATGATGTGGTTGACCTGGTTTATAACGAGTTCAAAAACGTTGCTACGCAAATCATACATACAGATCCATATTTACCAATCGTTGCGGATACGACTACACAGAAAGTAAAAGCACCGGAAGTTAATTATATATTTGAACCAAACGAGGAAGAAATTCTTGCTGAATTGATTCCAAAATCGTTGAAAATTATGTTGTACCGTGCCGTTCTTGAATCAAATGCTTCGGAACAAGGTGCCCGTATGACGGCGATGGATAAAGCAACTGAAAATGCTCAGGAACTTTTGAAAGAACTTAAATTGGTTTACAACAGAACACGTCAGGCTGCTATTACAACGGAAATTCTTGAAATCGTTGGTGGTGCTGAAGCGTTAAAAGGTGCATAATTAGTTTTAAGAACTTATATATTTTGGCGAGCGGACCACCTTTGTGGTTCGTTCGTTTTTTTATGCCCGGTCTGAATAATTATTTTCCCTGAACAATCTTTTTGTATCCGTCCGACTGATAATTTTTTATGCAAAGTTTGAATAAGGGTATCCCGGCTGAACCGTTTTTTAATATCCGTCCGACGGCAAAAAAGCCGTCGGACGGAACGAGCGACCCGTCGGACGCCTTTTTCTGCCGTCCGACGGGTAATAAAAATTAATTCACTCAGCAGCAATAATATCCACTCCTCCTCAATCCAATTCACAATTAGATTATTATTCCCTAGTTTTACACTTTATCAAAACAAACTCCACATGCTCAAAAAAACCTGTTTTAAGTCGCTTTTACTTTTAGTCCTTTCTGGAATATTTTCTTCTGCATTTGCGCAAAAAACACTGGATGAAATTGTTGCTTTGCACCTAACCGCCATGGGCGGTACAGAAAAATTGTCGAAACTGAAAAGTGTTAAAATCACCGCAGAAATGGATGTGATGAAAATGCAGATTCCTGTTACTACGACCATCGTTCAGGACCGCGGTTTTCGTAGTGAGACCGTTGTTCAAGGATCAACCATTACCCAGGTTATTGATAATAACACCGGCTGGTCAATTAATCCAATGGCAGGGCAAACAAAAGCCACACCACTTCCTGATGAAGTAGTAAAATCGCTTTCTGCGGAAACTGATCTGACCGGTTTGTATAATTACAAGGAAAAAGGCCAGACGCTAACATTAGATGGTGAAGAAGATCTTGGAGGTGCCAAAGTTTATAAGGTGACACAAAACCTGAAAAATGGCTCAAAACGCACCAACTACATTTCTCAGGATACTTACTATATTTTAAAAGTGGTAGCGTCAGTGACCGTTCAGGGACAGCAAATCCAATCCAAAAATACGCAGTCGGATTTCAGACAGATTGATGGCATCACTTATCCGTTTACATCAGAGGTAGAAACTTCTGCTATGCCGGGTGCGACGATGGCTATGAAAATTAAAACGTTAGAAGTCAACCCAAAAATTGATGAAGCGATTTTTGTTATGCCAAAAGAATAAAAGAAAGTAAATATCTGTTTATCAATACTTTAATTCTCAATCCAAAAAGATTGAGAATTTTTTTTGCACAATGTTAAACTTTTTGCGACATTTACATGTATATACATTAAATGTAGAAACATATTAATTTAAAACGATCATAGATTATGTCAACTAAAACATCATGGGTTATTGACCCAACGCATTCAGAAATTCAGTTCAAAGTAAAACACCTTGTCATTTCAACCGTAACAGGTTCATTCAAAACTTTTGAAGGTTCTGTTGAAACAGATGGTGACGATTTGACCACAGCAAATGTTCAGTTTTCTGCTGATGTAGCCAGTATCGATACCAACCAGACACAACGTGATGAGCACCTTCGTTCAGGTGACTTCTTTGACGCTGAAAACTATCCAAAGCTGACTTTCGCTTCAACCGGTTTAGAAAAAACGGGTGAAGATACTTATAAATTAAAAGGCGATCTGACCATTAAAGGCACAACCAAATCAGTAGTTCTTGATGCAGAATATGGTGGAGCAATGACTGATTTTTATGGTCAAAGCAAAGCAGGATTTGAAATCAACGGTAAAATCAGCCGTAAAGAATTTGGACTTACATGGAGCGCAACAACAGAAGCGGGTGGCGTAGTGGTAGGTGATGAAATTAAACTGGCAATCAATATCCAATTGATTAAACAAGCATAATTTCCGGAATCAAAAGTTCGAGTGGACAGAAAGAAGTAAGTATAAACTTCTCTTTGTCCACTTTTTTTGTTTGCAATTGGTTATAATTACAAAATTTATCAATCATAAAAAGCGTAATATTTTTCGAACTAGATACTTTTGGCCTGAATATAATTTAAGGGACAAATGTTAAGAGTGTCGTCAATTAGTTACTATTTTTGACAAAAAAAGACTCACTTTGATCATTGAAACGCGCGCTTACGCCCGGGCCGGGCTGCTGGGAAATCCTTCAGATGGTTTTTTTGGAAAAACAATATCAATTTCTGTCCGGAACTTCGGTGCATCTATTTCATTATACGAATCTCCTGAACTGCATATAGAGCCGGAGCCACAGGATGGCAGCACTTTCCGGAGCATTTTCCATTTGCGGGAATCTGTCAGCATGTTGGGTTACAACGGCGGTATTCCGCTTATTAAAGCAGGAATAAAGAAATTTGCTGATTACTGCGAAGACAATAACATCAAATTACCAAACCGCAATTTCACGGTCAGGTATCGCTCGTCGATTCCCCGGCAGGTTGGTATGTCCGGATCGAGCGCCATTGTCGTTGCACTGTTTCGTGCATTGATGCAGTTTTACAAAGTCGAAATTCCAATTGAAATACTCCCGCAGCTCGTGATGGTTTCTGAAACAGAGGAACTCGGCATTGCAGCCGGCTTGCAGGACCGCGTCATCCAATGTTACGAAGGGTGTGTTTACATGGATTTTGACAAAACCCTGATTGAAAAACAGGGTCATGGACTCTATGAAAGGATAGATCCCGCTTTACTTCCGAAGCTATATGTTGCGTACAATACAAATCTGAGCAAGGTTTCAGGGAAAGTCCACAGCGATGTACGGGCCAGATTTGATCGCGGCGAACAGGATGTAATTGACGTCCTGGGACAAATAGGCCAGAAAGCAAAAGATGGATTTACGGCATTACAAGAAGGAAGACCCGATGATCTGCATGAATTAATGAATGAAAATTTCAATCTTCGCTGCAAAATTTATAATGTACCGGAATCTAACAAAAGATTGATCAACGCAGCCAGAGAATGCGGAGCGTCCGCAAAATTTGCAGGTTCGGGAGGAACAATCATCGGAATTTATAAGGATGACGATATGCTTAACCAGCTTTTTGTCAAACTAAAAAAACATAACGCGAGAGTTATTAAGCCATTTGTTATCTGAGCTGTTGGCTATTAGCGATTGGCTTTTAGCTAAATTGCCCGAACCAACGTTTTGTAAAATAGAACTTATTTTTATTAAAAGATTAGTTAATCACGCACTAACACCTAACCACAACAGCTAAAACCTAAAAATAACTTATACGCGAAAAGTTGCTAGTCCCGCACTAACGCCCAACCGCTAATAGCTAAAACCTAAAAATATATGATTCGTAAAGCTGTAATTCCTGCCGCCGGACTTGGGACCCGATTTTTACCGGCAACTAAATCGATGCCTAAGGAAATGTTACCTATTATTGACATTCCTACCATTCAATACGTTGTACAAGAGGCTGTTGATTCTGGAATTGAAGATATTCTAATTATTTCCGGCAAAGGAAAACGCGCCATAGAAGATCATTTTGACAGAAATGTTGAACTTGAATCACGTCTGGAAGAAAAAGAAGATATGATCTGGTTCAATGAAATGCGTCGTTTGGCCGATATGGCGAATGTTCATTTTGTGCGTCAGAAAGAAGCGAATGGTTTGGGTGACGCCATTTATTATGCTCGGCATCATGTTGGTAATGAACCATTTGCAGTTTTATTAGGCGATACGATCATGGATTCTGTTATTCCTGTTACACAGCAATTGATGGATACTTATGAACAATATGGCGGCTCCGTGATCGCGGTGGAACAGGTTCCTGCTAATAAAGTAAATCGTTATGGTATTGTTGGTGGAAATTCTTTGAGTGATACTATTTTGGAGTTGACTACTTTGGTAGAGAAACCTGCCATTGAACTTGCTCCCTCCAATCTGGCCATTGCCGGGCGTTACATTTTGACACCGGAAATTTTCAATACCATTGAACAAACGCCAAAAGGTAAAAACAACGAAATTCAGTTAACGGATTCGTTATTGCTTCTTTTGAAACGTGAGAATATTTACGCACATCACATTGAAGGAAAACGCCACGACATCGGCGATAAGCTTGATTATCTTAAAACGACCGTTGAATTTGCTTTGAAAAGAAAAGAATTTGCAGAGCCTTTCAGAAAATTCCTGATTGATCTTTTAAATAAGTAGTTTCCGTTAAACTGGATAAGCATATGGCCAAAAATATAATTATAAGCGGTGCATCAGGTGGTTTGGGAAGGGACGTGGTCAAAAAACTTTCTGACCTTGGCAATCATTTATACGTAACATTTGGATCAAAAAATACCGACACTTTTTCCGGATTTGAAAATGTGACCGGGCAGGTTGTTGATCTGACGAATAATGACGAGTCTGTAAATTTTATTGACACCACATTAGAAAAAGCAAAGACTATTCAGGCCGGGATTTTCCTTGTAGGTGCTTATGCACCCGGAGGCTTAGACAAAACGGATGACGCATTGCTGGCAAAAATGTTCAACCTTAACTTTTTTACTGCTTTCCATCTGGTAAAGCCCTTAATGGAACATTTTAAAGCAAATGGTGGCGGACAATTTATTTTTGTTGGTGCAAGGCCAGCTTTGGAAGCTGACCAGGGAAAGGGAAATTTTGCTTACGCACTTTCCAAATCACTGGTCTTTAAAATGGCTGAGTTTATAAATGCCGAAGGGAAAGCGGATAATATCACCGCTACGGTTATTGTCCCAAGCACCATTGATACGCCCACAAATCGTGAAGCAATGCCGGATGCGGATTTTACCAAATGGATTTCAGCTTCCGATATCGCAGAAAGCATTGCGTTTATATTGACGGACAGCGGGCAGAAGCTCAGGGAAACGGTTTTCAAAATATACAATAACAGCTGAAAACTGAATAGAAAAACTCAAGAAAAAAGTCCGCAAGCTATCCAGCTTGCGGACTTTTTTCATTATGACGAAACTAATTTTTCTTCTTTTTGCTCTTTGTTTTAGGATCAGTATCCGCGTTTGGATCTTTTGATTTTTCAGTTGTTCTGATGACCTCGGCCGGTACTGAAATTTCTCCTGTTTTGTTAATCCTGATTGAACCATTCGAATTTATCTGATTGGATACAGGTGCTTTTCCGCCAGGAAACTCATGAATTCCTTCTTTATTTGTTGGAAAGCCGTAGTCAACCATTTCAGAAAATTTCGGTTTGATCTGCGCTTTTACAAAAACAACTTCCGAGGACTTTTTTGTTTGTCCGGAAGCAGTTTGAACGACCAATCCCGTGACAAAAATTCCGATCAAAATTTTGGAATAAAATTTCACAACAGTGAAGTTTAAAGAATGAAAATAGCTTATAACAGGTAGATTGAGAAGAAAAAACCCTTAAACTGAAAAGGTAACGACAGAATAAAACTCACATCAACGTTGACAATATGCAAATTAGCTATTTTTACAAAATTCTTATTTGTTTTCAATTTATCAGCTTTCAGTTATTATCTCAAAATAACATTTACGTTTCCCCTGATGGAAATGATGCAGACAATGGCACAATCCAGTCGCCGCTAAAAACTCCTGCTGCCGCCATAAACAGTATTGATAAATCAAAACAAAAGCATATTGCAATTTATATACGAAAAGGAATTTATAATCTTGATCAGACTTTATTGCTTACTCAGGATAAGCTGAATGGTAAATCGGTATTGATTGAGGCTTATAAAAATGAAAAAGTAGTATTTAGTGCCGGTCGTAAGGTAATTCCAAAATGGGAAAAACATACAAATACAATTTGGAAAACAAAAGTTGAAGGCTCTGCTTTTGAAAGTCTTTTTATTAACGAAAACCCACAAATCCTCGCCCGTTATCCAAATTATGATTCAACAGCCAGAGTATTCAATGGCAGCGCTGAAGACGTACTTTCACCTGAAAGAATAGCAAAATGGAAAAATCCGGTCGGTGGATATTTTCACGCTTTGCATCAGGGAGAATGGGGAAGTTTTCATTATCGTATCAAAGAAATAAAAGACGGAAAACCGGATCTGGAAGGTGGCTGGCAAAATAATCGTCCGGCTCCTTTACATCTTAAATATCGTTTTGCGGAAAATATCTACGAAGAACTGGATGCCCCCGGCGAATGGTTTTATGACAAAACTTCTAAAATTTTATTTGTTTATCCACGCACCGGAATTGATCTTACTACCGCAGCTATTGAAATTTCTAATCTGAAACATATTGTTGAAATAAAAGGGACACCAGAGAAACCCATTCATAATGTAACGATAAAAGGTATTCGTTTCGAGCATACAGAGCGGACGATCATGGATCATTACGAACCGTTATTGCGCAGTGACTGGATGATATATCGGGGCGGGGCCCTATTGATGGAAAATACAGAAAACTGCGTGATTGAAGATTCTGAATTTGCCAATCTTGGTGGAAATGCAGTAATGATCAGCGGGCATAACCACGCTTCCGGCGTGACAGGCTCTCATTTTCATGATATCGGATCCAGCGCCATTTGTTTTGTTGGTGATAGTTCAGCGGTTCGTTCGGCTGCATTTGGCTATGATAATTTCATTTCATACATTAAAATGGATAAAACGCCGGGACCAAAAAATAACCGGTATCCGTCCAATTGTTTCGCTGAAAATAATCTTATCCATAACATAGGCCAGATTGAAAAGCAGTCGACGGCGGTACAAATTGAAATGGCTTCCGAAATTCTGGTCAGGCATAATACCATTTATCGCGTTCCGCGAGCTGGAATAAATATTGGTGACGGTTGCTGGGGCGGACATTTGATTGAAAACAATGACGTTTTTGAAACGGTGCTGGAGACGGGCGATCACGGCGCATTAAATTCCTGGGGGCGCGATCGTTTCTGGCATCCGAACCGGAAAGTTATGGATAGCCTGGTGGCAGCACATCCTGAATTGATTTTACTGGACGCTCAAAAACCAGTTGTAATACGCAACAATCGTTTCCGTTGCGATCATGGCTGGGATATTGATCTGGACGACGGCAGCAGTAATTATCACATTTATAACAATGTTTGTCTGAGTGGCGGATTGAAATTCCGAGAAGGCTTCAAGCGGATTGCTGAAAACAATATCCTGATCAATAATTCATTCCACCCGCATGTCTGGTTTAAAAACAGCGGTGATATTTTCCGGCATAACATTGTCATGCGACCCTATTTCCCCATTATGGTCAGTGATTGGGGACAAGAAGTTGATCATAATCTTTTTCCTGACGCAGTTGCTCTAAAAAGTGCACAAGCCTTTGGTATAGATAAAAACAGCCGTTTTGGAGATGCTGAATTTGTTGATGCACCAAATGGAAATTACCAGGTTAAAACTTCAGGTCCTGCCACAAGTATCGGTTTTAAAAACTTTCCAATGGATAATTTTGGGGTAACAAAAGAAAGTCTCAAAGCAATTTCTGAAAAAGTAAAATTACCGGTTTTGCTTAATGCCTCACTCGAAAAGGAATTGCAGGAAACAATCTGGCTGGGAGCGAAAATCAGAAATGTACAAGGTTTGGGAGATCGTTCCGCTTTTGGCTTGCCGGATGAAAAAGGAGTTATTCTGGTAGAAATTCCATCAACAAGTATTTTGACAAAAAGTAAATTACAAGCAGGTGATGTGATCAGAACGGCCAACAAGGAAGCGGCTGATAATGTAGTCAGGCTTGAAGCGATTCGTCAGCAATACAACTGGACTGGAAATATGGAGGTTGAGATTTTGAGAAATCAAAAACCATTAATCATTAAAATTGATTTGAAATAGCCAGCTCGTTAGAGTTTCCTGTTTATAGAAATCCATGTTTGAAAAGATAACCAGGCTCCTTCGGAGCCTCCTAATTTCCTTAATGTTTTAATTATCAACAACTTCCTATTCTTCCAAAGCTGTTATCTGAACCAATGAAATGGTACTCCGCTGTTTTTTCAACACAACAAATTCATAATCTTTCGTCCGGACTTTTTCTCCGATTGAAGGTATTCTGTTGAATTTGGAAATCAGGAAACCAGCCAATGTTTCATAATCACCTTCACGTGAAATATCGTTTGGCAAGTGCTCATTAATATCGCTGATGGAAGCAGAACCAAGTACCAGATAATTCCCGTTTTCACTTTTTACAATCGGTGTTTCATTGTCATATTCATCCTGAATTTCACCAACCAGCTCTTCCAGAATATCTTCCATCGTTACAATACCTTCAACACCCCCATACTCATTAACTATCACAGCCATTTGCTGACGGCTTAATTGAAAATCACGTAAAATGGCGCCGATTGGCTTAGATTCGGGAACCATTGATATAGGCCTCACCAACTCAGAAAGAACTATTTCATTCCCTTTCCGCATTTTCATTAACAAATCTTTCAAATGCAGCACACCGATGATCTGATCCAGTGAATCCTCAAAAACCGGAATCCGGGAATATCCTTCTTCGATTACTTTTTCAAGATCTGCCTCCGTAAAATCGTTGATATCCACACCCACAACTTTCGTACGCGGAATCATCACTTGCCGGGCAATACGCTCAGAAAAATTAAACGCATTTTTGATCAGGTCATAATCCGCTGCTTCTATCATACCACTATCTTTCTGCTGCTGCACAAGATACCGTAATTCATCACTGCTATGCACTTCGCTTCCATGCGTGGGTGTGATACCCAAAAGCCCCAGAATGAAATTGGCAATACCATTCAGAATCCAGACGATCGGGCGGAAAACAAGGAAAAATGCGTGTAAAGGATAAGATAAAAATAATGTTGTTGCTTCCGGACGCTGAATTGCGATGGATTTTGGTGCAAGCTCTCCGAAAACAATATGCAAAACAGTAATAATGGCAAAGGCGGCCGGTAGTGCAATTTGATGCGCTAAAATCGGATCCAGTGTGATACCGATCAGCTCCATGCCTCCAATCAAAATTTTTGAAACAACGGGCTCCCCGATCCAACCTAAACCCAAACTTGCCAGTGTTATCCCAAATTGTGTGGCAGCCAGATATCCATCCAGATTGGAGACAATCTTTTTAGACAGAATCGCCATTTTATTACCTTCCTGTGCTTTTTGTTCCAGTTGGGAAGCTCTGATTTTAACAATAGCAAATTCGGCAGCTACGAAAAAACCATTCAGAAGTACAAGAACAAGGGTAATAATTACCTGAATTAACATTATTTATTTTTTAAGTGATTTGGCTTTAAAATGCAATGGTGAACGGGATTAATATATTTAGTTAAACCCGGTTATCTCAAAGATAAAAAAATTGAAAAGATCAAAAGCTTTTTGTTTGATGACTGGTCAAATTAACCAGTTTTTTGCGCCTTAGGCCTCATCACGAACTTTTCCGTCTTCTGCCGGCCCGCGCATATGAATGATCAAACCATTCAGGAAATTCCTCAAAAGCTGGTCACCACAAGGCTTATAATTTTCGTGCCCTTCCTTACGAAATAAAGCGCCAAGCTCACTTGCTGTGACTTTAAAATCTACAAGCGCAAGTATTTGAATTATTTCATCATTTCTTAAATGAAGCGCCACACGTAATTTTTTAAGAATATCGTTATTAGTCATCTTGTTGGGTTTTTCTTTAATTAATAATATCTGCAAATATCGCCCATGTTTTGCTCTTGTCTTTCTTAAAATGAAAAAAACTGAATTTTGAGTAACTTACAGCTATGAAAAGTGGACACGCGGATTTGCCTTTGCATTATGGAAGAGTGCCGGAATGGCTGGCTCAGCGTATGAGCTTGTTTGGCGGAGCCATTGTCGAATCCATCGTGATCGAATATGGAAGGGATGTTTTATTGCAAAAAATGAGTGATCCTTTCTGGTTTCAATCATTGGGTTGTGTGTTGGGTATGGATTGGCATTCATCCGGGATTACTACTTCGGTTATGGGTGCTTTGAAACGCTCCGTCAATAAAAGATCTGCGGATCTTGGAATTTATATTTGTGGAGGACGTGGTAAACAATCCAGACAAACGCCAACCGAACTTCTGGCCATAGCTGACAAAACCGGTCTGGATGGAAATCTTCTGGTATATAACAGCCGTCTTTCTGCCAAGGTTGATAATACCGCTATTCAGGATGGATTTCAGCTTTATCTGCATTCCTTTATTTTATCAAAAGAAGGAAATTGGGCCGTGGTTCAGCAGGGAATGAATACGGATGAAAAAATGGCGAGGCGCTATCATTGGCATTCTCCAAGTATTACATCTTTTATCGAAGAACCCCATACTTCTATCTACGGTAAGAATCAGGGACAAATATTAAATCTCACAGATAAAGCCGCAGCTCCTACCCGATCAGGAATTTTGGAATTAACGACCGAAAATCCGGATAAGATCATGCGTGAAATGCGTAAACTGATCATGCCGGACCATCACGACGTGCGCGCCGAAGATATAAATTTGAAACGACTGGGATCAGTATTGGCTTTGGCGCATGACAATCCGGTTCAAAATATGGAATCGCTGCTTTTGCTGGAAGGCGTTGGTCCAAGAACCATTCAGTCGCTAACATTGGTAAGTGAAATCATTCACGGCACACCTTCAAGATTTTCTGATCCTGCCAGATTTTCTTTTGCACATGGCGGAAAAGACGGACATCCATTTCCGGTACCCATCACGATCTATGATGAATCGATCCAGATTCTGGACAAAGCCGTTCAAAAGGCAAGATTGGGAGACAATGATAAATCCGAAGCACTGAAAAACCTTTCAAAAGTTGCAGCGCAACTTGAAAAAGATTTTCAACCCAACAACCGCTTCGATGATCTTATACAGGAAGAGCGTAACAATTCATGGAAATACGAAGGCCGGACCGTCATGGGCAAAGCAAAAAAGCCAAAAGGAAACAACGGACAGCTGGAATTATTTTAACAACTCTAAAACTCGCCTTCCATTAAAAAGTAAAATTCTGCCCGTTTACAGGAAGTTTGGCAATGTCACTGGCTGTTACCGAAGTTGCAGCTCATAAGTTTCTCTGCATTTTTTAAACCTGAGCCTGTAACCTGAACTGCATCCAGTTAGCTTGCCTTTTCTTTAATTTCAAAATCAACAAGTACTAAATCGCACGGATTTAAAGAATAACCGGTTTTCTTTTGTTCACCGAGGCCGATGTAAGAAACAAAAATTTGTGTATGGTTTACCTATGAAAGCTGCTTCACAATGAAGAAAAGTAATTACATGCGCATTAATCCCGGCGTCAAACGGAGATAGATTTGTCCCGATAACGGCATTTTACCATAAAATGATTTCAAATCTTTGTCAATATGATAAACACTTCCCTGAATTCCAGCCTGGACCAGTGTATTTGAAAATGAAAATATCTGGCGGTTTATACCCAATGTAAAAGAAGAAATTGGGTATTTATGATTAAACATTTTGTCAGCCGGAACAACATCAAGCTCTTCCTGGCTTTTCTGCACCCATTCATAACGGCCATAAACAGACCACTTGTCTAGCTGCAAATTAGACTCCGCCAGTACAGAACTTTCTTTATGGTTTTCTCCTGAATCATTTAATCCATAAACCAGTGAAGATGAAATCCATCGGTTTTTTGAACCTAAAACCATACTGTGCTGCGCAGAGACAGTTGTTCTCTTAACATTTTCTTCGGGATGATTGGCTTCCGGACTTTTGATATAACCATGTGAAGCCTGGAATGCCCAGTTTGCCGACGGGTTAAATAAAAGCCGGTAACTGTATGAATCAAAACGCGGTTTGTCAAAATTAAACCTGTTTTCATTTGGCTCACGCCCTGTGAAAGTGGAAGCTTCTAATTTAAATTTCCCATAACGAAGCCCTGCTGTCACCACTCCAAAAGTAATATGCGTCGCATCCTGCCAATGATGCCCAAGCGCAGCATCAGGATTGTTAAATGCCGACATGCGGTGCATAAAAGCAGTTGGACCCAGCGCGGGCTCTCCCGGATATCCTGCATAAATCGTGATATCCATTTTCTGATTTATCCGCTGCGTATAAGCAACCGCCAGTTCAGAAATCAGATCATGTGGATGCTGGCGATCCACCAAAGCGTTCCCTTTCCAGGTTTCGCCCGATTGAAATAATAGCGGATAACCCGAACCACCATCAAAAATCCGGTCAAGTGAAACCATGGATCTGATTGTTAACAAACCATTTTCGCCCACTTTCCTTTGCGCCATTCCCATCACATAGTTGGGCAAACTCACCTTATCACCAAAGCCCTTTCTGGTGATATGATTAAGATTTTGACGTGTATAACGCAGATACAAACTTCCGTGCAGCATGTAATTCCACTTGTCGCTATGTTTCATATATGCATACATCGGCGTTGCATCAGGTTGCCAGCTTGTGCCTGAGCCATTCCTGTTCATTGGCAGACTTAATGAAAACGAGTGATTCATCTGCATTTTCATCCCTCCCATTGAATCTGTCCTGTTCATATTCCCCATGTCATGTTTGTCAATCTTCTGGTGGTCATGCATTTCATGTTTTACAGAATCTTTCTTCATGGGCATTTCCATATGGTTATGCTGCGCGGAAACGGATGTTACCAAAAGCAGGGCGTAACCGGAAAAAAGGGAAATCAATGGTCTCGCTTTCATAACGTCTTCTTTTTGGTCAATGAGCCGCAGCAGTTTTGCGGCAGCAGCTTGGCAATTTATCGTGTGCTTTTTGATTGGCAGGCGATAGATCTGCGTCATAACCGGTGTTATTAATTGTTGCTTTTATCGCTTCCTCAGTTGTTTTATCCGGATTATATTTCACAGTTACCACCTTATCCTTCAAGTCCAGATTTGATTCTTTCACCCCTTTTGAAAGTCCCAGATTACGTTCAATACGCTCCTTGCACATTTCGCATATTGCAGAAGTTTTGAATTTCACTTCTTTGTCTTTGCCATCAGCGTTGACAAAATTTACACTTAAAAAAAGTGCTGCTACAAATAGAATGATTGTCTTTTTCATTAGTTTATTTTGATTAAAGATTAATGTGTATGAGCCGTAGAATCAGTTTCTGCCAATGCGACTTCCTGTAAATCCATTTTACAAACCGGGCATTTTCCAGCTTGTGCATACGTTTTTTCACCTTCGCACTGCATCGGACAAGCGTATTTTTTTTCAGCTGCTGCCTCGACCTTTGCTGGCCTTTCTAATGTTTCTTTGGCTTTTTCCTGGTTTCCTGAACAGGCAAATAGTAGTGTTAATGGCAAAGCAAAAAGAATTTTTCTCATTGTTTTTTTGATTTATATGGATTATATCGTTTTAATTTTCGGTTCCCCCACCTGATCAAGCGCTTTTCTTGGAAGACTATTTCCTTTTTTAAATTCTCCGGGTGTTATTCCGGTTACCTTTTTGAACTGATTACTTAAATGCGCGGAACTGCTGTAAGACAGCCTCCAGGCCATTTCGCTTAGACTTAACTCGTTATAAGAAAGCCATTCTTTTACTTTTTCCACTTTCTGAGCGATGATATATTGTTCAATCGTTTGTCCGGTTTCGGATGAAAACAGACTGCTCAGATAGGAATATTCATAACCTGTTTTTTGAGAAAGATAATCTGAAAAATTAACCGAAGCCGGTTTATGACCTTTCAGATATTGCACTTCTTCGATGATCAGAGTTTTAATATTTTCTACCAAAGTAGCACGTTTATCGTCCAGCAATTCAAATCCGTTTATTTCAAGCGTTTCCTTCACCCGAATTAATTTTTCAGCATCAAGTTCAGATTTCGTTTCAATTTCTCCCAATTCAATATGAGTTAACGCAATATCAAGTTTATCAAGTTCTTCTCTGACAACCTTGATACATCTTTCGCAAACCATATTTTTGATAAATAACCGCATTTTAAATTATTAATGATTAAGGCCGGGTCGCCGGTGCGATTAATTGTTAATGTTGGCAATTGGGATTTTCCTTAGTTATCTTACTATTTTGTATCTGACGCCTGCGTAGATCATTCTTCCAACTACTGGTCCCCAGGCCATTCCTGCGTCAAACTGTTTTCCAAAAGGATCGTTTGCCGCGTATATTGGATTTTTTTGGCGGAAATTGTTTAAATTTTCACCTCCCAGGTAAATATCCCATTTTGGAAAAGTTCTGGTGATCTGAGCATTAATGTTGAAATAGGACGGAGCATCAGACGACATAAATGTTGAATTATCCCCATGCCCTAACATACCATACATCGGATTCATATTAGGCAAACGTCGTTTTCCATTCCATTGCACCGTAGCGTCGAATTTCCATTTATCATAAGGTAAAGCATATCCAGCATTGAACAAAACCCTGTCGCGGCTTACCAGCATTTTTGGAAGTAAAACGTTTTCATTGCTCAATCCATAAACGGTTTGTTTCACATCAAATAAACGATACGCCAGTTTAAAATCCAGACGTTTTACTGGTGTCAGATTTACTTCTGCCTGGAAACTGTTTGCATATGCTTTTCCTTTCAAATTATAAAAACGAATATATTTGGGGTTCTCAAAATCGGCTACAAGCTGGTTTTCGAAATTTGTCCGGTAAAAATCTGTCACAAATGTTCCCTGCATTTCACCGATTTTAAATTCCTGTGTCAGACTTGCGCCATAATTCCATGAAACTTCCGGACGCAATTTTTCTAGAAAAACAACCTGCCGCGAACTGACCAGATTTCCATAATATTCAGCCAGTGGATTTGCTACACGAAAACCCCGGCCTGCTGATGCGCGTAACGCTGTGTTGCCCGTCAGACTGTATTTCATATGCAAACGCGGCGTAAACTGCGTGCCGTAAAGATTATGAAAGTCAACGCGCGAGCCGGCAACCAATACGAATTTATCAAGATTGTTATAGGTATATTCAACAAAAACTCCCGGAACCGATTCCCTCCTCAGCAAAGTTGTGTCCTTATACTTTTCGTTATAATTATCCAGCATATAACTAACGCCAGCCTTGTAAGAATGATTCGTGCTGCTCAGAATCGATTGATAGATCAGATTTCCATACAAAGTCTCCTGGCGGCCATTGTAATTGGTCAGGCCAAAATAGGATTTGGAATCATGCAGAGAAGCATTGATGATCAAGCCTAAACCTTTGTATGGTTTGTCAGGATAAAGGCGGGCAATTTTGGAAAAGAATTCATACCGATTAACATTTGCACCAAAACCATAGGCCTGGGTTGTTCCTTTCATTTCTTCCCGAAAGCCTGTTTGTCCGCCTAACCGATCTTCATGCAAGGCTTTTACACCCAGCTGAACCATCGTTCTTTCACTTTGGTATTTCCAGCGGTTGATTATATTGTATTGATTATAGAGCGGCAAATCAAGAAATCCGTCGCCATTTTTATCAATTCTATTTTTTAATGTGCTGGCATGGGTCAATAATCCGGTGCTCCATTTGTCAGATAGTTTGGTTGCCAGATTCAGATTGACTTCCGCCCGTCCAAAATTATTGACATAGGTATTGAAATAAAGCTTTTCGCGCGTATCCGGTTTTTGCAGTTCCACATTGATTTGACCGGTCATGGATTCGTAACCATTCACAACCGAGCCCGCACCTTTTCCAACATCAATGGCTTGTATCCAGGTCCCGGGCACAAAATTCATCCCAAAAGTTGAAGCCAGACCGCGGATTGTTGGAATATTTTCAATATTAGTCTGAATATACGTCCCATTCAGACCTAACATCTGAATTTGTTTTGCGCCAGTTACGGCGTCACTGTAAGAGACCGAGACGGAAGCATTGGTTTCAAAACTTTCGGAGAGATTACAACATGCGGCTTTTGCCAAAGCGCGGGTTGTGATAATTTCAGTCTGATGCGGGGATAATCTGTCAATAGAGGAAGCGTTGGCCTTAACGACTACTTCATTTAAAATCTGATCACTTTTCAGAACCACTTCCAATTCACTTTCCGCACCAATTTTGATGGTATCATTTTTAAATCCGACAAAACTGATGACCAGTTTGTTGGATTGTGTAATACGTGGAATTGAGAATTTTCCGGTCGTATCCGTTACAGAAGATTGCGAAGTTCCGGCCCAGTAAACATTAGCACCGGTGAGTGGTTTTAACTTTTTCTCACCAGTTATCTGCTCGTAAACTGCTCCGCTTATTCGTTGTGCAAATGAAAATTGCACACATAGAAGCAAAATCGCTCCAATTAAATATCCTTTCATTATTGACTAAATCACGATGTATGAGAAAACCGATATTGATCTCTAAAATAAGAGTCAACATTAAAATCTGATAATCAATGATTTATATCAAAAAAGACTGAACAAAAGAGAGCATACCTCTCCCATGAAAGCGTGAGGAGAATGATATGGTTTGAAGTGTAGATTTTGCAGATGGATAAACCCATTCATGCACCAAAAATATAAAAGACTGAGTCGACCAAAGATCGCCGTCAGCAATCATCTTAACCGATTTTGCATGAAGTGCTGCAAATGACGAAACGGCATCAACTTTTTCAAATTTCTGCTGGACCTTACAACAATCAGTCTTTTTGAAGAAATTTTTCTTTAAATCTTTTAGTGCTTTACTTTTTGCACAGCAGGAAGAAACAACTTTTTTCTTACAGGAATCAGCTTTTTTTTCTTTGACAAATTTCATAGTCATCCCCTGCATCAGGCACTGATGCTCCGTCAGTCCAAATCCTGTGCTGCTTACCAGCACCAGAACGGCCATCAGAATGGTTATGTATCTATAAAAACTTTTTTTCATTTAAGCTGTATATTTTCTTAAAAGATTCACAAAGTTACACAAAAATCAGGCTATTTCAGTTGCAAGATATCCTGCCTGTTTAACAACCTCAGACACTTCCTCAGCTGATTTATCAGTTTCAACCGACAAAATGCGATCAGGACTTTGCAAATCCACAGCCCATTTTTCAATTCCATTTTCAGAAGTTAAAAATGGAGTAACGGCAGCAATACAGCTTCCGCATTTGATATTGGTTTTAAATTTTATCGTTTCCATAAGATGAAATGCTATTTGACAGATTACTATTATCTCTTTGCAAAGATCGACAGGAAAGATTAAAAAATATTACAGAATTCGGGGTTGGTATTGTATAGTTATTGGTTTCCTGAAATAACTTAAAATCCCGGAGAATCAGTATCAGATAATTCAATGCCCCTATAAATATCTTCTAACAAAATTGAGCAATTATCTATTATCACGCTTTCATCATTATTAGTATAAATATGGCTAAGCCATTCTGATTCGTTCAACTTTCTGATTATTTCAATTTTCTTCTTTTTTGATGATATTAAAATATATTCCCTAAATGTAGAAATGGTTTTATAACAATCGAACTTCTCCAACCTGTCATAATGTTCAGTGGAATCTGATAGTACTTCTATAATGATTTCAGGGTTTTCAAGCGAGTCAAGTCCCCGGGAAGATTTTGCATAAACTGGTTTCTTACAAATAATTACAAGATCAGGAAAGGTAAACCTATCACATTTTTCCACTCTTATAAGTTGATCGCTTGTATAAACAAGACATCCTTTCTTTTTTAGACAATATCCAAGTTCAATGGTTATATTAGCTACGATAAGATTGTGAGCTGGTTGAGCCCCGGCCATAGCAAGAATCTCTCCTGCATGATATTCCAGTTTTACGTCAGATTTTGCCAATAAGTCGAAATATTCTTCGTGCGTCACCTGTGTAGTTGTTTGCATAAATGAAATTTGGTAGTGTGTGGATTATCAAATTTAACTTTTTATAAATTCGTTTGCAATTGAAAAAATCGCTCTAATCAAAATCTGAATAAAAAAGTCCGGACCCGGAATTTAAATTATTTCGGATTATAATTTCAAACCCCGCAACCTAAGACTATTAGTCACCACCGAAACCGAACTCAGCGCCATTGCAGCACCAGCAATCATCGGATTTAACAAAAATCCATTAATAGGATATAAAATTCCGGCGGCGATCGGAATTCCGATCAGGTTATAAATAAACGCCCAGAAAAGATTTTGTTTGATCGTCGCAACCGTTTTTCTGGAAAGTTGTAATGCTTTTGGCAAAACCATAAGATCAGAAGTGATTAAAGTCATTTTTGCAACATCCATTGCGATGTCTGATCCTTTTCCCATGGCAATACTGACATCAGCCTGTACCATTGCCTGAGAGTCATTAACGCCGTCACCGACCATCGCTACAATTTTTCCCCCGGATTGCAATTTTTGAATAAACTGCATTTTATCATCCGGTTTTACTTCTGCCAGGTAATTTTTAATACCCACTTGTTTAGCAACGGCTGCAGCAGTTTGTTCATTATCTCCCGTCAACATATAAACTTCGATGCCTTGTTCCTGTAACTTTTGAACTGCTTCGGCAGAGGTAGCTTTTAACTGATCTGCTATTGAAATTACCGCAATCTGGACTTGATTTAAACCTACTCCAATAACAGTTCTGGCAGCTTTTCGCTCATTTTCCGCTGTTTGCAACAGTACAGAATCCAGTAAAACTCCTTCTTTTTCTAAAAATGAAAGTGTCCCGATGATGTAGCTTTCACCTTTTACAATCCCCTTAACTCCGTTCCCGGTTATGGATTCAAATTTTTCAATCTTTTCAGAATTATTTGTTTTAACAAAACGGACAACTGCCTGCGCCAGTGGATGTTCGGAACGAGATTCCAATGCGCCGATTGCAGCTGCGTGTTGGTCCTTATTTTCCAGACTTTCAGTCCATTTCCAGTTTGTCACTTCCGGGTGGCCCTGAGTCAATGTTCCGGTTTTATCTAAAACGATAGCATTGACTTCTTTCGCCTTTTCAAGACTCTCAGCATCACGGATCAGAATGTTATTTTCAGCTCCTTTGCCCACGCCAACCATAATTGCCGTCGGTGTTGCAAGTCCCAATGCACATGGACAAGCTATAACCAAAACAGAAACAGAAGCCAGCAGCGCCTGGGTTAAGGCATTTTCGCCACCAAAAAACATCCAGACACAAAAAGTCATGATAGCAATGGCGATTACGACGGGCACAAAAATTCCTGCAATTTTATCCACCAAACGTTGAACCGGAGCCTTGCTTCCCTGAGCGGCTTGAACGGTTTTTATGATTTGAGCCAGAACGGTATTCTTGCCAATTTTTTCAGCTAAAAAAGTAAAACTTCCCTGCTGATTTATAGTTCCTGCAAAAACCTGAGAACCTTTGGTTTTTTCCGCAGGAACAGGTTCGCCAGTAATCAGACTTTCATCGACAAAGGAATTTCCACTGATTAACTTTCCATCAACCGGGATTTTCTCTCCGGAACGAATAATGATTTCGTCATGCAGCTGCACTTCCCTGACCGGGATTTCAATTTCTTTTTGGTCACGGATTACCTTTACCGTTTTTGGCTGCAAACCGATCAGTTTTTTTAAAGCATCGGAAGTATTGGTTTTCGCTTTTTCTTCAAGCAGCTTTCCTAATAAAATAAAAAAAATGATCACCGCAGTAGCTTCAAAATACACATGCGGATGAAAACCCCGTGCGTGCCAGAATTGCGGATTTAGCGTATTGAAAGTACTGAAAAGAAAAGCAATTCCGGTACTTAAAGCCACCAAAGTATCCATATTGGACTTTCCATGTCTGGCCTGTTTAAATGCATTGACAAAAAAATCTTTACCGAAAATAAATAAGACCGGTATCGTCAAAGCCATCATGATGTAGTTACTGAAAGGCAAATCCATGAAAAACATCCCAATAACGACAACCGGAACAGCCAATATGCCGGTAAGCATTGTTTTTCTTTTCAGATCATTATAGTGTTCAAGCTGGATTTTTTCCTGTTCCACAATGGCTTCTTCGTCATCAT
This sequence comes from Dyadobacter sp. CY356, assembly GCF_021440195.1. GTDB lineage: Bacteria > Bacteroidota > Bacteroidia > Cytophagales > Spirosomataceae > Dyadobacter. The sequence goes on from NZ_JAJTSZ010000009.1 coordinate 233,680, forward strand.
CATTGATAATCAAACCATAACCCACACTTTCCAGAACTTTGTCCAGAGCTTCCAGATTTGTTTCTCTGGGATCAAATTCTAACAGAGCAGATTGATTTGCATAATTTACACCAACATTTGAAACACCCGAAGTACTTTTCAATGTAGATTCCACACTGACCGCACAGGCCGCGCACGACATGCCGGTTACGGGAACTGTAACTTTTTTTATATTGATAACTTTATGATCCGCTTCCATGATTTCTAATTCTTTGATACAAAGTTAACTTATCCCGAAACGGACTACATTACAAAATTAAAGCCCAACCTTGCAAGATTATCAGGCGAGTCGTGTTCCATTTGGCAAAACCTTATCCGGACAAGCAAGAATTACTTCACCATCTTCCAAAACAAAACCGGTTGTCAGCACTTCTGATCGGAAATCTGCAATCTGTTTTACAGGAAAATTGACAACACATAAAACCTGTTTTCCTATCAATTCTTCCTTGGTGTACAGTCTGGTAATTTGCGCCGAGCTTTGTTTTGTACCAATTTCTTCACCAAGATCAATCCAGAGTTTATAAGCCCGTTTTCGTGCTTTGGGAAAATCTTCGGCACGAATGATCGTACCGGCTCTTTGATCCACTTTTTCAAAATCCTGCCAGGTTATTGCTTCCATTTTATATTGTTGAGGCTTGTTTCAATATATAATTCATTTCATCATTAAAAAGTTACAAATCATTGCTTTCCTGATCTAAGGCTCATTTATCAAAATACAATCTTATGAGAAAATTAGTAAGTTTCGCGCTGGTCCTGATCTTAGGATTTTCAGGTATTTCGTTCAAGGAAAAAACAGTTCTTTTCTATATCGGAAGCCAGGACAAATCTGAAAATGCTTCCATTTCTTTATGTGAATTAGATCTGGCAACCGGAAAGATCACTTTGAAAGATAATTTTAAAACTAGTCCGGGACCGGGGTATGTCAGTATTTCTCCCAATAAAAAAAACCTGTACACCGTAACTTCTGATAATAAGATTACTGCTTACACCATCGGGGCTGATCAAAAACTGACTTTCCTTAATAGCCAACCTTCGGACGGATTGAATCCCTGCCACGTATCGGTGGATCCTTCGGGAAAAATGGCTTTTGTATCCAATTACACAGGCGGAAGTTTTACGGCTTATACTTTGGCAGCGGATGGGACAGTGAATCCTGCCACGTATTCGCAACAATTTACAGGAACCGGCCCAAACGAAAAACGTCAGGAAAAACCACATGCGCATTTTACATCGACCACACCAAACGGGAAATATGTCTATGTTGTGGATTTAGGGACAGATCATGTGATGAACTATGTAGTCAATACGCAGACCGGCGAGCTGAAACCAAATCCGGCACAAGCAGCCTTCAATGCAAAACCAGGCGCTGGCCCAAGGCATTTTGTCATTTCACCTTCAGGAAAATTTATGTATCTGCTTAATGAACTTGATTTGACGGTAACTGCTTGTTCCATCAGTGAAACAGGTGTGATTACTGCGATTGCAAGTTATCCGACAATTCCCGCTGACTTCAAAGATGCAAGTACCAGTGCTGCCATTCATTTACATCCCAACGGAAAATTTGTATATACCTCCAACCGCGGGCATAACAGTATCAGTGCTTTTCAGATCAAGGCAAACGGGGAACTGGAAAAAGTGGATGAAGTAACGCAGGCTATCAAAACGCCGCGTGATTTCAATATCGACCCGACAGGAAAATATATGATCGTGGCCAATCAGGATAAGGACAATCTGGTGGTTTATGAGATTAATGCTAAAACAGGAAAACTCACTTTCAAACATGAAAGTATTGCGGTGAAGCTCCCGATTTGTATTGCTTTTTTATAGCCCTACAATACAGAATCCACAATAAGTGAATATTGTGGATTCTGAAAATTGAAATACATTTCTTCTATTTAGCGGATGCCAGCTGTTTCTTTTTGTAGTAATTAAGAAAATCATCCAGCTGCTCTACCGGCATTTTCCGGGCAATTATTTTTTTGTTTTTATCCAGTACGTAAATCGTTGGTGTGGTTACCACGTCAAATTTCCTGTTGAAATCAATCTGATTTAATGGATCAAAACCGTTGATCATTTCGTCCAGATGATAGGTGGATACAAAAGATTTCCATTCTTCCTGATTATGTTCTGTATCAATGGCGATAACTTTTACGCCATCCGCCTTATTTTTGTCATAAAACTTTTTCAAAACCGGCGATGCTTCCTTGCAATGTCCGCAAGTGGCTGCGTAGAAAAACAATATGGTGTAATTGGCATTAACGGTTTGTAAATCAACCTTTTTCCCTGCCGGGTCTGTAACAGTTAAGGCTGGAAAAGTTTTATTGACCAAAAGATATTTTAATGTATTTACTTTTTCACCAATCCGCTTTTTGGTATCTTCTGAAACGCCCATCTCGCCAGACAAATAATATTTATTGGCCATATGTACCCAAAGCGCCTCTGTGCCAACCGTTTTAGGATTTTCATATTGATTGATAATATAAAAAACCACATACGATTTCACCTCTTTGTTGGCAGAAGCTTTGGCAACCAGCCAGTCGGTATCTTTGATCAGTGAATCCGGTGTTTGCACAACCAGATTCTTGATATAGCGATCGAGTTTTGATTCAAGAAAAGGGGTGCGTAAAATTCGCTCGTCAGAAAAATCAACCTGATCCCAGTAATGCGCTTTGTAATAATTAAAAACCCAAAGTGAATCTGTTTTTCCATTTGCCAGTTTTGGAGCAGCAGGAACTTCCGGATCGCTGGACATTTTCAGTAATTTGGCCGTAAATGTATCTGCATTATCTTTAATAAACTTTTCACGGTAATTTTTGAACTCATCCTGCGCCTGTTTCATTTTTACAGAGGCATCCGCAGATTGTGTTTTATTCAAAACTTCGATTTCCTTAACCCGGCTTTTCAATTCTTTTTGATAGGCATAAAAGAGCTGATTTTCTTTTGAGCCCTTCACTTCCATAGCTCCCACAAAATCCGCAGTATCAGTGACCATTGAAAAATTGGTTTCCTTACCAGAATAAACAAATTCCAGCCATTTTTGATTACCGGGCAACAATAGCAAATAAAGTCCGCCGGGAAGATTTGTCTTCCCATCAAAAACCATATGACCATTTCCGTCAGCCTTGGCAGTGTCTTTGGCAACAAATTGTTTGTTGCTGTAACTCCAATGGCCCAAAACGCAGGAGCTGTCTTTCAAACCCTTCAACGTTGCTTCAATATGATAACCCTGACCGAAAGAATGTGTAGCTAAACTGAGGACAAAAAAAGAAATCAAAATGGCTGTGTGCGTTCTTTTTTTCATTTGAAAATGATGTGATAATTATGAACTGTTTAATTATTAAGCTAAATCGTGGCTGAGAATACAAAATTAAACTCAAAACGCTTACTTCTATCAGCTTCGTACCCAAATGTTTTATTTTCTCTCCAAATCAATTGATTTTCTATTAATGCCATTCAGTATAAGTCTGATTCTTATTCTCTATGGATTGATGACTAAAAAAGCCCGCAGAAAACGAATCGCTGTCATTTTTGCTTTTGTTATACTCTATTTAATTTCCAATTCATTTCTGATAAACAAGGCATTCAACTGGTGGGAGTATAAGCCTGTCAATATCAGTGAAGTAAAAAAAACGTATGATGTGGGCATATTACTTACAGGAGGAATGATCAGTACGCCTGATCTGACGATAGATCATCCGGATTTTGGCCCTCATGCAGACCGGTTCCTTCAAGCTTATTTGTTGTATAAAAATGGTAAAATCAGAAAAATACTGATCACAGGTGCCAGTCCGAAAGACTTTGTTGATGCCGGGAAAAGCGAAGTGCAGCAGGTTTCAACTTTGCTTATTCAATGGGGTGTAAAACCCGAAGATATTCTTCTGGAGCCAAATGCAAAAAACACGAGAGAAAACGCAGTGTATTCTGAAAAGATTCTGCATTCAAAATTTCCAGGAAAAAGCTATATTTTGATAACTTCCTCCTTTCATTTAAGACGTGCGCTGGCCTGTTTCAAAAAAGCCGGTGTTTCTGCCGATGTGTTTCCAACCGATTTTTACGGAGGTACCGGCAGTACGAAAATAAAGGATATGATTATACCAGACCCGGAAGTTGTTGGATATTCACAACCTTTGTTCCGCGAATGGGTTGGAATTATTATTTACAAATTAATGGGATACTGCTGATCCTTTGACGACGGTCAGGTAATGGTCATTTATTGTCACTGCCTGTATGGGTACAACAAATGACAACAAGTGACTATTCCTGACAACAAATTTCAGTATTCGTTAAACACTCAATATTTTAACCATTCTCAGCAAATCATCGCTGATTGGTTTTGGTAGGCGGATAGTGTCTTCAAACGGCGTATAAACGAGCTCATTGTTGATAATTCCGGCCATCACATTTTTTTGTCCGCCCAATAAACCTTCCAAAGCACCAAGTCCTAAGCGGCTGGCAAGGATACGGTCATAAGCCGAGGGAGAACCTCCGCGCTGGGTATGTCCAAGTGTTGTCACACGGATATCCGCGTTTTCGTCAACCTGCGATTTAATTTTTTCTGCTACTTCAACGGCACTTCCGGCCTCGTCACCTTCTGCAACCACAATAATCGAAGACGATTTTGAACGGCTCCATCCTTGTTTCAAAGTTTCCACAACTTCCGACAAGGGCGTCAATACTTCTGGTACCATCACCAATTCCGCACCACCGGCAATACCCGACTGAACGGCGATATAACCTGAGTCACGGCCCATTACTTCAATAAAGAAAATCCGGTCGTGTGAGCTGGCTGTGTCGCGGATACGGTCAATAGCATCCAATGCTGTATTTACTGCTGTATCAAAACCGATGGTATAATCAGTTCCGTATAAATCATTATCTATTGTTCCTGGTGCTCCAACGGTTGGTATCCCATATTCATTACCAAAAATCATAGCACCTGTAAAAGTACCATTTCCACCGATGGCAATCATTCCTTCAATGCCGTGGGCGGTAAGCTGATCGTATGCTTTTTTCCTTCCTTCCGGCGTCATAAATTCTTTACTCCGAGCCGATTTCAGGATTGTACCACCTCTTTGCACAATATTACTAACCGAGTGAGATTCCATTTTGTAAACATCACCGGCAATCATTCCGCTATATCCTCTTCTGATTCCAAAAACTTCTATTCCATGGTATACCGCTCCGCGCACCACAGCACGGATACAGGCGTTCATTCCGGGTGCATCTCCTCCTGAGGTGAAAACTCCAATTCTTTTCATTTATCTATCGGGTTACTACTAATCAATTCCTAATTCTATTGCGTTTTTGACTTAAAGGCACAATTTCTGCAAATTTATCGGGTATTTTCTTAAATTTTACTTCCTATTTCGGATTTCTATCAAAAAAATACTAAAACAAGATTCTAATTTTACATCCCAAACATATATCAATACTTTTATATTTGCGCTCGTTAACAAAAATTTAACGTACAAGGATAGATGTTCTTTGTGAGTATGATGAAAGAAAAGTCATATTTGTACGTATTATTGACATTATAATATCACATTTCAAATACCTCTCGGGCTTACTATTATCAAAATGAAAAATTTATTTTCCTGGCAACAAATCCGGCCGCATTTTTTCGCGGTGATAGGTTTTATGATTTTGTCATTAATTTATGCATTTCCCGTGCTGGAAGGCAAAAAGCTGAATCAGCATGATGATGTACAGGCAAAAGCAGCTGCCCGCGAAGTAGTAGCCTACCATGAAAAAACCGGGGAATGGTCAAACTGGACCAACAGCATGTTTGCCGGGATGCCTGCCTATATGATCGCGGGTGACTATCCGACGAGCATTTCGACGAAGATGGGGCAGATTGTTAATAAAATCTTACCTGCTCCGGCTAATTATTTTCTTATCGGCTGTGTGAGCGCTTATATTCTTTTTCTGGTTGCAGGCGCAAGTGTCTGGCTTTCCGCATTGGGAGCTATTGCATTTGGATTTGCAGCCTGGAATCTGGTCAGTCTGGAAGCCGGTCACGTTTCCAAAATGCTGGCTATTTATTATGCTCCAGGCGTTTTAGCCGGAGTTATTTTGGCATTCCGTAGAAACTGGCTGGCAGGAGCCGCAGTCACGGCAATATTTTTATCTCTTGAACTTTACGCCAACCACGTTCAGATAACCTATTATCTGGGTATAGGGATCATTGTTTTGGTCATCATTGAAAGTTTACCCTATCTGAAAAACGGGCAAATCAAAAAGCTGGCGTTTATTCTTGCCGGACTTGCTTTTGCCGCTACTGTTTCTGTGGGAACACACACAACAAGGCTTTGGAATGCATATGATTATACCAAAGAAACAATCCGGGGAAAACCTGAACTTAGTGTTTCAAACGGAGCAAAAACAAATGATAAACAAGATGGCTTAGACAAGGAATATGCATTTTCTTACAGCTACGGTATTGGAGAAACGTTAACTTTCCTGATCCCAAATGCCTACGGTGGTTCTAACCCGGGAGCACTATCCAATACTTCTGAAACTTATAAAGTCTTTGTCAACAGAGGATTGGACGCAGCGACTGCCAACAATGTAGTTCAGCAATTACCTTTATACTGGGGAGATCAGCCAATTGTAAGCGGACCGGTTTATGCCGGAGCCATTATTCTTTTTCTGTTTATTTTAGGTTTATTTATTGTTAAAAGTCCGCTGAAAAACTGGGCGGCAGGCGTTATTGTACTTTATCTTTTCTGGGCCTGGGGCAAGAACTTTGCAGCATTTAATTATCTTTTCTACGATTATTTCCCAATGTTCAACAAGTTCAGAGCCGTCACGATGGTACTCGCACTTGTGCAGCTTTTAATGGTCTTCGTCGCTGTTCTGGCCTTAAATACAATAGCCAAAAAAGAGATTTCCTGGAAAGATCTGCAACGTCCTTTTTTAATAAGTCTGGGTATAACCGGCGGACTTTCCTTGATTCTGGCTTTGATGCCCACTGTTTTTTTTAGTTTTCAGGGGCTCAACGACGCAGCAGTAGCTAACGAGTACGCACAAATGACGAAGGACCCGGCTTTTGGTCAACAGATTGTAAATGCAATTGTCCAGGACCGTGCCGGATTGATGCGCTCTGATGCTTTCCGCAGTTTATTTTTCATTCTGATAACAGCAGGTTTAATCTGGCTTTGGATGAAAGATAAGATTAAAACAGCATTGCTTTATCCGGTATTGATCCTGTTGCTGATCATCGATATGTTTGGTATTGATAAACGTTATTTGAACAATGCTGACTTTATTGGCAAAAGTGCGTCACTGGCCGCGCTTGCTCCAAGTCCGGCCGATGAAAAAATCATGACCGATACGGATCCGGATTACAGAGTTCTGGATGTTTCAAGAAGTACATTTAATAGTGCAGATGCTTCCTATTTCCATAAATCTCTTGGAGGGTATCACGGCGCCAAACTGAGACGTTACCAGGAATTATTTGAGCATCAGATAGCAAAACAAAATGCAAATCCAGGTATTTTGAATATGCTAAATACCAAATATATCCTAAGTGTTGATCAGCAGGGCAATCAAATTGTACAGCCAAATCCTGACGCATTCGGACATGCCTGGTTTGTACAGGAATATAAAATCGTCGCAAATGCTGATGCAGAAATGGCGGCGCTGGATTCTTTAAAACCAAAACAAACAGCAGTGATTGACCAGCGTTTTGCTGATAAACTGAAAGGATTAACACTTAAAGCGGATTCGACAGATAAAATCAGTCTGATCACTTATAAGCCAAATGAACTGATATACGAAAGCAATTCAAAAAGCGAAGGTCTGGCCGTTTTCTCTGAAATATACTATAACGTCCGGGATGAATGGCAAGTGACAATTGATGGAAAACCTGCTGATCTGCTGCGTGCGGATTATGTCCTGAGAGCACTTCGGGTTCCGGCCGGAAAACATTCAATCACATTCAAATTTGCCCCTGTTTCGGTTGCTACCGGAAAAACTGTTGATTTAATCAGTTCGATATTATTGGTTGGATTGATTGTTGGGGCAGTATTTGTTGAGGTTAGGAAGAAGAGCTAGAAAATAGAATTACAACGCAACAATAAAGTCCGGCAGTACAATACTGTCGGACTTTGTTGTTTTAAGATCAAATATCAATCCTATTAAAAAGTGGAATTACTTTTTCTCAATCCCACTTAAAATCCTGCCAATATCATTTGCTTTTGACATAAAATCCAAGCTAGTCGTCAGGTCCTTACTATCGATGGCCTCCTTAAATTTTTTCAAGAATTCAATATAATCTCCGAGTGCTTTTGAAACGTTGGTTTTGTTTTGGTCAAAAATCGGTGCCCACATTTGAGGAGAGCTTTTAGCCAAACGAACTGTCGAAGAAAATCCGGTACTTGCCATATCAAAAATAGCTTTTTCGTCACGTTCTTTTTCCAAAACTGTCAATCCCAGGGCAAAAGAACTGATGTGGCTTAAATGAGAAACGTAAGCTAGATGCAAGTCGTGCTCAACGGGCGTCATGTAATGGATTTTCATCCCAACATCACGCAGGAAAGTATCAACCAGTGTCAGAGAATCAGGATCACTTTTTTCTTTGTCACAAATTATTACATTTTTCCCAGGCAGTAATTCTTTAAATGCAGCACCCGGGCCCGAATTTTCGGTACCGGCCATAGGATGAACTGCAACAAACTGGGCACGTTTCGGATGCTGATCCGCAATGCTGCAAATCATTTCTTTGGTTGAGCCTAAATCCATAATGGTTCGGCCTTCCGGAAGGTGATCCAATAATTTTGGAAGCAAGGCCGTGATTGCGTCCACGGGTGTGGCCAAAACATTGAGCTCAGCAACCTGCAAAGCCTCCTCCAAAGTCATAATTTCGTCTACAATTCCTTTTGCAAGCGCAATTTTTTGATTGACCAAAGACTTGTCGACACCGACAAATTTGATATGCGGGTATTTTTCCCGGAGCGATAATGCGAATGAGCCGCCGAGCAGGCCAACGCCTATTATACTGATTATCATAAATATTAAAATATCCGGGTCAGAATTTCTCCCAGCCCGAAATAAGATTTTTTGTTAAGAATATTAATTTTTAAGCCGTTCAACCGCTTCCCAGATCCGCTCTTTTGGCATACAAAGGGAAAGCCGGATGTAACGCTGTCCTTTCGGCCCAAAAATAAATCCGGGCGCTATGAATACATGTTTTTCAGTCAGAAGATTATTAACCAGTTTTTCCGCAGATTCGACAGATTCCGGTAACTTTCCCCATAAAAACATACCTTCCTGTTTGTAATCCCATGTGCAGCCTACTGCATTTAAAAATGCCTCAGATGCTTCCAGACGTCCCTGATAAACAGCATTTCTCTGATCATGCCATTCCTGTGGATTTCCAAGTGCCGCTACTGCCGCTTCTTGTAAAGCCCAGAACATGCCTGAATCCACATTGCTTTTTATCGTCAAAACCGCATCAATATAGGGTTTGGCACCCGCAAGCCAACCCAAACGCCAGCCAGCCATATTATGCGATTTGCTCATTGAGTTAAGTTCAATCGCCACCTCTTTCGCTCCTTCAATTGACAACAGACTGATCGGTTCATTTTTATTTAAAACCAGACTATACGGATTGTCGTGACAAAGCAGGATTTTATGTTTTTTAGCAAAAGCCACGGCGGCTTCGAATAATTCTTTTGTTGCTGGTGCTCCGGTTGGCATATGTGGATAATTCAGCCACATTAACTTCGTCCGGGGCGAAACCAGGTTTTCCATCACTTCCCAATCCGGCTGCCATCCATGATCCTCTCGCAATGGATATTCTTTCACCTTTGCTCCTACCATCTGGCTCACGGCGCGGTAGGCCGGGTAACCCAGTTCAGGTACCAGCACTTCATCATCAGGATCAAGAAAAGTTAGAGAAATATGCGTAATTCCTTCTTTTGAGCCGATTAATGGCAGAATTTCAGAAGCGGGATTTAAGGTAACGCCATAGGTTCTTTGATAATATTCTGCAATTGCATTCCGAAAAGACACTGTTCCTACATACGGTTGATAACCATGTGCCTGAGGCTTTAAAGCTGCCTCTGAAAGTGTTGTAAGTGTTTGCTCAGAAGGCATCATGTCCGGATTTCCAATCCCAAGATTGATCACGTCATGTCCTTCGGCTACCAGTTTTCTTACTTCGGCCAGCTTTACTGAAAAGTAATACTCGGACGTTTGCCGGGTGCGCTGGGCAGTTTCTATTATCATTGTTTAATGCATTAATTATTATTTCCGGCTAAGCCGGTCAAAATGGGTCGCAATTTACGATATTTAACCGCAAAGGTTTAAACATCAAAAACAAAGTTTCACAATCACAGCCCTGAAAGGGCGTAATAATTCAGGATGGGGCATCGCCCTATCGAATGGGGGCATCGTCCCATCGAATCGGGCATCGCCCCATCGAATCGGGCATCGTCCTATCGAATCGGGCATCGTCCTATCGAATCGGGCATCGCCCTATCAAATCGGGGGATCGGGCGTCAAATCTGCACATCGCCCTATCAAATCGCGAATCGCCCCATCTATGCGACCATGTGAATAAATTTACCGTTTATCAATTTCCGACGCCATAGCCATAGGGCGATGCCCTATGCTAAGATATAACGCCCTTTCAGGGCTAAATTGGTTCCAAACATTTTTTGAATCAATCCGCCGTAATACATTAATTTAGCAAAATGAATATAAACCGTATTTTCTTTCCGATTCTGGTTCTTTTGAGTGGTTGTTCCAAACCATCAGATAAAATTATTGTGGCCACGGCAGCCAACGTGCAGTATGTAATGAAAGAACTAAAAACGGAATTTGAAAAAGAGACGGGTAAGAAAGTAGAAATAGTTGTAAGCTCATCCGGAAAATTAACTGCCCAAATACGTGAAGGAGCACCATTTGATGTTTTTGTCTCTGCTGACACAAAGTACCCCGAAGAGATTTTTAAAAAAGGCGGATCTGATGAAAAACCGAAAATTTACGCATACGGTACACTGGCACTATGGTCGCTTTCGATTCCTGAAAATGAATTAGACTTAAAGATTCTGTCTACTGAAAAAGTAAAGAAGATTGCAGTTCCAAATCCCAAAATGGCTCCATATGGCGAGGCAGCAGAGCAGGCATTGAAAAAGGAAAACTTATTAGAACCATTAAAAAGCAAAATCGTTTACGGGGAAAGCATCGCTCAAGCCGCACAATATATTACAACAGGATCGGTCGAAGCAGGTTTTACAGCATTATCAGTGATATTTGCTCCGGAAATGAAAGGAAAAGGTCATTACAAGATTCTCGATTCAACATCTTATAAACCAATAGCCCAGGCAGCACTATTACTTCGTCACAGCGGAAATTCTCCAAAAAAAGAAACAAGTCAGAAGTTTTACGATTTCTTATTTTCTGATAAAGCCAAAGCCATTTTCAAAAAATACGGTTATAAATAAATTAGCCAAACTGATACAAGGCCACCATTCGCTCACTCTATCATTCACTCATTCAAAATTAAAAATGGATTGGCAACCACTTTGGCTAACCTGCAAGCTCGCAACGTTTACCACTTTCATCCTTTTTATCTTGGCACTTCCGTTAGCTTACTGGCTTGCTTACACGAAATTTCAGGGAAAAGGTGTGATAGAAGCAATCATTGGAATGCCGTTAGTATTGCCGCCATCCGTTCTTGGTTTTTATTTACTGCTTGCTTTTAGTCCTTCGCACTGGTTTGGCGCCTCAATCGAAAATGTTTTGGGGCTAAGACTGGTTTTTTCTTTTCCCGGTCTTATCATTGGTTCCGTAATATACAGTTTACCATTTATGGTTTATCCATTACGCGCAGGATTGCAGTCGCTTCCCGTTTCATTACGGGAAGCATCGTTCACATTGGGAAAAGGACGGTGGGAAACGTTTTACAAAATTTTATTGCCAAATTGCAAATCCGCTATATTAACATCACTTGTTCTTACTTTCGCGCATACCATTGGTGAATTTGGAGTAGTTTTGATGATAGGAGGAAATATTCCCGGTGTTACAAAAGTGGCATCCGTGGCCATTTATAATGAAGTGGAGGCTTTGAATTACGGTGCGGCAAATCAATATGCGCTTGTACTTTTTACCATAACTTTTGTTATTTTACTGCTTGTATATTCCTTAAACAACCGATTCCTGCGTGTCCGACAACCTTCTTGATATTTCCATCCGGCATACTTTGCAGACAGCGCACGGAATTCTTCCGATGGAAATTTCACTTCGGGCTGACAAGGGAAGTATTGTTGCCATAACAGGGCCCTCGGGTGCAGGAAAAACTACCTTGCTCCGACAAATCGCAGGTCTGGTCATACCTGATTTCGGATATATTAAATTCGGACCGGACGTTTGGCAGGATACTGATCATAAAATTTTCCTGTCGCCTCAGCTTCGTCCCATTGGTTTTGTATTTCAGGATTATGCACTTTTCCCTCATTTGACTGTTAAGGAGAACTTACATTTTGCATTAAAAAAAGGAGACAATACTGATATAGTAGATGAACTTTTAGCTTCTGTTGAACTCACAAGACTTGCTGACAGAAAGCCGCATCAGCTTTCCGGTGGCCAGCAGCAGCGTGTAGCCCTGGCAAGAGCGTTGGTTCGCCAGCCGGATTTACTGTTACTTGACGAACCGCTTTCTTCGCTAGACCATACCATGCGCCTTCGATTGCAGGAATATTTATTGAAACTGCAAAGACAACGAGGTTTTACGATGCTTATCGTTTCGCACGATCTTGGCGAAATATTTCGGATGGCTCATCAGGTATTGGTCTTAGAAAACGGAAAAATCCTGAAACAAGGATCGCCATCGGAGGTTTATGTTCCGGAAAATACTAATAATGAAGAACTTACAATTTATGGCGAGGTACTGACCTGTACTCAACATAATGATCATTTAATTGTAAGCGCACTGATACAGCAATCTGTCAGAAAATTACGATTACCTCTTTACTGGCTTTCAAAAATGTCGCCCGGACAATCTTTTGTTCTATACTCATCTATGGAAAACCCACACATTGAGCTGATAAATTAATTAGGGTAATTTTATTGCGTCCTTGCCTTTTCTTTCAAAAACTAATCATTTTATCTCATGCGCATTCTTTTACGATTTTTACAAATTGCTCTGGTCGCTTTCCCTCTTTTAGCGATGAAGCAGGATAAACCATTACGCGTTATATTTTTTGGTGATTCAATTACTCAGGCAGGAGTTGGCCCCAAAGGTTACATCACGATGATGTCCGATATGCTGAAAACCAACAACCAAAGCAGTCAATATGAATTGATGGGTGCAGGAATTGGTGGCAATAAAATATATGATCTTTATCTTAGGATTGAGGATGATGTTTTATCAAAAAAACCGGATGTTGTTTTTGTTTATATTGGAATCAACGACGTTTGGCATAAAAGTTCATCAGGCACAGGAACCGACCCTGACAAATATGTGAAGTTTTACGAAGCTATTATCAAAAAACTGAAAGCGCAGAATATCCGTATTGTCCTTTGTACGCCTACTGTGATCGGTGAGAAAAATGATAATTCAAATATGCAGGATGGCGATCTGAATCAGTATTCAAAAATTATCCGTGATATCGCATCCAGAAATAGTCTTCAGCTATGTGATCTCCGCAAATATTTTCAGGATTACCTAGCTCAGAATAACCCGGAAAATAAAGAAAAAGACATTCTTACAAGCGACCGTGTCCATTTAAATGAAACCGGAAACAAGTTTCTGGCTGATAAAATGATGGAGGCTTTGTTGAAGAAATAAAAACTTATAAAATAATTAAAATTTAAAATGCAAAAGGGTCAGTTGATCCTTTTGCATTTTGAAAATCATTATAACTAATGTATAAAAGCTCCTATTCCCAAAGCTTCCCAGGATATTCACCATTGTCATGCAAAGCCGATAAAGAAGCTTGAACTGTGGGTTTGTCTTCTGGATAAGTAACACCAAACCAGTCGGACGAACTGCGGAAAACGCGGCAATCACCCAGACCATTTTTAATAATATAAGACATTACCGTAGGAATGTAGAACTCTGCTTTTGGTGTATGTAAATTTACACGGGCATATTCTTCAAACAATTCTTTGGTGATCGGAAACATAGAAGGTTTAAATCCCCAGAAATTCATAGAAACAGGCGTCTCAGGTTCCAGTTCCGTTTTTACATCTTCTTCTTCAAAATAAATTTTACCTCCTTCTTCAAATATCTTGGTACGTTCTACTACGGACGACAAGTTATGATCTTCTCTTTCGATACAAATCCCCCGGGAAACTGTCCCGTTTTCAGAAAGTGTTCTTTTCAATTCATAACCGATCATGGCATGCTGACTATCGTTGGTATCAGTCTGCAAAAATTCAGACATCGTTTCAAAAGCACCACGACCGTAAAAATCATCCGCATTGATTACAGCAAATGGCGTGTCTGTTTTATCCCAGGCGCACAGCGTTGCGTGCCCGGTTCCCCAGGGTTTCACGCGTTCAACCGTCCCAAGATCTTCCGGCACATAAGACTGCACACCCTGTATAGCAAAATCATAATCGATTTTCCCTTTTAATTTTGGAGCAAATAATGCTTCTGCCTCGTCTTTTATTTCTTTCCGTACGATGAATACTACTTTGCCAAAACCGCTTCGAATGGCATCATATAAGGAATAATCAATAATGGTTTCACCATTGGGACCAAACTGGTCAAGTTGTTTTATTCCTCCATACCGGCTTCCTATGCCGGCAGCCAAAATTAAAAGCGTTGGTTTCATTTAATTAGTTGAAAAGTTGAAATTTAAAAACGGCTGACTGCTGCCATTTTCTTTTGATAAAATATAACAGGAACAGAAATGCGGGCATTTATCAGTAATACCGTCAACCTGACACAATTATTACAGAAGACACATGAGCACCATCTTTCCCATACACAAAAAAACAATAATTTAAGGAAAATATACTACTTCCATCGTTTTTAGGTTTAAGATAAAATGAAAAAAGCGCCGTGATAGCTCACAACGCCTTTACTATTATCCACAAAATCTAAAAATTTAAACGGCAAAACTTTCGCCACACCCACAAGTGCGTGTAGCATTCGGATTAACAAACTGAAATCCTTTTCCATTCAGACCATCTGAAAAATCCAGAACAGTACCGGCAAGATACAATATGCTTTTTTTATCAACAATAATCTTAACACCTTTATCTTCAAAGACCATATCCGTAGGATTTGTATCAGAATTGAATTCAAGATTATAGGTCAAACCTGAACATCCTCCGCCCAAAACACCCACACGAATCTGATAATCTTCATCGTGTCCGTCTGCCTTACGCAATTCTATGATCTTATTTTTTGCAGTATCGCTTACAGTAACCATAATCTATAATTTTAATGCTCTGGACTATGTAACGTTTAAAATTACGCAGAAAGTTCGTTTTATGTCAATTTTGAGTAGCATAAAAAACAGAAAATTGAAACGGCAATTATAATGCTCAGATTATAATACATTTCCCCTTATCAGTACTTTTCCAAAATCACCGGACCTCCCTTATTAATCATAGAAACATGAGAACTTGACTCGATGCCCGCATTTGCAAAAGTCGCTTTCATCACCTCTGCTACTTTCTTTGCATTTTCAATACCCCGGCTTAATGCAAACATGGATGGTCCTGATCCTGAGATACTGCATCCTAATGCGCCATTGTCCAAAGCCGCCTGTTTTACAAGGTTAAAATCAGGAATTAAAATAGACCGGACTGGTTCAATAATTACATCCACCATCGAACGACCAATCAGATCATAATCTTCCATCATTAAACCAGCCACTAATCCGGCCACATTCCCCATCTGGGAAATCGTATTTTTTAAAGACACTTCATCTCTTAAAATATACCGCGCATCTTTGGTGTTGATTTCAATATCCGGATGTACCAACGTGCAGAAAAGATCGCCCGGTACAGGAATGGAAAAAACATCCAGCGGCGCATAACTTCGAATGATGACAAAACCGCCCAGAAGCGCCGGACCAACATTATCAGCATGTGCTGAACCGGAAGCGATCCGTTCACCCTCCATAGCGAAAGGCAAAAGTTCGGTTCTTGAAAGCGGACAATCCAATAATTCGTTCATCGCCACAACACCTGCAACCGCACTTGCCGCGCTTGAACCCATACCGCTGCCGAGTGGCATATTTTTATGTAAAATGACTTCGCAACCAAAATCTTTAATACCAAGATGTTTCAGTAGATGAAGCATAACGCCTGTCACAGCATTTTTTTCAGCTTTCCGTGGCAATCTTCCGTCATCACCAAAAATATCTTTAATAACAACACCTGGCTCCTCACGACGGCGTATTTCTACAACATCACCCGGCTCTTCAATCGCAAAACCGAAAATATCAAATCCACAGGAAACATTGGCAACAGTGGCGGGTGCAAAGACTTTTATATAATTCACTTTAAAAAATTGTTTTCCTTTAGATATTGGGTAGTGGCGACCAGAAATTTTTGTGCGTCATCAACAGACTCCTTAGCATCTTCATACAGGACCTCATCGTACTCATAGTTGCCAAATTGGCGTTTTTCAAAAGTACGTTTTAACGCAAGACCAAGATCCTTTGAAAATCGTTGTGTTAGAATAAATTCTTTATGAAAAGCGTTATGCGCTCCTGAATGGGATTTTGCAACAAATTTCACAGTTGAAAGTAAGGCTTGAATACAATGAAACATTGAATAATAGGATCTGTTTAATGCAGCTTCATACCTTTCTTTGGCTAAAAATTCTTTTGAATCATCATAGCAATCCACGGCTTTTGAGATAATATCATCGACTGGGTTAATTTTCATAACATAATTCCATCCTCATGGACATTCTGATATAATGGCGACCAGTTTTGTTTGAACTTAGTCTGAGTTACCGGAATTGCCGAAACCGATATTGAGTAACTCAGAGATAGTTCAAAAGTTATAGGAGATAAATTACTAATCTCTTTAAACGTTTTAATGTCTTCATCATTCAACACGACCAAATAGTCTACATCAGAATCCTCATGTTGCTCACCTCTGGCATATGAACCATATAAAATCACCTTATTAAGACGATCTCCATATAATTCACTAACCTGACTAACAAATTCTTCGGTTAACCTGGCAACCGATTCAGGAACCTTTCTATTGCTCATAATTTATAATGGCTTTTGAAAAATCTCCAACAATTTAAAACCTTCTATCCCAAATAGCTACTAATGCTCATAATATCTGCAAACACGCCTGACGCAGTAACTTCCGCTCCCGCGCCTGGTCCTTTAATTACCAGAGGACGGTCTTTATAACGCTCCGTTGTGAAGGAAACAATATTATCACTTCCTGACAAAGTATAAAAAGGATGCTGCTGATTTACAGTTCTTAATTCAACAACCGCTTTTCCATTTTCAAGTGTTGCGATATATCTCAGTTTTTCTCCATTGGCTTCGGCATCTGACTGCAGTTTGGCAAAATAGTCGTCGGAGATAACCAATTCATTTAAAAACGCGTCGACATTTGGTGCAGCAAGGCAATTTTCAGGTAATAACTGAGCTACTTTCACGTCAGCCGACTCCAAAGGAACACCCACTTCACGTGCAAGAATCAAAATTTTTCGGGCTACATCCGCTCCGCTTAAATCATCGCGTGGGTCGGGTTCGGTAAATCCTTTTGCTTTTGCTTCTTTTACAACATCCACGAATTTTATTCCCGGACCAAATGAATTGAAAATATAAGATAAAGTCCCGGAAAGAATTGCTTCAATTTTCAGGAATTTATCTCCGCTGGCCATCAATCCCTGAATCGTATTAATAATCGGCAAACCTGCACCAACATTGGTTTCGTATAAAAACTTCACGCCTCTTTTCAAAGCAGTACGTTGCAGGGAAATATATTCTGCATAAGATCCGGAGTTTGCCACTTTATTTGGTGTCACAACCGAGATACTTGCATCCAGCAGCATATTGTAATACTGGACAATATCCTTATCAGACGTACAATCCACAAAAACGCTGTTTGGAAGATTGAGCTCGATCATGCGCTGAACGAATGCCGGCAAGCTGGTCTTTACACCTTCGCCATCAATTCTTTCTTTCCAATGTGCGGACCCAATTCCGTCCGGATCCAAAAGCATTTTTTTGGTATTGGAAAGTCCTGCGATATTCAGGTTCAAAAACTTTTCTTCCCGTAAATATTGATTCTGTTTTCTGATTTGTTCCAGAAGCGTACTTCCGATCAGTCCCACACCCACAATAAACAAGTTTAGTGAACGCGTTTCAGAATGGAAGAAAACGCCGTGAATAGCATTCAGAGCCTTTGATAAATCACTTTTTGAAATAACAACCGAGATATTAAGCTCCGAAGAACCCTGCGCGGTAGCGACAACGTTGATACCGTTTTTACCTAAAACAGAAAAAAGCTTTCCTGAAACACCGGTACTTTTTTTCATTCCTTCACCGACAATGGCGATGATCGAAAGATTTTTTTCTATCGTAATACTATCAATATATCCGTAGCTGATTTCAGATGCAAATTCTTTTTCCAAAACCTCACTCGCCTTTTGCGCGTCACGCGGGTCGATTGAAAAACAGATGGAATGCTCGGAAGATGCCTGAGAAATCAGGATTACGCTAATATTATTCTGTGATAAGGCAGTGAAAAGCCGGCCAGAAATCCCGGCTACGCCGATCATCCCGCTGCCCTGAATATTGACCAGCGCGATTTCATCAATCGAGGAAATTCCGGTTATCGGGAAATCTTTTTTATTTGCGTTCTTCTGTACATAAGTACCTTCAAAATCAACATTGAAAGTATTCAGTACTTTTAGTGTTATATTTTTGGCAAAAGCCGGCTGCAAACTTGGCGGATAAATTACTTTCGCGCCAAAGTGAGAAAGCTCCATAGCCTCGGCATAGGAAATCGAAGGAATTGTAAAAGCGTTATGTACTTTCCTAGGGTCCGCCGTCATCATTCCGTCCACATCGGTCCATATTTCTATGGAATCTGCATCAAGCGCGGCGGCCAGAATGGATGCTGTGTAATCGGACCCGCCCCGGCCCAGTGTCGTCGTAATTCCTTCTGCGGTAGACGCTATGAAACCGGTTACACATTGCAGAGCGGCTGCTTTTGCAAAATATTCCAGCACGAGCTGATTGGTAACAGCAAAATTCACATCGCCCATTCCATAAGTTTCGTTCGTACGGATGATCTGGCGAGCGTCACAAAATTCAGCTGCAATGCCTTTGCTTTTTAGTATTTCTGTAATTACAAGCGTGGAAAGTCGCTCACCAAAACTCATGATCAGATCCATGGTACGCGTAGAAAGCTCACGGATCCAGGAAACACCTTTCAGAATATCTCCCAATTCATTAAAAAGTCCGCGAACGGCAGCGAATGTACTGCTCTGACTTTTTACATTGATCAGTCCGCGAACGATAACGAAGTGGCGTTCTTCAACCATCTTCAGGAACTCAATATAATCTCCGTTACCGGCAGCGGCCATCTTTCCAATTTCGATCAGGCGGTTTGTGACACCACCCATGGCTGAAAAAACAACAGCGATTTTCTCACCGTTTGCCAGATTATTTTCAAGAATACCGATTACCTGTTTGATACTATCGACCGAACCGACCGACGTGCCGCCAAATTTGAGAACCTTCATTTAAAGCTATTACGAATTAACAAAATTTTGAATGAGCTGTGTGGACCACCCATTTACATCAGGTTGCAAATATAGTAATTCAAACGCCTTATAGGTTGATTTTAAGAATGAAAAGCAAGCTTGAATCCTACACTTATGACTTTTCCCTTTGTAGATGATTACATTTTTTGAAATGTGGAAAATTTGTCGAATCTGAATTTACAATCAGATACCTGATGTGCATATAATTTTTTACTAATCTGATCTCACAATTTTACGGTAGTAACCAAAAACATATAAACATGGTATAGTACAATTAAAATTATTTTGGCCAAAATCTTATACTATTTAAAGAAATACTAAAATTATATATTAGAAATATGTTATAAATGGTATTAATATTCTCTTTTTTCTATTTTTAAAGTGTTTTAATTTTTAAATTTTTTACTTTTATAAAATATTCTTCTGAATTAAAATAATTTAATACAAAACTTAAAAAACTGAATTTTGTAAATTTATGATCATTAATTCCTTAATTAACCTCTTGTTTATTGACTTAACTGACGTTTTTTCTAAAATACCTTAATTTTATTTTAATACCGTTTTTAATCTTTCACTCCTTTTTTATTTAAATATTACTATTGGTAACTTAACTATTTTATGATGAGAAAACTTTTTACAACTGGTTTCATGTCACTTCTACTCGTACTAAGCCTGGCTGGGTACGGACAAGAGTTAGCCATTAAAGGCAAGGTGACATCCAAAGGAGACGGTGGCGCATTGCCCGGCGCGAGTATTCTTGTAAAAGGAACAAATCGGGGGAGCACAACCAATGCGGATGGAGAATTTACGATCAGCGCCTCTTCCAATGCAACGCTAGTAGTTTCTTTCATTGGTTTCAAATCATTAGAACTTCCGGTGGGCTCTCAGACAACGCTTAACATTAGTCTGGACGAAGACGCAACACAATTTAATGAAGTGGTTGTAACTGCGCTTGGTATCGCACGTGAGAAAAAAGCCCTTGGTTATGCCGTGCAGGAAGTTAGTGGAAAGAATTTAACCCAGGCACGTGAAACCAACCTGATCAATTCCCTTTCAGGAAGATTGGCTGGTGTGCAGGTAACAAATTCCAACGGAGCACCTGGCGCATCTTCCCGTATGATCATCCGTGGAGCAAGTTCTATCGGGAGCAATAACCAGCCGCTTTTTGTAGTGGATGGGGTACCAATCGACAATAGCAATTTCGGATCAGGAACTGGTGTGGATTATGGTAATGCTGCGGCTTCCATCAACCCGGATGATGTTGAGTCGATCAGTGTTTTGAAAGGACCAAGTGCTGCGGCCCTTTATGGATCCCGTGGTGCAAATGGTGTGGTTTTGATCACAAGTAAAAGTGGAAAAGGCTCAAAAGGCATCGGTGTTTCTTTCAATACCAACACCTCTTTTGAATCCGTATTTCGTCAGCCGAAATGGCAAAATGAATATGGACAAGGCGCAAAAGGCCTTTTCTCTTATAAAGACGGACAAGGTGGCGGCGTAAACGACGGCGTAGATGAAAGCTGGGGACCAAAACTTGACGGTAGATTATTACCTCAATTTGATTCGCCTGTCGGAGCTGACGGCGTCAGAACCGCAACGCCATGGGTAGCTCATCCGGATAATGTTGACCAGTTTTATCAAACAGGGAAAACGTATACAAACAATGTTGGAATTACTGGCGGTAACGAAAAAGCAGATTTCCGTTTGTCTTTTACCAATCTGAAACAAAATGGTATTTTACCAAACACAGATTACAAACGTCAGACTGTTTCTTTAAACGCTGGCTGGAATCTTACACCTAAACTGAATGTAAGAGCAACGGTTAATTATGTAAAAGACGGCAGCGATAACCGTAATAATTTTGGCTTATATTTCATCTGGTTCGGTCGCCAGGCTGATATGAACTCCCTGAAAAACTACACAAAACCAGGGAGCATTTACCAAAACAACTGGAATGATAACTACTGGACAAACCCTTACTATTTGTTAAACAACAGCACACGCGAAAACCAGCGTGACCGTATGTATGGCAATATCGTTGCAACCTACAAATTGACTGACTGGCTAACCTTAACTGGTCGTTCAGGAACTGACTTTTATGAAGATCGTCGTAAAACCAGATCGGCAGCCCGTCAGGCTAAGCTGGGAACTACGTCATTGTATGATGCTTATAACGAAGAGCAAATTTTTGTTCGCGAATCCAACTCCGACTTTTTATTAAACGCTACGCATAAATTCGGCCAGTTTGATGTTACTGCCAACATTGGAGGTAACCATCGTTCAAACTACGCGCAAAGAAACTATATGGGCGCTACTGAACTGGCCATTCCGAGAGTTTGGAATATGGGTAATTCACGCCAGCGCCCCGTGGTTGAAAACTCGTATATCGAAAAAACAGTCAACAGTTTATATGCTTCGGCTAACTTAGGTTTCCGCAACTATTTATTTGTTGATTTGACTGCCCGTAACGACTGGTCAAGCACTCTGCCAAGCAATAACAGATCGTATTTCTATCCTTCTGCGGCTGTGAGTGCAATTATTTCTGACATGTTTGACATTAAATCATCGATTTTATCTTTTGCCAAAATCAGAGCTGGTGTTGCGCAGGTTGGTAATGATACCGATCCTTACCGTTTAGCAAGTACATATAAATACGAAAACCCATGGGGAAGCACGCCAAGTTTATCTGAAAACAACGCTTTACTAAACGCTGAATTGAAGCCTGAAATTACTTCTTCTTATGAAGTTGGAGCTGATATCAGACTTTGGCAGAACCGCGTTGGTTTGGATCTTACTTACTACAAAAAAGTATCCTCTGATCAGATTCTTGACGTAAACGTTTCCAATGCAACAGGTTATTTATCAAAACTTTTGAACGCCGGTAAAATTGAAAATAAAGGTATCGAGCTTCAATTAACGGTTACGCCTGTAAAAGTTGGTGCGTTCCAATGGGATATCGGTTTAAACTGGGCACGTAATAAAAACAAAGTGGTTTCTCTGGCTAATGGTTTGACAACCTATCAGTTGAACACAAGTTACAATACGCTTACGCAGGCAACTTCTACAAGCAGTTTCCGTGGATTATCTGTTGAAGCCCGTGTTGGCCAGCCTTATGGAACATTCTTTGGAAAAGGATTTATGCGCGCTCCTGACGGACAGGTTGTTTATGATGCACAAGGCTATCCGATGATTGACCCGGTTAGCCGCGTATTAGGAAACTTTACTCCTGACTGGATTGGCGGTTTTTCAAACACATTCAAATACAAAAATTTCACACTTAGTACTTTGATCGATGTGAAACACGGCGGAGATATTTTCTCTCAATCCATCAACATCGGTCGTTACACGGGCGTTTTGGCCGAAACGACATTGGGTCGTGAAAATGGTGTAGTTGGACAAGGTGTTGTTAACACGGGAACTTCTGAAAATCCTGTCTATGTACCAAATACAAAGAACCTTTCTTCGGAAGAATATCACCACAAATATTACCTGCTGACAAACAACGAAAACACCATTTTCGATGCGAGTTATGTAAAACTTCGTGAAGTGAAATTCACTTACATGATTTCTGGTAAAGTGATGAAAAAACTTCCTTTCCGTGACATTGCAGTATCAATTGTTGGTAGAAACCTTGCTCTTTTACACAGCAATCTTCCACATATCGATCCTGAAACAAGCTATTACAACGATGGTAATTTACAAGGTATAGAAAATGGTCAGATCCCGACAACAAGATCTGTTGGCTTCAACATCAGTTTCAATCTATAAGTAATCCTTAACTGATTTTTTATGAAAAGCATTATATATTCATTTCGCTCAAAGCTAATATTGGCAGCAACCCTTCTGTGCGTGTCCGCATGTACAGGAGATTTTGACGAACTTAACACAAACCCAAACAGCGCAGCCACCGGAACAGCCGACCTTTTTCTGCCACATGGTATCCAAAGTGCGGTAGATATTCAGTCGGGCGGATCGCTTGGGATGGATATTGGCGAAGGATTCTCCCAACACTGGGCCAGAATTCAGTATACCGACATAGATCAATATACGGTTTCCAGTGATGTTTATACCGCCGGATGGTCCGGGCTATACATTGAATCGCTTGCGGATTATACCCGTATTTACAAACTTGGTGCAGAATCAGGAAACACGAATTACCAGGCTGTTGCAGTGATTTTACGCTCCTGGGTTTTTATGTTGCTGACCGACATTTATGGTGATATCCCTTACACGGATGCACTTAAAGGATTGGAAGGCACACTGTTGCCCGCATACACTGCGCAAAAAGATGTATATGCCGGATTGGTTGCTGAACTGAAAACAGCGGGTGAATCCATCAATGTTGCGAATACTTCGATGCCTGTTTCGGGAGATATTCTTTTTAACGGAGATATGTTGAAATGGAAAAAATTCGCAAATTCATTGAGTTTGAAAATTCTAAGCAGAATGATTGACAAGGCAGACGCTCCCATCAATGTTAAATCTGAAATTACAAGAATTCTGTCTGATCCGGCAAAGTATCCGGTAATCGCTTCTGTTTCAGATAATATTCAGCTTAACTATCTGGATGCGACCAACAACCAGAATCCTGTTAATGTCAACCGCAAAACCCGTGACGATCACCGTGTGAGCGCAACTTTGGTAGATCGCCTGACAGCACTTAATGATGCACGTTTACCAATTTACGCGAACTTGCCGGCAGATGGCGGACCATACAAAGGTGTCCCGAACGGCTTGTCTTCTTCTGATGCCAATGCACTTGGACTTACAAAAACTTCAAAAGTTGGAAGTTATTTTGTAGCGGCAACTGCGCCGGGTGTGATTATGACTTATGCTGAGTTACTATTCCTGAAAGCTGAATTTGCTTATAAAGGAGTAACAATTGCCGGTGAGGCTGCAACCAATTATGCCGCGGCGATCACAGCCTCCTTTGCACAATACAAACTGGCGGCACCAACCGACTACATCTCGGCAAATGCTTTGAAAGCCGGAGCCGATGGCTTTACGCAGATCATGGAACAAAAATGGATTGCATTGTATGGACAAGGTTTGGAAGCCTGGACAGAATACCGTCGTACGGGGATTCCTGCGCTTAAAATACCTACTTTGAACACAAACCAAAACGTTCTTCCAACGAGATTGCCGTATCCAGGTTCGGAAGAATCTCTGAACTTTGATAATTTCTCGTCGGCCCTTACAAAACAGGGTGGCAAGAATGATATGAAACTTAAACTATGGTTTGCAAAATAGACATTAAATAAAACATAATTTTCGACTTGTATTATAACAAAAACAGGATATCAGCTTCGTGCGATATCCTGTTTTTTTTGTTTATCAAACTAAACAATTACAGATATTTCTTTATTAAAATGCCAATCCTAAACCGGCTCCAACATTTACAACACCAATAAATCTTCTCTCGTTTAAACGATCAGAATAAGGATTTCCACCAACATTTGCTACAATGGCGAGATCTTTAACCTCTGCTTTGGCGCCGATAACATCACCGCTTATTTGGAAAAACAATGCTTTAAACAGCGGCAAGCGAATACTTGCTCCTGCTCCAAATCCAATGGGCTTAACGATTGTGTGATTTAAACTCACATCCACTTTTGTCGCCGTAGGATCTATATTTCCATCGGCCGTTAACCCTTGCCCGGTCAAATAAACAGATGGTGTACTTGCCCTCACTATTCCTCCTTGCAAGTGCGCTTCAATTTGCACTCTGTTCATATTCAAATATATAGCAGGTCCAAAAAGAACTGCACCCATTTTCCATTCCGACACATCACTTTGCCAGGTATAAGTCCTGCCGATAGCCTGAACATAAGAATTGGCCTTTTCGATGATCGGGTCAGAATTCGTTTTATTAACATTTAAGCTTCCGGAAAGCCGGAAACCAAACCCGCGCCAGATCCGATGATCAAAATTAACCTGACCAAAATGACCAGACCCGGCCAAACCTGCCAGTGGGTCATTCAACTTTTCTCTGGCAAGCTGCCCGACAGGCAGGCTATATCCTCCTGTTACCGAAAAAAAATTTTTAGTATCCTGCGCTTTGCTTTCCTGATTCGAAAAAATCAGGATTGATAAAATCATGGCTGTAAGTAATGAGTAGCATTTCATATTTTGAGAGTCTGTTTATAAAAAAACAAAGAAGTTGGATTTCGCGTGAGTTCAGGAAACTAACATAAATTCAACGCTTTTAGTATATTATTTGTTCGTTTAAACACGATTTAGGGTAATTTTTTCAACACAATTACACCTAAACCTTATTTAATGGTAAGATTTTGATTTGGTATAAAAATGGTATGCCAGTTTTAAAACCAAATCACTACAATCATGGACAGAAAAGAAACAGATAACGAAGCGAGAGCTACTAAAAATACGAAAAAAGTGTGGGTATGGGTGTTAGTAGCCGGTGTGACACTGATGGCAATTGCTTTTTGGGGAGGTTTTTTGAATCACAATGAGAACTTCAAAGAATCAGAAACACCATCCGAGAATGCAACCATGCCCGCAGATACTGCTGCTTATGACACAACGATGGAAGTACATCCGGACACGATCATGAAAAGCGTGAGAGGCACTGAATAATCAATTCAGTGCTTCCCATAATATTTCGATCGGATGTTTAGCCTTACGTCCGGTCCCATCCTTTATTTGATGTCGGCAGCTGGTTCCGGGTGCGGCTATAATAACCTCATCCGGCTGTTGACGCACAGTTGGAAATAACACCAGCTCTCCAATCTGCATGGAGACTTCATAATGCTCTTCCTCATATCCAAACGATCCGGCCATTCCGCAGCAACCTGACGGGATCAGCTGTACCTTATAATTTTCGGGCAACGACAAGGCTATTTTTGAAGTAGACAGAGACGACAGTGCTTTTTGATGACAATGACCGTGGAGTTTGATCAATCGCTGTTCTTTACTAAAAGACGCTTTTGTAATCCTTTTGGCCTCAATTTCTCTTGAAATAAATTCTTCAAAAAGTAAGGCATTTGCAGCTATGTTTTGCGCATCGATTTTTAAATGTTCGGGAACAAGATCAATATATTCGTCTCTGAAAGACAAAATTGCCGACGGCTCAATACCGATCAATGGTGTTTTTTGCGTAATAATATCTTTCAGTAATTCAATATTTTTAACGGCTAACTTCTGTGCTTCTTTGACTAATCCTTTTGATAGATAAGACCTACCCGATTCTGCATGTTCCGGAATGATTACTTCATACCCAAGTTTCTCCAAAAGCATGACTGCTTTTTTTCCAATTTCAACATCGTTATAGTTGGTAAATTCATCACAAAAAAGATAGACTCTGGAATGCGTTTCGGTATTGTTATTTTTAGAATTCCTTTTCTCCCACCAACGTTTTAAAGTTGTACCTGATAGTAGAGGCATGGAACGTTCCGGATGGAAACCAACCATTTTATTCGCTACCTTTCTTAATGCAGGTGTTCCAAAAACAGCGTTAAACGCCCAGGGTGCAATAGAAGCCAGCTTCATCTGTTTGCCAAAATTTGCAATCAGACTGGTCCTTAACGGAATGGCGTGCGTTTCATAATATTGCTGGGTAAATTCCGCTTTCATTTTTCCGACATCAACGCTTGATGGACATTCAGATTTACAACCTTTGCATGACAAACAAAGATCCAGAATCTCTTTTACCATTTCCTGAGATGTTCCGGTATCAGCTGGTCCAGTTCCCGGTGTTAAATACTGACGTAAAATATTTGCCCTTGCGCGCGTCGTATCGCGTTCCTTGCGTGTGGCCATATAACTTGGGCACATTGTTCCGCCGGTTAGCTCTGTTTTGCGGCAATCTCCTGATCCGCTGCATTTTTCAGCCAGACGAAGAATTCCCTCCTGTTTAGAAAAATCGAAAGTCGTGGCAATCTGAGGCTGCGGTTTATCTTGTTCATATCGGAGAAACTCATTCATCGGCGGCGTATCAACGATCTTGTTTGCATTAAAAATGCCATTTGGATCCCAGATCCGTTTCACCTGACGGAAGATTTCGTACACCTCTTCGCCCATCATAAACGGAATAAATTCTCCGCGAAGACGCCCGTCTCCATGTTCTCCGGAGAGTGCTCCGTTATATTTTTTGACAAGAACCGCAGTATCTGCCAGTACCTGTCTGAATTTCTGTTTCCCTTCGCTTGTTTTCAGATTGATCATTGGCTCGACGTGCAACTCGCCCGCGCCAGCATGTGCATAATAGGATGCGTGCAAACCGTGACCAGCAATCAGTTTTTCAAGATCTTCGATATAATCAGGCAAATCTTCAACAGCCACGGCGCAGTCTTCAATTAAATTAACCGGCTGTGTATCGCCCGGCAAATTTCTGATCAAACCTAAACCTGCTTTTCTGATGTCCCAGGCCCTGGTTGCATCGTCACCGAACAAAACCGGATAGGCATAACCTAAACTTTCCGAGAGCAGATCAGCGATCAATACATCCGCTTGCTTTTTCACTTCCTCATCTGTATTTCCCCAAAACTCAACCATCAGCAAAGCAGCCGGATCACCTTCCAGAAAAAATCTGTTTTTGGAATAAATATGGTGACCTTTGGTGAAGTCCATGATATACCGGTCCACCAATTCAGACGCTTTCGGATTGTATTTCATCGCAACACGGTTTGCATGAAGCGATTCCGCAAGAGAATTGGCATGAATACAAACCACACCCACCGAAGCCGGCGGCATATCCACCAAAGCAATTTTAGCTTCGGTCACAAAACATAAGGTCCCTTCAGAGCCAGCGATCAAATTACATAAATTGATCTGATCTTTTTCAAAATTACTAACCAAAGCATCAAGCGCATAACCCGAATTGCGGCGTGTTACCGTTGGTTTTGCAAATTGTTTTTTGATCAATTCCTGATCAACAGGATTTGACAAAATCCCCCACATACCCGCATAAATTGACTGCTCACGTTTCCCGGCAGTGTTTGAGGATAGTTTTTTAGTATAATCTCCAACGGCTGAATTGTTAAAAACAGTTTCTGAACCATCGGATAATAAAGCTTTCACTTCCAACAAATGATCCCGCGTAGTTCCCCAGCTTATCGAATGAAGGCCGCAGGAATTATTCCCGATCATTCCGCCGATCATCGCACGACTGGCCGTAGAAGTTTCCGGCCCGAATAACAAACCATATTGCGCGAGATGTTTGTTCAAATCATCCCGGATCACGCCCGGCTGCACCCTCACCCATTTCTCCTCCGCATTAACTTCCAGAATCGCGCCGAAATGTTTTGAAATATCAACAACGATTCCTTTTCCCACAACCTGCCCGGCCAGCGAAGTTCCTGCCGCTCTTGGAATCAGCGTCACTTTCTGGTTGTTGGCAAATTTTATAAGTCTGCGAATATCCTCTACCGTTTTAGGCAAAGCAACGGCAAGCGGCAGTTCCTGATAAACAGAAGCGTCGGTTGCATAAATTTTTCTTTGTGCAGTATGCAGCGTTGAATCATCGAAGTAAAGTTCTCCTTCAAATTCATCACGAAAGTTATTAAAATCCAGTAAGGTCAGGCGATTCATCATATTATGGTGCCGAAAAATGGCGAAATTTCTTTGGACTCAGGAATTCCTGATCCACAGTCAAAGATAACGCTGCGTAACGAAAAATGGAATGTTCAACCCGACATCGGTCGTATTAACAAAAAGAAATCCGATATTGGCATAATTATTTCATTTTCTGGTAATGACAAAAGGATTATAATCCTTTGATTATAAAATCCTTATTATACTTAAAACTAAAAAAACCAATCTCTGCATTCATGAAAAAAATTACCACACTTATTTTTCTTCTTTCCAGTCTGTTATCTTTTGCACAAAAGACCTCGACCATCACATTAACTGCCACCAAACCCGATGAAGGTATTGTTTCTCTTGTTTTAGAAGATGTACACTTTCACCCCAACCTGGGCATCGGATTAGCGGACACAAGACTGGAACCACTGGCAATGGTTAATTTTAAGGAGAAAAACTCTGAACATGTTAGTGCCGCATTAAGCGAACCTAAAATTATGCGCCTTCAATACAGCGGTGGTGGCGTAAATAAAACCTGGATGTTATTTATTCAGCCGGGAGATGATCTGACTGCCAGTTTTGCAGGAAATGCTGATGTTACCTTTTCCGGTAAAAATGCTGCTTACCAGAATTTCCTGAAAACTTATTTTCTTGAAAATCAATATCAGTATTTGCCGGTTTTTGGTTACAAACCGTCACAGATCGACAACAAAAGCGTAGCGCAACAAAGCGATAGTTTGCAGAAAGTCAGACAAACGGCTTATGCAACATTCAAAACCTCAAATC
The DNA here is from genome assembly GCF_021440195.1 of Dyadobacter sp. CY356. GTDB lineage: Bacteria > Bacteroidota > Bacteroidia > Cytophagales > Spirosomataceae > Dyadobacter. The sequence goes on from NZ_JAJTSZ010000009.1 coordinate 263,756, forward strand.
CGCCATCACCCGCTTTTGATGCCTATGTAAATGCGACTACAACGACTGAACCTTTTCTGATCCACAGATTGCTTCAGGAAAAAATCATGCGCAGAAACAGGGTAAAAAAACTGGATCCGGCTCAGCAAAAGGAATTGGAAGATCTGACTTTGGCAAATTTTAAAGTATTACCGGATGAAGCCTTATTAAGTCAATCTTATCGTGAAGAGCTTAGAAACTGGATACTTATTCCAACAACACGGAAGTTCCCATTGGATTCTGCAACCCGTTATGAGCTGAGTCCGCAGGCGATCACGGATGTTTATCATTACAGCAAAACAAAATTACAAGGCCATCCAAAACAGGAAGAATATCTTCAGACTTATTGGTTAAACTATGCGGCAACGGCGATTCCAACGCTTGAAACCAGCCAGAATTTATTAACCGATTACAAAGCAAAATATCCAAAATCTGAATACACGGATTATTTTACCAAACTTTTGGAAACAAAAGCAAAACTGACTCCCGGCTCCAATGCACCTGATTTTACGCTACTGGGCAGCGATAGCTCAGCAGTAACTTTGAGAAATCTGGAAGGCAAACCGACTGTGATGGTTTTTCAGTTTAATATCGGTGCACATGAGCCAAGTTTGAAAGCGATGGAAGCTAAATATGGTGATAAAGTAACTTTCGCTTATGTAACGCTTATTTCAGGAATGCCATTTGGCAGCTGGAAAACCTATGCACAGGACAGAGCCGGTGTAAAACATTTATGGGCTTCGGAAGATGCTGCTGAATCATTAAGACAGAATTACGCGGTGGATATTCGTTATCCATTCGTGGTAATTAATGCTTCCGGAAAAATTGTGGAACGCTGGTTACCGCAGGAATTTCCGAATAATCAGAGTTTGGAGAAGGCTGTGATTAAGGCGGTGGGGAAGTAAAGAATTTTGATTTAATAAAGCCATTATTTAAAGAAGAAGTTGTCTATATGGCAACTTCTTCTTTGTATATTACAGTTAATTATATTTGTAATTGCAGCAATACTAGACTACACATTCAAAACCCAAATCCTGGGACTCATTAAAGAACCTAAGGATCACTATCAGTAAATATTTACTCCATTCAATAAACACACACAACTATGACAATTAAATCAATCGAAACCGAAGGATAATACGATCAAGCCATAACACGGATTGATCAGTTATTTGACTCACCGAAAGGAAGTATCAAAGCAAAAGAACTAGACTTACTCGTACTTGTCGTTAATAAATATGAAGCAGAAAACTATCCTATCGACGAACCTGATCCGATAGAATATGTTAAAATTCGTATTGAAGAAATGGCATGAAATAATTACCACAGATTTGCTTTACAATTACCAGCCACAACCCTACTGATTCTGCCCCGGCGGATTCTTTTTTAAACCGCCCGCATTTGTATACAACTCACATGAAACGTTTGAAAACAAGATGCACCATGCTGCCAAAAGTACAGCCCACCACCATATAATAACCTACACCATAAATAAAATGGGAGACAACGCCGAAACGTTATCTCCCATTTTATTTAACTCCCGACTTTTTACTTTGAACTATAAGTATCCGCAGTTGCCTGAGGGAATGTTCTCAAAATATCAGCCATCGTGTTTTTTACCATAGTTTCACGATCATCTTTTTTTGTAGGAGGTTTCACTTTTCCGGAAGCCCAGCCCTGCCAGATCATTTTATCATTATTCTTTTGATAAATGTTCAGGATGAACCGGCTTTCCTGATAATTGTAAGTAGAAATATTATTTCCACCACCATACCACCACATGTAAGGCGAATAACTATTGTTCGAACGTACCTGCTGACGCTCCTTAACATCTGTCATAAAACGAACTACAATCTCCGGATTCTGATCCAGTTTATAGCCTTTGCCCTGCATAACCTCAATCACAGCATCCCGGAGTCTTCTCTTATTCAAATCGCTACCCAACAGTGGATCTTGCTCATTACTACGCTCAGGTGCTACGTTAAAAGTTTTGAATTGTTTAAGATTTACGGACGAGTCGTAATCATAACTCGTTTGAAGTGCCTGACTACAGGCCAGCATTAAAGTCCCCGCCACAACCATCATCACGATGGATTTTGTCATTTTCACTATCCTTTTCATACAGTTGGATTTATTTTAGTTTACGATATATCTGACAGCTTTTCAACGGAAAGGTTTAAATCCTGATTTCAGATATCTATTTAACTAAAAAACCAATTAAATTAATATATCAAAAGAAAAAATCATTTATCCTTATTTTGTAAACTGCTAAAAATCTGTCGACTAATACTAAAAACCGTACCATGACGAATTCAATGTGGGAAACTGATATGATCGGAAATATATTCCCGCTTCTGCATAACTTTCGATCCATAATGCAAAATTAGACTTGTTTTATTGAGCCGTCAGGAAGAAGAGACAGCGTCTCCAGATTACTTTTATTGATAAACAATTCTTCTGATGAAAGTTATGTGGTATTATAACAAAAAAACAGTCCTTTCATTTTTCCGGATCACCATGAATTCCAGAAAAAGAAAGGACTGAGAAACCACTACCAACTTCACTTTTCAACCACACAATTTTTAAGGCATTAAAACCTTGTCAATTACATGAATTACACCATTTGACTGATATACGTCAGCTGTTGTAACTTTTGCAGAATTTCCTTTTGAATCTGTTACCATCAGATTTTTTCCTTTCATAGTGAAAGTCAGTTCTTCACCCTGAACGGTTTTTGCCATCGCTTTTCCACCGCCATCTTTGATCATCATCGCCACAGCTTTTGAATCCACTTTACCAGGAATAACGTGGTAAGTAAGGACCGAAGTAAGCATGTCTTTGTTTTCTGGTTTCAACAAATTGTCTACTGTTCCTTTTGGTAAAGCATCAAATGCTGAATTCATTGGTGCAAAAACAGTGAATGGACCTGTTCCTGATAATGTTTCTACCAAACCAGCTGCTTTTACTGCTGCTACCAAAGTAGTGTGATCTTTGGAATTAACTGCATTTTCAATGATGTTTTTAGAAGGATACATCTCTGCACCGCCAACCATTACTGTTTTTTCTTTTTGAGCAAATGCGCCAAATGTTGATAATAGAGCGACTGCCAATAACCCTGCAAATTTTAGTCTAAGCGTTTTCATATGTTCAATTTAGTTTTATTGATTTGCAGGATATACGCCACCAGAATCGTTTCAGATTGATTTATAAAAAGAAATAATATTATTTATAAGTAAAAAACGCTTCAATCTTTCAGTTTTTCAGATCAATAGGTCTGATCTGCTGAAAGTTAGAAGCGTTTTTTAATTGGGATTAACAAATTGTTATCTGGTTGGTATCGGATCTCCCGGCGTTTTTAATTTTGGATCAAAAACAGCCACGCCAACTCTGGAATCCGCACAGCCATAATATAAAAGCCACTTTTTCTTAAAGTAAACCATGCCTTCGATAAACACGGTACCGGCAACGTACTGACCACTTTTTTCAAAAGGCTCCATGGGCCTGAAAAATGGAACATCCATTCTACTGATCAATTTGGAAGGATCATTTTTATCAAATAAAACCTGACCTGCGCAATAACTATTAGGTGTAAATCTCAGATCACCATCAGCACCCTTATCATTTTTTCCATTGTATAACAAAACAATTCCTTTGTCCGTAACAATAGCCGGCGGGCCACATTCCGTAAGATTACTATCAAAAAATCCTTTTCTCGGCGAAATCAGATTGATCAGGTTTTCCTTATCATCCACCAAGGGCGTCCAGTTAATCAGGTCGGTTGAAGTAGCCACATTTACATTCGCTTCCCCAAAATACAACCAGTATTTTCCGTTTATCTTAGCGATTACCTGTTTGTCATTAACCAGTTTGGTTACAATAGAGCCAGACTTTGACCAGATATTATTAAATTTCCCATTATACGCTTTAACAAAAGCAGGACCGTGTTTTTCCCATTTTACCAGATCTTTTGAAGTAGCTATACCCAGTCTGGCTTTGTCCCTGTTCCATTGTGTATAAATCAAAACATAGGTTCCGTCCTCGGTTACCGCCACACGCGGATCTTCGCAACCTCCCGGCCATTCCATTGCCTTTTGATTATCATCCCCGGGATAAAAAACCGGTGTTTTTTTCCTTTTAAAAGTAATTCCGTCTGTACTTTCAGCATAACCCAAACGGGATGTGCGCATCCCTATTTCCCTTCCTAACTTATCCTCAGCACGATAAATGACCACAATTTTCCCATCTTTCATGGTCGCCGCCGGATTGAAAGTATCATTCGATTCCCAGGCTACCATCTTTTTGGTCATCGGATCCAAAAACCGCGTAGTAGTATCAGGAGATATAACCGGATTCACATTTGCCGGTCTCACAAAACCGCCAAAAGCCCAGTCAGGAAGCTCATTTTTTGTTTGTGCATGAACCTGCATTGATATCAATAAAATCGCAGGAAGTAGGCCCTTGGTAAAGTTTCTCATTAGTATAGTTTTATGATGACGAATTAATTAAAGAGTAAAAGCCAGCTCAACTACTTGGATGAGGAGCTGTTGGCTATTCGCTTTAGCGGTTAGGATGGCCTCGCAAGACGATTCAAGATTATCAGGAATATAATCTTTTTATTTAAATCTTAACAAAAAACTACCCGCTGAAATAAATCAACGGGTAGTTTCAACAAAAATCGGTCGGGCAAAAAGCTATTTCCTATAAGCCAACAGCTATTTAGCTATCAGATTTACATCCAGAACAAAATCGTTTGAAATCGCTTTGTCGCCAAGATTTTCGAAGAAATTTGTTGAGCGGAATTTAATATCATATTTTGTACGGTCCACCGTTATTTTCGCTGTGGCTGCTACTGCTTTTCCATCAGCCTTAACAGTTGCGGGAAAAGTGACATCATTTGTAATACCCTTGATCGTCAATTTTCCTGTCACATCGTATACGTTTGATCCTTTTGCAGTTACCGAGGTTATGTCAAGTTTTGACTGTGGGAATTTTTCTACCGCAAAAAAGTCATTGCCTTTCAAATGTCCGGTTAATTTTGCGTTGGAATCGTTGTCAGTTAAATCAGTAACTGTCAGAGATTTGGTATCCAGAACAAAACTCCCGCCTTTCAATTTATCTTTATCCAAAATCAAAGTTCCGCTGCTTACCGGAACAGTGCCAGTGTGTTCTCCTGTTACTTTTTTACCAACCCATACCACTTTGCTGGCTTTGGTATCAACACTTAAAGTTTTGTCCGCAGCTTTTGATTTAGCAGGATCACCTGCAATCGCAGCAGCATTTACCCATAGACCTACCAAAGCGAATACAAAGATCTTTTTCATCGTTTTCTTGAATTAAATGGATTAAAGATTATATAGATGTAAATAAATTCCTGATAAAGGTAATCGGGCGCGCAAATCGCACCCGATACACTGTACTAGCCCAATTACTACTTGATTTTATTGATAACTTCACTTAATGTCAATGATCTCAGGACTCACCAGTTGTTTCAGAATTTCTTTTCCTTCCGGCCAGTCTTCCAGTTTTGAAACGGCATTGATATGACCCTTTTTCCCAAGATTTATAAATTCGCTGCCCCAGGAAGCTGCGAAAAACTGTGAGCGTTTGATAGACGCGTAAATATCATTGGTACTGGCTACAACGATACTTTTAAACGGCAAGGGCGAAAAAGGAATTGGAACAAAACCTTCTACAAAATTCAATCTTTTTGATAGTTCCGCATCTGCCGGAGCTACCAGCAGAGCACCCTCAATCCATGGTGACGAATATTTAGCTGCCCAATGCACTACCGTTATACATCCAAGACTATGCGCCACCAGAACCGTGGGAGAAGTCAGCTTGCTGATGCTCTCCTGTAACCTTTCAACCCAGTCTTCACGATTTGGCCAGTCCCAGTTATCCTGTTGAATTCTTTTGAAAAGATCAGGTTGCTGAACTTCCCAAATCGTTTGCCAATGCTGCGGGCCTGAACCCGCTAATCCGGGAACTGTCAAAAAACGAGTACTCATATACGACGACAATCCGTTTCTAATAATTTAATTTTCGATCGTAAATTAAATCTTATATTACAAAGTAATGCCTAATTCCTGATAAAAACAATAGAATACTTAATCTATTAAGTTTATAGAGTATAAATATTTATAATTCTTATCAACTTAGACGACATTATTGGCATAAACCATTCAAAATGAATAAATTATACTTTCGGAATTATTTTGCAGCCATCACACACCGAAAACCCAGATTATTACTTCCGCTGGTAACTTCACCTTTCCCCCGACTTCCTGCCTTGTAACGAATGCAATATTCATCGCTGCACAAAAACGATCCGCCGCGCTGAACGCGTTTTACAGCACCAGGCTCGTCTGGATCGTAGCTGTCTGTTGGGCCGGTTGGGTTTTTAGCAGGACTTTTCTGATAATAATCCGGACGGTACAGATCTTCGCACCATTCCCAGACATTACCATCCATATCATACAAACCAAAAGGATTGGCAGGAAAGGTTTTTACCGGAGCCGCCGCAGCATAACCGTCCTCTTTTAAATTATGATCCGGAAAACTTCCCTGGTAAATATTGGCAACCCATTTGTTTCCCGGTTTCAGCTGATCGCCCCAGTAATAGGTGTGATTACCTCTCCCACCCTGCGCAGCAAATTCCCATTCTGCTTCCGTTGGCAAACGTTTGCCAGCCCATTTGGCATAAGCCGATGCATCTTCGTAAGACACATGGACAACCGGTAAGTTTTCACGGCCTTTGATTGAACTTCCTTTTCCTTCCGGCTGTGACCAGCTTGCGCCTGGCACATAATTCCACCATTGCAACGGATTTTCCAAAGAAACTTTTTGTGCTGTTGGCGTAAAAACCGCTGAGCCCGGAACAAGTTTATCCGCAGGAACGCCCGGATAATCAGCCGGATTCAGGGGACGTTCAGCGACTGTTTTGTAATTTGTAGCTTTTACAAAACGGGCGAATTCAGCATTTGTAACCTCATGTTCGTCCATATAAAACGGGTCAACATTGACTTTATGCATCGGCCGCGAATCCGGGAATTCATCGGCGCCCATCAGAAATTCACCGCCTTTGATCAATACCATTCCGTCTTTGCTGCCTTTTCCTTCCACAATATTTTCCTGACTTGCCAAAATTGCAGAAGCGCGTGTAGGCATTCCGTCAGCAATACACTTGGCCAGACTATCCTTTGTTTTTTCTTCTGCTGTCTGTTTTGTCTGGCAGCTTAAACCAATCATAGCAAGTGACATCATCAAAAATAAATTTCCAAAAACCTTCATCTCAAATTTTATTTTATTCATTATCAATGACCTTATTCACAAGTTTTATTTAACTAATTGAAATTTTAAAAATATCTTTCAAAGCGGTTTTCGCAGCATGAAATCCACACATACCATGAACGCCTCCGCCCGGTGGCGTGGAAGACGAACAAAGATAAATACCTGCATTGGAAGTCCGGTAAGGCGATAAACTCAATACCGGGCGTGTGTATAATTGAAAAATATCCTGAACGCCGCCATTAATATCTCCCCCGATATAGTTCGGGTTGTAAGCTTCCATTTGCTCCGTGTTCATCGTACTTCGTGCAAGAACAAGATCCTTGAAACCTGGCGCAAAGCGCTCCACCTGATTTTCAATTGCAGCAGTCATATCTTCCTTTGAGCCGCTGGGAACGTGACAATATGCCCAGGCAGTATGCTTGCCTTCCGGCGCGCGACTTTTGTCAAATACAGTGGGTTGTGATAAAAGCACAAACGGTTTTTGAGATTGTTTCCCCTCAGAAGTCATTTTTTCGCCTTCAGCAATTTCTTCAAGTGTATTGCCTAAATGGACCGTTCCTGCGCTTTGACAGGCATTGGCCTTGAAAGGAATAGGTTCACTTAATGCCCAGTCGATTTTAAAAACACCCATACCGTATCGGTATTTTGCCAGGCGATTTTTATAGGATGAATTTAATTTTTCTCCGGCAATAGCTACTAACTGCTTGGGTGTTGTATCAAACAAAACAACTTTTGCCGAAGGAAGCTGGTTTAATGATTTTACAAAAAAATCAGTTTGAATTTCACCTCCTAATGCAAGAAATTTGGCTGCTAACGCATGAGCAATAGACTGCGAACCACCTTTCGGAATGGGCCAGCCGGCTACATGCCCTGCTGCCATCAACATCAATCCGATGGCTGATGTCGTCAGATTTTCCAGTGGCTGGATCGCGTGAGCGGCCATGCCTGCCCAAAGTCCGCGTGCCTGTTTTGTCTTAAATTTATTCGCCATAAAAACAGCGGATGGAATGGCTTTCAATCCAAATTCTGCCAAGGCCAGCGGATATTTTGGTATAGGGAAAGGCCCTAATAAATCCGGTAGTAATTTTGGCAAATCCCGTACAACCGGACCCATAAAATTCAGATAAGCCGCCTCATCCATACCCAAACCCCTTGCCGTTTCCTCCACCGACTGATCCAGGACACCAGCTGTGCCGTCATCAAAAGGATGCGCAGCAGCATGTTTTGGCTGAATTAATTCCAGCCCGTATTCTTCAAGAGACAAACTTTTAAAAAAAGGAGAAAGCACCGCCATTGGATGAACAGCGGAACAGACATCGTGCAAAAAACCAGGAAGTGTTAAAGCCTGTGTTCTCATTCCCCCACCGATTTCCTTTTTGCCTTCAACCAATAAAACAGAAAGCCCCTGTTGCTGTAAGGTTATTGCGGCAGCAAATCCGTTTGGACCTGACCCTACAACTACGGCATCATATTCTGTTTTTTGCACAATTAATTCTATTTAATTATATACCAAATTCCATCAAATCACTTTCTGGAACCATCAGAGAAATACGCATGATTGAATTACTCTATAAATTTAGTAGACAAAATAACTTTATATACTTTCAAAAAACAAGAATTAATTAAAATAAGAACCGGACTTTCATTTAATACGCATAAAAAAAGCGGAACAACCTGAGGTCATTCCGCTTTCAAAAATATTAATATCGATTTTATTTCAACGTTTCTTTCAGGCCCTGTACCGTTTCAAGATGATGATTTAATGTTGGCAGTTTTTCAGCCGCCCATGTTTTTATATCGGCATCTTTGCCATCTTTCGCAGCTTCTTCAAATTTCTTGATATCTTCTTTGTGGTCATCAACCATGGCTGATACATAAGCTTTGTCAAAATCTTTTCCTGTTTTTTCAGCAAGATCATTATACATTTTCTGACATTTTTCGCTTAATGCCGTAGGAAGTGTAATGTTCTTTTTTTCTGCCAAGGCCTTTAATTCATCATTTGCCTTAGAGTGATCTTTTGCCATCATTTTACCGAAATCCTTAACGCCTGGTGATGCTGCGTTTTTTTCAGCAAGCTCTCCCAATTGTACTTCCAGCATACCGCCATCTGCCGCTGCAACAGCAAACTCTGTATCGTCTTCAAGCTTAGTGTCATCAAATTTTTTCTCATTAGCGTCCTCAGCCATTTCCTTGCTGTCTTCCTTTTTTTCTGTATTACAAGCTGAAAATGTTAATATACTTGCCAGGAATAATGCGCTTAATGTTATCTTTTTCATAATTTTTGTCATTTTAAGTGATATACAACAGTTAAAAGCAAAAAATTATGCCACCCAAATTATCTTTGGGACATCTGCTAAATCCTCGTTATCTACAATCTATGCACAATTCCCGCTTCTCATAGTGACGAATTTATTCAACATGGAGCCTTTTATTATGGTTATAGAAAAAATTTGATCGACTGTGTGCAAAGTACAGCGGTTAAAAATGTATTTTGAAAAAAGTTATATTAATTTTATGACCGATTTAACCTAACAAAATCTCTGATTGAAACGGTAAATAGAACTTTGCCGTCGCATAATAGACATTTGGACTAAAACACAACTAAGGAGTACCGAATATGACCCCCGAAAAATCTTATAATATTTTTTTAGCTGATGATGATGAAGATGATACCTTCCTTTTTCAGGAAGCATTAGAACAACTTCCCTTATCATCCAGCCTTGTTACTGCTGAAAATGGTTTGGAGTTGATGAAAAAATTAAAATCAAGTGAAATTGTTCCCGACATGATATTCCTGGACATGAATATGCCGGTTAAAAACGGACTGGAATGTCTTTCAGAACTAAGGGCAACAGATGTTTTTCGGGAAACTCCGGTTATTATTCTCTCAACTTCTGTGGCCGGATATCTTCTGGAGTCAGCTTACAGTGCAGGTGCTAATCTGTATGTTCAAAAACCCACAAGTTTTTCGAGCCTCATCAGTATCCTTGAAAAATGTTTGTCCAAGAAAGGTGATTTAGCCCTGCGACCCGATATCAGCAACTTCCTTATTGCCAACAATAATTAATCTCTACGGAAATATCTGCCATTTTGATCTGCCCGTGATTCTAAACTGAGTAGATACTTCCGCAATTTTCAGGTAAGCAACTCCTTACTTTCTGCTTACCTGAGGTTTAAAAATCTGAAAATCAACAATTTAATTTCATCTTCTCTTTACTGATCAGTTCTTTAATTATACTGGTATCGATTTATTATAATGCCAATAAATCACATAACAGTACAAGAATCATGTCTGGAGCAGTAGCCGTTGGAACACTTACAGAACCGCCTGTAATTTCCGCAAGACAAATTAAAAAACTCAAAAAAGATCCCGCACTGACAGCAGCTGCGGCAGGGCTTCATTACATTTCGGGAAGTGATGCACCGGGATATATCCGTAAAGGAAAATCGCCAAGGTTTTATTATGTTGAAAAATCGGGTGAAAGATGTAAGGATAAAGAGGCCATTGCCCGAATTAAATCACTGGTTTTACCACCTGCGTGGCAGGAAGTTTGGATCAGTAAAGATCCGGAAGGACATCTTCAGGCCACTGGTATTGACGAAGCGGGACGTAAACAGTATCGTTATCATCCGCATTGGAATTTGATACGTAATCAAACAAAATATTACCGGTTACTGACTTTTTCCGATTCGCTGCCACAGCTTCGCGAAAAGGTAGAAAGTGATCTGCGCCGCCGTACTTTTGATCTGGATAAAGCCATCGCACTGGTTATCAAATTAATGGATAAAACCTGTATCCGTGTTGGAAATCAGCGATATAAAATAAAACATGGTTCGTCCGGTATTACTACTTTGGATGCTAAACACGCTACTGTGAAAGGTAAAACGATCCGTTTTATGTTTAAAGGCAAAAAAGGCGTAAAACAGGATATTACCTTGAAGGATATACAGTTAGCAAGGCTGGTAAAACAATGCAAAGAGATGCCGGGACGCAGGCTGTTTCAGTATATCAATGAAAAAGGGGAAAAATGTTCTTTGTCGGCAAGTCATGTAAATGAATATATCAGAATACATACCGGAGCCAGTTTTTCTGCAAAGGATTTCAGGACGTGGATGGGCACGGTCACTGCTTTTGAGTTTTTGAGTGGACAATCTGAATATAAAACCAAAAGGGAATTTAATAAAACTGTAAATACCTGCCTGGATGCTGTGGCTGCACATTTAGGAAATACGCGTACCGTTTGTCGAAAATACTATGTGCATCCTGCCGTTTTTCTGGCCTACGAAAAGGGAAAAATCCAACGCATTTTTAACAAAGAAGTAGCGCATGAAAAGTATCTTTCGGATAATGAATTACATGTAAAATCTTTATTGGCGCATCCGTCTTAATCCGCTGCAAGTTTGAGAGCGTATGTCTCTTACTATGCGAAAACTATTTCTGACATTTATTTTATTAATCCCTCTGGTTTCATCATTTGGCCAGAGGATAGACAATCTTGCCTCATACCGAAATGTGACAGGCGAAAAATATTTCCGGATTCACTACGATAATGACTTTTATGGTAAAACGGATTATTACTACACGCAGGGTTATAACTTTGAATTTGTAAATCCGGGATTAAGGAAGAATCCATTAACCCGGACATTGCTTCATTTAAAAAACAGTCGCACCAAATACGGCATTTCTTTTGAACATTACGGTTTCACACCTACCAGTATAAAAAGTAATGAAATTCTGCGAAACGACCGTCCATTTGCCGGCGTGATCATGATTAAGAGTTTTGCCGCTTCTGTTGACACCTTACATAAATCCAGATTAACATCGGTACTGAGTACCGGAATGCTTGGACCGGCTGCTTTTGCCGGTAAAATGCAAAAGAAAATTCATAGCTGGACAGGTGATCAGGAACCCATGGGTTGGCAATATCAGATCAAAAATGAGGTGGTTGTTAACTATGAACTGAATTACGAAAAGGAGATTTTCAACGTACCTAATATTATTTCCCTGAATACAAATTCCGGAATTCGCCTGGGTACACTTTCTGATAAAATCCAGGGCGGAGCAACCATAACGATAGGACGGTTTGATTCTCCATTTCAAACCCATGAAAAAAGAATTAAAAATAATTACCAGCTATATTTCTATATGCAGCCGCTGGTCAGCCTTGTTGGATATGACGCTACAATGCAGGGAGGAATTATTAACCGGAGCAGCCCTTACACTTTGACGGCAGGACAGATTAATCGTTTTACTTTACAGAATTCCTATGGTGTGATTTTAAGTGTCAGGAATTTATATGTTGAATATTACAGAACGTACCTAAGCAAGGAATTTGAAACAGGCAGGACACATAAATGGGGCGGTTTAAAAATTGGATTCGCGTTTTAATTTTATAACTAGCTTAATATCATATACTTAACAACAGTAAGCGACATTATCGGTGACAGCCCAATTTCTCTTATTCCTCACAGCCGGGAAAAAACAGCAACACTTCACCACGGTTTCACTAATTATAAACACCATATACGGCAAATCTGACGATGGCATAAAGTTTTTAAATGTCATATCAATATTCATTTAAAATTACACTGTTATGTCAACTACGAACGAAAATCTTATAGAAGTATTAAATGACCTGATCCAAATTAATAACGACCGTATTGAAGGATACGAAAGAGCGATCACGGAAACTGACGATATCGACGTAGACCTGCAAGGTTTATTTCAGAAAATGGCAAATGAAAGCAGAGGTTATGTATCAGAACTTACATCTCAGGTATTAAGCCTTGGCGGTGAAGTGGAAACGGGTACTACAAATTCAGGAAAAATCTACCGTATCTGGATGGACGTGAAAGCAACCTTCACAGGCCATAGCAGACAAGCAGCATTGGAAAGCTGCGAAGGTGGAGAAGATGCCGCACAGGATGCTTACGAAGATGCATTGGCATCAGATGCTGAAATCCCGGTTGAGGTAAGACAATTGATCACGGATCAAAAAGCATCTTTGAAAACATCACACGATCTGATCAAAAAGTATCGTGATGCACATAAAGCGGTAAACAGCTTATAATAAATAAGATATATTGAAAAAGCCGGATCGAGAAATTTCTCAATCCGGCTTTTTTTACTTTCAGACTAGAATTAAATTATAAAAACCAATTCCGCCGTCATTAACAATTAAATATTAACCATTAACTTAAAGTCTTGCCAGTAATTCAGCCTTTTTAGCTTTATATTCTTCTTCGGTAATATGTCCTTTCTCAAATAAGCCAGACAATTTTTCAATCGTTGAAAATATCGAATCTTCTGAAATTGGAGCTAATGTTGGTTTTGAAGTGTTCTCATTTTCTTTCCATCCCTCCGATCGGGTTACGTCATAAGCGAGTCCGGGCGTTTCCTGGGTCAGACTTCCCGGTTCCGAAATTAATGGTAAAGTTGAAATATCAACCGGGCCATCCTGGCTTGTCAATAAATAAGACTGTCCGGAACCCTGCTGCTGAGAAACACCCGAAATCTGATGGTGCTTTGTATCGTAAATCGCTCTGCTCCCATTTTGTTCAATGACCAAACGATGTACCGGGCCAAAGTAGGCATACCGGAAATTGTTTTGAGAACCGCTTGCGGTGGGATTACCAAAAACGGTTGGCCAGGGTTTGTCCGAAGCTCCATTTTTGATTTCATTACTTTTTTCGGAAGGTTCTTCAAACAAAATTTCTGTTGATACCAATTGCGCAAGTTCAGTACAAAGCTGATCGACGGTAATTTTCAAAGTCCGGTTAAACATATCACCAACCATTGTCATTCCACCTTTCATCCATTGACCGCTACCGCCCAGTTCCGGAATATTGAATTGTGCCATTGTTGCATTTCCGCTAATGACTGCTTTCAACATTTCAGTAACACTGTCTTTGCTTAATTCATATCTTAATGCTATATCTTCAATTTTCTTCTGACCTTCTTTCGTGAGCGTTTTCATATGACTTTCTTTTTTTCCAAAACATTATATTTCAATTCAATATAACAAAAATGGTGCCATACGGGGCAATTTTATTTCATTTGCTCAACGATTTCCTGCCATTTCCTATCAAGTTTTTCATTATTTCGAATTCCTTTTTGACGAAGTGCAGCGTCTTTTGCATACCTGATTCTATCATCGGTCAGTGGATGCGTGCTTAACAAATTTAAGGTTCTGGAATCATTTGATTCAGATTTTAACAGTTTAAACAGATCTGCAAAACCTTTTAAGTCCAATCCATTTGCCTGCAAAATCCTCACCGCTTTTTCGTCAGCATCCTTTTCCAGGCTTCTGGAATAATTTAAATTCAACAACATATTAGAATTATCAGCCAAAACAGCGGTGATACCATTGATATCGTTGAAAATCAGAGAAACCAATAAATAACCGGATAAACTTCGTGAAACACTTTTCAGAGCATGACGGTAATGCACATGCGCAACTTCGTGAGCCAGAACTGCCGCAAGCTCTTCCTTCGTTTTCATGTTTGAAATGATGTTATCAAAAATAATAATATGTCCGCCCGGCAAGGCAAAAGCGTTCATTTTATCCTCTTTAACAACTGTAATCTCAACCGGATAATCCGTTTTAAAATCAATTTCCTTTACAAAATCATTAACCTTATGCGTCAGGCTATCATCTTTATTATATTGAGAAATAACATTTTCATACATTCTTTCTCCCAACTGCGTTTCCATACCCATAGGTATTTTGTCTGCAACAGTTTCTGCAAACCATGGAAGAATATAAAAATAGGCAGCAACCAGCAGCCCAATTAATGCACAAGCGAGCCCGGCAATAATCGTTGCATTCTGGTTTAATAATAAATCAATTCTTTTGCTAAAAAACGCCTTTTCAGGGTAAAGCTGTTTCAGAGAAACAAGCAGATTTCCATCCTTACATTCGATGGTTTGTTTGGGAAAATCACCATATCTGAAAATATATAGCGAATCAAAATTGAGATCCCGTTCAATATTATTAATTTCCCAGCGGACAATCTGATCGTTGAAATCCTGATCCACATATTGAATAATCCAGTGATCTGGCTTCAGATCCAATGTGGCCTGATGAGTTATTGAAAGCTTTCCGTCGAAATATAAAATATGGAAATGGTACATAAATGACTTTTCCTTAGACCAGACCAATATCCATCATATCCGTAATATCTTCACCGGTTGCATCGCGATAATCCATTTCTGTTTGCTGAATTGCGTTCACATCCAGATTTCCTTCAATCAGAATATTTGAAAAAATAAAACTTAGCGTACGCACTGTCGCCCAGGGAGTTCCGAAGCCAAGCGTAAAAATTATGATAAAAAGATTTCCCATAATCAGTTTAAAGTACTGACCGACAGTCGCAGTTGAACGGAAATTTATGATTTCGCCATCTTGCTCCATTTGAATATTATCAACAAAAAACCGGAACAAGTCTTTTATATACCAGAATGAATAAATGCCGAGCGTAATTAAAGTAAGAAAATATCCTTTCAAATGAAGCTTGAAATATTCCGTTCCGCCACCATGATACGAAAATGAAATGTTTCCAAAACGCAGGTGACCAAATATGTATTTCCTGATTTTAACAATAAACCAGAAATAGTAAATTCCCATTGTGGAAATTGTGATGAGCGCGCCAATAATAAATTCCTGCAAAAATTCCTTCCTGACGCCGCGATAGCCAAAATGTATTCCACGCCATGATGAACGTGACGCTCTGTATTTTGTAGAACCGTGAATGGCAATTGGAATCAATAAAATGAAAGCTGCGTAAGTCACAAGAAATCCGATACTCATGATAAATGGCTTTTTTGACAAAACACAGATTATCAAAAATGCGTAGATTACGATGAATATTGCAATCGCTTTGATAAACCCGATAAACATTTCTTTGCCCGTTCCATGAAAAGTAAAACGGCTGCCTTCAAATTCTGTTTCCTGATAAATGTATTGCAGAATTGCCGCTTTTGCCCATGGATAATACATGCCAAGTGTTACAATGGTTAACAGCAAATTGACGATGTAGATACCAAAAAGTTTACTACCTTCTCCGTGAAAGGAAATCTGGCGCAGTTCTTTTTCTTCCATTTTAAAAAATTAAGAGGATAATGCGCTAAATATAGGATAAATAATATAAAATCAATTTTTTATACCTTCCAATCTCCATGTATTTTTAATTGTGTTCTTAAAACAAAGAAACCAGTAACCAGCAATGTTTTGAATCTTTTGTTCAAAAATATACTAAAACTGAAAATGAAATATTTATTAATTCCTCTGCTTTTTCTTCTGATTAGTCCGGTACTCAAAGCATCAAAAGTCGATACCGTTTCCACATACAGCCCGTCCATGCGGAAAAATATCAAGGCGGTTGTTATTACTCCCGACGCAATCAAATCAACCGAAAAACTTCCTGTTTTATATTTACTGCATGGTTATAGCGGAAATCAGGCTGACTGGATCAGCAAGGTAAAAGCGGTGGCAGAATATGCGGATCAGTATAAGTTGATGATTGTTTGTCCGGATGGAAATTTTTCCAGCTGGTACTTTGACAGTCCCGTTGATACCACCTCGAAATACGAAACTTATGTTAGTTCCGAGTTGGTTTCCTGGATTGATTCACATTATAAAACGATCAACAATAAATCAGGGCGAGCCATTACCGGTTTGAGTATGGGCGGACACGGAGCATTATTTCTGGCACTGAAACATCAGGATATTTTTGGAGCAGCCGGCAGTATGAGTGGTGGCGTTGACCTACGGCCTTTTCCTTTAAACTGGGATCTTTCCAAAAGACTTGGATCATATGCAGAGTTCCCTGAAAGATGGGATAAGAATAGCGTAATTAATCTGACACATCTTTTGACCTCAAAAACCCTTCCGCTTATTATTGATTGCGGAACGGAAGATTTCTTTTTTCCTGTTAATGTGAAACTGCATCAGAAACTTCTGGACAACAATATTCCTCATGATTTCATTACCCGGAAAGGTGCGCATAACTGGGAATATTGGTCAAATGCGATTAGTTATCAGGTTCTATTTTTCTCAAAATTTTTCAAAACGGCTGCATAAGTTATAAATCAAAAGCGGGTTGCACTTTCCATTCCTTAGAAAATGCAACCCGCTTTTTTTATGTATCTGAGATTAGGTCAGCCTCATTGCAAACAGATCTTTTGATTTACTGTAAACGTAGGTAACCACTAAAAGTGTTATAGCTCCGCCAACTAAAACCGTTGGAATTGGACCTGCTATTCTTGTTGCAAGGCCGGATTCGAAAGCGCCTAACTCATTAGAGGAACTTACAAATATCCCACTCACAGAAGCGACACGTCCACGCATTTCATCTGGCGGGAAAATCTGCATGATGGTTTGACGGATCACAACGCTTATACTATCACAAATTCCGGTAGCAAATAAGGCCGCGCAAGACAGCCAGAAATTGGTCGAAAGTGAAAATATAATTGTGAAAACACCAAAACCGGCTACGGAAATTAACATATTTCGCCATGCCTGATGTGTTGGTGGAAAATGCGCCATGGCAAACATGGTGATTAACGCACCAACGGATGGCGCGGCTCTCAGCAATCCTAATCCTTCCGGGCCAATGTGCAAAATATCCTCCGCAAAAACCGGTAAAATCGCAATTACACCTCCGAATAAAACTGAAAACATATCTAGCGAAAGTGCGTATAAAATTATTTTAGTGCTGAAAACAAATCGTAAACCATCTCTGAGACTTTCCCAGATAGAGATCGTTGATAGTTTATTGTTGACCGGATTCGTTTTTATCAAAGTGATCAACACCAGGCAAACCACCATCGTGATCATGATCGCGAGTAAGGTGTGTGTCAATCCCATATACACATAGAGAAAACCTGCAATTCCCGGCCCGATCACAGCGCCAGCCTGGGAAAATGTGCTGCTCCATGTTGAAGAATTACTATAAATTTCACGAGGAACGAGAAATGGTTTCAACGAAGAAGAGGCCGGAGAATAAAATCCTTTCGCCAGTCCAATCAGAAAAAAGACTGAATATACAGACCATAAATGCTGGTTTGTAGTTAACGCGGCAATCCATTGAGGCTGGAAAAGAAAATATAAAATCGCAGAGCCGGCAATAATAACAGACAAACTAACGCGAAGGATAATCCGTCTGTCGTTGCGGTCAGCAACATGGCCGCCAAAAAGAGATACGGCAATAAATGGAACAACTTCCGCCAGACCGATCATGCCCAAAGCCAGAGGATCATGGGTGAGACGGTATAGCTCATAGCCAATGATCACTTCCTGAATCAGGAGCGCACATCTGTACAAAAAACTGTTGGCAAGAAAAAAGCGGAATTCGGAATAGCGAAGTGCGGAGTATGCGTCGTGTTTGACTGGTGTATTCAACTTATTACTAAATTAGTTAAAAGAACCAACCCTTAAAAAGGATTGATGAACCCATATATATTTAACAATAAAATGCAATCTGAGTTCATTCTATCATTCTATCATTCTATCATTCTATCATTCTATCATTCTATCATTAAAAAACTAAACCCTCACCCCACTCAGTTCATTTTGTACAAATAAATAATTCTCCTCATCAAAACAGACAAAAATGACCTTTTCAATTTTGTCATTTTTTGATAAGAATTTGGAAACCGTTTGCACGGCGACTTGTGCGGCCTCAAATTTTGGATAACCATAAATACCTGTGCTGATGTTTGGAAAGGCAACAGATTTACAGTTGTTCATGGCGGCCAGCTGCAACGAATTAATATAACAATTGGAAAGTTTTTCAGCCTCATTATTTTCTCCCCCATTCCAAAACGGCCCGACGGTGTGGATCACGAATTTTGATGGTAATTTTCCAGCCGTGGTAATCACTGCTTCACCGGTTTTACATCCGCCCTGTCTGGCTATAATTTTCCTGCAATCTTCTAAAATGTCAGGCCCCCCGGCTCTGTGAATGGCACCATCAACACCTCCACCACCTAACAGAGAAGAATTTGCCGCATTCACTATCGCGTCCACGGCGAGTTTTGTTATATCGCCTTTAATTAATTCAATTCTGGATATAGCGTTAATCATAACTTTAAGGAAAGATTTTAGTAGTACTGATCATTTACTCCGTCCATTGTAATTAAAAATATTCTGCCGGTGATATGCATCCTTTCCAGTAATCGACAATCGTCCGTATAGTATTTTCAAAATCTTCATATGACGCCGGCTTCTTAAAAAAGCCCTGGATAGAGCTGGAATAAGCATCCATTACAGACTCCCGGTGTGCATCTGTTGTGAAAAACAAATAGGGAATACATTTGATATCTGGCTGTTCATGATTGTGCACAATATCTCTGATCTCCTGGCCGCTCATTTTCGGCATGTTGATATCAGACAAAATAAGCAGCGGTTTAGAATCTGTCGAGTCAAGAAATTCCATTGCTTTTATTCCATCTTCGAAAAACAACACCTCGTTGTCATATGGAAGGTTTTTAAAAGTTTCTCCAATCAGAAACTGATCTTCCAGATCGTCTTCAATGACAATAATTGGCCCGTTAATATTCATAATTTTGCTAAGTTATTTCAGTAACCAAACTGATTAAAACACGCATTAAAATAACCATTCCCATATACCAAACAATCACTTATTTCTAAACCTGATTGCGCAATAACAAAAAAGCCCGGAAAATCCGGGCCGGTAAAAAATGTTATTTGCTGATTAATTTCAGATATTCTTCTCCGAGTGGTGATAAAGTATATCCTGGTTCATGGCTGATCGTGAGGCCCAGGGCTTTCAGTTTCCTAATATTCAATTTCAGCCATTCCTTTTCTTTTTTCGCTTTAATCGCTAAATCAGCTGCCCGCAGTTTCGGATTTTCCTGAATCGCGATTAATGTTTTTGTAGTCCATTTCCCAATTTTACTGAATTTATCCAGGTTATCCAGCGCCAGTTTCAATTCTTCTAATTCTTCTTCGGTAATATTTGCTTTTTCTCTCAATTCGACCCGGGGATCTTCGGAGTCAAAAACAACCTCTATTTTATAAATATCACCATCTTTCTGGCTTTCCAGGAGCTGAATCAACGGTTGTGCTGCTGTAAATCCAGCCTTTTGCGCATCAGCATCAGTAATTTTATCAAGATCCGTTTTCTCGATCGAAACGATCCGGATCACACCCACGCTGGTTTTTACAAGACCGCCGGCACTCACCTGAAGCTTTTTCCATTTACGAAATGCCAGTGAAATGCTTCCTGCCTTTATTCCTTCGAGATGTTTTTGTTTAATGAGCATAGTTAAATCAATTTCAAAATTTTTATAAAGATAACCTTTCTCGCCCGAAAAGTCTGAATTGAATATTTGATCGCTATCATCAAGGCAATCAAAAAATCTGGCAGGATTATTTACAACATGCCGTAATAACGATTATTTCCTTAACTAACTCAACCATGACTAGCCCAATACTGCAAAACTGCATCGATCTTTGTAATGCATGCGTTGCTGCCTGCAACTACTGTGCAAGTGCCTGTTTAAAAGAAAAAGATGTTAATATGCAGGCAAAATGCATTAATCTGAATTTGCAATGCTCAGCTTTATGTTATGCAACAGCACAGTTGCTAAGCCTGGACAGTGAATTTGCAGATGATCTTTGCAAGGTATGTGCCGACGTCTGCAATGCTTGTGCCGAAGAATGTGAAAAACATGCTGCAATGGGAATGGAACATTGTAAAATATGTGCAGAAGCATGTAGAAATTGTGCCAATGCTTGTGAAGAAATGGTACAGATGGAAACTAAATAAATAAGGTTTAACTTACGTTTTATTCAATAAGATATAGGAAAGCTCCATGCTATTTATTTAGTATGGAGCTTTCTTCATTTAGTACAATTAACTACAATATCCATTGCGAAGTATTTCTATAAATTTTTGAATTTTATCTACACAGATTGTTAACAAACTGTATATTAGACGAAAAATTAACCACATCACATTATATGAAAAAACTTTTCCTCAGCTTAATTTTCTTTTGTTCACTTTTTGAAGTTAACGCGCAGAATAATCAGCCTTCCCCAGGAAGAACCGAGGCCGAAAATTACTCACAAATGAGCGGTGTTTCCACAGAAAACACAAGCGATGCCGGTGGTGGACTTAATGTTGGTTATATTGACGCGAACGACTGGATGGATTACCAGATTCAGCCTTCGGTGGCCGGAACTTATACTTTTAATTTCCGGGTAGCTAATAGTTATGGCAACGGTATAATCGAAATCCAGAATGCGAATGGTGTTATACTAGGACAAATAAATGTTCCGAAAACAGGCGGATGGCAAAGCTGGACCACAATCAGCACACAAGCAACATTGCCCGCGGGAAGCCAGAAAATCAGGATTTTTGCCCGTGGTGGCGAATTCAATTTTAACTGGTTTGAAACATATCAGGAAAATTTTATCCCCGGAAAAATTGAAGCTGAGAATTTTTCAGCGATCAGCGGATCCGGAACGGATACTGCGGAAGATATCGGCGGCGGGTTGGATGTTAGCTGGATTGGTGATAACAGCTGGATGGATTACAATGTCAATGTGGCTTCTTCGGGATTCTATACTTTCAAATTTCGTATTGCAAATGGTTTCAGTGACGACGCATCACTTTCATTAAAGTCTTCGGACGGAACCGTTTTAGGAGAAATTAACAATCTTCCGCGCACAGGTGGTATGCAGGGTTGGGCCACAACCAGTATGCTTGTGAATTTACCTGCCGGAAAACAGACGCTGCGCGTCTTTGCAAAAAAGGGAATTTTCAGTCTTAACTGGTTCGAAGTTTCAGGTTCAAAAGCACTGCCAGGCAGGATCGAAGCCGAAGATTATGATGTTGCCAGTGACGTTCGTCCTGAAAATACGGCAGATTCTGATGGCGTGAAAAACCTGGGTTACATCGATGATGGCGATTTTATGGATTATAATGTCAACGTGGCAACGGCCGGTACTTATAATTTCAATTTCAGAATCGCCAATCAATATGGAAACGGTAATATTCAGGTAAAAAATGCCGGTGGAAATGTACTGGGTGAGGTGGATGTACCTTTGACTGGCGGATGGCAGGTGTGGAAAACCATTAATACAACGGCAACATTACCTGCCGGAAATCAGGTTATCAGAATTTATGCAAACCGCGGAACCTTTAATTTTAACTGGTTTGAGTTGACTAAATCAAACCTGATCCCAGGAAAAGTACAGGCTGAAAATTTCAGTGTCGTAAATGGTGTTGCTCCTGAAAACACAGAAGATGTAGATGGCGGTCAGGATATTGGCTGGATAGGTGACAATAACTGGATGGATTATAATGTAAAGGTGGTATCAGCTGGTTTTTACACTTTCAAATTCAGAATTGCTAATGGATTTAGCGATGATGCTTCTCTTGAACTTCGCTCCGCAAATGGTACTGTTTTAGGTCAAATTAATAATCTGCCTCGCACAGGCGGTATGCAAGGCTGGGGATCTGCAAATCTGGTGGCTCAGTTACCAGCCGGAGACCAGGTTTTACGTGTTTATTCAAAAAAAGGGGTTTGGAGCCTTAACTGGTTTGAAGGAACCGCTTCACGATCACTACCTGCAAAAATAGAAGCAGAAAGTTTTGACGTGGCGAGTGATGTCAGAACTGAAGATACACAGGATGTCGACGGTGTTAAAAATGTAAATAATATTGATGCCGGAGATTATCTTGACTACAACGTTGCTGTGACATCAGCCGGAACATATACTTTTAAATTCCGCGTTTTCAAAAGTTACGGAGACGGTCTTATTCAAATAAAGAATACTGCCGGAGCAATTCTTGGTCACGTAGAAGTACCGATATCAGGCTGGCAGAATTACGTGACCATTAGTACCATAGCAACGCTTCCGGCTGGAAGTCAGGTGATACGACTATATGCTGAAAAAGGTGACTTCTACTTCAACTGGTTTGAAGTGACCAGCGGTGGAACGGCACCAGTTAAATCTCCATCCGTAATTACTTTTGGTGAACTTCCTATAAAACTGACAGGAGCTGCACCTTTTGACCTGACTGCATCCAGTACAAATACAGAATCACCTATCACATTTGCTTCTTCAAATCCGTCAGTCGTTTCTGTCTCAAATCAAACCGGAAGCTGGAAGGCAACAATTCTAACAGCTGGTTCGGCTACAATTACAGCATCTCAAACTGAAAGTGCTGGTTTTAGCGCAGCAGAAAATGTAGCCAGAACACAGGTTATTCAATCTGTATCAACACCTATTGATCCGCAAAACCCTTCGACAGCTGTCAAAATTCCACTGGATCCAAAACGTTGGTATCAATTAAATAATACCAGTAACGGACTTGACGCCCTGTTTGATGGTGATACGCAGACTGAGGTAAATACGGGATACGGACTTGCGCTGGATCGCTATGATGCTTATTATCCATTGCTTGAAGGCGAAGAGATTTCGTTAGAAAGTGTTAAATTTTTTGACTTCACAGGTACTTTTAAAGATAATCCGATGATCTTGTCAGTGATTACAGATCAATGGGAGAGAATTCCAGTTGCAACTTTTACAGGCGAGGTTTATAACGGTTGGGTTGGTCCTTACCCTGGCAGACAAACAGCGGGCGATGGATTGTTCAAACTCGATAATAAAGTAACCAATATCCGTTATCTGGTATTAAGCATCAAACACGGTTTCCCAACAGAAATGGAATTGTATGGTACTTATAAACCTACAACCAAAGCAGTTACACCGATCCCTAAAAAGGATATCAAATTAAGAGATTTGTTTGGCGTAAATGCTTACGAATGGAATTTTGAAGATGGTCAAAGTCCATGGCAAATCAGTGAAACCAAAATGAATGCTGCAAAAAGTTTTACAGGAATCCGTCATTATATGGACTGGGAAAAACTGGAAGCAAATGAAGGTCAGTTTTCATATAATCCAACACTAAGCGGAGGCTGGAATTATGATGCGATTTATGAGCGTTGCAAAGCAGCAAATATCGAAGTACTGGCTTGTTTGAAAACCGTTCCGGGGTGGATGCTTGCTACTTATCCAGAAACGGAACGTGATGCTGAAAATGTTCCGGTTCGTTATGGAAAAGATTTTGCTGATCCTTTATCTTATAAAGATCAGGCAAGAGTTGCTTTTCAATACATTGCACGTTATGGCAGTAATACCAATGTAGATCCTTCTCTACTGAGTGTTTACAGCGTGCCAAGATGGAATGGTGATAATCCCAACACTATAAAGATCGGACTTAATCTGATCAAATATATTGAGTGCGACAATGAACGTGACAAATGGTGGAAGGGAAGAAAGGGCTATCAAACTGCCAGGGAATATGCAGCCAATTTATCTGCCTTTTATGACGGACATAAAAATACAATGGGTCCGGGAATTGGTGTAAAAAATGCTGATCCAAATATTAAGGTTGTAAATGCAGGCTTAGTAACCGGTCCGGATTATATAAAAGGTATGGTGGACTGGTGCAGGGAATTCCGCGGCTATAATGCTGATGGCACTGTAAATCTTTGTTGGGATGTAATTAATTTCCATTTGTACACTGATGATGCGTCGTCATCTCAAAGTGGAACGTCAAGCCGCGGAGTAGCGCCGGAAGTTGGTAATGCCAATCAGATCCTAGAAAATTTCGTTCAGGTTTCTCATGATATTTCCCGTGATATGCCGGTTTGGATTACCGAAGCAGGATATGATATAGCTCAAACCAGCCCATTAAAAGCAATTCCGGTAGGGAATAAGTCTGCTCTTGAAACACAAGGCGACTGGATATTGAGAACTTCTTTATTTTCTGCCCGTCATGGTGTATCAAAAATGTTTTTTTATCAAATGTATGATGATAACGCAGGAGGTGGAATATTTGGCAGTTCAGGTTTAATCAACGAGGATCAGTCGCGCAGACCATCTGCCGATTATCTTTATCAGGTAAACAAGGTCTTTGGAGATTATAGTTATAAAGAAACTACCTACCAGGATCCAATTGTCGATCGCTATGAACGTGATGGAAAATCTTTATTTATTCTGACGGTTCCTGACGAAAAAGGAAGAACTGCGAATTATACCTTACATGTAGGCGACTTCTCTCATGCCAAAATATATCGTCCCAAAGCAGGAAGTGATAATATGGATATGCAAGAAGTGGAAGTTGTAGCTGGAAATATAACAGTAACCGCTACTGAAACTCCAATGTTCGTTGTAGGTTCCGCATCTAACGCAAGGGTAGCAGCAATAGATTCTGTTACGGCGTTGGCTTCGCTTACCACAACTCTGCCAATCACCGAAACTAAGTTGACATTACATCAGTCTGTTCGGGTTTATCCTAATCCTACGGCACGTTATATTTCTATTGATGTATTGAATAAAAATGATTCGCCGGTAGAAATAAATGTGTTCGATGCAGGTGTTGGACGACTTCACAAACAAATACGTATCAATAAAGAAAATCAGTCTGAGTTAAAAGAAATCGATATTTCGACCTTACCGGTTGGCATTTACATTATTGAAATTAAACAAGGCAACGACCGGGCTTTCAGAAAAGTGATTAAGGGTTTGTAGCCAGAGATATTTATTTGTTATACATTGTAAAGGTTGGTCGGAATCCGGTCAACCTTTACTTTTCGTCAGAACAGATATTTACAGGATCACTTTTAGTATTAATAATGCCAAAAGACTTTCGAAAAGAATAAACCATGAAAATGTTTCAGCAGGGATTCCAGCTTAAAGAAAAAAGAAGAGGATTTCATTTGATTACTTCTGAGGTGCTCTACGCAATGCCACAGATTGCTGAGTTAAAAACCGGAATGTGCCAGGTTTTCATCCAGCATACTTCTGCCTCTTTGACTATTAACGAAAATGCAGATCCTACGGTTAGGAAAGACTTTGAAATGTTCTTCAATAAAACCGTTAAGGAAAATGATCCGGATTACCAGCACGATTATGAAGGTTCTGACGATATGCCGGCTCATTTAAAAGCTTCTCTTCTGGGTAGCTCAGTTACAATTCCTATTCGAAATGGAAGATTAGCACTGGGAACCTGGCAGGGGATATATCTGTGCGAGCATCGGGATTTTGGTGGCTCACGAAGTCTAATTGTTTCGGCTTGGGGTATTTAGATGAATATGTAATAACAGGTATGATTTAAACATAACTGCTCTGATATTGTTACGCCAGACTAGGAAACATAAACAAAAAAATCCCATCTCTTATGAAGATGGGATTTTTTTGTAATGGTATTGTGGCGACTACCTACTTTACCAGGTTTGACCCAAGTATCATCGGCGGTTCTGGGCTTAACTTCTCTGTTCGGGATGGGAAGAGGTGAACACCAGGCCAATAGTCACCAACAAGA